>CP147999.1:0-31566 GCA_045291535.1 Neorhizobium sp. EC2-8 | reverse complement strand
GGTGGCCTCCGTGGGCCTTCCAGTGCCGTGCCCGTGGGGCCGTGCTATGCGTTGATATTGTTGTTTGGCATTTGGGCAGAGGCCTCCCCTGCGGCTGGATTTGCGGCACGGTCTTGCCGTGCGCGGCATTCTTAGGTTCATTGTAGGATTCCTTTCAAAGGTCGGGATTGTTGCCCTGATGTCGCGTGTCGATATCGACGAGCGCCCGCGTGGCACTCGTCGGGCACTTATGCGAAGCGAGGCGAAGCGTACTAACATCAGACAATTCGGCCTTTAGAATTTATTGAATTTCCTCATTTTCGGCGCCTACCATGCGGCTGTCCGGGCCAGGCCCGCCCTGTCACTACCTGCGTTGCGGTAGTGACAGGGCTGTGGCCTGCCCAGTCCATGTGTCGGCCGGAACGGCAGCAAATGAGAGGGCGCACCCTCCCAAACCCTCCGCCTTGGCCGGTTGTCACCGGCCAGCGGGGGACTTGCAACCCCGCACCCCTGCCCTTGCGGCTCTAAAGGCCGCAGCGGGTTTTACCCGCGCTGCGGGCCTTCGGGCCGTCACTCGCTCCGTTCCGAGTGGTGCGCGCTCCACTCTCTCGCTCAGGCCGTCAGGCCCGCAATAGAAGCTCGTCGTTATGGCATCCAGTGAATGCCATGCCGAAGCTCGCCGCATCGCGGCGGTATGCTGTTGCGGGACTCAACATTTTGTGCCGGCGAGCTGCCGGCACCCAGCATTAACACCATAGCTTGCGGCCCCTTTATATTAGGGAAATAAAATATAGTTGGGCTTGTGTCAGTGTACGTTGTGGCGTACACTATAAGCATGAAGCGGTATGAAATCGAAGTTTACGAAACCGAGGATGGGAATGCGCCATTCAATGAATGGTTGGATGATATCAAGAGCGCCGAGGCCAAAACGCAGGTAGTCGCCCGTATTCGGCGGGCGTCCTTGGGGAACTTCGGCGACTGGAAGTCACTGACCGGCGCGGCAGGTATCTGTGAAATGCGCATCCATCATGGTCAAGGATTTCGCGTCTTCTATACCGTTGTAGGACAGACCATTGTTTTGTTGTTGGCTGGTTCTACTAAAAAGGAGCAAGATAAGACCATAGCGAAAGCGAAGACTTATCTTGAAGACTATAACAGGAGGGTGAGATAATGGCCCAAGCAAGCAGACCTTTTGACTTTGACAAATATGATGAACTGTTGCGTGACCCTGAAAACGCAGCCGTTTATCTAGCTGAATTCCTTGAAAGCGGCGATATGGAGCTCTTTCAAGAAGGGTTACGCCACGTCGCCAAGGCACAAGCTGGTGGATTGGCGGGAGTGGCTGAACAGGCGAAACTGAACAGGGAAGCCTTTACAAGTCTCTGTCTAAAGAGGAAAACCTCAATTCGAGACCCTTTCCAAGATGCTAGGCGCGCTTGGGCTTCAATTCACAATCACGCCTGCGCATCAGTAGATCGACAGGAACCTCATCAAAAGGCGGGTAATCCCGCCTTTTTAGTCTCGCCACGTCATGGGATTAAAACGGCAATGGATGGTGATTTTCAACTATATTGGTCACTTAGACAGCCGATTGTGGAAGAGTTTGAACGGGACAGGGAGGCCATTGAAATTGAGATATCCCAAGCCTTTCAAAATGCGCAACGTCATATCAGCGACCTCGAAATCACTTCTAAAGATATTAATGCGGCCAATTTGAATTTCATTCGGTTTTTCATCGAAAACAAGGCCGGGCTTCCTGCCGATTACCTCGAATACGTCGAGGCATGGCAGAAAGAAAACGTGCAGAAATTTAGCAGCCTTCAGACGATGCGGGACGCACTAGCGGCCGCCTTTATTGCGCGGGAGCAGCTAATGCCAAAACTGAGGGAATGCTATGTTAAGGCTTATGAAAAAATGTTCCATTTAACCCACAATTTTACAGTGATACGGAGGGCTAGTTTGAAAAGCTAACGCTTCTCCCCCGCAATCTCCGAAATGATGTGACCCGTCTCGATGTAGGAGGAAAGAGCGCCCAGTAGTTGCCCTTCCAATTGTCTATGCGCCGCTAATTGTTTTTCCAACCGTACATTTTGCTCGTGGGTGAAAATTTGGCCAGCTTCATAGCCTTTCAGCTTGATATCCCCCGTGTGATAAAGCTCTTCCATAGTGCGTAGGGTTGCCGAGGCCACCTCAGAAATATCACGGAAACCGTTGATAGGCTTATATTTACGTTTTACGTCAATATCTTCCGCATAACGTGCGCTTATGGCAGCGTAATCAGCGAGTGCTTTTTCATCCCATTCTCGAACAGACTTTATCGCCTGAATAGCCGCAACATCGTCTGTAAAGGGCTTCTGATAAACGAGCTGACCGGCCGCCTCGCGGTACTCTATTAGGATCGGCGGGATCATGGCTTCAAGAGCTGGCCCAGGGAGCGTCACGGGGTTACACTACGTACTTTACTAAGACGCCCCAAAACGAAACCTATGGCGACTACAGCAACCGTGAACGCTGCCAAAGGCAGATTTCCAATGTAGGGCCTATATATATCTAAAACCCAATCCACTTCGCATCCTTCCCATAGTTAAAGGCGACTATGGGGCTTCGTCGCCTGCGGGGGCAAGGGGTGGGTTCCCCGAGGTTCGCCCTACGCTTGTGCCCCCTTTTTATTACGTCAGCTCTTTCAGATTAGGGCGCAACCTTCTCGCAAGTTCCGACGGACGTGTAGCTGCTGAAAATGCAGGAGGCCATACCGGCGGCGGTCCCGCAGGAGGTTGAAGATGATTGCCTCAGCTCCAGCTTTCCTGAATCGCCAGCCTTCGTGACATCGAACATGTCTCCGGTGCCGTTTCCCCAAAACACCGTCATCGAAAAACGGTCCTCAGTGACAAGAGTGGCAGACCACACCATCTGGCATCCGGTGCCGGTCTTACCGAAGCAGGCAAGCTTGTCGTTCTTGTCGGCATCGATCCTGAACTCCCGCGTGTAGGGCATCCGGCCAAGCGTCTGGCCCTTGGTCTGGCAGTTGAACGCCACCAGTGACGCGGCGCGCTTGTCCGCCGGGAGGTCCACCCGCCAGTACGGCGAGTTGAGCTTGCAGGCCTGCGGGTCGAACTTGTTCCGGGTGATCAGCATAAGCTGGTTCTCATACCCTTCTCCAACGCCGCAGATGGTCTCTTCGCCCGCCAAGGTCAGGTTGATGTCCCGCCCGTAGCGCTGCCATGTGCCGGTCTGCTTCTTGCCGTCCTCCTGGACCGTGAACTGGCCATCCTTCTTGAATTCCAGCGTCCGCCCCCACGACCCATTGTCCGAGAACGCGGTCGTCTTTCTGGTCGCAGCCGGAGAGCAGCAGCATGGCGGCTGCCACGGCGGGGTAAGGGAGTTTGCGCGTGAACATCCTAGCTCTTTTTCAATTAGATCAGGTGGTCGGTGCTTTTTCATGAAAGCCAAAAAGATGAGGGCGAACGGGAAGCACGCTGACAGGACGCACCAGAGGGGAATGCTCTTCCCCTTGGCCTGAGCCATGAACCCGCCGACGATACCGGCCACAATCATAATGATGAAAATCATGGTGGTTCTCTTAGTGCTTTTCGAGGGTGATGCTGGGGCCGAGCTCCTGCCAGGTCATGCAGGCGGGAGACTCGATGGTCAGCGTCGAGCCACTGACCGAAGCCTTGCAGGTCTTGCTGCTGCCGGAGCTGAACGTGACCTTCAACTGGCCGTCGTCGAGGATTTTCCACTTGCCTTCGTGCGGTCCCCACGAGGTCAGGAATGTCAGTGTGCCGTCGGATTGAAAGTCGGCATAAATATATTGTTTTGAGTACCGCCACGTGGTGCTTTCCCAGCGGCCGACAATGGCGTTCTTGAGGCTGAATGGATTGCAGGCTGTGGCAAGGGAGCAGGCCAGCAAGGGCAGGAGAATTCCGAATTTCCGGACCATGGATATCCTCGACACGCCGGGATGGCGGGAGATTTTGGATATCAAAAATCACGAGTTTTGACGGCCACCCAAACGGGCATGCCGATGGTTTTTCCCAAACGGAAACATGAATAGATTCAGTATTTCTAAAATATAATTCGGAGAATAAATGTGAATCGCGCCCACTTGCAAAACTCGTGACTTTTGACCATCTGTAAAAAGGTGAAGTAGCCCCAGTCTATAATTAATAATATTCAAAGAGTTCAAGGCTTTCCGCCATTCAAGGAGGTTTTGGACATGAATACCCCCGTTTCCGGCCGCATTGTCGGCTATGCCCGCGTCAGCACCAAGGGACAAGATTTGGCTTACCAGCTCGGCAAACTGGACGCGGCCGGGTGCGCGCAAATCTTCCACGAGAAGCGCAGCGGCAAGAGCCGGGACGACCGTCCCGAACTCGCCGCCCTGCTGGCTTCCTCGGTTCCGGCGACCTGGTGCTCGCCACCGTCACCGACCGCATCGCCCGCGACCCGCTCGACATGCTGAACATCGTCGCCGCCGTCAAAGCGGCTGGCGCGGGCCTGCGCCTGCTGGATGAACCGTTTATCGACACGACTTCGGAAATCTCCGATCTGGTGCTGTACATCATCGGCTGGGCGGCCCGTTGGCAGCGGCTGCGGATACTGGAGAACACAGCGCATGGTCGGGAGATGGCGCGGCGGCGCGGGGTGAAGTTCGGGCGGAAGCCGAAGCTAGGGCCGCTTGAACGCGCAAAAGTTATAAAACGCCGCGCGCGAGGCGAGCCATGTGCTCAGATTGCGAGGGCATTTGGTGTCAGCGAAAGCACTGTGTTGCGGGTTTCGGGGTAATTATCGTCACGGAACATAAGCTAGCGTGCGGGTTGAGGTAAAAGCGAACGCCGGATTCGGTAATCGAATCGGGTGGAGCATGGCGCCGCAACAGTTGAGTGCGAAAACGAATTTTTCGCGCCGGTTTTGGGGCGCCGATCCGAATATTTCGCGCCGCGATAGGATTTAAACGCGGTTTTGCTCTAGAGGTAGAGAGGCTAGGTTTGTCGCATCCAAACCGATGACAGGAGCAATGAAATGACCTTGCAACGTGGACGTGGACGACCCAAAGGAGATGGCGTGAACGACGACCGGGCTTTGATGGCGATTGCCGTTAAACTGGTCTCTGCAGAAGCCCAGGATTATGAGGCGGCGGCGGCGGCGGTCTATCTGACCCATAAACCTTCAAGAACCCACGTCCGCAAAACAGTGATGGACCGTTGGCGCGGCAAATGGAATGAGCGCGGCGACGCTTTTCTGGCACAAGCTCAACGGCCTGTTGTTCGCGTAGTGCGCTCCACACCAAGGTGAGCTTTCCGATAACTGCCACGGAATTGGTTCAGCCGGTCCAGCGGCAGTACCTGAACCACCTTGGGGCGGGCCTCAAGAGTGTCGGCGTGACGACCGAGCAGTGCAGCGGGAGATGGTCGAGCGATTGAACGATCCCATGGTGCGCGCAGCTCTCGAACGCATCCAAAGCGGCGAAATCCATTCGGCCTTCGCGCTGTTCCGTAAATACCAATCCTAACCCTTGTTCAAATACCTTCGGGGTGTGGGGGCAGATACCCTGCCCTTGCTACCCCCAGACCTCGCCGGTCAGGAAATAAAGTGGGTACTCATGCGCGCCGCCGCCAGAGGATAATGCCAATGGCGATCACCGCCACGATCGCGATCAGGGTTTGGCGGGACGGAACGGAGGAGCCCCTTCAAGATGACCCCGCGAAATTGAGGCTTGCTCAAGCCGCAATGGGGAAACCCGAAACGAAAGTGGCGGACCTTTGCGCCGAACTCGGAATCTCACGACAGACGCTCTACCGGTTTGTCGATCCCAAGGGAGAGTTGCGTGCTGATGGTGCAAAACTATTAGACCGGCGCAAACGAGGAATTTGAACAATGCGGAAGCAATTTTATCGCATTAAGCAAGTGGGAAACAATTCAAGATGTTCGATAAGAGCAAGATTATTGAAGTTGCCGAACGGGCCGCCCGACAGGCAGGCCGGGCAGTTATCGATCAGTGGAGCGCATACAGAAATGATATCCACCACAAAGGTATGACGGATGTTGTAAGTGCTGCCGACTTTGCTGCCGACCGTATCGTATCAGCCGCGATAAACAACGGATTTCCTCGGCATAGGATTTTGTCTGAAGAAGGCGCCAGCGCGGATGAACTCGATTTCGAAGGTCCACTTTGGATCATTGATCCAATCGATGGCACGGCAAATTATGTCCGTGGGCATGGATATTTTGCGATCTCTATAGCGTTTGCGGTCGATGGCGTCGTGCAAGTTGGATGCGTTCATGCCCCTATGCTCGGGGAGACATTCCTCGCAACCAAGGGCGGCGGATCAAAATTGAACGGCCGTTCTATCAAGGCGTCGTCGCCGAACAGTTTGATAAAGTCCATTGTCAGCACCGGCTTCCCACATGAAAAACCGGAATTCGATTACCTAATTAAGAGGGTCAGCTTTTTGCTTCGAAACTGCCAGGATGTTCGACGAGTGGCTCCCCTGTGCTGGACATCTCATATGTCGGAATGGGTAGGTTGGATGCTCATACAGAAACGCTTTTTCCGTGGGATGTTGCCGCATCCGGCCTAATTGCCACCGAAGCAGGTGCTGAAAGAAGCTCTCTCGCACCAGTGCCAGCTGGGTTTCCACCCGACCTCTTTGGCGAACAAGTTGTCTTCTCAGCTCCTGAAATCCACGCGGAGCTTGTGGATCGTCTCCGTAGCCTGAGCGAATAGCCAAGCCGGCGCGCTCGATCATAAGGCCGCGGTATAGGGGTCGGCTCCGGCTGAGGGCGAAATGACATTGCAAGGCTATTTTTCGCTGTCCCACTTGAACCGTCATGGACTTTAGCGCCGGACGCCCTGATTGGCATGGGGCGTCTATTGTCCCGAATGGACGGCTGTTCAATTGAGGCAACGGCAACTTACGCCAGAAGCCGTCGTCTTATTAGGACAGTCTATGCTGGCGGTATTTCAAGACCATTGGGTAGCGAAATCCAGATAACGGTCTGTGCCTCCGGGGAATGGCGTGACAGATGACCTTTGCCCTGGGTGTCCTCTACCAGTACGAAGCTGCCCGCCTGAACGTGACGTATCTCTCCGTCGCTCGTCTCGTATTCTACTGAGCCATCCAGTCTAACCGTGAGCACCGGCTCCGGCACAAGGTGCCAAGCAACCTCGCGCATGCCTGCTGGGATGTGGGTTATGCGAACGCGAGAGGCTGGATAGCTGCCTGTAACGTCGAACGGAACGGCATCAGGATGTACTGCCCTCTTCGTTGTTGGCAATTCGACTTCATCAAAATGGGACTCGCCATCCGGGGTAGCATAGATGCGAAGACACTTCATGCGGCTAGCTCCAACTCATTGGTCTGAGGAGGGGAACCCCTACCACGGAGAAGCCAGCCAACACCATAAGGTTGGCGTGAGGGTCTAGTTAGACCAAAGGCGGGTTACCAAACGCTTGCAGTGTCATTTAGCCCTCAGCCGGAACCGATCCGTATATCTGTGCCCCTTTAATGTTCAGGGGCCTATATGGGTGATGCCGAACCCTGGCTGCCGCGCTGGTAGAAGACGCGGTTGCGTCCGCGCATACGCTGCCCGTTAACTCCTGCCAGCTTGCGGGCCGCCCGGTTCAGTGCATGCGCCACGCCGCAACGGCGGCCGGCCATCATCCCTTGCGGTTCGTGGTATATCTTCGAATACGTCGTGTAACGGCGATCGGCGCCCTTCAGCATGTAGAGTGCCAGGCGGCTGGGGTCATCCAGTGGCCGGATATCCAGCGCGCCGTCGAGGAATGCGCCACCCGTGACGGCCTGCAGCCATTTCGGCATCTGCCGTTCGAATTCGGCTTCAGCTCCCTGTGGGACATGGACAGCCCAATGTGTGTGCAAACGGCCATCCGGATTTTCAAAACCCAGACGTGCGCGGCGGGCGCAGGCAACCAGCTGGCCTTCTTGCGCTTACGGGTGATCCATTTCCCGAAACGGTTGTTTCGCAGTTCGCGGAATGCAGCCACGCCCTTTTCGGGCGGGCACGCCGTCATGGTGAAATTGATGGTGACAAGGTGGGTTAATGGGAAACCCATCGTGGCGGCGGCGTTCATGGCAACGCGGATATTGGATGCCGTGGCGGTCTTGATGACTTCGCTATACATGCCGGTGGGACAGCCTTTTCGTCTATATAACGGGTATAAAAACTAAGATGCATGCCCCCACCGCGATTGAGGTATCAAGGTGTGCTGATTCATTCAAGAACAGATTGGCAACAGGTCTGCGTTTTCCCAGGAAATGTAGTGTTTTGAAGTGTCCTGAAAACGGTCGTTTTTCGGACACTCCCATGAACACCCTCCGACTTCCCTCTCCGCAGTGGCGAATCTGTCCGGAATATATGTCCGGAATTCTATTGACCGGAAAACCGTCTTGTATCAGAATCCGGACATGCTCATAGGTTACGCCCGCGTCTCGACCACCGACCAGAATCTCGACATGCAGCGGGACGCGCTGATGGTGGCCGGGTGTGAGCGCATTTTCGAGGAAAAGAAATCCGGCCGAGCGTGGAGCAAGCGCCCAGCCCTTGAGGCCGCCCTTGCCTTCCTGCGTCCGGAGGATGTGCTGGTAGTCTGGAAGCTGGACCGGCTCGGTCGCAGCCTAGTGGAAATGATGTTGACGATTGACGGGCTCCGCCGCGACAACGTGAAGTTCCGCAGCCTGACCGAGGTGTTCGACAGCGAAACTCCGCAGGGACGCTATTACTTGCAGATGCAGGGCGCCAACGCCGAATATTTCCTCGACCTTAACCGGGAACGCACCATGGAAGGCCTCAAGGCCGCGCTGGCCCGGGGCGCAAGGGCGGCAGGCCGCGCAAACTCAGTGACGAGGATATCAAGGCAGGACAGGCCCTCCTCGCAGCCGGGAATATTTCCGTGGCGGACATTGCGAAGCGGCTCAAGATAAGCCGGTCGGTATTCTACGAATATTTCCCGCAGGCGCGGGCGCGGTCGGAAGTGAAGGCATGATGCCGGTTTACCTGACCCACGTGGACACCGGCCGTAACATGGCGCGGTTCTATACTATGCGCGTCCAGCCGACTTTATTCGGCGAGTGTGCGGTGGTGCGGGAGTGGGGACGCATCGGCAAGGGTGGTCAGGTGAGGGAAACGCAACACACCACCCCGCAGGAAGCGCAGGCCTTTGCTGCGCAGATTCTCCGGCAGAAGGTTCGCAAGGGCTACAAAATCATGTGATTTTGCAGCGGCTTGTCGCATCTCACGCTAATTTTAATGCTAATGTTAATGTCAGAGTTAGCATTAGCGCCAACGTCAAGGTTAATGCTTATTTTAACTTTCCGGTTTACGATGCCTTCAACATTGAAGGAGCAGGCCCATGTTCACCATCACCTTTGCGAACCCCAAGGGCGGTTCTGGCAAAACCACGTCGGCCATGCTGTTGGCCGAGCAAATCAAGCCGCTGGCGCGACTGTCGCCATTCTCGATTGCGATCCCAACCAGAACATCGTGCAATGGGCCGCCCAGCGGACCGAGCGGGGAAGGGCGGTGCCTTTCACCGTGCGCCCCGTGCCCACCGAGGCCACGTTCCTCGACACCGTGGACACCCTCCGGGGCACGGCTGACTACCTGATTATCGACCTTGAGGGTACCGCTTCCCAGCTCGTCACTTATGCCATCAGCCAGTCCGACCTTGTGCTGGTACCGTTCGAGCCAACCCCCATGGAGGCCCGTCAAGCCGCACGGGCCGTGCAGCTCGTGCGCAACACCGGCCGGATGATGAACCGCAACGTGGGTCATGCCCTGTTGTTCACCAAGGTCAATGCCGCCATCCAGACCAACGATGAAAAGGACGTGCGCAAGGAAACAGAGGCGAACGACATCCCCGTGCTGCGTTCGGCCATCGTGCGCCGTGCAGCTTACACCCGCATTTTCCGCGACGGCTACCTGTTGAGCGAATTGCTCGAACAGGCCCGTGAGGACGTGAAGGGCAGCACAGCGTCGGCCCAGGAGCGCATCTTGAAACCGCTGGAGGCCGCCATCCAGAACGCCCGCGAATACACCCAAGAAGTCGTCAACCAACTCCCCCAACAGAAAGCCGCCGCATGAGCTACGGATTCGACAAAACCCCCGTGGATACAGTGCAGTTGCCTAAGCCGAGTCGTGAGGCGGCCGTTGAGCGGCCCGCCATCACCAACGTGTTGCAGGCGGGCGCCGAGTTGGGGTTCGTGTCCCGTGAGGCGACGACCAGGCGCAAACCCGGGCCGCGCCGCATCGAGGCGCAAGACAAAATCACCGTGACCGGCCCGAAGCGCGTTATCGACCGCCTCAAGGCATACAGTGACGCCATGGGTGGCGTTTCGTATTGCGAAGCGATTGACGCACTGCTGAATGCGGTGGAGGCGAAGGGAAAGTAATCAGGCCATGACCGAAACCAGCGCGCCTGACCTGCCCCTTATCCGCGACGCCGACCTGAAAAAGAAGCTCGCCTATCATCGAGGCCGCCCGAACATCACCCCCGGCATGTTGGAGCTAGAAATCCGTGGTGGTCGCCGAGCAGGTAGCTCGTGATGCTGTGGTTGAAGCCCGGGCCAACGAGATTGCCGCGATGGCGCCCGGTGCCCGCCGTCGCGCCAAAAGCAAGGATGCCTTGGAGAAGGGTGGCGAACGTCAGGACTTGCGCCACATCCACAGCGTCCTCGCCCTTTGTGGCCTGCCCTATAACCGCCAGCCCATCGAGGAGCGGGAATATCGCAGCAAGCAAGGCAACATGCGCCTCATCGTCAATGCCGGAGAGCTGTTGTCGCCGGAGGGTGAATTCGTCAAACAACCGCTCCCTTATGGTTCGCGGGCGCGGCTGCTATTGCTGCACCTGTGCAGTGAAGCCATCCGCCAACAGTCGCCCACCATCAACATCGATGACAGCCTGACAGCCTTCATCAAGAAGATGGGCTTTGAGGCCAATGGCGGCCCGCGCGGCAACCTCACCGCTTTCAAGCAACAGGTCAACGCGCTGGCGGCCTGCAAGATGACCATCGGCACCTTTGACGAAAAGGGCGGGCGGGCCAAGACCGTCAACACCGCCCCGTTTTCGTCGCTGGATGTGTGGTTTCCCACCAATCCGGACCAGCAGATGCTCTGGCCCAGCACCATCACATTCAGCCGCGAATTCTACGACACACTCGCCAAGCACGCCTTGCCGGTTAACGTCCACGCTATTCGGGCGTTCTCGGATTCTCCGCGCAAGATTGATATCTACTATTGGCTCAGTCACCGGAGCTATGGCCTCAGCGAACCGGTATCCATCACGTGGAATCTCTCAAGGAGCAGTTCGGCGAGGGTCATTTCGTGACCTCCGGGAAGACCGGCGGCTATACTCGGGACCGCGATTTCCGCGCAAAATTCAAGGAAGAGCTGGCGCATATTTGTGAAGTATTTCCCAAGCTTCCTGTCGCGGTCACCGAGACAGGAATCCGGCTTAAACCCGCCGATTCAGATGTGCTGTCCATACCGGCCAAGCGTTCCACGAAAAAAGCGTGAAACCATAATATGTTAGCTACGCTGAATCGGTCGCGCTTTGGGGTGTTTTCGACCCTTTATGATTCAAGGACTTATCATAGGGCCTACGCTGAATCGGTCGCGGGGTTACGCTGAATCGGTCGCGCTTTGCCCTCAACTCACGCTGAATCGGTCGCGCCCCTTACGCTGAATCGGTCGCGCTTTTACGCTGAATCGGTCGCGCCTATATATAGAACTGAACACTGCTGAACACCGCTGAACATTTTTTCTAAACATTCTTCTGAATTTTCTAAAAAAGAGATTTTGATTTTTGAAGGAAAAAGGGATGAAACATAGGGGCGGGTGACCCTCAACCGTCCTGGAGCATTACCCTCTGGCAACGGAGCTCCACAGAAGGCCACCAGGCCGCTTTTAATGCCGTTCACATAGAACCTATCATCCAGGACGCCAAAACCCATCCTGGGGCGTTCCTGGAGGTTCAGGAGGGAAGGGGAACTCGCTCCCCGGCGAAGGTATGCCAACCCGCGCCGAAGTCGTGCAACTCGTCGGCTGCCTTGAAATGGAACCGCGCCCATGTGCGGTGATCCTGTGAGGGCATCCCGGGCCGCTCTGGCAACCGGCGCAAAAGCCGATCCCGCAACTCGACGGTGTCGCAGATCACCAGCAGGCGCGCTGCTTTGCCCTCGGGTGGAATACCCAAAGCATCATCCAGAGCGTTGCCCATGCCGGTCAAAACATACGGCTCGAGCTGGGTGATGGGCTTCACTGATCGGCCCTCACTGTAATGGCTGCAATAAGCCTCGAGGACGTAAAGCCGGGACGCTCCCGCCGCGTCGTACACGCACTACGGCATCAGCTAGGGCGGTTTTACCGGCAAGCGTGATTTCCGTGGCGGCTTTACGACCATGCCGCTGCATATAGGTTACGACGGCTGGGCGCTCTTGTCCCGTGCGATCGGCCCAGGCATCGCACGCTATCAAGGCATTGACAGTCAGCATACGGTGCCAGGCGTGCCCTGGACTGATTTCCCGAGGGAGGGGACTCTACCAGCGTACCGCCGGATTCCGCCACCAGCCGCGCGCCTTTGACGGTCAGCCAATACACATTAGGCAAACGGCCCGCGCTCGGCCCGAGCCGCCATTCCTGCACGTCTACCAGCTTCGCCGTTACCAGCTCTTGCAACCTGGTACGCACGCCCCTTTCCTCACCCGCGCCCAGCCGCACGAGTGGGCGATGGTCAGAAACGGTAGCGGGCCAGGCCGTTCAGAATCCGGCCGGGAATAATGCCCTTAATCAAGCTCACGGCTGAAAACCTCCGGCGCGGGATTGGAAACAGGGAGAGGGGAGGCGGCCGAACCATCCGGGAACGTGTAAAACCGTTTAAGCGGTAGTCTCCGGGCAATCCACTGGCTTTTCGTACAGCGCGCCGTGTCGTCGGCTAGGTCGCTCCGGGCTTGGAGCCGGAACGCATCCTCGTGCCCCCATTTTACCAAGAATTGCCGACGCGGCAGGCTTTGGGCGTCTTCCAGGTCGCAGCCCATCGCGGCCAGCATTGGCCCAGGCGCGTCCCCGGTGCCCAAAATCTTCACCTGACAATTGGTCAAAATCGCGTGCTGATGTTCCCGCGAAAACGCGGTGATGTATTGATTAGCTAGAGTCAGCCGGATTCCGTACTTGCGGAGCTGGGTTAGGATCGTGATGACGCTAGGCCCCATGAAATTCTGGCATTCGTCCACAAAAATATGCACCGGCCTCCGTTGGCCGCGCTCCGTGTCCTTCCGCATGTCGCCTAGCACGGCCATCATGCTCAACACCATTTTCCCGACGATTTGCGCGGTTTCCGCGCCAGCGCGGCCGAGGGAAAATAGTACGACCTTGCCTTGCTCCACCAGGTCATAAAGTGGCGTGCTGGCCGGGCTGCATGTGATGTGCAGGAAATCCCGGTGCAGCAGGAGATTGGTAAGCCGCACCCGCATGGCGGTTTTGGAGGCCTCATAATCGCCGCTGTCCCAATCCCTTCGGAAGAAGTCCCGCACAATCGGCTCCGCATGGTTGCGGCCAGCGTCAAGCAGGCGGGGAGCGTCATTGCCCAGCATGTCCCGGAGGTCTTTCAGCGTCGCCCCGGGCTGGTCGATCAGCACGCGTACGCAGGCCTTCGCCACGCTCACCATCCGCACGCTGAGATCCGCGCCGCCCCCGCCCCGGCAAATATCCCCGATCATATCCCCGAGCCGGTTGGCTACTTTTTCCTTGGTGCGCTCCGTCGCTCCCTTGGGAAGCTGAAACGGGTTCAGCGTCGGCAGGGCGTCGGGGAATAGCTCCGGGGCCAGGTACACGACTCGCTTGTGCAATTCCTCACCAGGCCACCGGGCGACCTGTTCGCATACGTCCGTGTGCGCGTCGATCACGACCAGGGCGGCCTCGCCCTGATGCACGTCATGGTGCATGAGGATTTTCAGAAGCTCGGTTTTTCCGGCTCCCGAGCTACCGACAATGTAGGCGTGGAGTTCCCGGCCTTCGGCGCTTAATCGCGCCTCGCGCCGGTTGTCGCCACTGCCCCGTGTTCCTAAAAACCGTGCCGCTTCCCATGCCCGTTTAACCCACCTCTACAAGCCCGGCTGATAACCCCTCCGGGTGCTGCAAAATACGAATAATGATAAAGGCTTATCTCTAGCGCAAGCGCGCCATTTTCACTCATTCGCTGAAACTTTGTCAGTTTCAGCTCACTCCCTCACTGCCCCGACCCCTGGCAGCTCCGGCCCCCATGCCTCCGGCCTCCCCGTTGCGTGGCCCCCTCCCCCAAAACGTCACCGGAAACAGGAAAACGGCGGCCTATTGGCCGCCGTCCCGTTCGTTCGCGCTAGTCGAGGCTCCGGCTAAAGGTTGCCGTTTCCTTGGCAGGATCACCGGAATTGGAGGTTGGTTGTTCCTCCAATTCCGCAGGCTCGTCCTTTTGTGCGCGGATGACGCGCACCAGGTTTTTCACGTCCCTCCTGGTTTCATAAAAACAGCGGCGGGCCGCCTTCAGCTCTTGGCGCAGGTCAGGCGGCAAGTCGGCCGCCGACAGTTTCACCAGGTGTTTCCGTAGCTGCTCGATGTTCCGATTCATGAAAATGATGGAAATGGCATTTACGGCGTGAGGGTCAAAGCCCATTGCTCGGCTCCTAAACGGTAAGGGGTGGGTTGCCCTTCCGTATGGTTGGCCGCGCCAGCCGCGGCACTGACATCGGCCGCGGCGTCACCGCGGGGGCGTGCGCCGCCATTCCACAATCATCACCCACATGCCGGGTTCATCCGGCCGGGGCTGGCGTTTTTCCCATGCCACGTCAAAGCCCGCCGCTGTCAGCATTTCGGCCGATTCCTTTGCCGTGGGCGCTTCCCGGAGGTCTAGCGGCGCGTCGGGCGCAACGGTGATGGAATCCAGCCCGGCCGAGGCCGCCACCGTCATCGCCTCGCTTATGTCCTCAATGTTGAACCGCCGTTCGGCCGCCGTTTCGCGGGCCGCAGCGGCTAAGGTTTTCAGGCCATCGAGTTTGGCCGCCAGGGCGGATTTTTGAGGGCACTCATGCGGCCAGGCTTTCACCCCTCGGCAGAGGCCTCGCCCGGCCGAGGTATGTGTCAGTCACATCAAGCCGCCCGTGTCCCAGCTCGTGCGAAATGCGAAACCGCACGCTACGGTCACGGCGGATTTGTTCCGGCGTCATTTGGTCGGTGGTCGGCCCGCCAGCGGCTGGGCATTCCCAGCCGGTCAGGGTTTTGTAGCGCCATTGGGCAAACTTGTGGCGGAAACCGTGAGCATTGCGAACGCCCGCCTTCAGAGTGGTGTTTTCGTAGTGTTTCACCGCCTGGACGTAATTTCGGCCCTCCCCTATCAAGCTGCCATCGCCGCACATGCCGCGCAGCTCGTCAAGTAATTGGCGTTGCCGGGCGTGCCATATCGCAATCTCCCTATACCGGCCGCCTTTCGTCCAACTGGATTGCAGCACGAGGCGGTTGCCCCGGTCGGCAATCACCGGCCGGAGCTTTAAAGCTTCCTCCCGGCGCAATCCGAAAAGCCGTTCCATCTGCAATGCCAACTCAATACGCGGATCAGCCACGCGGTCTAGAATCTCCCGCGTCAGCTCGTGCGCCTTGTTCCCGTTAAATTTCCGGCGCACTTCCAGGCCGTAGGCGGCATTATCGGACGGGATCATCGACCCCTTGCCCACCTTTCTCGCCCACCATCGCACGAAGCCGCGGCGGTTGCGTATGGTGGCATCGGTGATGCCGCTGGCCTTCCAGTTCGTCACCAGGGCGTCAACGTGTTTCGGCGCGAGGTTTTTGCAGCCTTCAGCCTATAGCCGAGCGCGTGCAGCTCGTCGGCCAATAGTTGAAGTCCCCGCGCCCGTGTCGCGTGGGTAGAAAACGACCCCTCCCCGCAATGGCGGGTCAGATTCAAGAGGTCGAAGTTTAGCGGTTTCATATTCCTGTCTTTCGGTAAGTTTTAATGACCAGGCGGTGCCCAAGCAGGGCGGGCCGCTGAAGCTCCGGGGAGCTTCCGAGGGTCGGCATTTCGGTTAGCTAGACGTACTTTGTCGGTTCCATGTGTCTCCAATCGTGTGTTGAGGTTGCGTGGCTCGGGCGGCCGCCTTGTCATTCGGCTGTCCGGTTCGTCCCTTCCTCTCGGTTTGGTGGCCTCCGTGGGCCTTCCAGTGCCGTGCCCGTGGGGCCGTGCTATGCGTTGATATTGTTGTTTGGCATTTAGGCAGAGGCCTCCCCTGCGGCTGGATTTGCGGCACGGTCTTGCCGTGCGCGGCGATTCTTAGGTTCATTGTAGGATTCCTTTCAAAGGTCGGGATTGTTGCCCTGATGTCGCGTGTCGATATCGACGAGCGCCCGCGTGGCACTCGTCGGGCACTTATGCGAAGCGAGGCGAAGCGTACTAACATCAGACAATTCGGCCTTTAGAATTTATTGAATTTCCTCATTTTCGGCGCCTACCATGCGGCTGTCCGGGCCAGCGGCCCGCCCTGTCACTACCTGCGTTGCGGTAGTGACAGGGCTGTGGCCTGCCCAGTCCATGTGTCGGCCGGGCAACGGCCAAATGAGAGGGCGCACCCTCCCAAACCCTCCGCCTTGGCCGGTTGTCACCGGCCAGCGGGGGACTTGCAACCCCGCACCCCTGCCCTTGCGGCTCTAAAGGCCGCAGCGGGTTTTACCCGCGCTGCGGGCCTTCGGGCCGTCACTCGCTCCGTTCCGAGTGGTGCGCGCTCCACTCTCTCGCTCAGGCCGTCAGGCCCGCAATAGAAGCTCGTCGTTATGGCATCCAGTGAATGCCATGCCGAAGCTCGCCGCATCGCGGCGGTATGCTGTTGCGGGACTCAACATTTTGTGTGCCGGCGAGCTGCCGGCACCCAGCATTAACACCATAGCTTGCGGCCCCTTTATATTAGGGAAATAAAATATAGTTGGGCTTGTGTCAGTGTACGTTGTGGCGTACACTATAAGCATGAAGCGGTATGAAATCGAAGTTTACGAAACCGAGGATGGGAATGCGCCATTCAATGAATGGTTGGATGATATCAAGAGCGCCGAGGCCAAAACGCAGGTAGTCGCCCGTATTCGGCGGGCGTCCTTGGGGAACTTCGGCGACTGGAAGTCACTGACCGGCGCGGCAGGTATCTGTGAAATGCGCATCCATCATGGTCAAGGATTTCGCGTCTTCTATACCGTTGTAGGACAGACCATTGTTTTGTTGTTGGCTGGTTCTACTAAAAAGGAGCAAGATAAGACCATAGCGAAAGCGAAGACTTATCTTGAAGACTATAACAGGAGGGTGAGATAATGGCCCAAGCAAGCAGACCTTTTGACTTTGACAAATATGATGAACTGTTGCGTGACCCTGAAAACGCAGCCGTTTATCTAGCTGAATTCCTTGAAAGCGGCGATATGGAGCTCTTTCAAGAAGGGTTACGCCACGTCGCCAAGGCACAAGCTGGTGGATTGGCGGGAGTGGCTGAACAGGCGAAACTGAACAGGGGAAGCCTTTACAAGTCTCTGTCTAAAGAGGAAAACCTCAATTCGAGACCCTTTCCAAGATGCTAGGCGCGCTTGGGCTTCAATTCACAATCACGCCTGCGCATCAGTAGATCGACAGGAACCTCATCAAAAGGCGGGTAATCCCGCCTTTTTAGTCTCGCCACGTCATGGGATTAAAACGGCAATGGATGGTGATTTTCAACTATATTGGTCACTTAGACAGCCGATTGTGGAAGAGTTTGAACGGGACAGGGAGGCCATTGAAATTGAGATATCCCAAGCCTTTCAAAATGCGCAACGTCATATCAGCGACCTCGAAATCACTTCTAAAGATATTAATGCGGCCAATTTGAATTTCATTCGGTTTTTCATCGAAAACAAGGCCGGGCTTCCTGCCGATTACCTCGAATACGTCGAGGCATGGCAGAAAGAAAACGTGCAGAAATTTAGCAGCCTTCAGACGATGCGGGACGCACTAGCGGCCGCCTTTATTGCGCGGGAGCAGCTAATGCCAAAACTGAGGGAATGCTATGTTAAGGCTTATGAAAAAATGTTCCATTTAACCCACAATTTTACAGTGATACGGAGGGCTAGTTTGAAAAGCTAACGCTTCTCCCCGCAATCTCCGAAATGATGTGACCCGTCTCGATGTAGGAGGAAAGAGCGCCCAGTAGTTGCCCTTCCAATTGTCTATGCGCCGCTAATTGTTTTTCCAACCGTACATTTTGCTCGTGGGTGAAAATTTGGCCAGCTTCATAGCCTTTCAGCTTGATATCCCCCGTGTGATAAAGCTCTTCCATAGTGCGTAGGGTTGCCGAGGCCACCTCAGAAATATCACGGAAACCGTTGATAGGCTTATATTTACGTTTTACGTCAATATCTTCCGCATAACGTGCGCTTATGGCAGCGTAATCAGCGAGTGCTTTTTCATCCCATTCTCGAACAGACTTTATCGCCTGAATAGCCGCAACATCGTCTGTAAAGGGCTTCTGATAAACGAGCTGACCGGCCGCCTCGCGGTACTCTATTAGGATCGGCGGGATCATGGCTTCAAGAGCTGGCCCAGGGAGCGTCACGGGGTTACACTACGTACTTTACTAAGACGCCCCAAAACGAAACCTATGGCGACTACAGCAACCGTGAACGCTGCCAAAGGCAGATTTCCAATGTAGGGCCTATATATATCTAAAACCCAATCCACTTCGCATCCTTCCCATAGTTAAAGGCGACTATGGGGCTTCGTCGCCTGCGGGGGCAAGGGGTGGGTTCCCCGAGGTTCGCCCTACGCTTGTGCCCCCTTTTTATTACGTCAGCTCTTTCAGATTAGGGCGCAACCTTCTCGCAAGTTCCGACGGACGTGTAGCTGCTGAAAATGCAGGAGGCCATACCGGCGGCGGTCCCGCAGGAGGTTGAAGATGATTGCCTCAGCTCCAGCTTTCCTGAATCGCCAGCCTTCGTGACATCGAACATGTCTCCGGTGCCGTTTCCCCAAAACACCGTCATCGAAAAACGGTCCTCAGTGACAAGAGTGGCAGACCACACCATCTGGCATCCGGTGCCGGTCTTACCGAAGCAGGCAAGCTTGTCGTTCTTGTCGGCATCGATCCTGAACTCCCGCGTGTAGGGCATCCGGCCAAGCGTCTGGCCCTTGGTCTGGCAGTTGAACGCCACCAGTGACGCGGCGCGCTTGTCCGCCGGGAGGTCCACCCGCCAGTACGGCGAGTTGAGCTTGCAGGCCTGCGGGTCGAACTTGTTCCGGGTGATCAGCATAAGCTGGTTCTCATACCCTTCTCCAACGCCGCAGATGGTCTCTTCGCCCGCCAAGGTCAGGTTGATGTCCCGCCCGTAGCGCTGCCATGTGCCGGTCTGCTTCTTGCCGTCCTCCTGGACCGTGAACTGGCCATCCTTCTTGAATTCCAGCGTCCGCCCCCCACGACCCATTGTCCGAGAACGCGGTCGTCTTTCTGGTCGCAGCCGGAGAGCAGCAGCATGGCGGCTGCCACGGCGGGGTAAGGGAGTTTGCGCGTGAACATCCTAGCTCTTTTTCAATTAGATCAGGTGGTCGGTGCTTTTTCATGAAAGCCAAAAAGATGAGGGCGAACGGGAAGCACGCTGACAGGACGCACCAGAGGGGAATGCTCTTCCCCTTGGCCTGAGCCATGAACCCGCCGACGATACCGGCCACAATCATAATGATGAAAATCATGGTGGTTCTCTTAGTGCTTTTCGAGGGTGATGCTGGGGCCGAGCTCCTGCCAGGTCATGCAGGCGGGAGACTCGATGGTCAGCGTCGAGCCACTGACCGAAGCCTTGCAGGTCTTGCTGCTGCCGGAGCTGAACGTGACCTTCAACTGGCCGTCGTCGAGGATTTTCCACTTGCCTTCGTGCGGTCCCCACGAGGTCAGGAATGTCAGTGTGCCGTCGGATTGAAAGTCGGCATAAATATATTGTTTTGAGTACCGCCACGTGGTGCTTTCCCAGCGGCCGACAATGGCGTTCTTGAGGCTGAATGGATTGCAGGCTGTGGCAAGGGAGCAGGCCAGCAAGGGCAGGAGAATTCCGAATTTCCGGACCATGGATATCCTCGACACGCCGGGATGGCGGGAGATTTTGGATATCAAAAATCACGAGTTTTGACGGCCACCCAAACGGGCATGCCGATGGTTTTTCCCAAACGGAAACATGAATAGATTCAGTATTTCTAAAATATAATTCGGAGAATAAATGTGAATCGCGCCCACTTGCAAAACTCGTGACTTTTGACCATCTGTAAAAAGGTGAAGTAGCCCCAGTCTATAATTAATAATATTCAAAGAGTTCAAGGCTTTCCGCCATTCAAGGAGGTTTTGGACATGAATACCCCCGTTTCCGGCCGCATTGTCGGCTATGCCCGCGTCAGCACCAAGGGACAAGATTTGGCTTACCAGCTCGGCAAACTGGACGCGGCCGGGTGCGCGCAAATCTTCCACGAGAAGCGCAGCGGCAAGAGCCGGGACGACCGTCCCGAACTCGCCGCCCTGCTGGCTTCCCTCGGTTCCGGCGACCTGGTGCTCGCCACCGTCACCGACCGCATCGCCCGCGACCCGCTCGACATGCTGAACATCGTCGCCGCCGTCAAAGCGGCTGGCGCGGGCCTGCGCCTGCTGGATGAACCGTTTATCGACACGACTTCGGAAATCTCCGATCTGGTGCTGTACATCATCGGCTGGGCGGCCCGTTGGCAGCGGCTGCGGATACTGGAGAACACAGCGCATGGTCGGGAGATGGCGCGGCGGCGCGGGGTGAAGTTCGGGCGGAAGCCGAAGCTAGGGCCGCTTGAACGCGCAAAAGTTATAAAACGCCGCGCGCGAGGCGAGCCATGTGCTCAGATTGCGAGGGCATTTGGTGTCAGCGAAAGCACTGTGTTGCGGGTTTCGGGGTAATTATCGTCACGGAACATAAGCTAGCGTGCGGGTTGAGGTAAAAGCGAACGCCGGATTCGGTAATCGAATCGGGTGGAGCATGGCGCCGCAACAGTTGAGTGCGAAAACGAATTTTTCGCGCCGGTTTTGGGGCGCCGATCCGAATATTTCGCGCCGCGATAGGATTTAAACGCGGTTTTGCTCTAGAGGTAGAGAGGCTAGGTTTGTCGCATCCAAACCGATGACAGGAGCAATGAAATGACCTTGCAACGTGGACGTGGACGACCCAAAGGAGATGGCGTGAACGACGACCGGGCTTTGATGGCGATTGCCGTTAAACTGGTCTCTGCAGAAGCCCAGGATTATGAGGCGGCGGCGGCGGCGGTCTATCTGACCCATAAACCTTCAAGAACCCACGTCCGCAAAACAGTGATGGACCGTTGGCGCGGCAAATGGAATGAGCGCGGCGACGCTTTTCTGGCACAAGCTCAACGGCCTGTTGTTCGCGTAGTGCGCTCCACACCCAAGGTGAGCTTTCCGATAACTGCCACGGAATTGGTTCAGCCGGTCCAGCGGCAGTACCTGAACCACCTTGGGGCGGGCCTCAAGAGTGTCGGCGTGACGACCGAGCAGTGCAGCGGGAGATGGTCGAGCGATTGAACGATCCCATGGTGCGCGCAGCTCTCGAACGCATCCAAAGCGGCGAAATCCATTCGGCCTTCGCGCTGTTCCGTAAATACCAATCCTAACCCTTGTTCAAATACCTTCGGGGGTGTGGGGGCAGATACCCTGCCCTTGCTACCCCCAGACCTCGCCGGTCAGGAAATAAAGTGGGTACTCATGCGCGCCGCCGCCAGAGGATAATGCCAATGGCGATCACCGCCACGATCGCGATCAGGGTTTGGCGGGACGGAACGGAGGAGCCCCTTCAAGATGACCCCGCGAAATTGAGGCTTGCTCAAGCCGCAATGGGGAAACCCGAAACGAAAGTGGCGGACCTTTGCGCCGAACTCGGAATCTCACGACAGACGCTCTACCGGTTTGTCGATCCCAAGGGAGAGTTGCGTGCTGATGGTGCAAAACTATTAGACCGGCGCAAACGAGGAATTTGAACAATGCGGAAGCAATTTTATCGCATTAAGCAAGTGGGAAACAATTCAAGATGTTCGATAAGAGCAAGATTATTGAAGTTGCCGAACGGGCCGCCCGACAGGCAGGCCGGGCAGTTATCGATCAGTGGAGCGCATACAGAAATGATATCCACCACAAAGGTATGACGGATGTTGTAAGTGCTGCCGACTTTGCTGCCGACCGTATCGTATCAGCCGCGATAAACAACGGATTTCCTCGGCATAGGATTTTGTCTGAAGAAGGCGCCAGCGCGGATGAACTCGATTTCGAAGGTCCACTTTGGATCATTGATCCAATCGATGGCACGGCAAATTATGTCCGTGGGCATGGATATTTTGCGATCTCTATAGCGTTTGCGGTCGATGGCGTCGTGCAAGTTGGATGCGTTCATGCCCCTATGCTCGGGGAGACATTCCTCGCAACCAAGGGCGGCGGATCAAAATTGAACGGCCGTTCTATCAAGGCGTCGTCGCCGAACAGTTTGATAAAGTCCATTGTCAGCACCGGCTTCCCACATGAAAAACCGGAATTCGATTACCTAATTAAGAGGGTCAGCTTTTTGCTTCGAAACTGCCAGGATGTTCGACGAGTGGCTCCCCTGTGCTGGACATCTCATATGTCGGAATGGGTAGGTTGGATGCTCATACAGAAACGCTTTTTCCGTGGGATGTTGCCGCATCCGGCCTAATTGCCACCGAAGCAGGTGCTGAAAGAAGCTCTCTCGCACCAGTGCCAGCTGGGTTTCCACCCGACCTCTTTGGCGAACAAGTTGTCTTCTCAGCTCCTGAAATCCACGCGGAGCTTGTGGATCGTCTCCGTAGCCTGAGCGAATAGCCAAGCCGGCGCGCTCGATCATAAGGCCGCGGTATAGGGGTCGGCTCCGGCTGAGGGCGAAATGACATTGCAAGGCTATTTTTCGCTGTCCCACTTGAACCGTCATGGACTTTAGCGCCGGACGCCCTGATTGGCATGGGGCGTCTATTGTCCCGAATGGACGGCTGTTCAATTGAGGCAACGGCAACTTACGCCAGAAGCCGTCGTCTTATTAGGACAGTCTATGCTGGCGGTATTTCAAGACCATTGGGTAGCGAAATCCAGATAACGGTCTGTGCCTCCGGGGAATGGCGTGACAGATGACCTTTGCCCTGGGTGTCCTCTACCAGTACGAAGCTGCCCGCCTGAACGTGACGTATCTCTCCGTCGCTCGTCTCGTATTCTACTGAGCCATCCAGTCTAACCGTGAGCACCGGCTCCGGCACAAGGTGCCAAGCAACCTCGCGCATGCCTGCTGGGATGTGGGTTATGCGAACGCGAGAGGCTGGATAGCTGCCTGTAACGTCGAACGGAACGGCATCAGGATGTACTGCCCTCTTCGTTGTTGGCAATTCGACTTCATCAAAATGGGACTCGCCATCCGGGGTAGCATAGATGCGAAGACACTTCATGCGGCTAGCTCCAACTCATTGGTCTGAGGAGGGGAACCCCTACCACGGAGAAGCCAGCCAACACCATAAGGTTGGCGTGAGGGTCTAGTTAGACCAAAGGCGGGTTACCAAACGCTTGCAGTGTCATTTAGCCCTCAGCCGGAACCGATCCGTATATCTGTGCCCCTTTAATGTTCAGGGGCCTATATGGGTGATGCCGAACCCTGGCTGCCGCGCTGGTAGAAGACGCGGTTGCGTCCGCGCATACGCTGCCCGTTAACTCCTGCCAGCTTGCGGGCCGCCCGGTTCAGTGCATGCGCCACGCCGCAACGGCGGCCGGCCATCATCCCTTGCGGTTCGTGGTATATCTTCGAATACGTCGTGTAACGGCGATCGGCGCCCTTCAGCATGTAGAGTGCCAGGCGGCTGGGGTCATCCAGTGGCCGGATATCCAGCGCGCCGTCGAGGAATGCGCCACCCGTGACGGCCTGCAGCCATTTCGGCATCTGCCGTTCGAATTCGGCTTCAGCTCCCTGTGGGACATGGACAGCCCAATGTGTGTGCAAACGGCCATCCGGATTTTCAAAACCCAGACGTGCGCGGCGGGCGCAGGCAACCAGCTGGCCTTCTTGCGCTTACGGGTGATCCATTTCCCGAAACGGTTGTTTCGCAGTTCGCGGAATGCAGCCACGCCCTTTTCGGGCGGGCACGCCGTCATGGTGAAATTGATGGTGACAAGGTGGGTTAATGGGAAACCCATCGTGGCGGCGGCGTTCATGGCAACGCGGATATTGGATGCCGTGGCGGTCTTGATGACTTCGCTATACATGCCGGTGGGACAGCCTTTTCGTCTATATAACGGGTATAAAAACTAAGATGCATGCCCCCACCGCGATTGAGGTATCAAGGTGTGCTGATTCATTCAAGAACAGATTGGCAACAGGTCTGCGTTTTCCCAGGAAATGTAGTGTTTTGAAGTGTCCTGAAAACGGTCGTTTTTCGGACACTCCCATGAACACCCTCCGACTTCCCTCTCCGCAGTGGCGAATCTGTCCGGAATATATGTCCGGAATTCTATTGACCGGAAAACCGTCTTGTATCAGAATCCGGACATGCTCATAGGTTACGCCCGCGTCTCGACCACCGACCAGAATCTCGACATGCAGCGGGACGCGCTGATGGTGGCCGGGTGTGAGCGCATTTTCGAGGAAAAGAAATCCGGCCGAGCGTGGAGCAAGCGCCCAGCCCTTGAGGCCGCCCTTGCCTTCCTGCGTCCGGAGGATGTGCTGGTAGTCTGGAAGCTGGACCGGCTCGGTCGCAGCCTAGTGGAAATGATGTTGACGATTGACGGGCTCCGCCGCGACAACGTGAAGTTCCGCAGCCTGACCGAGGTGTTCGACAGCGAAACTCCGCAGGGACGCTATTACTTGCAGATGCAGGGCGCCAACGCCGAATATTTCCTCGACCTTAACCGGGAACGCACCATGGAAGGCCTCAAGGCCGCGCTGGCCCGGGGCGCAAGGGCGGCAGGCCGCGCAAACTCAGTGACGAGGATATCAAGGCAGGACAGGCCCTCCTCGCAGCCGGGAATATTTCCGTGGCGGACATTGCGAAGCGGCTCAAGATAAGCCGGTCGGTATTCTACGAATATTTCCCGCAGGCGCGGGCGCGGTCGGAAGTGAAGGCATGATGCCGGTTTACCTGACCCACGTGGACACCGGCCGTAACATGGCGCGGTTCTATACTATGCGCGTCCAGCCGACTTTATTCGGCGAGTGTGCGGTGGTGCGGGAGTGGGGACGCATCGGCAAGGGTGGTCAGGTGAGGGAAACGCAACACACCACCCCGCAGGAAGCGCAGGCCTTTGCTGCGCAGATTCTCCGGCAGAAGGTTCGCAAGGGCTACAAAATCATGTGATTTTGCAGCGGCTTGTCGCATCTCACGCTAATTTTAATGCTAATGTTAATGTCAGAGTTAGCATTAGCGCCAACGTCAAGGTTAATGCTTATTTTAACTTTCCGGTTTACGATGCCTTCAACATTGAAGGAGCAGGCCCATGTTCACCATCACCTTTGCGAACCCCAAGGGCGGTTCTGGCAAAACCACGTCGGCCATGCTGTTGGCCGAGCAAATCCAAGCCGCTGGCGCGACTGTCGCCATTCTCGATTGCGATCCCAACCAGAACATCGTGCAATGGGCCGCCCAGCGGACCGAGCGGGGAAGGGCGGTGCCTTTCACCGTGCGCCCCGTGCCCACCGAGGCCACGTTCCTCGACACCGTGGACACCCTCCGGGGCACGGCTGACTACCTGATTATCGACCTTGAGGGTACCGCTTCCCAGCTCGTCACTTATGCCATCAGCCAGTCCGACCTTGTGCTGGTACCGTTCGAGCCAACCCCATGGAGGCCCGTCAAGCCGCACGGGCCGTGCAGCTCGTGCGCAACACCGGCCGGATGATGAACCGCAACGTGGGTCATGCCCTGTTGTTCACCAAGGTCAATGCCGCCATCCAGACCAACGATGAAAAGGACGTGCGCAAGGAAACAGAGGCGAACGACATCCCCGTGCTGCGTTCGGCCATCGTGCGCCGTGCAGCTTACACCCGCATTTTCCGCGACGGCTACCTGTTGAGCGAATTGCTCGAACAGGCCCGTGAGGACGTGAAGGGCAGCACAGCGTCGGCCCAGGAGCGCATCTTGAAACCGCTGGAGGCCGCCATCCAGAACGCCCGCGAATACACCCAAGAAGTCGTCAACCAACTCCCCAACAGAAAGCCGCCGCATGAGCTACGGATTCGACAAAACCCCCGTGGATACAGTGCAGTTGCCTAAGCCGAGTCGTGAGGCGGCCGTTGAGCGGCCCGCCATCACCAACGTGTTGCAGGCGGGCGCCGAGTTGGGGTTCGTGTCCCGTGAGGCGACGACCAGGCGCAAACCCGGGCCGCGCCGCATCGAGGCGCAAGACAAAATCACCGTGACCGGCCCGAAGCGCGTTATCGACCGCCTCAAGGCATACAGTGACGCCATGGGTGGCGTTTCGTATTGCGAAGCGATTGACGCACTGCTGAATGCGGTGGAGGCGAAGGGAAAGTAATCAGGCCATGACCGAAACCAGCGCGCCTGACCTGCCCCTTATCCGCGACGCCGACCTGAAAAAGAAGCTCGCCTATCATCGAGGCCGCCCGAACATCACCCCCGGCATGTTGGAGCTAGAAATCCGTGAGCTGGTCGCCGAGCAGGTAGCTCGTGATGCTGTGGTTGAAGCCCGGGCCAACGAGATTGCCGCGATGGCGCCCGGTGCCCGCCGTCGCGCCAAAAGCAAGGATGCCTTGGAGAAGGGTGGCGAACGTCAGGACTTGCGCCACATCCACAGCGTCCTCGCCCTTTGTGGCCTGCCCTATAACCGCCAGCCCATCGAGGAGCGGGAATATCGCAGCAAGCAAGGCAACATGCGCCTCATCGTCAATGCCGGAGAGCTGTTGTCGCCGGAGGGTGAATTCGTCAAACAACCGCTCCCTTATGGTTCGCGGGCGCGGCTGCTATTGCTGCACCTGTGCAGTGAAGCCATCCGCCAACAGTCGCCCACCATCAACATCGATGACAGCCTGACAGCCTTCATCAAGAAGATGGGCTTTGAGGCCAATGGCGGCCCGCGCGG
This sequence comes from Neorhizobium sp. EC2-8, assembly GCA_045291535.1. Taxonomy (GTDB): domain Bacteria; phylum Pseudomonadota; class Alphaproteobacteria; order Rhizobiales; family Rhizobiaceae; genus Neorhizobium. Next base: position 4,441 of record CP147999.1, on the reverse strand, counting down.
CAACCTCACCGCTTTCAAGCAACAGGTCAACGCGCTGGCGGCCTGCAAGATGACCATCGGCACCTTTGACGAAAAGGGCGGGCGGGCCAAGACCGTCAACACCGCCCCGTTTTCGTCGCTGGATGTGTGGTTTCCCACCAATCCGGACCAGCAGATGCTCTGGCCCAGCACCATCACATTCAGCCGCGAATTCTACGACACACTCGCCAAGCACGCCTTGCCGGTTAACGTCCACGCTATTCGGGCGTTCTCGGATTCTCCGCGCAAGATTGATATCTACTATTGGCTCAGTCACCGGAGCTATGGCCTCAGCGAACCGGTATCCATCACGTGGGAATCTCTCAAGGAGCAGTTCGGCGAGGGTCATTTCGTGACCTCCGGGAAGACCGGCGGCTATACTCGGGACCGCGATTTCCGCGCAAAATTCAAGGAAGAGCTGGCGCATATTTGTGAAGTATTTCCCAAGCTTCCTGTCGCGGTCACCGAGACAGGAATCCGGCTTAAACCCGCCGATTCAGATGTGCTGTCCATACCGGCCAAGCGTTCCACGAAAAAGCGTGAAACCATAATATGTTAGCTACGCTGAATCGGTCGCGCTTTGGGGTGTTTTCGACCCTTTATGATTCAAGGACTTATCATAGGGCCTACGCTGAATCGGTCGCGGGGTTACGCTGAATCGGTCGCGCTTTGCCCTCAACTCACGCTGAATCGGTCGCGCCCCTTACGCTGAATCGGTCGCGCTTTTACGCTGAATCGGTCGCGCCTATATATAGAACTGAACACTGCTGAACACCGCTGAACATTTTTTCTAAACATTCTTCTGAATTTTCTAAAAAGAGATTTTGATTTTTTGAAGGAAAAAGGGATGAAACATAGGGGCGGGTGACCCTCAACCGTCCTGGAGCATTACCCTCTGGCAACGGAGCTCCACAGAAGGCCACCAGGCCGCTTTTAATGCCGTTCACATAGAACCTATCATCCAGGACGCCAAAACCCATCCTGGGGCGTTCCTGGAGGTTCAGGAGGGAAGGGGAACTCGCTCCCCGGCGAAGGTATGCCAACCCGCGCCGAAGTCGTGCAACTCGTCGGCTGCCTTGAAATGGAACCGCGCCCATGTGCGGTGATCCTGTGAGGGCATCCCGGGCCGCTCTGGCAACCGGCGCAAAAGCCGATCCCGCAACTCGACGGTGTCGCAGATCACCAGCAGGCGCGCTGCTTTGCCCTCGGGTGGAATACCCAAAGCATCATCCAGAGCGTTGCCCATGCCGGTCAAAACATACGGCTCGAGCTGGGTGATGGGCTTCACTGATCGGCCCTCACTGTAATGGCTGCAATAAGCCTCGAGGACGTAAAGCCGGGACGCTCCCGCCGCCGACCACACGCACTACGGCATCAGCTAGGGCGGTTTTACCGGCAAGCGTGATTTCCGTGGCGGCTTTACGACCATGCCGCTGCATATAGGTTACGACGGCTGGGCGCTCTTGTCCCGTGCGATCGGCCCAGGCATCGCACGCTATCAAGGCATTGACAGTCAGCATACGGTGCCAGGCGTGCCCTGGACTGATTTCCCGAGGGGAGGGGACTCTACCAGCGTACCGCCGGATTCCGCCACCAGCCGCGCGCCTTTGACGGTCAGCCAATACACATTAGGCAAACGGCCCGCGCTCGGCCCGAGCCGCCATTCCTGCACGTCTACCAGCTTCGCCGTTACCAGCTCTTGCAACCTGGTACGCACGCCCCTTTCCTCACCCGCGCCCAGCCGCACGAGCTGGGCGATGGTCAGAAACGGTAGCGGGCCAGGCCGTTCAGAATCCGGCCGGGAATAATGCCCTTAATCAAGCTCACGGCTGAAAACCTCCGGCGCGGGATTGGAAACAGGGAGAGGGGAGGCGGCCGAACCATCCGGGAACGTGTAAAACCGTTTAAGCGGTAGTCTCCGGGCAATCCACTGGCTTTTCGTACAGCGCGCCGTGTCGTCGGCTAGGTCGCTCCGGGCTTGGAGCCGGAACGCATCCTCGTGCCCCCATTTTACCAAGAATTGCCGACGCGGCAGGCTTTGGGCGTCTTCCAGGTCGCAGCCCATCGCGGCCAGCATTGGCCCAGGCGCGTCCCCGGTGCCCAAAATCTTCACCTGACAATTGGTCAAAATCGCGTGCTGATGTTCCCGCGAAAACGCGGTGATGTATTGATTAGCTAGAGTCAGCCGGATTCCGTACTTGCGGAGCTGGGTTAGGATCGTGATGACGCTAGGCCCCATGAAATTCTGGCATTCGTCCACAAAAATATGCACCGGCCTCCGTTGGCCGCGCTCCGTGTCCTTCCGCATGTCGCCTAGCACGGCCATCATGCTCAACACCATTTTCCCGACGATTTGCGCGGTTTCGCGCCAGCGCGGCCGAGGGAAAATAGTACGACCTTGCCTTGCTCCACCAGGTCATAAAGTGGCGTGCTGGCCGGGCTGCATGTGATGTGCAGGAAATCCCGGTGCAGCAGGAGATTGGTAAGCCGCACCCGCATGGCGGTTTTGGAGGCCTCATAATCGCCGCTGTCCCAATCCCTTCGGAAGAAGTCCCGCACAATCGGCTCCGCATGGTTGCGGCCAGCGTCAAGCAGGCGGGGAGCGTCATTGCCCAGCATGTCCCGGAGGTCTTTCAGCGTCGCCCCGGGCTGGTCGATCAGCACGCGTACGCAGGCCTTCGCCACGCTCACCATCCGCACGCTGAGATCCGCGCCGCCCCGCCCCGGCAAATATCCCCGATCATATCCCCGAGCTGGTTGGCTACTTTTTCCTTGGTGCGCTCCGTCGCTCCCTTGGGAAGCTGAAACGGGTTCAGCGTCGGCAGGGCGTCGGGGAATAGCTCCGGGGCCAGGTACACGACTCGCTTGTGCAATTCCTCACCAGGCCACCGGGCGACCTGTTCGCATACGTCCGTGTGCGCGTCGATCACGACCAGGGCGGCCTCGCCCTGATGCACGTCATGGTGCATGAGGATTTTCAGAAGCTCGGTTTTTCCGGCTCCCGAGCTACCGACAATGTAGGCGTGGAGTTCCCGGCCTTCGGCGCTTAATCGCGCCTCGCGCCGGTTGTCGCCACTGCCCCGTGTTCCTAAAAAACCGTGCCGCTTCCCATGCCCGTTTAACCCACCTCTACAAGCCCGGCTGATAACCCCTCCGGGTGCTGCAAAATACGAATAATGATAAAGGCTTATCTCTAGCGCAAGCGCGCCATTTTCACTCATTCGCTGAAACTTTGTCAGTTTCAGCTCACTCCCTCACTGCCCCGACCCCTGGCAGCTCCGGCCCCCATGCCTCCGGCCTCCCCCGTTGCGTGGCCCCCTCCCCCAAAACGTCACCGGAAACAGGAAAACGGCGGCCTATTGGCCGCCGTCCCGTTCGTTCGCGCTAGTCGAGGCTCCGGCTAAAGGTTGCCGTTTCCTTGGCAGGATCACCGGAATTGGAGGTTGGTTGTTCCTCCAATTCCGCAGGCTCGTCCTTTTGTGCGCGGATGACGCGCACCAGGTTTTTCACGTCCCTCCTGGTTTCATAAAAACAGCGGCGGGCCGCCTTCAGCTCTTGGCGCAGGTCAGGCGGCAAGTCGGCCGCCGACAGTTTCACCAGGTGTTTCCGTAGCTGCTCGATGTTCCGATTCATGAAAATGATGGAAATGGCATTTACGGCGTGAGGGTCAAAGCCCATTGCTCGGCTCCTAAACGGTAAGGGGTGGGTTGCCCTTCCGTATGGTTGGCCGCGCCAGCCGCGGCACTGACATCGGCCGCGGCGTCACCGCGGCGGGCGTGCGCCGCCATTCCACAATCATCACCCACATGCCGGGTTCATCCGGCCGGGGCTGGCGTTTTTCCCATGCCACGTCAAAGCCCGCCGCTGTCAGCATTTCGGCCGATTCCTTTGCCGTGGGCGCTTCCCGGAGGTCTAGCGGCGCGTCGGGCGCAACGGTGATGGAATCCAGCCCGGCCGAGGCCGCCACCGTCATCGCCTCGCTTATGTCCTCAATGTTGAACCGCCGTTCGGCCGCCGTTTCGCGGGCCGCAGCGGCTAAGGTTTTCAGGCCATCGAGTTTGGCCGCCAGGGCGGATTTTTGAGGGCACTCATGCGGCCAGGCTTTCACCCCTCGGCAGAGGCCTCGCCCGGCCGAGGTATGTGTCAGTCACATCAAGCCGCCCGTGTCCGGCTCGTGCGAAATGCGAAACCGCACGCTACGGTCACGGCGGATTTGTTCCGGCGTCATTTGGTCGGTGGTCGGCCCGCCAGCGGCTGGGCATTCCCAGCCGGTCAGGGTTTTGTAGCGCCATTGGGCAAACTTGTGGCGGAAACCGTGAGCATTGCGAACGCCCGCCTTCAGAGTGGTGTTTTCGTAGTGTTTCACCGCCTGGACGTAATTTCGGCCCTCCCCTATCAAGCTGCCATCGCCGCACATGCCGCG
>CP147998.1:0-1762669 GCA_045291535.1 Neorhizobium sp. EC2-8 | reverse complement strand
GCGCCCGAACGCCATCTTCCGCATCGCGGCGCTGAAAAAGGCGCTTCGCCCGAAGGCATGCCGAGCCGATAAGGAGGCCCCGAAGGAGGCAGATTCGCGCGGATAATCAGAATGGCTTGGTTTTCGCTCGACTAACAAATATAGGACGATCGGCGATTTATCTGAGATGAAGCAATGCTGCCTGATACTACGAATGAAAGCGTCGGAGAGCAGCTATCGGCGCATACGCGGCGATATCCTTTTCGGTCGCCTGAAGCCGGCCCAGAAGCTGAAGCTGGAGACGCTGAAAGAGACCTATGAGACCAGCGTCAGCACACTCCGCGAGATATTAAACCGGCTCTCCTCGGAAGGTCTCGTGGTTGCCGAGGGCCAGCGGGATTTCAGGTCATGCCCATGTCGGCGAGCGACCTTAAGGAAATCGCCGCGCTGAGGCTTCTGCTACACACGCGCTGGAACAGTCTTTCGAGCGTGGGGAGGTCGAGTGGGAGGCGCGCCTGATCTCCGCGCATTACAAGCTCTCCCGCATGGAACAGGTCATGGCATCCGGCGATACCAGCAGGGCGGAGGACTGGAAGAGATACGACTGGGAATTCCACCAAGCCCTGATTTCGGCGTGCGGATCGAAGCTCTTGATGGAAGCCCACTCAGCGGTTTTTGACAAGTATCTCCGCTACCAGATGGTCGCCCTGTCATACCGGGGAAAGTCGCCGCGGATGAGCATCAGAAGCTTCTGGAGGCTGCTTTGAATCGAGATCAGAAAACCGCCAAGGCCGTGCTCGCCCTCCATATTCAAGGCGGCGTCGAGCATGCTCTGTCGCGAAAGTCCCCACTGAAAGAAACCTAATCTAACCGCTTCGCCGAAATGGAGACAGTAGACATGATGCTCGATCGAGCAGGCGAACCGGGCGAGACCGTAAGCGACGTCGTTTTCCGTCGGCTGCGGCAGGATATTATCTCAGGCGCGTTGCCTCCCGGCGCCAAGATCAAGCTGGAGCAGGCGAAAGAGCGTTATTCAATCAGCATCTCATCCCTGCGCGAAATCCTGAGCCGGCTTACAACCGAAAATCTCGTTGTCGCCGAAGGCCAACGCGGCTTCGAAGTCAGCCCGGCCTCTCGCCAGGAACTGATGGAGCTTGCCGATCTGCGCATCGTGCTGGAAACCCATGCTATCAGCCTTGCATTCGCCTCGGGCGATCTCGAATGGGAAGGCCGGATCGTAGCGGCGCATCACAAGCTGGCAACGGCCGAAAAGCGGCTTTTAATCGGTGATGCCTCGCGCACCATCGACTGGGTTCGCTACGACTGGGAATTCCACCAGGCTATCGTCTCCGCCTGCAATTCAGCCGTGCTGATGGCTACTCTTTCTTCGGTCTTCGACCGTTTCCTGCGATACCACATGCTCGCCGAGAGCCCGCGGAAAGGCGGTGGTTGACGACCACAAGCTGCTGTTCGAGCTTGCGCTTGCCAAGGATGCCGAGAAGGCAAAGGAGGTTATCCGCCAGCACGTCTTGAGCGGCGTCGAGCATGTCCTGAGAACATATGAAATATCCTGACATGGCTCCCTGCCCCTTCGCTTCGTCGGCCTTCAGCCCTTCTGCATCGTGATTTTCTCAAACGCGATCGCGATTTCCCGGCTGCCGTAAGGCTTCTTGAGAAGCACGGCGCCCTCTATCGCCGCCTCATCGGGAATGCGGTCATTGCCGGTCGCAAAGATGATGCCGACATCGGGAGAGAGCCTGCGCGCCTGTCGCGCGAATTCTCCGCCCGAAAGGCCCGGCAGGCCAAGATCGGTCACCACGACGTCGAACCGGCGCTCCTCCATCATGATGATCGCCTCCTCGGCCGTCGAGGCTTCAAAAACCTCGTGCCCGAGTTCGGCCAGAAGATCGCCCGTGCTCATGCGGATCAGGAAATCGTCCTCAACCAGGAGCACGGAATAACGCGGCGGGACCGGCCGCGGCCCGATCGCTGGGGTTGGAGGCGGGGCCGTGAGCGACGCCCTCACTCGGTTGCGGTGTTGCTGGCCGTTCAGCACGTGCCGGATCTTCCGCGCCAGGGCCTCGCGGGTATAGGGTTTGGAAAGCAGTTCGACCCCGGATCGAGACGGCCGCCATGCACGATCGAGTTTTCCGTGTAACCGGAGGTGAACAGCACGGCGACATCCGGCATCCGCTCGCGGGCATGTCTGGCAAGCTCGGTGCTCTTCAGCGGCCCGGGCATCACCACGTCCGTGAACAGAAGATCGACCGGTACGCCGCTTTCGATCACGCTCAGCGCACCCGCCGCGTCCTTCGCCTTCAGCACCGCATACCCGAGATCGCCGAGGAACCGACGACGGTGGCGCGCACCTGTTCGTCGTCCTCGGCAACCAGAATGGTTTCCGTGCCCCCGGTCACCGGGCCGAAATCGGCGTCAGTCACCAGATCCTCGCTACGCTGGACCCGCGGGAAATAGATCTTGACGGTCGTGCCCTGGCCGAGTTCGCTGTAGATCTTGACGTGCCCGCCGGACTGTTTGACGAAGCCGTAAACCATGGACAGGCCGAGGCCGGTGCCCTTGCCGACGGGCTTGGTGGAGAAGAACGGCTGGAACACCTGTTCCTTCACTTCCGGGGTCATGCCGGTGCCCGTGTCCGTCACGGCCAGCATCACATACTGGCCCGGCGGCACGTCTGCATGCTGACGCACGTAGTTATCGTCGAGGAAAGCGTTGCCCGCCTCGATCGTCAGCTTGCCGCCACCTTCCATCGCGTCGCGGGCATTGATCGCAAGATTCAGCAGCGCGTTCTCGATCTGAGTCGGATCGACCAGCACGTTCCAGAGACCGCCGGAGCGGATCGTTTCGACCTCGATATCCTCGCCGAGCGTGCGGCGCAGCAGTTCTTCCATACCGGTCAGGAAACGGCCGATATTGACGACCTTGGGTTCCAGCGGCTGGCGGCGGCCGAAGGCGAGAAGCTGGCTTGCGAGCTTGGAACCGCGCTGCACCCCGGCCAGCGCGTTCTCCACCCGCCGACCGGCGCGCTGGTTGGTGGCGACATCCTTGGCGAGAAGCTGAAGATTGCCGGAGATCACCTGCAGCAGATTGTTGAAATCGTGCGCGACGCCGCCGGTGAGCTGGCCGAGCGCCTCCATCTTCTGGCTCTGGCGCAGCGCTTCTTCCGTCTTCAGGCGCTCGGAAATCTCGGACACGATCCGCTGTTCGAGGCTGATATTCAGCGCCTGCAGCGCCTCCTCGGCGCGCTGGCGTTCGGCAAGATCGCGCTCGGCCGCGCGGAAGAGCCGCGCATTGTCGATGGCGATCGCCACCTGGCCGGCGGCTCCCACCACCAGCCGCTCATGCTCTTCCCGAAACTGAGCGGGCTCCGCATGGCCAAAGAACAGACCGCCGATCACCTCGCCGGAGCGCGAGATCACCGGCACGGCGAGATAGCTGCGCACCGGCAGATGGCCCTTCGGCATGCCGAAATGCGGCCCGGGTGGCCGTAGCGTTCGTCCGCCGTGATATCGTCGGAGCGCAGCACGCCCTCGCCGCCGAAAGTCGGGGCGAAAACCGCCGTGTTGCGAGGCATCGGAAAATGCTCGAACGCCGAACGGGAACTCCGGACAGCGCATAGAGCATGTAGCTCTCGCCGCGGTCGTTGACCACGTTGTAAAAGAAGGCCCCAAACTGCGCACCGGTCAGCTCCACGCCGGCGTCGGTGGTCATTTGCACCACCTTTTCGAGGTCGAGCTCGGCGGAAAGTACGGCGCCGAGCCGGTTCAGGACCTCGAGATGTCGTGTCTCCTTGAGGAGCGCGATCTCTGCCTTCTTCTGGTCGGTGACGTCGCTGCCCTGGACGAAGATGCCGGTCGGCTGGCCGGCTTCGCCGACGATCGGCTGGAAGACGAAGTCCACGAAACGCTCTTCCGGCGGCAGGCCGGGCTGGCGCGCCAGCATTACGCTCACCCCTTGTCCAAGATAGGGGCGGCCGCTTTTGCGGACCTCGTCGAGCAGGCCAGAAAAACCCTGTTCCACCACTTCCGGCAAGGCTTCGCGAATGGGCCGTCCGAGCAGCTTGCGACCGCCCACCAGGCGCATGTAAGCGCCGTTTGCCATTTCGAAGACATGCTCCGGTCCGGTCACCATAGCCATGAAGCCTGGCGCCTGCTCGAACATCAGCCTCAGACGCTCCCCCTCGCCCTGAAGTCGCCGCTCGGCGCGTACCTTGGCAGTGTTCTCAACGACAATCGCCACCACGCCAAGGCTTACCGATCTCGTCATAGACGGGGAGTAGTAGAGATTCATAAAAGCCGAGGCCGGCTCGCCGGAGCGGTCGAGGACCATTTCCTGATCGGAATAGCAAGCGTGCCGCCGGCGAAACAGACCTTCATGACGTTGTCGTTGAAGTCGGCGACTTCGGGCCAGCCTTCGCGCACCTTGGAGCCGAGGAGGCCGGGATGACGCCGACCGGCGAAATCGGAATAGGCGTCGTTGTAGATCATTACGCCGTCTTCGTTCCACAGCGTGACGATCGGAACCGGCGACTGAAGGATGAGGAAATCGTGGTCCTGAGGCTCTGCGGCCAGATGCCGATCGGGCCGAGCGACGTGCTTGCCCAATTAAAAGCCCCAATAAGACGGGCCATTTCGCCGCTATGTGAAAGAAAGGCTGTCTCGACAGTCGAATGGTTCATCATTTGGCTTTCGGCGGCGATAGGCACTCAGCTGCCGTCTTATATGACAACGATCACCTCGGACAGCCTTTTTGACGTTCGTCAATTAGGGGGTGCCACAAAAGCCATAGGCGCTGACGGCTAATTTCAGCGCTGTCCGAACGGCGTTAGGCAAGGTCCGTTTGGGCAAAATGGTTGCCCTTGTAGAGAAGCGGCAGGCCGCGGTTCTTGGCGCAGGCATAGGAAAGGCAATCGGCCAGATTGAGCTGTGCCGGATGTCCCCTTCCCTTCCCGTAATCACGGAAAGCTCGCACCGCCGACTCGCCATCGGCTTCGTCGATGGGGACGATCTCGACGCCGCTGCTTCGGAGAAAGTCCGAAACCACCATCTGGGTCACAAGCGGATCGGTAATGCGCCTGGTCGATAGAACCATCGTCGCCTCGAGAACAACAAGCGGACTGGTCAGGAGGCGCTCGGCACTCTCCATCCGTTTCGACCATTCGGAGCCATCATCTTCCAGAGCAAGAATTGCCACGATCACCGAGGTATCGATGAACACTAGTGGCCCCACATCTCATCGATCTCGTCCTTGGTCATCTCACGGCCTTCGCCGGCGCCAAGTGCCTTCAGCTTTTCGGCCAGAAAGGTGTGTCGCTCGACGAGCGACACACTTCTTTCTTGCGCAGCGTTTTCCTTGCGCAACTCCGCTTTCAGGGCCTCGATCACCGCCTCGGTCAACGTAATCTTACGCTTCTCCGCCAATTCGCGGGCCAGTTCATGCGCAAGGGGATCGCGTATCTGCAGGTTCATGGCATCTCTCCAGCTTTGTCATGACAGATACCACATCCGTCATGACAAAGCGAGCAGAACCCGATCAACTGCAACGCCCCGCCTGGGTCAATGCCGCGCTCACGCCGGAAAGCGAGAAGGTGTAGGTGGTCTGTGTGCCGCGCTGCGAGACCGCCTCAAGGGTCATGCTGCTTCCCGATTTCATCGCGGCCACGAGAGCCGCATCGCCGCTCTCCTGCTTCGTCCAGCCGGAATTGCCCTTCGGTTCCAGGGCGAAGGTCCGGCCGTCCACGGTCACCGTCATCTCCGATCCGCCCTTCAGGTCGTAACCCATGATCGCCTGCGGGTAGAAGCCGGATCCGGAGGGTTTCGGTGCAACGAGGAAATAGTTGTCGCCGTGATCCACCGTTCCAGGCCGCATCTCGGTTGGCGTAGTCAAAACGTAGCAGGTTGTGCCACCGTCGCCCTTGTAGGAATAGAGGCCCCAGGCGTCGAACTTCTTCACAATGCTCGGGCTCGGCTGGGCAGCCACGGGTGCTGCGAGCATGGAAAGGGCGAGCGCGGAAAGGCAAAAAGCTTGATGGACAATCTTGTCTCCATGGTCAGGAATACGAGGAGCCGCGGCGGCAAGGCCGCACGCAGAAGATAGTCCATTCAGAAAGAAATCGGTTATCACAAGGTTAATTGCGTGCGGCAACCTGGCCCATAACGAGCACTCAAGAGGCCCGGACGAGCGGGATCGTGATCTCGGTTATTTGCTGTCGCCCTGCGGTTTGGGAAAACCGACAAAGGTTAACGCCGGAGGTCACAGGCCGGTCACAATCATGTCAGGGGCCCATAAATGCTGTGCATATCTGCGGAGAATACCAGGGCGGCTCTCAGGGCCGCCCTGGTATCCGGAGATTATTCCGGTTTGGTCGCGCAAATCGCGAAGCGTTCCTGCACCATACGCTCGAGGCCGCGCAGGAAAGGCATCTTGCGGGCCTGGGCCCAATGGATGTCTGACAGTTTTCGATCGACCACGATGTTGACGAAACCAGCTTTGGTCAGCAGATCGACTACCGCTTCCGCCGGCATCGCGTCCGAAAAATAGACGCGTGATCGGATAGCCTGATGGCGAGCCGCCATCGCCGGGCTCATGTGGCTTGGCGCCGGCTTGCCTGTCACCCTGGACCAGAGCTTCTGCAGGCCCTTGACCCAGGTCTCCTTACCCATGTTGCCGTCGAGGATCAGCACCTTGCCGCCCGGCTTCAGCACGGAGAACCATTCGGCGAAAGCCGCCGGGGATCGACCAGCGTCCAAACCAGATGTCGGTTGGTGATGACGTCGTAGCTGTTCTTCGGCTCCATCGTGTTTTCGGCATCGCCGCTCACGAAACGGATATCGGTGCCCCGCTTCTTGGCCTTGGCGCGCGCTTGGCCCAGCATCGCATCCGACCAGTCGAGGCCCGTGACCTTGAAACCGACATCGTTCATGAGGTGCGAGATGACGGCGGTACCGCAGGCGAGATCCAGAGCGGCGCGGCCGGTGCCATCGCCGAGATGCTTGCGGATCAGACGCTGCCAACCTTTGCGTTCTTCCTCAGAGAAGATCTCATGGCCGACGCTTTGGTCGAATGTTGCCGCCCTCTCCGACCAGAAGTCTCGGATTTCGTCACGGATGGAATAGTTGGAGTTCATCGAATTCATTACAGGCGCCCCGACAGTCAGACTACTTTGGAAAAGCTCTAAAACATAAAACTTGATTCCAAAAGTCTTATTTCATATGCATGCGGACATTATCAGACATCGGGGAGTTTCCAGATGAATTTCGCGAAAGTGCTTGCAAAATCAACGGTTGTGCTTGCAAGCCTTCTACCCTTTTCGGCAATGGCGCAGTCCTTCACCGTAAAGGACGTCGCCGGCCGTGAGGTGAAGTTCGACAAGCCGGTCGAGCGCGTCATTCTCGGCGAAGGTCGGATGCTCTATTCTGTCGCCCCGATCGAAAAGGAAGATCCCTTCGCCAAGATCGTCGGCTGGCGCAATGACCTCTGGACCACCGACAAGGACGGCTTCAATGCCTATGTCGCCAAGTTCCCGAAGGGCAAGGACCTACCCTATCTCGGCAACCTGACCGACGGGACGTTGCAAACTGAAACGGTCGTCAAGCTGAACCCCGATGTCCTGCTGCTGCCGATCGGCAACAAGAAGGCTGCCGACGAGGTAAAGCTCGAGGACATGCTGAACAAGATCGGCGTGAAGATCGTCTATATCGACTTCCGCGAGCAGATTCTTGCCAATACCGAGCCGAGCCTCAAGGTTCTCGGCAAGCTTTTCGGCCATGAGGATCGCGCTGAAGCCGTCGCCGCCTACTGGAAGCAGCAGATGGCGCGCGTCACCGACAAGCTCAAGGCTGCCAACCCCAAGAAACCCAATGTCTTCATGTATCGCGCCGCCGGCCTGGTGGAGTGCTGCGGCACGTTCGGCCCGGACAATTTCGGCCTGATGGTGGATTGGGCCGGCGGCCGTAATCTCGGTTCGGACTTCCTGCCGGGCTATACCGGCTCGATCAATGCCGAGCAGGTCGTAGCCTCCAATCCGGATGTCATCGTCGTCACCGGCTCGAACTGGAGCCAGACCAAGGATGCCAAGGACTTTGTGAATGTCGGCCCGACAGCCGCCATAACGGCCGAAAACAGCCGCAAGGCGCTGAACGCCCTGATGCAGAACGCTGCCTTCACCGGCTCCAAGGCGGTCGCGGGCGGCAATGTTCATGCCATCTGGCACCAGTTCTATACGAGCCCCTACCAGTTCGTCGCCGTGCAGCAGATGGCAAAGTGGTTCCATCCGGACCTGTTTGCGGATCTCGATCCGGACGCGACCTTCAAGGAATTCCACGAGAAATTCCTGCCGGTTCCGTATCAGCCGGGTTACTGGATCGACGCCAAGGCGGCAAAGTAAACCGATATGGCCGAGATCGCCGCATTGCCGATCGAAGCTGAAGCAGGGCGGGAGCGCTATCGCGCCCTCGCCCGCCGCAAGCTGGTGATCCTCGCCGCCATGACAGCCGCTCTTTGTCTGTCATTCGCCGTCGATCTCGCCTGGGGGCCTGCACGCTACAGCCTCGGCGAGGTAATCGCGGCGCTGATCGATCCCTCCTCCGTCTCGGCACAGATACGGGCCGTCGTCTGGGATATCCGCATGCCGGTCGCCGTCATGGCGATCGTGGTCGGCGCCGCACTGTCGGTCGCCGGCGCGCAGATGCAGACCATCCTTGCCAATCCGCTCGCAAGCCCGTTCACGCTCGGCATCTCGGCCGCCGCCAGTTTCGGGGCGGCGCTCGCGATCGTCACCAGCGTCTCGATCCTGCCGGTGGCAGCCACTTTGCTCGTGCCGGTCAATGCCTTCATCATGGCGCTGATCGCCACGCTGTTCATCCATTTCATTTCGCAGATGCGCGGCGTTTCGGTGCAGACGGTCGTGCTGCTCGGCATCGCGCTGGTCTTCACCTTCAACGCGCTGCTCGCCTTCCTGCAATATCTCGCCTCCGAGCAGGCGCTGTCGGCCGTTGTCTTCTGGACCATGGGCAGCCTCACCAAGGCAACCTGGCCGAAGATCGGCATCACGCTTGCCGTCCTGTTGATCGCGTTGCCGCTGTTTGCCCGCCATGCCTGGGCGTTGACCGCCATCCGGCTCGGCGAAGACAAGGCCGCGAGCTTCGGCGTCAATGTCCGGCGCATCCGGCTGGAGACCATGCTGATCATCTCGCTGCTGGCGGCCGTCCCGGTCAGCTTCGTCGGCACCATCGGTTTCGTCGGCCTGGTCGGCCCGCATATCGCCCGCATGATCCTCGGCGAGGACCAGCGCTTTTTCCTGCCCGGCTCCATCCTGTCGGGCGCGCTATTGCTGTCGCTCACCTCCATCGTGTCTAAGTCGATCATCCCGGGCGTGGTCTTCCCGATCGGCATCATCACCGCGTTGGTTGGCGTGCCGTTTTTCTTCTCGCTCATTCTCTCGAATCGGAGCCGGTCATGGTAGCGCTGCAACTGCAATCGGTCGGCGCTTACCACGGCCGCAAGTTGTTCGTGGAAAACGTAACCACGCCGGTCATGCAGGCCGGAGAACTGATTGCCGTGATCGGCCCCAACGCCGCCGGCAAGTCGGCTGTTCAAGCGCATTACGGGCCTCTTGAAAGGACCCGGCGATATCGTCATCGACGGTGCAAAGACGAAGAACGCCATCACCTACATGCCGCAGGACACGTCGGCCAATGCGGTACTGACCGTCTACGAATCCATTCTTCTCGCCCGTAAACAAGGGCAATCCTGGGCGGTCAGCGACCATGATCTTTCGTTCATCGACGAAATCATGAGGGCGCTCAACATCACCTCCATCGCGTTTCGTGATCTCGGCGCGCTGTCCGGCGGTCAGCGCCAGCTGGTGTCGATCGCCCAGGCGCTGGTGCGCGAGCCGGAAATCATGCTGATGGACGAGCCCACCAGTGCGCTCGATCTTCACCGCCAGGTCGAAGTGCTCGACTTCATGCAGCGTCGCGCGCGCTCGAAAGGCATGATCGTGATGATCGCCATCCACGACCTCAACCAGGCGCTTCGCTTTGCCGACAAGGTTCTGGTGATCGCCAACGGCCGCATGCGCGCCTGCGGTACCCCCGCGACGTCGTCACCGTCGATATGCTGCGCGACGTCTACAGGGTTCACGCCCGCATCGAGAAATGCACGATGGACCACGACCACGTCATCGTCGATGGTACGGCGCACTAAAGGGATCGCTGGATCCTGAATTAAGCCGAGCGCGATTTTGGCTGCGAAATAATCTGAACCGGGTAATCCATCGGCGGGATGGCCTTACGGGCTTACCGCCACGGAAAGGAAGGTGTATCCGCCCTCCCCCGCTCTTTGGGCTAATGCTTTGCGCCCTTTTCCACGGTCAGGTGCTGGCCGAGAATATCGTCGTTGGCAAGCAGATCCGCGCTGCTGCCCTGGTAGACGATCGCGCCGCGATCGAGGATAACGGCATCGTCGGAGAGCGGCAGCACCTTACGGGCCTTCTGCTCGATGATGATAGCCGACATGCCCTCCCCTTGGGTGATCCGCTGGATCGCCGCGAGCAGTTCATCGACGATGATCGGGGCGAGACCTTCGGTCGGTTCGTCGAGGAGAAGCAGTTTCGGATTGACCATCAGCGCCCGGCCAACCGCCAGCATCTGCTGTTCACCGCCGGAGAGCCTGGTTGCCCAGGTTCTTGCGGCGCTCCTTCAGACGCGGGAACATCGAATAGACCCGTTCCAGCGTCCACACGCCTGGGCGCGCGATCGCGGTCATGTTCTCCTCGACGGTCAGCGACTTGAAGATGTTGCGCTCCTGCGGCACCCAGCCGATACCTGCCGCGGCGCGGCGGTCTGCCCGCAGCTTCGTCACGTCGCGGCCCATCAGATGGACCGTGCCGGAATGATGGGTGGTGACGCCGGCGAGCGTGTTGACGAAGGTCGTCTTGCCCGTGCCGTTGCGGCCGAGCAGCGCCAGGGTGCGGCCTTCCTCGATCTTCAGGCTGATGCCGGCGAGAACGCTTGCCTCGCCATAACCCGCGACCAGTTTTTCGGTGACCAGAACCGGGGCACTCATGCGTTTTCTCCCAGATATACAGCCTTGACGCGCGGATCGGTGGAGATTTCCGCAACCGTTCCTTCGACGAAGACGGCGCCCGCCACCAGAACCGAGATCCGGTTGGCGAACGAGAAGACCAGATCCATGTCGTGCTCGATCAGCAGCACGGTAACGTCGGCCGGAAGGTCCGAGACGATCTGCAGCACCTCGTGCCGCTCGTCTTCCGGCACGCCCGCAGCCGGTTCGTCGAGCAGCAGGATGCGCGGTTTGGACGCGAAGGCGAGCGCGATCTCGAGCAGGCGCTGCTTGCCATAGGGCAGAATGACGGTGCGCTCGCCCATGACAGACGCCAGGCCGAAGCGTGCCAGCAATGAGGCGGCCTCGTCCACGACCTTGCCGTAACCGGCGACCGACCGCCACAGATTGTGGCCGACGCCTTCGCGCTCGGCGATTGCCAGCGCCACGGTTTCGAGCGGCGTGAAGTCGTTAAAGAGCTGATTGATCTGGAAGGTGCGGGTGAGCCCGCGCTTGACGCGCCGGAACGAGGCCATCGAGGTGATGTCCTCGCCTTCCAGGAAGACCTGACCTTCCGACGGCGGCAGGACGCCGGTCAGGAGGTTGATCAGCGTCGTCTTGCCGGCGCCGTTCGGGCCGATCAGAGCGTGTCGGGCGCCGCGCTCCACCTTGAGACTCACGTCATTGGTGGCGAGGAAGGCACCGAAGCGGCGGACCAGGTGACGGGTTTCGAGAACGATCTCGCTCATCAGCGGTCCTCCTTCTTAGAGAAGCGCTCAGGCAGGTATTCGACCCAGCGCGACAGCCGATCACGGCCGACCAGTACCAGGATGACCAGCAGCAGGCCGATATAGAACATCCAGTATTGCGGTGTGATCACCGACAGCCAGTCCTTGACCAGCGTGAACAGGATCGCCCCGAAAATACCGCCATAGAGATAGCCGGTACCGCCGATCACGAGCACCAGAAGCACGTCGGCCGAGCGGTGGAAAGCGAGTACGTCCGGCGAGACGAAGCTCGTTGTCTGGGTCAGCAGCGCGCCCGCCATGCCGGCAAAGATCGCGGCGATCGTATAGGCCGTAACCACGCGCTTGCGGGCTGGGACCGCCACCATGGCGGAGCGCATCGGATTGCCCTTGATCGCCTTCAGCGACAGGCCGAAGGGCGAGAACGCGATACGCCGCATGATCATCGTGCCGATGAAGAGCACACCGACGCAATAGAGATAACCAGTCTTGCCGAACAGATCGAATTCGAACATGCCAAGGATCGGGCCGGGCGAAAAGCCGCTGAGCCCGTCGGCGCCACCCGTCAGCCAGGACATCTGGTTGGCGACTTCCGCCATCATCAGGCCGATGCCGAGCGTCGTCATCAGGCGGGTGAGATCGGAACCGCGCAGGATGAGGAAGCTGGTGAGCAGTCCAAGCACGCCGGACAGGATGCCGGCCACGATCAGGCCCGTCACCGGTTCGGCGACAAAATGCAGCGCCATCAGGCCTGCAATGTAGGCTCCGAGCCCGAAGAAGGCCGTATGGCCGAGCGAAACGATGCCGGCGAAACCCAGCACCAGGTCGAGCGACACCGCAAACAGCGCCAGGATGGCGATCTCGGTGAGGATCAGCATCTTCGACGGCAGCAGAAAGTAAGCGGCAATTGCAGCGATCCAGACGATGATCTCGTAGAAGCGGATACGGCTTCTGCGCTTCATCAGCTTGGCGGCGCGGGTTTCCGCTGCAGCGGTGGAGGAATTTACGGACACGGTGGTTTCCTGCGGAAGAACGCTCATCGGCCGCCCCTTGAGAACAGGCCATTCGGCCGCACGATCAACATGACGATCATCAACCCGTAGATGACGAAGGGACCGATCGCCGGCACGTAATATTTGCCGGCCACGTCGGCAATGCCGAGCAGCAGGGCGGCGAGGAACGGGCCGGAGACGGTGGACGTACCGCCGACCGAGACGACGATCAGGAAGTAGATCATGAATTTGAGCGGGAAATTCGGATCAAGCCCGAGGATTTCTGCGCCCATCGCCCCGCCGAGGCCAGCAAGGCCCGAGCCGAAGGCAAAGGTCAGCGCAAAAACGAGCGGCACGTTGATACCGAGGCCCATGGCGACACGCCGGTCATCGACCGCGGCGCGCAGCCGGCTGCCGAAGCGCGTCTTCGACAGGATGAGCTGCAGTGCGACCGCCAGTGCGGCGCAGATGATGATGGTGAAGAGCCGGTAGCGGCCGACACCGACGCCGAACACATCCATGCGGCCGGAGAGTTCCGGCGGCAGATTGATCAGCTGCTGCTGGCCGCCCATGAAATAATCGGTCGCGGCGATCGCCATGAAGACGATGCCGATCGAGAAGAGAACCTGATCCAGGTGGCTTGCCTGGTAGAGCCATTGATAGAGCGTCCGCTCCAGCAGGAGGCCGATCAGTGCCGAAACGATGAAGGCCGCCGGCAGGCACCAGTAGAAGGAGATGCCGTAGCGGTTCATCATCACCACGGTCACGTAACCGCCCGCCATGGCAAAGGCGCCATGCGCCAGGTTGATGAAGTTCATCAGACCTAGCGTCACCGTCAGCCCGCAGGCCAGAATGAAAAGCAGCATGCCGTAAGCTATGCCGTCGAACAGGATTGTCAGCATATAAAAATCTTCTCTGCGGTGCCCTGCTGCGAGCGATGATGTTGCCCGGCATTGTTGCCGGGAAAACGAAGGGCTCAAGTGCCTTGAGCTTCTTGTTATGAACGGGTGCCCCTCATCCGCCTGCCGGCACTTTCTCCCCGTCATCACGGGGAGAAGGGATATGCCTCGCCGGTTGCTGTTCCCCCACCCCGTTTACGGGGAGAGGGTGCGCCGAGCGATCGGAGGCGGGATGGGGGCTATCCTCCTTACTTCGCTTCAGCCTTTTCCGGATCCTTGAGATCCTTGAACGTCTGGAACTCGACGTTCTGCAGCTCGCCGTTCACGTCCTTGACCTCGCGCATGTAGATATTCTGGATGATGTCGCGGGTTTCCGGATCGATCGAGACGGGACCACGCGGGCTCGTCCACGAGAGGCCCTTGACGGCGGCCATGAAGGCCGGGCCGGTGACGTCGCCCTTGGTCTTTTCGAGCGCCGCGTAGATCAGCGCCATGCCGTCGTAGCCGCCGACGGACATGAAGTTCGGGCGCATATCGGCATTGGCCTTCTTGAAGGCCGCCACATAGGCCTTGTTTTCCGGGCTGTCATGCGCGGTCGCATAGAAATGGCCGGTGATGGTGCCGATCGCCGGCTTGCCCATCGAGTTCAAGATATCGTCGTCGGTGACATCGCCGGTCGCGATCAGCTTGACGCCAGCTTCCGCAAGACCACGTTCGGCGAATTGTTTCATGAACAGCGCACCGGCTCCCGACGGCAGGAAAACAAAGACCGCATCGGGCTTGGCGTCACGCACACGCTGCAGGAAGGGTGCGAAATCGGGATTGGCGAGCGGCACGCGGACGGCTTCGACGATCTCGCCACCTTTGGCCTTGAATTCCTTGGTGAACCACTTTTCGGCGTCGATGCCGGGCCGTAGTCGGACACCAGCGTCACGACCTTCTTGATCTTGTTGCCGGCAGCCCAGGTGCCGACGGGCATGGAATATTGCGGCAGGGTGCCGGAGGTGCGGGTAATGTATTCCGACGCCTTCGTGATGGAAGCCGTGCCGGCGGCCATGACCACTGACGGGATCTTCGCCTGGGTCGCTACCGGCGCAACGGCCATGGCGAGCGGCGTCAGGCCAAAGCCGGCCAGAACCTTGGCGCCGTCGTTGACGACGAGTTCCTGGGCGATACGGCGGGTCTGGTCGGCGACGCCGGCGTCGTCGCGGATTATCGCTCGATCTTCTTGCCGGCGACGGTATCGCCCTTGGTGGCGAGGAAAGTCTTGACCCCGGCCGAAACCTGACGGCCGGTCGAGGCGAACGGACCGGTCATCGGCAGGATGAGGCCGATCTTGATGGTCTCCTGCGCTGCTGCCGGAATGGCTGCGAGCGCGCCAAGCGCCATGCCTGCCGCAACGATGAGCGTTCTTCTGTTGAGCATGTATTCCTCCTCCTCCTCCTCGACTTTTATTAGAGGCCCCGCCGGACCAGGACCGAACCTCAGCCCGGGCATGGTCATAACCGGCAGCCTATATCGTTGACCGCAGATATCCCAGTCAACGGGGCGGGATGCTTTGACGTCCCACTCTTTTCAACTTTTCGTCAACCTCAAGCCGGACGATACGATATCCGCGCCAAACGCCAATCTCCACCTCGATGGCGCATTTGCACTTTAGCCCAGCGGCGTCTCCGGGCTTAATCAGTTCGTCTGCCGGCGGCATAAGTTCTGGTTATAGCGATCGATCGGCCGGGCGCTCGGACCAGGTGGGCAGAAGTTCCAGAAACGCCTGTTGCGCCGCGGTCGGCAGCCAGTCCTTTCTCGTCGTCACACCGATCGGGCGCGATGTATGGCTAAGGTCGAAAGGCAGAGCCCGCATCAGCCCGCGGGCAATCTCCGCTTCCGCCTGCAGGCGGGAGGTGCAGCCGAGATGGTCGCTTGAATCCAGCAGTTCGCGCATCAGGATCAGCGAACCACTCTCCACGATGCTTTTCGGCGGACCGCCTGCCGAGCCGGCAAAGACGCTGTCGAAATAGCGGCGCATCGGCGTGCCGCTCTGGTTGACGACCCAAGGAAAGGCGGCAAGGTCCTCGACGGTCAGATCTTCCTTGCCGACCAGCGGATGCGACTGCCCCGAAACCATGACCACCGTATCGTGGAACAGCACTTTCTGCTCCACATCGCCGATCGGCGCCGGCACCCGAAGCGCGCCGAGCATGAAATCCACCTCCCGCGGCGAAGCGCGCCTAGCAGATCGGGATAGGGACCTTCCTGGATCTGGATCGGCAGGTTCGGACGGATCCTGCGGAAATTGGCGATGGCCTTCGGCAGCACATAGGATTTGGCAAGCGGCGTCGCGCCAATGACGATCTGGCCGATCTCGGCTGCCGTCACTCGGCGAGATCAGCATCCGCCTGTTCAAGCTCTATGAAAGCGAGCCGAGCCGCCTGAGCAAGCGCATGGGCCGAGCGGGTGGCGACGATACCGTAGGACGTCCGCTCGAAGAGCGGGCGAGCCGCTTCCTTCCAGCTGGCTGACGGCGCGATAGACCGCCGGCTGGCTTAGGCCCAGGCGGCTTGCCGCGAGCGTAAAATTCTCGGTTTCGCGCACCGCGATCAGCGATGTCAGCTGCGCGGTCGTCGCCGTCACCCGCAGTCTCGGCGACAGTTCCGAGAGGGCGGGATCGAGATAACCGAAGGCACGCTTGATGCGCAACGCCAGGATTTCGCCGGCGCCATTGGCAAAAATCCGCTGCGGCGTTCGGGAAAACAACGGCAGGCCGGCAGTCTTTTCGATCTTCGACAGCGCCTGGGTAACGGCGGGCTGCGATACGAAGCAGAGTTCGGCCGCCTTGGTGACGGAGCCGGTATCCACGACCGCCAGAAACGCCCTCAGGTGCCGGAGGCTGTGATGCAGGATCGTGGATGCCGATGCGGGCTGCGAGGAACTCATGATGGGTTCTTCTAGCACATCTGTCCGACGCCAGCGCAAGCCCGCTCCCCGGCGGGGCCTCCTCTGGGGCTGCGGCTAACTGGTTCGGTCGGCCAAAGCTTCCTTCACCGCCAGCTCGGCCATGGCGAGAGCGGCCTCGCGCGTCCTGGCTGCGGCGACGAAACGGCCATTGTGGCAGAAGCTCGCGCCTTCTACGCCACAAGCGGCCTCAAGATCACGATTGGTCAGGCCGGCCCAGGCGGCCGGCAGATCGGCGCGCACCTCGAAACCTTCGTCCGCACGGCGGATAGTGGTGAGGCACCAATCCTTTTCGCGCGGGTGAACGACGAACAGAAGATGGTCGGCGCCCGCCTTGACGATCGCGGGACGGAACGGCATGCCCATCGGAAGTTCCAGAATACGCCCCTCGCCCGTATCCGC
The DNA here is from genome assembly GCA_045291535.1 of Neorhizobium sp. EC2-8. Taxonomy (GTDB): domain Bacteria; phylum Pseudomonadota; class Alphaproteobacteria; order Rhizobiales; family Rhizobiaceae; genus Neorhizobium. The sequence continues at coordinate 1,745,617 of CP147998.1, read as the reverse complement.
GATAGCCTGATGCACCAGCCCTTCGGCCCGCAATTTTGCGGCGCTCTGGCCGATCCTTGCCTCGACGAAGCTGCGGGCAATCGCCAGCGCCGCATGGAAACCGCGGTTTTCCGCTTCGGGGTCGGTCTCGTCGAACACGGGTTTCAAGGTCTCCAGGAGCGCCGGCAGCGTGAGCCCGGCGAGCGGCCCGGCAATAGAGGGCTGAGCGCGCCATTATCCATCAGGTCTATAGGCAACACGAAACTGGCGTCGAATGAGGCGTGCAACGCCTCGACATGCGCCTCCGGAAGGCCGAGGACAGCCAGGTAGTCGCGGCCATAATGCTTCCAGACCAGGCCGAACGAGCTGTAGGGCTGGCCATCCTCGCGCAGCGGTGCGCCACGCTGGTGGTGATCGAAGATCCGAGCCGCAGCGTCATAAGCGCCGCCGACATCGTAGATGATGCGGTCCGCACCGGGCGTGATCCATTCCGGCGCCCGGCTGCGAACCACGCGCGCCTGCGCAAAAAGGCGGGTCAGGATGACGCTCGACAGCAGTTCGTCGGCATGGAAGCCACCGGAATGGGTGACGAGGAAGTCTGGAATCATGCCGAATGCGCCTTGTGGTTCGCCGAAGGTTCGTTTGAGTCGCCCCCTGATAGCCATTGCCGGATGCCGGCTCAACCCGTCATTCGTTCATTTAGGGCTCGTTTCGCGTAGACTGGGCATCTCAGGAGATGGCGAGAATCTCCAGTTCCTGTTCGCCGACGCTGACGACATCCCCGACAGCCTTGCCCATCAGCAGCCTTGCGACCGGTGAAACGAAGGAAATCGATCCGGCCTTGGGGTCCGCCTCGTCCTCTCCGACGATCCGATACTTCTGGACCCGTCCATCATCGCGGCTGAAGGTCACCGTGCTGCCAAAGGCGACGCTGTCAGACGAGGTGGGCTGCGGGATAAGCTGAGCCGTGTGAACTCTTGCCGCAAAATAGCGCGCGTCCCGCAAGGGACCTGCCTGCTGCCGCCGCCGTTCGTTGACATCCTCGATCGTGCTTGCGGCCTCGTAGGCCTCACGCGCCTGCCGGAGCTGCAACTCGAGAGCCTTCAGCCCCGCTTCCGTCACCAGGTTCGGATGAGGTGAAATCGGACGGTCGGGCAGCAAGGTTTCCGACGCGGTTTCGGAACTCTCTTCCTTGGTGAAGGCAACGCTCAATCTCGAACTCCATCCTGGTGCGGGCCGCTGACGCGGCGCCTGGGCGATTGCGCGCCTTCTTGTCAGAACCACGCATACGATGACAATGGACGAACGCCAAACTCGATCCATGTTCTGCCGAGCCGTATTCGAGGATTATCTTGAGCAAGGGTGTCGCAACCTCGTCCAGCCAATCGTCTTCAAGACAGACATCCTACGGAGAGCACCAATGACGATTACCATTACCGGTTTTGAACGATCGCCCGATCGCGGCAGGGGCTGGCCCGTGACATGCGGGTTCGCTGGGCGCTCGAAGAAGTTGGCCAGCCTTACGAGGTTCGTCTTTTGTCGTTCAAAGCGATGAAGGAACCTGCGCATCGCGCGCTCAACCTTTCGGGCAGATCCCGACCTATGAAGAGGGGATCTCGCCCTGTTCGAATCGGGAGCAATCGTGTTCCATATCGCCGAGCGCCATGCGGGCCTGCTGCCGGACGATGCGAATGCCCGGGCGCGCGCGATCGCATGGATGTTTGCCGCGCTCAACACGGTGGAGCCGCCGATCTTCGACCGCAGCCTCGTGCAAATACTCGAGCGCGAAGAGCCTTGGTACGAGAAGCGTTTGCGCGCCCTTGAGGACAACATCCGGAGGAGGCTGATCGACCTTTCCCGCCGCCTTGGCGACACCGACTGGCTCGATGGCGCCTTCAGCGCCGGCGACCTTCTCATGGTGACGGTGCTGCTCAGGTTGAAAGCATCATCAGGTATCCTGGATGAATACCCAAACCTCTCCGCCTATGTCGCCCGCGGTGAAGCGCGGTCCGCATACAAGCGTGCTTTCGACGCCCAACTGGCGGTTTTCAAATCCGCATCGACCGGTTGAGGGCCTGTCATGACCGAAAAGCATTGCCACCCGACGGAAAATGGCGGGCCGAAGCCCGCCATTGCTGTCTCGGTGAGATCGATCCGCCTTACTTGGCGTTCGGATCCTTGATCTTCGGGAAGGTTGCGAATTCGACGTTGTAGAGTTCGCCGTTCACTTCCTTGACTTCTCGCATGTAGATGTCCTGGACGATGTCGCGGGTGGCCGGATCGATGGTGATCGGGCCGCGCGGGCTGACCCAGGTGGCGCCCTTCATGGCCTCGATGAGCTTGGTGCCGTCGGTATCGCCATTGGTCTTCTTCAGTGCCAGGTAGGCAAGCGTCATGGCATCATAACCGCCGACCGACATGAAGTTCGGGCGCATGTTGTTGGCCGCCTTCTTCACCTGGGCGACGAAAGCCTTGTTTTCCGGGCTGTCGTGCAGGGCCGAGTAGAAATGGCCGGTGATGACGCCCTTGGCGACCGGTCCCATGCCGTTCAACAGGTCGTCGTCGGTGACGTCCCCGGTGGCGATCAGCTTGATGCCAGCGTCGGCCAGACCGCGGTCAACGTACTGCTTCATGAACTGCGCGCCGATGCCCGCCGGCACAAAGGCAAAGACTGCATCCGGCTTGGCATCACGCACGCGCTGCAGGAAGGAGCAAAATCTGGGTTCGCAAGCGGAACGCGGATGGCCTCGACGATCGTGCCGCCATCCTTCTTGAACTGGTTGGTGAAGCCCTGCTCGATATCGATGCCTGGACCGTAGTCGGAGACCAGGGTCACAACCTTCTTCAGGTTGTTCTGGACCGCCCAGGTGGCCACCGGAACAGCGGACTGGGGGCCGCCCATCGAGGTGCGGACGTAATATTGCGACTGCGGCATGATCGCCGACGTTGTCGCCGAGGTGATGATCGCCGGGATCTTCGCCTGGTTGAGGACCGGTGCAACGGACATGGCGAGAGGCGTCAGGCCGAAGCCCATCAGTATCTTGGCGCCGTCATTGACGACGAGTTCCTGAGCGATACGGCGGGTCTGGTCGGCGACACCGCCGTCGTCGCGCAGCACGACTTCGATCTTCTTGTCCGCGACGGTGTCCCCATTGAGCGCCATGTAGGCCTTGACGCCCGCCTCGACCTGCCGGCCGGTGGACGCAAACGGGCCGGTCATCGGCAGGATGAGGCCCACCTTGACCGTTTCCTGCGCAAATGCCGGTATGGCAGCGAGGCCGCCCACTGCAAGACCGGCAGCAGCCATCAATGTTCTTCTGGTAATCATTCTCTTCCCTCCTCTAGACGAACCCTTCGAAGCTCATGTGACAGACCGCGTCCTCCTTGCGGCCTTCGGCCTGTCACAGCCTGCGAGATATATCGGGCACATCACAACCAACAGTCAACGGCCACGGCAATTCGAGGTCTCACTCATTTCCGTTTCCGTTAATCGGGCAGCCCCCATTCCGATTCCCGGTCACCTCGACTAATCACCCCGAAATTTCGCAAAGCCGTGTATACAATTCTGGTTCTGATGCGCATCCCTTAAAAAAACGACCCCAAAGCGACCGACTCTGATCGGAACACGGAAGCCGCAGAAAAATAACTGATAGAGGAAAAGAGTTATATCTGCCGCCGGGGAACCCGTCAGCCTGCCTGTCCTCCTCCATACCCTTATATCAGCAATAGATCTGTATACATGGGCTGTCAATATTAGCCTTGGGGCCTAGACGGAGGGACGCCCGGAGCGGGATGGCCGATACCTCAATCGATGCGCTGCTCGGTCTCGGCATCAAACAGATGGACATGGCTTCCGGCAAAGGTCAGCCGAATGGTTTCGCCGGCCGCTACGGCAGTCCTGCCATTCAGGGCGATGACGATCTCAGGCGTGGTTGTAGCCGTAATAAACGTTGACGCTCCGGTCGTTTCAACCGTCGCGACATCCACCTTGAAGCCAGCCGCATCAGCCCCGGCCAGGATCAGATGCTCCGGGCGAATGCCGACGAGCAAGGCGCGTTCAGCCGGCAGTGGACGATCGAAATGAACGGTTTGCGGCTCTGCAAGATCCAAGACAAGGGCTTTGCCGTCAGGCGTGGATCGCGCCGGAATAAAGTTCATCGCCGGCGACCCGATGAAGCCCGCGACGAAGCGATTGGCTGGCCGATCATAGAGATCAAGCGGCTTGCCTTGCTGCTCGATGACGCCATTGCGCATGACGACGACATGATCCGCCATCGTCATGGCCTCAACCTGGTCATGCGTCACATAGACCGAGGTCGCGCCGAGGCGATCATGTAGCGCCCGGATCTCCTTGCGCATGTGAACACGTAAAGCCGCGTCCAGGTTCGAGAGCGGCTCATCGAACAGAAAGGCTTGGGGATTGCGGATGATGGCACGGCTCATCGCGACGCGTTGACGCTGTCCCCCGACAATTCGCGCGGATATCGGTGCAGCAGGTTCGACAATCCGGTAATGGCCGCGACATCGGCTGCCGCCTTTTTCCTCTCCGCCTTCCTCACCCCATTGATCTTCAGGCTGTAGGTCAGGTTCTGTTCCACGGTCATATGCGGGTAGAGCGCATAGGACTGAAACACCATGGCAAGATCGCGCTTTCGGGGCGGCACACCGTTCATGCGCACACCGGCGATGACGAGATCGCCGCTCGATATGGTTTCAAGCCCCGCCAGCGAGCGCAGCAGCGTTGACTTGCCGCAGCCGGACGGGCCGACCAGTGCGACGAACGAGCCCTTGCGAATGGAAAGATCGATATTCTTCAGCGCGTGATAGGCGCCATAATATTTGTTGACGGCCGAGAGTTCGATTTGATGGGTCATTTCAATGCTCCCGATGTGAGCCCGGACACGATGCGGCGCTGCAAGAGAACGAAGATGGCAAGGATGGGCGTCACATACATGGTGGCGTAAGCCATGATATTGTTCCACTCGCTGGTGTTCGGTCCCATGAATGAGTTGAGCCCGACGCTGGCGGGCTGCAGCTGGATGTCCTGGATCATGGATTTGGAATAGACGAATTCGCCGAAGGCCTGCATGAAGATGAGGATTGCGCTGACCAGGATGCCGTTGCGCGCCAGGGGCAGGACGATATTGAAGAAGGCGCCGACGCGGGAATTGCCATCCACCAACGCCGCCTCTTCCAGCTCTATCGGCACGCTCATGAAGGTTGCTCGCACGAGCACGACGAAGAAGGGCATGCTCTTGGCGGTGATGGCCAGGATAACGGCAAAGCGCGGATATTCGAGCAGTCCCAGTTGCGAAAAACCCACGAAGATCGGCGTTATCATCAGCGAGGCTGGCAGCACCTGAAACATCAGTATGAGGAAAAGCCCGATATCAACCCAGACATTGCGGTAGCGCGCCAGCACATAGGCACATCCGGTGCCCATCACTGCAATCAGGGCCACCGCACCGAAGGCGATGACCGTGGAGTTCCACAGGTAGCGGCCCATGTTCCGGCTTTCCCAGACGTAGGCGAAAGTGCTCCATTGGGCCGAGGAGGGCCAGAAACTCGGCGGCGTGGCGAACATTTCCGAGCCGCTTTTCAGCGCCGTCAGGTACATCCAGTAGAGCGGGAAGAGATAGACGGCCGCCATCACGACGGACAGGGCGAGCAACAAACGGTTTCGCGTATTTTCAGTCATCCGCGCACCTCGTGGCGGGTGGAACGGACATAAACGGTTGCGGCAAACATCACGAAGACGGTCATGATGACGGAAATGGAGGCACCCTTGCCGAAATCATATTGCCGGAAGGAGAGATCCCAAGCCCAGTATTGCGCGACATTGGAAGAATTGTTCGGGCCGCCATCGGTAATCGCGGCGAACAGATCGAATTGCTGCAGCGTGAAGATCAGCCCAAGCGCGATGATGGCGCCGATGGTGGAACGCATCATCGGCAGGGTGATGGTCCAGAAGCGCTGCCAGGCATTGGCGCCATCCATTTCGGCTGCCTCGTAAAGATCCCCGGAATGGCGGAAAGACCGGTGGAGAGCAGGATCATGTTGAAGGACGTGCCGAGCCAGATATTGGCCAGGATCACCGCCCAGAGCGAAAAGTTCGGGTCGGACCGCCAGAAGATATTGCCGCTGACGAGGCCGGTTTGCTGCAACAGAAAATTGAGTACGCCAAAATCGCCCGACAGGATCCAGTTCCAGATGGCGCCGACGACGAGACCGGGCATGACCCAAGAAACCAGAAACAGACCCCGTAGCCAGGATGCGCCGGGGAAATTGATCCAGAAGAACAAGGCGAGCGCAAAGCCGACGAGGAACTGCCCCGTGATCGATCCCACCACGAAGACAATCGTGTTCCTGAGGATGGCCGTGGTTTCAGGCTGGGTGAACAGGTCTACATAATTCTTGAAGCCGACAAAGGGCCTGATGACGCTGCCGAGACTGAACATATCCACTTCCTGAAAGCTCATCAGGATATTGTAGAGCAGCGGCAGCCCTGCCAGCGCCAGGAGAAAGGTGAAGGGCACACCGACCAGAACGAGGTCGAAGCCGCGGCCATCCGTTATGCTGGAGAACACTCTTTTCATCAAAACCTCGCTGGAGCCTGCATAACGGCCCGGCGGCTGGGTGCCGGGCCGTCATTGCCGGGCTGAGGGCTGCTTTCAGCCCCCGATCGACTTGATCTTCGCAGCCGCCTGATCGAGCGCAGCCTTCGGCTCCATCTGGCCTGTCAGGGTCGATTGTATCGCGTCCTGGATGGCTTTCGAGATTTTCGGCCATTCCGGAGAAGGGCCGCGAGGCTGCGCATATTTCAGCTGTTCCACGAAGGTAGCAAGCGCTGAATCCTTCAGGGCGTTGCCCGTGGGCGGCACCGGAATGTCGGACCGGGCCGGAAGCTGGCCGAAATTCTTGTACATGGTCGCATCCTTGGAGGCGAAAAACTCCAATGCCTTGAAGGCCTCTTTCGGGTGCTTGGTGCTGGAGAAGATCGCCCAATTGTAGTCGCCCATGGCGGATGAAGGCTGAGCACCCTCGCTCGGCACCGGCAAAAGGGCAGTGCCCCACTGGAATTTGGCATCGCTCAGCATGCGGTCGATTTCCAGGGACCGGAAATCGCCATCGCCGCGTTCCCGGCATTGAAGGTGGCGGTAGCATCCCACTGGCTCCGGGTAAGCGTATCCGGCGAGGCGAGCTTTTCGTCCAGTATCTGTTTCCAGATGGTGAGGGCCTTGACGGCACCTTCGCTGTTGATCGATTTATAGGTCGCGCCGCCCATCTGCGCCCAGGGCAGGAACTGAAAAGTGCCTTCCTCGTTGGCCTTGGCGGAAAAGGTGATACCGTATGTGTTCTTTGAAGGGTCAGTGAGCTTTTTCGCCGTAGCCACCAGTTCGTTCCAGGTATGCGGCGGCTTTTGGGGATCAAGGCCTGCGGCCTTGAACAGATCCTTGTTGTAGTAGAGCGCAATCGTGTTGGTTGCCTTCGGCACGCCGTAGTATTTGTCGTCCCACATCACCGATTTCAGCGGGCCGGGAAAATAGTTTTCCGGTTTGATGACCGTGGATTGCCGGATCATGTCCGTCAGGTCCAGAAAGGCCTTACGGGACGCGAACATGGCATGGTTGGGATTGTCGATGGCGATGATGTCCGGCGCCTTGCCGGTAGAGAAGGCGCGCATGGCCTCGCTCACCACATCGTCGAATTGAAGCTGGCGATATTCGATCTGGATACCGTTATTCTGCGCGTTGAATTCCTTGATGAGGTTCGGTGCGGGCTGGATATCGCGGTCCAGCGACCAGAGAACGAGTTTCACATCCTCCGCGTTCGCGCTCGCACCGGCAAGTGACGCACTGGCCAGAGCCAATGCTATGGAAATCATAGTCCTGCGGATACCCATGGTTCTCCTCCTTCTTGGTTATCCTCAACTCTCATCCGGCTGGCGCAGAGCTCCTTCTATGGCCAGCCGGCCTGCGCATCAGACCGGATCGACGACGAATGTGCCGCCCCTTGCCTGTTTCAGATGGTTCAAAGCGTGGATCTGGCCTGTCATTTCCAACGCGTCCCGATAGACGGGATCATGCCATCCCTCGATGTCGATGGAGCCGGACCAGCCGGCCAGCCGAAGTTCTGAAATGATGTCGGTCCAATTGCTGTCGCCGAAACCGGGCGTGCGCATGAAAACGAAGGGATGCTTCCCGAATATGCCGTGCTCGCGGATCACCTCCCAGCGGATGGTGGCGTCCTTGCCGTGGACGTGGAAAATCCGCGATGCCCATTTGCGGATCTGCGGCAACGGTTCGATGAGATAAACCATCTGGTGGCAAGGCTCCCATTCAAGCCCGATATGCTCGTCCGGCGTCTCGTTAAAAATGAGTTCCCACGCGTCCGGGTTATGGGCGATGTTCCAGTCGCCGGTTGCCCAGTTGCCGTCCATGGCGCAGTTCTCGAAGGCAATGCGGATTCCCTTGTCGGCGGCACGGCTGGCAAGCTCGCTCCATATTTGCCGGTAACGCGGCAGGCTTTCCGTCAACGGCCTGTTGCGGATGCGCCCGGTGAAGCCGGCCACGCAGGTGGCCCCGAAATGATGGGCATTGTCGATGCAATCCCTCCAACCCTGAAGCGTCTGGAGATCGGTTTCGGCTTCTTCGAGCGGATTGCCGAACATGCCGATGGTGGAGATGGTAATATCTCGCTCACCGATCGCCTCGCGGCAACGTTTGCCAAGCTCCGCGATATCCTGTCCGTTGGTGGTCTGCCAGAAAAAGGGCTGGAAGCTTTCAAAGCCCATATCGGCAATCTGGGAAATCCGTACGGCCGCCTGCCCCTTGGTGGCGCTGACCATGGTGCCGATGCGAATCGAATGGTTTGGTTGTCCGGTCATATTGCTGGCCCTATGCTGCAAGGTCGATGATTTGCCGGGATCTGGCGCTTTCAATTGCGCCGAACACCATGGCAAGGCTCTTGATGTTGTCCTGTCCCGCCGTTTCCGGCACGCCGCCGGTTTCGATGGCTGAGAGAAAATCGGCAATGACGCTGGCATGGCCGTGGGTTTCCTCCGCCCGGAGCGGCGGCATGATCTCGATCGGCGTTGCACCCCGCAGCAACCCGTTGTCACGTCCCGCAACAGAGGCGCGGAAGATGTCTTCGCCGTCCCAGGTCAGCATGCCGTTCGACCCGACGATGCGCCATTCGCTTTCCCAACTCGTGCGCTCGCCTTCCGCGCACCAGGAGCCGCGATAGGTGAAGACCACATCATCGGAGAACTGAAACACCGCGTTGGCGCTGGCGCCGTGGGCATACCAGGAGCCGGTCGGATTCGTTTCCAGGCAGTAGACGGAAAGCGGCGTCTTGCCCGACACGAACCGGGCGGCATCAAAGGTGTGGATGGCCATGTCCAGAAGCAGGACATTGTCCATCTGCTCCCGGAAGCCGCCGAAATGCGGAGCGATGAAGAAATCGCAATGGATCGCGGTGATTTCGCCAATCTCGCCGCCTTCGACCAGACGCCGCATGCGCCGCACCCCGAAATGAAGCGCCGGTTCTGCACAATGGAATGAATGCGCCCTGCAGCCTCCGCCGCACGGATGAGGTCTGCCGCCTCCTCCATCGACGTCGCCATGGGTTTTTCGCTCAGCACATGGCATCCGTGAGAAAGCGCGACTTTGACGACGGAATGACGGGCGGCGGGAATGACCACGTCGAACACGATGTCGGCGCCAGTCGCGCTCAGCATCGCAGGGAGATCGGATCCGATAGAGACGTCCTGAAGCGAAAACTCGACGGCCAATGCCTGCGCAACCGAGGGGTTGAGATCGACCAGACCTACGACGGTCAGCGCCTCCCTCAGCTTGGGCGTGGACTGAAGCGCGCGCAGCCACCCTTTGGCCATGGCTCCGCACCCACACAAAACCACCTTGTATGTCACCGACTTCCTCCCAAGCAATGTTTACGGGGTGATACCTCACTCACATCCGTAAACGTTTACGGCACTATGAACATGTCGATTTTTTTGTCAATAGTGACTCCGAAAACGATTACGACCGTATACCGACTTTAAGAGGCTCCCTGTGACAGGCATTCGCCAGCTTGCCGATTATCTGAATATTTCCATCGGCACCGTATCCCGCGCGCTCAATGGAAAAGCGGACGTGAATGCGGAAACCCGCAGACGCGTGCAGGAGGCGGCAGAAAAGCTGGGTTACGTCCCCAATCAGTCGGGCCGCTCGCTGCGCAAGGGGTCAACCGGCGTGGTCGGTTTCATGATGCAGACAGGGCCTGAAATCACCAGCCACGGAGACGCCTTCTTCATGAGCGTCTTCGATGGGGTGCAAACGGTGCTCGGTCGCCACAAGCTTGATCTCGTGGCCCTGCTCTGCTCTTCCAACGAAGACCCCTATGCCTATCTGCAGCGCACCGTGGCGCGCGGCTTTGCGGATGCCATCATCCTCTCGGCCACACGGCGCAATGACGCGCGGTTCGAACTGCTGCACCGGCACAACATCCCGTTCATCTCGCTCGGCCGCAGCCTGACCGATGTCGGCCAACCCTGGATTGATCTGGACTTCGAAGGAATGGCGGAGGTCGCCATTAACCGGCTGGTCAGGTCGGGCCATAGAGATATCGGGATCATCTGGCCCCATGGCGATCTCAACCTGGGCTACGTGTTCGTCGATCGATGCCGCGAGATCCTCGCGGGACATGGGCTTGCCCTCAAGGAGGATCATGTCTTCCGGGCAAAACCGAGCGAAGCGGGCGGTTATGCCGTAGCGAAAGAGATCGCATCCAGATCTCAACGCCCGTCTGCAATCGTCCTGGTCAACGAGACCCTGGTCACAGGTCTTTACAAGGGACTTGAGGACGCCGGCATCAGGCCGGGCAAGGACATTGCGATCATCGGCCGCTATAGCCCTCATGCCCAATTCCTCTCCCCGGCATTGACCTGCTTTACGCTGTCTCTTCGTGACCTGGGGATCAGCCTGGCGGAACATCTGCTGTCGGTAATACCAACCTATCAGTCACATTACGTCGAACAGACACGCCGCGTGATCTGGCCTATGACATTGATCGAAGGCGCGAGCGGCTGAACGACTTGCTCAACAGATGACCAAGGTCACGACAGAAGACGGCGTCCCGATCATGGCGCATATCGAGAAACCGGGCGCAGGCGATGTTGGCGATTGAGCCGCCGATATACTTTTCGAAGAACCCTATGTCCGCAGACGTCCACCGACCTGCGCGCCGCAAAGACCGAGGCCGGCGGGGTTGGTGGTGATGACATCGAGCCTCTTCATCATGTGTTTTGCCGTTCGATGCGGATGGTGCTGCCATTCGAGGCCGCCATGGCATGGATGATCGTTTCGATCTCCAGCCCTTGGGCAAAATCGGGGCCGACATTCTGGCCGCCGGCGATGGCGGCAAGCAGGTCGCGCGCCTCGATGACCTTTTGTTCGTTGAAACCGAAATTATGTCCCGGTGCCGGGCAGAAGGCCGCGAAATCCGGCTGATCCGGCCCGGTCAAGTGACGCACGAAGCCGGCCTCGCCGGCCTTGTGCACCCACAGTTCGTTCATGTTCTCCTGGTCGAAGACAATCGTGCCGTCCTGCCCATGCACTTCCCATTGCAGCCGGCACTTGCGGCCGCGCGCCACGCGCGATGTGGCAAACGAGCCCTGCGCGCCCGAGGCAAAGCGCAGCAGAGCCAAGGCACTGTCTTCGTTCTCGACCGGCTTCGGCCCGTCAGGAGAAGGACGCATCGGGATAGCGACCTGGACCTGGGCGACCACCTCCGCCACCGGCCCCATCAGCGCCAGCATATGGCTCACGAGGTGGCAGCCAAGGTCGCCGAGCGCGCCGAGACCGCCGCCTTCATGCGTCATTCGCCACGACCACGGGAGGAGCGGGTCGGCAGAATAATCCTCGTCATAGACCCCGCGGAAGGCGAGCAGCTTGCCGATGGCGCCCTCTCGGATCAGGTTGCGTGCCGCCTGGAAGGCGGGGCTTCTCAGATAGTTGTATCCCAGCATGGTCTTTTGGCCAGGATGTGCCGCAGCAGTCGCCGCCATCACCGCGGCATCCCCAAGCGTCAGCGCCATCGGCTTTTCCAGCCAGACATGTTTGCCGGCTTTCAACGCTGCCTCGGCCATCGGCCGGTGCATGCCGTTCGGTGCGGTGATCGAGACGACATCGACTTTCGGATCGGTGACCGCCTCTTCCCATCGCGCCGTTGCGCGGGCAAAGCCGAACTGCCGTGCGAAGCTTTCCGCACTTTCCGGCGTGGCATCCGACAGGATCTCCAGCCGGTGATGAGCACCGCCGAACACGGCGGCAACGTTGCGCCAGGCCATCGCGTGGCATTTGCCCATGAAGCCGGTGCCGATCAGCGCGATACCGAGCGGGCGTTCTGGCATTTTTGTAGAGTTCGCCATTGAAAACCTCAGATCATTTCGCAAAAGAGCCGCCTAGCGCAGCCATTTCCTGGCCATCGGCCATCATGCCCCGCAGTTCGGCAACTGTGATTTCACCGCGTAACGCGGTGACGGGCGTCGCACGGCGACTGGCCACGATAAGCCATCGCTGATCGCCATTGCGTGGCGGACATCGTGTGAAATGAACGCAATCTGACCTTCAACACTGGAACCCTCCCGAACGGCAATTCCCCACCGCTGTGATCCGGAACACTGCAGTTTCCTGCTCCCGCGAACAAGAGCATTTTGCTCGCGGGCGCAAGAAATCGGCGGATTGTGAATCGAATAAATCAATCGCTTCGGCCGATGCGGCGCCAAGGAGACTACAGAGGCCGATCAGCCTTCACACGATAGGGAGTGGCTCATTCAGGTGCCCTGGATTGTTGGCGGCTTGGCATTTCCCCCATAGCCATCCGAACCTTTAGGCCGGCTTTTTAGACATCTTTCACCTGCAGGACTTGACAGCGGAAAAGCCGAAGCTACGTTGAAATTGGTATGACCACATGGCCAATTCATCCGTTGTGAGCGAACAATGTTTTCTGCAGTAGAGTCGCGCCGCCTTTATCGTCAGGTGGCCGATCAGATGCGAAGCCTGATCGAACGGGGCGAGCTCGCCGCCGGCTCACGGCTGCCGGCCGAGCGGGAGTTGGCCCAAAGGCTCGGCGTCTCCCGGCCGACCGTGCGCGAAGCACTCATCGTGCTTGAGGTCGAAGGTTTTATCGACATTCGCATGGGCTCTGGCATCTATGTCAATGCCCGCAAGCCGTTACACCCCGATCATCCGCCCGAGGATTTCGAAGGACCTTTCGAACTCCTTCGGGCTCGCGCCGTCATCGAATGCGCGGTCGCAGAAGAGGCCGCCCGGCTGGCCCTGCCCCACCATATTCAACAGCTCGACGACAATCTCGCCCAGATGGCCACGGCACTTGATGACAGGCATCGGGCGCTGGCGCTGGATCGCGATTTTCACGTGATCGTTTCAGGCATCATCGCGAATATGACGTTGAACCGGTTTGTCGGCAGCATCCACGACATGCGTATGACCCCCTATTTCGAAAAGCTCGCCAGCTATTTCGAAAATACCGAAACCTGGAGGGCTGCGATGGAGGAGCATCGCGCCATCCGCAACGCCATCGCAGCAGGCGACCCAGCTGCTGCACGCGCCGCCATGCGGGCGCATCTCGATCAATCGCAATTACGGCTTTCAGAAAGCTTCGAGGAGAAGCCGGACGGCAGCCCGGTTCCGGCCGCATCAAACCGTGCCGGAGGAAACTAGCACGATCAACGAACTTCAACTTGGGAGGAGACATAAGATGAAGCTTACACTGAAGATACTGCTGGGAGCGACGGCCGCGATCCTGGCCTCTGCATTGACCGCGCAGGCCGAAACGGTGCTGAAATGGGCCCATGTCTACGAGACCTCGGAGCCGTTCCACACGGATTCCGTATGGGCCGCCCAGGAGATCGGCAAGCGAACGGAAGGTCGCTACAAGATCGATGTGTTTCCGGCATCGCAGCTCGGCAAGGAAGCCGATCTCAATCAGGGCCTGAAGCTCGGAACGGTGGACATAATCATCTCTGGATCCAGCTTCGCAGCGCGTGAACATAAGCCGATCGGCGTCACCTATTATCCGTATATCTTCCGCGATCCGAGCCATCTGATCGCATACACCAAGAGCGACATCTTCAAGAAGCTGTCGGCCGGCTACGAGAAAGCGTCCGGCAATCATATTACTGCCGTCAGCTATTACGGCACTCGCCACACGACCTCGAACAAGCCGATCACGAAATGCGCCGACATGCAGGGCCTGAAGATTCGCGTTCCCGACGTGCCCGCCTATCTCGCCATGCCGCGGGCCTGCGGCGCCAATACGACACCTATCGCCTTTGCGGAGGTCTATCTCGCGCTTCAGAACGGTACGGTCGAGGCGCAGGAAAATCCGCTGACCACCATCGAGGCGAAGAAATTCTACGAGGTCCAGAAGCACATCATCCTGACGGGTCACATCGTCGATCATTTGAATACCGTGATCTCGAAAACACTGTGGGCCAGCCTGTCGGAAAAGGACAAGGCTATCTTCAGTGAGGTGATGCAGCAGGCAGCGGAGCGTACGACCAAGACGATCGAGGCCAGCGAAAAGGCGCTCGTGGCCAGCTTTAAGCAAAGGGACTGACCGTCACCGAAATCGACAAGGCCGATTTCGAGAAGAATGTCGCCGAAAAGGTGACTTTCAAGGAATTCGGCTACGACCAGCAGGATTGGGAGGCCATCCGCGCCATCAAGTGAGCCGTCATGCCGGCCGCCGCTCGGTGGCCGGCATTCCTTTCTCCCGTGCCGGATGTTTTCATGCAACAAGAAATCCACACTCCTGTGACCGCGGAGGAGCTTGCCCACTCCTTCGACGATGCGGCACCGACCGCCGATCTTTCTGATTATGCCGTTGAGGACTGGGCCACGCTCGCGATCTTCTGGGTGATGGCGGGATGCGTGTTCCTGCAATTCTTCACGCGCTATGTGCTCAACAATTCCTATGCCTGGACCGAGGAGATCGCCACCAATTGCCTGATCGGCGTCGTCTTTCTCGGCTCAGTCATGTGCGTAAGGCTGTCGAGGCATATCCAGGTTGACGTGCTCTACCACTATCTGCCCAAATCCGTTGCCCGCACGTTGGCCGTCTGCGTCGATGTCGTCCGGATCGGATTCTTCGCCTACGCCTGCTGGCTGATGTGGCGCTACGTGGCGATCGTCTCCGACGAGCGCATGGTGACCGTCGATCTGCCGCGCAACATCGTCTTTTACAGCGTGCTCGCCGGCTTCGTGCTGATGCTCGGCCGCTCCATACAGGTATTCATCGCCAATCAGCGCCGCGGCTATTCGGTTCTTGAGAGGCCTGAGGAATTCCAGAAGGTCGAGGATTAATCCATGCTCTTGCTCGTTGGTGGTTTTCTGGGCCTGATGCTGATCGGCGTTCCAGTCGCCGTTGCCATGGCTGTCGCCTCTGTTCTCTATCTCGTATTCTATAATGTCGCGCCCGACATCATCGCCGCACAGCGGATGATTGCCGGCGTCGAGAGCTTCCCGCTGCTGGCCGTTCCATTCTTCATTCTTGCCGGGAACCTGATGAACTCGGCCGGCGTCACGGGCCGCATCTATTCTTTTGCCGTTGCCCTTGTCGGCTGGATGAAAGGAGGCCTCGCACAGGTCAACATCATCGGATCGGTGATATTTTCGGGAATGTCCGGCACCGCACTCGCCGATGCCGCCGGTATCGGCACGATCGAGATCAAAGCGATGAAGGAACACGGCTATCCGGTAGAAGTCGCGGTCGGCGTGACGGCGGCATCGGCAACCCTTGGGCCGATCTTCCCGCCGTCACTGCCCTTCGTCATCTACGGCATGATGGCCAATGTCTCGATCGGCGCCCTGTTCATGGCCGGTATCATCCCGGGTGTGGTCATGACCGTGCTAATGATGCTGACGGTTGCGGTCTTCGCCTACCGCCACGGCTGGGGCTCGGATACGCCGTTTGAAATGAAGCGGCTTCTCGCGGCCTCTGTCGAAATCCTCATGGTTATGGCCGTGCCGCTTGCGATTTATCTCCTGATGCTTGCGGGCCTTTCCCTGAATATCTCAATCGGCATTGCCCTTGCCGTTCTGATCGCCGCTGACTGGTATTTCAACTTTTCCGCGGTCATGGCACTGATGACCCCCGTCATTCTGATCGGCGGCATGACCATGGGTTGGTTCACACCGACCGAGGCAGCGGTGGCAGCCGTGTTGTGGTCCCTCTTCCTCGGCCTCGTGCGCTATCGAACGATGACGTTCTCGTCGCTTGCGCGCGCGACCTTCGATACTATCGAGACCACGGCCTCGGTTCTGTTCATCGTGACGGCCGCATCCATCTTCGCCTGGCTGCTGACTGTCAGCCAAGCGGCACAGATGCTGTCCGGCGCCATCCTGACCATCACCGAAAACAAATGGGTTTTCCTGATTCTGGTCAACCTGCTGATGTTGTTCGTCGGCTGCTTCCTGGATACGATCGCGGCGATTACCATTCTCGTTCCGATCCTCCTGCCGCTGGTGGTCCAGTTCGACATTGACCCCGTGCATTTCGGTCTGATCATGACCCTCAACCTGATGATCGGACTGCTGCACCCGCCGCTTGGGATGGTTCTTTTCGTCTTGTCTCGGGTGGCGAAGCTCTCGGTCGAGCGCACCACGGTGGCGATCCTTCCCTGGCTTGTGCCGTTGTTCATAGCGCTGATCCTCATCACCTTCATTCCGATGATCACGCTCTGGCTTCCGACCGAAGTCGGGTTGATCCGGTGAGTGCGGGCGGTTCCATGGAGACCCGGTTGCTTCGGCTATACGGCCGGAGCGATCTTCGGCTGGAGTTTGCCGAAGTGGCTCCGCCCCGGGATGGCGAGGTTCTGTTGAAGATGGCGGCAGGCGGCATTTGCGGCTCCGACCTCCATTATTACCAGGACGGCGGCTTCGGTCCCGTCCGGGTCAGGGAACCGATCATTCCGGGGCACGAAGCCGCCGGCTATGTCGCAGCCTTGGGTGCCGGCGTGTCCGGACTTGCGATTGGCGATCTGGTCGCCGTCAATCCCAGCCAACCATGCGGCACTTGCCGGTTCTGCCGGGAGGACCTGTCGATCCACTGCCAGCACATGCGCTTCATGGGCAGCGCCATGCACCTGCCCCACGAGCAGGGCATGTTTCGGGACTGGCTGGTGGTCCCGGCGGTGCAATGCGTTTCGGCCGGAACGCTGATAACGCCCGGCGAAGCCGCCTGCGCGGAACCACTCGCGGTCGGCCTCCATGCGGCCTCGCAAGCGGGAGATCTCGAAGGCAGATCCGTGCTGGTAACGGGTGCCGGCCCGATCGGCGCCCTGGTCGCCGCAGCCGCGCGGCATGCTGGAGCAACAGCCGTCATCGTCACCGATTTGGCCGATGCAGCGCTTGAACGGGCGCTGGCCATGGGTGCGACCGAGACGATCAATGTTCGTCATGCTCCCGAAAGCCTGACGGCGTTCGAAAACGACAAGGGACAATTCGACGTGGTGTTCGAATGCTCTGCGGCAGAACCCGCACTGCGCAGTGCAATCGCCACCGTGCGCCCGCGGGGGCTCATCGTTCAGGTCGGCGTCACCGGCGACATCACGCTTCCTTTGAACGCACTCGTCGGCAAGGAACTGCGGCTGATCGGCTCGCAAAGGTTCGACACGGAGTTCGCACTGGCACTAAGCCTGATAGCCGACCGTCGGATCGATGTACGGCCGATCATTTCCCATCACTTCCCGATCAATGAGGCGGTTCAGGCTTTCGAGCAGGCGGGCGACCGCTCGATGGCCAGCAAGGTACAACTGACCTTTCTTCCTTAAGGAGTTTAAATGCGACACACTTGGCGTTGGTTTGGCTCGGTTGACCGGGTAAGTGTGCAGGACGCCGCGCAAGCGGGCGCCCTCGGGATCGTCAGTGCCCTGCACCATATCCCGACCGGGGAGGTCTGGCCGACAGACGAGATCGGCAGACGGCAGGCGGAAGTGCGCGCCGGCGGCCTCTCTTGGGACGTGGTGGAAAGCATTCCGGTTTCCGAGAGCATCAAGACCCAGACCGGCGAATGGCGCAATCACATTGCCAACTGGCAGGAAACGCTGCGGCGGCTGTCTGCTGCCGGCATCAAGACCGTTTGCTACAATTTTATGCCGGTCCTCGACTGGACCCGGACCGATCTGCGCTGGACGACGCGGCAGGGTGCGAAAGCCATGCGTTTCGACCGCATCGATTTTGTCGCTTTCGACGTCCACCTGCTGGAGCGACCTGGGGCTGCGGAAGACTACGATGTCGAAACCCTTCAACAGGCGCGACAGCGTTTTCATGACATGGACGATAATCGCAAGCTGGAGCTCTCGCGCAATATCGGCGCGGGCCTCCCGGGCTCGGCGGACGGCTATAGCCTGCCCCAGTTGCGGGAACACCTGCGAACCTATGACGGGATCGATCGGGCAAGACTACAGCAAAATCTCGTCGATTTCCTGACTGAGGTGACGCCGGTCGCGGAACGGGTGGGCATCAATATCTGCGCGCATCCTGACGATCCGCCCTGGGCTCTGCTCGGCCTGCCGCGGGTCCTATCGACGGCGCAAGACTATGCCTACATGCTCGATCAGGTGGATAGCCGGGTGAACGGGCTGACCTTCTGCACAGGTTCATTGGGCGCGCTGGCCGCGAACGATCTGCCCGCGATGGTGCGCCAGTTCGCACCCCGCATCCATTTCGTCCACTTGAGAAACGTTCGCCGCGAGGAGGGCCGGACGCCCTGCTCCTTCTACGAGGACGAGCACCTGGAAGGCGACACGGATATGGTCGCGGTGATCGCCGAACTGCTGAAGGAAGAAAAGCGTCGTCGGGTCGCCGGGCGCTCCGACAACGAAATTCCAATGCGGCCGGACCACGGGCAGGAGATTCTCGACGACCTCACCCGCGGCGCCCAGCCGGGCTACCCGGCGATAGGCCGCCTGAAGGGCTTGGCCGAATTGCGTGGCATCGAGCGCGCCTTGTCTCATTCCGTTTACGGATTGTCTTGAGATGAACACCGGGCACCAAAGGATGGCCAGCTACCACCGAGCAAATGATTGTCGCGATGGCGGGAACGTGGGCCAGCAAACAGGCGGGTAGCCATAGACCTCAACCCAGCGCCGCGCCGCTCGTAGCCAGGAATACCGAATAGAGCGATTTGGTGGCGGTGATGAACATCCGGTTCTTGCGCGGCCCGCCGAAGGTGAGGTTTGCAACCGTCTGCGGCAAAAGGATCTTGCCGAGCAGCGCACCATCTGGCGAGAAGCAATGCACGCCATCTCCCGCACTGGTCCAGATATTGCCGTTTACATCGACGCGAAAACCGTCCGGCAGGCCGTTGTCCAAGCTGCAGAAAATCCGGTTGTTGGTAAGCTGCCGGTCATCGACAACATCGAACACCCGGATGTGCCGTGGCGCCGTAATGTCGTGGCTGGAGGCTGAATCCGCCACGTAGAGCCTCGTTTCGTCCGGTGAGAAGGCAAGCCCGTTCGGCTGACCGAAATCGGTGACGACGGCACTGAGTTCGCCCGTTTGCGGATCGAGCCGGTAGACGTTGCGCGTCTCCTGCTCGGGCTCGGCACGGTAACCCTCGTAATCGGACTTGATGCCGTAGGTGGGATCGGTGAACCAGACACTTCCATCAGAGCGCACGACGACGTCATTCGGCGAATTGAGACGCTTCCCTTGGTAGAAGTCTGCAAGAACGGTGATCGAGCCGTCGATCTCGGTTCGGGTCACGCGTCTGCCGCCGTGCTCGCAGGAGACCAGCCGGCCCTGCCTATCGCGCGTATTGCCGTTGACGAAATTCGATGGCGAACGGAATACCGAAACACCACCATCCGGCGCCCAGCGCAACATACGCTGGTTCGGGATGTCGCTCCAGATCAGGCAATTCAGGTCGGCGAACCAGACTGGCCCCTCGGCCCAGCGGCAGTCGGCATAAAGCTCCTCGAGCGCCGCGCTGGCGACGATCAGCTGCCGGAAGCGTTCGTCGTGAATTTCGTAGATGGAGGTCTTCTGCGGCATGGGAATGTGTCCGATTGGAGTTGTTCATCGGTTGGCTTGGCGGCCGCCGGCGAGCAGGATGACGGCGATGATGATGAGGCCTGTGAGAATGAGGCGGAATCCCGCGCCGAAGCCATAGGTGTTAAGCATCGACACAACCAGGAACATGAAAAGCGAGGCGCCCCAGATGCCGGGGATATTGGAGTTGCCGCCCGCCACGGCAGTGCCGCCGACTACGACGACGGCGATCGACATGAGCAGGTATTCGGAACCCATGTTGAGTGCTGCGCCCCCGAGAAGCTTGCGAGCAGGTAGCCGCAGATCGAGGCGAGCACGGCGCAGAGGATGTAGGTGATGAGCCGCGTGCCATCGACCGGGATCCCGGTCATGCGGGCGGCGAACGTGCTCTGACCAATCGCGGAAATCCACCGGCCATAGACGGTCTTTTCGAGCAGAACCCAGGCAATGACGGAGAGGATGAGCGCAACGATTGCGATATTCGGAACGCCAAACAGGTTCGATGTGGTGAAGCTCGCCAGTACTTCCGGCGGCTTGATGCGCAGGCCCCGATTGGTCCAGATCGCCGTCGATTGGATGATGAAGCTCATGGACAGCGTCGCGATGATCGGCGGGATGCGCAGTAGCTTGATAAGCACGTAGTTGCCGATGCCAATCGCGAAGCCTAACAGGATCGAGACGAGCAAGCCGATCACGATCATGCCGTCCTGCACGTCCATTATCTTGAGCGCCAGCGTGCCGGAGAGCGTCATCGTGGTGGGGACGGAGAGGTCGATATTGCCGGGGCCGAGCGTGATGACGAACATCTGCCCGACGCCGACGATGACGGAGAAGGCTGCAAAGGTAAGCGCCGCCTGCGAAAGACCGAGCGAGCTTGCGCCGCCGGTGAAGAGCACGGTTACGACCCAGACGACAATGGTCGCGGCAAAGGACCAGATCCAGGGTTTCGAGAAGAGAAAGCGGGCGGCGTTCATTGGCTCTTCTCCCGCTTTTCAAGTCGGTTCAGAAGGAGGCGCAGGGCCAGCACGACGATGAGGATCGCCCCTGAGCGCCAATCTGCCAGTCTGGCGAAATGCGCAGGAAGGACAGGAAGGAGCCTGCGAGCGTCAACGTCAACGCGCCGATGACGGCGCCGATCGGCGAGACCTTGCCGCCGACGAACTCGCCGCCACCGAGGATGACGCCGGCGATCGACAGCAATGTGTAGCGCAGGGCGATATTGGCATCCGCCGAAGTCGTGAGACCGACGAGCGCGATGCCTGACAGCACGGCAAAGAAACCGGCCAATGCATAGGTTCCGGTACGGATGCGGATGACCGACCAACCGGCACGTTCGACCGAGCGGACATTACCGCCGACGCCGCGGATCAGCACCCCCACGGAGGAACGCATGATCAGGAAATGGGTAACGAACGCGATGATCACGCTCGCGACGATCGCCATCGGCACGAAGGAGGCCGCGAGGTCATCAGCCAGCGCGCCCATCCTGGCGCCTCGCCACCGGGAGAAGGCAGCATGAGCACCGCAAGCCCGCCCCACACGAAGCTCATGCCGAGCGTCACGACGATCGAGGGCAGTGCGCGGACATGGATGACGACGCCGATCGCCGCATAGGCGGCAACCGCGCCAAGCAGGATCAGCACGCCGATGGCTGGCGAGGACTGGAGGAATGTCGCCGTCACACAGGCGCAAAAGCTGACGAAGGTGCCCATCGAGAGATCCAGGTCATTGACCGCCATGACAAGCATCTGCGCCACCGTCGCGAGCGCGATCGGCACCGCAAGATTAAAGAGCAGATTCAGGCCCGTATAGCTCATGGCCCGCGGCTGCATGTAAAACCGCAGCGAGCAACAGGGCAAGCGAGGCGGCCGGAATGATCAGGCGGATGGTGCCGGACGAGAGTTTCATGCCACGTCACCTCCGCTGAAGGAGGTTTCGAGCACATTCTTCTCCGTGATCTCGTCGCCTACGAGTTCAGCAACGATCACGCCTTCCCGGAAGACGTAGACCCGGTCGCAAAGACATATCTCGTCCATTTCCGTCGAGTACCAGACAAAGGTGCGGCCGCCCGCCGCTTCGGAGCGAAGGATGTCATAAACTTCCTGCTTGGTGCCGACATCGACGCCACGCATCGGGTCGTCCATCAACACGATCTCTGCCGTCGTCGCCAATGCGCGGGCAAAGAGCACCTTCTGCTGGTTGCCGCCGGAAAGCGACAGGATCCGGTTTCCCATGTCGGGCGTGCGAATCTCGATGCGTTTCTTCCAATTGCTCCCGAGCAGATCCTCGCGCTCTCGATCGACGATAGATCGCGAGGAAAGGTCGCCAAGCGAGGCGATACTGAGGTTCTTCAGGATGCTCCAAAGGGGAAACGTGCCGTTAAGGCTGCGGTCGCCGGCAACGAAAGCGATGTCCCTTCGCCGGGCGGGCCACCAGTTGCCATTGCGCGAAAGATAGAGATCGAGCAGCGTTTCCGTCTGACCATGGCCGCCAAGGCCGGCGAGGCCGACCATTTCGCCGTGATGGGCATCGAATGCCAAGCCATGACCCCGGCGTGGTGGCAAGGAAAGCACCGGCGCGCGGTCTCGCTTGACAGCCGTGCGCTGCCATTCATTTTCGCGCACCACGCTGCCCATGGCTTCGACGAGGCCGCGGGTGCTGAACTCGGACGCGGCGCGATCGACCACCACGCGCCCGTCCTTCATCACCACGATGCGATCGGAGGTCGAAAGGATTTCGCGAAGGATATGAGAGATCAGCAGCACCGACCCGCCATCACCGACGAAACGCCGGATATAGGCCATGAGCTGAGCCGCAAGCCCCGCATCGAGTGACGAAGTCGGTTCATCCAGGACGACAAGTTTCGGTTTTTCATGAATGCCGGCGAAGCTGATAGCGATTTCCACCATTTGCCGTTCGGCGATGGAAAGATCATCGACCGTGCTGTCGCAATCGATACCGTGGCCGGGGAAGATGTCCTGCAATTGCCGCTCCACCAGGGCAAGTGCCTTGGTGCGCCAGTTCCAGCCCTTGAGTTCCGCATGCATGATGCGTGCATTCTCGTTGACCGTAAGGTTCGGGCACAGGGACAGTTCCTGAAAAACACAGCGCACCCCGCCGGCGCGTGCTGTGGAAATTCCGCGCTGACTGCCGTCGCCGCCATACCTGACTTCACCGGCATGTGGTGCCAGACCGCCATTGATGACGTTGACGATCGTGGATTTTCCGGCACCGTTATGCCCGACCAATCCGACGCATTCCCCTGCGTGGATGACGAGGTCGGCGCCATCCAGTGCCTTGACGGCGCCGAAGGTCACCTTGATGCCGCGGGCGGCAACCACTTCTCGTCTTGTTGTCACGTCATTCATGCGGAGCACATCATCGATTCGGCAGGCGGGACCAGGCACAGATCGGGATACGGCGCGCGACGGCGCCGTATCCTGTCTTATGGAAGATCGGCTCACTTGGCGCCGCTGATGACTTTCTGGGCGTCTTCCAGCGAATACTCGACGTTGGCGACACCGCCCTTCTGGGTACCGGCGAGATTGGTTTCCAGATTGCCTTGGTCGATGCGCAGGAAGGGTACCACAAGGTCCTTCTTCACCTGCTTGCCGTCAAGGATCTGCTGGGCCACCCAGAAGGCAAGCGTCGAGACACCGGGAGCGATGGAGACGGACATCGTCTCGTAACCGTTCTTGTCCTTCTGCTGCTTCCACCAGACGAGTTCGTCCTCGCGGTTGCCCATGACGATCGTTGGAGTGGGGCGATTGGCGGCAGCGAAGGCCTGGGCTGCGCCGTAACCATCGCCGCCCTGGGTGACGACAGCAGCGATTTCCGGAAGGCTCGGGAGGATGCCGGCGACGGCGCGCTGTGCAACGTCCTGCGCCCAGTCGCCGTTGACGGCGCCGACGATCTTGAACTGCGGGTTCTTCTGGACGCCGGCCTGGATACCCGCATGGATTTGGTCATCGACCGAAACGCCTGCGAGGCCACGGATCTCCAGAAGGTTCCCACCCTTCGGCATCTTCTTGGCAAGATATTCGACTTGGCTTTCGCCCATAGCCTTGAAGTCCACGGCGATGCGCCAGGCACAGGGTTCGGTCACGATACCATCGAACGAGACGACGGTAATGCCTGCATTGCAAGCTTCCTTGACAGCGCCATTGAGCGCCGTCGGCGAGGCCGCGTTGATGACGATCGCGTCATAGCCCTGCAGGATCATGTTCTGGATCTGGGCGGCCTGCTCGGTCGCCTGGTTCTCCGCCGTCGTGAACGGGTCGGCTGCGGCGACGGTCTTCTTGGAAACCGCCTCCTTAGTAATCTTGTCCCAGCTGGTCAACATGGCCTGACGCCAGGAGTTGCCGGCATAGTTGTTGGAAAGAGCAATCTTCTTTCCCGAAGTGTCTCCCAAGGCGGAGACCGGCCCGGCAACGCATGCGATAGCGACAGATGCGAAAAGCATCTTCCTGATGATCATAATTCCCTCCCTAGAGTTCCCAACGGGTTCCTCCGGACCGCTCCTCAACGGTGTCCGAAGATAGTGGTTGCGCTGAGCCCCGTTTGCTCAGTAAAGCGAGGATGGAGGAGAAAACAAATCTTGTACAGGCGCATACAAGCAACCTCTTTGCGGGTACTCGCGCGAAATTTGCGGGTTCCCGCAAGACAAGAACCGCGGTGAAGCGTCTAATAGTGAGAGGACTGGAGGAGGTCCGTCATGCTCAATCCGGCGCGAAACGCATTGTTCGACCGTTATCTCGGTATTTCCCGGCTTCTGGCGGGCCAACTCGAGTTTAATTCGATCATCCAGGCGGTGGCGGCCGAGATCAGCCATATCATTCCTCACGACCATCTCGATGTCTGCATCAAGATGCTGGACGGCAAGTACCACATCGCCTACGAGAGCGGCCTCACAACCGCCTGGAGCCAGCAGCCACCAGCGCTGCTGACCGGCAGCCCGATCCGTACGCTCCTCTCCGGCGAGGTGGATTTTCTGCTTTCGCCGGATGCCTGTGTCGATCAGCGCTTTCATTTTGACGGCGCGTTTTCAAGCCCGATCATCGAACTGTCCCTCAGAAGTCGGTTGCATGTCCCTTTGAAGGTACAGGGCGATATCATCGGTGCCTTGAGCTGCTCCAGCTATGAAGTCGATAGGTATTCGATGGAGGATGTGGAGAATGCCCGTTCGATCGCTGACCTTCTGGCCCCTTATTTCTTTGCACTCAGGGCTGCCGAGCAGGCGAAACGCTCGGCGATCGTCGAGACGGAGGCGCGTGCGCGCGAAGAAGGACTGCGGCAGGGCGCGCTGAAACTGACCGAAGCCTTGGAGGCCGAGCGTCAACGGATCGGCATGGACCTGCACGACCAGACGCTTGCGGACCTGACGCGGCTGGCCCGACGCATGGAGCGGTTATCCGGACTTACGGACATGCACGGCGATGCGCTCGAACCGCTCTGCCGCACCCTGCAGCAGTGCATGCACGATCTCCGCCAGATCATCGAGGAAGCCAAGCCGACCGTTCTGCAACTTTTCGGCGTAGCGGAGGCAATCGAGAACCATCTCGAACGTTCCGTGCGCGAAAGCGGCATGCCGGTCGCCTGGCGGATGATCGACGAGAGCGGCGAAGCACTGCTCGATCTCGACAGGACCGTGGCGACCGCGCTGTTCCGCATTGTCCAGGAAGCGGTCAATAACGCGATCCGCCACGGGCAGCCGAAGACGATCCTGGTGCATCTGCGAACCCAAGGCGACACGCTGTCGATCGAGATCAACGACGATGGGAGCGGCCTGCGCAACGCCCGCGACAAGACAGGACACGGGATAGGCAATATGAAGACGCGAGCGCGGCTGATCTCCGCGAAATTCGAGATCGGCAGCAATCCCGGCGGGCGCGGCACCACCGCCAAGGTCATGCTGTCGATGGAGCGCCGGCATGTTGCGGAAATACCGGCATGAAAGTCTTGATCATCGAGGACGATCCGCTGCACCGGTCCTATCTGCACGAAGCGGTGCGGGCAGCATTGCCGGAATGCGATACTGTCCTGGAGGCGGGAAACGGCTATATCGGTGAGGTGCAGGCGCGCCAATCGCGGGCCGAGCATGTGGTCATGGACCTGCAGATGAATGAACGGAACGGCATCGAGGCGGCCCGCACCATCTGGCGCGAACGGCCGGACACCAAGATCCTATTCTGGTCGAACTATTCCGACGAGGCCTATGTCCGAGGCGTGGCACGTATCGTTCCGGAAGGTGCGACGTACGGATATGTGCTGAAATCCACCTCCGACGAGCGGTTGAAGCTCGCCTTGCGCGGCGTCTTCATGGAGTCGCAATGCGTTATCGACCGCGAGGTGCGCGGCGTTCAGCAGAAAAGCCTCGGCACCGCACATGGCCTGAGCGATGCGGAATACGAAATCCTGCTGGATGTGGCGCTCGGCTTGACCGACAAGGCGATAGCCCAGCGGAAAAACTCTCGCTGCGAAGCGTCCAGAACCGCCTTCAGCAGCTCTATGAAAAACTGGACGTCTACGAGGAGCCGGGTGATGGGCCCGAGGGCTGGTACAATCTGCGCATGCGAGCAGTCGCCGTGGCGCTGCTCCGCAAGGTATTGAATGCCAGCGCCCTCGAAAGAGGCGAGCGTGAATTGCGAAGTTCTCGCGGTAATTAAGTAGAACGCGTTCACCCCGAGGCTCCATCCCTGCGTTTCAGGTTTGGCGCGACCGATCTCGTCGCCGTGTCGTTGTCGTGGCCGTGCGAGCCTCTGACGCTTTTCTCTGCCGCTCCACAGGCTGCGAATTCTCTGCGCCATCGCTCCGGTGGCCGGGAACAATGCCGGGTTGCGTTTGTTCGACCTAAACCTCGAACGGAAGGAACTTCCATGTTTATGAGAGTCGATCAGCTGCAGGCCAACCTGCCGGCACCCAAACGCGCCGATCCGAACGCCGCCGCTGCCCTGCAGGAATTACTTGGCGGAAAATACGGCGAGATGTCCACTCTGGGAAACTACATGTTTCAGAGCTTCAATTTCCGCTCAAGGAGAAACTGAAGCCGTTCTACAGTTTGGTGGCAGCGATCACGGCCGAGGAACTGGGCCATGTCGAACTCGTCAGCAACGGGGTCGCCATGTTGAACAACGGACCCGACATGCCCGATGGCGATGCGGGCGACGGCGGCGACATATCCGGCGCACCCTTCGAGGACATGAAGGACATCCGGCTGGCAGCGGCATTCCTGTCCGGCGGCGGTGGCGCGATGCCCGTCAATAGCAACGGCGTCTCGTGGAACAACGACTTCATCACGACGACCGGAAACGTCGTCCTGGACCTTCTGCACAACTTCCATCTCGAGTGCGGCGCGCGCCTGCATAAGCTCCGCGTCTACGAAACCCTCAGCGACCCGACCGGCCGCGAGGTCTGCGGTTATCTGCTCGTCCGCGGATCGGTCCACGCTCACGCCTATGCGCTGGCACTTCAGAAAGTCACCGGTGTCGATATCAAGAAGTTCCTGCCCACGCCGAACATCCCCTCGATAAGATCCCCGAGTGCCAGAAGTATCTCGACGAAGGCTCTCACCGCCGCCTCTACACATTCAGTCCGAACGACTACAAGGAGATGTCGGGCATCTGGGGCAACGGGGAAGTTGCTCTTCCGACGGATCCGCCCGGCGAACTTGAGGTTGTAGACGGCATGCCGGAAGGCGGTAAAATCCATCAGGCTCGTGGGCGTGCCATCAGCATTTACGCCCGACTATGCTCCCGAGGAAATGTTCGAGATCGCCGAGAAGCTCTACAAAAAGTCGCGATGACAGGCGGGGAGAGCTGTAGTGGCTCTCCCCATTCGCTCTTGCCGGCTTTTTTGCCGACCAGACTGTCATTTTACAGAAAGGCCGCCCTTGTGAGCCCGATTGCTGGGTGGAGAAGAGTGGTCCGAGCAAGCACTTTTCTCACTTACTGGGTGGGGCGCCGATGTCGCCCGCTTGGGGCCCATGCGGATATTCCGGACTGTGGGAATGCGTTGTCTTCTCCGCAGCCGGAGGAGCGACATATCCGTCCGGACCGTAGAAGGCGAAATGCAATCCCCAATAGGCCGAGCCGTAGATCACGAAGGCGGCGGCGATTCCGGCGGGTATATGGCGGATCTTCGCCTTGAACTCGGGAAGAAAATGGGTCTCGCGGCTGTGATCCGCGGCAACAGCCAGCAGGATGGCCATGATCAGTCCGTGGCCGATCAGATCGACGCGCCCGAAGGGCCAGACTGCCGCCGTGAAGATGACCAGCAATGCGATCGCCGAGAGACGGCGGATCAGCGGTGTCCAGACGAGGCCAAGCCCCAGCGTGAATTCGGTGACGCCCGCCATCGGGATGAAGACATCGCGCGGCAAACCGAACGTCAGGAAGGGTTTTTCGACAACGAGCGGATAGAACCACCGGAAAGGCGAATTTCTCGAGGCTGGACCACATCAGCGCGATCGCCAGGCCCCAGCGAAGCGCCTCGAAGCGATGAACCCGCCAGTTCTCACGCTTTGATGGCTCGAGAATCAGATAGCCGGCAACGCCGAGGCCGAGAGCGAGATAGTCGAAGAGGTGAAAAAGGTCGTAGTCCCTGAGCGCCAGCACCCACAGGGCGACGATGCCGAGCCCGGCAATTGGCATGGTTCGGCGCGAGAAGATCATGCCGGCGATGACCAGTTGGAGCCAGGAAACCCATTCCGCCGGCGTCTTGAGATCGGGTGTCAGATAAACACCGCCCACGGCAAAGATCGCAATGAAGAACGCGCCGATAATGGCCCGCATGTAGTCGTCCAGCCGCGGCCACAGCGGCTCGGTGGCCCTGTCAAGCACGTCCAAGGCCATGGCGCCGTACTGGCTTCGTTCGATGGCGCGCGTCAAACCGAAGAAGACAAGCACCAGCACGATCCCAACCCAGAACCATGTATTGACCAGGGTAGACATGATGGGCTGCGGCGCTGCTCCGACGATATAGGGCGCGAACCACTTGACGTGGGCCTGTGCGGCCGTGGTTGCGGCGGCCAGCGAAATCACGGTCCCCGCCGCAAACAGCAGCCCGCGGCGCGATGTATGCAAACTAGCCAACATGTTCAGGTCCTTGCGTTGGGAACGCTGTCAGAAATTTGAAGACTCGGCGGCGCCGAAATCGGGCACAAGACACCCACGGCAAGAAAACCAGCTCATTGGATGAGCTGCAAGCACGCGACCCAACGGGCGAACTGGTCGGCTGACATGCTTCAATAGGCCCTCCAAAAAGCACCTTCACGGGATTGCTATCTTGGATTTTGTCGCGTGCCACCGTCAACTCCGTCTTCGCCAACGTTTTGAAAGATCCTGTCCTTGGTTCAATCCGGCGCTGGCACCGGGGCCGAGGGATGGATGAGGCCCGCCTGCCGCAGTTCCCGCCAGAAATCGGCCGGCACCCGTTCCGCGAAGGCCGCGCGATCTTCCGAGATGCGTTCCGGCCGGCTGGCACCGGGAATGACGACGGCGACGGCGGGATTGGCCAGCGCGAAATGTAGGCCGGCAGCCTTCATGCTGACGCCGTAACGCTCAGCGATAGCCCTGATCCGGGCTACCTTGTCGAGGATCTCAGGTGTCGCGGGCGCATATTCGAAATTCGGCCCACCGACCAGGGCGCCGGAACTGTAGGGACCGCCGACGACGGTGCCGAGACCGCGCTCGGCGACCATCGGCATCACCCGTTGCAGCGCGCGGTCGTGATCCAGCAGTGAATAACGGCCGGCGAGCAGGAACCCGTCCGGGCGCGGCTCCTTGAGCCCAAGCAGGAGTTCGATCGGCTCGACGCGGTTCACGCCGAGACCCCAGGCCTTGATGACGCCCTCGTCGCGCAGGCGATCGAGCGCCTTGAACGCCCCGTTGCGAGCGCTCTCGAACACGCTCAGCCATTCGTCGCCGTAAAAATCCTGAGCGACGTCGTGCACCCAGACGATCTCGATATGGTCGGTCTTCAGCCGCTCGAGCCTGCCTTCGATCGACCGCAGCGTCGCATCGGCGGAATAGTCGTTCGCAACCTTGTTGGCACGGCCGTATTTGAACACGCCGTTGTCGCCGAAACCGCTGTCGCTGACATCTTCGATTTCGTCGAGCACCAGCCGGCCGACCTTGGTGCTGATCACATATTGGTCACGCGGCTTGCCAGCCAGCGCCTCGCCCATACGGATTTCCGCAAGGCCCGCGCCATAGAAGGGTGCATTGTCGAAATAGCGTATCCCGTCGTTCCAGGCCGCCTCCACCGTCGCGAGCGCCTCGTCCTCGGGGATGGCGCGAAACATGTTGCCGAGCGGCGCCGCGCCGAATCCAAGCGGGCTGGGCAGAATCTCCTTGAGTGCCATTCCGATTATCCCTTCATGCTGTTAAGGGCGGGCAATGCATAGCCCGGCCGGTATTGAAGTGCGTTTATTCGATATTCACGCGTTGCCGCGATCTGCCTGGCAAACCCTGTAGCGTATATGCAACATGCCTCCGGCCAGCGGCTTCACCGAGACGAGGCGGAGAAGCCGGGCTTTCCCGAGGTGGTAATCAAACGTCGTCGGCACCCCTGGATGGCCGTCGGCGATCGGCAGGATCAGCAGACTGACGTCGTCGATCAGATCGCATCCGAGAAAAGCCCCGTTGATCGTGCCGCCTCCTTCCAGCAGAAGAGTTTCTATCCCGAATTCTGCGCCAAGGATGTTCAGCGCCCGATCGAGGTCGAGCTCGGCGTCACCGGCGAAGATGTATGAGATGCCGTCTCTTCGCAGCTCGGCCAGGTGGCGGTCGGATACGCCGCTGGTCAGCACGGCGATCAGGGCGTCGCCATTCACCCGTTCCCGGTTGAGATGCAGACCCCGACCTGTCGAGATAGATGGCGTAAGGGGCTATTCCGGCGCCCGCCGACTTCCACGTCTGGCGCGGATAGATCTGATCGGTGACGATCGGCCGGGGTTCGCCTTCCGCGAACTCCGCTATGGTCACCGGCCCGACGAGCCATGCGTCGCAGCGTAGGTCCTCGTGCAGCATTTCGTAGGTTTCTTCCGCATCGACCGAATTTGGCCAATCAGCCGTGGTGATCCGGCCGTCGATGCTGGACATCATGTGCAAGATTACCTGAGGTCTCATAGTCGCTCCGAAAATCGGCTCGGCGCCAGGTGAGGAAAACCAGTCACAACCAGGACCGCTTGCCGGGATGGGCAGGCTCCGCCAACATTGTCGCCATGAACAGGATCAGCCCGGCCGAAGTCAGGATGAAACCCGCCCAGACGGTCGACAGAAGACCGAGCCCGGCGCCGATCGTGATGCCGCCCGCCCATGCGCCGAGCGCATTGGCCACGTTGAGGAGGCAAGGTTCATCGCACCCATCAAGGTAGCGGACTCGGGTGCGAGGCTGGTCAGACGAACTTGGATGGTCGGGATCGCCGCCATCATGGTCGCGCCCACCCCGAACATCGCCGAAAACAGCACCCAGGAATTCATGCCCCAAAACGCCAGGACGACGAGCACCGCCAGCGCGCATCCGTAACCGGCGACGATGCCGCGGCTGTGGTACATGTCGGCCAGCCGCCCGCCATAAAGATTGCCGGCCGTCATGCCAATTCCGAAAATGGCGAGGGCGACGGGGATCATTTCGGGCGGAGCCTCACGAGATCCGTCACGAACGGTGCGATGAACGTGTAGACGGCGAAGATGCTGGAGATCCCCAGTGCCGCAACCGCCATCATCAGCCACACCCGGCCCCGGCGAAGACCGCTCAATTCATGGGTGATCGAGGCGCCGTCGAGCTCCGCCGTGCGGGGAACGAAGAACCAGATCGACAGGAACGACACCATGCCGAGCGCCGCGATGCACAGATAGGTTTCCCGCCAGCCGATCGTCTGCCCGAGGAAAGTTGCGAGCGGTGAGCCGAAAATGGTCGCAACCGTCAGCCCGGTCATGACGATCGCAAAGGCCTGGCCGGAGCGCCCGGAACCGACGACATGGGAGGCCACCACCGCCCCCGCGCCGAAATAGGCGCCCTGCGGCAGGCCGCTGATGAAGCGAGCGGCGACGAAAAGGCTCAAGCCGTCGGCAAGCGCGGACAGGATATTGCCGAGGACGAACACCCCGATCAGCAGAAGCAGCAGCGAACGGCGGTTCAGCCGGGCCGCCGCGAGGGTCAGCGCCGGTGCGCCGATCACCACGCCAATGGCATAAGCCGTGATCGCATGGGTCGCGGTCGCGAGGTCCGCCCCGAGCGTCGTCGCGAAAAGCTGGATCATGCCCATGCTGGCAAATTCGGTGGTGCCGATGCAGAACGTGCCGAGCGCCAATGCCAGAAGGGTCAGCCGACCAGATCTTGTGACGGGGGCGGCGCCGGCTTCATTGACGGGAGAGGCATCCTCGCCGATGGCCCGGGTAGCCGCCTCCACCATTTCGGCATCGTTCGAAACAGACATGGTTCACCACCTTTGTTCTGGAAACTGCGCCGGCGAATGTCCATTCGCTGACGTCCTGCGGGCTGATACCGCCCTCCTTGAGAACCGGTCAGTATCCCGGTCTTCCCCGAGCTCGTCTCGGCCTCCGGCATATGATCGGCATTGCAGGATCTGGTAATGCGATAGACGGAGGCGGGAGGCAGGTTGCGAACAGTCCCGCCCATCCGCTTGGCCTTGAGACCCAGCCTCTCCATTATCGCACGCGGCACCGGGCAGTACGGCGCATAAGTAAATTGGTAGAAGGCGCCGTCTGGCCGGCAATAGCTGAACGAACCGGCCAGGATCGCCATGATTTTGCGAGGCGACATGCTCAAAAGCGGCAGTCCACTGACGACGGCTCCAACCTTTGCATCGGGAAACAGCCTTTGCCCGGCAAGTCGGGATGCATCGAGCTGGACAACGCGTGCCCTGGAGAAACGAAGCTGCAGCAGCCTCGCGAAATCGGCACCGTATTCCACTAGGGTCAGATCGCTTTCATCGACACCGCGGCCAAGAAGCGCCCTTGTGAAAGCACCGGTTCCGGGGCCGAGCTCCAGGACCGGGCCGGTGGAGGCGGAAATCTCCGTCGTCATCAGCCGCGCGAGCGGCACGCCCGAAGGGGCGATCGCAGCAACCCGTAGTGGGTTTGCGACCCAGGAACGAAAGAAGCGGTAATAATCCGAATAGGCGTAGGCTATATCCACGGCTTCGACCTCACTCCATCCGCAATGACACCCGGCGAGCCGCGTGCGGGTTTGAAACCTCAGGGGTTCCGGCCTTGCCGGCGTCCTGGCGGCGGACAGACCACCAATGGGCAATCAGGCCGATCCCCAGCCCAGCAAAACCCAGTGAACCCAATAGGGCGAGCCGATCAGCAGGTTGACGATGACAAGCACGATAATCACCGGAACGAAGACGATTGCATGGATACGAAGGCCAAGCTGCCTCTGCGCGGTGCTGGCATTTTTCATGATGCTCTCCACAGCATGGGAATTGACGATATCGGGGAGCGACTGCGCGCCCTGCGGGTGACGGGAATGCCGTGCCATGTTGCATCCGGATCCAAACCGGATGCTGCGATGGCGCGCTTTATCTGTGATCAACAGGATAGCGGGTTGGGTAATTGCGCTCTTTGCGAATATTGCTGTTTGTTTGAGCCGCTTTGCTGCCTTTCGGATTGATCAGGCCGATAAACCTGGAATGGGGCCACCAGCCGCCCTCCGATCAGGAGAGCGGCAAGACGGTAACGGAGTCAGTTACTTCGTGCCGTCCACGGCCGCGAAAATTGCGTCCGCCACCGCCTGCGGCTGTGACAGCATCGCCACGTGGCTCGACGCAACGTGGCTGGTCGTCGCATTCATCGTCTGCGCAAACGCCTGCTGCAGAGCGGGGGAATGATCTGGTCGTTGTCGGCGATGACGAACCAGTTGGGTTTCTGGGTGAACGCGGCGGATGTCACCTTGCCGTCGAAAGCCCCGGCGAAAAGCGGCGCCTGGGTTGCCGCCAGCAATGCCGACTCGCCGGCCGGAATATCGGGCGCGAAGTAGCGCGCCATTCCCGCGGCCGACCAGGTGAGCGCGCCCTTGGCGTCGGCGTGAATTTCCTTCGACCATTCCGGCGGCCGGGGTGCAGCGCCGACGATCGCGTTGACGGACTGCCCCGGCGACGGCGCAAAGGCCGCCACATAGACCAGCGCGCGCACCTTTTTGCTGTCGCCGGCCTCGGTAATCACCGCGCCGCCATAGGAGTGACCGACCAGGATCACGTCGCCTTGCCGATCCTCGATCACGCGGCGCGTCGCCGCGACGTCCGCCTCAAGTGAGGACAACGGATTGTGCACCGCAACGACATCAAGCCCGCGCGCCTGCAGGAGCGGCACGACCTTCGCCCAGGCTCGAACCGTTGGCCCAGGCTCCGTGCACCAGCACAATTGACGGCGCGTCGGCGGCCCAGGTTGGCGAAATCAGGCCAGCGGCATTGATGGCGGCCGCCGCGACAACATGCTTGAACGACATGACAGTTCTCCTTTACTGAAACGCCCGGCCAAAGCGGCGGGGCTTATGAATTTCAAATTGGCGGATCGATGGCGAACCGGTCCTCCGCTGGCGTGGAAGCCGCTGAGACGACTGCCGGTCCGTCCATGAATGGCGTTTTATCGCGGCAACCAACCGATTGCGGGCGCATGCAGGCTGTGGATGTAGAGGCGATCGGCGGTTTCGGTCGCTCCGGTGGTCTCGGGATAGGCGCCTTTGGGATCCTGCAGGTCTTCGGTAACGCGGCCTTCCTCGTCCATCGCAAAGACATGCCCGTACAATTCGCCGGTCGGCAGGAAGGAACGCGGCAACCGCAGCAGGATTTTTCGCAGGAACGGCCGCTGGGCAAGCGAATCTGCCGCCGGGTTGCGCGGTCTGAACAGGCCAACCCAGATACGCCCGTTGCGCCCCCGCATCAGGTTGTCTGGATAGCCCGGCAGGTTGTCGAGCAGGACGCGGGCCTGCGGCGAACCTCTGCCCACAGTCACGTCGTTCGCGCGGCCATCGATCTTCCAGATCCGATATCGGCCCGTCTCGTTGACGAACAGGCTCTTCCCGTCGGATGAAAGGGCAATTCCATTGGCAAACGAGAGGCCGCGGGCCACAATCCGTGTTTTGGATGTCGCCGGGTCATAGGCGAGCACCCGGCCGCTTGCGGATTGCTCGATGATGTCGAGCACGCTCGCCTCCAGGGTGCTGCCCCATTTCACCGGGGAGAAGCGCGTCGATGAGTCTGTGAAATAGACCGTTCCATCCGGCGCAACGACGATGGAGTTGGCATAGACGATCGGGTCGCTGGCGCTCACGCGGTCGGTCAGCAGGCTCACCTTTCCGACGGCGTCGATGGCGAGCAATCCCCGCATCGCGTCCGCGGCGATCATCCGTCCCCCGGCATCGAAGTCGAAGCCGAGAACCCGCCCGCCCGTATTGGCAAACACTTCCCTGTTGCCGCCATCGGCATCCATGCGCAGCAGGTTGCCGCTGGTCATCGCCGCATAGAGCTTGCCGTCCCGTCCGATCGCCATGTGTTCCGGGCCGAATTCCGTTCCGATGTCGATCCTGCGCAGGCCGGAGAGACGCGTGTTGACGGCATGAGCGCCGGTGTAGCCCGGTGGAACCGAAGCCTGCCAGGACACGGGCTGTGCTGGAACCGGCCAAAAGCACAGATAGGCGACTGCCACGACCAGCAGGAGCCCGACGGCGCCGGCAACTCTTCGAATAACCTTCGCCTTCACCTCATGCCTCCAGACCCGAGCGGGCCGAGCAGCTTGCGACCCCATGAGCGACTTCTAGAGCCGGGAAAGGGTGAGGGTATTTCGAAATATTGCGCAGTTCTGAGCCGATATTGCTGTTCTGCGCCACGAATGTCAGCATACGGGCAGTCCACGATATTGACGCGGCGTCACCCCTGTCGCCTTCCGGAAAGTGCGGGCAAAATTGGCCTGCGATCCGAAGCCGGTATCGAGAGCGATTTCAGCGATGCTGGACCGTCCGGACAAGAGCATCTGCTGGGCGGCCCGAATTCGGCGTTCGATCACGTAGCGATGCGGCGGCAGCCCGGTCGTATCATGGAAAAGGCGCGAAAAATGGAACGGGCTGAGACAGGCTTCGCGGGCGAGATCGTCCAACGCGATGTCGTCCCCCAATTTCGCTTCGATGAAATCGAGCACCCGCTGCAGCCGCTTCGCATCGAGCGAAGGCGACCGTGTCGATGGCCGCCAGCGGTCTATGGTATAGTTGCCGAGAAGATGAGCCGCGAGCGCCGTGCGCAGGCCATCGGCGAAGATGCGGACCACAGGCTGAGTATCGCGACCGAGCACGCCATGCAGGCTCACGCTGATCTGCGTCAGCATGTGATCGGTAAAGCCGCCCGCATAGGCCAGTTGGGTTCGGTCCGGATCGATCCCGTACTCGGCGAGTGCGGTGTCTTCGAGCAGCTTGGCCGGCAGGAAGACAAGCAGGAATTCGACCGCACCATCGAGCTCAAGCAGGGTCTCATGCGTTCCGGCCGGTACCACCCAGCTCGTTCCCGGCCTCGCAACAGCTTCCTGCAGCTGCCCATCGCCCATGCGCCGGAGCTTCGCCTGGCCTGACAGGATATGGACGAATTCCGTGCATTCCGGCCTCACGCAATTCTGCGGCCCGGCGCCGATATGCCTGTGCTCGACGCGCAGCGCCTCCCATTCGGCGGCGACGCCGATCAGTGTGTTGGGGCGATATTTTCGATCCCCGTGAGTGAGCAGCGCCATTTAGCTATCCCCAACATTGCTGCCCTGATCGAGGCGACGCCCGGGCAGGCACGCCAATAGCGACCTCCGCCTTGCTGGCGGAGTTCCATCTGGACGAGAGCCGTTGAGTGCCGGAAATCAGGTTTTGAAACCGAAGGGATTTTGCCATGCCGAGCGCCCTCTGCCGAGTTAATTCTGGTTAAAAGCGGCGCAGCGTGGTGAGGCATGATTGCAACGTCGCGTTTCCCCTTTAAGAGCTTTTGTTTCCAAAGCGAGCTTCCGGCATGTTATTCAGACGGGCGGGAAAATTGACGTCGAACAGAGGGGGAAGATTTGACGAGCGATCTCGCGCCGCGGCCTTCGCGGTCGTTCGCCTTCGGACCGTTCCAGCTGCTCCCCGAACGCCAGTTGCTGATGCGGGGCAAGACCCCCGTTCGCATCGGCGGGCGAGCGCTGGATATCCTTACCATGCTGGTCGAACGCCCGGGAGACGTGGTCGGCAAGCGCGAGCTGCTGTCGCGTGTCTGGCCGGCCACAATTGTTGAAGAGGGCAATCTCAAGGTCAACATGGCAGCGCTGCGGCGAGCGCTCGATGAGGGGGACGACGGCTCGCAATATATCGCCACCGTCGTCGGTCGCGGTTATCGGTTCATCGCGCCTGTCCAGTTCTCCGGTTCGGCCCTGCTTTCACCCGATGCCGAGGTAACGGCGCTCCGCAATCACAACCTGCCGACGGCGACGACCCGCATTGTCGGGCGACAGGATGCGATCAACGCGATCCTAAAGGAATTGCAGGACGCCCGGATCGTTTCGATCGTCGGAGCCGGCGGGATCGGAAAGACGACCATCGCCCTTGCCGTCGCCGAGCATACGGTGGGCCTTCCCAGGGACGGTGTCTGGCTGATCGACCTCTCGCCGCTCAAGGACCCGACCCTCGTCCCGAACGTCATCGCCACGGCCATAGGCCTTGCGGCACATTCCGCCAATATGCTTGCGGCGCTCAGCGGATTTCTGCGTGACCGCGAGATGCTGCTCGTCTTCGACAGTTGCGAACATATCATCGAGGCCGTCGCCTCCAGCGTTGACCGCATTCTGACGGACGCATCCGGCGTCAAAATTCTGGCGACCAGCCGCGAACCGCTGCGGGTGAAGGGCGAGCGGGTTCGCAGATTGCCCGGGCTGGCCACTCCCGCCGAAACACGCGAGCTCACGGCAAAAGCCGCATTGGCTTTTCCGGCTGTCCAGCTTTTCGTCGATCGAGCGACGGACAGGCTCGAATCGTTCAACTTCGGCGATGCCGATGCGCCGATCGTCGCGGAAATCTGCCGCAAGCTCGACGGTCTGGCGCTTGCCATCGAATTGGCGGCGACACGCGTCGATGCTTTCGGGATTGCCGAACTGTTTGAGCAGCTTGATGACCGCTTCCGGCTGCTGCAAGGCCACCGGGGCGGCATCGAACGCCATCGCACGCTGACCGCGACGATCGACTGGAGCTACGACCTTCTTTCCGATAGCGAGCGCGCGGTCATGCGCCGGCTGGCCACATTCGCGGGCGCCTTCAGCCTGGACTCGGCCTGTGCCGTCGCTGATGCGCAGACCGATCGCCCGCGCGTGATCGAAGATATTGCCAGCCTGATTGCCAAGTCGCTGCTGACCGCAGAGGTGCACGACACCGAAGTGGGCTATCGAATGCTCGATACCACCCGTGCCTATGCGCTCGAAAAACTCGCCGCGAATGACGAGCTCGAAAGCGCCAGACGGCGCCACGCGGAACATTGCCTTGAACTGATCGCACTCGCCAAGACCGATGCGGATCGGCTGCCACGGGCCGAATGGCTCGCCCGCCATGGGGCCAAGACCGACGACATCCGCGATGCGATGCGATGGGCCTTCACCAGTCCCGCCGCTGCCGCACTTGGCGTAAGGCTCACGGTCGCGGCCATCCCATTCGGCAAGCAGGTATCTCTCGTAGAGGAATGCCGGATGGCGGTCGAAAGGGCGCTAGACGACCGCTTTCGTGCCCATCGAAGCACCCGGGACGATTTGATGCTGAACCTGACGCTCGGGGCGACCCTGCTGCACACCCGCGGTCCTTTGCTGCAGGTAAAGTCAGCTCTGACCACGGCGCTCGGTATCGCCGAGGAACTGGCCGATACGGATCTCCAGCTGGCCTGCCTTCGCGGGCTGTCGGAATACGAGTTATGGACCGGCGACTCCCATTCGGCGATTGCCGTAGCCAATAAAATCCGGGCACTCGAAACTGGGCACGAGACCGCCGCAGGCGACGCCAATGCCCAAGCTGGGTCCGCCCTCTCCTGGCTGGGGGCGCTGGCCGCCTCGCGGCACCAGCTTGAGAACATCGTCCGAAAGCCCGTCAGTCAAAATTTGCGCACGGACGCCGCCCGCTTCGAGTTCGACCAGCGCCTGACCGCGCAAGGCGCGCTGGCGACGGTTCTCTGGCTGCAAGGTCTTCCGGACCAGGCGGCCGCGGTGGCGGACCGGCAAC
This sequence comes from Neorhizobium sp. EC2-8, assembly GCA_045291535.1. Lineage (GTDB taxonomy): Bacteria > Pseudomonadota > Alphaproteobacteria > Rhizobiales > Rhizobiaceae > Neorhizobium. Next base: position 1,706,336 of record CP147998.1, on the reverse strand, counting down.
TGAAAGAAGCGGAGGCCTCCAACTACGCCGTTTCGCTCTGCTACGCACTGCTGCACGGCTCGCTGATCATCGCCATGTATGTCCGCGACTACGACGCCGCCTGGGGCTATCTCGACAGCGGCCTGGAGCATGCGACCAAGCATGGCTTGTCGATCTGGCGGAACATGGGAATGTGCACACGCGGCCGCATGAACCTCTATACCGACCGGCCCTTCGATCTCGCCGCTTATCGTGATGCGCTTGCCGAGGTGCTCAATGGCGGCTTCCGCATGCGCTATCCCAACTATCTCACCAATTATGGCGAGGCACTCGCCCGCCAGGGCGACCTCGCGGGTGGGCTCGCGGCTATCGACGAGGCGATGGAAATCTCGCAAAGCCGCGGGCAAGTCGTCGGCATGCCCGAAATGCTGCGTATCAAGGGCAATGTCATACGCTTCCAGGATCCGGCCGGGCTGGACAAGGCAACGGAATGCTATCGCAAGTCGATCGAACTCGCACGCCGCGACGGCGCGCTGTCCTGGGAACTGCGCTCCGCGATCAGCCTCGTGAAGCTTTCGCGCGAACGAGGGAGGGATGACGAGGCAGAAGACATTCTGGCTTCGGCCTATAACCGTTTCCAGGAAGGATTTTCGACAGGCGATCTCAGGCGTGCCCGCGCGCTGCTGGACACTCGACGGACCCTGTCAGGGGCGGAACAACCTGATCATTCCGCTCAACCCAACGGGTCTAGGACTTGGTTTCCCCGCGATTTCAAGGCGGTGATGCCAACCCGAATAGGCGGCCAGATGACGCCGAACGCAAGCAGGGCGGCAAGCAGACCGACCGTTCCCATCGCCGGCTGAAGCGCCTCTTCCCCGCCGAACCCGTGTTTGGCCACGAGAGGCACGAGGGTCGGACCGAGGCCGATGCCGATCAGCCCGATGAACGTCAGCGACAGAGCGATCGTCGTCGCACGCATCTCGCTCGGCACACTTTCCTGCATCACCACGTGCCCGATGACATAACCGCCGATCGAACCGAACGCCCATATGCCAAGCGCGAGGGCAGCCTGGTGCCCGGAACCCGCGAAGAACACCGTCGTAGCGCCCGCTATCGTCAACAGATAGCAGCCCAATAGCAGCACGATACGGGTGGAAACGCCCCAACGGCGCGCAAACCAGTCGGAAAGCGCCCCACCCACGACGGACGCGATCGCGCCGCTGACCGAGACCGACAGGGCGAGAAGCGCCCCGACCTCAAGCGCCGTCATGCCGTAGAAGCGCTGCAGCAACGTCGGCATCCAGGCAATAAGCCCGTTATCGCCCACGGACAGAACGCCCTTGACCAGGCATACGCGCAATACAGTACCCTTGTCCGCGACCAGGCGTTGGAAGACCGCCGAGAGCGGAAGCAGCCCGGACCTGTTGCGCCGCACGGGCTCGGGGATCGACAGGAGGAAAGGCAGCAGGACAAAACCGGGAAGCCCGACCAGAATCATCAATTGCCGCCACGGTGCCAATTCTCCGATCAGCGGTGCCGACTTGAACCATCCCGCGCCGATCCAGCCCAGGATCAGCCCCCGATCAACAGGGCGCCTCCGGCCCCGAACGTCGCGCCAAGCGAAAAATACCGAGCGCCGTGCCCGCCGACGCGGCGAGAAAAATCGATGATCAGCGAGGATGCGGCCGGCACCAGCGCCGCCTCCCCCATCCCCACGGCCACCCGGGCGCCGAAGAAACTCCAGAAGCCCAAGGAAAGCCCACATGCGACCGTCGCCATCGACCAGAGCAGGACCCCCGCCGCAATGAGGTTGCGGCGGTTGATGGAATCGGCGAGTCGCCCGCATGGAAGACCCGCGATGGCAAATATGAGCGCAAACCCGGCCCCTTGAAGCAGGCTGATCTCCACATCCGTGAGGATGAGATCAACCCTGATCGGATCGACGACGAGATTGAGAATGAGCCTGTCGGTATAGGAAACCAGCAGAGCAACACAGAGTACCGTCACCGCATACCAGCCGGCCGTGACGGAGGGCGACGGCTCGGGAGGCGAACCGATGTAAGATGCCATCGAATTGGTCATGCCTTTTGGTCTCCCAGCGGCGAACTGCGTTCGAGGCAGCCAATGATTTTCCACGCCACCGATCGCCATTGCATCGCCGAAGGGTTGCACTCAGCCCAAAGACAAAAGAGACCGAACTGGCGCCAAATCGTTGCACAGCCGGGCACATGCAACAAGTTCGCGGCTAGATCCCTGGAGGCTTAGCAGAGAAAGCTTAGTGGCGAGAACACCGAGAGCCACGCTTGTGCGCGATTCTTCAGTCTAGTGCTGGACAGCAGGGCCAGGATCTGGATCGGAGAAATGTTGAAGTAAATACGCTCACGCCCGCTGCGATAGATAAGCCGAAGCGCGCGGGTGACGGGATCATAAATTCCGGACGCAATACGCCTTCCAAAAAGATAAAAATGCTGCTTTTCATTATCCATTCGCCACATCCCACAACAAGAGCCTAGCACGGACGATTTTATGATATGGCAAATGATCCGTGATGTCCTGATTATTATTGGGTTACGCCCTGTCCTCGACCTGAGGGCCAGCCGGGGAGCCGATTTAATACGTCTGCCCCCGGCAAAGCCTTGCCTCATTCGAACCGGGGCTTCTTCCAATCTATCTGGAACACGCTCGTCAACGTCTTACTACCTGCGAATACCGCTTCCAAAGATCAGGCCTGATGGGCCGCACTGTCGTAGATCATCAGAACCTGATCGACGGCTGCGATGAGGATATCCTGCGGGGAGGCGAGGGCAGCGACGGTCAGATGGGGAAGGTATTGTCGCAGCAGTGGCTCGGGTATCTGCTTGCCGTCCAGCGCCGCCTCAAGCCTCTCTACCGCCTGGGCAGCTTCCGTGCGATGCCAATAATAACGGATCCGATCGCTATAGCTGTAGTGCCGCTGAAGTTTCAGGGAGAGAGCGTCGCCGTGATAGTGGCCCCTCCATTCATCCGGATGATCTTCCATCAAACGTTCCATGGTTGCTGCCAGCGGCCGCGAGCCGTAGGCAGGGATCATTTCCGATGCGATCATATCGAGTGCGTAGAGTGCTTCCCGGTAGGCGAAAGTAAGCCCCGGACCCACTTTCAAGATCGCGAAGCCATCGCGAACCAGGGCCGAAAGCGCATTTTCGGGCTGATAGTCCGTGGAATGGGCCTCGAACACGAGAGAATCGAAATCTCGCAGCACCGCGGCAAGTTCGACGGCCTTCGGTCGATCGTAGACGATGACGTTCTCGCTGCCGAACTCGACACCTGGCTGTACGACGAAGGCAAGGACGCGACCAAAGGCCTCGGACAATCCGGCCGCCTCAAATACCTCTTTGTGGATGGCGATCGTCGCGCGCGCTGCATCAGGCGACGTCGGCTCGACCACGTCGAGCACGTGATCGGCGCCACCGGGGACGGGCACCTCGGTCCCGAGAACATAAACCGGCGGCGCAATTCCAAGCGATTTGGCTGTCGCTTCCGCTACTTTGCAGAGATCTGCAGCACGCTCGGCAATCGTTCGATCGTCCAAGGCTGCCGGCTCGCCGGCGCATCCCATCGATGTATCGATATGTATCTTTCCGAACCCGGCCGCAATATAGGCCCGCACCATTTCACTGGCCTTTGCCAGCGCCTCGCCTGATGGTTCACGCCTCCACGGATTGGGACCCAGATGATCGCCTCCGAAGATCAAAAGCTCGCGGGGCAGCCCTGTCTCCCCTGCGATCTTTTCGACAAGCGTTACGAAATCAAAGGGCGTCATACCCGTATAACCACCGAGATGATTCACCTGGTTGCATGTGGCTTCGATCAGGACATGGCGCCGCGTTGTACTTGCGCGCCGGAGCGCGGCGCGTAATACGGTTGGATGAGCGGAACACACGGAGGTAACTCCGAATGGACGACCTTCGCGGCGCGCGGTCGCAAGTTCCAGCAGATGACGGCTCATATCAAACCTCTGATCGATTGGTTGCAATGAATTGGTCGAGCTCCGGGAAGCTTGAGGCTCCCTCCATCGGCCCCTGCTTGGTGACGGTGCGGGCGCCGGCTGCATTCGCGTAGCGCAGCGCATCGATTGGCTCGCGTCCCTGACGACGGCAGGTGACGAATGTCGCACCGAAACAGTCCCCGGCTCCCGTCGGATCGACCTCATCCACAACGAAACCCGGGCAATCGACACGGTGGTTCCTGCTGAAAAAGGAGGAGCCCTGCGGACCTCGCTTCAGGACGATCTCCGACACGCCCATCGACAGAAGCTTTGCAATGGCGTTTTCCTCACCGTCGATGGCAGCTGCGACGGTCAACTCGTCGCCCGAAGGAAGCAGCAGGTCGGTGACTGCCAGCATATCGTCGAGCAGCCGTCGAGCATCGCCCTCCCCGCTCACCAGTTCCTTTCGCAGGTTCGGATCGAATGACACCGTCCCTCCTCGGGACTTCACCACCGTGACGGCTTCCATAAGGACCGAAGCAATTCCAGGTATCGTGAATGCCGAACCCATGACATGGACATGGCCGCTCGAGCCATCAGGTCGCTGGCAGCCTTAGTCGCGGAAACCGCCCCGGCAGCCGATTTCGCGATATTGAAGACAAAGTCCCGGGCGCCGTCCGGGCGATACCGGACAAAGGCTGTCCCGGTGGGGAAATCGGCCGATATCTCGATTGCGGACACGTCTGCGCCGTCTCTCTCCAATCGCGCGATATTCAAGCGGCCGAAATCGTCGTCGCCAACTGCCGAGATAATGCCGGCGGCACTCCCCAGTTTTGCGACTTGATCGATGAAGATTGCAGGAGCGCCGCTCGGAAATGGACCAATCAACGAGATGGGTTCCTGGAATCCGACGCCGACCGATGTCGCCATGATCTCGACCAGGATTTCGCCCGCGGTGATCGTCGGCCCAAGGCTCTCCGGAGCCAGCACGGTTCCAATTTTCATGATTTCTCCCTCTCGGGTCGCTCGCGCTCCAAGTTGCGAATGCATAGAGGTGCAGGAGGCGAGATGTCAAATTATTTTTACACGTGTAAACTTATTCCAATCGATCAGCGAACAGACATGATGAGAAACTTGTGGAACGTTGCTGATCAGCACCTTCAGTGCGCGAATTGTCGTAAGTTCAAAACCTCTGGACGAGGCCTCATCCGATTTATCACTTGACAAAAATCGTCAAAGCCATGCTACAAAGTTTACGCACGTAATATTTTGTGTTTGCACTCGCAATGGAGGAGATTGCTATGAGTGAGAGGATTCAAGTTCTATTGTCATCCGTAATCGGTGCCGGCCTCCTGGCTGGGATAGCGCATGCGGAGGAAATCTCGATCGCAACCGTGAACAACGGCGACATGATCATCATGCAGAAGCTTTCAAAGGCCTGGGAAAAGGAAACCGGCAACAAGATCAACTGGGTTGTTCTGGAAGAGAATGTCCTGCGTGAGCGTGTTACGACGGATATAGCGACCAAGGGTGGCCAGTTCGACATCATGACGATCGGCGGTTACGAAGCGCCAATCTGGGGCAAGCAGGGTTGGCTTACGCCGGTCGATGATCTCGGCGCCGACTACGACTACGGCGATCTCCTTGATCCAATCAAGGCCGGCCTGACGGTGAACGGAAAGCTCTATGCGGTCCCGTTCTACACGGAGAGTTCCTTCACGCTCTATCGAAAAGACTTGTTCGACGCGGCGGGCCTGAAAATGCCCGAGCAGCCGAGCTACGATCAGATCAAGGAATTTGCGGCCAAGCTCACCGACAAGGGCAAGTCGCAATACGGCATTTGCCTTCGTGGGAAGCCCGGCTGGGGCGAAAACATGGCGTTCCTCGGCACCATGGTCAATACCTACGGCGGCCGTTGGTTCGACATGCAATGGAAGCCGCAACTCGACAGCGAACCATGGAAAAAGGCGGTCACCGACTACGTCCACCTGATGACGAAATACGGCCCACCCGGTGCAACCGCAAACGGTTTCAACGAAAATCAGACGCTCTTCTCCTCCGGTCGTTGCGCAATGTGGATCGATGCGACATCTGCCGCTGGCCGCGTTTATGACCCGAAACAGAGTCAGGTCGCGGACAAGACGGCGTTCACCCGTTCGCCCGTTGCGGCCACCCCGGCAGGATCGAGCTGGTCGTGGTCCTGGAACCTTGCAATCCCGACCACCACAAAAAGGGCGCGACGGCAAAGTCGTTCGTGAAATGGGCAACCTCGAAGGATTACGTCAAGCTGGTTGGCCAGTCTGAAGGCTGGGTCGCAGTGCCTCCGGGCACCCGTAAATCGACCTATGCCCTGCCGGAATACCAGAAGGCTGCACCCTTTGCCGACACCGTATTGAAGGCGATCATGTCGGCGGACCCCGCCAAGCCTACGAAGGATCCGGTCCCCTATACGGGCGTACAGTTCGTGGCGATCCCGGAATTCCAGGCGATCGGTACATTTGTCGGGCAGCAGATCAGCTCGGCACTTGCCGGACAGACGACGGTTGACGCAGCACTCACTGCAGCGCAAACCCAAGTGACGCGTGACATGGCTCGGGCCGGCTATCCCAAATGAGCTTCAGCCTGCCTGCGGGCAGGTCCTCCCGGGAGCCCGACGCAATCTCGTGTCGGGCTCCGTGGCACAATGACGGCCTTCGAAACGCGAGGCGATCATTGGTGCAACGGCATCGATGGAGACAATGAAATGAGACTGAAAAGCAAGATTGCACTCATCACCGGCGGCGCGAGAGGCATCGGCCTCGGCTTTGCCGAGGCATTTATCGCCGAAGGCGCAACGGCCGTCATTGCAGACATCAATATCGAGCGCGCGACGGAAGCGGCCGCCGCCCTCGGGCCCTCGGCGAAAGCGGTCAAGGTGGATGTGACAGATGTTGCGGACATCGACCGTGTCGTGAAGTCCATAGACGAAGAATTTGGCGGCATAGATATTCTGGTGAATAACGCTGCGATCTTCGACATGGCCCCGATCAATGACATTACCGAAGATAGCTATCAGCGGGTCATGGACGTCAACCTGAAGGGGCCGCTCTTTGTCATGCGCGCGGTTTCGCGCGTCATGATCCAACGCAAGCGCGGCGGCAAGATCATCAATATGGCAAGCCAGGCTGGCCGCCGGGGCGAAGCACTCGTTACCCTCTACTGCGCGTCCAAGGCGGCGATCATTTCCGCCACGCAGTCGGCGGCGCTCGCGCTTGTGAAACACGGCATCAATGTCAATGCAATCGCTCCCGGCGTTGTCGATGGTGAGCACTGGGATATCGTCGATGCCAAGTTCGCCGAATGGGAGGGCTTGAAGCCGGGCGAGAAAAAGGCGGCGGTCGCCAAATCCGTTCCAATCGGCCGCTTTGCGACGCCAGACGACATCAAGGGCCTGGCCGTGTTTCTGGCTTCCTCCGACAGCGACTACATCCTTGCCCAGACCTACAATGTGGACGGTGGCAACTGGATGAGCTGAGGAGCATCTGCGTCATGAAGGCCATCCATTTTGTGGGCAAGGGTCAACCGAAACTGACCGATATAACGATCGACAGTATCCCGCCGGGTGGCCATGCCCTGGTTCGGGTCAGGGCCTCCGGTCTCTGCCACACGGACATCGACGTTCTTCACGGCCGATATGGGACCGGCGCTTTTCCGGTCATCCCAGGGCATGAATACGCCGGCGAGATCGCCGCGCTGGCACGTGATATCACCGACTACCATATAGGGGATCGCGTCGCAGTGGATCCGAACCTGCCGTGCGGAACTTGCCCGTCCTGCCGGAGGGGCCTCACCAATCTTTGCCAAGATCTGAAGGCATACGGGGTTACGCATGACGGAGGTTTTGCGGACTACAGTTTTGTTCGGGTCGAGCAGTTGCACCGGATCGGAGATCTGTCGTTTGATCGTGCCGCACTTGCGGAGCCCTTGGCCTGCGCTTTGAACGGGCTTTCGGCGGCCGGGATTGAGAAAGGTGCGCGAGTGCCCGAATGCGCGCTCGTTTTCGGCGCGGGGCCGATAGGGCTTTTGCTTGGGCTTTCGCTTCAGGCGAAAGGAGTTGGAAACGTATCCGTCGCCGACATAAACGCGAGCAGGCTGGCATTCGCTTCGGATCTGGGCATGGGTGCCGTACATGCTCGCTCCGACCAACTGGCTTCGTTTCGTCGCGAAGTCGATTTCGTTGCCGATGCGACGGGCGTCCCCTCGTGGTCGAAAATATGATCGACATTGTCGCGGACGGTGGCACCGCGCTTGTCTTCGGGGTCTGCCCACCCGATACGACAGTCGCCGTTCATCCATTCGAGGTGTTCAGGCGTCAGTTGAAGATCGTCGGCTCGCATTCCCTCAATCGAAACATACCCGAAGCGCTGGAGACCCTTACCGCTGACGATGGTCGCATGGCCCGGCTGATAAGCCACCGGCTACCGCTTTCCGATATGCTTCCATACTTCCTTGCCAAACCGGCCGACCCTGCGACGATGAAAGTGCAGTTCGTGTCCGACTGAGCCCTGACGCATGTCGTGGATCAATCGCAAGAACCGCCTTTCGTGGACGACGTCTGATGATAGAAGGCTGTGTGAGAAATCTCGACGGAGCTTGAAGTGCCAAAAGCGATAAAGACCATGGAGGACTTCTCCGAGTTCGTCGGCCTGTCGCGGCCGACGGTCTCGCGGTACTTCAACGACCCTTCCTCGGTCAGAAAGAAGACAAGGGACGCCATCGAGGAAGCGATCAAGAAGTCGGGGTTCAAGCCGAACCTGTTCGCGGTGAATCTCAACCGCCGACGCAGCAACATCATCGGCATTATTATTCCCAACTCGCTGGATCCCTTCTACATGGCTTTGACCAGAAGGATCGAGATCATTGCCGCCGAGGCAGGGTTCTTTGCATTCGTCCTTTCGTCGGACGGACGGATCGACGTTGAGAACGAAGCGGTCAGTACGCTGCGGTCCATGAACGTTGCCGGCGCGATCATAGCCCCGATCGGGGTCGAGGCCCGAAATTCCCCAATGCGTATTCTCGGCAAGGACATTCCTCTCGTCTACGTGGATGCTCCTTTGGAGGAGGAAGCGGCCTTTGTCGGCAGTGACAACCGGCAGAGTTTCGGCCTGATCGTGGACTATCTGTGTAGGTCCGGGGAACCTCCTTGCTATTTCGGCATGCCGGAAGTGAACAGGAATGCCGGCGACCGGCAAAACGTCTATGTCGAAGCGATGGAAAATCTTCGGCAGCGCCCCGAGGTTCTGGAAATTTCCAAGTCTCTGACTTGGGATTTTGAACGTTTTGCGTTCGAGGAAGCCTCCAAACTATTCGACAATCTCGATCGATTGCCGACCCGGACAATTGTTTGCGCAAACGATCGACTGGCGTTTGGGGTGATCGCGGCCGCCTGGCAGAAGGGGCTGAAGGTCGGGCACGGCAAGTCTTTTGACATAAGGATTGCCGGTCACGACGACCACCCCTTGTCCCAATACGCGTGTCCACCCATCACGACTGTCGCGCAAAATTACAACGAAATTGGCCGCCTCGCCATCGGCCTGCTGCTCCGCAAGCTCGGAGAAACAGGCGGAGAAGACGACCTTCGGCTCGCGCGCGACCGGATTTTATTGAAATCCGACTTAATGCTCCGGGCATCAGCATGACAGCATGCCCCCGGTAAGGTGAGGTAACGAGCTTCCGAGCGAGAACAGCGACGACCTCTTGGCTTTCCGCTGGGCGATTTCATCCGCACCATAGCGGGCCTCGGCAGATGTTTGCGGCGTATACACGGGCCTGCGCCTTGGCGCCGAGCAAAACTCTCGTCAGCCCATTGCGGCTCTAACCATTGCGCTGTCCACATATTGCGACATTCGGGTAATCTTCCCGTCCTCAAGTTCGTAGAGATGCGCAAAGGATGCGGTCATGGCTCTGCGCGTGGCCTTGTAGGTGCCGGAATACCAACCAAAAACCGCCACCCGATCTCCGTCTCCAAGATAGGTATGGGCTTCAGCCCGATAGTCGATCCACTCGGTTGCGAGCCGTCGGAACACGCCTTCCATCAACGCATCAACCCCAGTGTAGGTGCCGGCGTATGGAAATCCCTCCGCTTCGGTCCACTCGATGTCCGGGGACAGGACGGCCAGCAGGTGGCGACCGTTTTCTTCGGAGGACCCTTCATAGGTCCCCCGGATGATGTCGATATTGGTGCTCATCTCAGCCCCATTTCATTTCGCCCTTGGCGACCTTCGAACCGATATCGAGCGCAACGCTCATTCCGAGGCCGGGAAGCGGCCTTCCATGGCGGCTTTGAGCGCTGCACTGTCAGCGGCCTTTGAGAGTTCTTCCTCGAAGGCGAGCAGATAGGCCTTGGTATGTTCGATGGAGGAAACATCCGTAGCGGCATCCGGGGTCATATGACCGGGAACAACTACAGCCGGTTTCCGGGCAGCGATCTTATCGAGGGTCGCAACCCATGCGGCCCGCTGTTCCTTCGTCTGCGTATCTGCTGTCCAAACATGAACGCCGGAGAAGATCAGGACGCCACCGAACACGGCGTTCAACGAGGGTACAAACAGATAGCGCCGATTGGGGAGCCCCGCTTCCGCTGCCACGATTTCGACTGTCTCGCCGTCGACCGTAAGGGTCTGCCCGTCTATGGGTTCGGGCATGACAATATCGGAAAGCTCTTGCGGGCCATTCTCCTTGAGCTGCGGTCCCCACGTAGCAAGCTTCTTCGCGACATTGCCTTTGATGGCAGCAATCGTGTCGGAGGCAGCGAGAATCTTGGTGCCAGGGAAGGCTTCAAGCACCGGCTTCAGGCTGAAATAATAATCGGGATCAGACTGGCTAACATAGATGGCCGTCAGCTTTTTACCTGTCGCCTTGATAGCGTCGGCCAGTGCACGGCCGTCGGGATAGGTGAAGCCGCCGTCAATGAGCAAGGCCTCGTTTGGTCCCGAAAGCAGAACCGGCGCGCGGAAAAAGCCATTCTGACCAGCCGGGAAATGCTTCCAGCTCAGTTTCGATCCGGCGGCATGGCCAAGCCCTGCAGGTGCGAAGGCCACTGCAACACCTGCTGCGAACGTCGTTCTCATCGCATCTCTCCTTGAATACATTGTTGTCTCCTGTGAAATCGACTGCTGCTGTTCATCCGTTGCTCGTGCAACGGGATGATGGGCCTGTGAAATCTGCTCAGACTGCCTGAAGCTCGGCGGCGAGTAGACCAAAATCGCCGTATAGGAAGCTGCTCTTGAGTTTGCGGCGTTGATTGCCATTCCCGACAAGAAGGGTGGGGACACCATCAGCATGGAATTCGGCCATAAGCCGGCGTCCGATCGCAATTCTGTCGCGACAGATGCTGAGCAACGTCTCGTCGGGCTGCCTGATGCGGGCGGCGGCGTCCGCAAATCCGGCTTGCTCGAGAACGTCTGCTACATCGGCCGTTTCAGAGTTGTTTCGCCCTTCGACGTAGCGCGCATGTTGGATTGCGTTCAATGCCGCGCGCTCATCGTCTGGCTGGGTCAACCCCACCGCGATGATGCCAAGCGTGGCAGTCGCAGAGTCGAACATGCCGCCGACGCGCGCTAGAACTCGATCGCGATAGGCCGGGCTGAAAACTTGTCCCGTAAGATGGCCAATGCGCTGATCATTCTGCCACGCATACGATGCAAAGCGTTCATCCATTCGCTGGGCGCCCTCACCCGAAAAAGGCCGGTTGGTGCCAGCTCGACGGTCGTGTCATCAAGCCGGGCCAGCCGATCGAGTGCGGGTGCTGCGCCATAGCACCAACCGCATAACGGGTCGAAGAGATACGTAACGTGCATTCAAGCTATCCCTTTGCAGATTGAGCCAGAAGATAGCGGGATTTAATTGATTGAAAAATAGCGCCTGATGCAACAAAATGTGCGCTAAAAGCTTACAATAGAGCGGAGAACGTATGGAGACCGTCAATCTGAATCGACTCGCCTATTTTGCGGCAGTCGTCGATACGTCCTCATTCACGAAAGCAGCGGAGCGGCTTGGAATTACCAAAACGGTGGTCAGCCAGCAGGTTGCGCGGCTGGAAGCGGAGTTGAAGACAAGCTTGCTCCTTCGTACCACCCGACGGGTCGAGCCCACGGAAGCCGGGCGCTTATTATATTCCCGTTGCGTGATGATCTTCCGAGAAGCGGAGGATGCGTTCGATGAATTGACCAGCAGCAACGCCGCGCCGACCGGTGTGCTCCGCGTTTCCGCCCCTAACGATTTTGGCTCCAGCAAAATTGCGCCGATCGCGGCGGCCTTCACACGCAAACACCCGGCCTGCAAGGTCGAGCTTCTGTTGGCAGACACGAAGATAGATCTGGTTGCCGAGCATATCGACCTGTCGATCCGGGTCGGATGGCTCAGCGATTCCAGCCATCAGGCACGGCGGATCGGTTCGTTTCGACAGTATCTTGTCGCAGCGCCAACCTATGCTATTTCACCCCGCCTGAAGCAGCCGGCAGATGTCGCCGGTCTGCCTTTCATCGCCAATCTGGCTCTCAAGGAGCCTATGGTATGGCCGTTCACGCGGAATGATCTCGATCACCAGACGGTACGGATGCAGCAGAGTATCACGAGCAACTCGACGCCTGCCGTACTTGCGGCAACGCTTGCAGGTGGCGGCGTATCCGTCCTACCCGACTTCCTCTGCCAGGCACATATCGAAGCTAGGCACCTGATCAGGTTGTTGCCGGATTGGTCTCTCCCCTCGGGCGGCATTCATGTCGTCTACCCAGCGGCGCGTTTTCGGCCGCCCAAGGTCTCCGCTTTCGTCGCGATGCTGACCGAAACGAGTTGAGATACTCGCACTGACTGCATCACCCGGCATTGGAAATGTCGTACGATAGCCGTTCTCTGAAACAACCATGGTCTTGAATAGATGTGGACCCTCTGCGGAGTGCTCATGCCGCCCGCCTGATGCCAATAGCGGGCTGCGACACCCGGGCCCGGCACAAGCGATCTTCTTTGCGGCATAGGCCCCGATGATAGAGCGGATCTCGATCGCCACCTTGTACGTCCTCACGCGATCGCCGCGCGGCCCGGTGCGCTCCAGAACGCCTCCTCAACGAGAATGGCGAGTAAAAGGCTCAAATGCCCAGGGCGGCCCCCTATCAACCGCGGACGGTCTTAACGCCTCCTGCTCAACAAGAACATCAAGCAAGGAGCGCCTATCAAAGCTGAAACGAGACCCGCCGGTATCTGGTAAGGCGCCACGATGGTGCGGCCGACGAAATCTGCCGCAACCATCAATCCGCCGCCGATCAGCGCTCCGCCGATTGTCTGTGGCAGCGCGCGCGTCAAGCCCGCCTCCCGCGCAAGGTGTGGTCCCATGAGACCGACGAAGGATAGCGGGCCGACAGTCAGGGTTGCGGCCGCGGTCATAAGCCCCGCAAGTGCAAACAGCACCAATCTTGATCTCGCCAGCAATATGCCGACAGCGGCTGAAGGAGCCGGTCCGAGTGGCAGGATATCCAGCCAACGGCGTGCTGTGAGCGCAACCGTGATCAGTGCAGCGGCGATTGCCACTTCCGTCGTGGCTGTCCTGCGGTCGATCAGATAAGTCGAGCCGCTCATCCAGCGCATGAGCAAGGCTGCTCTCGGATCCCCGGTCGAACTCAATACGCCAACAACCGCATCCACCATGGCACTGAGCGCGATACCGGCAAGCAGGACCCGTTCGGGGGCAAAGTTGGAACGCCGCGAACTCAGAAGAATAACCGCGAGAACCGCGATAGCGCCCCCGGTGGCGAAGGCAAACTGGCCGGAAAAACCCGGCGCGATGACAAAAACTGCGATAGCGACGCCGAATGTCGCGCCGGCGCTGATCCCGAGAACTTCCGGGCTTGCCATTTCGTTGCCGGTCAGTCTCTGAAGGATCGACCCTGCGACGGCAAGCATGGCGCCGGACGCAAGCGCCGCGAAAACCTTTGGTGCGCGGATCGCCAGGATGTCATCGAGAAATTCGCCGGAAAGGAAAGCCCAGCCTCCACCATGTCCGCGCCCGACAAAGAGGCTGACGGTCAGCAGAACCAAAACACCGAAGGAAGCAATGACGAGCGGAACCCCGCGTTCCATCGGCGCGGCCTCCGGATCGACGCTGCCTGCTGGATCCGGTGACGGATCTTCAATCGCGGCAGCAGCGCCAGGAGCAGCGGAGAGCCGAAGATGGCTGTGACCGCGCCAGTCGGCAGAAAATCGCCGAAGCCGCCTGCCGCGAGTTGAAGCATGGAGTCGGCGAGAAACAGGAGCCCTGCACCGATCAAAGGAGACCAGACGATCAACTGAACGGGCCGGCGCGCTCCGGATAGTCGCGCAATCGTCGGCGCGACCAGCCCGATGAAGCCGATGACGCCGACGGCACTGGTGACGAAGGCGGCAAGCGCCACCGCACATGCAACGACTACGATGCGAAGGTGAGCAAGCCTTACCCCGAGCGAGGCTGAGTTGCTCTCCCCAAATCGAGCAGCGACAGCGGCCTGATCACCAGGGCACAGACGATGCTAACGGCGGCTAATTTCCAGATAAGCGACAGGGGAATGGCCCAGCTCTGCTGAGCCAGCGAACCCGCGCCCCAGATGAACAAGCTCGCCAGGTAACGCTGGTTCAGATAGGTCAGGATCGCCGCCAGCGCTCCGCACCAGAGGCTGAGCACCAGACCCGAAAGCACGAGCGAATAGGGAGAGAAACCTCGGCGTGCGCCAAAGCCGACGATGATCGCAGCGGCAGCAGAACTCCCCGCCAACGCGACAGCATCGCGCCCGACACCGAGGAGACCGGGTATGAAAAGCGATACCAGGACCAAAGCAAGGTTGGCGCCTGCCGACACGCCGAGCGTCGTCGGATCAGCCAGCGGGTTTCGCAGGACCTGTTGGAACAAGGCACCCGACAACGCGAGCGCAGCTCCGGCAAGCAGCGCCGTGGCCAGCCTGGGCAGGGTCGAATAGTAGAGCACCATACGCTGAATGTCGTAGCCCAGCCCGGTCGGTGCCGAGAGTGCGGGTTCCGCGAGAAACCAGGATGCTGTCCCCCGCCACAAAGGAGCATGAGAACGACCAGCGCTGGCCCCAGATTGTCGTGACGAGTTACAGTCATGCATCCTGTTCCAGAAGGTCGGTCACCAAGCCGGCGAAACGTACGGCCTCGTTGACCATGCCGAACATCAGTGCCGGCGGAACGACTGAAAAATGGCCCGGCCGTGAAAATGGAAGCGCCCGCCACAGCGCACTGTCGGCGAGTTTTGGCAGGACATCGGGCGGAACGGGGTCGAAGGCGATCAGCCGCGTGTCCGGATCGGTGATGGCGGAGAGCTCTTCGATGCCGATAGTCTCGAAGCCCCAATAATTGGATTTCCGGGTCCAGGCATTGCGCACCCCGATGCGCTCGAGCGCGTTGTGAAACAGGCCGGGCGCCGAGTAGACGCGAGCGTGCCGCGCATCCATAAAGCTGACCAACACAACTGGCGGAACAGTCCTGCCGGCCAGTCGTCGGCGGCATTCCTCGAAGAACGCATCGGATCGCGCCAGGAACTGTTCCGCCTCGGTGTCACGACCGAGTTCGGCAGCCAGTTTTCGCGTCGCTTCCATTGCTGCCGGCAGGATCGGGCCGGTGTCGGGGTGAAGATTTCCAGCCGCAGGACTTTTGCGACGGGCAGAAGCTTCGGCAGAAGCTCGTCGAGATAAGGCGTCGTCAAGATAAGATCCGGCTTCAGCTGCATCAGGAGCTCGAAATCGACTTCATAGGAACTGCCTATATCGACGACCGATTGCGGCATGGCGGGCTCGACGACCCATCTGCCCCAGTCGGCAAGGTCGGATATTCCGACAGGCGGCAATCCGAGCGACAGCAGCGTCGATGACAGCCCGTAATCGAGGCTGACGATCCTTTGCCCGGCCACCGCCGCCAACAATGGCTTCGGCATCGATACGATGGCGGCCGCGGCGTAATGCAAAAACCAGCGCCGTGAAATCTCCATCTCGGGGCGAACCTTAGCAGGCATAGGCAAGCGGATGCGAAAGGTGCGGAACGGAAATCACATCCATGTCGATCCCATAAATGACGTGGAGCGTCTCAGGCACCACAATTTCGGCCGGCGTGCCGCTTGCGACGACCTGGCCGCCTTTCAGAGCATGAATCCGATCGCAGAAGCGCGCGGCCATGTTGATATCATGAAGGACGATCACGATGCTCCGGCCGCCCTCGCGAGCCAGCCGCCGCACGAGAGACAGGACTTCGATCTGGTGCGCGATATCCAGCGCTGCGGTCGGTTCGTCGAGCAGCAGGCACCGAGCATCCTGAGCGATCAGCATGGCGATCCACGCACGCTGCCGCTCCCCACCGGATAGCGTGCCGACCACACGGTCGGCAAAGGTCTCGATATGCGTGGCAGCTATGGCAGCCTCGACCTTTTCTTTATCAAGATCCGAGAAACGACCGAGCGCACCGTGCCACGGATAACGTCCGCAACTGACAAGTTCGCGGATGGTCATGTCTGATCCTGTTCCGAGATCCTGCGGCAGATAGGCAACCGACCGTGCGAAATCACGGCCGTCGTAATGCCTGAGGTCGCGGCCACCATAAGCGATCGATCCGTCGGTAGGTTTGAGTTGCCGTGCCAAAATTTTCAGGAGACTGGATTTGCCCGAACCATTGTGGCCGACCAGAGCCACCACCTCTCCTGCTGGAAAATCGAGACTGACCTCGGACAGGATCGTGTTTCCGTCGATTGAAAGACCGACCTTGCGGACAGCAAAGGCATCTGCCGTTTCTGGCGCGTCTTGATCTAGCTGAACCGAGACCACGTTACCTCCTAGAATAACAAAATGTGGCGCCGAAGGCGCAGTTTGCTATCGAGCATTTTTGTCCACCACTTCGAATGCGATGCTTACGGCGCGATTGACAGCTGGTCCGAGGACGGACATGTGGGTGTGCCCTGCAAAAGCTCGAACCGCGTCCGAATGCCGTCCTCGGGATCGTTCAGCCGCTCTGCCATCTCCTGCGCCAACGCAACCGTCCGCTCGGCTTTCCTTTTCTCCAGACGAGATGCCGCATCTTCGTTTCGGTACTGGAAAGGAGCAAGTTTATCTCCCTCGTACTCACCGGCCGATAGATGCAGGAAGGCTGTGTGACCCGCTACCCTCTGGCGACGCCGCTCGTTGTTCAGGATTTCACAGCCTTCCCAATAGATTGTCGGGCTGGCAGCAACCCAGTTGGCAAACAGGGCTGGACGTTCGAAAAGGGCGTAGAGAGTGAAGAGACCGCCGAATGAATGTCCGAAAAGCGAGCGACGCGCGGCATCGAGCCGCACCATGTCGGCAAGGCGCGGAAGCAGTTGTTTCTCGATCAAGTCCAGCAGTTCCCCTGTCCCGCCAATACGGACGGGAGGGCCACCTTGAAAATAAGGTGGATAGGATTTGATCGGCGGAGGCCCCAGGTCCCACGCCCTGCGTAGTGCGTCATAAGGTTCGTCGGACGGGTAGCCGATCGCCGCGATAACACCCCAATCGATGTTGGTTCCGGTCGGGTAAGGCGCCTGCGTGACCAGGCTGGCGACGGCAAAGGGAAAAGTTGCATTCCCGTCGGTCATGACCAAAAGCGGCCATCCCTCCGCTGGAGGTTCGCCTTTGGGCATAAACAGGAAGATGCGATAGGGCTGGCCGCCTCCCTTTGGTGCCAAGTCAAAATAAACAGTTCCTGGCAGCACGTAGGCTTTTACAGTCATGCTCAACTCGCCGAGATTTTGCCGCAGCGCCAGTAGACCCACCTGCTTCGAGCATCTGATGAAAGTACAGATGTAAGCCGGTTACTGTGTGGTTTCTGGCGCCTGGATTCCACCTGTTACCACTTATACTTCAGGGATCCGAGAACCGTGCGACCTTGGCCGAAGTAGCAATAGCCGCCGTTGCAGACCTGCTCTTCGCGGTTGGCAAGGTTCGTCGCACTGACGGAGAGTGAAAGACCTTTCAGGTCCGGATTTTTTGCACCGAAGTCATAGGAAATTGCGGCGTCCAGATACACCGTACCCGCATTCTTGTCCGAGTTGGCGTCGCTGGTGAACGTTTCGCTCATTGCGCGGATGCCACCCCCGATGCTGAGACCGTCAATCGCAGTATCTTCAGGCGCTGCATAGTTAACCCACAGCGACGCTACGTGACGCGGCGTCGTCGTTGGCGTGTTGCCGATAAGGGCGCTGTCGAGATTTTTTGTGATTTCCGCATGGGTATAGGTATAGGCCGCAATCAGGCTGATGCCATTGTCGAAGGCCGTGCGGCCTTCGATCTCGAAGCCAGTGAAAGTATTTTCACCGGAGTTTTCATAGATATAGATCGGGCCAGCCGCGCCCGCATATTGTGGCTTGCCGGTTTCAACCAGGCGATAAACCGAGGTGCTTAGGGAGAAGTTTTCGCCTTGCGGCTGATACTTGATGCCGGCTTCGATCTGACGGCCTTTCGTTGGATCTAGCACGGTCCCTGGGGCGGAGAGCTGAGTGGAGGGCACGAAGGAGGTTCCGTAGCTTACGTAGGGAGCAATTCCATTATCGAAGAGATAGAGAAGACCGACCTGTCCTGACAGCGCGCCGTCATCCTTCTCGTCGCCTGTACCAGCGACCTTATCTGTGGTGCTCTGATCCAGCCAGTCGTAGCGCAGACCGCCGACGAAGCGCCAATTTCCCAGTTCTGCCTGTTCCTGCGCATACAACCCTGTCTGATGCAGGTCGTTACCAGTGAAGCCCGTAAGCGCAGGCGTGGGTGCGCTGCCAACGTTGCCAGGTAGTGTAGAACCACCTCCAATAGCAAAATCCGAGTTTACGGCGGTGTAATCCAGCCCCGCGAGAATGGTATGGGATACGCCGCCAGTTTCAAATTTGGCTTGGAGTGGTTGTCGATCTGGTAGGCACGCATCTTATCCGTAACCGCGGTGGTCAGCCAGGGATCGGCCGGCGCGCTGAACATTGCCATCCGGTTGAGATAACGTGACTTGAGGTCGAGATCGCTCACGCGTGCGTTCTGTCGGAAGGTCAGGCCGTTGCCAAAGTCGTGTTCGAGCTGATAACCCAACTGATATTGCCGAATTTTCTGATAATCGTAATCCGGGTCGCTGACGAGATAGATCCGGCCGTTGTTCTTGAAAGTCCAGGCGCTTGCCGCGGTTTCGGTATTCTGGGCCAGGCCGTAGATGGTGAATTTGGTGCTGTCGGTCGGCTCCCAGGTAAAGGACGGCTGCAGCAGGTAGCGGTCGTCCTGAATATCGTAGTTGGTCTCTCCCTGTCGAGCGAGCCCGACAAGACGGTAGAACGCATCGTTGCTCTCGCCGATCGGTCCGCCAAAATCGAAAGCGGCCTGCTTGCGGCCAACTGTGCCGTATTGGAGTTCGACCTCATGGTGAGTTTCCTGCAGCGGTAGTTTGGAAATCTTGTTGACGATGCCGGCTGCGCTCGCCGCGCCGTACATAACGGATACCGGCCCCTTCAACACCTCCACGCGGTCGAGCGTGTATATTTCGGTCGTGAACGTCCCGTAGGTCATCACAGGCTGGCGCAGGCCATCACGGAAATCACCACTTGTCGTCGTCTCGATGCCGCGAATGTAAATCTGATCGAAGCGCGGGTCATAGCCGAAGCCACCGGTACTAACGCCGGAGCTGTACCGCGTCGCCTGAATCATATCGGTGACGGCACGCTGCTCCATCTCCTTGCGTGTAACCACGGAAACGGAGCGCGGCGTCTCGACGAGCGGTGTGTCGGTCTTCAAGGCCGAAATGGAACGCTTGGGAACGATGGTGTCGTTGTCCTCGCTGATCGTCTGAATGTCGGAACTTCTTAATATTATGGGTTCGAGTTGCGTCGCGCCATTGGCAGCATCCTGCGCAAAGGCGGCAATAGGCATGGCGGCTGCAGCCATAGCGCCAACGAGTACGGTGGAACCAAGAAGATGCCGGCGAGCGTAAAACTGATTGAAAGAAAACGTCATTGCCCGATCCTTCTGGCTGCAAACTGCGTTGAGTGACCCTGACAGATCACAGGTATGAGGAGCAGCGAGTGAAGGTCGCTGGGCGAGACGACTCGCCGAGCGCAGCTATAAGAGCCGGATGTTAGTTGATCAACAAAATATGAGTACAATACTCATATTTTGTTGATCAACTGGGCAGTGGCCGCTACTCGGAATCGAAGAGGCCAAGACCGGTGCCGCAGACTGAAGGGTTGATGATCCACATTAGCCGCAGTGCGAAGCCTGCGCCTGAACCAGAGCCGAGGATATGTGTAACCGCCAATCGCCGCGTCATCGCTGTCGATATCGGATCAAGCCGGCAACTGCGGTATTTCGGAAAGATTTCGCGAGAATCGAGGCGTGAGCATCGCGCCGTTGGACGATGAGGATCATAGCAGCATTGGCCGACATTCATGGTGTGCTCTGGCGCACAGCCTACGCAGATAACGACTTGGCCGCCGAAATCGACTTCGGCTGGATATTTCTTACGAGATAAGCAGGAACCCCGCGACGAGGTCAGAAGCGATGACGGCGACATCGCAGAACACGACTCGTCGTCACCCTCAGCCATCGCAAATCTCCAGCGCTTCACTAGAGCAGACCCGCCGCATTGGCCCCCAGCAGCTTGCGGAGGTCGGCCTTGGGCATGTTCAGGTCGAGCAGATCGTTGACGATGGCGCGGTATCCTTCGACTGGCCGCGGCATCTTTATGAGGCCGAGGTCGGAGCCGAATATGGTCATCTCCACGCCCGCAAGATCCACGAGGCGGCGCATTTCCTTCGCATCCCATCTGGCTGGGCCCCGTTCGTTCGGAATGAACATGCAGATGGAATGCTCCATAAAGACGCCAAGCTTGCTCAGCTCCCGGATATCGTCATCCGAGCAACCGACGACATAGGTGGGATGATTGATCATCATCTTCTTCACCCCGCGCCGCTTCGCTTCCGGATAAAGCACCTTCAGCTCCTTCACGGATAAATGCCCGCTCGAGAGGATGATGTCGCCGTCCGCGATGACGTCCAGGACCTCATTGGTCTCCTTCGTCAGCTTGCCGTTTTCATCCAGGACGGTGAGCGGAACGGGCGGCAGCATCGGGTTGACGCTTTTCGGGTAGTTCTTCGTCTCTTCGGCGCTCTTGTCGATATGGTTTGCCGCGGCGAAAGTTGGCATCCAGACGATCTTGCCGCCGAGCTTCACAGCATGATCGACCGCATGCGGATTGATGCCGCCGCTGGCATTGTTGAGCGCCACGCCCGAATAGAGGCGTACACCGATATCGGGATAAAGCGTTTCGAGCAGCTTGGCATGCGCCATGCCCGGATAGAAATGGTCCTTGTAGAGGAGCGCTGAGAAGCCTGCCTCGGACGCCTCCTTCATCGCTTCGTAGTGGTCGAGCAGGCGCGGGAAAACGGCCGGCCCACTGTGGCAATGCAGATCGACGGCGCCGACCAGGAGCCGGCAATTTCTGCTTTGCGGTCGGTGGTGGCGGAAGAAGCTTCGGTCATGTCGGTCACTCCCATGAAGACTGATTTGTCTGGTTAGCGCGCGGCATCCGGCGCCGGATATTCGTCGGCA
This sequence comes from Neorhizobium sp. EC2-8, assembly GCA_045291535.1. Classification (GTDB taxonomy): domain Bacteria; phylum Pseudomonadota; class Alphaproteobacteria; order Rhizobiales; family Rhizobiaceae; genus Neorhizobium. The sequence continues at coordinate 1,684,793 of CP147998.1, read as the reverse complement.
TTCAGCACCCAACCCGGCTTGGCGGAAAAATCCGCGCGCGGCGGGCTGAAGATATCGACCAGGACATTCTTCACCGGGTCCATGGACCGCGACGTGTGAATGGCCGGAGGCGGGATGACGGCGACGGAGGGCGCAGCGCAAAACTCGGCATCGTCCGGCCGCCAGGCATTGAGATCGCTGATCCACGGCCAGCGCAGGTAATGAATATAGGAGCCCGCGACGCAGAGCGAATACTGCTCGAAATCGTCGTGAAAGTGCGGCGACATCTTGGTGATGTCGCGCGGACCGCTGCCGGGCAGAAAATTCACCATGATCGTCGAGCAGCGGAAGATAATGCCGAACCGGCCGGGCTCCGGCGGAACGTCCAGGCTGTATTGCCGCAACTTGTGGCCGCCCAAGGGGTCGGGCCAGGCCCGAAACGGCGAGACGTTCGGATCGGGATCGACGTAGGAGCCGGCATTCGAGCATTTGGCGACGAGATCCTCCGCCTGGGTGGTAACCAGCCGGATAACCTCGCCATCTCCCTTCAGATGCACTTCGCTATCGCCCGGCGGCACGACGACGATACAATAGCCGTCGACCGCGATGTTCTGGCCGTTCCAGCGCACTTCGACCGGCGTATTCCGGTTCGGCAGGAGAACGACGTATTCATCGAGCCTGGCCGGTTCGCGAGAGCACCAGACCTGCCTTGCCCCTTGTATGCGCCACGATAAGGTTCTGTCCCCGTGCGTAATAGGTCTCGCTGCCGTCTGCCACTTCCTGCGGCTGAGCATCATAGAAGCGGGCATATTCCGCACCCTTATAGGCCGTCGGGGCGGGAATACTGCGAGGCGCGGCGACATTGAGGGCCGCGCGTGGGTCGTTTGCTGCGTACATGTTGGTGCCCTGTATTTGTTTCAGTATGAAGCGGCGGCATTGAACTCGGTGCGGATCCGGTTGGCGCTGGCGCGCAGGAGAGCCTGATCGGACGAAACGATGAAGGCGCTCGCCCCTCCGCCCGAAAAGCATCGATCTCGCTGACGGCACCGACCATGATACAAATTGGTTTTCCCGCATTGCGGGCCGCCGCCATGATCCGGGCGACCGCATCCTTGACCGCCGGATCACCGGCCGATTTCGCTCCGAGCGAAACCGTCAGGTCACCACGGCCGATGAAGATCCCGTCGAGCCCTTCGACAGCGAGAATATCCTCGATGGCGTCGATCGCCTCGCGATCCTCGATCATCGCCAGCACCGCGATGTCCCGATCCTGCGCCTCGATATGTGCCCACATGCCGGCGGCGCCGTAACCACCCGCCCTCGGGGAATTTGAAAAGCCCCGGATGCCGCCACGATATCTGCTGGCGGCCACCACGGATCGGGCGACCTCGACCGAGGCGACATGCGGAACCAACACGCCATCTGCGCCGCAATCCAGCACCGACTGGATGGCGCTCGGCATCGACGAGGGCACCCTGACCAGACCGGCAATGTCGTTCGCCCGACATCCGAGCAGGATCTGATCGGTTGCGGAACGATCGATCGGCGCATGCTCTTCGTCGATGACGACGAAATCGAAACCTGCGCCACCCAGGATTTCCGAAGCATGGCTGGTGGGCGTCTTGACGAATGTGCCAAGCAGTTGCTGACGCGCCTTGAAGCGCGCCGTAAATTCCGTCCGTGGCATTCCTGTCCTCCCCGGTACCGCTTTGTTGCGATCACTCTGCGGCGTTTGATGCCTCGGTGCGAGGGCCGGTGACGGGACATTTCAACGGCTGAAATACAAGCTGCTGCATCCACTTAAGCGAGCGGCTTGACCAGCTTGAACACTGCCTGCAGTGACGCGACGACGTCGCTGCCCACCTCCGCAAGTCCATCGAGAAACACCAGAGTACGGGTTGTCTTGGCGATCCGGCAGCGGGCGACCACGAAATCGAAGGGCTGCACCGCCGCCAGGAACTGGATGTTGAGCTGGACTGTTACCGAGCGAACCGGCGGCGCGTCAGGCTCCCGGTCCCGCGACAGGGTTTGATAGAGCGTGCCACCCAGTGCCTGGTCACAGAAGGTCGCAAGCGCGCCCCCATGCATGACCCGTGCGTTGTTTTGGGTGTGGGGCGCACAGATGACGCCGAAGAGAAACTGACCATCCTCCTGTTTCTGCCAGAATGGACCAGCCACGTCGGAAAAAGGATTGGGCCGGCATTTCGTCCAGCCCGCCGCTGCAGGATCGAAAGCCGTTTCGGCAACCAGTTTGAGATCGGCGGCATTAAGATCGGCAGTCATCAGGCGGCCGCCCTCGTCGCTTCCAGCGAGAGGATCTCGCGGGCTTCCGACGGCGTCGCCGGCTCCGCCCCGAGCGCCCGGATGATTTCCACGGCCCGCCTGACCAGCGGCACGTTGCCCTCAGAGAGGACACCGTGTTCGAGATAGAGATTGTCTTCCAGCCCGACGCGACAATGGCCGCCGAGAATGACCGACTGGGCGACCATCGGCATCTGCGCCCGCGCGATACCGAAAGCGGACCACTGCGCTTCCGTCGGGATCAATGAGCGCATCAGAAGCATCGCCTCGGTGGTCGCCGGCGCGCCGCCCGGAATACCAAGACAGAACTGGAAGAACGGCGGCCTCGGCAGATGCCCGGCCTCCAAAAGCCTGAGCGCGACACCGACATGGCCGATATCGAAAACCTCAAGCTCAGGTTTCACGCCCGCCGCCTGGATAACTTTCGCCATTGCGATGAGATGCGGCGGCGTATTGACGATCGCCCGGTCGCCGAAATTCATCGTCGCCACGTCCAGAGTGCAGATATCGGGGCGCAGCCGCGAGACATGGTCGGTCCGTACACTCGGTGAGCGCACCGGTGGCACGGCCGTTTCGTCGAGCGTCGGTGCATAACCTGCGCCGGGGCCGGCGGTCAGATTGACGATAAAATCTACGCCTGATGAGCGGATGCGCCGCATAACATCTTCATAGAGTTCGAATTGCGTCGATGGAGCGCCGGTCTGCGGATCCCGCACATGGATATGCACCGATGCGGCACCGGCCTGTGCTGCAGCAATCGCCTCGTTGGCAATCTGTTCGGGTGTGATCGGCACATATTGGCTGTTCTTCGAGAGCGCGCTGCCTCCGGTGACGGCACATGTCAGTATCACCTTGCGCTTCATGGGTCTCTCCTCGGTTTAGCGGCGCGATGGCCATGGCCGAACCTGCCCCGGATCGAGCATATTCAGCGGATATTGGTTGAATGGGTTTAGTAGCCGGTGCTGTTCAGGCTCCGCATGTCCACCTGGATGGCGGTTGCTGCCTCGACCATGGGTTCAATCACGGTTTCCAGGATCCGGTCCGACGGAACTGCCGAGCGGTAAAAGCCAACCCCCATGCAGGCCGAGCACCGCTGTCCGTCGAGGATCGGCACCGCCACGAAGTCGAATACCCGGCGTGGCCCGCCGACACGTGCATAACCGCGCTTTCGGGTCGTCCTGAGATCCCGCAGCACCCGCGCCGCATCGAACAGCTTTCCCTGATCGCGGCGCTGCTGGGTCAGCGCGTTGAGCAGCAGAGCTCGCTCCTCGTCGTCGCAAAAGGCGAGATAACACTGTCCCATCGCGGTCAGCTCCAGGTCGAGGAACCGGTGCAGGACGGGGAATGGATAGGACCATGGGCTAATCGGCGCCGTGGTGAAGCTGACGAGAATATGGGCGTCCCGCAGCGTCCCCAGGCTGACGGGCCACTTGATATCGTTCGTCAGCGCCACGGCTCGCGACCGCGCCGCCTCGATCAACATCGGCGCGCCAGCGAAGCCGGAGGCGAGCGAGACGACCTTGGAGGTGACACTGTAGCCCCCGACAAAGTTGTCGCGAACCACGTAACCTTCGCTGATCAGCGTTTCGAGCATCCGCACGATCGTCGGCTTGGAGAGCTCGGTCACCTGATGCAGCGAGCCGATGGTCGCGATCCGCTGCGCATTCAACGCCTGCAAGAGCAGGAGAACCCGGCGCGCGGATTCGACCGGGGCATAGGATGCCTTGTGCTCATCGACGCTGCCACGCAATGAATTCGCCCTGCAATGAAGATCGTTGTATTTCGGTAGCTGAAGAGATTTGGTCGGTCTCTCCTTCAACTCGCTTTCCATCATTCAGAACTCCTCCCAGAATTCCTCTGCATCAGCCTCCCAACCGATGCTTGAACAAAAGGTAGTCCGGCATGCTCTTCTATGCCAGCAGGTTCTTTTCGCATTTCACTTGTTGAAATGCCTATGGGCGCTGATCGGCGCGGCTGAAGGTCAAGGCGGTGAGACCGGCATAACACGCTGCCAGCGCAGCCACACCGACGACGGGCATAACCATGCCCACAAATGTGGCCGCGGTCCCAATGAGGAAACCGCCGACCGCCGGGCCACCGCGGATGATCATGCTATAGATTCCCATTACCCGACCAAGCTTTCCCGGCTCGCTTTCGAGCTGTAGCAAGGCCTGCCCGGCTATTCCCGCATACATGTTGGCGAAGGACATGCAGAAGATCGCGACAAGGGCCAGATGAAAGATGGGGATCACAGCAAGAGCAGCCAATGAAGCTGCTGCGCAAAGAACGGCAATGGAGATGCCGACCACGCCCCTGGCGCCGGGTGGCCGCGACAGAGTTATGATGCCGGAGATCACCGACCCAAAGGCGGAGGCAGCCATAAGGGCGACAAATCCGTCTATGCCTTTTGCAAAGAGCCTGTCGGAAACCGCCGGCAACATCTGCAATATGCCGTTGACGCTGATGCCGGAGGCACCCATCAGGCCGAGCGTCACCAGCAGGCTTTTCTGACTTGAAACGTAACGGAACCCATCCATTGTACCCAGGGCCTGAGCAGCCTCGGAGGAACGATCCGTCTCCTTCTGGACCCGGATCACCGCCAGCGCGTAGGAGAAGAAGCCGATCGCCAAGGCGCTGGCAGCAAAAGTGACGCCCACATTGGCCTCGCTGATCAACACACCGGCAATGATCGGGCCGACGAAGCGGGCGAGATTGAAGCTCAGCGCATTGAAGGCGACGGCGGCATGCAGATAATTCGGCGGCACGATCTCGCGGATCAGCGAGAGCCGTGCCGGCTGTTCAAGGCTGCTGGAAATCCCGAGCAACAGCGTCAGCCCGAACAGCACTTCCACCGTAATCAGGCCCAGCCACGACAATATGGCGAGCAGCAGCGATTGCAAAATGGCGACCGACTGTGCCGAGCGCAGCACCTTGATCTTGTCATGCGCATCCGCAAGCGAACCGGCGAAGCTGCTGAGGAAGATCGAAGGCAGCATGTCCGCGGCAGCGATCAGCCCGAGCCAGAACGGTGACTTGCTGAGCTCCCAGGCCAGCCAGGCAACGCCGATCTTCTGCATCCACATGCCGAGCACGGAGACGATGCTGCCGGTGGCGAAGCGCCGATAATGCGGGTCCTTCAGCGCGAGCAGCGGATTATAGCGACCGGTCTTCGCGACGTTCATGGGCAGGGCCGGCAAAAATGGGAACCGCGCAGGAGTTGCAAATTTCACCTTTGAAGATCGAAGTGGATGACAGACCGCCAGCGCCGCGGTGATCTTTGATCGATCCCCATGTGTTAAAGCGCCGGGCGACGAAGGGTCCACCTCCGCCGCCCGGTGATTTCAAGCCATGAAATGCAGTTGAGGTGTTCCGGCCTGTTGAGTGCCGAATGCCAACCGACACGGAAGGCCTCAGTCCTCTTCGGTGAACACGACCTTGCGGCGATTCCGGATTGCCGGAAACAGCACTGCGAAAGCGTCACCGCGGCCACCAATAGCAGGCCGGCGGTGATGGGCCGATGGAAGAAGGCAAGCGGGTTTCCGTCGGCCAGAAGCATGGCGCGGCGCAGGTATTCTTCCAGCATCGGCCCGAGAACGAAGCCCAGCAGAAGCGGCGCCGGTTCGCAATCCAATTTGGTGAGGCCGTAACCGACCAAGCCGAACACCGTCATCACCACCAGATCGAACGGGTTGTTGCCGACGCTGTAGACGCCAATCGCCGAGAAGCCGATGATCGCCGGGAAGAGGAGATGGTTGCGAACCGACAGCAGCTTCACCCACAGCCCGACCAGCGGCAGGTTGAGGATCACCAGCATCAGGTTGCCGATCCACATCGAGACGATCACGCCCCAGAAGAGGACCGGCTTTTCATTGACGAGATTGGGGCCGGGCGCCACGCCTTGCAGCATCAAGGCACCGATCATCAGCGCCATGATGGCGTTGGATGGAATACCCAGCGTCAGCATGGGAATGAACGAGCTCTGCGCACCGGCATTGTTGGCCGATTCCGGACCGGCGACACCGGCGATTGCGCCGTGGCCAAAGCGCTCGGGGTGCCGCGAAATCTTCTTCTCCAGCGCATAGGACGTGAAAGACGAAAGCATGGCGCCGCCACCCGGCAGGATGCCGAGAATGGAGCCCAGCCCCGTGCCGCGCACGATCGGACCAGCGGATTCCTTGATATCCGCCCAGGTCGGCATCAGGCCGGTAACACGTGTCGTCAGCACATCCCGTTCCTGCTCCTTTTCGTCCTCGAGACCACGCAGGATTTCGGCGATAGCATAGACGCCCGAACCGAAGGCGATGATCGGGATACCATCCGCCAGATCCAGAGTGCCGAGCGTCAGGCGCATGCTGCCGGTATAGACATCCGTGCCGACGCAGCCGAGCAGCAAGCCGAGCACGATCATCACCAGGCCTTTCAGCACCGAACCATGCGCCAGTGCGATCGAGGCGACGACACCAAGCACCATCAAGGCAAAATAGTCCGACGGACCGAAGCTCAACGCGAGCGAGGTCAGCGGCTTGGCGAAGAGCGCGATGACCAGCGTTGCAACACAGCCGGCAAAGAACGAACCGATCGCCGCGATGGCAAGTGCCGGTCCCGCTCTGCCCTGACGCGCCATCTGGTAGCCGTCGATAGCGGTAACGGCCGATGTCGCCTCGCCCGGCAGGTTGATCAGGATAGCAGTCGTGGAGCCACCATACTGGGCGCCGTAATAGATGCCGGCCAGCATAATCATCGATGCCTCGGGCGCGAAACCGAAGGTCACCGGGAGTAAGATGGCGATCGTGCCGAGCGGCCCGATCCCAGGCAGCACGCCGACGGCGGTGCCGAGCAGGCAGCCGATAAAGCAGAACATCAGGTTGGAAGGTTCGATAACAGCCCCGAACCCGAGAGCGAGATTGGCAAAGATATCCATGGCGTTTTTAGCCCGTGATCAGGTCGCCCCAGAGGGGATTGGCAGGTTCAGGAGATAATGGAACACCGCGACGCAGAAGACGGTGAACCCTACGGAAAGCAGGAGAGACTGGCGCAGGCTTGCAAAACGGCTGGCAAAGCTTGAAAAGAAGATCGTCAGCGCTACGGCGGCCACCAGACCCAGGGACTGGATCGACACAGCGAAAATAAGTGGCGCCCCCATGATCAAAACGGAGGCCTTGACGGGAGCGAACCGCAACGGCTGAGCGTTTGCCGAAATCGGCGTAAAGGCGACCGCCAGGGATAGAAATCCCAGCACGATCGACAGCATGACCGGAAAGAAGCCGGATCCCATCTCGGCCGCCGTACCGATCTTCAAGGTGCGATAGGCATAGATGCCGACAGCCACGCTGAAACATACGAAAATGGCTGCGAAGGTGACGTTTCGACGACTGAGCAAATGCTCGCGCGGCTCTCTCGTCTCGATGCTCATGCGGTTCTCCTCCTGACGGCATTTCGATCGGTGTTAAGCCGACACTATCTCTGATCCTGTCGCACCGCCCCTGAAGATATGCTCCCCGCATATGCTCCGGCATGGTTGTCGTCGGCTCTTCGCCCTTGAAGAGGTGGTTGAAGGTTTTTGACCGGATTTTCCAGCCATCTTCGGCATCGCGCACCACCACTTCGATAACTTCCGAAATGCTGTTTGGCGCATTGACGTGCAGCACGGGCACCCCATCGACGGCGTAGATCGTCATGATGTATTTGACCGTTGCCCGCTCCGGGCCATCGAGCGAAACCATCGGGTTGTTGATCAGATGACGGGCGACACGGTCACCGCGGCTGCGGCGCCAGTCGTAAAACGCCTTGATCTGAGCTCGACCAACGAAGGCGGAAGGGCCTGATCCGAACACGCCATCCTCGGTAAACATCATATGGGCGCAGGCACCCCAATTCGTGTCCACCTCGTTCCAGTATCCGGTGACGAGAGACAGAATGTCGGCCTTGGCAGTCATCTCGGCTAATGCGTTCATTTTTCGAATTCCAGCCGTTACATGAAATAGAGTTCAAGAGCGTTGCGTCCGCCGATGCGCAACCGCATGGCGGCATCGGGCACCCATTCGGAAAGCGCCGCTAACGTCTCGCCGTAGGTGACCTGGTTTTCGTAGGCCGCAAACGGCCAGTCGCTGGCCCAGACCAGCCGCTCACCGCCTGTCCTCCGTATCAGTTGCCGTGCGCAATCCATCGCTGCGGAAGGCGGTTTGAACCGGTAGCCTGCCGAAAGTTTGACCCAGGTATTGCCGCGGTCGATCGCATCGAGCACCAGACGGAACCCAGGATCGTCCACGCCTTTGCCCGCCTCGGGCATTCCCATGTGGTCGATGACCATACGCCCGCCGGCCGCCTCGATCTCCTGCATCATTGCGGGCAGACGGTCTGCCCGTTCGATCAGGTGGACATGCCAGCCAAGATCGGCGACGCGCCGCAGCAGACGGCGATAGGCCGGCGACGTAATATCCGGCGCTTCGGCAAGCGTCCGCCACATCAGCCGGATACCTACGAAGCCATCGTCGCGCATCCGCTCCAGTTCATAGACGCTGATCGACGGTGAAACGATGGCCGTAGCCCGCAGGCGGCGGTATTTGCGTAAAGCATCGCGAACATAGTCGTTATATTCGCCATGCAGGCTCGCGGCAGCGACGACTCCGAGCGCTATCCCGTGTTCGTCGAGGAGCTTGATCAGCCGTTCCGCCCCGGCATCCTCCGGCGGCTTGTGCCAGGCGTTGGGAGCGAGCGGCAGGTCGGTGGTGTAGATGTGAAAATGCGTATCCACCAATGGCGGTTCGTTGTCAGTTTCAGCCATTGGAAATTGCCCTGTCCATCTGCGCATCATCGAGATCAGGCAATCGGCGCGGATTGTCGCTTATCGCCTTTTGGATTTCCACTTGGCCCAGGCCCAGATTGCGCCACCTTCGCAGCGCGGCGGTGCCCAGCACCGGCTTCGGTCTCTTAAATTTCGCGGTACGAAAGAGGGGTCGTATCGCACCAGTGTAACCATTGACGGAAACGGTGCGCCATATCCCGTCTCGCCGGCGAACGGGGAGACAGCAGTGGCGTCGGACGACGGGCGGAGCTTTGAGTTTCATTACCCTCAAAACCCGGATTATTCGGTCCGGATGTTGTATTTGGCGATGATGTTCCGCCAGAGCGCTTCCTCATCAACCACGATCTTGTGAAACTCTTCCGGCGTAGTCGGCGCAGCGATCTGACCGGCGACCGCGAATTTCTTGATCGCATCCTCCGATTTCAGATATTCCGTCAGCACTTCATTGATCTTCTTGATGATTGCCGGCGGCGTGCCCTTCGGCGCCATAACCCCGCCCCATGGAACTGCAACGAGATCAAGCCCCATTTCCTTCAAGGTCGGAACATTCGGCAGGATCTTGGCCCGTTGGGCAGAAATTACAGCGATCGGCTTCAGGCTGCCCGCTTCGATATGCTTGATATAGGCGTCGCCGAGATAATCGACGGAGAGATCAAGGCTTGCCGACAGCATGTCGGTGACGATCGGCGGGCTGCCCTTGTAGCTGACGAGCTTGATGTCGATGCCGGCCATATCCATGATCGCGGTCTCGATCATGTGGCCATAGGAGCCGATACCGTTATTGCCGGCGCTCACCTGCGAAGGATGCTGCTTCACATAGGTGATCAGCTCGCTGAGATTGTTGGCCGGAAAGTCCTTGCGGGCCACCAGCACCATGTCGCCGACGGAAAACTGGATGATATGCTCGAAGTCGGTAAGCGGCTTGTAGGGCAGGCCCGGCATGGTATTGGTGAAGTTGGCGGCCGGTCCCGGATAGGCGGTTATCAGTGTATAGCCATCCGGCTTCTGGCGAGCCACATAGCCGGTGCCTATTGCGCCGCCGGCACCCGGCTTGTTCTCGACGATGACCGTCTGGCCCACTCCCTTCTCCAGCGCCGACGCGACGAGTCGCGCCAGGTAATCGCTGCCGGCGGCAAAGGCGTGAACCAAGGTGATCGGTTTGTCCTTCGGCCATTCTCCCGCCAGGCTGGAATGACCCGTGGTACCTACAGCGGTGAATACCACCAAGGCAATACCGATGGATTTCAGTATCCTGCGCATAGCTCTCCTCCCTCGAGCCGGGGGCACTTGAAGCTTCTTGTCCCGGTCGGCCATGGATCATAATCAAATGCGCCGTCTCGGCTATTGCAGCGAGCATCTGTTTCAGCCGTTGAAATAGGAATTCGCATTCCGTGGACGATGTGCAGCGCGCGCCGCAGCCCCGGCGACTGTTGAATCTCTGTATCCATTCAAGTGCGGCAGACCCCATGGCTTCCGAGTTGCGTGGTTGTGGCTGGCCAATGATTTCGCCTTATGGGATCCAAGGCCGAAGGGTGGCGACGCCGAAACATACGCCGCGCCTGTTCAGGTCCATCAGCCCGGCATCCGAGATGGCGTCATCGAGCCGCTGGCTCCGACGGCGAGTGATCCTCGCCACTGCCAGCGACGCGGATCCGGCCACAGCATTTCTGTGCGTGAAACGCTGGCCGATTTGCTTTGCGCCGCGCGGACGCAGATGCGAGCCAACGAGCTGCAAAGATCGCAGCAGTGCCTTGAAAACATGGGAGAAAGACTTGGCGAATCCGACCATCATCAGTTGCGCCGTCACGGGCAACATCACCAGTGTCGAGTCGACACCCTACTTGCCTATCACGCCTGAGCAGATTGCGAATTCCTGCCTCGATGCTGTGAGGGCGGGCGCGGCGATCGTGCATATTCATGTCCGGCATCCGGACGGACGGCCGAGCATGGAGCTGCAGCACTATCGCGAGGTGGTGGATCGCCTTCGCGCGGCGGATGAGGACGTCATCATCAACCTGACCACCGGACCGGGCGGGCGGTTCGTTCCGGGAGAACAAGAACCCAGCATCGCAGCACCGGGAACCACCCTGCTCCCACCCGGGCAGCGCGTCGAACATATCGCTGCGCTTCGGCCGGAGATATGCAGCCTCGACTTCAACACGATGTATTCCGGCACATCGGTCGTCATCAACACGCCGCGCAATCTCGGCATCATGGCGGATATCATCCGGGAAGCCGGCGTCGTGCCTGAACTCGAAGTCTTCGATACCGGCGACATTCAGCTGGCCAACCAGTTCATCCAGGAAGGCCGCCTCGATGCGCCTACCCTCTTTCAGATCGTGCTGGGCGTCCGCTATGGCGCGATCGCCACTCCCGAGACCCTCGCCTACATGAAATCGCTGCTTCCGACGAATTCCCAATGGGCGGCATTCGGCATCGGCCGCTGGGAGTTTCCCATGCTGGCGCAGGCCTGGCTGCTTGGCGGCCATGTTCGCGTCGGCCTGGAAGACAACATCTATCTGGAAAAAGGGGTACTTGCGAAAAGCAACGCGGAACTCGTCCAGAAGGCCGTACGCATTCTGAAGGAACTCGGCGGGTCGATCGCCACGCCCGGTGAAACGCGCGAAATTCTGGGACTGAGGAAACAGCTTCCCAGATGAACCCAGACCGTCACCGGCGGCCGAAGCTCAACTCTTCAGGTCGTCCGTGGCGATACCTCATGAACATATTCGAAACCGAAGCGGAGGACCCCATGTACGACCAGAGTGACCCCAGATCCAGCCTGGCCCAGGCTGAGAAGCCGAAGGAAGCCCATGTGCACAACAGCTATTTCGGCTCGCAGCTAGGCCTGTTTTACGACACCGAACCGCAGGTCTTGGACGAGAACGGCAAGACCTGGATCAGCCGCGGACAGAACTTCGTCATCGCCTATAGCGACGGAAAACAAGGCGGCGTCTTCGCCCGGAACGCGCAGCCGGACGAATATGCCCTGATCATCCCCGACCGGGAAACATCCGCCGAGATCACCACGGCTGAGGGCACCACGGTCGTTCCGGGCTATTCGGTCGCTTTTTTGCCGCCCGGAGAAAGCAGCATCCGCATGCTGACCTCCGGCAGCATCGTCCGGCTTTTCACACCGAAATCGAAGGACATGGCCGATGCGGCTTCCAACGCCGGCGCCTTTACGGGACAGCATCCCAATGTCCCGCCTTTCGAAGCCTGGCCGGAGCCGCCCGGAGGGCTGAAGCTCAAGTGGTATACGCTCGACGTTCCCGAAGATCCATCGCGGTTCGGGCGGATTTATCGCTGCACGACCTTCATGATCAACTACCTGACGCCGCGTGTCGGCCCGCGTGAGCGCGACAAGGTCTCGCCGCATCATCATGACGATTTCGAACAATGCTCTCTGGCGCTGACCGGCACCTTTACCCATCATCTGCGCTGGCCGTGGACAACGAACATGAACATCTGGCGCGATGACGAACATCTTTACTGCGAGTCGCCATCGGTCTGCGTCATCCCCCACCGTCGATCCACACCACCACCGCGGAATCGGCAGGCGTGAACCAGCTCGTCGATATATTCGCACCGCCGCGCATGGATTTCTCGCTGAAGCCCCGCTGGGTTCTCAACGAGGACGACTATCCGATGCCGAAGGCATGACCCGAATGCAGAAAGGCCCCGGAAAATTCCGGGGGCCTTTTGTCATGGTCTGGAAATGCCCTCGGATCAGGTTGGCTGAACGAGACCCGCCTCGACAAGCGGCCGGATGGATTCGATCTCGCGCTGGATGGAAACCCGCATCTCGTCGGGCGTGTTGGCAACCGGTGTCAGCCCGAGCGAGGTCAGCTTCTCCTTCGCTGCAGGGGTATCGATCCATTCCTTGATGGCACCACGTATCGCGGTGACGATATCCGCCGGTATTCCCTTTGGACCGACGGCACCAAACCACAGCGTCTGGTCGTAACCCTTGAAACCCTGCTCGGCGACTGTCGGCACATCCGGCAGTTCTCCGGTACGCTTGGGCGAGGTCACCGCAAGTCCACGGATCTTGGCATCGCGAACATGCGGCAGGTAGTTCGACGGCGCATCGAGGGCGAAGTGGATATGCCCGCCCAGGAGATCCGCCAGCAGCGGCGGCGATCCCTTGTAGGGGATATGATTGATTTCGACACCGGCCATCTGGCCGATGATCGCCGCTGCGATATGCCCCTTCGTACCGGCCCCCGGATTGCCAATATTGACCTTTCCGGGGTTTGCCTTGGCGTAGGCGACCAGTTCCTGAAGCGACTTTGCCGGAGCGGAAACGCTCGCGGTCAAGAGTGCGGGACTTTCCGCAACGATCGAGATCGGGGTGAAATCCACCTGCGGATCATAGGCAAGGTTCTTCTGGACGACCTTGTTGGCCGCGATCGGCGCACTGCCGCTCACCATGATCGTGTAACCGTCCGGCGCGGCGCGGGCGAGCTTGCCGCCAGCCAGCGCTCCTGCGGCACCGGCATGGTTTTCGACGACGAACTGCTGGCCGAATTTTGCCGTCAGGACATCCGCCACCAGGCGCGTGATGATATCGCTGGTGCCGCCCGGCGGATAAGCCGATATCACGACAGCCGATTTGCTCGGCCATTTTCCGGCCGACCATGCCGTGCCGCTCGAGGCCAGCACCGCTGCCGTGCCGCCGAGCACCATGAATTCACGTCTGTTCATTGTTTTCTCCTCCCGCTCGTTAATCGAGCCCATGCCGTCAAACTAACGCCACATGTCCCCTTCCCGAACATGTGGCTGCATCCGTTTCGCTGCTTGGAACGGCTTGGCGGATAATGCCAGGCCTGCTTATTCCTCGCCGGCGAGCCAGCGCTCCTCTCCGGTGTGAAAAGCTGCCAGTTGATCCGGCCGATCATCGCCCAAGAGGTCGGGATTGACCTTCACGCCCCGGACGCTCTGGATATAGGCCAGGAACTTGTAGGAAGGCCGCATCGAGTTCAGCACTGTCCAATCGATCGGAAGCGTTTCGGATGGATTGACCGGTTTCATCACGTCCCGCTCGAACAGAACGTGGAAGGAAAAGAGCTTCCAGACGCCATCCTCCCTGAGCGCGCGGGAAAAGAACCGGCAGAAAACGTGAAAATCGACCTCAACGTTCTCCAAGCGGGCGCGATTGAAGATCATGGCAGGGCTTTCCACCGTCGCCCGTTGGCCCGCGATCTGGGCAAAAGCGGGAAACACCCAGTGCTTGCTGTTGCCCGTATTGCCCATCCATTTCCGCGTCGCTTCCACATAGGCATCGCCGCCGTGGCCGTCATACCAGCTGGTGCGAATATAGGCGTCACGATGGAAACATGCGGCCATTACGTCGAAACGGCGCTGGTCGCGGGCAAAGCGTTCGCGGCGCACCAGATCGAAGAGTTCCTCGCGGTCGAGATGCGCCCGCAGGCGAGCGTCAAAATCCTGTGGCATCGGGGGTCTCCTGGGTTATTGCGGGCGCCGGCTGCGATAAGCGAGGCGCAGGAAGCTGACGATCGTCAGTCAGCTTCCTGCAGTCCCTCCTCGCGCACTTTGCGGAAACGGGGCGATACGATCGATAGAAGCAGCAGCGCGGCGACGATCAGCGTCCCGAGGCTGAGCGGACTGGTGAAGAAGACGGCGGCGTCGCCATGCGAGATCAGCAGCGCCCGCCGTAAATATTCTTCAGCCATCGGACCGAGGATCATCGCGAGGATGAGTGGCGCAGGTTCCGCACCGACCTTCCTGAAGAAGTATCCCAGCATGCCGAACAGGGCCATCATGTAGACGTCGAAGACGCTGTTATTGATGCTGTAGACACCAATGGCGACGAAGACGCAGATCATCGGGAACAGGTAGTGATAGGGCACGGAGATGAGCTTTGCCCAGACGCCGACCAAGGGAAGATTCAGGAACAGCAGCATCAGGTTGCCAAGCCACATGGAAACGACGAGGCCCCAGAATAGCGCCGGCTGCTGCGTCAGGATTTCCGGCCCCGGCTGCACGCCCTGCACGACGAGCGCGCCAATCATCAGGGCCATGGTCGCGGTGCCCGGAAGGCCGAGCGTCAACATGGGGATAAAACATGTCTGGGCGGCCGCATTGTTGGCCGCTTCGGGAGCGGCAACGCCTTCGATCGCGCCTTTACCGAACTCGGCGGAATGGCGTGAAACCTTCTTTTCCAGCGCATAGGCTGAGAAGGAGGCGAGCAACACGCCCGCCCCCGGCAAGACGCCGAGCAGGACGCCGATCCCGGTGCCGCGCAGGATCGGCGCGACCATGCGCTTCCAGTCTTCGCGGGTTGGGAACAGGCTGCTGACCTGAGCCACGCCGGCGGAGCGGCCACGCTCGTTCTCAAGATTTGCAAGAACGTCGCCGAGGCCGAAAATACCGGTAGCCACGACGACAAAATCCAGGCCGTCGAGGAGGTTCGGCGTGCCGAACGTGAAGCGCGCGGCGCCCGAATTGACGTCTGTTCCGATCATCCCGAGCATCATGCCGAACAGGGCCATACCGAAGGCGGTCAGCAGGAGCCGCTGGCCAGCACCATCGAGGTGATCAGCCCGAGCACGATCAGCGAAAAATATTCGGCAGGCCCGAAGGTCAGCGCGAGACTTGCAAGCAACGGCGCCGCGATCGCAATGAAAAGCGTGCCGACGGTGCCGGCGAAGAAGCTGCCGATCGCCGCCGCCGCCAGGGCACGGCCCGCCTTGCCCTGCTTTGCCATCTCGTGGCCGTCGAGCGTGGTGACCACGGAGGAAGCCTCGCCGGGAAGGTTCATCAAGATGGCGGTCGTCGAGCCTCCGTATTGCGAACCGTAGAAGATACCCGCCAGCATGATCAGCGCCGTATCGACCGGGAGGCCGAAGGTGAAGGGCAGAAGCATGGAAATGGTGGCGATCGGCCCCAGTCCGGGCAACACGCCGACCGCCGTGCCGAGCAGCACACCCAGGAAGCAATAGAGAAGATTCCCAAACGTCGTAGCGGTCGAGAAGCCCAGGAGAAGTCCGTTGAATATATCCATGTCGAGGCTCACGAAGCGTTGGTTATTGTAGCCAGGTGCCGAGCACGGGCATCGGCAGCCCGATCAACTCGACGAAAAGAATGGTGCATAGGCCGGCAAAAGCCAGCGCACCCGCGGACGCCTTCCAGTCGAGACGGAACTTGACGCTGGTCGCCGCACAGAGGACGAGAAGCAGCAAGACGGCCGGCAGGAAACCCAGCGGCTCGATCGCCAGACCAAAAACGACGACGGCCGCAGGCACCATTGTCAGCCCCTTCCAGTTGATAGCCGGAAAACCCTCGCCCGATGCGGATATGGATCGGATGATGACGCAGATGCCAGTTACGACGAGGAGGCTCGATATGATGACCGGAAAATACCCCGGCCCCATGCGGCCTGCCGTCCCGAGCGGATACCGGATGGCGATCCACAGGGCCACGCAGCCAGTAACTGCGAAAAAGAGCCCCAATATGCTGTCTTGACCGATCTTCATCGGCAAACCTCCCAGGAATACGAACAGAAGCCCCGCCTTGGCGTCAGGCCGATGAAAACGGTACGTCATGCAACCGGCCCGGCTCCTCCCGCCGAAACCGGTGCCTGCCACCCTATGCAGGGTAGCCGAGGATAGCCTTGACCTCGAGATATTCCTCGAAGCCGAACAGGCCGAACTCGCGCCCGTTGCCGGACTGTTTGTAGCCGCCGAACGGCAGGCTGCGATCGAAGACGGCGCCGTTAAGATAGACGCGCCCCGCGCGGATGCGGTTGGCGACCTTGCGGGCTCGGTCGGCGTCCTTCGACTGCACGAAGCCCGCCAGCCCGAAGGGCGTGTCGTTTGCGATCGCGATAGCCTCGTCTTCGCTGTCATAGTTCAGAATGGACAAGACAGGCCCGAAGATTTCCTCGCGGGCAATCGTCATCTCAGGCGTGACATCGCCGAAGATAGTAGGGCGTACGTAATAACCTCGATTGAGTTCTGCGGGCCGGCCCGGTCCACCTGCGACCAGTGTTGCGCCTTCGTCGATCCCTGCCTGTATGAGGGTCTGGACCTTGTCGAACTGCGACTGGCTGACCAGCGGCCCCATGGTGGATTTCGGATCGAGCGGATCGCCGAGACGAATGCTGCCAACTGCCCTGCGGGCGGCCTCGAATGCCTGCTCGCGCTGCGAACGGTGAACCAGCATGCGCGTCGGCGACTGGCAATTCTGGCCGGCATTGGTATAGCAGGCATGCACGCCGGCCTCGACCGAAGCGTCGAGATCGGCATCCATCAGGATGATGTTGGCAGACTTTCCGCCAAGCTCCTGAGCGACCCGTTTGACGGTATCGGCCGCGAGCTTGGCGACCTTGATGCCGGCGGCCGTCGAACCGGTGAACGACACCATGTCGATTTCGGGATGACCGGCAATCGCTTCTCCAACGGTAGGACCATCGCCGTTCACGAGGTTGAAGACGCCCGGCGGCAGACCCGCCCCGTCGATGATCTCCGCAAGCAGCATCGAGCTGAGCGGCGCGATCTCGCTCGGTTTCAGAACGACGGTACAGCCGGCCGCAAGCGCCGGCGCGACCTTGGAAGCCACCTGGTTCAGCGGCCAGTTCCATGGGGTGATGAAACCGCAGACGCCGATGGGTTCGCGGCGCACGATGCCATTCCCCATCCGGTGTTCGAAATCGTAGCTGGCAAGCACACGAACCGCTTCCTCGAAATGGAAGAGCGCCACGGTCGCCTGGCGTTCGGTCGAGAAGGTGATGGGCGATCCCATCTCCAATGTCATCAGCTTCGCCAATTCCGGCAGATGCGCCCGGAAGCCCGCGATGATCCTTTCGAGATAACCCAGCCGCTCCTCGACACTCGTTTCGCTATAGAGAGCAAAGGCGCGTCTGGCCGCCCGCGCCGCCCTGTCGATGTCTTCGCGCGAACCGAGGCTGATCCGCGCAAACACCTCTTCTGTCGCCGGGTTGGTAACCCCGATACTCGCCGCAACCGCAGGATCGACCCATTGGCCGTTTATGTAAAACTTCAGTTTTTTCATCGTTCCGTTCATTGCTGATGGCGCCACGGGTCGTGAGTTCTGGGACATTACAGGGCTGGACGTCGCTGGCAACGCGTTCTCGAAGACGTTTCGCCAGACGACAAGACAGCCGGGTTGGAAATCGACCTCATAGATGCCTGCCTTCATCCACCGGCACGATAATCCCGGTCGAACTCGTCAGATTGACGATGCAGGCCATAACCGCCCGCGCCACGTCGTCGGGCGTCGTCACGCGCCCGAGCGGAAATTTTTCGGCCACCTTTTCCAACTGCTCGCGGGTGCGGTTGGGAACGAAGTCCGTATCGACCCCTGCCGGTGACACCGAAAAGACCCTGACCTTCGGCGCCAGCACCTTGGCGAGCGCGATCGTCAGCGAATCCAGCCCACCTTTTGCCGCGAGATAGGCAAGGCTGCTGCCGATCCCCGTCCGCGCCGCGATCGACGAGATATTGACGATGGCGGCATTGTCGCCATGCTCCAGCAGCGGGCGAAAGGCGCGGATCATCGCGAAAGGACCGCGCAGATTCAGCATCACGGTGCGATCGAAGATATCATCGGTAAGCCCGTCCAGGTCCCCGGCGGGAACCGGAGTGGTCGCACCACCGCAATTGACGAGTGCGTCGATAGCATCGAACCGCTCCTTCACCGCAACGGCAGCCTCGGCGATAGACGCCGGATCGTCTATCGAAATGCGCATGGCGACATGGCCGCTGCCTTGAAGGCCGCGCACCACTTCGTTTGCCGCATCGGGCCGGCTGTTGTAGCCGACGACAACGGTCGAACCGATGCCGGCCAGGCGTGCCACGGTCGCCCGGCCGATACCGCTGCTTCCTCCCGTGACAACCGCCACTTTGGGTGTGACGAGCGGTGGGATGCTGATAGCAGTCACATTCTCCTCCAATCAGTCTTTTGGCCAAGCGGCCAAATCAGTCCGAAAATTCCTTGATTGCCTTGGCGGCTGCGGAGCGGATGAACCCGTGGTCGCTTGAAAGCAGCATCGCGCTTGCCCCGAGCCCTTTGGCGAATTCATAGTCGTCGGGGCTCGTCGGCAGCATCAATAGCGGGACGTTGGCCTCGCGGGCAGCGGCCGCAACCTTCGTGCTGATTTCCGCTACCTTTCTTCCGGCCTCCGGATCGTTTCCGAAGGAGGCCGTCAGGTCCCCGCGGCCGATGAACAGGGCATCCACCCCATCGACACGGGCGATCGCCCCGGCCTGATCAACGGCATCCTGGTCCTCGATCATCACGATGCAGGCAACCTGCCTGTCCTGCATCGCCATATGCTGCACGCCGCCGACACTGCCCCACGTGCTGGCGCGCGTGAGACCTGCAAAGCCGCGGCTACCGCCGGCATAACGGCAGCTTTGCACAACGGCCTGCGCCTTTTCCACCGAGTTGACGTGCGGAACCATGATCCCCATCGCACCGCAATCCAACGCATTAAGGATGCTTGCCGCGTTGAGTTCCGGCACCCGCACCATTGGCGCGATATTGGAAGCGCGCGCGGCAAAGATCATCAAATCCGTTATCGCCCGGTCGAGCGGCGCGTGTTCCTGGTCGATGACGACGAAGTCATAGCCCAACGGACCGAGGATTTCGATCACCTGGGTCGTCGGCAGCTTTAGAAAGGTTCCCAGCATCCGCTCCCGCGCAAGAAGGCGCTCGCGAAACGTGGTGAAGCTCGGGCGTGGATCGGTCATCTTGGTCTCTCATCCGCTAGAATGGCTGATATGGTTCAGGCACGGTTGCCGCGATCGCCGGATCGACCACCAGCACCACTTTGCCGATCTGCCGGTTCTCGTCGAGAATAGCGTGAGCGTCCTTCACCTGGTGAAATGGCACGGCCTGATGAATACGCGTCTTGATGCGGCCATCCTCGATCAGCGGCCAGACATGCGTGACAAGCTCACGTGCCAGCCGCCCTTTATAGTCCGCCGGCCGCGGCCTCAGCGTAGAGCCCGTAAGCGTCAGACGCCGGCGCACCAGCGACCGGATATTGACCTCGGCGGTCTCTCCTTCATGGCTGGCGATAAAGACCAGTCGGCCATCAACCTTGAGAAGATCAAGTTGCCGCTGGGTATTTGGCCCCGCCTGCGCATCCAGAATGACGTCAACGCCTGCGCCATCGGTGAGCATGCGGATTTCTTCATCCCAGCTGACCCGGTAATCCACCGCCGCCTTCGCGCCGATGGCCAGACATACTTCACGCTTTTCGAGACTGCCGGCCGTCGCGAAAACCACCGCCCGGCGCAGATGCCGCGCGATCTGGATGCCAGCCATCCCCACACCACTAGTACCGCCCTGGATCAGCAGCGTTTCCCCCTCGCTAAGACGCGCCAGCCAGATCAGGTTGTTCCAGGCAGTGAAAAACACCTCCGGAAGCGACGCCCCCTCAATGAAATTGAGGCCGCGTGGGATCGGCATGCATTGCACGGCTGGAGCCATGCAGTACTCCGCATATCCGCCGCCATTGACCAGCGCGCATACGGGCATCCCGACCTTCAGGGTTTTGACGCCTGGACCGATCGTCTCGACGAGGCCCGCAATATCGAGCCCCGGAATGTCCGATGCGCCCGGCGGCGACGGGTAAAGGCCGCGCCGCTGCTGCACATCCGGCCGATTGACACCTGCGGCGACCACCCGGATCAGCACCTCGCCGGCACTGGCCTGCGGCCGATGCCGTTCGACGATCCGGAGAACTTCCGGGCCGCCTGGCCTTTGGATTTCAATGACTTTCACTGGCTTGGGTCCGTCACCGCGTCAGCCTGTCAGACCGACCAGCCGGGCCGGGTTGTCGGCCACCATGGTTCGCACCTCCGCTTCGCTGAAGCCGAGTGCCAGGCAGAGCTTGATGGCCTGTCGCATGCCTTCCACCGGTGTCGGGTTGTCCACCTGCCCAAGATCGGAGCCGATCGACGACCGTGCGACGCCAGCGGCAAGAATATGTTCCTTGAGTTCCTGCGGGGAATATGCGTTGAAACGGCTATCGATGTACATGCCGGCCGACTGCTCGACCAGTGCGCCCATCGCCGCCAGATCGCGGATATCCTCATAAGTGAAGTGCAACCCGTACATCGGGTGGTTTATAAGGAGGCGATTGACGCCCCGCGCCTTCGCTTCCTCGAACAACCTCCAGATTTCCCAGACATGCAGATGGCCGGAAGACAGAATCGCGTCGAATTCGGCGATCATGTCGAGGATCTGCTTCACCTCGTCCAGGATATTGCCGTATCCATCGACGACGGTCAGCGCCGGCGAGTTTTTCAGCTGCACATTGGAGGCGAGCCTGACCTTGCCATGAGCGCTCCTGATATGGTTGGCAGCCTGCGCCGTTGGCATCCAGATCAGCTTTGCGCCCATCTTCAACTGCGCATCCACGACGAAGGGATTGAGCCCGCCGGTCGAATTGTTGAGCACCAGGCCGCTATACATCGACAGGCCACGATCCCCGAGTACCCGTTCCATCAGGGGAATGAAGGGCGCCACGGAATAATGGTGATCCTTGAACAGCAGGCCCCGCATGCCGGCCGCCGCGGCCTCTTCGGCTGCTTCCAGATGGTCGATCTGGCGCGGCATCGTCGAAGGGCCGGAATGTACGTGAAGATCCAGGGCACCGCGCAACAGGCTCGCCGCCAGCGCTTCGTCCACGCCGGCGATCAGCCTGCGGACCTCTTCGCGATTGCGTTTCGTATCTTCTGTTGAAGCCATGGAATTCCTCCTCCTTACATCTAAGGCAGCCTTAGAACTTGACTTGGCCGGACGACAACCTATCGTCTCACTCGTTTCGCGGGCCGGAATGGACCTGCAGGACGTCTGGGAGGAGGACCCATGAGCATTCGAGCGATAGAACGCGCGATGAACGTGCTCCAGGAGCTTAACCTGCAGCCGATCAACACGATCGCGCAGCTTCACGCACGTACGAAGCTGCCCAAGCCGACCCTCGTGCGCATCCTGCGGACGCTGGAAGAGGCTGGTTATGTCGAGAACGACACGCGCCAAGGCGGCTACCAGGTGAGCGCTCTCGTCACGTCCCTGAGCTCCGGTTTCCACAAAGGCCCCCTGGTGGTCGAGGCTGGCAGGGCTTGGGCGATTGCGATCACCCGCAAGCACAAATGGCCAGTTGCCATTGCTTTGCCGGACTATGACGACATGATTATCCGGTTCAGCACGGTGCCGGACAGCCTGATTTCGCCGTTCCACAGCACTGTAAACCGGCGCCTGTGCATGCTCACCCGAGGAATGGGGCTTGCGTATCTTGCCTTTCTGGAGGCGGAAGACCGTGATGTGCTGATCGGAATCCTGCAAAAATCCACAGATCCCGAAAATGCACTGAGCCATCACCGGAATGAGCTCCTGCGTTTGCTCAGTCAGGTCCGGGAAAACGGCTATGCGACCCGTTCGTCGGTCGTAGAGCCGAGGAATTCAAACACGATTGCCGTACCAATCATAGCCAAGACCGGCCGAGTGCTTGCGAGCCTCGGGCTGACATATTTCAAATCCGCGTTCGATTCCGAGCAGGATGCCCGCGAGCGCTATGTTCCAATCCTTAAATCCGCGGCCATCGCCATCTCGGAAGACTTGAGCCGGCTTTCGAGCAGCATGGCGATCGACGTGAACTCGACGGACCTTCCGTCTTCCTAGGAAGCGGCGCGGCCCGAGGTTCATGAGGGCTTCCGGCTGGGCCCCGCGCTCAGCAAGGACGCGTCAATCGAGAGTTATAGCGTGACCGCGACGTGGCGCGCGGCATGAACGAGTTTCATCGAGATCCCGAACGTTAGGTGAGGTTTCGGGATCCTCCGGCACGGAATCCAAGATCGTACAGCTTTCAGCGCAGATAGAACGGTTTCCCTCCGGCGCCGAGAAGCGTCAGATCGATTGCCGTCATATCGGCATAGTTCGTCAGAAGCCCATAGATCGACGGAACATGGAAGGGCGCATCAGTCGCGTGTGTCGTCACCACGCTGATCACCTCCGGCCTGAACCCGAGATCGTGCAGCACCAGCCCGGCGACTACGCCGTGCGCCATCTGCATCGACAATGCCGAACGCTCGGCACCTCCCTCGTCCTTGGGGAGAAGAGCACGAGTTTGTCGATGTCGTGGACGAAGAGGATCTCGTCGAGCAACTCCCGATCAAAGTCCGGTGGGATGAGCGTTCCGCCCGCGGCCACCAAACCTCGGCCGATCCGAACCACGTCATTGGTGTGGGCAACAAGCGAATAGGGAACGCTCGGAGAGACGAGTACGATTTCGAGATCGGGAAACTGGCTACTTGTCCACATGATCGACCAGGCCTCCACAATACGATCGACGGTCGGTGCGGCGAGAGCGTCCAACCCTTCAAGCGCGGCCCTTACGGCACGTCTGTCGGAATCCCTGACCAGATCAGTTCGGTAGAAGCTCATTCGTCATTCCTTCCATTCCCGCCCGCAGAGGTTCGATCGGTGCACCTAGGGTGCGGCGATGCTTGAACCTTTGGACGTGGTTGAATAAGGCTTTAGGAGTTAGTCGATGAAGGACGCGCGGTGAAACCCACTCAAAAACAAGGTGCCTCGCAAAGGCCTCGTTCGCTGGAGGCGAGGATCTACGCGACCTACTCCGAACTCCCTCCCGCGGAGAAACGGCTGGCGGACGTCCTGCTTCAGTATCAGATGGATCTGCCAAGCTACACCGCCGGAGAGCTGGCGGAAAAAGCCCAGGTCTCCAAGGCAACCGCCGCCCGGCTGATCCGGACGCTCGGCTACAAGACCTACCCGGATGCGAAGCGGCAGATCCGCAAGGATCAGGACTGGGGATCGCCCCAGGCCGGACTCGCCGACAAGGAGGAACTGCAATCACAATCGCCCTCCATCGCGCGAACGATGCAGATGGATCTCAACAATATTCGCGCAACTGTAGAGGGGCTTCCCGAGAAGACCTTGGCCGATGTCAGCGATGCGATCGTTCGCGCGCGTCGTGTGTGGATCATGGGATTGCGCAGCGGTTACGGGCTGGCCCATCAGGCCGCTCACTATTTCACGCTGATGAAAAACGACGTGCAGGTCCTGCCGGCCGGCGGCGCGAGCTACTCGCATGAGATCGCGTCCGTTGCGAAAGGCGACGTCATGATCGTCATAGCATTTCGAAGGCGGCCGCGACTGCTGCCACCTCGCTCGGTCTCAGCGCCGCCACCATTTCCTCACAGCTCAGGTCGGTGCAATCGAATGCCTCGGGCGGCAGGGCCGAGATCGGTGACGGCAAGCAGGCAATTCGCACGCTTGGTGCGGTTTCCTCGATCGAAGAACTGAAGGCGCTGGCAATTCCGCTTCCGAGCGGCGCGCTGGTGTGGTTGGACGAAATCGGCACGGTTACCGACAGCTTTGCCGAGAGATCATCAATTGCCTATCTCGATGGAGAGCCCGTGATCGCTGTTCAGGTCAAGCGGTTGAACGGTTTTTCGGACACGGGCATTGCCGCCGCTGCCAAAGCGGCCATGCGGGACTTTGCCGCCGAAAATCCCGATGTCGAGATCGTCGAAGCCTACAGCACCGTCGGGCCGATCATCGAGAACTACGACGGCTCCATGCACATGCTCTACGAGGGCGCGATCCTCGCCGTCATGGTCGTATGCCTCTTTCTGCGCGACTGGCGGGCCAGCTTCCTCTCCGCCGTGGCGCTGCCGCTGTCGGTCATTCCGACCTTCCTTGTGATGTACCTGGCGGATTTCAGCCTCAATACGGTGACGCTGCTTGCACTCACGCTCGTGGTCGGCATCCTCGTCGATGATGCCATCGTCGAGATCGAGAATATCGCGCGCCACCTGCAAATGGGGAAAACGCCGAAGGAGGCCGCGCTCGAAGCTGCCGATGAAATCGGCCTTGCCGTCATTGCCACGACCCTGACACTCGTCGCGGTCTTCCTCCCGACGGCCTTCATGAGCGGAATTCCGGGCCTGATTTTCCGCCAGTTCGGCATTACAGCCGCCGTGGCCGTTCTCGCTTCGCTGGTTGTTGCGCGCCTGCTCACGCCGATGATGGCTGCCTATATGATGAAGGCGCATGCCGTCGAAGCCAAGGATGGCCGGATCATGCGCGCCTACATGGCGATCGCCAAAGCCTGCCTGCGCCACCGCAAGCTGACGGTCCTCGGCGTCTGCCTGTTCCTCGGCCTGTCGCTGTCGATGATCCCATTCCTCAGTTCCGGATTCCTGCCTCCGTCGGACGATGCGCAGACCCAGGTCACAATCACGCTGCAGCCCGGCAGCACAATTGAACAGACGGATACAATGGCACGACGGGCGGCAGATCTCGTGGCCGGCCTGCCGGACATCACACACGTATTCTCCTCTGTCGGCAGCGCCTCTTCCGGCGACCTGATCGCTTCTTCGACGACCGCCGACACCGCGACCGCATCGCTCGTCGTCGATCTCAAGAAAATAGGCGACCGAAATCGGGCACAGGCCGAAATCGAAAACGACATCCGCCAAGCGCTCGCCATTCTCCCGGGCGTCAGGATCGAGGTCGGGACAGGCGGCAACGGCACAACGCTCGACATCACACTCGCCAGCGACGATGCCACCGCCCTCGACCAGGCAGCCGCCGCGCTCGAAGAGCAACTACGCACCCTTCGGGGCATCGCGCGGTCAGCTCAAGCGCTTCTCTTCAGGGCCCTGAAATCCAGATCATCCCGCACCTCGACAACGCCGCCGCCCTCGGCGTCACCGCGGATGCGATTTCCGAGGCGGTTCGCGTGGCGACGAGCGGCGACTATTCCTCGGTCCTTGCCAAGCTCAACCTGCCGCAGCGCGAGCTTCCGATCCGCGTTCGTTTCGATCCCGGCAACCGGACGAACCTTGACGACATCGCCAATCTCCGCGTTGCCGGTATCAGGGGAAGCGTCGATCTCGGCTCAGTCGCGGACATCCGCATCGGCGACAGCCCATCGAAGATCAGCCGACTGGATCGCGCGCGTAACGTTACGCTGTCTGTCGAGCTTAACGGCCGCGTCCTCGGTGACGTCTATGGGGATGCGCAGGCATTGACCGCCTTTCAGAACCTTCCGGACGGCGTCAAGCTTGTTGAGCAGGGCGAACTACAGCGCAGCTCCGAACTCTTCGACAACTTCGCTATCGCTATGGGGATCGGAGTGTTCTGCATCTATGCCGTACTTGTCCTTCTCTTCCAGGACTTCTTTCAGCCATTGACGATCCTGATGGCGCTACCGCTGTCGCTGGGCGGCGCCTTGCTGCCGCTGATCTTGACCGGCACGAGCTTTTCCATGCCCGTCCTGATCGGCCTCCTCATGCTGATGGGCGTGGTGACCAAGAATTCAATTCTGCTGGTCGAATATGCGATCATGTCACGGCGAGCAGGCCTCTCTCGCTTCGACGCCCTGGTCGATGCATGTCACAAGCGGGCGCGCCCGATTGTAATGACGACGATCGCCATGGGAGGCGGTATGTTGCCAGTGGCCTTGAGCCTCGGCGGCGGCGATGCGAGTTTCCGTCAGCCGATGGCGATAGTTGTCATTGGTGGGTTGATGACCTCTACGGTCCTTAGCCTCGTCGTCATTCCTGTCATATTCACCTTCGTTGATGACGCCCTGCAGCGGTTAAGGCGAGTGTTTGGTGCAAGTCCCCCAACCAGCCGCATGGTCCATGAAGTGATGGTGGAAAAGCTCGCCGCTTGCGGCACCGAATGCCTCTTCGGATTGACCAGAGATGCAGATCTCCGCACGATAGTCGTCATCCGCGCCACTGGGGGCTCGTAAGCTCCAACGCCGGTGATTTCCTGTCAAGACCATCTGACCTCAGAGCTCCCCCACGCTACTCCGCGGCAGCCAAGGGCTGGCTGCAGTGGGCGTAAATTCTCTGACTGATTTCTGCAGGCTGCCCCGTACCGTCCACGAACGTGAGGAGCGGCTTCATCGCCGTCCATCGCGCCTTGATCGAGTCAATGCGTTCAGATGATTTTTCTTCGTGCTTGAGACTGTCGCCGTCGCGCGCGCGTAATCGCTGCAGAAGCGCCTCGGTAGGGACCTCAAGGTAGAACGAGAAGTCCGGACGCGTCACTCCGCCATTGATCTCGATCAGAAAATCGGGATCGACGCCTCGATGCGTGAAGACGGCAAACGTCGCGAGAACGTATCGGTCCGAGATTACGACTGCACCGCGGTCCAACGCCGGATCGATGACTTCCATGACATGCCGATGCCGGTCGGCGGCCGCAAACAGAGAAAGAAGACGGGCTTTTTCGGCGCTGCCGCCGTGGTCGTGGAAATGCTCGACAATCGGCGCGTCGCGATACCAATCCGTTGGCTGCCGGGTCAAAACGACCTCTCGTCCGGCGTCCCTGAATCGCTGAACCAGCCTCTCGATCTGGGTCGATTTGCCCGAACCATCGAAGCCGTCGATTGTGATGAACAGGCCGCCATTCGACCGTTTGGGCCGAAACACCTTGCCGATGCGTGACGGATCGAGACTGCTGACTGGAATCATCGGTTCTGTTCTCTCTAAAACTGTTTTTTGATCTGCAAGCGGCAACTGCTGGTCACTCGCCTTTGCGAAACTCTGCCTGCCTCGACAGCGACACTTCCGGGTCCGCTGATTTTACGTAGGCCGGCGAAATGTCCGAGGTCATTCTCTCCAAGCGATATGAGACCACCTGAGCTCGCTTCCGTACGCTCGGCTCGCTCGCGCCTGGTAGCCGCCAGCAAAGTTTCTATCGCCAGCACTTTCCCTGCTGTGGAGCGCATCGCTGGATGACTTCGTCTCGGGTGATGCGGAACTGGCCGTTCAGAAACGAATAGGTATCCTGTGGGGATGAGGAAAGATCCATGTCGCGCCTCGCGTTTCGATAAATGAGATCAGTCTCAATATTTACACTTTGGCGCCGATGTCAACATCCGGCCGCAGGTGAGACGTTCGCCTCCCAGCCAGGACCGATGCGTGCTGACGGGGCGCTGACACGGGGGCTAGCCTGGCGCTTGACCCGGGTGAGAAGCGAAAATTGCAAATTATGCATTGGAAACAATGGCATATATATCAGTCGGCGGCTTTTGTCTGCGTTTGGCGCCGAAAGCGGTTGCGCGGCACGGATGGGTGCTGTATCAGTTTTGCGACGCGTCTATAAAAAGGATGGTCCGTTGCTGCTGCTTTTCCTCTACTTCGCTGCGGTAACCCTGGCCGGCGTGACACGCGGCCTGTGGGTGGTCGCGCTCGGCTGGTCTTCGGCCGTCGTCGGCGGGTCGGTCACCCTGATCGGCATCGCCTTTCTCGTCGGCCATCTCATCAACGTCCTGCTCGCCCCGGGCGTTGGTGCACTGATCGACCGGCGCAGCCGCAAGCGTCTTGCGATAATCGGCCAGGCGCTGTTCGGCGGCGCCATGGCGCTGCCTGGCCTGGCCTACCTGCTCGGCTTCGGCTCAGCTACGCCATGATCCTTTTCGTCGCGTGCTGCATCGCCGCGGCAGGCCTTCTGCAGGGCGGCGCGCTCGACGCGATCCAGAAGTCGATCGTCGAGCAGGCGGATATCAGACGGACCAACGCGATCGTCAACGGACTGCGGCAGGGCTCGATGATCGCCGGTGCCGGTCTTGGCGGCCTTGCGCTCGTGTGGTTGCCGCTCCACGCCACCTTTGCGCTTGGCGTGATCCTCTCCGGCCTGGTGGTCCTCTGCGTGCTCAGGCTGCCGGACGCCTATCCGCCGTCGGGTGGGCGCCTGGGCTATATGATGCAGGTGGCGGAAGGCTACCGGTTCTTCGTGCAGAAGCCGGCTCGGCCGGCTGGCGGCACTGATCGGGCTCAGCACGTCCGTGGGGCAGCTGTCGAACGTGCTGCTGCCGATGCTGGTGCAGCGCGAGCTTGCCGGCGGCAGTGCGCTTTATGGATTGATCGATGCCCTGTGGTCCGTGGGAGGGATCTCGGCCGCGGTTTTCGCCGCACGCATCCTGCAGCGGTTCAATCTGGATGGCTTCGAATATCTGGCCATCGTCGCACTCGGACTTCTGGCAGCCGGCATTTCGCTCACCGCCTATCCGGGGGTGGTCGCGGTCATCTATTTCCTGATGGGTTTTGCGTTTTCGTTCTCGAAGATCCTGTGTGACGGGCGCATGATCGAGCTGGCCGACCTGGAGTCGATCGGCCGGGTGCGCACCCATACGCAAGCGGTCACCAGCGCTTTCGGACTGCTGGTGTTTTCGATGCCCGCAGTCACCGGCCTGGAAGACGTGAACCTGCAATATGCCTTGTGGGGCACAGGCATCGCTATCATCGCGGCGGGGATCTTTCTCCTGGATCTGCAGGCCGGCGGCAACCGCGCGGCGCTTCGCCAGACAAACAGCGAACCGGATAAACAGCGAAAATGAACCGCAGTAAGCACGCCTGCACCAGGAGGAGGCCGCACGACTTGAGCTTTTCAGCCCAGACCGGCCGGATGACGAAGATCGAGCGGTCGGGTCTGCGGTTCCGAATTTGGTGCAAGCGTTGTATTGACAAAGATAGGAGCAAGCCTTGACCAGAATCGTTATTCTAAACCGGGCTGATCCGAGGCGAATCCGGTATGATCGGGTCATTGATCACCAGCGTCACGACGTGACCTATATCGGTCAGTTTCTCAACGAGATATCGCCGACCAACGCCACGGCCTTCCCCGCGAAACTTGCGGATCTCGATGCAGATGCTCTGCCGGCGCATATCGAGGAAGCTTGCGCGAATTGCGACTATCTGGTCGCCCGCGGCGAACGCGACCTGATCCTTGCCGCCCAGATCCGCGAGCGGTTCAACATTCCGGGCGATTCGGTCGCAAGAGTTCTTCCTATTCGTGACAAGCTGACAATGCGGATGGCCGCGCGTCAGTCGAGCGTGAAACAGCCTACCTTTGGTCGCCTGCCAAATACAAGCGCATCAGCGCCTCGTTGCCGCCGGATCAAAAACTCGTCCTCAAGCCGCGGCTCGACGCAGCCAGTAACGGCATCTGGATCGGGCGTCGCGCCGATCTGGACGCGCGCGTCGAAAGCCTCGGGGACCGCGACTGGTTGGTGGAGGAGTTCGTGCCGGGAGACATCCTCCACCTCGACGGACTTTTGAGTGGCGGTGAGCTGATCCTGCTTCAGGTGTCGAAATACGTGAACACCTGCTTCTCCTTCGCATCGGGATCGGCCCTCGGCTCGACGCAAGTCGATAATCCGGAATGGGCGAGCCCGGCGGTAACAGACATTGCCCGGGCTCTCGGCTATCGGGATGGCGGCTTCCATCTCGAGATGATCGTCGATGGGTACGGACAGCCGTTCTTCCTCGAATTCGCGGGCCGCATCGGCGGGGCTTACATTGCAGAGGCGTTCGAACTGAAAACGGGCGTCAACCTCCATCATGGGGATCTGCACTGCCTGCTGGGCGAAGTCGCCAAAGTCGAAAACGGCCACGGTCGGGCCGACATGTTTGGCTGGTTCCTCTTTCCCTATGGGGCAGATATCGACTACGGCTCCGTCGGCCAGGTTTTCCGCCATGAATTTGTCCAGTGCCACATCAACGCGCGTCCGGCCAAGCCGGATGTGCCTTCCTACAGCGAGCTCCACTCGCCGTTCGGCGGGATCGTCCGCGGTCTTAAGTCCTGCGAGGGCGCCATCGATTCAATTGTTCGCTACGTGACCACGAAGCCAAATTCCCTAGCCAACATATCTTGATTTGGGTTGAAACCATGCCGATGCAACCGTTGACAGACTTGCAAAGACAGACCTGGGAGCATCGCTTCGCAAGCCGGGCCCAGAACATAAATGCTTCAGAGATCCGTGATCTCTTCGCCCTGCTCGGCAATTCGGACATCATTTCCTTTGCGGGAGGCTTTCCCGACGCAAATCTCTTCGCCTTGCCGCAGTTTCGCTATGGCTATCAAAAATTGCTTGAGGACAGCCCCGCAATCGCGCTTCAATATTGTGCTAGCGAGGGATATTTGCCGTTGCGACGCTGGATTGCCGATTTCATGCGCAGACAGGGCGTGGATTGCAGTCCCGACAACATACTCATCACGTCTGGCGCACAGCAGGCTATCGAATTTCTGTCCCGCCTGTTTCTGGATAAAGGTGATCCGCTCGCCGTTTCAAAGCCGAGTTACCTGGGCGCGCTGCAGATCTTCAACGCATATGAGCCCGATTACCACTTCTTCGATGGCGACGGCATAAGCATAGCGAGCCCGGGTGCCGACAAAACCCGGCCTTTGAAACTCATCTACGCCAATCCGGATTTCTCCAATCCAACGGGCGAAACGATGGATGGAACGGCGCGGCGGCGCCTCATCGATCTTGCCAGGGCAAATGATGCGCCTCTGATAGAAGACGGGGCCTATAGGTCACTGCGCTATGAAGGCGATCCACACCCGACCATCATGCAGCTCGACATTGCGGACTGCGGCTCTATCGAAACGTCGCTGGTTGTCTATTGCGGCAGTTTTTCGAAAACGATGACCCCGGGCTTGCGCATCGGCTGGATTTGCGCAGCAAGCCAACTGATCAACAAGCTCACGCTGCTGAAACAGTCCAGCGATTTGAACAGTTCGACCATCAACCAGATGGTCATGCATTGTGTTGCGGATGAAATGTTCGACGCGAGTGTGAACATCTCGCGAGAGGTCTACCGGCAGCGGCGCGACAACCTGATCAGGGCGCTGGAAGACCATATGCCGGACAATGTGAACTGGAAAAAGCCTGAGGGTGGAATGTTCGTTTGGCTGACTCTGCCTAAAGGCATCGACGCCAGGACGCTGCTTGCCAAGGCTATTGCTGTTGAGAAAGTCGCTTTCGTTCCCGGTCGCCCCTTTCATGCCGATGGCTCCGGCGGCAACACGCTGCGCCTGTGCTTCTCGTCCTGCCCGCTCGATCTTGCGACAGAAGGCGTGACGCGACTGGCGCGGCTGATCGCCGCTGAAACGGCAGAACTTCACGCCATGGCGTAGGCGCCCGGCAAAATGCCGTGATCATTCTCGCCCGAATACCTCAGGCACGATGCTTCGGCATAGCGTTCAAGCAGATTTACGAAGCTCGCGAGGTTATGTGCGACCGCCGACTTGCCCGCGTCAGGCAAGCACCCTGAAACGTGCGGAGCACTGCGCCGTTGAAATTGGTGTCGTTGGGCTCCCACTCTGCATGCCATTGCACACCATAGGCGAATGCCGATGCCGTCGTCGCACGCACGGCCTCGATCGACCCATCGGAGGCGACGGCTTCGGCGACCAGGCCTGATCCCAGATCCCGGATCGCTTGCACGTGGAGAGAGTTGACCGGCACCGCCAGAGGATCAAGCCCGCATTGAACGGCAAGCGCCTCGAAAAGCGTGTTCTCGACGCAGCGCAGTGTGTGCGCGGGAGCAAATTTTTCAGCTCGCGCGGAAACGTCCGACGGTGCGCGGTGATCCAGCCGGCCGGGCACACGATGCACTGCCTGATGAAGCGATCCGCCGAAGGCAACGTTCATATCCTGGATCCCGCGACAGATTGCCAGGAGCGGAATACCCATCGCAACCGCCAGCGGGATGAGTGTTTGTGTTGTGACGTCGCGCTGGGGATCGTATTTGTAATCGGGGTCGGGCGCCTCTCTATAGAGCGAGGGGTCCAGCATGGTTGGTGCGCCGGTCACGAACACGCCGTCCAAGCGCGCAAGCAGACTTTCGAGCGGGGCCGGCTGGCGTCAACGGGAATAAGGATTGGGACGGCTTCCAGAAACCCGGCAACGACTGCAACGTAGCGATCAAGCACCGCATGGAAGGCCGATCCAAGGATTTGCTTGGTGCAGCATGTCAAGCCGATCAGCGGAAGCAAGTCATTGCGTGTCTTGTGCAGCGAGGACATCATGACCGCCCGCGTTCTAGATACCATCGGTCAAAAACAGCCGGGTGGGCCTCACCCCTCCTCGTAGACACGCGAGCGATATCTGTATTCCGTCTCCGCGTAATCAGAGGCGGCAGCCGAACCGAAACAGTTGGAATGGAGCGTATCGAGCGCCGCCCGCCCAGCCGGGAAATAAGGGTTCGCGAGCAGTTTCTCTCTCGACGCTTCCTGGATGTCATCGACAAGATCCAATGTGCTGAAGACAAACCGCTCCTTCGAACGGTGGTCCGTGACACCGGTCATGTAGAAGAGGTCCAGGAAGCGAACACGAATTGCGTTCGGAACCGGTAATTGCTCCAGATATGTCAACAGCCATTTTCTTCGGACATTGGTTGATCCGACAAGGTGGAGGTAGGCTGACATCTGCTGAATCAGATTTTCGCGCGCCAGATCGACGGAGCGGTCGATTTCTCGCTTGTCCCAGGCGCCCATCAGGTCAAGGAGGACGGAGAAATCCGACGCAAACCAACGGTATGCCACATAGCAATATTGCCAGCGCGATATCCCTCCAATCAGCTCCTGGAAACGTGGTTCGTTGCGCAAAACCAGGCAATTGAACAGCCTGTGAATAAGGTTCTGCTGGCGCACGGTGAGCACTTTGGTCAACAGGACAAGGTTGTTGCAGGCGTATTCATATATCGTCTTGACCTGATCGAACAGCGCTTCAACCTCGGCGAATGTGTCGAATTCGATGTCGACCTTGATGCCCGAGTTCGGCACGACAGTGTGGACGAGGAAGACCTGCTTGCCCCGGGAAGTTTCGTTCAGGATATCTCGCTCGACGCTAAGCACGCGGTGATGCCGACGGTAGATGACTTCTTCACACGGGCGTCGTTCTTCCGTGAAAACGTACATATCGAGGTCGGAAAACTTGTTGCCTATCCCCTCGATGAGCGTACCGGCGGCGATTGCCACGTCTCCATCCCGCAGATAGATCTGGTTGTCGATGAACGCCTGATCGACGCTGACCTGCCCGCCCAGAAGACGAATTCTGTTTTCAGTCAAATCCATTGCAAGACACCCTGTATTGGCCCCCAAACCGGGGGTCTGAAAAAGGATCTAAAAAAGCGACCGGATGTATGCGCTGCATTATGCCGTTCGCCGAGAGCCCCGACAGAGACATGATCCGCGACCAAGCGGCAAACGCGTGGTCTGCATCCTGTCACCAGATAGCGTGCAGCCGGTTCGAAAAGCTCAAGTCGTGCGGCCTCCTCCTGGTGCAGGCGTGCTTACT
Source organism: Neorhizobium sp. EC2-8 (assembly GCA_045291535.1). Classification (GTDB taxonomy): domain Bacteria; phylum Pseudomonadota; class Alphaproteobacteria; order Rhizobiales; family Rhizobiaceae; genus Neorhizobium. The sequence goes on along the minus strand of CP147998.1, from coordinate 1,650,585 downwards.
GCGGTTCATTTTCGCTGTTTATCCGGTTCGCTGTTTGTCTGGCGAAGCGCCGCGCGGTTGCCGCCGGCCTGCAGATCCAGGAGAAAGATCCCCGCCGCGATGATAGCGATGCCTGTGCCCCACAAGGCATATTGCAGGTTCACGTCTTCCAGGCCGGTGACTGCGGGCATCGAAAACACCAGCAGTCCGAAAGCGCTGGTGACCGCTTGCGTATGGGTGCGCACCCGGCCGATCGACTCCAGGTCGGCCAGCTCGATCATGCGCCCGTCACACAGGATCTTCGAGAACGAAAACGCAAAACCCATCAGGAAATAGATGACCGCGACCACCCCCGGATAGGCGGTGAGCGAAATGCCGGCTGCCAGAAGTCCGAGTGCGACGATGGCCAGATATTCGAAGCCATCCAGATTGAACCGCTGCAGGATGCGTGCGGCGAAAACCGCGGCCGAGATCCCTCCCACGGACCACAGGGCATCGATCAATCCATAAAGCGCACTGCCGCCGGCAAGCTCGCGCTGCACCAGCATCGGCAGCAGCACGTTCGACAGCTGCCCCACGGACGTGCTGAGCCCGATCAGTGCCGCCAGCCGGCCGGTCCGGCTTCTGCACGAAGAACCGGTAGCCTTCCGCCACCTGCATCATATAGCCCAGGCGCCCACCCGACGGCGGATAGGCGTCCGGCAGCCTGAGCACGCAGAGGACCACCAGGCCGGAGAGGATCACGCCAAGCGCAAAGGTGGCGTGGAGCGGCAACCACACGAGCGCAAGGCCGCCAAGACCGGCACCGGCGATCATCGAGCCCTGCCGCAGTCCGTTGACGATCGCGTTGGTCCGTCTGATATCCGCCTGCTCGACGATCGACTTCTGGATCGCGTCGAGCGCGCCGCCCTGCAGAAGGCCTGCCGCGGCGATGCAGCACGCGACGAAAAGGATCATGGCGTAGCTGAGCCGAAGCCGAGCAGGTAGGCCAGGCCAGGCAGCGCCATGGCGCCGCCGAACAGCGCCTGGCCGATTATCGCAAGACGCTTGCGGCTGCGCCGGTCGATCAGTGCACCAACGCCCGGGGCGAGCAGGACGTTGATGAGATGGCCGACGAGAAAGGCGATGCCGATCAGGGTGACCGACCCGCCGACGACGGCCGAAGACCAGCCGAGCGCGACCACCCACAGGCCGCGTGTCACGCCGGCCAGGGTTACCGCAGCGAAGTAGAGGAAAAGCAGCAGCAACGGACCATCCTTTTTTATAGACGCGTCGCAAAACTGATACAGCACCCATCCGTGCCGCGCAACCGCTTTCGGCGCCAAACGCAGACAAAAGCCGCCGACTGATATATATGCCATTGTTTCCAATGCATAATTTGCAATTTTCGCTTCTCACCCGGGTCAAGCGCCAGGCTAGCCCCGTGTCAGCGCCCCGTCAGCACGCATCGGTCCTGGCTGGGAGGCGAACGTCTCACCTGCGGCCGGATGTTGACATCGGCGCCAAAGTGTAAATATTGAGACTGATCTCATTTATCGAAACGCGAGGCGCGACATGGATCTTTCCTCATCCCCACAGGATACCTATTCGTTTCTGAACGGCCAGTTCCGCATCACCCGAGACGAAGTCATCCAGCGATGCGCCCCACAGCAGGGCGACATCGTCATACTGTCAGGCACACTTGTCGAGGGCATTGGCAGCAAGCATTCCGACCTCGACGCCTATATCATCTGTGACAAGCTTCCGCCGGTCCGTCACATTGGCGATCACAGCTTCATCATCGAACAGAATGGCGGGCTGCGTACCTTCGTCGATTACATCCGCGATGATGGTTTCGCCATCGATGTGGAATATTACACACGCGCCGAGATCCAGGCGATGAAAGACGAGGTTCAAGGCCTCTATCGCCAGGCGCGAGAGCGCACCAAGACGCTGCGCAAGAAGATGCCGCACGCCTATGAAGACGGATTGCACAAGATGCAGGTCGGCATCGCGCTGACGGGCGGCGACGAGTTCGCCAGTTTGTTCTCGGAAGACTTTTGGAAACAGATGTCGTTCGTTCAGTATCGCAACCGGACCGGCGGCTACCCCGAATTCAAGGATGTGATGGGCACCTGGGGCTCGGGCGACTTTGACACCAGCCTGCTGGTGTGCACGATGTTCCTATTGGATCAGGCGGCAGGACTTTGCCATCTCGCCGGCAGCACCAATGGCAAGGCCAAATGGGTGATGCAGAACCTGAAGCGTCTGCCCGAGCCGCTGCGCCCGCTTGGCAGGGATATTATCGATTGGTACGGATCGGCCGGACGCTCCGCCGAGGACCGCAAGGCGGCAGTGCTTTCAGCTTGCGATCTGGTCGCGCGTATCTACGAGGCGGACACCGCCCTGCTTGAGGCGGATGCCCGCAATTTCTATTCGGCCGAGGAAGCGCTGCGCCTGACGCAACAGGAGTTCCTGACCGAACCCTTCCACGATCCGCAGACGGTCCTCGAGTTCGAGTTCCGGCGTCTTCTGTTCAACTCCGGGACACGATCCGTGCGCGAGTTCCTGACCCAGAACGTATGACCGGCGAAGCGGAACCACATCGACGCGATCGGCGCATCCGCCCATCAGCGTTAACGGCGCTGTTATTACGAGGTCCAAGAGATGTCTTCTGAAAACGACGCAGAGAGAACCTATCGGAACGGCGACAGGCTGGTCATGGGAATGTCAATCGACGACCTGATGACGCTTGATCCGGCGGAAGGCTATGAACGCACCGTTTCCGAGCTTCTTGGCAACGTATATGAACGGTTGGTTCGGCTCGACCGGGACGATCTATCGAGGATCAAGCCGGAGGCGGCCGGAAGCTGGGCCATTTCGCCCGACGGATTGCGATTTTCGTTTCGCCTGCGCCCGAATTTGAAATTCTCGTCAGGCAACCCTGTCACGGCCGATGATGTCGCCTGGTCCTTCAAACGCGCGGTTACCTTCGGCCGGGGACCTGCCGAAATCCTGCACGAGCTCGGCTTGACGCCCGAAAACGTCAGCGAACGGGCGGTGGCGGATGATGAGCAGACCTTCGGATTAACGTTGAACGCCGCCTTCGCGCCGAGTTTCGTTCTGAACTGCCTGACGTCCAATGCGGCGTCGATCGTCGACAGGAAGACAGTCGAGAAGGTTTGCGGCGCGGATGCCGATGCGCCGACCTTCGGCAACGATTGGCTGAAGAGAAACACCGCAGGCTCCGGCCCGTTGGCGATTTCTGACTGGCGTCCGGGCGATCCGGTCGCGCTGACAAGGAACGAGTTCTCCCGGCAAAAGACATCCTTCGCCGTCGCCGAATATCGTCATATTCCAGACGGAGCGACCCAACTCGGCCTTCTCCTTGAAGGCAAGATCGACGTTGCCCGCAGCCTTGATTTCCGGGAGCTCGAGATCGCGCGGCAGAGTGGTGTTTGTCGCGTGGCGGCCGCACCCAAAGGGGCGATACTCTTTATCAGTCTCAATCAACGGCATCCCCTCCTTTCCAAACCGCAGGTCATCCGCGCCTTTAAGCATCTCGTGGACTACGAGACCATGCAGCAGCAGTGGCTGGAAGGTTTGGGGCGTGTACATCAGGGGTTCCTGCCGCTCGGCATGCTTGGCAGCGAAGACAAGCCTCGCTTCGCCTATGATCCGCAAGAAGCTCGACGCCTGCTGGTGGAGGCAGGCCTGGGAAGCGGCTTCGAAATTTCCATGGACGTACACCAGTTCCCGACCGTCATGGGCGTTGCTTCCATCTTCCAGAAATCGCTGGCGCTTGTCGGCGTGGAACTGACGTTGCTGCCTGATACCGGCAAGTCCGTGCTCGGCAAGTTTCGCGGCCGCAAGCACGATCTCTATTGCGGTCGCTGGGGTACGGATTATTGGGACCCCAATTCCAACGCTAAGGCCTTCCTCAAGAACACGGACAATGGATCGGAAAAGGAGGCGGGTATTCTCGCGTGGCGCAATAGCTGGTCCGCGCCGGAACTAAGCCGGATGGCCGACGATGCACTGACAATCTCAGACCCCGATCTGAGAGCGGAACGCTACCGCCTTCTACAGGATGAGGTTGTTTCGACGGCCCCTTACATTTTCATTTATCAGCAAGTCGAATACGTCGCCACCCGCGACTGGTTCACGACGCTGTCAGTCGGCCCGACCTTCGGTAGCAACTACCTCTTCGACTCCGTCGATGCCTGAACATCGCCAGCCGGTCAATCGCGAAATGGCTGGGATGCGCCTGATTGGCCTGCTGGACGGCTCCAGTCGGAGCACGAATGTTTGGGCAACAGGAGTCAACCCCAAAGAGATCTGCTCGGCGGCTCCATCAGCGAGCCGTTGTATTGAACCGGTATCTCCCGGTCTTCCGCCAGCAGAAGTGGCGCGTCGAGATCGACGTACCGGGCGCCTTGCGCGACAAGAAAGGCCGGCGCCATAGCCAGCGAAGTGCCGAGCATACAACCGACCATAAGGTCGAACCCCGCCTCTAGAGCATCCCGCTTCAATTCCAGGGCTTCAGTCAGACCGCCGGTCTTGTCGAGCTTAATGTTGATGGCGTCATACTTTCCCACGAGACCCTTAAGAGAATGACGGTCATGGCAACTCTCGTCCGCACAGATCGGCAGGGGACGAGCGATTTCGCGCAATGCCTCGTCCGAATCGGCTGGCAGCGGCTGCTCCACCATGGCCACCCCCAGGCGGACCAGGTGTGGCGCAAGATCGAGATACTGCCCGATTGACCAGCCCTCATTGGCATCGACAATCAATGTGGAGCGAGGAGCCCCGGAGCGCACGGCCTCGATACGCTCGACGTCGCGATCCGAACCCAGCTTGATCTTGAGGAGAGGACGATGGGCGTTCCGTGCGGCCGCGTTCTGCATGGAATCGGGATCCGCCAGCGATAGCGTGTAAGCGGTGCTCAGCTGTGCCGGCGCACAAAGGCCCGCCAATTTCCAGGCCATCGTGCCGCTCCTCTTGGCCTCCAGATCCCAAAATGCGCAATCGATGGCATTGCGCGCCGCGCCGGCGGGAAGGCGCGACGCCAGACCAATGCGATCCAGTCCGTTAGAGAGGTCTTGTTCAAGCGACTGGACCGTCTCGATCACGCCTTCAACAGTCTCACCGTAGCGTTGATAAGGCACGCACTCGCCGCGCCCGCAAACCGCGCCATCGCGCAACTCGACGGTGACGACGCGGATTTCGGTACGGGAGCCGCGCGATATCGTAAAGGTCCCGGCAACCCGGAAACGCTCTTCGAAAACGCGAAGGGACAGGCGGGTCATGGCAGCTCCGGTGCCGCGATGTCTCGACCTGCGAGACAATGGACTTCCAAACCTTCAGGCGTCATTTCAAGATCCCCTTCGGCTTCTCTGGCGGAAAGTCCCGCCGTATATCGGTCCATCGGCGGAGCGGAGCATGCCCACCTCTTCCTATCCGTCACGTCAGCGGTTCGGTGAGGCCGCGACGGAACGCGACGGCCTGATTGTTCCGCTCATGGATGACCGAGCGCAGGATGTTGTTGCTGAACCCTTCTCTCACGATGCTGCGCGCCATGATCGGGATAAGGTTGCGGCGGGCCTTGCTGAACGTCCTTCCGAGATCGTCGAACGTCGCGCCCTGATGGCCAATTCCCGGGCACAGGATAAGGTTCTGCCCCAGGGCATCGATCAGGCCCTCCAGTTGTTGAAGCTCGCGGGTGGCGCCGAGCACCGCACCGATCACTTTCTGCTGCCGGCGCTCATTGTAGGTATTGATCTCCTCCACCAGATAGGCTGCGACGCTCTGGTCCCGATCCTTCAGGATCGCTGTCTGGATCGGTTGGCCTTCGCTGTTTGACGACATGACAACGACGAAGACGCCTTTACCATGCTCGGCCGCTCTATCGAAAATCGGCTCGAGAGCGCCAAAGCCCAGATAGGCCGTGACCGTCAGCGCGTCAGCATTGTAGTAACTGGACGGGCCGAGATAGGCTTCGGCATAGCCGGCGGAGCTCGCGTCAATATCGCCGCGCTTGGCATCGACAATGACCAGATACCCGCGATCGTGCGCCATATCGATAAGCCGTTTCAATTCAACCAGACCTTCGGGACCAAAGCGCTCGAAATAGCTGACCTGAGGCTTTACGACCGAGACCAGACCCTGGGTGGAGTCCAGCAGGCGTTCGTAAAAGATACGGAGGCCCGCCTTGTCGTTTGACAGCCCCGCCGCCATGAGAAGGCCGGGCGCAGGATCGATGCCAAGACAGAACGGTGACGTCTCGTCGCCGATACGTTGAAATGCTGCTTCAAAGCTCACGCAAATACCCCTTGTGTTTGCTGTGACGCATGTTGCGTCTGATGTATGCAACACACGTCGCATCATCTCAAATTATGAGTGTAATTTCAAAAAGAGATATAGCTTCAAATTATCAGCCAAAGTCAAGCCCTATTCTGCTGAAGCCGAAGACGCCCGGGAATACCGGCCCGTCGCTGCTACCTTCATATCGAGGATTTGCGGAGCGCATCTGCACCGAGACCCTGGCGCTTTTCTCGAAGGCGCCGGACCGGCGCATCCAATGCCCGTCGATCGATGACAAACCACCCTCAATTGGCGTCGTGACCTGCAGCCAAGACGTTGACAGAGTAGCCTTCCGGGCGGCCTATCGTGGCAATCAACTCCCGGATTTGGGCCGTGACAATCCCAGCGTCGGGATGCGCTCCGGGCATCTGCCGAGCGACATTTATCAGCGCGGACCGGTCTTCCAATCCTGCGAGAATGGCTTTGCGGGTTGCCGACAAGAAACGATCGACAAGCCCCGCCCTGGCGCCAATCGTTGCGTCACTTGCGACCGCGCACATCCCGGGAAGATTCAGGCCGAAGGCCGCGACATCAAGTTCTGTCAATGGGAAGTTTGCAACGCTTTCAAGTACGTGAAGTTCATTCGTGCGGTAAACGCTGACAACATCCACCTCCCCCGAAGAAACGAGTCGATTTTATCGGCCGGGCTCACATCGACAAAGTTTATCCTGTCGTAATTCACCTCATTGTTCTTGCAAAAACGCGCAAGAAACGAGGTCCCGGTCTCACCGTTCAGCTTCGCGACCCTCTTTCCCTCAAGATCCTTTGGTAGCGCGACGGGAGATTGGCTGCGGGAAATCAGACAAACCGGCGCAGAAGCCTGGTAAAGTGAGACGATTTTGATCCGTGCGCCGCCCTCTATGGCGGTTTGCGCAAAAGTGCATGGCAGGATCAGGATATCGAGTTCGCCCCGATGCAAGGCATCAAGGGCCGAGGGCGCCCCTGCCCCTTCACGAAAGACGACTTCCAACTTCTCGCTGGAGAAAAAACCTCTCGATTTCGCAAGATAGAAAAACGCGTATTCCGCCTTTGCCTTCCAACTGAAGCCGACACGCAACGCCTCACCGGCAGGAACGAACCAAGGCCATGGTTCTCTGGAGGCCATTGCCAGGATGTCGAAAAACCGCTCGACGTAAGCCTTTTTTGCATTGCCTAAACTCCATCGACACTTCCACGAGCCTGACACGGTCCCACGCCCGCATCATTCCAAGACAGAATTTGAGATAAATATATATAATAGCGATTAAATTTACTTAAGTGGACATTCCGGAAACTGTCAATATGTCATTTCGCGGACGATCCCGCCCCTCGCGATGTCCTTCGAGGCAGGGCGTGACGGCTCCTCGCTCCACTGTTTGTCGATACTATCCTCCAACGCACGCACTGCCTCCGCCACCGAAATTACCCGGGCCCGATCATGGCATGATGCCCATCGGCCGAAAGAATGGTGAGGTCTGATCGGCAAGAGCGCGCATCAGCGCGATGCCGCATTTGCGATTGGGACAAAATATGGAATTATATTATTTGTGAGACATTACCGTTGCCACTCGGTTGAGGATCGCTATAACGCAGCCACAGCGCCGGACTTCCAACTCACTACTGCACCACGGTCGATGATGAAGAATTCGAACTTAAATGCTGATACGATTCAGGTTCGCGACATAGGCGCCCGGCTCCACGCCTATCGGGTGGGCCGCGGTCTGTCACCCGAGGATCTCGCTGCCCAGTTGGGTATCTCCCGAGCGGCCCTCTATAGGGCCGAAAAGGAGAGATCTTCAAGATCGATACGCTGACCAAGATCACCAGCGTTCTCGACGTATCTCTTCCGAGCCTTCTGGGCATCGGAATGGAATATGTCGATACCGCAGTCGCTTTTTCGAACGGATGCGGCAACTCGAAGAAGAAAGCGAACAGATCATCGGTTTCTTCGGCCCGATCTCTTATCTGCTAACATCGCCCGCCTATGACGAAATGCTGAAGGAAGTTCTGGGCGATTCCGATGCCGACGACAAGGCGACAACGGACGCCATTGAGAGATTGCTCGAGATCCTGAAACAGCGCAAGGCGACCTATCTCCAGCGACGTCCACTGCTGGTCAATCTGATCGCCTCTTCGGACCTTGAACGCTTTCTCCTGCACGGACTGATCGGCCGCCACGACCTGCCGGAAGAAATCCAGACACGGCGCCGCGTCCTGGCAAAGCAGGAAACACTGCATATTCTCGAACTGCTGCGGGCACAGCCGATCGGGGTGCAGATATGCATCATCCCGCAGGCCGTGCCCTCGACAACCTTCCAGATTTTTCGGCAATCGACCCGATCCGTGCTGGCCATCAGTCCATTTCGCTTGGGCGAACAACCCAATGTCCGCGTCGGCGTTGGCTTTATAACCTCGTCTGCCGAAGCGATCTCCCTGCACGAGAACATCGCCAAACGGCTATGGGAACAATCCTTGAAGGGCAACGATGCGGCCGACTATCTGATCAAGCTGATCGAAAAATATGGCGTCGAGTGAACGCAGGAGCCCTGGGCCGGCCGGCGCAGGTGACGCCATGCCGCTATCGTCAGAGGCCTGCAGACGGGCCTCTTCGACCATCCTCACAAGGATGGCATGAGGGCCAGATGCAAACCCAGCGCAATCAGCAGGCATCCGGCAAGAACGCGCACGATACGCTGTCTTCCTGTGGAATGCTGGAGACGCCGCCGCACGACTTCGGCCAGAAGAGCGCACAAGACGTCGGACGAGGAAAAGATGACATTGGCAATGCAGCCCAGCACGAGAAGCTGAAGCCACAGGGTCTGTCCGTCTTCGATTCGGGTAAACTGCGGAAGGAAGGCGACATAGAACAACGCTGTTTTAGGATTGAGGATCTCCACCAACATACCCTCAAACAGCGCCTGAACCTCGCCGGACGATCTGGCCGAAGGCGCGTTCGTCTTCATTTCCGCGACGCGCCGGAACAAACCAAAGCCGAGCCAGATCAGATAAGCCGACCCGGCCAGCTTCATGCCGATATACACGCTCGGAAAGAAGTGCAGCAGCACGGTAATGCCGAATGCAGCGGCAAGCACATGAAAATATGTACCAAGATGGATGCCGAACGAGGTCATCAGACCGTGCCGGCGGCCCTGGGCCGCCGTTTGCGCCGCAACGAACAGCATCGCCGGCCCCGGCACATAGCCATACAATGTTGCCGTCACCAGGAAAGTCAGCAGAAGCTCGTTCGGTGGCACGGTGGCGCTCGCTCATTGTTGTGGCTGCGCGGTATTTCTCGCCGTGGAGCCCACCCGGTACGCACCCGGAGCAGAGGACGCGCGCATTGATGAACGGCCTCAGCGCAATTATGCCGCGTAGGGCTTCCTAAAAACAAAGATATGGTTTCCGGAATCGTCGGGGAGCGGGCCGTCACCGGGCCACACTCTGGCATCATATACAACCTCAAATCCCGCCTGTTGCAGTTGGGATAGGAAATGCTGGCGACATACCTTGAACTCCACTTCGCCGCGAAGGGCGAGGGTTACGTTTTCCTCGATAAGGCCGAGGATCCGATCGGAAATATCCGGCCTGCGCCGCTTAGTGTCGTCGCGAGCGGCCGCGTAAAACCGCACCACGGCCGTGTTGTACTGCTCTGTCAGCGGCGCATCGAAATGCGGAACAATATTTTCGGCGAATACCGCCTTCCCCCCGGCTTGAGGGCTCTCAACAACTGCTCCGCAAAAGCCGGCTGCATCGCATGCGGGATATGATGGTAAGCAGAAGACAGCAGCAACAGGTCGTATTCCCTATCCACCTTCAGAAAATCGATGACATCCGCAACGTGAAAAGTTGCATTATCGAACAAGCCGAAGCGTTGCCGTACAAACGCGATGTTCCGCGCATCGATATCCACGCCAGTTACCGTTTTTATGTTCGGATGGGAGATCACTCCAAGGAGCGACATGCCTGTTCCGCAGCACAGGTCGGCAATCGCTGCATCCTCCATTGTATCCAACTCGGCCTGCGCGCGCTCCCAGAAGGCTCCAAAGAGCGCCATTTCATCCGGCCTCGACCACTCCTCCATTTCATAGTTTCCAGGAGCAAGATACTGAAAGACATCCATAATATTTCCTCCACCGCGGATTGGCACGGCAACTCGCGACCTCAGCTTTGAAGCGGAATAAAATCCAGAAGCAAAATATCCCTAAAGGCGAATGTATTATTTTCAAAAATCTCAACAGGCGACAATTTATGATAGACGGATTCATCATCTATGATGTAGTTCTCGCCCATTTCCCGCATCAGGAAACTATCTATCTCGGATTTTTCATTGTCTGCGATGTAAACTCGCCCACCATCGGCACCGCAATACGTCAAGAGAACTACTGAAATGAAGCGCTCGCCGTCCTTGTGATAGCCGGGCGGGCTGGTCTCACACCGTTGCCCAGGCAAGGCGCAATAACGCATGACGTGAAGATTGACCTGATAAGCCTGCCCGGAATTCGAGAGCGGCAATCTGGCTACCTGCTGCGATATCAGCTTGTAAATGCCGACATCGGTCGAGAGATCGGCTGCAAGCGGTGCATATCGGCGCTCAACACCGCCCAGTTCCGGATTGTGCGTCATATCCTGAAAATAGGGTCGAACTTCTCCAAGATGGCGGACCTCAACGCCCGTGTCGGTCACGAGGGCGTTGTATTGGTCAAAACTACGATAACGTCTGCCAGTCTTGTAATATTCATCTGCCGGCAGATCCCACGAGCCCGATGCCATGCGCCCAAGCATATATGCGAGGTCTCGGTCCAGTTGCAGCGGCCTTTTCGTGTAACCGCGAGCTTCGATATCCGCGCGAGCATCGGCATGATGCGAAAATTCAATGGGAATATTGTTCATCGAATGGCCTCCACAATCTGCGCTTCCACCGCAAGGCGGCAACTGGCGAACACCAATACCGCTGGCTTCGTGAAGCGGCATCTCAATAATTTACATCGTGTCTATTATGGAATTTTATCTAATTTTTGAAACGAGTCAATCACGATGTCAGATCTGGTGGATTTTAAGCATCGGAGAGGTTGCGGGGGATGACGATACATGTACTGACCAGCGACAAAATAACCCAACCAGGCATTCATGCAGAGAAGCAGCCGGCTTTCGGAATAGCACGCGCTGATTTCTGAGCGGCTTTCGGCCCCGATTGTCGCGAGGGGCATTGTCCGAAGGTTCCAGCCGAGCGCTGTTTGCGGGTTGCGGCGGCAGTAGGAAGTGAGGCGACTTGGCTACCAGCCTTGTCCTGCGGAACAAACTGGCAGACGAGCAGGCAAACTCGAACAACCCACGCCCTGGTCAGTGAAAAGAGGTAGAGACATGGGTGGCATCATTTCCAAAAAGCATGGCGCCACCCATCCCCATAATTTCGAACACCGTTAACGGTTGCTGGCGATCTGCCGGGCCACATCCGAGACAGTCTTGAGCGTTTGGTTCACGTCAGCCGAAGCGTAAGCTTTGTCAAGATCGTCGGCGAAGGTCAGGAGCTGTTTAAACTCCTGATCGACGTGGCCATCCAGCAGAATGCACTCGTAATATTGCTCCGCAAGTTTATCGGCCACGATAGCAAGCATCAGATAGGCCGCTGCACGCTCCGGATCCGAGGCGGCCTTTTCATAAGCGTCCTTGGCGGCACAGCTAAAGGCTTTTACCGCCCTACCTTTGTCGTCAATGACCTTGATTATGCTGCTGAACATCAAAACAACCTCCTTTGGAAAAACGTTCGAACGACTTCGGCCTCGCTTGTTAGGACCAAAGAAACGATAGGTAAAACATGCGCTTGGCGGTGAGCGCATGCGTTGTCGCGGCACGGCGCGCAGGATTCAAGCCCGCGCAATTTTGTAAGAAGATCATGCTGGCAATCGAAGCCATCGCTCCGCGGCTTCGGCCATACGCCGTCGTCATCAGAGGGAAACCCATTTCACTCGCAGCCTTGCTCGAAGGCCGGCTCAGCTGTCGGCGAATGGAGAAAAAGGATGGCGACAATCCGCATCTTTGGTAGCAGCAGCCATGAACATCGGGTCTCGAAAAGCAACCAGGCCGGCGGCCGGCACAACCGGCCACCCGTAAACGTCACGATGTCTGGGCTGGAATGGGCGCGGCGACGCCGATCGTCTTGAAGTTGCGCGACCGGCTCTCTGTCTGCACCATAGGGCATCTCCTACTTAAGGATGCTAAAAATAGAGACTAAATCCGGAGCGCGAGATGTGTCAAGGATATTCTCAAAAATGAGAACCCCTTCCTATTGCGTCAGAGAGACCAAAATGGGGGCCATGGTGGAGGCTTCCGAAAACAACATCCTTCCGTGAGAACAACACTCCAACCGAACTATCCTCCCTGACATCATCGACATGGCAAGGCGCCCGAGATGATCGTCATTATCGAGTTATCGGCCACGTCCTCCGAACTCGGGTCCCCACCCATTCAGCCCGGTGGCAGGTCGCCTTGCGATGCGCGAGCCCCTGAAAAGTCTCCGCCCGGAACGGAATTCGCCGACACAATCGGCGCGACTCACGTGCTCAGCGGCACCCTGTCGCAAATCCTTCAAAAAAACTGCTTGACGATCGCTGTCTATAGAAAGAGACTTGGTTTTAATAAATGGACTAATTCGCAAAACATGACGTCGGGCATTTGCCTGAGCTAAGGAGAAAGTGGTGCTTCAGATCAACAGACTTTCCCGTCTCGGAAACCAGACGATTGAAGGGACCCTCGATGAAGAGGACAGGCAGGAGATGATCGAGTCAGCCTCTGCCAAGATACGGGAGCTTTTCGACGTCCTGAAAATCGACCACGTCAATGACCACAATACGCGGGACACACCAAAGCGCTTTGCCAAGATGCTCGTGTGCGAAACACTGGACGGTCGCTATTCCCTTCCGCCCAAGATAACCGAGTTCGAAAATGTCGGAGCGTTCGACGGCCTTATCGTCACCGGTCCGATCGAACTTCGCTCCACCTGCGCGCACCACCTCATGCCAATTCACGGCAGCGTCTACATCGGCGTACTGCCGTCGATCAACGGCAAGATCATCGGCCTGTCCAAATATGATCGCATCGTCCACTATTTCGCATCCCGGCTGCAAATCCAGGAAGAATTGGTAAGGCAGATCGGCGATTTCGTTTACGAGAAAACACAGCCACAGGGCGTTGCCGTTCGCATCAGTGCCGTTCACATGTGCAAAACGCATCGCGGCATCAAAGCATCCCAGGCCAGCCGGATGATAACAACCGCCTATTACGGGAAATTCGAGACAGACCAGGCGGCAAAGGCTGATTTCCTCCAGGAATGCAACGCGCTGGAAAGGTTTTGATTGTCAATGGACACAGGCACCGATCCCACTCTCCGCTTTGCCCGACGCGATGCCGGGCCGATGGAAATCTACAGATCCACCAAGAGCTATGATCACAACGAGGGATTGTCGTGCTGTTTCCGTCAATGGCGCGCAGACTCGCATTGCAGGCTTGTCCACGGTTATGCCATGGCAGTGAAGCTGGTATTTGCAACCCCGCATCTCGATCACCGCAATTGGTGCCTCGACTTCGGTTCTCTGAAGCCGGTGAAAGCGTGGCTGCATGATCTCCTCGATCACACGATGATCGCTGCCGCGGACGACCCCGAACTGCCCCGACTTCAAGATCTTGCGACCGCCGGACTGGTGGACCTCCGCATTCTGCCGGCGGTGGGTTGCGAGGCGCTGGCCAAGCACGTCCACGATCATGTATCGCAGGTTACGGATGAGATGACCAATGGGCGCGTATCACTCGAGTCCGTGGAAATCCGGGAGCACGCGGGAAATTCTGCGATCTACGAAGTGCGCGTAGACTGGAAGTCTCCGGCAGCGTTGCCATGATGGCGTTGCATGGTGACGACCAACGAAACGAGCGCCACCTTCGGGAAACACCTTCCGAATTTCGACGCCAGCCGGCTACCCCGGCCCGCTCTCGTTGCTTCGCAAGCCCGCCTCTTCCTTGAGGCGGCTCCTATCTGCCGACCTCCATTCGCGCAACACGCAGAACTCTCGGTGGCACAATGTATCCCGCATCGTTCCGGTATCACAGACCGTCCGGACTTCATGATGCCCTGGAGCTCCTCTCTCGGCATAGGGCAGATGCAGCAGTCCTCGCCGGCGGGCAAAGCCTGGTCCCGCGCATGAATTTGCGTCAGGCAACCCCGAAAAATATCGTCGACCTCAACAGAATTGCCGAGTTGTCGAAGCTCGCCGTCGCGGATGACGTTCTGGAGATCGGAGCGATGGTCCGCCATCAGAGCTTCTGTCATGAAGGTGCAATCGGCGTTCTTTCACTGCCGTCGAACCTCGCGGAACTTCTTGGGCGAATGGCCGGCGCAATCGGAAACCTGCCGGTTAGACTGAGAGGAACCATCGGCGGCAGCCTCGCCAATGCCAGTCCGAAAGCACAGTGGGCCTTGCTGTCGTTTTTGCTGGATGCTGACATCATGATCGAGAATGCGGGAGGGCGCGCTGCGAGCGCTATACGCAATTCGTAAAAGGGGACGGCAGAACGACGCTGAAACCGGACGATATTATGACCAATGTCAGAATCAAGATTCCCCCGGCAGAGTGGCGGTATGGGTTTGCTCAACTCGCCCCGCAGCCAAACCGGCCCGCTTCCGCATTCGCTCTGGCCGCCATCACTTTGGAAGACGCTCACATAGGCAATTGCCGTATTGCTATTGGCGCGTGCACGCCCATTCCTTGTCGTCTGCCCGCCCTGGAAGATTGGCTGTCCGGTCGCAGGGCCTCCATCAGCTGCGGTGATGACCTTGTTGAAATCGTCGCAGCAGCGGTTCGACAACAGGGCAGCGGCAGTGAGCCCTATATCGAACACCTCGCTGTCGTGGCAACGACACGCGCAATCGCGCAGGCACTGGAGTGCTGATGGAGGACACCGAGCTTCACACCGTCTCCTTCACGTTGAACGGCGCCACCCAGCTTCTGCAAGTAGCGGCCCGGCGATCGTTGACCGATGTTATCGGTCAGGAATGCGGCATGAAAAGTGCCCGCGTGGGCTGCGGCCAGGGCGATTGCGGGTCCTGCACGGTCAGCGTCGATGGCATGCCGATCAGAGGATGCCTGCTTTTCGCCGTTCAGGCCGACGGTGCCGACATTCGAACGGCTGAGGCCCTGGCCGATCCTGGCTCGCTCACCGCAATCCGAAATGCCTTCAAAAAGCATCGGGCTATACAGTGCGGCTATTGCACGCCGGGCTTCATGGTGCTGGCCGACTACATACTGCAGAACGAGTTTTCACTCGACCAGGCCATTCAAACGCTGTCCGCTAACCTGTGCCGGTGCACCGGATATAGTCCGATCGTATCGGCTGTCGCCGATCTGCTGGCATTGCGCGCCGAAAGCGGATCCGCGCCATGAACATGATAGGCCAGTCCATCGACAGGGTGGAAGACGACGACCTGCTGCAAGCCAGAACCCGGTTTGTCGGCTCGCTGGTGTTTGACAACATGCTGCATATGCATGTCGTTCGATCCCCCTACGCCCATGCCCGCTTGAAGAACGTGACTGTCGGCAAAGCCGCCAGTGCCCCGGGAGTGATCGCGGTATGGACCGGAAACGACATACGCGAACTTCCCCAATCGGGTTTCGCCGCATACCCGACCGCGACTTGCTGCAGCATCGGCAGCCGGTTATGGCATCGGACGAATTGCGCTACGTGGGCGAACCCGTCGCGATTGTATTGGCCACCGACCCTTGCCTTGCCGAAGATGCAGGCCGGTTGGTCGTGATCGATGCCGAAATGCGGCCACCCGTTCTAGATTGGGCATCCGAAATGGACACCCGGCCCAGGGCCCGCGTGCGCGGTGGCAATGAAATCGCGCGGATTGAAAAAGGCTATGGCGACGTCGAGGCCGCGTTCGCGGCCGCCGAACATAAAATCTCCATTTCATGCCGACTTGCGCGGCAAACGGCCGTGCCGATGGAGACGCGGGGCGCGATCGCGGTGCCGCATCCGGGTGCAGCCGGCTTCGACCTTTATGGCGCGGCAAAGGTTCCACACGCCAATCGCCAGGAACTTGCCAGTATATTGTCGCTGGATATCGGCGGCGTTGTCTTGCGGGAGGGGCATGCCGGTGGGGGATTTGGCGTCAGGGGCGAACTGTACCCGGAGGATGTCCTCGTGGCCTTTGCCGCGCTGCGGCTGGGCCGCCCCGTTAAATGGATCGAAGATCGGTCAGAGCATTTCCTAGCCATCAACCACTCACGCGATCAGACTATCCACCTCGATGCGGCCGTCAGCAGGACAGGCATCATTGCGGCTTTGAGTGCCCGAATTATGACGGACCAAGGCGCTTACCTTCGAACCCATGAGATCAAGGTTTCCGACCTGTCTTGTGCCTTTCTGCCCGGACCGTATCGCATTCCGGCCTATCAGGCGACAGCGACGGTGCACTTGACCAACAAGACCCCCTGCGGAACATATCGCGCACCAGGCCGCTTCGAGGCAACCTTCGCCATGGAGCGGATGATTGATGCGATTGCCAGCGCGCTCGAGCTGGACCCTGTGGAGGTTCGCCGCAGGAACCTCATCGGCGCCGCGGACATGCCGTTCGACCGGCAAATCGAAGCCACCGGAAAAAGGGTCGTGTATGACTCAGGTGACTATCTCCAGACGCTGGATACGGCGCTACGGGCCTTCGACCTTCCGGAACTGAGACGCTCCGCCGAAGAGCGGCGGCAGCAAGGCGAGTGCATCGGTGTCGGCGTGGCCATGTTCGTGGAGAAGACCGATACCGCGCTCCACGAAACAGTACGTCTCGAACTGGCATCCGACGGCAAGATAGAGATCGTCACCGGCACCTCTTCGCTCGGACAGGGCATGGAGACGGCCTTGGCACAGATCGCGGCGGATGGGCTCGGTTTCCCGATTGACGTCTTCCGTATCGTGCGCGGGCAAACGGATCGCATCTCCCAAAGTGGCGGGACATTCGCCTCTCGCACCACCGTTATGGCTGGCTCGGCCGTCCACGAGGCCTGCCGCATTTTCCGCCGAAAACTGATCGAAACATGCGCCACGCTCCTTGGCGAAACCACCGACAGGATCACCCTTTGCCGTGAGGGCTGCCGGATCAACGGCCGGAATGTGGGTCTTACCGACCTGCGCGCGATGATCGACGCGTCCGCTCCCTCCACGCAGCTCGTTGCCGAAGCCGATTTCAGCTCCGGAGCCATGGCCTGCCCCTATGGCGTGCACATAGCCCAGGTGAAGGTCGATCCGGACGACCTGAGTGTCACCGTGGAGAAATACCACATTGCCTACGAGATCGGCCGCGCGGTCAATCCCGATCTCGTCAAGGCACAATTGCTGGGCGGTGCGGTGCAAGGCATCGGCGGCGCCTTGATGGAAGAAATATCATTCTCCAGCGACGGCCAGCCGTTGACGACCTCCTTTGCCAACTACGTCACGCCGAGGAGCGTCGATGTGCCGACGTTCAAAATTCTGTTGCTCGAGGATTGGCCGAGCCCCACGAACCCGCTCGGACTGAAGGGCGCGGGCGAGGGAGGCATCAATGCTGCCGGTGCTGCAATCGCATCGGCTGTAGAAGATGCGTTCGCCGCGAAAATAGCGCCGCGTCGGCTGCCGATAACCCCGAAGGCCCTGTTCGACCTCCTGTCCAAAACAGACGACGGGCTCATCTCCCCGCTCCGGCGGCGATAACGACATTTGTTCATGAAAGGCAAAAGACATGGCCATTGATACGCATGCCCACTACGTTCCCAAAGAGGTGCTGGATGTCCTGGACGAACGGGGTCAGGATTTCGGTATCACCATGCACCGCGACAAGCCCGGGGCGATACCCGCACTGCACTTTGACTATGGTCTCAAAGTACGTCCATTCTTTCCGCAACTGGTGGAGACCGTCGAGCAAAGATTGCAGGGCATGGCCGAAATGGGCGTTTCCCATCAGGTGCTCAGTCAATGGACCGATATCTTCGCCTATTCGCTGCCCAAGGACAAAGCGACAGCGTGGCACAGGCTCATGAACAATGCCTATCGGCATCTTTGTGCCCAATATCCCGAGAGGTTCTCGTTCATCGCATCCATTCCGCTGAATGAGCCCGAGCTTGCAGCGTCCGAAGTCGAGCATGCGGTGCTTTCGATGGGAGCGGTCGGCATATGCCTTGCTGCCAATGTGGATGACGTCAACCTGGGCGATATCGACCTGGATCCCTTGTGGTCGAAACTGGAGCAGATGGACGTGCCGGTCATGATCCACCCCGTCCAGGCCGTACCGGGAGCGCGGATCAACAAATATGCGCTCACGCAGGTCGTCCAATATCCATACGATACGACCTTGGCGATTGGATCGCTGGTGGGCTCAGGCGTGCTCGATCGCTTTCCGGGATTGCGAATCCTGATTTCGCACGGCGGCGGTCTGCTACCATTCCTCATGGGGCGTTTTGATCGGCTCTATGTGCGGATGAACAAGGCGCAGCAGCAATATGTCGCGGAGAAAGAAACGTCTTACTATGTAAAGAATTTCTTCTTTGACACAGTTGTCCATAGCCCGAAAATCCTCCGCTTCCTGGCTGAAAGCGTATCCTCGGACAGAATCGTCCTGGGAACCGACTACTCCTTTCCTCCCGCCGACATGACCCCGCTGCGAACGATCGAGGCGAGCGGTCTTTCGGCAGAGGACTGCCTGAAGATCTCGGTCGAGAACGCCTACGCGCTATTTCCAAGGCTACGAAGACAGCAGCAGCTACGCGCCGGCTAGGCGCCCGGCAACGGCACAACTGCCGACATCTTCCGCTCCCTGGCTTTATCGATTTTGGACGGAAATCGGCCACGCGCAGATCTCGGAATTGCTGTGAACACCCTTGGTTTTCTGTTTCTGCCGTGAAGGCAGTACACAACGACACGGACAGAAAAATGCGAACCCTTCTCCTGTATTCCCATCCCGTTGAATCAAGCTACGGCGCTTCCCTTTGCGAACAAACGAGACTTGGCCTGGAGCAGGCCGGACATCAGGTGGACTGCTGCGATCTTTATGCAGAGGGCTTCACACCGGTTCTGACCCGGCATGAGCGATTGATATACCACGACGTTCCCATCAACCGCCAAAACGTGGAATCCTATGTGGAACGTCTGAAGAATGCCGAGGCGCTGGTACTGGTCACTCCGATCTGGCACTTCGGCTTTCCTGCCATGCTCAAGGGGTTCTTTGACCGGGTCTTTCTGCCTGGCGTATCCTTCGAACTACACGAAGAGCGCATGCGCTACGTGCTCCAGCACATCAGGAAGCTGGCCGCCGTGACCACATATGGGGCGGATCGCTCGAAAGCATTTCTGGTCGGAGATCCACCGCGCAAGGTGGTCACGCGCGTCATCCGAGCCCAGATCCACCCAATGGCCAAGACCGTTTACCTTGCGCACTACGGTATGAATCGTTCGACGGACGCGACACGACGAAAATTTCTCTCCAAGGTGCGCAGCCAGATGGAAAAGTTCTGAGCGCCGCACCCTCCGTTTCGGAAATGCCGCGTTCGCCCAGGGCCAAACCACGAGAGTAGAAAGGTCGGACCGGCTTTCGGCGCGATCAACCCCATCTTCCTTCGGGCCTCCTGCTCCGGCTTAACCGACACCCTCCGACGCATTCGCCGCCTGGGCAGACCATTATATAAATAAAATCTATTTATATAGACACAATTTCATTTTGTTAATATGGTTCCAGTGCCAACAAACCGGCGGCGGCATCCCGCCCGGCTCGGTTGACGGTCGTGGAAAGCAACAAGCCGACAGCAAGAGGGAAACTTTTATTATGTCGTATCATAGTGTTAGCGTCAGTGCACCGAGCCGCTTCCATCTGACGTTAGCAGATCTGAATGGCTCTTTCTCCGATCGTGTGGACGGCGGAGTGGGCTTTGCACTCTCCAGTCCAAGATTTGAGATCACGGCAACGCAAGCGACAAGTGGAAACACCATCATATGCGATATCGACGACCCCGAAGACCGTGCAGAGGCCGAAAAAGCCATTGAGGCCGCACTCGGAGCGTTGCACCAGAAGCTGCGACTGCCAGACGTCAATATTTCCGTGAAGTCGCCCGTATCGTCACACGCCGGGCTCGGCTCGAAGACAGCTCTGCTGCTTGGAATCGCGAAAGCCTATACGACGCTTTACGGTTATGAGTTTCCCGGTCGCGAGCTCGCCCGTTTTGTGGGACGTGGCGGAACGTCCGGCATTGGCTCCAACTGCTTCGACCAGGGAGGCTTTGTGGTCGACTGCGGCCACCGGGCGGAAGTCAAGGCGGGTGCGTTCATGACGTCCGGCTGGGCCACGGACATCCCGCCCGGCCCCTGCTCGCACGGTATGACATGCCCGATTGGCCGATGCTGCTGGTCACCCCCATCGCCCGCAAGATCCATGGCGCGCTGGAACAGCAGCTCTTTGCCCAGGTTTGCCCCATCCCGATGGAAGACGTCCGGGCGGTGAGCCACATCACAATGATGATGCTTATTCCCGCCGTGATCGAGGACGATCCGAAAATCTTCGCACGCGGCATCAATGAGCTACAGAAATGCCGATGGAAGTCTCACCAGATTGAATGCCAGGCGGAAGTGGTGTCCGTCGTCATGGAAAAGCTACGTGAAATGGGCGTCAGCGGCGTTGCCATGAGCAGTTGGGGCTCTTCCGTCCTCGCAATGGGTCCGGAAATGGATGATCCGGCTTTCCGGACGGGGATTGCCGCCGCCATCCGGCAGGTCATGAATGACTACGACGGCGGGACCGTATCGGAGATCCGGTGCGACAATGTGGGACACAAACTCAGGACCTTCCGGGTTCCTGCGCTTCAGGCCTGAGGCCTGTCATGCGGACATTGATCGAAAACCTCGACGCGTTGTTTCTGGTCGATAAAGACGACACCATCCTTCGCAATGCCAGCGTCGTGCTCGAAGGCAAGCGTATCGCCGATGTCGGGCCGGCCGCCGAGGTGGCAGGCCGCCATGATCGAGCGTCCTTCGATACGATCATGGATGGACGGCAGCGGGCGCTTTGTCCAGGCTTCATCGATACACACGTGCACCTGTCGGAGACGCTTTCGCGGGGGTATTCCCGGACAACCTGAACACTCGGGCCTGGGTCTTCAATTGGGCAAAGCCCTTCTATGCGCATATCGATCGCGAAGATGAATATTGGGGCGCGTTGCTTGGCATTTGCGAGATGTTGCGCAGCGGGACAACATGCTTCCTCGATATGGGTTCGCAATTCGATCCGGCCCACGTGGTTGACGCGATCGAGCAGTCCGGGATCCGCGGCATCACCGGACGGCACGCCGCCGACAACCGCCCCAAGGACATTCCCGCGGGCTGGTCGGAAGAGATGATGCGGCATCATTTCTTCGACGATGCCGAAACGGCCCTGGCTGCGCTGGAAGATTGCGTCCACCGCTTCAATGGCCGGGCCGACGGGCGCATCCGTTGCTGGGTCAACATCGAAGGAAAGGAACCCTGTTCACTGGAGCTGCATGTCGGTGCAAGGGCGCTGGCGGAGCGCCTGGGGTCGGCACGACCTATCATCTGGCGACCTCTATCGAAGAGGCCCGCATATGCGAGAAAAACCACGGCGCCTGGCCGGTATCAAGAATTCGGGCGGCGGGTGGGTTGGGAAGGAACCTGGTGATCGCTCATTGCGTCGCAGTCAACGACGACGACCTGGACGCTCTGTCCGCCGGGGACGTCAAGGTCGCCTTCTGCCCCTGCTCTTCCCTTAAGTTGGGAAAGGGCGCCAGCGCCATAGGCCGCTACAAGGAAATGCTGGACAGGGGCATAACGGTCGGACTTGGAACGGATGGCGTTTCTGCAGGGGGCAACCTCAATCTGATGCGCCAGATGCATATCGTTTCGGGCCTCTTCAAGGACGCCCATATTGATCCGGACGCGGTTGGCGCGCGCAAGGCCCTGAGAATGGCGACCATCGAGGCGGCAGGCGCCTTGCTTTGGGACGACGAGATCGGTTCTATCGAGGTCGGCAAGCAGGCCGACTTCATTCTCTTCGATACCGACCACATCGAGTGGACGCCTTATCACGATCCGCTTCAGACCCTCGTCTATTCCGCATCCGTCAACTCCATCGCCGAGACCTGGGTCGCCGGCCGCCCTCTCTACAGTCGCGGCAGGATCAACTCGCTGGATGAAGCCGACATAAAGCGAAAGGCAAGAGAACGCGCCGCCGCAGCGGTGAGGAGGGCGGGTCTCATCGATGTCCAGACGGCGGCCGCTGCGGTGACCCAGCTTTATGATGAAGGCAATTGATACCTCCTCAACCCTCTCTCACCTGTTGAAAGGAATCCCATGCGCACCCTGGAACTTGGCGTTTTCATGCCGGTTGGCACGAATGGCTTTCTGATGTCTACGACGGCCCCACGATATCAGCCGACCTTCGCGCTTGAGAGGACCATCGCGGCGCTTGCGGAAGAGGCCGGCTTCGACTTCCTCTTTTCAATGGGAAAATGGATGGGGTTCGGTGGCAGGAGCGGCTTTTGGGAACAGACGATAGAGCCGGTCGTCATGAGCGCAGCGTTGGCCAGCGTGACGAGCAGAATCAAACTGTTCGCAACAATCAACCCGCTGCTCTTTCACCCCGTCGTCGCGGCGAAAATGATTGCCACGATCGACGAAATCAGCGGTGGCCGCTTCGGCGTCAATATCGTCACCGGAAACACGCTTGAAGAACTCGAGCAGATGGGAGTGGTACCCGAAGGATATGAGACCTTCCGCTATGAATATGCCAACGAATGGCTGACTGTTGTCAAGCAATTGTGGACCCAACAACGCCTCACGCATGACGGTCGCTTCTTTCAGCTGACCAACTGTGTCTGCGATCCGAAGCCGATCCAAAAGCCCTATCCGCCGATCATTTCGGCCGGACTGTCCGATGAAGGGCTCCGTTTCGGAGCCAAGCATTCCGATTATCAGTTTGTCGGCGCCCGTCCCGAGAAAGTGGAGCAGGCGAAAGCCTTTGCCGCCGAAGAGGGACGCAACTTGAAGGTTTCGGCCAACATGCTGATCGTGGCCGGCAGTTCCGATCAGGCCGCCCACGAGCGTTTCGAACGTCTGCTCGATGGCAGGGACAACGAGGCCTTCGACAACCTCATCGCTTCGTTCGAAAGGGACAATCGGGACTCTTCCGAAGGTCGGACCTCCTTCCTGCGCAATCCGCGAATGATTGGATTCGGCACCGGAGCACCAATCATTGGATCCTATGACACGATTGCCGAGCAACTCACCCAGGTCGCTACAGATGCAAAATTCGACGCCATCCAACTCACCTTCATCGACTTCATCGAAGACCTGAAGGATTTCGGCAGGCAGATTTATCCGGGACTGAAGACACGTCTGGCACGGCACGACATTCGGCTCGGCCAGGACGTTGCCGCTTCCGCAAGGGCCGCCGAGCATGCGTGACGCCCGGCACGGCACCAATAAGGTCCGCATAGCCCATTTGGCAGGGCCGAACGCGACGATCCACAACACTCCTCCACTGGTGACGTCCAACAAGGCTCGAGTCCTTCACGCCCTCCCCTGCTTACCGATATCGATGGGAACCCGTCGCGTTACGACAGCTTGCGCCCCCAGAAACTGGCTGTACCCATCCACGTCTATATCGAGCAGTTCTCCGCGCATCCGCTCGAGGCCGACGCTGCCCATCTCTACGCGCCGCCGGACGGTTACGTCGATAGCCATGGCAATTTCAGTGCAACGGAGACTGCCACGGCCAATCGGCCTGTCTTTCGCGTGGAGCCTGAGGCCGGAGGACGGTTACTACCCCTGCCCTATATGGCCCGACAGCGGGACGGAAGCGCCTGGGAAACGGATGGCGTGTCATCCTTCGCCACGCGCGAAATGACCCGCCAACCTTTCATGCCGGACGGCAGCCGCACCTTCGAGGAAGTGGACAGGCTGGGTGTGGATCCGAAAGGACGCAGCAGCGCAATCCACGACATTGCAGATGTGGAATTTTTCCGCGTCGTCCCTTCCGGCGGCTATATGAGCAGCGTTCCGACCGGCGGAAGCAGTGGTCACGCCGATGGCACCATTGACGTCGAGGTTTCAGGGAGGGACTTCTTTCCCTACAGACCTCCGCATTTGAGCAGATCGCCGCCGCGAACGGCCCTCGCCCGAATAGCCAACGCCGCCCAAAAATCCTGCGTGACGGTCATTATGACGGAGCGATCTGGACACAGGGCAGTCCTCGCATCGAGGAGACGATTTACTGGTTAAACCTCGTTCTCGACGTGACGATACCCGTTTGCGGAAATGCATCGCAGCGCTATCACGGCGAAACGAGCAATGACGGTCCTCGCAACCTCATCGACTCCGTGCAGTACATCTCCTCCGGCTGCTGGGCCGATGCGGAAGGGCGCAACCGGGTAGGTGCCGTTCTGGTACAGGACCAACGCGTGTTTGCCGCAAGGGAGGTTGTGAAAGTCGATGCGCGACCCGGCGGCTTCGCCGCCAGCGGCGGGCATGGCGGCATCATCGGTGCAGCAGCTGAAGGCCGCTCTCGGCTTTGCTTCACCCCCAACGCCAAACACACCTATCAGTCCGAGTTGAATATCAGCCGGCTGCCTGCATCCGTCTGCGGAATTACGCAACACGACGGCACGATAGAACACATCGAAATTCCGATCAAAACCTCTTCCGGCGACCTCCGCGACGACGCCATTCCCTACGTGTCCATTGTCAAGGACTACAGTTACTCCGAGGATGACTTCGGCATTCATCCGGAGAACGAAGTGGATGTCGTCGCAATTCTGCGGAAATGCCTGACGTCTCATCCACTTGCCGGCATCGTTCTCGAAGGGCTCTCACCCTACGGCAAACCTGCATCCGCTTCGAAACTGGCTGCACTCGAACGCGCCGTCTATTGCGGTCTGCCGATAGTATGCGTCGGCCGGGGCAATACGGAAGGTTTTGCCCGTCACAGCCGCAGCTTTATCGGCGGATCGAACCTGACCGCAACAAAAGCCCGAATGCTGCTGATGCTCTGCATCATGAAGTTCGGCATGCTGCCGCCCGCCGCGAATGCGGAAAAGCCGTCTGAAGCAGAGAGACGTGCGACAGAGCAACATCTCGACCGTTACCGGGAAATCTTTGACACCCATTGAGCCCTGTTTGGTCGCGTATAGGAGGGAGAACGCAACACATGTGGACGGTCCTGCGGGCTGTCCAAGAACTGCCAAGCCGGCGACGGTCCCCTTCATTCGTTCGGAGAGAATTCGGGGCATGGCCGTAACGACGGAATCGAGACTCCGGAGGAACAACACGATGTGGGTCACCTTTGCCACGCTCGCGGGCGCAACACTTGGCTGTGGCGATTTGGCTTTAAAGATGGCACTGCTCAATCTTCAACCGCGCATTGCCTGCTTCACACTGTATTTCCTGGGCCTAATTCTATGGATCCCGATATTCTTCATGCTCGGTATCGCGCCAGCCGCCCTTGAGGCATTGCAGCTGGCACCAGCGGCGCATGGAATGGTGATCGGCCGATCCCTGCTGCAATTCGGCGCCTATGCGCCGATATTCATCATCCTGCGCAATCTGCCCATGGGAACCTATGCGGCCCTCCGTGCACTGTCGCCGGCACTTTCGGTCGTTGCCGGCACAATCTTCTACGGGGATCGCCCGAATATCCCGGAATATCTGGGAATAGGCTTCATCTTGAGTGGTGTCGTGCTTGTGGCGTGGGAGAGCAAAAACGCAACCCGACCTCCCGCCGTGGCATCTGCATATGATCGCTTCTGGTTGGCAAATGTGGCGCTTACCGTCATTGCAGCGACTTGCTCCGGATTGATGTCGATCTATGACAAGCACCTGTTGTCGGCAGTCCCGGCCAACCCATTCGTTCTTCAGGCGCTGTCCGACGTTTATCGCATGGGCCTTCTCACTCTTCTTCTCGCATTTTCAACGCGACCGATCCTCGCTGGCTCCCTGAAAGGGAAACGGCGAAGGCGTGACGGCGGGTATCTGCCGTTTCTCTATCTGGGCCTTGCGTCCCTGCTGATAGCCTGCGGGGAGATCTTTTCGTTTTACGCCGTTTCCTTTGCGGACAGCATGCCGTCCATCGTCGCCGTATTGAGGCGTTCAAGCCTTCCGGTTTCGGTAATTCTCGCCACTCTCCTGTTTAAAGAGAGCCTGACGATGAAGAAAATGCTCGGCGTGGCGTCCATCGTCACAGGCGTTTTCCTTATCAATGCAGGCTAGGCCGTCCGATCTTGGGTCGTAGCTGACGTGGGTTAGGCAAGCCATAAAAGCATATATCAAAGCCGTCGCAAATTTGAGATTTTGTCTGGTAAATGAGAAATCGGTATGCAATACTGCCCCGATCTGTTTGTCGGAGCGCCCCGAGGCGAAGGAGAAATCGACGATGATACCTGAATGGTCATTGCCCCAGCGGGCAATTTCGCCAGACAGTCCCCTGTTGACGTCGTGGGGCGTCCGAATGGTCCCCCATGACAGTTGAGCCATTGCCGTTGAGCGATTTTTTCGCGATGACCACGGTTCAATTGACCTGGTCCCCGAAAGCGTCCCGCGTCCTTTCAAGCCCACGGTCGTGGCGGAAATGTCATGTGTCGTTTCGAATGATGCGGTCAATGCGGAATATCACCATCTGGTCGTCGAGTGTGGCCCAGTGGCCACGGCTGCCGAACCTGGGCAATTTTTCAGCCTGCTTTGCCCAAGATTGCCGGGTGAGGAGCCTTTTCTCCGACGACCGATGAGCCTTTACGGCACGAATCCGCACAAGGGGCGGATCGAGTTTCTTTACAAGGTTGTCGGCTCCGGAACGCGTGGTCTTGCGACCCTGAAGCGTGGCGACCTGCTTGACATAATGGGGCCTCTGGGACGCGGTTTCGCACTCGATCCAGGCCTGACGGATATTGTCGCAGTCGGACGCGGCGCGGGACTTGCCACGCTTGCACCGCTGGCGAAGGCAGCAAGGCGTAACGGCACGCGTGTCACGGCCGTGTTCAGCGCTCGCAGACCTGACCTCATGGTCTCTGTCGGGCTTTTCGAGGAGCAAGGCGCGACCGTCATACAGGTGACGGATCAGGAGGCGACGAGCGGCCCGGCCAATGTGGAGCGCATTCTGCGCGAACTGATCACGGACGGTCGCTGCCAGGCCTTTTTCACCTGTGGGTCCAGCCGACTGATGAGAGTCCAGCAGCGCCTCGCGGAGGAGTTTTCGTTGCCGGGACAAGTCGCGATCGAGCAACAGATGGCCTGCGGTATCGGGCTTTGCTTTTGCTGCGTGAGGGACTTCAATGTCGGTGGCACTATCCTCAATCGCCGGGTCTGCTGGGACGGTCCGGTGTTCGATCTTTTAGAGACGCTGCCATGAGGCTGGAGACCGATATCGACATGTCGGTAAAGATCGGCGAGCTGACGCTGAAAAATCCGATCATGCCCGCGTCGGGGACCTTCGCTGAAGGCTTGTCGCAGGTCATGGATTTCGACCGCCTCGGCGCGATCGTCACCAAGACTGTCACCAGAGAGGTCCGCGCTGGCAACCCGACTCCCGGGTCGTCGAGCGCCCAAACAGCATGATCAATGCAATCGGCATCCCATCCAAAGGCGTTGCTCATTTCGTCGAGAAGATTATTCCGCTTTATGCCGCTTTATCCACGCCGCTCGTCATCAGCATCTCGGCGCCTACTGCAGACGGTTTTGCCTGCCTGGCACGCGATCTTTCGCTCCCCGGCGTGGCTGCCATCGAAGCGAATATTTCCTGCCCGAACATCGAGGAGGATGGCAAGGCGTTTGCCATGAACGCGGACTCGACCGCCGCGGTGACGCGTGCGTTGCGCGCCGCCACCGATCTTCCGCTGTGGATCAAGCTCACCCCGAATACCGGAGATATGCCGGCAGTTGCACGTGCGGGGAAGCCGAGGGAGCGGATGCGCTGGTCGTCGCCAACACGATTCTGTCGATGGCGATCGATCTCAAGACGTTCAAACCCAGCCTCGGCAATGTCATGGGGGCTGTCCGGTCCGGCGGTCAAACCGATCGTTCTGCGGCACGTTTTCCAGTGTGCGAATGCGGTTGATATTCCGATCATCGGCTGCGGTGGCATATCATCCGCCGACGACGTAGTCGAGTACATGTTGGCCGGCGCACGCGCGGTGCAAGTGGGAACGGCCACCTTCCTTCAACCCAACATCATGCCCCGGATCATAGAGGACCTGCAGGCATTTTGTTATCACCGCCAGATCAACCGGGTTTCCGACCTGACCGGCGCGTTGTTGATCGAGGAAGCCGACGAGAGCGACCTTTCCTGGCTGGATCCGCAGTGATGACCGCATCCAATGCGCATACGGCCGCAGTAGTCGCCTTTGACGAGCCTCCGAGTTGGCCAGCAGCTCTTCGAGCGGCTGGCAGAACTGACGGGAGACGGGGTTGGGATCACGAGGGCAAGCTACGGAAGCGGCGAGAGCCTCGCGCTTGACGCGGTCGAGACCGTTGCCAGGGAACTGGGCCTCGCCACGGATCGCGATCACGGCGCCAACCTTGTCGTCACACTCCACGGTAGCGAACCGGAGCTTCCCTATATCGCTTGCGGATCGCATTTGGATTCCGTGCCTCAAGGCGGAAATTTCGACGGCGCCGCTGGCGTCATCGCGGGACTATTGGTTCTCGGCCGGCTGAGGGCGGAGGGATTTGTACCCCGGCGTCCGATCAAGCTGTTCGGCCTGCGCGGAGAGGAAAGCGCCCGCTTCGGTAAGGCTTATATCGGCTCCAGAGCGCTTTTCGGGGAACTCACGGGTGTCGATCTTTCCGCCAAGTCGAGCGATACGCACCGTAGCCTGGGAGACTGCATGCGCGATGTCGGTGCCGAAGTCGAACGCATAGAGCGCGGGGAACGCCTGCTCGACGCCGGGAGGGTTTTCGTCTGGCTGGAACTGCACATCGAACAGGGACCGGTCTTGATCGCCCGTGGGCAGTCGATCGGTATCGTTACGGGCATTCGCGGCAATATAAGGCACCGCGCGATCGAATGCATCGGCGAGGCCGGTCATTCGGGTGCGATACCGCGCTGGTTGCGGCATGATGCGGTCTTTGCGACCGCCGAGTTGATGACGCGCATCGACCACCACTGGCGCACTTTACTTGAATGCGGCAAGGATCTTGTTGTGACATCCGGCCTGTTCGGCACCGTGCCGGAGGAGCATGCAATTGCCCGCATTCCGGGCCACGTACGTTTCAGCTTCGAGGCCCGCAGCCAAAGCCACGACACCCTGGAGGAGTTTTACAATCTCTTTCGTTCCGAGTGCGCATCGATCTGCGAGGAGCGCGGCGTCGCCTTCAATTTCGACCGCCGCATCGACTCCGGCCCCGCCATCATGGATCGAGAATGGATCGAACGCCTGAAAAACGCGACGAAATCACTGGGCATCCCAGCTGAAGAAATGCCGAGCGGTGCGGGGCATGATGCAGCCGTCTTTGCCACCGCCGGGGTACCGAGCGCCATGATTTTCGTGCGCAACCACAACGGCTCCCACAACCCGGAAGAAGACATGGACCTTGCCGACTTCCTGGAGGGCGTTGCCGTGCTGCGCGAAGCGATTACCGAGGCCGCTCGATAGGACCTCTTGCAGAGATCAGATTTGCATGAGCCGGAGGCAGCGCTTGATGAGGAGACCGCCAAGCTGAAGAAGCTGCTGGCCAGGCAGACGCCGGATGCGGCGGTATTTCGCAGGCTTCTGCCAAAAATGTATGGTCCACCCCATCGCAGGCAAGGTGCGTGACATCGCAACCGGCCCCAATACACCTCCAGATGAAAGCTTCTCGTCTCCGGCGGTTGCTCAAACCGCACCATTTGCGTATCCAAAATCGCGGAGGCTTTCGCCACCGATAAATTCAGCGGCGGTCATTTTTGAAGGAATATCTGCGACACCTGCACTTTCCGCGAAAAGACAACCGCCTCTTTTCACTTTGCGAGAATTCGGAAAATTTTCTAGACGACGTCTAATTTATGCGATACATAATCTATCTTTCACCATAAATTGAGGGAACATAATGAAAAGAACAGTTTTAGCGCTGTCGGTTGCCGCTTCAATCTTGATCGGCTCCGCAATCTCCGCCGCAGCACAGACCCTGACGCCCGTCAAATTTTCGCTGGATTGGACGCTGCAGGGCAACCACGCCATCTGGGGCTTGGCGCTCAAGGAAAAGAGCTTTGAGGCAAACGGTCTTAAGGTCACGATGGACCGCGGCTATGGGTCGGGCGACACGATCGTCAAGGTTGCGGCAGGCGCCTATGACATCGGCTTCACCGACATCAATTCGCTGATCAAGTTTAATGCCGAGAACCCGGAGCGGGGCCTGATCGCCTTCTACCAGGTGTTCGACAAAACCCCGAACTCGGTCATTGCGCTGGCGAAATCCGGCATCAAGACACCGGCGGATCTTGCCGGCAAAAAGCTTGGCGCCCCCGAGGCCGATTCCAGCCGCTTGATGTTCGGCGCCTTCGCCGGAGCCAACAAGATCGACCCGGCCTCGATCAGCTGGGTTACCATGGCACCGAACCTGCGCGAAACCATGCTGGTTCAGGGCCAGGTCGATGCGATCTCCGGCTTTTCCTCGACGTCCGTGTTCAACTTGATATCCGCAGGCGTGCCTGAAAAGGATATCACCGTGCTCGGTTATGCCGATAACGGTCTCGACCTCTACGGCAGTGCACTGGTTGCCACGCCCGCCTACATCGCCAAGAACCCGGAGATCATCAAGGGCTTCGTCAAGGCGTCGATAGCCGGCACAATCTCGCTTTTGAAGAACCCGCAAGCCGGCATGCAGGCGATGAAGGAAATAGAGCCGCTCTACGACATCAAGCTGGAAACGGCGCGCCTGCAATTCCTGATTGACAAGGGCGTTCTGAAATCTCCGCAGTTCGAAAAGAACGGTCTGGGTTTCGTCGATCCCGCCCGCATGGCGCTGACCATCAAGACCAATGCCGATGCCTACAAGATCACAGCGCCGGCTCCGGAAAAGATTTACACGACGGCATTCCTGCCGCCGGCCGCAGAGCGGATTCCGCCGAAGTAAGTCTCTCGAATCTCAGCAAAACCACAGTTCTGGCGGCCTGAATGAAAAATCTCGTCGAGTTGATCGACGTCAGCCTTTCCTATGGAAAGACGCTGGCGGTATCGAACCTGAATATGAAAGTACCGGAGGGCTCCTTCGCCGCGGTAGTTGGCCCATCCGGCTGCGGAAAATCATCGTTGATGAAACTGGTGACGGGCTTGATGCCCGCCACCATCGGAGCTGTCGTGGTCGATGGCCACGAAATCTCCGGCCCGGTCAGTATCGTCGGCATGGCGTTCCAGAACCCGAACCTCCTGCCGTGGCGTACGACGCTGGAAAACGTGATGCTGCCGCTGGAGGTGGTCCGCCCCGAGCGCCACCAACTGCGGGCGAAAAAATGAATTCACCGAGCGGGCGATGGACCTTCTGCGGATCGTCGGTCTCGAGAGTTTCGCCAATCATTATCCCTGGCAGCTTTCCGGCGGCATGCAGCAGCGCGCCTCGCTGTGCCGGTCGCTGATTCATCAGCCGCGCCTTCTGATGCTCGACGAGCCGTTCGGCGCGCTCGACGCGTTTACCCGTGAGGAACTATGGGATGTTCTGCAAACGATTTGGCTGGAACGTCGCTTCACCGCGATCCTGGTCACTCACGATCTGCGCGAGGCGCTTTATCTCGCCGATGACGTGCATGTGATGTCCAATCGCCCGGGCTGCGTCGTTCGTACCGTCAATACAGGCGCCTTCAGCCGCCCGCGGGGTGAGCAGACCTTCATCGACCACGCGTTCAACGAAAGCGTAATGGAACTGCGCGCCGACATCCGTGCCCAGAGAATGCCGATCGAAGTACCGGCAACCGGTGCGCCGGCAACAGCTGTGGGGGCAGCGCGATGAACATGATGGAACGCGTCGGTCCAGTGGTCCTACCTTTGGCGTTGCTCGTCTTCTGGGAATTGGCCTGCGAGGCTTTCGATATCCCGCCCTTCGTGCTGCCGTCGCCCTCGATGGTCGCGGTGGCGCTTTACAACAACGCCTTTGTCATCTGGTTTCATTCCAGCCAGACGCTCTATACCACGGTGGTCGGCTTTGCCGTCGCCGTCGCATTCGGCACCTTTCTAGGTATCCTGGTCGGCTCCTCGCGACTTGCCTATACCAGCCTTTACCCGATGCTGGTCGGCTTCAACTCGGTTCCAAAGGTCGCGATCGTGCCGATTCTCGTCGTCTGGTTCGGGATCGGGACCGTGCCGGCAATCGTCACCGCATTCATGCTCAGCTTCTTTCCGATTGCCGTCAACGTGGCGACCGGACTTGCCACGATCGAGCCGGAGCTGCGCGACGTTTTGCGGTCGCTGGGTGCAAGCCAGCTGGATATCGTCCGCAAGATCGGCATTCCGCGCTCGATGCCTTATCTGTTTGCGTCGCTCAAAATATCGATCACCTTGGCCTTCGTTGGCTCGGTCATCTCGGAGACGCTTGCCTCCAACCGGGGCATCGGCACGCTGATGACCCAGGCATCAGCCAACTTCAATATACCGCTGGTATTTGCCGGTCTTGTGGTGATCGCGCTGATGGGCATCATCATGTACATGATGTTTGCCTTCGTCGAGAAACGCATGACGGGCTGGGCGACACGCGGTGCGACCTTCGGTATTGGCGGCTGAACGAGTCCTTTGTTTCAGCCGAGCGCCAAATGTGACGCCACCATTGCTGCAACGTCGGTAAAGGCGCAGATGCCGAGCTCGGCGGGGGCGATCCCCGCCCGGTTACAAGGACCGGCACCCGTTCGCGGGTGTGGTCTGTTCCGGTCCAGGTCGGATCATTGCCATGGTCCGCCGTGATGATCAGCAGATCGCCTTCGCGAAGCCGCGCGGTTAACTCGGGTAGGCGTGCATCGAACGTTTCGAGCGCCCGGGCGTAACCAGCGACATTGCGCCGGTGGCCCCAGAGACTGTCGAATTCGATGAAATTGGCGAACACCAGATCGCCTGGTGCCGCGCGATCGCACCAGCCGAGAACGTGGTCGAACAACGCCATGTCGTCGGCACCCTTCGAGACGTCGGTAATGCCTTTATAGGCGAATATATCGCCAATCTTGCCAACCGCATGCGCCGCGCCACCCGCCCCGACCACTCTGTCGCAGATCGTGGCGGCCGGTGGGGCAATGGCAAAATCCTTGCGGTTGGCAGTGCGGACGAAACTGCCCGGCATCTCGCCAAGGAAGGGACGGGCGATAATGCGACCGACATTGAGCGGATGAAAGATATCCGCTGCAATCCGGCACAGATCGAGCAGTCTCTCCAGGCCGAAATGCGTTTCATGCGCGGCGATCTGCACAACGCTATCGGCGGACGTATAGACGATCGGCTTTCCGGTCGCGATATGCTCCAGACCGACCTGGTCCAGCACCTCGGTGCCGGAGGCATGGCAATTGGCGAGCGTCCCGGGGATGCCGGACCGGGTGATTAGGTCACCGATAAGGTCAGCCGGAAAGGCGGGAACCGTGCGGGGAAAATAATGCCAGTTGCGGGTCACCGGAACGCCGGCGAGCTCCCAGTGGCCGGATTGGGTATCCTTGCCGGCGGAACTTTCCTGCGCCGCACCCCAGCGGACATTGGTGGCACTTGCCGCAGCCGCCAGTCCCGGTGCCTGCTGGCCACTGGATAGCAGAATAGCAGCGCCCAATCCAAGAGCATTGAGGTTAGGCAGCGTCAGCGGTCCACTCCTGCCCTCCTCGGCCCGCCCTTCGGCACAGGCTTTTGCGATACTCAGGAGAGTATTGGATCCTTCATCGCCATAACGGCCAGCGTCCGGCGCACCGCCGCAGCCGACGGAATCAAGGACGCAGAGGAAAACACGGGCCATGGCAATTGTTTCAGTTGAGCTGGAAACGGCCGATTGAACGGCGACGGATGAGTTCCACGACCTCGTAAAAGGCCCACCCGATCAGGGACAGCAGCACAACCATGCCAATGACCACGGCGGTATCGCTGTTTTCCTGGCCCGATGACAGGAGATAGCCGAGCCCTTCGTTGGCCCCCATCAGTTCTCCTATGACGGCAGCCGTCATAGCAAGCGTGGTCCCAACCGCCATGCCGGCCAGGACCGCCGGGAGCGCGGATGGCAATTCGATATGCCAGAAACTCTGCCATGGGCTGAGCTTCAGCACCTTTGCGAGATCGCGAAAGCTACCCTCTCCATATCGCAGCCCCGTGACCATGCCCTGCATGACAGGGAAGAAGGTGACGATCGCGATCAGCACGATCTTCGGCGTCGGACCAATGCCGAGCCAGAGAAGCAGCAGAGGCGCGATCGCGATTTTCGGCGCGGTCTGGAGAAGCAGGATCAGCGGCGTGGCAAAACGTTCGATGCGTGGAAGACGCGCGAAAACGACGCCGAAGAGGATTCCGGCGATCGTTCCGAGCGCGAATCCCGCAACGATTTCCGAAAGCGTGACGCCGATATGCCGAAGCAGCTTGGCATTCTCGTACAGAAAAGCGATACGGGAAAAGACTTCAACCGGTCCCGGAAGAAGATACGCGGGAACGTTGAAGAGATGGACGACCCCGTCCAAAGGACGAGGGTTGCGATCAGGCCGGCCATGCCACGCAGGATCATGCCTACTTACCGATCATGGATGGATCGACAACAAAATCAGCAGCCTTGGGGGCCGCGTCGATCACCTTGTATTCAGCCAGAATATCGGCGTTTTTCTGCCAGCCAGCAAGCTCGGCGGCGCCAAGGCCCTTGTCTTTGGTGAGCGGACTCTGCCAGACGGACGGCACGAACGTTTTTTCGAAGGCCGTCGTCAGGATCGCCTTCTGGTCTTTCGGCCAGGTCGGCGTGTATTTGTTCAGCGAGATATCGATTGCGTCGCCGACATGGCCGTCGATGACCCATTCATAGGACTGGGTCACGGCGGTCGTGAACCGTTTGACGAGATCTGCTTTCTGCGAAAGATTCTTGGTGCTCGTGACGACGACATTGCCGAAGGACGGCAAGAAGTCGTTTGACAGGATCATCGTGACCTTCGTGCCGTCGGCTTCCAGGTTGTACTTACGCAGTTCGGAAAAGACGATCGCATCGACCTGGCCGGACTGCAGCGACTGCACGATCGCGCCGGTGGCGACCACCTCGACCGTGACGTCGCCAAGCGACAGACCTGCCTGCTTCAGGCCCACCTGCAACTGCAGGTAGTTAGGACTGGCCAGGCTGGTAACGGCGATCTTTTTCCCTTCAAGTCCTTGTAGGTCTTGATACCGCTCGCTTCCTTGGCGAGCAGCGCACCGATGCCGCGTTGGTATGTCGTATGCACGACCTTGACCGGCAAGCCGTTGGCTGCCGCCGCCACGACTGCGTCACCGTTCGGGAAGCCGAAATCGACATTCCCTGCAGCGATATTGGTCAGAATGTCCGCGGCGCCGGCATAGATGAACTCGACCTCGATGCCGTTCTTTTCGAAGATCCCTTCTCAACCCCGGCATAGAGCGGTGCATAGAACGGAACAGCGGCGCCGTCGATCTGCATTACGACCTTGTCGGCGGCTAGGGCCGCGGAGTCGAACAGGGGTGAATTGAGCAGAGCCACAAGGCTTGCTGCAGTCATGACGCGAAACTGTATCATGGTTGGCTCCTGAGTTCCCATTCAGTGGAGGAAAATGCCCTTCCGGCTATTCGAAGAAGGTTTCGTTGGGTTGCCTCATAGTCGTCGAGCCAGTCGTCCGTAGCGCGATTTCCATGGACCCCAAGTAGGCTGCTGGTTTCGAGGCCGATGGCGCTTCCAACCGTCAGAATGATTTCGCTTTCCATTTCGACGCCGATGGCACCCTTGGCTTGGAAAGCATCGATGATATTGCGGTGAGCATAATCCGCGCCCTCAAGCGGGTGATAACGGCGGTCCTGGCCGAGATAATAGCTATCGGTCGATGCGACCATGCCGGGCCGGCAAACGAGATCGAGGCTGGCCGCCGCATCCATCAGGCTTTGCGTGATGCGCGCGGAAGCCTGAGCCTTGCCGCCGGCAGCACGATAGGTGAGCGCAGTACCCGTGTCGCCGATCGCCCGATCGACGGCGACG
The DNA here is from genome assembly GCA_045291535.1 of Neorhizobium sp. EC2-8. Classification (GTDB taxonomy): domain Bacteria; phylum Pseudomonadota; class Alphaproteobacteria; order Rhizobiales; family Rhizobiaceae; genus Neorhizobium. The sequence goes on along the minus strand of CP147998.1, from coordinate 1,614,120 downwards.
AAACTGCCGACATTGTAGTCTGCCGCCAGCGCCGACATGCCACCGATGCGCACGACGCGCCGGGCGCCGAGCATGGCGAGTTCGACCAGCGCGATTTCCGCCGATGGGCCGCCGATGCCGGTCGAGCAGATCGTCAGGCGCTTGCCTTCATAAGTGCCTGTAATCACCGCGAACTCTCGCTTGCGGCCGAAATCCGTGACATCTTCCAGCATATCGGCCAGCAGGCGGACGCGGTCCGGATCGCCGGGCGTCAGCACGTTTTCGGCAATATCGCCAGGCCCGCAGGGCAAATGCGGGGGCGACCATTTTTCCAGGGAAAGCTGCGCTGGTCTTAGCCATTCGCAACCCCTTCCACGACAGCAGCCGACGCTCAAGGATCGTCAGCGCCACATGCAGAAGCAGCCCGAGTGCGACGGTCGTCAGCACGGCCGCGAACAGAAGCGGTGTCTTGTATGTCGCGGATGCAAAGGTCATCAAGTAACCGAGCCCGACCTTGCCCGCCATCCATTCCGCCAATACGGCACCAACCAGAGCCTGTACTGCGCCGATCTTCAGCCCGACGAAGACCTCCGGCATGGCCGCCGGCAATTCGATCTGACGAAACCGCTGCAGCGCGCTCAGCCCGAGCAGCTTCGAAAGATCCTTCATCTTCGGGTCGAGCGTCCGGAAACCGGCGACAGCCCCGATGAAGACAGGGAAGAACACCAGCGAAAAGACCAGAACGATTTTCGCCATGATGCCGAAGCCGAACCAGACCACGAAAAGCGGCGCGAGCGCGATCTTCGGTGCCGTCTGGAGAATGACCAGAGGTCCATCGAGCCAGATAGCAAGCTTCGGGAAGCGCGTCATGACATAGGCGATGGCGATGCCCGCGATACAGCCGAGGATCAGGCCGGCGATGATGTTCTGCAGTGTGAAGCCGAGATGTACCCACAATTCGCCGGTCATGGCGATGCCGGCGAGAGCGTTCCAGGTCCGGAGCGGCGATGGCAGCAAATAGGTCGGCATGGCCATCGGGCCGGTTGCGTACCACCAGGCAGCCAGAAGCACGAGCAGCGCCAGAGCGTAGTCGATCGCCGCGGAAAGGCGCCATTTCATCAATGCGGCTCCCCGGCGGGCGTTCTCAAGTCACGCCGCAACTGGGCGACGAGTGTGTGGTAGGCAGGATCGAGCTTGGTATCTTCGCCCCGCGGGCGCGGAAGATCGACATCATGTACGCATTTCAGCTTGCCCGGCCTGGCGGTCATCACCATCACCCGGTCGGCGAGGTAAGCGGCTTCCTCAACGCTGTGGGTCACGAGCAGTATAGTCTTTCCGGTCGATTGCCAGATCCGCAGCAACTCATCGTTGAGGTTGTCGCGGGTCAGAAGATCGACGGCCGAAAAGGGTTCGTCCATCAAAAGGATCGGTGGATCGTCGGACAACGCGCGGGCAATGGCGGCGCGCTGGCGCATGCCGCCGGACAACTGGCGCGGCAGGGCCTTTTCGAAACCTGAAAGCCCAACCATCTTGATCAGGTCGAGCGCGGTCTTGTCACCTTGGGCGCGGCTGACGCCGGACGTATCGAGCGGGAAGCGGACATTTTCGAGAATGGTCTTCCAGGGTAGCAACACCGGTTCCTGGAACACGAAACCGACCGGGCGACCGGCGCCTGCCACGTCGAGGGTAATCGTACCGCCGCTTGCCTGATCGAGACCAGAGATCAACCGCAGAAGCGTGGACTTGCCACATCCGGATGGACCGACGATCGAGATAAATTCGCCCTGCTTGATCGCGATGCTGACCGGCTCCAGCGCCGTAACCGTCCCATGGTCCGCAACGAATGTCTTGTGAACACTTGCGATATCGATCATCCGCTTCGATTGACCCACCGATAACCCCATGTTTGGTGTGAGACCTATTGGCACAGCTTGGATTTTCGCTCGCACCTTACCAGCCCGCCTTGGAAAGTGGCAAAGCTTTCATAGTATCTCCATGTATGCAAGCAAAATATCAAAAATGAGATTTATATCATAAATGCTCACAGTTTCTCGTGCCGAAAGGAACGAACGCACGCCAGAGGCCACTTCCGCCACCGGGGATCTTGCCGGGCAATTATTACGTGGATACGGTCGCGATCAACCGGATATCCCGTGTTTCCACCACCATCGTCGCGAGAATGATGATTGGCTCAAGCGCCTGAAAGGCGCCGGTACCCCGGCTTGATGGTAATCAACTCGCGGTTTGACGACGTCGAAACCCACTATTCGGCGCTAGACTTCCCGGAGATCAGTATGCTCGTCTTCATGGTTCTCACCTGAATTCGTCATGACATCAGGCCGATAAGCCACCACCACGCCGCGTTGAGGGGAACCACCACCAGAAGACCCAGGGCGGCCGTAGTCACGCAGTAGCGCGTGACCGACGCTCGCTTCAAATTTGCCAGTTCGATACCGAACACGATGGGCGGCGCCTGATAGGGTAGGAATATCGTTGAATAGCCGAGCACTTGCGAAAGCATGCCCATCTTCAGCACGCCCTGCCCGGCAAGGGTCACCGCGATGGGGAGAAAAGTGCAGGCGCCGCATTGGATGTAACGGTAAAACACAGGGTCAGAGATAGGGCGGTCAGCAGAAGATAGAGAGCGAAGGGCGAACTCGCATAATCCGTCAGCCGGGATACATCAAGGAAGCGTAGATCGATGGTGTGGACCAGCGCAGTCAGCCCGATGATCGCCGCAATGAACCAAAGCAGGTCCATCTTCTGGGTTTTTGCAAATCGATCGATCTCCTCCGATGACGACGTCGATAAATAGGTAATTGCATACCCGAGACCGACCCAGCCGGGCGCTATGCGATGCAGACTATCGGTAAGCCAGAGACCCAAGGTGATGGCAAGAAGCGTGAGAACGCGCCATTCATTGGGCGAGAAGGGCGTTTTCTCCGTGGTCGCCGGCTCGATGGTGACGGTATCGGGGAACATCATGAATGACACCCCAGCAAGCAAAAGGGTGCGAGCGACAATACCGGCGGGAAGAAAAGTCCACAGGTAATCGGAGAAGTTCAAATGCAGGCCGAGTGTCTGCTCCAGGATACCTGACATTATGATGTTGGGGAGATTTGCCGGAAGGACACCGGCCGCAACCTCGAAAGAGCCGACGATGACGAGCAACAGGATTCCGGCTCGTCCCGGCCGCCCTTCCTCCAGACCGGCCGCGCCGCAATATCCGGAGGCAATGGACACCAGGATTGCGATCCGTCCGAACGTAGAGGGCATGATCAGGCAAAGCGCAAAAGTTAGAAGCGCAAATGCTCCCAAGGCCCGTGGGTATGAGGGGCCAATCCTTTGTGCAAGCTCGTTGCCGATCCGTCGGCTGAGGCCACTTTCACTCAGCGCAAACCCGATGACTCCGCCGCTTAACACCAGCCAGAACGCGCTTGACGCGAAACCTGAGAAGATGACCGATGGCGGAGCGTTCGTCAGCACGACCGACAGGAAGAAGAACAGGAGCGAGACTAAGTACCCAGGCACGGAGCCTATCGCCCAGAGCAGAACGCACGTGAGCACAATGCCCACGATGCGAGCGTCCTCCCCGGAAATATGCCCCGAATAGGCATAGATGAGTGGCCCCGAGAACCCGAAGACGAGCGCCGCAGCCATCGAGACGGATCTGGGCACTGCGGTCATGTGTTGATTTCGGTCCTCACCGACTTGGCGAACATCAAGGCCGTCATCCCTGGGCCGTCTCCTCGTAGAACATAGTTACGGCCTCCGGCGTTGATGTCGCTACGCGACTGCGTTTGAGACCAATCTCCAAATTAAATATGATATCAATTTTTCGATATCTAATAATTTTTGAGATTCATTGCAACCCAGGCGGAAAAATCCGGCGAGAAATGTGGTTTCAGCCAACCGGGCTCTGATCCATCATCTCATCTGCAAGATGCCCCAGCTTGGTCAGTCCGTCCTGCGGCATCCGATGATGCTCGTTCATCGGCTACCCTGAAACAAAAGAAATGTTTATCCGGATGGGCAGAAATCAGCGGGAAACAGGCCGTCTCTAGTGTCCTCAATGTCGATAACAAGATCGGCAACACCACAAAGGCCGCGAGACGGCAGGAGAACATCATGAAGACCCAGAAGCAGACCCAGGCCATCGGCCGCACGCTCAGCATCGACGAACTCGCCCAGGTCAGCGGCGGCCACAATCCACCGGGCTACCTCGTCGAGCGTACCGTGACGCGCGAAACCGGCATCCCTCCGTTTATCCTCAACGGCATTTCGGTCCCGCCGGATCCTTACGTCATCGGCCACTGATCGATCAGCCCGGATCAACCGGGCTGATTGTTCTGCCAAAACCGGGCATCCGCAAGGATGTCCGGTTTTATGCTTTTAGGGGTTTCGTTCGACCGCACAGGAAAATGGCGAGGTCCCGGAAAGACCCCGCCATCAAGGGAACGCAGAGATGGTCGCAGGCGACCTGTGCGCGGACAGGCGCCCTAGATGACGGCTAATGCCGTTTGGCGGGCGCTGTCGCGGGTGATCCGCCCGCCTTCGAACACGACAACGCGGTCGGCCGCGGCGATCGTCTCGGGGCGATGGGCGATCATGATCCGGGTGATGCGCAAACGCGCCAAGGCTGCCGCCACTTCCCGTTCCTTCGCGAGATCTAGATTGCTCGTGCCTTCATCAAGGAAAAGGATGACCGGCCGGCGGTAGAGCGCCCGTGCCAGCAGCAGACGTTGGCGCTGTCCGCCGGAAAGCCCGCTGCCAACTTCGCCGATCATGGTATTGTAGTTCATCGGCATGGCGAGGATCTCCGCCTCTATCCCCGCCGTCGCCGCGCATTCGCGCATCAGGGCAACATCGAGGGTCGGTGCGAAGAAGCTGATGTTCTCGGCGATCGAACCGGTCAGCAGCTGGTCGTCCTGCATGACCACGCCGATCTGTGAGCGGAAGGCGGCCAGGCCGAGTTGATCGAGCGGCCGCCCGTCCACGCGCACCTCGCCGGCGGTCGGCCTGAGCAGACCCAGCATGACCTTCATCAGCGTTGTCTTGCCGCCGCCGGAGGCTCCGGTGATCGCAACCAGTTCGCCGGGCGCGACCTTAAAGTCAAGCCCGTCCAGAACGGCAGCTTCGCCCTCGCCGTAACGGAAGCTGACGCCGCACAATTCCAGCCCTCCTTTAAGGGCGGGAACAATCAGACCCTGATTGTCGAGACCAGCTTCCGGCACCGCCAGCGCGATATCGGCAATCCGGTCGAGATGCAGGTCGAGCATGTTCCATGCGATCAGGGTCTCCAGCAGCTTGCCGGCGGTGTCGAGGAACTGCTGCTTGTAGGCGACGAAGGCGAACAGCATGCCGAGGCTGAGATCGCCGGACATGACCAGCCGCGCGCCGGCATAAACGACGAGGACCTTTTCCAGGCCGTTGATCGCATCATGGCCGATCCGCAGCGAAAGGCCCTGCCGCAAAAGGGCGAGCTGGCGGTTGGCGAGGCGCACGCAGCGTACCTGCCAGCGTGCCTCGCGCTCGGTCTCGGCGCCGGCCAGCTTGATCGCCTGCATGGCGCGCAGGGTCTCGATGAAACAGCTCTGTTCGGCCGCTGCATCGCGGATCGCCTCCTCCTGCCGCCGGCGCAGGCTTCCGAGGCTGCCAAGCCGAAGCGCCGTGAGCAGCGCGAGCGCGCCGAGCACGATGGCGGCGAGCGCCGGAGAATAGACGAAAATCACCACAAGGGTCACCAACGCCATGACCCCATCGACCAGCGCCGCGACAAGCCCTTGTGAGATCAGGCTCCGTGATCGGCCTGGTGGCGCCGAAGCGGGATGTCATATCGCCGATGCCGCGCTTTTCGAACCAGTCGAGCGGCAGGCGCAGAAGATGATGAAACAGCGTAGCGACGACCTGAAAATTGATCGCTCCCGAAATCGCCGCCAGCAGGCGGCCCCGCAGTAGATCCGCGCCGAGCTTGATAGCGGTGAACAGTCCAAAACCAAGCGCAAGTCCCGTCAAAAGCCACTGATCGCCCTGAATGATAGCCTCATCGACAGCGAGTTGCATGTAGAACGGGCTGGCGATGACGAAAGCCTGGAGGACGACGCTGAGAAGAAGCGCCTGGATTGCGGCCGGCCAAAGCGGCGTGAGGTCACCGCACAGCGCCCGCACCGATAGCCGTTTGCGTGTATCCAGCTTTCGAAACCCCGCAGCAGGCCGCAATTCCACGGCGACGCCGGTAAAATGGCGGGTTAGCTCTTCCATCGTCAACCGCACGATGCCGCGAGCGGGATCGTGAATCACCGCCCTGCCCCGTCCGCCCCAGCCCTTTCGAACGGATTTCAACACCACGAAATGGTTCATGTCCCAGTGCAGGATGGCAGGAAGCTGCAGGCCGGCGATCTCGTCCGGCTCCAGCCGCACGCCGCGCCCGTCGAGATCAAGACGGGCGGCGATGTCCAGCAGGGATTTCAGGTTGGCACCCTTGATGGAGACGGCGAAACGGTGCCGCAGGGTAGGCATGTCGATCATGTGCCCGTGGCTTGCGGCCACTATGGCAAGGCAGGCAAGGCCGCACTCCATCGCCTCGGCCTGGCGCAGCAGTGGCAGGCGGCTCATGAATAGGTCCTCCCGATCAGAGCTCGCAGCGGCTCCAGCATCCAGTCCAGCACCGTATGCCGTTCCAGAATGATCTCCGCCCTCAGCGTCATGTCCGGCCGCAACATCTGTTCGCGAGCGCCCTCCGAGACGCGCTGACTGTCGAGGCGGACCGTGACGAGATAGGCCGGCCCCTGCGGTCGCACCGGGCCGGCAATCTCTTCCGGAGCGAGCATGGTTTCGGAAATTCGCTCGACCACCCCTGCCTGGGCGCCGAAACGCTGGAACGGGAAGGCGTCATAGGTCAGTCGCACGGGCTGCGCAGGATGCAGGAAACCTATCGCCTGCGGGGATACGAAGAGTTCCGCATGCATGGTGACCTCGGCCGGAACCAGCGACATCAGCGGTTTGGCCGGATCGACCTGCTGGCCGACGATGGCCTGCAGCGCCGTTACCCGTCCCGCAACCGGCGCTCGCACGATAGCTCCGCTCCTTGCCGCGGCCTCGGCTTTCTGCTGCTGCAGCGCTGCGACCGCGCCGTCGAGGCGGGCGATCCGGTCCCGGCTGTCGGCGGGCAGCTGCGCCCGCTGCAAGGCGATCTGCTGCTCTTCGTGGACGATGGAATCGAGCCGCTGCTGGACTGTCGTCAGCTCCTGCCGGCGAGTGAGCAAGGCGTCTTCCCGCGCACGAAGATCGGTATCGGTGATCAGGCTGCGCTGGCGCAGGCTCTCGCCGGACTGGAATTGGTCGCTGGCGACCCGCACGCGCTGCTCGAGAAGCGCACGCTGGGAATGGAGGCCCTCCCGTTCCGCCGTCAGGGCGGCAATGCGGCTGTCGAAACCGCTCCGTTCGTGATCGACGCGGATGCCCTCGCTGGCGATCTGTTCCTGCAGCAGGGCCTCCTGCTGTTCCAGCGACCGGCTGAGACTACCCTCCAGGCTTCCGCCATCCTGCAAGGAGGCAACGTAGCTGAGGCTGAACAACGGCGTGCCGGCCTCGACCAGGGCGCCATCCGCGACGAACAGCGCCCGTAGCGTGGCAGACTGCGGCGACATCACCCGCACGGTCCCCGCATCCGGAACGACAAGCCCGATGGCGGGCTGTCGCCGGGAATAGGGCATTGCGCCGACGAAGACCGTGGCGAGAAGCACCGATCCCACCAGGAAGGCGGTCAACACGGCAAGCGACGGCGATCGCAGATCGAGCAGGCCGGGAATGGCCTGGTTGTCGGGATGGATGGTCCGAAAGAGCGTCGCGGTCATGCAGTCACCATGGAGAGTGAGGGATCGTGGATCCCAGCTACTTCTAGCGACGTCGCGTTTCAGTCGGACCTCGCATGGAGGCCGAGCTTTCCGTCAGAATGTTTCCATTGTTTCGGCGAGACGCTTCAGACAGTTGGTCGAAGGACGTGGGACTAGAATCTCACAACATGGCGCGCGGCGAGGCAGGCGCGCGTCATTGGATCTCGATGGATTTCGTAGATGGAACTCGGGGCATGACGGGCGAAGCGATCGTCGAGACCAGCTTGACGAGATCGGCCTGGCGGGCGGTATCGGTCTTGGCGAAGATCCGCCCGAGATGGGTTTTCAGCGTGTTTTCGCTGATGCCGAGTGCGGTTGCGCATTGCGATGCGGAAAGGCCCTGGCCGATCTGCAGGACGACACGTGCTTCCGCCGGCGTCAGGTCGTAGAGCGTGATCAGCACATCCTCCTGCGGCGGCGAGGCGGAGATCGTTGTCGATATGAAGACGGCAGCACAGGCGGGGCGGAAGACGGCGCGTGCCGTGCCTTCGCTCAAGGGTAGCACATAGGCGACCGCAGGCGGTTGCCCCGGTATGGAAATCGGCAGGCCGATACCACGCGAACCCAACGAAGCATCCGCCCTCGCCGCAGCCGCGACCGCCTCAAGCAAAGCCTTGGAAACGACAGGTGTCTGGGCCTGAAGCAGGCCGTTTCTCGATCGCAACGGCACTCCGTCGGAGAGTATCTGAGCGGCATGCGCGTTAGCATGCAGGACAGCGCCTTCTCCATCGACCAGAATGACGGGAACCGCGAGACTGTCGAGCGCCCCGCGATAGAGGCCCGCCGTGACCCGTGTCTGATCGAGCAGGTCGCCGATCAGCGAGGCGCGGCGCAGATGCGGCGAAAGCAGAGCCAGGAACCGCTGCTGCTCGGCGCTGATCGGTGGCCGGTCCGACCATGTCGTGGTGCTGAACAGCCCGATCCGGTCGGCTGTATGGACAAATTTCGTCGTACAGCCCTCGCGTAATCCCTGGGGGCCGCCCATTCCAGGAAAAATGCCGAACGCGCCAGTTCCGCCTCGCTGATGACGGCCAATGTCCTCAAAGGCTGATCGATATCGCCCATCACCGCTTCCCTGAGCCCCGGTATCTCGCTGAGCTCGTAGTCCTGCAGCGCGCGCATCCGCTCGGCATCCCAAGGGGAGCGCGCCGCGAACCTGCCGCGACTGTCGGAGATGCTGGTCAATGCTATCGTCGTATAGGCCGCGTCGATCGCGCTGGTGATGCGGGTCATCACGCCGGTCCAGCCTTCCGGGCTCAGCGCACAATCATAGATATCGCCGATGATCGAAGAAAGCGTTTCATCGCTCGGTCTGCTCATGCCCGCCCTCTGGATTACCTCACCTCTCCCGCCGATACAATGTCAGGAATACGTGGACACATGCAACCGAAAGCTGGCGAAGAGACACCTAAGCCGGAAGGCACAACCAACGCGTCATACTTATGGGTGACGACGCCACGATCAGCCTGCCCTAGACCTGCATGATCGCGACGCGAGCGCGTCCTATCACAGAACAAGATCGATTTCGGAGAGCGTCGATGGATAGCCAACCGCGCCTGATCTTTGTGGATGACGAGGCGGGCCTGCGCGACATGGTGGCTGATTACATGCAGCGGGAGAACTGGTCGGTGCGTACCGCCGCGTGCGGCAAGTCGCTCGACATGCTTCTGGCCATTGAGAATGCCGACTTGATCGTGCTCGACATCAACATGCCGGGTGAAGACGGGCTATCGGTGCTCAGGCGCATCCGCGATACGAGCACCACGCCCGTCGTCATGTTGACCGCCGCCAGCAATATCACCGACAAGATCGCCGGGCTGGACATGGGCGCCGACGACTACATGACCAAGCCCTTCGACCTGCGGGAATTGAAGACGCGGATCAAGGCCGTGCTTCGCCGCCGGCCACCGCTCTGCCGCGCCGCGCCGAGGGACGACCGTGAAACGCAAACCCTCAAGCACATCCTGCCCTTTGGAAAGCTCTTCGCCGACCTCAATGCCCGCAGCCTCGTCCATGCGGATGGCACGAGTGAGCCGGTCACCGCAATGGAATTCGACCTGCTTCAGGTCTTCCTGCAAAATCCGGACCGGGTGCTTACGCGTGACAGGCTTCTCGATCTCGCCCACAATCGCGACAACGATCCCTTCGATCGCAGCATCGACGTTCGCATCGCCCGCATCCGCAAGAAGATCGAGCACAATCCGGCAAAGCCGCAGGCCCTCAAGACCGTGCGCGGCGCTGGTTATATCTTCACGCCGCCAAGGCGGACGGCATGATGGACGAGGCGCTGCCGATTGCCGAGGAACGAACTGCCCGCGGCGGAACCACGCTCGATGACCTTCCGGTGGGCGAAAACCAGTTCATCGATGCACTGCTCGGCGGCATTATCGACTGCGCCACGGTCGTCGATCCGGCGGGGCGCTATCTTCACGCCAACCAGCATTTTCTCGATTTCGTCGGCAAGTCCGCGCCAGACGTCATCGGCAACACGGTTGCGCAGGTGCTGGGAGACGCCGTCCATGGTGCCTTTCAAGCGGCGCTGCACGCCCCGCCCGGCGCCGGGACCGTCGGCAGCGACGGATGGCTGGACTGCGGCCCGCTCGGTCGGCGTTACATCAAGCAGACGATCACCGGCTATCGGCACGGGAACGAGGCCGTCGCGGGCTATATCGTCCTGTGGCGCGACCTGACGGATCTGAAAACTCAGCAGGCCGAACTGGTCCGGCGCATCGAGGCACAGACGCAGGCCGATGCCTATCACGCGGCGATTGTTAACAACGCGCTCGACGCAATCGTCGTTATCGACGAAACGGGCGCCGTCGTCGATTTCAATCCGGCGGCCGTCTCGATCTTCGGCTACGGCCGTAACGAGGCGATGGGCCGCCAGATTGCCGAACTGATTATCCCGCAGGCCCTGCGGGCAGCCCACGACCGGGGGCTGGCGAGTTATCTCCAAAGCGGCATAACCCGCATTCTAGGGCGACGGCTTGAGCTTGAAGCGCTGCGGGCCACCGGCGAGCAGATCCCCGTCGAATTGACGATCACCGAGGTAAAGCTTGGCGAGAGGCGGTTGTTTGCCGCCCATCTGCGCGATCTGGGCGCCGCCCGCCATGCGCAGGTGGAGATAGAAAATCAGCGCGAGGCGTTGCACCAGAAGGACAAGCTCGCGGCGCTCGGCTCCCTGCTTGCCGGCGTTGCGCACGAATTGAACAACCCGCTGTCGATCGTCATCGGCCAGACGATGATGCTGCGCGAGAAGCTGATCGGCGCACCGATGGCCGACGAACTGGCGCAACGCAGCGTCAAGATCGAGATCGCCGCCCATCGATGCGCCCGCATCGTACGCAGCTTTCTCGACATGGCCCGCCAGCGCAAGCATCAGCGCAAGTCCGTCCAGATTCCGGGCATCATCGAGGCCGCCCGGGAGCTTCTGAGCTACAATCTGAAAAGCTCCGGGGTCACGGTGGAAACGAACCTGCCGCGCACCCTGCCATCGCTCTGGATTGATGGCGACCAGATCCATCAGGTCATCGTCAATCTCATCGTCAATGCCTGCCAGGCACTTGAGGAAAAGACCGACGGGCCACGGCGGATCCGGATTGAGGCCAGCCACGACCCTGCCAGAGAGACGGTTTCGCTGAGGGTCTCGGACAATGGAGCCGGCATTCCAGCCAGCATCCGTTCCCGCATCTTCGACCCCTATTTTACCACCAAGCCGCAGGGTACCGGAACCGGCATCGGTCTCGCCGTCTCGCGCGGGCTGATCGAATCGCATGGCGGCACGCTTGATCTTGATCCCGCAGCAGACCTCGGCGGCGCCGGTTTCCTCATCGTCCTACCGATCCACCGCGCCGAGGCGGAGGCTGTCGGCGAGGCCAAGCACGATTCCGATGTCGAACCGGGAATTGCCGGGCGGCACGCCCTCATCATCGACGACGAAATCGAAATTGCCGAACTGCTGGCGGACATGGTCGAAAGACTCGGCTTCGTCGCAACGGTCGCCACCAGCGGCGACGAAGCGAAGATCCGCGTCGAGCAGGCCGACGGGCCAATCGAGGTCATCCTCTGCGACATCCGCATGCCGGGCGGCGACGGGCCGGCCTTTTTCGACTGGCTCTGCGAACACCACCCGGTGCTTACCGAGCGTATCGGCTTCATCACCGGCGATACACTCGGCCCCGCCGCCGGCCGGTTTCTGGCGCGGTCCGGATGCCCCGTGCTCGAAAAACCTTTCATGCCGGATGATATCCAGCGGATTCTCAAGTCGTTGACGAGAACCGACCTAACGGAATGAAGCCCTGCGGAAACAATTGAAACACACGGGAAAAAGCCGCGAACTACGACAGAAATAGAACCCGGCTAAATCTTCTCTCCAGAAACCAAGCTGGAGTTGAACTGATGCAGGAAACCGAAATCGTCATGCTCGAACAGAGCTTCGCCGAAGTCGCTGCCGTGCGCGAGCAGGCGGCTGAACTGTTCTACGAACGGCTGTTCGTTCACGACCCTTCGCTTCGGGCGATGTTTGCCAACAGCGACATGAAGGAACAGGGCCGCAAGCTGATGATGGCGCTTTCCCTGGTCGTCGGTTCGCTCCGAAAGCTCGAAACGGTAATCCCTGCCCTCGAGGCCCTCGCCGTCAAGCATGTCGGCTATGGCGTACGCGACGAACATTACGCGACCGTCGGCAAGGCGCTGATCGAAACCCTCTCGCTGTTTTTCGCACACCGTTTCACGCTCGAATACCGCAGGCTCTGGACAGCCGCCTACGAGACGGTCGCCGGCGTGATGATGGCCGCCGCCAAGGCCAGCCCGGAGGCTCCTGCGACGTTCGTCCTGAGCCTTGCGGATAAACCTGCGGCCGCAACGGGCCGGATATCCAACCGAAATGGCACGATTTCAGGGTGCGGCAATGATGATCGAAGCAAACCGGCTTATCAAACTCGCCCTGGGCGTCCTGTGCTGCTGCGCGATATTTTCAAGCGTCCCAATCGCGGCCGCGGCCGATGTGCCGTCACCGGGACGGATTGAGAGCACGGACGTGATCGGGACGGCATTCCGGCTCACCTTTTCCAGCGGCCGGGTCCTCCAGGGCAAGGAACTCATCGGCGCGACGCTGTCGCTGTTGTTGCCGGGAGAGACGACGGCCCATCGCGTCCGCTTCGACGACATCTTGATCGATAGCCGCGATCCGGACAATGAAATCCTTCTGCACAAGGTGACGGTCGTTGATGGCGGAAGCTCGAAGGAACTCTGCGATCCCGATCCGGACGGAAACCGCTGGATGTTTCCGCTCAAGGGCCAATGGGACCCGGAGGGACGGATGATCTCGCAATCCGGCTTCACGCTCACCTGCTCGGCCGGAGCGCAGGGCAAATGTGTCCGCTTCGGTTACAAGCCCTGGAAAACGCGGCCTGACGGTAGGGATCTTGCGGAATACCATCGTGCCTGCGTCAAGATGGTCCGCGCCGACTATTGCGGCGACAAGGCCACCACCCGAACCGGCATGAAGATCGACCTCTACGACGATCTCGGCATAGAGCGGGAGGCCGAAAGCGCCGGAACTGACGACCTGAGTTTCGAAGCCGCCTGGAGTGCCGATGGCGCAGTCTGCGTCGCCCATACCCGCGTCCCCGAAAACATGACGGTCGAGGGCCTGAGGAACACCTGTCCGCGTCTAAACGAGCGCCTCGGCCCCGCATCCTGCAACGCCGCGAACGCCAAGGCCGGACATTTCGGCAAGGCATTGATCTTCAACCGCTCCCGTTAGCGGCGAAACCCTTTCCCGCCTCGAAAATCGAAAGCCGGAAAAATCCCGAACCGCTGGATGGTCCACGGTTTGCATTCAAAACACAAGGAAAACGATCATGAACATGCGCCAGCTTCTCCTCACCGCAATTCTCGCCGCTTCGGCCGTTCCGGCATCCGCCGCAATTATTTCCAACGCGCTGTCTAACAATGCACTCTCCAACAATGCAATTACCGCCAATGCGCTGTCGAACAATGCCATCGTTGCGAACACGGCTTCGGTTGCCGAGATGGCTACGCCCGCCACGACGGGTGCCGGCAGCGTCGATGACGTTATCGGTGTTGAACTGCCGGGCGGTCAGATCATCGCGAAGTGAGCTCAAGCGGGGCGATCATTCGCCCCGCCTCCACCGTTTCCGGTGTTCACTTAAAGGCGCGCTATCAGTCCGAAAATGGCAGCCGCTAATAGCCGAGGTGCCGCCCGTGCCGGCATACGTTACCACCCATTCCGGCTCGGGATGCTCTTCCGCTTTCATCTGCTCGAAAATGCTTTCGGCGATGTTGTTATCGCCGCGCCAGTCGGTTCGCAAAGGTTTTTCTTGCCGATCTCCGACACTGAACTTTGCGTCGAATTCTCGTCGCTCCAGGGCTTCCGCTTGCGTAGTCATCCCGCGAACCAAATTCGTGTAGGACGCGGCGGCCGGAGATTCTATCTGATCTCGGGCGGAGCCGCTATGGATTGCCGAGGGATAAGGCTAGTTGCAAGCACCCGGCAGCTCGGAGCATCACCGATGCCGTTAATTCGCCGAACCAGAATTTGCGCGCTTTCAAAACCAAGATCGTAGACCGGCTGGGCGATCACTGTAATCGGGGGCTAGTCACGCTTGTCCAGTCGGCATCGTGGAAGGCGACAAGCGATAGGTCGCCGGGAATAGACATTCCCAGTCTGCGAAGGGTCTTGAACACCTCAAGCGCCACGACGCTATCCGAGGCAAGTATCGCGGTCGGTCTTTGAGCGCCCTGAAGCAGGTCAGCAATGATCTTGTCACCACGGCCGTGGCGATTAGCGCCGAGGCGTATGTAACGCTCCGGATGCTCGATGCCGGCTGATCGGCTCGCCGCAACGACGCCCTCTATTCTCTCCATCACGGTGCTCAGATTAATCTGGTGCGGTCCCCGGTAGATCGGGTCGTCCGACTCCGTGGCGGAGATATAGGCGATACGGCGATGGCCGGCCTCGATCAAGGCTCGGGTGGCTGCCTCTGCTGCCACCCGGTCGTCGGTGACCACCGCATCGACAGCAAGACCCGGTACGGTCCTGTCCAGAAGCACCAGAGGCCGACCTGATCGCTGGACATCGTGCAGGTGCTGGGTTTCGAAAACCGACGCCGGCGTAACGATCAGCCCGTCCACCCGCTTGCCCAGCAAGACGCGCACGGCTGCCTTTTCCTTGGCCGCATCCTCGCCGGAATTGGACAGAATGACATCGAACCCGGCACTGCGAGCGGCGTCGCTGATCCCGCGCACGGCTTGGCCGAAATACGGGTTTTCTATATCGCCGACGACGACCCCGACGGTTTTCGATTTGCCGGTCGTCATGCTGCGCGCCAACTCGTTGGCATGATAGCCGAGCTTCTTTGCCGCGTCGCGGACTTTCTCTTTCACCTCGGGGCTTGCAGTACCGTAGCTGCCCAGAACGCGTGCCGCCGTTGCCTTGGATACACCTGCGCTGTCCGCAACATCCGAGATGGTCACCAGCCGCTTTGACGTCGTTCTCTTCATCATGGTCCATGACATAGGTTGAGAAAAAATGACGTCAAGAAAATCACGCCATTGACATATGAGACCGGTCTCAAATACGATTGATACCGGTCTCATTGCAAGATTTGTTGTTTTGTGCCCCGATTAGGGAACTCGAAAAAGGTCGTGGTTGTGACGAAGAAGCTCCGTTTTGGGGTGCTCAGCACCGCTGGTATCGCCAAAAATCATGTCATACCCGCAATGCAGTCGGGGGCATTGACGGAAGTCAATGCGATCGCCTCCCGGGATGTCGCCCGCGCGAAATTTGCCGCCACCGAATTCGGGATTCCGAAATTCTATGGATCCTACGACGAATTGCTGGCGGATCCCGAGATCGACGCGGTTTACAATCCCCTACCCAACCACATGCATGCCGCCTGGACCATTAAAGCGCTCAAGGCCGGTAAGCACGTTCTGGCTGAAAAGCCCGTCGCTCTCAACGCCGCGGAAGCCGCCGACATTCTCGCTGCACAGCGCGAGACCGGCCGGATCGCGATGGAAGCATTCATGGTGCGTTTCCATCCGCAGTGGGAAGCGGTGCGGGATATCGCACGCAGCGGCCGCATCGGCGAGGTGCGCGCCATTCAGACGATCTTTTCCTATTTTCTCACCGACCCGCGAAATATCCGCAACCAGGCGGAACTCGGCGGCGGCGGGCTTTACGATATCGGCTGTTATGCCATCAATACAGCCCGCTATCTGTTCGAGAGCGAGCCGGAGCGGGCTATCGGCCTGTTCGATATCGACCCTGTTCTTGCAACCGACCGCCTGACGAGCGGTCTTGCGGAATTTCCCGGCCATCGGCACCTGGCTTTCACCTGTGCGACCCAGCTGTCTCCCTGCCAGCGGGTTCAGATCCTGGGTACCGCGGGGCGGATAGAAATAGCCATTCCGTTCAACCCGTCCGCCGATGCCGAGGCGTCCATCTGCGTCGATGACGGGCGGGACCTGTCGGGAAGCGGGCGAGACATCGTCCGGTTTCCCGTTGCCGATCAATATCGACTTCAGGGCGACGCCTTTGCCCGTGCCGTCCTCACCGACCAGCCTCTCGCATGGGACATGTCGGATGCGGTGAAGAATATGCAGGTGCTCGACGCGCTTTTCCGGTCCGGGACGTCCGGCCGATGGGAAACGTCTGCCCAACTCGCACACGACAACACGACGGTTTCCGGTTCGGACGCAACCGAGCCTCTACGATAATCAAAGACGAAGGAACATGCAGTTGACAACTTCATCCTCTCAAAAGCGGGTCGCCGTCATCGGTGGCGGTATTTTCGGTGTTTCCTCAGCGGTTCATCTGGCCCGGCTGGGCGCGAACGTCACCCTGGTCACGGAAGGGGAGTTCGCCAGCGAGGCGTCCGGCCGTTCGCTGGCATGGCTTAATTCCGCACGTTTCCGTTCCGCCGAATATCATCGTCTTCGCGTCATCGGAATCGATCGCTACCGGACATTGGCAAGCCGCAACGAGGGCGCAGCATGGCTGCGTTTCGAAGGCGGGTTGACATGGGATGCGGACGACGCCTCGAACCGGATCGCGCAGGCCTACGCACATGAGCAGGCGATCGGTTATGATTGCCAGCTTCTCGCTCCGAGCGAGGTGGCGAAGGTAACCCCGGCATCAATGCGGCCGCAATTTCTCGCCAGGGCGCGATTTTCAATCCCGGAGAAGGCTGGGTCGATCTTCCGTCGCTGATCGACATTCTCCTGCGGGAATTCAAGGCACTTGGCGGCAAGGCTCTGCCCCACACCGGCAAGGCAGCCGTCGATATCAAGGGTGGTCGGGCGGTCGGGGTCTCGACTGAAAGTGGAGCGTATGTGGAGGCGGACGCAGTTCTCGTCGCTACCGGTGCAGCCGTGCCGGACATGGCGAAACAGGCGGGCCGCATCATTGAGGATGGCACCCCGACCGCGCTTCTCGTCAAGTCGAAACCATTCAAGTTCCAGGTGCGGGCTGTCCTCAACACGCCGAATGTTGCGCTTCGCCCAACGCCGGACGGTGCGATCGTCTGCGATTCCGCATGGTCGGAACAGGAACTTAATCTCAACGCCGACGGGACGCACGAAGTGAAAGAAGAGACGCTACGTCGCCTCCTTTCGGAAGCCTCGAACGTGCTTGAAGGCAACCCCACGCTGGAACTCGAAAGCTATCATTGCGGACCGAAGCCCGTGCCGGGCGACGGCGAGGCGGTGATTGGCCCGCTCGATGGCATTCGGGATTATTTCGTCGCCTTCAGCCATAGCGGCGCGACGCTTGGCCTGATTACCGGCGAACTTATCGCCCGCGAAATCGTAACCGGCGAGGTGAGCCCTCTGCTTGCGAATTTCCGGCCATCCCGTTTCGCTCAGAAAAATCAGGCTCTGGCGTCTTAAGTCGAGCTGTGGGGGAGGCGATCGCAGATGACGGCCAAGGGGAATATTTCAACGATGCCCAATCCGGAAATCGCCGTGGAATTGTCCGGCGTCGATAAATGGTTTTCCATCCTCCAGGTGCTGCACGACGTCAACCTGACCGTGAAACGCGGTGAAAAGGTTGTCGTCTGCGGACCGTCGGGCTCGGGCAAGTCCACCATGATCCGCTGCATCAACTATCTGGAAAAACACCAGAAGGGCCGCATCGTCGTCAATGGTACCGAGTTGACCGACAACAGGAAAAGCATCGACCTCGTGCGGCAGGACGTCGGGATGGTGTTTCAGAATTTCAACCTCTACCCACATCTGACAGTGGTTGAAAACTGCACGCTCGCCCCGCGTTGGGTAAAGGGCGTGTCGCGCAAGGACGCGGAAGCCGTCGCGCGTGCCTATCTCGAACGGGTGCGGATTCCGGACAAGGCGAATTTCTATCCGAGCCAGTTATCCGGCGGACAGCAGCAGCGTGCCGCCATCGCTCGCTCGCTCTGCATGAACCCCAAAATCATGCTCTTCGACGAACCGACTTCGGCGCTCGATCCGGAACTCGTGCGCGAAGTGCTGGATACGATGGCTCAGCTGGCAAGCGACGGCATGACAATGGTGTGCGTGACCCATGAAATGGGCTTCGCGCGGCAAGTCGCGGACAGGGTCGTATTCATGGATGCCGGGCGGATCGTCGAAATGGCGCCGCCGGAGGAATTCTTCAGCAATCCCCGGGAAAGCCGGACGAGGACTTTTCTGAACCAGATTCTGCACTAGCGGAATTCAAACTCCGCAAGCGGTGCAGTTTGCGGCAACAAGCAGACGAACGGACAACGTTCGGCGGACAATCATTGAAACAAAGGGAACAACAGTCATGTACAAATCCAACAGCATGCTCCGTCTGGCGGCCGTGGCTCTTGCCGCCTTTTCGCTTCAGGCTCTGCCCGCCGCGGCGCAGGCCCTACCGAAGGCGATCAAGGATGCCGGCGTGATCCGTATCGGCGTCAAATGCGATTCTCCGCCCTTTGGAGCATCCGGTACCGACGGCAAGCCAGCCGGCATCGAAATCGAACTGGCAAAACAGATCGGCATGGCGGCGTTCGGTGCCGCCGACAAGGCCGAATTGAGCTGCGTGGCGACGGATGCCCGCATCCCCTCGCTCACGGGTGGAAAGATCGACCTGATCATCGCCACGCTCGGCAAGACGCCGCAGCGCGAACAGGTGATCGATTATTCCGATATCTACTATTGGGGCAGCAGCCGGGTGATCGTGCCGAAGGACAGCAAGGTTCAGAAGCTGGCCGACCTCGACGGCAAGTCGATGCTCATCATCAAGGGCGGGTCGCAGCTGAAATGGCTGAAGGAGCGGATTCCGAGCCTGGAATTTGTTCAGCTCAACACCAATGCCGACAATCTGCAGGCCCTGCAGCAGGGACGTGCCGACGGATACGTGGGCGATGCGATTACCATCGCGACGCTTGCAGCCAACTATCCCGAGTTCCGCACGCTGGAAGAGCCCGTCGATCTCGGCTTCAATGGTGTCGGCATCCGTAAGGGTGAGGACGAGCTGAAGGCTTTCGTCAACGGCGTCCTCAAGAAACTGAAAGGCGATAAGTTCTATTCGAAGACCGTGCCGACCTTCGTCAAGGATCCCATCGTAGCAGCGGAAATGGTAAAGTCCTTTGAAACGGATCCGCCGGCTGCGAAGTGAACGAATGAGCCGTCCTGGTGGTTTCCGACCACCAGGATCCCACGTTTGCCGGTATTGTCGAGCAGGATGACACCATGGACGTTGCTTACATTCTCGAGGCCTTGCCGGACCTTATGTCCGGCCTCAAAATGACTCTGATCGTCAGTTCCATCGCGATCTTGTTTTCCTGCCTGATCGGACTTGTGGGCGCGGCGTTGCGGACAAGCGGTATCAAGCCGCTTGAATATGCCGTGACAGCCTATGTCGAATTCATTCGCGGCACACCTTACCTCGTGCAGATCTTCTTCATCTTCTATGGCCTTCCAAGCCTCGGGCTGCGCTTCAGCATCTTCTGGTCCGGTGTCATTGCGCTGACGACCTGGGCAAGCGCCTTTCAGATCGAAAACTTCCGGGCAGGACTCGCGGCAGTCGGCAGGGGAATGCACGATGCATCCGCTTCACTCGGCCTCAAGCGCTGGCAACATTCGCTATTCGTCATTCTGCCTCTGGCGGCGCGCGCCGCTCTGCCATCCGCAATGAACACGATCGTCGCCACCGTGAAAAACTCGGCCTACCTGCAGGCTATCGGGCTGGTTGAGCTGACTTTCGTCGCCGTTGACCGGATCGCCTACGATTTCCGAGCGATCGAAATGTTCGCTTCGATCTGCGTTATCTATCTGATCTGCGTCTTCACCATATCCGGTCTCGGCTACATGGTAGAACGACGCCTCAGCCGACCTTTCGGCGGGAGGTAATAGATGCTGCTTCTGGAATTCCAGTCCTTCCTGTTGGACGGACTATTGAACACCCTTCTTCTCTCGTCGGTCATGATTCTTGGCGGTACGTTTTTCGCGGTCATCTTCGCCGCCGGTCTTTCGGCGCAATCGGCATGGCTGAGGCGCCCTGTCTACGGCCTCGTCGAATGCCTTCGCGACATTCCCTTGATGGTGACGGTGCTGATGGTCTATTTCGTGCTGCCGCATGCGGGACTATCATTCAATCCGTTCTGGTCGAGCGCGCTCAGCGTCTCGGTCTGGGGCGGCGCCAACGGCGCGCATATCATCCGCGCCGGGTTGCTTTCGGTGCCGCTCGGTCAGAGGGAAGCCGCATTGTCATCCGGCCTGCGCGGCTGGAAAGGACTTTTTCTGGTCGTCGTCCCGCAGGCGATGCCGATCATTCTGCCCCTTATGTCAGCCTTATCACCAGCCTTACCCAGGCGAGTTCTCTGGGGGCAGTGCTTGGTGTCAACGAATTGTTGCGTTCGGCGCAGATCCTGATCGAACAGACAACGATCGCCCGCGGGGAAGCCCTGCCTATCTGGTCTATGGCTCAATCCTGGTCGTGTATTTCGCTCTCTGCTGGACGATTTCTGCCCTTGGCGCGAGGCTCGAGCGACATTTCGCAAAGCCATACCAGCGGGGAGTTGGGACCAAGAGGCCATCAGAAATGACGCAGCCCATCTTGCAGCCCACCATCACCTAGCCTGGATAGAGCACTACTCGCTCAACAATTATGTTGCGAAATCGTGCGGCAATGAATTTGCCCACGAAAGCCTGATGCGACTTCATGTCCACGTCCAATTGTTCCGCTTGTTCTTCCATTCCAGCGCGACGTCAGAGGCGAACCCGGAGCATGAGGAACTGATCGATGCGATCACCGCCGGAAACAAGCGTTGAGCCGAGGCCGCCATGCGCGCATATCGAAAAATCGAGCTTCGATACCATTACACAGGCCTTCGCCGATCTCAGCAGCTCTTCTCGGTCGCGGAATGCCCAAACGTCTTCAAAGCAGCAGGCTATGAGGCTGAATAGATGCGGCCTCCTTTAGTGTTGAGCGGTGCTGCGAGAAGGTGCGTTGACCGAACTGGTGAATTCTTCACACAAGCGGGGTTTCCAAGATAACTGCGTCCGGTTCATATAAGTTCGCCGGTTCGTGTGTTGTCGGGAATAGGGAAGATGGACGTGACTTCAAAGCGCGCAGAAGAAACATTTTCGACGTCAACGTCTGGCTCCGCACCGCATATCACCGGCCCAGCGACTTCCAAACCGGAGACCGCAGACTTTAACTCCGAGCTTCACGCTCGGCCCTCCATTTATTTCAACGGTCCGGCGATCGTCGAGCACGTTGCTTTCATGCCCTTGGATAGCGCTATCAGCGAGTTCCACGATAGCCTTGAAGCCGATGGCGAAATTTCAGTGAGAGTCGAGCGGCATACTGAGTTCGTGACAGTCACACGTGTGCGGAAGTTAGACACCGAACCTGAGCAATGGCCGAAATCTGACGTCGCGGAAGGTGATTTTGCGCGGCTGGCGGGATTGAGCTCTCCGCTGCTTGTTTGCCACGTCAGTATCCTCGTCCTGGGAAGCCCTACCAGCGAATTGGGAACCGTTTTGAAGGCCTTCGATTTCGGCGATACCGCTGCGTCATCGATTGGCGCGGGGGCGGCGCGGGTTTGTTCCGATTTTCGGGTTCGAGGAGACAATTCAAGCAGAATCATCCTGTTCAACAAGGATCTGAATGCACATCGCCTGGGGCGAATGGTACGTCGTATTTTCGAGATCGAAACCTACAGGTCGATGGCGCTGCTTGGATTGCCGGAGGCACGGCGTCTCGCCCCGCTTCTCAGCGGCTATGATGCGGAACTCGTTCAACTGACCAATCGCAACCTGGTCACCCCTGCACATCAGCACAAGCGGCTGCTTGAGGAGATCACCGTTCTCTCGTCGCATATCATTTCGGCCACTGCTGAAACCAGAAACAGGTTCGGAGCAACCGCTGCCTACGCGAAGATCGTTGAAGAAAGGATCGCCCTTTTGCGGGAAACGCATGTCCCGGGCTTTCAACGTTTCGGAACTTTCGTAGAACGGCGCTTCAAGCCTGCTGTTCGTACCTGCGAAGCAACCGCGCTGAGGCTTGAGCATCTATCGCGGGCCACGATGCACCTGCTCGACCTGCTACAGACCCGTATTCAGGTCGAGATTGAGTTCCAGAACGCGACGCAGATTCAGGCAATGGCCGACCGAGCTGCGACGCAGGTCAAGATCCAGCGCGCTGTCGAAGGCTTTTCGATCATCGCGATCAGCTACTATTTGCTGAGCTTGCTGAAGTTTATCTATGAGACGGCGGACCACGCAGGGTTTCATATCGACCCCGTGGTCATGCTGATCGCAGTTCCAGTGGTTGTGGGAGCTGTTGCGATCACCATCCTGCGCGTCAAGCACGCTCTGAAAGCAGAGAATTAGAACCAGAAGCGGCTTCACCGCTGCCGCAGGGTATCGACGATCACCTTGAAGGCCGGGGAATTCTGGTGCCGGCTGGGATAGTAGAGATAATAGCCCGGAAAAGGCGGCGACCAATCCTCAAGTACGGCAACGAGGCGGCCTGCCGCCACATGGTCGTTGACGAGATCGTCAGGCACATAGGCAATGCCATAACCGGCTAATGCGGCATCCACCATTGGGATCGAGCTGTTGATCGTCAACTGGCCATCGACCCTCACGCGTAGTTCCTGCCCGTCCTTCTCGAACTCCCAGGCATAGGTGCCACCCGCGCTGGCCTGACGGATCCGGATGCACCTATGCTGGATGAGCTCCTGCGGATGCAATGGCTTGGGACGAGCTTTGAAATAGGATGGGGACGCCACGGCGAGCAGGCGCCAGTCAGGGCCGATGCGAACGCCGATCATGTCCTTTTCCAGGCTCTCTCCAAGGCGCACTCCGGCGTCGTAGCCGTCCTCGACAATATTGCGAAAGCCGTTGTCTCTATCGAGTTCTACCTTGATGTCGGGGTATTCCAATAAAACCGGCCGCAGCTTGGGCCAGACCAAGCTTTCATAGGCGTGGTCGGACAAGGTGATCCTGATCGTGCCCGACGGGGTGTCGCGGAGCGCCATAAGCGCGGCGAGATCGGTCTCGATCTCCATCATCCGCGGCGCAAGGCTCTGGCGCAGTCGTTCGCCCGCCTCGGTCAGCCCGACGCTGCGGGTCGTCCGGGTGAGCAACCGTAAGCCGAGACGAGATTCCAGCCGCTTGATGGTGTGGCTCAGCGTCGATTGCGCGATACCAATCTTGGCAGCCGTTCGCGTGAAACTGCGTTCCTCGGCGAGCGAGAGGAACCAGAGGAGATCGTTGAGGTCTTTTCTGTCCATGGCAGAAATTTATGCCGCATATCGATAAATTCAAGCGAATTGAGGTACCTAATCACAAGGGTGGAGAGACGCTATCTTCGGCTCATTACAAAAGACAAGAGCGGAGCCGACATGCCGGACGACACCCACAAAACAGCAGATCCCTTGCCGGCAGCGGCTTGGGGAGCAGTCCTGTCAATGACGCTCTGCGTCGCAGTCCTGATTGCCTCAGAATTCATGCCTGTGAGTTTGTTGACTCCCATTGCCTTGGATCTTCAGCTGACCGAAGGTCAGGCGGGTCAGGCGATCTCCATCTCCGGCCTGTTCGCCGTGATCACCAGCCTGTTCATCGCTGCCCTGACCCGCAATATCGATCGCCGCCAGGTGATGCTTGGTTTTTCGGCGCTGCTGATCGCGTCGGGCCTGGTGGTCACCTTTGCTCCGAATTATTCGACGCTGATGGTTGGCCGCGCTCTGCTGGGTATTGCAATTGGCGGCTTCTGGTCAATGCCGACGGCTGTGGTGATGCGGCTCGTCCCCGAGAAATCCGTTCCGCGCGGTCTGGCCATGCTCAACGCCGGCAATGCCGTGGCCGCCACGATCTCGGCGCCGCTCGGCAGCTTGCTCGGTGACTATGTCGGCTGGCGCGGAGCCTTCTTTTTCGTTGTGCCTTTAGCCGTTCTGGCGCTTGTTTGGCAGATAGTCCGCCTGCCGTCGCTTCCCCCACGCCGCAGGAAAGCTCAGGGCAATATCTTCAGACTGCTCTCCAACCGCCAGGTGGCTCTTGGAATGACGGCCATCCTCCTGCTGTTCATGGGTCAGTTCTCGCTCTTCACCTATCTGCGCCCATACCTCGAAACTGTCGCGAGCTATACGGTCCCTCAAATGTCCCTCGCCCTGCTCATGATGGGGCTCGCCGGCGCGGCTGGCACCTGGTGCATCAGCCGGCTTTTGGCAACCAAACTTTACTCGATCCTGATCACCATTCCGGTTGTCATGGCTACGATCGCAGTCCTGTTGGTCGAATTCAGCACGCACCAGTGGCTGATCGCAGCTCTGCTCGTCGCCTGGGGCTCCTTCGGTACCGCCGCGCCAGTCGGCTGGGGCACGTGGCTCAGTCGGGTCCTGCGGAACGATGCCGAGGCGGGAGGCGGACTTCAGGTGGCGGTTATCCAGTTCGCAATTACTGCCGGTGCCGCCGGTGGCGGATTGCTCTACGATGGCGCCGGATGGCGGAGCCCCTTTATCCTCGCCACGGCTCTGCTGGCCGGATCATCAGTCACCGCTTTTGCAGCCTGGCTCGAATGGGAGAGGCGCGATGCTGCCCAAACAGCTTGATCGTCGAACGTTTCTGCGGGCCGGCCTCGGCGGGCTCGCAAGTTCGGGCGTATTCATGACCGCCATGTCCGCAAACACGAATGCCGAGGAGAGTTTCATGAAAATCCGTTTCACGTTCGGCGAAGACAACTTCACGGCCTCGCTCCATGACAATCCCTCGGCGCGCGATTTCGTCTCAATGCTGCCGCTGAACATCAAGATCGAGGACTATTCGAACAACGAGAAGATCACCTATCTGCCGCGCAAGCTGACCACCGAGGGCAGCAGTCCGTTCGGCAACGAGCGCCCGGGCGACCTCTGCTACTACGCCCCCTGGGGTGATATCGTCTTCTTCTACGCCAATTACCGTTACTCGTCCGGCCTGATCCGCCTTGGCCGCCTCGACAGCGGCATTCAACCCCTGCTCACGCGCGGCGAATTTCCACTGCGCATCGAGCTTTTGTAACCCAGCAGGAAAGGCACCGATATGCGTGCAACAGTCCTCTATAGCCCCGGCGACGTTCGTTGTGTCGAAGTTGCGGAGCCCAAAATTATCGAACCAACCGATGCGATCATCAAGCTCTGCGCTTCGTGCATCTGCGGCTCCGACCTCTGGCCCTATCGCGGCCTTCAGCCGGTAACCGAACCGGTCCATATGGGCCATGAATATTGCGGCGTGGTCGCCGAAGTCGGCAGCGCGGTGAAGACGGTGAAGCCTGGCCAGTTCGTCGTCGGCTCGTTCGTAATTTCCTGCGGAACCTGCCCCAATTGCCTTGGTGGTTGGCCGTCGTCTTGTGTCAATCGCCAATTCATGTCCGGTGGCCAAGCGCCGCTGGCGCGCATTCCCTTCGCGGACGGCACCTTGCTGGCGACCGCCGAAATGCCGCCCGAGGACCTGATCCCCAGCCTGCTTGCCGCGTCCGACGTGCTCGGCACCGGCTGGTACGCCGCCGACGCGGCGCGTGTCCAGCCCGGTTGCACGGCCATTGTCGTCGGTGACGGCGCTGTCGGCCTGATGGGCGTCCTCGCCGCCAAACAACTGGGCGCGGAACGGATCATCGCCATGAGCCGCCACAAATCCCGTCAGGACTTGGCGCTGGAATATGGCGCGACGGATATCGTGACGGAGCGCGGCGACGAGGGCGTGGCGAAAGTCCGCGAGTTGACCAACGGTATCGGGGCAGACTCGGTGCTGGAATGCGTCGGCACCCAGGAATCGATGATGCAGGCAATCAACGCGGCGCGGCCAGGCGGCTCGATCGGCTTCGTCGGCGTCCCGCATGGCGTGTCGCTCGACGGACAGATGCTGTTCTTCGCCCAGAAGAATCTGCTGGGCGGCCCTGCCCCGGTGCGCCGCTACCTGCCGCATTTCTTCGACCTGATCCT
The DNA here is from genome assembly GCA_045291535.1 of Neorhizobium sp. EC2-8. GTDB lineage: Bacteria > Pseudomonadota > Alphaproteobacteria > Rhizobiales > Rhizobiaceae > Neorhizobium. Next base: position 1,587,791 of record CP147998.1, on the reverse strand, counting down.
CAGCCGGAAAATCAATCCCGGCAAGGTTTTCGATCTTGAGATTCCGCTTGAGGACGTGGCGGCAGGCTATCGCGCCATGGATGATCGCAAAGCCATCAAGACATTGCTGCGCGTCTGAAATGTGCACGACTGGAGCCGATGAGGGTTGCCGGCCATTGTCCGTGGACGCTGCCTGAATAGACGGGCATTCCGGTACCGACCGCAAAACAAGTCATGAAACAGCAGGGAGGAGGCACTGCCTTCCTCCAACGGCGTTCGTGCGCCTAAAAAAGGTATGAAAGATGAGTCCAAAATTCTTGAGTTGCACCGCTATGATCTTGGCGGGGGCATCCTCACCGCAACAGTGTGGCTCTCTCCAAGCTCGCTCGTCCCGACGCCCGCTTTCGCCGAAGCCAACCAAGTCACCTTCCCGCCGCTTGACGATCTGGAACACTATACAACGGTCCGTCGCGGCGTGACCCGCGAGCATATGCTGACCAGCCGCGCGGCACTCGACGCGATCAAGGCGGGCCAACCGGTGCCACCGGGCACGCAAGTGGTTCTTGTCGATTACCAGAGCGATGTCCTGACCCGGTATCTCGTCGCCCAGAAAACGGGCGCTGGTGCCGCGGAATGGCAATACCAGTGGTTTTGGCCCGACCGTTCAGTCAAGGCCGATGAGAATGTCGCTCAGTGCTATTCCTGTCATCGCTCGCGGGCGGGCAACCAGTTCCTGTTCACCTTTGACGGTGCCGTGAGCTTCCAATGACACGCGTCCTCCTTGATCGTCTGGCCCTACCGGCGGCGATGGCCTGCCTATTGATGTTAGCGCTCGCCTATTGGTGGCTCGATAACCTGCCGCACGAAATGTTCGGCACGGCCATGTTTGCGCTACTGATCCGCCATTTCGTCGCCAACAGGGCCTGGTTCCGCAATCTAGGCCGCGGCCGGCTTGATGCACGCCGGATTGCGGTCTTGCTTCTGCACATGGTCCTCACGGTCAACATGATCGTGCTCCTGGTGACGAGCTTGATGATCTCGCGGACAGTGTTGGCGTTCCTGCCGTTTCCCGACATCCCCTATCTCCGCGAAGTCCATTGGTTCTCCGCCTACTGGGTGGTCGTGATCGTCGGACTCCACGTCGGCATGCATTGGCGTCGGCTCGTGGCGCTCGTTGCAACCACGCTGGGGCTTGGGCTGTCACGCCGGGCCGAAATCGCCCTGCGCGTGCTGGCCGCCCTGATCGTTGTCTACGGCGCTTGGAGCTTCGTCATTCTCGGTGTCTGGACCAAGCTCACCTTCACCTACAGCCTGGAATTCTGGGACTTCACGAGCTCGGTGTCGCCCTTCTTCGCCCATTGGGCAGGCGTGATCGCGCTCTTCGCATTCGTCGGGCACTTCGGCGCGCTGGCCTTGACCAGACCGGCACGTGCGCCCGCAACCGCACAAATTCATGGAAGAAAAGGAGTCCAATGATGGACATTATTCGACTTGGCGCCCAGCCTTCCGGCAAGGGCCCGGATGACTGGTTCACCGGCACAGTCCGGATTGATCCGCTATTTGCCGCCAACACGGCGCGAAGGGTGCGGCAGCAGCCGTGACCTTTGAACCCGGCGCTCGGACCGCCTGGCATACCCATCCGCTCGGGCAGACGCTCATCATCACATCAGGCCTCGGCCGGGTGCAGCGCGAGGGTGGGCCGATCGAGGAAATCCGCCCCGGCGATGTCGTCTGGTTCGAACCCGGCGAGAAGCATTGGCATGGCGCTTCGACAACCGTCGCGATGACCCATATCGCAATCCAGGAAAACCTCGACGGCAAGGTCGTGGACTGGATGGAACAGGTCACCGATCAACAATACCTCGATCAATGATGCGAAAGGTGAACGCGAATGCGTGAAGAAGATCAGTTGGATAACTCAAACGAACACGACGCCGGCCGCCGCACCTTCCTCAAGATGACGGGAATGAGCGTCGCTGCACTCGGTATCGCGACAGCAGCAGGAGAAACGGTCATGGCAAAAGCAAACGACGGTTGGGACAAGACCTTCCCCGAAGCGAGAAGGTCGATCACGAGAAGGTCACGTTCCAGAACCGCTACGGCATCACGCTTGCCGGTGATCTCTACCTCCCGAAAAACCGTGGCGGCGCGCGACTTCCGGCTCTCGCCATCGCCGGCCCGTTCGGCGCCGTGAAGGAACAGTCGGCTGGTCTTTACGCGCAGACCATGGCAGAGCGCGGCTTCATCACGGTCGCCTTCGATCCGTCCTATGTCGGCGAAAGCAGCGGAGAACCGCGTAGCGTTGCTTCGCCCGATATCAATACCGAGGATTTCATGGCCGCCGCCGACTTGCTCGGCGTGCATGCCTCGGTCGATCGCGAGCGGATCGGGATCATCGGGATTTGCGGCTTTGCAGGCATGGCGTTGAACGCCGTTGCCGCCGACAAGCGCGTCAAGGCGGTCGCGACGACCAGCATGTACGATATGTCGCGTGTCATGGCGCGCGGCTATTACGACAAGACAACGGCCGAGCAGCGCGCCGATGCGCTCGACCAGATGAGCCGGCAGCGATGGGCTGACGCCGAAAGCGGCAAGCCCAAGCTCGCGGGCGGACTTCCGGATAGCCTCGACGGTGTCGATAATCCCGTTATCCGGATGTATTTCGATTATTACAAGACGCCGCGTGGTTTCCATGAGCGCTCTGTGAACTCGACGACTGGCTGGACCGCGACAAACCCGTTGTCCTTCATGAACATGCCGCTGCTGACCTACATCAAGGAAATTTCACCTCGGCCGGTCCTGATCATCGCGGGCGAAAAGGCCCACTCAAAGTACTTCAGCGAGGATGCCTACAAGGCTGCGGCCGAGCCGAAGGAACTCATGATCATTCCAGGCGTCGATCATGTCGCGCTCTACGACCGCTTGGATGCCATCCCCTTCGACAAGCTGCAATCGTTCTTCGGCGAGCACTTGGCCTAATCTGGCTACAGCGCCCGCGCCAAACGCGGGCGCTGAACCAACTTTTGGAGTAGGCAGCCAATTCAACCTTTTGGGGATCCGGATGCCATGGAACCTAGTGCCATCCGGTCCTGTTTTGTGGAAAGGGCAGCAGCCCGCGAAATTGGTCGAGGCAGTGCCAAAAGAGGAGGACCCCATGCACATGCTCGTCACGTTCTTCGCCGCGGTAATGATGATCCCCGCCCGGATCATCCTCCAAGATAAGCCTCGGAAGCACCCCTGACACCCGAACGCTTGATAGGCATGGGAGCCGGAAATTAGCTGCTGGCAACACGCCCGCCAGAACGATATATTCCGGATAGTGCCATGCCCTGTCGCAAGCTGTGCGGCAGTCCAACCACTACCCAAACTATTGAGGGTTCGAACCGCCCACCTGCGAATGCGTTGCTCCGGACGGAGAAACGCGCTCAATCAGCAGCGTCTTGTAGCGGCTGAGGCTGCCTTCAAGGTGTGCCTGCATCGCCTCTCGTGCCTCGGCAGACTTGCCTGCGAAGATCGCATGGACGATCCTGCCATGTTCTTCCTGCAGATGCAGGTTGGGCGTCAGCGTCCCGGGTTGCCCCCGTCCCTGCTGCAGATCGCGGCTCATGATGATGCCCGGCTTGATGAGGCGCAGCAGTTCCGGAAACCTGCGGTTTTGCGTCGCTTCGGCGATAGCCATGTGAAGCGCGAAATCGGCATCACGGGTCGAAAGGCCATTTTCCAGGTTCTCGCCCACCTTGCGATGCAGATTGAGGATGGTTTCCAGTTGGGCTGCCGAACGTCGCCCTGCTGCAAGCGCCGCAGCTTGCGTCTCACAAGCGGCCCGCAGTTCCAAAAGCTCGATCACAGAGGAAATCCGCTCCAGTGACAGGCCACTGAACGGCACCCCTGCTGTTCCGCATCCGTTACAAAGACGCCGACGCCCCGGCGCGCCTGAAGTATCCCTTCGGAGCGCAATACCGCGACCGCCTCGCGTACCACCGCGCGGCTGACCGAATGAAGGCGCGTCAATTCGTTCTCGCTCGGCAGCTTGTCTCCCGGCTTGACCGTTCCACGCTCGATGTCGCGCCGCAAGCTTGTTGCGATCTGTTCGACGAGCGATTGGCCGACGAGTTCGACCAACTGGCTATCAACATCCCGCTCGATCAGATCTCTCATGTTATCTCCCACCCGCCGGTACAGGCCATCAGACTGCAGCGCGCACTTGTCTTATAACTCAGCAACCATCAAATGTCATTGACTAAATAAGCCTTTGGCGGGCCGACTCAACGGCTCGTCCACAACGAGGTTGATCTGGTCGCAGAATCGGCGGGGCATGTATTGACGTCATCTTCCAGGCTGATTAGCCTTATCATACTGCAGGTATCTGCTGTCTGACAACAGATAGGGTGAGGGCCGACACGAGACCCCGCCTGGGCGGATGGCATAAACCGGGCCCATGCCTAGGAGGAAACATGAAGATCATCGACGCCAGCGTGCGGACGTTCTGGTACACGACACATGAGGAGCTGGACAGTGACGGCCATGCCCATCCCGGCCCGTCGCGCCGGGTCAAGAAGGCCCTGCTGACGCTGAACTGCGAAGACGGCACCAGCGGTCATGCGTTCGGCAGCCCGGAACAGCTTCGCCCCCACCTCCTCGAACGGTTCATCCGTCCTGTTGTCCTGAACCAGGACGCGCTGGCGCGTGAAAGGCTCTGGCAGGATCTGGCCCACTGGCAGCGCGGCAGTGGCGGTCAACTCAGCGATCGCACGCTCGCGATCGTCGATTGCGCCCTCTGGGACGTCGCCGGCCATCTTTTCGGCGCCCCGGTCTACAAGATCATCGGTTCCTACCGGGACAAGGTCCCGGCTTATGGCTCGATCATGTGCGGCGACGAACTGGAAGGTGGCCTCGCGACGCCAGAAGACTATGGCCGGTTTGCCGAAAAACTGGTCGCACGCGGGTATCAAGCAATCAAGCTGCATACCTGGATGCCCCCGGTCAGCTGGTCGCCGAACATCGAGATGGATATCAAGGCCTGCTCGGCGGTGCGCGAAGCCGTCGGCCCGAAATTTCCCCTGATGTTGGACGCCTATCACTGGTATTCGCGCGAAGAGGCCTACGAACTTGGCAAGGGTCTCGAGGCGCTGAACTTCACCTGGATCGAAGAAGTGATGGACGAACAATCCATGTCCTCCTACGCGTGGCTCACGCAGGAGCTGAAGATACCGGTCATCGGTCCGGAATCGATGGGCGGCAAGTACCAGCACCGCGCCGAATGGATCAAGGCGGGCGCCTGCGACATCCTGCGGACAGGCGTCGAGGACGTTGGCGGCATCACGCCGGCGCTGAAGACCATGCACCTTGCAGAGAGCTTCGGCATGAACTGCGAAGTGCACGGCCACGGCGCTGAAAATCTCGCCATTTCGGCCGCAACCAAGAACTGCCGCTGGTACGAGCGCGGCCTGCTTCACCCGTTTTTGGACTACGACGCCTGCCCCGAATACCTGAACAGTATCCCGGACCCCATGGACGAAAACGGGTTTGTCTGGCTCTCGCAGAAACCTGGCCTCGGCGAGGACATCAACTTCGAATACATCGACGCCAATCTGGCGGAGTAAGTTCACCACGCAATCGGATCGCCGGATGCAGTAGGGGAGGCCCACGGTGTCCGGTCAAAGGGAGGTAATATGAAACGACGTAGCCTGTCCGCAACGGCCGCATGCGCCGCCATGGTCTTCACGTTCGCCCAGCATGGTGTCCTGGCCGAGACACCCGCCAACCACTGGTCATCGGCTTCTCGATGTCGAACGTCCTCACACTCGACCCGGCCGGATCGTCGAGCAAGGAAAGGGTGCAGATCCTCGCCAATCTCTACGACGGGCTGGTGGGAATAGACCCTGTCCAGCGCGCCAAGATCATCCCGGCACTCTCCCAACGTTGGGAGATAGCCCAGGACCGCAAGTCGATCCGGTTTCATCTGAGACCGAACCTCCGCTTTGCCTCCGGCAATTCCGTGACGGCGAATGATGTCGTTTGGTCGCTGCAGCGCGTGCTGAAACTCAACCTGGCGCAGGCCACCAACCTGCGTCTGCGCGGCTACACGGTCGAAAACGCCGCCCAGAGCTTCAAAGCGGTTGATGACAAGACCGTCGAGATTTCCATTCTCCAGCCCATCGACCCGCAGATCATCCTGATGACGCTGGCAATGGCCGGGACCGGCAGCGTGCTCGACCAGAAGGAGGTCATGGCCCATGAGAAGGCCGGAGACATGGGGGCGGCATGGCTGGCCACCAACTCCGCGGGAACCGCTGCTTTCACGGTTCAGTCGCTACGGCCGAACGAAATGGTCGTGCTCACCCGCAATGAAAACTATTGGGGTCCCGCGCCTGCCATGAGCCGCGTGTTGATGCGTCACATTCCCGAACCCCAGAGCCAACGGCTGCTGGTCGAAAAGGGCGATCTCGATATCGGCTATTCGCTTGGCGCCGCCGATCTGAAATCCCTGGAGGGCAACAAGAACATCAAGGTAACGACGGAAACCGGCAACGGCCTCTATTACCTCGCCATGTCGCTGAAAAACCAGAATCTCGCCAAGCCGAAGCTGCGTGAGGCAATCCTCAAGCTCATCGATTTTGACGGCCTCAACAAAACGGTCATGCCCTATTACGGCCTCAGGCATCTCAGCCCGATACAGGCCGGACTTGCGCAGGAGCCCTTCGAACCGAAACTCAAGATGGATGTCGCCGGCGCCAAGGCTCTTCTGACGGAAGCGGGATATCCCGATGGCCTGGACCTGACGATCCGCACTCTTTCGGAGCCGCCGTTCGATAACCTGGCCGTTGCCCTTCAAAGCATGCTGGCCCAGGGCGGCATTCGCGCCAAGATCCTCACGGGCAGTGGCGAGCAGGTCTACGGGCCGATGCGGGAGAGGAATTTCGAGCTGATCGTCGGCAGAAGCGGCGGCCAGATCTCGCATCCCGATGGAGACATGCGCAGCCTCGCCTACAACCCCGACAACCGGGATGAAGCGAAGCTGACCGGCCTCGTCGGCTGGCGCGTTTCCTTCAAGGATGACAGCCTGAACCAGAAGATCGATGCCGCCTTGCAGCAAACTGATCCGGAAAAGCAGGGCAAGCTCTATAACGAGATAGAGAAGCTCTATGCCGAAGGCGTTCCGGCGGTCCAGCCGATCTCACAGGTGACAGACTCGGTTGCGCAGCGCGCCGATATCGAAGGCTTCCAGATAAGCCCCGTATGGCAGACAAAGCTTGAAACCGTTCGCAAGCGGCGCTGACCGGATAGCGCGCGGCTTGGGGTGAAATTTGAGGTCGCGCCCGCTCGCGAAAGCGGTTCGCGATCTCTGCAGTTCAGCCCTGCTTCAAACGAGGTTAATGACACGATGAAAAACCCGCTATTCCCGCAGCCCGATCGACCGCGTCATCCGAACCCTGACCTCTTCGGGCATTCCATGCCGATCTTCTGAAGCGGCATGATCGTCTTCTATGCGCCGAAACACGGGCAGATCCACTATGCGGGGAAATTCTGGAGGAAATATCCCACTGAACAAGGTCGGCTCTCAGTGGCAATCAGCGCGCTCTTCTTTTCGCCGCTGTCGGCAGATCTCTTCCCAAGTGGAGCCCACCGATCGACTTGACACCTCTGCGCCCCGAGCGCTTCATCTCGGCAACCCTATCTTCCATATGGAACCTGGTTCTATTCATCAAATGCCTTTCCGCTACGCGCTTCCAGGCGATAACGGTGTCCTGGGTAAACAAGCCTGGCAGTCGAGACGACCTTCTTGCCCGACCAGGTGCGCCGACGGATCGCAAGGCACGGTTCCGTTTTTAAAATCATTAGGAGCTTGCATTCCCAACCTCTGGGCATCGTCGCTTCGACGACGTGCTCGGACCCGCTCAATGGCGCTGCAGCAGTGAGATAGGCATTCGGCGTCAAAGAAGAGAAGTCCTGCTCCAGGTAGTTCGGCGCGGCTGACGGATTGACAAAGCGATCTTCGATTTGCACCGGAACACCGTTCTCACTGTGAACGATGAGCGAATGGAAGACGGCGCCACCGATTTCGAGCTCCAACGCATCAGCCACTTCCGGGGAGGCGGTCTCTCTCGCAAGAACAATGACCGCCGCCTCATGGGTGTTTCCGCGCTCGGCGATCTCATCGGCAATGTTGCGCACCTCAAACAGCGCGGAATAGCCTTTGCGCTCCGCCACAAACGAGCCAACACCCTGGATGCGCACCAGTTCCCCCTCGCTGGCAAGCTCCCGCAGCGCACGATTGGCCGTCATTTTGCTGACACCGAGCCGACGACGAGTTCGTTTTCAGAAGGTACGCGATGCTTCGGCGGCCATTCGCCGCTGTGAATGCGACCCAGGATCATCTGCTTGACGCCGGCATAAAGCGGCGCAGTATCATTTTCCGAAAACTCGCGTTTCATTTCGCTGGGTCGCTTCATTGCCCATTCCTTTTGCATCGACGGAATCTGCCCGGCAAACAGACTTTTCTCTTGCATATCATGAAATCTCTCATATGGTACCCTATACAACCTCCTGATCGGCCGTTTGAATAAAAACGATGACGACAGGCAAGCCGGCGCAGACCGGTTTCATGCAGCCACAAGGTCAATGAACAACTTCAGAGGAGATTGCATGCCATGAAATTCAAGACGCTTTTTCTTTCCACTGCGTTTGCGCTCGCAACATTCGCCGCCCCCTCGCCGCCAAGGATTGGAAGAAGGCGACCATAACGCTCGAGGGCGCCTACGCGCCCTGGAACCTGACCAACGCCGACGGCTCACTCGGCGGCTTCGAACCGGAACTCGCCAAGGTTCTTTGCGAACGGGCGAAGATCGAGTGCACGCTTGTCGCGTCCGATTGGGACGGCATGATTCCGGCGCTTAACGCCGGCAAGTTCGATGTCATCATGGATGCGCTGTCGATCACCGAAGAGCGCAAGCAGATCATTGGCTTTACGGTTCCCTATGCCGCGACACCCGCCGCCTTCGCGACAGCCAAGGATAGCCCCCTTTCCAAGGCTGCAGGCACCGGCTCGACCATAAAGATGACGCCCGGACAAACTGGCGTGAAGGAAATCGAAGCTCTCAAGGTAGCCTTCAAGGGCAAGACGATCGGCATCCAAGCGGCAACCGTCTACGCCAAGTTTGTGTATGACAACTTCGGCAGCGTCGCCGAAGTCCGTGAATACAAGACCGGCGCGGACCGCGACCTCGACCTGCAGAATGGCCGTATCGACCTCGGCTTCGATGATGCCGTCTATTTCAACAACGCCTTCGAAGCCGCAAATGGCGCTCTTGCCTTTACCGGTCCTGAAATCACCGGCTCCATCTGGGGCGAAGGCGAAGGCCTCGGGGTACGCAAGGCGGACAAGGACCTGGGCGATAAGTTCAACGAGGCGATCAAGTCGGCCCTTGCTGACGGCACGGTCAAGAAACTCTCGATGAAGTGGTTCAAGGTCGACGTCAGCCCGCAGCAATAAGCATCGGCTCCGGCCGAAACTCCGGTCCCCGCTTTATCGCCGGGGACCGCATGTTATTGTGACAGCTGCCCTTCGAGAGGCAGCGCGGGGAACCGATATGGCGACACTGGAACTGATTGGCTTCGGCGCGAAAGGGTGGGGAGCGCTTCTGCTGCTCGGCGCGTTGACGACGCTGGCCGTAACAGCGACCGCCCTTGCAATTGGCGCGGTACTCGGGACGCTCATCGCCGGCGCCAAGCTATCCGGCAATTGGCTGCTCGTTGCGATCGGCAATCTCTACACGACCGTTTTTCGCGGCGTTCCCGAACTGCTGATCATTTATCTGATCTATTTCGGCGGATCGTCCGCGGTGACTGCGATCGGTGTGGCAATGGGCTACGAGGGTTTTCTCGGCTTGCCCTCCTTTGCGGCCGGAGCGCTCGCGGTCGGCATCATTTCCGGCGCTTATCAGGCGGAGGTCTTCCGCGGCGCCTATCTTGCGATTTCCAAGGGTGAACTCGAGGCTGCATCCGCAATCGGCATGCATGGCGGCTTGCGTTTCCGGCGCATCATCATTCCGCAAGTCTGGCGCTTTGCCATTCCCGGTCTCGGCAATGTCTGGCAGCTGAGCCTCAAGGACTCGGCGTTGGTTTCGGTAACGGGCCTTGCGGAGCCTGATGCGGACCAGCCAGGTTGCGGCCGGCTCCACCCGGCAATATTTCCTCTTCTTCATCGTCGGAGGCGCGCTCTATCTTATCCTGACCAGCCTTTCCGATCGCATATTCAACGGTGCGGAGCGGCGGGCCAACCGCAGCATGCCGACAGCCGCGATGGGCCAGGCCTGAGGAGCGATCATGGATTTCCCTTTCCTATCGCAGACCATGGTCACACTCTTGAAGGCAGTGCCGATGACGTTGGCGCTATTTTCCGCATCGATCTTCTTCGGCGGCGTGCTGGCGCTGTTGATTGTCTGGATGCGCGTCGGCGGCAATCCGGTTCTTTCAGCGATTGCCAAAGGTTACGTCTTTGTCTTCCGTGGCTCGCCGCTTCTGATCCAGATGTTCCTGGTCTTTTACGGTCTCGCCCAATTCGGCTTCATCCGCTATTCCTTCCTCTGGCCATTCCTACGAGAGCCTTTCGTCTGCGCGGTCTTGTCACTGGCGCTCTGCACGGCCGGCTACACGGCGGAAATCTTCCGCGGCGGCATTCGCGCAATTTCTCCACGGGAGATCGAGGCAGCCCGCTCGATTGGCATGTCGGGCTTCCTGCTGGTGCGCCGCATCCTGGCGCCGATCGCCTTCCGGCATGCGTTGCCGGCTTATTCCACCGAGATCGTCCTGATGATGAAGTCGACGGCACTGGCGAGCCTGGTTACCGTGTGGGAAGTGACCGGCGTGGCTCAGCGCCTGATCTCGCAGACCTACCGTACGATGGAAGTCTTCCTCTGCGCCGCCATCATCTATCTTGTTCTCAACTTCATCATCCTTCAGGGCATGGCCCTGCTCGAATATTCGCTTTCCCGACATCGCCGCGCCATCCGGCGGCGCTGAAGGCATAGGATCAGACTGAACCCGATTGGAGCCTTCATGCCCGGCGTAACCCGACTTTCGGTCCGCAACATCCGCAAGAGCTTCGGCACCCACGAAGTATTGCGCGGTATTTCCCTCGACGCGCAGGACGGCGATGTGATTTCACTGCTTGGAGCATCGGGCTCAGGTAAATCGACGTTCCTGCGCTGTATCAACCTTCTGGAGACGGCGACGAGTGGAGAGATCTGGGTCGATGGCGAAGAGATCCGGATGGTGCACAAGAGCGGCAGAAGCAAGCCGGCAAGCCAGAAGCAAGTCGATCATATACGCTCCGAACTCGGGATGGTTTTCCAGCAGTTCAATCTTTGGTCTCATATGACCATCCTGCAGAATGTAATCGAGGGGCCGGTGCACGTCCTCAAACGCCCGCAAGCCGAGTGCATCGCGGAAGCCGAAGCGCTGCTCGAAAAGGTCGGCATCGCCGACAAGCGGCATGCTTACCCGGCACATCTTTCCGGTGGCCAGCAGCAGCGTGCCGCGATCGCACGCGCCCTCGCAATGAAACCGAAAGTGATGCTCTTCGACGAACCGACCTCCGCTCTCGATCCTGAACTCGTCGGCGAGGTGCTGCGCGTCATGCGCGCGCTTGCCGAGGAAGGGATGACCATGCTCGTTGTCACTCATGAAATGAGCTTTGCACGCAACGTCTCCAATCGAGTGATCTTCATGCGCGAAGGTCTCGTGGAAAGCAGCGGCCCGCCGGAGGACATGTTCGGAGCCGGTGCATCGCCCGCCTTCCGCCAGTTCATCGGTCATTTCGGAAGCGGACAATGACCGTCACGATCGGGGATACCCTCGGCTGGCGCGACATCGCTCGGGTAGGCGAAGGAGAGGCACTTGCGCTGTCGCCGGCTGCGGCGGAGCGTATCGTGCACGCGGCCCGTATCGTCGAGCGCATCGTTGAAAGCGGTGTGCGAGCCTACGGCATCAATACCGGCGTCGGCGCTCTCTCGGATACGATCGTCGATCGTGCTTCGCAAAGCCGCCTGTCGCATAATATCATATTGAGCCATGCCTGCGGTGTCGGTCCGCTCCTGGCACCGCGCGAAGTGCGAGCGATCATTGCCGCGCAGATCGCTAATTTTGCACATGGCCATTCGGGCGTACGGGCGGAGATTGTCAGCCATCTGATCGCTTTTCTCGAACGCGATTGCATTCCCGATGTGCCGTCGAAAGGTTCTGCCGGCTATCTCACCCACAACGCCCATTGCGCTCTCATCCTGATCGGGGAAGGAGCCGCCTGCGTCTCCGGCCGGCCGATGCAAGGGCGCGACGCGTTGAAGGCGATTGGCCTTGCGCCGCTCGCCCTGGGGGCAAAGGAGGGGCTGAGCCTCGTTAATGGCACTGCCTGCGCAACCGGGCTTGCGAGCATTGCCCTTTCGCGTGCAGCCCGGCTGCTCGACTGGGCTGACGCAATCGCCGCCCTCACCCTGGAAGCTGCCGGCTGCCAGATCGCAGCGTTCGACGAAGCGGTGCTTGCGCTACGCCCTTCAAAGGGTATCGCGACTGTCGGTGCATCGCTGCGCGATCGGCTTTCAGGCAGCGGCCTGGTGGCCGCCGCGCTGGGTAGGCGTACGCAGGATGCCCTCAGCCTGCGCGCCATACCGCATGCGCATGGTGCTGCGCGCGATGTTTTTGGGCGGTCAGCCGAGACCGTCGATCAGGAACTCGCCTCGGTGACCGACAATCCAGCGATCTCGGGCACGCCGGAAAATCCGATTGTCTCTTCGGAAGCGCATGCCGTTGCTCCGGCGCTTGCACAGGCAGCCGATAGCCTTGCGATTGCGATCGCCCAGATCGGCGCAATGAGCGAGCGGCGGACGGACCGACTTGTCAATCCGCTTGTCAGTGGCTTGCCGCCCTTTCTGGCCAGTGATGCCGGCAGCAATTCCGGGTTCATGATTGCCCAATATACGGCTGCGGCGCTGAGCAACGAGAACCGTCGTCTTGCTGCTCCGGCCTCCATGGACGGTGGGCTGACATCTGCCCTGCAAGAGGATTTCCTTGCGCATCCGACCGCCGCCGCAAACAAGCTTCTCGCCGTCATAGACAACGTCGAATATATTCTGGCGATTGAATTGATGGCTGCCGCGCAAGCCCATGATTTTTGGAGACGGTCGCTCCGCGCGCTGGAGGAACCGAGGAAGTCCAGAAAATTGTTCGGGCATACGTGCCGCACTATGCCGATGACCGCCCGCTTTCCGGCGATATGGAAGCATTGCGGGCGCTGCTGCGCGACCGGCAACCACCCGCGATAATCTGAAGAGTTTGGGAAACGCGATGACCACCGCTATCCTGCTACACCACCTGCCGGGACGTCATCCCGCTCGCTGCCGTCGTAGTGGCGAGGCGCTGCTTGGCGGCATGAGGGATTGTGTTTCATTCTTGCCGTACCAGACCTACCTCAATTGAAACTACTGACACCTTACCTAAAGCCGATTCATCAAAATTCAGCTTCGATGGGTGCATGATGCCTGCTGGCACAGGGCCCTACCATCTACCCCGGGTCGATGGCGTCAAACCATCAAATATACGGAGCACAAATGAATATCGGTGAACTCTACGATCTGAGCATTGCGAGCACTTACGATCGGGACGAAAGAGGCCTGCTTTCGGGAGGCCGAAATCTTGCGTTTCAGCAGATCGAGAAATTTATCCCTGCAGATGAGGTCAGGAATGTCCTGGATCTAGCCGTGGGAACCGGGCAATCGCTTGTCGCGATGCAGACGTTTTTTCCGCGCGCCGCGCTGCATGGCATAGACCTCTCAGCGGAAATGCTGAGCATCGCCGAAACCAAGCTCGCCTTCCATTCCATCCATGACGACGTGGCCAACACCGATCGGCACTTCACGCAGAACAGCATGAACTTGCTGCTCATGCATTTTCTGACAACATTCGTTGACGGCGAAGACGTCGTGAGGCGCACGGCGAAACTGCTGCTGCCTAACGGCTATTACTCGATTGTCAGCAGCACATTCGAAGCTTTTCCTCGCATATACTCGCTCGCTCGAACGTTGTTCTCGGAGGAATTCATCCGAGAGAAAAATCCGGCACCCGCCAATACCGAAACCATCGTTTCCTTCTGTGCGAATGCCAGGCTCGATGTCGTCTCGGTGGAGCGATTCACGAAAAAGTCAGCTTTGTTGACTTCGAGGACTTCTATAGTTTCGGAATGAATTCCGGCTTTTTTACCCATGTCCTCTCTCATCTTGACGAAGCTCAAATTGCAGGATTAGCCAGCATGGAGGGGATATTTCCGCTGGAAGACGAATATAGCGCGTCCATCGTATTGGCGCGCCGCCCGCGGTGAACGACACATCGGGAAGAGGGAGCGCCGCTGTTCCGACCAGACGCCCCTTAAATATGGTGAGCGGACGGTTTCGCCGCGCTCGGGGTTAGCGAGGCGGACCTGCCCGGGTTCATCAAAGAAGCGGTGTAGTATCCGTACGCCCACAGCAATCCGGATTGCATCGACAGTCGAGCAAGTTGGCCTCGCTCAGAACTGGGCTAATCGAGAGTGGCGTCCCGACCGCCCTCGCCAATCCGAATTCCTGGGTCGCACGCGGCGCGAAAAGACGGCGAACCACCGGCAGGTGGCGATAGAGATTCGCATAAAAACTGCTGATGATCGTGACCGCAAGGCCATGCGCGATGTATTCGTCAATCCCATCGCAAGAAGCGTGCGCAGGGCTCCAGCTGCTTGATATTCATGCTTTTGCGAGCCTTCGGGACGGCCCGGGCACCGTCACTATGCCCAGTCCGAAATGGTTTGAAGGAAAAGGCTGGCCGCCTTTGGCATCGGAAATTTTTCTCCGCTGATCAGCGCGTAGGCAACCGGAAGCTCTGGTTTGAGCGGAATGAACTGCAGCGGCAGCGTCGCATATTCACGGGCGATGATCTCGCCGACCAGCGCTATGCCGAGCCCTTGTGCGGCCAGCGCGCAGGCGCTCGCCACCGAATGTGCTTCGAGCAGGGGCGTTGACGGATGCCTGCCTTGTAGAACAATGCCTCCAGCTCATGGCGAACCGGTCGCTCCCTGTTCAGCATGATCAGATCCTGGCCCTTCAGGTCGCCGACCGACAACAGACTGCTGCCGGCCTTGGGATGATCGTTGTGCAGGACGCAAATGATCCGCGACGACAGGATCTTCTCCTGTTTCAATCCCGGGCTCATCAACGGCAGGCGCGCGAAACCGAGATCGGCCTCGCCATCGGCCACCATCCGCTCTATTGCGAGATAGCTGCCGGACGCGACTTCGACGCGCATCGGACCATTCGTGGCGAGAAAATTCTTCACCAGCTTCGGAATGCGGGTCGTGGAAAGGCTGGAGGAAAGGCAAGCCGCAGCATGATCTCGCGCGACCGACCGCTCTCCAGCTCCATCGCCGCTGTTTTCAGGGCGCGTAGCCGGTCGGAAATGGCACGGATTTCCGGGCCGAGCTGCAGCCCCTCGCGGGTCGGTTGAAGGCGGTTCTTTTCCCGTTCGAAAAGCCGGACGCCGAGATAGTCTTCCAGTTGCTGCAACAAGCGGCTGGCGTTGGATTGCGAGATCCCAAGCTCGACGGAAGCGGCGATCGTCGAGCCCGTCGCGGCGATGGCGTCATAGGCCTCGATATGTTTCAGGCTGATTGCCGCACTCGTGTCTCGCGCCATTCTATCTCCAATGTCGATAGTCCTACCCGCAAACCGCATAAGATTGCGGACCTGCGGAAAGTTGAACAATTTCCGCTGTGAACCAAACTCACGGAAAGACTTTCGTCAATGGCCACCATTCTCCAGAAGATCGCGGGACAGGTCCTGTCGCGAACGACGTTCTCGATCCTCGCCATGGACCGGGCAAGAGATGCCGTGGTGGACACCATCGGCTGCATGATTGCAGGCAGGGGCGATGAAAGCGTTACCGCACTCACCCGCGCCTTCCACGGGGAAGTCGCCGGAGGCGGCGAAGCGCGGCTCGTCACCGGCGGCTCAACCTCGCCTTCTTTCGCCGCGCTCATCAACGCAACCGCGGCCCATGCGCTCGATTTCGATGACAATTTCCATCCGGCGAGGGCGCATGCTTCCGCAGTCCTGGTACCAGCGTTGCTGGCGGTTCTGACGCGCGGCAAGGTCACGAGCGGAAGACGGTTTCTCGAGGCCTATCTGACCGGGCTGGAAGCGCAGGCGGCGGTCGGCTTCGGCGTCAATCCATCGCACTATAACAGGGGCTGGCACGCGACGGCGACGGTCGGCAGCATCGGGGCCGCGGCTGGCGTGGCACGGCTTCTCGGTGCGGACGAAGACAGCTTGGCTGCAGCGATGAGCCTCGCGACGAGCTTCGCCTGTGGCCCCAAAGGGCAATTCGGCACGACCGCCAAACCCCTTCACGCCGGCATTGCCGCGCGAAATGCCGTGGATGCGGCGCGCATGGCGCTGGCGGGCATGAGCGGGCGGGCGGATATCCTGGAACGCCCGCAAGGCTTCCTTGATCTGTTCGGGGGCGATGATGCCAAGGGCTGGGAAGACCTGACGCGCGACGAGGAGCATATCATCGAAAGCCGCGGCGTGGTGACCAAGCGACATCCCTGCTGCGCCTCCACCCATCGGGCGATCGACGCCCTTCTGGATCTGAAGCAGGAGCATGGGCTTTTGGCCGGCGACATTGCCAGGATCGAGACGAAAATCGGCATATCCGCGGCCCGCAACCTCGCTTATCCCGATCCGGCCGACGAGATGCAGGCCCGCTTCTCGATGCAATATTGCCTCGCGACAGCCTTCCTCAAGGGATCTCTTAGCCTTTCGGACTTTACGCGGCAGGCGATCGAACGACCGGAAATCCGGGAATTCATGCCGTGCATCGAAATGCAGTCCTATTCGGCCGAAGAGGAAAAGGTGTGGAGCGCCTCCCGCACGTCGTCACGGTCACGACGCGCGATGGGCGCATTGTGAATAAGTCCCGCTTGCATGCAAAGGGATCGCTCGAAGCGCCGATGAGTGATCACGAACGCAAAGTTAAGTTCATGGATTGCTTGCGCTGGGCGAATCTACGCAATTTCGAAGCCTCTTACCAACAGCTTTGCGCCCTGGCGGATTTTCAAACCCTGTCTTGCGACAGCGCAGTCTGGAACTTGTTTGATCCTTGCAGACGGGCTCCTGGTGAATTCCGCTCTCCGCGGCATGGTCGTGCGAAGTGTCAATGAAGAAGACGTCGAAGAGCTCTATGCGGCTCGCCTGTTGATCGAAAAGGGTGCGGTCGAGGCCGCTTTCGATGCGGGCCGGCTCGACGACACACTGCGGATGAAGCTGGCGGACAGCCTGAAAAGCCACCGCCAACATGCGAATGGAACCTCGCTCGACGATCTTTCCAAGGCCCTCGTCCATGACCGCGCCTTCCATAGCGCGCTGGTGGCAGCGGCCCGCATCCCGATGATTTCGGAGGCGCATGCCCGCATCGTGGGGCAGACGCATACAGTCTTCGTTTCAATCCCGGGGATTACATCCGCTCGGTCGAGGAGCATCAGAACACTCTCGACGCGATCGTCGCAGGCAAAAAAACAGATCGTCGCGGCACTGAAGCTGCATCTTGAGCGAAGCCGTCAGAACACGCTGCGTCAGGTTAAGGTCCTTGCGCAGACGATGGAGCCGGACCTCTTGTAAAATTGGTGAGCGAGTATGGGGTACCTAGATTTTTCCGGGACGATCGCGCGCAGCGATCTGTTCGCGCACGGCGTCCTGCTGACGCTCGCGCTCTCGGTCGCAGCACTCGTGCTTGGCATGTGCGTCGGGTGATCGGAGCGCTGATGCGCCTGTCCGGTTCCAAAGTGATGTCGTCCATCGCTGCCGCCTATGTCGAAATCATCCGCAACACACCGTTCCTGGTGCAGATCTATATCGTCTATTTCGGGTTGCCGTCGGTCGGCATCCGGATTTCGGAAATGACCGCCGCCGCCTGCTTCTGCTCTCTGACCGGGACAATGTCCTGATCGCCTGCCGGCGCATCGACGCCGGCGGGAAGATCGTCATCGGCAGCCAGCCGTATATTCTGGCAAAAACGATCGAGCTCGGCCACAAGCTGGCGCGGTGTTCCATCGGAGCCGGTGAAAAGGTCGTCAAGTATGGTGTCTCGATCGGCTCCGCGACACGGGCGATCGAGCCCGGCGAGCACGTGCACATCCACAATCTGAAGAGCGACTACATCAGGACGCACCTGATCTCGGAGGCCACGTCATGACGGGCGAACAGGGCCCCCATTCTCGGCTATCTGAGGCCCGATGGCCGCAAAGGGTATCCGCAACATCGTGGTCGTCGCCTATCTGGTGGAATGCGCCCACCACGTCGGTCGGGAAATCGTCAGCCATTTCCGGGGCAAGGACGTCCATCTGATCGGCTTTCCGGGCTGTTTTCCGAACCCTTATGCCCCGAAAATGATGGAACGGCTCTGTACGCACCCCAACATTGCGGCAACACTGCTATTGTCGCTCGGATGCGAGAGCTTCAATAAGTTCTCGCTTTCGCGGGTCGTGGAAACGAGCGGCAGACCCATTGCTACCCTGACGATCCAGGAGAACGGCGGAACCCCTTCGACGATCTCCGACGGCATCGACTGGGTCACCCAACGCCTGGAAGAGCTGGATCGCGTGCCCAGAGTACCGATGGACCTCAGCGAGCTGATCATCGGCACAATCTGTGGCGGCTCCGACGGCACGAGCGGCATGACCGGCAACCCTGCCGCCGGACTTGCCTTCGACAGGCTGGTCGAAGCGGGCGCCGCGTGCGTCTTCGAGGAGACCGGCGAACTGATCGGCTGCGAGGAGATCATGGCCAATCGAGCCGTGACGCCGGATCTCGGCGACGAACTGCGCGCCTCCGTAGCGAAAGCCGCCCATTACTACGCGACACTCGGCTATGGCAGTTTCGCGCCCGGCAACGCCGATGGCGGGCTTTCGACGATCGAGGAAAATCGATGGGCGCCTATGCCAAGTCGGGTTCCTCACCTATTTCGGGCCTGATCAAGCCGGGCGATATTCCGCCGCGCGGCGGGCTCTATCTGATGGACGTCGTGCCGGACGGCGACGTGCACTTTGATTTCCGAATATCTCGGACAATGCCGAGATCGTCGAATTGATTGCATCCGGCTGTCATCTCACCCTTTTTGTCACCGGGCGCGGTTCCGTATCCGGCTCGGCAATCGCGCCGGTCATCAAAATATGCGCCAATCCGGAAACCTACCGTCGGCTCTCCGGCGACATGGACATCGATGCCGGCCGCATCCTGGAAGGTCGCGCAAATCTACCCGAAGTCGGCGACGAAATCTTTGAGCTGATCCTTTCAGTCGCGAACGGCCAGGCAACCAAGTCCGAGCAGCTCGGTCATCGCGAGTTTATCCTGACCTATAAGATGTTCGATCCGATCGGTCCGTCATGCCTACCGACTTAAGCCTCGATCAGTCGTCTCCCGACTCTGCCTCAGAATATAACCAATTCTCAAACAGGCTCATCGATGTGCTCTTGGGAAGATTTCGAGCCTTAGAAAACCAATAACCGAAGTCGCTACGATACCCGAGGCCGGCGGGATTCACGAGCCGTCCTGCGGCAATCTCTTCGGCTATCAAGCCCTTGGGAACCAATGCCATTCCTTGGCCGGCGAGCGCGGCGCGGATGACCATTGTGTAATATCCGAATCGCATCGTGTGCCGAACTTCCAGCCCCTTCTGGCTATTGAATTCGACGAATGGAGCCCAGTGAAACGGTGTCTGCGGATGTTCGAGCATGATCCCTTTTGAAACCGCGTCGAGGCACGTCACTTCCCCGAGTTTTTCCCAATAGGTAGGCGCGCTGACGAGCAGGACTTCGTTGCCGAACAGATAGCGCCCATCCTCATTTGCAGGCAGCTCGACAACGAAGCGAACCATGGCGTCAGGGATTTCCGTCTGCGTGCTCGATACGAACGTCGTAAACTGAACCTCAATCTCCGGGTGAGCTCCGGTGAATTGAGCAAAGCGGGGTAGCAACCAACGGTCGCCGAAGATCGGCGGGACCTGCAAGCGAAGCACACGCGGACCAGGCTTCAGCCGTGCAACTTTCAGAGCGGCATCTTCCATCGCTTTGATCGCTGTGCGCGCATGTTCGATATAGATGGCCCCGAACTCCGTGGGAATCATCCCGTTCGGTGTGCGCCGAAATGCGGCCCCGCCTATCAGACCTTCAAGGGCAATCAGCTGCTTGCTGACCGCGCTCTGGGTCATGGCCATAGGCTCCGCCGCCGCACTGGTCGACCCGCGCTCCGCCACCGCCAACAACACTTGCAGAGCCGTCATGGATGGAAACTGTTTACGATCACTCATGTCGATAACTCCCAGCATATCGGCACTTTATGGAATATGAGAAATTTGAAACGGCCGCTAGTCGTTTTCGTCATACCCGTAATAGTTAACTTCCCTTGCCCTTTTTTAAGCCACGTGTGAGCCTTGCCTAAATACTTAACACAGAGGAAAATTATGTCGGAGCCAACACAGCTGTGGGGCGGGCGGTTCAAGTCGGGACCGTCCGAAGCGCTTGCCAACCTCTCGCGTGCACATCCCTCTTTCTTTCGGTTATATGGCGAAGACTTGGCAGGATCCCGGGCTCATGCTTCCGAACTGAAGCGTGCCGGCGTGCTTGACGAGGCGGAATTCACCACCATTCGCAGCGCGTTGGACCGCATAGAGGCAGACGTTGCAAGTGGCCTCGAAGTGCCAATTGCTTCCGACGAAGACGTCCATACGTTCCTGGAGCGCTTGCTGATGCAGCGATTGGGCACGCTTGGCGGCAAACTGCGAGCTGGCCGCTCAAGGAATGACCAGACCTCCAACAACACGCGCCTTTACCTACGCCGGATGGCGCGTGAACTTTCGCAAGGCATTATCGCTATCGAGAAAGCCTTGGTTGCCCAGGCCACCAAACATGCCGAAACGGTAATGCCGGGCTTCACGCATCTTCAGCCCGCACAGCCGATCGTCCTTGGCCACCACCTCATGGCGCATGCGCAGTCGCTGTTGCGCGATCTGGAGCGTTTCGAAGATTTCGATCGTCGCTTCAACCGCTCTCCGCTTGGAGCCGCCGCCCTTGCGGGCTCCGGCATCGTGAACAGGCCTGATCTGTCGGCAATCGAACTCGGCTATGCCGCGGCATGCGAAAATTCGATCGACGCGGTGTCTGCCCGCGATCACGTCGCCGAATTCCTGTTCATCTCTTCACTGGTCGCCGTCAGCCTGTCGCGGCTTGCCGAAGAGATCTGTATCTGGAGTTCCAAGCAGTTCAGCTGGGTCAAGCTGCATGATTCCTATTCGACCGGCTCGTCGATCATGCCGCAAAAGAAAAACCCCGACATCGCCGAATTGACCCGCGGCATGAGCGGCACGCTGATCGGCAATGTTGCTGGCTTCCTTGCAACAATGAAGGCCATGCCGCTCGCCTATAATCGGGACCTCGCCGAAGACAAGCGCGCCTTGTTCGAAAGTATCGACGTCCTTGAATTGATCCTTCCGGCCTTTGCCGGCATGGTCGAAACCCTGGAATTCGATGTCGCCAAGCTGCGCGACGAGGCTCCGAAGGGCTTTACCCTGGCAACGGAAGTTGCCGATTGGCTGGTAGCGCAGGGTGTGCCTTTCGCTCAGGCGCATGAAATCACCGGCGCGGTTGTCCGTTATTGCGAAGAGCGCGGGCATGATCTCGCCGGACTGACGGAAGACGATCTGCCCCGCATCGATGAGCGGCTTGGGGCCGGCGTACTTCAGGCTATCACTCTGGAGGGTGCCCTTGCCAGCCGCACGGGTTATGGTTCGACCTCGCCGGTGCGCGTTCGCGAGCAGATCGAGCGTTTCAGCACCACCTTGAGACGCGTGAGGCTTTTGCAAAAAGCAGCTTCAATGGCGCCGACAATGCCACCATGCCGGGACAGGCGCGAGGTACGCGATGAGCGATACGGCCACAACTGATCAGAAATACGAGATCGCGCATCTCAATCTCGTTCCAAAGCGCCATATCGGCCGGATGATCGCGGCAGCCATCGTGCTGCTCCTTCTGGCGGCACTGGTCCGTGCATTCAGTGTTGGCCAGATCGAGTGGAACTATGTGCGCGACTTTCTTTGGCGCCCACGGTTCTCGATGGCCTGGTCAACACCCTGATCATGACGGTTGCCGCCATGGCGCTCGGGATAGTCCTCGGCGTGGTGATCGCCATCATGCGCGTTTCCGGAAATCCTGTTCTGTCGTCCATCGCAGTCGGTTATGTCTGGATCTTCCGCGGCGCCCCGGCATTGCTGCAACTGATGATCTGGTTCAATCTGGCGCTGATCTTCCCAACCATGGGTATTCCGGGCCTTTTCGAATTCCGAACCGTCGATATCATGACGCCGTTCGTCGCTGCGATGCTGGGGCTTGGCATATCGCAGGGCGCCTACACGTCGGAAGTGGTGCGAAGCGGCCTTCTCTCGGTCGATAGCGGGCAGTACGAGGCGGCCCGTTCCATCGGCATGACACAGATGAAGATGCTTCGCCGCATCGTTCTGCCGCAGGCCATGCGCGTCATGGTGCCGCCGATCGGCAACGAAGTCATCGGCATGGTCAAGCTGACATCGCTTGCCAGCGTCATCCAGTATTCCGAGATCCTGCATAACGTGCAGATCATCTATTTCGCCAATACGCGCGTCCTCGAAATGCTTTTCGTCGCCAGTTTCTGGTATCTGATCGTCGTCTCCATTCTCTCCATCGGCCAACATTACATCGAGAGATATTTTGGACGCGGCAGCAAATCCGTCAGCGCGTCGATGTGAGAAGCCAAATGACCAAGGACATAGTTGTAAAGGCAGTGGACGTCACGAAGCTCTACGGGGATTTCGTCGCGCTTGACAAGGTGAGCCTGGAAATCACCAAGGGCGAAGTCTGTTGCATTGTGGGCCCGTCAGGCTCGGGCAAGAGCACGCTCTTGCGATGCATCAACCAGCTTGAGAAGATGAATGCCGGAGCGATCTGGGTCAAGGACGAGTTGGTCGGTTATCGCCGCGAGGGAAACAACCTTCACGAGATCAGCGATGCGGAAATGTCGCGGCAACGGCGGCACATCGGAATGGTTTTCCAGCGGTTCAACCTGTTCCCGCACAAGACGGCGCTCGAAAACATCATGGAAGGTCCGATCCACGTTCTCGGCGAGCCGGTAGACGAGGTTCGCCAGCGCGCGCGGGATCTGCTTCAGCGTGTCGGCCTTGCCGACAAGGCAGGGCATTATCCATCGCAGCTTTCCGGCGGCCAGCAGCAGCGCGTGGCGATTGCGCGGGCAATGTGCATGCGGCCCGAACTCATCCTGTTCGACGAACCGACATCGGCTCTCGATCCCGAACTCGTGTCCGAGGTGCTGGATGTCATGAGGGATCTGGCTGCAAGCGGAATGACGATGATCGTCGTGACGCATGAACTCGGCTTTGCCCGGAATGTCGCCAATACCGTCGCCTTCATGGAAGCGGGCAAGATGGTCGAGATCGGCGCGGCCTCGGAAATCCTCACCGCGCCCAAAAGCCCTCGCACCGCAGAGTTCATCAAGGCTGTTCACAGCTGACGGAATCGGACTTCGAACCATCGACAGTCCGCCACTCAAAAACGAACTCAACCAACTCAGTTCTGAAAAAGGGGAACTTATATGAAGACCGCATTCATTACACTCGCCGCCGCACTGCTTGGGTCGGTGGTCGCGCATGCCGATGGCCTGCCGGACCGCATCAAGTCGGCCGGCAAAATCGTCGTCGCCAACCAACCGAACTACCCGCCAATGGAATACAAGGACCCGGCCACCAACACGCTGATGGGTTTGGACATCGATCTCGGCCTGGCTCTGGCAAAGCAGCTCGGCATCAAGGTCGAATGGTCGGATATCGGTTTCGAGCAGATGGTTTCCTCACTGGAGACCGGTCGGGCCGATCTGATCCACAGCGGCATGAGCGATCTGCCGAAGCGCCGTGATACCCTGGATTTCGTCGATTACATGAAGTCTGGCGCTCAGTTTTACACGACGGCAGCCCGCAAGGACGAGTTCAAGACGCCCACCGATTTCTGCGGCAAGATCGTCGGCATGAGCCGCCGCACGTCCTTCCCGGATGAAACGGCAAAGTGGAGCGCCGCAAACTGCGAAGCGAAGGGTCTGCCGGCCATCAAGGTCGTCGGAACCGAGGGTTCGGCGGATGCCCGCACTCAGTTGAAGCAGGGTCGCGTCGATGGCGCGGTCCAGGGTTCGGAAACCCTGCCCTACCTGACAAATCTGGAAAAGAACGCTTACGTCGTCGTTGGCCAGCCCTTTACCGCAGTTCTCCAGGGCATCGCCTTTTCAAAAAGGAGCCTGCACTCCGTGACGCCTACTCGGCCGCGATCAAGGCTCTGATGGCATCGGGCGAATACAAGGCGATCTTCACCAAGCATGGCCTGCAGGACGCAATGCTCGACGGCCTTTACATCAATGGCGAAGCCGTCAAGTAAGCACCGGCCGTCCGGCCCCTGGAGGCGACCGACTGCGACCCGTCGCGGTCGGTCATTTTCTCAGCATCGCCTTTTCTGAAGATCCCCGTCTCCTCTCATCCGGGCATTTCCATGAGCCGTTCTCTTGCCAACTCGCCGGTCGATAGGTTGGCTGCTTTCACCTCCGCCCTCGACTACGATGCCCTGCCGGCAGCCGTTGTCGCCAAGGCAAAGATCCACATTGCCGACACGCTCGGCGCGGCACTTGCGGGCGCGCGGTCGAAGGAATTCGATCTTGCCGTCCGATCCGTTCGCCCGTCCGGCCAGATTCGGATCTGGGGAACCGGCCTCACAGGCTCCGTCCGAGACGCTGCATTGGTGAACGGTGTGGCATCGCATGCTTTCGAGCTGGACGATTCCGGCGGCTGCGATCACTCCGGCGCCGTTGTCTTGCCTGCCCTTTTCTCGGCGCTGCACGAGACGGGACGTCCGGTGAGCGGCAGAGAGATGATTGCAGCGGTGGTCGCCGGCTATGACGTGGGGCGCCGCATCCTGGAAGCGACAGGCGGATATGACGCGCATAACAGCCTTGGATGGCATTCCACCGGAACCTGCGGAACACTTGCCGCCGCGGGTGCCGTTGCCAATCTTTTGGCCTTGACGCCGCAGCGACGCGCGACGCCATCACGCTTGCCACGAGCTTCTCGTCCGGCCTGTGGGCCTTCATTCACGATGGCTCCCAGGCCAAGAAACTCCACGCCGGCCGGGCAGCGGAAGGCGGACTTCTGGCCGCGCAGCTGGCACGGAACGGATTTGCCGGCCCTTCGCGCGTCTTCGACGATGTCTGGGGTGGCTTCTTCAAAACCTACAACAAATCAGCCTGCCAGCCGGACCTTCTGGCAGACGGACTGGGCGAGGTCTGGAAGGTCAATCGGGCTGTCCTGAAGCCTTATGCGTCCTGCCGTGGCGCGCATTCGGCAGTAGACGCCCTCGATGACCTCCTAGCCGAGACCGGCCGTCAGGCTGGAGAAATCGAACGCATTGATCTGCATATGAGCGCCATGCTGTATGGCATGTGTGGCGCCAAGGTAGGCGCCGCCATGGCGCCGACCCAGATGAGCCTGCCCTATGCATTGGCGGCTCGCAGTCTGTTCGGGACAGCCGGGCTTCAGGCCTATACGGAAAAACGCCGTCTTGACCCTCCGCTCCATGCTTTCATGGACAAGATGGGCGTCTCGATCGACGAGAGCATGGATCCCATGGCCGAGCCGCTCGTAACCTTGACCTTCCGCGACGGAATGCGCCTCGCGCGAATGGTTCCTCGCGCAACCGGGTCGGCGGAACGCCCGATGGAACCGGAGGCCGTCGAAGCCAAGTTTCGGGAACTGGCCGGCATGAGCCTTTCTGATGAGGCAACCGATACACTCTGGACGGCGATAGACGGGCTCGAGCAGATCGAAGATTGCAATCTTCTCGAAACCCTGATGGTCGGCGCAGCCGACGACATGCCGATCTTTCAATGAAGGGCTGACCGATGACGTTCGACCTCTCTCCCCGCCCCCTCAATCCGGCTCCGAAGACGCCGGAAATGGTATGGCCCAACGGCGCCAAGAGCGCACTGTTCATCGGCTTTGACGTTGACGCCGAAACCGCCTGGATCGGCAACAATCCCTCCAATATCGACCGCATGGTGACAACGTCACACGGCGGTTACGACGCGCGCGTCGGCATCGCCAAAATCCTCCAGCTGATGGACGAACTCGCCCTCAAGGCGACGTTCTTCACCCTGGCTGGACAGCCTTGGCGCATCCCGCCCAGTGCGAGGCCATGGTCGCGGCCGGTCACGAGATCGGTCATCACGGCTATCTTCACAAGCTGCCGGACCGCACCAAGCTGGACGAGGCCTTCGAAGAGATCGATCGGGGCTTTGAAGCACTGCATTCGACCCTCGGCGTGCGGCCCGTCGGCTACCGCGCCCCGTCCGGGGAGAATTTTCCCGAGCTGCTTGCCTATTTGAAAGAATCCGGCATCCGCTATTCCAGCTCATTTCGCGACGACATCTTGCCCTATCGGCACGCAGGTCCTGCCGGCGCGCCCGGTCCGGTTGAAATCCCGGTCAACTATGCTTTCGACGACTGGAATTTTGGCATGAAGAGCCGCGTCAGCCCGGGGACGCTATTCGGTCGGGAGGCCGTGCTGCCGCTCTGGATCGATGAATTCGAGGCTACCCATGCCTGGGGCGGCGTCACGACGCTTGTGCTTCATCCGCAGGTTTCCGGCCGTCCGATGCGCTGGCATATTCTTCGCGATTTCCTCAAGCATGTGCTCGACAAGGGCGACGTGTGGATCGCGACCGGCGCGCAGATCACAGATCATTTCGAGGCGCTTGAAGCAGCATATCAGCCTTCTAGGCCGGATGCTGCTGAACGCTAAGGCCACCGTCGATGGTGACGCAGGTAGCATTCATGAACGGGCATTCGTCGGAAATCATGAACACGGCCGCCATGGCGATCTCCTCCCGTGAAGCGATCCGCCCTCCCGGGCGCAGCTTCATCGTTTCCGCCTTAGCGGCTTCCGGATCGGGAAAACTGTTCCACTAGTCGATGACCTTTTGGGTGGAGACGTAGCCCCGGCGCCAACGCATTCACCCGGATATTATTCGGCGCATATTCCAGCCCGAGCGATTTCGTCATGCCGAGCAACGCGTGCTTTGCCAAAGAATAGGGGATCCAGTCCGCCCTCGCCGAGGCGGCGGGGTCCTCCGTCGATTTTCTGTCGACAAATTGAATACAAGGTGCTACCTGATTTCGCGAGGCGACGGCTGTTGCGGCAATCCTGTGCGCGCAGAGCCAGTTCCAGGCCCGGTTCGAAAAGGAATTTGCGATGAAAGACAGCATTTTTTCCGGTGTCATTCCGGCTCTGATGACCCCCTGCAAGGATGACCGTACACCCGATTTCGACGCGTTGGTGCGAAAGGCTCAGGAACTGATCGCGGCCGGCATGTCCGCTGTCGTCTATTGCGGTTCCATGGGTGACTGGCCGCTTCTGACGGACGCCCAGCGCATGGAAGGCGTAGAGCGCCTCACTGCAGCAGGCATTCCCGTGATCGTCGGAACCGGCGCCGTCAATACGGCTTCCGCCGTTGCCCACGCCGCGCATGCGCAGAAAGTCGGCGCCAAGGGCCTGATGGTCATTCCGCGCGTCCTGTCACGCGGCTCGGTTGTCGCGGCCCAGAAATCCCACTTCAAGGCGATCTTGTCTGCCGCTCCGGACCTTCCGGCCGTCATCTACAACAGCCCCTATTACGGTTTCGCGACGCGCGCCGAATTGTTCTTCGGCCTTCGGGCGGAGCACCCGAACCTTGCTGGCTTCAAGGAATTCGGCGGCCCGGCCGACATGCGCTATGCGGCGGAGAACATCACCAGCCGTGACGATGGTGTCTCGCTGATGATCGGCGTCGATACTGCCGTCTTCCACGGCTTCGTGAATTGCGGCGCGACCGGCGCCATCACCGGCATCGGCAACGTACTGCCGAAGGAGGTGATCCACCTCTCCAACCTCTCCCAGGCGGCTGCTCGCGGCGATGTCGATGCACGCCAGCGCGCGCTGGAACTGGAACAGGCACTTGCCGTCCTGTCCTCCTTCGACGAAGGTCCGGATCTGGTCCTCTACTTCAAGCACATGATGGTAATGAAGGGCGACAAGGAATACACGCTGCACTTCAACGAAACCGACAGCCTTTCGGAAAGCCAGCGCGGTTATGTCGAGACGCAGCTCAACCTGTTCAACACGTGGTACGCCGAGTGGAGCAAGCTCCCCGGCGCCGTACAGGCCTGCAAGGCCTGAGCACCATTGTCCTTCAAACGAAAGGCCCTCCGATAGGAGGGCCCTTCTATTAGCGGGCGGCCGCTGATCAGGCGACCGCGTCCAGCCGAAGCGAAAGTAGCCGGTCAAGCTGTTCGATTTCCGCATCGGTCAGCATGACGCCTTCGGCATCCGCGCGGGCGGCAACCGCCGCTGCGGGGGCAGGACGCACCTCTCTTGCAATTGCCAGCCGCAATCGTGTCAGGCAGTCTTCTTCCGGATGTGACTGACGGTGAGCCAAACCGCCGAGATAAGAAAATAAAATGCACCGAGACCAGCATAACCCGCCACATTGGCAATCGATGGTTCATCGGGCTTCAGAGCTTGCGCGATGAAGAATGCACCCGCTATGGCGGACTGCCCCCGCTCAAGATCATTGCCCACTGCCCGCCACTCGTCTTCCATCGCCGAACCCCTGTGGCAAGTTGCGACAGGCCGGAGAATATTGCCCAGAGACCGAAAGCGCCAAGGACCCAGTTCATGCTCATTGTGAGAGCGACGACGACAGCAACTGTCATCGCCAAACTGACGGCCACGTTGATCGCTTGGCTTCGGTTATGCGCCAGACCACCGTTTCGCAACGCATCGACGTAGTTGGCGGCAGCATCCCAGGCGGGATAGATGATCAGCAGAATGGCCGCGGCGGCGAAAGACTGGCGACCGGCGGTCAACGCTGCTGCGACCCAGATGACGGAGAAGGCGGCCCGCGCAAAATAGTACCGCTTCAACCAATCATCCTTGACGTTTCCGGCGAAGCTCGTTTGGTCGTTTGCCATGATAAGATCCTTATTGGTTTGAATGAGTTGGCTTTTCACGCCCGAAGCGTATTGGAGATCACAAGTAGCCGACATGCTTGCCAAGGGTGTCTGAGTTCCCCGGTTTCCCTTGCCGGTTCTCTCTCTCACGCGCGCGCGAAAGTTTTCGGGGCGGCCTATAGAAGCTGGTTCCTCAGCCTTCCCGTACATGCGCCATCTAGGCTGAACCTATCTTCACCGGTGACGCGGTGAGAGCTCATGCACCGTCGGCGCTGACCGACCAGCGAAGACATGGCTTACATCGGGGGGACCACGCCATTCTTTCCGACGACAACCTGATGAGCGATGGTGACGGCCGCAGCCTTTTCGGCAGTGATGAAGACCACAGCGCCGGGAACGAGATCGTCCTTGGTCGCCGCCGCAATGGTCACGACAGGCGTGCCATCCGGAATAGCGATCTTCTTTTCCTTGCCATGGTAAGTCACCGTAACAGTGCGGCCATCGACGCCTTTGACCGCATCTGCGACTGTCGCATTGGTCATGCTGCTGTCGGGTTTAAGATCCCACCCGTAGCTGCCTTCGCCTACGCCCTTCATAGCCGGTGGGAAGATGAGCACTTCAAGCGCACCATCGCCACCATCCGCTTTCGGCAAAGATGCGATACCGACGAAATCACCCGGCTTGATGTCGGTGACCTGTGCGTTAGTGACGCTGGCAAGTTTCCAGTCGTCAGCAAGGGCGACATCAACGGTCTCGCCTTCGCGCGTCTTCACCTTAAGCGTGGAGCCCTCGTAGTTGACGATGCTGCCGCGAACATGGATCTGGGCGGCTTTCTTGTCTTCGGCATGGGCAGGTGCGGCAACCATTGCCGCAGACGATATACTGGTTAGCGCAGTAACCAGGGCGGAGAGAATGATCTTCATAGTTTTCTTCCTACTAGTTGGTAGTTTCTTGCAGCGCGGTTTGACCTCGGGCGGTTGAAGCCACCCGCAGGATTAGCGAGAGACGGCGGGTGTCAGTCGGTTAAGAGCCGGAGTGAGTATCGTAGAGAACACTTCCGGCTTCCCGTAGGCTCTCGCCGAAAGCATGGCCCCGTAGACGGTTGCCAGAAATGCCTCGGCTTCGACGTCAGGCTCACTCGACAGACTAAGCGTTCCCTCCCGGGAGCCGCGTTCCATCACTGAAGTCAGCCAAGAGGAGATGAAGCGAAAGAACGCCGTCACCTCTACTGCGACCTCTGTGGGAAGAGACGGTAGTTCACTGGCAAGCAGAGCGCATACGCAGTAAGGCCTACTTGCATCCTCAATGCATTTGGACCAGTGACCCGCATAAATTTTGAGGATGTCCAATGCGTCTGGAACGGCCTGTTCCAACGCTGCCACTCCCGCTTCGCCATCTTCCCGATATCGCTTAACCAACTCGCGGACCAGATCGACCTTGCTGGGGAAATGATGGTGGATGCTGGCTTTGCGAATGCCAACAACCTCCGAGATGTCGGCATAGCTGAAGCCATTATAGCCACCGCTCATGATCAGGCATCGAGCCGAGGCCAGGATTTCGTCGGAAGTCGTCAAGAGATTGCTCATGCAGCATGTCTACCTTCTAGTAGGCAGGCGGTCAACAGCAAAATACGATCACTGCGTTTTGCAGCCGTCAGACGAAGCGGTGACGGCTTTCCACGCAGCGTTGCGCTTAACACTACTTTGGCAGATTTGGTTTCCGGGACGGCCGGAACCTAGTTCGGCAATGGGGACATCGGTGTGGTGGATGGTGCTGCGACAGCGCGGCGATCACCATGCGTCGAATGGCCGGCAGTGTCGGCTTAGGCGGGCCGTGCCTCTTCTTTTTCCCGCTTTGCCTTATGTAAGCGCTGATGTTGCAAGAACGCGTAAGCGATCATCGTCATCAGTGCGTGTCGATGGAGGCCCTGCCATCCCATCCGAGAGAAATGATGCAGGCGGTCATAACGATCAGGCGCGAGACGTTCCGCCATCGGCTCGATACTCTTTCGGTCGCCACCTGCGGGTTGAGGGCCAAGCGACGTTCTCGACGTCGGGCGCTGGCCTCCAAGCCGCCTTGGATGGTATCGAGCTGGCCTGGGTGCCACAAGAGCTTGCAGCCGACTACATATCTGACGGAGGGCTTATCGAATGCCTGTCTGAATGGTGCCCGAAATACGAGGTATATCACTTGTTTTATCCCAGCAGAAAACAGAAATCGCCGGCGTTCTCGGCTTTCGTGGATGCCATGCGATTTCGCGTATGAGTCCTCTATGATCGAGATTCGTTTGTTGGACACAGCCGCTCGCCTTGATAAGAACCCGCGCATCAGGTCAAAAAACGCGTTACGTCCTCGAATTCACGGCAGACGAAAACACGGTGCATAAGTCCGATGGATAAAATTGTGTGACGCCCGCGGGCGTCACCACGACTTGTGACAACCCTACTTCAATCGGCTCAGCAGTTCCCGGGCCACGGCCGGGGCGGACGCGGGGTTCTGACCGGTGATCAACTCGCGATCTGTCACGACATGCGGGGAGAAAGCTGCTTCGGCCTGGCTGAACTGGCCGCCTGCTTGCTTGAGCGCATCCTGCGGATAGAATTTCATCTCGCCGCCACCCAGCAGTCCCTTGGCCATTTCCTCTTCCTGGTTGCTGAAGACCGTCACCTTGTAGCCGGCATAGATCCAGTTTGTTTGTGCCTTTGCGGTTCCCGCCGTCTCGAACTGCGTAACGAACCCTTGTGCATCCGGCAATGTAGAGATTAACGCGATCGGTCCGTGGCAGGCGAGCGCGGTCGTCTTGCCGTTCTTATGGAAATACGTCAACAGCTTGCCGAGTTCGGAACTCACCAGAAGATCCTGCATGGGTGCGTGACCGCCGGGCACATACACCGCGTCGAAATAGTCGTAGCCGATCTGTTCGACCCGTGCGAGGCTGATGACAGGCGATTTCTCGCTCGACATCAGGCCCAGTTCCGACAACTGTACTTCGCTGGCTTTCATCGCCGCTTCATCCCCGCCAAAATACAGCTTGTCGATAGAGGTCACATCGACGGAAGGCGCGGTGCCTTTCGGAGTGGCGAAGGTGATCTCATGGCCGGCATCGACCAGCGCCTTTACCGGCTGCATCAGTTCATTGAGATAGAAGCCGGTTGCTAACACCTTGCCGTCCTTCAGGTCGAGGTGATCGGAATCGGACAGGACGATCAGCACGTTTCCGGCATGGGCACTGAGAGCGCTGGCACCGAGTGCAAGAGTGATGGCAAGGCTGCGCAGTAGTTTCATGGGTTTATCTCCGAGTGGATGAATGTCTGTCTGGGAAACGAGGGGTTAGCGGCTCGGTCAGCCAGCCACCTTGGTGAGGCGATGCAGGGCGAAATCGGCGAAATAATCGCCCACGCCACTCGCCTGAAACCGCTGCATGGCAACCCCGTCCATATGAGCACGCCACTGAGCCTCGCTTGCCCAGGTTTCAACGAAAATGCGGATGCGTCGATCGTCGAGCGACTGGTGCAGTTCGTACCGAATGCAGCCGTCTTCCGCCAAGGTCTCGGTGACGAGCTTTTCCTGGGCGGCTCCAAGGGTCGCCTCCTTGCCAGGTTTTGCGGTGGTGATGGCTATGATGGTCAAGGGTGTGTTTGACATAGGAAAACCCTTCTCATGCGATGGTGTTGACGAGGCCGCCTTCGGCACGAAGGGCTGCCCCGTTGGTGGCTGATGAGCGAGGGCTGGCGAGATAGGCGACGAGGTTGGCTACCTCTTCCGCTTCCACCATGCGCTGGAGGATCGAAGCTGCGCGGGCCGTGGCGAAGAATTCGGCCTCGATCTGTTTGATCGGCGCGGACGGATCGC
Source organism: Neorhizobium sp. EC2-8 (assembly GCA_045291535.1). Classification (GTDB taxonomy): domain Bacteria; phylum Pseudomonadota; class Alphaproteobacteria; order Rhizobiales; family Rhizobiaceae; genus Neorhizobium. The sequence continues at coordinate 1,554,821 of CP147998.1, read as the reverse complement.
TTGCCTGACTGCGCAGGAAGGTCTCGATGCCTTCCGAGCGGGTCGGCCCCGGCAGCACGGAATTGACGGTGACGTTGGTGCCGCGGGTCAATTGTGCCAGTCCACGCGAGATCGACAGCTGTGCCGTCTTGCTCGTCGCGTAGTGGATCATGTCCTCAGGGATAGCGAGGCCTGACTCGCTCGAGATGAAGATGATACGGCCCCAGTTGCGCTCCAGCATGCCCGGAAGATAGGTCCGTGACAGGCGCACGCCGCTCATGACATTGACATCGAGCAGATGGCTCCAATCGACATCCGTGATATCGCCGAAGGCCTTGCTCTCGTAGATGCCAAGATTGTTGATGAGGATATCGATCGACGGTTCGGCCTTCGCGATGGTCGCGGCGCCCTCGGCGCTGGCGGCGTTTGCCAGAATGCCTGTGATCTCAGATCCGCCGGATGCCTTGATGGCCGCGGTCGCGCTGTCGAGCTTGGTGCGCTCGCGACCTGTGATGACGACCCGTGCGCCTTCGGTCGCAAGGGTGCGGGCTATTTCAAGCCCGATGCCGGCGGTGGCGCCGGTCACGAGGGCGGTCTTGCCGTTCAGTTGCAGATCCATGTCGTGTCTCCAGATTGTGGGTGGAGACAATTTATGATTTAAGACTTCTTGGCACTATTGCCCACAGAAGACATGCACCTGTGACTGAGGATCATCAATGCCGCGTATCCTGATGGAACGTTCCGGTGAAATGGAGGTGTTTGCCCGGGTCGTCCAGGATGGGGTTTCTCTGCCGCCGCCCGCAACCTCGACATCACGCCATCAGCGGTCAGCAAGTTGATCGCACGTCTGGAAGCAAGGCTTGGCACGCGCCTTCTGGTGCGAACGACCCGCGCTTTGACGCTGACGGAAGAAGGCGAGGCCTATCACCATGCGGCGCTTCGGATTCTGCAGGAGTTGAACGAGGCGGACCAGGAAGCAGCAGGTGGCGCAGTCCGCGGGCGGCTGCGGATCAACACGACAATACCATTCGGCACGATGTTCGTCGCACCCGCCATGCCGGACTTCATTGCGCGCAATCCCGATCTGATCGTCGATCTCTCCTTCACCGACGGAATTGTCGATCTGGTGGCGGAAAAGACCGATGTCGCCATCCGCATGGGCAACCTGCCGGACAGCGGCCTGATCGCCCGCAAGCTGGGACAAAGCCGGCGCGTGGTCTGTGCTTCACCCAACTATCTGGCGCGCCGGGGTTTTCCGGAAAACCCCTCAGATCTTGAGCATCACGACTGCCTGACGTTCAATTTTCGGCGAGCAAGACCGTCCTGGCCGTTTCGCACCGATGACCGGGACATCGCGCAACCGGTCAAAGGCAGCATCGTCGTCAACAACGGCGAGACGATGAAGCAAATGGTGCTGGCGGGCGCTGGCATCGCCCGCGTGGGTCTGTTTCATGTGGCGGACGAGATTGCGGCGACGCGGTTGATACCACTGCTCGAAGGCTTCAATCCAGGCGATCTCGAACTGGTGCATGCCGTCTATGTCGGTGGTGGCCCCTGCCCCACCGTGTCCGTGCTTTCATCGAACATATGGTCGTGACACTGGGTGATTCACCGCTGCTGAAAGGGACGCCCTGACCCGGAAAAAGAGGAAAGGCGAACTTCAAGATGCTTCGCCTTTCTCATCCGATCAATCGCGATACTCCGGCGCTTGCCGGTCCAGCACCCGACGGATGCTTTCCAGATGCATCCTGGCGCTTGCAGGGTCCCCTTCCCGCATCTGCCGCACCGCTTCCGCCGCGACAGCAGGCAAGACCGGCAGGAGTTTGCGGCCTGAGCCCATTGCCTTCAACTGAACTTCGGCGGCACGCTCGAGATAGTAGAGATCATCCCAGGCTTCGGCGATGTTGGGCGCACAAACCATGACACCATGGTTTCTCATGAACAGGATATCCTTGTCGTCGAGAACCGACGCAATCCGGTCGCCTTCGCTTTCGTCCAGGGCGAGGCCGTTGTAATTCTCATCGACCGCCACGCGGCCGTAGAACTTGAGCGCCGTCTGGCCTGCCCACACCAATGGCTCGCCCTCGACCATGCTGAGTGCGGTCGCATTCGGCATATGGGTGTGAAAGGCAGCCCCCACCCGCGGCGCCATCTTGTGCAGCCGCGCATGGATGAAGAAGGCGGTCGCCTCCGGCATGCCATCGCCGGCAACCACATTGCCCTCGAAATCGCAGATCAGCAGCGACGACGCTGTCGCCTCCTGAAAGGCCCAGCCCAGACGGTTGACGATGAAGAGGTCGGGATGGCCGGGCACGACGGCCGAGAAATGATTGCAGATCCCCTCTTCAAGGCCGAGCCGTGCTGCCATGCGAAGGCAAGCGGCAAGATCGACACGTGCCTGCCATATCTCGTCGGTATCCAGCGGGAGATTGTGCCGAAGAGTCTGGCTTGCCTTCGAAACATTCAATTCATGCGCCATGTCGGTCTCCTTATCGTTCCATCCAGCCTGCTGCGGCAAGGATGGCGGGTACCTTGTCGAGCGTCGGGACGATTTCATTCGGGTGGTAGTCAGCCAGTGGCTTGCGCGCCGTTCCACGATCGATCCAAACACTGCGAAAGCCAAGCTCTCGGGCCGCGGCAAGATCAAGATGCGGGCTGGCGCAGATATGCACCAGATCCTCCATGCCGATGCCAAGGCTTTTCCAGGCATGATGGAAGATCTGGCTGGATGGCTTGTAGGCACCGGCCTGTTCAGCAGTGATGACGCGGTCGATGTGGCCGCCAAGTTGGGCGAGGTTTCCAGCAATGATTGCATCATCAGTATTGGAGATGATCGCCAGGCGGAAACCCGCTGCTTTTAGTTTTTTCAGCGTTGCAACGACTTCAGGAAAAGGCGGCATCTTGCCGATGGAGGATGTCAGGATCACGGCATCCGCGGCCTCGAATGGCAGACCGAAGTCAGTCATGGCGCGTTCCAGCGCGAGCGCGCTGACCTCGGCAAACGTGCGGTAAGGACGCTCCTCTTCGAGCGCATGTTCATGGCGGTCGTAGACCGAGATGAAGGTCTTCTGATCGATATTGCCGCCTTTTGCGGACAGTATTCTGTCCATCGCCGCAAGCAGCCCCTCATCCCACTGGATGAGGGTCCCGTAGCAATCAAAGGTCAGCCAAGTCGGCTTGGCTCCGGTCAGGATCATGGGTCTTCTCCTTGTTTTTCCCGATATTGACAAAGGTCGCGTTCATTGCAAAATTAAATCTCATTATCATCTTCATTGAGAAATCAAATGAGCTTCGGCTTCGATCTGGATCTTCTGAAAACCTTTGCGGCAGTCGTCGATTGCAGCGGCTTTACCAAGGCGGCCGAACGGGTACACCTGACACAATCGACGGTGAGCCAGCAGATCAAGAAGCTGGAGGTCAATTTGGGCATCTCGCTGCTGCGTCGGGACAAATCGACCGGAACCGTCGAGACGACAGAATCCGGAGAATTGCTGCTGAGCTATGCCCGCAGAATACTCGCGACGGCAGAGGAAGCAGCTGAGGTTATGCGAAAACCTCTGGCGCCGCGCACGGTCCGCCTTGGCGTGCCGGAGGATTTTGCGGGACGACGCCTTATTGATCTGTTGTCCGGATTTTCGGCCGCATCACCTCATATCAGGCTCGACACGGTTAGCGGCTGGAGCACCGAGCTTCGCCGTATGCTCGACGCGGGTGAGATCGACCTCGCGCTGATCAAGCGCGAGCCGGGAGATGGGGCCTGTCTCGCGAGCTGGAAAGAAGAGCTGATCTGGGTGGAAAGTGCTACGCGTTCTGTCGAGACAGATCCGGTCCCCCTCGCGGTGTTTCCCGTCGGATGCATCTACCGGGATCGTGCTATCCGCACGATCGAGCGCAGTGGTCGCCGCTGGAGGATCGCCTATACCAGCCAGGGCCTGATGGGCGTGCAGGCAGCCGTCGCCTCCGGCCTTGGAATCAGTCTGCTGCCATCCGACGCAGTGCTTGCCGAACACCGACAACTCGGACCGTTAGACGGTTTCGATGATCAGCCTGCGTCCGAGATGGCACTGGTGAAAGGACGGGCAAGCCTGTCCAGCGAAGCCCAGTCCGTCGAGAAATTTCTGGTGGATAGCCTGGGGTCATAATGTCCCTGATGCCGGTGCACAGATTGGCTTGTTAACTCCCCAAGAGCGACTGAGCGCCGCCTTAAGGCCCTCGATCTGCAACTCGCGCCAAACAGCAAATGCTGATCATCGTTAACCGTGGTGATTTTCGTCGTTGCGATCGCAGCCAGCGGAATCTTAATGCCAGAGTTCTCCTCTCCGGCGGATTTAGACAGGTTGGTAGGGCTCTCGGTCAGCAAGGTGGGCCAGAGGCGTCTACACCTGTGCCTGAACCGGGAAACAGGACGGTTGGATCTTCGCACCGCGAGTGGACAGCCCTTGAGAATTGGGGGCTCACGACATTCAGGCCTCATAAACCTGGCTGCGGCCTGCAAGCCGTTCATGAACTGCACCCAGCAGGGCGCTGACTGGACGCACGTCACCGCAAATGGAAATCCTCTTTTCCGATAGTTGCCAAGCCCTGAACGCATCGAGTTCGGGGCCTGCGTGCATCAGGGCGGTACGCTGGGCGTCTTCCCATTCACACACGATTTCGATGCCGTTGGCATGATCGCTTGACCCGAAATACGCCACGTCGGCATGGCCATTCTCGATGCCGATGAACAGCCTCGCCTCACCGCCATGGCTGCAGGCCAGGTTTGGTGGCGCGTTACGCAAGCGCTCCACTATCCGAACGCTATCCTTGCAGAGGCTCGGCGCATCGATCAGGCTTGCCCGCAACATCTCCCCGGCGAGCGCCATCCAGTTTGCCGACATGAATGGTAGTCGGTCGGGATATCTGAATGGCAGTTGAGTTGCCCCTCCAGTCCAGGCATCTCAATATATCCGGCTAGCGCCCTGATCCGGTTGATCCAGGCGCGGACGGCCGGGTAGGCAGACAAAGAGATCCGCGCCTCGTGCGAAAGCGCCACATAAGGAAAGCAGGCGATATCGGCCACGCTCGGAAGGCCCTCGACAAGCCACAGCCGGTTTTGCAAATGCACTTCCAGAATGAACAGCACCCGCTCACTCGCGCGTGCCGCGGTCTCGATATCGATTTTTTCGCCGGTCAGGTGATAGAGACGGGCGGGCTGCAGGCTGGAGGCAATCTCCTTGCCGGCAAAAGCGAGCCATTCCGCTGCATGGCCGAGACCTTCCGGAGAAGCGGGAAGCCATTGCCGTCCATATGTGCCGGCGAGATAAACGAGAATTGCCTGGCTGTCCCGCATGACCGTGTCACCGTCGACGAGAACGGGAACCTGTCGAAGAGGATTAAGGCTCTCGAAGGATGGTGCCAGTTGTTCCGCCGCCAAAAGATCCACTTCACGTTTCTCGTAGTCCATGCCGAGCATGGAAAGGAACATACGAATCTTGTGGCAGTTTCCGGATCGGGGAAATCGTAAAGCAGCATGAGCCTTCAATCCCCTTTGCGGGCGCCGTCATGGCGACAGCACACACGGTGGTCAGAAGGGCCAGTACAACGATGTAGACTCCGACGGCTGAAATGCTGCCGAAGGATCCCATCAGCAAAGTCGCCACGACTGGCGCCAATCCGCCAGCCAGAGCCGCAGCAATCTGGATGCCGAGCGACATACCGGTATAGCGAACTTCGGCGGGAAACTGCGCGCTGTACAACGCCGACTGCGGCCCAAACATGCTGGCATAATTGGGTGCAAGTGCCAGGATGATGGCAATGTTGAAGCTTAAGAGTGAACCCGAGCCAATCAACATGAACAGCGGCAAAGCCATCACTGCCAGCATTACGCCACCAGTCACATAAACGCGTCGTGCGCCAACGCGATCACCAAGCCAACCGAAAATGGGAATGGTCACGACCTGCAAAGCCGCGCCGAACATGACGGCGTTCAGTACGTCCGCACGGGAAAAGCCAAGGGTCGAAATCGCATAGGAAATCGAAAAGACGACGATCGTGAAATACAGGGTCACTTCCGCGAGCTTGCCGCCAATCGTCAAAAGAAGCGCCTTTCGGTGGTGACGGAAAACCTCCAGCAGCGGCATCACCTTGGCCGCCTTCGACTTTGACGCTTCGAATTCCGGGGCTTCGTCGACCTGGGAGCGGATAAAGATGCCAATCAACACCAGCAATGCACTGCCAAGAAACGGAAGACGCCAACCCCAACTCATAAAACTCTCCTCCGGCAAGCGCGTCACCAGCGCAAAAGCCCCGGTGGACAACAGCAATCCAAGAGGTGAACCCATTTGGGGAAGACTGCCGAAGAGCCCTTTCTGCCGAGCAGGCGCATGTTCGACAGCCATGAGCATGGCACCCGCCAGCTCGCCACCAAAGGAAATTCCCTGCGCCAGCCGCAGGGCGACCAGCAGAACCGGCGCCCAGATACCGATTTGCGCGTAGGTTGGCAGCAGCCCGATCAGCACCGTCGCGACCCCCATCAGTAGCAGGCTAAGCGAAAGCATCGCCTTGCGTCCGACGCGATCGCCAAAATGACCAAAGATCATGCCTCCAAGCGGGCGCGCAAAAACCGGCTGCAAAGGCGCCAAATGCTGCCAATGTCGCCGTGGCGGGGTTGTCGGATGGAAAGTAGAGGTGATTGAAGACCAGGGCAGCGGCGGTGCCATAGGCGAGGAAATCAAAACCCTCGATGATGGTCCCGGCCATCGTGGCCGCTCTAACCTTGATGAGCTTGCCGTTTTTTGACACGGCGGTGCGATCTGCCGGCATGGCAGCAATTGTATCATTCATGACGTTCCCCTTATTTGGACAACTATGTTGCCTTGTCGGAAACAGGTAGCTCGGAGAAGTAGTTTTCGCAAGTACGAAAACGGAGCGGAGAATCGGAACGCGATCATAAATTTCGGTTAGAGCCTGCGGCAGCCCGTGCTATGTGCGCTGCAGTTTTCTCCAGGACAACAGGATCCGCCTAATGAGCACACCCTCTCATTCCATTGCCAACGCGCCTTCGGACTTCGGCCCACAGGCGCGGGCACTACGCCAGAGGCGCAATCTCACGCTCGACCGGGTGGCGGAACTGACAGGTCTGACCAAGGGACATCTCTCCCGTTTCGAAAGGGGCGAGAAGGCGCTTTCCGTTGCTGCGTTGCTGCGTCTTGCCGCAGTGCTCAACACGTCGGTGTCGTCCCTGCTTGGCGAGCAAGTGGACGACGATACCTTCCGCCTCGTTCGCCGGGAAGAACGCAAGCTGCATCACACGGAGGTGCGTGATGGCGGCTACGGTTTCGTGACGTTGAGCAGGCCGACGGAAAACACGGGCCTCGATGCGTTCATCCTGGAAATGACCGCCAATGCCGAGCGCATCAATGAGGCACATCATGGCGGTGAGGAAAGCTTCTATGTGCTCGAAGGTGAAGTTGAAATTCGCGTTGCGGACAAGGTGATGATCCTGGCCGAAGGCGACTACCTTCAGTTTCCGGGACGACTGAAGCACGTGATCCGCGGACGGAAGGATCTCAACCGGGTCTTCATCGTGATCGCCGGCAAATAGCAGGCGCCGGCTCCACACCGACGCCTGCTTGCCGGAGGCTTTCAGACGCCGTCTTTGACGGGGAATTTTGACCAGAGTGAGCGCATATCCCGCAACACCCACGTCAGGCCATCATCCGGGATGAGATAACCTCCAACGCCGTCGGTGAAGAGGATATCGTAGATGCGACGGCTCGCTGCGTCGATCGCCGCCTCGCTGGTATCGCCATCGATTGGCTCGGGAAGCACGATCGTGATCGTGTCTCGCTCCTCGGCCACGACCTCCACCTTGTAGTCGCCCGGCGGCATAACGCCAAAATGCTCCTTCAATCCCGCAACCGGGTTCTCGATCAAGCGTTGCCTGAGATCGCGATCGCGGCGAATTTCGCGGTAGTGCGCTGTGAAGATGTCGTGCTTCTCGTTCATTCGTTATTCCTTCGATAGCTCTGACGCATGCCAAGCAGTTCAAGCTTCAATGCCTGTGGCATGATCCAGCAGAAGAGTTCCGCGCTCTGCCAGAGGTCCATCTGGTTGATGATGTTCCCGGCGTCGTCCGCATGTTCAGCGGACGGTGGAATGACATAGTAAAGAGTATCGCGACGCTGCATGCGGATGTCGATTTTCACATCGTCGGACACCTCCACGCCCATCGATTGAAGAGCGGATTTCGGGTCGGTCTCGATAGCCGTGCGGAACGCGGGATCGCGCCACGCCTTCTCGATCAAGGCGCGCTCAAGGGTTTGCTTCATGTTCTTTCCTCTGCGGCTGCAAGCAGAATGTCGGCAACCTCCTGCGGATGGGTCAGGATCACCATGTGCCCGGCATCCAGTGTTTTGACCGTCATGCCAGCTTCGTCGGCACGTTTTGCCACGTCGTCGAAATACGATGGACGAGCGGTGCAGTGAATAAAGGTGCCCGCAACTCCACCGGGTCCACCCTGGGGCAGCGGTTCTTCATGTGTCTTGATCGGCATTGGCGTGAGCCTGCTGTCATCGACATCGTCAAGTTCAGGGAAGAAAGCTTTCGTTTCCACGGGACGAACCAGCCAGGGCCGATCCTCCAGGCAGAGCGTCCGGAACGCGTCCCGCTGCCACGGCAACAGATCCCAGGCGCACTCACCGGCCTCCGCTAAAAATGCATCAACATAGACGAGGCGCCGCAACCGTGCGGCAACGCGGGATGCGACGCCGGTGATCACCATGCCACCGTAGCTGTGACCGACAAGCACGACGTCCTCAATGCGCTCCCACTCGATCAGGCGCGCGACGTCATCGATATGGGTTGACAACCCGGTCTCTTCGGTCGCCAGATGAAAACGATCCGCCAGACCGGTAAGGCTGGGCGCAAGAACCCGGTGCCCCTTTGCCTCGAGGAGGCGGCGTATGGGTTCCCATTGCCAGCCACCAGCCCAGGAGCCGTGAACAAGTACAAACACGGCCATGGCTCAACCTTCCATCACATCGAAGCCTGCCAGTTCACTGGCTGGTTCATCGAACGGCACGACTTTCCGTTGGGCAGTCCGGTTCAGCATCAGCCTTACGACATCGGGTCTTGAATAATGCCCGACCGGATCTGCGGCCGCCTTGGCGTAAATGATGGCCGCGGGATCGAGCTCTGCGTAAAGCAGTCCTTCCTCGGCCTCGTTGAACGGCGTGGCGAGCTCGCTTCCATCGGGGCCGAACATGCGGGCATGGCCACCACCCGCTTGCAAAAGGACGTTCTTCGTTGCGTCATCGCCGCACAGCACCTCGATCATGTCAGGCGAAACGGTGGCGCATGGTGCAAGCACGAAGCACTGGCCCTCGACTGCGTAGAGACGCGACGCTGCAATGTTGACCTCGGGGCCAAGCGCATTGGCAGCACCTCGATAGACACTGAAACTCGGCCATGCCGCCACATGGATTTCCTCATGCTGGGAGTAAAGGGCATATTTGGAGAGCGGCTGAAGATGCTCCCAGCAGCACAACGCGCCAATATTGCCAATCTCTGTCGCGTGGACCGCAAGTGACGAACCGTCGCCTTCGCCGAACAAGGTGCGCTCGACATGGGTTGGCTTGAGCTTGCGCCGTACGCCAACAGTCTCGCCTTTATCGTCGATGATCCACTGGCCCATGTAGAGACTGCCGGCGTCGCGCTCGCTGTAACCCATCACAACGAAAATGCCTGCCTTGCCGGCGGCTTCGCTGATCCGCCTGGCCTGTTCGCTTCCGAGGACAAGCGAGTTCTCGTGGTATTGCTTGACAAAGCGCATGCCCCAGGCAGGTGAATCCAGCCACAGGAACCACGGATAGCCCGGCAGCCAGGTCTCGGGAAAGGCGATCAGTCTGGCGCCATTCTCCGACGCCTCGGTGATCAGTTTAATTGCCTTTTCTTTGCCCGCATCGAGATCCAGAAATGCCGGCGCCGCCTGTACGCAGGCGACCTTGATTGGTGTCTTCATGAAAAATGCTCCCCTTTTTTGACCAACGCGGGGCGATGATTACCAATAGACAACAACGTTGTCCACCGGTAAATTTCTATGGCTGAGAGTCAGCTCGTGCCAGTTTCACTGATCACAGCTCGCAGCGCTCGTATCTGCAAATCGAGTCCAAAAGCAAAACGCTGATCGGCGTTTGCTCCGGCAATCTCACGCATTGCGATGGCGGCAAGCGGGAACTCGGCGGGAACATGCGCATCCTCACGGCCCGAGTTCGTCTTATCGCCGCCCAGAGCCTGCTCCTCTATGACAAAACCGATCACGAAATAGACGACTGTGAATGCTCCCCAACTTGCGACCCGGTCGTCAGCGCCGGCTTGCTTGAGAGAGCCGATCAGGAGCGAGCCAACGCGTAGCACATTATCGGACAAGGGATAGGTGCCGGCGAAGACGCGTGCGGCATCGCGGCGCGACAGCAGGGCGTCGCGCACTTCGGAGGCCACGCGCCCGAGCCTCGCGTCCCACGCCTCGCCGTCTGGATTGTTTGCGGCGACAGGCTCCATCAGGGCGTCAGCCATTCCCTCCAGCAGTGCGTCCTTGTTAGCGAAATGCCAATAGAGCGACGGCGCCTGAATGTTCAGGGCGTCCGCCAGCTTGCGCATGGTCAGCCCTTCCATGCCGACCTCATCCAGCAATGTCAGTGCTGTCGCGACGACCTCGGTTTTCACAATGCGCATGTCCGTCTCCATTTTTCCGGTTGACTCTCTAACACTGTTAGGCAAACCTAACAACGTTAGATTGGAGCACCTCTCATGAAAATGAACTACGATGTTGTTGTTGTCGGTGCCGGCCCTGTCGGACTTTGGCTGGCATGCGAACTGAAACTTGCTGGCGTGAATGTCGCCGTTCTCGAGCGGCGAACGGAGCGGACTGCCCAGTCGCGTGCGCTCACTATCCATGGGCGTTCGCTGGAAGTGTTTGCCCTGCGTGGTCTTGCCGAGCGCTTCCTAAGCGCCGGCAAGCCGATCCCGACCGGCCACTACGCCGTCCTTGATACGCGGCTGGATTTCTCGCCTTTCAACACCCGCTTCCCTTACACCCTGTTTATCCCGCAGGCCGTGACCGAGGAACGTCTGGAGGAACGCGCTCTCGAACTCGGCGTCGTCATAGTGCGAGGCGTGGCAGCAACCGGAATTCTGGACGATGGGAAGCGGGTGCACATCTCTACCGACGGCGGGGAGTTTTCTGGTTCCTATGTGGTGGGAGCCGATGGTGCTCGCAGCATCGTGCGGGAACAGGCGGGCATCTCATATGAGGGAGCTCAGGCCCGCAACTCTCTCATGCTTGCAGACGTGGTTCTTGCCGTGCCACCGGCAAAGCCGGTCGTGTCGGTCACCAACGAGCATGGTTCGGTCATGATCGCGCCTCTCGGTGATGGCAAGCATCATCGCATCGTGCTTGTCGATCCTCAACGAACCCATGTGCCGCGCACCGAACCGGTCACTTTGGAAGAGGTAGCGAGACCGACTGCGCGCATTATCGGCGAGGACTATCAGCCTCGCGACCCGATCTGGCTGTCGCGTTTCGCCGATGAAACGCGCCTTGCCGGAACCTATCGCAACGGACGCGTCCTGCTCGCCGGCGATGCCGCCCATATCCACGCTCCCATGGGCGGACAGGGCATGAATGTCGGACTGCAGGACGCATTGAACCTCGGCTGGAAACTGGCTGCCGTCGTAAAGGGAGAGGCGCCCGACACACTGCTTGATACCTATGACGAGGAACGTCGTCCGATCGGACAAATCCTCTATACCAATACCCTGGCTCAGGTCGGGCTCGTCACCCGGTTCGATCCGGCGACCCTTGCCTTGCGCGAGACGCTGAACGAGCTCCTGAAAATCCCGGCGGTCAATCATCGTCTTGCCGGTGAACTTTCCGGTTTTGACGTCGCCTATGGCGCGGGTTCGAAGGCCACGGTTGCCGCCGGACAATTGACGGAAGGAGTACGCGTTCCCGATATTGAACTTGTCAGTCAGGACGGCGGGTCGATTTCGCTCTACAGCCTGCTGGTCGAAGGTCGTTGGCTTCACATTTCCTTCAAACCGGGCGCATCGGTTTCCGGCCCGGACTGGTTGCGATCCAGCCTCGTCAAATCCCTCGCAGCAGCTCCTTCCGGTCACCCGGCCCTTCGCGGTGTTCGGGCGCTGTTGGTCAGGCCCGACGGTTATGTCGCCGCAATCGATCAGGAGTAAAGGAGAGCATTGATGGAAACTCTCAATCCCCGTCCCTGACCGATGCCTTTTCGCATCTGATTGCACAAATCGCCATAACCCCGCCCGGCGCACGTCTTGCCGCCATCTCCGGCCAGGTCGCGATCGACAAGTCAGGTCAACTCATCGGTGGAAACGATCACGCGGCTCAGGCGAAGCGATGCTTTGGGAATGTCCTCAACGCCCTCGCGGCCATGAAGGCGGATCCGAAAGACATCCTGCAGATGAAGATCTATGTGGTTCGGCACTCCGCGGATCTCGTTCCGGCGATCTTCAGCGCGGGCGCTGACATATTCGGTGAAAAATGGCCGGTTTGCGCGAGCACCTGGATCGGCGTCGAAGCGCTTGCCATGCCCGAATGGCTTGTTGAGATAGAGGTTCTAGTCGCCGTGCCGTAACAAGGCATTATCAGACGCGGGGCGTCCGGGAACCGGACACCTGCGTCTCATTCCACGAAGGCGGCTCACTTGATGCGACTATCACGCCTTGATGGGGTGCGAACCGACGGCCTCATCGTGCAGAAGCACAACTTTCCGCAATCTCTTCAGTTACTTAACCATTCGAAATCACTGATTTTGGGATGATGCACTTGGCAACGTCAACCGATTGGTCAATCTCTGGCATACGCAGACAAAGATGCTTCAAGTCTTATCGGACGGCGTTGCCGAAGACTACGGAGGGAGGGACAGCGCGAGATCTTGGCGCAGCGTGAGGGCTGCACGTAAAGCCTTTTTGCCATCAGCTCTACAAACGATGCTCAAATCAATGTTGATCGTCTGCTTGTTATAAGTGAGAGCTGTCGCAAGTACTTGTGACAGGTCGCTGCTCCTCTCGGGCAGGAACAGCCGTAAGCCCACTGGGACGGAAACCTCGTCGCGGGCCAGCGTCAACGACACCAGCGTCAACGACATCAGCGTCTGGCAATTGGCGCGCTTACCGAGCATTGACGCATACTGCGGCGCGACCCCAACAGAATGGTCGCCCTTCTTCAGCAGGCCTGTGTCGTCGAGCACTAGAAAAGCATCCGAAGCCCCGACAATCTTGTCGGCCTGCACCGCCAGCCCGCCTCAAGGGGCCGGCATCCCAAATCCCATCCGGGATGAAATGATGCAGGCGGTCATAGCGATCAGCCGCGAGACGTTCCGCCATCGGCTCGATACTCTTGCGATCGCCAGGTCCGATGAGGCCCGAAACATAGACCCGGCACATCAGCCGCCGCTTCTTATGACCAAGCTTTCAACGAACGGCTTCAGCCAATCCGTCAGCGCAATATCCAGTTCCACCATCTCGCGCACTCCCGTGAAAGTGCCCGAGATGGCCCATCATCGCAAACAGCCGGTTAACCTGCCAAAGTAGTGCTAGGCTGACGATCATGCTTATGGGGAACGGATCTTGTTCCGTCCCCCTCTTCGTGAGCACGCTTCGGCATCATAACCCGAGGTATTTCCGGCCGATTTTTAAACAAAACGCCCGGAGACCACTTGGATCGGCCTCATCATTCCACTTCGACATCCTCGACGGTGATACCCGACTGAAAGGTCAGGAAGCCCGGGATATTGGTGAAACCCTTGACCTTCTTGCTGAGCCCAAAACTCTGGTCGCGCCACATCAGATAAACGAACGGCGACTGTTCGAGGGCTCGATCCACGAACTGGCCGTAGATCTTCTCGCGCTCGCCGGCGTCAAGCGTGACTCGTCCCTTGTCCAGAAGGTCGTTGATCACCGTGTCGTTGAAGTAAGCGGAGTTGTTGAGCCGCACCAGTTGCTGGCCACCGTAGAAGAAGTTGCTGAGCCAGTCGGGGTCGGCGATGTCACCGGCAGTACCTGCTACCAGGAAGTCGTAGTCGCCTGCATTGTTCTTGGCGATACGGCCCGACCAGTCGGGAAGATCGAGCTTCGCCTTGATACCGATCTTGGCAAGCTCGGCCTGCACGGCGATCGCGGTGTTGTTGTGGAAGCCGTATTGCGACGTCGCGAGCAGCCGGGCTTCGAAACCGTCCGGATATCCCGCCTTGGCGAGCAGTGCCTTGGCTTTCGCGATGTCGTACTTGAAGAAGTTCGCCTTCTCCTTCGAGTAACCCATATAGCCTTCCGGGATCGCGACGCCGAACAGCGGGGTGCCTCGGCCGTTGAAGGCGGTGTTGATGACGGTCGCGCGGTCGATTGCGTAGGAAATCGCCTGCCGCACTTCCGGCTTCGAGAAGGGCTCAAACTTGGTGTTGAACTGCAGCATCATGAACGGGCCGGTGGTGCTCGCCAGCTTCAGGTCCGAGCTGCCCTCGATCGACGCGGCATCCTTCCACGGAACGTAGTCGATGATATCGACATCCTCGGACTTCAGCGCATTCACGCGGGTGTTTTCGTCGCCGTAGAAGACGTAGTGCACGTCATCGAGATGCGGCTTGCCCTTCTTGTAGTAGCCATCGAACTTCTCGACGGTCAGCTCACGGCCACGCTCCCAGGTGGCGAACTTGAAGGGGCCGGCTCCGACGGGTGCCGCATTCGGGTCCGTGCCATGCGCCTTGATCCAGGCGGCCGGGATGATCGCCGATTCCGGAAGCGCCAGATAGTGCACCAGCGGCACGAAAGGCTTGGAAAGGACAAGCTTCACGGTCTTCGCGTCCGGCGTCTCGATCGACTGGATGACGCCGAGTTCGTTCCGGTAAGTCGCCTTGCTGTCCTTGGCGGTCATGCGCTCGATGGACGCCTTGACGTCCGCCGACGTGACCGGAGAACCGTCATGGAACTTCGCGTCGCGCAGCTTGAACGTATAGCTGAGCGCATCCGGAGCGACATTGTAGCTCTCGGCGAGTTCCAGCGAGAGCTTGCCGTCGGCGCCGTAGTTAAAGAGACCGCGATGGATCGCAAGCCGGATGGTGCGCGCCGGCGTGCCTGCATTGATGGTGCTTTCAAGCGTCGATGGCTCGCCGGAAATGCCGAAATAGAGCGTGCCGCCATCCGCAAGCGCCTGCTGAGCGAAAACGCTCGATGCCAGGGCCAAGACGAGCCCGAAGATCTTCCTTTTCATGCTGTACCCCTTTTTTGCTTCTGTTTGTTGATGCGAAATTGCCATGTCCGTTACTCCTCCCTGAGTCGTGGATCGAGAATGTCGCGCAGCCGGTCGCCCACCACGTTGATGGCAAGTACCGTCAAGGCGAGAAGAAGGGACGGCCAGATCACGTACATCGGGTTCTGGCCGAGATAGCCGCGCGCGGTGCCGATCATCTGGCCCCAGGAGGGTTCCGGCGGCACGATGCCAAGGCCGAGGAAACTCAGGCCGGATTCCAGGAGGATGGCTGCAGCGACCGTCAACGTCGCCTGCACGACCAGCGGCGACAGGATGTTCGGCAGGATGGCGGTGAAGACGACGCGGCGGGCTGAAGCGCCCATCGCGTGTTCGGCCTCCATGAACTCCATCCGCGAGACCTGCAGCGTTGCGGCGTGTGCGACACGGGCGAAATGCGGGACGTAGAGAACGCCGATGACAACCGCCAGGCTGAAGATTCCGCTTTCCCAGAACCCGACCGCCAGCAGCGCCAGAAGGATCGGCGGAAAGCTCAGCATGATATCCACGCTGCGCATGATGAGGAATGCGATCAGCGGCCGGCCATAAGCGCCCGCAATGCCGATCATGGTTCCGAAAACCCCGGCGATCACGGTTGCGCCGATCGCCACCAGCAGGGTCGGCTGGACCCCGATCAGCAGGCGGCTCAGCAGATCGCGGCCGAATTCGTCGGTGCCCAGCCAGTGGGCAGTGGTACTGCCCTGATTGACGGTCTGCGGATTGAGCAGGAAAGGGTCCTGCGGGGCAAGCCAGCTGCCGAAGACGCCGATGAAGACCACCGCGACGAGCAGCACGATGCTGACAAGGAAGGAGGGCTGGTTGCGGGTCGCGCGAAGGATTGCTTCGGGGATCACGAGCGTTTCCTCCGGATGCGCGGGTCGAGCAGGCTGTAGAGCAGTTCCACCACCAGGTTTATCAGGATGAACGCCGCGGCGATGGCCAGCATCGCGCCCTGGACCAGGGGATAGTTGCGCGCCGACACCGCACCGACGAGAAGCGTGCTGAGGCCCGGCCAGTTGAACATGGCCTCGACGAGAACCGTGCCGCCCATGAGGTTACCGAGCTGCAGGCCGATGATCGTGACGATCGGGATTGAGGCATTGCGCAGCACGTGCTGCCAGATGATCCGCCGTCCGGGCATTCCCTTGGCACGCAGCGCCCGCACGAAATCGCGGCCGAGGATTTCCAGCACGGAGGAGCGCGTCATGCGGGCGATCGACGCGGCCAAACCGAAGCCCAGGGACAGGGCTGGCAGGGCAAGCTTGCGGAAATGCTCCAACACGTTGCGCGAGATGTCCGTGTAGCCGCTTGCCGGAAGCCAGCCGAGTTTCAGGCTGAAGAACAGTACCAGCAGCGTGCCCATGATATAGACCGGCACAGATATGCCGATCGTCGCGATCGAGGTCAGCACCGTGTCGCGCATGCTGCCCCGCTTGAGTGCCGCCGCAATGCCGAGTGGAACGCCGATGAGCGCTGCAATGACGATCGCCGCAAATGCCAGTTCGAGCGTGCGCGGCAGGTTCTGCATCACGTAGTTGGCGACCGGATAGCCGTTGGTCAGCGACTTGCCGAAATCGAGATGCAGCGCGTTCCAGAGCCAGACGAAATATTGCGACACCACCGGCTGGTCGAGGCCGAGCTGGCTGCGCATCGAGGCGATCGCCTCCGGCGACGGATTGCTGTCGGCGCCGAGCAGCAAAAGCACAGGATCGCCCGGCATGATGTACATGACGGAAAAGATCAGGGTGGCGACGACGAGAAGCTGGACGAAGGCTGTCAGGAGCTTTCGCACAGCAAGGAGCATAACCCCTGCGATCGAGGCGTTCATGAGGCCTCCTTTCCGCCGCGCATCGAACCGACGGTCGGCACGGCGTCGAGCAACATGCGGGTATAGGGCTCCTTGGGATTGCCGAAGATCTCCGCGGCAGGTCCGTATTCGACGATCCTGCCCTTCTGCATGACCGCGACCGTGTCGCTGACATGCTCGACCACGGAGAGGTCGTGGGAGATGAAGAGATAGGTCAGGTCGAACTCCGCCTGCAGGTCCTTAAGCAGGTTCAGCACCTGGGCCTGGACGGAGACGTCGAGCGCGGAGACCGCTTCGTCGCAGATGACGAGCGACGGGTTGAGGGCAAGCGCACGCGCGATGGCAATTCTCTGCCGCTGCCCGCCCGAGAATTCATGCGGATATTTCTGAGCCGCCGTGGCAGGCAGGCCAACGGCTTCAAGCAGGGACCGGACCCGCCCCTGACGGCCCGCCGCGTCGCCGTCGGCGAAGATCACCATCGGCGCCTCGACGAGCCTGGGCGACCGTCTGGCGCGGGTTGAGCGAACCGTATGGATTCTGGAAGACCATGGCGATCTCGCGCCGGAACGGCCGCATCTCCTTGTCCGAGAGCCCCGCGATATCCTTGCCCTTGAACAGGATCTGGCCGGAATCAGGCTTGTAGAGCCGGATGACTGCTCGGGAAAGCGTGCTCTTGCCGCAGCCGGATTCACCGACGAGGCCAAGCGTCGTGCGCGGCGCGATCGACAGGCTGACGCGATCGACGGCACGCATCTCGACCGGCATGGCGAGAGGCGCAGGTTTTACCCAGTAGGACTTGCAGAGATCGCGGATTTCGAGAAGTGGGCGATCACCCGCTGCCGGAATGGGTCCCGAGGATGCGGGGCGGGGGCGCGGTTCCGGCCGGACGCTGCGCACCTTGCCCGATGAATCGCGCTCGATCACCGGCAGCCGTTCGGCGTCGCGGCCAAGCGACGGCATGGAATCGATCAGCGCCCTGGAGTAGTCGCTTTGGGGGCGGAGAAGAGATCGGCGGTCGTCGCCTCCTCCATCTTGTCGCCAGCATACATGACCACGACGCGATCGGCGACTTCGTAGATGACGCCGAGATCGTGGGTTATCAGCAGGATCGCCGCGCCGACTTCCCCGTTCAATTCGCGGAGCAATTCGAGCACCTGCTTCTGCACCGTGACGTCGAGCGCGGTGGTTGGCTCGTCGGCGATGATGATGCGTGGCCGGCAGGCGACGGCCATGGCGATCATGATGCGCTGGCACTGGCCGCCTGACAGCTCGTGCGGATAAGCGCGCATGGCGCGATCGGGATCGGGGATCAGGACCTTTTCCAGCAGGTCGCGAGCCTTCCGGCGCGCATTCGCGCGGCCGATGGGGTCATGCAGGAGGATGGCCTCGATGATCTGGTCGCCGCAGGTGAAGATCGGATCGAGCGACGCTATCGGATCCTGGAAGATCATGGCGATATGGCTGCCGCGCAGCTTGCGCAGGTCCGCCGGTGGCAGCTTCAGGATGTCGATGCCGTCCACCAGAACCTCACCGCCGGTGACCACCGCGTTCGGTGGCAGGAGCCCCATCACGCCGAGTGAGGTGATGGTCTTGCCGCTGCCGCTTTCACCGACGAGCCCGAGGATTTCGCCCGGCCGGATGGTGAAATCGATATTGCGCACGGCCGACTTCAGCCCCGCACTGGTCTTGAAGGCGATCGAGAGGTTTCTGACTTCGAGCATCCGACCTCCTCTCAGACGTGTTCGTTGGTGGTGATGGGAGCGGCATGACCGAATGCGCCATCGACCCCGCAGATTTCGGCTGCAAACTTGCTGCCCTTTTCCATGGCGATAGCGATGGCGTCCGCCGAAGGCCGGTTGCCGCGCGTCCAGCCTGCCGCGAGCAGCGAAAGGAGCGTCGCCGTGATGAACGCATCGCCGGCTCCGAGCGTATCGACCACATTGGCAGGCTTTGGCAGGACCGAAACTAAGTCTTCGCCATTGTAGGCCGTGGCGCCTTCCGGTCCGAAGGTCGCCAAGGCCAGGCTGCAGCCGTTGGAAACGGCTTCGCGCAGGACAGCAAGACCGCGTTCGCGGCCGACGTCGCCCGCCGAAAGCGCTGCGAAATCGAGATGCGGCGTTACAGGTCCGATCAGATCGTCCACCTGCCAGCGATAGGAAAAGTCATAGGAGAGCAGAGCGCTCGCGTCCTTCAATACCGCCAGGTGCGGATTGAGATGGCTGTAGCAGCTCGTGTGCACGAGACGGAAACCGCCAATATAGTCCAGATCGGCCTGGTCCGGTGTGAAGGGATTTTCCCGCGCGACGCCGCCCTTGTTGGAAAACACGAACTCACGGTTTCCATCAACGACACGCACATCCGCATGGCCGTTCTCGCCTTCGACAATCCGGCAGAGCGGTGTCGGAATGGCAAGCTCTTCCAGCGTGGAGCGCACATGGCGTCCGGCAGCATCCGTGCCGAACGTGCCGAGAAAAGCCGCGTCCGCTCCGAGCATTTTTGCGTAGGCCGAAAAATTGAGCGCATTGCCGCCCGGATACATCTTGCCCGTATGCAGGTAACGATCGACGACATTGTCGCCGAGCCCGAGGACCTTGAGGCCCGAATATGTCTTGTCCGGCGTCATCATTTCCCGACCGCCTTCCCTGTCGTGCGGTGCCGAGACGGGAACATCCGCCGATCGCGCAGCCCGACCCGGCGCGAGACTCTCGCGCCGGGATTGAAGGCGATGTCGGCGGAGGTCTTCGTCATCAGTAGTCGACCTTCCACATGTAGCGGCGCACGCTGAGCGGATGCTCGCGCAGAACCGAAAGCGTATGCGCGAACCAGTACCAGGTGACGCCAATCACGAAAGGAGACAGCAGCGGCGAGACATCCTCGTAGCGGCCGGCATCGAAGGTGATGATCTTGTCCGTGACGCGACGGGTGAACTTCAGCGCCCGCTGGTCGATCTTGCGGTTCTCGCCGTTGTCCATCAGGAAGACGTAGGCCATCTCCGGATCGGCGACCTCGAACGGGCCGTGGCGGAATTCGCCCGAATGGATGTCGGACGCGTCGAGCCACAGCATCTCGTTGAAGATGCAGATCGAATACTGGTAGTTCAGCGCCGACAGGATGCCGCTCGAGAGCACATAGTAGATGTTCTCGTCCTTGTAACGGCGGGCGAGTTCCATGCCGCGCTCGCGCTCGGCATTCTTGATGTCGTGCAGCTTGGCCGGCATCGCTTCCAGATCGGCGATGAGCTGGGCGCCGACCGGGTTGCCGAGGCGCTTCAGGAAATGAGCGGCGAAGAGATAGGCGATCATCGTCTTCGGCATGCCCGGCAACTCCTTGCTGTAGGGCAGCAGATAGTCGCAGATCTTCGCAAGGCCGCTGTCGTGACCGGAGGTCAGCGCCACGGTGACGGCTCCGGTCGTCTTGGCCCAGCGGGCGGCGACCACCGTGTCTTCGGTCTCGCCGTTATGGGAGGTGAGGAGCACGACGGCCTTTTCGTTGACGGGTTTCGGACGGCGCGTTTCGAGTTCCGTCGAATTGATGCGCTCGATCCTGAGGTCGCAATATTTGTCGAGGATGTATTTGACCGGCTCGATATAGGAGTTCGATCCGCCGGCACCGACCAGATAGATGGAGTCGATCTGGCGCGAAGAGAAGATTTCATCGACCAGCTTTTCGGCAACCGGATTGCCGTCGCGGAAGGTCATCTCCAGGACGCCCTTCAGATAGTCGCCTTCCAGGTAGTTCGGGTTGGGAGCGGACTTGATCTGTTCGTCGCTCGGCGTCAGGTTTTCGAGAGCCATGTTGTTCATTCTCCAAAGGGAATTCAGGAAGCGCGGCCGAAGCCGCCGCCGCCGGGCGTTTGCAGGAACAGGCTGTCCCCGCGGTTCATCAGAATGTTGGTGATCGAGATGTCATATTCCTTGACCGTGCCATCGGCATTCGCGAACTTCAGCCGGGCAACCTCGCCCTGGCCGCCACCGAAGACACCGTCGGCCGGGGTCCGGAGGCCTTCGCAGGACGCATTGGCCCGAACGCCATCCGTCATCGCGACCACTTCGCGGACGATGCCCATGCCGCCCGTCGTCTGGCCTTCGCCACCCGAGCCGGTGGCGAGCGCATAACGGCGCACCATCAGCGGATATTCGATTTCGAGCGCTTCGGCCGGCAGGTTCGAGGTGTTGGTGATGTGCACCTGAATGCCGTTCATGCCGTCGTGGTCGAGGCTTGCGCCCGCACCGCCGCCAACGGTTTCGAGGTAGACGAAACTGCCTTCACGCGTCTTGTGCGGACCGAAAAAGATCATCGTCGCGTTCATGTCGGCTGAGGAGGCGAAGACCTTCTCCCTCGGCAGAACATCGGCAAAGGCCTGAAAAATGGCGCGGACGACGCGCTGGCAGCTGGTCGAGCGGATGCCCACAGCTGCCGGGAACTTCGGACGCACCAACGTGCCCTCTTCCGCAACGATCGTCACGGGAAGCGCCATGCCCTCGTTCGGCGGCAGCGCCGGATCGAGCAGCGCCTTGATCGTGTAGTAGCAGGTGGCGTCGAGGGCGGTCTTGGGAATGTTGACCGCACCTCGCGCCTGAGGATCGGTGCCGGTGAAATCGAAGGTGATGCCGTCACCCTCGACCTTGATCGCCACCTCGATGCGGCAGGGCTCATAGCCGACGCCGTCGCCGTCGATGAAGGCTTCGCCCCTGTAGATGCCATCGGGAAGATCGCTGATGCGCTTGCGCAGACGGCTTTCCGAATAGGCAATCAGATCGTCGATCGCCTTCTCTACAGTCTCGATCCCGAACTGGTCGGCAAGCGCCACGAGTTTCCGCTGACCGATCTCGTTGGTAGCGATCTGCACCTTGAGGTCGAGAATACGCTCCAGCGGATCGCGGCTGTTGGTGCTGATGAGCTTGACGATCTGTTCGTCCAGAACCCCTTCGCGGGCGATCTTCAGCACGGGGATGCGCAGGCCCTCCGCAAAGATGCTCGTCTGGCTGGGATCACACGAGCCTGGAACGCCGCCGCCGACATCCGAATGATGGCCGAGATTGGCAGCGAAGAAGCAGAGCCGGTCTTCGTAGAAAACCGGGGTCAGGATCGAGATGTCCGGCGTGTGCGATCCGCCGGCGAGATAGGGATCGTTACAGATGAAGGCATCGCCCGGCTTGATGTCCTCAAGCTTGTAGTTCTCCAGCACCGCCGCGACACCGCCCTGCAGCGAACCGAGGTGGACCGGAATATGGGACGCCTGCACGATCAGCCGGCCACGCCCGTCGAAAAGGCCGACGGAGCAGTCCTTGCGTTCCTTGATATTGGTCGAGAAGGACGAGCGCACGAGGCTCAGTCCCATCTCATCGGTGATCGACATGAACCGGTTGGAGTAGACCTCCATCTCGATGGCGTCGAATTCGCGCGGCGGTTTGACGTGCTGCTGCATCACGCACGGTCCTTCACAAAGCTGAGGATGATGTTGCCGTAGGCATCGACGACGCCCGACTGGCCGGGAAGCACGTAGGTCGTGGAAGTCAGCTCCTCGATGATCGCGGGACCGGAGAAACTCTCGCCCTGCGGCATCGAAGCGCGCTTGTAGACCGGCACGGTCCGCCATCCGGTCTGCGGATCGATATAGACCTCGCGCTCGCCGACGATGGCGTCCTTCATGGTGCCGGCAACGCCCGGCACTGTCTGGAAGGGCCGGCCCGCATAACCGATGGCCTGGACCCGCAGGTTGACGATCTCGACGGGATGGTCGTTCAGCGCATAACCATAGACGGTACGATGGGCTTCGGCGAAACGGGCGGCAAAGTCTTCCGGGGTGGAAAGAATGCCCTCGACGCGGATTTCATGGTTCTGGCCGGCATAGCGGGCCTCGGCGATATGCTGGAGCGCGCGCTTCTCATCGGGGATCGTTTCCGCTTCGAGCCATTCCCGAGCCTGGACTTCCAGTCCTTCGAGAGCTGAGCGGATGTCGAGCCAGCTTTCGCCCTGGACCCGCTTGATCTGCGTGGAAACGAAATCGCGTGTCACGTCCGACAGAAGCACGCCGCGGGCGCACATCGTGCCGGGGATTCCGGAATGATGACCGTGTTCAGGCCGGTTTCCGCGGCTACCAGCGAGGAATGAAGCGGCCCGGCGCCGCCGAAAGCCATCAGCGCGAAGGACTTGAGGTCATGCCCCTTGTCCATGGAGACCGCCCGGATGGCGCGCGCCATGTTGGCGACGGCGATGCGGATGATCCCCCATGCGGTATCTTCGACCGAACGGCCGATCTTTTCGGCGACGGCGCCGACGGCCTTGAGGGCTGCCTCGCGATCGACCGGCATGGCGCCATCAAGAAGCGCGATCGGGTTGAGCCGCTGCAGCACGATATTGGCGTCGGAGATGGTCGCATCCGTGCCGCCCTTGCCGTAGGCGGCAGGCCCGGGCACGGCGGCGGCACTCTGCGGGCCGACCTTCAGGCCGCCGGCATCATCGAGCCAGGCGATCGAGCCGCCGCCGGCTCCAATGACGTTGACATCGACCATCGGGCAGCGAATGGAATAACCTGCCACGTCGCGGTCTGTGGAATAGGCCGGCTTGCCGTTGGCGATCAGCGCGACGTCGGTGGAGGTGCCGCCGACATCATAGGTGATGATGTCGGGGAAGGACACCGCCTTGCCCACGAGGGACGCACCGACAACACCGGCCGCAGGGCCGGAGAGGCACGTGCGAACGGGATAGTTGCGTGCCGTCTCAGTGGACATAAGGCCACCGTTGGAATGGATCGTATAGGGCTTGGCCTCGATGCCCGCCTTCCGCGACCGGGTCATGAAGCGATCGAGATAACCGTCCATGCGCGGCATCAGGTAGGCGTTCATGACGGTGGTCGAGATGCGTTCGTACTCGCGGAACTCGGGCAGGACGTCGCTCGACAGCGAGATGAAAACGCCCGGCAGGTGCTTGCGGATGATTTCTCCGGCGCGCCGCTCGTGCGCCGGATTGCGATAGGAATGCAGGAAGCCGATCGCGACGGCCTCCACGCCCTCTTGCTTAAAGCGTTCCGCGGCGGCTTCGACGCCCGCTTCGTCGAGCGGCACGATAACCTCCCCAGCCGGGCCGAGGCGCTCCGCCACTTCGAGGCGTAGCGGACGGACAACCAGCGGGTCCGGCTTGCGAACGCTCATGTCGAACAGGTCGGGACGGGTCTGGCGACCGATTTCGAGCACGTCGCGGAAACCTTCGGTGGTCAAGAGGCCGGTTTTTCCGCCCCGGCGTTCGATGACCATGTTGGTTGCGACCGTCGTGCCATGACCGAAATGGACCACGTCGGATGCCTGAAGGCCACGCTCGGCAAAGCCTGCAATGCCGGTCTCGATCGCTTCGGACGGATCGTGGGGCGTCGAGGACACCTTGAAATGGCGCATGTTTCCGGTCTCGTCATCGAGGACCGTGAAATCTGTGAAGGTTCCGCCGACATCGATGCCGACCCTGATATTGCCCATGATGCTCTGGTCTTTTGCGCTGTGGCATCGGCTTCACGCCGCCGCCTTGCCTGTCATGAGCGACATCTAAAATCGACTCCTCAAGCTTGTAAAATTCAATTAATCAAGCTTTCCATTCCAAAATGGAATGTTCGTGGAGTTGGACATCATGCGACGGATTAAACTCAGGCATCTCGACACCCTTGCGGCCTTCATGAAGACCGGCTCGGTAACCGAAGCGGCCCTTGTGCTGCACACCACTCAGCCGAACGCCAGCAAGTCCCTCAAACAGCTGGAGGATTTCGCAGGTGTAAAACTCTTCGAACGAAGTGCCGGCCGGCTGCGTCCAACGCCGGAAGCGGAGTTGCTTTTCGCACATGCGGCGCGCCTGATGGATGAGCTGACAGTCTTCGAGAATCTGTCGCTCGACCTGACGACGATGGCTCAAGGATACGTGAATATCGGCATCTTATCGGCGTTCAGCACCGCACTCATTCCGATGGCGATCGAGAAGTTCAACAATCTATACCCGAGCATCCAGGTTCAGGTGGACTTGCTGGACTCCGACAAAATTCACTCCTATGTCAGTCGCGGCAACTATGATTTTGGGCTTGTGCACCATCCCGAGCACGAAATCGACCTGATGACCCAGACGCTCAAGACGTCATCCATGGTATGCATCATGCCGGCTGGACACGAGCTTGCTAGGCATCAGGTCGTGCTTTCGAGCGACATTGCCGACCAGCCGTTCGTTACGTATCCCCGCTCCGTCCCCTTCGGTGCCGTAATCTTCCGTTCTTTGTCCGATGAGGGCGTAAAGCCGTCCAACACCCTGATTTCTAACCAAAGCCAGCTCATCCGGCGCTTGGTGGAGAGAGGACGCGGCGTGGCACTGGTCGATCACTTCTCTGTGTGGGATGCCAACGAACTGGACGACATAGTGGTACGGCAATTCGAGCCACGGATTCCCGTATCTGTAGGAATGATCTTGCCGAAACGAAGACCTCTGTCGCTCGCGGCGCAGACATTCGTCGGCACGTTAAAGGATGTCCTGCAACACCCGGCTTAACGAGAATGCGGATCTTGCAATCCCTATCAAGGGTGCGCAACGGCCTTCACCTCGAGGTGTGCGCATGCCCCCATCGACGTCCGTAATCACCGTCGCTGCGAAAAAGTTCCGCACCTCAAGTCGAGGAGAAAGAGGAAGGAGTGGTGCACAGCCGTCCGGTAACAGGCTAAGGTTTCCCGTACGCAATCACCGCTGCACTTCTCGCTCGCTGCCAGTGACCACGCGATCGGTGATCGCCTGTCGGCGGCCATACGGGCGATGCGCGTGGCGCTTCCCGCCAATGCCGTCATCGAAGTGAACATCGGCTTCTCCCGAAACGTGAAGGATATCTTCGTGTCCGGACAGGCCGATGCCGCCATCATTCGGCGCAACGGCGGTGCCTCCGACGGCGAGATCCTGCGCACCGACAGGCTGGGCTGGCGGGCGGCTCCGGGCTGGCGGCCGCGCTCGAACAGCGCCACCCCACTGGTGTCGCTGGGATCCGGGTGCGGCGTCCGGGAAATCGCGGTGGCGGGGCTTCGAAGGGCCGGCGTCGATTGGCGTGACGCCTTCACCGCCGGGAGCTGCGCTGCGCTCCATGAAGGAGTTCTTGCAGGGGCGGGCGTCGCGCCGATGGGCGACATCTGCGCCCGCGGCCTGCCCGACCGCGGCGCCGAGTTGGGGCTGCCGCAGTTGCCCCCTTCAGACATCGTCCTTCTTTCTCGAGCCCGAACGCCGGCCCATGCGTCGGCGATCAGGGCGCTGGCCGCAGCCGTGTCTGGCACGGCCGGCTGGGCGAAAGAGCATGACCTTGTCTTGATCTTGGGCAGCGGGAAGCAGACTGTACGCTGATCAAAGCGCCGCTTTTGAACGCGCGAGGACATCCCGCAGGATTAAGGGCAAAATCCCTCCGGCTTTCAGAATATCGACCTCGGCGATGGTCTCAATGGCTGCAATCGCCGTGAAGGAGAATGCGGCGCCGCCGTTACGCTTGATGGTGACGGTGATGGGACAACGAGGTTCGATGAGGCTGGGGTCGGCATCGATTTCAATCAGGTCTCCGGCCGCAAGTTCGAGGAACTCAGGTGCATATTCGGCGGGAATCCTCATGGGCAAAATTCCCATACCAATCAGGTTTGAGCGGTGAATGCGCTCAAAACTCAAAGCGAGGACTGCTCTTGCTCCAAGTAGTGAAGCGCCCTTGGCGGCCCAGTCGCGCGACGATCCCATGCCATATCGTTCGCCAGCGACGATCACCACAGGCTGGTTGTCTGCCGCATATTGATCGGCCGCTCTCCAGAGAGGAACGACCCGCTTTGACGGCCAATGAACAGTCGAGCCAGGGGGCAGGTCATGCGCCAGCATATTGCGGACAGTGCGGTTGGTGAACAGTCCCCGGACCATAGATTCCCAGTTGCCACGCCGTGATGCATGGACGTTGAGGTCCGTCGGACTTTCGCCTCGCTCCACCAGATATTGCCCGGTTTCACTTTGGGCGGAAATCGCCCCGGCAGGAGAGATGTGGTCGGTTGTGATATCGTCACCAAGAACGAGCAGCGGCGTTGCGGAATAGGTTCCAAGCAGACTGCCTTTGCCGAAGCCCGCGAATGGCGGCCGCCGGATATAGGTGGAGCTTTCATCCCACGGGAAGACCGTCGTCGTTGGCGCATCAAGCTCCTGCCAGACCGGGCTAGCTTCGGCATCGTCATAGGCGGGTATGAAGTCTTCAGGCTCCGAGGACTGGGCAAGCGCCTCGTCGATCTCCGCACTACTTGGCCAGATCATCGACAATCGAACATCCTCGCCTTTGTCCGAGATGCCGATCACGTCAGACAGGATGTCCAGTTCGACCGTGCCCGCCAAGGCAAACGCGATCACCATAGGTGGCGATGCCAAGAAACCTGCTTCAAGTTGCGGATGAACGCGGCCCGGGAAATTGCGATTTCCCGAAAGCACGGCGACCGGAAGAATATTCCTCTCCACCATCGCCGAGGAGACCTCTGCCGTGAGGGGGCCTGAATTCCCGATGCAGGTTGTGCAGCCAAAACCGACGATCCCGAAGCCAAGCGCCTCAAGGTCTTCTAACAGACCGGACCGACGCAGGTAACGCTCTGCGGTTGGCGATCCCGGTGCGAGCGATGTTTTAACCCATGACGGCGGACGAAGGCCTAAGGCTCTGGCCTTCCGGGCAAGCACGCCCGCCGCGATCACCAGTCGCGGATCTGAAGTATTCGTGCAGCTCGTAATCGCGGCGATTACAACGGCACCGTCATTGGGTTCCCCTGCACCGCAATTGCGCGCGCCTTGTTTCTTCATTGGCGCAATTGCCGCCGCCGAGGCGCTTACGGCTATCCTGTCTTGCGGCCGGGTCGGTCCGGCAAGACTGGGCTCGACGCTTGACAGGTCGATGTCAACGACAAGTGTGTAGGTGGGGCTTCCTTCAGGATCGAACCAGAGACCGACACGTCTTGAATACATCTCGACCAGATCAATCTGTTCTTCCGTTCGACCGGTCGAGCGGAGATAGGCAAGCGTATTCGGGTCAATCGGGAAATAACCGCTATTGCCGCCGAACTCTGGGGTCATGTTGGCGACCACGGATCGGTCGCCGGCCGTAAGCTTCGATACGCCCGGCCCGAAGAATTCGACATATTTGTCCTGCAAGTCGATTTTGCGGAGGATATGCGTAACCGCAAGCGCGAGATCGGTCGCAAGGACGCCGTCCTTCAAACTTCCGGTAAGGCGGACGCCAACGACGTCCGGGACGCGCAGGGCTACAGGCATTCCGAAGAATACGCTTTCGGCCTCAAGCCCTCCGACGCCCCAGGCAAGGACACCAATCCCGTTGATCATGGGCGTGTGACTGTCGGTGCCGATCAATGTGTCGGGGGCCAGCCAGTGTCGGCCATCCTTCCGAATGATGCTGACGACCGTCGCCAGACGCTCCAGGTTCAACGTGTGCATGATGCCCGTGCCGGGCGGGTGGACGTGGAAATCGGCGAGCGTGTTGGTCGCCCATTTCATGAACCGGTATCGTTCAGCATTGCGCTCGAACTCACGCGTCATATTGCGCTGGAGTGCGCCGGACCCGCCGAAGAAATCTACGGCTACAGAATGGTCGGTAGAGACATCGACCCGAACCACGGGATTCAGCAAGGCAGGGTTGCCTCCCGCTTCGAATAAAGCAGAGCGCATTCCGGCGATATCGACAAGGGCCGGACCACAGGTCGTGTCATGCATCAGAACCCGGTTCGGCAGGAACGGGATTTCCAGCTCACTGGTGCCGCTGGCGAGCCATCCCAGGATGGCGGATGCGGCTCTCGGTGCGTCCGGTCCGGCCGTGCGCAGGACGTTCTCCAGCAGGATGCGATGAATGTAGGGCAGCCGGACGAGATCGTCGCCCGCCAGCTTCGGAAGGTCGATGATGTCGTATTCGGCATCCTTTATCGTAAATTTGCTGATTACTGTCATACTGGCATCTGTCTAAAAGTTAACGGCTACACACTGCATAATCACATAATATAGTTATAAAATGCAATTACGTTGAGCGTGCATGTGTCGTGTTAACCGGGCAGAAGGCTTCGCCTGGTGTTAGAGTTGAGGTGTCTTGATTCGCCCTGCACCCATGATGTGCGTGTAGAGGAAAGCGGCAGCCTCCGTGCGTCGGTCCGTCTCCAGCAGATCGAGAATATGGAGATGTTCGATTGTCTGCTTAGGAAGGCGGCTGCGATCAATAGTGACGTGGTATTCGACGAGCCGTCGCAAGCGATTGATGCGCTTGATCGAGTCGAGAAAGAACTCGTTGCCGGAGCAGGCCACGAGCATTTCATGAAAGTCGTTGTTCGCCTTGAATATCTCTGCGCGCGACCAGTGCTCGTACCCGCCATCGCCGAGCGCTGTCTGCAGTTCCCGCGCTTTCAGGAAACCTTCGTAATTGGGCTCGAAGCTCGGCAGTAACATTGCCTGTTGCTCGATGACGGCGCGAAACACATAGCCCTCTTCGTAGCTCTTTCTCGATGTCAGGGTCTGGCGGAAGGTCCAGCCGTTGCCAGGTAGTCTTTCGATCCAACCTTCGTCCGAAATCCTGTGAAGGATTTTTAGAAGCTTCGTGCGCGGCAAGTCATAGATCCGCATCACTCGTTCTCGCTGACCTTCTCCGGAAGCACGCCGGACAGCCGATCCTCGGCTATTCTGAAATAGATCGGCTCCTCACGGTCGCCCCCTCGGTCGTCCTCGGCCTTACTGGCGACATCGATTTTGTCGCTGTCGATATTCAGGAAATAACCGCGATTGGCTTCCGCCCTAACGATCCCGCGCTCTTCGAGCTTGCGCAACGCACTCATGATCGGCGCGCGAGAGACCCGGAACGTGTCGGCGAGTTTCTGCAGAGGCAGATGCTCGCCTTTCCGCATTTCGTTTGCTCTCACGAACTCGATGATCTCGATGCTGATCTGGGGAGAGAGGCTGTTTCTGGCCATGCCGGTGTCGAATTCCTTTCG
Organism: Neorhizobium sp. EC2-8; assembly: GCA_045291535.1. Lineage (GTDB taxonomy): Bacteria > Pseudomonadota > Alphaproteobacteria > Rhizobiales > Rhizobiaceae > Neorhizobium. The sequence continues at coordinate 1,524,727 of CP147998.1, read as the reverse complement.
CCCTGATCCTAAGATCGTCGGCTGCAGAGAAGTTTGGAAAGTAAGTTCGCGACAATGCTCGTGACGTCAATCCTCATCCTGTTGAAACCGTGACAAACCACGGGAATGGCAGCGGTATCGAGCGCCGGTCCGCCTCGACCAGCCCGCGCCATCTTGTTGCCTTCCAACGCTGTCACCACGGACGCGCTCTCCCCGGGCGTGTTCAAGAAAATTGCCGTCGTCGATCCACCGTACATGCCGCCATAATAGATGACCGCGAACATGATAATTGAACCGCCGGGGTCCAGCTTGAATGTCACGGGCAGCAGCAAAGCATTGATCCAAGAATGAAACCGCCACCCAGCCAGATGGAGGCGATTAGGCCGGCGAGCGCCGGCCCGATCCAGGCCACAGCCTTCTAGTCGGCCCTTTCAGTCTCGATATCAGATGGCTTGACCTCCGCTGCCAGTTTCTTCGCGATATCGACAATGCGACCATGGCATGTGCCGATCACGTTATCGACGCGCTCCAAAACAGTGTTGGCGACGTTCACAGCCGCCCGGATCAATCCGTTGGGGTCAAGTTCCGTAAGCACTGCAGTAGTCACGGACATATGTCGGGCCCCCTCGCCCGCAAACCGGCCAACGAGCGCCTCTGAACCGCGCGCCAGGATACCGACATCAACGCCGACAGCGGTGAAAGACGTACCGAGTTCGATGCAGCGCTTTGCGAACTTCTCGTCCCCGGTCAAAATACCAGCGGGCCTCCCGATCGCCTTCAAGCGAGCAATGGCATGCTCGATTGCTTCGATGACCTCTGGGTGACCGGGCTGGCCGGGATGACCTAGACTGGCCGCAAGATCCGCGGGTCCAATGAAGACGCCGTCAACGCCGTCGACCGAACCGATCGCTTCGAGGCGGTCCAGGGCTTCGCGCGTCTCGACCTGGACAAGGACGCAGATTTCCTCTTCCGCAGTGCGGGCGTATTCCTTCACCCGGCCGAAACGCGTTGCACGAGTGAGCGCTGAAACGCCGCGTATCCCGTTTGGCGGATACCGAGTTGCAGCGACGGCGGCGGCCGCCTCCGCCTCGTTTTGAACATAGGGGATAAGAAGGCTTTGCGCCCCGATGTCCAAAAAGCGCTTGATGAGTACAGTGTCGTTGAAGGCCGGCCGAACGACGGGCGAGACTGAATAGGCGGCGACGGCCTGAAGCTGCGGCAGGACCGTTAAAACATCGCTTGGCGAATGTTCCGTGTCGAAAAGCAGCCAGTCGAACCCTGCCGGCGCGACGATCTCGGCCGCATAACTGCCTGGCAGTCCACACCACAATCCTATCTGATTTTCACCTGAGCGAAGCCGCTGCTTGAAGCGATTGGTGGGAAGTTCCATGACACACCCTCAAACGAACGAGACGCCAATAGCGCCGATAGGACCGTAGTCCGCCTGAATGACGTCGCCTTTGACGATATCGACCGGGCGAGTGAAGGATCCGGCCAGGACGATCTCGCCTTTTTCAGGCCGCCGCCGACCGCGTGGAGCTTGTTGACGAGCCACGCAATCCCGGCCGCGGGGTGCCCCATAATTGCGGCGGAGACGCCAGATTCTTCGATGATGCCGTTCTTGGACAAGGTGGCCCCTACCCACCGGATATCAACATCCATAGGCCGGATAACCCGACCACCAACGACAATTGCCCCAAACGCTGCGTTGTCGGCGATCGTGTCGGTTATCGCACGCGGCACCTCGGTTCGATAGTCAATGATCTCTAGTGCCGGCAGAACGTATTCCGTCGCCCGCATCACGTCGTAGATCCGTTTTCCTGGGCCTTCCAAATCCTCGCCCATCACGAAGGCAAGCTCCACTTCGAGCCGGGGCTTAATGAAAAGGCCGGCCTTGATCTGAGCGCCATCATTGAAGAGCGCATCGTCTAGGATGCAGCCGTAATCTGGCTCCGTCATCTTCGAGGCCATCTGCATGGCGCGCGAGGTAAGTCCGATCTTGTGACCTACGATCCGCGCGCCGCGCGCCACACGCGCCTGTGCCCAGAGAGCTTGGATGCGATACGCATCCTCGATGTCGAGATCCGCATAAGTCTTGCTTGGCTGAATTATGGGCTTGCGCTCCAACTCCGCCTTCAAAATCGCATCTGCCACCGCTTGGCGTTCAGCTTCGGTTATCATGTTATCTCGCTCCAGGACGCTCTATTTGATTGGCGGACGCGGTAGAACGGGGTCGCCGGGCTCCATGACGTAAGTGTAGTCGAGCGAGAACCACGGCCCCTGAATGTCATCATCCGTCGGATGCGGTTCGTCATGATTCACGAAATTCCCGGTCAATGCGGACGTCACACCGAACTGCACGTCGGAGTCGATATTGGGATCGCTGGGATCAAAGACCTGCGAGATGAGAGTTTTGTAGCCCTGCTTGAAAATCAGCGCATGAAGATGCGCCGGCCGATAGGGATGACGTCCCTGAGCCTTCAAGAGACGCCCAACAACGCCGTCCACCGGAATGGGATAGCCTACCATTTTGACCGTGCGGAACCAGAAACGACCGTCATCATCCGCCGTGAACTTGCCTCGCAGGTTCATTTCGGCCTGGTCGGGGTCCTGGTTTTCGTAGAGTCCGACCGGAGACGCATGCCAGACATCGACCTCCGCCGCGACTACCGGCTTCCCTCCCGATCGACCACCTTCGCCTGAACGAAAAGGGGAGTACCCGGCGTATCGGAGCGAATAATCGTGCCGCCATTTTCAACTCGCGGCGAATTGAGACGCCAAAACGGGCCCAACAACGATTGAGAAGTCTCCGTCTGCCCCTTGTCGCCGTTGTTCAGCAAGCAGACGAGCGAGGAGACGCCGAGCGATCCTGACATCAGGACAAACTCGTTGTGGCTGTCGGTCTGCAACTGACCGATCTCGTTCAAAATCGCCGTCGCCTCTCGGAACTCCGCCTCGGTCAAGCGTGCTTCCCGCACGAACGCGTGCAAGTGCTTGACCAGCGCCGTGAGAATTTCGCGCAGCCTCGGATTGGCAGTCTGCGCCATGGCGGCGAGCACGACTGGCGTAACGTTGCTTTCAGTTTTGATAACCACTGGAAAATCTCCTCGCCTAGATCGATAGCTAAATAATCGATTATATGTCAATCGAGAGCTATCAAAATTTCTCAACGCCATCACGAAGGAAGGCGGCATATACGGCTTAATTTGCTGAAAATATTGAATTTACTTAAATGAAAATGCTGCCTGGAGGATTTCGTCGCCAACACGAATTGACCAAAATAATCGTTTATTATATCGCTCACCTGCGGCTTACCTCGAGGAGAAACCATGACATTGCCAGTGGAGGCTCAGACCGTCGCAAAAGTACAATCACGCAAGGGGGACTTTTCCGATGACGGTAAAAACACCATTGGAAGCCAGCTCGCGTCACGCCTGCGGGAGGCGATCGTCTCAGGCCAGCTCCCGGCAGGTAGCAAGATCAACCTCAACAAGGTTCGTCAGGAATTCTGCGTCAGCCTGAGTCCGCTGCGCGAGGGGCTTGCGCGGCTGATCTCGGATGGCTTGGTCGAATTTGAAGACAACCGGGGCTATCGAGTCTCACCGGTTTCGCTCGCCAATCTCGAAGAGATCACCGCGCTCCGGGAAGAAATCGAGGTCTTCGCGCTCAGGGAAGCCATGAGGATTGGCGACGTTGAGTGGGAAAGCAGCGTCATGCGCGCTCTGCATCGATTGAATAAAGCAGAACGCGACGCGAGCAAGCCTGAGACACTCGAGAATTGGGAGGCGACTCATCGCGAGTTCCACCTCACTCTCATTTCCGGGGGCAAGAAGCCACTTTTGCTGCAGTTCTGCGCCAATCTTCTTAACCTCAACGACCGATACCGCCGAACGTTCCTGATCAGAACGTCCGGAGATAGAAATGTCAGCCAGGAACATAGCGAAATCGCTCAAGGAGCGGTTGCTCGGGACTTTGAATACGCAACCGACAAACTTCGCCAGCACATCCATCGTACAGGCTCGAACCTGCTAGACCACTTAAGGGATACGGGAGCTCTGCAATGAACGACAAACGAAGTTCGAGAGCGCCTTCGATTGGTGTGGCGCACTTTTCGGCTATCCACCTCGCTCCGAATGAGTTCGTCAGGCAGGCCGCGGCCGCTGGTTTTTCGTCTGTGGGGCTCCGGCTACATCCCGCGTTTCCAGGCGCTCCATTTTACGAATTGCTGGAAGGAAGCGACGCCGCATGTACGCTTCAATCGACGCTCCGATCAGAGGGAATGCGGGTCTTCGACATCGAGTTCTTCATCATCGACGCCAATTTCGATGCGCATGCAATCGAGTCTATTGTTGCCGCGGCGGCAAATTTAGGCGCCAGCCGCCTCACGGCCTGCGGAGATGATGCCGAAGGAGGGAGGCTGGCGGAAAATCTTGCAAGTTTTTGCCGGCTCGCTCAGCGCTACGGGCTGGCTGTCGATGTCGAAAATATGGGGTGGCGCGCGGTTCGTACTTTCGCTGACAGCGTTGCCCTGGTCGAAGCCTGCGCAGCGGAAAATGCTGGCGTACTGATCGACGCCCTCCATTTCTTCCGAAATGGTGCGAAGGCTTCAGACATCGAACGCAGCATCGAGCGTGTGAAGCATATTCAGCTCTGCGACGTCGCCGGAGCAGTGCCAAGCCTCCCCGGCGAGATGATCGCGGAAGCCAGAGGCGGACGTCTTGCGCCGGGTGATGGCGAGCTTCCGCTCATGGAACTTCTGAAATGGACGGGACGCGCCGCCAACGTGTCTGTCGAGGTTCCTATGGTTGGCAACCAGCCGACGCAACAGCATCTGAACGACCTCTTCCAAAAGACGGCGCGAGTCCTGACTGCGTCCTTTTAAGTCCAATACAAGGTCCGACGCATCGACGTTGACTGACTATCGGTGTTGCGTGACGCTGTGAGCAGTGGGGCTTCTGCTATCGGAAGCGAAGTTGTTCGCGATGCCGTGCGTGACTGGTCAGCCAAATGGATGCAGAAGCGTGAGGATATCGCAAAGCTACGTGCGAATGTGGGAAGAAGGCAAAGCGAGTGGTCCTGCTGTCGAAGTGGATTTTGATGCGGTGCTGGATGAAGCACGCCAGGAAATATCCTCTGCTGCTCCTCATGCCCGTTAAGATTTTCGCCGCAAGGCGGAATTGGTTATGGAGCATCCGCGTTTAGGCGAGCGTCACCCGGGACTTGCGAAACATGAAATCTCCGGTCCTTGCCTTCACACATTTGCCCGTCCCGGGCTGCATCGAAAAGGCGGTTTCGATGCCTCTCTTCTGCCACGGCGCGGACGGCCAGAATGTTTGATCGTGTGAAGGCTTGTTTCAGGCCGGCCGGAAATAGGCGGGATCTGAAACAAATCTTAATATTCCCGCAGGGTAAAAACATGCACCGCCGTGCTATTCAGAAATAGACAAAGTGTCATATGGTGAAGGGAGCCAGAGCTTGTCGGACGCCTCTCGAATTCTGATTGTCGAGGACGACGCACTGATCGCCGCCATGCTGCGCGATAGTCTTAACGAAAGTGGAATGATCGCGGAGATTGCCCAGGACGGCGTTGCAATGGATGCGCGCATGCGGGTATCCAAATTTGACATGGTGATCCTTGATGTCATGCTGCCTGGCGAAAGCGGCCTTAGTCTGTGCCGGCGGCTACGGGTTACGACGAACATTCCCATCCTCATGCTGACGGCGGCGGACGCGGAAATTGACAGGATCGTCGGTCTCGAGATTGGCGCCGACGACTATGTCACGAAACCATTCAGCTTGCGGGAGCTCATCGCGCGGATACGCGGCTTGCTGCGGCGCGCGGCCTTGCCTTCGCTAAAGGATCCGCGACAAAAGCAACTTCGTTTTGACGGATGGTTCGTGGATCCCATTAGACGACAGCTCTACGATCCAACCAACGCACGTGTCGGCCTGACAACGCATGAGTTCGATATCCTGCTTGCCTTTTGCCGAAACCCGGGCCGCGTTCTGACGCGAGAGGAACTCTTAGGGGTAACCCACGCTGGTCTGGCCGGTCCAATCGAGCGCAGCATTGATGTTCACATCAGTCGATTGAGGCAGAAGATCGAGCATGATGTCCGCGACCCCGTCGTTATCAAGACCGTACGCCTCGGCGGCTACATGTTTACCGCCAATGTCGAGGAACTATGAGGCTGAAGCGTTTCCTTCCCATCACGATACGAGGCCAGATCACGCTGATTATTGTCATGGCGCTGATCGTTGTCGGCGTCGTCGGCAGAGCATTGGAACAGTGGGCGGAGAATGCCGCGCCGGACATAGAAGATATCGCCACGCGCGTTGACATGGTTGCGGAACTCCTGAAAACGTCCGCACCGGACACACGCGAGGCAATCCTTTCGTCATCGCGCGCCGCCGGCTGGCATTTCTCGCTGGAACCCTTTTCGGTGAGTGAGACATTCACCGGACCGTCGGAATTTGAAGGTGCGTTGGGCCTAGTCATTGACTCGCTCTTCCCAACCGACAACACCCCACCACCACCAGTGGGAGGTTGGCGTACCTTCTGGAACGGGGAGAGAGTCATTGCAACAAAGGTCGACAACGGCACGCTTCTCATCCTTTCCGGTTTTCCGGATACGATCCTGAACAGTTCGATCCTGAACGAGGGCCCCTATTATTCTGTCGCCATCTTCGTCCTGATCGCGTTCTTTTTTATATTCGCCATTCGCGTCATAACGGAGCCAATCAAACGCATTTCCGAAGCCGCCACCCATTCGGACATCGCAAACAGCGCGGAGATTTTCGAAGAACGCGGACCTGTCGAGATCGTTGCGCTCGCCCATGCTCTCAACGCAATGCGAAGCCGGATACGTGTAATGGTCGAATCAAGGACACGGATGCTGCGGGGCATTGGCCATGATCTTCGAACCCCGTTGACCCGGTTGCGGCTTCGGGCCGAGCGCATGGAGGACGGACCGGTGCGCGAGGGCCTGTTGTCTGACGTCATGCGCATCGACAGCCTCTTGAAGGAAGTTCTAAAATATCTCCGGGACGACTACGCGACCGAACCAATACAACGGGCTGATGTTGCCAGCCTGCTGCAAACCGTTTGCGCGGAGTTCAGCGATGTTGGCTTCCAGGTCCGGTTCGAGGGGCCTAATCGGATGATCATCGATTGCAAACCACTGGCCATCATGCGTGCGGTGACCAATCTCTGCGACAACAGCGTCAAGTTCGCGACTGAGGTCATTGTCGGTCTACGAAACGGCAAAGCGGGATGCGAGATCGTTGTGACCGATAACGGACCCGGAATTCCGGAACATTTGAGAACGCGGGTTTTCGAGCCCTTCTTCAAAGGAGATGATGCGCGGACGCAAGGACAGGAGGGCTTCGGGCTCGGACTTTCTATTGTTGCCGATATCGTGCATGCCCATCACGGCACCGTCTCTCTCGCAGGCAACGCGCCGAGCGGTCTGATTTTTCAGATCCTGATCCCAAGCCACGTCGATACCATGACCACGATTGAGGCGAAGAGGCTGTCGCTTGATGTGAAATAGAAATACAGCCGCCTTGCTTGGATTGAAAGAGGTATCCGGTGGAACGGGGCTCTGCGTATAAGCCCCAGGCTTCCGGAAAGCCCATGACGGTGGATTTCAGCTTGCCGGAACCGCGAGCCGAATTGAGCCTGGTCGTCTCGTTGAAGCAGCGGGTCGCGGATCCCGTCTGAGCGCGCCAAAGTCTGATCAAACATCCAGGGCTGTTCATCATCGCCAAGGGACCTTTGAGGTAAATAATTTAGCGAATATTAATGCAACTAGAGAATGCTTTAGTGACGCGCTGCAGTCGAGCGTATTGATAATACGGACGGCTGCATCGAGGACCTGACAAAGAAGCGGCCATGCGAAGCGTATCATGCGGGAAGCGATCGCGGCAGTCAGCTGATATCGGCCCATGACAAGGTAGTTGACATGCTTGCATCTCATTTTCGACGCACAACGTTGTTCGGTGCGGCAATAGGGACGATCCTTCTTGGCGTGGCCGATTCTGCGAGCACCAGCTTCGCTGCAGTTGTCGTTGGGGAGACGCATCGCATTGATACGAGTTCAAAATCCGCTGACGGCATCGAGGCGATGAAAGCCGGGTACCGACGGCCGGACTCAATCCTGTTTCCTGCGGACAATCCCTATACGCCGGAAAAAGCGTCCCTCGGCAAGAAGCTCTATTTTGATCCTCGTCTTTCATCGACTTCCGCGCAGTCTTGCGCCAGCTGCCATAACCCGGGTTTTGGCTGGGGAGATGGGCTGTCCGTGGGTGTCGGCCACGGCATGGAGAAGCTAAGTCGTCGCTCGCCTACCGTCGTCAACGCCGCCTGGGGGCAATTTTCATGTGGGATGGCCGCGCTGCCAGCCTTGAAGAACAGGCGCTCGGGCCGATCCAATCCGAGCGTGAGATGGGCATGCCGATCGACCGTCTTGTCGATCGCCTCAACTCCATCTCCTCATACGGGTCGCTGTTTGAGAACGCCTTCCATGGCGAAGGGGTGAACTCAACCACGCTTGCCAAAGCGATCGCTGCCTATGAACGAACCATCGTCTCCGAACAAGCGCCTTTCGATGCCTGGTAGAGGGAGACGAGCAGGCGATCTCCGAACAGGCGAAGCGCGGTTTTGTCATCTTCAACACGAAAGGTCAGTGCTCATCCTGTCACGAGGGCTGGAACTTCACGAATGACGGCTTTCAAGATATCGGCCTTCCCAGCACGGATATCGGGCGCGGGAAATACCTGCCCGACATCATCAAGATGCAGCATGCCTTCAAGACGCCAGGTCTACGCGAGATCACCAGCCGGGCTCCTTACATGCACGATGGATCGGTCGCCACGCTTGAGGATGTCGTCGAGCACTACGACCAAGGCGGCCTCGACAGGCCAAGCCGTTCCGATCTGATAAAGCCACTCGGCCTTACGTCACAGGAAAAAGCCGATCTGATCGCTTTCCTCAACACCTTGACCAGTAACCTCAGCCCTACGGCAGTGCCGACCCTTCCCCGCTGAAACCTGCCAACCCGGATACAAGGGAAATACCATGCGCCAGTTAGTCTTGATCACCTTCATAATTCTTACCGGCCTTTCGGTGGGTGCGCTTGCGGCCAGCCTGACCATTCATCAGCAGGGTCGCAAGTTCTCCTCTGACAGCGTCACTATAAAGGCAGGAGAGAAGCTCACATTCGTGAATGACGATACGGTCCCCCATAATATCTACTCGGCCAGCAGCGGAAACGAATTCAACCTCGGATCACAGGCCCCGGGACGTCGACGGAGGTAACCTTCACGGAAGCGGGCGACGCTCAGGTGCTATGCGCAATTCATCCGCGGATGAAGATGGCCGTGAAGATCACAAATTAATCTTACAGGCTGTTCCCAGGGAACCGTAATGTCGATTCGCTACAAATTTTTCGGGGCATTCAGTATCGTTGTCGCCCTTGCCTGCGGGCTGGCGTTCTACGGCATTCGTAGCATCTCCAGCACGGGCGATCTTGTCGTAAACCTCTACGACGGCCCGCTCATGGGGATTAACTATGCGCGCTCGGCGCATGCGGCATTGAATGAAGCCCGCCTTCTTCTACAGCCGGGCCCCGGCGAGGCGCCACCGAAGGAAACTGCCGAAAAGTTCGAGAAGCTGCTCGCAGATATCACGGACAACCTGCAGATAGTTCGAGAGCGGGTTAAGACAAAAGACGTCACCGCCGCCTTGGAGCGGGCCGAAAGCCGGCTTCGCGACTGGTCGGACGCAGAACTGCAAATTCTCCACCCGCCGACAGGTGGCTTGACCACTATCCCTGCACCATTTGCGGTCACGCGGAAAAGTGAAGCCACCGTTGTCGCACTCGACGATTTGGTGGAGAATGTCGCTGCATATGGCTTCGACTACCGAATGCAAGCGGAAGCGAAAGCAACGGCGGCGCGTGCCACCATGCTGACGCTTGCTATAGGCGCGGTACTGGCAGGACTGATGCTTGCGATCGCTTTTGCCTATTCCATGAGCAAACCGATCTTTGCGGCGATGCGGGTTGCGGAACGTGTCGCGACCGGCAACTTCACAGACAAGATCGACATTCGCCGCCGTGATGAGCCTCGGCCGTCTTCTGAACTCGCTTGCGGTAATGCAGACCACGCTCAAGGCTCGTGCGGATGAGGATGAGGCCGCCAGGATCTCGAAGGAGCGGCTGACTCGAATGCTCACCGCACTTAACGCAACCAACGAAGCAATCATGCGAGCGAAAACCCGCGAGCAGCTCTTCGAATTCGTCTGCAAGGCGGCAATTGCTGGAGCCAAGTTTACGTCGATAACCATCGCCGTTGCAGAACCTGAGGGCGAGTTTCTTCGCATAGCAACGTCGGCCGGCCCCGGTGCCAAGGTGCAAAAGGGCATGAAGATTGCCACTTCCGACGCCTATCCAGAGGGACGGGGATTGTCGGGGATAGCCTTCCGCGCAAAGCGTCCCTGCATCAGCAACAATTACCTTGCCGACGTTCAATCCAAGGCCTTCCATGAGGCCGTTCGCCGGACGGAAACGAAATCGGGCGCAGCCCTGCCCCTGCTCAGCCAAAACAAGGCGGCCGGTGTCGTACTCTTCCTCTCCGCTGAGATCGGAACGTTTACGCCGGAGTTCGTCGATCTGCTGCAGCGGCTTGCTGCAAACGTTTCGCTTGCGCTCGAAGGTTTCGACCGCGCCGATGAAAAGGAAAAAGCCGAAGAACGCATCAAATATCTCGCGACACACGACAGCCTGACCGATCTGCCGAACCGGGCGATGTTCAACCAGCTACTGGGCTTCTCGATGCAGGAGGCGCGGCGCTACGAACGGCGATGTGCAGTTCTGTTCATCGACCTCGACAGGTTCAAGATCATCAATGATACCCTTGGCCATGCGGCAGGCGACGCTTTGCTGATCGAGGTTGCTCGCAGGCTCCGGAACGGCGTGCGCCAGGGCGATGTCGTCGCCCGCCTGGGTGGTGACGAATTCGTCATTCTCCTCAATGAGGTTACCGAAATCCAGCATGTGGCAACCGTCGCACGCAATCTGCTTGCGTCGGTCGGCAAAACCATGGATCTCGGCGGACACGAATGCGGCGTGACTGCGAGTATCGGCATCGCGATGTTCCCCGAGGACGGCGACAACGAACTGACATTGATGAAGAACGCCGACATCGCGATGTATCTTGCCAAACAGGAAGGCAAGAACGATATCCGGTTCTTCTCGACCGAGATCGCAACGCAATCTGTCGATCGGCTGATGCTGGAAGCAGGCTTGCGTCATGCTCTCGACCGAAACCAGTTCTGCCTTCACTACCAGCCAAAGATGGACGTCGTGACCGGTCACATAGCGGGCGTCGAGGCGCTGGTGCGCTGGAACCATCCGGAACTTGGAATGCTTCCGCCCATGCGGTTCATACCGCTCGCCGAGGAGACCGGGTTGATCGTCGCGATCGGCCGCTGGGTCTTAAAAACGGCTTGTGAGCAGAATATGGCATGGCAGCGCGAAGGGATTCCTCCGCTTTCTATGGCGGTCAACGTCTCGCCACGGCAATTCCTTGATGAAAATCTGTTGCGGGACATCGACGATGTGCTCGCCGCCACCGGAATGAACCCCAATCTTCTCCAGATCGAGATCACCGAGAGCATGGTCATGCTCAATGTGGACCGGGCAATTCAATTGCTCGATGCCATTCAGAGCCGTGGGATCCGGCTCGCGATCGATGACTTCGGTACCGGTTATTCGTCGATGTCCTTGATGAAACAGTTCCCGATCGACACTATCAAGATCGACCGGTCCTTCGTTCGCGATCTGCCACACGGCTCGGAGGACAAAGCCATTACCCAAGCGATTATCGCCATGGGCAAAGCACTCGGGTTGACGATCGTTGCCGAAGGGGTCGAGACGATGGAACAGAGTGCATTCCTAAGTCAGAATGCATGCGATGAAATCCAGGGCTTCCTGTTCAGCAAACCTCTTCCGTCGGAGGATATCGCCGAACTGCTCCGGCTCCAGCACATTGACGCTCCAAGTCTTCAGCCGGAATTGAGCAACATCATATTGGATAGCGGCAAAAAGTTCACTGGAACAGCGAACCGGTCTTGGTGAAGGCGGAATAAATTCCATTCCTTGTGGCTCGGCGCCGAAGGCTGTCCCCTGCTCAGATCCGCCACAAGCGTCTGGAAAGTCTGGGAAATTCGAAAAGACGGCGGGGTCAACATTGAAACCGATTTACAGCCGCGAAAGGCCGGATGGCGCAGGATTTCGCCGAGCGTGCTTGCAGAGGACAAGTGTCCTCGCTGTTGCGGAAATCGGTCGGATCGAACTTGGTGGTTTCGCCGATCTTGCCGGTCAGGAAGCCGCCTCCCAGCGGGCTGAACGGCACGAAACCGGCTGAACCGAGCGGGAGCGCGGCGGATGGTCTGGATGCCAGAGCCAAATATGATCCGCAACCTCTTGTGGGCCCGGTTGACTTACCAACCCGAAGGACTACCTTTTTAGTAATCGCAAACATATCCCCGCAAAAATGGCGGTGGATGATGGAGCGATTGGGCAACCTTGAGGAGGATGAGGTTTGCCATGACCTATCGTGTTATTCTAATGATCAGCGCGTCCATCGTCGCCGTTTCCTCGCTCAATGCCCGGGCTCAGGAAGGTGATGCGACGGCGGGCGGCGTCGTTTTCAAGAAATGCGCGACCTGTCATATCGTCGATTCCGACACGAACAAGGTCGGTCCGTCGCTGAACAAGCTGTTCGGACGAAAGGCCGGAACGCATCCTAATTTCGCCTATTCACCCGGGATGAAGGCGGCCGGAGATGGCGGCCTTGTCTGGGACGAGGCGACGTTGCGCGACTATCTGCACAATCCCAAAGCGAAGGTGAACGGCACCAAGATGGCCTTCGTTGGCGTGAAGGACGAGCAGGAGATCACCAATCTCATCGCCTATCTCAAGCAATATTCCCAGTAACCGGCCGAGAGACAATCGGCTGGACATGCCTAAATTGCAGTAATTGCCCATACTTTCCATTCGTGCGATAATAAATCCGATACTTTTGCGGAATGCGGTTTCACGGTCGACCTGCTCAGGGAGGGGCGGAAATGGCTGTCGTGCTGATTCTCGTCTTGATTGTCGTTGGCTCCGTACTGTTCCATGTATTGAGCCCGTGGTGGTGGACGCCGATCGCCTCCAACTGGACCTATATCGACAGCACGCTCGTCATCACCTTCTGGATCACCGGCATCGTCTTTGTGGCGATGGTATCGTTCATGGCCTATTGCGTCTTTCGCTTCCGGCACAAGCCAGGCAACCGGGCGGCCTACGAGCCTGAAAACCGCAGGCTGGAATTGCTGCTGGCATCGGGAACGGCAGTCGGCGTCGCGGCGATGCTGGCGCCCGGCCTCGTGGTGTGGAACCAGTTCATCACGGTGCCTGACGATGCCGTACCGGTCGAGGTCGTCAGCCAGCAGTGGCTGTGGAGCTTCCGCTTGCCGGGCGCGGACGGAAAGCTCGGCCGTGCGGAGACGCGCGACGTCAGCCCCGAAAATCCGCTCGGCCTGAACAAGAACGACGCAAGCGGCCTCGACGACGTGATCATCGAGGGCGGCGAGCTGCATCTGCCGGTCGGCAAGCCGGTACGCATATTGCTGCGCTCCGTCGATGTCCTCCACGATTTCTACGTGCCGGAATTCCGCGCCAAGATGGACATGATCCCCGGCATGATCACCTATTTCTGGTTCACGCCGACGCGGACGGGAAGCTTCGAGATTCTCTGCGCCGAACTCTGCGGCGTCGGCCATCCGCAAATGCGCGGCACCGTCGTCGTCGATGAGGATGCGGACTACCAGACCTGGCTCGGGCAGCAGCAGACATTCACCCAGCTTACAGCGTCATCGGGAGAGCCGCCGCCGATAAACTGAACCGGCGTAGCGGTCACAAACTGCTTGGGAAAGGGAAGAGAGATCATGGTCGAGATTCCATCCGGCAGCGCAGGCGCCATCCCTTCCGCCGAAGTCGAGGATGTCGAGCTTTATCATCCGAGAAGCTGGTGGACGAAATATGTGTTCAGCCAGGATGCGAAAATCATCGCCGTGCAATATTCGATTACCGCCATCTCGATCGGCCTGGTGGCGCTGGTGCTCTCCTGGCTGATGCGGATCCAACTCGCCTTTCCCGGCTATTTCGCTTTCATCGACGCCGATCACTATTATCAGTTCATCACCATGCACGGCATGATCATGGTGATCTATCTCTTGACCGCGCTCTTCCTCGGCGGCTTCGGCAATTACCTCATTCCGCTGATGGTCGGCGCGCGCGACATGGTGTTCCCTTACGCCAACATGCTGAGCTACTGGATCTACCTGCTCGCGGTGCTGATCCTGGCCGCGGGTTTTTCGCCCCCGGCGGCCCGACGGGAGCCGGCTGGACGCTTTATCCGCCGCAGTCGGTTCTGTCAGGCACTCCCGGCGGCAAGGACTGGGGCATCCTGCTGATGCTTTCGTCGCTGATCGTCTTCATCATCGGCTTCACCATGGGCGGGCTGAACTATGTGGTAACAGTGCTGCAGGGGCGGGCGCGCGGCATGACGCTGATGCGGATGCCGCTCACCGTCTGGGGCATCTTCACCGCGACCGTGATGGCGCTGCTCGCCTTTCCCGCGCTCTTCGTCGCCTGCGTCATGATGCTGTTCGACCGCGTGCTCGGCACCAGCTTCTTCATGCCCGCCATCGTCGAAATGGGCACGCAGCTGCAGCATGGCGGCGGCAGCCCGATCCTGTTCCAGCACCTGTTCTGGTTCTTCGGACACCCCGAGGTCTATATCGTCGCGCTGCCGGCCTTCGGCATCGTTTCAGACCTGATCAGCACGCATGCGCGCAAGAACATCTTCGGTTACCGCATGATGGTCTGGGCGATCGTCATCATCGGCGCCCTGAGCTTCGTCGTCTGGGCGCACCATATGTATGTCAGCGGCATGAACCCGGCCTTCGGCTTCTTCTTCGCCACCACGACGCTGATCATCGCCATCCCGACGGCGATCAAGGTCTATAACTGGGTGCTGACGCTGTGGCGCGGCGACATCCACCTGACGCTGCCGATGCTCTTTGCGCTCGCCTTCATCGTCACATTCGTCAATGGCGGCCTGACCGGCCTCTTCCTTGGCAATGTCGTCGTCGATGTGCCGCTGTCGGACACGATGTTCGTCGTCGCGCATTTCCACATGGTCATGGGTGTGGCGCCGATCCTCGTCATCTTCGGGGCGATCTATCACTGGTATCCGAAGGTGACTGGACGCATGCTCGACGACGTGCTCGGCCATATCCACTTCTGGATCACCTTCCTCGGCACTTATGCGATCTTCTTTCCGATGCATTATCTCGGCCTGCTCGGCGTGCCGCGCCGCTATTTCGAGATGGGAGAAACGGCCTTCGTTCCGCCTTCGGCCCATACGCTGAACATTTTCATTACCGTGATGGCGCTTGTTGTCGGAGCCGGGCAGATGGTGTTCCTGTTCAATCTGGTCTGGAGCCTTTTCCGGGGCCGGGAGGCCGGCGGCAATCCATGGAGGGCGACGACGCTTGAATGGCAGACGCCGCAGACCCCGCCCGCCCATGGCAACTGGGGCAAGGACCTGCCCGTCGTCTACCGCTGGGCCTATGACTACAGCGTGCCGGGGGCGGCCGAGGATTTCATTCCGCAGAATGTGCCGGCAAGCGATGGCGTCACCCGGGAGGTTCCCGCATGAACGTCATCCTGATTTTCCTTGCCGCGATCGCCGCCATCATCATCTGGTGGCTTTCCGGGCAGCGGCTGACCTCCAAGCCCTGGCTGGAAACAGGCTCGGTGCTGCTGCCGGATCATACCGGCGCAGACCGGCAACAGTTGCCTCCGGTGAAGATCGGCCTCTTCGTGTTTCTCGGCGTCGTCGGCGCGCTCTTCAGCCTTGCCGTCAGCGCCTATTTCATGCGCATGGCGTCAACCGACTGGTGGGCTATGCCAGTTCCGCGGCTGCTTTGGGTGAATACCGCAGCACTGGCCTTGAGCACTGCGGCGCTGCAATGGGCGAGACGAGAAGCGGCATACGGCAGCACGGAAAGCCTGCGGCCGGCGCTTGCGACAGGACTTGCGCTTGCCGTCTTCTTTCTCGTCGGGCAGATCCAGGCATGGCGGGAACTGACGGCGGCCGGCTACGTGCTGGCCGACAATCCCGCCAACAGCTTCTTCTACATGCTCACCGGCCTGCACGGCCTGCATATCCTCGGCGGGCTCGCCGTGCTTGCCCACACGACGGTCAGGGCATTCGCGAGCGACATTCAGCCGGACAGGCTGCGCCTCAGCATCGATCTATCCGCCATCTATTCGCATTTCATGCTCGCCGTCTGGCTCCTGCTCTTTTCGCTCTTTGCCGGGTGGGCGAACGATTTCGTCGATCTTTGCCGCACATTGCTGACCTAGGGGCCGAACCAGGAGATTTGCAGATGGCACAGACTATCGGAACACATGGCGAGCCAGACCTCAGGCCAGCGGGCCTGCGCGGAGTCGCTGCCGATTTCAGCTCGGATCAGCGCGCCTTCAAGACCGCCTCGTGGGGCAAGGCGATGATGTGGATCTTTCTGCTCAGCGACACCTTCGTCTTCGGCTGTTTCCTGATCGCCTACATGACCGCCCGCATATCGACCCCGGTCACATGGCCCAATCCGAGCGAGGTCTTTGCGCTGCGTATCGGCGACCAGGACGTACCGCTGATCCTGATCGCAATCATGACCTTCGTGCTGATCTCGAGCAGCGGCACCATGGCGATGGCGGTCAACTTCGGCTATCGCCGCGAACGCCACAGAACCGCGATGCTGATGCTGCTAACGGCGCTTCTCGGCGCATGCTTCGTCGGCATGCAGGCCTTCGAGTGGACGAAGCTGATCACAGAAGGCGTGCGCCCCTGGGAAAACCCCTGGGGGCGGCACAGTTCGGATCGACCTTCTTCATGATCACCGGCTTTCACGGCACTCATGTCACGATCGGCGTCATCTTCCTCCTCATCGGCGCCCGCAAGGTCTGGCGGGGCGATTTCGACCAGGAACGGCGCGGCTTCTTCACCAGCCGGAGAGGCCGCTACGAGGCCGTCGAGATCATGGGCCTCTACTGGCACTTCGTCGATCTGGTCTGGGTCTTCATCTTCGCATTCTTCTATCTGTGGTGAGGTCGTCATGAACGAGACAACGGCACATGCACACATCCAGGCAGGACAGCGGCCCCAAACCGGGCAGCAGCATCCGATCCGGCTCTACCTCCTCGTCTGGGGCATGCTCTTCGTGCTCAGCGCCTTTTCCTACATGGTCGATTATCTCGGCATCCAGGGTTATCTCAGATGGACGCTGATCCTGTTGTTCATGATGCTAAAAGCCGGGCTGATCGTTGCGGTCTTCATGCACATGGCCTGGGAACGGCTGGCGCTCGTCTACGCCATCCTGCTGCCGCCGCTGCTGGTGCTGGTTTTCGTCGCGCTGATGGTATCGGAAGCGGACTATACGATCTTCACCCGCCTCGCCTTCTTCGGCACTGCGTCCTGACCGGCAGTGCCGAAGCCGGTTCTCCGACCTACCTGCCGGTGCCGCTCCCCAAGCCGGATTCCGGCTCAACGACCTTGCGATATAGATGCCAGGTCGCGTGCCCAAGTACGGGGATCACGATAGCCAGGCCGGCAAAGAACATCGCAAAGCCGACCATCAGAAGCACCGCCACGATGAGACCCCAGAGCATGAATTCTATGGGATTGACCGCGAACGCTTTCATCGAGGTATAAACCGCCGTCGCCGCACCGGTGTCACGATCAAGAAGCAGCGGAAATGCAATGACTGTGGTGCAAAGCACGGCCAGAGCAAAGAGGAAGCCGACGGCAATGCCGTAAAGCATCAGCTGCCAACCCCTGCTCGTCGCGAACACCTCGTTGGCGAAAATCATCAGCGATTCCGGCCGTCCCGGCCCGAACAGGCTGACATAGAGCGACTGCGCCGTCAGAAGCCACAGGATAAAAATCACCGCCAGCATAAGACCGATGGCAAGGATTGCCGGGACCGCCGGGGAATGCCTGATTTCGAGCGCATGCTGCCAGGAGGTGTCAAGGCCAAGCTCCCGCCGGCGACTGATTTCATAAAGACCCAGCGCCGCTATCGGACCGATCAGGGCAAAGCCTGACATCAGCGGAAACAGCAGCGGCAGCGCATTGGCACCGGATGTCCAATACGCGAGGATCACGCCGGCCACAGGGTAGATCAGGCAGAGAAAGACGTAGTGCGACGGCTTTGTCCAGAAATCATCAAACCCCTGACGCAGCGAGGTGAAGACATCTGCCACATTGATGCGCCGCACGGTGGGATAGGCCGCCTTCCTGGCGCCTCCCGCGATCACGTGAAAATGTGCCATAACAATTCCTCTCCATTCTTGTCACAGACAACAACGACCACAACGGATACCCACGTGAGGAACGGCGCCATAGGACTGAACCTGCACGCGTGAAGATTATACGCCCCCGGTCGAAACTTGACCAGCGGCCTACCTTCCGGGGCGGAATTGCTGCGCATCCAAGCATCGTCACATGAACCATATGTCGGTGAGCGATGCATGGAATTG
This sequence comes from Neorhizobium sp. EC2-8, assembly GCA_045291535.1. Classification (GTDB taxonomy): domain Bacteria; phylum Pseudomonadota; class Alphaproteobacteria; order Rhizobiales; family Rhizobiaceae; genus Neorhizobium. The sequence goes on along the minus strand of CP147998.1, from coordinate 1,506,092 downwards.
TCACGTTATCGAGCAGTGATCGAACTATGCCGCTACGGTCTGAGATCGGGCAACGCCACTTTTCCACGTGTTCAAAATCCGGGCGCCTTGATGGGATGCGGACCGACGACACCTTTAATCAGTACGCTAAGTGCCTGATAAATTGGGCATCGCGGATAACGGTAGTCTATTGAACTGCGTTGAATATCCGGTCTCCGCCTTTAGCGGGGTCCAGCTACCCAGACTTTAAAAAGCAACAAAATGCCACTGAAGACTTTAGCCTAAGGCTCAACTCGTGGATTGGCCACGGCGCAAGCGATCACCTTCGCCTGCCGAGTTGCCAAGCTTTCGATCGATCGCCTCCAATGCGGCTATCGCTGCCGCCTCAATGTGCGCGACACAAAGCCTGTACGATAGATCTTCGTCGCGAGCTTCGAGGGCATCCAGGAAAGCCCGGAGTTCCTTTATAGACTGCTTCGCTCGTTCCTCACGAGACAACGAGACGACCCGAAGTTGCGATGCTCTCGTGTGAATCCGCTTGAGCATATCCGCAGCTATCGGATTACCCGCTCCCTCAAGCAAAATATCATAGAAACGGGTCTTCGCCGTAATAAACGCATCCGCTGAAAAATCCTCGTAGACGTCGGCCAAATGATTGACGCTGCGCCGCAGAGCTTTTAATTGTTCTTCTGTTGCATTACGCGCAAACAAACGCGCCGCCAGCCCTTCGAGCGCTGCCCGAACTTCGTAGATCAATCTGGCGATCTCGGGCGTAACAATACTCACGCTCAGCCCCTTATTGGGCTGCAACGTGACCAATCCATCAACTTGCAACTCTCGCAATGCCTCTCGAAGCGAAGGGCGCGATACCCCCAGCATCTCGCACAGTTCTCGCTCAATCAGGCGCGCACCGGGTGGAAAGCGTCCAGTCGCGATGGCCATCCGCAAGCGCTCAGCAACCTGCTCACGCAGGCCAGGCAGAGTTTGTATTCGCATCGAATCGTCGTCGCTAACAGTCAATCAAACCACTTTCCTGCACTACGGGAGATGTACTCCAGCGTTGCGGCCTACAGTTCCACTCGCCTACGGATGATTTCATATTGTCTTGTTGTCTGTCAATAAGCCAGCCGTTCTCTGCGGAGAACGTAGTTCGCACGAGGCCGCTGATCAGCATCACAAGATTTTACTGCCGGCCTGCTCAACGAATTGATGTGCAGGCCCAGACCATTCGATGCTTCCATGCTCAATAAGATGGACGCTATCAGCATGGCGTGAGGCGAAAACCATATTTTGTTCGGCTATCAGCAGCGAAAGTTCGCCGCTTTTCCGGAGCGCCTCGATCGATTCAGAAATGATATCCATCACGATCGGCGCCAGCCCGAGCGTCGGCTCGTCGATCAGCAGCAGTTTCGGCTTCATCATAAGGGCGCGGCCGATCGCCAATTGCTGCTGCTCGCCGCCAGACAGCGTGCGTGCATATTGCCGGCGCCGTTCGGCCAGACGCGGGAAGATCTGCTCGACGAACTCCAGCCACTCGCGCAGATCGGCGGCGCGCAGATGCATGCCGCCAAGCTTCAGGTTTTCGAGCACGCTCATGTCGCCGAAAAGCTCGCGCGATTCCGGGCAAAGCACGATGCCGGACCTGGCGATCTCATAGGCCGGCATGCCGGCAATCGATCGGTCCCGGAACGAAATCTCGCCGCGCGATGGGAGCAGGCCGGCAATCGCGTTGAACAGCGAGGTCTTGCCGGCGCCGTTGAGCCCCACCACCGCCGTGACGCCTTTATCGACGACATCGATCGAGACATTGGAAAGCGCCTGGGCCTTACTGTAGAAAACATTGAGGTTTTTGACGCGCAATACCGGTGGCGCGTCGCTGTCGTCGCGGCGAACTTCGGGTGCGACCGTGTCGCTCTGGCTGCCGAGATAGACGCGGCGGACATCGGCATTGGCAAGAACGTCGCGCGGGCTGCCTTCGGCAATCTTCTGGCCGGAACTCATGGCGACGGCACGATCGACCAGGGCGGCGACGCTCTTGACGTTGTGATCCACGAGGATCAGCGCCCGACCAGATCCTTTGAGATGCCGGATGAGGTCGGAAAATTCCCGCACCTCTCCGGCGCTCAAGCCCGCGAAGGGTTCGTCCAGCAGCAGCAGGTCGGGGTCGCGCGCCAGCGCCTTGGCCACTTCCAGCCGGCGCAGGCCGGCAAAGGGCAGTTCCGACGGCGCCTTGTCATGCACGCCGTGCAGGCCGACGAGCCGAAGGGATTGGATCGCCTTTTCCCTTTGCGCTTCCGAGACCCCCAGATGCGTGACCTTGTTCGGCAGGCAGGCCAGAAGCACGTTCTGAAGCACCGTCTGCTGTTGCAGCGGCCGCGAGTGCTGGAACACCATGCTGACCCCCAGGCCGGCGATGCGGTTAGGGGCCAGCCGGCAATATTCACGCCATCGAGATGAATCAATCCGGTATCGGGTTTGTGAAGGCCCATTATCAGCGACATGGTCGTGGATTTACCCGAACCGTTAGGGCCGATCAGCCCGAGGATCTCGCCCTTGTCGACGTCGAAATCGACGTTATCGACGGCGGTAAGCCCGCCAAAGCGCTTGGTGAGCTGCCTTACTTCCAGGAATTTCATGCTTTTCTCCGAACAAGCCGAACAAGCCCCAGCAGACCACCCGGCAGGAAGAACAGAACAATTAGAGCGATCAGCGCTACGAACAGCTCGCTGAGAGAACCGAGCGGCCGCAGATATTCCGAGGCGGCAGCCATGAAGAGCGCGCCAAGGATCGGCCCGAACACGGTCCTTCGTCCGCCGACGATGGCCGCAATGATAATTTGCACGCCCACCGATGCATCAACAAAGACATTGGTGGACGCGGTCCCCAGATAAAACGTCATCAAAGCACCGGCGAGACCGGAGAAGAACGCGCTCACACAAAAAGCCGTCAGCTTGTATTTGACGATATTAAAGCCCAAGACCTGAGCGTTGATCGGGTCCTGGCCAATCGCTTCGAGGATGAGACCGAAAGGCGACTTGACCAGGAAATAGAGAACCAAGGCCGTGACAGCCGCCAGGCCCAACGCAATATGGAAATTGGTGGCTGAATCGAGGGCGATCACATCGGGTACTGCGATGCCGATTTCTCCACCGGTCTTGTCGGAGAACAGGATGATCAACTGGCGCATGATAAGGACGGCCACCAGTGTCACCAAACCGAAGTAAGGACCGCGTAACCGAAGGGCGGGAAAAGCCAGGACCGCACCGGCGATGACAGCTGCCGCGGCACCTGCGGCCACACAAACGAGAGGCGTTGCAACGCCATTGCTCGACATCAGTGCCGCAGTATAAGCGCCGGTGCCGATCAGGAACGTCGCGCCGAAATTGGCTTCCCCGGCGTAACCGAATAACAGGTCCCAACTCATCGCATAGACTGCAAAAAAGAGACCAAGCGTGAGAATGCTGAGCGAGTATTCCTGCAGCCCGACATAGGGTAGGATTGCCGCGGCAAGGCTGACGATAACCAGCCCGACCATAGGGCGGCGAATGGATTGCGTGTTCACGTTCATAGAATTAGCGCCTCCCGAAGAGGCCCTGCGGGCGCACGTAGAGCACAATGATGAGGATAATCAAGGCGGGCAGCGTTCGCACCGACGGGCTTATGAAGTAGGCGGTCCCGGTTTCAATAAAGCCGATCAGATTGGCCGCAATCAAAGTGCCGCCGACGCTTCCAAGTCCGCCCAGCACCACGATCGAGAAAGCGGTCGCCGTCAGTTCGAGACCCCGCTCGGCGACACGCCGAGGATCATGGCAACAAGGACACCGGCAAGACCGGCCAGGCCACCATAGATCGCCCAGACCACGATATGCACGGCATTCAGGTTAACACCACACAGAATGAGGCCCTTCGGGTTGATCGAGGCGGCGAGGATCGTCTGGCCGGATCTCGTCTTAGACACATAGAACCACAAGGCCGCGATCACGCACCATGACAGTCCGGCTACAAGTACACTCGATACCGGAGTGCGCACACCGAACACCTCGATGGTTCCCGGGACGAGCTGTGGGATGCTGACCGGCACGTCACCAAAGGTATAAGACAAGACTTCCTGAAGGATAATGGTCCATAGCAGCGTCGCCACAAGCATGAAGACATGCTCATCGGCGACGCTAAGTTTCATCAGCGTTCGCAAGGGCCGAATGATCAGAACGAAGGTCAGGAGCCCGATGGCAACCCCCGTCAGAGTGCCGAGCGCAATGGCCAGGAACGGGTTCAGCTGAGTCGTTCCCATGAGGTACCAAGTCGCTATTCCCGATGCCGCGAGCGTGGTTCCATGCGCGAGATTCAGGATACCGCTCACGCCGTAAAGGAGAGTAAATCCCGTGGTTGCCAACGCATAGATCGCGCTGATCAGCAAGCCGCTGACAATGACTTGAGTTAACATTCGGGTTCCCTCCCCAAGGCTGCTGGATCATGAGAGCGGGATTGGGAGGGCGGAACCCGCCCACCCTTTTCGCGATCCCGCTTTACACAGCGCTTATTTCGGTGCGCTGACAAAGGCAGGAAAGGCGATCTTGTTCTTGGCGATGTCGGCGGGCCATACCGCCACCTGCTTGCCGTCCTGCCACTGGATGGCGACGCCAGTGACGAAGTCCTTACCGAACTTCATGTCATGGGTCAGCGGGTCGTTGGCGCCCTGGAAGACGATCCGGCCGCTGGCGCCGACATAATCGGCCTTTTCCAGCTCCGCGACGATCGCGTCGGCATCCGTCTTGCCGGCCTTTTCGATGGCGTTCTTCAGCAGATAGATCGCATCATAGGTGGCGTAGGAATGGGCGGCCGGCGTGGTGGTGAAGCGCTTCAGGTAGGCCTCGCCGAAGGGCACCGTCTTCGGTGTCAGGGCGGAATCCTGCGAGGCGGCGGTGAATGTCACCAGGCCCTGGGTGGCGCCGCTGGTCTCCTTCCAGAAGGAGCTTGCGCCCGCCTGGGCATTATAGCCCATCAGCAGCATCGGAACCTGCTGGTTCGCCCACTGAACGACGGGCTTGTTGCCGATGATGCCGACGCCGGTGACGATCACGTCCGCTTTCATCGCCTCGATCTTCTGGAAGATCGGGGTGAAATCGCTGGTGTCGGTGGCGACCTTGATGGTTTCGACCACGTCGAGCCCGTGCTGCGGCAGGCAGGTCTTCAGCGCCTCGTCATAGCTCTTGGTCCAGGCGGCATCCTCGGTCATCAGCACGGCGCGCTTGTATTTGAGCTGCTTGACGGCAAGGTCGCTCACCGACTGGCAGACGCCTTCGGCCGTGGAACTGGCCGGCAGGATGGTGCGGAATACGTATTTGTAGGCCGGGTAATTGTCGTGCACGAGCTTGCCTACCTGGTCGGCGCCGGCGCCGGTGACGATGTAGGGCACTTTCAGGCGGGCCGCCCAGGGCGTCAGCGTGATGGCGATCTCGCTGAGGAATGTGCCGACCATGGCGCTGACGCGGTCCTGGCGGACGGCGCGCTGAAAGGCAAGCGTCGCATCACTGGCGGAACCCTGGTCGTCATATTGGACCAGTTCGATCTTGCGCCCGTTGACGCCGCCGGCGCCGTTGATTTCCTCGACGGCCTGGGTCGCGCCGTTGAGAATGGCGGCGCCGTTGATCTGGGCAAATTTCGCCATGACGCCGATGCGGATCGGCCCGTCGTCGGCAGCGCTCGACTGAACGGACATGGCTGCGGCGATGAGGCCGCCAAGTGCAAGTTTCGATAGGGCTTTCAGGCCCGAATGGACGTTTTTCATGCTACCCTCCCTGATGTGAGACCTTGTCTCGATAAAGCCGTTTGTCGTGCGTGGCAGGCCTTTCGTCGGTGCTGCCATTATTTGCCGGCGTTCTCCTCCCGCCCGCATTTGAAAATCCCGAAATGACCGGACTTGCGGTGACGGTCGCCGGGGAAGCGTCAGGCTCCGGCGCCAGAAGCCGGAGAAATGACCTTCATCTCGAGCAGCACCTCGTTGGCCGCCTTGAAGGCGTCGAGGCCGGCGGGAATGCCGCAGTAGACCGTGGCGTGCAGCAGGACTTCGCGGATTTCCTCGGCGGTCAGACCGTTGTTGACGGCGCCGCGCACATGCAGCTTGATCTCGGCAGCGCGGTTGAGCGCGGTCAGCATGGCGAGGTTCAGCATGCTGCGTGTCTTCAGATCCAGCGTGTCGCGGCCCCAGGCATAACCCCAGCACCATTCGGTGGTAATGCGCTGGAACGACATCATGAAATCATTGGCATTGGCGAGAGACTTGTCGACATATTCGGACCCGAGCACCTGCCGGCGCAGCGCAAGCCCTTTCTCGAACATATCCTCGATCGTTTCGTCCTGAGCTTTATGAGGCATGTAAGGGTCCTTATCCTTGGCTTTTCTAAAGGGCGGGGCGACAGCCGGATCGACGCGCGGTGCCTGTTCATCTGCTGGCAAGTGCCGGGCTCCGGCTTGCCGCGGCAGCCCGTTCACATGGACTTCACCGAAATCCCGCCATCCACATGCAGGACCTCGCCGGTAACGAAGCTGGCATCGGGGCCGAGCAGGAAGGCGATACCGGCGGCAATCTCGGCTTCCTCTCCCGTTCGTCCGAGCGGTGTCTGCTTGCGCCTGAGCGCATAACCTTCCTCGTTGACGATGGCGCGTGCGCCCGGCGTCGGCACGGCACCCGGCGTCACCGCATTGACGCGGATGCCGCGTGGGCCGAGTTCGACGGCAAGCTGGCGGGTCAGCGACGAGATCGCGCCCTTGACGGCGGTGTAGGAAGCGGTGTTGGCCATCCCGAGATCGGCGACGGGCGAGCAGATGTTGACAACGGCGCCGCCCCTGTCCGAGCCATGCGCAAGCAGGGCCTGAACGCCCCAGAACGCGGCCTTGACGCCCACAGCCAGCATCCGGTCGAGAACCGTCTCCTCGATATCCTCCACAGGTCCGTAGCGGATCCACATCGCATTGTTGACGACGCCGGTCAGCGGGCCGAAGCTCGCCGCCAATTGAGCTGCCGTGGCCATCAGCGCGGCGCGGTCGCTGACATCGGTCGGCAGGCCGAGCGCCTTGCCGCCGGCCGCCTCGATCGCGTTCACGGTCGATGCGGTGTCCGCCTCGTTCACATCAACGACGCCGACGGATGCGCCGCGTTTGGCCAGCAGTTCGGCGGTCGCCCAGCCGATACCGCGACCGGCGCCGGTGACGAGGATCACGTGGTTCGACAGAGAGGCGTTCATGTTTTTCCTCCCGGCCTGCCGCTTCGGGCACACCGCCGTAAAGAGACCAGAGCTGCGCGGCAAGCGTGCCGGAATCGACCGACAGTTCGATGCCGGTAATGCCGGATGCACCGTCCGACAGCAGGAAGGCGATGGCGTTTGCGACCTCTTCCGGCTTGACCAACCGGCCGAGAGCAGTCTGGCGGATCATGGTGTCAGGGTTGCGCTCGCCGCGGGCATAACTCGCCTCGACGGCGGGCGTGCGGGTGGGGCCGGGGCAGACGGTGTTGACCCGAATGCCGCTGCGCCCCCACGCCACCGCGAAATTGCGCGACATGTTGATGATACCGGCCTTGGACGGCCCGTAGGCCTGAAGCGGCGAGGAGTTAAAGGCGGTGATCGAACCGACATTGACGATGGAGCCGTGCCCACGCTCCAGCATGCCGCGCCCGAACTCGACCATGCTGCGAAACGTGCCGGTCAGGTTGACTCGCAGGATATCGTCCCATTCCGCAGCGTCCTGGCGCTCCGGCCGATGCGGGTTTTCGAGGTGGGCCGCAACACAGGCAAGCCCGGAAATCGGCCCGACCTTGTCCTCCACGAAACGGGCGGCATCGACGATGCTTGCCGTATCGCCGATATCGACGGCATAACCGACGCCTCCGAGTTCTTCCGCCACCGCATCGGCCTGGGCGCCGTCCAGATCGAGCACGGCGACCCGCCAGCCATCCTGCGTCAGCTTTCGGACGCATGCCTTGCCGATGCCGCCGGCACCGCCGGTCACGACCGCAATTTTTCGAGCGTCACTCATGGTCGCCCCTCACAGGATATCGTAGACAGCTTCGATGATGCGCCTTGCGCGTGGCCCATTGTCCGGGCGCGTGTGCATCTTGTTGCAGGCATAGGAAAATCCGATTTTGGCATCCGGGTCGCCAAAGCCGATGGAGCCGCCGAAACCGTGGTGCCCGAAGGCATGCGGATTGGGGCCCATCCACACCGATTGCGGTGTATTCAAAAGTATGCCGCGACCCTGATGATAGGGGCGCTGCTGCATCTGTTCGGTCTGATTGTGCTGCTCGGTCGTCATGTCGCGGATCGTCTCGGGACGCATGATGCGCACGCCGTCCAACTCGCCGCCTCGGGCGACCATGCCGTAGATGGCAGCCACCGAACGAGCCGTGCCATGGCCATTGGCGCTGGCGATTTCGGATTGCCGCCATCCCGGCGAGTTCAACGTCACGTTCATCGGTTCGTGCGGGTGCTGGAGAAAGCCCTTGGCCAGCAGGGAATCCGGTTCCTTGTCCTTGCGGGCAAACAGCGTGCCTTCGACCGTCGGCACCAATTCCGCGCATCGGCGCATATCGGCATCCGACAATCCACCGATGCGGTAATCGAGCTTCAGCGGTGCGATCAGGCTCGTCATTGATGAATTGCGGATAACGCTTGCCGGTTACCCGTCGCACGATCTCGCCGAGAATATTGCCCTGGGTGTGAATATGATAGGCGGCGACCGTGCCCGGCGTCCAGATCGGTGCCTGCTTCTGGAGCGCCAGCACGATCGCATCGCAATCGAAGATCGCGCCCGGAAACAGCGGATCGAGAACGACCGGCAGCCCGGCGGTATGATCGAGAACGTGGCGGACCAGCAGGCCCTCCTTGCCGTTCTGGGCAAATTCCGGCCAGTATGTCGCAACCGGGGCGTCGGGATCGACCATGCCGCGATCGATCAGGATGTTGAAGGCGATGCCGGAAATACCCTTGGCGACCGACATCATGCAGACGATGGTATCGCGCTCCCAGGGCTCCGTCCTGGCTTCGTCGCGATAGCCGGCCCAGATGTCGAACACCTTCTTGCCGTCCACCAGCAAGGCCGATGCCGAGCCGATCTCTTCCTCTACAGAATAGTTTTCAAGGAAGGCATCCACGGCCGGCCGGAACTCGGGTTCGTATTCGCCCGCAAACGCGTAGGCGGCATCACCGATCTTGATCGTTTCATCTAAAAGCATTGGGCGTCCTCCTCCAGAACGCGTTTAAATATTGTCAGACAAACTGTCAATATGTGAATTTTGTTTGTGGAGGAAGATCGAGGCGGACAATATCCGGGAGGTCGGGGCTGAGTGCGGGCCAGCGCAACCGCACGTCTGGGTCATGGCCGGGGATCAGCAGATCCGGGTCGCCGCCGGCCAGTGTTTCGCAGCGGGCAAACCCGTCAAGCATCTCGCCGACATGGTAGACGATGGGAAAGGGGGCACGGCGAAGGCGGTTCTCGGTGAAATGGAAGGCGTCCGACGCGAGCACCAATTTGCCGCGCGCGGTCGAGACCCGGACGACTTGCAGCCCGCCGGAATGGCCGCCGATCCTGAACACCTCGATGCCGGGAAAAATCTCGGCATCGCCGTCGTGAAACACCATCCGGCCATCGAAGACGATTTCCACGGCCTGCGTCACGTCACGGCATTCGAACGGCGCCTTCAGGCAGGCATGGCACATGTTGCGGCCTGTCGCGAACCGCATTTCGTCCTCTTGCAGGTGAAAGCGGGCCTTGGGAAAGCGGTCGAGATTGCCGGCGTGGTCGTAGTGAAGATGGGTCAATATGACGTCGGATATCTTGGTAGGCTCGATGCCGGCCCGTTGCAGGAGATCCGTCGGTTGATGCAGAAGGGTCCGGTGCCGTGTCGAGGCGGCTTCCGTTCCGAAGCCGGTATCGACCAGCAGGCATCGCCCTTCGCCGCGAATGACCCAGACATAATAATCGAGCGGCATCTCGCCATCGTGGAGGTCCATACCGGGAAAGAAGTTTTCCCGTCTCGGCCGCATCAGATCCGTGGTGGCATATCGCAGCGCCAGAATTTCGTAGGCCGGTTGATCGCTCGTCTTCATGTCCGCCTCATGTCGCGTTTATGGACTTGATTTAGCATACTGTCACCTTGTAAGACAATCTGAGCTGTGTGCGAGAGCTGCCGACGAGATTGCCGGCCGGGCGATGTTTGAGGGAGGACGGAAGAATGAGCCAGGAAAAGAAGCTTCCAAGTGTAGGATTCATCGGATTGGGCGCCATGGGCGTTCCGATGGCGAAAAGGGTGGCGGAGGCGGGTTATCCGCTGACGGTTCTCGACGCGGATGCCGGCCGCACCGAACAGGTTGCCGCAGACATTTCCGCCTCGGCCGCAACAAGCGCTGCTGAGCTTGGCAAGAACTGCCAGATCGTGGTGACGATGCTGCCGACCAGCGATATCGTCAGCGAGGTCCTGTTCGGGGAAAACGGGCTTGCCGCTTCCCTCGCGCCGGGCAGCATCGTCATCGACATGACCAGCGGCTCACCCAACAAGACGCAAGCGATCGCAAGCACACTGGCGCGGTCCTCGATCGCGCTCTGCGACGCTCCGGTATCCGGCGGGGTGCCACGGGCCAAAACCGGCGAACTGGCGATCATGCTCGGCGGCGACGCGGACACGATCGAGACGATCCGGCCGCTGGTGTCGTCCATGGGGACAAGCCTGACTGTGGTCGGCGGCATCGGCTCCGCGCATGCAATGAAGGCGCTCAACAATCTGGTCAGCGCCGGCGGCTTCCTGATCGGCATGGAGGCGCTGTTGATCGGCAGCCGTTTCGGCCTGTCGCCTGAGACCATGGTCGAGGTTCTGAACGCCTCGACCGGCATGAACAATTCGACCCAGAAGAAGTTCAAGCAGTTCGTGCTGTCGCGCAAGTTCGATGCCGGTTTCGGGCTCGATCTGATGGTCAAGGACCTCGGCATCGCGCTGGAGGTCGCATCGCAGACGGATACGACGACGCCATTCTCGTCGCTCTGCTTCGAGATATGGAGTGCTGCGAAGAAGACGCTAGGACCCGGTCAGGACCACACGGCGGTTGCCCGCTTTCAGGAGTTGATCGCAGGGTCGGAAGTGAACAACGACTAAAGCCTCTCCGAATGGCCTTCCCAGGATTTCACGAGCTTTCACCGATACGGCAACGATCTGCTTCAGATTCTGCGACGAACGTCGGGCGCTGGGTGCGAACGCTCTCGATGGGCAGGTCGATCTCGTCGCCAAGGTTTAGGAAACGTTGGAGCGACCCAACTCCTAGTGGGGTCGTTCAAACTTTGCGCCCCGGGCAGAAACCTCCCGCGAGGAGCTAAGGACACGACCAAAATAAATCCATAGATCAGATAGGCAGGGCTTCCCCGGGAGGCGATCGTCGCCTGTTCGATCAGGATCTGCGCCGAGCGCAACAATTCGTTGGCACCAAGCACTGCCCGGAGTTACAGACTGCTTCGCCAGCATCGCCACTCGCAGGCGGCTATCTTTGGCGCATTTCGTGGCGAGCCGGATGACCCTTCACAGTAAGCGACTTAGCTCAACGGCGCGCTTATCGACGATGGCTTCCATGGAAAAGAAGCCGGTGACCGTCGCGAGGTCAAAATTGGTGATGAGCTTCTGGTAAAACGCATCGTAACCGGACATGCCTCGGGTCACGACCTTGATCAGGTAATCCCAATCCCCGCCGATGCGGTAGAAATCGATGACCTCGGGAAGGCGTTCGACATGATGACGAAAACCGTCGATCCATTCCTTGGAATGATGACGGGTACGGATCATCACGAAGACGGTGAGATCCAGTCCCAGCGCACTGAGATCGATATCGCTGTGCGAACCGCGGATCATGCCGATCGACTGCAGGCGCTGAAGCCGCCGCCAGCAGGCGTTTTGCGACAGGCCGACCTTTTCTGCCAGATCACGCTGGGAAAGGCTGGAGTCTTTCTGCAAAACAGTGAGGATTTTCAGATCAAACGCATCGATCTTTGCAGCAGGTTCGATCATATGACACAGTCCGGGTAAAATTTCGCATAAAATAGGTGAATTTTCCGAGCCTGAAGCAGATTACAATCGCTGTCAACATCGAGACTATGGAGGATGACAGCGAGATGACCGTGCAAGCCATTCGTCGTGAACCCAGTCAGGTTCTCACGCCCCTCGCCCGGTTTCGCCAGGCCTTAAACCGCCCCGGCCTGATCGCCGATCTGCGCGACGATCTCGTCGGCGCGACGGCGGAGATCGAAGGTCCTTATGGGGTCAGGAACCTGGTCTATGCGGACTATGTCGCCTCCGGCCGGGCCTTGCGCATGATCGAAGGTTTCGTGATGGACGAGGTCCTCCCCTATTACGCCAACAGCCATACGGAAGCCTCCTACTGCGGCGGCTTCATGACCCGCATGCGGCGGGAAGCGCGGTCGCTGATCGCCGAATTCTGCGGTGCGACCGAGGAACATGCCGTCATCTTCACCGGCTCCGGCGCGACGTCGGGGCTCAACCGCCTCGTCAAGCTGTTCGGCGTCACGGAAGCGGTTGCGGCGGGAAAGACCGTCCGGGTCATCATCGGACCCTATGAGCACCATTCCAACATTCTCCCTTGGCGTGAAAGCGGCGCTGATATCGTCGAGCCTCGCCGAGTCTCCTTCCGGCGGACCAGACCTGTCGCATCTCGAAAAGGCGCTGCACGAAGGATCGCCCGACCTGACCGTCTGTACCTTGTCGGCCGGATCGAACATTACCGGGATCACCAGCGATGTCGCGTCCATCACCCGGATAGTGAAGGCTGCCGGCGCGAGGATGATCTGGGATTATGCCGGTGCCGGCCCCTATGTGCCGATCTCCATGGTGCCGGATGCAGATGCGCAAATCGATGCGATCGTGGTTTCGCCGCACAAGTTCATCGGCGGCCCCGGCGCTTCCGGCATCCTCATCGTGCGCCGCGAAGGTCTGGCGACGAACAAGCCGTCCTGGCCGGGCGGCGGCACGGTGAAATTCGTCTCTCCCGAAACCCACGATTACAGCAACAGCCTGGAAGCGCGCGAAGAAGCCGGCACGCCGAATGTCGTCGGCGACATCCGCGCCGCGCTGGCCTTCATCGTCAAACATGCAATCGGCCTGAAGGATATGGAACGGCGCAACCGCGAGCTGACCGCGCAGGCCTTTGCCGCGTGGAATAACGTGCCGCAGCTGGAACTGCTGGGATTGCCCGGCCCGGATCGTCTGCCGATCTTCTCCTTCCGCATTCGCAACGGCCGGGGCGGTTATGTCCATCAGCAGCTTGCCACCCGCATGCTGAGCGACCGTTTCGGCATTCAGGCGCGCGGCGGCTGCGCCTGCGCCGGACCTTACGTCCACCGGCTGCTGTCAATCGATGCCGAGCAATCCGAAGCGATGCGGCAGGCCATTGCGGGCGGCGACGAAATCAGGAAGCCGGGCTTCACGCGGTTGAACTTCAGCGTGCTGCTCTCGGATGAAAAAGTGCAGTTCATCCTCGATTGCGTGGCGCAGCTGGCACAGGACGCGCCGATGTTCGAGGCCGATTACGATTTCGACCCTGCGCGGGCGATCTTTTCCGTGCGCGGCGTCCGAGGAAAGCCTGGCCTATGCTCAAGCCTGACGTTGCCGCGTTCTACGATGCTCGCACCGGGAGCATTCAATATGTCGTCTCGGACCCCGCGACGCGCAGATGCGCCATCATCGACCCGGTGCTCGATTTCGACGAGAAATCCGGCTCTACCGCAACGGTGAATGCCGATGCCATTCTGGAGCACGTCGCGTCTCACGGACTGACGGTGGAATGGATCCTCGACACCCATCCACATGCGGATCATTTCTCGGCCGCGCGGTACTTCAAAGCAAAAACCGGCGCGCCGACGGCAATCGGCGAGCATGTGGTCGCGGTGCAGAAGATCTGGCAGAAGATCTACAACTGGCCGGACTTCGTCTGCGACGGCTCCCAGTGGGACCGGCTATTTCAGGACGGCGAGACGTTTGCGATCGGCGAACTGCAGGCGCGGGTGATGCATTCGCCGGGGCATACGTTGGCCTCGATCACCTATGTCGTCGGCGATGCGGCCTTCATTCACGATACGCTGTTCATGCCCGACACCGGCTCCGCGCGCGCCGATTTTCCCGGTGGCAGCGCCGTCAATCTCTGGGCGTCGATCCAGGCTATCCTGTCTCTGCCCGACGAGACCCGCCTGTTCACCGGCCATGACTACCGCCAGGGGGCCGCGAAGCCTCGTGGGAAAGTACGGTTGCAAAGCAGAAGGTCGATAACCCGCATGTCGCCAGCAGGTCTCAGGCGGATTTCGTCGATCTGCGGGAAGCGCGCGACCGCACCCTGCCAATGCCGAAGCTGATCTTGCATGCGCTGCAGGTCAACATTTGCGGCGGCGAACTGCCGCCGGCCGAGGACGACGGGCGCCGCTACCTGAAGATACCGCTCGACGCGTTTCCCCACTCGGTCTGGGGCTGACGGCAGTATGGACGGGTCAATCCAGCAGATCTTGCGCTCGGCTCTGGATCGCTGATCGGCTTCACCCTCGACCTGATCGGCAACGGCTCGATCCTGGCGACGCCGCTGCTGCTGTATGTCGGCGGCGTCAGGACGTGCATACGGCGATCGGCACGGGCGCGCTCGCCGTCACCGTCAACGCCTATCTCAACCTCGTCGGCCACGCGGTTCGCGGCCATGCCTGGCGCCCTGATCTTCACCATTGCCCGGGTCACTCGGCGCCTATTTCGATTTCAGTCTCGGCAAGGTGGTCGAAGGACAAAACCTGCCTTCATGTTCGGCCTGCTGATGATGTTCGTTAGTTTCGTCATGAGCAAGACACGCAGCCAGACCGGCGTCACGCCGCAGTCGATGAACATTCGCAACCATGGCGCGACCAGCCTCGTCGCCCCGCTGACCGGCCTCTGTTCCAGCTCCTTCGGCATCGGCGGCGGCTTCCTCATCGTGCCGGGACTGCTGTTTTCCACCGGGAGTCCGTTTCTTCCGCTCAAGACGATGCCGCAAACAAGTTCAGGAGATTTAATACCGAGGCCGACCAAGAGAGATCCAAGCGATTGCCGTAGAGATCATCGGTCGCATGTCCGTAGCCCCGATTGACGCCATCGAAGAATTTGCTTCGTTGCTGGCCGGCGTCGGGGGCCTCGATCGATCCTTTGGCGTGAAGGCGCTCGTCCCTTTCCGCCCATTACCATGCCGGTCATCCAGCCGGACTCTTCATCTCACCCAGCTTCGTCAGCAGCGCTGCCCCGGTCTTGATGCCGGCGATGAACAGATCCAGCTTCAAATTCTCGTTCGGCGCGTGGTTCGCCTCATCCGCATTGGCGTAAGGCACCACGAACGCCGGCTTCTTCAGGATCTTCGTGAACACATAATCCGGCAACGAGCCCCCAACCGTCGGGTAGAGCAGCGGTTCGACGCCGCGGGCGGTGAAGATCGCGTCCTGGATGACCGGTGCGAACGGGCTGTCCATCGGCGTCTTCGACGGCAGCATGGCGTTGAGCGGTACAAACTCCACGTCCGGCGCATGAGCCGCGACATGCGCCCGCACCTTCTCGAACACGTAATCCGGCGTCAGGCTTTCCACGAGGCGGATATCGCACTTGGCAAACGCCTCGCAGGGCAGGACCGTCTTCTGGCCGGGGCCGCCGTAACCGCCATGCAGGCCGTTGATCGTCAGCGTCGGATGGAACATCAGCCGGTCGAAATAGCCGCGGTCGAGCGGCGCGTCGAGTTCCTTGATGCCGAGATCGGCCTTGATCGCGTCGAGATCGAGCGGCAGCTTGCTGACTGCCTCACGCTCCATATTGGTCGGCGGGACGATGACGTCATGCAGGCCATCGATGGTGATCTCACCCTTGTCGTTCTTCATCGTCGCCAGCAGATGCACCAGCTTCCAGATCGCGTTCGGCATGATGCCGCCGAAATTGCCGGAATGGGCGTCACGATTGGCGGTCTTCGCCCGCAGTTCGAAGGACGCGACACCGCGCACGCCAAACGTGATGATCGGCGCATCCGATTCATGCAGCGGGCCATCGGAGGTGACAACCAGATCCGCGGCATTCAGCTTGTCGGCATGCTCGGCCACGAACTCGGCGATGTGCGGGCTGCCGATCTCCTCCTCGCCTTCCAGCAGGAAGATGACGTTGCAGGGCAGTTCGCCGGTGACCTTCAGATGCGATTCCAGCGCCATCAGCTGAGCAAAATGCTGACCCTTGTTGTCGCCGATGCCACGCGCGTAGATGCGGCCATCGCGGATCGTCGGCTCGAAGGGCGGGCTGAGCCACAGCTCATAGGGTTCCGGCGGTTGAACGTCATAGTGGCCGTAGAGAAGCACCGTCGGCTTGCCCGGCTGCTTTTCCATGCGGCCGAGCACCATCGGGTGGTTCTTGGTCGGGATGGTGACCGCCTCCATGCCCATGCCGTTCAGCATATCGACGAGGATGGCTGCCACTTCCGCGATGCCCTTGTTCTGGGCGCTGATCGAGGGATGGCGGACATAGTCCATCACCCGCTCGATAAAGCTTTCGCGGTTTTCCTCGATATGCGCGAAGACGCGGTCGAGATCGGTCTTTTGCTCAGTCATCTCATGCATCCTGCTTGGCTGTTAGAAGAACGGCACCGGAGCCGTGCACCGTGCCGGTCCAGCCTGGTGCGACCAATGTCGTCGTATCGAGCTGTGTGAGGATCATCGGGCCCTTGAAGGTGGCACCCGCACCGAGCGTCGAACGGTCGACGACCGGAACGCTCGTCACGCCGCTTTCGAAATACACCGGCACATGGTCGAACGGGGTGACATCGGAGCCCTTCTCAAGAACGGCCGGCGGCGGTTCGATCGTTATGCCGGCGGCCTCGACGCGCAGGGTCACCAGTTCGATCGCCGTTTCCAGCACAAAACCGTAGAGCGCCTTGTGCTCGGCGGCAAACGCAGCCTCGACAGCCTCGCGGGTCTCGCCCCAGGTGACGGCAAGTTCGCCGCCCTGGCCGTGATACCGCAGCAAAGCCACAGTTGCGATGCGGCGGTCCTTTTCGGCCACGCCTTCCGTGTCGAACCAGGTGGAGGCCTGGACTTTAAGCTCCGCGACGATGCCGTTGGCGGTGGCTACATCGATGGCACCGGCTTTCGGCAGCGTCCGGCTGAACTCGGCCTTGAGATCGGCGGCGAGCAGGCCGTCGGCGCAGAGAATGCCCGGAGCCGGCGCAATCATGACGCGGGAAATGCCGAGCAGTTCGGCAAGCGCGCAGCCATGCAGCGGGCCGGCGCCGCCGAACGGCACCAGGGTGAAGTCGCGCGGATCATGGCCGCGTTCGACCGAAACGACGCGCACCGCGCCGACCATATGGTTGTCGACGATCGCCAGAATGCCCCGCGCCGCCGTCGCCGTCGAAAGACCGAGCGGCGCAGCCACCTTGCCGCCGACCGCCTTGCGGGCGGCATCGACATCGAGCGCCATGCGGCCGCCAAGGAGGCGGGCCGGCAGATGGCCAAGCACGACATGCGCGTCGGTCACTGTCGGGTTCTCGCCGCCATGGCCGTAAGCCGCAGGGCCCGGACGGGCGCCGGCACTCTGCGGGCCGACGGTCAGCGTGCCGTCAGCCACCTTGGCGATCGAACCGCCACCGGCGCCGATCGTCACCATGTCCACCATCGGCAGCGGTAAAGGCCATTCGCCTACCTTGCCGTGTTGGGTCAGCCCGATCTTGCCATCCTTGATCAGGCAGATGTCTGCGCTGGTGCCGCCGATATCGACGGTGATGATGTCCTTGATGCCGCAGGCGGCCGCGACGGAGCGTGCACCGACCACGCCGGCCGCCGGACCGGACAGCGCCGTCAGCGCCGGAGCCTGTCGAATGGTCGCCGCACCGGCAACACCGCCATTTGACTGCATCAACAGCAGCGGGGCGGCAACCTTCTCGTCCTCCAGCCGCTTTTCGAGCCGGCCCACATAGGTGGTGACGCCCGGCATCACGGTGGCATTGAGCACGGTCGTCAGCGTGCGTTCGAACTCGCGCACCACGGGCAGAACGTCGGTCGAGGTGGTAACAGCGAGATGCGGCAGTTCCTCGCGGAGGATTTCGGCAGCACGCTTTTCATGCACAGGATTGGCAAAGGCGTGCAGCAGGCAGACGGCGACCGCCTCCACATCCATGCCGCGGATCGCTTCGGCCGCAAGCCGCACGCTTTCCTCGTCCAGCGCATCGAGAACCGCGCCGCCGGCGGCGATGCGCTCGTCGATCTCGACGATGCGCGAGGCGGGTACAGGCCGCGCCGGCTTCACCCAGGTATAGAGGTTCGCCTTGCGGGGAATGTCCTGGCGGCCGATGTTCAGCACATGGCGGAAACCCTTGGTGGTGACCAGCGCCGTGCGGGCGCCCTTGTCTTCGAGGATCATGTTGGTCGCGACAGTCGTGCCATGCAGGACCTGACCCAGCGAGGAAGCCTCACGCCCGGCATCGGTCAGCGCCAGGCGGATGCCGTTGAGGAACGCTTCCGAAGGATCGGAGGGCACGCTCGGCGTCTTTGCCCGCCAGACCTTGCCGGTGGCACGGTCGAGAAGGGCGACATCGGTGAAGGTGCCGCCGATATCGACTGCGACGGAAAGGGACGTATCGATAAAGGTCTCAGGCGAGGACATCGACATACTCCTGACGATGGAATGCAAGGGTAGCGGGTCGGTTGGCGCGAAGTGCGGCCGTAGCCGCCTGGTCAACCTTGGTGCCCTTCACGACGACGCCATAGAGGCGCTCTGCGGATCCGGCGCTGACGAAACCGCCGAGCACGTCTTCCAGAATCGCATCGAGAGCGCGGTCGAACGGATGGCCGTAGCCCCCGCCCCCGCCGGTTTCCATGCGCAGCACGTCGCCCTTGACGAGCCTGTTGCCGTCCGAAAGCGGCGGAACCATGCGCTGGTCGGGCCGGCCCGGATTGATGGTGACGCGGCCGGTGCCACCTCCCATGCCGCCCTTGATGCCCCAGGGTGGGTTCTTGACGCTGTCGATACGCACGGCGAGCATCATGTCCTCGGCGAGGATTTCGTATTCGCGGATGATGCCGCAGCCGCCGCGGAATTTGCCGGCACCGCCGCTATCCTTGACAATGCCATAGGTGCGCAGGCGTACCGGATAGCCGACTTCGAGGAATTCGACCGGGTAGTTCTCCTGCGCCACGAAATAGACGGCGTCGATACCGTCCGCATCCGGCCGCGCGCCGTAACCGACGCCGATGCCGTCAGCGAGCAGGAAGCGCTTCAAATCGCCCGCATCATCCTTGTAGTTGCCGCGCATGATGGTGATGACATAAGCCGAATTGGCGGCCGGCGCCTTGCCGCCCGCCGTGTTGACGAGACCGTTCAGAGCCGACAGAACGCGCATCATGGTCAGGCCGCGCATGCCGAGCGCCGCGGGGAAGTTCGGCTGCAGGAACGATCCCTGCCGCAGGTTCACCGCATCCAGCGCCTGCGGGCCGCCGGCATTGCAGACCTGGCCCGGGTCGCCGCCGAGATAGAAGAGACCGAGCGCCATGCCCGGCACGCCGCGGTTCATCAGAAAATTGATCGGGCCGGGCGCTTGATCATCGGATTCAGTGGCGTCGAAGGTGAACTTGTCCTCGCCATTCGCCAGCTTTTCGCGGGTCAGCGAAAGCCGCATCTTGAACGGGCCATTGCCATGGCCGTCGCTGTCGATCGCGTCGGTGAACTTGTGCGTGCCGTAATCGAAGGTCTCGGCGAGCTTGGAGCGCACCAGCTTGCGGGTACGGGTGAGCAACTGCGCCAGCGCATCTTCCACGACATCGGAGCCAAAGCGATCGAGGATTTCGCCGATGCGCTTCACGCCGACGTCAACGCTCGCCATCAGCGCTCGCATGTCACCGATGCTCTGTTCGGGGAAGCGGGAATTGCGGTGGAAGATGTCAAGCGTCGCCTCGTTGGTGACGCCCTGGTCGATCAGCTTGGTGACCGGGATGATGATGCCTTCCTGGTAGATGTCGGTCGCATCCGGGCTGATCGAGCCCGGCCGCATGCCGCCGATATCGGCGAAATGCGCCCAGCTCATCACGAAGGCGCAGCGCTTGCCGTCCTTGAAGACCGGCGCCAGCAGGACCTGATCGTTGGAATGGGAAACGGCGCCGCGCGAGCCGTAGCAGTCGTTGTACCAGTAGAGATCGCCGGGTTTCATCGTATCGGCCGGGAACTTGTCGAAGACCGGGCCGGTCATGTCGCCGAAGACCGGCACCATGGAACCGACTGCCATCACGCCTTCGCCATCGAACAATGCAGTATAAAAGTCTTTCTTCTCGCGGATGAAGGCGGAGATGGCGGTGCGCTCGAGAAGCGCTTCCATTTCCGACTGGGCGGCGGCGATCGCGCCGCGGATGATTTCGAGCGAAACGGGATCGCAGACGGATCCTTCCGGTTTTACCGCCCTCGTGGGCGTGCTTTCGCTTTCCTTGGGATTGTACATCTCGGAATCCTCGTTGGATGCTGTGGAATGGATCGATCGCATGCTCATTGGGCACCTCCGATCAGAACGACGACGTTGCCGAGACTTCCGCGCTCGACGCGCTCATGGGCCTTGGCGATATCGTGGAGCGGGAATGTCGCGCCGATCGCGACCTTGAGCCTGCCGGCATCGGCAAGCTCGGCGATCATCTTTTCGCCCGCCAGCCGCTGATCCTCCGGGATCAGGAAACCCTGGATGAAGCGCAGGTTGGCGCCCTTGGCCGCGAAGGCGTAGTAGGGAAGCACAGGCGTCGGATTGCTGCTCGACGAGTAGGAGGCGACGGTACCGTTGCGTTTCAGCACGGCCGCGTCGAGTTCCAGGTT
Source organism: Neorhizobium sp. EC2-8 (assembly GCA_045291535.1). Classification (GTDB taxonomy): domain Bacteria; phylum Pseudomonadota; class Alphaproteobacteria; order Rhizobiales; family Rhizobiaceae; genus Neorhizobium. The sequence goes on along the minus strand of CP147998.1, from coordinate 1,485,241 downwards.
CGCCCCGAAATCGACCTCGACGATGCGGTCGACACCTTCTCCGTTGGTCAGTTGGAGGATACGTGCCGATACGTCTTCCGTCTTGCGGTCGATCGTTGCGAAGGCACCGGCTTCCTTCACATGCGCCGCAGCCTCCGCCGTGCTGACAGTGCCGATCACCCGCGCACCGCCGGCAACCGCCATTTGAACGGCGAAATGGCCGACCGCGCCGGCAGCACCGTTCACGAATATCGTCAGGCCAGTCACTGGACCGTCGGCGAAAACCGCGCGATAGGCGGTCATCGCCGGCACGCCGAGATTGGCGCCATCGGCGAAACTCAGGCTATCCGCGAGCCTCACAGCCTGATGGGAGGCAATGGCGATGAATTCGGCGGCGGTGCCGAAAGCGCGCCCCGCCTCGCCGTAACCGCCCTGGGCATTCCACATCCAGACCCTTTCACCGATGCGGCCGCGGTCGATGCCCGCGCCAACATCGACGATTTCGCCGGCACCATCCGTATGCGGGATGATCAGCGGATGATCCATGCCCATGCCGCGCCAGCCGCCCCGGCGTTTCACATCAGCCGGGTTGATGCCGGACGTATGCACGCGCACCAGCACCTCGCCCGGACCGGCGACCGGTGCAGCCATCTCACTGACGGAGAGAACCTCCGCGGCAGGACCGGTGCGTGCGTAAAAGGCGGCTAACATCAACAACTCCAATCAGTACAGGTGGCAGGCGACGGTGCGGGTGCCGACCGGCTTCTGCAGCGGTATTTCGGACGCGCAACGCGCATGAACTGCCGGACAGCGATCGCGAAACACGCAGCCCGAAGGCGGATTGCGCGGATCCGGCGCACCGCGGCCGATCGGCAGCGGATCGTGGCTCTGGTCCGGGTTCGGCACCGGAACGGCGGCGACCAGCGCCTTGGTATAGGGATGCAGCGGTTCGCGGACGATATCCTCGGTCGGCCCGTCCTCCATGATCCGGCCGAGATACATGACGATCGTCCGTTCGCAGACGTAACGTACCAGCGCCAGATCGTGGCTGATATAGATGGCGGTGAGACCCAGCCGGTCGCGCACATCGCGGAAGACGTTGAGCACGCCGGCGCGCACCGAGACGTCGAGCATCGAGACCGGCTCGTCGGCGACCACGAATTCCGGCTGCAGGATCAGCGCCCGCGCCATCACGACGCGCTGCAATTGGCCGCCGGAGAGATGGTGCGGATAGCGGTCGAGGAACTGCGCCGGTTCCGGCAGCTTCACCAGTTCGAGTGCCGTAATGATCCGGCCCTCGCGCTCGCGCCTCGGGATGTCGGCATTTTCCAGCGGCTCGGCCAGCGTCTGGCGGATGGTGAAGCGTGGATTGATCGCGTCGAACGGGTTCTGGAAGATCAGCTGCGCCTTGGATCGGAACTTCTTGAGCCCGCTGCCGCGCACCGCGCCGATCTCCTCTCCGTCGAAATGGATCGTGCCGCCGGTCTTTTCCTCGAGCTTCAGCAGCAACCGGCCCATCGAGGTCTTGCCGCAGCCCGATTCACCCAGAAGGCCGACGCTTTCGCCCCGCCGGATATCGAAGCTGACGCCATCGACGGCTTTCACCACCGTGGACTTGCCGCGCATCGCCGCAAACGCACCACCGACGGCATAATGCAGCTTGGCATCGAAGACCGAGACCAGGATATCCGGCCTTTTGGCGATCATGTTCATGCCGGGACCATCCATGTCTCCGTCTTGGCGGATTCGATACGCAAGGCAGCACTCTCATGGGCGCGGTGGCAGAGCACCGGATGATCCGGCGCGACCTCGATGACCGGCGGCTCGGTGCCGCAGACGTCGAGCGCGAAAGGACAGCGCGGCTTGAACCGGCAGCCCGCCGGCGGCGAAGCAAGGTTCGGCGGCGCACCTTCGATCGGTGTCAGGATGCCGGAAGCGGCTCCCTGCAGATCCGGAAAGGCATTGCGCAGGCCCATCGTATAGGGATGGGACGGCGCCGTCAGCGCGGCCTGCATCGTGCCGGATTCGGCCACCTTGCCCGCATACATGACGACGGTGCGGTCGCAGATATAGGCGACGACCGAGATGTCGTGGGTGACGAGGATCACCGAAACGCCGAGCCGCGTCTGCAGCTCCTTGAGCCTGGTCGAGGATCTGCCGCTGCACGATGACGTCGAGCGCCGTCACCGGCTCGTCGGCGATGATCAGCTTCGGGTCGAGGGCGAGTGCCAAGGCGATGGCCACGCGCTGGCGCATGCCGCCGGAGAACTGGTGCGGATAGTCGTTCAGGCGGTTCGCATCGATGCCGACCATCTCGAACAGTTCCTCGGAACGGGCACGGGACTGTTTGCGGTTCAGGCCGCCGCGGCGGCGCAGCACTTCGTCGAGCCTGGTATTCGACCGTATAGACCGGATCGAGCGAGTTCATGGCGCTCTGGGGAATGAAGGCGATGTCGCGCCAGCGCAGCGCATTCATCTCCTTTTCGGGGATCTTTGCGAGATCCTTGCCGTCGAACAGGATCTGTCCGCCGGTGATCGCAGCGTTCTCGGCGATCACCCGCGTCAGGGCACGGGCAACGGTCGTCTTGCCGCAGCCGGATTCGCCGACGAGGCCGGTGATCGAGCCGCGCGGAATGTCGAAGCTCGCGCCATCCACGGCATGGACGAAATTGCGCCCCACCTGATAGCTGACCCGAAGGTCCCGTACGGAAAGAAGGGGTTCGCTCATCGGCTCAACTTCGGGAAGAGGATGTTTTCATAACCACGGGTGATGAAGAAGCCCGCGCTGACGACGAGGATGATGCAGATGCCCGGAGGCACGAACCAGTAATAGGCCTGCTTGGCGAGCGCCTGGCTGGCAAAAGCATCCTGCAGCATATAGCCCCAGCTGATCGAATCCGGATCGCCGAAGCCCAGGAAGCTGATCGACGCCTCGGTCAGGATCGCCCAGCCGATCGCGATCGATCCGTAGAGGAAGGAGAGCGGCAGGATGTTCGGCGCGATATGGCGGAGGATGATCTTGAAGTCGGAAGACCCCGCCACCCGCGCTGCCTCGACATAACCGCGGGTCCTGAGCGTCAGCACCTGGCTGCGGATGACGCGGGCGGTATCGCGCCAGAGCACCAGCGCCATGGCGATGACCACGTTCCAGATCGAAGGTCGCAGGAAGGCCGCCAGTACGATGACGAATGGCAAAAGGGAATGCCGAAGGCGATATCGGCAAGCCGCATCAGGATGGCATCCACCCAGCGGCCGAAATAACCGGCGACGAGACCTATGACAGAGCCGATCAGCGCCACCATGAAGGCGGCCGTGATGCCGATCAGCAGCGCCGAGCGGCTGCCATAGACGAGTTGCGAGAAGATATCCCGGCCGAGGCTGGTGGTTCCCATGATGAAACCGTCCTGCCCCGGCCGGAGGTCCGCCGCGAGATCGTAGGCTGGCGTGTAGAGGATTTCGGTCGGGTCATGCGTGGCGATCTGATCGGCAAACACCGCGACGACGATGAACACCAGGTAGATGAGAAGACCGGCGACCGCGAACGGGTCGTTCATCGGCAGTCTCAGCGCGCGGAACATCCGGGCAAGGATATGGGGGCGCCTCGGCTTGATGATGGCGGGTGCGGCGATCTCAGGCATGGGAAATCCTTGGATCGAGGAAAGCGTAGAGCAGGTCGGCGAGTAGGTTCATGAAGATCACCACGAGCGCGATCATCAGGAAGGCGCCCTGCGCCAGCGGGTAATCCGAGGCGGCAACGGCGTTGACCAGTTCGCGGCCGAGGCCGGGCCAGGAGAACACCGATTCCACCACGACATTGCCCTGCAGCTGATAACCGACAGCGATCGCGAACGATGTCATCACCGGCAGCAGCGCGTTGCGGGCCGCGTGGCGCACCACCACCGTCCAGTTCGACAGGCCCTTGATCCGGGCCATGGTGACGAAGTCCTCCTTCATCACGTCGAGCATGTTGGATCGCATCAGGAGAAGCGGCAGGCCCTGGCTGTAGATCGCCAGCGTCGCCGCCGGCAGCGCCAGATGGGCGAGGAAATCGCGCGACGTATAGAGATCGAGAAGCCCCGAATATTCGTTGCCCGGAGCGCGCGTGCCGCCGGCCGGCAACCAGCCGAGCGAAAACGAGAAGATCGCCAGCATCACCATGCCGAGCCAGAATTCCGGCATGGCGCGAGTGGTGAGCACCAGCGGAATGGCCGCCTGCTCCACCCAGCTGCCGCGGCGCCACGCGAGATAGGCGCCGGCAAGAATGCCGAAGACATAGGCGACGATCAGGGAGGAGAAGGTGAGGATCAGCGTGTTCGGCAACAGGAGCCAGATCCGCTGCCCGACCGGCTCGCGGTAGCGAAAACTCTGGCCGAGCTCGCCCTGCAGAAGGTTGCCGAGATAGATCAGGTATTGGTGCCACAGCGGCTTGTCGAGGCCGAACTGGGCCATCAGCAGCTGCTGCTGCTCGAGCGTAAAGTTCGGGTCGATATAGGCGGCCATCGGATTGCCTGGCATCAGCCGGAACATCAGAAACAGGATGGTCACCACTGCCCATAAAACAAGAGCGAGCTGCAGCAACCTGCCGCCCACGGCCTTGAAATTCTTCATCTGAAAAATTCCTTCTCTTGGCTCGGCGCCACCTTTGGGAGGAAAGGCGAGGCATGCCGATGTCAAGCGTCAGGCAAAAGGGAGGCGGCGTCGGAGAGACCGTCGCCTCCGCGAGGATTACTTGGCGGCGACGGTTTCCTTGATGTCGCCCGGATAGCGCAGCTTGCCACCGTCCAGCGTATAGCCGGCATCCTTGAGGGTCTTGGCCGCAACGGCCTGTCCGGCCTTGAAGCTGTCGACGACAGACTTGTCATGCCAGTATTCGAGCGCCGGGGAGACGATGGAGTTCGAGGCGACCGCGAAACCGCGATAGGCGGCCTTGACGATCAGCTGACGATCGACCGCTTCGGAAAGCGCACGGCGGAAAGCCGGGTCGTTGAAGGGCGGGCGGCGTTCGTTGAAGGCGATGTAACGGAAGCCCATATCGACGGTGGAAACGACTTCCAGATCGCCGTCCTTCTTGGCGGCATCGATCAGCACCTGCGGATCGCCGGTGAACTCGCCCATGAAGTTGATCTCACCCGAGCGCAGCATGCCGAGTGCGGCTTCCGCGTTCGGTACGATACGCAGGATCCAGCGATCGACCTTCGGCGCGGCGAAGTGGTCCTTGTTGGCGGCAAGCGTGACGGACTCGTTCTTGGCCCAGCTGGTGAACTTGAACGGACCGGAGCCGATCGGCATCTGCTCCTGATAGCTTTCCGCAGTCTCCGGCTTGGTGGCGAGATCCTTGAGGATCGGCTCCCAGATATGCTTCGGGATCAGGTTGACCTTGGCAAGGCTGGACGTCACGAAGGAGGCGGCCGGCTTCTTCAGCTTGAAGGTGATGACATCGCCGTTGATGGTGATCGCATCGATATTCGTCGCAAAAGGCTTGTACATCGGGGCTTCGCCGCCGACTGCCGCTTCGAACGAGAACTTGACGTCTTCCGGGGTGACCGGCTTGCCGTCGTGCCACTTCATGCCGGACTTCAGTTTCACGCCGACCGTGGTGCCGTCCTTCCAGGTGAAGCTCTCGGCGGCCCATGCCTTTGGCAGGCCGTCCGGGCCGACGCGCAGCAGGCGGTCCCAGACGAGTTCGGTGATCCAGCTGTCGACGCTGCCCGAGATATAAAGCGGATTGATCGCCTTGATATTGTCGGACGAGTTGATGATCAGGTCCTTCTTGGGTCCAGCCGGCTCGATGCCGAGGAAGGTCCAGGTGTTGCGGATGCCGATGCCGCTCTGATTGACGACCGATTCCGGCTTCCAGACGGTCTTGTCGAAAGCGAACGCCGACTTCGGATGCACCAGCATCATGTAGGGCTGATCCTTGGAAAGGATCTCCTGCGCCTTGAAGACCAGCGCCTTGCGCTTGGCCGGATCGATCTCGCCGCGCTGGGCTTCGGCGGTCGCGTCGTAATCCTTGTTCAGGTAACCCGCGAAATTATAGCCATCCTTGGCGGTCGAGGAATGGAAGAGGTTGAAGATGAGCTCGTCCGGGTCGGAGCGCTCAGGCCGGCCGACCATCTGCCAGGCGGTCGAGTCCCACTGGTCTCGCTTGTACCAGACTTCGTCGGACATCTGTTCCCAGGGGATCGCCCGGACTTCGACATCGAGGCCGAGCTTGCGCCATTCCTGGGCAATCAGCTGGACGGACTGGAACTCTGCCTGCTGGCCGGCCTGCGGACGGGACAGGATGGTGATCTTGCGGATCGGATCGCCGGCCCATGCGGGCAGAGCGATGGCCGTCACCACAAGAGCTGCGAATGCACTTCTCAAAACGGACTTCATGGTCGTTCTCCTCTGAATAGCTTGACTATTTTCTTTGTTGGCAAAGGGTTTTCTCCTCCGCATCGCAAATCCGAAATCGGCATTTCGAACACGTTTCCCGCGCATTCGACGCCGATGCTCAATTCACAGAATTCTCCATGAGTGCGCCGTAAGGGTTTGCAACCCGGCTCCCAATGTTTTATTCTGTGAAACATCGTTTCGCATTGAGAGCGAGTAAAACACATTCGGAGAAGATTGCAAGAAGCTTCAAGCAATCCAAATCACATGCCGGAGGAACCATCCGATGACCGAACCAAAAGACTACAAGATCGCGGCGGTGGACCGGGCGCTCGCCGTTCTCGAAGCCCTTGCCGATCGTCCCGACCAGGGCGTGACGTCGCTTGCAAAATCGCTGGGAATGACCAAATCGCTGGTCTTCCGCCTGCTGCACACGCTGGAGGAACGCGGCTTCGTATCGCGCGATCCGGAACGCGCCGAATACGCACTCGGCTACCGCATCGGCGTGCTCGGCGAGCGGCTGGGCAAGGACGGCGCCCTGCTCTATGCCGCCCGGCCGGTTATGGATGCGCTCCGTGACCAGACATCCGAGAACGTCAACCTTGTCGTGCGGGAGGGCCTGAAGACCTACGTTCTGGCGACCCGCGCCGGACGGCATTCGATCCGACTTTTGCCCAGGCCGGGCGCAACGGCCCGCTGCATGCGGGCGGGGATCACTGCTGTTGCTGGCTTATGCGGATCCCTCGGTCATCGACGCGGCGCTCTCCCAGCCGCTCGAAGCCTTCACGCCCTACACGATCACCGACCGGGCGAAATTGCGCCAGGCACTCGAACGCATCCGCGCCAACGGCTACAATATCGTCCTCAACGATCTCGATGAAGGCGCCTTCTCCGTCGCCGCCCCGATCACCGGCGCCGACGGCACGATCATCGCCTCGATCTCGGTCGCCGGCGCGGTCGCCCGCTTCGACGAGGAACGGCGCGAAAGCCATTTGAAGGCCGCCCTCGACGCCGCTGCGGAAATATCCGAGCGCCTTTCGATCCACGGCCCCGGCGAAAACGGCCTCGTGAAATCAAGGGCTTGAGGCTCGATCAGGCCTATCTCCAGTCATCCGGAAATCAGCGGGCGCCTTGGCGCCCGTTTTCGTCAGTGCGATTTCTAGCCCCTCGAAGCCGCTTGCGGGGTCCCCAAACCTCTGTTAGCGTTTTCATGTTTTGTGAAACGATGTTTCATTAGATAAAACAACTTGGGGAGTACCGGATATGAACGAGATCGAATCCGCCGTTCTGGGAGCGGTTACGCTGGATGAACCCTGGGCTCTGGTGGAGAGCTTTGCGACCTACAAGCGCGAGCATCCGACCGATGTGAACCGCGCCATGGACGAGGTCGCGGCGCGGCTCGCCAAGCACGGTATCGAGGTCAAGATGCATGAAGCCGACCTTTTCCTCAGCCTGCCGGGGCTCGCCCGTGTCGAAGCGGGGGATAAGACCTTCCGCGCCAAGCCACCGTCCTATTCGCTGGATGCATCGAAGGGCGTGGAGGGCGAGATCGTCTATATCGCCAGCCTCCAGCCGAAGGCGATCTCGACCATGTTCGAAAAGACCATCGACGGCACCGGAGAACTCGCGGCCCGGGTCCGCGGAAAAGTGGTTCTCTCGGAAGGCTTTGCCAATCCGGGCCTCGTTTCGCAGTTCACCGAGCTTGGCGCGGTCGGCGTCATCGCCATCAACCCCGGCGTCGATATCCATTGGGGCACCTGCACCACCGTATGGGGTACGCCCGACCTCGACGACCTGCCGCGCAAGCCGTCGATCCCGGCCGTTGCCGTCAACCGCGAGAGCGGCGATGCGCTGATCGAGCTGGCAAAACCGGCGCCGAAGTGACGATTTTCGCAGACATGGAAGAAGGCTGGTTCAAGTCGAAGCTGCCGGAAGTCTTCATCAGGGGCACCGAGGAGCCCGAAAAGTACGTCTTCCTCCACGGCCATCTCGACAGCTGGGATGTCGGTGTCGGCGACAATGCCACCGGCGACGCGACGATGCTCGAAATCGCCCGCGTTCTCTGGGCCAACCGAGACAAGCTGAAGCGCTCGATCCGCATCTGCTGGTGGCCGGGCCATTCGACCGGCCGTTATGCCGGCTCCACCTGGTTCTCCGACAATTTCGCGCTGGACCTCGACGAAAACTGCGTCGCCTCAGTCAATTGCGACAGCCCCGGCTGCCGCTGGGCCACTGAATTCATCAATCTCTGCATGATGACCGAGACGGAAGCCTTCCTCTCCGACGTCATCGAGGAAGTGGCCGGCAAGAAAGCCGAAGCCGAACGCCCGCACCGCGCCGGCGACTATTCCTTCAACAATATCGGCCTGTCGAGCTACCTGATGCTGTCATCGACGATGACGGAACGGGATCGCGAGGAGAAGGGCTACTACACGGTCGGCGGCTGCGGCGCCAACATCGCCTGGCACACCGAAAACGATACGCTGGAGATCGCCGACAAGGACATCATGCTGCGCGACATCAAGGTCTATCTGCTGGCCGTGCTGCGCAACGCCAACGCAAAGATCCTGCCCTTCGACTGGCGTGCGACCGCCAAGGAGTTCCTCCACACGGTCGATACCTACCAGAAGAAAGCCGGCGATCGCTTCGACCTTTCGCCGAGTCGCAAGGCGGTCGAGTCCTTGGCCGAAGCACTTGTCGCATTCTACGCCGGGATCTACAGCGGAAAGATCGAAGCGAAGGCCGCCAACCACGTGATCCAGAGGCTCGCCCGCATCCTGGTGCCGCTCAACTACACCCGCGAGCAGCGCTTCCGCCACGACCCGGCCCTGCCGATCCCGGAACTGCCGGCCATCTCGACGGCAGCCGACCTCGACAAGCTCGGCCCTGAGAAACTCGGTTTCGCCAAGACCCAACTCGTGCGTGGCCAGAACCGCGTGATCTCGGCGCTACGGCAGGCAGAACAACTGGTTCGCGCGGCCTGATCGTCAACACCTAGACAAAAGCCCACGCTGGGAGGCTGCGTGGGCTTTTTGCTCCTGGCTTCACGTCGATGACGTGGTTGTTCAGTTCGGGCACTTGGCGGATAGGATTTAGCCTGAAGCGTTCGGAGGAGAGCGCAGATTGAGATAGCCAAGCGAGGTCGGAGGCGGCCGATGAAGCCGATCAAGCTGCTCGCGAGGATGACAAACCGGCGGCAGCACAATGGGCTGCGGCTCAATTCGAAGGCGATCACGAGGATCGCAAGAGCGAAAGCAGGCGAGCCGATATCCGGGCCGCTGGATGAGAGGCGATCGCGAAGGTGGGGAGTCGCTGGAGAGCTGGTCGCCACCCTGAGTTCCGGCTTTTCGGCCGCCCCAATAAACACCTGCACGAGTTCTCCGGCAACGATCAGAACTCTCCCAACTGCCCGGTCGGGCACCGCAGCTTGCCGCACCCTGCGCTTGGAGACCGTGTTCACGGACAAGGCATGGGGGACGGACGCGCCATTCTCCTCGCCCCACCTGCCGCAGTGCCGAAGTCTCGACCGGGCCGACACTAAACTGCGCGATCATGGTACGCAGCCGGCCCGCTTTTTCGGCCAGCGAATTGGAGGCCGCATTCGATTCCTCGACCATGGCGGCATTCTGCTGGGTTACAAAGGCCGCGCTCGAATCGAACAGCCCGTCAGCAAGCTCAAGCGCTTCAAGCGGGTCGCACTGCGCCGCGAGAAGACCAAGCGCAATTTCTGTGTCGCTTATGATTTTTGGCGACGTTTTGGCAGGTTCGTCAAGATTTTTCGCGACGTGACGGACGCGGGAGCGCCATGCGGTCGCGTAACGTCGTTCCTTCATATTCTGACCGGTAAAGTCCCCGCTCCTGCAGGAGCGGCACCACCATATCGACGAAATCCGTCAACCCGGCCGGGAAATGCGACGGCATGATGTTGAAGCCGTCCGCCGCACCCGTGGTAAACCAGGTCTGCAGGGTATCTGCCACATACTCCGCCTTTCCGCAAAGAACCCAATGACCGCGCGCTGCGGCGACGAGGTTGTAGAGGTCACGCAGCCGCATGTTCTCACGCCGCGCCTTGTCCAGCATGACGCGGGCAAACGCGTGATAGTTGTCGGAAGGCCCGATATCGGGGATCGGCCCGTCTAGATCGAACTGGCTCATATCGACGCCGAAGCGGTCGCTGAGGATGGAAAGCCCATTCGTCTCGCTGATGAAGCCTTGCAACTGTGCAAGCTTGTCATGCGCCTCGCGCTCGGTTCTTCCGACGATCGGCATCACGCCGGGCAGAACGACCATCGATTCCGCGCTGCGGCCATATTTCGGCAGACGTGCCTTGACGGAGGCATAGAAGGCCCGCGCCTCGTCGAGATCCTGAGTGACCGAGAACACGACATCGGCGGATTTGGCTGCAAGTTCCTGCCCTGGGCCGGAACCGCCGGCTTGAAGGATAATAGGCTGTCCCTGCGGGGAACGGCCGATGCTGATCGGCCCCTTGACCTTAAAATGGGTGCCGTCGTGATCGAGCGAGCGAACTTTTGAGGCATCGATATAGACGCCGGTTTCGCGGTTGGCGACGATTGCGTCATCGGCCCAGCAATCCCACAGGCCGCGCACGACCGTCAGGAATTCCTCGGCGATTTCGTAACGCTTGGAATGGTCCGGATGGATCGTTCCGAAATTGGCGGCCGCGGCCGGATTGGCGGTCGTCACAGCGTTCCAGGCGGCGCGGCCGCCGCTGATGTGATCGAGCGAGGCGAAGGCGCGCGCCACCGTATAGGGATCGCTATGGTGGGACATGGTCGCACCGAGGCCAATATGGCGCGTCGCCCCGGAAATTGCCGCGAGAAGCGTCAGCGGTTCGAGCCTTGCGGTATAGGAAGGATGGGCGCCCGGATCGGCATTGAGGTTGTCTCCCATGAAGATCAGGTCGAACAATCCTCGCTCCGCCTCCATCGCGATGCGCTTCACCATCTCGATATCCTGAAACTGTCCATCGCCCCTGGCATCCGCCAGCCGGCGACATGGCTACCGGTGCCAAGGAGAAAAAGACCGAAATGCATGCGACGTGTCATAGGCTTGCTCATTTCCAGAAAATATAACGCTGCTCGATGAGACTGATCACACCGAAAAAGCAGAGGCTGATCGCCGAAGCGACGATGATCGCCGCCCAGACCTGGACGAAATCGATCTGCAGAACGGCCTGGTAGATCACCCAGCCAAGGCCACCATAGGCGCCGAGCATTTCCGTGACGATTGCGACGATGACGCTGCGCACGGTAGAAACCCGCATTCCGGCGATGATCAGAGGCAACGCCGTCGGAAGCCTGAGGCGCCACAGGAGCGTCAACCGCCCTGCCCCGAAGGAGCGCACCAGGTCGATCGTTCTCCGGTCGATGCGATCAAGCCCGGCGATGGTGCTGAGGAATATCGTGAAGCTGACCGCCACGGCGACCATGACGATCTTGGAGGTCATGCCCATTCCGAACCAGAGCAGAACCAACGGCGAGTAGGCGACGACAGGAACCGAGTTGATGGCCGTCGCGACGGACATCACCGCGCGGCGGATGCGAGGTATCATGCTGACGGCGATTGCCGCGGCAATCCCGATGACGCAGCCGAGCAGATAACCGGCAAGAGCCTCGGCCGCAGTGAACCGGGCGGCGGCAGAAAGCTTCGCTGCATCGGCTATCATTCCCGAAACGATGCTGCTGACCGAAGGCAGGACGTAGGCCGGCAGGTTGAGGCCGCGGACGCTTAGCTCCCAGACGAATGCAAGAAGGAAGGCTCCTGCGAAACCGCGCCCGATGCGCCGTGCATGGCTGCTTTGTGTGACGGTGGTCATTGTTCCGCTCCCCAGAAAACGATCCGTCGTTCGGCCTCTGAAACGATAGCGTAAAGACCCATTCCCAGGCAGGCGGAGGCAACGATGGTGACCCAGATGCCGACCACGTTTTCGTTGTACATGGCCTGCAGCAGCAGTACGCCGAGCCCGGTCGTATCGCCGAACCACTCGCCCACGATGGCGCCGACCAGCGACAGCGACGAGGCGAGCTTGAGGGCGACGAAGATCTGCGGCAGCGCGGCCGGCAGGTAAAGACGTGTCAGGATTTGTCCTTCCCTCGCACCGAAGCTGCGCATCAGCGCCACCTGTCGCGGATCGACGGCGGCAAAGCCGAGAAGTGTGTTAACCGTAACCGGCAGGAAACTGATGTAGAATGAGATCACGGCCTTGGCGAGCAGCGTGTTGCCGAACCAGAGGACAACGACGGCGCCGAAGGCTATCACCGGGATCGTCTGCGACACGACGAAAAGCGGAAAGAACAGCTCCCGAAGCGTGGTCCAGCGATGGAAAAGGACGCCCATTGCAATGCCGAAAAGACTGCCGGCGACGAAGCCGATCATCGTTTCCAGCAACGTGCGCCACATGCTCAGGAGATAGGCTTGCGGCGTGGCGAGGAAGGCTGCGGCGAGCGCGCTGGGACGCGGCAGGTAATAGGGCCTGATGGCCAGTGCCACCACGATCAGTTCCACCCCGCCCAGAAATACGGCGATCCAGATCAGGGATTTCAGGATGGAGGCAAACCTGCCCGTCGTGACGGCGGACAGGGATATCCCGGACAGGCCGGAGAGGCTCACAGGCGCTTGTCCGCGGCCGGGATCTTCGACAGGAAGCTGTCGTTGAACGCGGCATCGAGATCGACGGGCTTCGAGATCACCTTGTATTCGGCGAGCAGGCTGTTGGCGGAACCGACGGCAGCCTTGTCGATGGCGAAGAGGCCGTCGGTGCCACCCTTGCCGGCGACCATCAGCTTCTTGATCTCGGAGAGCATCACTTCCTGCTGCGCACGATCAAGAGTCGGTGCGAGCTTCATGACGATGTCGATCGCTTCCTTCTCGTTCGTCAGGGCGTATTTCCACCCCTTGATGCTGGCGCGCAGGAATTTTTCGACCAGTTCTGGCTTTTCTTTGGCGGTCTGTTCCGAAACGATCAGTGTGTCACGCGGGAAGGATACACCACTGTCTTCCGGCACGAAGATGCGCAGGTTGTCCCTGCCTGCACGCGCAGCGACGATCTGGAGTTCGTTGTAGCGCGTCGCAGTTGCCACATCGACCTGCTTGTCGATGAACGGTGTCATCGACACCTGCTGCGGCTGGAGATCGACCTCGCCCGGCTTGATGCCGGCCTTGGCCATCATGGCCGAGAGGACATGGTTTGCGCCGGTGAACCAGGCGGTGACCTTCTTGCCCTTGAAGTCCTGCAAGGTCTTGACCGGGCCATCCTTGTAAGTGACGAAGACGAACGGCGTGACCTGATGTGCCACGCCGATGCAGACGATCGGCAGGCCCTTGTCGCGTGCGGCAAAGACGCTGTCGGTGCCGCCCGAAAGGCCGAACGTGTCGGCGCCGGTCGCCACAAGATTTTCGGTCAATAGGTTGGGACCGCCGGGATTGATGGTGAGGTTGATGCCCTCATCCTTGTAATATCCCTTTTCCAGCGCGACGTAGAAACCGGCGAACTGTGCCTGGGTCAGCCATTTGAGGCGCAGGCTGGCATTGACCGTCTGCTGCGCCGCCGCCGGGGCTGCACTGAAGCCCAACCCTTGGATGCCGATGAACGTTGCGGCAAATGCCGCCAGGAGCTGTCGTTTTTAAGCATGGTTCCCTCTGTTGATTTTTGGTTGGCTGTGGTTGCGTCAGTCGTCTTCCTCCCCGCCTATCGGCGGTAGTCCGATCCCTCCCGTTCGAGCTGACGAAGGAAGGCGGGCCACTCCCGTTCCCCCGCGATCAGGATGTCACCCTTGTTCTCCCAGAACTGCCGCGCGGCCTTCTCGCAGACATCATGGGGCGGGATGAGCAGCTCGGCGCCCGAAGCCTGCAGGTCGAGCTGAATGCGGGCGGCGCGATCGAAATAATAAAGCAGCATGAAAGCTTCACCCGGGGTGCGGCCCAGCGTCATGATGCCGTGATTGCGCATCAGCATTACCCGATTGTCGCCCATGTCGGCGATCAGGCGGGCCTGTTCGTCCATGTCGATCGCGACGCCTTCGTAATCGTGGAAAGCCTGGCGCTGATAAAAGCGCATGGCGAATTGCGTCAGGGGCAGCAGCCCGTCCTTCTGGCAGGAAATCGCGGTGCTGGCATCGGAATGGGTGTGAAGAACGCAGGCTGCGTCATGCACCGCCTTGTGGACGGCCCCATGAATGACGAAAGCCGCCTTGTTGATCGTATAGGGCGTGTCGTCGAGCTTGTTGCCTTCGGTATCGATCCGCACCAGGCTCGATGCAGTGATCTCGCTAAACAGGAAGCCGTAGGGGTTGAGCAGAAACTGATCGTCATGCCCCGGCACGCGCATGGAAATATGGTTGTAGATCAGGTCATCCAGGCCCAGCCGCGCGACCATGCGGTAGCAGGCGGCGAGATCGACGCGCGCCTTCCACTCGGCTTCGGAAATGTGGGCGGGACGTTCGGCATATTCGTTTGCCATTGGTGCTTCCTCTTATTCTAGTGTCCTGAAGTCATGAAAGACTTCATGCTTTCTTCCTCGATGGCGTCGAGGAGTGTCTTCTTCAGCCCGATGAATTCGGGCGATGTAACGATATCGGCCTTGCGAGGGCGCGGCAGGTCGATCTTCTGCTCCAGCTTCACCTTGCCCGGGCGGGCGGTCATGACCAGGACCCGATCACCGAGGAAGATCGCCTCGTCGATATCGTGGGTGATGAACAGGACGGTGCGCCGATGCTTCTGCCAGACATCGAGCAGCCAGCGTTGCATCATCGTCCGCGTCAAAGCGTCGAGCGCGCCGAACGGCTCATCGAGCAGCATCAGGTCGCGCTTGAACAGGAAGGTCCGCATCAGCGCCACGCGCTGGCGCATGCCGCCCGAAAGCTGGTTGGGATATTGCTTCTCGAAGCCGGCAAGGCCGAATTCCGGCAGCATTTTCAATGCTTCCGTCCGCGCCTGCGCCCGCGGCATGCCTTCGATCTCCAGCGCCAGGATCGCGTTATCGATGACGTTCCGCCACGGCAGCAGCAGATCCCGCTGCGGCATGAAGGACACCTGACCAAGCAACTCGGACGCTGCGGAACTCCTGCCGCGGAAGCGCAGGATATTGTCCGGATCGGGCTCTTCGAGGCCAGCCAGAATATTGAACAGGGTGCTCTTGCCGCAGCCGGAAGGGCCGACGACGGTCACGAGCTCGCCGGGATGGATCGTCGCTTCGAGATTGTCCAATGCCATTACCGAGCCGAAGCTCTTGGAGACGTTGCGTAGCTCGATGATCGCCTTTTCACCGGTCGCCTGCGATGTCGGTTCTGCGACGGCTTCGGCGTTGACCTGCTCCACCTTGGCCGGCCTCAACAGGCCTGCGAGACCCCGTGCGCCCGAATTCAGCCCGCATGCGTAATCCTCACTCCAGGCAATCGACATGTCCGTCATCGAGAAGGCGTCTCCTTGCATGCAATTATCTCCGTTCAGGATACAAGCAAGCTTTATGCCAAACCGCTTATCTTTTTTCGCCATTGTCTGGCAGCGTCAATCGGCCATTTTTCCGGGCACTGATAGGCTACTGCGACAATGACTGCGGCGGCGGCTTCCGTATAAATATCCAAATTCTCAAAATATGCATACCAATTACGCATATTTTGGACGCAGAATGATCGCGATTGCGGCAATTCAAAAGAGTTACTTTGACAAATGTCATCTGCCCCGCCACGATCGGGCGATACGTATCGTGGCATGGGGTTTGCTTTGGAATACCAATGCCGGCCGCGGCCGGCCGGCATGCTCGAAACATCAGGAGACAAAGGTCATGCAGGATGAACCAAGGCGAGTTGCCTATGTGGCGCACTGTCTGATGAACCAGAATGCCAAGGTCAGCGAGTTCGCCAAATGCGCCGGCGTGTTTTCTCCTCTGGTCGAGCGGCTGGTCAAGAACGGCTACGAGTTGCAGCAACTGCCCTGCCCGGAAATGAGCCATATGGGCGCGGTCCGGTGGTGGGCATCGCGCGAACAATACGACACGCCCGGTTACCGCCGCCACTGCCGCAATCTGGCGAAGGGGGTCGTCGATCTCGTCATGCTTCACCAGGATGCCGGTTATGACGTCGTCATCGTCGGCCTGGATGGGAGCCCGTCGAGCGGCGTCCGCCTCACCAGCACCAAGGCCTCCTGGGGCGGCCGTCCGGAAGGCGCCGTGCATGGCGGCAGCGATCGCCGGCCGGGCATGGGGATATGGATGGAAGAGCTGAAATTCGAGTTCGAGGAACGCGGCCTGCCCTTCCCTCGCGCCACTGGCGTGGCGATGGACGCCCAGGATTTCGATCTGCAGAAGGCGATGGTCGAACTTGACGATTTCCTGACCGAAACCAAGGAGAATGCTGCGTGATCCGCGAAGACCTGCGAAGCCGCCGCATCGCGGTCATCGCCGATTTCGTCGTCAATCCCGGCTCGGCGCTTTACGGAAAACGCCAGGCACCGCCGAGCGGTTTCATGGATGCGCTGGTCGAGCGCGGCTGGGGCATCATGAAGATGCCGCCGCACGTGGCAAGGCTGGAAAGCTGCGAAAGGCTGATCGAGGTTTCCGTCGGCGACCTGATCGATTACGCCAAGAACGGTTATGAGGTGGTGATCGCCGCGGTCGAAGACCTGCCGCAGCAGGGCGTGTGGCTGGATGCCATGGCCGGCTTCTTCAACAAGGCCGGCAAGCAGATGCCGCCCATCGTCACCATCCGGTCGGATGCAACGGCGGCTGATGCCGACGCGCTGGATGGCGCATTGGCGCCTACCGCGTGATCACCGGCTAGATCCGGAACGGATCGGCGGACATCCATCTGCCGATCCGAGATCTTCAGCCTTCCGCAAAAGCCTGCTTCATCATCTCGAGAAACCCCTCGGTCGAGGCCTGCTCGATAACGCGGGCATTGACCTTGAATTCCGGCCACCGCGTGCCGAGCTTCGGCGGATGGATGGCGGAAAAACCGCGGGTGATTTCACCGGCGGTCTCGATGCGCACCACGGCCTCACGCGAGATCTCGATCAGGTCCGGATTAAGCGCACAGGCGCAGGTGAGCGAATCCGGATGGGTGCTGACGGGCCGGCCGTAGCGCATCTCCGCAGTTTCCCTCGGCACGGCGGAGACCTTGCGGTAAAACTCCGAAAGCGGCGTGTTCATCGCAAAGATTTCGTTCAGCTGATCGCCTTCAAGCAGGCCGGAACGCATGGTCAGCGTCCAGGTGGAGAGCGTGATGTTGAAACCCGCTTCAAAGACGATGCGGGCCGCCTCCGGATCGATGAAGAAGTTGTATTCGGCGCACGGCGTGATGTTGCCGACCGCGTTGTCCGTGCCGCCCATGATCCAGAGATGGCGTACCGCCTTGGCGATCCTCGGCTCCTTCATCACGGCAAGCGCGATATTGGTGAGCGGCGCCTGGGCGAGGATGTCGATCTGGCCGGGCTCGGCCATGACCCGTTCGATGATGGCATCGACCGCATGCGTGGTCTCCGGGCGCTGGCGGGCGATCGGCAGGTTGGCGCCGCTCATCCCGTCATTGCCGTGCATGGTCGATGCTTCCCAGGGCTTCACCATGGGGCGGCGCGCACCCAGATAGACCGGCACCTTGCCGGAAAACCCGGCGGCCTCGATAGTCGCCAGGGCGTTTTCCACCTGTTGGTCGAAAGGCACGTTGCCGACGCAGACGGTGACTGCCTCCAGCGTCGAGCCCGGCGTGCGCATTGCGAGCAACAGCGAATAAGTGTCGTCGCCTGCCGTATCCGTATCGATGATCAGCCGCATCAGAAGAACTCGAAGCCCATTGTGCGAGCATGATAATAGAAACCGCCGTCCTGTACGATGAGGAATTCCGCACGGGTATCGCCGTCATTGTGATGGCTGTGCTTGGCGGCCGGCGGCGTGACCAGCGTTGCCCAGGGCGACCAGGCGCATTTCGCATCGGCCACCATCGAGTAGGCCGGATCGCCGTTGACCACCAGGGTGATGGCGGCGGAGTTGTGCTTGTGCGGCGGCTGGAAACTGTGCGGCTTCAAGGTGTTGAGCGACAGCGTCATCGTCGTGGTGATGTTGCGGCTGGCTTCTGTCTTTTCGGCCGAAAAGATCAGCGCGTGGC
The DNA here is from genome assembly GCA_045291535.1 of Neorhizobium sp. EC2-8. Lineage (GTDB taxonomy): Bacteria > Pseudomonadota > Alphaproteobacteria > Rhizobiales > Rhizobiaceae > Neorhizobium. The sequence continues at coordinate 1,466,771 of CP147998.1, read as the reverse complement.
CGGATGTGCTGGCATTGGCATTCGTGCCATAAACCACGTCGAGTGATGGTCGATCTCGCCTGCCGGGTAATGCACGAAGCTGACGGCAGCACTCTCGCCCGTGATCGGCGCCGAGGCGTCGAACATCAGCTGCGGATCGTTGCCGACCATCCAGAAGATGCTGTCTTCCCTCGCCGTGATTGCGGACGCAACGCCGCCGGGAAGAAGAAACACGTCGCCCTTGCCGAGCGCGGCCTTTTCCTCACCCACGACGAGTGCCGCATTGCCCTTGATCATGTACCAGATCGAGGCGGTGTTGGTGAGCGTCGTATCCAGCGTCTCGCCGGATTTGACCACGGCGTAGCGGGCCAGCATCAGCGGCGTGGTTGCCGGGAAAGGGCATTTCATCTCGGCGGAAAGATCGCAGTTGATGAAGCCGGTCTTCCCGAGCGCGAAGGCTGCCGTCGGCTCGTCGGTGAAGATTTTGCCCGGCACGGGCGGCAGCTTGATGTTAAAGGCATTGCCGGAATTGAAATAACGGCCACGCGCCTCTGCGGCATTGGCTGGATTGCTCGGCAGCTGGACCGGCATTTCGGCCATGTCGTTAACGGTGCTCATGATGCGTCTCCATCTTTCATTAAAAGACCCGCCTGCTCCAGGAGCAGATCGAGAAGAACGGCGGCGCCGGCCGCCACGTGTTCCGGTTCGGCCCACTCATCGGGATGATGACTGAGGCCGCCGCGACAGGGGATGAAAATCATCGCGCTCGGTGCAAGCGGCACCATCTGCCGGGCATCGTGCCCAGCGGCAGACAGAAGATCCAGTGCCGGATACCCATGCCGGGCAGCAGAATGGCGGATCGCCGCCTGCAGATCTTCGTCGAACGTGTTTGACGGCGCATCGACCAGGCGCTTGATCTGGAAGCTGCAAGGGGTTGCCTCCTCGGCAACGATCTCTTCCAGGCGAGTGCCAAGCCGGTCGAGCACTGCGTTGTCCGGATGGCGGAGATCGATGCGGAATATTGCTTTGGAGGGCACAACGGAAGGCGCGTTGGGTTCGATCTGCAGCCGGCCGATGGTAAATTTCACCACGTCATCGACAACCATGTCCTGTTGCATCCGCAAAGCCATGCGGGCAAAGGCCTGCAATGCGTCCTGGCGGCGCTCCATCGGCTCAGTGCCGGCATGCGTCTCGCGCCCGGAAACAACGATTTCGTAGGTCTTCTTGCCCTGAATGCCGGACACGACGCCGATCACCGCGCCAGCGCGTTCGAGCACATCGGCCTGCTCGATATGGGGTTCGATATAGGCATGAACCGGGAAGCCGAGTAGCCTGCGCTCGATATCCGGGAAGGCAGCGTGCACATCTGCAAGCGCTTCCGCGACGGAAATGCCGGCGGCATCCTTCGCCGCCATGACGTCTTCCAGGGTTCGCCGGCCGGCGAACAGCTCGGACCCCATCATGCCGGGGGCAAAACGGCTACCCTCCTCGTTCATCCAGGCGACAACCGTGATCGGCCTTTCCGGCACAAGCCCTGCCTCGATGATCGCCGTCACGGCTTCCAGCGCCGCCAGCATGCCGAACGCCCCATCAAAAAGACCGCCCGTCGGCTGGCTGTCGGAGTGACTGCCGGCAACGACGGGCGCCAGGTGGGGAAACTTGCCCTCGAGCGTGAGAAAGAGATTGCCGGCGGCATCCGTCGAAGGCTTCAGGCCGGCCTCGGCGCCCCAGGCGATGATGCGGCGCCAGGCGAGGATTTCCTCCGCCGACAGGGCCTGGCGATTGACGCCCTTTCCCGGCAGGGCGCCGTCCCTGCCGAGTTCCATCAGCCGCGACCAGAGCCGCTCGGGTGATATCGAGGCCATTCCGGTCATCGCGCTATTCCGTCCGCATCACCTGTCCGGGATCGGCGCGTGGGTCACGCACTTTCCACGCACCGGCCTCGACCTGGGCGATGAAATCGGAGACCAGCATGTTGAACAGCGCCGGTTCCTCGAGATTGAGCGTGTGACCAGTCTTCGGCAGGATCGTCAGTCCGGCGGCAGGAAGCGTCTTTTGAGAAAGATGCTCGGCTGCAGGCAATGATCGTCTTCGTCGCCTGACATGATCAGGGTCGGAACCATCATCCTCTTCAACTCGTCTCCGAGATCCCAGAAAGACGGACGGCGGCACTGCACGCCGCGCATCGTATTGGCGGCGCCGACCGCGGAGTGGCGCGACAGGCGCTTGGCAAATGCCGCCCAGCCGCGCGGATCCTTGTTCTGGAACTGCACGCGGCTTGCACCGAGCGAATAGATCTTGGAGAAGCCGACCGGATCCTTCTCGAAATTATCCGCCACCTTCAGCGAGGTGTTGCGGAAATAGTCCGCCGTTTCGCGCTCCGTGCCGTAACCGGCGCCGGCAACCGTCAGCGACAGCGCCCGCTCGGGGAACCGAAGACCGAAATGCAGGGTCGCAAAACCGCCCATCGACAGTCCGACGATATGCGCCTTTTCGATGCCGAGGCCATCGAGCACTGCAAGCGCATCTTCGGCCGCAATAATCTGCGAATACTGTTCCACATCTGCCGGAATATCGGACGGTGCGTAACCGCGCGCCGCATAGGTGATGCAGCGATTGCGGCGGGGAAGAAGTTCATCTGCGGTTCCCAGGCGTCGTAATTGCCGCCGAACTCGTGGATGAACAGGATCGGCGTTCCGGTCTCGCCCGCCGTTTCGTAGTAGAGCTTGATGCCATCCTTGGTGGTCACGAACATGCGCCGGCGTCTCCCCTGAAATATGCCTGGTCTAAAAACCGGCCCTAGAAAAGGGCCGGTACGTCATTCAGCGTGCGTGCGGTTGCGATATAACTGGGCAGGCCCTCGCAAAAACGCTCGGCCCAGGCGGTCGGAACCGACGTCGATACCTTGATGAACCAATCGCCAAAGCGCGCGGTATGGTACCGGCCCTGACGGATCATGACGCCTTCGCGGCGAGCGGCCTCGACGATCGCTTCCGGCGAAACACCAGTTGCTGCCGTTTCGAGCACAAGGAAATTGCCGTGCGACGGCTGAACCGGCACGGTAATGCCGGCCGCTTCGGCCGCCGCGACGATCATCGCCTTGTTTGCCCGGTCAATGGCCCGCACGTCCTTCATCCATTCGGCCTTAACCGAAAGGCCAGCCATGGCAGCACGCTGGGCCACCACCGATGCACCGAGCACGGAGGTGGAGGCGGACGAGAATTCATCGACCAGCTTGGGTTCGGCGACTAGCGCGCCGATGCGCATACCGGCGAGCCCCAGCCATTTGGAAAAGCTCAACGAAACGACGGTGCCTTCCGGGGCGACCTGCAGGACCGGCGTGTGGCCGTCAGCGAAGTCCCGATAGGTGCAGTCATGGATCATCAGGGCGCCGACCGAGCGGGCGATCTCGGCAAAAGCCTCGATTTCTTCGCGGTCGTAACGGATGCCGAGCGGATTGTTGGGATCGACGATATAGATGATGGCGCAACGCTCATCGACGGCGGCCTTGAGAGCGGCCGGCGTGAGCTTGTAGTTGGTCGCTGGATCGTAGATCGGAATCTGGATGACTTCGGCGCCTGCCTGTTCGGCGAACATGCATGGCCATTTCCAGGTCGGATCCGTCGTCACCAGCGTTGTGCCGGGCCTGGCGCGCGCCTTGCAGATCATCGCAAGCGCATTGACGCCGCCCTCGGTGACCAGAGCCTCGGCGGATGCGACGCCGAGATCGGCAACGATCCCCGCACGCAGGGTCTCGAAGCCCATCGGTGGCGCATAGGCATTGAACTCACCGGCCTCGACCGAGCGGATCATCGCTTCGCGCACCGCCGGATGGGCGGGCACGTGGTTGGTATTCTGCCCCATCCAAGCCAGATCGGGTGTGGAGAACAGATCGTCGAAATAGCGGTTCCGGATGCGGGCGTCGCTCATGATCGTCAGATCACCGAGCCGCGCGCAGCGATGCCGCCATCGATTGTCACGATGGTACCGGTAATGTAACCGGCCTTTGGCGAAGCGAGAAAGGCGCAGAGATCTGCTACTTCCTCAGCCGTGGCGGGGCGTTTGCCGGGATACTTCTCATAGAGTTCTTTCCAGCGCGATTCGTCGCCCAGCATGTCGATCGCCTTTCGCTTCATGATCTTGAACATGCGCGCGGTATCGACCGGCCCCGGATTGACGCCGATGACGCGGATGCCCTGATCGAGGCTGCGGCCGCCGAGCGCCTTGGTGAAGCTCATAAGGGCCGCGTTACCGGTCGAGCCGGCAAAATAGGCCGCATCCCAGTTTTCGCCGGAATTGCCGATGACGTTGATGATCACGCCATCACGGCCCTTGCGGCGATTCCAGAATTCACGGGAAAGAGTAATATAGCCGAAGACCTTGAGATCGAAACCGCGCCGGATCGCCTCGTCGGTCACGTCCTCGATCGAACCGGCGGGAATATCGCCCGCATTGTTCATCAGGATATCGTAATCGCCGCAAGCCTTGTCGAGCGCGACCATGGCTTCGGTCGTACCCAGGTCACCTTCGTGCACGGTCACGTTCACCGGGTACTGGGCGAGTTCCTTTTGAGGTCCTCCATGGCAGCACCGTTGCGCGCCGCCAGGTGAAGGTGGCATCCTTCAGCCGCCAGAACCTTGGCTATCGCGTAACCGATGCCTTGGGATGCTCCGGTGATGAGGGCCGTTTTACCGGCGAGATTGAGTTCCACCCTGCGTCTCCTATGATGAATACATATTCTCCTTTCTTGCATACGACATTTTTCTGAGCTGTCCAGAGTGATTTCCGTGAGAATTTGAAATCTTCTACCGAATTAATGAGATTATCGCTCTTATTATTTCAATATGTCGCTTAATTGAGCAAATTACTGAGGCATGCAGCCGAAATTTTAGGCGCAAAAAGCCGAATAACAAAAAAATCATATCCGTATACATTTATCGCTTGCACGAATACATCTTCCGTCACTAGTGTCTGCCTGATCGGAGCCGATGGCCTCCGGAAATCTCAACAGAAAAAGGCCCTACAGCTGGCATGGCAGACGTTCAGCTCAAAAGGTGGGCAAGACCTACGAGAGTGCTTCGGCGACCACGATCGACGGACTTGACCTCCATATCCGCAGCGGCGAATTCGTCGTGCTTGTCGGCCCTTCGGGCTGCGGAAAATCGACGACGCTGCGCATGATTGCCGGCCTGGAAGAAGTCAGCAGTGGCGAAATCTGGATTGGCGAGCGGCGTGTGGACGAACTCGATCCGCGCGAGCGCGACATCGCCATGGTGTTCCAGAACTACGCGCTTTATCCGCATATGACGGTCGCGCAGAACATGAGCTTCGGCTTGCGTCTGGCGAAGGTGGAAAAGGCGGAGATCCGCCGCAAGGTCGAAGAGGCCGCCAAGGTGCTGGAGATCTCCGCACTGCTCAATCGGCGGCCGAAACAGCTTTCCGGCGGCCAGCGGCAGCGCGTTGCCATGGGCCGCGCCATGGTTCGCGACCCGGCCGTCTTCCTGTTCGACGAGCCGCTTTCCAACCTGGATGCCAAGCTGCGCGGGCAGATGCGCACCGAAATCCGCCGTCTACACAAGCGCCTCAAGGCAACCACCGTTTATGTGACGCACGACCAGGTCGAGGCGATGACCCTCGCCGACCGAGTCGTGGTGCTCAATAACGGCAGGATCGAGCAGCAGGGGACGCCGCAGGAACTTTACGCACGTCCCGCCACGCGGTTTGTCGCCGGGTTCATCGGCAGTCCGTCGATGAACTTCCTTCCGGCGCAGGTTGCGACGGAAGGCGGCAAGACGGTGCTGAAACTGGGCAGCGCCACTCTGCCGCTCCCCGCCGATCGGGCGGATGCCTTGCTTCCCTATGCCGGCAAAACCGTCGAAATCGGATTGAGGCCGGAGCATTTCCTCGCCGACGAAGGAGACGCGGACTTTTCCGTCCCGGTCGACATGGCCGAACTGCTCGGCCCGACGACGCTTGTCCATTTTATCCTTGCAGGCGTGCCGTGTGCAGCCATGCTTTCGCCGCAGAACGCCCGCCCCGAAGGCGGTCAGCAGCCGCTCCGCATCGCGCATGACCGCATGTCGCTTTTCGATCCCAATACCGGCCGCGCCATCTAAAAAGCAGCCGGATAAAACACCAGAAGGAGAACGGCTGATGAAGATCCATCCTATTGTTTTTGCCGGTCTGCTCGGCGCTACGGCGCTGAGTGCAACAGGCGCGCAGGCGCAGACTACGGCTGCCTGCACCGGCGAGGTCGTGACGCTGCGCATCCTGCGCACGCCCGGCAACTATCCCTATCCGAAGCCGATGGAAGCCTGGCAGAAGGACAATCCTTGCGTCAAGTTCGAGGTCAACGAAGTCCCCTTCCCGCAGCTGGCAGACACGATCTCGGTTCAGGCGGCGAGCTCGAACCCGCCCGACATCATCGTCTATGACGGTCCGAACACCCAGTCCTACGCGGCTGCCGGCATCCTGCTGCCGATCACCAAATACCTGCCGAAGGGCTGGGATGACGACATCCTGCCGGCAACCAAGGCCGAGCACAGCTACAACGGCGAAGTCTACTCGCCAGGTATCGAGCAGACCACCGTCGCCATGTATTACAACAAGAAGCTGGTCGAAGCAGCAGGCATCAAGCCGCCGCAGACGCTGGCAGACGCATGGACCTGGCCTCAGGCTCTGGAGGCCTTCAAGAAATGCCAGCAGGGCCCTGTAGGCGCCGCGACCGTCTGGGGCCTCGGCCCGACCCGCTTCGGCAACGGCCAGCCCGGTCTCGTCTATCAGGACCTGACCTATCAGCGCTCCAACGGCGACCCGAAGGCTGCCCCGACCAGCAGCGCCTACAAGACCTATTGGGCATTCGCGCCGGATGGCAAGACTGCCGAGGGTTACCTCAACACGCCGGAAGCCGTCGAAGCGCTGAAATTCTACCAGTCGATGTTCAACGCTGAAGGCGTTGCACCGAAGGTCGGCATTCCGAACGCCTTCTTCGATGCCAAGGCCTGCTTCTACATCGACACTCCGGCCGCCGGCAACGCGCTGATCAAGGATCCGAAGATCGAGTGGGGCATTACCCCCTGCCCTATTTCAAGACCCCGGTCGTGCACACCGGCTCGACCACCTTCGGTGCGACGGCCCGCTCCAAGCATCCGGAAATCGCCGCCAAGTTCGTGGTCGACATGTCGGTCGGCGAATATGCCTTTATGAACGTCAGCCAGCGCGGCAACCTGCCGACCCTCAAGAGCTTGTTCAACCGTTTCGAAGTCTACAACAAGTATCCGATGAAGGTGTTCGTCGATCAGCTGCAGTCCTGGGGCCAGCCGCGCCCGCCGGGCCCGAAATTCGCCCAGTATGACAAGATCGTCAGCGAGGCCCTTCGTGGTGTAGCCTTCGGCGGTGATCCGGCAGCCCTGATGGCGGACGCTGAAAAGAAGGTTCAGCGTATCCTCGACCGATAATGACAATGGACGCGAGAATGTCGATAGGCGAACAGACCCTCACCGCTTCGGCGGCCACCAAGACCCGGCCGCGCAAGCCCGCCACTCGGCGGCAGAAGCGGGAGCGTTTGGTCGCCGTCGGCTTTCTCGCGCCTTTCATGCTGCTGCTGCTGATTTTCCAGTACGTTCCGTTGCTGGTCATGGCGCGCAACAGCTTCTACGACTATTCGCTGCTCAACCCGGCGGCGGAAAAATTCGTCGGCCTGCGCAACTTCGCCGACATGATCGAATACGACGATGCGGGCAGGAGTTTCGGCATAACCTTCCTGTTTGCGTTCGGCGTCGTGGCTTTCGTCATCCCGATCGCCTTCGCCATCGCCCTCTTTCTCAATTCCAAACTGCCGGCGCGCAGTCTTGTGCGCACCATGATCATGCTGCCGGTGGTGACCTCCTCCGTCGTCATCGCGACCATGTGGTCCTTCCTTCTCGACCCGTCGAACGGCCTGATCAACGGCGCCCTGGATATCTTCGGCACCGCCCGGCAGCCGTTTCTCACCAGCACCAGCCAGGCCCTGCCGGCGCTGGTCGCCATGACGCTGTGGCAGCAGGTCGGGTTCGGCGCCATCCTCTTCCTGGCCGGTCTGCAGGGCGTGCCTTCGGATCTCGGCGAAGCGGCCCGGATCGATGGTGCGACACGGTGGCAGGTGCTGACAAACATCACCATACCGCTTCTGTCGCGCACCACGCTGTTCGTCGTCGTGATCATGACCGTGTTTTCGCTGCAGGCCTTTGCCCCGGCATTTCTGATGACGCAGGGCGGGCCGCAGGAAGCGACGAACTTGATCGTCTACCATATCTACAACACCGCCTTCATCATGCAGCAGGCGGGATATGCCTCGGCACTTTCGGTCGTGCTGCTGCTCGTGGTCCTCGTAATCTCGATGATCCAGATGGCGCTCCTGCGATCCCGTTGGAATTACTGACATGAGAACGACCCGTATCCGCCGCTCCGTGCTCACCGCGATCATCATCCTGCTGATCCTCGCCTGTTTCCTGGCGCCCTATGCCTGGGTCGTGGCCTCTTCGCTGAAGAACCAGTTCACCGTGTTCAGCGACGTCACGCCGCTGTCCTGGCGCGCTTTCGTGCCGGTCGGCGCGACGATCGAAAACTACGTGTCGCTGTTCGAGCGGACGAATATCCTGAGAGCGCTGCTCAACACCGCAATCGTCGCGATCGGACAGGTCGTGCTGACCCTCCTGCTCTGCTCGATGGCGGCCTATGCGCTCACCCGCATCAAGTTTCCTGGCGCGAATTTCGTCTTCATGCTGATCCTCCTGACCTTCCTGCTGCCGATCGAGGCGATGATGGTGCCGCTCTACCAGGTCGTATCCGGACTTGGCCTCTCCAACACGCTGCTCGGCATCCTGATCCCCTGGATCGCCAGCCCGTTCGGCCTCTTCCTATTGAAGCAGGCCTTCGAGGAACTGCCGGTGGAACTGGAGGATGCCGCCCGCATCGATGGCGCCGGACATGTCCGAATCTTCTTTTCCATCGTGCTGCCGAACGTGAAGGTACCAATGGTGACGCTCGGGCTCATCACCTTCCTGTTTTGCTGGAACAGTTTTCTCTGGCCGCTCGTCATCGTCCAGGATCCGGCGCGCCAGATCATTCAGGTGGCCATTGCCCAGCAGGGTTCGCCGACGCAGCTGCCAAACTGGGGCGAGACCTTTGCCGGCGCCACGGTGGCGACGGTCCCGCTCATCCTGCTTTTCCTGGTGCTGCAGAAGTATTTCACCCAAGGCATGGCCACCAGCGGTATAAAGGGCTGACCGGATGGACGATCTCCTCATGGTGGACGCGCCGTTCGGCGGCCAGATCGGATACCGGACGCTCGGCGACACTGGTGACTGGCTGGTGCTGATCCATGGCTGGTGCGGCAGCGCCGGCCACTGGGATATTATCGGGCCGGAGTGGCCCGCGACTTCAAGATCCTGATCCTTTCCCATCCCGGCTTCGGCGGCACGTCGCCGCCGCCCGCAAGCGGCCAGACGATCGCAGCCATGGGCGCCGCAGTCGCCCATGTGCTTGCGCATCTCGACATTTCCAGCGCCCTCCTCGTCGGCCATTCCATGGGCGGACCGATCGCTACCGAAACGGCGATTGCTGCGCAGGAGCGAGTGGCCGCGGTTCTGGGTCTCGATACCCTGTCCGACCGGGACTATTACGGCCGTGTGCCGGATGAGGAAATCCGGCGCCGTCACGAGGATTTCCAGGTGGATTATCCGGCCCGCATGCGGGCGATGGTGGACATAATCGTCGATCCGACGACCGGGGAAACCATGCGACAGGTGATTGCCCAAGGCATGGTCGATGCTGCCCCGAGCGATTTTGCTCTGGACGTCAAGGACGATCTTTTTGCCTGGAACGTCGAGGATCGCTGGCCGCTGGTGGCCTGCCCTAAGATGTTGCTGAACTCGCCGTATGTGGCGCGTCTGGCGCATCCCGATCCGATGCCGTGTTTTGCGGACACCCCGATCGCCACCTACCATTCCGGCCACTTTCCCATGATAGAGGCCCCATCGATGATTGTGGACAAGATCAGAAGTTGCATCGCCACCCTGGTATACTGATTATATGATCTTGAATGCAGCAGAGAAATAAACGTATATGCGCGCCACCAAAGCCAGACTGGTCATAAACAAGGCCGGCAAAGGAACATTCGAATTGAACCAGGATGCCGCTCGCGTGACCACTATTGTCCCGACACGTCAGGCGACACGATCCGACGAGTTGCGCGACCATCTGGAAGAAATGATCCTCGACGGCCGACTTGCCCCCGGCGAACGGCTGGACGAGATGGAACTGTCGCGCCGGTTCGGTCTTTCGCGCACGCCGGTCCGCGAAGCGATCAAATCGCTGCTCGCGATCGGCCTGATCGAGACGCGTGGGCGCCAGGGAACGCATGTCGCGCTCCTCTCAATCCCGGCGATCATCGAGATGTTCGATGTCATGGCATCGCTAGAAGGCCTGTGCGCCAAGCTGGCCGCACGTCGTGCCACGCTCAATGAGCGCGCTGCGATGCGCGCAGTTCACGAGGAATTGGTCAAAGCCTATGAGGGTGGCGACCCCGTGGCCTTCTACAAGGTCAACCAGCAGTTCCATGACCTGCTCTACGAAGCGGCACATACACATTTCATCGCCGAACAGGCAATTCAGCTACGCCGCCGTATCGGCGCTTATCGCCTGCGCGCCACCTACCAGCCGGGCCGGATGCTCGGGACGCTGACCGAGCATGTGCGGATCATGGATGCGATAGATGCGGGCGACCCCGACGCGGCACAGAAGGCGGCAAGCGATCACGTCCAGCTTCTGGGTGATCAGCTGACCGACTTCATTTCCTCGCTCCCACCACGTATGAGCGGTACGCAATGACGGCAGTTTCCGATCCAGTAACATGTCTTACCAGGTCTTGACCGTGAGCTGTGATTTGGTCGCTCGCGAACAGCCATGAAGCATCAGGCGCAGCAGCAGCCACAAAGAGAGCACCACTTCTTCGTATCGACTGCGAAGGTTCTTTTTCATCATCCTCGACATGGCATCGTGGCTGTTTCCGATCCCATAGGCTGCCAGACGCTAAACGACATGGGCTTGACCCCATCATGCTTTACGGTCTCACCGTCGCCGGCTTGCCGATCCGTTGGTTGACATTTTCTACGGCCGATCAACGTAGGTCGTTGCGCGAGGTGCTGCTGACAGGCTGGGGAGACGCAGAGAGGGTGCGTGGCCCCCAAATGTCATTAAACAGGTCATTGACGAGACGATGCGCACCAAGGGGCGCGCATCGTCTATTAGCTGGTTGGAATAGTGCCGCCGTCGATCACATGCTCTGTACCGGTAATGGACGTTGCACGGTCCGAAGCAAGGAAAGCAATCAGGTCGGCGACCTCTTTCGGCTCGGCCGGCCGACCCAGCGGGATGCCACCAAGCGAATTCATGATCACCTGCACCGCTTCGTCGTAGCCGATGCCGGCTTGCTCGGCTATGCGAAGGGCAAGACCGTTGGACCCCGGACTTGCGATCCAGCCGGGCGACACGCGAACCACGCGCACTCCCTTCGGCGAGACTTCCTTGGAGAGGCTCTTGCTGTAGGTGTTGAGCGCGGCCTTGGCAGATGCATAGCCGGTGGTCGCCTCGGGCAATGGCAGGCGGTTCTGGATCGAGGTGACGTGGATGACGACGCCGTTTCCCTTGGTGATCATGCCGGGGATCAGAGCGCGATCGAGCCTGACCGCAGGGAAGAAGTTGAGATCGAACTCCTTGTCCCATTCTTCATCGGAGAGCGCGGCGAAGCCACCGGAAGGCGCAGAAGAGCCACCCAGCATGTTCACAAGGATATCGAGCCCGCCGAGCTCCTGATGGACCGCATCCACGACGGCCTGAACCCCTTTTTGTTGGTCAGATCAGCTGCAACAAAGGCGTCACCGTCACAGTCCGCCGGCTTGTTGCGCGCCGTCGTCAACACGCGGGCCCCCAGCTCCCGGAAGAGTGCCACGGTCGCGGCGCCGGCACCCGAGGTACCGCCGGTAATCAGGGCCCGACGGCCCTGCAGTGTGAGAAATTGGGTCATACCGTGATCTCCAGTTCAGCGATCTTGTCGCCGGCAATGACGAAGAAGTAGCGCAGATCGACCGGGCTGCCGGGGAAGTCGCCAGCGACATGCGCCGTCACCTGGGTCTTGCCGTTCTCGGTGGTCATGAAGAAGGGATCCGTTGTGGTGGGGCCGTATTTCTGGGTGTTGTCGACCTTCCACTGGCGGATGGCTTCATGACCCACAAGGCTCTCGCCAGCGTCCCTGACGATGGCGTTTTCGGTGAATACGGCGGTAAGTTCGTCGGGGCCGCCGTCACGTTCGGCAATGAAATAGGCCTCGATGCTTTCGGGCATTTTGATTGTCATTTCAGGTCTCCAGGTAGCGGCCAGGCCTCTCTTTTGGGCCGGCACGTGAGAATCTATGCCTGGACGAACGCTGCGATAACTGGGACAAACAGGCATGAGGAATTGCGAAAAGAGGGATAATGACGCGGGACATCCTTTCCGATCTGGATGCCGTTCTCAGCATCGCGCGACACGGGTCTTTCCGTGCCGCAGCGCTGGATCTCGGCATGTCTACGACGGCTCTGAGCAACGCTATTGCCAAGCTTGAGCAGCGCTTGGCCGTCCGCCTGTTCAACCGCACGACGCGAAGCGTGTCGCTTACCGATGCGGGAAAGACCTTCGTCGAACGGGTCGGTCCGGCGATGGCGGATATCCACGACGCAATGCTAGCCGCACAGTCGCTTCAGGAAACGCCAACCGGGACCTTGCGCATCAACGCCTTTGCATCGGCAGCCCGCGAGGTGATGGCGCCGCTCATTCTGTCGTTTCTGCAGCGCTATCCTCAGGTGCACATCGATCTGGTTACGGAGGGAAGACTGGTCGATGTCATCGCCGGCGGCTTTGACATGGGGCTCAGGCCAGCCGATCTCGTGCCCACCGACATGATCGCCGTATCGCTTGGGCTGCCGCGTGAAAATGCAGTCGTTGCTTCACCCGATTTTCTGCGCATCCACGGCACGCCGACGGTGCCGAACGACCTTTATCGGTTCCGGTGCATCCGCGCGCGCCTTCCCAACAACGCCTTGTTCCGTTGGCGGTTCGAGAAGGACGGGACCCCTCTGCAGATCGACGTTCAGGGCGCCATCACCCTCGATGAGCCGAGCCTTGTCCGGATCGCTGCGCAGAATGGCATCGGGCTCGGGTATATCATGGAAGCCGACGTGCGCGATGACATCGCCGCTGGGCGGCTTGTCCGGGTTCTCGAAGACTGGACCCCAAATCTGGCGCCGCTGGCGCTTTACTACCCCGGCCGAAAGAACCCCTCTGCCGCTTTTACAGCGTTCATCCAGGCCGCACGTGAGTTTGCCACTACCCCGAATTTGGCAAGAGGGCAGGAAATGGCCGTCTGACATTTGTAAACGTGGTCCCGGCCCCGTCGCGGCTTGGCCGCATTTGCGGCGGCCGATTCTTATGGTGGTGGGTAGCAGGAGGGGACAGACTTCTTCCCGGTCTGTGTCGGACATGTTCAGTTACGGCCTGGAATGACAGCTTTCGGCCCAAGCCGACGTTGGGAATTGCGCTCTTGAAAGGACTTAAACCGACCGGGCCTTTTATGAGCTATCAATCTTAAATACACGAGCAGTGCACATCGGCCTTTGCGTGCTTGAGTAACCTACGCTGGGCCGGGAAGCAGCCTAACGGCTACCCTCGACCCATTTGCCCCTTCCTGATGAGGTTACGCGGACTGTACGGTGCGGCTCGCATATTCGTTGTGGAGGCGCTGTTGGTTCAATGCATCCTGCTTGGGCGCGACGCCAAAGGTTCTGGAATATTCCCGGCTGAACTGCGAGGCGCTCTCGTACCCGACCTTGTAGGCCGCTTCGGCAACATTGGCAGCATGCGTGACCATGAGGCGGCGAGCCTCCAGCAGGCGTAGTTGCTTCTGGAACTGAAGCGGCGTCATCGAGGTCAGTGCCTTGAAGTGCTGGTGAAACGACGACGGGCTCATCCGAGCAACATCGGCTAACTGATCGACGCGCAAAGTTTCCGCGAAGTTGGTGTGCAGCAGGGATACGGCCCTCACCACGCGTTCGATGTTTGATTCCGGGCAGGCCAGTTTGCAGATCTCGCCGCCATGCGGGCCGCTCAACAGCCAATAGCAAATCTCCCGCACGATCGAAGGCGCCAGGATTGGAATCGCCTTCGGTGTTGCCAGCAGTCGAACTAGGCGGAGTATGCAATCGGCTAGGGGTTGATCCACTTTTGCGACAAAAGCGCAAGGACCGGTCGTGTCCGACTGCGCTGGCGGTGTATCCAATTGTTCGAGAACTTCCCGCACAGTCGCCACGTCGAAGTCGATCATGACGCCGACATAGGGCGTTGCGGCACTTGCCTCCACGATCCTTCCGGTTGCCGGAACGCCGACACTGACGACCAGGCACTCCATGCTGCGGTAATTGAGATGTTCATCGCCGAACCGCAACTCCTTCGCCCCTTCCAGCACGACGCATAGCGATGGCCGATAGATGTTCCGCATGGGCATCATCGATTGAAACGAGCGGACGATATTGAAGCCTTCTATGGCCGTCGGAAACAGGCCTTGCCCACCACCCTGGTCTTCGATGTAAGCCGTGACGGCAGACAGCAACGGCGTATTCAAGCGAGGCTCCGGTTGTTTCAGGGGCCACGGCAACACGTGGCTCCTCGCCGGCACTATCGCCTCTCCTGCAGGAATAGGCAAGTTTCTTGAAGGTTCAGGCATTCTGGTCATGGGACACTCCATCTAGCTTAAGGGTGCAACCAAGCGAGGAGTGACCTCAAGATGACAGAAATTGTCGCCCGGTCAATAGACCGTTCAGAGACACGAGCGCCGCCTGCCGCCTCCACCCAGGAATACGTAAAAGGCCTGCGAATGGCCGCCATATGCGTCGTGCTTCTCTTGATCAACGCGTTCTCTCAGATCGATCGGATCCTCCCCTTTATCCTGGCAGAAAAGATCAAAGGGGACCTTGCGCTAACCGACACCGAGATGGGGCTACTCACCGGCCTTGCTTTCGCCGTTTGCTACGCACTTCTCTCTTTACCGCTTGCCCGCGCAGCAGATCGGGGATCACCCCGGCTCGTATTGGTGTCCTGCGTCCTGATTTGGAGCGTCATGACGACGCTCGGCGGTTTTGCCGCCAGTTTCATGTTCCTGGCGCTCACACGCTTCGGCGTCGCATTTGGGGAGGCTGGCGCCGTGCCGGCAGGCCATGCTCTCATCGTCCGCAAAATTGGGCCGGAGCGACGCGGTCTTGCAATTGGTCTGTTCGCAATGGGCATTCCACTCGGCACGATGGTGGGATTTGCGGCAGGCGGCGCGATCGCAGACGTATTTGGTTGGCGTATCGTTCTAATCGGTGCCGGAGCCATCGGCATCTTGATCGGGTTATTGACCATTCTTGCCGCCGGTCCCACTCCTCCTCTTCCAACAACAGCCGCTCGCAATGAACCCTTTCTGCGAACCAGTCTTGACCTGTTATCATCTCCGGCTTTCCGCTGGTTGTTCACGGGCGCCATTTTCCTCGGCTTCGCAGGCGCGCCTTTCTATGCCTTCTCCATACCCTTTCTGATCCGCACCTACGGTTTTACCGCGACAGAGGTCGGTGTTTCGTTCGGCATGTTGCAAGGGTTGATGGGGGTCATCGGGACATTGGGCGGTGGGCGCTGGTTTGATTTTGCTGTTCGCTCAGGCACCGGCAAGGTGCTCGGCCCCCGGCAATTCTGTTCCTGATCGCCAGTGTGACGACGACTGCGGCGCTGTTTGCACCAACTGGCTGGATGTCCATTGCACTCTTCGTGCCCGGAATGCTGTCGTTTTCGTTCATGTTGCCATGGGGTTTTGGGGCCGCGCATCTAATCGCTGGTCCGGGACGACAGGCCCAGGCGACCAGTCTCGTCATGATCGGCTCCGGTCTTGCCGGACCGGCACTTGGTCCCTTGATCGTCGGCATCGTCAGCGATGCGGCCACAGCAGCTGACATTCCCAATGGCCTCGGGCTCGGTTTGTTGATCGTGCCATTAGCGAGCGCTGCGACAGGCATTGTCTACCTGGTCACAAACCAACGTATCGCGGATTTCCTTCGCCGTCACTGACCGAAACCACCGACGGCATCAGCTGATCGGATGGCCCACCGGCCTGCGGCGCCGCCGGATTCACAACCAAAAATCAAACGGAACGTGATCATGAAATACAACACACTTGGAAACACGGGCCTTTTTGTCTCGGAGCTCTGCCTCGGCACGATGACCTTCGGGGGCAAGGGGATCTGGGCGAATATGGGCAACGTCCAGCAAGACGACGCTCAGGCTCTGATCGCCCGCGCACTTGAGCACGGGATCAACTTTATTGATACCGCCGACATCTATTCGAGTGGCACATCGGAAGAGATGATCGGTCGATCACTTAAAAACCTCGCCGTCCGGCGGGAGGACGTGGTCATCGCAACCAAGGTCTGCGGCCCGATGGGCCAGGGCCCGAACGACGCCGGCAACTCCCGCGGCCACATCTTCGACAGCGTCAAAGCCAGTCTGAGACGACTACAGGTCGATCACATCGATCTGTACCAGCTCCATAATGTCGATAACGTAACGCCGATCGAGGAAAGCCTTGCTGCATTGGATGCGCTGGTCCAGCAGGGTCTGGTTCGTTATGTCGGCGTGTCGAATTGGTCGGCCTGGCAGATGGCGAGAGCCCTCGGCCACAGCGAACGCCTTCAGATCGCGAAAATCGCCACCTCGCAAAACTACTACACGCTCGCAGGTCGCGATATCGAGCGGGACATCGTTCCGCTCATCAAGGCCGAGAAACTCGGTCTTCTGGTTTGGAGCCCACTTGCAGGCGGGCTGCTTAGTGGCAAGTTCGGCCGCGACAAGCAGGGCGAGGAAGGTAGCCGCCGAACCACTTTCGATTTTCCGCCGGTCGCCATGGATCGAGCCTATGACGTGATCGATGTGATGGAACGCATTGGCGCCGACAAGGGTGTCAGCGTTGCAAGGATTGCGCTGGCATGGCTGCTGCATCAGCCGCACGTCACAAGCGTCATCGTCGGTGCGAAGACGATCGCGCAGCTCGACGACAGCATCGGGGCCTCAGAGATCAAGCTCAGCGCGGATGAGGTCGCCGAACTGGATGCTGTCAGCAAGATCGCTTCCGAATATCCGGCGTGGATGCAGCGAACGCGTGAGGTCGCGGCAAGGCCGCCCCTCGGGAAGCCGATCAACGCAATCGAATAGGCTCGGACCCGGAACCGCCCCGTCCGGATCCGTGAGAGGTCGCTTCACCCCATGGCGACCTTCCGTCCGCCGAAGACGTGCCCCGAACAATGCGTCTTCGGCGGACGATCTTGCCCCATGAGAAACAGAAAGGACTGACGATGCCGAAATCGTGGACACTCAACGATATGCCGTCTCAAAAGGGCCGGACGATCCTGATCACCGGAACCGGCGGCCTGGGTTTCGAAGATGCACTTGCGCTGGCACAAGCCGGTGGCGACGTGATCATCGCAGGGCGTAATCCGACGAAGGGCGCTGAAGCTCTCCGGCGCATTAAGGAGAAGGCGCCCCAGGCATCGGTCGCAATGGAGACTGTCGATCTCGGCGACCTCGCCTCAATCGAAGCGCTCACGAAGAGACTGAAAGAAACGCGCAATCATATCGACGTTCTCATCAACAACGCCGGAGTGATGACGCCGCCAACGCGCGAGACGACCAAAGACGGTTTCGAACTGCAATTTGGCACCAACTATCTCGGCCACTTTGCACTGACGGGCCACCTCCTGCCGCTGCTAATGCGTGCACACGCCCCACGCGTCGTGACGCTTTCCAGCATTGCCGTGCGAAGCGCCAATGTCGCGATCAACTTCGACGATCTGCAAGCGGAGCGGGGCTACAAGCCCATGCCTGTCTATGGTCAGTCGAAGCTGGCATGTCTGATGTTTGCTTTCGAACTGCAGCGGCGAAGCGAAGAGGCGGGCTGGGATGTTACCAGTATCGCAGCGCATCCGGGGATATCGCGTACGGATCTGCTGCACAACGGCCCCGGTCGCCGCAGCGCTCAGGGTCTTCTCAGGTCGTTCTTGTGGTTTCTGTTCCAGCCCGTTGCACGAGGCGCGCTGCCGACCTTGTTTGCGGCGACATCTCCAAATGCCCGAGGCGGCGGCTATTATGGTCCCGATAAGCTCGGCGAGACCCGTGGACACCCGACCGACGCGCAGATCCCGCGACAGGCGATGGAGAAGCATGTGGCGCATAAGCTATGGGAAATCTCGGAAGAACTGACGGGGATATCGTTCAACGCGCAGGTTCCGCCTCCCGAGGCTCTCCGGTCTGGACGAGACAACGATCAGACGGGAGGGGTGAGATATGGACCCGCTTGGAAACCTTATCGACTGGATTGCGGTATACGGCATATTCGGTCTGGTTGCGTTCGGGCTGGCGGAGCGCTTCCTGCCTGCCCTGCCCTCTTATGGTGTTCTCGTTGCCATAGGTATCGCGGCCGATGGCGCCGTCTGGTCCCTCCACACCGCTGTCATCGGGACGACGATCGGGAGTGTTACGGGCGCCCTTGGTCTCTATCTTCTTATACGCGCTGTCGGAAGAAAAAGGTCGGTTAAGCTTCTCTACTGGGCCGGCAGATGGGTTGGTCTATCACACCCACGCATCGACTGGATATTGTCCTCGCTGCGTGCCCGGGAAGGAGCGCTCACGATCCTGTCGCAACTCATTCCCACCGTGCGGTTGATTTCACCCATAGCGGCTGGGCTTTTAGGTATGAATACGTTGCGGTTTGTATGCGGCGTAGCAGTCGGCATCGCTCTCTGGAACGGCTTGTTCATCGCCGGCGGCTACCTGGCTGTGCTGGCCATTCCCGGCATCAATTCGTCCGCGCTCGCCCTAAAGATACTGGTCCTGCTTGTTGTCGCGGAAGTACTCACGGCCTTGGTATGGCGGCTTCAGCGACGGTATTCGATGCGCCTCAACCCGGGAGTCAGCAAGAGATGACAAACAGGACTACCGATGCGTTTTTGTTTTTCGGGCGTGGCTTTCCGCGCCCCTCCGCGTCGCCTCCGTTACACCGTCGGGGCGTGCACTGTCTTCTCTCATGACAACCGAAATATCTGCGGACACGGGCACAGTCATTGAGCTAGGTCCGGGGACAGGCGTTTTTACGGAAGCATTGCTGCATCAAGGTGTCGCTGAAGAAGATCTCGTGCTGGTCGAGTACTGTGCGGAGTTTGCGAACCAACTTAGCGGTCGCTTCCCAACCGCAAAGACCATCCAGATGGATGCTGCTCAGTTGCGCAAGTTGCCACTTCACGCCTCAGCGCCTGTGGGTGCAGTCGTCAGTGGCCTTCCTCTTCTATCGATGCCGTTGCGCAAGGTGCATGCTATCCTGGAGGGGGCATTCTCGCATCTTCGCCCCGGTGGAGCATTCTACCAATTCACTTACGGCCCAAAATGTCCGATCGCCAGACCTTTGCTTGACCGTCTGGGCCTGAAGGCAACGTATATCGGCTGGACCCTTGCCAATATTCCACCCGCCGCCGTCTATCGCATCAGTCGACGAAGACCGCGCAGGGCGTTCGAGCGGACACATCATGATCTGTCGTTCGATGGTCAGAAAAATCCATCTTGGTCAGCATCCGCAATCGAAAATCAAGAAGTTCTCACTGGCTGGCTCGGGCGGATCTATGTCGTTTCGGCCGCGGCAGCTGGTGTCGGAAGTTTGGCTTTCATCGTTGGACAAGGCACCAGCGGCGGCACGCTGATGGGTGTCGGGTAAGGCCTCGGCCTGGCCCCATAGCCGCCGAGAGGATCAGGCATGTTTTTTGTCGGATCGGGTATATCCGACCAAGCCGCTCGATCCTAAGTTTGCCGATGTCAAAGGGATTTAATCCATGTCTTACACGCTTTCGGTCAATGGCCGATCCCAAAATGTTGACGAAGACGGTGAAACTCCGCTTCTGTGGGTGCTCCGCGATAACTTGTCACTGACGGGGACCAAATACGGTTGCGGCGCAGCTCAGTGCGGCGCCTGCACCGTGCATCTCGACGGGAGGCCGGCTCGATCCTGTTCGATCCCGTTGCGATCGGCCGTCTCGGCGCGGATCACCACAATTGAGGGCATGGAGGGCGCTGAAGCAGCTGCCTTGCGCGATGCCTGGGTTAAGCACGATGTGCCGCAATGTGGTTTTTGCCAATCCGGTCAGATCATGAGCGCGATTGCGCTGCTGCGGAACATCAAACAACCTACGGATCAGGACATCGACCTTGCGATGAGTGGCAACCTCTGTCGATGCGCCACCTATACTCGAATTC
The DNA here is from genome assembly GCA_045291535.1 of Neorhizobium sp. EC2-8. Taxonomy (GTDB): domain Bacteria; phylum Pseudomonadota; class Alphaproteobacteria; order Rhizobiales; family Rhizobiaceae; genus Neorhizobium. The sequence goes on along the minus strand of CP147998.1, from coordinate 1,446,401 downwards.
GTGCGGCCATCCACGATGCGGCGGCGAAGCTCGGTGCATCGACATGACACGACACCCGTCCAAAAAGGGAATATGGCGTCGCCGGATCAAAGTCGCGTTTGCATCGATATTCGGGATGATTTTTTCGCGGCCGCCGCAGGCCTTGTCTACGATCTCTACCCGCGAACCATGCCGCAGACACAAACGATTGAAGATAGACTGCAGCCAGCGGAACTTGATCGTTTGCGTCAGGTGTCAGACTTCGATGGGATTGCCGACCCGACCGCGAGGTCTGTCGCGCTATTTGAAGAAGCCGGGCGTGTGACTGAGCATCCACGCTGCATGAACTGCCATCCCCGAACTGACCGTCCTACCCAGACCGAGGCGATGCGCCCCCATACGCCCTGGGTTACACGTGGTGCCGATGGCGGCGGCGCGCCGACTCTTCGTTGCTCAACCTGCCATCAGGCCGAAAACTTCGAGCCATCCGGTGTACCGGGAAATGCCAAATGGAGGCTCGCTCCGATCGAGATGGCCTGGCAGGGCAAGACGCTCGGCGACATCTGCAGGCAGCTACTGGATCCGGCACGTTCGCACATGACCCGTGAGGAACTGCTTCATCACATGGCGCAAGACGAACTCGTGGGCTGGGCCTGGCATCCGGGCGCAGACCGCAAGCCCGCGCCAGGTACTCAGGAAGCGTTCGGATCGTTGATCAAGGCCTGGCTCGATACCGGCGCAGCGTGCCCGCTGTGAGAAGGCTCAAGTGAGAGCAGGATGGCAACAGGAGATGTCCGTGACCGACTCCCAGACCAAAAGCCACGATTTCGGATGACCCGCCGACGCTTGATCCTGGGTGGATCGATGGTGGGCGGCGCGCTCGTGGTCGCCTATGCAGCGAGCAACCCGATGCAGGCTATCGGCGCCATCCTGCAAGGTGGTGGCGACGACCCGGAGCCAAGCACCTTTGGGCCATTTATCCGCATCACCGATGACGGTTGGGTGACGATCGTCAACAAACAGCAGGAGCTCGGCCAAGGCATTCACGCTGGGCTCGCCGCGATCGTCGCGGAAGAACTCGACGCGGATTGGGACAAGGTACGTGTGGTCGATGCGCGCACCAACTTCCGGGCCTATGGTGTGCAAATGACAGCCGGTTCAAATTCGATTGCCTCGAACTGGGATCTCATGCGCAACGCGGGTGCTGCGGCGCGCACCATGTTTGTCGAGGCGGCTGCGGCTCGCTGGGGCGCGCAAAGCAGTGACATCGTCGTCCGCGACGGTGTCCTATCCCATCCTGGCTCCAATCGAACGGCGACCTTCGTTGCTCCTGGCCGACGCGTCTCGACAGACCCCGCCCCAGACGCCGATACTGAAACGCCGGCAAGACTATCGGCTGGTCGGCACCGAGCGCGTGCGGCGAAAGGACAACCTGCCGAAGACCATAGGGGCCAGATCTATACGCAGGATATCCAGCGTTTGGACTTGCTCGTTGCGATGGTCGCTCATAGTCCCCGCTTCGGCGGAAAACTGATGCGGTTCGATGCCTCGGATGCACTGAGGGTAAAGGGCGTCAGCCATGTGTTCGCCATCGAGACCGGCGTTGCCGTACTTGCCGAGACGACGTTCGCCGCTAAGCGAGGGCGCGACGCACTGCGTATCGAATGGGACGATAGCGAAGCTGAGATGCGTTCCTCTCCCGATCTTGTGGCCTATTTCCACGACATCGCGGCCGGCCGCGCCGATGTAGAACCCGGCAGTTTTCAGTCGACGGGTCAATCGCCCGAGACACCTTTCGATGGCGACGTCATGGAGTTTGCATTCGATTTTCCCTATCTGGCACATGCCCCGATGGAAACGCTCGATTGCGTGGCCAAGGTCGATGGCTGGGATGTCGCTATCACATCGGGCGCTCATCTGGCGACGGTCGATCAGGTTCAGGCGGCCCTTACCGCACGGACCATTCCGGGCAGGGTCGACATCGAGGTGATCCCCGCCGGCGGTTCATTCGGCCGCCGTGGGGCGATGAGTTCTGACTATCTCGTCGAATGCGTACGGATTGCAAAGCGCGTCGAGGGTCGATCGGTCAAGTTGATCTGGACCCGCAAAGATGACATGAGGTCGGGCTATTTCCGACCGATGTCGCATCATCGGGTTTGGGTCCAAGTGGGTTCGGACGGGTTTCCGGAGCGTTGGCGCTTCCATTCCGTTTGCCAGAACCTGCTGCCGCTCGCCCCCAATTTCACCGCGACTGAGGGGATCGCGGACTCGCCCAATCTTTCGACCGCAACGACTGTTGACGGCAAGATTTTCACCCCGGCGTTTCCGGTCATCGTCGGGTTCTGGCGCTCGGTCGGCAATTCGCACACCGCCATGGTGATGGAGCACATCGTGGATCAGCTGGCGCGCCGGTCCGGCAAGGATCCAGCATCCTACCGCCGCTTCCTATATCAGAAGGCCGGCGACACGCGCCGGCTGGGGGTACTTGATGAGCTTTGCTTTAGGGCCGGCTGGGATACCCCACTCGAAGCAGGTTGGGCCAAGGGCCTGGCGATCCACCAGGCGTTTGGAACGATCGTCGGCCAGGTCGCCGAAGTTCGGTTGCGTGATGGCCGGCCGATCGTGCGTCGCGTCGTTGCCGTTGTCGATTGTGGCATCGCGGTTGCGCCCGATCAGATCGCCGCACAAATGGAAGGAAGTATCGGCTTTGGTCTGTCCGCGGCCTTCTACGGTGCGATCACGCTCAAGGAGGAATCGTGCAGGAGACGAATTTTGATCGTTATCCAATCTTACGGATGAACGAGATGCCCGCTGTGGAAACCTATATCGTCTCCTCCGACAATAAGCCCACGGGGATGGGTGAGCCGGGAGTTGCGCCGATCGCGCCAGCGGTTGCCAATGCCATCCTCGCCTTATCGGGCACGCCGACGCAGCGCTTGCCGTTCCTGGATGGCGAAATGAACGCTGGATTCTCGATTGGATCCTAAGGGAGACGCGAAATCCGTAAGCCCTGCTGCGGCCGCTGCACGTACTTTTAATGCCATTGCGAAATGTAGCTAATCAGTCCGCGGATGCATCGGCCGGTGAGCACAACGCATTCAAGATCGAACTCGGGGCCCGCACCCTTGCTGACGCCATCATGACTGCTGGAAGGAAGATCCGATGACACAGGAACGGAACGCTAATCGCCCTCGGGTCGATGCTTATGAAAAAGTGCTCGGTCGCGCACTATACGCGGCGGATCAGCCGATCACCGGACTTCTTCGTGCGATGACGGTTCCAGCGACAATTGCCAGGGGACGTATCGAAGGGATCGACGCAACTGTCGCACAGGATGTGCGGGGGTCGTTCGCATTTTCACACATGAAGATTTCTCGCAGATCAAGACAACCCCTGCGGCCCGTGGTGCCTACCGTCGACCTGGTAAGGGCTACCAACCGATGACCGGCCCAGTCATCCGTCATCGTGGGGAGCCGGTCGCTCTCGTCGTCGCCGAGACGCTGGAGGCGGCGATAGAGGGTGCGGAAGCCGTCAAGGTGCGTTACGCCACAGAGGCGTTCAGCGCAGCGATGGAAAGGCCTCGGCGAGGTTGCGATGGTCGGAGCAACAGCGGCCGTGGTCAATGCCGTGTACAATGCGACCGGCAGACGGATCCGGCACCTGCCAATCCGCATCGAAGATCTGCTCTAGCCGCTATATGTCAACAGCAGGTCACGCAAAATGGAGAAAGGGTGACTGGGCCTGAGTTTTCCGGCGCTGGGAGACCTGTTGTTTTTCTGGATAGAAGACGGCACTTGCCAGTTGATACGACCTGGTTGCGATCCGCCTTCGCCACGCGCTTTCGTGACATCGTTGGGATCGGCCTGATCTCGTACCTGTTGCGGTGGCGCATGGCCCTTGCCAAAGAGGCGCTCAAGTCTGGAACGGCAAGGATGGAGGAGCATTTTCGATTGGCTATAAGTCGGCGCGCGCGTTCAGCACCGCCTTTACACGCGCCGTCGGCTGCTCGCCGAGCCGCTTAACACAAAGCTCGTCCCGCTCCGCGTAAGCAGCAGCCTTCAAGCCCGCCACCGTTCTGACGGCCTGCACTGCCAAAGGATCAGACCTTGCCCTGCATGCTGTGATCGATGTTGCGGGTGATATTGTCCCATCCCGAAAGCGCAATTTCCGCCACAGCGTGCAGTTCGGCACGTTCCGCTCCATCGCGAGCGCGGATCGCCATGCCACTTTGGACCGTCTGCACGAACCTCGCCAGTTTGGTCGTGTCTGCCGTGGCCTTAAGGTCACCGTCGCTCTTCGCTCTGTCGAAGCGCGCCTTGAGGAGATCGAAACTGCCTGCTCGAGTCGCTCGCATGACTTCGCCCAGTTCGGAGCGTCCTTCGCTGCCCACGGTGGCAAGCGTCGCCATGCAGCCATGCGGCAGACCGCAATCTCCGCCGGTCATGGCGATCGCGGAATCCTGAAGAAATGCCAGCGCCGCCTCTCTCGCAGTCGAAGCAAAATAGTCAAGCGAGCTTGAGGGTTCTTGCGAAGCGATACGGGATCAACCAGAAGACCGTCGCCAAATGGAGGCAGCGGACTTCGACGGCCGATGTGATGACCGGTCCCAAGGAGCCTCGATCGACGGTTTTGTCGATGCAGGAGGAAGCGGTGATCGTTGCCTTCCGGCGGTATACGCTGTTGCCTCTCGACGACTGCCTCTATGCGCTGCAGCCGACCATTCCGCACCTGACGCGATCGTCACTGCATCGTTGTCTGCAGCGCCATGGCATTTCCAAGCTTGTCGATGTCGAAGGCGACAAGCCCGTCCGCAAGAAGTTCAAAGCCTATCCGCTCGGCTACTTCCACATTGACATGGCAGAAGTCCGCACAGAGCAAGGCAAGCTCCACATGTTCGTCGCCATCGACCGCACATCGAAGTTTGCCTACGTCGAATTGCACGAGAAGGCTCCGACGGCCGTTTCCAGAGAGTTTCTGCTCCGCCTGATCGCAGCCGTTCCGTACAAAATCCATACCGTTCTCACCGACAATGGCATCCAGTTCACCACACCAGGTGCGGGCGGCTCGGCCGTTCCGCTCATCAAGGAGACGATCGCAAATGGCGAGATATTCCGCGCCCATGCCTTCGAATATACCTGCGCCAAGAATGATATCGAACATCGGGACCACCAAGCCGAAACATCCATGGACCAATGGCCCGCCCCGTCGAGTGGTTCTGGTCGATTGCCAAGCGCGAGCGACCGACGCCCGATCTCGATCCGGATGTTCTGATGCCCTTCTTCTGGCAGTTCAGCCGGGACGCGGAAGAGGCTTACCCTTACGAATATATGCGCTTCGGCCGTCACCATTTCCAGCACCGGCACTCTCAAAGAAATTTCAATAATTTAGCTACTTCAATGAATTAATGGTGCTGGAAGCAGTCGGCTGAGAACCAGTCTCAGCAATGCGATTTCCCTGTTTTTGGCCTATTTACAGGGAATTTTGAGATTTTTACCGCTCCGGTAAAGTAAAATGGTAAAAATTGATAAGCTACCACAAGACCTTAACCTCAAATTCCCGGCTTGCAGAAACAGGGAAAATTTTGATTGGTGCTGGGAATTTTTACGCTTCTATCAGGGAAAGCCGGTCGCCCGTCTCGAGCAAGCGTCACCGACACCACGGTCTGGCAATTTGCCCTCTTACCCAGCATTGAAGCGTATTGCTGCGCGACACCGACCGAGTGGTCGCCCTTCTTGGGAAGGCCGGACCGATCACCAGAAACGCATCTAACGCGCCAACGACCCTGTCCGCCTGTTGCGCGCAAGCTCAGTCTTGAGAGGAACAGCATCCCAAACGCCGTCGGAAATGAAATGGTGCATGCGGTCGTACTGGCCCGGGCAAACCGTTCCACCATAGGCTCGATACTCTTGCGGTCACCGGGACCAATGAGCCCGGAGAGGTAAAGCGGGCGCATCTGTTGTCGCTTCTTGTGTACGAGCCTGTCCAGAAATGGCTGCAAAGAAGCTGAAAGCTCCGTATCTAAATCTGCCATATCACACCCCAAACGAAGTGAGTGCACATCATCCCAAACCAGCCTTGCCCGAATCCGCCAAAGTAGTGCTAGGGGTCAGACTCATTCAGAGCCAGAAGGCCAAGGCGGTGGCGAGTGCCATGCGGGTCGAGGGAAACTATCCTTGAACCGATCAGCCACTTCCTTCCACCGGGAAGCGACCTCCTTCCTCACCTGATCTTCGCCACCGAAACCGGAGCCGAACGGCTCGAAAAGGAAGTACGCCTGATCAGAGCCGATGGTCGGGAAGTAATCGTCTTGTTCATCCTGGCCTTCCCGGACGATCAACAAGCGCTCGATCGGGTTGCCTGCGCGATGATTGATGTCACAGAACGCGAGCGGCAAAAGAAGCATTGAACGCGGCCCAGAGTGAGTCGGCGCGCGCCGGAAGAGCTGCAGCCGTAGGTGCTATCTCAGCTTCCATAGCTCACGAGGTTAATCAGCCGATTGGGGCTGTGGTGATGTTCGCACAAGCATGCATCCGGTGGCTCCAAGCGTCTCGTCTCGAGAGTCGACGTGGCTTCACCCGGAGCCCAAACTCTTTTGGTCAGCAGTCGCCCCATCTGGTCGTAGTCCAGGTTCGTCTGAATGCCCCGAGCATCTCGCTGGACCGACAGCCGATTGGCTCCGTCATACATATAGGTCCAGTACCCCAGATCAGGATCGCTTGCCGACACCCGATTGCCGGCGAGATCATAGGTATAGGTCCATGTCCCACCTGCGTTGTCCCAAACCCCGAGCAATCGACCCAACGCATCATACGTACGTGACTCGACGTAGAAGGAATTGCCCGTTGCCGGGCCAACCAGCTTGCCGATCTCCAGTCCTTGACCATCATATATCCGCCAATCCAGAAGACCGAGTTCGTCCCGTTCCTGGACTCCAGGAGAGGGATATTCGTCGTGCCGCTTATAGCGATCCAGACATGGATATAATGATAGAAGGTCTTCGCGCTTCCGTCTGGATTGACCGTCTTCACCACCCGATCCTGCCAGTCATAGCTGTTCACTGTCCATTGCGCCGTCTCGTTGGCGAAACGGGGAAAGGCCGTTTGCCACACATTGCCGCGGGCGTCATAGCTCGTATCGGTGATCCGGGTCTGGCCTCCTACCGTCTCGCCCGGCATCTGCACCCGCCATGGTCGGCCAACCCCGTCATACTGGGTGCGGGTAAAAACATCCGCGCCCCAGGACGAGGAGGCCTGGTAGGTGACCACCGCCTGGCTCGCCGGATTGCCCTCGTTCTCATAACGGGTGTTGATATAGTTGCCCGTGCCCGCGTTGGTATAGCCATAGGGCCGGCAGAACGGGTCGTAGGTGAAGGTCTCAGTCACCCCGTTCCAATCCACCTTCGTCGCCGGCTTGCCGCACACCACGTCGTTGGTGAAGCTCGACACGAACCGCGCATCCGCCGGCTGACCGCCGGTCGCAAAATACTTCGGTGCCCGCTCCGTCACCGGATAAAGGTGATAGGCCGCGTCATAGTCCCATTCCGTGCGGCTGCCTGTTCCTGAGTTGACATGTGCGGTCCTGTTACCATAGCCGTCATATACGCATAGTGTTCCCAAACGCCATCCCCAGGCCCTCGGTAGGTGTAGTCAACCGTCATATTGCCCTTGGTGGGTGCAACAGGCGGGCTGGCGGATCCGTCGTAATGAAACTGGCGATCTTCCAAAAGGGGTGCCGCGGAATCCAAGCCCTGCCAGATCGTTTTTCCCATGGCGATGACACGATGTAGTTGGCTTTATTTGGCGAGTAATTAAGTGCGGTCCGGGTCTCGTCACCGTTCAAATCGGTGCGTCCGAGATCACGGGTCTGGGTAATATTGCCGTATCCGTCAAAGTCCCGCTCCTTGCGCAGGGTTTGCCGTTGATCCCTCGGTGACGCTGGTGTCGGTTGCTGTGTTGAACACCCGGTAGGGCATCGTAAACTTAACTGCAACGAGCCGAGAGTCTGGCACCGGCCTATTTCGCCGATTATGCTCGGGCGATTTTCGACCACAGGTTCATCGCCGCCGCGCGCAGTTCGCGATGATGGTTGGAGGAGATGTCGTGGCGTGGGATGTGAAACAGGTTGGTGATCGGATCATGGATGGAGACGAAGCGTTGTAGATGTCTCTGTGACTTGAAGCGCTTCTTAATCCGCTCTCGCCGCCGGACTGGCTGGCGAGAATTCTCCGCCCGATTGTTCAGGCCTTTGTGGGAGCGATGCTCGACACTCGGCATGATCTCTCGCCTTGCTGCGGCGTAGGATCGCAGCTTGTCGGTAATCATCACCCGCGGCGCTCGGCCCTGGTTCTTCAAGAGCTTGCGCATCAGGCGCTTGGCTGCCTTGGCATTTCGGCGGCTTTGTACGAGAACCTCCAACGCGAAACCGTCCTGATCAACTGCGCGCCACAGCCAATGCTTCTTGCCGCGGATTGAAACAACGGCTTCATCGAGATGCCACTTGTCCCCAAGCCGACCGGATGATCGACGACGGATCTCGTTGGCAAAGGTGCGGCCGAATTTCTCCGCCCACAGCCGGACGGTCTGGTGCGAGACAATGATCCCACGGACAGCCAGCAAGTCCTCGACCATTCGCAGGCTCAGGGGGAACCGGAAATAGAGCCACACGGCGTGGGCAATGATTTCAGCAGGAAAGCGAGGGCGGCGATAGAGCGGTTCACGGTCTGTCATGGCTCGTCATCCCATATCGAATTCCAGTTTTCGGTTAAGTTGACGATGCCGCGGTGACACTTCGTCTATGTCGGCCGGGTCGGGACAGGTTACGGCGCAAAAGTCGTTGATACGATTTTGCCGAAGCTACACGCGGCGCTCACCCTTGGCTTTTCTCAAGTCCAATTATCCGTCTCGTGGTTGTATGGAATGCTCGACTGGCTTCCCGGACGCGAGCAGGCAATCGCAGCGGCCTTTGCGGCTCGTCGCATCGCCGCGTCGAGCGAGAGGCCTCGATCAAGGGCAGATGCGAGGACGCCAACAAAACAATCACCCGCCGCGGTCGTATCCTTGGCATCAACGCGCAACGCCGGAACCCTTACATTCTCGCCATCGATGAATGCTTCGGCTCCCTCTCCTCCCATGGTGCGCAAGACGCCGGTGCCAAGAGTCTTGGACAACGACCTCGCGGTCGGGGCGCAACCGAGCCAACTGGAAAGAGCTTCGGCCTCGTCTTCGTTGACAATTACGATATCGACGAGAGATAGAAGGTCCCGATCCAGCCGATAGGCCGGCGCGAGGTTGAGAATAGATTTTGCGGGATGAGTGGAAACACGTCTGATCAGATTTTCGATCTGAATAGCGTCATTCTCCATCTGCATAAGTACGTAACTTGCGTGGCGTAGCAGCTCATCTTCAACGCTCTCGGATTGGGCTGCCATATTGGCGCCTGCTGCAACTGCGATCATATTGCGCCCACCGGCATCGATCATTATTGCGGCGGAGCCGGTCGGCTCCCCGATCGGACCACGCGGCTGACATCGACCTCGGTTGCCAAATTCTGAAGCGCGATGGGGGCCATGGCGTCGTTGCCCACGGCTCCTGTCATGAAGACCTCGGCGCCATCCCGCGCAGCTGCCAGCGCTTGGTTAGCCCCTTCCTCCAGCCTCGGTGCGCGATCCGTATGCCAAGACGGTCTGACCCGCTTGAGGTATCTCGTTTACCAGGTAGATGAGGTCAACATTGATAGATCCAAACGTGACGATCATATTACGTATCCCTAGCTTACTTAGCGCCGGCGGCGCGAAAATGGTTCCTGAGCCATGCACGATGACTTTGATCTTCGGTTGTACGATCGGTAAACCTCACACTGACACTTCGTCAGTTCTCACTCTCGTGCGAACAGCAACAATTAGAATTGATTTTTCTTTTAGAATCCATTTCTATTTTCATCAAGTACTAAGACGCATGCGCTCTTCGACGAGCGCGTGCGTGGTCGGTGTTTGCCGCCAGCGGCCAAGCTGTAGGAGCATGCTGCTACTCTTAATCGAGGCGATGTAGGTGATAGTCTCTGGTGTCCAGGAAGCTACGTCGAAATATTTGGATGGCACTACCCGTCGAGCCGTTGTCGGCCTTACGAACTAACTGCACCACGAGATCGATTGTGGAAGCCTATTCCATATTGGAAACAAACCTTATAGACCTTACGCAAAAGGAGATCGAAAGTTGACCGTCGCAGCAGTATCCCGATGCCTGACGCTTTTGGAAGTTCTGGCTAACGAAGCAGGACCAATCGAGTTGTCCGACCTTGCTGGGCGCCTCAACATGCCAGCGAGTGCAGTCCATCGCCTTTTGACCACTCTAATTAGCCACGGTTGGGTTACCCAAGATGCCGCGAGCCAAAACTATGCGCTTTCTCTTCGATTGAGTGCCTTGGCGTTCCGGAACCTTGATGCTCGGAATGTTCCCGACGTGGTCCAATCTGTTCTGAATCGGCTGGCTGCGGAAACAAAAGAATATTGCCGTCTCGCAATCCTGGAAGGTCAGGATCTGGTATGGGTGGCACGGGCACAAGGCGCGACAACCGGCCTTCGATATGATCCGGACATGGGACAAGAAATTGTTCTTCACGCAACGGCGAATGGAAAGGCGTGGCTTTCTACTCTGCCTGAAGAACGCGCTTTGGAGATCGTATATTCTCGCGGTTTCACGGCCAAACGAACGCTCGGTCCCAATTCTGCTCGATCAATCGATGAACTTAGGGTCCGGTTGAATGAAACCCGGAAGCGGGGTTTTGCCACCTCTGTCGAAGAGGGTGAGGCTGGTACCGCAGCCGTTGCAGTTCCCTTTCGAACGAGTTCTGACGCTGAAGCGCCGGTCGCTGGGACGATCTCCGTTGCGGGGCCTCTCATGCGCATAACCGAAGATCGCTGGCCCGACCTGGTCCGTTCCCTCAAAACGGCTGCGTCCGAATTGAGCGATATCTGGCCTCTGCGAGTTCGTCAGCGAACCATGACGCCACTGATCGTTGCCGCCGGCGCGGTCCGGTAGCCGGCGTCTACAGTTTTTTTGAAGTATCTTGACGGCTGGGTGAACTCTGCAAGCTGCGCCTAGCTCTGGCATTGCAGACATTGTCAGTAGCCCTCTTGGAAGAAGCTCTCCGCCTCTAGAGCTGTATGAGAGCACGGCGCGCCAGCCCCAGCACCACGAGCCTGAACGGACGTAAACTCACGCTCCACGTCGGCCTTCGTCGGAGATCGGCCTACGCCCTCCCTTTCGGTACCCGTCATTGATGTTCTTCAACCGAAGGGTGGCGCGGGGCAATTTTTCGCTAGATTTGAAAGCAATTTTCGTTTTAGAAATGATTTCCAATTGAATCCAAGCGGAGAGGATCTGTCATGAGTGTGACAAGATGGGAAGACGACGCCACTCTGTGGCACGGTCCGGATTATGGGTCGGAGGCTTTAAAGTACCATCCGGACGTCGCTTCAGCGGCTGTCGCAGGTCGGATCATCACCTGCGTGGAGATCGTAGACTGGAGCGGGACCGGTACAAAGGATATGCTAATTTCTGCATGGGACGCATGCTATGATGGTCGCGTCTTCTTGCGTCGCCAGATCGGAACCGGTCCTGACGGCACACCTATTCTGGGTGAAGAAGAGCTTGTCGAAGGCGTCCGCGGATACGTGACGGCCGTCAAGGACGGCGATCTTTTCCATCTTGTCTCCGCGTCGCGGCTGCGTAAGCAGATTTACGTATTTCCCAACGTCGGGAAAAAGGCGTACCTGAATTTGGCGAACCCGTCCGTCTTGACCTCAATGCCGACTGGGTTAAGGGGAACGAGTATTTCCATATGGCCCGGTTCCACGATATCGATGGCGACGGGGTGCCGGAACTGATCGTCGGTAGCGACTACTGGAACGACTACTGGCCGAACGGTCTGGAATGGAACGACGAGGGGTATCGCGGCTATGACGACGCGGGCCGTTGGCTCGGCGGTCCGTTGCGTGGCTACCTCTACGCATTCAAGAACAAAGGTACGCTCGCAGCTCCCGTGCTGGAGAAAGGTCATGCCCTCATTGCCGGCGAAACGCCACTTGAGGTCTATGGACAGCTGGCGCCTGCATTCGGCAAGTTTGGGACTAAGCAGCAACACGTCATAGCAGGCGAGTTCTGGAATATCCTTCATATTGCCCGACAGCGCGACGACGGAACCTTCGAGCCGACCAGCCTGATCCGCACTTTCGACGACAAGGTTCTGGAACTTGAACAGTGCATCCATCTCCCCTGCGTTGTTGACTGGGATGGCGACGGTCGCGACGATATTCTCTACGGTGCCGAGGATGGCTACATCAGCTTCCTCAAGAACGTCGGAGATGGCGACGACGGACTTCCACGTTTCGAGCAGCGCGGCCGAATCGAGACCACGAAGCCATTAATTCACGCTGGTATCCTGCCAAGCCCCGCCGCTTATGATTTCAGCGGTGACGGGTACTACGATCTGGTCGTCGGCAACAGCACAGGCGAACTTCTCTTTTACCAGAGCCGGGAAAAAGACGGGATAATCTATCTCGACAAGGAGGTCATGCTGAAGGGCGGGGACACACCGATCAGGCTTGCAGCCGGATTGACCGGCTCTATCCAGGGACCTTCGGAAAAGATGTTCGGCTATTCCTGCCCGACCCTTGCCGATTGGACCGGCAATGGCAGCATGGACATATTGGTCAGCGACGTTACAGGCCGCCACCGGCTATTCCGCAATACCGGCGAAAAGGTCCTACCCCCACGTTTCGGCGGGGAGGAGTTCCTTACCTTCAAGGGCAAGCCGTTGAAGACGGTCTGGCGGGTTCGGCCGGCAGTGGTCGATTGGCTCAAGGACAACGACCTCCACTATGTCGCATTGGATGAGGACGGAATCCTCAGCGACTGGAGGAAGGCGTCCGACACGGAACTCGTCGACAAACGTTTCCTGCTTTGGGAAGACGGGGAAGCTATTCGCTTTACGGTCGATGTTGGCGGCGGGCGCGGGCGCGTAAAGCTGTGCTTCTGCGATTGGGAAGGCACAGGTCGCACGGACCTTATTTTTGGCACCCATGCCCGCGCCTGCGTGCCACCGGATCCGAAGACGGGCGCGCCACGCAATACAACGAAGCAGGCGGGCCTATTCTACTCCCGCAATGTCGGAACACCGGAAGAGCCGCGGTTTGCGTTGCCAATCCCGATCAAGCACCGCGACGAGACCATTCAGATGGCGATGCATGTCGCCTCCCGGAAGTCGTCGATTGGGCCGGCCGCGGAAATCTCGATATCGTTGTTGGGATCGAGGACGGCAGCATTGTTTGGCTCAAGCGCGAGGAGTTGTCGTGGTGAGCGGCGTCAATATTCGAGGCACAACTAAGCTGATTGGCATCATCGGCGACCCGATAGTCCAGGCCAAGTCGCCAGCTGCGGTCAATCCACTTTTTGCGGCACGCGGGGCAGATATCGTCTCTGTCCCGCTCCATGTCCCAGCAAAAGACCTGGCCACAATCTGGACCGGTCTAAGGGCGATGCCGAACCTCGTGGGGTTCGGCATTACCCTACCTCATAAACAGACGGCGATCGATCTCTGCGACAGTCTCGATCCGGTGGCAGTCCGGGTCGGCGCCGTCAATTTCGTCCGGCGCGAACGCGACGGCAGCTTTCGAGGCTATCAATTCGACGGCAAGGGCTTCGTGCGTGGCCTCCAATCGAAGGGGATCGCGATTGAGGGTCGCGACGCGCTCATCGTCGGAGCCTGGTGGTGCCTCGGTCGCTATAGCGTTTGCACTCGTCGAGGCAGGTGCCAACAGCATCACGGTGTCGAATCGTACCTTTGATAAAGCTGAAGCGCTGGCGGAAACGGTGAATGCCGACTTTGGAAGAAGGGTTGCCAAGGCAGGCAAACCCGAGCCGGAAGCAGGCCACTCGTCGTCAACGCCACATCGCTCGGCCTTCAGGATACAGACGCGCTCCCGCTTGATCCGGATCTCCTGCAGCCCGGAATGACCTTCGCCGAAGTCATTGCCCAGCCCGAGACCACCAGACTTCTCGCACTGGCTGCAGCAAAGGGTGTCGAAACCCATTCCGGCATGCACATGATCACTGGACAGGCCGATCTCACAGTCGACCATATCTGTGAGCTTTGGGCTTAGTGCTTCAATTGGCACACCAACCCGCATGCCTGACCCGTCTCCATGTCATTCGCGCCGGCCAGCCAACTTCGCAGGACCGGACGGCGCGGGCCAGGTCGCTCGTCTTGGACGCGCCCTCGATGCCACGATTTTCGACGAAAGGCATAAGAACACATCTCCACTATATGACCGGTTTTTCTCGCTGCCGGCAGATCGTCTCTAGTCCACTACAGGGGCGATGGGCATACCTGTTTCCGAAGCTTGGTGGATGGACAGGGCTGCTGTGAGCGTACGCAAGCCGTCTTCACCATCGATCAGTGGCACTTCTTCACGCCGGATAACGCGGCAAAAATGCTCGAGTTGAGCGATGTAAGCCTCGTTCTGTTGAATAACGCGCGATTCGCGGGAGATCGGCGAGAGCCAACCCGGTTTTGCCTGATCTACGTATCGCCAGATAAATAGGTCCGGGAATTCAAGCGAGCCTTTTGATCCCAAGAACCGGAAAGCATTTTCCCGGCCCTGGTAGATGGCGGGGTTTTCTCCTGTCGCCGAATCCCACGACCAAGGCGCGGGACTGGCATCGGAGGCTGTGATCGTTCCAACTGCGCCGCTACTAAACTTAAGCATGGCGACGACAGTGTCCTCGACCGAATTTCCGCGCCCTTCGCTGGTGACGATCGCAGAGACTGTCTCGATCTCCCCGCAGAGATGTCGAAGCAGATCAATCTCGTGGATCAGATTGATCAGAACCGGACCGGCCCCTTCTCCCTACGCCAGGCGACGTCGAAATAATCATCTGGCTTCTTCACAGCCCAGAGCACATTTACCGCGAGCAATCGACCGATTTCACCTTCGCTCAGAAGCCTTCGTGCCTCCTTTACCGCCGAATTGTGACGTCGATGATGCCCCACCAGTATGGGAGTGTTGTAGCACTTAGCGAGGTCAACCAGCATCCGGGCGTTGGCAACGGTATCGGCTATAGGCTTTTCAATCAAAACCGCGACGCCGCGCTTTAGGGCTCTCCCGGCAGTCTCAAGATGGAGTTGCGTCGGCGTCGCAATGATCAACCCGTCGGGCTTGACGCCATCAAGCAGATCGTCAACTGACGCAAAGCTGGGAACACCAAGTTCAGCCCCGACTTTCGAAGCAACTGGTCCAGGATCGCTCACGCCGACCAGTTCGCAACCGGAGTGTGAGGCGCAATACTTCGCGTGACGATGTCCGATCCAACCTACCCCGATCACTCCGATACGCGGCTTATTTTTATGCTTGTTCATTCCAAGATGCCTTTAAGCGGTTGAGGCACGGCTATGAGCGCCTTGATGTTACAGTCCAAGAGAAGTGAAGTCCTGTGGCGATGATCTCGATGACGGGTTTCGTCATACAATCGGCCAATGGTGGAATACGATGTCCGCGCAAAAATCTCATGCGAACGCGTAGTCATCACCAAGACTCAGGGCGCGGCGCCAGGCCGTTGTCGCAACAGGCTACGTCACGGCTGACTTTGCAGCACGGGATGGGGGTCATCGCGCACCCGACAACTGTTAAGTGACGAACTAGGTATTAGGATCGACCTTTTCAGGAGCTCCCCATTCGCCGCCGAGCGGTACCCGGCTTCGATGACGGCCAGTGCGCGTTCCGCTTCGAGCAGGCCTGCAACGGGAGGGCGGCCATTTGCGAGATCCAACCAGCTGCGGCGAAGGAAAACCGGGTAATACTCGTCCGTATTGTATTCGATTGTCGTCGAGCTAGCCTTCTCGTTTTCACGCGACTTTTCATAGAATTGGTCAGCGTAACCGCGAATGTAGGATTGACGATGCGAGATCGAGAACGCGAAATCTCGCTGATCCTCGGTCGTGGAGGGATACAAATAGCCAGTTTCGATCACGCCGATCGTTCCTGAACCATTGCGGCAGGTGAACACAGCCTGTTCATCGACAGTCACATCGGGTCGATAAATCTGGACCTGGCCTGAGACATGAGTGATCGGGGATTGCGTCAGGTTTGCAATCATGTCGATGAAATGAACGCCAACGTTCAGCATTGACCCACCTCCCGCAAGCGCCTTGTCAAGCATCCAACCGCATCCGTTTCGCTCATAACGAGCCACCGACCCCACGATAAACCTGAAGGAGAGATGCTGGAATCCCTCCGGCGTGAACCCTGCAGTTGGCGAGAGACGATCACCCAGGTCGCTCACCCGCATGATGAGGGGCACGCTTACAAAGACGCCGTGTTTCTCAGAGAGTTTGCGAATACGACGAACTTCCTCGAGATTAACTCCGCATGGCTTCTCGATGAGAAAGGGCTTGCCTTTGGCGATCAGCCGCTCGGCGAGTTGAGCCATGTCGGAATGACGGCTAAATACGAGCGCGAAGTCGAAGTCCTGGCTCATGAGTTCATTGTTCGAACCATAAAGCTTGCAGTTGAGCAAATCGGAAAAACGAGCCCCGGCAAATGAAGCGCTGTCGGATATGCCGATTACCTCGATACCCGGATCCTTCAGCGCAGGGATGTAAAGCGGAAAATGCCAGTGGCTGACGTCGAATACTGCGATCTTCATCTCGACTCCGTGTATTTCGGGTTTATCAAGGTAAGGAGCCGTGATTAAACCGATCAAGTGCGGTGGCCGGATGAGATCCGACGGCGCGCGGACTGATGTTGTAACCGCCGTTCAAAGCGGCTCCTTGTGAAACACCTCTCGCAATGCTATTGGAATAGCGTTCCGATAAACCGAATATCGTGGTACCATGCGCCTTGTCAAATCCCTTCTAGACCGTTGTTTCGACGTCATCACGCTGTTGAGCGAGAACGCCACCGGACTCTCGTTAGGCGAAATCAGCCGTCGGCTGGACGTCCCAAAGAGCGCCGCCCATCGCCTGCTCAACAGTCTCTGTGACTTGGGCTGGGCCGAACAGGATCCCGAGAACGGTTTCTACCGGCTTTCGTTGCGCCTCGCTGTCATGGGCCAGCGTCTGCTGGCCGGGACAAGAATCCCCGATATCTGCCAGCCAATTCTGGACCGGTTGGCCAGCAATACCAAGGGGCTTGGCAGGATTGCGATCCTGGATGCAGATGGTTTGACGTGGATCTCTCATTCGCAAGGAATGCGGTCCGGCCTGATTTACCAGCCGGAACTCGTTGCAAAGGTCCCCTTGCACACGACCGCCAACGGAAAAGCTTGGCTAGCGACGCTGGACCGGGAGGAAGCGTTGGCCAGGGCTGTTGCCAGTGGATTGGGACGGACAGACCTTGGTGGTCCGCGTGTTATCACGTCTAAGCAGACATTTTCTGCAGCTTTGGATGAGACTGAAGAACGGGGATGGGCCACAGCGATCGAGGAAGCTGAAGCCGGAGTCGCCGCCGTTGCTGCTGTCATCCGCGTCGGAAGCCAGGTTGTTGGAACGGTGAGCATTGCGGGACCCATCCACCACTTTTCCCCGCTCGTACTCCCTCAGTTAGCGGAACAGGTGAAGGCCACTGCCGGGGAACTTTCGCAACTTTGGCCGTATCGGATCGCCTCCCTAGCCCGCAAACCAACGCTTCGAGAAGTTCGCAAGTCGTTGGAAATATTGTCTAAAAATCTTTCTTAATTTCCAGAGTGATCCGTGCATCACTGAGGCCTGTTGACACCCGCGTTTCTTAATGGAATAACGTTCCGATAGCGATCGGGGAGATCGCCTCAAGATTAGGTGGCTACGTCTGTGGCCGGCAGGAGGAAACAGTTGGCTAGTGTTGAACTCAAGTCCGTTCGCAAATCTTACGGCGCCGTACCCGTGCTTCATGGCGTGTCTGTCGGCATCAACGAAGGGGAATTTGTAACCCTGGTCGGGCCCTCCGGCTGCGGGAAGTCAACTCTCTTGAGGATGATTGCAGGCCTGGAAAACATCTCAGGTGGCGAGATCCAGATTGGCGGACGCACCGTCAACGATGTTCCTCCCAAGGCCAGAGACATCGCTATGGTCTTCCAGAACTACGCCCTTTACCCGCATATGACCGTCGCGGAGAACATGGGCTTCTCTTTGAAGCTGAAAAAGGCGCCCCGCGAGGAGCGGGCGACGCGGGTTC
The DNA here is from genome assembly GCA_045291535.1 of Neorhizobium sp. EC2-8. Lineage (GTDB taxonomy): Bacteria > Pseudomonadota > Alphaproteobacteria > Rhizobiales > Rhizobiaceae > Neorhizobium. The sequence goes on along the minus strand of CP147998.1, from coordinate 1,428,217 downwards.
AACGAGCAGCAGAAATCCTCAGCCTCACCAAACTCCTTGATCGCTACCCTCGCGAACTTTCGGGCGGGCAGCGTCAGCGCGTGGCGATGGGCCGCGCAATTGTTCGCGATCCGCAGGTATTCCTGTTCGACGAGCCGCTCTCGAACCTCGATGCGAAGTTGCGTGTGCAAATGCGCGCTGAGATTAAGGAACTGCATCAGAGGCTCAAAACCACTACCGTTTACGTGACCCATGACCAGGTCGAGGCAATGACTATGGCCGACAAGATCGTTGTCATGCACGATGGTCATGTTGAGCAAGTCGGTGCGCCGCTCGACCTATATGATTACCCCACCAACGTCTTCGTCGCCGGTTTTATCGGATCGCCGTCGATGAATTTTCTCAAAGGCAAAGTCGAGCAGGGTCGGTTCGTTCTTGAAGGCGGCCACACTCTTCCAATGCCCGCGAGTATTGCCGATACATCGGAGAAGGTGATTTACGGCGTTCGTCCTGAGCATCTCATTCTTAGTGACGAAGGAATGCCCCTCACCGTCACGGTCGTCGAACCCACAGGGTCTGAAACGCAGATCATCGCCCGGCACGGCTCTCAGACCATTGTCTGCATCTTCCGTGATCGAGTTCTGCCGAAGGTCGGCGAGACCATCACCGTAGCCCCTGATCTTTCACGCGTTCATCTCTTCAGCGAGAGCACCGGCCGTCGCCTGTCCTGAGCACGCAACGCCCCCTACTCTGCCTGAGACGCCCACACGGGATTGGTAATCGAATGTCGACATCTCCGCTCCAAGTCAGCACTAACCAAAGTGGGACGGCCCTTGCAAGCGACGCCGTAGACATCAATGACGGCGCAAATCGCTTTAGTTGGACACCCTTTCTTTGGTTTACCCCTGCTGTTCTGATCCTGTTTCTTGTGACACTCTATCCTACGATCTTTGTGATCTGGTTGAGCTTCCAAAAACGAAATATTATGAACTCGTTGGCTTTGCGGGTCTCGCCAATTACGTCGAAGTTCTGAACTCGTCCGAGTTCTGGGACACGACGTTCATATCCTTGGCCTACGTGGTCGGGTCTCTCGCCGGCGCCATTATCCTTGGAATGACCTCAGCGCTGGTTTTGAACCGGGCGGGGGTTACAGGATCTGCGCTACGCGTTTTCATCCTCTTTCCCTGGACGCTGTCCATGTCGGTGGTCGGCAGCATCTGGCTCTGGCTCCTCAACCCCTCGTTTGGCCCGATACCTTACGTGATCCAGAGGCTGGGTATCGATCCCGGACTTATGTTGGGGGATCCGGGAATGGCATTGCCCCTCCTCATAATCGTCACAGCTTGGTGGTCGTTCCCATATGTGATGGTGATGGCGACAGCAGCCATGCAATCCATTCCGAAAGAACTCTACGAAGCGGTAGAGATCGATGGAGGGGCGCGTTCGTGAAGTTCCGTTACGTCACGCTCACCGAAATCCTTCCGACCCTGGGCAGCACTGCGCTGACTCTCTCCATCATGTACCTGACCTTGATGACGCTGATCATTGTCATGACTGGCGGGGGACCACTGGGATCGACGACCACGCTTAGTTTCGAAGCGTTTCGTGGAACCGTTCAGGCGGTCAACATTGGGCCGACTGCTGTCGTCTCGATCGTCGTCCTCATAATCAATGTCGCCCTTGGTGCTCTTTACACCCGGCTAACCGGCCGCGTTACCGGATAGGATTTTCTGATATGAGTAGCGCTCTCTCGAATCGCACAAGCGGACAGATGCCCGCGATCCTGGGATCCTTGGTCATCGGGATTATTGTTCTCGGGCCGGTGCTTTGGGCCTTTGCGACATCTTTCAAGACAGAAGTAGAAGCGGTGGTTGTGCCCCCGACCCTATGGCCCAATTCACCCACTCTAGAGAACTACGCCAAGGTCTTCCATGACCCGGCATTCTTGACCGACCTTTGGAACTCTGTTGCCTACTCCGTCGGTGCCGTGATCATAGCTCTCCTCGTCGGAATTCCTGGAGGCTATGCCGCTGCTCGCTTTTCTTTCAGAGGCAAACGAACTTTGATGCTGGTGATCCTTGGGACCTCGATGGTGCCAGGGGTCGCGTTGCTGGTTCCCACGTATTATTTGCTGGAAACGGTTGGTTTGCTCAACAGCGGTATCGTGGTGACGATCATCCTTTGCGCGCGGATTATCCCTCAAACAGTCTGGTTCATTGCGAATTTCGTCGAAGCCGTTCCGATTGAGATCGAGGACTCCGCTATGATCGATGGCGCATCCCGCTTCCAAATCATCTGGAGCCTGATCTTGCCGCTCATACGTCCAGGCATAGCGGCCGTCGCGACGATCGGCATCGTGACGACCTGGAACGACTACATCACGGTGGCAGTTTTCGCGCCCGAGGTAGCAAAACGGACCCTGCAGGTCGCCCTCGTCAATCAGGTTTTCGACGCTGTCGGAATTTCGTGGTCCTACATGATGGCCTTTGTGATGGTCGCATCATCACCGGTTATCTTGATGTTCGGCTTCGTTCAGAAGTGGTTCATCTCCGGCCTCACGGCAGGCGCCGTCAAAGGCTGATGACGTACATAAAACATCCACACACTTTGTTCAACCTGGGAGGAAGACACATGCAAATCACATCAAAACGCCACATCATCAAAGCGGTGGCGGCGCTCGGAATCAGTTCCGCCGTCCTGGCTTTCCTTGCTCCGCAAGCCTTTGCCCAAAGCACGGAAATCATCTACCAGACGTTCCTGGATCCGAACAATTCAAAGGATCCGAGGTCTGCCGCTCAGACGAAAATGATCGAGGCATTTCAGTCCAAAAATCCTAACATCACGGTCAAGCTTCTAGTCGATCCGACCGGAGGAGCCGCCGCACGCGCCATCAAGTCGGGCGCCCAGACACCAGACGTGATTCGCGTCGTCGGCTTTGCGGTTTCTGAATTTGCCGCCACTGGAAATCTTCTCCAGCTCGATGATTTGGTGAAGAAGGACGGCATTCCGGATGAGGATTGGCTCCTGCCGCTGTCCGGCACGAAGGTCGCCGGAAAGCTTTATGCTCTCCCCAGGATTTCCGCATTCCGATCCTCTTTTATCGCAAAAGCATGTTGGAGAAGGCCGGGGTCAAGCCGCCGACGACCTGGGATGAAGTCTGCGCAACAGGCGCCAAATTCGGCCAGTCGGATACGATCCCGTTCGCCGTTCCGCTCGGAGCGACCGGCGGGCTTGGGGGCGCCCAGAGCCTCGGAGAGTTCTTCCTCAGTACGATGCTGCCTGGAAACGGCGGTGAATACTTCACCCCTGAAGGCAAGATCGGTTTTTCGAAAGACTCGTTCATCAAGGCGGCGCAGACCATCAAGGACTTCTACACAAAGTGCAAGGTAACTCCGCTGCGAAGCGCGCAGATGGGTTTCAACGAAGTTCATGACGCAATTCGGTCTAGTAGCGCAGCGATGGCCGTGTTTGGCCTTTATCGCTACAAGACGATTCAGCAGCAGGGCGGCGGTGATGACCTGGCCTGGGCTCCGGCGCCGGCGTATACGGCAAACGACAAACAGACGGTCTACAGCTACAATATTGCGATCAACAAGAAGACAGCCAATCAGGATGCCGCTTGGACCTTCGTGAAGTTCATGGTGTCGCCGGAGGCGCAAGCTTTCGCGGCCGAGGGAGGTGAAGTGGTGTCGCGCAAGTCGGCATACACTGCGCCATACTTCCAGAGCGATGCCGGTAAGGATCAGAAGAAGTGGGCTGACCTGGTAGGCCAGCGTGGTCAAACCGTAACCTACACCCCCATCCTCTCCACGTATCACACCATTTTGGGGAGGCTTTCCAAAGAATGATCCTGAAAGATGGATCGCCGGCAGATGCCTACGATGAGCTAATCAAGCGGTATGACGAGGCACTCGCAAAGGCGCAGTAATAAGCTCGACTTAAAGTAAGACGCTGGATGGGTCCGGCCTGTTCGATCCATCCAGCCCCTGTCACCACACGACCATCCATGAACGTCGTTAAAATGGCGACGCTCGAATGGTGGTCTCGGTTTCCGAGCTGTCGCTTTTCTCCGATCGAAAGGCGGATGGCATCGTTGCGCCCATGCGACCGTAGATCGTGCGCGATCTTTGCCTGGACCGAGCCCCACGCGAACAAAAGAGAGGCACCCGATGAGATATCGTTACCTTGGGAGAACCGGAGTTCAGGTCAGCGAGTACATGCTGGGAACCATGAGCTATGGATCAGATGGGAATACTGACGAGAAGGAGTGCATAGGCATTTTGCACAGTGCGCTCGATCGCGGCATCAACTTCATCGACACTGCCGACACCTACTCTCATGGTGAATCCGAAGAGATTGTCGGCAAAGCGATTGAAGGACGCCGAGACAAAGTGGTGCTGTCAACCAAGTTCCGCTTGGCGGCCGGTGAAGGACGCAACGAGCAGGGCGGGTCCCGCTATTGGATTATGAAGCAGGTCGAAAATAGCCTGCGAAGGTTGAACACTGATCACATCGATCTCTACCAGATGCATCGGCCCGATCTTCAGACCGATCTTGATGAAACACTTGGCGCCCTCAACGACCTCGTGGCTCAGGGTAAGGTTCGGTATATCGGCTGCTCGACATTGCCGAGTTGGTATCTGGCAGAGACACAATCCGTAAGCCGATTGAACAAAACGGCGCGATTTATCAATGAAAGCTCGCCCTACTCTATTTTTCAACGGGCGGTGGAGAGGGAGACGCTCCCTGCCATTCAACACTACCGTATGGGTTTCACCGCTTGGAGCCCGCTAAATGGCGGTTGGCTGACTGGCAAGTACAAGGGCAACGGCTCGGTGCCGTCAGGATCCAGAGCCGAGCGCGTAAAAGGACAGTGGGGACAGCACTACCCAATCCTGCAAACGCGATTCGACATGCAGCGCGAGGGTAACAGGCGCAAACTGGAACTGCTTCCAGAACTTGAGCGCGTTGCGACCGACGCGGGTTTGTCCCTTATGCACATGGCTCAGGCGTTCCCACTTGCGCACGCCGCAGTGACGTCTGTGATCCTCGGTCCTCGAACGCTTGAGCAGTTCAAGAGCATGGAAGCGGGTTTTGAGACTGTTCTCCAGTCCGCGACGCTTGACCAAATTGACGCGCTTGTTCCGCCGGGATCACTCATCGAAGAAGCCGACCGTGGCTATGTTTCTCCGTGGCTCGCGCCAGAGGTTCGTCGCCATTTGGGCAAGGCCGCCTGAGTGAAAACCGATTGCGACCGGGCTTCGGTGTCAGAGAAAAAGGTCTGTTTGCCAATCGACCGAAACGATCCTGACGCCGTTCCCGCGACCGAGCCATGGTCACAGAACCATTCATATTCAAACATTCAGAGGGGCCGATGACAGACATTGTCTTCAACCACGCCACGGTGCGCGAGCGAGCGGATATGTTGACCTTTCTTCGGCTTTGCTCCGAGCGGGGGCTCGAGACCGTTTCCATCTGGGGAGACGAAATTGCCAAGGTCGGTGAGACAGACGCTCTGTCTGTCTTAAATGATCTCGGGATGACAGTCTCAGGTTATAATCGGGTCGGGCCATTAGCGGCAGACGCACTTGACCGGGCTGAGGCGGAGCTCGAGCGGGCCGCCAGATTCAAAGCTGACCATGTTTTTCTGTTTACAGGAGGCTTGCGTGAGAATGAAAAGGATTTGAGTTGCGCAAGACGGCGGATCGAGGATCTAGTTGGCAGTGTCCTTGAGCGCGCACGCAATATTGGTGTGAAGTTGGCCATCGAGCCGCTTCATCCTATGCTTACCGGCGACCGCACCGTCATCTCCAGTCTCTCCCATGCAAATTCTTTGTGCGAAGCGTTAGGGCCGGGCATCGGCGTGGTCGTCGATGTTTATCATTGCTGGTGGGACGAGCGACTGGCGGCCGAAATCGAGGGTGCGGGCAGCGCTGGCCGGCTCTTTGGTTTCCATGTCAACGATTGGCTGATTCCTACGCGCCACCTTCTGACCGATCGAGGCATGATGGGAGATGGGATCATCGACCTGCGCGGCATCCACTCGATGATGCGACGTGCCGGGTTCGAGGGAGCTGTGGAGGTAGAGATCTTCTCCACGGACTGGTGGTCTCGCGAGCCGGCGGAGGTGTTGGACATCGCGCTCGATCGGTGCCGCTGCCTCTTCAACAGGGAATGAAACTATGCGCGTGGATATACCCAACCTTGACGGCAACTCACGTATTTACGCCGTGTTCGGCGATCCAATCCACCAGATACAAACGCCGAGCCTGATCAACCCGATCTTTGCGGCGGCCGAATTGAACATCTATGCAGTGCCATTCCTGATTAGCGCAGAACATTTCACGGCGGCGTGGGATACATTCTCCGCCATTCCCAACCTCTGCGGTATCAGCACCACGATCCCTCACAAAGTGGCCGCGGCAAAGCGTTGCTCGACCCTCACGCCGACAGCCAAGGCCGTCGGTGCCGTCAACTGCGTCCAACGTGGGGAGGACGGCCAGATGAACGGCGCGCTCTTTGATGGTGTGGGCTTCGTTGAAGGACTTGGACAGGCGAAATCGCGCCTGCGCGGCGCCCGCGCGCTAATTGTCGGCGCAGGCGGCGCAGGTCGCGCGATAGCATTTGCGCTCGCTGAGGAAGGCGTAGGGAAGATCGATCTGATGGATCTCTCGCCTGAATCCGTCGCTTTCACATCGGATATGGTCAATTCCTACCGCGGTGAAGAATGCGCAAGAGCTGCCGATGGATCGGCTGGGTGGGACTACGATATCGTCATCAACGCTTCTCCGATCGGCGTGAAGGGAGACAGCATATTCCCTATGCCGGCCGCAGTAATACGGCCCGAAATGCTCATCGCCGATATCGCCAGCTTAAGAAGCGAGACGCCCCTACTGCGCGCTGCCAAGGGAGCCGGCGCAACGGTGTCTGATGGGAATGACATGCTGCTCGCGCAGATCCGCTTGATGGCAGGTTTCGCGGCAGGCCTGCCGGCAGGAACTGCGCTCTAACAGTCAAGAAAACAGCGAAAGATTATATGATGAATATCAAAGCCCAGGGGATCGTCCCCGTTATGCTTACTCCATTCACCCCGGATAACCGGATCGATTGGAAAGGCCTCGAGCGACTTGTGGAATGGTATATCGCCAATGGTGCCGATACGCTCTTCGCTGTCTGCCAGTCGAGCGAGATGCAGAAGTTGTCCCTGGCAGAGCGAGTTGAGCTTTCCAAGAAGGTTGTCTCGTTGGCGGCCGGGCGCCTGCCGGTGATCTCATCTGGACACATCAGTGAGGGCCGCGATGACCAGCGCGCCGAACTGGTAGCGATGGCCGAGACAGGTATCGACGCACTTGTCTTGGTGAGCAACAGGCTGGACACAAGCAATGCCGGAACCGAAGCTTTTCGTTCCAGCCTGGATGCCATCTTGAGTTGGCTCCCGAGCGACCTTGCTCTCGGCCTCTACGAATGCCCGGCTCCCTATCGCCGTCTTTTGACCGATGACGAGTTCAAGCTGTGCCGCGACACCGGCCGCTTTGTCACTCTGAAGGACGTCTCCTGCGACCTCGAAACGGTAAAGCGACGGGTCGAGCTCTCAGGCGATTCCGGTTTTGCGATCGTCAACGCCAACGCGGCCATCGCCGCAGCCGCCATGCGCGCAGGTTCGAAAGGCTTTTCGGGGTGTTCACCAATATCCACCCCGACCTGTACGCTTGGCTTTACAAGCACACTTTCGAAGACAGTGATCTGCGCCGCGAACTTGAAATCTTCCTGGCACTATCAGCAATGGCAGAGCCGATGGGCTATCCGGGTCTTGCCAAGGTTTGGCACAAGCGCCTCGGCACGTTTGAGAGCATCTATTCGCGTGTGACAGACTGCGACATTGCCGAGCGGCACTGGGCAGTCATGGATCTGCTCGACCATATCCAGCAGGGGACGGCAGAGTTTCGCGAGCGGGTCAAGCAAGTGTCCTAGCAAGCAGTCACGTTCGGAAAGGGCGGGGTAACGGGGCCACGCCCTCAAGAACGGGAATTGTCTACCGAGCGCGCTGCCGTTCAACGCGGTCATCGTCAACGATCCCGAAACTGTCATTGAAAAAAGCACTGCTTTTTCAGATGACCAAAGAGGCAGAATGACTCCTATGCTAGCCAGACCCGATGTAATTGCGTTGGCTCATCAACTCAGCAGCCTTCGTCATGACGGAAGCCAGGTTCAGACAGATCAGCTTATTTCTGTGCCTTTGGTGTACCAGGACGCAATGGAAGTGCAGAGCCAGTTGTCGAAGCTTGAAGGGGCAGGCGCCGCGGCTTGGAAAGTGGCAAAGTCGCCCGATGGTACCCCGGTCGCCGCACCACTTCATCCCTACTTGGATAATCCGTCAGATCCGATAATCGCTTGGCGAAAAGGCATGAAAATCGAGGTGGAGATTGCGGTGAAGCTTCGCCAGGATCTTCCTGTTCGAACGGATAGGGCCTACGATCGAGACGACGTTGAGGCCGCAATTTCTGAGGCTTATCTTGGCGCAGAGCTGGTTTGGAGCGGCATTTCGGAAGGCGGCAGTATTTCCTTCCTCGCCTTTCTCGCGGATCGCCTTGGGAACATGGGCTATGTCAGAGGGCCGGCGCTACCGTTGGCAGTCCTTGAGCCTGGTTCGACTTTCCCCTTCGGCTTCTGCTGAACAATCAGGTCGCCTTTGACGCTGCTGGACAACATCCGACGAAAGACGCGCTTACCTGGCTCTGTGATTACGCCAACAATCCATTCAGGCTTGCCGCAGCACTTAGAGCAGGCTCGATCGTCACGACGGGTAGCTTGTGTGGCGCAATCGAAATTACAGATCCCGGCGACGTGTCGATCAACATCGGCGAACAGGTTCTACTAAATTTCGCGGTTCGATCTCTTTAGGTGCGGGATTTGGCGCCATCGAACTGACCCATCACGGGCGCTTTGGGGCGAGCACCACGAGAGTTGCCGAGAGGAGGGCGATTGCAAGTCTTCTACGCTAACGAACCTTTCCGATCGGGACCGTCGATCGCCCAGATCTCAACTTTAATTTTGCGACGACCGTTCGGCGCTTCTGAAACCAGACCACGACCAGCATTACAGACCGCCAAGGCGGCAGGGAGACATCAATGATTATCAATACCTTTTCCTATCTCTGGAAATCCACTGCGATCGAAGCGATGTCTGAACTCATCGGCCACGGCTTCAAGGTATTTGAAGTGCCTGTGAGCTCCCACACTGCTGGCCGGACGAGATGTCGAAAAGCATCCGAGCAGACGGAAGGAAGCAACTGCAGGATCATGGGGCGACTGTCAGATCGCTGAATGCTGGGGGATATGATATAAATCTCGCCAGCCCCGCTGCAAATATGCGACGCAAAAGCTCGGACCATATCAAAGATGTCATCCAACTTGCAGTCGATTGGGGGTTCCCGACGTTGTGATCTCGCCAGGCACGCGTCGGCCAATGATTTCCCCTCCATCCCACAAACTTTTGGCTGGCTATATGAAAGTCTTGACGTGCTTCTGCCGGTTGCGAAGCAAGCCGGCGTACGGCTGCTCATGGAGAATACCCCATATTGCTTCAGGCCGACGATCGGTGAACTGGTGGGTGTCGTCGAGGAGATCAAAAGCGAAAACCTCAGCATCGTTTATGACGTCGCGAACGCGGCTTATATAAGCGAAGATCCGGTAGCCAGTCTTCTATCGCATCACAAGCATATAGGTCTCGTGCATATCTCGGATACGGGGACGGACGTGTGGGGTCACGACCCCATCGGTACGGGGATCATAGACTTTGAGGGTCTGGGTCGTGCCATTGATTCAGTCTTCAGTATCGACCGCGTGGTTCTCGAGATCATTCGCGAGCAAGAGCCGCTGTTGGAAATTCAAAAAGGCCTGCAGGAGCTCAAAAAAGGGGCTGGACCATTGGGTGATGAAGCCCCAGTGGAACTCACTCTGCGTATGCATGGACGTACCGCGATGCTCTGTTCGTGAGAATTGGCATAGATCGTCCACCTAAAGAGAGGCGGATACACGGCGTGCGTACATTAGAATGATGTTGCGATTTGGAACTCAATTCCATATCTTAAACCCAGCGGAAAATTGGAGAAAGCAGCTATGAGAGTTTTAGTTAGCGGGGGAAGTCGTGGGATTGGCGCCGCAGTTTGTATCCGTATCGCCGAAGCCGCCGTATCGAGAGGCGAGCGTGCTCAAATCGCAGTGTGTGGCCTTGCGTCATCTGAGCCCCAAGAGGAAGTTGCACGTTCGGTGCGTGCGCTGGGAGGCGATGCCATTGCGTTGTCAGGCGACTTGAGCAACGTTGATGTGGCTGCAAACCTGGTAGAGGCAGCGGTATCGGAATTCGGCGGTCTTGACGCTCTTGTAGCGAATGCCGGCGTAGCAAGCCCAGGAAGCATCTGTGATTTGTCCGTCGCCGAGTGGGACAAGATGTTCGAAGTTAACCTTCGCGGCGCATGGCTTCTGGCTAAACATTCCTACCCGCATTTAAAACAGAGCCGAGGCGCGGCATGCTTTACATCTTCAATGTCTGGACAAATGCCCCATGCCGGATCAGGTGCATATAGCCCGACGAAAGCGGCTCTGACGATGCTTGCGAAAACGCTCGCCTTGGAATGGGCGCCAGACGGCATTCGTGCAAACATCGTTTCGCCGGGAATGACCCATACGCCGATGACTGAAAAAATGTACGCCGATCCAGCGATCAAGAAGGCAAGAGAGGATTTGATCCCGCTTTCGAGGATCGGCGACCCAAGAGACATTGCGAATGCCATTGAGTTCTTGATCAGCCCACTTGCGGGTTTCATAACCGGTCAGGACCTCTGCGTCGATGGCGGCTTCTCACAGTCAATCCTAAGCCATATTCCTGGGCGGCCGAGCTCAAAATAGTCGTCGCCAAAGTAGATCCAGTCGCTCGCCCAACTGATACGGCAACAATAGAACTAAATTGACTCACTTTGACAACTTCCAACGATCACAGAGATTGTGATCGTTGGAACGTCGGCGACTCAAGCCGATTTTGCTTTGATGTTCGGACCATATTCCGCGCTATTGAAGCCATGAAATGCTAGTGCCTTACGACTTCAGAACGCAAAAACGCTGTATCGGTGCCTTTATGCTTTGCAAATTGAGGAACGAAAACGGGCAACTCGGTCGGTATTTCTTAGGCGAAGGTTGGACGCGGGCAGAGCGGATTGCGTCTATGCACTAAGCTTGCCTAGGCCGCAGTCCGCGGTTGCATACGACACTCTTGATGAGATAAGAACCGCGGAACCTTTAGTTGCGCGGGTGAACGCGTAGAACGCGTTGGGAGTTTATCCAACGAAAACGCTGTCACGAAGGCCAACCAGCAGTCATCAGCATTGCGCGCCCATCGGCCTTTCGTGGATCCAGCACAAGGAAATCGGGAATGCGGTCTTCCGAGTGATCCAACCCTTGATGAACCAAAGTGGTTCGACTACATTCAAGGTGAACTGGAAAGGGGCTATTCATGACAGCTTTCACAATTCGGGTCCCGGACGACGTTGCCGAGCGCTTAGACCAACTAGCTCAGAAGCTCGACCGTTCCCGCTCTTATATGGCCGCGCAGGCCATTGAGGATTTTGTAGCACGTGAAGAATGGCAGCTCGCAGAGATCGAGGCCGGAATTGCCGAGGCAGACCGGGGCGATTTTGCCAGTGACGACGACGTGGCGCGCGTGGTCAGCAAATACGTCACGACGACTTCTCTGTCATGAAGCCGAGGCGCATCCGTTGGACTGTTCGGGCGTTGCGGCGGCTGGACGAGATCGGCGCATATATCGAACATGACAACCCGGTTGCCGCAGCCCGGATTATTGCCCGTCTCGTAGCGTCAGTCGATATGCTGGTAGATCTGCCGACAGCGGGACGTATCGGTCGCATCGCAGGCACGCGCGAACTTGTGCTGTCCGACATCCCTTACATCATACCGTATAGGGTTCGTCAGGACATCGAAATCATTACCGTGATGCACGCTTCTCAAAAATGGCCTACGAGGCTGTAAGTGACTCTATCCGGTGGACTGCCGGCGCAGAGCTAGCTGCGTTGGAGAACGGCAGCGACCTCGACCGCCAACTCCGCTAACCCGGGATTGGAAGCTTAAGCCACTCGGCAGAGGACGTACTCGCCCAATTGATGGCTCCAAGCGGCTCGCGGAGCGCGTTCTGCTGCCGGCGCCGAGCGACAAGACGAGGCAATAGTCAAGGCTGCTACAGCCTGGGCGGATTCCTTCTACCGATCAAATTGGCCGATCTCACACAAAGTGAGGCAGACCCTCTTTAAGTGCAAAATCTAACCGAAACAGCCGCATTCTCATAACTAGCTGCCGAGCGACACTATCAACGGCAGGTTCAGCAGGACCAGCATCAAATTTCCCACCCGCATCGACGTGATGATACCGCAGAAAAATTCCGGATTGCGGGTGACGACGGTCGGTCCGGGATACCCTGGATCATCATTCCCGCCTACCATCAGGATCGAGCGGGGAGAGCCGGATGCACTGCACGTGCAGGCGCAGATAAAATTTCCTCTCCATTAGGGTCATCACTGTTCGACGTGGATCCATAACCATTATCACAACTAACATAATTTTTAATCGATAGCTTTTACACGCGGCTCTTCATCCAAATGCAACGGTGTAACCGCAGTTTGCGTTCAGGATCGCAAGATATCCTCCCGCGGTCCCCGCACATGGGCGTTTGAGGTCATATTATGTTTAGTATCATTAACCGGCTTCCGTTTCGAACTATCCTTTCTCTCGTTGCCTTGATACCGACTCTGGCAATCATCGGACTTGGTGTTGCGCTAGGCTGGAACGCGTATGTCAGCTTCAGTCAGTTCGACAAGGCACGGCAATTAACTACCCTAATGGCTCCCGCGGCGAGCTTGTTTACAGCTATTGCTAATGAAAGCTTTGCCGGCCCCACCCAACGTCTGGCGGCACGTGAACACGTCGACGCGCTACAAAGCAAGCTTGCCGGCAACTATGACCGGCTTAAGGGCCTCAATATCAGCGGCATGGCCTTCGAGCAGACGATGAGCAACCTTCACCAACGCTATATGCGGCTGAGCGAATACCGCAACAAGATCGACGCAGGCGATAAGGATCCTTTGCTATCGGCGCAATATCTTACGCCGCTCACCCAATTGGTGCTTGACGTCATGGCGGGTGTCTCGAACGCAACTGACGACCGGACACTTTCGAAAGCCATGGACGGCCTACATTCCATGGTACAGGTGAACAACGGCTCGAATATCGTCGGCCGAATGGGGCAGCAGTTCGCGAAGAACGGGGCCTTGACGTCCGACGAGATCGCCCGCTTCGTTCAGGGCCGACAGCAGGCGCGCATTTACGAAAAGCATATGCGCGCGTCTCTGCCGCCGAAAATCCTTTCAAGGATTGACCAGTTCTGGCAATCGGTGGACGGTGTTTTCACAAACGAAATGCTAAAGACATTCGATACCGTCAAGCCTTATACGCCGGCTGCAGGCGATTACGAACAGTGGAGCAACGCAAGCGACAAGCGACGTCTGCTGATGTCCGGGCTAATCGACGAAGCCTCCGACGACCTGGTCAGCGCCGCGGACGATCTGACTTCTCAGGCCGAAGCCAAGCTGTACATGATCAGCGCGATGCTTCTGGCTCTCGTCGCACTGGTTGCCTGCTTCAGCTTTATGGTTGTCCGCAGCCTGTCCTCCTCCATCCGCCGGATCGGCAATCGCATGTCCGACCTTGCCGTCGGCGATACATCGGCCGCCATTCCGTATGTCCAGCGCAAGGACGTCATCGGAGACATGGCACGCTCTGTCGAGGTCTTTCGAGAGGCTGCGATCCGAAACTTGGAACTTGAAGAGCAGGCAGAAGCGGATCTTCGACGCTCGGAAGGTGAGCGCGCTGAACTGCAGCGGCGGGCCGAGGCTGAGGCCGATATTCGCCTAAATCAAGCAACCAGTGCTCTTGCGTCGAGCCTGCGCCGGTTGGCGAACGGCGATATGCTATGCGAAGTCGAGGAGCCGCTGGCGCAACAGTTCGAGAGCTTGCGCACCGACTTCAATACCTCCGTACAAACTCTGCGTAGCGCGCTCCTTGGCGTTGGCGGCTCTGTGCTTACGGTCAACAACGGCGCTCAGGAAGTTTCCGAGGCATCCGACAATCTCTCGAAGCGGACCGAACAGCAAGCCGCCTCCCTGGAGGAGACGGCCGCGGCGCTTGAGGAAATCACGTCCAATGTCGTAGGCACGTCCAGACGGACGAGCGAGGCTCGAGATGTCGTCCGTGACGCGAGCACCAAAGCCGATCAGTCGAGCAAAGTGGTTCGCGATGCCGTCGTTGCCATGGAACGCATCGAAGATTCGTCCAAGAAGATTGGCCAGATCATCGGCGTCATCGATGAGATCGCATTCCAAACAAACCTCCTTGCGCTGAATGCAGGGGTCGAGGCCGCGCGTGCCGGCGAGGCTGGCAAAGGTTTTGCGGTGGTTGCGCAGGAAGTCCGTGAACTGGCGCAGCGTTCAGCCAATGCGGCAAAGGAGATCAAATCTCTAATCTCGAACTCGGCCGTCGCAGTCAGCGAGGGCGTAAAGCTTGTCAACGCCACTGGGGACGGCCTGGCTCAGATCGCCGATCTTGTCGGCCTAATCAACAATCACATGGATGCGATTGCGACGGCAGCGCAGGAGCAGTCCGCCGGGTTGTCTCAGGTTAATACGGCCGTCAATCATATGGATCAGGCGACGCAGCAGAACGCGGCGATGGTCGAGGAGATGACCGCGGCCGGTGCAGGCCTCGCCGAAGAAAGCACTAAACTCAGCGGCCTTCTGTCCGGCTTCAAGCTGACGGCGGCAAACACCGGAGAGCTTCGCCAGGTCGCTTCGCGCATGCGTGACGCCGCTGCAGCCGATGGCTTTGCTGCACGCCGCCCGCCAAGGCCTGGCGTTCGGCAGGTGCCGTAAGCGGGGCTACGGAAAAGCCGAGTTGGACGAATTTTTGATAGGAACAACGAGGGCGCTAACCGCGACTTCGCCCTCGTCATCTGCGGGACTTACATGTCATTCCGGTTATTGATTATTATAAAATTGCAGTTGGACAGAATGCGGCCCCCGGGCGAAAGTGCAATCCAATTGGAGGGTTACGGCGCGAGGTCACGGACGGAGCGCGGGCCGTATTTCGTTGAAGGAGGAAAGTTTTCATGAAAAAACTGAATAAACTTCGAACCGTATTTCTTGGGGTACTTGTCGCGATCGCGCCAACGCTTGCCAAAGCGGAGAAGCTCGAAGGCGGCACCATTCGCATCATTGTGCCTTACGCGCCCGGTGCTGCGACCGATAACTTGGCCCGGCTACTGGGGCAAGGTCTTGAAGAAAAGCTGAAGGCGACCGTCATTATCGACAACCGCGCCGGCGGCGGTACCCAGATCGGCACGAGGGCGGTTGCGGCGGCGAAACCGGACGGTAGGACGCTCGGCTTCATCGACACCGCATTCGCCATCAATCCGGGTCTCGTTGGCGCGGCACTTCCTTACGACACGCTCAAGGACTTCACGCCCATATCCTTGATGGCAACTTCACAGCTCTTGTTGGTCGTCAATCCGGCGGTGAAGGCGCAGTCGGTCGGCGAACTAGCGGGCCTTGCAAAGGCTGAACCAGGAAAGCTCGCCTATGCTACAACTGGGGTGGGCAGCGCGCCGCATCTGGCGGGCCAGCAGTTCAAGGAAGCGACGGGCGCGAATATAGTGCACGTCCCGTTCAACAGCGGCGGTTTTCTGACCAACGTGGTCGGTGGGCACGCCCCTATGGCGTTTCCTACAGTCGCCTCGGCGCGAGAGTTCGTTGAACAGGGCTCCTCCGTGCAATTGCCGTGACGGGAAATGAACGGTCGCGTCTGTTGCCTAACGTACCGACGATGGCTGAAGCCGGTTTCCCAACGGTAGACGCAAGTCCTTTCTTCGGACTTGTCGGCCCGAAGGACTTGCCGCCGGAGATCCTGGCTCAGCTGAGCGAGGCTGCATCGGCCGCGATAGGCCCCGGTCCGGTCCGAGACAAGGTTCTTCAGACGGGATTCAATCCCGTCGGCGGCACCGCGCCAGATTTCAAGTCGTTCATCGAAAAAGATATCATCAAATGGTCCGGCGTAATCGAGCGTAGCGGCGAGCGATTGAAGTAAGCCACGGTGTGGCATCGTCCGGGACGGCTGCTGGCCAACCGGACGATTAAATGCAGACGCAGTTAGATGTCCGTCACGCTTTAGGCTTCCTTCTTTTCCACGAGAGGTTGTTCCGGCAGCAAGGCCATCAACCGGAAGCCTCGAACTTTCCCGTTCCTTTCTCAAACCGACTAAACTTCTCCAGACTATTTGGATCTGACAGGTGAAGAAACAAATCAATCGCAGCGACCTGATTTCGGGCGCCTTCTTCCTCGCCATGGGCGTATTCTACGGCCTGACGAGCTACAACACCTTGCCTATCGGCGACGCGTTGAACATGGGACCTGGCTACTTCCAGATCGTACTTGCCAGCGTCGTTGCGCTTCTGGGAGCTGCAATCATGCTTCGGAGCCTGTACACGGTGCAGGAGTTTCAGTTCGGTGTCGTACCCTACCGAGCTGTTCTCTTGATCGCCATAGCGATTTTGATCTTCTCGAACCTGCTGGAACAACTCGGTCTGCCGCTCTGCGTCTTCGTGACATCCTTCATCGCCTACTACGCCAAGCGTGATGCTCAAACTTTGAGGGGGTGCCTTGTTGCTGCAGGGATTTCCGTTTTCTGCACTGGCGTCTTCGGTTACGGCATAAACCTGCCAATCCCCTTCATCGGCACCTGGATCGGGGTTGATACCATGGATATTATCGCCAATCTCGAGCTTGGTTTCGCGAGTGCCTTTCTACCCATCAACCTTGCTTACTGCTTCTTAGGAGTGCTTCTCGGCACGGTGATCGGCGTCCTTCCGGGGATCGGCCCGCTGGCGACGATGGCAATGCTCCTGCCACTGACGTTCGGTCTCGATCCGACGACGTCGCTTATTATGCTTGCAGGCATTTATTATGGCTCTCAGTATGGCGGCTCCACAACTGCCATTCTCCTAAACCTGCCGGGCGAATCCTCGTCCGCGGTGACAACGATCGACGGCTACCAGATGGCGCAGCGCGGCCGAGCCGGGCCGGCACTTGCGGCTGCAGGCCTCAGTTCTTTCTTTGCTGGAACTGTTGCGACCATCATTATTGCCCTTATTGCGCGGCCATTGACTGCAATGGCGCTTAGCTTTGGTCCCGCTGAATATTTTTCGCTTATGACGGTTGGGCTTGTTTCATCCATCGCACTAGCTTCTGGATCAATCCTCAAGGCGATTGCTATGATCTGCCTGGGATTGCTGCTGGCGCTTACAGGCACTGACATCTACACGGGGACACCCCGCTTTACCTTCGGCAGCCTGGATCTCCTTGATGGTCTTGACTTCGTGGCTATCGCCGTCGGCATGTTCGGTATAGGTGAGATTATCCGAAATCTCGAGGTGAGTGGGTCTGGCGGTGGGGTCATCAGCTCTGTCGGACGGCTGATGCCCTCGAAGGCGGATCTGTTGCGTATCCTCGGTCCTTCGGTGAGAGGAACGGCTGTTGGTTCGATTCTTGGTGTTCTTCCAGGTGGGGGCGCCTTGCTGTCGTCGTTCGTGGCCTACAACATCGAGAAGAAGGTTTCGGGGAATTCGGCCGAGTTCGGAAAAGGTGCAATCGAGGGTGTGGCAGCGCCCGAGTCGGCAAATAATGCCGGGGCTCAAACCTCGTTCATCCCGATGCTCTCGTTGGGAATTCCTTCCAACGCCATCATGGCCATGATGATTGGCGCGATGGTGATGCAGGGGATTGTCCCCGGTCCGAATGTCATCACCGGCCATCCGGATCTGTTCTGGGGGCTCATCGTATCGATGTGGATTGGCAATGCGATGCTTGTTATCCTCAATCTGCCATTGGTCGGTATCTGGGTGACGCTTTTGCGGGTGCCTTACGACATCCTCTTCCCTGCGATCATTGCCTTCTGCTGCATTGGCGTCTTCAGCGTCGACAACAGCGCCTTTAGCGTCAACATCATCATCATCGCTGGCTTGGCGGGATACTTCCTAGTGAAGCTCGGATGCGAGCTTCCTCCCTTCATTCTCGGCTTCATCCTAGGTCCGATGCTGGAGGAACACTTCAGAAGCGCGATGCTTCTGTCTGGAGGGGATCCGCTTGTCTTCGTACAAAGGCCGATCAGCGCGGTGCTTCTGGTCGTTGCCGTGATTACGCTCGTCGTCATCAGCCTGCCGGCTGTCTCAAAGAAGCGAAACGAGGTTTTCGTCGAGGAGACCTAGCACCATCAGCGCTGAAGCGGGCCGCCATTGGACGCCTTCGTCGCCCTACAGACGCGTTTAATGCATTCCGACAGCTCGTTTAGGTAGCGGGATCCTCTGCGATTAACGGATCTTACGAGGCTGAGCTTGACTGTGGCACTCGGCAGCAACGGCCTTGACATCAGGCCGCGCTCCCGCCCTTCCCGCAGTCCCGCTTCATCCAGCACCGCGACGCCAAGGCCGGCCTTGACAAAACTGCACGCGGTATTGGATTGCGAGACTTCAAGCGAGATGGGAAGGTCGAGACCTGCCTCGTTCATGACCCGACGTAAAGCCGCCCCGACCGGCTGCGTCTTGCCTAAGGCTATGATATCGTAGCCGTTCAGTTCGGCGATAGAGACATGCTGCCTCTCCAACAGCGGATGCCCCGGCGGCAGAAGGCATCCAATCTCATCCTCGTTGATGTATTCCACATCAAGCGATTCATCGACGGTGGCTTCATAGATCACGCCCAGATCTGCTCTATTTTTCGCGATGAGTTCGGAAATCTCGATCGTCGTGCGGGTGCGGACAATGATGGATATGTTCGGATACCGCGCACGGAATTGCTTCAGCGCACCCGGCAGCAAGTTTGATGCCACCACTGGGTTAGTGACAATATGGATCTGGCCCTCATGTGCATCCCGCAAATTGGTGGCGTTGCGTTTCACCGCCTCCATCGCAGCCAGCGCCTGCGTAAGTCCCGGATACAGGTCGAAAGCCTCCGGCGTCGGAACGAGTTTCTTGTTTTGTCGACGAAACAACGGAAGCCCAAGTCTGATCTCCAGATTCCGTAGGAGCTTGCTTGCGGCTGGCTGGGACATATTGAGCGCGTCGGCGGCACTGGTGAGCGTTCCCAGTTCCATGGTAGCGACGAAAAGCTCGAATTCTCTCAAACTGATCTGCATTCAACCGGCTCTTTGAGGTAATGAAGTGATGGGACACTCCATCAAGCATGCCCGACCGGTTATGGATAGTTGCCAAATAACAGTTAGACAATATGGAAGACGCTAAACAATATCCTCCTAAACTGGAGGAGCATGCGCATCCATGAAAATAACGCGTATCGAGGGCTACAACCTCGGTTTTGACCCAATCCCGCCTCTCGGCAATGCTCAGACATTCATCCGCCGCCGCGACTTCCTCCTCGTGAGTGTTGTAACCGAATGTGGCAGGCGCGGCTGGGGCGAAGTATTTAACTCTCCCTTCGCGGCAGGCGCCTTCATCAAGGCGAAGCTCGCGCCTCTGGTGCTGGGAGAAAGCGTGGAGAACCGAATTCCGCTTTTCGAGAAGATGCGGGCGGTTCTGGCCTATGATAAGCGCGGCACAGCTCGGATGGCGCTTTCCGCCATCGACATGGCAGTCCATGATGCCGCTGGCCAGATCCTTGGCGTCTCCGTCGCTCGACTTCTCGGCGGCCCTGTTCGCGAACGCGTGTTTGCCTATGCATCCGGACCGTTCATCAAGGAAGGCCGTGGCTACGACGATTATCCAACTGAAGTGGAGAACTATCTTCGCAAGGGCTTTAGGGCAATCAAGCCGCGTGCGGGGCTGACGCCCGCCAAAGACGGTCGCATGGTCATCGAAATGCGAGCGCTCGTCGGTGACGATGTCGGGCTTATGGTCGACGTGAACCAGGGATACTCGCTCGGGGGCGCCACCGAGTCACTGCGTCGGATGGAAGAAGCAGGCCTGATGTGGGTGGAGGAGCCGCTGCAGCCGGAAAATATATCCGGTTACCGGCAGCTTGCGCGCAGTGTGCGTGTGGCGCTTGCAGGAGGCGAAGCCTTGGGGACTCCGGCAGCGTTCCGCGATTTTCTCGAAGCCGACACCTTTTCCGTCCTGCAGCCGGACCCGACGGTCTGCGGCGGCTTCACCGGATATCGGCAAATATCGGCCCTTGGAACGGCCTATGACATGCCCACTCTGCCGCACAGCTTCGGCACGATCGTCAACGCCACGGCATCGCTTCACCTTGCCGCCCTTGAGCCTGCCAGGCGAGGCGGCGGACCGGCTGACTACCCTTACGTAGAATACGACATGACTTTCAACCCGCTCCTCGGCCTCAGAGAAATGCCGGTCGGCGACGACGGGCGCATCGGCCTCTCGGATGCTCCCGGCCTTGGGCTGGATCTGAAGCCGGAGGAGTTTGAGCCTTGGCTGACGGATCATTGGTCAGTCGAGCTCCCATAACGCAAAGTGGCCGGCGGTCTCTTAGCCGTCAGCTCCATTTGACGTCAGAATTGACAATCAAACCCTCTGCCTGCCGCAACCGGACCAGCTACCTTCGAGGTTCCCATGACAGACTACATTCTTTCCGACGAGACCCGCGCGAAGTTCAAGAAAATCTCGACCGCGTCAATCGCGACGGCGCTCTACAAACGCGGCCTGCGCAACCAGTTCATCCAGGGCGTCGAGCCGGTGGCGCCGAAGGCGGAGAACATGGTCGGTCAGGCTTTCACGCTGCGCTACATCTCTGCCCGCGAAGACCGAAACCCGATCACCATCTTCCGCGACCCCAAGCACCCGCAGCGGGTCGCAATCGAAACCTGCCCGCCCGGTTGGGTGCTTGTCATGGACGCACGCAAGGATGCCCGCGCAGCGACGGCAGGATCTATCCTAATCACCCGACTGGCTCTGCGCGGCGCCGCTGGCGTCGTGTCGGACGGCGGCTTTCGCGATGCCTTTGGCATCGGGGAACTTGACATGCCGGCCTATCATGCCAAACCTTCGGCTCCGACCAACCTCACGCTTCACGAAGCGCTGGACATCAACGTGCCAATTTCCTGCGGTGACGCCCCGGTTTTCCCAGGTGATGTCCTGGTCGGCGATCGCGATGGCGTCATGGTTATCCCCGCACATCTCGCCGAAGAACTTGCCGACGAATGCATGGAAATGGAGAGCTATGAGGACTTCGTGCTGGATCAGGTACGGGCGGGCGAGTCAATAATAGGTCTCTATCCCCGGACCAAGGATGAGTATCTATCAACGTATGAGGCATGGCGCAGCAACAAGGCCCAATAGGATCGGGTGATAGGGACATCCGGCCTGCTACGGAACTCATCCATAGCAGGACCCTGCTCCTGGTAGGGGCAATTAGACCTCCAACGTGCGCCGCTTTGGCCTAGGCCCACTCACGGATTGTCTGTCCTGCAATGCTCACGCGGCCCGCTTCGTCCTGAATGAAGTCCGGGAAGCGGACCTGGATCGCTTCGATTATCGACAGAGTACCCGAAAGATGTCTTCTCATCGCGGAAACGGCGGCTTCTGTATCGGCGTCCTTTATCGCCTTCACGATCTCATGATGGTCGGTAAGAAGGGACTGCATTTTCCCGGGCATCGGGAGGTTGAGGCGACGCAGGCGGTCAAGATGGACGCTCTTCTCGCGTATCACCTTCCAGAGCTCCGGGTTGCGGCTGCGGGTGTACAGCACTCGGTGAAAGTCTTTGTCGAAGGCGTCGAAACTGTCGTACGTGGCCGGATCGGCGAAACGCTCCTGTTGTGTGAGGATGTGTTCGAGAGCCGACGCGGTCTCGGCGGGAGACTCGGCGATCAGCCTGCGGATGGCTTCCAGCTCGACGGAAAGGCGCAGAAACTGCGCCTGACGGGCATGATTGACATCGATACGCGAAACACGGGTTGCGTACTGGGGATAGATATCGACGAGCCCGTCCTCCTGCAGCCGCAGAAGGGCGTCGCGAACGGGCGTCACGCTCACGCCGAATTCGTCTTGAAGAGCGGTCCGCGAAAGCGAGGCGCCCGGCTCCAAAGTGACTGTAAGGATTCTTTCCTTGAGTATTTCATGAACCTGGACCGCTACCTGGCGCGATCTATCGAGCGTCATGACGTTGTTTTTCAGTGGCATTTCCCGACTCCATTGGCCTGCACTACTGACTAGCATGAAATTTCCGTTGATGCACTGATGTTTTAGTGTATTAATGCGCCACCCATCGCATGGAGGCGATAGGTTCCGTAGACGTTCCGGGAGGATCCAAGATGAAGAAGCTAATTCGCGGCATAGCCGCGCTCGTCGCCATGGTCGGTGTCGCTCTACCCGCCGTCGCTCAGGAGAAAACTTCCATATCCATCACGCGCCAACCGGGGATTCTCTACCTCGCCAGCCATGTGATGGAGACGCAGAAGTTTATCGAGAAGCAGGCCGAGGCCCAGGGTATCAAGGGCGTGACTGTCGAATGGCGGACGTTCAGCGGGGGCGGCGCACAGACCGACGCCCTGCTGGCGGGTAACGTTGATATCGTCAATACAGGCACGGGGAACCTGCTGCTTCTCTGGGACCGCACCAAGGGCAAGGTAAAGGGCATCATCACCAGTTCCGCACAGCCCGTGATCATGGTCTCCAACGATCCGCGGATCAAAACCCTCGACGACATCACTCCGACGGACAAGATCGCCGTCCCAACTGTCGGCGTCTCGACGCAGGCGATCCTCCTGCAGATCGCAGCCGCCGCGAAGTATGGCGAGGCACAGGTAAAGAAATTCGATCCGAACACGGTGCAACTGGGCCATCCGGACGCGGTTGCCGCGATCTCGAACCCGAACCACGAAGTGAAGAACCACTTCTCTGCCCCCTTTCCAGTACATTGAACTCAAGCAAAAGGGCGTCCATCGCGTTACAGATTCCCGCGAGATACTCGGCGGGTCATTGACCCAGGCAACTTTCTTCACCACGACCGACTTCGCGTCCGCTAATCCGAAACTCATTGTCGCGGTCCGCGAAGCGACGAAGGAAGCCATTGCTTTCATCAAGAAAGATCCCAAGGCTGCACTCGAAGCCTACAAATCAGTGACGGGTGACAAAACGTCGATCGATGATCTGATGGCGATCATGAACGAGCCAGGATTCATCGATGAATACCGCACCGATCCTCAGGGCACGATGAAGTTCGCCACTCACCTGAACAAGGTCGGCACGCTCAAGACCATGCCCAAAGCGTGGACTGATTATTACCTCCCCGTTTCCGCGGACCTGAACGGGAACTGAGCGTGCCGTTGCTCGAGCGAGGTCGCCCGTCGGCTTCGCTCGAACCTTTCACGAGGATTCAATCGCGATGTTACAGACAATCGAAAAGGCTCCGGCGTCATTGACCGAGGCACGAAATGAAAACGCGCTTCTGACGGTCGACGATGTCACGCTGCGCTACAAAACTCCGAGCCTGTTGGTAACGGCGACTGAGAACGTGAGCTTCAACGTCTGTCAGTCAGACCGCTTCATCCTTCTCGGTCCTTCTGGCTGCGGCAAATCCACCCTCCTGAAGGCTGTCGGCGGCTATATGAAGCCTGTCAGCGGTTCTATCAAGATAAACGGAAAGACGGTCACCAAGCCCGGGCCTGATCGCATGATGGTCTTCCAGGAATTCGATCAGCTGATGCCCTGGAAAACCGTTATCGAGAACGTGGTGTTTCCTCTCGTTACTGCCCGCAAGCTGCCCAGAAAAGAAGCTGAGGACATAGCTCGAGGATACATCGAGAAGGTCAAGCTGACCCGCGCTATCGACAGCTACCCCCACACGCTTTCGGGCGGCATGAAGCAGCGCGTCGCAATCGCGCGCGGCATGGCGATGCAGCCGGACATACTGCTGATGGACGAGCCGTTCGCCGCTCTCGACGCTCTGACCCGGCGGCAGATGCAGGACGAACTCCTGCAGCTCTGGGAAGACACGAAGTTCACCGTAATATTCGTGACCCATTCGATTGCCGAAGCGATCAAGATCGCCAATCGCATACTGCTGCTGTCGCCGCACCCTGGTCGGGTAAAAGCCGAAGTGATCAATGTCGACAAGGCATCGGCAGAGGACGGCAGTGCAGCCGCTCTCGAGCGCGAAATCCACGACATGCTTTTTCCGAACCGGGACATCGGGAGTGAGAGACATGAACAAACCTCAAATCCTTCTTGCCGCCACCGACGCACAGAGTGGCGCTCCGATGTCGAACATCTCGATAGTCGAGCAGAAGCTCAGCGTATTGGAAACGCTCTGGGGGATAAGCGCTCTCCGCAAGGCGCTGATAATCGTGGTATTGGGAGTGCTATGGCAGCTCTACGCTACCCATCTCGACAACCCTCTTCTTTTCCCCACCTTGACGGATACCTTCGCAACCTTGGTCGACAGGTTTGCCGACGGCACCCTGCCCTCGCGCATCTGGACGACTCTCAAGATTCTCATCACGGGCTATGTCGCTGGCAGCGTGCTCGCCGCAATCCTTACTGTCCTCGCGATCAACACCCGGATCGGGACAGATTTCCTCGAGACCATGACGGCCATGTTCAATCCTCTGCCCGCGATCTCGCTTTTGCCTCTGGCTCTGATCTGGTTCGGACTGGGTGCGTCGAGCCTGGTCTTCGTTCTGGTGCATTCGGTACTTTGGGCAGTCGCGTTGAACACGCACTCGGGCTTCCTCGGAGTGTCCCGAACCCTTCGGATGGTCGGTGCCAACTGCGGCTTGACTGGCTTTGCCTACGTCACGCGGATACTAATTCCCGCCGCCTTCCCGTCAATCCTTACAGGACTCAAGATCGGTTGGGCCTTCGCATGGCGAACCCTGATCGCGGCCGAGTGGTGTTCGGCGTGTCATCCGGCCAAGGCGGACTTGGCTGGTTCATCTTCGAGAACCGCAACCTGCTCGATATTCCAGCGGTCTTTGCGGGCCTCCTTACCGTGATCGTAATCGGCCTCGTCGTCGAGAACCTGATTTTCCAAACGATCGAAAAGCGCACGATCCAGAAGTGGGGAATGAAGGAATAGCCACGCGCCGTCTCTCGGAAGAAAGTTCTACACATGCAGAATAACAAGACGCCATCCTCGCTTCGAAGTGCGCGGTGGTTCGCCCCCGACGACCTTAGGAGCTTCGGCCACCGGTCGCGGATGATGCAGCTAGGCTACTCCGACAAGGATTTCGGTAAAAAGCCGTTCATCGGCATCCTGAACACCTGGTCGAAACTCAACACCTGCCATGCCCATTTCAAGGAAAGGGTCGTGGACGTCGAGCGGGGAGTGCTGCAGGCAGGAGGTTTCCCTGTCGAGATGCCCGCGCTTTCGGTGGACGAAAGTTTCACCAAGCCGACATCAATGCTCTACCGCAACATGCTGGCGATGGAAACGGAGGAGATGATCCGTTCACACCCGCTCGACGGTGTCGTGCTGATGGGCGGGTGCGACAAGACCACTCCTGGCCTGGTTATGGGCGCGATCTCGGCCGGCGTGCCGATGATTTTCCTGCCTGCAGGCCCGATGCTACGTGGCAACTACGCGGGCAAGATTCTCGGCTCCGGCTCGGATGCCTGGAAATTCTGGGACGAAAGGCGAGCAGGTAACATATCGGACGCGGAGTGGCTCGGCGTCGAAGGCGGTATCGCCCGTTCGGCCGGAACGTGCATGACGATGGGGACGGCCAGCACGATGACCGCGATCGCGGACGCCATGGGCCTAAGCCTTCCGGGAGCGTCCTCCATTCCAGCGGTCGATTCCAATCACCAGCGCATGGGAGCCGACACCGGCCGCCGAATTGTCGAGATGGTTTGGGAGGACCTTACGCCTGACAGTATCATCACCGAAGCGGCCTGCCGGAATGCCGCGATCGTCGCGATGGCGACGGGTTGTTCCACCAACGCGGTGGTCCACTTGATCGCCATGGCGCGACGAGCTGGCGTCAATCTGTCGCTCGACGATCTCGACGCCCTTGGCAGGGTTACCCCCTGATCGCCAATGTCCGCCCTTCGGGAAAGGACTACCTGATGGAGGACTTCTATTACGCCGGCGGCCTCAGAGCCCTCATGGCCCAACTCGGCGACCGACTGAACCTCTCGGCTTTGACGGTGACCGGGCGAACGATGGGAGAAAACCTCGTAGGCGCACAGGTTTTCAACGGCGACGTCATTCGTCCGCTTTCGAACCCCGTCTATCATGAAGGTTCGCTGGCCGTGTTGCGCGGTAATCTTTGTCCCGACGGTGCGGTGATCAAGCCCGCCGCTTGCGATCCAAGATTTTACCAGCACGAAGGCCCGGCACTCGTCTTCGACAGCTATCCGGACATGAAAAAGGCCATCGACGACGAGGACCTCGACGTCACTCCCGACCACGTTCTGGTCCTGCGCAACGCAGGACCGCAGGGCGGCCCCGGATTCCCGAATGGGGCATGCTACCGATACCCAAGGCGCTGATCAAACAGGGCCATCGCGACATGCTCCGCATCTCCGACGCGCGCATGTCGGGAACATCATACGGCGCGTGCGTCCTGCACGTCTCTCCGGAAAGCTACATCGGCGGGCCGCTTGCCCTGCTCAAGACGGGGGACATGGTCCGTCTCGACCTTCCGAACCGTCGCCTGGACATGCTCGTCAGCGACGAGGAGCAGGCGCGCCGACGCGCCGAATGGCAAGCTCCCGAACCACGTTTCGAACGCGGCTACGGGTGGATGTTCTCGCGCCATGTTACGCAGGCCGATAAGGGCTGCGACTTCGATTTCCTTCAATCCGATTTCGGCCGCACCGCGGGCGAACCCGACATCTACTGAGGTCACCATGACAGACTACACGCTTTCCGACGCTACCCGGGCGAAGTACAAGAAAATCTCCACCGCCTCGATCGCGACGGCCCTCTACAAACGCGGGCTGCGAAACCAGTTCATCCAGGGTGTGCTACCCGTCGCGCCCAAGACGGAAAACATGGTCGGGCAGGCCTTTACGTTGCGATACATCCCCGCGCGGGAAGATCGTAACCCGATTACGATATTCCGGGACCCCAAGCACCCGCAGCGCGTCGCGATGGAGACATGCCCTCCCGGTTGGGTTCTGGTCATGGACGCGCGCAAGGATGCCCGCGCCGCCACCGCCGGGTCCATTCTGATCACTCGCCTGGCCCTACGCGGCGCAGCAGGCGTGGTTTCCGATGGAGGATTTCGAGACGCGACAGGCATCGGCGAATTGGACATGCCCGCGTACTACGCCAAACCATCGGCGCCGACCAACCTGACGCTTCACGAGGCTCTCGACATTAATGTTCCAATCTCGTGCGGCGACGCGCCGGTTTTCCCAGGTGATGTCCTGGTCGGAGACCGAGACGGCGTCATGGTGATCCCGGCCCATCTCGCCGACGAACTCGCCGACGAGTGCACCGGAATGGAAAGCTACGAAGATTTCGTACTCGAACAGGTTAAAGCGGGGAAGCCATCATCGGTCTGTATCCGGGGACGAAAGAGGAATATCAGACGAAGTACGAGGCGTGGCGTAAAGACAACGGCCGCTAGGCGTTCGTTCTCCGTCAGGGCTCTCCCTGTACCAACCCAGGAGTCGATAATGGTCTTCAAACCCCATGGCAAGCATCTGATCGCAGGAGATTGGACTGGGTCAGAGGATACCTTCTCCAAGGAACCGGCTCACGGGGAGAGCTTCACTTTTTCGGTGGGAACCGTCGATTTGGTGGACCGCGCCTGCGAGGCCGCGGAAGATGCGTTCTGGGTCTACGGCTACTCCACGCGTCCTGAGCGCGCGGCGGAATAGCTGCCCATAGGCGCTTCTTTGAACAGACCCGTCGGTCAAGCAGCTGTTGGACAGGATCGCGCGGCGAGCGGCCGTGCGGATGTGGAGGAGGAAAGGCATGAAGAAGGCTCTCTATCTGATTAGTCTTGCTGGTCTTGCGCCGCTGGCCTGGCACTCACCTGCCAACGCGAGCGTCGAATGCAAGGACTTGAAGGCAAGCGAAGGCTCTTTCGGAATCACGATAACCGAGACAGCAAAAATAAGCCCCACTAACGACATTCCGATCGCGCACTGCCTCGTCCGGGGGTGGTCGGCGCCCGCAGGGGTGCAGACGGGACGTCATACGGGATACGCTTTGAACTACGGCTTCCCGATGGATGGAACGAGCGGTACGTCCACCAATTCAATGGAGGGAATGACGGCACTGTCGTTCCGGCTGTCGGACCACTGCTCGGAGGCAACAAGCAGGATACGGCGCTTGCAAGAGGATACGCGGTCGTTTCGAGTGATGCGGGGCATGACGGCAAAGCCAACCCCGATCGGGGGCTCGCCGCGGGCGCGGCGTTCGGCTTCGACCCCGAGGCGCGCAGGGATTACGGATATGGGGCAGTCGCCAAGCTCAACCCGATAGCCGTCAATCTCGTGGAGACCTACTACGGCAGGAAGATCGCTTTCAGCTATGGGGTCGGAGGCTCGAACGGCGGGCGGCATGGCCTGATGGCCGCCACCCGCATGCCAAACGACTTCGATGGTATCCTCGCAGGTTATCCCGGCTTCAATCTTCCGAAGGCCGCTCTTCAACACGCCCTCGACATCCAATCCTGGGCAAAGGTGAACAGCGACATTTCCAAGGCGTTCTCCCGAGAAGATATGGCTACGCTTGCGAAAGGAATTCTGGCGGCATGCGACGAGTCAGATGGGCTTGTGGACGGCGTCGTAGGCGACCCGGATTCGTGCGAGACATCCTTCAAGCCCCGGACCCTTCAGTGCACGCCTGGCAGGAACAGCGATTGCCTCAGCGAAGCCCAGGTTACAGCTCTCTTGGCGAGCCATGACGGTCCACGTGGACCCAAGGGCGAGCAGCTCTACAGCGCCTGGGCCTGGGACCCGGGGATGGCGTCAGCCAACTGGCGGGGATGGAAGCTTGAAAGTGCGGTCGATGCCTGGGGCCGAAGACCCACAATCGGAGTGATGGGGGCGGCTTCCCTTGCACAGATTTTCACGACTCCGCCCACATCGGTTGGCGGCACGCCGGAAGAACTTCAGAAGTTCCTTCTCGAGTTTGACATCAAATCCGATTCCGCGAAAATCTTCGCGAAAGAAGGATCGATGACAGAATCGTCGGTCGATTTCATGACCCCGCCGCGCTCTGACGATCCGGATTTGAAGGACTTCCGCGAGGCCGGACACAAGATGATCGTGTTTCACGGCAACGCCGACCCCGTTTTCTCGGTGCTGGATACGGTCAACTGGTATCGGAAACTCGATGCCAACAACAACGGCGCCGCGCGGTCATTCGTCAAATTCTACCGGATACCAGGGATGCCCCACGGGGCCGGAGGACCGTCCTACGATGACTTTGATTTTTCTCACCGCTTGTAGACTGGGTCGAAAAGGGAAAGCTCCCAGGCGGTGCCAGCAGGCATCACCGAAAAGAACGGCGAAGCGAAAGCACTGGTCGGCACTCGCTATCTCTATTGCCCATATCCGCAAATCAGCACAGTGGTAGCCACTCGACGGGAGAGAAAGAGAGGAGCTGCCGATAGGCAGAGGTCTGCGGAAGGGCGATTTCGTGAGGCAGACGTTTGATCAAGGGGTAGCAGCATCGCCGCTGCCCTAGAGTTTCCGCCCCTTCCTGATTCGGTTCGGATCCCCGAGTCAGCATTGCTCTGATCCACTGATGAGGATCGCAAGATATCTACGGTAGCTGAAAACACGGCCACGCTTGCGACCTGTCACCTCGTCGACAATCTCCAAACGCTCCATTGTTGATTATCGGGTGGTTTTGACCCTCTTTGTCATTTCGCGGTGACCCGACGTTGCTCTCAAAGATGGCATTTAGAACAAATTGTTACATGGCGCTGACTGGGACAACACCAAACGGAAAAACGGGTGAAATTCTGCTGAAAATCAACAGTCACCCATCCGACCAGCCGCGGCCACCTTTCGATCACCGGCCCCCGCATCGGCGACAGGCCGATGATCGACCCCGCCTATATGCAGACGGACCATGACCGGCGCCTGTTACGCCGCGTTCTGGACTATGCGCGGATAGTCGGCCACGGTGCGGAAATGGAGGAATGGCGGGCGGAGGAAGTGTTGCCGGGCAAGGCTGCGATGGCGCAAACGGAGATCGACGCGTTCATCGCCAAGGCCGTCATCACCCACCACCACCCGGTCGGCACCTGCCGCA
The DNA here is from genome assembly GCA_045291535.1 of Neorhizobium sp. EC2-8. Taxonomy (GTDB): domain Bacteria; phylum Pseudomonadota; class Alphaproteobacteria; order Rhizobiales; family Rhizobiaceae; genus Neorhizobium. The sequence goes on along the minus strand of CP147998.1, from coordinate 1,397,939 downwards.
TGGGGGCCGACGATGCGGCGCCGGTCGGTGCCGATCTAAAGTTTCGTGGTCTCGACAATCTCTATGTCGTTGATGTCTCGGTCATTCCGAGCATCACGTCAGGCCCGGTCCTTGCGGCTGTTCTGGCGATCGCCGAAAACTTTGCGGCTGGTTTTACCCGGCGATAAAACTCTCCTCGAGGCTGGTATCGCCCCAGGGCGCCATGATCTCGGTGGCGCCGCAATTGCGGCCCTCGCTGCGCATCACGCCGACCGGCACCGCGAAGGCATAAGGATGGACGGTGCGCCTGGCGGCAACGGTCGGCGCGATTTCGCCAAGTCCTGCCTGGATCTCCATCGAAAGATCTTCGTCGGCGATGATCTGCGTCAGGCCGCTGACATCGATCCGCGGGTGATGAAAAGCCTCTTCCAGGCTCATGCCGAAATCGACTATATAGCTGATCAGATTGGTCACGGCCGGCAGGATCTTTCGTCCGCCGGCAGCGCCGATCGCAAACATCCGGTCACGATGTTCGCCGATCGTCGGGCAGACATTCATCAGGCAGGCTTTTCCCGGTGCGAGCGAGTTGGGTTTGCCGGGCTCGGGATCGAACCACATGATGCCGTTGTTCGTCAGCATGCCGGTCGAGGGCGAAACGACCCGGCTGCCGAATTTCGACAGGAGCGTCTGGGTGACATTGACCATGTTGCCGGCCTTATCGACGACGCTGAAGGAGGTCGTGCAGGGCGCTGCCTCCGCATCGCCGCTTTCATCGCCGGCATTTTCGAGCCGGTCCTGATAGGCCGTCTGCAAGGCACGGGCCATGGCGACATAACTGCCGGAATCGGGGCTTTTGCCAGCCGAGAGCTCAGCCTCCATCAGCCGGAGCGTCGTCACCAGTTCGCTGCCGGCGCTGAGACCGGACGGCGCATGGATTATTGCATCCCTGTAGGAGACGGTGCGGGTCGGGCTGACACGGGCGCGATAGGTTTTCAGATCCTCATGCGACAGCGGATTTCCCTTTTCGCGCATGTCGGAAACGAGAGCGTTGGCCAGCTGACCCTCGTAGAAATCCCGCGGACCGGCGTCCGCAAGGCGCCGCAGCGCGGTCGCCATGACGGACTGGTCGAGCCGGCTTTCCTTGATATCGGTCCAGCCGGCAATGTTCGGCCACTGCCCGTCGATCAGGAAAAGCTTTGCTGCATCCTTGTCCTTCGCCAGCTGACGCGTCACCGAAGCGATCATCAGCGAGGCATACCAGTCGACCAGCATGCCCTTTTCGGCCAGAGCCACGGCCGGCGCCAGAAGCTCCGCCCAGGACCGCGTCGCATAGCGCTGATGGGCGAGTTCCATGCCGGCTACGAGGCCGGGGACGGCAATCGAATGGGGGCCGAAGATATTGCGGTCGTCCTTGACCCGCGCCCAGGTGAAAAGGTCCGATACGCCGCCGCTTTCCACCAGCGGATAATCCGACAGTTTCAGCCCGACCGGCGCGCGCATGCCGAACTCGATCGTTTCCGCACGCTTTTCGCCAGCCCGCCAGAGGGTCATCATGCCGCCACCCATCGGACCGCTCATCCATGGCTCGACGACCCCGAGCGCGAAAGAGGTGGCGATCGCCGCATCCATCGCATCACCGCCCCCGGCGAGGATCTTCGCACCGACCTCCGCTGCCGTGCGGTGATGGGCGGCAACCAGGCCGCCCTCGGTCCAGACGACATCCTTGCTGATGCGCTGCGTCTTTGAAAAATTGCTCATCGGGCGTTCCTCAAACAGGCTGGCCTCGGGATGTGGATATCAGTCGTCGTTCGGCACGTAGGCGATGACTTCGATCTCGAGCCCGCAATCCATCGGTGTGCGGCCGGCCTGCATGCGAGCGCGGGCGGGGAGCGCCTCCGGGCTGGAGAAATATTTGATATAAACCTTCTCGAATTCTTCGGCCTGGGTCTGGTCCTTCAGCCAGACATTGGTCTTCAGCAGGCAATCCATGTTGGAGCCGGCTGCCTCGACCAGTTTCTTGATATTCTCCATGATGATCTCGACCTGCCGCGGGAACGGCGTGTCGGGCATGGGCGGGACTTTGGTGCCGGCAGCGCGGGCGGCGGCAACCTCGGCGCAGAAGGCTGCATCGAAGGGTGCCAGCCCGGAAAGATAGAGCATGTCGCCGTAACGGACGCAGAGATTGTAGGCTCCTCCATTTTCCGGCACGTCGGCCCTGATAATCTGCTTGTGCATGAATTTGTTCTCCCGGTTGGTGTTGGTGTCAGCTCGGTTTCCAGCGATGCAGCATGTGGACCATGCTGCGCGCCACGAAGGGACCAAAGATGGAAACGGCGAAAAGGCGCAGTGTCTGCAGCGTCATGACGAAGGTCATGTCGGCGCCGGCATTGACGGCGATCAGCGCGATGGAATCGATGCTGCCGGGCACCGTCGCTAGAAGCGCGCTCATCAGGTCGACGCCGGCGATAACCGAAAGCACGGCACCCGAAGCACCACAAAGCAACATCAGCAGGAATGCGGCACCGACCAGCGACGGTAGCGCACGGGCGCCGGCACGCAAGATATCCGGCGTCATCCGAAGGCCGATATGCGCACCGAAGGCGAGATAAGCGAGCGCCACCAGCCAGGCCGGCACGGCGAGATTGACGCCGGCAACCTGCAGCGCCCCGCCAAGCGTCAAGGGCACCAGCGATGCCGCTGATGGAATGAAGCGCAGATAACGGCCACTGAGCGCGCCGACGAATGCCAAGCCCAGCACGATCGATATCGACGCGAGATCCGGCGCAGACCCGGCGGCCGGATGCGCAACCGCAGCGCCAACGATAAAGAGCGCCGCGACGACCATGGTTGTGATGACCACCATCAGCCGCACCGTCTGGATCAGCGCCACGAGACGACTGTCGAGACCGTGCTCGTGCGCCATGGCAATCACGGTACCTGCCATTCCCGGCAGAAAACCCCAGATCGCTACCTCGCCATCTATCCCCGACGTGCGCGCCGACGTCCAGCCGGCAAAGCAGGAGGCAAGGAAGGTCAGCGCTACGAAGACGATGACGATCGGCCAGATCTCGCCCATCCGCACCAGCAGCGCGGAATCGAGATGGGCGGCGATCAGACATCCGGCAACACCCTGTGCCATGCGGTGCAGGACGCCGGGAATACGAACCTCGCAGCCGCCCCGCGCCATGACGATGCCAACGACCATGGGGCCGAGCATCAATGCGGCGGGAAGCGAGAGCAGTTGCAGGACCTGTCCGAGGACGAGGCCCGGTGCCAGCAACAGCAGCCATTGCAGCGGCACCGGCAATGTCGAGACCTTCATCACGATTTTGAAGGCCGCGCCTCGATGCCAGCAGCGCGCAGGCGATCTTCGACCGCTGTAGCCTGCCGCAGGAGGGCAGCATCCTCGCCCGGACGGGCGACAAGCTGCAGGCCGACCGGCATGCCCGCCGGGCCGAAACCGGCCGGAATGGTGACACTCGGGCAGCCGAGCAGGGTCCAGCGGATATCGTAGGTTGCAGGCCCGGTCCGTTCGAGGCCGAGTGGCGCCTCACCCGGTGCGGACGGAGTGATAAGGAAGTCCGTATCGCCGAACAGGGCGTCGAGATTGGCAAGGGCATGATCCCGCGCCGCAAGTCCGGCCTGCCAGCCTGCAAAGGTGCTCTTTGCCTGCCGCTCCATGAAAGCATGAGTGTCCGGTGTCAGCTTGTCCCAATGAAGGTCGCGGTCGGTGCTGAGCGCGATCGAAGCCTCCCAGCCAAAGACAGCGTCCTGCGCCGGGCCGAGCGCCTCGAACCAGGCCGGTACCGCCTTTGTCGACACGGAACCAAGCACGGAGGCGGCCCGTTCGAGGGGCGAAAAATCGGCGACAGGATCGTGGACCGGCAGGCAGAGACCCATTTTCGAAAGCGGCAGAGTGCCTTCTGGGGTGAGAATATCCGGAGCAAGCTCCGCACGCCGCATGCAGACCGAGACGAGCAGCGCGAGATCGCGGATGTCGCGCGCCATCGGCCCGACGACATCGAGCGTCTGCGACAACGGCTTGACACCAAAGGTCTCGATCAGTTTCGGCGACGGTTTCATTGCCGCAACGCCGCAATAGGCGGCCGGGCGGATGGTGGAGCCTGAGGTCTGGGTGCCTAGGCCGAGCAGGATCAGCCCGACACCGAGCGCCGCCGCCGTGCCACTGGAAGAGCCGCCCGGCGTGCGCTTCGGATCGAACGGATTGACGGTTGCGCCGGGGGATGCGGTGGCAAATTCGGTCGAGACCGTCTTGCCCATAAAGACCGCGCCTGCCTGGCGGGCGAGATGGACGACCGGCGCATCCCGGCAGGGCTGCCAACCGGGATAGGCAGCCGAACCGTATTCCGTCGGCATGTCGCGCGTCTCGATGACATCCTTGATGCCGAACGGGACGCCGGCAAGCGGCCCTTTGGCGCCACGGCAGCGAGCGCACGGGTCTTTTGGGGCGCGTGATGGATGAAGGCGTGCAGCGACGGCTCGGCCGTGGCGATGCGATCGAGCCAGACTTCGGTGACGGCCTCGGCAGTGAGCGTGCCGGCGGCAACGGCCTTGGCGATCGCACGTGCGCTCATCGCGGTGATGTCGGCGGCGGATGGCTTTGACGAATTCATAGTCATGATGTCACCTTCGGGATGTCAGGCTGAAAGTTTCGGACGACGCATCGCCCAGGGGCTTGCGGCTTCCAGTTGGCCGGCCAGACTAAAAGCAGAGCCTCGGCACCGAAAGCCGCCCCGAAATGCACGCCGACTGGAATGCCCGCTTCGGTCCAATGCAGGGGCACGCTCATGGCCGGGCAGCCGGAGGCGTTGAAGACCGCCGTCAACGGCGCGTGGTTCCAGAAGCGACGGAAGAATTCTTCGACGGAAAGACCGGCGCCCGCCAAATGGCCAAGTTTCGGTGCCACTTCCGCCGTCGTCGGCGAGAGATAGATGTCGTATTCGGAGAAATAGCGCCCCATCGCCCGGCTCGACTGGTGCAGCGCGTCGATCGCGCCGAGATAGTCGGTACCGGAAAGGCCCTCGCCCATCTTCACCCATTCGGCATTGACGGGTTCGAGCAGCGCCAGCGGATCGGCGATGTTTCTTGCCTTGGCAAGATTGCCGGTGCCGCGGGCAATATTGACGGCCGCAATGGTCAGCCAGGCCCGGCTCACCGCCTCACGGTCATAGGCCGGAGCGGCAAGCTCGACCGTGTGTCCCAGACTTTCGCAGAGTGCCGCCGCCGCTTCGACCGCAGCCCGGCAATCGGCATCGCCGGTGACTTCCATGCCGATCTTGAGCGCGCGCGGCGGACGGCAGACCGCCTCAAGGAAAGTGCCCTCCATCGGCGGCGGTCCGCAGGGGTCGCCAATATCGGAACCATGCGTGACATCGAGCATGGCGGCGCTGTCGCGCACCGACCGGCTGATCGCATGCAGCGTCCCCATGCCGCCGACGGTTTCGACGATGGCGGGACCAAAGGGATTGCGCCCGCGCGAGGGCTTGAGGCCAAAGACGCCGCAATGGGCGGCAGGAACACGGATCGAGCCTGCGCCATCCGAGCATTGCGTCATCGGCACGATGCCGGCCGCGACCGCTGCGGCAGCACCGCCGGAAGAACCACCCGGTGTGCGCGTCAGATCCCAGGGGTTCCGGGCCGGACCATGAAACGTGCCTTCGGTGGTAAAGCTCAGCGCCAGTTCAGGCGTGTTGGTGCGGCCGAGAAAGGCAAAACCCGCCTGGCGCAGCCGTATGCCCATTGTGCTGTCTGCCGGGCTGACGACATCCTCGTGCAGCCGTGTGCCCGAGGTGATCGGCATGTCCTTCAAGGCAACACCGGTATCTTTCAGGAGTAGAGGCACGCCAGCAAAAGGTCCTTCGGTCAGATGGGATGTCTCATCCGGAAAGTGATGTACGACCGCGTTCAGGCTCGGGTTCAGCGCCGCGATCCGGGCCTTGGCTTCCCTGATGAAATGATCCGGCGGCACCTCGCCGCGCCTGACCAGGCTCAGCCATGGCGAGCGCGTCGAGACTGTCATAGTCCATTGTCTGTCCTTTCAAATCTTGTTTCCGCCGCCTCGACAGATGCCGCCGCATGCCAGAGAAGGGTCGATGTTCCGGTCGGCAGCCGGGCTTCGGGACGTCGTCCTTTCAGGACGAGCATCCTTCGGCCCAGCCGTTGGCCAGCGACTCCTCGTGCCTCAACCATGAAAATTCCGTCCGGCGGCAGGATCTGCATCGGATCGAACTGCCAGCCGGTCGGGCCAGCTTGGATCGCCGTTTCAAAAGGGCGCCCGAGCAGGCGTTCCGCTTCATCCAGCTCCCCTGTCCTGATGAACCAGCGGACCTGACTGGAGGAAATCCGTGTGCCCTCACCTCCCCGATCCCGGCATTCGCCGACAACATGGGTGGCAAAACCGCAGATCTCGCCCATCGCCTGCAAGAGCGGCACGTCTCCCGCGCGGAACTGGCCGAAGCGGAAATCGGCGCCGGTCACGACGGCCGAAATGCCGAGCTGGGCAACGAGATGGTCCAACACGAAACTTTCCGCCGGCTGGCGCGCGAACTGTGCATCAAAGACGGGCGCATAGATGAGATCGATCCCCGCCTCGCTGAGAAGCCGCCTCTGCACCGCATTGCCTGAGATCAGGAACTCCTGCTCTCCCCGGAAATAATGCCGGGGATGCGGGTCGAATTGCAGGATCGCGAGCGGGCTTCCCGTCTTCCTCGACCGGAGCGCGGCAAGCGCAATCAGCGCCTGATGCCCGAGATGCAGCCCGTCGAAATTACCGAGCAGCAGGACAGAACCACGCAAGTCGTCCCGCAGAGCACCTGCGCCGTCATGGACAACCGGAGCGACGGCCGGGGCCTGCGGGATGAAGCGGTCCTGCCCCATGGCGATCATGTCAGCCCAGCGCCGCATACCAGTCGAACACCTCTGACACGGGGATGCAGTCGGCATATTTCTTGTGCATGTCGTAGAGATTGGCGAAATGCGGGCTCTCATGTAGGTCGGCCACGCATTCGGTCGGCACGATCGTCCGGTAACCGCGCGACAGGCTGCCGACCACGGTTGCCCGCACGCAGCCGGAGGTCGAACCGCCAGTGACGATCACCGTATCGACCTTATGATATGTGGCGAGAGACGCGACATGCGTCTCGAAAAAGGCGGACGGCATCTTCTTGTTGAGAACGACGTCACCCTTCACCACATCGAGGCGCGGATCGAGCGCCGCGCGCGGCGATCCTTCCTTGATGTTCTGCAGGCTGTCCGGCGTATCGGTGCGGGAACCGAACACACCGCAATCGTCGCCGGATTCCGAAAAGGCGACATAGGTCCAGACGACCGGCAGGCCGAGCCGGCGCGTCTCCGACGCCAGCTTGTTGACGTATTCGGTCTGTTTCGGATCCGTCTCATAGGCCGTCTTGTAGATGTCCGGCTGCGTATAGGCGCATTGCAGGTCGACATTGATCAGCATCGGGCGGGTGCCGAAGCCGTAACGCGGGCGTGTAGGGTTCTTGCTCAGATGGTCGAACATCTGGCGGGCGGTCATATCGGAGAGTTCCATATCTGCTCCTGCAGGCTGCACTGCAATCGTGGTGGCGAGGCCTTGAGGTTCAGGCCTTGCCTTTTGTCGGAGACACGTCGCCTTAGCCCTTGCTCATCCAGTCGAGCCAGCGGAGGCGGACCTGATCGGCATTCGCCACCCACCAGGCCTGATCGATCTGCACGTTGCGGGCCGAATTTTCCGGGTAGCCGGGAAGCTGCTGCTTCATCTCGGCCGGGATGTCGCCGTAGATCGAGGTATTCGCCAGGCTGAACGGCATCTTCGTCGCAAAGCCGAGCGAACCCTTCGCCATCAGCGCATAGGCGATCAGCTTCTGCGCATTGGCACCGCCGGGAGCGGACTTCGGGATAACCCAGTAATCCTGTTCGACGATGCTCTGGTTGAAGGTGAAATCGACCTTGCCGGACCTCTTCTTCTCATCGAGCGTGCGCGACAGGCTCGACCCCATCAAGTCGACCTCGCCATTCTGCATCAGGACGCCCCACTGGGAGGTTTTTTCGACCCAGAGATTGATCTTCGGCCGCAACTCGTCGAGCGCCTTGAAGGCGTCGTCGATATTGATGGGGTAGATCTTTTCCGGAGGAACGCCAGCCGCCATCAGGGCGATCTCGAAGGAAGGCCGGGGCTGGGCATACAGCGCGCGACGTCCCTTGAAGCGGGTCGTATCGGCCCATTCCTTCCAGTCCTTCGGACCGTCCTTGCCGAACAACGTCGTGTTCCACGCGATCACGGTCGAAAAACCGACCGAACCGACGCCATATTCCTTGATCACCTTCGGGTCGATCTGCTGCTTCGGCACGATCTTGAAGATCAGGTCGTAATCGATCTTCTGCAGAAGGCCCTTCTTCATTGCCAGTTCCATCTGGGTGCCTTCGGCATCCAGAAGGTCCCATTCGACATTGCCAACGCTTTCCATGACTTCGAGCTTGGCGATATCAGGCACGGAAGCGGTCGAGACGTTGACGCCGCTCACCTCGGAAAACGGCTTGAACCACACCTCCTTCATGACGTCGGTCGAGGCGCCGCCCCAGGTGCAGACGACGACATCGCCGGAACCCTTCAGCAGCGACATGTCTTGCGTCAGGGCAGGCTTGATGCCGGTAGCCAGCGCAAGGCCCGTGGCTCCCATCCCGGCGAGAAAACTGCGGCGGTCGAGTGCGGTGCCTGTGGTCTCCGCTGGTTGAACGGAATTGGATGGGTCATTCTCTTTCATCATGGGATGATCTCCGGAGGGGATGGATGAGAAACATTCGGCATGCCTTGCCCAGGCCGGCGCGACATCCGCGCCGGCTAAGGCAAAATTGCAACTCAGAGAATGGAGTGCCGGCTTAGCGGCTGCTCAGCCAGTTGAGCCAACGGGTCTGGACTTCCGCATCATGCTCCAGCCACCACTGGGCATTGATCGTCAGGCTGTTGGCCGAATGTTCCGGCGTGCCGGGCATCTTCGCAAGAAGCTCCTTCGGCAGGCCGTCATACGCCGTCTTGTTGGCCACGCTGTAATAGGGAAACAGCTTGAGCGACGCCCGCTGGCCTTCGGCCTGCATCATCCAGGCCACCAGTTTCTGGGCGTCCTTGACGTTCGGTGCGCCCTTGGGAATCGTCCAGAAAGACTGTTCCATGATGCTCTGGTTGAAGTTGATCGCGAGCGGCTCACCCTTGTCGATCTGGGTGACCGTGCGCCCCAGGCTCGACCCCATCAGATCGACTTCCTTGTTCTGGATCAGCACGTCCCATTGCGAGGTCTTTTCAACCCAGAGATCGACGCTCGGACCGAACTTTGCGAGCGCCTTGAAGGCACGGTCGATATCGATCGGATAGATGTCCTTCGGTGCCACGCCATCGGCCATCAGCATGATTTCCAGTGTCGGCTTGGGACGCGCATAAAGCGCGCGGCGGCCGGGAAAAGTCTTCTTGTCGAAGAATTCCGTCCAGTTGGCAGGACCTTTCTTGCCGACCGTCTCGGTATTCCAGGCCATGATCGTGCCGAATGCGATCGAACCGATACCGTATTTGGTCATCTGCGCCGGATCGAGCTGATCCTTCGGCACCAGCTTGTACATCAGGTCGTAATCGATCGGCTCCAGCAGGTCGCCCTTCATGGCCTGCAGCATCTGCGCGCCTTCGAAATCGACCACGTCCCATTCGACATTGCCGACCTGGCTCATGATCTTCAGCTTGGCGACGTCGGGAATGGAGGTGAAGGTGACGTCAATGCCGGTTGCCTTGGGGAAATCGCCATACCAGGCGGCGTGCATCTTTTCGACCGTCGGGCCGCCCCAGTTGTTGACCACGAGCTTGCCGGTTCCCTTGAATTGAGCGGGAACTTCCGCAGCGTGGAGGCTGATCGGCAATGACATCGCGAGTGCCACAAGGGCGGACAATCCAAATCTAGATTTCATCGGTCTCTCCTGTCGGAAGTGCTGGCCCGTGGACGTGCTTGGGAGGCGTTCGGGGCGGTTGGATGAATCGTGTTTCTACCTGCTTTGTCTGGACGGCATTGGCCGTCAGTGGGTCATGACGTGTGCCGTTTCCGGAGCCCAGAACAGGCGGCGGACGGCGCCCTGTTCGGGAATGTCGATCGTGCCATCCAGTGGCCGCGTCACGACGAGCGTGCCGTGGGCCGTCGCGAACTGCATATGCAGAAGGCTGCCGAGGAAGCGGGCATTGGCGAGCGTGCCCTCGATCGCCCAGTCCGGCGCCGGCTGGCCCGGAGCCGCGAGACGCACCGTTTCCGGCCGCACGCAGAGGATTGCCGTATTGGAGCGCGCTTCGTTCATCGGGAAGACCCGGTCGCCGCATTTCAGGCTGTTGCCGTCGGCCAAGCCGCGGAAGAGGTTGGATTCACCGAAGAAGTTGGCAACAAAGCTGTTCTGCGGCTTCAGATAGAGATCGCGTGGCGTAGCGACCTGCTGAACGCGGCCTTCGTCGATGACGGCGACGCGGTCGGACATGTTGAGCGCCTCTTCCTGGTCATGGGTGACGAAGATCACCGTCTGGCCAAGGCTCTGCTGCAGGCTGCGGATCTCGCGCTGCATATCGACGCGCAGGTTGCGGTCGAGCGCCGAAAGCGGCTCATCCATCAGAAGTGCGCGCGGACCGAAGGAGATGGCGCGGGCAAGCGCAATGCGCTGCTGCTGGCCGCCCGAAAGCTGGGCGATGCGCCGTTCGGCGAAGTCCTGCATGTGGACGCGCTCCAGCGCCCATTTCACCTTGGCCTGCTGCTCGGATTTCGAGACGCCGCGGGCACGCAACGGATAGGCGACGTTCTGCGCCACGGTCATGTGGGGGAAGAGCGCGTAGGACTGGAAGACGACGCCGATATCGCGCTGGTGCGGCGGCACGCGGGAAATGTCGCGTTTGCCGAGCATGAGGCGGCCGGCATCGGGCGAGATGAAGCCGGCAACCAGCATCAGAAGCGTGGTCTTGCCCGAACCCGAGGGACCGAGAATTGTCAGGAACTCGCCCGGCTTGACCGAGAAATTCGCCTCTTCGACAACGACCTTGTCGCCGTAGAACTTGCTGATGTGCTGGAAATCGATGCCGTAGCCATGCTGCTCGCCGGCCTTGACGGGACCTGCCTCTGCAGAAGGGACGATGGCGGGCGTGCCGACGGGCGGAGCGGTCTTAAGTGCGACGTTCATGGGCATAGATCCATTGGCAGGGAGGTCAACGGCGGGCAAGGCATTCGCGGCAGCGGCGGCGAGTGTTTTCGCGCGGCTGGCGAGAGCACCGGTCCGAGCGGCTTTCCAGATGTTCCAGCCTGCGAAAGCTACAAGCACGAGGAACAGCTGGACGGAGGCGATGGAGGTAATGGTCTTGTCGAGGCCGTTCTGGCTGAGGCCGTCCCAGACTTTTCTCGGCAGGGTCTCGAAACGCGGGCTCGAGAGGAACTGCGCAAGCACGACCTCATCGAAGGAAAACACGAAGGAGAAGATCGCGGCGGCAATGATGGCCGGCACGAGGAGCGGCAGGATCACCTCGAAGAGCGTGCGGATCTGAGTCGCTCCGAGCGAGGCGGAGGCCCGCTCATAGGCCGGGTCGAGGCTCGCGAGCCGCGACATGACCGGCATGACGACGAAGGGCAGCACGACGATGGCATGGGCGATCGCCAGCGCCCACATCGAACCGAGCAGGCCATTGCGGGCAAAGACGATATAGAGGCCGACCGAAATCACCATTAGCGGCACGATCATCGGCGCGATGAAGAACATTTTCAGGAATTTCGAGAGCGCCTTGTTCTCTACACGCGACATGCCGATCGCCGCAGCCGTGCCGGTGACCGTCGCAAGCAGGGTGGCGAGGGCCGCCACCTGCAGCGACAGCAGCGCATCGCGGCCCCAGCGGGGATCGTCGATGAGGTTATAATACCATTCGAGCGACAGTTCCTTCGGCGGGAAGACGATGGCACTGCCGGCGCCAAAACTGATCGGCACGATCATGATCACCGGCAGGATGATGACGGCGAGCATCACCCAGCCATAGATCTTCAGGACACGGGCGGCATTGCCCTGGACGAGGAGTTCCATCACTTGCCTCCTTGTCATAGATGCGGTCGATGCCGGCGATGCGGTCGTAGAGGAAAAGCAGGCCGAGGCAAAAAACGAGCAGGACCATGGATGTGGCTGCCGCAAGCTGAAGATTGCCGAGCTGCTGGATCTGGTCGCGGATCGCCATGACGATGGTCGGCGCGCGGCCACCGCCGAGAATGGCCGGCGTGATGAAAAAACCGAAGGCGAGCGTGAAGACCAGCATCGATCCAGCGACGAGGCCGGGAAGGCTGAGCGGCATGTAGATGTCGCGAAACACCCTTGCCGGGCTTGCCCCGAGGCTCAAGCCTGCCCTGACATAGGCGGGATCGATCGCCTTCATGGCCGGGATCAAGGTCAGGACCATGAACGGCAGAAGGATATGGACCATGCCGATATAAGCGCCGAGCTTATTATAGACGAGCTCCAGGGGGCTATCGATGACGCCGATGCCGACCAGGAAGTTGTTGATGATGCCGCGCCGCTGCAGGATGATGATCCACGCAAAGGTTCTCGCCAGAAAGCTCAGCCACAGCGTAATGAACAGCACGACGCCCATCCAGGCGGCGAAACGCGAGCTGACATTGACCATCAGATAGGCGAGCGGATAGGCAAACAGCGCGCAGAGCACGGTGGTAATGAACGCCAGCTGAAGCGTGAACATCAACAGCTTCAGATAGACCGGCTGCATCAGGTCGATATAACCCTGAACCGAAAAACCGGTTTTCGTACCACCGCCAAAACTCATCCATAGCAGCACGAGCAGGGGCATGACGAAAACCCCTATCATCGCCACGGTCGGCAGCGCCATCAGCGAAACCGTCAGGCCCCGCTGCTGTCTCTGCCACGCCGTGAGCGTCACGGGCGGCGGACCAGGCATGAGCCTGTTGGCCTTTTCCGCAGGCTCGGATGCATCGATCGGAGTCATCGCTTCTCCTGTACTCTCTGCCGGTCAGGCATGGGATCTCAGGCATGGGATCGGCCCCCGACATGGGGGCCGGCACGGTTCAGACGGCCATTTCGGGAATGGCAATGCGGCCCTTGTCGACGATCGTGACGTTGTCGAGCGACAGCGAGGTTTTGCGCAGCGGAATATCCATGTGGCACATCGTGTCGTTCGTGCCGCCGAGTTCGGTATTCGGGCCGGTCGAGAACAGCACGTTGCCGTAATAGCTCAGCGAGTTGACGCTGATTTCCTGGGTGCGGGTGCGGGTGATCGCCCGGTGGAACCAGGTTGCGGTATTGAGCAGACCCCAGCCGATATGGCTGATCGCATAGGCACGCGGGTCGCGGAAGCTCTCCATGTAATCGCGCAGCAGCGGCGCATCCATGCCATCACCTTCGATATCGGTGACGAAACCGTCCTTGATGATGAGCTTGACCGGGCTTTCGATCATCCGCTGGAAAGCGGTGACGGTATCGCCCGGCATGATCATCACAGTGCCGTTGACCTTGCCGTCGGTGGCCTGGCTCAGCACCTGGCCGGTGCCCATATGGTCCCAGCGGCCGGGTGTGTCGGTGTAACCATATTGGGTCATCACCCGGTAGCCGCCCATTTCATAGGTGACATCGGTGCCGACATCGGACCAGATCCGCAGGGTCTTTGCCTTTTCCAGAAGCTTTTCGCCATATTCGATGCGGCGGCGCAGATCGGTATTCGGGAAATTCTGGGCAAGCACGTCATAGGGTTCGCGGACGAACAGCATGCGAGCGCCGGCCGCGCAGATCTCGTCCTGTTCCGGCGAGAAGAGCGTGCCCATCACATCGACGATAAGGTCGGCCTTTTTCAGCGCCTCGATCACCGGCCGGTTGCCGGCGATCGCGGTCTTGCCCGTCGTCTGCCGGGCCGAGCGCTTTTCGCGCAACGGCACCGTGATCTGGAAAGGCGTTGCGCCGAGATCACGCGCCGCCAGCATGAAGGCCTGGGCATAATCGGCGCGAATATCGTCCTCGCAGAGGATGATGACCGTTTCTTCAGGCTTCATCGCACAGAGTTTGAGCTGTTCGGTGAACAATTTCACCATTTCATGTTGAGTAGGCATGGCGTGAAATCCCTCAGTCGAGCTCGGCAATCTTCTTGAGATCCGCGACCATGGCGGACGTATCGAATTCGGAGACGAGGCGCTCGCGCATGCGGGGCGCCGGGCTGGCATTGACGTTTTCGAATAGCGCCACGCGGCCGGCGAGCGACGAGCAGGTCAGATCCCAGATGAAGTTCATCAGCTTCTCCTTCTGCATGCCCGTCACACCCTTGCCCGGCAGCAGCTCTGCAAGATCCGGGCCAATGTCGGGATTTTCGAAGGCTGCCTTACCGAAGCGCATGACGAGGCCCTGGCCGCACATTTCCTGCAGGACATGGATGATGTGCGGATAGTTGCGGATAGCGTAGAGGCGGCCGGTGGTGATCATCATCACGTCCGGGCACATCACGCCGCTCTCGTTGATCTCGGCATTGGCCTCGGCGGCGAGAATGAAGGCTTCGAGCGTGCGGTTATACTCGATGATCTCGGCGAGCATCGAGCGGACACCGGGGATCTGGCCGGTGCCGAGCACTTCTGTCACCATCTTCGCGCAGGCGACGAAGACTTCCGACTTTACCTTAAGGCGGGTCAGCACGTGGTAATGGGCAAACAATGTTGCCTTGCCGGAAATTGCCGAGACATGCTCGTTGCCGAGGTTGAAGATACGGTCCTTCGGAACAAAGACGTCCTTGAAGATGACGAGCCTGGTCGGCTTCCTCGCCCTTGTAACCGAGCGGATGGTCGAAGGGATCGGCGCCCGGATTGGAGAGCATCTCGCGGCTGACGAGCTTGATGCCTTCGGAATTGATCGGAACCGCGCCCCAGATTGCGGCTTCTGCCGGCGTACCGGGATAGGCGAGATTGGAGAAGAAGATCTCGTTGGTCTGTGCCGCGATCGAGCCGACCGACTTGGCGCCGGAAATATAGACGCCGTCCTTTTCAACGCGCTTGACGCGCAGCAGCGAGGCGGCCTGGGCAAGCGGCGAGGAACGGTCGTTCTGCGGGCCGGTCAGGCTTTCGGCGCAGGTGATCGAGTTCATCCGGCCGAATTCGACATAACGCTGGACGTTTTCGACGAAATCCGGCTGGCATTCAGGAAAGGCCGATTTGAAATCCTTGAACAGATGCAGATGCGCCAGGATGCCGACGGCGAGCGTCGGTCCGAGATCCGGCGGGCGCCCGAAGGTGCCGACCGTCTTGCGGGATGTGTATTCTATCATCATCCGCCGGCCGATCATCTCTTCCTTCGTCCCCGGCACCTGCCAGGAGCGACCGGTGACGAGGCCGGACTTCTTGTCGAGAACCGTGGTCGCCTCGCCATATTCCTCGGTGAACTGGTCGTCGAACATCGACGCCATCAGCTCGACACCGGCTGCGAGTGCCGGCTCGTCCATCACCTTGGCGATCTTGTTGCCGTTCACCCAGAGCTGGCGGCCGTCATCGAGCGAGGCCTTGAATTCCTCACCGGTTTTCAGCGCATGCTTGGGAATGATTGTCGTCATGGTGTTCATATCTGACTTCCGTCTTCTTCCGGGTCCGTCCGCAAGCTTGGTCGGACGGCATGGCGCACAGGTTTCCTGCCGATCCGAAGGTCGGATCGGACAAAAGCGTCGGGCTGTTTTCGCAGCATTCGCGCTGGATCTATTTCCAGGGATGGATTTGGTTGCACTTGGTTGCCGCAATCAAGCAACGCAACCAATGCGCAACCGCCACATAACCTTTATCGAAGGCTAGACTTTGGTTGAGTGGCTGGCAAGCGAAACTTTTCACTCTTCTGACCCAGTTTCGCAATTGCAGCATCAAATTCAGGTGGTATGCAATGCATAATTCACTGATTTTACTTATTTTTGTCTCAATATTATTTTTGTGAAAAATTTTTAAGCAGGCCGAAACCTGAACAATTTATAGGCGGAATCGCATAAGCGCCTGGCAACCAAGGATTCAACCGAAATGCGGTCTGGACATTTGGTTGCCTCAACCATATACATGAAGCGCATAAAAACACGACGGCGGCCAACACGGCGGTCGAACAACAGGTACAGTTTTTCGCGTGCAGGCCGGAGCCGATTTCCGGACCTTTGTAGTCGAGAAATCTGGAGGAGCACCATGAACGCAGGCATAGACGTGAAGAACCCGCCCAGTTCCATAGAGGAAGTAACACAAGCCATTCTCGGAGTTGCCGACGGTGGCGAATTTCCGCCTGAACGGCAGCTCGCCGAACAGATCGGCGTCAGCCGCCATCTGTTGCGCAAGGCGCTTTCCACCCTGCGCGGCGAAAACAAGATCCCGGAAAGCCGGGCGCGCGCCCAGCAGTCTACCAACGGCAAGTCCCGCGGCACAAAGCAGGCGATCGCCACCCGCGCCAATATCGCAAGCCGGACCAGCCCGGCAGAATTGTGGGAAGTCCGCCTGCTTCTGGAGCCGGAAATCGCCCGGCTTGCGGCGATCCGCGGCACGCCGACCGAGATTGACGATATCGTCGCGGCCCATACTTTGGCCGAACCCACTGTCTTCGACCGCGGCAATGACAACCAGTTCCACCGGGCGATCGCGGTTGCCAGCCATAATATTCTGGCGGCCTATCTGCTCGAGCAGGTGATGGACCTTACGTGGGACGAGACGATCGCACCCGCCTGCCCGCCTATACGAACGAAACCGGCTGGCGGCACCATGAAATGATCGTCGATGCCATCCACGGCCGCCGCGCGGCCGAAGCAGAACAGGCCATGCGCGAACATCTGGTCGCGATCCTGAAATGGTTGAATGGCGGCGACGCGTCGGCACCCTCGGCAAAATAGAAAATCCAACCATTCCGAAACAAGCGTCAGAAGGCAGGTGCATGATGATAGTGGATATGATCAAGTTCGCCGAACAAATGAATGTGCCCCCTATCGATGCCCAGATTTTCAGGGCGGCGATGAAAAAGGTCGCAACGCCGGTGACGATTCTCGCCACCGGAAATGGCGATGTGCGCCACGGCATGACGGCGTCGGCCGTATGCTCGCTCAGCGACCAGCCGCCGATGATCCTCGCTTGCGTCAACCGCAACAGTGCCATCTTGCCGCATCTGCGCGTCAATGGCTGCTTCTCGGCAAATTTCTTGGCCGAAGGCCAGGCGGCGCTTGCCCAGTGCTTTGCCGGCATGACGAAGATCTACGGCTCGGACCGCTTCAATCACGGTGCATGGACCGCACTTTCGACCGGCGCCCCAGTCCTCGCCGATGCACTTAGCGTTTTTGATTGCCGGCTGGAATGCGAATATGATTCTCCCACCCACGCCGTTCTGGTCGGGCGGGTCGAGGCGATCGCCAAGGAAGGCACCACGCGAGCACTCGTTTATGCCGGAGGCCAATTCGGCTTTCCAGCACCTATCTGAACAAAAGGCTTGAAATTCGCTCTTGCTCTTGAACGGATAGGAAGCGGCTGCGGTGTTGTTTCAGCAGCCTCGACCCGGCTTACCCAAGGAAGAATATGTGGGCCTGTTCCCTTAATCATGGTTAGCGCCTTGTGATTCTCAATGTGTCAGCCCCAAAATTCGGGATTGTTGCACAGAGATAGCGGTATCGGTGGGCTCTCTGTTCCTGGGAAGATAGTCGAAGCTTCGCTAAAATGGTTCGGTGAACATTGCTTCGAGATCCCTCGGCAGGCCTGCGACCTCCCGACCAGTCGCTGGCGAGGTCAATACAGCCACCCCAAGACGAGCTGACTTGAGAAAGACGCCCGGTATGAAATGACGCTCAAACAGGCTATGGCAGTAGCTGCCTGCACCCGCAAATCCGCACTAGGTCGGCGAGAATCTTACGAAGCTCAGGCCATGGTGGTTCCTTCAGACCCGAGCTGGGATCTTCGGTCTCCAGGACGCAATGCAGTTTCGCCGCGGCCCCGGCGACAGATCGAGGTGATGTGCTCCACAGCTCCTTTGCCAGCGCCTCCTCGACGTCCGCGATTTCCGCCTCCACCTTCTTGGCTTTGGAGTAACCGATCCGGACGTCGGCCGCATTCCAGTCAGCACGGCGTGCCGCCAGCTCTGCTCGTGCCTGGCGGCGCATCTCCTCCTGCTCGGAGTTCGGCAGAAGGCGATCTATTTCCTTGTACGTGTATGCCCACATGAAACCGTCGCCCTCGCAGAAGGCGATCTTCGCGCGCGGATGACTGCCGAGTTGACGAAGCATCTCGGTTTCGAGCTTCTGCTGTCGGCGACAGGCCTCACTGCACAATCAGTGGGCTGCCAGCCAGTCTCTCCAGAGCGGCACCACCGGATCGAAGTGAGCAGTGCCATCCCCTGCCCCAACGGCCCCGCCGGACGCAGGTGTCGCCGCGCTCGACGGGCGGCGCCCGACAGATTCTCAGAATCAGCCATGATCCAAGCTCCAGAAGCCAAGTTGTGGTTGAGCCGCCTGCTGGAGAGCCGGCGGCTGAACAGAAATCGTATCGGTGATACGATTTGAACCCGATCCAGTGCAAAATGGCGCGGATTGCGCTCGGTTGGGGGACGCGCGATCTAGCCAAAAACGCGAGAGTGTCCCCAGACACTGTGGCCAGGCTTGAAAGAGGGGAGAGCTTACGTGCCTCGACGATTGCCACCGTCCGAAGCGCATTCGAAGAGGCCGGTATCGAGTTTATCCCTGAGAATGGTGGCGGAGTAGGTGTACGTTTCGCACGACCGACCGGGCAAAAGAAATAGGCTGCCGTTCCCCCGATCTAAGTCCATTGCGCAGTGGCCTAGCAGTTTAAAGATTAAGCGATCGCGCGGAAGCCACGGCTTTTGGAGTTCTTCCGATCTTGCCGCATCGAGTGAAGCCGCCCTATAACGTCGCGATGACCTCTGACTTCAAGATTTTCGTTAGCCTCCGCTCAACCCGCAAAAGCCAATCAAGACACCAGGAGGCGAGCGGCCCACCGTGCCAGTGGGAAGGATGCGAAAAGGGCGGCACGCATCGAGCGGCCGTGGGCCGTGATGCCGAAGGGTTATTTCTGCTCTTCTGTGCCACGCATGTCGCGGAATACACCAAGGGCTACAATTTTTCACCGAACCTATCCGCCCCAGAAACCGCACGCTACCAACGCGAGGCCGCGAACGGTCTGCGCGCGACCAGCGGTGTAAAGGTCAATCCGACGAGGGAAGCGCCTCTTCCGTCCACGGCTCGGTCCGGCTCCGCGAAGGCGATCAACGCCCGGAAGAGCGCAGCCGAGCGCAAGGCGGCCACCGCCGCTCTCCAGGTTCGAAGGCTCAAGGTCCTTGAAGCCAAGGCGTTCGAGACACTTGGCCTCTCAACGGACGCTACCCCGGAAGACATTAGGAGTCGCTATAAAGAGAGGCTCAAAATGCATCACCCGGACGCAAACCAGGGGAACCGCAATTCGGAAGACGACCTTCGGGCAGCCATAGAGGCTCATAAGATACTCAAACTCAACGGCTTTTGCTAATTGGATCATCCTAACGATCGGCTGTGACGCCTTAAAGGAGTTGCTGCTCTTGAAGGGACACTAACCGCCGCCCTGTTCATTGGAACTTTGGTTAACGCTTTGACCCAAATGGAAATATGATGAAGGGACGGCTAGGTGCCGGTCGTCTAGGTCCTTATTATTTTACACAATTCCGGGTTATGCGAACTTAGATATTGGAGTGGTTATTTCAATTGCCGTGAATTGCAATCGCTCGCCGCAGTGAACTCGCGCGGGGATTGATATCCTAAAACACTGTGCGGGTGAAGATTGTTGTGATATTCGAACCAGTACGGCAGTGGCGCCATGACGGTTTCGGCATCCGGGTGGGGTTCACCGCGACGTAATCGCGCTTGAAGGTTTTCACGAAGGCCTCGGCCATGCCGTTCGATTGGGGCTGCGCACCGGCGTCGTTCACAGGTCCATGCCGATGTCGCGGAGCAGGGACGCGGTGTCCCTGGCGATGAAGCAGGAGCCATTGTCGGTGAGCCATTCGATGGGCTCGGACAGCATGTTGATGCGGCTGAAGCGGTTCTCCACGGCGGTGATCACGAGGTCCTGCAGGTCCTGGCTCTTGATGCCCTGGGTGGTGGCGACATGGGCGATCGCCTAATGTCCGGGCCTTTCGGGGGTAAATCAGTCGTGCTATCGGTGACTTCTCGATAGACGGTGGCGAAAATAGAGATTGGTTTTGCAGTATTTTCGATGGCTTGGCAGCCCACGCAGGCCACCAAAATAGGTTGGAAATTTGCGATTAATTTGCGACGTCCTTTGACGAAAATCTCAGATGAAATGCCAAAAGGAATCCAACCGCCGCATTCTTGCCATTAGGTGCCAAACGACAGGGGATGTGACCCGACGTCCTGCATCTCGAAACAATATCTTAGCGGAAGGTCCGCTACAGGCGTCCCTTGGCTTTGAGGTCGGGGGCGAAGGTGGCAAGCGGCGTAACAAGGGTTGGTGGTTTGGCGACCGCGACGCGGAAACCGTTGCCCCGCCAGAAACCGTCAGGCTCGAGGCTGCCGCGATAGGTGCAGCAGGCTTTCAGCTTTCCGCTGGAAAAGCACCCGCCGCGCAGCACCCGCCGGACAGAAGGTGGCGCATCAAGCGCTTCGCGTCCATCGACCAAATAGGGGTATTTGAAACTCGGCACCCCCATGTCCTCGCCCCAAAGCGTCGTACCCCATTCCCATACCTGACCGGCCATGTCGTAGCATCCGTAGGGGAACGCCCCTTCGGAAACAGGCCGACCGTGCAGGTATTATTGAAACCCGCTTCCTCGGAATTTGCCGCATCGTCGGTCCATGCGCTGCCCCAGGGATAGACGATGGTTTCGTCACTCGCATCCGGCTGATCACCGCGGGCGGCGCGCTCCCATTCCGGTTCCGTCGGCAGGCGGACGGTTTCGTCTGCCTCGATCCGGCCTTCGGCACGCCAGCGCGCCGTCAGCCAGTCGCAATAGGCTCGCGCATCCCGCCAGGTCAGATCAGTGGCCGGTGCATTGCGGCGATCCTCGGCAAAGCCGTCCGGGCTGCGCCACAAACGTCCAGTTTCCCCGACAAAAGCGCCGTAGGCGGCGTTCGTCACAGGATAAAGCCCTATACGGAAGGCGTCGATAGACACCTGATGCGGCGGCGTCGAGTTGGGGTGCGTGTTGGAGCCGAAGGTGAAAGTGCCGCCCGGCACATCCGCCAGCGCTTCGAGATCGCGCGGGTCGCCCCAGACCGACAGTTTGCGGCCTGCCTTTTCGCGCTCCGGCGCGGACAATGCGCCATCCCGGACAATTTCCAGAAGGTGGGTTGCGACCTGATCCCGCAGCGAGCCAGGTTCCGTCAGCAGTTCGGCCGCAAGGAGCGCGCCGCGCCGTACCTCGTCGCCGTGACCTTCAATCAGAGCTTCGATCAACGCGCTTGCCTTTTCCGAGCCGGATAGCCGTAGCGCAAGACTCCTGAGCACCGGTGTCCAGAGATCGGGGCGTTGACGGAAAGGCTGGACGGCTTCCTCTGCAGACCGGGAGGCGAGATGGCGTGCGGCAAGCAGCTGGCGTACACGCGTGACCGGCAGAACCGTGGGATCGTCAAGCTCCCCAGTCAGCGCGTCGAACGCCAGCCCGGAGAGGAATGCGGCCGTGCCGGCATCGCCGCATACTTTCGTAAGCCAATCATCAGCAATCGCTTCTGCAGTCTCGCCGGCATTGTCGCCATTGATCGCCATGGCGAACTGTGCCGGATTGGCGGCGGCATCTCCCAGCGCTATACCCGTCGCATCGAGATCGAGCCCGGCGAGCCGCATGGCCGCATCACGGCGCTGGACCTTCAGCAACGGCAGGAGATCATGACGTACGAAGCCCGCTGGAAGCGCCCACCCCTTGACGACCGAAATCTCGCCGAGCGCCAGCAGGCGAATGCGTGGATGGCGCGCCTGGAATAGCAGAGCTTCGCTCAGAAGTGCAGGTCCGCCGGCACCCGCGGTGTCGATACCGTCGAGCACGACCAGCAAGGTCGCATCCGAATTCGTCCATGCCTCGGCACACAGTAGAACCTCGTTCTCCGGCAACACCACTTCCAACAATTCGACGAACGTCTTGCCAGCCGTCACCGATACATAGAGCGGAAGGACATCTTCCAGCCCCCAGCTCTCATCATGTACGGCACTGAGATCGTTACGCGACAAAGGTGCCGCTACAGGCCCTCGCCCGCGAGCCTGAAGGCGAGATGGCGCGCAAAACTCGTCTTGCCGCTGCCCGTTTCGCCCGCCAGCAGCAGGGCGGGATAGTCGCGGGCCATTTCCAATGCCGAAAAATAAACGGCCGGTTCCGGCTCCGTCTGGTCCGTCAGCTTGCGCAGGCCCTTGGCGGCCCTATCCTCGAAGCTGAAATTGACGAGCAGCGGGATATAACCCTCCTGCAGATCGGCGATCGAACCGTCCGGCAGCGACAGCAACGGTGCAGACCCGAATTCACGAGCCTTCGAGAACAGCGTATCGCGCAGCACGGTCGGTACGGTCATCTGATCGGCCCTCATCAGAACAGTTTTGCGATATCCGGGTTATGGAAACGCTGGATTTCGATAGCGTAGCCGGCGGGATCTTCGAAGAAGAAGTGTTCGCAATAGGTACCGCGCAGCATCTCCGACAAGCCTTGCACCCCGGCTTCCTTCATGCGCTTGTGCCAGCCTTCGACATCCTGCGCCACAATGGTCAAGAGGACTGCGCTCTTTTTCTGATGTTTCAGGTGGCCGCGGTTGCCATCGACGATGCCGAAATAGCATTTGCCGGCGATGCGATAGATGCGCGCCAACCCCTGGTCCAACACCAGTTCGAAGTCGAGCACATTCTCATAGAATGAAGCGACCGCGTGGATGTCTTCGTAGTAGAAGAAGGTGATCGAGTAGTCTTTTTCCATTGTCTTTTCCTTAGCACGGCGATTGTTGGGCTCAGCGAATGTTGAGCGTGCCCTTGTGATCGATCGAAAGCCCACCGATGCCCTTGCGCGCGGCAAAGACGTCGATCGGATGCACCAGATAGAGCCACGGCGGGTTGTGATGAAGTCGTGTCAGGCAGCGCGCGTAAGCCAGTTCCCGATCAGCGTCATCGACAGCGTGGTTGGCGGCGGTAATGAGCGCCTCGGTCTCCGGGTCGTCGTAACCCTGCCACCATACGGCTTTCGTCCTGGCCGAAATCTTGTCGTTCAGGATACGGTAGGTGCTGTGCGGCGAGGAATCGAAAATCGCCATGTCGCCCATTTCCTTGCGGCCGATCTGGCGCGCATATTCCGGCCGATCCAGCTCGGTCTCGACTTCGACCTCGAGCCCCACCGCCTCCAGCGAAGCCGCCACGAAACGGCTCACTTCCGGTGAACGTTCGGGCATGAAGGTCGGTGTACGCAACCGGATCGGCCCGCCCACATCAACGTCGTCGAGCAGCCGTTTCGCCTTTTCCGGGTCGTGGTCGATGGGAGAGAGGTTCGCCTTGCCTGCTCCGAGATGGAAAGGGCTGACGATGGTCGAGGATGGTACGGCAAGACCATGGAAAATCTCTTCGGCAATCGCTGCGATATTCACTGCATGGTTTACCGCAAGTCGCGCCTGCGCCGAGCGGAAGACGCCCTGGCTGCAATTCAGATAGTACATGACCGACAGCGTATTGATCTCCCTGCCCCAGTCAAAGGCCTCGTCGAAGACGAGGCGGCCTTCCACCCGTTCCAAATTGAGCGCGGCGTCGATACTGCCGTCCCTGAGCTGAGCATAGCGCGCTTCCGCATGTTTTTCCGCCAGCGCCACAATACGCTGCGGTCCGGCTTCGCCGTTCACCCGCTCCAACGCGGCGCGCTTCTGCGGTTCGAATTCCGCCACCTGATAACGTCCCGTACCGAGGATGGGCCGGCCGCCGGCATCGAAACGGCAGATATAGAATTCGGAAAAGATGTCGAGGATATCGGCGATGGGATCGGGATTTTCGACACGTACGACGTCCGCGCCTTCCGCCGTGATGCGCGCATCCTTGAGGTAGCGCGCATAGGACCATTTCATGCCGAATGTATCGACGGCTTCCAGGATGCCGTCGATGAAGCCGATAATGTCTTCTGCCACGCAGGACTTGCCGTCATGGAAGATCGCGCCTTGGCGGATATGGAAGCGCCATTTGCGGCCGTCAGCCGAGTGGGTCCAGCGGTCGAACAGCGCTGGCCGCACGAAACCGCCGTCCCATTTCAGCAGCGGTTCGAAAACGAGGTTCTTCAGCGTCAGCACGCTGGTGTCGTCGGTGACCCTCGTCGGCGGCAAGAAATCCACTTTTTCCAGGCTGATGGTAAGCGTGCTCACGGGCAACCTCAATCGAGTTCGCTGCGGCGACGCGGGTTGAACCAATCCGCCAGGCTATCGCCGATCAGGTTGAAGGAAAGAACGGCCAACAGGATCGCCATGCCGGGAGCGAGAGCCACCCAGGCGGCGCTGCGGACGAATTGAAGGTTGGCGGAAACGTCGGCACCCCACTCCGCTAGAGGGGCTGGGCACCAAGCCCCAGGAAGCCGAGGCTGGCAGTTTGCAGGATGGCGCTGCCGAGCGCCAGCCGACTGTACCAGCAAGGGCCCGAGCCCGTTGACGAAGATGTAGCGCACCAGGATTCGGTGGGTGGGCAGACCAAGTGAAAGTGCGGCCTCCACATAGGGTTTGACGGAAATGCTCAGCGCTTGGCTGCGCGCGACGCGCGCGAACTGCGGCGCCAGCGTGATGGCAACAGCAAGCATGGCATTCTGAAGGCTCGGCCCGAAAGCCGCCGCAAGCGCGATCGCCAGTACCAGCGCCGGGAAAGCCAGAATGGCATCGACGATACGCATGATGATGCTATCGAGCCAGCCCCGGCAAAACCTGCCAGTATCCCGAAAAAACGCCGATCACGAAAGCGATGGCGACCACGCCGACGCCGATCGTCAGCGTCGCTCGGCCACCATACATGATGCGGGTCAGCACATCGCGGCCGAAGGCGTCGGTGCCAAGCCAATGAGCAAAGGTCGGGCCTTCCAGCTTATGGAGGATATCGAGCTTGGTCGGCGTATAGGGCGAAACCGGTGGACCAATGGTGATCAGGCCAACGAGGGCGACGAGGATGACAAGGCCGACCACGGCCAGCGTATTGCGTCGCAAGAAGGTCAGGAGTTCACGCATGTTCACTCCATCTTCTTGCGTATGCGCGGATCAAGGACTCCATAGAGCAGATCCACGAGGATGGAGGTGAGGACGAACAACAGCGCGAAGACCAGCGTCGTGCCCTGGATGACCGGATAGTCACGGTTCTTGATCGCTTCGAACATGTAGCGGCCGATGCCCGGCCAGGCGAAGATCGTCTCGGTCAGGATCGCACCGCCGAGCATTTCCGCAAATTTCAAGCCGATGACTGTAATCGCCGGCAGCAGCGAATTGCGCAGGCCGTGGTTCAGCACAACGTCCGAACGCCGCAACCCCTTGGCCCTGGCAGTACGGATGA
This sequence comes from Neorhizobium sp. EC2-8, assembly GCA_045291535.1. Taxonomy (GTDB): domain Bacteria; phylum Pseudomonadota; class Alphaproteobacteria; order Rhizobiales; family Rhizobiaceae; genus Neorhizobium. The sequence goes on along the minus strand of CP147998.1, from coordinate 1,372,416 downwards.
AATCCTCGCCCATCACGTCGAGCATGGTATTGCGAACGAAGCGGCCGAGCGTGGCGGCGAGAAACGCGGCGAGCACCGAAGTCGGCAGAATGAGATGTTGGACCGCACTCCATGCGGCCGCGAAGTTACCGGTGATGATGCCGTCGAGAATGGCGAAACCGGTCACCGTTTCCACCGTCAAGAAGGAACTCATTCGTCCCGATACCGGCAGCCAGCCGAGATAGGTCGCGAAGATCAGCTGCAGGATAAGCGCCAGCAGGAAGGCGGGCATCGACACCCCGAGCAGCGAAACGACGCGGGTAATGTGGTCGAAGACGGAATTGGGCCGGATGGCCGACAGCACGCCGATCGGAATGCCAAAGATGATGGCGACGATGACGGCGAGAACCGAAAGCTCGATCGTCGCCGGCAGGCGCATTAGTATTTCGTTTGTCACGGGTTGGCCCGACTTCAGTGAGAAACCAAGATCACCCTGCAACAGATCAAATACGTAGTTGGCAAATTGCAGCACCACAGGCTGGTCGAGATCGAGTTGGGCACGCAACGCGTCGATCTGCTCCTGTGTCGCGCCCGGACCGAGCAGTGTCACGGCCGGATCGCCGGGTATCAACCGGACCAGTGAAAAGACAAACACCAGCACGATGCACATGACGGGTATCAGCGCGATCAGGCGGCGTATGATGAAACTCGCCATGCTCTCCAACTCATTTGTATAGCCGCCCGCACAGGGTCGGGCGGATAGACGCCTTCCCCAACGAAAGCAAGGAGACGGGCAGTCCGAAGACTGCTCGCCTTAGTCTTGGGAGAAGACTATCACTTCTTGGAGACGGACCAATATTCGTTGAGCGGCGGCGCGCTGTTGACCACAAGGCCCTCGACGTTGGCACGCTGGAAGACGATCAGCTTGGGGCTGAACAGATAGGCGCCCGGAACCTTCTTGGCGATCTCTTCCTGCACCTGGAAATAAAGCTGCTTGCGGGCTTCCAGGTCGGAGGTCTGCTGAGCCTTCAGAATAAGCTCGTCGAGGACCTTATCTTCCGGCATGCGGAAGGTCATGGCCGTGCTGGCGAGCGACGAGAGGTAACCGATGGTGATGTGGGCGTCCGGGTCGTTGTACCAAGGCTGGCGCCCGTCGAGCGCAACGTCGAACTGGCCGGAAGTCTGCAGCGCACGCAGCGCCGGGAACTCGGTCTGCTGGATGGTGGCATTAACACCGATATCGGCAAGGTTCGCCTGTACGAAGGTGGCAACGGCACCCCAGAGCGGTCCCTGGAAGCTGTAGAGCTTCAGATCAAGGCTCGACGGATCGACCTTGGCCTCCGCCAGCAACTTCTTGGCGAGCGCCGGATCATATTTCGGAGCCAGTTCCTTCATCTTCGGGTTGAAGGCCCAGCTGTTGGTGGTCAGCGGGCCATAGACGCGCTCGGCCGTACCGCCAAAAACGCCCCTCAGGAGTCCGTCGTAGTCGATCGCATGCGTAATCGCCTGACGAACTTTGACGTTGGCGAACGGGCCTTCCTTCTTGTTGTTGTTGAACTCGAGCTGACGAATGATCTGGCTCGACGCCTCGAGGATCTTGATGTCCTTGTTCTTCTTCAGGGCCTCGATGTCCTGGGCGGCGATTGCGGACAACTGGCCCTGCTGCTGAACGATATCGACACCGCCGCTCTCGAGCTCCAGGCGGCGGGTGGAGGCGTCCGGAATGACGCGATAGATGATCTTCGAAAGCTTCGGGGCACCACGGAAATAGTTCGGATTGGCTTCCAGAACCACATTCGTATCGGCCTGCGCCCCTTGAAGACGAACGGACCGGTACCAACCGGATTGGCGGCGAACTTATCGCCGAACTTTGCACCGCCGCGGGGCTGACGATGGCTGATTGCGGCTGCGCGAGAATGGACAGGAAGGCCGGGTACGCGGCGGAAAGCGTAATTTTCACCTCGGTCGGGGATACGACAGCGATATCCTTGATCAGGTCGAACGTCGCCTTGACGTAGGAATTGGTGGCCTTGGTGCGCTCCAGCGAGAACTTTACCGCGGCCGCATCGAAAGGTGTGCCGTCCTGAAACTTCACACCGTCCCGCAGCTTGAAAGTAAATTCCGTGCCGTCGGCGGAAATGGTCCAGTTCGTCGCCAGACGGCCTTCGAGCTGCTTGAATTCCGGCGACGTCCAGGCAACCAGCGTATCGAAGACGTTGAGGATGATTTCGCTGCCGACAGGCTCCGCCTTGTTGCCGCCGGGCTCGAAGCCGACCGGATCGGAAGGAACCGCAACGACAAGCGTCTTCGACTGATCTTGAGCCTGCGCGTATGTGCCCACCGACATCAGCGGCACAGCGACTACCGCTGCCGCAAAACCCTTCCAGATATTCATGCTACGACCCTTCCCTGGCCATGGGCTCTTCGAACCCGTTCCCAAACTTTATCACATCAATCAGCGTCCGCGCCACAACTGATATACTACGAAATATATCAACCGCGCTGAGGCATGTAAAGGCGAAGTGACGCGGTTTTAGACAAAGAGAATTTACGCACATATTTTGTGCTGAATAAGCAACCCCTGCCTGCCGCCGACCACAACAGGAGAATTTCACCCTAAGAATGCTCGCGCTTTGAGCATTCTTCAATCAGAACGGGTCGGCACCCGTAATGACGGGTCGCGTCGCATCCGAAACCCATGCGGACCACGACCCCGGATACATCGCCGCCGGTATTCCGATGGCGGCAAGCGCAAGTACAGTGTGTGCGGCAGACATGCCGGCGCCGCAATAGACGCCGACGTCGCAAGAGCCATCGACGCCGAGCGCGCGGTACATTTCCTTCAGCGTAGCGCTGTCGGTGAAGTTGCCGTAGTCGGTAACGTTATCTGGTGCAGGCGCGCTGATCGCATAAGGAATATGGCCTCGCGCAGGCTGGCCCTCCGCAATGGACCCACCGATGTAATTGGGCCGAATGCGCGCATCGAGAAGGACACCCTCTTCCCCGAAGCGAAGAGCGTCGCGCGCGCCAAATTCAGGCATGTGCCCCGGCGACAGTACAATCGTGCTCGGCTGCACAGTGGTGACAGCGTCCGTCGTCGGAAGGCCGGCCAATGCCCAGGCAGGAAACCCACCGTCCAGTACGCGGACATCCGGCAGACCCGCCCATTTCAGCACCCACCAGGCGCGGGCAGCCGTCATGCTGCGGTCGCCGTCGTAGATCACAATCGTGCTTTCCGGCCGCAACCCCCATCGGCGCGCCTTTTCCTGCAGGATACTGATCTCGGGAAGCGGGCGCTGCCCGCCCTCCACGGATGGCGGCGATTGAAAATCAGAATAGGCTTCCGTATCGACCGCGCCTTCGATCCGCTGCCCCTTGAAGGACGGCTGGCCGGTATAGGGGTTGATCGAATGGACTGCCAGAACCGTCACATCCGCGCCAGAATTGCGTAGCCCATTCAGGTCGAACGGCGTGAGAAGAACTGATTTGCGAACGTCATCGGCCATGACACCATCTCCCGGAAACGATCACTCCTTGAACTCATCCTCGTTCATTGGAACCTTCTTGGCAAGATGAAATATCTTACGTAATATCTTACAAAATCCGATATGTTCGGAACCGCTCGCTTTCCGCTCCGTAAAGCCTCCAGGAGTCAATCACTTGACAGTTCTCTCCGTCGAAAATCTGACCACTTCTTTTCGGCGGAACGGCGTCTGGGCACCCGTCGTCAACGACGTCAGCCTAGCGGTCGGCGCAGGGGAAACAGTTGCCATCGTTGGCGAGTCCGGCTCCGGGAAAAGCGTCACCGCCATGTCGATCATGCGGCTGCTTCCGGAAAAGACATCGCGCGTAACAGGCAGCATCAAACTTGAGGGACGTGACTTGCTGGCATTGCCGGAACACGAGATGCAGGACGTGCGCGGCAACCGGATCGCCATGATTTTCCAGGAACCGATGACGTCGCTCAATCCAGTTATGACCGTCGGCAAGCAAATCGCCGAGGCCATCCGACGCCATCGTTCGGTGACGGCAGCGGTCGCGCGCGCGGAGACTATCAATCTGTTCGAGCGCGTCCGCATTCCGTCATCAACAAAGCGCTTCGACGAACATCCCCACCAACTCTCGGGCGGCACGCTGCAGCGCGTGATGATTGCCATGGCTCTATCCTGCCGTCCGACCCTGCTGATCGCCGACGAACCCACCACTGCCCTCGACGTCACCGTGCAGGCGGAAATCCTGCAGCTTATCAAGAGCTTGCAGGACGAGGAAAAGATGGGTGTCTTGTTCATAACCCATGACATGGGCGTGGTCGCCGAAATCGCCGACCGTACCGTCGTCATGTTCCGCTCCCGCGCACTCGAGACCGGTGCGACGGAGGAAGTTTTCGCTCGCCCGGCCAATGGTTATACCCGCGCGCTTCTCTCGGCCGTACCGAAGCTGGGTTCGATGTCGGGCCGGAAAAAGCCCGCGACCTTTCCCCTCATTGATGTCGAGAGCAATGCGATGCTCGTCGAGCGGGAAGTATCGGCTGCCGGCGAGACGCGCGTTCTCGAGGTGAGGAACCTTGTGACGCGTTTCGACGTCAAGAGCGGCATCCTCGGCCGCGTCACGTCGCGGGTCCACGCAGTGGAAGACGTATCATTCGATCTGAACCAGGGTGAGACGCTTTCGCTCGTCGGTGAATCCGGTTGCGGCAAGTCCACCACAGGTCGCTCTGTTCTGCGATTGATCGAACCGACCAGCGGATCGATCCGCATCAATGGCCAGGATATTCGTGCCCTGCCCGGAGCCGAACTCATCCGCCAGCGGCAGCGGATGCAGATGATCTTTCAGGATCCGTTTTCCAGCCTTAACCCGCGCATGCGCATCGGCGACGCAATCGCCGAACCGATGATCGCCCATGGGCTCGCGAAAAAGCCGAAGCACAGGCAAAGGCGATTGATCTCCTGGAGCGCGTGGGCCTGACGGCTGAGATGGCCCGCCGGTTCCCGCACGAATTCTCTGGTGGTCAGCGCCAGCGCATCAGCATCGCCCGCGCACTGACGCTTAATCCTGGTCTCATCGTTGCCGATGAAGCGGTTTCGGCACTGGACGTTTCGATCAAGGCCCAGGTCGTCAATCTGATGCTTGAACTTCAGGAGAACCTGAAGATAGCCTTCCTCTTTATCAGCCATGATATGGCCGTCGTGGAACGCGTCAGTCACCGCGTGGCCGTCATGTATCTGGGAGAGATCGTCGAAGCCGGCTCGCGCGCGCAGATCTTCAGCAGTCCGCAGCATCCGTATACCAGACGCCTGCTCGACGCGGTGCCGATTGCCGATCCTGCCCGCCGCCATTTGCGCAAGGCGCAGCCCAGCGTGGAAATCGGCAGCGCCGTCAGACCGGCGGACTACGTCCCGGTCAAGGCCATATATCGCGAGCACGCCCCAGGGCACCTCGTGAAGGAGAACTGATACCGCAAAGGCCGGGAACAGCCCGTTAAAGCGAGATGCCTGACTGCGGATTGGCGACCATCGCCGCAAACAGCCCCTTGCGGGTATTCTCGTTGTGCTCGATCATAGCAAGCCGAGCTTTCTCGCTGTCACGCTGCCGAAGAACCGCCACGATACGATGATGGTCGTTAATCGTCTCCGGATTGATGTCGCGGATGCGAGTTCCCATGTAGAAAAGCCGGGCGCATTCTTCCAGGTGCCTCATCACCAGCGAATGCAGGCGCGGATTGCGAGATCCCCGGGCAATCGCGGAATGGAACGTCTCGTTCGACGTCACGAACGTTTTGGTGCTGACATCTTCACCGACGATGTAACTGGCATCAGCCAGCCGGTCGAGCGCATCGAGCTCATCTTCGGTCAGGCTTTGGGCGGCCAGAGCCGCCGCGGTCCCTTCGAGAACGCCTCGAACTGCAAAAAGGTCGTTCATATCCTTCAGAGTCACCGGAGTGACACGATAGCCGCGACGGGGAAAAGCCTCCATCAAGCCCTCAACGCAAAGACGTGCGAGCGCTTCCCGCACCGGCGTCTTGCTCATCTGCAGCTGATCGGCCAGTTCCGGCTCCGAAACGTCCACACCGGGCGGAAGCTCACCCGTTATGACGCGTTCACGCAATATCGCATAAGCCTGCTCCGTCAGCGATTTCCCACGCTTTTCCAAAGAAACCGCCGACTTGTCAGTCCTGTTCACATCTCTCTCCGTACCCCCGCGGGCCCCAACGTCTCTGCCTGACCGTGGATTTCTCTCCAGCGCCGAGAAGACGGGTCATGACTTCTAACACGGAATTCGATTCCGCCAATCCTGACCAAACATGCTTTGACACAGCCCAGGCTCGTAATATACTACGTGGTATATCTAATTTGCGCAACATGCCGTCTAGGTGCGCCCAATCCCTCGGGTGAATACGTGGCCAAAATTCTCGTAATAAATCCAAATAGCTCCGCCACCGTCACGAATTCGATGGAAGCATGCCTGGGGCCGGTACGTGCGGTAAGTCGCCACCAAATCAAGTGCATCGAACTTCCTAAATCGCCACCGGGCATCGAGACCGACGATCATGTCGCTGAAGTCATCCCTCATATCATCGAGGCGGTTTCCAACTCCTCGGCTGATGCCTTCGTGCTGGCATGCTTTTCCGATCCCGGCATCGCCAAGGTTCGCAAGGCCATCGACAAACCGATATTCGGCATTGCCGAATCCGCTTATCTCGCAGCGCTCGGCCTTGGTTCCCGCTTCGGCATTATCTCGCTCGGTCAGTCCTCCATCAACCGGCATTTGCGCTACCTGAAGGCTCTCGAAATCGACCGGCGGCTTGCCGGCGACCGCTCCATCGACAAGACGGTCGTCGAACTGATGGCGGGCAACGTCGTCGAAATAGTATCCCGTACCGGGCGGCGGCTGCGAGACGAGGATGGCGCTGACGTGGTGATCCTAGGCTGCGCCGGGCTCGGCTCCTACCGCCAGGCGATGCAGGAAAGCCTCGGCATCCCCGTGATCGACCCGGTGCAGGCCGGCGTCGCGCTGGCCTGCACCAATCTGGATTTGGCCTACGGAAGGACTGCACGATGACACTAGACCTGACCATCCGTGGCACTTTGGTGCTGCCGGAAGGACCGCTGGAAAGGGCATGGCTTGGCGTGCGTGACGGCACGATCGTTGCCATCGGCACGGGCAGTCCGCCGGTTGCGACGGAGAGCTTCGACGCCGGCGATGACCTGATCATTCCGGGCGTCATCGACGGCCAGACCCATGCGACGAGCTATGGTGGCCTGGCCGGCATCCGTTCGACGACCCGTTCGGCGATCGCCGGCGGCGTCACCACCATCGCCGACATGCCCTACGACAACCCGGCGCCGCTCAACGCCATAGCGCGCCTCGACGACAAGGTCGCGGCGATCCGCGAACATGCGCATAGCAACGTGGCGCTCTACGGAACGATCATGCCGGGCCAGGCGACCGGCGATATAGAATCGCTGATCGATGGTGGCGTCGTCGCCTTCAAGATTTCCACCTTCGAAAGCAGCCCGACGCGCTTCCCGCGCATCGCCTCCGACCAAATCCTGGCAACCTTCAACGCTTTGGCCGAAACGGTGATCCCGCTCGGTGTCCATAACGAAGACCAGGAAATCGTCCGCGCCTATATCGCCGCCGCCAAGGCGGCCGGTCGCGACGGCATCGAAGCTCATTCGGAAAGCCGGCCGCCGGCCGCGGAACTGGCCGCCACCGCGCAGTTCCTGGAACTCGGCGCCGCCGCCGGCGCCCATGCCCATATCGTCCACCTGACGACAGCCCGCGGTTTCCAGCTGGTCGACAATTATCTCGCCGACGGCTTTCGCGCGACCGGCGAGCTTTGCGTCCATTACCTGTGGTTCGACCCCGACAAGGACGGTGCAGCACTCGGCGCCAAAATGAAGGTCAACCCTCCGATCCGCCCCGGCCAGATCGATGCCCTGTGGGAAGAGATCCTCTCCGGGCGTGTTGCCTTCGTCAGCTCCGACCATTCTTCTTGGCCGATCGACAACAAGTTCACGCCTTCGATCTTCGAGGCGGGGGCCGGTGTGCCGGGGTTGGAAACGCTGCTGCCGGCCTTCTATACCGCAGCCGGTAATCGCGGCCTCGATGCAGCGACGATCACCGTCGAACAGCTTTGCGAACGTCCCGCAAAATTCTTCGGGCTCTGGCCGGAAAAAGGCGCCATCCGCATCGGCGCCGATGCGGACCTCGCCATCTTGTCGCGCGCGCCGCAGATCTGGAATTCCGCCAAGGCCCATGACGAGCTGAACTGGAGCCCGTTCGACGGCCGTGAATTCTCCGTCAGGGTTGCCCACACTTATCTCGGCGGTAAGCTCGCCTGGGACGGAGCAGCCGTCACCAACCAGCCCGGTTCGGGACAGTATGTCCGCCGAGGCGCTTCCCACTGGTTCGAATAGGATCGTAGATGTCGCTCATCACTTCCAGCACCAGCGGCGTGTTCGTTATCGCCTGCACGCCGTTCAACGAGGACGGCTCGCTCGACCATCCGAGCATCGACCGCATGGTCGACTTCTATTTCGAGAACGGTGCCGATGGGCTCACCATTCTCGGCATGATGGGCGAAGCGCCGAAGCTCACCCAGGCGGAGTCGATCGAAGTCACGAAGCGGACGCTCAAGCGTTCCGAAGGCAGGCCGGTCGTGGTCGGCGCCTCGGCGCCCGGTCTTGCCGCCATCGGCGAATTGACCAGCGCCGTCATGGATCTCGGCGCCGCCGGCGTCATGGTCGCACCACCCTCCTCGCTCAGGACCGACGATCAGATCGTCACCTATTACCGCAACGTGGTCGAGACGATCGGCACGGACGTGCCCGTCGTGCTTCAGGACTTCCCGCTGCCGACCGGCGTGCAGATCACTCGAAGACTCTCGGCACCATTTTCGAGGCACATCCGAGCATCGTCATGCTGAAGCACGAGGACTGGCCCGGCCTGCAGAAGATCACCGATCTTCGCGAGGCCGAAGCCAGGGGCCGTCGTCGCACGTCGATCCTTTGCGGCAATGCGGGCGTGTTCCTGACCGAGGAGATGGCGCGCGGCGCCGACGGCGCCATGACCGGATTCGCCTATCCGGAGATGATGGTCGAGGTGGTGCGCCTCAGCAACGAAGGCAAACCTGACCAAGCGCAGGACCTGTTCGACGCCTATCTGCCGCTGATCCGCTACGAGCAGCAGCCGGGCCTTGGCCTTGCTGTGCGCAAGTACGTGCTGGCCAGACGCGGCGCGATCGCCAGCGCCGCCCAGCGCCGTCCGGGCGCGGCCCTGAATGCCGCCGCGGTGAAGGAAGTGGAAAAGCTCATCGCGCGCCAGGAGCGCAAGCTGCAGGCGCTGAAGTAGCTGATCAGAGGACTTTGACGCGATGACAAATTTCGACGCTGTGCATGATCGCCGCGGCACCGGCAGCTCCAAGTGGAGCAAATACTCTTCCGACGTGCTGCCAATGTGGGTCGCCGACATGGACTTTCCGGCGGCACCGGAAATCGTCGAGGCGATCCGTGACCGGCTCGAACATCCCATGCTCGGCTACGGCGTCGCAAAGGATGACTTGCGCGCACAGATCGTCGCCGACATGCAAGCGAAATACGGCTGGGCGGTCCTGCCCGAAGAGATCGTCTTCCTGCCAGGCGTCGAGCCGGGCTTCAACATGGCGCTGAAAGCCATGCTGCAGCCTGGCGACGGCGTTCTGGTCCAGTCCCCTGTCTATCGTCCCATGCTTAATGCCCCGGGCCATTGGAACCTCGTGCGCCGTGAGGCACCTCTTGCTCCCACCGACACCGGATGGGTGATGGACGCCGATGCCTTCGAAACCGAACTGATACACTCGAAGGCATTTCTTCTTTGCAATCCGCAGAACCCGACCGGTAAGGTCTTCACCCAAGCCGAGCTCGAGACGATCGCAGAACTGTGCCACAAGCACGATACGCTGATTATCTCCGACGAGATCCATTGCGACCTCTTGTTCGACGGCCGTCGCCATATTCCGATGGCGACGATTTCGGAAGATGCGGCGAGGCGCACCATCACGCTGATGGCGGCGAGCAAGACCTACAACATTGCTGGCCTCAAGACGGCGTTTGCGATCGTCAAGAACAAGGCGATGCGGGAGACGTTCGCTGCATCCAGGCTTGGCATGGTCGACAGTGTAAACATCCTTGGACTGGAAGCGACGCTCGCTGCCTTTGCAAAGGCTGGAGACTGGAAGGCCCGAATGCTCAGCTATATCGAGGCCAACCGTAATTACCTTTCGGCGGAAGTCGAAAGGCACTTTCCCGAAATCCGGCTCATCAAGTCCGAAGGCACGTTTCTCGCCTGGCTCGATTGCAGCGCACTGGGCCTGAAGCCCAGTCCCCAGAGCTTTTTCCTCGAGCACGGCAAGGTTGGCTTCAGCAGCGGCTTGGAATTCGGCGAGGCTTACGGCCAGTATATCCGCGTAAATTTCGGGTGCCCGCGCGGTCTCGTGGCTGACGGTATCGAACGGATGCGATCCTCGTTGCGACGCTGAGTATGCCCGTTCTCGTCAACTCTCAGCTTTGATGGTCTTGAAGGGATTTGAACCGTCGGCCGCCGCCCCATCGGATAAATCCTTGATATGCCTGAGTTCTTTTTGTGGTACCACGTCTTGCGGGTCGCCTCCCGCATGCTGTTGGAAACAGCGATCCTTAGCCTTGGGCAATGTTGGAGCGAGAGGTTAGAGCCCGTGACGCCGAACACGATTAGGCCGATTTCAAACTGTTCCACGGACGTGCGTGTCTCTGAGATTATCTGAACGGATGGGAAGGAAAGTCCGCATCAAAATGCGAGCTGCACCTTCATCGCCTTGTTTCTGTCGCCTGCGGTCTCGAATGCCTTGACGGCATCATCGATCGGGAAGATGCCGGTGAGCAGCGGCTTGAGATCGACGCGGCGCTTGCCGATGAGATCGACCGCGAGGCCGAACTCCTCGTGGAAGCGGAAGGTGCCCTTCATCTCGATTTCCTTGGCGACCACCAGGTTCTGCGGGATGGCGACATCGCCGCCGAGACCGAGCTGGACCAATGTGGAGCGGGGCCGCAGCACGTCCAGGCCGGAGCGCACGGCGCGCTCGTTGCCGGACGCCTCGAACTGGACGTCGAAGTAACCCTTGTTGGCCGAATAGGCCGCAAGCTCTTCCGGATGGCTGGCGACATTGATGACCCGGTCGGCGCCGACCTCCAGCGCCTTGTCGAGGACAGCACCCATCACGTCGGTCGCGACGATCTCACGGGCACCGTGGGCACGCGCCGCGATGATCGCCAGCGCGCCGATCGGACCGCAGCCGGTGACCAGCACCCGCTTGTCGGTCAGCGACCCGGCGCGGGCAACCGCATGCAGCGTCACCGCAAACGGTTCAGCCATCGCCGCTTCGTTGATCGAGACGCCATCCGCTATCCTGTGGCACTGCCACTGTTCGGCAACCAGGCGCTGGCGGAACGCGCCCTGGATATGCGGCATCGGCATCGCCGAACCGTAGAAGCGCATGTTGAGGCAATGGTTCTGCTGCCCCTTCAGACAGTAGTCGCAGGCGTTGCAAGGCCGGCTCGGCGAGACCGCCACCCGGTCTCCGATCGCAAGACCGGAGACGCCCTCTCCCAAGGCTTTAATGGTTCCGGCCACCTCGTGACCGAGGATCATCGGCTCGCGAATGCGCACCGTGCCGAAGCCGCCGTGATTATAATAGTGCAGGTCGGAGCCGCAGATGCCGCCAGCCTCGATGGCCACCTCGACCTGTCCGGGGCCGAGGGCTTCGACCTCGCGCTCCTCGATGCGCAGGTCTTTGGCGGCATGGATGACGACGGCTTTCATGGGCGTATCCTCTCAAGGCAGGCCGCGCAAAAGTGTAAAACGGTTTTGCGATTACGGCATGCGTCAAAACAAAGGTCTGAAGCGCACGCGCTTCAGATGACGGGTGTGGGCAGGGCAGCGCCGGCAAAATGGGCGGCGAGATTGTCGCGCACCAGCTTGCCCATCGCCTTGCGGGTTTCGATCGTGCCGGACGCATGGTGCGGCTGGACCAGCACATTGTCGAGTTTCAGGAAACGCGGGTTGAGCTTCGGTTCGGCTTCGAAGACATCGAGTGCCGCCGAACCGAGCGCGCCGCTTTCCAGCGCGTCGAGCAGCGCATCCTCGTCGATATTGGATGCGCGCGAGATGTTGATCAGCATGCCCTCCGGCCCGAGCGCCTCGATGACGTTCTTCGAGACGATATGGCGGGTGACGGCGGAAGCCGCCAGCGTCACGAACAGGAAGTCCGAGTGCCGGGCGAGTTCGACCGGATCGGCGATGAACGTCATGTCCTTAGCATAGTCCTTCGCCGACACGTCGCTATAGGCGATGTCCATGTCGAAGCCCTTCAAGCGTTTCGCAACCTCGAAGCCGATGCGGCCGAGGCCGAGCACGCCGGCCTTGCGGCCCCAGACGCGGCGCTTCAGCGGATAAAGACCCTTTGTCCCCCAGCTGCCGTCCTTCACCCATGTCTCTGCTCCAATCATGCCGCGCGACTGGACGAGCATCATTGCCACGCCGAGATCGGCCACGTCGTTGGTGAGCACGTCGGGCGTATTGGTAACGCGAATGCCGCGCGCCCGGCAGGCATCGAGATTGACCGCGTCGTAACCGACGCCGTAGACGCAGACGACTTCGAGCTTCGGCAGCTTGCCGATCAGTTCCGCCGACGCGCCGAGCCTCGCCGCGGGTGGCGATGGCGCGGATATTCGCGGCGTGATCCCGAACGAATGCATCGCGGTCTTCCGCCTCGTAGAGCTTCAACACATTGTATTGTGCCTCCAGCTCGACGAGGTCCCACTCGGGATAAGGGCCGATCAGAAGAATGTCGGGCTTGCTCATGTGTTCCTCCAAATAATCTCGTTCAGTTCACACGCCTCCTGCGGTGGCCAATAGGGTCATGGCCATCGCAACGATGGGAACCGGTGACGGGTTGATATCGACGTCGCAACGTCGCGCTCCGAATCGGAGGTTCAAAGGCTGGTTGTGATGCCGCCGTCGACATAGAGCGTGTGTCCATTCACGAAAGAGGAAGCCTTGCCGGCAAGAAACACCGCGGCCCCAACCAGGCTCTTCGACATTGCCCCAGCGGGCGGCGGGCGTGCGTTTCTCCAACCAGGACGAGAATTCCGGGTTATCGACCAGCGCCTGGTTCAAGGGTGTCTTGAAGTAGCCGGGGGCGATGGCGTTGACCTGCAGGCCGTGCTTTGCCCAGTCGGCGCACATGCCGCGCGTCAGGTTCTTCACCGCGCCCTTGGTGGCCGTGTAGGGCGCGATACCCGGGCGTGCCAGCTCGCTCTGCACCGATGCGATGTTGACGATCTTGCCCTGCCCACGGCCGATCATGTGACGCGCCACCGCCTGGCCGACATAAAAGACGCTGGAGACGTTGGTCTTCAGCAACTGCTCCCAGCGGTCGATAGGGAAATCCTCGAGCGGCGTGCGAAACTGCATCCCGGCATTGTTGACGAGGATGTCGATCGCGCCGATTTCGGCCTCGATCGCATCGACCCCGCGTTTCACGGCCTCGGCGTCCGTCACGTCAAAGTCAGATACCGAAACCGTCGCGCCAGCATCCGCGAGCAGCCCCGCAGCAGCCTGAAGCTTCGCAGGGTCGCGACCGTTCAGAACGATGGCCGCACCGTGCTCAGCGAGGCCTTTGGCCAGAGCGAAGCCGATACCCTGCGACGATCCCGTCACCAGGGCACGCTGACCCGCAAGATCAAATAATGGGAAGGTCATTCAAACCTCTTTCCAGACGTGGCTTGGCGCGACAATTGCGGCCGAGGCTCAGATATCGACGACCAGGCCTTTGGCTTTCAGCACCGGTTCCAGATTGCTGACCTCGATGACCGACTTGCCCTGTTTGTAGGCTGCGATATAGCCGGCTTCGGCATCCTCGCGGGCCTGCGAAAGCCTTGCGGACTCCTGGGCTTCCGCACGACGGACAACGACCAGCCCGTCGGCATCACCGACGATGATGTCGCCCGGATTGATCGTTTCGCCGCCGACGATGATCGTGTCGTTCACCGCCGCGATGGTTTCCTTGACGGTGCCCTTGATGCAGACGCTGAGCGAGAAGACCGGAAAACCGAGGTCCCTCAGCTGCAGCGTGTCGCGCACGCCCGTGTCGGTCACCAACCCGCCGATGCCCTTGGCGAGGCATGCATTGGCGAGAACGTCACCGAAGGAACCGGCTTCTTCGTATTCACCGGCGGACACGACGATGATGTCGCCCGGCTTTGCGTAATTGATCGCGAGCTGAAGCATGATGTTGTCACGCGGCGCGCATTTGACGGTGAATGCCGGGCCGCACAGCTTCATCCGGTAATCCACCGGCTTCAGGCGGGAGGAGAGCGCTCCGCGGCGTCCCTGTGCTTCATGGATGGTTGCCGGTGAAAACTTGGAAAGTGCCTCGATGTCGGCTTTGCTCGGCCGTTCGGCGATATCTTTTATGTGGATCATGGAAACCTCCCACTGTTAGGCCGACGGCGGGCACATCCCGCCGCCTGCAGTCTTCGGTGATTTGGAACTGGAACAGCCGAGGCCAGAAGCCTCAGGGGATCGGGTCGAACTTCAGTTCGGACAGCGGGACGACCTTGTCCTTACGTGTCATCTTGTATTCGGTATCCGGGCCAAGCCATTTGTCCCAGATCTTGTTGAGTTCGCCTGACGTATCGAGCTTGCGGAGCACCTCGTTGATCTTGGCGGTCAGGGCCGGATTGTCCTTGGCCATGCCGATGCCGATCGGCTGGAACAGCATCGGATCTTCGATCATCCGCATTTCCTTGCCCTTGGTCTTCGATTCATTGACGAACTTGGTCGTCGTCATGGTGTTCGCCACCATGCCGCGCGCCTTGCCCTGCTGGACGGCGAGATAGGCGGATGCGGTATCCTGGAATGTCAGCGGATCGGACTTGTTGAGCTTGATCGACATTTCCGAAGTCGAGCCTTTGGTCGAGGCGATGCGCTGGCCTTCGTAATCGGCCTTCTTCTTGCCGGGGTCATCGGCCGGGACGATCAGCATTTCCTTGGCGAGATAGTAGGGATCGCTGAACTGGATCTGTTCGGCGCGGCTCAGGGTGTAGGCCAGATTCGCGACCGTGATGTCCACGCGGCCGAGCTTGACTTCCGGGACGCGCGCTTCGACGGAAACCGGCTTGATTTCAGCCTTGACGCCCAGTTCCTTGGCGATCGCATTGCAGAGATCGACGTCGAAGCCGGCCATCTCGCGCGTCTTCGGATCGGGCGCTGCGAAGGGCACCACGTCGGCGAACGTCGCGCAGCGAAGCGTCTTGGCCGACATGATCGTGTCGAGCTGATCCGCCTTTGCCGGCAGGGCCGCCGCGGCGCCTGCCAGAACGGCGGTAAGAGTGGCTAATTTCCAGTTCATTGCTGTTCTCCTTTGTTGTTGGTCGTGAGTATCAATGGCGCAGATCGGCGAGGAACCGCTGAGCACGAGGATGTCGGGGGTCTTGAAGAACTCTTCGGGCGGGGCCGTTTCGAGTATCTGCCCCGCATCGATAAACCAGATACGGTCGGCGACATCGCGGGCGAAACCCATTTCGTGGGTCACGCAGATCATGGTCATGCCTTCGGCTGCCAGGCTCTTCATGACCGCCAGCACCTCGCCGACCATTTCCGGATCGAGCGCGCTGGTCGGCTCGTCGAACAGCATGACCGGTGGCTCCATAGCGAGCGCGCGGGCTATCGCCACCCGCTGTTGCTGCCCGCCGGACAGCTGGCCGGGATAGGCCCGCGCCTTGTCGGCGAGCCCGACACGATCGAGAAGCTTGAGCGCCTTGTCATGGGCGACATCCGCCGCCACGCCCTTCACGCGGATCGGGGACATCGACACATTTTCAACGACGGAGAGATGCGGGAACAGGTTGAAGTTCTGAAATACGAAACCGATCCGGCTGCGCAGCAGATTGAGTTCCTTCGTCCGCATTGCGGCATGAATATTCTGACCGTCGAGGGTGATCGATCCGCTGTTGATCTCCTCAAGCCGGTTGATCGTCCGGATCAGTGTGGATTTTCCCGAGCCGGAAGGCCCGCAGATGACCACCACCTCCCCTGGCGACTTCGGCGTCGATATTCTTGAGAACCGGATAGTCGCCATAGCTCTTGCAGACGTCCGAAATGTGGATTGTCTGCAGCTGCGGGATCTGTGCTGCTGAGGTGCTCATAGCTGCTCCGATATGATTTTGGCCGGCACGAGTGCCGCCGGCGCTGCGCCGCCGGACAGACCCGCACGACGGCGCGTGATGCCACGCTCGACGAGGTTGGCAACATGCGTCAGGCTCCAGCAGATCGCGTAGTAGACGACCGCAAGGATGAAGAAGACCTGGAAGGGCTGTGTCAGAAGCTGGTTGTTGACCTGGCTCGCCGCAAACGTCAGGTCCGGGACATTGATGACGTATCCGAGCGTCGTGTCCTTTATCGTCGAGACGAAGGTCGAGATGATGCTCGGGATCATGTTGTAGAGCGCCTGCGGAAGAATGATGAAGCGCATCGCTCCGAGAGAGCTGTGTCCAAGTGCGCGGGCGGCATCCATCTGACCGCTGCCGAGTGCGACGATACCGGCACGCACCACTTCGCTGAGGAAAGCGCCCTGGTAGACGACGAGCGTGGTCAGCATCGTCACGAAGCTCGGAACATCCGCTCCCGTCCAAAGCGGGACGAGGAAATAGCTCCACAGGATGAGCATCAGCAGCGGCACGCCACGGGTTATGTAGACGAGTGCGGTGACCGGCCACCGCAACAGCCGCCATTTCGACAACCGCGCCAGCGCCAGCAGGATGCTGACCGGGAAGGCGAGCGCGATGCTGAGCGCCGACAGGATCAGCGTGTTCGCAAGCCCGCCGAGCGGACCGTTCGGATATTGACCGATCAGCAGAAGAAGCCAGTAGTCGTGGACGATGGCGATGACATCATTGATCATGCGCGTGCACTCCGGACCGGATCGGCTCGCATCGAGAGATAAGCGCCGGCGCTCATGATCAGGAGCGAGAAGAACAGGTAGAGCACGGTACCGATCAGGTAGATTTCGAAAGTGCGGAAGCTCAGATTTTCGACTTCCTTCACCGCGTGCGTCAGTTCGGACGCACCGATGACGATGGCAAGACTGCTGTTCTTGAACAGCGAAACACTGTGGTTGATCAACGGAGGAAGCGCGTTGCGCACGCCCTGCGGCATGATCACGAAGCGCATCGCCGAGATATAGCCGTGCCCGAGAGCCTTGGCGGCTTCCATCTGGCCGGGGCCAACGGAGCGAAGGCCGGACCGCAGGTCTTCGCTGAAATAGGCCGCCTGGCAGAGGCCGAGACCGATGACGGCGAAGATCGTTTCGGCGTTGTGGGCCGCGAGCCAGGAGGTCAGACCCGCCGGGAACAGGGTGAAGATGCCGAAATACCACAACATCAGTTGCACGAGGGTCGGCACGTTGCGATGGTAGGAGACATAGACGCCCACGGCCTTGTCGCCGAAGCGGAGCGGCGAAAACCGGATGCACAGAAGCAGGAGCGCGAGCGTCATCGCCAGCAGCCACGAGCCGATGTAGATGACAAAGGTCATCTCGATGCCGTGCAGGAGCATCGCGGTATATTCGGGATTCCTCAGGATAGCCGAGAGATCGAACCCGTTCACCGCCTCGGCTCCTTCGAACTGTCCGCGCCTGCCGGAGCCGGCTGCGGCCGGGCCGTCTGCAGGCCGCCCATGACCTGCAATGTCGGCGTGATCTCCATGTGCCCGATATTGACCGCGACCGGCGCGGCAATCGCGAACGCGATCGCCTCGGCGATATCGGCCGCCTGCGGCAGCTCGAAACCGTCGATGAACCGTTCGCGGATACTGGGGTCGTCACCGTGGACATGGTTGAAGATGTCCGTCGCGACGCGCCCGGGGCAGATTTCCGTGACCCGCACGCGCTTGCCGAAGGCGTCGATGCGCAGCTGGTTCGACAACATGGCGACGCCGGCCTTGACGGCATGATAGATGGAGTTGCCGCCGAAATTATAGTTGCCGGCGATCGAGGAAATGTTGATGACATGGCCTCGGTCGCGAGCGACCATTCCCGGCACGATCAGACGGCAGATGTGCAGGACGGCCCGCAGATTGACATCGACGAGCAGGTCGATATCGCCCTCGTCCGCTTCCAGGAATTTCTTCGGCCGATCAACGCCCGCATTGTTGACGAGGATGTCGAACTCGACGCGACCGGCGAGTTCTGCGAGTGCCGGGCGGTCGGTGACATCAATGACGTGGGCGATGCAGCCGGTGCGCGCGGCCAGATCCCGCAGGGCGTCGCCGCTGCGGGCAATCGCGTGAACCTCGACATTCTCGCGGCGAAGCCGCTCCACGACAGCAGCGCCGATACCGGAGGAAGCGCCGGTGACCAATGCGGTCTTGTAATCGGAGAATGGCATTCTGATCCCCTTGTTGTTACAAATGACAGTAGCGAACCTTTAATCTCTTGCCTAAGACCGATTATTTCTGGAGCAATAAGCAACTGTTATGGAGCCAAGATCCGGCAATCACGGCCGGTAACGGCCGGCTCACGCAAGACGGCGGGTGGCGACGGCGTTGCAAAAGAAGATCGCGTCTGCAAACATGCATCTGCTCAGAACAAAAGACAAAAATCCGCATGGACATCAGACGCCTCAAATCCTTCATCGTCATCGTCGATAGCGGCAGCATCACACGCGCGGCCGACCTGCTGCACATCGCGCAGCCGGCACTCAGCCAGCAGCTGGCGGCGCTGGAGGAACATTTCGGTCAGAAGCTGCTGATCCGCAGCCAGCAGGGAGTCAGCATGACCGATGCGGGACATGCGGTGTACCGGCATGCGCAGATCATTCTTCGCCAGATGGAACAGGCGCAGGCGGATGCTTCGGCTGCCGGCAATTCACTCGCCGGGCGCGTTTCCGTGGGTCTCGTGCCCTTCAGCAGTGCCGCCACACTCTCCGTCGATCTCTTGGCGGAAACGCGCAGGCGCCATCCCGGCATCCTGCTCCATCTCACCGAAAGCGTCGGCCAGACCTACAGTCAGATGATCATGAACGGCCGGCTGGAAATGGCGTTGATCCATGGAGCGGGGCCGATCAAGGGCGTTCGGTTCGAGCCGATCCTGAGCGAGGAATTCTATCTCGTCGCGCACCGCGACTTCGCGATCGAAGCGGATACCAAGCCCATTCCGGTCGCGGCTCTCGACGGTTTGCCGCTGCTGATGCCGCCGGCCTATAATTTCGTCCGCCGTGCGGTCGATACGGCGTTCACGCGCAGCAGGATCAACCTGAAGGTCGTGGCTGAAGTGGAGATCGTCAGGACGTTGGCGCGTGCCGTGGGCGGCGGTCTCGGAGCGACCATCATGCCGAAAGCGATCGCTGACCGTATCGTGACGGAATCGAGCGAGCCGCTGATCTGCCGTATCGTTTCCCCGCGGATCGAGGAAACGCTGTCGCTCTGTATTTCCGACCAGAATTCGCTGTCGGAGCCGGCGCTGGCGGTCAGGGATATCCTTCTCGAGCTGACCGCGCGGCTGAGGGCGTGAGGCGGGTTCCGGCACGATCGCAACCGCGCCGGATCGTTGATCGGATCACGCGTCAGCGCATGTCCCGGCAGAACTGGGCGATCCGCGCGCATCCTCATCCAGCATTTCCATGCTCGTCGCGTAGGAAATGCGGAAATAGGGCTCATGCCGTAAGCTGCGCCCTGGACCGTCGCCACATGATGTTCATCGACGAGAGCCATGACGAAATCGACATCGGTCTCGATCTTGCGCCCGCCCTTGCTGGTCTTGCCGATCAGGCCGGACATATTGGGATAGAGGTAAAACGCGCCTTCGGGCTTGTGACAACGCAAGCCCTCCACCTGCGACAGGCGGTCGAGCACAAAATCGCGCCTCTGCCGGTAGATCGCAGCCCGCTCCTTCAGGAGATCCTGAGGCCCGTTCAGCGCCGCGATCGCCGCCGCCTGAGTGACCGTGCTGATGCCGCCGCCGTTCTGGCCATTGACGTTGCTGATTGCGGCGATGAGCTCCTTGGAGCCGCTGGCGCAGTAGCCCAGCCGCCAGCCGGTCATGGCATAGGCCTTCGACACGCCGTTCATGGTCAAGACACGATCGTAAAGCCGAGGTTCCGCATCGGCGATGGTGCAGAATTCGAAACCGTCATAGACGAGGTGTTCATAGATATCGTCCGTCAGGATCCAGACATCCGGATGGCGCAGCATGACCTGCGCGATCGCCTCCATCTCGGCGCGGGAGCAGGCCGCACCCGTCGGGTTGTTCGGAAAGTTCAGGAGCAGCCATTTGGTGCGCGGCGTAATCGCCGCTTCAAGATCCTCCGGGCGCAGCTTGAAGCCGGCCTGCTCGAAGCAGGGTACCGCGACCGGAACGCCGCCGGCGAACTTGACGATATCGGCATAGCTGACCCAGGAAGGCGTCGGAATGACAACCTCGTCGCCGGGATTGCAGGTTGCGAGCATCGTATTGAAGATTACCTGCTTGCCGCCGGCGGAGACGACGATCTGGCTGGCATCATAGTCGAGATTGTTGTCCCGCTTGAACTTGCTGCTGATCGCCGCCTTGAGTGCGGGTGTGCCGTCCATCGGCGGATATTTCGTATCACCGCCCAGTGCCGCGGCATGGGCGGCCTCGATGGCATGCGGCGGCGTGGGGAAGTCCGGCTCCCCGGAAGAGAGGCTGACAACCTTGATACCCTTTGCGGCCACTTCCCGGGCGCGCTGGGTCATGGCGGCGGACGCGGATATGGAGACGTTTTTCAGGCGATCGGCTGTGGAAGGCATCGACATGATCTTTCGGTACGGATGGGAACGGAAGACCGCCGGGCTGGCGGCCGGGATGCGTTAGAGCGCGAGTTCGGCGGCTGGCGCGAGGGCTGCTCCCGAAGCTTCGATCTCGCTTCGGACGATGCGAGCAAGTTCAAGGGAGCCCGGCGTATCGCTGTGCACGAGGATGGACCGGGCCGGCATGGCAAGGATGCCGCCATCGATAGTTTCGACGGTTCCGTCGAGAAGGAAGCGCCGCACCCGCGCCCGCACCGCGGCTTCATCCTTGATGACCGCACCGGGTAGGCCGCGGACAACAAGCCTGCCTTCGGCATCATAGGCCCGGTCGGCAAGGAAAAGCGCCAGCGTCTTCAGCCGCGCCCGTTTGGCGGCACGTTCTATTTCACTGTCGGGAGTCACGAATACCACGAGGCCAGGCCCCACCGTCGCGATGGCATCCATCATCAGGTCGGCGAGCACGGGATCGCGGTTGACCATGTTGCCCATGGCGGCGTGAAAGCTGATATGCCCGACAGCGACGCGCTCGCTGGCGGCGATCGCCATCAGCGCGCCGAGCCGGTAGAGCATCTGCTGGCGCAACTCATCCGCCTGGAAGGGTATTTCGCGCCGGCCGAAGCCCAGCCGATCGGGCAGGCCCGGATGTGCGCCGATGCCGACCCCGTTCGCCTTGGCAAGCCGCACCATGCGGGCCATCGTATCCGGATCGCCGCCGTGGAAACCGCAGGCGATATTGGCCGACGAGACGATCTTCATCATCGCTTCGTCGTCGCAGAGCCGGTAGGGACCGAACCCTTCGCCCATGTCGGAATTCAGATCGATTTTCATCGGCAACTCCCTTTGACCGATCGATATTTCAGGCCATCGCCTTCAAGGCGCGCTTGACCATTGCAGATGTGTTGCGAACGTCTTCGACATAGCGGGCAACCGCCTGCTCGACGGCGCGCGCTTCCGCATGCGTGGACCGCACGAAACGTATGCGGCTGCCGGTGCGGGCCTGGCCAAGCCTCCACAGGTCGCATTCGATCACACCGGCGATCTTCGGATATCCGCCCGCCGTGTTTGCATCGCTCATCTGGACGATGGGTTCCCCACCGGGCGGAACCTGGATCACGCCGGGCACGATGCCATGCGAGCGCATCTCGATCGTCGCCGTCGGCTTGATCGGTTCGCCCGACAGACGATAGCCCGTGCGGTCGCTACGGGAAGAGATCTTCCAGGTCTGGTTCCAGAAGGCGGCACCGTCATCGGCGAACAGGGCATGCTCACCACCGGGTAGGGCACGGACCAACAACGTGCCGTCAACGAAGTCCGGGAAAACGTCCCGGAGCGCGATCGCGGGTTCGATGACCGCCAAGCCGCTCACCGGCAGCGGAGCGATCTCGGCACCGCTGCCGAGCGCGATCCGGTCGCCCCTCGCCAGGGGCCGGCCGGAATTGCCGCCGAAGCTGCCGCGCAGGGACGTGCTGCGCGATCCCATGACCGGCGGCACGTACAGCCCTCCGCCGAACGAGACATAGAGGCGCGCCAGCTTTGGAGGGTGCCCCAATTCGAGCACCTGTCCGGCCTCGGCCGTATAGGCGCACCAGGGAAGCAATTCGACCTTATCGAGTATCGGATTACCGTCAGCGCCGGTGACTGCGAAGGTCGTCCGCCGGTCGAACCGCAGGCTGAACGGAAAGGTCTGCACCTCGATAGCCGCCGCCCCTCGTCATTCCCGACCAGAATATTGCCGATCCGCACGGCAAGCGGATCCATCGCGCCGCTGACCGAAACGCCGATATCGCGATAGCCCGGTCGCCCCAGATCCTGGACCGTGTTGAACGGGCCGGTTTCAACGATCTCGATCATAGCTCGATCCTTGCCGGCACGAACCGCACCGTATCGCCCGGCGCCATCATCGCCGGTATGGACGACGTCGGGTCGAACATCTGCAGTTCTGCGAAACCTATGGAATTCCAGCCGTTCGGGCCGGTGAGCATCGCAACGCCGGTCTGCATGCCGCCGATGGTCACGCAGCCCTTCGCCATCTTCAGCGACGGCACGGTCTTTCGCGGCATGTAGATGCGCGGATCGAGCCCGTGCAGGTAACCGAAACCCGGCGCGCTGCCCAGGGCGAAGACACGGTACGTCGCCTCGTGATGGATACGGACGACCTCCCGATCGCTGAGCCCGGCCAGGTCGCAGAGCGCGGGCAGGTCCACCGCGTGCTCCCCGCCATAATGAACAGGGACTTCGATGGTCTTGCCCGCCAGATCGATGCTGCGGGCATTGTCCCATGCCTCCAGCAGCCGCGTCACGACATCCTCGGGATCGTCAGGCGTCTCCTTGAATATCGTCAGCAGGTTGGTCATTCCCGGAACGATTTCCGCGATATCCGGCCAGCCTCTCACCGCCTGCGACAGAGCCCAGATACGGCGCTGTGCGACAAGGTCGAATTCTCCCGGCGCCTCAAGCAGGAATGCCCGGGCTCCGATCGAGGATACACGGGCAAGGCTTTGCGTGGCCGGGACGATTTCGCGCTGCGGCGCGTGGCCGTTCGATGTAGCAATCATGATTGAGGCCCGATCTCGAACAAAGGATCGCCAAAGCCGACCAAGGCATCGGGCTCGGCAAGCCGTTTCGCCAGAATACCCGCTCGACCGGCACGAAGCGGAAGCAGGACGGGACCGACGCGGATGAAACCGATGATGTCTACGGGGAAACCGGTCGCGGCAGATGCTCGGCGGCTAGGGATCCCGACGGCCGCTCCGGGCAGAAATGGCCGGCCATCGGTGCCTTGACGACAACCGGCGATGTCGCCGCCAGGGCCGGCCCCGAGCCTGCGGACACATCTGTCCGGGCCCCTTCCCTCGCCGCGACGACGATGCGCAACTGCCCCCGGCCCGGAAATTTCCAAGCCGCTGACGCCGGCCGCCGTCAGCGCATCGGTCAGGAGCCCAATGGTCGCGGGATCGCTGAAATCGATCGCACTCATGGCGCTCTCCGCTGCTTCAGCCATTGTTCGAGATAATGGATATCGGTCTCCCCGCGCGCAAATGCGCTGTCCTCGAAGAGCGCGCGCAGGAAGGGAATATTGGTGGAAATTCCGTCCACCCGCGTCTCGGCCAGCGCCTCGCGCATCCTCGCCATCGCCTCAGCACGCGTCGGCGCATGGACGATCAGTTTGGCGATCAGCGAGTCGTAATAGGGCGGCACCTTGTAGCCTGCATGGATGTGGGTATCGACCCTGATGCCCGGCCCTTCGGGCAGGGCGACATCCGTGATGACGCCGGCCGACGGCAGGAAAGTGTCCGGATCCTCGGCGTTGATGCGGCATTCGAAAGCATGGCCGTCGCACGTCACGTCGTCCTGATCGAGATCCAGATAGTCGCCCTGAGCTGCCTTGATCTGCGCCTGGACGATGTCGAGGCCGCTCGTCATCTCGGTGACCGGGTGTTCGACCTGAAGCCGCGTATTCATTTCAATGAAATAAAATGCGCCGTCCTCGTAGAGGAATTCGAAGGTTCCAACGCCTCGGTAACCGATCTGGCGGCAGGCCTCGACGCAGGCCTGCCCGACGGGCCCGATTACACGCGGCGCGATGCCAGGTGCCGGCGCCTCTTCCACCACCTTCTGATGGCGGCGCTGCATGGAACAATCCCGATGCCCGAGCCAGACCGCGTTGCCATGCGTGTCGCAAAGCACCTGGACCTCGATATGGCGCGGATGCTGAAGGAATTTTTCCATGTAGAGCGACGGCGAGCCGAAAGCCTGCCGTGCCTCTTCCCGGGTGAGCGCTACCGCCTCCTGCAGCTGGCCGGCTTCCGGCACCACGCGCATGCCGCGCCCGCCTCCCCGCCGGCAGCCTTGATGATGACGGGATAACCGATCTCCAGGGCCACGCGCTCGATGACGGCCAGATCATCGACAAGCGCCGTATCCGGTCCGGGGACACAAGGGACGCCGGCGGCGATCATTGCTCTCTTTGCCGAAATCTTGTCGCCCATGGTTTCGATCGACGACGCGCTCGGACCAATGAATGCCAGTCCCGCCTTTTCGACGGCATCGGCAAATGCGGCATTTTCGGAGAGAAAACCATAACCTGGGTGGATGGCGCCTGCGCCCGTCAACCGCGCCGCCAGAAGAAGTGCGTCCTTGTTGAGGTAGCTTTTTGCCGCGCTCGAAGGGCCGATGCACAGAGCGCTGTCAGCGGTCTTGCCATAGGGCGCCTCGCGGTCGGCCTCGGAATAGACGGCGACGGTCTTCAGCCCGAGTTCCCTGCAGGCTTTCTGGATCCTGGCCGCAATCTCCCCGCGATTGGCGATGAGAACCGTATCGAAACGGCCGTTCGTTGGAGAGCTGGTGTCGATCGGCTCCGGCATCACGCGATCTCCGCCAGCAGATCGCCGGTTTCGACTTCGCCGCCATCGATGTCGGTCAGGCTTGCAATGCGCCCGGACCGCGGCGCGGCGATCTTGTTGAAGACCTTCATCGCTTCGATGATGAAGAGGGTCTGCCCCTCCTCCACCTCGTCTCCGAGCTTGACGAACGGAGGCTCGCCCGGCGCCGAGCTTCGATGCAGCACGCCGAAAACCGGCGCCTTTACAGGATGGACCGACGCCTGCCCGCCAGCCGACGGCCTATCGGATACTGAACCGGCCGACACGCCTGCAAGCGGCCGCTGCTCCGGCGCCACATCGACGGCGGCGTCCCCAGCCGTTGGTTGCGACCGGAAGATTCGAACCGTCACGTCCTTTTCCGTCACGGTCAGTTCGGTGATGTTCGATCGTCCGACGAAGTCGATCAGGGTCTTGATCTTCGAGAGGTCCATATTCGCGCTCGGTATCTCAAATGCCATCGCGCGATTTTGGAGATTAAGTCGCGTGATACGGTGACCTTCCGTAACACGATGAAGCCGCTGATGGGGTCAGACGAACTTTTGATGGACCGGCTTCCGCAATGGCCACGGCGCGTGTTCTTCTAAGTTCCGGCCGCTGGGTTCTTGGCATGGGAGCGGACGCGCTTGATAAATTCGCCGGCATCGAAATAGGGCCTGTTGTCCGAAGAGGGATTGGTGGTCTGCGGGACGCTGTGGATGAAGATCTCGTAGTTGATGATCGGATGGCTCGCCCTTATCCGGACCTCCCGGACATGCGCCGTGCCGGTCACAATCGCCCAATAACGGTCCTGTTCGAGCGCCGCCACAAACTCCCTCTGATCCGTTGCGGTTGTGACGGAGAACGCTTGCTCCGCAAGCGTTTGGCCGAGCCTGGACGCTATAGGGTTGCGAGCGTAGAGAAGAATATGAGGATACGGCGCGACGTTTATGTTAATCATGAAGAAACCTTGCCGCTCAAGTTCTGCGGCGCTGGCAATGCTCCGCGCTGAGCGACGTTCGCGGAACCTGGCTGGCCCGGTCCGTTGGTTGCGATGCGGCCCTGGCCAAAACCATCCTGGCTTTTGACGAACTGCGGCTGCGATCCCCTGTTTGAGCTGCGGTGGATCGATGCAAGCATCGCGTCCGCCTGATCGAAATACCGCTTTATCCACGGAACCGGACCGATGCCGAACCGGCGTTTTGATCCCCAGCGCACACCGTTTTCCACCAGCGTTTCCCAGGGCGCGGCTTGCCGTGGAAGACGATGATTTTTGCCTTCCGCGGCTGCCTGATCTTTGGCTGGAGCAGGTTGATTGGAAAGTAATGCGTACAGCTTCTCTTGAAGCTGACACAGAAGCCGGCCGGCCAATAACTTCGCCGCTTCACGGCATGGGTGAGATACGTCTGGTCGTTCTTGAACGTTTCGACGATCCTGGCGGTTTCAGCGGCGAAGTCGATGTACACCCGCTCCAGACTTGCGGGGTTAAAGCCGAAGACGGAGGACTGCGCGCCGCGGTCGGGCCGCAGGAGAGGAGGCAGAAGGCTCCACAGATCAGGGTTCCATTCCCGTTGGATGACGAGATGACGGCGCTGGCGCACGAGGTCGATGAAGGGCGCGAGCGAATGTTGGACCATGACGTCCAAGTCGAGAAAAAGCACGACGTCCTCAAGCGGAAAGAGATGCGGGCGAACACGCCGACCTTCGGCCAGCATCCCCTGCGCCACGCGCGCTCAGGCAGACCGAGATCGGGTATCGGACGAACGTCGATGCCGGCGGCAAGGTCGCGGCCATCATCCGTCAGGCAGACGAAGTCAAAGGCTTCGTCCATATTCCGCAGCACACCGGCATAAAGCGCATTGACATGGGCAGCCGTGAACTCGCTTCCCCATTTCATGCAAACAATTGTGACCATACCACCACTTCCTTCATGATTCAGAAGTGATGTTAGGCTGCCCTTGGACTTCCCGATGTTGATTGTTGTTAAGTCATATTTCGCCCGGTTGCCGTTGATGTCGGCGATGTCCGATACGCTGAAACATTTCTTAAGAATACGAAACAGCGCGGGCTTTCCACCCCGCTACAGTGCGATCCGAAACATTGGGCACTGCGGTGCTCCGGTAAAAACAGGGTCGCCTCATGACTGCATCACCAAAGATCGTATCTGCGCTGAGATATAGTGCCAACCGTGCGGCAAGAGCTGCACTTGTCGCCTTCTGCCTGCCCACGGGTTCGCTTGCCGAGGAGCGCCAGATGCCGGTAACGGCAGTGGTCGCCCGGCAGGAAGCGATTACCGAGCGGATCGAGGTTGTTGGAACGCTCGCCGCGCGTGAGGAGATTCAGGTTCATCCATCGGTTCTCGGCAAGGAGATCAGGCAGATCCTCGTCGAGGCGGGACAGCATGTCAGCCGGGGCCAGGCTCTTGCGCTGCTGGACACCACGGAGGCTCAGATGCTGCTGGGAAAGAACGCGGTCAACCTGGTGCGCGGCAAGGCGGCCGTTGCCGTCGAGAGGAGCCGGGTGGACATGGCTCTGATCACTGAGGAAGAAGCGCGCAGGAAGCTTGAACGCAGCCGCGCCCTCCAGCCGAAAGGCGCTATCGCCGACAATGTCCTGGAGGAGCATCGGAATGCCTATGCACGCGCCGGTGCGGAACTGCGGCTTGCACGTCAATCCCTGGAACTCGCCGAGGCTGAAGAACAGATCATCGCCCGCGAGCGGCAGGAGATCGAACTGACGGTCGAGCGGAGCACAATACGGGCTCCTAATTCCGGCAGGATATTGAGCCGCAACGCGCGCATAGGCGCAATGACGTCCGGATCTGCCGAGCCACTTTTCGTCATCGCCGAAGACGACGACATGGAATTCGTAGCACAGGTGACTGAAACAATCTTCGTGCGTCTGCATGAGGGAATGCGCGCCGAGGTCACCCTGCCTGGCCGGAACGACGTCACAGAAGGCAAAATCCGCCTGAACGCCGCGCAGCTGGACCCCAAGACAAGAAGCGGAACCGTTCGTGTCGAGCTTGCCGATGATGAAGGGCTGTTTCCCGGCGTGTTCGCCCGCGGCGCCATCGACGTCGCCGAACGCAGAAACGTCCTCGTGCCCAGCTCGGCTGTCCGAAGCGCCGGCGGCACACACAATGTCTACGTCATCTCCGATGGCGTGGTGAACGTGCGCCGCGTGAGCATCGGGTCGTCGCAGGGAGGGTTGGTCGAGATCGTAAGCGGGATCGAGGATGGGGAGGCGATTGCGCTGAAGGCGGGGGCTTTCCTGAAGGCGGAGGAACGGGTCAAGGCCGTCATGGTAACGCCGCCTGAGCCTCAAGCCCGAGTGCCTGCCGCCGCTGCATCGCTCGGAAATCGGACGGGAGCCCTGACGCGATGAACATGAACATTTCCGCCTGGGCCATCCGCAAGCCACTCCCGTCGCTTCTTCTTTTCATCGTGCTGATGGTCGTCGGCCTCTACAGCTTCACCCAACTCCCGATCACCTATTTCCCGACGATCATCGAACCCGTCATCAAGATCACTGTCGAACAGTCGGGAGCGACGCCCAGCGAGCTCGAGACCGAGGTGACGCGTCCGGTTGAGAATGCGGTGGCGACATTACCGAACATCAAGGAAATGAAATCGACCGTTACGCAAGGACGTTCCATTACGGAAGTGGAGTTCGAGCTGGGCCTGGTATCGCCGGATCGCGCTGTCGCGGACGTGCGTGATGCGGTCGTCAAGGTGCGCTCCGATTTGCCCGAGACAATCGATGAACCCGTCATCGAACGGGTGGAGGAAGAGGCACAGTCGGTGGTGACCTATGCCGTCACCAACGAGGACATGACCCTTTCGGAACTGTCCTGGTTCGTGGACGACGTTGTCTCGCGGAGACTGCAGGGACTCAAAGGTGTGGGGCGGGTCGAGCGGGTCGGAGGTGTTGAGCGGGAAATCCATGTCGCACTGGACCCGACCCGGCTGCAGGCATTGTCACTGACAGCGAATGCGGTGAACCAGAGCCTCATCGACAACCAATTCGACGGATCCGGCGGGAGGAGCAATCTCAGCGGGCGGGAACGGGCGGTCACATCCGCCGCCGTGGCTCGGAGCGTGCCGGAACTCGCGGCTCTTCGGATCTCCCTGTCGGACACAAGCAGTATCCGGTTGAGCGATGTCGGCCAGGTCGAGGATACTGTCGCGGAGCCCCGATCTTTCGCCACTCTTGACAAGTCCGACGTCGTTGGCTTTTCCGTCTACCGGTCGCAGGGCGCCAGCGACGTCGCCGTGGCGAAGGAAGTCGCGGCGGCGCTTGGGAGCCTCAGTTCAGAGGACGCGGGCACGCGCTTCAAGCTCGTGGAAGACAACGTATCCTACACTGCCGGCAACTATCATTCGGCCATGACGACGTTGTTCGAAGGTGCGGCCCTTTCCGTCGTCATCGTGTTTTTGTTCCTGCGCGACTGGCGAGCAACGGTCGTTGCCGCTATCGCCTTGCCGCTCTCCATCATACCGACCTTTTTCGCCATCGACCTTTTCGGTTTCTCGCTCAACATTCTGAGCCTGCTGGCAATTACCCTCGTCACCGGCATCCTGGTCGATGATGCGATCGTCGAGATCGAGAATGTCGTTCGCCATCGCAATATGGGCAAGTCCGCATACCGGGCGGCGCTGGACGCGTCCGACGAGATCGGACTTGCTGTCATCGCGATTTCCGCGACGATCATCGCGGTCTTCACACCGGTTGGTTTTATGAGCGGCGTGGTCGGTCTTTATTTCCGCGAGTTCGGCCTGACGGTCGCCATTGCCGTGTTTTTCTCTCTTCTCGTCGCCCGACTGATCACGCCGATTTTGGCGGCCTATTTCATGACGAGCCGGGCAGCCTCGCAAGGGCAAAAAGGGCGTCTCGCGCTCGCTTACGAAGAGCTGTTGCGGGTAACGCTCGGATGGCGGTGGTTGACGGTTGGCTGCGCCCTGGGCGTTTTCGCTCTGGCACTTGTCGTCATGGGATCGCTGCCAACGGCATTTCTGCCGGAGGAGGACACGGGCCGCCTGACGCTTTCCGTCGAACTGCCTCCGGGCGCCAGCCTTGACGAAACTCGCAAGGCGACGAACGAGATCGCCGACCTTGTCCGCCTGGAGGGTGGGGTGGAGGGTGTGTTCGTGCGAGCCGGTGCGAACACAACAGGACAGGAAGATGTGCGCTATGCCGTTGTCCTGGTTGATCTGCTTCATAAGTCGCAAAGGGACCGTTCATCCTTCGCAATTGAGGAAAGCCTCGATAAAACACTTTCGGCCGTTGCCGACGTGCGGCTCCGTTTTCTCAATACGCGAGGAGGAAGGGACCTGTCGTTCGCGGTTCTTTCCGCCGATGGCGATCTCGCCCAGCGCGCCGCGGAGGCGATCCTCGATACACTTGCGGTGGACAAGAGTTTCGTCAACCCAACAGCTGACAACGCGGCGACGCGGCCGGAACTCCGAATGACGGTGCAGATGGACAAGGCCTCGACGATCGGCGTGTCGTCGGCCGAGATCGCTCGAACGATCCGGGTTTCGACCGTTGGCGACGTGGACAGTCGCTTGCCGAAATTCACCGACGGTTCGCGGCAGATTCCGATCCGCGTCCTGCTGGACAGCAGGGCTCGCAATGACCTGCCGACGCTGGAAATGCTGACGGTGCCGGCATCCGACGGAACCGCCGTCCCCTTGTCCGCGGTGGTCGATATGAGCCTCGACGAGTCGGTGTCTACCATCGAGCGTTTCGATCGCGAGCGCCGCATCGAGATCGGAGCAGACACGGCCTCCGGCATGACGTCGGGCCAGGGGCTCGACAGGCTTATGCAACTGGACAGCGTCAAGAACCTGCCGCAAGGCGTTCGGATTCAGGCGACGGGAGACTCGGATACCGAGGGCGAGGTGTTTGCCAGTTTCGGCGTGGCGATGGGATCCGGTCTCCTGCTGGTTCTCGTCGTCCTCATTCTCCTATTCGGAAGCATCCTGGCGCCATGGACGATCCTGTCCTCTCTACCGCTTTCGATCGGCGGCGTTTCGGCAGGCCTGCTGTTGAGTGGCAGCGCCGTGTCGCTTCCGGTCGTCATCGGCATCTTGATGCTGATGGGCATCGTGACCAAGAACGCCATCATGCTGCTGGACTTCGCCATCGAGCGCGAAGCCCATGGCCTGTCCCGCATCGACGCCATCGTCGAGGCGTGTTTGGAGCGGGCCCGTCCGATCATCATGACGACGCTCGCGATGATCGGCGGCATGCTGCCATCTGCGATCGGGATCGGCGACGGCGGCGAATTCCGCGCTCCCATGGCGATCGCGGTCATCGGCGGGTTGCTGGTTTCCACTCTCCTGTCGCTGATCGTTATTCCCTCACTTCACTTGATCGTTTCGAGTGTCGGTGATTGGGCCGCCCGCATCTTCAGGCCTTTCCTCCAGTCGGCCGAGATCTGACGGACCAGGCGCCGCCGCCAGCGGCGCTACACGTCTGGGCCGGCCGTTTGGTCGGCCCAGAAATTCTGGTATGACTGGGTTCGTGGGGTGCCGCCGAGGCCGCAGGCTGCCGGAGACATCGTAATAAAACTTAACAAAGCGAAATACTTGAGGCGTTATCCTGTAGGCATCCTTGCGCATTACCCAGACAGGAACAGTTCGATGCAGCCGAATTTCGCCAACGCCAGCATACTGATCGTAGAGGACGATCCGGCTATCGGCAATCTTTTGGCGCTGACAATCCAGGAAAGCGGCATGCATGCCACTGTCGCCGAAGATGGTCGGTCGATGCAATCTCTGCTCCGGAACAATTCCTTCGATCTTATTATTCTGGACATCATGCTGCCGGGCGAGGATGGCCTCAGCATCTGCAAACGCATTCGTTCGGAAAGGACCGTCCCCATTATCCTTCTTACCGCCCTTGGCGAGGAGGTCGATCGGATCGTCGGGCTCGAAGTCGGCGCGGATGATTATATCACCAAGCCATTCAGCCCCCGAGAGGTCGTGGCTCGCATCCGCAGCCTTCTTCGGCGGGCATCGTACGGATTGACGAACGGCTCGGGGCAGAGAAAGCTAAGGTTTGACGGCTGGCTGATGGATCCGATGCGTCGGCAGGTCTATGATCCAAGCAACGCCCGCATTTCTCTGACGACGACAGAATTCGATCTTCTGCTGGCCTTCTGTCGCAATCCTGGCCGGATCATTACCCGCGAGGAACTGCTGCAGTTCACCCATGCCGGGCTGGCGGGCCCCATCGAACGCAGCATAGACGTGCATATCAGCCGGCTGCGGCAGAAAATCGAAACGGATCCGAGGGAGCCGACGATGCTGCAGACGGTCAGGCTTGGAGGATACACGTTCACCGCTGCGGTAGAGGAATTCTGACGTGCGGAGCAACACGTTGCGAGACAGAAACAGCCGGGTCAAGCCCGGCTGTTTCTGTTGATCGCCTGTATCCGAGCCCTGGAGACCGGTTAGAATTTATAGCCGACAAAGGCCGATACCGACGGCTGCACCTTCTTTTCGACGATCGGACTATCGGCAGCGTCCCCGGTCAAGACGCCAACGCCAGCCTCGCCACGAACCAGCCAGTGTTCGCTCAAGGCATAGGTGGCGGATGCCGAGACGTCGATGCGCTTGAGGCCGGCTTCCGCTTTGTATTCGGGCAAGCCCGAACGGGCTGCCTGGGCCGCATTTATCCCGAAATAGGCCTGCATATGCTTGTCATTCGCGATGGTTGCCTCTGCCTTGGCGCCAATGAGAAGCCGTTCGGTCACTGGGGCCGAATATTCTACGCCGAATTTTCCAATCAGGCTTTCGCTACCGTTGATCGTCTGGTCCACGCTCGCATAGAGCTCGACCGGACCCCATTCATAGGCAAGCTTGGCGCCGACCGTTGCCGCAAAATCGATGTCACCGAGCCCCCTGAGGCGGTCTCCGTCATCTTGTTTACGGCCAGTTTCGTAACCGACATTTCCGGAGACGGAAAATCCATTGGCCTTGTAAGCCGTCACACTGACGCCGCCGGGATTGATCTCCAGCCAGTCTCCATACGTGAAGACGACGAAGGGAATGGGGCTCACCTCGAACTTGTCGCTTCCTTCATATTTGGGTTGATAGGCGGCGCCGGCGCCGACGATCAGGCTCCAGTCATGCTTGGGCCTGGTGTTGTCGAACCGTTCGCCATTGAAGGGCGGTTCAGGCGCATCATTCGACGCGGCCTGATCGGCGGCAGAGGCCTTCGGGGCCAGTCCCGCGAAGCCGAGGAGAGCACATAGCGCGATCGGGGAAAGACGTCGCTTGTTTCGTTTAAGGTATGACATGAGGGCTCCAGATGCGTGATCAGCCCGCCGTTCCAGATCACGAGCGGGTCCTGCGAGGCATTTGTTGCATGGCGGAACCATTGCGAACGTGTATTTATGTTACGCTTTGTTACAGCTCCCCGGTTGCCCGGAATGAGAGAGCAGCCCATTCTCCATCGCAACAAAACGTAATGATTGATCAAGGAAACATCCGCGACCGCAAGCGACGGTTCGGGTATCCTCGCCACTTGCCAAATAGGCGCGACACTTATTGGTCAGCGCAGATCGTGCCGTGGAGTTTGGATGCCGCACCGCCACCTTTTACGCTTTCGACTATTCATAGTCAGATCACGGCGATCATACTTTTTGGTCTCATCATCATCGTCCTGGGCGGCTCCATGCTTGAGCAAAGGGTTGGCAATGGTTACCCGATGCTCGATATCGACACCCACGCCGATCGGGTCTTTGCGCTCAGTTCCATCCTGAAAACGGCGACACCCGAAGAACGCGATGTGGTCGTTCTGGCCGCCCGTCGCGCTGGCTGGGATCTGACCCTGCAACCGAGTTCACTCAAAACCACGCTCACCACGACATCTCCCGCAGAAAACATGCTTGATGCTGTGGTTGACTTCCTGTTCCCGCCTGACGGAACGCAGACGCCGGTGGGCGGGTGGAAGACGTTTCTTGACGGCAAGCGCGTCGTTTCCGCCGAGATCGACCAACAGACCATGTTGGTTCTGGGAGGGCTCCCGGATCAGGCTTTTGGAATGAACTCCTGGCTCGAGGCCCGCACTACCTGGTAGCGCTCATCACCCTGATCGTTCTCTTTTCCTCCTTCGCCGTGGGGGCGATCACGCGTCCGTTGCGGAAGATTGCGGCGGTAGCAGCAAATGCCGATATTACATCCGGACGGATGATTTTCGAAGAAAAGGGAAGCGTTGAAATCGTCGCCGTCGCACGGTCGCTGAATGGCATGAGCGATCGCATCACGACGATGATCGAGGGCCGGACGCGGATGCTGCGAGGGGTGAGCCATGATCTGCGAACCCCGTTGACGCGGTTGAGGCTGCGTGTGGAGCGTGGCTGTGTGGGTGAATTGCGAGACATGCTGCTGACCGATATCTCTCGGATCGACAGCCTTCTAAGGGAAAGTCTTCGTTACCTGCGTGACGATCATAACCGCGAGACAGTGGAAACCGTCGATCTGGCATCGATGCTTCAAACAATCTGCAGCGAATTCAGCGACATCGGCCACAACGTGAGCTATCGCGGTCCAAATCGTCTGCCGGCACGCTTCAAGCCGGTTGCGATAACCCGAGCCGTCAACAACCTTTGTGAGAACGCTGTCAAATTCGGCAGCAGCGTCGAAATTTCTCTCGGCGTCGTTGCGGAAGCCGTCGTCATAGAGGTAACCGACGATGGCCCCGGCATCCCCGAGGCCTTGCGGTCGCGGGTACTGGAGCCGTTTTACAAGATCGATGCCGCCCGCTCGGTAAACAGCACAGGATTTGGTTTAGGCTTATCCATAGTCTCTGAAATCGTTCAGGGGCATGCGGGCACCCTGGAGCTTCTTGAGCGACAGCCCCATGGCCTGATTGTACGACTGAAAATACCGCTCCGTCACTGATAGGCTGGCCCAGCAACGTTCTTCTTCAGTCAAATTGGCAAAGGGACGGCGACGATCCGGAAGTACCCCCGTGCTCCCGATCCACCCAGATCGAATAGCTGAGATTGCCCGGAATTTGACCTTTGTTCATAGTGACCGCAGAATCGAGCAAGAGAGAGCGGAAGCATGAATAACAATCTACAGAGGCTTGATCTTCGTCAGTTGCGGCATTTCCTGGCTGTCGTTCACACCGGCAGCTTTAGCATGGCGGCTGAGAATTTGCGGCTTACCCAGCCTGCTCTCAGCAAGAGTATCCGAAGCATGGAACAGGCGCTTGGCGTTCGCTTGCTCGACAGAGGACCGAGCGGAGTTCAGGCTACCCTGTTCGGCCAGCGTCTGATCGGTTACAGCGAGCTGCTCTTGTCGCTCGCCAACGAAGCCGTCGATGAAATAGATGCGCTCCGCGGCGCGCGTCGTGGCTCACTTCGAATTGGCAGCATGGCTGCCGCCTTGCGGCAACTTATCCCCGATGCGTTGAACCATTTTGCGGTCGCACGCCCGGATGTCGGCCTCATGGTGCATGAGGGCATCAATGAAGTCCTGCTTCCCCAGCTCTTCGCCGGCAAGCTCGACGTCGTTTTCACCGTTAAACCCAGCGAGATCCTGAACGAGGATTTCGAGTGGAGGCTCGTTGCGCGGGAGCCGGTGCAAATCGTCGCCCATCAATCGCATCCGCTGGCAAACCGGGAGAACCTGACGGTCGCCGATCTCGCGCAATACAGCTGGGTCCTGCCGCCGCTACCCGAGACCGACAGGCTGCTGCTCGAATCCCTGTTCCGCACCGCCGGCCTGCCAAAGCCTTTGGTTGCGGTGGAAACGACATCGATCAACTTTCTGACCTCGATGATCTCGCGGACTCACCACCTGGCCTATCTGACGCGCGCGAACCTTCAGGGAAGCGGGTTGGGGTTGGTGGCTCTCGATTTCAACGAGGTTTCACTGACGCGCGACATTTACGCCGTCTTTCGCCGCAAGGGCGAGGTCCGCCCGACAGTCTCGGTGCTTCTGAAGGAGATCGAACGATCGAGCGGTATAGGCGCGGCGTCCTCGCCGGAATAAGTGCTCAATGAAGACGGAGCATTCCGCGCACGTATGAAAAAGATCAAGGCCCGGGCGATCTTCGCCGAGCCTTGATCCCTTACTCTTTTCGACCGCTGACCCTCTCGGTGGTCACGGCGAAAGTTCCTCCAGGACCTTGCCCTTGGTCTCAACCGCGAAAACGGCCGTAACCAGTGCACCAACCAGAAGGATCGCGGCGAAAGCGCCAAAGACATACTGGATGCCCATCGAGGACATGACCCAACCGACAGAGATAGGTCCCGCAGAGGATCCGAGGCGAAGCCAGGCGCTGCCTGTACCCGTGCCAATGGCACGAAGGCGGGTCGGGTAGATCTCTGCCGAATAGAGGTAGAGCGAGAAGGTCACGGTCTGGACGATGGCATAAGCGAGACCGGCGAGGATCAGAACCTGGGTCGCGGACGTCGCACCCAGCCAGGCAAGGATGGCAAGCGGGATCGGCGCGATCAGGAGGGCACCTGTGTACCAGCGCTTGCGGCCGACCTTGTCGATCAGCAGTGCGCAGATAACCGCCGCGATCACGCCTCCGACCGAGGTGACGAAACCGTAGAAAATGCTGGTTTCAAGCGGCAGGTTGAACGTCTGGCGATAAAGGGTGGGCAGCCAGGTGATCGTTCCGTTGGCAACCATATAGGCGCAGAACCACATGGCCCAGATCGACAATGTGCGCTTGAGGTAGATGCCCTGGAAAAGTTCGCGCCAGTCCGATCCGCGGCGGACGGATGCGGCCACGACTTTCGGCTCCGGCAGTTCCTTGCCGGCAGCGCGGGCGCTGTTCTCCAGCTTGGTGACGATGCGGTCGGCTTCCTCATAACGGCCGTTGGCGGCCAGCCAGCGCGGTGATTCATGCAGGAACCAGCGCAGCGGGATCATGACGATCGCAGGGATCAGGCCGACGACGAACATCGCTTTCCAGCCGTAGACCGGGACCATGAAGTAGCCGATCAATCCCGCACCAACGAGCCCGAGCAGGAACATGACCTCATACAACAGGAAGAAGCGGCCACGCCCCTTCGAGCCGATCAGGCTCGTTGATATAGGCACTTGCGACCGGAACTTCGCCGCCGGTTCCAATGCCCTGGACGAAGCGGAATGCCATCATCATGCCGGCGCCGGCCGCGAAAAGGCAGGCGACATCCATGCTGACGAACAGCAGGATCGTGAATAGCAGCACCTTGAGGCGGC
Organism: Neorhizobium sp. EC2-8; assembly: GCA_045291535.1. Taxonomy (GTDB): domain Bacteria; phylum Pseudomonadota; class Alphaproteobacteria; order Rhizobiales; family Rhizobiaceae; genus Neorhizobium. The sequence goes on along the minus strand of CP147998.1, from coordinate 1,335,020 downwards.
CGACCCTTTCCGCAAGCCAGCCAAAGCAGATGGCACCGATCAACTGCCCGAGGTAACCCATCGACAGGATCATTCCGGTCTGCCCCGGGGTCAGACCCCATTCGCGGACAAGAACCGGCATGGCGTAGGCAATGGCGATGACGGTGTAACCGTCAAAGAATGTCGCGGCGCCGACGATGTTCCGGGCCCAGAAGACCTCGCGGGTCACCGGCAGCCGTTCGAGGCGGGCGCTGATTTCCGCCTGGGTATCGACGACCGGCGACGGCACGGTCATCCGTTGTTCCATATTCATGTTTTCCTCCCTTTGCCCGGCCCACTCTCCCGGCCTGGCGTCGAACCTTACGCGTTGGATGTCTTGAACTTCGGGATTCTCTGGCACGGCGTTGCCGTCAATCCGGAAGGCACGGCTCTCTCATCGGCGAGGCAGGCACCAGCGTAACAGACGGTGCGGCTGCAGCGTATCACTCCCGGACACGGCGCAATTCTCCTCCCCATAAAAACGCCCCCGCCTGAAAGGCGGAGGCGTTCCCGATTATTCGGCTGCCATCAGCTGCTCGACCCGTCCGATACCGGCGGCGTCGAAGGCTGCGAAGATTTCCGCCTCTGCCTTTTCGCCGAGGTTCTTCAGCGGCTCGCGGATGGTGGCATGGTCGAGGACACCACGATGAACGAGGCCGAGCTTGAGGGCCACGGTGCCTTCCATGTGGGAACCGCGATGATAGACGGCACGGGTGACCGGAAGGAGACGTTCGAAGATCTGGCGGGCCTCCGGATAGTTCTGCGCCTTGCCTGCCTTGATCAGGTCGATCAGCAGTTCCGGTGCGATATTGCCGTAGCCGACAAGCAGGCCGTCGATATCGAACATGGTCGGCAGCAGCCATTCGTCATGGCAGCTCAGGATCTGCAGGTTCGGGTTGGCCTTCTTGAGTTCCGGAATCTCGACGTACCAGCGCTTCATGTTGCGAACGCCATTCTTGGTGGCAACTACGCCGTCCTGGGTCGCGATCGCGAGCTGGGTGTCCAGGTCGTAGGAAGCCTTGGTGGCATCCGGATATTGGAACAGGATGCATTCCAGGCCGGATTCCTGCCAAATCGCCTTGTAGCGATCCTGCGGCGCGCCTTTCTGGAACCCGAAGCGCAGCCAACCGTGGTTTGGGTAAACGAGCGCGCCGGTCGCGCCGGCAGCCTTGCACTTCTTGGCTTCTTCAGCTGCGACCTTGGTGCCCTCGCCCGTGATGCCGGCGATGATCGGAACCCGGCCGTTGACCGCTTCGACATAGGCGCGGATGAGCTTCAGGCGCTCTTCCTCGGTCAGGAACGTGCCTTCGCCGGCATGGCCCAGAATGACAAGGCTCTTTACGCCGTCCATGCCTGCGAGCCATTTGGCGATACGGGTGTTGGCCGCGTAATCGACCTCTCCATCGCGGGTGAACGCGGTAACGGGTGCCGGGCTCAAGCCCCTCAAATCCATCGATGGCATAGGTTGTCTCCTCCTTGATAGACGCTGTCCGCCTTTTGCGATCAGCGGCGGGATCGTTAATGGGAACGTTCCCACTATCGTTTTCGATTTTGCTGGAGTCAACATTTTTTTGGTGCATGCTTGGGGGCATTGATCGCGGGACCGCCGTAAACGGAAAAAGGAAATGGATTCAAAGGCCGAAGACGCAAACCGCCAGACACGAGTGACCATCCTTGACGTTGCGTCGGCTGCCGGCGTTTCGAAATCCACAGTATCGCGCATCCTCGATGAGCGACTTCCCCGATCCGATAACGAAACGGCGCGCCGCGTCCGCAAGATCGCGGACGATATGGGTTATGTCCGGGATGTCTCCGCCGCGAGCCTCAGGCGCGGCAGTACGATGACGGTCGGCGTGATCGTGCCCCGGCTGACCGATACAGTCATGGCAATGCTCTACGAATCCCTGGCAAAGGCGTGCAGCAAAAGTGGCCGCTTCGCCATTGTCGCGACGACCGATGACAAACCCAGGGCCGACCGACTTGCCGCCGAGTCACTTCTTAAACGCGGCGTTGACGGATTGATCCTCTCCACCGCACGTGAGGATGATGATTTTCCTGACGAACTGGTCGCCCGAGGCGTACCTTTTGTCCTGGCTCTTCGTACCGACGGACGGAGTCTTTCTTCGATTGGCGACGACCGGTTGGGTGGATATCTGGCGACGCGCCATCTCCTGGACCTCGGTCATCGTCGTATCGGCGTGATCGCCGGCCCTTCATATGCTTCCAGCTCGCTCGGGCGCGTCGAAGGCTACAGGCAGGCACTGGAAGAGGCCGGGGTCTCGGTCCGTCAGGATTGCATTGTTCCGTCGACCTTCGGGATCGACGCCGGAGCCGATGCGGCCGAGCAGCTCATGCGCCTGGAAGATCGCCCGACGGCGATTTTTGCCGTGAACGACAACACGGCGATCGGCGCCCTTTCTGGTCTAGCCAGGCTCGGAATTTCCGTACCCAACGATGTTTCGGTCGTAGGGTACAACGACATCCCGATCGTCAGCCATCTTCCGACCCCGCTGACGACACTGCGCGTCCCCTTCGAGCAGATCGCCTCAAACGCCTTGGATCTGCTCACAAGCGGCGCCGTGTCGGCAGACGATCGGCTTCGCATTTCCGCTCCGACCCTCATTCCCCGAAAGTCCTCCGCCAAGCCCCGCGCCTGAAATGCGCTATACAATGAAGCGCCTGATTATCGAAAATTTAGGCGGCGAGATCAGCCTGGGGTATCGTGCGCCATGGCTGCTCGTGCGATGTCAGCCGCGCCGATCGCTCCGGCTCGGGAACCGAGCGTGGCTGGAACTATCTTGAGGTCGAGATGGCGGGGCGGATGTTCAAGAACCTCGTCGAGATAACCCTCGGCCAAACCGATGCCGCCGCCGATGACGATCGTCTTCGGGTCGAGTATCATCTTGATGTCGGCGCAGAGCATTGCCACGCGCTGGGCGGAGCTTGAAATGATATCTCCCGCCCACACGTCGCCCGCGCGCCGCCGGGCAAAACTTCCCTCGCGTCAACCGCGTGCCCGGCTTTGCCGCTTGCGCGGCCATCCATCGGCCGGATGCTTGATCCTCCAACGGATACAAACCCTGCGACGGGCTGCGGATGAGGCCGAAGTGCCCGGCCATGCCCGTCAACAGCCGCCCATTGACGACGATGCCGCCACCGATCCCGGTGGAGATGGTCAGAAATACCATGTCCGCGCTCTGCCCGGCTCCGAACCGGTATTCGCCCCACGCTGCCGCCTGTGCATCGTTGATGGCCCGGACTGGCACGCCGAACAGATCTTCCGCTCGCTGCTCCAGCGGATAGGCGGCCGGTATGGCGAGCGTCTCCGGATTGAGTGCCGACCAGCGGCCGTCTCGGATCAGCCCTGTTGCGGCAATTCCAATCCGCTGATAACGACCCGCCCACGCCGCCGTTTCGCTTGCAATGGCGGAGAGCCAGTCCTCGGGGCCGGCCTCTCGTGCGGTCGCGATCTTGATTTCCTCGAGCACATCCGAACCGGAGACCAGAGCGGCCATCGTTTTGGTGCCACCGATATCGATCGCCAATACGGGACCCTCCGCCCGTGCGGCCAAAGCCCGCGAGACGGCTCCATTGAACCAGGACGTGACATGCTCGGTCCTGGTGATCGCCGAACCGACAACGACCGCCGAAGCCCCTGCGCGGATTGCAGCAGCCGCCTGTTCCGGAGAGCGTATGCGCCCTTCGGCGATGACATGCGGCGTCAGGCTGCGGATGGCGGCAACAAGCGCCAGATCCGGCTCTTCCGGCTCAGGCCCGCCGACATAACCGGACAGGGTCGTGCCCACGAAGTCCGCGCCGGCCGCAAGAGCCCGGCGCGCATCCTCGAGGCATGAGCAATCCGCCATGGAAAGCCTGCCCCTGCCTTTGACCGCCTTGACCAGTGCCTCGACCGAAGCCGGGCGCACGCGGTCGGTCGCGTCGAACGCGACGATATCGGCTCCGGCATCGGCCAGCGCTTCGGCATCGCCGACGAAGGGCGTGATCCGCACCGGACTGTCCGTCAGGTTGCGTTTGACAAGCGCGATGATCGGGACGCCGGTGACCGCCCGAACGGCCGCGACATAGGCAACGGATTCGATCCTCAGAGCCGTAGCACCGGCGGCGAGCGCTGCTCTCGCAAAACCGATCACGAAATCCGCATTGTCCTGCGGTCCTCCCGGAACGGGCTGACAGGACACGACCAAACCCTGCACCATTTGACTGCTCTTCCTCCACCTCGATCGCCTTACAGATATCCATTTGACAGATATCCTACAAGTGGATATGTCTCGCTTGTCCCGAACGCACACCCGAAATGAGACCGGCATGCAGCTGAAGTCGATCAAGCCCCTGACCCGCGCGCCTCTCCTCCACGTTTCCGTGCAGGAGAGCATTCGCGGCTATATCAGCGACAACGGCCTGCAGCCGGGGACGCTGCTTCCGGCCGAGTCCGAGCTTGCAAGCCAGGCTCGGTGTCAGCCGCAATTCCCTGCGGGAAGGCATCAAGGCGCTGGAGTCGCTTGGCGTGCTGGAATCGCGGCGCGGGGTCGGGATTTTCGTCAAGGCCTTTTCGTTCGAGCCGTTGCTCGACAATCTCGCTTACGGTCTCGGTGGTGCGCTTCGCCAGATCGAGGAAGTGATCGAGATCCGCCGCACGCTGGAAGTCGGGCTGATCGGCAAGACGCTCGAGATGATCAGCGACGAAGATATCGCGGAACTGCGCGCCACGGTGGACCGGATGCGTATCCATGCGGAGCGCGGCGAATCGTTCGCCGACGAAGACCAGGCTCTTTCATACCCTGCTCTTCCGCTGCCAGAACAACGAGACCCTCGGCCGGCTCATCGATGTGTTCTGGCTCGCCTTCTACAAGGCATCCGATTTCGTGAACCTCGACAACGTGGACCCCGTCGCGACCTGGAGGGATCACGCGGCAATCGTCGATGCTGTCGAGGCCAAGGATCTCGCGGAAGTGCAGATGCGCCTGGATCGCCACTACGAGGGCATTTCCCGGGTGATCGCCGCCAACAAAACAAGTTCACATGTGGGAGGAGCATAATGAACAAACTGTCCAGACTATCGTCCGCCATCGCCTTGGCTGCGATGATGGCAACCACGGCCATTCCGGCCTTCACCGCCCCGGCCCAGGCCGCCACTCTGTCCGGCGGCTTCGACGTCGGCCCCGGCGGTTTCCAAGGCAATTTCAATCCGCTTGCCGCGACGGGCGGATTCACCTGGCTCAGCGTCTATTTCGAGCCGCTGGTGACATATGACGAAAAGCTGCAGAAGGTGACCGGCGTGCTTGCCTCGTCCTACGAGGTCAGCGCCGATCAGCTCACCTACACGTTCAAGCTGACTGACGCGAAATGGCACGACGGCAAACCTTTTACCGCCAAGGACGCCAAGTTCACGATGGAACTTGCCAAGAATGCCAAGACCGGTTCGGTTCTGGCAGCACGCCTGAGCGCGGTTTCATCGGTTGAAGCCAAGGACGACAAGACGCTCGTCATCAAGCTTTCGGGCGCGTCGGCAAGCCTGATGGACACGTTGACCAAGGTGATGATGCTGCCCGAGCACGCCCTGTCGCAGATCGCCCCGGACCAGGCTCGCCAAGAACAGCTGGTGGTCCACGTCGCCGATCGGCACCGGGCCGTTCAAATTCACCAAATATGTCACCGACCAGTATGTCGAACTTGCGGCCAACACCGATTACCGCGGCGGCAAGCCGGCACTGGAAAGGATCATCAACCGTTATTTCGCCAACCCTGCGGCGGCGATCGCCGCTCTGCGCGCCGGCGAGATCCAGTTTACCTACGTCGATTCGAACGACCTGACGGCATTCAAGAACAACAAGGATTTCCGCATCATCGAAGGCGACTCTTTCGTCGTCAACTATCTGGGGTTCAACCACGACTCCCCGATCTGGAAAGACATCAAGGTTCGCCAAGCCGTCATGTATGCGATCAATCGCGACGCGATTATCCAGAGCCTCTATGGCGGCGCGGCAAAGCCGGCGAACTGCGCCTATGTCGCCGACCAGGTTGTGCCGAAAGGCATCGAAACCTATGCCTACAATCCGGAAAAGGCCAAGCAGCTGCTGAAGGAAGCCGGCTGGGATCAGATCAACGGCAACAAGCCGATCACGCTTCTGACCTATTACACCACGCCGCTCGCTGCCAACGTCATGGCCGCCGTGCAGGCGATGCTCGCCCAGGTCGGCATCAACGTGACGCCGCGCGCCGTCGATACGCCGACCTATAACAGCATCGTGCTCAACCCGACGCCGGACACCGCGCAGTTCCAGATGGTTTATGCCGGCCTGCAGAACGGTCCGGATCCGGGCAGCATCAATGTCGGCCTCAACGAAAAGCAGATCCCGCCGGCCGGCCCGAACGTTGCCCGCGTTCGCATGCCGGAACTGACCGCCGCGCTCGATGCGGCGCTTGGCGAAACCGACGCCACCAAACGCACCACCCGCTACCAGGACGTCTGCAAGGTGATGAACAGCCAGCTCCCCTGGGGTCCGCTCTGGGTGGCAAACCGTTATGGCATCGCGTCTTCCAAGTTGAAGGATTTCGTCTGGACACCCGCCCCCGGCGGCGGACCGTACCAGGCATATCCGGAAAAGTGGGCGATTGCCGAATAAGGCTTGAGCCGATGTGAAAGCCGAGGATGGCGCGGGCACGAAACCCGGCCATCCTCGCCATCCCCTCACGGGAACGAATTCATGCTGAGATACAGTCTCCGGCGCCTGCTGATCGGAGTAGGCATGCTGCTTGCTCTGAGCGTGCTGATCTTCGTGCTGCTGCGCCTCACCCCCGGCGATCCCATCGACGCCTATATCGATCCGAACGTGCCGATGTCGCCTTCCGATCTTGCGGACCTGCGCGTGACGCTTGGTCTCGATCAACCTCTGCCGGTGCAATATCTCGCCTGGCTGCAGCAGGCCGTGACGGGCAATCTCGGCTATTCGATCCAGCGGCCCGACCGGCCGGTGCTCGGCCTCGTCCTGTCGCGCGTCGGCCCGACCGTGCTCCTGATGGGAACCGCGATCGTGATCTCCATCATTGCCGGCATTGCGACCGGCATGATCAGCGCCGTACGTCGCAATTCGGTGACGGACGTCTCCTTCTCGGTGCTTGCCGTGACCGGCATTTCCAGCCCGCCGTTCCTCAGCGCGCTGGTCGGCCTCTACCTTTTTCCGTCTATTTCAACTGGTTGCCGTCCGGCGGCATGCTGACGCCCGGACGGGAGTTCTCCATCGGCGACCTCCTTCACCATCTCATCCTCCCCGCCATGCTGCTGGCGATCGCCCAGACGGCGCTGATCATGCGCTATATGCGCGCCTCTATGCTCGAGGTCCTGAACCAGGATTATGTGCGTACCGCCCGCGCCAAGGGCGTCTACGAGTTCTGGGTCATCACCAAACATGCCCTGCGCAATGCGCTGCTTCCCGTCATCACGCTGATCGGCTCGACCATCGGCCTTGCGATCGGCGGCGCGATCTTCATCGAGAGCGTCTTCAACTGGCCGGGCATGGGCCTCCTGATGGTCAATGCGGTGGAGAACCGCGACTACCCGGTGATCATGGGATCGACGCTGGTGATCGGCGCCTGCGTCATCATCGTCAATCTCCTCACGGATCTCGCCTACGCGGTAGTCGATCCGCGCATCAAGGTGGGCTGAGCGATGCTGGCACGTACCCCTTCCCGCAGCCCGGGTCCCACCGCACGGTCGCTTCACCGGTTCCTGCTCAACCGGGCCGCCGTCCTTGGCATGTGCATGATCGTGCCGATGGTCCTGTTGATCCTCTCCTATCCCCTGTGGTGGAGCTTCAAGCCCAATGACATCGATCTTCTGGCGATGAATGTCGGGCCGACCGCGAAACACTGGTTCGGCACCGACGGCGTCGGTCGCGATATCTTCGCCCGCGTCATGGATGGCGGGCGGATCTCCTCCTGGTGGCGATCACCTCGACGATCATTTCCGCGATCATCGGTTTTCTGGTCGGGGCAGTGTCTGCACTTGCCGGCCGCTGGGCGGATGCCGTCACCATGCGCTTGGTCGATCTGGTCATGACGCTGCCGCCGGTCATATTCCTGCTGGTGCTCGCCTCGATCGCCGGCACCGGCATCTGGCCAACGGTCCTGGTGATCTCGCTCCTCTCCTGGCCTCTTTTGGCGCGAATGGTGCGCTCGCGGCTCCTCGAACTTCGCGAGCGCGATTTCGTGATGGCGGCAAGAGGCATGGGTGCCGGTCTCCCGCACCTCCTCTTCCGCCACGGCCTGCCGAACTCGATCGATATCCTTGTCGTCTTCGCAACGCTGCAGATCGCCAATGCCATCCTTCTCGAGGCAGGCCTCTCCTTCCTGGGGCTCGGTATCGCGCCGCCGGCGGCGAGCCTGGGGCAACATGCTGAACGCCGCCCGCTCCACGGCGGTGCTCGAGCAATATCCCTGGCAATGGCTGTTTCCGGGCGGCGCGCTGGTGCTCGCCGTCCTTGCAATCAACTTCATTGGCGATGGTCTTCGCGACGCGTTCGACCCTCGCGCCGAATTAAACTGACGATCGAAAGAAAGCGAAAATGAGCAAGTTCAAGGGTGTCGTTCCTCCCGTCATTACCCCGCTGAATGCGGATTTCACCGTCGATTATCCGTCTTATACGCGGGTTCTGGAAAACCTCATCGAAGCCGGATGCCACGGTCTTTTCGTGCTGGGCTCGACCAGCGAAGTCGTTTTCCACGACACAAAGACCCGGCGGGAAATCATCGAACATTCCGCCAAGGTCATCAACGGCCGCGTGCCGCTGATCGTCGGCGTTATCGATGCCACCACCGATCTCGTCATCAACCATGCCAGGATCGCCAAGGCTGCCGGTGCCGACGCGGTTGTGGTTACGGCGCCCTATTACACCGTCACCAGCCAGTCCGAGATCCTCGATCACTTCCGCTATATCCGCGACGCCGTCGATGTGCCGCTGATCGCCTACGACATCCCCGTCTGCGTTCATGTGAAACTGCAACGGCAGACGACCGTCACCCTTGCAAGGGAAGGCACGATCATCGGCGTCAAGGATTCCAGCGGGGACGACGGAAACTTCCGTTATGTCCTGCTCGACCTCGCCGACAACAAGGATGTCTTCCTGATGACCGGCTCCGAGATCGTGGTCGACAACGCTCTCCTGATGGGCGCCCACGGCGTGGTGCCGGGCATCGCCAATGTCGATCCGCACGGGTATGTGCGGCTTTGGGATGCCGCCCAGCGCGGCGATTGGGTCGCCGCCCGCAAGGAACAGGAGCGCCTCTGCAAGCTCTTCGAAATCGTCTGGGTGGGTGCCGGGCGCGTCAGCGGCGGAGCCTCCGGCATCGGTGCCTTCAAGGCCGCGATGAAGAGCCTCGGCATCATCGATACCGCGCTCATGCCCCGTCCCCGTGCCGCCCTCAACGAAGCCGAAACCGCCAAGATCGACGCGATCCTGCGCGCGACCGGCCTTCTTTCCTGATGGATGCCATGCGACAGACCGCCGACACCATTCTCGACGTCAAGGGCCTGCGGACCGTGTTCCGCATCCGCGCCGGCGAAATGACGGCGGTCAACGGCATCGATCTGACCGTCGCTGCCGGCGAGACGCTGGCACTGGTCGGTGAATCCGGTTCGGGAAAGTCGGTGACCAGCCTTTCGGTCATGCGGCTCCTGACCCGGAAGATCGGCCTGATCGCCGCAGGCAGCATCGAACTCAAGCGCAAGAACGGCATCGTCAGCGATCTCGTCTCATTGAGCGAACAGGAGATGCGCTCCATTCGCGGCGACGATATCGGCATGGTCTTTCAGGAGCCGATGTCGAGCCTGAACCCCGTCTATACGATCGGCGACCAGATTTCGGAGCCGATCCGCGTCCATCGCGGAGCGGACCGGAAGACCGCGATGAACGCGGCCGTCACCCTCCTGGAAAGCGTTGGAATTCCGGATGCCAAACGTCGGGCCGGGCAATATCCGCACGAGGCTCTCCGGCGGCATGCGCCAGCGCGCGACGATCGCCATGGCACTCGCCTGCGATCCGACGCTTTTGATTGCCGACGAGCCGACGACGGCGCTCGACGTGACCATCCAGGCGCAAATCCTCGATCTTCTGCAGAAGCTGCAGCGGGAGCGCGGCATGGCCATGCTTTTCGTGACCCATAATCTCGGCGTCGTCGCGGAAATCGCCCATCGGGTGGCGGTCATGTATGCCGGCCGGATCGTCGAGACCGGACCCGTGGACGAGGTTTTCCGCAATCCGAAACATCCCTATACGATCGGCCTGCTCGCCTCGATGCCGAAGCTCGGCGACGCCAGCCGCATGAAACAGGCCGGCGAGAAGCTTGCGGCCATCCCCGGCGTCGTGCCGAGCCTGATGAATATGCCGGCCGGCTGCGCCTTTTCGCCCCGCTGCAAGTTTGCGATCGACGACTGTCGCGTGGCGGTGCCGCCGCTTGCCGACGTCAATCCGCGCCACCAGAGCCGCTGCATCCGCTGGCAGGAGATTTAGATGAGCGAGCCCCTCCTCTCCGTTCGCGGCCTTGCGAAACACTATACGTCCCGCGGTACGAAACTGACGATCCTGCAGGGCATTTCCTTCGATATCGGCAAGGGCGAGGTTGTTGGCCTGGTCGGCGAATCCGGCAGCGGCAAGACGACGATCGGCCGCTCCGTCCTGCGCCTTGTCGAACCTTCCGCGGGCAGCGTGCGTTTCGACGGAACCGAACTCACCGGGCTGTCTTCATCCGAGATGCGCCGCGCCCGGCCGCGCATGCAATACATCTTCCAGGACCCGTTCGCGAGCCTCTCGCCTCGCATGACGATCGGCGAGATCCTCACCGAGGGCCTGAAGATCCAGCGCATCGGCACATCGAAGGAACGGCTCGAACGTGCCCGCAAGGCGCTTGAACAGGTGGATCTGCCTGGCGATGCCGTCAGTCGATACGCCCATGAATTTTCAGGCGGTCAACGCCAGCGGATCGGTATTGCCCGCGCTCTGACGCTGTCGCCGGAATTCATCGTCGCCGACGAGCCGGTCTCGGCGCTCGACGTGTCGATCCAGGCCCAGGTGATCAATCTCCTGCGCGACCTTCAGCAGCGTCTCGGCCTGACCATGCTGTTCATCAGCCACGATCTCGCGGTGGTCGAATATATCTGCGACCGGGTGATCGTGCTTTATCTCGGCCGGATCATGGAGATCGCGCCCAGCGCCGAACTCTATGCCCGGCCGCAGCATCCCTATACACGGGCGCTGCTCTCGGCGATCCCCTCGCCCGATCCGGACGCGCCCCGCGACCGCCAGATCTTGAAAGGCGACATCCCGAGCCCTGCCAATCCGCCGAGCGGCTGCGTTTTCCGCACACGCTGCCCCAACGTCCTGCCATCCTGCAGCGAGGTCGTGCCCGACCTGCGGGAAACGACACCGGGACATTTCAAGGCCTGCATCCGCGATGATCTGGAGACTATTCCATGACGACGCAAACGCGGCGCCACCCGATTGCCGGAAACTGGGCGACACTGCTTCTGCCCATCGCGGCCGATGACAGCATCGACTTCGACAAGCTTGGCGAGGAAATCGATATCCTGATCGCTGCCGGGGTCGATGGCATCTATTCGAATGGCACGGCCGGCGAATTCCACAACCAGACGGAAGCGGAATACGACCGTATCCAGGAGATGCTGGCAAGCCGCTGCCGGGCGGCCCATATGCCCTTCGTCATCGGTGCCTGCCAGCCCGATCCGCATATCATGCTGGGTCGCCTGCGCCGTGCGGTGCCTCTGAAACCGATGGCCATCCAGGTCATCCTCCCCGACTGGTGGCCCCTGACCAACCTGGAAGCGGCAGACTTTCTGCAGCGCGCATCGGATGTCGCGGACGGAATTCCGCTCATCCTCTACAATCCACCGCATGCCAAGCGCGTCCTCACACCCGCCGAGCTTGCCGATATCTGCGGCCCCTGCCCTTCGGTCGTCGGCGTCAAGCTCGCCGACGGGGATGCCGGGTGGTATGCCGATGCGCGTGCCAATCTTGCGGAGTTTTCGCTGTTCGTTCCCGGCCATCATCTGGCGACCGGCACGAAGCATGGGGTCGCCGCGGGCGCGTTTTCAAACGTCGCCTGCATCAGCCCCCGGGGAGCTCAGGCCTGGACGGACCTCATGCGCACCGATATCAGCGCAGCACTCGAGATCGAAAGCCGTATCTGCGCCTTCATGGACGATCACATCGTTCCGTTTCGTCGGGATCAGGGATATTCCAACGCGGCACTCGACAAACTGCTCGCGGCGATGGGCGATTGGGGGCCGGTGGGCACGCGCCTGCGATGGCCCTACCGCTTCATAGATGCAGAACACGCCGCCAGGCTGCGCGCCATCGCACAGGTTATGCTTCCCGAGTTTTTGAAGACATAATCTCGGAGCGCCTCGAACGGCGTTGAGACATCCATTTCATTGCCCTGACACCGATCAGGCCGTCGAGCCCGCTTTCGATACAAAGGGGACTGCGCGCCCCGAAAACTCGGGGAAGGCCTCGAGTTCACGAGAACGGCCGGAGTGACATCCGGCCTGCCGACGATGTATCAAGTACACCATTGTCGCGAAGTCTCTTCGCCAGCTTCGGTTGAAACCATGTCCGATATTGTGTCGGCCCGAATATTCGAAAGGCGTCATACTCGTGTCTGCTCTCGCTCTTCCCAGCCGTCCCCTATCGCTCTCTCGTGATGTCATCTCCACGCCGGGAGCCTATTTCTGGTCGACCCCATCATCCTGGCACTGACGATATTCCTGCTCGCCTGGCAAGCACCCGGCATCATCCGCGATTTTCAAATCAGCCAAAATCCAGTGGTGCTGGAGGACGGGGATGTCCGAAATGGGCGGTGCTCGACACGCAAGGCCGTCTTTACCGACTGCGAAGCGCGCCTTGTGTACAGCTACAACGGGCGGAAGTACGACACCGAAGTCAAAGTCATGTTCGTCGATTTTCATATAGGCGACTATGAAACCGGCCTGGTGATATCGGCAGACCATCCGGAATTGGCAACGATGAGCCTTGGCCTGGACATGCTTTGGAACCGGATCATCACCCTCGCCGTATTTTGCGTGATCCTCGGTGGCATGAGCCTTGGCACGCTGTTCCTGGCTTTGCGGATCTGGCGCGTCAAAGGGCAATTGCGACAGCCGGCACTCTTGAAGCCGATACCGGTCGAAATCACGGCCTTCGATCGCAGACGCAATATTCTTTCCATCACCTACAACGACAAGATTGCCGGCGATAAGACCGGCCGATCAGCGTACACGCGTATGAAGAAAGGCCAGGAGCCGATGATCGTGGGTGAAGCGAACGGCAAGGCCGTTGGTCTTGCCGTCAGGCACGGCAAGACCGCCCTGCCGGTGCTTCTGGACGATCGCCTGCAGCGTATCGGCTTGACGGACGGTGAGCGAATGGCTGCCCTCGCACCGTTTGCCGATCAATATCGCGAAGGTCAGAATAGGCCGGTGCTGATCGATGAACCGAGAAAGACGCTATCGATCTGGAGACGGCTCCAAATGTTCTTCGGGGTATTGCTTTTGATTGCGGTCGGCGTGCTCGGCTTCTGGCTTTGGTACGTGACAAGCTCCAGCACGCAGTTTCAATCGCCCGGAATGGACATCAATAACCTGATGCCGGCGCCTCTGAACGAATGGGGATGCGATCAGCTGAAGAAGCGGTTCGGCCACGAACGCGCTCCGTTCGGATGCGTCGCGAGCGATTACGCCAGCTGGAAATAGCGGTGACGGGAGGCAATCCCGGGCGGAAAGAAGGCCGCTGCAGCAGCCATGTCGCCGCGCAAGGCGCGGCAGGTTCGTACCTCACGCCGCGCCCTCCAAACCGGAACGTTGCGAAGGCGGGTTATGTGTTTTCGCCGTAACCGCCTTGGCTAAGCGCATCACGGCGCATGAACGCCCAGTCGATCAGTTCCGCCATGGAAGGACGAAAGAACTCTTCACCTCATCGTCACAGTCGTGGCCGGTGGCTGCATCAGACACATCGCGTCTCGGACGGGCTGAGCGGCCCGTCTTGTCTCCGATCATCTGTACCCTAGATCCGGCACATGGATGCCGAACGAATCACAGGTGCGATCAAATCGGTAAGAGCGCCTTCGCGGAAACCTCTCCAGAGGCCGACCCCGCCCATTGTCGCCGAGGTCGAGCGCCTGCTTGGTGGCCGCACGCGTGATATTCGGCTCAGCGGGGACCTGGCTCAGCTTTTCCGCGAACGCTCCTGGCCGCAGGCTGCCAAGATCATTCGGGCCTGGATGATTTGGGTTATCGTGCTCGACGGGCTGACATTGGGCCTCTACGCGATCCTGCTTCCGACCAAAACCGTAATGTCGATGCTTTGGCCCGCGTCTATCCTTCCCCCGCAGCTCTTGTCGCGGCGCTGGTCTTCCTGCGGCCGCGTGCTTTGTGGCTGCAGGGGGTTATCATTCTTTCGGCTGTTTTTCTGATCCTCCTGTCGGTCGCCCTGGTGGGCGTCTACACCGGTGGCGAGTTTTACGAGCGCCATCTGACCATCATGCTTTTCGTCGCCGTCACTGCCATCATCATATTCCCCATCCCACTCGGTTGGGCGATGGCAATCGGTGCGTCTGCCCTCGGTATCTACCTGATGTTTCAACTGCGCAATCCGGACATCGGAGCGGGAAGTGCTCTGGCCGGGACGCTGTTTTTCGCAAGCGGCGTGGTGGCGACCGTGGTTGCGCGACGAACCGCAACTATCCTGGCTCACAAGACTTTCCTGCTGGAGTTACGGGATCGAAGTCGCCTGGCGGAACTTGCTGACGCCAATTCCCAACTTGAACTGCTTGCACGAACCGACCCGCTGACCGGTGTCGCCAACCGGCGTTCGATGATGGAAACGCTTCACCGCTTCTGGAACGAGGACCTTAGACGAACCCGCAGCGCGGCAATGCTGATGTGCGACGTCGATGACTTCAAGCGCCTCAACGATAATCTCGGGCATGCCGAAGGCGACCGCTGTCTGGTGAAGGTTTCCGGCATCATTCAGAGCAGTATGAGAGACGAGCGGGACCAGGTCGCCCGTTACGGCGGCGAAGAGTTTCTCGTTTTCCTCCCCGGCACTGACGAGCAAGAGGCTGGATTGGTTGCCGAGAGAATTCGCAGCCGGGTGGAAGCTGCATCGCTTCCAAACCCCACCTCCCGCGTTGTCCCTTATGTGACCGTCAGCATCGGAGTGGCGACATTGACACCAGGCAGCGAGATCGTGTCCGCGGAGCATCTTCAGCGCCAATCCGACGCCGCGCTCTATCTTGCCAAAAAGGCCGGCCGCAACTGTGTGGTGGTCCACCCACAAGAGGCCGGTCAAGCCTCGGATTAAAGCCGCAACGTCATCGTCAATGCGGAATATGCGACGGGGCGATCTTCGATCCGCGGTCAATTCATTGCACCACGGGGCCGGCGCTTCGGTTGCATACCCACGCCCAGGCTTCCGTCCATAAGATTGACGACAGAGGGTCGGTCAGCGGTACACGCGGGAACATCAGAAATTTGAAAATATCTATTTTATTCAGATATATAAGTCGATCACCTCCAAGTGGATTTCGGCTGCAGGCGGCTTCTTCTCATTTGTCAATTCTCAATAGAAAGTTGAGTTAGGAATTCGTTATACAGATATTTTACTCTTTTTAGTTACGTTCAATTCAGACGACAACCAGATGGCTCCAGTCCGGGCCGATCGGGTCTTCGAGCGCTAAATTCATTTTCTGGATAATCAATCATGCGCCGTTCGGTTCTCTGCATAACCCTCTTTTCGGTCCTATCCTTTCAAGGTGCGGCCGCTGACAATCTCGCCGACTTCAAGCGGCCTCTTACAATTCCCTTTGACAAGGTGACGCCCTATTCGCTGCAGTTGGCGACCCTGGGAAAGATGTTGTTTTTCGACCCGCGGCTGTCGGGCGCGAAAAACATGAACTGCGCCAGCTGTCACAATCCGTCCTTCGGGTTCGAAGTGCCGGTCAAAACGCCGGTGGGTGCAGCCAACAAACCTCTGGATCGCCAGTCGCCGACGATCCTGAACGTAGCGTGGACCACCCCTTGTTCTGGGATGGCCGTGCGCCGACGCTCGAGGCTCAGGCAGCAGGACCGATCACGGCAGCCGCGGAGATGAACGGCAAGCTTGACCAGATTGTCGCCGATCTGAGAGGCATTCCCGACTACAACAGCTGGTTCAAGCAGATATTCCCGGACAAGGGCGCTACCAGCGAGACGTTGTTGACGGCGATCGCTACTTACGAACGCACCGTCGTTTCCGAGTGGTCGCCGTTCGACCGCTGGGTGGACGGCGACCAGACGGCGGTCTCCGACAGCGCCAAGCGGGGTTTGACCTGTTTACCGGCAAGGCAAACTGTTCCGTTTGCCACACGGGTTGGAACTTTACCGACAACAAGTTTCACAACACGGGACTGCCCACGAAGGACACGGGGCGAGCCCAACAGGAACCGAACAACCCCAAAGCCTTGTATGCTTTCAAGACGCCCAGTCTGCGCAACACTCTCTATCGAGGTCCCTATATGCATGACGGCAGTCTGGCGACCATGGAGGACGTGATTGTTCATTACGAGCGCGGAGGCGTCGAAAGCTCGTCGCGCTCGGATGACATTTCTCCTTTTGTCATCACCGATCGCGAACGGGAAGACCTGATCGCTTTCCTGAAGACCCTCACGCCCGAACAGCAGGATCTGCTCCTGCCGACATTGCCAAACTGAGTAGCACCCCATGGCCCTTTCAGTCCGATTCCAAATCCTTCTCCCTCTCATTCTCTCCATTCTCGCGGGCCTCGGTGCTGCCGCTCTCGTTGGATCGCAGGCGATCGATGGCCAGGCGCATATCGAGCGCGTCGTGCAGGATGCGATTGCCGCCAAGACGCTGGCTGCAAGGACCGGAGCCCAATTCGAGAATGTGTCGGCCGTCGTCACAAATCTCCTGGGGATGACGACGTTCGTTTCGGCCGATGAGGTCAATAAACGGTTCGGCAAGACCAATGGCGCTCTCGAGACCACGCTTGCGGAGTTCAGCGGCAACTCGCTGTCGCCTGCCGTATCGGCGGATGTCAAGAAACTCGGCGATCTGCACGCTGTGTGGCGCAGCGATGTGCGTATCCTGCTTGGGCTCGACCGGGCCAATGCAATTCCGACGGCGGAGCAGCTTGCCCGGTCGCGCGCGGCCATCCTGACAAAGATTTTAGACATCAATACCCTCGTGGACAAGACAGCGTCTGACACGGTTGCGTCGGCGGGGATGCGCTTGAGACCGAGATCCGCAACGAGCTGACGATAGCCGCTGCACTGGCGGTCGTGGGCGTCATCATTCTGATGATTGTCGCCCAGCGGATTGCCGGCCCGATCGTGCGGATCACCGCGTCCATGAAGCTGCTCGCGGGCGGCAACAACGAAGTCGTGGTGCCGAAGCGTCGTGGTACCAAGGAAATTCGTGCCATGATCGATGCCTTGGCCGTGTTCCGTGAAAATGCCCGGACGCGGGATACATTGGAGCAGGAAGCGCAGGCCCAGAGCGCCAATCTCGCCCATGTCTCGGCGGAAGCCCGGCTGCTGCAGAGCCAGGTGCGCGGTGTCGTCCACCAGGCCGTCGAGGGCGATTTCTCGGGCCGCGTCAGCGGACCGTTCGACCGTCCCGAACATCACGAGCTCGCCCAGAGCCTCAATACGCTGATATCGAGCTTCGAAGGCGGGCTGAACGAAACCAGCCGGGTTCTGGATGCGCTTGCCAATGCCGATCTGACGATCCGGTTCGAAGGTGTCCACAAAGGCGCATTTGCCGAATTGCAGAACAACGCGAACGCCGTGACGAGCCGCCTCTCCGACGTCGTGTCGCGACTTGCTGACGCCTGCGCGTCCGTCTCGGCATCCAGCGACGAGATCCTGCGCGGGACGACCGAATTGAACGCCCGGTCCACGCGTCAGTCGTCGATGCTCCAGGACACGACCGTGACGACGGACGCCGTTGCCGAAACCGTCGGCCAGAATTCCAAACGGGCCGGTGAGGCCACCAGCGTGATTTCCGATACCAGCCACATGGCTGAAAACGGCAGCCAGGTCATGACCGGCGCGGAAAGCGCCATGGCGCAGATCACCGTCTCCTCCGGCAAGATTTCCGAGATCATCGGCGTCATCGAGGACGTCGCGTTCCAGACAAATCTGCTGGCGCTCAACGCAGGTGTCGAAGCCGCTCGTGCCGGCGAAAGTGGCAAAGGGTTTGCGGTGGTCGCAACCGAAGTGCGCTCTCTCGCCCAATCGACGGCCAATGCTTCCAACGAAGTGAAGGCGCTCATTCAGAAAAGCCAGGCCGAGGTCAAGGCGGGTGCCGAACTGGTCCGCAAGGCGAGCGAGCAATTTTCCCAGATCGTGTCGTCTATCGCATTCGTCTCTTCGCTTTCCAGCGGCATCACCACCGAGAGCAACAATCAAAGCGCCAACCTCCGGCAGCTGTCGAGAGCCATGAAGGATCTCGACGAACTCAATGCCCACAACAACCGGCTGGTTGGCGATCTTTCGGCCTCCACCGAGCGGACAAGCCGGGAGATGGAAGCACTGGCCGAGATCGTCAATCTGTTCCGCATCGACAAGCGGGGACAATCCCGCGCCAGGTCGGATCGAGCTGCCTGAGACTTTCCTGGGGCGACATCGGGCAAGGCCGCCATACGTCCCTAGGTATTGCGGCGCTTGCCCTCCAGGAGGTCGATGATGGAGTTGGCGGCATCGAGCACATTGGTGCCGGGGCCGAAGACGGCGGCGACGCCGTGTTCCATCAGATACTCGTAGTCCTGCCGCGGCACGACACCACCGACGACGACGATGATGTTTTCCGCGCCTTTGGCTTTCAGGGCCTCGACCAGCTGCGGCGCCAGCGTCCGGTGGCCGGCGGCAAGCGACGACATGCCGACCACCTGGACCTTTTCCTTCACCGCCAGGTCGGCGGCCTCTTCCGGGGTCTGGAACAGCGGGCCAGCCAGAACCTCGAAGCCGATATCGCCGAACGCAGACGCGATCACCTTGGCGCCGCGGTCATGGCCGTCCTGCCCGAGCTTGGCAACCATGATCTTCGGCCTGGTGCCGAGCGTCCGGGCATAGCTGCCAAGCCGCGAGACGATCGTCTTGTATTCCGGATCGTCCTCGTAGGCGGGTCCGTAGATGTCGCTGACCACCTCCGGCACTGCCGAATGGTCGCCGAAGGCCTGGCGCATCGCATCGGAGATTTCGCCGACGGTGGCGCGGGCGCGGGCGGCTTCAATCGCCACTTCCAGCAGGTTTCCCTCGCCCGTTTCGGCCGCCTCCTCGAGCACGGCGAGCGCCGCCGCGACCCGCCTCGGATCACGCTGCCGCCGCACCTCTTCCAGACGCTTGATCTGGCCGTTGCGCACGGCAGTATTGTCGATTGCGAGAATGTCGAGTTCGTCCTCGTTCTCCAGCCGATATTTGTTAACGCCGACGATGATCTCCTCGCCGCGATCGACCGCGGCCTGGCGGCGGGTGGCGGCCTCCTCGATCAGCCGTTTCGGCAGACCATCGGCCACTGCCCTGGTCATGCCGCCCATGGCCTCCACCTCCTCGATCAGGGCCCAGGCCTTTTCCGCAAGTTCGTTGGTGAGAGCCTCGACATAATAGGAACCGGCGAGCGGATCGACGACCTTGGTGATGCCGGTCTCGTGCTGCAGGATGAGCTGAGTATTGCGGGCGATGCGGGCGGAAAAATCGGTCGGCAAGGCCATCGCCTCGTCGAGCGCGTTGGTGTGTAGCGACTGGGTGCCGCCGAGCACCGCCGACAGCGCTTCGTAGGCGGTGCGGATGACGTTGTTATAGGGGTCCTGTTCCTGCAGCGACACGCCCGAGGTCTGGCAATGGGTGCGCAGCATCAGCGAGGAGGACTTTTGAGGTTTGAACTCCTCCATGATCCGCGACCACAGAAGCCGGGCGGCGCGCAGCTTGGCGGCCTCCATGAAGAAGTTCATGCCGATGGCGAAAAGAAGGAAAGCCGGCCGGCGAACTCGTCGACACTCAAGCCCTTGGCAAGTGCTGCACGGACATATTCGCGGCCGTCAGCCAGCGTGAAGGCGAGTTCCTGGACCAGCGTCGCGCCCGCTTCCTGCATATGATAGCCGGATATCGAGATCGAATTGAACTTCGGCATTTCCTTGGCCGTATATTCGATGATGTCGGCGACGATCCGCATCGAGGGCTCGGGCGGGTAGATATAGGTGTTGCGGACCATGAACTCCTTGAGGATGTCGTTCTGGATGGTTCCCGACAGTTCGGCGCGCGAACAGCCCTGTTCCTCGCCGGCAACGATGAAGGAGGCGAGGATCGGGATGACGGCGCCGTTCATGGTCATCGACACGGACATGTCCTTCAGCGGAATGCCGTCGAACAGGATCTTCATGTCCTCGACCGAATCGATCGCCACACCCGCCTTGCCGACATCGCCTTCGACGCGTGGATGATCGCTGTCGTAGCCGCGATGGGTGGCGAGGTCGAAGGCGACCGACAGGCCCTTCTGGCCGCCGGCGAGATTGCGGCGATAGAAGGCGTTGGAGGCTTCGGCCGTCGAAAAACCCGCATATTGGCGGATGGTCCAGGGCCGTCCGGCATACATGGTGGCGCGCGGGCCGCGGACGAAAGGCTTCAAGCCAGGCAGCGAATCCAGATGCGCGACGCCTTCGACATCCTCGGCGGTATAAAGCGGCTTGATGTCGATGCCTTCGGGCGTGTGCCAGACGAGCGTCTCCGGCGAAGCCTTCAGCTCACGCTCGGCCAGTCGCTCCCAGTCCGCCCGATCAGCCCTGTCGGTTCTGTCGGCCATCGGCTTCTCCCTTTGTCAAACCATAGTCTTCAATGCTTGCCCGGATGGCCTCGATGAGACTTTCCCCTGTCGCAAGCGCCTCTGCCGCGGCGATACGCGCCCTCGCGATGCCAGCCCGCTCGCGCCCGAAATCCGGGCCAGCCGGAATATGTGTCTTGCCGCCGAGTGATCCGGGCCATGTCGGCGGCAGAAAGTACTTTCCGGGTCTCACGTCTCATTTCCTCCTTCGGCAAGGCAGACGCCCCCTTGGTGATCTTCGGATTTTTCGGCCGGGGCACTGAAAGCTGCCTCGAATGTAGTTTTATAAGTAGCACCTTCCAGTACCCCGTTCGGCGGTTTATGCCCGCAGCCTGATCGCCTTGAAATGGACGACATCGGCTCTACCCGATGCCTCGCCTGACGGATCCTGCGCGGCTTTATCGACGCGGTTTCCGACAGGTTTTGAAGGACGGCAGTGTTTCACCTGCCGCCGCACATTTCTATGGGCAAAAGCCCAGGCCAGGAGTTCCTCGCTGGCTGCAATCCTTTCGCGGACCCGAACACCAGGGCTTTGCGTCTTGCCCCTGGCGTCCGCGCCGGCTCCGCCTCGCCGGCACGCCTGCCGGTGTATCCGTGACGGAACCATGGCATTGTAGGCATGGGTTGAAGAGGCGGGGAAAACGGGGAGGTTTTTTCGCGAAAAAATCGAGGCCGATGCTACCTGGTAGTATTTTTGCGTCAGGTGACGAAGAAGCGGGCGATATTCTGTTTCATCGCGGACGAAGATGCGCGGACTGTTCGCATCGTCGCGGCCTTCTTCGGCGGCCAGGACCATGGCCGTCATATCCAGGCGCGGCTGGCCGGGTTCTGACTCACGCGCAACAGAACCAAAACAGCGTCCCGCAGCGCCCACGCGGCGCTGTCGAACATGTTCGGGAATGCGAGAGGTGTTTTTAGCCATCTCCAGATCGCCCACCCCTATTCGAACTCCATGATCAACTCGTCCACCGCCAGGCTCTGGCCCTGGCTGGCGGCGACGCGTTTGACGACGCCCTGTCTCTCCGCCTTCAGGACGTTTTCCATCTTCATCGCCTCGACGGTCGCGAGCGTCTGGCCGGCCTCGACCGCATCGCCGGCTTTCACCGAGACCGAAGTGATGACGCCCGGCATCGGGCAGAGCAGCATCTTCGATGTGTCCGGCGGCAGTTTGACCGGCATCAGACGGGCCAGTTCGGCGGTGCGGGGCGAACGGACGCGGGCGGTAACGTCCATGCCGCGCCAGCGCAGGCGAATGGCGGAGCCGACGAGATTGATCTTGACGCCGATGATCTCGCCGCCGACGTGGAAGCGGGCGTGTTGCCGGCCGGGAGCCCAGGCGCTGGCGACGGAAAGCCGCGTGCCGTCGGCGAAGCGGACGCTGGCGCCGTCGGGCAGGGTTTCCAGCCTGACGGCCTCCTCGAAGCCGGCAAGCGTCACCACCCAATCCTTGGCCGGGATTCGACGATGATTGCCGATCGTGCCGGAGATCTGCGCCGCGCGCTCCTGCAGGGCCTGATTGATCAGGACGGCGATGGCCGCGAGCTTTTTCGCAGCCGCTGCGTCCGGATGCACGCCGGAAAAGCCTTCCGGGAACTCCTCGGCGATGAAGGCCGTGGTGATGTTTCCCGAGCGGAAACGGTCGTGATCCATGACTGCCGAGAGGAAAGGCAGGTTGTGGCCGATACCGTCCACCTCGAAATCGTCGAGCGCTTTGCCCATCGCGTCGATGGCCGCTACACGATCCGGCGCCCAGGCGCAGAGCTTGGCGATCATCGGGTCGTAATACATGGAAATCTCGCCGCCTTCGAAGACGCCGGTATCGTTGCGCACCACGGTGCCATCGTCCTGCCGGCCTTCCGCGGGCGGGCGGTAACGCGTGAGCCGGCCGATCGAGGGCAGGAAATTGCGGTAGGGATCCTCGGCGTAAAGCCGGCTTTCGATCGCCCAGCCGTCGAGCTTCACGTCATCCTGCCCGAAGGACAGCTTTTCGCCCGACGCAACACGGATCATCTGCTCGACCAGATCGATGCCGGTGACAAGTTCGGTGACAGGATGCTCCACCTGCAGGCGGGTATTCATCTCGAGGAAATAGAAATTCCGGTTGCCATCGACGATGAACTCGACGGTTCCGGCGGAGAAATAACCGACCGCTTTCGCCAGCGCCACAGCCTGTTCGCCCATGGCCTTTCGGGTGGCGGCGTCGAGGAAGGGCGACGGAGCCTCCTCGATGACCTTCTGGTTTCTTCGCTGGATCGAGCATTCGCGCTCGCCGAGATAGAGCGTGGTGCCGTGCTGATCACCCAGCACCTGGATTTCGATATGGCGCGGCTGATCGACGAATTTTTCGATGAAAATTCGGTCGTCCCCGAACGAGTTCTTCGCCTCGTTGCGGGAGGACTGGAAACCTTCGCGTGCCTCTGCGTCGTTCCACGCAATCCGCATGCCCTTGCCGCCGCCGCCGGCAGACGCCTTGATCATGACTGGATAACCGATCGAGGCGGAGATTTTCACCGCCTCCTCGGCGTCCTCGATCAGGCTCATATGGCCGGGCACGGTGGAGACGCCCGCTTCGGCTGCGATCTTCTTCGAGGTGATCTTGTCGCCCATCGCCTGGATGGCTTTGACCGGCGGGCCGATGAAGGCGACGCCTTCCCTTTCGAGCGCTTCGGCGAAGGCGGCGTTTTCCGACAGGAAGCCATAGCCCGGGTGCACCGCATCGGCGCCGGTCTGCCTGATCGCATCGAGGATCTTGTCGATGACGATGTAGGACTGGTTGGAGGGTGCCGGGCCGATATGCACCGCCTCGTCGGCGTCACGCACATGCAGCGCGTCGCGGTCCGCATCCGAATAGACGGCGACGGTGGCGATGCCCATTTTCCGTGCCGTCCTGATGACCCGGCAGGCGATCTCGCCGCGGTTGGCAATGAGGATCTTCTTGATCGCCGCCATCAGACCTCCAGGACGTCTTCGAAAGCCTGGGGAAAGTTCTTCCGCGCCAGGCTCTCGTTGATACGCAACATCGCCTGGTAGGACGCGGGATCGAACGTGCGTTCCGCCGGGATCACCTCCCGCCCCAGCAAACGTGACAAGCGTTCGCCGTCGAGATTGCCGCGCTCGAAGGGTTCCGCTCCGAAATAATGCCAAAGGGAATGCATGAAAGCGGTATCGGCCAGAGCGACCGTCTGATCACGGCTGAGATGGCGCGGCCATTGCCCCAGCACCGTCACCTTGGGGTTCGCCCGGCGAATGGTGAACTGCCATTGCGTTCCAGTTAAACCCGACGGAAAGCCACGATGTTTGGTCATTTCAGGGATTTTCGCCATCAGGGTCTCCTTGGGCATTTCATGGTCGCGGCAATTCTTGTCAAAACGGTTCTCATTGGGGCGTCACAGCGGAATCGTATCGTGTTTCTTCCAATGCGTCGTCACCTGCTTGTTGCGCAGCGACGCGAACGCCCGGGCGATACGGCGGCGCGACGAATGCGGCATGATCACCTCGTCGATGAAGCCGCGCTCGGCCGCCACGAACGGATTGGCGAAACGCTCCTCGTATTCCTTCGTCCGCGCCGCGATCTTTTCCGGATCGCCGAGTTCGGAGCGGTAGAGGATTTCGGTCGCTCCTTTGGCGCCCATCACGGCGATTTCGGCGGTCGGCCAGGCATAGTTGAAATCGGCGCCGATATGTTTCGAGGCCATCACGTCATAGGCGCCGCCATAGGCCTTGCGGGTGATCAGCGTCACCATGGGGACGGTCGCTTCCGAATAGGCGAAGAGCAGCTTGGCGCCGTGCTTGATGACGCCGCCATATTCCTGCGCGACGCCGGGCAGGAAGCCCGGCACATCGACCAGCGTCAGGATCGGGATCGAAAAGGCGTCGCAGAAGCGCACGAAACGGGCCGCCTTGCGGGAACTGTCGATATCGAGGCAGCCTGCGAGCACCATCGGCTGGTTGGCGACGACGCCCACCGTCTGGCCTTCCAGCCGGATGAAGCCGGTGATGATGTTCTTCGCAAAGGCTTCCTGGATCTCGAAGAAATCGCCCTCGTCGGCGATCGCGAGGATCAGTTCCTTCATGTCGTAAGGCTTGGCGGCGCTGTCCGGGATCAGGCTGTCGAGGCGGTTTTCGATGCGGGCGGGATCGTCGTGGAAAGGACGGACCGGCGGCTTTTCGCGATTGTTCAAGGGCAGGAAATCGAAGAGCTGACGGACGGCTTCGAGCGCCTCTATATCATTTTCGTAGGCGGCATCGGCGACCGACGACTTCTTCGTGTGGGTACCCGCGCCGCCAAGTTCTTCCGCCGTGACGATCTCGTTGGTGACGGTCTTCACCACATCCGGGCCGGTGACGAACATGTAGGAACTGTCGCGCACCATGAAGATGAAATCGGTCATGGCCGGCGAATAGACGGCGCCGCCGGCGCAGGGGCCCATGATGACGGAAATCTGCGGCACGACGCCGGAGGCTTCGGCATTACGGCGAAAAACTTCCGCGTAACCGGCGAGCGAGGCGACGCCTTCCTGGATGCGGGCGCCACCCGAATCGTTCAGCCCGATCACCGGCGCCCCGACCCGCACCGCCATGTCCATGATCTTGCAGATCTTTTGCGCATGGGTCTCGGACAAAGAACCGCCGAGCACGGTAAAATCCTGGGAGAAGACATAGACCTGGCGGCCGTTGATCGTGCCCCAGCCGGTGACGACGCCGTCGCCCGCGACCTTCTGTTCCGCCATGCCGAAATCCACCGCCCGGTGGGTGACGTACATGTCGAATTCCTCGAAGGAGCCTTCGTCGAGCAACACCTCGATGCGCTCGCGGGCGGTAAGCTTGCCTTTGGCGTGCTGCGCCTCGATGCGTCGTTCACCGCCGCCCAGCCTTGCTTCCGCCCGGCGTTTTTCGACCTCACCCAGAACTGCCCGCATATTCGCTCCTCAAATTCCCGCCACTTTTATCAATCGGCAAGCCAAGAGAAAACCGTTGAACGGGTGTGATTGTGAAAGTATATAAACGTGTTTTCAAAATTGCAAAGTTGCAAAAATGGCCGTCGGAAAGCTCTTCATCGGGCGCAAGGTGCGCGAATTGCGGCTGGCTCACAACGCCACCCAGAGCCAGTTCGCGGAGCGCGTCGGAATCTCGACCAGCTATCTCAACCAGATCGAGAGCAACCACCGGCCGGTTTCGGCCAGCGTCCTGCTTGCCCTGGCCGACAAGTTCCAGCTTAACATTTCCGAGCTTTCGAGCGGCGAAACGGACCGGCTGGTCTCCGCTCTTCTGGAGGCCCTCTCCGACCCGATCTTCGACGCCTACGCGCCGAGCTTCCAGGAGCTGAAGCTCATCACGCACAACGCGCCGGGTTTCGCCCATGCCCTGATCGCCTGCCACCAGGCCTATCGCCGCAACAGCGAGCAGCTCGCCAGCATGGACGATCGGCTCGACGTCACCGCGGCCGTCGAACTGACCCCGTATGAGGAAGTCCGGGACTTCTTTCATTTTGTCGATAACTACGTTCATGATCTCGACACGCTTGCCGAAAAACTGGCGCAGGAGCTCGGTGACTGGAAAGACGACAGCTACACGACCCTGACGAATTTCCTCGACAAGCGGTTCGGCGTTCGCGTCGTGCACGGACAGGACAAGAATGCGCTGCGCCACTACGATCCCGCGTCACGCATTCTTTCCGTCAACCCTTATGCCGCTGCCCACACGCGGGTCTTCCAGGTTGCGGTGCAGGCTGCCCAGCTTTATGCCGGCGATGTCGTCGAAACGATCGTCCGCGATGCCGGTTTCCGCACCGAGGAGGCGGCCGAAATCTGCCGGATCGGCCTGCACAACTATTTTGCCGGCGCGCTGCTGATGCCCTATCGGACCTTCCTGCGCACGGCCCGCGAACTCCGCCATGATCTCGAACTGCTCGCCGCACGCTTCGGCGCGTCCCTCGAACAGGTCTGCCACAGGCTCTCGACGTTGCAGCGGCCGGGCCTGAAGGGCGTGCCGATCTTTTTGCGCGTATCGACCGGGCGGGCAACATTACCAAACGGCACAGTGCGACGAAGCTGCAGTTTGCCCGTTTTGGCGCGGCCTGTCCGTTGTGGAATGCCCATCAGGCTTTTGAAACGCCCGGGCGGATCATCCGCCAGCTGGCGGAAACCCCCGACGGCGTGCGCTATCTCTGTCTCGCGACGCAGACCAGCAAGGGCATTGGCGGGTTCCGCACCGTCCAATCAAGCTATGCGCTCGCCATCGGCTGCGAGATTTCCTACACGGATGCATTCGTTTACGCCGATGACCTGAACGTCACCCAGAAGACCAGCTTCGAACCGATCGGCATTTCCTGCCGCATCTGTGATCGCGCCAATTGTATCAGCCGGGCTGTGCCGCCCTTAAAACACAAGCTCACCGTCAATCACGACCAGCGCCTGCCGCTGCCCTATGAACTCTCTTGACGCGGCCCGGCTTGCGGGAGGTCGCCCCCGCAAGCCGTCACTGACATTTACGACGCCACGCCTTCATTCGCCAATGCGACGTCGAATGCCGCTTCGGTCTTGCCCCTGATCTCTTCGACGGACACACCGGGCGCGGTCTCGATCAAGGTCATTTTCGGTGCGCCGTGACGGGCGATGGTGAAGACGCCGAGATCGGTGATCACGAGATCAGCCACCCGTTTGCCGGTGAGCGGAAGGTTGCATTCCTTCAAGAGTTTCGGTTCGCCCTTGGCCTCGTGCTCCATCACGACCACGACTTTCTTGACGCCGGCGACGAGGTCCATGGCGCCGCCCATGCCCTTCACCATCTTTCCGGGGATCATCCAGTTGGCAAGGTCGCCGCTTTCCGAGACCTGCATGGCGCCGAGAATGGACAGATCGATATGCCCTCCGCGGATCATCGCAAAACTGTCGGACGAGGAAAAGTAGCTGGTTCGCGGCAATTCAGTAATCGTCTGCTTACCTGCATTGATCAGGTCGGCATCCTCTTCCCCTCGAACGGGAAAGGCCCCATGCCAAGCATGCCGTTTTCGCTTTGCAAGGTTACATCGACGCCGTCCGGGATGTAGTTTGCGACCAGGGTCGGAATACCGATACCGAGATTGACATAAAAGCCATCTTCGATTTCACGGGCCGCACGCGCCGCCATCTGTTCACGAGTCCAGGCCATATCAGGCAAGCTCCTTCTCGGTCTTTGAGCGGGTGGTTCGCTGTTCGATCCGCTTTTCGGCATTGGCGACGTGAACCACACGCTGCACGTAGATGCCCGGCGTGTGCACGTGGTCCGGATCGATTTCGCCGGCCGGCACCAGGTGTTCCACCTCGGCGACCGTGATCTTGGCCGCCGTCGCCATCATCGGGTTAAAATTGCGCGCGGTCTTGCGGTACACGAGGTTTCCCTCGGTATCTCCCTTGAAGGCATGGACGATGGCAAGATCGGCGAAAAGGCCGGTTTCCATTACATAGTCGTCGTCCCCAAACTTCCGCACTTCCTTGCCCTCGGCCACCAGCGTGCCAACGCCGGTCTTTGTGTAGAAGGCGGCAATGCCGGCACCACCGGCGCGAATCCGCTCGGCGAGCGTTCCTTGCGGATTGAACTCCAGTTCAAGGTCGCCGGACAGGAATTGCTGAGCGAAAAGCTTGTTCTCGCCCACATAGGACGACACCATCTTGCGGATCTGCCGCGTTTCCAGAAGGAGACCAAGGCCGTATCCGTCAACGCCGGCATTGTTGGATACCACCGTCAGGTTCGTAACGCCCGAGAGCCGGATGGCTTCGATCAGGCTCATCGGGATGCCGCAGAGGCCGAAGCCGCCCGACATGATGGTCATACCATCGAACAACGTCTCCGCGAGCGCTTCCGCCGCGGTCGTAAATACCTTCCTCATCGCAATTTCCTCCATCCAGCTTCGCCCAGAAGCTTCATGCGGCAGGAGAGTAGATCTTGATCGCGCCCGCCGGTTAGCCGTATTAATACGGCAAATTGCGCGAGAGTTGGGAATTTGGATGACAGCAAGCCCCGAAGGTTCTCGTTTTCTGCTGGCGGAACTGCCCGTGCCCCTCGTCTATGCGACGCACCGTATCATCCGCGACTGCAACGCGGAATTCGCCAGCCTGTTCGGTTATACCCGCGACGAGCCTGATCGACCAGAGCTTCGCCCGCCTGTACCCGAAGCTCTCCGACTTCGTGCGCACCGGGCACATGTGGCAGGCTCACCTGCCCGGTGGCCGGATCTACTATGACGAGCGCATCATGACTGCCAGTGACGGCACCCGCTTCTGGTGCCGGGTGCGCGGTCGCAGCCATCACGCCGTCAATCCCTTCGCGGAGGCGCTTTACTGCTTCGAACCCATGGCCAGGCCGGTGGCAAGCCGAAGGGTGGCGCTCACCGACCGGCAACGCCAGATCGTCGCCCTCGTCACTCAGGGAAAGAGCAATGCCGAGATTGCCGGCGAACTCAACCTGTCGAAAAGGACGATCGAGTCCCACCGGGCCCGTCTCATGCGCGCCTCGGGTCTGCGCAACACTGCGGAACTGATTGTCTGGTTTACCAGCGGGGCGGATGAACCGAGGCCGCTCGCCGAGAGTTGAGCGCACGAGAAATCTGCATCGAACGATCGGCCGAGGTAACCGGCACTGCCTAAGCGGGGTTCAAGCTGCGGGCTGCATCGACGATCGGCCTTACCGCGGCGTCCATGCTTTGAACCGTGGTGCCGGTGACGATGACGCCCAGCAGGGGCGCTGCGATGCCGGCTTGCTTCAGCCTCGGCATGTCCTCAGGGGTGAAACGCTTCTGGCTCGGCGCGATAACCGGGATGCCGGCTTTGGTGGTTATGTCCCTGTAGCGCGCCAGATCGATCTCGTTGACCGGCTTGCCGTAATCTTCGAACGAAGCGACGGATGCTTCCATCATCGCGCCCGGAATTTCGAGGATTTGCTGCAGATCCCCGTCGGTACTCTTTTCGCCGAGCGCCGGCATCGGCCTCAGCCGCGACTGCAGGAGATGCGGCTGCATATCGCTGAAATAGATGTTGAACCCCTCGAAACCGAGGTCGGCGAGCGCCTCCATCTCCTGCATGCTCGGCACCTTCTCCTGACCGGCCATGACCAGCAGCGGCACCTCGAGCGTTGCGAGTGTCTCGAAAAACGGCCGCTCGTCCGAAAAGCTGCCGAATGTCGTTCCGGTCGCGCGGTGATAGGCGTTGAGATGCACCTTGATGGCAAAAGCCCCTGCCCCGATCGCCGCCCTGGCGAGATCGAGATCGTGGCGCGCGAGCGAAATGATGACCGGGAATTCGCCGTTGCGCAGTGCCCTGGTGAGCTTGGTTTCGGGATAGTTCGGCATGGAGGCCTCAGTTCAAACGCTCGCCGCCATCGGCAGCGAAAAGATGGACATTGTCGAGTTCCGGCCGTACCCGGATCGTCGCCCTCGGCGACAGCGAAACCCGTTCGCGAAACACGCCGGTGGCAAGGGTTTCGCCGAGCTTCATCGTCACCTGCGTCTCGGAGCCCATCGGCTCGACCAGTACGATTTCCGCCGAGACGCCGTTTTCATCCAGGACGAAATGTTCGGGGCGGATCCCGTAGACCGCCTTTCGGTGCGTGTGCACCTGCCCTGCTGCGGGCAGCGGCAGCAGGATTCCGCTCGCTGCAAAACCCTCGGAAGTAATCGTCCCGCTGAGGAAGTTCATCGACGGCGAACCGATGAAGCCGGCGACGAATTGATTGGCCGGCCGGTCATAGAGCTCGAGCGGCGTGCCGATCTGCTCGACCCGGCCGCCGTTCAGCACGACGATCTTGTCGGCCATGGTCATCGCCTCGACCTGGTCGTGGGTGACGTAGATGGTGGTGGTCTTCAGCCTCTGGTGCAGGCTCTTGATTTCACCGCGCATGACGACACGCAGTTTAGCATCGAGGTTCGACAGCGGCTCGTCGAAAAGGAAGACCTGCGGATTGCGGACGATCGCCCGGCCCATGGCGACGCGCTGGCGCTGGCCGCCGGAAAGCTGGCGCGGGTAACGGTCGAGCAGCGGCGCCAGGCCGAGGATATCGGCTGCCCATTTCACCCGCTCGGCAATCTCCGCCTTGCTGCCGCCGCGATGCTCCAGCGAGAAGCCCATATTGGTCGCAACCGTCATATGCGGATAGAGCGCATAGTTCTGGAACACCATGGCGATGTCGCGATCCTTGGGATCGAGATCGTTGACCACCCGCCCGCCGATCTTCACCTCGCCGCCGGTGATCGTCTCCAGCCCGGCGACCATTCTGAGCAGCGTGGACTTGCCGCAGCCGGACGGGCCGACCAGCACCACGAACTCGCCGTCGGTAATGCCGAGGTCGATGCCGTGGATGATATCGACGGCGCCATAGCTTTTGCGGACGTTGGAAAGGGTAACTTCAGCCATCAATCAGATTTCCGTTTCTTCAGCCCCGGTATTTCAACCTTTGAGGCCGGTATGCGCGAGCCCTTCGACGAATTGCTTCTGCGCGATGATGAAGACGATGAGAACAGGCAGCGCCGTCAGGGTCGCGGCGGCAAGCTGGATGTTCCACATCGGCCCGCCATAGGCGTCGGTATATTGGGTCAGCGCCTGCGGCAGCGTGAATTTGTCGGCGCTCGACAGGAACACGATCGGCTCAAGATAGAGGTTCCAGGAATGCAGGAAGGTGAAGATCGCCACCGACGCGAGCGCCGGTTTTGCGAGCGGCAAGGCGATCTTGCGAAAGATCTTGAAACGTCCGAGACCATCGACCCGCGCCGCCTCTTCGAGTTCGACGGGCAGCGCGATGAAGAACTGCCGCATGACGAAGGTGGCAAACACGCTCGGCGCGCCAAAGATCGGCACCAGGATGAGCGGCCAGTGGGTGTTGACCATACCCGCCTTCAGGAACATCTGGAAAAGCGGCACGATCGTCACTTCCGAGGGGATCAAAAGCCCGAGCAGCACGACCATGAAGATCGTATTGGCGAACGGAAATTTGATGCGCGCGAAGGCATAGCCGGCCATGGACGAGACAATCATCGTGCCGACCGTCACCAGCGCCGCGATATAGGCCGAATTCCAGTACTGCTTCACGAAGGGCTGCAGCTCGAAGACCTTGGAATAGGTCGTCCAGTCGTAGCGCTCCGGCACGAACTGCGGCGGAAAGGCGAAGATGTCGCTGATCGGCTTCACCGACGACGTCACCATCCACCAGGTCGGAAAGACGAAGGGGATCAGGAGCACGCAGAGCAGGCCGTATAGGAAGACTTGTCTGCGGGGCGAGAGTTCAGCTTTCATAAAAGACGATCCTCTTGCGCATCTGCCACTGGGCGAAAGTCAAAAGCGCGACGATCGCGAACAACACGATCGACAGCGTCGAGCCGTAACCGAAGAAATGGAACTGGAAGGCCTGCTGGTAGAGGTAATAGACCAGCACCGTGGTGGTGAGGCCCGGCCCGCCCTGGGTCAGCACCGCGATCTGCGCAAACACCTGCAGCGAGCCGACGATCGTGATGATCGATGTCAGCATGATCGTCGGGCTGATCAACGGCAGGGTGATGCGGCGGAACTGCTTGAAACGCGGGGCGCCGTCGATGCGGGCGGCCTCATAGAGCTCGTTCGGCACCCCTGGAGGGCGGCCAGGAACAGGATCATGTTGAGGCCGACATTCTTGAACACCTGCACCACGATCACCGAGATCATCGCCGTCACCGGTTCGCGCAGCCAGTTCGGCCCCTCGATGCCGACGAGAAGAAGCACGCCGTTGATGCCGCCGTTCTTCTGCAACAGGAAACCCCAGACGATCGTCCAGGCGACCAGCGACACCACGACCGGCGAGAAGAACAGCGTGCGGAAGATGGTGATCCCCGCGAGCTTCTGGTTGAGCAGCACCGCAAGCAGCAGCGCAAGGCTCAGGTTGAAGATCACCAGCCCGGCCGAGAAGATCGCCGTCGCCCCCAGAACGGAAGGCAGGTTCGTGTCTTCGAGCAGCATCTGATAGTTGGTGGCGCCGGTATAGGTGAAGGTATTGGCGAGCACGTTCCACTCGTGCAGCGAATACCAGAACACCAGGCAGAGCGGGATCAGCACGAAAAGCGTGATCCCGGTCAGTTGCGGGGCAATGAAGAGAAAACCGGCAAGGCTGTCGCGCCGCGCGACCGTCCAGAACGACGACGAGGAGCGGCTTTCCGGAGAGGCGGTTTGCTGCGCGACAGCCATCAGTTCTTCCTCAGCGCTTCAGAAGCGGCCCGATCTGGCCGCAGATCTGCTGGAGGGCTGCCGGAATGTTCGCGTCCGGACGCCAGACGGCATCGAGGCCGGAGCGGACCGCCTGCTGGATCTGCGCAAAACCGGTGTGGCCCGGAATGACCTTGCCGGTAGCGATGCCCGAGATCACGACCTTGTCGATCTGTTCCTGGCTGAGCAGCGGGTTGGTCTTCTTCAGCACCTCGGCATTCAGCAGCGACTTGCGGGCCGACGGGAAGAACTGGCTGAGCTTGGCCGACTTTTCCGGGTTCGTCATATAGGCGACGAATTCGGCGGCCGTCTTGGCGTTCTTGCCGGCCTGCATGACGCCGACGCCAGCCTGGCCGATCAGCGCGTAATTGCCGGCCGGACCCTTCGGCAGCGGCACGAGATCCCAGGCGAAAGGCTTGTCCTTCGGCAGCAGCGAAGCGCGGCTGATCTGGGTGATGGTCATCGCCGCATTGCCGGCGAAGAAATCGACGCTTTCGCCGGGACCCGGCATCGCCTTGTTCTTGAAGGCCGCATCGTGGATAAATGTCAGCGCATCGACCATCGGCTTTTCGGTCATCGTGCAGGTCTTGCCGTCGGCGCTCCAGGGCGAAGCGCCCCAGCCGTTCCAGATGGAAGCGAGGTTCTGCCAGGTCTGGTAGTTGAAGTCGCGAACGATCAGGCCGCCCTTGCCCGGGACGTTGCCGACGGCGGATGCGGTCGCGAGCGCGTTTTCCCAGGTCCACTGGTTGGCGGCAATCAATTCCGCCGGCGTCTTGGCACCGGAGGCCTTGATGAGGTCGTTGTTGACGAACATCGCAAAGGGCGAGGTCGAGAACGGATAGGCATAGAGCTTGCCGTCCTTGGTCCAGCGCTCGGCGGCCGTCGCGCTCAGTTCTTCCCCGTTATAGCCCTTGGTGGCCTTGAGCGTATCCGTCAACGGAAAGAGCGCGCCGGAATTGACGAAGTCATAGGCGGCGGTCTCGAAGATCCAGGCCATGTCGGGCGCATTGCCGCCGGCGATCTGCGTCGTCAGCGCCGTCGTATAGGTTTCGAACGGCAGCGACTCGTAGGTCACCGTGACATTCGGATGGTCCTTCTTGAAGCCGGCGGCGATCTCGTTGAAGAGTTTCAGATGCGCCTCGTTGGCGCTCCAGATCGTCATGCGCAGGTTGACCGCATCCTGCGCGTTGGCGATGCCGCTCCAGCAGAGCGGCACGGCCACGGCCAACGCCGCAACCGCAGATTTCAATGTCCGATGATAGTTCATTCCCGTTCCTCCTCCAAAGGTTGGTTTCGTTAGACAGGCCTGCGGCCGTCCTTAGTAGGCCGCGATATCCGGCCAGCGCATTTCGATGCCTTCCCGGCCAAGCTCTCTCTGGAAGTCGTGCAGCCTGCCGTCGTTTTCCTGAACCTGATGGGGCGTCAGCCCCTTCTCCAGGCAATGGGCGGCGAGCATGCCGGCCACTTCGCCGATGTTCCATTCAACCGGATGCAGCCGGTAGCAGCCGTTGGTGATATGGGTGGTGCCGATGTTCTTGCCGGCCGGGATGAGGTTCTTCACCCGCTCAGGCAAAAGCGCGCCGAGCGGAATCTCGAACGGGCAGGACGGCACGTCGATATAGTTGTCGCCGCCGGTCGAGGGATGCAGGTCGATCCGGTACATGCCGATGCCGATACTGTCGCGATAGTTGACCGCGCCCTTCTCGCCGCGCACCGAATAGGACAGGTCCTGCTCGACGATACGGGTGACCGGCTTGATGCGGCGGCTCTCGCGAATATAGGGGGCCATGGCAAGTCCATGCTCGGTGCCGGTGATGTCGCCGCGCAGGCGAAGCCCCGGAAAGCCCTGGCCGCCATCGACCCTCGGCGCCTCGGTCTGCAGCCAGTAGAACAACGAGTAGGAAAGGTCGGCGGCGGCTTTCAGCTGTTTTGCCTTTTCCTCTTCGGAAAGATCGATGATCGTGCCTTCCATGTAGTCGATCATCGGCCAGTTCACGAGGCAGATGTCGGAGGCGTAAGCGCCGGGCACGAAGTTGTTGCGCGCCGCGATACGGCGGAAGATCCAGAGATTTTCGTCGCCACCGCCCTTGCGCTGGTCGGCATCGACGGCGAGCGGATCGTCATTCGGATTGGGCGTGAACGAGCGGGTGGTGAAGTCCAGCGTGCGCGGATGCGGCGCAGTGAAGCCGAGCAGCGGACCGCCCCAGAAATGCGGCTGGTACTTGCGCCAGTAGTCGTAGTTCTCCGGCTTGTCGATCGTCTGGTCGCCATCGACATGGTCGATCGCAAAGCAGATCGATACGGCCTGGACATTGTCCGGCTGTGCCTCCGGCGGGGCGCTGGGCTCGCCGGTATCGGACTGCGCCTCGAAACCCTTGACATATTCCGTGCCGGTCATTGGCAGGAGATCGCCGAGTTCGGTCGCATCGAGGATATAGGCGGCGGAAATGGTGATCTCGCGGCCGGTGTCACGGTGGCGCACGGTGACCGAGCGTACCGTATCGCCCTCGACGTCGGCTGCGACCGGGCGGTATGGCTGCAGCACCTTCAGCTTGCCGGCGCCGCGATAGGGCGCGAGCATGGCTTCCATGACCGCCAGGCTGACGCGCGGTTCGGCGCAGACGCGGCTGACCCAGCCGGCGCCCGGATTGAGGTCGCCCCAGGCGCGCGCGCCCTCGGTCAGCGGATAATGGTCGCGGTAATATTGGCGGATGCCGTTGCGCAGTTTGCGATAGGAGCGGGTGATGCCGAACTGCTCGACCCAGGTATGTTCGTCGGAAGGTACCGC
Organism: Neorhizobium sp. EC2-8; assembly: GCA_045291535.1. Taxonomy (GTDB): domain Bacteria; phylum Pseudomonadota; class Alphaproteobacteria; order Rhizobiales; family Rhizobiaceae; genus Neorhizobium. Next base: position 1,299,112 of record CP147998.1, on the reverse strand, counting down.
CTGGCTGGTCAGCTGGCCGCCGATCCAGTCGAACTCCTCGGTCATGATCACGCTGCGACCGGCCCGGCATGCGCCGAGTGCCGCCGCAACGCCGCCAAGACCGCCGCCTACCACCAGAATATCCGTATGCATCTCTGTCACGTTGATCACGTCCGTCGTTTTGCGGGTCCAAGGGTTTCCCCTCGACCGGTTCACAGGTCAGAAGAATTTGGCCGCCGGCATCGCCGCCCTCGATCCGGCGCACCAGCATGGCGGTCGCCTGCCGGCCCATCTCCTCGCGGGGAATGTCGAAGGCGGTGAATTGCACATGGCTGCGTTCGGCGCGGATATGGCTGCCAAGCACCACCGCCGAAAAGTCATCGGGAATGGACAGGCCGCGCTCGCGGGCGGCGGCCTCGACGCGCACCGCATCGGCAAGCTCGACGAAGAAGGCAGCAGTCGCGCCACAGCCGAGGAGAGCATCAAGGATCTCGTCGGCCGCACGTCCGACCGTTTCGATATGCAGCACCATTTCGAGGCCGTTGCCGAGCGCGGAAGAAAAGCCAGCCCAGCGATCGACGATGGATTCCGCCGGACCCGGCGGGCCGATATAGGCAAGCTTCGAATGCCCCAAAGCCCCTGCCTTCTCGACGAGAGCCCGGGTACCACTCGCATAATCGCCGCCGACATAGGGAACGGGTCCGCCCGCATCCTCGCGTCGGCCGATCGCCACGAACGGATAATCGCCCGCGACCAGCCGCGTCAGCTCGGCGCGATCGAATTCGCGGCCGAGCACCAGGCAGCCATCGGCGATCCTGAGCCGGTTGCCGTCGGCAAAGATCTTGCGGTCCTGCCCGACGCCGGCTCCCGTCAAAAGCAGAAGGTCGTAATTCTGGATCTGCGCCTCTTCCTCGATGCCGAGCAGAAAGGGTGTGAAGAAGTCCGCCTGGGCGCTCGGGAACGCCGGCTCGTAGGTGAACACGCCGAGAATGCGATTCAGCCCCTTGGCCATGCGCCGGGCGATGGGATCGGCGACGTAACCTGTCGTGCGGATGACCTGCTGGACCCGCTCGCGGGTTTCCTGCGGAATACGCGCCAGAGCTGTCGGCGCACCATTCAGCACAAGCGAAACGGTTGCCTGGCTCACGCCGGCCAATTTCGCAATATCGTGCTGGGTCAAGCGCTTAGGCGTGGCCACGCAACATCCTCCCTCTCTCCTCTTGACTGCTAATGCGTATTAGCAGCTAATACGTATAAACAGGAACAGACGGGGCGCTGTCAAGCAGGAAAATGAAGGAGAACCGGTGACATTTGGGGAGAATCTGAAATCGTTCGGAATTTCCGGCACCCGCGTTTTCGGCGACAGCATCACCGCCGGGTTCAACGCCAGCCGTGCCGATCTGACATGGCCGGCGTTGTTCGCCGGGGCGCTTGACGGCTTTCCGATCCGCAATCACGCTATCCCCGGAACCGTCCTGCAGGGTTCAAGGTTCGCGGATGGAAAACCGAGGTCGAACAATGGTGTCAGCAGGTATGTTCAGTCGCTTCTTGATCAACCCCGCCGAGACGCGATCCTGATCCTTTATGGCTACAACGATGCGCGCTATACGGCAGCACCGGAGACGATGAACGTTGGCGGGTTCGTGCGGGACTACAGCAGGATCCTGAAAGCATTGATCGCCGGCGGTCATCACGAAAGGATCGCGATCGGCAGCCCGCCCTATATTCCCGATGCCGGCTTTTCGATCGGCAGCGCCGGTTTCACCGGCCAGACGCGTGACGGGTTCGAGGCTTATGTCGAGGCGGTGAAGAACCTCGCACAGCGATTCTCGATTTTCTATGCCCCGGTTTATGAGCGCATGAAAGCGCTCGGCGACGGAACTCTCGCCTCACCCGACATCACCCACCCCAACGATGCGGGCCACCGGATGATCTTCGAGGCATTTCGGGATGCAGAAAGGCAGTGATGCAGGCGTCCGGTCATCGCCGGGCGGCAAACTTGAAGACTGCATCCGCCGGCATCTCCTCGGCCGAAGCCATGTCGCCGCCGGCAGCGTCGTGGCCGGATGCGCTCGCCCGGTCAAGCCTTTGCAAAAGGCTGCCGAAGACGGTTTCCGCCGGCGCCTCGAATCGGTACATTGCCTGAACGCGATGCCGCATCTGGGCATCTCCGTGATGAAGCTGAAATGACCGTCGCGTGTCGCAGTCCCGATGCAAATCCTGATCCATGAGTGTCTCCAAAAATGCTTCGCGCTACGAAAACTTGCGAGCGTCCGGGTTGTTCCGACAATCTCGCCGCAAAGATCGGGCACGGCCGGAGGCCCCAAGATTTTCTTGCATTGAAAGCGCGCGGGCATGCATGATGAACACAGCTGATTGTCCGCTTCAGAAACCCAGCTCAAATCGAAAGAGAACCTGTTGAAAGCCAAGGTAGGCTTGAAAGATATCGCTCGGGATGCCAGCGTTTCGCTCAGCACCGCGTCGCATGTTCTCAACGGAACCGCGCCGATATCCGTGGAAGTCCGAGACCGGGTGCTCAGCTCCGCGCAAAGGCTGGGCTATCTGGAAAAACGGAGAAGCCGGGCCACGATCGCAACGCTTCGGACACTCCTTCTGGCGATCACCAGCGAGGCTGCGGCTCATAGCGACATCAACCTGGTAAGCTGGACGATGCTCAACGGCCTGCGGCAGGAATGCGAGCGCCTCAGCATCCGGATCGTCCCTTTCGTCAGCGCCGGCAACCGGATCGAGGCGGGCGAGGTGCGCCGCATGGCGCAGGCCGAAAACGTCGATGGCATCGTCATCCTCAACGACGACCGGCCGGAATTGATCCGGGCCCTTGCCGGCGGGCGGACGCCGCTCGTGATCCTCAACGGCGAGGATCCTTCGATGCTGGTCGATACGGTGACCGGTGAAAACCGCTTCGGCGCCCGCCAGGGCACCGAACATCTGCTTTCACTCGGCCATCGCCGTATCCTGCACCTCACCTGGAAAGGCCGGACCACCATCCGCCGGCGGTATGACGGCTACGCCGACGCGCATCTGGCGGCTGGGCTTGCCGTATCGCCGGAGATGATCGTCGAAGCAGAGGGATACGAGCCCCGTCAGGGCGAACAGGCGGTCCGCCAGCTGCTTGCCCAAGACCGCAGCCTGCGCGGCGCGACGGCGATCTTCTGCGCCGCCGACAACCTGGCGCTCGGGTGCCTGAGGGCGCTCGCGGCTTCCGGCATCCGCGTCCCGGAGGACATCTCCGTGCTCGGCTTCGACGATATCGTGCCCGGAGAGTTCAGCACGCCGCCGCTTTCGACTGTCCAGTTGCCGACCGACCGGCTGGGGGCTGCCGCAATCGGCCTTCTGGAGCAGAGGCTTCTTGCCAACGATCCGCTACGGCCGGCCTATCGGCTGGAACTCGGCTGCAAGCTGGTAATGCGGGGCAGCGTCGCGCCGCCCCGCGGCTGACCTCATTTCATACCCGTGCCGGCGATGCCGGTGGTGATGTATTTCTGCAGGAACAGGAAGACGAGCGTCACCGGAGCGAGGCTCAGGAAGGTCATGGCGAGAATGTAGTTCCATTGCACGGAGAACTCGCCCTGGAATGCGTTGAGCCCGACCTGCAGGGTGAAGTTTTCGCGGCTGCTGAGCACGATCAGCGGCCAGAGGAAGTCGTTCCACCGCCACAGGACCGAAAAGATCGCCAGCACCGCGAGCGCCGGCGCCGTCAACGGCAGGACGATGCGCCAGAAAATCCGGAACTCGCTTGCCGCATCGACGCGGGCCGCCTCGATGAGTTCGTCCGGGATGGTGAGCATGTACTGGCGCAGCAGGAAGACACCCGTCGGCGAGGCGATCGTCGGGATGATGATGCCCCAGAGACTGTCCACCAGGCCGACGCCGACGACTACCAGATAGGCCGGGACCATGACCACCGTCAGCGGAATCATCAGCGTCGAGATGATCAGCACGAAGATCGCCTTCTCGCCCCGGAACCGGTATTTCGACAGCGCGAAAGCCGCAAGCGCGTTGACGATCAGCGTCAGCAGCGTCGCGACGAAGGTGACGAAGACCGAATTCTTCAGAAAGGTCAGGAAGTCGAAGCGGGTCAGCGGATCGGTGTAGTTCTCGGTCGCGACGGTCAGCCGCTGGACCGGGGACATGCTTTGACATCGACGCTGACCGGCGTGCCGGGATTGTTCGGATCGACCATCTGGGCCTTCAGCCCGATGCGGCGGACCATCGCCATCTCGCGCGGCTTGCCCTCCAAATCGACGGTCCAGAGACTGAGCGGGGCCTCGAAGCCCGGTACGGTCTGCTGAACCGCCGCACGCGGCAGCAGCGTCGGCGGAAAGCGGGTGATCTCGGCGGCCGGCTTGAACGATGAAAGGCCCGCCCAGACGACCGGGATGAGCACGGCAAGCGTGCCGAGGATCAGCCAGGCCCAGGAGAGAATGTCGGTGGTGCCGATCCGGCCCGGTCGGCGGGTGCGGGTCAGGAAGGCGATGGGTGAGAGGCCTTGCGACATGGTCAGGTCTCCATCTTGCGGCCGAGCCGCAGCTGTATGAGCGTCAGGGCCAGCAGCACGAGCCCCATCAGAACGGAGGCGGCGGAAGCCAGGCCGAACAGGCGCAGGTCACTGCCGAAAGCCATCTGGTAGATGTACTGCACGATGAAACTGTTGGCGGTGCCGGGTCCGCCGCCATTGGTCAGCACCCAGGCTTCGTCGAAGATCTGCACCGAGCGGATCATCAGGAGGATCAGCACCACAAGAAGGTTCGGCCCGAGAAGCGGAAGCGTGATGCGGAAAAGCGTGCGCCGGGGCGAGGCCGCGTCGATCGAGGCGGCTTCGTAGAGATCCTTCGGAATGGCCTGCAGGCCGGCGAGAAGGATGAGCGTATAAAAGCCCATGTGGAACCAGACCGAGACGACTACCACGAAGAAACGCGACCAGCCGACGTCCAGCAGGAAGATTTCCGGCGGCACGCCGAGCATCTGCAGGAAGGCGTTGAGCAGGCCGTTGCGGTCCAAAAACCACTTCCAGATCAGGCCGATGACAACAGGCGACAGCAGGACGGGATAAAAGAACATGGCCCGGAAGAAACCGCGCGCCGCCATCGCCCGGTTGAGGATGAGAGCCGTCACCAATGCGACAAGCAGGGTCGCGGCGACGTTGAAGCCGACGAACCAGAGCGTGTTCCAGACCGCCGTCCAGAACAGGGATTCGCGGCAGCTGCCCGGACGAAAGTAATCTTCGCACTGCAGGAGCTGACGGAAATTGTCGAAGCCGACGAAAGGCCGCTCCGACACGAAAAGGCCGGTGCCGCCGGTAAAGGCGTAACCAACCGCGATGGCGATCGGCAGGAAGGTGAATATGCCGAAAAGGATGAGGTTCGGCGCGAGGAACAGATAGGGCATCCTTTTCCTGCCCATCAGCCGTTCGAAGCCGTTGATGGGCGCCTCGACCACGCCCATGGCGAAATCGAGGGCACGGCCGCCGAGATCGGTTGGCTTAGGCGTGCTCATGGACCGCACTCCGTTCTTCGATGGCTTGCGGCAGGGCAAGGCCGCTGTCGGGGTCGAAAACATGCATCCGGCCGGGTAGCGGCGTGATCCGCAGAAGGGCGCCGGGCTGCGGCGCAAAATGGCCCGCCTGATGGATGATGATCTGCTCGTCCCGTCCCTCGAGCGTGCCGTAGACATAGGTCTCCGTACCGAGGCTTTCGTGATACTGGACGACGAACGGCAGCCCTTGGCCGTCGCCGATCGTAAAATGCGCCGGCCTTATGCCGACAAGCACGGACTGGCCCGGTTTCACTGCCGCAGGATCGATCCGGGCGGTGAGCGGCGCGCCGTATCCCACGTCGATCGCCACCCCGTTTCGCCGGCCGCCGTCACCTTGCCCTTCAGCATGTTCATGCGCGGCGAGCCCAGGAAGCCCGCGACGAAGAGGTTCCGCGGGTTGTCGAAGAGTTCGAGCGGCGTTCCGACCTGCTCGATCCGGCCGGCGTTCAGGACGACGATCTCGTCGGCCATAGTCATCGCCTCGACCTGATCGTGGGTGACGTAGATCATCGTCGTCTTGAGCTGGCGATGCAGCCGGGTGATTTCTGCCCTTGTCTGCACGCGCAGCGCCGCGTCGAGGTTCGAGAGCGGCTCGTCGAACAGGAAGATGTCGGGGTTTCGCACGATGGCGCGGCCGATGGCGACACGCTGGCGCTGGCCGCCGGAAAGCTGCCTTGGCTTGCGTTCCAGATAGGGTTCGATCGCCAGCATGCGCGCCGCCTCGGCGATCCGCTTGTCGATCTCGCCGCGCTTGAACTTCAGGTTCTCGAGCCCGAAGGCGAGGTTCTTGCGCACGCTCATATGGGGATAAAGCGCATAGGACTGGAAGACCATGGCGATCTTCCGCTCCGCCGGCGACAGCTGGACGACGTCGCGCCCGCCGATCTCGATGCCGCCCGCGCTGATGTCCTCCAGCCCCGCGATGATCCTGAGAAGAGTCGATTTGCCACAGCCGGACGGCCCGACAAACACGACGAACTTGCCGTCGTCGATTGCAAGATCGATGTCATGCAGGACTGTCAGCGCGCCGAACGATTTGGTGACGCCCGTAAGTTTCAGATTTCCCATTTCCCTGCTCCCGTCAGGTTCAGTCCACCTTGTGGACGACGGCTTCGATGTTCCAGCCTTTCGGAACCGGTTGCGGCCTTTCGAAATGCGCCTCTTCGACTGAAATCCCCTCTATGCCGGCGGTAAACAGCGCCGGCATGCCTCCGGGGTAGTCGATGAGGCCGATTACCCGTCCGTCAGCTCCCTTCGTCCACGCATTCGCGCGGCCGGCGGCGTCCGCGCTCGGCGCAATGTCCGCTTGGGTCGGCCGCAGATCATAACGAAGTCCGGTGCCAAGCGGCCCCATCCTTTGCCGCAGCCGCAGCCGCGAAAGCCGGACACCGTGGATACCCGCCGCGGAAGTCGAGACCAGCGCGATCGCTCCGTCCATCTGGCCGTGCAGGTCCTCGACGACGAGGTCGCGGATGGCGCCGGCCTGGCGGGTGGGGATGCGGTCCACCACAGTCACCGTCAGCGCCTCGCCCGATCCCCAGAAGCCGTCGAGCGTCTCGTGGCAATCGACCTCTATCCGGGAGAAACGGATATCGGTCATATGCCCGCCATCGCGCGAAAACAGCCCCAGTCCCCGGTTGGAATCCTGGACGCGGCAGTCCTCGAAGACGACGTCCATGAAATCGCCGTAGGATTCCGTGCCGATCTTGAGCGCGCAGCTCTTGCTCTCGACCACGCAGCGGCGCACCCGCACGTTTTCGCATTCCCCGATTGCGCGGCCATCCGCCCCGGCGCTGGTCTTCAGGCAGATGCCGTCATCGGCCGTCGAGATGATGCAGTCTTCCACCACCGCATGCCGGCAGGCGTCGAGCACGATCCCGTCGGTATTCGGCATGCGGCGATTGTTCGACACCGTCACGCCGCCGACATAGACGTTGTCGCAATTGACGAGATGCAGCGTCCACATCGGCGAATCGACGATTTCCAGGCTCTCGACGCGAACGCCCCGGCAGGTCTCGAAGACCACCACCCGCGGGCGGAATTCCGCGGGAATAAGCGTGCCCATCGCCTCATCGGTGCCGGCGATGAAATGTTCGCCTCCCGCCTCGATCCGCCCCGGACCGGTCAAGGCTATGTCCGTCGCGTTCCTTGCGACGATCATGGCGCGGTTCGATTTCTCGGCGATGACCGAAACCGATGTCTCCTCGTAGGCCGCGTAGTCGGGCACCGGGCGCAGCAGCGCTCCCTTCGCCAGGTGAAGCTCGACGCCGGATTGCAGCCTCAACCCGCGGGTGCTGTGGACGCCTTCGGCGAGTTCCACGCAACCGCCGCCGCGCGCAGCCATCTGGTCGATCGCGGCCTGAATCCGCGCCGTCTCGTCCCCTGCCCGGGCTCGATCAGAAGGGAGGAAAACCTGTTCATGCCCCTCCCCGCTTTCGAGCAGCACTTCCGTCAGCAGCAACATCGTCAGTGCCTGCCCGTAAGGGGTCGGCAGGTTGGGGATACGACGATAGAAATCCAGATCGTGACCCATCGGCGTGCCATCCGAAACGCCCTGGACGACACCCTCTTCGTCGATATGGGAGAGCACGGCGGAAAGCGCCCGCTCCGCATGCACCCGGTCGGAAGCGTCGAGAATGCCGGCGTCGATGCCGCGCAGGATGCCGTAGGCGATCCCGGCCGTCGCCGATGTCTCGAGGGGCGACGTCGGATCGTCGAGGAGCGTGTGAAACATTCCGTCGGGGCGCTGCAGTGTCTTCAGCGAGCGGACCTGGCTGGCAAGCACGTTCGAAAGGAAACGCTTGTCCTTTTCCGCAAGGTCCGGAACGAGTTCGAACAGTTCGGGGATTGCAACGGTGATCCAGGCATTGCCGCGAGCCCAGAAGGCTTTCGCAAAATTGTGCCGGCCGTTGAAGGTCCAGCCGTGATACCAGAGGCCGGTGACCGGGTCGGACAGATAGCGGGTGTGCACCATGAACTGGTAGACGGCCTCGTCGATCCAGTCGCGGCGCCCGCAGGCGACGCCCGCGCGCGCCAGGAACAGGCCGGCCATGAACAGCGTGTCGTCCCACAGTTCGCCGTCGTTCAACCGTTCCTTGACGACGTGCTGGAATCCACCGTCCTCGGTCTTCGGCAGCCGGTGGACGAGCCAGTCCGCCCAGTCCTCGACCAGCGCACGGAAATCCGGCCGATCGACATGGTCGATGAGGATGGCGAGCGGCAGCATGGGGGCCGTGCTGTTGATCTGCCGCGGCGGCAGGCCCCGACCGATTTGCCGGCCATACCAGGCGACGAGATCGTCGATGGCCGGCCGGTCGCCGGCGGCAAGAGCCCGGCGCAGGAACCCGTAGAGGCCGACGCCGACTTCCCAGTCCCATTCGTCGAACTGAATGCCGCCGCCGGCATCGGACCCGGCAAGGCCTTCCTTGATGCCCTTGAGGCGGCTGAACGCAACCGCAACCCGATCGATCGTCTCCTGCAGGGCCGGTTTGTTGAGGGTCATCGAATCCATCGGTCGGAATGTCCTTTATGCATAAAATGGGTGGTCAGCGTCGCCCGCGGCGGTGCTGTCATAGGTCAGGATCGGCACGGGCTGGTCGTGGATGAAGGGTCGCGGCTGTCCGCCGAGGGTGAACTGGCCGGCATAGGAGAGCGCGACCGTTCCGCGGTCCGGCGGGGAAAGGCTCAGCACCTTGCTTTCGGCGTCGAACGAGACGGCGGTAGCGCGGATGCGCTCGGCGAAGCGACGGAAAGCGGCGTCGTCACCCGCGCCCACCACGGCCGCCCAGCCGGTAAGCGCGCCCTCGGAGCGTACCTCGCGCCCGGCGGTCGCTCCGTCAGTCACGAGTTCGAGGCCATTCGTGGCATGGAGTGCGGCAAAGCCCCGGCCAGAGCGGGCGAGAAGCCAGTTCCCGTCGATGACGACCTCGTCAAGGCCATCGCGACCGAGATAGGCATGGGTCCAGGCATGGCGCGTGCCTTCGGTGTCCGCGATCAGCAGGGCGACGTCGCGATATTGCATGACGCGCGGCAGGATGCCGTTGCCGGCCCAATAGGACGGGCGCTGCGTGCCCCAGGGGTCGTCTTCGCCGGGATGATTGACCCAAAGCCTCGCCATCGGATGGCCGGCAAGCCGAATGTCCAGCACGTGCTGCTGGTGGCCCTTCCGGCCTGTCTTGTGATCGACCACCGTCGAGAGCTGCGAGGCTTCGGTCTTGAAGAGCACCAGCTTGCCGCTTTCGAGCCCCTGCGCGTAACGCGCTTCTATTGAGCGTCCCGGGGCCAGCCGGGCAAACTCCGGCAGCTCGGTCGGCGGCGCGTAGGAACCGGCGCAGAACATCGGCAAGGATGCAACGCCGCCGTTCAGCCAGCCGTTGCCGAATGCCACGCGGGCGAATGGCGCCAGTTCCGTGAGAGGGCCCGCCCTCAGCTCCTTGTCGTAGGCGCGCCCCTGCGAGCCGGCGGGCACGCCGGCCAGCGTGTGCAGCGAGATCATCCGGAAGATCAGATCCAGCTGATGGCGGGCACGCGGGGCGATGTCGTCTCCGCCCCAACGTTCGAGAGCGAGCAGGCCTATGAAATCCACCGGATAATAGGCTGCGGAATTCCATTCGGCGAGGCCGTGCGCCTCGACGCTGTCGAACCAGCGGCAGAGCCGGTCTTCCGCAAGCTGTGCCTGCTCACGTCCCGTCCTGCCCGAGGCGGAGAACACGGTATCCGGCATCAGCTTGCCGGCGATGAGCTGGCTCGTGTGGAAGCACAGAACGTGGTTCTCGCTCCAGAACCACATGACGTCGTTGCCGGGCTCGTCCACCCAGTAGCGGTAGCCCGCGACGGATGCGCGAATTCTTGCCGCCGTCTCCGCCGGCAGAGTGTGCTCGTATTCTCCGAGGAGCCAGAGGAGCGGCACCAGCACGAAATCGGAACAATCCTCCCGCCGGTCGATAACCTCGAGAGTGGAGGCGATGATCCTGTCCATCACCCCGCGGTCGATCTCGCCTGACGCAGCCATGGCAAGGACACGGCCGATGCGCTCGGCGCCGAAACGGGCGCTGAAGGTCAGCGCCTCGCGTTTGCGCTCGGCAAGCGTCGCCGCGGCCTGCGGCAGGCCGACACCGCTCATGAAGGCCGCGTCTATATGGCGGGCGACGGCCGCGGCGCTGGAGCCGATCTTCAGCCTGATGCCGTGATATCCGTCCGGCAGGCCCATGATCGCCGGAGCGACCAGCCGGGTTTCGTCCGCACCAAGCGTCAGGTCGGCCCTCGCCAGCACCGCCCGGTCGTGACCATGACTATAGACCTCGATGCCGACCGGCAGATCGGCACCCGGCGGGCTGTCGAAAAGGATCTCCAGCGGGCGATCGACAAAAACGTCGGCCGCCGGCCGAATGGCGCGTGCAAGGAGCTCGAGCCGCCGAACCTCCTGCCGGTCCAGTTCCGTGGGCAAAGCGATGTCCAGCGGCCTGGTATCGGCCAGTTCCAGCTCGAAGAACCAGATGGTGTCCCGCTCCGCGAGGTCCTCGGTCAAGAGAAGGATGTCGTTGTCGCCGGGCTTCAGTGCCAGGACGATCTCGGTCTCGCTTTCGACGTTGCGCCGGAAGGGCTCGAACCGCACCTGTTCCTCGCCATTCACCCAGATCCGCACGCCGCCGCAGGTTCTCAGCCGCATTGGCACGCGGCGAGCGGCCTCGGCGCGGAAACTGCCGCGCAGCCATCGGCTGACATGGGTGGGCACGTGCCAGAAGCCGGTGAATTCGACGCGGCGGTTCGGCCCCGGCAGGTTGAGGAAGGCCGGTTCCCAGTCGTGCTCGGCACGGATTTTCCGCCCGATCATCTGCGCCTGGAAGGCTTTCCGGCAAGGCAGGTCGCCGACATCCACGAAGCCGTTGATGAAGCGGTAGTCGACGCGATCTTCCGCCGGTGCCGGTTCGCCTGGAAAATACGCCTGGCGCAAATCCGAAACGACCCACGCAGTGAGGGTTTCGCCGGGGGCGACGTGATAGCCAGCGGCGCCCGACCGGTCCGCGGCTGTAGGTGACTGCTCCATGACTGCCTCCCAGATCATGAAAATATTTTTATTATTCGAACTTCGCCTGCTCCGGCTTTGTGAGTAGCTTCGAATTTAGCCGACAAAACAGCTTGACGTTTGGATTGTCAAGCGTCAAAAAAGAGAAATTCGAAGGCGAAACTCCGAAAGGGAACCTTCCGAATTGTGAAAATATTTTCATTGGGAGGATGAAAAATGCAGAGACTTCTATCAGGGATAAGTGCATTCGTATTTTCGGCCTTCGCCCTTTCCGGCGTGGCCATGGCGGACGCCAAGACAATCACTTTCCTGTTCACCGACGACGACCAGGGTTATGTCGAGCGCATGGCCGCCTTAAGCAAGGAATTCGAGGCGTCGCATCCCGACATCAAGGTCAATTTCGTCTCTTCCGGCTATGATGCGGTGGTGAAGCAGCTGCCGGTCCAGCTGGCCGCGGGCAAGGGACCGGACCTCGCCAAGATCACCGACTGGCAGCTGGCGCCGTATTATCTCGACATGCGCAGCTACATGAAGGACCCCGACGCCTTCGCCAAGCTGCACGGAGACAGCCTCAACCAGCTGCGCCTGCCCAATATCAACGACCCGAAGTCGATCAACGGTTACGTCGCGTCCCAGACGCTGAACCTGCCGTTCGTCAACAAGACCCTGTTCGAGCAGGCCGGCGAACCGGTGCCCGGCCCCAAGGCCACGCTCAAGGAGATCGTGGAAGCCTCCGCCCGCGTCGCAAAGGCGACGGGCGCACAGATCCCCTTCACGATGGACCGGTCCGGCCACCGCTTTTCCGGCGGAGCCTATTCCTACGGCTCGGTCTATGTGAAGGACGGCAAGTTCAGTTTCCCGGATGCGGCCGCCCGCAAATATATCGCCGACCTCTATTCCTGGACCCAGAACGGCAGTTTCCCGAAGGAAATGTGGGGCCGCCGGCGGCTCGCAGTACAAGAACATGGGCGACGAGTTCGTCAACGGCAATGTCGTGACCTATCTCGCCGGCAACTGGATGGTGAACCCCTTCCAGAAGAAGATCGGCAATGCCTTCCAGTGGACGGCCATCAATGCGCCGTGCGGCGATGCGGGCTGCTATGCGATGCCGGGCGCGACCGCGATCGTCGGCTTCAAACGTACCGAACATCCCGAAGCGGTCGCCCAGTTCATCGAATTTCTGGGCTCCGAGAAGATCCAGCGCGAGATTGCCGAGAATTACGTCATCCTGACGGGCGCCGACATCAAGAACCCGCAATACAAGATCTCGAGCAATGACGCCAAGGCGTCCATGGCGGTCTTTCTGGATAACAAGAAGAACATTCCTCAGGTCGCGCGGGATTTCGAACGCTTGAAGGGCGGCACGGCGATTTACCAACAGATCGTCCAGCGTATGAGCTCATCGTTGGCGAATTGAGCCTGGAAGAGACTTACAAGAACCTCGAGGCCGATGCCGGCAAGATCAACGAGGCGCTGGCAGTCAAGTGATGCTCAGGCAGGCCGGGTGGCGACGCAACCCGGCCTGCCTACCAAAGACCTGAGGTAAGAAGCGCTTTGATCTGGCGACGGGTGCGCGGCTGTCCGTCTCTTGGACTGAACGGCCAAAGGCCCGCCTGGGTATGAACATCCAACGGCCGCGCAAAGAGGCGCCGCCAGCCAGCCGCCCTCGGGACGGCTCACCCCGCTGCGGCGCCGATGGTGGTCATTGCGACAACCATTAAAGCGATGATGATCAGCAGCCAACGCGCCTGATACACGCTCTCTTCCATCTGAACCTCCTTTTTCGAGACGCCATGAACCCGCGATTGCGGCCCAAGTTCCGCGTTCGCGACCTTTTCCTCGCCGCACCGGACCTTGGTCGATGCCGCCCACGGCCAAAGGTCTCAGTCCCGATCGGACTGAAGCCTTAGTGCGGGAACATGCGCCGCCGAAAGCCAGTTTGTTCCGCAGCTTCGGAAACGCGGTAGCGATCGGAAGCATGTGGAAACTCAAGGAGATAAGACATGAATATCGTTACACGCGCGGCCTTTGCCGCAGCGCTTCTCGCCGGCACCACCCTGTCTGCCTTCGCTCAGACCAGCAGCACCGTCGGCACTGGCGGAACCAGCGCCGGCGGCGGCACGTCCAGCAGCACGGTCGGTACGGGCGGCAGCTCTGCCGGAGGAACGAACTGCACACCGGGCACCGCCAATTGCGGCTCCGGTTCCGCATCGACCTTGGGCACGGGTGGCACTTCGGCCGGCGGTGGCCAGTCGAGCAGCTCGGTTGGCACCGGCGGATCCGCAGCCGGCTCGGGTAGCGGCTCCGGCTCGGCATCGACGCTCGGCACCGGTGGCACGTCCGCGGGCGGTGGCCAATCCAGCAGCTCGGTCGGCACCGGTGGTTCGGCGGCAGGTTCCGGTAGCGGCTCCGGCTCGGCTTCGACACTCGGCACCGGCGGCACCTCGGCCAAGGACGGCATGCCGACCGGCTCCGTCGGTACCGGCGGCAGCTCGGCAGGTGCTGCCGGCGAGGAACACGGACAGGGCAAGAAGGCATGTCCTCCCGGCCAGGCCAAGAAAGACGGCGTTTCCTGCTAGTCCCTTTCATCGGACGAGGGCGGATTGTACCGCCTTCGTCCTCTTCATAGGAGAGCCGAAATGACCTCGGCATCAATCGCATACAAAGGCACGTTCGCGCTGCCGCTGATTCTGGCGACCATTACCGCGATCTCGGCCTTCGCCACCGAGACCGTCAAGCTCGATGACGGCACGACCTGCACCATCATCGAAAGCACGGGCTCGATCGGCAACGGCACATCGACATCGGTCACCGCAGGTGGCGGCAGCGTGTCGTCCTCGACGACGATAGACGGCAAGACAACGACGATGAACTCGGGCGGTGGCTCGGCGTCGTCCAGTGCCGGTTCGTCCGTCACCACCGGCACGGCCGGCAGTCAGGCCTTCTCGACGGCAAGCATCACCAGGCCCGATGGAACCGTCATCACACGCCGGTCGGATGGCACCTGCGACATCACCAAGCCTCAGAAATGAAGGAGATAGACATGTCCAAGACAATATCCCTGGCGTGCCTGGCCCTCATGGCCTCGGTCGCCGGCGCACCCGTGCTCGCACAGGACTGCAACTTAGCCGGCACGGTCGGGTCCGGCGGCAGCGCGGCCGCAGGCGGCACATCCGCAAGCACGCTCGGTACAGCGGGAGCCTGCCAGACCGACCACGGCACGACAGCCTCGATCGGCTCGGCAGGCAGCGCCGCGGCGGCAGATGGCAAAGCCAAGAGCCAGACCAGGATCAACGAGAACCCGAACCACCTGAAGGGGCAGTCGAAGGCGCAGGCCATGGACCAGGGCACCTTCAGCAAATCGCAGACGAAGACACGGGTTCAGGGCGACGAGCTGCAAAGCAAGACGCGCACCATGTCCCACGTCCCTGGCGAAAAGCCGGTGAAGAGCACCACCGACAGCAATGTCGTTCTGCCGCGGAAGTGACATGGAAACCGCAGGTCGGCTCCCGGCCGCAAAGAGCGGGTCAGGCGTCCGGCCTGCGTCTCCAATGAAAAGCCGCCCCTCGGCGGACCGGTCGCATCCATCTCCGCCGCTCCTCGCGATTTCCGCCTTTCCGCCACGGATCGGGAACCGAATGCCGGCTCGGGGCTTTGACATGCGCAGACTTCGGAGAATGAAGATGGACGAACATACCTTCGCGCAGCTCAGCATGATGAGCCAGGACCTGAACAGGCGCGCCTCGACGCTTTCAGACCAGGGAAAGGATGCCGACCTCGCAATGCTGATGTCGGCGCAGGCCGTGACGATGGAAGCGGTCAAGGCCCTTGGCGAGACATTGAACAGGATCAATGGCCCGCAGGGTCTCGGGGCAGCGGGAGACTAGGCGGGCATCCGCCTGCCTTCTTTGGCCGTGCCCTTTCAGCCCACATAAAGCGGGCCGGAACTTTCAACGCGACGGCATGTTCGACATCCCGGGAGGAGAACGAGATGCACCGCAGACCCGACCACCAGCATGAACTGGCGTTCTACATCGGATTGAACGCCGCCCTCGGCTGCCTGATCGCAGCCTGCATCCTGTTTGCGGCGCTGGCCTGACGATCAGCCCTGATCCAAGCGCCACAGGGCGGTCTTCGAACCGGCGCACCTCGGAGCGTTTCCTTTAGCAGGTCTGCGTCAGGTGGAGGAACTGCCCGGACGTTCAATTTGTATCGATCAGGGGCGCAGATCGGTAACCACCCAACCAGCTAAACTCGCCGCCCGTTCTTGTCATATGTTAATTGTGACAAAAATTCGCATCAGAACGACACGGCGAGGAAACCCAAAAATGCCCAACCGAAATCCGGGATATGCACGCGCGCCCGCTACTGTGCATTGCTGGTCGGAAGACATCCCCAGCCAGACCTTCGGGTCATTGGAAAAGGCGCTCGCCTATTGCAAGAAGAACATCGGCGAGCTTCCCGCAATCGAGGTCTTCGTGCATTGCGGGCAGATCCCCGAACCGATCATCAGCGGCGACGAACTCGAGGCCCTGATAAAGGCAAAGCGGCGCAGCCTGATCTGACTTCAGCGCCGATCATCGCAAGGGAAAGCCCCAGCGAGCGACCTCGCGATCCCGCTTCGCACGATTTGAGCCCGCCATATTAAAGATGACTTACGTTCTCTTGTTATAGCGAGCAGGAACCGCTATTCGCATGTCCCGACCTTCAATCAGGACCTGCCATGCCCCCGTTAAAATCCGCCTTGACCACGCTGCTGATCGCCGTTGCATCCAGCCTAACCTTTTCCCCGGCATTCGCATCGACGAAATATCCGCTGACCATCGAAAACTGCGGCGCGCAGGTGAGCTTTCAGAAAGCGCCTGAACGGGCGATCGGGCTTGGCCAGAACAGCGCGGAAATCCTGCTGCTGCTCGGCCTCCAGGACAAGATGGCCGGTACCGCCTTCTGGCCGAGCAAGGTGTTGCCGAGGCTTGCCGAGGCCAATGCCAAGGTCAAGCTGCTGTCGGTCGAGTTCCCGACCTTCGAATCGATCCTGGCCGAGAACCCGGATTTCGTGGCAGCGGCTTTGCCGAGCCTGGTCGGACCGAGCAGCAAGGTCGCCAAGCGCGAGGATTTCGACAAGGTCGGCGTCCCGGCCTATCTCTCCCCCAGCACCTGCCTCAGCACCAAGGACGTCAAGGACCAGTACGGCAGCCGCGCCCAGCTCTGGAACATGGACCTGCTCTACAAGGAAATCGACGAGCTGTCGCAGATCTTCGATGTCGCCGATCGCGGCCAGGCGCTGATCGCCGATTTCAAGGCCCGCGAAGCTGCACTTCGCTCCGGCGTCTCGAAGGATGGCAAAAACCTTTCCTACGTCTTCTGGTTCTCCAGCCCCAGCCCGTCGGCGGATGCCTATCTTGGCGGCAAGAACGCGGCTTCCGGCTTTATCGCCGACGTGCTTGGCGGCCATAATGGCGTCACCGCCGAAGCCGAATGGCCGACCCTTGGCTGGGAAAGCATCATCGCGATCAATCCGGACGTGATCGTGATCGCCAACCTGGATCGCAATCGCTGGGAACTCGACAAGCCGGAAGCCAAGGTCAAGTTCCTGACCACCGATCCGGCCGTCAGCCAGATCTCCGCCGTCAAGAACAAGGCGATGGTGGTGATGGACGGCCAGGCCATGAACCCGACCGTCCGGACGATCTATGGCGCCGAACAGGTGGCCGAGCAGCTGAAGGCCCTCGGTCTTCTGAAGTGATCGAGGCGCGCAACTCCCTTCGGCAGCTTTTCGCCTTCGCGGTGGTGGTGGCGGCTTCGTTTGCCGCCATCGGTCTCGTGGTCGGCATCAGCGTCGGGATCGGCGATCTGCCGATCCCGCTCGCCACGACCTTTTCCGCCGTCACCAACCGGCTGGGCTGGACGGCCGTGGGGCTCAACCGCATCCACGAGACGGTCATCTGGGACTACCGTCTCAGCCGTGCGCTGGTCGCAGCCTTTTGCGGTGCGGGTCTCGCCCTGTCGGGAGCGATCATGCAGTCGCTGCTGCGCAACCCGCTTGCCGAACCTTATGTTCTCGGCATTTCCGCCGGCGCATCGACAGGAGCCGTTGCGATCGTCATCCTCGGGCTGGGGGCCGGCACCGTGTCGCTCTCAACCGGCGCCTTTGCAGGTGCCTTCGCCGCCTTCTTCTTCGTCGCATTGCTTTCGAACGGAACGCGCGGCGGAGCGGACCGCACCATCCTCGCCGGTATCGCCGCGTCCCAGCTTTTCAACGCCTCGACCTCCTACATCGTCACCACGTCGGGCAACGCCCAGCAGGCGCGCGACGTCATGTTCTGGTTGCTTGGCAGTTTCGGCGGCGTGCGCTGGCCGGAGCTGATGCTGGTCTCGATCATCGTCGGTGTGGCGCTGGTAGCCTGTCTGTTTTATGCCCGCGTACTGGATGCCTTCGCCTTCGGCGACGAAGCGGCGGCGGCGCTCGGCGTCAATGTCGGGCGGGCACGGATCGTGCTCTTCGCGCTGACCGCGATGATGACGGCGACGATCGTCAGCATGGTCGGCTCGATCGGCTTCGTCGGTCTTGTCGTGCCGCATGTCGCCCGCTTTGCAGTCGGCCCCCTGCATGTCCGGCTGCTGCCGGCCTGCGCGGTCGTCGGTGCCGTTTTCATGGTGGTGGCGGACATTGCGTCACGCACCCTCATCCCACAGCAGGTCCTGCCGATCGGCGTCGTCACGGCATTGGTCGGCGTGCCCTTCTTCTCCATCATCCTCTATCGGTTCCAACGCGCGTCATGACCATCAAGGCCACGAATCTCAGCTGGAAAATTGGCAGGAAGACCGTGGTCGACGGCGTTTCCTTCGAGGCGCAACCGGGCAGGATGCTTGGCCTGCTCGGGCCCAATGGTTCGGGAAAGACCTCGCTCTTGCGTCTGATCGCCGGATTGAGACAGCCGCATTCGGGTTCGATCACGCTCGAGGGCAAGGATCTGAAAACCATCGGCCGGCGTTCGGTCGCCCAGCGCGTCGCCTTCGTCGAACAACATGCCACGACCAATGCCAATCTGAGGGTTGTCGATGTGGTGAAGCTCGGCCGGTTTCCGCACCGGTCGATGTTCTCAGGCTGGTCGCTTGCGGACGACGAGGCGGTAGAGACCGCGCTTTCGCGGGCCGGGATGGCGCAGAAGCGCAACGATCGCTGGCAATCCCTGTCCGGCGGCGAGAAACAACGGACCCATATCGCAAGGGCGCTGGCGCAATCGCCGAAGGAACTCATCCTCGACGAACCGACCAACCATCTGGACATCCAGCACCAGATCGGCCTGATGCGGCTGGTCTCCGGCCTGCCGATGACCAGCATCATAGCGCTTCACGATCTCAATCATGCGGCAATGTTCTGCGACCAACTGATCGTCATGCAGAGCGGCAGGATCGTTGCTTCCGGGGCCCCGGAGGAAATAGTCACCGAGGCTCTGCTCAGGGACGTATTTTCGGTCGAAGCCAGGATAGAGGCTTCACCACATCATTCACGGCCGCATATCCACTACCTCATCTGACAACGTATGGACCGAGGCGCAAAACGCCGCGATCAGGGATTGTCGCGCCTGAAGATCCAGTCATGGTCGGGGTGGTTCTTGAACCGCCATTTGCGGATCGGGCCAGCCATGACGTTCAGATAATACATGTCATAACCATAAGGCGCGCCGCAGGGATGATGGCCCTTCGGCACCAGCACGAGGTCGTGGTCGGAGACTGCCATGGTCTCGTCCAGCGAACCGTCTTCGGTGAACACCCGCTGGAAGCCGAAACCCTGCGCCGGGTTCAGCCGGTGGTAATAGGTCTCTTCCAGATAGGTCATGTCGGGAAAATTGTCCTCGTCATGCCGGTGCGGCGGATAGGACGACCAATTGCCGGCCGGCGTGAACACTTCGGTCACCAGCAGGCTGTCGGCGACGTCCCGCTCTTCCATGGCGATCGGAAAGATGTAACGGGTGTTCGCATCCTTGCCGCGGGTATTGAGGGAAAGGCCTTCCGGCCCGATCACCACCGCCTCCCGTCCGGGCTTGGCCGGTGCGGTGCAGACGGCGAGCGTGCAGTCGGTGGTCGCCCTGGCGCTCCAGTCGGCACCGGCGGGGATATAGACGCAGTGCGGCGGTTTGCGCTCGAAGACGTTCATCCGGTCGCCCAGGCTCGCCGAAGGTCTTGCCGCCGCCGGAGATCTCCGCCTTGCCCTCGACAAGCACGAGGATAACCTCCGTATCGCCGGTCTTTTCCGCAGCGCTTTCGCCGGGCTTCAGACGATAGAGGCCGAAGCCGACATAACCCCAGCCGGCATCCTTGGGCGTCACGTCGTGCACCTTGCCGGATGAGCCTTTCGGCTTGCGCAGCAGACTGGTCATGCCTTTGCCCCTTTGTCGAGGCCGGCGGCCTGCGCCATCGCCTTCAGCGACGAAAGCCCCATGCTCTGGTATTCGAAGGGATTGCGCACATCCGGATCCTGTTCGGCTTCGATCACCAGCCAACCTTCGTAACCGTGATCGGCGGCGATCTTCAGCACCGGCGGGAAACTGACGCCACCATCCCTGTCGCCCGGCACGGTGAACACCCCGCGGCGCACGCCTTCCAGGAAAGAGAGACCTTCGCTCCGCACCTGCGCGGCAATATCGGGCCGCACGTTCTTGGCATGGATGTGCCCGACGCGGGCCATGTGGTTTTTCGCGGCCCGCTCGGGATTGCCGCCGCCAAACAGGCAATGGCCGGTGTCGAGCAGAAGCTTTGCATGCGGCCCTGTATTCGCCATCAGCTTGTCGATCTCGTCCTCGCTCTCGACGATCGTACCCATATGGTGATGGTAGACAAGCGCAATACCCTGCCCTGCCGCAAACTCCGCCAGCGCCTCGACGCCGGCGCCGAAGGATTTCCACTCGCTATCGGCGAGCTTCGGCCGGTTGTTGACGGCCTTGGCGTCATCGCCGTGGATGGCGTTCGAGGTCTCGCAGACGATGATGACCTTCGAGCCCATTGCCTTCAGGAGATCGAGCGCCGGCTGCATTGCCTTTTTTCGTCCTCGACCGAGTTGGTGAGCAGGTTCAGCGAATGCCAGCCTGAGACGTAGCGCAGCTTGCGCGGCTCGAGCACCGCTTTCAGCGCCGCCGGTTCCTGCGGGAACTTGTGACCCTTCTCGATGCCGTCGAAGCCGATCTTCGACGTTTCGTCGAGGCACTGGTCGAGGCTGATATGGGCGCCGAGCGAGCGGTCGTCGTCGTTCGACCAGGCAATGGGGTTGGTACCGTAAAGGATCATGTCAGCGTCTTTCCTTGAGCGCCGTTTCATAGTCGGCGCGAGCCTTGTTGACTTCCGGCCGGACAGACACTTCCGGCACCGCGACATCCCACCAGAAGCCGCCGCCTTCCGGCGTCGGATAGGGATCGGTATCGATGACGATCACCGTCGCAACCTTGGCCTCCCGCGCGCCGTTCAATGCCGCTTCCAGGTCGGCGATCGAGGAGACCTTGCGGGCATCCGCGCCCATCGCCGCAGCGTGGGCGACGAAATCGATCTGCATCGGGTTGGCCTGGTTGGTATGTTCGTAGAGATTGTTGAACTGCTCTCCCCGGTTGCCATCTGCAGCCGGTTGATACAGCCATAGCCCCGGTTGTCGGTGATGACGACGGTGATCTTGACGCCCATGGCGACGGCGGTCGCGAGTTCCGAATTCATCATCATGTAGGAGCCGTCGCCCACCATGACGATGACATCGCGGTCCGGTTCGGCCATCTTGATGCCGAGCCCGCCGGCGATCTCGTAACCCATGCAGGAAAAGCCGTATTCCATGTGATAGGAGAGCGGCCTGCCTGCCTTCCAGAGCTGGTGCAGCTCGCCCGGCATGGTGCCGGCGGCGCACATGACCACCGTATTGTCGCGAGAGGCGCGCTGGACCGCGCCGATCACCTGCATGTCGGTCGGCAGAAGATTGCCGTCCTCCGGGGCCGCAGTGACGGCGTCCGCCTTGGCAAACCAGGCCTGTTTCAGGGCCGTATCGACGGCGGGGAAACGATGGTTGCCCAGTGCGGCGCCAATCAGTTCCAACCCGACCTTCGCATCGGATACGAGCGGGATTGCCTCGTGCTTGGCGCTGTCATAGGGCTGGACATTGAGCGACAGGATGCGCCGCGCGGGATTCTTGAAGAGCGACCACGAGCCGGTGGTAAAATCCTGGAAGCGGGTGCCGACACCGATCACCAGGTCGGCGCTCTCGCAGATCGCATTGGCGCTCGAAGCCCCCGTCACGCCGACCGGGCCGAAATTTGACGCGTGGTCCCAGGGCAGCGCCGACTTGCCGGCCTGTGTCTCGACGACCGGGATATTATGCCGGCTTGCGAAGGCCGCAAGCATTTCGGACGCGCCGGAAAAGTGCACGCCGCCGCCGGCGACGATGACCGGGTTACGGGCAGCCCTGATCGCCTCGACGGCACGCTTCAACTCGTTTTCGTCCGGCCGCGGCCGGCGCCAGTACCAGATTTTTCTCTCGAAGAAGCTTTCCGGATAGTCATAGGCCTCGGCCTGCGTGTCCTGGCAGAAGGCCAATGTCACCGGGCCGCAATCGGCAGGGTCGGTCAGGGTCCGCATGGCGCGCGGCAGCGCGGTCAGCAGATGCTCCGGCCGGCTGATGCGGTCGAAATAACGGCTGACGGGCCGGAAGCAGTCGTTGACGGTGGCGATGCCATCGCCGAAGTTCTCGATCTGCTGCAGGACGGGATCGGGACCGCGATTGGCAAAGACATCGCCCGGAATGAAGAGCACCGGCAGGCGGTTCACATGTGCCAGCGCCGCCGCCGTCACCATGTTGACCGCGCCGGGACCGATCGAGGAGGTCACGGCCATTGCCCGCGTCCGGCGGAGCTGTTTTGAATAGGCAATCGCCGCGTGCGCCATCGACTGTTCGTTCTGGCCACGATAGGTGGGCAGATCGTGGCGGATGCCCGCCAGCGCCTCGCCCATGCCAGCGACATTGCCGTGCCCGAAGATTGCCCAGACTCCGGCGATGAAGGGTACACCTTCCTCCGTCATCTGGTTTGCGAGATATCGCACCATCGCCTGCGCGGCGGTCAGCCTCACCGTTTTCATCGGACGTTTCCTCCTCCGCTTCCGACTTTTGCGCGGGCCGTGTCCCAGGCCGCGCAGAGTTCGCGGTATTTGCGTGTCATATCGGCCACCGCCTCGTCGTCGCCGATCGCACCGGCAAACCAGCGCCTTGCGGCGTCGCCGAAAATGGTCCGGCCGACAGCAAAGCCCTTCACAAGATCGAAGCGTGCCGCGGTGGCAAAACTTTCCTCCAGGCTCCGCCATAGGCGCGTCGAGCCCGAGTACGACGATGCCGCGGACATAGGGATCATGCTTCTCGATCGCCGCACAGGCATTCGCCCAGGCGGCCTCGCCCTTCATCGGCTCCAGCTTCCACCAGTCGGGATAGACGCCGATCTCGTAGAAGCGCTCGATGATATCGGCGACGGTCCGGTCGTTGGTCGGACCGACCTTGGACGGGATCACTTCGAGCAGCATTTCCAGCCGGTTGCGGCGGCTGGCGGCAAAGAGGCGGAGGATCGTCTGCTCCTGGTTCTCCCGGATCTCCGGCGCGTCATCCGGGTGGTAGAAGCAGAGAACCTTGACGACGTTGTCCACCGGCCATTCGGTGAGGCCGCCAAGATCAGGACCGAGTTCCGGCTCGAGCGTCAGCGGCCGGGAGCCGGGCCACTCCACCGGCCGGCCGATCCAAAGACCAGTATCGGTCGCCTTGTACAGCGTTTCGCGGCCAAGCCGCCCGTCGCAGAGAATGCCGTAGCCGTGCCGGCCATCGGCGACATCGAGTGCAGCCTTGAGGCAGAGCGATTTAAACGCGTCGATCCGCTCCGAACTCTGGCCCGCCTCGTCGGCAATCGCCTCAAGCTGCATGCGGTGGTCGAACGCAAAGACACGCATTTCCGGCCAGTCGCCGGTCCGGTTGGTCGACCAGTGTACCTGCTCCAGTGCCGCATCCTTGCGGAGCGCCCTGTCGCGGATGCCGGTGCGGAAGAAATACTGCAGCTCTTCCCAGCTCGGATAGGCAGGCGTGCAGCCATGTCGCGAAACCGCGAAGGCGCCGCAGGCATTGGCGTATTTCAACGCCGTCGGCCAGTCCTCGCCGGTCAGCCAGCCCTTGAGCAGGCCCGCCATGAAACCGTCGCCCGCGCCGAGCACGTTGAAAACCTCGATCGGGAAGCCCTGCCCGGTCTGGCCCTTGTCGAGACTGTCCGGAATCTCGCCTTCGAAGACGACGGCGCCCATCGGGCCGCGCTTGCAGACCAGCGTCGCATTGGAAACCTTGCGCACCGCCCGCAGCGCCTCGAGCGTATCGGTCGAACCGCCGGCGATATGGAATTCCTCTTCCGTCCCGACCAGAAGGTCGAAGAGATGCAGGGTCGATTGCAGCTTGGCGGTCACTTTGCCGGACTCGATAAACCGGCTTTCACCCGCCTCGTGGCCCGCAAGCCCCCAGAGGTTGGGCCGATAGTCGATATCGAGTGCCGTGCGGGCGCCGTTTTCGCGAGCAAGCCGCAACGCCTTCAAAACGGCGGCCTCGGTGTTCGGATGGGAAAGATGGGTGCCCGTCGCACAGACGCAGCCAGCCTCCGCGATGAAGGCCGGGTCGATATCCTCTTCGCAGAGCGCCATGTCGGCGCAGTTCTCGCGATAGAAGATCAGGGGGAACTGATGCTGGTCGCGGATGCCGAGGATGACCAGAGCGGTCAGGCGCTCCGGATCGGTCTTCACACCGCGCACATCGACGGCCTCGCGGATCAGTTGCTCGCGGATGAAGCGGCCCATATGCTCGGCGCCGACGCGGGTGATCAGCGCCGATTTGAGCCCGAGCCGCGCTGCGCCAGCCGCGATATTGGTCGGCGAGCCGCCGATATATTTGTTGAAGGAGGCCATGTCCTCCAGGCGCCCGCCCACCTGCACGCCGTAGAGATCCACGGATGAACGGCCGATCGTGATGAGATCGAGTGACGCCAAGATATCCTCCCTTTCATGATGGCGGCGACCTCCGCTGCCGTTCCGTCATGGTATAAAATGGATCATAAATTCTATTTTTCCGCTTTTCAATATAAAAATTCACCCGGACGCCGGTTTGGCGGTGCCGACGCTGACCGCCAGCGCGGTTGCAAGACAGAGGGTCGCCGCCGGGGAGCGGAAGGCGCCGAAATCGACTTCCGACACCAGCAGCGTGACCGGCCGGAATTTCGCCAGAGGCCCAATCGCGGAATCGGTCACGGCAACGACGGGAATATTGCGTGCAGCGGTATTTTCCACGAGATCCAATGTCGGCGCGGAATAGGGCGAGAAGGTGAAGGCCAGGAGGGCATCGCCGTCCCGGATCGCATGCCGGTTATCGAGTTTCCCGAGCGACGTGTGCAGCACGGCAGGCACTTCCATCTTCTCGAAGATATAGGCCATATAGGTCGCGATCGAGAAAGATCGGCCAAGACCGATGATATGGACAACATTCGCCGCCGACAGCAGATTGGCGGCCTCGGTCAAGGTCGCCGGATCGACGGTGTTCAGCAGGCTCTCCAGGGATGCCCGGCCTGCATCGACAAATTCGCCGAGCAAGGCCGCCGGACTGCCCTCCGGTTTTTCCCGCAGGTGCTGCAGCCGCGTCGAATAATCCGGCCAGCCGCCGACATAGGATTCGCGAAACAGCCGCTGCATCTCGGAAAATCCCGAAAAGCCGAGGATCTGGCAGAAGCGCATCAGGGCCGATGGCTGGACCCCGGCTCCCTCGGCCATTTCCGCCACGGTCGATACGGCAATCCGGTCCTTGTTGGCAGCCACGTAGTCGGCGCATTGGCGCAGCCTTTTCGGCAGGCCTTCGGAAACTTCCAGAAGCTTTTCCTCGAATGCCTTCAAACTCGCTGGCGGTGCGTTGTCGCCCATGGAGACCCCTTCGATCCTGCTTGACACAAACGAAATCGCAATCTAGCGAAATGGAACGGATATTCCAAATTCTGATTTGGACGAGCCACAACTATCGGCAGGACGTCGAGCGAACGGACGAACGTCAGGTGCCGATGGCTTGGTAGCAGCGATCGACCGCATCGTCATGGGAGGACATCATGGTCACGAAACTGGCGCTTCTCGGCGCAGGCCGCATCGGCAAGGTACATGCGCGCGCCATCGCGGAGGACAAACGAGCCAAGCTCGTCGCCGTGGTGGATGCCATGGCAGATGCAGCCAAGGCGATCGCCGATAGCACCGGCTGCACGGTCAGCACGATCGAGGCCGTCGAGGCAGATCGCGATATCGATGCCGTGATCATCTGCACGCCGACCAATACCCATGCGGATCTCATCGAGCGTTTCGCCAAGGCCGGCAAAGGGATCTTCTGCGAAAAGCCGATCGATCTCGACGTCGAGCGCGCCAGGGCCTGCGTGGAGACGGTCCGCAGGACCGGCGCCAAGGTGATGCTCGGCTTCAATCGCCGCTTCGACCCGCATTTTCGCGCCGTGCGCCAGGCGATCGACGACGGCAGGATCGGCAACGTGGAAATGGTGACGATCACCAGCCGCGATCCCGGCCCGCCGCCGGCAGAGTACATCAAGGTATCCGGCGGCATATTCCGCGATATGACGATCCACGATTTCGACATGGCCCGCTTCCTGCTCGGCGAAGAGATCGACACGGTCATGGCGTCGGGCGCCGTTCTGGTCGATCCGAAGATCGGCGAACTCGGCGACTATGACAGCGCAAGCCTGATCCTGACGACGAAAAGCGGCAGGCAGGCGATCATCTCCAACTCCCGCCGGGCGAGCTACGGTTACGACCAGCGCATCGAGGTTCACGGATCGCTGGGCTCGGTCGCGGCCGAAAACCAGAGGCCCGTCTCGATCGAGATCGCCAACAAGGACGGCTATACCCGCCCCCGCTGCACGACTTCTTCATGACACGCTACACGGCCGCCTATGCCGCCGAGATCGCGGCCTTCATCGACTGCCTCGAAAGCGGATCGGTTCCCTCGCCTTCCGCCGAAGACGGGGTGATTGCGCTGGCGCTCGCCGACGCGGCACTGCTTGCCGCCACCGAGGGCAAGGCGGTCAAGGTCGCTTATTGAGCGGCTTCAGCCGCCCTCACCGATCCGCGCCAGACGAGTTCCGCGTCAAGTCTGCGGGAATTCGCCTGCGCCGGCGCGACCTGATCGAGCCAGATGACGGCTTCGGCAGCGATCCGCTCAACGGGTTGGGCGAAGGTCGTAAGATTGTAGGACGACCAGGATGCCTGCTCGATGTCGTCGAAACCGACGACACAGAGTTCGGAGGGAATCGCAAGGTTGAACTGGTGGCGCGCGGCATCCATCAGCCCGCAGGCAAGCAGGTCGTTGACGCAGAAGATCGCGTCCGGCCGCTTCTCGCGGGTGAGCAGCCGTTGCGCCAGCACGACGCCGCTCTGGTAGGTGGTCGGGCCGAAACGTTCGACCGTGACCTCAAGTCCATGTTCGCGGCCCGCCGCGCGAAACCCTCCTCGCGGGCCATCAGGCTCGGCGTCATCGCTTCCGAATTGGCGAAGGCGAAGTTGCGGCATTCGGCGCGCAGCAAGGCGATGAAGCTGCGCCGGGCCGCATCGGCATCATCGAGGTTGATCATCAGCGCACCGTCCCGGTCTTCGTCGCGGTTGATCAGCACAAGCCTTTGCCCGCTCTTGAGGCAGAGATCGGTGATCGACTTGTCCGGCATGCCGGACAGGATGATCGAGGCATCGGCCCGATAGCTGATCGCCTGGCGGAGCGCCTGATCGACGCTGTCGTCGGAGCGGTCGGTATTGATCAGCATGGCGATCTTGGAAGCGCTCTGGAGCTGGCCGGTAAGCGCCCGGATGAGGCTCGCCCGATAGGGCGTGTCGAGTTCGGAAACGATCAGGCAGACGATGCCGCTTTCGTTGCGCATCAGCCCGCGGGCGAGGTGGTTGACGTGGTAACCCAAAGCCTCCGCCGCCTCCATCACCCGCCGCCTCGTTTCTTCCGAAACGCTCGCACCGGGCGTGAACGTACGCGAGACCGCCGACCGGGACACCCCGGCCCGGTCAGCGACTTCCTTGGCGCTGACGAAAATCCTGCGGCTCATCACCCTCTCCCTCGGCATATCAATGCCCAGTTTTGCAAGCGAGTGCAACAATCAGATGACAAAGCGCGCGCGGGAACTTCGAATTCTTTAGCGATTTGTTATTGACAAGATCCACGACTACGTGGAACGATTGCACACGCTTGCAAAGGCGGGTGATGTGGAGGCGTCACCATAATCTGGGAGGATAATCATGCGCCTGGCTCTCACGGCCGCCGCCGCTCTTGCGGCCGGCTTGACTATGAACGTATCGGCATCTCGTGCCGCAGAAGAACTCAATCTGATCTGCTCTGCCGACGTGGTCATCTGCGAGATGATGCAGCAGATGTTCCAGAAGGATACCGGCATTCAGGTGAACATGGTTCGCCTGTCGTCCGGGGAGACCTACGCGAAGATCCGGGCCGAAGCCCGCAATCCGAAAACGGATATCTGGTGGGCCGGCACCGGCGACCCGCATTTGCAGGCGGCGTCCGAGGGGCTGACCCAGGAATACAAGTCGCCGCTTCTCGGCGAGCCTCAACGACTGGGCGAAGAAGCAGGCGGAAAGTTCCGGCTTCCGCACGGTCGGCGTTTATGCCGGCGCGCTCGGCTGGGGTTACAATACCGAGCTCTTCAAGCAGAAGAACTACAAGGAGCCCAAGTGCTGGGCCGACCTCCTGGATGCCTCGTTCAAGGGCGAGATCCAGATGGCCAATCCGAATTCGTCCGGCACCGCCTATACGGCATTGGCGACGCTCGTGCAGATCATGGGCGAGGACAAGGCATTCGACTATCTGAAGAAACTCAACGGGAACGTCTCGCAATATACCAAGTCCGGCTCGGCACCGGTCAAGGCGGCCGCCCGCGGCGAGACGGCGATCGGCATCGTCTTCATGCACGATGCGGTGGCTCAGACGGTCGAGGGTTTCCCGGTCAAGTCGATCGCGCCTTGCGAGGGTACCGGTTACGAAATCGGTTCGATGTCGATCGTCAAGGGCGCCCGCAATCTGGAAAACGCCAAGAAGTGGTACGACTGGGCGCTAAAGGCCGACGTGCAATCGCACATGAAGGAGGCCAAATCCTTCCAGCTTCCGTCGAACGCCAAGGCGGAAGTGCCAAAGGAATCACCGAAGTTCGCGGACATCAAGTTGATCGATTACGACTTCATCAAATATGGCGATCCGGGCACCCGCAAGAAGCTGCTCGAGCGCTGGGACAAGGAGATCGGCGCGAACGCCAACTGATCCCGATCGCCGTCATCGCGCTGCGGCTTGGCCCGTAGCGCGACGGACTGGACTTTTATGCTCTCGATGAGGTCGCGGCCGGCCATGGACAATCGCAATCGCAGACTGGACCTTGTCCTTGCCCTTGGCGCCGCGGCCATGGTCGTTTTGCCATGGTACCGGATCGAGAAGGGGTTCCTGTCATTCTCCTGGCTGGGGATTTTCCGGGAGCGGCCTCGGCCGCTCCCGGAATGCTGCAGATCTTCGTGCACGGCCGACTATGGTTACTGGCCGCATTGCTGGCCCTGCTCGGCGCGGTCACGGCCCGGTTCGTGGCAGATCCCATGCGGCGTGGCGCGCTTCTCGCCTGGACGGGCGGTTTCGGCGTCGTTTTTCTCGCGCTCCAGGGGCTTGCCATCGGCAGTACCGGCTGGAGCTGGACGATCAGTCAGACACTCTTCGGTGAGCTCGCCGGCGGCCAGTCTTCTATGGGTGCCGGTGCCGTCCTCATGTCCGTTGTCTTCGTTTTGCTGTTCTCCTTCGGCCTTGCCGAAAGGGGTGTAATGCGCGGCGACGCGTTCGTCGTCTCGACCATTTCCGTGCTGATCTTCCTCGTCGCCGTCTTTGTCTTTTACCCGATCGGCAGCATGTTCATCGGCGCCTTCCAGGATTTCGACGGTTCGGTGAACTTCGACGGCTTCAGCCGTAACATCGCCGACACCTCGATCTGGAGCCTCGATTGCGTTATCGGCGGCGTTCGTTGCGGGATCGCCTGGCGCACGCTTTTCCTGGCAATCATGACGGCTGCGGGCTCCACCCTGCTCGGCCTCGCCTTCGCGCTGGTCGCAACCCGCACGCACTTCCCCTTCAAGAAGGGCCTGCGGCTCCTGACCGTATTGCCGATCATCACGCCGCCCTTCGTGATCGGTCTGGCGCTCACGCTTCTGTTCGGCCGCGCTGGCGTCGTCACCCAGGGCCTTTCGTCGGTGTTCGGGATCGAGCCGAGCCGCTGGCTCTATGGCCTGACCGGCATCTGGATCGCCCAGGTCCTGTCCTTCACGCCAATTTCCTTCCTGGTGCTGATCGGCGTCGTCGAAGGGGTCAGCCCGTCGATGGAGGAGGCTTCCCAGACATTGCGCGCGAACCGCTGGCGCACCTTCTGGCGCGTCTCGCTGCCGCTGATGAAACCCGGCCTCGCCAACGCCTTCCTGATCGGCTTCATTGAAAGCATGGCGGATTTCGGCAACCCGCTGGTCCTCGGCGGCAGCCACGGCGTGCTTTCGACGGAAATCTTCTTCGCCGTCGTCGGTTCGCAGAACGATCCGGCCCGCGCGGCGGTGCTCGCCATGATCCTGCTCTGCTTCACGCTGTCTGCCTTCCTCGCCCAGCGCCTCTGGCTTTCGGGCAAAAATTTCGCGACCGTCACCGGCAAGGGCGACAGCGGCGCGCATATCGCGCTACCCCGGCCGCTTTCGATAGCCGTCCATACGATTGTCATCCCCTGGATGATCTTCACGCTCGTCGTCTACGGCATGATCATCTTCGGCGGCTTCGTGAAGACCTGGGGCCTCGACAACACGCTGACGCTTGCCCATTACGCCAAGGCCTTCTCCGTCACCATCCGCGACGGTTCGCTCGTCTGGACCGGCGTCGCCTGGAATTCCTTCTGGACGACGATGGAGATCGCGCTGATCTCGGCGCCGCTGACGGCTGCCGTCGGGCTTGCGACGGCCTATGTGATCGTGCGGCAGAAATTCGCCGGCCGCGAACTCTTCGAATTCGCGTTGATGATGAGTTTCGCCATTCCCGGCACTGTCATCGGCATCAGCTACATCATGGCCTTCAACCTGCCGCCGCTCGAAATGACCGGCACGGCGCTGATCCTCGTCGCCTGCTTCGTCTTCCGCAACATGCCGGTCGGCGTGCGCGGCGGGATTGCGGCGATGAGCCAGCTCGACAAGAGCCTCGACGAAGCCTCGATGACGCTTGGGGCGACAAGCTTCCGCACGATCCGCAAGATCATCCTGCCCCTCCTGAGGCCGGCGATCACGGCCGCGCTGGTCTATTCCTTCGTGCGCGCCATCACCTCGATCAGCGCCGTCGTCTTCCTGGTCAGCGCCCAATACAACATGGCGACGTCCTATATCGTCGGCCTGGTCGAGAACGGCGAATACGGCGTCGCGATCGCCTATTCCTCGATGCTGATCGTGGTGATGATCGCCGTCATCGCGGGCTTCCAACTGGTCGTCGGTGAACGGCGGCTGCGGCGCGAGAACCGTATCTCGGCCTCGCGCACCCGCATTCCGACTTCCCTGCAGCAGGAGAAAATCGCATGAGCCCCGCCCATGCCGGATCCGTCGTCTTCCAGAACGTCCGCAAGACTTTCGGCGCCTTCACGGCCATTCACGACCTGTCCCTGACTGTTGAACCCGGCACTCTGGTGACATTGCTCGGCCCCTCCGGCTGCGGCAAGACCACGACGCTGCGCATGCTGGCCGGCCTCGAACATCCGAGTTCCGGCCGCATCCTGATCGGCGGCAAGGACGTCACCATGCTGCCGGCCAACGAGCGGGACGTCTCGATGGTCTTCCAGTCCTATGCGCTTTTTCCGCACATGAATTCGCTCGACAACGTCGCCTACGGGCTGGAGTCGTCCGGGCTTAGCAAGAAGGAAGCACGCGAAAAGGCCGAGCATGGCCTGGAACTCGTCGGCCTCGCCGGCATGGGACGGCGTCTCCCGGCAGAACTGTCCGGTGGCCAGCAGCAGCGCGTCGCGGTCGCCCGTGCGCTGGTCCTCGAACCCCAGGTCCTGCTGCTCGACGAGCCGCTGTCCAATCTCGATGCACGTCTGCGGCGCCGTGTCCGCACCGAAATCCGCGAGCTTCAGCAGCGCCTGCAGTTCACCGCCGTCTATGTCACCCACGACCAGGACGAGGCGCTCGCCGTCTCCGACAAGATCATCGTCATGAAGGATGGCGGCATCGCCCAGGAGGGCAGCCCGCGCGACCTCTACGAGGCGCCGGCCTCGTCCTTCATCGCCGACTTTATCGGCGAGGCGAATGTCGTGCCCTGCGAGATCATCGATATTTCGGGCACACAGGCGACCGTCGGCATCGAAGGCCTGAGGCATGTCGTGCCGGCGCGTGGTGCGAGGCCCGGCCGCGGCAAGCTGGCGGTGAGGCCGAATGCCATCACCGTCGAACCGGCCGAAAGCGCCGCCTTTTTCGGGCGGATCAGGCACACCGCCTATCTCGGCGACCATATCGAATACGAGGCGGAAACGAGCGGCGGGACCTTGTTCATTGTAGACCCGTCGGTCGACCGCCCTCTTCCCCGGCACGCAGGTCGCCATCGGCCTCAAGAACCGGGGCATCGCCATCATCGAGGAATGAAAGAGCCGCAGACAGGGACACGTTTTTTCATGAACAATAATGAGCAGCAAATCAGAGATCGCCACGCGCTTGCCGAAAAGGTTGCGCGGGAAGCGGGAAAGGTCGCATTCGACTATTTCAGCCGGCGGGAGACATTGATCATCGAGACCAAGGGCGATCCGCAGGATGTGGTCTCGATCGCCGACCGGGAGGTGGAAAACCTCATCCGCGACCGCGTGTCCGAAACATTCGCGGACGACGGATTCCTCGGCGAGGAATACGGGCTTGCCGAAGGCAGTTCCGGTTATACCTGGGTGGTCGATCCGATCGACGGCACCAGCCCCTTTGTCAGCGGCATGCCGAACTGGTGCGTCTCGATCGCCGTTCTCCATGACAGGAAACCGGTCGTCGGCGTCATTTACGTGCCCTGCTACGAAGAGTTCTATTCGGCGGCGGCCGGCCAGGGAGCCACGCTCAACGGCAAGCGACTTTCGCTCGATGGCCGCAAGACGATCCGCAATGCCCTGACCGGTATCGGCGCCAACCACCATGTCACGCCGGCGGCAGTCGGCAAGATCGTCACCGATCTCCTGGAAGGCGGCGGCAATTTCGTCCGGCTCGGATCGGGTGCGCTGATGCTCGCCTATGTCGCCGCCGGACGGCTGGTCGGCTATTACGAGCCCTACATGCACGCCTGGGACTGCCTCGGCGGCTATTGCATCGTCGAGGAAGCCGGCGGCTGGTTCCTGCCCTTCCCCACGGAAGGAGGAAGGCTCACCAAGGGCGCGCCCGTGCTCGCGGCAGGCCCGGGTGCCATCAGTGACCTCAAACGCATCGCTGGTGTCAGCGGAGGAGATTCGGCGGCAGCGTAGCCGCTGCATTCACGCGTCGCCCGAACCCTGGGATCGGGCGACGCACACAAAAGGGTCCTGCCGGGCCCAATCTTCGGTTCATGGGAAAGGGAGGAAAATATCCATGAAAATCGTTCTCGCTTCGGCAATTGCCGCAACCACGTCGCTGCTGATGGCTTCGAGCGCCATGGCCGTCACCGAGATCCAATGGTGGCATGCCATGACCGGCGCCAATAACGAGGTCGTCGAGCAGCTTGCCAAGGAATTCAACGAAGGCCAGAAGGACTACAAGATCGTCCCGGTCTTCAAGGGCAGCTACCCGGAAACGCTGAATGCCGGCATCGCCGCCTTCCGCGCCAAGCAGCCGCCGGCGATCATCCAGGTCTTCGACGCGGGCAGCGGCGTGATGATGGGCGCCCAGGGCGCCATCGTGCCGGTCGCCGACGTGCTGACCAAGGGCGGCTACAAGTTCGACAAGTCGCAATACCTGCCCGGCATCGTCGCCTATTATTCGAAGCCGGACGGCACCATGCTGTCCTTCCCCTACAACTCCTCGTCGCCGATCCTCTACTACAACAAGGATATCTTCCAGAAGGCCGGTCTCGATGCCGCCAACCCGCCGAAGACCTGGCCGCAGGTGTTCGAGGCTGCAAAGAAGATCAAGACCAGCGGGGCTGCTCCCTGCGGCATGACTTCGACCTGGCTCACCTGGATCCAGACCGAAAACCTCGCAGCCTGGAACAACGTTTCCTATGGCAGCAACGAAAACGGCCTTGCCGGCGTGGATGTGAAGCTCGCCTTCAACTCCGACTTCTTCGTCAAGCACTTCCAGTCGATCACCGATCTCGCCAAGGACGGCACCTTCCGGTATGGCGGCCGCACGTCGGAAGCCAAGCAGCTCTTCACCTCGGGCGAATGCGGCATCATGACGGAATCCTCCGGCGGTCTCGGCGACATCATCAAGACCGGCATGAATTACGGCATCGGCCAGCTTCCCTATTACGAAGGTGCCGGCCGGCCGCAGAACACCATCCCGGGCGGCGCCAGCCTCTGGGTCTTCGCCGGCAAGAGCGACGCGGAATACAAGGGCACGGCGGAGTTCTTCAATTTCCTGTCGCAGACCAAGATCCAGGCCCGCCTGCACCAGGTCTCTGGCTACATGCCGGTGACGATGGCGGCCTATGAGGACACCAAGAAGTCCGGCTTCTATGAAAAGAACCCCGCCCGCGAGACGCCTCTCCTGCAGATGATGGGCAAGGCGCCGACCGAAAACTCCAAGGGCGTTCGCCTCGTCAACCTGCCGCAGGTGCGTGACATCATGAACGAGGAATTCGAGGCCATGCTGGCCGGCAAGCAGGACGCCAAGACGGCCCTCAACAAGGCTGCCGAACGTGGCAACGCCGCGATCCAGCAGGCAATCGGCAAGTAAGCATCAAGGGCCGCCCGCGTCTCCTCGGCGCGGGCGGCCTCATTCGTTTCCAACGGAGCCTGCCCGTGCAAACAGTCGTCTTTCCGAACAAGGTCCTGCCCTACTTCCTCGTCGCGCCGCAAATCATCTTGACGATCATTTTCTTCTTCTGGCCCGCAAGCCAGGCGCTCTATCAATCGGCCATGCGGGAAGACCCGTTCGGCCTGCAGAGCAATTTCGTCGGGCTCGCCAATTTCTCGCTGATCCTGTCGGATGAGAACTACCTGCATGCGCTGCAGGTGACGATCGTCTTCAGCGTCGCGACCGCCCTGCTTTCCATGGGCGTGGCGCTGCTGCTGGCGACGGCGGCGGATCTCGTGGTGCGCGGCAAGGGGTTCTACCGTACCCTGATGATCATTCCCTATGCGGTGGCGCCTGCCGTCGCCGGCATGCTGTGGCTTTTCATGTTCAACCCTGCCATGGGAACCCTGGCCTACCTTCTGAGACGCAACGGCATCGCCTGGGACCCCTTGCTGGACGGCAACCAGGCCATGACGCTGGTGGTGGTCGCCGCCGCCTGGAAACAGATCAGCTACAATTTCCTGTTCTTCGTTGCAGGGCTGCAGGCGATCCCGAAATCGCTGCTGGAGGCGGCGGCAATCGACGGCGCCCGCGGAAGCCGCCGTTTCTGGACGATCGTCTTCCCGCTCCTGGCGCCGACGACCTTTTTCCTGCTTGTCGTGAACACCGTCTACGCATTCTTCGACACGTTCGGCATCATCCATTCCGTGACCGGCGGCGGGCCGGCGAAAGCGACCGAGACGCTGGTCTACAAGGTCTATAACGACGGCTTCGTGAACCTCAATCTCGGTTCCTCCGCGGCCCAGTCGGTCGTGCTGATGGTCATCGTCATCGCCCTCACCGCCTTCCAGTTCCGCTTCGTCGAGCGGCGCGTGCATTATGGTTGAGGTGACCCGATGATCGAAAACCGCCCGCTCGCCACTCTCATGGCGCATCTGATGCTGATCCTCGGCATCGTCATCGTCGCCTTCCCGATCTATTATACGTTCATCGCCTCCACGGCGACCTCGACCGCCATCATCCGTCCGCCGCTATCGCTGCTGCCGGGCGGTCACATGGTCGAGAACTACAGCGAATCCATCTCCGGCGGCGTCGAGCGCGTGGTCGGGGTCAGCCTCGAACGGCTGCTGTTCAACAGCTTCGTGGTGGCGATCGCGATTGCCATCGGCAAGATCGTCATCTCGTTCCTGTCGGCGTTTGCGATCGTCTTCTTTCGCTTTCCCTTCCGCATGGGCTTCTTCTGGATGATCTTCATCACCCTGATGCTGCCGGTGGAAGTGCGCATCCTGCCGACCTACAAGGTTATCGTCGATCTCGGATTGATCGATACCTATGCCGGTCTGACGCTGCCGCTGATGGCGTCGGCGACCGCCACCTTTCTATTCCGGCAGTTCTTCCTGACGATCCCCGGCGAGATGGTCGAGGCTGCCCGCATCGACAATGCCGGGCCGTTCCGCTTCATGCGGGACATCCTGCTGCCGCTGTCGACGACCAATATCGCGGCACTCTTCGTCATCCTGTTCATCTATGGCTGGACGCAATACCTGTGGCCGCTGCTGGTCACCAATGACGCCAAGATGAACACGATCATCATCGGCCTGCGCCGCATGGTGGATTTCGCGGATGCCTCAACCCCTGGAATTACGTCATGGTCACCGCGATCCTGGCGATCATTCCCCCGTCATCGTCGTGGTGCTGATGCAGCGCTGGTTCGTCAAAGGTTTGGTGGAGACCGAGAAGTAATGGCAAGGATTGAACTCAAGGATGTCCGCAAGGTCTATGGCGGCAACATCGAGGCGATCAAGGGCGTGTCGCTCGATATCGAAGATGGCGAGATGATCGTGCTGGTCGGCCCGTCCGGCTGCGGCAAATCCACCCTTCTGCGCATGGTGGCCGGCCTGGAGAGCATCAGGCTCCGGCGAAGTGACAATCGCCGAAAAGCGCGTCAACGAGCTGGAACCCGCCGAACGCGACATCGCCATGGTCTTCCAGAACTATGCGCTCTACCCGCACATGACGGTGCGCCAGAACCTTGCCTACGGCCTCAAGAACCGCAACACGCCGAAGGACGAGATCGACCGCCGTATCGCCGAGGCCGCACGGGCGCTGGAGATCGAACCCTTCCTCGAACGCAAACCGCGCCAGCTTTCCGGCGGCCAGCGTCAGCGCGTCGCCATGGGCCGCGCCATCGTGCGCAAGCCCGCAGTCTTCCTGTTCGACGAGCCGCTGTCGAACCTCGACGCGAAACTGCGCGTCCAGATGCGGGTCGAGATCCGCCGCCTGCAGCGTTCGCTCGCCACCACCTCGATCTACGTCACCCACGACCAGATGGAGGCGATGACGCTGGCTGACCGGCTGGTCGTGCTGAATGCCGGCCGGATCGAGCAGGTCGGCACCCCGATCGAGCTTTATGAAAAGCCTGCGACCACCTTCGTCGCGACGTTCATCGGTTCTCCGTCGATGAACTTGATGAAATTCGGCGACAATGGAGGATGGACCGTCTCCCCGGACGCGCGGCTTCCGGCCACTGCCGCGACGATCGGCATCCGGCCGGAAGACATCCTTATGGCCGACGGCCAGGAGAACGGCCCGCTCACAACAACAGTTCAGATCGTCGCCGTCGAACTGGTGGGAGCCGAGAGCTACGTCCATGCAACCGCGCCCAATGGCGGTCCCGTCGTCTTTCGAGTCGCCGGTCGTTCGACGATCCAGATCGGCGAAACGGTCAAGCTCGTCGCCGAGCTTGCAAAACTGCATGTCTTCGACAGCGAAGGGCGTCGGTTGTGAGGCCGGGTTGAAGCCCGGCGCCACAAGCGGTCGGCTTTGTACGGAAACCGGCAAGCATGTCGCTTGCGAAATGGGTTCACGCGTGACGACGGCATCCCGGTATATCCGGAGCAATAACCCTCATGCGTGGCCGGCAATTGGTTTCGGCAGATAATGACGCTGGAGTTCGGCCACGTCATCGTCACTCAGGCTGATCTCCAGCGCCTTGACGGCATCCTCGAACTGCCCGGGCTTCGATATGCCGACGATCGGCGCGGTGACCGCCGGACGGCTTGCAACCCAGGCATAGGCAACCTGCGCCATGGGTTTCCCGTGACGCTCCGCGACGGATTTGAGCGCGGCGATGACAGCGTCGTCGGCCGCTTTCGTCCGGTCGTAAAGGGAACGTGCCGTGCCGTCAGTCTGGCTGCGCGTGGTTTCGCCATCGGCCCGGCCCGCGAGCCGGCCGCGAGCGAGGGCTCCAGGGAACGACGCCCACGCCTTCGCTCAGGCAGAGCGGCAGCATCTCGCGCTCTTCCTCGCGATAGATGAGATTGTAGTGGGGCTGCATCGAGACGAACTGCGCCCAGCCGTTCTGCCGCTGCAGTCCGATTGCCTTCATGAACTGCCAGGCGTGCATGGAGGACGCACCGAGGTATCGTACCTTGCCGGCACGCACAACGTCGTTCAACGCCTCCAGCGTCTCCTCGATGGGCGTGCCGTAATCGAAGCGGTGCAGCTGGTAGAGGTCGATATAGTCGGAGCCAAGACGCCTGAGGCTGCCATCGACCGCATCCAGGATATGCTTGCGCGACAGGCTGCGGTCGTTGATGTCGCTGCTCATCGGGTGGAACAGTTTCGTCGCGATCACCAGCTTGTGGCGCGGAACGAGCTCCAGCAGCACCTTGCCGGTAATCTCCTCGCTCTTGCCGAGCGAATACATGTCGGCCGTGTCGAAGAAGTTGATGCCGAGATCAACGGCCTGTTTCAGGATCTTCGCACTCTCCTCCAGGCCCAGCACCCAGGGCGCCCATTCGCTCGAACCGAAGGTCATGCAGCCAAGCGCCAGGCGCGAAACTTTCAAACCGGTTCGTCCAAGATTGACATATTCCATTGATACACCTCGTGCAGCTCAAGCGGCAGCACACCGCATTTTCTGTCTCGGCGAGTGATATAATTGGAAATTATCGAGGCACTCAATGGGCTTGCTGCGAAATCATGCAAAAAACCGAAGAAGGGATTGCCAATTTGGAATCTCCTGTTACCGTCAGTGTATCAATCGAGTAATACACGAATGTTCACTATCGACGCGTCCAGCATTGACCGCTCTCTGCCCGTCCCGGTGGGCAAGCAGCTTTACGGGCTCCTGAGCTACGTCCTGTCTTTCGGCGACATGCCGAAGGGCGTGAAGCTGCAGTCCGTGCGCCAGCTGGCGGCCGAACTCGACATCGCTCCGATGACGGTGGCGGAAGTCTACAAGCAACTGAGAGCCGACGGCCTCGTCGAAATCCGTCCCGGCCTCGGCGCTTTCACGGTCTACGAACCACGCCGTCGGGATGGCGTCGTGGCGCCGGCAAGCGTGCTCAGCCCGGATATCGACAGCCTGCTGGCGAAAGCCGAAGCGATCGGCATTTCGCCGGTCACGCTCGCCTCGATGGTGCAGGCGCAGGCAAGGCTGCGTAAACCGCGCGTCCATCTCGACATCGTCTTCGTCGGCATATTCGAGGCCCCGGCGCGCGATTATGTCGAACAGATCCGCCCGACGCTTGCCGCCAACGACGTGATCTCGCTCCTGACCTTCGAGCAGATCCACGACAGCGAGGAAGCACGCGCCAAGTGCCGAAATGCCGACCTGGTGCTGACATTCGTGCATCGCGAAGTGGAGATGCGCAGCCTGGTTCCGGAGGCCAATATCCTGTCGATCCGTTTCATCCCGTCCGAACGTACGCGCCAGGCACTCGCGCTGCTTGATCCGCGCACCCGCGTCGCAGCCGTCACGCAGCTCAAGGACTATATCGCCATCATGCGCCCCAGCGTGCGTGAATTCGCGCCGCATATTTCCGATATCACCGTCGCCTGGTCCTATGCGGACGATCTTGCCGACATCGTCGCCCGCTGCGACGTGGTGATCTACGCCTCCGGCGCCGACCACGTCGCCGATCTCGCCGGCCCAAACAAGCGCTGTTTCGAATACCGCCATTCGCCGGATCCGGGCGTGCTGGAAAATCTGCTGGCGCCCGCACTCGCCGAGCTGCGCCACAACAAGATCGCCGATGTCGAGGCACCGGCAAAGGTCGCCGATATAACGTCGCGGAGGACCAGGACCCGCTGACACATGGCACGCTTTGAATGAACCAAAACCAATAAGGGAACAGACATGAGCAAAGCACTCTCGATTACCGCAGCCGCCCTCCTTGCAGGCTTTTCCTTCTCCGCCTTGAATTCGGCCCAGGCCGCCACCATCACCATCGGCACCGATGTCGATGCGGGTACGCTCGACCCGCGGCTCGCGCGAGACACGACGGCCTATCGCGTCGCCGACCTCGTCTATTCCGGCCTGGTTCACCTGACGCCCAGCCTTGAAGCAAAGCCGGACCTTGCGGAAAGCTGGGAAAACCCGAACCCGACCACCTGGGTCTTCAAGCTCCGACCCGGCCTCAAATTCTCCGACGGCAGCCCGCTGACCTCCGCAGACGTGGTTTTCACCTTCAGCAGCATCCTGAACAAGGATTTCAATGCGCCGCAGCGGGCGCTTTATACGCCGATCTCGGCGGTGGAAGCGGTCGATGCGCAGACGGTGAAGTTCACGCTTTCGGCGCCCTATGCCCCTCTGCTCAGCTATCTCGACATCGGCATCGTCTCAAAGGCGCTCGTCGAAGGTGGCACGGATATCGCCTTGAAGCCGGTCGGCGCGGGTCCGATGAAATTCTCTTCCTGGACCCGCGGCAGCGCCATAGAACTTGCGCCCAATCCGAACTACTGGGGCGACAAGCCGAAAGCCGACAAGGTGGTCGTGAAGATCATCGGCGACGGCTCGGCCCGTGCCCAGGCTTTCGAGGCGGGCGACCTCGACGTTATCCAGTCGCCGCTCGCGCCGCAGGACATCAAGCGCCTGCAGGCGGACAAGCGGTTTGGCGCCGTCGTCCAGCCCGGTCTCGGCGTCACCTATATCAACTTCAACACAAAGGACCCGCTGCTTTCGAGCCCGAAGATGCGGCAGGCCTTCTCGATGCTGATCGACCAGAAGACCATCGTCGGCGACATCTTTCAGGGTGTGGATGCGGTGGCCTCCTCGATCGTCCTGCCGTCGTCCTGGGCCTATTCGAAGGACATCAAGCAGCCGGGCTTCAGCGTCGAAGGCGCCCAGAAGCTTTTCAAGGAAGAAGGCTGGGCAGATACCAACGGCGACGGCATCCTCGACAAGGGCGGCAAGCCGCTGAGCGTCGTGCTGTCCACCCACAGCGAAGACAGCAACCGCGTGCAGACGATCGAGTTCATGCAGGCAAACTTCCAGGCTGCCGGTGTCGAGGCCAAAACGCAGATCAGCGACTGGCCGTCCTTTTCCACCAACTACGTACAGAAGTCGCAGCATCAGATTGCCCTCCTCGGCTGGCTGAACATCGTCGATCCGGACCGTCTGCTCTTCGCGCAGCTGACCACCGGTGGCTCAACCAACTGGGGCAGCTATTCCAACCCGTCGGTCGATGACCTGCTGAAACAGGGTCGTTCCGCGACCACCCAGACAGACCGTACTGCCGCCTACCAGAAGGCCGCGACGATCCTGGCGAGCGACCTGCCCTACTACATCGTTTCCTACCAGGGTTATCAGCTCTTCTATTCCAAGAAGCTGCCCTACGAAGTCCAGGCGACCTCGCGCGGCAACATGCGTGGCCTGATTGGTCTCAAGGACTGAGACCCGTGATCGCGGGCCGGTTGATCCGGCCCGCATCCGATGACCGAAATTGCAGTTCCAGGATAGACCGATGGCTTTCTCACAGCGTCTCGGCGCGGACTTCTATGCTAAAATTCAGGCCGAGATACGCAGGCGGATGGACGAGGCCGGCATCGATCTGCTGCTTCTCGATTCCAACGACGACGTCATCTACACGACCGGCTTCTCGCATTACACGACCGAGCGACCGGTGGTCGTGGCGATTACGGCGAGCAGTGCTTTCCTGTTACTGCCTGAGCTTGAGCGCACGCACGCCGAGCACCAGCACGTCGCGGCGGAGCCGATCGTCTATTTCGAGTTTCCCGGCATCGATCCCTGGAATGCGGTGCTCGGCCGCAAGTTTGCCGGGTTCAGGGGAACGGTTGCCTACGGTCATGCCATCTCGCTGGCACGAGTGAAGCCTATCGAGGGCGCGTTTCCGAATGCGGAGCGGGTGATCCCGAGCAATATCGTCCAGCAGATGCGGCTGCGGAAACACCCGGAGGAAATCGC
Organism: Neorhizobium sp. EC2-8; assembly: GCA_045291535.1. Taxonomy (GTDB): domain Bacteria; phylum Pseudomonadota; class Alphaproteobacteria; order Rhizobiales; family Rhizobiaceae; genus Neorhizobium. The sequence goes on along the minus strand of CP147998.1, from coordinate 1,257,293 downwards.
ACTGCACCGCGAGGCGGCGCGGATTTCCGACCGCATGGTGGAAGCCGGCGTCGGCATGATCCGCGAGGCAATGCGCAAGGGTGGCACGCTGCCGAGCGAAGTCGAAATCGAATCCTACGTTTCCCGCCACGCGATGCGCAGCATGCACGAGGAACACGAAGACATCCTGCTGGTGCAGGGGCTCGCAAGCGGGCTCGTCTATTCCGGCCCGCGTTCAGCCTTCCCGCATGGCATGCCGACCGGACACCCGGTGAAGATGGGCGAGAGCATCATCCTCTCCCTCGGCTGCCGGGTCGGCGCGCGTGCTTCGGAAAGCGAACGCACCTTCTTCATCGGCGAGCCGTCAAAGGTCCAGGAGCAGCACTACGCCGTCGCCTACGAGGCTCAGCGCATGGCGACCGCGGCTCTGATCGCCGGGAATACCTGCGCTTCCGCCGACGATCTGGCGCTCGCCTATATCCGCGACAGCGGCATGGGCGAATATCTTCTGCATCGTGTCGGCCACGGCATGGGTATCATGTTCCATGAGGCGCCCTGGGTGGAAGGCGGCGACCAGACCGTTCTGGAGCCCGGCATGATCACCTCCAGCGAACCGGCGATCTTCGTACCGGGTTTTGCCGGATACCGTATCGCCGATACCGTGCTGATCACGGCCGAAGGGCCGGACAGCATGACCGCTTATCCCCGCAAGCTCGACGATGTCGTCATCTCCTGAGGTCGGAAAGATGGGTTTCAGCCAGCGCCTCGCACCGGACTTCTTTCAGCGCCTTCACCGCGACATCCGCACCCGCATGGCGGAAAACGGCATCGGCCTGCTCATCCTCGATGCGGCCGACGACGTGCTCTACACGACAGGCTTTTCCTTCCGGCCGAACGAGCGCCCGGTGGCTCTCGCCCTGACTGCGACGAATGCCATCCTGCTTATCCCCGAACTGGAACGCGAGCATGCCGACCGGCAGGACGTGGCGGCGGAAACGCTCGTTTATTTCGAGTTTCCCGGCGTCGATCGCGCCTTCTCGCTGCTTGCTCGCGCGGTGGGCATCATCAAGGGCGATGTAGCTCATTCCTACGGGCTTTCGGTGGGCCGCGCCTCCGAACTCGGCGGCCTCTTCCCCAACAACCGCGTCGCGCCGACGGATATCGTCAGCGGGATGCGGCAGGTGAAATATCCCGAGGAACTGCGGCTGCACCGCGAGGCGGCGCGGATTTCCGATGCCATGGTGCAGTCCGGCGTCGATCTCGTCACCGAAGCCTTCCAAGCCGGCAAGCCGCTGCCGAGCGAGATCGCGCTCGAAGCACATGTGGTACGCCACGCGCTTGACATCATGGAGAGCGAGCACGAGGACATCATGAATGTCCCCACGCTGGCGGGTGGGCTGGTTTATGGCGGACCGAACTCGGCCTACCCGCATGGCATTGTCTCCCATCGCCGCATTCAGCCGGGCGAGAGCTTTATCCTGTCGCTCGGCTGCCGGGTGGGTGGTCGCTCGGCGGAAAGCGAGCGCACCTTCGTGCTCGGCGAACCCAGCAAGGACCACGAGAAATACTATGTCATCGCCCAGGAGGCACAGCGGCTCGGCACGGCAGGTCTCGTTGCCGGACGAACCTGCGCCTCGGCCGATATCACGGCGCTGACCTATATCCGCGAACAGGGCATGACGCCCTATCTCAAGCATCGCGTCGGCCATGGCATGGGCGTCGCTTTCCATGAAGCGCCCTGGGTCGAAGCGGGCGACCAGACAGTTCTCCGCGAAGGCATGATCTGTTCGAGCGAGCCGGCGCTCTACGTGCCCGAAGTCGGCGGCTTCCGCCTTGCCGATACGGTTCTCGTCACCGAGACCGGGCCAGACTCGCTCACGAAGTTCCCCCGCCGTTTCGAGGAGATCGTGCTGTCATGACCTTTGTTTCGGCAGAGATCAGGGGGCCGCCCCATGTTAGCCTATATCGTCCGCCGCCTCCTGCTGCTGATCCCGATGGCGATCGGCATGGTCATCGTCACCTTCTGCCTGCTGTTGCTGATCCCCGGCGACCCGGCTTCGGTTCTGCTCGGCCAGGAAGCCTCGCCGGATGCGATCAACAACCTGCGCAACGCGCTCGGCCTCAACGATCCCTGGTATCTCCGGCTCGGTTCCTATTTCGCGCATCTGCTGCGCGGCGACATGGGCCGCTCGATCTTCCAGAACCAGGCGGTATCGGAAATCGTCGCCGGCCGGCTCGGCGCGACCATCGAGCTTGCAGTCCTGGCGCTGATCCTCGCTTCCCTCCTTGGCATCACGCTCGGCGTGATCGCCGCGACCCGGCAGGGTTCGCTGGTCGATACGGTGTCGATGATCTTCGCGCAGCTCGGCGTCTCGATGCCGGTCTATTGGCTCGGCCTGCTTCTGATGCTGCTGTTTGCCGTCACACTGGGCTGGTTGCCGGCGATCGGTCGCGGCGCGCCCTTCCCCGAGGCCGTCTGGGCGGCGCTGAGCGGCCGGCCACAGGTCCTGCTCGACAGCTTTGCGCATATCCTCCTGCCGGCGCTGGCGCTGGCCGCAAACTCGGCGGCGATCATCTCCCGCCTGGTGCGCACCGCCATGCTCGAAGTTTTGCGCGAGGATTTCGTCCGCACCGCCTATGCGAAGGGCCTGCGCCGCAACCGCGTCGTCATCCGCCATGCGTTGCGAAACGCGCTGCTGCCGGTGCTGAGCGTCATCGGCCTGCGTTTCGGGGCGCTGCTCGGCGGCGCGGTGCTGACCGAGACCATCTTCGCCTGGCCGGGGCTCGGCCAGCTGACGATCACGGCAATCTCGCAGCGCGACCTGCCGCTCATCCAGGGCATCGTGCTCACCTTTGCGATCGTTTTCGCACTGGTGAACCTCGTCGTCGATCTTCTCTATGCGGCCGTCGATCCGCGCATTCGTCTGGGTTGAAGCACATGAAATTACCCCAACGCGTCCGCAACGTTTCGCTTTTCCTTGGCTCGGTCATCGTGCTGGCGATTGTCATCTGCGCCATCTTTGCCCCCTATCTCTCGACGCATGGCATCGAGCAGATGGACATGCGCAATCGCTTCTCCGGCCCGACGTTTTCCCACTGGCTCGGCACCGACAATTTCGGCCGGGATCTCTGGTCGAGGCTTATCTACGGCGCGCGCGTCTCGCTGACGATCGCCTGCATCTCGGTTGCGGTTTCCACCGTCATCGGCACGGCGGTCGGGCTGGCCGCCGGATATTTCGGCGGCTGGACAGACCTGATCCTGATGCGGATCACCGATATCTTCCTCGGCTTTCCGGCCATCGTGCTGGCGCTCGCCATCGTTGCCGTGCTCGGTCCCGGCATGCTCAACGTGGCGATTGCCATCATCGTCGTCGCCTGGACCGAATATGCCCGCGTGGTGCGCGCCACGACGCTGATGCTGCGCGAACAGAACTACGTGCAGGCCGCCAAGGCGCTTGGCGCCCATCCGGTGCGCATCCTCGTCAAGGAAATCCTGCCGAATGCGATGGGGCCAATCATCGTGCTCGCCTCGCTCGGTTTCGGCACCGCGATCATTTCGGAATCGGCTCTCAGTTTCCTCGGTTTCGGCCTGCCGCCACCGACACCGACCTGGGGCTGGACGCTTGCCTACGGCACCCGCTTCATGCGCGACGAGCCGTGGCTGGCGATCATCGCCGGCGCCACGATCATGGTGACCGTGCTCGGCTTCAACCTGCTGGGCGACGGTCTGCGCGACGCGCTCGACCCCCGCCATCTCTCCCGCTCGGCGGGCAAGAAGAAATAAGCAAGCTCTTCGGATCAAACGACAAGACACTGAAAGGAAACGTCCATGGTCAAGTCGATCAACAAGCTCCGCCATAAATTCACCACCCACGCGGATGGCAGCGACGCCGTGATCTTCATGCACGAACTGGTGGGTGAACAGGACGGCCCGACCGTCGGGATTTCCGCCTCGATCCACGGCAACGAAAACACCGGCTCACAGGCGATCCTGGACCTCTTCCGCATCATCAAGGACCTGCCTCTGAAGGGCCGCATCATCTTGCTGCCGGTTGCAAACCCGCGCTCCTTCGCGGTCAATCACCGGCACAATCCGCTCGATCAGATGAACCTCAACCGCGAATTTCCCGGCGATCCGCGCGGCACATACAGCCAGCAGCTTGCCGATGCGCTGGCGCACGAATTCTTCGCCGGGCTCGACTACAATCTCGACCTTCATTCCGGAACCGACCGGCCGACCGTCGACTACGTTTACATCTGGAACGACGAACCGCTGTCGCGCGCCTTCGGTTCGAAGATCCTCTATCGCCCCACGACCGGAAAGGCCGGCACGGTCTATTCCGGCACCAGCAAGTCCGTCTCGATGGACCGCCACGGCACCAAGGTGGTGACCATCGAACTCGGCGGCGGCATCGTCGATCAGACGCCTTATACCAAGCGGACCGTCGATGGCCTGCTGAACCAGCTGCGCATGATCGGTTCGATCGAAGGCGAAGTGACCCCCAATCCGAAGCAGGTCGTGGTCACCGAACTGGTCGGCATCCGCCCGAAACACGGCGGGTGGCTGGAGCCGCTTTCCCCGGCAAACGGCGAGATCATCCGAGGCGGCTCGCTGCTCGGCCGGGTCGTCAGCCCTTATGACTTCGAGACGATCGAGGAAATCCCGACGCCCTTCGAAACCGGCATCATGGTCATGCAACACCTCACCCGCAACCTCGTGGAAGCAGGCGATTACGGCTTCATGGTCGGCAATATCGAAGGCTCTACGGACTGACCTCTCCGGCGGATGGATTGAACGGATGCAAGATCGGGCAGTGGAAAAGACAGTGGAACCGGCACTCGCCGTCAGCGACCTGAATGTCGAAATCCTCGGAGAGAACGGGGCATTTCCGGTCGTCTCCGAGATGAGCCTTTCGGTCCGCCCGGGCGAGACCGTGTGTATTGTCGGCGAAAGCGGCTGCGGCAAGTCGATGACCGCGCTATCGCTGCTGCGTCTTCTGCCCGACAGCGCTCGCGTTGCCTCCGGCTCGATCAGGATCCATGGCGAGGACTTCCTCGCCATGGATCAGCGCAGGATGGAGGATTTTCGCGGCGACAAGATCGCCATGATCTTCCAGGAACCGCTGACGGCGCTGAACCCCGTCCTGACGATCGGCGAACAGATCGCCGAATCCGTTCGTCAGCATCGCAAGCTGGGGAGACGGGATGCGTTCGCTCGGGCCGTCAAATGCCTGGAACTCGTCCAGATGCCCGATCCGGAACGCCGCGCCCGGCAATATCCGCACGAACTTTCCGGCGGCATGCGGCAACGCGCGATGATCGCGCTGGCGCTCGCCTGCGAGCCGCAGATCATCATCGCCGACGAGCCGACGACCGCCCTCGACGTGACGGTCCAGGCGCAGATCCTCGGGCTGATCGCCGATTTGCAGAAGCGGCTTGGCACGGCGCAGATCTTGATCACCCACGATCTCGGTGTCGTTGCCGAAATCGCCGACCGGGTGATTGTCATGTATGCCGGCCGGCGCGTCGAGGAATGCAGCGTCTACGAGCTCTTCGACAACCCGCTTCATCCTTACACGATCGGTCTGATGGGTGCTGTTCCGCATCGGGGAGAACAGGAAGCTGCGCCGGAGAGGCTGACCGACATTCCCGGCACCGTGCCGGCACTGTGGGACCTGCCGAAGGGGTGCGCCTTTGCGCCGCGCTGTCCCGGCGCTTCGGCCCGCTGCCGCGAAGAACGTCCGCCCTTCAACGAAAAGAAGCCCGGCCATTTCGCCGCCTGCTGGGAGCACGACAATGTCTGAGATCATGGCGCGCGATATCGCGGCCCCTCTCCTCTCGGTCGAGAACCTCAAGGTGCATTTCGCCATCCGCTCCGGCGTACTCCAGCGCCAGGTGGGCGAAGTGAAAGCCGTCGATGGTGTGTCCTTTTCCATCGGCTCCGGCGAAACCCTTGGCCTTGTCGGGGAAAGCGGCTGCGGCAAATCGACAACTGGTCTGGCGCTGATGGGCCTGGTCAAGGCGACAGACGGGCGCATCGCCATGCAGGGCGCCCAGGATGTGACCGGAATGCGCAGCGTGCCGCGAGCCTATCGCCGCCGCATGCAGATCATCTTCCAGGACCCGTTCTCGTCGCTCAACCCCGCCAGCGGGTGCGCGACATTGTCCGCGCACCGCTCGATATCCATGATATCGGCACGATGGAGGAGCGGCGGGCAGAGGTGGCGAAGCTGATCTCGCTGGTCGGCCTGCGGCCGGACCAGGCCGACAATTTCCCCATCAATTTTCCGGCGGCCAGCGCCAGAGGATCGGCATCGCCAGAGCGCTGGCGCTGAAACCCGACATTATCGTCTGCGACGAACCGGTCTCGGCGCTCGACGTTTCGGTACAGGCGCAAATCCTCAACCTGCTGGCGGATCTGCAGAAAGAACTGGGCCTCTCATACCTTTTCATTTCCCACGACCTGGGCGTAGTCGAATACGTCTCGCACCGGGTCGCGGTGATGTATCTCGGAAAGATCGTCGAGACGGGAACGAAGAAGGCGATTTTTTCAAAGCCGCTGCATCCCTATTCGGAACTGCTCTTGCGTTCGACGCCGTCCCACGACCCTCACAAGCGTCACGCCTTCAGCGCCGTCAGCGACGACATTCCGAGCGCCACGCGCAAGCCTTCGGGCTGTTCCTTCCATACCCGCTGCCCGCTCGCGACGGACATCTGCCGTCAGGTGGAGCCTATGCTTGAACAGAAAGCCGACGGCCAGTCCGCCGCTTGCCATCACCGATAGGAGTTTTGGAATGATCGAGGATCTGATCGACCTTTTCGCAGAACCGGGCCAGCCGAATTTCTTCTTCGACGCCCTGGATGCATCGCTCTCCCGGCATGTCGGGCATCGGCTGATAACCTTGCTGTACAAGGACGGCGACGAAGTGGCGCGCGTCTATTCCAACATGCCTGACGTCTACCCCGTCTTCGGCCGCAAGCCGATGGGCGCCACCCCGTGGGGCGATCTCGTGCTGCGCCGCCAGCAACCTTTTCTCGGCCGCGACCGCGAGGCCGTGAAATGGGCTTTCTTCGACCACGAGTGATCGCCAGCCTCGGCCTGAATTCCGCAATCAACATCCCGGTCGTTTATGACGGCGAGACGATAGGCACCATCAACCTGCTGCACGAAGAATTTTTCTACGAGGAAAAGCACGTCGAGATCGCCAAAAAATTCGCACCGCTGCTGATCCCCGCCTTCCTCGAAGCCCGCCGCGCCGGCGGCGCAAGAGCCTGAAAAAGGAACGATCCGTGTCCGCTATTCTCTTCGAAAACGCCCGTATCGTTGACGGAACGAGCCCGCAGCCGAGCGAACCGGTATCGGTCCTCGTCGAGGGCGACGAGATCCGCGAGGTTTCATCCTCCATCGTCAGCACCTCGGCAGAGCGCATCGATCTTTCGGGGAAAGTGCTGATGCCGGGCCTGATCGACGCGCATGTGCATGTCATCGCCGGCATGGTCAACCTCGGCCAGAACGCAAAACTCCCCGACCCGATCGTCACCGTCCGGGCTTTCAAGATCATGGGCGAGATGCTGATGCGTGGCTTCACCACGGTGCGCGATCTCGGCGGTGCGACTTCCGGCCTGATGGCGGCAACTCAGGAGGCTCCCTGGCCGACGCCGCGGCTCAACATCTGTGGCAAGGCGCTGTCCCAATCCGGTGGCCATACGGACTATCGCGGCCCCTATGACGACGCCCCCACGCCGAAGACCGGCCATACGCTCGGCAATCTCGGCCGCATCTGCGACGGCGTGCCGGAAGTGCGCAAGGCGGCTCGCGAGGAGCTGAAATCCGGCGCTCACTTCATCAAGGTCATGGCGAACGGCGGCATCGCCTCGCCGACCGACCCGATCCATTTCCTCGGTTTTTCGCGTGAAGAGCTAATTGCCGCCGTCGAGGAGGCGGAAAATGCCGGTACCTATGTCGCGGCACATCTCTATACGGACCAAGCGATCCGTCGCGCGATCGAATGCGGCATCCATTCGCTGGAACACTGCAATCTGATCACCGCGGAGACGGCGGAATTCGCTGTTAAGAACGGCTGTATCTCGGTGCCGACGTTGGTCACCTATGAAAAGCTCGGAACCGAAGGCCCCGCACTCGGCCTGCCGCCCGCCTCTGTCGCCAAGGTTGACTCCGTCCGGCTGGCTGGCATGGAGGCGCTCTCGATCATGCGCGAGGCCGGCCTGGAGATGGCCTATGGCACCGACCTTCTCGGCGAGATGCACCGGCACCAGTCCGAGGAATTCGTGATCCGCTCGCGCGTGCTGCCGGCCCATGAGGTGATCGCCTCGGCCACCCATATTGCTGCGAAACTGCTCAGGATGGAAGGCAGGATAGGCTGTATCTCGCCAGGCGCTTTTGCCGATCTGATCGTGATCGACGGCAATCCGCTCGACGACATGTCGCTGCTCACGCATCAGGGCGCCCATATGCCGATCATCGTCCGGGGCGGCAGTTTCGTGAAGAACCGGAGGTAAGTCTATGGAACTGGGAGGAGAATTGGCGGCGATCACGGCGGGCCTCGACCTGCTTTACCGCAGCCGCAATCGCAATGCCGGCATTCTGGACGCCGAAGGGTTGATCCCCGTCGCGGTCGCCGAGGTCCCACCGCAGCGCTTTGACAGCTACGAGGAAGCGGAAGCCGCGCTCCTGTCCTTGCGCGATCGTCTCGGGCAAGCCGAAACCGCGTTGCGCCGAGATTGGCTCGACGAGATGTCCGACTCGCTGCTCGCTCTGATCGCCACTTTTCGTGGCGATCCCATCAGCTTTGCCGAAAGACTGGAGCGCCAGATCCGCGTCGCCATCCGCGAGATACCGGAAGAGATCATCGCGGGTTATCACGAAGGGATCCGCGAGGCGCTCGATGAACTCGGTTTTCGCGGCGGCAACCTTTTGGAGGATTTCGCGCGTTGGGAGCAGCAGGCCCGGATACCTTCAAGCAAGGTGCTCGACGTGCTTGCCGAATTCCAGCGTCAGGCGCGCGCCCGTTGTGGTGCCCTTGCGAGTGCGTTGAAGGCGGACTGGGTGGATGGCGAGTGGATCAAACCTGTCCCCCAGCGGGATGTGCCCTATTCGGCCTATTGCGATTTTCCCGGCAGACAGGTGCTGCTGAATATCGATTTTCCCTACACGTCGTTCGGGCTGAAGCACTTGGCGGTGCACGAGGCCTTTCCGGGCCACCTTGTTCATTTGAAACTGCGCGAGAGACGTGTGGCGGAAGGCCTCATGCCGCTTGATGCGGCTCAGGTCGTCACGAGTTCGGCAAGTTCGGCCATTTTCGAAGGCATTGCGGACAACGGCCTGCAATTTCTTGATTGGATCGAAACGCCCGAAGATCATCTCGGCCACCTCCTGCAGCGGCTTCGTTCGGCGCTCAGGTGCCGTGCCGCGTGGCAGGTGCTCGGCGAAGGCCGATCCCTGGACGAGGTTGTGCCGGATATCGCGGCAGCCTCTCTGCAGTCTCCCGGCGTGACCCGATCCCGCCTCGCCTTCCTTCGCCATGAGCTGCGCGCACCGTTTGTCTACGCATACTGGTGCGGAGAGATGGCGGTGGATCGGGTTTGGTCCAGAACCGCGATCGGGGAAAAAGGTGCGTTCTGGAACTACCTCTATGGCAACATGCATACGCCGGGAACATTGGCGGCACACTGGAACAGCGCCGGTTCCGACAGGATTTGAACGCCGTGTCGCAGGCGCGATCAGCCGGTCCGTCCTCACCGCACCAGCTTGTATCCTGCCTTTTCCCGGTCCCAGGTCGCGCCGGTGACACCGCTGGCGATCAGCTTGTATTTCTGCACCTTGCCGTTTTCCGTGAGCGGCAACGCTTCCACGAAATCGACGAAACGCGGCACCGAGAAATAAGACATCCGCGGCTGGCAGAAATCCAGGATGTCGGCGGCCGAGACCGTTGCATCTTTCTTCAGCACGATCGCGGCCATTACCTCGTCCTCGGCAAGCTCCGATTGGACCGGGAAGACCGCGGCATTCTCGATCGCCGGATGAGCGACGAGAACCTGCTCGACTTCGAAGGAGGAAATGTTCTCCCCACGCCGGCGGATGGCATCCTTCATGCGATCGAGGAACTGCACGTAGCCATCGCCATCTTTCGTCACCCGGTCGCCGGTGTGGAACCACAGGTTCCGCCAGGCCTCGACGGTCTTTTCAGGCATGCCGAAATAGCCCGTGGCGATCGAGAAAGGCTCGTGCGAGCGGACCACCAGCTCTCCGGGCGTGCCGTCCGCCACCTCGTTGTCGTCCTCATCGAACACGGCGAGTTCGAAGCCGGGCCTTGCCTTGCCCATCTTGCCCAGACGCTGCTCGTGCGGCAGACCGCCGATGACGAAATTCGTCTCGGTCGAACCATAACCATCGATGATCGACACGCCGAAACGCTCGGTGAAGGGTGCGTGGAACTGCGAGGGAACGCCCGGCGCAAGGGTGATGCGGGTTCTATGGCCGCGGTCCGCCTCCGACGGTTCCTTCGACAGCAGGATCGGTATCATCGCGCCGAGCAGATATGTAACGGTGGCGCCGGACTCCGCCAGCGACGTCCAGAACCGCGAGGCCGAAAATTTGGACTCGATGTAAACGGGGGCGCTTGTGAGGAGGGCCTGGAAAAAGGTGTTGAGCGCGTTGGTGTGGAACAGCGGCAGGCAGGTCAACAGTACATCGTCGTCGGCAACACCGAGCAATGCCGCGGTATGGACGCCCCACCAGAAATACTGCGCATGCGGGCAGCATACGCCCTTTGAAAGCCCGGTCGTGCCGGAGGTATAGAGGATCGCCATCGTATCGGAGGGACGGCTCGGATGCGGCTCCATCCCGCCCGTCATGACCGGTACGGATTCGTGAGATACGGACATTTCCAGGCTGCTATCGGCATCCCCGACCGTCCAGATCTTCTGCAGCGGCAGGCCGGCAGGCAGGTTGGCGAAGACGCCGAGAAAGGTCGCCTCGACAAGGGCAAGCTTCGCGCCGCAATTCTTGAGGATATGTTCGAGTGGGCTCCGCGCGACGCCGAATTGATCGGCACCGCGATCGCGCCGGACCAGGCGCAACCGAGCATCACCGCCAGAAACTCGAGCCGGTTGCTGCACATGATGGCGACCGTGTCGCCGACCTTGATACCCGCGGCGCGCAACGTGGCGCCGGCGCTCGAGGCAAGTTCTCTAGTCTGCGAGAAACTCAGTGACGAACCGCCGATGGTGACCAGCGGCCGGTCGCCATGAACTGCCGCCTGCCGCTCCATCATCGCCGGAAATGTCCGCTCGGATGGCTGGAAGATTTCCGTCAGGCGGAAGACGTTAGCCGCTCTCGCCAGTTCGATCTCGCTATTGGTCATCACACTCTCGCTTGCACTTGTCACCATGATGGCATGACGCCGGAGCCTCGCCCGATCGGGCGCAACAGCTCGCGGCGGGCCGCCTGAAAGATCGATTCCTGGCCAGTAGGCAGGCTGCTCAGTGTCGGATCTGGTAGCGGTACAGCAGCTTCGAGGTGCCGTATCGCAAGACCCTGTCGAAGCAGAGACCCAGGATGCCGAGAACGATAATGCCGGCGAATACCCAATCCGTGCGCCCGTAGTTGCGGGCGTTCCATATCAGGGCGCCAAGGCCCTCCTGCGCGGCCACGATCTCCGCCGAAACGATGGTGAGAAACGAATTGCCCATGGCGATGCGGGCGCCCGTCACCATGTAGGGCACGGTCGAAGGCACGACGACGGTCGTCAGTATCTGCCAGCGGTTGGCGCCAAGCGCCGATGCGGCCTGTAGGCGCAGTTCCAGCGTCGCCTTCGCACCGGCAATGGTATTGAGCGTCACGATGAAGACGGTCGTGTAGAAGATCAGCGCGATCTTCGACATCTCGCCCGGCCCGAGCCAGATGACCGCCAGCGTCACGAAGGCGATCGGCGGAATGAAACGGAAGAACTCGATATAGGGGTCGCAGATGCGACGGACCAGGGGCAACATGCCCATGAATATCCCGAGCGGAATGCCGATCACGACGCCCGCCATCCAGCCGAACAGGATGCGGTAGGCGGAGGCGAAGACGGATTCCTGCAGCGTGCCGTCCGACGCAAGCTCGATCAGCGCCCTCAACGTATCCACGGGAGAGGGCAGGAAGAGCGGCGCGACGCCGAGGCTCATGATATGCCAGATGATCACACCGGCGGCGACGGAAAGCAGCCCCGGCAGGGCATCGCCGAGCCATTTGGGCAAGCCAGCTTTTGCCTTTGTCTCCCGTTCGGCAGACGCCGCTCCCGACACCGTCGTCTGCGCAGTATCGGTCGATTTCATGCGGCATTCTCCGAAACCAGGCCCTGGGCCTTCAAGGTGCGGCTGACTTCCGCCGAAATGTCTTCACGCAGTATGTTCTGAAGCTTGAGGGCCTCTGCCGAGTTCAGGCTGCGCGGATGCTCCATATCGACCGAAATGATGTTCTTGATCCGGGCGCGCGGCCCGGCCGTCATCGTCACCACCCGATCCGCCAGAAGCACGGCCTCGGAGATGTCGTGCGTGACGAACACGATAGTCGTTCCGGTGGCGCGCCAGATCCGGGCCACTTCGCGCTGCAGGATCTCCCGCGTCTGCGCGTCGAGCGCACCGAACGGCTCGTCCATCAGGATGACCGAAGGCTCGTTGGCAAGCACGCGGGCGATCTGCGCTCTCTGACGCATGCCGCCCGAGAGCTGCGCCGGAAATTTGTCCGCCGCGTGCGAAAGGCCGACCATGGCGATGTATTCCATGGCCGCAGCCTTGCGTCGGGTAGCGGATACACTGCGAATACGGGCGCCGTACTCGACATTTTCCCTGACCGTCAGCCAGGGAAACAATGCTTCGGAACTCTGAAAGACGATGCCGCGATCGACACCCGGCCCGCTGATCGCCTTGCCGCCGGCCTTGACCGTGCCGGTGGAGGAGACGAAGCCGGCGATGACATTGAGCAAGGTGGACTTGCCGCACCCGCTCGGCCCGAGGAGGCATATGAATTCCCCCGGCGATGTCGAGATTGGCGCCTTCCACCACGCAATGACCATCGAAGGTGATGGCGACGTCCTTCAGTGCGATGCCAACACCCTTGGTCATGTCAGTTGACCTTGCCTTTTGCCATCGCGGTTCGGAAGTCGGGCTTGGTCGTCACGATCTTCTGCGCCGTCAGGAACTCGAGGATCTTGTCGAAACCCTGATAGTCCTTGTCGGTAAACGGGCGGACGGCCCAGTTGGTCGTCTTCAGGAAGTCAATCGTGTCGGCTGCCGGCAGCTTGGTGATGGCCTGGAATTCGGTGGCGGCCTTCTGCGGGTCCGCTGCAATCTGCGCATTGACTTCCGCGAGTGCGGCAACGGCTGCCTTCGCGGCGTCCTTGTGACCATCCAGCCATGTGCCGGATGCCGTCAGCCACATCGTGTAGGCATAACCGACATCGCCGCTGGTGAGCAGCGCCTTGCCCCTTGCTTGATGGCGAGACCCGGCCACGGCTCCCAGACGAAGAAGGCGTCGATATCGCCCCGGGCAAACAGTGCCGGCAGTTCCGGCGGGCCGGCAGGCACCATTTTCACGGACGACGGATCGATGCCATATTTGCTGAGGGTCAGGCTGGTCGAATATTCGCTGACGCTTCCCTTGACCACGCCGAAGGTCTTGATCTGCTTGGGATCGGAAATCGCGGACTTCGCCACAAGCTTGAGGTAGCTGCCCGACTCTTCATAAATCGTCGTCGGACGGAGGTCGGCGCCACGAGCCATGCGGATCATCGTCGTCTGGTCGGCCGCGCCGGCCAGTTGCGCCTGACCGGCGATCACGGCATCGACAGCTTCGCCGCCGTTGGAAAACTTCAGGAACTGCACTTCAAGGCCGTGCTTCTTGAAGATGCCCCGTTCCTGGGCGAGATAGAAGGACGCGAAGGCGGCATCGGTGCCGATCGCCATGGTCACAGGCTCGGCGTTTGCCAAACCGGTGAAAGCCAGAACCGATCCAACTGCACCAATAATCAAGCTTTTGAATTTCATATTGACCTCGCCGTTTGGTTGTTCGGGACAGGTCGTCAGGCGCAATTAGGCCACTAGCCCATCCCGGAGTTTCTGGTTCCCAGCACCGTTTTTCCGGTGGCTTTTTTCAATTGAGGTTTAAACTAACGGCGGTCGTTGGACCTGTCAATTTTAAGCTTAAAGTTTTCTTTCCGGACTTGGCTGCGTCTATGACGGCCTGCGCGAAGGACGCCTGCGCTTGGCGGACGCCTAATCGGGCGGCAAGCAATGGTCGGTATCAGATCAACGCATTCTGGGACGCCAGTTCCTTTCTGACCGGATCGATATACGAGATCGGCTCGGCGTTGATCGCCGCCATCACACCGGCGGCTTGTCCCGTCGCAAAAGCAGTGCCCATCACTCTGGAGGAGCCGTAAGCAACGGCATCCGCGCCCGCCACTCTTCCCGCCAGATAGAGGTTGCCCAGATCGGCGGCCCGCAAGGCACCCGGCGGAATGTCTGCAAATCCTTCCCCCGATATCGACAAATCGGGCCCTTCCCGGCGCCTCATGCACTTCCATCGGCCATGCAGCGCGACCTATCCCGTCGTTTCGTCGCAATCCTTGCTCCAATGCCTTTCCTGTCAGATCTTCTCTCGACCTCGGACGACGGGTTTCGCGGATGCCGATCTGCGGTCCCGTGGCAACGATGTAAGCCTTCTCGAAGCCGGGTAGCTGGCGGAGAAGGTCGAGGTTGCGCCATGCCTCCCGTCTGGCCTGCCGCTCCGCTGCACCAAGACCGGCCCCGGTCAGCCCATCGGTGACAAGATCGATCGCCATCCACCAGTAGTCGCCGGAAATCGGCAGCCGGAACATGACGCCTCCGTCGCCACGGTGGATCGGATCCTCCAAGGTTGAGTTATGGGCGGCGATCAGGTCCGCCATCTGCCCACGGTCGAATTCGACGTCGGCCGCCACGCCGCCAATCCGAACCGGCATCGAAGCCGGCTGAACGTGAAGGCCGGTCAAGCTGTCCGTGGTCATTGCTGCACCGGACAGGGACGCAAGCGTTGCCTCGCCACTTGCATCGACAAAGGCGTCGGCGGCGACCTCGAAGCTTCTGGCATGATCGGTGACGGTGATCGATGTGATCCGGTCCCCCTCGACGGTCGCACCTGTGACGCGGCTATGCATCAGAACCGAAGCACCAACCTCATCCATCAGGCGGTCACCGGCGAATTTTACCGCTTCCGGATCGAGCAGGATGATCCTGTTGCCGCTGCGGGAAAGGACAGGCGAGACGTCCTGGCCGACGCCTGCAAGAATGTTCAGAAATTGCTCGCCGACACCGCGCACCGCCCTGACCGGCTGCAATCCCTTCTGGAAGAAGCCGCAATAGGCCAGCACAAGGGAATTGGCTGCGGCACCGCCGAGGAAGCCATATCTCTCGATCAGCGCGACCTTTGCTCCCATTCTTGCAGCCGCGACGGCAGCACTCATCCCCGCGGCGCCGCCGCCCACGACAACGACATCGTATCGTGACCCGGTCATTCGCTGGTTTCTCCTCCAATGACGCCCATTGCCCTCCCAAGAGCAAAAAGCTGCGCCTTGGCCATTTCGTGCCCGAACTGGGTCTTCAGCCCGCGTTGGGCAGCAAGCTCCAGGAACGGTGTCCGCTCCGGGCTGGTGACGACATCCGCGGCCAACCCGTCCGGAGACATGAGCGCGATGACAGCCGCCGGCACAGGCAGGGGATCGGCGGCGTTCATTCCGCAAGGCGAGGCGTTGACCACGAGATCGAACACCCTTTGTGGAGCGGTGCCGGCCTCGACGGCGAGATCCGGAAACATGGTTGCAAGCCTGGAAGCCAGCGTCGCCGCCCGAGCTTCGTCGATATCGGAAATGAACAACCCGGAAATGCCGGCCTCCGCCAATGCGTGCGCGATTGCCCGGCCCGCCGCTCCCGCTCCGACAAGCAAGACGGATTTGTCCGCGGCGGAAAAGCCATTGGCCTTTGCGGCCTGAAGAAAGCCTTCGCCGTCCGTATTGTCGCCGCACAGGCGGCCATCGGGATAGCGCCGGACGACGTTGGCGGCATCCAGAAATTGCGCGCGCGGCGTCAGTTCATCGATCAGCCGGGCAACCGCAGTCTTGTGGGGAATGGTGACGACAAAGCCGTCGAGATTTTCCCATCCTCGAACCGACCTGACAAAATCCTCGACCTGCTCCGGCCGTAGGTCGATCGGGACCATCGCCCGGTCTTCATGGTTGGCCGCAAAACGGGTGTTGAAGTTCTGGGGTGATTTCACCTGGGCGATCGGCGTGCCGATCATCGCGACCAAACGGGTAGTACTGCCTATCATGATGGCGCCATCCTCTTCCTGGGCGCAGGATAGAAACGCCCAGGCATTGACGCCAATATGGAAATGGGTGCAATTCATAAATCAGATTTATGGGGAGCACGGGGGCGGCGTGGCGAATCCCAAACTCAAGGAACGCCAGATCGAGATCTTTCGCATCGTCATGGCGACGCGCTCGCTGACGGCCGCCGCCCGACATCTGGGCGTTTCTCAACCCAATCTTTCGATCGCCATAAAACGACTGGAGGATCACTCGGCATAGCGCTGTTCGGCCGCATCGGGGAAAGCTCGTCCCCACGCAGGAAGCGCAGCTCATCTTCGAAGAGGCCGAGCGCGTCCACCAGCAGGCGGAAATGCTGTCGGATTCCATCTATTCAATCGCCCGCGGCAACGCGTCCACGTTCCGCTTCGGCGCGACGCCGAGCATCGGCATGAGGCTCATCCCCAAGGCCCTGAGGCGGCTGCAACTGGCGGAAGTTGCCGCCACCTATTACTGCGACTCTCTTCCGCAGCGGGATATCCGCGATTATCTGCTTTTTGGGCGCGGGACATGTGTGGCGACCATCGCCCGGATCGACGATCCGGTCATCGAGACGACAGCGATCGCCGAAGCCGGGCTGGTTTGCGTGATGCCGTCCGATCATCGATTTGCGGACAAGGCATCGATCAACCCTGCCGAGCTGTCCGAGGAGACGCTCATCTCCTTCGGTTCGGCGACGACCCACGGCCTTTACATTGACGAGACCTATCGGCGGTTCGGTATCGCCCGAAAGACCGCCGTCTACGTCCATTTCGTCGAAGCAGCGCTTTCCTTCGTTTCCGAGCGGATCGGCATCACCATCCTCGACGCCTTTTCCGCCATCGACTGCGCAACCGCTGGCATGGCGGCCGTTCCGATAGAAAACAGCGTATCGATTTCCGCCTATGTCCACACCAGCCGCCTGCGCCCCCGGCCACCAGCCGTAGACAGCCTGATTGCGGCCCTTCGCGCGGTCGCACTGACGGAACACAGCTTTCCCAACGGAATAATCAAACCATGCATAGAGCCGTAAACGCACTTTTCCCCGGTTTCGAAGACAAGATCATCGAGACAGCCGATGTAAACCTCGCCGTCCTGACAGGCGGTTCCGGACCGGCGGTCCTGCTGCTGCACGGTTATCCGGAAACCCGAGCCGCATGGCATCGCATCGCGCCCGCGCTTGCCGGGAATTACACCGTCGTAGTACCCGATTTGCCGGGATACGGTGACAGCAGGCTGACCGCACAGACGCAAGGCCTTGGCTCGAAACGGCGTATGGCGAAATGCCTGCATGAGATGATGATGAAGCTCGGCCACGACCGGTTCGTCCTTGTCGGGCATGACCGCGGCGGACGCGTCGGCTATCGGATGGCACTCGATTTTCCGGATGCGGTGAAGGCCCTGGTTTCCGTGACGGTGGTGCCGACGCCGGAAATGTGGGAGGGCGCGAGCAAGGCGTTCGGGATGGGTGCCTGGCACTGGTTCATGATGGCTCAGCCCGCTCCCCTGCCGGAAAAGCTGATGGCGGCAGATCCCCGCTTTCTGATCGACCTCACCCTCGGCAAGATGGCGGAGGGTATCGAAAAACTGAACACGCTGGCGCTTGAAGACTACCGCATCGCTTTCGATCGGGAGGACGTCCGGCATATGATGTGCGAGGATTATCGGGCGGGTGCGACAGTCGATGAAGCGGACGATCTGGCCGACCGAGCCGCAGGCCGCAGGATTTCGGCTCCGGTGCTTCTCTTCTGGGAGGAAGGGCGACGTTACGGCGGGGGCCGCGAACCGCTCGACATATGGGCGGACTGGGCGCATGCGGTCGAAGGCCGTGGCCTCCCCGGCGGCCATCTGCTACCGGAGACAAGCCCGGACGAAATGCTCGACCTGTTGATACCCTTCCTGGAAAGAAACGCGGATGCCATCAAGGGGTAAAGACAACAGTCCGACGGAGGCGAAGTCCGTCGATGGCCTGCTCAGCCTCCGGCAGATCGAAGTGTTTCATGCGGTCATGCAGGCACGTTCGATCACGGGGGCGTCGAAGGTGCTGAACGTCTCGCAACCGGCGCTGAGCAGAACGATCCGTCGCATCGAGGACATTCTCGGAATTGCGCTCTTCCTGCGCGATCGCAACGGTCTCGTGCCGACATCGGAAGCGCTGGAAATCCAGGCGGAGATCGATCCGCTGATGCGGCAATTGACGGGCGTCGGAACCCAGATCGGCCGCATCGCCCGAGGCGAGACCGCCATCTTCAGAACAGGCTCGACGGCCAGCGTCGCACGCGCGCTGGTGCCCCAGGCATTGCGGGATCTCTCCGTCGAGGTGCCCGGGATAGAGCTCTTCTTCGATGTGCTTCCCGTCGACCAGATCGAGGACTACCTCATCGCCGGCCGTGGCGAAGCCGTGGTGACGATTGCGACGTCGCAACATCCGCTGATCGCAACGGAAATTGTCGGGAAAGCCGATCTGGTTGCCTGTATCCCCAAAAGCCATCGCCTGGCCAAAGAAACCATCGTCAAGGCATCCGACCTCGAGGGAGCCGACTTCGTCGCATTTGCCGCCGGCGGCGCGCATCAGCGGGTCGTCGACAGTTTCCTCAGCCGCGCCGGCGTGAAGATCAACGCCCGCGCCGTCGCCCGCTTCTCCGACACGGCGCTTGCGCTTGCCAATGAGCAGATGGGTATCGTCCTGGTGGACTATCTGACAACGCTCGGCCCGGTTGGCAGCAATCTCGTCATCCGTCCGCTCGAGAACGCTCCACATTTCCAGATCTCGGTCCTTTGGAACCGGCGGCGACCGCACTCGGCCAATCTCCGGAAGTTGATCGAGATCCTGTCCCGCAAGCTTGCCATGTCGCCGGTCACGCTTTAACGCCAGCCCATGGCTCCGCATCATGCCCTTAAGGCATGGGAGACATAATCATTGTTTGTTGTGCTCGCGCGATTTGAGTGGCACTGAAAAGGTACGACGTCGCTTACACGTCGATACGGAGGAGACCCCAGATGACTTTTACCCTGAACCGTCGACAGGCGCTTATTGCCATGGGCGCCGCCGGCGCCGCCACAGCTTTTGGCGTTCCGGCACGCGCCGCCGCCAAGCGGAATCTCGCAGTCCTCAATCTTGCCAGCCATGCGCCGAGCTTCATTGCTTACGAGCGCGGCTACTTCAAGGACGCGGGCCTCGATATCGAACTCAAGTTTTTCGAAGCGGCTCAGCCGATGGCCGTGGCGATCGCATCCGGCGATGCCGAATTCGGCGTCACCTCCATGAGTGGCGGTCTCATCAGCCTTGCCCAGAAGGACGCGGTCAAGGTTGTAGGTGGCGCGCTGACCGAAGAAAAGGGCATTGTCGGCGCAGTTATCCTGGCGTCCAACAAGGCTTACGAAGCCGGCCTGACGGATCCGTCGAAGCTGGCGGGCAAGAGCTTCGGCATCACCACTGCCGGTTCGTCGTTCCACTTCATGGCGCACAAGATCGCATCCGCAAACAACATCAAGCTTGCCGATATCCAGCTGCGTCCGCTGCAGAAGCTCGGCGCCGTCGTCGGTGCACTTTCGACCAGCCAGATCGATGCCTGGGCGATCCAAGCGAACGTTGCGAACAAGATGATCCGCGAAGGCGCTGCCAGGAAGATCGGGCTCGTTGCCGACTACGCGCCGGACTATCAGGTCACGACGGCGTTCACATCGACGAAGAACGCCAAGAACGATCGGGCGCTGACCGAGTCCTTCATCAAGGCCTATAGCAAGGCGATCGACGACTACAACGCCGCATTCGTGGACAAGACCTCGAACGACGAGGAACGCGACGCGATTGCGAAGATCGTTTACAAGTACGTGGAAAAGGACAGCCCGTACGACGTTGCCAAGCAGAACCTGATCGAAGGCGCGATGCGCATCAACAAGGGCTTGGCCCTTTCGCTCAAAAGCTGCGTCGAACAGCTCGAATGGTTCAAGGCCGAAGGCATGGTCAAGGACACCATCAGCAACGAACAGCTTTTCGACACATCCTACGTCAAGACGATCTGATCGGCTTGCCAACAAGATCGGAGGCCCCTCGGGCCTCCGCCGGGAGTGCCCATGGACCTGAAGCTCAAGAACATCACTCATCATTACGGCGCCGTGGAGGTTCTGCGGGATATCTCGCTCGACATTCCAAAAGGCCAGATCGCCTGTCTTATCGGACCGTCCGGTTGCGGCAAGTCTACCCTTTTGCGCTTCCTGGGCGGGCTGGAGCGCCCTAACGCCGGTGAAGTCCTCCAGGTCGGCCGGCCGCCCGAAGACTGTCTCAACCCGCTCACCTATGTTTTCCAGCACTTCGCCCTGCTCCCCTGGCGCACGGTCGAGGGCAATATCAAGCTTGTGCTTGAGGATCACGGGCTGAAGCGCGGCGAAATGGACGCGATCGTCACCGACGTTCTGGAACGCACCCGCCTTTCGGAATTCCGTCACGCGCTTCCAAAGCAATTGTCGGGCGGCATGCGCCAGCGCGTCGCGATCAGCCGCGCTCTTGCGGTACGCCCTGCTGTGATGCTGATGGACGAACCGCTTTCGGCGCTCGACAGCCAGACACGCGAACTGCTGATGGACGATCTCGTCTCGCTCTGGACCCGTCAGCCGTTCACTTCGGTCTACGTGACTCACAATCTGAACGAAGCCGTGCGGCTCGGACATCGCGTGATCGTCCTTTCCCGTCGCCCGGGACGCATCCGCGAGATCGTCGATATCGACATTCCCCTGGCGGATCGCCATCTCGGCGACCCGGCTCTCGAAGAAAAGCAGAAACAGCTCTGGGAGCTGATGCGCGAAGAAGCGATGGCTGCCGACAAGGAGCTGGCCGATGTCTGATGCAAGCATGGTTTCAACGCAGCCTGCCGTGGGCGCCGAGCCGAAGAACGTTGCCGTGGAACACGTCCCGTTCCGTGGTGGCGGTTTTTCGCCGATGCCGGTTCGCGGCATGGCACTCGCCGTTTTCGTCGCGCTGCTCGTCATCGCCGAGATCGGGACGCGGACCGGGTTCATCACGAACCTTACACTACCGCGCCCTTCGGCGGTCTTTGATACGCTGGTTCAGCTCTGGCAGAGCGGCGGCCTCTGGCGGCATCTTCTGCCGTCGCTGCAGCGCCTTTTCATCGGCGGTGCGCTCGGTATCGCGGTCGGCATCTCGCTCGGCGTGCTGATCGGTCTGTTCAGCTATGTGCGGGCCGGTCTCGTTCCGCTCGTGGCGGCGCTCTTTCCCATTCCGAAGATTGCCCTGCTGCCGCTTTTCGTGATCTGGTTCGGTATCGACGAAATGTCGAAATATGCGCTCATCGCATTCGGAACCTTCACGCCGACGGTCGTTGCGACCTATGGCGCAGTCGATAACGTTGATCGGTCCCTGATCCGCATGGGGCAGAGTTTCGGCCTGACCTGGTGGTCCATCGTTCGCAAGATCGTGCTTCCGGGCGCTTTCCCGGCCATTCTTTCCGGCCTCCGCGTCTCGATCTCGATCGCGATCATCCTTCTGGTCGCGGCGGAAATGCTCGGCGCACAATACGGTGTCGGCTCCTACATTCTCGAAGCCGGCTCGCTCTACGACCTCGAAAAACTCTTCGCGGGCGTCACCATACTGTCTGTGCTCGGACTGATCGTGAATTTCGTCATCGGCCAGGTCGAGCGCCATTTCCTGAGCTGGCGCGGATAAGCGCCGGCTCCACATTCCGGAGAAACCAAGATGTTGGCACTGCAAAAGGTCCGGCCTGGCGTGGGCGTGGAGTTGCGCGCGGTCGAAACGCTGACGACCGTCCTGCCGGGCGAGGTTCTGGTTCGCGTCCATTCTGCCGGAATCTGCGGCACGGACCTGCATATCGCCGAATGGACGCCGGGCTACGAATCCATGGAAAGCGCCATGCCCGTCACGCTCGGGCACGAATTTTCCGGGACGATCACCGCGGTCGGCGACGGGCTGGAGCCGACCCTGATCGGCACCCGCATCACCGCACGGCCTTCGACGACCTGCGGCAAATGTGCTGCCTGCCTTGCCGGCGACGACGACGATTGCAGCAATCGAAAGGGCGTCGGCATCGGCCGCAACGGCGCCTTCGCCGATTTCGTTTGCGTTCCCCACGGTAACTGCCACGCCCTGCCCGACGGACTGGACATGGATATCGCCGCGCTCACCGAGCCGATGACCGTTTGTGCCGAAGCGGTGGCAACCGCGGATGTCCGTCCGGGCCAGAAGATCCTGGTGATCGGGCCTGGCTTCATCGGGCAGGGAATTGCGGTTCTGGCGCGCGCGAAGGGTGCCGAGGTGGTCGTTTTGGGACGCGACGACGAGCCAAGACTGGCCGCGCTTCGCGGGATCGGATTCGAGCACCTGATCGACACTGCGCATGTCACGATGGACGAAGCGCTTTCGGAACGGGCGCCGTTCGACGCCATCATCGAGGCCGCAGGCGTGCCCGCGCTTGTGTCGGCAACACTTCCGTATCTGAAGAAACGCGGCATCTTCACGGTGGTCGGGATTCATCCCCGCCCCGCCGAAATCGATCTGGTCAGGCTCGTGCGGATGCACCAGCAGATCCGCGGTTCCTATCGTGCGCCGGCGAAAGACTGGGACGCGGTGATCGCCTTCCTCGCGGCCAACCAGGACATGATGAGCAGGCTGATATCGCACCGGCTTCCCTGTCCGATGCCATGAGCGGATTCAAGGCCGCCCATGAGCGTGTCGCCACCAAGGTCGTCCTGCAGATCGGGGGCGAAGCATGAGCGGTGCGTTTCTGGCTCTCTGGAACGATTACCCCAGCGCGATGACCGAGGAATACGAGGCCTGGCACACGTTCGAGCATGTGCCTGAAAGATTGACCGCGCCCGGCATGCTCGGCGCCCGGCGCTACGCATCCTTCCTTCAAACCAAAAACCGCTATTTCACCCTTTATGATCTGAGCGATCTCAGCGCCATCGAACATCCGGCCTATATGGACCTGGTCAAGAACCCGACCGTCTGGTCGGCGAAGATGCGCCAGCATTTCTCCAATGTGTTGAGAATTCCTGCCAGCACCCTTGCATCCGGTGGCCGCGGCATTGGTCGCTGCAGCCTGGTTCAAGCCTATTCGGTCGGACGGGCGGAAGCCAGGAGCGCCGGCCTGCGGCTTGCAAACCACTTGAACGAGATGGTCTTGAGCGGAATATTGCTGGGCTTCCTGATCGGCCTCGCGGAACCGAACCAACCATACGAGGTCTTCGTCCAGAATGCGGAAACTGAAGACGACACATATAATATCGTCCTTGTTCTGGAAGGCGTATGCCGCCAAACGCTCGAAAGCGCTCGGTCCTCGATCAATGAAGCGGCACAATCCTTGTTGAAGCCCCGCAAGTCGCTGCAGGACGAGATTTTCGATCTTGTCGTCGCCTATCCCGGCAACACATTGCCGCCGGACCGCGCATCCGTAACGGCACCGCCCGAGCTCAGAACGAGATTTGATTTCTGATCGGCGGGAGCAACCGACCGTCGCCATTTGCGAAGCTGGACTGGACCTATTCCATTTTTGTTGTGCCGCCCGTGAGCCAAGAGGGATACATAACCTCGGACACAGGACGAAGACGAAATGGCAAAGCAAGACCGCTTACGGCTGCGTGCGCTGGGTTTGGCGCCGGGCCGATACCAACCGGGCCCGCTGAACGCAATCACCGACGTCGCCGGTGTGCAGGTCGGCCACCTCACCTGTCGCGAAGGTGATCGCACCCGCACCGGTGTGACCGCGATCCTGCCGCATGGTTCCAATCTCTTTCAGGAGAAGGTGCCGGCCGCCCTTGCCGTGTTCAACGGCTTCGGCAAATTTGCCGGCTCCACCCAGATCGCCGAGGCTCGGCGAGATCGAGACGCCGGTCCTTCTCACCAACACGCTTGGGGTCGGACGGGGAATCGAGGCCATCAACCGATACACTCTTGCCCAGCCCGGCAACGAACGGGTTGTTTCACTCAACGCCGTCGTCGGAGAAACCAACGACTCCCGGCTGAACGATATCCGTGCCGCGCGCCCGACCGTTGACGAGATGCTGGCCGCGCTGGCGGCAGCCGACGCCGGACCGGTGGAAGAAGGCGCTGTGGGCGCCGGCACCGGCACGGTCGCCTTCGGGATGAAAGGCGGCATAGGCACCAGTTCGCGACAGGTATCGGTCGCAGGCGAGACCTATACGCTCGGGGTCCTCGTTCAATCCAACTACGGCGGTACCCTGACGATCGATGGGCGCCCCTATCGCGCCGACGACCAGACGGAAAAGCACGACAGGGACGGATCGATCGTCATGGTGGTCGCAACCGACGCGCCGCTGTGTTCGCGCAATCTCAAACGCCTGGCCGAACGCTGCTTCGGCGGCCTCGCCCGCACGGGAGCAGCACTTTCCAACGGTTCCGGAGATTATGCACTGGCCTTCTCCACGGCCGACAAGGTTCGCCGCACGCCGGAGCGCCGCAAGTCGATCGCCGAATACCCGGTCCTGGCCAACGATGTGGTCTCGCCCTTTTCGAGGCCGTGATCGAGGCGACCGAAGAGGCCATTCTCAATTCGATGACGATGGCGACCACCACGCGCGGTTACAACGCCGGGACCGGGAAACCATCGACCATCCACGCCATTTCGCTCGACATTCTCAAACGCCTCTGACCTTTCCCAATATTACGACACGGAGTTCCAATGCCTGCCGCGACACCTCGCACCGTCTATCTCAACGGCGCTTTCCTGCCGGAAAACGAAGCCCATATCTCGATCTTCGACCGCGGCTTCCTGTTCGGCGACGGCATCTACGAGGTCACTGCCGTGCTCGAAGGCAAGCTGATCGACAGCCCGCAACACATGGCACGGCTTGAACGCAGCGTCCGCGAGATCGGCGGGCACCTTCCGGTCTCGACGGCCGAAATCGTTGCAGCCGAAAAAAGCTGATCGAGGCGAACGGCCTGACCGAAGGTCTCGTCTATCTCCAATATACCCGCGGTGCCGAGGATCGGAATTTCTATTACTCGGAAGACCTCGAGCCGACGCTGGTCATGTTCACCCAAGCGAAAACGCTGGAACATGTCGCCGCCGTCGAAAAAGGCCTGAAGGTCAAGATCGTGCCCGACCAGCGCTGGGCACGTCGTGACATCAAGAGCGTCTGCCTGTTGCCCCAGGTCATGGCAAAGCGCATCGCCAAGGCCGAAGGCTGCGACGAAGCCTGGATGGTCGAGAACGGTTTCATCACCGAAGGCGCATCATCGACCGCCTATATCATCACCGAAGACGGCAAGATCATCACCCGCGGCAACAGCAATGCAACGCTGCCGGGCTGCACCCGCCTTGCCGTTCTTGAACTGGCGCGTGAACAGGAACTGGAAATCGAGGAACGTGCCTTCACGCCCGAAGAAGCAATGACGGCGCGGGAAGCGTGCCTGACCAGCGCGTCGAACTTCGTCGTGCCGATCACCATGATCGACGGCAAGCCCGTCGCCGACGGCAAACCCGGTCCGATGTTCCGCAGGCTGCGTGAACTCTACATGGACAATGCCCGCAAGACTGCAATCTGACCCTCTTCCAGAGCAATTCCAGCAAAAGTGTGAAACGGTTTTGCGTTCGGAATTGCCGAAAAAGCAACAGGATAGGGCATTGAAGGCGATCCCGTTTTCGCCGGAAATGTCCTAACCGCCGTCCAGCAGGTTCCAGATACGCTTGACGATCGGGCGCCGGTTCTCCTTCGAGCGATAGAGCCGGATTTCGACTTCGATATCCCATTCGGGGCCGGCGGCCCGCACCAGTTGTCCGGCGGCAAGCTCGGCGGCCACCAGGCTTTCGGGAATCCAGGCCAGGCCCCATCCGGACATCGACATGCCTTTCAGCCCGACCGACATGCTGCCTACATGCACCCGGTTTTCCGGCGGCAGCCGTTCAGCCATGACCCCGTTGATCAGCTGCCCGAAAAGGAAGTCTTCTGGTAGCTCACATGGGCGAAATTCGGCTCGATGCGGTGCAAGGGCGAACCGTCGGGTCCCGGTGCCGAAACGGGAACGATATTTTCCCGGCCAAGCGTGTGATGCTCGAATTCCATATCGAGCAGCATCGGCACCTCGACATGCTGGTAGGTCAGGAGGAAATCGCTGTCGCCGTCGATCAGCGAATTCAGGTTTTCCTCCATCGAGCCGGAATCGGGCCGCAGATGCGACACGATCGGCCCGATGCGCGCGTTTACCCGGTTGAGCCAATCGGGGAAGAAGGTGAAGGACAGGGTGTGCAGAGCCGTCAACGTCGCGGTGCGCGCATCGGTCCCATCCTCGACCTGAAGATTGCGGCGTGCCTGATAGAGCGCCTGTAACGTCTGCTCCGCCACGAGCACGAAACGCGCGCCGGCCTCCGTCAGGCGGGAAGGATAGGTGGCGCGGTCGATCAGGCTCGCGCCGACCCAGCTTTCGAGCTGCCGGATGCGGCGGCTGAACGCCGACTGGGTGACGTGCCGTTCCTCGGCTGCCTTGGAAAAGTTCAACGTCTTCGCCAGGGCGAGGAAATCCTCAAGCCATTTGACTTCCATCCGGGCTCCCTGAAACGGCGTGCTTGCCGCCTCTCTTGGGGCCATCGGCCAAAAAATGCAAATCAGTCGTGAGCGGCGCGGCGATATTCCATCATTCGGGCACGACTGAGGACAAGCTCTACCTTATCCCCCTCGAGCACGTTCATGCAGACGCGCTTGGTCCAGGGACCGTCATGCAGGGTGAAGATATAGCGGCCGTGACCGAGCGGCCTCAGCGGCATGCGATGCCGGATCGGCCCTACGCCCATGACGACCTCGCCATCCTCGATCTCGAAACGAGCGCCTTCGGTGGAAACCCAGCCGCCATCGAGCGTCGCATCGACCGCGTCATTTTCGGCCGGCAGCAGGCGCCTCGCCGCATGGCCAATCTCGCCGACCACGGCACCATCTTCCATCCTGAGACGCATGGGAGAAGAGGCGGATCGGGACGAAACCCAGCCTTCGCCATCGTCATAGACCGTATCGTCGGCATCCAGATAGGTGACGGTTGAGCCTTTCACCTCGATCCACCAGGGGCCGGACTCGGTCACGTAGAAGCCATCGGTCAGGGCATCGGATGCAGCCGGAAGCGCAAGGCCGTTCAGGGCCGCCATGCATTCGGTGGCGATCTTGTTGCCGTTCGTATCTTCCCGGTTGGAAACGACAACGAAGCCGGTCTTCTCGACGGGATCGAGCAGGAAATAGGTCTTGTAGCCGGGATGCGAACCGCCATGGCCGATAAAATCCCTGCCGTCGATGACGGTATGGCGCAAGCCGAGGCCGTAACCACTCTCCCGTCCATCCGCCAGTTCGCGTGGCGCGGCCAACCGTTCCAAGGTATCCTCGAAGCGGCCTTCACCACGGAGCAGCGATTGCAACCAGTAGGCGAGGCTTTCGGCACTGCCGGTCATGCTGCCGGACGCGGAGATATGCAGGCCGGCTGCCGACAGCTGCCACCGGCTTCCGTCTTTCCAGTAACCCGGGACGAGACCGATTACGGCATCGTTCCAGACGTCCGGCGCATCGAAGACGGCGTTTGCCGGGATCCCGCTTCGCGGATGAAGTCGCGGAAGAAAGCGCCTTTGCGCTCCAGTGCGGCCTCGACCAGCCGGTAGCCTGTATTCGAATAGGACACCTCAGCGCCGGCATCGTAGTTCAGCCGGGTCTGGCGGGCGAGGAATTCCAGAAGCGGCGCGGCCTTGGTGTCGGTATAGACCGAAAGGCCGAGCAGAGACAGGCATTCCCGGGTGTCCGGCAGGCCGCCGCTCATGTCCAGCGCGCGGCCGACGGTGACGCTTGCGAGCGGTTCCTGCAGTTCGGGCAGATGAAGGCCAAGCCGGTCGTCGAGCGAAATCAGCTCCGGATGCGACAGCACCATGGCGCAAAAGGCATGCTTGGTGACGGAAGCGTAGCGCACGACGCTCTTCGGCGTAAAGGGAGCCAACGTGCTCAGGCTTTCCATGCCGCCAGCCAAGGCAAAACGGACCACTTTCGCATCGAAGCCGATCACCGCACCGCCCGGTTCGCCGGTGGCCCATGCTTCCATGAATTTGCGCGCGGTCGATGCGGCGCCGCTCCAGTTCAAGCTATCCGTCATCGGATATTTCCTTAAATCAGCCAGGCTCTCCGGATCAGACCGGTTCTTCCAGCTCGATGCTGAGCCGGCGAAGCTCCTGCGTATGGGGGTGCAGCACGCGACCGAGGCGCAGGTCGTCCGCCGAGAGTTGTTCCACCATCAACCCATCGACCATGACGCCGACGCGGCTGCAGAGATGCGCGATGACGCTGAGATTATGGCTGACCATGACATAGGTCAGCTTTCGCTCGACGCGCAGATCGGCCAGCAGGTTGAGGATTTCCGCCTGTACCGACACGTCCAGCGCGCTGGTGGGTTCGTCCAGCAGCAGAACCTGCGGCTCGGCGATCAGGGCGCGGGCAATGGCAACACGCTGCCGCTGGCCGCCCGAAAGCTGATGCGGATAGCGGAAGCGGGCATTCTGCGGCAGGGCGACGTCCGACAATACCTTGGCAATGCGCTCGTCGATACGGTCCATACCGTGTACCAGCGGCAATTCGCTCAGGATGCGGTCGATCGTCTGACGCGGATGCAGCGAACCGTAAGGGTCCTGGAAGACCATCTGCACCTTGCGGAAGAAGGCCGGCGGCCGCTTTAACGGTGCATTGTCGCCGGAAAAGGCGATGCGTCCCTGCCAGTCCTGGTTCAGCCCGGCCATGGCGCGCAGCACGGTCGATTTGCCCGAGCCGCTCTCGCCGACGATGCCGAAGCTGTCGCCGCTATCGACCTGGAAGGATACGCCCTTGACGACCTCGCGCTCGCCGAAGCGGATGCGCAGATTTTCGATCTCGATGCTCATTTCAGCCACTCCGGATCGCGGGTCAGCACGGGCAGGCGCTCCTTCGGATGAACGAGCGAGGGCATGCAGTTCAAGAGGCCGCGCGTATAGGGGTGCTTGGCGGACAGAAGCTCCGAGGCCTTCAGTTCCTCCATGACTCGGCCGGCATACATGACCATGACCCGGTCGCAGAAATGCGAGACGAGCGGCAGGTCATGGCTGATCAGCAGCAGGCCCATGCCGCGCTGCGATACCAGTTCCTCGATCAGGCGCAGGATTTCCGCCTGCACCGTGGCATCGAGCGCACTGGTCGGCTCGTCGGCGATCAGAAGCTCCGGATCCGGCGCGAGCATCATGGCGATCATGACGCGCTGCCCCATGCCACCCGAGACCTCGTGCGGATAGGACTTCGCGACCACCCGCGGATCGCGGATCTTGACCTGCTCCAGCAGGTTGACCGCGGCGTCGAAGGCCTCGCGCCTGCTCCCGCCCTTGTGCGTACGCCAGGCTTCCGCAACCTGGGCGCCGATCGTCTTTACCGGGTTCAGCGAGTATTTGGGGTCCTGCAGAATGAAGCCGGCCCGCTTGCCGCGTATCTGGCGCATCTGCCTTTCACCGGCGGCGAGCAAGTCGATACCGTCGAAAGAAAGCGTATCCGCCTCGATGCGGGTCTGCTTCGGCAGGAGCTTCATCAGGGCGCGGGCCGTCAGGCTTTTGCCGGAGCCGCTTTCGCCGACGATGCCGAGTTTCTCGGTGCCAAGCTTGAGCGAGACGCCCCTGACAGGTTGATGGAAACCGGTGCGCGATTGAAAACCGATGCGCAGATTTTGAATATCGACCAGCATCGGCTCAATTCCCCTTCGGATCGAGAACGTCGCGCAAAGCGTCGCCGAGGAAATTGAAGGCAAGCGAGACCAGCAGGATGGCGATCGCGGGGATCATCGGCACCCACCACTGTTCGAAGATAAACCGCTTGGCAGTGGCGATCATAGCGCCCCATTCCGGCGAAGGCGGCTGCGCGCCCATGCCGAGGAAGCCGAGCGAGGCGGCGGTGATGATGATCGAACTCATGTCGAGCGTCACGCGGACGATCAGGCTCGGCATGCAGAGTGGCGCAATATGCCGGAAGATGATGCGCCAGGCCGAACCACCCGTCAGGCGATAAGCGGCAATGAAATCGCTGCCGCGTACCGTCAGTGTTTCGGCGCGAGCCATGCGCGCATAAGGTGGCCAGGCCGTCAAGGCAATTGCCAGCACCGCGCTTTCAACGCCGGGCTTCAGCGCCGCGACGAAGGCAAGCGCCAGGACAAGCCTTGGAAAGGCGAGGAAAATGTCGGTAAGGCGCATCAGCGCGGTATCGACAATTCCGCCGAAATAACCGGCGACGCAACCGACGGCGAGGCCGATCGGCGCGACCAGCACGACCACGGCAATCACCATGCCGAGCGTGACGCGGGCACCGAACAGGATACGCGAATAGATGTCACGGCCGAGTTCGTCGGTGCCGAGCCAATGTGCAGCACCGGGGGCGGCAAGCCGATTGCCAAGATCCTGCACCGCGGGATTATGGGTCGCCAGAAGCGGCGCAAAAATCGCAATCAGGATGAACAGCAGGATGACGGCAAGCCCCACCATGCCAAGCGGATTACCCTTGAGATTGAGCCATGCGCGATAGCGACTGCCCCATGCGGCCTGACGGCGCGAGGACGGAGACTCGTCAAGCGCCCAGTTGCGGAAAGCGGCAATCATTATTGCACCCTCGGATCGAGCAGGCGGTACAAGATGTCCGCGAGCAGGTTGAGGCCGACATAGATCAGGCCGATAAGCAGGGTCGAACCGACGACCGGGTTCATGTCGGCATTCATCAGCGAGGTGGTCAGGTACTGGCCGATGCCGGGCCAGGAGAACACGGTCTCGGTGACGACGGCACCTTCGAGAAGGCCTGCATAGGTGAGCGCCAGAACGGTGATCAGCTGCACGGCGACCGTCGGGAACGCATGACTCCAGACAACCGTGATGCCCGACAGCCCCTTGGCACGCGCCGTGATGACGTATTCGCCCTTCAAAGCATCGATCATGAAGGCGCGGGTCATGCGGGCAATATAGGCCATCGAGAAATAGGCGAGAATGATGACCGGCTGCGCCATATGCGCCAGGGCATCCCGGAAGGCGCCAAGATCGCCGGCCAGAAGCGTGTCGATCGACATCAGTCCGGTGACCGGCGTGATCATGCCGTCATAGATGATGTCCTGTCGCCCCGGCCCCGGCGCGATGTCGAGCGCCGAATAGAAGACCAGCAGCGAGATCATCGACAGCATGAAGACCGGCACGGAATGACCGGCGAGACACACGACGCGGATCGCCTGGTCGGTAAAGCTGCCCTGCCTGACCGCCGCCCAGACACCGAGCGGGATGCCGACCAGTGTCGCCAGCAGGAGCGCTGCAGTCGCCAGTTCGAAAGTGGCCGGGAAGAAACGGGTGATATCCACCGCGACCGGGTTCTTGGTCAGCACCGACATGCCGAGATCGCCATGCAGAAGCTGACCGAGATAGTGCAGGAACTGGACCGGCAATGGCTGGTCCAGCCCCATTTCCGCCCGCACGCGGACGATCACGCTTTCCGGCGCGTTGTCGCCAACGGCCGCGATGACGGGATCGACCGGCATCACACGCCCGATCAGGAAGGTCAGGATGGTGAGGCCGAACAGCGTCAGACCGACGCTGCCCAGCGTTGCGGACAGGGTTTTGATACGACGATTCACGCCTTGTTCGTCTCCAGGTAGGAATTGCCTTCCGACAGGGCGCCGAGGCGGAAACCTTCGACGTTCTTGCGGCATGCGGCGGTCTTGGTCGTCTGGAACATGATCGCGAAGGGGCTGTTGTCCATGAATTCGCGCTGCAGCGCCTCATAGAGCGCAATGCGCTTGGCCGGATCCTTCTCGTCGCGAGCAGCCTCGGCCTTTGCGGCCAGATCGTCGTTCTTGAAGCTGGAACGCCAGGCGAACGGCTTCGACTTCGCGTTCTCGGAATTGTCCTTGTTGATGCAGAAGACCTCAGCGTTGGAGTTCGGATCGAAATAATCCGTGCCCCAGGCCGAGAGCGCCATTTCATGCTGGCGGCCGCGCATCTTGGTCAGAACCTGCCGGTTTTCCGCCGACTGCAGCTTCACCCGAATGCCGATTTCGCCAAGATTGGCCTGGATTGCCTGAGCGAGATCCGGATAGGGCTGCGCCGAGTAATGGTCCATGGTGATGTCGAAGCCATCCTTCAGTCCGGCTTCCGCCATCAGCGCCTTCGCCTTTTCGACGTCGCGCTTGTAGGGCAGATCGCTGACCGTACCGGGAAACCTGCCGGTTCCATGCTCTGGTGGATGGTGTGGCTGAGCGGAATGATGTTCTTCTGCATGCCTTCATAGTCGAGTGCCCACTTGACGGCTTTCCAGACCTGCGGCTTGGCGAGGTTCGGATTGCTCTGGTTGAGCGAGATCAGCACCAGCGAAGCGATCTGCTTGCGCACCAGCGTGATGTCCTTGTCGCCCTGAGCAACCTTCAACTGTTCCGTGGTGAGGTCGCGAGCGATATCAACGTCGCCCTTCTGGAGCATCAGGAGCTGCGAGGCGGGATCGACGACGTGGCGCACGACGACGCGCTTCAGGCTGCCCTTGTAGGGACCGTTCGGGTTGAGGACGAGCGAAACGCTTTCGCTCGGCTTCCAGGCCTGCAGCGAGAACGGACCGGAGCCCGCGCTGTTCTTCTGCAGCCAGGCATTGCCGAAGTCGCCATTAGTCTCGTTCGCCAGAGCGATCTTCTTCTCGACGATCGCGCCGACATTGGCCGACAGGCAGAAGAGGAGGAAGGCAATGGAGGTGGACTTTTCGGTCGTCAGCGTGACCGTCTTGGCGTCCTTGGCAACGATGCGGCTTTCGACATTCTCCGGCGTGAAGCCGAACTGGCTGATGATGAAAGCCGGGCTCTTGTTCATCTTGATGGCGCGCTGCAGCGAGAACACGACGTCGTCGGCCGTTACCTTGGCGCCCGAAGAGAAGGTCGCATCGGCAAGCTTGAAGGTGAAGACCTTGCTGTCGGCATCCGCTTCCCAGGAGGCGGCGACGACCGGCTGGACTTCGTTCGGATTGTCGTTGTTGGCACGGACCAGCTTCTGGTACATGTTGCTAATCATTTCGCCGCCGACGGCTTCGAAGCCCTCATGCGGATCGAGGCTGGTCATGTTGTCGAGCTGCTGCGCCACGACCAGAATGTCCTTCGGGGTGGCGGCGAAAGCCGTTTCCGCCAGATCCAGATAAGACAGGAATGGCAGGGCTGCCCCGCCGATCAGAAAATTACGCCTCGATACCATGTCATTCCCCTTTTCGCTTGTCCGCGCTTGCACCTGCTGTTCAAGAGCCAGCTTGGTTTTGCCACAATTTTGGTCGCTGCTACTTATCAGGCACCTTCCACACCGACCAATTCCGTTTTTCGCAAAGGTTATGCGCGGATTGCATTTGTTGCGCGCTGTCGGCTTACCTTAGGACATTGCTTCGTTCCAGATTTTTCACGGATAATTCAGATCATGCCAAATCGTCAGCACCCGGTATTCGATGGTCATAACGATGTCCTCCTGCGCCTGCGCCGCAGTTGCGCGGCGGACCCAGCCAAAGCATTCATCGAGGGGGAAACTGCCGGACATATCGATCTCCCGCGGGCACGCACCGGTGGCCTGGCGGGCGGACTTTGCGCCGTCTACATACCCTCTCCGAGCATGGCGAAGGACGCCAATGGCGATTTTCCGGCTCCGGCACAGCCCGATGCGCTCAACGAGACGCTGGCGATGGCCCGTCTCCTTTTCGAGATCGAGGCTCGTTCTCAAGGTGCCGTGAAGGTCTGCCGCGATGCCTCCGACATCCGCACGTCGATCGAAACCGGTAGTTTTGCGGCGGTCCTGCACATCGAAGGCGCGGAAGCGATCGCCGGCAATCTCGATGCTCTATACGTTCTGCATCAAGCCGGCCTTCGGACCCTCGGCCCCGTCTGGAGCCGGCCCAACATCTTCGCTTACGGCGTGCCGTTCCGTTTCCCGTCCTCGCCCGATATCGGGCCCGGCCTGACCGAGGCGGGCAAGGACCTCATACGCGCCTGCAACGAGCTGCGGATCATGATCGATCTCTCGCATATGAACGAGAAGGGCTTCTGGGATATCGCCGCGCTTTCCAAGGCGCCGCTTGTCGCTTCGCATTCCAACGTGCATGCGCTTTGCCCGCACAGCCGCAACCTGACCG
Organism: Neorhizobium sp. EC2-8; assembly: GCA_045291535.1. Classification (GTDB taxonomy): domain Bacteria; phylum Pseudomonadota; class Alphaproteobacteria; order Rhizobiales; family Rhizobiaceae; genus Neorhizobium. Next base: position 1,222,785 of record CP147998.1, on the reverse strand, counting down.
ACAGGCAGATCGACGCGATCCGCGACACGGGCGGACTGATCGGCATCAATTTCGGCGTGCTGTTCCTGCGCGACGATGGCGTGAAGGACCCGAACACCGGCCTTGATCTTCTCGTCCGCCATATTGCCTATGTCGCCGAGCGCATCGGCGTCGAGCATATCGCTCTGGGTTCCGACTTCGACGGCACCACCATCCCGGCGGAGATAAAGGACGCGGCCGGTCTGCCTCTTCTCGTGAAGAGCCTGACCGACTACGGCTTCGGGGCCGAGGATCTCGCCAAGATCCTTCACCGGAACTGGGTCGGCGTCCTGGAGCGGACCTGGGGGCCTGATATCTCCCAGCGAGATGCAGCAGACCCGCGAGATCGGCGCTGAGCTCAGCCGAAGGACTGGGAAGCAAGCGCGTAGACTACGTGCTTGCCGGGGCCAGAAGCCCCGTAATTTGCCTTGTCGCTCGTCACCATCGTGGTGACCGTATCATAGGCCGCCATGCCGGATTGGTGAACGAAATTGGCGAAAGGCCCGCTGCCGAAATGCGTATCGATGCGCAGGAATGTGCCGGCATGCGCTTTCACATGCGGATGGGTGACGGCGATCGCATCCTCGTCGCAGGAGGCGACGATCGGCCCGACCACATGACCGCGTCCGAAACGCCGACGCATGGAATAGGCAAGCAGCCGTTCACCCTCATAAAGGCCATAACAAATCGAGCTTTCGAACAGGCGGACGAGATGGCGCCGGCGGTCGGTTCCAAACGCCGGTGAGTCCAGCACGACGACAGCGTCGAGATCGCTGCGATCGAGGCGCCTGAGGGTCTGGCCCTCGACGATCGTGAGGGGTTTGGACGGTGCAATAGCCTCCCCTGGCACTGATGGACGATCTGTCTCGGCTTGAAGCCCAGCGATGCGTAAAGCCGTCGCGCCTCGCGGGTGGAATTGAGCCGGAAGATGCGGCCGCGGCAATCGGCCATGATACGCTCCACCAGCCACCTGGCCGTTCCGTTGGTCTGCAGACGGGGCGAGGTGATCAGCATTCCGAAGGTGGCGAAATCCTCGCCATGGGGAAACCACATGCTGGACGCCGTCACCCGGCCGATCTCATCCAGGGCCACATAACCGTGGCCGATATCCAGCGCGTGCTGCCAGTCCTGGCTGCGGTGGGGCCAGCCGACACCGATCGACAGTGCATGCAACTGAGAAATTTCGGTCGTGGCAATGTTGGCCGACCGCATCTCGAATACATCGACATCCAATGTCTCGGGTATTTTCATGTCCATCATTTACCCTGCCCGATGGAGACGCTCCTCCCGCGAGTTCATGAACCCGCGGCTCCGAAAAGTGATTGTAGCGGCGATCCAACGAAATAATTCACTGCGCAGGCAAGTTTCGCCACAAGATATGACCGTAGGGCGGCGACTTTCGGCAGCTATTCATGTGCGGCACCTTTACCTTGATGTAACGGACGCGCCCGGAGCGCGGCAACCATCCGACATGAGAGCACGATGATGCGCGCCTTCGACATCCTGGAAAAGCTGGTGGGTTTTCCATCGGTCGTCGGCACAGCCAATGGCGACGTCGTCGAATGGATCGTCGATTACCTCAAGTCCTTCGGCGTCCCGGCCCATGTCCTTCCTGGTCCCGAGGGCGACAGGGCGAATGTATTTGCCACCATCGGACCGAACGCCGGGCAGGGCTATATTCTATCCGGCCACATGGATGTCGTGCCGGCCGCGGAAGCGGGATGGCACAGCGATCCCTTCGTCCTGAGGTCGACGGCGAACACCTTCACGGCCGAGGAACCTCCGACATGAAAGGGTTTCTGGCGGCCGCGCTGGCAGCCGTGCCAGCCCTCGTGTCGGCACGGCTTTCCCGACCCATCCACCTTGCCTTTTCCTACGACGAGGAGGCCGGTTGTCGCGGTGTTCCGCATCTTCTCGCTCGTCTGCCTGAGCTTTGCGCACCCCGCTTGGCGCCATTATCGGTGAGCCGAGCGGCATGCGGCCCATTCTCGCCCACAAGGGCAAGGCCGCGGCACGGGTTAGGATCGGCGGGCGTGCCGGCCATTCCTCGCGCCCCGATCTCGGGCTCAATGCAATCCACGGCATGGCTGAAGTGCTGAACGCCGCCGTTTCGGCGGCTTCCGATCTGGCCCGCGGTCCTTTCGAGCCGGAATTCGAGCCGCCTTACTCCTCGCTCTCGGTCGGCGCGCTCAACGGCGGCGAAGCCATCAACATTATTCCTGACCACTGCACGCTTGAGGTGGAAGCCAGAGCCATCTCGACCGCCGTCCCGGAAAAGCTTCTCGAACCGGTACGCAGCGCGGCCGAGGCACTCGCCGCCCGTGGTTTTGAGGTCGATTGGCAGATCCTCAGTGCCTATCCCGCTTTGCTTCTGGCGCCAACGTCCGATCTCGCCGTCCTGCTTGAGCAGATAACAGGCGTCGCGCCGCTCGCCGCCGTTAGCTACGGCACAGAAGCCGGCCTTTACCAGCGCGCCGGCGTCGATGCGATCATCTGCGGCCCCGGCGACATTGCGCGTGCCCACAAGCCGAACGAGTTTATTCTCCTGAGCGAACTTGAAGCCTGCCAGGCGATGATCGAGGCGCTCGGTCGATATTGCCAAACCGAGCCACTATTCCCGAGCACCGGATCCGGACGATGACCTTTCTCTTCAATTCCGACGCCGCCCGCGGCCAGATTTTCCGGGATGCCTTTGCCCGTGAACTCCCGGACCTGCCGTTTTCCATGGATCCTGCGACAGTGGACCCCGACCAGGTTCGCTACCTCATCACCTGGACGGTGCCGGAAAACCTGGCGCGTTATCGCAATCTGGAAGTGCTGTTTTCGACCGGCGCCGGCATCGACCAGTTCGAGGCCGTCAATATCCCCGACCATGTGAAAATCGTGCGCATGGTCGAGGAGGGCATCGTGCGGATGATGCAGGAATATGTGGTTCTCGGCGTTCTTTCATTGCATCGCAGTCTGCCGGCCTATCTGGGGCAACAGGAAGCCGAAAGCTGGAAAGTACTTCCGCAGGCGCAGGCCGGCGAACGTCGCGTCGGCGTGCTCGGGCTCGGCAATCTCGGCCGGGCCGTGCTCGAACGCCTGGCACCCTTTGGCTTCCCGCTCTCCGGGTGGAGCCGGTCGGAGCGGCAGATCGACGGGGTGCGGTGTTTTCCGGCGAGGCCGGTCTGGAGATCATGCTGGCTGAGACCGATATTCTCATTTGCCTCCTGCCGCTGACGGACGAGACGCGCGGTTTCCTGAATGCCGAACGTTTCGCCAAACTTCCGAAAGGCGCCGGCCTCGTGCATGTCGGCCGGGGCCCGCAACTCGACCAGGACGCCCTGCTTGCGGCACTCGACAGCGGGCACATGTCCGGCGCGGTGATCGACGTCACCGATCCCGAGCCGCTGACACCGGGGCATCGATTCTGGCATGACCGCCGTGTCATCCTGACCCCGCATATCGCCAGCATCACCCAGCCCCATACGGCCGCGCAAGCCGTGATCGACAACATCCGGCGGCTTCGGGCCGGACTCGATCCGGTCGGTCTTATCGACCGGCAGCGCGGTTACTGACGTCTCAACCCGAAAGGAACAGCATGTCGCTTCTCAAGACCATCGAGCGGAACCCATCCTTCGCCCCGCGCGAAAACGTAGCGGCGCCGGACCGGCTGATCTCCGGCAATCCGCAGCTCAAGACCTGGGCGCAGGATGAAGCCCATGGCGAGCCTGGTGCACACCGGCGTCTGGGAAGCAACGCCCGGCGTCACCCATTCGATCAAGGGAAAGACCTTCGAATTCTGCCATATCCTCAGTGGGATCGTGGAAATCACCCCCGAAGACGGTGAGCCGGTCATCTACAAGGCGGGCGACAGCTTCGTCATGAAGCCGGGTTTCGTCGGAATCTGGAAAACGATCGAAACGGTCCGCAAGATCTACGTCACCGTCACGCCCGAGGCGTGACGCGGCGGCTGCCGAACAATACGCTGTAAAGCATGGCCAAAACGGATTTTTCCGCCGCCGCCGCTCTGTCTACCGGATCAAGCTGTCCAGCCAATCCGCTACCATTACCGTCACCCGACCGGAGGTGCGCCGATGAGCCTGAGTTTCGATCCTGACAGCCTTGCCCTGCCGATGGGGCATTTCATCGGCGACCGGCTGCTGGCGGCCGAAGGCGTTATTGCCATGCACCGTCCTTCCGACGGCAAGGCTTACGCAGATTGCCCTGTCGCCGACGCCGATCTAGTCGATCAGGCGGTGCAGACTGCGAAAACCGCCCTGAAGCAGAGCAATTGGGGCGGCATCCGCCCGCGCGAAAGACTGAAAGCGCTTCACCGCTGGGCCGATCTCATCGAACAGAATGCCGTAGAGCTGGCAAAGCTGGAAGCCGTCTCCTCGACCCGCCCCGTCGGCCATCTGGTCGAAGGAGACATCGCCGTTTCGGCCGAACAGATCCGTTTTTTCGCCGAATTCGCCGATAAGGAAGGCAGCGATCTCGTACCGACCGACAACGGCAATCTCGGCATGATCATAACCGAGCCCTATGGCGTCGTCGGCGCCATCACGCCCTGGAATTTTCCCATCAACATGGCCGCGTGGAAGCTCGGCCCGGCACTTGCCGCCGGCAATGCCGTCGTGTTGAAACCCTCCGAGATGACGCCGTTCTCGACCATCCGCCTGGCCGAGCTTGCCGTACGTGCCGGCATCCCGGCCGGATTGATCAACATCGTGCTCGGCGACGGCATGACCACCGGCAACGCCATTACAGGCCACCCTGATATTGCCAAGGTGAGCTTCACCGGCTCCACCCGGGCCGGCTCGGCGATCATGGAAAACATCGCCCGCACCGGCATCAAGCCGATGACGCTGGAGCTCGGCGGCAAGAGCCCGCAGCTGGTTTTCGCGGATGCCGATATCGCCATGGCCGCAGCTGCGGTGACCGCCAGCATCACCAGCAATGCCGGCCAGGCCTGCGTCGCCGGATCGCGCCTGATCGTCGAAAAGAGCGTCTCGGCGTCGCTGATCGACGCCATCCTGAAGAAGATGCAGGGGATCGCGGCAGGGCCGACCTGGGATGCGGCAAGCCAGTATTCGCCGATCATCTCCAACAGACAACGCCAGCGGATCGATGACATCATCGCAGCCTCCATCGCAGCCGGCGCCGAATGTCTGGCAGGCGGGCGCTCGATGGACGCGCCGGGATATTTCTATTCTCCCACATTGGTCGCCGGCGTCGATCAGACATCTCCTTCTGTAGTGGAAGAGATTTTCGGGCCGGTGCTGACGCTGCAGACCTTCGAGGACGAGGACGAGGCCATGAGCCTTGCCGATCATCCGACCTACGGCCTTGCCGCCGGCCTGTTTACCAGCGATCTTTCCCGCGCCATCCGCCTTACCCGCCGGCTGCAGGCCGGCACCGTCTGGGTTAATCGCTACGGCCGCTCGCGCGATCATATTTTACCGACCGGCGGCTACAAACAGTCCGGCATCGGCAAGGATCTCGGCCGCGAAGCTTTCCAGGCCAATCGCAAGAGCAAAAGCGTCTTGATCAGTGTTTGAGGACGAAGACATGAAGACACATAGGATAGCCCTGATCCCCGGCGACGGCATTGGCCGGGACATGATATCATCCGCGTGGTCGGTGCTGCAGAAGGTGGCGGGCACCCATGACTTTGCACTCGAGGGTTCGGTATTCCCGTGGTCCTGCGCCTTCTACAAGGAAACCGGCGCGATGATGCCGGCCGACGGCATCGAGACTCTGAGGGCATTCGACGCGATCTTGCTCGGAGCCGTCGGCTGGCCGGCCGAAGTACCGGATTCGGTCTCGCTGCACGGCCTGCTGCTGCCGATCCGTAAAAGCTTCGTGCAATATGCGAATATCCGCCCTCACCGACTGCTGCCCGGCGTCGAAGGCCCGCTGAGATCGACCGCCTTCGACATTCTCTGCATCCGTGAAAACACCGAGGGCGAATATTCCGGCGCCGGCGGCCGCATCCATCAGGGTACCGCGGACGAAGTTGCCGTCGAGACGTCGATCTTCACCCGCAAGGGCGTCGAGCGCATCCTGCGCTTTGCATTCAAACAGGCTCGCTCGCGGCGCGGCAAGCTCGCCTCGGTGACCAAGTCGAACGCCCAGAAATATTCGATGGTCTTCTGGGACGACATCACGAAACAGCTTTCAGGGGAATATCCCGACGTCGAGGTCACCAGCTATCACATAGATGCCATGGCCGCGCGCATGGTAATGGCGCCGGAAACGCTCGACGTGGTGGTCGCCTCCAACCTGTTCGGCGACATCCTGACCGACCTCGGCGCAGCCATCCAGGGAGGCCTGGGTTTCGCGGCTTCGGCGAATATCAACCCGGAGCGCAACGCACCGTCGATGTTCGAGCCGGTCCATGGATCGGCGCCCGACATAGCTCATCTCGGTATCGCCAACCCGATCGCCACCGTCTGGTCCGGCGCCATGATGCTCGAACATCTCGGCGAGAAGGACGCGGCTGCGGCCGTCATGGCGGCGATCGAGACCGTCACCGCAAGCGGGATCGGCACGGTTCCCGGCAAAGACAAGACGGATGCCATCACCGCAGCGCTGCTGGCTGCGCTCTGACATTTCAAAGAGGAACGGACACATGCGGAATTTGAAGCTCCCTCTCTGTTTCGGCAGGAAGGCCTCATCGGCGGCTCCTGGATCGCTGCCCGCTCGGGCAAGACGGTGAACGTCACCGATCCGGCAACCCAGGCGGTGATCGGCACCGTGCCTGATATGGGCGGTGATGAAACCCGCGCGGCAATCGAGGCGGCAGAAAAGGCCTGTCCGGCATGGAAGAAGAAAACCCATGCCGAGCGCGCCGCGCTGCTCGAAACCTGGTACGCGCTGATGCACGAGCATCTCGAAGATCTGGCGCTGATTCTGACGACGGAACAGGGCAAGCCGCTCGACGAGGCACGCGGCGAAATCCGCTATGGAGCCTCCTTCGTCAAATGGTTCGCGGAAGAAGCGCGCCGGATTGGCGGCCAGACCATTCCTTCGCCGACGCCCGGCCGCCGCATCATTGTTCTGAAGGAGCCGGTCGGCGTCTGCGGCATCATAACTCCCTGGAACTTTCCGAACGCGATGATCACCCGAAAGATCGCGCCGGCGCTCGCCGCCGGCTGCACCGTCGTCGTCAAGCCTTCGGAATTCACACCCTATTCGGCGCTGGCACTTGGTGTTCTCGCCGAGATGGCCGGCATTCCGGCAGGTGTCGTCAACATCGTCACCGGCATGCCGAGGGACATCGGCAACGAGATCATGGCCAATACGACCGTGCGCAAGATCTCGTTCACCGGCTCGACGCCGGTCGGGTCGCTGCTGATGCGCGGCGCGGCCGACAGCGTCAAGCGCCTCTCGCTCGAACTTGGAGGCAACGCGCCGTTCATCGTTTTCGACGATGCCGACCTCGATCTCGCCATCGAAGGCGCGATCATCTCGAAATTCCGCAACGGCGGCCAGACCTGCGTCTGCGCCAATCGCATTCTCGTGCAGGCGGGCGTATACGATCGCTTCGCCGAAAAACTGACCGCCCGCGTCAACGCCATGAAGGTCGGGCCGGGCACGGAGGCCGGCGTTTCGATCGGCCCTATGATCAATGATGCCGCGATCGCCAAGATCAACCGCCATGTCGAGGATGCGCTTGCCAAAGGCGCGAGGATCGCCACCAACAAGGCCGACCTGCCGGCGGGCAGCCAGTATACCGCCCCGATCGTGCTGACCGGCGCCACGACCGATATGCAGCTTGCCAGCGAAGAAACCTTTGGACCGGTCGCCCCCTCTTCCGTTTCGAAACCGAGGAAGAGGCGATCGCCATTGCCAACGGCACGCCGTTCGGCCTGGCTGCCTATTTCTATACGGAAAGCCTCAAGCGGGCATGGCGCGTCGGCGAAGCGCTGGAATTCGGCATGGTCGGGTTGAATACCGGCCTGATCTCGACGGAAGTCGCGCCGTTCGGAGGGTCAAGCAGTCAGGCCTCGGACGCGAAGGTTCCCAGCTTGGCATCGACGAATATCTGGAGGTGAAGACGTTCCATATCGGCGGGCTCGACTGAGCCCGCGTCCCAAGGCGGATAAAGGACGGATTGCGGCCGGACTCCGCCCTTTCCACTTGAGATAGTCATCAAGCTTCCAGTTACTGGACCTTGTCGAGCATCTTGTAATAGAGCCCGACCAGCGGCAGGAACCAGGGCTTGCCGAAATGGCCCGGAACGGCCGGCCATTCGAGCCCCTTTACCGGATTGCGGTCCGGCCGCCCGAGAATTGCGTCTGCGACCGTCATGCCGAGATGGGTGGCGAGCTGCGCGCCATGTCCGGAGTAACCCATCGCGTACCACAGCCCATCCTGATAGCCGGCGCGCGGATAGCGGTCCTTGGTGATATCGACCAAACCACCCCAGCAATAGTCGATGTCGACCTTTCCGAGCTGCGGGAAGATCCGGGTCAGGCTGTCGCGCAGGATGGCGCCGCTCCGGGCATCCGACCGCTGATCCGAGGTGGCCGAGAAGCGCGCCCGGCCGCCGAAGATCAACCGGTTGTCAGGCGACAGGCGCCAGTAGTTCCCGATGTTCATGCTGTTGACGCAGGTCCGGTTGCCCGGCATCGTCGAGGCGATTTCCTGCTCGGTCAGCGGCCGCGTGGCGATGATGAAGCTGCCGACGGCCATGATCCGCCGACGGAAATACCCGAAATTCGGCGTCGTATAGGCACCGCTTGCCATCAAGACGTTGGCAGCCGTGATCGAACCCTTCGCGGTCTTCAGCACGTGCTGCGCGCCGGATTTCGAAACGTCGGTAACCATGGCCTTTTCGACGATGACCGCACCGCGCCGCTTCGCCGCCTCGGCGAGGCCGACAACATAACGGCCCATATGCATCATCGCGCTCTTCTTGGATAGCATGGCGCCGTGGAAGGGTGAACCGATCTCGAGCTTGAGATCGTCCGGCGACAGAAGCGCGGTGTCCGGATCGACCTCCACATGCAGCGCCTCGAAATTCCGGGCAAGGCTTTCGAAATGCTGCGGCTTCGAAGCGAGCTTCAGCTTGCCGGCACGGCGGAAATTGCAGTCTATCCCCTCCTCCGCGATAATGGCTTCCAGCGTGTCGATCGATGCATCCAGCGCCTTGTAGAGCGCAATCGCCCGCTCCTTGCCGAGTTGCTGCTTGGCCGAGAGATAGCTATGGGCAAGGCCATTGTTCAGGTGACCGCCATTGCGGCCGGATGCTCCGAAGCCGACCGTCTCCGCCTCCAGCACGATGACCTTCGCGCCCGCCATGGCGAGCTGCCGCGCCGCGCCGAGCCCGGTAAAGCCGCCACCGACCACGGCGACATCGTAGTGACCTTCGATCGGCCCCTCCACCGCACCCGCAAAACGGGGCGCGGTATCGTGCCAGTAGGAAACGTACTGCATAGGCTTGCGCCCTCCTTCAGAGACCGACGACGCCCGGCAGGCCGGAAATGTCGGAGATTTCCGTGTAGCCATAGAAGGGGTTGGCCGGCTCATGGCCACGGTTGACCCAGACCTTGTTCTTGATGCCGAGATCATGGGCGGACATCAGGTCATACCGGAAGGACGAAGAGCAATGCAGAATGTCTTCCGGGCCGCAGCCGAGCATGTCGAACATGTATTCGAAGGCCTGGAAGCGCGGCTTGTAGGCATTTGCCTGCTCTGCCGTGTAGACCGCATGGAAAGGAGCGCCGAGCTTGGCGACGTTGGACGGGATCTGGTCGTTCATCGCATTGGACAGGATGACGAGCGGGATTTCCTTGGCAACCTTCGCAAGACCAGCAGGAACGTCTGCATGGGGCCCCCAGGTCGGCACGCGCTCGTAGACCATCCTGGCGTCGTCATCCTTGAAGGAGACGCCATTTGCCTTGCAGCTGCGCTCCAGCGAATTGTGGACGACGTCGGCATAAGGCTTCCAATCGCCCATGATCTCGTCCAGCCGGTAGGCTGCAAAGTTCTTGACGAATTTCTGCATGGCCGGCTCGGCGAGACGATCACCGTAAAGATCGCGGGCGGCTTCGGCCATCTGGAAGTTGATGAGCGTTCCGTGGCAGTCGAAGGTGATGTATTTCGGGCGGAAGGTAGTCATAAGCTTCGTCCTTGCTTGATGGCCCATCGAGCCTTTCGGGTGACGCCATCATCATAAGACTGCTGCCAGCATCAAAGCCGGCTGATTTGCAGAAATCGGAAGCAGAAAGTTTCGTATCATAGCGCCGGTTTGGCATTTGCTTGCAGAACGCGGCCTTTACGGCAATCGACAAGGGGCGATTTCCAGCCGTGTTTGCCCGCTCGCGGCATAAGATGCGGTCCCATGCCATCGCTTTGGCGAAAGATATCGCCGCCAGCGCCGCCTTCGGATAATCGTCCGGCTGCTTCGCCTCGAAACTTGAGTTCGAAACGGAGAGCATTGTCCATGCAAGTCGGGGACATCGAAACCAGATCTTTCGGGATCGAGCACCTGGATGGCGCAGTCCACCTGTCGCGTGAAGCCGGTTGGCCGCATCGCCGGCAGGACTGGGAGGTCGCCCTGCATCTGAGCCAGGGCGTGGTGGCCCTGGACGAGACCGGCAAGGTGGCCGGCACGGCGTTGATGACGCCTTTTGGCGATGGCTGCGCCACCATCAACATGGTGATCGTCGATACCGGCTTGCGCGGTCGTGGCGTCGGCCGCCGCCTGATGGATCAGGTTTTAAGCCTTGGCGGCGAACGACCGCTTCGGCTGATCGCCACCTCCGACGGCTTGCCCCTCTACGAAAAGCTGGGCTTTGGCAAAACCGGTACAATTTTCCAACACCAGGGTGTCGCCGCCAAAGTTCCGATGCCGGATCAAACAGAGACCGCCGCTGGCACCGATATCGCCCAGATCACCGCCATCGATCGCGAGGCGTTCGGTGCGGATCGTTCGGCGCTGATCGCCAAGCTCGCCGAAATCGGCGAATTCGCGGTCATCCGCCGCAATGGAAAGATCGCCGGCTTCGCCTGCATCCGGACCTTCGGCCGTGGCGAAGTCGTCGGGCCCGTCGTCGCAGCCGACATCGAAGATGCCAGGGCGCTCGTCGCCCATTTCATCAGCCGCCGGACCGGTGCCTTCCTCAGGGTCGATACCGGAGATGCCCGCCTGGCCTCCTGGCTCGCGGAGCACTCCCTCGCCCATGCCGGCGGCGGTGTCGCCATGGCACGCCCCATAAAGGACCGCCCCGCCGCCTCGCTCTTCAAAACCTTTGCCTTGGCCAATCAGGCTCTCGGCTGATCCGGAGATACTCATGCTCAGCAACTCGCTCATCGAACTCGATCGCGCCCACCTGGTGCATCCCGTCGCCTCCTATCGCGGTCATGAACAGCAGGGCGTGCGGGTGCTCGCTTCGGCCAAGGGCGCGACCGTCACCGACGCCCAGGGACACCAGCTGATCGACGGTTTTGCCGGGCTCTGGTGCGTCAATGCCGGTTACGGTCATGACTCGATCGTCGAGGCAGCGGCCCGCCAGATGCGCGAGCTTCCCTATGCGACCGCCTATTTCAGCCTGGGCTCCGAGCCGGCCATCCGGCTTGCCGCCGAGCTTGCGGAACGGGCGCCGGGCGATCTCGATCACGTCTATTTCACGCTTGGCGGCTCGGATGCCGTCGATAGCACGATCCGCTTCATCCGCTACTACTGGATCGCCAGGGGTGAGCCGCAGCGCGACCAGTTCATCTCCATCGAGCAAGGTTATCACGGCTCCTCAACCGTCGGCGCCGGCCTGACGGCGCTACCGAACTTTCATGCCGGCTTCGGCATTCCCTTCGATTGGCAGCACAAGATCCCGTCGCCCTATCCCTACCGGAACCCGGTCGGCGAGGATCCGCAGGCGATCATCGCCGCGTCGCTCGCCGCATTGAAGACCAAGATCGAGGCGGTCGGCGCCGATCGCGTCGCAGCCTTCTATGCGGAACCGATCCAGGGTTCCGGCGGCGTCATCGTGCCGCCCAGGGGCTGGATGAAGGCGATCCGCAACCTCTGCAAGGAATACGGCATCCTGTTCGTCGCGGACGAGGTGATTACCGGCTTCGGCCGCACCGGACCGCTGTTTGCCTGCACCGAAGACGACATCGTTCCCGATTTCATGACGACGGCCAAGGGCCTGACCTCGGGTTATGTGCCGATGGGCGCCGTGTTCATGGCCGATCATGTCTACCAGGTGATCGCCGATGGCGCTGGTGCGTCGGCGGTCGGGCACGGCTACACCTATTCGGCCCATCCGGTCAGCGCGGCTGTGGGTCTGGAAGTGCTGAGGCTTTACGAAGGCGGGCTGCTCGAAAACGGCATCAAGGCCGGCGCGCGGCTGATGGCTGGTCTCGAAGGCCTCAAGTCCCATCCGCTGGTCGGCGATGTCCGTGGTCGCGGCATGCTGGCGGCCATAGAGCTTGTCACCGACAAGGCGGCCAAGACGCCGCTTCCAGCCGAAGCAGTGCCGGCCCGCCGCGTGTTCGATCGCGCCTGGAACAATGGCCTGGTGATCCGGGCTTTTGCCAATGGCGTCATTGGATATGCCCCGCCGCTCTGCTGCACCGAGGTTGAAATCGATGCGATCATCGAGCGCACGGCAAGGACGCTCGACCAGACATTGGAAGATCCCGATGTCCGTCGCGCGGTAAAGGGCTGAAACGGTCCTGGCGCCGCCGGCTGAAATATCGTCGGCAGCCCGATTTCGAAATTTTGTGCCGGACTACCCTGCCGATTCGGCGAAAACCATTCTGCCGAGCTGTCACTATTGTCGTTAACAAGGCCTTGAAGCCCCGAAAATCCGGGATTTTCGATAAAAGATGCCAAGGTCGGGAACGGCATATTCTTTCGCAGCCAGCACTTTGGCTCGCGACATCAACTGGGGATATGGAATTGACGAAAGCTTTACCGGAATTCAAATACATGAGCTTCGACGTGGTCGGCACGCTCATCGATTTCGAAGGCGGCCTGACGGCCTGCCTGCAGGAAATTGCCGCTGAAGCCAATGTCGCGATCGACAGCGAAGAGGCGCTTTCCCTCTATCGTGCCGCCCGATATTCCGGAGATGCCGACCTTTTCCCCGACGACTTGGTGCGCGTCTATCTCGTGATCGCGCCGAAGCTCGGCCTGCCGGCGGAAGAGGCCTATGGTATTCGCCTGAGGGATTCCGCAAAGACCTGGAAGGCTTTCCCCGATAGCGCTCCGGCAATGGCGGAGCTTGCGAAAAACTATCGTCTGATCGCCATGACGAATGCGCGCCGCTGGGCTTTCGAATATTTCGCAGCGGAGCTCGGCAATCCTTTCCATGCCGCATTTACCGCCGACGATACCGGCACGGAAAAGCCCGATCCGGCCTTCTTCCAGAAGGTATTCGACTTCGTCGGCAAGAGTGACGCGGACAAGAACGACATCCTGCACGTCGCCCAAAGCCAGTACCACGACATCGGCGTCTCCCGCGATCTCGGCATGACCAATTGCTGGATAGAGCGGCGTTATGCGCAGAAAGGCTATGGCGGCACGATCGAACCCGCGCAGTTCACCAAGCCCGACTATCATTTCACGTCGATGGCCGGATTGGCCGAAGCTGTGAGGACCGCACACGGCAACTGATCGAATACGCGACTTTCAAACCATCGGGCCAAACCACTGAAGATGGGCTGCCCGCCAACCAGCGAAAAAGGGGAATGACATGAACGACAAGATCACGAACTGGACCGCGTCGGACGACGCGATGATCGAGAATGCCATTCGCCGTGGTGCGAGCCGCCGCGAACTGCTGACGATGATGCTGGCAGGCGGCGTTGCTCTTTCCGCAGGCGGCCTCATCCTCGGCCGTGCTTCGAGCGCGGTTGCGGCAACCGCGAAAAAGGGCGGCAATCTGAAGGCGGCAGGCTGGTCCTCATCCACCGCAGACACGCTCGACCCGGCCAAGGCCTCGCTCTCGACCGACTATGTCCGTTGCTGCGCGCTCTACAACCGGCTGACCTTCCTCGATCAGGCCGGCACCGTGCAGATGGAACTGGCCGAAAGCATCAAGAGCGGCGACGCCAAGGTCTGGACCGTCAAGCTGCGCTCCGGCGTCACCTTCCACGACGGCAAGTCGCTGTCGGCGAAGGATGTCGTCTTCTCGCTGAAGCGGCACCTCGATCCGGCCGTCGGCTCCAAGGTCAATGCGATCGCCAAGCAGATCACCGAGGTCAAGGATGTCGATTCCCTGACGGTCGAAATTACCCTGGCCAATCCGAATGCCGACTTGCCGACCATCCTGTCGCAGCACCATTTCATGATCGTGCAGGACGGGACCACCGACTTCTCGAAGGGCGTCGGTACCGGCGCGTTCAAGATGGAAACCTTCCAGCCGGGCGTCAAATCGATCTTCACCAGGAACCCCAACTACTTCAAGTCCGGCGGCGCGCATGTGGACTCGTTCGAGTTCTTCGCCATCAGCGACGACAATGCACGCGTCAATGCCCTGCTGTCGGGTGACATCCATCTCGCCGCGTCTATCAAGCCGCGCTCGATGAAGCTGGTGGAAAGCCAGCCCGGTTTCGCTCTGTCGCAGACGACGTCGGGCAACTACACCGACCTCAACATCCGCCTCGATCTCGCCCCCGGCGACAAGGCTGATTTTGTTGCCGGCATGAAATATCTGATCAATCGCCAGCAGATCCAGAAATCGGTGCTGCGCGGCCTTGCCGAGATCGCAAACGACCAGCCGGTCTCGCCGGCCAGCATCTATCACAATGCCGAACTGAAGCCGAAGGCCTATGACCCCGACAAGGCGAAGTTCCACTTCCAGAAGGCCGGCCTGCTTGGTCAATCCATTCCGATGATCACCTCGGAAGCACCGACCTCAGCCGTGGAAATGGCGACCATCGTTCAGCAGTCGGGTTCCGAGATCGGCATGAAATTCGACGTTCAACGTGTGCCCTCCGACGGCTACTGGTCGAACTACTGGCTAAAGGCGCCGGTTCACTTCGGCAACATCAACCCGCGGCCGACGCCGGACATCCTGTTCTCGCTTCTCTACGCCTCCAACGCACCGTGGAACGAAAGCCAATACAAGTCGGAGAAATTCGATAAGATGCTGGTCGAGGCACGCGGTCTTCTCGACGAGACCAAGCGCAAGGAAATCTACGGCCAGATGCAGGTGATGATTTCCGAAGAAGCCGGCACGGTCATCCCGGTCTATATCTCGAACGTGGATGCGATCTCGGCGAAGTTGAAGGGCCTTGAAGCCAATCCGCTCGGCGGCATGATGGGATACGCCTTCGCCGAATATGTCTGGCTCGACGCCTGAGTTTGACCCTTGGCGGCAGGAAAGCGTTTCTCCTGCCGCCGTGGTTGCACCTGGCAGCGCTGTTTTGCTTCGTCCGTGGACGGTGTCGGCTATCTCGAACTTTCAGGCAGGGGAACCATATTGCGCACCTATGTCCTTGGACTCATCGCGAACCGGCTCGGCAGTTCCGCCCTGACGCTGCTGATCGTGTCCTTCGCGGTGTTTTTCGCCACGGCCATGCTGCCGGGCGATACCGCGACGATCCTGCTCGGCCAGGCTGCGACGCCGGAAGCCGTTGCCGGCCTCCGGGCCGCGATGCATCTCGACGAGCCGGCCTTCTTCCGGTTCGCGCGTTGGCTTTTCGGCCTGTTGCAGGGGGATCTGGGAACGTCCTACGTGAACAATGTCCCGGTCGCCAAGTTGATCGGTGCACGTTTCGTCAATACGATGCGCCTTGCCGGCATCGTCACCCTTTGTGCCGTTCCCCTGTCACTGACGCTCGGCATCACCGCCGCCATGTTCCGCGGATCGGTCTACGACCGTATCGTCACCGTGCTGACGATCGGCGTCATTTCGGTTCCCGAGTTCATGATCGCAACCTCGGCCGTGCTGTTGTTTTCCGTCTATCTCAAATGGCTGCCGGCGCTGTCTTTCGCGAGCGACGTCTCGTCCTTCTGGCAGGTGTTGAAGATCTACGCCATGCCGGTCATCACGCTCACCTTCGTCGTCTCGGCCCAGATGATCCGCATGACCCGCGCCGCTGTCATCGACACGATCAACACCCCTATGTCGAGGCGGCGATCCTCAAAGGCGCGTCACGCTGGCGTGCTGTCCTGCTTCACGCATTGCCCAACGCCGTCGGTCCGATCGCAAATGCGATCGCGCTTGCCCTCTCCTACCTGGTCGGTGGCGTGATCATCGTCGAGACGATTTTCAACTATCCAGGCATCGCCAAGCTGATGGTCGATGGTGTTTCCACCCGCGACCTGCCGCTCATCCAGTCCTGTGCCATCATCTTCTGCGTCGGCTATCTCGCGCTCATCACCTTTGCCGATATCGTCGCAATCCTGGCCAATCCGAGGGTGCGCTGACCATGACTACATCCACGACGCTGCCCCGCAGATTGAGCTACCGCTTCAGCTGGGTGGGAATGATCGGCTTTGCGATCATCTTCTTTTGGGCCGTCATTGCCCTCCTCGCGCCCCACATCATCCCCTACCCCGTCGGCGAGATCATCGATGAAGACTATTTCGGCCCGATAAGCGGCAAGCTGCCTCTCGGCTCCGACTACCTGGGCCGGGACATGCTGTCTCGCATCATCATGGGCGCTCGCTACACGGTCGGCATATCGCTTGCCGCCGTCTGCATCGCCTGTTTCAGCGGTGCCGCACTCGGCATGGCCGCCGCGGTCATCGGCGGCTGGTTCGATACGCTGCTGAGCCGCCTGCTCGACGCCCTGAACTCCATCCCGAGCAAGCTGTCCGGTCTCGTCGTCGCTGCCGCAGTCGGATCGTCACTGCCCGTGCTCATCGTCATGCTGGCCGTGATCTATACACCGGGCGCCTACCGTTTTGCCCGGTCTCTGGCGGTAAACGTCAATACGATGGACTATATCACCGTCGCCCGCACGCGTGGCGAGGGCATTCCCTATGTCGTCTTTTCAGAGATACTGCCGAACATCACAGGCCCGCTGCTTGCAGATTTCGGCATCCGCTTCGTATTCATCGTCCTGCTTCTGTCCGGGCTGTCCTTCCTCGGGCTCGGCGTGCAGCCGCCCTATGCGGATTGGGGTGCCTTGGTTCACGAGAATATCGGCGGTCTGCCCTTCGGTGCGCCTGCCGTCATCGTCCCCTCGCTGGCAATTGCGAGCCTCACCATCAGCGTCAATCTGCTGATCGACAATCTGCCGAAAAAGATTCGCGATCGGAGCGCCTGAATGGAAAATCTGGTTCAAATCCGCGATCTGAAAGTCGAGGCAACGACGGATGCCGGCCGCCGCATCGAGATCATCAAGGGTGTCGATCTCGACATCGCGCCGGGCGAAATCGTCGCCCTGATCGGTGAAAGCGGATCGGGCAAGACGACGATCGCCTTGACGATCATGGGTTACGCACGCCCCGGATGCCGGATCTCCAGCGGCAGTGTCAGGGTGGCTGGCCGGGACATGGTGGCGCTGAGCGAACGCCAGCGCGCCAATGTCCGCGGTCTCGAAGTCTCTTATGTGCCGCAGTCTGCCGCGGCCGCCTTCAATCCGTCGAAACGCATCATCGACCAGGTCATCGAGGTGACCCGTATCCATCGCCTGATGTCACCGGCAGAGGCCCGGGCCAAAGCGATATCGCTGTTCAGGGCGCTGTCGCTGCCAGATGCGGACGAGATCGGCAACCGCTATCCGCATCAGGTCTCCGGCGGACAGCTGCAACGTCTTGCCGCGGCGATGGCGCTGATCTCCGACCCGAAGCTCGTCATCTTCGACGAACCGACCACCGCGCTCGACGTCACGACCCAGATCGAAGTGCTGCGCGCCTTCAAGGCCGTGATGAAGAAGAGCGGCATTGCCGGCGTCTACGTTTCCCATGATCTCGCAGTCGTCGCGCAGATTGCCGACCGTATCGTCGTCCTGCGGGGCGGCGAAGTTCAGGAAGTTGCCGGCACAAGCGAAATCCTGGCAAACGCGCAACATCCTTATACGCGCGAACTGCTCTCGGCCTTTGAGCCGAAGCCGCGCGGCGAAACCGCGGCCGTTCTCACACAGGCCAAGCCGCTGCTGCAGGTCAATGGCCTGATCGCCGGTTATGGCCCGGTCCAGGCGGATGGCCTACCGCTTGTCAAGGCGGTACAGGAAGCGAGCCTTTCCCTGGAGAGGGGCCGTAATCTCGGGATCATCGGTGAATCCGGCTGCGGCAAGTCCACGCTTGCGCGTTCAATCGCCGGTATCCTGCCGGCGGCGGGCGGCCAGCTGACATTGGATGGACGCGAGCTCGCCCGTTCCGCCCGGCAGAGAAGCCGGGAGCAGTTGCGCGAATTGCAGATCGTCTTCCAGCATGCGGATACGTCGCTCAATCCGGCCAAGTCGATCGAGGAAATTCTCGGGCGGCCGCTGACATTCTATCACGGCATGAAGGGCGCGGCCCGGGATGCGCGGATCAACGAACTATTGGATATGGTGCGGTTGCCGAAGGCGCTGCGCAGCCGCACGCCGGCCGAACTTTCAGGCGGCCAGAAGCAACGGGTGAATTTTGCCCGGGCACTCGCCGCCGAACCGAAGCTGATCGTCTGCGACGAGATCACCTCGGCCCTCGACACCGTCGTTGCGGCAGCCGTGATCGACCTCCTGAAGGAGATGCAGCGCGAGCTTTCTCTGTCCTATATCTTCATCAGCCACGATCTCTCCGTCGTCGAGGCCATCTGCGACGAGATCGTCGTCATGTATAACGGCCGGAAGGTCGAGGAAATCACGCCGGCGCTTTCGAAAGTGCCACAGCATCCGTATTCGAAATTGCTGTTTTCGTCCGTACCCAAGCTCGATCCCCACTGGCTCGACAGCCTGGAGCGTGATCCCGAACTCGTCAAAACATATGTGCACGGCTGAGGCGCACCAGCCGTCTCCTCTCCTTGGCGGCCGGGAACCACCGTCCCGCAGCTAAACGAGGAAGAGGCTGGTCAGCGGCATATGCGCCTTGACGATCGGCGACTTCAGCACGACGAAGCTGAAATATTTGTCGATGCCGATATCCATGTCGGTGAGCCGCTCCATGATCGTCTGGTATTCGCCGATGCCGGCGGTGACGAATTTAAGCATGTAGTCGTAACCGCCCGAGACCAGGTGGCATTCGATCACCTGGTCGACTTTTTCCACCGCGGCTAAAAAGCGCGCGAAATCGAGCTGCCGATGGTTCTTCAGTGTGATCTCGGTAAAGACTGTCAGGGTCTGGCCGAGCTTGCCGATATTGATCTGAGCCGAATACCCTTCGATATACCCTTCCTGCTGCAGCTTCTTGACGCGCATCAGGCACGGGCTCGGGGAAAGGTTGACCAGTTCCGCCAGCTCGACATTGGTGATGCGGCCATTCTTCTGCAACTCGTAGAGGATCTTGATGTCGATCCGATCGAGCTTCATGTGCTGACACCTCCCAAGAGACCCGAGACACCCGGCGATTGCAGCATTTTATGCCGCAGATTTTCGTGATTGACTTTAACACTCTGGCTTTTCTTGTCTATTCCATTCTGCGGGGAGGCGCGCGGCACAATAAGCTGGATAATTGCCCATCGTCGAAATCTTGTGCTGTCCGGCCAGGATGTGCGGTAACCGCAGGGCCTGCGGCACCATTATGCTGATGCATCGGCCCGGTTGCGTCCCAGGAGATTGAAAGTCATGCCAGCACCGCTCACGCTCGTGGAAACCGACGCCGGATGCCCGCGCTCTGCTGACGCAGTCATCATCGGAGCCGGCATCGTCGGCGTTTTCGCGGCCTATTACCTCGCCAAGCGCGGGCTGAAGGTGGCTCTGATCGAAAAGGGCCGTGTCGGGGCCGAACAGTCGAGCCGCAACTGGGGTTGGTGCCGCCAGCAGAACCGTGACGCCCGCGAACTGCCGATGGCGACAAAGAGTTTGGATCTCTGGGAGAGTTTTGGTGCCGAAACCGGCGAGGACACCGGCTTTCGGCGCTGCGGCCTGCTCTATCTGAGTGACAACGAAGAGGAACTGGCCGGCTGGGCACGCTGGCGGGATTTCGCCCGCACGGTTGGCGTCACCACCCATATGCTTGACGGCGCCGGGGCAAGCGCGCGCGGCAAGGCAACCAACCGCACCTGGAAAGGCGGCGTCTTTTCGCCAACGGACGGTACCGCCGATCCGGCAAACGCCGCCCCGGCCGTCGCACGCGCGATCACGAAGCTCGGCGGAACGGTGCATCAGATATGCGCCGCGCGCGGCATCGAGACCGAAGGCGGCAGGCTTTCGGCCGTCGTGACAGAGCACGGCACCATTAAAACAAAGGTCGCAATCCTCTCCGGCGGCGCCTGGTCTTCGTCCTTCTGCCGGCAGCTCGGCATCCGTTTCCCACAGGCCTCCATCCGCTCCTCCATTCTCTCGGTCGGTCCCGGCGACGGCGAACTGCCGGACGCGCTTCACACAGCCCGCGTTTCGGTGACCCGCCGCGGTGATGGTGGCCATACGCTGGCGATCAGCGGCCGCGGCCGGGTTGATCTGACGCCGCAGAACATGCGTTTCGCCGGGCAGTTCCTGCCAATGTTCATGCGCCGCTGGCGCAGCCTGTCTCCAGGCGGGCTGGAAGGCTTCCGCGGCGGTCATGAAAGCCTCGCGCGTTGGCGTCTCGACCGGCCGACGCCGATGGAACAACAGCGCATTCTCGACCCGGCGATCGATCGAGACACGATCCGCCTGACCTATGATCGCGCCGCGGAACTGCTGCCGGCGATCGCTGGCCGCCGCATCACCGCAAGCTGGGCGGGATATATCGATTCCACCCCGGACGGGGTGCCCGCCATCGGCGAAGTGGCGACCGTTCCGGGTTTTATCCTGGCCGCCGGCTTCAGCGGCCACGGGTTCGGCATAGGTCCCGGGGCCGGGCATCTGATCGCCGATATCGTCACCGCTGCCGCCGAACCTATCGTCGATCCGGTGCCCTATCATCCGAAACGGTTCGAAAGCTCCTCCTGGGGTAAGGTCGCCGACTTCTGAATCGCGGCACCACGCGCTAGAGTTCCACGCAGAAAGCCAGGGAGGCAAGGGGATCGCAGATGCAGGCACGCCAGGCTCGAGGTCTTCTGCACGCTCATGCGGACCGGGACGGTGACAGGTGCGGCGACGATGCTCAACATATCGCAGCCGGCGCTCAGCCAGATTCTGCTTCATGCGGAGGATCAGCTGGGTTTCAAGCTGTTCAACCGGGTTCGCGGCAAGCTGGTGCCGACGCGCGAAGCCGAGGAGCTTTATCCGGAGTGCGAGCGGATCTTTTCCGAACTCAGCGCCCTCCGCCGGCGCACGACCGACATGCGGTTCGGTCGCACAGGCCTGATCCGGGTGGCCGCTTCCGCGCCACCGGCGATGTCGATCGTCCCCAAAGCGCTTTTCTCGTTCCGCGCCTCGCATCCCGACATCGTCGTTCGCTCGCTGATCGCGCCACTCGTCAACGTCGTTGACATGATCCGTGACGGCGACGCACCGCTCGGCATTGTCATGAACAATGCGGCCCGGCCCGGGATCGATGTGGAGACGCTCGGGCATGTGGACCTCGTCTGCATCATTCCCGAACATCATCCCCTGGCCGAGCTGGAACGCATCGGGTTTTCCGACCTGCAAAACGAGATGCTGATCTCCTATCGCGCCGGGACGCTTCCCGGCCGATTGCTGGTGAGCGCGGCGGCGGCGGAAAAGCAGGTATTCAATCCGGCGATCGAGATCGACATCTCCATCACCGCCCTCCCCTTCGTACGGGACGGGTTTGGCGTCGCCATCGTCGATGGCCTGTTGCCCTGGGAGCAGTTTCCCGGCCTGGTTCGACGCCCACTGCAGCAGAAGATTTCCGTTCCGATCGCTCTGCTGACGAGCCGCGATCGTCCCCTGACCGGAAGCCACATCGCCATGCGCGACAATCTGCGCGAGGCATGTGCTGCGGTCCTCAAGGCAAACGGTCTGGAAGGCTGAACCAGCAGATCAGGCGTCGCGAACCCAGGCACCGATCGGCAGTGGCCGAACAGGCGCCTGTTCCCGAAGCCGTCCTGCCGCGCAAACCTCGATGCCGGCCTTGCCGGCGATCAGTTCCGCGGCGGCGAGCTGGCAGTAGCGCGCCTGGCACCGCCCCATTCCGACTCGCGCCAGCGACTTTACCCGATTGGCCTCTCCTCCCCCATAAACCACGCTTTCGCGCAACTGGCCCGCCGTTACGCCTTCGCAGCGGCAGACGACGGTCTCATCGGAAACGGCACGAGCCATCTCCCCGGCCAGGGAAAGGCGCGCGCCACGCCGCGTGCGAAACGTTCGTAGCGGATCATCCGGCGCAGATCCGATGTGACATCCGGCGGACGCAGGCCCATGTCCGCAAGACACGCGCTGGCTGCGAGACGACCCGCGGCCTCGGCGCCGTCCGCGCCCAGGATTCTCAGCCCGTCGCCAGCGAGATAAAGCCCTTCTGCGGCGCGGCCCATACGATCGGTACGCGGCAGCCACTGCGACCAGTTCCGATCGTATTCGAATATGCAGCCTGCAAGACCGGCCAGCTGTGTTTCCGCGCGAAGATGCCAACCGAGGCCGACGGTGTCGCATTCGGTGACACGCGCCTTGCCGCTGGCATCCCGCCAACGCATCGAAAGGGGGCCGCGTTCGTCGGTCTCGATACGATCGAGCGTCACGCCTGCATGATAGAGCCTGCCGAGCTTTGCCCGCATCAGGAGGCCGCGCAGAACGAGGCCCGGCCTTGCCAGCATGCCGGCAAGCCCCGCCATCTGATGGCGGAGCGACGAGGTATCGAGTATGGCGGCGATCTCCGCCCCGGCCTTCAGCAATTGCGTTGCGACGAGCGTCAGAAGCGGCCCTGACCCGGCAAGGACGATCCGGCTGCCGAGAGCGACACCCTGTGCCTTCAAGGCGATCTGCGTCGCCCCGAGGCTGTAGACCCCGGCGCCTGCCATCCCTCAACAGGGGCTAGACGATCCATGGCTCCGGTCGCGAGGATAAGGCGGTCGAAGGCAAGGTCCTTGCGGCCTTCGGGCGTCAATACCTGCAGGAGCTTGCCTGCCGTCGCAAGGGCGGAGCTTTGCGGGAGATAATCGATCTGCCCGGCCGCCACCATATCGTCGAAGGCCGCGTGGAGGGCCTTGGCTTTGTGAGCCTCCGATCCATAAAGTTGCTCCGGAGAGCGCGTAAAACCCTCCGGCGGGCGGCGATAGATCTGGCCGCCGCTCTTCAAACCCTCGTCGATGACAACGGGTTTGACGCCGGCCCTGACCAGAATCTCGGCGACGCGGATGCCGGCCGGGCCGGCCCCGACGATGACGACTTTCTCAGCGACCGGCGCGATCATTGCCATTCTTCCGGCGGAACGGTCCGCAGCTGCATGCCATCGGCAATCACGGTCGAACAGGCGCGCAGCCTGCCGCCGCCCTCCTGCCAGAGCCAGCAATCCTGGCAGGCGCCCATGAGACAGAAGCCCGCCCGCTTTTCCGGCCCGAATTCCGACTGCCGGATCGCAGCGGTCGAGACCAGCACCGCTGTCAGAACGGTGTCGCCGGCAAGTGCCTGACAATCGCCGCCATCCAGCATGAATCGGACTTGCGGCCTGCCCTTTTCGGCAAGGCGCACAATTCGCCCCGCAAACCGGGCAGGCTGCAATTTCGATGTCATTCGGCGGCTTCCTTCCGTTGCACGGAAGGCTCCGGCATTTCCTTGAAGCGGGCGCGCACATCCGCAAACGCGGCGGCGACACCTTCCGGCCCGACACGACCCTTCATGCGACGAAAAATCTCCGTCTTGGTGAAGAAACGCCAATGGATGGGAAGGCCCCCAGCAATTCGGTCAAAAGGTCATAGGCGGCCGGTGTCCATTGTGCCTCATAACCTTCGCGCTCGGGACCGTAGTGGAAATGCGCACTGGGCGTGGCTCGTGCAGCCCTCACCTTTTCCGTTTCCGCCTCGTCCACGATGCCGTTGCGAATGACGACCCCGTAATCCCTTTCGGCGGCCTCGGCCGAGACGTAGCCGCGAGCGACATCCTGCGCCACGCGCCAGGTTTCTCGTTCGATCGGATTGCCGCGCCCGCCGCCACCCGCCGAGCGGATTTCCAGAACGTCGCCGGGCTGCAGGATCGCCGTATCGATATTGCCGAGCCGCTTGAAATCGTCGCGACCGGGATTGAGGACCATGTCGGACAGGCCGGCAGCCTGGCCGCCCAGCGTGCCCCAGGGACGGAAGAAGCTGCGGTCGCGGTTGCGCGCCGTGATACGGCTGCCGGGCGAAAAGACCCGGAAGGCCATTTCGGTGGCAAGACCACCGCGCCAGCGGCCGGCGCCGCCGCTGTCCCTGGCGAGGCCGTATTTGACGAATTCGATCGGCACTTCGGTTTCGGTGATCTCGATCGGGGTGTTCTTGAGATAGGCCGCATCGGCGCCGGAACCATTGGTGCCGTCGCGATAAGGCATGCCGCCACCGCCACCGACAACCGGGTTGACCGCCGCGATCACGGTGCGTCCGGTTCGCTCATCCGTCGTCATCACGTTGACGATGCAGTTGTTGCCGGCCGGCGCGGCAGGAAGCTTTTCCGGTATCGCCTGATTGAAGGCCCCGAAAATCACCGAACGCAGCCGCGCGCACGTCAAGGAGCGCATACCAACGGCAGCCGGCGCGATCGGATTGAGCACGCTGCCTTTCGGGGTGATGCAGGTGAATGGCCGCGTCAGACCGGTATTCAGCAGGATTTTCGGATTGAGCGTGTAGAGCACGTAATAAACGCCGACGAGAAGCATCGTGTGGCGCGGATCGCCACCCGAGGGAACGTTGAGCGATGAGCCTAGCTGGGGATCCGAGCCGGTAAAGTCGAGCAGTGCCTCGTCGCCGCGGATCGTCAGCGTCAGCTTCAGTCGGCAAGGATTGGCCTCGACCGAATCCTCATCGGCATAATCGACGAATTCCCAGGTTCCATCAGGCATCGAGCTTAAGAGGTCGCGGGCCTGGGCCTCCGCATGATCGAGGAGAACCTCGGTCCCTTCGAGGAAAGCTTCCTTGCCGAATTTCTCCACCATGGCGAGGATCTTTCGCTCGCCCGTATTGAGCGCGCCGACGAGAGCCTTCATGTCGCCGATATTGAGATCGGGTTTGCGGACATTGGTGGTCATAATCTTCAGGATGTCTTCATCAAAGACACCTTCATTGACCAGTTTCATCGGCGGGAAACGGATGCCTTCCTGATGAATTTCGGTGAGCGCCCGCGACAGCGAGGCCGGAACGGCCCCACCCATATCGGTGTTGTGGATGTGGCCGCCGGTCCAGGCGATGATCTCGCCTTCGTAGAAAACCGGTTTCCACAGATGGGTGTCCGGCGCATGGGTCGCGACGAAACAGGAATAGGGATCGTTGGTAAAGGCGACGTCGCCCGGCTTATAATGGTCGATCATCTCGATCGCGCGGGTGTAGGTGAGGCCCGGATACCAGGTGGCGCCCAGGCCCATCGGCACACCGAAGGTCTCGCCCTTTCGGTTGACCAGCATCACCGTGAAATCTTCCGTCTCCTTGACGAAGGCGGAATGCGCGGTCCGCTGCAGCGTATAGGCCATGTTTTCCGCAGCAGCGCGCGTGTGATTGGCGAACACCTGAAGGTTCAATGGATCAAACATGGGCTGTTACTCCGAAAAAGTGAGATGCAGATTCAGGTGACGATCGACCTCGACATGCGCGCCGCCCGGGATTGCGAACGTCGTGTCCTCCTGAGCGACGACCGCCGGGCCGGCGAAGCGGCTGCCAGGGGTAAGCCGGTCACGGGGATAAAGGCCGATCCATTCGAAGTCCTTGCCGGTAAAGACCGGAATCTCACGTTCCGGTTCTATCGTCTCCCGGCCTTCGCGGGCATCGACCGGCAAATCCAGCGCCGGGCCAGCGCCGATCGCAGACAGGCGCAGGTTGACGATCTCGATGGCGCCCTCCGGATCATGGAAATCGTAGAGCCTCGCATGCATGGCGTGAAAGGCTTCTTCGATCGAACCCAGCTTGCCTTCATCGATCCAGGCTGCCTGGATCGGTACTTCGATCTCGAAACTCTGGCCGACATAGCGCATGTCGGCCGAGACATTCATCACCGCAGTGCCGGCGTGACCCTGCTTGGAAAGCCATTTGCGTCCTTCGACGGCAAGCTCCTCCAGCGCATCGCGCAATCGAGGCGCCGCCTCGTCGGAGAGATGGGTGAAGACCGTGCGAATGAAATCACCACGCAGATCCGCCACCAGACCGCCAAGAGCCGAGACGACGCCGGGTCGCGGCGGACCGATGACCTTGGCCATCTTGAATTCGCGGGCAAGGAAGGCGCCGAGCATCGGGCCTCCCCGCCAAACGGCATCAGGGTGAATTCGCGGAGATCGACGCCGGCGCGCGAGGCGAGCTTCTCCACTTCGACGAACATTTCCGAAATGGCGATGTCGAGAATGGCCTGGGCCGCTTCTTCCGCGGTACGGGCGATCTTTTCCGCCAGCCGGGTCACGGCGGCGCGGGCGAGCGCCACGTCGATCTGCAGCTGTCCATAGGCCATCTGGCTGTGGCCCAGCCAGCCACAGACAGCCATGGCATCGGTGACGGTGGCCTGCGTGCCGCCGCGACCGTAACAGGCCGGACCTGGTGTGGAGCCCGCCGATTCCGGGCCGACCCGCAATACGCCCTGCGCATCGACGCTGGCGATCGAACCGCCGCCGATACCGATCGAGCTGACCGCGACGGACGGGATGTGCAGCGGGAATTCGCCGATCAGGCTCGCCGGTGCCGAATTGGGGTTCGCCATCGATGATCAGCGCGAAGTCGGCCGACGTGCCGCCGATATCGAGGGTGAGGATATGTTTTTCTCCGGCGCGGCGGGCAAGCCAGGCTGCGCCGATGACGCCGGACGCAGTGCCTGACAGCAGCATCTGCACGCAGGAGCGCTTGCCTTCGTCGGCGTTCATGACGCCGCCGTTCGACTTGGTGAGCAATGCCGGAGCGGTCACGCCGTGCGACCGCAGCTTCTCTTCCAGAGCGGTCAGATAACCGGAGACCCTTGGATGGACATAGCCGTTCAGGATCGCGGTCGTGGTGCGCTCGTATTCGCGGATCACCGGCCAGACCTCGCAGGAGGTGAAGACGAAAAGCTCGGGGGCAATCCGGGCGATTGCCTGCTTCACCGCTTCCTCGTGGGCACCGTTACGCCAGGAATGCAAGAAGGAGACGATGATGCCGGCGGCGCCATTGGCCTTTGCCCGTGCAACCGCTCTGGCGACAACGACGAGATCGGGGGCTTCCGCTTCGCTGCCGTCGGCCCTCAGGCGGGCCGGAATGCCGAAGATCATGTCGCGGGCGATGAGCCTGATCCGGCCGCGAGCAGAACAGCGAATAGACATCGGGCATTCTCAGACGGGCCAGTTCGATCACGTCCTCGAAGCCGGCATTGGTCATCAGCGCCAGCGATACCCCACGACGTTGAATCACGGTGTTGATGCCGACCGTCGTACCATGCACGAAGCGGCTGACGGCCGCAGGATCAAGCCCTTCCCGTTCGGCGAGAAGTGAAAGCCCCGTCATCAGGCTCCGAGCCCGGATCGTCAGGCGTGGTCAGGACCTTTAGGGAGGCGACGCGCCCGGACTTTGTTTCCAGCGCGCAGAAATCGATGAAAGTCCCGCCGATATCGACGCCGATCTTCCAGTCCTGCTGATCAAAAGCGCCCTTGCCGGGAGCGATCCCACTGTCCATGTCCATTTCCTTTCCTGCTGCTTGCCGCAAACCTGACACGACGATCGACAAGCGGTCCAAGATCGAAATGGCCGGATCCCATAAGCGCCACTTATATCGCGCGGCCAGCAGGCCATAGGTCGAGCTTATGGGCAGGCCAAATACTCGACTTTGACAGTGCTTCGTATCGACGGAATGGTGGCGCGATGGAACGTATCGCGAGGAACCGCGGATGGATGTGATCGTGCTCGGCGGCGGCCTGATGGGAAGCGCATCGGCGTATTTTCTGGCTCGGCGCGGCCTCCGCGTCACGCTCGTCGAGCGCAATCGGGTGGGCAGCGGCGCGACAGTCGCCTCCTTCGGCAATATCCGCCGCAGCGGCCGTTATCTGCCGCAGCTGCCGCTCGCCCGGCGTTCGCTGACGCTGTGGGGCAAGGCCCATGAATTGCTGGACCGGGATGTGGAGTTTCGTCCAACCGGCCATCTGCGGCTGATATTTTCCGAAAAGGGGCTTGCAGAGATGCGCGACTTCGCCACGGCCGCCCGACCATGGGGTCTCGACCTCGAGGAACTGACGCCGAAGGAGTTGCATGTCCGATTTCCGGGGCTCGGTCCCTCGGCGATCGCC
Source organism: Neorhizobium sp. EC2-8 (assembly GCA_045291535.1). GTDB lineage: Bacteria > Pseudomonadota > Alphaproteobacteria > Rhizobiales > Rhizobiaceae > Neorhizobium. The sequence continues at coordinate 1,194,437 of CP147998.1, read as the reverse complement.
GCATCCTTTTCTCCCGAGGATGGGAGCGGCAATCCCCGCCTGATCGCACCGGCCTTTGCCGATGCCGCAAGACGTATCGGCGCCGAGATCGTCGAGGACGTGGAGGTCAGGGCGGTCCGCAAAAGCGCCTATGGGTTCGAGGTCGAGACATCGAAGGGCATTCATGCCGCGCCGTCGCTTCTCAACGCCGCCGGCGCCTGGGGTGGACGGATCGCCGCATTGTTCGGCGAGACCGTTCCGATTGCGGCGAGAGGGCCGCAGATGGGAGTAACCGAACCGCTGCCGCACCGGATCGTGCCGGTTGTCGGCGTCTGGGGTCATGACCATGGTGGCGGCTACCTGCGCCAGGTGGAGCGCGGCAACATCGTTTTCGGAGGCGGCGCGGAACGGACGGAGGTTTCGCTCGATACCGGCCATGCGAAGGCCAATCCCGTCCGGCTGCCGGGTCAGCTTCGTGCCATCCTGCCGATCCTGCCGGCGCTCGCCAATGTCTCTGTCATCCGCACCTGGTCGGGCTGCGAAGGATATGTCGGCGACGGCCTGCCGATCATGGGGCCATCCGCAACCACGCCGGGCCTCTTCCACGCCTTCGGTTTCTGCGGCCATGGATTCCAGCTTGGTCCAGGGGTCGGTGACGTGATGGCGGAACTGATAGCAACCGGCGGAAGCCAAACGCCCATAGATGATTTCCGGATCGGGCGATTCTAATCCCTGATTTGGAATGAGAATTGGTTGCCAAGGCGAGTGGCCGCGAAGAGCGTCCTACAATCGTGCTGTCAGGCTGGTGACTGAGCCTTGATCGGCAAGGTAATCGTGAAAGTCGAACCGAGGCCTTTATTGCTTACAACCTCGATCGTGCCACGATGCAACTCGATAATCTGCTTGACGAGATTAAGGCCGATTCCTGTTCCCGCAATGCCGCTTGACGTTCTTGCCCTGAAATAGCGTTGAAACATTTGCGGGAGATCCTCGGCGTCGATGCCAATCCCGTTGTCGCGAACGGCGACCTTGATGTCACCGTCCTTCCGCCAGCCACGGACCTGGATGTCGGGAGCCGACGGCGCGTATTTTACTGCGTTTGACAGGAGATTGGTCAACACTTGCTCGAGTGCGCCTTTATCTCCCTCGATGACATCCGGCAGATCGGCAAGGTCCAGCTTGATGTTGTGGGTGGTTGCGATCGATTGCTGCCGGTCGCAGCAGGCCTCGATCAGCTGACGTATCGGCAGAGGTTCGTGGCGCAGATCCAGCGCGCCATGATCAAGCCGGCCGACGGCCAGTATGCTCTCCATCAGCTCTACCATTCGCGCAACCGCCACCCTTATCCGCTCCGCCTTTTCGGCCACGAAGTCAGGAGCTATTTCAAAGCGGCGGCGCACAAGCCGTTGCGCGGCGGCGTCAATAATGGTCAGCGGAGTGCGGAACTCGTGCGAGGCCATAGCTACAAATTGCCTTTGGAGCTCGTTGATGCGCCGTTCATGAGCCAACATTCGTTCCAGTTCCCGAGACTGGCGTGCGATCTCGGCCGTCCGCGCCTGCACAGCAGCTTCGAGAGCATCTCTTTGTTTGAGCAACTCGTTGGAAACAGCAACCGCAGCAGTGACATCCTCATGGGTTGCCACATAACCCCCACCGTTCATCGGATTGTGGGTAATCTTGATGACCCGTCCATCGGCCAGATCAATATTCCGGCTTGCGAACCTGCCGATTTCGTTGGCTTCGGCGACGACGTAGAAATACGTCGTGCGATCGCTTGGGCCGTTACCCACGGAATAGCGATGCTCCAGGATGGCTTCCAGCGGCGTCCCCGGCTGTGTCAGTGCGTCAGGAAGGCCATACATGTGCGCATAGGAGGCGTTGCAGATTATCAGCCGTTTTTCGACGTCAAACATGCATAACCCATGGGGCATATTGTTGATGGCGGCGTCAAGGCGCGCAGACTGATCAGCCAACTCACTTTCAAGACGCGCAAGTGGTGAGAGATGATCATTGCTCATTGGTGACGCCATCAGCCCTCGGTGTCTGGGTACGCTGCGACCGAGCCAAACCTCCCGGAGCTCGCCTGGGCTTCTTTGCAGTGCCTGCGTCTCGTCCGGAAGCTGACGGCAGCTTGTCTGGAGGATGCTATACAAAGCATAAAGCTTCGCTAACTTGGACAGGGCTTCCGCATCCTGACCGGGATTATTTTCTGCCGTTGAGATCCGACATTCTCGGGGTGTCGGCGACGGTTTTCACCTGCAGAAATTGCGGCTCGGCTCAGTTCTTCGTAAGCGGAGGTCGATAACTCGCACGTCCAGTTTTTGTGTGTTCAAACGCCAGGCCACAACTGAGCTGCCGTTGTTTTTCCTCGCAATTGGCCGCGCCGCTCCGGGTCACACGGCAAGTGTCTCTCGCCCCGGCGATTGCACGCCAGCATGTTGCTGATAGAGTCAGAACCGCCACGCGCCTACCGGACGGCCCCTACGATTGCAGCACGGGGACGGCCTTGGATTACATCAGACAGAGAAGTGCTTTGAACTCCACATCCATTGACACCCCTTCTGTGACGCCTCCCGTGCGCAGCGTCCTCACCCGTTGGTTTGTGTCAAACAGCCTGTTGTCAGTGCCGCAGGCCGCCGCTCCGATCGTTTTCGCCCTGGTGGCGCTACCCCTGACCGGCGACGCAAAAAGCGGTTCGGCGATCGTCATGGCTATGACGGCGGCGCAGGTTCTTGGCGCCGTGCCGGTGGCCCGGCTCGGGCGCTCCTATAATGCGGTTACGTATTTGAAATTCTTGATCGCCATCAGGACGCTCGCCCTTGCCATCATCGCCGTTCTGGCCGCCTGCGACGCGCCGTTCGTCTGGATGATCGTCGCCGGCGCTGCCGCTGGCCTGGTCAATGGGGCCGCGAGCGGCTACATGCGGGCGATTCTCACCTATATCGTCGAACCGACGCGGATGCTCAAGGCGCTTGGGATCGCGTCGACCTCAGCGAGCTAGCGTTTGTCGCAGCGCCTGTCGCGGCGTCCCTCCTCGGTGCAGTATCCCCACCCTCGCCATCGGGGTCATGACCCTTTGGGAGGCGCACCGCTCCTCCTGATCGCCCGCGTGCCCCATGCACGGGCGCCTGCGCCGGTGGCGACGGAGGGCGGCCTGATCTCGCCCTCGATCCTGCTCTGGCTGTTCTGCGCAATGGCGGGCGGGTCGGCGGTGGGCGTCATCGAGGTTGGCGCGGTGGCCCTTGCCCTGGATTTCGGGTTCAAGCCTGAGCTGGGCATCATTTTCACGGTGGCACTTTGCATCGCCTCCGTATGTGGCGGAGTGTGGGTGAGCCTGCGCAACCGCTTGGCGCGGCGGCGGACTGTAATCCTTTTCCTCGCGGCGACAGCCACCGGGGCAATACTGGTTTCGCTGCGCCATTCGGTCGAACTGTCGGCGTTAGGCTGCCTCATCGTGGGGTTGATGATAGCGCCTCTGGGCACCTACTATTCAGTCGTCCTCGACGGGCTCGCGCCTCCGCTCAAGAGGGCGGAGATATTCGCGTTGCTCCGGACAGCCAATTCCATGGGCATCATCTTTTCGAGTGCGATGCTCACCTGGACGTCGCTCCCGTCTGCGTTGATTGCCGGCGCGGCATTGCTGCTGATCGCGACCTTGGCGACCGGCGCGTCCGTTTTCGTCATCAAACGCTGAGACAAGGCGGCTGGTCCAGTTGGGAAGTTCTACTTCTTCTTGGAAAAGGCGGTGGCCGATCTGGCCGTCAGGATGACGAACGCAGTATCGGCATATTACCCTTTCCGAGACTGAGGGCTTCCGCCAACTCTTTGCGCGCGCTGTGCACCAGCCGCTCCATAGCTTTCCGGGCCTCGACAGGGTTGCGCATCCGGATGGCCTCGAGGACACGATTGTGCGTTTCGAGGGCGTGCTCGTGAGATTGGCTTGCGCGATTTGTGATCCGGAAGCTTGCTAGAAGAGCGGCGCCTATCGCAGTGGCGAACTGCCTGAATACCCAGTTGCCGGATGCATTGATAATGGCGGTATGGAACGCCAGATCTGCCTCGCTCCAAGCATCCGTATAGAGTGAATGCGCAGCGACCATGTTGTCGAAGGCTTCCGCGATGACCATGATCTGCTTCGTCGTCGCATTCTCTGCCGCACCAGCTGCGGCCGCTGGTTCCAACACCATTCGGGCATCGACCAGCGATGTATAGAAACGCTCGTCCTTCGGATGGCGCATCGCCGCGTCAAGCACGATCGGATCAAGGTAGTTCCAGTGTTCGCGCGGCAGGACGATGGTGCCTGCGCGGGTGCGTGATCGCACCATGCCTTGCGCGACGATGTGTTGCATTGATTCGCGCAGCGTCGTGCGGCTGACGCCGTACTGCTCCTTGAGTTCGGCTTCGTTGGGAAGCGTTGACCCTTCGGCAAGCTCCCCGGAGACAATCTTGTCGACAAGAACGTGCAACAGATTGTCCTTCACGGGACGGCGGCCGCCTTTGTCCGAACTCCGCCCAATCGTTCTTTCGGCCTTCGCCATTCCTCACCCACCCTCGCTCCTGAGAGATCTATAGCGGATTTACCCCCAGAGATAAATCGCATTTAAATTGACAATAAATACGATTTATTTTAGATGGCATTTGGAGGTGCTGGAGGAGACCTTTATTCCGCAAGCTGATGACGTCGCCCTTGGCGAGACCAGACGAGCCGCTTTTCACAGGCGTGGCACGACTGAAACCATCATGCCTTTCGGGAGAAACCGCGTCCTGCCGCACTGATGTGCCTGCCCCGGCGAATGGCCGGAAGACGAGTTTGAGAGCGAATGAAGATCACGAAGCTGACCACCTATATCGTCCCGCCACGCTGGCTGTTTCTGAAGATCGAAACGGATGAGGGCGTTGTGGGCTGGGGCGAACCGGTGGTCGAAGGCCGAGCGCTGACCGTGCAGGCAGCCGTACACGAGCTTGAAGACTATCTGATCGGCAAGGATCCTTTCCTGATCGAGGATCATTGGCAGGTCATGTATCGCGGCGGCTTCTATCGCGGCGGCGCAGTGCATATGAGCGCGATTGCCGGCATCGATCAGGCGTTGTGGGACATCAAGGGCAAGGCGCTCGGCCAGCCGGTCCATTCGCTGCTCGGCGGCCAGGTGCGCGACCGCATCAAGGTCTATTCCTGGATCGGCGGCGACCGCCCTTCGGATGTGGCGCGCAACGCCAAGGACGTCGTCGCCCGCGGCTTCAAGGCGATCAAGCTCAACGGTTCCGAAGAGATGCAGATCGTCGACACCAACGAAAAGGTGGACAAGGCGGTCGAGACCATCGCCATCATCCGGGAGGCCGTCGGTCCGCATATCGGAATCGGCGTCGATTTCCACGGCCGCATCCACAAGCCGATGGCCAAGGTCATGGCCAAGGAACTCGAGCAGTTCAAGCTGATGTTCATCGAGGAGCCGGTTCTTTCGGAAAACCGCGAGACGCTCAAGGAAATCGCCAACCATTGCTCCACCCCGATTGCGCTCGGCGAACGGCTCTACTCCCGCTGGGATTTCAAGCAGGTCCTGTCCGACGGTTATGTGGACATCATCCAGCCGGATCTCTCCCATGCCGGCGGCATTACCGAATGCCGCAAGATCGCAGCAATGGCGGAAGCCTATGACGTGGCGCTGGCCCCCATTGCCCGCTCGGGCCGATCGCGCTCGCCGCCTGCCTGCAGATCGACGCCGTCAGCTACAACGCCTTCATCCAGGAGCAGAGCCTCGGCATCCACTACAACAAGACGAACGACATCCTGGACTACATCGTCAACAAGGATGTCTTTGCCTATGCGGACGGCTTCGTTGGGATCCCGCAGGGCCCCGGCCTCGGTATCGAAGTGGACGAGGAATACGTCATCGAACGCGCCCGTGAAGGCCATCGGTGGCGCAATCCCGTATGGCGCCACGAGGACGGCAGTGTCGCCGAGTGGTGAAACTAACCGGGCCGGATCTCGGGCCCGAACAGATTGAGGCGACGTCGCAAGGCGCCGCCTACGATGCCGGACAGATCACGGGATGATGGTCCGGAAGGGGGTGGGGAGACCACCGTTTTGAATGGAACCGAAGGGAGAGGTCCAATGAAAAGCAGAATGATGAAACTGGCAGGTGCCTTTGCACTCGCGATGTTCGCCACTGTCGCAGCCGGCACGATTGCCACCGCGCAGGAATTCAAGGCGAAGCTCGGCCACGCCATGCCGCAGGAGCATCCGCAGGCCGTTGCGCTCAACAAGTTCGCCGAACTGGCCGGCCAGTACACGAACGGCCGCGTGAAGATCAACGTCTACCACGGCGGCATGCTCGGCGGCGACGACAAGATGCTGCAGTCGACCCAGAGCGGCACGCAGGAAATGTTCTACGGCTCGCTCGCGCCGATCGCCGGCAAGATCAAGGAAGTCCAGGTTTTCGACTTCCCCTTCCTGTTCGGCAACATGAAGGAAGTCGATGCGGTCTTCCTCGGCCCGATCGGCAACAAGCTGATGACACTCATCGAGCCGCATAACTTGCACGGCGTCGCCTGGGGCGAGACCGGCTTCCGCCAGCTCTCCAACAACAAGCACCAGGTCAAGACCGCCGAAGACATCAAGGGTCTGAAGGTTCGCGTCATGCAGAACCAGGTCGCCCTCGACAGCTGGAAGGCGATCGGCGCCAACGCCCTGCCGATGTCTTACGCGGAAGTCTTCACCGCGCTCGAGACCGGCGCGCTCGACGGCCAGGAAAACCCGTACATCCACATGTACGCCAACAAGATCTACGAAGTTCAGAAGTTCGGCACGACGACCAACCACGTCTACACGCCCTGCATTCTCGTCACTTCGAAGAAGTTCTGGGAACAGCTGACGCCTGCCGATCAGGAAGCGATCGTCAAGGCCGGCAAGGAAGCCATGGTCTACCTGCGCAAGCTGATGGATGACGGCAATGCCAAGGTCGTCGCCGAGCTGGAATCCCACGGCATGAAGGTCGAGGCCCTGCCGGAAGCCGAACTCGCCAAGCTGCGTACCGCCACCCAGCCGATCATTGAGAAGTACAAGCCGGTCGTCGGCGCGGAACTCGTTGATGAGATCCAGGCCACCATCGCCAAGGTTCGGGCACAGAAATAATTCCCGCGCGGCATCGGTCCGGCCCTTACCTCCCGGGAAGGCCGGACCATCCAATCTCTTTTCTATGGGGGACGCCCATGATTTCCCGCATTCTTTTCGGTACGCTCGAAAAACTGCTGATCACGGCGCTCGCGCTGATGGTCATTCTGATTTTCGGCAATGTCGTCCTGCGTTATGGCTTCAATTCCGGCATCACGCTGTCGGAAGAGCTGTCCCGCTTCATCTTCGTCTGGCTGATCTTCATCGGCGCCTTCCTGACGCTGCGCGACCGCGCCCACCTGGGCGTCAACAGCCTGGTGCGCGCCATGCCGTTCAAGGCTCAGCGCGCGGTGCGCATCGGTGGCGACATCGCCACGCTGATCTGCTGCTACCTGCTCGGCCTCGGCGCCTGGCGCCAGACCGTCGATAACCTGGAAAACTATTCGCCAGTCGCCGGTATTCCGCTCGGCTGGGTCTATTTCTCCTGCGTGCTCTGCTGCATGGGCATGGCCATCCTTCAACTTCGTTCGATCTTCGATGTCGCGACCGGCCGGATTCCCGATGAGGAAATCTTCGCCAGCAACGCCGATGGTCTGGTCGAATAAGCGGCGAAGGGGAAAATCGCATGACTATTTTTGTTTTTGTCGGCTCACTCTGCGGAGCGATGCTGCTCGGCATCCCGGTCGCCTTCTCGCTTTTGATCTGCGGCGTCGTCCTGATGATGCACCTGGGCATTTTCGACGTCCAGATTCTGGCCGAGAACGTTCTCGACGGTGCCAACAACTACCCGCTGATGGCCCTGCCCTTCTTCGTTCTCGCGGGCGAGATCATGAACGCGGGCGGCGTTTCCAAACGCATCGTCAGCGTCGCGATTGCGGCAGTCGGCCACTTCCGCGGCGGCCTCGGCTATGTCGCCGTGATCGCGGCTCTGGTCCTTGCCGCAATCTCCGGTTCCGCTATCGCCGACTGCGCGGCCCTTGCCGCTGTCGTCATTCCACTGATGCGCCGCGCGGGTTATCCGGTGCCGTTATCGGCGGGCCTGATCTCGTCTGCCGGCATCGTCGCGCCGCTCCTGCCCCCGTCGATCCCCTTCGTGGTCTTCGGCGTCGCCGCGGAACTGTCCGTCACCCGGCTTTTCATGACCGGTATCGCGCCGGGCCTGATGATGGCCGCGACCCTGATGGTGACCTGGTATTTCTACGCCCGCAAGACGCCATCCATGGCCTCCGAGCAGAAATTCGAGCTTCCGAGGTTGCTGAAGGCGCTGAGGGAAGGCATTTGGGCGCTGGTTCTGCCGGCGATCATCATCGGCGGCATGAAGACCGGCATCTTCACGCCCACCGAAGCCGGCGTCGTGGCCGTTGTTTATGCCTTCGTCATCGGCATGTTCGTTTATGGGGAACTGAAGATCTCCATCATGCCATCGCTGCTGCTTCAGGCGGCGAAGACGGCGAGCACGATCATGTTCCTGGTTGCCGCCGCCTACGTTTCGGCCTGGCTGATCACGGTCGCCAACATCCCGCAGGAAATCGGCGAATCGCTTGCGCCTTACATGGAGAACAAAAAGCTCTTCATGTTCATGCTGATGATCATCGTCTTCCTGGTCGGCACCGCGCTCGATCTCACCCCGACGATCCTGATCCTCACCCCGGTGATGATGCCGCTCGTCAAGCAGGCCGGCATCGATCCCTATTACTTCGGGGTGATGTTCATGATGAACAATGCGATCGGCCTCATCACGCCGCCGGTCGGCACGGTTCTCAACGTCGTATCGGGTGTGGCGCGCGTCGAACTCGACCAGGTCATCAAGGGCATGTTGCCCTTCCTGGTGGCCTACACCGTGCTGCTGTTCACCTTCGTGCTCTTCCCGGAGCTGATCACCGTGCCGGCAAGCTGGCTCCGCTAATCGCCGGAGGGCGGTCCTGGTTTCCCTCGACCGCCCTTCCATTTTTTCAGTTACGGTGGCGACACTCATGTCCTTCAAGCAGCTTTTCGATCTTACCGGGCGCACCGCGCTCATCACCGGCTCCACCCGCGGCCTTGGCTTTTCCTATGCGGAAGGGCTGGCGGAGGTCGGCGCCCACGTGATCGTCAACGGCACCCGCGCCGAGGGCGTAGCGGAAGCCGTGTCGAAACTCACCGCCAAGGGCTACAAGGTTTCCGGCCAGCATTTCGACGTCGGTAACGAAGCTTCCATCGTCGAAGCATTCGCCGCACTCGACGCACAGGGCCTGGAGATCGACATCCTCATCAACAATGCCGGCATCCAGTTCCGCAAACCGATGGTGGATCTTGGCGTCGAGGATTGGCAGCGGGTGCTCGACGTCAACCTCACCGGCTCTTTCGTCATCGCCCGCGAGGCGGCCAGGCGGATGATCGCCCGCGGCCGTGGCGGCAAGATCGTCAACATCGCCTCGCTAACCAGCGCCGCAGGCCGCGCCACCGTGGCGCCCTACACTGCCTCCAAGGGCGCGATCACCGCTATCACCCGCACCATGGCCGTCGAATGGGCGCCGCATAACATCCAGTCGAACGCGATCGGCCCCGGCTACATCCTGACCGACATGAACCAGGCGTTGATCGACAACAAGGAATTCGACGCCTGGGTGCGCGCTTCCAACCCGAGCGGCCGCTGGGGCAAGCCGGAGGAACTCGTCGGCGCGGCGATCTTCCTGTCGAGCACAGCCTCCGACTACATCAACGGCCAGACGCTCTACGTCGATGGCGGCTGGCTCGCCCAGCTCTGACCGAGCCAACTCCCGTCGCCCCAACTTCGGTGGCCCCGACTCCGGTCGCCCACCGCCGCAATCGCGAAATCTCAAGGAATGCCCATGAAAGCCGTCGTCATTCACAAGGAACATGATCTGAGGATCGAGGAACGCAGCGTCGGCGAACCCGGTCCGGGCGAAGTGCGTATCCGCCTGAAGGCCGGCGGCATCTGCGGCTCGGACCTCCATTATTACCACCATGCCGGTTTCGGCACCGTGCGCGTCCGCGAGCCGATGATCCTCGGCCACGAGGCCTCGGGCGAGATTGCCGCGATCGGAGAAGGCGTTACCAACCTTGCCGTCGGCCAGCGCGTCGCCATCAACCCGAGCCACCCGGAAGGCAATTGCGAGTTCATACGCGAAGGCCAGCGCCAGCACGCCATGGACATGCGCTTCAACGGCTCGGCCATGCGCTTCCCGCATGTCCAGGGCCTGTTCCGCGAAGAAATCGTCGTCGAGGCCGAGCAGGCCGTACCGGTCGCCGCCCATACGCCGTTCGAGGAAGCCGCCTGCTGCGAGCCGCTTGCCGTCTGCCTGCATGCCGTCACGCAGGCAGGTTCGCTGGTCGGCAAGCGCGTGCTCGTGACCGGCACCGGCACGATCGGCTGCCTGACCATCCTCGCCGCCCGTTTCGCCGGCGCGACTGAAATCGTCGCGACCGACATTTCCGATTCGGCCCTGGAAATCGCCAAGGCAGTCGGCGCCGACACCGTCGTCAACGTGGCCGCGCAGCCTGAAGGGCTCGCTCCCTACGCCGAGGGCAAAGGCCAGTTCCATGTCGCGTTCGAATGCTCGGGCAACGGGGCTGTTCTCGCCGGGTTGCTGAAGGTCGTCCGCCCGCGGGCACGATCGTTGCCGTCGGCATGGGCAATGACGTGACGCTGCCGATCAGCGCCATCGTCACCAAGGAACTCGTGGTGCGCGGCACATTCCGCTTCGACGCCGAGTTCGCATGGGCTGCAAAGCTGATCGCCGAGCGCCGCATCGACGTACGCCCGCTTCTGACCGCGCAGATTCCAATGGACCGCGCTGTGGAAGCCTTCGACCTGGCAACGGATCGCGCCAAGTCGATGAAGGTCCACCTCGTTTTCTGAGCGGGTTTTTAACCGGAGCGGCAGCTGCCAACTCCGGTTTCCTTCGCTATTTCCGTGAAAAAGGATTGCACGGCGTTCATATCTTTTGTAAAGCTATACTATAGGTTTACAAAAAGAGTATGACGACATGTCGCTTCAGATCAATGACGGCTCGCAATCGGACTTCGTCGGCAACGTGGTCGTTGCCATCTCGAAGCTGATCCGCGACACGGACCTGAAGCCCGGGGACAGGCTGCCGCCAGAGGCGACGCTCTCCAGGGATCTCAACGTGTCTCGTACCGTCGTACGGGAAGCCTTGCGATCCCTCGCCGCTCTGAGGCTCGTGGAACTCGGTGCCGGTAAACGCCCGACCGTCGCCGAACTCGACGACGATTCCTTCTCGCTCACCATCGAGCATGGCGTCTTCACCGACCAGATCGACATTCAGCAGATCTACGACGCACGCCGCACGATCGAGGCGCGCACGGCAGCACTCGCAGCGCTCAGGCGAACCGATTTCGAAAGCCGGACGATCCAAGCCCATGCGAAAGCCATGGCGGCGGACTTCTCCACTCCTGACAGGGTGATGGAGCATGACATCGCCTTCCATCTCGCCATCGCCAAGGCCTCTCGCAATCCGGTCTTCGTGCTGATCATCGGCGCCTTCCAGGGCGTCACCCGGCAGACCTGGCCGATCGGCTGGAAAAGCCGCACCGCAGAAGACAGCCGGGACATGAATGCCCTTCACCTGAAACTCGCCGAGGCCATTGCCGCCGGCGATCCCCATGCCGCCACGGAGTTGATGAACCGTCACTTCGACGAAAGCGTCAAGGCGCTCCTCAAGGCCGGCCTCGTCTAACCCCAAGGAACAACAATGAAAATCACTGGCATCGAAACCGTTCGCATCGCCGAGCGCGAGAACCTCCTCTGGGTTCTGGTCCACACCGACGAGGGAATCACCGGTCTTGGCGAGACCTTCTATGGCGTTCAGGCCGTCGAGGCGCATGTGCACGAATTCATCGCGCCGCGCGTCATTGGCCGCGATCCGCTGCAGATCGACCTCCTGGCACAGGACCTCGTCGGTTATATCGGCTTTCGTTCCTCGGGCGCGGAGGTGCGCGGCAATTCAGCCTTCGACATCGCGCTCTGGGATATTTTCGGCAAGGCGACCAACCTGCCGATCGCCCAGCTTCTCGGTGGCTTCACCCGCAAAGAGATCCGCACCTACAACACCTGCGCCGGCACCGAATACGTCAAGCGCAACACCGGACAGCAGACCGGCAATTACGGTCTTGGTGCCGGAACGAGCTACGACGACCTGAACAGCTTCCTTTACAGGGCCGACGAACTGGCGGAATCGCTGCTGGAAGAAGGCATCACCGCCATGAAGATCTGGCCTTTCGATGCCGCCGCCGAAAAGACCCGTGGGCAGTACATCTCGCTGCCGGATCTGAAGTCCGCGCTTGAGCCGTTCGAGAAGATCCGAAAGGCCGTCGGCGACAAGATGGATATCATGGTCGAGTTCCACTCCATGTGGCAGCTCCTGCCTGCCATGCAGATCGCCAAGGCGCTGACACCCTACCAGACGTTCTGGCACGAAGACCCGATCAAGATGGACAGCCTCTCGGACCTGAAACGTTATGTCGAGGTCTCGCCCGCCCCGATCTCGGCATCCGAGACGCTCGGTTCCCGCTGGGCTTTCCGCGATCTGCTCGAAACGGGCGCGGCCGGCGTCGTCATGCTCGACATCGGCTGGTGCGGCGGCATTTCCGAAGCCCGCAAAATTGCCTCGATGGCGGAAGCCTGGCACCTGCCGATCGCCCCGCATGATTGCACCGGTCCGGTCCTGCTCTGCGCCTCGACGCATCTTTCGCTGAACGCACCGAACGCGCTTATCCAGGAAAGCGTGCGCGCCTTCTACCGGACATGGTATCGCGACCTCGTCACCGCGCTCCCCGAGGTGAAGAACGGCATGATCACCGTGCCGCCCGGCCCGGGCCTGGGCATGGAACTTCATCCGGAACTCGACAAGGCATTCACGGTCACGCGGCGCGTCTCGGATCGGCAAAGCATCGACTGAGAGGCGAAAGCACAAGCACCGGGACCTTGCGCTGTCCAGATGCCCGCGCGCGACGTTTAACTCGCCGCGCGCGGGCGGGATGACCCCGCTACGGAATATTGTCCGGAGCGGTATCACGCCCAGCCTTTGAGCGCGCGACCCGAATAGTAGCTCGGCGTGGTGGCTCGGTAGAGCGGTATGGTCGCCGCTCCAAGATGCGGAACTTCACTCAACTCCGACTTCCGGATTTCAGGCGGCTCGACAAAAAGTCCTCGCCGAGCATCTCGAGAGATCCAAGCCGATCGACGATATGGCCGATGATCCAGTCGGGAAGCGAACCGCCGAAGACGATCACCGACGGGTCTATGGTTCGGGCGACCGTCAGCGTCAAAGCCCGCAGCTGATCGACGGCTCGCTCCAGCCAGGCTTGCATGACGGGATGATCGGCGTAAGTGCAATCGATATCTTTCAGCCGTCTGATGTCGATTCCCGCCGCAAGCAAATTATTGCATAGGTCCTGGCCCGAAGGCCTGGAATGCGACTTGGGAAAGAGCCCCCGAACTCGCCTGCATTGCGATGCGTGCCGCGATAAAGGTGCCTCTGTACGACAACCCCTCCCCCAATGCCGTACGTCAACCAGATCATCGCAAAATTCGAAAGATTGCGGCCCGCTCCGTAATAGAGTTCGGACAGGATGACGGCCTTGCCGTCGTTCTCATGGTGTACCGGATAATCGAAGAACTGCTGGAGATCGCGATCGACATCCACGTCGTGCCAGCTCGCAAACTGCGCGATCTGGAGCACATGACCGGGATTGCGGGAGAAATGCCCGGGAAAAGAGACGCCGCAACCGAGCACCCTGCTTTTGTCGATGCCCGCATCCTTGACCACCTGGCGAGCCGCGGGCGCGGCTATGCTCATGATCTTTTCGAAGCTGTGCTCATCGAGATCCTCCCGGATCTCGGCACGGATCTGACCATTGAGGTCGGCGACGCATACCCGGATGTCATCCGGGTTGAAATAGACACCGACGGTAAAGAGACCGTCGGCGTTGATCTCCATTGCGGTCGAGGGTTTCCCTCGACCGTTACCTGAACGCGTAACGTTTGCCTCGGCGATCAGGCCGGCTTCGAGAAGGTTCGATGTCAGGCGAGTCAATGTGGGCGCTGACACATCCATCTCACGCGCCAATTCGCTGCGCGACATGCCGCCCCGCCCTCGCAGCATCTCGATGAGCCGGCGTTCATTGTAGCCGAGATTGATCAACCATATCCCCCGTAGCGCCTGGTGGTCGTCGGAGCTTTAGCTCACCCTGCTGTCACAATCACCCGGTTTCTATCGACGACCCGCCTATGAACCAAGCTGATATCCGATATCAGTTTGCGTTTTGAAATCATCCCTCTAGCAGATTCCTGCGGCTCTTTCGAAAAGGATCTTGACATATTTACTTACGTAATGAAAATTAAAAATCAGGTTTGATGGCAGCCCCCAAAATAGAAGAACAAGCAGGGCACCATGTCGAAGCCACGGGAACCAAAATCAATGGAGGCAAGCATGAGCTATATTCGCAAATTTTTCGCCGGCGTCGCTACGGGCGCTGCCATCATCGTCTCGACCTCGATCGCGCACGCGGATGGTACGGTCGTCGTCTACTCTGCGGCACCGCAGCAGTTGATGGATGACCTTCTGCCGGCATTCGAAAAGAAGACCGGGACGAAGGTCGAGCTCGTCAAGGCAGGCTCCGGCGAATTGATGAACCGCATCAAGGCAGAAAGCGGGAAGCCGGCGGCTGACGTGATCTGGAGTGTCGATGGCACGGTCATCGATTTCTCGGCCACGCTGTTTCAGCCTTATGAGCCCAAGGAAGCCTCCGCGATTACCCCGTCGCTTGCTCCGAGCAAAAACTGGGTACCATTCACTGCGGTTGTCACTGCTTTCATCGTCAATCGTGAAGCCTTGAAAGGCGCGCCTGTACCCACATCCTGGGAAGATCTGGCGAAGCCGGAATACAAGGGAAAGATCTCTTCGGCACGTGCAGACCAGTCTGGTTCGGCCTACATCCAGCTCGCAACGGTGTTGCAGCTCTTCAAGCCTGAACAGAAGGGCTGGGACGTCTACAAGGGCATCCTGACCAATTCCGTTCTTTCTACCTCGTCCGGTGCTGTTCCCAAGTTCGTCAACGACGGAGAGCAGGCCGTCGGCATTACGCTCGAAGACGCAGCCTTGCGCTATAAGCTCGGCAAGGCGCCGGTGGAGATCGTTTATCCGAAGGAAGGCACGGCGATCGCACCGGACGGCATGGCACTGGTCAAGGGTGCACCGCATGCCGAGAACGGCAAGGCCTTCATCGACTTCATCATTTCGAAGGAAGCGCAGGAAGTTGTCGCAAAGATCGGGCGTCGTCCCGTCCGCGGCGATGTTGCCTCCAACGCCGCATTGGTGCCGCTTGCCCAGGTGCCGGACGCCAAGTACGACTTCAAGTGGTCCGCGGACAATCGTGACCGCGTCATGAAGGCATGGAACGAAATGCTGCTTGACGTGCAGTAAGGGGTAACCCCGCCTATTCGGACATGGCGGCGAACCGCCATGTCCACCCTTCCTTCAAGTTGATCCATACCTTGGCCGCAGCATGGTGCTGCAGGCAAACGGGGCTTCTATGTCTGCTGTCGAGATTTCGAATATTCGCAAGAGCTATGGGGATGTCGTCGCCCTGTCGGACATCAATATTTCCATCCCGTCAGGCTCGTTCTTCACGCTTCTCGGGCCGAGCGGTTGCGGAAAGACAACCCTCCTGCGCACGATCGCTGGTTTCCACCAGCAGGACAATGGCAGTATCGCGGTCGAGAAACAGAGAATTGAGAACGTACCGGCACATAAACGAGATGTCGGCATGGTATTTCAGGACTACGCCGTTTTCCCGCATATCAGTGTCACGGAAAACATAGCCTTCGGCCTCAAGCAGCGAAAAGTGCCGAAAAGCGAGATCGAGACGCGGGTATCGGCAGTCCTCGACACCGTTCAGCTGAAGCCATATGCCGCCCGCATGCCCCATGAACTGTCTGGCGGGCAGCAGCAGCGAGTTGGGCTTGCCCGCGCGCTCGTCATCAATCCCAAAGTCCTGCTGATGGACGAGCCTCTCTCCAACCTTGACGCAAAGCTGCGCGTGGATCTGCGGCGGGAACTGCGCGGCATTCAGCAGTCAATGAACATCACGACCATCTACGTCACCCACGACCAGGAAGAAGCGCTGGCGATGTCGGACTATGTTTGCGTGATGTACGGCGGCGTCATCCAGCAGGCGGCTGCTCCGTGGGAAGTTTACTACAGTCCCGTGAACCGTTTCGTTGCCTCCTTCGTCGGCGCGAACAACTTCATGAGGATTGCCCTTTCGGGAGCACAGGCCTCGATCTCCGGAACCCATGTTACACTTCCTCAGGCTGCGAAACATGGCGCCCGGGGTGGGATTGTTGCAGCCATTCGCCCCGAGCGCATCTCCGTCAATCCAACTGAGGATCGTGCCGATACCGTCTCGCTGCCCGTCAAAATCCGGCTGGTCAGCTTTACCGGACGCGAGATGTCGGTTGCCGCAACTCTCTCTTCCGGCGAGGAGATCGAAGCGATAACCCAACCCACTCCGGACATCATTGGGCTCCATCCGAACGACGACGCGGTTTTCCGTTTCGCGGCACAAGATGTCCAGCTGTTCGAGGAAGGTACGACGGGAGCGAGACTGTCATGAGCGACGTTGCCTCCGCTGCACCGCGAACAGCTCTCCGCTTCGGCAAACCGGGCTTCTGGACCGTCATTACGGTGCTTGCCGTCCTTCTGCTTGCGGTTTTTCTGGTTCTTCCGATTGCGAACGTTCTGGCGATCAGCTTTTTTGATGCCACCACCGGAAGCTTCGGCCTGTCGAACTACTGGCAGGTGCTAACACGGCGGTTCTACACGCTTGCGTTATGGAACACGATCGTCATCGGTGTGCTTGGTATGCTCGGGGCCTGCCTGCTCGGCATACCGCTGGCTTTCTGCACTTCGCGGTATCGGATCCGTGGGCGTGCCATCATAGCCACCTTTGCCGTTCTGGTGCTCTGCGCACCTCCGTTCATTGGTGCTTACGCCTGGATCATGCTTTTCGGCTCCAACGGCGCCGTGACGAATGTTCTTAAAACGCTTGGTATCGCTGCTCCGACGATCTACGGAATTCCCGGCATCGTCATGGTCTTCAGCCTCAAGTTCTTCCCGTACATTTTTCTGATGACGGAAAACGCGCTGAACACCATCAACAAGTCCTATGAAGATGCCGCGGAAAACCTCGGTTGCACTGCATTCCAGCGGTTCTACAAGGTCACTTTGCCACTTGTGTTTCCCGCCGTCAGCACAGGCGCGATCATCTGTTTCGTTCTTTCCATCGCCGATTTTGGCACGCCGGCGATCCTTGGCCGCGGCATTCGCACTTTATCGACGATCGCCTACGCCCAGTATACGTCGGAAATGAGCGGCACTCCGACGATGGCCGTGACCGTCTCCATGCTTATGATTGCGATCTCGATGGCGGCGCTGCTGTTGCAGCGGCGTATCCTGTCGAAGCGTCGCTACGCCAGTGCGCTGACCAATCGCCCGGTCAAGAAATCGATGACCCCGCTGAAGTCGGTTCTGGTGCACGGCTTCTGCTACCTGATTGTCTTCCTCGCCATGTTGCCGGCATTCACGGTCGTATACACGTCGTTTCTGGCGACAAGCGGCCCCGTGTTTACCGGAGGATTCGGGCTTGGAAGCTACGCGCGTATCCTGCGTGACTCGCCGCAGGCCATCTACAACAGCTTCCTGTTCGCCTTGGCCGCGGTAGCATTGATCGCGATCGTATCCGGCCTGCTTTCCTTCATTGTTGTCCGACGCGACAACGTGGTGTCAGGCTCGCTCGACCTGCTGCTCATGGTGCCCTACCTCATCCCCGGCGTCGTCATGGCGATCGGTTACGTAGCCACGTTCCGTCACCCACCGCTCGATATTACCGGCACCGCCATTATCATCGTCATTCTGGTCTTCATCCGCCGGCTTCCCTATGGCGTGCGTTCGACAACCTCGATCCTGCGCCAGATAAAGCCGTCGATTGAAGAGGCGGCGATCAACCTCGGCGCTTCGCCTGCCAAGACATTCCTATCGGTGACCGTACCGCTGATGATGCCTGGTTTGATCATCGGGTCGTTGATGAGCTTCATTACCGCGATCAATGAACTGTCATCGACCCTCATCCTCTATACGGCGCGCACCATAACGATGCCGGTCCTGATTTACGTCCAGGTCATCGACGGCGAATTCGGCACGGCAGCGGCCCTATCGACCCTGCTACTGCTGTCAACGGGGCTTTGTGTCTTCATCGTCTTCCGTTTCTCGGAGAGCAAAGAAGCAGCTTTCGTCTGATCCAAAACCAATGTCTGCAATTTCTGGTTCGGCGCAGGTTAAAGCGCCGGGCGGAGGGTCGTTCCCAAGGATACCTTCGATGAATATCGACGCTTTTTCTCGTTCAAAATACAAACATTCCGCAAAGCCGGGCGACGATGTCATCCTGATTGAGCCCGATCTGGTCTTGGCAGTGTTCGATGGAGCGACCGACCCAACGGGTGCTTTCTACAATGGAGAAAGCTCAGGCCGGATTGCCGCACGCAGTGCTGCCCACCGAACGGCTCAATTGGCCGCGTCAGGCAGACTTATCGACACAGCCGGCCAGGACATCTTTCAGGCATTGAGCGACAGCGTGAGAGATGCAGCAGTCGAATACAATATAGTTCATCCGCCTTCAACCACCGCTGCAATCGTCGTAAGCGCTCCCGATCACTTCCGCCTGCTCGCGCTTGGCGATACAGGCATACGTATCAATGGAAAGACCATCTACCAGCACCACAAGTTGATCGACGCGGTCAGCACGGCAGCCCGCATCGCGGTGCATGGAATTCTGGCGCACAGGATGGACAATGCCGACGAGGTCGAGATGGCGACCCGCAACATCATATTCGGCGGACTTGATGCCGCAGTGAGCGCGGGACAACTCACGCCGCGCGAGGTGACTGATGTGATAGGCACCGCAGTCGCATCCGCATCGGTTTCCGAAGAAGTCGCAGCGGGCTTCCTGAAAGGTGGGATACGCACCCAGTTCACCTACACCAACGTTGGTGGGCCACTGGGATATGCGTCCATAAATGGCAAGCAGATCATTCTGAACGGCACCACCGACATCCGGTTGCCGCGAGGGGAAGTCGAGACGATCGAAATCTTTTCAGATGGATACGTCTCCATCCCGTCGGCAGGTATCCATGTCGCAGACTGGGAGCGGGAATTCGAGCGGGTCGAGGCTTTGGATTTTCATAAAACGGGTAAATTCCCCGCGGTGAAGGGATCGACCTCCAAGGAAAACTGCGACGACCGGACCGTGGTTTGCGCCATGCCGGCGCGGGGCTGACATTTGGGAGGCTCTGTCTTCTTTGCCTTGAAACACGGCCGGGACGAGCGTGACCGCCAACGAGAATGCACAAGGAATTTTGCCGATGCGCCCTGATGAAAGCCAGACCTGGAACGAGATATTCGCTCAGCCGGCCGTATGGGCGGCCTGGGCTCCAAGGCTCGCCGAGATCGCATCGGAAGTAGGAGCCTGGATCGAGCACAAGCAGATCAAGGAGATCATTTTCGCAGGTGCGGGAACTTCGGCATTCATCGGCGATGTTCTCTGCTTTGCGGCCCGCGGCTCCATTCGAATGCAGGCGATACCGACGACCGATATCGTGGCGTCGCCGTTCGAGTGCCTGCGCGACGAACCCGACCTGCTGGTCGTCCAATTCGGACGCTCGGGCGACAGCTCGGAAAGTGTCGGAACGATCGATCTTCTCGATCGGCAGTTTCCAAGCGTTCAACGGCTCAACATCACCTGCAACGCGCAAGGTGCCCTGGCGACGCGGCAACCCAAAGGATCGGGTGAGCAAAAGGTAATTGTGCTACCTGAAGCGACGCATGACAGCGGGTTCGCGATGACGTCCAGCTTCACCACCATGCTGCTTTCCGCATTGGCATGTATCGACCCGCAGCCCGATACGCAACAGAGACTGGGCACGCTTGCGGCAACGGCAAGCGGGCTATTGCCCTTGCTGCAGTCCACAGCGCCCAGACGGCCTGAACGAGCCGTGTTTCTTGGATCCGGTCCACTCAAGGGGATCGCGCGCGAATCCGCGCTCAAGGTCCTCGAACTGACTGCGGGCCAAACCACGACATCCTGGGACAGCACGCTTGGCTTCAGGCACGGTCCCAAAGCTGTCATCACCGGTCGCGATCTGGTCGTGATCATGGTTCACCCCGATGATCATACCGCGCGTTACGATTTGGATGTCGCCCGCGAGATCAGGGCTCAATATCCCGATGCAACGGTCGTAACCGTCGGCGGGGATGAATGTGATGTCCGGCTACGCAGCCTTTCCGACCCACGATGGGAGGCTCCCCTTTATATACTGGCCGCCCAGCTTTGGGCCGTGATCTGGTCGGGTGAGCTTGGTCTCAACATCGACAATCCTTTCGCGGGCAAGGGAAACCTCTCACGTGTGGTCTCCGGCGTCACCCTCTATCCGGTGCTGGTATGATCTGCGGGGGTATCGATATCGGCGGCACGAAAATCGAAGCGCGGTTGTTCTCCGATGATTTGACGACAATTGAGCTCCATCGCGTTTCCACGCCACGAGACGGGCTCAACAGCTTCATGGAGGCACTCGCCGGTCAAATCCGCTGGCTGGAACAACAATCTCGATTGGGCCACACACTTCCTATCGGTATCGCGCTACCCGGATTGATCGACCCTCGAACCGGTTTGGCGTTCACCTCCAATCTTCCTGCCAGCGGGCACGACATCGCTTCCCTGCTGACTGGGTTCGTCGGTCGCCGGCTTCCCTTTATGAACGACTGCCAGGCCTTCGCCCTATCTGAAGCCAATGGCGGCGCAGGCGACGGGTTTGACACCGTTGTCGGTCTCATCATGGGAACGGGAATCGGCGCCGGATTGAGCATTGCGGGAAAATTGACGAAACGCCTTAATGGATCGGCTCTCGAGGTCGGGCATGTCGGCGTCCCAGCGCGAACACTCGAGCGTCTTGATTTACCCTTGTGGCGGTGCGGTTGCGGGAAAATCGGATGTTTCGAACAGTATGTGTCCGGCAGCGGTCTCGCCAGGTTGGGGACGCTTCGGCTGGGCCGTTCCATCCAGGCAGAGGAGATCGTGGCTTCGGCACTCGGCGGCGAGCCGGAAAGCGCCGCCGTCATGTCGCAGTGGGCGGAAATCGCGGCAGAGCTCTTGCTTCTGATACAGCTTACCCATGATCCAGACTGCATTGTGATCGGTGGCGGGCTGTCCCGTATCGCCGGTATCGTCGAACTTCTGGAAACACCATTCGCCAGCGCCCGGTTAGGCGAAATGCACATGCCAGCGGTCCGCGTCGCAGTTCACGGGGACAGTTCAGGTGGACGCGGGGCCGCACTGATGGCGACCCGGCTGGCCCGATAACCTGACGCAGGGGATGTGATGGAACAGCTTATCTCGGCCGATCATCTTTGGTATCAGGGCGCGCTGCGCACCGGGCTCGCGGTGGAGCTGTCGGGCGGCGTCGTGAAAAACGTCCGGCCTTTGTCGGATAACGAGGTGCCTGACCGAAACGTCCACCTTCTCGGTCCTGCTCTGACGGACCTGCAGGTCAATGGCAGCGGCGGCGTGATGCTGAATTCCGATCCTTCCGTTGAGGCGATAAATCAAATCGTCGCCGTTCAACGATCGCGCGGGACCGGCTGGGTAATGCCGACGCTCATCACCTGCGAAGCGGAGCGCATGCGCAAGGCCGCTCGCGCGGCAATCGCCGCCTGGGGCGTAGACGGCTTTCTGGGGCTGCACATAGAAGGCCCCCACCTCAACGTGCTGCGAAAAGGCACCCACAATCCGGACCTCATAAGACCGATGGATGACGCAACTCTGGAGATCCTTGCCGATCTCAGGGCACGCGAAATCCCGGTGATGCTGACGCTCGCACCGGAAGTCGTCTCCCCGACGTGATCCGCCGGATAGCGGACATGGGCGTGGTCGTTTCCGCCGGACACAGTGCGGCGACGGCTTCTGAGACCCGTACCGGGATCGAGGCAGGCATATCCTGCTTCACGCATCTCTATAACGCGATGCCCCCTATGCAATCCCGCGAGCCAGGGATTCTCGGCACCGCGATCAATTCCGATTGCTTTGCCGGCATCATCCTGGACGGTCATCACGTCAGTTGGGAAATGGCCGGGCTTGCCTGTCGCGCTCGGCCTGTTGATGGCCGGATGTTCATGGTGTCGGATGCGATGGCCACGATAGGCGGGCCTGATCACTTCGAACTGTATGGCGAGACGATCACCGTCCGTGACGGGGCGCTCGTCAACGGTGCCGGATCCCTTGCAGGCGCACATATCGATCTGGCAACCAGCCTGCGAAACGGCGTCCAGAACGTCGGCCTGCCACTTTCGCAAGCCTATACAATGGCAGCGATGGTACCTTGGGACGTGATGCAGCTTGATCGTCCGGAGTTGATCCCAGGCCGGCCGGTCTCCGAAATTATAGCATTCGATTCTCGGCTTTTCCCTTTCGCCTGGTAACATCCATTCAGACCGGACTTTGCATGCGGTACCCTATCCTCCGCATTGAGGGCACTGGCCAGATGTTCTGAGGATGCAGCGTATCCACATGGATACCGCCATCAACCAATCCCATGTCCATGGAAACCTTCTCAGTGCGTCGTGCCCAGCATCGCCCGGCGTATCTCCTCGTGGGCGATCGCGCCGTCCGTGCGTTTGAACTCCCGATGAATGCTGCCATGCGCCAAGACATAGGCGCGCGAGGAGACGTCAATCGCCTGGAAAAAGCTCTGCTCCGCCATCAGGATCGTCATATTGCTTTGCTCGCGCAAATGCGTGATCGCGTTCAACACCTCGCGCACGACGATCGGCGCCAGCCCAACCGACGGTTCATCGATGACCATGATCTTTGGTGCGGTCATCAACGAACGGGCGATCGCCAGGAGCTGCTGCTGGCCGCCGCTCATCGTCGAGGCGATCTGCCGGCGTCTTTCCAGAAGCAGCGGAAACGTCTCGAAACAATAAGCGAGATTTTCCTTCATGCGGCCGCTGACCAGCGGATTACTTCCCGCGAGCTTGAGATTGTCCTCGACCGAAATATTCGGCACCAGTCTGCGCCCCTCGGGCACGATAGATAGACCGAGCCGGACGATTTCATGCGGTTGGAGCTTGGTAAGATCGGTGCTCCTGCCGTCCCATTCGAGCAGGATGCGGCCGGCACTTGCCCTGACGAAGCCGAGCACGCAATTGAGCAGCGTACTCTTGCCGTTGCCGTTCATGCCGAGCAGCGCGACCATCTCGCTTTCGTTGAGCTCCAGCGAGACGTTTCGCAACACCGAGACGGCGCCGTAACCCGCGGACAGATTGTCGATGATCAGCCTATTCACCGAAATACACCTTCTGAACGAGCGGATTTTCGGCGATCTCGGCCGACGTGCCGGAGGCGATCAGCCGACCGGTTTCGAAACAGACGATCCGCTCCGAAAAACGCATGACCGCATGCATGATATGCTCGATCATGACAACCGCAACGCCTGAACGATTGAGGGCAAAGAGGATTGCCAGCACCTCGTCGATCTCTTCTTCCGAAAGGCCAGCCATCGCCTCGTCGGCAATCAGCACTTTTGGATTGCCAACCAGCGCACGGGCAAGTTCCAGCTTTCGCAATTCGAGTTGCGACAGACTTTCGGATGGATGAGAGATACGGCTGGCGAGCCCGACGCTCGTCAGAACCGAGCGCGCCCGCTCTTCCTTGCTGCCGTTCACATGGCAGTAATCGAGCGGCACGAGCAGATTTTCCATCACCGTCATGCCAATGAAGGGCCGTGGAATCTGGAAGCTGCGGGAAATACCCAGCCTGGCGCGTTTGTGGGCCTCGATATGGGAAATATCCCGGTCCTCGAAATGCACCGAGCCCTTGTCTGGACGATAGACGCCGGTGATGCAGTTGATGAGCGTCGTCTTGCCGGATCCGTTCGGGCCGATGATGCCGAGCCGCTCGCCGGCGCGCAGATCGAGATCGACCGGACCGAGCGCCCGGAATGCGCCGAAGACCTTTTCAACACCTTTGAGGGAAAGAACCGCATCGCTCACGGCTTCGCCCTCCTCGGTCTGCGGCCGAAAAGATCGGCCAATCCGCCCGGCGCAAAGGCCACGAAAGCAATCAGCACCAGCCCGACGAAAAGAATGTTGAGCTCCGATGAGATGGTGACCGTGGCTATCTGCTGAACTGAGGCAAGAAGCAGCGCACCGAGAACCGGGCCCGCCCAGCTCTTCGTGCCGCCGATCAGCGGCATGGCGATTGCGTTCAGGCCGATGATCAGGCTGAAAGCCGTGACCGGTTCGACGAAGGACGTATAGAAGGGATAAGGCGCGCCTGCCGCCGCCAATACCGCGCCGCTCAAGGCGCAGGCAAGCAGTTTCAGTCGCAGCGTCGGTACGCCGGAGCATTCGGCGGCATCCTCGCTCGCCCGGACTGCGCGCAGTCCGCGACCAACCCACGAGATTTCGACGAAGCGGGCAAGCGCCACGCTTGCGACAGCAATCACCAGCATGATCGTGAAGTTATATTGCGATGGCCCCGGGCTCCAGGTCGGCGGGCGCGGTCCGTAGACCGCCATACCGCTTGCACCACCGAGCGCGGGGATGTTGTGCACGATCGTTTCCAGCACGACAACGAGCCCGAGCGTGGCGATGGCGAAATAAACGCCCTGGATACGCAGCGTCAGGTATCCCATCAGCACGCCGAGGACTGCGCCAAAGGTCGCCGCAGCAAGGATGCAAAGCGGCAATGGCAATCCGAATGTGGTGAACAGAAAGGCAGAGAGATAGACGCCGGCCCCGAAGAAACCCGCCGCGCCAAAGTTGATGTAACCCGCATACCCGCCAAGTATGTTCCAGCCGGTGGCGATCGTCACATATTGAAGGACAACGTACCCGACGAAGAAATAGAACGGGTTTCGGATCGTCCAGGGCAGGAGAAAGCCGAGCACCAGGACGATGGCGATACCGACGATGAACAGGATGGAGTTCTTTCTCATCGCGCCGCTCCGAAAAGGCCCTGCGGGCGAAATGCGAGGCCCAATAGCAGGATCGCGAATGCCACGCCCGGCGCCCAAGAGGGGTTGAGGTAGCTTGCGACAAGCGCCTCCGCGATGCCGATGACGATGGCGATCATCAGGCTGCCGGGGATGGAACCCATGCCTGCGAGCACGACGATCGCAAAGACGCGGCCGATCTGAAACCGTCCGGCGAAAGGCTCGACCGGACCTACCATGATCAGCGCCGCACCGGCGACAACCGCGGTCGCTGTGGCGATGCCGAAGGCATGCCGCTTGACGGAGGCCGGGTTGAGGCCAGCGATGGACAACGCCCGCTCCTCATGGGCCACCGCGCGGATCGCGGTACCGGAATTGGTGCGGCTGAGATAGGCCCAGACGGCAGCGATCATGATCGGGCCGAGCAGTGCCGGGATCAGCAACCGATAGGGAATTGTGAGCAGGCCAAGCCGCAAACTGGACCCGATATAGGAGACGTTGACCGATTTCAGCTCGGATCCGAAGCTGAGCGCCAGCAGGATCTCGATAACCAGCGACAGACCAAAAAACAACGTCAGGCTCTGCAACACGTTGGCGCCGCCTCGCCGCTCGAAGACGCGGGAATAGAAGACATAAAGCGCGAGGCCGAGAATATAGAAGGGCACGAGGCCGATCACTGCGGCGGCGATCGGATCGATCCCCCATTGTGCCAGCGTATAGACAAAGAAAGCACCGGCGACGACCAGCGTCGGATGCGCGATGTTCGGAATGTGGAGAATACCGAACGTGATCGCGAGCCCGAGGGCGAGCGATGCATAAACGCTCCCCAGCAGAATGCCCGTCATGATGGCGTTCAGCAGAATATCGATCGATAGCATTTATAAGGTCCTTGAGCCGGCGATCCGCCGGCTCTCTGGATCGGTTGACAGGATTAGCTGGCACGCGCCTTGTTGTAAGGCGCGGCAAGATCGCCGGTCTTCAGCGACGGCGGATCGAGGATGACCTGATGGCCCGGATTGCGGAACTGTTCGAGGTCGTTGCCCTTGATGCCACGCAACTGCACCATCAGCACCCGACGTTCCTTCCAGTCGCCGATCTCATTGAAGGCAATCTTGCCGGCAATCGTATCAACCGTGTTGGTATGCAGGAAGGCTGCCATCTTGGCAGGATCGACCGATTTGGAGCCGGTAATGGCTGCTGCCGCGAGCCTGGCCCGCAACATAATAGAAGGGCGGAATGTAATAGCCGAGCGGATCGACGCCCTGCTTGACGGCGATCGGCGTGTAGCGGTCGAAGAAACCCTTGATCGCCGGCGTCTGCATGGTCGGCTCGGGCACGAAAGTGTGCGAGTTGACGAGACCATTCAGTTCCGGTCCGAGCGAACTCAGAAGCGCACCGTATTGCGGGCCGATCATGGCGCCGCCGAAGATTTTCACCTTGTCGGAGATGCCGATTTCCTTGACGCCGCGGATGATCGCTGTGCTGTCGGCCGGATAGGAGGCGATGAAGATCGCTTCCGGATCGCCGGCATTGATATTGCGAATAATCGCGGAGAAGTCGGTGGTGTTCGGCGGATAGCTTTGGTTGAACACGACTTCCATGCCGTATTCCTTGGCGACTTCCGCGCCACCCTTGGCTGCGTTCTTCGAAAACTCCAGGTCGGCATTGATGATCGCGATCTTCTTGACCCCTTGCGTCTTCGCAAGATCGAAGAAACCGCGCGCCCAGTCACGACCGGAATTTGGTCCCCACGGACCGCTATGGAAGAACTTGTCGTGCTTGGCGACGTCATTGCCGGCAAGGCCGAACATGCCGATCATGAACAGGTCGCGCTGCTTGATGAACGGCATGACCGGCGCCGAAAGATTGGCGCCATAGGGCGAAAACAGCACGTCGCAGGCATCCACGTCGATCAGCTTGGAATAGATCGCCGGCACGTTCGCAGCACTGCTCTGGTCGTCATAGGTGACCAGTTCGACCTTGCGGCCAAGCAGACCACCGGCCGCGTTGACGTCGTCACGCCAGAGCCCGTAACCGATCAGGCCGTTCTTGGTGCTTGCCAGCGGCCCCGTCAGCGAAACGCTCGCTCCTACCCGGATAGGCTTGTCCTGCGCAAAAACCTTGCTCCCCACGATCGCTGGAACAGCAAGCCCTGCGGCGGTAGCCGCCACGAGCTTGTGAAACTCACGCCTTGTCTTCATCGCTTTCCCTCCCAAGAATATTCGCTAGAAGAATAAATATTCGCATAACGATAGGCGGCGGGTCTTGCGCTTGTCAATCCCGTATGCGAACGAAAAATAAGCGCAGGAGATTTCTGATGATCGATAGCAATTCGCCCGAGTTCGTCGAGGCATTGGCGAGGGGTTTGCTCGTTCTGGAAGCTTTCGATGCTCAGGACCCCGAGATGACGCTTGCCGAGCTTTCGCGGAAGGTCGGCATGTCGATCGCCACCGTCCGGCGCAATGTGTTGACGCTGGAAGCGCTCGGCTTCATCCGCCGTCACAACAAGCATTTCCTCCTGGCGCCGCGTATCCTGACCCTCGGCTCGGCCTATCTCAACGCCTTCAATGTCGAGGAGGCTGTGACGCCGGAACTGCACCGGATCACATCGCAGTTCGGCGACGCTGCCAACATGGCAGTGCTCGACGGCACCAACGTGCTCTACATCGCCCATCTGTCCGAGAGCCGCGGTGTCCGGCGCAACGCGACGCTCGGCGTCACCTATCCGGCCTATGCGACCTCGATGGGCCGCGTCCTCCTCGCCGCATTGCCGGAGGAAGAGATCGCCCAGTATTTTGAGACCTACAATCCCGTGAAGCTCACCGATTATACGACGACCGAGGAACCGGAGCTACGCGACATCCTCGTCGAAACCCGCACCAAGGGCTATTCGATCACGGTCGATCAGCTCGATTACGGGATCACCGCGATTGCGGTGCCGGTGAAGGACACGACCGGCCGCGTCGTCTGTTCGATCAACAGTTCTGGCTATACGCCGCGACTGACACCGGACGAACTGATAAAACAGCGCCTGCCGGAAATGCGGCTCGCGGCAAACCGTCTTTCGCAGCTTTTCACACGCTTTCCGGCACTGCTGCACTCGCTCGCGCCGGCAGCACCCTCCGCGCGTTAACCTCTTTCGAGCATCCGCAATTTTTCTCTTCCTTCTGCTTGCGGGGGTTGACACTCTCCCGGTTTTGGGAATTCATTATACGAATATAAGTTCGTTCAGCGAATAAATTAGGACGATCAGGAGGCTTCCATGGGACGATTGAGGGTCGCCGTCATTATCGGCAGCGCACGTCAGGCGTCGCTTAACAGACTGCTGGCGCTTGCCTTGACCAGGCTCGACACGCCCGACATGGCATTCGACCTGGTGACCATTCGCGACCTGCCGATCTTCGACCAGGAGGTCCTGGATGCCGGCGTACCGCCGCAGGTCGAGCGGCTCAAGGGCGAGATCTCCCGAGCCGACGCATTGCTTTTCGTGACGCCCGAGCACAATCGCTCCGTCTCCGTGATGCTGAAGAATGCAATCGACTGGGGTTCACGACCGCGGGATTCCAGCGTCTGGGCCGGCAAGCCGGCGGCGATCACCGGCGCATCCTATGGACGCATCGGCACTGCGGCGGCGCAACAGCACCTGCGCGCCATTCTCGGCTGCCTCGACGTCGCGGTCATGGGCCAGCCGGAGGCTTTCATCCATCTTTATCCAGGGTTGGTCACGCCGGAGGGCGAAGTCACCAACGACGAAACCCGTCTCTTTCTTCAGGGTTTCATGGACCAGTTCGGCCGGTGGGCCGGCCGCTTTGCCGATAAGGCGAATGCCGCCTAGCTCTTCAATACCAAGGATATCAGCATGAAAATAGGCAAGCAGTCTGCACCCTATCAGGCGATCTGCACCTCGAACCCCGAGACGATCGTCGTTCGCGGCCATGACCTCGTCGAAAACCTCGTCGGCTCCATCTCCTTCACGGAATATACCTGGCTGCTTGTCGCCGGCTCGCTGCCGAACGAGAACCAGCGCCGCATGCTGGACGCTACACTTGTGGCAATTGCCGAACACGGCCTGGTGCCGAGCGTGCAGGCCGCCCGCATGACGCTCGCCGCCTCGCCCGAGGCGGTGCAAGGCGCGGTTGCCGCCGGGCTTCTCGGCTGCGGTTCGGTCATTCTTGGTGCATCGGAAACGTCCGGCGCCTTCTTCCGCGACATTCGCGAGGAGAAGGAGGCGAGCGGCAGCTCGACCGAGGCCGCGGCCGAAAAGCTGCTGCGAGGCTACAAGGAACAGAAGAAGGTGGTTCCAGGTTACGGCCATCCGCTGCACAAGGGGCACGATCCACGCGCCGAACGTCTGCTTGCGATCGCTCGCGAACTCGGCCTTGCCGGCATTCACTGCGAGATCGCCAAGACAGTCGAGAAGCTGATGCCCGAGATCATCGGCAAGGCGCTTGTGATGAACGTTTCAAGCGCCATTCCCTGCGTCCTACTTGATGCGGGTTACCCGCTTCTCGCCCTGAAGGGTGTGCCGCTTCTCGCCCGCACCGCCGGTCTCATCGGCCACCTGCTCGAAGAACAGACCCGCCCGATCGGCTTCATCATGTCCCATGCGGCCGCGGCCGCCATCGAATACGACGGCCCGGCACCCGACGGTTTCGTCTCCAACGAGAACTAGGATCCGCAGATGCTGACTGCCTTGAACCAAATCCGTGTCGTCGAACAAGGCACGTTCATCACCGGCCCCTGCACCGGCATGATGCTTGCCGATCTTGGCGCAGACGTCATCAAGATAGAATCTGCCGGCAATGGCGATCCATACCGCAGCTTCAAGACGGGGTTCTACAGCGCCCATTTCCAGGCCTATAACCGCAACAAGCGGGCGATCGGCCTGGACCTGAAGAGCGAGTCGGACCGCGAGGTCTTCTACCAGGCTCGTCGCGCAAGCGGATGTCTATATCCAGAACTTCCGTCCCGGTGCTGCAGCCCGCATCGGCGCCGACTACGAGACCCTTTCGAAGCTCAACCCCAAGCTCATCTATTGCTCGATCAGCGGGTTCGGTCCGGACGGTCCCTATGCCCAGCGGCCGGTCTATGATTCCGTCGCCCAGGCCGTCAGCGGTTTCCTCAGCGTTTCGATCGATCCGGAGCAGCCGCGTTTCATCGGCCCGGCGCTCGCCGACGCCATCACCGGCATCTACGCTTCGCTCGGCATTTCGGCTGCCCTCGTGGAGCGAAACCGCACAGGCCAAGGCAAGCGTATCGACATCTCGATGATCGAGGCGATGATGCATTTCGCCGTGGAACCCTTCATGGGTTATTTCGCACTCGGCGAGGAACCGAGCGGCGTCGATCGACCCCGCCTCGCACAGGCCTTCATCGTCCGCTGCAAGGACGACAAGCTCTTTGCCTTCCATCTCTCCTCACTCGACAAGTTCTGGGATGCGCTGGTAGAGGCGATCGAAGGTCAGACGTTGGCCCAGGACGAGCGTTTTTCTCAACGCCTCAAGCGTATCGACAATTACGAAGCTCTGAATGCGGAGCTAAACGCTATCTTCGCTACGAAAACGCGCGCCGAGTGGGTGGAGCGGTTTGCCAAATTCGACGTGCCGGCTGCGCCGATCAACACGATCCCCGATGTCGTGAGCGATCCGCAGGCGAACCATCTCGACATGTTCGTGCCGCTGACCGGCCGCGTCGAGGGTGCCGAACGAACCGTTCGCCCCGCTTTCTCCTTCGACGGCAAACACGCCACGGCAGTGCGTGCAGCGCCTCTCGTTGATCAGCACAGCGCAGAAATCCGCGCGTCGCTCGACAGCAATCCGAAGGCATGGCCGGAACTGAAACCTGAAGCGGAATCGGTGGCAGCCGCACAATAAACCGGTGTATTCATCCTAGGGGATTTGGAGGAGAGATATGGCAACACTGGCAGCGGTCCTTGCGACCACGCATCACCCTTTTTACCTGAAGGCCACGACCATGCCGCCGGAGCAGCAGATGCCGCAGGCTCCGGAATGGAAGCGTAAAGTCGAGGCCTATCGCGAGACTTTGACGCGCGCCAAGCCTGACATCCTGGTCATGATCGGCGCCGACCATTTCCACCAGTTCTTCCTCGACAACTATCCGCAATTCCTGATCGGCAAGGCGCCGCGCTACGACGCCACCTTTTATAACGAAGAACGCGAGTTCGGCATTCCGAAGTACGTGCTGGAAGGCCACGAGGAGCTCTCGAACTTCATGCATCAAGGCCTGATGGATCGCGGTTTCGATTTCGCCTTCAGCCACGAATTGAAGCTCGACCATTCAATCATCTGCCCGATCATCACAACCCGGCCGGACGCCGATCTGCCGGTCGTGCCGATCTACACCAACATCTTCGTGCCGCCGCTGCCGTCGCCCAAGCGTTTCTGGGATCTTGGCCGCGCCATCCGAGAAGTCATCGACGCCTATCCATCCGACAAGCGGATCGCCGCCGTCGGCAGCGGGCATCTGTCGCTGGAGCTGGGCGGCCCGCGCCAGTTCAAGGAAACAGGCCCCGATCCGGAATTCGACCGCAAGGCGATCGAATGGCTATCGACCGGCAATATCGACGCAATCCTCCAAAACGTCACGCATGAGAGTATGACCGCCAGCGGCAATGCCACGCACGGCTTCATGGATCTGATCCTGATGATGGGCATCGCCGGGCCGATCCCAACCGCCTATCACGACAATCTCGACCTGTTCCATACGATGGAAGCTTATTTCACCTGGTATCCGGAAGGAGCCGCCGCATGAGCAAGTATTATGTGAACAAGTTCCTCTTCACGGTCGATCGGGACCCGGAACTGCTGCGCCGCTACAAGGAAGATCCGCGCTCGCTCGTCGCCAGCTGGGAACAGTCGATCGGCCCGAAGCTGAACGACGCCGAGCTTTCCACCGTCAATTTCCTGACGGATGTCGAGCGCGACGCACTGATCAACCACGACTATGTCGCGCTGTTTGAGATGGGCGCGCACTTCTTCCTGTCGCTGACGATCTTTATCGCCATCTACGATGAAGAATACATGGCAAGGAGCGGCCCGCTCTCCTTCCAACGGGAGTTCGCCGAAAAACTGCAGCACTGGACTGGTAAGGATTATCCGTCCGTCGCGCTGTGGCAGGCGGCAGCACGCTGACCACGCCTTTCTGAGAAGACCTTCCGCCTCTGGGCGGCAGGCCTCGGTGTTTGGACTGGAATCGGGAGGAAAACCATGTGCAAATTCTGCGGTAACCGGACACATGCGCCAGCGGAAATCGGCAGCGGCGCCGGCAGGCCGTCGCTTTATCGTCCAACATCCCGGTCGGCATCGGCGACGCAGGCCGGCTGACGTTGATCCGTGGCGGTGCCGTGCTCTCCATGGACCCCACTGTCGGCAATTTCGCCAAGGGCGATGTGCTGATCCGGGGTTCGCGGATCGTCGAGGTTGCCGCGTCGATCGATGCGCCGGATTCGGCGGTCATCGATGCTTCCGGCATGATCGTGATGCCGGGCTTCATCGACACCCATCACCATCAGTTCGAGACCGCGCTGCGTAGCCTGCTCGCCAACGCAATCCTCATCAATGACGGGCGGCCGGAAAGTGCTGCCAACTATTACGAATGGATCCTCCAGAAGTTCTCGGTGCTCTACCGGCCGCAGGATGTCTATATTTCCGAACTGTTCGGCAGCCTTTCGCAGATCGATGCCGGCGTTACGACGGTCATGGATGTCAGCCAGATCCACCATTCGCCGGAGCATTCGGATGCGGCGATCGCCGCGCTGCGCGACGCCGGCCGACGCGCCGCCTTCGGTTATTTCGAGGGCTGGGGCGATGCATCGAAATATCCGGGCGATGCGCGACGTATCAAGGCAGAGCATTTTTCGAGCAACGATCAGTTGCTCACCATGGTGATGGGTGGCGAGATCTACCTGCCGTTCTACGAGGAGGCCTGGGCCCTCGGTCGCGAACTCGGCATCCCGGTCGCGTTGCATGTGGTCGGCACGTTCGGCATGCAGCCTGTCTTCGATCAGCTGGCTGAAGCCGGAAAATTCGGCCCGGACAATATCTTCATCCACATGACGGGCATGAGCGACATGGCCTGGAGGCGGGCCGCCGATGCCGGCGCCCATATCTCGCTCTCGGTGCCGATCGAGATGCAGATGCGCCATGGCAACCCGCCATTGCAGCAGGCACTCGACCTCGGCCTGCAGCCGTCGCTTTCCACGGATGTGGAATGCACGATGACCGCCGACATGTTTACCCAGATGCGCTCGGCGATCACACTTCAGCGGATGCTGGCAAATGACAAGGCATTGCGCGGGGAAGATTATCCGAAGTTGCTTTCGGCCATGGACGTCATTCGCTTTGCCACGATCGAAGGTGCCCGCGGGCTGAAGCTCGATCATAAGACGGGTTCGCTGACGCCGGGCAAGGAGGCCGATATTATCCTCCTCGATGCCAATGCCATCAATGTCGCGCCGCTGAACCACGTTCCTGGTGCCGTTGTAACGCTCATGGAGCGCTCCAACGTCTCGACGGTGCTCTGCGCCGGCAAGGTCCGCAAATGGCAGGGTGCTCTTCTCGATCATGACATTGCCAAGCTGAGAACGGAACTGGAGGCAAGCCGCGACTATCTGCTCGACAAGGCCGCCATAGCGCGCAATCTTTTCGAGTGATTGATAGGCTTTCCGTGAGTACCGGCTAACACAAATTCCAACCTGGGCCGGCACTGCGGCATTGCCGGGCTTCGCCCAGGAGTCTGATGTTGCCTTTGGCTTTAAGCCAGGTTCGAAGTCAGCTGTCGGTGTCCATCATCAACGCGGTTGCGAGCGAGCCGAGGGCGAACGAGGCGCCCAGGCTGAAAACATACAGGCACACAGCCAGCCACCACAGTTCGCTCGCATTGACGAGACGAGAAGGCTGGATAGTCAACAATACGATCGCCGCGACGGCTCCGATTGCGAAACCGACGGCGAGGTGATGAAGCATGAATCGGATCAGCGTAGGCATGATCAACTCCCGGCCCACTAACCGCCGTGAATGCGGAAAGTTCGCGAGTGCCAAACAATTGAATGGCGCTGTCGCCATTACGTTCCAGACCCGA
The DNA here is from genome assembly GCA_045291535.1 of Neorhizobium sp. EC2-8. Lineage (GTDB taxonomy): Bacteria > Pseudomonadota > Alphaproteobacteria > Rhizobiales > Rhizobiaceae > Neorhizobium. Next base: position 1,160,181 of record CP147998.1, on the reverse strand, counting down.
TGAAATGAGTGTGTTTCCGGCTCGCCGGCCGGATAATGGAGGGCGCCATGCCGGCCGCCCCAAGGATGCCGATCGTGTGCGTGAGATCCCCTCAGATCACGCGTCACGTCAGTCGAAGAATGCCCTGTCATCCTCGGTGAGATAGCGTTTGGCTTTCGCCGGCACCAGATCGACGCCCATGCCGGGACGATCGATGACGTCGATGAAACCATCCTTGACGATCTGCTCGGGCAGTCCTTCGACAATGTCGTACCACCAGTCCGGATCGCCTGTCGTGTATTCGAAGGCGACGAAATTGTTCGGAAGCGTCGCCGAAACCTGGATGAGGGCCGCCAGGCCCAGCAGGCCGTTCGCCGTGCCGTGCGGCGCCATCAGGATGGAATGCAGGTCGGCATATTCGGCAATCCATTTCAGTTCGGCGATGCCGCCGACATCGGCCGGATCGGGGCCGACGACATTGACCGCCTGGCCCTCGATGAGTTCCTTGAAATTCTGGCGCAGATAGATCTGTTCGCCGGTATGGATGGGCGTGGTGCTCATGCGCGTCAACTCGCGATAGACACCGGCATTGACCCAGGGCGTGTAGTCGCCGGAGAGCAGGTCCTCGACCCAGAGAAGATTATAGGGCTCGAGCATCCGCACTAGCCGGATCGCATCCGGCAGCATCCAGCCGGGGCCGCAATCGAGGGCGAGCCCGATGCTGTCGCCCGCCACTTCCTTCATCGCCGCGACGCAATCGACGAAATGCCGAAGCCCCTTTTCGGTGATCGGGCCGCGGTCGAGTGCGCCGTGGAAGGGGCTTGCATTCGGCTCGTGGTAGTAGAAATCCTTGACCCCCGTCTCATCGGCGAATGGAAGCCGATCGGTTGCTTGATGATGGTAAAGCCCTCCGGCAGCGCCATCATCTTCTTCAGATCGTCGGCTAGATCCTCCGGCCGGTGGTCGGCCAGCGGGAAGCGGATCGAGCCATTATAGACGCGCACCCGATCTCTCACCTTGCCGCCCAAGAGCTTGTAGACCGGGACGTTGGCCGCCTTGCCGGCAATGTCCCAGAGCGCCATCTCGATGACGCTGACCGCCGAACCCCAGGGCTTGAAGCCGCCACGCTGGCGGATCTTCAGCATGACGCGCTCAACATTGGTTGGGTCTTCGCCGATCAGTGCGTCGCGGAAGGCGAGAATATGCGTCTTGAGATAGGGCTTCCACGTTTCCGCCTGTCCGTAGCCGGAAATGCCCTCGTCGGTAACGATCCGCACGATCGGGCTCTTGCCGATGACCGCGCATTTGAGGTCGATGATCTTCATTCTTTCTCCCAGTCAGAATGTCTTTTGGTTTGGTCCGATTAGGCGGTTGCCGCCTCGCTAGACGGGCATCGCTTCGCTCATCGCCCGCGCAGTGTCGATCGCGGCGACACGGATCTCCTCCATGCGGCTCGCTTCGGCACCTGCGAGAAACGGCACGCTGATTGCGGCAACCAGTTTGCCGGATCGATCGAAGACGGGGCGGCGAAGGCGTGAATGCTCGGGGCATTCTCACCACGGTCCTGCGCCCAGCCCAGCCGCTTGATGCGGGCGAGTTCGGTTGCCAGCCGCTTCGGGTCGGTAATCGATTTCGACGTGTAGGCAACCAGCGGCTTGGCGAGCCAGGTGGCCAATTCTTCCGGCGGCAGATGCGCAAGCAGCATCTTGCTGGCCGCTCCTGCCTGGATCGGCATGCGCTGGCCGGGCGCGACCGTCAGTGCATATTCGCGTCGCCCCTGAGAAGCGGACAGCACGAGTATGCCCTCCGGGTCCAGTACCGAAAGCTTGCTGCCCTCGCCGAGTTCAGCCGACAGCTTGTCGAGAAACGGTTGGGAAAAGGCTGCCAGATCGATGTCGCTGACGCCGGCCGCCACATGCGAAGCGAGCTTTAGCAGCCGCCGGCCCAGATGATAGGCGCCCGTATCGTCGCGCCGCACCATATCATGGCCCTGCAGCGTGTTGACGATCCTGTAGATCGTGGTGCGCGGCAGGCCGAGAAGCGACGTGAGATCGCGGATATTGACGCCGTTCGGTCGCCGCTCCAGGGCCGCCAGAACATCCATCATCCGGTCTATGACCGGGATCGTGTGCTTGGCTGCGCCGGAATCGCTCATTTGGTCCATTGCTGTCTTCGCCGTTGACATTCCAATTCACATCTCTCTATCATGCATTATTGAACTGTCAAAGTTCAAATATGGATAATGATTGCGACGCTTCCCTGTTGGAGAAGGTGTGTTGCAAACCGGTTTCTGCTGGAGGAGGCAGGCATCATGGAGAGAGATACCGCAGCGATTGCGGCCACGGCCGCGCGCTTTCAAAAGCTCTACACCGCTGCCGTCTACGACATTCTCGACGAGATGGGCCTGCCCAACCAATGCATGGATCTCGATATCCGCGCACTCGACAAGAGCATGCGGATTGCCGGCCCGGCTTTCACGGTTGCCTGCACGCTCGACGTGCGCACCGACGAGGAATACGACAATGAAGAGGTGAAGAGCTTCACCTTCTTCCGCCGCATGTATCCCGGCTGCGTGGTGCTGATCTCCGCTGCCGGCGAGCGAAAGGCAGGCCACTGGGGCGAACTGATGAGCACGGCCTCCAAGGCCAAGGGCTCGGTCGGCGTGGTGGTCGATGGCGGCATCCGCGATGGCAACATCCTGATGGGCATGGAGAACTGGCCGGTCTTTACCCGTTATCTGTCACCAATCGAATCCCGCAAGCGCACCCGCATCAGCGGCATCGACGTGCCGGTCTCGGTCACCGGCACGCTGACCTCGCAGATCCGCGTCGATCCCGGCGACTGGATTTTTGGAGATATGGACGGCGTCATCGTCATCCCGGCGGACAAGGTGAATATCGTGCTCGACCGCGCCGAAGAGATCATGGGGATCGAAAACCGCTCCCGCAACGAAATCCGCGCCGGTGGCGATGTTGCCGACGTGTACGCCAAATACGGCCGTCTTTAACCAGAGTTATTGTTATGCTGACCGTTTCCTCGATCGCCCATGTGGCCATCCGCGTCAAGGACATCGACCGGACCCTCGATTTCTACATCAACAAGCTCGGTTTTTCCGAGATGATGCGTCTCGACAAGGATGGCCGGCTTTGGCTCGTCTACCTGCGCATCACAGACGACCAGTATCTGGAGGTCTTTCCGGAGGGTGAGGGCGACCGCGCAGCCGAACGGGAGGCCGTTGGCTACAACCATCTTTGCCTCGCGGTGCCGGATATCCAGAAGACCGTCGCGGAACTCGACGCGCTCGGCATCGAGCGTATCCGCCCGACGCTCAAGGCTGCCGACAACAACTGGCAGACCTGGATCGAAGATCCGGACGGCCACCGCATCGAGCTGATGCAGATGGCCGACGACAGCCTGCAGTTCCAGGCAATCGAGCGCCTTAAGAAGCAGCGGAAATAGCTGATCCTATTCGCGCCGTTCTGGGAGGAGCATCATGAAAATCGTCAAACAGAAGATCTTCGTCGCGAACGTGTCGCGCACGAATTTCGTTTTCGTCAAACTCTATACGGATGACGGTAACGAAGGCGTGGGGAAGCGACGCTCGAATGGAAGACGAAGACGATCGTCTCGGCGCTCGAAGAGCTGGAGCGTGTGCTGATCGGCCGCGATCCCTTCCAGGTCGATGCGATTATCGAGCAGCTGCACCGGGATTCCTATTGGCGGACGGGTGCCGTGTTCCGTACCGCGCTCGGCGCGATCGAGGCCGCACTGCTGGACATCAAGGGCAAGGCGCTCGGCGTCCCGGTCTTCGAGCTGCTTGGCGGCAAATACCGCGACAAGGTCGAGTGCTACGCCAACCACTGGTTCTTCGGTGCGGTAACTCCGGATCAATATGCCGAAAATGCCCGCAAGGCGGTCGCGATGGGGTACCAGGCCCTGAAATGGGACCCGTTTGACGTCGCCGATCTTGAGATGGATCGCAAGCAGCGCCGGGAGACGATCGATATCGTTGCTGCGGTGCGCGATGCGGTCGGTCCCGATGTCGATCTGATGCTGGACGTCCACGGCCGGCTCAACGTTCCGACCGCGATCGCCATGTGCCGCGAGCTTGCGCCCTATAATCTGCGCTGGATCGAAGAGCCGACGCCGCCGGAAAGCATCGATGCGCTGGTCGATGTGCGGGAGAAAAGCCCCGTGCCGATCGCGGCGGGCGAGCGTTGGTACGAGCCTGGAAAATTCCTGGAAGCGTTGAACAAGAAGGCCGTCGATATCCTGCAGCCGGACGTCTCGCATGCCGGTGGCTTGGGCGAAACGAAACGCATTTCGCATATGGCGCACCATCATCTCATTCCGATCGCCCCACATAATCCGGTAGGCCCGGTCATGAACGCAATGACACTGCACATGTCCGTGGCCATCCCGAATTTTTCGATCTTCGAAACGGTGTCCATCGACGTGCCGTGGCGGAAGGAACTGGTGCGGGAAACGCTGCAATTCGAAGGCGGCGCCATCCTCGCGCCGACGGCACCGGGCCTCGGCGTCGAACTGATCGAGGAAGCCTGCGAGCGTTACCCTTACGCGCCCTACAACGTGCCGCTGTTCGACGGCAGCATGAACACGAGCGGCGTCGCCACCGGCACTGCGACGCTCAAGGACCGCTCACGCCCGTGAATGGCGCGTGATTGACAACAGCGGCCTCTTGGCTCAAGTTATAGTTCGAATTGATGACATTCAAATATGAACTGACCGGGAACAAAGCCGGGCATCAATCGGGGAGGCAGACGTGAGGGTAGGACTGACGCTGTTCGGCAATCATCTCACTGAGGAAGGCGCGCGTTATGCGAGCCACTCGGCGTTTCCGACGTCGTCATCCACCTCACCCAATATGCCCGCAACGCCGACAACAGCGCTTATCGCAACGGCGGCGTTGGCCCGATCAACGGCGAATGCATCGATGTGCCGCTCTGGACCTATGACGACATGGCCGGTGTCGTCGCGATGCTCGGAAACCATGGCCTTAAGGTCGCGGCGATGGAAAATCTCTCGCCGAACTTCTGGTCGGATATCCTGCTGGACGGGCCGAAGAAACATGAGCAGATGGACGGCCTGAAGCAACTCGTGCGCGACGCCGGCAGGGCGGGCATTCCGGTTCTCGGCTACAATTTCTCGATCGCCGGTGTCTGGGGCTGGCAGCGCAAGCGCGTCGCCCGAGGAGGCGCCACGACGGCGGTTTTCTTCGGCAAGGAATTCGACACCCAGCAGCCCATCCCGGATGGCATGTTGTGGAACATGCGTTACCGCCCGGCGGCTGCCAGTTCCGCGCCGATCGACGTCTCCGAGGCCGAACTCTGGTCGCGGCTCGAATGGTTCCTGAAGGAACTCGTGCCGGTGGCGGAGAAAGCGAATGTCCGGCTTGCCGCCCATCCGGACGATCCGCCGGTCGAGCGCCTGCGCGGTAATGCCCGCCTGGTCAACAGCCATGCCAAATACGAACGGCTTCTGGATATCGTCCGCAGCCCCGCCAACGCACTCGAATTCTGCGTGGGTTCGCTGCAGGAAATGGTCGAAGGCGACGTCTACGAGACGACCCGCCACTTCGCCCGCCGCGACGCGATCGCCTATGTCCACTTCCGCAACGTGCGCGGCAAGGTCCCGCATTATGTGGAGAGCTTCGTCGATGATGGCGATGTCGAGATGGCCGAGATCGTCCGCGTGCTGCGGGACGAAGGGTTCGATGGCGTGATGGTCCCCGATCATGTGCCGGACCTCGATTGCCCGGCGCCCTGGCATGCGGGCAACGCTTACACGATCGGCTTCATGAAGGCACTGACGATGAATGCGGCTTCGCTCGGACCGGCACGTTCGCAGCGGATTGCGAATTTCGCCGAGGTGTCGAGGGACGCGATATCGAGATGAATTCCGGCGACAAGCCGGTCTGCAGGAGGGCGGCGCTGACGCCGCATGGAGGAGGAGATGACAATGAAATTCGGGAAACTGGCCGTGATGGCCACCGCGATGACGCTGCTGGCAAGCGGCGTGACTTTGGCCGGCGAAGTCACCTGGTGGACGCCGAACTTCAACGAGGCGCGCGCGCGCGAACTCGTCACCAAGTTCGAGCAGGCCAACCAGGGCATAAAGGTCAAGCTTGAGATCACCACGGCGGATGGCTTGCCGCAGCGCGTTCTGACGGCACTGCAATCCGGCGCCGCTCCTGAGATCATCGACGTCCAGCATGCCTGGATCAATGGTTACGCCCAGAACGATCTCGTTCTGCCGCTGGATGATGTGCTCAAGGATCGCGACGACTATATTCCCGCGTCGCTTGAGTATTGCACCTGGAACGGCAAGCTCTGGGGATTCCCTATCGCATCGAAACTCATGCGATCATCTACAACAAGGGCGCCTTCAAGGATGCCGGCCTTGATCCAAGCAAGCCGCCGCAGACCTGGGATGAGCCTGGTCGCGGCTGCAAAGACCCTGTCCAAGGGCAAGATCTCCGGTTTCGCCATCACCGGCGGCGGCGAAGTGGGTAACACCATCTTCCGTTCGCTTCCCTTCATCTGGATGAACGGTGGCGATATCATCTCCGCTGATGGCAAGAAGGCAGTCGTCAACCAGCCGGCGGCGGTCGCTGCCGTCAAATTCTATACAGACTTCTTCAAGAACAAGCAGTCGCCGGCCTCGACGCTGGAAAACGATGGCACGGCGAACCGCCGCCTGTTCATCGCTGAAACCGTTGCGGCTTATCAGTCGGGCCAGTTCGACGTCGCTTCCATCAAGAAGGAAAACCCGAAGATCGATATCGGCGTGATGCAGATCCCGCATCCGACCGGCAAGCCGACCGCGGCCCTTCTCGGCGGCTGGAGCTTCGTCGTGCCGAAGTCGGCGAAGAACCCGACGGAAGCCAAGAAGCTCGTGGCCTTCCTGGCGGAAGCCGCAAACCAGGGCGCGCTGACCGACACCTTCCCGGCGCGCAAGTCGGCCATGTCGCTGCCGCGCTTCAGCGATCCCATCCTGACCGTGTTCAAGGACATGCTGCCTTACGGCCGCGCCGTGCCGAACAATAAGAACTGGGTTCAGATCACCCAGGCCTATTTCGATGGCATCCAGCGCATTCTTCTGGGTGACGAAGACGCCCAGAAGGCGATGGACGGCGCCGCCAAGGACATCCAGGCTCTTCTTGACCAAAAATAATGCGCATAATCGGCTGCTCCGGGAGCACCTCTTCCCGGAGCAAGACAGCATTCGAATTCCTGGAGGAGCCTTAGATGGACCGCAATTCGACGGGTCTTGTCTTCGTATTGCCCGCACTCATCGTGCTGGCGATGCTCATTGCCTATCCCGTTGCCTATACGGGCCTTCTGAGTGTGTCCGATCGCCAAGGCGCGTTCGTCGGCCTCGAGAATTTCCGCACCGTTCTTTCGGCGCGCGCAACGCCGCAGGCTTTCTGGAATACGATCTGGTTCGTCGGCGGTTCGATCATCTTCCAGGTGATCCTCGGCACCGCGGCCGCCATTCTGCTCAACCAGAATTTCGTTGGCCGCGGCATCGTGCGGTCGATCACGCTCATCCCCTGGGTCGTGCCGGGCATCGTGGCGGCAACCACCTGGGCATGGATGTTCCATACGGAATTCGGCATCATCAACTACATGATGACCGGCACGGGCGTCATTCCGGAACCGATCGGCTGGCTGACCAACGGCAATACGGTGATGCCGGTGCTGATTGCCATCAACGTCTGGAAGCTCTTCCCCTTCGTGGCGATCATGGTGCTCGCCGGCCTGCAGTCGATCCCGAACGACCTCTACGAGGCGGCGCGGGTCGATGGCGCCAATTTCTGGCAGGAAGTCTATCACATCATGATTCCGCAGGTGCGCTCGGTCATCGTCGCAGTGACCCTGCTTCTGGTCATCTGGGGCCTGAATTCGATCACCATTATCTACGCGATCACCCGCGGCGGCCCGGCAAACCGCACGCTGATCACGCCGATCCAGATCTTCAGACTGGCTTTCGAGAGCACTCAGTTCAACCAGGCGGCAGCGCTGTCCGTGATATTCTTTGCCGTCGCGCTGGTCATCGTCATCATCTACATCAAGGCGCTTGCCTCTACACCGGGAGAGGCGAAATGAGCGACCCGAACACCTTGAAGCGCACCGGCCTGCCGTTGCCGATTACCATTATCGGCGCGGTGGTCATCGTGTTGATCTGCCTTTTCCCGTTCATGTGGATGTTCGTCTCGTCGATCAAGACGCTGCCGGAGCTCTACACCGTACCGCCGATCTGGTGGCCGGAGACCCCGACATTCGGCAACTATTACAAGGTTCTCTTCGAGAGCAATATTCCTCGCTACTTCCTGAACAGCGTCGTCATCTCCGTCGGCTCGACCGTACTGGCGCTGATCCTGGCGATTTTTGCTTCCTACGGTTTCGCCCGCTTCAATTTCCGAGGCAAGCCGTTGCTGCAGAGTTTTGTGCTGATCGGCCAGCTTCTGCCGACCGCAGCAATCATCGTGCCGCTGTTCATCACCCTGCGCGTGCTTGGCCTCGTCAACACCTATTGGGGCTTGATCCTCGTCTACATGATCATCACCCTGCCGCTCTCGGTCTGGATGCTGACGTCGTATTTCAAGGCGATCCCGGTGGAACTTGAAGAGGCGGCGATCATCGACGGGTCGTCGCGGCTCGGCATCCTCTTCCGCATCACCCTGCCGCTATCGACACCCGGCATCGTCGCAGTGGTCGTTTACGCCTTTGTCACCACCTGGAACGAATTCGTCTTCGCGCTCTGCTTTGCGACGGACTCCTCGGTGAAGACGCTGCCGATCGGGCTGGCGGAATTTTCGACCGAATTCAACACCGACTGGGGGCCGTCATGGCTGCCTCCGTCGTCATGACACTGCCAATCGCGCTTCTCTTCTTCTCGATGCAGCGTCTCTTCGTCGGCGGGCTAACCGCGGGCGCAACGAAAGGATGACCATGACCGGCAACACTATTCCGAAACTCGGCCTCGGCACCTACGGCCGGACAGGAGATGAGGGCATTGCCGCTCTCCTGAAGGCGATCGAGATCGGTTATCGCCATCTGGATACCGCGCAGAGTTATGGGACTGAACAGAGCGTCGGCCAAGCGATGCGGCGCTCCGGCCTTGAGCGGGGCGATTTTTTCGTCACCACCAAGGTCGCCGATACCCGGCTCGACAAGGCTCAGTTCCTGCCATCGGTGCGAGCAAGCCTCGATATGATCGGCGTCGATCAGGTCGATCTGTTGCTGATCCACTGGCCGTCATATCGTGATGCGGTGCCGTTTGAGGATTACATGCTGGCACTCGTCGAGGCGCAACAGAAGGGGTACGCCCGCCTGATCGGCGTCTCGAATTATCCGATCGCGCTTCTGGATAAAGCCGTGGATCTGGTCGGCAAGGATGCGCTGGTCACCAACCAGGTCGAGATCCATCCCTATCTTCAGGCGCCGAAGCTTGCGGCCCATGCTCGCAAGATCGGCCTGCCGCTTACCGCCTACCAGCCGCTCGCAAAGGGCGAGATTGCCGACGATCCCATCCTGAAGCGCATCGCGAAGAAGCATGGCGTTACCGTTGCAGCCGTCGCGCTCGCCTTCCTGATGGCCGAAGGACACATCGTCATTCCGGCCTCTAGCAGCGAAGGCAACCTCAGAGCCAACTTCGCGGCCGGCACCATCTCGCTGGAGGAGGCGGAAATGGCTGAGATCCGCACGCTGGACCGCGGCTACCGTCGCATTAATCCCGAGAAATCGCCCGGCTGGGATGACTGAGCTCGGGATGATTTAACCGTGAATGGAGGTGCCCCTTGGGCTCAGTGAACATCGCGCAGGCGCGCAAGAGCTACGGGGCACTCGAAGTCCTGCATGGCGTTTCGGTCAATATCGCCAATGGCGAATTCGTCGTGCTGGTCGGGCCATCCGGCTGCGGCAAATCGACATTGCTTCGAATGATCGCCGGCCTCGAGGCGATCAGCGGCGGAGAGATCGCCATCGACGGCAAGGTGGTGAATACGCTCGCCCCGAAGGAGCGCGACATCGCCATGGTCTTCCAGTCCTATGCGCTTTATCCGCATATGACGGTCGAGGCCAATATGGGGTTTTCGCTCCGGCTCGGCGGCGCCCCGAAGGAAGAGATCAGGGGCGCGTTGCCGAAGCTGCCAAGATGCTCGGTCTTCAGGATTATTTGAAACGCTATCCCCGTCATCTTTCCGGTGGCCAGCGCCAGCGCGTTGCGATGGGCCGCGCCATGGTGCGCAAGCCAAAGGTCTTCCTGTTCGACGAACCGCTGTCGAACCTCGACGCCAAGCTGCGCGTGCAAATGCGTTCCGAGATCAAGCAAAACCATCAGCGCCTGAAGACGACCACCGTCTATGTCACCCACGACCAGATCGAGGCGATGACCATGGCCGATCGTATCGTCGTCATGAATGGCGGCATAGTCGAGCAGATCGGTTCGCCGCTGGAACTCTACGACCGTCCCGCCAATCTCTTCGTCGCGGGCTTCATCGGTTCGCCGAGCATGAACATCCTTCCGGGCCGGCTGGAAAACGGCAGGTTCCTGACCGCCGATGGCACCACGCTTGCGGTTCCGGGCATTGCGTCCTTCGGAAGCCGGGAGGTTCGTCTCGGCATCCGCCCGGAACATCTTCGCCTCGACCCCAACGGGCTTGCTGCCGAGATCGTCACGGTTGAGCCGACCGGGTCCGAAACGCAGGTCACGATGCGTCTCGGCGGCCACGACATCGTCGGCGTTTTCCGGGAGCGCATCATGAATGCGCCCGGCGAAACGCTCGCGGTCGGCATCGACGCGGAAAGAGCGCATCTATTCGACCCGGCGACCGGCAAACGACTGGGGGCCTGAGATGACTGCAATCCCCGCCCCTACCCTGGGCGACGGCCATCAGTTGCTGCAAATCTGCTTCGTCACTCACAAGCTGGAAGAGGCGGCTGGCTGGTTTTCCCGGCTGACCGGGCTTCCATTGCCGCCGGTAACCTATGCTGCCGACCCGGACAAGGCCCAGGCGATCTATAACGGGCAGCCGGTCAGGGTCGGATGCCGCATCATGATGTTTAACTTCGACAATATCGACCTGGAGTTTCTCGAACCCGGTCCGGAGCCGAGCGCGTGGCGCGATCTCCTCGAACGAAAGGGACCGGGCTTCCATCACATCGCTTTCAAGTCCCGCAACCTGACACGTGACACCGCCGCGCTTGAAAGTGCGGGACACCCCATGCTGCAGCGGGGCGAGTTTCAGAGCGGTACCGGTCGTTATGCCTATTTCGGCGGAGAGAATGCGCTCGGTGGATTGATCGAGCTCCTCGAATTCGACCGCGACAAGCAGCCCCAGAACTGAAGCGGTGCACTAAAGCGGCGCAAGGCCGGACCTGACGTATCGATCTGAAGCGTTGCATGAAAGACGAGATCCATGACCTATCCTATTTCCTACCAGCTTTATTCCTCCCGCAATTTCCCGCCGCTGTTTGCCCAGTTTGCGGAATTGAAATCCTTCGGTTACGACGCGATCGAGCCCTGGCTGCCGGCCTATGAGGCCGACCCCAAGGCGTTCCGCCAGGCGCTCGACGATGCCGGGCTGAAATGCCATTGCTTCCACATGCCGCTGAAGGGTTTGATCAACGACCCCAATCGTTTCATCGACATTGCTCAGACGATCGGCGCGACCGTGATGATCCCGCCCTATGTCGTGCCGGAAGAGCGGGGCACAACGGCCGAATACTGGCGCGGCCTCGGTCGACAGTTGGCCGAAGGCGCCGAGAAAACTGCAAAACACGCGCTGAAGGTCGCGTGGCACAACCACGATTTCGAATTCTCGCCGCTGGCCGACGGCTCGCGGCCAATCGACCACATTTTCGCCGGTGGTGGCGCGAACGTCTGGTTCGAGATCGATTGCGGCTGGATCACCCGCGCCGGCGGAGATCCAGCAATTGAACTGGAGAAATTCGCGGACCGCATCATAGCCATCCAAGTCAAGGATCTGGCTCCGAGCGGCACGAAGGAAGACGACGGCTGGGCACCGACCGGCGATGGCATCATCGACTGGCCGAGCCTCGTTCCGCTGTTTCGGAAGACGAAGGCCGAACATATCGTCACCGAACACGACAACCCGAGCGACTGGCGCGCCTTTGCCAAGCGCTCCATCGACTGCGTGAAGAAGCTCGGCCTCTAGGCACGGCAATCATGCGATCTGTCCGTCTTGCAGAGGAAGAGAGCTTTGGCCGAACAGCAAACCATAGAGGAATTGCAGATCGAGGCGGAGGAGCTGCAGCTTGCCGCCTTCGATCCGATGGTCGCTTGGGAAATCGGCTGCCATATCCAGCGGCGGGCGGTGGCCGAAAACATGCCTATCGCCTTCGAAGTGGCAAAGACCGGCCACCAGCTGTTTTTCTTCGCCATGCCTGGCGCGATGCCGGACAATGCCCACTGGATCAGGCGCAAGCGCAATGTCGTCGAGCGCTTCTATCGCAGTTCGCTGACGATGAAGCTGCTTGCCGACCGCGAAGGCCGGCCGTTTTGGAGCGCTATATCCTTTCGCCGGACGATTATGTCTCGAGCGGCGGCAGCGTGCCCTTGATCGTCAGGGGCAGCGGCTGCGTAGATTCGGTGACGGTGAGCGGTCTGACCCAATATGACGATCATCGTCTGGCGGCCGATGCCATTCGTCATGTTCTAGGGCAATCCCAGGAAGGCCGGCCGCGATGCGGCTGATCAGCGCGAAAGCTTCCCATCGGTACGAACGGTTCATCTTCTCCGCCGACGTGTCCGGCACCTGGGTCGACGACAATCACATGGAGTCGTATTTCGGGGTGACATCGATCCAGTCAGCCCGTTCCGGCCTGACGGAATACGAAGCAAAGGCGGGGATCAAGCGCGTCGATCTCAAGGGTTCCGTCACCTACATGATGACCGAAACCTGGAGTGTCACGGGCGCGGCCGGCGCCGGTTTCCTGCTCGGGGACGCCAAGGACAGCCCGATCGTCAAGGACGACATTCAGCCCTTCGCCATGCTGGGCGTGGGATATCGCTTCTAGAAAGAGATGAAATCGTCGCGGCAGCCGTCATGGCTACCGCATCTCGGAAATAATAGGCCGAACGATTTCCGGGACCCGGTCTTTCCGCCATCACCATGCCGCCCTGTAGATGGAAAGTGCATCCGCCTCGCTCACGTCGCGAGGATTGTTGACCAGGAGCCGGGTCTGCTTCATCGCGTCACGCGCCATGGCCGGCAGATCTTCCTCGCCGATGCCCACGTCGCGCAGTCGTGGCTGGAGGCCCAGCCTAACGGAAAGTTCGGAAAGTCGCTCGATGAAAGCGGCGCATCGTTCCTGATCTCCCTCTTCCGAGGCCAGATCCGGAAACACATCGGCTGCGATCTCGGCATAGACCGACGCGGCATCCGGCGCGTTGAAGCTCAGGACATGCGGCAGGACCAGCGCGTTGGAAAGACCATGGGGAATATGGAAGGTCCCGCCGATCGGATAGGCAAGGGCATGCACGGCGGCGACCGGGGAATTCGCGAATGCCTGGCCGGCCAGCATCGATCCGAGCAACATCGCCCCGCGGGCGTCGCTATTTTTCCATCGAAGACGGCCTTCTCGATATTCGCACCCAGAAGCTGAAGCGCCTGACGAGCCAGCATTTTCGAAAGCGGATTGTTGTTGGCATTCTTCGAGGCATAGGCCTCGATCGCATGCACCATGGCATCGACCCCGGTGGCGGCGGTGATATGGGCAGGAAGACCCAGAGTCAGGTCGGCATCGAGGATTGCGATATCGGGCAGGATGATCGGCGAGGAGACGCCGCGCTTCTCGTCACCACCAACGGTAATGATGGAAACGGACGTCACCTCGGAACCTGTGCCGGCCGTGGTGGGAACAAGCACCAGAGGCAGGCGCGGCCCTTGGCATTGCCGACGCCCCAGGCGCCGTCGATATCCTCACCCGAGCCGCATAAAAGCGCCACCACCTTCGCCACGTCGAGCGACGAGCCGCCGCCGAAGCCGATGACACCCGTCACGCCGGCAACCTTTGCAGCGTCGCAAGCAGCCAGCACGGTGGCGAGCGAAGGATCGGCCTCGACACCCTCGAATACCGTTGTCTCGATACCCGCAGCAGACAGAGAGGCCAGAGCCGGTTCGCAAAGCCCGAGCTTGCGCAAACCGGGGTCCGTCACGAAGAGAATACGACTGCCCAGCTTCGGCCTGACGATGTCGCCGATCGTCCTCGCGGCGCCGGGACGGAAGACGATCTGGGCCGTCGTATTGAAGATAAACGGGTTCATGCACTTCTCCTTGGAGCTTCCGCTATGCTGCCGGCAAGCTTTCGCGAAGTTTGACGCGCGGGATCTTTCCGGACCCCCTGCGCGGAATTTCGCTGACCACATAGATATGATCGAGAACTTTGTAGGCTGACAGGCGGTCCCTGCAATGCCTGAACAAGGTTTCCTGATCGAATGTGCCCGGATCTTTCAGGACGCTTCAGGCAACCGGCACCTCACCCGGCATCGTATGCGACATGCCGATGACGGCGCAATCCATGACTGCATGATCCAGCAGGATCGTTTCGCCGACAGCCCTGCATCAGGTTCGATCCCTTGCAATTCAGGTCCGGGGCCAAGGCAAGCGCCTCGTCGATCTCGGAACTGGTTGGCCAGAGCATCGACACGCGCCGGCAGCAGCTCAACCACCGATGGTTCGCAGCGATCGTTCCCATCGATGCGAACACCATCCTGCTTCGCTTGAAAGCTGATCACGTGCTCGTGTGCCCCAGTTGGTTTTCTTGTTTCATATCGCGCTGCGACATATATTTGCAAAAGAGAGGAGAGAGCCATATTCACGGCCGCCTCCTTCCTGGCATTCCGCGATAGGAGGATCAGGTATGATCGATGCTAGAAATATATCCCTTGTAACGCAACGCGGTCCTGAAGATCCTGGAGTGGGCTACAGCTCTGCAGTGCAATCTTCGCCCACCGCAAAGATGGATCTCCTTCATGCCCGACTTGCTTTGCGAGGTTTACCTTCAGATCACATGAGCTGGCGACTTCTGCTGCTTGAGTGGGAGTATGACCTTGCTGTTCTCTTCGGAAATCTCGGCGACTGGATGAGATATATCGATCGTCGCTTCAGTCGGGATCAATGAATAAAAAACCGGCAATGTCACCGCACCGGTTCTGGCCCGTATGACGATGCAGCTACCTCTTTTTGATTAGCTCGGGTGAATTGGCTCACCGCGTCAAAAGGTCGAACATGCTCTTGAGCCTCATGAAGATGAGCTAGAAGGAAGGAGCTATGACGGATGTCATTCCGGTATTGTTCGGTGCGCGCTGGCGAATGCCTGTCTGCCTTGTGCTACAGAAAAAGGTCCGGAAAATATCCGGTCCAGCGGAAGCCATCCGATACATGCGGACGCACTTTGACGTACAGTCCGGTCCGACCTACTCTCGGGCAGTAGACATTTGTTTTTCCGCACTTCGATACGAAGCGGACCCGGATGTTGCGAGGAGCTTCTTCCTTGCGGCTTATGAAGGAGAGTTGGAAGCCCGACGACGTCATTGATGTCACCAACCTCTGGAGGCCGGGAGATCGCGAAGATCTTCAGCCGGAGCAACGCATTGTTGCCTATGCAGGGCGGGACGCCGATGGCGCTATCGGATCTGTTCAACTCGGCGGTCTCGCACCAGAAATCGCAAAACGATGCTGGAGCTTCGAAACCAATCGCTTTCGCGAGAATAAAGGCATGCTCCGAGCCCTTTGGATATCGGTGAGTTCTGCATCGATCCGCAGATCTGCAAACCCTGCGTCCTTAAACCGGCACTCGACATCGACCGCCCGAACGCCGTCGCAGAAATGCACGCGTTCGACAATTCGTTCATGAGCCTGCCATTGCTCCTCAGTCAGCAGGCTGTGGCCGTCCTTTGACTTGCCGAACAGTCGGTCGAGCACGGGGGCCAGCCGTTCGAGCCAACTTTTGCGGACGAAGTCGCCATCGATGATCAACAGACGACCGCCAGGCTTCAGGATGCGGAACCACTCTCGGAAAGCCTTTTCCGGATCCACGAGCGTCCAGACCAGATGGCGCGCTATGATCACATCATAGCCGGCGTCAGGCTCCATGGTGTCTTCGGCGTCGCGCGTGAGAAACACGACAGGCGCCCCGGCCAGGCTCGGCCTTTCGGCGAGCCTTCGCCATCATCGCTTCGGTGAAATCCAACCCGGTGACGTCGAAGCCGAGATCGTGCATCAGCATCGTCATAACGCCCGTGCCGCAGGCCAGATCGAGCGCCTTGCGGTTCTCCCCGTCGCCGAGGTGGCGACGGATCAGTCGCTTCCACGCCTCCATCTCGCGGATCTTGGCAATGCCGTGTCCGGGACTGAGATCATAGGTCTCGGCCCGGATCGTCCAATATTCACGAATATCATCTTTAAGCGACCAGTTTTGCATAGTGCCTACATCAGGAACTGAATGTGGAGCCGCCCGTGGTATTCGGAGGTCGAGATGTGAGCCTGAACCCCGAAAACGGTGGTGATCAGGCCTTCGGTCAAGACCTCGGCCGGCGTCCCGGAGGCCACGAGCCTTCCTTCTGACAAGACGGCGATGACATCGCAAAACCGGGCAGCGAGATTGAGATCGTGGATTGCCACGACTGTCGTCACCGGCAGGTCGGAGACCAGCCTCATGATGTCGATCTGATGCTGAATGTCGAGGTGATTTGTCGGCTCGTCGAGGATCAGAAAGGACGGCGATTGCGCCAAGGCTCTCGCGAGCTGGACGCGCTGGCGCTCCCCGCCGGATAGGGTATGCCAGAATTGCTCGCGCCGGTCTTCAAGCTCGACCCGAGCGAGTGCCTCCGTGACGATCCTGTCGTCCTCATTCGTCCAGGGCGAAAGCGCCGACCGGTGCGGGGTGCGGCCGAGTTTGACGACATCCAGAACGGTAACGTTTGCCTCCGTCGCGGAGTGCTGTTCGACGACGGCGACACGACGAGCGAGCTCTCGCCTACCAAATCCTTGCATCGGTCTTTCCTCCAACAGGATTTGGCCGGAGGCCGGAGAACGGAGACCGGCCAGCAGCCGGATGAGCGAGGATTTTCCAGAACCGTTGGGGCCGATCAGTCCAAGCGTCTGCCCCGGATCCACAGAAACCGTCACGCCATCGACAATCACCCTGCGTCCGGCCAGCCAGCGAACGGCATTTGCAGCAAGCGTCATCCGGCTCTCCTCGCCCGATAAAGAATGACCGAAAAGAAGGGCACGCCGACGAGCGCCGTGACGACCCCGATCGGCAGGATTTGCGGCGCGATGATGATGCGCGAGACGATATCGGCGACGACCATGAACAGGGCCCCGACCAGCGCGCACGTAGGCAACAGACGGATATGGCCGGGGCCTACGATGAAGCGGGCCGCGTGCGGGATGACAAGTCCGACGAAGCCGATCGCACCGACCATGCTGACCATCGTGGCCGTCATCAGAGCCGTCACAAGAAGCAGAATGACGCGCACCCGCTGCACCGCGATGCCAAGCGAGCGAGCCGCATCCTCGCCGAATGTGAACGCATCGAGCGCGCGCGCATGCCAGATACAAACGACAAGCCCGACCGCCACGACCGATGCGGCCAGCGATACTTCCGGCCAGCGAACGCCTGCGAAGCTGCCCAGCAGCCAGAACATGACGCTGCGCGCCTGCTCGGCATTCGCCGACGTGGAGACGATGTATGAGGTCAGCGCATTGAATAGCTGCGATGCAGCCACGCCTGCCAGGATCGTCCTATCCGCCGTCTGCCTTCCGCTCGAGAGCATCACCACGAAGGCAAAAGCCAGCAGCGCGCCACCGAACGCACCGGCCGAGAGCGATATCGCGCCGGCACCAAACCCGAGCAGCATGACGCCGACCGCACCTGTCGATGCGCCCGCCGAAATGCCGAGCACATAAGGCTCGGCAAGCGGATTGCGCAGCAGGGATTGAAGGATGGCCCCGGAAAGGGCCAGCCCCGCGCCGCAACACGCGGCAACCAGTGAACGGGATAAACGATAGTCCCAGATCACGGCTTCTTGGATGCGCGGCAGCCCGATTGATGTCAGACCAAGGCGGTTGGTCACCGCCGCAACCGTCGTTTCCATCGGGATTGTCATCTCGCCAATGGCCACGCCTGCGGCGATTGCGATGAAAAGCGCGGCCAGCACCAGGCAAATGCCTGCGATGCCGGCCACCCAGGTTCCGACACGGGTTGGCGTCACTTCAGAAGCCCGAAGCGTTCGAGTGAACCCGCGACGATTTCCAGGCCATTGATCGTCCGGATGGTCGGATTCATGGCCTGCGCGTCCATCTCGACGATCCGGCCTTTCTCGACCGCATCCAGTTTGCTGACGACCGGGTCCGTCGTGAGAAATTTTTCTTCACGAGAGGATCATCCGCGCCCTGCGTTCGGCGATCCATGGTGCCTATAACGATGACGCTCGGATCGCTGGAGGCAATCGCTTCCCAGCCGACCAGCGGCCATTCCTGCTCGGATTCTATGACGTTCTTGGCGCCGAGAACCTTCGTGATGTAACCGGAAGCGCCATTCCTGCCGGCCACCCAGGCATCACCCGCGACATCCGTGGACGAGAACCAGTAGACGAGACTGACATCTTTCGCCTTGCCGGCTATCCGCCTGTTGACGGCTTCCTCCCGCGTCTTCAGTTGAGCGATCAATGCCTGACCGCGATCGACGACGTCGAAGATGCGGGATAGCTCATCGACCTCCTGATACAACTGGTCCATGGTCAGCATCTGTTTGCGGCTACCGTCCGAACGGCTATTGTCGGCCACTGCGCAATCGGTCGGCGAGACGTAAACCGGCACGCCAAGATCGGCAAATTGCTGGCGCGTACCGACACGACCCTTGGGACCGATGGAAGTCAGGAACTGCACGGCGATGAAGTCTGGGGTTCTGTTGACCACCGCCTCGAAGTTAGGCTGGTTGTTGGCAATCCGCGAGACCTTGGCGTTGTCGGCCGCCAGTTCCGGCAGGACGGGCGAGACCCAGATGGCGCTGCCAGCCATACGATCGGCAAGGCCTAACATCAGCATGATTTCGGTGCTGTTCTGGCCGAGGCCAACGGCTCTTTGCGGGGTTTCTCGATGCGGATCGGTGCTCCGCAATTTTCGATCGTCAACGGGTAGCTGGTCGGCGCTGCGCGCGCGCCGGTGGACCACACCAGGCCGGACAATGCAAAGCCGGGAAGAGCCGCAACGAGTGCGGCCAAGAAACGAAGTCTCATGTCCGCCCCTTTTACTGCGCAAGCCCGAAGGACTTGATGCCCTTGGCAAGTGTCTCGATACCGTCGATCGTGCGGATGGTCGGGTTCATCGACTGTGCATCCATCATCACGAAGCGCTTGTTCTTGACCGCCTCCAGCTGGCTTACGACGGGATCGCCTTCCAGGAACTTGATCTTTACCGCAGGATCGTCGGCCGCATACCGGCGACGATCCATCGTGGCTATGACGATGACGGCGGGGTTGGCCTGGGCAATCGTCTCCCAGCCGACGAGCGGCCATTCCTCTTCGGTCGTCACGACATTGCGGGCACCGAGCGTTTTGAGAATGTAGGCCGGCGCGCTGTTTTTCCGGCGATGAAGGCATCACCCTTGGTTTCCTTGCTGGAAAACCAGAACACCACCGGGAGGCTCTTCGTTTCCGCCGCCTTGATCGAGGCCGCCGCGGCAGCCTCGCGGCGTTTGAGATCGGCGATCAATGCGTCACCCTTGTCCTGGATATCGAATATCTTCGAAAGTTCGGAAATCTCGCGATAGATCAGGTCCATCGTGAAGAGTTCCTTGCGGACACCGTCGCCGCCGTCGAGATTGGTCTTGGCGACACAATCTGCGGGTGAAACATAGGTGCTGATGCCGATATCGGAGAACTGCTCGCGCTTGGCGACCGATCCCATCGGCCCGACATGCCATTCGAATTCCACGGCAACCAGATCCGGCTCGAGGCCGACGACCGACTCGAAGCTCGGATCGTTGTCGGCCAGCCGTTTGATCTTCGCATTGGCGTCCGCATATTCCGGCAGCACCGGGCCGACCCAGACGGCCGTGCCGGCGACCTTTTCGGCCAGTTCTAGTGAGTAGAGTATCTCGGTCGTGCCCTGGCCGATCGATACGATCTTTGCTGGGGCTTTCTGGAACGTGACCAGGCGCCCGCAATTCTCAATCGTCAGCGGGTAGCTGGTGGGCGCCGCAAGCGCTCCGGTCGAAAACATCATGGATGGAAGAGCCGCGAACAACGCGGCGATGATGCCAAGTTTCATGTCCTGTTCTTTCAAAAACGGGATGAAAGGCAGGATGAAGCAAAACCGCGTTGACGGTTTGCGTCGAAATGGCGGGCGACGGAGTCGCTTTCGTCATTGTCATCTCCCTGCCGGAACCCCTCGTCCGGTGTTGGTTGGCCATGCCACGGCAGGTCTCCTGACTTGCGGCTCGAACGCCTTCCATCCCCTTCCCGATCCGAAGATCAGTGGCTTTGATGGAAGCCTCACCGCTTACAGTTGCGAGGGCAGTCGCGGAATTGGTTCCAAGAACCTCACCGCATTCCCTTTTCATCTGCGAATGCAGAACCGTAGCAGGCACTTTGATAGGCAACTCGTTGACCGTTGTCCAGAGAGCACCTCAGCCTCCCCGCAAAGCGTGCGTCGACATCTCCTGCATCCGACCAATCGAGTCTGAATTTGTAATGTCATAACATAACATTGGATGCAAGAACTCTCTGCTCGGAAAGTCCTCGGGCCCGGTCTATCGTTTCACAGAGATGGTTATGATGTTTTGCAGATTTGTCATGACGGACGTATCCGGCCATATGCGAAATCGATCATCTCGAGTTGGTTGATACCCCAAACTGGAGAGCCTCAATTAATTGAGAGAGCGCGGCATCGCAGGCGTCTATCTGGGTCATCTCGATATACTCGTCTGCCTTGTGTCCCTGGGCCATATCGCCCGGTCCGCAGATAGCGGCGGCCATACCGAGTTCGTTGTGGAAAAGCCCAGCTTCCGTTCCGAAGGCGACCTTGAAGATCTCCGGGCGAGCACCGATCCGGCCCAACAGCTTTACGATCTCCGAATCGTGCGGAGTGTCCAACCCCGGATAAGCATTGATCTCGTCGATGCGAATTGTGGCTTCGGGAAACTCGCCCCGCAGCGAAGCAACGATCGCCTCCACGCCTTCGGCGATGCGGGCGACTATCGCCGTGGGGTCGTCAGCCGAAAGGTTCCGGATTTCGAAATCCACCTCGCAGCATTCCGGAACGATGTTAAGCGCGCTGCCGCCATGCATCAGCCCCGCATGGACGGTGCTGTAGGGAATGTCGTAGGCATCGTCCCGCGCCCCGCTTGTCGCCAGACGATGCTGCTCGCCGCGCAGAACGTCGATGAAATCTGCCCCCAGATGCAATGCGTTCAGCGCCCGTGGGGCAAGCGCGGAGTGACCGGCACGCCCGGTGCAGCAGGCCCGCAGCGCCAGCTTGCCCTTGTGCCCGTTGGCGATGCGCATTCCAGTCGGCTCGCCGACAATGCAAAAGGCGGGCTTGGGCTCGCGCGTCTTGAGCTGCGCAAGAAGATCGCGAACTCCCACGCAGCCAATCTCCTCGTCGTAAGAAAGCGCCAGATGCAACGGCGTGCGCAACGGCAGCGTGGCAGCCTTCAGGGCAGCTGACAGGGCCGACGCCACGAAACCCTTCATGTCGGCGGTACCACGGCCATAGAGCCTGCCATTCTCGGCATGCAGCCTGAAGGGATCGCGGCTCCAGCTCTGGCCTTCCGTCGGCACGACGTCCGTGTGCCCCGAGAGCAATACGCCATTTCCTTCTTTCGGACCGACGCTCGCAAACAGATTGGCGCGGCTGCCGTCCGTGCTTTCCACAAGTTCCCAGGCAATTCCCGCGCCGTCGAAGAGATTAGTCACATATGCGATCAGATCCCGGTTGGAGGAGCGGCTGACGGTCGGAAAGGAAATGAGCCGGTCGAGAATTTCAAGGGTGGTCGTCATGTGCGGAAAGCCTCCATTTCCGGGCCGCGGAGGACATGAGCACCGATAAGCCTAGTGTATCATGGCGTGGTCCGGTCCATGATTTCCTAGAGCAAGCACTGGCAAACGGAATTATTCGTTTCCGACCCATTGATCAGCCTTAGCCTAATTCGTCCTCGCCCGTAGGACGTTCAGCCCGCGAAAACGCGGCACTCAAGCTTCGCGCCCGGTGGCGAGGGCCGGTCGGACCTCCGGTTTAGGAGGAGACTAACCAAGGCTGAACGAAATCTTATTTTTCCCCGGAAGGCGGCTCCAATACACCAGTCGATTACATGCCGGGCGACGCCCGGACACAACTCGGCACAGGAAAAGGACGCCAATGCCATTGGAACGGGTACACACACTGGTTGTAGGAGGCGGCCAGGCCGGCATCGCGATGAGCGAACATTTGAGCAAGCAGGGAGTAGAACATCTTGTGCTGGAACGTCACCGGATCGCCGAGAAATGGCGGACGGGCCGCTGGGATCGTTGGTCGCCAACGGCCCCGCCTGGCACGACCGGTTTCCGAACCTCACCTTCGATGACATCGACCAGAATGCTTTCGCCACAAAGGACCGCATCGTCCGGTACTTCGAAGACTACGTGAAGCAGATCGACGCCCCGATCCGCTGCGGCGTCGAGGTGACGTCGGTTATCAAAAAGGCCGACGGCTCCGGTTTCATCGCCGAAACCTCCAATGGCGCGATCGAGGCCACCAATGTCGTCGCCGCGACCGGTCCGTTCCAGCGGCCCATCATTCCTGCGGTTGTTCCGGCGGAGACCGGCATCGTCCAGATCCATTCGAACGAATACCGCAATCCGCAGCAGCTGCCCGATGGCGCTGTCATTGTGGTCGGCGCGGGCTCCTCCGGCGCGCAGATCGCCGACGAGATCCTGCGCTCGGGCCGGGAGGTCTATCTGGCGATCGGCCCGCATGACCGACCGCCGCTGCGCTATCGCGGCAAGGACTTCTGCTGGTGGCTCGGCGTTCTCGGCCAGTGGGACAAGAAGACGCCGGATCCTTCGACGGAACATGTCACTATCGCCGTCAGCGGCGCGCATGGCGGCCACACCGTGGATTTCCGGCGCTTCGCCGAACGCGGTATGAAGCTTCTTGGCAAGGCCGAGAACTATGAGAATGGCGTCCTGAACATCGCGCCCGACCTGGCGAAGAACATCGCGGCCGGCGACGCCAGCTATCTCTCGGTGATGGACGAGGCGGACGCCTATGTGGCAGCCAACCGCCTGAACCTTCCCGAAGAACCCGAGGCGCGCAAGATCGACGCCGCTCCCGATTGCGTCACCAACCCCATTCTCCAGATCGACCTGGCCGAAGCGAACATCAGGTCCATCGTCTGGGCGACCGGCTATGCACTTGATTTCAGCTGGATCAAGACGGCTGAGTTCGATGAGAAGGGCCGTCCGATTCATCAGCGTGGAGTCACGCGGACGCCCGGTCTCTACTTCCTCGGCCTCCCTGGCTCTCCCGCCGGGCATCGCCCTTCATCTGGGGCGTCTGGCACGACGCCGAATATCTTGCCGGTCACATCGCAAGGCGCCAATAGTCCTCCCAAGCAAGCCGGCGATGAAGGGAGCGCGGGTCGAACCGCGCTCCCGGTCTTTGGCAAACAGCCTTTCCCTTAACGAAAAGGCTGTCCGCAACATTATTGCGGGCAGCCTCTTTCGACGCCGGATTTGGAACGCCTGCTGATTTACCGGACTATGCGGGTTGCCGTCGGCTGCCAAGTCAGCCCGACGGTCGTACCGATCGGGGCTATATCGGCGCCGGCCGGCTGCCGGACGATGACGGTTTTGCCGGACTTCAGCGTCACAACCAGCCGGCTTTCCGCACCTGCATAGACCGTCTCGCTAACGGTACCGGACAGGAAACCGTCGGCCACCTCGGTCAGCATCACATGTTCGGGCCTCACCAGCAGGCTGTCGCCCGGTTGCAGACCGGTTGCCGGGATTGCAGAATCCTCGGTCTTCAACATGCCGTCTGCGATATCGCCGTCGAAAATGTTCGAAAGGCCGATGAACTCGGCCGAAAAGCGGTTTGCCGGCGCCTCATAGACCTCATGCGGCGTACCGATCTGAGCGATGAAACCGTCGTTCATCAGGCAGATGCGATCGGAAAGCGCCAGCGCCTCTTCCTGATCGTGAGTGACGAAGATGATCGTCGCGCCGGTCTCGCGGTGGATACGCTTGATTTCCATCTGCATGGTTTCGCGCAGCTTGCGGTCGAGCGCTCCAAGCGGCTCGTCCATCAGGATGACGCCCGGCCGGTAGACGAGGCAGCGGGCCAGCGCGACGCGCTGCTGCTGGCCGCCCGACAGAGCCTTCGGCAGACGGTCGGCGGCATGGCCGAGATTGACCATCTCCAGCACTTCCGCGACACGCCTGTCGATTTCGGCGCCCGCGATCTTGCGCATGAGCAGCGGGAAGGCGACGTTTTCCTTCACGGTAAGATGGGGAAACAGCGCGTAGTTCTGGAAGACGACGCCGATGTCACGCCGATTGACGGGCAGGTTGGTCTCGTCGCGCCCGTCGATGAACAGACTGCCGGCGGTCGGCTCCACCAGTCCGCAGATGATCTGCAGAAGCGTCGTCTTGCCGGAACCGGAGGGTCCGAGCAAGGTCAGGAGTTCGCCGGCGCGCACGTCGAGGTCGATCGCCTGCAGCACGGTGGTCGCGCCGTAGTTCTTCCTGATGCCTTTGACGCTGAGCTTGGCGGTGTTTCCGGCCTGCGGCGAGAACTGCGATTGGGTTGGTATCTGAGACATCCGGTTTTCCAGTAAAAGATCGGGGTCAGCGCGGGCGGGCGCGTTCGGCAGCGACGAAGACGATGGTGACGACGGCAAGGATGATCACCGAAGCCGCGGCAAGCGTCGGGCTCACCTGCAGCAGGACATCGTCCCACATCTGCTTCGGCAACGTCTGGCGCACACCACCGCCGACGAAGAGCGCGATGGTCAATTCCTCGAAGGAATGCAGGAAGCCGAACAGGAAGGCCGCAACGACGCTTCCTTTGATGATCGGCCAGGTGACCTTGCGGATCGTATCTGTTCTGGTTGCCCCGAGCGTCGCCGCCGCCTGGTCGAGACGCCAGTCGTAGCTCTTGAAGGTCGTGAGGATGATGACGAAAACGACGGGCAAGGCGGTCAGCGTATGGCCGAGCGCGATGCCGGCATCGGTCGCAACGAGACCGATCTGGGCGAAAAGATAGAACAGCGCCACGGCGATAACGATATTCGGAATGATCATCGGCAGCATGAACAAAAGGAAGGCGAGATTGCCGACCCGACTCTTGCTGCGCGCCACGCCGAAGGCGGCAACGCTGGAAATCGCCGACGCCAGAAGGGCCGAGACGATGGCAATGCCAAAGGAGCGCATCGTCGCGCCGGTCCAGTTCGGCGAGTTCCAGTAGGTTTCGAACCAGCGCAGCGAATAGCCCCGTGGGGGAATTCCAGGAAGCTGGAACTGCCGAAAGCCATCGGCACGAAGATCAGCACCGGCACGAGAAGCACCACCATCACGGCGATGCAGAAAACGCTGAGCAACCAACCGGGCTTCCTGAAGCCCGGCACCTTGTCGATCACGCTGGCCAGTATATCGGTCGCCCACGCGCCCGCAGAGATGAGCAGCCGGCCGAGCCGCGCGAAGATGCCGTTCGAATTGCGGTCGCTGCGCTCGCCGGAGACGGCGGAAATGCCGAAAGCGCGATCGTAGACGAGGCAGACGGCGAGCGTCACCACCAGAAGCATGACGGCGATGGCGCCGGCGAGCTGCCAGTTCAGCAATTGCTGAACCTGAGTGATCAGCAATTGGCCGATGACCGTTTCGCGCGGGCTTCCGAGCAGCGCCGGCGTGATGAAGAAGCCGAGCGAGCTGATGAAAACGAGCAGGCCGGCTGCTGCAACGCCCGGCATCGAAAGTGGAAGGACAATCCGCCAGAAGGCCTGGCCGCCAGAAGCGCCGAGCGTCTTTGCAGCCCGCGCCAATCCAAAATCGATGCTGAGAAGCGTCGGCAGCATGGTGAGCGCCGCAAGCGGCAGCATGGTATGTGCCATCGCAAAGACGACCACGCCGCGACCATAGAGCAAATCCACGGGGCCGCCCATTCCAAGCCCGGACAGGATCTGGGACAGGACGCCTCGGCGGGACAGGAGCACCATCCAGGCGAAATTCTTGAGGAGCGCGCTCATCCAGAACGGCAGCAGCACGAGCCACATGACGACCCGCCGGCGGGTTTCCGGCATGCGGGCCAGCCAGTAGGCCAGCGGATACCCGACCAAGAGGCATGCGATCGTCGTCTGGATCGCCACCGAGAATGTGTTGATCAGCACCTGAACATAGATGCCGGCGCCGAACATCTGCCGGTATGTGTCGAAGCTCAGGGCGCCTGACGCGTCTCGGAACGACAGGAACATCAGGCCCGCTGCCGGCACAATGAGAAGCAGGATGAGATAAAGAATGCCTGGGCCTGCAAGCCAGATCGGGTCCAGCTTGAAGCGGCGGGCGTTGGAGGATTGCCGTTCGGCCATTTCGTCAGTCTCTGGTAGGTCGGTCAGGCCGAGTGCGAGCGGGCAACCGGTGGTCTATCGAACGGGCGCGATGCCGATCTCTATACATGATTTCGGCGCGGATACTCACTGCACCCGCGCCGGCCGGATACTTCTATCTGGCACAAAGCTCCCTAGCGAAAGCGTCTCAGCTCAGCATCCACTTTTCGAAACGCTCGGTGAGCGCCGTCTGGTTCTTGCCCCAGTAATCGGCGTTCAGCGGGCGCAGGCCCTTGACGTTTTCCGGCGCAGTCGGAAGCAGCTTCGCACGCTCGGCCTTGATGTACTGGTAGGACTTCACGTTAGCCGGGCCGCAGGCCAGGATGTCCGTGTACTTCGCCTGACGCTCGGCGTTCATGCAATATTCGATGAACTTGTTGGCAAGCTCGGTGTTCGGCGTACCGACCGGAATGGTCCAGCCGTCGATGTTGTAGAAGCCCTGGCCCCAGGCGAGCGATACCGGAGCGCCGTCGTCGATCGCGGTCTGGGCGCGCGTGCTCCAGATGCTCATCAGATCCAGTTCGCCGCTCTGAATGAGCTGGGTCGATTGGGCGCCGGTCGTCCACCAGACATCCACATGCTTGCGGATCTTGTCGAGGCTCTTGAAGGCGCGATCGACGTCGAGCGGATAGAGCTGATCCATCGGTACGCCATCGGCGAGAAGCGCCAGTTCCATGGTGAGAACCGGGCTGCGCCACAGGCCGCGACGGCCCTTGAACGCTTCGACATTCCAGAAGTCCTGGAAGTTCTTCGGGCCCTTGTCGCCGAAGGTGTCCTTGCGATAGCCGAGCGCCAAGGCGAAGACGGCAACACCGGCGAACTCATCGGCGATCGAACCGGCGACGTAGTTTTCCGGATCGGCGATCTTGATCTTCAGCTTCTGCATGTATTCGCCGCCGAGCGACTTCATGCGGAAGACATGCTCGGGCGTCATCATGCAAACGTCGAACAGGTTCGTCTTGGTCTCGACGACCATCTTGTACTGCGGGATCGGATCAGGGCCGTTGGTCGTCACGCTGATCTTGACGTTGTTCTCTTTTTCGAAGCCTTCGTAGAAAGCGACGCGGAAACCCTTTTCGAAAGCGCCACCCATGTCCTGGATCTTCAGGACTTCAGCACCGAAGGCGCCCTTGGTAAAGATAGCGGGAGCGGTCAGAGCGGTCGCGGCGCCGGCCCCCACCTTGAGCAGATTGCGGCGCGTTACGCCAAATTTGTTGGCCATATCCAGTTCCCCTTTAGATAGCCTGTTTACGGTTTCTAGAAGCCACCGGCGGGTGCTTATGTAAATTATTTATTTCAGGCGCTCTGGTTAGGGGTGCCCTAATCGATCCCGCCCCTCTTGAAACACCAAAGGCCCGCGCTCCCGCGGGCCTCGTACCAGGCAGCCAAGACAAGGCCCTTAGGCCATCCGGCGTTCCTGCTCTTCCATTTCCCGATTGATCTCCGCGATCAACGCGTCGATGTCGGTCGGTGCAAAGGACTTGCGCAGCCGGCGGTCGAACGTCGTGAAGATGCCGAAGAAGGAATTGGCGCAATGCTCCAGCATCCGGTCCGCATCCTCAGCGCTGATCGTCAGCTGCTTCTGCAGGAAGGCACCGAACATCTTGCGGGCGATGGGATTGGCAAGCACGAAGACCGGCTGCGTATCCCGGGCGATCCGCCGATGCTCCGAAACCGAGGCCTTGGTCTGCAGCGAAGCCTCCAGCCGCACGTCACGGGACGAAGCCGCGACCTCGATGACGACCGTATCATCGTCCAGTGCCCAGCGCTGACGCGCGGTATCGTAGGCGCACAGGTCTTCCGCCGGAATTGCGATGGCGACCTTGCGGCTTTCGCCGGGCTTCAGGGCCACCTTGGCAAAGGACTTCAGTTCGCGAACCGGACGAATAAGACGCGGCGCGCCATAGCGGGCATAGATCTGGGCGACTTCCTTGCCCTCGCGAGACCCGGTATTGGTCACGGTGAAGCTCACCGTCACCGTTTCCCCAAGACGAAGTTCGCTCTTGTCGAGTGCCATGTCGGAATAGGCGAATTGGGTGTAGCTCAGCCCGTGGCCGAAGGGGAATAGCGGTTCGATCTTGCGCGCATCGTACCAGCGGTAACCGACGTGGACGCCCTCGCTATAGACGTGACGGCCGTTCTCGCCCGGATAGGTGAGATAGGTTGGCATGTCTTCCATGCGCTTCGGGAAAGTAGTCGTCAGCTTGCCGGATGGGTTGACGCGACCGAACAGAATATCAGCGATGCCGCCGCCCATGGCCTGGCCCGAGAAGAAGATTTCGATCGCTGCCGGAACCTTGTCGATCCACGGCATGACTACCGCATCCGGGCTGGCGACGACAACAACGGTGTTCGGATTGGCGGCCACGAGCCGCTCCACGAGTTCGTCGTGGCCGGGAGCGAGCGCCAGCGTGCGGCGGTCGGAGCCCTCGCCGTCATAGCCGTTTTCGTTGTTGACGAAAACGACGACCATGTCGGCGCCGGCGACACCGGCCTCCGCTTCGGCGATCAGACCGGCACGCTCGGCGTCCACTTCGCTGGTGCCGCGGAACGTCACGATCTCGATATCGCTGCCGGCCAATTTGAAGATTTCCTCCAGCGGCACATCGATCACGGTTGGCATCGTGGTCGCACAGCCGGAACCCTGGATGATCGGTACGCCAGCGCCTTCGCCGACGACGGCGATGCGTTTGACCTTGGAAGGCTCGATCGGCAAAGGCCGCCCTCGTTCTTGAGAAGAACGATCGATTCAGCCGCCATCTTGCGGGCCAGCGCGTGGTGTTCGGCGCGGTCGAATGTGATGGAACGGTTCTCGCCGAGCTTCGCCAGACGCACGAGCTTCAGCACCCGTTCGCAGGCGGTATCGACCACCGCCCGATCGACCTTGCCGGCGCGGATTGCATCCAGAAGTTCGGCCTTGCGGGTGCCGCTTTCGGGCATGTCCAGATCGTTGCCGGCAATCAGCGAAGCCGGTCGATCCTTGATGCCGTGCCAATCGGACACGACGAGACCTTCATAGCCCCATTCGTCGCGCAGAACCCGGTTCAGCAGCCACGGATCCTCGGCGACCTGGACGCCGTTGAGCCGGTTATAGGAGCTCATGACGGTCCAGGGATTGCTCTTCCTGATCGCCCGCTCGAAGCCGCGCAAATAGATTTCGCGTAGCGCGCGCTCTTCCACGACGGAGTCCATCGAGGTGCGCTCAACTTCGGAATTGTTGCAAGCGAAATGCTTCAGGGAGGCGCCGACGCCGTTCTCCTGCAAGCCGTTGATAACGCCGGCGGAGAAATCGCCGGAAAGGATCGGGTCTTCACCGTAATATTCGTAGGAGCGGCCGCCGAGCGGCGTGCGGCGGATGTTGATGCCCGGACCGAGCAGCAGATGAACGCCGAACTCCTGGCACTCCTTAGCCAGCGCCTCGCCAAGCTTGCGGGCGAGCTCCACGTCCCAGGAGCAGCCGAGGCTGGAACCATTCGGGAAACAGGTCGCGAGCTTCATCTGGCCCCAGGCGATCTGCACATGGTCTGCACGCTGGCCGACCACCGAAAGAAACGCGTCGAAATCCTGGCCGCCCGCCTCGTCGCCGTCAATCTGGGGAATGGAATAACGCACGCCATAGGTACCGTCGGTCATGACGATGCGCGGAATGCCGAGACGCTCGATGGACTCCGTCTTCCACATGCGGTGCCCGGCAAGCAGCGCCACCTTCTCTTCATCCGTCATTTCGGAAACAAGTTCCACGAACTTGCCGTCCATCAGTCTTTTATATGTCAATTCCGGTCTCCGGATGGTGGGGTTTGGGCTTCGGGAGCGGGCCAGCCCGATGATGAGGGATATGATCCTGGAGTGACCTTCGCACCCTGAATTTGGCGGGGAAAGAAATCATTTCCGAAGCGAAGCTTTACCAAAAGCTTGGCATTGTCATGCCCCTGAACGACGCCGGTCCAGCAGCGGAGCTGTCATTCCAGGAATGTAGGCGTCGGAGACAAACGATTTGCAGTGCTGCTCAAAGGCCTCGAGAAGTCTGGATTTGCGTCCGCTTTGCAGGGAAATGACGCCGATGACCACCTGCTTGTGCTCCCCGACAACGGCACCCTGGTGACCGGGCGGCCGTCCATCGCCACTTGCGACTTCGGCCGGACATTGGCAAGCGTATAACCATAGCCGTTGGCGACCATTGTGCGGATCACGTCCTGATGGGTGGAGCGCGTCGCGATCGTGGGTTCGAGCCCCTGCTTGGCGAAGAGGTTGAGGAAATATTGTCGGCTGAGTGGCAGGTCAAGCAGTATCAGGGGCTCGGACACCAGCTCTTCCAGAGCAATCGACGAGAGACGGGCGAACGGATGGGCCTCTGCGACGAGAACATGCGGCGGAAGGCTTGCGAGTGGCAGAAAATCGAACCCTTCCGGAACAAGGAGATCGTAGCTCAAGACCACGTCGAGCTCCGCCCTTTGAAGCTTATCGAGCAGTCCTTCGTGATCGCTGACCGTCTGTACGATACGAGTGGCGGGGAATGCAGAGGTGAAGGAATGCGACAGTTCCGGCATAATCATCGGTGCAAACGTGACCATGCAGCCAAGCGAGATTTGGCCGCGGACCTTGTCGTTCACCTCCGAAGCCACCGTGTACATGTGCTCGGCCTGATCGACGAGACGCTTTGCTTCCGTCAGCAAAACGCGTCCGGCCGGTGTCAGCGACAGACCCTTTGCGTGATGGCGGACGAAGAGCTGTGTCTCCAGCTCTTCCTCGAGATGGGTGATGGCTGTGGAAATGGAGGGTTGCGATATATTGAGCCGCTCCGACGCCAACGTGAT
Organism: Neorhizobium sp. EC2-8; assembly: GCA_045291535.1. Taxonomy (GTDB): domain Bacteria; phylum Pseudomonadota; class Alphaproteobacteria; order Rhizobiales; family Rhizobiaceae; genus Neorhizobium. The sequence continues at coordinate 1,128,752 of CP147998.1, read as the reverse complement.
GCTGCCGGTTTCCGCCGTCGCAATGAAATACTCTATCTGTCGCAGGGTATATCTCATGCCACTCGTTTATATCGTCAAACGCTCAACAAACAAGCACGACGAACCGGCTATTCATCCCCAGGGACACCGAAGGACGGCGCCGCCTGGGGTGCAACCGCCCTGCGCACATAATCTTCCATCTGCGGTTCGTAGATCCGCCAAATCTCTAACAGCCGGTCGATAGGCTGTTCGGACCAGTCGATCCTGAGATCGACCACCGGCCACTCGACTTCCCGCATTATCTTTACCCCCGCGGAATAAACGGGGCCGGCTTCGCCGCCGGCATCCTGCCCGGCCTTGAGCGCCAGCAGGAGCCTTTCCGCCAGAAAGCCGCGGCTTTGCTCGAAAGCCTCGACCATTGCCGACAAGACGAAACGGTCCATCAACAGATTGCCGGCCGCAATGCAGTCCTGCCCCTCGGCGATGCCGTGAACCCCGAGAGCACCCGCACCCGAAAAGGCGGCAGTCGCGCCATTCCGATCCACGACTGCTATCTGACGGAAATCGGAAAACGGCGTGGAGGCGACAAGGGCGCTCCTGACCTGGGCAGCCGATCGCCCCGTTGCGAGTAGCTCCAGCCCGCGAAGGCCAAGAGATGGATCGGTAACATTCTGACTGGCGATGACGCCGGCACCGGCCTTAACGTGAGCACAACGAGCGGCAACCGCCGGCGACGACGACGAGATTGCAATGCCGAATGCGCCGGTATCCCTGCAGCGGGCCGAAATGGAAAACGTCATGACGTCACCCGCTCATTCTTCATCGGGAATGACGGCGATGGCATCCACTTCGACCAGCCATTCCGGACGGGCGAGAGCCGAGACCACGATGCCGGTCGAAACCGGATAGACGCCCTTCAGCCACTTGCCGACGGTACGGTAGACCGGCTCACGATAGCGCGGATCGATGATGTAGATCGTGATCTTGCAGATGTGCTCGAGCTTGGACCCGGCCTCTTCCAGCAGCATCTTGATATTGGCCATGGCTTTCTCGGTCTGGCCTTCGGGGTCGCCGATCGCGACGCTTTCCGAGGTCTCCAGATCCTGGCCGATCTGGCCGCGCACGAAGACCATGCTGCCCTTGGCGACCACGGTCTGGCACAGATCGTTGTCAAGCTTTTGCTCCGGATAGGTCTCCTTGGTGTTGAACTGACGGATGCGCTTGTGAACGACCATTTTCCGATTTCCTTCTATCGAATATCGCGGCTTGCAGCGACGGTATCGCCGCCGCGAAGGAACTTTGGAAAGTATTGATTTCCTGTGCGCTGCTTCGCCTAAAGTTAGGCAAGCGGGACTTTGCTTAGGACGACCCTATCCCATCCCGCGGTTTCTGATTGAAAAGCAGCAGCTCATTGATAGCCGCGGGAGGCCGCTGAACAGCGACGGGAGAAAACGCCGACGGGAGGCAGCCTCGGCGCGGCAATTAGGCGACGGTTACCTGCGCTTCACCTTCCCCGATCACCCCGACCTAGCCGAGAACGAAGCGTTGCTGCGAACTGTCGAGCGAAAGGCAATTTCGAGCGAGAGACCGGACGCCCGGGACGCCTCTCGGCAGATGATTTTCTAAGGCCGACCGTCGAACAAGCGGCGGATCAATCCTTACGGTGGCGAAGCCGCCCTGCTTGTCTGGCAACAAGGACCTGCCGGAATCAGTACAGGATCTCTTCAAGGCTCACCTGTTCAGGCGTTTCGATCTGATCGAGGCTACGCTGAAAGAGAAGCCATATCTGATGGGCGACGACTGATCGCCGCGCTGTCGTAGCACCATCCACCACAACGATGTCCCCATTGCAGAATTGGGTTCCAGCCGTCCCGGAAATCAAATCCGCCAAAGTAGTGCTAAGCGCACCGTCCACGGAGCAGCGGAGCAAGTCCTTCTATGTGATGGCCGATCGTCCCCATCTCTCAGTTCTGAGAAGAGCGGTCTGCAAATATTGCTGTCTTGTTGATTTGGCCTGATGTGTTTTGGCGCGACCAAATCCAATGCTCTATTGGCTGGCCATGGGGCGGCGTCGCGGCACACGTCCCGTCATCGCTACCTGCCGGCGTTTTTGAGCAGGTCGATCTCCTTGGCGATCGGTCCGAGCAGCTTCCGCAGGCGATTTTCTTCCACTTTATCGAGGCGAAATCGCTGCGCGAACTCGCTGACGTACCAGACCTTTTCTGTTCCGGGTTGGCCTATTTTGTGCGGAGGGATAGGATACTGCATGACGATATCCTTTTGATATACGAGGCATTCACCTGAAGTTTTCGAGATCCAGGACGATCATGCTGTTGCGGGTTTTTGCGTAAGCTTTCTCCGCAACCTTCTGAATTCTGGGCCGCAGTGCGTCGAACGAAGCAAGATAGTCGTCCACGCTCGCAGTTCGCTGGGACAATTCGCCGGCCAGAACGTCGGCGGATACGAAAAATCGAACCTCGAACATGCCGTCATGCCCGAGAAACCGAACGCGTCGATTTGCTTCGTCATAACTTCGCGCCGAATTCGGGAAGGAGATGGCCATCAATGGCCTCCTCATCCTGCCATCGATCGATGGCCTGGTCCTTCGCTAACTTTCCAGCCCGAAGATCATATGCGACTTCTTTGCCCCGGCGTTCCAGGGCGCGCAACAAAGCTTCCCTTGTCCTGATGCCGTTCCGGAACTCCGAATTCACGAAGACTGCGGCCATGTGTTTGGCATCCGAACCGGCTTCGGCTTCAACACCCCTGAAGCCTGCGGTTCTCAAGACATCCCTGAGCATCGCGACATTGGCGGGATCGGTGTATTCTGATGATGGATTGGAAGACATATCGTCCTCCTTTGTTGGGGCGAGGGTTCACGCCCTCAAAGGCAGCGCCCGTGAAACGAGCTGCTATCGATGATATATGTCGTACACCAGACCCTCAATTACAAGTCGAATTGGAGAAGCTGCACGACTTTTGTCATCTTGTCTGAACGGACGCCAATCCAAGATAAATCCACCCCTGGGAGGCGTTGAATGGAAATATTATGACTTGTAATCTTTCGAGATAGGCACATATTCGGAGGTGAGTGGTGAACTCGGTACGTGCAATAATGCGATATATCTCAATTTATCATTATAATTATTGAGAAATTCCGCAAATTCCACCCATTCCCGGCGCGGAGATATTTTGTTTACTTAGACCTTGAGGCGCCGCCGCCTCGAAGGAAGGCTGTTCCGATCTCAGGTCACCCCGATCTTAGCGGTAAGATCCAGGAGGCCTCCATGACATTCGAGCACGCCGACGTGCGAACATCTTCCAAACCGTGGGGCAGCCACGATCTCACACCCTGGAACCGGAGCGGCAACAGCGAAACCGCAATCGGCGAAGTCATGTTTGATCGCGCAGAGACCCAGGCCCCTGATCCGGCCTTGCTTCTCAAATTGCTCTTCACGAAGCAGAAACTGTCGATTCAGGTTCACCCTGATGATGCCTTCGCGCAAACGATGGGGATGGCCAACGGCAAGACCGAAGCATGGTATGTTCTGTCTGCAGAAGATGGCGCCCAGGTCGCCATCGGATTGAAGCAGCCTCTGACTCAACCGGAGTTACGAAGCGCGATCGCTGACGGATCGATCGCCGATCTTGTCAAATGGCAGGCCGCGGAGGTGGGCGATGTGTTTTTCATTCCGGCCGGAACGATCCACGCTATCGGCGCCGGTCTCGTCATTGCCGAAATCCAGCAGAGAAGCGACACGACATTCCGCCTCTTCGACCACGGGCGATCGCGCGAACTCCACATAGACCAGGCGGTGGCCGTGGCCGATCTGGGGCCGGCGAAACCAGATAAGACGCCCACGTATCTTACCGTCGAGCGAATGAAACTTGTATCCTGCGCGTTTTTCGTCCTCGAACGGATTGATCTCCCGCCAGGCAGCAACTGGGAATTGCAGGCGCAGCGAGAGACCTGGGCCCTGGTCACAGCGGGTGACGCAACCATGGGATCGATGCGTGCCGGTGTTGGAGATGCATTCTTTGCCGAAGCGGACCAAGCTGTCATCAAAGTCGGGCGCAATGGACTGACGATCCTGCTGGCTTATGCCGACAGCGCATCTCAGCCCGGACTGCTGCGCGATCTCGACGATCGTAGATCCGACCTTGCGATCCACGATCTAATGCAGGCGGGTCTTTCATCGAGAAAACCCACCAGCTTGCCGCTCCGCTCGATGGAGGGTCACCTATGACCAGCTTCAAGAATACCCATCTCAAGAATATCGCCCTCATCGGCAACTCACTGCCCCGCCGCTGCGGCATTGCGACGTTCACGACCGACCTGCAGCAGGCCATTTCAAATTCACCTGTCGGCGTGGAGACCGCGATCGTCGCAATGACGGATCATGGTCACGCCTATGACTATCCGGCCAACGTCTGGCTTCAGATCCCCGACGAAAAGCCGGAGGACTATATCCGCGCGGCGGAAGCTCTGAATGCTGGCCGGTTCGACGTCGTCTGTCTTCAGCATGAGTTCGGCATTTTCGGCGGCGAGGCGGGAAGCCATATCCTCGCGCTGCTTTCGCGGCTGGAGATGCCGATCGTGACCACGTTGCACACTGTGCTCGCACAACCCAGTCCGGCTCAACGCCGCGTCCTCACCCAGATCATCGACACGTCTGCAAAAGTCGTCGTGATGGCGGAAAAGGGCCGGGCGCTGCTGCGGGAGATGTATGATGTTCCGGTGGAAAAGATCGAGGTGATCCCTCATGGGATTCCGGACATCGCCTTCTGTGAACCCGACCAGGCAAAGGCGAAGCTCGGGTTCGAGGGCCGGTCCGTTATTCTGACGTTCGGGTTGCTGTCGCCCAACAAGGGCATCGAGATCATGATCGATGCGATGCCGCTGATCCTGAAGAGCCAGCCTGACGCCGTCTATGTGGTGCTGGGCGCGACCCATCCCAATCTCGTCCGCAACGAGGGGGAAGCATACCGTGAAAGCCTGGTTGCCCGCGCGCTGGATCTGGGGATTGAGAACCACGTGGTCTTCCTCGATCAGTTCGTCGATCAGGCAACGCTCCTGGACTTCATTTCCATGTGCGACGTCTACGCCACCCCTATCTGAACGAGGCGCAGATGACGTCAGGCACCCTGGCCTACAGTTTTGGCTTGGGAAAAGCGGTCGTCTCGACGCCCTATTGGCACGCGCGCGAACTTCTGGCGGATGGGCGCGGGATCCTCGTTCCCTTCAGCGATGCGGAGACAATCGGCAGAGAGATTGCGATTTTGCTTACCGACAATGTCGGGCGAAATGCCATGCGCGTGCGGGCCTATGCCAGTAGCCGGTCGATGACATGGCAGAGAACGGCGGAGCGGTATCTCTCTCTGTTCGGGGACGCGACCCAGCGCAGGTCTCGCACCAACGCACTCGTGTCGGGTGGCAGCTATGCCTCGGTGCGAAAACTTCCTGCCTCTCCCGAGCCGCAACTCGCCTATCTTCTTTCGATGTGTGACGACACCGGGCTGTTCCAGCATGCCGTCCACTCGGTGCCCGACCGCTCGCATGGTTATTGTGTCGACGACAATGCGCGCGCCCTGCTTCTGGCGGTCGCGCTCAATACACCGGGCGAGAAGCTCCTGCCGGAACCTTTGACGGCGCGCTTCGCATCCTTCGTGCAGCACGCCTGGAATCCCGACAAAAAGCATTTCCGAAACTTCATGGGTTTCGATCGCCGCTGGCTCGAGGACAAAGGTTCCGAAGACAGCCATGGCCGAACGCTATGGGCTCTGGGAGAATGTGCCCGCAGCGATATCAGTCCCTCCCGCAGACGATGGGCTGCCGACTTGTTTGCCGAAGCCCTGCCGACGGCCGAAGGTTTTCTCTCGCCCCGCGCCTGGGCCTTTACACTGCTCGGGCTGGACGGCTATTGCGCGATACGCGGGGACGACATCTTCGCCAAGCATATGCGACTGCTTTTCGCAGACCGTCTGATGGATCTTCTCGCCCGCGTGGAGACGGAGGACTGGATCTGGTTTGAGGAAGGTCTCTCCTACGACAATGCGCGCCTGCCCCAGGCGCTGATCTTGGCCGGGCTTGCCAGTGACACGCCTGCGTACGTCGCCGCCGGGCTGAAGACCCTGCGTTGGCTCATGACCTTGCAGACGGCCCCTCTCGGCCATTTCAGGCCGATCGGAACGGATGGTTTCCTCGACAGGCGAATGCCGCCGAAGGGATTTGACCAGCAGCCCGTGGAAGCCGCAGCCACCATCTCTGCCTGCCTTGCCGCGTGGCGCGCCGACTACGACAGCGAATGGAAAGACGACGCAGCGCGCGCGTTTGCCTGGTTCCTGGGCAGCAACGATCTGTCGCTGCCGCTTGTCGATCTCGACACAGGCAGCTGCCGAGACGGGCTGCACCGCACGCGGGTCAACGAGAACAGAGGCGGTGAATCCGTTGTCTCCTATCTGCTGGGGCTGGTGGAGGTTCGCAAGCTCGCGCGCATAAGCGGCCACGCCGCAACATTCGTTCCGCTTCATGCCCTGAGTGCTTGAAGTTCAATCCAGATAAAGTCGAGATCGTTTTGTCACAAGCTACTTTTTTGAACCGTCAGGCTCTCTTCCTGCGCCCCGATTCGTCGCGCGTCGTCGTGCGACCTTTCAAGCCTGCGACCGAACCGAGGGACCTCAATCCCACCGACAAGTCGCGGGCAAATCATATCGTCGATCGCGTTCTGGCGCTTGACCTTGCGATGACGGAAATCCTTCTCGCGGATGTCCTGGAGAATTTCGATGGCCGCCACCGTAACCTGCTCGCGACGTTTGAAAACCGGGCCGCGGAAATGGAGGAAGCATTCGCGCCTCACGCCAACTTCACCAAAACACAGCGCCAGCTTGTCGGCGCGTATTTTCTCAATGAATATTCCTTCGAAGCATCTGCGCTGTTCAATCCCAGCATTGTCTCCCATCCGGATCAGTCCGGTCTGGAAAAGGGGAGCCGGCGTTTTGTTCTCAGCTTGCGCGCCGTCGGCGAAGGGCACGTGTCGTCCCTGACATTTCGTACCGGCGTGATCGCCGCCGGTGGCAGCATCGACATCGATCCGACGGTGCGGCTCGCTTCCACGCCAACCGTCACGGCGCGTACATCCGTTGCTGCAGGCGAGCAGGTCGATGTCAGCTTCGGTTCCGAGCAGTCCATCAGCGAGCGGGTCATCTTTCCGATCACACCCGCTCAGTCGAACGGAATCGAGGACGCGCGGTTTGTCGAATTCGAGGACAACGGAGAGAAGACATTTTACGCGACCTACACTGCCTATAACGGCATGGGCATCCGCTCGGAACTGCTGGAGACCAAGGATTTCGTGTCTTTTCGCTTGAGCCCACTCGCAGGCACCGTGGCCAGGAACAAGGGAATGGGCTTGTTTCCCCGCAAGATCGATGGCCGTTACGCGATGATCGGCCGGCAGGATAGTGAGAACCTCTACCTCATCTATTCCGACGATCTCTATACTTGGAATGGCGGGCAGTTGATCCTCGGCCCCAAGTTTCCATGGGAGTTCGTTCAGATGGGCAATTGCGGCTCGCCGATCGAGCCTCGACGAGGGATGGCTGCTGCTGACCCACGGCGTTGGCGCCGTCCGCAAATATGCTATCGGCGCGGCGCTGCTCGATAAACAGGATCCCTCCAAGGTCCTCGCTCGTTCGCGGGAGCCGCTGGTGCGGCCGGAACCCTCGGAGCGGGAAGGGTATGTGCCGAACGTCGTCTATACCTGCGGCGCCATGCGCCACAACGACCAGATCGTCCTGCCATACGCGGTATGCGACACGTTCTCGAATTTCTCAACGATCAAGATTGCAGATCTTCTGCGAACGCTCGACGGCTGAGCCGTCTCATCCCGCCGCCGCGGCGCGAGCGACGCTAACCTTCAGCGATCGGTCTTTCTCAATCCCGGGTGTGGTCAGGCCATACCCGGGATTGCCTATGCGTGGATATCGCCTGCTTCTAAGGCAGATGCGGAATAGTCTCAGATAAGACGGTCTTCTTCCTTTGCCGGCAGCGAACGGCGACGCGCGCCGTCCGCTGCCGATTTCTTATGTCCTTCGACAGCGGCCTCTCGGATCTCGTCGAAGCGGTTTTTTCGATCTCCGGCGACAGGGATGCTGCAGCTGTTTTCTTTTCGAAACGGATCATGATGTCATTCTCCTGTTGGCAGATGGAGGACGCGCCCCGATGACGGCGCGCCAAGCGATTATCGAGGAGACGGTTAGACGGACAGGGCAGTGCTGCAGCCTTCGGCAACGCGGCTGTCGGCGGAGGTCTGGCCCGGCATGGTGGCCCAGCCGCCGGCCTCGATGAACTGCCGCTTCCTGTAGCTGTCAGGGATCGCCTTGAGTTCGGTGAGTTTTGTCGCGGCATCCGATGCTGCATTGAAGCGCTGGACGCAGATGGCGGAGGCGAGTTCGCCCCGCGCCGTATCACCCGCGGTCACCGCCGAGGCGCGCGACGAGCCGCCTGTCACCCAGCCGCCCCAGTTGAACCCGACGACGATGGTGGCGATCACCGTGATGAAGCACGCCCATACGAGAACTGTCTTGCTGGGCTGGTAACTGTCGAAACGCTGGGCAATCGAAATCTTGCCGCTGCTTTGCATGGCCATTGGAATATCCCTTTATGGATGTTGAAGATCCGCTCTCCGGTCGCGCCGGCCGAACGGTTCAGGCACTGCTCTCAGTATCCCATCCCGGCCGTGCCGCCGTTGCCGGCCGCAGGTTCCTTCACGGGCATGTCGGCGATCATTGCCTCGGCGGTGATCAGAAGTGCTGCGATCGAGCCGGCGTCCTGCAAAGCGGTCCGAACCACCTTGGCGGGATCGACAATGCCGGCCTCGATCATATCGACATAGGTTTCCGTCTGCGCATCGAAGCCCTCATAGGGGTTCGTGCTCTCAGCCAGTTTTCCGATGACAATCGAGCCTTCGGCGCCGGCATTGTCTGCGATCTGCCGGATCGGGGCTTCGAGTGCCCTGAGCACGATCGAAATCCCCGCGGTCACGTCGGCATTCTCTCCGGCGAGGCCGGTCAGAGCCGACTTTGCGCGCAGCAAAGCAACGCCGCCGCCCGGAACAATCCCTTCTTCGACCGCCGCACGGGTGGCGTTCAGGGCGTCGTCGATCCGGTCCTTCTTTTCCTTGACTTCAAGCTCGGTCGAGCCGCCGACACGGATCACTGCAACTCCGCCGGAGAGTTTCGCCAGCCGTTCCTGCAGCTTTTCCTTGTCGTAGTCGGAGGTCGTATCTTCGATCTGTGCCCTGATCTGGCCAATACGCGCAGCGATCTCGGGTTTTTCGCCCGCGCCATCGATGATCGTGGTCGTATCCTTCTCGATCAGCACGCGCTTGGTGCGGCCGAGCATGTCGAGCGTGACATTTTCCAGCTTGATGCCGAGATCCTCGGAGATCATCTGGCCGGCCGTCAGAACGGCGATGTCATCCAGCATGGCCTTGCGGCGATCGCCGAAGCCCGGAGCCTTGACGGCCGCGACCTTCAGGCCGCCACGCAGCTTGTTGACGACCAATGTCGCCAGGGCCTCGCCTTCGACATCCTCGGAGATGATCAGCAGCGGCTTGCCGCTCTGCACCACGGCTTCCAGGATAGGCAGCAATGCCTGAAGGTTGCCGAGCTTCTTTTCGTGGATGAGGATATAGGGATCCTCCAGTTCCACGCGCATCTTCTCGGTATTGGTCACGAAATAGGGCGAGAGATAGCCGCGGTCGAACTGCATGCCCTCGACGACATCGAGTTCGGTCTCGGCCGTCTTGGCCTCCTCGACCGTGATGACGCCCTCGTTGCCCACCTTATCCATCGCATGGGCGATCATCTCGCCCACGGTCGCATCGCCATTGGCGGCGATCGTGCCGACCTGGGCGATCTCGCTCGATGAGCTGACCTTGGTGGCGCGCACCTTGATCTCCGCAAGCACGGCCGTAACCGCAAGGTCGATGCCGCGTTTCAGGTCCATAGGGTTCATGCCGGCGGCGACCAGCTTGGCGCCTTCGCGGAAGATGGAAGCCGCAAGCACCGTTGCGGTCGTGGTGCCGTCGCCGGCAAGGTCGTTGGTCTTCGACGCCACTTCGCGCACCATCTGGGCGCCCATGTTCTCGAACTTGTCGGCAAGCTCGATTTCCTTGGCAACAGAAACACCGTCCTTGGTGATGCGTGGCGCGCCATAGGACCTGTCGATGACGACATTGCGGCCCTTGGGGCCGAGCGTCACCTTGACGGCATTGTTGAGCGTTTCGACACCACGGAGCAGGCGGTCGCGGGCGTCGGTGGAGAAGATGATTTCCTTGGCAGACATGGTCTGGTCCAGTTCGGTTTCGAGATACGGGATCGGAATGCGACGGATCAGGCAGCCTTGTCGGCGACCGCTCCGGTCTTCTCGACGATGCCCATGATGTCGGCCTCCTTCATGATCAGAAGGTCTTCGCCATCGATCTTGACCTCGGTCCCGGACCATTTGCCAAACAGGATGAGGTCGCCGGCCTTGACGTCAAGCGGGAGGAGCTTGCCGCTTTCGTCACGCAAGCCGGGGCCAACGGCGATCACTTCGCCTTCCTGTGGCTTTTCCTTGGCGGTATCGGGAATGATGATCCCGCCCTTGGATTTAAGTTCACCTTCGGCGCGCCGGATGACGACGCGGTCGTGGAGAGGGCGGAATTTCATGAGAATCTTTCTGCTGCCGGCGCATAGGGCGGCTGCAATCTCTATATAGAGTTTCTGGCACTCGATTGATAGGATTGCCAAGAAAATATTATTTATAGGAAAGATATTGGATATCTTTCTATGATATTTCCGGCGTAAATCTATGGCTGTGCAGATAATTATTTCATACTAAGTATGGTTTCACGTGCTGAATCCTTGAGCTAACCTTGATTCAAGAAGTTTTGAACCCGTCCGCGAGCCTGAATTGAATCAACAGAATTGATCCCTGGCGCTACTTTGGCAGATTAACCGGCTGTTTGCGATGATGGGCCATCTTGGGCACTTTCACGGGCCGGCACGGGACCTCTCGATCTCCGGCATCGCCACCACCGGATACATGATGACAACCGACGCCTATTGGGGTGTGGAATGGGTGGAAGAGGCACACGAACTGTTGGTCAATGTGACGCTTGCCCTCGTTGCCCTCCACATCGCAGGCGTCATCCTTGCCAGCGTGGAGCATAAGGAAAACCTCGTCCGCGCGATGATCACGGGCCTCAAACGCTCAGAATGAGTGGCGAACCGGTTTGGTGCCAGGAGCGGCCAATCGACCGCTCCTGGGCACTTCGCCGATCGATGGCGTATACCCTGCATTGAATCAGGCCACCGTTCCTACCAACGCGTCGATGGCGGTCGTCAGGGCCATGGCGAATGAGAGCGGGGAGGAGCCGAAACTCGTCGATTCAAAACTGCAGGATGGCCGGTGTCTCGGCATTGTGCCGTTCCATCAAGATCGACCCCGGCCTGGGGTGGTTGAGCCCAGGGGGCAGGTCAGAGTGCCAGTTCGCGCCGCATCGTTTCCAACCGTTCCATGGCGATCACGCCCTCGGCGATCGTCGGAGCGGGCGTCGCGGCTCCCCAGCGCCGGGACGACGTCGGCCAGCAATGCGTGATACCCTTTCGGGTCCTCGTTGGCGGCCGCCGTGAAATTGGGCTTCCAGGTCAACGTGTCGCAGTCTTCCTTCAACGTCGCGCCGAGGTCGTCGATCTTGAAGGGCGGGTTGCGATGCCAGCGGATCTCGATCACGTCATCCACCTCGATGCGCTGATGGTCACCCATCAGCTCGATCCGCTCGACCGGCGTGCCCCGCGACTGGACCGTACCCATGGCAATATTGCCGATTGCGCCGCATTCGAATTCGAAAGCCACATGGAAAAGCAGGCGACCCGGTGTCTTCTCAACCTTGCGGGTGGAGATCGAGCGCACCGGTGACACCAGGAAGGACACAAGGTCCATGTAGTGGACGCAATGATGCAGGAAAAAGCCGGTGTAATCGACATTGCCGGCGAAATAGCCGGGAGCCGTCATGTAGTAGCCGGTCAGCCCCAGCACGTCGCCGAAGCGGCCGGATTTCACGATATTCGCCGCCATGCGGTTACCGATCGAATATCGCTTCATGAAGCCGAGGAGCAACGGCTTTTTCGCCTTCTCCGAAGCGGCCAGAAGCTCACGCGCGCCGGCGGCGGAACCTGACGGCGGCTTTTCCATGAAGACCGACAGGCCCCGTTCCAGGGCCGCCTTGCCGAAGGCGAGGTGCTGATCCGGTCCGACGGCCATTCCGACCGCATCGATCCCGGGGTCGAAAGCAAAGCCTGCGCATCCGTCGTCAGATTGGTGACGCCGAATTGCCGGCCGGCGTCCTTCAGGCGCTTGCCGTCGATATCGCACATCGCCACGAGCTCGACATCGTGGCGCACGAGCCTGGGGAAGCAGCATCTGGGTTGCGTGGATACCGCAACCGATCCAACCAATTTTCAAAGTCATCGACGATATTCCGTAAGCAGGAGGTGGGATTTCATGAAGGCGCTGGCGGCAGCGAGGCGATTGCCTTCGTCCTCGTGTGGCGGGCGCCACTGGGCGAATGGCACGCCGAAACGGTCGTCGTTGCGGCGGAACGGCTCGAGGAGACCGGCCCCACGTACCCGACCTCGTGAAGTGCACGGCAGACTTCGACCCAGTTGGTCATTCCCGTTCCAGGAAAGCCGCGATGGTTCTCATTGGCCTGGAAATGCACGAGACGGTCACCGGCAAGCAGGATCGCCTCGGCGATGGAGCTTTCTTCCATATGCATGTGGAACGTATCGAGCATCAGCTTGACGGCGGGATGATCGACCGCGTCGAGAAGTTCCATCGCCTGCTGTGTAGTGCACAGTACATCGCTCTCGAAGCGGTTCAGAGGTTCGACAGCCAGCAATATACCTGCCTTGACCGCATAGTCGCCGGCTTCCTTCAGGCCGGTCACGCAACGCTCCTTGCGGGCCAGCCGTTCTGCCTCCTCCACCGGCAGCGGCGGCCGGCCGGCGAAAACCAGCGGATTGCCGGTCAGCGGTCCGCCGACGATCTTCGCGCCCAGACCGGCCGCGCAATCGACCGTGTATTTCAGGTATTCGACCCCGGCGCGGCGGGCCTCGGCATCTGCCGATGCGAGATTGCGCTGCAGGTTGACACGGGCGGCGAGGACTACGCCGAGGCCGGCATCGTCGAGCGCCTTTTTCGTTTCCTTGATGTCGAGTTCGCCGACCTCCGGAACCAGAAGCTCCACGAAATCGAACCCGTGCTCGCGCATCTTTTCAAACAACGGGAAATGCTCGACCGTGAAAGGCCTCGCATATTGCATGGAAATCAACCCGATGGGGTTCATTGTCATTTCCTCTTTATCGCATTCAAAAGTTTGATTTTCCAGCGACCCCAACCCGCGGGATCGTTTCACCGGCCACGCCGATCATTCCTTACCCTCACCCTTTCACCGCGCCCTGCGTCAGTCCGCCGATGAGGCGGCGCTGAACAAGAAGGAACAGGATGGTGGCCGGCATGGCGCCGACCACGGCCCCGGCCGCCAGCAGGCCCCATTCGATCTGGTATTCGCCGATCAGCGTCTGGATCGCGACCGTAACCGGCCGCACGTTTCGCCCGCCGAGCGTCAGCGCGTAGAGATATTCGTTCCAGGCGGTGATGAAGATATAGATGCCGGTGGAGATGATGCCCGGCATGGTCAGCGGCAGGACTATCTTGCGCAGCGCCGTCAGCCGCGAGCACCCGTCCGTCATGGCCGCTTCGTCGAGGCTTTTCGGGATCGCGCCGATATAACTGGTCAGCATCCACACCGCGAACGGGATCGCCACCGTCGCGTTGGCGAGGATCAGGCCGAAATGGGTATCGAGGATATTGAAGCGGCGCATCAACACGAAGAGCGGCAGGATGAGCAGCACGATCGGGAACATGTTGATCAGCAGGAACTGCAACATCAGCAGCTTGCGGCCCGCAAAACGGAAGCGCGAGAAGGCATAGGCTGCCGTGACCGAGACGATCAGGCCGACGACCACCGTGCCGCCCGCAATGATCAGGCTGTCGAGCATGTTCTTGAGAAAGGATGTCTGCTCGATCAACCGCACGTAGTTGTCGAGGCTCCAGCCCATAGGTGAAAGCGATACGCCGGTGGCAGAAAGCGTGGCGGTCGGCGTCAGCGAGGTCAGGATCATCCAGGCGAACGGCGCCATGGCGAAGAGGACGATCGCAAGAACGGGGAGGTCCGTGGTGAGGATCCGGCGAAGCGTGTTCTGCTGTCTCATCGTTCCACCTCGCGCATGGTGCGGGCGAGGTAGAGAGCCACGAACGCACCCAGAAGAATGGTGAAGGTGACGGCGATCGACGTGCCATATCCGAAATCGAGGTTCTGGCGGGCCTTGACGAAAGCGTAGAGCGGCAGCGTGTGCGTCGCATAGCCCGGACCACCGCCGGTCATCACGAAGATCACATCCATGGAGTTAGCGACCCAGATCACCCGGAGCAGTCCGGCCGTTGCCAGCACCGGTGCAATGCCCGGCAGCGTGATATGCATGAACTGCCGCCAGGTCGATGCGCCATCGATCGAGGCTGCCTCATACTGGCTGCGTGGAATGCCCTGCAGGCCGGCAAGGATCATCACAGCGAAAAGGGAAAACCCTGCCAGGTCAGCGTCGCAATGATCGCATAGATCGCAACATTCGGGTCGGCCAGCCACGGCACTGCAGACTGAACGATCGAAAGATAGATGAGGATGTCGTTGAGCACACCGGTATTCGGATCGTAGATCCAACGCCACATCAGCGCGATCACGACGCTGGGCAATGCCCAGGGGATGATGATCAGCGCCCGCGCAAGACCGCGCCAGGGAAATTCGCGATTGAGAAGCAGGGCAGCGACAAGCCCCAGCCCCATCTGCAACGGCACGGTCAGGCCGATCCAGATGATCGTATTCCAGAGCGCTGTCCAGAAAACCGGATCGTTGAACAGCTTCACGTAATTCCCGAAACCCACGAACTTGCTGGCGTTCGGCCGGAACAGGATGAGGTCGTAGAAGCTCGTGAAGACAGCCTGCACCATCGGCATGAAGACGATGACGACGGTGACCACGACGGCTGGAGCAAGCAGCAGGTAGGGCAATAGCCGCTCGGAATGCCATCTGGACGCGGCACGGCGCTCGATGGAGGAAGAGATCGATAGGGACATGCTTATCCTGCCTGCGGATCAAGGCGGAGAAGGAGGTCCCGACACGGTCGCGTGCCGGGACCGGAGCGACTTTACTGTGCAAACAGCGTCTGCAGCTGTTCCATCATTTTCTTCGCCGTGATCTGGCCGGTCAGCGCCTGCTGCATGTTCGTCTGCCAGGCCGTATTGACGAATTCCGAGACCGCCGAGGTCTGCGGCAGCACCTTGGCGAACGGCAGGGACTGGACGGTCGCCTCGACAAAACGACGCTCATGGAGCTTCCAGTCGGCGGAGCCGCTCTTCGTAACCGTCAGCTGACCCGTCGCAGTGTTGAAGGCGACGTTGTTCTGGCCTTCGGCAAGGAACGAAATCCACTTCCAAGCCGCGTCCTTTACCGAGGACGAGGAGAAGATCGCAAGCGATTCGTCGCCGTAGGAAGTCCACTGGCCATTGCCGCATTTCGGAACCGGCACGGCGGAAACCTTGTCGCCGAGCGCGGCGACAAGATCCTTGGACGAACCGATATGATGGATGGTCATCGCGGTCTTGCCGGACTTGAAGGCCGCGACGATTTCCTGGAAACCATCATTCGGTGCGGATGGCGGAATGACCTTGTCCTTCTGGAAGAGATCCACCAGCCACTGGTTTGCGGCAATCGCCTCCGGCTTGGTCAGGCCACCCGGCTTCAGCTCGGCGCCCTGCGACAGCACGAAGGCACCCCATTGGTCCCAGCCGCCCTTGCCGCCGCGCAGACCGAAACCATAGGTCTGCGGCGCGTTGGTGAGCTTGATGGCGGCATTGCGGAACTCTTCACAGGTCTTCGGCGGCTGCAGACCGGCTGCCTGGAAGAGATCGGTACGGTAGTAGAGATAAAGGACGACGTACTGGATCGGCAGGTAATATTGCTTGCCGTCCGGCCCCTTGTTCAGCTCGAGAAGATTGTCCAGCAGGTCGGCCTTGCCCTTCCAGCTGTCGATCTGTTTGCCGATCGGCTCCAGGGCGCCCATTTCGGCGAGACGCGGCTGAGCGAAAAGCTTGACCATCGCCGCGTCGGGCGCGTTGCCGCCGACCAGCGAGGTGTAGAGATTGTCGTAATAGCTGTTCCACGGCACGTTCTCGGCTTCGATCTTGATGCCGGGATTGGCCGCTTCGAATTTCTTGACCAGGTCCGACATCGGGTTCGCCGGGTTGTCGAAATGGTACCAGAAGCGGACGGTTTCGGCCTTTGCCTGGCTGAAAGCGGCCGAAGCCGCAAGCGCGGCACCGAGTGCCAGTGTCTTCAGAAATTTCATAGTCTCCTCCTCTTGATCGTTTACGTCATAGACGTCTTGTCAGTCGCCTTACTGCATTGCCCGCGGCCGCCAGAGCCTCCTTGCGGCCGAAAGTTCGTTGGTGTTCTGCAGGAAACCGTGGATGACGCCCGGCACGATCTGCAGTTCGTCGTCCCGGCCAAGAGCCTTGAGGCGCTGGCTCAGGATCAAGGTGTCGGAAAGCAGCGGATCCACGGCCGCCGCCATCAGGTAAAGCGGCGGCAGTGCCGCCAGAGCCGCGTCGGAAACCACGAGAGGGCAGGCAAGCGGGTCCTCCTCGACCACACGCTCGCCGGCATAGAACGACCAGTAGCGCTGCATCTTTCCGCGCGTCAGCCCGGGGCCTTCGGAAAAGCGGACATAGGACGGCGTCGTGAAGCTGCGTGCGTAACAGCCGTAGAAGAGCAGCGCCGCATCCGGCAATGCGCGGCCTTCGGCCTGCTCGTGCAGCATCGCTGCAAGAGCAAGATTGGCACCCGCGGAATCGCCGGAAATCAGCAAGGGGCCGGGGCGAACCCCGGCACCGGACGCCACCTCGAAGAGGTTGCGCAGGGCGGCAACAACGTCCTTCAGGCCCGCCGGATAGGGATCTTCCGGCGCCAGCCGATAATCCGGCATGACGACCGGCAGGCCGCTTTCAAGTGCCAGAACCCGGGCGCAGCGCTCGTGGGTTTCCGGCGAACAGAAAGCAAAACCGCCGCCGTGAACAAAAAGAATGGCACCGGCGCCGGCCCCAGGGGGCACCAGCACTTTCAGGCGACAGCGGGCCGAACCGAGGCTCAGGTCCTCCGCCACCATGACCTCGGTCGCACTCTCCATCGCGGGCAGGTTGACGTTGCAGCGGACATTGGCGGCAAGCGATTGCGCCCGGCCCTCTGCCGGTGACAGCATCGTCGGATCCGGTAACGGTCCCAGTTCGGCGAGAACCCGCTCCATCAGCGCTGCCATCTCGTCCGACAAGACATCCGACAATTCGATATCGACGCTCACTTGATCACCTCCGGGAAGACTTCCGGTCCGAAATCGACGATGGTCGCGATATGATGATGCATGGCGGCGGTGGCGCGCCTTACGTCGCCGCCCTCGATCGCATCGATGATGCTGCGATGGCGTAGCGCCGTCGCCTCGAGGTCACGCGCCATCGGACTGCGGGAAATCTTGAAGCGATGATTGTGGACGAGGCAGCGATGCAGGATCGGATCCAGAGCCGGCAGGTTGGCATCCTCGAAAATGCGGCGATGGAAGTCGCGGTCGAAGGCGGCAAGCTCCAGCTCATCGCTGGCCCCGGCGGCCACAAGCATCTTTTCGAGGAGGCCGTTGAGCTCCTTGACCAGCGTCCGGCTCGGCGCGCGCATCACCCGCGCCATGCCGCTGCCTTCGATCTGCTGGCGCAACCGGAACATTTCGATCGCTTCGTCCTCGGTGCATTCGGACACCTGGGTGCCACGATGCCCCTGGCGGCGAACAAGCCCCTCCTCCTGCAACTGAAGCAGTGCCTCACGCACCGTCCCCTGGCTGCATTGAAAATGTGCCGCCAGTTCCAGTTCAGTCAGCCCGGTCCCCGGCGCCAGCGTTCCGAGCATGATGTCGCGCTTCAGGGCATTGAAGGCAGCGCCCGCCTTGGGAGGCTTAGTCGATGTCGGTCGGGACGAAAAATACGCCATGTAGGTCGATCCAGCCGGTTGCGCATTTCTGAAGATATCATTATTGATAATGATATCGATAATTGACGTCAAGCGATAAAGTCGTGTCGAGGAGGAAAGCGTGGCCGGCATTGCATTGAAGAAAATCCGGAAATCCTATGGAGCCCTGCAGGTCATTCACGACGTCGAGATCGAGATCGAAAGCGGGGAATTTCTTGTCCTCGTCGGCCCCTCCGGCTGCGGAAAATCGACACTGCTGCGCATGATTGCCGGGCTGGAGGAGATTTCCGGCGGCGAACTCGACATCGACGGCCGGATGGTCAATCTGCTGCCGCCCGCCGAGCGCAACATCGCCATGGTATTTCAGGACTACGCGCTCTACCCTCATATGAGCGTACGCGAAAACATGTCGTTCGGCCTGAAGATGCGCGGCGGTGATCCGCGCGAGATCGAAAGCCGCGTCAATCAGGCTGCGGATATCCTGAAGATTGAGGATTATCTCGAACGCCGGCCCGCACAATTGTCAGGTGGCCAACGCCAGCGGGTCGCCATGGGGCGCGCGATCGTGCGCGAGCCGGCCGCGTTTCTGTTCGACGAGCCGCTTTCCAATCTCGATGCGGCCCTGCGCGTGGAGATGCGCCTCGAAATTGCCAAGCTCCATCGTCGTATGAAAGCGACCACCGTTTACGTAACCCATGACCAGGTCGAAGCCATGACGCTTGCGGACCGGATCGTGGTGATGAACGGAGGCGTAGTCGAGCAGATCGGCAGGCCGCTCGATCTTTATCACAAGCCGTCGAGCCTGTTTGTTGCCCGCTTCATCGGCAGCCCGACCATGAATACGGTGCCCGCCGAACTTTCACGGGAAAGCAGCGCAATCCTGGCGCTCGGCAAGACCATTAAAACGGATGGATTGGACATCCCCGGATCTACCCCGAAGAATGTCGTGCTTGGCATCAGGCCCGAAGATCTCTTTCAATGTCCGGCAGACGAGGCTTGGTTCAGCGGCGAATTGATGGTTGCCGAGCGGCTGGGAAGCCAGACCTACGGCTATGTGGAGGTCGGCCATTCGAAAATGCTCTCGGTCGAATTTCCTCGAAACAGCGAGGTGAATGTTGGGGACGTGCTTTATCTACGGGGAGAGCCGTCGCGAACCCACATGTTCGATGCTTCGAGCGGAAAGCGCCTGGCGCCTTGAGGAGCGACAGACGTTCTGGCGGCGAGGGCAGGATCGAAACGGCAGATAAGGAAGGGCGTGTCCCGTCGTTTGGGCCCGTGCCCCGGATGCCGGCAACTCCTGTCGATGCCGCCACTCCTCAGCCCGTGGGGTGTTCCGGGATATCGCCTATTTCTGACATCTTGGCGTCAAGCTTGGCGCGCATCTCGTCAAAGATTGCGGCATAAGCCGGATCATCCGCGACGTTCCTTAACTCATGCGGATCCTCCGCGCAGTCGAACAGCTCCCATTCCGGCGGAGCGCCGTTGGGTCGCGCTCCTGGCTGGCCCAGGTCGTCATTGTACCAGTAGATGAGCTTGTAGCGAGCGTCGCGCACCCCGTAATGCGCCCAGGCGCCGTGGATCGCATCATTATGCATCCAATAGCGATGGTACACCAATTGCTGCCAGTCCGCCGGCGTCCGTTTTTCCAGCACGGGTCGCATCGACCGCCCCTGCATGAAGGAAGGCGTCTGCACGCCTGCATAATCCAGGAAGGTCGGCGCGAAATCGACGTTGCAGGCGAGATCGCGACTGGTCGTGCCGGCCGGGATCGCCGCCGGGTAGCGCGCCAGGAACGGCATCTGAAGACTTTCCTCATACATGAAACGTTTGTCGAACCAGCCATGCTCCCCAAGGAAAAAGCCCTGGTCTGATGTGTAGATCACCAGCGTGTTGTCACGCAGGCCCTTTTCGTCGAGGTAGTCGAGCAGGCGACCGACATTGTCGTCTATCGATTGGACTGTCCGAAGGTAGCGCTTCATATAGCGCTGGTATTTGAATTCCGCGAAAGTCTGCGGGTCGGTGAAGGTGTAGTTTTGTCCCGTCGCGGCGCACACCACCGTGATGCTCGCGCCATCCTTCAGTTCCGGCACGCGGCGATACGGGATCTGATCCAGCATCAACTCGCCCGCGACGGGGCCGGCCCTTCCGGCTGCACGAGCCCGAGATCTTCCCAATTGAGGTCGGAACGGACGCGCATGCGTGCTGCCGCCGCGGCCGCCGCACGGCCGGAATAATCGTCGTTGAACGTCGCCGGCAACGGAAGATCCTCGTCGGCCCAAAGGTGGTTGTGCTTGGGGTCGGGAATGAAATTACGATGCGGCGCCTTGTGATGACACATGAGAAAAAACGGACGGCCATCGCCCTGTTCGATGAAATCGATCGATTTGTCGGTGATGATATCTGTGACGTAGCCGGGGATGCGACGCCGACCATCGCGATCTATGAATGCCGGGTCCCAATAATCCCCCTGCCCCGGAACAACGGCCCAGTCATCGAACCCTTTTGGCTCATGGAGAGGCCCTTCGCCGAGGTGCCACTTGCCGAAGATGCCGGTGCGATAGCCTGCCGCCTTCAGAAGCTTGGCCACATTGGGGATCCGGTTGTTCATGTGCGTCACGAGCGTCGTCACACCATTGACGTGGTTATGCGTGCCGGTGAGGATCGCGGCCCGCGACGGGGTGCAGATCGAGTTCGTCACATAGGTCGCATCATGTCTCACGCCCTCATTGGCCAGGCGATCGAGATTGGGCGTGTGGTTGAGGCCAGCACCATAGGCCGAGATCGCCCGAGCCGCGTGGTCATCCGACATGATGAAAATGATGTTGGGTCGCAAGTATTCCTCCCTCGCATGCGGGCGGTGAAAATACGCACGATCGCAGCCGATCGAACCTCGTCACCGCCTTGGGCAAGAATACAGCGTCAGATCATGCGAAAATAATGCAATTTCAGAAGCAAGCGATGCTGAAAACTGATCACTGTCGATCGTCCTGCCCGGCCTCAGGCAAATTCTCCAGATGGAACCGCACCTTGCAGAGCGCAACCAGTTCGCGCACGGGCGCCCAATCGCTGAGCTCATCACGATAGAGCACCCCCGTGCGCGTGTGCCGGTAGTTGAGATCGACCGGCACCGGAACGACACGCGGACAGGAGGTCGCAAGGACGGCAGCATCGGGCAGCAGGCAAAGGCAATCGCTCCGCTGAAGGATGGACAATGTCGAGTTCAGGCTCTCGCAATTCAACCGGATGTCGGGTTCCCGCCCCAGCCGTTCGAAAAGACCGTGCTGGGTCGTGGCCTGATAGATCGGAAGCTCCGAATAAACCAGCCAGGGATAATCCAGCAGGCGCGCCGGCGGAATGCCTCCGGCCGCATCCACTGTGGTGAAGATCGGATGGTCTTCGCGCGCCATGACATTGTTGATCACCGTCGTCAGAGGCAGCGCAACGAGACGAAAATCCTGCGGATCATCGATGGTCATTCCCGTGAACAGCATGTCGAGGCGCCCCTCCAGGAGATCGGTCAGCGAGGCGGCGTAACGGCTGTTTTTGAGCTCGAACACGATCTTGGGGAACCGTTGCTGCATGCTGACAAGCAGTTCCGGCAGGATCGCCGGGCGCCACATCGGCCCTGCTCCGATCCGCAGATAGGCCTTGCCTATGGCCCTGTCGGACATCAATTCCTGCTCGGCGACTTCCCAGTGACGCATCATCCGCAACGACTCGGACAATACCCTTTCACCGAAAAGCGTCGGGCGCACCCGCGTGCGTGCCGCTCCAGAAGCGGTCGCCCGAAATGCGCCTCCAGCTGGGCGAGAGAGCGGGACAAGGCAGGCTGAGTAAGGTTCAGCCGCTCGGCGGCGCGACGAAGGCTGCCTTCCTCCACGATCGCCTGGAGACGGAAGAGGTGGGTAATCTGATCCAGCATGGGAGTGATAAACTTCATTTATCGGTTATGCTGTTAATTGCATTTTTCGCGTATTGCCTCAACTGGTATGAAGCTCGTAATGCCAGGCCTGTGTATTGGCAGGATCATATTCGCTACATGCAGCCTATCTTGCCGGGGAGCGGGCAATTCAGGCGCTCGGGAGGAGAGCATGCGAAACAAACTGGTTTTATCCGCCTTGACGGCGGCCTTGCTGGCCGTGTCGCCAGTTGCCAAAGCGGAGGTCGGGAACAGTCCCGAGACACTCGCGCTCGCGGGAATTCTGGACAACGACACCTTCGACCGCGCGGGGCTTTCCATCGGCCATCGCGCCCAATACTGGATGCCGGTGTTCGATACGCTGCTCTATACGGCGCCCGACGGCAAGATGATGCCGAACCTAGCCACCGACTGGAAGTTCAGTGGCGACGGTACGGAGCTGGCGCTCAAGCTGCGAGAGGGCGTGAAATTCACAGACGGAACGCCTTTCAACGCGGAGGCGGTAAAGGCCAACCTCGAATACCTGCGCGATGGCGTGGGGCAAAACACCTGGATGGCCGGCGCCGTCAAGAATGTCGAGATCGTAAGCCCGACCGAATTGAAGCTGCATCTGAAGGAACCCGATCCGGGCATGCTTTTCAATCTGGCGACCGTTGGCGGCGCGATGGCAAGTCCCGCAACGCTCGGCAAGCCGGACTCCAAAATGCTTCCCATCGGTTCCGGCCCCTATATCTACGACACCGCGCGCTCGGTAACCGGGCGGCAATACGTCTATAAGCGCAACCCGGACTACTGGAATGCTGGCGCGTTTCCGTTCGAAACGATGACGATCACACCCATCAACGATCTCAGCGCGCGAATGAATGCACTGAAATCCGGCCAGGTGGATGCCGGCGCGGGCGAAGGGCAGGTCGTGCCCGAGGCCGAGGCCAGCAAGCTGACCGTATCCAGATTGCCCGTGGACTGGCTGGGTCTGTTCCTCTCCGACCGGGACGGGAAGATGGTGAAGGCGCTTTCCGACGTCCGCGTCCGGCGCGCGCTCAATATGGCCTTCGATGAAAAAGCGATCCTGAAATTTGTCGCGCGTGGCTATGGCGAAGTCACGGATCAGCCGTTCGTCCCGCCAAGCGAAGCCTTCGATCCGTCGCTCGACGGCATGTATCAATATGATCCCAAGGCGGCCCGCGCGCTGCTTGCCGAAGCGGGTTATCCGAACGGCTTTAGTGTCACGATGCCGGATATCGGCACTCTTGCTCCCTACACACCGATCATAACGCAACAACTCAAGGATATTGGCGTCACTGTCAGCTGGGTGAAAATTCCGCCCAATGTCACGATCGCCGAGCTGCTCTCAGGCAAATATCCGATGTTCCTCTTCCGCCTGGGTAGCCAGTCGCCTTGGGCCGACTTCAACAAGTTCGCCTTCGCGAATTCTCCCTGGAATACGTCCAAGGCAAAGGACGAGAAATTGGAAGCGCTCCTCAAGGCCGCCCAATACGCGCCTCCGGGCAAGGATCAGGATGCCGCGATGCGGGCCGCCAATCGATATATGGTCGAGAATGCCTTCTTTGCGCCGTGGTTCCGCATCGACAGCATCTACATTTCCAACGCCGAAGTGAAGGTCCAGATGCAGGCACAGAACATCGTGCCTTGGCCGCGCAATTATGCGCCCGCGAAGTGAGCTCGGACGCCGATGATACGATATCTGCTGAAACGGGTCGTTTCCGGCTTCGCGCTGCTTTGCATGGTTTCGACCCTCACTTTCATGATGGTCTTCGGAGCGACGGAAAATGTCGCCCGCAACATCCTGGGTGAGAACGCGACCGCCGACCAGGTGAAGGCCCTGAACAGCCGGCTGGGGCTCGACCGGCCCCTGCCCGTGCAGTTCGGCGACTGGGTGAGTCATGCCGTCCGAGGCGATCTCGGTCCGTCATGGACGATGAGCGAGAGCGTGACCTCGGCACTTGCAAGCCGCCTGCCTGTCACCTTGTCGATGGTGACAATCGCCGTGGCGATGATGGCTCTCGTCTCGGCGATGCTCGGCATCGCGGCTGCAGTGCGTGGCGGCTGGGCCGACCGGGTGATCCAGATCGTAAGCATCGCAGGTTTCGCCATGCCGAATTTCTGGCTTGGCCTGCTGCTCGTCCTCACCTTTTCGGTCCAGCTTGGCTGGCTGCCGGCGACGGGTTATGTGTCGTTCAGCGCTTCACCTTCCGCATGGGCGGCTTCCTCGTGCTTCCGGTCACGGCGCTGGTGCTTTCCGGGATCGCCTCCGCCTCCCAACAGGTCCGGGGGCCGTCATCGATGCGCTCCGGCAGGATTATGTACGCACACTTCGCGCACGCGGCGTCAGCCCCGTTCGGTCCTCTATCGCCATGCCCTGCGCAATGCGATGCCGGCGGCGCTGACGGTCCTTTCGGTGCAGTTCATCGCTCTTCTCGGTGGCGCCGCCGTCATCGAGCGCGTCTTCGCCATCCCCGGCATGGGATCGTTGACCGTTTCGGCTGCGCTGATCGGCGACGTTCCCGTGCTCATGGGAGTGGTCGTTACGCTCATCATCGTCGTCGTTCTGGTCAACATCCTGATCGACTTCCTCAATGCATGGGCCAACCCGAAGGTGAGGATGCGATGAGCGATATCAACGCCGCCCAGACGGCTCCGATCCACGCAAGGTCGCAGCGTCGCCACTTCGTTCGCGCGGTGCTCACCAATCCGACAGGCCTCCTTGCTTCGCTGGTGCTTCTTGTCGTCATCGCGGCGGCGATCTTCGCTCCCCTGCTCGCGCCCAATGATCCATCGGCCGTCCAGATCTTCAAGGTCAATGCACCCGCAGGCGACGGTTATCTCCTTGGCGGCGACGGCTCGGGACGCGACATATGGAGCCGTCTCGTCTATGGCGGCCGCAACACATTCCTCGGGGCGCTGATCACAATCTTCATCGCCGCCTCCATCGGGGTGACGGCCGGACTCTTCGCCGGCTTTTACGGCAGGACGCTCGACCTCGTGGCCCGCTGGATTTCCGACGGGATCATGGCCCTGCCGGCGCTCATCGTGCTGCTTGCCTTCTATCAGGCGCTCGGTGCCTCGATCTACCTGTCGATGGCGGTCTTCGGATTGATGTTGTCGCCAGGCTTCTTCCGGCTCACGCGCAATCTCGTCAATGGTGTCAAAACCGAACTCTATATCGACGCCGCGCGTGTCTCGGGCCTCAGCGATCTCAGGATCATCACCAAGCATATCCTGCTCTCGGTACGGGCGCCCGTGGTGATCCAGACCTCCATCGTCGCGGGCATTGCCATCGTCGTCCAGTCGGGCCTCGAGTTCCTCGGGCTCGGCGATCCCAGCACGCCCACCTGGGGCGGAATGCTGCAGGATGCCTTCTCCAACATCTACGTCTCTCCGCAGGCCATCCTCTGGCCGGGGCTGGCAATCACCGCAACGGTGGCGTCCCTGGTGCTGCTTGCGAATGCCATCCGCGACCGCATGCAGCAGAGCGGTGTTCCAGTGAGGATGCCAAAGGTCCCCCGCTGGCGGTAAGCGACACGCTGCCGCCGGCTGCACCCGACGTGCTCCTCGATGTGCGCGATCTCGTCGTCGCCTATCCTGCGAATGGCGGCTGGCGCGAAGTCGTCAAGGGCGTGAGCCTCAGTCTCAAGCGTGGCGAAGTTCTGGGGCTGGTCGGAGAAAGTGGATCGGGCAAGAGCCAGACGGCTTTCGCCATCCTCGGACTTCTGTCGTCCGGCGGCCGCGTGCTTTCCGGTTCCATCCAATTCGACGGTATCGACTTGGGGAAATCTTCCGAAGATCAGATCCGGACCCTCCGCGGGAAACGCATCGCCTATGTTCCCCAGGAGCCGATGGCCAATCTCGACCCGGCGTTCCGGATCGGGTTCCAGCTCGTAGAGCCGATGATGACCGTGCTTGGGATCTCACGGGCGGAAGCGACGCGGCGGGCGCTGAAATTGCTTGGCCGCGTAAAGCTGCCGGACCCGGAACGGGTGTTTCGCGCCTACCCGCACGAGATCTCGGGCGGCATGGCCCAGCGCGTCCTCATTGCTGGTGCGGTCGCCTGCAGTCCGGACCTTCTGATCGCTGATGAACCGACAACGGCGCTCGACGTGACCGTGCAGGCGGAAGTTCTCGATCTTCTCCGCGACCTGCAAAAGGAGTTCAACATGGCGGTCATGCTGGTGACCCACAATTTCGGTGTCGTGGCGGATAGCTGCGATCGCGTGGCCGTCATGAAGGATGGCAGGATCGTGGAAACCAATAGGGCAACGGAACTGTTCGCCGCGCCGGCGCACGATTACACCCGCATGCTTCTCGACTCCGTTCTCGAGGATGGAGAGACCCGCAGATATCGGCGGCCGACGACTGAGGAGCAGCGGGCATGAGCGATGACCTTCTCGTCGATTGCCGTCAGGTGAACGTTCATTTCGGCGCCCATCACGTCCTGAAGAATGTCGATCTCACCATCCGTCCCGGCGAAACCGTGGGTCTTGTGGGCGAGAGCGGATCGGGCAAGACGACGCTCGGGCGGGCCATTCTCGGCATAGGTCCGGTCAGCTCCGGCGAGATCTTGTTCGACAGCGAGAATATCGCCGGGGTGCCGCCCCGCGCCCGCAAGGGTCAGGCGGCTATCCAGGCGGTCTTCCAGGATCCCTACAGCTCGCTCAACCCGTCGATGACCATCGAAGACATTCTGACGGAACCGATTGTCGCGCGCCGGCTCGCCTCACGTGCCGATGCCTCCCAACAGGTCCGCAAGCTGCTCGATCAGGTCGCCCTCCCAAGCGACGCGGCGGACCGTTTTCCCCGCGAGTTTTCCGGTGGCCAGCGCCAGCGTATTGCCATTGCCCGGGCGCTGGCGCTGTCTCCGCGGCTCATCGTCTGCGATGAACCGGTCTCCGCACTCGATCTTTCCACCCAGGCCCGGGTCATGGACCTGTTCATCGAGATCCAGGAACGGACGGGCGTCGCCTATCTCTTCGTTTCCCACGATCTGGCTGCGGTGCGCCACATCTCGCACCGTGTCGCGGTGATGCGTTTCGGCGAGATCGTCGAATTCGGCGAGTGCGACCAGGTCACGGCTCGCCCTCGCCACGACTATACGAAACGCCTGCTTCTCGCCGCCCCCGTTGCCGATCCCGCAAGGCAGGCCGAACGGCGGGCTGCGTTTCGCGCACTTGAAATGACGGCTTGACCCATGCGCGCCATCGTCCTGATGTTCGACAGCCTCAACCGCCGCCTCCTGCCGCCCTATGGTGACAGGACTGTCCATGCGCCGAATTTCGACCGGCTGGCGCAAAGGACCGTCACGTTCGATCGTTGTTATGCCGGCTCGATGCCCTGCATGCCGGCCCGGCGCGAAATGCATACCGGCCGGTACAACTTTCTCCATCGGTCCTGGTCGCCGATCGAGCCGTTCGACGACAGCGTACCGGAACTGCTGAGGAACGCCGGTATCTACACGCATCTGGTCACCGACCATCAGCACTATTGGGAAGATGGCGGAGCCACCTATCACACGCGTTTTTCTTCGCACGAGTTTTTCGTGGCCAGGAGGGCGACCTCTGGAAAGGTAAAGTCGAAGGCGTGGATCGCACGCGGCTCAACGACTTCATCTACCAGATGAGGCGACAGGACCCGATCAACCGGACCTATCTGACGGACGAGCGCGACCATCCACAAACCCGGACCTTCGATGCCGGGCTGCAATTCATCGAAGACAATGCCAGCCAGGACAGCTGGATGCTGCAAATCGAGACCTTCGATCCGCATGAGCCATTTTTCAGTTATGCCGAATACCACGCTCTCTATCCCGATACCGGCGCGGATTTCGACTGGCCGCCCTATGACCGGGTGACCGAGGCGGAAGAACGCGTGCTCCAGGCGCGGCACCGTTATCTGGCGCTGCTTTCGATGTGCGACCGCAATCTCGGCCGGCTGCTCGACATGATGGACGAGAAAAACATGTGGGACGATACGATGCTGATCGTCTGCACGGATCATGGCTATATGCTCGGCGAAAAGGGCTGGTGGGGCAAATCCGTCATGCCCTGGTATGACGAGACGATCCACACGCCCTTCTTCGTCTGGGATCCGCGGGCCAAGGTTGCCGGTGAGCGGCGCTCCGCGCTCGTTCAGACCATCGACATAGCGCCGACGCTGCTCGACCTCTTCGGCCTCCGGCCGACGCCCGATATGCAGGGAAAGCCGCTTCTCGACACCGTCAGAAACGATGCTCCGATCCGCACTGCCGGACTGTTCGGAAATTTCGGCGGGCATGTGTGCGTCACCGACGGCCGTTATGTCTATATGCGGTGCTGCGTCACCGAGGACAATTCGCCACTTCACGAATATACGCTGATGCCGACCCACATGCGCGCTCGCTTCTCCCCAGACGAAATGTCGAAGGCGGAACTCGCGCAGCCTTTTTCCTTCACGAAGGGGGCGCCGGTCCTGCGCATACCGGGCTGGACGATCCGTGGACCCTGGGTCTACGGGACCCTGCTTTACGACCTCGAAACGGATCCCGGGCAGCAAAACCCGCTCAGGGACGATATGATTGAATTGCGGATGAGCGAGTTGCTCGTCGAGCTGATGCGCGCCTCCGATGCGCCTCCCGACCAGTTCGAGCGTCTCGGCCTTCCGCGGACGGGGCCCGTGGGGAACGAGCACCTGCTCATCGAAAGACAATGGGCACAGGTCGTTTCCGGCCAGCGCAGCGTGGCGACGGTGAGTGATTTCCCACCAGGTGCTCGCGTGGCGAATATCCCGATTGCCGATCTCATGGCCGACGACGAGGCGCGCCGCATCCTGACTTTAGAGCTTCCCCGTCTCGCGGAAAGGCCGTTGCCCGCCCCTCTCGCCGCCAAGACGCTCGTGCAGGCTGCAACTGTCTGGCCGGAACTGGACAAGGAAAAACTCGAAGTGCTTGAATGCGCTCTTGCGAACAGGTTTGACCGGAGAGACTGATGCCATCGACACTGGTTCATCTGACGAAAGCACCCTTCAACCTCGACCGCGAAGCGCTCGACTGGGTGGCCCAGACTTTCCAGGGCCTCGACGACACCGCCCGCGCAGCCCAGCTTTTAATCTCAATTCCCGTGGTGACGACCGCGAAACGGAGATCGCCCGCCTCCGCGACCTGCAGCCCGGTGGTATCACCCGCTATTTCGGTGCCGACGGCACGGGAGAACGCGCGCATATGGCCGCAATACGGGAGAAGGCCCAGGTCCCGCTCCTCGTTTCCGCTGATCTCGAAGGCTCCC
The DNA here is from genome assembly GCA_045291535.1 of Neorhizobium sp. EC2-8. Lineage (GTDB taxonomy): Bacteria > Pseudomonadota > Alphaproteobacteria > Rhizobiales > Rhizobiaceae > Neorhizobium. The sequence continues at coordinate 1,099,407 of CP147998.1, read as the reverse complement.
GCATGAGCCTGCCCTTCGGCACGGCCGTCCCCAACCCACTTGCGCTGGCCGCCGTCGACGATGTCGAACTGACCGAGGCGATCTCCGATCTGATGGCGCGCGAAGCTCTCTCCGTCGGGATCAACTGGTCCTTCACGCCAGTGCTGGATATCAACGCTGCCTTCCGCAGCCCGATCGTTGCAACGCGGGGATACGGCTCGGATCCGGCGTTGATCGAACGTCACGCGCTGGCGCAGATGCGCGTCTTCCAGCGCGTTGGCCTTGCCGCAACCGTGAAGCACTGGCCGGGCGAAGGTTATGACGAACGCGACCAGCACCTCGTCACCACGATCAATCCGCTGTCGATGGAAGAATGGCGCGCCACCTTCGGCCTGCTCTACAAGGCCGCCATCGATCAGGGTGTCAAATCGGTGATGTCGGCGCATATCGCGCTGCCCGCCTATGTCTTCGAACACGATCCGGAGGCCGGAGACGAAGCCTATCTCCCGGCTTCAGTCTCTGCGCCCCTCAATATCGCGCTCCTGCGGGGCGAGCTTGGCTTCAACGGCCTGATCGTCTCCGATGCCAGCGAGATGGCGGGCCTTTCGAGTGTCATGCCGGCGCAGGACGCAAAGATCGAGATCATCGCCAGTGGCTGCGATATGGTTCTTTTCTCCTCCAGGCCGGAGGCGGAAATCGCCGCGGTGCGGGATGCCGCGCATTCCGGGCGCATTTCCGCCGAGCGCTTCCACGACGCGGTCACGCGCGTTCTGGCCCTCAAGGCATCGCTCGGACTGCATCGCGCCGCCGAGATGCCGGCCCATGCCGGCGCCGCTCCTGCCCTGGAACTTGCCCGCGAAGCTTTCGCCCGCGCGCCGACCTTGGTGAAGGACACGAACCAGACGCTGCCGCTCGATCTTGAAAAACATCGCCGCATTCTCGTCGTTTCCGGCGGCATCGTCGAGCCGATGCCGAATGCCAAGCTGGATTTCAAGCTCCCGGAAATGCTGGCTGCGGAAGGCTTCGAGGTAACCCTCCATCCGTATGGCACGCCGCTCGATACGGATGGGCAGGATCTCGTCCTCTATCTGTTTGGCGAGGAGACGCTGCTGACACGGGGACGTATTTTTCTGGACTGGCGAGCGTTGCATGGAGATTTCAGAGCCGCCATGAAACGGCCGTGGACGAACCTGCCGACGGTGATGATCTCCTTCGGCTATCCTTATTACCTCTACGATGCGCCACGGGTGCCGACCTATATCAACGCCTATTCCACCCACGAGGTCATGCAGACCGCTGTGGTCGAAGCGCTGCTAGGGCGCAGGCCATGGAACCGGAAGAGCCCGGTTGATCCATTCGCAGGAGCGCCGGATGCGCGGTTCTGATGTCTCGTCGAGCGGCGCGACGAAAGGATGCTGTCTCGGATCGCGCCGGGAAGAGCGAACGGAGATACCTGGCGCACTAACGATCACGCCTTTTAGCGGCGCTCCGGGGAAACCGTCGCCATCCAAGGAGGTGAATCATTTGTCGGCGTCCGGGATCCGATTGTTTCAGCGGATGGTGAAGGCCCGGAGCGCAAAGTCCTGTTGCGGGATTTTCTTCTCGAGGTCGAAACGGTCACTGTCCGCCGGTTTGCGCGGTTCGTTGACGCCACCGGTCACGTCACGGAATCGGAACGGCTCGGCTCCTCGGCCGTATTTGCACCACTGCTCAGCGACGACAACCTGACGAGCAACGGCATGAAGGACACTCCCTGGTGGACGCGCGTTGATGGTGCCACATGGCGGCAGCCCGAAGGGCCTGGCAGTTCGGTCGAGAGCAGGCTCGATCATCCCGTTACCCACGTCTCGTGGAACGATGCGCTTGCGTTCGCGCAATGGGTCGGCGGCCGCTTGCCGACCGAAGCGGAATGGGAGCATGCGGCGCGAGGCGGCAATCGCCGCCGCCGTTATCCCTGGGGTGACGACGAACCGACCGACGACATTGTCTTCTGCAATATCTGGCAGGGCCGCTTTCCCGACGGCAACACCCTGCAGGACGGATATTTCGGCACGGCGCCGGCGCGAAGCTTCACCCCGACCGAGACCGGCCTTTTCAACCTTGTCGGCAATGTCTGGGAGTGGAGCGCCGACGCTTTCTTAGTGCGCTCACTCACGAAGCAGGCAAAGGCCCGCAACGAGCAAGCGAAACGTCATTCGGACAAGGTTCTAAAAGGGGGCTCGTTCCTCTGCCACAAGAGTTATTGCTACAGATACCGGATCGCTGCGCGAATGGGCCTTTCCCCAGATAGCGCCTCGAGCAATACCGGCTTTCGGATTGCGTACGACATTCCACAGAGAAACGAACGGACGTAAACGGATCGACGGCTGCGGGTATGAGACTATCGCGCCGGTGTTGCGAAAAACCTTCGGTGAGCTCCTATAACTTGCTACGGTATCGGCGGCGGCCGCTGCAGGCGGGAGGCACCTAACAAATGGCGCTTCCGCCTGCAGTTTGTTGAAGGATCAATGCGGGCGGCTGCTCGGGGAGTTCTTTCCGTCGGCTTGGAAGGTGCCGGCTTCCTCGGCGATCCGCTGGCGTGCAACATCGTGTACGTCCGATGCCACGGACACGGCCTTCTGGTAGACATCCGACGCAACATTCTCTGCCTTCTCGAGGGTTCGAGAGGCCTGTTCCGACAGCCGCTCCCGCACGTCGTCGGATACCTCGCCCAGCATCTCGTCTTCGACACGGGTGGATGGGAATGCCGCACCGAGGGCCGCGCCCACCGCGAAGGCCAATGCACCTCCGATCAGCGGCTGATCCCGGAAACGCTGCATCAGGTCCGCATTAAGATGCGCCGCCTCGTCCCAGGTGCTGCCTGCGGCACCTGTCGCAGACCTGCCCACCGATCTTGCCGCGTGGCCGATCTGGCGCCATGCCCTTGCAGTCCAGCCGGAAGCCTCTTCGAAGAGCTTGCCCGCCTCGTCGCGAATATCGTGGATCTGCTGGCCGGTGGCATCCGCGAAGCCGCGATAGATCTTCCCGCTCTCATCGATGAAATGACCGGCACGACGTCCCGTTTCGTCGGTCAGCGCCTTGAAGCGTTTGCCGGCCGAGTCGGCAAAATGGCTGTAGCGGTTCCCTCCATCCGCCTCGGGCGGACCGGTACGGCGAAGGCTGCCTTGCACTGTCGCCAGCGGATAAACGATATCGTCGTCCCGGTCGGACGCCGAGGACGGTTTGCCGCTGCCCGGATTGGCCATCAACCAGGCGAGACTTATCCCCATCAGAGCAACCGGTATCGGGTTCCCCTTCAGCGAAGTCCCGAGATTGGCGAAGTATTCTGCGCCGCCGCTTGATTTCACATAGCCAAGGGCTTCGTCCAGCATCTGGCCCGGAGACATGCGCTCCTGAATGGCATTGATCTTTTCTTCGATCCTGTTGCGGTCTTCTTCAATCTCGCGCTCGATCTCTGCGACGGAGCGACGTTCGGATGTATGAGCCATCATGTTCTCTCCTTGATGATCTGGGCATCCCGGCGAAGAGACGCGGAAGTGCGATCCATTTTAAGGTTTTCCCCGCGGAGCGCGGCGAGGCCGCGGGAAATCAGTCCCCAGGCCACAAGCGCGACTATGACCCCGACAACAACCGAGGAAATGGAGTCCGCACTCGGCTCGGTGAAACCACGGGCAACGAGAAATGTCGTCAGTCCCCGCACCAGGGCCGCGAGCAGGACGCCGATGGCCGCAAGGGCAAAAACAAGTCCCGCCGCAAAAGCTTCGAGGCCGGTCAGCGCACCCGACATCTTTTCGGATGCCTCGGCCTTCGCGAGGTGGATTTCCTTGCGGAAGAGGTGGGAGACATCGCTCACGAGCCCTGTGACGAGTTCGGAAAGCGGACGATTGTCGAGCGAATTAGCCATCCGAGCGACCCTCCATGTTTGGCGCCGAGCCCGCGGTTGTGGCCGATGGGCCGCCCATTTCGTTCCCCCGATCGGGACGTCTTTCGCTCCCGGTGCTCGCAGTTTCACGGCTGCTCGACGCGGCCAGGAACCGGCTCGCCGCGAAACCGGCCAGAGCAGCTATTCCAAGAAATGCGGCCGGCTGTTTGCGCCCGAAATCTTCCGCCATGCCGGCGACCTGACCAAGGTCGCGATCCCTGATGTCGTTGGCGAACTTTCGCATGCCGGAACCAAATTGCCTGGTGATATTGCCGACCGTGCGTTGATCGCCGCCTTGCAGTTCGCTGCCGGCTTTTTCGATGGCCGAGGCGACACCGCTCAATTGCAGAGCGATCGTGTTCTTCTGTTCATTGGCCGTCTCCTTCGCCTTGTCCGCCGCCTGCGAAAGCCCATCCTTGGCAACACGCTGGGCTGCGCCGACATCCTCGGACATCTTCTGTTTCAGGCCACTCGCGGCATCCGTCGCACCGTCGGATGGGGCTTGAGGCTCAAAACTGGGAGACGGATTTTCATTCAATGACGGGTAGCCTGACGGAATGATGCCGCCGGCCCTGTTCAAACTATCTCTCTCTGCCATGGAACTCTCCGAAGATGTGAGACGATCGCCAGCGTCGATAATCAAGCGATATCAGCACGAACCGGCAGGAGGTCGGAATGTTCCGGGAAACGTTGTACCGCTCCCCATCGCCGCCGAAATAGGAGGCGAGTCCGCTTCTCCAGCCCATGCGCACCGTTTGGCGACGACAGGAGATCGCGGCTTCTCAAAGGAGTAACCGCCGTCCATTTGCGATCATGTGAGCGTTCCGTGTCTCTAGGCTCGCTCGAATCTGTTACGCTTATTTTGTCGCGGGTTACCGGGACCTTCCCCGTTCACGATCGAGGAGATCAAACGATGCGATGCACACACGGATCTGCGATCCACAAGGTGAAACCGCAAAGTCTGGGATGCCAGGAGTGCCTTGAGCAAGGGCTCGAATGGGTTCACCTCAGGCTGTGCCGGGAATGCGGTCATGTCGGATGCTGCGATCAGTCGATCGGCAAGCACGCGACGGCCCATTTCCACCGGACAGGGCATCCCATCATCGAAGGTTACGACCCGCCCGAAGGCTGGGGCTGGTGCTACGTGGACGAGATCATGGTAGAGCTGCCGGATCAGACGCCTCAACGCGGACCTATCCCGCGGTACGATTAAGCACCGGAGTCTCCGCATGGCATTGAACAGCTCACGCCTAGATCAGCAGTTTCCGAGGCTTGGTGCGTCCCAACTGGAGGTCGCCAAACGCTTCGCCTCCGGTCAAGAGCGGCAGTTCCGACCCGGCGAAACCGTTTTTGATATCGGTGAACGAAATGCCCCTGCCTGGCTGGTGCTCCACGGCCAGATCGAGGTCTTCCGGCACGACGGGTTGGCTGGAGAGGCGATGATCATCAACCACGGCGTCGGGCAGTTCTCCGGTGAAATCAGCCAGCTTTCGGGCCGACCTTCCCTGGCGGGAGGTCGCGCTGGCCCCGATGGCTGCACCGCGATTGCTTTTGATGGCGCAGGTATCCGAGCCCTGATGATCGGCTCCGCCGAAATCGGCGAACTGGTTATGCGGGCCTTCATATTGCGGCGCGTCGCCTTGATTGAAGAGGGCTCGTCCGGCGCCATCCTGCTCGGCAATCCGGGCGCCGCGCTGACCAATCTCGATGGTTTTCTGGCACGCAGCGGCCATCCGCATATCGTGCTCGACGCGACTTCGGATGGAGACGGCCGGACGCTGGTCGAGCGGCTTGGCATTTCCCATGCCGATCTGCCCCTGGTGGTCTGCCCGGATGGTACGATCCTCAAGAAGCCGAGCGAGCAGCAGGTGGCGCATTGCCTCGGCCTGTCGCCCGACCTCGACCCAAATACCGTTTACGACGTGGCCGTTATCGGCGGCGGACCTGCCGGCCTGGCAAGCGCCGTTTATGCGGCATCCGAAGGCCTGAAAGTTATCGTGCTGGAGCAACATACGGCCGGCGGGCAGGCTGGCGCTTCCATGCGCATTGAAAACTACCTCGGCTTTCCGACCGGAATTACCGGTCATGCATTGGCCGCCCGCGCCTTCAATCAAGCCCTGAAATTCGGCGCCGAGATCGCATTTCCCCTGCAGGTCACCGATCTTGGGCCGACGGTCGGTGGCCCGGGCGTACGGCAACTTGTGTTGAATGTGCACGGTGCTGCTCCCGTCAGGGCCCGCACTGTTGTCATCGCGACGGGCGCGCAATACCGCCGGCCCGGCTTTTCGAATATCGAGGCGTTCGAGGGCAATGGCGTATCCTATTGGGCCTCGCCCATCGAAGCCAGGTTATGCCTTGGCGAGGAGGTCGCATTGGTCGGCGGCGGCAATTCCGCCGGTCAGGCGGTGGCTTTCCTTGCGCCGCAGGTGAAGCGACTGCATCTGGTCGTACGCCGCGCACTCGACGAAACCATGTCTGCCTACCTGATCGACAGGATCGCCGCCTTTGAGAACGTCGAACTGCACGTGGGCTGTGAAGTGACGGCAATCGACGGCGACCCTCAGACGGGATTGTCTTCGGCAACCATTCGGGGCCGATCTTCCGGCGTCGATAAGACGATCGGCCTCCACCATCTGTTCCTGTTCATCGGCGCGGATCCGAAAACCGATTGGCTCAAGACGCAGATAGCGCTCGATGACACGGGCTTCGTCATCACCGGCGAGCCGTCTTCGTCTGCTTCGGCCTCCGGCCGGCAGCCCTTACCGCTCGAGACGAACGTTCCAAATGTCTTTGCGATCGGCGACGTTCGCTCCGGTTCGACCAAACGCGTCGCCGCAGCGGTCGGAGAAGGTGCTGCGGTCGTGGCGCAAATCCATGCAGCGCTGAAACGTGTACCTTGATTGCCGGAAAGTCAGCCGTCTCTAGTTTTCGCCGATTGGTAACCCAACCCGGCCGAGGCGGTCAGTCCTGCGGTACGCAAGAGATCGACATACTCTGATTTCCGGCTTTCATCGAAGCGGAACATCGGAAAGGAAATCGACATCGCGGCGATGGGCTTTCCGAGATGGTTGAAGATCGGCGCCGCCATGCATCGCACGCCTGCCTCACTCTCCTCCACCTCCTCGGCAAAGCCGCGGCCGCGAGCCATCTGCAGCTGGGCGAACAACTCCTGCGGATCGGTGATGGTGCGCGGCGCGAGCTTCGTCAGTTCCATCTTGTTGATCCGCTCCCGGATCTCGTCGTCGTCCCGCCATGCAAGAAGCGCCTTCCCAAGCGAGGTGCTGTGCAGCGGGTTACGCAGCCCGAGCGTCGATTTCATCGAGAGACTGTAGGCGGAATCGTATTTGTGAATGTAGACGACCTTCTGGTCCCGGTCATCGAGAATGCCGAGATTGACGGACTCGCCAGTGACCCGGGAGAGCTTTCCCATCGCCTGGTCCGCCACACGCAGCAGGTCTGCCTGCTCGGTCAGCGAGCGAGCGCCGAGGCTGAACAGTTTCAGCGTCAGGCCGTATTTTTCCGTCTCCGCATCCTGCTCCACATAGCCGAGCTCAACCATTGTCTGCAGCAGGCGGTGCGCCGTGGTTTTCGACGTCATGGCTCGCTGCGCGAGATCCGCGAGGCTTACCTTCTTTCCTCGACCAACGCCTCCATCACGGCGAAGACCTTGAGGACTGCAGCGACATTTTCGGTTTTGGGATTCAGCTCTGACATAACGCTTATTCTATTTTTTTCGAAATCACATTCTGGATTTTAGAAAAACCTGTGTCAAGATACAGATGGCCACGACGGAAGGCCGCCGTGAGTAGGCAGACTGCAACAGAAAAACACGGTTGAAAAGCCATAAGGAGTGTGATTTCTTAAAAACCGGAATAACATTCCGAATATTTTTTGGGAGGCGTTTGGCATGCATCCGCTGCTGCGGCAAAAGCAACATTTTATCCTGCGCAGCGAGGTGTGCGATCTCATTGATCGGCTGACCGACAACCTTGTCCATATCGAGGATCGCACCGGCGAATTTCTGCTGCGCCTCGACGACGGCCGCGTTATCGACACCAAAGGCTGGGCGGGCTGGGAGTGGACCCACGGCGTGGCACTTTTTGGCCTTCTCAAATACTGGCAGCTGACCGGCAACCCGAAGGTGATGGATATCATCGTCGATTGGTTCGAAGCTCGGCTTGCTGAAGGAACCCCCACAAAGAACATCAATACGGTCGCGCCGTTTCTGACACTTGCCCATCTCTACGAGCGCACGGGGACCCTCGTTGGCGGCCCTATCTGGAGACATGGGCCGAATGGGTGATGTACGAGATGCCGCGCACCCGCGAAGGCGGGCTGCAGCATATCGTCTATAACAGCGTCAATGATCAGCAGATGTGGGACGACACGCTGATGATGAGCGTGCTGCCGCTTGCCAAGATCGGCCTCGTACTCAAGCGACCGGAGTTCGTGGAGGAGGCAAAATACCAGTTCCTGGTCCACGCCCAATACCTTTCCGATACGCAGACCGGCCTCTGGTTCCACGGCTGGACGTTTGATGGCAATCATAATTTTGCCCGCGCTCGCTGGGCACGCGGCAATAGCTGGATCACGATCGCCATTCCGGAATTCATCGAGCTCCTGGATCTTGCCGAAAACGACCCCATTCGCCGTCATCTCGTGTCCGTACTCGGTCGACAGGCAGCCGCGCTGAAACAGCACCAACATCCGTCGGGCCTGTGGCACACGCTGATCGACGACCCGTCTAGTTATCTCGAAGCCTCGGCGACTGCCGGTTTCGCCTACGGTCTGATGAAGGGCGTGCGCAAGCGGTATCTCGGCATCGAGTATCTCGAGACCGCCGAGCGGGCCATGAAAGGCGTAATCGACAACATCAGCCCGGAGGAGAGCTCCGGCAGGTATCTTTCGGTACCGCAATGGGCAGCGATCTCGATTTCTATCGGCAGATCAAGCTGACCTCCATGCCTTACGGGCAAGCGATGGCCATGCTCTGCCTGACTGAACTTTTGCGCAGCTTCGTCTAGCGAGCTGCGTCGAGGAAGAATGGAGCGTGCCCGGCAGGAGGAGCCGGCATGCAAGCCAAGTCGTGAACAACCATAACGCATCCGGTGCCGATGAGGCGCTCCGGGTCAGAAGGAGGAGGACGAAATGACCAAACTGACAAGACGAACATTATTGGGCGCGATAGGCGCGGCGGCAGCCGCTTCTGCGCTTCCAGCCGTGCCGGCGTTTGCCGCCGGTCGCTCGATCCGGCACTATTGGTGGGGCAATCCGGAGCGCGACAAGCGCACCTTTGCCGTTATCGATACATTCCAGAAGAAGAATGCCGGGATTGCGGTCTCCGGCGAAACGATCGGCTGGGGCGACTACTGGACCAAGATGGCGACCCAGACCGCGGGCCGGAATATGGCCGACCTCGTGCAGATGGACTACCGATTCCTGTTCGAATACGTCAATCGCGGGGCGTTGAAGCCTCTCGACGAATTCGCCGGCAAGAGCCTGATGATCGCCGATTTTGACAAGGGCCCCTTGATGGCGGCAGGGTCGATGGAAAGCTTTACGCGCTCAACATCGGCTCGAACAGCCAGGTCATGGTGCACAATACGCGCGCCTTCCAGGAAGCGGGCATCGACGCCGACCTGATCAACTGGACCTGGGACGACTTCGCCAAGGTCTGCGAGAAGATTACGGCCAAGTCCGGGGGCAAGATGAAGGGATCCGACGATCTGTCCCTAATGATCGAGACCTTCGAATCCTGGGTTCGCCAGAACGGTCGCGAATTCTACGGCCCGGACGGCAAGGTCACGGCGACGGCCGCGGACGTTGCCAGCTGGTGGCAGATGTGGGCCGATCTGCGCAAGGCAGGGGTCGTTCGCGACAAGAATAAAACCGTCATTCTCGACCCGCCGATTGCCGAGTCGGGCGTCGCGGTCGGCGACACCGCCATGTCGCACTATTGGTCTAACCAGCTGGTCGGCATCCAGGCTGTGTCGAAGGACAAGATCGGCGCCGCCACGGTGCCCCATAAAGCGGGCGGCAAGCCAGGCCAGTTCATCAAGCCCTCGATGTTCCTGTCACTCAGCCGCGACGCCAAGGATACGGAAGCCGCAATCGCCTACATGAATGCCTGGGTCAACGATCCCGAGATCACCGGCATTCTCGGACTGGAACGTGGCATCCCTTGTTCGCCCAAGATCCGGGCCGCACTGACCCCGAAACTCACGGAGGTCGAGAAGCTCTCGGTCGATTACTTCACGGCGATCCAGAGCAAGGTGGGTCCCCTGCCGTTGCCCGCGCCCAAGGGAGCCGGAGAGGTGCGAGACGCCTTCATGCGTATTGGCACCGACGTCGTCCTTGGCAAGGTGGAAGTTGCCAAAGCGGCGGGCACCTTCATCGAGGACGCCCAGGCAATCGTCGAACGCGCCCAGTAACAGGCGCTGGAATATCGAGGTCCCGGTCACTCCTGCTGCCGGGGCCTCTCTTCCGACAACAAGGTCGTTTCGATGAGACGTTTTTTTGCCCGCAATGCACCGGCCTATGCATTTCTTCTTCCGTGGCTGATCGGATTTTTCCTGCTCGCTTTGGGGCCGATCCTCGCGTCGCTTTATCTTTCCTTCACCCGCTACGACATGGTGAGCGCACCCCGATGGATCGGCTGGGGCAATTACGAATACATGTTCACGCGCGACCGGCGCTTCTGGAAGGCGCTGGAAGTCACGTTTACCTATGTTGCATTGGCTGTGCCCGCCCGCCTGATCATGGCGCTCGGTGTGGCCATGCTCCTCGACAAGGGCTTGCGGACGATCGGCATTTATCGGGCGATCTTCTACCTGCCGTCCCTGCTGGGCGCTTCCATTGCCATCGCCATACTGTGGCGTCAGCTTTTCGCCGCCGACGGTGTGGTCAATCAGGTTCTGGCGATGGTCGGTATTCAGGGGCCTCCTGGATCACCGATCCCGACACCTCTCTCTATACGCTGGTCGTGCTGGCCATGTGGCAGTTCGGATCGCCGATGCTGATCTTCCTGGCGGGTCTGCGCGGCATTCCGCGCGATCTCTACGAGGCGGCGGAAATCGACGGCACGCCCCGCTGGAGGCAATTTATCCGCATCACCTTGCCGCTTCTTGCTCCGGTGATTTTCTTCAATCTGGTGCTGCAGACCATCGAGTCCTTCAAGACCTTTTCCAGCGCCTTCATCATCTCCAACGGCACCGGCGCCCCTGCGGACAGCCTCCTGTTTTATACGGTCTACCTGTTCAACGAGGCCTTCAAGTTCTTCCGCATGGGATATGCGTCGGCGCTTGCCTGGTTCCTGCTGGTCATCATAGCGACCTTCACCGCGATCGCTTTCTTCACTTCCAAATATTGGGTGCACTATGAAAACGAGCGCGACTGATCTGGAGCTCGCCATCCAGATGGATGAGGCTGCGCGCGTGGCCCACGAGCTGCGGCTGAAACGCGACAAACAAGAGCGCAACGGCCGGATCCTGAAGCACATCTTCCTGATCATCGTGTCATGCGTCATGCTCTATCCGCTGTTTTGGCTGCTCGCTTCCTCCTTGAAACCGGAAAACGAGATTTTCGGCAGCCTGACGCTTTGGCCTTCCGAATTTCATTTCGAGAACTATACGAAGGGTTGGTACGCCCTGCCGATGTCCTTCACCGTCTTTTACGTGAATTCGGCGATCGTCACGGGCCTGTCCGTGGTCGGCAATCTGGTTTCCTGCTCGTTCGCGGCCTATGCCTTCGCGCGACTGAACTTCACCGGCCGCAGTTTCTTTTTTGCGCTGATGATGATGACCCTGATGATCCCCTATCACGTGGTTCTCATCCCTCAATATGTCCAGTTCCTGAACCTCGGCTGGGTCGATACTTATCTGCCCCTGGTGGTGCCGCGATTCCTCGCCTCCGATGGCTTCTTCATCTTTCTGATGGTGCAGTTCTTTCGGCAATTGCCGCGCGAGCTGGACGAAGCCGCCATGATCGACGGCTGTTCGCCCTTCAAGATCTATTGGGCGATCATTCTGCCGCTTTCGCTGCCGGCCATGGGTACGGCGGCGATCTTTTCTCTGATCTGGGTCTGGGAGGATTTCCTGGCTCCGCTCATCTATCTCAACGACATCAAGAGCTATACCGTCCCCCTGGCGCTCCGCCTCTTCCTCGATCAGGAAGGGCAATCCGCCTATGGCCAGATGTTGGCAATGTCGGTTCTTTCGCTGGTCCCGGTCGTCATCTTCTTCGGCCTGTTCCAGAAACTCATCGTGCGCGGCATCGCCACCTCCGGAATGAAATAGGGAACAAGACGCATGGCAGGATTGACGCTTCGAAACGTCGGCAAGCGCTATGGGGCGCTGTCCATCATCCAGGGGCTGAATCTGGACATCCACGACGGCGAATTCCTTGTTCTCGTCGGCCCGTCGGGTTGCGGAAAATCGACGCTGCTGCGCATGATCGCAGGCCTCGAAGACATCAGCGAAGGAACGATCTCGATTGGCGGAAAGGTCGTCAACGACCTGCCCGCCTCCAAGCGCGAGCTCTCCATGGTATTTCAAAGCTACGCTCTCTATCCCCATATGAGCGTGCGAAAGAACCTGGCTTTCGGCCTTCAGAACTTCAAGGTATCGCGCGCCGAGGTGGAACGCCGGGTGGCGGAGGCCGCGCGCATCCTGCAGATCGAGCCGCTTATGGACCGCAAGCCGCGCCAGCTTTCGGGTGGCCAGAAGCAACGCGTCGCCATCGGGAGGTCGATCGTGCGCGAGCCGCAGCTTTTCCTGTTCGACGAGCCGCTTTCCAACCTGGATGCGGAACTGCGCGTCCAGATGCGGGCGGAACTCGCCTCGCTCTACGCCCGCCTCGGCACCACCATGATCTACGTGACCCATGACCAGGTGGAAGCGATGACCATGGCAAGCCGTATCGTGGTCCTGCGCGGCGGCAAGATCGAGCAGCTCGGCACGCCCCAGGAACTCTACACGCGACCCCAGAACCTCTTTGTGGCAGGCTTCATCGGCTCGCCGAAGATCAACATGCTGCAGGCAAGAACGACGCGCGCGTCGGGCAGAACGGTGGTGACGGTCGCCGGCATGCCCGACTTTGCCATTCCCGAGCTTCCGGCCAGCGATCAGGCGTTGACCTTATGCGTGCGGCCTTCGTCGCTGCGGGTCGGCAATGGCGATGTCACGGGCCAAGGCACGATCCGGCTGGTGGAATATCTGGGCAGTGAGACCTTGCTGCACATCGCTCTGTCTTCGGGTCAGGTGCTGCTGGCCACCGACAACGGGCGGACGCCCTACCGAATGGGCGACCCGGTCACCATCGGATTCGACCTCTCCGACCTCCACTATTTCGATGGTGCAGGCCAACGTATCGAACCCATCCAGAAAGAAAGCCAAACACAGTGAAGATCGCCATTGTTGGATGCGGATCGCGGCATCAGATGTTCCGCGATTCCGTTGTTGAAGATTATGCAGACAAACACGAGATCGTCGCCCTCTGCGACAGCAACGCGCATCGCCTCGGCGAGGCGGCGCAAGCGGCCTCAAAGCCCGGAACCAACGGCGTCGCGACCTACCTTGCCGCCGATTTCGACCGCCTTATCGCGGAACAGAGGCCCGATACGGTTATCGTCGCGACGCCGGATTTCCTGCACGCGGATTACATCGTTCGTGCCTTCGAGGCCGGCTGTGACGTCATTTGCGAAAAGCCGCTCACGATCGACCTCAGCCGTCTCAAGCAGATCGTCGATGCGCAGGCGCGCACGGGCCGAAAGGTCACGGTGACCTTCAACTACCGCTATTCCCCGGCCCGTACCCAGATCAAGGAACTCATTTCATCAGGAGCGATCGGCACGGTGACGGCGGTCGATTTTCGCTGGCACCTCGACCGGGTTCATGGCGCCGATTATTTCCGCCGCTGGCACCGCCAGAAAGAGAATTCCGGCGGTCTCCTGGTCCACAAATCGACCCATCATTTCGATCTTCTCAACTGGTGGCTGGGGACCGCGCCGACCGAAGTCCTGGCTTCCGGCCGCCGCGTCTTTTATCGCCCGGAAATGGCGGTGGAACTTGGTCTCGCGGGCCGTGGGCCGCGCTGCAGCGACTGTCCCGTCGCCTACAAATGCGATTTCCGCCTCGACCTCGCAGCCGACGAGAACCTTCGCAAACTCTATGTGGAGGCAGAGCACGAAGACGGCTATTTCCGCGATCTCTGCGTATTCGATGAAGAGATCGGCATCGAGGATACGATGCAGGCGCATATCCGATACGCCTCGGGCGTCACTGCCAATTACACCCTGACGGCCTATTCGCCCTGGGAGGGACTGGAAATCAAGTTCCAGGGTACCAAAGGCGACATTACCCATCGCCATGTCGAGGTCCATGGGGTTTTTGGCGGCAAACGTGCGCATGCGGACAAGGATGCGATCACGACGGAACTTCACCTCGCCGGCGAGCCTCCACGCCAGCTCGCCGTACCGAAGGCGACGGGGGATCATGGCGGCGCGGATCCGGTCATGCTGGGTTATATCTTTGATCCCGAAAGCATGCAGCCCGACCCTTATGGCCGCGCCTCCGATCATGTTGCCGGCGCCTGGTCCATCCTCACCGGCATCGCCGCCAACGCGTCCATAGAAACCGGCTCGCTGGTCAATATCCAATCCATGCTTCGCGCTCGCGGCATCCACCTGAACAGGTAACTCCCATGGCTTTTAACCTTCGCATCGGCGTCATCGGCATAGACCATGGACATATCTACGGCATGATCAACGGCATGCTGGATGCCGGGGCCACGCTGGTTGCGTGGACGACGGGCGAGGAGACCCCGGAAGCGGCCCGCAAGACATTCCAGGAAACCTATCCGGATCTGCCGGCCCGGTCGATGCAGGCGATCCTTGATGATGAAAGCATCGTCCTCGTCCTGTCGGCCGGGATCAACAGCGAGCGCGCCGATGTCGCGGTGGCGGCGATGGCGCACGGCAAGGACGTTCTAGTCGATAAACCCGGCTGCACCAGCCTTGAACAGCTGGCGGCCATCCAACGTACGGTCGAGGAGACCGGGCGACGCTGGGTCGTGTCGTTTTCCGAACGCGTCTCCGTCGAGAGCGCTACCCTGGCCGATCAGTTGATTGCGGAAGGTCGGATCGGGAAGGTGGTTCAGACGGTTGGGCTCGGACCGCATCGCTTGAATGCCCATCTCCGGCCGAACTGGTTCTGGGACAGGACCCGCTGCGGCGGAATTCTCGCCGATATCTGCGCCCATCAATTCGACCAGTTCCTGCATTTCACGGGATCTACCGAAGCTCGCGTTGTTTCCGCCCATGTGACCAATGTCGCGAATCCGGATCGGCCTGCATTTCAAGATTTCGGCGAGGTGCTTTTGGAAGGCAATGGCGGGCGCGGGTATGCCCGGGTGGATTGGCTGACACCGGACGGCCTTCCTGTCTGGGGCGACGGCAGGATCACCATTCTGGGAACGGAAGGTTATATCGAGCTTCGCAAATACATCGATATCGCCGGCCAGGCCGGCCAGGACCATGTGTTTGTGGCCGACAAGGCCGGCGTGCAGCGGTTCGAGGCGAAAGGTGCCGGAAAACCCTTCTTCGCCCGCCTGGTCGCCGATGTGGAAAGGCGAACCGAAACGGCCATGGCCCAGTCCCATGCGTTCCTCGCCACCCGGTTGGGATTGCAGGCGCAAGTCATCGCGGAAGAGAAAGCACCCCGATGACGGAGCGCATCCGTGTCGCCGTCATCGGCGCGGGCATCGGCAAGGCTCATATCGCCGCTTATGCGGAATTGGCCGATCTGTTCGATGTCCGTTACGTCTGCGACCTCAATCTCCCTCGAGCGGAGGAGGCCGCGCAACAGGCTCCAGGCAGTCGGGCTGTGCCCGATATTAACGCGGTTTTCGCCGACCCGCTGGTGGATCTGGTCGACGTCTGCCTGCCACCTCAATTGCATGCGCCGATGACGCTTGCCGCACTGGAAGCAGGAAAGCACGTCATCTGCGAAAAACCTCTCGCCGGTTCGATTGCCGAGGTTCGCCGGATCACTGACTGCTCCGCGCGAACGGGACGGCAGGTCTTTCCGGTATTCCAGTATCGCTATGGCGCCGGCTACCGGGCTGCGCATGAATTGAAGATCCGCGGGCTCCTGGGCAAGCCTTACGTGGTAGCGCTGGAGACGCATTGGCAACGCGGCTCTCAGTATTACGCCGAGCGCTGGCGGGGCACCTGGAAAGGCGAACTCGGCGGCGTGCTTGTCAGCCATGCGTGTCACATTCACAATCTGACGACCCATCTCGTCGGAGATGTCGTGGAGGTCGCCGCCTTCCTCGACACACGCGTCAATCCGATCGAGACCGAGGATTGCGCGGCGCTTTCGATGCGCACTGCGGCGGGCGCCTTGATAACGTCCTCCGTCACCCTGGGCGCGGCCGGAAACAGCTCGCGGCTGAGAATGTGTTTCGAGCATGTCACCATCACCTCGGGCACCGAACCCTATCAGATAGGGGCCGGACCGTGGAAATTCGAAGCCACCGAACCTTCGCGGCAGGCAGAAATCGATGCGGCAACTCGATATGTGCCCGATGTTCTCCCGCGGTTTCCGGGGTTATTCGCGGACATCCATGCACGGCTTACCGGCGAACCGGACCTTTATCTGCCATCGCTTCAGGAAAGCTATCATTCGATCGAGCTCGTGACGGCAATCTATGCGTCCGCCAGAGAACGTCAGGTCATACGCCTGCCGTTGTCTGCGGATCACCTTGGCCGCGGGCTGGCTGCCGGACTGATCGATGACGCTTGATCGTCGTCGGTGATCCGCGGCAGGTTCATGCTGCCGTCGCTCGCTCGGCTACCGCGCGCTGGACCGCTGTCCGAAGCTGTTCCTGGGTGAACGGCTTGGTCATCCGCAAGAGCTTCGAAAGCCCGTGATCTTCCGGGAGTTCGGCATATCCCGAAGCGAGGATCACCGGCAGGCCAGGATAAGCCGAGATGATCAAGCGGGCCAGGCTCCGCGCCCGTCATGCCCGGCATGGCATGGTCCGTGATGACCAGGTCGAACTGCTGGTCGGAGCCGAGGATTTCAAGGGCTGCGGCCGCAGAGGACACCTCCGTGGTGAGATGCCCAAGATCCTCCAGCATTGCCGACGTTCCCATGCTGACGAGCGGATCGTCATCCACCACAAGCACCGTCAAGGCATCCTGGAAATTGGGAGCGGGGTCCGGCGATGCGTTCTCCGGTGCTGGCGCCGCCGCCGCAGAATTTTCGGCAATCGGCAACCAGAGGGACACCGTCGTCCCCTCCCCTTGATGCTCGACAGGTCCAGGATACCGCCCGATTGCGCCGCAAGACCGTGCACCATGGAAAGGCCAAGACCTGTCCCCTTTCCAGGCCCCTTGGTCGTAAAAAACGGCTCGGTCGCACGGTTGACCGTCGCTTCGTCCATACCCTCTCCAGTGTCGGAAACCGAAATCCGCACGTAGCGGCCGGCGGTCAGGTTGCCGGGCCGCGAGACTTCCTTCGCCTCTGCGGACACCACTATCCCTCCGCCCCCTGGCATGGCGTCCCGGGCGTTCACGAACAGGTTGAGGAGAGCCAGTTCAAGCTGATTGCTATCGACCAGCAACTGCGGGAGCCGTGGCGGAATGTCTTTCCTGATGTCTATCCCCGGCCCCAGCGCCTTGTTCAGGAGGTCCTGGATGTTCTCGAAGAGGCTCCGCGAAGTCGATCGCCTGCGGCTTCAATTCCTGGCGGCGCGCGAACGCCAGCAATCGTTGGGTCAGGGCCGCGCCACGCTCGGCCGCCTGTATCGCGTTGGCGACCAGGCGCTCGCTCCTGTCGTCGGCGGGAAGCCGCTTCTTCAGCAGGTTCAAACTGCCCAGCACCGCCATCAGCAGGTTGTTGAAGTCGTGGGCGACGCCACCGGTCAGCTGACCGATCGTATCGAGCTTTTGCGCCTCGAACAATTGAGCGAGCGCTTCTTCACGCTCCCGCGTCCTCTGGTCGATCCGTTCTTCGAGTTCTTCATTGAGCTGACGCAGCTGATTCGAAGACGCTTCGAGCTCGGCGGTTCGCTCCCGAACCCTGTCTTCCAGGTCGGCATTCAAACGCTCAAGTTCCCTGGTCTTGCGGTACAAGTCCGCGAACACCCGGACCTTGGCACGCAGAACTTCCGGAACGATGGGAACGGAGACATAATCAACGGCTCCCGCCGCATACCCGCGCAAACGGTCCGGTTCCGCCATCATCACGGCCGATACGAAAATGATGGCAGTATGCTGGTAACGAGGGTGCTCCCGGATCATGCTGACGAGCTCGAAGCCGTCCTGCTCCGGCATACAGACATCCACGAGAATGACGGCGATATCGTTGCGCAGGAGATGCTCCAGCGCCTCTCTGCCGGACTGCGCCTTTATCAGATTTTCGCCCAGCTCATGGAGCACGACCTCGTAGCTTAGAAGTTTTGCCGGCTGATCATCCACCAGAAGGATATTCACAGGGTTCATGGCCGTATCCCTTAGCGGTGCAACCACATGCGGAGCGCGGACAGCAATTGCTCCGTATTGACCGGCTTCGCCAGATAATCCGACGCACCCGCTTCCAGGCACTTTTCGCGGTCTCCCTTCATTGCTTTCGCGGTAAGCGCAAGAATTGGCAGGCGCCGGAATTTGAGATCCGAGCGGATCACCTGCATTGTTTCGTAACCGTCCATTCCAGGCATCATGATATCCATCAGAACGATTGCGACACTGGACTCCTTCTGGATGACGTCGATGGCTTCGCTGCCTGTCGTCGCAGTCAGGACCTTCATTCCGCGGCGCTCCAGAACGCTGCTGAGGGCGAAGATATTGCGGGCGTCGTCGTCTACCAGCAGAACGGTCTCGCCGATCAGGTCCTCGTCGGAACTGTGAAGTTCCTCGAGCATCGCTTGCTTGGCGGCCGGCATATCGGCCACGACCCGGTGAAGGAACAGTGCGGTTTCATCCAGGAGACGCTCAGGCGACTCGACCCCCTTCACGACAACGCTGCGCGCCATCGTGTGGAGCTGCGCATCCTCCTCCGGCGAAAGCTCGCGGCCCGTGAATACGACAACCGGAACCTCGGCAATGCCGTCGTCGTCACGGATCTTTTCGAGAACTTCAAAGCCGGACATGTCGGGCAGGGTAAGATCGAGAACGACGCAGTCGGCCGGATCCTGTTTAAGCGCCGCCAACGCTTCGGCGCCTGAGCCTACGCTTTCGATGTCGATATCGTCGTGGCTGAGCAGAGCCGTTACGCTCAGCCGCTCAGCCTCGCTATCTTCGACAAGCAGAAGCCGCTTGCGGCGGGGTTCGGCGAAATTCTTCAGCCGCGAGAAGGCCTTGCCGAGACTGTCGGTGGTCGTGGGTTTGCTCATGAAGGCGAAGGCGCCGCGCGTGAGGCCATGCTGGCGGTCTTCATCGAGGCTGATGATCTGGACGGGAATATGCCGCGTCGCCGCGCTCTGCTTGAGTTGGCTCAGTACCGTCCAGCCGAGCATGTCCGGCAGGAAGATGTCGAGGGATATGGCGGCAGGCTTGTATTCCTGCGCGAAGTTCAAGGCTTCGCTGCCACGTGTGGCCACCAGAACCTTGAACCCGCTGTCATGGGCGAGATCGACGAGGACACGGGCGTAATGAGGGTCGTCCTCGACGATCAGCAGAACCGCATCCCCGGGCTTTATATCGCGGCGATCGTCTTCGACTTGATCCGTGGATTTGTCGGCGCGCCGCGCGGCGGCGGCTTCCGCAAGTTGCACGACATTGCTTTGTGCCGGCAGGGACTTCGTTGCGGGAGACGCGCCGACATATGTCAGCGGAAGGTAGAGCACGAACGTGCTGCCGACACCGGGGTGCTGCGCAGCTGGATTTCGCCGCCAAGGAGGTTGGCAAGCTCGCGACTGATTGCAAGGCCGAGCCCGGTGCCGCCGTATTTGCGGCTGGTCGAGGCGTCTGCCTGCTGAAACGCCTCGAATATGATGCGCTGTTTTTCCGGCGGAATGCCGATCCCCGTATCGGTGACCTCGAAGGCAATCACGGATGGAGCATGTTTGAGGGACGAATGATCCGAGGACCAGCCTTCCGTCACCGGAACAACCCTCAGCGCTACGCCGCCCTGCGCCGTGAACTTGAACGCGTTGGACAACAGGTTCTTGAGGATCTGCTGCAGCCGCTTGGAATCGGTGATGATGCTTCTCGGCACGTCATCGCCGATCTCGACCACGTAGGTCAGATCGCGATTTTCCGCCTCATGCCGGAACGGCCGCGACATCATCTCGAGCAGATTGTTGATGAATATCTCCTCCGCATCGACCGAAACGGTCCCGGACTCGATTTTGGAAAGATCGAGGATATCGCTGATCAGGTTGAGGAGGTCGGTTCCCGCCCCATGGATCGTCTTTGCGAACTCCACCTGTTTGGCGGAAAGGTTGCCGTCGGGGTTTTCTCCCAATTGCTGGCCGAGGATCAGGATCGAGTTGAGCGGTGTGCGCAACTCGTGCGACATGTTGGCAAGGAATTCGGACTTGTATTTCGATGTCAGCGCCAACTCGGTCGCTTTTTCCTCGAGTGCGCGGCGGGCCTGCTCGATTTCCTGGTTCTTCGCCTCGACCTCGACGTTTCGTTCTTCGAGCTGCTGTGCCTTTGCTCGAGCTGCTCGTTGGTCTGCTGCAATTCCCTCTGTTGCGTCTGAAGCTCGGTCGCAAGCTGTTGGGACTGCTTCAACAGACCTTCCGTCTGCATCGTCGCCTCGATCGAGTTGAGCACGATGCCGATCGACGTCGTCAACTGGTCGAGGAAGGAAAGCTGAAGTTCGGTGAATTCACCTGCCGACGCAAGTTCGATGACGGCTTTGACCTGGCCTTCGAAGTGAACCGGCAGAACGATGGCACTCTTGGGAAGGGTCGAGAAAACCCCTGAACTGATAGGAACGACATTATCGGGAAGATTGGTGACGAGAATCCGTCGAGCATCGATCGCGCACTGCCCAACCAACCCCTGGCCGAATTCCAGGCGCTGTGGATGTGCGGCATCGACGCCACCCGCGTAACTGGACAGCAAAGACAGGGTGGGCTGATGATCCTCCGCGTCCACCTGATAGATCACGCCTTGATGTGCCCCGACGAGAGGCGCGAGTTCCGAAAGGAGCATTTTCCCCACCAGGGTCAGGTCACGCTGCCCCTGGAGCATGTTGGTGAATCTCGCCAGGTTCGTCTTCAACCAGTCCTGTTCGGTATTCTGCTCGGTCGTCAGGCGAAGATTGCCGATCATCGTATTGATGTTGTCTTTGAGCTCGGCGACTTCGCCACGTGCTTCCACCTGGATCGACCGCGTCAGGTCGCCCTTCGTAACAGCCGTGGCGACCTCGGCGATAGCGCGGACCTGGGTGGTCAGGTTGGCCGCCAGCAGATTGACGTTGCCCGTCAGGTCTTTCCAGGTGCCAGCGGTGCCCGGCACGTTCGCCTGGCCGCCGAGGCGCCCTTCGACACCCACTTCGCGCGCAACCGTGGTCACCTGGTCGGCGAAGGTCGCAAGCGTGTTGGTCATGTTGTTGATGGTTTCGGCAAGCGCCGCGACCTCGCCCTTCGACGCGACGGTGAGGTTCTGCTCGAGATCGCCGTTGGCGACGGCCGTCACCACCTTGACGATACCGCGCACCTGTTCGGTCAGGTTGGCGGCCATGACGTTGACGGTGTCGGTCAGATCCTTCCATGTGCCGGCGACGCCCGGCACCTGCGCCTGGCCACCGAGCTTGCCTTCGGTGCCGACTTCGCGCGCAACGCGGGTGACTTCGCCCGCAAAGGCATTGAGTGGTCCACCATCGTGTTGATGGTGTTCTTGAGCTCAGAATTTCCCCTTCACGTCCACCGTGATCTTGCGCGACAGGTCGCCTCGCGCAACGGCGGTCGTTACTTCGGCGATATTGCGGACCTGCGTGGTGAGGTTTGCGGCAAGCAGGTTGACGTTGTCGGTCAGATCCTTCCACGTTCCCGCGACGCCCGGCACGACGGCCTGGCCGCCAAGCCGGCCGTCGGTGCCGACCTCGCGTGCCACACGGGTCACTTCGCCCGCAAACGACCGCAGCTGATCGACCATGGTGTTGAGGGTGTCCTTCAACAGCAGGATTTCCCCGCGCACATCGACGGTGATCTTGCGCGACAAGTCGCCATTGGCGATCGCGGTCGCGACCTCGGCGATATTGCGGACCTGGGCCGTCAGGTTGCCGGCCATGGAGTTGACGCTGTCGGTCAAATCCTTCCACGTGCCGGCAACACCGGAAACCTGAGCCTGCCCGCCGAGCTTGCCTTCCGTACCCACTTCGCGCGCCACGCGCGTCACTTCGCCGGCGAAGGCGTTGAGCTGGTCCACCATCGTATTGATGGTGTTCTTCAGCTCCAGAATTTCACCCTTCACATCGACGGTGATCTTTCGCGAAAGGTCTCCTCGCGCGACGGCGGTCGTCACTTCCGCAATGTTTCGCACCTGACCGGTGAGGTTCGACGCCATCGAGTTGACGTTCTCGGTCAGATCCTTCCATGTGCCGGCGACACCCGGTACCTGAGCCTGCCCGCCGAGCTTGCCTTCGGTTCCCACTTCGCGCGCCACACGCGTCACTTCCGAAGCGAACCGGTTGAGTGGTCCACCATCGTATTGAGGGTTTCCTTGAGCTGAAGGATTTCGCCCTTCACATCGACGGTGATCTTGCGCGAAAGGTCGCCATTGGCGATTGCCGTCGATACTTCCGCGATGTTGCGGACCTGAGCGGTCAGATTGCCGGCCATGGAATTGACGCTGTCCGTCAAATCCTTCCAGGTGCCCGCAACACCCAAAACGTTAGCCTGCCCGCCGAGACGCCCCTCTGTCCCGACCTCGCGGGCGACGCGCGTCACCTCCCCGGCAAAGCCATTGAGTGGTCCACCATCGTATTGATGGTTTCCTTCAGCTCCAGGATTTCGCCGGAGACCGTCACGGTAATCTTCTTCGACAGGTCGCCTTGGGCGACGGCGGTCGCAACTTCGGCGATATTGCGCACCTGGCCCGTCAGGTTGGAGGCCATGGAGTTGACCGAGTCGGTCAGGTCCTTCCATGTTCCCGCGACACCGCGCACATTCGCCTGGCCGCCGAGCCGACCTTCGGTCCCCACTTCGCGCGCCACGCGCGTCACTTCAGACGCAAATGCGTTGGTGGTCCACCATGGTGTTGATGGTTTCCTTCAGCTCCAGGATTTCACCCTTCACATCGACGGTGATCTTTTTGGACAAGTCACCATTGGCGATTGCCGTGGAGACTTCCGCGATATTGCGCACCTGGGCGGTGAGGTTCCCCGCCATCGAGTTGACGTTTTCGGTGAGGTCTTTCCAGGTCCCGGCCACGCCGCGTACGTTGGCCTGACCGCCAAGCCGGCCTTCCGTTCCCACTTCGCGGGCGACACGCGTGACTTCGGAGGCGAACGCGTTGAGCTGATCGACCATCGTGTTGATGGTCTCCTTCAGCTCCAGGATTTCACCCGACACCGTGACGGTGATCTTCTTCGACAAGTCGCCGTTGGCGATCGCCGTCGAGACTTCGGCAATGTTTCGCACCTGCGCCGTGAGATTGGACGCCATGGAGTTGACGTTGTCGGTGAGGTCTTTCCAGGTCCCGGCTACGCCCGGCACCTGAGCCTGACCGCCCAGCCGGCCTTCAGTACCGACTTCGCGGGCGACACGCGTCACCTCGCCGGCAAAGCCGTTAAGCTGATCGACCATCGTGTTGATGGTCTCCTTCAGTTCGAGGATTTCGCCTGACACATCGACGGTGATCTTGCGGGAAAGGTCGCCTCGCGCAACGGCGGTCGTGACCTGGGCAATGTTTCGCACCTGCGCCGTCAGGTTGCCGCACATCGCGTTGACCGAGTCGGTCAGATCCTTCCATGTGCCGGCAACCCCGGCACGAGTGCCTGGCCGCCGAGCTTTCCTTCCGTGCCGACCTCTCGGGCAACACGCGTCACTTCCGATGCGAAGGAGCGCAGCTGATCGACCATCGTGTTGATGGCTTCCTTCAGCTGCAGGATTTCGCCGCGAACATCGACCGTGATCTTTTTGGAAAGATCGCCGTTGGCAACCGCGATCGTGACGTCCGCGATGTTGCGGACCTGGGCGGTCAGGTTCGAAGCCATCGAATTGACGCTCTCGGTGAGGTCTTTCCAAACCCCGGTCACTTCCGGAACCTGGGCCTGTCCACCCAACTTGCCGTCCGTACCGACCTCGCGGGCGACACGCGTCACTTCGGATGTGAAGACACTCAACTGTTTGATCATCGTGTTGACGATCTCGGCCGAACGCAGGAACTCGCCTTTCAGGGGCCTCCCATCGACGTCAAGCGGCACCGTTTGCAGTAGGTCGCCCTTGGCGACCGCCGTAATCGTCCGGGTCACCGCCGTCGTCGGCCACAGCAAATCGTCGATCAGGGTATTGATCGATCCTTCCATGTCCGCCCAGGCTCCATCGGAGAGCCCGAACCTGACGCGCGTGCTGGTACGTCCATCCCTCCCGACCACCTGGCCGACATTTTCGAGCTGCGCAGCCATCTTCTGGTTGGCGGCGATTATATCATTCAAGGTATCCGCAATTTTTCCCGTGACACCGGTCAGATCGGACCGCATCCGGACCGAAAAGTCTCCCCGCCTCATCGCCAGGAGCGCTTCAAGCAAAGCGCGGAGTCTTCGTCCGCCATCGTCGCGACATCTACGTCTGAAAGATCGTCCGAATTCGCGCCACTACGCTGAACATCATTGCTCTGTCTAGCCACCGACACCCCCTGCTTTGAAGTGCCGTTTAATCTAGTGCACGATTCCAAAAAGACTACAGGTCTTGCCCACTCCGACTCATGGGTCATGCGATCCGATTCCGCCTTGGCTGGTCGATATTCAAAACGCGCCCAGGCTTCGAAAAAACTGCGAATTCATGGGGATGGCGGGACTAGGCGGGGGAACTCCGGAGCAAGATCCGGAGCTGGCCTACTCATGGACGAAAGGTCAGACGCATACAACCGACGCGAGGGCGATTCTGCCACAGCAGCGACTGTTGGCTTGGGGCATAATTCGAAGAGATCAACCTCGGGGCCGCTCTTCGCGCATCGCCTCGGCGACGGCCCGAAGAAGTGGCACGTCCCGCAGCTTCTCGATTGAAACCGAGAGTTTTGGCTTCCAATTGGGATAGCTGTCGCTCGTGCCCGGGATATTGGTCGGCCTCTTCTCGCTCGTGAGGTCAGCCAGGCGGACGGCTGCAAGCAGGGATGGCGTCTTGGCAATGAAGCGATGCGCGCTGACCACCAGGTCTCGCAGCTTTTCTTCATTGAGGGACCCGGGCTGAAGCTGCCTTGGAGGCTCTGTACCGGCCTCCTGCAGCGTTTCCTTCAGATCCATGCGCTCCTGTTTCCGTTCTTTAATATGCCTTTCCGTTACGTCTTGAGGAACGATACCGTGCTCGGCGCGAACCTTGATGTCGGCGCCTCGCCACCAACCGGCCAGGGTCTGGTGGTCGTGCGTGGAAATGCAGGCCAAAGCCAGGACCGGATAGGCCTCAGCCGGCTTGAAGCCATCCTCCTCGCGCTCATAGGAGAGGATACGATAGGAAAGGATCTGGGCTTGCGCCAGATCGTCCTGCAGTCCCTCCGGCAGCATTCCCAGATCCTCGCCTATTACCAGGCACTGATATTCGGCCGAAGCTTCCGAGAGTATCCGCAAGAGGTCTCCCTGTGGATAATCGACATAAGCACCGCTGTCAGGCCGGCTGTCCAGTGGCACCAGAAACACGCGCCTCAGCGCCGCGGCATGGTCTATACGGATGGCTCCGGCATACCGCATTGCCGCACTTACCATCCGCCGATAGGGTGGCTGCTCTCCGCAAGCAATTGCGGAAGGGTGAAAAGCGGCGAGATGCCAGTCCTGGCCTTCCGTGGCGAACGGATCGGGCGGGCTGCCAATGGTCGCTTTCGAAATATAGGCGTCGCGCTCGCTCCAGGTCGCCGAACCGTCCATGGCTTCGCCGACAGCGAGGTCGAGATAGAGCCCGATCCGAAGCCCGGCCTGACGGGCGCAGTCTGCAGCCTCCGTCAGCTGTCGGTGAGCCAACCACTGCAGCCACATGTGGAAGCGCACGTCATCCGCATGCCTCTCGGCGAAATCGGCCACGGCCGCACTGTCGGGGTTCTGAAATTCCGTCGGCCAAGCGAGCCAACCCGTGCCGCCACCCTCCCGCCCCATCGAGGCGGAAATCGTCTCGAAAAGCGCATGAAGCCGCAAAGCGTCACCGCTCTCTTCAATGAACGCTTCGAAATCAGGCTGATCATAGGCCGGATCACCGTCTCCAGCTTTTGGCCACGTCTGCCAAAGGTCGCGAAGCACCGCGAGCTTGGTTTCCGCCACCCCGACATAATCGACCAGGTCCGTCCGCCGCAGCGCTTCCAACCGGCTCTCGAGCTCGGGATTGGTCTCAAAGCCAGGCACTTTGTCCACAGCGATGTAGAGCGGGTTGAGCTGCTGCCGGTTCGACGGCTCATAGGGGCTGCAACGGTCAGGGTCTGCCAGGAAGGGTGCGTGCAACGGATTAAGACCGATAAAATCAGCCTGCAGCGATCCGACGAGATCAGCCATCGTTGACAGGTCCGCAAAATCTCCGATCCCCCAGTTGCGGGCGGATCGGGTCATAGAGCTGCAGGCTCACTCCCCAAACCCGGCCGGTCGCGAGGAAATTGGGCAGATAGGACTTTGGGATCGGCTTCCTGGCGGGGCCTGTCGTCGATAGCGTCCGGCTGGCCTTGGGCAAGTCAGCCAGCAGCTGGAGTTCAACATTAAGGGCCGCGAGAACTTTTCGCTTGGTCTCGTTGGATATTGGCACTTCCTCGTTGTCCGGGCTTGGCCTGCTCAGGTTAATACCATGGCTACGGGCCAGATCGTCCAGTTCTGCGTGTTTCATGACTTTGAATGCTCTTTCTGCGGCGGGGCCAAGCGGCAGGACTGGCGCCACTTGCCGGAGGCGGAGGGGAGCGGAGGCGGGTGGAGACAAGAGTGCCGAACCTGGGCTGCTGCACGGAAGGGACCTTCTGGCCGATATGGAGATCAGAAGCTCCAAACGTCGGTGCAACCGGAATGTTTCAGCGGCGGCACGCAGAGGCGCCTGACGTCTATCAATGCGGCATCGATCAACCCTCGGCGGAGACCGGCGAGGGAACGGAAAGCGAGCCATCCGCCTAAACGGCATTTATAATCGCTCAAGTGCCGCTAACATCTGTTGCATGGCCGCGGGTTGCTGGGTATGAGTATCGTCTACAGACTATTCAATCCGAGGAATAAAATGGCCACTGGTACCGTCAAGTTTTTCAATCAGGACAAGGGCTTCGGCTTTATCACCCCGAAAACGGTGGAGCCGATGTGTTCGTCCACGTGTCGGCGCTGCAGGGCGCAGGCTCGCTCCAGGACGGACAAAAGGTCTCGTACGAGCTCGGCCAGGATCGCAAGACCGGAAAATCCAAAGCAGAAAACGTCAGAGCGATCTGACGTTCGCATCCGCCGAAACCGCCTGTTTATCTAGGCTTGCTGCTGCATGATTCCGTGTGGTTCGGCGGATGGATTTGACGAATAGCGGGGCGGGGTCTGGCAGCGTTGTCTGCTGGCCCGCCTCCTTATCTGCTAACGGCCTCCCCGAGAGGGCTTTGTTCGCTCTGCGTAACGACCCGTTAAATCGGCTGCATCGGCAGGCGATCGGCTTTGAGCTGATCTTTGAGACATTTCACGCTTCTATTGCTCGGCCTTGGCCGTGCACTCGCTTGAGTGCGGGTATCTCATCGGAAAGACGATGAATATGGAAGAGATGCGGGAGCAGACGATGCTGCCCGTCGCCGTGCCTGTGGGTGCGACGCGTTCTTCAGGGCCAATTATCTCGGCGTTGCTTTACCCGTTCCACTGGAGACATCTCCACAGAACCCCGCGCGTCCTCCGCGCCAAGATGGCCTGACCTCCAGGGACCTCGATCTGACGCGTGCATCGCCTGATGTTTCCTGACTGCCGCTCTAGCCGCCGCTTGCCGTCCATTCTCAAATCACTCTTCTTCCGTCCTCCCTGATCTCCCAGCAGCGCCGAAACAGCGCGCCAAATTTGTTAAATGCCTGCGTTACATGATTGACAATATGTGTTAATTTCTGCTCAAAAAGATAACAACAGATTGTGTGGTCAATATGCTGGTTATTCTCGCCGACGACCTGACTGGCGCGCTTGATTGCGCCGCGCCATTTGCCGGCCGGGGTCTGCATACGGAAATCGCGTTAAGCCCAAAGGCAATCGAATTGGCCTTGCAAGCCGGGCCAGCGGTTCTGTCGGTCAATCTCGGATCTCGAGAAGTTGAGGCGGAGGCCGCGCGGCAGGCGACGACGGCGGCCCTGTCGTCTCTGCCATCCGACATCGTTCTGTTTAAGAAGATCGATTCCCGCCTCAAAGGTAATATCGCTGCCGAACTCGACGCGACGCCTTTCCGCCTGGCGCTCGTAGCGCCTGCAATACCTGATTTCGGAAGGAACGTCCGAGCAGGAAATGTCGAAGGGTTCGGCCTGGACAAGCCGCTGAAGATCGCCGATGCACTTGGCGCACATGCGGAGCGCGCCATCATTCCCGATACCCTTTCCCAGGCAGACATGCTGGACGTTCTGGCAGCCGGCCGCGAGGCCGGTACCGATCTTCTCGTCGGCGCGAGGGGCCTTGCCGAGGCGCTGGCGTCGCAGATGACGGGCCGTCGGACCGCCGAACCGGCCGTGCCTAAACCCGGCCCAGCCCTTTTCGTTATCGGGTCGAGGGATCCGATAACGCTGGCACAAATCGAGGAACTGCGAGGCTCGGTAGCGCCCGACTATATTGCCGCGCCGAATGGACGCCCGGAAAGGGTCACGCTGCCGCAGCATCCGATCACGCTGGTTCAAGCCACGCCGGGCGAAACGGACGATCCGCCGCTTCTGGTCTCGGAGAGGCTGGCCGCCAGCATAGTGCCTGACATGACCGCGCCGGTCGCTACACTGCTTCTGTCGGGCGGCGTAACTGCCGAGGCTGTCCTGAAGATGATGAATGTTTCAAGATTCCAGCTTCTCGGCGAATGTCTGCCGGGCCTCGGCTTGGCATATGTCGATGGCCAATGCATCATTGCCAAATCCGGCGGATTCGGCCCGCGGACCACGTTATGTGAGATCGCAAGAGCAACCATGGGCGAGAAGGGTTGAACGATGGGGCTTGAGAGCGGTACCGCCCGCAAGGGCCTTCCCGACATCGTCTTCGAGCGGATGTTGCGAGCGATCAAGTCGGGAGCATACAGGCCGGATGAACGGTTGCCGACCGAACACGACCTCGCGACCGAATTCGAAGTGTCGCGACCGGTCATCCGGGAAGCGCTGAGGCGGCTGCGCGAACAGGGACTGATCTATTCGAGGCGTGGTGCCGGGAGCTTCGTGCGCGCATTGGGCTTGCGCGAACCGCTTGGTTTCGGCCAGCTGGAAAATGTCGCCGATCTCCTCAACTGTTATGAGTTTCGCATGACGCTTGAGCCTGCTGCCGCAGCGGCAGCGGCGGCACGGCACGACAAGGAGAGCCTGGGAGCCATAAAACGAGCCCTGGAATTGCTGCGCGATGCAACGAACCGTCAGGCCCATCGCGAGGACGCCGACTACCAGTTCCATCTGGCCATCGCGAGAGCGGCCCAGAACAGCTATTTTTCGACGGCGATGGAAGCCCTCAAGGATCATATTGCCGTGGGTATGAAATTCCACGGCGCCTCCGTGAAAAGAGAGGCCACCGGGCTGGCGAAAGTGTTCAGCGAGCACGAGGCTATCGCCAATGCGATCACGCGCGGAGACCAGGAAGCATCGCGGCAGTTGATGCTCGACCACCTGACGGGCTCACGCGAGCGGCTGTTTCAATCATCGCACCGATCAAACCTGTCTCCGTCACCCGGAGATAGCGGCCATCCGGCAACATGACGCCGGATGGTTGTCACTTCAAAACGCCGCCGCGTAAATCCCTAGCACGTCATCGACACTCATGTCCGCAGGGTTGTTATCCATCAGCCGACGGATGGCATGCGCTTCCGAAGCATAAAGGGAAAGCTCGTCCTGCTTGGCGCCGTGTGCCGCAAGCGACATCTGGATACTGAGCGCTCCGCAGAACTCGTATGCCGAAGAGCGCAATTCATCCGAGGAGAGGTTCTCGCCAAGGCCCAATGCGGCGGCCACTTCCGCCGTCTTCGCGGCAGCGACCGGCTGGTTGAAAGCCAGGACATGCGGAAAGACGATGGCATTCGCCAGACCGTGCGGCAGGTTGAGACGCGTGCCAAGGGGATAGGCGATCGCGTGGCCGGCTGCCGTATTGACTGGACCGAGGCAGATGCCGCCGTAATAGGAAGCGAGCATCAGCCCTTCCCGGGCCTCGGTATCATGTCCGTCCTTCACCGCCCGCGCCAGATAGCGGCCGACAAGACCAAATCCCATGCGGGCGAAGCCATCGATCATCGGGTGGGCGCGACGGTTGGTAAAGGCTTCGACACAATGCGCCATGGCATCGACACCGGTCGCGGCAGTGACAGCCGAAGGAACCGAATAGGTCAGTTCCGGATCAAGCACCGCGAAATCGGCGATCATGTGCGGGCTTTCCACCGCGATCTTGGTCCGCTTGACCGGATCGGTGATGAGCGAGCGGATCCCGGCCTCCGAGCCGGTACCTGCGGTGGTCGCGACCTGGGCAAGCCGCGTGCGGCGGCCGGCGACGCGATTGGGACCGGCGACGTCTTCGAGCGTCTGCTCGGATCCCAGAGCGCGGCGACAAGCTTGGCGACATCCAGTACCGAGCCGCCGCCGAGCCCGACGATCAGTTGCGGGCGGGTCTTGCGGGCGGCCTCCAGCGCAGCATCCAGCGTTGCTGTATCCGGCTCGCCCGGAATGGCGTCGAATACCGTAAATCGGCCGGGTAACTGCAGACGGTCAACGAAACCCGCCGTGATCGGCGTCGCGATGACCAAGGTCGAGGATACGTCACCGGCCCAGGGGCCGACCTGGCTGATCGTACCGGCGCCGACGGCGAGCCGCAGCGGCTGGTGGAGTGTGATCGGTGCATTGGCCATGACGTTCTCCTTACCGGGCCCCCGCCACGAGCTTGCGCGCGTAGGCGATGGCGGAGTTCATGTTGCCGTGATTGGCGATCCCCTTGCCGGCGATGTCGAACGCCGTGCCGTGATCGACGGAGGTACGGTCGATGGGTAGATCGACGGAGACGTTGACGGCCGTATCGAAGGCCACGAGCTTGATCGGGATATGGCCCTGATCATGATACTGCGCGACGACCAGATCGAAGGCGCCGGAATAGGCCCGGTGGAAAACCGTATCGGCGGAAATCGGGCCGTGAACCTCGATGCCCTCGGCGCGCGCGGCCGCGACGGCCGGTGCAATCTGATCGTCGTCTTCCGTGCCGAAGAGGCCGTTTTCACCGCAATGGGGATTGATGCCGGCCACAGCAATGCGCGGACGTTCGTAACCGATGCGCTTCAGATGCGCGTCGCCGGCGCGGATGGTCTTCAGCACCCTTTCGGTCGTGGCCCGCCGGATAGCTTCCTGCAGGGAAACATGCGTGGAGACGTGGATCACCTTCAGGCGATCGGAGGCCAGAAGCATGTATGCCGCCGCCGAACCGGTGAGGCTGCGCAACATGCCGGTATGGCCGTCATAATGATGGCCGGCGAGGTTGAGCGCCTCCTTGTTGATCGGCGCGGTGACGATGCAGCCGATCGACCCGGCCTCGGCATCGCGCACGGCGCGTTCGATGAAGCGAAACGCCGCGTCGCCGGCGACCGCCGACAACTGCCCCCAGGGTAGAGGCGCTCCTTCCACCGGAAGATCGACGACGTAGGGCGTCAGGTCGAGCTTGACCCCTACCGCATCGCGTGCGGCCTCCAGCGTCGCAAGATTGCCGTAGACGCGCGTTGCGGAACGGTCGTCCCCGGACATCCCGGCCAGGGCCTTGACTGTTATCTCCGGACCGACGCCACAGGGGTCTCCCATCGTGATGCCAAGGATATTGCTCATCAAATTCTCCCGTCAGTCGCGTTTGCCCAGCCCGAGGCCAGGCTCACGTATTTGATAGCCCGCCTGTGATAGGTATAGGCGATATGCAAAGTCCCGTCCGGTGCTTCCAGAAGCCATGGATAGGACATTTCCTTGTTCCGGCCATCGGTGGAATCATTGGACAGACAGGTGCCTGGCCCATCCTCGATCAGGATCCGGACCGGGAAACTCAGGCCGTTATCGTCCGAAATACAGACGGAGACCGGCGCCCGTGGCACGCCCCAGACCGGCACGCAGCCACCCGTCGGGTCGGCATCGGGCCTGTCGTCGTTCTCGCCGAGTTCGTCGTAGAGCGAGGCACGACGGTCACTGGACTGAGCCGAGCTCACCGGGTTGCAGATCATCGCAAGCCGGCCGTCCCGCAGCCGAATGGCCGCGATCGAAGAATTGTTGTTCGGCACATCGGTTGCCTCGGGCACCGACCAGGATCGGCCGCCGTCGGCGCTTTGCGTGCGAAAAACGAAATCCGCCTGCCTCCGGCGAAAGAAGGCGGCATGACCGCCGGTCGGCAAGGCGACGGGGCTCATGTGGACGCAGCCGGTCGACTGCGGCAAATCCTCGAGGCTCCAGCTTTTCCCGGTATCCGTCGAGACACCGACCGCCGCCGTGTCGTGGCTTCCGTTCCACTTCTGGCCCGGCCGCTGGATACAGCGGAAGATCGGCAGAAGCCATGCGCCATCATCCCGCACCACCAGCGGTGCCCGAATGAAACATCCGCGCGGCAGTCCGAGATAATGGCCGGCCTCGGAGATCAACCTCTGCGGATCGGCAGGATCGCGCCGGATCTCCGCCATGCGGATACGGCATTCGTCCTGATTGCCGGACGGCTGAGACGTATGGAAAAGCCAGAGCCGGCCGTCCGGCGCGGTAAACAGAACCGGGTTCTGTTCGGAATGCGCATCGTCGAAGCTCAGCCGCTGTGGCGGGCCCCAGGCATCCGCGCCTGGCGCGAAAACGGACGCAAAGATGGATATGTCGGACTTGCCTTCGAGCGACCCGCCGAACCAGGCGCAGATCAACGCTCCATCGCCCAGGAGATGCAGGAAGCTTGCATGGTTCTGCACCATGGGGAAGGCAGGAAGGCTTCGCGACGACCGCTCGCTGCCATCCGTACCCTGCCGGTCATCGCCGACGCTATTTCATCAGGGCTCATAAAGCTCTCCTCTCGGCCCAGAAGATTACCAGAAACACAAAGTTGTCAAGTTTTATAAATTTACATGACCGCATCCGTTTCCTCCCATGCGCGAATTATCTATATGAAATATATATGCTATTTTCTTAGGCATTTTTTTGTGAGAAATAACATTGCGAAATAATTTGACAAACTGATCAGGACGGAAGATGGTCTGAAGCAGAATAGCACAGGAGGAGTGCGGCGATCGCATTGCAGCGAATAGGTGGACCTGCCGTCGGGGAGAGCTACGGTCGAAGATTCGAACGCCCCACGGATAAAGCCTCGGAAGTCGCCATCGATCTTCCTTCGGATCGGCTTCGCCAATCACCGGAAAATCGGCAGGACGCCATATTCAAATGGCAGGCCGGCCAGAACCGTCTTTGACCATTTTATATTCACTTGGGAGGTGAACCACATGAAGAAGATGCTGATGATGACCGCGTTGATCCTCGGATCGGCGCTTCCGCCGGCCTATGCAGGGTCGGGGCCGATCAAGATCGTGCTGCCCGAGGAAGCCGATCTGCTGGAGCCTTGCATGGCTACCCGATCCAATATCGGCCGTATCATCATGGAGAATGTCAGCGAAACGCTGACGGAGCTCGATGTTCGCGGCAAGAAGGGCGTCATGCCGCGCCTTGCCGAAAAATGGGAGCAGACCGCGGACGGCAGCTGGCGGTTCCATCTCCGCCAGGGCGTCAAGTTCTCCAACGGCACGACGTTCGACGCCAAGGATGTGAAGCACAGCTTCGATCGCGTCATGAGCGACAAGAACGCCTGTGAATCCCGCCGTTATTTCGGCGGCATGAAGATCAGCGCCAATATCGTCGATGACAACACGATCGACTTCAAGGCCGACCCGGTTCAACCGATCCTGCCGCTGTTGATGTCGCTCGTCACGATCGTGCCCGAGGAAACGCCGCTGGCATTCATTCGCGAGCCGATCGGAACCGGTCCCTACGCGCTGAAGAACTGGACGCCGGGCCAGCAGATCGTCCTGGCCGCCCGCAGCGACTACTGGGGCGCCAAGCCGCAGGTGACCGAAGCGACCTATCTCTTCCGCGCCGATCCGTCGGTGCGTGCGGCGATGGTGAAGGCCGGCGAGGCGGATCTTTCCCCGTCGATCTCGCAGTTGGACGCCACCGACCCGAAGACCGATTTCTCCTATCTCGACAGCGAGACGGTCTATCTGCGTCTCGACCACAACATCCAGCCGCTGAACGACGTGCGGGTTCGCAGGGCGCTCAATCTGGCCATCGACCGCAAGGCATTCATCGGCACGCTCGTGCCGGATGGCGCCGTGCTCGCAACGGCCCTCGTTCCTCCGACCACGCAGGGCTGGAATCCGGACGTGAAGGTGTTCCCGTATGATCCCGCAGGCGCCAAGAAGCTCCTTGCGGAGGCCAAGGCCGCCGGCGTGAAGGTCGATACGCCGATCACGCTCATCGCCCGCACGGCAAACTTCCCGAACGTCACCGAAATCATGGAGGCGGTCCAGTCGCAGCTTCAGGAAGTCGGCTTCAAGATCGAGCTGAAATTCGTCGAAGTGGCCGAACACGAGAGCTATTATTCCAAGCCCTTCAAGGAAGGTCGCGGCCCGATCATCGTCGCCGCCATGCATGACAACTCCAAGGGCGACCCGTCCTTCACCATGTTCTTCAAATACGCCTCGCAGGGTACGCAGTCGGGCTTCTCCGACCCCAAGGTCGATGACCTGATCAAGCGCGCCTCCGCCGCAGTTGGCGATGAACGTGCAAAGCTCTGGTCGCAGCTGATTGCCTACCTGCATGACGACGTGGTTGCCGACGGCCTTCTCTTCCACATGGTCGGCTTCTCACGAGTTTCGCCGCGCATCGAGTTCAAGCCGACGATCGCGACCAATTCGATGCTGCAATTGTCAGAGATCAGTATCAAATAACCGGGGGAACCGGCTCCGGTTCCGATCACGATCCAAGGGCGGCGGATACCCATCCGCCGCCACAATAGTGAGGGCGAGATGCTCAGTTTCATTCGTAAGCGCTCCGTGGCGAGCTTGATTTCACTAGTCGGACTGCTCGTGCTGGTGTTTTTCCTGTCTCGCCTGACCGGCGATCCGGCCGCTCTCTTCCTGCCGGTCGAAGCGTCGGCGGAAATGAAGCAGCAGTTCCGCGAGCTTCACGGATTGAACGATCCGTTGATGGTGCAGTTCGGCCGCTATGTCGGCGACGTGCTGACCGGAAATCTCGGTGAATCGCTCCGCAAGGCCCGGCCGGCGCTGGGCGTGGTCACGGAAGCCTTCGTGTGGACGCTCTGGCTTGCGGTGATCACCATGTCGCTCGTCACGGCCGCTGCAATTGTTGTCGGCTCGCTCGCAGCCTTTCGTTCCGGCGGTTTCTTCGACCGACTCTCCTCGATGATTTCGCTGATCGGCGCCTCGGTCCCCGATTTCTGGCTCGCCATCGTCGCGATCGTCGTGTTCTCCGTCAATCTGGCCTGGCTGCCGACATCCGGCACCGGATCCGTCCTGCACTGGATCCTGCCGATCGGCGTGCTGTTCGTCCGCCCCTTCGGCATCATCGTCCAGGTGGTTCGCGGCTCGATGATCGGCGCGCTGTCCTCCGCCTATGTGAAGACGGCACGTGCAAAAGGCGTCAAGGCCGGCCCGATCATCTTCATCCATGCCCTGCGCAACGCCATGCTGCCGGTCATCACCGTTATCGGCGATCAGGCGGCGAGCCTGCTCAATGGCGCTGTCGTCGTCGAAACGATCTTCGGCTTCCCCGGCGTCGGCAAGCTGATGATCGATTCGATCCTGCAGCGGGATTTCAACGTCGTTCTCGCCGCGATCCTGGTCACCGCGCTGGCGATCTTCCTCATGAACCTGCTGATCGACCTCGCCTATGCGCTGCTCGATCCGCGCATCCGTCACTGAGGAGTTGGCTCATGAGTATTTCGTCCTCCGATACGATGGTCGCCCGGGAGCCGCACTTCCTGGTGCGCATGATGCGCATGCTGTGGGCCGATAAATTCGCCCTCTGTGCCGTCATCTTCCTGCTGGTCATCCTGGTGCTTGCCGTGATCGGACCGTCCTGGCTCGGCGAACTTGCCACCAAGCAGAACCTTCGCGGTCGCAACCTCGCGCCGTTCGACTGGAGCCGCGAATGGGTTTGGTGGATGGGGGCGGACGCACTCGGCCGGCCACTGCTCGCGCGCATCATCGTTGCAACGCAGAACACGATCATGGTCGCCGCCGGCGCCGTGATCCTGTCGTCGGTCGTCGGCACGCTGCTCGGTCTGATTGCCGGCTTCTCCTCTCCCCGCATCGGGCAGATCATCATGCGCCTGGCGGACGTGATCATGTCCTTCCCTTCGCTATTGATCGCGGTGATCGTCCTTTATCTTCTGGGTTCCTCGATCCTGAACCTCGTGGCCGTACTGTCGATCACCCGTATTCCCGTCTACCTCCGCACCACTCGCGCCGAGGTTTTGGAAATCCGCGAGCGGATGTTCGTGCAGGCGGCACGGGTCATGGGCGCATCGCAGAACCGCATCCTGTTCCGCCACATCCTGCCGGTCGTTTTTCCCACGCTCACCACGCTGGCGACGCTCGATTTCGCCTATGTCATGCTGGCCGAAAGCGCACTTTCATTCCTTGGCATCGGCATCCAGCCGCCCGACATCACCTGGGGCCTGATGATTTCCCAAGGGCGCCAATATCTCACCAATGCCTGGTGGCTGTCGTTCTGGCCGGGCCTTGCGATCATCATGACAACCTTGTCGCTGAACCTTTTGTCGAACTGGCTGCGCATCGCGCTTGATCCGGTTCAGCGCTGGCGCCTGGAAATGAAAGGCCGAAAGAATGGCTGAGCATTTGCTGGAAGTTCGCAATCTCTCCGTCGAGTTCCATACGGCGGCCGGCATCGTGCCGGCGGTGCGAAACATCTCCTATCACCTCGACCGCGGCGAGACGCTGGCGATCCTCGGCGAAAGCGGGTCCGGCAAATCGGTATCCTCGTCGGCGATCATGAACCTTATCGACATGCCGCCCGGCCGGATCAGTTCCGGTCAGATCCTGCTCGACGGCCAGGACCTGTTGACCATGCCGGCCCATGCGCGACGCGAGGCAAACGGCCGGCGGATCGCGATGATCTTCCAGGACCCGCTCAGCCATCTGAACCCGGTCTACACCGTCGGATGGCAGATCCGCGAGGCGATGACGACCCACGGGATGCAGGCCGGACCGGCCAGGAGCGAGGCTGTGCGCCTGTTGACGCGGGTGGGCATTCCCGACCCGGAAGGCGCCATGGGCAAATATCCGCACGAGTTTTCCGGCGGCCAGCGTCAGCGCGTGATGATCGCCATGGCGCTTGCGTTGCGTCCCGACCTCTTGATCGCCGACGAGCCGACCACCGCGCTCGACGTGACGGTGCAAGCCGAGGTTCTGGCGCTGTTGAAGGAACTGCAGCGGGAAACCGGCATGGGCGTGCTGATCATCACTCACGATCTCGGCGTGGTGGCCGAAATCGCCGATCGCGTCGTCGTCATGGAAAAAGGCGAGCCTGGTCGAGACCGGCACGGTGCGCGAGGTCTACAAGAACCCGACCCATCCCTACACCAAGAAGCTGATCGGCGCCGCCCCTGGAAGAGGCGAGATGCACATCGCGCAGCTGACGGGCGAACCGCTGCTCAGCGTCCGGGATGTCCGCAAGCGCTACGGCTCCTTCGAAGCGCTGAAGGGCGTGTCTTTCGACCTCAGGGCCGGCGAAACCATGGCGATCGTCGGGGAGAGCGGCTCGGGCAAATCGACGCTCGCCCGCGTTCTTCTGAGGCTGGACGAGCCCGATGCCGGCACTGCGCATTGGAAGGGGCATGATCTGTTCAAGCTCTCGCCGTCGGAACTCTACAAACTCCGTCGCGATCTTCAGATGGTGTTCCAGGACCCCACCCAGTCGCTCAATCCGCGCATGACGGTGTTCCAACTCGTATCCGAAGCATGGGCCATTCATCCCGATATCCTCCCAAAACGCCAATGGCGCGAGCGGGTCGCGGAGCTCCTGGTGCAGGTGGGGCTTTCAGCCGAACACATGAGCCGCTATCCGCACCAGTTTTCGGGCGGCCAGCGGCAGAGGATTGCGATCGCCCGCGCACTGGCACTCGAACCGCAGCTGATTGTCTGCGACGAGGCGGTATCGGCGCTCGACGTGTCCGTTCAGGCCCAGGTCATCACGCTTCTCGATAAGCTGCGCCGAGACATGGGCATCTCCTTCATCTTCATCGCCCATGACCTGCCCGTCGTCCGCGACTTCGCTGATTACGTCATGGTCATGCAGAAGGGCGAAGTGGTGGAA
Organism: Neorhizobium sp. EC2-8; assembly: GCA_045291535.1. Lineage (GTDB taxonomy): Bacteria > Pseudomonadota > Alphaproteobacteria > Rhizobiales > Rhizobiaceae > Neorhizobium. The sequence continues at coordinate 1,060,864 of CP147998.1, read as the reverse complement.
TTGGGAACGGTTAAGGACGTCTTCGACACGCCTCGCGAAGCCTATACGCGAGCGCTCCTGGCGGCGAGCCTCGATCCGGATCCGGATGTTCAGGCCGAACACCGGGCAGCCCGTCTCAAACGTGCCTGACATAACGCCGACCGGCGACAAGTGGAGTTGATTGAATGACCAGAAATGCCTTTGTCGCACTCGTGACCTGCTTCAACGAGGATGAGACAATCAACTTTGAGGCGACCCGCGCCCAGGTGCGCCGGCAGGTGGCGGCGGGCAACAACATCATGTGCGCCGGCACCAATGGCGATTTCACCGCCTTGACCCACGAAGAAAAGATCCGCCTGACGGAACACGTGGTCGATGAGGTCGCGGGCCGCGCCAAGGTCATCGTCAATGCCGGGATGCCGGCGACGTTCGAAACGGTGCAGCTTGCCAGGGAATTCGACAGGATCGGCGTAGACGGCATTGCCGTCATCACCCCTTCTTCATCGCCTGCACCCAAGATGGACTGGTCCGCCACTTCTCCACGGTCGCGGACTCGGTCAAGACACCGGTCTATCTCTATGACATTCCGGCCCGGACCCAGAACCATATCGAACCGGCGACGGCGGCAAAGCTCGCCGGGCACGGCAATATCGCCGGCATCAAGGATTCCGGCGGCGCCCAGGAAACGCTGGCTGCCTACCTCCAGGTTTCCAAAGAAAATCCGGGTTTCGAGGTCTATTCCGGCCCTGACCACCTGGTCGTGTGGTCGCTGCAGAACGGCGCCGCGGGCTGCATATCAGGCCTCGGAAACGCTCTGCCCTATGTACTCGCCGGCATCCTTGCGGCTTTCAACTCCGGCGATATCGCCGAGGCGGAGCGTCAGCAGGCTATCTATACCGCCTTCCGCACCGAGCTTTATGCGCTGGGTTTTGCACCCGCCATGGTCAAGCGTTCGCTTTATCTCCAGGACAAGTCGGTTGGCGCCAGCAGACAGCCCGCCCTGCTTCCCGACGTGGCCCAGGACGAAAAGATCAAAGCAATCCTCGGAAAGTACGATTTGCTCTAAGTTAGCTGCTCGGAGCGGCCGGAAGTGGGGAGAAGGTCGCTGATTTTTGTCAGCGACGCCCCTCGAATATCAGCCGAGGCGCTCGATACCGAATCTAAGGCCTTTCACCGAACTCGGCTTCAGCTCTTGTCCATTTTTGCGCCTGCTCCGAGAGCGTAAAACCAAGACCTGGACGCTCGGGGACGATCATGCGCCCATTGCGGATCTCCAGGCGTTCATTGAAGAGGGGATCCAGCCAATCGAAGTGTTCGACCCATGGATCGAGTTCGTAGGCGGCGGCGAGATGAAGATGAATCTCCATCGCGAAATGCGGTGCCAGCTTGAGTTTTTTGCTTCTGCGAGCGAGCAGATCTTCAGGAACGGAGTAATGCCGCCTACTCTCGGCGCATCGGGCTGAATAAAATCGACGGACTTGTTATCGATGAGGCTCACATGCTCCAGAACGCTGGTGAGCATTTCGCCGGTGGCGATGGGAGTGTCCAACTGAGCGGCAAGCGCGGCATGCCCCTCGGCATCATAGGCGTCAAGTGGCTCCTCGATCCAGGTCAGGTCGTATTGTTCCAACCGGCGGCCCATCCGCATGGCCGACGGTCTGTCCCATTGCTGATTGGCATCGACCATCATCGCGACCCGGCCGTCGATACAGCGATGCACCGCTTCGACTCGCTTCAGGTCGGTCGCGGCGTCGGGATGCCCGACCTTGATCTTGATGCCGCCGATACCCGCTTCGATCGATTGCTCGACATTGTTCAGTACCTCGTCGATCGACGAGGACAGGAAACCCCGGACGTATTGTAGCACTGGACCGCGTCTCGATGCGCGCCGAGCAACTTTGCAACAGACAAGCCGGCACGTTTCGCTTTTAGATCCCAGAGAGCGATATCGAAAGCGGCGATAGCCTGAACCGCCAGACCGCTGCGTCCGACGGACGCGCCCGCCCAGCACAGCTTCAACCAGAGTTTGCCGATATCGTTGGGATCTTCGCCGATCAGCGTGGCCGCGATCTCCTTGGCATGCTCGAACTGTCCCGGTCCGCCTGCCCGCTTTGAGTAGCTGAAGCCGATGCCGGAATGCCCGTCTCGTGTCTCGATCTCAACAAAGAGGAAGGCGACTTCCGTCAACGGCTTCTGCCGCCCGGTGAGAACCTTCGCGTCGCTAATCGGTGTTTTCAGCGGCAGATGGATCGCGGAGAGTTTGAGCCAGGCGATGCGGTCGCCCGGGGCGACGGGCGAATCAATATGCCGAGGAGCGGTGTTTTCGGGCATGGAGGTGTTTATCCGATCATGTCTGAGAGGCGAAACCGGCGGACCGGTTCCGGATTGCTGAAAGTCGGCCGGTCGCATGACCATCGATCGAACTGACGTCAACCGAGGTCCGCGGGCTCACGGCAATGAAACAATCTCTATCCAGTTCGGCTTTCTACCCACCGGATAGGACTTCAGTTTGGTCAGGTCTCCATCCTTGCCTATCGAATAAAGCGTTATGGAGTTCGACGTCTCACCAGCCGCCGCCAGGTATGAGCCGGACGGATCGACTTTGATATCGCGGGGCTGCGTCTCGGTCGGAACGCTTTTTCCCGCGGTCAGCTTGCCGGTCTTGGTATCGACGCTGAAGATCTTGATCGTGCTCGAGGTCCGTTCAGTCGCATAGAGGAAACGGCCGTCCGGCGTGATGTCCAGGTCCGCGGCCCAGATCTTGTCCTTGAACCCATCGGGCAAAGCGCTTTGCCGGTCGATATTTTTCCAGGCGCCTGTCCCTGCATCGTAGGAGAAGGAGGCCACCTGTCCGTCCAGCTCGCCCACGACGTACACGAACTTGCCGTCCGGCGCGAACGTGAAGTGTCGCGGGCCTGACTTTGCAGGGAATGCGATGGATGCAGGTTGATCGGCAGTCAATTGGCCCGTTTGTCTGTCGAACTTGAAGGCGACGACCTGGTCCGATCCGAGGTTGGTCGCAAATACTCTTCGATTTTCGGGGTCGGCATGGATGGCGTGGGCGTTCTGGCCGGTCGGGATGACCTGCGATGGCGCGCCGACCGTTCCGTCCTCGGCGATCGGGTTTACGGTCACCTTGTGTCCCCGTAGGAGGCGCCGAACAGGAACTTGCCGGAATGATCCGTATCGATGCTCGCCAGGCTATCCGCCAGTTCGCTTTTGCCAACCTGAGTGAGCTTCCCGGTTTGTGGGGCGATCGAGAAGGTTAGCACCACATAAGGTTGCGACCTTATCCCGGCATAAAGGAAATGCTTGTTGGGGCTGACCGCCATGGGGACGGAACCACCCGGCTTTTCTACGCCTGCGAACGGGACTGTCTCGATCAAAGACAGCGCGCCGTCCTCCTTTGTCATTTGAAACACGCTGATGTCGTTGCTGTCGGAGTTCCCGACATAGACGAACTCGTCTGCCGCGGCAGAGCCGGTCAGAACTCCCGACGCGAAAAGCGCCGCAAGCGAAATCTTTCCTATCCTGCGCATGCCTGCTCCTCCTCCTGTTCGATTTCGAACCCGATTGATTGGTATGGATCGTCCCGTCCGGATATTCTGCGTCATAGCGGCATTTACTCGACGAACGCTTCCTCCCGCGTCCTCCGGATCCGCGGCGAAAGCACAAGAGCCAGAAGGCCGAGCGCGACGAGAAGCAAAACCAGGCTCAATGGGCTTGTGACGAAGATTGAAGGATTTCCCTGCCCGATCAGCATGGCTCGACGCAGATTTTCCTCAAGCATCGGCCCGAGAATGAACCCGAGAAGAAGCGGTGCGGGCTCGAAACGCATCTTGCTCAGCGCAAACCCGACGACGCTGAAGCCCGCCATGACCAGCACATCGAAGACGTTGTTGTTGATGCTGTAGGCGCCGATGCAGCAGAACACGATGATGGCCGGAAACAGCATGCTGTAAGGCACCGTCAGCAGCCTGACCCACAGGCCGATCAGCGGCAGGTTGAGCACCACCAGCATCAGGTTGCCGATCCACATGGAGACGATCATTCCCCAAAACAGCGCCGGCTGCGAGGAGATCACATTGGGTCCGGGTGTAATGCCCTGAATGATCATCGCGCCCACCATCAAGGCCATGACCGGATTGCCGGGAATGCCGAGCGTCAGCATGGGTATGAAGGACGTCTGGGCTCCCGCATTGTTGGCTGATTCCGGTGCGGCGATCCCTTCGATGGCGCCTTTGCCGAACTCTGCGCGGTTGGGAGACACCCTCTTCTCCAGGGCGTAGGCGGCGAATGAGGACAACATGGCCCCTCCTCCCGGCAGAACGCCGAGAATAGAGCCCAGCGCCGTCCCCTCAACACCGGTGCGACGATGCGCTTGAGGTCGTCCTTTGCCAACATCAGTCCGCTGACGCGCTTGACGCCGACTGTCCGCTCGCTTTCGCTCTCCAGGTTGCGAAGGATTTCGCAGATGCCAAAATGCCCATGCTGACCGCAACGAAATTCAGGCCGTCGTACAATTCGGAGATGCCGAACGTGTATCGGGCCGTTCCCGTCTCGACATCGGTACCGACGAGGCCAAGTGCGAGACCGAACACAATCATCGCGAAAGCTTTCAGCAGTGAACCGCTCGCAAGCGCGACAGACGCGACGAGACCGAGTATCATCAGGGAGAAATATTCCGCCGGGCCGAAGCTGAGCGCGATCTCGGCCAGCGGCGGCGCGGCTACTGCCAGGAGCAATGTCGAAACCGTCCCGGCGAAAAACGATCCGAGCGCCGCAGTCGCAAGCGCCGCGCCGGCCCGGCCTTTTCTTGCCATCTGGTAGCCGTCGATCGCCGTTACAACGGAAGAACTTTCGCCTGGGAGATTGATGAGAATGGCTGTGGTAGAGCCGCCATACTGTGCACCATAGAAAATCCCGGCAAGCATGATCAACGCCGAGACCGGCTGCAATTCGAAGGTCATCGGCAGAAGCATCGCGATCGTCGCCGTCGGCCCCAGCCCAGGCAGAACCCCGATCGCGGTTCCCAGCAAGACACCGATGAAACAGTAGGCAAGGTTCAACGGCAGAAAGGCGGTGGAGGCGCCCAGCCAGAGATCTGAAAGAAATTCCATATGCATTCCGACCTTTTTTCGGGTGTCTCAAGACTGGAGCGGTGTCAGAAACTCAGCCATGGACCGAATGCGTCGAGCGGCAGCGCAAGCAGGCGTGTGAACAGGATGGAGGCGAACAGCGCGAGGCCTGCTCCCAGAGCCAAGGCTCTCGCCGACCGCACGTAGATGCTGGCAAACGATACTCCCACCGTCACAAGGAAAACCGTCGGCGCCAAACCGAGCCGCGTGAGCGCGAAAGCAAAGAAGAGGGGGCCGCCGATTACCAGAAGAAAGGCTTTCGGGTTGAAGGGCGCATCGGCGTCCTGATCGCCTTCAACGACAACGGCCTTCATTGCCATGACGAGGCCGATCAAAATCAACAGGCTGCTGAGAAGCCTTGGAAAGTATCCCGGCCCCATTTGAAATGAGTTACCGGCGGCAAGGTCCCTGCCGAACCAGAGAAAAAGGCTCCCGGCCGCGATCATGCTCAAGCCGCCGAGGAAATCGCGGCCGTTACGAATGCCTATCATGCACAGTCTCCTCGGTCGGAGGTAAGGGCGCCAAAGATCGATGGATATCGGAGCAGTCCCGGCAACCGGGCCGGAACTGCTTGAACGGGGACCAAAATTCCGGGACTCGGGAACGAAGCGGCCGCGCGCAGCCTATTGCAGCGGAACCTCTGCCGCCTTGATGGTCTCGGCCCATTTCTTCGTTTCGGCGTCGATGAACTTCGCGAATTCGGCAGGCGTGTTCCCCTCGGGCTTCGCACCCATCCCCTCGAGTTTCTGGCGCATCGCCGGTTCGCGCAAGATTTCTCCGACGGCCTTGCTCACTTGCTCGACGATTTCCGGAGGCGTTCCGGGAGGTGCAAACAGGCCATGCCAGGATGTTGCCTCAAACCCCGGGAAGTAGCTCGCCATGGTCGGCGTATCGGGCAGAAGGTCGGCTTTTCCCGTGCTCGTAACCGCCAGCGACAAAACCTTGCCGGCTTTTACCTGCTCTGCCGCGGTGGGGATGTTATCAAACATCATGTCGATATGACCCGCCACGACATCCATGATCGCCTGGCTGCTGCTTTTGTATGAGACGTGAGTCATCTTGACCCCTGCCCGAGTGGAAAACAGCTCGCCGGCCAGGTGTATCGAGGTGCCGACGCCAGACGAGGCATAGGTGTGCTTACCCGGCTCCTTCTTCAGGAGATCAATCAGCTCCGGCACCGTTTTGACAGACAATTTCGGATTTACGACCAATACGTTGGGAAGGGTTGCCACAAGCGAGACAGGCGCAAATCCCTTGTCCTTGTCGTAAGGCAGCACTTTGTACAGGGTCTGGTTGATCGCATTTGAGCTGACCGTTCCCATACCCAAGGTATAGCCATCCGCTTTAGCGCGGGAAAGATCTCCCAACCCGACATTGCCGCCGGCACCGGGCTTGTTCTCGACAATGAATCGTTGCCCGAACCGCTTGTCCAGTTCCTGTCCGATAAGTCTTGCAAATGCATCGGTGTTGCCGCCAGCCGCGAACGGAACGATGATCGTCACCGACTTGGACGGGTAGTTCTCTGCGATTACGGGCTGAAAGGCGGCGCCGATGAGTACGCTCGCAAGCCCGGCAATCTTCAACAATCGCTTAAACGTCATACTATCTCCTCCATATTGATGACGGAACGCCTCCCTCTGGCTTCGCGATCAAACCCTCCTCATGGCTGATGGAAGCGCTTCCATCATGCTGCTTGCCAATTTTAAATCAAGCGAAAAAGACAACCTATAATATATTTTTGTATCGACCGTTGTTTCTCATATTATGAGTTTTAGCGAGGCCGGCTGTAAATGCGATGTTGATGGGATCTCAAATCGCCGCTAGTGTCACCCACGGTACCTGGGATGCACTTCTCACGCTGTACTCTCTGGACGATGGATTTCTTGTAGTGCGGCTTTGGTAAGACACGTTGATATGTCGGGCACGGTCGGCACAAGAAATGTTACACTAGCTGACATCGCAAGAATGGCAGGTGTGTCGTCCGTCACAGTATCCCGCGCAATAAACACGCCTCACCTGGTAAAGCCGGAAACGCTGGAGGCGGTCCGCGCCGTCATCGACAGAACGGGATATGTGCCAAACCTGCTTGCAGGTGGTCTGGCATCCCGCAAGAGCCGGCTGATCGCCGCAATCGTTCCCTCGGTTTCAAGCACCATGTTCTCGGAAACGATCGAGAGCCTGAACTCTGAACTTGTTTCCGCAGGCTATCAGCTGTTGCTAGGAGTTTCAGGCTACGATCCAGCCCGAGAATTCGAACTTGTTTCCGCAGTCCTCGCGCGAAGGCCGGACGGGATAATCTTGACTGGCTTAAGCCATCTGGATCAGACCAAAAATATACTGCGATCGGCACAGCTGCCGATCGTGGAGATCTGGGACCTGTCTTCCCCTCCGTTGGACATGGCGGTGGGCTTCTCTCATCGCAAGGCGGGGCAACTTGTCGCCGACCATCTCGCTCACTTGAACCGTGAACGATACGCACAGATCGGCGCCAAAGATCAGCGCGGGCTTGAACGGCGCGCAGGCTACGTAGACGGCTTGGCTGCAAGAGGAATATCCGATGTAACCGTCAAAACGGTCAACGCGCCTGGCTCTTTCCGCGAGGGACGCGAAATGATGGCGGCACTTTTGGATGAGAGCAGCTCAACCCTTGCGGTTTTCTGCAGTTCTGACCTGATAGCACAAGGCGCTTTGGCCGAAGTGCAGGCCAGAAACCTGACCATACCCGAACGAGTGGCAATTGTCGGTTTCGGAGACTTTGCTTTTTCGGCCTACACACATCCGCCGCTCACCACCATCCGGGTTGATCGTGCGGATATCGGCAGCCGGGCGGCCGGATGTCTGCTTTCACGCCTGAATGGGCTGCAACAAGGCCCCACCGTCATCGACGTTGGCTTCGAGATTGTAGCACGAGAGACTGCATGACGAGAGGGTGAGACGGCGATATCGGTTGTTTCAGCAGAGCCCAGGCAAATTGTCGTCATCGAACTCGGTCGGCCGCACCAGCCACAGCGTGCCACTGCGGCGGCCCCGATGGAGCCGCCGAGATGGCTTCGTTCCCCATCACGGTCGATCGTCATGCGCGTAAGGCAACTCCCCGAGGAGCACAACCGCAGGCGCAAGCATCGGTGCCTCGTCCGGCAAGGCACCTCAATCAAAGGCGCGGCCTTTACGATGAAAGCTGGACGAAGTCGGCGGCGTCTGTCAAAAGCCGCTCAGGACGCGACTGCCGTTAGATTTAGAACGGGGTCGGGCGACAGATTGACGTCACGTCGCTGCCACGAGATCACGTCGGCCGTCCTTTTGCTTCCGTCACGATCCTATTTGGTGATGACGAAAACGGCGTCCGGCGTCCAGCTGATACAGCATTCCTCGCCTTCCTTGATGATCACAACATCGGCGCCGAGCACCCTGACGCGCATCGGAATATCCCCTGCCCGGCCGATCACGAGGGCATTGTCGCCATAGTTGACGATCGTCTCGACGATCATGCGGACGTTCTTGCGGCCTTCGATCGGGTTGCGCGACAGCTTGATATGTTCGGGACGGATCAGCAGCGTCACCTTCTGGCCGTCGGTAAGATCGTCGGTGCTCGCATGCTCGAAAGCGCCAAGTGTGGGGCTTTCAGCCGTTTTGGCCGCCGCGCTTGTGATGGTCGCCGGGATCAGGTTGCTCTCGCCGATGAAGGCGGCGACGAAGGATGTCTGCGGGCGATGATAGATATCCAGCGGCGCTGCGGCCTGCTCGATTCCCCTTCTCGAAGACGACGATCCGGTCGGACATCGACATGGCTTCCGACTGGTCGTGGGTCACAAAGATGGTCGTCACGCCGAGGCTGCGCTGGATGCGCTTGATTTCGATCTGCATCTGCTCGCGGAGATTCTTGTCGAGTGCGCCCAGCGGCTCGTCGAGCAGAAGCAAGGAGGGCTCGAAGACCAATGCGCGGGCAAGCGCCACCCGCTGCTGCTGGCCACCGGACAGTTCCTTCGGATGACGATGGCCAAAACCCTTGAGGCCGACGAGCGACAGCATGTCCTCTGCCTGCCGGAGTCCTTGAGAACGGCTGACACCGCGCATCTGCAGCGGGAAATAGACGTTTTCGACCGCCGTCTTATGCGGGAAAAGCGCGTAGTTCTGGAACACGATACCGATATTGCGCTCATGCGGCGCAAGCTGGGAGATCGACTGCCCGCCGATCTCGACGGTGCCGCCGCTTGCCTTTTCGAAACCGGCGATAATCATCAGCGTCGTGGTCTTGCCTGAGCCGCTCGGGCCCAGGAAGGTCACGAACTCCCCTCGCCGACCGACAGGCTGACATCGTCGAGCGCCGTGAAATGCCCGTAGGTCTTGGTGATGTTGGAGAGCTGCAGGTAGTTCGTCATTGGAAGTCCTTGGGGAAGCCCTTGGGAATATTCAGTGTGCGCCGGCTGGCCGGCTTGGTTTGGGAGCGCGGCTGCGCAGTGCGCCGGCGAAATAGGGAGCCGCTATGCCGATCAGCACCACGAAGAAGAGCAGCGTCGAGATGACAGCGATCACCGGATCGGCTTCCTGGCGGATGCTGTCGAACATCTTGCGCGGCAAGGTCTCCGCATCGCGGCCCGAGATGAAGATTGCCACCACGGTTTCGTCGAAGGACTGGATGAAGGCGAAAAGTGAGCTGATCACCAGTCCCGGCCGCAGGATCGGCAATGTCACGTGCAGGAAGGTTTTGGCCGGGCTCGCGCCAAGGCTCTGCGCGGCCCGTTCCAGGTTTCGGTCGAAGCCCTTGAGGTTGGCGGAAAGGACGAGGAAGGCGATCGGCACCGACAGGCAGGTATGCGCCAGGATGACGCCGAGATGGCTGTGCACCAGCCCGAGATCGCCAAAGTAGGAATAATAGCCGACCGCCATGACGATATGCGGCACCGCCATCGGCATCAGCATCATCAGGTCGGCAAAACCCTTGCCGCGGAACTTGTGGCGCACGAGAGCGAAGGTCGCAGGCACCACCAGGGCCATTGTGAGGATGGTGGTGGCGGTCGCGATGAGAATGCTGTTCCAGGTCGGTATCAGCCAGTCCACGCTGGTGAAATAAGCGCGATAATAACCGAGCCAATAGCCCGGCGGGGGAACTGCAGCGAACTCGCATTCGAAAACGACATCGGCACGACGATGACGAGCGGTGCAGCAATGAACAGCACGACGACGAAGCCGGCCCAGCGCATGAACGTGTTCATGTTCGGTCACCCCAGAGTTTGTCGAGGCCGAAACGGCGATGATAGATGGTGAGGATGATCAGCGTCACTACGAGCAATATCATTGCCATGGCGGAGCCGAGACCGAAGGCGAGGAATTCCTCGATCTGATGGCCGATCAGGCCGGCGACCATCTGCTCGCGCGGACTGCCGAGCAGTACCGGCGTTACATAGAAACCGAGGCAGATGACGAAGACGAGGACCGAACCGTTGGCGATGCCGGGCGCCGTCAGCGGCAGATAGACATGCCGGAACAGCGACCAGCCCTTGGCGCCGAGGCTTTCCGCCGAACGGATCAGCGCCGGATCGATCTTTTTCATGACCGTGTAGATGTTCATGATCATGTAGGGCGCCAGGATATGAACCATGGCGAGCGTCGAGGAGAACCGCGTGAAGAGAAGCTGAGGCGGTTTGTCGAAACCGATCATCTGCAGGAAAGCGACCAACGGACCGTTATTGCCAAGCAGAACCATCCACGAATAGGTGCGGACGAGAAAACTGGTCCAGAAGCTCATGGTGACGAGCAGCAGGATCAGCATGGCCGTGCGGGGCTTGGAATGCGCCATGAGATAAGCCAGCGGATAACCGACCAGAAGGCAGCAGAGCGTCACGAAGGCAGCCGTCATGAACGTGTTCAAAAAGACGCGCTGGTAAAGCGCTCCGGTCAGGACCTTCTGGTAGTTCGCAAGCGAGACCTTCGGTTCGGTGAAGCTCATGATCGCCACTTCGGCAAGCGGCACGGCGAAGAAGATGAGCATGTAGATGCCGAGCGGCGCCAGAAGCAGCCACGGCCAGATGTTCGACTTTTCCGTCAGTTTTGAAAGGCTCATGCCCATTGCCGTTCCCCTTTTGTGGCAGGCAGGGTCGCTGCGGCATCGCGCGGTTGTTCCGCGCGATGCCGGCCAGCGGGTCGGGTTGATCCAGGAGAGCGGATCAGCTGGCGACCCACTCCTCGAAACGTTCGGCGAGTTCCGCCGGATCGATGCCGAAATTCGCCATGTTCTGCTCGAAGGTCAGCTTGTAGTTGTCCGGCGAGGTCGGCATGCGCTTGGCGTCAGCCGCCGCGACGAACTCGTTGGAGGCCGGGTTGAGCGCCCCGTAGTCCGCAGCCTTGGAGAAGCCGGCGAGCGGCTTGGCGCTGGTGGCGAATTCGACGAATTTCCTGGCGTTCTCGAGGTTCGGGGTTTTCTTGGCGACCACCCAGTAGGCACGTTCGATCTCGCCCTGGTTCCAGGTCATGGCTACCGGAGCGCCGGCCTTCTCGGCCTCGAAATAACGCCCGTGCCAGATGCCGATCATATCGACTTCGCCGTCGCGCAGGATCTGGGTCGATTGGGCGCCGGCGGTCCACCAGACCCGGATATGCTTCTTGATCTTGTCGAGCGACTTGAAGGCTCGGTCCACATCGAGGGGATAGAGATCCTTCACTGCAACGCCGTCGGCCAGAAGCGCGATCGGAATGACGCGCGACGCATAACGCTGCAGCGAACGACCGCCGGGGAATTTCTCGACGTTCCAGAAATCGGCCCAGGTCTTCGGGGTCTCCTTATATTTGTCGGTGCGCCAGGCCATGACGGTCGCGAACGCATGGGACGCGACACCGTTTTCGAAAAGCCCGCCCTTATAGGGCTCCTTCAGCGCCTCTATGATACCGGCCTGGTTGGCGCGCACCAGCTCGCCGCCGCCGAGTGTCGTGACGTCGAACTCGTAGGTGCCGGTCTTCACCTGCTGGGCGAGCTTGGCGAAGGAGACGGGCGAAACGGTTTTCACCTGGATGCCGGTTTCGGCGGTGAACGGATCGATGAGATGCGCCTTTGCGGCAGCCTCCCAGGGGCCGCCCCAGGTGTTCACATAGAGGACCTTTTCCTGCGCGCGAACGACATAGGGAGCGGCAAGCGAAGCGGTGATTGCAGCGCCGGCCGTCTTCAGGAAACGGCGGCGGTCAGGCATGAGAAACGTCTTCATTCCAGTCATTGCAGTTCTCCTCTTTTATGATTTTCTGAAAGTGGCTTCGTAGAGCCGCAGCCAGTTCCTGTGGGTGATCTTCGCGACCTCTTCCTTTGAGAAGCCCACGGCGCTCAAGCCGTCCGGGATCACCCTGATATCTTCGACGTCCTTGAACCATTCCGGCGGCGCCGCCTTGAGCGGCTTGCCCGCGGCGCTCGCGCCATAATCCTCACCGCGCGTCCAGCGACCCTTGCGCATCCAGGCATAGTCGGGAGCGGTGAAATTGTGGCTCTTGTCGGTGCCGATCGCGACGGAATCGATGCCTGCTATATCGACCGTGCGGGCAACCATCGTGCACCAGGCCTCGATCGAGGCGCAGAATTCGTCGCCGGTAATGTTGCGATAGGCGGCGCAGCCGATCACGCCGCCGGTGTCCTTCAGCGCCCTGATGACATCGTCCGATTTGTTGCGCTTGTGCATGAAGAGCGACTGGGCATTGGCATGGGTGACAGCGATCGGCTTCTCGGAAACCTTGATCGCATCGAGCGTCGTGCGGTCGCCGACATGGCTGCAATCGACCAGGATGCCGGCCGCGTTCATCTCGCGAACCACTTCCTTGCCGAAACGGGCAAGGCCGGAATCCTCGGCCTCATAACAGGAACCGCCAAGTTCGTTCTGGTTGTTGTAGGTCAGTTGCACGACCCGCACGCCGAGTTCGGCAAACATTTCGACGAAGCGGATCCGGCCTTCGAACAGGTTGCTGTTCTGGAAACCCATGATGATCGCAAGCTTGCCCGCATCGGAAATGCGGGTGATATCACCGGCCGTCAGCGCGATTTCGGCGATGTCGGAATTCTCACCGACCAGATCGCGCCAGCGGCCGATCGAATCCATCGATTCCACCGTGCCTTCCCAGAAGCCGCAGGTGTTGACGACGCCGCCCACGGTGCCCTTGAGCAGGGTTTCAAAAGCGGCGCGATCGAAATGCCCGCATTGCAAACCATCGATGATCATGATCTCGCGCTTTCCTTCTGGCGTTCGGTCTTTTCGCGTTCCGAGAGTCTGGACGACAGGAACGAGACGTCGGTCTCGTCGTCATTGTCCTTGCGCCCGATGACGGTACCGTCCTCGTTGACGATCATCGGGCCGGCGTGGCGGCGCGAGACGATGCTGTCGGTCGCGAGCGCCTGCTTGGCCAGATGGTAGATACGCCACCAGAGGTCGGCCTCGATCTCCGCGCCGTTTTCCAGAAGCGACCAGAGGAGAGAATCGTCCGTGCGAACGTCGCCGGTGACAGCTGCCGGGACCGCCTTGAGTAGATTGCCCGACACGGAGATCGAGAGGCCCGATCGGCCGCCGAAATGCGCGGCGATCGCGAGGCTCCTCGGAGTCCGTCGCGCCGATGATCGTCAGTTCCGTCGATCCGAACCGGGCCGTGAGTTCGCCGAGCAGATCGATTGCGGTCGGCAGCACGAACCAAGCATGTTCGCCTGCCGCATCGAGCGTGATGCGGTTGCCGTCTTCGGAAGCGATCCGGATACGGTTTATCGCCGCCGACCTGAAACTCTCGAACCGCTCTTCGAACAGCTTGAAACCGCCAAGGCCGAGCTTTTGCGAATACATCGGAAAGTCGCCAACCGTCAGGAAGAAGCCCTTCGGCAGGCTGCTCAGCGAAAAATCCGCTCGGACATCAGCCGCATTTCGCGGGGCATGACGCGCATGAAAGGAGAGGAATTCAAGGAGGTCATAGGACAGGTTCCGCCGGATAGTACCAGGTGCCGGTGTAGCCGGCGCGCAGATCGTCGGGGGTCGGTGCCCCGTGATAAAGCACGCCGCGAAGGTTGCGGCTGAGGAAGTCGCGGGTCTTGTCGATGCCGTGAATGCCGACATTCATCAACCGCACGAGATCGATCGGCACGAAAGCCTCCGCATTGATATTGGCGTGGGGCGTGTGATAGCCCTGCCCGCGCAGGCTTTGAATGCGCGCCACCATGTAGCGGTGTTCAGGATGTTTCATCAGGAAGCGGGCGACGCTGAGCGCGCCGTCTTCTCCGCCGAGATCGGCGAACAGTGACTGGATACCCCCGCAGACGTCGAGACCGAGGTCGAGTGCTTCCGGCACTTCCTCGCGGGCACCGCGGCGCGGCTCCTCGGCCGTCTCGGATTTGTACCAGACATATTTATAGGCGTCGGGACCTGCCATGTCGGTAGCGAGCGCCCATTGGTATTCGTCACGAACCAGTCCCTTCAGGCTTTCGACGGTTTCCGCCGGCGAGACGCTGAATTCGTCCGGCCCATGCGCCGCCGCCAGCAGCCGGTCGGCTTCTTCGGGAACGAGTTCGATGAGCAATGAAAGGAGGGTCTCATAGGCTTCCGCAACGAGCCTCAACCTCGAATTCGAAGGCAAGGATATCGAGCGGATAGTCCGCCTTGCGGCCAAGCACCGTGCCGCTCTTGCGAAACTCTTCCAGCGCCGCGACGATCTTTTCCAGATCGCTGGCAACTTCCGCGCTGGATGCAAATGTCTCATAGACCATCCGGTCCTGGCGGCGGAAGACGATCGCCTGACGGACGAGGTCGAGCAGTTTTGCAATGCGGGCATCCGACGCGTCGAGCTTCAGGCCACGCGCTGCGGCAATCGCGCCTTCGCGTGCAGCGAGAAGCCCATTGATCAGGCGCGGGTGTTTGTGGACGAAGAAGATGAGACCGAGCGCCGAACCGTTGCCGACGCCGATGTAGCGGCGAAGCTGCGGGTCGAGGCGCACTGCCTTGTCCGATTTCCTTGCGGCGAGATGTTCGACGAGATCGCAGGAAAACTCCCGCATCAGATAGGCGGTCAGCAATTGTGCCTCAAGAACACCACCGAGCGCGTGGCGAGCCCCAAGCGACGGAAAGGAACGCGTCCCGAACGTGCCGTTGCCGTCGAGGCCGGTATTGCGCATCAGGTAGCAGACCTTGGAAAGATCGGCGACGGAGGGCTGGCGACCTTCGGCAAGCGCTTCGAGGGTCTGGTCGAAGACCCGCATTGAGCGGTTCGACCGGCACCAGATCAGCGTGCCGGCGGTTGCCCGGCCCGTATAGAGCTTTGGGATTTCCCGCCGCGCCGTTTCGATCTCCGCCTCGGTCGCCGGACCCTCGATCAGAGCGCCCATCATGTCCCAGGCCTGGCCGATGATACGGCCGGTGCGGGCGGTGCGGCTCGGCGGACGGGAGAAGCCGATGAACGAGAACTCGTGGCCCGGCGCCTTGATGGAGTAAACGACGGTGCCCTCGGCATTTTCATCCACCTCGAAGAGGAGATTGGAAATGTCCCAGCGCTCGCGGATCATCTTGTTCATGAAGGCACGCGTGCCGCTGAGCCGGCTCGGCTGGATCGCCGCCAGCCGCGCGGTCTTCATCACCTCGTGGCCGGGGCGCGGCTGTGGCATCGCCACCTGTTCGGATGTCGGGGTCATGACCGTCAACGTTCTCCCTGCTGCATTTTCGTGATGGTGCGGGCGGTCTCGAGAAGCGGCTCGCGGAAGCTTTCGAGATCGAAGCGCATCTCAGGCATGACCAGCGAGATCGCCGACGTGCACTTGCCGTGGAGATCGAAGATCGGCGCCGCGATGGCCACGACGCCGCTATGGGTGTAGCCGCTCGACAAGGCGTAACCATGGGCGCGGGCTTCGCCCAGAAGCTCTTCCGAGGCGAGCGGTTCGCCGCTTTCCTTCAGGCGGGCGAGTGTCGTTTCGTCCGCAAAGGCCGTCAGGATGCGGCCGGACGCGGAGCCCTCGAGCGACATGGTCGTGCCGATCTTCTGTTCCGCGCGCAGCACGCTTTCGGATTCGACGCGCGAGACGATACAGGGCAGGCCCCTGTCGAGCACCGCCAGCGAAGCCGTCTCCTTCACCCGATGGACCAGCATTTCGATGATCGGCTGGATCCGCGTTCCGAGATTTGCCTGCTCCATGGCCGCGGCCGCAAGACGGCAGGCGTGCATCGACAGCCGATAGCGCATCTCCTGGTCCTGCTCGACCCAGCCGGCTTCGATCAACGTCAGCAGGCGCTGGTATGCGGTCGGTCGCGACAGCTCCATGGCCGACGCGATCTCCGGCAGCTTCATGCCGCGAGTGCTTGATGCCAGGACATCCAGCACGGCCATCGTCTTCAGAACCGTCGAGAGGGGCGGACACCGCCAGTTTCCTCTTGTATTCTATTTGAATATGTCGTATCCATGTTGAATATGATCTCGCCGTCATTGATTTATGTCAACCGCGCGAGAGGCGATTGCGTGCAAATTCGGCGCCCTTGATGCTAAGGGCTTCACCGCGCTTGGATATTTTTGCCTGGAATTCGGTGCGCCGCATTCAGGGATGTTGATGAGCCGGATGACTCCACAGCCTGGACGTGCATCTGCGGCCGCGAAGTGGATCCGACACGGCCGCGCCGGCAAACGATGACCGGCCCTCATCTCTACGAGGCCATGCGCCATCGTCCGTGAGCAAAATATTTGCATTTGCTGGTTTTATTCGCGGTTTTCTTTCAATCGCGACGTCCTATTTTCTGTCATCTAGTCGCCAGCAAGCACTGCTGAAAGGATGACCTAAATGTTCCGGCTGAAAACCATTGTCGCGGCGGCCCTTATTCACGTGGCAGCCCTCACCCCTTCCCTCGCCGGCGAAAATCTCGCCGCCATCAAGTCCGCGGGCGTCTTCAAGATCGGCACCGAAGGAACATACGCGCCCTTCACCTTTCATGACGCAACCGGCAAACTCGCCGGTTTCGATGTCGAGATCGGGCAAGCGGTCGCCGCAAAGCTCGGCGTCAAGGCTGAGTTCGTGGAAGGCAAGTGGGACGGTCTGATCGCCGGCCTCGATGCCAAGCGCTATGATACCGTGATTAACCAGGTCGGCATCACCGAAGCCCGCAAGCAGAAATACGATTTCTCCGATCCCTATATCGCTTCCAAGGCGGTGCTGATCGTTCGCCAGGACAATAGCGACATCAAGGGATTCCCAGATCTCAAGGGAAAGAAGTCCGCCCAGTCGCTGACCAGCAATTTCGGCAAGATCGCCGAACAGGCGGGTGCCGAACTGGTGGGCACGGACGGTTTCGACCAGTCGATCCAGCTTGTGCTGACACGCCGCGCCGATGCGACGATCAACGACAGCCTCTCCTTCCTCGATTTCAAGAAGCAGAAGCCCGACGCGCCGGTCAAGATCGCCGCGCAGCAGGACAACGCCGATTATTCCGGCATCATCATCCGCAAGGGTGAACCGGAACTGCTCGGCGCGATCAACAAGGCGCTGTCGGACATCAAGGCCGACGGCACCTATCAGAAGATTTCCGATAAGTATTTCGGGCAGGACGTCTCCAAGTAGGCTGCCTGACCGTTCTCGATATGCATGAATCCAGCGTCCGGCGCCTGCGCCGGACGCCTCGTTTTTGAGGATCACGCCGTGCCGCACTGGCTTCAACTGATGTCGGATTCGCTTCCGACCCTTCTATGGGCGGGCATCCGCTTCACGGTTCCGCTGACGCTGCTGTCCTTCCTGTTCGGGCTTATCCTCGGCCTGATCACGGCCGTGACACGGCTGTTCGGCCCGACGCCGTTCGCGATGATCGCACGGTTCTACGTGTGGGTCATCCGCGGCACGCCGCTTCTCGTGCAGCTTTTCGTGATCTTCTATGGCCTCCCGAGCATCGGCGTCCTGCTCGATGCCTTCCCGCGGCGCTGATCGGCTTTACCCTGAATATCGGCGCCTACAGTTCCGAGATCATCCGCGCCGTGATCTCCTCGGTGCCCAAGGGGCAGTGGGAAGCGGCCTATTCGATCGGCATGTCATGGCGCCAGGCGATGAGCCGCACAATCCTGCCGCAGGCAGCGCGGGTCGCGGTACCGCCGCTTTCTAATACCTTCATCTCGCTGGTCAAGGATACGTCGCTTGCCGCGGCGATCACTGTGCCGGAACTCTTTCAGGCTGCCCAGCGGATCGTCGCAACCACCTATGAGCCGCTGATCCTCTATATCGAGGCGGCCCTGATCTACCTGGCCTTGAGCTCGGTGCTGTCGTCGCTGCAAAACAGGCTGGAAAAGCGCTTCGCCCGTTATGGCGGCATGCTGGAGTCGAATCGATGATCGAGCTTTCCAACATCGAAAAACGTTTCGGCGACGCCGTCATCCTGAAGGACATCAGCCTCGACATCCCCGAAGGAAGCGTCACTGCGCTCATCGGTCCCTCGGGAGGTGGCAAAAGCACGCTGCTCCGCTGCATCAATCTTCTGGAGATCCCGACGGCCGGCTCCGTCCGCATCGGCGATGAAAAGCTCGACTTCGAACCGGGCATGAAGATCGGCTGGAAGTCGATCCAGAAAATCCGCCGTCAGACCGGCATGGTCTTCCAGAACTTCCAGCTATTCCCGCATCGCACCGCGATCGAAAACGTCATGGAAGGGCTGACGACGGTCCTCAAATGGCCGCGCGAAAGAGCACACCGGCGCGCCAGCGAACTGCTCACCAAGGTTGGGATGGCCCATAAGACGGAGGCCTGGCCTGCGGAGCTTTCCGGCGGACAACAGCAACGGGTGGCGATCGCCCGAGCACTTGCGCCTTCGCCCCGGGTTCTTCTCTGCGACGAACCGACCTCGGCTCTCGATCCCGAACTGTCCGCTGAAGTCGTCGATGTGCTCGGCCAGCTTGCAGCCGAGGGGACGACGATGGTGATGGCGACGCATGACCTGCGCCTCGCCTCGCGTATCGCCAATCATGTCGTATTTCTCGAGAGCGGCAAAGTGGTCGAGTCCGGCAGAGCGGAAACGATTTTTGGCGATCCGAAGCAGGAACGCACGAAGAGCTTCATTTCATCGATTAATGCGGCGCAAACCCTCCGTATCTAGGGCTTGCTCCATCCGTATCAGCGGTTTCGGGGAGCGGCAGCCATCTCGACTGCGGGGGCGTGCTTTACACCTCCGCGATATTTAACGGCTTTCGAGGATGGCGATAAACGAACCCGCGCCTGACGGGGATCAATTCAGTTGTGCGGTTTGTTCGCTCATAACGACGATTAACCGCACCGAGTGTCGATGGTAAAAATGGGCGCCGGAAGCGGAAAAACATTGGCTTTAGAGCCGAAGGCTGCAAGGACGCTGGCATACCACATGCCTCGCCTGAGTCTACGAGAGATCATGCCGATAAAACCCGATCTCGTCGATATATCTTTCCGAAATTTCCTGACTTTGATACGTTCGCGAGGGCATCAACTCTGGACAAGAGCTGTATGCCATTGGATCCGGAGCGACCTTAACGCCCCCTCCCCTGCCTGCCCAATGACACGGAGTCCAAGCGACACAACGGACCTGGCGATCACGGTAATTCCACTTATTAAGCGTGAGCCCGTTTGAAATCGAAAATATCGGCACGACGACCGTTCCGGCGTTTTGCTTCCAACGGAGACGGAGCGCCCGCCGCTCTCGCCACCAAGAGCGCGAGCGTCGTTCGGTCTCGATCACTGCTGTTATTCTCTTTCAGAGCGACATCGCCAGGGCGCCGACAATGGAGTCGATTGGCGGTGTCGATTTCGGTCTTCGAGCAACATCCGGCACGGCCGGGATGAGTAAAGCGCCGCCCAGTCACTATGCTCGCGGGTGGCCTACCGGGCATTTTCGAGAAGTTCCGCGAATGGGAGCGCTTGGCCTACGCACCGCATCCGACCCACGCCCCAGTCCGCGGCAAACATTCGCCCTCCTGCATGAGTCCGTCGGACGTTGGGGCGCCGCCCGCCGCTGGGGCTGAGATTAGGTGACGCTCGTTCCGAAGCGGTCGTGGCCAGGCGCCACGCGGCATGCGTCACATCAGTGGGATGCAAAACCGGCTCGGCCTGATCGAGCCGTCGGCCTACCAGCCTCCCGATAATCCCGTTCTCAAGGATGCTTTCCGATTCGTGGCGGCGCTCGATTCGGGTGACGCGGGAGAAGGAACGTCGTGACGAAATGCTCGGGCAATATCCCTGGCGGCTGGCGCGGCATCGGCCAACGGATACTTGCGTTGTGTCAGAGCTTGTTACCATATCGTTTCCGGTTGCATGCCCAATCGCGATCACAGACCATCGAACGTCGGATGATCGGCAAAGGGTCGCGGCCGCCAATTGTTTGGAACTCCCCTGCCCCCGCGCAATCAACCCTCTGTGCCGGGCAGGGCCGGCACAGTAGAAACGCTGCCTAGACTCTGATGATTGGCCGAGGCCTAGCTCAGTTTAACAGCAGCGACGAACTCAACTGCCCAGGTCTCGCGCCCGCGACATCGATCCGTGTGCACAGCCGGGTGATACCCTCCCTGGCCGTCCCTCAACGCGACCCCAGAGTGAAAACCCGCGACCTACCACGCCACAGCAACTCAAATCGGCCACCATCGACTTGAGCCATCATGAAGACGACGGTTCCGCCAACTCCAGTCCACGCCGTGTCGCATGCATCTGGCCGGGCTGCGCGGCGCTCGCTCTACGGTTCGGTAACAAGACCCAACACATCCGCCGTCGGGCTGACCAAGCCTATTAGTCTCAAGATCGCTCGCCGCGCAAATCCGCCAGCGTGACGGTTGTCCGCGGACTACTGCCCGATACAGGCAAATTTTGCGTCCGGGCTGCCGGCTTAGAACTCCCGAAAGGCGACATTTCGAGGAGTAGTCCGCGGACAACTCTTCGTCCGGCGTATATTCAAGAGTTGCGCAAGCCGCCGAATCCCCAGCTCGACGCGCGCCCCGAATGCCTCACTTCCGAGAGAATTTCGGTGAAAATGGCCGTTTGGTTAAGCGTTTGTAAATCGGTAACGAATCGGCGCATAATGTAACTGCGCAGTTAGAGCGCTTTCTGTAAAAATTGCGCAGTTAAATGGGAAACCAACCAATGCAGCCGAGTCTCGTTATCCAGGACGATCAAGAGCATCTTCCTTCACTTCTGGCAACAGACGCGCAGGAACTCTCCTATCAGCTCCAGCAGCATCAAGCGAAAATCTTCCCGCCGCTGTCTCAGAAGACGATGCGGTTCTTCTCTCCCGCCGAAGCAGCAGCGTTCATCGGCATCGGCGAAGGTTATCTTCGTCAGGTCGCCGCTGAAGGCCACGGGCCTGATCCGCTTGCGAACGGCCGGCGCCAGTATAACGCCGACGACATGGACAGGATCCGCCGCGTTCTCGATGAGAGAAACGGCACCCCGAAATACGTGCCCGGCCGAAAGGGAGCAGACAAGCTCCAAATCGTCTCGGTCATGAACTTCAAGGGCGGCTCCGGCAAAACGACCACGGCCGCTCACCTCGCGCAATATCTGGCCTTGAGGGGTTATCGCGTTCTGGCCGTCGATCTCGACCCCCAGGCCTCTCTTTCCGCCCTGTTCGGCCATCAGCCGGAACTGGACGTGGGGGAGGGTGAAACGCTCTATGGTGCGATCCGTTATGAAGATCCGCGGCCGATCTCCGATATCGTGCGGGCAACCTATACGCCCAATCTGCATCTGATCCCCGGCAATCTCGAGCTTATGGAGTTTGAACACGAGACACCAAAGGCAATGGCATCCGGCACGGCGGAGACGATGTTCTTTGCCCGGATAGGCGAGGCGTTGACCGAAATCGAAAGCCTCTACGATATCGTGGTCGTGGATTGCCCGCCGCAGCTCGGGTTTCTGACGATGTCGGCGCTCTGCGCCGCGACATCCGTCTTGATCACGGTTCATCCGCAGATGCTCGACGTCATGTCGATGTCCCAGTTCCTGACCATGACGAGCGAACTCATGTCCGTGGTCGAAAGAGCTGGGGGCAGGACGAGTTATGATTGGATGCGCTACCTCGTTACGAGATTTGAGCCCAATGATGGCCCGCAAAGCCAGATGACAGGCTTCATGCGTGCGATCTTTGGCAACCGCATGCTCCAGAATGCGATGCTGAAATCGACGGCCATCGCCGATGCCGGGGTAACAAAACAAACCCTTTATGAAGTGGAGCGGTCGCTCTTCGTTCGCGGCACTTATGATCGGGCCTGGGAGTCGCTTAATCTCGTGAATTCGGAGATCGAGGCCTACATTCGATCCACGTGGGGAAGGAAATAACGAGATGGCCCGAAAAACCTCATCGAGATTTCCTCGCCTACATCGGCGCGCCCGGAGCCGACGGCGCCGATGGCGCCAAGGGACAATCGCCCCATCGCAGGTTTCGTACCTCAAACCCGTAATCCGGCCCCTGTAGGGGGATTACCAAGACGCTCGGCAACATCACCGAAAAGGTGGAGCGGGCGAATGATCTTGAACGGCAATTGGCCAAAGGTCAGACCATCGTCGAAATCGATCCAGGGCTTATCGATGCCTCTTTCGTCGAGGATCGCCTGGAGATCGACCCCGTTCAGCTGAAAGAGCCTGGTCGAGCAAATCCGCGAGCATGGGCAGCAGGTGCCTATCCTGGTGCGGCCGCATCCGCAGACGAAAGGGCGTTATCAGGTTGCCTATGGCCACCGGAGGCTCGCCGCGGTCAAGACACTCGGGATCAGCGTACGCGCAGTGGTCCGCGAACTTACCGATGATCAGCTGGTGGTCAGCCAGGGCCAGGAAAACAGCGCTCGCACGAACTTGTCCTATGTCGAGCGGGCGCTTTTCGCCCTGCGGCTCGAGCAGCGCGGCTTTACCCGGGATATCA
This sequence comes from Neorhizobium sp. EC2-8, assembly GCA_045291535.1. Lineage (GTDB taxonomy): Bacteria > Pseudomonadota > Alphaproteobacteria > Rhizobiales > Rhizobiaceae > Neorhizobium. The sequence continues at coordinate 1,037,913 of CP147998.1, read as the reverse complement.
TCATGGCAGCGCTTGGCGTAGACAAGGCGGCGCTCTCCAAGATGTTGATCGTGACAAGACAGGTGCCAATCGCCTTGATCACAGCCATTGGCGCGGCGCCCGAGATCGGCCGCAGGCGCTGGCTGGAGTTGGGCGAACGCCTCGAGAGTGTTTCGTTCGAGCCGATTCTGGCGGAGTTGTCCGCGGACAACTCCCGGCAGCTTTCCAGCGATGAACGGTTTCACCAGGCGTTGATGCTTGCTTCGAAAAAGCCTGTGGCGTCGAAAGATCTTGCCCCGAAAGCGCAGATTTCAGGCGTTCCAGTACAGTTCAAAAGGACCGCATCCAGCGCGACGTTTGTTTTCGACAACAAGGCGGCGCCGGGGTTTGACCAATTCGTGCAAGAGAGGCTCGAACGCCTCTTTGCAGAATTCCAACAAGACAAAGGAGCGTAAACCGCAAAAGAAAAAGGCCCCCAAGCGACATAGTCGTGGAAGCCCTTCTCAGATCTTAGCAAATCTAGAATCGCATTTCCTCGAATCACTGTCAAGAGTTTAGGCGCCGTTTGGGCGAGCGGATTTCTTTTGCCTTAGCGAAAGTGAAGGCAAATGGAGAGCAGGTATGTGACGACGCCCTTTGGGCGGCGGGCGATGTCGCTTGGCATGTTGGCAAATCAACAACTCGCCGGCGCGATTGAGCCTGGACTCATTCGTAACAAGTGGAAACTGTTCAGAGCGGTCTGCGAAGCACGACCGTCGCTGGGCGTAACCGATCGGGCCTTGACCGTGCTCGATGCACTTTTGACCTTTTACCCCGATGACGATCTTTCCGAGGAGAGGGGCCTGGTGGTCTTTCCCTCGAATGCGCAGCTTTCCCTTCGGGCCCGTGGCATGACGGCCGCGACGCTCAGGCGACACCTCGCCGTTCTCGTCAACGCCGGCCTGATCCTGCGCAAGGACAGCCCCAACGGGAAACGGTATGCACGTCGCGACAGGGTAGGGAGATCGACGAGGCCTTCGGGTTCAGTCTCGCACCGCTCCTGGCACGCTCTTCCGAAATCGAGAGCCTGGCCGCCCAGGTGATCGCCGACCGGCAATTCCTGCGCCTGACCCGCGACCGGCTGACCATTTGCCGGCGCGATGTCGCAAAGCTGATTGCAGCAGCCTTCGAGGAACAGATCCCGGGCGATTGGGGAGCGATCCTCGACATGTATCGGAACCTCGTCGAGCGGATTCCGAGGATACCGACCGTCAAAAACCTCTTCCCCATTCTCGACGAAATGACGATGCTTCGCTCGGAGATCATCAACCTGCTGGAAATACGGATAAAAACGGAAAAAATAGACGCCAGTGAGTCTCAGATTGAGCGCCACAAACAGAATTCGAAACTAAACTACAATTATGAATCTGAACCGCGTATCGAGATCTCACGGCTGGTACCGCCGCCAGTCGATCCGAAACGAGAGAACGATACTGCTGAAAGGAAGGAATTCCGGGACAGCCACAGCAAGGACTGGAACCCAGCTGCAAAATCCCCACAATCCTTTCCGCTTGGGCTCGTGCTGCAAGCCTGCCCGCAAATCGCCGACTACGGACCAGGCGGCAGGATCGACACCTGGCGCGACCTGATGGCGGCTGCCGTCGTGGTCCGCATGATGCTTAAAGTGAGCTCCTCGGCCCACGAAGAGGCCTGCCTTGCCATGGGACCGGAGAACGCTGCAACCGTCATCGCCTGCATTCTCGAGAGGGGAGGGCACATCAACTCTGCGGGCGGCTACCTGCGGGACCTCACGCGACGAACGGAAAGAGGCGAATTCGCCATCGGACCGATGCTGATGGCGCTTGTGCGGTCCCGCGCTTCCGGTGAACGACGGGCGGGCTCAGCATAAATGGTGCAGCAAGGAGAAAAAGGGTTATTTTCGGGGGCGACAGGGTGTGCGGTTATCGCGAAAAATAGCCGCAAAAACCGCTCAAAGCGCTCGGTCGCAAATCCCTGCCGCGAGGCACCAGCAACGACCATCAAGTAGGCGTGGCCTGGATCCGGTTGGCGTTCGGCCTGCGCAGGTTGAAAAGGTTGCCCGCAAGGATCAGCCCCGCACCGACGGCCGTGAAGCTGTCGATACCCTCGGCATATAACAGGTAACCCAGGAGGGCCGATAATGGCACACGCAGATAGTCCATCGGCATTGCCACCGTTGCATCGGCATGAAACAGCGCCTTGGCGACGCAATAATGCGCGAAAGTGCCTGAAAATGCGATGAGGAGGATCCACGGCCATAGTTCGACGGACGGCCAGACCCACACTCTCAGCGCCGGCAGCAAGCCGACGGCCGATTGGATGACAAGCATCCAGAAGATGATCTTCGTTGCGCTGTCCGCGCGTGTCAGGGCTTTCGTGGTGATGAAGGATATGGCGAAGACAAAGGCTGCCCCGAGTACAATGAGATGGCCGGGATTGAGTGCTGCTGCGCCCGGTCGCAGGATCATGACCACGCCGGCCAGGCCAAACAGGATCGCCACCCCTTGCGCCATGTCAGCCGCTCTCCGAGAAATGCCGCAGCCATCAAGGCCGCCCAGATGGGCGCGGTGAACTCGATAGCGATGACTTGCGCCATGGGGATGAGCGTGAGACCCATCAGCCAGGCGAACTGCCCGATATAATGGGCGACGTTCCGGCCTATGTGACTTGGCAGGATACCGGTCCGCATCGCTTTGAAGCCGCCTTCGCGATGGACGAGCGGTAACAGCATAAAAAGGCGATGATGGAGCGCATCTCCATCACCTGAAAGACATCGATCTCGCGGGTTATCGCACGACCAGAGACGGCCATGAGCAGGAGCAGCGCAATGGACGTCATCATCCAAGCCGCCGCTCTCGTGGTTGACTGATTATTTTCCACTTGTGTCTTTCTTCCGCGCGGATGGGAATGGCAGCGGGCGCTCAGCCATCGATTGGCACGGCTTCCCTTGGCGGGGTAGATACGACGGATGGTCCGTCATTGTGAATACTCCAATGGCATGCATAGCTGTTTCAGCCTTTTGACCTCACACCAATCTGCCCCAGGCTGGATCCCACTGGACCCCTCCGAAAGCTCGACGAAAATCGGCTGTTGGTCCGGTCCCCGGTTCTTGTTCTCAAGCCAAGCGGAAGGCGGTTTCCGGCTCCATTTCCTCGCCCGGAAAGATCGCGTCGTCTTCTCCAGGTTCGGTGAACTTGCGGATGAAGCCGCGGATTTGACCGCCGGAATGGTAGAACTTGATGATCAGAATGCCGGGTGCGGAAGCGCCGCCGAGATAACGGTGATAGGTACGCATCGTTCTCCTCCACTGTCAGAGCGTCTTGTCTGACGCTCGGAAGGCGGAAATGTTCCAGCAAATGGGCGCGGCTGGATCAGCTTCTTTTGCCGATCGGCCGGTGCGGCGTCTTGTTCCAGAAGAAGGGTTTGGAGCGCAGCTCGAAACCGCCTTCCAGGCGGCGGCGGACGTCATCATCCAGTAGAGCGGCACGCCAATCCAGCGCCAGCCGACCAGTCGTCTTTCATGCTCGATCATCGGTCCCCTCCCGAGTCCGAGAAAGATCAGGTAGCTGCCGAGGATGTTGACGGTGTCGATGATAAAAAGTGAAAGCACTCCGGCCGGAATTTCTGCCGACGGCGCTTCCAGCATCGAATAGGCAGCGATGCCCGCGAAGACGATGATCAGCGGATGCAGGAGGGAAGACACCAGCATTCCGGCAACCGTCAATTGGAAGACGCAGAAGGCAGAGAAACCGATCTCGTCGATGAGCCGGCGGGGATCACGCATCAGCACCAGCCAGGTTTGCAGCCAGCCCTTGAACCAGCGGCTGCGCTGGCCCATCCATACGCTCATCGTGGCAGGGGCGTCTTCGAGCGTCTGGCGGGTGATGACATCCGAGCGATAACCCAGGCGATGAAGGCGGAAACCGAGATCGGCGTCCTCGGTGACGTTGAATGGATCCCAGCCGCCGGCGTCGCGCAGCACGCCGGTGCGGAAATGGTTGGACGTGCCGCCGAGTGGCAGCGGCATCTGCCTGCGCGCCAGCATGGGCAGCAGCCCGCGGAAGAGACCGGAATATTCGAGCGAGAACAACGCGCTGATCCAGGATTCCCGCGCATTGGTGATGATCAGCGGCGCCTGAAGGCAGGCGAGGTCGTTCCGTGAGGCCCGGAAGCGTGTATACGCCTCGCGCAATTGCTGCGGATGCGGCCGGTCCTCGGCGTCGTAGATCGCCAGGAATTCGCCACGCGCCGCACCCAGCGCATAGGTGAGCGCCTTGGGCTTTGTACGCGGCGCAGATGGCGGCACTTCGACGATTTCGAAATGCGGTGCCGGTTTCAAAGCCTTCAACGCCTGGATTGTTTCCTCGTCGTCGGCCTCGCAGACGAGCTTGATATCGAGCAGGGAAGGCGGCCAGTCGAGCCGGCGGAGGCTCGCCATCAGCTGTTCGGCCACCGCAGCTTCGCGGTAGAGCGCCACCATCACCGTATAACAGGGAAGCGCATCCTCCCGAAGTGGAACGGTCGTCGGGGTCGCGCCTGCAAACTGCTGGCGGGTAAAGGCGGCGAGCCGCAGACTGAGGGACGCAAAATAGATAAGCGACAGGAGGATATGCAGAAGAAGCAGGGTCTCGATCGGCATCACGATCAGCGCAGAGACGAGAGTGGCAAACCAAAGCCCCGCATAAAAGCCCTGGTTGCCGGAGAGCACGATGCGGGCCGAGGAGGCGGGGAACCGGTCGAACAGCCCGGTCACCGTCTCGCGCATGCGCCGCGGCGCGCCGGCTGTCCACACGGCCCGGCGGATCGCGGAAGGGGTGGTGATCGCAAGATCCTGTCCGAGCAGCGGCAGGGCGGTAAGTGCGGCCTTGAGGTCGGCCAGGCGGATCGCTTCCGGTACGATCGCCACTTGCGGCGCCCGATGCCGGTGGGTGATCCGCACCTGGCTCGGGCGTTGCAACTGCGTATCGAGCCCCGGCACGTCGGTAATCGAACTCGGATCGATCGCTGCGATGAAGGGCAGGCGAAGATAACGCGCCATTGCGCCGTAGTAGGCCATCTCGTCGATCTGGCCGCAGTGAAGCAGCTCGCTCTCGATGCTAGTGCCGTTGCGCCGCGCCCTGTCGGCGAGCATGGCAAGCAATGGCTTGGAAAAACCGAGCGCGGCAAGGGTGAGGAGTTCAGCGTCCTCGGCGCCATGATCCCCCGACTGGTTTCCGAACGAGGCGGACTTAAGTAACGCTTCGTCTTGCACCGGCAGCGCTGCTGGCGGATATTCCCTAAGCGCATGTTTCTGCTACACCGCCCGCAAGCGAACGCCCCAACCTGTCCCGATCTGGATCATAGAGATGCATCCCATGATTGCATCCCCGAAAATCAAGGGGTTTCTCAATCTTCTGCAGCTTTGCCTTGCGGCCGCGGTTGTGGCTGGAGGGATTTCCGCCGCCGCGGTTCCCGCCCGTGCTGCCGAAGGTGACAGCCCGCTGCCCTTGATGTTCGATGCCAAGGAGCGGCTGGCCCGCCCGGGTCTTTCCACGGTCGTGCGGGTACGCATCCTGACGAGCGTCGATTTCCCGCCGTTCAATTTCGCCGACCAGACCGGCAGGCTCGCCGGCTTCAATATCGACCTCGCGCGTGAAATCTGCGCTGAACTGAAGATCGAGGCGAAATGCCAAATCCAGGCGCTGCCGTTCGGCGAACTGGAAAAAGCCTTGGAAGGCGGGGCGGGCGAAGCCGTCATGGCCGGCATCACTGTCACGCCGGAGCGGCGCCAGCGGTTTGCCTTCTCGCGGCCCTATCTCGGCGTGCCGGCACGTTTCGCCCGCAACCTCAAGGCCAGGATCGACGGCGATACGGCTGGGGCACTTTCCGGCAAGCCCGTCGGTGTTGTCAGAGGCACTTCCCATGAACTGATGCTGAAGGCGTTTTTCCCGAAAATCGCCGCCACACCCTTCGATACTTACGAGGCGATGCTGGAGTCTTTGAAGACGGGCAAGGTGGATGCCGTTTTCGCCGACGGTCTCAGGCTGCCCTTCTGGGTGGCCGGCGAAAGTTCGGCGAAATGCTGCGCGCTCTTCGACGGCCCTTATCTTTCGGAGAAATTCCTCGGCGAGGGCCTGTCGATCATGCTCCGCAAGAACGACCCGCTCCTGACCGCCGCCTTCGACCAGGCGCTCAGCGTCCTCTCTCGCAATGGCCGCCTGCAGGATATCTACCTGCGCTATTTTCCGAACGGGCTTTATTGAATACCCAGAGGTAGGAGCAATTTCCTACCTGCTGCCCGCGCTCACTGGCTCGCCCAGATGATGCGGGCTATCCATTCCACGTCCGAAAGGTCGAAGGTCCGGTTCGGGTGGTCGGGATTGAGCGAGAGCAGTTCCACCGTCCTGGCGCTCTGGCGGGCGAGCACTTTTGCCATCACCTCGCCTTCCTTGGTCTTCAGCACCACGCGGTCGCCGCGGCGCACCTGCGCGCCGGGCTCGACGATCAGCACGTCGCCATCGCGATAGAGCGGCATCATCGACTCTCCCTGGATTTCCAGCGCGTAGACGCCGGCCTTGCGGGACGGATCGACGGGAAATTCCACCACGTCCCAGCCCTGACCCGCCGGAAACCCGCCATCGTCGAAAGCCGCCGGCGCCAGCCTGCGCAAATCCGAGCAGCGGAATGGAGCCGCTCTGCGGCGGGAAGTTGCCATCGGGGGTCGCGGAGCGGCCGGCAACGACGGGCAGGTAGCTCATGAACTGGTCGATCGTCGCGCCCGTCGCGTCCAGCACCTTGGCGATCGATTCCGTCGATGGCCAGCGCAACCGCCCGTCCGGCCCCAGCCGTTTCGACTTGTTGAACGAGGTGGGATCGAGGCCGGCGCGGCGCGCCAGCCCGGAGGGTGTCAACTGGTGACGTTGGGCGAGCGTATCGATCGCGCTCCAGATCGTATCATGTGACAGCATCGTCGTCCGTACCCGTGACCGGTGCGCGAGACAAAGCCGGACAAGCCAGCGCTCTGCGAACCTCTCGATCAGAACCCTTAACCGATCGGGCTTTTGTCGATCGGACCCTTTGAGCGCTTCGATCCAGCGGGTTGCCGGCTCGCGCGCATCCCGGATTTTACCGGAACCGCAGCCTCGCGTAAAGAGATGAGAGGAATAAAATCCTGTGGCTGCGGCGGCCTGTTTCAGGCCACCATCGCCATGTTGATCTTGCCGAGCTTGATCACCGCCTGGGTGCGGCTATCGACATTGAGCTTGAGGAGGATTGCGGAGACATGCGCCTTGATGGTCGCCTCGGAAACGCCGAGCTCATAGGCGATCTGCTTGTTCAGCAGCCCCTCGCCGAGCATGGAGAGCACCCGGTTTTGCTGCGGGGTGAGTGTCCTCAGCCGTTCGATGATCTCGGTGAGGCCCGGGTCTTCTTCCGGCCCTAGGAGATCGCCCTTCGGTGCCCAGATGTCGCCCTCCAGCACCGCCTGGATGCCGGCGCGGATATCGTCGAGCCCGGAGGATTTCGAGATGAAGCCGGAAGCGCCGAGCTCCAGCGCGCGGCGGATGGTGGCGCAGTCGTCGCTGGCCGAGACGATGACGATCGGCAGGCCCGAAAATTCCGCCCGGAGCGACATCAGGCCGGAAAAGCCGCTGACGCCCGGCATGGCGAGGTCGAGCAGCATCAGGTCGGTATCGGGATTGTTTTCGGCCGCCCGCCGCGCCGCCTCGAAATCGCCGGCCTCGATGATGACGAGTTCTTCGGCAATGCCCCGCACCGAATGGCTGAGCGCGCCACGAAACAGCGGATGGTCGTCTGCGATGATGATCGTGAGTGTCTGCATTTCCACGCCCCCTCCCAAGAGCATAGTCGTGCTGTTAATCTTAGGAAGTTGTAAACCTCTCGCAGACCCGAAACAAGTGCGGTAAATCACGTACGATTGGGTTGTGGTTTATCGGCTTCCCGCTCATTCGCGAACTCGCCGACAATCGCCATGAAGCGCCGCATGAATTTCTCCATGATCGACAGCGACCGATCGACCTCCGCATCGCTCGGCAGCGCCTTCAGGGCGTCCGGCGGCGTGTGGCTCAACCGCTCCTCGAGCGCGGTCACGCGTTTCGCCAGCCGGTCGAGCTCCTGTTCGTAGGCCGCCCTTTCGTCCGGTTGCATGCGGCAGGCGAGCGTGCCGTTTTCGTCGCGGCAGAGCGTCATCGCGCCGGTCTCGGTATCGAGACGGACGATACCGGTCTCGGTGCGCTGAAGCTGGAAACGGTTTGTCTGCGGCTGCTCTGCCAAGGCGGCGAGTGGCAAGAGCAATGCGCAAGTCGTCAATGCGAGCGTTTTCATGTTGTGGTCCTCCTGCTGTAACGGTGGACAAGCGCCGGGCTTTACGGCAAACGGTCGGAGAATAGCAGGTCCCCGAGAGTTGATGATGACGGATATAGTGTACAAGATCGTGCCGGAAACGCTTTGGCGTCAGGCAAAGCAAAAAGGCGTCTTCGAAGGCGCCGAAATCGACCTCAAGGACGGCTATATCCATTTCTCGACCGGCGCCCAGGCCAAGGAGACCGCAAGGCTGCATTTTCCGGCGTCGCGGGCCTGATGCTGGTCGCGGTCAATGCGCCGGTCCTGGGCGAAGCGCTAAAATACGAAGCCTCGCGCGGGGGCGATCTTTTCCGCATCTCTACGGCACCCTGCCGGTGTCCTCGGTGCTCTGGGAAATGCCGTTGCTGATCGGCGTCGATGGCCTGCACGCATTTCCGGAGAAAATGCCATGATCGGCCCCTTCGCCGGATTTGCCTCGCGCAGCCTTTTCGTTTTCGATCCGGAAACCGCCCACGGCCTGTCGATCGCCGCTCTCAAGACCGGCCTCGTCCCCGCCTGCCGGCTGCCCGCCGACCAGCGGCTCGTCCAGACCGTTGCCGGTATCCGTTTCCCCAACCCGATCGGGCTTGCTGCCGGTTACGACAAGAATGCCGAGGTTCCGGACGCGATGCTGAAGCTCGGTTTCGGTTTTACCGAGATCGGCACCGTCACTCCGAAGCCGCAGTCGGGCAACGACAAGCCGCGCATCTTCCGTCTTGTGGAGGACCGCGGCGTCATCAACCGGCTCGGTTTCAACAACGAGGGCCATGAGGGCGCCTTTGCGCGCCTCACCGCACGGCGGAATGCCCCGGGCATCGTCGGCGTCAATATCGGCGCCAACAAGGATGCGGCCGACCGTGTCGCCGACTATGTCGCCGGCATCCGCAAATTCTACGCGCTCGCCACCTATTTCACCGTCAACATCTCCTCGCCCAATACGCCGGGTCTGCGCGATCTGCAGGCGCGCGACAGCCTGAAGGCGCTGCTCGAAGCGGTGCTCGCCGCTCGTGCCGAAGAGGCGCTGCGCCATGGCCGCACCGTGCCGGTCTTCCTGAAGATCGCACCGGATCTGACCGAGGAAGGCCTCGACGATATCGCGGCGGAGGCAACCGCCCATCCGCTCGACGGGCTGATCGTCTCCAACACCACGCTCGCCCGAGACGGTTTGAAGGATCAGGCCCGGGCGAAGGAGGCGGGCGGCCTTTCCGGCGCGCCGCTCTTCAAGCGCTCGACCGCCGTTCTCGCCAGGGTGCGCAAACGCGTCGGTCCGAACCTGCCAATCATCGGTGTCGGCGGCGTGTCGAGTGCGGCCGATGCGCTCGAAAAGATCCGCGCCGGTGCCGATCTCGTGCAGCTCTATTCCTGCATGGTCTATGAAGGTCCCGGCCTTCCGGCGGCGATCGTCAAGGGGCTTTCGGATCTGCTCGACCGGGAAAAGGTCTCCTCGATCCGCGAGCTGCGCGATACCCGTCTCGATCAATGGGCCGAAACGAAACTCTGACGCGCCTTGCGCGGCACCATCGCCGCCAGGAAGAACCCGCGCATCAGGAGGAACAGGTTGAGCGACAGCCAAAGCCCGTGATTGCCCATCAGCGGCACGAGCACGGCGAGGCCGACGCAATAACCGGCAAATGAGACGAGCATCATGTTGCGCATCTCGCGCGACCAGGTGGCGCCGATGAACACGCCGTCCATCTGGAAAGCGAGCGCGCCGGTAAGCCCCGTCACCGCCGCCCAGCCGAGATAGGTGTAGGCCTCCTGCCGCACGTCTTGCGAGGTGGTCAGAAGCTCAATGATCGGCTGGCCGGAGACGACGAAGAACAGCCCGACCGCGCCCGCCATCACGAAGGACCAGAGCCCGGTGAGTTTTAGCGCCCGGTCGAAGGAGGGGCGATGCTGCGCCCCGACCGCCCGGCCGGCCAGCTGTTCGGCAGCACCTGCGAGCCCGTCGAGGAAAAAGGCGGATAGCATGAAGATGTTCATCAGCACGGCATTGGCAGCCAGCGTCACCGCCCCGAAGCTCGACCCGACGCGGGTCAGCGCCGCAAAGGCGCCGTTCAATATCAGCGAGCGGATCAGGATATCGGCATTGAGCTGGAAAAGCTGGCGCAGCTTGGCCGTGTCGAGAAGGTCTGCTCGCGTCGGCCTGTCGGCGGCGGAGAATTGCCGGCTGACGATGACTAGACCGATCACGACGGCTACGACTTCCGCGGCGGCTGTGGCCCAGGCGACGCCCGCGACGCCCCAGCCGAAGACCAGCCCGAACAGGATGGCGAGCACGATATTGGTGCCGTTGAGGATGATCTGCAGCGTGAGGCCCAGCATGCCCTGGCCGCGCCCGAGAACGAAACCGAGAATGGCGAAATTGGCAAAGGTCGCCGGGCTCGTCAGCACCCGGATGCCAAAATAATGCCGCGTCACGTCGGCAACGGTGGGGTCGCCGGTCATCAGGTCCGGCGCGTATCGAAGGATCAGCGGCGAGAGTGCCAGCATGATCACCCCGAGGCCGATCGCGCTCAAAAACGCCCGCCAGAACACGGCCTGCTGCTCCCGGTGGTCGCCGCGGCCGAAGGCCTGCGCCACCAGCCCGGTGGTCGAGGTGCGGAAAAAGCTGAGGCTGCCATAGATGAGGTCGAAGAGGATTGCGCCGATCGCAAGCCCCGCCAGCGATTCCGCCTGGCCGAGCTGCCCGACCACGGCTGTGCTCGTGAGACCGAGCAGTGGCGTGGTCAAAAATCCGAGCGTCATCGGGATGGCGATGCCGAGCACCAGCCGGTGCGTCACGTCGAACGGCCGGATCGTCCGAACCTCGGTCGTCCCGGCCTCTTGGTTACGCCCCGGTTCGCCGCTCTCCATCGGTCAGCCGGAAAGAACCATGGCCCAATAGGGCCGGGCGCCGGCGGAGGTTCGCGCCATGGCGACGCCGAGCCCCTTATAGGACCCGAGCATGTTTTCGAGATGTTTCGGGGAATCGATCCAGGCCTGCACCGCGGCTGCGACCGTATCCTGCCCGCTTGCGATGTTTTCGGCCGCCGGCAGCGCCACATCGTTGCTCTTCATCCGGGCGCCGAAATCGTCGCCGAAACCGATCAGGTGCTTCATCTCGTTGGCCTTGGCCATGCGCACCGCCTGGCGGGCCGCCGCCTTGCGGGCCGGCATGTCGAGCGTTAGCGCAGACAGGCCGCGGCTCTGGCGCAGCTTGTTGACCATCGGAAGCGCGGCCTGGGTCTCGTCCTCGGCGCCCGCGGTCGGTGTCAGCACGGCCGTGGTGGAGCAGCCGGCGAGCATCAGCGCCATGCCGGAAAAGACGAGAAGGTCCCGCCGCGAGGGTTTGATCAGAGAAGTCATGTCAGCGGCGATAGCTTATGAGGCGCAGGAGGACGAAGATCGGTATGACGATGATCGCGCCCAGCACGAGATAATTGCCGACCCGGCCGAGCGCCCTGAAGCCATTATACCAGAGGTCCAGGAACCAGTAGCGGATCTCGTTGACGATATTGTCCGGCGTGAAACCGAAGAACGCCAGCACGAAACCCACCACCAGGCACACGACGATCAGCTTGACGATCGTGCGACCCGGCGTATCGCCCAGGAACCTGTTGACCCCGTCCGCCATCCTTGTCTTTCTCCGAATTGCTTGAAAGGCATAACCGCGGCCTTGCCGCGCCGCAAGCGTTTCCCCTCAGATAGAACTTGAGTTTTTTGTGGCCTGCGCAAAGAACCTTCACGTTCGAGGACCATCCATGCCACCCAGCCAGTTTTCATCCGGCGACGCCACCGCCGACCGCCGCGCCGACTACGCCCGCATGCTGGCGGAAGGCGCGGATTTCGCCGCCGCCGCGGAGCCTGATCGAACAGGCGCTCGAACTGACGCCCGACTGGGCCGCCGGCTGGTTCCGGCTCGGCGAATACCGCGAAAAAGCTGGTCTCGGCATCGCGGTCGAAGCCTATCGACAGGCCTTGGCGCTGCAGCCGGACGACGTCTTCGGTGCCCGCCTGAAACTCGCGTTGCTGGGTGCAGAGGAAACGCCGGACCAGCCGCCGAGTCGCTATGTCGAAGGCCTGTTCGATGACTATGCCGACCGTTTCGATACGGCGCTCGTCGAAAAGCTCGGCTATTCCGTGCCCGCCAAGCTGGCAGCCCTGGTCGCGCCGCACGGGCCTTTCCAAAATACGATCGACCTCGGCTGCGGCACCGGCCTCTTCGGCGCCGAGATCCGCGAGAGAACGGGGCGCCTCGAAGGCTTCGACCTTTCGGCCAACATGCTCGCGAAGGCCGAGGCCAAGCATTTCTACGACCATCTCGGCCAGTCCGACCTCAGCCTTGCGCCGGATGCTTCCGGCCTGTTCGGCGATCTTGTGCCCCATCGCGGTGATCTGGTCTCCGCAGCCGACGTGCTGATGTATCTGGGTTCACTCGAAACCGTCTTCCCGCTGGTGCGGGACCTGCTTTCACCCGGCGGCCTCTTCGCGTTCTCGGTCGAGGATGCGGGCGAGGGGAGGGTTCGTGCTGCGGGATTCCCTGCGTTACGCCCATTCGCAGGCCTATATCCGTGCGCAGCTTTCCGCTTCGGCTTCGATCTCATGAAGGTCGAAAACACCGTCATTCGCATGGATGCCGGAAAACCCATTCACGGCATTCTGTTTCTGTCGCGGCACCCCGGCTGAACCTGCCATTTCTTGCTTTTTTCAGTGCCCGCCGATGATCGCTTGAAGACCCTTGCTGCCGGTTTTATTGCAGTGCAATATCACTGAAAACCTAGGGGTTCACATTGGCTGAGCAACAGCAGAGGCGCGGTCTCGGATTTTACAGCGCCGATCCGGCACAGCACACGTTGCTGGAGGATGGGCAGGGCCTGTTCATCGGCGCCATGGTGTCGGCGCTCGGCTTTTATTTCCTGAACAAGGTCGGCCTGTTGACCGGCGGCACCGCGGGCGTCGCCTTCCTGTTGCATTATGCGTTCGGCATCTCGTTCGGCCTGCTGTTCTTCATCGTCAACCTGCCGTTCTATTACCTGTCGTTCAAACGACTCGGTCTCGCCTTCTCGCTAAAAACCTTCATCGCCATCGCGCTGGTCTCGGTCATTACCGAGGTGGAGAGCCATTTTTCCTGATCCAGTACCTGCACCCGTTCTGGGCAGCCCTTCTCGGCGGCCTGGTGCTTGGTTACGGCCTGCTCGGGCTCTACCGCCACCGCGCCTCGCTCGGCGGGGTCGGCATCCTGGCGATCTATATCCAGGAGCGGTTCGGCATCCAGGCGGGCCTCATCCAGCTTGCCTTCGATCTCTGCGTCATGCTCTGCGCCTTCGCGGTCGTTTCGCCCATCACCGTCGCATGGTCGGTGTTGGGCGCTGTCGTGCTGAATCTCGTTCTCGCCATCAATCACCGCTCCGACCGGTATATCGTCGCGCGGTGATCGAGGCGGAGGGTGGATCAGGCGGCCTCCAATCAGGCAGCCTTGCTGGCCGGCTTGTCGACCGGATGCTGGTTGCGGAAGCCGACGGCCAGCCGGTTCCAGGTGTTGATGGCGCCGAGGGCGACGGTGATCTTGACCATCTCCTCTTCCGTGAAGTGCACCTTCAGCGCGTCGAAGGCGCGGTCCGGAATGCCGGTATCGGCGATGCGGGTGACGGCATCGACCCAGCCGAGCAGGGCGCGTTCCTTGTCGTCATAGACGGGCGATTCCCACCAGACGCACATCATGTTGATCCACTGTTCCGAAAGGCCGTCATGCCGTGATTCCTTCACATGCATATCGACGCAATAGGCGCAGCCGTTGATCTGCGACGCGCGCAGTTTGATGAGGTGGATGAAGCGACGCTCCAGCCCGGAGGCCTGCACGTAGTTTTCGAGTGCCGTGACGGCCTTGATGGCTTCGGGAGCGGCTTTGAGCATGTTGAGACGGGGATGCATGGTCTTCTCCTTGGGTTATGGCGCGCCTTCGGCGCGCCTGTGGCCGCTGTCAGCGGGCCGTTCTGCGTTCGTTGAGTTCCAGGAAGGCGCAGCCGCGGGCGGCGATCCCGCCGTCGTCGGTTGCGCCGAGGTCCGCCAGGATGTCGGCGATCGTCACCTTGGCGAGTTCGGCGCGATAGGCCTTTTCAGCCTTCAGCATCGCGGCGTTGATGCCGCAGGGTTTTGTGAAATAGCGGCCCGGCAGCGGGTTCGGTCCCCGTTGGCGGATTTCGGCGCAGCGGAAGGCCGGGGCCGGCCCTTCGACGGCCAACACGATATCGAGCAGCGTGATCTGGTCCGTCGCCTTCGCCAGACGATATCCGCCTTTCGGTCCCGGCACGGTCTCCACCAGCCTGGCACCGGAAAGCGCCTGAAGGTGCTTCAGCAGGTAGCTTGTCGAGACGCCGTGAAATTCCGCCAGCGCTGCCGCCGACAGCACTCCGCCTTCCGAAAGGCTCGAAAGCATGCTGACGCTGTGGATTGCCTGTTCGACGCCGTCGCCGAGTTTCATCGCTCATCTCCTAATCATGGATAAAAGTTATCTATGATTATCTGCGACGTCAAGCCCCTTCTTTTTCCGCCGCTTTCTCTTAACTTAACGGCGTGGATATCGTCGAAACCTCCTCCTCCGGCCGTGACGCCGCGCTTCTGCCCCGGCCGTTCCAGAAATGGTTCGCGGAAAAGGGCTGGCAGCCGCGCGCCCATCAGCTGGAATTGCTGTCGCGCTCCACATCCGGCGAAAACATGCTGCTGATCGCCCCGACCGGTGCCGGCAAGACGCTTGCCGGTTTCCTGCCGTCGCTGACCGACCTGACCCGTCGCGGCAAGATCCCACCCGGCCCCGCCTTTACCGGTATCCACACGCTCTACATCTCGCCCCTGAAGGCGCTGGCCGTCGATATCGAGCGCAACCTGATGAAGCCGGTTTCCGAAATGGGCCTCGACATCTCGATCGAGAACCGCACCGGCGACACGCCCCAGGCCAAGCGCCAGCGCCAGAAGCTCAATCCGCCGGACATCCTGCTGACCACCCCTGAACAGGTGGCGCTGCTGCTCGCTAACAAGGAGGCGGAGCGTTTCTTCAAGGACCTGAAATACGTGATCCTCGACGAACTGCATTCGCTGGTTACCTCGAAGCGCGGCCATCTCCTGTCGCTCGGCCTAGCTCGCATCCGCCGTCATGCGCCGCACATGCGGACCATCGGCCTGTCGGCCACCGTCTCCGATCCCATGGACCTGCAGCGCTGGCTGGTCCCCCAGAACGCACCGGAAGGCGAACACCCGGCCCTGCCCGCCGGTCTCGTGCATGTGACCGGCGGTGCCGCCCCGATATCACCATCATGAAGACCGAGGACCGCATTCCCTGGTCCGGCCATGTCTCGACCTATGCGATCCCCGAGGTCTACGAGCAGATCAAGCGCCACAAGACGACGCTGATCTTCGTCAACACCCGTTTTCAGGCGGAGCTGCTGTTCCAGGCGCTCTGGACGATCAACGATGACAATTTAGCCATCGCGCTGCATCACGGCTCGCTCGATGCCGGCCAGCGCCGCAAGGTGGAAGCCGCCATGGCCGCCAACCGGCTGCGCGCCGTCGTCGCCACCTCGACGCTCGATCTAGGCATGGACTGGGGCGATGTCGATCTCGTCGTGCATGTCGGCGCACCGAAGGGAGCCTCGCGGCTTGCCCAGCGCATCGGCCGCTCCAATCACCGCATGGACGAGCCGTCGAAGGCGATCCTCGTACCCGCCAACCGTTTCGAGGTGATGGAATGCCAGGCGGCGCTCGATGCCAATTATCTCGGCGCCCAGGATACGCCGCCGGTCGGCGAGGGCGCGCTCGACGTGCTTGCCCAGCACGTGCTCGGCATGGCCTGCGCCGAACCCTTCGATCCGGTCGAACTCTATGACGAGATCACTTCTGCCTCACCCTATGCCGAACTCTCCTGGGAAATGTTCGAGCGCATCGTCGATTTCGTGGCGACTGGCGGTTATGCGCTGCGCGCCTACGAGCGCTACGCCAAGATCCGCAAGACCAAGGACGGCCGCTGGCGGGTCTCCAACCCGGCCGTCGCCCAGCAATACCGCCTGAACCTCGGCACGATCGTCGAGGCGACCGAACTCAATGTCCGGCTGGTGAAGCGCAATGCCAAGGGCACGGTCGGCCGAGGAGGCATGTCGCTCGGCAAGGTCGAGGAATATTTCCTCGAACAGCTCGTCCAGGGTGATACCTTCCTGTTCGCCGGCAAGGTCCTGCGCTTCGAAGGCATCCGCGAGAACGAATGCCTCGTCTCCAACGCCTTCTCGCTCGATCCGAAAATCCCCGCCTATGCCGGCGGCAAATTCCCGCTTTCCACCTATCTCGCCGACCAGGTGCGCGGCATGCTTGCCGATCCCGACCGTTGGGGCGTGCTGCCGGATCAGGTGCGCGACTGGCTGAACATCCAGCTCGAACGCTCCATGCTGCCGAAGAAGGACGAGCTGCTGATCGAGACTTTTCCGCGTGGAAAACGCTTCTTCATGATCGCCTATTGCTTCGAAGGCCGGCTCGCGCACCAGACGCTCGGCATGCTCTTGACCCGCCGGCTGGAACGCGCCGGTGCCCGGCCGCTCGGCTTCGTCGCCACCGATTATTCGCTGGCCATCTGGGGCCTCAACGACATCGGCGCGATGATCGGCGCCGGTCGCCTCAGCCTCTCCGACCTCTTCGACGAGGACATGCTGGGCGACGATCTCGAGGCCTGGCTCGACGAATCCTATATGCTCAAGCGGACCTTCCGCAATTGCGCGGTGATTTCCGGCCTGATCGAGCGCCGCCATCCGGGCAAGGAAAAGACCGGCCGGCAGGTCACCGTCTCTACCGATCTCATCTACGACGTGCTGCGCAGCCACGAGCCGGACCACATCCTGCTGGAAGCGACGCGCCGGGATGCGGCATCCGGTCTTTGGATTTGAGCCGATTAGGCGATATGCTGGCACGAATCAGGGGGCACATCACCCACCGCGATCTCGACCGCGTCTCGCCGCTCGCCGTTCCCATCATGCTGGAAATCGGCAAGGAGAGCGTTCCCGGCGAGGCGCATGACGCGGTGCTGCAGGAAGCCGCCGACGAACTGATCGCGGAGGCTCTCGGCTGATGCGATACACTGGACCGGAAGACATTGAATTGATGCACCGCCTCGCTTTGGCGCGAACAATTTCAGGGAGAATGGCCGCAACCGGTGCGGAAGAGATCGTCGTCAACGGCGTTCTCGCCGTCTGCGATCCGCTCGGCAGCCTCTACCTCCCGGAGACCGGGATGCTCGTCGTCTCCGACCTGCATCTCGAAAAAGGTGCGGCCTTCGCCCGTCGCGGCATGATGTTGCCGCCCTACGATACCATCGCCACGCTCAACATCCTGTCGGCGGTCATCACCCGCTATGATCCAAAAATCGTCGTCTCGCTCGGCGACAATTTCCATGACCGCAAGGGTTCGGAACATCTGCCGGCGGAACTGCGCTCGTTGATCACCGCGATGGCGCGCGGCCGCGACTGGATCTGGATCAACGGCAATCATGATCCGGACGGCACGGTGGATCTTCCCGGCACCTGCACCGACGAACTCTTTTATGGCGGCCTCGCCTTCCGCCACGAGCCAAGCCTGATTTCCGGAAAAGGCGAGGTTGCCGGTCACCTTCATCCGTCGGCCACCGTTCGCCGCCGGGAAAAGTCGGTGCGCCGCCCATGTTTTGCAAGCGACGGCACCCGCCTCCTCATGCCGGCCTTCGGCGTGCTCGCAGGCGGCCTCGACCTGCGCCACCGGGCCATGCACGGCCTGTTCGACCGCGAAGCCCTGGTCGCGCACCTTCTCGGCCGCGACCGCATCTACTCGGTGCGTTACGCCAATCTGATCGGTTGATTACCGATAGACGAGCACCGGCGTCTTGGAATGCGCCAGCACCTTCATCGTCACGCTGCCGAGCATGAATGCCTTGAAGCCGGAGCGGCCGTGCGAGGCCATGGCGATGACGTCGCAATTGTAGGTGCCGGCGGTCTCGATGATGGTGGTGGCCGGATCGATGCTCCCGATCTTCACGGTTTCGCAGGCGACCAGCCGCTGTTTCGCCGCTTCCTTCGCATCGGCAAGAATGCCGTCGGCCGCCTCGTTGTTCTGGCGGTTATATTCCGCATAGGCGATTTCCATGCCGCTCGGATTGAGCGTGAAAACCTGTAGCGGTTCCATCACCACCAGAACGGTGGCTTCCGCGCCGATTTCGTGGGCGAAATCGAGTGCCTTTTCGAGCGCGCTGGTCGAAAGCGGAGAGCCGTCGGTCGGAATGAGAACATGTTTGAACATCTGTGCCTCCTTTTAACTTGGTGACATCATCGCCAGATGCGGGGCGTCGCTCATTGATCCAGCGCAAGCCGCAGGCGCGGGCCTCACGACGGCAACACCTGCGCCGGCCAGGGGTTGATCCCGTCCCGCAGCCAGCGAAGGCTGTCGCGCCAGAAACCTTGCCGGTGCCGGGCGTGGAACAGGCTGAAGTGGCCGATGGCAGCAAGGCCGTAGTCTTGCGGCTTCAAAAGCACCTGCTGCACCTTGGCATTGCGATAATAGTTCAGCGTCCGCCGGATCGCGGCCACGGTGCCGATATCGTCATCCGCCATGCTGACGGCAAGGATCGGCGCGGTCACCGCCTCGAACCGCCGCAGCACGTCGCCGCGCTCCCCGGCCGGATGGGTGCGCTCCATCCTCGCGCCGCGAAAACTCCATTCGTTCGCGACCCCGCCGGCAGGTCCTCCAGCCACCCGAGGCGTTTTCCGGGAAAGTAGCCGAACATCGCCGTCAGCGCCGGCATGGCCACATGCCATTTGAGGAACAGCCGCAGGCGATGGCCGCTGGCATAGTCCGGCCAGTAGGCATATTGCGCGCCCATGGTCAGCATCCGGTCGATGCGCGCGGCTTTCGGCGAAAGCCCCGGTAGGTAACCGCCGATACTGTGCCCGACGACATGGAGAGGTTGCCCCGGCCGTGCCGCGTCCATATGCCGGAGCGCCGCGTCGAAATCCTGCTCGCCCCATTCCCGCCAGCGATAGTCGCATCCCTGGAGGTTTTCCGGACGCGACAGGCCGATGCCGCGATAGTCGTAGGTCAGCACGTCGAAACCTTCGCCGGCCAGGAAATCGGCGTAATAATGGTAATAGCGGGCGAGCACCCCGGTCGCGGGATTGATGATGGCGCTGCCGATGGCGGGGTACCGGGCCGGCCAAAGGTGGCCGTGGAGAACGATGCCGTCCCGGCAGGCCAAACTCACAGGTTCCCCGGCGGGACGCGAGGAGCGGGCGCCGCTGTCATTTCCTCGATCCACAGGCGCGTCGCATTCCGTATCGGTCATCATTCCTCTCCCTGGAAAGGCGACCATATATCGCGCCCGGCGGGGCGCAATTAGCCGAAGGGAGAAGGCGGCTCAGATCTCTCCGGAAACTTCGCGCCGCCGCCGGTCGAGTTCTTCCGCGTAGCGCCGCAAGGTATGGCTTTCGCTGAGCTGCCCGACGACCTTGCGTTCGATCTGGTTATTGACAACCGCGAGCGCTTCCGCCTCCAGCCTGTCGAAGATTGCCGCCGCCTGCTTGGCGTTCATGGAGCGCAGCAGCACGTCGTTCCTGTATTTGATGAAGGAGGCGAGTGTCGGTTTCTCCTGCGCGTCCTCGGTCGGTGCCGCATAGATGTCCGGCAACAGCACCATGCCCGCGTATTTCTCCGCCTCGTCGAGCAGGATCACCCGCTGCGTCGAGCCGAGCGGGAATTGATTTCGGAATTCCTCGAGGCTCATCGAAATCGGCGCCGTGCGGATATCAGGGCGCATCATTCGTTCGACCGTCAGATTGCGGATCCAGCCGACATCATGGGCGCTGCGGATGCTTTCGCCGCGAAGATGGAAACGCCACGTGGCGAACGAATAGCCGAATGTGCTGCGCACGGTGAGCGAAGACGTGATCACGGCGGCGAGCGCCAGTACGGTGATCGGAAAGTCGCCGGTGATTTCGAGCGCCAGGAAGGTCATGGTCAGCGGCCCGCCGATCACCGCCACCGCCATCGCGCTCATGCCGACGACTGCATAGATGATCGGCGTCAGCGTTGCGTGGGCGAAGATATAGGGTGCGGAATAGGCGAAGATCTTGCCGAGCAGGGCACCCATGAACAGCGACGCGAAGAACAGGCCGCCACGAAAGCCGGAGCCGATCGATACCGCCGATGCCAGCGACTTCAACGCCAGGATGGCAAGTAGCGCCGGAATCGTCAGGTTCTGGTCGAGATTGAGATGCAGCGCCCCGTGACCGGCCGACATCACCTGCTGATCGACAAGCGCCAGCAGCCCGATCAGGATTCCGCCGATCGCCGGCCGCAACGCGGGTGAAAGAGAGCTCTTGCGCGCCGTCTCCTCGACAAAGGTGACGCCTTTCATGAGCAGGATGCCGCCGCCGGCACAGAAGATGCCGAGCAGGATCGCCGGCAGATAATCCGCCGGCACGACCGCGCCGAAATCACCCACGTCGATCAGGAATTCCTCACCGAAGAACAACCGGGTGACGATCGTCGCGACCAGCGCCGAGACGACGACCGGAGTAAGGCTCATGATTGTATAGGTGCCGATTATTAGCTCGAAAGCATAGAAGGCACCGGTCAGCGGCGCATTGAAGGCGGCGGCGATGGCGCCGGACGCACCGCAGCCGACGAGGATGCGCAGATCCGACCGGCGCAATTGCAGCAGCAGGCCGATCTTGGAGGCGATCCCCGAGGAAAGCTGCGTATAACCCGCCTCCAGCCCGACGGAAGCGCCAAAACCGTTCGAAATCAGGTTCTGGACGGCAACGAGAATGCTGTCGGTCAGGGACAGCCGCCCGCCATGCAGCGCGTTCGCCTCGATCGGATCGACCATGGGTTTCTTGCGCCAGCGCCTGAGGACCAGGAACAGCAGGCCGAGAAGGATGCCGCCGACGATGGGGGCGACAAGGATCGTCAACCGGTCCGTACCGGTGGCAGAACTCAGCCTTTCGTCGCCACTCAAACCGAAGATGAGCCGGTGCATCTCCTGGGAGACGAAGCTCATGCCGGCGATCGCGAGCCCGGAAAGCACGCCGACCAGCGCTGCTACGGCGATGAGCCCGAATTCGCTGCGCCGGACGAGCACCCGCAACTGACCCGGATTGAGAAGGACCCGGGCGAGGGGCAGGAGAGAAGGGAACCGGCTGAACATGGCATCTTACAAAAACGGGTTGTCGCGTTCCTAACGCAAATGCCCCGTTCAGGCCAACAATCAATCCCTCCTTTTATGCGTCTGCGACGTCACGCCGCCTTGCCCACCCCATAGGTCAGGATCACCGAACCATTGGCCGCCGTGGCCGAACTGATCAGCTTGAGCTCCGTCTGTTTGTCCGCCTTCTTGAACAGCGGATTGCCGGAGCCGAGAAGCACCGGCGCGATGCACAGCCGGTATTCGTCGATGAGGCCTTGGACCATCAGTGAGGCCACCAGTTCGGCGCTGCCGAAGATGAAGATCGTCTTGCCGCCCTCGCCCTTCAGCCTGGTGAGCTCGGCGACCGGATCGCTGACGACCCGGGTATTGTTCCACGGCGCATCCTTGAGCGTCTTCGAGACGGCGATCTTGGCGATATTGTTCATATAATCCTTGACCTTGCCGCCCTCTTCGGCGGTCGGCCAGTAGGCTGCCATGCCCTCGTAGGTCTTGCGGCCGAACACGAGCAGGTCGCCTTCCTCGCCGAACTGTTCGGAGAGCTTTTCCAGTTCCGGCCCCCAGGCATGGCTGTGAAAAGCGAGATCCCAAGGCTTGTCGCCCTCGAAATAGCCATCGAGCGTCATCAGGTTCCAGGCCACCAATTTTCGCATGTCATCCTCCATCATGTTTAAACCAGTTGCAAAAGCAAGCAGTTGCAAGCTACCTAAACTGATTGTAGAATGCAAGCGGTCTTGGAGAAAAAATGGACGAAACACATCGGTCGGGTTGTCCGATCAATCTGACACTGGAGGTTCTGGGGGATCGCTGGAGCCTGATCGTCATCCGCGACATCATGTTCGGCAATCGTCGCCATTTCCGCGAAATTCTGCAGAATTCCGAGGAAGGCATCGCCTCCAACATCCTCGCCGACCGCCTGAAGCGGCTGGTGGAGCGGGGCCTGCTTTCCCGCGAGGACGACCCGAGCCACAAGCAGAAGGGTATCTACAGTCTCACGGAAATGTCGATCCGGCTGGTGCCGATCTTTGCGGAAATGGGTGCCTGGGGCCGCCGCTTCATGCCGGTTTCGGAAGAGCTTTCGATACGCGCGCAGCTGCTGGAGGAAGGCGGCCGGCCGCTCTGGGAGGATTTCATGGAAGAACTGCGCGTCCTGCATCTGCATGTCCCGCGCGATCCGGCCAAATCTTCCGTCTTCGACCGCCTGCGCGCCGCCTATCTCGAAGTCGTCGCACGCAATGCAGCAGCGAACGCGGCCGAGTAATCCGGCACCATCCCTATAATCCCACCGCGGGTGCGCCCGCTTTGAGTATTGCTTATGCGTCCTGCTTTCAGTACGCATCTGCCCGAAGGGTGTGGGGATGCCGATCTGCGATAGGCATGGGCAATGGTTTCATGGTGCGGCAGGTCGCGGCGACCGGTTCCAAACAATGGATGGCACATATGGCAGGATCGAGCGGGCACGGTCTGAATGACGAAGCGGATATCATTCCGCGCGACATCCGCTTCGGGATCTTGGGCAACGCGACGCGCCACTGGTATGGCGGCGACATCCACAAGACGTTGATCCCCGATGGCCTTTCGATCTTTCTGCCCGAGGGCGAGCGTTATTTCATCCGCTCGCTGAAGCACTACGCGTCGAAGCTTGGCGACCCGGATCTGGCCGCCGAGATCAACGGCTATTCGGTCCAGGAAGCCTATCACACCCGCGAACACGAGGACTACAACCGGGCCATGGCCTCGCTCGGTTATGATGTCGAAGAGATGGAAAAGCCCGTCAAGGCGGCCCTCGGCAGCACCAAAATCCCCTGCACCGGCTGGCGGTCACCTGCGCGATCGAACATCTGACCGCCACCCTGTCGTCGGTTACCCTGCGCCGGCCGGAAATTTTCGATGGCGCGGCAGCGCCCTACCGCCGCCTGTGGATGTGGCACGCGCTGGAGGAGCCTCGAGCACAAGGCCGTTGCGCTCGACGTGCTGAAAGCGGTGACGCCGAACCTGGCGGGCTGGAAACGCTACCTGCTGCGGGTTTCCGCGATGAATGTCATGGTGGTTCGCTTCCTCTTCATCTTCCTCAGGAACACCCGTATCTATGCCCATACCGATGGGGTGAAGACCGGCCTGCGCTTCTGGCTCCGCTTTCTATGGGTCGTCTTCGTCGCT
Source organism: Neorhizobium sp. EC2-8 (assembly GCA_045291535.1). Taxonomy (GTDB): domain Bacteria; phylum Pseudomonadota; class Alphaproteobacteria; order Rhizobiales; family Rhizobiaceae; genus Neorhizobium. Next base: position 1,014,230 of record CP147998.1, on the reverse strand, counting down.
CCCGGCTTCTGGCGGCGCAGCCTCCCCTCTTCTTTAGCTATTACCTGCCAAATTTCGATCCGAAGAACAGCGACGATGCCGGTGGTGCGCAAGGGGCGCGCATGGCTGGAACGGGAAATGCCGTCGGCCTCGGGGGCCGTGCCTTCGGGACCGGCCGGCTGAAAAGGATCGATCATGTCGCGCAACATATTCTCCAGCGTCCTCGATGCCGTCGAACGCGGCGCGTTTCCGCGCACGCAGAAATGGGCGTGGCGCGGCCTCTACAGCATCCTGTCGCGGTTCTGGCGAGATGACGACTGGCGCTTCATGAACTACGGTTTTGTCGCCGAGGGCGCGCCGTTTCCGCTGAAACCCGAGGACGAGGACGAGCGGGTGTTCATCGGCCTGTACCATCAGGCACTGGAAGGCCTGCCGGTCGCCGGCGCCCGCGTCCTGGAAATCGGCTCCGGCCGCGGCGGCGGCTCGCGCTATATCGCCCGCTATTACGAGCCGGGGTCGGTGATCGGCCTCGATTATTCCCCGAGACGGTGCGCCTGGCGCGGCGGCTGAACGGGGATGCCGCGTCGCTTTCCTTCCAGACCGGCGACGCCGAACGGCTGCCGTTCGCCGACGGATCCTTCGACGTGGTGGTCAACATCGAATCCTCGCATTGTTACGCGGATGTGCCGGCTTTCGTGCAGGAGGTCTCGCGGGTGCTGGCCCCCGGCGGCTGGTTCACCTTCGCCGACATGCGCTCGAAAGGAAGCTGGCCGAGCTCGACCGCCAGCTCGATGCGTCCGGGCTGGAGCGTGTGGCCGGGCGGGAACTGTCGGCTGGCGTCATCACGGCGCTTGACGCGGCGGAAGTCCGCAAGCGCCAGCGGATCGACCGGGTATGGTTCATGGGGCGCTTCATGTCGGAATTTTCCGGCGCCAAGGGCTCGATCCTCTACAAGGGCCTGAAGAGCGGCGCCGTCGTTTATGTGGCGCGCCGGTTCCGCAAGGCGGCCTGAGCCCGAGCCGTCAGTCCTTGCGGAAGACGATGCTGGCACCCCAGCCGGTGATGACGGCAATCAGAACGCAGAGCAAGCCATAGGCGATCGGCCGCTCGTGCGCGGCGTCGGTGATCGCCTGTTCGATACCTGTCTTGACGACGCGCAGCGGCATTTCCCGCTGGTTGATCAACTGGCCGCTCTTGAACAGGTAGGCGCGCACCATGTGCATCCCGTCCGGGATGTTGGCGGGCAGTTTCAGCGAGGCGCGGAACAGGCTCGACGAGACGAAACGCACGCCGCTCGTGTCGCGCTGGTAGAGCCCGTTTGTCAGCTTCAGGCGGCGATAGGCATCGCGGAACTCGCCGATCATGCCGGAATCGGGAATGTAGCCGACCGGGTTCAGCGCCAGGTGGTCGATGCCGACGCCGATATTGTTGAGGCTCGGTGCTTCGTCGATGCTGTCGATCAGCCTTGTACTGGCGAGCGAATAGCTTTTCGGCACCTGCTCGAAGGTCAATCCCTCGGTATTCATCCAGATCCCGAAGACGCGCTCCTTCTTGCGCACCGTCGCATAGTCCTTCGGGCCTTCGAGCGTGACCACCACGTCATATTGACCGATCGCCAGAAACAGCTCGTCGGCATTGGTGAGCGCTCCGAAGATCGTGAGATCCGCACCGCGGAAATCCGAGGTGATGGCGATTTCGCTGGTCGAGGCGCCGATCTCCAGCCCTTCCTTCACCCCCGATGCTTCCCCGAACGGTATCTGCGCGGCGGCTGGCGAACCGAGTGCAAGGAGCGGCAGGAGGAGGACGGTGTGGAGAAGCCGGCGCATCAGTAGGACATCCCCCGACCGCGACCGAATAGACGTCGTCCGGCGTGACGATCAGCCCGATCGCCAGACGGATGCCGACGGCTAGAACCAGGAGCGCCAGGAGCGCGCGCAGCTGTTCGCCGCGCAGCTTCTGCCCGACCCGCACGCCGTATTGCGCGCCGATCACGCCGGCCACCATCAGGATCGAGGCGAGCACGATATCGACCGAATAGTTGGTCGCAGCCTGCACCATGGTCGTGTAGGCGGTCACGAAGATGATCTGGAACAGCGACGTGCCAACGACCACGTTGGTCGGGATGCGCAAAGATAGATCATCGCCGGCACCATGATGAAGCCGCCGCCGACACCCATGATCGAGGTCAGCACGCCGATGCCGAAGCCGAGCCCGACGATCGGAATGGCCGAAAGATAGATCTTCGATTTCTTGAAGCGCATCTTCAGCGGCAGCCGGTGCACCCAGTTGTGCTGGCCCGGCCGCTTCAGCGGCAATGGCTCGTTGTTCTTGGCCCGGCGCATGGCGCGCACGCTCTCCTGGAGCATCAGCGCGCCGATCGAGCTCAAGAGCACGACGTAGAGGATCGAGATGAACAGGTCGAGCCTGGCCGATGCGCCGCAGCCAGGAGAAGACCCAGACGCCCGCGGTCGCCCCCGCCAGACCGCCCACAAGCAGGACCGAGCCGAGTTTCATGTCGAGCGTGCCGCGCCTGAAATGGGTGATGGCGCCCGAGATCGACGAGGCGACGACCTGGTTGGCGCCGGTGGCGACCGCCACGACGGGCGGAATGTTGTAGAAGATCAGCAGCGGCGTGATCAGGAAGCCGCCGCCCACCCCGAACATGCCGGAGAGGAAGCCCACGGCCGCGCCCATGCCCAGAATGATGAAGATGTTCACCGACAGCTCTGCGATCGGCAGGTAGACAGTCACGGCAGAACCTCGACATGGCAAAAGCGACGCCCTCGCGGGCGGTGCGCGATGTGGTTGTCCGCCCGGCGCGGGTATGGGAACGTGATCTCACATGCCATGTGAACAGGGCATGAAGGACCTTATCCGTCATGCGCCCGAGCGCGGCTCCAAGTCAATTCGCAAGTGCCGGATATTGCGGCAATTTCGCCATTTTTATGCGGGCGTGCTTAATATCCCGCAACTCGCCTAGATCGGTCGGGTAAGTAGACTTATCCGTCGGGTAAGTCGTCTTACTTGTTCTTGGCGAGCAGTTCCTTGACCAGCGCGTCGGTGATCTTGCCGGTCGGCTCCTGGCCGACCGAGGTCTGGAAGGACTTGATCGCCGTCACCGTCTTTGCGCCCATCTTGCCATCCGCGGTTCCGGCGTCGAACCCGCTCTTGTTCAGGATCGCCTGGATGTTGCGGATCGCCTTTTCCATGTCGATCGAAGCGGTGGTGAGCGGCTTGCCGGAAGCCCATTCGTCCGGCAGGTTGACGGAATTGGCCTTCGGATCGAGCGGCTTCACTTTCCACTGCTCCGCCTTGGCCTTGGCGCTTTCCAGCTGTTCCTTGCGCATGGCCTTGCCCACTTCGTCACGCTTCTGGGCGGCGTCCTTGTCGCCTTCCTTGGCCGCGGCGGCAAACCATTTGTAGGATTCCTCGAGATCCTGCTTCACGCCGTTGCCGCGGGCAAGCAGGATGGCGAGGTTGAACTGGCTGTCGGCGATGCCGAAATCGGCGGCCTTGGCGAACCAGGAAACGGCGGCAGCATAGTCAGGCTGACCGGCGGCACCCGATGCGTAGAGGACGGCGAGATTGTGCATGGCGCTGGCATTGCCGGCATCGGCGGCCTGCTTGTAATAGGTCATCGCCTTCGCCAGGTCGCGGGAAACGCCTGTACCCTTTTCGAAGAGATTGGCGAGCCGGTACTGCGCCGGCGCCAGGCCGCGGTCGGCGGCGAGCTTGTACCAGTTGGCGGCTTCCGACGGATCGCTCTTGACGCCCTTTCCGTCGGTGAAGCGCGCGCCGATCTCGAAAAGTGCGTTCGGGTCGCCGGCAGCGGCCGCGTCGGCCAGCGATTTCGGTTCGATGCCGACGGGCACCACGATCGCAGCCGGAGCCGCGGCCCTTGGGCGGCGGCAAACGTGTTCGGAGCCGCGGGCGCGGTGCCGGGCTGTTCCATGATCGAAGCTGCGCCCGATGCGGGCCTCGGATCGGTCAGGTGGTTGGCGGCGATCGCCGGCGCCGGCGCTTGCTCGACGGGCTGCGTCGGCGCGGCTGCGACGGTCGTATCGCTTTCGGCGCCGTCGGTCGCAGCCTGGTCCTCGACCGTCGGGATCTCGTTGCTGCCGGTCACGTTGGCCGGTGCCGCCGGCCGGGCCGGGGCCCGGATGGTCGCGGCGGGTGCCGCGGGGGCCTTGGTGCCGCTGGTCAGCGTCTTGGCGAGCGGCATCGCCATCAGTACCAGGAGCACGGCGCCGACAGCCATCAGGATCGGGCGGCGATGCTGCGAAAGCACGGCGCCGAACCCTTTGGTCCCGGCAGCCTTGGCGGCCTTGCGCATATCCTTGGAGGGCGAGCCGCCCTGCGAGGGATCGGTTTCCTGGGCGGCGGCCTTGGCGGCGCGGCGGGCGGCGGCGATATAGTCGGCGCGTTCGGCCGCACTCGTCCGGTCGGTTTCGAATTCCCCGGCAGCCTGGCTGGCGCGGACCCGCTCGAGGATCTTCTTGACGTCAGGCGCGCCCGAACCCGGTTCCAGAAGGTCGTTTTCACGATCCGCCGGCAGCACGTCGGAAGGATCGAGCGACGGCGTCGGATCGATCACCGTGCGGCCGCCCTTCGGGGCCTCGGCCTTGCCACCCGGCAGGAAGCGGCGGGAAAGCTCGGTCAGCAGGCTGGTCTTGGCGGCTTTTTCCTTGGTGGCTGTATCCTTGGCCGCGACCTTCGTGTCGGCGTAGTCGGCGCGAAGCACCGTTTCGTCGGAGGATGTTTCCTGGGGGCTTTGCGCGGGTGCCGAAGGCTGCGACCGGCTGTTCGTCCGCTTCGGCTTCCGCAAGCTCGTAGCTCATCAGCTCTTCGGCGGCTGCGACGGAAAGCTGGGCGGCCGCCGGCATGACCGGGGCAGGGCGGGTTTCGTAACGTGCCGGTTCTTCGTAATGGTGGCCGCGCTCGTCATGGGCGGAGGCGACCAGCCGTTCTTCCATGCCGTCCAGCCGGTCGGCGATCTGCACCAGCGTACCGTGCAGCGCTTCGAAGGTCTGGTGGGTGCGATCGTCCGAATGGCGGGTCAGGTCTTCGAGATGACGAAGGTCCTCGGCAAGGGCGGAAAGTGCCGCCATGTCGGCAGCGGCAACCGGCGCGCCGCTCATGCCGTTGCGGGAATAGGCTTCCACCACCGTCTCGGCAGCCTGGCGGGCAGCCTCGATGATGTATTCGTCATTGGTCGCCATGTAGCTTTCGAGCGCCGTCATGCGGTTTTCGAATTCGGCGGGCAGGGCGGCTGCGCCCTGCTGCGGCTGGCTGATCAACACCGAGAGATGGGCGATCTGGTCTTCGAGATTGCGAAGCGCACCGTCGTCGCCGCGCGGCGCCGTCGTTGCCTCGTCGAGCCGTGCCGCAATGTCGGTCAGCCGGTCTTCGATCCGTCCGAAGGCCTGCTCGTCCATGGCCGACTGGGGGCGGGGCTGGTAGTCGATTTCCTCGATCCGGCGGGCGAGATAGTCGAGCCGCTCGGCGAGCACGTCGTTGACCGAGCCCTGCTCCAGACTGTCGATCTTGCGGGAAATGTCGGCGAGATAAGCGGAAATGTCCGGGTCCTGCGACGGCTTCTGGGCCTGTTCGAGGATCAGCGAAAGTTGCTCAAGCCGTTCTTCCAGGCGCATGGCCGCCTGTTCGTCGGTCAGTTCCTCGATCCGGCCCGTCAGCGCTTCGATGCGGGCGGAGAGCATTTCGGTCGGATCGGCCTGGGTATGGGTTACCCGGCTTATCGTCTCTATCTGGTCGGCGAGCGCGCTGATCCGGCCGTCGAGGCGCTGCAGGAAGGATTGGTCGATCGATGCGGCTGCCGAGGCCCGGCTGCCGGCGGCGATCGCACGGCTGATCTCGTCCAGCCGCTCGTCCAATGTTGCGAACTGTTCGGCGATGACGGAATCATTCGGCTGCATACGCGAGCCGAGCTGTTCCATGGCGCTTGCCACCGTGATCAGCTTCTGTTCGAGCGCCCGGATGACCGGGTTGTCGCTCATCGCGCCGAGCTGGCCCTTGATATCGTCGATGCGGTAGGCGAGCGAGACGAGGCTCTTCGCGAAGCGCTGCCGAGTCGAGACCGTGCATGCGGTCTTCGAGCCCTTCCCAGCGGGATTCCATGCGCCGTACGGAATCCTCGCGGGCGAGGCCGTCCATGACAGCCCGCAGTTCCTCGAATTCGCTGCGCAGGCCGGCGGCCTCCGGCGTCGCCTGATATCCGAGCCTGGCTGATGCCTTCGGCGAGCCGGGCAAGGTCGCCGCGCAGGTCCTCGGTAAAATTCTGGTCTTCGGCAATGGATTTGATCGAGCGGATTTCGGAGCGCAGCGCGGTCATCTCGCGGGCGACGCTTTCGGAAATGTCCTGCTTCAGCTCCTGGCGCAGGCTGACCAGCGCCTGGGCGATGTCGCGCATGCCGTTATCTACCGGCTGCTGCGGCTGCGGCGCCGGCATGCGCGGCTGTGCGATTGGACGGCGGGGATCCTCGCGGCGCGGCGCGGGCGCAAGCGGGCGCGTTTCGGCGTAGCGGGGCGCTTCAGCGCGGGCGGGGCCTGGCGTGCCGGCGGGCGGTAGGCTTCCGGCGGGCGCGGCTCGGTGCGCCGCGGTTCGGCATAACGTGGTTCTTCGCGACGCGGCTCTTCCCGGCGCAGGCTGTCCTGTCGCGGATCCGGCGCGCGCTGGCGCTCGGGCCTTGCGCCACGGTCGCGGCCGGCGTCGAGCATGCGCTGGCGCTCGCGGATCTCGGCAAGCGGATCGCTCGGGAATTGCGGCTCGCGGTAGGCGGCGGCCGGGGCCGGCCGGCGCTGTTCGGTCGCCTTCGGCGCACGGGCATCCCTTGCGGTACCCGACATCAACCCCTCGATACGCGCCTCGAGCCCTTCGATGGTGCGGTTCAACGCATCCAGGGAAGAGCGGTCGCCGGGGCGGGAAGGGGTCGATCGTGATCCGTTCATGTGCTCGCTCGTTTCGACGTTGTACCTGCCGGCTCTCGTCAGGGCCTCGTTCAGGGATACGGAGCTCCCGCCAATCGGCCATGTATTAGAGATGCCTTACGCAGGACTTGCCATTTCAGCGGATGCGGAACATCTTGAGGTAAATGTACTGCGTCGCCAGAGAGCCCACTATTTCCTTAAACGTAGTAAACAAGTCGTTAACCCGGGCGAAAATTTTAACCTTTTCGACCCGCCCGATGTGCTTTGCGGTGATGACGTCTCGCCTGCAGGCGCTATCTTCCCGCTTCCCATCCAGCCTCGCGCCTGCCCGGCCCGTTAAGATGTGCGCGGAAGGGGGAATGACGATGGGAAAGATCGTTAAACTTCCCGCTGGGCGCAATTGACGTTTACGCGAACGTCAATTATTTGTGGAAGAAAGAATGCGGATCTGGCCGAGAGCCGAAGGCACCGGGCGATCCACCGACGAGGATTGGAGGAAGCTCGACATGCCAGTGTACAAGGCCCCGGTAAACGACACGCTTTTTATTCTCAACGACGTGCTCGGCCTTGAGCGCTACGGCAATCTGCCGGGCTTTGCCGATGCCACTCCCGACATGCTGGAAGCGATCATCGGCGAGGCCGCCAAGGTGGCCGAGGACGTGCTCTTTCCGCTGAACCTTTCCGGCGACCAGGAAGGCTGCACCCGTCACGACAACGGCACGGTCTCGGTTCCGAAGGGTTTCAAGCAGGCCTATGACCAATATTGCCAGGCCGGCTGGATCGGTCTTGCCGTGCCGGAGGAATTCGGCGGCCAGGGCCTGCCCTATACGCTGCATGCCGCCGTCGGCGAATACATGTCGTCCGCCAACATGTCGCTGATGATGTATCCGGGCCTGACCCAGGGCGCCATCGCCGCAATCCTCGTGCACGGGTCCGACGAGCAGAAAAAGACCTACCTGCCGAACATGGTCGCCGGCACCTGGTCGGGCACCATGAACCTGACCGAACCGCATTGCGGCACCGATCTCGGCCTCCTGCGTTCGAAGGCGGTGCCTCAAGGTGACGGCTCCTACAAGATTTCCGGCCAGAAGATCTTCATCTCCGCCGGCGAACACGGCATGACCGACAACATCGTCCACCTGGTGCTTGCCCGTATTGAAGGCGCGCCAGAGGGAACCAAGGGCATTTCGCTCTTCATCGTGCCGAAGTTCATGGTCAACAAGGATGGATCGCTCGGCAAGCGCAACGGCGTTTCCTGCGGCGCGATCGAAGAGAAGATGGGCATTCACGGCAATGCCACCTGCGTCATGAACTATGACGAGGCGACCGGTTTCCTGATCGGACCCGAGAACAAGGGCCTGGCGGCCATGTTCGTGATGATGAACGAGGCCCGCCTCGGCGTCGGCCTGCAGGGCCTATCGATCGCCGAGACCGCCTATCAGAACGCGGTCAACTACGCTCGCGAGCGCATCCAGGGCCGTTCGCTGTCGGGCCCGAAGGCGCCGGACAAGAAGGCCGACCCGATCATCGTCCATCCCGATATCCGCCGTTCGCTGATGACCATCCGCGCCTTCAACGAGGCCGGCCGTGCCTTCCTGCTGTGGACCGCGCTGAAATCCGACATCGCCCACCGCTCGCCGGACGAGAAGGAACGGCAGAACGCCGACGACCTCCTCGGGCTTGCGACCCCGATCCTCAAGGGCGTGATGACCGACAAGGGTTTCGAGCATGCGGTCATGGCCCAGCAGGTTTTCGGCGGCCACGGCTATATCGAGGAACACGGCATGAGCCAGTATGTACGCGATGCCCGCATCACCATGATCTATGAAGGCGCCAACGGCATCCAGGCGCTCGACCTGGTCGGCCGCAAGCTGGCGCTCAACGGCGGCCGCGCCGTGATGGCGATGTTCAAGGAGATCGGCGATTTCTGCGAGGAGAACCGCGCCGACGAGGCGATGGCCCCTTTACCAAGGGCCTCAAGAAGGGCTTGAACGACCTGCAGGCCTCCACCATGTGGTTCATGCAGAACGCCATGGCCAAGCCCGACAATGCCGGCGCCGGCTCGACCGACTACATGCACCTCTTCGGCCTGGTGACGCTCGGCTACATGTGGGCAAAGATCGCCAAGGCCGCGCAGACGGGAATCGGCAACGGCGACGCCCGCGCCGACTATCTGAAGAACAAGCTGGTGACGGCGAAGTTCTTCATGGAAAAGATCCTGCCGGAAACCGCAATGCGCAAGATCCGCATCGAGGCCGGTGCCGACAGCGTGATGGAACTGGCCGCCGAAGCGTTTTGAAAGTTTGCCCTCACCCTAACCCTCTCCCCGCACGCGGGGCGAGGGGACGTGCCCGCAAGGCGGTTGATGGAAGACGGAGGGGCGGCATCTGTTCTTCTCCCCGCATGCGGGGAGAAGGTGCCGGCAGGCGGATGAGGGGCAGCTCTCCAAGAGTGGCAGTCCCGGATGACGACGAATTAGAAGGCGCCAGCGCGCCGCCCCAAAAAGGGTAATAGGGAGATGACACCATGACCGAAGTCTTCATTTACGACCACGTCCGCACGCCGCGCGGTCGCGGCAAGAAGGATGGGGCGCTGCACGAAGTGCCGTCCGTGCGCCTCGCCGCCAAGACGCTGGAAGCGATCCGCGACCGCAACGGCCTCGACACGTCTTATGCCGACGACATCATCATGGGCTGCGTCGATCCGGTCATGGATGCCGGCGCCGTCATCCCCAAGGCCGCCGCCTTCGAGGCCGGGTATTCCACCAGGGCCCCCGGCATGCAGATCTCCCGCTTCTGCGCCTCCGGCCTCGACGCCGTCAACTTCGCGGCCGGCAAGGTCGCGGCAGGTTCCGACGACATCGTCATCGCCGGCGGCGTCGAGAGCATGTCGCGGGTCGGCATGGGCATGTCCGGCGGCTCCTGGTACATGGACCCGTCCGTCAACTTCCCGGCCTATTTCATGCCACAGGGCGTCTCGGCCGACCTGATCGCCACCAAATACGGTTTTTCCCGCGATGACGTCGATGCCTATGCCGTCGAAAGCCAGAAGCGCGCCGGCAAGGCCTGGGACGCCGGATACTTCAAGAATTCCGTCATCCCCGTCAAAGACCAGAACGGCCTCGTGATCCTCGACCGTGACGAGCACATGCGCCCGACCACCGATATGCAGTCGCTCGCTTCGCTGAACCCGTCGTTCCAGATGCCGGGCGAAATGGGCGGCTTCGAAGCGGTCGGCATCCAGGCCCATCCGGAAATCGAGCGGATCAATTACGTCCACCACGCCGGCAATTCGTCGGGCATCGTCGATGGTGCCGCCGCCGTGCTGATCGGCTCGAAGGCCGGTGGTGAAGCCATGAACCTCAAGCCTCGCGCCCGCATCCGCCACTTCGCCAATATCGGTTCCGACCCGGCACTGATGCTGACCGGCCCCGTCGATGTCACCGAGAAGCTGCTCGCCCGCTCCGGCATGAAGATTTCCGACATCGACCTCTTCGAACTCAACGAAGCCTTCGCCGCCGTGGTCCTGCGCTACATGCAGGCCTTCGACATCAGCCACGACAAGATCAACGTCAACGGCGGCGCCATCGCCATGGGCCACCCGCTCGGCGCCACCGGCGCGATGATTTTGGGCACGGTGCTCGACGAGCTGGAGCGCCGCGATCTCAACACCGCGCTGGTCACCCTCTGCATCGGCGCCGGCATGGGCACCGCGACGATTATCGAACGCGTGTGAGGAGGCAACCATGGGGCCACGGCGCGAGGTCTATGAGGGCGAGAGAAACGAAGTCCAGCAGCAATATGCCCAGCATAACCTCGATAAGGATATGGCTGCCGATTATCGTTCAAGCCTCGCCACCGACCCCAGGGAACATGCGCGCAAGCTGAAGGCGCAAAATCGCGGCCTGTTGCTGCTTCTGGTCCTGATTGCCGTGATCGCTGCGATCGCCTTCGTCATCTCCTGACGGAAAACGAATTCAAGGGAAGAGGAAATCCCATCATGAGCACCTACAAGAACTTCACCGTCGAAACCGACGCGGACGGCATTGCTCTCGTCACCTGGGACATGCCCGACAAGTCCATGAACGTCTTCACCATGGAGGTGATGGACGAGATCGAGGCGATCGTCGATGCGACCGTTGCAGATGCGGCGGTCAAGGGCGTCGTCTTCACCTCGGGAAAATCGTCCTTCTCCGGCGGCGCCGATCTTACCATGATCAAGTCGATGTTCTCGATGCTCGCCGAAGAGCAGGCCAAGGACCCGACCACCGCCGCCCAGAAACTCTTCGATGCCGCCGGCCGCATGTCCTGGCTGTGGCGCAAGGTCGAGACCAACGGCAAACCCTGGGTTTCGGCGATCAACGGCACCTGCATGGGCGGTGCGTTCGAACTGTCGCTCGCCTGCCACGGCCGCGTCGCCGCCAATTCCAAGTCGGTCAAGATCGCCCTGCCGGAAGTCAAGGTCGGCATCTTCCCGGGCGCCGGCGGCACCAGCGCGTGCCGCGGCTGGCCAACGCCCAGGATGCCCTGCAGATGATGACCACAGGCTCGTCGCTGACCGCGCAACGCGCCAAGGCCATGGGCCTGGTGCACCAGGTCGTCGAGCCCGCCGAGCTGATCAACGCTGCCAAGCAGATGATCAAGGACGGCCTCAAACCCGTCGCCCCCTGGGACGAGAAGGGTTTCAAGGTCCCGGGCGGCGGCATCTGGACGCCGGCGGCAGCCCAGCTCTGGCCGGCCGCCCCCGCCATCCTGCGCCGCGAGTCGGCCGGCAATTATCCGGGCGCGCTCGCCATCCTCAAATGCGTCTATGAAGGCCTGCAGCTTCCCTTCGATACCGGCCTCAAGGTCGAGCAGCGGTATTTCACCGAGATTCTGCGCACCACTGAAGCGTTTTCGATGATCCGCTCGCTGTTCGTCTCGATGCAGGAACTCGGCAAGGGCGCCCGCCGCCCGGCCGGCCAGCCCAAGACGGAGTTCTCCAAGATCGGCGTCGTCGGCGCCGGCTTCATGGGCGCCTCGATCGCCTACGTGACCGCGGCCGCCGGCATTCCCGTCACCCTCATCGACCAGACCCAAGAAGCCGCGAATAAGGGCAAGGCCCATTCCGAAAAGCTGGTGGCCGATCAGGTCGGCAAGGGCCGGATGACCAAGGAGGAGGGCGAAAAGCTGCTCTCGTTGATCACCCCGACGCCGGATTACCAGGCGCTTTCCGATGCAAGCCTGGTCGTCGAGGCGGTGTTCGAGGATCGCGCGGTGAAGAAGGCGGTCATCCAGGCCGTCGAAGCGGTCATCCCGGAAACCACCATCTTCGCCTCCAACACGTCCACCCTGCCGATCACCGGCCTTGCCGAGAATTCGAAGCGGGCCGACCAGTTCATCGGCGTGCATTTCTTCTCGCCGGTCGAAAAGATGATGCTGACCGAGGTCATCCTCGGCGAAAAATCGGGAGACAAGGCGCTGGCCGTGGCGCTCGATTTCGTCGCCGCGATCAAGAAGACCCCGATCGTCGTCAACGATACCCGCGGCTTTTATGTCAACCGCTGCGTCTTCCGCTATATCAACGAAGCCTATGACATGCTGATCGAAGGCGTGCCGGCGGCGATGATCGAAAATGCCGCGAAAATGGCTGGCATGCCGGTCGGCCCGCTGTCGCTCAACGACGAGGTCGCCGTCGATCTGTCCCAGAAGATCATGAAGGCCTCGATCGCCGATCTCGGCCCCAATGCCGTCAAGGCGGAACACATGGCGCTGGTCGACCAGATGGTCGACGTCTTCGATCGCCGCGGCCGCAAGAATTTGAAGGGTTTTACGAATACCCCGCCAAGCCCGCCAAGAAATTCCTCTGGCCGGAGCTGAAGACCCTCTACCCGCAGAAACGGGCCGACGAGGTGGATGTCAACGTCCTGAAACAGCGCCTGCTGGTGACGATCGCGCTCGAAGCCGCCCGCACGGTCGAGGAAGGCATCGTCACCGATCCGCGCGAAGCGGACGTCGGCTCCATCCTCGGCTTCGGCTTCGCCCCTATACCGGCGGCACGCTCTCCTACATCGACGGCATGGGCGTGAAGACGTTTGTCGCCCTGTGCGAAAAGCTGGCCGCGGCCTACGGCCCGCACTTCAAGCCGACACCGCTGTTGAAGGACATGGCGGCGAAGGGCGAGACGTTTTACGGGCGGTTTGACCCGTATGGGACGGTGGGGGAGGCGGCGTGAGGTATCTTGGCGGGGCAGGGGCGAATATAACTGGGATTATTCGACCGGCTCGTCAGCGGACTTTTTCTCTTAGTACTCGTATTGCCTTTGGAGGCTGCTGAAGCGGCTGCCGTCTTATCAGTCCGCTCCAACGCCAAAAGCCGCTTCTCAAGGGCAGAGAAAATCGCTGTCCCATCTTATTGATGAAACTTCTCCTGTATTGCACACCGGGGACGCGTTCATTGTCGGCAAGCCCGTGCGTTTGGAGTTTTGGGAGTATGTTATGGTAATAAAATGCCTCTGCATCGGAAGCATTGTATCTATTCGTCACGCCCGCGACTAGAATGTCTAAGTTGCTGCGTGTAATCGTTAGTAGATCTATCTCTTTGCTTTCCTTTCCTCCAGAAAGATTCTTAGGAATAGTAATTGCCGTTCGCTGAAGTATACGCAATATTTCTTCGTCAAATCCATTCTCGGGTTGAGAGGCCCGCTTGCGAGAGAATTCACTTATCTTAGCCTGAAATTCCTGATTTTCGGTCCTGAGTTTTTCGAGTTCAGCATTGAGGATGCTGGTATCGGGAACGTCTCTTCCATTAACCCAGCCAGTGAGATTTGGGTTTGTCGAGAGGTCGGATAGGCTCTCGTATACACACAATTTTATGTCTTTTATTTCCGCAAAGAAGGAGCAGATTTGGGATAAGACCTTTTGTCGGAATAAGGTCAACTCTTTCCCGTAGTTGGTTTCTATGAAAGCAGCGCCTCCTGCCTTGATTTTCTTATCTAAGGCGTCTTCGGTGATAACGACTGAGAAGAATGGCTTTCCTTGATTCCTTGCGTAATCGAACTCAAGCTCTGTGTAGCTTAGACCAGTAGTAGGTTCGATCGAGCCGTATCTGCCGCCAAGTATAAGCATATAGACATCGCTCTCGTCGATCCATCGTTCAATAGTCTTCATCTGGGACTTGTCGCCAGCTGTAAACAGTTCCATACCAGCAGGTATATGTCCAGCCTTTAGGATGGCTTCAACTGCGGCCTGCCTTTCGAGCACCAAGTCCGTAAACGTGCTGGATACAAAGACCTGCAACTTTTTATTCATTTTTAGTCCTTTTGTGCGGCTTAGCTGATGGATCTATGCAGATATTAAAGAAGAATTCTTATGTTTGGATCCTCGGGTCAAGCCCGAGGATGATGACCGGGAGGGTGGAGTTGGGGTGCCCAGAGAAAACGATGAGAGTGTATCGCCGGTGCTGTTTCGCATTTCGGCAGGACCTCCAACGTCGTCATCCTCGGGCTTGACCCGAGGATCCACGCCCCACCCTCGACCTCACCAGACTCCCAACTCCTCATACAGATCCCGCCACTCCGGATTCATCTTCTCGATCAATTCGATCTTCCACTGCCGGTACCACCGCTTGAGCGACTTCTCCCGCTGAATGGCGCTGACGATGTTGTCGTGGGCTTCGTACCAGACCAGCCGCTTGCAGCCGTATTTCGAGGTGAAGCCGGGGTGATGTTCCTCGCGGTGCTCATAGATGCGATTGGCGAGATCGGAGGTCACGCCGATATAGAGCGTGCCGTGCTTGTGGTTGGTGACGATGTAGACATATCCCGCCATGCGAGCATGATGGAATGGTTGTGGGGTGCCGTCAATCCGGGGTGTTGCGAGGGTGGATCCTCGGGTCGAGCCCGAGGATGACGACGGGCAGGGGGCAGCAAGGGTGCCAAAAATAAGCGCCGCAATCTCGCCGCCTGCCTTGCTTTCCGCACCGCTTCCCCAATCCCGTTTTACCCTCTATCTTCCCCCGCATTCGTCAAGCTCAGGTTGCAGGAGGGGTCATGTTTGCAGAGATGAAATACCGTCTGGGTGGCTTGCTGGTGCTGCTGGTCGGGGCGGTCGTTGGGTGGTCCGCCATATGGCAGCCGCTTCATCAGGCGCAATTGGGTGCCGACACCGTCGCATGGATGCCGCGTATCGTCGTTCTGCTGGCCGTATGCGTGGTTTTCGGTCTCTATTTTCTCGTCACCGGCAACCGCTACCCCTATCGCGATGCCGAGCGCAGCACATTGACGACGGCCGGATGGATATTGTTTGCGATCACGGCCGTGGCTGGGCTTGGCGGTTTCTTCTGGATGGACATGACGTTGAAGTCGCTCGGCTACAACTGATCCTCCCCAGGCGCCGGAACCCGCTCAAGTTTTGCCGGGTCGCTCCAGTTGTCTCAATGACTTAGCCCCTCCGTCATCCCCGCCCTCGCCACCTGTGCCTATAATCCCCTCGCTTCCGTCGCCGGAGTGTTTCGCGAGACGTTCGCGGGCAGGCGGAGGCCGGCGCCCTCATTCGATCCGTAACGTGCGGGAAGGTGAGGGAGGTGAAAGCCATGGAGTGCTCGTCGAAAGACGAACATTCCTATCAAGCCTCCCCGGACAGCCATGTCCGGTTCGGTTGAGCCGTGCAAGTGGCAGGCCTGTCCCGAAAGGATGGGCGCGAACAAAGCCACGCAGCGAGGCGAGATGATCACCTGTAGAGGCCGGAAGCCTCGACAAGACGCCGAAGGCCACGCGAATGCGGAGCCACCATTAAAAAATCATTCGAGGTTCCGCATTCGTGTGGGCTCTCCGACGGGACGCAAGGGCATGCCGGTTCGCCGGAACGGAAGATCATAACCGAACACGGGAGCCGGAAACGGCCGCGTGGACGAAAGCGCGTCTTCGGAGCAGTTGCGGCAAAAGCCGCGGTGGCCCGTGCCGGGGCCACGTTGGAATTGAAGGATCAGGGAGTAAGGAACCATGGCGAGAAGCGAAGAAGAGTGCCGCCGTCTCATGGAGGAAGAGGACAGGCAGCCCCATCTGCCCGGGCTGACCTGGGGCGAGTTCAGCGCGTTGCCGCCACGCCGGAAATCCCACGAGCTCCAGAAGTTCACCCAGCATTTCACGACCTATCTCGGCTTCTGGAAGACCTGCGACCTTTCTTCCTGCCGCCGGGCCAAGGCCTGCAGAGGGTTTCTCACGGAAGCGCAATATCGCGCCAATCCGGGTTACCACGACAGCTTCCCACCCTGTGTCGGCCCTGGCGGTGCGCGTCAGCAGGAGGTGCTGGCGGGGATGAGGCGGCTCGGCGGCGCGGACGACGACGAGCCGAAATACGACGGCAGGCGGCAGGCCGAAGGCCCGGACGAATGACGGTCCCGATGCCGGCCGGTTTCGGGCGCGATCATTCGCCCGCTTACGCCTGGTCGAGCGCGATCGTCAGGTCGGCGATCAGGTCGTCCGGGTGTTCGAGGCCGATCGACAGCCGGATCGTCGAGTCGAGCACACCGATCCTTTGGCGCACCTCGGCGGGTACGCCGGAATGGGTCATGGTCGCCGGGTGGCTGGCAAGCGATTCCGTTCCCCCGAGGCTGACCGCCAGCTTGAAGATCTGCAGCGCGTTCAAAAACCGGAACGAGGCCGGCTGGCCGCCCCTGATGTCGAAGGAGAAGGTCGAGCCGCCGCCGGTGCATTGCGCCGCAAACACTTTTCCGACCGGCGATGCCGGGTCGTGATAGGGCAGGTAATGGATGGCCTCGACATTCGGATGCCCGCGCAGGAAATCGGCAACCGCCAGCGCATTGGTATTGGCCTTTTCCATGCGGATCGACAGCGTTTCCAGGCTGCGGCCGAGCATCCAGCAGGAATGCGGGTCGAGCTGCGTGCCGATCGCCCCGCGCAGCGCCTTCACCTGCTTCATCACCGCCTTGGAACCGAGCGCTGCGCCGGCGATCAAGTCCGAATGGCCGCCGACATATTTGGTCAGCGAATAGAGGGAGATATCCGCCCCGTGCTCGATCGGCCGCTGGAAGACCGGGCCGAGCAGCGTGTTGTCGCAGGCGATCACCGGCGTGTGGCCCTGTTTTTCCCCGATCGCATCCGCCACCCGGCGGATCATGGAAACGTCCACCAGGCTGTTGGTCGGGTTCGCCGGCGTCTCGATCAGGATCACCGAGACGCGGCCCTTGCCCATCGCCTCCTCGGCCGCCGCCGTTACCGACTGTTCGTTCACTCCGTCCGCAAAGCCGACCGCGGCAACGCCCATGTTGAGGAAGGTCTTGGCCAGCAGCGTTTCGGTTCCGCCATAAAGCGGCTGCGAATGCAGCACGCTGTCGCCCGGCCGGACGAAGGCCAGAAGCGTCGTGGCGATCGCCGACATGCCGGAGGAGAAAAGCACGCAGCTTTCGGTCCGCTCATAGACCGCCAGCCGGTCCTCGACGATCTCGCTGTTGGGATGGTTGAAGCGCGAATAGACCAGCCCCGCTCCGGTTCCTGCCGGCGGCTCCTTGCGGCCGGAGACGAAGTCGAAGAAGTCGCGGCCCTCCTCGGCGGATTTGAACACGAAGGTGGAGGTGAGGAAAACCGGCGGCTTCACGGCGCCTTCGGAAAGCTCCGGGTCGTAGCCGTAGTTCAGCATCTGCGTTTCGGGATGGAGCTTGTGATTGCCGATATGCGTCTTCGAAGGATGCGGGGCGGTCATGAAGGGTCTCCTGGCGTGAGAAAAGCGGATGCCTCGACCGGAAATAATACCGCAAAAGGCCCCGCCAAGGGGTGCCGTCCGCGAAAGCCGGATTGTTCAGCGCGCGGCGACGGGGCCGGGCGCGCGGCGGCTGGGGCCGGACGGGCGGCGGCTGGGGCCGGACGGGCGGCAGGCGTGGATTGATGCGCGGCGGGCGTGGGCTGAAGGGCCGATGGCACGGCCGGCTCTCCCCAGGCCGAGACCGGCTGGCCGTCCTTGGTCACTACCCGCATGTCGTAGAGCGCGAGCGAGGCCTCGACCTGCCGCATGTCGGCGCAGCGGTTGATGATGCCGCCGATATATTGTACGCAGTCGCTCGTGCTGCCCTGCACCGAACCGGTTGCCCAGTCCTTAACGATGCCGTCGGCGCCGACCAGGAAATAGGAAAGCCGGTTGTTCTGCGACACGGTCGAGCGGCCGACCAGCCCTCCGAAGCTCGACCCCGACTCGGTCTTGGCGGCAGGCGCGATATGCCGGTAGATGGTCATCCCATTTTTCAGCTGTGTCGCGCCGATCATCGGCCCGAACGTTGCCTCGGAGCCGGAAAGCCGCGCCAGCGCCGACTGGCCCACATTGGCGACCTCGGCATAGGGCCGGCCCATCGCGTAACTGGTGAACGACCGGTTGGCGGCGTTTTCCGCCTTTTCGGCCACCTGCGAACAGCCGGTGAGAGCCCCGGCCAGGACCAATGCGAGCGCCATCGAAAGAGTTGCCATCAACCGCATGAATGCCCCCTTTTCCGCAATACCTGGCGCCAAAGACCCGGCCGGTTTCCGGCCGATCGGCGGATGTGCCGGCCGCCCCCGCGACCGATCGTTAGTCACTATCAGATTTTGCGAGTTTTGAAAGCGCCGCTCGGGGGCGGCGTGCAATTCCTCCGTGTTTTCGAGGCCGAAAACTTTGGGCTTTCGGCCGGCCAATGTCGGGATTATGGCGTTGACCCCTGCGCTCGCGGGGGCTATCACTGCTGGCATCAATAAGGAGGACGCCCGTCAACATTCCGGGTGTCATGATCAAAGAATGCCACGCCTTTCCTCGTCCACTCAGCTTGCCCCCATGTCGCAACATCCGGTTATGACCGGGCTCTCCGGAAACCCGGCATCCTGCATATCGGCCTCGGCGCCTTCCACCGCGCCCATCAGGCGGTCTATACGGACGCGGCGCTGGGGGCGGAGTTCGGGGACTGGGGCATTGTCGGCGTCAGCTTACGTTCGGTCGATATCGTCCATGATCTCGCCGCACAGGACGGGCTTTATTCGGTCGTGGCGCGCAGTGCTGCCGGGGATAACGCCCAGGTGGTCGGCTCGGTGGTCAAGGGCCTGTCTGGCACCGAGAACCAGGCGGAAATCCTGGCGCTGCTGGCCGATCCGGCGATTAGGGTCGTCACCATCACCGTCACCGAAAAGGCCTATGGCATCGATCCGGTGTCCGGCGGGCTCGACCGCAACCATCCGTCCGTCAAGGCCGATCTTGCCGATCCGACATCGCCGACGGGCGTGATCGGATATCTGGTGGAAGGTTTTCGCGCCGCCACGCCGCCGGTCTGGCACCCTTTACCGTGCTCTGCTGCGACAACCTTCCGACCAATGGCCGTATCGTCCGGAAACTGGTGATCGAAATGGCAGGCGCCCGCGATCCGGCGCTCGCCAACTGGATCGCAGGCCACGGCGCCTTTCCGTCCAGCATGGTCGATCGCATCGTGCCGGCGGCGACCGACGAGACGCGGGCTCTGGCTGAAACCCTGACCGGCGCCGAAGACAGGCTGGCGCTCAGCACCGAACCCTTCATGCAATGGGTGATCGAGGACCATTTCCCTGCCGGCCGGCCCAGGTGGGAAGCCGGCGGCGCGCTTTTCGTCGATGACGTCGAGCCCTATGAAAAGATGAAGCTGCGGCTGCTCAACGGCGCCCATTCGCTGATTGCCTATCTCGGCCAGCTCAAAGACCTCCCGTTCGTGCGCGATGTCATGGCCGTGCCGGAATACCGGGCGCTGGTTCGCCGCCACATGGCGGAGGCGGTGAAGACGCTCGATCCGGTGCCCGGCATGGATCTCGACCACTATATGGACCAGCTGATCGAGCGCTTCGAGAACCCGACGATCGCCCACAAGACGCAGCAGATCGCCATGGACGGCACCCAGAAACTGCCGCAGCGCATCTTTGCGGGTGCGATGGAGACGCTGGCGAATGGTGGAGATGCGTCGTCTGCGGCTTACGTTATCGCTCTCTGGATCGCCTATGCCCGAAAGACTGCCGAGCTCAACGATCCGCGCGCGGCCGAACTCAGGGCTGCCGCCGCCAGGATGACGGCGGATGATCCTTCGGCACCCTTCTTTGCAATTCCCGGCCTTTTCCCCCAGGCTCTCATGGAGAATAGCGCATGGCGTGCGCAGGTGAATGCGGAGCCTCGAAAAACTCTAGCCGCGGAACGTGTAGTCGGCGATCGACTGCGGTTTCATCTCGATCGAGAAACCCGGCCGCGAAGGCGGCATGTAAGCTGCATTCTCGATCAGGCAGGGATCGACGAAATGTTCGTGCAGATGATCGACATATTCAATCACCCGGCCTTCCTTGGTGCCGGAGACGGCGACGTAGTCGATCATCGACAGATGCTGCACGTATTCGCAGAGGCCGACGCCGCCGGCATGCGGCCAGACGGGAAGGTTGTACTTTGCCGCGACCAGCAGCACCGCCAGAACCTCGTTCAACCCGCCCATGCGGCATGAATCGATCTGCACGATGTCGATCGCGCCTTCGGCGATGAACTGCTTGAACATGATGCGGTTCTGGCACATCTCGCCGGTCGCGACCTTTACCGGGTGGATGCCATTGCGGATTTTGCGGTGCCCGGCAATGTCGTCCGGGCTGGTCGGCTCCTCGATGAAGAAGGGGTTTGCGAAGGCGAGTTTGTTGACCCAGTCGATCGCCTGGCCGACTTCCCAGACCTGGTTGGCATCGATCATCAGGAAGCGGTCGGGGCCGATCACCTCGCGGGCGATGGTCAGGCGCCGGATATCGTCTTCGAGGTCGCGGCCGACCTTCATCTTCACATGGTTGAAGCCCGCGTCGATGGCTTCCTTGCAGAGCCGGCGCAACTTGTCTTCGGGGTAACCGAGCCACCCTGCGGAGGTCGTATAGCAGGCATAACCCTCGCGCTTCAGCACTGCGCTCCGCTCCGCCTTGCCCGCCTCGGCCCGCTTCAGGATCGTCAGCGCGTCCTCGCGCGACAGCACGTCGGTCAGGTAGCGGTAATCGACGATGTCGGCGATCTCTTCCGCCGACATCTCGGAAACCAGCTGCCAGACAGGTTTGCCGCGCTGTTTGGCGAGCAGATCCCAGAAGGCGTTGACGACAGCGCCCGTCGCGAGGTGGATGGCGCCCTTGTCCGGGCCGATCCAGCGCAGCTGGCTGTCGCTGGTCAGGTGCCGCCAGAATTTGCCGGGGGCGGCGGCGAAGGTTTCGAGTTCCTGCCCGACCACCAGATGCCGCATCGCCTTGATCGCCATGCAGCAGATGTCGTTGCCCCGCCCGATCGTGAAGGTCAGGCCATGACCGGCAAGCGCTCCGTTATCGGTATCGAGAATGACATAGGCCGCCGAATAGTCCGGATCTGGGTTCATCGCGTCTGAGCCGTCAAGGCTCTGCGATGTGGGAAAACGGAGATCGAAAACGCGGAGATCGGTGATGCGGGTCATGGTTTTCTCATATTCGTTCAGATGGTCCAGCCGCCGTCGATGGCGTAAGCCTGGCCTGACGTATAGGTGGCGCCGGCGAGGTAGAGGGCGAGTTCGGCAATTTCTTCCGGCGTGCCGAGCCGGCCCATCGGCTGGCGGGCGATGAAGGCGGCGCGGGCGTCGTCGTAATTGCCCTGCGCGCGCATGCGGTCCTGCAGCGAGGGGCTTTCGACGGTGCCGGGGCAGATGGCGTTGCAGCGCACACCTTCCGTCACATAGTCGGCGGCGACCGATTTGGTGAGCCCGATCACGGCCGCCTTGGTGACACCATAAGCGAAGCGGTTCGGCACGCCCTTGATGCTGGAGGCGACGGACGACATGTTGATGATCGCGCCGTCCTTTTGCGCCAGCATGCCCGGCAGCACGGCCCTGATGGTGCGGATCATCGCCCTGACGTTGAGGTCGAGCGCGAAGTCGAAATCGCTGTCCTTCATGTCTAGGATGGAGCCCGCATGCACGAAACCGGCGCAGTTGAAGAGGATATCGACCGTGCCGATCCCTTCGACGCAGGCCACGACCGCCGCATTGTCCAGCACGTCGAGCTTCGCGGTCTTCAGGTTGTCGAGTTTCGGCAGGGCGGCGAGCAGGCCCTCGTTGATATCGGTGGCGTGGACCGTCGCGCCGGCCTCGGCAAAGGCGAGTGCCGTCGCCCGGCCGATGCCCTGGCCTGCGGCGGTTACGAGTGCGGTTTTCCCATCAAGTCTGATTGTCATGTCTTACCCTCGCATTGTCCGGCGGCAGAAAGTCTGATCGAGGAAATCCTCAATCCAGATGAAAGACCTCTTCCATCATCGCCCACCACTCCCTTCCTTGCGGCTATCGAGGGGCTTCTGGCAAGGGATGGTGAACGACCACCATTCCTGGTTTTTCGGATCGGCGGCTATTTTTGCCATGTCGGCTTCGAAATCCGTGCCGTGATATTCCCAGGTGCCGAACAGCAGGTTTTCCGGCTCGCGCAGGAAGATCGTGTAGTTCCTGATATTGGCGCGGCTGATCAGCTCCAGCACTTCCGGCCAGACGGCGGCGTGCAGGCGCTTGTATTCGCCGATCATCTGCGGCTCGACGCCGATCAACATGCCCATTCGCTGCATCATAACCTCCTCAAACTTCCACCAGGGCCTTGACGACGCCGGCGGCGGGATCGGTCAGCCCCGGAAAACGCTCCGGCACGTCCGACAGCATCATTCTATGGGTGACCAGGGAGGCGGGGATGTTGCCCTCGCGCATCGCCTGCATCACCCGCTCGAAATCCACGGCCGTCGCATTGCGGCTGCCGAGCAGCGTCGTCTCGCGCTTGTGGAATTCGGGATCGGAAAAGGTGATGTCGCTCGAAACGATCGAGACGAGCACGTAGGTGCCGCCATGGGCGACGAAACCAAACCCGCGTTCGATTGCTTTCGGATTTCCGGTCGCATCGAAGACGGCATCGAAGAAGTCGCCTCCAGTCAGCGCCGAGAGCTGCCCGTGGTCGTCCGGACCAAGTTGAACCGTGGAGGCGATGCCGAGCTGCTGGCGGGCGAAGTCCAGCCGGTCGGTACGGCCGTCGAGCAACGTCACCACCGCGCCCTCGAGCGTCGCGAAGATCGCGACCGCAAGCCCGATCGGCCCCGCGCCGGTGACCAGCACGTTCTGCCCCGGCTCTATCCGGGCGCGGGCGACCGCATGGGCGCCGATCGCCAGGAACTCAACCATCGCCGCCTGATCGAGCGAGAGGCCATCCGCCTTCAGCACGAATTCCTGCGGCAGGCTCAAGAATTCCGTCATGCCGCCGTCGCGATGCACGCCGAGGACGCCAAGGTTGCGGCAGCAATTGGTGCGGCCCTTGAGGCAGGCATGGCAGTGGCCACAGGAGATGTAGGGCATGATCGAGACGGTATCACCAACCTCAAGCGCGCTGCCGGCCGGTGCTTCCTCGACCATGCCGGCAAGTTCGTGACCCATGACGCGCGGATAGGAAAGATAGGGCTGATTGCCGGTGAAGATATGCAGGTCGGTGCCGCAGACGCCGATGCGGCGCAGCCTGACCAGCACCTCCCCTTCTGCCCGCTGGGGTTTTGGTCGGTCTATGGCGCTGAGCTGTCCGGGTGCGTCGCAGATGATCGTCAGCATGGGATTACACCTCGAGCCGGTAGAAGCGCTGTGCGTTGCCGCCGAAGACGTCGCCGTGAGAGTCGTCCGGCACGATATCCAGGCACTGTTCCAGCCATGCGCGATACTCGCCTGCAAGCCTCAGCACCGGCCAGTCGCTGCCCCAGATTACGCGCTTGCGGCCGAACAGGTCGAAAATGGTTTCCGCATAAGGCCGCACCGCCTGGGGTTTCTGATCACCGGCTTCGGTGAGCAGGCCCGAGAGCTTGCAATGAACGTTCGGCAATTCGGAGAGCAGTCTCATGCGCGCATACCATCCGATGAAACGCCCCTCCGAGATCGGCGGCTTGGCGCCGTGGTCGATGACGATGGGAAGGTCCGGGTACCGGCGGGCGAAATTCAGCAACGGTTCGAGATGGCGCGGCAGCACCAGCGCATCGAAGACCAGCCGGTGTTCGATCATGGCGGCGACGGCAGCGTCGAGCGCCGGATCGTCGATCCAGTTGTCCTCGGTTATATCCTGCAGCATCGGCCGAAACCCTTTGAGCTTCGGATGCCGGGCCAGCCGGGCAATGTTTGCCGGCGCGGCGGGCGCCTTCATGTCGGTCCAGCCGACCACGCCGAGGATGAAGGGTGTCCTGTCGGCGAGATCGAGCATGAAACCCGTGTCCGCCTCGTTCTCCATGGTCTGCACCAGCACGGTGCCGTCGATGCCGGCCGTATCGAGAAGCGGCGCCAAGTCGTCAGGCAGGAAATCCCGGTGGATCGCCTGCAGCTCGGACGGCGGCCATTGGCCCACCCGGTCCGCGATCCGCCAGAAATGCTGGTGCGCGTCGATCCGCATCGCTCAGGCTCCCTCACCCGGCAGCGGCACGCCCTCGGCGATCAGCCCTCGGGCTTTCAGCCGCGACCAGAAGGAGGCGGGGATCTCTTCGCCGAACCAGCCGACATTCGATGTGATCTGTTCGGCGGTGCGTGCGCCGGAAACCACGGTCGCCACGGCCGGATGGGCGAGGGGAATTGCAAGGCCGCCGCCTGCAGGCTGACGCCCTCTTCCTCGCAGGCAGCGCGCAGCACATCGACGCGGGCGAGGATATCGGCCGGCGCGTCGGTATAGTTGAATTTGCGGTTGCCGGCGAGCAGGCCGGAATTGAACGGTCCGGCCACCACGATGCCGACGCCCTGGCTGGCGCAATCGTCCATGAAGGCAAGGCTCTGCTGTTCGAGCAGCGTATACCGGCCGGCGAGCATGGCGACGTCGATATCGAAGACCTGCATCGCGTCGCGGATGATCTCCCATTCGTTGACGCCGAGACCGACCGCCTTGGTAAGTCCTTCCTCACGCAGCTTCTTCAGCGCGCGAAAACCGCCGCCGGCGGTCAGCTGGTACCAGTAGTGCTGGTGCTTGTCGCCATGGGTCATGCTGCCGATATCGTGGATGTAGAGGATATCGGGCTTGAGGATGCCGAGCCGCTGCTGGCTTGCCTCGAAGGACCACATGATGCCGTCATAGCTGTAGTCGAAGACCGGCCGGAAGGGCAAAGGCTCGACATAGCCGTCTTCCTGCGAGCCGACCGTCTCGTCCGGGTGCATCACCCGGCCGACCTTGGTGCTGAGCACGAAGTCGCCGCGCGGCAGGTCGGTCAGCATGGTGCCGAGCCGGCGTTCGGAGCGCGTATAGCCGTAGAAGGGCGCCGTATCGTAATAACGGATGCCGGTTTCCCAGGCAGCCCGGAAGGCGCCGGCCGACTCCTCATAGGTGGTCTTGCGGTAGAGGTTGCCCATCTGCGCGCAGCCGAGACCCATGACGGTGAGTTCGACGGGGGCATTGGGCAGCTTGCGGCGCTCGGCGACATTCATGGGACAGTCCGAAGTTCATAGGGGCAGGGATTGCGGACGCGCATCATTCGCGATGCGCGTCCGCCGGGGTAAGGGTTTAATAAAGAACGTTCTTGGCTTCCGGCTTGTCGATATTGTCCTTGGTGACGACCACGACGCCGGTATCGACGAACTTTTCGACCTTCTCCTTGTTGATCGACTGGAGCACGGTCTTGACGCCGAGTTCGCCCATCTGGAACGAACCCTGCACCGCGATTGCCGAAAGCGTGCCGTCCTTGACGAATTCCTGCAGGTCCTGGTTTCCGTCAAAGCCGATCGCGACCACCTTGCCAGCCTTGCCGGACTGTTTCAGCGCGCGGCCCATGCCGATTGCGGTCGGCTCGTTGGCGCCGAAAATGCCCTTGAGGTCGGAATTGGCGGCCAGCACGTCGGTCGTCTGGTTGAGCGCCGTCGCCATCTGGGACTGCGAGTAGAACGGTCCGACGATGGTCAGCTTCGAGTTCGCCTTGATATAGTCGGTAAAGCCGCCGACGCGCCCGATTTCCGAGCCGGCACCCGCAACATAGGACATCACGGCGATCTTGCCTTCCTTGCCCACCTTGTCGATCAGCGCCTTGGCGGCCAGTTCCCCGGCCTTCTTGTTATCGGTCGCCAGGAACGACTGGTAATACTGCTCGGAGCCCTTGGCGAGCAGCGAGTCGATGATGATGACCGGGATGCGGGCCTCCCAGGCTTTCTTGACGGCCGGAACCAGGGCGTCCGGATCGGACGGGGCGAGCACGATGCCCGAAACCTTCCGGTTGACGGCGTTTTCGACCATGTTGACCTGGTCGGCGATCGCCGATTCCGCGGCCGGTCCCTGGAAGGTCATGGTGTTGCTGCCGCCACCGGCCTTCATGGCGGCATCGGCACCCTTCTGGACGTTTTGCCAGAAGGTGGAATTGACGGTCTTCACGATGACGGCGATTTCGCCAGCCTGGGCCGAGAACGCGGTGAGTGCGATCACGGATGTCAGCAATGCGGCAGCAAGCTTTTTCATGTCTTCCTCCTCTTTTCGTTGGCCTGGTCGGCCGGTTTTTAGAGGCTCCTCACTCCCTTGAAGTCTCGCGGGTAAAGGTCCGCGTGCCCTTATCTCAGCGGCGGTTGCGCAGCTGGTCGATCCAGACGGTGACCAGGATGACGAGGCCGATGATGATCTGCTGCGTGAAGGCGGAGACGCCGTTCATGTTGAGGCCGTTGCGAAGGATGCCGATCACGAAGGCGCCGATCGCGGTTCCGGAAATCGTGCCGACCCCGCCGATCAGCGACGTGCCGCCGATGACGGCGCTGGCGATCGCATCGAGTTCGTACATCACGCCCTCGTTCGGCTGGGCGGTGACGAGGCGCGACATGAGCACGCAGCCGGTGAGGCCTGCCAGCGTGCCGGAGAGGACATAGGTGAAGCTGACGATGCGGGCGACGTTGACGCCGGAGAGCCGGGCGGCATCCGCATTCGAGCCGACCGCATAGATATGCCGGCCGAGCACCGAGCGGTTGAGCATGTAGGAGACGGCAATCGCGATCGCGATCATCAGGATGACCGGATAGGGGATGCCGGGAAAGACGATGGTCGGGAAGCCGTCGGCACCGATGTTGACGACCCGGAAGAGCGAGCCGTTACCGAGCTCGCCGAAGGATTCGCCAAGCCCCGAGACGGCTCGTGCCCCGGTGATCTGCAGCGCCACGCCACGGGCGATCATCATCATGCCGAGCGTGGCGATGAAGGGCGGCAGCTTCATCCTGGTGACGAGAATGCCGTTGATGAAACCGCAGGCCGAGCCGGTAAGAATGCCGCAGATCATGCCGAGCCAGACGGGCGTTCCGAAATCCTTGACCGCAAGTGCGGCGATGACACCCGACAGCGCCAGAACCGAGCCGACCGACAGATCGATGCCGCCGGTGATGATGACGCAGGTGGCGCCGATGCCGAGAAAGGCGATCGAGGTCACCTGCAGCGCCACCGTCATGCCGTTGTCGATGGTGAAGAAGGCGCTGCTGGTCGCCGAGAAGACGCCGATCAGCACGAACAGGCTGCCGAGTGCGGCGAATTTCTGGATGATATCCTTCTGCCGGTCGCTGAACGCGCCGCTCTTCTGTTTCGAAACCTCGGTGATCTCAGCCATGGTATGCCCTCATCCTGCCGACCGAGCGTAGCCGGAGGCGTATCGCATGATTTCTTCCTGATCGGTTTTCGCAGTTTCCAGCACGCCGGTGATGCGGCCCTGGTGGAAGACCGCGACGCGGTCGGTCATGCCGAGAATTTCCGGAAGCTCGGAACTGATCAGCACGACGCCGATGCCGTTTGCCGCAAGCTCGTCCATGATCCGGTAGATGGCGAGCTTGGCGCCGACATCGATGCCGCGGGTCGGTTCGTCGAAAAACAGCAGTTTCGATTTGCGGAATAGCCACTTGCCGATGATGATCTTTTGCTGGTTGCCGCCCGAGAGAAGACGAACCGGCTGCTTGATCGAAGGCGTGCGGATGTTGAGCAGATCGATATATTGCTTGGTGGCCTTCGCATGCTTTGCGAAATCGATCAGCCCGAAGCGGTTCGACACGGCCTCCATGTTGGCGAGCGTCATGTTCGCATCGACCGTCATCTTGACCGCCAGCCCCTGCGCCTTCCGGTCTTCGGACAGGTAGGCGAGGCCGGCGGCGATCGCGTCGCGCGGCGAGTTGATCGAGAGCGTGTGGCCATGCAAGGTGACGGTGCCGGCATCGAGCGGATCGGCGCCGAAGATGGCGCGCGCCACCTCCGTGCGGCCGGCGCCCATCAGGCCGGCAAAGCCGAGGATCTCGCCGCGGCGGAGCGTGAACGAGATGTCGCGGAAGACGCCGGCGCGCGAAAGGCCTTGCGCCGAGAAGATGATTTCATCGCTCGGAACGGACGTGCGGTCCGGAAACTTCTCTTCCAGCGAGCGACCCACCATTTTCGAGACGATCGCATCGATGCTGGTGGCGGCAAAATCGTCGGTGGAGATGTAGCGACCGTCGCGCAGCACCGTGACGCGGTCGACGATCTCCGACATTTCGTCCAGCCGGTGCGAGATATAGATGACGCCGACGCCCGATGCCTTCAGGTCGCGGATGACCTTGAACAGCAGCCGGGTCTCCTGCTCGGTGAGCGACGATGTCGGCTCGTCCATGATCAGAACTTCGGCGTCGAGCGACAATGCCTTGGCGATCTCGACCATCTGGCACTGGGCGACGGACAGGCCCCGCACCGGGCGATCGGGATTGATATCGACGCCCAGCCGGTCGAGGCAGCGTTTGGCATCAGTGCGCAGCTTCTTCCGGTCGACCAGAAAGCTTCCGCCGAAAAAGCTGCGGCGGGGCTCTCGGGCGAGATAGATGTTCTCGGCGACCGTGAGGTGCGGCACGAGGTTAAGTTCCTGATGGATGATGGCGATGCCGGCGGCTTCCGATTCCCGCGTTGATGAGAAGTGCCGTTCCTCGCCCTTGTAGGTGATCGTGCCCGAACTCGGCTGGTATACGCCGCTGACGATCTTCATCAGCGTCGACTTGCCGGCGCCGTTCTCGCCGCAGACGGCATGGACCTCGCCGCGGCGGAGATCGAAATGGACGTTGGAGAGCGCTTTGACGCCCGGAAAGTCCTTGCTGATGTTATCGAGGCGGATGAGCGGCTGGGTCGTCGAAGCCGATGCGGCCCGGCCCGGCAGCATGGCGGCGCCATGCATAGTCTGCCCAAGCTCGGCCGGATGGTTTTCCACATTTGCCTCCCTGGGCGGCTAGGCCCATTCGCCGGCGGCTCCTCCTCCGGCTTGCCAATGGGTAAACCTGAGCTCAGAACTGGTCAAGCCAATTTTTCAGAAGTTCCGCCTCTTACCCTTTAAAGGCTGGATCGGAAATATCTGGAAATCGGAAAAACGACGTATATTCAACGAGAAAAATTTGTTTGTTGCTCTCTGGAAACTGCCTGATATGGTAAGGCCACATTCTTCGGGACACGAAATCCATGAACGGATCCATCAAGGCTGCGGAACCGCGACGGTTGTATCAGCAGGTTGCCGACCAGATCCGGCTGCTCATCCAGGGTGGCCAGTTTGCGGCCGGCGCGCGGCTGCCGGCGGAGCGGGAGCTTGCCCAGCAGCTCGGCGTCTCGCGCCCCTCCCTGCGCGAAGCGCTGATCGCACTCGAGATCGACGGAAGCGTCGAGATCCGCATGGGGTCGGGCATCTACGTGACGGCCGAGCCGGATCGCCGGCCCTGGCAGAGCGGTTCGATGGGCGAAAGCCCGCTGGAGCCTGATGCAGGCGCGCGCTGCCGTCGAAGGCGCGGTCATCCTGCTCGCGGCAGCAAGGATCACGCCGGAAATGCTGCGGTCGCTGCGCCAGACGCTCGACCAGATGCGGGCCGAGATCGCCGAAGGTCGCAAGGCGCTCGATCTCGACCGCCTTTTCCACCTGACCATCGCCGGCCAGTCGGGCAATTCGGTGCTGGCGCATATCGTCGGAGATCTTTTCGACGAGCGGCACAGCCCGATGTCGGCGCAGATCCGCGCGCGGTTCGAAACGCCGGAAACCTGGGGGCTTGCGCTCACGGAGCATGAGGCGATCTACGCGGCGCTGGAAGCGCGCAATCCGCTTCTTGCCCAGGCGATGATGCATGCACATCTGGAAGAATCGAAACAGCGCTGGATGAATCAGGAGACGCGGTGATAATCCTGCGCCTGTTTCGGGGAGGAAACGAAAAATGGATATAGCGGCTTCACCTATCATCATCTTGAATCCGATCGACGACGTCGGCGTCGCAAGGCAGCCGATGCGGGCCGGCGGCCCAACCGGTTATGGCGATCTTATGGCCCGCGAGCTGATCGGCCGCGGCCACAAGGTGGCGATCAGGGCGATCCCGAACGGCGGCGAGGTGAAGAAATACGGCCAGGTGATCGGCATTGCGACCGAAGACATCCCGGCCGGCAGCCATGTGCACCTGCATAATCTCGCCATGCTGCCTTCCGAACACGAGCATCAGTTCAGCGTCGATATCGAGGAAAAGGGCATGTTGCCGGAAGCCGAGCGGCGCACTTTTCTCGGCTACGACCGGGGCACGGGCGGCGCCGGCACCCGCAACTATATCGGCGTCATCTCCTCGGTGAACTGTTCCGCCACGGTGTCGCGTTATATCGCCGACTATTTCAACCGGCTGGGCGGGCTCGAGGGTTTCGACAATATCGACGGCGTCGTGGCGCTCACCCATGGCGGCGGCTGCGCCCTCAACAACAAGTCGGAAGGCTATCGGCTGCTGATCCGCACCATCCAGGGTTATGCCCGGCATCCGAATTTCGGCGGCATCCTGATGATCGGTCTCGGCTGCGAGACCAACCAGATCGCCCCGATCCTCGAACATTATCGCATGGAAGAGGGCGACCGGCTGCGGACCATGAACATCCAGCAGCACGGCGGCACGAAAAAGACCATCGACGCGGCGATCGCCATCATCAAGGAGATGCTGCCCGGTGTAAATGCCGCGACGCGCACCCTCAGCCGCTCTCGAAACTGAAACTGGCGCTCGAATGCGGTGGTTCGGACGGTTATTCCGGCATTTCGGCCAATCCGGCGCTCGGCTATGCGTCGGACCTGATCGTCCGCAACGGCGGCACCACGGTGCTTTCCGAAACCCCGGAGATCTACGGCGCCGAACACTTGCTGACCCGCCGTGCGGTAACGCCGGATGTGGCGAAAAAACTTCTGCAGCGGATCGACTGGTGGCGGGATTATACCGCCCGCAACGGCGACGAGCTCAACAACAACCCGTCCCACGGCAACAAGCTGGGTGGCCTGACCACCATCCTGGAAAAGTCGCTCGGCGCGGTCGCCAAGGGGGCTCGATGCCCTTGAAGGCCGTCTACGAGTTCGCCGAGACCGTCACAGAGCCGGGTTTCGTGTTCATGGATACGCCCGGCTACGATCCGGTCGCCGTGACGGGGCAGGTGGCGGGCGGCTGCAACGTCATCTGTTTTACCACCGGTCGAGGCTCGGTCTCCGGCTTCAAGCCGTCGCCCTGCATCAAGATCGCCACCAA
Organism: Neorhizobium sp. EC2-8; assembly: GCA_045291535.1. Taxonomy (GTDB): domain Bacteria; phylum Pseudomonadota; class Alphaproteobacteria; order Rhizobiales; family Rhizobiaceae; genus Neorhizobium. Next base: position 982,827 of record CP147998.1, on the reverse strand, counting down.
TTCCGAAATGTACGAGCACATGAAGGAAGACATGGACCTGAACTGCGGCAGCATCGTCACCGGCGAGGAGACGATCGAACAGGCCGGACTGCGGATTTTCGAGGATGTGATCGCGGTGGCTTCAGGCAAGAAGACGCTCAGCGAGATCTATGACTACGGCGACAACGAATTCGTGCCGTGGCAGGTCGGGGCGGTTACCTGAGCCGCTGATTGCGTTAGGTAGAAATCGTCATGCAATTCGACTATTCGTGGTGAATGGTTAAGTTTGTGGAGCAACAGCTCGGTCAAGGCTGGGTGGACGAGCCAAATGCGCCCGAGCCTCAGGTGTCGGTTACGGACTCCTCGGTTAATGTCTCTTTCCGCTCCTACAGGCTTGTGCAAGACAAAAAGCCATCGGGGATTCTGAGGAGATTGAACCCATTTTCGAAGGCCGATCCGAAGGTCGACAAGGCTTGGGGCACTCTAAGCTTTATTGATTGCACCCGGTGGCGTTGGGATGGCACCAACGATCATGAATGGTATAAGGTGGATGGCCATGGTCGCTACAGTGGCATCGCTCCGCGCTGGGGCAAATTCTATGAGTTAATTGGCCCCGACCCGATCCGTGATGCCGTGCCTTGGGAGACAATCCGAGCCGATGCAGCTAACTCTCGACATTTTCTCTATTATTTTCGGGACGAAACGCTTGAGTTCATGGCCGAGAAGTGGTCGTTCGTCCCTAACCTGACGGTCTAATTTTGGGTTTTATATGGGGCTGAGCCTTTCTTCATACTCTCTGCCATAACGAGTCCACGATCTAGTTTACCGAATGACCATCTGCTGCGGTGCGCCGGGCTTTGCCGGCTGCTGCACCTTGACCGGGGCCGGTTCCGCCGTGCCGAACAGCTTGTCGCGTTCGCGCCACAGGGCCGGGAGCGACAGAAGAGCGATCGAGACAAGCGCAATCGCGGTCTTGGTGAACTCGTTGAGTTCAGGCGTCCTGCCATCGAAATAATAGACGAAGTAGACGATCGCGACGTGCCACACATAGACATAGAGCGAGTGGCGGCCGAGGAGCTGCAGGTACTTGATCGAGAACACCCAGGTGATGCCGCTGGCGATGCGGCGCACCCATTCGTCCTTGTGCTTCGGACCCGCGACGATCAGCCAGGTGACCAGCATTGCGACGGCGGCGAAGTTCAGGAGATAGACCGGGCCGAAATCGGCGCGGATTTCCATCGAGGCGAACTTGCCGATCATGTGCGGCGGCATCAGTTCATGCGCGGTGATCAGGCGCAGCGGCAGGAAGAAGAGAACCATCAGCAGCGCCACCTTCGGAATGAAGGTATTGTCCGGCGACAGGATATTGCTCCACTTGATCTTGCCGGCCGAGGTCAGCGCGCCGAGCACGAGGCCCGAATAGAACACGACTTGCCAGCCGAGCAGGTTGAACGACACGCGAATACCCTGGTCGTCCGCGCCCATGACCAGATCGTTGAGCGGCGTCGTGGCGATCTGCTGCAGGCCGAGCTGGGCCGCCATCCACAGGATGACCGAACCGGCCACCACATAGTGCCACTTGTCCTCAAGCACGAGCTTCACCAGCATCGGGGCAAACAGCATGTAGACGATATACTGGGGCAGGATGTCCATGAAGGTGGGCTGGTAGAGGAAGGTCGCGATTGCGGCCAGGCGCAGCGGATCGTCGAAGGTCGTGTAACCCAGCCAGTTGAACCAGATCGAATAGGCGCCCGGCAGCAGCATCTGCGCGACCAGCACAACCAGCACGATGCCCATCGCATAACGATAAAGCTCGAAGGCGCGGTTATAGATGGCGGTGCGGCCGGCCGCATAACCGTTCTTCAGCATCTTCTTGGCATAGACCATGCCGATCAAGAGGCCGGACAGGAATACGAAGCCCTGGGCGTCTTCCACGAAAGCGAGCTGATTGTGGTTGATCTTCACCAGGAGATAGCCGCCGGCAAAGATCAGATGGTTGAGTACCATGAAAACGAGGAAATATCCTCGCATACCATCAATAATATCAAAGCGTTTCATCGGTCGCGGTCTCCGTCTTTGCCGGTCCCGACGGCTGGCGCCTCTGGGTCCGTAAGGCCTCTGCGGGCCAGGATGTACGCGGCTAAACGCGGCAAAAAGCCGGACAGTTCCAGCCTTATTCGAGCGTTTAGACCTGATCTACCGTAAACTGTGCGTGATGACTTCGCGATGAACGCTGGGTTGGGTGAGGTTCACACTATTCCGCCGCGACGCGTTTGAGCCCTGCAACCTGAGTGAGGTAGGCCCGCATGGCGGCTGGCTTCACCGGCTTGTGCTGCACGCCGATGTCGTGCCGCTCCGCGTCGGCGCGCACTTCCGGGGTGCGGTCGGCGGTGATGACCAGCGCCGGGATATCAGCCTGGTAGTGCTGACGGAGTTTGAGAACGGCCTCGATGCCGTTGCCGTCGTCGAGATGATAGTCGGCGATGATGATCTCCGGCGGCGGCTCGCGGCGGGCGACGATCTCGTCGAGGGCGGCGAGCGAATCCGCCTGGCCGACGGTGCAGCCCCAGCCGGTGATCAGCAGCGCCATGCCTTCGAGAATGCGCGGTTCGTTGTCGATGCAGAGGACCCTCAGCCCGTTCAGCGGCTGAGAACGCTTGCGGCGCTCCACCTGGTCGGCAGCGCGGATCGTCTGCGATGCGGTGAGGTCCATAGGCACCTGCACCCGGAAGGTCGTGCCGCGGCCGGGCGTCGAGGCGAGCTGGACCGGGTGGTTGAGTACGCGCGAGATGCGATCGACGATCGACAGCCCCAGCCCAAGGCCTGTTGCGGTCTTCGCGCCTTCGTCCAGCCGGGCGAATTCCTTGAACACGGTCCGGAATTTCGACGGCGGGATGCCGATGCCGGAATCGAGCACTTCGATGATCACCTGGTCGCCCCGCCGGCGGGCACCGATCAGCACCTTGCCGTCGATCGTATATTTGATGGCGTTGGATACGAGATTCTGCACCAGCCGGCGCAGCAGGTTGGCATCCGAACGCACCTTCAGCGAGGTCGGCATGACCACGAATTCCAGGTCTTTTCGCGCGCCATCGGGGCATAGTCGGTCTCGATGCGCTTCAAAAGGTCCTCGAGCGGCACGGTGGTGAAACGAGGCTTCATGGCACCGGTATCGAGCCTCGATATGTCGAGCACCGCGCCGAGGATCGCCTCGACCGATTCCAGCGCCGAATCGATATTGCGGACCAGCGAGCCATTGTTATCGGACGCGCCGAGCCGTTCGACCAGTGCCGAGGAATAAAGCCGGGCGGCATTCAGCGGCTGCAGGATGTCGTGGCCGGCGGCCGCGAAGAACCGGGTCTTGCCGATATTGGCCTCGTCGGCGGAGGCCTGCGCCTCGGCGAGTTCCTTGTTGACGCGGGTAAGCTCGGCGGTGCGCTGGCCGACGCGCTGTTCCAGCGTCTCGTTTGCCTGTTTCAGCGCCTGGTCGGCGGCGACACGATCGGAAATATCGGTGAAGGTCGCGACGATGCCCTTGTCCGGCATGGCGTTGGAGCGCACTTCGATGATGCGCTCGCCGCCGTTCAGCACCAGCGAGAAGGGGGCGTCGAGCGTCTGGAACTGGCGGATCACTTCGGCCTGGTCCGATGCCACGAGATCGCCGCGCTCTGAGAGGATGGCGACCATGTCTGCGAGCGGGAAACCCACCTGGCCGACCTGTTCCGGCAGGTCGAGCAGATTGCGGAAACGCCGGTTCCAGATGGTCAGGCGTTCGGAACTGTCGAAGACGGCGATACCCTGGTCCATCTGCGACAGCGCCGTCTGCAGCATGTCCTGGTTATATTGCAGCGCCTCGCTTGCCTGGTCGAGCAGCCAGGCGGTGTCGGAATTGGTGTCCTCCGCCTTCTGCAGGATCAGCGACAGCACAAGCCGAGCGGAAGACGAGCCGATGGCGCTGCCGAGCAGCTGTTCGGAAAAATGGATCATCGCCATGTCGGCGGGCTGATCGTCGTTGAACTTGCGGCCGGCCGTCTTTTCGTAATTGGAGAAGGAGCGCCGCATGCGTTCCTCGCCGAGATACCGCGCAATCGCCGTCTTCAGGTCGCCGACGCCGACGCGGGTCTTCCAGCCGCGGGTGGCGAATTGCGAGCGCAGGTGCCGTTTCACGAAAATGCCGGCCTGGATGCGTTCGACCGGCCGCGGATTGCGCGACAGTGACCCCAGCACGAAGGCGAGCATATTGAGCGTCAGGCTGAAGATCGTCGCGTTGACCAGCGGATCCGTTTGCGGACCGGAGAAGATACCGGTGCCGGGGAAGAGGAAATTGAGGACCGCGGCCGCGACATGGGAATTGTCCGGTCCGCCGAGGCTCGGCACGAACAGCAGATAGGCCCAGGCGAGGAAGCCGAAGGACATGCCGAGGATCGCCCCGCGGGCATTGGCGCGCCGCCAGACGAGGCCGCCGAGGAGGGCAGGAGCCACCTGCGCGATCGCCGCAAAGGCGAGCAAACCGATCGAGGCGAGGCCGGACTGGCTGTCGGCCATGCGATAATAGGCATAGCCGAGGATCAGAACGCCGAAGATCGCGACGCGACGGATATGCAGAAGCGTGCGGGTAAAGTCCGTGCGCTGGCCGGAGCGCGCCGCCATCAGCCGCTGCCTGAGAAAGATCGGAATGATGATGTCGTTCGACACCATGATCGAAAGCGCCACGGATTCGACGATCACCATAGCGGTGGCGGCGGAAAAGCCGCCGATGAAGGCGATCAGCGAAACGACCTTCAGTTCGCCGGCAAGCGGCAGTGTCAGCACGTAGAGATCGGCGTCGCCGGTGCCGCCGAAGGTGATCAGGCCGGCCATGGCGACCGGCAAGACGAAGATATTGATGGCGACGAGGTAGAGCGGCAGCAGCGCGCTCGCCACCTTGCGCTCCTTTGTCGTGCGGTTCTCGACCACGGTCACGTGGAACTGCCGCGGCAGCATGATGATCGCAAACGCCGAGAGCGCGATCAGGACCAGCCAGCGGCTGATCGGCGTCTGGTAGGCGAGCGCCGAACCGACGAGCATGTTTTCCGATGCCTTGGCGAGCAGATCGGACGGCCCGTCGAACAGGATGAAGAACACCGAAAAGCCGACCGTCGCGAAGGCGAGCAGCTTGACCACCGATTCCATCGCGACCGCAAGGATCAGCCCGTCCTGGTGTTCCGTCGCATCCGTGTGGCGGGTGCCGAAGATGACCGCGAAACAGGCCATCATCAGCGTGACGATCAGCGCCAGATCGATGAAATAGAGATTGCCGCTGCCAATGCCGTAATCCGACGGATTGACCATGGCGGCGACCGAGCTCGACACGGCTTTCAGCTGCAGCGCGATATAAGGAACGGCACCGACCAGCGCGATGATCGCGACGATCATCGCGACAGTGGAGTTCTTGCCGTAGCGGGCGGCGATGAAATCGGCGACCGATGTCAGCTTCTCGGCCTTGGCGAGCTCGACGATGCGCCGGATGATCGGCATGCCGAGCGTGAAGGCGAGGATCGGGCCGATATAGATGCCGGTGAATTCGAGGCCCTTCTGCGAAGCGAGCCCGACGCCGCCGAAATAGGTCCAGGAGGTGCAGTAGATCGCAAGGCTGACCGCATAAACGATCGGCCTTCCATTCTTCGGCACGCCGAAGAGACGGCTCCGCCTGTCGCCGTAGCTCGCCACCGCAAACAGCAGCAGCACATAGGCGAAAGCCGAAACGAAAATGATCCAGCCTGGAAGCATCGGTCCTCCCCGCAGGGAATTGCGGCAGCTCGAACATTAGGGAAAAGCATTCGCTTGGAAATCAGGAGGCTTCTCGGCAAAAAGTCCAATAGACGATCGTATTTAGCCTTTGGCGAACGCCATCTTTTCAGGCGCGGCGAAAGCGCTATGTTGGATATCGCTCAATCTGAAACGCCAGGGGAAATGGCCATGTCAATGATCAGCGAATTCCGTTCCTTTATTGCCAAGGGCAATGTCGTCGATCTCGCGGTCGGTATCATCATCGGCGCCGCATTCACGGGCATCGTAAAATCGCTGGTCGATGATATCGTGATGCCGATCGTCGGCGCGATCACCGGCGGCGGCTTCGATTTCTCGAACTACTTCCTGCCGCTGTCGAGCGCCGTCACGGCGCCGTCGCTCGCCGCTGCCCGCGAACAGGGCGCGGTCTTTGCCTACGGCAATTTCATCACCGTCCTCATCAATTTCGTGATCCTCGCCTTCATCATCTTCCTGATGGTGAAGGCCGTAAACCGGATGCGCCTGGCGGATGAAAGAAGTCGGCCGACGAGACGCCTGCGCCGCCGCCGGCCGATATTCAGCTGCTCAGCGAAATCCGCGACATTCTGAAGGCAAAGTGATCTTTTGATCACGCCGTCGGGATTCATCATCGGAATCGATCCCGACCTCACGGATTATCATGGGATTCCCAGGCTTTCCTGCGTTAAAGAAGTGGGAAACAAGCCGAGGGAATTCCATGTCGATCATCTCCAGTCTCAGCCCCCGAGCCGTCGCGGCGCCCGAAAGCGGCATTGTCGAGGTTCTCAATTACGCCCGCGGGCGCGATGGATTGATCCCGCTCTGGGCCGGTGAAGGCGATCTGCCGAGCCCGGACTTCATCAACCGCGCCGCAACCGAAGCGCTTTTGGGCGGAGAAACCTTCTACACCTGGCAGCGCGGCATTCCCGAACTGCGCCAGGCGCTGTCGGACTATTACGCCCGGCATTTCTCCGTCTCGCTGCCGGTCGAGCATTTTTACGTCACCGGGTCGGGCATGCACGCGATCATGCTGGCGGTGCAGGCGGTAACCTCGCCGGGCGACGAGATGATCTATCTGTCGCCGACCTGGCCGAACATCATTTCGGCCATCGAGATTTCAGGTGCCCATTCTGTCGGCCTGCCGCTCGATTTCGTCGGTGGCCGCTGGTCGCTCGATCTCGCCAAGCTGGAGGCGAAGATCACGCCGAAGACCAAGGGACTGTTCATCAACACGCCCGCCAATCCGACCGGCTGGACGGCGACCCTTGACGACCTCAAGAACATCCTGGTGCTCGCCCGCAAGCACGGCATCTGGATCGTCGCCGACGAGATCTATGCCCGCTATTATTATGGCGGTGCTGCCCGTGCGCCGTCCTTCCTCGACATCATGGAGGAGGGCGACCGGATCATCTTCGCCAATTCCTTCTCCAAGAACTGGTCGATGACCGGCTGGCGGGTCGGCTGGATCGTCGCTCCGCCGGAAATGGGACAGGTTATCGAGAACCTGGTGCAATATTCGAATTCCGGCGTCGCCCAGTTCCTGCAGCGCGGTGCCGTGGTGGCGCTCAACCAGGGCGACGACTTCGTGAATGCGAATATCGCCCGGGCGACGCAGGCGCGCGACATCCTCTGCGACGCGCTGATCGCCACTAACCGCGTCGAGACCCTCAAACCCGACGGCGCGCTCTACGCCTTCGTCAAGGTGGACGGCATCACCGACAGCCGCAGCGCGGCGCTCGATATCGTCGACAAGATCGGCGTGGCGCTGGCGCCGGGCTCGGCTTTCGGCAAGGGCGGTGAGCTTTTCCTGCGCGCCTGCTTCCTGCGCGACCCGAAGCAGATCGAAGAGGCCGCCGGCCGCCTTTCGGACTATATCAAGCGCCTTTGAGCCGTTCCGGCACGCAAACGATAAAATTTGAGCGATCTGCTCAAGAGCATGTTTGCCTTAGGCCCAGATAAACCCGGCGCAACCCGCGCCGGGTAAGCATTGTTGAAGACTGCCCGTGTTTTTGTCCTGCCAACGATAAGAAAGCAGGGAAGTATAGACATGGCAGTTCTGGTGACAGGCGGCGCGGGTTACATCGGCAGCCACATGGCCTGGGCTTTGCTCGACGCCGGCGAGGAAGTCGTCGTTCTCGATCGTCTCTCCACCGGCTTCCGCTGGGCGGTGCCCGCGGAGGCGCGGTTTTATCTCGGCGATGTCGGCGACCGCGCCATCCTCTCGCAGATCTTCGCCGAAAACGATATCGACGCGATCCTGCATTTCGCCGGCTCGATCGTCGTGCCGCAATCGGTCGCCAATCCGCTCGATTATTACGAGAACAATACCGGCAATACCCGTCTGCTTGCCGCCGCCGCAGTCGAAGCGGGTATCCGCCATTTCGTCTTCTCGTCCACCGCCGCCGTCTATGGCGATCAGAAGGACGACACGCCCGTCCTCGAAAATGCCGACCTTCGCCCGAAGAACCCTTATGGCCAGTCGAAGCTGATGTCGGAGATGATGCTGCGCGATGCGGCCGCAGCTTACGATTTCCGCTTCGTGGCGCTGCGATATTTCAACGTGGCCGGCGCCGATCCGCTTGGCCGCACCGGCCTGTCGACCGAGGGCGCCACCCACCTGATCAAGATCGCCTGCGAGGCAGAGCTCGGCAAACGCCGGGGGTCGATGTCTACGGGACGGATTATTCGACGCCGGATGGCACCGGCATCCGCGACTACATCCACGTCACCGATCTCGTGAATGCCCATCTGAAGGCCTTGAGCTATCTGCGTCGTGGCGGCGAGCCTCTGATTGCCAATTGCGGTTATGGCCGCGGCTATTCGGTGCTGGAAGTTCTGGACGCCGTGATGCGCATTGGCGGCCGCAAGTTCGAAATCCGCTATGGACCGCGCCGGCCCGGCGACGCGGCAAGCGTGGTCGCCAATTCGACGTTGGCCAGACGGCTGCTCGACTGGACACCGCGCCACGACGATCTCGATCTTATCGTCGAGACCGCGATCGCCTGGGAGAAGGGTCTCGCCTCCCGCAAGGCCGAGGATCTCAAGTCGCTGCAGAACAGGCTGGCCTCGGCACGCTTCTAGGGTTCCCGGCCCGTCGAAAAATATTAGCTGGAACATCCTCCGTTTTCCCCGGTTTGAACTGTGTAGGCGAACCAAACCCGCCGGCCAAGCCGGTGTGTGAACGGAGGAAATCCATGACTTTCAAGCTGATTACCGTATCGCTCCTTTCTCTCGGCCTCGCAGCCGGCGGCGCACTTGCCCAGACAAGTGGCAAGGGCAATGCAAGTTCCACCGGAACGTCCGCCAGCGATAGCAGCGACGGCCAGAAGAAGATCGACCCCAGCCCCACCAACAGCACCAGCGGTGGCGCCATGGGCAATGCAGCCGGCACCAAGGACACCCGCACCAACTGCGCTCCAAACCTGAAGACGCAGGGTTCGGCCACCACGCCTGACACCACCGGCACCGCATCCGTTCCGTCGGGTCAGGCCGGTACCAACACCAACGGTCAGGCCTCGAACTGCTAACGCCGAATACGTTTTCTCGAAAAAGGCCGGCATCGCCCGGCCTTTTTGTTGCCCGGATATTGCGCCGCATGGCGTTTTCGGCGCTTTGGCGATAAAGAGAAACCTTCTCGATATCGGTATCCCATGCGACGCGCCCCGTTTTTTACATTTCTGATGCTGCTGCCCCTGACGGCGGGCGCTGAAAATCTGCCCGCAACCAAACTGGCGAGCCAGCCCACGAATACGAATGTTGTGCACGCGCCCAAGTTGGTCGAGCCGCATCTGCATGTGGCACGGTCGGGCAATGCCGGCCGCCCTCGTGTGGCGCTGACCTTCGATGCCTGCATGGGGCAGGCCGACGAGCGCATCCTCTCGACGCTTGTCCGGGAACGTATTCCCGCGACCATTTTCGTCACCGCTCGCTGGCTGAAAAAGAACCCGCAGTCGGTTGCGATCTTTCTGAACAATCTCGACCTGTTCGAACTGGAAAACCACGGGCAGAACCATGTGCCGGCAGTCGATGTTCCGGTGCTGATCTACGGGATCTCGGCCGCGGGGTCGCCGGAGGCCGTTCGCCGGGAAGTGGCAGGCGGTGCCGATGCCATGCGGGCGGCAGGCCTTGCCCCACCGCGCTGGTTCCGCGGTTCGACGGCGAAATACGATCCCTCCGCCATACGCCAGATCCGCGACATGGGATATCGGATCGCCGGTTATTCGCTGAACGGCGACGGCGGCTCCCTGCTCGGCGCCAGCGTCACCGAAAAACGCATTGCTGCCGCCAAGGACGGCGATGTCGTCCTCGCGCATATCAACCAGCCGACCCATGCGGCAGGGGAGGGTGTCGCCCGCGCGCTTCTCGCCTTGAAGCGACGGGGCGTCGAATTCGTGCGCCTTTCGGATGTCGATGGCATCGGCGACGACAACACGACGCAGTGAGCGCCAGTCTTTCAGGCTGCTCAATCTTTGAACGCAGATCGGGGAGAGACGGAATTCCGCCTCTCCCCGATCCCGTTTCTGCAAGGTGGGGTTAGCGGACGACCTGGACGACCGTGCGGGTCTGCGGATCGACGATGACGCGCTGTTCGTTCACCACCGCATAGGCATATTTCGGGCTGTCCGGAACCGGCGTGAGCACGACGGTCTGCGGAATGGGCTTGCCGACCACGATCTTCTCCTTGATGACGACCGGGGACGCCGGGGCGGGGGCCTGTTCGACATAGGTGACGACACGCTGCGGCGGCGGGTCGATGGCGGTACCGGCAACCGCGCCGGCGACACCGCCGACGGCTGCGCCGACCGGGCCGCCGATGATCGCACCGGTAACCGCACCGCCGGCGGCCCCGTTCACCGTGCCTTGCTGGGCGGAAGCAGCCGGGGCGAGGATGCCGAGGACTGCGGCGGAAAGAACGATGATCTTGGTCTTCATGATAGTTCTCCTTTCAGGTGTTTTGAGGCGGGCGGTTGGTTGGCGCCGCGCCCTTGGAATGCCGTCGAGGCCATCTATTTCGTGACGGGCGCCGGCGCTTCGATCTTCGGCAGGGTCACGTTGATGCCGACATTACGGTTTCCGAGATAACCGCCTTCGAAGAGGAAGAGCCCGGCTGCGATCGCGACGATCACCAGGACGATGGCGACGGCCCAGCCGCCGCCCGTATGGATCACTGTCGGTTCTCGATCACGCATGGTTTCCTCCCCTGTTCAGCACTTAGCCGACCAGGACGTAGACGATCTTGTAGCTGGAGGGCTCGACGATGATGATCCGCCCGTCTGCAAGGACGAAGTATTCGTAACCGCGATAGGCGGGCACGATCTCGACGATGCGTGGCGGCAACGGATGCAGCCTCACGGTCCTTGGAATGGCGACGCCGACATTGACCTCGACATCGACTTTGACCGGCTCGACCTTGTTCTGGACGAGGATCTTGCGCACTTCCGTCCTCTGTTCGGTCGAGATGTTGATGCTGCCGGTGGTCTCGCTGGAGGGTTTATTGGTGGTCGCGGCCTGGTTAGAGCCGGGCTGCTGCGCGCCGTTGTTCTGACGGGCGGTGTCGTCGGTTGCCGGCTTGCGGGCATCCGATCCCGAGCCCGAGCCGGAATTGGCGGTCGTCGAACCGTCGTTTTGGCCGGCAGGCTTCTGCTGTGCCGTGTTGTCCTTGGTGCCCTGCTGGGCATCGCCGGTTTGCGCCTTCTTCGGGTCGGCCGGTTTTTCCTGAGCTGCGGTATCGCCCTTCTTCAGGCGCTGCTGGTCGTCGCCCTTGCTCTGGGCGGTCGTCGAACCGCTGCCACCGGCCGCGCCCTGCGGCTGTTGGGTCGCTCCCATATCCTGCTGCGGCTGGGCCTTCTTGCCGCCGGAGGAACCGTCCGAGCCGGGGGAAGTTTGCGCGGCAGGACCGGACTTGCACCGTCCTGACCGGCGGGAGCCTGGGTCTGAGCGAGTGCCGGCACGACCGAAAGCGTCGATCCGGCAAGAAACGCTATTGCGAGCGTCTGTTTCACTGAGGGTTTCATGGTGTTTCCTCTACCTTCTGTTTCGTGCCTTCGTTTCATTGCGAGCCTCAGTGTTGAGTCCGCAATCAGGCGTCCAACTCCGGCTGCCACGGGTCGTTCCGGGGTTTGGGCTTCAGTCGGGGTAGGGCGGGACTTCAGGCCGAACATGGCCTGGGCCTTTGGTCTGATGGAGCTGGGCAAAGGTCCAAGGGGGCTGAAACCCAGGAACCGGGGTGTTAAAGTGCCGTTGATCCTGAAGGTTTTTCAGGAGGTTCACATGGACAACAGCGTTTTCCAGGCCAGGTGGCTATTGATCCCCATTGTGGGGCTTTGCGTCTTTCTAGCCACTTTGGGAGCGCTCGCCGCCTGACGGATTGCATATCCCGGTTCCTGCGCGATCATCGGTCCTTTTTCAGCGCAGAACCTTGCCCGCCGGCCGTCGTGCTGCGGTCGGCGGGCACTTCGACCGGCGATGAACGCAACGGAACCATTAGGGTGCCGCCCGGTTTAACTCAGCCGACGTCCTTACGCAGGAGATGACCACGCCAGGGAGCGAGAAGATGCCGACGCGTAGAATGTTTGTCCTGAGCGGAGCGTTTGCCGCCGTCATTGCGGCCGCGCTGCCCTTGAAGATCGTCGCCGGTGCGGACGGTCTGCCGGACGTTGCCCTGTCGGCTGCCTCCGCCCAAGAGGGCAATGGTAATGGCGGGGGCAATGGAGGGGCAACGGTGGTGGAAATGGCGGCGGAAATGGTAACGGGAACTCCGGTGGGAATGGCGGGGGTAACGGCAGTGATAATGCCGGCGGCGGCAGTTCGGGTAATAACGGGAACGGTTCCGGCAACGGAAATGGCAACGGAAATGGTAGTGGCGGAACTGATGCCGGCGCCGGCGGCACCGGCGGAAGCGCAACAGGTACCGGCCCGGGAACAGGGGCCGGTTCACCCGCGGCAGCGGGAGCCGCAAATCCCGGCGGCGCCCCAGGGGCCTCGGCGCGACCCGGCACTCCGGCAACCCCGGCGGCTCCCTCGAAAGCCGGCGTCGAAGTCGATGTTCGCGGCTCGTCGATAACCGTTCGCCATCATAACGGCGCTACCGAGCGCATTTCCCAAGGGCGTTACGAGATGCGGGATTCGCATTCCCGCACGATCGTCAACCGGACCGCGACCCCCTCGGATGCGTCGAGACTACAGTCGTTCGGCCGCTGATCGCAGGTCGGTGGCGTCGCGAAGAGCGAGTGCCGCCTCCGTGCGGTTGGTGACCTTCAGCTTCGCGAGAATGCGGGTCATGTGGTGCTTGACGGTCTTTTCGTGAAGATCGAGGTGCCGCGCCACCCGTTTGTTGCTGAGCCCCGATGCGACAAGTCTCAGGACCTCCTGTTCGCGGCCGGTCAGTTCCGACATGGGGTCGGCCTTGGCCGGTGCTTCGCTCGGGGCTGACAGGCCGGCGATCATTCGCGCCGAAAGGGCCGGCGAAACGTAACTTTCGCCGGAGGCGACGGTCCTGACCACGTCCGCCAGCCCCCTCGAACCGACACCCTTGAGAACATAGCCTTTTGCGCCGAGCTTCAATGCGGTGGCGATGTCTTCGCTTGCCTCCGAAACGGTCAGCATGACGATCTTGAGATCCGGGCAATAGTCGAGCGCCTCCGCGATAACCTCGAGACCGTTGCCCGGCATGGAAATGTCCATCAGCATCACATCCGGACACAGTTCCCGCACGATGCGCAACGCGTCGTCCCGGGAGCCGCCTTCACCCACCATCTCGAAATCTTCGATCTCGCCTAAGCTGCGTGTCACTCCCTCCCGGAACAACGGATGGTCGTCTACGACCGCTATCTTTATTCCTGCCATCAGGCCTGCTCCATTTCATGCACGTTGAGCGACATCCGAACCGTGGTGCCGTCTTTCGATGTGATGATCGCGAATGTGCCGCCAAGGCTTTCGATCCGCTCTCTCATGCCGGCAAGTCCGAGACCTTCCGGTCGGATACTCTGCGGGTCGAAGCCCGGCCCCGGTCGGCGACCTCGACGACGACATTGCCATTCTCAAAACTCTGCCGAACGTTCTGGCCCTTGCCGCCGCCATGCCGGAAACCGTTGTTGAGCGCTTCCTGCACGAACCGGTAGATGCAGATCTTGGCCGAAGGCGAAAGCGGTCGCGACTTGCTCGACATCGACAGCACGATATCGAGCCCGGTCCGCTGCCGATGCGCGTTGACCGCGCGCCTGAGCACGTCCGGCAGTTCGGCCGCTTCGATCTGCGGCAGGACGAGGCCGCTGCAGATGCTGCGGATCTCGTCCATCGCCTCGTCCAGCCGGGCCTTGATGCTGGTGACCTCCTTCTCGCGTGCGTTTTTCGGCGTCGCGGGATCGGTCAGCAGCCGGCTGTCCACCCGCAGCGCGGCGTAAGCAACGAGCTGGGCGGGGCCGTCATGCAGATCGGCACCAAGCCGGCGCAGATAGCTTTCATTAAGCGCGGTGGCGCGCTGCGAGGCCCGCTGGGCCCGCGCATGAAGGGCCTTGTTTTGCGAAAGGAGGTCCGACAGTTCCTCGACCCGCTGCGTCAGCGCCTGCCGCTGGTTATCGATCGTGCGGCTGCCGCGCAAGACAATCGCCGAGAGGATCAGGAAGAAGAAGATCGTGACGCCTGCGACGGCCGCCCAGCTTCGAAGCTGCGCCTGATAGAGGCTGCGCTCGAAATCGCCGGCGACCTCGTAGAATTCCGAGACCGCGACGACCTCGCCCGACCAGGGCTGCAGGATGGGATTGTAGATTTCGAGGAGTGGTATGCCCTTCGAGCGCTCAAGCTTGCTTTCCGGATCTTCGGCGAGCCCGAACCGTGCCACCATCTGCCCGGAAAACGCGGTCTGCAGGCCCTTGCTCGGCCCGTATTTCTGTCCCACCATGCTCTTGTCGGTCGCATAGAGGACCGTGCCGTCCCTGCGCCAGAGCTTGAAGGATATGACCTGGCCCCCGAGCGCGCCCTGTCCGAAGGTCTCGTCGAGAGCGCGGGTGGTGACATCGTCGAGTGTCTGATTGGTCTTCATGTCCGGCAGCAGCGGGGCGATGATGCTATCGACGTAAAGTGCCGTGGACGCGGCCGAATTGCGGGTGACCGCGGCTTCGATCAGGCTCGTCACATAGGCCCCGACCAGAAGCATCGCCGCAAACGACACCAACCCGCCCGCCAGCAGAAACTGCCTGGCCAGAGACTGCTCGTTCCAGCGATCAAGAATTACGCCAAGCCGCATCCGCATGCCGTTCCGATGACCCGCACCATGCGAGCCGATGGCGCGCAACGCACAAGGGGGTAATGCGTTGCATCCGGAGTGGGTTATCTTATCCGCATGTCGTCCTGATGCCGGTGTGGACGTGTTCGCTTTACTGCAGAAATATCCCCGAGGTGCTTTGCTGGATGAGCCCAGCTTAGTTCCCTTTCTGGATAATACTTCCGATGGGTGAGGTTGGCCCACTTTATAAGAAGACTGGACGGCAAGAAGATGGAGGTCGCCCAACAAGCTGATCGAAAGCGCGTAGCCCTTGGCCTCCGGCGGTTTGGTGCCGGGGTCTGATGGTGCAGCCTTTTCCACGGAATGGAAGGAAGCACTATGGCCCAGATACGTCACGGCAACGCCACGACCACTTCGATCGGTCTCTATTTGCTTATAATCTAACCTGTAGAAGATGATAAGCTTCCTATCACCGGCCTTTGCCAAATAGACGCAGCAATTTAGATCCAGCCCGTTTTGCTCTATTGGAAAATCGCTTCCTTTCCCGTCGTGCTCTCACCTCCTTGTTCAGAAATTCATTACCTTCCTGCTCCGCGAGCCGATCCCGCAACAGCACTTCGGAGTCCCAAGGCTCAAAGTCCAGGAGGCGTCGCTCTGCTAGACTGGGTCGCGAAAACCTCGTTGCATTTCCATTGAGCAAGGCGGCGAGAAATGAGAAAGAACTGTTGGCTGTGGCTAGGAAGTCCGCTTCTACCATAGCAGCGAAATCAACGAAGAAGTCATGCTGCGACTTTTCGATCCCGGGTATATCGTTGGCCGTGATAACGTTGAATTCGTCAAAATCTGGAGAAATTGAATCTAAGTCGTCTGTGGCAATGAAAACAGTCAAATCTTTATGAGTTTGCTTAAGCTCTCTAAGCCACTGAATATACCATTCGTTAGGTGCTAAGAAGAAATATTCATAACCATAGTCGCCTCTTCGCAAATGTATTGCGGCTACTGGCCCACTCTGAGATTCAAAAAAACTCTGATCTTTTTGCTTATTTCTTCGAATTCATCCTTAAACGCGAACTCCTTTAATATCTTCTCCTTTCTCCATCTATAATAGCGCATTTCATACTGGAAGAATCCGGAAAAGTCCGTATTCGGAAATGTGGAAGTTGAATTGGCGATGCTGCAGCTTCTTACATCGCTATCGGTTTGGGCTTTGCTGAAAGGCAAATCAGGAAGAATGCTGCCTGGCTTCACATGAAAAATCTGGTCGCCGGCCCACGATGGGTTAAATCCTTGGTAGCCCATCTCCTCTGCATATGTATGAAGAAACATGTACTGAAAGGCTTGGTTTGCGAACCGGCCTAGATTTCCTAGTCTCGAAAAAGCGACCTTGGGGCGTTTCACATACAATGCATCACCCCATTCGGGGCTAAATGGTGTCGATGTCCGGACCCGGACGAAGCCTTTGTGGTACAGGAACTGATCGAGGTCATAAATTAACGGGCAGCCTTCGTACAGTTCCGAGTAATTTACCTCCAGCTGAATGGCGTCTATATAATTCAATTGGTTAGTTGCGCCCTGAAGCGCGAGCAACTCTGCCCCTTGGATATCTATTACCAAGAGATTGATTCTCTCGCTTTCGATATCTAGCTCGCGAACGATCTGATCTATGGTTTTCGTCTCGACGGAAATGCTCTTCTCTACTGCAATGCTTGGATAGAGTTCTGCGTGACGTTTTAAGTCAAGCAGAGAGCTTGATTGATCCATAGACGTCACATTAAAGGTCGCTCTTCCAGAAGAGTTGGAGGCAGCGGCCTCAACAACTTTTACGTCTGTGTCTTCCTCAAATTTCTGACGCAACGAGCTTGCTAAAGTTGGATTGGCTTCCACAAAGACAACCGGTGAAATATCAAGTTGTCTGTATTTCTCACGCTCGGATCCCGAGTGAGCTCCAATATGGAGGACGCCGCGAAGAGCGATGCCATGTCGTTTTATATCATCAACAAAAAGGTTTATGCCGGCCTTCTTGCCAAGAAACAGATCGGTCAGCCTATCATTTACGGCAAGGAAATTGTCGAATGTCGATGTTCCCTTCTTTTTAAGCTGATAAACCTTGGCGCCCTTGACGCCGAAAACTGAGTATCCTTTCCGCGTTAGAAACGCGATAATTTCCCGTCGCGCCTCCTCCTTCTGTTCCGTGAAATACAGATAATCAATTATACCATGGCTGATGAGGTGCGGTGAGCGGCGCAGAATGCTTAATGTATCGACCTCGACTGTTGTAACGAGGAGGCATATCTGTTTGGCTCGTCCGTTCCAGAACTCATCCAGCGTCGTGAAGACGGAGGTTGCTTGATCCGCGCTGTCATTCACGAATGGGTTGAGGTTGTTAGCTTGGATCTCCCGTGCAATGGTTTCAAGCGCTCCGTCGTCGCGTGTCTCCAGGCGATGAAGGGTGGCTCCGGCAGCAGTTTGCATATCCCGCAGCCATGCGACATTCTCTTTGCCAAGGAGTACGAGATCGCTTCCAGACCCAATTTTCATATTGCCGAGCGTAATTCTCCGTCTCTTTTTGAAGAGTTTTTTCATTGTGTTTCTCAAGCCAATTCCATGTAGACTGTTTGCAGTTTGCGTAGTCTATGTTTTCAACGCTTTCGCGCCGCTGTTTTGTTCGTTCGATATGCCAAGATGACGTATATCGAGGTGGCTTCCATGAAGCCATGTTGATGTTACGGATCATCTCGATAGGGAGCCGCTCGTCTTCTTAACGGCAATATAGTTCGTTGTAAGAAAAACTTCCTCGCGTTCGGAATATTCTGAGATTGGAACGGGCCCTAAAGGCGATATTCTGAACAACTTGAAGTCGTGTTCGGTGAAAAAATAATAAAAATCCTGAAAGAAAGTGCGAGAGTCAATATTGGTGCCACCAAATTCAAACTGAAATACTCTTACAAAGTTTATCGCCTCTCCAAAGCCCTTAAGCGCTTCAAGTTCGGCGCCTTCAATATCGAGTTTGACGAAATCGATGGTAGATCTTGCGAGTTCATTCGCCCAATAGTTTTCAAAAACAATAACCTGGACCGGTTCCGAGTGGTCAAAGTTGATCGAATAGTGGTCAAGGCGCCGCTTTTTCAGGCTGGCGATTCCAGAACCGACCTCATCATACCAGAGTTGGGAATTTCCGGCTTGGCTGGAGAGAGCATACGGCTCTATTCGTATATTCTCTTCTTTGCCAAATTTATCGTGAAGAATTTCAATGTTATGCTGGGATGGCTCGAATATAACAATCGATGTTTGAGGAAACTTTCGGATTATTTCCTCTGTATATTTTCCTTTGTTGCCGCCAACATCTATGCAGAGCGTCGGTTCTTTCTCGTAAAAAAACTGAGCGACGTTCTTGAACTCGGTCTCGATAGATACGGCTCCCGGCCCCTTTCCTTGCAGGTACTGAACTTTTCGTTCAATACGGCGCAGAACCTTGGTTGCTTTTCTCAGGATGAATGGCCGAAGATTCTTCATCAATTCTTCCGTAAATTCAAAGGTTGCGAGGCTCGTTTTGGGGCCGAAGTTTCTAGAAATCGGTACGCTTCCTGCATAGCCATTAGTAAGTTACTCTTGGTTCATGCCAAGCCCAATTTCCGTTTGCGGAAAGGCGCAGTTTGAAGATCAAACTTTACTCCGCGGTTTGCGAAACGAAGGGATTGCCGTTTCTGGAGCCCTGTGCACCGAGAATATGACTCTCGCCGGCAACATCATACAGCGCGAGAGGTGTACTATATCAATGCCTAAATATACTGGGAGCATGCCTAAATCCCGCTAGGCTGAGTGATAGAGGTCGATAGGGCGACTGCGATCTGGCTAACACATTTCTGTCGTCAGCGCTTGGGGAATATCTTTCTTAGGATGCGCTTCAGCCCCTTTTCCTTCTTCTTCCGATAGCAATGCTCGCGCATATAGATATCGTCGGCAAGGAAGTTCGTTGCGGGCACCTGCGGGTGGCGTAGCGGAAACTCTACACCCTGCCTGGGCAGTTCGGCCACATTGCTCGCGTCCAGCGTATGGGTTGCGTCCGCTCGGAAGCCAAGATTGCTGATCAGGTTGTGCTGGGGCTGGATGCTGATCTGCCTCTGGAGCCACTGCGAAAAGATGAACTGATAGCCCCAGGCGTCGAGTCCGCCCTCGAACACCCGATTGAATGCTTTAATCCAGTGTTCGAATTCGTCCGGGTAGGCGACGGTGTTTAGCCAGCCGTTTTCCCGCAAGGTTCCCCAGCGCGATATCGACACATCGTAGTTTTGCCAGACCCGGCGCCAGGTGGCCCAGCCCCAAATGAGCGGGTATCGACTGAAGAAATAGCTGTCTTCGACCATTACCCGATCGTGAGTGAAATTCGAGCCATTGATGGAACCGACGCGCTCGTCATCTTCGTACTTTTCCAGAAGTTCGGTGCAATAGGGGAAGAAGCTGGGATCCGGCAGGCAGTCATCTTCGACGATGATTGCGCGGTCGGTCTGCGAGAATACCCAATCCAGCCCAGAGGAAATTCGCTTGCGGCAGCCCAGGTTCAACTCGGAATAGTTACGGAAGACTTCGCAGTCCCAATCGATATTCTCGACCACCTGTCTTGTCTTGGCGCATTTCTCAGCTTCGTTCGCACGGTCAGAGCGTGGGCCATCTGCGATGATGAAAAGCTTGCTTGGGCGCGCCCTGGCAATTTCCTTGAACACCGACTCGGTGAGATCTGGTCTGTTGAAAATAATGAAGACTACGGGGGCGATCGGTTTTGCTTCGTTCATCTGTCCACTCGATTACGGACCGGAAGGGATCGAAATCGCCGTCCAAAGTCTGGAGGCCGGCTTTTAAAGGGATGTCGTTGCGCGACCAGTTTACGGCATCTATCCTGTGTGGCCTCGTAACCCAGATCTCGCCTTTGAGCAAGCCGCCGATCATCGTGGGACAAGGCCGGCTTTCGGAGGCCGTGGGTGACGCTCAAGCATCCGTCTATCTCTCAAACCGACGTGAGTGTCCTCGATGCCAGGCGGGACAACAGCAATCTCAACCTTTCCTCAGCGGTATATCTTTCGCGTGCAAAATGCTCCAGGCGCTGGCGGCCAAGCTCTTGCCACCGGCCATCACTCGATTCCTGCGCAAGCCGTTCGATGCAGTCGGCAAGCGAATGGGCATCGTCCGGATCGAAGAGAAGCGCGGCATCGCCCACGAAGTCGGCAAATCGTTGCGGGTAAAGGACCGGCTTGCCCAGCATCCATGCCTCCATGGGCGGCAGATTGGAAGGGCCGAAATAGCTCGGCATGACCAGCGCCCTTGCGCCCTGATACAACAGGCTCATATCTTCCGACGGTACAAAACCCAGGAAATGCGTGGTGCCCGATACACCGAGTCGTTCCGACATGCGCCTGATCTCGCCCGCATGCCCCTGGTCGCCACCCGCGAAGACGATGGTCGGCGCCATGCGGCTGCGCTTGGCCAGAAGCGAGCAGGCCTCAAGCAGCCTGATATGATTCTTGTGCGCCCAGAACTGCGCTGGATAGAACAGATAGCCCGGGGTAAGGCCATAACGCTCGAGCATCTTTGCGAGCCCGTCTGGGGCCGACGCGCCCTCTTGCAGAATCGGGGCAGGAGAAAAGGGCATCTCGATGAAACGGTCGCTTGCGACGCCGTACCGTTGCGATGCCAGTCGACTGGTGTGGAGCCCGTCGGTCAATGTGGTGGTCGCCTTGACGACGGCGCGTGAATAAAGCTTTTCGCGCTTTTCGAACTCTCGGTTTTCCGTGACCTCGGGAAACTCGGGGTGCTCAAGATGGCAGAGATCCCAGATCGTGAAAATGTAAGGTGTCGTCTGGAGATCGAGCGCATATCCGCTGGGCGC
Organism: Neorhizobium sp. EC2-8; assembly: GCA_045291535.1. Lineage (GTDB taxonomy): Bacteria > Pseudomonadota > Alphaproteobacteria > Rhizobiales > Rhizobiaceae > Neorhizobium. The sequence goes on along the minus strand of CP147998.1, from coordinate 961,957 downwards.
GGTAAAGTAGACGACGTCTATCCCCTGCCGCTTTATCTCGATCTCGAATTCCGTCACTTCTTCACGTCGCCTGCGCGCGGACTGGAAGGCCTGGGCGATCTTCTTGGACAACTTGCGCTTCGGCTTGACGAAATGCTTGGCATTCAAGCCGTGGGCAGCAAGGGTCTGGATGTTGCTTGCTATGGTCGTGTAAATCTCGACGGCATATTGCTCTGGCGCGATGCGTAGCATTTGCAAGGCGGCAGTGATCGATTGATTGAAGCCGCCGCCCACGGAAATCTTCTTTTCCAGAATCACGGCAAGCTTAAGTCGGGGCCTAGCCGCCATATCCTCTGTCGCCATCATCAGTGCTCGATTTTCTCAACGAGATAGTAGACACTCCAAGTGTCTGTTGAAGGCGAATTCCGTGTCAGCCACTCGCCTGTCTCTTTCAGCTTCAAACCCGCAGCCTTGATGTGCTCGTGGATTTCCTCCGGAAAAAATACCGCATCGGATGGAGTTCTTCGAAACTTGAAATCGCTCCGGTCTTCTTGTCTTCGACGAAGAAGGTGAATTTGACGGTGACGACATGCGCATTGCCATCATGCTGCGGCTCCGCAATCCGGAGAATCTTGAGGTTTTCGTTTTCGGCTCGGCGGACACGGGTTTCGGGGAGAACATGCTCTACGGCAGGGCCATGCCAGAGATCGAAGAGAGCGACGGATCCGCTTGACATGTGAGTGCTCAATGTTGCGAATGCGGCCGCCACGTCGGCTTTACCCGTCTGATAGCTCATGACATGGAACAGTGATACAACCGCATCGAAAGTCCGCCCCGCATTGAAGTGCCGAAAATCGCCCTGCATGAAGCGTGCGCGTCCTTCAGGGATGTCGGCCTTCATACCTCTCGCGTGTGCCTGCTCAAGCATGTGAACACTCAATTCCACACCCAGAGTTTCGAAGCCGCTCTTGGCAAGCAGGAGATCATGCTGGCCCGTGCCGCACCCGAAATTCACCAGAGTTCGGGCGCCCGGTGCAATTTCCCGCAGTAGTTGCGCGACGAACTCGGCCTCCTTCGCATAGTCCTTACCGGCATTGAGCGTGTCGTAGATCTCTGCGTAATTCGCAAATACGCTCATCGAACGATCTCGCGGACGGCATTGGCGACTTCGTCGATATCCCCATCCGACAGCCCCAGCCCACTTGGAAGATAGAAACCGTTGGCCCCGATATATTCCGAAACTGGATGGCGCTCGCCGGCGAAAAGCCCCATCTTCTCGAATACCGGCTGGCGATGCATCGGCCAGAAGAACGGACGCGTGCCGATCTTCCTGCTGGACAGGGCCGAGACGATGTCGGCCCGGGACTTCTTCGCCGACGGACGGACCACGAGACCGAAGACCCAATAGATATTTTCGGCGTAGTTGGTGGCAGGAGGCGCCCTGTCAAAGCAGTCGAGATCGCCTAGTCGCTCTTCGTAGGCTGCGCCGATCGCTCTCTTGCGGGATACGACGTCATCCAGTTGCTCGACCTGCGCCAGCCCGAGCGCCGCCTGCAGATTGGACATCCGGTAATTCCACCCCAGTTCGTAATGCACGAACCGCTGCTCCTCGATGAAGCAGAGGTTTCGAAGCGACCGCGACCGCTCAAGCAGCTCGGGGTCGTCCGACAGGACCATGCCGCCTTCGCCCGTCGTAACATGCTTGTTGGGATAAAAGCTGAATATACTGATATCGCCGAAGCTGCCACAGGGCTTTCCCTTGTAGGTCTGTCCGTGCATCTCGGCTGCGTCTTCAATGATCTTCAGCCCGTGACGCTTGGCCAGGCTCCAGGATCGGGTCCATGTCGACGGGCAACCCGTAGATGTGGACGACCATGATCGCTTTCGTTCGAGGCGTGATCCGCTGCTCGACCGCCTCTGCCGTCATGTTCCAGGTAACTGGATCACAATCGACCACGACCGGTGTCGCGCCCGCGCGAACGACAGCCGCAGCGCAGGAGATGATGGTGAATGTCGGAATAATGACTTCGTCGCCTTCACCGATCCGCAGAGCCTTGACGGCGACGTCCAGCGCACATGTGCCATTCGCGACTGCGACGCCGTCCGCGCGCGAAACCTTGGCGGCAAAGGCTTTCTCAAACCGGCGAACGAACGGGCCTTCGGAGGAGACCCAGCCGCTTTCGATGCATTCGGCGAGGTATTCGGCTTCGCGTCCCTTGAACGAGGGTGTGTTGACGGGGATCATGGGGCCTTCACCTGCTGGTCGGGATCGATGGAAAAGTGGGTGGGAGGTAGAGAAATGATGTCCTGTTCGGACGCCCCTTCGAAGATGGTCTTGTCTTCGTTTCCGGCATAAGGTCCTTGCTTGACCTCCAGCATCTCGACGGGCGCCAGCATCTTGAAGGCGTGTCCGCCGGAGGTAAGCATGAGCACATCGCCCGCACCCAGCTCCTCGGATCCAATGTATTCCTGTTCCGATGTGTAGAAATCGGCACGCAGGCGACCGCTCTTGATGACCAGCACTTCCTGGGTTAGGCGCACTGCCCGTTCGTTCAGATTGTGATAATGGGGCCGGATATATTCGCCTTCGGGTCGTTTCATATAGGCCAATTGCTGCGAATAGCTTCCGTCGGTCACGAAAGTCACACCCGGCGACGTGAATTTGCTGGATATGATGATGGCAATCTCTGTCCCGTTGAAACTTATCCGCTTTATCATTTTTCACCCCAGGTTTTGTGGCCTAACGGAAGCGTATATCTCTATATTTGCGGTGTATCTAGGACCTGTGGCGGACATCCAGAGATTTCCTCTTGCCCCATTCTGTCAGGTGGCCGAAGAGGATCAATCCGATCTCAGCTCGATATAGCTGGCTTATGAACCCTGTTGCCGGTCATGCACTGATGCGTTCAAGACGCGCAAAAGCGGATTGGTGGCGAGGGCCTCCTCAAAATAAGCGGCCGCGCGAGCAGTACCTTGCTGAAAGTTCATGGGATCCGCGGCGACACGCAAGATAGCTTCCGCGAATTCCCGATCGGTCGTCGCGGACACGCCATTGCCGTGGGAAAGAAACGCCGTCATCGACATCCCTTGGGTGTGGATCACAGGCTTATGTGCAGCGACGGCATCTTGAACCACACCGGAGCCTTGGAGGCTATAGACGGCCTTTTCGTAGGGCAGCAGGACCGCGTCCACCGAATGAAATAGCTGTTCGAATTCCTCAGGCGAAATCCGATTATGCTGCGGAGAAACAAAGATGCTCCCTTTACCCTCCCGAAATTTTTGCAAAGCGCCATAAATACCCCCTCCTGGAAATCCGCTATCGAACCTTGGATGACGAAATCCACCGGGCGACCCGATCCGGTCTCTGCCAGTTCGGCAAGGGCTGCGACAATACCCGCGAGCCGCGTGCTGCCTTTCTCCGGTCTGGGCTCTCCGAAAACACCTATTCGAAATCTGCCACCTCTGACGATTTCGGCCTTTGGGTGCATTGCGATGGGCATGCTGCACGGTAAGTAGAACCCACTTTCCACAGGCATTTTAAAATCTTTGCGGAAGTAACTCGCGAGTTCCTCAGTTTCTGTGAACAGGAAAACGTTCGGTGGCAGTTTCGCAAGGACCGCACTTAGCCGCTTTGAGCGAATCTTTTCGTTCCGATCACCCAATTCCGAATTAAGAAAGCGAAGGCAAATTCTTGGTTTACCTATTAACATAGCTGTCGCCTCAACGGCCGACTCAAGAGTGTCGAGGTCTCCCGTTGGTACGATCACAAGATCAGCCGGGCCCAATTGCAGGCTCTGGCATAGCTCAGCCAACGGTACACCAAATGCCGAGAAAGGCAGCTTCAGCGCGTGCCGCGCTTTAATGGTTCCCAATACCGCGCCCAATCGTTCGAATATATTCCCAAATTGCAAACGGGATCGCAGCTTGGCCAGCTTAATAGACTTGGTGGTAAGCTTTCCGGCCGCCGCTCCCAGGAAACCGTCATAGGATTCCCCAGCCACGAAATTCATATCATGATCCGGCAGCAACATACTCAACGCAGAAATCTGGGTATGGTGATGTCCACGGTTGTGGGAGAGCTTTCGCTCCACGATCAGAAGTTTTTGCGCGTTCCCGCGTCGGTCATTGCCCATACCCTTGTGAAGCCCAGCTCCAGGGACAACCTGAAGGTCATGTCCGTGGATTGAGATGTCCGGGAGAGGTGCCTTTTTTAAGAGTAAGGCAACAGTGTTCGCTTGATACAAGCTTGGCCTGGGTTTTGGAAATTGGCCGTCTATTCGGCGCGATTGCCCTTGAAACCGGATTTTCGGCTACTTCAGACCTCAGTATCGTTCAGCTCGCAGAGGTAACCGTGCATATGGAACTGAGGCTCGCGCCGTCGATAGGCCGGACCTTCCTCTATGGAGAAGCGAATGGAGTAGCGTTGCCTGATCAGGCGCTCCGCTGTCGCTTTACTCTCTAAGGTAACCGGATATTGGATCTCCTGATCCACAAATCCGAGAGGCAAAGGGCCGGGGCCGTTGTCAGAAAGGCGTGATGTCTGAAGGGTGATTGTTCTTTCTTCGACAGTGTTGAATGCAGTCCGCGTGATAAACAGGTGTTTGGCTTTCACTTCCAGCAACATTGAAAGCGAGACTAGCGGATCCGGCGTATATTGAAGCGCGCCACTTGTGAAGACAAGGTCAACCTGTTCGAGATCGGACGCAGCGCCCTCGATACTCTCAAAAAATTTCAGTCCGTCCCCCGCCAGCCGCTTGTTGGCGGCGCGTACCATTGGTTCTGTTTCAACCACGTTCCATCGGATATCACGATCCGCGCCTAGCGCTGTACGAACGATCGAATAATGGTTGCCGCCAGCGCCACCAAAATCCAGAACCCGGAATGTCGTCGTTGGCGAGATTGATCCGATCCCGATCATAACCTTCAGAGAATCCACGGGTATCGTTCTGACAGACTTCAAATTGTCCCTGAAAGCCAGATTCTTTTCGATAACTAGGTTCACCAGATCTTCTGCTACGTAGCCTTTACCGCCACAAGACGCCAAAGCGTCGTCATATGTTTGAAACAAGACCGGCGATGCGGAGGCGGGCGCCAGGGTCGTCCTGAAAATTCCTTTGGAGATGAAATTCGCAAATCTCCCCATCACAATCCCATGATCTTGCATTTTTGATGCACAACTTAGAATACCGCAACCCTTCGATCCTTATGAGAAGGCTGTCCGTTCTAAGTTAGGGGACATGTGTGTGCCGTCCAGGGTCGACTATTGGTGCTTGGCCATACTGAATTCCCCAGTTGCTCTGCAGGCGCCTAAAGGCCCACTCAGCACCATTATTCTGGGAGCGAGTCTGAAGAGACGTGACGCCCTGCTCGGCAGTCCATCCAACGCGCCGGAGAACGGTATCGAACGGAGTGGAGCAAATGACCCGCGTAAGAGGCAAGACGCGCTGAGCAATCGCTGACGCGCCATGGGTGAGGAAAACCTATCTATTCCAGTTCAAACTTTTCGGATGATTGCAAGTTGTTCAGGCGAGCATAAAGACCGTCCTTGCGCTTCGCGAGTTCCTCGTGCGTGCCTTCTTCCACTGCCCGGCCTTCATGCATCACTATGATCTTGTCGGCATTGACCACTGTCGATAGGCGATGCGCGATAACCACGACTGTTCGCCCATGCATGGCCGAATCGAGTGCCTTTTGCACGGCGGCTTCGGATTCGTTGTCGAGCGCAGAGGTGGCTTCGTCGAGAAGAAGGATCGGTGCGTTGCGAACGAGTGCGCGAGCGATCGATAGACGTTGCCGCTGACCGCCGGAGAGGGTCATGCCGTTCTCGCCGACCGGTGTTTCGTAACCCATCGGCTGCATGAGTATGAAATCGTGGGCATGCGCGAGGCGGGCGGCTTCTTCCACTTCGGCATCGGTTGCTTCCGGCCGTCCATAGCGGATGTTGTCGCGGATGGTTCCTTCGAAGAGATAGGGTTGCTGCGTAACATAGGCGAGGCTGTGGCGTAGCGATGCCTTGGTAACATCGGCTATATCCTGCCCGTCGATCAAGATCTGGCCTTCGGCGGGATCGTAGAATCGAGGGATCAACGAGATGATAGTAGACTTGCCTGCACCTGACGGGCCGACCAGCGCGGTTGTCTTGCCACCTTCCGCGACCAGATCCACTCCACGCAGGATTGGCACGCCACTTCCATAGGCGAACACGACGCTCTTCAGCTCGATTTGCGCATTGGTGATGGCAAGGTCGGGTGCGTTTGGCTTCTCCCGCTGCAATGGCTGCATGTCGAGCAAGTTGTAGATCATCTTGGCGTTGACGACAGCTCTTTCGAGCTGCACTTGCATTCTGGCAAGCCGGCGGGCGGGATCGTAGGCCATCAGCAGAGCCGTGATAAACGCGAAGAAGGCGCCGGGCGCAACATTATCGTAGATAGCGCGGAAGGCGGCGTAGCCGATCACGCTGGAAATCGCTACGCCCGCAAATGTCTCGGTGAGAGGTGCTGTCCGTTCCGAGAGGCGCGCGATGCGGTTGCTCTGTCTTTCGGAAGTCTCGATAATGCGCCGAACCTTCTCGTCCAGTTGCTGTTCCATCGTGAACGCTTTGACGACCGTAATCCCCTGAATCGTTTCTTGCATGGCGCCAAGCACCTTGCTGCTCACCTCCACGGCTTCGCGCGTCACGCTGCGCAGCCGCTGCGACACGTAGCGAAGCGCCAAAATGAGCGGCGGCGCCACGGCAAAGACGATCAGCGAGAGAACCCAGTCCTTCGAGATCATCACAACGATCAACGACCCCAGTGTCAGGGCATCGCGGGCGGTCGATGTGACCGTCAGGTTGAGGACGTCTTTTATGCCCCCGATATTTTGAGTGACTTGCGCGGCGAGGTGAGCAGATCGCGCTTCTGCAAAAAAGCCTACGGAAAGCTTCATGAGATGCGAATAAAGTCGCCGCTGGTAGCGCGCGACGATGTTGTTGCCGATCTTGGAAAGGGTCACGGCTTGTCCATAGGTCGCGAGCCCACGAAGCACGAAGGCCGCGAAGATCGCCCCGCAGATGACCAGAACCATGTCGGCTCGCTTGTTGGCGAAAGCCTCATTGATAACGGACTCCATGATCCAGGCCGTGAAGGCAGTGGACATGGCTGTCACAACCAGACAGAAGATCGCAAAAGCATAACCTCGGAGATGATCCTTGCCGTTTTCGGCGATCACCCGCTTGAGGACGCTGGTCACGGTGCCCGCGTCTAAATGGTGCTTCTTGTTCTTTTTGGCGTTCAACTAGGCTTCCCCGCTCGTCACACTCGACGAAGTTTCACATATGCGGGCGTATTAAACGCTTGGAGCCTGCTTTGCTACCACGCAAATACGATTCTGCGTACCCGTTGCGTGCATGCATGGGTCTGGACGGTCCGTTGCCCGCTGGCCTAGCAGCCTGACGTGATGTTCTCCTGCCGCTTCGTTCGAAGGAGGCGAGGGCGGGAAATGGCTTGCGAGCTGTTTTGTCTGGTCGCCCGTATAACCAGCAAATCCTAGCGGAGAGCGTTGCCGGCCTTGAGTGCTGCGAATATCTAGTAAACGAGTCGGCTTTGCCTGCAGTCGGCAGGCTTCTGCACAGCTAAAGCAGGTTGTGGCTTTCCTGATTCGGATTCCCAAATCAGCTGATTTGTGATTCCATTTGCTCATGGAAGGAGAACCGCCATGGGCAAGGCGCATCCGATTGAGTTGCGTGCGCGTTGGGCCGACATGGTCGCAGGCAAGCAGGCGATCAAGGTAGATCGGCCATTTCCTCGGCACATCGGAGAACGCCGTGCGCATTCAACTCCATGTTGCACTGATCGCCTACATCCTGCTGCGCCTGGCGCAGGCCGGCCAAAGCACGATCTCACAGCCTCTCGCATTCACCCGCCTCGTGCGTCTCAACATCATGCACCGAAGGCCAATCAATACGCTCAAACAACCGAACCCGCCGCAAAAATCAGACCCGCGACAACTCACTCTGCCGACTTTGGAAATCTAAACCGGACAGCAGTGGACAGCGCCCTGGATCGTCAATGCCCCGATGAACGGTGGTATTTTTGAGGCCTGGATCGAAACTCAGTTCGCATCGACCTTGTCGCCCGGCGATGTGGTGATCCTCGACAATGTCGCCTTCCACAAAAGCCCGCGGGCCGAAGAACTGATCAAGGCTCGTGGTGCGTGGCTGCTGTTCTTGCCGGCTTATTCCCCAGACCTCAACCCCATCGAGATGGCCTTCTCAAAGCTCAAGACCCTGCTGCGCAAACATGCCGCCAGAACCTTCGACGCATTGACACAAGCTCTCGGTGACATCTGCCAACTCTTCCCGATCACAGAATGCCGGAATTTCTTCAAAGCTACAGGCTATGAGGTGGAATAGATGTAACCTGCTTTAGGGTTCCTCTGTGATATGCTTTAGCTCGGCGCTGTCCTTGCGCGTACCGTCCAAGGATAAGTCCCTGCTCTGCCGACACAAGGTGCATCCGCAGCGCGGTTAGCATCCGCTGGCAACGGTCAATCGCGGTTAGCGAAACCCGCAGTCAGCCAGGTTTGATCGATCTGATCGCCCGGCCCGACTACGTTACCGGAGCGGGTATCACTATCCGCGCTCGCAGCCGGGAGCCCTTGAGATCACGACGGAGTCGAGCCTGTTCCGGGCCCCGCCCCGCTTTCCGTATCCGTCGATAAAATAGTAGTTCCGGTTCTGCGAATTGATGTACGGGTCGTTCAGATATCGTGAAGCAGCAGCCAAAGCCTCACGCGGGCTGCAGCCGTAACGATCATAGCGGCGATCCTCACGACGGTCGTATCGCCGATTATAATAATCCGGGCGCTCGACCCGGACGCCCCGTTCTCCGAATTGAAATTCGACCCCTTGGGCGGCGACTGGTGCAGGTTGAACGCCGATTCCAAGAAGCAGGGTAGATATGCCCGCCAAAAACCCGATTTTCTTCGCTTTCATTTTTCTCTCCCAGCAATGGTAATGAGCCAAGTTAGCAGACCTAAAATGAACGGCAGCATAACAAGTTCCTTCGGTGCTCCAGGGACCAGCCGTCTTTGGGACCGATGCCCGAAAATTAAGAATGGCAGATTTCCGGTTCACAGAAGAAAGCCGGGAGAGGGCAAGAAGCGGCTCACCAGAGACACGCGCGTGCTGCAATACCAGGAAATGTCTTGCACCTCCTGAGTAACGAAGGCCACTCTTACCCGTAACATACTGGAATTCAAGTCTCTTTCCGAGAAAATGGTGCTGCTAGAGAGATTTGAACTCTCGGCCTCTCCCTTACCAAGGGAGTGCTCTACCCTGAGCTATAGCAGCGTCAGCCGGCGCGAGAGATCCGCGTCGTCGGCAGCGGCCTATTGCCATAGGTTCACGGGCAGTGCAAGCCGCAAATTCCAAGTTCTTTGTCGAGGAGTGAGGAAAACATCGCTTCCGCTTTCAAGAATCCCGGTTTTTGGGTATGGAGGGCCATGGCGAATGATGAAGAACGGCACGATTCAGAGGACGGCGATATCGGCGAGGGCCGGGGCGACCGGGCTCGCAAGGCGGCGATTGCCCGCGAGGCGCAGCGCAAGGCGAAGGCTGCGGCCAAGCTTCGCGAGAATCTGATGCGCCGCAAGACCCAGGCGCGGGCCCGCCGGGCCGGCGAAGAGGATGCCACTCAAGGACTGCCTGCCGCAAAAACGGACGAATCATTGTAGCTTATGCGCCAGACAGGCAAGCAGACGAGCTATTCGAGCGGGCCATTTTAGCAATCATTGAAGCAGCGGCGGTTTTCGTCTAAGGAGGCCTCCTTTCGCGCTCTCAGAAGAAAGAGTTACAACTTATGGATCGCATCAGAATTTTGGGCGGCAACGAACTCAAGGGCACCATTCCGATCTCGGGAGCGAAAAACGCCGCTCTGCCGCTGATGATCGCTTCCCTTCTGACGAGCGACACGCTGACGCTCGAAAACGTGCCGCATCTGGCCGACGTTGAACAGCTTCTGCGCATCCTCGGCAATCATGGGGTCGATGTCGCCGTCAACGGCCGACGCGAGCGCCAGGAAGAGAGCTATTCCCGCACCATCAATTTCACCTGCCGCACCATCGTCGATACGACCGCCCCTTATGGTGGTCTCGAAGATGCGGGCCAGCTTCTGGGTCATCGGGCCGTTGCTCGCCCGCGAAGGCCAGGCGCGTGTTTCGCTGCCGGGCGGCTGCGCGATCGGCACGCGTCCGGTCGATCTCTTCCTCGAGGGCCTGCAGGCGCTCGGCGCCACCCTGGAAGTCGATGGCGGTTATGTGACCGCGACGGCGCCGAAGGGCGGCCTGATCGGCGCCACTTATGTCTTCCCGAAAGTCTCCGTCGGCGCCACCCACGTGATGATGATGGCGGCGACGCTCGCCCGCGGCACGACGGTGATCGAAAATGCCGCGCGTGAGCCGGAGGTCGTCGATCTCGCCAAGTGCCTCACCGCCATGGGCGCCAAGATTTCCGGCGCCGGGACCAAAACCATCACGGTCGAGGGCGTCACCTCGCTTTCAGGAGCCCGCCACCGGGTGCTGCCGGATCGCATCGAGACCGGCACCTATGCCATGGCGGTCGCCATGGCCGGCGGCGATGTCGTGCTCGAGGGCACGGAAGCCTCGCTGCTCGACAACGCGCTCGATACGCTGCGCATGGCCGGCGCCCATATCACCGAAACCGAAACCGGCCTGCGCGTCGTGCGCAACGGCAACGGCATCCAGCCGGTCGATATCACCACCGAGCCGTTCCCCGGCTTCCCGACCGACCTGCAGGCGCAGTTCATGGCGCTGATGACCAGGTCTTCCGGCGTCTCGAACATTACCGAGACGATTTTCGAAAACCGCTTCATGCACGTGCAGGAACTCGCCCGCCTCGGCGCCAGGATCTCGTTGTCCGGCCAGAAGGCCCGTGTCGAAGGCGTGACGCGGTTGAAGGGCGCCCCGGTCATGGCGACCGATCTGCGCGCCTCGGTCTCGCTGGTCATCGCCGGCCTTGCTGCCGAAGGCGAAACCATGGTCAGCCGCGTCTATCACCTCGATCGCGGTTTCGAGCGGCTGGAAGAAAAGCTCACCCGCTGCGGCGCGGTTGTCGAACGCGTCAGCGATTGATCGATCCGAAAGTCTGATATTTTGCGAAGGACGGTAGGGGCATTGCCCTTGCCGTCCTTTTTGCATTTCTATGTCTTCCATACGCTCATCCTGTTTCCCGCCTCATATGTCTGATCCGGCACCCACGGAGATTTTCCCATGACCGATGCCCAAGCCCCCGTCTGGTTCATTACCGGTTGCTCCACCGGCTTCGGCCGCGAACTTGCAAAGCTGACGATCGATCGCGGCTGGCCGACCGTCGTCACCGCTCGCGGCAAGGATCGCGTCGCCGATCTGGCCGACGGCAAGGATCACGTCCTGGCGCTTGATCTCGACGTGACGGACATGGCGCAGATTTCCGCTGCGGTCGCTGCCGCCGAGCAGAGGTTCGGCCGCATCGACGTGCTGGTCAACAATGCCGGCTATGGTTACCAGGCGTCGATCGAGGAGGGCGAGGAAGACGAGATCCGGGCGATGTTCGACGCCAATGTCTTCGGCCTGTTCGCCATGACCCGCGCCGTGCTGCCGGGCATGCGGGCCCGCCGCAAGGGCCACATTCTCAACATCACCTCGATGGCGGGCTTCATGGGGCTTCCGAGTTCCGGCTATTATGCGGCGAGCAAACATGCGGTCGAGGGTTTTCCGATGCGCTCGCCCATGAAGGCGCGCCTCTCGGCATCCGGGTCACCTGTGTCGAGCCGGGTCCGTTCCGCACCGACTGGGCCGGCCGCTCCCTGAAGCAGACACCGAGCACGATCGCCGACTATGCCGAGACCGCTGCCGCCCGCATGGGCGCCACCTCCGGTTATAGCGGCCGCCAGCCGGGCGATCCGGTGCGCGCCGGCGAGGCTATGATCGCCGCCACCGAGGCGGATCAGGCGCCCCGCCACCTGGTGCTGGGCGCCATCTGCTATAACGGCGTCACGCAGAAGCTGAAGGAGAGGCTGGCCCAGATCGAACTCTGGGAGGAAACCAGCCTTTCCGCGGATTTTCCGAGCTGATGATGGCGGGAGGGCCTGCTGCAGGCCCTTCCCGGTCATCGATTGCATAAAGTCAGCGGATTGAGTTGAGCGTGGCGATTTCAGGCCTCGATGCTGACGCCATCCGGCATGCAGATGTAGTGGCGTGATTCAACCGTCGCATTGATTTGCGGAGAATTGAGCAGTTTCAGGACTGTCGGGCGTCGTACTGAACGCGGTGCTCTTCGATTTTTCCCCGGTGCGTAGCCGCCCAATCGGCGAGCTGCCGCACCGTTTCGGATAGAGAGTGCCCGAGGGGCGTCAGCGTGTACTCGACCTGCGGCGGGGTGCTGTGTCGAACCGTTCTTTCGACCATGCCGTCGCGTTCCAGTGTCTTGAGCGTCCTCGTCAGCATCTGCTGCGAAATGCCGCCGACCTGCCGCTTCAGCTCGTTGAACCGCAGGGCACCCAGCCGAAGCGATACGACGACCTGGATCGTCCATTTATCGCCAACCCGGCTCAGGATCTCGCTCACGCCTCTGCAATCGGCTTCCGTGTGCGAAACAGTCACATCCATCTGACCAGGCTCCTAAAGATATGCTTTTGACGGGCATTTTTAGGTCACATAAATGCTCGTGGTCAACATTGTAGACCATGTCTCTGGAAGAAACGCCGAGATGGGTCCACCGCAAGGAGACCACCATTAACCTCTTCTATTATCCGGCCGCCTGCAGTCTGGCGGATCACATAGCGCTCATCGAGGCTGGGCTTCCCTACAAGCTCTTGAGCATCAACCATGAGAGAAAGACCGAGGACGGCCGCGATTTCCTGTCCATCAACCCGAAGGGCTATATCCCGACCCTCGAGCTGGAAGACGGCGTGTTTCTGACGGAAAACCCCGTCATTTTGAACTACATCGCCGAAAAGAGCGGCAAACTTCTTCCAAAAGACGGCATGATCCGGTGGCGGGCGCTCGAGGCTCTCGCCTTCATGGCATCCGAAATCCACGGAAACTACCAGCCCTTCTTCAGGGACTTCCCGGAGCCGGAAAAGGTGCGTGCCCGCGAAAAGCTTGTGAAGTCCTTCGCCATCCTCGCCGACCAGATGGGCGACAAGCAATTCCTGGTGAGCGACGAGATGACGATCGCGGACTGCTACCTGTTCTGGGTGCTGATGGTTGCGCCCAAGAGCGGCGTCGAGCTGCCGGAAAACCTCCGCAAGGCCTTCGACCACCTGCGGGCGCGGCCTTCGGTGATCCAGGCGTTCGCCGAGGAAGGACTGAGCTAATCAGGTGGCTGTTCTGAACTGACCGTGCATGTTCCGGGGCCAGGCGCGCTGCGATCGGCGGTCCGCCTGGCACCGGGGATGAAATACGGCCGTCAGGCATTCTTGGCCTTGTCTCATCAACGGTTTGGCGGATTTTTCGGGCCTTTCCCATCCCCGCCACCGAGACATCGCGCCATAATAGCCGCGTCATCGGATGGGAACCGGGTTCGCGAACCGGCTGCCTTTACCAAGGTTCGCAAAGACCCCGGTTCCGGTGACGGTCGTTGAAAGCGGCAGGGGAGGGCTCGGAAATCCTCCGCAAACCGCAAGAGGCGATCGGGGCAGGCGGAAACCTACCTCACCACCTACCTGAAATGCCCTGCCTGCCCCATTCCCGTCTTCAAACCGTGCCGGCACGTCCGTCGGCGCGGATAAAGGTGCGTCCGGTCTTGCGCACCGCCGTTGCTTCTTGCCGCGTCACATCCTATCTCAAGTCCCAGGAACATTCGCGTGAACGCGCACCTCTGGATGGATATTGGAAGCGATGACCGACTTGAAGCTGCTGGCCCTCGATACGGACGACCTGGGCGTCATTTCCGCCCATATGCAGGATGCGGTCTTCAAGGTGGGCGACGTGCGCTGGTCGCAGCCCGAGCGCAACTTCTCGCTCGCGGCCAACCGTTTCGTCTGGGAGAACGCGGCGGCCAAGCAACGCAAGGGTTTCGAGCGCCGCCGTTCGGCGATCGTGTTCAAGCGGGTCGAGGCAGTGCGCTCGACCGGCATCAACCGCGGCCGCAAGGACGAGGTTCTGTCGCTGCTGGCGATCACCTTCTCCCAGAAGGGCGACGGTCCGGAAGGCACGATAGAGCTCGTCCTTTCCGGCAAATCGACGATTGCGCTCGATGTCGAATGCATCGAAGTTGCTCTTGCGGATGTCGGCGGCGCATGGGAAACGGCGTCGAAGCCCCGTCATCCCTGATCTGGCCCCTTTGCCCGAACGGCCCGACCGGGATAACATCGTTTTTGAGCTGGAAGGGATATCCGCTTGGCAATCTGGTTGGATCAGGCGTCGCAGGATTTTGAGGCGAAGTTTTCCGCATTTCTCTCCACCAAGCGGGAGGTCTCGGAAGACGTGAACGCGGTGGTGCGCGCCATCATCGACGATGTGCGCGCCCGTGGCGATCAGGCGCTGATCGATTATTCCGCCCGGTTCGACGGCATCGACCTCGCCAAGGTCGGCATCCGGGTCACCGAGGCCGAGATCGACGCGGCCTTTGCCGAGACCGACCGGAAAGTAGTCGATGCCCTGAAGTTCGCCGCCGAACGGATCGAGCGGCACCATGCCCGGCAGATGCCGAAGGACGATATTTACGAGGACGCGATCGGCGTCGGTCTCGGCTCCCGCTGGACGGCGATCGAGGCGGTCGGGCTTTATGTTCCGGGCGGTACCGCGAGCTATCCGAGCTCGGTGCTGATGAATGCGGTGCCCGCACGGGTCGCCGGCGTGCCGCGCGTGGTCATGGTCGTGCCGGCGAGCAGCGGCAAGATCAACCCGGCGGTGCTCGCCGCCGCCCGCATCGCCGGCGTTACCGAAATCTACCGCATCGGCGGCGCGCAGGCCGTGGCGGCGCTCGCCTACGGCACGCAGACGATCGCCCCGGTCGCCAAGATCGTCGGCCCCGGCAATGCCTATGTGGCGGCCGCCAAGCGGCATGTCTTCGGTACCGTCGGCATCGACATGATCGCCGGCCCCTCGGAAGTGCTGGTCATCGCCGACAAGGAGAACGACCCGGACTGGCTGGCCGCCGATCTGCTGGCCCAGGCCGAGCACGATGCCGGCGCCCAGTCGATCCTCGTCACCGACGACGCCGGGTTCGGCCGGGCCGTGGAAGCGGCCGTCGAGCGCCAGCTGAAAACCCTGTCGCGTTCGCAGACTGCTGCCGCCAGCTGGCGTGATTTCGGCGCCGTGATCCTGGTGCCGAACCTTGCGGCTTCGCTGCCGCTCGCCAACCGCATCGCCGCCGAACACCTGGAGCTCGCCGTGGCCGATCCCGACGCGCTTTTGCCCGGCATCCGCAATGCCGGCGCGATTTTCATCGGCCGCCATACGCCGGAAGTGATCGGCGATTATGTCGGCGGTTCCAACCACGTGCTGCCGACGGCGCGCTCGGCGCGTTTCTCCTCCGGTCTTTCGGTGCTCGATTTCGTCAAACGCACCTCGATCCTGCGGCTCGGCCCCGACCAGGCTCCGCCAGGCTCGCGCCGGCGGCGATCACGCTTGCCCATTCCGAAGGGCTCGATGCCCATGCCCGTTCCGTCGCCATCCGCCTGAACGGGCTCCTCTCGACGACGAGGGCTGACGGATGGGGAGGGCGGCCTACCGGCTCTACGACGTCGTTCTGGACGACTCGATCGGACGCTCGACGCCCGATGTGGAACATGAGCGGGCGGTCGCCATCTTCGACCTCGTCGAGGAAAATTCCTTCGAGCCGTTCGGCCATGCCGGCGGTCCCTACAAGCTGAAGCTGTCGCTGGTCGATAGCAAGCTGGTGCTCGGCATTACCACGGACAGGGGCGAGGAGGTCGCGACCCACATCCTGTCGCTGACGCCTTTCCGGCGGATCATCAAGGACTATTTCATGATCTGCGAAAGTTATTACGAGGCGATCCGCTCCTCGACCCCGAGCCGCATCGAGGCGATCGACATGGGCCGGCGCGGCGTCCACAACGAAGGCTCGCAGACGCTGATGGACCGGCTGGACGGCAAGATCCGCGTCGATTTCGATACCGCCCGGCGGCTCTTCACGCTGGTTTGCGTCCTTTACTGGCGCGGCTGAGCATGGAGGCAGACCGCGCGCCCGAGACGAAGACCAAAAGACCGGGCGCCATCCTTTTCATGTGCGGCTTCAACGTCATCCGTTCGCCGCTCGCCGAAGCCATTGCAAAGCGGCTGCTGCCACCCGATATCTACATCCAGTCGGCGGGTGTGCGCTCCGGCGAGCGCGATCCCTTCGTGGATGCGGTGCTGGAGGAGGTCGGGCTTTCGATCGGCCGGCATCAGCCGCGTACGCTGGAAGAGCTCGAAGACGATTTCTTCGACCTGATCGTCACGCTGACGCCAGAAGCCCACCATGCCGCGCTGGAACTGACCCGTGCAAATGCCGTGGACGTGGTCTACTGGCCGACCATGGATCCGACCGCCGCGACCGGCACTCGCGAGCAGATGCTGGATGCCTATCGCGAGGTTCGCGATCACCTCTGGCGGCTGATCGAGGAGCGTCTTTCGGGCATCCGGCGGCATCCGGCCGAGACCGCCTGAGGCACTTGCCCGCAGATGGCTTGAAACGACATTGAGAATAGCGCGCAAGCGAGGTTCACAAAGCGGACATGATTGTGTAGTTTCCGCGCAAATTTCCGGGCGGGCGCGAAAAACGTTGCCGGCCCAACCCCAACACAGGAAGAAAACCTATAGATGGCTAAAGAAGAAGTCCTCGAATTCCCGGGCGTCGTGACCGAACTCCTGCCCAACGCGACGTTCCGCGTGAAGCTCGAAAACGAACACGAGATCATTGCCCACACCGCCGGCCGCATGCGCAAGAACCGCATCCGCGTTCTCGCCGGCGACAAGGTGCTCGTCGAAATGACGCCCTACGACCTGACCAAGGGCCGCATCACCTACCGCTTCAAGTAATCATTATCATTCGCGGCGGGCACTCATGGCGCTGGAACAAAAGCTGATACTGGCCTCCGGTTCTCCGCGCCGTCTCGACCTCCTCAACCAGGCCGGTATTGCGCCGGCGCGGCTGATGCCGATGGATATCGACGAGACGCCGAAGAAATCCGAACATCCGCGCTCGCTCGCCCGCAGGCTTTCGACCGAAAAGGCGGAAGCTGCGCTCGGCGCCATCCGCAACGATCCCGCCTGGCGGCACAGCTATATCCTCTCGGCGGATACGGTGGTCGCCGTCGGCCGCCGCATTCTCGAAAAGACCGAATATACGCAGGAAGCCTCGTCCGCCCTGCACCTGCTCTCCGGGCGCGGCCACTGGGTCTATACCGGCATCTGCCTGATCACCCCCGGCGGCCAGTTCCGCCAGAAGGTCGTGCAGACCAAGGTGCGCTTCAAAGGCTTTCCACCCGCGAGATCGAAAACTACATCGCGTCGGGGCAATGGCGGGGCAAGGCGGGGGCCTACGCGATCCAGGGCATTGCAGGATCCTTCGTGCAGAAGCTCGTCGGCTCCTACACCAATGTCGTCGGCCTGCCGCTGTTCGAGGTGACCGGGCTTCTGGCCGGCGAGGGTTTTGACGTGGCGGCGGCCTGGCCCCAGGGCTGATATCGGGGCCTGACATCGGAGAGCCGTGACAGGCCGCTCCGGCGAGGCAATACCGGCCGGCCCGCCAAATGCCTGCACCCGCTTCAGGGGCGCCTCCTCGCCCGCGGAAGCGTTATTTCATGCCAGAATACAAGAACAGGAGTGTCCAACGATGGCATCCGAACCCATCAAGACCGGCGGCAAGGTCGAGCCGCTCAGGAAGACCAGGCCTTGCCCGGAATGCAGCAAGCCTTCCGCGCGCGAACATTATCCTTTCTGCTCCGACCGCTGCCGCACGCTCGACCTGTCGCGCTGGCTGAAAGGCTCCTACGCCATCCCCGTTTCGGAGGACCAGGCCAAGGCAGACGGTTCGGACACTGAATAAGTGGCCGGGCGGAGCCTGTTTTTGTTCAGGAAATTACGATTTTCGCAAACCTGTCAAAAAAGTGGGCTCCGGTGCTGGACATGGCCGAACAAGATGTTATAACCCCGCTCGCTCCGGGGAAACGAGCCCCCGCCGGCCTCGGCCGGAAGGCTCTAGAGGCCTCGATGCCCGGATAGCTCAGTTGGTAGAGCAGCGGATTGAAAATCCGCGTGTCGGTGGTTCAAATCCGCCTCCGGGCACCATTAACTCATTGAAAACGCTAAGTTTTTGAAATTTCTTTGAGACTGCTGGTGCTGGAAATAAGCTAGCGCACGTTTAGCACAGCCCGCAAAATTGTTCTTTTCCTCCAAGGCTCGTCGCGCTGCATCCGGTTGCGCGTTAGCACAGTTTTAGCGCAGCGCGTGCTAGCAACGTAACCGTTGGAGAGCACCATGTTGCAGCGTACGAAGCAGCCCAAACAACCCTTTACCCTTTTTCAGCGACCAGGCGGCGCGATCTGGTCGATGCGATTCTCGGCCGGCGGCAAGCAGATTAGAAAAAGCCTCGAAACCGAGGACCAGGAGGAGGCCCGTCATCGTGCCTATCAGATCTGGAGCGAAGCAAATTATCGGGTAAAGAACGGCCTGACTGCGGTCGTACGACCATTCTCTGAGGTCGCGGAAGAGTTCATCAAGCTTGTAATCGCGGAAAGCGAGCGTGGCGACCGGAGCGAATATCATCCCCGCGACTGGCCTCCGGTTATTCGCCGCTACCTGGTTGGCTTCTTCGCCGACAAGCCCATCGATACGATCCGCGAGCCGGATATCGAACGCTACATTGAATGGCGGCGGACCTATTGGACGACGGGGCCGGGAAAAGACATCCAGTACATTCGCTATCAGCGCGATGGCAAAATCCTCAGACGGTCGGTAAAGCACGAAGTGCCCTCAATCAGCCGCCAGCGCGGCGAGCCTGGTCATACGAAGCTGAGCTACAGCCGTGCCTTTATCGTCCGGGCCTAGGCGAGCGCCGCGCCCCGACCTTGCCTTGCAGTACGGAGCAATCTGCCTTCGCTTCTCTCCGGAGTCTGACAGGGCGATTGAGGTTCTGCTCATCACCAGCCGGGACACAGGCCGATGGGTCATTCCCAAGGGATGGGGCATGGCGAAGAAAACCTCCTTCGAAGTCGCCAAACAGGAGGCTTGGGAAGAGGCGGGGATACGGGGGCGGGTTTGGAAAAAGTCGATCGGTTCCTTTGAATACGAGAAAGGCCTGCAAGGCGGTAAGACAGTGCCCGCGCAGGTGCGCGTACATTTGATCCTGGTGTCGCGCATCGATCAACATTACCCGGAGGAGGGCGAGCGAACCTTGCGCTGGTGCTCGCCGCTTGAGGCTGCGCAGTTGGTCGATGAACCCGACCTCAAAGCACTGTTCGCAAAGGTGCCGGACGAGGTTGCCAAGTTGCTTCGTCGAGCATTCAAACAGGGACAGCGCGGGCCGGCAATCCATGCCGCCATCTGGCGAGCCGTGCCCGTTCTTGCGGTAGTCGCACCGGAGCTCATGGCATCTGCAGCCATGATACGTAGCAATTGGAGAATGCTATACAAAAGCGATCCAATGCCCGCTCACTGATGATGGCGTCCTGGCCCAAGTCCGGATCTTCCACGATCAACCCGTGAAGGGTCCGCTAGCAAGCTGCGGCGGCTGCGGCCGTGCCTTCGCGGTGATCGCGCCCGTATCGCGACCTCTACGAACGTGGCCTGCACGAATTCGACGCCTGGGTGTCGTGCTTCGGCGATACAGTGACCGAGTTGGAAATCCAGCCGTCGGGCAAGTACAAGCCGGCCTCGCGTTTTCGCGAGCGTTGTGAACGTGCCCGAGTTGATCGCGATGTTCCGCCGTTTCGCGGACGTCGTTTTGCCGGCCGACCTTCGCAAATATGTGAAGGTTCCGGATGTCTCCACCGGACGGCGGCAGATCCTCACCGCGGCGCCGACGTCGGCCTTCAGGATGTATCAGCAGATCCTGGAGACGCGCATCAAGGCGATCGAGATGCGCGAGGGACCGGCGCAGGCCGGCGACGACATCCTCCATTCGGTCATCACCGACGGCCGCCACGCCGCGATCGATCTCCGGCTCGTCATGCCGGCAAACGACAACGAGCCCGACAACAAGCTCAACCTCCTCATCCAGAACGCCTTCCGGATTTGGCGAGAGACCACCGAGGCCACCTATCTCCGGCCGGACGGCAAGCCCTACGAGCTGCCCGGTGCAGCCCAGATGATCTTCTCCGATCTCGGCACCATCAACGTCGAAAAGAGCCGCGGCTTCAGCGCCTAGCCCCGCCCAGCGCAAGCGGGAGTTCGCCGCCGATATGGGAACCCAGGCCTTCTCGTTGCGGATGGCTGCCGAGGGCGAAACGCGTTATGACGCGCCACTGTGGCGGACTCTCCGCACCGTCGATCCAAGCGCCGAGAAAGCGGAGGTTGCATTCCTTTCCGCCTATCTCGGCTTTCGGGCCGCCGACACGCCGATTGAGATGTACGATGCCCGAATGACCGAGCAGATGGCCGCCAAAATGAAGGCCAGCGATCTCGGCACGCGTTGGCCGCGGCCGAAGACCCAGCGGCGGGGAATGCCATCGGGCGAGCATCCGGGCATGCACATCGCTTCCTTAAGCGATCACGGCAGACAGCCGTTCGTTGACGTCGCGCTTGTTGGCGGCCACCTCTACCTGGATGCCATCAGGCATCTCGTCGAGCTTTTTCGGCAGCGTGGCCATGTCGCCGACGATGCTCTCATCACCGAGATCAACGGACCTATTGGGCTGATGCGGCGCGACCTCCGTTTGTGGCTCAATGGAGAAGTATCATAATGCCCTTCTACCCTCGCGTCAGGCGTTACCGCCAATTTGGTACCAACTTTCATCGAGTTCAGCGGGTAGTAGCTCGCGCCTACCGTATTGATCTTTTGCAGCGCGTAGCGCAGCTCGCTTCGACCTGACAGGGTCTGGTAGGAACGCCAAAGATAGGTGGCACGCCGCCGCACCAGCCCGTCAAGCAGGTCGCGTGGATCGACGATCTCGATGAGAGTCGGCTCGGGCGCATTTGCGTAAAGTGTCGCCGATACTCTGGCTTGCGACTCTCCGGGATCGGAGAAGGCAAGCAACGCAAATGCCGAAGGATTTGCGGCCAGGGTCGGCCGTTCCGAAATGTCGATCGAGAGCGAAGCAAAGGGTGGCAGCCGCTCCTTTGGGTTTTGCACCCAAGGGTCTAGGAAGAACTCGATCGCCAATTGATCGCCGGGCTGCAGGGCTTTGCCGCCTTTCGCATCCGTAAGGTTCGCACACTCGATCGTCAAAGGGTGAAACCAGGTCGTCGATGTCGCGTCGCGAGCGTCGAGCAGGAAGGTGCCGGTGGCCATATCGAACGTGGCCCCCTTCACGGGTAGGGCGGCCGCGGGAGCAAGGACTATGGCCTCTCCCTCGCCGCTTCGCCGCCGCGTCAGAAGCAGACGGACGAGTTCGACCGAAGGGCCCGGAACTGGCGTCGTCTGATAGCCGAGTGCGAAGGTGCCTTCCGCTTTGACCTTGCCCTGGAACGTCAAGGCGAGCTCCCCGCCAGCTTTTGCGGGGCGAACGGCGAGCGCCACCTCCAATCGGTGGTCGGATCGCATCTCGCCCAGCTCGGCTGCAATGACGAAGTCGGAATTGAGATCGTAGGTCGATCGCCTGCTGTCGAGCTTGGCGACACCGCCAAGCATGTCGTTGAATTCGGGATCGTCGAAACGGGTGAAGACTGGCGCTTCAACCTGACTGACTCTCGTCCCCGCCGTCAGGATCGTAAGCCGGACCTGTCGATAGAGCCTCGCCTGATCCGCGTTCGTTCCGCTATACTCGAGATTGATCTCGACCGTCGCCGGCGTACCAGGAGGAAGCCCGCGCAGCAATGTCGCTGCATCTAGGGGCTTCCGTTCCCGACGCCGTCAGGCCTCCACGCTTTGAACCCGCGCAAGAGGTAGGATTGCCGAGGTTCATCAGGCTTTATGGGAACGTCCGTCGGAACCGTCCCGGCCACGAAGCGCTGACCTTCGATCACCAGGGACGCATCCATGAAGTGCCAGGCCGCTTGCTCCGTCGACCGAACCACTGCGCCGCCCTTATCTGGATCGAGCCATCCCAATCCGGCGGGAACACGCCGTCGGCTGGACTGAGCAGCTCCAGTTTCGTGGCGACAAACGATCGCGGGGTCCGGTCTAGCCCGACAGGTAACATGTTTTCGCTGGCTCTCATCGAGCGCGGACCGTGAAGCATGAAGCTCTGGGTCGGCGCGATCGCAACATGCTGCCCCTCGTGCGAGCTGGCGCGGGGCCGGTCGTTTGTCGCGAGCAATGGCGGGCGAGGAAGGCGCAAGTGTATCGGTCCCTCCGACGCACGCGCGAGATGGGGCAGTTGATCGTCGCCATAGCGGACATGCGAAAGGCCCGTCCTGAGTGCCAGCCAGGCGCCTGAGCGAACGGCGAGCCGGCTGCTACCGACAATCGCCGGCGCATAGGCCTGTTCGTAGGCCGCGCGCTCGATCGCCTTCACCTGTGGCGGCGCTGCAGCCGCCGTCGGTTGTAAGGAGCGCGGCGGCGTCATGTCGAAACCGGCGGGAAGCGCAAAGAGAGGTCGAACGGTTGCTGTGATTGGGGCGGCTGGGCAAAGGGACGGAATCCGATGCGCTCGCGGTCGGCGATCCAGAACGCCTCCTGCGCCGCAACGTTGCCGGGATCCTCACGATCCTCGAGGATTGCGTGCGTGCCGTCGGTGAGCCGCCACGCCGTCTCAGCACCGGTGGCCGTCAGCCGTGGTCCGTCGGTCGTGTCGTCCGGCATGGCGACCGCTTCGCTGGCAAACAATGCCGGCATCACGCTGACCGGTACGTACCCTGCCGGCGCCGCGGCCCGATCATGCGTCGGCCAGTACTCCAACTGGAGTTGCGGCGCCAGTGCCGTCTTGTCGGGATAAAGCGCGCGTGTCGCACTTGGGCGATAACCGCGAGGATCGACTCGTTCGATCACTTCGCTCCGTTTCACATCGCTTTCGACACCGAAGTCCCGCCTGCGCAGGGTCAAGAGGCCAACGCCGGCCCACGGGGCGGCCCGCTGAAGCGCGGTGACCGCCCAGCTTCGGCAATTGCTTTCCAGCACCTTGAGGTCGACCTCGTTACGAATCGGGAGTTTCGTCACCGCTGCGTCGATCACCTTCAACCCGTCGCGCGAAGGCGCCTCAAGCAGCGCCGTCCAGATTTCTGCCACATCGGCGGTCCGGTCCGGATCGCCGTCCGTGTCCCTTGGAAAGATCACGATGTTGCGCAAGCTCCAATCGCGCAAGCGGGCAAGCGCCCAAGCGTAGTCGCGCCTGTTGAAGTCCGATGCCTTACCCAAGGGATCGTCATCCGCATCCTCGTAGAAATCGAGACCGCTGACATGCCCGGAGCGCGCGAAGCCTATCGCCAGCGGCGAGGCGTCGCGCAGGTGCCCGGTGGTCGTGTCGATCTGCTGCTCGAACAGCTTCGACAAATGAAACGCCGTCGCAGCGGTCGGCATGTCGTCTACCGGAACGATCGGCGTCTTGCCGGAAACTGCCTTGAAAGTGAGTGCCTGGAAGACGGCCTTGTGCGCGCGCGACGGATCAAAGGCCATCGCCGCGGAGGCGGCGTCCGCGACCTCGCGGGTTCGCATGGCGGCTGCGCCCTTGGCCCGGGAAACGGCTTCCTGCGCGAGGCGCGGATCGAGTGCGGGAAAGATGTGCGCCTCGTAGCGATCGCTCTCGGACAGGTAGAGCTTCGCGTCGTGCTGCGGCTGGCAAGCCAGCATCAGGTTCAAAGCGTGCATTGGATCCGCTGGCAGCGAATCCGCTCCCGCAAAGCCGAGAGCAGGAAGACTGACCAGGACGGGATTTGCCTTGAGCCTGGCGTCGTCGCTTACCAACGGATCGAAGGCCAGAAGGACGTGATCGGAAAACTCGACCACCATCGATTGAGGAGCTGCAGTCGAGAGATGCGCTGCCAATTTGGCAGCCAGGCTGCCGGCAAAAGCCCCATTGTTGACCGCCGCGACGTTGAACACCGAAACGCCGACGCCGGCCTCGTAGGCTCCGATCGGCGCTGCAAGCTTGTCGCGCCAGGGTGCGCTGCCGGTTCTTTCGCCTCGAATGTCTGCTGGTTTCGTGGATATAGGCGTCGCCCACTTCCCCAGCGCCTTGGCGAACAACGGCGGCGACCACAGCCGGATGACCTGAAAGGTCCGCCAAGTGATGGATTGTCCAATTCCGACCTCGCCGAGCCTTACGGTATGTTCAACGTCAACCATCAGAGGAATGGCAAAGTCAGTCGGTTCTCCGGCATCAAACAGCTGCCGGGGCGTGATCCGCTGGCCATCGAATCGAATGGTCGCCTCATGTGTGAACCTCGCGCCCATGGAATTGGCCAGGAACGGTGCCACCTGCCAGCTCTTCGTGTGCGCCGAAATGGTGATCTGCGGCCAGGATAGCACGCTGCGAAGCAGCAATATGCCTGTGAGCCGGTAGCCAACATCGCTTTCATAGGCGAGCGTCAGCATGGTTGACTCGGGCTGCGCGGATGTCCCGGCAATCTTCAGGCCGATATGCGCCCTGACACTGCTCTTGGCGACGTCGAAAGATGGAAAGTCGCCTTGTGCCAGTTTCCTGCGAGTGAGCACGGCGATGGCGCTGCCGTTCGAGGCCTCGAATGTCGATCCACCGAGTAGGCTTCCTGTCGATTCTTTCGCCACCCAGCGCAGGGCGAAGACGCCTGGCGAAAACGAGAACGTGTCGACGACGAGGTTCGAAATCGCCTCGGACGCCGAGAACCACCAGGCGAGCTCGCACGGTCCCTCGCTGCCGCCGCGCTGGCTGCGCAGGAGATTGAGGCCGCATTCGCCGACAAGCTGCGCGCCGGGTTCTCCGAGCACCACGCCAAACTTGATCGCGGCACTGTGCGGAAACGACAGCCCAACCCCGTTTGCCATCGGCAACGCCCGGCCGATCGAACCGTTCGCTTCCATGAACTCGATCCCAGGCGCTGCGCCCGTAACCGGGGAAACCTGGGTTCCGAGCTTCTTAAACGTGATCGCTCCGTCGGCCGCGCGAGTGAGCGTGACCTGACAATCGAAATCCTGGCTCTGGAAACTGAAGCGCAGCTGGGCTTGGACCGACTCTCCCGGTTGGGGAGGCTTTTGATGCCGATCGTCGGCGCCATGCCGTCGAACGTGTCGGGATCGGCGAGCGGCATGACTACGTCGCTGGCCGTAAGCTTTGCGCTGAACGTCCCTTGGGTCGCATCGGCGACGGTCAGGGTCAGCGTGGCCAGACCGCCATCCAAGGGCGGCGACAGTCCGTCTTCGCGCACGGGGACACGTAGCCGGCCCCTGATATCGATACTGGTCGGCAGATCCTGCCCTACCTGTTTGAACCCTGTCAGTTCCATCGGCTCGAAGGCGAGACCACCCAGCAGGACGCAACCACCGGCCATGTCCGCGCCACCCAGCATCCACCGAAAGCCTGCCAGATGGTTGAGCGGCCGCTGAAACGCATTCCCACGATCCTCAATCGCCCCTTGCGAGGTGAAGCGGGCAAGCGTTGCATCGGCGCTGCCTGCAATGACCGGCACGTCGGCGCACCAGAATGTCAGTTGCGCGCCGACAATCTTGATGGGCTTCACGAGGGTGACGAGGCGGACTTCGTCGCCAAGCTCGAAGACCGCGCCATCGCCCACCGGCGCGCGCATCTTTCGGATGGCGACGGCGCTTCCGGTCATTGTTTCGATCAGGCTCAGCCCATGCTGATCGACGAAACCGCCATTCGCAGCCTTTGCGAATGCGGTGCCGAAACGGACGTCGGACCAGCCGGCCAGTCGCTGAAACCGAGCGGAGACCCCCACGAGGTCGCTTTCGGCCGGCAAACCCTGGAAATCCAGGGTACTTGTCTGGCCGTCGGGGTCAATTGGGGCGGCGAAGTCCATACGGAGCCCGCCAATCGCCACGACCCGCCGATTGGCGGCCCCGGCATCACCGGAGATGATCGTGGCCGGCGTGACCTCTATCTGACCTTCGAGCTTGTAGGCGGCATCGCCGAACATGCCACTCAGATAGATCGCGTTCTTGACGGAGGATGTCATGCTCCGGTCGTCGAGCGCCGCCAGGGCCGCCTTGCGGTTCATCGCGAGACGAATGACAGCCCATCCATTGGTTTGCAACGGATTGCGCGGGCCGTTGTCGGGGCCGTTATTCGGCAACGGGCTGAACAGGGCATCCACAGCCGGCCTTTCCGGCACGAAGTCGAATTGCGGCGCCTCCTTCTTGAAGGGCGGCGTTGGCGCGCTTTGGAACGCATTGTGCTCATCTCTCAGAGCGATATCGTGGCGAAACTCGGCGGCGACGCTGGTCTGCAGCCCGTTCCAATTCTCCGCCAGCTTGCTTGCCCCGGGTCGGGCTTCGGAACCGACGACGAAGCTGACCGACGGCAAGGTCGTGACCGCCATCGTCACCTCGTCTCGCCAGGCTCCAGGTGCGGCCGGCTTGACAAACTTGGGCTGCTGGGAGCCCTCAACCAGGCCGGCATAGCGGATCACCACATCCAGCCATGGCTGCGTCGTGTCGAGGTTTTCGACGACATAGCGCAGCTTGCCGTCGGCCCCGGCGGATTCTTCAGCCTGAGAGGTGCAAGAGAGCGCGTATAGGAAGGCGCGTTTCTGGCCTGCCCCGCTGCGGCGATCGGCAATGTTTGGACGACTGGAAGCCGTCCGCCGTCGCACCATTCCCATGGCAGCATCGCCTCTCGCCATGATGCGGCGAGCGTTGAGGTTCCAGCCATTTCGGTGACGAGTTCGACCCCGGTCCCAGGGTCGATGACAGCACGGCCATCGGCTGCCGTCACGATCTGCAACCCCCACGAGGGCCTCGAGCCGGATCCGTGCCGCTGCTGTCGGGTGCATTGACTGCTTCCACATCCGGGCCTCGATGCCGCGTAGGCCGGACGGCGATACGCCGCGCAGAGCAAAGGTTCCGAGCGCGCGCTCGGCATGCTCCGGAAGCAACCGCTGCTCAGTTTGCTTGAATGCGGTGACGTGAAACACCCCGTCGAACGTGAGCGAGACGTCTTCAAGCTTGACGGTGGCCCGCACGATCGAGCCGACAGTTTCGGAGCCACCCGCCATATGCACGAGGTGAAAGTCGAACTGCGCGCCCTTGACGTCGGACACGGCGAGCGACCAAGACCTGTGCCTTCTAGTGAAATTGGCCCGGCCCGGAAGATTTCCGTACGCCAAAGATCCGGTTATCGACACCCCGGAGCCGTCGACGGCCGCAATTTCGCCAGCCGGGCTCGCGCCCGACGCATCGTCGAGCAGTCGGCCGAGCGCGGCCGCATCGGCATTCGGCAGGGGCCAATGCATCCACCCATCGGGGATCGGCGTGAATGTCCAAAGCAGGCCCAACTCGTCCGTCGGTGCTGGCCTTGGTAGCTTGCATGCCTCCCGTATCCGTTCGGCGGTCTCTATCAGCGGCAGGGCGAGCGACACCGGTTTGGACAGGTCCTCGCCTACTGCAATCTTCAGCCGGTCGCGCTGGCCGGGCTTTCTGGCCAAGTCGAAATCATAACGTGCTCGAACGGCATCGGCATCGGCGCCGTCTCCCGCGGCGCCTGTAACGCGAACCGCGCCGGGATTGAGGTCCGACGTTGCGACCGTAAAACTGTCAGGCTGGATCGTCAGATTGGTGATCGCGCCCGCCCCCTGCCCGATCAGAAAGGCGCAGGAATAGCCCCGGCGCATCCAGGCTCACCGCTTGGTCCTTTGGATGAGTGCGCGCAAACAGCGGCCACTCGTCATCCTTTGGCGTCTCCGCCCAGAAAAGATGCTCAGGCGCGATTGCGGCGTTGGGCGAGACCTCGAACCAGGCCGGTCCCCCGTCGAGGCTCGTCCGCCCTCTGCAACGCAAACTGCAATTTGTCGATGGACTTGCGCCAATTGCCTTCGACCGGCGCGTTCGGCGTTTCCGGATCAAACCAAGGACGCAACACGCGTCGTATTCGCGGTTCGCCGCCGAAATTACGATATGTCGCCTTGAACCACCCCGCTATATCGGCGTTTTCCCATGGCAGCCTAATGCGTCCGGCCACCGAGAAGCCGTCTGGTAGCAGGACGATCTGATCGCCATTGGCAATTTCGGTCGCGGTCGCAGGTGGGGCAATGCCGAGCTGCTTGCGCACCCGCGCCAGGTACTTGGCATTGGGCTTGAAGCGTATCAGGCCATGGACCAGTTGCATCGCCGGCAGATAGGTCGCCTCGATGTTGCTCTTGTTGTCGTGGCCCGGTTGGGGATTGTCCCCGAATGGACTGACGATGATCGGCCCTTGCGACTTCAGCACATCGGCCTGCTCGGAAAGAAATCCAATGTCCTGCGGATCGAGTGGCTTCCCCAGCTGATCGCCCTCCGCGCTGGCCTCGGCGATCGTATCGACCGCAATCAGGCTGAGCCGGCTTTCCGAGAGTTCGGCGTCAGTCGGCTGGAGAATGCTCTTGATCTCGGCGCGGAACAGCGCAGGCCTATGATATGCCTTGAGCTCGCCCAATGCATTGGCGTCGTCGTCCTCGAACAGCAGCCTCAATGCGGTCGCGGCCGACGCGCCCTTGCCGCCAGGCAGGTCCTTCACGTCGCCGTCGGTCTTCAACACGAAGCCGAACGACCACAGCGGCCCCATGATGCGGACACGCGGCAGGTTGAGACTCGTCCACTGACGGGCTGAATCGCTACCGCGGCTCGGAACCCGCGGGCTGTAGTGGGGAGGAAAAGCGCGCGGTAAAGATTTCTGCTGATCATGGCTGTTCTTCCCCTCGGGCCGCTTGCGATGCCCATGGCATACGCGGTTCGTTGCCGCGCTGTATGAACACAGATGGCTCAGGCATCGGCCCGCTGCGCCAAGCCAGCTTCGCAAGGACCGCGAACACCGCATTGGTGGCAACCACTTGTGCAGGATCGAATTTGGGATAGCGCGAAAGTCCGCTGTCCCGGAGGTAGGACAGGATATCGTCCATCGGACTTCCGAACCCCTCCGGCGGAATGGACGACACCGTCAGCATGACCCATTCTTTGACGTTGTGCTGAGGAGGATCCGTGATTTGCGTCCAGCCATAGACATCGGAGACGCTCTTATCGCGTTTCCAGAGTTTCATCCCTCGCTTGCTCCACTCCTCGATCTTCTGGCTCGTCCCCGGAACCATAGTTCCGCGCTTGAGCAGTGCGGCGAAGTCGACGCTTTCAACAAGACGAAGCAGATCCAGGCATGAATCGCGGACAACCTTGTCGACGACATTACCGGAATGCGCACCGGCCGCATCGAAATCACGGCAAACGAGTGCCGCCGCCAGCTTGCGCTCGCGATCGGCCGCCAGACGCAAGCCTAAAGCGAGATCCGCCTGGGAAAGCGGCGGCGTACCCGGATCCGGCGCGAGGGACGGTCGGCACAGCCATTGCAACCCGTTGAGCGGTCCGAGCGTTGCCAGCGTGCCTGGGGCCGCGAGATCCAGCCTAAGCGCGAGCGGTCCGAGTTGAAGGAAGGAGCCCTCCTTGGGAATCGACCCTATCGGCAGCAAATCCCACGGCTCTATCTTGCTTGTGTCGACGGCGGACAGAGAGGAGGGTACGTCGATCGGGAGCGCGACGGCCGGATCGAACTTCGCCTTTACGAGGTCGAAATCGGGACGGGTCGAGACCTGTGCAAAAATCCCATCGGCCCAGGTCAGCTGCGAGCTGGCGTGGCCGAACGTGACCTTGGTCTTGAACTCGCCGGCGGGAGTCTCCGTCGAGAACGCGCTGGTCTCGATAGGGTCTGCCTTGGACTTGGGCGCGATCTGCGCAATTGTGCTGACCGATCCGTGCGATGTGGAAACCACTACCGTGCGCACATCGCGGTCGGGAAGCAGGCCGACCGGCCTGCGGCCGCCTTGCGTATCGATTTCATAGGCAAAGTGCGACTGCAAGCTTTGGGCGGGAAGGCTCTCGACGAAGCGCGGCAATCTCACGGTGAGCAGGGATCCTTCCAACTCGAGGCGCGCCGCGATCGCAGGTTCTCCAGCCAGCGCCGTTTTCAGTTTTTCCGGAACGGCTCGCGTTGCGGGAATGCGTCTTTCCAGGCCATCTGCGCTGACGTCACAGGATCGGACAATGGCACGATCGCGTCGGCCTCATGGGCCGGCAGCACGATCGTCTTCTCCGCCGATCGTACATTTCGCCCGGCCTTTGCCCACAGGGTCACGCTCTGTTCATAATAGAACGGCTCGGCCGCATCGACATGACGGCTAGCGCCCCAGCGTGCCTGCGGCGCTGCGAACAACACGTTTGCCGCGCTGGCGGAATGGTCGTGAATGTCCTCCGAAGCGGTCTTCGTGCGCGGCAATGGCTTGGGCAGTTGTGGCAGCGCCACATCAACGCCGGTAGCACCATCCGCTTTGAGCACCTCGATCCAATCACCATGCCTGAAGCGCCTTAAATAGGCCCGCTCGAGTTCGCCGAACGACAGTTTCGCGGAAACCGTCATGTTGCTGGTCGGCGGCTCGCGCTCGGCGTGAGTCAGCACGATCTCGTTGAAGGGCCGGTCCTTGTCGCTGCGCACGGCCCGCGCCGCGAGGAGCTTCGGCGCTTCCAGCATCCGCACGCGCTCAATGGAGGCGTGCACGACCGTGTCGGCGGCGAGTCGTGGCTCGCCATAGGGCCGCTCAAAATCCGGGGATTTAGGTGCGACCGCTTCCCAGAACCGATCATAGCGTCCGACAGCCATGACAGCATACGAGCGCGCGGAGGCCAGGCTCCTCGTCGAGGAACCGTACGAAGGTCAGGGCACCACGCGCATCGGTGGCAATGCGATGCGGTTCGACGGCCTTTGGCTGAGCCACTGCCATCCACTCGGTGGGATCGACAGTCGAGCGTTTCATGACACTGCTCGGCAAGGGCGCAGCCCGGAAGAAGCGCGCCGACCAAGTGAGATAGGAGCGGAGGAACTTGGCCTTGGGACTGTTCAAGCCGTCGTCCGGACCGTGCTGCTTGATCTCGTTAAGCCACGCTGGATCCGTGCCCCCGTCCTCGGGGCGACGGAACGCTTCGGCCAGGTAATACAGGAAATGTTCGAGGGTCGAGGTCGTTGGCCCTAGGTAATCCAGCCAATCCTCGACGTTGACCGCAAACCGGCCGAATGGGGAATAGTTGGGCTCAAGCGTCGCTTGAGGCATGTCCAACAAGGGCAGCGGAAGCGTGCTGTAGGCGATGGTCTGATCGGTTCCGTCGAACCGCCTCACCGTCACCGTGCCATCTTTCTCCAGGCTAT
Source organism: Neorhizobium sp. EC2-8 (assembly GCA_045291535.1). GTDB lineage: Bacteria > Pseudomonadota > Alphaproteobacteria > Rhizobiales > Rhizobiaceae > Neorhizobium. The sequence continues at coordinate 930,584 of CP147998.1, read as the reverse complement.
CTGCGAGCGTGTCCTCTCGCGAGCGTGCGACAATGACATCGCCGTCCTGGAAGGTGGCTTTGACCGACAGCTCGTCGCCTTTCTTCAGGCTTATCGACGGGCGTTTGGGTTGCGCGAAAATGACGTCGTAGTCCGATCCCAGCTTGAACACCTTGTCGCCGGTGATCTTCTCAACCTTGAAGACTTCGCACTGAATGTTTTTGCCTCGCTCCTGAGCGGCCGGAGCGAAACTTGGAGCATGCTGAGCCCCGAATCGTCGAAATCCGTCCGATCCTTGCCGGAACGATATCCGCGCAGGTGCTGCAACGGCAGGTCGACGAAAAGGTGCTTCCCGATTTGAGGGGCTGGAGACTTCGGATCAATCGTCTGAATTTCTGCGATCGCCTCCTCGACGTCTGCGAGCGCATGGTGGAATTCGGCGAAGATCCTCGCAGGCGAAAGCGGCAAGCCGCTGGCGCTGTCGCGCAGCGTGAAGGCGATCGAAAGCCCGAGCCGCGACAGCGCGGCCCAGCCATAGGGGTCGAGCCGCTCGTTGTTGGCGTCCAGCCATTGCCGCGCGTCCGTGACCGACGAGGCGCCGGAGGGGCGGCCTGAACCTCGAAGCGCGGGTTCGATTGCCACCGCCCCCGTTCCGCCATCGAGCCGATGAGGGCGGCCAGAAAATCGTGCTGCAAGGCCTTTGCCGCGCCGAAGCCGAGTTCACGCCAGTAGCAAAGACGTTCCTGCGCATTCGCATTCGTCGGTAGCGGCAGGTCGGTATGCACTTCGGTCTTGATGGATTGGAAGACATTTGGCTGCGGCCAAGTGAGATCGGACTCCGCCCACGAATACCAGCCCGGCCATTGGGACAACTGGTCACGTGGATCGACCGCTTGCAGGTCCAGGAACCGGGCGCTCTTGGCAAAGACGGGTGTCTGGCATTCCCAGTTCGGCGTATCGGCCATGGCAAGCGGCGTTTGACGCGCCAATGCGGATTCCGTCGGCGCGACACGCTTCAGCCAGGTCCACTGCGGCAGGAACTCCGAGTCTTCGAGCAGGTCGGCGTTGACAAGCGTGTCCTGACGCAGTTCGAACACATCGAAGGCCGCGTAGGCCGCCATCGGCGTCTTTTTATCTGCGGGGATCGCGTTCCATGCCAGCGTGATGGCGCGGCCCGACCCGGGTTGCGGCAGAAAGCTGATCTCCGGCGGTTGGTCCACCTGGTTTGGCGCGATGGGAACGCCGACGCTTACGGCACCGACCTTCGGGATGGCCAGATCGGTCCGCTTGAGCTGCACCTTCCCGACGTTGTGAATCGACGGGCCGAATATAGGCCATTCAAAATGCGGCAGCGGCCGAAGGCGGGGCATGTCCTGGTCGCTGCGTTTTCCTTTCGGAAGCGCGGGTAGGGAGAGTGTGAGGTCGGCGATGGAGAGGCCCGAAACGCCCGCCCAAGTCACCTGTTGCGCTGGCAACGCGCCGACAGGCTGGCTGGATGCGCGCACGAAGAGCCGCCACGCCTTGCCGTCAGGCTCCGCAGCGGATGTTCGCTGGAAGAAGGACAGTGCCTGGCTGTAGACTTGGCTGCCGGGAGCCTGCAATTGGCCGGCATGATCGTAGATCGCACCAGGCAATGTGGTGATGGCCGAATCGCCGAGGTTGAGTGTCAGGTTCAAGTCGGCCGGATCGCGACCTTCGCGCCGGTCGAAGTCCTGCTCGTCCTCGGTTGGCCGGGTTGCAGTGAAAATCGTGCCGTTCTTGGGTTCGAGCGCCAGCACGATATCGCCATCCAGCAACACTTGCCCGGTCGCGCTCATCAAGCCGCGGTCGTTCACGTCGACGGTGTCGTCCGGATAAGAACCGAGCGGCACCTCTCTCAACGGACGCAGGATCAATTGCCAGCTTTGGGTCGCCGTGACGCCGGGCCTGGAGGGCAGGCTCAACTGACGCCAATCGACCCGGCACGCCATGCGTCCAGTGTTCTGGACATGGGAAAGCGTGAGGCGGGCGGCATCGGCAGGCATCGGTGTGAGCGCCGGTTCGAACGTAATGTCTTTGCTCAGCTGCCGGCTGCGGCGTCCGCTCTGACTGATCGCCACAACCGCGACGCCGAGGGAATACGTCCTGTTATATTTCGCGATCGTCCCCTCGGGAAGAACCTGGCTGCGCGGCACGGAATACTTGTAGCGCGTGCTGACACGCTTGTACGTATCGCGCCTCTCGGCGTCTGGGACGATCGTTTCGGATGGCGCTACCGTCACTGTCCTGATTGGGGTCTGCGTCTCACGATCGGAGAACGTTATCTCGTAGGCGCTGACGAAATCCTCGACACGCCGCAGTTTGTCGCCGGCGAAATCGGAGCCAGACGGTTCTCCGGCCCAATCGATCGGGAACGCCACCGCGATGACATCCTCATCGAAGTAAGTGGTAAGCTTGCCGATGCTCGGGGATTCTTTGTGAAATCCAGCAGCTCGCTCTTCACCGCCGGCATCAGGCTCGAACGGAGTGCCGTGCTGTCCGCCATGTGTCGTTTGAAATTCCAGCTTAGGAAACACGATCGTGTGGACGTCGGCGGCCTGCCTTTCCTTGATCCAGGCGGGCTTGTCCTTCGCCCGAACGCAAACCAACATGCCGAGGTCGAGCGGCGTGGGGCGGCCCTCAGTCTCGGCAGGCGTAGTGATGACAACCTCAGAATTGATGACGGAAACGGTCGCGTTCTTCGATACGCGCGCGAACTCGTCATAGTAGGCCTGCATCACGAGGCCTTGGTTACCCAGCGCTTGTTGATTCAGGTCGTGCAAGTCTGCGTCGGCCGATTCAAGTGCGGCTGCGAGTGTATTGTCGTAGAGGTTGGTTTCATCCCGTTGATAGGTCGGCTTGCGGGCAGGACTGAGCGGATCGAATACGCGCGCGTCGGAAATGGTTTCGTCCGGCAGGTCGGGCGGCGTCGGCGCCGTGAGCGGCGCGCCGATCTCTGGCCATGAAACCGGGAACGGCATTTCGTCGTCGGTTTGATCCGGCAACCAGCAGCCTGCGATCAACCGGTCAACCGTGAGCGTCGTTTCACCATCGTCCGACTCGCTGGAGATCTTCCTGGTCGGACGCACACGAAGCGCAATCTTTGTCTCGGTAACCTTCACCCATGCCTGGCCATCCTGCGCAGGCGGGTAGTAGATGTCGCCTTCCACACCGGTGAGGTCCAGCGTTGCGTAGGCGGCGTCTTCGCCGTTTGGCGGGTCTTCGCCGACTGGCGGGTAGAAATAGGAACGATCGCCGACACCCGGCATGATCCAGACGAACCAGCTTGTCTTACCGTCCGAGTCTGGTTCGCGCTCCATATGCGCGGTTACGAACCGATCGCGGATCACGGCCGCTGGAGCGGCTTTGAGCGCCGCGGCGAAGAAAGGCGCCATGCCGCCTTCGTCGAGGCTGACCTTGTCGAAGCCGGGCATTGGCGGCGCCTTGCCGGCCTCCAGCAGTGAACTCATATAAGGCGCCAGCACGGCGCGCGCCTTGTCGACCCCGCCCTCGTTGAGCCCGACCGCAACGGCGATGGAGAGCCGTCGTCCAAACACAGCCACCATGATATTGGCGCGGGCGCGGAAGCCGAGATTAGCACCGCCTGCCCATCCCATTTCCATGGCGACCGCGATCTGGATTTCGAAGGAGAAGGAGATGTCGATGCTGATCTTGACGAAGCCGATCTTCAGGCGGAACCACGCGCGCAGCCTGAAGCGAACGGCGATGTCCAATCCCTGCTGGGCATAGATCTTGCTGTCGAGAAGCCGCAGAGGGTATTGCGCGGTCAGCATGCGCGACGCGAACTGCACCACGGCCTGCGCCTCGATGCGGACGCCGAGGAAACCAAAATCGACGCCGCCGGCAAGGTCGAGCGTACCGCGGCCGGCGAAGTAGGTGCCCTGGATCAGCACGTCGCGCTCCAAGCGGAACAGCACGCCGCCGCGGCACTCCAATTTCAAGCCGCCGAGGTCGAAGCTGAACATCAGCCTGTCCGGCCACCCGAGTTCGCCGTGCAACAGGCCAGGCTCGATCAGCAGTGTGGCCTCGAAATGTACCTTGCGCAGGATGTCCTTGACGATCTCCGGGACGGGCTCGTTTTTCGGACCCATATACGGATCGGCACCCTTCGCCGCGTGCGCCAGGAACCGGTTCTGCGGGGCCGAATAGATCATGAAGCCAGACGCTAGCGGACGGCTGCGCATGTTCTCCACGTCGTTGAAGAAGTCGTCGATGCTGACCGGGAACCAGAGCTTCGCTGCCGCGACCAGGGTGAAGTCGGAGCGGAAGGCAGCGATGATCTGCGCAATCAGCGTCTTGAGCTGGCGTTCCTCTTTGGGATCGTAATCGAACGGCGTCGCCTGCGAAGTGCCGAGCGTGAAGGCAGCCTCCAATGCGATGGTCCAGAGAGCCCGGCGCGTGTTGGATTCCGGATCCTCCACCCAGCTGTCGATGCGCGCCAGCGTCTGGTGTTTGTCCAGCGCCTTCAGCATGCGCTGCATCAGGTCGCGAATGGAACCCTCTTTCTCGAACTCCAGGATCAGTGGCAGCGTGAACCGATAGCCGAATCCAAGCCCGACATGCCGCAGAAAAATCGGCAACGGCGTAAGCTGGTAGCTGATCTTCGAGGCCTCGATGGCGACGAACCAGCCGTGTCGCCAGGGCTGCTCGGATGACTGCCGCATGCGGACGAAGGCAAAGGCGGCCGACAGTTCGGGAAAGCCGGGGATGGCGATCGTCCCCTCGCCTTTGAAGCCCGCCAGTGTCGCGCCGTCGTAGGTATCGACGCGGCCGCCGATCCGAAAGCCCTCCGGCGAGGAGATATCGACGCGCAGCTTGTCAAAAACACCTGCGGCGCCGAACTCCCCGAGCGCGGCAAACCGATATACATTGCGTGGCAGCGAATGTCGGCGGAGATCACATCGCCGAACCGGGCGAACTCGCACTGCCCGCCGATGATCACCGCCGGTCCGGGCTCGGCAAATTCATCGAAATTCGGCGCGAAGCCGATGGAGCGTATCTCCATGCGGAACAGCTTGAAGACCTCGAACTCGATCGGCCGCTTCAGCTCCACCACCATCGACAGCGATTTGTGGAACTCGTCGGTCAGCGGAGCGCGCACGAACTCGATGCGCGCGGATTTCAAATCCTCCAACAGCCCGTTGTTGAACTCCCCTCATCGGGCGTGAACTGCGCGGAGCCGCTCACCTCGAAGAAGAAGTGTCTGTCGCTGTTTGGAGTTTCGCGCGCATAGCGGATATCCAAGGCCGCGATCTCGAACTTGAAGCGCGTCCCGCGCGAGTAGATGGGCTGGTCCTTGTCTCCCAGCGCGCAGCTGATTTCGTCTAGCTCGATGCGATTGCTCTCCTTGTCCTGGACGAAGGAGATGACGACGTTCACCGGCGCATCATTGAGCAGTTTGGGCAGGCTGCCGCTAGCCGCTATCGACAGGTACTCGAGTCGGCCGGAGCGAATCCGAAGGTCGGCGTGTTCGAGAACGAACGGCTTCTTCAGGCCCTTGACTCTGAGCGCCGTCGACAACAGCTTGGCGTTGAGGTCAATGCCACCTGGCCCGATCGCAAGGCGCGTCACCAGGAATGTAAGCGCATCATTGCCGAGCCCGGTATAGCGAAGCACGACGATGCAGCCTTCGGGCAACGTGAGCAGAAAGCGCCCGCCCTCGATCTTGAGCTGCAGGATCTCGATTTCGTCGGGCTGGTGCGGCAGGCCTTGCAGCTTGAGTCGCAGCGCGGTCATTTCCAGACCGAGCAGGTCGAGCTTCTCGGTAAAGAGATAGTCGTCGGGTTTGCTGACGACCGCAAGGTCCTTGGCCCAGCCGGGCGTCGCAACGACCTTACGCTTCAGGGCCAGGCCGGACTGGTCTTGCACCGACAGCGACAGATCGCGGACATCGAAGCGGAACGTCACCTCGCCACTGGCGCTGAAGTCGCTGCCGAGCTTGAAATTCAAACTGGTTCTGATCAACGCCGCATCCGGATCCTCCTCGGAAAAGCAGATATGCGTGATCTTGAAATCGACAGCCTGATTGCTCTTGGACGCGTCCCCGCCAAAGAGCTTGAAAAACTGCTCCTGCGCTTGAATGAAGACAGAAAGGCGCCAGTCCCCCGCGGAGAAGCTGGGCGTACGAAACGCGTCGAAGTCAAGACGCGAAACCGGGACAGGCGTCGGCGGCGAACCGGGGCAGCCCGGATCCCCGCCCCGGCGACCGGGAGTGTCGGGGGGATGAGAGGCGCGAGCGCGCTGGCTTGATGGTCCAGAACCTGAAGGAAACGCGGCGCGGTGCCGCGGCGCCAACCGATCGTCCTGACCGCTGTCGCCCTGCCAGATGAAGCGCCGATCGCAAGCGACAGGAACGGGCCGCCTTGGCCACCATTCTTTGGATCGGTTTCGACGACCTCGCGCCCCCGTCGGGGTCGCTTAGCGAGAAGCCGATCTCGGCATAGGCGAGCGGCGGCACCGGTTCTTCCGGCAGCGCCTTAGTGGTCGCCGGAAAATGCAGGAGATGGCTGGCGGACGTCGCCCCGTCCGTTCCCCGGCCTATGATGATCGACTGCGTCGTCGGTCGCGCGATCGACAGTTGGATGGCGGGCAGGTCGAAGGTCATCGCGCTGGCGGGCGGCGCAATCGTCACGCCTGCGGACTGCACGGGTATGCTGAACGAGATGTCATTGCCCGTGACCGGGATGCATCCGTCGGCATTGGGCTTCGGCGGCAACGCTATTGGCGTTCCGGGCATGGGTGCCGGAAGCGACGGTGCTTGCTCAGGCCTCCAGTCCAGTCGAATCTGGCTCGCGCCGTCGTTGAAACGCGCGATCTCGATGCCGATCAACGTGGCAGCTTCCTCCGCTCCCGCCGCGCCGGCGGCGCGCTGCCGAGAAGGTCATGGGCGAGCGCCCGCAGGAATTGCGTTCCCTGCTGACGCCATGCCAGGAACAGCCGCTCCCCGGACCTGAAGTCCCCGTCGACGAACCTCATGCCATAGTCATTGGCGGGTTTTTGCGGATCGGGGGCCTTCAACAGATCGGCCGCGAAGCTGAGCGCCGGAATACGCACCTTCTTGTACTTGCCGAAAACCGCCGCAGGCTCGGTGACACCATCGAAGAACTCGATGCTCTCCGCCGTCATGTCATTGACCATGATCGTCAGGTCACGCATCAGCAGACGAACATCGGTGCGGAATTGTCCGGTTTCCCCTCCCTCAAGAAGGGCGCTGGTTATTTCAAGGCCTCCAATTTCGAGGAGCGCCTGGAAGCAGGCCCGGTCATTCGCGCTCGACATGAACAGGCCAAGCTTGAACCGCCAGCATTCTGCCTTGAGGCCGAGAACGTCAAACGGAAGTTCAAATGTATAGTCGTCAGGGCCAGTGGCGGTGGCGGCAGGATGCTGCCGCTCGAACAGCGTCGCCTCCATCCAGTAGCGCTCCTGGCCATCCGCGGTCTTGTAGCCGAGGACGAAGGCACCGCCGAGTGCAGCGAGATCATTGCCGTTCCATGTCAGGACAAAATTTTTGGCGCCCGCTTCCACAGCAACTCCGCCGTCTCCTCGCCTGACGACGCGGATCCAGGTTTCCTCGGCGCGGATACCCAGCGGCAGGTCGATCGTGGCGGGAAGGTCGAGGTCGAATTCGGGAAGCGTGAGGTCGAAGCTCGGCAGGATGATGGTCGGGTCCGCGATCGTCAAAAGATTGCAGAACCAGTTCAGAAGTCCGTCGGACGCGGAATTGCGGCCAGACAGGGAGACCAGGCAGTTCTGGAAGGTCGCCGAAGTCGAACAGCCCGAGAGGCAGCCAGTCCGTCGTCAGCCCGAAGGAGGGGACGTCGAGCCGCAATTGCAGCGCCGGCAATCCGATAAGATCGAGCTTCGGGAAGATGGCCGAGAAGCCGACGCAGACTTCGATCGTGGCGGCGGCGACGACGTTGTACGCGCCTTTCTCGTTCACGGTTCCGATCTCGCCGCCTTGCTGGGCTTTGGCCGACAACGACCAGCACGCCATCAATGCGAAACAGGGGGCGGCGCTGCTCCAATCGCCGCCCGCCGGCCTCGGGCGCAGCACCAGGGTCACGCTGGTGAGCGCAGCATTCACCGAGACGCCGCCGGTGGGTTTCGGAAACGGATTGAACCCGGCGAGCCCGGTTTCCTCGAAGGCCTTCTGCCCATTGTGGGCGGCCAGATCGATGGTCAGCGACACCGTCTCGGTCAGCGAGTCGAACGAGAAGCTTGCCCCGGAGAATCCAGCCGGGGCGGTGAACGGCCATTCAACGGCCTGCGACGGCGCACCCTGCGGATGAACCGAGAGCTGCAGCCGATCCTCGTTGCTGACCGCATCCTTGACGAAAGCGATGGCGAGGTCAACGTCAATCAACTGGCCTTGAAGAAGAGCCTTGGACGGAAACGAGAAGAGGGGGCCATGGCTCTCCGTCCCTTCAGTTTTGCGTTGCTGGAAACGGCTCGAGCCACAACTTGCCCAGTTGCGGAACAAAGCGCGGAACCGATTGATTACCTTGCTGGAAAGCTTTCGAGGCGAGGCCCAGCGCTTCCGCGCCCTTCTCAGAAATCTGCCTCAGCATTGCCTCGACTGCAGGAGCCGCATCCGACTTTGTGAGCTCGGGCAGGATGGGTAGGATCTCGCCGATGACGCTGGCTGGACCGCCGACGATCGCGTCGACCATCTGGTCAACCTTTTCGAAGCGCTTCGTATTGGAGGCATTTCGCCCATTTCGGATCAGGGAGATGTGCCTCGTGGCAAGATCGAACAGAAATGTCGCGGTTTCGGCGAGCCGAAAAACCAGCACGACCAATTCACGGACGAGTTTTTCGTATTTCGTCGAGTCCGCCAGAGTGGCCAATATCGTCTGGTCCAGGATGGCATGCCATTCGGTGCCCGCGCCGAATGTCACGCCGAGCGTGAGTGTCTCGCGCAGCACGACCTCATTCGCGGCGTTGCGGTAGGGCAGCCGTACATGCTGCACGGCCGCCTGACCGTGCCCAGCCGACAATGCCCGGATCTGCCCACCGGGGCCTATGCCGCAGTCGACCACGGCGCCGGTTTCGGACGTTGCGAGCTTGCGGGCGACTTTGTGCAGGCTCCTGCCGCCCATCAGCAGGTAGAGTGCCTGGTATGTGTCCAGCAACAGATACATCAGGTCGCTGGAGCAGTCCTCGCCCGACTTGCCGACAGATTTGAAATCGGCGGCCCGCTTCTTCATGTCGTCAAACAGGAGATAGAGACGGCTGGGATCTTTGGTCGCCCCTTTCTTCTCATGTACTTCCTTGTCGTTGATGTCACCCTGGTAGCGTTTTACTCCCCGCTCTCTGTAATTTGCGTTCGCCGCTCCGGGCGCCAGCCTTTCACGCATCAAGGCGTAGGCCGCTTCGGTGACGCGAAGCGCTTTCGCGTTGTCGACCTCGATCAGGCTCGAAGGGCGCAGCCAGTTCGGTGGCCGGCGCGTTCCAGGGCAAAGGCGCGGGAGCCTCGAAATGGCAAGCGAGAAGCCCTTTGGCCGGCGACTTCGAAATCTTCTCCGGAAGCAGGTAACCCTTCTGCTTGTAGGTAGCCAGTGAGAATGGACCGTGCTCGGCGGGTGTGTTGAACCGAAGCTTCCAGCCGAGTTCGAGCGCGGCGTCCCCAACGGCTCCCGCCTCGACCCACTTCAAATGAACATGACCGGCATTTACGTTGAATGCGCCGACCGAGGACGCCTCCCTCTGGTCGTCGGCGTTGCCGCTATGACCGGCATAGCCGATCAGCTCACCCTTCTTGACCGGACGTCCTTTGCTTGCGATTTCCGTGCTGCTGAAGCGGCCACGCAGGCGGTTCAGGTGGCCGATCATGTAGCGCGTGTCGTTGCCTGCATCCTTGGGCCATAGCCAGATCCGATTTCCAAGGTCGTTGGGCACAAGCGCGTTCGACTTCGCCGCCGCGGTCCCGGACACCATGGCATAGATCGGGGTTTCGAGAGGATACTCGAAAAACGGCGCGTAGATATCGATGCCGTCATGCGTTCCCTCTGGATGCGCGGGAGTAGGAGAACGTCCACCCTTGGTGCTGTAGCGCGGATACCAATTTCCATCTCCGCCATTCTTATCGGGATAGTAGCCTCGCAATTCTCCGGTATATTCCGGCTCGTTCTGACCCGGCGCGACAGCGGTTTGCTTTTCATAGAGGACGGTAACTTTGTCGTTCTGTTCCGTCGTCTGCTGAAACAGCGACTTTCTAGGGGCAACGTCTTCATTCGCCACATCAGTCACCGATTTTAGGTTGTTAAATTTTTATTTACATAACCAACTAGATGCGTTCCACTTTGTCAATAGCATGCGTTGTGCCGAGTAACTCCAGAGCAACGCTCGGGTGTATATACTGGTTTGTTCAGACGCGCGTCGGGCGCATGGCGGTATGGATATCGGTATAGCTGGTTTTCGGTTGATGACGTTTCTCTTGAAAGGCTGAAACGGGCTCCAGAGCGGAACGGCAGCCTGTTGCCAAACTAGCCAACACCTGACAGTCCACGATCGGCCCCGAATCGGTGGTTAGCCCTCAATGTATCTCCGCTCGTCGCGCAATCCAGACGGAGCGCATGCGCGCGGGGCAGTCGGTCTCGCCTCCCCTTCGGGCCGCTATGCCGAGGCGCCCGCGGCTGCCCTTTTCGCGCTCCTGCGCGCCGAGAATTCCCGAAATCCCGCCCTGCGGGCGGCGCGATGCTGATTTCTCCGATATTCTTCATCTTCCAGGATCGAACCTTTCTCGTTGCACGTCGTGCCGGTTCGACCCCGCCTGCAGCTCGGAGCGAGCGCTCCGTAGCGATCGGGGTGGAAAGACGGCGCGATCACAAGCATTCCAGATAGGCGTGGAAAGGCCACGCCTTGAAGGCTGGGTCTCTGCAACAGGCCGACGTCGGAAGGTTCAGGCCAGGGACAGACAGCCGGCCTATGGACAGCCTGGGTCACTGCTCATATGGGGACATGTCAAGCCGCAGTCAGGCGATGGGCCTCGAAAGCGGGACACGAAGTGGACCGGCACGGATCGAACGGACGACCCACATGAGGCTTTATGAAGGCCCCTTGGCCGCAATTCCACTCTTCTTATGAGTCCAGTGCCCGGGCGGAGACCTGGCGGATCGGAGCGGCCGATCTTGGCATTGCCATTGGCTGCCAATAAACGCCGACGATGACCGGCCGCCATTTACGAAACCTATCCGGTTTGGCCGACCGGGCGCGGCCACCACGTCCTCGACGTGGCGTGTCTGATCGGGAGAGCAGCTGCGCTTCGATCGTTCTCCCGCAATGGCCTTGCGCAGCTTTCTTCCCCTGCGAACGGGTTCGCATTCCTCGCGAGGCAACAAAGCCGCTCCACGCCATCCTCCATTGCATTGCGGCCCTGACGTGTGCGGCCCGATCGTCCCCGATCCCTTCGACAGCCATCGAGGTCGCGATGGTCGCGACCCGAACAAACCGGAAGGATTTCGAAAATGGCTATCATCGGCAACTTCACCACCAACGGCAACGCAATCACCGGCCAGGTCCGCACCCTGACGGTCTCCATGAAGGCCCGCCTCGCAAAAATTCTGTCGGTCCATCTCGCGTTGTTGTTGAGCAGAGCGAAAACCGCGGTGGTCTTACGGAGTCACTCTATCAGATGTGACGCCGCACTACTCAACCGTCCAGTACGAATGATCCTCGTGCTAGCAATAAAATCTCCCGAAGTTTCATACAGCGGCCGGAGGATTATCGTGCCGGCGCTCTGAATGACGAGAATTGCCAGCTCCGTGCGTGTGCGAGGCAAAAGCCCATCATCTCAAGAGGCCTATCGCGCCGGAGCTCGAGCCGCGGCCGGATCACGCCTCCTATCTGCAGTCGTGGCTATCGGTGCTGGCCAACGACAAGCGGGCGATCTTTCAGGAGGCCGCGCATGCACAGCGAGCGGTCAACTATCTCCACGGTCTTCAGCCACAGGCAGGCGCCTGCGCGATGAGGGAGGTAGCGCAATCGCGCTCGTCTCTTTGGGCGTCCTTTGGTTTGAGCAAAACAATGGCCCTCTGAGGATCTATCCGCCAAGTCCACCGCGACGAAGACCGCCAGCAGCCCGGCCGCCGTCGTGATGTCGATGTCGAACAGACGGTGCCGGTAGGCGAGCATGAACGGCACGGCGACGAGGGCAGCTTCGAGAGGGCGCACGAGGCCATGGATCACCGCGACCCCGAAGGACGCCGCCGATTCTTTCAGGTCATGCGTGTCGTGCCTCGCCAGCCTGCCGATCAGATATTCAAGCAGCATGAAGGAGGCCGCAATGATGAGGATGCCGGCACGCAGCGACGGATCGACGGAACTCTGGAACATGGGAGAACCTCGCGAAAAAGTTGCCCGGCGGCTCGTGCTGGGGGCGGGAAGCCGCCGGGCGCCGCGCATCAGGTCAGTAGCGATGAAAGCTGCCTGAGCGAGTAACCGTGTTGCCGCGGGGGCCGGTCGTGGTCCGGGAGCCGGTGCAATAGCCGCTCTCGCAGGAAACCGAACCGCTGCGCGACATGCTGTATCCGTTCGACCCGGTGCGGTTGATGCTGCGCGAGCAAGAGCCGCCTGCGCAGCCGCCGCTCGCATGCACGGAGGCGGTGCCGCGTGGGCTGCTAGTCGAGCCGTCGCGGGTCCAGGCATTTGCCTGACCGACCGAAAGCAGAGCGAAAGAGCCGGCGAGCAGGCCGGCTGTCAGTGTCTTGGTCATCGTTTCATCCTCGTTTCGATGTGGATCGTCGCATCGACGAAAGCGGGGGATCGATCGCCGACGTTAGTGAGGATGGCGGCGCGATGTATGCCGGTTATGTCGCGCCGGTTTCGATTTGTAGGCCTTTGTCGCCGGTTTGTAGCGTTTTGTATCAACGGCCGGCCGGCGCTTGATTTCGGCAAATCGCTTGTTCATGGTTGTGCCATGGACCGATCCATGCCCACGATTCTGATCGTCGATGACGATGCCGACATAAGGCAGCTCGTTGGCGATCTGCTGTCGCGCGAAGGTTTTGCCGTCGAGGCGGCCGAGGATGCGCGCGCCATGGACGAGGTGCTTCTGCGGCGTGAGCCGGACCTGATGATCCTGGATCTGATGATGCCCGGCGAAGACGGCCTCTCGGTATGCCGGCGCATCCGTGCAACGCGGCCGTTGCCGATCCTGATGCTGACCGCGAAAAGCGACGAGACCGACCGCGTCGTCGGCCTCGAACTCGGGGCTGACGACTATCTTGTCAAACCGTTCGGCCCCCGCGAACTCTTGGCGCGCGTCCGGGCACTGTTGCGCCGCGCCGCGCCCCAGGTGTTCCAGCGGCCGAGCCGGCGTTACGCCTTCGACCGCTTCGTCGCCGATCTCGACGCACGTCAGCTCGAAGCCGGGTCGGAAGGCATCATTTCACTGACGAGCGGGGAGTTCGAACTTCTCTCCTGCTTCGTGCTGAGGCCGCGCCGGGTTCTCTCACGTGACCAGATTCTTGACTGGACCCATGGCCGCACTGCCGATCCCTTCGACCGCACGGTCGATATTCTCGTCTCGCGGCTTCGCAGGAAACTGGAAGCGGCAAGCCCCGGCAGCAACCTGATCAGCACGGTGCGCAATGGCGGTTATCTGCTGACGGTGCCGGTGCGGCAGGTGACATGATGTTTCGCCTGAGCCTTTCCAGGCGGTTCATCGCGATTGGAGGGGCGGGTTTCCTGGCGCTCTGGATCACCTTGATTTCGTCCTACTATTTCGCAAATGGCCTCAGTCGCACCGCCTCCAACCCGCCGCCCGGACAGATTGCCGCGATCGTCGCGCTTTTGAAGGCTGGGCCTGCCGAGCGCTGGCCGGCGCTGATCGACGCGGTGAACTCACCCATCCTCGGTCTGAGCGTTGTCGGGACGGATTTGACCCCGGAAAATACCATCGATCTCTGGGACGATCCGCAATACCAGATCTATCGGGAGGTTCTCGGCGGCGACCTGCTGTCGATCCGCCTTATGGTTCCCGAACGCAGGTTCCGGCGGCCACGTCTGTTTCAGGGCGTGCTCAATCCCGTCCAGTTCCGGCTCCGTCTTACGCCGGATCGGGTGCTGGTGATGGAAACCCGCACGCCCTTCATCGTCTCCTGGTTCGGCCTGCCGGCGGGGCTGGGCGCTGGGTTGATCGGGACGTTGTTCGCCGTCGCGGCGCTGATCGTTCTGCATCGGGAAATCCGCCCGCTAACCCGGCTCGCCGCCGTCGTCGATCGGATCGACCCCGTCGGGGCGCCCATCGTGCTGCCGAAGCTGAAAGGTGCAGCGCCCGAAACTCAGGCGCTGCTCAAGGCCTTTGATCGGTTGCAGACGCGCCTGCATGCGATCGTCCGCGCCAGGTTGGCGCTGATTGGCGGTATCCAGCACGATGTGCGCACGTTCGCGACCCGACTGAGGCTTCGCGTCGAGCACATCCCGACCGAGACGGAACGGGAAAAGGCCGCAGCCGACATAGACGATATGATCGAGCTTCTCGACAATGCGCTACTGGCCGGCCGCGCCGGTGTCGGAGCTCTGGACGAGGAACTCCTCGACCTCGTGCCGCTTTTGGAAGCGGAGGTAATGGACCGCCGGGCGGCAGGCGCGCATATCACCTTGGCCACCCTTCCGCCCGAGACGGCACTGGTAATTGGCGATCGTCTGGCACTGCGGCGGGTATTCGCAAACCTGATCGACAACGCGCTCAAATACGGCGGTGCGGCGCATCTGGCGATTGTGATCGAGGCGGAATGGCTGCGAGTGACGATCGACGACGAGGGATCGGGCATTCCAGCCGATTGGCGCGAGTTCCTGACGGAGCCCTTCGTGCGTCTGGAACCCTCCCGTGCCCGCAAGACCGGCGGGGCCGGTCTTGGCCTCGCCGTCGCCCGCAATCTAGTGGACGCCCATGGGGGCAGACTGGAAATCGACGATGCACCGGGCGGGGGCGCGAGGCTGAGCGTCCGGCTTTATCTATTCGGCAGCCGATGAGGTCGCCCTTCAGGATCGGCGTGGGGATGGTTGGATTGGCTCCGGTCTCTGAGCTGCGATCCACGAAGGACGGTTAGATGAGGGCAGAACAAGATTAGTGCGAAATCGTACGCTAACCGAATTCGTACATATTTTCCGTAGTTTGCCGCCTGTGCTGAATATGAAGGTTTTAGGGTGAAATGCTATTTAGGACCCAGTTTGGGAACGAATATTGATCTCAAGCATCACTTTTTCGGCTAAACGTACGATTTCGCACTAATCTTGTCCTGACCCCAACTTCACGGGGAAAGCGGCCAACAAAGTGCCGCTCGTTCGCGGCAAGTCAAAGAACCATTTGCCGATTTCGCTCTCAGGTATCAGGTTACGAAGCAGCAATGTTTCAAAAAGGCCCACAAGATCCCCGAGTTCTTCGTCCCTTCAATCAGGTAGACCCCGGAGCCGCTTTTTTGTGTGTACTGCTGCTCCCCTACGTCAAAGACGCTTCCGGCGATGACTGGCGTGTCGTTCGGCTCTGGAGCAATTCGCCTTGTCGTTCAAGGACGGGATAGGCGGTCGCAGCGACTAGGTGAGAGTTGATCTGCTTGAAGTCCCGCAACAAATCGAGGTGCAGCGAGTGGTTTCGGCCGTGTCGATATCACCTCTTCGCAAGCGTTTAAAATGGTCACTGGTGCCATCTCGTTCCGCTTTTCGGAAGGCGATTTTCTCGTCGGCGAGCATGCGCGCCACCCGCTCGTCCTGGGACATGAACAAGGCGGAGGCCGTCCTCAAGTTGGTGGCGAGGCGGTCGAGCAGATCTGACAATTCGCGGTGTCCGTCTTTTGAGAATTTGATGCCGCGCCTCAGCCGTTTGGCCAGGTGCGGCAGTACATTCTGGTCTAGCACGTCGCCGGCGTGTTCGAGACCAGTTGAGAACAGAAGGATCTCATCGAGGCGATGGCGGTCTGCCTCGCTTAGTTCGTCAGGGTCGATCGACGTTAGATACCGTTTAACCGCGGTATTCAACCTGTCGAGAACGTTGTCCTTCTGCCGCAGGCTTGAGAGGGCGCGCCTGTCGTTGCTCGTCAGCGCGTCCTTGGTGCCAGTCAGCATCTCGCCCAGGATATCCACCAGCCGTAACACTTCGCGCGCCGCCGCCTGCAGGGCAACGACCGGCGTTTCCTTGGCCGAGGGATCGAGATATCGCGGATGGCCGGGATCGTTCTCGTCGATCCTCTGTGGCATCAACCGGACCAGTGCATTTGCAAGGGGCGCAAGAAACGGCATGACAAGGACGGCGACGATGAGATTGAATGCCGTGTGAAAATTTGCGATCAGGCGGGCGCCGTCACCGTCAATGGCCGTCATCCAGTCGACTATTGGGGAAAGCGCTGCGAAGGCAATGGCGATGCCGGCGATCCGCGTGACGAGGTTGCCTATCGGCACCCGCTTAGCCGAGAGATCGTTACCGCTGTGGCCTTCGACGACGGGGTTGATCGCCGTGCCGAGATTAGCGCCCAACGTAAGCGCAAACGCCTGGTAAGGATCGATCAACCCCTTGCTCGACAACGACATGACGAGCAACACGACGGCGACGCTAGAATGAGCGGCCCACGTCACGATAGCGGCGAGTAGCAGGCTGAGAATCGGTGTGGTGGAGATCCCTGAAAGCACGGTCTGGAAGGTGCGGGTGCCAGCATATTCGGTGAGTACGTCAAGCAACTGATGCAGAGCGAGCAACATGAAGCCGATGCCGATGAAGACACGACCGAGATCATGGACTTGAGGATTCTGCGCCCTACGGAACAAAAGGACACCGGACAGGATCAGGGCCGGGAAGCTGCCGCTACGTCGAAGGATAGGACCTGGACGATCAGGGTCGTGCCAACGTTGGCGCCGAGCATGACGGCGAGGGCAGGGACGAGATCGACAAGGCCACCGGCCGCAAAACCCGACGCCATCAGTCCGGTCGCCGTGCTACTTTGCAAAATCGCAGTCACACCCATCCCGGCTGCAAAAGCTTTGACGCGGTTGCTCAGTGCACGGCCGAGAAACGAGCGCAGGCCAGGGCCAAACGCGCGCTGGATGCCTGTCTGCACCATGCGCGTTCCCCAGAGAAGGAGAGCTATATGTCCAGAAAGCGCGATAACGGCAGCGATGAGGTGCATGTTGATCTCAATCAATTAACAGACTTTTTCGGGAAAGCATCGCACAACGTTATGTCTCCGATGCAAGATGCCTCCCGACGCCGCCGGGCAAGCAATGCGCGATAGGCACTCAGGCCTGGATCAGGGCAATGCCTCTATTTTTGAGGCCGATGGCGACCTGCGTGCCGGGGGAAGAGGGCGGTCGACCGACGGGTCTACAATGAACAAGGTCCCGCCGCTCGTTTCCGCCTCGTATTCGATATGGTCACCGAGATAGGCCGCATGGCTGATCCGCCCGGAAAAGGCTGCATTTTCGGCCGGTTCCACGGTGATCGCGCTCGGTCGCACGGCGAGCTTGCCGCGGCCTGTTTTGGCGCCTCGAGCCGGCACGATGTGCTGTAAACCTTCGATACTGACCGTCGCGTTCGCGCCGGAAATATCGATGATCTCGCAGGGCACGACATTCGCCTCGCCGATAAAGTCGGCGATGAAGGACGAGGCCGGCGCCTCGTAGAGGTCGCGCGGGCTGCCCTCCTGGGCGATGCCGCCATCCTTCATGACGATGATCTTGTCGGAGACGGCGAGCGCCTCGTCCTGGTCGTGGGTGACATAGACGGCGGTGAACTGCAGGCGCTGCTGAAGCTCGCGGATTTCGGTGCGGACACGGCGCCGCAGACGTGCATCGAGATTGGACAGCGGCTCGTCGAGCAGCAGGACCTGGGGTTCGAGGACCAGCGCACGGGCGACCGCGACGCGCTGCTGCTGGCCACCGGACAGTTCTGCCGGGAGACGCCGTCCCATGCCGGCGAGGCCGACGAGTTCCAGGCCATGCTCGGCCTTTTCGCGTGCTTCCTTCTTGCTAAGCCCGGACGACTCCAGCCCGTAGGCGACGTTGTCGAGCGAATTCATGTGCGGAAAAAGCGCATAGGACTGGAAGACCATCGAGACGTCCCGCTCGTTGGCCGGCAGCATGGTGACGTCCTTGCCGCCGATCAGGATGCGGCCGGAACTCGGATGTTCGAGGCCGGCCAGCATGCGCAGCGTCGTGGTCTTGCCGCAGCCGGAGGGGCCGAGCAATGTCACCAGAGTGCCGGGTTCAACAGTCAGGGACAGGTCGTGAATGGCCGTGAAGGCGCCGAAAGTCTTGCGGACGTTCTGGAAGACGACGGATCCGGCATGGGCGGGGCTCATGCGATTTTCTCCTGCTGCAGGGAAGTCGGAATGCGGGTGCGCGAGGCCGAGATACGGTTCTCGCGCCGCAGCCGCCGTTCACCGACGACCAGTTGGAAGCCCGCGATGACGGCGATCATCACCACGATCAGCATCGAGGAATAGGCGATCGCGACGCCGTATTCGCCGTTCTCGACCAGGCCGACGATATAGGACGTCGCCATGTTGTATTGGGCGCTGACCAGGAAGACGACGGCGCTGATCGAGGTGATGGCGCGCACGAAGGAATAGACCAGCGCGGCCGTGATCGCCGGCCTCAGGAGGGGCAGGATGATCTTGCGGATCGTGCGGAAGCTTGTCGCCCCAAGCGTCATCGAGGCTTCGTCGAGGCTCTTGTCGAGCTGGCTCATCGCCGCAATCCCGCCGCGCACGCCGACCGGCATGTTGCGGAAGACGAAGCAGGCGACGAGGATCAGCGCCGTGCCGGTCATTTCGAGCGGCGGCAGGTTGAAGGCCATGATGTAGCTGATGCCGATGACAGTGCCGGGAATGGCGAAACTCATCATCAACGCGAATTCGAAGAGTTCGCGGCCGGCGAATTTCTGCCGCACGATCACATAGGCCGTCGCAAGCCCGACGGCAGCCGTCAGCGGCGCCGAGATCAGCGCGATCTCCATCGTCGTCCAGAAGGAATTCCAGGCGACGCCGGTCCAGACGAGCGAACCGTCGCGGATGGTGACGGAGAAGGCCTTGGCGTAATGGGCAAGCGTCAGCGTGTTGTCGAGGCCCCAGGTCTTCACGAAGCCGCCGAAGATGATCATGCCGTAGACGACGAGCGTGAAGATCATCCAGGGGATGACAATCGTATGGACGGCTATCGAAAGCGGCCGGGGTAGCGCGATATGCGCGCCGCTGTCGCCCTTGCCGGTGACGGTCGCGAAATTTTTGCCCGAAAGCCAGAGGCGCTGGGCGAGGAAGGCAGACAGCGTGAAGCAGAGCAGGATCATGGCGAGCACCGCCGCGCGGGCCGGATCGTTCTGCGAACCGACGACGGCGAAGAAGATTTCCGTCGAAAGCACGCCGTGGCTGCCGCCGAGGACCAGCGGGTTGCCGAAATCCGCCATGCTTTCGATGAAGCCGATCAGGAAGGCGTTGGCGAGGCCGGGTTTCATCAGCGGCAGCGAGACGCGCCAGAAGGTGCGCCAGCGGTTCGCGCGCAATGTCTGGGAAGCCTCCTCCATCGAGGGGCTGACCCTTCGACGACGCCGATCAGCACCAGGAAGGAAATCGGCGTGAAGGACAGGACCTGAGCGATCCAGATGCCGGTCAGGCCATAGAGCCAGCGGCTCGGCTCGATCCCGAACACCGACGAAAGGCCCTGGGTGACAACCCCGGCGCGGCCGAAGAGGAGCGTGAGCGCCAGACCGATCACGAAGGGCGGCGTGATGATCGGCAATACGGTCAGGAGCCGCAGGCCCTTCTTGAAGGGGAAGTGCGTGCGGGTTGCGACCAGCGCGAAGGCGAGGCCGAGCAGGGTGGAGCCCGCAGCCGTCATGATTGCCAGGAAAAGCGTGCGCCAGGCGATCCCGCAACGAACGCCGCCGATAACGCAATCGAGGCTCCAGATCGAGGTGTCGGCGATGTTACGGCTGAAACCGTCGAAGTTCACCGAACCGTCGAAATCCTGGAAGGCGCCGATGAACATGCTGCCGATCGGGTAAAAGACAAAGACGGCGACGAGGAAGATCAGCACGGAAATGGTCGAGACGACGAACGCGTCGCCGCGCATTACACCCCTTTCGGCAAGGCCGAAGGAGAACAGCAAAACGAAGACAACGGACATGAGGACGGCACCGGCACCCATAGAAGACTGGCCGCCGGCGAGCTCACCGAAGAGTGTCTGACTGATCGTCCAGCTCCAACCGGTTGCCGTGATTGCAAGTCCCTGGAGCGCCAGAAAAAGGACACCGAAGCCACCGGCAGCCGCCAGAAGCGAACCGCGGCGCATAGGGTCGGCCACGAAGCGTGCGGCGAGGGCAACGCCGAGCGCGAGAAGCACTGCCAGCAGCCACCAGCGGCCATACGCGGCGATCTGCAGGATGCCAGGCGCAACGGCCTCTTTCGTCGGAAAATCCGCCAGCCAGGAGAAGGAATAAAATCCCTTTTCGATCCGGTACCAGGGCAGCAGAATCGTCGCCGCGACGCCGAGCGCCAAAACGATATCAAGTCTGCGATTGCGAGCGTCCATCAAATCCTCGGGAGAATATTATCGGCCGATTGCACCGTCTTCTTGGTCAGGTGCAACCAGCCTCATTCCTGTCAGTTAGCGTTTGCGCCTATTTCCTTGTCCCAGCGATCCAACAGCTTTTTACGGGTGGTCGGATCGCCGTATTTGGCAAAGTCGTAGTCGATCAGCTTGATGTCTGAGAAGCGAGGAGCTTCCTTGGGCACTTCCGCTTTGGCATTCGACGGCAGTTGGAAGGATTTGGCCTCTTTGGCTCGCGACTGCACATCGGCCTTCAGTGCCCAGTCATACCACTTCTTGGCGTTCTCCAGATTGCGGGCGCCTTTGACGATCGACATCGAGCCGATCTCGTAGCCGGTGCCTTCGCAAGGCGCGATCGACTTGATCGGGAAGCCTTCTACAGCCACGGCTACAGCATCATGCATGAAAACGATGCCGATTGCAGTTTCACCTCGCCCGGCAGCCTTCACGGGTGCAGAGCCGGATTTGGTGTATTGCGAGATGTTCGGATTGAGTTTTCTCAGATAGTCAAACGCCTTGTCTTCGCCCATGATCTGAACGAGGGTCGCAAGCATATTATATGCGGTACCGGAAGAATTCGGGTTCGCCATCTGGATCTCGCCCTTGAAGGAGGCATCCAGAAGATCTGCCCAGCACTTCGGCTCCTTGTAGTTCTTCTTCTTGAAAATGTCCGTGTTGTAGCCCCAACCGAGCGCACCGGCATAGACGCCAACTGTCCTGTAGCCGGAGCTTTCCGCCTGCTTCTTCGCCCAGTCGTTCAGTTCGCCGAGAAGCGGCGGCTTGTATTCCTGGGTCAGACCTTCGGATGCTGCCTGCAGATGTGGGTCACCGGTGCCGGCCCACCATATGTCGGTCTTCGGATTGCGGGCTTCGGCGCGGATCTTTGCATAGGTTTCGCCTGCGGAGAGGCGAACCATGTTGACCTGAATGTTGGTCTCCTTCTGGAACATCTGTTGCATAAGCTCGCAGATCACAACGTCTGCAGAGCAGATGAGATTGAGCTCTTCGGCAGCTTTTGCCGGGCTGACGGTCAGAGCTAGCCCGCTTGCCAGTGAGGCCATGGCAACGAATATTGGTCGCATAAACATCCTCCTCGATGTGTAGGTTTTGGTCGTGAGCGGTGATTTTAATCCCTGGCCGTGCCAGAGCCTCGTTTGGGATCAGGACGATCCTTCGATCGTGCTTATCCATCTTGCTGCTCGCAGCGCAGCGTCAACCAAGACGGGTTTCGGCGCCTTGTACCATTCGTTTTCCGGCAGGCTTCGCTGCTTTCGGACGAAAGAGATAGCGCTTTCCAAGCTTGGAAATTGCTGCGGCAACGTAATGTGCAAGAATAGCGATACCACCACCACGGAGCGGGACCGCCCGCCACGGCAGTTGATGAGCACGCTTCCACGCTCTCGGCGGGGATAGGAGGGCTTTTCCGGTAGGACCTGTTCGAGAGCTGCCTTCAGGATATAGTGAGCGGCAAGCATCTGCGTGTCGGGATTGCCGCCGCCATCGATGAGCCCGATTTTATAGTAGCGGATTTCCCCTGGCCCGTAGACACTTCCTTCGTGATCCGCGACCAGTGTAGGCTGCTGGACGTAGTTGAAGTCCAAATTCACTGCGCAATTGACCACAGTTGTGATCCCATGGGCGCGCAGCATTTTCAGATCGCTCGCTCCTTCCTTGCCGGAGATATAGAGGTCCACATCGTAGGTGGGGTGCTTTTCGTAGATAAGGCTTAGCTTCTCGAGCAGTTGCGATCCATGGTTTTCGGCATCGTCTTTTGCGCTTTTGTCAGGCATCATGGATCAAACCGCCTTTTCTGCCACCAGAAGCTTTCGAATGCGCGTGGTCGAGATCTCCCGAGCGATCCGGTTGATGGTGGGGTAGTTTGCGCCTCCGCCGGTGGCAACGTAACCGGGGCACATGAAGTCGGCGCTGCCAGGAGGAACCTTCCCGAGAGTAAAGGCTTCGTAGCGGCCGCCAGCGTTTTTGAGGATCAGCGTTGCAGCTGCCACGTCCCATGAGTTGACGCCAAAACCCGCAGCCGCATCGACAAAGCCCGCCGCCACATGAGCGATGCTGAGGGCGGCACTTCCGGGGCGGCGCAAGGTTGAAAATGTCTCAACAAGATCGCCGAAGTGGGCGAGTGCGATCTCTCGTCCGTCTAGGCGAAAGTCGCGCGAGACAGGATAACCCGTGATCAGCGTCGCACGCCGTTCATCGTCGGCCGCCTTGGATTTTATAAGCTGATCGTTCAGATAGGAGTGTTCGAGGTCCGCGGAGAACAGCATGTCGGCTACGGGATCGAACACGACACCCGCCACCACATTGCCGTCGCGAACGGCCGCAATCGATACGCACCAGAATGCAAGGCCGCTGGCGAAGTTCGATGTGCCATCAATGGGGTCGACATACCACTGGATTTCACCATTGCCCACCTGGCCGCCTTCTTCGCCCAGTATGGCGGAGTTCGGCTCGCTCTCCAGTATGATTTCGCGGATGGTGAATTCCGCATTCTTGTCGTGGATGGTGACGACGTCATGCAGGTCGCGCTTGTAATCGACTTCCATATCCTGCCGGAAAGCAGCCATCAGCGGCGCCTGAACAGCGCGAGCCGCCTTCGTAGCGACCGCCATCAGGTGTCTTGCCTCTGCTTCCCATTGTCTTCCGTGTTCCTGCAAACTGTTCATTTAATCGTTCCATCACCGAAAGTAGGCACGCGAGGACAAGGCATCGCGAGCCGGAAAGGATGTTATTTGCGGTAGTTCAGGCGCCAGAAGTCTTGCCATTCCTCGCGACGTTCGAAGTCGGACAGGCCGCTAGCCGCATCATACGGTGACAGTCTGCTATAGACGGCAACCAGGCCGGAGGGTTCGTCAGCCGGCATCTTGACGTCGGTGCTGGTGGGCAGCTTGCCGTCCTTCATCTGCGGTGTGATGCCTTCTTCCGTCAGAACATACCGAATGAAGAGCTTCGCCGTATTCGGGCTCTTTGACTTGGAGGCGATCAGGCCAAGCTTAGTGTAGGTCCAGCCCACCCAAGGCTGCAATTCCTTGCAAAGACCCAGCTTGTAGCCCTTGTCTTTGTTGTCCCTGAACTTTGCGGAGCTCAACAGGCCGAAGAACGGGGTTTTCTGTCCTGGAGCGCCGATCGCCTCGGACGCGGGGTCGTCGCCATCGACAAGCAGCGGTCCGTTCGCAGCAAGCGCCTTGATCCAGGCTGCGGCTGCGGTTTTTCCTTCGTTTCAAGGGCCTTGCCGTAAAGCGCCTTGTAGGCTTCGGAAACCTTGCTGTCCGCATGCTTCTCCAGCTGGTTGAACCAGTCGGTATAGGTGCTTTTGGTCAACGGATCGACCAGAGCGACCTTGCCCTTCCACTTTGGCTCGGTGATTTCCCAAATATTGGTGACCGGGCACTTGTCATAGACCTCCGTATTGTAGGCCCAGACATTGGCATTGGTGGAGATCGCCAGCGGACTTTGGAATTCCTGAGGGATCTTCGCCTTCATGTCGTCCGGCAGGTAGCTTTGAACGAAGCCTTGCGGCAGCAATTGTGCCAATGCCGCCGGTGTGTCGGTAATGAGGGCAACGTCGCCCTGAACATTGTCGGCCTGGCTTTCGCGGATGATCATTTCGAGCTGGTTGTTTGCCGAAACCTTCACCCCTGTCGCCTTGAGCCCATACTTCTTCGAGAAGCCATCGGCCATCTCGACGATCTTGCCCGTGCTGTCATAGATGTTGATCGGCTTTTCCTTCTTCGCGGCCTCGATCAATGCATTGACATCGTCAGCCGCGCGAGCATGACCGGCGCAGAAGGCCACAGTGATTGCCATCAACGAAAGTGTCGTTATTCGTCTTGCATGTATCGTCTCACTCATATTCCCCTCCCAAGGAAGGCGCGGGCTGGCCGCGCGTTGCTCATTTGCGATAGTTTACGCGCCAGAGGTCCTGCCAGCTTTCGCGCTTGTCGAGATCGTCGCCGGCTGTAGCGGCTTCGAAAGCCATCAGCCTGCCAAGATGGGCCGTGACACCGGACGGCTCGTCGGCAGGCAGGCGGATTTTGGAATTGCCGGAGATCTTGCCGTCCACTGTCTGCGGTGCAATGCCTTCCTCCGTCATCAGATAACGGATGAATAGCTTGGCGGCGTTGGGGCTCTTCGTCTTCGTGGCGATCAGCCCGAAGCCCGGGTAGAGGAACCCGGCGAAGGGTTTGATATCAGTGCACATGCCCAGTTTGAGGCCATTCGTGATGTTGTCACGATATTTTGC
Source organism: Neorhizobium sp. EC2-8 (assembly GCA_045291535.1). Lineage (GTDB taxonomy): Bacteria > Pseudomonadota > Alphaproteobacteria > Rhizobiales > Rhizobiaceae > Neorhizobium. Next base: position 905,773 of record CP147998.1, on the reverse strand, counting down.
CGTGGACGTAATGACGAAAAATGGATTGGCCTGGTTCGGCGTTCCGGCGGCATTTGCAACAGTTGTGGAGTCCGACAACAACGGCCCGTTTTGAGCAAATGCCTTAACCCAGGCGGCCGTTGCACTTTCCTTGCCGGTTTCCAGCTTTTTGCCGTACCGGGCTTCGTAAGCACGGGCCATGTCGCCGTCATGATGTTGTTCGATCTGATTGAACCAGTCCGCGTATAGCGGCTTGTCAAACAGGTCGAGCATGGCAATCTTGCCCTTCCATTCCGGCTCGGTCAGTTGCCAGACGTTATCGACCGGGCACTTGTCGTATTTCTGCGTGTTGTAAGTCCAGACATGCGGATCCGAGACGACGACAAGCGGATTGCGGTATTTCTCCGATATATCGACCGCGAGGTCCGGCGGGGTCCAACTCATGGCGATGCCTTCCGGCAAGAGCTGTCCCATGGCGGATGCAACGTCGGTCGCCAGGCTGATGTCCCCAACGACATTGCCTGCCTGGTGCTCCCGGATCATCAACTCGATCTGGGTTGCTTCGTTGACCTTCTTGCCGCTGGCCTTAACGCCGTATTTTTCGGAGAAAGCCTTCGTTGTGTCGACGATTTTGCCGGTAACAGCGTAGACGGTGATCGGAGGCTCCTTGCGTGCTGCTTCGATCAGGGCATCGAGATTGAACTTTTCCTGCGCCGCCACCATGGCGCCAGGCAGTGAAAAGGCAATTGTGAGACCTGTCAGGACAAGCCTTCCGTTTTTTACGAAATTCGACATTCATCCCTCCCTTGAGATCTATTTCCGGTAGTTGACGCGCCAGAAATCCTGCCAGACTTCCCGTTCGTCCCAGTCTGCGAGGCTCGTCGCCATCTGGTAGGGAAAGACCTGGTTGAGCACGGCTCCGATACCCGACGGCTCGTCGGCAGGCAGAGAGACCTCCCGGTTTGTCGAAATCTTGCCGTCCTCGGCTTGGGGCGCGATACCTTCGGCAGTCATGACGTAGTGGATGAACAGCTTTGCGGCGTTTGGGCTCTTCGAACCCGCGGCGATCAGGCCGACGCCGGGATACATCCAACCCAGCCAGGGTTTCAGATCTTTGCAAAGACCGAGCTTCATGCCTTTGTCTTTGTTGTCGCGAAACTTTGCGGAGCCTGATCATTCCCATGAAGGGTTGGGTCTGGCCCGGCGCCGCAACAGCGTCGGCCGCCCCGGCGTCCGCATCCGTGAGCAGCGGGCTGTTAGCCGCCAATGCCTTCACCCAGGCGGCCGTCGCGCTGCTTTCACCTTTGCCCAGCTCCTTGCCGTAAAGTGCCTTGTAGGCATCGGCGATCTCGTCGTCGCCATGCTTGGCCATCTGGTTAAACCAGTCGACATAGGATGCCTTGCCCAAAGGGTCCTGCATCGCCACCTTGCCCTTCCACTTTGGTTCGGTCAGTTCCCAGATGTTGCTGACCGGGCATTTGTCGAACAGGGCGGTGTTATAGGCCCAAACGTTTGCGCTGGTGACGACGGTCAGCGGGTTCTGGTATTCGGGCGAGATCTTCGAGGCCATGTCTGGCGGCAGCCAGCTTTCCGCGAAACCCTGTGGCAGAAGCTGTGCCATGGCCGCTGGCGCGTCGCTGACGATTGAGACATCGCCCTGAACCTTCTTCGCCTGCGCCTCGCGGATCATCATTTCCAGCTGTGCCGACGCCTTGACCTTTGCGCCTTCGGCCTTCAGCCCGTATTTCGCTGAGAAAGCCTTCGCCATGCCGACGATCTTGCCGGTGCTATCATAGACGGTGATCGGCGCTTCCTTCCTCGCCGCCTCGATCAGTGCATTGAGATCGAAGCCGTCAGCGGCATGCGATCCGCCGGCGGTGCCGGCCAAAATGGCTGCGGAGATCAGCAAATGTTTCCCTCTCCGACCCAATGCTGTCTTCCTCTGAAAAAACATCGACGCTCCTCCCTTGAGCCGTGATATTCCTGCGTTCGGTGAACTGCCCCCGTACAATCAATTGAAAGTCATGTTCCTTAGCAGCGTGTCCGCCTCCGCGATCCGCCTGCCGGATGTGTCGAAGACATGCAGCGCGCCCGGCTCCGCGTAAAAATGTGCTCGCGTACCCGGCTCAATCCGCGGCAGGACCGACGTGGTCAAAAATAGCGTGTGACTGTCGCTCTTCAGTTCAAGGATCCAGCTGCCGCCGGTCGGCAGGACGCCGGTCACAGTCATCTCTCCAGTGAAGCTGCCAGCCGGGATCTGTGCCTTATCCTGCGTGTAGCCGATCGATTCTGGACGAATGCCGATCGCGCTGGCACCCTTGAGCGAGGGTGGCGCGTCGACAGGTAGCTTGCTGCCTGCCGGGCGATATCGGTCGCACCACCGCCTTCCAGCTCGATGATGTTGATCGGCGGGCTGCCGACGAATTCGGCGACGAACCGGTTGGCCGGACGGTCGTAGATCTCATTCGGGGTGCCCATCTGCTGCAATGTGCCGTTGTTCATGACGGCGATGGTGGTGGCAAGCGTCATCGCTTCCCATTGGTCGTGAGTGACGAAGACGATCGTCGTCTTGAATTCCTTGTGGATGCGCTTGAGTTCGGCGCGCATCTCAAGACGCAGCCGCGCGTCGAGATTGGACAGCGGCTCGTCGAGGAGCAGCACGCCGGGGTTGACGGCCAGCATGCGAGCCAGCGCCACGCGCTGCTGCTGGCCGCCGGAGAGCTGCGACGGATAGCGGTCGCGGTACTTGGCGATGTCGAGCGCCTGCATGACCTGTTCGACGCGGGCTTCGCGTTCAGCCTTCGGCAGCTTGCGCAGCCGCAGGCCGAAATCGGTATTGCGTTCGATCGTCATGTGGGGCCACAGCGCGTAGCTCTGGAAGACGAGGCCCATCTCGCGCTTCTCCGGCGGCACGAAGACGCCATCCATGACCGAATCCACCAACCGCTCGCCGATGCGGATTTCACCACCCGAGAGGTTTTCCAGCCCGGCGATCATGCGTAGCGTGGTCGTCTTGCCGCAGCCGGAAGGGCCAAGCAGGCACATGAATTCGCCGTCACGGATTTCAAGATCCAGATCGGAAACTGCGTTGGCTGAGTTGACACCGTAGTTTTTCTGGGCGCCGTTAAGGTTGATGGTCGGCATCAGCTTCCGAGTCCTTCTGCAAGATTGGTCCTGGTGAGTTTTTGGGCCGCCAGCGTTCCGAGATAAGCGATGGCAGCGATAATCAGCACGACGGCATTGGCTGCCTGCGTGTAGTGGTAATCGACGAGGCGGAGCGAATAAGTTGTCAGCACGTCGGTACTGGGCACGGCGAGGATGACGAACAGGCTAAGCCCTTTGATGCCGGAGATGAACGGCAGCAGCACGCCAGTGACCAGCGATCCCTTCTGGATCGGAATGACGATCGCGATCATGCGGCGGAACCATCCAGCGCCGGCAATCTGCGCAGCCTCTTCCGGATCCTTGCCCAGTTGGGTCATCGCAGAGATGCCCGCCCGTGATGCGTAGGGCATCTGGTCTGCGATCAATGCCAGAATAAGAATGGTCACAGTGCCGTAGAGAGCCGGCATCGGGCCACGCGGGACCGCAAAGAGCGAAAGATAAGCGGCGGCGAACGCAATGCCCGGCACGAGATAAGGCAGGAACGTCACCTGACGAAGGTACATCGACAGCGCGCGAACCGGAGTACGAATGACCACGTAGCCGACAAGCAGGCCGAGAATGCCGGAGGTGAGCGATGCAAGGCCGACGATGGTCATGGTGTTCTTCGCCGCGGACCAAAGATCGGGGCTCAGGAGAATGCCGGTCTGCAGGGCGACAGTATTGAGGTTAGTGCCGATCCAGTAGTCCAGCGTGAAGTTGTCGAGCGTGAAGCGCGCCGGCATCTTCATCACGGTCGAGAGCGCTAGCGTCACGAGCGGCAGACCGACGCTGAATATAAATATCGTGGTCGCAAACAGCGTAGCCGGTAGCCTCAGGTTGCCCAGGCGACTCTGACGATTCATCGAGCCCTTGGAGCCGACTGTCACAAAGCGCCGAGCTTCACGCACCAGCCGCGCATCGATCATCAACGTGACGATGCCGATGAGCATGATTGATGCTGCGACAACACCAGCGACACCCGTCTGCCGTGAGGCGATAGCCCGGAACAATGATGTCGAAAGCACTTCAAACTTAACCGGCAGGCCGAGCACGTAAGGTACGCCGAATTCGCCCAGGCACTTCGCGAAGATCAGGACCATCGACGACATTAACGCCGGGCGCATAAGGGGAAGAATGATCTGGAATGCGACCTGATAGCGTTTCGCGCCAAGGATGCGGGCCGAATCCTCGAGCTGCGAGTCGAAACGCCGGAGCGCCGAACCGAAAAGCAGCAGGACGAACGGAGTGTAGTGCAGGGCAAGGATAATAATGATCGGGAATCGGCCGTAGGCAACCCAATCCGGCGGAGTAAGGCCGATAGCCTCGAACCATCCCGGCTGACCGCCAACCGTGCGATTCTTGAAGAGCGTCGTCCATGCAAGGGCGAACGTCCAGGCGGGCAGCATGTAGGGGACGATCAACGCTGTCGCGAACCAGCGTCGGCCAAACATATCGGTCCTGCTTATAAGCCACGCGAGAATTCCCCCGATGACCAAAGACAGCGAGATGGCGCCGACCGCTACCGTCAACGTATTGAAGAGCGGTCGCCAGAATAGATCGATCGAAACTGGCGACATGAAGACGCGGTCAAGATAGTAGGCCGTCAGGTCGCCGATATCCTTCCCGAGCCGGCGCTCATGGCCGAACTGTACTCTCACGGCATCGAGAACAATCGAGACGATCGGCACGGCGATCAGGTAGGTAAACAGGAGCGCGGTCAGCACTCCGATCAAAGTCGTTGGCTCGCGTGAGGCGACCTTCGCACGGTAACGCCAGGCCTGCCAGACTGTCGGCTGACGAGTGCTCCCGACCACCGTCGGCGCTTTTGCGGTTTCACTGAACAAGGCCATGCTGCTCCTCTCCGAAATCTGGAATGCGACGCCCGGTTCAGGGGCGATCGACATCGCATGCGGGGAGGCGCGTCGAAGCTATCGTGCGGCAAGCCAACCAATGTCGGCTTAGCAGGACACGATGCACGCTGTTTTCGACCAATCCTCCCTGCTCGCTTCCTGTGTGGGCATTTGCTGTCCACCCGGACATCGGTCTCCACGGACTCCTCAAGGTGGAAGATCGACAATCGCGAACCTGAGCAGAATAAAAATTCCATTTATATCCGGCTCATGGAATACATAATCTGCTTGCACTCGATTTTTGTCAATAGAAAAATGCACACGTGAGCAATGCGTTAGAGCGTTGTTTTCATGCGATAAAAGTTTTAATTGTGAGAGAAAATGCGTGGCTTGGCTTCGAGCGCGGCTGTTATAGAGCATCACTCCGCCTCTCTGGTCGATGGTAAGCGCAGAACTGACGAAAGCTGGCTTGCGGACGCCCTGATTTCCGGACACTTATGTGATTGATGGCTGTACAGTACGGTATTGGAACGACGTCGTAGATGGTAGCAGAAAAGAAAATGGCACGCGGGTTCGTGACAGCTGAAGACGTGGCAAAACGAGCCGGCGTATCCCGCTCGGCGGTATCCCGCACATTCACCGAAGGCGCCAGCGTTTCGCCCTCGGTCAGGCGCAAAGTCCTAAAGGCGGCACGTGAGCTAGGCTATCGCGTCAACAGGCTAGCACAGGGACTGAACAATGACCGTTCCAACCTGATTGGTGTCGTTGGTGCCAACCTCGCTTCGCCCTTCATCTCTAAGCAGCTCGATCTCCTGAGCATCGCGCTATTGCGGAAAGGGCTGCAGTGTCTTCTGCTGAACGCGGCAGATGCACGCAAGGACATCGCGCCCCTGATCGAGCTCCTGTTCGAATTCCGTGCTCGCGCAATCGTCGTGCTTTCCGGAGAGCCGCCCGCGACTATTATCGATCAGTGCACCGCAAACGGCGTGAGGCTTGTTCTCATCAACCAGATGCTTGAGCGTACGGACACAAGTCTTGTCCTTACGGACGATTCTCGTGGCGCGGATCTGGCAGCCCAACGGCTGATCCTTGCGAATTGCAAACGAATTGCGTTGGTGACGAGTGGAAGCAACACACCTGCCCAAGTTCGCCGTGCCGCAGCTTTCACGCAACGGATGAAGACTGCCGGCGCCGAGATCGTTTTGTGGTCCGAGGGGCCGACAAGCTATGAAAGCGGCTATCGGGCCGGATGTGCCCTTCTCGGAGACCGCTCCATCGATGGGGCCTTTTGCGTGACGGACCTTCTTGCTCTTGGCTTTCTCGATGCTGCGCGCAAGGAAATGGGCCGTCAGGTGCCAGAGGATCTCTCGGTGATTGGTTTCGACGATATCCCGCAGGCGGGATGGAAGAGCTATGAGCTGACGACCGTGGCACAATCGTTCTCCTCGCTGACCGACAGTGTGGTCGCGGCCCTTGAATCCGCCGATCAGGAGACGCGTCTTCAGGTCGTCCCGGTCTCAATGGTCGAGCGCAAGACGGTGCGGTAATGCTTGGCAAGCAGCATCGGCTTCGAGCGATGCCGGTGGCTGAGACATTTGCTTGAGGGAAATCTCAAAAGATTTTGCTCCGCGCTCGGCGCGATCCAGAAAATCTGCAAATGCACCGAAGAAGATGGCTAGAAACGCACCAACCGTCCCGTCGTGGCCTTGAGCGGGATCTCGACCATAGCGTTGCGCTAGTTTGCGATAGAGATCACGCGTTTGCACATTCACATTATCCAAAGCCAGTGTGCCCGCTTGCCTCAGGCAATACCAGTCGACGATAGCGTTGATCATACCGATTGACGCGAGATCGTCATCCGAAGGCGCTGTGCTGTCGATGATCCGGCAAACTTCCAGAAGATTCCGGTCCCATACCGCATTCACAACATTCGCCGGCCATTCCTTGGGAAAGTAGCGATGACGGACAAGTGCGGCCTTGTGCGCCCGCAAGTAGGCGCCGTAGCTCCTTGCGTCGAAAGCGGCATCCTGTGGCGTGCCCGATTGGTCGCTCTCCTGACGATACGCGGTAATTATGTTCTGATCGAGCGTCAGGCCAGCGAGTTCCACTGTTTCAATTTTGAGCCTACCGGCTACGGGTTGCGCGACCTTGAAAGCAGCCGGATAGGCGACCAGGAGGGAACGGCAATGTTAACGATCTCGCGTTCGCCGATGCTCCAGCGTGTAACACCCTCGACATGGAGGTGCCCGCTGAAATGCACAGCCATGCCGGCGTTCAGAAGTCCATCAGCAACGGCGGCGCGCGGTGTTCTGCGCGCCACGTTCGTCTCTCCGAAAAGAACACGTTCGGCGCCGGTCGCGCCATCGAACGGATCGAGCGCAGGATAATGCGAAAATGCGAGAAGTGTTTTGCCAAGAGCTTTGGCTCGCGAAGAGATGTCCGCGATCCAATCGATGATGAACGGCTTGCAGCGAAGAAGCGCGTTCCATCCTGCTGCGGTGCTGTCTATAAATGCCGCTTCTTCCCCGAGACATAAGCTCCGTCACGCGGCTCGAAAACGTTTGCGTCTATCATCAGCAACCAGAGTCCATTCTCCGGTTCGACGAGATAAGAGGCATCCATGAGCCGATAGTGGTTGCGGCCATCTGGCGAAAACGCGTCATATCGCCGGGCCTCTATCGCATCGGACGCGCCGAAGGGTGTTTCCCAGTGCAGATAATGCGGTTGGCGAAAGTAACCGAACTCCGCCATAGCATCCAGCCCGGTAGGATAACCTTCGCAGAACATGCCAACGCTGAAAATGGTGCCGGGCGCTGTGTTCCGGCTATCGCTGGTCACCTGCACGGATTCGGCATTCTGGCCCACAAATCCTTTGGTGTGATGACGGCCGGCGGGTCCAAAAATATCATGGTTACCCGGAAGAGCATAGAAGTTCATCCCGTATTTGCGAGCATGCCTTGCTAGGATTTCTCGGAGGCTTGCCAGGGTTTCGCGCTGGCCATCGTCCGAATAGTCTCCGAGCAAGATGACATGCCTGATCTCGCGCCGTTTTACCTCATCCAATGCGGCAAAAAGGGCCTGCGTACTCTCATTGAACACCCGTGTAGATTGACGCGTGTCGACCCAGGTGCGAAGAGCCATCCGGTCGCCGTTGATCGTGATGCCCGGAAAATCGAAGCCGGCTTTGACATCATGGAAATGTGCGTCGGCGATGATGGCGACAGGAGGCAATTCAGGCATTGGAGATCACGCTATCCGATGGGGCTGCCGCGATCAGGTCAATCCATTTCGATGCACGGCGAGCAGCTTCGTAAAGCATAGGCTTCGGCGTTTCAAACCACTCGTCCGGATGCAGTTCGCGATGCTCGCGAATATGGGAGACGGCCGCGTCCAGTGTCGGGTAAAGATGCGGCTGCTGCTTGTGAAGCAACAATGCCACGAGCGAGACCGACCGGCTTCGGCCGCTGCGGCAGTTGACGAGAATATTGCCGCCATCCGCAAACGGGTAGGTGTGACGCTTGGGCATGGTCTGCCGCAATGCTCCGTCGAGGATGTAATATGCCCCCAGCATCATCGAATCCGGGCTGCCCTCACCATCGATCAGTCCGACTTTGTAATAGCGGATATCGGCATATCCGCTACCGTATAGGCCTTCGGATGCTGCTTCGTCCGGCGTCCTGACAAGATTGATATCCAGATTGACGGCGCAATTGACGACGGTAGTGATGCCGTGGCGTTTTAGAAGTTCAGGATTGCTGGCACCCTCCCGGCCGCCTATGTAAAGATCCGCTTTATGGGGTCCAAGCTCACGGCCAATCAGGCTGATATCGGGTCTTGCATATACTGGAGCGTCCATAACTTTCCCTTTCCGCCGGTTTGCCGCCACTCTCCGACGTTTGATTGTCTTATGCCCGCAGCAGGTTCCCGTTCGGGTCGGAGGTTGCCAAAGGAATGAGACTTGCGCGGCTGACACCCGAGGCAATCGTCGGCGTCGAAGCAAGTACAGGGCCTCCGGCAGCAAGGCTGCCGAGTTCCATGAACGGGCACACGACGCCACCGGCCTCCTCAACGAGCAAAAGTCCCGCTGCGCAATCCCATGAGTTCATATGCAGCTCGATATAGGCATCGGAGCGACCGTCGGCCACGTAGGCCAGCGCCATTGCGCCGGACCCGGCGCGGCGGACATTCGTTCCGAGACTGAGGAGGTCGCTGATCGTCCGCAGATAGGTCTCGTTTGGTACGCGACCCGACCAACCCAATTCAACGGAGGCGGCGTCGAAAGTCTTTGTCGCCGAGACCTTGATCGGCTTGCCATTTAGTGTCGCACCGAAACCGCGTCGGGCGATGTAGAATTCGTCTTCCGCCGGATTGAAAATCGCGCCAATTTCGATGTTTCCGTTTTCGACATAGGCGATCGAAATGCAGAAATGGGGGATGCCGCGCGCGAAGTTGGCGGTACCGTCGATGGGATCGACGACCCAGACCCGATCGGTCACGTGGCCGCCACCTTCCTCCCCGAGAAAGCCGTCCTCGGGAAAATGGTCGGCGATCATCCCACGGATCAGCAATTCGGATGCGGCATCCGTTTCCGTCAGGAAGTCCTGAGGGCCCTTCATCGAAAAGCTGCGGCCTGCATTTTCCCTGAACCCCTTCAACACCAACAGTCCTGCGGAACGGATGACGTCCTCGCAAAGCCGAGTGCGACCGGGGATATCGTTCGAGTAGGGAGAGTTCGATGGCATATCCGTGTCGTCCCTTATAGTGAGCACGTGTGCAACTTGCACACGTGTGCATCGATTGGCAAGAATTTTGTAACCGCGTCACTCCCGCGAGGCGGTCACTCAAACGCATAATGCTGGAAGTTCGGTCCCGCCGGATTGGCGGGACCGTGATGAATAGTTAGTCGCCGATGACGACAACCCTTTGATCTCTGACCGCCCTCAGTGCAGCATCAGCGACTTTCAGAGCCATGAGACCGTCTTCCGCAGACGGGGAGGGAGGGATGCCCTTTTCCAGGCTGTCGATGAAGGCGGAGATTTCCGCCGCATAGGCCGCCGTATAACGGGTCATGAAGAAGTCGTGCAGCGGCGGGCGGGTGTAGCCGTCCTTATTGGCGATCTCGATCGAAACCGGACGCTGGTTTTCCGCCGAAACCGAGCCAAGCGATCCATGCACCTCGATACGCTGGTCGTAACCGTAACTTGCGCGGCGGGAGTTCGAGATCATCGTCTGACGGCCGCTCTTGGTCGTCAGGATCAGGCTGGCGCTGTCGAAATCGCCGAGTTCGCCGATCTTCGGATCAACCAGAACGGCGCCCGACGCCATGACCGTGTCGATCTCTTCGCCGAGCAGGAAGCGCGCCATGTCGAAATCGTGGATCGTCATATCGCGGAACATGCCGCCGGAGACCTTGATATATTCGGCGGTCGGCGGGCCGGGATCGCGGCTGGTGATCGTCACCATTTCCACGTTGCCGATCCTGCCGTCGTCGATCGCCTGGCGCACGGCGCGAAAATGCGGGTCGAAGCGGCGATTGAAGCCGAGCATCACCTTGGCGCCGGTCCTGCGGACCGTCTCCACGCAGGCCCTGGCGCGCTCGACGTCGAGATCGATCGGCTTTTCGCAGAAGATCCCTTTGCCGGCCTTGGCGAAACGCTCGATGAGATCCGCATGGGTATTGGTCGGCGTGCAGATGATCACGGCATCGATATCGCGATCTGCCTCGACGGCCTCGATCGTGCTGACCGTGCAGCCGGTGCTATCGGCGATCGCCTTGGCTGCATCTGCCATCGCATCCACCACGGCGACGAGCTTGGCTCGTTTGTCCTCCGCGATGGCGCGCGCATGTACCTTGCCGATGCGGCCTGCGCCGAGAAGCGCCAGTTTCGTGACCATGATGTCCTCCCATGATGGATCAACTCTGTCGCCGTACCGTGTGTGGGTCGAAATTTTCCGGTCCATTTCCTACACGGTCGTGACGACCATTCCTGCTTGTCCAAAGCAAATTTGGAACGTATATTCTATTTTGCTAGATGTTGATTTAATTTATGTCAAGCGGCATTCAGGAGGGGTAAGTGAGTGATCTTTCAGCGGCGGTCGGTATGAAGGCCTTTGAGGAAAGGCTTCTTGAGGTTTCGGAGAGTCTTCCGAAGCGTCTGCGGCAATGTGCCGACTACGTTGCCGCCAACAAGGATAGAATCGCTGTTTCGACTGTGGCCGAGATGGCTGAAGGGGCGGGAGTGCAGCCTTCAGCCTTCATGCGATTTTGCAAGATTCTCGGGTTTTCCGGGTTTTCGGAGATGCAGAAGCTGTTTCGTGAAACCTATGTCGGCGGCTGGCCGGACTACTCCACGCGGCTGCAACATCTCAGGGAGAAGCCCGAAGGAAGCCCCTCCGCCTTACTGGGAGAGTTCGTAGACGCGGGCAGGGCCTCTATAGAAAGCCTGTTGAGCACCGTGGATCCGATGTCGCTCAACGACGCGGCAGACCTGCTTCTTGCGGCGAATGTTGTTCATATCATCGGACTTGGCCGGTCTTTCTCCGTCGCGACTTATGTCGCGTACCTGTTCGAAAAGATGGGTGTTCCTGCAGTCCTGCACACAGCTCTCGGCAAGCTGGACAATCGTCATTCGATCCGACAGGGCGATGCATTGCTCGCCTTTACTTTTGGTCCGTACTCGGCCCCGACACTCGATCTCGTCGAGGATGTCGCGGTACGCAAGATACCTATCGTGGCCGTAACCGACTCTGCGATTGGGCCGCTTGCAAAGTTCCGTCCCACGACGTTGCTGGTTTCTGAAGTGGATTTCGGAGCTTTCCGATCGCCGGCTGCAACGCTGTGTCTGGCGACGGCGCTTGCCGTCAGCATCGGGACGTCCAAATCGAAGGAGTGAATATTTGTATTGAAAAAAATAAAATAGAATTTGCGCTCTATTTTATATTGTGGCGGCTTCCACTCAGGAGGTTGCGGCTCGTCACTGCAACGGAGGAAATCTTGACGACACTCGATCTCATCACGATCGGCCGGTCATCTGTGGATCCGCGGCCTGGATACTGGTCGGTTTCAGTTTTTTGTCTTGCTGTTCAGCGTGATGTTAACGGCGTCCGCGGTTGCCAATGTAGGAACGATGAGTTTTATCGGGCTTCTGGCCCCGCATGCGGCACGCCTGCTTGTGGGTGATCGACATCGCTTTCTATTACCCCTGACAGGTGTCATGGGGGCCATGATCGTTCTTGTTGGCGACACGGTCGGCCGCAAGCTCTTTGCACCCCTGCAAATTCCGGCGGGTCTCGTCGTGGCGGTCATTGGCGCGCCGTATCTTCTTTTCCTGCTGTCGCAGAGAGGGCATTCCCGATGAAAATGCGAATAGTGTTTGTGGCTCTGCTGTGTCTGCTGACGAGCGCCACCGTAGGTTGGGCGCAGGGGATGAAACGCTTTGCCAATCAGTTTGGCACGGCGGAGATTCCGGTCGCGCCTCGTTGCGTGGTCTCGTTGCATGATTTCAGCCTTACCACCCAGCTTCTGGAACTGGGGATCACGCCTTGTGGGTCGTCTGGCCGCAAGAGGCTGTTTGACGAGACTATTTTCCGTGGTGCCTCCCAACGTTATGATACGCCGACTATCCGCTATGTCGGCACTCATCAGGCGCCGGATATCGAAACCATTGCCGCCCTGAAACCAGACCTCATCGTCGGCCTGTCCTATCATAAGGCATTGCGTGACAAGCTTTCATCCATAGCACCTGTGGTGTTATTGCCGGTCCGCGAAAAAGGCATCCTGGTCTATGCGGAACAGCTGGCGGATCTCGTCGGCAAAAGGGCCCGCTATCTGGAACTGCAAAAAGAGTACCGTGGCCTCGTCGGCGAATTTGCCAAGCGTGTGGACGATCCTGACGCTATAACGGTGACACCCATCGAAATTTACCGGGACGGCTTCAGGATCATCGGTCGATGCGGAATGGAGCAAGTGATCGCCGATTTTGGCCTCGGCCATGTGCCTGCATACGAGAACAGCTCCCGCGATATTCCCTACAGCCTTGAACGGCTGACCGATTTCGATAGCGATGTCATTATCGACACCTATGAAGAGATGCTGGGTGAGGAAGCGGAAACAAAGGCTTTTCGATCCACCGCGCAGTGGCAGAACCTCTTCGCGGTTCGCAACAGGCAGTTCCTATACTTCAACCGCAGCCGCTATGGCGAAACGATGAATGGGTTGATCGGGTCTGCAACACTGCTTCTGTCCCATATCGGGGAGAGGGAAATACTGAGTCAGGCTGAGGGAAGTACGTCACCTCACAACAACTGAACAATCCGTCAATCCCACGGGTTCCATAGAGACGAGACGCCAGCGATCCGTTGTTCTACTGGAGCCGCCTTCAATAGTGCTGCAACGGGTATTAACCTCATAACGCCATTGCTCCAGCCGAATGCGTAGGCTGAGCGATCCGACTGTTGCCATAAACAGAGCCTCCCCTGTCGCGCGTGCGGGCACGGCTTTCTCCCGTAAACTGACATCCGCCGCAATACCTTGAAGGGCAGCGAAAGACAGTGCGGCATGTTCGGCGACTTGAGTGGCCGGGTCCAACGTCGGATTGCCACGATAGGCGGATAGGAACGGGACGCCTCTGGAAAGGCTCTCGAGAAATCCAGGCACATCCCTCGGCTCAAGTCTGCCATAGCGCTGCCGCGAGGGCAGAACGAGGAGCGACGCTGCAAAACGGCACCCACCGAGATGCGTCGATTGCAATACGCGGAATGTCGCTGGATCGGCAAGATCCTTCAGAGCCTTCCAAGTCGCAAAACCGTATCGCGCGCAGCACGGGTCCTGTTTGCTGTCCGTACAGCAAAGGATTGTGAGGCGTTCGTCGACTTCTCCATCAAGCACTCCCCGGATGCGACGTGCAGAAGCTGCCTCGATGCTGTCTCCGGGGTGGCGAAGCGCATGGATCTACCATCGAACGAGAACGCAAGCTCGTCGCCATCAACAAGAGCCACGTGAATGCCGGCTTCATTTGCAGTGAAAATGGCCTGCGATAAAATGTCCGGCATGTCATATGAGTGGTTCTCGGAACTCGCCAATGGCGGCGAGGCCAATGCAATAGGGCGTAGCGCTGGGCTGCGGTGCCTGAACCGGGCAGTGGCTCGCCACGGTCAATGCAAGTGTCTCGGCAGAATTGATGAAATGTCATGGTGCCAACAACTTATCGGACAATCGCTATCCCCGGCAAGCTGTTCCGGCATCTGTCAGTCTTTGATAAACACCGCAGCTTCGAATACGCCTGCGCCCACACGGATCTCCGGGATAGAGACCGGTAACTTTTCCGGGGTGCGCACGAACTGTTAGTGCCGGCCGGGCCATCTTGGTTGCTTCGATGAAGGAGGCGACGATGGCAGTGGATGGACGATCACGATCGAGGGCAAGAATGAGTTCGGCGATACCTGCGAGGGACCGCGGACCCATTCGACACGGGCAAAGGATGAAATAGGCACCATTCCGCCACTGGCGTTGCGCACGTTGCCGCCGCGACAGCTAAAGATTGGGCTGGATTGACCCCGGGCGAGGTCCCCGGCGTTGTGCGCAGGAGCGGCGGTCAGGGATAGGCTGGGAAGGTCCGGAGTGTTGGCGAGGTCGCATTGGTCGGTGGCTGCGTCGGGACAGAGACAGTAGCGGCTGGATCATTCGGGAGAACCTTACATCCACCTTGTCAGACCGCATCGTGTTGCAATGACAATGGCGCGGCATCGCCTTCGCTTTGATGGCGGTAGGACAGCGAGACTCGCGTGCCCGGAGTGCAGTTGGTGACCTCTATCTCAGCGTCCAGCTGTGCCGCTAGCGCTCGCACGATATTCGTTCCCAAGCCCGCCTTCTGCTTCGGTTCGTCGTCAGCCATACCGATGCCGTCGTCAGTCACGGAAAGGGTCCAATCAGATCCGTCCGCCTTGTAATCAACGAGGATTCTGCCGTGACGCTGATCAGGAAATGCGTGCTTCAACGCGTTGATTACCAACTCGGTGACAACCAGGCCAATGCTGATCGAAATATTAGGTTTCACGACGGTCTCATCCGCCTGTACCTCCAGCGAGACCAAATTCCGATCCTGGATCATCGACGCGCCGATGCTTCGGCACAGGTCGGTGAGGTACGGCCGCAGCGAAACCTCATCCGATACAGACGAGGCCAACTGCTTCTGGAGTGTGGCGATCGACATCACCCGATTATGGGCATCGTAGAGATGCGTCCGCGATTCCTCGGATTGAACTCTTCGGGCGCTTTGCATCAAAACGCTTGCGATGATCTGCAGGCTGTTTGCGACGCGGTGCTGAAGCTCCTGCAGCAGGATAGCCTTTTCGCGCAGAAGGTCATCTTTCAGCTTCTCATTGATCCGCGCTTCCGTGACATCAGCCACCGAGACCAGGATGCGGATATTCGAGCGGTCAGGGTTTTCGACCTTATAGGCATCCACCAGCAGATCGCGCGTGGGTCGATCCGAGCGCTTCAGCTTCAGCTCATAGTTGGTTATTTCGGCAAAGCCGTTCGCTGTCGCCCGCAATAGGGAATCAAGCTGCGGAATATCCCATTCGCCGGAACCTAGGCCCGCCATGTGGTTGCCGTTGACGGCTGTCGGATCGATCTGGAACGCGCCACAGAAGGACTTGCTGCCCGCCAGGATCACAAGGTTTCCGTCGAGCATCAACAGGGGTGGCAGACGCCATGATCATGGCGAGAGCAAAGTCGAATGGCTCGGGAGGTGGAATCGTTACGGTCATATCAGCCCTTCATGGGCCTGGAGGCTCTCGGAGCGAAAGCATTACTCGCAGACAATTCTGCAAATCGAACGGATCTAATCGCGATCCACAGCTCCTCGTTGACTTCTTATAGCATAAGCTTACTGAAAGGTGTGGATTATCTTGTCGGGGATTCTGTCCCAGTAAGGGCTTCCGACCAACCAGAGCCGGTAGATGGGCAAGGCTGGGGGCCGCTGAGTTCGGCATTTTGCGCACGCGAGGCCAAGCCTGGGCTTGAACGGATGCCTAAATCGGCCTTCGGATCATATTTCCCGAGCGCGTGTTATTGGTTGTAGCCCGAATTATCGGAGTTGACGCATGCTCGATCCCAGGAATTGGCGCGACCCGGTCATCTATGAGGATGGGAGCGGCCAGCGCTGCAAAGTAGTCAGCACGGAGCAGGCTTGCGATATTCTCATATCCTCCTGGCCGGTGAGCTATGGGATGGAGCTCTTGAGGGCTCGCGAAATCTTCCTCGATGTGATGAGCGGCAGCCGGCCGATTGCGGAAGCCCGCGCTGCCTTCGTGCGAGCTGCGCAGGAAGCCGATCTCGACATCTGCGCCGCCTCAAGAAAGGGATAAACCATGTTGAGCTTTTTCGAACTCATCTTGACGAACCTCACGCAAGGCGTTGCGCTTCTCGATTCGGACCTGCGGATAGTTCTGGTGAACGATCGCCTGTCTGAGCTTCTGCAAATTCCAAAGCTGGCAACCGGCGCCGATACGATGTTCATTGCTGGACTGATGCCAATTTGCGAGCAGGCAAAATGGCTGACCCACCTGTCCAGCAAAAGGGACGCGCTGCGTCAGGAGCTAGTGATCGGCGAGCAATTGGTCTCCCTGACATCCACTGCCGCGGGAGAGGGATACTGGTTGATCGAGTGCGAGGACATCTCTGCTTACGCATCTATCAGGAAAGAGCTCTTCGAACAGAACAGCCTTTTCAATACGGCTTTAGCCAATATGCCTCACGGATTGTGCATGTTCGACGCAGACAAGAAGCTGATGCTGTGCAACACGGCGTACTCGGGCTTGTACAGTTTGCCGGAGCAACTGGCCCGACCGGGTACGCCGTTGCAGCAGATTCTCGACTATCGTGTGACTGCGGGCAATGCGCCCGCCCATCGTGAAACCTACTTCGATGTTGTAGTCGAAGCCGCTCTGAAACGGTCAGCGGCAAGTCAGAACATATCCTTGATGGATGGCAGAGTCATAAAGATCTCACACAATCCGATGGAAAACGGCGGATATGTCGCAGCGCATGAAGATGTCACCGATGCGGTGCGCGCGGACGAGCAAATAAAATACATGGCTGGCCACGACCCGCTGACGGGCTTGCCCAATCGAACGCTGTTGCGCGAGAAGATCGATAGGGAGCTCGCCGTCAGCGGGAAGATAAGCGCCTTGCTGTGTTTGGATTTGGACCGGTTCAAGGAGGTAAATGATAGCCTGGGGCACGCGGTGGGCGATCTCCTGCTCAAAACGGTTGCAGACAGGCTGACGGACTGTCTACGCGAGGGCGACAGCATTGCTCGCCTCGGCGGCGATGAATTCGTTATCTTCCAGACCGATGTCCAAAGCAGAGACGAGGCTTCATCCCTGGCTCAGCGAATCATTGACATTGTCGACAAAGCTTTCATCATCGATGGAAAATCCATTCGCATCGGCGTCAGCATCGGCATTGCAATAGCCCCGGCCGATGGTGACCTAGCCGATTCTCTTCTCAGACACTCCGACACGGCTTTGTATAAAGCGAAGTCGAACGGTCGCGGCACCTTTTGCTTCTTCGAATCAACCATGGATGCCGACAGGCAGGAGCAACGCGAACTCGAAATCCTCCTTCAACAGGCTATCGACACTCAACAGTTCGAGATCTACTATCAGCCGCAGGTGGACACCCATACCGAGCGGGTTGTTGGCTTCGAAGCGCTGCTGCGTTGGCATCACCCTGACCGGGGCCTGGTCTCACCGGCTGAATTTATTCCTCTGGCGGAAGAGACAGGACTGATCGTGCCCATCGGGGAATGGGTTCTACGCCAAGCCTGCAAAGACGCCGCGAGCCTGGCCGGCCGATATCGGCGTGGCCGTCAACCTTTCCCCACGCCAGTTCAAGAGCCAGACGCTTGCCCACACAGTCGTCTCCGCGCTCAGCGATGCGGGGCTAACAGCATCTCGGCTCGAACTCGAGATCACTGAATCGGTTCTGCTGACCGACAACGACACGGCCTTGGCAACGCTGCACCATATCAGGAGCCTGGGTGTGCGGATTGCGATGGACGACTTTGGTACCGGTTATTCATCGTTGAGCTATCTGCGGCTCTTTCCATTTGATAAGATCAAGATCGACCAATCCTTCATTCGCGAACTTGGAAGCTCGAAGGATTGCGCTGCCATTGTGAAGGCAGTCGTCGATCTGGGGGCAAGTCTCGGCATCACGACAACTGCCGAAGGTGTAGAGACGAGCGATCAACTGAACCGGGTGAGAGAGCAGGGCTGCGGCGAGATCCAAGGATACTTGTTTGGAAAGCCAGTCCCGCTCAGCAGCGTCTACGAACTGATAAAGCAGCAGTTGCGGCGGACAGCCTGATATTTCTCCCCACCTGGGGTGGCTGCCCGGCGAGAGTGAAATCACCTCTCTCGCTATGAGGCCGTTGCGCTCGATGCGGCGGAGGCACTGCGTGAGTGCTTTTGCATGACGCCTTGCAGCCGTCAGCGAATGGTGTTGAAGCGAGAACGACTTCCTTCCTGACGGTATCAAACCCAGCCAACCAGATGTATATCCGCTCAGGTGTCTGGTCGCTGAGATACGGTCAAATCCGCCTGTCCTGTCGGAGGGCGGCAGCTTGCTTGCCTTCCTCGAATATCTTCTTTCGCTGCTCGTTGCTCAGGATCATTGGTCGCCCCCTGCGTTTTCCTCAGTGAAGCTTTCCAGAGCCTTCAACGACAGACGGTACGTCAGGAGCCGCTGTAACTCATCCGCGTTGGGTCCCATGCCGACATCTTTCATATTCACCATCTCTGGATGGCGACGCTCGATATCAGCGATCAATACGCGGTAGAGGATCTGTTCCTGGACGAAATTCAATGTTGGGACCAAATTTTCGTATCCAAGCGGTTAATCTAGTCCGGTTTATCCTTGAGCGCATTGCGACAGATCAATGTTTTGGGCTGCCGCGAGAGGCAGCAGGGATGCTTCAATCGGTGGGCGGTGGCTGCCTGTTGGCCAGGAGGACTAGTATGCCAACCGCGAGGAGTAGGCTGGCGCCTAGGGCCATCAAGATAGGCGCAATCGCAGTTTGTTGCCCAAGACCCATTGTGTGCGGTGCGGCGGCTTCTGGGTTCATTCCGGTACGATTTCCTGCTCCCATACTGGATGCGAAATCGACGGGACCGCCTTCCCGGCAAGCGGCGCATCGGATCTTCGGCCATGGAAATTGTTGCGGATCAGGCGAAAACCAAACCAAAGCTGCAGCAAGACGGCTCCCCAAAAACACCACAGGTCCATAACTCCCTCCAATTTATGGGGCACCAACGCAGAGTGAATACCGCCGTTCCGATGGGGAGAGGTCTCGGCGGCCCTATGCTTAACAGCTTGCGCCGCGCCGACCTGAAGTGGGGCGGTCAATTCGCCTTGTTGCCGGCGACCGGGGCGACGGATCGGAATACGCCGGTGACATCCGGCGGTGTGTTCCATGCGTGGTCGGGCGAGCAGCGCGGGCAGGGCATGCCGGTGGCACCACAACCGCAGCAATGTGTTCCGGTGAATGGTTTGTTGGGGTGAGCCTCGCAGACCCAGATAGTATCTCGGCAAGCTCTGCACGTTAATATGGTCAGCTCCTCTGGAGCAAAATCCCACCAATGCCGCGGCGCGGGATGCTCTCTGGAAACAGTAGGCCCGCGCTGGTCCGCCAGGGCGCGAGCCCTGACCTCACGCAAAACAACGAGGTTGGAAAAAGAAGGCCCGGCCGTTCTTCCCGTCCGGGCCTTCAACAGTCTGTTAGCGTTGGCATATTAGCTCATCTTATGATTGTGCGCTACCCACAGATTAAGCCGGTTGATCTCAGCGGAAGCGGTTGAACATTGTCGGCCGACGAATTTGATGCTGCCGGCATCATTGTCTTCTTCAGCGGAGAAGATGGCCCGGATTGCCAGGGGTGCATCGAGCCAAATCAGATCTGCCGCGGCCCGCTACACGCAAAACGGCAATGCCTACGATCCTATGACCCAATATGCTCGCCGATCTGAATTACCGTCTTCGTATCCAGCACGATATGCAAATCCCGTATCATTGCCGCGGCGTTGAGCAGTACGGCTTTGACTTGTTCGTTCGTCCTCCTGCCAAACGGGACGGACGCTGCCACCACTTGAAGCTCTACGACAGCGTCAGCCCTTGTGCGGGTGGCTGGGATGCCAACTTGCCCTCGCATGTCACGAATGATTGCGGCGGCGCGATCTAGGAGCCGGTTCTTCTCGGATGCCGTCAGTTTATCAATCTCATTCGCGGCGCGAATCAATTCGACGATGAAGTCGGTAGTCAAACTCAATGCAGTGTGTCCTTATCCGGCATCATTCCGACCGAGTTCATGAAGTCCACCGAGGTGTCGGCGCTGTCCAAAGGGAGGTCACAGTACGGCTTTCCCTCTATGATAGCCGTCCTCCCTGTCGTGGTGTCGAATATCTCCCACGTGAATTATCCGTGCTTGCGGATGTCGTAGCGGTGTTGGGCCTTAGGCATCAGAGGTTTGCCCTCGGTCTCCGATAGGTGGTCGGTGGTGGGAAAGCTTCATGTGCCTGGGCAAGCGTTTCCAGCCATGTCGCGAGGCCGGCAGGCACCTCTTCGTTGCCCGCTTCCAGCGCCTCGATCCATGACAGATCGCATTGCAACGCAGATGCGAGGATGATGGGCGTCCAGCGGATGTGGCGCAGGCATTCGTCGAAGCGATCAGGACTCATCTTATCAGCATTACACCCTCTGAATGAGAGTCAAGGTTGTCGCCCCGATAGCGGGCGGCAGGGTTTGGCTATGTCACCGGTCACGAGCGGCTTCCACCTGCGGCTGAAACCACGGCTCATGTCCGGCGGAACCATAGTGCGCGTCGCCAGTTTAAGCGGCGGGACGAGGACCAACACCCCAGAATGCCCCAAGGTTCGTGCCTTGACGTTGGCTCCTCGTTCTACTTTACCCCAACCTTTGTCGCTTCGGCGGGATTCTTTATGGGTTCCGGGGTTCATTCTTCGGGTTGGGCGTCAAACGCCACCGACGGCGCCTCTATAGCGGGGGCCACATGGCCATGCGCACCCGGTGGGCGCACCCCCAGGCTAAGGCGGCGGCACGGCAAAAAGTTGCAACCGTGTTCCATTTCTAGTGAGCCATGGCCTATGTGGTGGGGAGCGAGGATGGTCTAAGCGAATTCCATCATGAGAAATGAACAGTGAACGGACGCAAAGGTTCGCCGCGGACCATTTGCTCCGGGACAGGGGCATGCGGCGGTCAAGCCGTCCAATCCCCAATACACGCGCGCTCCGGGCTGAGGAGAGTGCCACCTCCGACGATGGAAGTCCTCATTGCGGCGACGAGCTATCGACTTCTACTTCGAGGTAAAGAACGTCAGTAGCACTTTTCCCTTTTGGGGTCAGAACAAGGTGCGCCGGTAGAAACCGGCAAGGAGTAGATGGTGAAAGTCCATTGCAATGAAGGAGTAGCGATCCACATTGACCCCGAGTCATGCGCGGTCAGCTGTGAGGCTGGGCGTGAAGCGTTGACAGGGGAGCGTGTAGGCCAGCCATTGAACCGCGAAATTGACGCTTCTCGGGTGCCGACGTTCGTCTTGTGTGCGGAAGGCAATATGAATCGGTGCGACAGCGCGAGTGTCGATTCAACCCGGCGTGGTCTGAGACCCTGGCATGCATGGACGCTCCTTGCGCGGGAACCGGGAGACCTCGGGATTGGCCAGAGTGGGATGCCACTGCTGGTCCGCATCGGGAAGGCGAGGAGCCGAATCCGGTGAAGAACGATCTCGAGGAGTCAGATCCTGCCATAGTAGCAACGAACCTTGCGAACAACGCCGGAGTATCGGTGGCGGAGCAAGGGGAGCCAAGGGCAGGAACCAAGGGGAATGCGGACCAGCAAAGCACGCGCCGGGCACAGGACCGGGAAAGTGTGTCCCATGCGCTGGACCGCATACGGAATGCCGCAAGGCAAAGGAAGAAGGAAAAGTTCACCGCTCTCTTCCATCACATCAATCCAGAGATGCTGAGGACAGCGTTCTACGCACTCAAGCGTAACGCAGCCCCCGGCGTGGACGGACAAACGTGGCGAACCTACGAAGCAGACCTCGATCAAAGGATCGTGGACCTGCATAGTCGGGTTCAACGGGGAGTGTCCATATTCGTTCCAAAAACAGGAGCGTAAATAGCCATTTCCCCTAAAACTTCTAGTCAGCAAACTACGGAAAACATGCACGAATTCGGCTAGCGTACGATTTCGCACTAATCTTGTTCTGACCCCAGTAAGAGGGAGAGACGTGAACGTCTGCCCGGAGCGGGCCAATATATCTTGAATCGCTATGTTTTCAGCCATCGATGTCCGCGGCCCCCGGCGCTGCGAGGGCAACGATTGGCCTATTGTTCGCGTTTCGGAACTCACGCGGTGAGGCGCCGGTTTCCCGTTTGAACGCGTTGCTAAAGCTGCTCTCGGAGGCATAACC
This sequence comes from Neorhizobium sp. EC2-8, assembly GCA_045291535.1. GTDB lineage: Bacteria > Pseudomonadota > Alphaproteobacteria > Rhizobiales > Rhizobiaceae > Neorhizobium. The sequence continues at coordinate 883,305 of CP147998.1, read as the reverse complement.
GACCGTGGTTGCTATCGAAGCGACGGGTTGTCTTGCCTCTTCCCGTAGGGCCCGTTCCGCCAATCGCATGCGCCAGTTTGTGAGATAGGCGAGCGGTGCGACCCCCGCCACAGTCCGGAAACGCTCAGCGAACGTCGTTCGCGACATTGCGCATGCCTCGGCGAGATCCTCAAGGTGCCATGATCGTGCTGGGTCAGCATGCATCAGTCGAATAGCAGGCGCGATGCCCGGATCAGCCAACGCTCGCAGCCACCCGATCCGCTCGACGGCGTTCTCTGACAGATGAGCCTCGCAGGATCTCGATGAACAACAATTGAGCGAGTTGAGCCGCCGCGAGTTCGGCACCCGGCAGATGATTGGATCGCTCCTTCGCCAAACGGTCCAGTAGCCAACGGAAGGTCGCTGCCTCAGGCCGATCGGCCTGAACATGGATCCAGGGCGGCAACACGTCCGCGAGGACTCGCCCACTCGTCGGATCGAGCAGCACATGTCCGCCGATATGCGCGAAGTCACTCCCGTCACCAATTTGCACATCCGTCTTTCCGGCGCCAGAAAACAGGCTCATCGCATCAGCGGGAGGAAGTGAGGGGTCGCTGGAGAGCTCGAAGGCCAATGGCGCGGACAACAATCCGACATCGCCCGCGGAGAAGTGGATGGCTTCCTGCCCATCGAGCGTGACCCAGCAACTCCCTTGAGCACTGCAAAGAACTTGATCGTCTTTGGAACTGGAAAGCGGATTGCCCATGGTCCCCAGCGGTGAAGCCACCCGTCACCAACGTTTCCGCACGGGTCAGCTTCAGAATATCGGAAAAAGGTTCATGGATCATCGCCGGATTGTCGCGCAAGTATTACGGACGTGCAAGCATTCTAAGTACATGACGCGCGAGATAATACGGAACCTCCACGGAGGTTGTGATCATGACTTTGAGCAAGCGTCGGCTAGGTACACAAGGACTGGAGGTCGGCGCTGTCGGCCTTGGCTGCATGGGTATGAGCCAATCCTATGGCCCTGCGGAAGAGGCGGAATCAATTGCCACGTTGCACCGAGCGGTGGAGATCGGCTGCGATTTCTTCGACACCGCCGAAGGCTACGGCCCCTATACCAATGAAGAATTACTGGGACGCGCCTTTCGCGATCGGCGCGAAAAGGTCGTTATCGCGACCAAGTTCGGTTTCAAGTTCGAGAACGGCCGCCAACTCGGTGCAGAGACTGACAGCCGCCCAGAGGCGATCCGCCGCGCTGTCGAGGGATCACTGCGCAGGCTCCAGACCGATCACATCGATCTTCTGTACCAACATCGCATCGATCGGAATGTGCCGATCGAGGACGTCGCTGGCACGGTCGGCGCACTGGTGCAGGAAGGCAAGGTGCGCTTCTTCGGCCTCTCCGAAGTGGGTGCAGCCACACTGAAACGCGCCCATGCCGTCCACCCAGTATCCGCGTTGCAAAGCGAGTACTCCCTCTGGGAGCGCAATCTGGAGGTCGATGTGATCCCGGCATTGCGCGAGCTTGGTATCGGTCTGGTGCCGTTCGCACCGCTCGGTCGTGGCTTCCTTACCGGTGCGGTCAAGCGGGCGGAGGAATATCCTGCCAACGACACACGTCACAACGACGAGCGCTACCAGGGTGCAAACTACAACGCCAATGTACGGGCGGCAGAAGCCGTTTTGGCCATCGCGAATGCCAAGGGTGCTAAGCCCGGCCAGGTCGCGCTGGCTTGGCTGCTAAGCAAGGGCGACGATATCGTCCCGATCCCCGGCACCAAGCGCCGCTCCTTCCTGGAGGAGAACGTCGCTGCTGACGGGATCCGTCTATCCGATGAGGACATGCAGACACTCGATAAGACACTGGCGACGGGCACCGTTGCGGGCAACCGCTACCCGGCTTGGATCATGGCGGGGATCGACCGTTGAGCGTCGCCAACCCGGAGAACGAGATGAACGACGATTTGGTGCTGGTAACCGGCGGCAGTGGGTTCATCGCGCAATATTGCATGCTGGCGCTTCTTAGCGCCGGCTATCGGGTGAGAACCACCCTCCGGTCGATGTCGCGCAGGCAGGAAGTGCTCGACAATCTGAAGACCGGCGGTGTTGAACCGGGTGACCGCTTGTCATTCATGCAGGCCGACCTCATGTCGGACGCTGGTTGGCCTGAGACCGTAAACGGCTGCAGATACGTCATCCATGGCGCGTCGCCAACGCCATCTGGCGATCAGGTCCGCGAGGAGGACTGGGTGAGACCCGCGGTCGAGGGCAATTTGCGCGTGCTGCGGGCTGCGCGCGATGCAGGTGTCAAGCGGGTGGTGCTCACTTCGGCATTTGGCGCAATCGCCGGCGGGCGTTCTCAGCCACGGAGCCGCCCCTTCGACGAGACTGACTGGAGCGATCTGGACGGCGACATCGCTCCCTACCAGAAGTCGAAGACGCTTGCCGAGCGCGCGGCCTGGGACTTTATCGCCCGGGACGGAAACGGTCTTGAGCTTGCAACCGTTAATCCGACAACCGTGCTTGGACCAGCACTCGGGCCCGACTATTCACATTCAATCCGGCTGATCAAGAACATGCTCGACGGCCAGCCGGGTTGCCCTAAAATCAACACCTGCGTGGTCGATGTCCGCGACGTCGCCGATCTGCATTTGCGCGCGATGGTCGACCCCGCCGCCAAGGGCGAGCGTTTCCTCGCCACGACCGGCAATAGCCTTTGGTTGGGCGACATTGCCAAATTGCTGAAAGCGCGCATAGGCTCGGCCTCGAGTAAAGTGAGCACGCGCGTGCTGCCCAACTGGTTTGTCCGACTCGTAGCCCTTTTTAACCCGGCAATGCGCGGCATTGTCTGGCAACTAGGCGCCGACATGAACGCCAGCGGAGAAAAGGCGAAGCACCTGCTCGGCTGGAAGCCGCGGTCGCGCGAGGAGGCGATCATCGCGACGGCCGAAAGTCTCGTTCGCTTAAGGTTAGTCGGCTGAGCCATTCAGGGATGGTTAGTTAAGAAGCCCGGTAAAGTAGAGGAGGGTTGTCCACCGGGCGGGCTAGGAGCATGCTGATTTCGAGGTTTCGCAAAAAGGAGTTTGAGGCGATGGGACGTCCTCGGTTCCTTCCGAATAGATCCTTCCCCGGCTATGCCTATTTGCCGGGCAAGGGTCCACATCCGGTTCGTGATCCTGGAGGACACAGCTACGGTGTTCAATCTTTATTTGTAAGTGCGTCTCTCGACTCGGCGGAATTCGCCTGGGGCCAGGACCTCTTCAATCACGGGTACTATTGGGAAGCCCACGAGGCGTGGGAAGGACTTTGGCAGATTGCAAACAGAGGAAGCCCGCTGCGCGCCCTCCTGAAGGCATTGATCTTGCTATCAGCGACCGGGGTGAAGATCCGGGAAGGCAAACGCGCGGCAGCGATGCGTCATGCTGGACGCGCTGGCGCGCTGTTACGAGATCTGGCAATGGCGCCGTATGATCGTTTCTTGCACGCCCTAGGCATGTCTCCCGGATTACTTGCTGATCTCACCGAAGCAACAGCTGCGGCCATGGCGGCATCGCGGATGATCGCTCAGGAGCAGCCTGAAACGGTCTTCGACTTCATCCTGGGAGACCCATAGATATTTGCGGACTACGCGGAATTCTAGGCGTTCAATAGAGCTACTTTATCGCTGCCATTGTCATAACCCGGGCCATGTTGTGCGTCAAAAAAGGAGGCACCATTCAGTCGGCAAAGTTCGCATCGTAATACGGCCGGTTCAACTCCTTTCAAGAGCAAACCAATTTCTGCGAAGGGGAAAGAACAAGATTAGGGTGAAATCGTAAGCCAATCAAATTCGTCTGTATTTTCCGTAGTTTGTCGCCTGTACTGAATATGAAGTTATAGGGTGAAATGCTTTTAGGATCCAGCTTTGGGAACGAATATCGATCTCGAGCATCACTTCCTCGGCTAAACGTACGATTTCGCACTGATCTTGTTCTGACCCCGTCATGATCTTGTCCCTGAAGCGGGTGGTCAGAGGCGATCGCTGCCCACCTGCCCGGGCGACGCGATCACGCTTTCGGAATGAATGGCCGGAGAGCGTCCACCAACTCCGTAGATCCGTGGCGAACCTCCCCGGCGTTTGGCTCAACGTCGATCAGCCCGCCCTTGTTCTTGGCGTCGTTCGATTTGATGAGAAGGTCCGCCAGACTCGCAGGCATACCTTTCGCGAAGATTCCTTCCCACTGCGACCGAGGAACAGGCCGCGCGCGGACTGTCTTGCCCGACAGCTCGCTCAGCGCCGTCGCCACGTCAGCAGCGCTATATCGGCGTGGCCCCTCCGCATGGATAATCGAAAGCGGTTTCTCCCATTCCGGTAACAGCAACAGATTTGCGGCGATCACGCCGAGGTTCCGCGCGGAGATCGTCGGCTGCTCCATGTCAACCGGGTCCTGGAAGGACGGTAGCACGCCCGATTGGATGGCATCGGGGATGCTGCGTGCCCAGTTGTGCATATGCTCGGCTGATCTCAGGATCAGTATATGGCTTTGAAGCCCGCGTAGCCCCGCCTCGAACTCATGAAAGACGCTCGGCATGCCGATGTCGTCGGCGACGTGAGCGCCATAGTCAGAAATCGCCAGAACTTGCTTAATACGCGTCTGAGAAAGAGCCGCGACTAGGCTTTCGCCTGATCGGCACATATCTTCGGCGGGGTCTGCCGCTTGGGGTCGTAAGGGCAGAATGACCTGTACGGCGTCTGCGTCGCCGATCGCGCTGGCGAGCGCCGCGGAGTCCTGAAGGTCCGCCACAGCGATCTCACATCCGATCTCGCTGAGCCGTGCTGCCTTTGCCGCATCGTGAAGGATCGCCCTGACAGGGACGCCCGCGTCACGCAGCGCTCGTGAAGTTGAATAGCCGACGTTCCCTGCGGCTCCGATAATTGCGAACATGCTGGTCTCCTTAATGTGAGACACCAGCCTTAAGAAACCGGCTGTCGTGCTTCGCACAAAATCAGCCGGGGATTTGCAAATTCAGTCAGATTTTGTGCGTGGTTCAGTTGATCTTATCAGGCGTCAGCCGAGAACCCGGCGAATCGTCGTCGCCATGTCACTTTGGCGAGAGAATCCGAGACTGTTCGGATGTTGGATAAGGAGAACGGCAAATAGCCGTTCTCCAGCGCCGAATTGGTCAGTGGTTGATGATGTCGAAGGTCGATGCGTAGCGGTCTTCGCGCTCGGCCTGAACGAAGAACAGGGCTCGCTCAACGAGAACTCGTTCGGAACCGGGCTCAGCTTCCAGCAATCTCATGGTTTCCGAGATGTAGTCCGCAAGCGGCATTGCTTTTGGATCGACGGCCTGCGCTGGTCCCATTAGCTCCGTTTGCACGTAAGGAGGAACCAGTTCGATAAGCTGAACGGTGCTGCCCTTCAATTGGGCGCGCAGGGTCTGGGAATAGGAGTGAATAGCCGCCTTGGTCGCGCAGTAGGTGGGCGTGAGGGCCAGGGGCACATAGGCGAGGCCAGAGGAAACCATGAAGATCGTGGCGGACGGTTTTGCCGTCAGGTGAGGCAGAAGAGCAGCGTTCAGCCAGATCGGACCTAGCAAGTTGGTGGTAATGGTCGCTTTTGCCGTGTCGGTGTCGCCGGACTTCAGATCTTCTGCGCGCATAATGCCGGCGTTGTTGATGACCACATTGAGGTCCGGGAACTCCGCTACGATCTCCTGCGCGAAAGCGTTGATCCTGGCAGGATCGTCAACGTCAAGCTCACGGCTGACAATGCCCGGATTTGCTTTTTCGACAGCGCTCAGCTTGCTGGCGTTTCGGCCAGTGATGATGACTTTGTTGCCCTTGGCATGGAACGCCTCGGCAAGGGCGCGGCCGATCCCACTGCCGCCGCCCGTGATCAAGATGGTATTGCCTGTGATAGAAAACATTCTCTGTTCCTCAGTTGCGTCGGCCACGAACTAAGGAAACAGAGAACCGGGATCGCACAGATTCAGACAGACCTTTGCAGTTTCGGTCATATTTGACGAACCCGACGCCCTGCGGATCAAGAAGCGGGGATCAAGCGGTTGGGCGCCCGATTTCACCAGGAGTCTGACCGAGAAGGCGACGCATTGTCGTCGCCATGTGGCTCTGATGAGCAAAACCAGCAGCAAGTGCAATCTGACTGGCAGGCATCGTCGTGGTGGCGATCAGCGCCCGTGCATATTCGACCCTGCGGCGGATAACGTACTGGTGCACTGGTGTTCCGGTGCTGTTGCGGAACAGAGACTTGAGCCGCGTGGAACTGACCCCCGCCACGGAAGCCAGATCGGCGAGATGGAGCTTCTGATCGAGATTGGTTTCGATGAACTCAATGAGTATCCTCAACTGCCGCGTAGACATTTTGGAGCCGCTTTCGGCGTGGGTCCGTGCTTCCCTTAATGTGGCGATCTCGATCAAACGAACAGCCAATGCGTTCGCCAGAAGATCGATGTAAAGCGGATCAGAGGGCGTATCTGCTTCAAGATCGGCTTTTATCGCCCAGCCGATCGCTTCGATACGGGTGTCACGCAGTCGAAGCCGGGGGACGAGATCGATTTCATCCGCATTTCGCCCAAGCCCCTGCGCCACTTGATCGATCAGTGTTGGCCGCAACGTCAGTCGCAAGACCTGGCAGGTTGCATCATCCTCCCAAACGCCGTCCACGCCGGCCGGGATGAAATCAATGTCGCCGGATTTTTGCACGCCCCGTTTCCGCGAGCCACCCACCAGACAGTCCGCGTTTACGGGCGGTCCGAAATGCATACCGAGAACGTGCAGTTCCCCACTCTGCGCCTGCGCTTGGCCGGCGGGGATCTGGACGAGGTCCGCTTCGAGCGAATTCCAGTTTCTCCCGGTACTGGAAAAAGGACGTGACGTTTTGGCTCAGACGGAAAATTATTCATGCGCCAAAACCCTCGCGAGCTACATTTTAACGATTATTAGATCCTTTAAGCGGCATTGCAACCGTCCTCACGCTACACTGCGGTGCTGCGTTCCGAAGGGATTGTCGATGATGTGGCGCCAAATCCCATCGTCACCGCGCCGTATAACATCTGATGCCGTTCCCTTCATGTTAACTGTCGTGCCATCGAGAGCAATGCCATCGTACGACCAGTCGCAAATCAGAAGCGCGGTATCGCCAGTAGTAAACAGATGGCGCTTCGCCATGTCCATCTGCAGCCCGAGAGAGAAGTACTTTTCCAGTTCGCCTCCGATCGCTTCCAAACCCCGGTGAATGGCGCCGGCAGCGTCAATCATGATGCAGGCTGGATCAAACACGCCAAGCGCTGTTTCGACATCAAGCGAGTTCAGTCGGGCCTTCATCACCGGGTAAAATTCTTCTGCGGTGCGGGCCAATGGATAATTGCTGGGCATGGTTTCCTATCGGCGGCCAAAGCCGCCCCTGACTTCCTGGAGAGCAATCGATCTAGAGGGGTAAAGAGCCAGCCGCGCGCAGATTCAGCCAGGGTTTTGCAGATTCGGACTGGATTTCCTGTGTATGTTCGAGGCGATGGTGCTGAACGCGGTGAAACATTTCCAACCGGTCGCCCGCTGCGAGCAGTCAAAGCGTATGGACGCTGCTGTTCGCCTGCCGGCGGTAAAAGGCAATCGCTGTCAGAGCGTCCTGTTGCGTGCGCGTCAGGCTTTTTGCCGTATCGACTATTCCGCGATGATCCGGTGGGGCCATATTGGCTACTCCTTCGCCTCAGTCCGGTTAACGGCGCCCGGCCAGTCGTTGGCGGGTTCTTCGACTATGTCTTCTGCCGGATCTGGGTCACGTTCATAGGCGAGCTGCCGCTTTGCCAGAACATCTTGGAGCGTATCGAGAACGACGGCGGTTCCATGTCCCTGAGTTGCGAACTGATCGATGACGTCGGCGACAAGATCATTGAGTTGCTGGAACAATCGTTCCGTGCTTTCGGATCGTTCGGTCATCATACACGCTCCTGTTCAGCTTGCGTTCCGACGCTGTTGCCAATCCTTGTAGGGCGCCAAGAGCTGGCCCGGGAACCGATTTTCAATGGCCGTCTCGACCAGGGCGATTTTCGCAAACACATCGCTACTGTCGCGCTCGTCGGGGAGAATGTCTTCGCTTTCCTGCTCAAGCCCCTGCATGGTTTCGAACAACTCGTCGTCGCTCATCTCCGCGAGACGATCGGCGAAATCACCGGCGTCGAATTCTGATTGAACTGGCATGCCGTCACTCCTTCTACTGATATCTTCGCCCACCCGGCAGGGGCTGTAGAGACGGGATATCTGGTCATGAGATAAGTTACCCGTCATCGAGTTCAATCCAGGTGGGTGCGTGATCACTGGTGTGCTCCCAGGCACGCGCGAACTTATCGACACCGGATGCGGTCAGCCGTTCACGCAAGGACGGGCTCAGCAGGAAATGGTCGATGCGCAGACCGGCATCACGAGCGAAGGCGTTCCGGAAATATTTCCAGAACGTATAAATCCGCTCGTCGGGATGCAGCGATCGGATAGCATCGGTCCAGCCCATGGCGATGAGCTCGGCATAGGCGGCCCGTACTTCTGGCCGGAACAGGGCGTCGTCCCGCCAGCGTTCCGGCGCGTAGACATCGAGATCCGTCGGCATGACGTTGAAATCGCCGACAAGGGCGACCGGCACCTCGAGTTCGAACAGCTCGGCAGCATAGGCGTGCAGCCGCTCGAACCAGCGAAGCTTGTAATCGAATTTCGGGCCAGGCGCTGGGTTGCCATTCGGGAGGTACAGGCACCCGATCACCATTCCGTCGATCGCCGCTTCGATGTAGCGACTGTGGCTGTCGTCGGGATCGCCGGGAAGCCCGCGACGTGTCTCGCGCGGCTCTTGATCGCGGGCGAGGATGGCCACGCCGTTCCAGGCTTTCTGGCCGTGCCAGATAGCACCGTACCCGGCGCGCTCGATCTCGCGGCGAGGAAACTTCTCGTCCGGCGCCTTCAACTCCTGCAGGCAGACGACGTCAGGCTTTGCCTCGGCAAGCCAGCGCAGCAGCACCTCGAGGCGGCCATTGATGCCATTGACGTTGTAGGTGGCTAGCTTCACCGCTTTTTACCGGCGCTTGTGATCGCCCTTGTCGCCCTGGCCGGGTTTCGCATCATGCTTGGCGTCATGCCGAGCATCGTCCGATAGTGACCGCGAAACGCCGACGCTTTCCTTGAACCTACCCTCTTCATCGCGGCGGACGTAACGTTTGTCGGTGCCGGTATCGATCAGTTCGCGCTTAGTCATGGCAGGACTCCTTTGTGGTTGCTGCTGGAACAAACGCGCGTCTTCACCAAAAGATGCATGTGAATCAGGACTCTAGGGAAGACTCTCAAAACGGGTGCGACCGAGGAGCTAAGTCATTGAAAAATGATTCGTTTCGACTCGGAACAATTACATGTCGATTCGCTTGAATCGCATTGGTTGTGTCAGGAGCCTGCGTCATGGTTGCCCCGCGTGCGAATTGGAAGGGTTTCATCAAGTTCGGAGAGGTCGCCTGTCCGGTGGCGCTCTACACAGCGGCATCCTCGTCGGAACGCATCGCCTTCAACACGCTGAACCGCAAGACCGGCAATCGGGTGAAACGCGAGTTCGTCGACAGCGAGACGGGCGATCCCGTCGAGCGCGACGACCAGGTTAAAGGCTACGAGATCGAAAACGGCCAGTACATCATTCTTGAACCGGACGAAGTCGCGGCTGCCGTCCCCGACAGCGACAAGACGCTGAAGATCGATGCCTTCATCCCCTGCCACGAGATCGATGACGTCTATTTCGACAAGCCGTATTACCTGGCGCCGGACAAGATGGGCACCGATGCCTTCGTGCTGCTCCGCGACGGCATGAAGAAGGCGAAGGTCGCGGCGATCGCACACACCGTTCTCTTCCGGCGCATGCGCACGGTGTTGATCCGGCCGCACGGCAAAGGCCTGATCGCCACCACCCTCAATTTCGACTACGAAGTTCGCTCGTCTCAGGAGGCCTTCGAGGAACTGCCAGAGCTCAGGATCGAGGGCGAAATGCTGGAGCTAGCCGAGCATATCATCGGCACCAAGAAGGGGAGTTTCGACGCCAGCACGTTCGACGACCGCTACGAGGCGGCTGTCGCCGAACTGGTGAAGGCGAAGATCGAGGGTCGGTCGCTTCCGAAGAAGAAGGCGCCGGCAGTTTCCAAGCAGAGCGATCTGCTCCAGGCTCTGCGCGAGAGCGCCGGTCTTGGCGGGAAGAAAGCGGAGCCGAAACGCACCGCAGCAAATGCCAATAAGGGGCGACAGAAGGCTACTAAGCCCACTGTGGCTGCGAAATCCAAATCTGCCGCGGCTCCGACGCGCCGCGCGAGCCTGATCGGAGGATACCATGGCAGTCCGACCGTACTGGAAAGGCTATCTCAAGCTGTCGCTGGTCACCTGCCCAGTGCAGATGATGCCGGCGACCTCCGAAAACGAGAAGGTTCGCTTTCATACCCTCAACCGCGAGACCCAGAACCGCGTCGTCAGCCACTACGTGGATTCCGTCACCGGCAAGGAGGTGAAAGACGAGGACGAGGTCAAGGGTTACCAGCGCGGCGAGAACGACTATGTAATGCTGGAAGACGAGGAGCTTGAGAACGTCGCGCTCGACAGCACCAAGACGATCGATATCTCAACCTTCACACCGCGCGATAGCATCGAGTGGATTTGGCTCGACACACCCTATTATTTGTCCCCGAACGACCCTGTGGGTCAGGAGGCGTTCTCGGTTATCCGCGACGCGATGGAATCCCAGGACATGGTCGGCATTTCCCGGTTGGTCATCACCCGCCGCGAGCGCGCCGTCATGCTGGAGCCACGCGGCAAGGGTATCGTGCTTTGGACCTTGCGCTACGGGGACGAAGTCCGTGACGAGGATACCTATTTCGCCGGGATCGGCGATGAGACGGCGGATTCGGACATGATGCCCCTGGTGCAGCAATTGATCAAAAAGCAGACCCAGCACTGGAATCCGAAGATGGTGATCGATCCCGTGCAGGACCGGCTGCTCGATATCATCGCGGACAAGAAGAAGGCGCTGAAGAAACCGTCCAAGGCCAAAGCGAAAGCGCCGGCCTCTGGCCCAGCACCGAGCAACGTCATCAATATCATGGATGCCTTGAAGAAGTCGGTCGCCGCTGAAACCCGGACCGGCAAATGAAAAGACCCGCGAAACCGCTCCTGCGGGACGATAGCTTCACCGCGAAATCCCAGCCGCGACGCAAGCGTGACCCCGCACAGCCGAATCTTCCCTTCGATCCGATGCCCGATCGGATCGAACCATGTCTGGCCTTGCTGAAGGCGGCGCCGCCGGTCGGGCCGGATTGGGCCTACGAGATCAAGTGGGATGGCTATCGGCTCGCCATTCACATCGAGCCGAAGGGCGTCCGCATCATCACGCGCGGCGGCCACGACTGGACGCATCGGTTTCCCGCGATTGCGGCGGCCGCCAAAGAGCTTGGGGTCGGGACCGCCATCCTCGATGGTGAAGCCGTCGTTCTCAATGCCCAGGGCCGGTCTGACTTCGGAGCGTTGCAGCGCTCGCTCGGCGGCCGAGGCGGCAAACGGGCTTCGACGGAATCCGTCCTCTTCGCCTTCGACCTCTTATACTTCGACGGGCACGATCTGACCAAGACCGAGCTGTCGGTCCGCCGGCATCTGTTGACGGATCTGCTCGACGGTGCGGTTGGCGCGATCCAACTTTCCGAGGAGGTGGAGGGTAGTGGCGCCGAGGCTCCTCGAAAACGCCCGCTCGCTTGGACTGGAAGGCATCATCGCCAAGCACCGCGATAGTCCGTATCGCTCGGGAAGGACCGGCGACTGGTTGAAAATCAAATGCGTCCAAAGCGAGAGTTTCATGATCGTCGGATACGAGCAGTCAGCCGCCGCCAGGGGTGGGATCGGCAGCCTGTTGCTTGCCGGTCGCCGCGGACACGATTGGGTCTACGTCGGCGCCGTCGGCACAGGCTTCAAGGAAAAGGACGCCACCTATCTGAAGAAGACGCTCGACATGCTGAAAACGAGGACGCCGGTCGTTCCGCTCAAAGGCAAGAACTATGTCTTCGCCCAGCCGACGCTGATCGCAGAAATCGAATTCCGGGGCTGGACCGACGACGGCAATCTGCGACATGCGTCGTACAAGGGCTTGCGCGAGGTCCAGGATAATGCCGCAGTCCATGAGCTTGATTGAGCCAGTGTTGGTGACGAAAAAAGTGCCGAATTTTTCTCTGTCCGCTCTTGAATCGCAAATTCTCCAAAACCAAATCTTTTGCCGCCAGCCGCTGATGACAGGGCTGGCCTTGCTGGGAGCGCCGCTTTCGGCGCTTCTGTACCCATGTTGCTTTAAGGAGGATATGGCTATGGCAACATCTTACGACTATGCACCTCTCTTCCGCTCGAGCGTCGGCTTCGACCGGGTCTTCAACCTTCTGGAAAATGCCCAGCGCGCCCGCTCGATCAGTGACTGGCCGCCCTATGACATCGTCAAGACGGGCGACGACACCTACCGGATCTCTATCGCTGTGGCAGGCTTTGCCCAGGACGATCTCGACATCACCTTCCAGTCCAACCTTCTGACCGTCACGGGCAAGAAGCAGGAGGCGGCTACTGACGGCTATCTGCATCGCGGCATCGCCGGCCGGCCGTTCGAACACCGGTTCGAACTTGCCGACCATGTCCGGGTAAACGGAGCGGACCTGAGCAACGGTCTACTGTCGATTGATCTGGTTCGCGAGATCCCGGAGGCACTGAAGCCGCGAAAAATTACCATCGAAAGCGCCCCAGCTTTGGCATCTGCAGCTCTGGCACAGATCGAAGCGCAGAAGGCGGCTTAATCGACACTGTCCCTCAACAAGGGCGCCGTCGCGACGGCGCCCATCGACATTCCGGGTTGGGAAGGAGAGAACGATGAAACCCGATATGTTCAGACAGCCTGTTCCCATTCTTGTCGGCCTCGGCTTTCCGGTAGAGGTTCGCGGCGTGATGGACGCCTACCGGCATCTTTCCGAGTGGCCGGCCTCAAGCCGGGACATCGCGCATTCGATCGCGCTCAAGGCATGCAGTGCCGCGCTGCGTGGTGAAATCGAAGCAGAGACCGCGCGCGGGCTCTTTGCCGCCTTCGCCGAGAAACATGATCTGCTGGCGCCTGAAACCAATGTGATCGCCGCCTCGCGCTTGCGGCGAGACAAAGATCCGCACGTGTTGTGAGGTGGTCGGATGATGCACGATTTGCTTCAGCAGGCGGCCAGCAACGCTATGGCGATGGGACCAACGGTCCTGCTTCAGGGCATGCAGCTTCGGCGACCGATCGACGTGGTGAGAGCGCCGGCCCTTTCCGTCGATGACAAGCGCGCGATCCTTGCAGCATGGGCGTCGGACTTTTACGCCGTCGATTCCAAGCCAGCACTCCGTCAGCTACCGGGAACAACTCCTGTCTCGATCGATGAGGTGCAGGCTGCCCTGAAAGAACTCGATCGGCGCTACGGTTTTTGATGGCTGGCGCGTTCAGGCGGCCTGCTTCATCGACTTGGCGAGCCGCTTGATTGCCTGCTCCAGCGAGCGCTGTCCGTCGCAATAATCCTGCCAGGCGCTCGTCTTTGACAGCAGCGCCGGCACGGTGCGGATGGTAAACCGCTTCGGATCGAGATCCGTCTTTACTTGGCTCCATGTCAACGGCATCGACACTGTAGCCCCCGGACGGCCGCGCGGGGACAGCGGCGCCACGGCCGTCGCCATCCTGTCGTTGCGCAGGTAGTCTAGGAAGATGCGGCCGTTGCGCTGGTTCTTGGCCATCTTGATCAGATAAAGTTCTGGGTTCTCGCGAGCCATTTGCAAGCAAACATCATGCGCAAAGCCCTTCGCCTCCGGCCATGCCAGCTTCTTGCCCTTCGCCACAGCAAGGGGCGTGACGACGTGAAGGCCCTTGCCGCCGGTGGTCTTGCAGAAACTGACGAGGCCAAGCTCCTCCAATCGGTCGCGCATCTCGCGGGCGGCCTCGACGACGGTTGAGAAGGGGACATCGGGGCCGGGATCGAGATCGAAGACCAGACGACCCGGCACTTCGGGCTGTTTCGGCTCGCAATTCCAGGGATGCAGTTCGACGCCGCCGATCTGCGCGATCGCGGCCAAGCCCTCGACGCGATCGATCTGTAAATATGGCTTCTTATCGCCAAAGACCTGCACCAGTTCCAGAAGATTGGACGTCCCCGGCATCGCATGCCGCTGGAAGAATTGCTCGCCGCCGATACCGTCAGGCGTCCGGATGATCGAGCACGGCCGGCCCTGGATATGTTCGATCAGCCAAGGGCCGACGGCCTCGTAGTAACGAGCCAGTTCCACCTTCGTGACCGGTTCGCCATCGTTGGCGTCCGGCCAAAGCGGCTTGTCCGGGTTGGAGATCAACACGCCCATGACATCTTCCTTGCCGCTTCTGCGCGGCGGCTTTGCGGGCTGTTTGGGTTTGGCCTCTGTCTCCGGATCGGGCGTTTCCACCTCAGCTGGTTCGACCGGCTTCTCGGCGACGACTTCCCCTGCTGGCTTGTCTTCTCGCAAGCCCTTGAAGGCCGCCTGGCGGACGAGCCCGTCGGCGGTCCAGCCGGCGAACTCGATCTCCGCCACTAGATCCGGCTTCACCCAGACGACGTTGGGATCCTTCTTCGGCGCCCCGATACCGGTGAACGGTGACTTCGCCGTTTCCAGCGCGCGCAGCTTGGGCAGCAGGACATCGACCTTGCCGGCGCCATAGCCCGTGCCGACACGGCCGACATAGACGAAATGGCTGCCGCGGTTGACGCCGACCAGCAGCGAGCGGAAATTGCCGTTGGTCGTGGCATAGGCGCCGATCACCACCTCATGGCCGGCCCGGCATTTGGATTTGGCCCAGGTCTCGGTGCGGCCGGATTGATAGGCAGCATCCGCCTGTTTGGAGACGATGCCTTCGAGCGACAGCTTGCAGGCTGACTTCAGGACGGCATCTCCGCCGGTCTCGAAATGCTCGACGAAGCGCAAGCGTGGATCCTCGCCAGCGTCATCGAGCAGTTTCTGCAGCCGATCCTTGCGCTCGGTCAGCGGCAGTTGTCGGAGATCCTCATTGCCCTCGAACAAGAGGTCGAACGCGAAATACACCAGTGTGTCGGTCTTGCCTTCTGACAGTGCCGCCTGAAGTGCTGCGAAGTCCGGCGCCCCGTTTTCATCGAGCGCGCAAATCTCGCCGTCGATGATGGCGTCCCGAAGCGCGGCGCCGGATTCGGCGATTGCCGGGTACTTCGCCGTCCAGTCGAGGCCCTTGCGGGTTTTGAGTGTGACCTCGCCGTTTTCGATGCGCATCTGGATGCGGTATCCGTCGAACTTGATCTCGTGGATCCAGCCTTCTGTTGTAGGCGGACGCTCGCGCGTCTCGCAGAGCTGCGGCGCGATGAAGTCCGGCATTGCGGACTTCGCTGCTCTGGCAGCTTTCGCCGGCGCTTTCTTCTTGGTTGTGGTTTCGGCTTTGCGCTCTTCCGCTGCAAGGCCGTGATTGCTGTCCCAGACCGCATCCGCCTGGACTTCGCCACTCTCGATCATGAACGGTTTCGGCTTCTTGCCCTTGCCGGCGGCGATCGCTTCCATCGTCCGCCCCGAGGCGACGGAGGTTGCGTTGTCTTCCAAAATGGCCGCGCCATTCTCCTCGACGGAGAAGTCGTCATGATGCTTGATCAGCAGCCAGTTGGTGCGCTTGCCGCCGTCACGGTCGTTGCGCATCCGCACCAGCACGAAGCTGCCGTGCAGCCGCTTGCCCTCAAGCGTGAACTTGAAATCACCCTTAACAAGCGCCTCTTCCGGCGTCCGGTTGCCTTCGGGCTCCCAATAGCCGCGGTCCCAGAGCATGACCGTGCCGCCGCCATATTGGCCTTTCGGGATCGTGCCTTCGAAATCGCCATAGTCGAGCGGGTGATCCTCGACCTCGACGGCAAGACGCTTGTCGTGCGGATCGAGCGACGGGCCTTTGTGACAGCCCAGGACTTGAAGACACCGTCGAGTTCGAGCCGCAGATCGTAATGCAATCGCGTGGCGTCATGCTTCTGGATGACGAAGCGCCGGCGGTTCGACGTTTTCAACGTCGCCTGGCCGCTCGGCTCCTGCGTTTTCTGGAAGTCGCGTTTCTGCTTGTAAGTCGAGAGCTTGTCGCTGGCCATCGCGGTCCCCGGTACACTTCCGCCATCCGCGTCGAATGACGACGGAGCCTGAGGCGCGGGCCGGACAGGTTGGACGCTCGACTGCCGCTTCGTTGGCCGCAAGGAGAAACCGGAAAAATCCTCGCGTTCGTCATCCCTGTCACGTCCGGTTGACACGGCACGCGACCTCGAAAACTGAGAAGCATCCAGCCCGTATTTTGTTCCAACTCAGTCTGGTGAGATGCGGTGAGAAACAGAAAGCGCGTCAGCCGACCTGCTCGACATTGAGGGTGCCGGCGGGAAGTGGCCTGATCAGAGATTTCGCCGAGACAGATGGATCGAGCCAGTCCGCCCAGGCATCCCGCTCGAGGATGACGATCTGCCGGTCGTGATAGGGCGCGATGTCCGGTCCAGGCTCCATCGTCAGCATGGTGAAGGCTTGCCCGACGTCACCCGTCTCGCGCCAGATGCCGGCGATGCAGAAGATCGGTTCGTCCTCTTTGGTGAACAGCCACTTGTCCTTGCGCTTTTTCCCTTTTTCCGTTGGATCGGTGAATTCGTAGAAGCCATCGGCAACGATAAGGCACCGATTGGAGTTGAACTCGCGTCCGTCCGAGCGGAAATTGTAGACCGGCCGCTTGTTCTGGCCCGGCCAACTCCATCGGCGCTGGACAAGGTCCGCCTCGTCGCGCGCTCCCTCGATCCCCCGGATGATCGGCGCCATGTCGGTGATCTTGATGTCCTCGCGTGCTTCAACATTCGGTGCACCTTCACCAAAGCGGATCTTGATCTTGAGATGGGCGAAATCCTCGACGATCGACGCCAGGTTCACCATCAGTCGATAATCATTGCACATGCGTCCTCCGCGCTCCTTGTTGTCTCATTGGGTTCTTGCTATGTTCTACATATGACGAACGCGAAGGTTTTCCAGTCCGACGCCCCGCTCGACGAGCGCCGCGTCATCATACGGCGCCATGACGGCGATGTGGAGATGGTGGAGCTACCATGGGGACTGCGTCCGCTCGATGGTGGCCCGCGTGCGGTGCATGTGGTGCGCTCAGAAGGAAGGCTGTTCCCGATCAATCGCTGCCTGGTGCCGGCATCCGAGTTTCGCCATCGCAGTGGGGGCAAGAATTTCAGCTTCTCACTGGCGAACGGTGACTGGTTTTATTTCGCAGGAATCTGGCGGCAGGCGTCGAATGGCTGGCCGGAGGCCTATGCCATTCTGACCATAGAGGCGAATGCTGACATTTCGCCCTATCATGGCAGTCCTGACGCGCGATCAGCGGATGGACTGGCTAGACGCGCTTGTACCAGAAGAGGAAATCCTCCGGCCACTTCCGGAGGCGCACAAATGGGTCGCTCCAAGGGTTTTCGAGGCTGGACGGCTCAACTACCGCCAACAGTCGCGCCTGAGCAGCAGGATCAAGAGTCTGCCTACCGTTCGGGCTTGTGGATGGCTCTCTCTGCTTTATTTGATCCAAGATTTCAGCCAACCGTGCTCCGTAATCATGCGCACGGGAGAAGGCACTCGCCGCCATCAAAGCCGAAGCGGCTGTTCTGTCGCTCACCAAGCCAGCGCAGATAGCTGCGCAGATAATGCAGCCTTATCGAGGTGGTCTGCGGACTTACCGTTCGGACCCGCTTTGCAATTGGTAAACGCCGAACCAGCGCCGCACGGCTTGCATTGTCATCGGTCCGCGCTCGGCGTCTGGGTGTCTTGGCAAGTGGCTTCCGTAGGCTTTCGAAGGGCTGGTGAGCGTCTCGAACGAGAGCTTCTAGCTCGCCCAAGCTAAAGAACACTCCGTCTCTCACACGCTGAAGTAAATCTATCCCAGAACGCCCGCAAAAGAGATGCAGCAGCATAGCGCCTCGAAGCGCTTGCTCTACCGTAGATGCACTCTTGTGGCGGTAGCTCGTTAGCGTCCATACAGTCGCGTCGAAAAATGGTACCCCCATCCCATCAAGGAGCATCGGACAGCGCTCTCCGTTTGAGAACACGATGAGTTCAATCCTTGGCTTAGTGGGTGTGAGGCTTCTGACCCGCCGCCCAGTCATTTCTAAATCATTTCCTTCTAAAATAACTTGTAAACATAACGAATCATATTGTAGTTTCATCGCATTAACCGGTCTAGTTTACACAGGCATGATTTCCTGTGCCTTAGAACTTGTTGTAGGAGATGCCGGCGGAGGCCGTGAGGCCAGTAATTGCGAAAATTTTTGCCCTGATCTCCTCGGCAATCTCGGTAGCGATCGTCATGCCTTTCAGGTTTTCGGTGACGTCGAGATAGGCTTCGTCGAGCGATAGTGGTTCGATGAGCGGTGTGTATTCTGCGAAGATCGCGCGGATCTGCAGCGAGACCGCCTTGTAGACGTCGAAGCGCGGCCTGACGAAGATGAGGTCAGGGCATTTTCGCTGGGCGGTGACCGACGGCATGGCGGAGAAGACGCCGAAGGCTCGGGCCTCATAGCTGGCGGCGGCAACGACGCCGCGGGCTGCGGGACTGCCGACAGCGACCGGCCGGCCTCGAAGCTCCGGATTGTCGCGTTGCTCGACCGATGCGTAAAACGCATCCATATCGCAATGAATGATTTTGCGGATGGCGCCCTGAGCGTCAGGTTCTATGGGACGATCGGTTGCCTCATCTGCCACATCAAGTCCTCACCGCCACATGCCGCGCATCCTGGCGCCGACATCTACACGGATCTGGCGCGCACTGCGCTCGGAAGCCGAAGCGCTTACCTGGGGCCATGTCGTCGCTTCAAAAACTGCAGCAGCGTCACGGGGATAAACCGTGTTCGCGAGGCATAGACATGCCGGTCGCCCTGGGCATGCTGGCCTCCAGTGAAGAAGCGCTGCGGCGTGATGAGCGTCAGGCTGTCCTTCGCCCGGGTCATGCCGACATAGAGCAGCCGGCGCTCCTCTTCGATCTCGGCCGTCGTGCCGACCCCGAGATCCGAGGGAATACAGCCGTCGACGACGTTGAGCATGAACACCGATCGCCATTCCTGGCCTTTGGCCGAATGGATCGTCGACAGGATCAGATAGTCCTCGTCCAGCAGCGGAACGCCGGCCTGGTCGCTTGTCGCATCCGGCGGATCGAGCGTCAGTTCGGTCAGGAACCGCTCACGGCTCGGATATCCCGAGGCGATCTGTTCGAGCTGCAGGAGGTCGGCCTTCCTCGTTTCGGCATCCTCGTGAATGCGGTCGAGATGCGGCTCATACCATTCGCGCGCCTGCGCGATTTCCGCAGGCCAGCCGGTTTCGATCTTCCGCAGTCCCATCAGAACCTTCACAAACGCCGTCCAGTCGGGACCGGCTTTCGGCGGCGGCGGGATTTCCGCCAGCGCCATCAGCGGCTCGGGATCGGCGGCGATCGTGTCGAGGATCTTTCCCGCTGTCGAGGGGCCGACACCCGGCAGCATCTGCAGCAGCCGGAAACCGGCGACGCGATCACGCGGGTTCTGGGCAAAGCGCAGCACCGCCAGCATGTCCTTCACATGCGCGCTGTCGAGGAATTTCAGGCCGCCGAATTTGACGAAGGGGATGTTGCGGCGGGTCAACTCGACTTCCAACGGGCCGCTATGGCTCGATGAGCGGAACAGCACGGCCTGCTGCTTGAGCGTGATGCCGACCTCGCGATTGGCAAGAACCTGCTCGACGATGTAGTTGGCCTGGTCCGCCTCGTCCTTGACGGTTACCAGCATCGGGCGCTGCTCGGACTGCCGATCGGTCCAGAGGTTCTTTGTGAAGCGTTCCCGGGCGAGGTCGATGACCCCATTGGCCGCCGCAAGGATTGTCTGCGTCGAGCGATAATTGCGGTCGAGCGTGATGATGTCGGCGGCCGGCGAGAATTCGTTTGGAAAGTCGAGGATGTTGCGCACGGTCGCCGCCCGAAACGAATAGATCGACTGCGCGTCGTCGCCCACCACGGTCAGGCCGCGCCCGCCCGGCTTCAACGCCATCAGCACCGACGACTGAAGCTTGTTGGTGTCCTGATATTCATCGACGAGGATATGGTCGAAACGGCCGCCGACATCGTCGGCGATCTCGGGATCGGAAACCATCTGCGCCCAGCAGAGCAGCAGGTCGTCGTAATCGAGGACGTTTTGCGCCTGCTTGGCCTCGACATATCCGGCAAACAGCGCCTTCAGCTGCGCTTCCCAGCCGCTGACCCATGGATAGTTCGCCTTCAGCACCGCCGCCAGGGGCGATTCCGAATTGACCACCCGTGAATAGATCGAAAGACACGTGCCTTTGGTCGGAAACCGGCTTTCCGTTTTCGAGAAGCCGAGCTCGTGGCGCACGAGGTTCATCAGGTCGGCGGAATCTTCGCGGTCGTGGATGGTGAAGTCGACATTGAGGCCGATCTGCTCGGCATAGATCCGCAGCAGTCGGGCGCCGATCCCGTGGAATGTCCCGGACCAGGCTAGCGCGTCCGTCAGGATGCCGGAATTGGCGCCAAGCACCTGTTTGCAGATCCGCTCGACACGGCGGGCCATTTCCGAGGCAGCACGACGGGAAAAGGTCATCAATAGAATGCGGCGCGGGTCGGCGCCGCTGACGATGAGGTGAGCGACACGATGGGCCAGTGTATTGGTCTTGCCGGACCCGGCGCCGGCGATGATCAAAAGTGGGCCGGCCAGCTTTCCCTCCGGTAGCGCAACGCCGTGCTCGACGGCCAGCCGCTGCTGTTCGTTGAGCTTCTCCAGATAGGCAACGCTCATTCCGGTCTCATCTCCTGCGGACTCTTTTGACTTGTCTGGCAACGCAGGAAATTTTTCCTGCCTGTGAATAAAAGCCCATCCATTTGATCTTGCTCATGGATTCTCAAGCTCATCATGGTCGCCCAACTTTCTGCTGCGCCGAACGCCCAAAGCATCCGATTGACTCATTGCACATTAGAGAACAAAAAGGAACATAACCTACGCTACGCCCATTGAAAAGGTCTTGATCGGACTTGCCCACATTATGCAAAATCGTGCCCGAACCATTGCCATCGAGGAGTTGCGGGAGCGCATCCAGCATCTGGAAGGCGGCTCAGTACGGACTCGCGAGGCTCTGCCGTTCGGTGTGGATGAGATCGATCGACATCTGCCCGGAGGCGGTTTGGCGCTCGGGGCGCTTCATGAGGTCGCCGGCGGCGGCAATGGCGCACTCGACGGGGCTGCTGCTGCCCTGTTTACCGCCGGCATCGCCGCGCGCACTGCCGGCAAGGTGTTCTGGTGCGTCACCAGGCAGGACCTGTTCATGCCGGGGATTGTGCAGGCGGGCCTGTCGAACAACCGCGTCGTCATGGTCGAATGTCGCGACGAGAAGGGCATTCTCGACTGTTTCGAGGAAAGTCTTCGATGTCGAGGCGTCGGCGCCGTGATCGGCGAGCCTGGCCCGCTTGCCGATGACCGCGTCGCGCCGACTACAGCTCGCCGCCGAAACGTCCGGTGTGCTTGGCATCGCCATTCGCCGGTGGCGTCGCCACGCGGATGTTTCCGATTTCGGGCATCCGACGGCTGCCGTGACGCGTTGGCGCATCTCGGTCTTGCCGTCACAACCGCTGCCGGTTCCAGGCATTGGCCGGGCCCGGTGGTATCTCGAACTTCTTCGTTGCCGTGCCGCAGAAAGTGCTGATTATGTGGTCGAAGCCTGCGATGCCAAGGGTCGTCTCGGTCTACCTGCCGACCTGGCCAACCGATCGCCATCGAAGGATGCTTGGGCAACAAGCGCCGCCGGCTGACCAGCCTGTGGTGATGATCGCCCGCGAAGGCAGCCGTCGGCTGGTCGTGGCCGCCAATGCCGCCGCGATGGCCGCGGGACTGCGCATCGGCATGCCCGCGAGCAAGGCCCAGGCATTGGTTGCCGAGTTGATCATCGAGGAGTTGCGCCCTGAGGAGGATCGCAACGAGCTCGATCGCCTGGGGCTCTGGTTCCTGCGCGACTATGCGCCGATCGTGGCAGTCGACCCTCCCGACGGCATCGTCATCGATACGACCGGCGCCGATCATCTGCATGGCAACGAGACATTGATGCTATCAGGAATGATCAATCGGCTGTTCGCGATGGGTTTTACCGCCCGTGCCGCCGTAGCCGACAGCTGGGGCGCCGCGCATGCGCTAGCCCGCTTTTCCGCCAAGCCCGCTCTGGTCGTTCCGGAGGGGAGGCGGCGCAGGCTGTGCTCGATCTGCCGATCGCGGCGCTGCGGTTGGAGAACCGAACTGTCGCCGCACTTCGCACCCTCGGTTTCGATCGCGTCAGTGAGCTCGCCGCCACGCCACGCGCGCCGCTGGCCCTGCGTTTCGGTCCCGAAATCGGCCGCCGCCTCGACCAGGCGCTCGGGCGCGTTGCTGAGCCGATCGTTCCGATCCGCGCCGCGGAAGCCATCGAAGCCCGACGCGCCTTTGCCGAACCGATCTCCGCTGCCGAGACCATCGCCCGCTATACGCGGATGCTGGTGATCCGCCTATGCGGGTTGCTTGAGGAACAGGGGATTGGCGTTCGCCGACTGGACCTCATCCTCCATCGTGTTGACAACACCTTGCAGGTCATTCGGGCGGGCACCGCCAAGCCGATCCGCGACGTCGAGCGCCTGACCAAACTTCTTTGCGACCGGATCGACACGATCGATCCGGGTTTCGGTATCGAGATCATGGTACTGTCGGCCGCGCATTGCGAACCGCTGGAGGCGGTCCAGACAATATCGTCGCTGATCGAAGAACCGGAAGCGGAGATCGGCGGATTGATCGACGTGATCGCCAACCGCGGCCACCGTGTCTATCGCGTTGCCGCCCTGGAGAGCGATGTGCCCGAGCGTTCTCTAGCGGCGGTTTCCGCTCTTGCTGGAGATGATGAACTGGGATGGCCAGCGGAATGGCCGCGACCGTCCCGGCTTCTGCTCCATCCCGAGCCGATCCAGTGTATGGCGCTGCTGCCGGATCATCCCCTGTCAGCTTTACCTGGCGCGGTAGCCGCCATGCTGTGAAGCGCGCCGACGGTCCGGAACGCGTCTTCGGCGAATGGTGGAAACGCGACAAGGAGCTCGGCGCCATCAGGGATTATTTTGTGGTCGAGAACGAGGCGGGTGAGCGCTTCTGGATCTATCGTCAGGGCGATGGCGAACATGCCGACAGTGGCTCCGGCAGCTGGTTTCTGCAGGGGATCTTCGGATGAGCGAGCCCGGGGCCGATCAAAGCCGCTACGCCGAAATGCAGGTGACCTCGCATTTTTCCTTTCTGCGCGGGGCGAGTTCCTGCGAGGAGCTGTTTGCGACTGCGGCCTTGCTTGGCATCGAGGCATTGGCCATTACCGATCGCAACAGTCTTGCAGGGATTGTGCGGGCGCATCAGGCGGCCAAGGATACTGGCATCCGGCTTGTCGTCGGCTGCCGTCTGGATCTGCGCGACGATCTCTCGGTTCTCGTCTACCCGACCGATCGCCCGGCCTATTCCAGACTGTGCCGTCTGCTGTCTCTCGGCAAGGGAGGGCCGGCAAGGGCAAGTGTGATCTCGGTTGGGACGATCTGGTCACCTATGGCGAGGGCTTGCTGGTGGTTCTGCTTCCCGATCTTGCCGACGATCTTTGTGCCATCAGGTTGCGGAGACTGCGCCAGGATTTTGGCGATCGTGTCTATCTGGCGCTCACGCTGCGTCGCCGGCCGAACGACCAGGCTCCGACTTCATCAGCTCTCCAACTTCGCCGCACAGGCCGGTGTCCCAACGGTCGCCACCAATGACGTACTCTACCACGACCGCGATCGTCGTCTGATGCAGGACATCGTCACCTGCATCCGGCACAATTGCACGATCGATCAGCTTGGCCGCCGCAAACAGCGTTTCGCCGACCGCTATCTCAAGCCGCCGGTGGAAATGCATCGGCTGTTCAAACGCTACCCGGAAGCGCTTGCTCGGACCCGCGAGATCGTCGCGCGGTGCAGATTCTCGCTCGACCAGCTGGCCTACCAGTATCCGGACGAGTTGATGCTCCCCGGGCTGACGGCACAGGAAGCGCTGGAGCAGCTGACATGGGAGGCCGTGCCGAACCGCTATCCGGAGGAATTGCCAGCGGATGTCGAAAAGATCCTGAAGCACGAATTGGCGCTGATCGCCAAGCTCGACTACGCGCCCTACTTTCTCACCGTCAATTCCATCGTGCGCTTCGCCCGCTCCAAGGACATTTTATGTCAGGGCAGGGGATCGGCGGCCAACAGCGCCGTCTGTTACGTGCTCGGCATCACCTCGATCGATCCGTCGCGCAGCGATCTGCTGTTTGAGCGTTTCGTGTCGGAAGAGCGACGCGAGCCGCCCGACATCGATGTCGATTTTGAGCACGAGCGAAGAGAGCAAGTCATCCAATGGATCTACGAGACCTATGGGCGCCAGAGAGCCGCGCTGTGTTCCGTCGTCACCTGTTATCGCGCCAAGGGGGCGCTCAGGGACGTTGGCAAGGCTCTCGGCCTGCCGGAAGATCTCACAAAGATGCTTTCGTCACAGGTCTGGGGCTGGAAGGAAGGCATCGGCGAAAAGCAGGCGGCCGATCTCAATCTCAACGCCACAGACCGGCGGCTGCGTCTGGCCTTCGATCTGGCCCAGCAGCTGATCGGCACGCCCCGACACCATTCGCAGCATCCCGGCGGCTTCGTGCTTACCCAGGACAGGCTGGACGAGCTCGTCCCGATCGAGCCGGCCGCGATGGAAGATCGGCAAATTATAGAATGGGACAAAGACGACATCGACATTCTCAAGTTCATGAAGATGGATGTCTTGGGTCTGGGGATGCTCTCCTGCATGAAGCGCGGCTTCGATCTTCTCGAGGAGCACAAGGGGATCAGGAAGGATCTGGCGACTATTCCGCCGGAGGATCCGCGCACCTATGCGATGATCCGGCGGGCCGACACGCTCGGCACATTCCAGATCGAAAGTCGGGCGCAGATGTCGATGCTGCCGCGCATCAAGCCACGCACCTTTTACGACTTGGTCATTGAGGTTGCGATCGTCCGTCCCGGTCCGATCCAGGGCGATATGGTGCATCCCTATCTGCGCCGGCGCGAGGGCAAGGAGAAAGTTCATTATCCGAAGCCGGAACTGGAGAAGGTTCTCGGGAAAACACTGGGTGTGCCACTGTTTCAGGAGCAGGCGATGAGGGTGGCGATCGAATGTGCCGGCTTTACCGCCGGCGAAGCCGATCAGCTCAGGCGCGCCATGGCGACCTTCAAACATACTGGTGGTGTTTCAAAATTTGGAGAGAAGCTGATCAATGGCATGATCGCCAACGGCTACGAGCGTGACTTTGCCGAAAAGACCTTCAGCCAGTTGGAGGGCTTTGGAAGCTACGGTTTTCCCGAAAGTCACGCTGCCTCCTTCGCCTTGATCGCCTATGCCTCCTCCTGGCTGAAATGCTGGCATCCCGACGTTTTCTGCGCAGCGCTGCTCAACGCCCAGCCGATGGGATTTTATGCGCCCGCCCAGATCGTCCGCGATGCCCGCCAACACGGCGTTGACGTCCGCCCCGTCTGCATCAACAGCTCTCGCTGGGACTGCACGCTCGAGCCCAGTGAGGATGGCCGCTTCGCCGTTCGCCTGGGGCTGCGTTTGGTCAAGGGATTGGCGAACAAGCATGGGGCGGCAATCGTCGCCGCGCGAGAAGACGTGCCATTCCAGTCGATCGACGATCTCTGGCGCCGGGCCAGTGTGCCCTCGGCGTCCCTGGTCCAATTGGCCGAAGCGGATGCGTTCCAGCCATCGTTGAAACTGGCACGACGTGAGGCATTGTGGGCGATCGAAGGCCTGCGCGACGAGCCGTTACCCCTGTTTGCCGCTGCTGCCGCCCGCGAGCACGCGGTCGTTCCCGAGGCGATCGAGCCGGTGGTCGCGCTGAAACCCATGACATCGGGCGGTGAAGTCGTCGAGGACTACAGCCATGTCGGCCTGACCTTGCGCGCTCATCCGCTGAGCTTTCTGCGCGACGATCTCAAAAGGCGGCGGATCGTCACCTGCGAGGATGCCATGAACGCCCGCGACGGCAAATGGCTGGAGGCCGCCGGTCTCGTTCTGGTCCGCCAGCGTCCCGGCTCGGCCAAGGGTGTCATGTTCATCACCATAGAGGACGAGACCGGCCATGCGAACCTCGTGGTCTGGGTGAAGATATTCGAGAAATACCGGCGCGTCGTGCTGGGAGCCGGCATGATCGGCGTCTACGGCAAGGTTCAACGCGAGGGAGAAGTGGTGCATCTCGTCGCCCACCGGCTGACGGACCTGTCAGCCGAACTCGCGAGCGTCGGATCCCGGGAAGGGGCCTTTCCGTTGCCGCATGGACGCGGCGACGAGTTTCATCACGGTTCGCCGACGCTTGACCCGCGTGGGCCGCCGAAAGTTCGCGATATCGTCGACCCCTACGGTCACCTCGATCAAATCAAGGTCAAAACACGGGATTTCAGATGAGTTCGACTTATGTTGGCGCAGTAGCGGGACCCTCAATGGCGTCCTGATCGGCTTCGGTGCTCGCCAGGACTTTGACCAGCCCCACGATCTTTCGCCTGATATCCGGATCCTGAATGCGCACGAAAGATCTGTTGAGAGAAAGACCTTCCGCAGTGGAAATGAAATCGGTGATTTCTCGGCCATGCAGATTTTCTGCATCGGCGCCGATCGCCTCTTGACCCTCAAAGAAAAACGAGACTGGGGCTTGGAGGAATTCTGCAATCGCCTGGAGACGGCTTGCGCCGACGCGGTTGTACCTGCTGAAACGTAATACCCAGCGCATCGGCTAGTGTAGTCTGACTCAGCCCGAGCAGCGTGCGCCGCATGCGGATGCGTCCACCGACTTCGACGTCGATCGGGTTCGGCTTCTTGAGAGGGATCTCCAATGACACGCTCCTTTGCGCTGTTGTCGAGGGGGACGTTACCGACCTATGCTTCCGATGCAAGCGACGAAGGATCACGAAGAGGCTCGGCGGTCCGCCGCCGGCCCTTCCCAATGACCTCAAATTGGAATGAGAACCGGATGATCAAATCAGAACTCATTCGCATCGTCATGCTCCGCCACCCTCATCTCTATCAACAGGACGTCGAGCACATCGTAACCACCATTCTTGGTGATATTGCCAATGCCTTGGCAAATGGCGATCGCGTTGAGCTTCGGGGTTTCGGAACTTTCTCAGTTCGTCACAGACCGTCGCGCTCCGGTCGATTTTCATCGCCTCTGGCCGCGCAACAAAATAATAGGCATCCGCAGTAGGAATAGAGTGTTCAAGGGCAGCTACAATCCGCCCGGCGCTCAATTCATCATGAGCATAGATATCGCGGACAAGTGCCAAACCTTGGCTGGCGACTGCCGCTCGCATAAGAAGCATGTCGTTTTCAAACACGGGCCACTCCTTGCTGGTTCATCTGTACAGATGACCGCCTGGCTGAACAGACCTCTGTCTGCAGCCGGCGACGAGGTGGGTGCCGGCCGGAAGCGGTGATGGTGGCGGGTGTGGTTAGAGGGAGAGGGGGAAGGGGTGTTCGTGGCGGGTTGAGGTTGTCGGAGAGAGGCTTCGGCCAATCCGCCACGGAGAAACGACATGGCACAGGCCATCCAGAAAATCACGCTTAACACAGGGCGCGACGTCCCCTTCAACAAGCTCGTTCTCAGCCAGCAGAACGTGCGCAAGACCAAGGCAGGAGTTTCCATCGAGGAGCTTGCCGAGGATATCGCCCATCGCGGATTGCTGACCAGTCTCAATGTCCGCGCCGAAGTCGATGCCGATGGCAACGAGACCGGCATCTATAGCATTCCGGCGGGCGGCCGCCGCTACCGCGCGCTCGAATTCCTGGTCAACCAGAAGAAGCTGTCGAAGACGGCTGCCATTCCCTGCATCGTCAGTAAGGGCGACACTCTCGAAGTAGAGGATTCGCTCGCCGAGAACGTCAAGCGCGTCGATTTGCACCCGCTGGACGAGTTTCGAGCCATCATGACGCTTCGCGAACAGGGGCTCGATGAGGAAGAGATCGCCGCCCGTTTCCATATGTCGGTCGCAACGGTGAAGCAGCGCCTGCGGCTGGCTTCGGTCTCGCCACGTCTCCTCGAGGCTCTACGCCAATGACGAGATGAAGCTCGGGCAGGTCATGGCGTTCTCGATCACCAATGATCATGTTCGCCAGGAGCAGGTCTGGGACACGATCTCGCGGTCGCATAATCAGGACGCCTATTATATCCGGCGGATGCTGACCGAAACCGCGGTCCGAGCCTCCGATCGCCGCGCCGTCTATGTCGGCATCGACGTCTATGAGGCAGTCGGTGGTGTCGTGATGCGCGACCTGTTCGAACAGGACAATGGCGGATGGCTGCAGGATCCGGCGCTGCTCGAACAGCTCGTGGTCGAAAAGCTGACAGCCGATGCCGAAACGCTGAAGGCCGAAGAGGGCTGGAAGTGGGTCGAGGCCGCGTTCGACTTTCCTTATGGCCACACCTCCGGTCTTCGCCGATTTTACGGCGAACGTGCCGAATACACGGACGAAGAGCTTGCGCGTCACGATGCGCTGAAGGCCGAATACGACAGGCTCGATGCCGAATACGCCGAGGCGGAGGACCAGTCCGACGAAACCGAGGCGCGGCTGGAGGAACTCGGCAACGAGCTGGATGCACTCAACGACCGGCCCTACGTCTTCGACAGGCAAGAAGTCGCCCGCGGAGGCGCCTTCATGTCGCTTGCCGCCAATGGCGAGCCGAAGATCGAACGCGGTTTCGTCCGGCCGGAAGACGAACCCGTCGCCGAGCCGAACGGCGTCGATGCCGATGACCGCGGCAGTGATGGTGAAGGCGAGACTGACACTGCTGCGCTTTCCGCGAACGGCGGCATCTCGGTCAACGGCAAGCCTGTCGGCGTCGAAGAACCGGAAGAAGACGACGGCAAGGTTCGTCCGCTTTCCGATCGCGTCATCGAGGATCTGACGGCCGCCCGCACAGTCGCGCTCCGCAATGCTTTGGCCAATGACCCGGTGATGGCCTTCATCGCCGCCCTGCATGTCGCGGTCCTGAAGATCTTCTACCGATACGGGGCTGACTCGTGCCTGGAGATCACGCTCCAGCACACCGCGTTCAGCCAGACGCAGGGGCTCGGCGATACGGTCTGGGCAAAGGAGATCGAGCAGCGGCAGGAATCCTGGGGCTATGACCTTCCCGGCAACGCCGACGAGGTCTGGAACTATCTGATCGCGCTGGACCAGGATAGTCGCATGGCGTTGTTTGCCCATTGCGTCTCATTGTCGGTGAACACGACCGTGCAAGCGTGGAACCGGCGTACGAAGGAAACGGCTCATGCCAAGCAGCTTGCCCGTTCGCTCGAGTTCGGCATGGTCGCGGCCGGCTGGACGCCGACGGTCGACAACTATCTCGGCCGCGTGACCAAGGCGCATATCCTGCAGGCGGTCCGCGAGGCGAAGGGCGAACAGTCGGCGCAGCTGATCGATCATCTCAAGAAGCCCGACATGGCGCGCGAAGCCGCCCGGCTGCTGGAAGGCAGCGGATGGCTCCCCGAAGTGCTGCGGCTCCCGGTCGATCAGATCCCCGCGGAAGCAGAGGTGGATGCTGCGGCTATGGACGCAGTTGTCGAGGACGATACGGCCGAAGCCGTCGGCGTCGATCTGCCAGCCTTTCTGACGGAAGGTGGGGAAGCCGCAGAAGCGGCCGCCGACCCGATCGATGACGACGGCGAACATCTTGAAGCCGCCGAATAACGCCCCCAAACCCTCACTCACGAAGCCCGGCCACTGCGCCGGGCTTCTTCGTTTTCAGGAGCACCGTCATGCCTTCCTACACGACTGAAACGACCTACACCTTGCCGATATCTCGGCATGGGACCTATATCGCCGACACGCCCGAAGCTGCCTGCAAGGCGGCCCTCGGCGACGACAACTGGGAGTCCTGAAGAAGGACTACGATTCCTCAGGCGAGATCCATGTGACCGGCATCTGGGAGGGCCAGAACACCGCCTATGCCGGATCGCCGATCACAATACCTTCGCAGTTTGATGAAGCAGTTCAGCGCCGCGCTCACCACTTCGAGATATTGCTGGGTCTGCTGAAGATGTTGTTCCACGATGTCCAGGCGGCGCGATCTCCGTCAATCGATTGGTTGGACAAATCGGCCTGGGCGATTGCGCGGGGTGAGGCGATTCTCGCTTGTGCACCCGATCCCACCGAGCCGGCCGACGCGCCGAAGCCGAGCCATGTCCTTGCACGTTTAGAGGAAGAACGTGTCCGCAGCGCGATCGTCGCCGTGCTTGAGGTCGATCGCGACTTCGAGGGGTTCACCAGAATCGGTGAGCGATGCGGAGATCCGATCGGCTTGTGAGTCCATCGTAGCAACGATGGACCTCTCGGATGCTGTGAGCAATGCCGAGTTTCATGCGGCAATGGTAGCAATCCGAACCGCGCACAGGCGCCTCCATCCAGATTAATTCCGGTTGGACCGCTCCGACTTTCCAACCCAGCCCGGCCGTCGCATCGGGCTTACACGTGTTGTCGAGCAGCGACCCGACGCCATCATCTGCCTTCCTGCGCGCGCCGGCAAAGGGGCGGCTGCGGCCAGCCTGAAAGGGAAGAGTGGGGCCGGGGAGAGGGGCGAGGCCAGGCCGTGGAGAGAGGGCGCCCGGCCAGAATCCCGTTGCCTCTCTGGAGAAAGATCGATGTCGATATCCGAAGTCACACCCCAAACCGCTTCCATCGTCCCTGAAGAGCGCCGCCTGGATTTCCTGCCCACCCTGTTCGGGCGCTCGCTCCTGATGATCGGCGAGAACGCGGTCTACAGCCTCATGGAGCGGCTCAGCCCCTCGATTATCGTGGCGGGTTCTGGGAATTCTACGAACATGAGAGCAAACCGCTTTTTCTAGCTCCGAGATCCAAATCGCGTTTCCGGATCACCGGCGAGATCACCGGGTTTCAGGGGAAGTCTCGGCGGAGACTGCCGGGATTATTGCCACGCTTTTTGCCTTCTCTCATCTCTCCTTCCAGCATCAATCCGAGCGTCTCTCGGAAGGCTATGGCCGCCTTTACGCCTATTCGGCTGACCACCCCGAAGCCGCCGAGATCTTTCAGGCGATCGATTGACCACTAGCCCCCGTCGCCCTCGGGCGACGCGCTTGTCTTTCCTGACCGCATTGCCCTGTCAGCCGGGTCTTGCGGCCGCAATTCGTCGTCCATCTCACCAGCCCGGTTGTCGCAAGAGCGGTCAGCCGGGTTTTTCGTTTCAGGAGACTTCATCATGAACACCATGATTTCCAACCCGCAACCGACATCGTCCGGATTCAAGGTCGATATATCCCGCGGCGAACGCATCGGCCGCGTTTCGTCGGAATGGTTTTCGCGTCCAGACGACGAGCGTTATCTGTCGCTTTCCGATCTGCATCGCGCCGTCAGCGCCCGAACGGAACGCGCTCGCGTCCGCACGGTCGAGACGGCCGAGATCCGCGTCGAGGCGACCCGTGACAATGCCGAGCGCTTGTCACTGATCGTTCCCGGCGGGCGCGAACCGTTGGCGCCGACACACTGGAGCTACGGTCAGCTCTGCAGCCTAGTCGGTGCACCTGCGAGCTAC
Source organism: Neorhizobium sp. EC2-8 (assembly GCA_045291535.1). Lineage (GTDB taxonomy): Bacteria > Pseudomonadota > Alphaproteobacteria > Rhizobiales > Rhizobiaceae > Neorhizobium. Next base: position 851,603 of record CP147998.1, on the reverse strand, counting down.
ATGCGCCAGCTGCCCGCGCCGTTGGCCGCCATCAATCTCCAGCACGGGCTCCTCAATCACAACGCCGAAATGGCCAAAACGCTCGAGATGGACGACGGCCGCCTTGAACTGCGGGCGGTGACGGGTCCCGAATACGGCCGGATTTGGGATAAGGATCTGATCGCAGCGATTATGAACATTGCTGGCAATGGCACAGGCGACACGATCTGGAAGGTCCCCGGTCTGCTCGACTGGTCTACGATGATCCACAATCCCTTCGTCGGCATCACGAAGGACACCACGACGCTATACGGCAGCGATCGCGACGTGTACGTCTTTCTCTGCGATGACACTCGCCCGATCGAAGCCGGACGACTGCCGAACGGCGAACCTGATTTGTATTTCCGCGGCTTCTATGCCTGGAACAGCGAGGTGGGTTCGAAAACACTTGGAATTGCCAGCTTTTACCTGCGGGCAGTGTGCGCCAACAGGAATCTTTGGGGCACAGAGAATTTCGAGGAAATCACCATCCGTCACTCGAAATTCGCGGCCCAGCGTTTCGCCCACGAAGCAGCCCCGGCGCTGACGAACTTCGCCAATTCCTCGCCAGCGCCGTTCATCGCCGGCATTCGCGCCGCGCGTGAGCGCATCGTCGCCCGAAACGAAGACGATCGCTCCGAGTTCCTGCGCAAGCGTGGCTTCTCAAAGGCCGAAACCGGCAAGATCATCGCGACCGTTCTCAGCGAGGAGGGAAGACCACCGGAGTCGATTTTTGACTTTGTGCAGGGCATCACAGCGCTGGCACGAGGAAAGTCGCATCAGGACACCCGGCTCGAACTTGAAGGCAAGGCGAAGAGACTGCTCGAAAGTGCCGCCTGACCGCGCCAATCCCAGGCATAGCCTCATCCATATCTTTCATCGCCCGGCCATCGCGCCGGGTTTTCCCGTTCCCGGAAAGGAAACGTCATGACTGCGCTTGAAACCAGAATCTATAGCCATCCGCCCATCCCGCTGGATGACATCAGTCCTCTCGAAATGCTGCTCCTCACCAATGTGCTCGAGTGCAGCGAAACCGAAGCGGGCCTCGTGCTGTTCACGGATTTCGGACCGACCAATCCGGTCCACCTGGCGCGCCGCGAACTGGTCGCTGCGTTTCGTGCCTCAGCGCAGAACGCCGGGGATCCGATCAACATCTTCATCGCTGGTCGTGTCATCGCCCTTCTGCCGGCAGGCGACAACACAGTCGAAGACGATGCAATGATCGACATCGACCTCAGCAAGTTCCCGTGGCAGTTCGTGGTGCAGGGCATCGTCGCGCGATCGCCGGATCTGCGCGAGGTCGCGGTGATCCAGTGGATGAACCACCCCTCGCAACGTCTGGAAAGCTTCGGCGTCAGCGTTTCTCTGATCACCGCCAAGGCCATCCATCATGCCACTAGCGAGGATCTTCTCGCCAGATTCAGGCTTCAGGACAAGGCCCTCCCACCTGCGGCATCGTCGGCTACCTCTTCAGAGCACGACAGCGCTTTAACCGCTGGCGCTCCAAGCGATCCGTTCACGGTGAAAGAGCTTGAGACGGCTCTCTGCATCTGGGAGGCGATGCTTTATTTCCGCGGGCTGCATCAGATTGGACAGCCGGTCCCGGACAATATCGCCCGCATGTCCGAAGTCTGGGATGCGGCCGGATGGCAAGCGATGCGTTCTCATGTTCGCGAGATCGTGCCCTTCGCACTTAATGTCCATGTTGCCGTATTCGAGGACCTTGAGAATGAAGGTTTCACCTTCGATTTCGATTTCGCGCCGGCGTTCGTCGAGACCCTGCTCTGGTCCGAGGATGGCGCCTACCAAGAAGGCGAACCGGACGAGTTCCTCGAGGGCGTGATGGTGGCAGTCCGGCGCCGTCGACAGGAGGTCGTTGCGCGAAACAAACCGAGCTTCAGTCCGGCTTCGCACCAAATCGGCTCATGAGGAGAGGCATTAACCATGCCCCTGTTCAACACAGTTTCTCTCTCAGCAATGCAATCGGGCCGATTGCAGAACGCTCTCGATCGACGCTACCGCTTCGACGGTGTCGTTAAAACGCTCCGGTCCCACATCGAGGAGTGGCGGCAGCAGGCCAGCTGGAACTTAGCGAGGGGGACGGAATGATTGATTATTCCCGGACCCACTTCAACCGGCTTGGCTCATACGCGGAGCAGGACGCCTATATCGCCCGCCTCAAGGCCAAGCGATACTTCTACGTGAACGGATGGGGCGTTCCGAAGTCGGTGTACGATGCGATCAAGCGCTAACGTCGGCGGCGTTCTTCTCCGACACTGCTTCAGCGCGGCAGAGGTGCTGCGTCATCACCTGTCGGCCGTCCGTTCGCCGGTGACCTGACCGCCGCAGCTTTGAGGTCGATCTTTCCTAGATCGAATTCTTGCGCCGGGACAGGCGGGCGAGGGTTCTTCATCGCCACGACGAAGGGATTTTCGCGAGTTTCATGGGATTCCGTTGGACAGACGGAGGTGCTGTTATGGACGCGCCTGTCTACGCCCTCGAGTTATGTGTTTTGTGGATCAAGGCAGGCGTGGGGTTTCACCCTCCGCGACCCGCCAGACCCAGGGCGTGATCTCCGGTCGCGCCTCGATCATGTCCGACAGTGCCTGCTCATATTCCGCTCCGGCGCTCGCCGGCACGATGAACATGGCGACGGGAGCGGGTTTCTGTTCCGGTAACGTCACCGACACGATCGGTGCATCGCGTGGCAGATTGAAACGCAACCCCTTGACGCTCTTTTGCTTGAGGTTACCGAGCTGCTCCAGAAGCCGCAGCTCGTGAATGTCCTCGAACGGCAGCCAGTACTCGTTGACCACCATCAAGGCGACCTCTTCGACCGCCGCAATGCCCGCGGCCGAGACGCCGAAGGTGGCGATGACGATCAGATGGAATGTCTCGTTCGAGCGCCACAGTTCGAGTTCTGTCTCGTAGCGCGCGGCAAGCCGCCGCCATGCGCCCTCCTCGATCATCAGTGGAAAAGGCATATGCCGCACCACGATCCTCTGCCCCTCACGTGCGGCTGAAAACTCCTTCACTTCGGCCACGATCATCATCAGCTTGCGTGGACCGGCACCGGTCGCCTGCACGCCCTTAAGCGCCGCGGCGCGCCGGGCGGCGATCCCGTCCTTATCTTCCGGACGGAACACTTCCGGCACGAAGAGCATGTCGCCCAAAGTAGTACCTCTTGCCGTCATCTGCGCGGCCGAATTCAGAAGACTTGCCCGCACTCGGCCCCAGCCGCGCTTGCCCGCCCAGGTCGAACGCCATTCCGTCAATTCGCCAGCCTCCCAGAGATAATGCAGCATCGCCCGCAGCGACAATTTCCGTGGCTCACTGCGGATGCCCTGTTCAGACGCTTCAGCCTGCGCGCTGGGTGCCGCGCGAGGTCCGCGTTTCGTCAGCGAAAAATCCAGCTTCAGGTCGGCCTTGCCGCTGGCATCGATCTGGATCGCATTGCCGATCAACGGGCCAAGGCCGGAAAGCTCGTAGGGAGGCTCATAGGAGGGACAGGCAGGATCATGATCGCGTCCCGACAGCGGCATCCGCTTGATGAGATACTGGTCTTCGACCCGTGCGATGTACATCGACGCGGGCGGCGCCTTGCACATGCACATCGGGCGAAGACGTTGCTCGTAGGCCTGCGGGAGAAATGCCCGCAATTCAAGCGAGGATTCCTCGATCACCCGGTCGCCGATCGTGAACTTTCGCACCTCTGTTTTCTCCGGTTTCCTTGTCGAAAGCTACACGCCCACCATGCGTTTTACTATCAAAAAAATAGGCAGTAAAACTTCGCGACGCGATGCAGCATGCGTAGCGAGAAGCGAAGCCGACTGACCGAGACGAGAGAGGAGAGTGCGGCTGGCAGAGGCGACGGGTTCGGGCCGGAGAGAGAGACGACCCCAGCCGATCGCCGAGAAGTTCCTGCCACACACATATATTTGAAGGAAGCTGGCAATGCAGATGAGGCGTAAACCCTCGCCCGGCGAACAGCGGCAATATCTCACGCACTCCATCTACGCGGCCGGGCTCGGTGCGCCCGACGCTCGCCGCTACCGTTCGACGCCGAGCGGTGCGCCGGATGTCGCGGCACTCGTTCACCCCGGCATGGTGATCCGCACGTCGTACGGCACGGGCGGAACGGTGATCGGGGTTGAAGCCCCTATGTCCATGTCGCGGCTGATGGCAGCGAGCATCCGCATTTCACGATCGTCTATGTGCCCTCAGAGCCGTTCGGGCGGCACGGCAAGCTCGATCGCAACTGGATCAACGAATGCGTCGCCGTCGACGGCCGCATCCTGAAGCTTCTCGAAGTCAACCTCGACGAGGTCCTTGTTGAAGGCGCGGTCTCCGGCCGGCGCTGACGCTCCTGAGAGGACACCGCACCAATCTTCCTTCCAACCTTTTCCAGCCAGGCCCGATGCTCCCAGGAGCGCCGGGCCTTTCCGTGTTTTCAGGAGAGCATCATGACCATGCCTGCACTCGACTACCCCCGCCCGGCTTCTGCGCCAGTCGCACCGGTGTTCCTCAATTTCCGTTCGCAGATCGTTCGGCCCGTCTGCTTCGCCATCGTCTATTGGGACGGTCCGGGCGATACGCTCTACGCCTTTGAGGACCGTCATGTCTTCGAACGCCAGCGCAGCGCGGCCGAGCGACATGGCGTCCATGTCCATGAGCTGTCGGTGGAGGAGGTGGTCGATTGGATCGCAGCCGGCGGCATTGCCGTGCTGCATGAGGTATCGGTCGCCGGCATTGCAGCATTCGGAAACCTCAAGCTCGCGCCCGGCTGAAGGCCGGGCGCCCGCGGCCTTGATCGCCCAGAGGGAGAGAGGGGCCGGAAAAGGGCGGTCTGCCGGGGCATGGAGAGCGTCCGGGCGGCCTGTCCTTTTCCGCTCTCGACAGGGTTTCCCATGAACATCGTTCCTTCCCGCGTTGCAAACGCCACCACCGCCTCGCTCGCTCCCGTCGATAGCACCAGCCGAGCACGCAACCTCTACCGCACCGGCCACGCGCTTCTGCCGTCTCTCGAACGAGGCCAGCCCATCGGCGCAGCCGATCTCCGCACCATTCTGATGAACGTTTTCGGCGGCTCGGACGCCGAAGGCTTCTGGTCATGGAAAGACGCCTACGAGGCGACCGAAGTGGCGCAGGTCCTTTTTCTTCGCAAGTTCGGCAGCGCGATCGCCGCCCGCGCAAACGCGCCGCAGGCGACGCTGGCGATGCTGACCAAGGTGGCGGGCTTGATCCCCACCCACACACGACGCTCGGAGGAAAGCCAGCAACTCCAGCAATTTTCGACGCCAATGCCACTGGCTTATGTCGCGGCCCGCGCCGCCGGCATCATGGCGGGCGACACCGTGCTCGAACCCTCCGCCGGGACCGGCCTGATGGCGATCTTCGCCGAACTCGCGCATGCGCGCCTTTCTCTCAACGAATATGCGCCGGTCCGCCATGGCCTTCTGCAGCAGCTCTTCCCCGGATCGACCGTGTCGCAACACGATGCCGCCCACATCGATGACTATCTCGATCGTTCGATCCGCCCGACGGTCGTCTTGATGAACCCGCCGTTCTCCGCCGGCGTTCTTGTCGAAGGCCGTATGGCAGACGCCGCATGGCGCCATCTCGCCTCCGCCTTCGCGCGGCTTGCCCCCGGTGGCCGGCTGGTTGCGATCACCGGCTCAAGTCTCTCTCCCGACAATCTCAAATGGCGCGACGCCTTCGTCCGCCTGCAGGAGCGCGGCACGGTTCTGTTCAGCGCCGCGATCGATGGCTCGGTTTATGCCCGGCATGGCACGACGATGGAAACGCGACTGACCGTGATCGACAAGATTGCCGCTCCTGACCCTGCGAGACTGGTCGCATCGCAGGGCACCGCTCCCGATCTCGAAACCCTGCTTTCGTGGATCTCGGGCCTGCCGCCTCGCTCGCCGTCGACCGCGTCGAACTCTATCGGCGCATTGTCCAACGGCATTCTGCGGGCGTGCGCGGCGAAGATGGCAGCCCGAAAAGCCAATGAGACCCTGCGCCCCGCAGCGGTCGCCGCTCCTGGAACCCGCCCGTCGCCGGCTGCTCATGCACCCCGTCCCGCGTCCGCCGCGCCATTGCCTGCCCAGATCGATGACGAGGTCGTGCAACTTTCCTATGAACTGCGCGGTGAGGTGCCCATGAGCTGCGGCGATGTCGCCGACGGCATCTACGAGCCGTATCGGCTGCAGGCGATCCACATTCCGGACGCAAGACCGCATCCGGACAAGCTCGTCGAATCCGTCGCCATGGCCTCGGTCGCGCCGCCCAAGCCGACATATCAGCCGCATCTTCCGAAGCGCGTCATCACCAGCGGCGACCTTTCAGACGCCCAGCTTGAAAGCGTGGTTTATGCCGGCGAGGCCCATTCGGGCTACCTCGCTGGCCACTGGTCCGTCGATGCCAGTTTCGACAACCTGAAAGCCGTCAAACCGGAGGATGAGGGCGCTGTCCGCTTTCGCCGCGGCTGGTTTTTGGGTGATGGCACAGGTGCGGGCAAAGGTCGCCAGGCTGCCGGTATCATCCTCGACAACTGGCTCAAGGGGCGTCGCCGCCATCTGTGGATCTCCAAATCCGAGACTCTGATCGAGGACGCCCAGCGCGACTGGAGCGCGCTTGGCCAGGAAAAGCTACTGGTCACGCCGCTGTCACGTTTCCGCCAGGGCAAGCCGATCAAGCTCGACGAAGGAATCCTCTTCGTCACCTTCGCGACGCTGCGGACCGACGAGCGCGAGGGCAAGCGATCGCGCGTCCAGCAGATCGTCGATTGGCTGGGAGGTGATTTCGATGGGGCGATTGTCTTTGATGAGGGTCATTCGATGGCGAACGCCGCCGGCAGCAAGTCCGAACGCGGCGACAAGGCAGCCTCGCAACAGGGCCGCGCCGGCCTGCGGCTGCAGCGCGCTCTGCCCGATGCCCGCGTCGTCTATGTCTCGGCGACCGGCGCGTCCGAAGTGGAGTCGCTCGCCTATGCCGAGCGTCTCGGCCTTTGGGGCGGCGCCGATTTCCCGTTCTCTACCCGGTCCGAGTTCGTCGCCGCAATCGAGGACGGTGGCGTTGCGACAATGGAAGTGCTCGCGAGAGATCTCAAGGCGATGGGGCTCTATGCCTCCCGCTCACTGTCCTTTGAGGGTGTGGAATACGACATCCTCGAACACGAACTGACCGAGGAGCAGGTCCGCATCTACGATTCCTACGCCGAAGCCTACCAGGTCATCCACAACCACCTCGATCAGGCGCTGGAGGCGTCTGGCATCACGTCCAGCCGCGGTACCCTGAACAAGAATGCTAAAGCCGCCGCGCGCTCTGCCTTCGAAAGCACCAAGCAGCGCTTCTTCAACCATCTGCTGACGTCGATGAAGACGCCGGCGCTGATGAGTGCGATCAGATCGGACGTGGAGGAGGGCCATGCGGCGATCGTCCAGATCATTTCCACCGGTCAGTCCATAACCGAGCGCCGGCTGGCGGAGATCCCGACCGAGGAATGGAGTGACATCCAGGTGGACGTCACGCCGCGTGAGATCGTCGCGGAATACCTCAACCACTCGTTCCCGACACAGCTCTTCCAGGAATATTCCGACGCCGAAGGCAACCTCCTGTCACGGCCGGTCTACGACGCCGAAGGCAACCCGGTCCTGTGCCGGGAAGCAGTCGTTCGCCGGGACGCGTTGCTCGAGCGTCTCGGCAGCCTGCCGGCGATCCCGACCGCCCTCGATCAGATCGTCCAGACATTCGGAACTGCCCAGGTTGCCGAGATCACTGGCCGCACGCGCCGCATCGTCCGCCGCGACGACGGCGGCACAATCGACCGCTTCGCCGTCGAAAGTCGGCCGGGCAGTGCCAATCTCGATGAGACCCGGTCCTTCATGGACGACGAGAAGCCGATCCTGATCTTCTCCGAAGCCGGCGGCACGGGCCGATCCTACCACGCCAATCTCGGTGCAAAGAACCAGCGCCTGCGACTTCACAATCTCCTCGAAGCCGGCTGGCGCGCTGACGTCGCCATCCAGGGTCTCGGCCGCAGCCATCGCACCAACCAGGCGCAGCCTCCGCGCTTCCGGATGATCGCCACCAACGTCAAGGCCGAACGGCGCTTCCTATCGACGATCGCCCGCCGTCTCGACACGCTCGGCGCCATTACCCGCGGGCAACGCCAGACGGGCGGGCAGGGGATGTTCAGGAGCGAGGACAACCTCGAATCCCAATATGCCCGCGACGCCTTGCGGCAGTTCTATAAACTGATCCATAGCGGCAGCGTCGCCGGCTGCTCGCTGCAGACGTTCGAGGCGATCACCGGCCTGTCGCTGACATCAGAGGAAGGCGGGCTCACGGACGAGCTGCCGCCGATCCATACCTTCCTGAACCGCATGCTGGCGCTGACCATCGCCATGCAGAACCTGCTGTTCGACGCCTTCGAACAACTCCTGGCGGCCCGCATCGAAGGGGCGATTGCTGCCGGCGTCTATGACAGGGGCCTGGAGACGCTAACGGCGGATCGCATGTCGGTGAAGGACCGAAGGCTGATCTACACCCATCCCGTCACCCGCGCGCAGTCGCACCTCCTGACTATCGAACGCATGGATCGCAACAAGCCGGTGCTGCTCGCCGACGTCCTGGGATTGGTTGAGCGCGATCCGCGGGCAAGGCTGATGGTCAACGCCAAGTCGGGCCGCCCTGCGGTACAGATCCCGACCCGCTCGATCATGCTCGACGACGGCTCGGTGCAGCCGCGCGCCGTGCTCGTCCGGCCGATGGACGAAATCCGCTTCGAACTGCGCCACTCGAAGAGACCAACTGGGAGGAAACGGACGAGCAGCGCTTTTCCGCTGCCTGGGATGCGGAGGTCGCCGGTCTTCCCGAATTCTCCCTGTCGACCATGCATGTGGTCTCCGGCCTGCTCTTGCCGATCTGGAAACTGCTGCCGCAGGACTATTGCCGGGTCTATCGTCTTGAGACCGACAAGGGGAGAGGATCGTCGGCCGACTGGTCTCGTCCGAAGGGCTTTCCCGGCTGTGCCGTAACTTCGGGCTTGGCCAGACCGAGGTCGTCAGCGCCGAGGTTTGGCAATCGCTGCTTGCCGGCTCGTCGGTGGTGGCGCTCGCCGGCAATATGACACTGCGGCGTGTGCGGGTGATGCACGACTATCGCGTCGAGCTCACAGGCTTTTCCGATGGCATGCGCGACAGGCTGAAATCGATAGGTCTCTTCTCCGAAATGATCGCCTGGAAGGTCCGGTTCTTCATCCCGGTCTCGGATGACGGGCAGGCGGTGCTGTCGCGCCTCATGGAACGGCATCGCGTCGTCGATGTCGCTGGCCGGAGCTGACCGTCATGTTGTCCGCTTCACAGCTGGCGGATCGTCTGGCACGCGATGCCGAGGCGGTCTGCCGTCACTACCTTTCCGCCGGCCGCCGGGCCGGCAATTATTGGATCGTTGGCGACGTTGCCAACAGCAAGGGCAGGTCGCTCTACGTCCATCTCGCCGGACCTCGCAAGGGCAGATGGACGGACGCGGCGACCAGCCAGTATGGCGACCTCCTCGATCTCGTGCGGGAAACCTGTGGACTGGTCGATTTCCGTGACGTCGCCGATGAGGCACGGCGTTTCCTGAACGAACCCCAGCCCAACTCAACCCAACCCAGACCGGTGTCGTCCCGCAGGGACGATACCCTCGACAGCCAGCCAGCCGAAAGACCGGCTGCGGAACGTGCAAGACGCCTGTTCCGTATGACAGAGCCGCTCTCCGGCACGCTGGCCGACAGCTATCTGCGTCAGCGCGGCATCCTGCGCGCATCGTCGCATCCCGCGCTCCGCTTCCATCCGTCCTGCTACTATCGTGACCTCGTCAGCGGCAGAATGAGCAGCTATCCGGCGCTGATCGCAGCGGTGACCGATCAGAGCGGCGCGATCACCGGCGTGCATCGCACCTGGCTCGACCCGGATGGCGACGGCAAGGCAGGGTCGACGATCCCCGCCGTGCGCTGGGCGGGCTACTCGGCAACGCCGTGCGCTTCCACTTTCCTGTCGATGGTCTCGTGCCTGTCATGGTCGCGGGCGAGGGCCTCGAAAGCATCTTGTCGCTCTCGCACGTGATGCCCGGTATGCCCATGGTCTCGGCGCTGACGGCCAATCATCTTGCCGCCTTCCGGCCGCCAGCCGGATGCATGCGCCTCTACGTTGCCGCCGACGCCGATGCCGCCGGCCGGCATGGCATCGAGGGACTGAGCCGCCGGGCGCAGGCGCTCGGGATCCTGCCGCTTGTGCTCACCCCGGAACTCGGCGACTTCAACGAGGATCTGCGCCGACTTGGACCTGACCGGCTCATCGCAAATCTCCGGAGCCAGCTCGCACCGGAAGACGCCTCGGCCCTTCTTCTCGTGTGATGCGGCCGCGAAGGAGGCGGTGAGGGCGCGGCGTGGCTGGCGAGCCGGTCCCCTGCCGGTCTCCCTCCTGGTGAGGCGCGCCTGCGGGCCTGCCGAGAGGCGACCCTTACCAGGCGGCTGTCAGGCCTTCAGCGGATCGGTCTGGTTTCTTCCCCGCGCCGGCTTTTTACTGCGCATCGGCCGTTCCGAAAACCGGTTCCCACTTTTCGGGCCTATGCGGCAGCCGGCGCTCCTCGCGGGCCAAGAAACCCTCCTCAACCGCCCGGCGCTGCGCTGGGCCGCTTCGCTGCGCTCGCGGTTCCGGCCCGTCCGCTGCCTGGACAGGGATCGCCGTCAGGCCGCGAGAGGCGCGGCCCAAACCGACGGAGACCATCATGAACCTGACCTTGTCCCTCGACGACGCCTTCGAGCCCCATCACGCATCTTCCCCGACCGACCGCTTCATCTACGAGATGCAAGTCTTTGGCTACCGCCCCTTCCAGGACGAGCCGGACCCGCGCCCGCTGCCCGAGGAGCCGGTCGTCCAGTCGGCGCTGACCGCGATGTTCTCTGCGATGTTCGAAATGCTCGGTGACACGCGGCTGGAGCCCGATCTCGAAGACCTGCTCTGGTCGATGGTCAATCTCTTCCACCGCGCCGGTGAGCGCATCCAGCGCGAGCTTCAGCGTAACGAGGACGCCCAGCGCACCGGCCAGCGCGAGCAGGACGGCTCGGAGGTGAAAAGCGTTGAGCTTGAACGCCATATCGCCGAGGGCATCACGCTCCTCGAACGGCGCAACGCCTTCGAGTTCATGCGCGACTATGCCGCAGACCTTTTCGAGGCGCAAACCGGATCGGCATGGCGGCCGCGCACCGGCTCCAAGGTCAGCCACGCCAACATGACGGCGGCGATGATCGATAGCCGAAACTTCCTGTCCGCCCGCCGGCGCGCCGAGACCGAGGTGCTGATCCCGGCCGGCACGAAGATCGCCTTCGGCGGCGGCATGGACTACAACGATCACGACCGGATCTGGGCCGCGCTCGACAAGGCCCATGCCAAGCACGCCGACATGATCCTGCTACACGGTGGCTCACCGAAAGGTGCAGAACGCATCGCCGCCTGCTGGGCGGAGGCCCGCAAGGTCACCCAGATCGCCTTCAAGCCGGACTGGAACAAGCATGCCAAGGCCGCCCCATTCAGGCGCAACGATGAGATGCTGGCGGTTATGCCATCGGGCGTCATCGTCTTCCCCGGTTCCGGCATCACCGACAACCTTCGCGACAAGGCCCGCCGGCTCGGCATCAATGTCTGGGAACTGAAAGGAGATGGCGCGTAAGCGCCATCGTCTTCGCGAAACACCATCTCGCGCCTGTCTTTGCCCGAGATTATTTGTTCAGCGCATCCTTGAGCGCCTTCGCCGGAGTGAAGGCCACCTTTTTCTGTGCGGCGACCTTGATCGTCGCCCCGGTTGCGGGATTGCGCGCTTCGCGTTCCGGCGTGTCCTTGACTTTGAACTTCCCGAATCCGGGGATCGATGTTTCGGCGCCTGATGTCGCAGCTGTCGTGATCGCCGAGAATACCGCTTCGACAACAGCCTTGCCCTGCGCCTTGGTCAGGTTATGCTCTGCGGCGATCTTGTCTGCAATTTCGTTCGTGGTGGTCATGGCATTACCTCTCGTTTGGGACCCTTCGATCCTTTTCACCCGGATCGGCCGATGTCACGTGGTTCCGGCATTGGTTGGCGCCGCTTCGCGCCCCTTTCCACAAATTCCGGGGCGATCAGGCCGGCTGCGGCGGATGCAGGCGCGTATCAAGGGCAAACGCCTCCTGGAACTTCAAAGAGTAGCTGCCGGCCGCAAGGCTCCCAACGAAGATGAGATTCCAGCTTTGTGTCGACACCGCGCTCGGGATCGCCACGAAACGATGCTGTCTCAAAAGCTCGTCTCCATATAATTGTTGTCCTGCGCTTGGAATCCCCGGCCGCAGCCAGTTCCGATTTGGGATGCTGGCGGGATCAACGACATAGACCGAGGAGGAATCGGTGATGACCGCTGCGGTCAGGACATGAGGAACCGTGTCGAGCGCACGAAACCCTTTATGAACCGCAACTTCGAGGATCGCCGTCGATGGGTCGAGCGAGCAATAGACCGCGCGTACGCCCTTGCTGTTCCAACGGCCGCCGACACGATAGGCGCCTTCGCCGCTGTCCCATGTCGGAGCAAAGCCGCTTTGGTCCAGTCGCCAGGCGACCAGTTCGGTACCGCCGAGCGCAATCGGCAGAAGCGTCATGCATAGACGCCGTATTCGAGCCGCTCCAGGTAATCCTCGACGAGTTCAACGCCGGCAGGCGTCCCGAGCAGATCGATCGGCCGGCGCTGGTCAAGTCCGATCGCCGGACGCTCCAGCCACTGCTCCGCCTCCGCCTGGGTGCCCAGGACGTCCGTCGCCTTGGACAGGATCTCGGCAAACTTCCACGCCCGCCCGCTCTGTTCCTGGCTCAACGGCTTGGTCGGTGCGTCCCTTCGGCGCTGCCACGTCCTGAGACTCATGCCGACTGCCTTTTCGAGGGATTCGGTCTTGCCGATGAACACAAGGCTTCCGACGAGGTGATCGACCGCCGAGGCCGGCAGGCCGTGGAGAAGCAGTTCGTGCGCGTCGAGCGCGCTTGTCAGCCGGCGCGATAGAACGCGCGTGCCGCCAAGCAGGGCTGCCACCTTCTGCAATTCTCCCACGTGTCCTTCAGGACGAGCCACTTCGGCCGCAACAGCCATCTTCACATCTCCTGCGTCACTTGACGCTCCATATATGACAGTTGACGCGGCTTATTTCAATAGGCGCACTCACCTCAGGATTAGGCGGGCGCGGAGTATAGGCAATCCCGTCGCACACAGTAGACCCGCCGCGGCAGCAGAGGCGGAGCGTCGTTGATCCCAAAGATCGAAGGAGGACGTTGGGAGCCTCATCAACGATGTGAACCAGTCTTCGTTCAAGGAATTGCCGTGACGAAGTGCCGATCTAAGCCATTCTCACCTCGGCGAGGAACCGCTTGCATTTTGGAGGAATTGTGTACACATTTCCTGCTCAACAGGAGCCTCCCCACGCCTCAGTCCCGCCAACAGACATCTTCTCCTCGCCGTGTCGGCGTGCGGGAGTTTCGGGGTAATCTGACGTCCTTCCTCAAACAGGTCGAGGATGGCCAGCGGTTTGTCCTCACCTCCCATCACAAGGTGGTCGCGGAAATCGGGCCGCCATCAAAGGACATTGTTGTCCGCAAGCCCGGCGCGTTGCGCGGGAAGATCAAAGTTGCTGATGACTTCGACAGCCTCCCGGCAGATGTTCTGTCGTCCATGGAAGACGAGGCGTGAGGTTACTCCTCGATACGCATGCCTTGTTGCGGTGGCTGAACGACGACGGAAAGCTGGGGAGCATGCGCGTGGCCTTATCGGCGATCCCGAGAACGACGTTCTGGTCAGCATCGTCTCCCTTTGGGAAATCACCGTGAAGCTGCGGATCGGCAAACTTGATGCCGACCTGCACGAGATTCTTGCGATCTTGCCGGATCAGGGGTTCGATCGGCTGGACATCACGGATGCGCATCTTGTCGCTCTCGCTGCTCTTCCGCTTCATCACCGCGATCCCTTCGATCATCTGCTCATGGCCCAGGCGGTGGCGGAGGGAGCGCATTTCGTTTCGCAGGATCAGAATGTGGCGCTCTACGGCGTTCCATTCGTGACGTGCTCGGATCCTGTCGCCTAATGATCCTCGTGGGTTTGGTTTCGCCGACGAAGCCGGCCCCGATCGCTCGGAGAACGCTTTTGCCGATGGCGGTGTACCTACGGATGCCGACCGCTCAGACGGCCGGACGCTGGGACGCGAGTTGCTGAAGGCCGTATCCGATCCTCCATGCGAACGGCGTCATCCGATATTGCCGCACGGTCCGCAGGCGGCGATGCGGTCACTGTGCCGACCTCGCCGACGCGCAAAGGTGTGACCTAGGCGGAGGCGTGCTCATCGCGCGAAGCTGCTGCGACAGGGCGAGCGCAGTAAGTTGATCCGGATGGCGGTGAGGCGCTCAGGAGACGCGCGGCCATATCCTCCAGGCCGGACCGGGCGGCATGATGGTTTCGCGCCCTTCAGTTGCCCCGAACCATTCCCGTTTTATGTCGCTCGTATAGACGACCGCCTGCTTTTGCGGCCAACCCCTGAAGGGGTAAGACTCGGTGAAAATTTTAGCGAAATTCGATTTCAGTTGTTTGCTCCTGGCGGAAAATAGAATTTCGCAAAATTTTTGCCCGAGTGACCGCAGCAGTCGGCCGTCTCTTCGTGCGCCATCGGGAATGGTCCCGAGCAACCGAAGGAGCAAGTACCATGGCCACCACGATCGCAACCCTGACGCAGAAGACCGACGGCATCCTCGAAGGCGTCTTCGCCACCATCCGGGTCAACGCCCCAATCGCCATCGTCCCGAACGCCAACAAGGCAAGCGAAGAAGCCCCCGACTACCGGGTCATCCACCGCAAGACCGGCTTCGAGATCGGCGCAGGCTGGAACCGCATCGCCCGCCAGACCGGCGAGGAATATCTTTCGGTCAAGCTGGAAGCTCCCGAGATCGGCGTGATCTTCGGCAATCTCGCTCAGGCGCCCGGCGGCGACCCGAACAAGAAGGTGATCCTCTGGAACAACCCGAACTGAACAGCAAGCGAGCGGCCCCGAGCGATCGGGGCCGCTCTGGCGTGTGAGACCAGGCGGCAGGAACGATTGGCGGGGCATGATCGCGGGCATCGAGCCCGCAATCATGCCTTTGGTGCCAAACGAGACCAAACCCTGTCTGCTCAGAATGCGAAGTCTGCCGTGAGGACCGCGCCGCCTCAAGGACTTCGCGGCCCCTCCAATTTTCAGCCGACACCCTGAAGGGCGCCGTCAGAAAATCGGTTCCTCCGCTCGCCGCCTCCGGCGGTCGCTGCGCGATCCTTGACCCGGCCCGATCCTCACGACCCCGGGTGTCATCTTTCACACTATCAAGGAGATGACGACGATGACCTACGACCTCGAAATCCACATCGAAGAACTGCGCCTCGAGGCAAACCATTGCGACCCGGCCGAGCGCGCCCAGATCAACGCGGCGCTGGAAGCGGCCCGCGCCGAACTGGCAGCGGCAATCGCCGCCCAAGACGCCGAGCGCGCTAGCGAGCCTCCCCACTGAGAGAGGCTTTTGCCTTCTGAACCGGGTCAGATGTGCCGGATCGACCGGCACGACCGACCAAAGCTTCGCTTTCCCCGTCAGAATTTTCGCGCACTAATAATAGCGCAGTGTTTTCTGGATCGGTTTTGGCCTGTATCCGCGCGCTCGCCTTATGCGGAGCAATTCGAGAAACAGAGAAACAGCCTCCTCTTCGCGACCGAAGTGATGCACCTTTTCCTGACCGGTTGTCCCGATCCGTCCCCAACGGCGCACCAATCGGGGTGTGCCGAACAGCGTCGGCTCGATCGTCAGCAGATAGAAGCGTGCCATGTTCCGTTCGGGGTCCACGCGTTCGATATAGAGGTTGTAGGGCTGTGCGAGCATGACCGAAGAATCGCCTGTCTCGCTTTCAGCGTCCAACGACACTTTTGAATCCGACGGCATGGTTCGATTCATCTTGGTGATGGATGGGCGGTTGGGATAAACGGTGCCTGGGCGAGCCGGCCTATTGCCGACCGCTCCCTACTCGCGCCGTTCCGCCGCTCCCCGAGCCGGCGCTGCCATCTCGGCCTCCTCAGGGCCTTCCTGGTTTGACAAACCGGTTGAGCTCAGCGGCCTCGTCCATGTCCTTCCGCCGGAAGTAGATCGCTCGCCCGCAGCGGATCGGACTGTGGCCCTGGACGATGATGATCTGCTCGTCCTTTCGCATCGATTGCGTGATCTCGTGCGGCATGATCAGCGGCCGCCGCTGAAAGTTGATATTTTCGGATTTTCGCGAGGCGCTGTTTTTCGTATCCCAGCCGAGATTGCGGGAGCTGCCCTTGACCTCGACGGTCATCTCCCCGCATTGCGCCGAAACGTTGCGCGCTGTGTCCAGCGCCTTGATCGCGGCATAACTTGCGAAAGCGCAGCCATCGATCCACGACACAGCACCGTCTTTTCCAAAGTGGCGCTCCAGCTGGCCGACGGACTGGTACATCAGCATCATGCTGATCCCGTACTTGCGGCCACGGTCGCGGGCCTCCTCGAGCACACGCATGTAGCCGAGCAGATCGACCTCGTCCAACATGAACAGTGCCCTGCGCTCGAATGCGCCATCGGCTTCGATCATCGCATTGATCAGCGAACCTATGATCACCCGGCCGATGCCCGGATAGGATCGCAGGATCGACGCGGGAATATTGAGGAAGACGTCTTTCCGTCCGGAAGCGATCTCGCTCGATTTGAAGGTGTTGCCGCAGACGAGCGCCGCATAGTTGTCGAGCGACAGCCATTGGGTATCCTTCGAGGCCGTCGAATAGACGCCCGAGAATGTCTGTTCGGTCATGTTGACGAACACGCCGAGCGTTTCGCGGATGAAGGCGGAGCCCGAATGTTCCTGCACATCGCGGAGCATGGCAAGCACTGACGTCTCAGGCTCGGAAACGATCTGTCGCAGACTGTGCAGGTTTCGCCGGCCGGCATATTCTGGAGACAGCATCACATGGGCGAGCAGACCGGTCAGCAGGTTGTGCGCCTGGCTTTGGAAATAGGAGCCGGTCGAACTCTCGAAGCGCATGCTCTCCGAGAGCAGCATGTGGGCTATGCCGACAATGTCCTCCTCCTTTTTCTTCGATGTCTCGATCCCGTCGAGAACGTTGAAGCCCATAATCGGATTGGCTGGGTCGAGCACCACGACCTCGCGCCGAAGTTTCCTGCGCCTGTGATCGACGACCATAGGAGCGACCTCGGTGGACGGGTCGAGGCAAATGATCGGCCCGGTGTAGCGCAGCGCCGTCGGGATGACGGTGCTCGTCGTCTTGTATCCGCCGGACCCGGCGAAGAAGAGCATATGGGTCGAATCGAAATCGAGCTTGTAGGTGAGGAGCGGTGCTGTTCCACCGCGCCCCCACGTGGCCCGGTCGTTCGGATCGAACGGCAGCTCATGGACGAGTTCCTTGTCGACCCGGTAACGTTCGCCGATGACGATTTCGCCTTCATCGGGAAACAGCCGTCCTGCCGCCGACATCGGCAGCCAGTCCGCGTCTCCAAACGTTCCGCGTTTGGCCCGCTTCACCGGTTCGGGCACGACGCTAGAGATACGAGCCGAGACGGCCGCCGCCATGAAGCCGGCCACCGCGCTGGTGACCGCGACCATATCGAGAAAGGACAGAGCCTGATCCCAGGTCAGCACGCCGCGCTCGACGGACGGCTCAAGCCGTACGAACTCGCGCAGCCCATAGAAGCCCGCCATCAAAAGAAAGCAGAGGAAGCTCACCATGGCCACCGGTCTTCGCCGATGCAGGGGCAACGCCGAAACCGCCAAGAGCCCAGCCAGTGGCCCGAACAATAGCACCGGCAATGGTGACGCGCGCAAGAACCAGTATTGCCTTTTCCCTGTCATGCCGGCGGCCAGTTCCGGCCAACGCCAGTTGGCGACATAAAAGGCAAAGCCAGTGACGGCGATCGGCACGAGCATGAGCAACAGGCTGGGATGCGGTCTGGCCTTCACCGTCATTCCGCAGGTTCCGCGAAGCTTTCGGATGCCTGCGCCCTGAAGGCCACCTTGCCGATATCGCACAGCCGCCGATGCTCAGCCGTCCCGGGAACGACCCGAGTCAATTCGAGAAGTCCGCCGAGCAGGAAAGCCCGGTCGGCCTTTGAGAGACCCGCCCTGACCACGATGCCGCCAAGCACGAATTTCTCACGCGCCTCCTTCTTTCGTTCAGCTGTCATGAGGAACCTCCGTCGCCGCTCCAGTCCCGCCATTTGCCTGTCCACGTGGCGAAGCAGGTGCGCCACCAAATCCTTTCTTCTCGCCTTTGCGAAATCGCGCCGCGATCTCTTCGAAGATGCGATCGACCTCCTCATCAGTGATCTCCATTTCCGCCAGCCCGGACTTCGTCGCGGCACGCGCGAAGCGATCCGCGGATTTGACTATCAAAGTTTTCTTGCGCTCACGCAGCTTCTCGATCTGAGCGTCAATATCCAGAATTGCCAACTTAGTGACCATTACAGGCTCCTGATGATGGATTGCGAATTTGCACATTTGCCATTTAACTGACTAGAAAATAGTAGTCAAATATGTCACCATGTACAAGTCCCCAAAACGTCGATGCCGGAATCCGGCTCGGGCCGTCTTCCGGAAAAGCGGTATCGGCCTTGTCAGGCCGGTAGATTTGAGGGCGCAATATACGTCGCTGGCGTGACGTGCTTGAAAGGTCAGGAGACGTCAGTGGCGATCATGTTCGTCAGAGCGCAGGTGATCAGCAGGGGGCGGGACGCAGCATCGTCTCGGCCGCCGCCTATCGCCACCGTGCCCGGATGATGGACGAACAGGCCGGAACCTCCTTCAGCTATCGCGGCGGCGCGGCCGAACTGAAGCATGAGGAACTGGCGCTGCCGGAGCAGATTCCGGCCTGGCTGCGCGCGGCAATCGACGGCAAGACGGTCGCAGCGGCCAGTGAGGCGCTCTGGAATGCCGTGGATGCCTTCGAGACGAGGGCGGATGCGCAGCTTGCCCGCGAACTGATCATCGCTCTGCCGGAAGAGCTGACGCGGTCGGAGAATATTGCTCTGGTCCGCGAGTTCGTGCGGGACAATCTGACCTCGAAGGGGATGATCGCCGACTGGGTCTATCACGACAAGGACGGTAACCCGCACATCCATCTGATGACGACGCTGAGGCCGCTGACGGAGGAAGGGTTCGGGCAGAAAAAGGTGCCTGTGCTTGGCGCGGACGGCGAGCCATTGCGTGTCGTCACACCGGATAGGCCGAACGGCAAGGTCGTCTACAAGGTCTGGGCCGGCGACAAGGAGACGATGAAAAGCTGGAAGATCGCCTGGGCGGAAACGGCGAACCGGCACCTGGCGCTCGCCGGTCATGATATCCGTCTCGACGGCCGGTCCTATGCCGAACAAGAGCTCGACGGCATTGCCCAGAAACATCTCGGGCCGGAGAAGGCAGCGCTCGCCCGCAAGGGCGTCGAGATGTATTTCGCGCCGGCCGATCTGGCGCGGCGGCAGGACATGGCCGACCGGTTGCTCGCCGAGCCCGAGCTTCTGCTGAAACAGCTCGGCAACGAACGATCCACCTTCGATGAGAAGGATATCGCCAAGGCGCTGCATCGCACTGTCGATGACCCCACGGATTTCGCCAACATTCGCGCCCGCCTGATGGCGTCCGACGATCTGGTTCTGTTAAAGCCGCAGGAGGTCGACCGACAGACCGGCAAGGTCGCGGAGCCGGCAATCTTCACCACGCGCGAGATCCTGCCCATTGAATATGACATGGCGCAGTCGGCGGAAGCCTTGTCGAAACGGACCGGCTTCGGTGTTGCCGATGCAAAAGTTGCCGCAGCCGTGCGTCAGGTCGAGACGGCAGATCCGGAAAAGCCCTTCAAGCTCGACCAGGAGCAGGTCGATGCCATCAGGCATGTCACCGGAGACAATGGCATCGCGGCCGTCGTCGGTCTTGCCGGCGCGGGGAAGTCGACGCTGCTCGCCGCCGCGCGTGTCGCTTGGGAAGGCGACAATCGACGGGTTATCGGTGCGGCGCTTGCCGGCAAAGCAGCCGAAGGGCTGGAAGACAGTTCCGGCATCAGATCTCGGACACTCGCCTCCTGGGAACTGGCATGGGCCGGCGGTCGCGAGTTGCTCGAACGCGGCAATGTGCTTGTCATCGACGAGGCCGGCATGGTGTCGTCGCAACAGATGGGCCGCGTCCTCAAGATCGCCGAAGACGCGAGAGCGAAAGTGGTTCTGGTTGGCGACGCCATGCAGCTTCAGCCGATCCAGGCGGGTGCGGCGTTCCGCGTTATTGCCGAACGGATCGGTTCTGCCGAACTGGCCGGTGTGCGTCGACAGCGCGAAGAGTGGGCGCGTGAGGCGTCTCGTCTTTTCGCCCGTGGCAAGGTCGAAGAAGCACTGGATGCCTATGCACGTGAGGGACGTATATTTGCGGCGGAGAGCCGGGTAGACGTCGTCGAACGCATCGTCGCCGACTGGGCCGATGCACGCCGTAACCTCGTCCGCAACACCGCCGATAGCGAACAGGCGGTCCGGTTGCGCGGTGACGAGATGCTGGTGCTCGCCCATACCAATGACGACGTGAAGCGGCTTAACGCGGCGTTGCGTCAGGTCATGAGAGATGACGGCGCACTGACGGCTGCCCGCGAATTTCAGATGGAGCGCGGCGTGCGAGATATCGCTGCCGGCGACAGGATCATCTTCCTCGAAAACGCCCGCTTCATCGAACCGCGCGCAAGGCGTCTCGGTCCTCAATATGTAAAGAACGGCATGCTCGGAACGGTCGTTTCCACTGGCGACAAACGCGGCGATCCTCTGCTGTCGGTCCGTCTCGACAATGGCCGAGACGTCGTCATCAGCGAGGACAGCTATCGCAACATCGATCACGGCTATGCCGCGACCATCCATAAATCTCAAGGCGCAACCGTCGACCGGACCTTCGTTCTTGCCACCGGCATGATGGACCAGCACCTGACCTATGTGTCGATGACCCGTCATCGGGATCGCGCCGATCTCTATGCAGCCCGTGAGGACTTCGAGCCGAAACCGGAATGGGGTGGGAAATCCCGGGTCGATCATGTGGCCGGCGTCGTCGGCGAGCCTGGTGGAGACCGGGATGGCAAAGTTCCGGCCCAATGACGAGGATGCCGACGAAAGTCCCTATGCCGATTTGAAGACCGATGACGGAACGGTGCATCGGCTCTGGGGCGTCAGCCTGCCCAAGGCTCTGGAAGAGGGCGGCGTCTCGGAAGGCGATACGGTGGCGCTCCGCAAGGACGGCGTCGAACGGGTCGCGGTCACCGTGCCTGTCATCGACGAGAAAACGGGGGAAAAGAGTTTCGAGGAACGGACGGTCGATCGGAATGTCTGGACTGCGGAACTGAAGGAAACAGCCGACGCCCGTCAGGAGCGGATCGAGCGCGAGAGCCACCGGCCGGAATTGTTCAAACAGCTTGTCGAACGTCTGGGTCGCTCCGGCGCCAAGACGACGACGCTCGATTTCGAGAGCGAGGAAGGCTACCGGGCGCATGCACAGGATTTTGCCCGTCGCCGTGGCATCGACACACTCTCCGGGGTCGCGGCCGGGATGGAGGAGGGCACGGGCCGGCGGCTGGCGTGGCTTGTTGAGAAGCGGGAGCAAGTGGCGAAGCTGTGGGAGCGGGCGAGCGTTGCGCTTGGCTTCGCGATCGACCGCGAACGGCGCGTCTCCTACAACGACGCACAGAACGAAAGCCTCAGAGCGGAAGTCCCGACTGGCGGAAAATATCTCATCCCGCCCAACACCATGTTCGCTCGTAGCGTTGAAGAAGATGCACGTCGCGCGCAACTGGCCTCGGAGCGGTGGAAGGAGCGGGATGCAATCCTTCGGGCGGCCCTGCATAATATTTATCTCAATCCCGATAGCGCGCTTGCCAGACTGAATGTGTTAGCCTCCGATGTCCGGATAGAGCCGCGCTCGCTCGCCGCCGATCTAGCGGCCACGCCGCAGCGTCTCGGTCGTCTGCGTGGATTGGATCTTTTGGTCGATGGCCGTGCCGCCCGCGCCGAGCGCGACGCAGCGGTATCGGCGTTAGCGGAATTGCTGCCGCTGGCGCGTGCCCATGCGACAGAGTTCCGCCGCCAGGCCGAACGATTTGGCATTCGTGAGGAACAACGCCGCGCGCACATGTCCCTGTCGGTTCCCGCGCTGTCGAAACTGGCCATGGCGCGCCTTGTAGAAATCGAAGCCGTGCGGGAGCGCGGCGGGCAAGACGCTTACAAGACGGCCTTCGCCTATGCCGTCGCAGATCGCCTGCTGGTTCAGGAGGTCAAGGCGGTCAACGAAGCGCTGACCGGCCGCTTCGGATGGTCCGCCTTCACGCATAAGGCAGATACCATAGCAGAGCGAAACATGGTCGAGCGCATGCCGGAGGATCTTGCTCCGGAGCGTCGCGAGAAACTAGCGCGCCTGTTCGCCGTCGTGCGCCGTTTTGCCGAGGAACAGCATCTTGCCGAGAGGAAGGATCGCTCGAAGATCGTGGCCGGCGCCAGCGTCGAGCCGGGGAGGGAGACGATGCCGGTGTTGCCGATGCTCGCCGCCGTGACGGAGTTCAAAACGCCTGTCGAGGACGAGGCGCGGGAGCGGGCGCGCGCTGTCGCCCATTACGGCCTTAATCGGGCGGCTCTTGTCGAAACGGCGGCGCGTCTCTGGCGCGATCCCGCCGGCGCCGTCGCCAAGATCGAGGCCCTCGTCGTGAAGGGCTTCCCGGGCGATCGGATCGCAGCGGCTGTCGCCAACGATCCTTCAGCTTATGGTGCGTTGCGCGGCTCCGATCGCATCATGGACAAATTGCTGGCCGTCGGGCGCGAGCGAAAGGATGCACTTCAGGCCGTTCCGGAAGCCGAGAGCCGCGTTCGGTCGCTGGGTGCCTCCTATGCCACTGCTCTCGATACCGAGACGCGGACGATTACCGAGGAGCGCCGTCGCATGAGCGTCTCCATTCCGGGACTGTCAGCTTCTGCCGAAGAGGCATTGCGGCAACTCTCGGCGGCGATGAAGAAAAAGGATGCCAAACTCGAAGTGGCTGCCGGCTCGCTGGAATCTGCGATCCGGCGGGAATTCGTTGCGGTCAGTCGGGCGCTCGACGATCGCTTCGGTCGTAACGCCATTTTGCGAGGCGAGAAGGACGTCATCCATCGCGTGGCGCCAGCGCAACGCCGTGCGTTCGAGGCGATGCAGGAACGGCTGAACGTCCTGCAGCAGACTGTGCGCATGCAGGCAAGTCAGGAAATCGTGACGGAGCGGCAGCGGCGGGTCCTCGACCGCGCTCGCGGCGTCACCCGATAGAACTTTAGACCTGAATGGAGATGAACATGGCTGAGCAGGAAATTTCTTACGACGTGATCGTCCGCACGGAGATCGCGATCGAACTACTCAATCAGGCGCGCGCCATCGTCACGGCCCGCGTCTACGAGCTCGAAGGCACGGATCCCGAGGGAGTGGAAGCGCTGCGGCTCCGTCGCCGCGATCTTATCGCCATTCAACACAGCGTTGCCGTCGCCGATCGCCAAACCGTCGAAGACCTGATCGCGCGCTGGGGACCGCGGGTGAAGGACGAAGCCCGGTTCTGGGCGGAGTTCTGATCATGGCGGACGAGCACGAATCTGGTCCGCTCTCGCTGGAGAGAAACGAGAGCATTTTCCGCAACGACATTCTTCCCGATTATCTGCCGACGACAATGACGCCGGCAGAGCGGCCACGCCTTATCGTGCTCGGCGGCCAGTCGGGCGCCGGCAAGACGGGCGTGCTGATCGCCAGCCATGCGGAGCTTGAACAATCTGGCTCGGCGATCCGCATCGTCGGCGACGATCTCAGATCCTACCATCCGCAGTCTCTGAGCTTCCAGCGGCAGGATCCGGAGACGGCGTCGCAGTTCACACAGCTCGACGCCGGGCGATGGACGGAAAAACTGCTGGCGGCGGCGACCGAGCGCAAGGTGAACATCGTCTTCGAGACGACGATGCGCACCCCGAAAACGTCGCTCGTGTCATCGGAATGGCGCGAGAGGCCGGCTACGAGGTCGAGGCCCGCGCTGTTGCCGTCAATCCGCGCCTCAGCTGGCAGGGCAACCATTTTCGCTTCGAGGAAATGCTGCGTCTCGGCGACGCAGCGCGCATTCCGCCGCAGCATATCCATGACGCCGCCGTCGGCGGGCTCCGCATAAGTCTGGAGAAGATCGAAACCGAGCGCCTGGCCGACAGGGTGCAATTGCGTACCCGCGGCGGCGCGACCCTCTACGATAATGAGATGCGGCAAGGAGAGTGGTCGCATCGCCCCGGCGCAAGGCAGGCACTGGAAGCGGAGCAGTCTCGGCCGATGGGCCGTTCGGAACTCCAGCGATTTGCCGACGACTGGAGTTATGTGCTGAGCCGGATGGAAGAACGAAAAGCCCCGGGGATCGGATTGTTGAGGTGAGGACGCGGGCCGCAGACGATGTGAACTACCTGCTCACGCAACGCCGCGAGGCCGACGGCGAAGACGCACGGCGCGCGCGGACCATCTTCCAGCGCCAGGCTGATGCGCTCGGCCTGTTCGTTGAGCTCTACGACAATGCTCTGCGTGATCACGAGCGTCGGCCGATCGGCAATGTCGAGGCCCACGCAGTCGGGCGCCTCTCCCAGACACGTGCCATGGTCCAGGACAAGCGGGCGAGCGGCGAGTTTCCGGCAGCCCATCGGTTGCCGGCGGATCTTGCTGTGGAAACATCGGAAGGGACACGCAAGCGTCTGACGCACTATTTTGGTGTCGCGCTAGATCGGGAAGCGATCGACAGGGACGTGTTCAGTCCGACGGACCGCCTATCGCGTCTCGCCAACGTTGCGGATTCCTGGATGGAAGCCGCCGGTATGCGTAAGATCCTTTCGCGAGCGGCGAATAGTGTCGCCGCAGGCACGATGTCGGCCAACGCGGCGATGAGTGAGATCATTGAGCCGGGATACGCGGCGGCGATCGATGAAGCGCGGCGGAAGATTGGTCGCAACATCGCGCTTGCCGAGCGGAACGCAATCGCATCCGTAGTGATCGATGAGACAGGAGCGCCCCTGCGGGCGATGCGGGATGATCTCAGGCTCAGGACGAAGGACATCGCCAATCGCGCTCGAGCGCAGGCGATGATGGAGGCGGTCTTTGCGGAGACGGCGCGGCACGGTCGCCTCGGCCAGCAGCAGCGTCGCGCTGCGGATGCTTTCGTGGAGGGCATTGCCGCAAACGAGCGGACGCTGGGTCTGGGCCGCGACGGCGCGGCGGTCCGCAGCACACTGCTCGTTCCTGCTCGGCACCTGCCGGATCTGAGCGCGGGCGAAATCGACGCCCGCCTGCGGAATTCCGTTCGCTTGGCCGACAAGCGTGCCGAGATCGACAATCTGTCGAGGTTGGTGTTCGGCAACAGCCAGGCGGTGTCGTCTTCGGTGCTGAACATCCGCGATGCGCGCAGTGGTGCTGCCGCCGGCGATGATGTTCGTGAGGGCCGACTGGGCGAGATGGCTGGGGAGGGGCGGACATGGCTAAAGCAACCGAGCCCGGCTCGCCAATCTGCCGAGGCTCATGCACCACGGCTTGCGGCGGCGCTGGCGGATTATGGGGTGGCGGTCGACTTCGAGCGGCATCAAATCAACCTTCACCACCGCGAGGAGCAGGCGCGACATAGGGTAGAGGTTCCCAGGCCGTCGAAGGAACTCACCGCCTTGATGTCCCGCACTGGCGAGGAACAGGTACGTCGCTTGAATTCGGATCCAGCCCTCCGTCGTGAGCTTGAGAAGATCACCCTGGCGATGACCAAACGTCTTTCCTCGGCGGATCGCGCTGACCTGAAAGGGGAAATGTCACAAAGCTAGGATCTTCGCTTGGGATAACGCCGGAGCAGACTGCTTCACTCAAGCTCGTCCAGGACCGCGCCGGCGGGCTGCAGGACAGGTCCCTTCGACAGACGCGTCACGTTGTAAGCACACCCCAGCTAGGGATACGGTGTTGATTCCGCCCACCCACGCCTATCGACCGGGCACGCGGCCTGTCAGCATCCGCCGGTGCGCCGCGCACGCCGACCGACCACATCGAACAGCTCGCCTCTAGCTGGATGCCATTCGAGGTGACCGGATTGATCTTTCGAGGCACGGGACAAGGATACCTGCAGCAAGGAGCGGATCCCGAAGAATGTTAGGGGATCCTCAGCCTCCACGCGAAGCTGCAGGCCGCAGACGTCCGGCTTGATGATCGCCCTGCCGTCGCCAAAGTTCAGAACCTGGTGGGTGCCATTGGTATCGATCGAAAGGGCGCAACCGCGGAGCGATCCGCATAGCGCCTCAGCGATCCGGTCGGCATCTGCGACCCAGACAACCGTGTCGGAAATGTGTTTGGCCATGAGAACTTCCAGGTCATTTGGTCAGGCGAATTGCAACTCCGGAGCAGAGGCGACGCGCGACGGGGAATGCTGGCCGGTGATAAAGCGGGTCGCCCACTTAGGCTAGGAGAAGGGCCTTGAGTAAACCGTGTCGCACACGAGAGCGCCAAATCACCGCTTTGACGAGCTCGCTGATCAGCCGGTGGAGTAAAGTCATTCCCCGCAAGTGATCGATCCAATCCTCTCTCATAGAATAAGTGACAAAAAGTCATATTATTCATGTACAATTATAAATTGTTCCTCCGCTAACCTCCGACAGTATTTGCAGGTTTGCACTGGCGGCTGCGTTTCAGGACGTCAATAATCTGACATAAGCGGGACCAGGAATTTATTTCCTTTATAAGCAATGACATGTGGTCTCCAACGCATCTTCTTGAGTACCCATCAGATATTATCATAGGTTGAGGCGCCTCCTCAACCCAACCTGGTTGATATCATTGATATATCGGCGGTATCGGCTTGAAATACAGAAATCGCATCGCTAGTTCGTGGTAAACTACCCATGCGTGCAGGATGGCCCGTAGTCCTGGCGCATATTGTGTGTCAGAACAGGCTTCGATTTATGCAGCACGATCAACCTAATGTGCCCCCTCCCTATAAAGCAGCAGATGCCTACTCACGTATCAAGGCCGCGCTTCACTCCTACCACTCGCCGGCCGGAGAGTTTCTTAACATCCGCAATCTTGCTAGTCGTTTGAAGATTAGCCCTACACCTGTACGTGAAGCATTAATCAAATTGGCCTTCGAGGACGTTGTCGGCTTCACCCTGCGCCGGGGATATTTTGTGAAGCCTTTGGATGTCGATGATCTCGGGGCAGACTATGAAATGGCGATGCTGATGATGAGATACTCGATTGAATCTGATGGTTTAGCCGCGATCCAGAGCGGGCCAACCAACCTCGCTGAGTGGTCGAAGGGCATTCGCCGGCTGGATGAGGAAGAGGCTGAAGTTGTCGCCATATATTTGGAAGGACTATACGACAGGATCGTATGGCTCTCAGGAAATCGCCGGTTTATTAACGGCATCCGACATTTCACCGCTCGGACGCGCCACATTCGACGGTTCGGCCTTACTTCCGCCTTGCCTTATTACGCCGCTGTTCCGACGCTGCATCGCTTGGAGGAGGCGATAAAATCCGGACAACGGGCCGCAGCACTCAAGCTTATCAGCCAGCAATACGGTAAGACGATTGCTGCCTTGCCAGATCTCGTAAAGGATATGAATTTAAAAGCCCAAACTAACCATATTTCTTTTGAAGAACTTCTTTAGTCGATCCAGCGTAACTCATCGTGATGTCTCTGTTCACAAAGTAAGCGCAGTGCTGGTGAGTTCTTACACGGCCGGTAGATAAGTCCAAATTGCGATAGAGAATGAGTAAAATTGGCTCTCGATGCTTGAGCTCGCGATGTTTGTATGTGACCCGCATGGAGTGGTCGGGTTTTAATAGAACGGCCCAGCATATTTTATTGCGGTGGGGGACTTATACCGGTAAAAACTCGCCGCCGTTCACGTCCAAGATCGCGCCGTTGATGAAGCTCGCTGATGCGGATGTTAGGAACTCAACCGCCGCCGCGACATCCTCCGGCAGCCCGAGCCGACCGGCGGGGATCCTTACAAGCGCTGCTTGGTTGGCGGGAGAATTGCTTGGCATGGTCATTTCGGTGAGGACGCGGCCAGGCGACACCGTGTTCACCGTCACACCTTGACCTGCATATTCGTTGACGAGTGCGCGCGCGAGACCAGCAAGTCCCGCCTTCGAGACGACGTAACTCGCACCGGCGACCCGCGGCATGGTTCGCGCTGCGACCGATCCGATGAAGATAATCCGCCCGTGTCCTTGGGAAGCCATAGCCGGAGCGATCGCCTGGCAGCACACCATCGCTCCCGTGAGATTGACGGAAAGGACGTCGTTCCATTCGTCGAGGGGATCTCCTCGAACCGCGTCCGTGTACCATTCCGTTTCGGAGAGTAGCCGGCGCTGCAGACCAAGACGGACGGCGTGCCCCATTGATCGACGACGTAACGAACAAACCGGGCAATCTCCTCGGCACTGCGTATGTCCACCGTGTCCGCGATGACATTGTCCTCGCCGAAACTTGTTGCCAGAACTGTTCTCGCCTCCTCCACCCGGCGGTTTTGCTGGCTAAAGACGGCGACGCGATGGCCCGCAGACAAAAGCCGCCTGGCGCAAGCCAGCCCGATCCCGGATGTACCGCCCGTAATTATAGCGATTGGCGAGGCGGGCGTTTCCATCACGCAGCCACCTCAAGTCCGGCAAACAGCGACAGTGCCGGGAAAGCATCTGGGTCTGTCATGATTTCGACCAGCAGAGGCCCATCCGTCTCAAACGCCCTATCCAGCGCTGCGGACAAATCCGCTATCGACTGTGCCCGCACAGCCGGGCAACCGCATGCCTCGGCAATCTTGGCGTGGTCAACGTCGTGAAAGTGGATGGCGCTGGTATATTCGCCGAATTTCACGGTTTCGGCGTGCTTCTGAAAACCAAGTATCCCGTTGTTCAGAAGAAGGATGGTCACCGGCAACCTTGAGCGCACGAGTGTCTCGAGCTCGGCCCAGCTGTGGGCAAACCCTCCATCGCCGACCACCGCGATAACGTGTTGCCCAGGCCGTGCAGCTTTTGCGCCCAGTGCCAGAGGCAGGCCCCAGCCGAGGCCGGCAAGGCCACGCGGCGCAAGGAAGCGCATGCCGGCTCGCAGCGATCGCAATTGCCCGACGATCCACATCGATGAATAGCTCGCGTCCGCGACCACAATGGTCTGTGCAGTCATTCGCTCTTGCAATTCTTTCATCATCGCTTCAGGCCGGAGCGGTCGACCTTTCTGCTCCATCAGCGAGAGACGGTCCCGAGCAAAGGCCGACCAGGCTTCTGCGATGGCGGCTTCCAATCCGCGCCTTTTTTCTACGGGCCGAGAGATCGACATCCTTCAACGCAATGCAAAGCGACTTCAGCGTTTCGGACGCACTGCCGACCAGTCGGATGGCCTCGTAGTTCCTGCCGATCTCGACCGGATCAATGTCGATGTGCACGATCGTTGCCGTCGGCGGGATCAAGCGCCAGCTGTCGGTACCATTCTGGTTGCTGCGGGTCGCGACCATGACAATGAGGTCCGCCTCTTCGAGGAGCCGACGTGTCCGCGCACCCAGCGACAGGGGCCCCGTCAGCGTCATCGGCCCCGCGGAAAGCGGATGGAACTCGTCCACCGCGCCTTTCCCCATATTGGTCGTGAAGACCGGCAACGAAGCGAGGTCCTGCAGGTGGGCCAGGACATGCGGCCCATCGGCCGCGTGGACGCCTCCGCCCGCGATGACCACCGGTGCTTCAGCCCTGGCAATTCGTTCGGCAAGGTCGATGATCTGCTCATCCGACGGTCGAACTTTGTCCAGCGGCCAATATCCAAGATTTGCGCTTCGTCGAACCAGTGACGTAGCCGCCGCCTGCCGCAGCAGATCTGCCGGGAGGAGCAGCACCGCGGGCCCTGGCCGGCCTGACCCCGCCGCCGTGAAGGCCATGTCGATATAGTCCTCGATGCGATCCGCGGTCACCACCCGCCGGACGAATTTTGAGCATGATTGGAAAAGAGCGATATGGTCGAGTTCCTGGAACGCGTTACGGTCTGCCTGGTCTCGCTCCACTTCCTGAACAAGGGCCACGATTGGAATGCTCGCCTTGAGCGCTTCGGCGAGCGGCGGAACCAGCAAGGTCGCGGCAGGCCCGTTCTGCGCGGCGACGACGGCCACGCGACCGGACATGCGCGCGTAACCGTCGGCCATCGCGCCGCCCATGTTTTCTTGGCGGTAGGAAATCTGACGGATGCCAAGCGCTTCCGCGGCTAGGATCACCGCCGAAGGCAGGCTCTGGCCGAAAATAACATCCACGCCGTGGCGGCGCAGCGCCAGTGCCACGCGCTGTGCAACAGTCTCAAACTCAGTCGTCATGGTGAAAATCCTGGGTGTCGAGAAACGTTTCGAACGTCTCCGCGACGAGGTCGGCGTCGCTTGTGGTCATCGCAGTGGAAAGGGACGAGGCGGCACCTTTCGGCATCAGCACGCCATGATCCTTCATAAAATGGTCGAGCCTCGTCATTGCCCGGCTTTCCCCGGATTGAGGAACGCCTCCCGGTACTCGGACGGGGCCACCGTTTTCGGGTGGATGCGGAAAAGCGAGGCGGAGCCGGACACGCTGAACGGCGCCCCGGCGTGAATGATCGAAGCCCGCAGCCGCGCCCGCAATCCGTTGCCAAGCGATTCAAGACGATCGAAATTGTCTCTGGTCATCGCCCGCATCGCCTCAAGGCCGGCGATCATCGATACCGGGTTGGCGGAAAACGTCCCTCCCTGCGATAGGAGTGCCGTCCCGAACACCGACATCGAGGCCCGTTTCCCGCCGATCGCACCGATCGGAAATCCGCCGCCGATGATCTTTCCCATGGCGACAAGGTCAGGATCGAGACCGAACCGGGCGCATGCGCCTACATAGCCCTGCCTAAGGTTCAGGACCTCGTCGGCAACAATCAATATTCCGTTTTCCCGCGCCACCCGCGTCACAGCCTCCAGAAAAGCCGGGTCAGGCGCCATCAGCCCGGCTCGGCTCGGCATGGGATCAATGAGAATACATGCAAGTCTTGATGCGTTCGCCTTAATCCGGGTGACAGTGGCGTCGATGTCGTTGAACCGCAGAATGACAACGTCGTCCAAGACCGCGCTCGGTTGGCCTTGATAGGCAGGAATAGGGCGAGGATTGTCCGGAGGTCCCCAGGTGATCGGGTTTCCCATCTGGCCGACTTCCGCCCAGTCATAGGCGCCGTGATAGGCGCCTTCGATCTTGCCGATACCTGGCCGGCTCGTCAGGGCGCGAGCCGCCTTGATCGCAAACATTACGGCCTCGGTGCCGGTGTTGACGAAGCGGACCTGCTCGACCGCTGGAATTCGGTCACACAGAAGCTCTGCCAATGCGATCTCATGGACCGTCGGGTTCGAAAAGCAGGTCCCATCCCTTAAGGTCTTGGTCACCGCATCGACGACAGGTTCGAACCCATGTCCGTGAATCAGCGTCGTGAAATTATTGTTGAGATCGAGGAGTCGCCGGCCGTCGACATCATGCAGATATGCTCCTTGGCCCCAGCCGATGTAATAAAGGCTAGGATCCCGATCGACCGTGTTGCGTGTGATGCCGCCCGGAAAAACGCGTGCAGCCCTCTGTGCCAGTTGCGCAGAAATTTCTCCGGGCGAACCGCCCGGCCTTGGTATTGCCAATTGCATGTTGATCCTCCAAGCGGCGCCCTTGCCGCTTTTGATGCAACAAAATAAGCAGAACTCTATTTTTGGTGCAACAAAATTCGGAGGCCAATACCTATTTTTTCGAGG
Organism: Neorhizobium sp. EC2-8; assembly: GCA_045291535.1. GTDB lineage: Bacteria > Pseudomonadota > Alphaproteobacteria > Rhizobiales > Rhizobiaceae > Neorhizobium. The sequence continues at coordinate 819,692 of CP147998.1, read as the reverse complement.
ATCGTTCGCTCAATGCCTGCCTCAAGCGGCGATATCCGTCGCGAATATCCGTTTCGATCGCGGCCTTGACCTCCTGGGGATCCTTATGCCGAAGCCCTTCCAGCGCGGCGCGATGGTTCTGAATTCCGTATTTCGAGATCGCAAATTCCGGGTAGAGATCGTTGAATGCCGCGCCAACGCGAAGCCAGAGGGTCTCGATCGTTGCAAGCAGCATGGGCATGTTGGCGCGACCATAGATATGGAAGTGAAACTCCTTGTTGCTCCAGAGCGCATCCGCATACCGCCCATCCGCCAGCGCGGCCTCGATCTCGCCCTGAAAAGCCTCCAATCGAGCGATATCAGCCGCTCCGGCACCAATCGCACCCTTTTCTGCGGCCAATCCTTCCAGGCGCAGGCGCATCTGGGTCACTTCATATAGCTCCGCGAGCGACAGCGTCGGGACGACGACCGTCTTTGGACCGGAAAAGACGAGCGCGCGCTCGGCAACGAGGCGATTAAGCGCGTCTCGTGCCGGCGTCGTGCCGTAGCCGAGCTCCTCGGCGACCGCGCGGACGGTGATTTTATGGCCCGGCGGATAGGCCCCGCGCACAAGCTTTTCCTTCAGATCCTCGTAAGCGCGATCACCAAGGCCCATCACCTTGCTCGAGCCGCCAACCAGTCCTTCAGACTCTTCCATCGAAGTCTCTGCCAAAGTTTTTTCTCCACCACCATAATTTTGTTGCAACAAAAATATCCCAAATGTATAGACGTCACATCTGACAGACGAACAAGCACGTCGAACGTGCGCAGGGGAATAAAACCAACCCGCCGACGGTACGTTCGGCTGCGGGAGCGTGGACACATCGCGCATTCTTGCGATCATCGGCCGCTTTGTTTCTGGAACATATGGCTCTGCCATTACTGCGGCTTCGCTCAATCTTGTGGAGGAATACTGACATTGAACGGAGAACCTATCGATATACTGGGGATCGAAAAGCAGTTCGGCGACAAATCCGTCGTTTCGGATGTTTCTCTCTCCGTGAAGGCGGGCGAATTTCTGTCGCTACTGGGGCCATCAGGATCTGGCAAGACGACCTTGCTGATGATGATCGCGGGGTTTGAGTTCCCGAATTCCGGGCAGATTCGTGTTGGGTCTCGAGACATTACGTATTTGGCTCCCAACCGGCGCGCTGTTGGCATGGTGTTCCAGAAATATGCGCTCTTCCCTCACATGACTGTAGAGCAGAACATCGCTTTTCCACTGAGAATGCGAAGCCTTGCAACCAAAGAGATCAATCGTCGGGTATCCGACATGATGGGTCTTGTCCAGTTGACCGGCTTTGAAGGCCGCTATCCGCAGCAACTGTCGGGGGCAGCAGCAACGGGTCGCCGTCGCCCGCGCACTGATAGCCGAGCCGCCGGTCCTGCTGATGGATGAACCGCTCAGTGCGCTCGACAAAAACTTCGCGAGACCATGCAAATCGAGATCAAGCGGATTCAAAACCGGGTCGGCGTCACGGTGGTCTACGTCACCCATGACCAGGAAGAAGCCCTGACCATGTCCGACCGGATCGCGGTGATGTCGGAGGGCCGACTGGTACAGGTCGGATCGCCGCTCGATCTCTATCAAAGACCGGCCACCTCCTTTGTTGCCGAATTCGTTGGGAAGATGAACTTCCTGGAGGGGAAATTGTCGGGAGCGACCATGGCACTTTCCAAGTGCGAATATCGGGGCATGCCACTTTTTCGTCCGATCTGGTCTTAAATGGAGAGGCGGAACAATACCGGCCCGGCGGCAGGGTCCGCGTCGCGATCAGGCCCGAAGATATCATCATCAGGCAGCGTTTCGAACCTAGTCACCAGAGCGGCATTATGCTGCGAGGGACGGTCGAGGCGGTCATCTTCCTTGGCCAAGCGCATGTGATCCTCGTCCAGATCGAGGGGCAGGGGAGGCGCCGGTTCAGGTCCTGGTTCCCTCGCTCATCGGACAGGCGAAATTCGTGCGGGGCGAGAAGGTTGACCTCATGATCGCTCCCTCTGCTGTAAGGCTGTTTCCGGAGCCTGCGGGGGCTGTCCAATGACCGTTACCGCGACCATCAATGTCCCGTCCACGGAAGCGATCAGGCGCCGGCCCCGGACCGGTTCCCCACGCCGCTATTCGAAAACACTTTCCTTGATACTCATCGCTCCGCTCGTGCTGTTGATGGGTTTCGGCTTCCTCTATCCCGTCGGCAAGCTGCTGCTCGGGAGTTTCTTCGCACCCGAATTCGGGCTGGAGCAGTTCCGGCGGCTCCTACGCTCGCCGCTTTATCTGACGGTTTTACTGCGGACGTTCGAGATTGCGTTTGCCGTGACGATTGCGAGTCTCATGATCGGTTATCCGATCGCGTTCGCGATGGCGAAACTGCCACGCAAGTGGGCGGCCCTGACCACGGTATGCGTGCTCATCCCGCTCTGGACGTCGACATTGGTGAGGTCTTACGCATGGATCGTGCTGTTGCAGCGGAAGGGCGTTGTAAACGAACTCCTTCTGGATCTTGGCTGGATCACCCAGCCTTTGCGCCTGATCTACACGGAAGGAGCGGTTATCATGGCGATGACCCATGTGCTGCTGCCGTATACGATCCTACCGATCTTCGCGGCCGTGCACGCCATCCCGAATGAACTCGGCCAGGCAGCGCGGAACCTTGGGGCAGGGACCCCGAATGTCTTCTGGCGGATCATGCTGCCGCTGAGCCTGCCCGGTGTTTTTGCGGGCTGTCTGATGACCTTCATTTTGGCACTCGGTTTCTATGTGACGCCGGCCCTGGTCGGCGGGCCGGGAACGATGCTGATGGCGACGCTCATCGGCCAGCAAACTACTGAGACGCTCGATTGGGCTTTTGCCGGCGCACTCTCGGCGGTGCTTCTTGCCGCGACGCTCACCTTCGTCATCGCCTTTCGCAAAACTCTGTCTCTCAATCGAGGATTCGCCGGTGTCTCCTGATATGAACTACGCACTCGCCGAGCGCGAAGCGGCTGAAATCGAAGGCCACAGCCCGAAACACGCGCGCCATCAGGAGGTCGGTCTTCGTTATGTCTCCGGGGTCGCGATGATCGTCGGTCTGGCGGCGCTGCTGTTTTTTCTGATCCTCCCAACCGTGCTGGTAATCCCAATGTCGCTTGGATCGGCGGACTATCTCGAGTTTCCGCCGAAAGGCATCACCTTCAAATGGTACGTGCAATATCTGACCGATCCCGACTGGATCGCCGCGACGCTCTTCAGTCTCAAAATTGCTGCAGCGACCACCGTCTCGGCGACGATCATCGGCACGCTTGCGGCGATCGCCCTGGTGCGTGGCGATCTGCCAAGCAAGGCTCTGCTTCAGGCGGTGACGATCAGCCCGATGATCGTTCCGCATATCGTCATTGCGGTATCGGTGTTCGTGGCTTTTGCGCCGCTCAAACTGTCAGGCAACTTCGTCGGGTTCCTGATCGCTCACACGATGCTCGCCGTCCCCTATGTCGTTCTGACGGTCACGGCCTCTCTTCAACGCTTCGACACGACGCTGGAACTGGCCGCATTGAACTGTGGTGCCGGCCGGTCGAGAGCATTCTTCAGCGTCGTGCTTCCGGGCATTGCGCCAGGCGTCTCGAGCGGTGCAGTGTTTGCCTTCCTCGCATCATTCGACGAAGCGACGGTCGCTTTTTTCTCTCCGGGATCGAAGGCAAGACCATCACCCGCAAGATGTTCGAGGACATCGACTTCAATCTGACGCCTATTGTGGCGGCGGTCTCGACGATGCTGGTGCTCGTCTCGCTGCTGGTCATGGGCGGTCTCACTCTATTCCAGAAACACCAGAAGGCTACGAGCCGGATTTGATAGGAGGACCAATCGAACATGCGTAAATTTCTGAAGAACCGCACGCACTCAGCCCTGATCACTGCCGCCGTTCTCGCCCTTTCGGGACCTGTTTCGGCATCTGCTCAGGAAAAGCTCGTCATCGCGACGACGGGAGGGACCCTGGAACAGGAGATGCGGACCCATTTCTTCGATCCCTTCACCAAGGAGACCGGGATCCAGGTGATCACCGTATCCGGCACCGGCGCCGAGAATGTCGCCCGTATCAAGGCGATGGCGCAGACGGGCAATGTGGAATGGGACCTCTACCAGGCTGGCGAGATCCAGGCGGTCTCGGAACTCCACAAATCGATGAACGAGGATATGACCGAGTTCTGCCGTGCTTATCAGGCGGACAAGGATCTGCTCCCAGGCGCCTGCGCGTCCTCCGGCGTTCTCTCCGCCTACGGCACGACACTTCTTGCCTACAACACCAAGTCGTTTCCAGCGCCCGGCCTCAAGACTTGGGCCGATTTTTTCGACGTGAAGACGTTCCCGGGCCCACGTTCCATGCCAAATTTCAATGACCCGTGGCGGGTCATGGCGGCGGCGCTGCTTGCAGACGGCGTTAAGCCTGACGCGCTGTTCCCGCTCGACGTCGATCGCGCGCTCGCCAAACTCGATACGATCCGCCGGCATATCAGTCTGTGGTGGAAGACGGGCGATCAGAGCACACAAGGGTTTCGCACTGGAGAGTATGTCGCGGGCGAAATCTGGCAGACGCGCGCCTCGGCGTTGAAGAAGGAAGGCCAGCCGCTCGGCTGGAGCCAGGATCAGGCCTTCCTTGTCGGGGACCGCTGGGCATTGATCAAGAAGGCGCCGCATCGCGCGAACGCGATCAAGTTCCTCGAATATTTCCTCGCGCATCCGCAAGCGCAGGCGAAGGTCTGTGAAGCTCTGACCTGCACGCCGGCCCGATATTCGGCGGCGAAGGCAATGAATGCGGAAGCGCAAGCCGCTTCGCCGACCTCGCCGGAAGTGTTCGAGAAACTCATCCGGCCGGACGCTGCCTGGATAAACGCGAATAACCAGATGCTGCTTGAACGCTGGAACGAGTGGAACCAGCGTTAATCCCTCAACCGAACAGAAAGCTTGGAAATTATGAACGTGCCCAACCAGAGGCCACGGATTGCCGTCGGCCGTCTATATCACGAGTCCAATCGCCTTAATCCGCAACCGACCACCGCCGACCAATTCGAGATACAAAGGGGCGAAGCGGTGTTTGAATGTGCCGGCTCGACATTAGGCGGCATCATCCGGTACCTCAGGGAAGAGGACGTCGAAATCCTGCCGCTGATCTCCGTTTCAGGCCCGCCAAGCGGTCTCATCGACCACGAGTTCTATCAAGCCATCCGCACGGAGTTGGCCGAGCGAATCCAGGCGTCGCGTGCCGACGCAATTCTCCTGGATCTGCATGGCGCGGCCGCATCGACCCAGATCGCCGACCTTGAAGGAGATCTGCTGGCCCATCTCAGACGACATGTCGGCCCCTTGGTGCCAATCGGTATTGGGCTCGACCTGCATGCACACCTGACCGACTCCATGCTGGAAAACACGGACATCTGCATCGCATGTAAGGAGAACCCGCATTCGGACGTTGTCGAATGCGGCATGCGCGCCGCGGAACTGACCCTGCAGGTCTTGAGAGGCGACTTGCGACCAGTCGTGATCAGTGCCCGGGTGCCGATGATCCTGCCAGGCGCCGGCGAAACCGCGAGTGGGCCGCTTGGCGAAATTCACGACGAGGCTCGAAAACTTGCAGCCGGAGCAACCGGCATTGTCGATATCTCCATCTACAACGTCTTCCGCTACGCGGACGATTACAATATCGGGCAGGTGGTGACGGTGATGACCGATGGAGCCCTTTCGCTGGCGTCGGAGGTGGCCAAGTACCTCGCATGGGCCTTTTGGGATAACCGGAAACGCTTCGTCGACGATCTTTTCGAAATACCGGACGCCTTTGAGATCGTGCGATCACAACCAGCCCACCGCCCGTATGTCATGGCCGACATGGGCGACCGGATCCTGGCCGGCGCGCCTGGGGACAGCACCGTCTTGCTGGCGGCGGTGCTGGACCATTTCGACGAGCTTCGAGGTGCTCTGACCATAACCGATCCGGCCAGTGTAAAACACGCGCAGGATGCTGGGTTGGGCGCCACGGTCACGCTCGCCGTCGGCGGACAGATTTCGCCGGGACTATCGTCACGAAGGATCACCGGGAAAGTGATCCACCTGAGCGACGGCGCATATACGCTCGCCGGGCCGTTCCATGGTGGGGAGGCAAGCTCCCTCGGTGCGGCAGCTGTCGTTCTGGTCGAAGAACGAGTGTTCGTGCTTCTCACCAGCAAACCTGCCTTTAGTCACGACCCTGCCGTGTTCACGAGCCAGGGAATTAATCTGAAGTCCATCGATTTCGTGGTGGTGAAGTCGGGTTATCACTTCACGATGAATTTCAAGGGGATCGCGACGCCGCTGCTCGTATCGACTCCGGGCGTCGGCTACTACCGAAAGGGGATTTTTGTTACGCCAAGTCCCGGTTCTGGCCGGAGCATGACATCGACCTCAAAGCCATCGAGACAAAAACCTTTGAGGGCAAGTCAACGTGGGCATGAGTTGTTATCAACGCTGATTATTCATCAGAAATAGGCTGTGCAAGAAAGTGTGGGTGTGAGAGGTCATGTCGGCAGGCGGACCGATGTGCCACAGAAATTCAACGCCGGATTGCTTCCCCAGATCCTCACGGGAGAGATTCAGCAGCGCCGGAACGGGGATGATTGTTGATCCCTTTGGTGGCGGGCCGTGCAAGGGCCTATTGGACGGACGATAGGAAGCGCGGCTCCTCGAGACGACGACTTCCTTCGACTGCGTGACCAACTCGGAAGGGGAGGCGTCTGGGAACGCCATCCCCTTTAAAAGGAAATTTTAGGACGACTGAAAATAGTCAGTCGTCCTTCTCTCCACCACTCGCCGATAACAGCCAAGCTACCGCCGCCCCAAGCACCATGACGCCCACGATGGCTCCAGTTGTTGCCGAAGGGTTCCTACGAGCAGCCTTGCCAAGGCCGTAACCTTCCTTTTGGAATTGCCGTGCGAACTGGCGAGCCTTAGGAGCGATGTAGGTCGCAGCACTTTCCGCTGCGTCGCCAGCTTGCCCAGTGAGTGTGGCACGGAGATCGGCAAGGTGTTTGCCAAGGCGGTCGATATCGGAAATGTAGTCACGCTTCATAACTATCTCCGATCATCCCGGTCACGATCATATCCTCGGTCGCTACCACGATCACGGTTGAAACCGCGTCCCGATTCGCCGTCGGTCGAAGATGGCGCTTGAAGTCTGTCGAGGATCTGCACCAATGCCTCGGCACACTCTTTTGTGGAGTCTGAATCAGCGCATCGCAGGTCCACCCGCGTGCGGCCATTCTCAATATGGATACGGGCTCCACGTTCTGCCGGCGGTGAGCGGTGACCCATGTCGGGTCCCGGTCCACGTGGTCTAGGAGATGGTGGTGGCGGATTGTCTGCTGTTACTTCCGGAGGTGTCTTCGGCAGCGGCGAAATGTCGGCCGGCGGAGATTGAGCGAAAGCGGCAGTAGCGGATAGTCCGACAAGCAGCGTCGTCAGTCGGATAAAGTTTCGCATGGGATTGCCTCTGATTTCTAAGCGCAGAGAGAACGTCGGATGGACGCTATCGTTCCGTCTGCAGCTGTTGAGGTAACCCATGGTCAATCGCCCCGGGGCAGGCTCATCCATGTGTCACTCAACGATCCGAATGACCACGAAGGTTTCGGGATCGACGATCACGCGCTTCTGGTTGACGATGGCGAAGGCAAAGTTCGGTGAATCTGGAATAGGTGACAGCACGAGGTTGTTTGGTATCGGCTCGCCGACTGCGATCTTTTCGCTGACTTGGACAGGGTTCGCGGGCAGCGGCTGCTTGCGGACGAATTCTAGGGCCTTCTCCGGCGGTTGGGCTACAGCCGGTTGTTGCGCAATTGCGCCGCCGGCGACGACGCCCAGAGCGGCGGTGAGGACAAGAAAGTTCTTCATGACAGTGCCTTTCCTCTGAGAGACCACGGCGCCAAATGTTCGGCCCATCGATATGGACGTCAGAGTTAGACGGAAACGGGACCGCGTCGGCTTCGTTCCGCATCAGTCGGCTGAGCCGACTTGAGCGACACAAAGGCAGCTTCATTGAGAGAGGCCGCCAGCCCAACGCGGCCTCGTGCCTTGCCCACTTAATTGGAAGGCGCCGGTGTTGTTGGTGCCGGAGTCGCTGGCGGTATTATGCCCGTCGAAGCGGGCGGTGTGGTGGCGGCGCTAACAGGTTGATCAGAGCCTGACCTGAACACTATCACGGCTACGATGACCACAATGGCGGCGGCGATGGCGATTATCACGTTTCTGTTCATGAGTATTCCTCCGAAAGCCTGCATTTGGCTTCCGGAGGTAGGCCCGATGATCTGTTTGTCTACCCCAGTGGAAATGCCCGAGCTTCCTTCCGAAACTTCACCTTTCTTCATTGCTTCGGACGGCAACGAACTAGGTGTTAAGGTGCGGGATCTGGCTTAGGCCGGCGGTTACGCCGCCGCCGCTCGGTCGCAAGATCGAGCGGCTTTTCGTTGACCTGGATGTCGCTTCCATGCTCGGCGTACTCTTCTTCGATTTCTTTGATTGCCTCATCGAGCCGACCAAGTTGACTCGACACAGAGCCACGCTGCTCCGGCATATCTGAGCGCGCCAGAAGGCGCTCGATACCGCGTCGGGCGGAGGCGTAGACGCGCTGCCGCGCTTCAGGAGTAGGATCGGCGGAACGCTGAATGGCGTAGCGAAGTACAGACGAGAGAGCTGACATAAGACTCCTGCCACTGAAAGGATTGAGCTAGTGCGAGGTGGCAGGTCGTCAACTGTACGAATTCGCTCTAAATCTAATGGTTTAGTATTTCCCCACTCAGCGTCGGCTCTGCTAGAGCGGATGACCTCAGGAGATGGCGGGCATCTGATCGGCACAGTACGCGATACACGGGTATCAGTGTGGCGCAGAAGCGCGGCCCGCGCTTCGATTGCTATGATATTGTTAATATTTTGATAACATTAGTGAATTCAAGGTATTTGAGGCGTCTCCGAATGTGTGTCCACCCTATGTGTCGGACATGAAATAGTAGCTCGGCACCGCTTTTCCTCTAGGAACCAAACCCGGTTCGATCGTTCCGGGCGATCGGCCGGCTGGGTCGCTTGGGATTTTATAACGAAACATAGGGGCGTACTAACTGAAGCAATTGCAGTCACTCATCCCGCCTCTACTTTATTAACGACGGCGTCCCAGCTACCCTACGGAACCGTAGCCGTTCGGGGCGGTATAACGCGCGCGTGGCAAAGCATGTGTACCTCATGGGAGGGTGGCTGGGCTTGATGTTGGAAGACCTATACCGCCTTTTGAAAAGCGGACACGTTCAGGCACAAGGTGTTGTCGATACGATGACCCAGCCGATCGTCGTTCTGGACTATAGGCTGTGTATAACGACGGCAAACAACGCTTTCGTACGAACTTTCCAGGTCGCGCGGGACAATATCCTGGGGAGAGCTTTTTGCCCTTGGCAACGGATAGTGGGACATTCCCGAGCTTCGGCATCTTATCGGTGAGATTCTTCCGAAGGCGGCCGCTGTTATCGGGTTCGAAGTGAAGCACGACTTCCCCGCGATTGGACAACGAACATTCCTCGTCGATGCACGGCGTCTGGTCCACCCTGACGACAACAGCACGAACATCCTCGTTCTGTTCGATGACGTGACCGAGCGTCAGCGCCACGACGCTGAGAAGGATTTGATCATCGCTGAAACCCGACATCGCATGAGGAATATCTTTGCTGTCGCCCGCTCCCTGGCGATGCAGACAGAGGTGGAAGGCCGCATGGCCACCGATTACCGCGACATCTTCTTAGGACGGCTCGAGGTCACTCTGAACGCTCAGGAAATAGCAGCAAACAACGATACGACTGATCTCGAGGCTCTGTTGAGACAGTCGTTCGTAGGACGAGGAGAAGCGCGCCTCCATTGCGAGGGACCTGCCATTCAGCTCCGCAGTTCGAAGATCCTTCCTGTCAGCATGATTTTCCACGAGTGGCGACGAACGCACTGAAGTACGGAGCTTTGTCCGAGCCTGCCGGGAAGATCCATATTACATGGTCGATTGATGACGCACCAAGAGGTCGGACTTACCTGCTCTGCGAATGGCGCGAGGAAGGCGGCCCGCCGGTCAGGCAACCCGCGCACAAAGGCTATGGCACCGAATTGATAGAAGGTACCGCTGCCCATCTAGGCGGGACCGTGGATCTCACTTACGACCCCCGCGGCTTGACCGCATTGATCAAAATCCCGGTGTGAGGCCCATGAGAGAACCCGAAATCGGCCGCGGTAGCGTTCTCATAGTTGAAGATGACTTTCTCATAGCTATTCAGTTGAAAAGGGTTCTAACGGATGCGGGATTCGACGTGCTAGGGCCAGCAGCTTCGGTGGATGACGTACTTGATCTGCCGCGGTATGAGCGCCCGGATGCGGCCGTCCGCCACCGATCCGAGCGGGCGAGTTGGATCGAAATTGAGGCGCGGGGGACAGCATGCCCTTCGGCATCAGCTTTCTCTGTACCCTTGGTCCGTCTCCGGTTGATATACTCGCTTGCACCTGCGTGTGGCGGGTAGGAAGCAAAGCCGCACGACGCTTCTGGAAATCAATCTGCAAGGTGACCTCGCGATCGCCGCGCTGTCACCACCTCATCGCAGCATGCTTTGCCTATGCTGAGGCTCTGGGTGACGGCGACCGGTACCATGAACCGCAAGTTCGTGCATTTGGCCGCTGTGCACTTTCCTCTCGCCAGGGTTCACAGACGAAGATCTCTGCAGCGTGCACAAGGCGCTCAACGAAAGCGATGTGCCGCGGCTCTGCGTCGTGCGGGACATGGCTCGATATCTAAAGTTGCTTCGCCGGAAAAAGGATGTGCTGCTGCCAACCAGAGGCGGCCGGGAGTCAGGAAGCCGATATCTGGACACCAGCGACCAGTGGACCCGCCGGCATTGGGCACCGCGGCCGATTTCACGAACGTTCCGATAGTCAATATCCAGCCAATTGCGGCGATCCCCGCGACCCCGGCCGAAGTCTTGACCTACGCTCCGACTGAATAGGCCGGCGCCTTGCCGCTATCTGCCGCTTTTTCTAAAGCTCGATAGCTTTGGTTACGATCCAGGCGGGGATCCCGGCAACGACCAAGCCGGCCAATAAGGCTGCTATCATTCTAATCAGCGACGCACGTTTCGCACGTCGAGCGTCCCACTCGTAAACCATTACTCGCTCCCTCACACCTCGCGGCTTCGCGAGTGAAACACCGAGTGGCAGGGGAGTCGAGTGCATCTTTGCAACGGTTGATTAGAACATCCGAAAATAGAGGACGAGCAGAAACAGCAGCAGCGTTATCGATGCGCTACGCCTTCTTTCCTGCGCTTGCGCATATCGCTGAATATCCCACTCGTAAACCACGCGTCTCACCTCTCAATATTTCGAGATTCTAACTTAGTGGTCCCTCACTTGAGCGGGGCTGGATTTCCAAAGCACAGTCTGACTGGCCACCACCGTGCAGGCTCTGCGGCGGCGCTTAATTGCGCTCGGCTATGATTTTGGCGCTTCGGGGGCTGATGGTGATGCCGCGCGGAAGACGATCGCCGGCTGGCAATCGGGCGAACAATGCATCCCGCGATGGCTATTGCGGCAAGAAAGAGCCCGCCAAAGCGGGCTCCCGAATGCATGCGCTTTTTGTCGGCTCAGAACTTGACGCCGAGGCCAACCTTGACCGCATGCTGATTGAAGTCAGTGTCGATGGTGCCGGCGCCGAAGTCGAAGGTTTCACTACCGAAGTCGGTGTATCGATATTCGACGCGAGCGAAGATGTTGTCCGTAAAGGCGTAGTCGAGGCCAGCGCCGACGGTGTAGCCGCTAAAGGTTTCGCTGCGTTCGCCGAAGCCCGGTACCGATGCTTCGCCACGCGTTGCGGCCCAGCCGCCAGTTGCGTAAACCAGGGCGCGGTCGAAGCCACGCTAGTTCAAAGTCTTCCTTGATATGTGAAGCCGTGAGGTGAGCGCGCCTGTTACTCCGGGAGGATGGTCGGGATCAGCGTTCCAGTCTACATCCACCGAGCAGCGCGGGCAGGGCATCCCGGCCGATCCGCAGCCGCAGGAACGAGGTCCGCTCCAAGGCTTCTCTGGGTGGGCCTTACAAACCCAGCCAGTATCCCGACATGTTTTGCACATTCTGGCGTCTCCGCTGTCAGGCGCAAGATGGAGTCGCGGGCAATTTGGTCAACGGGATTGTGACACAAAATACAGACTGACGCATTGAAGAGCACGGGGAATGATGGCGGCCAACGATGCGAGGACGACAGTCAAGGCGCCAGCCTGGAACTGGGAATGGAACCCCAATACCATCATCAGCTTGCTTACCCTTGTGGGGATGCTGCCGGCTCGATCCTGCAGCCGGTTCTTCCCAGACACCGTCAACTTATCGATCTCGTTCGCCGCCTGAACTAGCTCGGCGATAACATCGGGAGTCGGTTCAATGCGTCGTCCCTCCGCCCAAGTATACACCCTCATTTCAGCCCCGCATCGCACCGAACATTCCCTCTGTTCGGCCAGCGCGGCGCCAGCCCATCTTGAAGCACACTCTCCCAGCATCACGTCCATCTGGCGACACGATCCTGACCAGATCACGTCGATCAGACGTCCGATCCCTCTCGCCGCTGTGCACCAGGCGATAGCCGCGGGCCGTCCTCCCAGCCCCACGATGCAAGTCACCTTGCGGGCCGCCCGATTGCCGCCAGAGCATTATTCAATCGCCAATCCTTGCGGAGCGCTGAGGGCAAGGCAGACAAGAGAGAGGGTGATTTTCAAGACCCAGACCTCCATGCTATAAATGCTCCGCACATTCATGGCGGACCTACTGGCCTCCTCTACCTTCACGGGCGGGGAGGCCTTTTTGCGTTTGTAAGGTAAACGATCCCGATCATTCTCATGCTGGTCCACAGAGCGCCGCCGGTAGCCAGCAGTATGATCGCGCCGGCGACGATGAACCAGAACGGGTTCTCCCGCTCGGACGGCGTATCGAAGTCCTGGTGGATGAGCGGCCGATCTTGCTTCATGTAGAACCAGGCTCGACGATAAGGTCGGCAGCGGAGGTCAATGAAGTCTCTCCTCATCGGGCTCCATACCAACCGAATTCATGAAATCGACGAGGGTATCGGCATTATCGAGTGGCAGATCGCAGTAAGGATAACCATGGTTCGTCCCGGCGCGATGTCGAATATATCCCACGTGAACCTGTCGTCCCTGTGGAGATCGAAGCGATGTTCGGGTTTTGCTCATCCCTGGACACTGACAGGATGTTCGTTGGAGTCAATGAGAGCAGGGCGCCTCACGGCTGCGGGCCGTACCCGTTTTGCATTATGGGGCTGTCCCGCCAAAAGCCCCACCGCAGGACCTGCGGCAGGGCTCTCGGAGCGCAGCGTGAAGCTTCCCAAGACTAAGCGCGCGCATCCTGGGTTCAGAACTCGGCAAACGGGGTGATGTTCCCTGATCTGGATCGCAGTCGAGATCTCGAAAGGTGAAGCGCCAAGCCGGGTGTAGGGCGTAATTGCAGAGGAAACCGACAAGGCGCTCCGGATCCCAAACATAGCCCGGCAGAAATTGTTTCGGCATTTGGACGCTGCTCCAAAGTTTTAATTCGCGATCTACTCGGAACAATCGATGTATGCCGCTGTTCGAGTCTCCGTAGGCATAAAGCTACAAGTAAACGAGAGGAAACAATTCATGCTGAAACTACTCACCGTGAGTGCTTTAGCGCTCGGTCTTGCAACTTCTGCATTTGCGCAGGGCGCTGGCGGGGGCAGCGGAACAGGCGGAACGGGCGGTACCGGTAGCGCAGCCGGCTCCGGTGGCGCCGGGACTGGCGCTGGGACGGCTACCGATACAACCGCGCCGGGCACCTCAGCGACGGGTGCCGCCAATACGCAGGGCGCAGGGACGGCTGGAAGTTCCAATAGCAATTGCAGCAAGAGCCCAACGGTTTCCGGTGCGGCTGGTAATAATGCATCGACCTCCACGGCCAACAGCCCTGTGAACCAGGCTAACTCCTGCTGATCCGCGATGTTCAAGGAGAGCCCCGCATCTTTTGCGGGGCTTCTTTTTTGCTTCGGCGGTTGCTCATAACAGCTGAAGTTCCCCCTCAATCATATGCGTACCCCTCCCTACTCCAAATCTCTGCCTTGAAGAAGCCTAACCGATCGTTGTCCGGACGTTCGGCTATCCCGGCGATCAACTCGGGGCTGGGGCTGTTCATCGGCACGAAAGACCATGCGTATGCCAGCGTCATGAGCGGGTGGTCTGGCGGGCCGGCACAAAGTCGTCTCCCTTTGTTCTTTCCTTATGCCTCCAGTTCCTGTTCAAGCTGTGGCGACCTCGCACCATCCTGTGCCCTCCGCAGCCTCGGTCACATCCTACAGCGGGAGCTCGATCGCCATCTGGCAGAACAGATTCTGGGCCTCGTCGTCGATGCGGACGGCTTAGCAACCACTAATCGGAAAAGGTGGACTATGTGTCCCCGAGCGAGAAAAGTGAAGACCGGAAGGCCAAGCGCCGGATAGAGGCGGCATCGAGGGCCGTTCGCGATCGAGAACATCTAATACACGAGATCATCGCCCATCTCCACAAGATCGGGGGCAATAGAGGTACCAGAGGGCAAGCTAATGTGATGCGACGGATTGGCGCAACTCCGGGGAGGGCCTCGCGAGAGCTTGTTCGTTGCACGACGAACGATCTATTGAGGGACGCAAATTCGCCCTCGCGACAGTCCGACAAAAACGGACTACCTTAAAAGCTCCGCAGAGTTCAGGCCGCAACACAGCTTCCGTAACCGGCCCCGCCGTCGATATTCTAGTTGAACGGACGGGATGAGGCGAGCATGCTTGCCGCCTCGGCAAGCTTCTCTGGATCTTTAAGACCGTGGCAGTATAGGTCATACACGATAGGTGCGACTGACTCCGCACTACGTTCTGAGCTTTCGGCAACGACAATGACAGCGTGCCTGAGCACAGAAATATCTCCCATCGTCATGGCTCGCGCTGGAAAAGGAATATGATAGGTCATATCTGCCTCCTATGATGAGGCAAGTATATTCGATCAAAGGTGCTCTTTCCAGAGATAGTGTGTGCCGCGCTGCGGGCTCGTCGGGACAGATGGTACAAGCTGGTCGTCAGGCATCTTGGCTGACCTTCCGTTCCGCGCCCGCACGCAGAGCGATTTCGCCGTCTTTGCGCCATCCCATTTCCATATCGGTCGGTTCTAAAGGTGCACGCATATTCCGAAGCAGCACGTTCCACATCGGATGGCGCTGGCTCGGCATACGAGTTCAAATTCGACATCTGTTGGACCGTCTTAGATTCTGACGGTGAGACCACTTTCGGTGGACCGGACGTTAAAGCGTGTCGCAGCTAACAGGATTCAGGATTTCCGTTTGGCGTGATCTGTGATTCACTCTGCCCATGGAAGGAGACGCACCATGGGCAAGCCGCATCCGATCGAGTTGCGTGAGCGTGTCGTTGCGTTTGTGAATGACGGCAATAGTCATCGAGAAGCGGCGCGGCACTTCCGTGTTTCGCCTCGCTTTGTCAACAACATGATGATCCTTCATCGCTCATCCGGTTCGCTTGCCGCCGCCAAACAGGGCCATCCGCCTGGCAGCAAGCTTTCAGCCCATGGTGAATGGATCAGCGGGCGAGTGTCTCTTCATGGCGAAGTAACCTTGGACGAGTTGTGTATTGAATTGGCTGAGCGCGGTGTACAAGTCCACCGAGCCACGGTCGGGCGGTTTCTGCACCGGCTTGGGCTGAGCAATAAAAAAGCCTCAAGGCAAGCGAGCAGCGCAGGCCGGAGATCGCCAAGGCGCGTGATCTGTGGATCAGCCGCCGAAAGCGGTTCTTCAACAAGGCATTGTCGCGGCTCATCTTTATCGATGAGACTTCGACGAACACACGTCTGACAAAACGCACGGGATGGTCACGCAAAGGCAACCGCTTTGTCGCCTATGCTCCCTTCGGGAAATGGAAGACACAGACCTTCATTGCCGGACTGCGCTGCCATGGTCTCACGGCTCCCTTCATCGTCGATGCGCCGATGAACAGTCGCATCTTCGAGACCTGGATCGACACCCAACTCGCTCCGACATTATCACCGGGAGACATCGTCATCCTCGATAACGTCGGCTTCCACAAAAGCGAGCGAGCCGAGCAGTTGGTCAAGGCGAAAGGTGCTTGGCTTCTGTTTTTGCCGCCCTATTCGCCGGACCTCAACCCCATCGAAATGGCATTCTCAAAACTCAAGGCGCTCCTGCGAAAGCGAGCCGCACGCAGCTTCGACACGATTACTCAGGCCCTCGGCGATATCATCAGCATCTTCTCAGTGGCGGAATGCCGAAACTTCTTCAAAGCGGCAGGCTATGAGGCCGAATAGATGCGATACGCTTTAGGCTTCGATAGCTGGGCGAGGAGCCGCGACCGCCGCTTGCTCTGCCGCCGTCATCATTGCGGCCTTACAACTAAAAGAAGGGAAAGCGGTGTTCCGCTCACACGTTCGCGAGATTCATGATCTTTCGAATATCGGCAGCATGGAGGCCTGTGGCCAACCTGCTCTGGCTTTGATTGCGGCCATGCGCCAAACGCTGCTATGAAGCGCCCGCGAGAGTATGTCTTGTATTTTTGGGGGCGCAATGAACTACCGCGAGATATGGACGGAGGCAGATTTTGTCGGCATGGGTTGGCACGACGCCGTCCTGTACTCCATGAGTTTTTCCCAAGCGAACTACGCGATACGCTTCGATATTGACTATATTTTCAAATGGCATTGGGAACGCGAGGCCGTGCGTGGATGGGATGTTGCGCCTTGCACGCTGGAATTCAACAACGTGTCCAATCTGAGGGTTTCGTTGGATTGGCAAATTCAAGGCGACACCTCGATCCAAGACATCACCCGCACGAATAGTCGACTATCCCCAAATGGAAAGATCATGCTTTGGGATTACCAGATCGAACTCGACGTGGGAGACCTTCGCTTCACCGCTACTGGCTTTACTCAGACTGTTCGAATGCCACCTATTTTCTCCACCTCTCAGGCGCTCGATCAGAGGGGTGAGTCTTTATAGGCCACCTCAGAATGCGCGGCTGCGCTGGATTTCTCCATCGGCCATCGGGATAGCAATTCTGCATCCGCGGAGTAATTCCATGGCAGAAGGCCCTCGATCCGGCTCTGCTTGTGGCCGTTGACGATGGCGGTGAGCGTATTGGTCAGGTAGGCCTGCGGATCAACGGCGTTGGGTTTGCAGGTCTCGATGAGCGAGGCGATGGTCGCCCAGTTCTCCGCTCCAGCGTCATGCCCCGCAAAGAGTGCGTTTTTGCGATTGAGGGCTATCGGCCGGATGGTTCGCTCGACGCTGTTGTTGTCGATCTCGATGCGCCCGTCGGTCAGGAACAGCTTCAGACCCTCCCAGTATTTGGCGATGTAGGCCAAAGCCTCGCCGAGTGGGGACTTCGTGGAGACACGGGCGCGGTGATGGACGAGCCAAGTCTGCATGTCGGCGACAAGTGGCGCTGATCGTGCCTGCCGTCCGGCAAGGCGAGCCTCCTGATCAAGGCCTCGCAGTTCGGCCTCGATCCGATAAAGCTCTCCGATCCGTTTGACGCCGTCCTCGGCAATGGGTGCTATTCCGGTGCGGGTGATCTCCACCAGCTTGCGACGGGCGTGTGCCCAGCAATAGGCAAGCCGAATGTCCGGCCCAACGCGCTCTGGTGCGATCAGTCTGTTGTATCCGGCATAGCCATCGACCTGAAGGATGCCGGAGAAGCCCTGCAATATCCGTTCGGCATGAACGCCTCCCCGACCGGGAGCGTAGGTGAAGGCCACGCCCGGTGGAGCGCTGCCGCCCCATGGGCGATCATCCCACGCCAGCGCCCAGAAGTAACCGGTCTTGGTCTTGCGCGAGCCGGGATCGAGAACCGGGGCACGGGTCTCGTCCATGAACAGCTTGGTTGAGCGCTTCAGGTCGGCGATTAGTGCATCGAAGACGGGACGCAATTCGAACGCTGCCCGGCCGACCCAGTCGGCAAGCGTGGAGCGGTCGAGATCGATGCCCTGGCGGCTCATGATCTGGGCCTGACGGTAAAGCGGAAGGTGATCGGCATATTTGGAGACCAGGACATGGGCAACGGTCGCTTCCGTCGGCAGGCCTGCATTGATCAACCGTGCCGGAGCCGGGGCCTGAATGACGCCATCGGTGCAGGCGCGGCACGCATATTTTGGACGGCGGGTGACAATCACGCGGAACTGCGCCGGGACCACATCAAGCCGCTCGGAGAAAATGGCTCAGGATCTGGATAAGTAGAGGGTAGTTGCCCTTGTCGTCACGAATGACGACACTATCTCCTAAGCAGGCTTCGCTTCCCAGTGACCACGGATGTACTGGCGCCGGTTGAAGGCAAGCAGAGGAGGTCGGTGCGATTTAATTCGCTCCGGCCTTTTTGTTGCAGTGGTCGATTCGGTTCGCGTCGCGTGTCAGCTCGATGGGAAGGTCGCTGGTCGATCTCAGCGCAGCGTATTCTTGTCTGGCATCATGCCGACCGAACCTCCCCTAGACAGCGCCGATGCCTTGGTCAACTTCATGAACTACTTTATATGGTGACTTCATTCGGGGATATTCCAAAGCTCAACATGAGATCCGCACCGGTTGCTGATGAAGTGCAGCGCGAGACGTGAGGTCGCTGATTTACATTTGGATTCGGAGTAGACTCATGGCGAGAATTCTAAAGCTCATCGGGGTTGTGTGCGGGATGGGATTGACCTCAACCTCTGCTCTCGGCGTGACCGATGCTCAATGGAAACGCTGCTCTGACGTGACAGCTGATGAGATGATACGAATCGCAACGGTCGGTCCCGTCGAAAACGGCAAGCAAAACAGGGAAACAGGAATCCCCGATAGCGACAATCCGTGGCCCTTCGCCAGCTATGGCGAACTAAGATCGAAATATCCTGAATGTTGTCACATCTCACGCGAGTACCGAGGCGACTACGATCCTGTGCTTAAGTCACATCTGGCCGGAGGAAAAGATTTCCCGGTGTTCGTCGTCACTATAACTTTTCCGTCCGTTTTCAAAAATGGATTCGAGCTGACGCCTTACCAGTACACGGGACGATTTCTAGTTACTCGTTACGGTGAAATTGTTACTGAAGATGAGCTTTCGAATATAAGGTGATGAATATGAATCTCGTGTGTGTCGAACGACTCCAATGATAGTTTCCACCTATGTCTACGGCAACTCCACCTCATCAAAATCTCTCACGGACAACTCGGTGATACGGGACCCGACGCAGACCGCGTCATTAGATGTGAACGTCCTGAATACATGACGGTAGGGACGGGATGCTTTAGCAAGGAGCCGATATCGTCGCTTGTTGATCAGTTTTTCGGGCCGGACGTTTACCCGCGTGGATATCGCCCTCATCAGCGTAGTTCATCTGCTTCGCGACGCCGCGGGGAGGCTGTAATGTCGCTAAAGTGAGGGCATCGAGAATTTCGGGGGCGTTGCATCTCATAGAAACGAAAGACCGTCTCTAGATGTTCAGTCATGCCGACGAACGAAAACCCCAGCCGCAGCATGGCCTTCTGAGACCGGATATTCGTCGGCCGAACCACGCAGACCAGCCGGCGCAGAGGAAGGCGTCGAAAGCCGAACTCGATCGCGGCGTCAAGACTCTCTCCGGCGATGCCCTTGCCTGAGGAAAACCCGAACAGGCAGACACCAACCTCGACATCGTTTTCATCATATCGGCGCAGTCCTGCGCGACCAACGAAGGTCAGGTCACCGCTGGGTTCCCGGAGATAAAGCATCCAGAAGCCATAGCCATAACGATCCCACTCATCGAGATAGAGATCGAGACGGGCGTCAGATTCGGCCCGCGTCGGCAGTTTGCGCTGCATGATAAGTTCGACGACAAGCGGATCGGTATGGAGGCGATACAGCGCGTCGCCATCCCGGGCCGTGACCGGCCGCATGAACAGCCGTTCGGTCTCAAGGTTCATCGGCTGCGACCTCTTTTCGTGCACGGGGTCTCGGGACCGCCAGACGCAGGGCGTCTTCGAAGACTGCCGCGAGCATGCCGATGTCCGTCGGCGTCATCGGAGTCGAAACCGCCCCAAGGCCGACTTGCGAAATCAGAACGCCGCGGTCACGCATGTGCCTGATGACATCGCCCAGCGTGGCCGAATGGCGCGAGGCGAGGTGGGCGTCGGCATAACCTGAGACTTTGCTGGCACCGATGAAGATGCGAAATAGCGATCCGGCCCCGGTGACCACGCCGGTCACGCCGGTGTTTCGAAAGGCATTGGTGAGCACGCGTCGCACATCTCCACCGAGTCTATTGATGCGCTGGAACTCGTCCTTCGTCATAGCCGCCATCGCAGCCAGGCCCGCAACCATGGTCAGCGGATTGGCTGTAAACGTGCCTGAATGCGCGACATGCGGTCGTTCGCCCAATGGCGCAAAGACCTTCATCACATCGCTGCCGGCCGCGACCGCACCTATGGGAAGACCACCGCCTATGATTTTGCCGAAGGCAGTTATGTCGGGCTTGATCGAGCCTTCGCCGAAGGCCCCGTGTACCCCAGCCTGAAACTCAACACCTCATCGGAGACCAGAAGAGCGGATCGGGCCGACGTCCATCGTCTCAGATAGGCAAGATATTCCGGAGTGATGTGAACAAGGCCGGCCCGGGAGGGTAGGGGATCAATCAGCACAGCAGCAAGGTCGCCTCCGGCGGCGGAGAGGATGCGATCGGTATGTACGATGTCGTTGAAGGGGATCGCGATCGTCTGCTGTGCGACCGAAGAGGCTAGTCCATCGTGCTCGAGGCTGGAGCCCACACCGCGGTCGGTCCAGCGGATTGGCGGGGCCGTGACGTTGGTTTCGACTGCGTCGTAGTTCCCGTGGTACGCGCCCTCGCATTTTGCCACCAGCGTCCGGCCGGTCAGAGCCCTTGCAGCTTTGATGGCCATCATCACCGCTTCGGAGCCGGTATTGGTGAAGCGCACCTGCTCGAAATGCGGAACCCGGTCGCAAAGAAGTTCCGCGAGTTCAATCTCGGGAAAAGTTGGGTTCGCAAAACTCAAGCCTTTCATCAACTGCGCCAGCAATGCGCTCGTGACGTCGGCGTGACCATAACCATGGATCAGGGCGGTGAAGTTATTCTGGAAGTCTAGATAGCGGTTGCCATCAACGTCGGTGACATAGGCTCCGTCACCTGATGCAAGATAGATAGGATATGGCGTGGCAAATGCGGAGCTTCTTGTGTTTCCCATGGGCATGACACGCTGCGCCCGCCGGTTTGCTGTCGCAGAGACATCGGTGATCAGCATGGGCTCAATTCCGATCCATTGGCCCCAGGTCCGTCGATGATGAACCTCAGCTCGCGGCATAACTGATCGACTTCTTCGACCAGATGGCCGGCCGTTGGGCAAACGCGTAAACCTGCCCGCCCTTCGGCCACGGTGGGGAAAAAGATCGCGGACGTGTAGAGGCCGCGATCGAGCAACTGGCGCGCCGCTGTAATAGCTGCGCGCTCGTCTCCCAGCGTGATGGTGCGGATGGGAAAGGGCAGGGAGGCCTGTTCGGTTTCGATCATGGCGTCGAACTGTTTGATCCGCTCACCCAATGCGATCTGGCGATCGAGGAGCTCCTGGGTGCGGTGAAGATTGGCCGACGCGATCGCGCCTCCGACGCCGGCGAGATTGACAGGAACCGAAAAGGCAAATGCCAGCGCAAACCGCCGAAATAAGTCCTCTTGGCGTTGCGACCCGAGCATGAGCAAAGCGCCTGAGGCGCCAAAACCCTTGCCAAGCGACGCGGCGATAATCGTGCGGTCGCCAAATTCCTGACCTATAGATGAGCGGGCATAGCCTTCCCTCGGAAACCCAAAAGCGATATGCCGTGGGCATCATCGATGTAGATGAATAATCCGTATTGCCGTTGCAGCCTGAGCAGTTCATCGATCGGGGCTGCACCGCCCATGGAATAAACGCCATCGCAGACATAGGCCACGAGCGGGTGTGCCCGACAGATCTGCTCGAGCATGTCGACATCATTGTGATCGATGGTGAGCACCGTGGTCTCGGCAGCGACGAGCGGTTTGTGGACTGCAAGTGTCGCGTGAGCAAGCCGGTCGAAGACCACAAGCGGTTTCTCTCCACCCGTCAGGTAACCGGAAGCCAGGATCGGCATGGCACTGAGGTTGGCGGCAAGCACTGTGGAAAACGTGATGACGTGCGCCTGAAACAGATCTGAAAGGTTTTCCTCAAGGTCCGAGAGCAGCCCGAAATTGAGGCGCGTGCGTGCGCAAGACCAGTGCAGGGAGCCATAATCCGCAATCGCCTCGATGGCGCCTGCGATGATAGCGGGGTGATTGTCGAGACCGAGGTAGGAACAGCGTACGAAATCGACGACTTCGCGGGTGCCGTTCTGCCGGTCCATCACATGAACGAGGCGTCGTTCGACCGACTTTGCACTTAGTCCCATCACACCTGCATGAAACGCAAGAGCGAATGTGGGGTCGGCCCGTTCGATCATATGTCGGGTATTTCGCATGGATCGCGGTTTGGCCGCAGAGGTCCGACTGTCTTCCGTCATAGTGCCCTCCCAATGTCCAGAAAGGTGAGCGCCGAAGGGAGACATTGCAAATCATATCAAAGGTATAGAGACGATATATCGAAGGGATCCGGAACCCGTGTGTGAGCTGGCCTGCGCGGGCTCAGATCGGATGCGAAGCCGCACAGATCCGCACAAGATCGGCAAGGATCGTCCGAAGCTCTGGCCACGGCGCTTCCTGTAGGGCAGAGCCTGGATCCTCCATTTCCAGGAGGGCGTGAAGCTTCACCGCGACGCCGGCGACAGATTGAGGTGCCGCGCTCCACAATTCCTTCGCCAACGCCTCTTCGACATCTGCGATTTCTTCGTCGGCCTTTTTCGCCCTCGTATATCCGACCCGCTTGTCCGCCGTCCTCCATTCACTCCGGCGGGCCGCCAATGCCGCCCTTGCTTGCCGCCGCACTTCATCCTGATCAGCGTTTGGCAACAGACGGTCGATCTCCCGACCGGAATATGCCCACATGAAACCGCTGTCTTCGGAGAGTGGGACTTTCGTGCGGGGAAACTACCGAATTGTCGGAGCAACTCTGTTTCAAGCTTTTGTTGCCGGCGGCAGTTTTCTCCTCGGAGCCTATGAGCCGTCAACCAATCTCTCCAAAGTAATACCACCGGGTCGCCCCGCTCCGATCTCTCCGTCCGCTCCGATCCACCTGCGCGTAGAGACGCCACTACGATTGAAACCGCAGCACGTGAAAGAAAGTTTCTGCGCGTGGTCTCCATGAAGGGATCCCCATCACCGGAAGAGGCCACAGGAGCCGCCTCCGATCAAAACGACATCCGTGAGCATCACCCCCACTTCTGCCCACAGTAATTTTCGGCGGGTGATTGCAGACAAAGTTCTGCTATTCTCAGAATCAGCCATGATCCAAGCTCCAAATAGCTAGATTGTGGTTAGGTTGCCTATGCTGCTCGCAACAGTAGAGGCAACCGTCTCATGCGCTCGACGCTCGAATGCAAATCTGCATGAGAGGCGAGAGAATGTTTTAATATCATGTGAACTGAAAAGTTTCAACGGAATTAGAGATGAAAGTCATCACGGGAGCACAGATACGCGCGGCAAGGGGCTTGGTGCGCTGGAGTGCTGATGATCTGGCTGCCGCAGCTCAAATCGGTATCTCGACCGTGCGGCGCGCGGAAGCGGACAATGGGTCCCCGCCTATTACGATTGCCAATCTAAAGGCTATCCAGCTTGCGCTTGAAAGCGCCGGTGTCGAGTTCATACCAGAAAATGGCGGAGGTGCAGGCGTGCGATTTTCAAAGCCAGCGGGCACCGAGAAGTAAGCAGGCGAAGGCCGATCGAGGACCCCGTTTTGGTTTTGGCAGCTTGGCGAAGTTATTCGGCAAAGGAAGCAGACGATGGTGGATCTAAGCCTCGTGGCCCATGGCTTGCGGGGCTCTTTTGGGCGTAAGCTGCCGCTATAAGTTCTTTTGCCCTTCTTTCACGGACTGAGGTTGTCAGCTCCAACGAAGCAGTCTTTTGGCAACCCGACCACGTGGCTTGGGGCCGCCCCACCTTTTGCGACGCTCTCATTGCAAGGTTTTACGAATGCCATCACTTCCGCGGTAACTCGAGTCATGCGGCTTTCGAACAACCGCGGCTTCCTGAAAAATGGACGAGTTTTCTCTTTAAATTGGACGGAAGCTTATTTAAAGATGGCCGCACCATGAATAAAGAATCGTCACCCTCATATTATGCTCGAAAAGTCCGGCCTAAGATCGCGGAGGCTCTTTCGGACACGCGCGTGGTCCTCATCTCCGGTCCGAGGCAGGCGGGGAAAACGACGCTTGCGCGAGAATTCGTAGCAGAGGACCGCCCATATATCACGCTGGACGACACAGGTACCCTGGCGGCCGCTCGAAGTGACCCGATTGGGTTCGTGCGGGGATTAGACAAGGCTATCATCGACGAGGTCCAGAGAGCGCCGGAATTGATGTTGGCTCTTAAGGAAAGCGTCGACATCGATAACAGGCCCGGCCGGTTCCTGCTGACCGGTTCCGCCAATCTCGCGACCGTGCCTGCGATCGCAGATTCCCTTGCCGGCCGTATGGCCGTGATCTCGCTTCTGCCGTTGGCGCAGGCGGAAATTGCCGGGGCGCCCGGAAAATTCCTGGACGTGCTCTTTTCCGGTGAGCGTATCGCCGCACGAGGACCGCATCAGATTGGGGAAGATCTCATTGAGATCGTTCTGAAGGGCGGTTATCCCGAAGTGCTGCGTCGCCCCAGCCCCAGTCGTCGCCAAGCTTGGCTCGACGACTATGTATCTCTCATCCTTGATCGCGACGTTCGTGATGTCGCCAATATAGATCAACTGGAGCGTCTCCCGCGGTTGCTGAAGGTCTTGGCTGACCACACAGGTCAACTTACCAACAACTCCAGCTTCGGCGCGGCGCTGTCGCTCTCAAGCGTAACGGCCCAGAAATACGTGGGCATCCTCGAACGACTGTATCTCTTGAGGTTGCTTCCGCCGTGGTCGACGAACAGCCTCAGCCGTCTCATCAAAACGCCCAAGATGCATTTTCTCGACAGTGGCCTGCTTGCCGCGGTGCGAGACGATGATAAAGACCGCTTGCAGCGAGATCGCAGCCGCTTTGGCGCGTTGTTGGAAACATTTGTCGTATCGGAAATCATGAAGATTGCGGCCTGGACAGATCTCCGACTGACATTTTCACATTATCGCACAAAGGATCAGGATGAGGTTGATCTCGTCATCGAAGACAGACGAGGCCGCATGGTTGGAATTGAGGTCAAGGCGTCGGCAACCGCGCGATCTGCGGACGTAAAAGGATTGCGACAATTGCAGGCTGCGATAGGGGATCGTTTTCTCCGGGGCATTGTTCTTTACGATCATGACCGCATTACGCCGTTCGACGAGCGGATCGTAGCAATGCCAATTTCGAACTTATGGACGTTATAACATCACACAAGCTTTATTATGGAACTTCGCCGTATTGACGGGATCACCATCGATCACGATGGCGCTTTCTTCGCAATTGTGGAAATGCAGGCCGATGGCGGCCCCGGATCGGAGATCTGTTGGTTCAGGCGGCGTGTGGTCACAATCCGGGCGTCACGAAACATCTTGAGACGCTGCAAGAGGCCGACTGGCTCAGATCCAATTCTAAGAAGATCGTTGGCTGCAGGACTCGTTCCGCAACCACTGGACGTTCCTCGATTTCGCGGTGCCGCGCCTCCGCTCCGTACTCGAAAGCTTTCGGCCAAGCTTCACGGCTTGAGAGTGCATCCCTTGCAGGCGGTGCGGTCGGATTATTCGACTTTCTTGGTGTCGCGCTGACGCTCCGCAAGCGGCAGAAGAGACGCGCCTGTCTTTTCGCGGCTGGACTTTTGGCGTCTGAAGCGATCGAGGCGCAACCGCTCTTCGGTCAGACATGCCTCATCGATCCCACCATGGACCGGTCCCCTGTCACGCAATCAACGAAATTCGCACAAGGCTGCGCCGCAAGGACCGTATACGCACGAAAACACGGTTTTCCGCATTGACTTTAAGTACCGACGAATCAAATGCTCGCCCGCCTAACAGAGGAGAACAATGATGGCCGACGAAACCACGATTGAAGCTACTGCCACAACCGAAGCGCCGGCCGCAGCCCCGCTGAAAGGAAGACGCGCAAGCCACGAACACCGAAAGCTGCCGCCGAATCGAGCGCCGTCGATGCGACCGCTGCACCTGCGGAAAAGCCGGGCAAGAAAACGCGTGCCAAGCGTGGCTCGAAGACGGTTCCGGTAAAGGCTGAGAAGACTGTTGCCGCACCCAAGGCGGCTGCCACTCGCGCACCTCGCGCTGAAGCTGGTGCTTCCACCCCGGTCGCCACGTCTGTTGACGTCATCGACGATATCGCCGACCTCATCCAGCTTGAAGAAGAGAACAAGCGGCTTCGTAAGGAGCTCTCTGAAAAGCTGCGCGCAGAAAATGCAGATCTGCGCAAGCGCCTCGGCAAGTCCTGATTTCCGTTTTTAAGCGGCGCACCGCGTTCACACGTGATGGCGCCGCTAATCTTTTGTCTGATCGGACCAAGATCAATGCGGTCCTGGTCGCAATGAATGACCACGGCAATGTCCCGCCACCATGCTTAGAAGGTAAATGCGATGAGAACACCATGGAGATTTGTAGCTGACCTGGTGTCGCGTAAGCCGAAAACACATGGTCATGACGAGAGCCCAGCAGTCATACCGAAGACCACTGCTCTCGAATACAAGCCTGTACCCGACGAAGAACCACCTGGCCTTGGAGGGACGGCGGTTGAGGCTTCCTCCGTGTCCGGCTCAGAGGTGCAAGTCGAGGCAAGCCTGCTCGAACCAGATACTGGCCCGACTGACGCCGTGGCGCCGGCACCAGTTGCAGAAGCTCCTGCTCCCACGCCGACCCAAGCTGCCGAAACACTGGTGAAGCCGGCGCCGGCACCCCGAAAGAAGGTTGAGCCGATAATAGAGCCGGTGGCTTCGATCGGTACAACTTTCGAGGAAGCTCCTGCCGTCGCCGCCGGCCCGAAATCCTTCGTGGATGAGATGACGGACCTTGACGCGGAAGTCGATGCATTACGGCATCAGCTTGCAAAGAAGCTCATTGAGCAGAACGCGCAATTGCGCAAGATGCTCGCCAGGTTCGACGCGCGTTAATCGCCGACCGCCATTCCCGTAGGGGAAAACACTACGCTTGCGGCGGAGCCTGTGATCTTCAACAATCCCGGTTCGGCCGGGGCCAGATGAGCTGAAGCCCGCCCTCGCCTTCAAATTTGGCAAGCGTTGCACAGAGACGGTTGCACGGTCTCTGTAATGCCTGGTGAGAGTACTTGCCTGCGCCAGATTGTAGATCAGCACTGGAGTTTGATCCCTTTCGGCGCCGAAGAGTGGCCCGGCCTATGCAGCCTATTCAAGGTTTGCGCAGGATATTTGTCGGGCTAGGGGTAGTGTTAAACGTCTATGGTGGGTCAAACACCACGCCGCAACACATTCAGGCCAATTCCTGCTGATCGATCAGCGCAAGAAGAGCCCAACTGCCTGAGAATATAATGATAATTTCCTCCGTCACTCGTCTCGGCGTCGGATTGGGAACATATCTTCGCCGTGGTGATGTAGAAGGGTATCAAGTAGCCGGCATAGCCAACTTACCTTTAGGGGCTCGTCATAAATATTTGATTGCTGCTGCAACGGCAAAGCGCTACTTCGGTGAAAAAGCCGCGATTGTCGCCTCGCACGACTCCCGGAACCGTCGGCTCGACCCTTCAGGCCCACTTGTCTGGACGCTGACGCGAGCGCCTTCAAGCAGAAGGGATAAGGTGTCCGCCAGCAACTGTGGGTCCAACGAACCTGCTGCCTCGCACACCGTCGCGAGTCGGTCGCGCTGGGAGTTCTTGAATTCCTGAACAACCGCGTGGGCTGGATGATCGCTGTCACGCAGCTCGACCGCAGCGTTCGTGAGATCGCAACCGCCGGGTTCCTGTTTCAGACGGTCCACCTGGAATTCGACCCATCGCTTCAATTGCGCGGCAGCGTCTCCTGAGAAATCTCTATCCAGCTCGTCCCAAAGTGCACCCGCCCGTTGCGTCACTTGGCGCAGAGTCGCGCAAAGAAGCTCGTCCTTTGAACCGAATTTTCGGTAGAGCGTCATCTTGTTCGTCTGCGCAGCCTCCGCAATGGCATCGACGCCAATCCCTCGAATTCCGTATTTTCGAAAAAGGTCCGCCGCTGAAGACACGATGCGCTCACGGGGAGGAATGGCCGCCCGTGAAGAAAGATCGGCGGCTTTATCTGGAGATTCCGAACTTGACATGGGTGTGACCGGTCGGTAACGTTCATCTGTTACTTACCGGTAACACCCCTCAGTAGCTCGGTCAAGGATCATGAGAGGATTGGAAATGGAACGGCATGACGATCTGACGCTCAACGAAATCCTCTCTGACCCGATGATCCTATTATTGGCTCGCGCGGACGGATGGTCGACGACCGAGTTTCGAGACGAGATGATCTGGGCGTCACAAGAGCTGAAGCGTGGGCCTAGCGGCCTGGCAGCCTCGGTGGACCGAGGATCGATGCGAAACGGCCGCCCCTTGAGGCAGCGTGCTGCGCCCTTTAGGGGCAGAGCAAGATACCATCGGCCTTCGCTACGGTGAGGTGGGGCGGAACCGGATCATATCAGACGCTTTTTCGGCGATCATGATTGTCGGTATGTTGGTGTTTCCCCCAGGCTCTTCCGGCATGACGGATGCATCGACGACGCGAAGGCATTCGATACCGCGGACCTTGAGCCAGAATCGACCACGCTTCCCCGCGTGACGCCCATGGCGCAGGTTCCCAGTGCGTGCTGGCGTACAAGTGCCGTTTTGCGGATGACGGCTTCGAGGTCCGCGTCGGTCTTCACGTCCTTGCCGGGAAACATTTCGTCTTCGATCAGATCCTTTTGTCGGCCAGAATTATAGAGTTCTCGTGTTAGCCGCATAGCCTTGATCATGTCATCCATGTCCGACCGCTCGGTGAAGAGATTGAACTGGATACGGGGAGAGGCATCCGGTTCAGCGGAACCGAGTTTCACCCACCCGCGCGAGCGCGGATAAAGCGTCCCGACGCGAGCGGTGAAGGAATGTATGGCGGGGGCTGTTAGACCGGGGAACCAAAGTTTTGCGTCGTTCGCGACCGAGGAGCAGACGAGTTGTACGTCGGGCCGGTCCAGATGCGGTTCGGTCCTTGCAAAGATAACCGCTGCTGCACCGTTATTGGTGAATGGGCCCTTGCGGGAGAGATGCCAGCGGGCGCCCGACCAGAGCGCGCGGTCAAGCCGCAATTGCTCAAGAAACGTGCCTTTGCTCTTCGCCTTGAAGATTGCCAGCATGTTGGGGTGTTCGGACAGGTTCTGGCCGACACCCGGCAGGTCGTGCACGACATCGATCCCGAACTCGCGCAAATGGTCGGCCGGCCCCACGCCGGAAAGCATCAGCATCTGGGGAGATTTGTACGGTCCGGCAGACAGGATCACTTCCCGATCCGCATACGCGGTCTGCAACCGCCCGTCCTGTTTGTATTCGACGCCTTGCGCGCGGCCTTTCGCGATCACGATCCGGCGCAGGACGGCGCCTGTTTCGACCGTCAGATTGGATCTTGAGAGCGCAGGTACGAGATACGAGCGCGCCGTGCTCTGGCGCACGCCGTCGCCGACAGCCAGCTCGATCTTGCTGACGCCCTCCGTGTCGGCGCCGTTGTAGTCGTCGCGGTCGGGAAGGCCGAGTGCGCGGGCGCCGTCCTGCAGTGCGTCGTAGAGCATCTGCGGATGTCGTGTCTGGGAGACCTTGATCGGCCCGTCTCCACCGTGAAATTTACCGTCACCGCGCCAGCTGTTTTCCAGCTTCTTGAAATAGGGTAGGACATCCTGATAGCTCCAGCCTTCCAGGCCGAGTTGTCGCCAAGTGTCGTAGTCACGGGGATTGCCCCGCGCGAAGATCATCCCGTTGATCATCGATGTACCGCCGAGCGCCCGGCCTCGGCGCAGGAGAATACGGCGGCCGTTCAGGCCGGGTTCCGGCTCGGTCTGGAACTGCCACGTATATCGCTTGTTGAAGGACATCATGTAGAAGGCGATCGGCATCTGCAACCAGGGATGGCGGGCTCGCTTCCCCGCTTCGAGAAGCAGAACTCGCGTCGTTCCGTCTTTGGTGAGCCGGTTGGCGAGCACGCAGCCCGCCGAGCCCGCGCCGACGATGATATAATCATAGGTGGCGGTCATGCTTGTGTTCTGGCCCTTCCAGGAAATCGGCTCCCCGTCGTCGGCGGGATCCAGGGGCAGGTCGGTCAGCCTGCCTGCGGAATATTGGCGATGCGAATGAACTCCCGCCAGTCATCGATTGCTTTGATCAGCATCTGCTGGGTGACCTCAGGCGAGTTCGCCCATGGATCGCCACCGGAATCGTTGAGGAACTTGATCGTCTCCGGCTGTTTCAGCGCGGCATTGAACCAGCCGTTGATCTTGTCCACGACAGGCTTCGGCGTGCCGGCAGGAACGGCTGCCGAGAACCAAGTGGTGACGTCGATCGGAAGCCCTTTTTCCTTCAGCGTCGGGATGCCGGGGATGGATGCAAGCCGTTCGGCGCTGGCAACCGCAAGCACCCGCAGGCGCCCTTCGCGCTGCTGCGCCAGCGAGAATACCGGATCGAGCGTGCCGAACAGAAGTCGCCCAGACAGGAGATCGTTCAGCGAGGCCGGCGCGGACTCGTACTTCACCTGTACCGTTTCCAGCTTGGCCGCCTGTTTGTACAGCTCGCCGAGAACCATGCCGGAATTGGCTGCCGCCGCATAGGATGCCTTGTCGCCTTCGGCCTTCAGTTTTTCCGTCAGTTGCTCCAGCGTCTTGATGTCGCTCTTTGCATCGACGACGATCATGAAGGCCTGCCGGTTGATGGTCGCCACCATCTGCAGGTCCCTGGCGACGTCGATCGGCGGCTGCTTGAAGCGCGACATGATCGAGGCAATCGTAGTGCCCGCATCCATGAGGATGGTGTGGCCGTCCGCAGCCGAGCGCGCCACATACTGGGTTCCGATACTGCCCGCCGCACCCGGCTTGTTTTCGACGATGATGGTGGTGCCAGATGTCTGCGCCTTGATCTTCTCGGCCATGAAGCGGACGAGAATGTCCGCACCGCTTCCCGCCGGGAAGGTGCAGATGATCCGAATATCCTTGCTTGGATAGTCCTGCGCCTGGACGTCAAGCGGTATAGCCGCGGCGAGCGCCAGCACCATGAAAGTTCTGCGAAACATCGTGTCCTCTCCTCCCTTGTTGCCGGCCGAAAGAAGCCGGCATGACACACTGACTGCAGTCTCATTGCAGTTCACCAGCACGACCTCCTCCGTCGCGCCGATCCTCGGAGGGGCTTCATGCCCCGGCGATGCATCCAAGCCGGGTCGCTCAGAGCGCCATCGCCACCGACTTCAATTCGGTGTAGGCTTCGATGCCTTCGCGGCCGAGTTCACGGCCCCAGCCGGACTGCTTGAAGCCGCCGAAGGGCAAGGCCGGATCCAACCCGCCACCATTGATGCGGACCGTACCGGCCTTTAGTTTCCTGGCCATCTTGTGGGCTGTCGAGAGGTTCTGCGTCCAGAGCACTGCACCGAGGCCGTAGCTCGTCGCGTTTGCCTCACGAGCGATGCGATCGAGATCGGCTTCATCATAGGACATGGCGCAGAGCACCGGCCCGAAAATCTCCTTCTGCACGACATCCATGTCCGGACGTGTTCCCGTCAAAACCGTCGGCTGAATGAAATAGCCCTCGCTGCCGATGCGTCCGCCGCCGGCGCGAAGCTCCGCGCCCTGGTTCTGGCCTGATGCGATGAACCCGGAAATCCGGTCGAGCTGTTCCTGCGAAACGACGGGTCCCATCTGGGTCGAGGCCGCGAGACCGGGACCGACGCGAAATTCGCTTGCCCGCCGCGAAATGCCTTCCACCAGCTTTTCGAAGACGTCCCGATGCGCATAAAGCCTGGAGCCTGCATTGCAGATCTGGCCGGCATTTGAAAAAATCGAACGGGCCGCGCCCTCGATCGCACGGTCGATATCGGCGTCGGGAAAAACGATGACCGGCGTCTTACCGCCGAGTTCCAGCGTGACCCGCTTGAAGTCGTTGGCCGCAGCCCTGATGACAATACGGCCGACCTCGGTGGAGCCGGTGAAGGTTATCTTGTCGATGCCCGGATGCGCCGTCATGGCAGCGCCCGCGGTCTCGCCGAAGCCGGTCAGGATGTTGACAACGCCTTCCGGAAATCCGACGTCGAGAATGAGCTGACCGAGCCTCAGCGTCGTCAGCGGCGTCTGTTCAGCCGGCTTCAGTACCACTGTGCATCCGGCGGCAAGCGCCGGTGCGATCTTCGAAACCGCCATCATCAACGGCGCATTCCAGGGGTAATTGATCCGACCACGCCAACCGGCTCGCGTATCGTGTAGGCGTGCCAGGTGCCGGGGTTGGAAATCGAAATGGATTCGCCGTTGAGCTTAGTACACCAGCCCGCGAAGTAACGCAGGACCTCGATCGAATGCGGCAGGTCGACAACCTTCGCATCGTTCAGCGGCTTGCCGTTGTCGAGCGTCTCGATGAAGGCGAAATCCTCCGCATGCGCCTCCAGCGCATCCGCAAGCTTCCAGATGAGCTTGGCTCGCCCCGCCGGTGTCATCTTCGCCCAGGGACCATCGTCGAAGGCGCGTCGGGCGGCGGCCACGGCCAGATCGACGTCAGCCGCTTCCGCCGCCGCGATTTCCGCAAGCAGGCTGCCATCAGCGGGATTATGGGTTGAAAATGTCCGGCTCGACGCGGCCGCAACCCACTTGCCGTCGATCAGCAGTTTATGGGGACCACGGATGAATTCGCTCACGACAGCAGGGATCGCCGCCATCGAAACGTTGACGCTCATGCTTCCTCCTCCTCGCCACTCCAAAGAGTGCTCCTA
Source organism: Neorhizobium sp. EC2-8 (assembly GCA_045291535.1). Taxonomy (GTDB): domain Bacteria; phylum Pseudomonadota; class Alphaproteobacteria; order Rhizobiales; family Rhizobiaceae; genus Neorhizobium. The sequence goes on along the minus strand of CP147998.1, from coordinate 786,617 downwards.
TGCGAGTATCAGGCAACCTTATTATTCATTATAGACAAAGACAATCCATCATCGTAAAAATTTCGAAATGCTTAAGATCATCACGACGGGAGGAAAACGTGACGGATCATATCATTGGGTTTATCGGCCTCGGCAACATGGGCTCGCATATGGCTGTGCATCTGGTGAAAGCCGGATACGAAGTTCTGGCTTATGATATTGACCCTGAAAAGCGGAGGGCGTTTGCCCGGGAGCATGGCACGGCAGTGTCGGAAACCGCGGCCGACCTTGCTCCGGCATCGGTCATCCTAACCATGGTGCCGACAGGTGCCGTCGTTCGGGCCGTGCTGAACGAAGGTGGTGAGAACAGCCTTCTCGCTGGTCTCAAGCCTGGCAGCCTTGTCATCGATACAACCTCCTCGCCACCAGAAAGCACACGCGAACTGGGCGCAGATCTTGCCCGCCATGGCGTCCTTCTGATCGACGCTCCGGTTTCCGGCGGCTGGATAGGCGCACGCGATGCCAATCTGGTCTTCATGATGGGCGGCGACAGCGAGGATGCGATAGAGCGTTCCGCGACTGTGCTTTCGCATCTCGGCAAGCAGATATTCCGGCTCGGAAAACTCGGTTCCGGCCATGTGATGAAATCGATGAATAACTACGTTTCCGCGGCTGCCTATGTCGGCGCCTGCGAGGCACTGATCATCGGCAAGCAATACGGGCTTGACCCCGCAATGATGGTTGACGTGTTCAACGTTTCCACGGCACGCAGCTTTGCCACCGAGACATCCATCCGCCGCATCATCGCCGGCAACGAAAGCCGCAATTTCGCGCTCGATCTCTTCACCAAGGATATCAAGATCGCCGTCGATCTCGCCGATGCGAAGGCGGTCAAGGCAACGCTGACCCATGCCGTGCATGGTCGCATGGTCGAGGCACGCGATGCGATCGGAGGCTACGGCGATCACACCAAGGCCTATGCTTTCTGGGCATCCGAGGTGGGAGAGGACAATGGTCGATGAGACTTATGAGGTCGATATCGTGGTCATCGGAGCCGGCAGCGCCGGCTGTGTGGTCGCAGGGCGGCTGAGTGAAGTCAGCGGGCTGAAGGTTGCGCTTCTCGATGCAGGTGCGAAGGACAACCTGCGCCTGACGAAGATACCGGCTGCTGTGCTTAAAACCCTCGGCCATCCGCGCTACGATTATCGCTTCAAGACCGAACCTGACCCGACCCGCAACGGTCGGATCGACCAGATCGCACGCGGAAAGGTGCTGGGAGGCTCGTCGGCCATTAACGGTCTGATTTTCGCACGGGGCGCACCGGTGGATTTCGACCGCTGGTCCGCGGTGGGCAATCGCGGCTGGGACTGGCAAAGCGTGCTACCGCTGTTTCGGCGCCTGGAAACATCCGATCTTGCCGATAACAGCCTGCGCGGCGGGCTTGGTCCGCAGGACGTGACGCTGCCGACCTATCGGCATCCCCTCACGGACCCCTTCATCGCCGCGGCCGAAAGGCGCGGCATACCGTTCAACCCGGACTATAATGGCGAAACACAGGAGGGCATCGGTTATGTGCAGGGCACCATCCGCCGCGGCGTTCGCGTGTCGGCTTACGACGGCTATATCGCTCCCAACCTTGTGCGGCCGAACCTTCAGGTCTTCCCCGGCTACCGTGCCGAGCAATTAACGTTCCAAGGCAACCGCGCCGACGGACTGATTGCGAGACGCGGTGACAGGCTTCTGCGGTTCAAGGCGCGGCGCGGTGTCGTCCTCTCGCTGGGGACATTCAACAGCCCGCAACTGCTGATGCTGTCAGGCATCGGCCCCGCGGATCGATTGCAGTGCCACGGCATAGCCGTGCGACGCGACATCTCCCGCGTCGGTCAAGACATGCTAGACCATACCGGCTTCCGGATGATCATGGAGGTCGATACGCCGACCGCCAACAACCAGACACGTGGATTGAGGGCGCCCTACCATCTTGCCCGGTGGCTGCTCCGGGGCGCGGTCCGGTCGGCGCAGCGTCGGCTGAGGCGGTCGGGTTCTTCCGCTCGCAGTCGGGTGTCGCGACACCGGATCTTCAGGTGACGTTTTTCCCTATGCCAGCGAATTCGCTCCGACCGGTCGAGCAATATTGAAGCCGAAATCGTTGATTTCGGTCGGCGTCAACATCAACTATCCCAAGAGCCGCAGTCATGTGACGATCCGTTCGGCAAGTCCAGCCGATCCGATCGAGATCCACTATCGCCTCTTTGAAAATGAAGATGATCTGGAAACGCTGGTTCGCGGCCTGAAGATCATACGCGCGCTGGTCGGGGAAGAGCCGTTCGGTCCGCATGTCGTCGATCGATCGCTCTATCCTTCGAGCGAGGCGGGCGCCGTGGCGGACAGGGATTTCGTTCGTGCCAACTCCCGCAGCTACATGCACCCGATCAGCACCTGCCGCATGGGGACGGACGCTAATGCCGTCGTCACGCCCGATCTCAAGGTTCGAGGTTTCGACGGCCTGTGGGTCGCCGATGCATCGGTATTTCCGGATCATATCAGCGGCAATATCAATGCCACCACTCTGATGATTGGAGAGAAAGCGGCCGATCTCGTTAAGTCCGACCTTAGGCAATACGGTTGATATATCGCGGACTGGCTATCTGCCGGCCCGCGATACAGGATTTATTGAGGCTCGATATTGCCGACCTTGACGTAGCGCGCCCAGTCGTTGATCTCGCGCTCGACCATCTTGTAGGTCGCGTCGGACGACTCCGCCGTCAGCGGCTCGCCACCGTTCTTGCCGACGAATTCGCGAGTCGAATCGGACTTGGCGATCTTAGTCAGCAGCGCGTTCAGCTTCTCGACGACCGGCTGCGGCGTCTTTGCAGGAGCCGCGACCAACCACCAGATGTTCAGGTCCACATCAACTCCCTGATCCTTGAACGCAGGCACATCGGGTATGCTGGAAATTCGCTTGGCAGTGCTGATCGCCAGCAACCGGCCACTGCCGTCGCGCACGCGGGCAAGTCCGAACACCGGGTCCGAGACGATGAAGTCGATCGAGCCGCTGTCGAGATCGTTCAGGACATCGGCCGTCGCCTTGTAGCGCACCTGGACTGTCTCAAGCCCGGCGCTCTGCTTGTAGACTTCGGCCACGATGGTCGAGACGTTGTTGGAGGTTGCGTAGGAGCTCTTTGCGCCCTTCTGCTTCATGGCTGCGGTCAGGTCGGCAAGTGATTTGTAAGGCGACTTCGCGCTGACCAGCATCGTGAAGCCCTGGCCGAAGATCGGCGCGACGTAGGTGAAATCCTTGCGAGGATCGAAAGGCGACTGCTTGAAGACGTAAGGCGTAGCGCTGAACGTGTCGGCCCCGCCGATAAAGAGCGTGTAGCCGTCCGGTGCCGCACGGGCAGCGGCAACGGCAGCTATGCTGCCGAAACCGCCCGGCTTGTTCTCGACGACGACCGTCTGCTTGGTCGTGTCCTCGAGCTGCTTTGCAAAATAGCGGGCATAGATATCGGCACCGCTACCGGCGGCGAAACCGGTGATGATCGTCACCTGCCGGGTCGGGTAATTATCGTCGGCAGCAGAAGCGCCGCCGGTCATCAGGCATGCGGAAACCCCCAGCGCAAAGGCGCGGGTTACCAAGCGTCTCATTGATTTTTCCTCCCAAACCAGGCCTGCATTCACCTGAGGCCGGACGATCCTGGCGCGAAAGTCTCCTCCCCTCGCGTCGAATATAAGGTATCCATATATTGTATTTTCGTCAAATAGCATTTTATATTAACGAATAGGAGGAGCGACTGTTTTTGCTGGAACAGCAGGATAGGACGCGAGATGACGTCTGGAGGAAACATGCAGATCAGAGCCGCCGTTGTTGACAAGGACAACGCCATCACCATCCGTCCGCTGGAGCTGACAGGCCCCGGGCCGCACGAGGTTCTGGTGAAGATTGTCGCGGCAGGCGTCTGCCATACGGATTTGAAATGCGCAGGTTCGAATGTCCTGGTGAAAGCACGCCCGGTTGTCCTCGGGCATGAAGGCGCCGGGATTGTCGAGGCAGTCGGTTCAGCGGTGACCGAACTCAAGGCCGGCGACCATGTGGTGATGACCTTTGCCTATTGCGGCATATGCAGGAGCTGCCGCGAGGCTGAACCGGCCTATTGCTATCAGCAATATCCACTCAATTTCAGTTGCGTGAGACCCGGTGGTGGCAGCGCCTATCTATGCGACGATGGAGAGGACGTGCATGGCGACTTCTTCGGCCAGTCTTCCTTCGCCACCTATGCGATAGGCACCGAACGCAACGTCATCAAAGTGCCTGACGACGTGCCGCTGGAAATCCTGGGGCCACTCGGTTGCGGCGTCCAGACCGGCGCGGGGGCAGCGCTTAACGACCTGAAAGTCGGTCCAGGCGACCGCTTCGCGGTCTTCGGCACGGGGAGCCTCGGGCTGAGCGCCGTCATGGCCGCCCGTTACGCCGGAGCCAAGACGGTGATTGCTGCCGACCGCATCAAGTCACGCCTCGATCTGGCACTCGAACTTGGGGCAGATCACGTAATCCTGGCAGGCGAGACGGATGTCGTCACCGAGATCATGCGCATCACCGGCGATGGTGTCGATCAGTCCCTCGATACCACCGCGGTAGCCTCGGTCATGCGGCAGGCGATCGAAGTGCTCGCGCCACGCGGCATGTGCGGCTTGGTAACGGCACCAAGCGACGGCTCCGAACTACCAATCCCCGTGCGAAGCATGCTACTCGGCAAGAAGGTCCGGGGTATCGTAGAAGGCAACAGCAACCCGAAGCTCTTCATTCCCTTCCTGATCGATCTTTATAAACGCGGCCATTTCCCTTTCGATCGGCTGATCCAGTTCTTCGATTTCGAGGAAATCAATGAGGCCTTCAACGCTCAGCACAGCGGCCGGGCGATCAAGCCTGTATTGAGGGTCGGCTAAGGGCCAATGGGTTGAAGGTCAATGAAATTGGCCCCGCCTTGGCACAATCATTGGGGTGGGGTTGCTCTTGAAGAGAATCGAACCGTCGGCAGTTCGCCTGGTTATCTAACCGATTGACAAATAAACATTCTTGCATCCCTCCTTGCCGCCCGGGGGCGTCAAGCTTCGGGAAGTGCATCCGGCCATCGCTGTGCCCCGTGGAGGACACGCACTGTCGTCTCCGTCACCGCATAGGCGGCGACATAAGGCGTACCGGAAGCGACCAGTTCGCGTGTCCCCACAATCCGGCGGACGACCGACTCTCCGGGAAGTCCTGGAGTCGGCGGGCCGCAGTCACGATCCGTTCATCAACCGTAATTGCGGCGATAGGATTATCGGCCTCAATATGAGTGAATATATCGTCGGATCAGAGAGCGCGAAGGCGGACCAGACGAGCTTCACCTTTTCAGGTCGCGTGCTCTGCGCCAGGCTGCTGCTCGACGCTCCGCGAAACGCGCCTCGGCCTCATTGTCCGGGATGTCGGGCCGCGTGTCGTTCAGGGCCTCCAACACCTTCGCCCGGAACCAGGCATCATGTCCCTCGCTGCTAGTCACCAATTCAAGCGGTAGAGAGCCTTCGTTGGCAGTGCGGGTCAGCAGGATCCGCACTGCATCGGACACCGTCAGCCCCATGCCTTCGAGCGCAGCGGACGCACGATCCCGGACCTCGGCATCGATGCGGGTTTGAACAAGAGCATTGGCGGCCATAAGCGATTTCCTCTGTTAGAACCAATGTAATGCAATCGAATGACAAATTCCAGAGGGCTCTACGTTGCGCGTGACAATGATAAGCTGGTGCGTTTTCGCGACCGCGGCGATACCGGCATCCATCACGTGCTTCTCCCTAGCGCCGACAAAAGCTGCCCATTCTTTCGTTGCCGCTGCGTCGAGACTCAGAACGCCCTCAGGTCCGAAGCTGCTTTCAAATTCGTCTATCGCGTCCAATTTCGCCTGTGTTTTTTTCGGGTCCTTTTTCAGCTGCGCTTCAGCGCCTTTCCGCTTCTCGTAGAGGGTGAAAACGCATATCGCCAGCTCGCTGTCGTCGATGGACCTCTTCCACTTGACGACATTTTTTGTGCGAGTCCATGAAGCGAATGACGGACTCGTCAAGCAGATATTTAAGCACTCCAAAGCCTCGCCCTAGTCATCATCGAAGACGCCGCTTTGCAGAAGAACCCGCTCGGCAGTATCGCGTCGATTGCCTCTCCGATCGCGGCAATTCGGGTTGATCTTCCGCCAGGCCAATCGACAGAATCCGACTGAAATCTGCGGCTGAGATTGGCCGCACTGCTGCTTGAGCCCTTCCTGAAATCCGTCCCGATTCGTTGAGCACTCCGCGCTCAATCACACCATCTGGCCCGCTGAAAGGAACGGCGTTGACGAAATCGAGATAGCTGCCGGGTTCGATCAGAGCCCGATACATTCCAGGCGCTTTGGGATCTGGAATGACCTGTGCGACTTTGGCTACCGCGAAATATCCTCGCGTCGCCGCCACCTTTCGAGGCTCGTAATAAATGATCCAGTCCCCAACGCAGGCTTGGACGCAGCCGAGATACTGACTCGGAAACTGATACTGCTCAGCCGGGCTGTCGTCATAGATCGAATCCGTGCGGTGAACGAAAACCCCGAATCCCATACTTGATCACTACCATGGTGGCTGCGAGTCAAACCAGGGAGTTCGGTCTTAGGACAGAGTTTCGTCGCTGCTCGGCCGGATGGCTTCAATCCGCACACGTGCCAAGGATCGGTGTCATCAGCCGCACATGGACATCGATACGCTCGAGAACTTTCTCCGGAACGACTTTTCGTTCCGGCAGCGACCACCAGAATTCGTTCACGCGTTCAACCGTATCGACCACCGCTTTTAGTACTGCCGCTTCCGGCAAGCGTGCGCGATTGGCGAACGCTTTCCATCGCTGCACGTTCATCGCCTTGAAGGAGCGCTCGCCGGCGAGCGTCAGCGCCATGGCATCTGCAGGGATGTAAGGGACTGTCGAGAGCACGTCGTAGACAGGTGCGAGTTGCGGTTTGTCGCCTGCCTCGCGATAGATCAATGACCAGTTCTTTAGGTGCATGTCGCCATTGCCGGTTATGGCCGCCAGAGCCAGCCGACGGACGAACTCGAGAGCAGCGATGGACGAAACGGCAACGTTCAAGGCTGCAGCGATATCATGATAGGCGGCACCTTCGTATTTCCGCGAGGGATAGATTCCGAACACTTGCGCGAAATCCTCGATGTGGATTCGCTCGCCCCGGAACCGCGGTCGAAGCGTTTGACGAGCAGGACTTTTCCGTCCGACAGTGTCTCGAATTCTTTTGGAATACCTTCGAACTCCAATTGTTCGACAAGTTCACGTTCAGGAACATCCATGCCGATCGCTTCAGCCAATGCGAGATTGGCATATTCGTTTTCCGAAACGCCGGGAAACGAGGTCGATGGGAACTTGGCGATGTAGGATCCCTGGTCGTCGCCGAGCGGCAACGTCAGTCCGCCGCCCTTCCCCGTGTTCTTGATGACCGAAAGCTTCATCTGAACGCCGGCGAGCGAAAATCGAGCTTTCGGCTTGGGGGCAGACAGATTGTCGAGACGTGCAACCGTTCTGTCACTCGGCACGACGCAGACTGCACCCGGCAGATCGGACCCCAGCGCGACGAGCAGGTCGAAATCGTTTCCCGCGCGAACACTCCCCGCGTGGTGTTTTTCCATCGCCTCGCGCAGCTTGTCTTCCGGGAGCAGATTGGCAAAGAACGCCGGCAAGGCCTTGGCAACGGGTTTCGGGTCCTTGCGCAAGCCGCCGGTGGCTGCCCGAAAAGACAGGCTAAGCACCGGAAAGCCGCCGGTTGCGCGATAGCTGTCCCCGAAGCTGAAGGCGTTGAAATCGCCGGGCGTTCGAACGATCGTGCCGACCTTAGCGTCGTTCAGCAGCACGTCGAGAGAGGAAATGGACCTCGGATCGGAAGAAGTCTCAGACATTCTCATCCCCGTCCGGATGAGCGATGAATGCCGGGAGATCGTCGAGATCGTCTTGCGGCCGCAGCAGCGCATCGACGGCCGGAACCATCGCCTGCGGTATTAGCATCAATTCAAGCCCAAGCGCACGACTGATGTTGAGCAGCGTCGTCGTGCGCGCGGCACTGCTTCCGGCCTCTATCTCACGATAGCGGGGACGCGATATGCCCGCCAGATCGGCAACCTGCTCCTGTGTCAGTTGACGGCTTTTACGAGCAGCCTTCAGTAATTGCCCGATTTCCAGCAGGGCATCTGACTCAGACCGTGCCATAATACCTGTCCAATCGTTCTCCTTGAATAGGGCGAACTATCTCAAACTTACTGGAGTCGGTCAACGCAAAAGACATAAATAGGGATCATTCCCGGTATATTGATCCGTTTATATATCATTCATGCATTGGGCATCGAAGCAAAGCCGCTACCGATGCGCGGCGGAACAGATGGCGCTGCCTTGTCCTCCAAGGGTCTGCCAACGCCGAATTTCTTCACGGGAGCCTATAATTTCCATTCTCGCTATGAGTTTCTGCCGATCCCCACCTTCGAGAAATCATTCGAGGTCGCGCAAAAGATCTCGCAGATTGCGACAACACGCGGTGTTGTTCCACCGCTCTGAGCTCCTGAGCGGTTTGAACCAATGACCCGCTATTTCAAAGCCGCGCGATAACAATACGTCGGTGTCCTGCGTGAGTGATTTCGAGGGCGTGCACATGGCGCCCCCTCGACCAAATACCTTTAACCTGGCAATGTCTGCAAACGTGTAATGCTGTTTAAACGTGATTGGAACGCGGCAGCGCCTCTCGCGATACCTAGACGAGGGCCGGATCTTACTGCCCCAGCGCTCCCTTCCAAGAAGAAAGAACCTCTAGATTGCGGTCCTCCTTGGGCGAGATGCCGTCGGGGGCCTGTGGCCGCTCAATTTTTCGTCTCGCTCACGGATCAGAGTGGCGATCCTGTCTTCATAGAGTGCCACGATCGCGGTCAGCCAGCGGTTGACGAGGTAGGAGGGCTCGGCCATCTGCACGTCGAACCGGGGAGCAGCGCAATCGTCTCTTCGGCCGGTAGCCAATTGTCGCCGACAACCCACTGGTTGACGGTGAAGAGTCGGTGCAGCCGCCCGTGCGCATCGACGCCGATGGCGATCAGGTGATGGATTGGTCCCTGCGCACCCTCGGGACGCAGGAAGCAGTGGAAATGGCCGTGCTCGACCCCATCGGCAGAGGGAATATGGCAGTGGTAATACCATTGCGCGCCGCTCTCCGCATCAAAGATGTCTCCGGGCGGATAGTGCGACCACGCTTCGACCGAGGCCGCGTCCGTCAGTGTCGATAGCAGCACGTTCTCGCCGGATTTTGCGAGAATGCGCTCGCAGAACAGGGCTTCTTGCAAGGCTCTCGAACGGTCCTCGTCGATCATGTTCGCCTTTCGTCAGGGTACTCCGGCGGCGCAGGGATTTGCCGCAGCACAAGGGTTGGATGCCGCGCACGGATTGGCGGCGGGTGCCGGCGCCGCAGCGGCACATGGGTTTGCAGCCGCGCAAGGGTTTGCGGCGGCGCAGGGATTTGCAGCGCACGGGTTGGCCTCCGGCGTCGGTACTGCTGCGGGCACCGCCTGGGCTGCTGGTGCCGCAGTCCGTTGGCTCGACGCAACATGATCGGCGGCGATGGCTGCCGTGGCAGCCATCAAGGCTGTACCGAACAGCAGGCTGTTGCGAGAACTCATTTGCTTTTGAACCCGTCGAGATTGAAGAGCGGCCGAAAATAAATGCCGGCAAGGCTGCCGACGAAGGCGCAGGCAAACCATAGCCAGCCGTGCAAGCTACCTGAGGCAATGCCGCTGAACAGGGCGCCGATATTGCAGCCGAACGATAGCCGTGCGCCATAGCCCATTAGCACACCGCCAATGGCGGCAGCAACGAGCGACAGAAACGGCACCGCGACTTTTGGCGCGAACTTTCCGGCAAGACCGGCAGCAAGCGCCGCCCCTAGAATGATGCCGAAATCCATCACCGAGGTGACGTCCTTGAGCACACTCGAATTAAGTGCCTTGGCCTGAGCCGGCCAGGTCCAGAATTCCCAGGTCGCAACCGGCACGCCAACGACCTGCGCAACCTTGGCGCCCCACAATCCGAAGCCGTAGGTCACCGACCAAGGATGCCCGGCAATCAGAAGCGTCGCGAGATTGAGCAGCGCAAGCGCGAGCCCGGCGCCGACCAGCGGCCAAGGCCCTTGCAAAAACCGCTGCATGCCGCGTGTCGCTGGTGGCTTCGCCTGCTCCAGCAAACCATGGGCGCGTTTTTCAACCAGAATACTGATCCAGGCAACCGCGCCCAAGCCGGAAAGTGTGACGAGCAGCGCCAGCGGCACTCCGAGCGAAGCGCCGAGACTGATCGGCGGCAGCGATGGTTGCGCCAGCCACCAGGGCAGATGTGCGGTGCCGAGCACAGCACCGACGATAAAGAACAGAAGTGTCACCAGCATTCGCGAACTGCCGCCGCCGACCGTAAATAGCGTACCGGAACCGCAGCCGCCGCCCAGTTGCATGCCGAGACCAAACAGCGTTGCGCCAACAAGAACCGAGACGCCGACCGGAGCTACGGCACCCACCACCGCCTGGCCAAGCGGATTGCCGTGGCTCAGCAGCGGAATGAACGCGATGGCCGTAACGCCGATCATCAGCATCTGCGCCCGCAGGGCGGAGCCACGCCGCTCGACGACGAGCCGGCGCCAACCGCCGGTAAATCCGAACGAGGCCTGATACAGCGTGATGCCGAGAAGGCTGCCGATCAGAAAGAGCAACGCCTGGCGGACATCCACCAGCGTGCCGATGGCAACAGTGCCGGCCAGAAGCGCCAGCAAGACGATCGTCACCGGTCCACGGTCCAGCCGAATCACAGGTTTTTGCGGCACAAACCCCGCCGTTGCGTCAGTCATCTCTATCGCCTCCTGAAAAATAGAATTGCCCGGGCTTCGTCCACCCGGGCATGAGGTGACAATATTGTCGCAGAATGCTTACTGGACGACAACCGGACGGTTGGCATCAATCGTCCATTCCGACATCGATCCGTCATAGAGCCGCACGTTCTTCAGGCCTTCCACTTCGGAAAGGCCGAACCAGGCGATCGAGGCCAGATGGCCGGTATTACAAAAGGTGATGATGTCCTTCTGGTCGGTCACCTTGGCAGCCTTGACCACTCGGAGATCTCCGAGGCATTGGCAAATGCTGGCTTATCCGCATGGTAGAACTTGTCGAAATTGACGTTGACCGCTGTCGGCACCGTGCCGAGCTTCTGGACGGTCGCTGTCTTTTCCTTGCCAATGAACTGAGCCACGGAGCGCGCATCAACCAGGTTGGTGTCGCTGGCGATCGCTTCCTGCACCTGCGCCACTTCAGCCCGCAGTTCAGGGCGGAAATTGGCCTTGAAATCGCCGGCGCTCAGCTTCACGGCGTCCTTTGAGACATCCTTGCCAGCCTTGGTCCAGGCGGTGTAACCACCATCGAGGACGGAGACGGCATCGTGGCCGAGAACCTTGAAGGTCCAGTAGACGCGAGTGGCGCCACCAAAATCCGACGCGTCGGCGCCGCCAGTGACGATGACCACATGGCTATCATCATTGACACCGAGACCGGCGATCGTCTTTTCGATCTTTTCCTTCGGCGGCAGCTTGCCCGGCGCACCATCAACTGATGCGCGCCAACCGGATTCCGAATACCGCGCGCTGATCGCGCCCGGCACATGGCCATTCGCATAGGGATCGCCGCTTTTATTGACATCCCTGATGTCAATAATGACGAGGTTCTTGTTACTGAGATGGCTGGAAAGCCATTCGGCATCGACCAGCGGCTTGTCGGTCAGGCGCTCGGCATGGGCGGCACCAGCAACGAAAAACGCAGCGGCAGCGACAGCGCTCAGGATTTTGGAGATCATCGGAGAAACTTCCGTTGGGAATTGAATATGCCGGACAATCGCACTCCCGCACTGGTTTTGGAACGCAGCAACGGCCAAAGCTTCTCTATAATGCGCAAACTTATGCTACGAGGAGGCCTTCGCGCACAAAATCCTGCCTTCCGGCTGCGCGTCTCTCACCCGTATTACTATCCACCATAATAGGCTCGGGTTCCTGGGCCGTGCCGAGGTCTTCCCCATGACATCAAATCTGCTTCGCGCCGCCGTCTTCCTGCTGTTGATCAGCTCATTCGGTCTTCCACCGCTATCTGCCAGTGCCCAGACAGCGGCATCGACCGTCGAGCAGGCGGCCAAACGCGCCACCGTCATCAATTTCGAAAACGAAGCGCAGGTGAACGACCTCGCCGCTAAGGGAAAGACGGTGGTGTTCTTCTTTGCCAGCTGGTGCCCGAACTGCCGCGCTACGGTGACCGAGTTGAATGCGCGCTGGGCGGATGTCGATCCGGACCTCACCCTCGTGATCGCCGACTATGATAAGGAAAAGGCCTTGAAGGGCAAATACGGCGTGACATACCAGGACACGTTCGTGTTGCTCGACGGCAAGGGCACTACGGTAAAGGCGTGGAACAGCGGCGGCGTCAACGGTCTCAACGCCAATTCCAAGCTTTAAGCTCAGATGCCTCTCACCACCGGCTTTGCCTTTCTTGCGGGCGTGATCACCGTCCTGTCGCCCTGCGTGCTGCCCCTGTTGCCGGTGATCTTGGCGACGGCCGCGCAGGAGGGCAAGGCCCGCCCGATCGGCGTCGTCATCGGCTTCGTCGCCTGCTTCACCTTCGCAACGCTAGCTCTGAGCTATCTCGTCCGGTCGCTTGGCCTGCCGCCGGACATCAATCGCCTCGTTGCAGGCTATGTGCTGATCCTGCTCGGGCTGGTGCTTGCCGTCCCGTTCCTGCACGATCTGTTCGAGCGCTCGGCAAGCCTGCTCGTTGGCCGTTTTCGCGCGGCGGAGCCCAGACCAAAAGCAATGGCTTCGGTGGCGGACTTGCGGTCGGTGCCGGCCTCGGTCTTGCGTGGAGCCCCTGCGTCGGCCCGATCATGGCTTCGGTCATCACGCTGGCGCTCAACCAGCAGGTCAACGGCTCGGCCATCCTGATCACGCTCGCCTTTTCCCTTGGCACCGCGATCCCGATGGCAGCGATCATTATCGGCGGCCGGGGCTTCACCAAGAAGCTGCACTGGCTCCAGAGCCATTCGAAACAGATCCAGCAGGCTCTGGGTATCATCGTCCTCCTGGTCGGCATCGCCATCCTGGCCGGATGGGACAGGATGATCCAGATCCAGCTACTGACCTGGTTTCCGAACTGGGAGCTCTCGCTTACCGGCTGGGAGCCGGTGCTCGTTCGCTAAACTTCCGGCATTCCTTGCGGCGCGCCATCGGCAGAAAATACTTCGCCAAGACCGCCAAACTTGGCAACAGGGTTCGTTGAAAGTCTAGCCGCGAAGTAGACTAATGGTGCCTCAATCAACTCAGCTCAGGGGCTGGGGACCGATCCCCAGGAGCGCACCAATCATGGCGGGACCTAGCCCGAATGACTGTTGCAGCTTGATGGCAAGGAACGAGAGCGTCGTCGCGCGCGCGACTGTCACAAGACCTGATCCCGCTACAAGGAAGAGGACGAAGTTCAGTCGTTGTTTTTCGTGCTGCATCGTCGTCTTCAGCAAATCATGGAGATCAATCGTTGCGCTACTGGTTACACAGATTTTCCCCGGTCGTCTCTGTCAGATGAAACGCGGATTTTACAACGGGGAGTAGCTGGACTTGCAGCCGCCACGGATCAACGAATGCCGCCAAATTAGCGAAAACTTATCGATCGCGTCGATGAGGACAAGATCGCGCTCAGCGTCGCGACCCTGCTAATGGGCCGACGGGGAGCGGGACCCCGCGATTCAAAATAAGCCGACATCAACGCGATGGTGTTCGCGTCCTAAAAGGTGGCAAATACGTCTTTTGAGCCACGCCTTAATACCCGTAAGGTGGTGTTCGATCGTTAAACGAAAGGACACGAACTTGAGCAATGAACTTGGAACCGCACTCATTACGGGCTCATCGACCGGCATCGGAGCAATCTACGCCGACCGCCTCGCCCGCCGGGGCTATGACCTCATCCTGGTTGCTCGTCAAAAAGACAAGCTGGATGCGCTTGCCGAGCGCCTCGTCCGCGAGACCGGCCGGACGGTAAAGGTTCTGCCTGCAGACCTGTCGAAGGCGACAGAACTTGCGAAGGTGGAAACCCTTCTGAAGGAGGATGCTGCGATCACCCTGCTGGTCAATAACGCGGGCATCGCCTCGACCGCCAAGCTTGTCGATGCAGACGTTGACCGGATATCAGACATCATCAATCTGAATACGAACGCGCTGACCCGCCTGACCTACGCGGCTGTTCCCGGCTTCGTTCTCCGCGACCGCGGGACCGTCATCAACATCGCCTCGATCGTCGCGGTCTATCCGGAAATCCTGAACGGCGTCTACGCCGCTTCCAAAGCCTTCGTTCTCGCTTTTACGCAGTCCTTGCAAAACGAGTTGAAGGATACTGCCGTCAAGGCGCAGGCCGTCCTGCCCGGCGCGACGTCCACCGACATGTGGGAACTGGCTGGCACGCCGCTCGCGAATCTTCCGGTCGAAATCGTGATGACCGCGGATGCCATGGTCGACGCAGCACTGATTGGTCTCGATCTGGGCGAAGCGGTTACAATTCCGGCCCTTCCCGACACAAAGGATTGGCAGGCCTTCGAAAACGCTCGTCTCGCGCTGCATCCGAACCTTTCCAAGTCCGAGCCGGCAGCCCGTTACCTTCCAGACGTCGCGGCCTGAACGAGCGTCGGAAAGGACTCCAATGTCAGAGCATAAAAGCGCCACCGAGTTGCTTCACGCGGTCCTTGCAGTCGTCCCGGATGGGGAGAAGGTCGCCGAACTGTTCGCGGAGGACGGTGCATTGGAACTGCCCTACCTGCATTCGTTCGGTATGGAGACACGGTACGAGGGCACGAGGCCATCGCCGCATTCTACGTCGGCCTCACGAACCTCTATCCGGACTTCGGATTTAAGCCCGAGGATACGACCGTGCTGATCGAGACACCCGAAAAGGTCGCGGCGGAGTATGTCGCACATTCCACGTCTGCGGCCACCGGGCGTCGCGTCCACCTACTTTTCCCAGCGGTGCTTATCGCGGAACACGGCAAGATCAAGCTGTTGCGAGAGGCCGTGAATGTGCTGGCCTCGGCGCAGGCCATCTTTCCCGGCGGGGCGAAGGATCTTCCCGATCCGGAAGCCGAGATCCACTCGTACAAGCCGGAGTGACCCAAGTCCCCAGATGCCCGGTGGGAAAGGTAGTCCCTGGAAAGGCGCGGCGGACATTGATAGACGCCTGCCGCGCTACTGCGACTGGCTACCCTCAACGTCGATGGTCGATGACTAACCCACCGACTTCGTATGGTCACCGCTCGACGATTATTGTCAGGCCGCCGCCACTAGTCGCCGCATCGCCTGCGGCGGCTGTCCAAATGCGCGAAGGAATGCACGCCTCATCCGTTCCCGGTCGGCAAAGCCGGTCTGTTCGGCGATGACATCGATCGGATGGCTGGTTTGTTCCATCAGGTTGCGCGCCGCTTCGACGCGCAGGTTTTCGATAGCCTTCGCAGGCGTCTGTCCAGTTTCGGCAAGAAAGGCTCTGCTGAACTGTCGCGGGCTCAGCCGCGCGGCATCGGCTAGATCTTCGACGTTCAATGGGCTGTGAAGATTCTTCTTCGCGAAGTCCAAAGCCATCTGTATCCGATCTGACTTGGCGTTCATCTCCAGGAGCGCGGAATGCTGAGACTGGCCACCTGTCCGGCGATGGTAGAGAACGAGCTTCTTGGCAACAAGGCGCGCGGTTTCTGCACCGAGGTCGTTCTCGACCATTCCTAGGGCCAGATCGACCCCGGCGCTTGCTCCGGCGGACGTCCAGACCATGCCATCGACGACGAAGATGCGGTCGGCATCCACCTTGAGTCTCGGGAATCTCGCTTGCAGTTCTCGGGCGGCACCCCAATGGGTGGTCACAAGACGGCCGTCGAGAACGCCTGCCTGCGCCAGGACGAACGCGCCGGTGCAGATCGCCGCAAGACGTCGAGCCTTGCCTTCTGCGGCATGGACAAATGCGACCACCGCCGGAGATGCGTCGTAGTCCTCGAGGCCTCCCGCGAAGACGACCGTATCGTAGTCGGCGTCTCCGAGCGGCTCTGTCTGCAGGGTCACGCCCGGAATAGACGCCGATACTGGCCCGCCGTGCTCCGACAGGACCCGAACGGCATAGGCAGGTTTTTCCCATGTCGCGTTGGCCATCTCGAAAGCCGAGAGCGCGGCAAGGCTGATGACCTGAAAACCGGGCGAGATGACAAATGCGATCCTGTGCATGGCGGATAACCTCTCTGACCGAAATCGAGGCATATACGTCATTTCAGCCATCGTCAATCCGCAATAGAATTCGCCCATCCCCACTATCCCGGGAGACGACAATGACTGAGAAGACGAAATTGCTTGTACAGGAAGTACTGGAGGCCCACGGCGGCGCCGAACGGTTCCGCCAGGCGAAGGGGCTGGCCTCGACGATCGTGACCGGCGGAAAACTCTGGGCGATGAAAGGCATCGACATGGACCGGACGCCTCGTCGCGCGACGACTGACTTCCACCGCCAATGGGCTTGCGTCGGCGGCTTCGGGCAGCCCGACTGGACGATGACGTGGACGCCGAAGCATCTTGAGATCACCGACGCCGAAGGCAAGCTGATCGCCGAACGGGACGACGGTCGTGAAGCATTCGGCGACCGCGGCTTCGATACCCAATGGGATCCGCTGAACCTCGCCTATTTCAACGGCTATGCGATGTGGACCTACCACGCTCTACCGTTTCTGATCGGCGAACCGCACTACGAGCTCGAGGCGATCGCGCCTGTCCTCCTTGAAGGCCGGGAACTGCGAGGTCTTCTCGTCCGCTTCCCGGAAAACGTCCACACCCACACTCGCGAGCAAAGGCTGTATTTCGGAGAAGACGGTCTTCTGCGCCGCCACGACTATTCCGTCGACGTCTGGGCGAACGCGACGGCGGCTCACTTCCTTTCGCACTACGTTGAGCCTCGACGGCTTCAAGTTCCCGTCCAGGCGGAGCGTGTTCGCCAAGAAGACTGACGGATCCGTAGAAGAGGACTTCAACACGGTGACGGTGGAACTCTCGAACTACGAGGTCCGCTGATCGTGTCCTGGCCTCCGGGCATTCTCCTCCCCGAGGCCGGCTTGGACAAGTTACAGTTCGGGTGACGCCTTCTTCAGACGTGCTGCGAGGAAGTCCACGCAAAGGCGAACCTTGGCTGCCGCCAGTCGATTATGGGGAAAGACCGCATGGATCGGCGCTGCGGGCAGCCGGTGCTCTGGAAGCACGATCTCCAACCTTCCCCGGCGACGTCCTCTTGAACGTCCCAGATGGATTTCAGAATGAGGCCCGATCCCTGCAATGCCCAGCGGTGACCCAGTTCCCCGTTGTTGGTGCTGAGTTTACTCACAACGTTGACGGAGCGGCCATCGGCGAACACCCAGTGTGTGTTCGGAGGGTCGCCGAACGATATGACGTCGTGCTTCAGGAGGTCATCGAGTGTGCCCGGCCGTCCGCGAAGGTCGAGGTAGGCGGGCGCCGCGCAGATGACCCGTCTGTTGGGCGCAAGTTGTCGCGCGATGAGGCTGGAGTCGGCGAGCGCACCGAACCGGATCGCCAGATCGTATCCGGCATCGACGATGTTCGTGACGCCGTCGTCCGTGTCGAGACGCACATGCAGATCGGGGTGAGCACGCTGGAACTCGCCGAGCAACGGCGCGAGCCATCGCATCCCGAAAGCGAAGGTGGCGGTCACCTTCAGCATGCCGGTTGCGGTGTCGCGGCCGCTGGTGACCTCTGTCTCGGCGTCCTCGATCTCGGTAAGGATGCGGACGCAGCGCTGGTAGAAGCGCGTGCCTTCTTCGGTCAGGGTCAGCGACCTCGTCGTCCGGTTCATCAGACGGACGCCCAAGCGCTCCTCGAGCCGCGACAGCTTGCGGCTGACGACGGTCAGGGAGAAGTTGAGTTCGCGTGCTGCACCGGAAAGACTTCCGGCGTCCGCCACCCTTACGAAGACCAGCATGTCCAAAAAGTTGTCACTCATATTCTTGCTGATACCGCAAGAGACACTCACCGACAACGGCCATTCTTGCTGCTGTCACCATGCCTTATATTCCGACCAATCGAATTCAACATGACGGTTCGCCGCCAGACAGGAGATTGAAAATGACATCCTTGGCCAATCAGCGTGTCCTCCTCGTCGGCGGAAGTTCCGGCATCGGATATTCAGTCGCAGAGCAGGCTCTTGCGGCCGGCGCAAAAGTGACGATCGCCTCTCGTTCGGACCAGAAGCTCGCGGAAGCTGCGTCGTCGCTGGGGGACGTTGAAACGGCCGTCCTCGACACCGGCGACGAGAGCGCCGTCGAATCCTTTTTCGTCGGGTCGGATGCTTGGGATCACGTCGTGATCTCGGCGGCACAGACGCCCAGCGGGCCGGTTCGTAAGCTCTCACTCGAAGACGCGAAGCGCGCGATGGAGAGCAAGTTCTGGGGCGCCTACCGGATTGCCAGAGCGGCTCGCTTTGCCGAAAGAGGTTCGCTGACCCTTATCTCCGGCTTCCTGAGCGAACGTCCGTCCGGCTCGTCGGTTCTTCAGGGCGCGATCAATGCCGCTCTGGAATCGCTCGGCCGCGGACTGGCGCTCGAACTTTCTCCGGTCCGGGTCAACGCAGTCTCGCCTGGGCTCATCGACACGCCGCTCTGGGCAAAGATGGAGGAAGCCAACCGAAACGCCATGTTCGAGCGCGTTGCCGCCAGCTTGCCCGCCAAGACGATTGGTCAGCCCTCTGACATCGCCAATGCAGTGCTCTTCCTCATGACCACCCCATTCGCCACCGGCTCGACCGTTCGGGTCGATGGCGGCGGCGTGATAGGATGAGTGTCATGAACCTCGATCACGTGACCTTGCGGACCGCCGACCTGGAGGGCACCAGACAGTTCCTTCAGGACCTGCTCGGTCTGACTGTCGGATACCGTCCCGCGTTCGGCTTTCCGGGCTACTGGCTTTACGAGGGCGACCAGCCGATCGTGCATCTTATCCCCGGCGGCGGTGGGGCGCCCGTTGGATCCAGTGCGGAGGTGATCGATCATATCGGCTTCCGGATGGACGGTTATGATGAATTCCGGGCTGGCCTCGACAGAAGGCAAACCCCTTACTCGACAATGGATTTGCCCGATCTGGGCGAGCGACGCCTGTTCGTCAGAACACCCGGTCAGATCTTGATCGAACTTGTGTTCCGCGAGGCGTCGAAGCAGGCCGCCGCCTAGACGGGGTGGCTGTGACGCGCCCAATTGTCAGTCTCATACGATTTATAATCGAACCCAACGGAGCAGAAAATGCAGATAGACCTTACAGGCAAGACAGCCCTCGTTACCGGATCCACAGAAGGCATCGGATACGCCATCGCCCGTCAACTCGCGCGGGCGGGCGCGGACGTGGTGATCAACGGCCGGTCCGACGAGAAGACCTCCAAGGCAGCCGAACGTCTGAAGGGCGAAGGCGCCAAGGGTACCGTCACCGCCGTCCCAGCTGACGTCGCCACCGCTGAAGGATGCGGCGCCCTGGTCGCCAATGTTCCTCATGTGGACATCCTCATCAACAATGCCGGCATCTTCCAGCCGCTCGACTTCTTCGAGGCCGGCGACGAGGTGTGGGACCGCCACTGGCAGGTGAACGTCATGTCTGCCGTCAGGCTTTCGCGGGCGTATCTCCCCGGAATGCAAAAACGCGACTGGGGCCGCGTCATCTTCATCGCGTCGGAATCGGGCTTCAACATACCGGTCGAGATGATCCACTACGGCGTGAGCAAGACTGCGGACATCGCGGTTGCCCGCGGCCTAGCCAAGCGCATGGCCGGGACCGGCATCACCGTGAACTCGGTCCTCCCCGGCCCCACGCTGTCGGAGGGCGTTGAAGCGATGCTGGCCGATGAGCGTGCGAAGACTGGCAAGCCGATCGAGGAGGTCGCCGCAGCCTTCGTCAAAAAGCATCGCGGCAGTTCGATCATCCAACGCGCGGCCAGCGTGGACGAAGTCGCCAATCTTGTCACATACCTCGCCTCGCCTTTGGCGTCCGCAACCACTGGCGCTTCGATGCGTGTGGACGGTGGGTTGATCGACACCCTCTGACACGCGCTATCGACCGGCCACTGCGGCTTTGTTGGAGGTTTTCTGCAGTGCCCAGAGTCGGAGCATTTTCTCGGCCTTCCAGGTGTTGAGAAAGCGCTTTTCAGGCTTACAGGCGACATCACTGGCGCAACGCGGTTTGACGTCTTCAGTTATGCGGGACGTCGGACCGCACTGGCATTGAGGGGTCAGAACAAGAGCAGTCCGAAATCGTACGCGGCCCTTATCAACCAAAGACAGCTACGGCCGATTTGATGGTAATGCCCCCGTCAGGGCTTCTGCGCATTTGGCGGCCGGTGGCAGCACGGAACACTTGCAATAACTGCAGTGCAGGAGGTACTCGCGACCAAAGGATCTTCTTGCTTTCCTTGCCGCTTCGGCTTTTCCGCACTGCTTGGCCGGTAACAACTCGTTGGGACCATCTGAAGCCGATTTCATGAAAATACAGGTCGGCAAGTTCCGGGCTGATGTGGTGAAAGACGCCTGCAATGGTTCGCCGGACCCGCGCATTGAACCCCTCGGCTGAATTGACGTGGACGGTATCCCGGACATATTCGCGGCTTGAGTGGTTGACCGTCTCGTGTGCGGCAAAGCTTTCGCCTATGGCAACGAATGCCTTTGCTTCGTCACTCATCAAATGCGCTCGAAGTTCGACCTGTGTTGCAACTGCTCGAACGGCAGCACGCAACGAAAGGCCGGTGACGACAGCCGCACGGGCATCTCCGGCACTTGAACCCGGGGTGATGTCTGTCGGTCGCTGCACGATCGCCATGACCGGCGTCTTCTCCGTCTTTACCTGTCCCTTGCGGCCTCTTCCGGGCGGTGGATCATCGGGATGCTTTCTCGGTCTGCCTCCAAGATAGAAATGGTCGACTTCCACCGTACCGTCGAGCATGTGCTCGCGCGCCACCATGAGGCGCAACGCATGACCGATCCGCCAGGCCGTCGGTTGGCTAACGCCAAGGGTCTCGGCAAGACGGACCGAGGATAAGCCTTTATCCGACTGCAACAGCAGCCACAGCGCCTTGAGCCAGGTGCGCAACGGAAGCTTCGTGGCGTGCAGGGGCGTATGTGTTGTCACAGTGAACTGGAAGCGGCAACCACCGCTGGAGCATTGGTAAAGCCCCGGCCGCGCGCGGCGCTTGCCCATGTCGCGGCCAGCTATCGCGGTCGAGCGCTTGTAACCACAAGCGGGGCAGACCCTGCCATTCGGCCATACCATGCTTTCCAGCAAGCGACGGCAACGCTCCTCGTCCCGGAACGCGGCGACCATGTCTTCAAGCGTCCGAATATTGGAAAGCATCGCCAGCATCATTTCAGACATAATTACCTCCTTCGGAACTCATCGTAGAATCGCATGGAAAGCACTATCCCACAACGAATTTGCTGTCTTTGGTTGATAAAGGCCGCGTACGATTTCGGACTGCTCTTGTTCTGCCCCTGATTGCGAAGGAGGCTTACATCCAGAAGGGTAGTACGAAAAAGAGTCGAGAACCTTCGCTGGCATCGCCGCGATTGGCTCGCCCTGGTTCATTGGAGCAAATTTGTGGACTCATCGCAAAGTGAGTCGCATCGGAAAACAAAGTTGCTTGTTCTGCCCTCTGAATTGGTAATTAATTTAGATGGACTAGACTAGCCGTTACCGTAGCCCCCTCCAATAATTCCGCCAACAGGGAGCTACTGCGCTGACCATCGCCCAAACTCCCGCCAGAATCGGTGTCGGCGCTACCCCTGGAAGCAGTTCGCGCGAAAACATGACAGAAACCTTCGACGTCTCGGACGCAGCTGAGGCCGCTTAGTTATCACTCTACGTTCATCAAGCAATCCAGTCGCCAACGAAGACTTAGCTTTATTATTAACTTAAATTATGATTTTCTCTCTCCTACGGCCATACGCAGGCTCTCAAACACACCCGGAGCAAACTGGAACTGGCGCGCCGTGCCGCGACCCATCGAGTTTTTGCCAAGCGTCTCAAGCAGGATCCCTCGTTCGACCAGAAGGTCCATCGTTTCGATAACGCCGCCGCGCGTCATGCCGGTAATTTCGATTACATTTGATAGTGTTAGCTTCTCATGAGCCTGGTGCATCATATACAGGATATTCATCATCCCGATCTGCTTGATACGGGACTGCGCCGATTCACCCTCGATCGGCTTCTCGAGAATTTCACGCACGGCGAAGACAGATAAAGCTTGGCTTTGCCATCGGTCGCTCAAATTGCTTGCCATCGATTTAACTATCTATTATTTGCATAGTATGTGGGTTGAGGCGAGTCGCTTTTCAGTCCCAGCTGACATTGGAGAAACCGGAGGGTAGGGGGCATGAAGAGCCTTTTCTTTCGAACGATCATAGCAGCGTTAGGGTTTGCCTCACTGTATACCATTTCAGAACGAAGCGCTCGTGCCGAGGAATGGGGGTGCCAGGTTATCCTGTGCTTATCCAATCCAGGCGGCCCAACGCAATATGGCGAATGCAGGCCACCGATCGAGAAGCTGTGAGCCTGGCTGGCAAGAGGTCATTCATTTCCGACCTGCACCGGCGTGGGCTTTCAAAGCTCTCGCCCCCGCTACGAACCCTATTACTGCAATGCCGGCTACCGTCTGTCTGCTGGTTACGGCCCGCGGGGAGTGACGCGACGTGCATTTCTACGTCGCTGCAGACCGTAAGCGATAGCTTCTGCCAGCGAGATCGAGACGGCGGCGGTTCAAGCAACGGCTCAGTTATGTCGCCACGCTGGCAAAGGGAAAACGGTCGCTATCAGTGCATGGCGTATACCGTCGTCCGCCCTTTGGCCCGCGAGAAGCCTCGATATATTGATGTGACGATCGACGGGGTCGGTAAGCAGAGGGTGTGGTTCTGAACATGCCCGTTGCCTTCCTAGATCTTGCGCAGACCTGCGCGCCGTATGTCTCATCTGAAACGCTCGCAGGCGTCGTCAGCCTCGAAAGCCGGTTCGCTCCCTTCAATATCCGGGTCAATAGCGGCGCCCCCTCAAGCGGCAGCCCGGCACGAAGGCCGAGGCGATCGAAGTCGCTACATCCTTGGCGGCAAAGCGCCATGACATCCAGGTCGGCCTCGGCGGGATCGGACTGGAAGAACTGCAGAGACTGAACCTCTCGATACCCGATGCCTTCGATCCATGCATCAATCTGCAGGCAACAGCGACGTTGCTCGATGGCTACTATCGCCTCGCCGTGAAAGAGGGGCTGAGCCGGCCAGGGCCGAGCAAGTCATGCTGCAATCCTATTACGGGCGCGATGATCCGTCCGTTGGAGCCATGGTCAGCTACGACGATCAGGTCCGCCGCGAAATCAAACGGCTGGGTCCGACCATGGCCAGGTTGACGATCAGCGACGCGGGAGAGGGAGGGGGACAGACGTCCCCTCCAAGGTAGCCCAGGCGGACGTCGTCGCCGAGGTGGTTGCGGAGAACTCCGCGGAGAAAGCAGCCCCGACCGCTGTCGCACCTGCATGGGATGTCTTCCAGACCCGGCGCCATTCATCCGTCTTGGTGTTTCAGGGCAATCAATTGGAGCAGAGTGAATGAGGCTGAATTCCCGAATCCGACCCGTTATCGCTTCATCCGTGATGGCGGCTGCCATCGTGGTTATGATGGTCGAACCAGCCTTTGCGCAGGCTGCCGGCATCGAAACGGTGCTGCAGAACATAGTGACAATGCTGACTGGCAACATTGCCAAGCTTCTGGCTGTCATCGCGGTCATCGTGATCTGCATTGCCTGGATGTTCGGGTATATGGACCTGAGGCGGGCCGGGTTCTGGATTATCGGCATTGGCGGCATCTTCGGCGCCACCGAACTCGTCAACACCATCGTCGGTGGCTGATGATGGCGGACGAGCGGGAGGTTCTCGAAGAAGACACGCTGTTTATCGCGTGCACGCGGCCGGCGATGATCGCTGGTGTGACGATGGAAGCGATGGGCTTCAACATCATGCTCACGACGATCCTCTATATCGTCGCCGGCTCCATCGCTTATGCGCTCGTCGGCGTCGTGTTTCACCTCGTCTTCCGAGCCCTGGTGAAACACGATCACAACATGTTCCGCATCCTACTGGTTTGGGTCGAGACGCGCGGCCGATCGCGTAACAGCGCCTACTGGGGCGGAGCAACACTCTCGCCGCTTCGGCTGGCACGCCGCTTTGACAGAAGGGATATTGGTCTTGCCTAACATCGCCACTCTCAGATCCCGCGAGCTCTCACCCGAGGCTTTCATTCCCTACGTGCGTCACATCGACGACACGACGGTCGCGCTCGAGTCCCGGACGCTTATGGTCATGATCGCTCTCGAAGGCGTGTCGTTCGAAACCGCGGACGTATTGGATCTTAACGCTCTCCATCGCGACCTCAACACGCTTTTCCGGAATATCGCCGATGAGCGGCTTGCTCTCTGGACGCATTTGATCCGCCGCAGAGACAGCGACTATCCGGATGGAATATTCGCAACGCCATTCTCCGCCGCGCTCAACGAGAAATACCACGAGCGCATGGTTCGCGAAGACCTTTTCCGCAACGATCTCTTTCTGACTGTCCTTTGGTCGCCAACTCGTGACCCGGCCGACAAGGCTGCGAAGCTGCTCTCGCGCCTTCGCCGTGCCAATCGCAGTGGCGTGGAGCCTCGATGAAGAGTCCGTGAAACAGATTCAGGACAAGGTCGTCGATGTGGTGGCTGGTTTGAAGCGTTTCCAGCCG
This sequence comes from Neorhizobium sp. EC2-8, assembly GCA_045291535.1. Taxonomy (GTDB): domain Bacteria; phylum Pseudomonadota; class Alphaproteobacteria; order Rhizobiales; family Rhizobiaceae; genus Neorhizobium. Next base: position 761,728 of record CP147998.1, on the reverse strand, counting down.
CGTGTCCTCTCTCTGTATGATCAGGACGAGATGCTTTTCTCCGAGCCGAGCGAGGTGCTGCACCAGATGGTTGGCGGCAGGCGCGAGCGAGTGCCGCTGACAGAAGGCCGTATCGCCTCGGCGATCTACTCGGATCGCGTCATCATCGGTCGCGAGACGATCGAAATTCGGCATGAAGCGGAAACCCGGTTCGCCGGCATGCTGAGTTTCAAGGAATACCCAGCCCGCACCCGGACGGGAATGCTGGACGGAGTCCTGACCAGTCCGTTTGAACTGATGCTTTCCCAATCCTTCTGCTTTGTGTCGAAGGCGGACGCGCGGGTCATCATGGGGCGGAAGCAAAACCAGATGGTGAGCAGCGGCGACAAGGCGGCCTCCCAGATCGACGAACTCGACGATGCGATGGACGATCTGGAGTCCAACCGGTTCGTGATCGGCGAGCATCACCTGACGCTGTCCGTCTTCGCCTCTACAGTGAAGGAACTGACGGACAATCTCGCGAAGGCGCGCGCCAGCCTGACCAATGGCGGCGCCGTCGTGGCGCGGGAGGATCTTGGCCTCGAGGCAGCCTGGTGGGCGCAACTGCCGGGTAACTTTCGCTACCGGGCACGGTCGGGGGCGATCACCTCGAAGAATTTTGCGGCACTTTCACCGTTCCACTCTTATCCAATCGGGCAGAAGGACGGAAATGAATGGGGACCAGCCGTCGCTCTGCTCAAGACGGCTTCGGGGTCGCCCTATTACTTCAATCTCCACTACGGCGATCTCGGCAACACCTTCATGTGCGGCCCGTCCGGCGCCGGCAAGACCGTGATCGTCAATTTCATGCTGTCGCAACTGGAGAAACACGATCCTCATGTCGTGTTCTTCGACAAGGACAGGGGCGCGGACCTCTATGTCCGCGCCGCCGGCGGAACCTACCTTCCGCTGAAAAATGGTGTTCCCACCGGCTGTGCTCCCCTTAAGGCCCTCGACCTGACGCCGGAAAACAAAGTGTTCCTGTCGCGTTGGGTCGGCAAGCTTGTGAGATCAGGCACGCGAGAACTGACCGTCACAGAGCTTCGAGACATCTCCGGCGCGATCGATGGCCTCGCCGACCTGCCTGTGGAGCAACGGACCATCGGGGCGCTCAGGACCTTTCTTAACAACACCGACCCCGAAGGAATTGCCGCCAGGCTCCGGCGGTGGGAGAGGGAGGGCCGCTTGGTTGGGTCTTCGACAACGTCATCGAGGATATAGGCTTTGGCGATTTCCGCGGGGCTGGCAAGTTCATCGGCTACGACATGACCGATTTCCTCGACAACGAGGAAATCCGCACGCCGCTGATGGCCTATCTCTTCCACCGCGTCGAGCAACTGATTGACGGCCGTCGGATCATCATCGTCATCGACGAATTCTGGAAGGCGCTGCAGGACGAAGGGTTTCGCGATCTTGCGCAGAACAAGCTGAAGACGATCCGTAAACAGAATGGCTTGATGCTGTTCGCCACGCAGAGCCCACGCGATGCGCTGATCTCGCCGATCGCGCACACGATCATAGAGCAATGCCCGACGCAAATCTTCCTGCCCAACTCGCGCGGCAACCATGCCGACTATGTCGATGGGTTCAAGCTCACGGAGCGCGAGTACGAACTGATTGCGCGTGAACTTTCCGTAGAGAGCCGGAGATTCGTGTTGAAGCAGGGCCACAACAGCGTCGTTGCCGAACTCGACCTCCACGGCTTTGACGACGAGCTCGCCATCCTTTCCGGCCGAACCGCCAATGTCGAACTTCTCGACGCGATCCGTGCGGAGGTTGGAGATGACGTCAGGGATTGGCTTCCCGTTTTCCAACAGCGAAGGAGTGCAAGCTGATGGTTTCCTATCGACTTCATGTCGCGTTGCTCACCACGACGCTTATTCTTTCATCCCAGGCCGCGACAGCTCAGGGAATTCCCGTCATCGATCAGACGGCGATCGCCAAACAGATCGAGAGCATCGCGCAGCTCAAGTCGCAACTCGATGCGCTCAGTCAGCAGATCGAGCAGGCGCAGCAGCTTTATGGCTCGCTCAACAAGCTCACAGACATGGCGGACGTCGCCAGCGTTCTCAACGATCCGGCGATCCGCAAAGCGCTTCCGTCCGACTTCGCCGCCATCGAGGGTTTGCTCAAAGGCAATGGCACCGGCGTGTTTGGGGATTCTGCCTCGAAATTCCTGGACAGCAATTCGACCTACCGCACCAGCGCCGACGATTTTTACGCCAAAGAACTGTCGCGGATTCAGAGCCAGAACGCGGGTCAGATGAGCCTCGGTCAGCAAATCTACGATGCTGCGACCAAGCGCATCGACGGAATCGATCAACTACGCGAGAAGATATCTTCGGCAAGCGATTCCAAGGACATTGCGGATTTGCAGGCGCGGCTTCAGGCCGAACAAGCATTCCTCCAGACCGACGTTCTGCGGATGGAAGGGTTGCGAATGGTGCAGCAAGCCCAGACCCAGGTCGATGAACAACGCAAGGCCGAAGATTGGCGCCAACGCATGGACGCAATGAAGGCGGCGCTGCAGTGAGACGGAATCCTATTTTCGTTTCCCTGATGCTTTTGGCCGCCTGCTCGCAGGGGTCCGAGCGAATTTACGCGGTCGAAGAATTCGTCGCCGACGCTGAGCTTCTGACGCACACTATCTCTGAGTGCCGCGACAATCCGGGTGAATTGCGCAATACGCCGAATTGCCGGAACGCGGAAGCGGCGGACGGCAAGCTGCGCCTCCAGAATATGCGCAAAGCGCTGGGAGGTTGATCCGGTGTACCAGGTCTTCGAATTCATTGATGGACAGTTCAAGCGGCCGCTCGAGACGTTTGTCTCGGACGGGACGTCGAACATCGCAGAATGGGTTACCGGGCCGTTGACGGCAGCCGTCACGCTTTATGTGGTCCTCTATGGCTATCTGGTCCTGCGCGGCTCCGTTCAAGAGCCCATCCTGGACTTTGCATTTCGCGCCATAAAGCTCGCCATCATCGTCATGCTGGTCAGGAATGCCGGCGAATATCAAACCTATGTCACGAACATCTTTTTCGATGTGTTGCCCCGCGAGATCGCGCAGGCGCTGAATTCGGGGCGGCGCCGAGCGCCAGCACATTCGACAGCATGCTCGACAAAGGCCAAGCCTCTGCGACCGATATCTGGTCTCGCGCTTCATGGCCGGTCGATATCGTTACCGGCGTCGGAGGCATGATGGTGATCGGCGTTAGCTTCCTTGTCGCGGGAATTGGCTACGTGGTCTCTCTTTATGCGCGGTTGGCGCTGGCGATCGTGTTGGCAATCGGGCCGATCTTCATCGCGCTCGCCATGTTCCAATCGACGCGGCGTTTTACCGAGTCCTGGATAGGGCAGCTTGCAAACTTCGTCATCCTGCAGGTGCTCGTCGTTGCCGTAGGTTCCCTGCTGATTTCTTGCATCGATTCGACCTTCACCGCGATCGACGGCTACACCGACGTTCTCATGCGTCCGATCGCCCTTTGCGCCATCGGGATCGCCGCCCTTTATGTCTTCTACCAGCTTCCCAGTATCGCCTCCGCTTTGGCTTCCGGCGGGGCGTCGCTCGCTTATGGCTATGGCGCCGCACGAGATGCGCACGAGGGCATGCTGGCTCGGGGAACATCCTACACCGGCCGGATGATCGGCCGCGGTGCTCGCTTTGCCAGCCGGGCGTTCGGATCAAGGAATGCCGGTGCATGACATGCAATTCAGAACAATAAGAAAAGGCCTGCCTTTATGATTAAGCCTGCCCTGTTGCTCGTCCTTGGAGCCACGCTTGGTGGCTGCGCATCGCTCACCTACCCATTGCCGAAATGCGACGGTTATTCACGCCGCCCTTTGAACCGTTCGATGTGGGAATGGGAGGGCCAAAGCAAGCTGAAACAGCAGCAATCCGACGCAAGGCCCTCCACGTCCGTGACGCCGTTTGCCGGAGAGACTGGAGAGTCGGCGGCCTTCGCGCATCTGGACATCGACGGTTCCTATCGCCGCTGTGAGGAATGAGACATGGTGACGACAGATAATCTCAAGATCTATTTCGACAAGGCGCGTCGGTTCGACCAGGACCGAATGATGCAGATCGAACGGTCGAACCGGATTGCCTGGTCGATCGCTATTGCTTCCGGCATCGTTGCCAGCGTTTCCGTCTTTGCGATCGCAGGACTCACGCCGCTCAAGACGGTTGAACCCTTTGTGGTGCGCGTCGACAATTCGACGGGCATTGTCGATGTCGTGTCGGCATTGACGTCGACGGCCGGCACCTACGACGAGGCGGTGACAAAATACTTCGCTGCCAAGTATGTGCGCGCCCGCGAGGGTTACGTCTGGAGCGAAGCACAAGAAAACTTCCGCACCATAGCGCTCTTATCGACCCAACCGGAGCAGGCGCGGTTTGCAGGCGTGTATCGAGGTAGCAACCCGGAATCGCCTCAGAACATTTATGGCCGTGGCGCCACGGCGAGGATCGACATCGCGTCGATCTCTCTTATCAATCAGAATGTCGTCTCTGTGCGTTACATGCGCACCATCACACGAGGTGAGGAAGTTCGCACGACCCACTGGGTTGCGACCCTGACCTTCTCGTATGTCAACGCGCCAATGTCGTCGACGGATCGACTCGTGAACCCACTTGGTTTTGTCGTCAGCGAATATCGCGCAGATCCGGAGGAGGTGAGATGAAGCGCATCGCATCAATCGTCGCACTCGTCCTTTCATCTTGCATATCGTCGGCGTTTGGGCTGGAGATACCCCAAGGCGCCACACAGGACAGTCGTGTCCGCTTTGTGAACTACCAACCCTTTAACATCACCAGGATTGTCGGCACCTTGCGGTCATCCGTACAGGTTGAGTTTGCCTCTGACGAGGAAATTGCCCATGTAGCGCTCGGCAACAGCGTCGCCTGGGAGGTCGCGCCGGCAGGCAATATCCTGTTCCTGAAGCCACGCGAAAACCAGCCGGTGACAAACATATCTGTGGTGACGACGCGCCGGGATGGCTCCACGCGCAGCTACCAGATGGAATTGACCGTGCGCAACGGCACTGTCGAAGCCGGTCAGAACACCTATTTCTACGTGAAGTTCAGATACCCCGGAGATGAAGCTGAGCTTCGCCGGCAGCAGGCAGCGTCTAGGGCTCTCGCCGCTCAAGCGAAGGACGCCGACAATGTGCTTGCACTCCACGAAGCGTATGGTCCTCGGAACTGGCGCTATTCGGCTCAGGGCTCCCAGCCACTGGAGCCGCAAAGCGTCTATGACAACGGCAAGATCACGACGTTCGCCTTCGTCGGCAACCAGGAAATGCCTGCGATCTATATGGAAAACTCAGACGGGTCGGAAAGCCTTGTTCCGAAGTCCGTCGATGGCAATCTCGTCATGGTGCACGCAATCAGCCGCAAGTTCATCCTGCGTCGAGGCAAGGATGTGCTTTGCGTCTTCAACGAGGCCTACGACCGTGTCGGCATCAATCCCGATACCAACACGACGTCTCCCTCGGTAGAGCGCGTCGTGAAAAGCGACGTCAACGCGCAGTAGGGGGCGACATCGATGGCTCAAGAAGACGAAACTCGCATTCCCGGAGAGCGTGCAGAAACGGTGACCGGCCGGCGGATCGACAACAATCCTCTCTTGAAACGTGGCGCAGTTGCCGTGGCGATCGTCGCGTTCGTTGGCTTTGCCCTCTGGTCGACGACGGGCAAGAAGGCAAAGGATGAGAATGTTCGGCCCGAGCGCGTGGTTATTCGCCAGACAAATCCGTTTGAGGCAGCCAAGGAAGAGGCGGAGCCGGCGCAGGTGGTACCTGAGGTGAAGTTGCCGACCCCAGTCGTCGAACCGGTCGCGGAGGAGAGCGATAAACTCCTCGACTCTGCCCGCCGCGCGCCCGTGATGGCCTTCAGCAGTGGGCAGAAGAACGCGAAGGATCGACGAGAGGCTGATAATCCGGTCACTTCTAACAACGGCAATTTCGTGGCCCTCGACAACAACATAATGGCGCAGAACCAGCAGAATAATGACCAACAGCGTTTCGATGGTCTGCTGCGGCCGACACAGCTTCAGGGCTCGCGCGCCGGTACCCTCGGCAATCGAGACTTCATTGTCGCTATGGGGACCTCGATACCTTGCGTACTCGAAACGGCATTGGCGTCCGACCAGCCAGGCTTTACCACTTGCGTAATTAACCGCGACGTCCTCTCGGATAATGGTCGGGTCGTGCTGATGGAAAAGTGGACGCAAGTCGTCGGGGAATATCGCGGTGGGCTTCAGCGCGGGCAGAAACGGCTGTTCGTTCTCTGGAATCGAGCAAAAACGCCAAAGGGCGTTATCGTGACGCTCGCCTCCCCGCAACCGATGCGCTCGGACGCGCCGGCGTCGATGGTTATATCGACACTCACTGGTGGGAGCGGTTCGGCAGCGCCTTGCTTCTATCCATTGTCGGAGACGCGACTAGCTACGCCAGCAGTCAGCTGCAGGACAGTGACGTCGAAGCGCAGAACACCACGAGCGCCGGTCAACAGGCGGCGGCAATTGCGGTCGAACAGTCCATCAACATCCCGCCAACGCTGAACAAGCATCAGGGCGAACTGGTTTCGATCTTCGTGGCTCGCGATCTCGACTTTTCCGGAATCTACCGCCTTCGTGTGACGGAACCAAGAAACCGCGTTTTCGATCGAGCGGTGTTAGGGGATTTCACACCACGGTCGACACTCGTTACGAAGTAGTAAATGGGATGACGGAAGGACAAGATTCTGCCGTTGTGAGCGAGCTACTGAAGCCGTTCTCGACATTTCTCAACGACCCGTCTCTGTATGAGGTAATTGTGAATCGGCCCGGGCAGGTGCTGACGGAGGGTCTCGGCGGTTGGCGGACCCATGACGTGCCGGATCTTACCTTCGAAAAGCTCATGCGCCTTGCCCGGGCCGTCGCGAGTTTTTCTCATCAGTCGATAGATGAGGCGCGCCCACTTCTGTCAGCAACGCTCCCAGGCGACGAACGAATCCAGATCGTCATCCCGCCAGCGACCACCAGGCACACCGTCAGCATGACGATCCGAAAACCATCCTCAGTCACATTTACGCTCGACGACCTGGAACAGAGAGAGTTTTTTCCGAGACGCGAGCGACCGACGACAGCGCGTCGACGCCGGACCAGAATCTCCTAGCGCTATACCGTGCGGGTCACTTCAAGGAATTTCTGCGGAAAGCCGTCATTTCACGGAAGAATATCATCATCTCGGGAGCAACCGGTTCGGCCAAGACGACCTTGTCGAAGGCGCTGGTCAAACACATTCCGGACCACGAGCGGATCATTTCGATCGAGGACACCCCCGAATTGGTTATCCCCCAGCCTAACCACGTGCGCCTGTTCTATTCGAAAGGCGCGCAGGGCTTGTCCTCCGCCGGTCCAAAAGAATTGCTCGAGTCTTGTCTTCGGATGCGACCGGACCGGATTTTGCTGCAAGAATTACGTGACGACACGGCATTCTACTACGTCCGCAACGTCAACTCCGGCCACCCCGGATCAATAACCACGGTACATGCCGACTCGGCCAAGCTTGCCTTCGAACAGTTGACGCTGCTTGTGAAAGAATCCGAAGGGGGACGCAATTTGGATCGTGAAGACATTGATCAATTGCTGCGGGTGTCGATCGACGTTATTGTTCAATGCAAGCGAACAGATGGTCGATTTCAAGCAACAGAAATTTACTGGCGGGCCTAGTTAAAAGCAACATTCCATCGATGCCGCAACATGGTGCTACACAGATGTAGATGATTCTGCGGGCGACGGCGCTTGAGCTTTTGGTCAGCGGCAGGACTACGAGCACGACCTCTGGAACGTAATCACAGTCCGAATGTAAGAGGCGTTCGGTCGGTAGGTGTCAGTGAAGCGTAACATTCAGTCGCTGGCGGATTCCGCTGACATCGTCATCTGCCGACCCCCTGCAAGACTAATGCACTTGAACCGCCGCTTTCGTCTTCGGCATCATCAGGGCTACCAGCAAACCAAGGACGACCATTCCAAAGGCGACCAAATGGGACTGCTGGGCACCCTTTGCCATTGCCGGTCCCACGGCTTCCCCGCCAGACACAAGCGCGGCAGAGGTCGCGGTCATGACCGAGAACGCGATGGCAATGCCCGCCGCACCCGAAAGCTGCTGGATCGTGTTCATGATGGCGCTGCCATGGGGCAGCAGGTGCTTGTTGAGGGCACCGAGCGAAGCCGCGTATGTGGGTGTCCACAGGAAGGCCTGCCCCACGATGATGAACATGTAGGTGGCGAGCAGCAGCCAGATCGGAGTGCCAGGCGCGTGAGTTGACAGGAACCACAGGCCTGCACCGTCGAAGATGGCGCCCGCTACCATCAGCGGGCGTGCGCCGAGGCGATCGTAAACGCGGCCGACGACAATGGAAATGACCGTGATGGTCAGTCCGCCGGGCAGCATGAACAGGCCGGTCTGCAGTGGGGTCAACCCGTAAGACGCCTGAAGGATGACCGGCATCAGCGTCATCATTCCGGTGGCGGCAGTCATGAAGAACACCGCCAGCAGGGCCGGCACGGCAAAGCTGCGCACTGCGAATGGACGCATATCCAGCAGAGCGCGGTCGGATTTCTGCAGGAACAGTTGCCGCACGGCGAACAGGGCCACCACCACGATCCCGACGCCAAGGGCCGTCCAGGGCGAGACGAACGTATGGCCCCCGGAGGCCTCGCCGAACGAGGCTAGTCCGTAGTCGAGGCTGGCAAAGCCGATCGCCGAGAGCAGCACGGACAGTCCATCGACCTTCGTCTTACGAGGAGTACTTGGCACACGGATCATTATATTGCCGATCACGAGTGAGATCACGGCGATCGGCAGGATGAACACGAATAGCCAGCGCCAGCCGGCCAGAGACAGAATGGCACCTGCCATTGCCGGACCGAATGCCGGCGCGGTCGATACGGAGACCGTCAGCAGTGCCATCATCCGGCCGGCCCTGGAAGGTGGCACGAGTGCGGTGACCGCCGTAAACGCCAACGGCGTCGCGATCGCCGTTCCGACTGCTTGGATGATGCGGCCAATCAGCAGAACCTCGAAGCCAGGCGCGACTGCGGCGACAAGCGTTCCAAGGGTAAACAGGGACATGGCGAGCGCGTAAACCGTCCGCATACGGAATCGTTCGGTCAGAAAGCCTGTCGCAGGGATGACCACGGCCATCGTCAGCATGTAGCCGGTGGTGAGCCACTGGCCGAGTGAGGCGGTGATGCCAAGATCTGCCATCACGGTCGGCAGGGCGACACCCATGAGCATTTCATTGAGAATGACCGTGAAGGTGGACGCAAACAGTACGCTGAGCGCAATTTTGGATTCCGGATTCAGCTTTTCACTGACCGTCGTATTTTGCGTTTCCGCCTCAAGAGGCGTGGCGATGGCTGACATAATCTAGCTTTCTATTTTCTAGTGCACGAGAGAATTTGGCGCAGTTGGCGGCAGGTGCCGCTCTCCCTAATTCGATAGTAGACGGTTGTTGGCAGCCATGGCGGCGCGGGTCATAGGAACCCTTTCGGGTCGAGATCGTTTCCATGATGGCGTCTCGATTGACCGGTGAGCGCTCTTTGTTGGCCTCCTGCAGGGCGACCTCAAGTTTCACTGTCAACTCGGTGCAATAGGCCGGCGAGCCGGGCTGGAACCGCCAGGACTCTTCAAGGCTGCCGGCATCCACCGTATCGAACCCGGTCGCGCTCACGAGATCGGCGACCACACGTTTAGCCGTGAGGTCGTCGCCGGCGATCGGAATGGCGATCCGGTTCGGCGTCCCAAGGGCGGCGCCCGCTTCGACAAGGGTCTGCGAAAGAATGGCGTTCCACGCCTTTACCAGCGCCCGTCCGACCTGTTCGCTCGCCCACACCGTTTCCGGCTTGCCATTTTCGACCTCGGAGATCCGTCCATCACGGGCAGGATAGTAGTTCGAGGTGTCCACGAGAATCGCCCCGACTGGAGCCTGAGCGACCAGCGCGGCAGCTTCCGGGTTGCGGGCAAACGGGATGGACAGGATGATGACGTTCGCATCTCTGGTTACGTCTTCCTTCGCAACCGCCAGGATCCTTGTGTCCCCCACGACATCCTTCAGACTTTCAGGCCCCGGGAGTTCGCCAATCTGACCGTATGTCCGGCTGCCGACAGCTTCCGGGCTAGCTCCGCGCCGATGTTGCCGGAGCCGATAATCCCAATGTTCATGTACGTTGTCCTTTCCTACCCTTCTGCTGGCCGTGCGAAGTCGTTGAGCGTATCGCGGAGCGCGATCATGCCTGCCTCGTCGAGCTTGCAGGCGCTCCTGATCTTGCCAGCGACGCTCCAGACCTCGTCCTTGATCGCTTCTCCCGCTGGCGTGAGGTTGATCAGCACGCAGCGTTCGTCGGCGGGATCTCGCATGCGCGTGATCATTCCGGAGGATTCAAGGCGCTTGAGCAGCGGCGTAATCGTACCGGTGTCCATTCCGAGGCTATTGCCCAGGTCGCCGACGTAGCGCGGCGTCCCCGTATAAAGCTCCAGCATCACCAGGTACTGCGGGAACGTCAGGCCCAGCGGCTCCAGAAAAGGCTTATGCATGCGCTGCATACGGCCTGCCACCCCATATATGGCGAATGAGAGCTGGGTTCCTACACGGTGGGTCATGGTTCTGCCTTAACTCCGAGCGTCATTGCTGGGAGACACTTATCTAGCTCAACATTGTCTAGCGCACTAGTTAATGTAACGGCAGATAGATGATGGCACTAATATTCGTCTTGCCGGTGGAGATGGCAGATACTGGATGCCTAGCGCGAGTATCCACAGGTAAAATAAAACCTTAAATTGAAGTGCGTATAAAGTCGTCGTAAAATGACGCTATGAATGACATTCTCGCCAGGCTTTCGTCTTACGACATCTTCGTCAATCTCGTACCTGGCGCGCTTTTTGCTGCATTTTTATCGATGGCCGATATCTATACGCTAGAACCGTCATCAGTCGTTGGCGAGTTGGTAATCTACTATTTCATCGGCCTGGTGATTAGCCGGGTCGGCTCCGTAATCGTGGAGCCCATTCTCAAACCAACGCGATACTCAGATACGGCACAGCGTCTCGTCCGTGCGGGGACGTAAGCTGAACGCTCTGGAGGCGAAAGACGCGGGTTTGATCAGCACAATCGTCGGCGCCGACGAGACTGTCGTGGAACGCGCATTCGCCATCGCCTCCGCTATGCAAAGGGAGCCCCGCTTGCCGTTCGCTTTGCAAAGGCGGCGGTGCCAGAGTTTCAAGGCTCCGTTGTCGACCGGGATCCTTGACGAACGCTCGCTCTCGGCGTTGATCGCGGCTAGCGACGATCGGATGGAAGGAATAGCTGCATTTGCAGAAAAGAGATCACCTCAATTTAAGGGACGCTGACCTCAGCAGAGACTTCATGAGATATACCCGCATCAATTATACAGCCATTGCCAGGTCGGCGGTTCGTATCTGTTCAAGGCGAGCGTCCGTTGTGACCGTCGTTCCCACGCGAAAATCTTTCGCCGGCGCGACTGAAAGAAACTAGGTGCGAAGTGCATTTTAACCACCCACGCATCGATAGTCCCCCACAACTGCCGTATAACGATGGTGGTTTTGCTGGCGACAAGCTGAAGAGGCCACCGGAGTAAATCGGGGCGCGATTCTTGAGATCGTGAAAGTACCGACAAGGCACAAGCAAGGCTGCCGGCGCTTGCGACAATTGTCACATGGAAACCTCGGGTCGACATGTTAACCCCCGACCAAAGTAATTTATGTCCACAAACTCTCGGGCGTAAGAATATCAAACGGTACGATACGTTGTTCAATGGAATGCGCGTCGCGTCGATCGATCAGGCGAAGCATGACGTCGATGAGCTCGGCTGGCATCTTGTCGAGCGGATGGCACAGAGAGGCGGTGATCAAGCCCTCGCTTAGCCCCTTGCGAGTTTCCGGCCCAACGTCGCTGCAGACGATACGAATCTTGTTCTGCCGTTCCGGTGAAAGCTCACGCATCGCTCGCAGGACGCCTGATATACCACCTCCGTTGACGAAAATCCCCTTGATATTTGGTTCCTCTTCGATCAGGTGTCGAACGATTTCATAGGCGTTCTCAGGCACCTCGTGCGTGAGAAGCGTGTCGCTAATCTGAAAGTCGGGCGCGTTCTCTCGCATATAGGAGCGAAAACTCGCATCTGCTATATCCTGGCACTGGTAGCGGTTACTGCCGACCAAAGGGAATACCTTCCCCGGCTCATCGGCCGTCTGACTGATAAACCAAGCTGCGGTCCTGCCTCGCTTCCAGTTGTCCGTGCCGACGAAGCCCGCCCTGCTGGCGGCGGACAGGTCTGTCACATAAGCCACCACGGGAATACCCCGCCCGCGCAGTTCGTCGATTGCCTGGCTTACCAAAGGATGATCGGCTGTGATGACGGCTACCGCATCGGCCAACTTTCCGATTTGCAGCAGGTTAGCCGAGACCGCTTCCGGGGATAAATCATCTTCGAATATGACGTTAGGCTCTATGACGGCGTCCATCCGTCTATGAGACGCCGCTATCAATCCTTCTGCCCACAACTGATAAAGCGGCCTGTGCGACTGCTGCAGAAGAAAACTGAAATGGCGGCGAGGCAGGCTGTTTTGCTTACGCTGGCGCAACGCACCCAACCCGTAAAAACCGATTTTATCGGCCGCTTCCAGGACGCGATCAATCGTGTCGGCGCGCACGGTTCCTGTGCCATGCAAAAGCCTGTTGACCGTCGACAGACTGACTCCGGCCGATTTTGCCAGATCAGCTATTGTAGGCCTGTTCATGGGCACCTTCCTACGTGTCATTTATGAATGGCACTTTTTGAAACAAAATATGTTTCAACACGCCATCCTAATTTCATTTTGACACTCCCCGCGCTACAGATCAACACGCAATCAGTCCTCGGGAGGATCGAGAAATGGGAGGAGAAGTTATGAGGGGAATGAAAAGTTTTTGTGCAGCTCTGCTTGCAACCAGTGTTATCGCTTTTGCCGCACCATCAGCAATGGCTGCCAGTATCGCCGTGATTGGCGGCAAAAACGACGACGCATTCTGGAATCTGATCAAAAAGGGTGTCGATGACGCCCGTCTGGTCGTCCAAGCGAATGGCGGCAAGGTCAACTACCTTCGTCTCCAAACCTACGACAACTTTGCCCCTGATGTCGTCCAGCTCATCCAGACAGCCATCAGCCAGAAGGTCGATGGCCTGGTCATCCCGAACTGGGTCCCCGAGGGTGAGGACCCGGCAATCAAGGAAGCCGTGGCGGCGGGCATCAAGGTTATCCTGATGAACGCTGGCGGCATCGAAAAGGCGAGGGAACTCGGCGCTATCAACTATGTTGGCTCCGACGAATATCTCGCGGGCGTTGCCGGGGGCGAATACTTTTTCAAGCAGGGCAAAAAGAACGTTCTTTGCGTCAACACAATACCGGGCGCAGCCAATCTTGAGGCGCGCTGCAAGGGCGTCATCGACGGCATCACCAAAGCAGGCGGCGCGGGCAAACAGCTGCCACTGCCTGCAACCAGTTTTGGCGATGCCACCGCTGTCGCGGAGGCTATCAAGGCGACCCTGCTACAGGACGCGAAGATTGACGGCTTGATCACGCTTTCTGCCGGAGACGCGGATTCAGCGGCCATTGGCGTTCAACAAGCTGGTAAGACACAAACCACGCTTCTCGGCACCTTCGACCTCAACCAATCCGGCCTTGGCCGCATAAAGGACGGAACGCAAGGCTTCGCGATCGACCAGCAGCCGTACCTGCAGTCGCTGGTAGCCGTAACACTTCTGGCATCTTCCATCGACTTCGGCACAGAATTGCCTACAAAGCCAGTGCTGACCGGTCCGGGCATCGTCGACAAGTCCAATATCGAAGCCACACTAGCAGGCGTGTCCAAGGGCGCGCGCTGACCGCAGGAACAATGCCTCACGCCGATCCCCGACATCTGGCGGATCGGCTGGAAGCACTCGCTTGAGCAAAGCTGATTTGCTGAGCTTGCCTTCTTGCGGCCAACACTGGGAGTGAATTTCGTGAAAAACCTGTCCTTCGGCGACCTCATTCGCCGTCCTGAATCCGGCGCCGTTCTTGGCCTTGCCTTCGTGCTAATCTTCTTCGTCATCTTCGGAAGCATCGAGTTCCTGAAGCCAGCCGGGGCCGCAAGCTGGCTTAACGTCGCCGCCAATCTCGGCATTATCGCGTTCCCGATCGGCCTACTGATGATTTCCGGCGAGCTTGATATTTCTATTGGTGCGATGATCCCGGCAGGTGCGCTAACAGTGGCTATAATCACCGGTCATTACGACATGCCGATCTGGCTCGGAATTCTTGGCGCTCTCGGCCTCGGGCTGGTGGTCGGCCTGATAAACGGCCTTCTGGTCATTCGAACCGCTGTTCCATCGCTCATCGTGACGCTCGGAACACTGTTCGCCGTGCAGGGCCTGATCCTCGGCTTTTCAGTGCTTCTCACCGGAACGACAAGCGTGGCGCTCAGCCCCACAGAGTCCGGCATCATTGCGAAATCGCTATTCGGCTCCTTTGTCGGTGGCAGTTTTCAAGTGACGATTTTCTGGTGGCTCGGGCTCACAGCACTCTACATTTTCTATGTTCACTTCTCGCCATTCGGGAACTGGCTTTTTGCTATGGGCGGAGACCGCGTCAGCGCTCGCAACGCCGGAATTCCGACAGACAAGCTCACTGTGACCCTGTTCGTCCTTTCATCGATGAGTGCTGCCTTTGTCGGCATGTGCCAGGCGATCCTGTTCAACGTCGCGCAGGTCTCTGCCGGCATGACCTTCATCTTCAATTCCATTATCGCGGTTGTTGTCGGCGGGGTTCTTCTCACGGGCGGCTTTGGCTCGATCGTCGGGATCTTCCTTGGCACGGTCACCTTCGCGATCGTCAACCAGGGCATCTATTTCACGACGTTCGATCGTAACTGGTCGAGCTTGATCATCGGCGTCATGCTGCTCTTGGCAGTGTTGATGAACAACACGTTCCGTATCATGGCCCTGACCTATTCGCCGAAGAAGAAGGGAGCCAAGTCATGAGCACTCCAATTCTTGAACTCAGGAACGTCAACAAGTCCTTCGGCCCGATCGACGTTCTCAACGACATCTCGCTCCAGGTCAACGCCGGCGAAGTGCTATGCCTGCTGGGCGACAACGGCGCCGGAAAATCAACCCTCATCAAGACGCTGGCTGGGGTCTACAAGCCCAGCACCGGCGAGGTTCTGATGGATGGAAAGCCCATGGACTTTCAGGGCCCACGCGATGCACAACAGATGGGTATTTCCACCGTTCACCAGTTCGGCGGCACTTTCCCTCTGATGAGCATCGGTCGCTCGTTCTTTGTTGGAGCGGAGCCGACGAAGGGTTTCTGGCCCTTCCGGGTCTACGACCGGAAGAAGGCCAACGCAATCGCTGTGAAGGCCGTTCAGGAATTCGGGATCACCCGGATCGATGACGGCGACCGCCTGATTGGAGGCCTGTCCGGAGGCGAGCGTCAGTCGCTTGCGATCGCGCGTGCTGTCTACTTCGGAGCGCGTGTCCTTATTCTGGACGAGCCGACCGCAGCCTTGGGCGTCAAGCAGGCCTCACACGTGCTGCGCATCGTCCTTGAAGCTAAGAGACGCGGCATCGCGGTTGTCTTCATCACCCATCAGGTAACCCATGCGATGGCGGTCGGCGACCATTTTGCTGTTCTTATCCACGGGGCGGTCGCGGCCAACTTCCGAAAGGGAGAAAAGACCCGCGAGGAAATCACCGATCTGATGGCGGGCGGCGAGGCTTTGGCCGATTTGGGCATCGAGGTCGAGAACTACATCGCGACCCACGATGGCCACCCTCCACCCATTGAGCCCAAATAAAATGAGGAGGAAGATCCTATGAAGATCGCGCTTGACCCTTTCATGCATCGCCACCTGTCCCTGGAGGCATTGCCAGCGAAAGTCCGCGAACTCGGCTACGAATGGATTGAACTTTCGCCCCGGGCCGATTTCCTTGAGTGGTTTAAGGCACCGCGCGTGTTCCCGGAGCGGATCAAGTCGTTCAAGAAGGCGCTGGTTGCCGAGAACGTCAAGATCGCCTCGTTGCTCCCCATGTACCGATGGGCTTCAAATGACGAGAGCGAACGACAGGCTGCTGTGAAGCATTGGAAGCGCGCCATCGAGATCGCAGTCGAGCTCGAAGTCGACACAATGAACTCCGAATTCGGGCGCGGACCTCATCCCGACAAGGGATCCTGCTATTGCTGCCATACCGGATCGATGATCGAGGCATGTGAAGATGCCTGGTGGCGGTCGATGGAAGAACTGGTTCCGATCTTCGAACGCGAGAATATCAGCCTACACGTCGAACCACATCCCGAAGACTGGTGTGAGACGCTGCAGCCAGCGCTCGATATCATCCGCACGGTCAACTCGAAGAACGTCAAGTTCCTCTATTGCGCTCCGCACACCTTCTATTTCGGGGACGATACCAAGGCGATGCTGCGGGAGGCCAAGGATGTTCTCGCACATGTCCACGTCGGTGACACCTTCAACCACAAGGCAAGTTCCGGGCTGCGTTACATCCTCAATCCCCGGGTACACAGGCGCGCATTCATCAGCATCTGAATATCGGGCAGGGCGAGGTGCCGTGGGACGATTTCTTCGGCACGCTTTCGGAAATCGGCTTTGACGGCATCATGACCTCCTGCGTCTTTGCCTGGGAAGACAAGGCGGACGAGTCCGGGAAGTTCATGTGCAACGAAATGCAGAGCTACGTCCAAAAGTACAAAAAGACTTAGCCCGACACAGCGCAATCATCGGCCCGTTCCTTCGTAGAGCAGGCCGGTCACATAAGCAGCCACGCGCGTAAGCGCGCGCACCCAAAGAGAAGTTTCAAGCGGCGCATGGTCCCTACCGCCGGACGGCGAAGCTTGTGCCACGAACACCGGCAGAGGGTCGGAGGAGATATGACATGATCAATGGTGAGAAGAAGACAGAACGGCCACTACGTTGGGGTATGGTCGGCGGCGGACGCACCGGGCAGGTGGGTTACAAGCACCGCACCGGCGCATTGCGTGATGGCACCTATCGCCTGTTAGCCGGCGCTTTCGACCTCGATGCTGCTCGGGGTCGCGACTTTGGCGTCAATCTCGGAGTAGAAGCAGACCGCTGCTACGACGACTATAAGGAACTGATCGCCAAGGAGACCGCGCGCGAAGACGGCGTCGAGGTCGTTTCGATCGCGACGCCGAACTTCACGCATTACGAAATTACCAAGGCGTGCCTGGAAGCGGGTATCCACGTGATTTGCGAAAAGCCGCTGTTCTTCACGGTCGCAGAGTGCGAAGAAATCGAGAAGCTTGCCAATAAGAAGGGCCTGATTGTCGGTGTCACCTACGGCTTTACCGGCCATCCGCTTGTCCATCAAATGGCGGCCATGGTTGCCAAGGGCATGCTTGGTGAGATCCGAATCGTCGATCTGCAATATACCCATGGCTTCAATGCCGGCGACGACGTTGGCGCTGGGGAAGCGCTGAAATGGCGTACCAACCCGAAAACAGCAGGCCCGACCTTCGTGCTCGGTGATATCGGCACCCACCTTTTCTATCTCTCGGAAGTGGTGCTGCCACACCTGAAGATCGAGAAGCTGCTTTGCGATCGCAAAGCTTTCATCGCCACCCGCGCACCGCTGGAAGATCACGCGACCGTTCTGATGCACTATCACAATGGTGCTCGTGGCCGTCTCTGGGTGTCATCAGTCAATGCCGGCAATATGGGCTCACAGCGGTATCGATTTGTCGGATCCAAGGCTTCCATCGAATGGTCGGACAGCCATCCTGATCAACTGTTCTACGACTTGCAGGGTGAACCAAACCGTATCCTGCACCACGGCATGCCCTACCTTGAAGAAGAAAGCCTCGCGGTCGATCGCATGGGGGCTCTCCACACCGAAGGCCTCGGCGACAGCTGGTCGAACATCTACCTGTGGATCGCTCAGGCCATC
Organism: Neorhizobium sp. EC2-8; assembly: GCA_045291535.1. Classification (GTDB taxonomy): domain Bacteria; phylum Pseudomonadota; class Alphaproteobacteria; order Rhizobiales; family Rhizobiaceae; genus Neorhizobium. The sequence goes on along the minus strand of CP147998.1, from coordinate 743,702 downwards.
GACGCCAAGAAACGCGGCGATGAAGCCTTCCTGAAAACCCATCACTATCCGGGCATCACGGCTGGCACTGAAGGCGTGCGCTGGTTGGAGAACTGCGTTCGTTCCGCGGATGCGGGCTCAGCCTGGGTTGATTTTCAATAACCGACACAGGGGACGCGCCGGCTCCTTAGCCATCTCCCAAGCGCGCGTCCCCGCCACCGTTCAATAGGAAAGAGTGCCATGAAACTATCAATCTGCACCGACGTCATGGGCGATCTGCCCTTTACGGACATGCTCGACAAGTGTGTCGAACTCGGCGTGGAAGGCATTGAAATGACCGGCGGCGGCTGGTCACGCGCTCCGCATTTCCGCGCCGACGAACTGCTAGCCGACAAGGGCCTTTTGAAAACGAAACTGAAAGAGATCGAGGCGCGGGGTCTCGAAATCGCAGCGCTGAACTGCTCGGCCAACCCGCTCGATCCGGGTGACATGGGCAAGCGTCATCGCAAGGAAATGGAGCAGACGATCCGTCTTGCCGGTGAGATCGGTGTTAAGACGATCGTGACCATGTCCGGCCTGCCGGAAGCCGCTCCCGGCGACATGGTGCCGAACTGGCTCGTCTATACCAAGAGCTGGCCGGACGAGATGCCCGAGCGCGACCGCTACCAGTGGGAGGACCGTGCTTTCCCGCTGTGGCACGATCTCGTCAACCTCGCAAAGGAAGTCGGCGTCGAGAAATATGCGCTCGAAAACTTCTCGGCCATGCTTGTCTGGAATCCGGAAACCCTTTTTCGCCTTCGCAACGAGGTCGGCCCGAGCGTCGGCATGAACCTCGACCCGAGCCATCTGTTCTGGAAGGGCGCCGATCCGGTCGCCTCCGCGCGAGCGCTCGGAAGCGCCATCCACCATTGCCACGGCAAGGATACCCGCATCGAGCGTGGATTGGCTGACGTCAACGGCCTTCTGGAGCTGAAGGACGTCACTGATGTCGCCAACCGCACGTGGAACTACGTGGCCGTCGGGGCAGGCCATGATCTGCAATGGTGGAAGGAGTTCTTCTCCGTCGTCCGCATGGTCGGCTACAACGGCTGGGTGAGCCTCGAAATGGAAGACTTCACCATGTCGACGAACGCCGGCATTCAGTCATCCATCGACGCGCTGCAGGCGACGATCAGCCGATGACCCAGCCGTACAAGTTTATCGTCACGCTTGAGCTTGCTCCGGGGACGCGGGAAAAGATTCTCACCCGCGCCCCGGAGGTGCTTTCCGCGACGAGGGCTGAACGCGGGTGCCTTTCTTTGGACTGCTTGACCTGCACCGACAATCCGGACCGGCTGGTGTTCATCGAATCCTGGCAGGATGAGCAGGCGTATGCCGAACACCTGCTCAAAGATTACACGCAACGTTTCCTCGAGTTTTATGAGCCGTTTCATCGGTCATTTACCTTCGAGACAGTCACGGCAGGCAGCTGATGCGCAGTCCGATCACCATAACAACCGCTCCGTGCTGCTGGGGTGTTGATGACGTCAATAACCCCCATCTTCCCGCCTGGGAAAAGGTACTCGATGAGGCGCAGGAGGCGGGGTTCGGCGGTCTTGAACTTGGACCGTATGGTTATCTGCCGCTGGATCTGCGGCAGATTTCCGCTGCACTCGTTCAACGGGGCCTGAAGATCGTCGCCGGTACGATCTTCGATGACCTTGCTACTCCGTCGAACCTCGACAACCTCATCCGGCAGACCAACGAAATCTGCACGCTGATCACGCAGCTGCCCAAGCCTGAGGTCCATCCGGGTCAGCGCTATGCCGCGCCCTATCTCACCGTGATGGACTGGGGCCATGACGCGCGCGACTTCGCTGCTGGCCATTCCGAGCGGGCTCCGCGCCTCGATGACAAATCCTGGCAGGGAATGATCGACAATATCCGTGCGATCGCGACGCTGGCACGCGACAAGTACGGGGTGCGCGCCACAATCCATCCACATGCGGGCGGATATATCGAATTCGCCGACGAGCTGCAGCGAGTCGTCGGCGACATCCCGGCCGATCTGGCGGGGCTGTGCCTCGACACCGGGCATATGGCCTATTCCGGCATGGATCCCGCCGCCACGCTTCGAAAATATTGGGACCGCGTGGACTATATCCATTTCAAGGATATCGACGCCGGGATCTATGCGCAGGTCATGGAAGAGCACATCCGGTTCTTCGAGGCCTGCGCCAAGCGTGTCATGTGCCCGATCGGCCGCGGCTCCATCGACTATCAGTCCGTCCGAGTGCTTCTGACCGAACTCGGTTACGGCGGCTACGTCACCATCGAACAAGAGCGCGATCCGCGCAACACCGGCAGCATTCTGGATGATCTGGCAGCCAGCAGGGCGTTCCTAGCGCGTGCCGGATTCTGAGAAGGGGAGACCCGCATGAAGCCACTCGACGTCATCACCATCGGCCGGTCATCCGTCGATCTCTACGGCCTGCAGATCGGCGGCCGGTTGGAAGACATGGGTTCGTTCAACAAATATATCGGCGGTTCGCCAACCAACATCGCCTGCGGTGCAGCGAGGCTAGGCCTGAAATCCGGGCTGATCACCCGCGTCGGCGACGAGCACATGGGCCGCTTCATCCGCGAACAGCTCGTCAAGGAAGGTGTGGACGTTGGTGGCGTTGTCACCGACCCCGAGCGGCTGACCGCACTTGTCCTGCTCGGCATTCGGGACGAAGACACCTTTCCACTGATCTTCTATCGCGAGAATTGCGCTGACATGGCGCTTTCCGAGGCCGACATCCGGCACGATTACATCGCATCGGCACGTGCCATCGTTGTGACAGGCACGCATTTGTCAAACCCTCGCACCGAGGCTGCCGTTTTAAAAGCCCTTGGTTTCGCTCGAGACAGTGGTGCCAAGACCGCCCTCGACATCGATTACCGGCCCAATCTCTGGGGCGTGGCCGGTCATGGAGACGGCGAAAGCCGCTTTGTCGCCAGCCAGGCCGTGACCGAGAAACTGCAATCGACATTGCACTTTTTCGACCTCATCGTCGGGACCGAGGAGGAATTCCACATTGCCGGCGGGACGACCGACACGATTGAAGCGTTGCGCGCCGTCCGCTCCGTGTCTTCCGCTACGCTCGTCCTGAAGCGCGGTGCCAAGGGAGCCGTCGCGTTTGAGGGTGATATCCCCCATAATCCGGACGACGGCGTTTCGGGTGAAGGTTTTCCAATCGAGGTCTTCAACGTTCTGGGCGCTGGCGACGGCTTTTCTCTGGCCTGCTGAAGGGCTGGCTCGACGGGGAGGGGTGGTCCACCGCCCTCAAATATGCAAACGCCTGTGGCGCATTCGCGGTCTCCCGACACGGCTGCACGCCGGCCTATCCGTCGCTGACGGAGCTGGAATTCTTCCTGAAGCGAGGTGTCCAGCGGCCGGATCTGCGCAACGATACGGCGATTGAACAGGTTCACTGGTCGACCAACCGCCATCGCAACCACGGCGAAGACTGGCAGGACTACCGGATCTTCGCCTTCGACCATCGAATCCAGCTTGAGCAGATGCCGGGGTACACACTGGAGCGGGGGCGCCTTCAAGGAGCTTTGCCTTCAGGCCGCGATTCGGATTCAGGCCGGACGCCCCGGCTACGGAATTCTTTGCGACAACCGCATCGGCCGGAAGGCTTTGCACGCGGCCTCGGGAAGCGGCCTGTGGATCGGTCGGCCGTGCGAGCGGCCAGGGTCGCGTCCCCAGACGCTGGAGCCGGAACTTGGGACGGACTACGGGGGCTTGAGCGAATGGGCGCGCGACAATGTCGTCAAGGTGCTGTGCTTTTGTCATCCCGACGACAATGCGGCGATCCGCGCCGACCATGAGGCCACCGTCAAACGGCTGTTCGAGGCATCCCGACGCAACAATCTCGAATTCCTGCTGGAGATCATTCCGTCGAAGGTCGCACCGGTCAATGACGAAACGTCCGCGATCCTCATTCAGCAGTTCTACGACATCGGTGTGTTCCCTGACTGGTGGAAGCTGGAACCGATGACGACGCCCGCGGCATGGTCGAAGACGATTGCGGCCATCGAAAAGAACGACCGGCATACACGCGGAATTGTCGTACTCGGTCTCGATGCGCCGGAGGGGAACTTGCCGCCAGCTTCGAGGTGGCGGCGAGTTTCGAGCTCGTCCGGGGTTTGCCGTAGGGCGAACGATTTTCGGCGATGTGGCGCGCGCCTGGATGAAGAACGAAATCGGCGATGCAGCGGCTGTCGATGAAATGGCTATGCGTTATGGGCGCCTGGCGTCGATCTGGGACAAGGCGCGAGCATCTGCGCGGGAGAAAACATTATGACAAAGACAATCAGGCTTACAGCCGCACAAGCGCTCGTGAAGTGGCTGTCTGTGCAGATGACGGAAGACAGCGAGCGCTTCATCGAAGGGGTTTGGGCAATATTCGGACACGGAAACGTGGCTGGCCTCGGTGAAGCATTGCATGGCATTGGTAGTGCGCTACCGACATGGCGAGGGCAGAACGAACAAACGATGGCTCACGCCGCCATCGCCTATGCCAAGACGAAGCGCCGCAAACGAGCGCACGCCGTAACCTCCTCCATTGGTCCAGGGGCAACCAATCTGATCACGGCGGCAGCCCTTGCGCATGTAAACCGGTTACCCGTGCTGTTTATCCCCGGGGACGTCTTCGCCAATCGCCGCCCGGACCCCGTCCTTCAGCAGATCGAGGATTTTGATGATGGCACGGTAAGTGCCAACGACGCTTTCAAACCGGTCGTCCGGTATTTCGACCGCATCGCGAGACCGGAACATCTGCTGACGTCGCTCCCACGAGCGCTATCGGTCATGACCGATCCGGCCAATTGCGGACCGGTCTGCCTGGCCTTCTGCCAGGATGTGCAGGCTGATGCCTTCGATTATCCGGAGAACTTCTTTGAGCCGAAGGTCTGGCGGATCCGCCGACCGGAGCCCGACCCGCGCGAGGTGGAAGAGGTTGCGGCCTTGATCCGTGTCGCCAAAAACCGGTCATCATCTCCGGTGGCGGCGTGCTTTATTCAGATGCGGAAGATACACTGGGTGCTTTTTCGAAAGAGCACAATATCCCCTTTGTCGAGACGCAAGCCGGGAAGGGGGCAACGCCTGGACCGACGAGTTCAACTTCGGATCTCCGGGAGTTACCGGCTCGGAATGCGCCAATCTTCTCTGCGAAAACGCGGACCTCGTCATTGGCGTTGGAACACGGTTTCAGGATTTCACGACCGGATCCTGGGCGCTGTTCAAGAACGGCAGCCGCAAGCTCATCTCGATCAACCTGCACGGCTACGATGCGACGAAGCACGGTGCGGCTCCGGTCGTCGGGGATGCGCGTGTGACGCTGGAGAAGCTGTCCGCACTTCTGGCAGGTTATAAATCCGGCGAGTTCGATGCGGGCTCACGAACAAGCTGGTACGAAGCCGTGAAAAACGTGACGGCCTCGCCACCGGCCGGCGCGACGAACCATCTCCCGACCGATGCGCAAGTCATCGGAGCCGTCCAGAGGGTCTCCACCGACCAGACCGTGGTCATGTGTGCTGCCGGCACCATGCCCGGAGCACTGCAGGTCCTTTGGCAATCTGCAAAGGGGGCTACCATATGGAATATGGTTACTCCTGCATGGGCTACGAAGTGGCGGGCGCCATGGGCATCAAGCTGGCAGCTCCTGACAAGGAGGTTATCTGCTTCGTCGGTGACGGTTCCTACATGATGGCGAATTCGGAATTGGCCACGGCGGTCATGCGCCGGGTCCCGTTCACCGTCGTCCTAACCGACAATCGCGGCTACGGCTGCATTAATCGGCTGCAGATCGAGTGTGGCGGCGCCGAATTCAACAACATGTACAAGGATAGCAATATCGAGGACTTTCCTGAGTTGGACTTTGTCGGTCATGCCCGATCGATGGGTGCTCATGCAGAAAAGGCAGCCGACATTGCGGATCTCGAGAGGAAGATCGTCGAAGCGCGCTCTCGCACCAAACCAACCGTTATTGTAATCGACACGGATGCCGTTCCGGGCACCGGGGTGGGTGGTCACTGGTGGGACGTCGCCGTGCCCCAGACCGGCGGCCCTGAACGCCTTGAGCGTGCGCGTGAGCACTATAACCAGAATGCGCGTGACCAGCGTGTGTTCAACTGAGGAGCACGTTATGGCTGATCTTCTGCACAAACCATTTGGCAGCCACGGAAAAGTCCACCAGATCACGCCGCAATCCGCCGGTTGGCGCTACGTCGGGTTTTCGCTCTACCGCTTGAGGCCGGGCGAAGTTCGGAAATGACTGGTGATCGAAGGGAGAGCCAAGCTTCAGGCTGCAGGACAAGATTGGGGCGTGCTCGGAGATCGGAGTAATGTGTTCGAGAAGACGCCGCCGCATTCCTCTATGTACCAAACGGCCAGGACTGGAAGGCGGTGGCTGAAAGCGATTGCGTCATCGCCGTTTGTTCAGCACCGGGGCATGGCGGCCAGGCCTATTGTGGTTGCAGATGCTCGGCCATGATATCGATGAACGCCCTCAGTTTGGGCGTGATCTGGCGGCTGGCAGGCGAGAGAACATTGAACTGATCTGTCTCGGATATTCGCGACGGGCCTGAATTCAAGGGCGATCCCACACGAAACGAACCATGGCGGACCTTGCGGCCGCCAGCGCGCGCGGCTGTAAAGGTCGATGACAATTGGAGCTGACCAGAGACCAGCCGACTGATCCAGTCCACCATGGCCAGTCGCGATACCAATATCGCAGACCTATTGCGTGAACTCGGCATCAGCCGCCGTAACGCTCTATCGCTACGTCGGACCGGCTCGCGAGCTCCGTGATCACGCAAGGCGCGTCCTGAAAGTAGAACCCCGGCACACGGCTTGCGGCCAGCGCCTGACCGCCAGCCAACCTGCAGGAAATCACAGAAGCGTTCATGCCTGCTGCCATTAAAGAAGCTCGGAGTCGCCACTTTCGATCCGTCCCGCCATTCTTCCAGCGAAACCTTGCATCGCGGTGCGGACGTGATCACAAAGGAGCCGCACGCGCTTTGTTTGCCGCGTGTCGCTATGTGTCAGCAACCATATGTCGCCGGTGCGTTTGACCGGACTTCCTGGCACGCGGACAAGCAGGGGATCGGCGTCGCCCAGAAAGCACGGCAAGACTGTAATCCCCATGCCCGCGCGGGCGGCTTCGAACTGCGATCGCATTTCTGCAAATCGGATCGGAGTGGTCGTCATCCGGATCCCGCCTTGCGGATCCCAATCCGACGGAATGACCTCATTAGTTCCCAACAGCCAGGCTGCAGGGGTCGAGCGGGCTGTCATCAGATTTCGCTGGACGTAGAAGCCCGTATGGAATTCGCAGAGCCTCGTACCGTAGAGTTTGTCTGGCGGAGTTCCGTCGCCGATGACCACGCGCAAGGCGACGTCCGCTTCCCGGTTGCCGAGATTGGCCACCGACAAGGAGCCGATAATTTCCAGCGCGATATCAGGATAAGCAGCCCTGAACTCCACCAGAGTTGGCATCAACAGGTCGGCAGCGAATGAAACGGGGAGCGTGAGCCTCAAAGGTCCTGATACGCTCTGGTCACGCCCGAAAATCTTCGCTTCTATCTGAGACGACGCCATCGACATCTGCCCGGCCAACTCCACGATGTCAGTCCCCGCATCCGTCAGTCTGTATCCGGACGGCAGCTTGTCGAAAAGTTTGGTGTTGAGCTTTTCTTCGAGGCGCCCAATACCGCGGATGATCGTTGCGTGATTGACGGCAAGTGCGTCCGCGGCCGCCCGCACCGTGCCGCCTTCTGCGACAGCCAGAAACATGCGGACTTCATCCCAGTGATCCATGGTGCGTTTTCTCACATCTGTTGTGCGACCATCGCCAGTTTAAAACAGATCAGGCTTGTTTCATATACGGTTATAAGAAGAGGATGTGCAATATCGCACCATTCCAGTCGCGTCCTCTTGCTGAGAAAACCAGACACAGTCACACAAAGGATATTTATGAATACGCTGTCTTTGATGAGGAGCGCTGCCTTCATCACACTCATGTTTGCGTCCGCGAGCGCCTCGGCACAAGCACTCTCCGATCTCAAGCCTTCTGCGGAACCGCTCGTTCTTCAAAGCCAGGGCAGCTTCTTCGTTGGCGGAAGGACGGTCGAGACCGAGAACGCCGGCTGGAGCGATATGAAAGCAATATTCGGGGAGCCTTTCGAGGCCGGAAAGGTCTTGATCGACCAGATGTACGTCCAGTTCCAGACGCCACCGAAACCAACGCACACCCCGATCGTCTTCATGCACGGCGGCCTGCTGTCCTCCAAGCAATGGGAAACGACGCCGGACGGCCGCATGGGCTGGTACGAATACTTCACACGCCAGGGCTTCCCGACCTATATGGCCGAGCAGACGGGCCGCGCGCGCTCGGGCTTCAACGCGACGATCTTCAACCAGGTACGTGACTTAAAGATCGCGCCCTCCGAACAGCCCCGCGTCTATCTGGGCACCTCGAACATGGCCTGGAAAGTCTTCCGCTTCGGGCCGAAGATGGACGAGGCATACCCCGTTCAGCAATTCCCGCTGGATCATGTCGATGAGTTCTACAAACAGGTCATTCCCGATATGTTCGAGACGCAGGTGCCGAGCCTTCTGGACGAACTGATCTCGCCGGAAACCAAGAACCCGACAGTCGATAATTTTGCAGACCTGGCGCACGAGCTCGGCGGAGCCATTCTGCTCGGCCATTCTCAATCTGCCGGCTTCCCAACGCAGGCCGTCCTGAAGGCGAAGGGTGGCATCAAGGGAATCATCCAGCTCGAAACCGGCTGCTTTTCCAACCTGACTGACGATCAGGTGAAGACCCTGGCCAAGGTTCCGATCCTGGTCATGGTTGGCGACTATCTCGGCGAGCACCCCGATGCGGCCTGCGTCAAAGAGATGGACCAAATCAAAGCTGCGGGTGGTGACATGACGTTCATCTCGCTTCCGGACGTCGGCATGAAAGGCAACAGTCACATGTTCATGCAGGACAAGAACAACCTCGAAGTCGCCGATCTCATCATCAAGTGGGTCAGCGAGCACGTCGATAAAAAGTAACCTATAGCAAGCTCAAGAAGTCTTATATTGCTCTCAACTCGATGGCCTGTCGGTCGATCCCTCTGCCTCACACTAGAGCGATGAACCGCCACCGACAGGCACCATGATGATGAGAGACGCCCGCTTCCTTCAAGAAATGGACCTTCGACACAGGCAGGCTTAATTCTGCTGGTCGCAGCGCTACTCCTACCAAGGCACACATCAGTGGCGAGCGTTCCGCTTGCAGGTTGCGGATGTGTGTTTCGTTTTGAGCCTCGCATCTAGCAAGCGCGTGGATGGAGGGCCCCGAAACCGGCGTGGCCCTGCTTCCCATGACGGCGATGGTCGCGGCCGGCACTCTGCTATTCGTGTCATGAAGATGGGGCAGTGCCCCACGGGAGAAGCAACCACGGCTTGCTCAGACAACGCCTATACTAGGTTGTGAACTCATAAACCGGGCTCACCAGGGTCTTTCGGGAATCGGCTTTCCGTAAATCGGAAGTGCACATCGGTAATGTCGTTGTCGGCGTCATAGAGGTAGAGGGTGACAGGGCATTTAGCTTGGTCCGCCCAGATGATCGCTTCCTGAACAGATACATCGTCTCGCCTGTTATGATCGATCACCAAATGCGGCGGTGTCTCGGCGGCCTGATCAGCATCCAGGCAACTATTGTCATGCTCTACAGCTTCGATAATTGCGTTTACGCGCTTCCATCGATAGGGCCGCGTTCTTCGATCAATAACATTCCAGATCATGAAATTTGCGCTTTGCGCCGCACGAGTAAGCTGATTCAAGGTGGCATGAGCCGATATGACCTTACCGACTTTGAATGGCAGATGATAGAGCCAAGACTGCCCAACAAGCCAAGAGGCGTGCCTCGTGTCAATGACCGCAAAGTCTTGAACGGTATCTTCTGGGTTCTTCGATCTGGGGCACCCTGGCGAGATGTTCCCGACCGCTACGGGCCATATACCACCTGCTACAATCGTTTCCGACGCTGGACTATCTCGGGTATTTGGGACAGCATAATGGAAGCGATTGCAGGTTCGCCAACCGGAAGCGTTAAGATGATCGATGGGACGTCGGTGCGAGTGCATCACTCCGCCGCCACCTTGAGAGCCAGCCACCCAGATCGCTGTCTAGGGCGCAGTCGTGGCGGGCTCACAACGAAAATCCATGCCCTCACCGATGGATTTGGGCTGCCGGTCAAGATCACAATTACGCCGGGGCAAGCACACGACCTCACGGCAGTCGAGGACTTGATTGATTGCGTCGCCGATGGAGACATGCTGCTTGCTGACAAAGCGTATGATGCCGATTGGCTACGTGCAGCAACGAGAACCCGAGGCGCGTGGGCAAACATTCCGCCCAAATCCAACCGCAACGACCCTATTGTCTTTAGCCCTTGGCTCTACAAAAGGCGCAACATCATCGAGCGCTTCTTCAATAAGCTCAAATGCTCCCGACGGGTCGCAACACGGTATGAGAAACTCGGCTCAACTTTCCTGGCCATGGCCAAGCTGGCCTGCATCCGGGTTATCCTTCGCCATTATGACTCCGCGACCTAGATTTGTGAAAACGATATAGAGGCCGCCGTGATCAAGCAGATTGATCTCATGTTCCGGACCATGGTCGCGGAACTTCAGCAACGGGCATTCGATGACGATTGGGCGGAAGACTTCCCCGTCGGGTAGATTTGTGCCGGTGGTAGTCGATGGTCGGCGCTATTGGTATTTCGACCAACCCGACGGTGAGGGCGGGCAGAAGCGCCGGTATGTCGGGCCTGCCGACGATCCCTTGATTTCGGAACGGGTCGAAACCTTCAAGGGCGAGAAGTCGGACTATAAGGCACGCCGCAAGTTCGTTTCCACGCTGACGCGAGAAGCCGGATTGATTGCTGCTGATCGCTTTACCGGCGATGTCGTACAAGCGCTTGCCAAGGCCGGCCTCTTCCGGCTGCGCGGTGTTCTCATCGGCACTGTCGCTTTTCAATGCTACTCAGCATATCTCGGCATCCGTCTGCCCTCGGCGGCGATCCTAACAGGTGATGCAGACCTAGCTCAGGATTTCGCGATCTCTGCCGAAGTAGCAGATTCACTGCCGCCGATCCTCGATCTCCTGAAAGGGCTTGATCCAACGTTCCGCGCCGTGCCGCACACCATCGGTAGCCCTCGATCTCACGCCTTCCGGAATCAAACCGGCTACCGGGTCGAATTCATGACGACGAACAGGGGAGCTGAAGAATATTCGGACAAACCCGCCAACATGCCCGCTCTCGGTGGCGCGTCGGCGGAACCGCTAAGATTCATGGATTTCTTGATCCGTGATCCCGTTCGTTCGATCCTGCTACATGGTGCCGGTATCTCGGTGGTCATCCCTGATCCTTGCAGGTATGCAGTGCATAAGCTTATCGTTGCCGGTCGCCGCCAAAATGACGCTGGCGGCCAAGCCAAACGCGATAAAGGCCTGAGACAGGCAGGGATGCTATTCGACACCCTGCCGGTCACGGGCCACGGGCCTTCACTGGCGGATGCCCTGGAAGAGGCATGGGATCGCGGACCTGCCTGGAAGCTGGCGATTTCGGAGGCAGCCGAAACCATGCACAAGGACTATTGGGGCGGCGTCAATCGAATGGTTGGCATTCTCAAGAGATAAAGATAGCTTGAGAAGGCGGACCTCATTCGTTTGGGGAGGAGGCTGAAGCCCGCCAACTCGGTCGACAGACAAGCCGCGACGGCCCAGATGTCAGCATTCGAATAGGACGATCGCGGGCGTCGGCCCCGCCTTCTCCCAGCGTCCACAAGGACGTTGCAACCTGGATCGGAAAAAGAAAAAAGGGCCAACGGAAAACCGCGGCCCATAAAGTGTGAAGGTCATGGACCTTCAGAGGGGAACAGCTGCTGCGGCGAAACTGGGAGGAGTCGCCATGTGCATCAGTCGAAACCACTATGCACGAGTTTTAATCGCACTGCACCTAATTTTTGTGCAGTGCAGCTATGCATTTGCGGCTTCGATGACCGCAGTCCCTCGCGGCTGCATTATCTTCTTCGACAGGCCGTTCAAGCCAACCTTACCAGGTGATCAACGGGGACTTATGGAGCCAGCGATCCGTGGTGACCTGATCCAGCACGAAGGTCGCAACGTTTTCGCGCGAAATGGAGCCTCCGCGGAACTGGTTCAAATCCGTGAGCGTCTGGATCGCGGTGCGTCCAGGCTTGTTGTTGAGAACTGAGGGACGGACAATGGTCCAATCCAGATGGCTGCCCTTGATGATTGCCTCCTGACGGTCCTTGTCGGCGTAAACCTTGCGCAGGAGCAGCGGGAAGATCAGCTTGTCGAAGAGGAAACCGCCATGTCCTGCGCTGTCGCCTGCGCCGATGCCGGTGATGGCGACGAGACGCGAGACCCCTTCAGCCTTCATGGCAGCAGTGAGGGCGCGCGTCGCGGTTGAAAGAACGGTGACTTCACGAAACGGGCTGGCTGGTGTGCCCAGCGCGCTGATCATGGCGTCTCGCCCTTTGACCACCTGGCGCAGCGCTTTTTCGTCGCGGGCGTCTCCAACGACGATCTTCGCTCCCTTCATGTCTGCGGCCTTTTCCGGCGAGCGCACCAGAACGGTGACATCGTAGCCGCGGCTGACGGCTTGGCTAAGGATGTGGCGGCCGGTTGGCCCGGTTGCGCCGAGGATCAGGGTTTTCGGCGCAGGGCCAAGAGTCGTTTCTATAACCATGGTCATTGTTGAATTCCTTGAAGGCTGGGCGCCCCTCAAGAGGCAGCCCAGGGTTAATTGGTGCGATCGGAAATCAGAGCCGGCCCTCTGCGAGCAGGTCGCGGGTCCGCTTCAGTGTCGATACGAGGGCCGATTTGTAGCCCTTGTCACTGTCGAACTGCGTCTGCGCGGCCTGCTCCTCAGGACCATTCGGCTGCTTGCCGCGCAGGCCCAGATAGCAGTAGAACTTCAGCTGCAGCGCTCCGGCTTCATCCTCGAACAGCTCGTTGATGATGGCGCCCTCACGGGCGCCGGTGGCCTGGAAGAAAGTGACCTTGATCTGCGGCTCAAGGGTGATGATTTCCCTGATGTCAGAGCCAGCAATGGTGGCTTCGCGCACGAAGTGGGTCGCACTTTCCTCCACGACGTCGCAGCGTGTGCAAAGGCCGGGTGGGAGAAATAGGCGGGCGTCGCGCGCCTTCAGCTCCAGCCCCTTCCAGACCTGCTCCCGGGTGAGTTTTGTTTCGCCTTCCGGATTTACCGGTACTGTTGCGGTCGAATAGATCATGATGATCGTCCTTAGTTGAAACTTTGGGCGCCTGCGTCAGGCAGAAGCAGCGGTTTGCGAGGCAAAGTCTCGATAGGAGTGGAGCGGACGGCCGAGAAGCGTCGTCAGACGCTGGACGTCGCCGCCCTCGGGCAGCATGCCATCGGTCACGAAGCGCTCGCCCATCATGCGCATGTCGTAGGCCATCCAAGGCGGCATGAACTGCTTGAGGTTCTGCTCGAAGGCTGCCGTATCGCCACCGCCATAATTGATTGGGCGACCGAGAACGTCCGACCAGATGGCAGCGATATCCGCTCCGGTGAGGGTGTCTGGACCGACCAGGTTGATGCGAGTGAGCGGGAGCGGCTGCTCCGCCTGTTCGCGGCGCAGCAGCTCAAGGGCAGCGATCTCCGCGATATCGCGAACGTCGATCATGGCAAGTCCCTTATCGCCGACGGGCATGGGATAGACGCCGTAGCCAGTGATGACGTCCTTGATCGTCAGATCGTTCTGGATGAAGTATGCGGGACGCAGGATGGTGGCGTGCATACCCATCTGCTCGATCATCCGCTCGACGCCGAATTTACCGGCGAAGTGCGGCACGTTCACGTAGACATCCGGGTGGATGACCGAGAGATAGACGATCCGCTCGATGCCGGCCGCAAGGGCGACATTCAGCGCGATCAAAGCTTGGGTGAATTCGTCTGGCGCGACGGCGTTCAGCAGGAAGAGCGTCGACACACCGTCAAAGGCAGAGCGCAGGGTCGACGTCGAGGAAGTCACCTTTGGCGACGGCAACGCCTGCTGGGAAACTGGCCTTGGAGGGATCGCGAACGAGAGCGCGAACATCAGCGCTGTGGTCGACGAGGTGCTGGATGACTTGGCCGCCGATATTGCCGGTGGCGCCGGTAACGAGAATGGTCATGGGATTTTCTCCGGGTTGGTATTGCTTGACACCCGGAATATCGCTGGTTCATTGTTAAACCAATAGACTGTTAAATTAGACAGTTCGTCTCATAGGTGGAACGATCATGGATCTCGTCGCTCTTGCCGATTTCAACCTTGTCGCGCGTCACGGTGGCTTCGGCAAAGCGTCGCGCGCGTCCGGCCGCCCGAAGGCAACTCTGTCCAGGCGTGTCGCCGAGCTGGAAAGCAGCCTCGCTCTGCGGCTGTTTGAACGGGGCGCGCGCAACCTGAAACTCACCGAGGAAGGACGCGCCCTTTATGAGCGGACAGCTGCTCTGCTGACGGAGCTTGACGAAACGGCGGCCACCATTGCGGCGGGCGGTGATAAGCCGCGTGGCAGGTTACGTATCAGCGCGCCGCTGCTATTTTCGCAGACCGCCATGGGTCGGATCGCGGCGGGCTTTGCACTGAAATATCCCGACGTGCGGTTGGAAGTGACCACAGAGGACCGAGCCGTAGACATGATCGAGGAAGGCTATGATCTGGTCATCCGGGTCAATCCGGACCCAGACGAAAGTCTCGTCGGCCGAGCCTTTCTGCATGATCGCTTGGTCGTGGTGGCAAGCCCCGATCTTCCCCGCCCAGTGGCAGATCTCCTAGCGCCAGGTGTCGTGCGCGGGGCCGGCGATCGGCAGACCTGGAATGTCATGACGTCAGAAGGACGAGCAGCGATCGGGATCGAGCCCATCCTCGCGCTGTCGTCACTCATCATGGTTCGGGATGCCGTGCGAACAGGCGTGGGCGCTGCGCGTATGCCGATATCGCTGGTCAGTCACGATCTGGCCGACGGCACTTTGCTGCATTGGGGTGATATCGAGGGCTCAGAGATCGCGCTGTGGGCGCTCTACCCATCTCGGCGACTGTTGAGCGCGCGTGTTTCCGCCTTCCTGGATTTCCTAAAGCAGGCTTTTCCCAACGGAACGCCGGATGAACTGGCGGCCTACATCGGCAGGTGAGGGACCGCCTGTTCCACATTCTGCACCGCTAGGTCCAATAGACATTCAAGGATTCCCAAATCAGTTGATGGCTGCTTCATAGAGCACCGTGTTGAAGCACGGAGGTCTTTGTGTGGGTGTGGGTCGGTATGAATTGAGCGATGGGCAATGGCTGAAGATTGCGCTGTTGCTGCCCGGCAAGGCTGGCGATCCCGGCCGGACAGGCTCGGATAATCGCTCGTTTATCAATGGTTGCCTCTGGGTTCTGCGCTCCGGCGCACATTGGCGCGATCTGCCGGAGCGCTATGGCAAGTGGAAGACGGTCCACCGCCGGTTCAGCCGGTGGTGCCATGCCGGCATATGGGAACGAGTGTTCGAGGCGCTGACGGCCGACCGCCACAACCAGTATCTGATGATCGACAGCACGATCGTTCGTGCCCATCAGCAGGCTGCATCCGGAAAAGGGGCCCCGCGGCATTGCGGCTATTCAATGCGGTGACAAAACTAAAAGTTGATTTATGGCCAAAGGTTCACTATTAGTGGTTTATCGATCTTTTGCTTGCTGAACTTTGGTTGCCGCGCAATTAGCACCGCGCCTGACGAACTTCCCTTTCAAAATCAAATCGCTATCACCATCCGCGGAACTCTAGCTTTGCAGTCGCTTAATCCAGGCTGCTTGATTCAGTTGACCACGGATGTACTGGCACTGTCGAAAGCAAGATATCTGCGAGGCCGGGCGAACAGCCTAGCCTTTTTCTATTTCTCGTTACCTACAATGGACCAACCCATGACACAAACTCATTCGAAACCTCGACCGCAGGCCGAGATCGCGTTCGGCCATACCCAGACGCAATTCTTCGCGCGCGACCATGCGATTGAGGAACTTGACGAGTTTGTTCAAGCCCGCGAGGCCAAGACACTGCGGCTCCGCGAAGCGCGTCTCGCCAAGGAGGCCCAGGGCATTGCCGCCGCCACTGAGGCCCTCATCACCAGACGCCTTAAAAGTCTTGATCCCGCGCTAACGTGGTGAGCCTTCTCCTGACCGGGGGCAGCCTTTCAGGGAGTTTCCATGACGTCGCGCGATACACAATACGAACTTGACTGGAAACCGGAGCAACTCCGCCACGCGCTCGATGCCGCAGGTGTGGCCATGTGGTCTTGGAATGTCGACACCGACGTGTTCGTGATGGACACGCAGGGTTACCGCCTTTGGGACGTGACTCGGAATGGTTCGCTCTCCTTCGAAGACCTGTCCGCGAAAATCCATCCTGCCGACCGCGACCGTGTCAGAGCTGCATTCTCCGCGACGAGAGCTGTCGTCGGGGCGTATGAAATCGACTTCCGGATTTTGGTCGGCGGGGAGGCCAGATGGATTTCCGCCCGCGGTCAAGGCAATGACGCGGGTATCCGGGACCGGAACATGACCGGGATTTTTCTTGACGTCACAGGCAGGAAACAGGCCGAAGAAGGCAATGAGCTACTCGCAGGGGAGATGAGCCATCGGGTCAAGAATCTGTTGGCCGTCGCCTCTGGTCTGACACAGATCACGTCTCGATCCTCGAGTTCGATCGAGGATATGGCCAAGCAGCTGACGCAGAGACTGACAGCCCTTGGGCGGGCTCACGATCTCGTCCGTCCTTTGCCAGGCGGCCAAGGAAAGGCCGCCTTGCTGGGTGATCTGTTCACGGTACTGCTGGCGCCCTACGAGGACGAAGGAGCCTTCGCCGGACGTATCCGTGTCGCGGTCCCCCGCATGGGCGTAGGCGAGGCGGCGGCGACGAGCCTAGCACTGGTTGTCCACGAGCTAGCGACGAACTCGCTGAAGTACGGGGCGCTCTCGGTTCCGGAGGGCATGCTCGACGTTTCGGGTACGATGATCGGCGACGACGTCGAGGTTGTGTGGACGGAGCAGGGTGGCCCCGAAGTCTTTCCCCCGGAAGGAGCGGGCGGCTACGGGAGCAGGCTCCTGTCCCGCACGATGTCTGGAAACCTCGGCGGAAGAATCAGCCATGAGTGGTCAAGAAGCGGGGCTGTCGTCACGCTCAAGATCGACGGCAGAAAGTTGGCCCGCTAGCAAATGGCGGGTGAGCGGCGAATGCGGAGGCCGACATGTCGGTGGTCGACGATGAGCTCAAGGTCTACGGCGTTTAGGCTCTTCGCGTCGCGGACGCGTCTATCATGTCACGCATCAACACGGGCAACATGATGGCTCCCTGCTTCGTCATCGGAGAGTCTTACGCCGCAAACGGTAATTTCAGGATTTCGCGAATTTCCCTGACAGACGACAGCAGTGTGCGCACCTTGACCCCGCCTTTCGCCGGATAATCCTCAGCCCCTGCGCCAAAGACGATCATCTTTTCTATTTCCGAATCGTCGCAGCCCACAACCGCTGCAAAGACTTAGGGTTTTCCATACATTGGATTTCCGCACATAGTTTTGCCGGGGAACAGGCAGACGACAGCCGATCGGCCTTTGCAGTACCGGCACCTAATGTTGGTATTTCAAAGCAGATGGCGGTCTTCCGACCAGTTCTTTCGAGAAACCAGCATCATTCATTCAGACCGTCCAGTGCGAAACTTCCGCACCCTGGCATGCGATCCGCAGGTCTTGTCAGAACACCAGCGCCGATTACCATTGCGTGAGTGGTCAAGGAAAAGCCATCCGCAGTTGCGACCTTCACAGGCTCGGATCGGGCGGCGATTCTGTCGCGATGTCAGAATGTCTGCGGCCAGCCAGCCGACGCGAGTTGCGATAGCGGCCAAATGGTCTGCAGGTGACTGCCGCCATTCGATCGTGTCCCCGACATTCACCAAGATGCGTCGCGTCAGTGCGCGGCTTGCAACCTCGTTGAGCAGCTCAAGGTCGGTTGCGCTAACCGGCTCGTTGTCCACCTCTATCTTAAAAATTCGATGCAAGGTCTCTCGCAGTTCCAAGGCATGGATCAATTCCTTCTGCGCATCGAATGGTGACTTTGTTGCCAACAAAAGCAAGACGCGTTGCTCCTCCTCATCAATAACGTCGAGGCGCCGAGCCCAGGTGACAAGGTCACTGTAGCTGTTCAAGAACTCTGGGCCCCATCGCTCACCGCGACTATCGACCGTGTTGACGAAATCGAGCGCCGGATGGCCGCCGAGCAGACTGATGTCGCCTATAGTTTTCTGTTTTATCATTACGCGAATATCGGTTCATGGAACGATTTGGACAAGAGTGGGTTGTAACGGTCTACTACGCATTTAAGCGTTACACGAACTGGAAAACCGATGCCCACTCGTCTGAACAGGAACCAGCTCCGCTTTTTGATGCTATGCGTCATCTGGGGCAGCACGTGGATCGCGAGTAAGTCTGGGATCGAGGCCGTTCCACCACTTTTTATGCCGCAACTCGCTTCACCGCGGCGGGGCTGCTTCTGCTTTTCTACGGCTGGGTGAGAGGCGAGGCTGCGGGCTTCAGGATCAAAGACGGCGCCCGTCTCTCCGCCGTCAGCATATTGATGATCACGCTGTGCTACGGGCCGCTGTTCTGGGGCATGCAGTACATCGACACCGGCACGGCCGCGGTCCTGGAGATGTCGCTGACACCAATCGCTCTTTTATACTTCGCGCTGCTGTTACGGGAGGAAAGGCTCGACGTTAGGCGGATACTGGCAATCATGCTCGGCGTGTCCGGTCTGGTCGTTCTGTTTTGGCCGTCGATGGCAGATGGAAGCGGATCGAAAACCGGCACCTTTGCTGGCGCGAGTCTATGGGGCGGGCTGGCGGTCGCATCGGCGGCATTCACCTATGGCTATGGCTCGGTGCTTGCGCGTCCGCTGCTGCGATCCTATCCGGCGTTGTTGGTTGCCGGCATCACGACGCTGGGGGTGGGATAGTGTTGCTTGTCGCCGCGCTGATATTCGAGCCGGGTGTTTTTGCCGCTCTATCTGGCAACTGGGGCATGACCGCTTGGCTCAGTTGGTTCTTCCTTGTGATCTTTGGCTCCCTGATCGGCTATACGACCTATATGCGGCTGCTGAGGGACATCGGCGCGTCCCGGGCCGGCAGTTACGCCTTTGTATCTCCGGTGATCGCCGTCGTGCTCGGCGCCCTTTTCTTTTCTGAACGGGTCACCTTCTTCGACGTCATCGGCATTATCGTGATGCTGAGCGGCGCCTACCTCGCGATGGCCGAAGTCCCGACCACCAAACCCGCTGCATTTGAAACGTGAGACAAAGACACAACAGAGACGGTCCCCCGTTAGGTGCCACACTTCCCGAGCCAGGGCGCGAGTGCAAGGTCGATCTTCCGTTTCAACAGGGCATTGCACGCACCATTAAAGGCCTGTGCGGACATGCCCTGGATAATCGCACTATAGAAGCGGGCGAGCGTCTGCACTCCCCACTGTCCCGCAGTCGCCGGAGCCAAGGCCTCATGCGGAACGCTCTGCCAGTCAATCCGGTCGCCGGCTCATTTAGGACTACGGCTATCGCGCAGCCCATCGACGTCGAACTCGTCCCAGCCTAGCAGCTTGCTGGCCGTGGCATCAGTTTGGCCCTGGGCCGTCTTCGGCTTCTTCCCCGCCTTCTTCAACGAACGGATAAGCTTCGCCCGGTGGGCGACCTGCCTCCTGTTCTCGGTTCTTGCCGCGATGTCATCGTCACGCCATTCATCGACGACGCCCCGGTCGAGGAGATCCTCCACCACGCGTGGATCGAAAACATGGAAGGTGATCTGCCGCGCTCGGCCGCTCAGTCGCACGGTGCGTGTTCCGGCGCTCGGAAGACGGCCGTCCTTCAGCCAGCGATGCCGTTCGCTCGCGGAGATACCGAGTATGTCCTGAATTTCGCGCGGAATGACCGGCAGGTTTTCGATCCCTTCTAGCGCCCGGGTGACTGCTGCTGACGTCGAGGCGAACTCGTGCTCGCTATCTTCCACCATCCCAAGAACGAGAGACATGCCGCTTATATCGAGAGATTTCCGGACGGCCAAGGGCAGACGGGCCCGGATTTCCAGAAGAATTCCTTTGGCACGGACGGACGAGCCGAACGTGGCGGCAGGAGATAGCGTCCAGGTCTTTACGAGCGCGGGCGCAACGATGATTTTCTGTTTCGGCATCCAGCGTAAATGGGTTTGGCGTGGCTTGGGATCAACAAGGAAAACGCCGTAGTTCCGACAGATCTCCGCCGATGCAGGGCTATCAAAAAGAACTCGACCCAGATTCCAGTCGGGCTCGGCGCTGCGGATCGTTCCCTGCGTGCGCCTAAGCGAGATGTAGTAGTTCTCCACGGCTTCCATTCGGACAATTGGCTAAGGAATAGGAGAAGCGCGTCGCGCGGGCCGTCCCGGCACTTCCACAATGGACACAGCCATTCTCAGACGCGGATTGCTCTCGCGAGACATCAGGTGCTCTCTTTCGTTCGTTTAAAGTCGAAGAGAAGCGACGGAAATTTTGAAGTGAACTCGCCAAGAGGCACAGGGCGTGAGAACAGAAACCCTTGCAGGTGACTGCAGCCGGCCGCAATAAGGAAATCTCTTTGTCCTTCCGTCTCGATGCCCTCTGCCGTCGTTTCCTTCCCAAGTGTTCGGCTTAGCTCAAGGATTGAAGATACAATTGCAGCTCCTTCTGCCCGTGTCCCGAGCAGGCTGACAAAAGCGCGATCGATCTTGATGCGGTCAATGTTCAGTTGAAGGAGGTGGCTTAGAGACGAGAAGCCGGTGCCAAAATCGTCCAGTGCAACTTTGACGCCGCGTGATCGAAGCCTGCCCAAAGTTTCCTGCACTTTCTCGTCGATGTTGAACAAGGCGGCTTCGGTTAGCTCCAACTCAAGCCGCGAAGGTGATAGACCGGTTTCCGACAGGATCGAAAAACAAGCCTACTGAAACCGGCATGTCGTATTTGAGATGGTGAAACATTAACGGCAAGCGACAACTCGATGGGCCAACTCGCTGCGGCACGTGCCGCAGTTCGAAGCACCCATTCACCAAGCTGATCGATCATGTCACCATCCTCAGCAATGGGGATGAATTTGTCTGGTGAAAGCAAGCCGTGGGCTGGATGACGCCAGCGGACAAGTGCCTCCGCACCTGACAGACTGCCGCTTTTGTCCCCGCGATGGACGCCCTGGTAGACGATTTCCAGCCGACCCCTGTCCCCAAAACGCAGATCGTCACCGTCGGCAAGATTCGTTCTGTGATCCTCCAGCAAAAGCCGAAGATCGCTTTTGAGATTTTCCCGTGCCTCGACCCGGTGATCCAAAGACGGATCATACTCGATCACTTGTCCGCGCCCGCTGTTTTTCGCTTCGTAAAGAGCGACGTCGGCACGCCGCATAATTTCACTTGCTGTAGGGTCGGCTTTATGAAAGGCGGCGATCCCGATTGAACAGCCTATGCGAGCAACCGCATCGCCTGTTCGAAGATCGAAGGGCCTGCTAAGGCTATCAACGATCGCGCTGCAGGTCTTGCCATGCCTTTCACCAGCTTCGTCGAGGGCGGGAAGAAGTAGGGCGAACTCATCGCCACCCAGCCTGGCAAAGGTATCGCTCGCGCCGATGAGAGTGCTAATCCGAGCAACGACGGCGCGTAGGAGCTCGTCGCCGGCGGCATGCCCGTAGGTGTCGTTGACCTCCTTGAATCTGTCCAGGTCTATCAGCGCGATAGCACCTCGGCTCCGGTTAGACTCCATGCCGGAAAGGCACTTCTCGAAAGACTCGGCGAACAGGGCCCGGTTCGGAAGCCCGGTTAGAACGTCGTGAACAGAAAGATGTCGAGCGTGGTGTTCACTTGCACTCAGGTCTCTAAGGCTTCGACGCAGCCGCCCCACCAACGTGAAGAACAAAACGGCGATCACTAGGCCTGCTACAGAAAGCACTGGCACGAGCCGGCCGATGACACGCGAGCCTGGCAGGTCTGGCTCCCATATGATGAAGCCAATCGGCTCGCCCGATGCAGTGGCTTCTATCTGGTACGCAACCTCATTTCGTTCCTGGTCGGAAGTGCGGGCATATCTGGCTCCTGCCAGACCTTGCTCTCGACTGATCAAATCCAGGGTGGCGCCGTCAAGAAAACGGAAGGCGACCAAATAATATCGGTTGGCCACATTCTCGATGCCCGTATAGGGCGGCGTTGGGGCGGAAATCGACACAATTCCTGCGACAGAGGGCCGACCTTCTAGCCGCATAAGTTCGACCCGGCTCGGTTCCGGAGTAGATGGCGCCTGCGCAGGAAGCCTGTCAGCTTCTCCTCGAGATCCCGAAGCAATGGTAACAGGAGCGGTCGCACCCACTTAAATCGGCGGCTGGTTTCTTCATCCGCTTGCAGTGCGAGCTCACCGGTTGGCTTGACGAGAAAAGCCGCGTTGTACCCGAAAACGGTCGTCGCAATCTGCCTGAATGTCTCGATGGAGCGGTCGCCGGCGCTTACAGTAGGTTGCAGGTTCTCGCCACTGGTTACGGGAAAATTCGTCCGCAACAGCGATGAGTACCCGGCACCCATCAATTGTATCTCTTGGGATACGCTTTGAACCTGATCCTGAAAACGGCTGTTGACAAGGCGCCTTTGGCGATCGAGGGCAGCCGCATCGCTTTCAGTGCCCGCCCATATCGCAGCAACAAACACCAGTCCGAGGATCGCAAGTCCGCTGATTGCAAGCAAAAGCAACAATGACCCAGACGAACTCCATGTGACTTTCCGGACCGATGTCCTTGATCGTGTATCAGCAGGCAGGCGCTTCTTCTCCCAGCCTGTCGATATTGCCCACCTTTGATTACGAAAGGCTTTTAAAGCACTCTGAAATCTACCTGTGAAATAATGGGCGTCTTAATTGTTTTATGGTTGGCTTCTCGGACGCAACAACACGAAACGTCGCTCGCCGAGTGTCTTCAAGATTGGAAGCCTAATGCCGGGATCAAGATCTACCTACCCTTCAAAAGCTTTGGCTGTGGCTTGCGTTGCGTCCATCGCAGTCATCTTTGGATCCGCTGCAAGCTCTGCGTCGGACAACGATAGTATCAAAATTGCCGTCGAGGGCGCATTCCCGCCTTTCAACTATTTGGATACTGCAAACCAGCTTCAAGGTTTCGATGTGGATGTTGCCAAAGCGCTTTGTGAAGCGGCAAAGTTGAAGTGTGAGTTCGTCATTCAGGAATGGACGGGCATGATCCCCAACCTGCTCGCCAAACGTTATGATGCAATTCTCTCATCGATGTCGATGAGTTCAGAGCGGCGAAAGCAGGTTGCTTTCACCAGGAAATATTACGACAGCCCTTCAGTTTTCATAGTTCGCAAGGGATCAGGCGTTGTCAGCACCGCGCCAGAGGACCTGAAAACTGTGAAGCTGGGCGTGACAGCCGCAACTTCACAAGAGGCCTACGCAAAGAAATTCTATGGCGCGGTTTCGACACGAGTGTTTCATTCTTCTCCAGACCTTTACAAGGGTCTCGCTGACGGAAGCGTCGATATCATCCTGGAAGATAAACTCGCGGTCTATGACTGGCTTGCGAACACCAAGGCCGGAAGCTGCTGCGAGTTCAAGAATGGCGATATCAAAGATGCTGAGTACTTCGGTGACGGCGCAGGTATCGCCGTGCGTCCGTCCGACACTCAACTACTTGCAAGACTGAACGCTGCGCTGGACACCATCCAGGCCGTCGATACCTACGACACGATCAACGCAAAATATTTTCCATTTGGTATCCGGTGATCCACTGAAAGAGCACGGTAAGCGGCGTGTTTGGTCATCAAGACGGAACTACCCTTAACATGACGGAGTAAGGTGTCGCCGGTTCGATTCCCATCAAGAGCAGCAATTCCTTTAAGGCGTCACAGCCGATAGTTAGGATGATCCAATTAGCAAAAGCCGTTGAGTTTGAGTAGCTTGTGAGCCTCTATGGCTGCCCGAAGGTCGTCTTCCGAATTGCGGTTCCCCTGGTTTGCGTCCGGGTGATGCATTTTGAGCCTCTCTTTATAGCGACTTCTAATGTCTTCCGGGGTAGCGTCCGTTGAGAGGCCAAGTGTCTCGAACGCCTTGGCTTCAAGGACCTTGAGCCTTCGAACCTGGAAAGCGGCGGTGGACGCCTGGCGCTCGGCCGCGCTCTTCCGGGCGTTGATCGCCTTCGCGGAGCCGGACCGAGCCGTGGACGGAAGAGGCGCTTCCCTCGTCGGATTGACCTTTACACCGCTGGTCGCGCGCAAGCCGTTCGCGGCCTCGCGTTGGTAGCGCGCGGTTTCTGGGGCGGATAGGTTCGGTGAAAAATTGTAGCCCTTGGTGTATTCCGCGACATGTGTGGCACAGAAGAGCAGAAATAACCCTTCGGCATCACGGCCCACGGCCGCTCGATGCGTGCCGCCCTTTTCGCATCCTTCCCACTGGCACGGTGGGCCGCTCGCCTCCTGGTGTCTTGATTGGCTTTTGCGGGTTGAGCGCAGGCTAACGAAAATCTTGAAGTCAGAGGTCATCGCGACGTTATAGGGCGGCTTCACTCGATGCGGCAAGATCGGAAGAACTCCAAAAGCCGTGGCTTCCGCGCGATCGCTTAATCTTTAAACTGCGAGGACACTGCGCAATGGACTTAGATCGGGGGAACGGCAGCCTATTTCTTTTGCCCGGTCGGTCGTGCGAAACGTACACCTACTCCGCCACCATTCTCAGGGATAAACTCGATGCCGGCATTTCTAAAAGCGGTGGCTATACTTGCCAAATTGTTCGGGATGGGCATATGCGCGCCCCTTTCAAAATCGGCAACCGTTTGACGCGACACGTTTGCGGTTTCGGCGAGCTGGGTCTGACTCCATCCCAACATAGCTCGGGCGCCGCGGCACTGTTCAACGGTCAGCACAGAGAGTTCCGATACAAACAAATTGTTATACTTCCATCATTTTGTCGCAATGCTCACATTCTCTTATCTTCCCTGATTGGTGTCGGGACACCTAATCAGCGCGACCGCAATCCCGCTTTCTGGAGCTTGGATCATGGCTGATTCTGAGAATAGCAGAACTTTGCCTGCAATCACCCGCCGAAAAATACCGTGCGCACCGGCGGCTCTCGCGGTCGGGGCCG
This sequence comes from Neorhizobium sp. EC2-8, assembly GCA_045291535.1. GTDB lineage: Bacteria > Pseudomonadota > Alphaproteobacteria > Rhizobiales > Rhizobiaceae > Neorhizobium. The sequence continues at coordinate 718,460 of CP147998.1, read as the reverse complement.
GAATCTCGTTTGCGGCCAGCGCCTCCGCTTCGCCTGCGCCCATAGAGGACGCCGATCCCTTCTATCTTCAGCTCAGCGACCTGCGCTGGGACGCCGAAGTCCAGTTATGTAAGTCCAGATTCCTCGAGGTCGAAATCCGTCTGCCGGACGCCCGGACCTCTATGCGGGTCGAGGCGGAAAACCAGGCGGCGGTGTAGCGATTGGCGCTTGCAAGATCACTGCTGCGTGCGCCGGCCCAATCCGTCGCCGGCGCCCCTGCCAAGCTGAACTGCTTCATCGAAATGAACACGCCGGTTGCCCATTGCCGAAAGCCCTATATCCGGAGCTGCGCCGCCTGATCGAGTCAAACTTTCCGGATCTGCAGGCGATCCTGACGGATCTTGTTTCGATCGGAGGTAGCTCAAATGGCTTGTTTCGGGCATAGGGGCAGCCGCTCGGCACAACACGCCGAACGTTTCTGTCGGGCGCCGCCGCGTCGAGCGCGGCGACACCTGCGTCCGGCGGGGCCGTTGGGGCAGGGGATGGCACTGCTCACTTCGATCCGGTGGTGCCGCTCTGGAGAGACTGGCTGGCAGCCCACTGATTGTGCAGTGAGGCCTGTCGCCGACAGCAGAAGCTCGAAACCGAGATGCTTCGTCAACTCGGCAGTCATCCGCGCGCGAAGATCGCCTTCTGCGAGGGCGACGGTTTCATGTGGGCATACACGTACAAGGAAATAGATCGCCTTCTGCCGAACTCCGAGCAGGAGGAGATGCGCCGGCAGGCACGAGCAGAGCTGGCGACACACCGTGCTGACTGGAATGCGGCCGACGCCCGGATCGGTTACTCCAAAGCCAAGAAGGCGGAGGCGGAAATCGCCGACGTCGAGAAGGCGCTGGCAAAGGAGCTGTGGAGCACATCACCTCGATCTGTCGCCGGCGCCGCGGCAAAACTGCATTGCGTCCTGGAGACCGAAGATCCCAGCTCGGGTCTGAAGGAACCACCGTGGCCTGAGCTTCGTAAGATTCTCGCCGACCTAGTGCGGATTTGCGGGTGCATGCAGCTGCTGCCGGAGCCTGTTTGAGCGTCATTTAATTAAATTATCGATGATCTTAAACGGGGCGCTGGAGGCGCTCCGGTAAGGGGCCGTCGGTTTCATGCAATGCCAGCCGCGGGTCTTTCGCGATTATGCAACTATAAGAAGAAATACGCTTTCATTGAAAACTAAACGTTGACCGACCGACCTTGTTACGGTAAATGTTGTTTATCGATCTTTTGCTTGCAGAGCTTTGGTTACCACGCGATTAGCACCGCGTTCTAAACGAACTTCCTTTCAAAAATAGTCGTTATTCACGCTGCGCAGCTACCGCTTCGCAGTTCCTCACTCTATGCTTTGAAAGGGTTCATCATGACCACTGGCACAGTAAAATGGTTCAATTCCACCAAAGGCTTCGGCTTCATCCAGCCTGACAACGGCGGCGCTGACGCGTTCGTCCACATCTCGGCTGTCGAGCGCGCCGGAATGCGCGAAATCGTTGAAGGACAGAAGATTGGCTATGATCTCGAGCGCGACATGAAGTCGGGCAAGATGTCGGCCTGCAATCTGCAGTCCGCTTAATCGATATCTGCTTCCCTTTGACCACGGATGTACTGGCATTGCCGGAAGCACGCTATCAGTTTGAGGCCAGGCAGTTCGCCTGGCCTTTTTCGTTTCGGCTGCACAGTCGAACCAGGCAGAAATCCCATGAAACCAACACACGGCAAATCCCGCCAGATGGCGGAAATCGCGTTTGGCGATATTCAGACGCAATTCTTCGCTAAAAACAGTGCAGCGGAAGAGCTTTTGTCCGTCGCTCAGTTGAGGGATGCAAAGACCCAAAGGCTTCGGGAAGCGAGGCTTGCAAAGGAGTTGGCGGATCAACCGGCATCGATGTCCGCGCCCTCTTCCAGACGTATTAAGGCGCGCTGATCAACCCGTGATGGAAGGGCTCAAATGGCAAAAGAAAACGGCGAACTTCAGGCCATCAATACGGCCTGGCAAATCGCCATCCAGGAAATTCTACGCATGATCATTCGCGACATGTACCATGCCGGCGGAGAGGATGCTTTCCACGCGCATATCAAACGTATCGAAGAGGGTGCGGTCGGCAGCATCTATTCCGACCTTAGGCTTCGAGGAACTGATGAATGGACAGAGGTGTTGGTGAAGGAAAAAGCCAGCAACTTCGTGACGACACTTCTGACATCCTTCACCTACGACCGAGCGTAACGACCTACTTTGCGTCTGCCGGCCGGAGCGGCATTAATCTTCGCCAGAGGCGGTGATAGGCAACTGTGAGCAGGGTCAGAATAACCGAAAGAGCATAACGCGTTCGGCATCTGGCGTAGTCTCAACGGTCGGATCTTTTTGGCTTCTCGTCGTGCAGCGCGTCGCGCATGCCCTTCTCGGCTTGCTCCTTTAGCTTTTCGCGCGATTCATCGGCCGTTTTGGGATCCGTTCGAGCCGCATCGCTCGTGGGGTCAGGCTTCTTATCGTTCATCATTGGTCTCCTCACGTGCCGGTGCATAAACATGGGAGACAGGCCAAGGTTCCGATCCTCGTTTCACCAAGTCGCCCATGAATGTCTTATGAACGCCCCACAGGCGCAACGCCCAACTCCTCCAGCGACTTGAATAGCGCGGCGTCCCCGACCGGCTTTAGCAAATACTTCGCGCTTTCGGGGAGCTTGAAGCGATACATGGTTTTGATTAAATGCGAGCTGGTGGGAACGACCCGAGCTCCCCGGGATATCGAGGGTGAGGAATGACTACGCCAATTGCGACCCGGCCTGAATGGACTTCTACCGAGCTGCGCAATGCGATCAAATCAGCTGGTGTCGCGCTGTGGACCTGGATCGTGGGAGACGACACCTTCGTGATGGACACGGTGGCGTACGAGCTGTGGAACGTTTCGGCCGGCACGACACTGACCTTCGAATACCTGTCGGCCAAGATCCATCCTGCCGACCGTGATCGGGTCAGAGCAGCATTCGTCGCGACGCGAGCCATCGACGGGCCGTTCGAAATCGATTTCCGGATCCTGACGGACGCTTCCCATGTTCGCTGGATATCCGCGCGCGGTCAGGGAAACAACGGTGATGCGATGACGGAGAAAATGACCGGGATTTTCCTCGACGTCACAGGGCGCAAGCAGGCGGAGGAAGGCCATGAACTGCTGGCGGGGAGATGAGCCACCGGGTCAAGAATCTCCTTGCCCTGGCCTCCGGGGTGACGGCGATCACTTCGCGCTCTGCCAAAACGAAGGAGGAGATGGTGCAGCAGCTCACCCAGCGTTTGACGGCACTCGGCCGCGCCCACGATCTGGTGAGGCCACTTCCCAACGGCCAGGGCAGCGCAGCCTCCTCGGTGACGTGTTCGCTGTGCTTCTAGCGCCCTACGACGACGTCGGGGCATTTGCGGGACGGATTCGTGTGGCGGTGCCGCGCATGGGTCTGGGAGAAAACGCCGCGACCAGCCTGGCGCTTGTTATTCATGAACTGGCTACAAATTCCCTGAAATACGGCGCTTTGTCGGTCGATACAGGTCTTCTAGATATCTCCGGGCGCCTCGTGGAAGATACAGCCGAGATCGTCTGGACCGAACAGGGCGGGCCGGAAGTCAAAGCGCCGTCTGCTTCGGAGGGTTATGGCAGCAAGCTCCTCCAGCGAACCCTTGCAGGCCAACTCGGCGGTTCAATTTCTTACGACTGGACAAAAAGCGGGGTGCAGGTGACGCTGCGAATGAAGAAAGCCCAGCTGGCTTGGTAAGTCCCGGCCCAGCGATCGAATCAGCGTTGGCTAGCCGCGCCTCTTATCTAGGTGCTGTATTATCGACGTTTTAAGCGACTGAGATCGCGCGACGAGGGTTCGATCCCCTTGAAGTGCCTGAGGACGAGCAAAACTTCAACCCAATTTTTTCGATAGAGATTGAGGAAATATGGGCTCACCTGCCATCTTATCATGAAACGATACCCTCTTCACTTGATATGGTGCGATCTTCTCCCAAGGCGGTGTTGACGACCAATTCCATGCTGATCTGAGCGATCTCCTCGAAAAATACGCTGTGGTAGTCGTTACGATAGGTAATGAAATATTCGAGGTGCGGAAGCTTCATCTCCGTATTCAAAATGCGCAGCCGCCCATCCGCGACGTATTTGCTGAAAAATGCTTTTGGCAGGATGGTGATGCCTAGACCGAAAGTAGCGAGCTCTGCCAAGGCGGCCATATTGTTGCACGATATTGTCTTGGTGAAAGGTAGTTTTGGATTGTCGATAACGTCGTGAAGGATGGGACGCAGGATCGAGCCGGCGGACTGGATCAGCAACGGATATTTCAAGAGGTCGTCATTCGTCAGAACTCGCTCGCTGTTGTTGATCTTGGGGCTACACATCCAGACCAATTCGATTTCGCCCAGGCGCCTGTTGATGAATTGAGGATGCTGCAACAGGCGCGGACAGATGACGAAGTCGATCTTACGATCGTTCAGGCGTTCCAGCAGCCCCTTTGTCAGGTCGATCTCCGGTTCGAGAGTTATGTCGGGATATCGCTCCACGATCGTCGCCAGAAGCTCCGGAAGCAAGGAGATCGCCACAAGATCGCTGACGCCCAGCCGAAACTTTAGCGGCGTCGAGATAGAACGCGCCGTCAGTTTGAGACGATCGTGCAGGCGCAACATCTGCTCTGCGATGTCTCGGACGTCGTTGCCCTGTGGAGTGAGCACCGATTGCCGCAGTGTCCGGTCAAAGAGCGGCGCGGCGAACCCAGCCTCCAGTTCCGCAATGCGCTTCGAGATCGTCGATTGCGTGAGATTGAGGTAGGAGGCGGCGGCTTCAAAGCTTCCTAGTGTCGCCACCCAATACAGCGCTTCCAATTGCTTCAGCGTGAACATCGCCATCTCATGAATTTTTTCGATTTATATAAATTGATATTTATCGCTTTTTCGCGTGGAAGGGCAATATTATAAATCCGTGACATCAAGGCCGTGGAGGGCTTTGAAGGAGGCTTCATGATCATTGCAGAACACCCGTCCGCGGAGCAGGTCTCCTCGGCCCTTGTCGCGGAATATCGCGGCGTTGCGACATCCATCATCAGCGACAACCTGTCCCGGCTGCCTGGCGCGACCGGCATCCTGCCCTACCACAAGGGTGGCCATATGATCGGCACGGCGTTGACGGTTAAAACGCGGGCAGGTGACAACCTGGCGATCCACGCAGCGCTCAAGATCGCGCGGGCGGGCGATATCATCGTCGTTGATGGCGGAGGAGATATCAGTCAGGCGCTGATCGGCGAAATCATCCTGACACATGCGCAATCCCTTGGCGTGGCCGGCTTCATCATTGATGGAGCGATCCGCGACGTGGGGGCGATCCGCGCGTCGGATCTGCCCTGTTATGCACGCGGCGTAACCCACAAAGGCCCATACAAGTTCGGACCCGGCGCCATCAATGTCCCGGTTTCGATCGGAGGTCTTGTTGTCAATCCGGGTGATCTGATCGTCGGTGATGAGGATGGGATCGTAGCGCTCGCGCCCGCAGTGGCCGCGCAGCTTCTCCCCGGCGTCCGGGCCCAGGAGGAAAATGAAAGGATCAAGATCTCAAGGTTCAAGGAGGCGCGATTACAGCTACAGGGCTGAATCGCGGAAGACCTAGACAGCTTAAAGGGAGGATAAGTCTGTGAGTTTCTGGAAAACACTTATACTGGCTGCGTCTGTGACGGTCACCGTACCATTCGGCATCGCATGGGCGCAGGCCAAGAATTCCGTCACGATCGTTCTACCCGCCGGGCCGGACCGGCTCGATCCGTGCGAAACGCCACGATCGGTGATCGGCCGTATCATCAAACAGAATGTCGTCGAGACACTGGTGGAACTCGACTACGGCAATGGCAAGCTTCTGCCGCGATTGGCCGAAAGCTGGGAACAGCCGTCGCCAAACGAGTGGGTGTTCAAGCTCCGCAGGGGCGTCAAATTCCATGATGGGGCACCCTTCGACGCGAGGTCCGTGGTCTATTCGGTCGAGCGCACGAACGACCCGAAGCTTACCTGCATTGCTCGCACCAAATATCTCGACGGCACGAGCATCGTCGCCTCGGTTATCGACGACAACACGGTGAAGTTCACCACGAAAACGCCGGTGCCGATCCTGCCGACGCTGTTGGCGCAGCTGGCGATCTCCTCGCCGAACACGCCCAAGGGCGAATATACCAGCAAACCGATCGGCACGGGCCCGTACAGGTTCGAAAGCTGGACGCAGGGTAGCAGCGTCGTCATCGTGCGCGACGACAGTTATTGGGGTGCCAAGCCCGCCATCGAAAAGGCAACCTACGTGTGGCGCAGCGAATCTTCGGTCGCGGCCGCGATGGTCGAAACGGGCGAGGCCGACCTGGCTTTCTCGATCGCGCCTCAGGATGCGACCAACAAGGCGACGGACAAGGTCTATCCGAATTCCGACACGTCTATGTTTCGCCTTTCCGCCGATGTGCCGCCGCTTAATGACGTGCGGGTCCGAAAAGCGATCAACCTTGCGATCGACCGCAACGCCTTCCTCGGCAGTGTCATCAGTTCCGAAGCCCACGTTGCCACACAGCAGGTCGGCCCGAGTGTCCTCGGCTTCAATCCGAAGCTGAAGCCCTGGGAATACGATCCGGCTCAAGCAAAGAAGCTTCTGGCAGAGGCAAAGGCAGCCGGCGTCGATGTGACGCGGGAAATCCGAATGGTCGGCCGGACAGGCATGTTCGCCAATGCCAACGAATTTGTCGAAGCCGCTGCCGAAATGCTGCGGCAGGTGGGCCTCAACATCAAACTCGACAATCTTGAAATGTCACAGTGGCTGCAGGTGGCCAACAAGCCATTTGCCGCGGATCGTCAGCCGAACGTATTCCTGACCATGCATGACAACAACAGCGGCGACGCTGCGTTCACGGCCTTCTTCAAGTATCATTCGAATGGCCGTCAGAGCGAGCTGCACGATCCCGAACTCGACGCTCTCATCGACAAAGCGGGCACGGAACAGGGCGACAAGCGCGTCGCCGACTATCAGGAGGTTTTCCGTCACATCTACGAGGACAAGGTCGCCGATGTGCCGCTGTTCCACATGGTCAACTTCATGCGGGTCGGTAAGCGGATTGATTTCTCTCCGACGATCGCCAACGCAGTCGAGCTGCAACTGGCAAGCCTCAAGCTGAAATAGCTGCTAGGGTAAGCGCAAGCCCGGCTGGCGCTTACCCTTCTTTTCGTTTGACGGAAAGATTCAATCATTCCCATCTGACGGAGGAGCGGGATTTGGGTACGTTCATCTACAAGCGTTCGCTGCAAAGCCTGCTTTCGCTCATCGGGCTTATCGTGCTGGTGTTTTTCCTGGCGCGCATTACAGGCTCTCCGGTCGATCTCTATCTGCCGCAGGGCGCCTCGCAGGAAATCCGCAACCAGTTCAACGAGCAATTCGGTTTCAACGATCCGCTCTACATCCAGTTCGGTCGCTTCATCTGGGGGCTTGTTCATCTTGACATGGGGCAGTCGCTGCAATTCTCGCGGCCGGCGACCGAGGTCGTGCTGCAGGCTTTTCCGACGACGCTGATGCTTGCGGCGGTGACAATGCCGCTGGTTATCTTAATTGCAGTGGTGACGGGTTCGCTCGCGGCTTTCAAGCCCGGCGGCATATTCGACCGGCTCGCAAGCTTCATCTCGCTGCTCGGCGCCAGCACTCCCAACTTCTGGGTAGCGATCGTCGGCGTGCTCGTCTTTGCGGTAACCTTGCGCGTGCTTCCGACATCCGGCACCGGAACGCCCCTGCATTGGGTACTGCCCGTCGCGGTGCTGGCCTTGCGGCCGGCGGGAGTTCTCGTGCAGGTGGTGCGCACCTCCATGTTGACCGCGTTGGCCTCGGCCTACATCAAGACGGCACGCGCCAAGGGGTTGGCTCGCGCGCCATCGTGTTCGTCCATGCGCTCAGAAACGGGCTTCTTCCGGTCATTACGGTCGCAAGCGATCAGACGGCCGGCATCGTCAACGGCGCAGTGATCGTCGAGACCGTGTTCGGCTTTCCTGGCATCGGCAAGCTGATGATCGATTCCGTCATGCTGCGCGATTTCGCCGTCATCCAGGCTGCCGTTCTGGTGACTGCGCTTGCGGTCTTCATCATCAACATCATCGTGGACATCACCTATGCCATCGTCGACCCGCGCATCCGGTACAATTGAGATGACCGTCCCAGTCGTCGCCTCCGCAGAGCCGGCAACCAGAACATCCGTCGCCCGCGATGTCGTCTGGCTCCTCTGGCAGGACAAGGTTGCCTTCGGCGCCGCCATCCTGCTGCTGCTCGTTCTCCTCTGCTCCATCCTCGGCCCCTGGCTGCTGGCGGATCAGGCGCGCGCCGTGAACCTTCTGGCGCGCAACGCCAAACCTTTCTCGGTTGATAAGGGCTGGCTATTCATCCTTGGCGCCGATGCGCTTGGGCGCAGCCTTCTAGCCCGCATCATCGTCGCCAGCCAGAACACGATGCTGATCGCAGCCAGCGCCGTGGTCATCTCCACCGTCGTCGGCGGTCTTCTCGGGCTCGTCGCGGGTTATACCGGCGGCTGGATCAGCGCGACGCTGCTGCGCCTTGCCGATGCGATCATGAGCTTTCCGTCGATGCTGCTGGCGGTGATCGTACTCTTCGTCTTCTCTCCCGGGGTCGGTAACGTCATCCTGGTGCTTGCCGTCTCCCGTATTCCGATCTTCCTGCGCACCGTTCGTGCCGAAGTGCTTGAGCTTAAGGAGCGGATGTTCGTCACGGCTGCTCTGGCGATGGGCGCGAAGACGGATCGAATATTGCTGCGCCATATCGCACCAATGGTCATGCCGACGGTAATCAATCTGGCGGCGCTCGAGATGGCTTTCGTCATGCTGGTAGAATCGGGGCTGAGCTTCCTCGGCATCGGCATCCAGCCGCCCGAAGTCACCTGGGGGCTGATGGTCGCGGATGGCCGCAACTATCTCGGTTCGGCGTGGTGGCTGTCCTTCTGGCCGGGTTTGGCGATCATGGCGGTAACAATGGCACTAAACCTCCTTTCCAACTGGCTTCGCATCGTTACCGATCCGGTCGAGCGCTGGCGTTTCCAAACATCCGTAGGTGCAAAATGAGCCAGCAGGCCCTCCTCGAAATCAGGAACCTCAGCATCGACTTTCCAAACCGCACCGGGATCGTCCATGCCGTGAACGATGTCAGCTGGTCGATCAAGCCCGGCGAGACGCTTGCCATCCTCGGCGAAAGCGGCTCCGGCAAGAGTGTCAGTGCTTCCGCGGTGCTGGATCTCGTGGACAGTCCTCCGGCGGTGATTGCCAGCGGGCAAATTCTCTATCGTGGCCAGGATCTCCTGAAGGCCTCGAAGGAAGAGCGCCGGGCGATCAATGGCAAGAAGATCTCGATGATCTTTCAGGATCCGCTGGCGGCCCTCAATCCGGTCTATCCGGTGGGCTGGCAGATCGCCGAAACCCTGCGCGTTCATGGCATCGACAAGGCGACCGCCCATGCGCGCGTCATCGATCTTCTCGCCCGCGTCGGGATCGAGGAACCGGAACGCCGCGCTAGACAATACCCCCACCAGTTTTCCGGTGGCCAGCGCCAGCGCATCATGATCGCCTCGGCAATTGCGCTCGAGCCGGATCTGTTGATCGCCGACGAGCCGACAAGCGCCCTCGACGTGACCGTGCAGGCGCAGGTACTGGCTTTGTTGAAGAAGCTGCAGTCCGGAAGCGGGATGGGCATCGTGTTGATCACCCACGACCTGAGCGTCGTGGAAAAGGTCGCCGACCGAGTCGTGGTGATGCAGGATGGAAGGATCGTTGAATCCGGGACATCGCAACAGATCATGACATCGCCACAGCACCCCTATACGCAAAAACTGCTGGACGCGATGCCGGGACGTCACGGCTTCGACGCGACGCAGGAGGCGGCAATTCATGGGCATACGCTCCTCGAAGTCGATAATGTATCGCGCATCTACGGCATTCGGCCTGGCAAGGCGGCAGAGGCCGGCCCAAACGCGATCCGGGCGGTGAACGAAGCAAGCTTCGTCCTTAAACGTGGCGAAACGCTTGGAATCGTCGGGGAGTCCGGTTCTGGAAAATCGACCCTCGCCCGGATGCTGCTCGGCCTCGACAAGCCGACCATCGGCGAGATCCGCTTCGACGGCAAGGATATCAACGCCATGAGTGCCGCAGAAACATTCAGGGTTCGCCGGCGCATGCAGTTCGTGTTCCAGGATCCGACCGCGTCCCTTAACCCCCGCATGACGATCGGCCAGATCATCGCCGAGCCTTGGGCCATCCATGCGGACGTCCTGCCGCGCAAGGCTTGGCGCGGCAAGGTCATCGAATTGCTGGAGCGCGTTGGACTGAAAGCCGACCACATCGACCGCTATCCGCACCAATTCTCCGGCGGACAGCGGCAGCGTATTGCCATCGCCCGTTCGCTCGCGCTCAACCCGGAAGTTATAGTCTGCGACGAGGCTGTGTCGGCTCTCGACGTGTCAATCCAAGCCCAGGTCATCGACCTTCTCAAGCAACTGCGCAGTGAACTTGGCCTATCCTACATCTTCATCGCCCACGACCTGGCGCTGGTGCGCGATTTCGCAACCGATGTCGTGGTCATGTATCGCGGCAGGATCGTCGATAAGGGCAAGACGGCGGACGTCTATAACAATCCGCAAAACGACTATACCAAGCGGCTTTTGTCTGCGAGCTTGGCGCATCTTCCGACTGCGGCATGACAATTCGGGACGGTCTTCTTCATCGCTGCCGTGGCTGAGAAGCAGGCATTGCTCACCAGCGTCGTCATTGGGGGTGGACCGACGGGCGTCGAAATGGCCGGGCGCGATCTCCGAACTTGGTCGCTTCATGATCAGCTGCGACTTTCGAAACCTGCAGCCCGAAAATCTGAGAGTGATCCTCGTGGAGGTGGGACCACGCATACTCGTTGCCTTCCCGGAACATCTTTCTGCGTACGCCATGTCCTACCTTCCGAAGATCGGCGTTGAGGTTCCCTACAGGTAGGCGGGTGATGGACATTCGTGCTGACGGAGTCGATATCGAAGGCGAGCTCGTCCCCGCCGGATCAATCATCTGGGGCGCGGGGGTCAAGGCTTCCCCGCCCATTCATGGCTCGGACTACCCGGTGTCGCCAGCGGTCGGATACCTGTTGACGATCATCTTCGTGTCATAGGGTTCGACAATATCTACGCCATTGGAGACACATCTGCGCTTGCCGGGCCGGATGGAAAGCTTCTGGCCGGTCTCGCACAGGTCGCTAAGCAACAGGGAACATACCTTGGAAAAAGCCTGCGAATGGGCAGTGCCGTGGCAGGGTTTTAGGTTCAAAAACCGCGGCAATACCGCAGTGATCGGCCGTAACGCTGCTGTCGTTGATTTCGGAGAGTGGACGTTGAAAGGCCGGGCGGCCTGGCTTTGGACACTCACTCACGTCTATCTCCTCATCAATTTCGGGAAGCGCCTTCTCGGCGCCATCCAATGGGTCGGGCGGTACCTCACGCGGCAACGCGGCGCGCGGATTATCGATGAAACGGCCGAGGGTGCTGAACATGAAAGTCAGCCAACCGCCATCGACAGCGCTCGGGCCGACCGTAGGCGAGGGATCTTGGTTCGACTCCGTCTGGCCGGCTCTGGGGTCGGATATAAGATCCGAATTCGCCATCGAAGCGTGGCAGTGGTGTCAGAGGAAGGATGCATTTGCGTCGATCGTCACCAGCGAACTAGCGTGCAAAGGCTTTGTGCCGCTGGAGACGTGGTAATTGGCCTGGATCACATCAGCCATGCGATAGGAAAGGCTGGGGTAGCGGCAACCAAATCGGCATTGATCTGTACGATCTGTCGGCATTGATCCGATCAGCGGTCAGTCGGAAAAGTTAAATTTCTAAGTAACATCGCATTGATGAGAAGTAAAACCGGCAAGCCGGCGACCATCGCCGCCGCTCCCAGGCAGCGAAGATATTTCCAGGACGGATGCCGTCCGAGTCTTTGCCAAATCCCACTAAACCATGTGACGTTCTCCCCATCGTTCGCGATAGAAACATTGCCAACCACGTCCGTCGAAATGCGCAGCGGCAACACTCTAAATACGGTTGCTCCGAGGGAACCGCGCGCAGTTAAGGAGGTTATCAGTTTCGGCTGAGGAATGAGACTGCGGCCAAGAGGCCAGCTGACTAAGCCGGTCGAACAAGGTTCCATAGGAGAGTACGCGTGAAGGTAAGAGAATTCATGACGGTCCAGGTGATATCAGCCAAGCCGACCGATACAGTGGAAGATGTCGCGCGAATGATGTCCGAGATCGACAGCGGCGCCATCCCGGTGATCGAAGATGATGTCGTCGTTGGGATGATTACCGATAGGGACATCGTCATACGCGTCGTTGCAGAGCGCAAGGATGGCTTCACGCCAACTTCCGACGTCATGACGGAAGGGGTCGAAAGCTGCCTGGAAGACGACGACATCGTTGAGGCCGCAAGGCGGATGGCTGAGCTTCAGATGCGCAGGCTCGTCGTGTTCAATGGCGACGGTAAGCTTTCCGGGATCATCTCGCTTGGCGACATAGCGATTGAGCATCAGGGTGACCTGGCGACTGAAGCGCTCGAGGAAATCTCACAGGGCGCATGATGGTATTGTTTGCGCGCGCGCCAACCAATGCTTTCTGCTCACCCTGCCGAAAGGACGGTTCGAATGGCCGAGCGCACCGCCGAGGAAGTTATGGCGCGACGGGCAAGACGCGCCGAGCGTCGCCAAAAGCAACGCGATGCGAATATCGATCGTGCTGCCAAAATGCATCAGTTACGGCTTGCCGATCCTCAGCCGACCGCTGAGTCGTCCAAGGATAAGATGGCCGGTGGCGTCCACATTGGATGCTCCGGCTGGTACTACTGGCATTGGAAGAGCAAATTCTATCCGGCCGATCTTCCGTCCAGCCAGTATTTTGCGATCTACCAGAACCACTTCAGGACAGTCGAACTTAACGCGCCATTTTATTCCTGGCCAACGATCGGAGCCGTTAAAACCTGGATCCGCCAGGCCGAGCCTGGTTTCGTCTACACCATCAAGGTCTGCGAGCTCATGACGCATATCAAGCGGTTTGATGGCACAAGGATCCTGATTGAGGATTTTGGCTATATCGCTGATCTCCTCGGCCCGCAAATGGGCTGCTTCCTGTTTCAGCTGCCGCCAAGCGTGCGTTATACTCCAGCCATGCTGCATTCGATCCTGTCGCAGCTCGAGCCTTGTCGGAGGAATGTCGTTGAGTTCCGGCACAAGAGTTGGTGGAATGAGGAGGTCTTCGACGCCTTCAAGGCAGCAGGGGTGATCTTCTGTTCGTGCAGTGGTCCGCGGTTGCCCGACGAACTGGTTCGGACCGCCGATGACATCTACGTCCGGTTCCATGGGACGACGCAGTGGTATCGCCATGACTATACGGACGATGAACTCATCGTATGGGTCGATCGCATCAGGCGAAGTGGTGCCAAGACCGTGTGGGCCTATTTCAACAACGATCGCGATGGTCACTCCATAAAAAATGCCAAGCGTCTTTTAGAACTGCTTGAGCATCCTCTTCCTGACTGAGAGTCGCGACAGTCTACTTTGGATTCCGTCACAGTCGTCCAGCGCACGGCTTCGAAGATAAGTCCGGGAGGAACTCGAATGTATGAGCTGCGAGCACGTTCCCATCTTTGATGATAGTCGCGGCCCCAGGGACGATGTTTAGAACCGGGAGACGCAGAGCGGTGTCTCGGGCATCGTCCGGTGCGCCTTCTATCTCCGCAAGATGACGAAAAGTAGAAGCCGAGGGGAGCCACAATGTATCCGCCAACCGCGCTTCTCGGCCTAGCCGCGGGGTTGCCAGCGTGGAACTTCCAAATCGGTGGGAAGTTCACTCGTTCGCCGCCGATCACCCTCGACCGCCATCATTCCGGCAACCTCGTCCTCGCCGTTCCACCGGAAATGATCGACAATTGGCTGCCTGTCGAACACCAGGACGGCCGTCTCAAATTCGCTTTTGTCGCCGCCATGTAGCGATGCGGTGGTGCCTCGTGCTCGCAGTGCTTTCCGAAGGTATGAGAACCAGTTCTTTGAAATGAAGGTGCGGCCGAATGCCGAAAAAAGCAGTGCCAGCCGAAGCGGAATGGAGGCTGGATCGATCGCTTAAACACCTAGATATGGGTTATTTCCGATGCCGAGCGCAGTTGCTTCAATCTCAACTTAAGGCCCAATAAGAATATAAAATTGCATGTTTGTTCGAGCTTCCCGCCGCGTTAATCATGATGGGGGTGAATCAAAACGGCTTGATCTATTTGGGGTTGTGGGTGCCGCTAAGTCGTGGGATAGTGTGGTGGCCAATAGATTGCTGAGGGTTCGAACGGGAAAAACGGGCGAGCCCTCATCTTTTCAAACCTGTTGTTTTGCGTCGGGTTGAGGACCTGCGCGTCGGCGGACCGGCGCAGGTCCTTGGTGACGATTGAATGAGCCGAGGCCGCAAGCGGAATGGCGCGTGGCGTCGATGTCAGGCGCCAGCAAATCGTGTTTTTCGGCCGCAACGGCGCCCATTCAGCGGAAACGCAGCAGTCCCTCGAGGCGTCCGTTGATGCCGTTGACGTTTTAGGTGCGAGCTTCACCGGCTCCGTGAACTTGCCATCCTCAAAAAGATGCATTTGAATCAGAGGCCTAACCGAGACTCGTAAAACGAGCGCCGCCGAACGGCTAAGTCGTTGAAAAATGATGCGTTTCGACTCGGAACAATTACACTCTGATTCGCTTGAATCGCCTGAGTTGCGTCTGGAGTTCAGCATCATGGTTGCCCCAAGAGCCAATAGCAACCGTGGTCAGCGCGTTTATCGGATAGCGCCGGTTGCCTCCGACGTGCCGGAGCGCTCCGTCCAGCGCATCAGTGCCGCGGGCGATCCGGTCGAGGTTACCTGGGTCAGCCATTGGCGCTGGCCGGTCCGGCTGCTGGCGCATCCGGAGCTGATCGAGGCTATCGCCTTGCTGCCGGACCGTCCACCAGTCTCGATCACCTGGCGCGGCAAGCGCCGGAAGGTCAAACGGGCCGACGGTCCGGAACGGATTTTTGGCGAGTGGTGGCAGCGCGACGCCGAGATGCAGGCGGTGCGAGACTACTTCGTCATCGAAGGCGAGGCCGGCGAACGTCTTTGGGTATTTCGCTCCGGTGATGGCATCGATTCTGAAACCGGAAGCCATCGCTGGTTCATGCACGGGATCTTTACATGAGTTATGCCGAGCTGCAGGTCACAACGCATTCTCTTTTCTGCGCGGCGCGAGCTCGGCGCAGGAATTGTTCAAGACCACCAAGGCTCTCGGCATCGAAGCGATCGGCGTCGTTGACCGCAATTCGCTGGCGGGGATTGTGCGGGCACTCGAAGCATCACGCGCGACGGGACTACGTCTCGTTGTCGGTTGCCGGCTCGATTTGCAGGATGGCATGTCGTTGCTGGTCTATCCGCCCGACCGAGCTGCCTATCCCGGCTGACCCGTCTCATCACGCTCGGCAAGTCGCGGGGCGGCAAGAACAACTGTATCCTGCACTGGGACGACGTCATCGCATATGCCGAGGGAATGATCGCCATCTTGGTGCCGGATTTGCCGGATGACGTCTGTGCGATCCAGCTCCGCAAAATGGCCGAGCTATTTGGTGACCGGGCTTATGTCTCGCTTTGTCTGCGGCGTCGGCAGAACGACCAGCTGCGGCTGCATGAGATTTCCAATCTCGCTGCGCGGTTCAAGGTGAAGACGGTCGTCACCAACGATGTGCTCTTCCATGAGCCAGACCGCCGTGCGGCACGAGCTCGATCTGATCCGCATCATGAAATACGCCCCTTATTTTCTGACCGTCTTCTCGATCGTGCGTTATGCGCGGTCTCAAGGCATTCTTTGCCAGGGCAGGGGTTCCGCCGCCAATAGCGCTGTCTGCTACATTCTCGGCATCACCAGTATCGATCCCTCGTCCAATGATCTTCTGTTCGAGCGCTTCGTCAGCCAGGAGCGCGACGAGCCGCCGGATATCGATGTGGATTTCGAGCACGAACGGCGCGAAGAGGTGATCCAGTGGATCTACCGTACCTACACCAGAGAAAAGGCAGCGCTCTGCGCCACCGTAACCCGCTACCGGGCGCGCGGCGCTATCCGCGATGTCGGCAAGGCATTCGGCCTGCCGGAGGACGTGATCAAGGCGCTGTCGTCCGGCATGTGGTCCTGGTCGGAAGAGGTCTGCGATCGCAATGTTCGCGAGCTCAATCTCAATCCAGAGGACCGGCGTCTTGTGCTGACTTTGAAACTCGCGCAGCAGCTGATAGGCGCGCCACGACATCTCGGTCAACATCCGGGCGGGTTCGTCCTCACCCATGATCGGCTCGACGATCTTGTGCCGATCGAACCCGCCACGATGAAGGACCGTCAGATCATCGAATGGGACAAGGACGATGTCGAAGCCCTCAAATTCATGAAGGTAGACATCCTGGCGCTTGGGATCCTGACTTGCATGGCCAAGGCCTTCGATCTGATCCGTGAGCACAAGGGCCGGGATCTCGACCTGTCGAAGATCGAGCAGGAGGATCCTGCGACCTATGCGATGATCCGCAAGGCCGATACGCTCGGCACCTTCCAGATCGAAAGCCGTGCACAGATGGCGATGCTGCCGCGGCTCAAAGCCCCGGACCTTCTACGACCTCGTGGTACAAGTCGCCATTGTCCGGCCTGGTCCGATCCAGGGCGACATGGTGCATCCCTATCTGCGCCGACGTGAAGGCAAGGAAGCGGTCGAATATCCGACACCGGAGCTGGAAGCGGTCCTCGGCAAGACATTAGGCGTGCCACTGTTTCAGGAATCGGCGATGAGGGTCGCGATGGTTTGCGCCGGCTTTACCGGCGGCGAAGCCGACCAACTGCGCAAGTCGATGGCGACGTTCAAGTTCACCGGTGGCGTCTCGCGGTTCAAGGGCAAGCTCGTATCGGGAATGGTGAGGAACGGATACACGCCGGAATTCGCCGAGAAGACCTTCTCGCAGCTTGAAGCCTTTGGTTCCTATGGTTTCCCGGAGAGCCACGCGGCTTCGTTCGCGCTGATCGCCTATGCGTCGAGTTACATCAAATGTCATTTTCCGGAAGCCTTCTGCGCGGCGCTAATCAATTCGCAGCCCATGGGTTTCTATGCGCCAGCGCAGATCGTCGGCGATGCGAGGGCGCACGGCTTCGAGGTGCGGCCGGTCTGCATCAATCGGTCCCGGTGGGACTGCACGCTGGAGCGGATCGGCAATTCTGACCGCAACGCCGTTCGGCTCGGTTTCCGGCAAGTGACAGGATTGGCGGTCGCTGACGCGGCACGCATCGTCGCGGCACGCATGAACAATGCTTTTGCCTCCGTTGATGATATGTGGCGCCGATCCGGCGTGCCATCGGAGGCGCTCGTCCAACTTGCAAAGGCCGTGCCTTTCTGCCGTCGCTGAAGCTCGAACGCCGAGACGCGCTCTGGGCGATCAAGGCCTTGCGCGATGAACCCCTGCCGTTGTTTGCCGCAGCGGGCGAACGGGAGATGGCTGCGATCGCAGAGCAGCAGGAGCCCGAAGTCGCGCTTCGGCAGATGACGGACGGCCATAACGTCATTGAGGACTACAGCCATACCGGGCTGACATTACGGCGGCATCCGATCGCCTTCCTGCGCAAGGATCTGTCGGCACGCAATATCATCACCTGCGCAGAGGCGATGAATTCGAGGGATGGGCGTTGGGTCTACACTGCCGGCCTTGTCCTCGTGCGGCAAAAGCCGGGGTCGGCCAAGGGGGCATGTTCATCACCATCGAGGACGAGACCGGGCCGGCTAACCTTGTCGTCTGGCCTAGACTCTTCGAAAAACGCCGGCGGGTCGTTCTCGGATCGTCGATGATGGCCATCAATGGCCGGATCCAGCGGGAAGGGGGTCGTCCATCTTGTTGCCCAGCAGCTCTTCGACTTGTCAGGCGACCTCGTCGGCCTTGCAGATCGCGACGAAGAGTTCAGACTACCAACGGGCAGGGGAGATGAATTCGCGCGGGGCGGAGGGCTAGATCCACGAGATAGGCCGAAGCAGATCGTAACGCCACGCGACATGTTCGTGCCTGACCTTCATATCGATACGCTGAAGGTGACGGCGCGGAATTTTCATTGATACTTAGTTTGAAAAGCGGGTCGCTGGTTCAAACCCCTTCGAGACTTATGGATGTTCAGCCGTGAATTAAAAGGTTTGTCATGCCCCGGTGGTCCAGGGAGCCGTATTGAGGAGGCTGATCAGCTCACGGGAGGATTGGGGTTTGCCAAAGAAGTACCCTTGGCCGATCTCGCATCCTATTGCGGTTAATAGTTGGCATTCTACCTCCGTTTCGACGCCTTCGGCTACAACGCTGAGCCCTAAGCCCCCGCGAGCCCTTTAACCGTCCGCACGATTGTGAGACTCTGGGGGTCGTTGGCCATTCTCCTGACGAAGGACTGGTCGATCTTCAGTTCGTCGAGTGGAAAGTCTGCCATATAGCTTAACGACGAATAGCCGGTGCCGAAGTCATCAAGCGCTATCTTGACGCCCATGTTGCGAAGTTCCTTGATGGCTCCCACAGTTGGCCCGCTGTGATCGACAAGCGCCGACTCAGTAATTTCGAGATGTAGCCGGGACGCGGGCAGCCCCGATGCGTTCAATGCCTGTCTGACGTCGGCAACTAGATCCGTCCGAATCAATTGAATCGGAGCGACATTGACCGACACCGACAGACGCTCCGGCCAGTTCATCGCTTCGAGACACGCCTCCACCAATGCCCAGCGTCCAAGCTCGCAGACAAAACCATTGGCTTCCGCCACTGGGATGAATGTGCCGGGAGATACCCAGCCGAATTCAGGATGTTTCCAGCGCAACAGCGCTTCAGCACCGTGTAGCGCACCGGTCTGCAGCTCAACCTGGGGCTGATACAGTAAGAAGAATTCGCCGTTCTTAAGGCTCGCGCGCATGGCATGTTCGAGTTGACGCGACCTATGCTGCTGCTGAGCAGCGGTCATGTCATAGGCGCGCCACCCACTTCCTGCTACCGTCTTGGCGGCATCGAGCGCATGTTCCGCTCGTTCAACCGCTAGGTCAGTGTCTTCGCCTATCGCTACGCCGGAGCAGATGCCGAGGCGGGCGCTGAGACGAATTTGGCTGTTAGCAAGCTCGAGTGGGATGTCAAACAGGCCCAAAACCGCCTGTGCGCAATCCTCCAGGTTTGAAAATACAGATACGTGGATAGCGATTGCAAAAACGTCGCCGCCGAGGCGTCCGGCCGAAACAATCCTTGGGTCGTTAGTGAGACGATTAGCCACCGCCCTCAGCAGATCATCGCCGATATCGCGGCCCATCGTAGCGTTGAGGACGCTGAACCGATGTAGCCCGATGACGGCAAAATACATTGGCTGATGGCAATCGCGAAGATGCTCCGAGAAAGCCCGTCGGTTCATCAGTCCGGTCAAGTCGTCGTAGTGCGACAGGTATTGAAGCTGTTCCTCATAAAGCTGCCGTGCCGTCATGTCCCTGATCATCAGGCTACCGACGAACCCTGCTGACTGGCTCCCGCCGGCTTCGTCCGGACACTCCATCGGGGATATCGTTATCGTCGCTTCAAGGTGCTTTACGGAACCACCGAGTGCTATGGGGAACCGCGAGGCAGCGCTTTGAACAATGTTGGGCTCCTTCTCGTGGTCGGCTGCGAGTTCGAGAACAAGGTCATACAGCGCGCCGGGCACTGCCTTAGCCAATCTCTGCCCCTTATAGCCGATGTCGCCCCAACCCAACATGGCTCTGGCAGAATCGCTCTCCTCGAAAATCATGAACCGATGGTCGAATGCCAAAACGGCATCGGTGCTGTCTGTCACGATCTTGCAAAGGAGGCGGCGGATATTCCGCTGCTCCGCACTAGCCACTTCGGCGAGGAAGCGACTGAAATCTACCTTCTCTGTCAACATCAGCACCAAAGCCAGGCAAACGCTCGTCCAGCAGGTTGCGGTGTGTATAACGAGGCCCTGGTCTCGCTGAAGAACAAAGGCCACAGCTTCTCCGCCGATGAGCAGGCCGAATGCCAACAGGAAGGGGAGGGCCACAGGGGCCGTGCGCAACGCCAGCGCTGCAGCAACGATGGCCGCGGCAGTGGCAAGCTCCGCGGGAAGCTGGTAGCTTTCCTTCAGCGTGCGACCTTGCAGGATCGTTTCCGCTGCCAAGATGTGGAGCATCGGGCCAGGCAGTTGACCGTAGACTGGAACCGGGAAGACGTCTTTGAGCTCAGTCGCGTAGGCACCGATGACAATCGACCGGGCGTGCAGGCTTGCGCCGTCAAAATCGGGCTCCAAAATCTCAGAAAGAGAGATCGTCGGAACGGTTGACGGCTCAATGGAATAGTCGATCAGGCGAGTACCGACGGCTGGCGGGGTCTTACTGAGAACTCCGGCGACGGATTGAATGAGACGTCCGTCTAGCAGATCACCAAGCTCAAATCGCCGTATCGTCCCATCCGCATCCAAAGCCACGTTTGCGAATGCTAGCCATGCGTTGTCGGCGAACGAATTGAGTGGCTGGGTTACGACGGCCGGACCTCCCGCGTCGGCAGATCGGTGCTGCTTGAACACAGGAAGAACTACGCCTCCACCGGCCTCGCTCAAGGCTTTGTTCAGCCGCGCGTCTTCGCTTGCCGTTGATGGCGTGCTGAAGTCGATGTCGATGAAGATGTCATCGACACCAATCAGAGAAAGTTTGTCCAGGAATTTGGCATAGATGTTGCGAGGCCAAGGCCATGTCCCGACGTAGTCAAGCGTCCGCTTGTCGATCGCCAGATAAACCAGATTTCCTGACGCGGGACGCGGGGTTGCCGCAAAACGCCAGTTGAGAAGAGCGTTATCGAGGCTCTTGATCACCGGTAAAGCGTTTCCGGTCAAAGTAATCATAAGGATGGCGCCGATGAGGAAAAGCCGAATAGCGCGCGAAGCTGATAATCGGAAGCGGAGCTGCCGCATTTGACGGGGTCTTTCGTTTAGTTGCCGTGGCCGGAACCGCTGCCATTTCCGCCGCCGTGGCTGCCATTACCTTGACCGTTCCCATTCCCCTCGTTGCCGGTACCGTTTCCGCCGCCGTTACCATTCCCGTTTCCACTGTTGCCCTGGCCGTTCCCGCCGCCGCTATTACCGTTCCCGCCTTGGCCGTTTCCGTTCCCCTCGTTGCCGGTACCGTTTCCGCCGCCATTACCATTCCCGTTTCCGCTATTGCCCTGGCCGTTATCGTCACCCTTGTCATGGCCCGGGCTGCTGCTGTTCGAGTCGTTGCGGCCGTGACCGGAGGAGGACGCCTCGCCACCGCGGCTGCTGCTCCCGCCGACACCGGCGCCAGTGCTGGCGGCGTTTGTGGTGCTCGATCCAGGTGACGAGCTAAGTGGCGAGGTAGCGGCGCTGCTCTGCTTAGACACCCCGATGACGTTGGTGCGCCCTAGGGCAGGTACACGGGCGGAGGAGGGCGCAACGTTCGTCACGGCAGGCATGGATGACATCCCAGCCACGGTCATACCTTTGACCGTATCGACCGAGGCGCTCTGGCCGGGCCCCACATTACTCCGCTGGCCACTTTGGAAGGAAGTGACTTGAACAAGGCCCCGGTTCACCGCTACCGCAGCTGTCTGTTTGGAGACAGACACCCTGAAATTGGTGCCTTTTACCACGGCCGCGAGGAATGGCGTCTGGACGGTCGTATGCGGCTGGCTGCGTCTTTCAATCTCCAGGCTCGAGCACGCCGACCTGCTGGACGATTTCGGTCTTGGTTTCGGTAGATCCGGCTGTAAAAAGGCCCGCTAAACTGTTGGGCTGAAACGTAACGCTTTCCACACCCCGGACCAACTGGACACGCCCTTTCGGACCTGTCTGCACCCACGCATTGTTCGGAACGATGTCGCCGGTTCGCACAGGCTGCCATGTCTTCCTGTCGATGGTGACAGTAACCTGCTGGCTTGCTTTCGCAACCTGCCAATCTCCTGGGCCAGCCCAGGCGGAAGCTGCAACGAAGAGACTGACGACTAGCGCTGCGAAGATCCGATCCATTCCTGCCCCCGTGTATATCAGGAGGACTTAATCATCAAAGTCCTTAAGTTCTTTTGAATCATTCCAAAGAAGGCCGCCTATCCGCGGATCAGTCCAACGGGTCGGCGGGTTGAAACAAGCGGTAGCCCTTATGCAGTGGTGGTTTACGAGGAGCTTGGTTTCCCGAGTCCTCGCAAGCCCTTCGAGGACCGTTCCAATCGCAACCCCGCGTGCTGTGTGAGAGAAGGTGTGAGATCGGACAAACCTTAGAGGCTGGTGGTCGCCTTTCAAGACGACAGCAGTTGCGATTACGTAACAAAACCCTGCTGTTGCCACGTTTCACCGAAGCGGCTATGTGCGAAGAGGGATGAGGAAACACCAATGACAGCCACGATGATACTGCTGCTCGCAGCAGCAGGCTTTTCTCCGGCGCGGTCAATGCGATCGCCGGCGGAGGCACCTTCCTGACCTTCGGAGCGATGACGCTCGCGGGCATTCCACCGATTTCGGCCAATGCCACTTCCTCGATCGTGCAGTTCCCGGGCTATGTCACGTCAACACTTGCCTATTGGGACGAAATTTCAAGGCGCTGGCGTAGCGTACTTGTCCTGGCAATCGTCTCGATCGTCGGAGCCCTTGGGGATCGCTGATCCTGCTGTCGCTCGACAATCCGTCCTTTCGCTCGCTCGTTCCTTGGCTGCTCGCGATCGCAACCGCGACTTTCGCGGCCGGGCCTTGGCTCAAGCCCAAGGCATCCGCCGAGCGCTCAGCAAATACGCCGGCCCCAATCATCGGCCAGTTCCTCACGGCGATCTACGGCGGATTTTTCGGCGCCGGCATGGGCATCATGATGCTTGCCGTGCTCGGCATCACCACGGGTGGAAACTACCATCACCTCAATGCGCTAAAGAACATGTTCGCCATGTTGATTGCCTGCGTTGCGATCATCGTCTTCATCGGCGGCGGTGTGATCGCTTGGCCGGAGGCGATCGTGATGATCCCGGCCGGTGCGTTCGGCGGTTATTCGGGCGTCTGGCTGGCACGGCGCGTGCCGCAGGAAGTGCTGCGCTGGTGCGTGGTGGCCGTCGGCATCGGCCTCACGATCTATTATTTCGTGACTGGTTGATCATGGCGGGCGAGTGGCAACGCCCCCATTCAACAAGAGCGGTATCGCTCTTTGTCTATCAGTCCGAAGCCTACTCCCGAGGCCGGATGTTAACGCGCACCCGTGGCGTTGCGAGAAGTTCGTCACCATCGGCTCGGTTGTTTTAGAGTGGGGCGCCATTCGACGGAACGTGCCGGCACAACTTGCACTGTGCGTCATGGGATATGCGAGCGAATTACGCAGCGGCTGATGCGTTTCCTTCGGCTTTTCGTTTTTGAGCCTCGCTAGGCAGGTCGCCCTAAGGCGCACGACAGGCAAAATGGCGGTGCCTAATTATGTCTTTCGTTCTCTCCGCGTGCTAAGAAATCGGAGCGGCCAGCGCCGCACCTTTGTTGAAATCAGGGCATCGGCAATGCCAAGCGCGGACGCACGCCTGCTAGACGCCAGCGCTACGACTCATCCCCGACGGTGGCGTCCGTAGGGCGGCGACTGCGCAGCAGGAGTAGCATGACGGTGGCGACGAGCGAGCAGCCAGCGCAAAGAAATAACACCGCGCCATTGCCGGAGTTGGTTATGAGCCAGATCAACAGCGGCGGCGAGACCGCCGAGATCCAGTTCAGCGGCAGGGCGATCCGCGACAGCGCCCTCGCAAATTCGCCCTTGTCGTAGAAGACCAGCGGAATCGTCGAACGCGCCACCGCCAGCGCACCGCTGCTTGCTCCATACAGCAGCAGGAAGGCGCCGACGGCAACAGGGGAACCCTGATTGGCAAGCAGGATCACCAGCGACATCAAGAGCATCGCCGAAGAGCCGATGCCGATCGCCACTCCATCCCATGTGTTGTCGCCGAGCAGGTTCACGCCGCGCGCTGCGATTTGGATGATGCCGAGTGCCGAACCGAACATCAGCGCCTGCGAGGCACTCAGCCCTTCGCCTTTCAGGAGTTCGATCAGCACCGAGCCGAAGCCATAGGTGATGAAGGCATTTAAGACGATCGCAGCTACTACTAGCGCAAAGGTCCGATCATAGCTTCGTGACGCGACGGGAATCGCCGCCGCCCCCGAAGGCACCGCTTCGATAGGTCTCCGTGGCAGGCCGAAGATGTAGAGCGGCAGGCAGACCGCAGCCATGGTCAGCGCATAGACCTCGCACGCGCCGCGCCAGCCGATCTCTGCCTGCGGAAACGAGGTGAGGGGCCAGAAGATCGTGCTCGACAGCCCGGTCACCAGCATCAGCGTCGCGATCGCCCGCGCCGCCTTGCGCCCGGCAATCTCATTGAGCAGGATATGCGCCGGCATGGTCAGGCTGGCGCTGCTCGCCGCCCCGACGATCAGCCACCCCAGGAAGTAATTCACGGGCGAATGCGCCAGCGACAGGAGGAGAAGCCCGACCGCCGAACCAACCGTTCCCCCATCATCACCACCCGCGTCCCATGGCTGGCAAAGACCCGTGACAACAACGGGGAACACGCCCCCATCATCACATAGAAAACAGTCGTCCCGGCAAATACAGCCGGCATGCCGATCCCCAGATCAGCCGCCATTTGCGGTGCTGCGACAGCGGGAAATCCGACCACCCCCAACCAATCAGCTGTGCAATCGAGAGCACGACGAGGGGAAGGAGGATCTTGGGCTGAGCATAGTTGTGGGCCACTAGTGCTATCCGATCTGCAACTGCAAACCATTAGCAAGCCAATATCATCAGTTTGATGACGGGGCGGGAGAGACGGATATCCCTATTGATGATTGGCGTTGGTGCCTTGCGGGGTCCCCGAGTAGCGAAGGGCGATGAAAACCGTGAGGCTGGCGACGGCGAAGGCATTGAGGTTGAGTAGGACCGAAAGATCGGCGTCGCTCCAGGCGTGCAGGGGCCAGCCGATAGCGTATCGGGAGAAAACGAAGACTAGGAACACGAAGGTGGCCATGCCGCGTTGCCACCATGTCTCCTCCGCATGGAAGGAGAGAGCGGCCAGCATGATGCAAGGTGCTAGGAATAGCTCCGTGCCGGAGCCGGTCCCGAACAGCTTTGTCTCGAACAGCGTATCGACCGTGCCGACCAGCGGCAGGGCGATCCGGGCGCCCGCGGTGCGTGGCGGGCAATGAGCGGAATGGCAAGAAAGAATGGTGCGGCAAGCAGAGTTCCAAGTGACGCAGTCACGCCATTCCCAACCAGATACCAGACATAGAGCGGATAAAAGGGTTTGTTGGCGACGATAACCCAGGCGACAGTCACGGTCGCCTGGGTCCGTGGATCGAGCGGGGGCCGCATGTCGGCCATCAGGCGCGGTGTTCGATTAGAGCCGGGGTCAGGAGATAGTGGCCGACGCCCCAGACATCGCCGTTGTCATGTCCGAACAGGCCGGCTGTGGCGAGGAAAAACAGCCGCCAGCGGCGCAGCCACAGCGAGCCGTCCTTGCCATAGACCTGCCGGAAGATCGGCTGGATGCGGTCAATCCTGCGATCGAAGGTATCGAGCCAGTCTAGCGCGGTGCGGCGATAATGCTTGCCTGACCAGCGCCATTCTTGCTCGACCTTGAAAAGATCGCCGAACCGGTGTGGCAGATCATGAGCTGGCATGATGCCGCCGGTGAAGAAGTGGTGGGCGATCCAGTCTGCGGGGTCATCATGGTCGAAGCGGTAGGAGCGGTTCTTATGGGTGAAGACATGTAGGAAAAGCTTGCCGTCCGGTTTTACCCAGCCGCGAACGCGTTCAAGCAGCGTGCGCCAATTGGACATATGCTCGAACATTTCCACAGAAACGACGCGGTCGAAGTGCTCGCCGGTCGAGAAATCGTTCATGTCGGCGGTGATGACGGCGAGGTTGGTCAATCCACGTTTGGCTGCGAGTCCCAGGATATAGGCACGCTGCGAGGCAGAGTTCGACACTGAGGTGATGCGTGACTTGGGAAACTGCTGGGCAAGGTAAAGAGACAGCGAACCCCACCCGCAGCCGAGTTCGAGAATGCTCATTCCGTTCTCAATCGCTGCGTGTTTCACCGTTTCGGCGAGCGCGTGTGTCTCCGCCTCCTCGAGCGTGGTCTCGGGTGCCGGATAAAGACAGCAGGAGTATTTTCGCTGCGGGCCGAGCGTCAGGGCGAAGAATTCCGCGGGTACCTCATAATGCTGGCGATTGGCTTCGTCGGTGTAGGTGGCGACAGGGAAACGCACCATCGTTTCCGCAAAAGACTGTTCTTCCGCAGCCGGTGTTGCGGCCAGCTTTTGCTTGGTGCGGCCGCAGAGGAAATTGATGCCCGCCAGCATCATGCCGTCGGTCAAAGGCGTGCGCTCGGCGGTGTTGATGGCGAAAGCGAGCATGTTCATGGCAGTTCTCCGTTTCTGCGGGGTCCGGGAAAGAAGGCGTTGACGCGTTCCTGGAGGGCGCGGAACCTGTCTCCGCGTGAACGCAGCATGTATTCTTCGAGTGGCGGGATGCCGGAGATATGCACCAGCAGCCAATACATCAGGGCCGGCGCCAGCAATGACGCCCATGTCCATGCGGATGCTGTTATTGCGAAGATCGGCCAGACGCACCAGAAGAGCCATTCGAAGAAATAGTTGGGGTGGCGGGAGTATCGCCACAGGCCGACTTGGCAAACCTCGGTCTTTGCCTCGGGCGTGCGGCGAAAGCGGGCAAGCTGCCGGTCGGCACTCGCCTCTCCGGACAATGCGACGATGGCGACGAGCATGGCGAACCCATCCGGCAGGCGCGGGAAGGGCGTGTCGTTCGTGGCTGCCAGATAAACGGCCAGCACCAGAATGAAGGCGGCCAGCGCCTGAATCTGCAGAAACAGAAACAGCCGCCACGCGGCATTGTCGCCCCATTCCTCGAGGAACTTGGCATAACGGGGATCTTCACCGCCGCTATGGGTGCGGATGCCGATATGACTTGCAAGCCTTGTTGCCCAGGTAGCGATCAGAACCAGGGCCGTGATGCGCCGTCCGAAATCGCCATTTGGGAAGAGCGCGGCGGCGATGCCGCCAAGCCCGACTGCAAACGACCAGATTGTATCGATCCAGCCGCTCAGCCCCGTGGCGCGTTGCACGCCCCAGGCGCAGGCCATGGCCAGCGAAAGCCATACTGCGATAAAGATCATAAGCTCCACGTCGATCCTCTTGCATTCAAGCGAATTGAACTCGTGATCAACTACGAGGCCCGCGACCAATCAGTTTCGCCCGGCAATCAAAAAAGCTCGAAAAAATTCTGCCATTTACGAAACTAAGTCGAGCGACGTCTCGTAACTGCCGGATGGAATCAAAAACAATGATGAGAAACACGGCGTGAACGAGAGGAATAGATGACATTTTATCAGCGGATCCCTAGAGAAAAACGCCTAAACATCGCGGTTGTGGGAAGCGGGATCTCCGGGCTCTCGGCCGCGTGGCTTTTATCACAGCGCCATGATGTCACGCTCTTTGAAGCGTCCGATCGCATCGGGGGCCATAGCAATACCGTCGAATTTGATACCTCGGCCGGCCCGGTCGCTGTCGATACCGGCTTCATCGTCTATAACGAAGTGACCTATCCCAATCTGACCGCGCTGTTGAAGGCGCTAGGTGTCACGACGGCCGTCTCCAACATGTCCTTTGCCGTCTCGCTGAACGACGGCGCTTTTGAATATTCCGGCGGCACCGGTCTTGGCCTCCTGGCCCAGCCGAGCAATATGGTGAGCCCGCGTTTTTGGTCGATGATGCGGGATTTGCTGCGTTTCTATCGCGAAGCGCCGGGCGATCTGGCCATGATGGCCGGCATTTCGCTGGACGACTATTTAACGCGCAAAGGTTATGGCCGGGCCTTCCGCCACGATCATCTCTATCCTATGGCGGCGGCGATCTGGTCTACACCGGCGATGGAGGTCGGTGCCTATCCGGCGACCAATTTCGTGAAATTCTGCGGCAATCACGGGCTTCTTAAGCTGTGGGACCGTCCGGTTTGGCGTACGGTGAAGGGCGGCAGCCGGGAATACGTGGCGCGGCTGACGCGTTGTTTTGCAGACCGTATACGGATTTCCACGCCGGTGAAATCGATCCGCCGGCTGCCCGGCGTTGTCGAGTTATCAGATGCGCATGGCGGCGGCTATCATTTCGACGATGTGGTCATCGCCACGCATGCGGATCACGCGCTGCGCATGCTTGCGGATGCAAGCGCCGACGAGCGGCGGATCCTCGGCGCTTTCCGCTATTCCCGCAACGAAGCCGTCATTCATGGCGACCCGAGCCTGATGCCAAAACGGCGGGCCGCCTGGTCGAGCTGGAATTATGTCTCCGACACGCGCGAAGGATCGAGCCAGACTTCTATCACATACTGGATGAACAAGCTGCAGCCGCTCGGCGCCGCACCGCCGACTTTCGTCACCCTCAATCCTCGCCGAGTGCCGTGCAAAGAAGCGGTCATCCGCCACGAAGTCTACGAACATCCGGTCTTCGATCTCGAAACGGACAGGGCACAGCAGGAAATGTGGTCACTGCAGGGCCAGCGCAACACCTGGTTCTGCGGCGCCCATTTCGGTTCCGGGTTCCACGAGGATGGGCTTCAGGCAGGCTTAGCGGTGGCCGAAGACCTTGGCGGGCTGCGCCGTCCCTGGCAGGTGGCGGACGAAAGCGCCCGTATCGTACGCAGGCCGCTAGCCTGCCCTGTGAGGCTTGAGGTGCCGGCATGAGTTCAGAATTTCATTCGATGCTTTTTCGAGGCCATGTGACGCATGTGCGGCTGAAACCTAGGCAGCACAGGCTTGCCTACCGCATCTACTCGCTGCTGATCGATTTGGATGAACTGGATGCGCTCGACCGGCGGCTGAGGCTGTTTTCCGTCGATCGGTTCAACCTCTTTTCCTTCTTCCGAAAAGATCGCGGCGATCGCTCGGACTCGGATCTGCGCCAGCAGGTGGAGCGTTCGATGCGGGTGGCCGGCATCGAGCCGGATGGTGGGCCCATCCGTCTGCTCACCATGCCGCGGCTTGTCGGCTGGGCCTTCAACCCCCTCAGCGCGTTCTTCTGCTATGGCCGGGACGGTACATTGAAGGCCATCCTCTGGGAGGTGGACAACACTTTCGGCGAGCGTCACGGCTACATGATCCCGGTCACAGCCGATTCTGGCCCGGAGATCGTACAGCATTGCGACAAGGCCTTCTATGTCTCTCCGTTCATGGACATGGACCTGCAATACATGTTTCGCGTATCGCCGCCGGCCGACAGGCTCTCGATCCGTATCGACACGTTCGACCGTGATGGCCTTGTGCTCACGGCACGGCATCTGGCACGGGGCACCGAACTCTCGGATCTCGCTCTTCTGAAGGCGTTTTTCGCCATCCCGTTCCTGACGCTGCGGGTCATCGGCGGCATTCACTGGGAAGCGCTGAAGATCTGGCTGAAGGGCATTCGGTTGCGCACACATTCGCCGCAGATGCCAGCACCGCTTGCCCCAACAATTTCATCCAGCAACACATCCCCAAGAAGGATCGAATTTCATGAGCCAGTTTGACGATTTTCCCCCATTCCGCTCGGTCTGGCCGTCGAGACGGATAGGCTGGGTTTCGGCAGACGGTTGCTCGAGCGTATGATCCGCACCGTTCGCTACGGTCGTTTGAGGGTAATTTTGCCCTCTGGCGCAGTTGTCGAAAAGGCCGGGTCCGAACCCGGCCCCGACGCGATGATCATCATCCGTCGCTGGCGTCTGTTACGGCGCCTCATCGTCGCCGGAGACGTCGGTTTTGCCGAGGGTTTCCTCAACGAAGAATGGACGACGCCCGATCTGACCGCGCTCATCCGGCTTGCGGCGCAAAACCGTGATGCTCTGGCGCCCGCCATCGACGGCAGCTTGCTGATGCGGGTCATCAATCGCGCCGGCCACCTGCTCAACGCCAATACACGAAAGGGCAGCCGGCGCAATATCGAGGCGCATTACGATCTCGGCAACGACTTCTACAAGGAATGGCTCGATTCTTCGATGCTCTATTCCTCGGCGATCTTCGACGAAACAACGGCGACGCTGGAAGCCGCCCAACGGCAGAAACTCGAGCGCATACGGCAAAAACTTGCGCTTACAGGTGGAGAACGCGTGCTCGAAATAGGCTGCGGCTGGGGTGCGCTCGCACTGCACCTGGCGACGCAATCCGATGCGGATGTCACCGGCATCACACTTTCTCCTCCCAGCTCGATTGGGCGAAGAAAGTCGTCGGCGAGGCCGGCAAGCCGGGGCGGGTGGATCTGCGTTTGCAGGATTATCGAGATATCGGCGGCCAGTTCGACCGGATCGTCTCGATCGAGATGTTTGAAGCCGTGGGGAAGCCTACTGGCCGAGCTACTTCGCGACCTTAAAACGTAGCCTGAACCCCGGCGGCTGCGCCGTCCTACAGATAATTTCGATAGAGGAGAGACGCTACGAGAGCTACCGCCGCCGCGCCGACTTCATCCAGAAATACATTTTTCCTGGCGGCTTTTTGCCATCCGATGCGGCATTGACCGCCGCTGTCGATAAGGCAGGCCTCGTACTTCGAGAGATCGAGCATTTTGGCAAGTCCTACGCGCGAACGCTTGCCGAATGGCGAACCCGTTTCCACGCCCGCTGGCCGGCCATTGCCGCGCTTGGCTTCGACGACCGTTTCCGCCGCCTCTGGGATTACTACCTCTGCTATTGCGAAGCCGGTTTCGAGGAGGGGACGATCAATGTCGGCTTCTACACGATCGAGCATGCGCCGGCGGTAATACGATGAGAACAGGCATGCCTGTGAAACGAACCTTCATCATGACGGCCGCGGTGATGCTCGAGTTTTCCGCTCTGGCCGATGCTGCCGACCTCGATGGCCGATGGGCGCGCGGTGATGGCAACGCCAATGTGAGGATCGCCCCTTGCGGATCGAATATCTGCGCAATCAACACCTGGATCAAACCCGGTACGCCTCGCGAAAAGGCGGGCGACAGACTGGTGATGACCATCAAGCCGGCGGGGACGGCACCTATTCCGGCACAGCGTTCGATCCTCAGCGGGACATGACCTACCGGATCGCCGTGGTCGTTAGCGGCGACCGGATGACGACGAAAGGCTGCATCGTGGCCGGCCTGCTGTGCAAAAGCATTGACTGGACTCGCATTGATGCGGGCGGCCAACGACCGATAGAACGGAGAAACCCATGAAAACCTATTTAATCGCTTATTTCGCCACGTTAATTGCCTTCGTCGTGGTGGATTTCCTCTGGCTCAGCACCATGGCAGGCCTTCTATACAGGCCGACCATGGGCGATATGTTAGCGCCAAGCTTCAGGCGTACTCCTGCCGTCGTCTTTTATCTGCTCTTTGCCGCCGGCCTGATCTATCTCGCCGTGCGGCCCGGGTTGGCATCTGGCTCGTTGTGGACAGCCGTGCTTTATGGCGGCGTGGTGGGGTTCACCGCCTATGCCACCTACGATTTGACCAACCAGGCGACGCTCAAGAACTGGTCGACTATCCTCACCGTTGCCGACCTTGCCTGGGGCACCATCCTTTCCGCATTCGCCTCCGGTGTCGGCATGTGGATCACTGAACGCATCCTTGGACCAATCGGCAGTACCACAGCTAACTCCTGATGCATTGCTTTCTGCCGTGTAACCTGACTTCGCGAAGCCAAATGCACCCCTTTTCTTGTCTTCTGTTTCAGAACATCTTGCCTTTTAATACCTTCCGCATTTATAAAAGCGTGGCGGCAAGGTTCTTTTGAATGCAAAATAAAAAGATCGCAGATTTGATCAATCGCGTTGCGTTGGGTGATCGAGCTGCTTTTGCGATACTTTATCGCAGTACAAGCGCAAAGCTTTTTCCATCTGCCTACGAATCCTCAAGGACAGGGCAGAAGCAGAGGAAGTACTTCAGGAGATTTATATCAAAATCTGGCAACGTTCGAAGACGTTTACGATGAGTGCAGGGCAGCCATCGACCTGGCTAGCCGCCATCGCCCGTAACCACGCGATCGACGTCGTCCGCGCCCACAAGCCAGGTGCTGAAGATCTGAATGAGGCCTATGACCTCATCGATGACAGCATACCCAATCCTGAACAGCAGGTTGCGATAGCCGACGAAGGACGTCGTATCGACAACTGCATGAAAGAGCTCGATGCGGCGCATGCACGCGCAGTCCGGCGTGCCTATGTGGAGGGGGTAAGTTATCTTGAACTTTCCGAGGAACTGCAGGTTCCGCTGAACACGGTGCGCACTTGGCTGCGCCGCAGCCTCCTGAAACTCAGGGAGTGCCTGCAGCGATGACCACAGGCGAACACGGTCACGGCAAACGGTCACAGGATGAGATCCTGGCCGGCGAATATGTTCTTGGCCTGCTGTCGCTCGATGCCCGGCGCCGCGTCGAGAATCGCATAAGATCGGACCGGGCTTTCGCGCTGCTCGTTAAGGGTTGGGAATCCGACCTGTCGTCCTTCAACGACGATTATGAAGATGTAGCGCCCGGAGCGGCGGTTTTCACCGAAATCGAACGGCGCCTGTTCGGTCCTTCGAAATCCGCATCGTCGGCCGGGAGACTCTGGAACTCCGTCGGGTTTTGGCGCGGGCTATCGCTGGGCACGTCTCTGGTCGCTGTGGCCGCCTTAGTTTTCTCCTTTATGGTGCCCCCGATCTCGCCGCGCACAAACCAACTGGTTGCCGAACTTTCGACGCCGAACAATGCGGTCAACATGCTTGCCGCTTACGACGCGACGAGCGGCCGGATGAGGATCGTGCCGGTTGCCGCCGGGAGGCCGGACGAGAGGTCGCTCGAACTCTGGCTGGTGCCGAGCAGCGGCAGCCCCTTGTCGCTCGGCGTCTTTCCGCCGGGCATGGATGGCGAACTCGTCATCCCGTCCGATCGGCGCGCCCCTATCGACGAGGGAACCACATTCGCCGTCACCCTCGAACCCTTCGGTGGCTCGCCGACCGGCGCCGCAACAGGCCCGATCGTTGCCAGTGGCACTCTTAGGCGGCAATAGAGTCCCGAGATCGACGGTGTCGCTCCTATTGGTATCAGAAATCGAACGGTAAAGGATCGTCAGCGCGTCAACCTGAGCGACCTCGGAGTTGCTGGTGATCTTGCGCGAGTTTGTCTTCAGCTCCCTGAGAAGGAAACGGGCGGTCGGCGGTTCACATCCCATCAAGAGCTAATACTACATCGTCTATTTCAAATAATCGGACCGCAGTGTCGATGCCGATAAGTACGACAAGCGTTCGTTTCATCTGACGCATCCGCATGCGGGCGCTCAATCAGAACACCAGCGACACTCCAGGTCGACCTCGGCGGTCACAAAGGGCTCGTCCCGTGTGGTCTTCGCCAAATCATTGCCTTCCGGAGCGGGGTAACCTCCTGAATGAACTTGGCAACGGCGCATTCGACCTCCACTGACTCGGCCTCTTCCCTAGCCTCTAGGATGTCGGCGCGAAAAGTCCCTCATTGCGATGAGAACCGGCATCAGTTCACGGCCGGGAGCTGCAAGTTCATATTCAACACGTGGAGGCTGCTCTTCGTAATCGTGTCTCCTCACGAGGCCATCGTTTTCGAGCTCTCGAAGATGTTGCGTTAGCATTTTCTGGGAAACACCCGGAATATCCCGCAATAGCTGCGAAGTTCGCATCGACGCTCTTTCAAAAGACGGAACAAGATTGGAAGCTTCCATCGGCCCTCGACCATATTGAGCGTTCTCGTCACGTGAGCAACGGAACCGTCGGGCCCGAGGCAGACGCTTCGATCGTCTTCCAATTCCATAGGCACTTTTAAGTGCGTAATTGCCTCATTCACGGTGCTGTCCTTTAGTTGCGTCCTCGTGAGAAAGGAGGTCGTGATGGATCTAAAACTCGACGGTAAGGTGGCCTTGGTGACCGGCAGCAGCAAGGGCATCGGCGAAGGAATCGCGGAAGCGCTCGGTCGCGAAGGGGCAATCGTAATCGTTCATGGTCGAAACAGGGATAAAGCCGAAGAGGTTGCTCACAACGTCCGTAGCCGAGGCGGGCGCGCAGTTGCGGTTGTCGGTGATCTGACGAAAGACGACGACGTCGAGCACCTGGTC
This sequence comes from Neorhizobium sp. EC2-8, assembly GCA_045291535.1. Lineage (GTDB taxonomy): Bacteria > Pseudomonadota > Alphaproteobacteria > Rhizobiales > Rhizobiaceae > Neorhizobium. The sequence continues at coordinate 684,225 of CP147998.1, read as the reverse complement.
GATGAAGCGCAGACTCTCGTCGGACCTGTCAAAATCCTCATCAACAATGCCGGTGGCTCCGGTCAATTGGAGGACTGGTCGACGACGCGAACCGAGACTTGGGCGAGCACATATGACCGGAATGTGCTTGCTGCCGTGAGGGTGACATCTCACTTGCTGCCCAACATGCGGGCTGCGAAGTGGGGAAGGATTATAAACATCTCAAGCCTCGCGGGTATGATGCCCCCGTCCAAAAAGCCGGACTACGCCGCAGCAAAGGCGGCGATGATTGCGATGACCGCTTCGTTGGCAAAGGCCGTCGCACGTGAAGGCATTACGGCGAATACTGTCTCGCCCGGAACTATACACAGCGCCAGTCTTGATGAAGCGTTCCGCAAGGCGGCCCTTACGCAAGGGCTTGCGCCAGATGCACCATGGCCCGAAGTCGAAAGGGTCGCACTGCCAATGTTCGCGCAAGTGCCCATTGGGCGGGTTGGCACAGTGGAAGAAATTGCCGATGCTGTCGCCTTCCTCGCGAGCCCGCGTGCGAGCTATATTACCGGGGCGAATCTGCGGCCTGACGGAGGAATGTGGCCCGGCCTCTAGACGGATCCGAAAGGAGCGCCACGCCACGGATCGGCAATCGGTACGGCTCCAAGTCCGACGAACCGATTGCGGCCTCTAGGATGCGAAACCGCACCAACCATGAACGGTTGTTATAGCGTCGGCGAAATCATGTGGCGCCTCCCAGGGCAGATTATGTCCACACTCGACCACTCGATGCTCGTGTCGTGCTTTGAACATCGGGGCATGATCAGCCGTTCCGCCGGGCTTTAACGGATCTTGGGTCCCGTCGATCGTGATCGCGGGGACGGTTAAGGGTGGCTTTTCGGCCAACCGCGTTTCCAGATCAGCCAGAGCGGGATCTCCCGCTGCGTTCCCGAAGTCGAACCGATAGGAGTGGATGACGACATCGACGAAGTCCGGATTGTCGAAAGAGGCCGCTGTCTGGTCAAACGTCGCGTCGTCAAACGCCCAGGTCGGCGACCACTGCTTCCAGAGGATCCTGCACAAATCGCGGCGGTGGAGAGCCAAGCACTCGCGGCCACGCTCGTGCTGGAACAGATGTTGGTACCAGACAGCCTGTTCCAGGCTGGGCTGGTAGGCATGGCCCAGCCGGTTCACGTCGATAACGTCGTAGCCCGCATAGGAGACCAGGCCGGCCACTCGATCAGGCCACAGTGCCGATGCAACGCATGAAGCAAGGCCACCCCAGTCATAGCCGGCGAGAATGGCCTTCTCGATGCCAAGGGCGTCGAGCAAGTTGATAACATCCTTGCCGAGAGCAGCCTGCTGGCCGCTGCGCATCGTGGAGCCTGGACCGGAAGCGCGTTGGACCAAAGCCGCGCAGGTAGGGGACGATCACCCGCGCTCCCGCTTCCGCTAGGCGAGGGGCCACCTCATCATAGGCGTGGATGTCGTACGGGAATCCATGGCTGAGCACGACAGGCCAACCGTCGGGCGAGCCGTGTTCAAAATACGCAATTTCGAGAGTGTCTGTTTTGACTGTTCGCATGAAGATCCTCGCATCTGGTACTGCTTCGTGACGCACTCTCTTTGCGAGCGCCTGCCATGGCGGCGGCTTGTGTAGCTTTCAGGACGCTGAGAAGAGGGTGGGCACGCGGGTTATCATTGCAGTTGCTGTTCAACGACTGCGGCGAAATAGGAGGCCCCGAAAGGCAGGGCCTCGTCATTGAAATCAAACCACGCGCTGTGAAGGATCCGGCCATTGTCATCCGGGCCATTTCCGATCCACCCGTAGCATCCGGGCCGGTCTTCAAGCATGAAGGCAAAGTCCTCGACAATCATCGTCTGCGGCGGGTTTGTCTCGACCTTAGTGAATACCGATAATGCCGCAGCTTCCGCCGACCGCGCCGCCGGCTCAGAATTGACCAGCGTCGGATATTGCTGAGCGTAAGACACCTCGCAATGGGCACCGGTCGACAATGCTATACCTTTGACGATGCGGCGTATTGCCGGTTCCGCTGCCGCGCGTGCTTTGGGAGAAAAAGCCCTGACCGTCCCTCGAATGGTGACTGTGTTCGGCAAGACGTTGTAAGCGTCCCCACCATGGATCTGCGTCGCGCTAACGACAAGGGCGTCGAGTGGATCAGTGTTTCGCGCGGCAATTTGCTGAAGCGCGACGAGGATATGGCCGGCCGTCAGAACAACATCAGCGCCCTTGTGTGGTTGCGCTGCGTGCATGCCCTTGGACGACACCTCTATCTCAAAGCTATCGCCCGACGCCATCATCGGGCCGGCCTTAACCGCGAAGGTTCCGACTTCCATTCCGGGCCAATTATGCAAACCGTATATCTCGTCGCATCGAAAGGTTTCAAACAATCCTTCGCGGATCATTCGGGCCGCTCCGCCATCGGCTCCTCCCATTTCCTCGGCCGGCTGGAAGATGAAAACAACCCGGCCCGAAAACTTGCGGGTTTCGGCAAGATAGCGTGCGGCACCCAACAGCATGGCTGTATGCCCATCGTGCCCGCAAGCGTGCATGACGCCCGTGTTCACCGAACAGTGTCCAAAATCGTTGCGCTCCTCGATCGCGAGCGCATCCATGTCAGCGCGCAGCCCAATGGAACTTTCTCCTCCTCGGTCCCCGTACAAAACACCGACGACGCCGGTTCCGCCAATGCCTTCGCTGACCTCGATCCCGAAGGACCGAAGTTTGTCAGCGACGAACTTTGCTGTTTGATGCTCTTGGTAGGAAAGTTCTGGATTGGCATGAAGATGACGCCGCCACTTGCTCATCTCGTCATGGAATTCTGCGATCCTGTTGATGACCGGCACAGTCAGTACTCCGTGTTCTGAATGTCGCGATAGGCTAGCTGGAGATGCTCCGTCAGGCGGTCAATTGCGCCGTGCGCATCCGCGTTGCGGCAGGCCTGCAGCAATTCGCGATGCTCGGCAGCCGATTTCTCCGATCTGACAACGATGGACTTCGCAATCGTTTCCGCAAAAGCAGATGCCCTGTTGAGATGCTCGATGGTCCTCATGAGCGTTCGCCGGCCTGACGGACGGTAGAGCGCATGATGGAATTCCCAATTCAACTGGGAAAGCTTGTAGAGGTCGCGTTCCGCGTCAGCTGCATCGAGCGCCATCTCTGCCTTGGCGAAATCAAGCTTTGTATGGTGCTCAAGCGCAGACTTGAGTGCAAGCGGTTCCAGCAGAAGGCGCATATCAAACAGATCGCGCACCATTTGCAAATCAGGTTGTGCAACACGTGCTCCCTTGAAGCCGACTGCCTCGACTAACCCTTCCTCGGCGAGTGACTGAAGCGCGTGCCGGAGAGGAGTGCGACTGATACTCAAGTGTCCCGATAAGGCTTCCTGCCTAAGTGGCTGACCGGGACGATATGTCCCACTCAGGATAAGCGTCCTAATCTTGTCGGTCGCCGCTTCCGACTGAGTCTTTTCCGTATCCGAAATCATAATTGTATCCAATAATAAAAACGTCGGGTCGTCAAGCATCGATACATGCGGGAGACCGAAGTAATGGTCTGGTTGCCACTCACTCCGATTTTACGTCGCCCGAACGTGTTGTCGGCCCGGCGAACCAACCGCATGCCAGTAGCTGTTTTCCAGGCGCCTTCGTGAGCTACGATGAAGCTGGCGAACGCGTCGTGGAGTGTTGGAGGCTGCGAATAGCCTTCCGGAGGTCCGCAGTAGCTATATTTTTTCCAAGCTAAGCGGCAGGACTGTGCATGCGGTCCGCTTAATCATCCGTTAGAAGTTCGAATTGGTTCAAGGCGTCCAAAAACTGTAAAAACGAAGATACCAATTCATCCGCACGTAGTCCTCCCTCCCGAGGAGGCGACGTGCAGTATCGTGGGTCAACGCCTGTGGGTGTCTCGCTGCCGACCGGTTACATTCAGAGTCCGGCCGTTCAGACAGCAGATCTAGAATGCAAGAAGCGCGGCCCTGTAACCGCGCTCCATTTATTGAAAACTCAACGAACCTTTCGGAACGCCTGGCGCAACTCTTCTGAGAAGATGTCAGGCTGTTCCCAAGCTGCAAAATGTCCTCCGTGATCAACCTGATGATAGTAGTTCAATGATGGGTAAGGCTGCTTGCTTCAGCTTTCAGGCGCCTGATAGATTTCCTTCGGAAAGACCGTAATCGCAACCGGGATCTTGATGTCCTTGGTCTTCTGAGCGTCCGAGCTGAAGTTGTTGTTGTTATTTTCCCGGTAGAAGCGTGAGCCGGACGCACCGCTGTTGGTCAGCCAGTAAAGCGTGATGTCATTCAGCATTTCATCTTTGGTAAGGACCCGATCCGGCTCCCCATCGCTATCGCTCCATTGCACGAACTTCTCGTAGATGAAGGATGCGAGACCGACCGGAGAGTCGGACAGTGAATATCCGATCGTCTGAGGCCGCGTGACCATCATCGCACCATAGGCCGCGTTCCTACCGAAAAAGCCACTCAGTGAATTATAGGCATCGCGTTCTAGCGTCGATAGATCCGTCGGCGCCGGATCGCCGCTATTGATACCCTTCATCAGGGCACCCAGAACCGTTGCAGGCATGTTCAGATGAATGCCAAGCAGACCGTCCGGTGCCTGCCGGGCCAACGCATCTGAAATTACCGAGCCATGGTCGCCACCCTGGGAGACATACTGCGTGTAGCCGAGACGCTTCACAAGCGTGTCCCACGCATGTGCGACGCGATCTGGCCCCATCCCAGCTCGGTTGGATGACCAGAGAAGCCATAGCCTGGAATCGAAGGGATAATGACATCGAACGCGTCTTCCGCTTTGCCACCGTAAGCGGTGGGGTCAGTCAGCGGGCCTATGACCTTTGTGAACTCAAAGATGGACCCGGGCCAGCCATGGGTCAGAATAACGGGGAGGGCATTGGGATGGCGGGAGCGGACATGTATGAAGTGAATATCGACGCCATCGATCTTGGTCACGAACTGCGGAAGGGCGTTGGTGGTCCTCCGCCTTCCTCCAGTCGTACTTGGTCCCCCAGTAGCGCACGAGGTCCTGAACGTGTGCCAGCTGAATGCCCTGGGAAATATCCCCAACAGTTTCCTTGTCCGGCCAGTGCGTATTCTTGATCCTGTTCATCAGGTCGTCGATCTTCGCCTGGTCTACGTGGACATGGAAGGGCCGATACTATCATCGGCGCTGGAGACAGGCGATTGCGCTGTCTCTGCCAACACAGGCTGCATGCAGGCAACCGAAACTAGGAAGGTGGAGCCAAGGGCAAGAGCGGTCCGGCGGCTCCTTCTTTCAATTCGTCGAGCGTTGTTCATGCTTCTCTCCTAATCAAACGTTCGCGACCATCTCGCGGATCGGACATTAGGCGGCGATCGTATCCCTGCTGTTTCTCGATATCGCTGTCGTGTTACGCAGTGTCGCTTTTCCAGGGGGCGACACGTGCTGATACAAATTGGTAGCGTGTCTCGCGGGAACGGCTTCCTGCTCGGCGGAACTCATACTGGTGCCGCGTCGCAGATCTGCTGGTGGTTCAGACACACTGTTTCACCAGTGCCATTCATCTCACGCGGTTAGGATAGCGCGAGGCTCCAGCAACCCGTCGAGACCGAACGCGCCTATTTCACGTCCAATGCCGGACTGCTTGAAGCCGCCGAACGGCGCTCGTGGATCATGGGGCGCGCCGTTAACGACGACGCGCCCGACCAACAGCCTCTCCGCGATTTGTACAGCGCGCTTTTGATCAGACCCCAGGACATATGCCTGGAGCCCGTATACGCTATTATTGGCGATCTCGACGGCCTCGTCCTCGTCATCGTACGCGATTAGGCACAGGACCGGCCCGAAGATCTCTTCACGTGCGATACGCATATTGCTGTGCACGTCCGCGAAGATCGTTGGGCGAGCGAACCAACCTCTGTCCAACCCGGTTGGTCGGCCAGCTCCACCGGTCAGAAGGGTCGCCCCTTCTTCTATGCCCAGTCTGATATACATCTGGATCCTCTCCCATTGAGCTCGGCTGGCCATCGGCCCAATTCGCACCTCGGGATCACGAGGTGCGCCGACTTTCAGCTTTTCGGCTTCTACCTTCAGCCGCTCTGATATTTCCGCCATCCGAGACCTCGGCGCCAGAATGCGGGTTCCGGCAACGCAGGCCTGTCCGCTGTTTGCAAAACCGGACATCAAGGCAACAGGGATTGCTTTGTCCAGTTCGGCGTCCGGCATAACGATCGTCGGTGCCTTGCCTCCAAGTTCCAGGATAACTCTTTTCATGCCGTCGATTGCAGCACGCTGGATGATTTTCGCGGCCTGAGTGGATCCGGTGAAGCTGATCGTCGCAACATCAGGATCGCCCGTGAGAGCAGCACCAACCACGGGCCCCGTTCCATTGACGATGTTAAGGACACCAGCAGGCAATCCCGCTCGATGAAGCCGCTTTGCCAGAACTTCGGTCTGCAAAGCACTCTGCTCGGCCGGTTTGATCACGAGAGGGGAGCTAGAGCCAATTGCATGAGCAAGCTTGGTCGCGATGAAGCCGAAATTGCTGTTCCAGGGGTTATAGCGGCGAGAACGCCGCGCGGTAGCATCCGAACCGCGCTTTTGCCCACAACGCGATCGAACTCGTACTCAGCAACGGTTTCAGCCATGACATCAAAAATCGACGCGGTATTCTGTACCGAAAAGGCCGTGAAGTATGAGGGTGCTCCGTATTCCTCCGTCATTGTCTGGATGAGTTCATCCGGGTTGGCAGCGATCGCGTCGCGCAGGCTGTGCAGCATGTCGATCCGCTCCGCTTTTGTAGACGCAGCCAGCGCAGGCAAGGCACGCTTGGCGGCTGCCACAGCCGCCCTGACGTCATCTTCATTGCCCAGACGGACATCGCCAATTCGTTCTTCAGTGGCAGGGTTGATAAGGTCCAGCCGATCTTCCCCGTGGGGCACCACGAATTTTCCATTGATGTAGATGTGTTCGATCGATCGCATGATCAGGCCTCAAGATGTTCGGAATAGGGTTTTGTGACCGCAGACCCATTCAACTCTGCGGCGCGTTAGAGCGACTGCGGCACTATTTCACGCCGCATGTATCTCCTCCGTTTCTGACGAGTGGAGTTAAACGAGTTTCTCTTGCGGGGGCGACCTGCGATACAGTTTGAAACAGGTTCGCCCGACACGTGCTGACTTCAATTTAAGCTTGACCGATTGCGTAGATAAGACGATCAAAACCGCACAGGCTGATAAGGAAATGCGGACAATGATAAGAGGGTCTCTATCGGAACTTGAAGCTGTTGTGGCCGTTGCAGCGCGCGGAGGCTTTCGTGCCGCCGCTCGTGACCTCGGCATGTCCTCATCTGCTCTAAGCCAACAGATCATGACCCTGGAGGCTCGGATCGGCGTCCGGCTCTTCAATCGTTCGACCCGTAGCGTTGTCTTGTCAGCAGCCGGCGAGCGGTTTGTTGCCGAGATCACCCCGGCTCTTGCCGCGATCCGCAACGCGATCGATCAAGTGGATGAACATCGGCTTGAGCCTGCGGGAACGCTGCGCATAAACAGTTCAATCGGCGCGATCAGAATGATTTTGGCGCCCCTGTTGGTCGAGTACATGCGTCGATTTCCAACAGTCGGTGTGGAGATCGTGACGGATGCCGCACTCATCGACATCAATGCTCAGGGGTTCGATGCAGGAATCCGCGTGCGCGAGGCGGTACCTCCCGATATGGTTCTCGTATCCATAAGCGACAGCATTCATCCCGCGATTGTCGGCTCGCCGGAATATTTTGACAAGCACGGCCTACCGATGGCCCCGGCGGATCTTCAGTCTCATCAATGCATCCGGGCGCGAATGGCCAATGGAGGCTTGTATAGCTGGGAATTCGAACGTCGGGGACAGCAGTTCAGCGTTGCCGTTCCCGGCATGCTCACGCTCGATGACAGTGACCTGATGTTACGGGCGGCAAGGGAAGGGGCCGGCCTTGCCTACTTGAATGACTGGCAGGTTGCGGATGATCTTGCGAGCGGGCGATTAAAAAGGGTGCTCAAAGACTGGACCGTGCCATATCCGGGGCTGTGCCTGTATTATCCTGGCCGCCGTCACGTGCCGGCGAAGTTGCGGACCTTTGTCGAATTGATCAGGGCAGTCAGGCGGGAAAATGCCTGAGGAGAACGGCTTGAGCCTATAGTTGAACCGTTCTCCGGTGCATTTATACTGCTGATACGGCCGTTAGAAGACCCACAAAGGGTGAGGGCTCTGTGGATGCAACATCGTAGACGCATGGTGCTGCAAATATCGCTGCGGCCATGACGAGAATGACAATTGCTCGCCCGTTAAGCACTGCCTTAGGCGACTTTGAGCTCAACATTGATATTTCCTCTCGTCGCCTTCGAATACGGGCAGATCTGATGAGCGTCCTCAATGATCGCCTGCGCGACGTCACGGTCAACGCCTGGCAGCGTGACAGTAAGACGAGCTTGTAGAAAAACTCCCCATCAGTCGTGCCGAGGTCGACTTCGGCATCGACGAAAGTGTCAGCCGGCAGCCTGACCTGATGCTTGCCGGCGGCTCGGCTCATCGCACCGAGGAAGCAGGCCGACCAGCCCGCCGCGAAAAGCTGCTCGGGATTGGTGCCAGGCATTCCACTCCCTGGAGGAGAGAGCTTGATTTCCAGCGCGCCATCTTCACTGCGTGCCGCTCCCTCGCGACCGCCGGTCGTGTGCGTCTTGCCGGTATAGAGAACTTTGTCGATGGTGGTCATAGTGGGCTCCTTTCGCTAACCGCCTGGTGCGGCGCTGTTGACACCCTTGTTCTGCGGCACCAGCGTATCGGGCATGTTTCTCAAAACTGCGGAAATGTATCGAAACGTAGCCACAGGCCGGACGCCTTCTCCATCTCTTCTGATCAACGGAAGCTCACCTCAGCCGCCAGGCCGCCGCCTTCCCGATTATACAGGCGCACCGAGCCGCCAATGGTCGCGGCGAGCTGATGGGCAATCGCAAGCCCGAGACCAGTTCCACCTGTGTCGCGGTTTCGCGAAGTCTCGATCCGGAAGAACGGCTGCATGGCACTTTCCAGCATATCGGACGGGATACCCGGTCCGCGATCAAGCACCGTCACGATGACCTCGCCTTCGTCACCCCTTGTGACTGAGATTTCTGCGCTTTCTGCAAATTTGATCGCGTTGTCTATAAAGTTTGTCAGAATTCTGCGAAGCGCGTGCGGTTTTGTGGTCGCCGTACCCTTTACAAGGCCGTGCACCGACACTGTTTTTCCGGTGTCCTGATAGTCATAGGCGATGCTGTCGATGAAGGAAGCAAGGTCAATCCGGGACGTCTTCTCTCCGTTGCCATGCGAACTACGGGCGTAGGCGATACCATCCTGCACGAGCCGTTCTATCTCACGCAGGTCGCTCACAAGTTTTTCCTTTTCCGGTGTATCATCCGCCATATCGGCGCGCAGCCGCATACGGGTGATTGGTGTCTGCAGGTCATGTGAGATCGCGGCAAGAATTTGAATCCGCTCCTCCAGATAATGGGCAATCCGGTCGCGCATGGCGTTGAAGGCGCGAGCCGCGTGGGCGACCTCGGTTGGTCCGCTTTCGCTCATCGGTAATCCCTGCTTACTCGGATCCAGTGCCTCCGCGGCATTTGACAGCACGCTCAAAGGGTAGATTGCCTGCCGCACCGCGTACCAGGTACAGAGTACCAGAAGCGCCATCTGCGCCGCAAAGACATACGGCAACCACTCGGCCAGCGGCATCACACCACGCGGAGTGACATCAATCGTTAGCGGTGCGCCGTCGGACAACGTTAGATGGGCCTGAAGCCGTTTGCCGTCGCCCGGGATGGATTCAACCCTTATGGGAAACTTGTGACCGGCTGCTTCCTCGATCCGTTCCGCGATTTCGGCGCCGCGGCCGGATATGTCGGATATACCCGGAAGCCCAGGACCGAGAACCAGCCGATAATTGCCGCGGCTTAGACGATCGACCCAATCTGGCCGTTCGTCCGCGGGGAGGCGATCAATCACAGCGATTGAGGTGGCCAGATCGCTTTCCAACGTACCGAGCATAACCGCCTTGGCGGACATGTAGCGCTCTGCAACTAAGATGCTGAATGAGAGACCATAGGCAATGGCAAGGCCGACAAAAAGGATCAGAAACAACCGGGACCGTAACGACCGCGGCCACAGCCCAATTTGAGGAGATGTCATGATCGCGGCTCCGAGATCTCGACCGGAACCGCAAACACATAACCTTCGGCGCGTACAGTCTTGATATAGGTCGGTTCGCGCGCGTCATCACCCAGCCTTTGGCGCACGCGGCTCACCAGAAGATCAATGGACCTGTCGAAGACCTCGGCGTCGCGCCCTTGGGTGAGGTTGAGCAACTGATCGCGATTCAAGACGCGCTGTGGATGGTCGATGAAGACTCTGAGAAGGCGATATTCGGCGCCACTCAGGGTGATTTCGGTATCCTCCTTGTCCAACAGGCGTCGGCCTACGGTATCCAGACGCCAGTCGCCAAACCTCAAAAGCTGGCCAGCCTCGCTGATTTGAAGATTGGGCGGCAGCATTCGGGTTCTACGCAACACCGCCTTTATCCGTGCAAGAAGTTCGCGCGCCGCGAATGGTTTCGACAAATAGTCATCGGCGCCCATTTCTAGCCCGATGATGCGATCCATTTCGTCATCACGGGCGGTCAGCATCAGGACTGGTGTGGCTTTATGCTTGCCGGCACGTAGTTCGCGGCACAAGACTAGGCCGTCATCACCCGGCATCATCACATCGAGCAAGATGAGATCGACAGTATTCCCCTCCAGAAACGTTCTCATCTGCCGCCCGTCGGCGGCTACCGACGCGCGCAAACCGCTCTTCTTCAGGTAGCTTGAGACCAGTTCTCGGATTTCCCTGTCGTCATCAACGACAAGAATGTGATCGATGTGTTCCATTCGACGCCTTCACTCCCCAAGCTATAACGGGCCTGCGAACAAACCCGCTTTGGATCGCAGTAAGATAACGGTTCGCGAGCGTAGGCAAGATCAAAGCTTGGCAACGTCCAGCACGGCCTTGGCGAAGGCTTCGGGTGCTTCCTGCGGCAGATTATGGCCGATGCCGCCGGTGACATCACGATGTTCGTATTTGCCGGAAAATTTCGAAGCATATGCCGAGGGCGCGGGATGAGGCGCGCCATTGGCATCGCCCTCCATGGTGATCGTCGGAACTGCGATCACCGGCAGTTTGGCAAGCTGCCGCTCATACGCATCATATCTGGTCTCCCCATCGGCCAAAGCGAGCCGCCAACGGTAGTTATGGATGGTAATAGCCACGTGATCAGGATTGTCGAAGGCCGATGCGGAGCGCATGAAGGTCTCGTCGCTGAACTTCCAGGTCGGCGATGCCGTCTCCCAGATCAGGCGGACAAAGTCGAGGTTGTTCGCCGCGTAACCGGCACGACCGCGTTCCGTTGCGAAATAGAACTGGTACCACCAGGAAAGCTCTGCCTTGGGAGGAAGTGGCTTCTTGTTGATCTCCTGGCTACCGATGAGGTAGCCGCTCACCGAAACCAGAGCTTTACAACGTTCCGGCCAAAGAGCCGCCATGATGTCAGCGGTGCGAGCACCCCAGTCGTAGCCTGCCACCACGGCTTGTTTAATCTGGAGCGCGTCTAGAAAAGCAATCATGTCCGCCGCAAGCGCGGCCTGTTGGCCGTTGCGCAGGGTGTCAGCCGAAAGGAAGCGGGTCGTGCCATAGCCGCGCAGATAGGGGATGAGCACGCGATATCCTGCCGAGGCGAGAATGGGTGCGACGTCAACATAGCTATAGATGTCATAAGGCCAGCCGTGCAGGAGCAAGATGGCGGGGCCGTCAGCTGGGCCCGCTTCTGCGTAGCCAATATTGAGGACCCCGGCGTCGATCTGTTTCAATGAGCCGAAGGACGTGTGTCCGCCGGACTTGGATGTTGCTGGAACCGTCGCTGCGGGTGCTTTGGCGTTTGCCAGTCCGTTAGCGCCGAGTTCGACGGCCGCAACGGTCATGGCTGCAATGCCGAAAAAGCGGCGGCGTTGAAGATCAATCTGATTGCTCATGGTGTTCTCTCCCATCTGTGTTGATACGGTGGGCAAGAAGCCTGACACATGTATCATCGATGTGTCTTGAGCAGATCAATTGTGAATGTTTCTGTAGCAACCGGCTCCCTGGATACACTCAGATACAATTCTTCCTCTTGAGACAAAGGGCGCTGGCTCAGCATGCGCGGATATTCGCCCAGGCGCCTCTTCTACATTTGCGTACAAATCCCACCACTCCCAGACACACTCGAGATACGTGAGGTCAAGAGACTGGCACTATTGCTGGCAGCGCCATCGCCGTCCAGGGCCCCGAAATCTTCTTGCAAAGGAAAAGATGATGACCCTTTTGATCATTGCCTATCTGGGAGGGGCTCTGACCATCCTCAGCCCCTGTATCCTGCCCATTCTCCCTTTCGTTTTTGCACGTGCGGGGCAGTCATTTCTTCGCAGCACGTTGCCTATGCTCGCAGGCATGGCGACCACGTTCGCCGCCATTGCAACACTCGCTGCAGTGGGCGGAAGCTGGGCAATCAACGCGAACGAATATGGGCGGCTTGCCGCTCTCGCGCTTCTTGCGGTCTTTGGTGTCAGCCTGATCTCACCACGTGCGGCCAGCATCGTCACCCGACCAATCGTCGAGCTGGGCAACCGTCTTGCCAATGCTTCCGGGCGGGCGGGGACTATCCCGACCATTGCGGGCTCTCTGGTGCTGGGTATTGCAACCGGTCTTCTTTGGGCACCGTGCGCAGGGCCGATCCTGGGCCTCGTGCTGACGGGAGCCGCGCTCAAGGGTGCCAATCTCGAAACAAGCTTGTTGCTCGCCGCCTATGCCAGCGGCACAGCGACCTCGCTTGCGATAGCCTTGCTGGTTGGAGGCAAGGTTTTTACAGGCTTGAAGCGTTCCCTCGGTTTTAGCAAGCGCATCCGACAGCTCGTCGGCGCAGCGGTTCTTGCGGGTGTCATGGCCATCGCACTTGGATTGGATACCGGCGCCCTCGCTCAGTTGTCCAACGCCAGTACCGCATCCGTGGAACAAGCTGTTCTTGATCGTTTTCATGCCGGCCAGGGTGTCGAGCCGCCGACTGAAATGGCGAGCAATTCCAACGCTCTTCCTGCGAACGCTGCCCCATTCAGATCGAAACTGACCATTGAGGGCCGCGCACCGTCCCTGGATGGTGCGGTCGAATGGCTCAACTCGCCGCCGCTCACCACCGAACAGTTGCGTGGCAAGGTCGTACTTGTCGACTTCTGGACCTATTCCTGCATCAACTGCATTCGAACCATCCCTTACGTCCGTGCCTGGGCGGAAAAATACACGGACCAGGGACTTGTCGTCATCGGCGTGCACTCGCCTGAATTCGCCTTTGAGAAAAAGGTCGAGAATGTCAGGAAGGCAATCGGCGACTTCAAGATCGGTTTCCCGGTCGCGATCGACAATGATTATAAGATCTGGCGCAGTTTCAATAACAGCTATTGGCCAGCGCAATATCTGATCGATGCAAAAGGTCAGATCCGGTACCACCAGTTCGGTGAAGGGAACTATCAACAGACCGAGCAGGCGATTCAGGATCTGCTCCGTGAGGCTGGCAGTATTGCGTCGGCAAGCGCACTGGTCACGCCGGAGGCAAAAGGCGCCGAGGCTAGCCCGGACCTCAAGCATGTCCGCTCTGGCGAGACCTATGTCGGCTACCGACAAGCTACCGGCTTTGCATCGAAAGAGAGCCTGCGCGCGAACAAATCCCGCGACTATTCGATTGCGGCCCCAGGCCTAAACGAGTGGGGCCTTTCTGGCACCTGGACCGTCGGTGCTGAAGCGGCGACGCTCGACAGAGCTGATGGCGGGATCACCTACCAGTTCAGCGCTCGCGATCTGCATCTGGTGCTCGGGCCAAGTGCTGACAATAAGCCAGTTCGGTTCCAGGTAACGATCGATGGTCACCCGCCCGGTCGCGATCATGGCGCCGATATCGACGCCAACGGTAACGGCATCGTCTCATCAACTCGGCTTTATCAACTCGTCCGCCAGGCCGGCGACGCCGAGGCAAAACCTTCGCCATCCGCTTCCTCGATCCTGGCGTGCAGGCCTACGCCTTCACCTTCGGCTGAAGCCGTATCAACCACACTCATCAATTTAAGGAGAACTCTTGTGAAACGTCTCATCTCAACGCTCGCTCTCGCCTTTGCTACCAGCATCATCGCTTTTGCGGCACAGGCCGCCGATGTGAAGAATATCGTGATTGTCCATGGCGCGCTCGCCGACGGTTCCGGCTGGCGCAAAGCTACCGAAATCCTCGAAGGCCGCGGTTTTAATGTCACCATCGTGCAGGAACCGATCACGTCGCTTGCCGATGACGTCGCCGCGACCAATCGGGTATTGGATCTTCAGGATGGTCCGAGCTTGCTCGTAGGCCACAGCTACAGCGGCATGGTGATCTCAGAGGCAGGAAATAGGGCGGATGTAGCCGGACTGGTGTATGTCGCCGCGTTCCAGCCTGAACAGGGCGAAAGCCTCCTCGACCTTGCCGGATCAAAGCCGCCTGTAGGGAACTCCATCAAACAGACCAAGGATGGCAAATTCCTGTACCTCGATCCCGCAGCCTTCGCTACGGATTTTGCCGCTGATCTGCCCAAGGAGGATGCGGCCTTCCTCGCGAAAAGCCAGGTATTCGCAGCTAAGGAAGCTTTCGCCGCAAAGGTTGGCGAACCGGCATGGAAGTCGAAAAAGAGTTGGTCGATCGTTGCAACGCAGGATCGCTCGATCAACCCTGAACTCGAGCGCGATATGGCCAAACGCGCCGGCAGCCGGGTAACGGAAATCGATGCAAGCCACGCGGTCTTCGCGTCTCAGCCGGGAAAAGTCGCTGATGTGATCGAAGAAGCTGCTCGCCAATCTGGGAAGTAGCAACAGGCAAAAGCATTGAACCTCAGCCGCTCCGTGTCGGAGCGGCTGAGCGGGAAAATCAGCCAAGGTGCAGGCGCCGGTCGATCCCAACGTTGGACAGGAACACCTCATCGTGGCTGACCATCAATAAGGCACCATCGTAGGCTCTCAGTCCCGCCTCCACCGAAGAAACGGCGTCAAAATCAAGGTGGTTGGTCGGCTCGTCCAGGACAAGCAGTTGCGGGGGAGCAGGGCCTCCGAGGACACAGGCAAGCCCTGCTCGCAATATCTGTCCTCCAGATAAGGACCCGACACGTTGCAGAGCAGCGTCAGCGCGAAACATAAAGCGGGCCAGTGCGGCTCGACATTGGTTCTCTTGCGCTTCCGGATTTAGTCGAAAAAATTGTCTTTGATCGACATTCGCCGATCAAGAATGCTTACGTCCTGGTCCAGATACGCCAGAAATACGCCCACTCTCACCTCGCCTTGACAGGGTGGCAGCCCACCGGTGATCAATGACAGGAGTGTCGTCTTGCCGGAGCCGTTCGGCCCCGTGATTGCCACCCTCTGGGGACCTCTGACCTCGAACGATAAATCGCGGATTACAGGATCTTCCGCCGCAAAGCCCCCGTGACATTCATCAATTTAAGAACGACTTTTGTAGCAGCCAGCTTTGTGCTCGGCAGGCTAACGGTCAGCGGCTGCAGGATCTCTATTCGCTCGCGCGCCTTTTGCACCTGCCGCGCCGCCTCATCTTTTTGTTGGGCAGTCCTGTTTGCAGTTTTACCGCTTGTTTGTTGCGCAGCCATCTTCCGCCCGCCGGCCACGATGCGAGGCATGTCTCCTTTGGCAGCTTTTCTAGAGCCAACGCGATCCTGACGGGCTTTGCGTTCCAAGGCATCCTGCGCGTTTCGTTTGGCATCGGAAACGCTTTTCTCTACAGTGTCCAGGTCGCGCTGCGCAGAAGCGAGTTCCAACTCCTTGGTTTGGTTGTAGAGGCTCCAGTTGCCACCGTACCGGCTCGCTCCAAGCGACGTCAGCTCAACGATCGCGTCCATGGCTTCAAGTAATTGACGATCATGACTGACAACGATGGCACCGCCGCGCCAAGCGCGGAGGAATTCGACCACCGCCCTTCGGCCCTCATGATCGAGTTTATTGGTCGGCTCATCAAGAAGGACCATATCGGGGGACACGTAGTTCAACGCTGCTAGCGCAACCTTCGTCCGCTGGCCACCTGAGAGTTCGGAGAGCGGAGTTGCAGCCGATGCATCTAAACCGAAGAGAGACATCGCTTCAGCAATCCTATCCTCCAACAGCCAATCCACGTCGCCGAGTTCTTCTATCGTCGCATGTCCGGCCTGTGCTTTTGCAAGTACGTCGAGACCATCGCGCGCGCCAAAGAGATCACCCACGGTTTCACCCGCCGTGACCTGAAGGCTTTGCCGCAGGACATGGAGCGCCCCGAGATGACGATCGAGCCGTAGGAAGGAGCCAATTCGCCAAAAATCAGCTTGAGCAGCGTTGTTTTACCCGCGCCGTTGCGGCCTACCAAACCAACACGTTCTTGCCCGAAGCGGAGGTTGATATCTTTGAGAAGTGGTCGACCGTCAGGCGTCGACCATGAGACGTGAGACAGGGTAATGAAGTGTGGCATGGGTACGATTTCCCGATATGACAAGGCTGTTTGGCTTTGTGATCGGGTTCAAATCCATGGTTCAACATCCTGCGCGTGTTCTGCTAGCCTTGCCTTACAAATGAAAAATGGCATGAAATTGTCAGCAGCTCAGTGCGCATAGCGCGTGAAGACGTAGTCGTGATCCTTGACGTTGCCTACGTGGTACGACAGACAGGTCTCATGCTGCGCCACGTCAACTGGCTTGCCGTTGACAAAACGACCGAAGCCCCAACCATGGCTTTCCGGATATTTCTTCGAGTCCTTCACCATGACCTGAACAGTGGTCGGAGCTCCAGGCACCGTTGCCGGCGGGAATTCCGTCGACTGTTGGCGTTTGTAGGCTAGCTTTACGAGGACAGAGCCATCAGGGAAGGGCAGTGTCCCCTTCTTGTAGGCATCGGCAGCAATATCGTTTGCCAGAACAGCCCGCAATTCGTCCAGAGGAGGGGCTTCTTGCGCAGCCGCTATGAATTTCCAATCCCGATAACCCTCAGGAAGTGTGACACCATAGATCGGTGACGCGTTTTCTGGCTGACTTTCCACTGCTGCTGAGAATGCAGCGGTGATGCCAACACCTGTGATCGACATTGCGATCGCGAACAACAGTGAGCCCTTCATGGTAGTCCTGCCCCTTGAGTTTTCTCAGGCAGTATTTACCGGCTCAAGTATCCAGGATATTTCAGAAATCAACTTTAATGTATCGTATTGTAGTGCCGCACATCGCCGCGCCGACTGGTGGGTCGATGGTCCATTGTGGTTCAAGGCGAGAAGCCTCAAGAAGACTTACCGTTTTCCGGACATCCTTCGTAACGATCTTACGCATACCCAGTCCCGCTGCGCTTGACATTTTGAAGATAAGCACAAAGCATATCAGACATCTCATCCGCAAAAGCGGCGATCTCAGCGTCGGTCCGCGGTGTCTCCGAAAGCTCTTTACCAACAGACGTCATCGTCATGATGATAAGTTCTCCGGAAAGTTGTCGTGCTTTCTCTGAGGTGTTTGGAAGCACCTCGCGCATGAATGCTTCGACTATGCGATCGCCTTCATTGTGGATCTCTTGTGCCTCCGGCGCGTCCCTATAAAGCGGTGCCGCGTCGTCAAGCGCAACGCGCAACGATGCTTCTTCAAATTCCGACCTGATAAAGGTGTCGATAAGGTGCCGGAGGCGGGCAAGGGTGGGCGTGACGTGTCGCCGAGGATCGTCCGCCACTGCTCAGTTGTCTGCTTCCACTCGTCGCTCTGCAGGCGGAACAGGATCGAAGCCTTGTTTGGAAAATACTGGTAGAGTGAACCGACGCTCACTCCAGCTCTCTCGGCGACGCGTGCAGTTGTAAAACGCTGAGCGCCCTCCTCCGCCAGAACGCGAACAGCTGCCTCCAAAATCGTCGATACAAGCACGTTCGATCGAGCCTGTTTGGGGCGTTTCCTCGAGGAAATAGAAAGCTTTGAGCGGTCACTCATCGGGGTTCATTCCAACGCGAATTGTTAAATGCGACGAATTAGTCGTATTTTGTTTTCAACGAAAACGCAATTCGCAACAGATTGGACTGCAATGACTACATTGGAAAATTCGCGCGTGGCGCCCTTGCTCGACCGTCTCTTCGCCGAGGCCGAGAAGGCCACCAGCCCAGCCACGAGTAAGCTTCCACGCAGTGAACGAGATCGTCTCCTGAGAAGCAAGACGGAATACCTTGAGCTCTATACACTCATGAAGGATCTATGGCTTCCAGTTTCCCGTGAAGCCGGAACGCTCCTCTACATGTTGGCGCGCGGTTCCCGAGCAAGGAATATTGTCGAATTCGGCACCTCTTTCGGTATTTCCGCGCTGTATCTAGCGGCAGCTCTCCGCGACAACGGCGGCGGGCGCCTCATCACCAGCGAGTTCGAGCCGTCCAAAGTGGTAGGGGCAACCCGACACCTGACCGAAGGCGGACTGATTGATCTGGTCGAAATCCGCGAAGGTGATGCTCTCGAGACTTTGAGCTTCGACCTTCCAGATTCAATCGATCTCCTGGTGCTGGACGGGGCGAAATCTCTGTACCCGGAAATATTGGATTTGGTGGAAACTCGCCTGCGTCCCGGCGCGCTAGTGGTCGCGGACAACGCTGACTACTGCCCTGAATATCTGGCGCGCGTGCGTTTGCAAGGCGGCCCTTACCTGTCCGTGCCGTTCGCCAAGGACGTCGAACTGTCGATCCGTCTCTGAAGCAATCCGGAACGCTGGAAATCCCGGCCATTCTAAAAAATGTTAAAAGGACCTATCCATGATTGTTATCACCGCTCCCACCAGCCAGATCGGCAGCAAGGTTGTCGATGCTCTCATCGAAGCGGGCGAGACCCTTCGACTGATCGTTCGTGACGCCTCGCGGCTGAGCAGTGCCGTGCGCGACCGCGCAGAAATCATTGAGGGATCACATGGCGACGCCTCGGTCGTCAATCGTGGCTTCGAGGGCGCACATGCCATCTTCTGGCTTGCTCCGCCGCCGTGGAAACAGACGCTGAAGGAGGCCTATGTCGACTTTACAGGTCCTGCTGCAGCAGCGATCCGTCGTCATAACGTGGCACGAGTCCTCTCCGTCACGGCTCTCGGCCGCGGCACTCCTTGGCATGATCGCGCCGGAACCGTTACGGCTTCCATAGAGATGGACACCCTGTTGATGGACACCGGAGCCGCGTTTCGCGCACTGGCGATGCCGTCGTTCATGGAGAATACCGCCAGACAGGCAGCGGTGATGAAGGAAAAGGGAATGTTCTTCGGCCCAATTCGTGCCGACAAAAAACTGCGGTTTACAGCAACAACTGACATGGCAGCAGCGGCGGCGGGCCTCCTCTCGGATCACTCCTGGATCGGAAAAGGGAAGCCCCTGTGCTGGGTCCAGAAGACCTTTCCTTCGATGATCAGGCGGCGATCATCTCGGAAGTGACTGGGCGCCCGGTGCGTTACCAGCAGATCTCATACGAGCAGTTCAAGCAGCAATTTCTCGATCGAGGAACGAGCGAGTCGGTCGCCCAGGGCTACGTCGATATGTATCGCGCCAAGGACGAAGGGATCGACAACGTTGCAGCGCGCACGCCGGAGAACACCGGTTCGACCAACTTCCGCGCGTTTTGCGAACAGAACTTGAAGCCAATCCTGGCCGCTTAAGGCGTCCCGCAAATATCAACGTAAGAGGTACGACATGACGGACGTCGGTTCAAAATACGACCTTCCGACAAATCCGATGACCTTCTTCTGGCTGATCAAGACCACGCCAGAGTGGCTAGCCTTGCCACCTCATGGCGACAACGGGCGACTTGCCTTTGGCAAACACGTCCTGGATCCGATCCTGGCCCGCTATCCGGGCGCCAGAATGGTATTCTACGACGCCGAGGCATTCACGGCTGAATGCACCGACGTCATGGTTTGGACCGTAACGAGCCTGGAAGACTACAACGGCGCGGTAAACGATCTGCGTGAAACAAAGTTCTGGAGCTTCTATTTCATGGTCGAGAAGATCATTCCCGCGATCGAGAACGAGTATGCGAAGCACTACGACGCCTCCATTCTCGGCCAAGCTTGATCACCCTATCAATTTCAAAATACCTGCAGGTCGGCTCTTCGCCGGCGTTAGCCGTAAGCGTTCACGTCAACCAACGCGCTTTTAAACTCAATAGGAGTGCGTCCCATGACGTCAACAGATCGGCCTGACTTGGCCATGCGCCGTGTAATCGGCCTGACCGCTGCCCTTTTTCTTTCCTATCTCACCGTTGCCATGTCACTGCCTGCAGTGCCGGTTCACGTTGTAGAGACACTCGGTTTTGGCAATGCCTGGGGTGGCCTTGCAGTGGGGATTGCGTTTCTTTCGACAATCCTGACACGGGGACGCGCCGGTGCCTGGTCCGACAGGGTCGGTGGAAAACTCACCATGCA
Source organism: Neorhizobium sp. EC2-8 (assembly GCA_045291535.1). Lineage (GTDB taxonomy): Bacteria > Pseudomonadota > Alphaproteobacteria > Rhizobiales > Rhizobiaceae > Neorhizobium. Next base: position 663,708 of record CP147998.1, on the reverse strand, counting down.
GCGCGGCCTTTTGATCTACGCTGCGTCTGGCCTGATCTGCCTCATAGCAGCCCTGCCGGGATTATCTGCTGCGGCAAGTTATTCCGTGCTCATTGCCGGCAGGTTGCTGTTAGGTCTTGGCGAGAGCGTCGCCTTGGTCGGCATGATGAGCTGGGCCATTGGTCTCATGGGACCGGCGCGTTCCGGCAGGGTGATCTCGCTCGTCGGTATGGGCATGTACGGTGCGTTTGCTGCAGGCGGGCCCCTGGGGCTGACGCTTCTCGAGCGCGCAGGTTTTTCGGTCTGATGATCGCCTGTACAGTGCTCCCCTCGTTGGGCTTGTTGCGATCCATTGGCTTCCCGCCGTCCAGCCTCATGTTGGGCCGAGAGAATCCATCTGGAAGATTGTCGGGCGGATCTGGCGCCCAGGCGCCGCCGTTGGGTTGCAAGGTATTGGTTTTGCCGCATTGGGCGCATTCTTTCCGCTCTACTTCCTTAGCCAGGGTTGGTCACATGCAGGACTGGGTCTGAGTTTCTTCGGCGTGGGCTTTGTTGCGATGAGGTTGGTTTGCGGTCACTTGCCCGACCGGATCGGCGGAAGGCGCGTCGCGGCCCTCTCGCTTATCGTGGAGACATTCGGACAGTTCTTGATATGGCTTGCCCCGGGACCCTACACAGCATTTGCTGGCGCGTTTCTGACCGGCGGTGGCTGCTCAATGGTATTTCCGTCAATGGGAACCGAGGTTGTGAAGCGGATCCCTGCGCATTTGCGTGGCACTGCTATCGGCGGGTTCGCCGCTTTTCAGGATCTCGCATACGGGGCTACCGGTCCGATCGCTGGGGTACTCGCTGATCACGCAGGATATCCATCAGTCTTCCTAATCGGCGGAGTTGCTGCAACCCTCGGGCTATGGATGGCGATGTCATCCGATGCCGGACGACATCAAACGATGTCCAATTAACCATGAGCTGGATATATTCATGATGAAGGGCATTTTCATGGATAGTCAGTGTGATGCCCTCCTTAGGATGTCACAGGTCGCGGGTTCGTGTCCGTTCAAGAGCGTCGACCGAACCATTAACCTGCGCATAGTTCTCGCATAAACCCTTCCAGCAGCTTGTTAAATCGCTCAGGTTCTTCGGCAAACGGCGAATGGCCGGTCTCATCGAAGGTTTCCAGTCGTGCTCTGGCGATAGCGGAGGCCGTGAATTCGCCGACCGAAAAAGGCACGATCTCGTCCCTTCTGCCATGCACCACCAGCGTCGGCACGCGGATAGCCTTCCATACTTCCACGTAGTCGAGTGGTCGGCCGACCATGTGGTTGCGGACATATAGCGGCGTCTGCATGCTGTTCATCGCCAAAGCCTCCAATTGCTCCGGCGGCGGTTCCCCATGGAAGCACGTCCGCGTGAACTGCCGTGTTCCCTTGATGAACAGAAGGGGTCTTCGCTTTTGGCGTTGCGGCTGGCCTGCGCGACTCTTTCGGAATGACGGGTTTCGCCGGGAATGCCGGTCGCCGTGCGGGCGCCGACATAGACGAGGCCACCGAGCGCACGATCGCCATAGACCGAAAGGTAGTCGTTGATCACCCGGCCGCCATAGGACCAGCCGACGAGAGCAGGTCGGCGTAGCTCGGCCTGCTCGATGACTGTGCGGATATCGTCGGCCCAGCGCTGCGCCTCACGATAATGGTCGGCGCTGTCCGGCTTGTCGGAGGCGCCGTGACCGCGCAAGTCGATGGCTACGACCCGGTATCTGGACGTAAGATCGACGGCAGAAAACTGCCGGTGCCAGTTCAGCGCCGACTGGTAGATACCGTGGATGAGAAGGATCGCAGGCAGATCCTTGTCACCCCATTCGTAAAGCGCGATCCTGGTTCCGTCCGGTGTCGATAGTCTCGACATCCGCTCGGGCGCAGCCGGTGAGAATGAAGGTTGGTCACTCACGGAAGATATTTCCATACGGGGCGGGAAACGGGGCGCGGCTCGATGGCTGCAAACCGCGCCCTTGGGATTATTTCGCCAGCGTGGCGAGCGTCGCGCTGGAATAACCTGTCATGTTGGCGACGTAATTAAGGTTTGCCTTGCCGGCCCAGTAGGCCTTCTGCCAATAGAGCGGGATGATCGGCATGTCGCCAAATACCAGTTTCGTCGCGCTCTGCAGCTTTTCCACACGCTTGGCTTGGTCAAATTCGGCGGTGACGGCCTGCATGGCCTCATCGAAGGCGGGGCTGCTGTAGCGGACGCGGTTAAAGACGCCGGTGCCGGCATTCTTGTCGGTCGTCATCAGTAGGTTCCGAAGTCCGGTCGCCGAGGTGGGTGTGGAATTGGCGAGCGTGAATATGAAGGCGCTGTATTCCTGGTTGGTGGCGTTCTTAGCAAAGATGTTGAAGGGTAGGGCGACGACGCCATTAACCTTCAGGCCGCCGCGCGCAAACATCTGACCGATTGCCTGGGCAAGTTCAGCGTCACCCGGAAAGCTGTCGTTCGACGTCTGGATGGTGATGCCGAATCCGTTCGGATAACCCGCCTCGGTGAGCAGCTTCTTGGCTGCGCTCGGATCATAAACTGGCGCGGGAATGGACGGATCATAGCCGGCAACGCCCTTAGGAACAAGCTGGTTGGCAACCTCGCCGGAGCCATCGATTACCCGGTCGATAATCAGCTGCCGGTTGATGAGTGCCGACAACGCCTGCCGGACGCGACGATCCTTCAGCGGGTTCTTGTCGAGCGGTTTGCCATCCTTGTCGGTAACGAAAGGCGTCACATCGCGCGAGCTGTCGATGGCGATATACATCAGCCGTGCGGACGGGATGCTGAACAGCTTCAGGCCCGAAATACCGGTCAGGGTCTTCACGTCGCCGGGCGGCACAGCGTCGATGAGATCGACGGCGCCGGAGCGAAGCGCGGCGACACGCGAAGCGTCATTGGAGATGAACTTGACTGTGACGTTGTCGAAATCCTGCTTCGGACCCCAGAAATCGTCGTTACGCCTCAGCACGAGGTTATCGCCCGGTGTCCAGGACTTGAACTTATAGGCACCGGTGCCAATAGCGGCCTTACCGCTATTGAAGTCTCCGTTGGAGGCACTTTCAGCCGCCGTCTTCTCGACGACATAGACGAATCCGATCTGCTCTATGAAATCGGGTGTCGGCACCTTCGTCTTGAATTCGATGGTCAGGGGATCGACGGCCTTCATGCCGTCGATCGATGCGACGTTGCCGGAGAACGGAGCCGGGCTGTTCGGGACGTTCTTAGCACGTGTAAGCGAGAAGATCACATCATCGGCGGTGAGCGCATTGCCGTCATGGAATTTTACTCCCGAGCGCAGCTTGATCTGCCAGGTGAGCGGATCGGTATTGGTCCATGACAGCGCGAGCGCCGGTTCCAGATGAGAATACGGGTCGGTATCCACCAGCCGGTCGAATATCTGCATGGCGATGTTCTGGTTGTTACCGGTGCGCGAGAACTGTGGATCGATGGAAGACGGTTCGGTGGCGCTGCCGACAATTAGATTGGCAGTATGCGCTGCGTTGAGCGTCAGCATGCCTGCTGCAAATATCGAGACGAGAAGTTTCAAAGTTTCATTCTGGTTCCCCTAACACCCTCGGTTTTTGTATTGTTGGAAGAGTAGTCAAGCCCAGCGAACGCGCAACACTATGCGTAGAATGCATGCCCTTATGCGTATTTGGTCTAAGAACACGATCGACCGCTCGGCGCCCATCATTTCACGCCATAATATAGAAATTCGTGCGCCGGCCGAGGTGATGTAGAAAATTCAGACCGATATCAATTCCTGGCCTCAGTGGCCTCCAAAGGTTTCTTCGACCTCGTTTTCAGGCGAGATCAAACCCGGGGCGAGCTTCGATTGGGAAGACAGTGGTCCCAAGATTGTCTCCACGATCCGCGATGTCGTGCTCTATCGTCGTATTGCCGGGACCGGCCCAGCTCAAGGCATCTTCGGGGTTCACGTGTGGGAGATCACGCCAACCGCGACCGGCGTCCACGTGCACACCGAGGAATCATGGAACGGTGAGGGACTTGTAGCACAGGCAAAGGTCTATCAGCCGCTTCTCGACCAATCGCTCACCGATTGGCTCAAGCTACTACAAGAGCAAAGCGAGAAGAGCGCCGCCGATCAAATTGGAGGCACCCAATAAGCTGTTCAGGTCAGGATGTGGTGCGACAACCGAAGATCACCACTTTTCAGACCGTGGCCACGCCCGCAAAATGTCCAGGCCGGACGGCGCCTTCGAGTTCGCATCCAAGCTCCGGCACATCAACGACGGTCTTCATCGGCTGCGGATACATATCTTCGACGCCGGGCGCGAACAGGAAATCGACGCCTGCTTTCTCCAGCATCGCCTTGCCGCGCTCCAGATCGCGCGGGTATCGACTGAGATCCTCTGTCGGACCGAATTGAAGCGGATTGACGAAGATCGAGGCAACGACGATTTCGTTTTCAGCGCGGGCTCGCGAGACAAGTTCCATATGCCCGGCATGGAGATAGCCCATGGTTGGAACGAAGCCGACCCTTCCGCCTTGCGCCGCTGCGCTGGCAAGTGCCGAACGCAACGCCTCAATACTCGATAGGACCTGCATGTTGCCCTCCCTGGCCACGATCACATCGGCCCGGATAGAGAATGCAAGCGCGGCCGCGCGTCAATGCAGGCCTTTCGATAAAACCGATTAGATAGATGAGGTTCTCTTGGCGCGACCTCTACCCGGGTGATCTCCGGCATCCGATTGACGCTGTTTTGACGCTGCTTTGACTATGACACGCTACCCAGGCCTTCGGTCTACAGGGATCATTTCTCATGCTTCATGTCATCGATGGCCATCGGGACCTATCTGGTAGCTTTGCAGGTAGACCTGTCGTGCTATTGTCAACGGCTACGTATGTGTCAGAGTGCCGGTCGGACGGAACGATCGGGTTCGATGGTGTCGAGCTCGGCCTAAAGGCACCTGGACCGGTGAATCGCATGGATGAAAATCATGCAGCATTCCGGATGTACATGCTTGGCCCCTTCAGCCTGGTCGACGGCAAGGGAAAGCCCGTTGCGCCCAGATCCCAGAAAGCACAAGCGATCCTTGCCATGCTCGCTCTCTCGGCGCGAGGATCGCGCTCGCGCGTCTGGCTGCGAGACAAATTGTGGAGCGACCGGTCGGAGGATCAGGCGGCTGCGAGCCTAAGGCAGGCTCTTCTGGACATCAATAAAGCACTCGGTTCGCACCGTGATCTGATTATCGCGGACAAAAACACGGTGTGGTTGGATATGGACCGCATCGTGCTCGACACCGACGAAGTGCTGCGAACAGAGCGCGGAGCCGACAAGATCTCCGACGAATTGCTGGAAGGCATCGATATCCGAGACCCGGAATTCGAGGATTGGCTGACCCTCGAAAGGCAGAACTGGTACCGGCGTGTTGAAGAAGGACGCGTCGATGACGCCTTTGAACCACGCCAGCAGCCCCGCCGGGAGATCGAAAAACATTCCGCTCTTTTGCCGGTAACGGGCGCCCCTGAGCAGCCTCCGTCAAACATTCCTCCGGTTGCGGCGGGAACGGAGGCGAATACCCCCTTCCTCAGACAACCTGCAATGGACCGTCACTTTGCGTCCGCCCATTGTTGTCGGTGCCGCCGATGGCGGGCAGATCGCTGCCTTGCAGTATCAGAACCTTCTTGCGAAAGCGATTTTCGATGGCCTTGGTCTCGGCGTTACCGATCTGTTTCTGGATCCGCACGCCGGCCAGCCGGACGGGAAGATTGGACTTCCGCTCTGCCTTCAACTGCGGCTCACATTCGACGGCAGCATGGTGCTTGTAGAACTCGCCATCAAGCACCTCCTCGACAGCCGGATCATGTGGCTCGGCAGCCGGATAGTCGCACGAACGCAGGTCGAGCGGGCGGAATTCGGCGTTGCAGCGGCCCTTATCAACCAGGCCGTGGACCAGCTGTCATTGTTTCAGGAAATCGCCGGAAGCGACGGCCGGATGACCAGGGACGGTCTCTACATCGATGCGGTCAATGCGATCTTCCGGCTGTCGAGGGGCGACCTCGAGGCGGCAGAACGGCGCCTGCAGGAAGAGATCCAATACCAGCCGCGGCCTTCAGCTTTCGCCTGGCTCTCCTTCATCCGCACATTCCGGGTAGGGCAACGCTTCACCGCGCTGGATGCGTCTCTGATCGAGGAGGCGCAGGCCTATGCTCGCAGAGCTCTGGAACTCGATCCGAACAATTCCGTGTCGCTTGCGCTCGTGGGGCACGTCCACTCGTTTCTGTTCAAAGAGTATGATTATGCGGCCGGGCTTTTTGAAAAGTCGATCGGGCTGAATTCTGCATCGCCCCTCGGATGGGATCTCTACGCCATGCTGCATTGTTTTGCAGGCCAGCCCGAGAAAGCGAGCGCCATGGCACGATGGGTTCAGGACCTAAGCGTGTACAGCCCCCATAAATACTATTTCGATACGACGAAATCGATCAGCGCCAGCTTGGCCGGCGACCACATTGGGGCGATCGTGGCAGGTGAGGATGCGCTGCACTCTCGGCCGGATTTCAATAGTCTGTTGCGATATTTAGCCTCCAGTCACGCGCATGCGGGCAATCTCGATGCCGCGCGCCATTACCTGGAACGGCTTGATACGGTCGAAAACGGTTTTTCAATATCGACGTTCCGCGACAGCGGATATCCCTTGCTCAACACCGGCGGCGGCACGATGCTGATCGACGGCCTGATCAAGGCTGGTGCCCGCACCCGCTGACGTCGAGGCAATCATAGGGACATCAGGAGGTTGGGCATGGCAGGGGGACCGAATGTCGATACACCATCAAGGCTTGTGGATTTCCTGAACGCCTACGCGTTTAGGGTAGAGCCGGATGCGGTGTTACCTTGCGAGCCGAGGTCGGCCGAGCCGCCGCCCCTCCAGTTTTCGCGCCGGCACCTTTGCCTGAAGAACCTGCACCCGTCGAGGATGATCCGGCAACGGGCGGAGGACCGCCGGTGATGATGGTGGCGATGGCAGCCGCCGCGGTCCTCGGCGTGGCTAACAAATCCGTGCTCAACAAAACGGCGCTTAACAAGAACAAAAACAAGAATAAAAACAAGAACAAATCGACCCTGGACGGCGCAAGCCTTGGAGTGTCGCAGCTCATACCGGCGTTCGAACTCCGCCGATTGCACCAGCAGCCGTCCCGGAATGCCTTCACAGCGGCGCGGCGCTTTACATGGGAAATGCTCGACATCCAACCGCCGCCCGGCCCGGACTACACCCGCCTCGAGACCGAGGTCATGCTTTCCATGCAGCGGCGTGACCGGGAACGGGCAAGGCGGCTGCCGGACATTCAGGCCGAGGCGACCACGTCCGTGTCGGAATTTACCCGCGCTCTTCACATCGAGGATCTTGGCGGGTTCGAGCAGACCGAGGGGCTTTTTCAAGCCATCCTGACAGCGTGCGAATATGTCGGGCTGATCTACAAGAGCCAGTTCAACAGGTTGCGGCCAAACCAGTTTGAACCGCTGTTGCGACCGCTGCTTCCCGTGCCCGTGCACGAATCCTATCCCAGCAACCATTCATTCCAGTGCTTTTCGGTCGCGTTTGCCTTTTCAACGATACTGCCTGAACATCCAGCAACTGACGAACTTACGCGGATCGCCCAGAACGTCGCGGAAAATCGCGAATGGGCTGGCCTTCACTACCCAAGCGATACGCAAGCCGGGCGCGATCTGGCCCGACGCTTTGCACCATATCTTCATGATGCTTTCGGCCCGCTCTTCCAAGCCGTGCACGACGAATGGACCTGACGCAGGCTTTTTTGAGAAACGGAGATCATGATGTCTGCCGATATGGAAGCGCTGCAACCCACCCCCATCAGCTACTATTATCTCTGGCACCTGAGCGCCTTGGGAGTGATCGACACCGATTTTGGTTCACCGCCGCTCATCCCGCCGTCGGAGAACGAAACAGCAGTGTGCGGAGGCCCGGGCCCGGAAATCAGCGCAACAGTTTGGGACAGGATTGCAGGAATCGGCCCGGTACTGCCGGCGCGGGTTGCGCTGATCGACGTTGGGGTGGCACCGGATCATCCAAATCTGGCAACGCGGCTTGACCGCGACGCCTCGATTGACCTGACAACCCATCGCTATGGTTCGCGTGTAGCAGATATCCTGAACACGACGACGTCCTTCGATCGGGAGGAAAAGCACGCGTTCTTTGCAGGGCTCGATATCGCTCCTCTGGGAAATCTCGGTCTCTCCAGCGACGATCGCGAATATCTAAATGACATCGTCGCCGAATATGCAGCCTCTCAGGGCGTCGTCCGTCGCTTGTTTCATCCCGAGTCGCTTTTCTCCTCCCATGGTACCTGCTGTGCGGGGCTGATCGTCGGGGAACCGGCTGTCGTGCTGGAAGAAGGTGCACCGCCGGTCACCCCGGAGAGCGCATTCTACGATAATACGGGAGGCGCACCCCGCCCGAGTGGCAACCGGAACGTTCTTCCCTATTTCGGTGTGGACCCGTTTTCTCAACTGATTTCGATCCGGACCTCTTTCGAGGACGACGTTCAGCAGTTCATTGCGGCATTCCTGTACGCCTTTCACAAGCAGGTCGATGTCATCGTTCTGCCGCGCGGCCTGCCCGATCCAAAACGCGGCCGCGTCCAGCCCAAGAACGAACTTAAGGCGGACCTGGAGCTTTGGAAAAACCAGACGGCGGCCGATCTTTTCGCTCGCATCGCATTGGGCGAAGCGGGGCCTGCTGAACTGGAGCCCAAAGCGCCGCAAAAGGGTCCAATCCGGATCGAGCATGGCACATCCTCAAGCAACTGATCATCGCCGTTAGTCGTCAGATTCCGATCGTTTGCGCCGCGGGAAACAGCGGTGAAAGTCAATTGATCTATCCCGCGGGCTTGGCGGCGGCCGACAACGGGATCATCGCCGTGGGTGCGGTGACGGTGGAAGGCTATAGGTCGGGATACAGCAACTATGGCGAAGGCCTCACGGTGGTTTCGCCTGCGGACGACGGCGAGGTCTTCAACCGCCACCAGTTGCGCATCGACCGATTGTCCCCTTTTGCTGCTCAGCATGATTACGGGGCGTTCGGCGTGCGGGAGTATCAATATTCACATTTTTCACTGCTGACGACCGATCTCCCCGGCATGTTCGGATATGCCCGGGGCGCAGAACCTTGGTCGGCGGTCGTACCTTTCAAAGATAATCCCGGCGTTGGCGGAGGTTACTACACCACCTTCGGCGGCACGTCGGGAGCCTCGGCGCTGACAGGCGGCGTCTGCGCATTGATCCAGCGGGCCCACAAGAGCCGCAATGGGGTCGGTGCGAGATTGTCCGGCCCCGCCGTCAAGGCGATCCTGCGGGGAGCGTCGCGCCTCGATACCGCGGTCGCGCCGGGAGTACGTGAATTGACGGCGGACTGCATGAACGCAGACGGCGAAGATACTCTCAGCATGACCTATTTCTTCGGTTCGGGCTTGCCGGACGTTCGTGCAGCCGTCGCTGCCGTATTGGCGCCGTGATCCCCTGGTGCCGGCTTTCTGCAGCCGGCCCGCTCTTTTCGGGAAGCCGAATCCGCCCGAACATTTTTCACGGAAGTTTAACGCGTTGCTTGCGGGCCGATGACGGGCCTGCAAGAAGCTCTTCTCAACGGAAACAACACGAGATCACGGTTTAAGCCGGATGGGCCTTGGATACGGGCGCGCCGGTGACAGCTTTCCTTTTCCTTGACGTTGCGGATCTCCGGGCCTGGGATGCGCAGTCTTTGGAGAGCCTTCTCGATAGGCAGTCGGGACGGTCGCTGAGCTTACACATGATGCGGGAATGTCCCACCGCAATCTGCGCGACTTGGGCTGCGCAGTCGCTGCCTGAGCAATCCAATACGTGTCTCCATGCAAGCACAGTTCAACAGACGCTCGAAAGCATCTTGCATATGGTTACGCCACCATTCCCTGGGGTGTGCCGTTCGCATAGCATGCGTGCCTTTCAGAGCCCAGACTGAGCACCGGGTACGGGAAGCAGAATTCATTACCGCGTATGCTGCCCGCCTCATTCCGCTCATCGATATCGCCCATGAGGGGATCGAGCGTCTGGGCGGCGATGTTCTCGTCGACCTCCGGGACATCGTCGCCACCCAATCTTGTACCGCCAAATCCTGGCGCCCGGCGACAAGCTTGTGGACTGCGGGCCATCTGCAGAGCCGCCATCGCGTCCGGCCGCCCCTTTAAGGAAAGATGACGATGAAAGCCATTGATTATCATGCCGAACTCTTCGACGCTATTCATGACACCGATTTCGTCATCATAGGATGCGAGAACCTCGCGGCGCAGATTGCGGCTCAACTGGCCGCCCTTGGCGCGCAACGTTTCTTTCTGGTTGATCGCGGCCGCATCGAAGGGGATAGCCTGAAGCGACTGAGCTGGATCGAGGCCGAGGATATCGGCCGGTCGAAGAGCGACAGATTGGCGACCTATCTGGCGGCGCATTTCTCGGCGGTGGTCGCGATCACACCCGAAAGTGCCGACGAGGCAGAGGCTGCGCGGCTCGTCCTCGATCGGGCGCGCAAGCCATTTTTGGTGCTAGCCGAAGACGATGTTGCGGTCACCCGGCGGTTCCTCATGGCATATCACGCGGCGGCTCAGCGGCCTTCCCCATACCTGCACGTGGATCATCAATGCGGCACGGGGCTCCTTGTGGCTGGACGCGACGATGCATGCGTCTTCTGCGGTTCGTCGTTTGAAGGTGCAGTCGAAACGAGCATTGCCGAATGGTCGAAACCTGCCCAGGACGCGCTGATTGCATGTCTTGCTGTTTCACAGATTGTCATCCAATGCTTCACCCGCAGCTCACCGAGTGGCCAATCCTGGATCTTCGAACCCGGTCTCTCCCTTGAGGCGCGCAGTTAGATCATGGAGGAGCTCCGCCCGGAGCTCTTTCGGGAAAGGATGCAAGTCAGGGCATCCTTTTCGGCGTTATCCATATGACGGCCAGCTTCGGTGCCTTCGCGTATCTGGTCCACAACACCTCCTTCCATCAAGTTGCTCCTGGCCCACCGGTCATGCCGGGAAACGCTGGGGGCCTTCGCCTCCTGCCGGCCATTCCCGGGAGGTCCTTTCTGTGGTGTGTCCCCGCTTGCAATCCTCAGTATGCTCCATCTGCCTTGTCGATCCGGTGCAAGAAGAGCCTCGTCTGGCCTCTTTGGGTCACGGGCTACCATTCCCAATAGGCTGTGCGCTTCTCCATAGTTCCGGCTCACATTCCTCGCTGGGCGAGGCGGCCCTCTTCGGCATTCATCAATCTCACCGCGCGCTCCCGAACTAACACCTCAAAGGATATTTTCGGCCCGCCGTCGCTTTTGACGGAAATTTAACGTGATGCTGGCGGTGGGATGACGGCTCGGAGAGAAATTCACTACGACGAAAGACGGCAGAGAACACCGGCGGCTGGTTGCCTTTTGGCCCACCGGCGGCGACCAGCCCGGCTGGCGGGCCGGATATGGCCCAGGCAGTACTCGATGCCCAAGAGGCAGGTTCTCGCACGGCTTTCGTATCCCGCAAGACAAGGGATCAGTGCCTCCTGAAGGTCGTCAATCGGCTGGGACAGAATTCTCCTCGGGAGCAGCAAGCACGGCCGAGACTCTCTCGACTGTTGCGAACTCAGGCCACCCGCAATGCGGGCGCAACTCAAACATGGAGTAGGAAAATGACCATACCGATAGAGAAAATCGCGTTCCTCGTCGCTGCGGCTTGTTTGGCATCTTTCGCCGGGCATGTCCTTGCTTACGACGGGCAGCGGGGGACGGTCCAGTCGTTCGCAGGCCAGACCGAGCCTGCCGGCGTCAGAGCCAAGGCCGATGTCACCAAGGATATGACGCAGGTTCGCGCTCCAACCAGCCGTGACAACCGATCGGCCGGCGACGAACGCAGGTAAGCCGGCCCCAACATCGAAACAGTTCATTCAAGACATCGATCGGCTGGTCGCATCCAAAGCCGATCAACTCAGAAGGGAGTAATACCATGAAATACCTAGCTATCTCGACGGTTCTCGCAACGGTGATCGGATTCACGTTCGCAGGCCACGTCCTCGCCGAGGAGGGCGAATATTACGACGGCGTTTCCCGCACCCAGGACCACCTGATGGTGACGACGGACTCGCTGGGCATCCCAATGGTCACCCGGTATGGCTATCCGCGGATGAGCATCCCGCACGCGCCGAGCAATATCGTAGCGCCGAAAATCGACAGCGGTGACTACTTCGATGGCGCTGTCCGTCCGGAATAATCATCGATGCTGGGGGCGTGGGCGCCGGGATTTTCCCGGCGCCCATTCTTTTGTCTTGCTTTTCGAATTTGCTGATAGCCAAGGCGCTACGACTGAATCCGACACCGAAGCAGTCGCAAGGAGACCGCTTTCGAACTCGAGGAGGATCACCGCCGTCTCCTAAACAGCATTGCCTCGAACGGCATTCGATTCCCGCGCATGGACAGCGACAATCTCACCAAAGAGATAGCGGAGATAGTCGGCGTCGTGGATGAGGTTCAGAAAGACGGGGCCGGCTCCAGCGTGTCTACGCCCATCAATGTCGAAATAATCGTCCGGCTTGAATAGCCAGAACATCGCGTTGACTACCAGGATCCTTCCTAGCCGGCCGCTATCAATGATCTCTTTGGCCTTCTGGATCATTGGATTGTGGCGGCGGTGATGCCCGGTCAAAATCGGCACTCCCTTAGCCTTGGCCGCAGCAACGAGGCGCTCTCCCGATGGGATGTCGTCCGCGAGCGGTTTTTCGATAAGCGCTGGGATGCCGGCGTCGATCGCCTCCAATCCGTTCTGGACGTGGATTTGGTTCGGTGTCGCGACGATCACTCCGTCGGGTCGGTCAAGGGAAACCATCTCGGCGAAGCTGGCGAACCATCGAACGCCCGCTTCCACTGCAATCTGCTTGCCAGCCGGAGTTGGATCCACTACGGCGCTCAGTGTTGCGTTCGGTTCATTGAGCACATGCTGGGGTGATGTCAGGTTAACTGCAGCTGAAAGATTTGCGGCTATGTCGCCGTCATGAGCCACAGTCCTGTCAGCTACAAGCGCCATCGTTTTCCATCATCCGTGATCTCCCACGCGGTCTGGCTGTATTTCCGATTTCCGCTGAGCCTGCGCCTGATCGAGGAGATGCTGCTGGAGCGCGGCATCGTCGTTTCCTATGAGACGATCCGCTGTTGGGCGAGGAAGTTCGGTCCGGATTATGCGCGCCGCTTGCGGCGGAAGGCGCCAAGCGCAAGCGACACCTGGTATCTGGATGAGGTGGTCGTCACGATCGGCGGCCGCGAACATTGGCTCTGGCGTGCTGTCGATCAGGACGGCTGCGTTCTCGACGAAATCGTCCAGGCTCGCCGCAACACCAAGGCTGCCAAGCGTCTTCTGATCCGGCTGATGAAGAAGCAGGAATGCCTGCCCAAGCGTATTGTCACCGACAAACTTCGCTCTTATGGCGCTGCACGGCGCCAGATTATGCCCGGGGTCGAGCATCGATCGCATAAGGGATTGAACAATCGCGCTGAAAACTCGCATCTGCCGCTGCGAAAACGGGAGCGGGTGATGTAGCGATTTCGCTCGCCAGGCGCGCTGCAACGTTTCGTCAGCGTCTTCTCTGCGGTCCGAAATCTGTTCGTCCCAACTCACCTGAATCAGACAGCCATCGCCTTCCACCTGCATCGCCTCAGGGCGATCGCACATTGGAGGGCGTGGCCGGGATAGCCGCATGATCGCTCCTAGTTTGCCGGCCGCGCAGTCGTGCCCATTAACCTGACATCACCCATGTCACGCTTCAGATCGAGCTTTTCGGGCAGGTTTTCCTGCGTGAACTGCGCGCCGGCGACCGCGGCAATGGGATCGTCCCAGAAGCTAAGCCTGGATAGGGAGTCGTCGATGGACGTCGTTGCCGTGCCAAGCTCGGTCAGGGCGCCCCAGGATTGTCTCACGAAAGCCCTGACGCGCTCCGGGGCATCGGGCGCCGGATCGCTGACCCGACACCTGGAACCGCGAGCAAGAAAATAGGACGCCCACGAAGCACCGATCGTGCCGGCACCGATGATGGCGATATCCGTGACGCTGTTTTGATCGACGAAGGGCATGGACGCGGCTAACTTTCGATGATGGCGACGGCGCGGCACCAGCCGGCAGAGGCCTTCTCGATCTTCACCGGGAAACAGCTGAGCGTAAAGCCGGTCGCCGGCAATTGCTCCAGGTTATGGAGCTTTTCGATATGGCAATATCCGGTGTGACGGCCTGCCTTGTGACCTTCCCAGATCAGGGAAGCGTCACCCGTTTCCGTATATTTCCGAGCGGTGTGGACGAAGGGTGCATCCCAGCTCCAGCCATCCGTGCCGGTCACGCGGACACCCCGGTCGAGCAGATACATCGTCGCCTCGTAACCCATGCCGCAGCCGCTGGCGACATAATCCGGTTGCCCGAATTTCACCCCGGCAGAGGTGTTGACTACCACGATTTCAAGCGGCTGAAGCGTGTGGCCGATGCGTTTTAACTCCGCCTCGACGTCCGCAGCCGTCGCGACATAACCATCTGGGTAATGCCGGAAATCGAGCTTGACGCCCGGTTGGTAACACCAGTCGAGCGGTATGTCGTCGATGCGCCATGCCGGCTCGCCATGGTTCATCGTCGGATGATAGTGCCAGGGAGCGTCGAGATGGGTGCCGTTGTGGGTCGATAACGTCACCTTCTCCACCGCCCAGCCCGCGCCATCCGGCAGATCCTCGGCCTTGAGGCCGGGGAAGAAGGGGAGAAGCTGTGCCAGGCTCTGTGTGTGGTCGATGTAGGTGACCGAGGGAATCTGGATCGGCGGGTCGGCCGGAATGTCGTTCGCAATCGGAACCGAAAGATCGATGATTTGTCTTGGCATTTGCTCCTCCCGCTTTGCCTTGGTTCTAGAGATCGTCAGCTTGCCCTGCGGACGACCTTGTTTCTCAGGATGCCGATCTTTTCGAATTCCAGTTCGACCACATCGCCGTCATTCAGGAAAATACCCGTTTCCAGGCCACAGCCATTGCCGATCGTGCCGGAGCAGATCACTTCGCCCGCGGAAATCGTCTCGTCCATCGACATATGGACCAGCATCTGCTCGAAATTGAACAGCATGCCGGCCGTGCTGCTTTCGCAACGCACTTCGCCGTTGACCCGCACAACCGCCTTCAGGGAATAGGGATCGGGTATCTCGTCCCTGGTGACGATCCACGGACCGATGACGTTTCCGCCATCGAAGCTCTTGCCTTTTCCAGGGCCGAGCCAGCCGGGCATTTCCTTGCTCTGCTGGTCGCGGGCGGAAAAGTCGTTGAAGATCGTGTAGCCGAAAATGTAGTCGCGCGCGTTTTCCGGCCGGATATTGGCCGCCGTCTTGCCGATCACCACGCCATATTCCAACTCGTAGTCCATCACGTTGGAATAGTTGGGCCAGACAACCGTTGAACCCGGTGCGCCCACGATCATGCGGTTGGTGATGTAATAGATCGGGAGCTGACGGTAGACATCCGCAAGCGGCGCCAATGGCTCCGCATCGATGGCGGCGACTTGGCTATCATCGCCGGCAGCAGCCGCAACCAGTCTGCGCATGCCGCGCCCCGATTGCCGGATATGTGTTTCGTAGCTCATGCAGTCGCGCATCTGGCGCGGTTGGGGCAGAGGGCGAGCAGTTCGACGGAATCGATTGTCACCGTCAGTCCGGTATCGGAACCGCGAGCGGCAAACAGGGTGCGGGCCTTTTCAAGGCCGGCGTCGCCGGCATCGATCAAGGCAAGCATCGACGAAAAAACCGAGGCGTCATCACCGTTCTGCGCGGCCGCAGCCGTCAGGTCGAACAGCCGCCGATCACCGTCATTAACGATGCCGATATGGTTGGATCCCGTCGAAGAACGGAAAGTTGCAAGTTTCATGGCCTCCTCCAGCTTGCGAATATATATATTTTGTGTTTGTATCGATATTTGAAATACGCCCGATTGGGAAGCGGGATTTTTGGGAGGAGTGAAAAATGAGAAATTCGATCAAAGCAGCGCTGGTTGCGACAGCGCTGTTTTCGATGTGGGCTGGCGCCGCCGTGGCCCAGACCAAGGTCAATATCGGCTGCACGGCCACCACGGATTGCGCCTCGGCGGCCGTGGCTTTGCAGGAAGGTATCTTCAAGAAAAACGGTCTGGACGTGACGATGACGCTGATCGGCATCAATTCGACCATTCCGGCCGCTTTGCTGTCGAACTCGCTGCAGATCGGCGGACCGACGCCTCCGACCTTCCTTCAGGCCGTCGATGGCGGGCTTGAGTGGTGGCGGTTGCCGGCGCCAGCGCGACCGCGCCGAGTACGGTGGATACCGTGGCGGTAGTTGCGACCGCAGCAAGCGGCATCAACGGACCGAAGGATTTCGTTGGCAAAAGGTGGGTTCGCCGGGCATCGGCGCCTTCCTTCAGGTGCTGTTCTCGAAATGGCTCATCACCAATGGTGTCGATCCGAAGAAGGTCAACTTTGTGGAGGTCGGCTTCCCGACCATGAACGACGCGCTGAAATCCAATGCCGTCGATGCTGTCATCACGGCCGAGCCGATCATGTCGCGCATTCTCGCCAGCGGCACCGGCAAGGCTGTGGGCTATTTCCTCGACAAGTTGCCGGAACGCCGCCCGCAGATCCTCTATGCGTCGACCAAGACATGGGCGGATACCAATCCTGCGGCACTGAAAGCCTTCCGCGCTTCGATCGAAGAGGGCGCGAAGATCACCAACGAAAACCCTGAAAAGGGCCGGAAGGCAATCTCAGACTTCACCAAGATCCCGATGGATGTCCTCTCCAAGCAGAAGCTGACGACCGCCGATGCGAAGATCGACAAGGAACAGCTCGACTGGTGGGTCAACACAATGAACGAGCAGAACATGCTGCAGGGTAAACTTGATACGGCGGCGCTGATCCAGAAATGATTGAAGTACCCCTGAAATCCGGACTGTTCGGTGAGCCCGTTTCATCGTCCGATACCTTGAGCGAACGTGCCGCAGCCCTGGTCGAACATGACATCCTGGCGGGTGTCTGGTCGCCGGGCGAACGCCTGGGCATCCAGGCCCTTTCGGAACGGTACGGCATCGGTGCAACGCCGCTGCGTGAAGGGTTGTCGCGTCTGGTTTTCAGGGGCTGATTTCCGCTGTCGGCCAGAAAGGCTTTCGCGTTACCAGCGTTTCAGAAGCCGATCTCGCCGATATCACTCTGGTGCGAACCACCGTGGAAACAACGGCTCTCAGGCTCGCGATCGAGAAGGGCGGCGATGATTGGGAGGCAGGCATCTTGTCGGCCCTCCATCGCCTGCTTCGATCGGTGGAGCGGGATCCGGAAACCATGCGGGAAGGCACGCCGGAATTCGATCGTCTGCACAAGGCGTTTCACCGGTCGCTTCTGGAGGCCTGCGGTTCTGAACGTCTGCTGCGCCTTCATGACGACCTTTATTATCAGGCCTATCGCTATCGCCGGGTGATGATGAGGCGGCTTGCGCCACACCACCACGCCATCATGGAACAGCATAAATCGCTCGCCGATTTCGTGCTTTCACGCAATCTGGGAAAGGCGGAAGCCGAACTTGCCAGCCATCTCGCGACCAGTCTCGAGGTCGTCTACGGCGAACAGGCTCCGAAATCAGAGACATGAACATGGTCGCTCCAGTCAATCTGACCGTACCCCATCAAAACGCATCTCCGCCGATCATCAGTTTCGAAAAGATCAGCCTTTCCTATGGCATCCGTCCGATCATTTCGGATCTGAGCCTGACTGTCGGCCGAGGTGAGATCGTCTGCATCATCGGCCCCTCTGGCTGCGGCAAGACGACCGCGCTGCGCATGGCGGGTGGCCTCGTTCGCCCAAGCTCCGGAACCGTCAGGCTGCTCGGCGCACCGCTGACGGCGCCGCGGCAGGATGTTGCCATCGTCTTCCAGGACTATGGCAAGGCTCTGCTGCCGTGGCGAACGGCGGCGGCAAACGTTTCGCTCGCGCTTGAGGCGGCGGGTGTGCCGCGCAGCCAGCGCGACGCCCGCATCAGGCCGCTGCTCGCCAAGGTCGGGCTGGCCGGGCACGAGGAAAAATATCCGTCCGAGATGTCCGGCGGCATGCAGCAGCGCATCCAGATTGCCCGCTGTCTGGCTCAGGAACCCGCCGTGTTGCTGATGGATGAGCCGTTCGGCGCGCTGGACGCGATGACTCGCCAGGGGCTGCAGGACGAAATGCTGTCGCTGGTGGCGGAAACCGGTACGACAGTGTTTTTCGTGACCCACGATCTCGAAGAGGCCGTCTATCTCGGCGATCGCGTCATCGGCCTTTTGCCTAATCCGGGGCGCATTGGCATCGATCTGCCCGTCAACCTGCCACGCCCCCGCAATCAGCTCGAAACGCGCGAAATGCCGGAATTCCTGCGGCTGCGGCGCGAACTCTTCGATTTCATCGAAAAGGCCGAACGATGAACGGCAGCTGGTGGAAAGGCCTCGTTTTGCCAGCCGTGCTGCTGGTGCTCGCCGAAATCGCGATGCGCATCAACGGCTCGGTCTCGCTATCGCTGGCGGCGCCGAGCGACATCTTTGCCGCCTTCGGCGGCATCCTCATGGATGGTTCGCTGCTCGTTGCAACACGCGATACGCTCGTGGCGGCCTGTGCCGGCCTCATCCTCGGCGGGGTTATCGGGCTTCTGCTCGGCATCCTCTTCGGCCTTGTCGAGACCGTTGACCGCCTGATGGAAGTCACCGTGGAGGCGATTCGTCCAATCCCCTCCGTCGCCGTGCTGCCGATCGCCATGCTGATCTTCGGCTTCGGGTATCGCATGGAGATCGCCATCGTCGCCTTTTCCTGCCTCTGGCCGGTGATGATCATGACCCGTTCTGCGATGAGCGGCATCGAGCCGCGGCTCCTCGAAGTGTCGAAAGCGCTTCGGCTCTCGACCATCGACCGTGTGGTCAAGATCGTGCTGCCGGCGGCCCTGCCGCGCATCATGGTGGCGTTTCGGCTGGCCGCGGCCATTGCGCTTGTCGTGGCGGTGACCGTCGAGATCGCCGTCAATCCGCTCGGTCTCGGTTACGGAATTCTCATTGCGCAACAGGCGCTGCAGCCGGCCGTCATGCTCGCGTATCTGGTCTGGATCGGCGTGATCGGCTGGGCATTGAACGTGTTGCTTTCCCTGGCGCAGAACAGGCTGTTCGGGCGTGCCGGCCGCGTGGAGATGGCAAGATGAGAGCATGGCGTTTTCTCTGGCTCGCATCGAGCTTTCTTGTCGCTATCCTCTTCGTATGGGGTTGGCAGGCACTGGCTGACAACAGGATCGTCAGCCCTGTCTTCCTGCCGGGGCCGGATCGCGCCTGGCGGTCGCTGGTCATGGGGTTCACCACGGGTGATCTCGGGGTCAAGTTTCTGTCAACCGTGGAGCGCATGTTCTGGGGTTGGCTGATCGCATCGTTCCTCGGCATCGTGCTGGGTGCCGCCATTGGCACCTCACCGCGCCTGCGGGCCTATATCGCGCCGACGCTGGAATTCCTGCGTCCCCTGCCGGCATCCGCGACCATTCCGCTGGCGATCGCCATGCTCGGACTTTCCGATGGAATGGTGCTTGCAGTGATTGCTTTCGGCGCGTTGTGGCCGGTGCTGCTGGCGACCGTGCATGGGTTTGCGGCGGTGGAGCCTCGACTTTACGAAGTCGCACAGGCGCTGAAGCTTTCCCGCCCTGCGGTCATCTTCAAGATCGCACTGCCCTCTGCCAGCCCGGATATCCTAGCCGGCATGCGGCTTGGGTTGACCGTAGCGCTGATCCTGGCCGTCGTTTGCGAGATGATCGCGGGCCGTGACGGGCTGGGCAACTGGATCCTTTTGGCTGCCCGGTCCTTCCGGGCGCCGGATCTCTACGCGGGTGTGATCCTGCTCGGCCTTCTCGGCTATTTGACGTCCATCGTCATCGGGGCCGTCGAAGGGCGATTGCTTTCGTGGCGCCGGCGCGCGCGCTGACGCCGCCGGTTCCGTTTCGGCCGATCTCAAGCCGAACGACGTATTTCTGAGGAGGAATAATATGGGAAAATGGCAGTATACCAGGGGTCTGCACGATCTCGGCGGCGGTTGCTGGGCCTATCTGGTGCCGGACGGCTCCTGGGGTTGGAGCAATTCGGGCTTCATTACCGATGGCGAGGCATCCCTGCTCGTCGATACCTTGTTCGACCTGAAGCTGACGCGGGAAATGCTGGAGACCCTTCGGGCCTCGATCCCGGCTTCCGCCTCGATCGACGTTCTGGTCAACACCCATGCCGATGGTGACCATACATTCGGCAATCAGCTTGTTACCGGTGCACGCATCATCGGCACCCAGGGCACGGTGGACGACTTTGCCCGGTTCGATCCTGTCGTTCTGGAAAATGTCTGCCTCAACGCTGAGAAGTTCGGAAGTGCCGGAGTGTTCATGCGGGAGTGTTTCCGGCCGTTCGACTTTTCCGGTATCAAGCTGACGCCGCCGACCGAGACTTTTTCCGGCACGCTTGATCTGATGGTCGGGGAAAAGAAGGTCCAGCTCATCGAGGTCGGGCCGTCGCATTCATTGGGCGATGCGCTGATCTACGTGCCTGATGACAAGGTGCTCTATACCGGCGATATTCTCTTTACCGAGGGAACGCCGATCGCCTGGTACGGTCCGGTCAGACGGTGGATCGATGTCTGCGACCGGGTTCTCGATATGGATGTCGAAACGATCGTCGCCGGCCATGGTCCGCTCTCGACCAAGGATGATGTACGCCGCATGCGCGATTACCTGAACTATATCAGCGAGCGGGCGCGCCCGCTTTATGATGCCGGGATGGATTACCTGCAGGCGGCCTACAAAATCGATCTCGGTGAATATCGTGACTGGAACGATGCGGAGCGTGTGGTCGTCAGCATGCAGACGCTGTTCGACGATTTCGACAATGCGGCGGAGCGTCCGGTGCGGGTGCCCATGCCTTATTTCAGCGAGATGAAGAGCTTCCGCCACCATCTCGGGCGCGGCCCCGTCCATGAAGCGTATTGCAAGGCCTGCGAACAGGCGAAGGGCTTCTCGGCGACAGGTGTCTGATACCCTCAGTTAAGATGAAGTGTCTTGTGCCGACATCTGGCGCAAGACGCTTCGGGATTCTGCCGTAGGTGTTTTGGGAAAATCAGGCGACCTTGACCGGCTCCAGGATCGAACAATAGTTCGCGACGCCGGAGCCTCCCATGTTGAAGACGCAGCCCAGAGCCGCATTCTTTTTCTGCATGGCGCCGGCCTGACCGGTCAGTTGGCGTGCGGCGATGACATGCATGGAAACGCCGGTGGCGCCGACCGGGTGGCCCTTGGCTTTCAGCCCGCCGGAAAGATTGACGGGAGGGTACCGCCCGGCAGGACGATGCCTTCGTCAATCGCCCGCCGGCCCTGGCCGCGTGGGGTGAGGCCCATCGCTTCGTAAACCAGCAGTTCGGCAATGGTGAAGCAGTCGTGGACCTCAGCGAAGTCGATATCATTCACGGCGATGCCCGCGGCCTCATAGGCGCGTTTGAAAGCTTCGGCGGGGCCTTCGAAAGCCAGCAGATCACGCCGCGACATCGGCAGGAAATCATTGACCTGAACAGCAGAGCGAAAGGCGACCGCGTTTTCGAAATTGCCGGAAATATCGTCGCTCACCATGATCAACGCGGCGGCGCCATCGCTGATCAGCGAGCAATCCGACATGCGCAGTGGAGCGGCAATCATCGGGTTCCTGTCGCTCACCGTGTCGCAGAATTCGACATCGAGCGGCTTCTGCAGGTGGGCGAGGGGTTATTAAGCGCGTTGGCGTGGTTCTTGGCCGCGATCTGGGCGAGTGTGCGGGAATGATCGCCATAAGACTGGAAATAGGTGCTTGCAAACCTCGCGAAGATCTGGGGAAAGGAAACGCCCTTTTCCTCCTTCTGATAGGAGGCGCCGGACAGCGCTGCGGCAACGCCTGCGGTATCCTTGCTCGTCATCTTTTCCGCGCCGATCACCAGTACGGTTTTCGCATCGCCGATACGGATAGCATTGCGCGCCGCATAGACGGCGGCCGAACCGGAGGCGCAGGCATTTTCCAACCGGGTGGCGGGCTTGAAGCGCAGTCCGTCGTCCAGGCCGAGAACGAGCGAGGATGGAAAGCCGTCACTCACAAGGCCGGAATTGAAATGCCCGACATAGATCGCGTCGATATCGGCAGCGGCAATCCCGGCACTCTCGATCGCTTCCGCGGCCGCTTCGATGATCAGGTCTTCAAGCGTCTTGCCGTCAAGCCGGCCGAATTTCGTGTGACCCCATCCGACGATATGCGCGTCCATTGCCATTCCTCCCAGCAGTTGAACGATTTCTGTACCACTGCGAGGCCAGGCATGCATATTCGTGCAAGCACGCTATTTCAGAGGACCGCCATGGAGAGCGCCGAATTCGGTTTCGACAATGCACCGGTCGGACTCGTCGTGACCGGGCATCGGATCATCCGGCGGTGCAACATCAAGTTTGCCGATATGTTCGGTTACGCGACAGGCGATCTCGAGGGACTGTCTCTCTCGCTCCTCTATCCGTCAAAGCAGGAATTCCTTGACGTGGGCAAATGGGCCTTGTCGGCGATGAACGGCGGTCTGCGCTATGAGGACCAGCGGATCATGCGCAAGCGGGATGGAACGCATTTCTGGTGTCGCGTCCGCGGCCAGTCGATGACCTCCGATGATCCCTATGCGCGCTGCGTCTGGTCATTCACCGATCTTGCGGATGCGCGCCCGGTCGTACGTCTCACCCAGCGCGAAAGAGAGATCGCCATGTTGGTGGCGGATGGCATGCCCAACAAGGAAATTGCCCGCCGGATGGAGCTTTCGCATCGGACGGTCGAGGCGCACCGGTCGCGCATGATGCGAAAGCTTGAGGTCGCCAACTCGGCAGAACTGATCGCCGTCCTCGCCGGGTTGCCGGGGCTGAAGTAGCGAGCGATGATATCATTCGTCGGACGGCGTTTGGATCTCCCCGGTTCCAAACCGCCCGCCAACAGATCTGCAGGTTGCTGAATGGAACCAAGAAGGCGCGTATTCCCGTTCATGCCGCGACGGAACAATCGCCGGGGACCTTTGTTTTCGGTGATCAATATCTTGTTGAACACACGGGTGGGTCTCTGTTGCGCGTCGCTGAGTATGAAGTCACAAATCTTGTGTCGCCTCCCATCACCATCGATGGGAAAACGTCACCGACTAGATGGCCAGCCGGATTTGTCGCGAGCCGTCTTGCTGCAAGCCTTCAAGATGTAGGTCCCTCCCTTTGCTATGTCGCTCTCAGCGAGAGCGCGGCGGACAGGACTGCCCGTTCGTTCAGGTGCCTGTTTCCTGACAGGGAGATCGTTGTGTTTCCGCCCTGGGACTGTCTTCCTTACGATCGTGTACCGCCCTCCAAGCAGTGTATGGGACGGAGGATGGATGCGTTGAGAGCCTGGGCCCGACCGACCCAAAAACCGCGGCTGTTGGTGACGTCGCTGGACGCCCTGCTTCAACGCATCCCCCTTGGCGGTCATCGAAAACAGTCGCTTCGAACTCACCGTAGGTAAGCCTTTCAATCGCGGGGCATTCGAGGAGTTCATTCGCAACGCAGGCTACGTCGAGGAAGGCGTCGCCGACGATCCCGGAGAATTCGCGGTCCGAGATGAGGTCATCGACATCTTTCCTGCGGGAGGAACGTTCCCGATGCGTATCGTGCTGTCGGATGATGACCGCGTGCTGGAACTGAGGTCTTATGATCCTGCAACGCAACGGACTGACAACCTCCTGGAGACAGTGGTCGTCGGACCAGCGTCGGAAGCCATCGCCTATCACCCGGAGACTGTGGCCGCAAAAGTCTCCGACAGCATGGAGCGTCTGCTGGTGCGGACTTACGAAACCATGCCGACGGTCTTCGATATCATCGGTGATGCGCGTGTAGCGTTCGCGCCCGGAACTGAAGAGCGCGTCGCGCAATATTGGGACATCATCGATGATGCTCGGCAGGCGCGTGTAACGTTCGCAGCCTCGGACAGTCCATCTTCCCGTTCGCTCTACCTCAGCCGGGAGGAATGGAAAGCGTGTCTCGATAATCAGCCAAGAGCCGAACTCGATCTAAGAGGCGGACATGAGCTTCCGTCGCTCTACGAACCTTTACAGACGCACAAAGCCGTGCTCGAATTCGCCCAGAAGAGCCGGCAAGACGGGCGGAAGGTTGTGGTGGCAGGAGGGGACGCGCTCTCGATGCGCTCTGCCGCCGGTTGTCTCGAGCGGCGGGACGTGACTTCGTGACGGCCGAGGCGTGGAAGGATGTGCTCGGGGCGCAGGCCGGCAGTCTTGTCAAGTTGAGTTGCGACGTCGGGGACGGTTTCATCGACGGCGTTGCGAATGTGGTCGTGATCGTTGCCAAAGATCCGTCGGTTGAAGCCGCGGAAACGGGCGCCTTACTGAATGAACCGGAATTGCAGATTGGCGATGTGGTTGTCCATGAAGATCATGGCATCGGGGTTTTGACGGATCTGGAAAGCGTTTCCGTCGATGGCTCGACCCGCGACGCCGCCCGACTTCAATACCGCGATGGCGCATCCCTTCTCGTGCCTATGGAGGACTTTGGCAAGCTTTGGCGCTACGGGTCGGAACCCGGCGCCGTCACGCTCGACCGCCTTCACACTGACGTGTGGGAGAGAAAGCAGGCTCGGATCGCCAGGGATATCCGCTCTACAGCACGCCATCTGACGAAGATCGCGAAGGAGAGGGAAGCGTCGAGCGCGGAAATGTTTGTACCGCCACGCGCTGACTACGGGGCCTTTGTTCGACGTTTTCCCTATACCGAAACCCCGGACCAGATCGCGGCCATAAAGGCCGTTCTTGCAGATCTCGGTTCGGGCACCGAGATGAACCGCCTCATCTGTGGCGATGTTGGTTTTGGCAAGACGGAAGTCGCCTTGCGTGCCGCGGCCTCCGTCGCCCTCGCCGGCGGTCAGGTCGTCGTCATCGCGCCGACGACGGTGCTGGCGCGCCAGCATTTCATGACCTTTGAACGTCGCTTCGCGGACACCGGCGTCAGGGTCGCGATGCTGTCACGTCTGGTCAAAGCGGCCGTCGCCAAGACGGTGAAAGCGGGGCTGGCCGACGGCGAGATCGGGATTGTCGTCGCGACGCAGGCGATTCTGGCCAAGGATGTCCAATTCAAGCGCCTCGGCCTCCTGATCATCGACGAGGAACACCGGTTCGGCCTGAAAGAAAAACGGGCGATGAGCGCGCTTGCCTCCTCACTGCACGTCCTAACCATGTCGGCGACACCGATTCCGCGCACGTTGCAGTCCGCGATGGCCGGCATTCAGGATGTCAGTCTGTTGACCACGCCGCCCTCGAAACGCCGTCCGGTCAGGACGTCGGTTACGGCATTCGATCGTGCCGCCATGCGTACCGCGCTGATGAGAGAGTTCCGGCGCGGAGGACAAAGTTTCGTTGTCGTGCCGAGGATCGAGGATATTGACGGCCTCGAAGCGACCCTGGCGAAGATCGTTCCGGAATTGAAGGTCACAACGGCACATGGCAAGATGCCCGCGGCAGATATCGATGAGGCAATGGTTAGCTTCGCCGATGGCGACGGCGACATCCTTCTATCGACCAATATCATTGAGAACGGTCTCGACGTGCCGCGCGCCAACACGATGTTCATCTGGCGGGCCGACAGGTTCGGCCTGGCGCAGTTGCACCAATTGCGCGGGCGGGTCGGCAGGGCAAGAGCTCAAGGCATCGCTTATCTCGTGACAGAAGAGTCGGCTGATCTATCCGAAGAGACGCGCTTGCGGCTTTCGACCCTGGTGGAAAGGGATCGGCTGGGTTCCGGACTTGTCATCAGTATGCGCGATCTTGACCTGCGAGGGGCGGAGACATTGCTGGTGAAGATCAAACCGGCCACATGAAGGTCGTCGGGATCAGCCTCTACCAGAAATTGCTGGAGCGAGCCGTTGCGGCTTTGGGCAAACGAGAGGCCGGAGAGGCACGACGCGCCACCGTTAACCTCGGCCTCACAGGAATTATCCCGGAGGACTACGTTACCGATCCCGCCGTGCGGCTCAGCCTCTATGCGAGGTTGCTGCGGGCAACTTCCGTAAGAGAAATAGATGATCTCGAAGAAGAGTTCGACGATCGGTTCGGCGACGTGCCGGGAGATGTCCTGTCCCTGCTGCGCCTGACAAGGTTGCAGGTCGCGGCTGGGCGACTCGGTATTGCCAGGCTCGATGCGGGCCCCAAGGCTTCGGCGCTGACCCTGACATCGAAAACACCCGTGAAGGTGACGAAAGCCCTGTCGAAAAAGCTGGCGCCGTCCGGCGTGACGACCGCGTCATAATCGAGCACCGGGCCGAAACCGGCCTTGAGCAAATCCTGTTCTTCGAGAAATTGCTTGCTGTGAGGTAGAGCCGAAACGGGATGCGCGGAGCATTCCGGCGCAAGAGGAGGGAGCTCAGGTGAAGCCGGTGTCAGCCGGCACCGCCTACAGGCGTAACCACCTTGCCCGACACGTCGCAGTAGGGGCAAGGCGAACCATTCAGCTTTCTGGTACCGCCGCATTTGCGGCAGACGTTTTCAGCGACGAACGGCGTGGTCGGTGGGACAGTATCCGTATTTCTCTTTTCGTCATCTGACGGAGACATCAGATTCTTCCGATCCTGGAAAGTACTACGCTCCAGCTGCTTCTCAGAGCTGCGTCGGCTTGTTGGTGTGAGACATAACCGGCGACGACTCCTCGCCTGAGATCGGTGCGGCCTCTTTGCTGGCAGATCTCGGTATCGACGTCTCGGAAGCCGGATCGGAGGAAGAAGCGCTGCCGCTGTTGGAACAGAGTGGTTTCGACATTCTGGTGACGAATCTTGGATTGCCGGGAATGTCAGGAGATCAGTTTTGCCAGGCCGTCAGGCAATGTTGGCCCGAGATTGGCATCGTGTTCGCGACGGGCGCAAGCACGGTCCGCAACTGGTTGATCAGGCCCGAACCGCATTACTGATGAAGCCCCACGGTATCGATGATCTTAAACGGGGCGCTGGAGGCGCTCCGGTAAGGGGCCGTCGGTTTCATGCAATGCCAGCCGCGGGTCTTTCGCGATTATGCAACTATAAGAAGAAATACGCTTTCATTGAAAACTAAACGTTGACCGACCGACCTTGTTACGGTAAATGTTGTTTATCGATCTTTTGCTTGCAGAGCTTTGGTTACCACGCGATTAGCACCGCGTTCTAAACGAACTTCCTTTCAAAAATAGTCGTTATTCACGCTGCGCAGCTACCGCTTCGCAGTTCCTCACTCTATGCTTTGAAAGGGTTCATCATGACCACTGGCACAGTAAAATGGTTCAATTCCACCAAAGGCTTCGGCTTCATCCAGCCTGACAACGGCGGCGCTGACGCGTTCGTCCACATCTCGGCTGTCGAGCGCGCCGGAATGCGCGAAATCGTTGAAGGACAGAAGATTGGCTATGATCTCGAGCGCGACATGAAGTCGGGCAAGATGTCGGCCTGCAATCTGCAGTCCGCTTAATCGATATCTGCTTCCCTTTGACCACGGATGTACTGGCATTGCCGGAAGCACGCTATCAGTTTGAGGCCAGGCAGTTCGCCTGGCCTTTTTCGTTTCGGCTGCACAGTCGAACCAGGCAGAAATCCCATGAAACCAACACACGGCAAATCCCGCCAGATGGCGGAAATCGCGTTTGGCGATATTCAGACGCAATTCTTCGCTAAAAACAGTGCAGCGGAAGAGCTTTTGTCCGTCGCTCAGTTGAGGGATGCAAAGACCCAAAGGCTTCGGGAAGCGAGGCTTGCAAAGGAGTTGGCGGATCAACCGGCATCGATGTCCGCGCCCTCTTCCAGACGTATTAAGGCGCGCTGATCAACCCGTGATGGAAGGGCTCAAATGGCAAAAGAAAACGGCGAACTTCAGGCCATCAATACGGCCTGGCAAATCGCCATCCAGGAAATTCTACGCATGATCATTCGCGACATGTACCATGCCGGCGGAGAGGATGCTTTCCACGCGCATATCAAACGTATCGAAGAGGGTGCGGTCGGCAGCATCTATTCCGACCTTAGGCTTCGAGGAACTGATGAATGGACAGAGGTGTTGGTGAAGGAAAAAGCCAGCAACTTCGTGACGACACTTCTGACATCCTTCACCTACGACCGAGCGTAACGACCTACTTTGCGTCTGCCGGCCGGAGCGGCATTAATCTTCGCCAGAGGCGGTGATAGGCAACTGTGAGCAGGGTCAGAATAACCGAAAGAGCATAACGCGTTCGGCATCTGGCGTAGTCTCAACGGTCGGATCTTTTGGCTTCTCGTCGTGCAGCGCGTCGCGCATGCCCTTCTCGGCTTGCTCCTTTAGCTTTTCGCGCGATTCATCGGCCGTTTTTAGGGCTCCCTTTGGCGATAATCGTTGGCGCTCAGCGCTCGATCGTGCCCGTTCGCCGGATTTTCTTCTGCAACAGGAGGACGCCGTAGAGCAACGCCTTCCGATGGCGAGACCTAGCCAAAGGCACAGCATGGCTGAAAGGCTGTTTGTCCGTGAGGTCGTCGGGTGACCACGCGATAAATCCGGCAAACATGACCCAAACCTTAAAGGTCATTGCCGCGCTAAGCCAGGCGGCAAAAGCCGCCACGACAGAGGCGATGACCGTCCAGAGGATGAATTTGCCGCGTGTCTGGCGGTAAGGCGCGAAACGCCGCGATCGAACGCCGGGTGGTCGAGGGCCCACGAGCTTCCGCAGGACGAGCGTTTCTACCGAACTCGTTTCGGTATCGGCGCGCCGATCTCCAACGGCCCCGGGACTTCGCTGCATCGTAGGAACAACAGAGACCGACTTCACGTTTTGAAATGAACGGTCACCGAAAATGAGTTCCCATTCTGTGCCAATGCGGTCATGTCTTGACGGCACACGAATCAAAGAGCTGACAGCATGGAAAATCCGGTTGCGCTGAATCGTCTTTCCGAGAACACGGTCTTCCGTAAAGGCGATGTTTTCGTACTCTTCGGCGAACTGTTCGGCCGCGGATACGCCACCGGTTTGCTCGAGGAAGCCAGACGGGCTGGAATGGAGATTGTGGGGATCACCGTCGGGCGGCGCGACGAGAACAACGCGCTGCGGCCGCTCGACGCCGAGGAACTGTGTGCTGCGGAGGCTCAGCTGGGCGGCAGGATCATCAACATCCCTCTTATGGCGGGTTTCGATCTCGATGCGCCCGCAGACGGCCCAACCCCTACCGATCTCCTTGCAAAGATGACGCTTGAGAGCTGGGAACACGACAAGCTCGACTGGGACTATGTCGGGCAATGCCGCGACATCGCCACTGCGCGTTTTACGGAGTCGCTTTCAAGAGTCATGACCGTTCTAGACGGAATGATCCCCGCTGGACGCAATGTTTTCTTCGCCCACACAATGGCCGGGGGCATCCCGAAGGCGAAGGTATTCTTGGTCGTCGCCAATCGAATCTACAAGGGGACCGGAACCCGCCACATGTCGTCGCAGACCTTGCTCGACAGTGACATGGGGAAACTCATCCTGCAGAATTTTGACGACGTCTCCGCAAGCACCTTTCGCCATCTCATTGATTTTAGCGCGGCGATCCGCGAGCGGGTGGAGGCTTCGGGCGGTCAAATACGATATACGGCCTATGGTTACCACGGATCGGCGGTCCTCATTGACGGAAGCTATCGTTGGCAGACCTACACCAACTACACCCAGGGTTATGCGAAGATGCGGCTCGAAGGCATTGCAGAGGAAGCCTGGGCGGCAGGGATCAAGGCAACTGTCTATAACTGTCCCGAAATCCGGACCAATTCGTCCGATGTGTTCACGGGTATCGAGCTGCCCCTGATACCGCTGCTGCTTGCGTTGAAGAAAGAAAACGGTAGCCAATGGGCAGACGAACAGTGGCAGGCCTGCCAGCGGCTTCTGGCAGACGGCTTGACCATGAAGGATGTGTTCCGGAAGATCACCGACATGCAGGCCAGCGAGGTCATGCGTCCGTTCTATGACTTTTCGGCATGGCCCATGGCAAACAGCCAGGCACAGGCCGATTTGACGATCGGCACGTCCAACGAGATCACCCAGATGCATCGGGATAGCAAGTTGATGATTAGCGACCTCCTGAGCGGTCTCGTTGTGAAGGCGACCGGGCAGCTCATTTTTGGCGAATCTTCCAAACCCTCCGGTCCCGTCCTGTGGCTTAACCACGATATCGTGGCCCGGCGACTTAACGCTTCCCACCCGCATTCGAAGTCTCTCGCGCCGCCTATCGCGCAGGGAATGGAATCCTCGCACCTTGAGATGGCGTGACGGCGTCCCAGCTTAGCTTGGAAGCGGGCTGTTTTGGCCATGAAGCGACAAATCGTGCGACAGGAATGCGCGCCCACAAGTCGGTCGTAGAGCTGGCCATTGCCTAGCCTGGAAGCTGACATAGCCCCGCGGCGACGTAATGTCCCTGCGCGTCAGAAGGTTTTAGCGACATCGTCAGCGACGATTTCTCGAGTTGTCATAGCGCAGGGTGGCTGCCTCGACCTTGTCGCCATTGGCGGCTGCCCATGAACAGAGTGCGTCAAACGGCTCCCGCAGTGAATGGCCCAGTGGAGTAATTGCGTATTCCACACCAATCGGCTGCGTTGGGAGTACGGTTCTCGTCACAAGGCCGTTCCGCTCAAGCCTCTTCAAAGCGTCGGCCAGAGCCTTGTGCGTGATCCCGTCGAGACGACGTTTAATTTCGTTGAAGCGCGAGGGTCTGGGACAGATCACTGTCAGTATCAGGATCGTCCATTTGTCAGCGATCTTGTCGAGCACAGGGCGAACCTGCGCCATGTCGCACAAGGCGCGATGAGAGAGTGCTTCCAGGTCAGTATAATCGTCCATATCTAGGCTACTTCAGGTGCGTAATTGATACCAGATATCTAACGTATATCATGGCGAGACCATCAATTGAAAGGATCTACGATGGCTCGAATGAGTAACAAGGTTGCGCTCGTCGTCGGGGGCGCCAAGGGTATCGGCTTGGCGATTTCAGAGCGGCTTTCGGCCGAAGGGGCGAGGGTCTTCCTGACCAGTCGCAGAGGTGAAGATGCCGAAAAGGCGGCCAAGGATATCGGCAATGATGCGGTCGGCATTGCCGCCGATGCAGCTGTCCCCGAAGATCTGTTGGAAGCTGTCGAAAAAGTGCGCAAAACATGTGGCCGTATCGACGCGCTCGTATTGAATGCAGGCCTCTCCGAGCCTGCGCAAATCGCCGACATTACGCCTGAACACTTTGACCGCCACTTTGACGTCAACGTCCGCGGGATGGTTTTCGGACTGCAGGCGGCGCTGCCCGTGATCGCGGAAGGCGGGTCGATCGTCCTCGTCGGATCGATCGCCGGTAGTGCGGGTTATTCTTCCTACGGAACCTATTGCGCCACCAAGGCAGCCGTGCGCTCCTATGCCCGAACCTGGACGGGGAGCTCGCACCCAGAGGCATACGCGTCAACGTCGTCGCACCCGGTCCAACGGATACAGACATGATGGCCGCGGTTGCGGAAGACACTCGTGCGGCAATTGTCGCTCCGATCCCGATGGGGCGAATGGCGCGGCCTTCAGAAGTGGCTGCGGCCACCCTCTTTTGTTGAGCGATGACGCAAGTTACATCGCTGGTGTGGAACTCTGCGCGACGGCGGCTTGCGGCAGGTCTAAGCTTACGTCGAAACGCTGTACCCGATTGTTCCTCAGCCAGATCCTCAGGCGTTGAGGGTATGTGCCGCGAGGGGCGCGCAATCAAGGGCTTTCGTCCGTGGCAATATTGCTAAGGGGTGAAGCGGTTCCATCGGCAAAGCCACGGTAGCGCAGATGGCTTCGGTTAAGGTGAGCCCGCATCGCCTCACGGGCGTGTTCCGCGCTGCTGGAGCTGATGGCCTCGCAGATTGCGCGGTGTTCGACCACGGTATTTTGAATGTAGTCGGGGGTGATCAGTACCGGATTGAGCTGTCTCGAAAATGCCGGTTGCGGCAGTATCTGCAGGCTCATGAGGCTGAAGAATTCGATGAACGCCCCGTTGTTTGTCGCCTCTGCGATGGAGCGATGGAAAACGAAGTCGAGATGGTCGAGTGCGGCGTCATCCTCCAAGGACGCTTCGAACTGACGGGCGGCGTTCCAGATATTCGATTCCTGCGCCCAGGAGCGTCGAACCGCAGCCAGTCCGGCGGCATGGACCTCGAAGGCCATTCTGAGTTCGAGAAGATCCATGAACGAGGTCTTGAGGCGTGCCAGCGGAGCCAATGCGACGTCGGCGTCAAAGGTGCCGGGCTCGTCCGTGCTGGGTCGCGGTGGTTCGCGGACAAAGACGCCGACACCGTGACGTGCTTCGACCACACCGTCGGAGCGCAATGCCGAGACCGCCTCGCGGATAACCGTCCTGCTGACGCCGAATTGCTGGGACAATTCGTTCAGCGAACCAAGCTTGGTACCCTTTGCAAGCTGGCTTTCGCTGATATGAGCCTTCAGTGCGTGGATTGTTCGGCCTGTCAGTGTATCCAAAAGTCACCCGTCTCAGTTGCCGGCTTCAAATGCGGCGGTTATGTCGACAATAGGAGCAAGGTAGCACTACTTGGCTCAGTGGTGCTACCTCTTCGTTACGATTTGCTGCCTCGAGAGTGCGCACACTGAGGTAGAATGACGGCAGATTATGCCCCAGTGAGTGCTTGCGAGCGGAAATTTTTTCAGAATATTTTTTATGCAGCCTGCAGAATTCTCATAATTTGTGAAGATATTATCTTTTAAACAATTGAATTTAAACAGCTTTGTAAATAAGCCGAAGATTTTTCTTAAGAGGTAGCATCTCTTAGTTTGATATTGACAAGAGGTACTATTTCAATAATTCTCAGTGACAGAAAAAGGGACCAGCGTCAGCTGTTGCAGAACAGTCGGCATGGCGGAATGGTTCGGGAACGTGGTCCGCGCGATTGAGCGCGTTCGAAAATCAGATGGAAAACTGCTATGGGTGTCGTCTCCGCACGTCTCTCCGAGTGGGTATCGTATTGCCTTCGATTGCCCCGGCTTCAGGTAACTACATTTCCCATCGACTCGTCGGGAGCCTTCTCTTCGTAGCCGGACAGATTCCGAGAATTGACGGCGTTGAGCATTATGTCGGTGTGGTCGGCCAGGAGATCTCGCCCGAGGACGGATATCGGGCGGCGCGCCTTTGCGCTCTCAACATTCTGGCGAGGGTAAGCGCCGCATTGGAAGGCGATCTCGACCGGGTGATTGCCTGTGTCCAGTTGCGCGGGTTCGTCAATGCGCCCCCGACTTCAAAGCTCATCCAGCGGTGATCGACGGCGCTTCCGACCTGATCGTCGAAATCTTTGGCGAAAGGGGTCGCCACGTTCGTACGGCGCTTGGCGCCGGATCGCTGCCACGCGGATCGTCCGTCGAGGTCGATGCCGTATTCGAAATCGCACCGTAAGCCTGACAACAAAAAGGGGAACTGGCCATGAGTGGGACCAGCATGTCGGAAAAAGCCATCGCGATGATCGGCGTCAACAAGTGGTACGGCCATTTGCAGGTGTTGAAGAGCATCAATCTGGAAGTCGGTCGCGGCGAGCACATCGTTCTGTGCGGGCCCTCCGGTTCGGGCAAATCGACCCTCATCCGCTGTATCAACCACCTGGAGGAGGTCCAGCAAGGCAGCATTGCCGTCAATGGCACGACGCTTAACCAGAAAGGTGCGAATGCCGACCATATTCGCCGTGATGTCGGGATGGTCTTTCAGCAGTTCAACCTCTTCCCGCATCTGACCGTTCTCGAAAACTGCATGCTGGCGCAGCGCCGGGTACGCAAGGCTTTGGCAGCCGAAGCAAAGGACAAGGCCATGAGCCACCTTGAGCGCGTCCATATCGCGGAACAGGCGCAGAAATATCCGGCCCAGCTTTCCGGCGGTCAGCAGCAGCGCGTGGCGATTGCCCGGGCGCTTTGCATGGATCCGAAGATCATGCTGTTCGACGAGCCAACGTCTGCGCTTGATCCGGAAATGGTGAAAGAGGTGCTCGATACGATGATCTCGCTTGCCGATGACGGGATTACGATGATCTGCGTGACCCATGAGATGGGGTTTGCGCGCGCCGTCGCGCACCGTGTCATCTTCATGGATCGCGGCGAGATCATTGAAAGCGCCAAGCCCGAGGTGTTCTTCAGCAATCCGAGCCATGAACGCACCAAGGCTTTCCTCAGCCAGATTCTCAACCACTGAGGAGCGGCAGATGAACTATAAATTTGATTTTAGCCCGGTCCTTGCCGCTTGGCCGACGCTTCTGGAAGGTGTCATCGGGACGCTGAGGATGTCGTCGCTCTCTATGGTCTTCGGTCTGAGCCTCGGTATCGTCTTCATGCTGATGCGGATGAGCAAGCAGCCCGTCCTGCGTTCGATCGCCGTCGGTTACATCGAGCTCATCCGCAACACGCCGATCCTCGTTCAGGTCTTCTTCGTTTTCTTCGGCATGCCGGCACTGGGTATCCGGCTGAGCGGCGAGCAGGCGGCTATCCTTGCCATGACGCTGAACTGCGCGGCCTATGCGGCGGAGATCGTCCGCGGTGGCGTACAGTCCATCCGGCCGGGACAGGTTGAAGCGGGCAGGGCGCTCGGCATGCACACGGCCGATATCTACCGCTTCATCGTCTTCAGGCCCGCGATCCGAGCTGTCTTTCCGGCGCTCTGCAGCCAGTTCATCCTGCTGATGCTGAATTCAAGCCTCGTTTCGTCCGTATCCGCGGAAGAGCTGACCTACTTTGCTCAGACCCTGGACTCGCAGACGTTCCGCAGCTTCGAGATCTATTTCGCACTCGGCGTCATCTATCTCGGACTGTCCCAGTTCCTCTCTGTCGTTCTAAGCGTGATCGGCAGGGTCTATTTCTCCTATCCGGTAAAGTGAGGCATTGCGATGATCCGTCAGTTTGGTTGGGGAGAGTTTGTCTTTCTGCTCGAAGGAGCGCGCTGGACCATCGTTCTATCGCTTCTTGCTTTCACCGTCGGCGGCGCGCTCGGGCTGGCCGTGGCGCTCGGCCGCACCGGCAAGTGGAAGATGCTGCGCATCGTGATGGCCGCCTATATCCAGATCTTCCAGGGCACCCCGCTGCTGGTCCAGCTGTTCTTCGTCTATTTCGGCCTGCCGCTTCTGGGCTTCAAAGTGGATGTCTGGGTGGCGCTGACCATCGGCCTGTCGCTTCACACCAGCGCGTTCCTCGGCGAAATCTGGCGCGGAAGTATTCAGGCGGTTCCCGACGGACAGAGCGAAGCTGCGCGGGCTTTGGGGATCGGATATGCCCACCGGATGGTCGATGTCGTCCTGCCGCAAGCCTTCCGTATCGGGCTTCCGGCGACCATCAGCTTTCTCGTCAACCTGATCAAGGGCACAGCACTCGCCGCGCTGCTCGGTCTGACGGAACTTACCCGCTCCGGTCAGTTGATGTCGAACATCACCTTTCAGCCGCTGCAGGTCTACGGGGCGGTCGCATTGATCTACTTCTTCATCTGCCTTCCCTTGACCTATTGCAGTGCACGCATCGAACGGCGTCTCAACGCCGCTCGGTAAAACAAGAACGCATGATAAACCAACCAGAGGTAACCACATGATCAATACAGCACTAACCATTTCACGTTCGAAAGTTCTGGGCGGGTTCGCCGCCGTGCTTCTGGCCGCGACCTCTTTTGCGACAACGGCACTGGCCGTGACGCCTGAAGAGATCAAGTCCAAGGGCACCGCCACCATCGGCGTGCAG
The DNA here is from genome assembly GCA_045291535.1 of Neorhizobium sp. EC2-8. GTDB lineage: Bacteria > Pseudomonadota > Alphaproteobacteria > Rhizobiales > Rhizobiaceae > Neorhizobium. The sequence continues at coordinate 627,901 of CP147998.1, read as the reverse complement.
ATGGACCAATTCCCCTGGGGTTTCATCGACCAGAAGGGGCAGAATGACGGCTTCGATATCGAGATCGCCAAGCTCATCGCCAAGGAACTGGGCGTTCAGGTGAAGTTCGAGCGCATCACCGGCCAGAACCGTATTCCGTTGCTGGTCAACGGCAACGTGGATTTTCTCGTGCCGTCAATGACGATTACCGAAGAGCGCGCCAAGGTGATCCAATACGCCATCCCCTATTCATCGAATGACATCACGGTCTGGGCGAAAAAGATGCGAAGATCCAGGGTAACGAAGATCTCGGCAAGTTCGTGATCGGTGTTAACCGGGGCAGCGTGTTCGAGCCGATCCTGGTCAAGGCAGCTCCGCCGAGCACGCAGATCAAGCGATTTGACGACGACGCAACGACCGTCCAGGCGCTCCTCTCCGGCCAAGTCGATGCCATCCTCGGCAGTGTTACCTATGGGCTGGTGATCAAACAAACCGGCCATGATGGTGACTTTGAGCGCAAGTACAAGGTTGCCGACAATTTCCAGGGGATGGCGGTGCGCAAGGGAGATGCCGAGATGCTGGCTTTCCTCACCGATTTCGTGACCCGGCACACCGCTGACGGATCACTCGACGCGCTCTACAAGAAATGGATCGGCGTCGATCGCGCAAAACTCCCCACCACGCTGCCGGGTGTCGATTTCACCGGCAAGCAGTAAGCAGAACCGCTGCGCGACCTTACGAGCTGCCGCGCAGCGCAACAGAAACATCAACCACTGAAGAGCTTTTGGCCCCCGCCTGTTCGCGCGGGCGGGGATAAGCCGCTGCACGTCGAAATTGAGCCTTTCCGGGCACGGCGCGGCAACAGCTCTCATACGGAGCACGAGTAAAAAAATGGCGAAAGACGGCAAGCTGATCAGGGTCGGCGTGGATATCGGCGGTACCTTCACCGACGTTGCGATGGAGGTGGGCACAGCGCTTCATTCGATCAAAGTACTGACCGATTATTCCTTTCCCGAAAACGCGATCGTCAGGGGTGTCCGCGAGGTCGCGGAGGCTGCTGGGGTCGAACTCTCGGACATCGACACGATCATTCACGGCACCACGCTCGCCACCAACGCCCTGATCGAAAGGCGGGGCGCCCGGACGGCCTTCATCACCACCAAGGGCTTTCGTGATGTCATCGAAATGCGCACCGAAAGCCGCTTCGAACAGTATGATCTCGACATCGTGTTGCCGGCGCCGCTCGTGCCGCGCAACGAGCGCTTCGTGATCGACGAGCGTATCGGTGCCGACGGCTCGGTGCTGAAGGCGCTGGACCTTGTCGAAGTTGATGTCCTTTGCGAACGCATCATCGCGGCCCGCTTTGAAAGCGTCGCGATCGGCTTCATCCATTCCTATTTGAACGGCGTTCACGAGAAGGCGGTGCGTCAACGGCTTCTGGCGAAAAACCGGACCTCTCGGTCTCGATCTCGTCTGAAGTTTCGCCGCAGATGCGCGAATTCCAGCGGTTCAACACGGTCTGCGCCAATGCTTTCGTCAAGCCGCTGATGGCGTCCTATCTCAACCGCCTTGTCGACCGGTTGAGCGGTGTAGGTACGCGGTGCCCGGTCTTCATGATCCATTCCGGTGGGGGAATCATCAGTGTCGAGAGCGCGGTCGAATTCCCGGTTCGCCTGCTCGAGTCCGGTCCGGCCGGCGGTGCGATCTTCGCCGCTCACATTGCCAGCAGCTACGGTCTCGACCAGGTGCTTTCCTATGACATGGGTGGAACGACCGCCAAGATCTGCCTGATCGAAAAGCAGACGCCGAAGACTTCGAAGACCTTTGAGGTGGCCCGCACCTGGCGGTTCAAGAAGGGCAGCGGCATGCCGATTTCCATTCCGGTCATCGAGATGGTCGAGATCGGTGCCGGTGGCGGTTCGATCGCGACCATCGACAGCATGCGCCAGATCCGAGTCGGCCCGCACAGCGCCGGTTCCGAGCCGGGCCCCGCCTGCTATGGTCGCGGTGGCGAAAACCCGACGGTCACCGACGCCGACCTGATCCTTGGTCGCCTCGATGCCGACGAATTCGCCGGTGGCACGATGAGGCTCGACCAGCCCGCTTCCGACAGAGCCATGCAAGCGGACATCGCGGCAAGGCTCGATACGGATGTGGTGACGGCCGCTTACGGCCTCAGCGAAGTGGTCGATGAGAACATGAGCAATGCCGCCCGCATGCATGCGGTGGAAAACGGCAAGGAGCTTTCCGAGTTCACGATGATCGCCTTTGGCGGCGCGGCCCCGATCCACGCCGCCCGCCTTTGCGAAAAGCTCGGCATGTCGGAGTTGCTGATCCCGCCAGGGGCCGGCGTCGGTTCGGCGATCGGCTTCCTGCGGGCGCCCTTCGGCTTCGAATCCGTCCGCAGCGCCTATAGCCGCCTCAGCCGTTTCGATGCGGGAGCGATCAACCAGACGATCGCGGATCTGATCGCCGAAGCCACATCCTTCGTGCGCTCCGGTGCACCGGACGCGGATCCCAGTCTCGAATGCACGGCCTACATGCGTTACGTCGGACAGGGCTGGGAAGTGCCGGTCACCATTGCGGTGCGCGATTACGTCGATGCCGACGGTGTCCTGTTCCGCAGGCTGTTCGACGAACAGTACGAACATTTCTTCGGCCGTGTCATCGAAGGTCTCGACGTCGAGATCGTGAGCTGGTCACTGCGTGCGACTTCCAAGGTCGCACCGCCGGACAAGATTGGCAGGACGGGAAAGACGGCTGGTGCAAAGGTACGCGGCAACCGCGACATTTTCGACGTCCAGGAAGGTAGCTTCCAGAAAGCATCGGTCGTTTCGCGCCAGGACATGAGGCCGGGCGACTGGGTTGCCGGCCCTGCCGTCATCACCGAACGCGAGACTTCGACCATCATTACCGCAAGCCGCGAAGTCATCATGCAGGCCGATGGCTGCCTGCTCATACGCGTCAAGCAGACCGCTTGAACGGAGGATAAATCATGAAAACCAATGCACTTTCCGACGTCCACATGCAGATCATGTGGAACCGGCTGATCTCCGTCGTCGAAGAGCAGGCCGTGACCCTCATCCGCACCGCCTTCAGCACCAGCGTGCGAGAGTCGGGCGACCTTTCGGCGGGCGTCTTCAACCGCGGCGGCAAGATGATTGCCCAGGCGGTGACCGGTACGCCCGGCCATGTCAACGCCATGGCGGAGGCTGTCGGCCACTTCATCCGCGACATCGGGCCTGAGAACATCTTCGAAGGCGATGTCTATATCACCAACGATCCCTGGAAGGGGACCGGCCACCTGCACGACTTTACCGTCGTGTCGCCGAGCTTCCGCAACGGCGCGCTCGTCGGCTACTTCGCCTGCACGGCGCACGTCGTCGATGTCGGCGGTCGTGGTTTCGGCCCGGATGCCAACGAGGTCTATGAAGAGGGCATCTTCGTTCCAATCATGAAATTTGCCGAGCGCGGCAAGGTCAACAAGGATCTCGTCAACATCCTGCACAACAATGTGCGTGAAAGCCACCAGGTGGTCGGTGACGTTTATTCGCTGGCGGCCTGCAACGAGATCGGTCATCGCCGTCTGATGGACATGATGGAGGAGTTCGAACTCACGGATCTGGAGATGCTGGGCGAATTCATCTTCAAGCGCAGCTATGACGCCACCATCGAGCGGATCGCGGCCCTGCCGAAGGGCACCTATTCGAACAGTATGCGCGTCGATGGGTACGGGTCGCCGATCGATATCGTTGTGCGTCTCGACGTGGCAGAGGACCATATCCTCGCTGATTTTGAGGGGACGTCACCGCCAAGCCCGAAGGGCATCAACTGCCCGATCATCTATTCGGCCGCCTATGCCTGCTACGGCATGAAATGCTCGATCGCGCCAGAAATCCCCAATAACCACGCGTCGCTACTGCCATTCCGCGTGACGGCCCCGAGGAACTGCATCCTCAATGCTCAGCACCCGGCGCCGGTTTCGGTGCGACACGTGCTCGGCCATCTGGTGCCCGATGCGGTGCTTGGCGCCGTGCACAAGATGCTGCCCGGCAAAGTGCCGGCGGAGGGTGCCGGCGCGCTTTGGAACCTGCATGTCAGCGTTCGTCCCCTACAGGGGACAAGGCACCGGCCGATGGTGGACAACGCGCCGAAGTGCTGCTGTTCAACAGCGGTGGAGCCGGTGCACGATCGACCCTCGATGGTCTCAGCGCCACGGCGTTCCCGAGCGGCGTGCATTCGATGTCGATCGAGGCGACGGAGCATGTCGGCCCGGTGATCTTCTGGCGCAAGGAACTGCGTGACGGTTCCGGTGGCGCCGGCCAGTTCCGCGGCGGTCTCGGCCAGGTCGTGGAAATCTCGCCGACCGAAGGCCACGAGATGCATTTCAATGCGATGTTCGATCGCATCGACCATCCCCACGTGGCCGCGAGGGCGGCGATAACGGCGCAGCCGGCGCCGTGCTGCTCGACGACGGCACCCGCCTTGCATCCAAGGGGCGCCAGCATGTGCCGGCCGGCCGCCGGCTGATCCTGCAGCTTCCCGGTGGTGGTGGCTATGGCCCGTCCGAAAAGCGTGATCCGGATGCCGCCCAGCGTGACCGAGCGTTTGACTACGTCGTCGCCAAGTGATCCTCCCGGAGGCCGGGCGAGGCGATGCCGAGCCGGCCTCTAAACTTCATCAGTGCAAGGAAAAACTGGGGATGACGTTCGAAAACCGGCGCGCCGCGGGCATACAGTCGTCGCCGAGCATGGCGATTGCGATGGCGGCAAAGAAACTTGCGGCGGAAGGCCGCGACATCATCGATCTTTCGCTTGGCGAGCCCGATTTCGAGCCGCCCGTGCATGTCGCCGAGGCGGCGGCCGAGGCGATCCGCAAGGGGGCATTCGGTATGGCGCTCCGGCCGGCATGGAAAGCCTGCGCAAAGCGATCGTCAGCAAATTCAAGGTCGAGAATAGACTGGATTACGCTATCGACGAGGTAATGGTCGCGAATGGTGCCAAACAGATCCTGTTCGACCTCTTCCTGGCAACCCTGGAGGCAGGTGACGAGGTGATCATTCCCACGCCCTGCTGGGTTTCCTACGGTGACATCGTGTTATTGCATGGCGGTGAACCGGTCTGGGTGGCCTGCGAGGCAGAGGCCGGCTTCAAGCTGACCGCAGGGCAGCTGGAGGCTGCGATCACTTCGAAGACTCGCTGGCTGATGCTGAATTCTCCATCCAATCCGACCGGCGCGATCTACACGGCAGATGAATATCATCGACTGGCAGATGTGCTTGCCCGCCATCCGCGCGTTCTCGTCGTTTCAGACGAGATCTACGAACATGTATTGCTGAAGGATACGCCCTTTGTTTCCTTCGGCGAAGCCTGCCCGCAGTTGCGTGACCGGACGCTGATTGTCAACGGCGTCTCCAAGGCCTATGCGATGACGGGCTGGCGCCTGGGCTACGCGGCAGGGCCGAAGGCGCTCATTTCCGCGCTCAACAAGATGCAGTCCCAGAGCGTTACGTGCGTATCGACGGTCACCCAGGCGGCTGTGCTCGCGGCCCTGACCGGAGATCAGGATTTCGTCGGCAAGGGGCGAAGACCTTCGCCAGCCGTGCGAAGATCATGGGCGACCGTCTGGCCCGGATCGATGAGCTCGACTTCACGCCGCCGGATGGCGCATTTTATGCCTTCATCGGCATTCAACGGCTGCTCGGCCGAAAGACGGTTGCAGGAGAGGTGTTAGACGACGACACGGCCTTTGCCTCTCACCTGTTGCATCAGTTCGGCCTGTCGAGTGTACCCGGCGCGGCCTTCGGTGCTCCCGGTTTCATGCGTCTGTCGATCGCGGCTTCCGACAATGAGCTCGAAGGTGCCTGCGACCGGCTGGCCGCCATGGTCGAGTCCCTGAAAGCCTGAGTGCGCATCCGCAATCAACCCAGAGACAATCACGAGGTGACGTCCGTCCGCGCCTCCTCCCAAAGGAGATTGCCGATGAAAACTGAAGACCTTAAACGCGCGCTTGGCGCCGGTCTGCTTTCCTTCCCCGTTACGCATTTCGACGCTCGGGGCAAGTTCAATGCGAAGAGCTATGCCGAACACGTGAACTGGCTTTCTGGCTTTGGGGCGGCGACGCTGTTTGCCGCTGGAGGCACAGGGGAATTCTTCTCTCTGATGCCCGAGGAAATCCCTCAGATCGTGCGCATAGGCAAGGACGCCGCGGGCAAGACTCCCATCGTTTCGGGTTTCGGTTACGGCACCGATATCGCCAAATCCGTCGAGAAAGCCAGGCCCGACGGCATCAGACGCTCGGCTTCGGCAACGCCTGGGGCGGCCTCGCAGTGGGGATTGTTTTTCTCTCAACAATTCTGACACGGGGGCGCGCCGGTGCCTGGTCCGACAGGGTCGGTGGAAAACTCACCATGCAGCGTGGCCTGTTGGTTTACGCTCCGTCTGGCCTGATGTGCCTCGCGGAAGCCCTGCCGGGATTATCTGTTGCTGCAAGTTACAGCGTCCTCATTGCCGGCAGGTTGCTACTGGGCCTTGGCGAAAGCGTCGCCCTGGTCGGCATGATGAGCTGGGCGATTGGTCTCATGGGACCGACGCGTTCCGGCCGGGTAATCTCGCTCGTCGGTATGGGCATGTATGGGGCATTTGCTGCAGGCGGCCCCCTCGGACTGGCGCTTCTCGTACAGGCGGGATTTCTCGGGCTGATGGTTGCCTGTACAGTGCTCCCCATCATCGGTCTTGTTGCGATCCATTGGCTTCCCGCCGTCCAGCCTCATGTTGGGCCGAGAGAATCCATCTGGAGGATTCTCGGGCGTATTTGGCGCCCCGGTGCCGCCGTCGGATTGCAAGGCATCGGTTTTGCCGCACTGAGCATTCTTTCCGCTCTATTATCTTAGCCAGGGATGGTCAAATGCAGGGCTGGGTCTGAGTTTCTTCGGTGTGGGCTTTGTTGCAATTCGCTTGATTTGCGGTCACTTGCCCGATCGGCTCGGGGGCGGCGTGTCGCGGGCATTTCGCTCATCGTAGAAGCGTGCGGACAGTTTCTAATATGGCTTGCCCCGGGACCCTACACAGCATTTGCTGGCGCGTTTCTGACCGGCGTTGGCTGCTCGATGGTGTTTCCGTCGATGGGAGCTGAAGTGATGAAGCGGATCCCTACGCATTTGCGGGGCACCGCAATCGGGGGATTTGCTGCGTTCCAGGATCTCGCCTACGGGGCCACTGGTCCGATCGTTGGCGTACTAGCTGATCACGCGGGATATTCGTCGGCCTTCCTGATCGGCCGAGTTGCTGCGACCCTCGGCCTGTGGATAGCAATGTCATCCGAAACCGAAAGCCATCAAGCTACGTCCAACTAATCAATCAACTGGTTATATCCATGATAGAGGACATTATCATTGATACTCAATGCCTGGTGTGTGGGATGGTTCGGTTCTCTTCAAGGTGAAACACTCCGCGTTAGGTATCGACGGGGGTAAGACTGCGCCGATCTGTACTGCCATCTGTGCAAGCTCGCCTGGCCTGTTGTTGGCGCCTGCCTGAAGACCGCCGTGCCCCAAGTCATGGCTGCGCGGAAACGTCCCGATTTTGCACTCGCCATAAGGAAACCCTATAGCGGCAGAAAGGAGTTGTGTTGGCCAAACCCGGCCGCATGAACCTACTGTGACATCTGGCTCAGCATGAAGCTGCCCAATAAGAACCGCCAAAGCGGCAATTGCCGGCATAAAGCCGGACGAGATCATCCGAAACACGGAGCGGGAACATGACACATCAATTCAATCGCAGAATGCTTTGCATCTCCACGGCGATCCTTGCGATCGCCGGATCGGTTCCGTTCACTGCCACGGCACAGGCAGCAGACACGATCAAGCTCGGGATCGTCGCGCCGATGAGCGGACCGAATGCCCGCTACGGCGGTTTCTCGCTGCGAGGCGCCGAACTTGCGGTGAAGGACATCAATGATGCCGGCGGCGTCAACGGCACGAAGATCCAGCTCTTCAACGCGGACAGCCAGGGCACGCCGGTCGAAGGGGTCTCGGCAACCCGCCGCCTGATCGACCAGGATGGTGTCGACTTTATCATCGGTGACGTTTCGAGCTCGGTCACGCTCGCGATGCAGCCCGTAGCAGAGGATGCCGGGGTGCTCCTCCTGAATGCCGCATCGTCGAACCCGAAGATCACCTACCAAGCAGGTGTCGGCGGCTTCAAATGGACCTACCGCAACTACCCGACGGACGAAAACCGTGCGCTCGTCGTCGCCAAATATGCCGCCGAGCAGCGAGGCTTCACCAAGTTCGCAGTTCTTTCGGTAGACAGCGACTACGGCCGTTCGGCCATTACCTTCACGAAGAAATACCTTCCGGAATTCAAGGGGCAGATCCTCAGCGAGGATTACTACAAGGAAGGCGAAGTCGATTTCCGCAGCGTTCTCGCCAAGATCCGCGACAACGGTGCGCAGGCGATCATCTACTACGGTCTTGCCGACACGACTCCGATCCTCGCCCGTCAGATGGTCGAACTCGGCATCGCGGGCAAGGTGACGCTGATTGGCAACGGCGAGTTCAATACCGAAAAGACCATCAAGTCGGCTCCGACCGCTCTCGAAGGTGCGGTCGAAGCCGCGGCATGGCTTCCGCAGTTCGACTCTCCAGCGAGCAAGGCCTTCGTCGAGAAGTTCACGACGACCTACAAGGAAGCGCCTAACAACCACGCCTATGTCCACTGGGACACAGTCAACCTGCTCGCCGCCGCAATCAAGCAGGCTGGCAGCGCCGACAAGAGTAAGGTCCGCGACGCCCTTTCGAAGATCAAGTACAAGAGCCCCGTCGGCGACGTCACCTTCGACGATCACAACCAGGCTCGCCTGCCGATGATCCTTCTGCAGATCGAGAAGGGTGTTCCGAGCATCAAGGGTGCATACTCGGCAGACATCCAGTACCCTGCCAAGTAATTCCTGGGAGGAGTACGTCCATGCTCTCGACCGTTCTCGAACAAGTCGTCAATGGGATCGTGACGGGTTCCGTCTACGCGATCGTCGCCGTCGGAATGACGATGATCTTTGGCGTGCTGCGAGCCATCAACTTCGCTCACGGCGAATACTACATGCTCGGGACGTTCGGCGCCTGGTTCGCCATCGACTATCTCGGCCTTTCCTATGAGGCTTCGATCGTCGTGGGCGTTCTCGCGACGATCGTGGTTGCCTACGTCGTCGGGCAGCTCGTCATGCGTCGGATGGTCGGCGCTCCCGCGGAGTCGGGAGTGCTCGCCACCCTTGGCATCGCCCTCATCCTGCAGAACACCGTGATCTTCGTCTTCGGGGAGGCTACAAGTTCTTCTCCGGAGGCTATATCGAACCGATCTCGATCTTCGGCTTCAGCCTGGCACAGCAGCGCATTCTCATCCTCGTGGTCTGCCTGGTCGTCTTCGTCGGCCTCGAACTGATGGTCACCTACAGCCGTCTCGGCATGGCCATGCGCGCGGTTTCCCAGAACGTGGAATGCTGCGAGGTCGTTGGCATCGACGTGCCGCAGGTCGTGCTCCGGACATTCATTCTCGGTGCCGCCCTGGCCGCCCTCTCGGGTGTCCTGACCGCGCCCGTCAACGTCAGCGTCTATGGCGGCATGGGCGAGCTGATCACGTTCAAGACCCTGCCCATCATCATCATGGGCGGACTTGGCAACGTGCGCGGGACGTTCTTCGCCGCGATGATCCTGGGGATCGCCGAGAGCCTCGTCGCCACCTATGTTGGACTGCAGTTCCGCGACACGGTTGGCTTCGCGACCCTCATCCTCGTGCTGATGTGGCGTCCGCATGGCCTCTTTTCGACGCAGGCGCGCTTCTAAAGCAGCTCCGGCCGAACCTTCTCGAACGTCCGAGGACCCGACATGTCTCTCACAGAAACCGTCCCGCAGGCCCGGAGACGAGATCTCCGAATCCCGCTCGCAGTCGTCCTGATCGTCGTAGCACTTGCTGCTCCCTATATCGGAAGCCGCTATGTGACCCACTCCCTGATCATCGCCCTCATATTCATGCTTCCGGCCCACGGGCTTAATCTTCTCGTCGGCTACACGGGCCTCCTGTCGCTCGCACAGGCCGCATTTTTCGGGATCGGCGCCTATACGGCGGGCCTGCTCGCCGTTACCTACGGAACCCCGTTCTATGTCAATCTCATCGCGGCCGCCCTGGTATCCGGTGCCGCCGCACTGCCACTTGGAATTCCGGCTCTGCGCCTGCGCTCGACATCTTTCGTGATGTGCACGCTGGGGTTCGTCATCATCGGCCAGGCCATCGCCAAAAACTGGGTCTCGGTCACGCGGGGAGACATGGGGCTTTCGAGCATTCCGAAGCCGTATTTCGAACTCGGACCGCTTTCCTTCACCGTTTCCGGCACGACCAGCTTCTACTATCTCGCCTTGGCGGTCGGCGTGCTGGCCACCCTGGCGGTGTGGGCGATCGTCAGATCCCCTGCGGGGCGGAACATGGTGGCGATCCGCGAAAACGAGACCCTTGCCGAATCCCTCGGTGTTCCCACCTGGCATTATAAGCTGATCGTGTTCATGATCAGCGCGATGTTCGCAGGCGTCGGCGGCTGCCTCTACGCCCACTATCTCACGGTCGTCAGCCCACTGACCTTCCAGATGTACTACTCGACGACGATGCTGATCATCGTGCTGGGTGGCGGCGCTGGAATGATCTCAGGCACCGTCTTCGGCAGCCTGTTGTTCGTCGGTTTGACAGAGGCTTTGCGTGTCGCCCCGGAGGTCCGGATGATCGCCTACGGCGCCTGCCTTCTCGTTCTGGTCTTCTGGTTCAGACAAGGCTTCGCCCCACTCATCAACCGCTTCTGGAACGCGATCGGAGGTGTGAAATGAATGCTCATCTTCCGCTCCTGGAGATCCGGAACCTCAGCAAGTCCTACGGCGCGGTCAGGGCCGTGAACGATGTCAGCATCCATATCGACCGGGGCGAGATCGCCGGTCTGATCGGACCGAATGGCTCGGGCAAGTCGGCGTTCTTCGACTGTAGCACAGGGCTTGCACGTCCGGACACAGGCACCGTCATTCTCGACGGACAGGACATCACCGGGTGGTCCCTGAACCGGATCGCCCGGGAAGGCCGCATGTTGCGGTCGTTTCAGAAGACCGTGACGTTCAAATCCCTCGACGCCGAAGAGAACCTGGTCATCGCAGGCCAGATGTTCACATTTCCCTCCATCGCCGCGACGTTCGGTCTCGGAAAGCTTTCCAGGAGCCGCATCGACGAGTTGCGCGAGAGGGCGCGCGAACTGATCAAGATGGCAGGCCTCTGGGATGTCCGGCATCAGCCAGCAGGCAACCTTTCCGGCGGACAGCAAAAGCTGATCCAGTTCGCCTCCATGCTGATGCCCGAGCCGAAGCTCATCCTGCTGGACGAGCCGATGGCGGGCATCAATCCGAAGATCATCGAGCGGGTGGTGGACACGATCCTCTACGCCAACAAGTCGCTCGGCGTGAGCTTCCTGGTAATCGAGCACAATATAGATGTGGTGACCAGCATCTGCCAGCGTGTCGTCGTCCTCGACCAGGGAAGCAAGCTCGTCGAGGGCCTGGCGCAAGATATCATCCAAGACCAGCGTGTGAGGGAGGCCTATCTTGGAGGCTAAGACAAACCTTTTGATCCGCGACCTGCGGGCAGGCTACGGCAATCTGGACATCCTCAACGGCGTCGATCTCGACGTGCCCGGGGGCCAGTTCGTGGCTCTCATGGGCCCGAATGGCGCGGGGAAATCGACGCTGCTGAAGACGCTCTACGGCATGACCACCATCAAGGGCGGCAACATCGATTGGCGCGGCAAGAACATCGCCGGACAAAAGTCGAGGGCGATCCTGGGCGAGGGATCTCGTTCGTACCGCAGGGCCGCTGCAACTTCCCCGTCATGAGCGTCGACGAGAATCTTCAGATGGCGGCCTATACGCTCCGCGATGCGAAAGTCAAAGCCGACCGCGACTACGTCTACGACCTGTTCCCGATCCTGAAGAAACGACGCGCCACGCTGGCGGGCAACATGTCCGGCGGCGAGCAGCAACTGCTCGAGGTCGCCATGGCCGTCCTGCAGCGTCCGAAGGTCCTGCTGGTCGACGAGCCGTCGGTCGGTCTCTCTCCGGCGGCGATCGGCATCGTGTTCGACGAGCTTCTGAGGCTTCACGCCGATGGAATGACGATCCTGTTAGTCGAGCAGAACACCAAAAAAGCCATGGAGGTCGCACAGCGCGCGGTCATCCTGAGGCTAGGCAAGGTCATCTGGGACGGGCTGCCGAAGGACATCACCCATGACGAACTCGGCGAGCTCTTCCTGACCGGGAAGATGCGCGGCGAGACCGAAGCGGTCCACTGACCTTACTCCCGCCTTTCGAAATCAGAACCAAGGAAAGTCCAATGAGCACTTTCGTGCCCGCATCGCGCGTGTCCAGAATCAAGGTTTCTCCGAGCACTGCGGCTTCCGCCCGTGCACGGGAACTGAAAGCGGCAGGCCGCGACATCGTCGATCTCACGGTTGGCGAGCCGGACTTCGACACGCCCGAGAACGTCAAGGCGGCTGCCCACGCCGCGATCGACCGGGGCGAAACGAAGTACACGGCGGTCAACGGCACGCCCGCGCTCCGCAAGGCGATCATCGGCGACTTCCAGCGCCGCCTCGGCCTCACCTATTCCGACAACGAGATCTGCGTCGGCGGAGGTGCGAAGCAGATCCTGTTCCTTGCATTGATGGCGAGCGTCGAGAACGACGCGGAAGTCATCATCCCGGCGCCCTACTGGGTCTCGTATCCAGATATGGTCATCGCCAATGAAGGCAAGCCTGTCATCGTGCAGTGCCCTCAGGAGACCGGCTTCAAGCTCACGCCGGAAGCCCTAGAGAAGGCGATCACGCCCAAGACGCTGTGGCTCATTCTCAATTCGCCTTCCAATCCAACGGGAGCGGCATACAGCAGGAGCGAGCTCGATGCGCTTGGCAAGGTGCTGCTGCGTCATCCGCAGGTCTTCGTTCTTTCCGACGACATCTACGACCAGGTCTGGTTCAAGGACGAACCGATGACTACCCTTGCCGCTGTCGTCCCGGAGCTGAAGGATCGCGTACTTCTGACCAATGGCGTGTCGAAGTCCTACGCGATGACCGGATGGCGCATCGGCTACGCTGCCGGTCCTGCACCTCTGATCGCCGCGATCAACAAGCTACAGTCGCAGATGTCGTCCTGCCCGTCCTCGGTCAGCCAGGCGGCTGCCGCCTTCGCGCTTGCCAATGACCAGACCTTCATCACCGACAGCGTCAGGGTCTACAAGAACCGCCGGGACTACGCCTGCGCCAGGCTGAACGCGATACCGGGCCTCTCGTGCCTCGTCCCCGACGGCGCGTTCTACCTTTATCCGAACTGCGGCGGCGTGATCGGCAAGAAGACGCCGGACGGGAAGGTCGTCGAGAACGACCTCGACTTCGTTCTCTATCTTCTGGACGGCGTCGGCGTGGCTGCACTCCAGGGAGCAGCATATGGATTGTCTCCCTACTTTCGCCTTTCATTCGCAACGTCCATGGAGGCCATCACGGAAGCCTGCGACAGGATCGAAAAGGCGGTGAAGGCGCTGATCTAAAAGAAGCTTCCGGCGGGAGGGGTTGCTAAGCCGTTCCCGCTGGTCTTAGGTTTCGGCCAAAAGGCATTGGAACCACGGGCATGAGCGTCGATTTCAAGAAACTCAAGAGTTTCGTCAAGATCATCGACACGGGAAGCGTCTCCCGTGCCGCAAGCATTCTCCGCGTCGCCCAGCCCGCGCTCTCGCAGCAGATCGCTTCTCTCGAGCAGCACTTCAAGCACCAGCTTCTCATTCGCAGCAACGTCGGCATAACCCCGACAGAAGCCGGGCTCATCCTTTATCGCCACGCGCAGATCATGCTGAAGCAGATCGACCAGGCGTCGATTGAGATAGACCAGTCCGCGAAATCCGTCGCCGGGCGCGTGTCCATCGGACTCGCAACCTACTCCTCCTCGAGCTCGCTCTCGCTGCCACTGCTTAAGGAGATGAGAGCCAGATATCCGCAGATCATCGTTCATATCAACGACAGCTTCGGCCATATACTGAGCGAGCCTGATCATGACGGGCAAGATGGACATGGCGCTGATCTATACGTCCAATCCCATCAAGGGCGTGTCGCTCCAGCCGCTTTTCCGTGAGGAGATGTTTTTGGTTTCACCGACGGATCTGGTGTTGCCGGGCGAACCCGGTGAACCACTGCCGCTATCGGCTCTGGATGGTGTTCCTCTTCTCCTTCCGAGCAAAACCCATTTCCTCCGGCGCCTTATCGATGAGGGCATGAATCGCGCGAGATCCGAGCCTGACGTCGTTGCAGAGATCGAGTCGGTGCCTGCACTCGGCGCCGCCGTGCTCGACGGACTAGGATCCACGATCCTGCCAGGATCGGTCGTGACCGACGCGCCGACCTTTGCGGGAGCCCAGATCCGCCGTCTGACGACACCCGTGATCGACGCCACCGTATCGCTGTGTGTATCGGATCACCTGCCTCTCTCCGAGCCAGCGCTTGCGGCACGTTCCGTGTTGCTGGACATCGTGGGGAAGTTGATCAGCAGCCGCCAGCCGGGCATCCGCCCTACCTGATTTTGCCATAAGCAAACTCTATGGCGGCAGACCGTAGTTGTGTTGGCCAACACGAACCACCGTCGCCTAACCTCATGACAGATAAAGGGGTCGAACCAGTCGGCCTCGGCCATGGCGCTTAGCCGCCGTGCAAGTCGCATCGAGGGAAATATGACAAAACTGGCTTTCGACACTGGCGGTACGTTCACCGACTTCGCGCTTCTCGACGACAAAGGTGATCTGCATCTCCACAAGGTCCTCAGCACTCCCAGGAATCCGGCCGAAGCTGTTGTCCAGGGCGTGTCCGAACTTCTCGAGAAGTTTGCCGATGTGATCTCGATCGAAAACCTCCAGGTACTCGGTGCGACGACGGTGGTCACCAACGCCGTCCTTGAGCGCAAGGGCGTCGAGACCGGTTTCGTTACGACCGATGGCTTCCAGGACATGCTCCGGATCCGGAACGAGGGCCGCTACGACCTCTATGATCTGAACATCAAGTATCCGGATCCGCTCGTCACGCGTTCGAACAGCTACGGTGCACGGGAACGCATCGCCGCCGATGGCTCTGTCATGACCGAACTCAAGGAGGAGACCGTCCGCGAGATCGCCGGGCGCCTGAAGGAAAAGGGCATCCGTTCCGTCGCCGTCTGCCTTCTGCATGCATACAAGTATCCGCAGCACGAGCAGCGTGTCGCCGCACTCCTCCGTGAGGAGGATCCGGACATCTTCGTCTCGCTCTCCTCCGAAGTCTGCCCGGAAATGCGCGAGTTCGACCGCGCTTCGACGACTGTGGTCAACGCCTATACCCGCCCACAAATGGCCGGACACGTCGCCCATCTGCAGCGGGAATTCGCCGCCAGGGGTATCGACCGCCAGGTTCTCTGGATGACATCGTCCGGCGGTCTCGTGCCGAGCCGCCGCGCTGCGGAGCTTCCTGTCCGTCTCATCGAATCCGGCCCGGCCGCTGGCGCCGTCGCCGCTGCCGAGTTCGGGCGGACCGCGGGCGAAGACAGCGTCCTCTCGTTCGACATGGGCGGCACGACCGCCAAGCTCTGCCTGATCCCGAACGGTGAGCCGAACGTCGGCACCGATCTCGAGGTTGCCCACTACCAGCGTTTCCGCAAGGGCTCCGGTTTCCCGCTCAAGATCCAGTCGATCCAGATGATCGAGATCGGTGCAGGCGGTGGGTCGATCGCCGCCAAGAACCCGCTGGGCCTTCTCGACGTCGGCCCGCATTCCGCCGGAGCCATGCCGGGTCCGGCCGCCTACCAGCGCGGCGGGACGCAGCCGACCGTGACGGACGCCGACATCCTGCTCGGCTACATGGGTACGGAATCCTTCGTCGGCGGTTCGTTCAAGGTGTCAAAGGACGCGGCCCGCGAGGCGATGACCAAGCTTGCGGACTCGCTCGGTGTTTCCGTCGAACGCTGCGCATGGGGCATCCATGACCTCGTCAACGAATCCATGAGCAAGGCGGCCGCGATGCACGCGACGGACCTCGGCGTCGATCCCCGGTCCCTGCCCATGGTCGCCTTCGGCGGCGCCGGTCCCGTTCATGCCTATGGTATCGCCCGCAAGCTCGGGATCTCGCGGATCATCTGCCCGACAGGCGCCGGGGTCAGCTCAGCGATCGGCCTGCTCATCGCTCCGGTGGCGGTCGATCTCTCGGCAAGCCATCCGATGCCGCTGGAAGCCTGGGATGTCGATGCGATGAACCGCCTGCTCGACTACCTGGCCGCACAGGGCGCGGAGGTCGTGTCGGCCGCCGGCGTGCCGAAGGAAACGATCACCAATCGCTACACCGTCGACATGCGCCATGTGGGTCAGGGTCATGAGATCACGATCGTCCTCCCGGATCGCAGCCTGCCGAAGGAGGAATTCCTTGAGGAGCCTGAAGAACGCATTCTTCAAGCTGTACCGCGAGCTGTTCGGTCGCACGGTCGCCGCTCCCCTCGAAGTCATCACCTGGAGACTGCGGGCCAGCGGCGAGAAGGATCAGGTCACCCGTCCGCACGATACCGTCGTCGCCGATGCCAGAAAGGGCAGCCGTCAGGTCTTCTTCCAGGAGCTCGGCGACTACACAGACACCACCGTCTACGATCACTACAAGCTTCCCGTCGGACAGGACGTGCAGGGGCCTGCGATCGTCGAACAGCGGAATCGACCGCGGTCGTCGGTCCGAGCGGCGTCTTCCACGTGGATGCCCATGGCAACCTCGTGATCACCATTCACTAAGGGGTACCCAGATGTCGAAACCCGCCACCGATTTCAATGACCCGATCAACCTGCAGGTCATGTGGAACCGCCTGATCTTCATCGCGGACCAGGCCGACAACGTACTCGGAAAAACGGCCTTTTCGCCGATCGTCCGCGAGAACCACGACTACGTCACCGTTCTCCTCGATGCGAAGGGCAGGGCACTTGCCCAGTGCACCTGGTCGATCCCCGTCTTCATCACGTCCCTTCCGGCTGCGGCACAGGGCTACTTCCTCCCGAAGTTTCCGGCCGATAAGCTCGTGGAGGGTGACGTCCTCGCCACGAATGATCCCGAAATCGGCACGGGCCACCTTCCGGACGTGACGATGATCACGCCGATCTTCAAGAACGGCAAGGTCGTCGCCTATGCGGGGTCCATCGCCCATCTGCCGGACATCGGCGGCGCGCCGCTTCACTCTGAAGCAAGCGACATCTTCGCCGAAGGCATTCGATTCCCGATCGTGAAGCTGCTGAAGGCCGGCGTCCCGAACGAGGACGTCTTCGACATCATCGAAGCCTCCGTGCGCCTTCCCACCGAAGTGCGGGGCGACCTCGAGTCGATGATCGCAGCCAACAACGTCATGGGCAGGGAACTGGTGAAGTTCCTCGACGAATACGGCCTCGACGATGTCGAAGGTCTGGCCACGGCCATCCATTCCCGTTCCGAGGCGCAGACGCGCAAGGCGATCAGGGAATGGCCGAACGGCACCTACAGCGCGGAAGTGCTGCTGGACGGCTACGATGTCGACGTGACGCTCAAGGCATCGGTCATCGTCAGGGATGACAGCATCCATGTCGATTACACCGGCACGTCGGACCAGGTCCTGCACTCGATCAACTGCCGCACGAACTATCGCTACGCCCATTCCGTCTACGCGCTGAAGTGCCTGCTCGATCCGGAAACCCCGAACAACGAAGGCTGCATCGTGCCGATCACGGACGAGGCGCCGCTCGGCTCCATCCTCAATCCGCAGCAGTGGACGGCGGGCAACTCGCGCAATCTCATAGGGCACGTTATTCCGTCGTTGATCTTCAAGGCGCTCGAAGGGGTCGTTCCGGACAAGGTCATGGGCGACAGCGGCGGTGCTCCGATCTGGGCTGCCAACTGCGTTGGCCAGCGCAATGACGGTTCGCAGTACGGCTCCGTCCAGAACTTCCATGGCGGGCAGGGTGCTCGCGCCGAATTCGACGGTCTCGATACGCTCAGCTTCCCGTCGAACTGCAAGGTGACGGCCATCGAGATGTTCGAAGTCGCCGTTCCTGTCCTGACCGAGCGCAAGGAACTGATCGCGGACTCGGGCGGCGCGGGAAAGCATCGCGGCGGTCTCGGGCAGCGGGTCACCCTGCGCAATCTCGGTAAGAACCCGATGAGCATCTACCTTGCATCGGAACGCGTTCGTCACCCCTGCTTCGGTGTCGTCGAGGGCCAGAACGGTACCCCTGGAAAGGTCATGAAGGAAGGCAAGCCGCATTTCCCGAAGGGCAAGGTCACGCTGAAGACTGGCGAGCGCCTTGAGGTCGAGACCCCCGGCGGCGGCGGGTGGGGCCGGGCAGCAGAACGCTCCCGCGAACTCATCGAGCAGGATCTTCAGGAGGGCCTGATTTCGCCGAAGGCAGCCAAGGACGTTTACGGCTATTCTGGCCGGGTCGCAGTGGCCGCGGAATAGGGGGACGACATGGGACTTCTGGATGGAAAGATCGCGCTGGTAACCGGCGCAGGATCGGGGATCGGTCGTGAGACCGCTCTCCTGTTGGCGAAGGACGGCGCAACCGTCGTCCTCACCGGCCGCCGCCTCGAACCGCTGCGCGAGGTCGCGTCACTGATCGAGAAGGCGAAAGGCAGAGCGTTCGCCCGGGTTCTCGACATCGAATCCCGCGACTCGATCTTCGAGACCGTGAAATGGATCAAGGATGGCATCGGCGCGGTCGATATCCTCGTGAACAATGCGGGAAGCGCCAGCAAGGTACTGAACGCGCGCTTCCTCAGCGAAGAGGAATGGAACTCGACCATCAACGTCAACCTGACGGCCGTGTTCAATCTCACCCAGGCCGTGCTTCCGGAGATGATAGCAAGAGGCGAGGGCACGATCATCACGGTGTCGTCGCTCGCCGTCGTCAATCCGAACCTTCTTGGGGGCGCCGCCTATGGTGCCGCGAAGGCGGGCGTGAAGAACTTCATGACCTTCGTCCACAACACCTACCGGAACCAGGGCATCCGGGCGACGACGATCCTGCCGGGCGAGACGAACACGCCGATCATGGACAATCGTGCGCGGCCGCCCCTGGACGCCGAACGGGCCGTCATGATGGATCCGCATGACGTCGCTCGGGCAATCGCGCTCTGCGCCAGCCTGAACAAGAGCGCGGTCATCCCCGAGCTCCACATCTGCCCGACATTCATGCGGGACACATCCGCCGACATCGAAGTCGCACGTTGGGTCGGCGCGCCGGCCGACACGCCGGACATGCCAAAGAATTAAACTGGGAGGACATCATGAACGGAGCGAAGTTGCGGTCGCGGCTTTTGGCCGGCGAGGCGATCACCATGTACAATACCCATCATGCATCCTCGGGACTGGCGGGACGCCTGATCGAACTTGGCGCGGACTCGGTCTTCGTCGATTGCGAGCACGGGACCTGGAGCTTCGAGGACGTGCGCAGCACCGGCCAGATCGTCCGCTCGGTCGGCGGCGCGGAGATCGTCCGACCCCACTCCCACGAGCGGCCGCTGATCATCCGCTATCTCAATGCCGGAGCCGACGGCATCATGGTTCCGATGATCGACACGGCCGAACAGGCCCGCGCCGTCGTTGATGCGGTCCGATACGCGCTCCCCTCCGACTACGACAAACGCCTCGTCGTTGGCATGATCGAGACTGTGGATGCGATCGACAATCTCGACGAGATGCTGACAGTCGAAGGCATCGACGTGTTCTTCATAGGTCCTGGCGACCTGTCGCAGAATATGGGCTACCCGCCTGCGCCACCGTTCGGCGAGCCGCGCCCCGCCGCTGTCATGGAGAAGGTCGCCGTGGCCGTCGCCAAGATCCGTGCGGCAGGCAGGATCCCGGGGACTCTCGCCACTGCCGAAGAGCTGCCCCACTGGCTGGAGAAGGGCGTCCAGTTCTTCTACATCCACACGGATCCTTTCCTGCGCCGCGGTATCGCGGGTATCAAACAGACGCTGGCGCGGTAGGGGTCTCGTATGGCTTATCCACTTTTCGATCTGACAGGATCCAGAGCCCTGGTGACGGGATCGTCGCAGGGTATCGGCTTCGCTCTGGCCAAAGGCCTCGCTGAGCATGGTGCGGCCATCGTTCTGAACGGTCGCGACCCTGCGAAACTTCAGGCTGCCGCACGGCAGCTCGCGGATGCTGGCGCGACGGTTTCGGTATCTGACTTTGACGTGACGGACGCCGAGGCCGTGAAACGCGGGGTCGATGCGATCGAGCGGGATATCGGCCCGATCGACATCCTGATCAACAATGCCGGGATGCAGTTCCGCAGCCCGCTCGAGGATTTCCCTATCGACCGCTGGGAGCAGTTGCTGAAGACCAACGTCTCCAGCGTCTTTTATGTCGGCCAGGCGGTGGCGCGTCACATGATCGGCCGCGGGCAGGGCAAGATCGTCAACATCGCCTCGGTGCAGAGCGAGCTGGCGCGCCCGGGTATCGCGCCCTACACGGCCACCAAGGGCGCGGTGAAGAACCTGACGCGCGGCATGTGCGCCGATTGGGCGAAGCACGGCCTGCAGGTCAACGCCATCGCCCCCGGCTACTTCAAGACACCCTTGAACCAGGCGCTGGTCGATAGCGCCGAGTTCTCGTCGTGGCTGGAAAAGCGCACCCCGGCGGCCCGCTGGGGCAATGTCGAAGAGCCTGGTCGGGGCCGCGGTGTTTCTTGCCGGCAAGGCTTCCTCTTTCGTGAATGGACACACGCTCTATGTCGACGGCGGCATCACAACCTCTCTCTAGGGAGCCCGGCCATATCGGTCCGCTGGTGGTGATGGGCGTTTCCGGCTGCGGCAAGACCTCGGTCGGCAAGCTCATCGCCTCCAGTCTCGGATACCGGTTCATCGAAGGCGACAGCCGGCATCCTGAGGCGAATGTCGAGAAGATGCGGAATGGCATCCCGCTGGAAGATACTGACCGCTGGCCATGGCTCGAGACGCTCGGCGCCGAACTGGCTGAAGGCGAAGGCACGGTCATCTCCTGCTCGGCCCTGAAGTGCTCTTATCGCGATCTTCTGCGCCAGAAAGCCGGACGGCCTGTGACCTTCGTCTTCCTGCAGGGAGACCGGGCGCTGTTGGCCGCCCGGATGGCCGGACGCCGCCACGCATACATGCCTTTGTCGTTGCTGGACAGCCAGTTGGCGACGCTCGAACTGCCGCATCAGGAACGCGACGTCGTGACGATCGAGGTCGATCAGCCGGCGGCGCGGATCGCGTCACTGGCTATTGCCCGGATTGCGACATTGGCGCGTCGTCCGGCCCAATAAGGATAAAATGGAGGAACACATGAGCAAGTCCGACATTCTTCTGATCGGCCCTTATCCCGAGTGGGACCTCGTCGAGCCTGGAGGCACAATACAATGTGCTGAAGCTGTACGAGGCGGAAGACCGCGATGCATTCGTTCGGGATCACGCCGCGAATATCCGCGCCATCGCCACCCGCGGCGAGGCTCGGCGCGTCGGCGGAACTGATCGGCAAGCTGCCGAAGCTCGAAGTCGTCTGCGTCTACGGCGTCGGTTACGACGCGGTCAATCTCGATGCCTGCCGGGCGCGCGGCATCCGCGTTACCAATACGCCCGACGTGCTCACCAACGACGTGGCCGATCTCGGCGTGGCGATGATGCTTGTCCAGTCGCGCGGAATGATCGGGGCGGAGACCTGGGTGAGGGACGGAAGCTGGGCGGCGAAGGGCCTTTATCCCCTCAAGCGCAAGGTTTGGGGCCGCAGGGCAGGGGTTCTAGGCCTCGGTCGCATCGGCTTCGAGGTTGCGAAACGCTTGAAGGGCTTCGACATGGACATCGCCTATAGCGACGTGTCGGCGAAGGACTATGCTAAGGGCATGACGTTCATCGCCGATCCGGTCGAACTCGCCCGGCACTCGGACTTCCTGTTCGTGACGCTCGCTGCCTCGGCCGTCACCCGCCATATCGTCTCGAAGAACGTCATCGAGGCGCTCGGGCCGGAGGGCATGCTGATCAACATCTCGCGCGCATCCAATGTCGATGAGGATGCGCTGCTCGACGCGCTGGAAAGCGGCGCGCTCGGTTCGGCGGCACTCGATGTCTTCGAAGCCGAACCGAAGCTCAACCCGCGTTTCCTGAAACTCGGCAATGTGCTGGTCCAGCCGCACCATGCGTCCGGCACGATCGAAACCCGCAAGGCGATGGGCAAGCTGGTGCGCGACAATCTCGCCGCCCATTTTGCCGGCGCTGCCCTGCCCACACCCGTCATCTGAAGCGCGTTGCGCTTCAGACTTTGTTTTGACGCATGCCGTAATCGCAAAACCGTTTTACACTTTTGCGCGGCCTGCCTTGAGAGGATACGCCCATGAAAGCCGTCGTCATCCATGCCGCCAAGGATCTGCGCATCGAGGAACGCGAGGTCGAAGCCCTCGGCCCCGGACAGGTCGAGGTGGCCATCGAGGCCGGCGGCATCTGCGGCTCCGACCTGCACTATTACAATCACGGCGGCTTCGGCACGGTGCGCATTCGCGAGCCGATGATCCTCGGTCACGAGGTGGCCGGAACCATTAAAGCCTTGGGAGAGGGCGTCTCCGGTCTTGCGATCGGAGACCGGGTGGCGGTCTCGCCGAGCCGGCCTTGCAACGCCTGCGACTACTGTCTGAAGGGGCAGCAGAACCATTGCCTCAACATGCGCTTCTACGGTTCGGCGATGCCGATGCCGCATATCCAGGGCGCTTTCCGCCAGCGCCTGGCTGCCGAACAGTGGCAGTGTCACAGGATAGCGGACGGCGTCTCGATCAACGAAGCGGCGATGGCCGAACCGTTTGCGGTGACGCTGCATGCGGTTGCCCGCGCCGGGTCGCTGACCGACAAGCGGGTGCTGGTCACCGGCTGCGGTCCGATCGGCGCGCTGGCGATCATCGCGGCGCGTGCCCATGGTGCCCGTGAGATCGTCGCGACCGACGTGATGAGTGCGGTCCTCGACAAGGCGCTGGAGGTCGGCGCCGACCGGGTCATCAATGTCGCCAGCCGTCCGGAAGAGCTTTCCGCCTATTCGGCCAACAAGGGTTACTTCGACGTCCAGTTCGAGGCGTCCGGCAACGAGCGCGCCGTGCGCTCCGGCCTGGACGTGCTGCGGCCCCGCTCGACATTGGTCCAGCTCGGTCTCGGCGGCGACGTCGCCATCCCGCAGAACCTGGTGGTCGCCAAGGAAATCGAGATGAAGGGCACCTTCCGCTTCCACGAGGAGTTCGCCCTCGCGGTCGATCTCATCGGCAAGCGCCGCGTCGATCTCAAGCCGCTGCTCACCGGCATCTTCCCGATCGATGATGCCGTCAAGGCATTCGAGACCGCAGGCGACAGAAACAAGGCGATGAAGGTGCAGCTCGCATTTTGATGCGGCGAGGGGCCCCGAAAACGGCGCGCCGTGGTGACGAGCCTCACACGGCCGCTGAATATGGCCTTGTCGATCGGCCCCGAGAATTCGAACTCCCGGATATCGGGAAGCTTGCGGCCCCTGCCTCGTGACGCATCCGCACTGTTGGTCCCGATACCGGAGATGCGAGCGGATTGGAACGCCACGGCGACTGCGTCGTGCGCGCCAAAACACCCAGGCCATTACATCACCATGATTTCGGCGTCCGCATGGTGGCAGGCGGTCAGCAACCCGTGGGCCGAGGTTCTTGCAGTCAATCCGGGCTCCTGTTCGGCACAGATTGCAGTGGCCTTCCAGCAACGCGTCCGAAATCGGCATCCGCTCGGTGGATTGGCAGGGCTTGGAAGATCGCCTTGCAGGACGATGCGCTTGCGGTGTCCGCGAAGCCTTGGATCCGGTGTCGGAACGGCCGACATCAGGGCCTGCGTATAGGGATGTGCGGGCGCACTGAAGATCGATTGTTTCGGCCCGGTCTCGATGATCTTGCCGAGATACATGACCATCACACGGTCCGCGACGTGCCGCACGACGGCAAGGTCATGCGCGACGAAAAGCATCGCGAGATTGCGCTCGCGCCTGAGCCTTGCGAGCAGATTGACGACCTGCGCCTGAACCGACACGTCGAGGGCGGAGACAGGCTCGTCGCAAACGAGGAGCGTCGGGTTGAGCGTCAGGGCGCGGGCGATTCCGAGCCGCTGGCGCTGGCCGCCCGAAAATTCGGAAGGATAGCGGTCGGCATGTTCGGCGCGCAGCCCCACGGATTCGAGCAGCTTGACCGTCTCTTCCCGCCAGCGGGCTTTTGACACGATACCCGGATGCAGCGCCCACGGCTCGGAGATCAGCCGGTCGATCCGCATGCGGGGATTGAGCGACTGATAGGGGTCCTGGAAGACGACCTGCATCTTGCGGCGCAATTCATGCAGCTCCCTGCCGCTCGCCCTGGTGATGTCCATGCCGTCGAGTACAGCGCTGCCGCTGGTCGCCGGGCCGAGCTTCAGCAGCGTCCGGACCAGGGAAGTCTTGCCGCAACCGCTTTCCCCGACCAGACCGAGCGTCTCCCCACGGGCGATCTTGAAGCTGACGTCATCGACGGCGCGAACGGGCGTCGCGCCGCTGCCGAAGTGCCGGGAAAGGTTTTGGACTTTGAGAAGAGGTTCGGTCATGCTGGCGACACCGGGAAGTGGCAGGCGGCCTGGCGGCCCGGCCCCACGCTTTCAAGGGGAGGGACGGCCTCGGCACAGAGCTCCCGGGCGCGGGGACAGCGGGTCCTGAACGCGCAGCCGGAGGGGAGGGCTACGGGGTTTGGCGCGGAGCCGGGGATCGGCACCAGTTCCTCTTCATCGGCATCCATGCGCGGCTGCGAGGCGAGCAGTCCGACGCTGTAGGGATGTCGAGCGTCCTCGAAGAGTTCGAAAACATTCGCGGTCTCGACGATACGACCGGCATACATGACGGCCACGCGGTCCGCGATCTCGGCCACCACACCCAGGTCGTGGGTGATGAAGATCATTCCGGCATCGCTGCGTTTACGGATCGTGCCGAGAAGATCGACCACCTGGGCCTGGATCGTGACGTCGAGCGCCGTCGTCGGCTCGTCGGCGATGATGACGTCCGGATCGAGCGCCACGGCCATGGCGATCATGATGCGCTGGCGCATACCGCCCGAAAACTCGTGCGGATATTGCCGCGCCCGACGTTCGGGATCTGGAATGCCGATTGCCGTCAGGAGATCGATGACGGCCTTTTCGGCGCCGCCTTCCGGTTTGCGGCCGTGAATGCGGAACATCTCGGCAATCTGCCAGCCGACCGAATAGACCGGATTGAGTGCCGCAAGCGCATCCTGGAAGATCAGGGCAATTCTGTCGCCGCAGAGATCGCGCCGTTCGTTGCGCGAAAGCTGCAGCAGTTCGGTTCCATCGAAACGGATCGAGCCCTGATCGATCGCGCCCGGGGATTGGGAACGAGGTCCATGATCGCCGATGCGGTGACCGACTTGCCGGATCCGCTTTCACCGAGGAGCGCCAGAACTTCACCGCGCTCCAGCGAGAAGGAGACGCCGTTGAGCGCGAGGATGCGGCCGGACGCCGTATCGAAACTGACCTGCAGGTCGTTGACTTCGAGAAGAGCCATCAGCGCCTCCGGCTTAAAAGGCGCCAGTGCTGCGACGGGTCGTTGACGATCCGGAACCAGTTGGCGAGGAGGTTGAAGGACATGGTGGTGAACATGACGGCCAGGCCGGGGAAAAACCGAGCCACCAGGCCGAAGACAGGTAACCCTGGCCCTGGGCGACCATAAGGCCCCAGCTTACCGACGGCGGCTGGATGCCGAGGCCAAGATAGCTCAGCCCGGATTCGAACAGCATGACCATGGCGAGATTGACGGAGGCGAGCGTCAGCATCGTGGGCGCGACGCTCGGGAGGATGTGGGTGCGCAGGATCCATACCGGCCCGCCACCGAAGACGCGTGCCGCATCGACGAAGAGCCTTTCGCGGACCTCCAGCGTTTCGGCCCTTGCGACGCGGATATAGGCAGGCATGCGGGTGACGGCGAGCACGATGATAAGGTTGCTGACGCTCGGGCCGAACAGGTAGAGGCCGAAGAGTGCCACCAGCAGCGTCGGGAAACCCAGGATGATATCGCAGATCCGCATGATGACGTTGCCGACGACGCCGCCGAAATAACCGGCGATCACGCCCAGCAGCGTTCCGCCGATCAGGCTTGTCAGCACGGTCGCCAGGGCGATGCCGATCGTCGTCGAAGCGGCCTGGATGAGGCGGACGAGGAGCGGTCGCCCGAGTGCGTCGGCGCCCAGCCACAAGGTCCAGGACTGGCCGAAGTCGAAGGGGGCAGGTTACGCGCCTTCAGTGAAATCCGGTTGTCGCCGAGGAGCGACAGAGCATCGGTGAGAATGGCGAGTACGACGATTACCAGCCAGATCGTCGCGGCGACCGCCATCGGGTCACCCGCCAGCGCACGCATGAGCCACAGGATTCGGCGGCTGCGGCGCTCGCGGGCGGGGAGGAACTCGGCAGACGTGTCGGTCATTCGACCCTCACGCGCGGGTCGATCGAGGCATAGAGCATATCGACCAGGATATTGATGAAAAAGATGACGACCGCGACGGCGAAGATCGATGCCTGCACGATCGCGAAGTCGCGTTTCAGGATGCCGTCGATCAGGAGCTTGCCGATGCCGGGAAACCCGAAGACCACCTCGACGACTCCGCCGCCGCCGGCAAACTGGGCGGCAAGGTCGCCGGTCACCGTGACCGCGGGAAGGAGAGCGTTGCGGAGCGCATGCACGAAGGTGACGCGTCCATCGCGGGCGCCCTTGGCCCGCGCGGTCCGGACGAATGTCGCATTCAGCGCCTCGATCATCGAGCCGCGGACGATCTGCACCAGGGTTCCGAAAGGCCGGGCAAACAGGCAGGCGACCGGCAGCACCCAATAGATCGGGCCTCCGAAGCCCGATGTCGGCAGAATGCGGAAGGTGACCGCGAACAGCAGTACGCCCATCAGGCCGAGCCAGAAATCCGGCACGCTTGCGGCTGCCTGCGACAGGACATTGACGCCCCGGTCGATCCAGCCACCGGCATTTACCGCGGCAATCGACCCGATGACGATCGCGGCGGTGAAGGCCAGCATCAATGCGATGGCACCAAGCGCCAGCGTGTTCGGCAACGCCTCCAGCACGACATCCATGGCCGGGCGGTTGTGCCAGAGGGACATTCCGAAATCGAGGCTGAGCATATCCCAGGCCCAATCGAAGAACTGGGCAAGGAGGGAGCGATCGAGGCCGAGGCGGACGCGCATGGCTTCGCGCGCCGCATCCGAGGCATCGACAGGCAGGTAGAGATTGACGGGATCACCCGTCAACCGCACGAGGAAGAAGGCGGAGGTCATCAGCGCTGCAAGTGCGAGTGCTGCGAAGGCTGCACGTTTCAGGAAATAGGTGAAGGACATCCGCTCTCCTCAAGCGACATTCAGGCAGTCGGCCTGGCAGATCAGCGGTAGCTGATCGACTTCAGCTTGATCTCGTTGCCGGCCTGCACGTCAGGCGTATAGTTCACGTTCTTGGCGACACGGGCTATCGTGACCATGTGAAAGAGCGGCGCGATGTTGACCGCATCGACGGCAATGTACTTGAACGCCTGCTGGAACAGCTTCTTGCGCTCGTCGCCGGTCGCCTTCGAGGCATCGGCGATCACCTTGTCGAGATCGGCCTCCGTGATGGTCGATTGGTTGCCATCGGTGGTGAAGCGGTTCGGCAGGGTGAACACGGCATCGCCTTCGGCATTGTCGATCTGTGTCTGCAGGATCGACGGCTGGCGATCCTTGCTCCACGGTTTCAGCAGCCGCTTCAGCCACGGGCTGGTCTCGAGCATTTCAAGCCGGGCGTTGAAACCGGCATCCGCCAGCATGGCCTGGATGGCCTCCAGGCTTTCGGCCGAGTTGGGATAGATGCCGATGCGGCCGTAGATGACGATCTCCTTGTCGATCGGCACGCCATCCGCCTTGGCGGCCGCAAGCAGGGACTTCGCCTTTTCCGGATCGTATTTCCAGAC
This sequence comes from Neorhizobium sp. EC2-8, assembly GCA_045291535.1. Classification (GTDB taxonomy): domain Bacteria; phylum Pseudomonadota; class Alphaproteobacteria; order Rhizobiales; family Rhizobiaceae; genus Neorhizobium. Next base: position 599,855 of record CP147998.1, on the reverse strand, counting down.
CGGAATGTCCGGATTGAAGCCGAAGACCGATGGCGGCACGACCTGCATCGCCTTTTGAGCGTCCTTGTGGAAGATCGTCCCGATAAGACCGTCCCTGTCGATCGCCAGATTGAGCGCTTCGCGGACCCGCTTGTCGTTCAGGGGCGCAATCTGCGCATCGATCCTCAATAGCGAGGTCTCGGCGTTCGGGAAGGCGTGATCCTGACCGGTCGTGCCGTCCTGGGGTGCGATTTCATAAGCGATCTGCGCTTCGCCCGTATCGACCATCGCGGCGCGCACCGCGGATTCCGCCCGCCAGATGATCGTCGCGTTTTGGATCGCCGGCTTGTCACCCCAATAACCGCCATAGGCAACGAGGCCGACCGACTGGCCGGGCGTCCATGCCGCCAGCTTGTAAGGCCCCGTGCCGGCCGGGGTGCGCGTCTTGCCGTCGGCCGGCGTCGCCGGCGAACCGATATCCAGCGCGGACAGCTTGTTCGGAAGGATCGGTTCGACGACGTCCGTCTTTATGAGGAGGGTCGTCGGATTCACGGCCTCTGCATTGAGTTTGATGCCCTTCAGCGTGGCAAGTCCCACTTCGCATGCCACCGCCGGGTCTTGCGCCCGCTTGAGAGCCGCAATGACCGCATTGGCGTCGAAGGCCTTGCCGTCGTGGAAGGTCACGCCTTCGCGCAGCTTGAATTCCCAGGTCAGATTATCGACCTGCCGCCAGCTGGTGGCGAGGCTTGGGAGGACCGAGCCATCCTTTGGGCTGAGGTTGACGAGTGCTTCGGTGATATTGTTGTGCAGAATGCGTGAATTGCCCGAGAGGTCCGTATCGCACGGGTCGAGCGATTTCGGCTCGTCCGTCACCACGACCGTCAGCTTGTCCGGGGCCGCGTAGGCGGGAATTGCGACGCTTGCCGCCAACACCATTGCAAGCCCCATGCTCAACGCATGGGTACCCTTGATCTTCTTCATGAAAGCCCTCCTCCAAATCCAAACGAGCCGCATCCGGCGTCTCGGGAACCTCACCTGAAAGCCATCCGGTCGTGCGGGGGCAACCCGCATTCAAATGGCTTTACTTCCTCGTGCAAGTGCGTAGTGTCAAATATGACACTGACGGTGCCAAGATGCTCGCTCTCTCTTAACAAGTCAAGGAAGTTAATTCGCATATGGAATTCGTAGTTCATGATTGAACCAAAGCATGGCTCGCCGGTGGTGGAAAAGACGGCGCATCTCCTTGAAGCGGTCGCCGATGCGAAGACCGGCATTTCGCTCGGCGCATTGGTCGATCGGCTTGGGGTGCCTCGTTCGACGGTCTATCGCATCCTCAACTCTCTCACCGCGCATGGGCTTGTGGCCCGGGTGAATGGCGGGGCTTCCTACGAACTGGGCCCTAAATTCGTGGAGCTCGCGCGGCGTATTTCGCCGGGTGCGGACCGGGTGACGTTGATCGAGGCGGCGAGGCCTATCCTTGCGGCCGCAGCCGACCGGATTTACGAGTCCTTCAGGCTGGCGGCGCCCGAAGGCAATGAAATGATGACGATATTTGCTGCTTCCAGCCCCGGCGACTATGCTCTGTTCATCAAGGTCGGCGGTCGCTCGCGCAAGCATGTCGGTGCAGCGGGCAAGCTTGCGCTGGCTTATTCCGACTACAATGAGATCGAGGCCTACTGCGCCGGCGGGCTTGAGGCTCGGACGCCATATACGATCACCGACCCTGAGACGCTGAAGGAGGCTCTCGTTGAAATTCGCCGCAACGGAAGCGCCGAGGACAATCAGGAGTCCAACCTCGGCCTGCGAGCCTTCGCTGCTCCGGTCTTCGACACTGGAGGGCGCCTGATCGCTACCATAAGCGTTCCGTTTATCGGCGAGGCGACGCCGGAGCGTGCGCGGTCGATCAGGCGCGAGGTGGTGGAGGGGCTGCCATGTTGACGAAGGCTGTCAATGGCATTCATCCAATGTCCAAATAAGAAGTTATAAATTCCATATTGAACTATCGGATCTTTGTGCTAGACCTCGCAGCGGATGACGGAGGATGTAGAGCATCATGACGGCTTTGGACCCATCGGTTTACGCAAAACTTTTAACGACGAATTCGGCGACTCTCAGTAGCCTGCTGCTGAAGCGCGGGCTCAGGAACACCGCAGTTCGCGGTGTGCGACCGCTTGCGGGCGCCGACAAGCCGATGATCGGCCCAGCCGTCACCGTTCGTTACATTCCCGCCCGGGAAGATATCGACGGTTCGACATACAGTTCCGATCCGTCCAACCAGCAGCGCAAGGCGATCGACACGATACCCGAGGGGCATGTCCTGGTATTCGATTGCCGATCGATGGCCGAGATTGCCGGAATTGGCGCGATGCTGGCTCGGCGCTTGGTCTATCGCGGGTGCGCTGGCCTCGTGCTGGATGGCGGTGTCCGCGATACGGCTGATATAGCCCAGCTCGGGCTCCCGACCTATTGCATGGGCCTGCGGCACCTGCCAATCTGGTTGCCCATCATGCTTCGGACATGAACCAGCCGATCGCCTGCGGCGGCGTCGCGGTTTACCCGGATGACATCATCTTCGGCGACAGCGAGGCCGTCATCGTCATCCCTCGGGAATATGTAGACGAGATCGCCGACGAAGCGATCGCCATGGAGGAGCAGGAGGAGTTCCTGAAGCTCGAAATCGAGTCCGGGAAATCGACACTTGGTGTCTATCCGCCAAACAAGGAAACCCTCGATCGGTTCGAGATTTGGCGTCGGGCTCGGGTTGATGCCGTGTGACACCATCACTCCGATCTGAGCTAGTTCAACCTGATAACTTACTGGGAACTACGCCTTTTGAAGAAGGGCCAAGGCCGGCGTCCGTGGAATCCCCACGGATGGGTCGTTTTCCCGATGAAACGTGCTTGGCAGGCCGCGTAAGGGTTAAACCTTTTGATCCGGTTGTCAGGATGGTTCAAAGCCGTAAAATCTACTCGCAATACGGATTACCCAGGGCTCGGTCCAAAAGACGACCGGGCCTTACGTTTTGTCGTAACGTATAAAAACACGGCAGAGGCTTGCGGATAGAGCCCTTGCATAGTCGCGATCAGTAAATCCATCGCGGTCATAGATACGACCGTACCCAGTTCCCAATGCGTCCAAACGGGAAGCACATGCGGCTCCACGGAGCGAGTGAAAGGGATCGAGATGGAAAATCTGCAGACATATTTTCTCAATTTTCCGCAGCTCGCCATTACATGGGGAATTTTCTTCGGAGCGGGATTGCTGACCTTCTTCTTTTCGCTGTGGCGAACCAGTTCGGACTTTTCGTTCAAGGAGATGTTCGAGCACTGCGTTCCTTTCAATGTGCTCACATCGAAAAGTTTCCACATGGATGTCATCATCTATGTCTGGAGAAAACTGACGGACTTCGTCTTCGTCGCTCCCGGTCTTGCGGCCACAGCTCTGGTTTCCAGCGCGACGGACTTCGGCCTGCGGTCCGCCTTTGCCGATTTTTCGCCGCTGGGCATCAATTACTTCGTCACGTTCTCATGCACGATCCTGATGCTGATCGCCGCAGAGTTTGCCGACTATCTGGTGCATTACCTCGAGCACAAGGTGCCCGCCTTGTGGGAATTGCACAAAGTCCACCATTCGGCCGATTTCCTCAATCCGCTGACCTCCAAGCGCGGCCATTCCTTGCCGCTGGTATATGGCGGCCTGGTCGCCGGCGTGATCACCGGCGCAGTTGCCGGCGGATTCATGTTCCTGTTCGGTCTCAGCCTGATAGAGGCCGTTGCCCTCAGGGCCGTTGCAAGCAAGATATTCACCGTCTGGACGCTCGATCCCCTCAAGCATTCGCATCTTCCGATCCGCCTCGGATGGCTCGAGCATTTCCTGATCAGCCCCCACATGCACCAGATCCACCACAGCAAGGTCGAGCGTCACTGGGACAAGAATTTCGGAACCAACCTGTCGATCTTCGACTGGATGTTCGGAACCGCATATCGGCCCGAAAAAGGGGAGAAGGCGATATTCGGTATTTCCGGCTACAGCGACGCTTCGTTGCAGAAATTCAATACGATCAAGGGCGCCTATCTGGACCCCGTCCTGAGGAGCCTGGAAGGCGATCGTCGCGCACGCAGCCCCGGCGTCACCGTCAAGCCAGGGGGCAAGCGGGATACGCGGACTGTCGTCATCGACAGGCAGAGGGGGCCGAGCCGCGCCTTGAAGCGGTCGGGGCGGTTCCCAGCCCCATCGGCACGAGATCTGCGTCGGCAACGTCGAATACCGGATCGACTGGCATGGGTGCCGGCAACAACAGGGATCGCCCATGAGCTTGGAACCCATCGGGATATTCACGCTCGTTCTGGGGGTCTATTGTCTGTTTGCGGGGTACCATGCCAGCATCGTCGTTTTCATCGGCCTTTCCGTTTTCGGTGCCGCTGCTGCCATCCTGATGGGATCCGCGAACATCCAGCCGGCACACCTCTTCCTCGCATTCCTTGCACTGAGCATCCTGACCTACCGAAACAAATTCAGCATCGCCTTCAAGGCACTGTATTTCCCCAAGCCCGGATTCTGGCTGGTCTGTCTGCTGGTCTACGGAACGATACTGGGTTTCTTCGCGCCGCGCATGTTCGCCCGCATGACGGACATCATCCCGCTCGGCGTCTCCGAATATCCGTCCACCGGCAGCACCGTGCCTTTGGGACCGGTCTCCAGTAATTTTACCCAGGCAGTCTACGTTTCCGCAGATCTCCTTGCCTATGTACTGATCCTGGCCATTGGATCCACTCTGGCCGGATTCAGGGCGATCACCATCGGCATTCTGGTATTCGCCGCTGCGAACGCGTTCTTTGCTCTCCTCGACATCGCGACGTATGGCACGGGCGCCCAGGACCTCTTTCTTTACATCCGCAATGCGCAATACACATTTCACGACGACGACGTGGTTGCCGGCGTCAAGCGTATCGTCGGCTCATGGCCGGAGGCGTCGGCATTCGCCGGCATCAGCCTCGCTTCCATCGGGTTTACAGGCACGCTGTGGCTCTGCGGACGCGATCTGAGGTGGAGCGGAGCGCTTTTCCTGGTCACCACCCTGCTGGTGATACGGTCCACATCTTCGGCGGGACTGTTGGCTTTGCCGTTGTGCTGCGTGATATTGTATATCACCGCCTTCTTCCGTTGCGGCGGAGGGTCCGGGACCCGCAACAGTTCGGTGATCGTTCTGTTTGCTCCGCCCGTGATTTGCCTCGTCGCGTTGACGATAGCGCTCAACGACGAGCTTTTCCGACAGCTCTACAACTATCTTGACCTGCTCATCTTCAGCAAGTCCACGTCGTCTTCCGCCGTAGAGCGTGGCTCCTGGAACACGTACGGATACCAGAATTTCCTGGATTCCTACGGTCTCGGGGTCGGCCTTGGCACCTCCCGTACGTCAAGCTTCCTGTTCGCCCTGCTCTCGAACGTCGGCATACCCGGGACGATCATGTTCACGCTCTTTGCGATTTCGGCATTTTCCAAACGGCGCGGTACGCCTCGCACCATCACCTCGGACGTCCGTCTTGCCGCGCGCAACGGCTGCGCCTGTCTGATGATCGGGGCCATGGTTGCCGGGCCGACAGTCGATCTCGGCCTTGTATTCTTTATCCTGGCTGGCCTTGCGAGCGCCGAACCGGAGCACGAAACCCTGGCAGTTGTCTCGCCCTCTCTGCATGACCCCGATAGTGAACTGATTGCCCGCACGAAGTCTTTTCGTCAGGCATAGACCCGGAAATAATCGACCCGCATATGCGTGATCGTGTCGGCGGGCAGGAGCGGCTGGGGGTACGGGACATCTGAACGTAGGGCAAGCGTGAGGACCGGCCAGAACACGTCCTTGCCGGCGTCGAGTTCCGCGGAGCGGTTAATCGTCCAGACCGCCGGCATTCCGGTCTTGGTATCGATGATAGGCTGCCGTTCGAAGTAGATCGTGCATTCCGTGTCGGTCACCAGCACGCCGTATCGGCAGTAGCCGGCTGTCATATCGAGCGGAGTCGGCACACCGGTTCCTTCGTGGTGCTCTCCGGGCTGTCCCCACTCGTGCAGATAGGCCCCGTAGAGCGTGGGTTCCCAGCCTTTATGCTCGACGACGTCGATTTCAATGCTCGTTTGAGGGGACAGGATACTGCGGCCGTTCATCATCCAGAAAGCCGGCCAGCTCAGCGGGTGTCTGGGGAACAGCATCCGAGCTTCGAAGTAACCCTGCCGCCAACCTTTCAAGATCGTGCCGTCGCGCCGGGCCGTCTGAATGTTGCCGGATATCCACTGAAACTCGGCCAGCCCATTGCCGTAATAATTGGGCACCTCCATCGGCCGGCCGATGTATTTTGCGGCGACCTCCAAAGCCTTGCCATCGCTCGCCTTCGGGTCATCGACAATCGTATAGGGGTGAAACCCTCTTCGCCGCTATTTCTGGCGAAGGCCGAACGGCCGTAAAAACCCGGATCGGAGGTGGTCGGCTTTGGACCGGCGTTCCAGGTCGACCAATCGAGCAGGGTGAAGTTATCCTCGAATATTACCGTCCGGCCGCTTGTGGGGTCTTCGAGAAGCGCGGATGCCTTCGATCGCCGACCGAGACCGCCAAGAAGGCCGGCGGCGAGCGAGCCTGTGGCGAATGAGCGGCGGGACAGTAGCATCGTCATCATCCACCTCACGTCATTTCGATCAACGGATGTCAGGCCCTATGCCGCAGCGGCGCTTCGCAACGCCCTGGCATGCAGTTCGAGCACCCGTTCCGGGCTGTAACAATCAATGAACTCCCGCCTGAAGTTTGCATGGACCTGCTCCGTACGCAGATTGTCGCAATAGTAAATCATCGCATTCACGAGTTCCTCACGGCGATCGACCGGCACAAGCATCCCCAGTCTGCTATCGACGAGAATGTCGCTCGGGCCGAATTCGCAATCGGTCGCGACGACGGGCAGACCGAACCGCAACGCTTCGCAGATGGCCAACGACCAGCCCTCCCACCGGGATGTGGAGACATAGACATCGCTTGCCGACAGCGCGGGCTGCGGATTTTCCGGATGATGCTCCAGGCTGACCGCATCTTTAAGTCCGCGACGGTCGATCTCGGCGCGCAGTGCTGCCTCCCCGTCGCCATAACCGACGATTTTCAGCATGACGTTGCTGCGTTTTTTCCGCAGTTCGGAGAAAGCGGCAAGGAGAATATCCTGGCCTTTCTGAAACGAGAAACGACCGACGTTGACGAAGGTTATGTTGTCGTCGGCGCGCGCGTAGCCGGCCTGGGGAGGTCAAATTTCCGCACCGGGTTGGGGACCCAGTAGTGCGGGCGCTTGCTCTTGAACATCGCGTTAAATGACTTGAGCTGCCGCGGCGAGGTTCCGAAAACCGAGGAAATCTTGGGCAGGAAAAGTGTCCTCATCAAAAGGAAAAGTATCTTGGCCTTTATATGGCTGCATTCCAGCTTTGGATTGCCGTGCAGATGGACGGCAAACCGGCGTCGGATGCCGATGCAGGAGGCCATACAGATCACCGTCGGCTCGATCTGCGGCACGACGATCAGGTCGTAATCCTTGCTGGCAATAACGTTCCGGAAGTTGCGCATCAGCTCGATCCGGCTCGAAGCAACCCGGTCGATAATGGTGTAGTTCCGGCCCTCCGAGGGGCGGTTCTTGTGAACTGACGTGTAGAGCACGTCCACGTCGAAATCGCTCCCGTATTGGTCGGTCAGGCCGGAGCAGATCGTGTCCACGACCCTCTCGATGCCGGCGAAGGCGTTCGTACCCGGTTGGACGTAGAGGATCTTCAAAGGTGTATGGGTACTAAGTCTTTCGGAGTAGGGCATGGTTGCTGTTTGCATACAACTTAACCTCTTTGAATTTTCCGAAGATCCTGTATAGTAACAAAAAAATTCCGACAATAAAATATCGGAAACATCCTTGCTGAAACGACAAGTCAAAATCGACATGTAGCGAGAATTGCTTTGTGTCTCGGCTCGACAACATTGAGCCATTGTCGATTAAATTGCAACAGTAAAGGATTCCGGGATGTCCGTTATTGAATTGCGTGCCATTCCGGCGGAAAATGTACTTCCGTTGTCGCGATGCGATATCTGCATCGTCGGATCAGGACCGGCCGGTACGACGCTTGCCCAGGAATTGTCGAACACCAACCTGCGCGTCACTCTTCTGGAGAGCGGCGGCATGGACCGTGATCCCCTGGTGGATGCTCTTGACGAGATCGACAATGTCGGTCGCGCACGTGCGAGCGATCAATGGTCTGTCCGCAATCGTATCGTCGGCGGCAGTTCCCATACCTGGGGTGGACGCTGCGGGCCTTTTGACGCCATCGATTACGAAGAGCGGCCTTGGGTGCCTTATTCCGGCTGGCCGATCGATGGCGCGGAGCTCGAACCATATCTGGCGCGCACCGTTTCCCATCTCGGCCTGGCGTTCGGCAATGGCTACAACGACGAACGGTTCTGGTCGATTGCCAAGCGCGAGCGACCGACGCCCGATCTCGATCCGGATGTTCTGATGCCCTTCTTCTGGCAGTTCAGCCGGGACGCGGAAGAGGCTTACCCTTACGAATATATGCGCTTCGGCCGTCACCTGGCGAAGCGGCTCGGCTCAAATGTGACGCTCGTCACCGGGGCAACGGTGCAGAGCGTTCAGGTATCGGATTCCGGAGGCGCCGTCCGCAGCGTGCGCTTTGCGACAGTCGATGGCGGCCGGCAGGTACTGGCCGCGTCCGTCGTGGTCCTATGCTGCGGAGGCATCGAAAATGCGCGTACGCTTATGAACTCCAACGAGACAAAGCCTCATGGAGTGGGTAACGACCATGACCAGCTGGGACGCTACCTCATGGACCATCTTCGGGGTTCGGTCGCGACATTTTCCCTGCCCGGGTCCGATGGGCTTCAAAAGCGCTTCGGCCGATACAATGTCAGTCGCCATTTCTTCCGCGCCGGGTTCCGGCTGAACCCGGATATTCAGCGACGCGAAGAGCTGCTCAACTGCGCCGCCTGGCTCGGTGAAGTGCTGGCTCCCGACGATCCCTGGGACGCATTGCGGCGCATAGCCGGGCGCACTCCGAAGCTGCCGCAGGACGTGTTCAGTGTCATCGCGAACGGCAGCCTGCTCCTCAGGGGATTGAAGGACTTTTTGGGCGCGCGTAACGGCGTGCCGCGCAAGCTGACCGAACTCAATCTGCAGTGCATGTGCGAGCAGGTTCCCAATCCCGATAGCCGCGTCACCTTATCGGAGCGACGCGATCGTCTGGGTATACGGCTGCCGCGGGTCGATTGGCGCAGCCACAGCGACGAGTCCCGTACGATGCGCAGAATGGCGCAATTGGCTGTCGAAGAGTTGCCGAAAGCCGGACTGCCGGCGCCAAAGCTGGAGGAATGGGTCAGGGACGGCGACGAGATCCCCTCGACATTCGTCGATGTTGCTCATCCGACCGGCACGACCCGTATGTCTGCCGAACCCGGCCATGGTGTCGTCGATGCCAATTGCGAGGTGCATGGCGTCAACGGTCTCTTCGTGCTGGGCAGCTCGGTCTTCCCGACCGCCGGGCATTGCAATCCGACGCAGATGATCGTCGCGCTGGCTGTTCGCCTCGCCGATCACATCAAGGCGGTCCACCCATATCGAGAACCAGTCCCGGCGGCGGCCCATGCCAGATCTGCTTGAGGCCAAGCCGGTTTTGGTGACCGGCGCCACCGGCAGGATCGGCAAGGTCGTCGTCGCGGATCTGATCAGTCGCGGCTATGCCGTACGTGCCACCACCTCGAAGCCACTCCCGGGGAGGGAGGCAATAGCGATGCTCTCATGGAGTGGCGGCGGTTCGACTTCATGATGGGCGGCGATTGGGACCAACTCGTCAAAGGTTGCTGCGCGGTGGTGCACCTTGCTGCCGAGCTTGGCAGGATGGAGTGCATGCAGCAGGTCAATGTGGAGGCGACGCGACAACTTGCCGAGGCCTGCGAGCGTCAAGGTATTGCTGCCTTCTGTTATGCCAGCAGCGTTTCGGTTTACGGGAGCGGGCGCCAGCGTCTGATCGACGAGACTTCACCGGTATTGACCGTCGATCGGGATGTCGCCTCGCAATACTGGGCTCTGGACTATGTTCGCATGTACGGGCGGACCAAACTTGCAGGCGAACTTGCCCTGCGCGCCGCCGCGAAACAGACCCGGTTTACGATCGTTCGCCCCGCCGTGGTTGTCGATATCAATCAGATGATCGGCATCCGTGAGTGGGATCCGATCAAGCGGCTGCTGGCCGCACATCGCCATGCGCATCATGTCTATGTTGGTGATGTTTCCGATGCGATGATCTGGTTTATCGAGCGTGGGCTGGCTGGCCGTGGCCTTCCGGGCGAGGTCGAGGTCTATAATCTCGCCGAGGATGATTGCCCTGATCCGCGGCATATCGATTTCATGCGAAAGGCCTTCGCCGTCAGCCACGACCGACGTTACAAAAGCGTGCCCGTACCGGCTCTCGCCGACTGGCTTCACGATTTCCTGAGATTTAGAACCCTGCCGTTGAGGAACCCCTTGTGGCGAATGCGTTTTTCCAACCAGCGCCTGAAAGAGGCCGGATATCGGTTTCGCCATGGCATGGCAGATGCCCAACGGCTTGCGCTCTCCGCTCTTGAAAAGGATAGCGGGATTAAAGAAGCCGAGCGATGAGGCGCCGCATGAATGCGCCTGGGCGTGAAGCCGTGAGCTCGCTCATTCCGGAATATTTGGAATCCACCCCCAACTGGGTGTGTTTCCGCTCGTTCACGTGCTTTCGCACATAGAGCATGTAAAAGATCCCATTCATGGCGACGCATCCCGCTTCAAGCGCCGCCGCGACGAGGAACGCCCAGATCAGCGCCTCGAATACCGAATAACCAAGAACGACTGCTGTTGCAGCCAAAACGACGATGACCACCAGGACGACAAGCGTAAAGATCAAAATTGGCATTCGAGCCGCGCAAAGCAGACCGATGATGAATGCAATGACCAAATCCCAAGTCATCTGCGTCCTTTGCCAGTTTATCTTCTATATATTAGAATTTTATCCTACCATGTGCTGAATGTTCCTAGCAAGCATGATTCGGCCAGCTTCCATTTTCGGGCGGGCGGGCATCTTTGTGCTGAACGCGCTTCAGAAATTCTTCGGTCGAATGTCTTTCGCTCGCCTTTCTACCCGCACCACGTCGCCCGGAGCCACTTCGTCATTGTCGGTCATGATCAAGGTCTGCATCGATCCATTGATCGTCCGGTTCACCACTATCATAAAGACCGGCTCGCCGTCGGCCTCAAGCGCTGCAAGCGCGGCGGGAGCGCGCAATCCGATATTTGCCAGAAGCGCCCGCGCCGTTTTCGCCTTTTCGGAGTTGGTGGCCAACCGGTCTCGGAGGTCCACAGCCTCGGCAAGCGCGTCGCCTCGGTACTTCTGGCGAAAATCACCCATTTCCTGGTCGAGTTTGGCCAGATCCTGCTGCGCCTTGAGAATGGCAAGCGAAACATCCAGGCTCCGGCTTTCGAGATCTGCAAGGCCCTGGTTGGCGCCCAATTGCCGGGACGATACCGTCAGTCCCTGAGACACCATCTTGTTGATGGAATTGAGGTCCTTGGTCGCCATCTCGGTCTGCCTGGCGAGGAGCCTTCCTTGAGCCGCAGGGTTTCGAGCTGGTTCGTTGTCAGAACCTTGGCCTGGCCAAGCCTCTCGAGTTCCGTGTTCATCAGATGCTGTCGGGTTTCGAACAAGGCCTGTTCGTCCTGCATCATGCGAGCCAGCGCCGGTCGGGCGGCTTGGGATGTCAGCTCCTGTGGAAACGAGACCGTGGTTGCGCCGCCGAGAAGCGCCTCGACGCGCGCCTGGCGTGCCAGAAGGCCGTAATGCTCGATCTCCAACTGGCCAAGATCCCCCTGGCTGACGAGCGCGTCGTGCTGTAGGCCGATCATCTCGGGATCGGTCTGCCCAAGCCCGCCTGCCATGCTGAGTGCCTGGATGACCGTCAAACCGGGAACGTAGCCGTATTTCCCGGGCTTCGACACCAGGCCCGTCACGAAGAACGGTCGATAGACCGAGACCTCCACGGATGCATTGGGGCGCTTCTGCAAGCCGACCTGTCTCTGGAGCCTGGTCTCCGATCAGGCTCGATACGTCATCCAGCGTCTTGCCGGCGACTGAAACCGTACCGATGATGGGAAGCGACAATGTGCCCGCCGCAGAGACAGAAAATTCACCGGTCAACGGCACCCATTCGAATGCCATTCCGGCATTCGGCCGCCATTCGAAAACACGAACTTTCAGAACATCCTGTGGCCCCAGCCGGTATTCGCCGGCCGTCGCCGGGACGCCCATGGAAAATGCCGCAAACCAGATCATCGACATCAGGAGGAGTCTGGCCAGGTAATGCGGCCGGGAAGCTGACGCGCCCCATCGCCTGACATGCATCGTGGACGGGCGCGGTAAGAAACTCAACTGCTGCATCCAGTCACTCCTTTGCCTCTAGGCCGGCTAGGCTATCCGTATATCGTCCCAGACCGGCCCCTGCCCGGTGAGGTGATTGGCGTAGGTCCTGAACTTGTCGATAAAAACCGCCGTCCTGAAATCCTGCGCCCGCGCCACGGCATCGGCGGGATTGAAGTCCATTCTACCGAGGCGCTCGACGGCGTCGATGACGGCCTCAACCGATTGGGTGGAGAAAAACACGCCAGTCTTGCCGGCTACGACCGTTTCCGTCGCTCCGCCCCGTCCATAGGCGATAACCGGTCGGCCACTTGCCATGGCTTCGACCGGCACGATGCCGAAATCCTCTTCGCCCGGAAATACGAGCGCCCTGCAGCGCGCGTAGTGGTGCTGAAGCACGTCGAATGGCTGAGCGCCCATGACCTTCACCGTTGGCCCGGCAATCTTGCGCAGGCGATCCAGCATTTCGCCGCCGCCAATGACCACCAGCTTCGCCTTCATTCGGTTGAAGGCTTCGACGGCTAGTTCCGGGCGCTTGTAACTTACCAACTCCCCAGCCATGAGGTAATAGTCATCGATCTCGCGGGCGGTGACCGGCCGAAAGGCCTGGGTATCGACGGGCGGGTGAATGATCTGGGCATCCCTGCGGTAATAGCTCTTCACCCGCTGCGCCACCGTCGTGGAGTTGGCGATGAATTCATCGACGCGACTGGCCGTCGCGACATCCCAGGTTCGCAGATAATGCGCCAGAGGCGGCATCATGATCCGCGTCAGTATCCCCGAGGTCTCATAGTACTTATTGTACATATTCCAAATGTATCGCATCGGCGAGTGACAGTAACAAATATGGATGGCTGGGGAGGTAGGTATTACTCCTTTTGAAGGTCCAGACTCACTACTAATGACGAGGTCGTACGCGCTGAGGTCCAGTTGCTCCAACGCCATGGGCATCAGCGGCAGGTATTTTTGTACAGCCGCTTCGCGTAGGGCAGGAATCGATGAAGGTCGTATGGATGCGGTGCTTGCGAATTTCCGGCGAAATTGCAGCAGGATCATAAACATGCGTGTAGATGTCGGCGCTCGGATAAATCCGGCAAAGGGCTTCCAGGACCTTTTCTCCGCCCCGCATTCCGACCAGCCAGTAATGGACGATTGCCACGCGCATGAAGCCCCCGAAGATCGTGAAATAACGCCAAATTGCCCAAATATTGTAGCGATTTGGCCCGCCATATAGATCGAAAGAAGTAGATATAATTATCTACCTCTAGACTTGTAGTTTAGATCTCGGATAAGTTCATATATCCGGATCTATGTACCCTGATTGTTCTAAATAGTGCGCCGCAATAAAAGTATTGTCAAATTAAATACCAAGGGCTAACGTAAGTCGGGATGCCGTTTTAAATTATCTGCCCACATCCTTTCGTCTTTTTTCTGGAGCCGGAGCACGCAGATGAATGACATGAATGTCAGTGGTAATTTGAACGCGATAAATGGCGCGCATCTTCACGCACCCGAGCAATCCGCTTTCTCGAAGATCGGAAATGAGGCGTCCCATCGCCTTTCGATCCATCTGAAACGCGCCCTCGACACGGCAATGTCCCTGGTGGGCCTTGCCGTCCTCATGCCGATGATCGTGATGCTGATCGCCCTGCTTTACTTCGTTCAGGGCCGCCCGATCTTCGTCGGGCACCGCCGGATCGGCAGGAATGGGGTTAAGTTCCCCTGCCTCAAGTTCAGGACGATGATCCCCAATGCCGAGGAGGCGCTGCTTCGACATCTCGCCGCCAACCCGTCGGAACGGGCGGAATGGGCTGCCACGCGCAAACTGAAGAACGACCCAAGGATTACACCGCTCGGCGCCTTGTTGCGCAAAAGCAGCGTCGATGAAATCCCGCAACTCATCAACGTCGTGCTGGGGCATATGAGCATCGTCGGCCCGCGCCCGATCGTGTCGAGCGAGGCGGAATTCTATGGTCGCTACTTCCTGGACTACATTCGGGTTCGGCCGGGTCTGACAGGGCTTTGGCAGATTAGTGGCCGCAACGATATCAGCTACAATGCACGCGTCGAACTCGACATGCGCTATGTCCGCGAACAAAGCACTTGGGGCGATATCGTCATCATGGCCAAAACCGTCCCTGCTGTCCTGCGGGCGCACGGGAGCTACTGAATATCTGCAGGGATAGGCGTGGATGACGGTTACGCCAGCCGGCACGACACAGTCTCAACGACCGCGTGGAGCCAGATCGCGGCAAATGGATGGGGTCGGACGCAATACGGGCAACACAATGAAATAACATCGAGGGATCAGCACATCTTGCAAGCCAATTCTGGAATCTTCAGCAGAAACCTTCGGCAAAATGAGACTGCAGTCTGCTTGTCGCTGGGGTCTCGTTATTCGCCCGCCAAGTCCGCACCTTCCCCTTTCCGCACAGCATTTGCGATATTTCCTCTCGATCCCTCCAGGGGAGGGGCGAACCATCGGGGAGGGCGATCGTGAGCTCCATGGAGCACTGCGCCATCAACGGGCGGTTCCTGACGCAAAATGCGACAGGCGTCCAACGCTATGCGATGAACGTCGTAAAGGCACTCGATCGCACCTCCAATAATGACGAGCGCCTGCCGATGATTGCGCCCCTCGGCACTCCGGATCCAGGTTTTGCCGGACTTCCGCTGGTCACGTCCGGCCGTTTCGGAGGCCATGCGTGGGAGCAGACCGTGCTTGCCCGGACCTGCGGGGGCCGCTGCTCAATCTTTGCAATTCGGCGCCGGCTTTCAAGAAGGATCAGATCGTCTGCATCCATGACGCCAACATCTTCACCGCCCCGGAAAGTTACAGCTCCGCCTTCCGCATGGTCTACTCCCGATTGCAGCCGCTTCTGGTTCGACGCTCCGCCCGCATCGCCACGGTTTCTCATGCCTCGGCGCGGCAGCTTGCGCGCTACCTGCCCGTCCGGCAGGAGGAGATCGCCGTCCTTCCCAACGGACATGAACACGCCCTTGAATGGGACGCCGGGCAGGCGGAGATCGCGCCCCGATTGTCAGCACCATACGTGGGAGAGGCCGACAGTTCGTTCTGGCACTTGGCTCCCGCGCTAAACACAAGAACCTCGGATTGCTGACCACGGTTGCCGGCGCTCTGGACGACCTGCAAATCGACATCGTCATTGCCGGAGGCAGCAGTGGAATTTTTGCCGCCGACGTTGTCGAAAAATGCCGAACGTCGTCCTCGCCGGGCGGATTTCGGACGACGATCTTGCCTGTTTCCTGAAGCACGCGCTCTGTCTGGTGTTTCCCTCCATCACCGAGGGCTTTGGGTTGCCGATTGTCGAAGCCATGGCCCTGGGTTGCCCCGTCGTGGCATCGGATTGCGCAAGCATGCCGGAAGTATGCGGTACGGCGGCGTTGATGGCCTCGCCCTTCCGACCAGAGGAATGGATCGGCCATATCGAAGCCTTGAAGAGATCCGATCTGCTGAAAGACGAGTTGCGCGGTCAAGGCCTGGAACAGGTGCGTAACTTCTCTTGGGCGGTTACGGCCCAGGGTTACCGGGAGTTGCTTCAGAACCCCGCGAGAGGCCTCGTTCAGCACAGGTCACACAGGCTGTCGGCGCCCAGCTCAACGGTGCCCGGTCTGGCGGTTATCATTGCGACTCGTGGCCGTCCCGCTATTGTCGGTGCAACCGTGCGCCATCTTCTCGAGACACAGACAGTCCGACCCGCTACGCTCGTGGTGTCCTGTACCGACGTATCTGACGCCGGCGACCTGGTTGCCGATCCGCGCGTGACGATCGTGACGGGGAGGCCGGGCCTGGCTACCCAACGCAACATTGCGCTCGCCACCTTGCCCGCCGAAACGGATGTGGTCGTCTTCTTCGATGATGATTTCGTCGCCCACCGAAATTGGCTGGAGTCTGCGGTATGTGCGTTTCGCGACGAAAGCCGTCTCGTGGGCTTGACGGGCCACGTCATCGCCGACGGGATCAAAGGCCCCGGCATCTCCTTCGATGTGGCCCTGCGCCTTATTGATGAGGCACGGCCTTCCGGTTCCAGGTGGCATGAACCCTACAGTCCCTATGGCTGCAACATGGCCTTCCGCATGTCCGCGATCGGCGACACGAGGTTCGACGAGCGATTGGTTCTGTACGGGTGGCTGGAGGATCGCGACTTCGCCGCCGCCCTTGCCAAGCAGGGCGGACGCTTCGTCAAATCGGACGAAGCCCGCGGCGTGCATATGGGTGTCAAGAGTGGCCGCGTGAGCGGTGAGCGGCTGGGATATTCACAGATCGTCAATCCTCTTTACATGATGCGAAAGGGAACCATGACGTTTGCACAGGTTGCCGACCAGGTTCTGCGCAACATCGCCAGCAATTTCGGGCGGATGTTATGGGCGGAGCCGTTTATCGATCGACGCGGGAGGGTCATAGGTAATCTCATGGGCGTCGCGGATGTTCTGCGAGGACGCCTGGAGCCTGAGCGCGCTGCTCGGTTGCCCGCCTTCAGCGCTCTTCCGCTGCGCGCCGGAGGCAAGGCCAGATGACATTCAACAGGCCTGGTCCTTTCGAGGGAGCTTCCCGCCTCTGGCGAACGGATCGCACGCCGATAGGCGATGCGGGCGAAGGTCCTCTCGCGCTATTACGCCTGGTGATCGCTCTTGCATGGCGTAACAAGATACGGCTCATCGCATGCACAGCCGCCGGGTTTCTGATCGCCTTCCTTTACGCAAATTCGCTGCCTCGGGTCTATGATGCGACTGCCACGCTTCTGTTGGAGCCCCGGCAATTTGCTTACACCGGCCGCGACATCAATCAGCAACAGAACCTGGACCTGAACAACGCCGAGAGCGAATTGCAGATCATCCGTTCGGAGCGGCTTCTCACAGCGGTCTTCGACAGCCTTGTCCTTCAGGGCGATGCCGAACTCGGTCCCCAGCCACCCGAAGAGTTCCGGGGCCTGGCGGTTCAGGTGCAGGATACGATGTCGACGCTCGTCGATAGCGGTTTGAAAACGCTCGGGAAGTCGTCAAGGCGGGCAGAAGATGCGCTGGATCCGACAGCAGATCCTCGCGAGAACGCCCGCCGCGTTGCCTTCGCGAATTTCGTCAAGCGGCTGAGCGCACGACGCGTGGGGCAATCTTACGTCGTCGAGATCCAATTCTGGTCGTATAATCGAAACCTTCCGGCCCGCGTCGCAAACGCGATGGTGTCAGGGTACATTCTCCAGTCGATAGCGTCCAAAGAGCAGATGGCGCGAGCCGGCACGGACACGCTGCAAGGACGGCTCGACGCGCTGGCTGCGCAGGTCAACGCCGCCCGGGAGGCAATGAGAAACGGCACGTTACCCGCTCTCGCCACGCCGGATGCCGATGCCAGGATCATCGGCGCTGCGCTCCCGCCGCTGGATCCCTCCGGCCCGCGCACGAAACTCGTGGCCGCATTGGGTGGGCTATTGGGATTTCTGATCAGCATGTCGACCATCGCCATCAACGTGGCGTTCGATCGTCGCGTGCGCAATGCAAAGGAACTCTCGCAGGAGGCCGGCATCCCATGTCTGGCAACGGTTCCGGACACCGGGAAAACGACCGGCATCTCCTGGCATACGGATAGCCCGGCGCTTCAACGCTATGCCAGCGTCATTCGCGACCTGAAAATCTCGATCGATGTCGCTTGTGCTTCCCAACGACGGGAAAGAAACATCGTGGTCGCGCTGGTCGGCGCAACGACTGGGAGTGGCGTCTCGACGCTGTCTCTCAGCATGGCCCAGCTTCTAAGCCGTGGAGGTCGCTATGTGACCTTCTTCTATTCGGGGCTGCCCTCGGTGGTCGAAGAGACATTCAGTTCGTCAACCTCCCTGGCCGACGTGGCTATTTCCGGCCTGAAAGCGGACCAATTGTCGTTCGGCGATCTCGACGGGATCGCTACTCTCCCGGTGCACTCGAAGGACCTGCATACCAATATTTTTGCGGATTTCCGTCATCCCGGCGTTCTGCGGGTCCTGGAAACAGCTCGGCTGAAGGGGGACGTCATCTTCGATCTTCCCGCTCTTGATACGTCGATGGATGCGCTTGCGCTGGCATTCCACGCCGATGCCGTCCTGATCGTCGCAAAGAGCGGTCGTACGACCATTGACGAGGTCAAGGACGTTCACAACCAACTGCGGCGCGCTGGTGCGCCGGTGATCGGGACCATAATCAATCGGGCAAGGCCATGATCGTCCGGGACACCGCAGTCTCGCCGCAGGCGGCTCCACAGGTGTCGAATTCCACCGGATCCGACCAATATGCGGATGATCCGGATGCTGCCATCTCCAAGCTCGCCGTTATCATCACCTGCTTCAACTATTCCCAGTATGTCGGGCGCGCGGTCGAAAGTGTCCTCTCGCAAGGATGCAGGCAGTGCCAAGTGATCGTGATCGACGACGGCTCCACCGACGATTCATGGGAGGTGATCGGCGGGCTGGGAGTTCGTGCTTACCGTCTTACGAATGGCGGCCAGCGCAAGGCCTGCCTGTTTGGCCTGGAGCAGACACAAGCGGATTTCGTCCTGTTCCTCGATGCCGATGATGAACTTCTTCCCGGGGCGCTGGAGGTGATCATCGCCAACCTGGACGATGGTGTCGCAAAACTCCAGTTTCCATTGAAGCGCATCGATGGCGTCGGCAATATCATCAGCGGGCCGATACCCGACCTCCAGGCGTTCAGAGGGCGAGGACTGGCCGAGAGGGTATTGCGTAGCGGTGCCTATCCGACACCTCCGACATCGGGAAACGTCTTCAGACGAGATGTCTGCGAACTCCTGAGGGAAGCAGACTACGATAAGGCCGTCGATGGAATCATCCTGTTCGCGGCGCCATTCCTCGGCGACGTGGTCAGCTTGCCGCAACCGCTCGGTCTTTACCGGGTCCATGACCGCAATGATTCCGGCTTCGGTGATGAAGTAAATACGCAGGCATTGCACCGGGATCTTGAGAGATTCGTCAGGAGAACGGAGCATTTGCGCCGGATTCTGCCAGATTATGGGTATCGGTCCGGGCTGATATCCGCCGAACATGCTTATTTCTATCGTGAGCGCCGCTTCTACCTTGCCGTGGCGCAGGGCGAACGCATTTCCCTCGCAAGCCTGTCCGGACTTGTTTGGCGGCTGTGGCGCGACCAAAATCTGCTACGGATGAAGGTCTCCATGACACTGTTTTTCACCGTCATCAGCCTGCTTCCCAGAGAACGCGCCCGCAGAGCGCTTGCCTATCGTATGGGCGCAGGCACCCGCTCGACACGCGGGTTCATTCGGGCCCTGATTTGAGAAGATCACCGATCGACCAGGCTCAGGTCTTCCAGATGTGATGGCAACCCGCATACCCAGCCCGAACAGTGTCCCCAGATAGGTTGCCGCGCCCACGCTCGCGGCCGCGGCGAGCTGTATGACGACGGGCAGATCCGACACCGGCATCGCGGTTCGTAACCACGTGACGACAATTGCCATGACGGAAGCGGAGACCAGAACTTTCCAAATGTTCTGGAACTGCTTCCATGGCCCCAGCCCGAACAATTGCCGTGCTTCGGCGACATAGAAAACGGCCATGACGGAGGCGACCAGGATCCGGGCGATACTCGCCCCATGGGCAGCGAACAGGTAGAAGCCGATCGAAATGAGAAGAACCCGGAAGCAAAGATCGATCGTATTGAGCCTGAAAACGACGGCAGGACGATCGAGAGCAAGGCTTGCCGAATAGAGCGTCTGAAAATAGGGGATAGGGATAACCGAAAGAGCGAGCAGGCTGAGATAGGGAGCCGCATCTCGCCATTGCGTGCCAAGCAGGATATCGGTCACGAGATCGGCCGTCAGGGAGATGCCGACACAAACGGGGAGCGAAACCAACATCGCGAAATGGCTTGCCTTGAGGAAAGCCGTCCTCATCCGGTCCGCACTCGAACTTATCTGCGAAAACGCTGCCATGACCGGCTGCAGGGCCGGCCCGATGATGCTCTGGGTCGGTATGACGGCGATGTCGCTTGCAACGGCATAGCGGCCGAGCATGGCGTTGTTGCCCGCAGAGCCGATCAGGAAACGGTCGAACTGCCAATTCAAGGCGGACACCAATTGCGCCGAGCTGAACCAGCCGATAAAGCCCGCAAAATCCGAGAGCCGCTTCAGCGAGAACGCAGGTCGGTAGGGGGCCACCCAGTAGGAGGCGATCGTGGCCACGAATGCTGTCGTCACGAAATTGACGACGATCGCCCAATAGCCGCCACCGGCGGCCACGGTAATGACGGCGGTTGCAAAAGCGCACAGCTTGCTGATCGTCTCGACCGCGAATGTCGGGCGGAATTTAAGGTCGCGCGCAAAATGCACCATGGCAGGGCTCATGAATCCCTTGGCGATCGGGCCGAGCGCCATGGCCGCGATCACGGGAACCAGCAAGGGATTTCCATTGATCAGCGAATATGGCCAGGTCGCTACCAGGAAGATCACCGTGATCGCCAAACTTCTCAAGACGCCGAGAGTGAAACCGGTATCGAGGTGGCTTTTATCGAGCACCTGAAGCCGTACCAGTGCCTGCGTGACCGGAACCTCCAAAACCGTATCGATGACCACGACCAGCGCCATGGCGAGCGCCGCCAGTCCGAATTCCGCCGGCGAAAGGAGGCGGGCGAGGATGAGGACGTTGAAAAAATCGATAAACCGCCCGACAAAACGGGAAAAGACCAGCCAACCGGCTCCTTTGAGAGCTGCGAACGCAAGCATTCTTCACCACGCTTCTGTCTTTTGCCGCCTTCATCGAATGCGGGTTTCACGAACGACGAAGCCCCTCGCTTTGTGGAGTGGCAGCGTCTTGGGCTGGCTCAAAGGCAGTATCGAGATCGTGTTTACGCTGTCCCGAGGTGACGATGGCCGAGCCGTTTCTGTTTGCTGTTATTCTCTCCGGATGCTGGTCAGCGGTTCAGCTTGGCTGAGAAGCCTCGCAGCACATGCGCCAGACCAACAGCACGGAGCAAAGCCGGTTTCAGCCGTGGAAACTCCTGGGCGATCGCTCCTTCGCGCCACAGCTCGGATTTCACGGCCATCAACTTGCGCGCCATTCCCGCTCTTGTCGTTGGTGTAAGCGTCGAGATGAATTCACCTCGCCCGAAATCAACCGAACGGGGGCCGACACCCAGAGCGATCATATCTGCCTTGGACGGATTGGTAATGGCCTGTTTAAGCCTCAGCCAGGCCCTATCGGCATCGCGAAGAACCTGCGCGCCACTGGAGAGATCATCGATATAACCTAACGCACCGGTGAGAAGCGGATTGCCGTCGCCTGGATCGAGGCTGCCGAAACGAATATCGCCCGAATTGCCGGTCACGATACCGTCTTGACCCATGCTGAGTGTCCTAACGGAAGGTATGGCCGGCTCAAAGAGGCTCTCGATGATATGCCAGTACCGCAAGACCACAGTTCTCGTCTTGAAGGGATTGTAGAAGCGATCCTCGACTACGAGACCCGCCACGCTGGGGAAATGGTCTTCGCTGAGACCCTTGTAATTGCATCGCGCAAACTGCACCGTTTCGAAGCGACGCTCCGGCAGCCCGGCGGCCAGAAGCCTCTGCGTACTACCATAGAGCCCGGTGTCGCAGAGGATGATACGTTTGGCATCACCCACGATCTGCTCGAGATGGATCTTGAAGTAATCATTCTGCCTGTGGATTTCCTGCGCCACAGCGCTGCCACCGGGCGTGTCCAGCATATCAAAGAAGCGGCTCGCATCGAAAACCTGCTGCCATTGGGCGGGTAGATCATAAGAACGGCCGCCGAGCGCATGGGCAACGGCCGCGAAACTCGCGCCTTCGAATTCGCGTGCCAGTTCATCGAGGACAGCGGGGTTTCTGACCGCCACCGCTGAGCGGGCCGCAATCAGGCGCGAAATCAGGATGTTCTCGCGCTTCAACGAAAGAGGTAAGCCGAGCACGGATTGGAGGCGTTCGAAGGCTTCCCGTATGCCAAGCCCTCCGCGAGCGCAAAAGAGCATTGCCACATCGCTATCCAAACTGGCCTGCTGTCCGTACAGCCATAAAAAGAGACAGAATTCTGCGACGATCGGACCGAATACATGTTCGCCAAAATGAACCTGATCGCCGATTGCCGGTATGGCTCTGCGGGTGCCCAATCCACTTTTGACCTGCCGCATTCCTTCTGCCAGGGCTCCGTTGCTCTTTGAAACAAGCCGCTTGAGGCGTTTTCTCGGCATATGGACGGTTTTTATCCCCATGCTCTTCGGCACGAGGCAATCGGCGAGCAGGTCATCGCCTATGTGCAAGGCGCGGGAAGCGTCCACGCTTTCCGCTTGCAAAACCAGGGAGAACAGGTCGCCCTGTCGCTTGCTGGCTCCCAGATCTGCGCTTGAATAAATCTTGTCCAGAAGGCCCGGACCGTGAAAATGATCCACAAGCTCGCCGACTTTATCACCGGACAAGCCTGTATCGGTGATCGCCACCACCCTGACTCCCGTTTGACGATGGCGTCTCAGCAGCATGGCAAAATCACCATTCGCGAAAAGTGCCCGCTTTTCGATTTCGATTTCGATAGCGATCCGCTTCTCGATCAGAGAGCGAGGTAGCCCGAGAATGGTCAGTTGGCGACATATGATATCGCAAAGGCTGACCTCTCCTCGGCCGCCTCCCATGTTCAAGGCACGATAGGCCATCTTTTCGGCAAGAAGTCTGGCACGGATGAGCTCATCCGCGGACACGGTCGAATCCTGGGCTTTCAGAAAACGGGCGAACATCTTTTCAGCTGCGATGATGCGTGATCGCTGCGACAGACCGTTGCGCAGCAGAAGCGTATCGAACACGTCCGTTGCAATCAGCTCTATGGAATGAAAAGGCCGATTGAGATCATCGAGGCTCCGGCGCGGCATCCAACATCCCCTCGCAAATCATCGAAATCAGCACGCCTTGACGGCAGAGCGTCAACCCAGGTCACAGATGGATTTCCCCGCGCGCATCCCCAAAAGTGAGGAGGCATTCGCGTCGATGGGGGAGTGTAGCAGACATAGACAAACGCCTTCAAGTTAAATTATTATATATCGAATAGTATATTTTGCTGAAAATGTAGTCATACTTTGACTTATTTAAGCAGATGGTGGACCGTCGGCGATGGATCTACATTTAGATCGGGCGGTACAACTCAAAAGTACTAGATCAAACGATGGAGGCTTGCATGAACGAGACTCATTTCTCCACCCTGGAACCGGCGGACATGGAATATGACGCCATTGTTCTGGGAGCGGGCGTTAGCGGTCTCGTTTCGGCTTCCGTGCTGGCCAAACAAGGATGTCAGCAAATCCTGATGGTCGATGAATACGAACACATCGGGGGAACCACATGGACTGGTCGGCGGATGGATATACATTCGACGTCGGAAGCCTGATTTTCCAGGACGACTCCCCTTGCTGACGCATTTCCCCGAACTGCTCCCTCTCTATGTGCCGATTGAACCTCGCTGGGGTCGGCTGACCCCCAGAAAATCGTCACCGACTATCCGATTTCGCTGCGGGACGACATTTGGCGGGCCGGCGCCAAGGGGATGATGCGGATTTTCGGCTCGGTGTTCTATGCGCGCCTGTTCCAGCGCAAGATGACCAATGCGAGAGAGTTTTCCCGCTACTGGATCGGCGCCGAACTTCTCCGCCGCTCCGGTCTGGAGTCCTACATGCGAAGGTTCTACGGGATTGCGCTCGATCAGATCGATATCGATCTGGCGAAGAAAAGGATGCTGTGGATCAGCGAACACGCGTCGCTCGGTAATCTGGCCCGTCGCCTTCTTGGGCCCAGACGCGGGGGCCAACCAATAAACAGCTTGCGCGCCCGAAAGCCGGATTTGCGCCTCTTTACCGGCTCGCCCAACAGAACCTGGAAAAACGAGGCGTGCAATTCGCGCTCGGCGTCAAGCCGGTCGCTATCGATCGCTTGAAAAACGGCTTCCGATTGAGGATGGCCGACCGGGCGGTCACCGCAAGCCGGCTGTTTTCGACGATCCCCATCGAAAGGGTGCAAGCCTTGTGCGCCATGGAGCGGCGACACGTCCTTGATACCACGACGCTCATCAGCCTCTATTTCAGCTTCAGCGGAGAACGCGGTTTTCCCCAGCCGATCGTCTACAATTTCTCGCATGAAGGCGCGTGGAAACGGCTCACGGTCTATTCCGACTTCTATGGCCTGGCCAACGGGCGTGAATATTTCGCGGTGGAGGTCGTTGCCGAGCAACCCGACCAATCGACACAAACGGCTGCATCGGATTTTCGCGCACACGTCTCGGCGAATGGGCTGTTTCGAGGGGATTTGAAACTCGAGGGCAGCCAGGTCCTGAGCAATGCCTATCCCGTCTATAGCCGGGGTGCCGCCCGCCACGCAGATAAAGCCATCGCCGAACTGAACGCCTTCGGGATACAATCCTATGGACGCCACGGCGGGTTCAACTATCAGCCGACAGCACGCGTCTCCACCCTCGATGCAGAAGCCGCTCTCGGATTTGAACGGAAAGCCTCTCAACCACCCCAAGCGGTTGAGGTTTCTCCTCAAAATGAGCAAGTGCCTTCGCCGCTCCTGATATCCTCTCCTACAACCCCGTGAGCGACGTCATGCGGATCCTGCATATTCTCAACCACACCAGGCGGTTAAACGGCAATGTGCATGCTGCTGTCGATCTTGCCTGCGCCCAGGTGAAGCTGGGCCACACGGTCTGCATGGCAAGCGGTGGCGGCGATTTCGACAGATTGCTCGCCCGCAACACAGTGGAAACGGCGTTCCTCGATCAGGAGAGAAAGCCTCTTACGCTCCTCAAATCCCTTTGGACCTTGCGCCGGCTCATCCGCGGCTGGAAGCCGGATATCGTGCATGCGCATATGATGACGAGTGCGGTTCTTTCCGCCCCCATCTGTCGTCTGTCGTCCACGCCGCTCATCACCACCGTCCACAATGCATTCGAAAAAGCGCAGTCCTGATGGGGCTCGGCACATCCGTGATTGCAGTGAGTGAAGCCGTCGGCAAGTCGATGCAGGCACGCGGGATAGCGGCGTCGAAACTACGCGTCGTTCTCAACGGCACAATCGGATCGGCCCGGTTCGAGGGGCGCGACAGGACGCCCGCATCCCTCAACAGCCGAAGCATTCTTTTCGTGGGAGGGCTTCACCCCAGAAAAGGGTTGCCCGATCTCCTGGAAGCCTTCCGCCTGACCCACAAGAAATATCCGGATACCCATCTCTATATCGCGGGCGGCGGGCCCTTCGAAGCCGCCTACCTGCAATTGGCCACCGAAACCGGCTGTGCGGATGCCATCACGTTTGTCGGCGCAATCGATGAACCTTTTCCCTACATGCTGGCGGCCGACATCTTCGTCCTGCCATCCCATGCCGATCCTGCTCCGCTTGTCTTGTCGGAAGCACGAGAAGCGGCCTGTGCCGTTATCGGCACGAACGTGGATGGCATCCCGCAATTGCTCGGCTTCGGCGAAGCCGGCATCCTTGTCCCGCCGCGCGATCCACAAACCTTGGCCGCGGTTCTTTGCGAACTGCTGGCGGATCCCGAGCGACTGGATATGTGGAAGGCAAGAAGTCAGTTGAACATCAACAATCTGACGATAGAGCGCGTCGCCCGCGAGACGCTCGGCATTTACAGGTCCGCGATTTCGCCTGGTGCCAAGGTCGCTCCTGCCTAGGAGCCTGCCGGATTTCACCGGATCAACCGCGGCCGAGTTGCCGCTTCAGGTAGCTGTCGGCGTGCGGATCGGCATAGTGGAACAGCGCCGTTGCACGCACCGCGCCTTCATCGACGGGCTCGTTGGTGTGAATGCTGCGATAGCCCCAGAAGAGATAGAGATTGCCGGGAACCATCGACACATGTTTCATACCTGCGCCGCCGGATGCGCGCCTCCTCAAGATGCGCTGCGTGAGCGCATTGTCGAGCACCGCCTTGTCGGCGAGGTTGAAGAGGTAATTCGATCGGATTCCGCGCGTATTGGGGATTATCAGAAAGTCGCCTCGCCGGCCGAATTCCGGGATTTCCACCGGTATGAGCGCGGTAATCGCGTAGGAATCATAGTGGAATACCAAGGAGTGCTCCGCCACGCTTTTGCCTGTGAGGCACCGAAGGATCTGGTAGAATTTGACCTCCGGCGCAGGGCGTCCCAAACCTATCGAATAGAGGCGGGCAAAGAGAGCCTTGAACTCCGCGGAATTGCCGAGGTCGTCCAGGCCCGATCCCGCGAGCTCGTCGCTTTTCAGCGAAACCGTCTGCTGGCCTGCACGCTTTATCGTGGCGGAAACGAAACTCCGCATCTGGCCGAGATCTTCGCCGGTGAGGAAGTTGGGCGTACAAGAAATTCCGTCCTGGTTGATCTTGTGAGCGATGCCGCGAATATCTCCATCCGACAGCCCGGACAGCCAGTATCTCGCATTGCTTAGGTAAGGCATAGCAGCCTCCATATATGAGAGCATGGCGCTGTTCCTGAACGCATCAAGAAACATCGACCGGCCGCCGCGACGATCGACAGGATCATCCGGGAATTATCAGATTCGGTGCGACGGCTAAGATTGCCCCGCTCACCGCTATCTGATTTCGCCGCCGCAGCGCGACGGCCTGCGTTCCGGTTCAATCAACCCGGCCGATGCGCAACCGCAGTTTAGGCGAAGTCGGCTCGTGATCTTCCGGGTGTCCGTCCGATGGAATCGGAAGGGTTATTCGCTCTGGATCAAGCAAGCGCCACTCCCTTTCAAGCCGCCGCCTGATGGATATCCAGATATCGCTCGTCATAAACTCATCCTTCGGTCAGGCAAAACCTGTTGTCTCAAAGTTTAACTACTCCGACCGTCGCTTATGCTCGGACCAGACCATGTAGATGATGCCGGCGAAATAACCTATTTGCAGCAGAAGAAAGCAACTTGATGTATAGACCAGCGAGAGCAGGAAATTTCTATCGTAGAGATAGGTGACTATTCCAGAGACGATGGACACGATGGCAATCTGCACGAAGGCTGCTGGCGAAGCCATCGACTTCACGGACTTTCCCAAGAACAAGCTCATGTCGGCTACTCGCTTCGCTTACCCTCCTACGCGCATCGACACGCAAGGCGGGCCATCGGCAATTTACGCTCCACTACTCGTTCCGCCCGATCGCGCACCACGGCGCGGGCTGATTTCGCACGGGAGTTCTCTTGGAAGCCAACAGCAAATCGCGTCGGGAAGGAAGGAAACTTTTTGATGATGTACTACGCCCAAAGGCGTAAGCCGTCGCCTTGAATAAAGCAGCAGCGATGGTCGGAGAAATACCGGGACGACGTCCTAATGAAATCGATTTACTTTTCTCGACTTCCTTTTTCTGCTTTATCTATGGTGCGACGCACAAGGAACTTTGCAAGTCTCCCCGCAAGCTGGCGGTATCAAAGCGAAGTGGTGGCTGATCACCGGCCATGCGTCTCCAGAACCTTAGCAGTGCAGCCAAACCCGATGATGCATTCTCCTCGGGCAGGCTGTCTTATGAGATTTATCCCATGACCCATATTACGGTTTCGATAGTTTTCCTCGCTCTCGGGTTGGTGTTTTTAGCGGCCCAATATAACTATCTCTTCCCTCAATGAAGCCCGCGACGTCTGTGGCTTCCCGCGGGCGATGCTGGGTGACGCCGACGGCGCCTCAGTAAAGGTAGGCAACCTGCTCCAGTTCTGGCGATCCGGCAGCTCAAAGGAGGAGGGTGGTAGATCCAGTTGCATGCGGCATCACATCCGAAGGCGTTGCAATCTCAGCTTTGGCGGTTTCTGATCGCAGTCGTCGGCCGGTCGCTGATTTTGCAGCTGAATATTGGCTGTACGGCCTTCCTTTTTGACAAATAGCAATTATTCTCTCCCGAAGTTTTCCCGTTGCGGCGCCGTCCCTTGAATGGATGAGACATGGGTTATGACGCACACCTTGATTGACCAGCACCAGGCTAACGAAGCAGTCGGTCGCTTGCAGGACCTCCAGGCCGCCGTAGAGGCAGCGCAGCCCCGACATGACGCGGCGGCGTTTCTCGCGGCGATCGTCGAATCTTCCGACGATGCCATCATCAGCAAGAGCTTGTCGGGAATCATCACGAGCTGGAACAAGGGTGCCGAACGCGTGTTTGGGTATACGGCCGAGGAGGTCGTGGGCAAACCGATCACCATCCTCATACCGGAGGACCGGTTGGACGAGGAGCCGGCCATTCTCGCCAAAATTCATGCAGGTCAGCGGGTCGATCATTTCGAGACGATCCGCCGGAGGAAAGATGGCTCGCCGATCGACATCTCTCTGACGATCTCGCCGATCAGGGATAGCGGCGGAAAGATCATCGGCGCTTCCAAGATCGCGCGCGATATTTCCGATCGCAAGCGCGCCGCTGAACACCAGGATCTGCTGCTGCGGGAAATGCATCACCGCGTGAAGAACCTCTTCGCGATCACCGGCGGCCTCATTACCCTTGCGGCTCGGACCACGCAGACATCGGAAGAGCTTGCCGCCAGCATGAAGGACCGGCTGATGGCGCTCTCTCGCGCCCACGAGATGACGTTACCGAGTTTTACTGGCGATGATGCCTTTCGCGAAAAGTCGGCAACGCTGTTTCAGCTACTGTCCGGCATCCTCGCTCCGTACGAGAGCAAGAAGGGCGAGCGCTGGAGCCTGTTGGGGAAGACCTGCAGGTGACCGCCGACAGGGTGACAAACCTTGCGCTGCTTTTCCATGAGTTTGCGACCAATGCTGCCAAATACGGTTGCCTGTCCGTACCGGAAGGCCGGCTTGTCATCACCACTGCTCTGCAGGCTGAAACGCTGGAACTGGTGTGGTCGGAGACGGGCGGACGCGTGGCGCGCGAAGTCGAAGATAGGCAGCCGGGCTTCGGCACCCGGCTGGAACAGATGATCCTCCAGGGGTTGAATGGGACCATCACACGGGAATGGCTGCCGGACGGTCTTTCGATCCGGCTGAATGTCCCGCTCCGGTCAGTCGGAAAATCCTCCAAGCAATGATCAGCCGCGGCTGATTTTCACCAGATCGATTGTGCTGGCTGGGAACTTTTTCGTACAGCCGAAGCGGAGAAAACGACTCGAAAACCCTTTCAAAGCCGTTGCTCTGGCCTATTTTCCTCGCGAAGTTCACATGCAACCGGGATGGGTTGATGCGCCGGAACAACAGATCGACGCAAGGCGCGTTGATCATGGGAAAAGAATTGCCCCCATGATGCTGGAAGATCTCCATCGTCTGTTGAAAAGCGGACACGTCCAGGCCCAGGGCGTGGTCGATACGATGACCCAACCGATCGTCGTCCTGGACCAGAACCTGTGCGTAACGACTGCAAACAACGCGTTCATCAAGACTTTCAAAGTAGAGCGGGATGACATCCTGGGGATGAGTTTTTCGAGCTTGGCAACGGCCAGTGGAACAGCTCCGAACTTCGGCAGCTTATCTCATCGGTTATTCCGAAAGCGGCTGCCGTGATCGGGTATGAAGTCAAGCACGACTTCCCCGAGCTTGGGCCACGAACTTTCCTGGTCGATGCGCGGCGTCTCATCCATCCCGATGACAATAGCACGAATATCCTCGTTCTCTTCGACGACATCACGGAACGCCAGCGCCATGATGCCGAAATGCAGTTCATCATTTCGGAGACGCGGCACCGCATGCGGAACCTCTTCGGAATGGTGCGCGCGATCGCCATGCAAACGGATACGGAAGGCCGCACCGTTGTCGATTACCGCGACACTCTCCTCGGGCGGCTCGATGTAACCCTGCGCGCCCAGGAGATCGCCGCAAGCAAGGATACAACCGATCTCGAAGCGTTGCTGCGGCAGTCGGTCGGAGAGCCCGGCGCCGTGCGTCTCCATTGCGATGGGCCACCTGTCGAGATCGGCAGTTCCAATGTCCTCGCAATCAGCATGATCTTCCATGAACTCGCGACGAACGCCGTCAAGTACGGCGCCTTGTCCGTTCCGGATGGCAGAATCCACGTGACGTGGTCGCTTGAGGCAGGTCCAAGAGAGCGGACATCCGTGAGCTGTGAATGGCGCGAGGAGAACGGGTCGACGGTAACGATGCCCAAGCGCAAAGGTTATGGCACTGAGCTGATCCATGGGACTTCCGCTCATTTGGGAGGAACGGTGGAACTTAGCTACGAACCACGTGGTTTGATCTCAATGATCAAGATGCCGGTGTGATGATGAGCGAGTCTATGGGAGGAAGCGGCCAAGAACGCGAGAGATGCGTCCTCGTCGTCGAAGACGAATTGTTCATAGCAATCGAGCTCAAAGCCGCGTTGGCCGAGGCGGGATTCCGTGTGCTGGGGCCGGTGGGCTCGGCCTCGGATGCCCTGGATCTGTTGCACGACGAGCGCCCCCACGCGGCCGTTCTGGATGTCAATCTCGGGGTGAGAAAGTGACGCCTGTCGCTCTTCAACTGAAGTCCCTCGGAGTGCCGTTCTTGCTTGCCAGCGCGAGCGACGCGGCCGAGCTCGCCAGGAATTCTGTCCTTGCCGACGCTGTAAATCTTGGAAAGCCGACGGATCTGAAGCGTCTCGTCGCAGCGATCAGAGTTCTTTCCACCTGAATACAGACCTCGCTATCGAGCCTATCTTCACGCGCCACGCGAATGGTCGCGATTGTGACACAGATTCCACTACGGCCTTCAAATCATTGCATGTTGGTGGCCTACTTGAGGCTTATCCTTTGCGATCTATATGACCCTGTTCAATGGATCCACAGCACAGGGTGAACATGACAGAACAGTATGAAGGTGAGGAGCTCAGTAATCCCCCGCGTATCTCAAGCGGCGTAGTGGGGCTCGACACTATTCTCGACGGCGGCCTCGACGAAAACCGGCTCTACCTTTACGAGGGCCTGCCTGGTACGGGCAAAACGACAATCGCCCTGCAATTCCTGCTCGAGGGTGTCCGTCGAGGAGAGCGGGTGCTTTACGTCACCCTCTCCGAAACGGAATCCGAGCTTCAGCTCGTGGCCCGCCGTCACGGTTGGTCTCTTGACGGTCTCTCCGTTTTCGAACTCGTCCCGCCGGAGACGACCCTTGATCCCGACCGTGAGCTGACGGTTTTCCATCCGGCAGAGATGGAGCTCAACGAGACGACGAAACTCATTCTGGATCGCGTTTCCGAACTCAACCCGAAGCGGGTGGTGATCGACAGCCTTTCCGAACTGCGGCTGCTCGCCCACAGCCCGCTGCGCTACCGCCGCCAGGTGCTCGCCCTAAAGCATTTCTTTGCCAGCCGGCAGTGCACCGTTATTCTTCTGGACGATCTTTCGTCGCAACAGAACGACCTGCAGCTCCATTCGATCTCGCACGGGGTCGTACTGCTGGAACAGATCGCCATCGACTACGGCACCGAGCGTCGTCGTCTGCGGATCGTCAAAATGCGTGGCATCAAGTTTCGGGGCGGCTACCACGATTTTAAGATCGAGAGGGGCGGACTCCATATATTCCCACGCCTTATCGCCGCGGATCATCATCAGGATTTCGACCAAGAGTATACGCCGAGTGGTAACAAGGACCTCGATCAGATGCTGGGTGGCGGGTTCGAACGTGGCACGAATGCGTTGTTCCTGGGAGCTGCCGGGGTCGGGAAATCCTCGCTCGCTCTGACCTATGCCTTGGCGGCCGCAGGCCGGGGCGAACATGCCGTGGTTTATGCCTTCGACGAGGGAAGCGGTACACTGAAAGCCCGCGCCAGAAATCTGGGCCTCGATCTGCAAAGCCGGTTGGACAGTGGGTTGATCCGCTTGCAGCAGATCGATCCTGCTGAGCTCTCTCCGGGAGAATTCACGGCCAATGTTCAAAAGAGCGTTGAAGTCGATGGCGCGCGGATCATCGTCATCGACAGCTTGAACGGCTACATGAACGCCATGCCGGACGAGCGTTTTCTGATCCTGCAGATGCACGAGCTGCTGACCTATCTCGGTCAGCGAGGCGTGCTGACAATCCTTGTGCTTGCTCAAAACGGGCTTATGGGTCCGCTCGAAGCTCCGCTCGACCTGAGCTACCTCAGTGATTCCGTTGTCATGCTGCGCTATTTCGAAGTGGACGGCGCAGTGCGCCGGGCGATATCCGTCGTGAAGAAGCGAAGCGGCAAGCATGAGCATAGCGTGCGCGAGTTCTACCTGTCCGACACGGGCATCCAGCTCGGACCACCCACACGTGGCTTCACCGGCGTGTTGGCGGGGTCGCCCCATTTTTCAGCCCTTCCTGCAGTGAGTTCAGCAGACGGGAGCAACAGTGCCAAGTGAACATCGGCTAGGTCCAGTCATTGTCTTTGCTCCGGTCGGCAGAGATGCTGCCGCCTCTGTCGATCTGCTCAGCCGGAGCGGGATCGCGGCGGAGGCCTGCGGCGATCTTCCAGGCCTTGTGGAAACCCTTCAGGCCGGGGCTGCCGCCGCATTTGTCGCCGAAGAAGCCCTGTTTGGAAAAGATGCGACGTTGCTGTTCAAATGGGTTGCGGAGCAGCCGCCCTGGTCGGATCTCCCTTTCATCCTGCTGACCAGCCGCCAGGAGCAGACCGGCATCGAAGCGTGGCGGCAGAGGCTGATCAACTCCTTGCACAACGTCGCTCTTCTTGAGCGCCCGATTCAGGCCCTGACCCTTATCAGCACGATGCAGTCGGCCCTTCGCGCGAGGACCCGGCAGTTGGAGCTGCGCATTCTGCTGGAAGAGCGCGAGCAAGCCGCCCAGGAGCCTGGAGAAACAAGTCGTTTTGCGCACCCAGGAGCTCGAAGCCGCGAACGAAGCCCTGCGCGACCAGATGACGGTTCGGGCTCATGTCGAGGAGAAGCTTCGGCAAGCTCAGAAGATCGAGGCGATCGGCCAGCTGACGGGCGGTGTCGCTCACGATTTCAACAATCTGCTGATGGTCATTTCCGGCGGGCTGGAAATGCTCGACCGTCAGACGGAGCCGGCCAAGCGCAAACGGCTGATGGACGGGATGCGGCAGGCCGCCGAACGCGGATCGGGCCTGACGCGGCAGCTTCTGGCTTTCTCCCGCCGCCAGGAGCTTAAGCCGCAGACTATCGATCTGGCCCGGCAGGTTGGGGGAATGCGCGAACTGCTGGACCGCAGCCTCAGGGGCGACGTCGTTGTCACCCTGGAGTTTTCGCCCGACCTCTGGCCCGTCGAGGTTGATGCGAGCGAGCTGGAACTTGTTGTTCTCAACCTTGCCGTCAACGCGCGCGATGCGATGCCGAAAGGCGGCACGATCGATATCCGCGCAGAGAATGTCCCGCTGCTGGATCAAGAAGGCTCCACCAGGGATTTCGTTCGTCTTTCGGTCAGCGACAACGGCTCGGGAATGACCCGCGAGGTACAGGCGCGTGTGTTCGAGCCCTTCTTCACCACAAAGGACATCGGCAAGGGATCCGGTCTTGGCCTCGCGCAGGTGCATGGCTTCGTCCAGCAATCCGGCGGGAAGATAGAGATCGACAGCGAAGTTGGCCGGGGGACTAGGATCATCCTCATGCTGCCCCGCTCCTCGAGGGAGCCCGGGCCGGATCAGCACCACCTGGGGATCTGCAAGTCGCGCGGCGGCGCCCGGCTTCGGCGGGCAGTGTCCTGCTTGTCGAGGATGACGACGAAGTTGCAGCGCTCGTCAGCGAGATGCTGGATGATCTTGGGTTTCAAGTGGTGCGGGCGGCGACAGCGGCCGCCGCTTTGGGCGCACTTGCCGACGGTCGGCGTGTGGACCTGGTATTCTCGGACATCATGATGCCTGGAGGCATGAACGGCGTGGAACTTGCAAAGGAAATTCGGGGGCGCCGTGGCGACCTTCCGATCCTTTTGACGAGTGGATATTCCGAGGCCGCCAAACAAGCCGCGGAAGCGCAGGGCATCCGGATCCTGCGCAAGCCATACCAGCTGGCCGAGCTGTCGGAGGCGCTCAGTGGGGCTATGTCCAAACACGACATCAATTGATGAAGTGGGCTAAGATGCGGCCACTGCCTGCTCCTGTGATGCCCCGGTTCGCGATCGTCACACCCAGTCGCGTCGCAAATGGTCGCGAATTTCAAGCTTCGGCGAAATTCGATCACGCTGCGTATAGCTATCCTGCGCTGGAGATGAGGCCACAGTCGAGAGGAACGTATAGAGCGCGAGCAACGATTGCGGTGGTGACGGCTCGTTTTGACCGGCCAAACAGGCCGAGAGCCCTAAAGTTGCGGAGTGGATGGATTTGTTTGAGCCAGGCCTCAAATTGCCATTGTGCGGGAGCGTGCTCAACCTGGGCAGAGGTTCGGCAGAGCGTGGCGCGGGCTTCCAGCCGCTGCGCCACGCTCCAAGACGTTATCGGCGCGCCGAAGCGAAATGAACGGTTGCGCCAGTGGCCGGTTGAGCCATGGCTCTTGCTGTTGAGCGAAGAGCCGCGGACTGGTTGGGGATGGTGCCACCGAGCTTGAACTGCCCGACAAGCTCGCGAAGTTTCTGGGCTTCGTCAGCGAGCGAGGCTGAGGCCGCGGTCGATTGTTCCACCATGGCCGCATTCTGTTGCGTCGTCTGGTCCATTTGATTGACTGCGACATTGACTTCGCCAAGTCCGACCGACTGCTCCTTCGCCGAAGTGGCAATCGCTTCCATGTGCTGATTGATCTGTGCGATGAAGTTGCCGATGGTCTTCAGAGCCTGGCCGGTATCACGCACGAGCTTGACGCCGCTTTCCACCTCCTTGGAGGAGTTTTGGATGAGGCCCTTGATCTCCTTGGCCGCGCTGGCTGAACGCTGAGCAAGCTCTCGCACCTCCTGCGCAACGACGGCGAATCCCTTGCCTGCCTCGCCAGCTCTGGCGGCTTCTACGCCGGCGTTCAGGGCAAGAAGGTTGGTCTGGAATGCGATTTCGTCGATCACGCTGATGATGTTGGAAATCTGTTGGGACGAGGTCTCGATACGTCCCATCGCCTCTTCGGCATGAGAAACGACTTCCGCAGACATCGCGGCGCTTCGATTTGCCTCCGTGGCGACTGACCGTGTCTCCTCGGTCCGTTTGCTGGAATTCGATACGTTGGCGGTAATCTCTTCCAATGCGGCAGCCGTCTCTTCTAGTGAGGCTGCCTGCTGCTCCGTGCGCTTTGAAAGATCGCCGGCGCCCGACGAGATTTCCCGGGTACCGTCGTCGATCGTGGTAATGCTGGTGGAGATTGACGTCAACGCTCCGCCAAGCTGGGTGACGGATTGATTGAAGTCGTGGCGCAGGGCTTCGAAGTCGGGAGCGAACGCTTCGTCGAGCCTGAAAGGCAAGATCGCCGGCCGCAAGCCGCTTCAGGCCGGCTGCGAGACCTGACGTGGCGACGCGTAAACGTTCTGCGGCATCGGATTCCGCTTGTTGCTGGGCGGCGATGCGATCGGCCTCCGCCTGCTTCCGGTTTTCTTCAGCTTCCATCTCCATTCGCTTGTTCGCGATGGCGGCTTGACGAAAGATCTCCACCGCTCCCGCCATGGAACCGATTTCGTCGGTACGGTCGGCAAACGGAATCTTCGAACCGGTATCGCCCTCGGCCAGTCGCCTCATCGAGGTTGTAATCTGGGTAACGGGATTGGCAATGCCCGTCAGCACGAAGGTGATAGAACCGATAACGAGCAATCCGGCGAGGCCGATCGCAGCAAACAGATAGAATTTGACCGACGCGTAAGTCGTCCTGCTCGTTTCGGCGGCCTCTTTGCTGCCGACGACATTCAATTCGACCAGGGCCGTCGTTAGTTCTTTCAGCTTGTCTGAATAGGTGTGCATCTTTTCGCCGAGGTATTGTCCAGATTCCTCGATCTTGTTTGCGCGAGACAGGATGAGAAGCTGTGGTTTGCTGGCGATATAACTCTCGACGTTCTCCTTAATTCCGCCGATCAACTGGCGCTCGCGGTCCGATGACACCAACGAAAGATAGGCATCTATCGATTTGCGAACCGTGTCCTCGGCGGCCACCATGGCCTCTTCGCGCGTTTTCTTTTCCGCTTCCGGCTGTGCGATGATGTGATCGCGGTAAGCGAGACGCAAATTCGCCATGTTGAGATTGATCGTCCGGGATGCCTGTACGCTCGCCAGCCAATTCGTCGCGATTTCTTCCGTGGAACCATTTGTCTTGCTGAGGCCATCGATCGCAAGATATGCGACAACGCCGAACAGAAGCGCTACGCCGCTAAAAATCAGGATCAGGCTCGACTTTATGCTTGGACGGCGCATTGAAGGACCCCTTGAGATGTCCCACCCTATGGCGGGCAGACTGGGAGTTTGTAACAAGAACAGTTTAATGCTTTGCTCATATGTAAAGCGTCGTTTACCAAATCGCTCGGAGCGATGCTGGCGGCAATGAGCGTGACCCCAGGCGTCGCGGGTTTACTCTCTCCCACGACAATGGCCGCATCGTTTCCAATGCGGCCATGCTAACGGATCTGCCAGACGTCAAAGGCCGAGGGGGCAGCCTTATGTAAGCGGATGATTATTCCGCAGGCTGGCCCGACGGTATCAACACGGCGCTTTCGGTGCCGACGCTGCCGGTCATGGCAGCTGCGAACTGCGTCTGGTCCAGCTCGTTTTCCCAGCGGGCGACAACGACCGTCGCGACCGCATTGCCGACCAGGTTGGTGAGCGCCCGGCATTCCGACATGAAGCGATCGATGCCGAGGATCAGGGCCATGCCGGCGACCGGCACAGATGGGACGACCGAAAGGGTCGCCGCCAGGGTGATGAAGCCGGCTCCGGTAATACCTGCGGCGCCCTTCGAGCTCAGCATCGCGACAAGCAGCAGCAGGATCTGGTCGCCAAGCGTAATCGGCGTGTCGGTCGCCTGGGCGATGAAGAGTGCAGCAAGCGTCATGTAAATGTTGGTGCCGTCGAGATTGAAGGAATAGCCGGTCGGAATAACAAGGCCGACCACCGAGCGCTTGCAGCCCGCACGTTCCATTTTTGCCATCAGACCCGGCAATGCTGCTTCCGACGAGGAAGTGCCAAGCACAAGGAGCAATTCCTCCTTGATATAGCGGATGAGCGAGAGGATCGAAAAGCCGTTATAGCGGGCGACGGCGCCGAGGACGACCAGCACGAAGAGCAGCGAGGTGAGATAGAAAGTGCCGATCAGCATGGCGAGGTTGGCGATCGAACCGATGCCATATTTGCCGATGGTAAAGGCCATGGCACCGAAA
Organism: Neorhizobium sp. EC2-8; assembly: GCA_045291535.1. Classification (GTDB taxonomy): domain Bacteria; phylum Pseudomonadota; class Alphaproteobacteria; order Rhizobiales; family Rhizobiaceae; genus Neorhizobium. The sequence continues at coordinate 562,264 of CP147998.1, read as the reverse complement.
GCGCCGATCGGGGCCGCCTTCATCAGGATGGTCACGAGACGGAAGATCGGGGCGGTCAGTGCCTGGAGGAAATCGATAACCGGACGGCCCCGTTCGCCGACCATGCCAAGCGCGATGCCGAAGAGAACCGAGAAGAACAGCACCTGCAGGATGTCACCCTGCGCAAAGGCGCCGACGATCGTATCCGGAATGATGTTCATCAAAAAACCGGTGATGGTGGCGTCATGGGCCTTCGCCGTATAGGTGGCGACCGCCTTGGCGTCGAGCGTGGCCGGATCTATGTGCATGCCGGCGCCCGGCTGGACGATGTTCGAGACGAGGAGGCCAACGGCGAGCGCGAGCGTCGAAAAGACCAGGAAGTAGATCATCGCCTTGCCGGCGACCCGCCCGACCTTCTGCAGATCGGCCATGCCTGCGATACCGGTGGCGACAGTCAGGAAGATCACCGGAGCGATAATCATCTTCACAAGCTTGATGAAGGCATCGCCGAGCGGCTTCAGCGAAGCGCCGGTGTCCGGATAGAAATGGCCGAGCAGGATGCCGGCGGCGATTGCCACGAGAACCTGAAAATAAAGGTGGCGGTAGAAGGAAGCTTGCCGTGCGGTTGCACGTCAGAAATAGTGGCGTTCATCATATCCTCCATGGCGCCCCAACCAAATTGGCCTCCCGGGGCGGCGGCGTTACTGTTGCTGCAGGTGTGCTGCTGGTTTTGCCGGAGCAACATGCGTGCCAAGTCTGAGAATTGATATTAAGTTATTGATATTTATATATATTATTGATTGAGATGGCTTCGCGGCGAAGAAGGTGCCGTGCGGGTTTCCGCCACGAGCCTTTGCATTCTATGCGGATTTATGCACATTCAAGATATGCTTGAGCAGCACCATCGAGAGAAATCGTTGAAGGTTCCCGCATCCGCGTGGACACCGTGGCACGCCTTTGCCCTCACAGCTGCCGCGATCCTGGCATCCGCACTTTATACCGCTGGTCTTTACGGCCGCAGTTCCGCACTTGATGCCCTCATCGCGCAGGGTCGCGCCGATGCCAATCTCAAGGTTGCGCTGCTGCGTGCGGTGCTCGAAAGACCCCGCGCGCTTCCCCTGCTGCTTGCGGAGGATCAACAGGTGGTCGGTGCCCTTGCATCGAAAGACACAGAAGCGGTCGGTGCACTCGACCGCAAGCTGGAAGGCCTTGTGGCGGGCACGCATGCCTCCGTTCTCTACGTCACCGGCAGGGATGGAATTGCTGTCGCATCCAGCAATTGGCGCGAACCCTTGAGCTTTGTCGGCAACGACTATTCTTTCCGGGAATATTTTCAACGGGCGATGGAGGTCGGAACGGCTGAACACTTCGCCTTGGGCAGCGTCAGCAAACGTCCCGGTCTCTACATCTCGCGCCGTGCCGACAACCAGAGCGGCGCGCTGGGTGTCGTTGTGGTGAAGATGGAATTCGATCAGCTCGAAAGCGATTGGCGGGAGGCCAACCGCCCCGTCTATGTCACCGATGCAAATGGCGTCGTCTTGATCACCAGCCTTCCATCCTGGCGCTTCATGACGGCTGCGTCACTTCCCGTGGAGCGGCTTGGCGCCATTCGCCAAAGCCTGCAATTCGGTGAGGCACCTCTGACGCCTCTTCCGATCGTGCGGCAGGAGCCTCTCTCCGAAGACGCATCGATCGTCTCGGCGGTTTTGCCGGGAACAAGCGAGGATGAGTATCTTCGCCTTCTGACTCCAGTGCCCTCGACATCCTGGCGTCTCGAATATCTCGTGCCGATCGAACCGTCCGTCGCAGCTGCGGTACGCGAAGCGCGGCTGCTCGCGCTTGCGACTCTCGTGCCGATCCTGGCGCTGATTGCATTCCTTTTGAGGCGGCGGCAGATGATCGCCATTCGCATCGCCGCGGAAAAACGCTACGCGAGGAACTCGAGCGCCGCGTCGGGGAGCGGACCATGGATTTGAGCCGCGCAAGGGACCTCCTGCAGGAAGAGATCGCCGACCACCGCAGTACCGAGTCGAAATTGCAGGTGGTGCAGCAGGAACTCGTGCAGGCAAACCGCCTTGCGATCCTTGGCCAGGTTGCGGCCGGCGTTGCCCATGAAATCAACCAACCGGTTGCGACCATCCGTGCCTATGCCGACAATGCGAGGGTCTTCCTGCAACGAAACCGGAAAGGGGAGGCGGAGGAAAATCTCGGCGAGATCGCAGCCCTGACCGAGCGGATCGGCATGATCACCGAGGAACTGAAGGCCTTCGGGCGCAAGGGGCGAGCACCGCCCGAAGCCGTCGATCTGCGGGGTGCCATCGAAGGCGCGGTCGTTCTTCTGAGGAGCCGCTTCGCCGGCCGTCTCGACATTCTCGCGATCGATCTGCCGCCGGCCGGGCTTGGGGTCACCGGCAATCGCGTCCGGCTCGAACAGGTGCTGATCAATCTCTTTCAGAATGCCCTTGAGGCGCTGGAGGGCAGAAACGAGGCACGGGTGAATGTCTCCGTGCAGACGCTGCCGGATGAGATCGTGATCCGCGTTTCCGACAATGGGCCCGGTATCGATCCAACGATCAGAAGCTCACTCTTTTCGCCCTTCAACACGTCCAAGGAAAAGGGCCTCGGACTTGGTCTGGTTATTTCGAAGGATATCGTCGCCGACTACGGCGGGCGCATCGAGGTGGAAAGCAGCGAGACCGGCACGACTTTCATTGTCTATCTGCGCAAGGCGGTATCATGAGCAATCCCACGCCTGTCATCCTGGTTGACGACGATGCCGATCTTCTCAAGGCGACCGCCCAGACGATCGAGCTTGCGGGTTTTGCGGTCTCCCGATTTTCGAGGGCTTCAGACGCCCTTGCCCGGATCGACGAGAGTTTCGCCGGTGTCATGGTTTCGGACATCCGCATGCCCGAGATCGACGGGCTGCAGCTCTTCGATCGCGTCCGCAAGCTCGATCCGGACCTTCCCGTTATCTTGATGACCGGCCACGGTGATATTCCGATGGCTGTCAAGGCGATCCAGGATGGGGCTTACGATTTCATCACCAAACCTTTCGCCGCAGACCGTCTGGTGCAGGCCATTCGCCGCGCCGCAGAAAAACGGCGGCTGGTGCTGGAGAACAGAACACTTCGCGATGCGGCCGAACAGGCACGTGACGACCTGCCGCTGATCGGCCAGACCCCGGCCATGGAGCGGTTGCGGAGAACGCTTCGCCAGATTGCCGATACCGACGTAGACGTTCTGGTGACCGGAGAGACCGGTAGCGGCAAGGAAGTCGTTGCCAGCCTGATCCATCGATGGAGCCGGCGGTCGAAGGGCAGTTTCGTCGCGCTTAATTGCGGCGCGCTTCCAGAAACCATCATCGAAAGCGAATTATTCGGCCACGAGGCCGGCGCTTTTACCGGCGCGCAAAAGAAGCGCGTCGGCAGGATCGAATATTCGAGCGGCGGCACCCTCTTCCTCGACGAAATCGAAAGCATGCCGCCTGCCACGCAGATCCATATGCTACGGGTTCTGGAGGCGCGTGAAGTAGCACCGCTCGGCACCAACGAGACGCGGCCGATCGACCTGAGGGTTGTGGCGGCCGCCAAGGTCGATCTTGGCGATCCTCGCAGCGCGGCGCGTTTCGCGAAGATCTTTATTATCGGCTCAACGTCGTCACCCTGTCCATTCCACCGCTGCGCGAACGGCGCAACGACGTCCCGCTTCTTTTCAGGTTTTTCTGCGAACGGGCGGCGAAACGCTTCAACCGGCAAACGCCAGCACTGTCGTCTTTCGCCCGGCATCACCTCGAAACCCACCATTGGCCCGGCAATGTCCGCGAACTGTCCCACTTTGCAGAGCGTTTCGTCCTCGGGCTTACCGGTGAGGACGACGGCACAATAGTTCCAACAGAGGCGGTTATCCCTACGCTACCCGAGCGGCTAAACCGACATGAGGCCGAAATCATCCGGGAGACGCTGGCCAGCAACGGAGGCGACGTCCGCCGTACGATCGAGGCGCTCGGAATTCCGCGAAAGACTTTTTACGACAAGCTTCAACGGCACGGGATAGAGCGGGCTTCCTTCGACCAGGGTATCAAGCCTGCCAGATAGGGATTTGCCGCAAGCAGGCGCTGCCGGTCCGATGCGTTGCGCGCCACGGTCCGCCTGTCATTCCTAAAGGCACACCCGGACCAGATCGCCCATAGGCGCGACGCAGGATTTTCCGGCAATCTCAGAAGCTTCAGCCACGGCACCGTTCGGATCGGCGGACACTGCCTATCGGGCGGCGACATGAGGGAGTTCAATCGCATTGCACAACTCTGAATAACGGTTCCTTTAACTGTTTATCCTAGGATCGCAGAGTGGAGGGGAGATGAAGGACTTTCTGGAAAGCAAAGCCGGCAGGCAGTTGGCGCAAGTGAGCGTGATCGCGATCTTGTTGCTCATCGGTTGCTTAACCTATGAGGACCTGCTGCTGGGATTGGTTCAGTCGGTCAGCGCGGGAAAAGCCCATCTCATCATCGTCGTACTCCTCGTCGCAGGCCTCGCGAGCTTCGCCTATTCGGCGCTGCGCATTCTCGATATGCGCAATGAAATGCTGAACCGCCGGAGGGCCTTCGACGAGGCGGACTACATCGCCACGCATGATCATCTGACGAAACTTCCCAATCGCTATGCCTTTGACAGGCTCGCCCTTCCGCAGCTCGGTGAAAAGCCGCAGGAAGAAGGCGAGGATATCGGGCCGCAGACAGCAACGGTGTTTTCTATCGATCTCGACGGCTTCAAGAAGGTCAATGACCTCCTTGGCCATCAAGGGGTGACGCCCTGCTGAAGGAAGTGTCCCGGCGCATATGTGCGCTGGCCGAATACGAGTGTGTCTTCCGCTTCGGCGGCGACGAGTTCGTCGCAGTGGCGCGCAACCTCTCGCCCGAAAAGGAAGAGCTCTTCGCGCAGCTCCTCATTCATTCGGTTTCGCGGCCGGTCCGGATCGGGACGCTGCCGACCGAGGTCGGCGCCAGCGTCGGTTATGCGCGCCTGCCGGATCACGGTAGTACGCTAGAGGAAGTATGCCATCGGTCGGATGTCGCGCTCTACGAGGCGAAGAGCCGGGGCCACAATCAATATTGTCTGTTTCAGCCCGAAATGCAGGAAAAAGTTTCCGAGCGGGCCAAACTCGAAGGCCAACTTCGGCGCGCCATCGACGACGGCAGGATCGAACCGTTCTACCAGCCGCTGATCAACCTGAGGACGGGCGAGCTCTGCGGTTTCGAAGCGCTTGCACGGTGGAACAAGGACGGCGTTTTCGTTTCACCACAGCAATTCATCGCGGTGGCTGAAGAGACCGGCCTCATTACCACGCTGTTCGAACAGCTTCTGTCGAAAGCCTGCCGCGATGCGCAGCTCTGGCCGGGACCGTTCTCGCTCTCATTTAACGTGTCGCCTGTCCAGATGGAGGACAGGCTACTGGCGAGCCGCATTCTCCATATCCTGCATCAGACGGGCTTGGCGTCGTCCAGGCTGGAGATCGAGATCACCGAAAACGCCCTGATTGGCGACCCTGATCTTGCCGCCGCGACGATAGAGCAGTTTCATGCAGCCGGCATCCAGGTGGCGCTCGACGATTTCGGGACGGGATATTCCAGCCTGGCGCAGTTGGCGCGTTTCAAGTTCGATAAGATCAAGATCGACAAGAGTTTCGTGTCGAGCTTCACCCTCAACGACAAGAACGCCAAAATCATCGACGCCATGCTCGGATTGAGCCGCAGTCTCAATCTCAAGACCACGGTGGAAGGGATCGAGGAGAACGCCCAGCTCGCCTATTTCCTGAGCCAAGGTTGCGATATCGGCCAGGGTTATATCTTCGGCAAGGCGATGCCTCAATCGGAAGCGATTGGTTACGCTCGTGAGCGGCAGCGGGCACTCAGCGCCTGAGCGCCCACGTTTGGAAAAGATGATCCCGGTTCAGACGATCAGGCCCTTTGTCGCCTGAACGCTTTCCGAGCCGGGGAAAACCACGTCGCGAAGATGGCCGTTGTTTGCGCCAAGCAGGTCGGTTGCGACGCCTTTGATAATCGCCCTGAGATCAGTGGTTGCCGCGAGGTCGCGGCCGTCGCGCAGCTGAGCTTCCTTCAAACCGGGCCAGTCGGTGATCACTCGTCCTCCGCGTATTGCTCCGCCGGCGAGAAAAGCTGTCGTACCTGTGCCGTGGTCGGTACCTTCGGTACCATTAATGCGGGCAGTGCGGCCAAACTCGGTCGCGACGAGGATCGCGGTATCCTTCCAGACCGGGCCGAGCTCCTGTTCGAATGCGGCGAGGGCGTTGTCGAGTCCGGTCAGCAGTTTAGCCAGCCGGTCGGTTTCCTGAGCATGGGTGTCCCATCCCTCGAAAGCCAGCGCTGCGACCCGAGGGCCTTCGGGATGTGCGATCAGCCGAGCAGCGCCTCTCGCCATCTGTTCCATGCCGTTCGGATCTCCCGGACCTCCGCGTGCCTTGATGTCGATCCCGGAAGCGATTTTTCCGGTGTCGATCCCTTCTTGCAGAAGACGCGCAAGCACCGGGTCCTTCTGCCCGTAGAGATCGGCAAGACGGGGAGTAAGATCGCCATCCGCCGGCTTCAGGATGGAAGGGGCCCAGCCGAGCACCGGCGCTTTGCCGCGAATGACGAGCGCGGCCGTCGTCCCGACCGACAGCCCCCGCACACGTTCGGTGGCGCCTGGCGCGACCCTTTCACCGGCCGGCAGTCCTTCGAGCAATCTGTTGAGCCAGCCCGTTTCCACATGGCCTGGGGACGGAAACCCCGATTCCAGGACGTCTTGCCCATCGAAATGCGAACGCTCCCTGTAAGCGGTTCCGCTGGCATGCACGACAGCGGCCTGCCCGGCCCGGAAAAGACGTTGGAAATTACGCATGGAGGGGTGCAGGGCGAAAAATCCATCCAGCGGCAGTGCCGGGTTGTCTCCGTCGATCCGCATGGCGCTCTGTTGCCTCAGAGCTTCGTAATCCGGATCGCCGATCGGCGGGACTGCGGTCAAGCCGTCGAGCGCGCCGCGCAGGATGATCGTCACGAAACGCGGATCCCGCCCTCCGGCGGCATGAGCGAAGCGGGGCATGAAGGCCCAGGCAAAGAGTGCACCGGAAGCGCCCAGAACGGCACGACGGGTCGGGGAAAGATGTTCGCACAACATGATCAGCGCCTCTGAAATTCGGGGAAAGGAATGCGATCGAAAGGCCTTGCGCCTTGGTTTCGGCCCGGGCTACCGCCTCCAGCGTCTCGGCAGAAAGCAGCGGCCCCAGCCGGTCCCTGACGAATTCCCGCGGGTCGGTGTTGGTGCCGGCCTGGTGGGCGAAAATGTTGGCGGCGTCGATCCGGGTGGCAAGGCCTTCGGATGACGCCCAGCCATCCGTGACATCGGAGAAACCGTTCGGCCCCGAGGGGTTCCAGAGCGGCTGACCAAGCGCATTCAGGGTGGAAAGGATCTGCTCGGGTTTTGGTTTGATGCCGGTTGCCCGGATCAGCGCCACGACGTAATCGAGCGGTGGCCGCATCTTGGACAATCCTGGCGTCCAGGCCTCGTCGCTATCGATCAGCGCCTTGTAGACGGCCGAAAGATCGCCATGCGTCTTCGTGTAAGCCGCGGCGACTTTCCGAACGATACCGGGCGGTGGCTGGTCCGCCACGAAATGCCGAACGAGCTTGAAGGCGATGTGTCTTGCGGTCGCTGGATGACGGGCGAGGTCGCGAAGCACGGAGCGCCCTTGTTCCTCGCCGTCCTCGGCATAGGTCAATCCCATCACCGAATGGTCGCCCGGCTCGTGGGCATAGGCACTGAAGACGAAACTGCCCATCGGCCCGGGACGTTTTTCATCGCGATAGACGGTCCAGCCGGTGATGATGCGGGCAAGCGACGTGACGTCCGCCTGATCGTAGCCGCCATCCACTCCCAGCGTGTGCAGCTCCATGATCTCGCGGGCGAGGTTCTCGTTGAGCCCACGTTTTCCGTTCTTGTTGCTCTGCGAGTTCGGGCCGATCGATTGATGGTTGTCGAGGAAATACAGCATAGCCGGGTGACTCTCGACCGCAAGCAGCATGTCTTCGAAGCGGCCGAAAACATGCGGGCGTATAGCCTCGCGTTCAAAGGCGCCGGCCATGATGTGCACGTCGCCGCCCTTGCCGGTAGCGATTGCGAAATGGTTGGCCCAAAACATCGCGAGGCGTTCGCCGAAACCGATCAGTGGCTGGTGTATCGTGCCGTTGAACCTGGCGTCGGCCTCGGCAATGAGGATCTGCTGAGGAAGATAGGGGCGCTTTGATGCCGGCGTGGCCTTCTTGTCCGGTTGCGGTGGTTGGGACGGGGCTGCCATCGCCCCGGCATCCATCATGCCCCCGGCGGGGCGGTTTGCCCTGCAGCGTTACCGGTGGCGGTCGCGACCGACTGCGGGGCCGGCATTGGAGCCGGCGCAGGACGGTCACGTTCAGCCTGAACCTCCTTGTTGTACTCGATCAGAGACATGAGCAAGTCGGCGCTGGATCGCAGTGCAGCTCCGACGGGCGTCGGCGTATAGCACTCCACCACCTCTTGCCGCAGAAGATCGCGAGGGTCATCCTTGATCGCTTGCAGGTCGCCTTCGCGGGCGCCGAGGCCAAAGCGCCAAAGCGTCAGGGCGGCGTCAATCTCTTTGGAATTGGCCATAGCCGATACGAACTCCGTTTCGTCATCGGCTCTTTAACGGCGGCTGTCAGAAAATCCGTCGCTTTCCAAATGTGATCATTTCGTGGCAGGACGAGGAGCCTCGCGGGCGAGCAGTCCTTCTGCAAGCCGCCGGCGAGCTTCAAGGGACAGTCCCGCTGCGAATTCCACGGCACGGTCTTCGGTGGCGGCACGCACGGCGAGCTCTGCCCGGCGCGCACGCTCCAGTGCACTGGCCAAGGCTTTGGCGTCGAATTCCGGTTCGCCCATCAGCGCGGCCGCCTCGATGCGTGCCTGCCGCGCCTCCAGCGAAGTCTGGCGCACGGTGCGGCGAGCATCGTTCATGGTGCGCTGAAAAGCCTCCCGATCATCCTTGGACAGTTGCTCGCCGGCCAGCGGCATTCGGGCAACAGCGGCAGGCGGGTCTGTCCTCAGATAGACGATCCCGGCGCCTGCAAGAGCGCAGATGAGGAAGGTGTTGAGCGCAAGCAGCGAAATCACCAGCCTTCTAAAATTGATGTCCGTCATGGTGTCTCCTGCGTCAGCTCGCTATCGAATTGCAATTCGCCGAACGCGGTCATGGTGCCATTTATGGAAAGAGCAGGGGCGGCGTGATGACCACGACCGCGACAGCGCCCGTCAGGCCGCCTGCGACCCCGATCCCGATCAATCCGGCGCTGATCGCCCAGCGACGGAACCGCTGTCTTCTGGTGCGCCAGGTTTCGCCGCCGGCCAGGATTCGGCCAGTCAGTTCAGATGAAGGCGAGGGTGGCTGCAAACGGGACAGAACCGCGTCGAGCTGACCGGCACCGTCAGCCAGCGCGCGGCCTTCCTCGGTTTCCATAAAGGAGAAGGCCTCACCCCTGATCGCCTCGGGCCAACGGTGCGGGCTTGATCCATAGGCATCGATCAGCGCCCGAAAGGTTTCCTGATCGATCGGAGCTGATTTTTTCTCGGTCATGTTCTTTCTCCGTTTAGGATCGTTCGTAATGTGCGGCGCCCCTCGACAGCAGGCTCTCCAGCGCATCGACCTTGATCTGCATCACTTCTGCCGCATCGCGATTGGACATGTCCTGATAATAAACCAGGATGATAGCCTCTCTTTGACGCGGCGCGAGGCTTTGCAATGCACGCTGGACACCTTCGCCATCTCCGTCGGTGGACAACAATCCGGCGTCGGGCAACGGTCCCTGGTCAACCATGTCCGGAGCCTCGGCGACGAGAATTTCCTCCGGCGGCGAAGTCGGTCGTAGCACAGGTTGAGGGCGACCCGATGGATCCAGGTGTCGAACTTCGCTCTTCCTTGTCGCCAACTGCCCGCGTATTTCCATATCCGTAGAAAAGTTTCCTGGGCGACATCTTCCGCCTCGCCCTTGTCGCCCAGCATTCGGGTTGCGACCAGCAATATCCTCGGCAATTTGGCCGCCACGATCTTTCGCATCGCCTGGGGATCACCCGAGGCAATGCCTTCGACGAGGTCCGCATCAGGGTCGTCCATCATGGATCCGGTTCTTACAATCGACCAGCACGCGGCATTTATCCCACGATGCGATCACAGAATGAAAACACTCATGACGAACCTGTCGAGGCAAATCTTGACTTCCGGATTGGTCTGCAAAGCTAGATGATCACATTGCTTAAACGCACCAACTTCGCAAATCCGTCTGTCGGATTCCTGTTTTTATCGGATTCGGCAGCAGCAGTGGCGAGTTGGATTATCGCCTTCGAAGCTTGCCGGCTGTCAAGCAATCTCAGTCTGCTCTTCGAGAGGTGCTGCCGCAGCAGTAAACCGTGGAGGCTCGATAGTGGCGCTGCGTCTGCAAAACAATGAACTCTCTATAGCACTCATGTTGACTTGCTCTTTCACTCAGCAGAAAAGAACTCTTGGCTACAGAGGGAGATAATCGATGGCTGACGAAAACAATCCTGGGACTATTGCTGAAATCGCAGAGGCGGACGCACCGGCAAAGACGCCCGCGCCCAAAAAGCAGCGCGCACCGCGGCGCCAGAAGGCCGTTGCAGAAGCAACAGTAGCTGCTTCGGTTGCGAAAACCCCAAAGGTTTCGAGGACCCGCCGGAAGCGCGGCGAACAAGCTGTTGAAGCGAAGCTGTCGCCTGAAGAAACGCAGGGCACGGCCAAGAACGCGCCTAAGGAAGCTGTCAAGAATACGGGACGGAAGAGGGCGCCAAAGCAAACCGTGCAAACGGCTAAGCCGGCTGTTCCAGCTCTCGACGATATGGCAGATCTTGTTCAGCTTGAAGAAGAGAATAAGAGGCTGCGTAAAACTCTGGCCGACAAGCTTCGCACGGAAAATGCGGACCTGCGCAAGCGGCTCGGCTTGGCTTGATCGACCGGCAATAGCGAGGGTGGTCGCCAGACCAACCTCAGCCGGCCGCTATTCCTTCGGTAGCAGAGACAATGGGCCGGGCTCGTCGCGAGCCCGGATTTACAGCTGCGGCAACGTCGTGGTGCGGATTGCTCGAGGTTGAAACGCTATGAAATCACCATGGAAATTCCTTTCTCGGTTCAGGTCTTCAAGACAGACGGCAGAAATCCGAGATAATTCGGTCGAAGATGAGTCCGATATCGAGCCGAGCGAAAGCGGGCTGCGCCAAATTTCGGCGCCTTCCTCAAGCTCAACGGAGCAATCCCGCCATCCTGAGCAGAATGAGGATCCGGTTGTCGATCTCGTAGCGACGACAGCTTCAGATGAAATCGACAGCGAACCCGATGTCACCCAGCCCATCGCGCCATTAATCGATGGCGAGGAAGTCCGGACACCGGCTCGCCATGAGATTGATCCATCTGGTGCTGATGCGCATGCGCTGGCGCCGGAAACCGAGACAGATAAAAAATCCCCAAGAACACCGCGGGCGAAGCCGCCGGGACGTGCGAAGAGGACCCGTGCCGATGTGGTTTCGGAGAGTACTATCGTCGCAAACAGCGATGAAACTGCCCGCGCCAAGTCGCCTCGAGAAAGCTTCTTCGATGACGTTACAAGCGTGGACGAGGAGATCCGGCAACTGAGAAGCCAATTGGCACAGAAGCTGCGTTTGCAGAATGCTCAGCTTGCGGAGATGCTTGCGCGATTCGACAGATCGTGAACTGACCCGACAATCATCCGGTTCAGATAGCCGTACACGGGTCTACCGGATTGTCGAGGTTCAGGGGAAAACGTGCATGCTATTCCCAAAGGGAAGCGCTCCATGTAGCAGTCAGCAAGCTAAGCTTTGCTGACCTGTGTTACCTGATGCCAGATAGGTCAAAGGCGGGAACCACATTTCCCTCGGCGCCGAACAGCCGCTCGAGGTCCGTCACATCCGGGCATGCCGGGATAGACTCCAGAAATCCCGGATCCATTTCTGTATTGGGCAGCGCGATGACGGCTGCGGCGAGCAGCGTCGTTCCGGCCGCGATCTCTCCACGGAGTTGCGGAAGAAGCGTCTTGGCGTGAATGAGATTGGTATTGGCAATCGGGCTCATGGCGTGGCCATCTCGCCTCAAGGCAGTGGAGAGATCGACGATTGCGCTTGTATCGGTTCGGCCACGCCAGACGGCGAAACCTTCACCTCCCTCCGCGATATCGGCATTAAAATCCGCCTGCTCGATGGCAAATCCGCCCTCTGTCGTTTGCAGAGCGCGGGGCGTGACAATGCGGTGGATGCGGATATGCCAGGGATTGGCCGGCACCAGCCATGTCTCCACCGTGACGTCGCTCCAGGGTTTCCAGCGCGAGTAGAGCCTGTCACCGGCGATCAGCGCCTGCTCAAGCGTCTCGCGCATGCGGAAATGTATGCCGTCGTAGGAGAGACCCAGCATCCCATCGAAACTCGCCGCCGCGAAATGCCGGTCGTTGGCCTCGATGTTGAAGGCGTAGCGGGTGGAATAGACGAATTTCGAATATTTTTCATGGGCACCGCGCATCTTGTCATGCTGTTGGCCGGAGGAAAGAATGACGATATTGCCGGGCGTATGCATGGCCACCATGCCGGGCTCCTTGAGCGGAATCGGGTCCGCAAAGGAGGGCGCCGGCGCTTCCTGCGCCAGCCAGAATGGATGGTCGGCGGGTAGAGCCAGCGGCAGGAAAATTTCAGCGCCCAATAGGGCGAACAGGCCGAATTGTAGCTCTCGCTCATCAGCAGGTTGGGATAACCGTAGCCGATCGATAGCACGCCATCCCGGTCGGCGATCGGAAGCTTCGACCACCAGCGGATGTGGCGCATGTAGTAGCCCTTGATTTCCGCCCAGGGCAGGGCCTCTACGTGGGCAAACGCCAATACGCCCCAGAAGCCGCCGGCGGCAAACCGATATGTCTGGCTGCGCCCGAAAGCGAGCCCGGCGCCATCCGGACCGAACCAGTGGCGGATATCCTGCGCGAAGACACGGGCACGCTCGCGATAGGCATCGCCACGGGTGGTGTCGGTCTTTGTCAGGACCGAATAGATCAGCGCGTAAAAATGCATGGCGAAGGGGATGTAGTGATCGACGCGTTTGACCGGCCCGTCGCGATACCAGCCTTCGCCGAGCCGGAAAGCCTCGATCTCATCGAGATATCTTTCGGTCTTGGATTGGTCGAAGCTTATGCCGACGCGGGTGAGGCCGAGATCGATGAGAACCCGGAAGAATTTCCAGTTGTTGTCGATGAATTCCTTGTCGCGGGCCGACAGGAGGTAGGCCGCGACGGCTTTCTTCTGATCCTCGGCGAGCGGCTCCCAGATATGTTCGGGCACCATGGCGAGAGCAAAACCCACCGCGGCCAGTTCCACCTGACGCTGGTCGCGATCGGAGATGTCACCCCAATATTCCGGGTGAGACGGGTCGGTGCCGTTTGCAAGGCCGCGGCGGTAGAGGTCCCAATAGGGGAACTCCTGGCCGCCGGCTGCGAGCGGCACTATGCCCCAGAGCGGTCGGGCGAAACCTTCGAGGTCGGCCGCTGCACGGTCGAAATGCGCGCCGGTGGCGCTCAGGCGAACCCGCGCGCCGCCTTGCGAAAAATAAGGCAGAAGCGGTTTGAACAGGTCAAGGACCGCTTGGCCCAGATCGTTTCGGGACAGAAGAGGATTCCCGTAAAGGGGTTGGCTCGAGCTGGGTCGTAGATCACTGGCAAACCGTTTTTCATCTAAGGAAGACCCGCGGAGGAACCTTCCTCCGCGGATCGGACTGTTACTTGATGGCTTTCACGCCGTCGGTCATTTCCTTCAACCCGTCGTCGATGGAGATGTTGTCGGTCATGATCGAGTCATGCGCACGGTTAAGAACAACTTCGATCTTCGCGGCGTTCGGATTGACAGCCATTTCCAGGAAGGACTTGCCCGACTGGAGTGCGTCCTTGCTCGCCTGATCCTGCGGGAAGCCCGGCAGAGATGCGATCTTGGCGGTGACTTCCGGCGTGCGGACGGTCGGGATCGTGCCAGTGCCGGCAATGATGGCTGCACCTTCGGGACCGGTGACGAACTTGATGAAGTCAAGCACCTCGGCCTTGTGCGTGGAGTTGGCATTGACGCCCAGACCCGAAATCTGGGCTGCGGTGGTGCCTGCTGCTACGCCGGCCGGATGCGGGAACTTCACGATCCCCCAGTTCTTGCTCTTGGACTCGCCGGAGGCGACCTTGGCAATCTGGGTGCCGACGAACCAGGTGCCCATTGGCAGCATGCCGATCGTGCCGTTGAAGAACAGCGCCGAGTAATGGGTGTTGGAGGTCTTCAACGACGCATAAGACGGAACGACGCCGGCCTTCTGCAGGGCAAGCGCGCGTTCATACCAAGGCTTCAGGAAAGCGTAGTCCGGACCTGCAAGGGTCTGCTTGCCGTCGAGAATGCCTGGAAGCTGAACCGTGGAGCGCCAGGTGTGAAAGAGCGCGCCGTAGGTCTTGTTCGCGCCCATGCCGCCAGCGAGCTTTGTCGCGATCTGGTCGAACTGCGCCCAGGTCATGTCGTTGGTCGGGTAGGCCACGCTGGCTTTGTCAAAGATGTCCTTGTTGTAATAGACGACCCAGAAATCCGAACGGAAGGGCAGGGCATAAACCTTGCCTTCGATCTTGAGTTCATCGACGAGGCCGCCGAAGGACGCGGGGTCGATCTTCTGTTCCGTCATGAAGCCGGAGAGGTCCGAGATCGAGCCGGCGCGGACGAGGTTCGTGTAGTTCGGAACGTCCTTGACGGTGACGATGTCGATGTCCTTGGACCCGCCCGCGAGCTGCGTCGCGATCATCTGCTGGTAGTCCTGCGAACCGAGGTCCACGGACTCGAACTTAACGTTCGGATTCTTGGTCTGGTATGCCGCAATGAGCGGCTTGTAATAAGCGACCTTGTCCCAATCCCACAGCGCCCATTTGAGCGTCACCGCGTTGCCCGACTGTGCGTAGGCCGATCCTGCGATTGAACCCGCCAAGGCAAGACCCGCCATCGCGAACTTTGCCGATCTCCCGAGTTTTTCCAAATACATTTCCGTTCTCCTTCCCTGAAGTGTTTCTGGATTAGATATGCGTAGCGTCACCAGCATTCGGTTCGCGATGCGCCTGTATTGCCATTGGCAGGGCTAGAACCATGACCGCTGCCCGATGGACGCCGAATGCGACGGCGAACATTCCGAGTGAAAAATTGAGGGTGGCCGGCATGAAGACGGACACCGGATAAAAGACGATATGCGCGAGCCAGAGCGCAGCGACGAATGCAAGTGCCGCAAGCGCTGGCAGCGGACGGACGACAGATGCAATGGCCGAAAGCCGCAGCAGCGTCGGCGCCGGCAGATCACGCATCACCATCAACACGACGAGATGGCATGCCACAACCGCAATGAAGACCGTCACCACCAGCGCAATCGTCAGCGGCAGGGCAAGGACAAGATTGTCTCTGGCGGTCGCGGCATAGGTGGCTACCGAATAGACGCCGATGCCGATCGCGAAGGTAAAAGCCACGCCCCAGGCTGTTGCGCGCCAAAAATACTGAATGAACGCTTCGACATAGTCCCGCAGGAGATAGCTGTTCCGGTCTTCGACGAGGGTGACGGAAACGCGGGCGGTTGCGACGATCGCTGCGGGAATGGTGACGACGAACAGCGCGGTCAGGATGAACAGGATGTTCAATTTGACCATCTCCCACCATTCGCGGCCGAATATGTCGGCGAAAAGGGCGAGACCGGTCTTCTTCGGCGCATTCTTCGAAATGCCCGGCCCTTCCTTCGTCCACATGTCCCGTAGCCATTGCATGGCCGTTTCCTCCCGCTCGCCTAATAAAGGATCGAGCGCTCCGTTTCCTTGTCGAACAACTGCATATTGGTCGTGTCGACGACCAGCTTGACCTCGTCGCCGATTGCCGCCTTGAACCGGGGCGACACCCGCGCGATGAAGCCGCGCCCGCCGGCAACGATATTGAGGTGGACTTCCGAGCCCATCGGTTCGGCGAGTTCCACGACGGCGCTGAAGGGCGCCAGATTTTCCGGCGCAATATCGGCCGGCGGCAGTTCGTGGAAATTCTCGGGCCGGATGCCGATCACCAGTTCCCGGCCCACATAGGGTGCGATACGGCTTCCGTCGAAATGCGCCGGCAATGGCAGTTCCCGCCCGTCGAATAGGGCGAAATATCTGGCGCCGCGCTGCTCGATCACCGATGGCATCATGTTCATCTGCGGTGCGCCGATGAAGCCCGCGACGAACATGTTGACCGGGCGATCATAGAGGTTCTGTGGCGTATCGACCTGCTGGATATGCCCGTCCTTCATCACCACGATGCGATCCGCCATGGTCATCGCCTCGATCTGGTCGTGCGTGACGTAGATGAACGTTGCATCGAGCCGCTTGTGCAGCTTGGTGATCTCGGCGCGCATGGTGCCGCGAAGCTTGGCGTCGAGATTGGAGAGCGGTTCGTCCAGCAGGAAGACGGCCGGATTGCGGACCATGGCACGCCCGAGCGCCACACGCTGGCGCTGGCCCCGGACAGCGCCTTCGGCTTGCGGTTGAGCAGATGGGTGATGTCGAGGATTTTCGCCGCGTCCTGAACCTGGCTGTCGATGAAGTCCCGGGGTGCTTTGCGAAGCTGCAGGCCGAAAGCCATGTTCTTGTAGACGGTCATATGCGGATAAAGCGCATAATTCTGGAAGACCATGGCGATGTCGCGGTCCTTGGACGGCACATCGTTCATCAGGTCGCCGCCGATCTGGAGCTCGCCGCCGGAAATCTCTTCCAGCCCGGCGATCATCCGGAGCGTCGTCGATTTGCCGCAACCCGAAGGCCCGACGAGAATGATGAATTCCTTGTCGGCGATCTCCAGGTCGATGTCATGGACGACAGTCAGCGCGCCGTAGGATTTGTTCAGTTTCTTGAGTGCAATGCTGGCCATCAGGTTCTCTCACCAATATGAAGACCAATTGCGCGCAAGGCGCGTCAAGGCTTCCATGTAATAGTAGTCACCCCACGAGACGCACTCATCGACACCTTCGCCGCGACACGTGTTGAAGGGAGATTTCTTGGAATAGGTCCCGTGCAGGACGAGGCCGTTGGAAATCGCCGGGTCCTTCACGGCGTAATGTTCGGCGAGGCTTTTCACCATGCGGCGCGCAAGCTCGCGGTAGCGCGCGGCAACATCCGCTTCCACCAGTTCGGCCATTTCGAGCAGCCCGCAGGCGACGATGGCCGCCGCCGAACTATCGCGGGGCTCGTCATCGGCGTCGGTAAACACCAGGTCCCAATAGGGAACCATGTCGGCCGGCAGCTTTTTCAGATAGAAATCGAGAAGCCGGTCGAAGGTGTTGCGATATTCCTCGATCGTCTCGTAGCGATAGGAAAGCGCCATTCCGGCAATGCCCCAGGCTTGCCCGCGCGCCCAGAAACTGTCGTCCCTGTAGCCCTGTTTCGTCGCGCCGCGAACAGGGGCGCCGGTAATTGGGTCCATGTAGAACGTATGGTAGGTGGAATCGTCCGGCCTTACCGAGTTTGCCAGCGTCGTGCGGGCATGAATGAGCGCGACGTCGCGATATTTCGGATCGCCCGTTTCCCGGCTTGCCCAGTAGAGCAATGGCAGGTTCAGCAGGCAGTCGATGATATAGCGGTATTCCTCGGCGACACCCTTGCGGCCCCAGGCCTGAAGGAACTGGCCGATCGGCTGGAAGCGCTCGACAAGCTGGTCCGCGGCCAGAATGGCGGCCTTGCGCCCGTCTGCGTCGCCGACCAGTTTCCAGGCAGCGATGCAGGAGGGCGAATAGAGGAACCCCATATCGTGGTGATCGGTCTCGATGCGGTTCTCGATGCGGTGCAGGAAACTCTGCACCTGGATTTGTGCCGCGTACTGAAAAACCTTGTCGCCCGTATGCTCGAACGCCAGCCAGATTTCTCCCGGCCAGAACCCCGCGGTCCACTGGGTGTTTTCGACGGCCGGATAAAAATTGGCGACGCTGGAATGGTTCTGCGACGTGTAGGTGAAGGTGGGCAGATTACGCCGGACCTGCGCGACGGCGAGATCCAGCGCTGCCTTGACCTCGGCATCGGTGATCGGTTGGGGAGCGATCGGCGTGATGGCATTCATGGCGTTAACCCTTGATGCCCGACGAAGCGACGCCTTCGACGAAGAAGCGCTGCAGCGACAGGAAGACGATCAGGACGGGAATGAGTGCCACCACCGATGCCGCCATGATCAGCCCGTATTCCGCGGAATATTGCGAGATGAACATGCGCAACCCGATCTGGATCGTCTTCAGCTCCGTCTTGGTTAGGTAGATCATCGGACCGAGGAAGTCGTTCCAGGTGGTGACGAAGGTGAAGATGGTCAGCGTCGAAAGCGCAGGCTTCGACAGCGGCAGCATGATGCGGGCCCAGATCTGATATTCGTTCATGCCGTCGATACGGGCCGCTTCGCAAAGCTCCGTCGGGATCGACATGTAAAACTGCCGCATCAGGAAGACGCCGAAGGCGGTGAATGCCTGCAGGCAGATCAGCGCCAGATGTGTGTTGTTCAGGCCGAATTCCCGCATCAGCAGGAACTGCGGCACCATGTAGACCTGCCACGGCATGGCGATCGTCGCGATATAGCCGAGGAAGAGCGTGTTCTTGTAAGGAAACTCGAGCTTGGCAAAGGCATAGGCCGCGAAGCTCGACGTCAGCAGCTGAAGCAGGGTGACGATGATAGTCAGCTTCGACGTATTGTAGATGAACAGGCCGAGCGGAATCTTCGTCCAGATATCCACGTAGTTCTGCCACTGCGGTTGCGACGGAATCCACTCGATCGGGAATACGAAAACGTCGCGGCTGAGCTTCAGCGAGGCTGAAAGCATCCAGATAAAAGGCATCAGCATCACGGCGGTGATGACGATGACCGTCGCGTAGATTGCAACCCTCTTGGCGGTGATTTTGCGTTTGGCAATCTTCACGGATCAATCCTCCCTCTGTCGGCGGAACTGGACGACCGTGACCGCCAGCACGAGGAAGAAGAGAACGAGCGCAATCATGCTGGAATAACCGAGGTCCCAGGAAATGAAGGCTTCGTTGTAGATGTGATAGACGAGAACGAGGGTCGAAGTGCCGGGGCCGCCCTGGGTGATCATGTAGATCTGATCGAAGACCTTGAACGACTGGATTGTCAGCATGACGGTCACGAAAAATGTCGTGGGGGCGAGTTGCGGCACGGTGACATAGAGAAACTTCTGCCACGCATTGGCGCCGTCGAGATCGGCCGCCTCGTAGAGTTCGGAATTGATGCCCTGCAACCCAGCGAGATAGATGACCATGTAATAGCCCATGCTCTTCCAGACGCCAAAGAGGATGACGGTCACCATCGCCCAGTGCCGGTCAGCTGCCCAGCCCGGCATGTCCTTTGGGTCAAGGCCGAGCGTATAGAGGATCATGTTCACCGGCCCCATTTCGGGGTTGAAGATCATGTTCCAGACCACGGCGACTGCTACCAGCGAAGCGACATAAGGGAAGAACATCGCTGTGCGGAAGAAGTCGCGCCCGAAGATTTTTTGGTTCAGCAGGATCGCCAGACCGAGCGCGCAGGCGAGCGTCGCGGGGACCGACACGACCGTATAGATGATCGTGTTCCAGAATGCGGCAATGAAGACCTTGTCCTCGAACAGCCGCCAGAAGTTGTCGAGGCCGGCAAAGGTGATCGCATTGGAGCCGTCCCAATGCATGAACGCCAGCACGAAGGCGAACAGGATCGGCCCGAGCGTGAAGACGGCAAAACCCAGGAAGTTCGGCGCAATGAAGGAATAGGCGACCAGCGCGCTCTGTACCTTGCGCCGGCGGCGCGACAACACCTTGGTCGATCGCCGGGACGCCACCGGCACATCACCTGCGGCAATGGTCGAATTCGACATGACACTTTCCCTCCTCGACGCAGGACGCTTCAATCGATGCCCAAGGGCTTAAGTTATGACCTGTGGGCAGCCGTGATGCTGCAGGCGTGCCGCCTCCCTGCTGTGGGCATAGCACATCGCCCACATTGGTCAAACAAATTTCTGGATAAATCATATGAATTTTATAGTCATCATAAAATACGTATGATAGGTGGCATTGCAGATCGTTTATCGATCGCATGGAGGAAGATTGATGTTCAGCGAGATCGCCGGATTTTTGCCGCCGATTTTGGCAGACTTCATGCCTGGTTCGCCGGTTCAGGATCGGACTGCGTGGAGCGCCGTCTCGGACGATATGCGTTCCGCGGTCATCCATGATGCGGAAACGGCCCTCGGCCAGCCCTGGCCGGTTATAAAGGCATCGGATTATCGGGAATATTCGCTGAACGGGAACCGTTCGCGGTTTGAAGCGCTGTATTTTGCGCGGCGGCGGATGTTGAACGATCTGGTTCTCGCCGAACTGCTCGAAGATGGCGGACGCTTCATCGATGCGATTATCGATGGCGTTTTTCTGATCTGTGAGGAAAGCGGGTGGCAGCTTCCGGCTCACAACGCTTACGAACGGGGCGGGCAACGATTCACCTTGCCGGATACAAAACAGCCGGTCATCGATCTGTTCGCGGCGGAGACGGGCGCCCAATTGGCGACCGTGGCTGCTCTTATGAAAGATCGGCTCGACCAGGTCAGTCCGCAGGTTGTCGCCCGCATCGAGCGGGAGATCCGGGTGCGCGTATTGTCGCCCTATCTCGACCGGCATTTCTGGTGGATGGGCAATGGCGCCGAGCGAATGAACAACTGGACGGCGTGGATAACGCAGAACGTCCTGTTGTCGGCCTTCAGCCTGAAGACGGATCAGTATCTGCGGAGGCGGGTCGTCGAAAAGGCCCTTTCCGGCCTGGACGCCTTCATCAAGGATTACGCAGAGGACGGAGCCTGCGAGGAGGGAGTGCTCTACTATCGCCATGCGGCGCTTTGTATGGCTGGGGCGATGGCCATTCTCGACACGGTGGCGCCGGCTTCCATGGCGTCGCTCTGGACGGCTCCAAAAATCCGCGGCATGGCGGAATACCTTGTCAACATGCATGTGGCCGGCCGCCGGTATTTCAACTTTTCCGATTCCGCCGCCGTCATAGAACCCTGCACCGTACGCGAGTATCTCTTCGGTAAGGCCGTCGGGTCGGACGTCTTGGCGACCTTCGCCGCGCGCGACCGCCTGTCGTCAGAGCAAGAGCACCTGCCGGAGGAGTGGAACCTCTGGTATCGCGTGCAGGAATTGCTGGTAACGCCGGAAAGCGCCGGAGAGGCGAAGCCCGCGAGCGATGCGTTTTATCCGGGAATTGGCCTGTTCGTGGCTCGCGACGACCGCTTTGCACTCGCCGTCAAAGGCGGCAATAACGGGGAAAGCCATAACCACAACGATGTCGGCAGCCTGACGGTCTATAAGGACGGTAAGCCGTTCCTGATCGACATTGGCGTCGAAACCTACACGGCCAAGACCTTCTCTCCCCAGCGTTACGACATCTGGACCATGCAGTCCGGTTTCCATAACCTGCCGAGCTTCGGTGACATCGGCCAAGCCGACGGCGCGGACTTTAAGGCGCGGAATGTCCACACGGAATTCACTGAAAACCAGGCGCAAATATCGCTGGATCTTGCGTCCGCCTATCCGGCCGAGGCACGTGTGAGGTCCTATCGGCGAACCGTCACGCTTCGGCGCGGGCGGGAAGTCGAGGTCGTGGATATCCACGAGGGTGACCTTCCGGCCGTGCTTTCGCTGATGACCTGCGTCGAGCCGATCATCGGCAGCGCCCTTCATTTCGAAGGCCTCGGTCGCATCGATATCGACGGAGCAGGCAAGATTGAGGTCGATGCAATCGACATCGACGACGCTCGTCTGCGTATCTCCTGGCCCTCAAGAATTTATCGGCTGCGTATCCCCTTTGCCGGGACGTGCCTGAAACTGCGGATCGTCTGAGGAGGACGAGCATGGAACTGACACTGAAAGTCGTCGATGTCTCAGGCGAGGTTCGCGCCAAGGCGACGGGTGTGGACGAGACATATCTCGTTTATCGCGACATCTACAGCGAAGGCGATCAGGTCGTCGTCGAGGCGTCCGAGCCTGGTTATCTTGTGCTTGCGCTGGATGATGCGATGAGCCCCGCCATCGTCTATATGAACGGCGGGACCTATGCGCTTGCGGTGCCCTTCGGTTCCAAACGTGTTCCTTATTCACCGCGGGCCTTCGAAGGCCGGATCCACAGGCTCTGCGTGCGCAAGGCACGGGCGGAGGAAATCGCGTCGCGGCGGAATTTGGCTTTTAATCCATGGGATGACCACGCCAATTGCTCCATCTTTCCGCATGCGAAGGCGAATGTGGAGACACGTGGCGAGGCTGTTTTCGCCGCGCGCAACGCCATCGACGGCGAAAAGGCCAATGACGACCACGGCTTCTGGCCCTATACGAGTGGGGATCAATCGCGACCCGGAGGCGACGTTGACCCTCGACTTCGGCCGGCCGGTGAAGATCGACGAAATCGTCCTCTATCTCCGAGCAGACTTTCCGCATGACGCCTGGTGGGAAAAGGCGAGCGTCACTTTTTCCAACGCCGAGACGGCATGTTTTTCCCTGATCAAATCGGGCGCGGCCCAATGTTTCCCCGTGAGGGAGCAGACGGTGGAGTGGATCAAATTGCACAGCCTGATCAAGGCCGACGACCCTTCGCCCTTTCCGGCACTGACCCAGATCGAGGTTTGGGGGCGCGAGGCGGGTTAGGGTCGAATAACAGCCCGGAGCGCACGTCTCCGGTCTGCTGCGGCATCAGCTTGAGAACGCCTTGAAATCCCTGAGTACATCCCGGTAGCGTATCTGGCTGCCTCTCAGGTGGTCGCGCATGGCATTGCGCGCCGCCTCTTCGTTGCGGTCGGAGATCGCCATGACGATCGCTTCGTGTTCCGTATGGATCATGCGGCGGTAGGCGGTCTGCTCTCCGGAGCGTTCGGCGGGTGTGGCCCTCGATTGCGGAATGACTGCGGTGCCGTGAAATTCCAGGTGTTGCCGGAACAACGGGTTGTTCGTTGCATCAGCGATCGCAAAATGCAGTGCAAGATCCGCTTCGCGTATGGATTCATTCTGTTCGATACACCGCAAAACATGCCGGTGACACTCGAAGATTGCCTCTTCCTGGGCAGGAGACCGACGCATGGCAGCCAGGCCGGCAGCCTCGATCTCCAGGGGAGCTCGCACCTCGAGTACCTCCAGGTCGGACGAGACGCGCGCGCGATCGATTTTTCGGCTGGGAGGGGCCTGGCTTTCCTGGCTGAGTACATAAATTCCTGCACCCTGCCTGACTTCGACAAGCCCGTCCGACCGCAACGTGGCGACCGCTTCGCGGACAACGGTGCGGCTTACGCCATGCGTTTCCGTCAGTTCCACCTCGCTGGGAAGCTTGTCGCCCGGCAGGTATTGGCCGTTGACTATGGCTGCCCGAAGACTTTCACCAACCCGTGACACCAGCGATCCCGGTCCCTTGTTCCGATCCTTGGTCTGGGTCGTCACGCTCAATCCCCACTGCTACGATGCGACGCGTCTTCGCCGTATTCATCACACGTGTATGACAAATCCCGGTCCGTTTCAATGCGCGCGCGAATTTCATTTGCCTTGGGACGGTCAACGAGGCTCTAAAACTAAGGCTGGACGCCTAAATTTGTCTGCTGTATTTGATAAAATCCGGCGGCTGGTGAAATTAGTATGATGACATGGCTCCGCCTGTTCGGGTCAGCCTCTCATGAGGGTTGCCGACGAAGCTTCAAGGCGTGGCCGAACCTCGCGTCATACTGGGGGCACCAATCCGCCACGGCTCGATCGGGCACGGGCCATAGCGAGGCAGGCGGGTACGTGCAAGATGATTGACGGAATGCAGACAAATCAAGACATTCCCGAATTGGAGATGGATCGCGAAGCCAGGCTGCAGTTCCTGACCTGGGAGCGTAAACCTGCAGATATCGAAAGCGATCTCCAGAAGAAGTTGAAGCAAGGACTGGCGCAGTCGGCTGGTGCGCAGATCGCAGACACCGCCTATATTGCAACAGATGCACGCATTTTCACGTCATCTCTGATCGTCGGCGATCGTTCTTGGATTGCCGGGCATGCTCTCGTGCGTGGAGACGTGGAACTGGGCTCCAATTGTTCGGTCAATCCCTATACATGCATCTCCGGAAAGGTTCGGTGCGGAAACGGTGTACGCATTGCCTCGCTGGTCTCGATCGTGGGTTTCAATCATGGCTTCGACGATCCGAATATACCCATCAACGATCAACCCCACGAGACGCTGGGCATAACGATTTGCGACGACGTGTGGATCGGTGCCAATGCGGTCATTCTCGACGGCGTGACGATCGGTAGGGGTGCGGTTATCGCCGCCGGGGCCGTTGTAACCAGGGACATTCCCGATCTGGCGATAGCAGCGGGTGTGCCAGCGAAAGTCGTGCGTCGTCGCGGGGACGTAGTCGGTGTGGGAAAATCGCGTCGGGCCGAGGTGGAGCAAGCGTTGCTGCGGATCAGCAAGGTCGCGGAGGCGGAGTGGCGGGATGTCCTGGAAAGGCATCTGACACCGGACGGCTATCTGTCGATGGAAGCGGATGGTATGGCGCGTATGAGCGTCCGGCATGAATGCGACGCGATCGAGATCGCCGCCGGTTTTGGGCAACAGCCCTCGGGGGACGAGGCAAAGCGGATCGTCGATCGGTTGCAGGCGCTGCAGGATTCTGCGACCGGCTTCTATCCAGATCCGTTTCTCGCACCTGACCCTTCGAAGGATATGCGTGACGATCCCCTGGCTCTCTATAACGTGCTGGCGATTGGTTATGCGCTGGAGATACTTGGTGCCCATCCCTCCCACCCCATCTCCGGTGTCGAAATGGATGGCGTTTCGTTGTGCGACTGGCTGGAGGCCTTGCCCTGGAGCACCCGCGCGTGGCGGTGTGGCGATCGGGTAGATGCGATCGCGACTGCGCTGTATTTCAATGGCAGGTATTTCAAGAGCGGCAGGGGGAAAGAAATCCTCTTTGGCTGGCTGGCGACCCATGTGGATCGTTCCACGGGACTATGGGGAAAGCCGACTGCGGAACAAGGGCTCCTGCAACCGGTAAACGGCTTCTATCGCCTCACGCGCGGAGCTCATGCCCAATTCGGCATCCCCGTTCCCTATCCTGAAGCGACGATCAATTCCGTCATTTCTCACTATCGAAATAATGGTGGATTTTCCGGCGCAACCTATACGGCCTGCAATCTGCTCGACACGATCCATCCGCTCTGGCTGTGCCTCAAGCAGACCGATTTCATGCGCAGCCATGCGGAATCCGTGGCTGAAGATATCATTCTCAAATCACCGGATCGGTGGCAGGCGCAAACAGGCTTCGCCTTCGCCGACGGTCAGGCAGGCGGTCTACAGGGGACCGAGATGTGGCTTTCAACCCTGCATCTCGCTGCAGACCTATTGGGTATGGCTGACGACTTCGTCTTCGTTCCTAAAGGGGTGCATCGGACACGGGCGGCGGGAATGGGTCTATAGCCGAAAGCGTCCCGGCCTTCAGTTGGGTACGATGATCTGGTCAGGTTGCGAATCCGGAGATGGAGCGGGCTCGTTCCGTCCGAGGGAAATGAGGGGTCGGCCCAACCTAAAGTTATCGCCGCCCTTTAACGGAAGCGCGGCTGTCGCGGTGGGGAGTTTGATTGGATCTCATGCATCGGAGCGCGCTTTCCCAGCAGCCTTAGCATCTTCCTCGCGTCTTCGGGCCTCATTCCGTTTTTCTGGCAGTGTTCAGCCACGTCATGATCGCGCGGTCCAGAAATCCTGACTTGCCGGTCGGTATCCTTCTTCATGATCGTTCCTCCGAACTACACAACGCATTGAGCCTCGCAAATGTTCGTTAGGAATTTCTAAAATTAGATTTTTCACACGGGGGCAGCTTTGCGTCAATACGGGACATCGCTCTCACCAACTTGATGGCAGGAGTGCGTTCAGAGGCATTCATGAAATCGAATGAGGGATACATGCAGTGCCTACCACGGTCGTCGTAGACGGCAGGACCCAAGAAAAAGCCCCCTGCAAAGCAGAAGGGCTTCTGATATTAACGCCAGTCACGGCGATCGCGCCAACCGCGATCATCCCGCCATTCCCGGCGCGGTGGTCCTCGGTCGTCCCATCGGTCCCGACGATCCCAGCGATGGCTGTATCGCGGCGGCGGCGGTGGGTTCCAGCGGTTGGGGCGGCAATCTCCCCACCGGTTCAAATGGTAGCCACGGCCGCAAGCCCAATCGACCTTTTCGGCGGTGGGCTTCGCCGGAATGGGGATGTTCCCAACCGGCATGGCATTTGCGGCGCCTCCGAAAAGGCAAGCTGCGGCTAAACTGGCCGCCAACATTATTCTGCGCATCGGTTTCCTCCAGAGTGCACAACGGTGACAGATTGCGGCAGTTCCTGTGAACCGCTCCTGAAGTGCGTATTCATCTGCGATTCAGTAAACGGGCGTTCCTGAGCGGCTCCGACGCCGCGGTGGAATAGGTGAGTTTCGACGAGAGGGAGTGGAGGCGGCTGATGGCAGAGCCTTCGGTTTACCCGCGTCAACGGTCCCGCGAGCGCTCACGGCCGTAGTCGCGTGTGTCGTTATCCTCCGATGAGGTTCCCCGCTGCAATCGGTCAAGCACCTGCAGGAGGAGATCGGCGCAATCCTTCGTCGGTTCACCGTCAGCACAACGGAGGTCGATCGTGGTTCGACCGTTCTCGATGCGGAAACGTGCTCCCCGCTCCCGCGGCGACGGACGGTCTGCCATCGGGCGCTTTCGCCATTCGTCGCCATCCCTGTCCCGACCTGGTTCGCGGGGCCAGATGGCGACGCATTCGGAATGCGATCCCCCTCGGCCTTCGAAGGAGGGTTTGGCGGCACGTTCGTGGTGTCTTGTGCGAAGGTGAGGTTCGTCGACAGCGAAAGAACAGCCGCTGTAATGAGAAGAAGTTTCATGTCGTGACCTCCGGTTTGGGATGCCAACCAACAACCGCCGAGCGGGATTGTTCCAACCTCCGGATTCGATATCCTGATCGGCTCGGTAACGAACAAGCGAGCGATGACTAGCCTCAGCGAGCGATGAAACCGTCGCGAATTATCAGGAGGTGGCTGTAATCAGTTCGGCGACCAGTGCGTATAGCGGAGCCATCCAGGCCAACGTCGCGAGAAGCCCAAAGAACCAAAACCGCTTTGGTATATCATCGTCGGCCAGTCGGCGTATCCGCCGCCGCGGGTTACGTGCCTCCGACCTCCTCCATGTCAGCCCGGTGAAAAACAACCAACTCACAATGCCGCCGATCAGGGTCAAAGCACAAAACAGGACGATCCCGAAACCGACCACCAACGACCAGAGGAAGCCGCGAAGCTCGTAGTTCAAGAACGCGATACCGCCTGCGGCGACCACCATGGCAAGCGTCAGCAAAATCCAATTGGCCCGTAAGTCGAGAAGGCCCTTTTTGCTTCGGATGGCACTGCGCGAAACGCAGCCGAAATACTGGCGTTCAACTCACCCTCCTGGCGGGCCCGCTTTTCCGCCACCTCGGCGGATAGTTCCACTTTCAATCGAGAAGAGTGGCAAAAGGTTCCGGATGATGAAGATGAACCCGAGAAATTGTCTGGGTTTGGGATGCGTTGCGATCTACTGTGGCCGAGCATGCCGGTTCGGGATCGAATAGCTTGGATGGGCGTTACTTAATGCCGGAGCGGCGGGATGCTCTTATCGTCCAAATTTTCCGGCGCTGTCAGGTTCGCCAAGCGGATCACATAATCTTCTGCGGCATCTGCAAGCGTCAGGGCAATTTCCGCTTGGCTCAGTCCTTGCTGCTGCAAATGCTCGATCATTTCGAGCATCGCCGCCTCAACCTTGAAGCGATTGATGGCTGGCGGATCATAGGGGTCGTCTGGTGTGGGATCGTGGGGGCTCATGGCATTGGTCTCTCATCTGTAGGCAGCATGGCACATCGCTCCGGCTCCGCAAGAAGATGCTTAATTAAGGGTTAATGAGCATCACTGAGAAGTTCGAAGGAGCCCGATAACAGGCCTTGGACGATCCGCGTGCCGGGGCAGTGGGCCGGGGATCGCAGCTCCCGCACTCAAGGGGCTGCGGGAGGTCTGGGACGAGGCGGTTGCACATAGAATGCCTGGGGTGGCGGCACCAGAGGCGCAATAGGGGAGGCGGAGATCATCCGGGAAACCACAACGCGCCGTATAAACCTGTTTACGTCTCCGTCGCTCGCATCCCGAAGCTTGGCCAGACTGTATCCTTCCGAAAGCGCTGATTCCTGCAGCCCTGCGCAAAGCGACGCGACATCATCTGCCATGATGTTCTTTCGCTCCGAGATCCAGTCATCCAGCCAATCGTCGATGATACGCATGTCGTTACCTACGAAGCCCAACGCCTTGTTCGACGCTTATAGAAGCCCGCTGCAAATTTTTGGTTCCATATCTCTCGGATCTATGAGCCGCGCCCAACCCGCAACAGCCGGCGAGAACGATCAAGGAGACGCCGTAAACGAAATGATTTCGTAAGCGCTCCACCGGTCCAGTATCGGCGGATGCAGTCCTATTCTTCACGAGAATATTGACAACGTCAGGTCGGCCTTCATTGCAAGTCAACAAGCTATGGCCCGGGCATCAACATTGACTATTTGCTCAAGCTGGCAGACAAAGCAATCTTCCAGACGAGGACGATCAATGGCTGACGAAGAGATTCAGGCACCGCAGGACGTGACTGCAACGGTTGCGGCTGAGCCGACCCCGCCTGCTGCTCCAAAAGGGCTGCGCGGGCGAAGACGACGACAGGGGCGAAGGTCCGCACGAGTTCGTCCAAGTCGGGCAAGCCCGGCAGCCGCGGACACAGTGCTCAGGACAAGCTTGAAAAGATTGGCCAGATCGAAACCCAACTCGCTGCCGGCGCAAAGTTGAAAGATGCCGTCAAGAGCGTCGGCATCTCGGACGAAACATATTACCAATGGAAGAAGGCGGCTGCCCAGCCTAAGGCAGCAGCGCCTGCATCGATCTCGGTAGACGATGAATTTGCCGAATTCATCCAGCTGGATGATGAGAACCTGCGGCTCAGAAAGCTGCTGTCCGCGAAGCTTCGCGCCGAGAACGCCGATTTGCGCAGGCGACTTGGGCTGAACTAACGGTTCTGGCGGTGCGGCCGGCTGTTGAGGTGTGTCAAAGTACAGCCTAAGGACAGTCGGGTAAAATCACAGCGGTTTTGGGACGCTACGAGCCGATATCGAGGCTGGACCTTTGCCACCATCACCACATGGGTCCGATATGGCCTAACTTGAAGAGCTTTTGACACCATGAGAACACCGCGACGTGATTTTGTCGTCGAATACAAGACGAATAGGCGGCAGACGAAGACGCAGCCCGCGTCAATCTGGGGCAATGTGGACCTGAAGGCCGTGGCGCGCGACGTTGAGTTGGAAACCATCCTGCCGAAAGCGGATTCGCGTCCTTCCGAATTCTTGAGGCAGCCCCTCGGCGCGGAGGCGGAGGAGCCGGCGCGGGACGTTCAGCCTGTCGATGGACACTTGGATCCCATCGCGACATCTTCTCCGGAAGACAGCGGTAACGAAGCGCCGGCCGTTGTGGTACCGGAAGTTTCTCCGATCGACAGCGCGCCGGATCGGGAACACCCAGCCTCAACGCCAGTGCCGACTTCGAAATCTCCGGCGAGGCGGCGAGCAAGCACCCGAGCCCCCAAGGAAGAAAGCCCGACCTCTCACGTGGGGCTTAAAGATCGTCTAGACAGTCCGGAAGGATTTGGCTCCGAAGAGGAACTGCTCGCTCTCGAGGCCGAAAACCTCCGCCTGAAACGTCTTGTTGCAAAAAGCTCCAGGCGGAAAACGACCTGCTCTGTTCGATGCTGCTTCGATTTGACGTCGGATAGCGTTTAGGGACACCTTCTCAGTCCCGTTCGCAGGCGAGTTCGGCATCCTCGTGGTCTTCTCCGACAACGGACCTGTTCGACCGGACGACCTTCCGAAGCGCGTTTTCGTCATCTTCTCGTCGGAATGGGAGAAGCGACAGTCGCGAGGGATTCCGGCTGGGTTCGTTTCGGTTCAAGACTGCCATCAATAAACAAATGCTTATTGAATCTCGTTGACATACCTGTGGTGGGCGGTCGTCGCGCGGTGAGCGGATATGAGAATGGGAACCGCGAGTTGATCATAGGCGACCTCGTCGATCGTCAACACAGCGGCGGGCAGGGCGAGGTTAAGCCACTGGGCATCGAAATCGCCCGCGAGATCGGCGCCGATCTGTTCGCGTATGGCCGAGATGCGGATTCCGTAATTTTCCAGGAGATGCAGGTAGAAGAGCGGAGGGATCTCGTCAGCCTTCTGCGGGAAATCCGGGACCCGTTCGCACGACAGTGTCAACGTCTCGTGCATGATCGGCCGATCGTCGATATAGCGCACCCGATGGAAGGTGACGACCGGCGCTCCTTCCTCGATCTGAAGTTTCCCCGCGTCGAGAGCGGAAGCAAACCTCCTGTCGAGCGACGTCACCTTTGTCACCGACTTGCTGAGTGAACCATCCAATCCATGCAGTCGGAAATATTGGAAAAACAGTCGCAGGCTATGTTGCGGCTTGCGGCCCGTCACCACCGTGCCCGTCTTGCGACGGCGGCTGAGAAGGCCGTCATTGGTGAGGTCCATCAGCGCCCGGCGAATGGTGCCGACGGCCACGCCGTAGGTTTGCGAAAGTGCCACCTCGCTCGGCAGAACCGAGCCAGGCTCCAATTTGCCGATCATGATCGCTTCGGTGATCTGGCGCTTGACCACTTCATAAAGCGGCAAGGACAGTTCGGTCAGCCTGATCGCTTCTGATGAATTATTGGGCAATTCCGGCAATTATTTGCCTCTTCTTTGGAGTTGACTCACGGCCTGGATCTACGCAGTATTATTATATAGTTTATATTAAAGCGCAAGCTGGGGAGGCTGGCGCTACGGGTACCGAGGACACTGCCATGAACACGCCGCAGCCAGCATCGTCACAACAGGTCTTTGAAACTGCCATGGCAGCGATTGAGCTGGATGTCGAGGCTGCCGTCGAAGATCTGGCCCGGATGATCGAAATCGACACCTCATTCCCGCCGGGTCTGGGTTATGGCGCTTTTGCCGATCTGATGGCCGAACTCCTTTCGCCTTTAGGGTTTACGTTCGAGCGGGTCGTTGTGCCGCGTGATCTCTGGTACGTAGCCGGTGGTCCAGCTTCTGGCGAGCGGACCAACCTTGTGGCCACCCGCGAAACGGGAAAGCCTGTCTGCGGTCTTTATTATCACGTCGATACGGTTCCGGTTGCGCCCGGCTGGGCACGTGATCCGCTGAAGCTGACGATCGAGGGTGATGATCTGTTCGGGCTCGGCGCCGCCGACATGAAGGGCACGATCGCAGCAACTCTGCTGGCATTGAGGGCCGCGAAAAAATGCTGCCTGCCGCTGTATTACGATCCGATGCTGCTCCTCTGTACTGATGAGGAAGGCGGGCTTTATCCCGGCATTCGCTATCTGGCGGAGCAGGGGATGTTGAAAGGCCATATCGTCAACTTCAACGGGTCGGCGGCGCCGCGCATCTGGGCGGGCTGCTTCGGCGTGTTCAATCTGCAGGTGACGATCATAGGGCATGCCGTTCATGCGGGAGAAGGCAATCGCACCGGCGCCGGTATTAATGCCATCGAAGGCGCTCTGCCTGTGCTCAACGCCTTGGCTGCATTGAAGCCGGACGTGGCCAACCGGGCATCTGCACTGAAGCCGCCACCGCACGCATCGGGCCCGCTACGGCCACAGCTCTCCATTTCGGCCGTGAGCGGCGGCACCGCCGGCGGTCAGGTCCCCGCAGAGATCAAGATTCTCGTGAGCCGGCGTTACGCCCCGGAAGAAAGCTATGAGGTTGCACGTGCCGAGATCGAAAGCCTGATCCGCGACAGCATTGCCGGCACGGGGCTGGGGCTTGAAATCGATCTTGTCGGCCATCTCATCCCGACCGACGATCCGGACGGTCCCCATTGGCCACGCTGGCAAAAGGCGCTTTCGCTGGGCTTCGGCTACAGGCCGGAAGACTTTCAAAAATGGGGCGCCGCAAGCTGCTCCGACTTCGGCTACGTGCAGAAATCCGGCTTCGCGCAGGAGGTGCTGCTGGGCGGGCTCGGCCGGCCGGAAAGCTGCATTCACAGTCCCGAAGAACATACCACCCGCCAGGACGTCATCGCTTTGGCGAAAAGCATACTGGCCTATCTCGCGGCCGACTTTGCCGCCGACTCCATTCCTGAAAACCGTGCTTGAAACATAAGGGAACTAAAAAATGCTGGAAATGAAACGTCGCTTCTTCCTCGCCGGCACCGCCGCCGTCTTTGCTGCACCGGCGCTCGGCCTGGCGCAGACCGCAAAGCCCGCAAAGGGCGGTACGCTGCGGATCTCGGTCGACCAGGCTGCAAGTGTCATCCATCCGCTCCTGACGCGCGTCAACCCGGAATACCTGGTGACCGAACTGCTCTATAGCAACCTGACGCGTCTCAAGGTGGATATGTCCGTCGAGCCGGACCTGGCCGAAAGCTGGACGGCGAATGGCGGCCTGACCGAATGGACGTTCAAGCTCCGCAAGGGCGTCACCTTCCACGACGGCTCGCCGTTCACGGCGAAGGACGTCGTCGCCACGTTCAAGGCGATCCTCGATCCGGCAACCGCATCGCCCGGCCGCAACAATGTCGGTCCCATCACCGACGTTGTCGCTGTCGACGACACCACGGTTCTGTTCAAGCTGTCCGGCGCCTATGCCGACCTGCCTGTCGCCATGGCCTATACCAATGCCCGCATCATCCCGGCCTCAATCGCCACTGGCGACCTCAAGAGCCTCTCCACCAAGGCCGTCGGCACCGGCCCGTTCAAGCTGGTGTCCTACGAGCCTGACCGCCTGATCGTCGTCGAACGCAACCCCAATTATTACGACCCGGCACGCCCCTATCTCGATCGTATCGAAGTCCAGGTGTTCCCGGATATCTCGGCCGAAGGCTCTGCGATGATCGCCGGCAATATCGATATCATCTCGACGCTGCAGCCGACCGAATACCTGCGTCTCGACGGCAATGATGGCGTCGAGGTCCTGCGCACGCCATCCGGCCAGTTCTGCAACATCAACTTCGGTTGCGACACGGCACCGTTCAACGATCCGCGCGTCCGCCGCGCGATCGCGCTCACCGTCGATCGCGAAGCGATGGTCGGTTTCGTTACTGAAGGTTTCGGCACGCCGGGCAACGATACGCCGCTGAACCCGTCCTACCAGTTCTTCAAGGCTGCCAAACAGCGCGAGAAGAATATCGTCGAAGCCAAGAGGTTGCTGGCCGAGGCC
The DNA here is from genome assembly GCA_045291535.1 of Neorhizobium sp. EC2-8. Classification (GTDB taxonomy): domain Bacteria; phylum Pseudomonadota; class Alphaproteobacteria; order Rhizobiales; family Rhizobiaceae; genus Neorhizobium. The sequence goes on along the minus strand of CP147998.1, from coordinate 528,839 downwards.
GGTTTCCCCAAGGGCCTGGAAGCCACGCTGATCGCCTCCGACCGCCCGGCCGTGCGCACCCAGCTTGCTGTCGCTCTCAAGGAAATGGCCAAGGAAGCCGGCATTACCATCAATGTCCAGACGATGCCGCATGCCACCTATCTGGAGCAGGTGTGGAAGAAAGGCAGCTTCTACGTCGGCTTCTACAACATGCAGCCAACCCCGGACGGTATCTTCAAGCTCCTCTACACCTCGGATGCTTCCTGGAACGAGACGCGCTGGAACAACAAGGCGTTCGACGCCCTGGTCGCGGAAGCCCGCGGCACGATCGACGCAGCCAAGCGCACCGAACTCTATACCAAGGCACAGGAACTGATGAACGAGGAAGTGCCCTCGATCATTCCGTCGTTCTTCGACGTGCTTTCGGCCAAGCGCAACTGGGTCAGCGGCTACCAGGCGCATCCGCGCGCCTCGGTCTTCCGCCTTGACTACGCTTCCCTGACCGACAAGGCGCCGAAGCGCGGCTGATCCCGAACAATGCCGGACGCTCGTCGAGCGTCCGGCCAGTCGAACAAGGAACACGACCGTGTCCCCGAACTATATAGCCAAGCGGCTGGTGATGATCGTCTATACGCTCTTCATCGTATCGCTCATCGTCTTCGCTATTACCCAAATCCTGCCGGCCGATGCTGCCGTCATGATGCTGGGTGAGAATGCGACACAGGACGCCCTCGCTGCGCTGCGTCAAAACATGGGACTGAATGCCCCCGTGTGGCAGCAATATGCAACCTGGCTCGGCCACGTGCTGCAGGGCAATCTCGGCACCTCGCTACGCACCGGCCTCTCTGTCGGCCCGGTGATGTTCGAAGCTCTCGGCCGTTCACTGCTTTTGGCCTTCCTGTCGATCAGCCTCCTGCTGGTCCTCGCCATTCCGCTCGGCATTATCGCCGCCGTCCGTCGCGGCAAGATCGCCGACATGCTTGTCAGCCTGATCTCCTATGCCGGCGTGGCGCTTCCCGAGTTCGTTACGGCGACCGTCGCGGTCCTCGTCTTTGCCGACGTGATGAAATGGCTGCCGCCGACCGGTTACGTTCCGCTTACCGAGAATTTCGCCAGCGGCATGGCGCATCTGATTTTGCCGGTCTGCGTCATTTCGGTGATCCTGATTGCCCATGTCTCGCGGATGGTGCGCTCCGAACTCGTCGATGTGCTGCACACCGACTATATCCGGGCCGCCCGCCTGAAGGGGATTTCACGCGGACAAGTCCTGCGTCGCCACGCGCTGCGCAATGCTTTGCTGCCGACCATCACCATCGTTGCGCTCGATGTCGGTTACCTGCTCGGCGGCGTCATCGTCGTCGAAGAGATCTTTGCCATTCCCGGCATCGGCCGCCAGTTGATCGTGGCGATCCAGGCGCGAGACCTGCCAGCCATCCAGGCCGGCGTGCTGATCATGGCGGCCACCTATTCGATCGTCAACTTCATCGCCGACATCCTCTATGCCTGGCTCGACAAGAGGATCCAGTATGACTGATTTCATCAAACGCCTCCTGCGCACGCCGCAGGGCGCCATCGGCATGTTCCTCGTCCTGCTGGTGCTGGTCATCGTGCTGTTAGGCCCAATGCTCGCACCGCACGACCCGGAAACCCTTGCTCCGCTCTCGCGTTACAAGGGGCCGAGCGCCGCATACTGGCTGGGTACCGACCAGTACGGGCGCGACATTTTCAGCCGCCTGCTGATCGGCGCCCGTGCCACAGTTGTCATGGCTGTGCTCGCGACCATCGCCGGCACGCTGCTCGGCGCCTTCATCGGCACTACCTCTGCCTTCCTCGGTGGCCGGTCGGACGAACTGATCATGCGCACGATCGACGCCGTCATGTCGATCCCGAGCCTGCTGTTTGCGCTTCTGGTGGTCAATCTCCTCGGTTCCAGCACGATCAACGCGCTGATTGCCGTTGCCATCGCGTTCGCACCGGGCATGGCTCGCATCACCCGCAGCGTCGCGTTGTCAGTGCGCAAGCAGGATTATGTCAACGCGGCCGTCGCCCGCGGTGAAAGTTCCGCCTACATCATCCTGCGGGAAATGCTGCCGAACGTGATCGCGCCGATCATTGTCGAGATGACCATCCGTGTCTCTTTCGCGGTCATGCTGTTTGCGACGCTGAGTTTCCTTGGTCTCGGCGCTCAGCCACCGGCCGCCGAATGGGGCCTGATGGTCTCGGAAGCGCGCCGCTACATGCACTTGAGTGCCGGTATCCTGATCTGGCCGAGCGTGGCGATCGCCGTCGTCGCCGTCGGCTTCAACCTTCTGGGCGACGGTCTTCGCGATGCCCTCAATCCGCGAACCTGAGGCGGCGATCATGACGACAAAACCAGACACTCCGGTTCTCGCGATCGAGAACTATTCGCTGGATTACGATACGGCCTCCGGCGTCTTTCATGCGCTCAAGAACATCGATCTTACCGTCCGCCGCGGCGAGATCCTCGGGCTGGTCGGCGAATCCGGTTCCGGCAAGACATCGCTTGCCTGGTCGATCATGCGCTATCTGCCCAAGAACGCCCGCGAACCCGCCGGCCGTATCCTGCTGAGCGGCGAGAACCTGCTCGAAAAGACCGATGCCCAGATCGAGGCCTTTCGCGGCCGGCGCATCAGCATGGTGTTCCAGGATCCGAGCACGTCGCTCAACCCGACCCTTTCGCTCGGCACCCAGCTCGCCGAGGTGCTGGTACGCCATCGCGGGCTGACACGGCAGCAGGCCTGGAAGGAAGGCGAGGCGATGCTTGACCGCGTCGGCCTGAAGACGCCGGCAGCGATGATGAACCGCATGCCGCACGAGGCATCGGGCGGCGAGAAGCAGCGCGTCGTCATCGCATCCGCGTTTGCGTGCGATCCAGAATGCATCATCTTCGACGAACCGACGACGGCGCTCGACGTCATCACCTCATGCCAGATCCTCGACCTGTTCGTGGAACTGCAGGCCGAGACCGGTGTCGCTTCGCTCTACATTTCCCACGACCTGGCGCTGGTGTCGCGCACGGCCAGCCGTGTCGCCGTCATCCGTCGCGGCGACATCGTCGAGCAGGGCGCAGTGCGTGAAATCTTTGCCAATCCGCAGCAGGATTATACGCGCGAGCTGATCGCGGCGGTTCCTGACCCGGCCCACAGGCTGGTCGGCGATACCGTCGTTGAAACGGACACGCCGCTGGTCCGGGTCGAAAATGTCAGCGTCCACTATGGCCGCAAGCCGTTCCTGGCGGCACTGACCGGCCGTAAGACGGAACGTGTCGCCGGCAATAACGCCATCAGCCTCAGCGTCAATCCGGGCGAAATTCTCGGCATCGTCGGCGAATCCGGCTCCGGCAAATCGACGCTGGCGAAGGCGATGACCGGCCTCAACCGCTTCGAAGGCACGATCTGGTTCGACGGTCGCAAGATCAGGAACCTGGGCGACATGGACAATGCCTATCGCAAGGATGTGCAGATCATCTTCCAGCACCCCGACGCGTCGCTCAATCCTCGCCAGAAGATCAGCGAGATCCTGTCACGGCCGCTGAAGCTGTTCGGGGATGCGTCCGATCTTAACCAAAGGGTCGGCGACATGCTGGAACAGGTGCGCCTCCCGCGCACCCATGCACAGCGCTATCCGCACCAGCTGTCAGGCGGCGAGAAGCAGCGCGTGGCGATTGCCCGAGCCTTTGCCTCGAAGCCGAAACTGGTGATCTGCGACGAAATCACGTCGGCGCTCGACGTATCGGTGCAGGCATCGATCGTCCAGCTGCTGCTGGAACTGCAGAAGGCCAGCGGTACCGCCTACCTGTTCATCACCCACGACCTCAACCTCATCCGCCAGATCGCCCACCGGATTGCCGTGATGTATCGCGGCAATCTCGTCGAGATCGCACCGGCGGCGGACATCGATAGCCCGGATCGCGCCGAATACACGCGCCGCCTGATCGAGGCGGTACCGCGCGCGGCCGGCCAACATGTATGACAATGCATCAAGGAGCATGACAATGGACCCGAAGTCCCTGGTGGATCGGATCGACGAAAAGGCCTGCCTCGATTTCCTGTCGAAAATGGTCCAGCACAAGAGCCATTCGGAAACCGATGGCGAACGTGATCTCGCGCGCTACATGGCCGGCGAACTGGAAAAGATTGGCGTCGAAGCGGAACTGCAGCCGTTCGATGAAGGCCGGCGCTTCAACACGATCGGACGCCTCAAGGGCGCCGGCGGCGGCAAGAGCCTGCTGTTCAACGGCCATCTCGATACCAACCCGGTGACGGAAGGCTGGACGGTCGATCCCTACGCCGGTCTCGTCGATGACAAGTTCATCTATGGTATCGGCGTGTCGAACATGAAGGCCGGCGATGCCGCCTATTTCTGCGCCGTCAAGACGCTGCTGGATGCTGGCGTCAAACTCAAGGGCGACGTTATCCTGACCTTCGTGGTCGGCGAGCTGCAGGGCGGCGTCGGCACGCTTGCCGCGATCAGTCACGGCGTCAAGGCGGATTATTTCATCAACAGCGAGCCAAGCGACCTCGTCGCCGTCACCATGCATGCGGCAGCCCTCAGCTACGTCATCGAACTCACCGGCGATACGCGCCATCTCTCCAAACGCGAAGAGTCAGTCGATGCGATCGCCGCGGCTTGCGACGTCATCCCGCGCATCAACGCGATGACCTTCAGCGGCGCCAGGAGCGACGTGCATCGGTCAATCAACCGCGGCCATGTGGGCGTCGTTCATGGTGCTCTTGGGCGCAGCCTCGAAGAGTGGCGCCCGCCGCAGGTGGCGGATTTCGTCCGCCTCAAAGGTTCGTGCCGTTATGCGCCCGGCCAAACCCAAGAAGGCGTGCTGGCCGATCTCCAAAAGGAACTGACGGCGCTCGAAGGTCGGTTCCCGGGCTTGAAAGCCGAGCCTGGTTCCGGAATTGATCGAGGGTCGCCCGCTGATGCCGCCTTTCGAGGTCTCGCCGACATCTCGGATCGTCAAATCGATCAACGCGGCCTATGAAGCCGTGCGCGGCGAAAAACAGCCAACCGGAGCGATCACGCCGACCCGCTTCTACGGCACCGATGCCGGCCATCTCTATAAGGAGCTCGGCATGGAAGGCATCGTCTGCGGCCCCGGCGGCCGCTACAATACCATGCCCGACGAGCGCGTCGATATCATCGACTATCTGGACATGATCCGCGTCTACATGCTGACCATCCTCGATATCTGCGAAATTGCCTGATCATGTTCTCCCGGGCGGAAATTCGATCGTCGTATCGCTTTTCGCCCGGGACGCCATGGCGTTAGCCGGCAGACCGGGAGAATTTGAGGCGCGCGACCAATGTCTTTGAGCGGCGGAGCGCCGTAAAGGCGGCGCCGAGCGTGATTATTGCGAGACCAATTGTCAGGATCTGATTGTATCCGCCCCATAGCGGTTCGAGCACGGATGCCAATCCCGCTACGGTGATCGTTGCCATCCGGTGCTGTTTGGCCATCGGGCCGGAAAAATCACTGGGATTGCCTGTGGCGCGACCGAGTTCCCGGACATAGGCTGTCAACACGGCGAAAGCGCCGGCTGCCCAGCCGAGCCCGGGCATGCCGATCCCATATCCAACGCCGGCGAAGATCAGAAGATCGGCGACGCGATCCGGGAACTCGTTCCAGAACGGGCCGTCGGGCTCTCCTTTTCCACCTTCGACAGCAACCATGCCGTCGAACAGGTTGCAAAGCAGCCGGCCCTGACAGCAAAGCACGGCGATCAGCAGGCAGGCGATGCGCCCCCAGCCGACGGTTTGCCCGGCCAGATAAAATGCACCACCGGCCAGGGCCGCGGCGACCATGCTGGCCTGGGATATCTGGTTGGGCGTGATGGCTTTCGATGCCATCCACCGCGCGATCGAACCTGCCCACCGGGTGTTGCGGCTTGCCAGAGGTCGCCTGTCGCCTGTTTCGGTCATGTCCCGGCACCTCTTCTTGAGAGCGAATAATTGTAGATCGCGGCGTAGCTCGTCGATACCAGAAGCGGAACGGCAACGGTCTTGAGTATTTCCGGTGTACCGCTCGCGGCATGGATTGTAACCAGAATAGCCGTGGAGCCGAGGCAGGCAATCAGCGGCGGCGCCCATAACCGTGTCGGACCGTCAAAGCGCTTTGAGAGCCCGTCGATCACCGATTTCAGAAAGAGCGTCAGGCAGGCGGACATCACGCCCTGCACGAAGCCTGAATAGAGCGGCCTCGGCATGTCGTAGGCGCGATTGGCAAAGACGGCCCATCCGCCCATGGCAAGAAAGGCGAACAGCACATGGATCGTCCCGCTGCGCGCAAGCCGTCTCAGCGCATCCGGCATCACAATGACCACCAATAGCGCACGATATGGAAGAAGATCGGTGCGGAGAAGACGACGGAATCCAGCCTGTCGATCAGGCCGCCATGACCTTCGATGAGATTGCCCCAGTCCTTGATGCCGCGGTCCCGTTTGATCGCCGACATCACCAGACCGCCGAAGAAGCCCATCAGCGTGATGATGAAGGCGAGAAGTCCGGCCTGGACAGGCGTGAATGGCGTTATCCACCAGAGGGCAGCACCGATCAGTGTGGCGCTGATGACGCCGCCGGCGAAACCTTCGACCGTTTTGGACGGCGACAGTTTGGGCGCGATCTTGGTGCGCCCGAACAGCTTTCCCCAGACATATTGCAGCACGTCGCTCAACTGCACGACGATCACCAGGAAGGCGATCAGCAGCACGTTGCGGCCCTCGTAGCCCGGTATGTTCAGGGTCAGCAGCGCTGGCACGTGCGAGGCGCAGAAGACACAGATCATCAGTGCCCATTGCACTTCCGCAATGCGGATCAGAAAGCGTTCCGTATCGCCCCTGAGCACGGATATGATCGGCATCAGCAGGAAAGCGTAGACCGGAATGAAGATCGAGAAGATCCCGTATTGTTCCGCCCAGAGCAGATAATACTGAAGCGGCACCACGATGAAGAAGGCTGCGGCCAGTGCCCAGTGATCGGCTCTGCGGGTGTTGATAAGGGTCACGAATTCCCGGAGCGCGGCAAAGGAGCAAAACCCGAACAGGATGAGAACGCCAATGCGGCCCGCCACGAAAGCAATGCCGATCAGGATCACCATGATCCACCAGGCCTTGATCCGGGCATTGAGGTTTTCGATCGATGCGTTGGACCCCGTCGGGGACAGGCGCTGCTGCAGCACGTAGCCGATGGCCGAGGCGAGAATGAGCACACCGAAAATACCGGCGACCAGTGTCATAAGATCGGAACTCGCGGCACTCATTCGCCACTCCCTGCGGGCTTCGGAGACAGAGCTAGAAGAGCGGTCTGCATTCGTTCAAGAAAAGCATCCTTGGTCTCATCCGGTGCGATCTGCAGAGCGCTGCCGAAGGTGACGGTGCAGATCAACGGTATCGGGACGATCTCGCCCTTTGGCATGACCCGATTGAGATTATTGATCCAGACCGGAACGAGTTGGATATCGGGGCGCGCCGCGACCAGATGAAAAATACCGCTTTTGAAAGGCAGAAGCCGGGCATCCGACTGGTTCCGGGTTCCTTCGGGAAAGAGGATGAGCGAAGATCCGGCATCGATCGCCGAGACCATTTGTTCGATTGGATCCTCGGTTCGCTTGTCGCGCTCCCTTGCGATCAGAACCGAATTGAAAACGTCACTGCCGATGAAGCGATTGAGCGGCGATTTCAGCCAATATTCAGCGCCGGCGACCGGCCGGGCCTGACGACGCAGCCTTGGCGGCAATACCGCCCAGACAAGCACGAAGTCACCGTGGCTGGAATGGTTGGCGAAATAGATGCAGGGGCGGGATGGCAGTCCTTCCTCGGGCCATATGGCGCGAACCGCCGTGACCGCGCGGGCAAATACGACGATTGCCGCCGCTGCGGCCTTTGCAAGAAAAACCTTCATCCACCCCCGGTCGTAATTCGTGATTGCCCGAGCAAACTCTAGCACCATCGCCCTGGAAAAGGCATCCTCTTGTTACCGACAACAGGCGCCCAAGAGAAGCTGATCTATCTAATCGGTTTTATCGGACGCGTAGATTGACGCGCAGCCGCACTTGCATTTTGTATCCGCCCCAATGTGATCTTGGTCAGGGAGGGCAACATGCGGATCCTATCGAGTATTGAGGTATTGCGCGAGGCACTTGCCGAAGCAAGGGCGCAAGGCGGGAGGGTCGGCTTTGTACCTACCATGGGCTATCTCCATGCCGGACATATGGAACTTGTTTCGCGAGCCCGCGGTGAGAACGACATCGTCGTCGTCTCGATTTTCGTGAACCCGCTGCAGTTCGGCCCGACGGAAGACCTCAGCCGATACCCACGTGATCTTGAGCGCGACAAGGCGATGCTGGAGAAGGCAGGGGTCGACATCCTGTTTGCGCCCGGTGTCGAGGATATGTATCCGCAGCCCATGAAGACCGTGGTTGATGTGCCGGAGCTCGGATGCGAGCTCGAAGGCGCTGTTCGACCCGGACATTTTGCCGGCGTCGCGACTGTCGTCAGCAAGCTCTTCAATATCGTCCAGCCGAAGAACGCCTATTTCGGCGAGAAGGATTACCAGCAAGTCGTCATCATCAAACGGATGGTTGACGATCTCGCGCTGCCGGTGCGCGTCGTTTCGGTGCCGACGGTCCGGGATGCGGACGGTCTCGCCCTCTCTTCCCGCAACGTCTATCTCAGCCAGGAAGAAAGACGCGCCGCGATCGTTGTTCCCCGCGCCCTGGACGAGGCGGAGCGTCTCGTCGCTCAGGGCCTCACGGATCCGCAGGTTCTGGAAGAAAAGCTCGTCGATTTCATCAGCCGTGAGCCTCTGGCAAAACCGGAAGTGGTCGCCGTCAGGGACGCCTCGACCTTGCGGAATATTGCGGACATCGAAGATCCGGTGGTTGTCGCACTGTTCGTGCGGTTCGGCACAACCAAGCTTCTCGACAACCGGGTGATTGCGAAAAAGGCATCTCTGGAACAGGAGAGGTGCGATGAGCGCCGCCGGCTCCGTCAAGCGCCTGACGCCCACTCATATCCGGGCGATGAAAGGCGGAACGCCGATCGTTTGCCTGACCGCCTACACGACGCCGATGGCGCGGCTGCTGGACGAACACTGCGATCTCCTGCTTGTCGGAGATTCCCTCGGCATGGTCCTCTACGGCATGGACAGCACCGTGGCGGTGACGCTCGACATGATGATCGCGCATGGCAAGGCGGTCATGCGTGGCGTCGCCAAATCCTGCGTGGTCGTCGATATGCCCTTCGGAAGTTATCAGGAATCCAAAGAACTGGCCTATCGCAATGCGGTGCGTATTCTGCAGGAAACCGGCTGCGATGCGGTCAAGCTCGAGGGGGTGAGGAGATGGCCGAAACCATCGTTTTCCTCACCGCTCGCGGTGTCCCGGTTCTCGGCCATATCGGCCTGATGCCGCAGCAGGTTCATACCGCCGGCGGATACCGATCCGTCGGCCATTCCGAAAAAGAAGTCGCCAAGATCCGGCGTGATGCCGAAACCGTCGGCAATTCAGGAGCCTTCGCAGTCGTTATCGAGGGGACGGTCGAGACATTGGCTCGTGAGGTAACGGCATCTATCTCCATCCCCACGATCGGGATTGGTGCCTCGGCCGCATGCGACGGGCAGATCCTGGTTTCGGACGACATGCTGGGACTGTTCAACGACTTCACCCCGCGCTTCGTCAAGCGGTATGACGAGCTGGGCAAGAGGGTGGGAGTGGCAGTCGAAGCCTATGCGGGCGACGTTCGTTCCCGTGCATTTCCCGCGGAGGAGCACACGTTCAAACGCCGCCCGTAGGAAACATGCCCTTTTTCGAAAGGTGCCTGATGATCCGCTTATGTTGCGGACGTCCCGGTTTACATCGACGCTGTCTTCCCCATTCCCGGCGGGGGACGGCTCAGATTCTAAAACGGTGGATGGGTGTACCGCGGATACCTGCTTCGAAGGCGAACAACGTTCCGTGCTCGAACGTGCCGTTGTTGTCGGTGAAGAGCGTGGTGACGTAGATCGTCGCGAGATCCGGCCCGCCGAAACAGGGCATGGTTGGCGATTTTGCCGGAACTTTATAGATCTCGACGACGTCGCCTTCGGGCGAGAGCCGGTTGATGCCGCCCGACAGGATACCTGCGATCCAGTAGAAACCTTTCTCGTCCATGGCGGCGCCGTCCGGCCGGCCTTCTTCCGGCGAGAAATCGTGCAGCCGGCGAGGGGGCTGGTGACGCCTTTCTGCGGGTCGAAATCGAAGACCTGGGCGAAGAGGCCGCTGCTATCCGAGTGATACATGGTCCGGCCGTCCGGGCTCCACGCAAGGCCGTTGGAGGTCAGCAGCCCGCCGCCGACGATCGTGGTGAAGGACCCATCGGGCATGACGCGATAAAGGCGAGCATTGCCCGTCTGCGGAACGGCTTCGTCACGCGTGCCGACCCAGAAGCAGCCGTCGGGCCCGACCTTGCCGTCGTTGAGCCGGCTGTCGGGGCGCCCGCCGTCGGGATCGCAGAGCAGCTTCATCGTTCCGGTTTTCGGGTTCAGGAGGTGAACGCCGTTCTCGAGCGCCACTGCTATATCGCCGCTTTCGCAGAGTGCCAGGCAGCCGATCTTGAATGGCATTTCGAAGCGATCGACATGTCCATCGGCGCGCAGGCAGATGGCTGCCGGGGCTAGGATATCGACCAGCCAAAGATCTCCGGTGAGGTCGTCCCAGGTCGGCGATTCGCCGACCTTCAATGGAAAGTCGATAACCCGTCGCACCGCGGGTGCGATGATTTCCGGTTTGCTCATGATGCAGCCCTTACGGGAACGACAAGGCCATTCTCGTCGCGCAGCCTGACCTGCCCATCGTGCTCTGTCTCGCAGAAGCTCCCACCCTGGAAGAAGGCGGCGACCGCGCCTTCGCTTGTCTCTTCGAGAAGCAGGTGATCGCGGCTATGGTCCTGCGGGCGATAACCGAGGCGCTCGGCAACCTCGTCCCGCCACCAGCCTGAATCGTTGCGAGAAGCGCCATACACGACGGCGGCAGCGATTTCCGGGTGGGTGAGGCCGATCCAGACGAGCTGGAAAAGGTCGCGGGGCTGATCCAGATCGCGGCCGAGCGTTCGCTGTTGGGATAGGCGCCTGCATTGCCGATGCGGATCGAGAGCGTGGAGATCCCGGCCTTGTCGTAATAAAAACCGGCCACCATCTCGCCCCAGCATTTTGACAGGCCGTAGCGCGTGTCGGGGCGCGGAATGTCGGACGGGGTGATCGTTGCGGAGCGCGGATAAAAGCCGGTTGCGTGATTGCTTGAGGCAAAGACGACGCGGTTCACTCCGGTTGCCCGCGCCGCATCGTAAAGATTATAGGTGCCGAGGATATTGGTCTGCAGCATATCTTCGATATCCGCCTCTCGCGGCAAGCCACCGAGGTGGATGACGCCGTCCATCCCTTCGAGGGCGGCGTGCATGGCATCCTTATCCGCCAGATCACCTTCGAAAAAACTTTCGTTCGAGGCGAGGCTCCGTCGCCGGCCTGACATCGATCAGCCTGATATGTTCCGCGATAGGGCGAAGAAAACCCCTGAGCTGCGTGGCGATGTGTCCCGCGCCTCCGGTTATTGCAATCCGTTTCAAAAGCACTCCTCCTTGCGGCGTTTCCCTGCGCCGTAATTAGCCGTCGAGAGACTGGGCTTTCACGCCTTGGAACATGCGGGCGCGCGCATTCAGAATATGGGTTTTCATGGCGTTGTGGGCATCTGTTTCCCGGCGCGCCAGGATGGCTTCCACGATTGCCGCATGTTCGTCCTGCACGTGGCGGACATGCAGCGGCGTCCGCTTGAGGCTGAGGCTGCGCGTTACCGACATGCCGATCGAAAAATGCGGCTTGAACCATTCCCGCACGATGGTGTGGAACTGGTTGCCGGTCGCCATGGCGATGGCGTCATGCAGCCTTTGATCCTCCTCGGCGCCCAGTTCTCCGACTTCCAGACAATGTTCGAGTGCCGCAAGCGCCGCCGTGATGCGGACCTTGTCACTGACCTGCCAGTTGCGCGCCGCAAGTGCTGCGGCTTCGGCCTCCAGGCCTGCCCGGAATTCGAAAAACGCTGTACGTCGGCCAGCGAACCGACCGGGACCTCTTTCAGGACCGAAGAGTCGGGCCGTTGCCGCACGTATGAGCCGGAACCCTTGCGGGAGACGATCAACTGATCGGCGCGAAGACGTTCCAGCGCCTCGCGCACGACCGGCCGTGATGCGCCGAACATGACGGAGAGGTTGGGCTCGGATGGAAGCCGTTCATTGACGGGGAAGCGACCATCGGCGATCCTTTCCACGATCCTCTCGTAGATGATGTCGCTGAAGCGAGGCTCAGCCTTGGCTGCGGCTATCACGTCGGGCTGGTCCATCAGCGTCCCTTTTCACGCCTCCATTCAAGGAACCGGGCCTGAGCTTCGAAGACGGTCTGTTCGCAGGCCTCGTTCGCAACCCTTTCAGTCATGGCAGCCGGTCTGACGGTACGTCCTGGTCGTCGCCCAACGCGTTGCGGATGACTGCGGCGGGCAAAGATGCACGCACGGTTGGTGTCCTCAGGTGCCGGGGCGTGGCGCAGCGGATAGGTCGGCTCAACGAGCCGCGATGCATCCTTGTTGATCTTGTGCGCAGCGCGAATGAAAACACTCCGAGGTCCCCGTTTCAGCAGGACCGAAATTGATGTCGCGGGCGACGCGACCTTCAATTTTTCGCGCGGTTCGTCATCGAAAGCCATGCGTCTCCTCCCGTTCGGCATGTCTCTTGGCACGTAGAATTATTGAACCTGTAAAAATCTGTCAATACTTGTAATCATCTGGGAACCAGCATATGGTCCGTCTTGCCGATGGGATGGAGGTCCACGGCGGTCTGTCGGCTGGGAAACCGTTCAGATCGTCAATCAGGTCGGCACGGTCTGAATTGGGAGGAGATCTATGCGCGACGACGAAATTATGTCTTCCGGCGTAACCCGCCGGACGTTTTTGGCGGGTGTCGGCGGGGCTGTGGCCCTGTCCATGGCGGGCGGCAGCGCGAACGCTGCCGGGGCCAAGGAAGCACCGCAACTGGCAGCGCTGGTGAAGGACGGAAAGCTTCCGCCGCTTGCCGAACGGCTGCCGCAAAACCCGATGGTGGTGAAGCCCTGGGAAAAGATCGGCACGTATGGCGGCACGCTGCGGCGCGGCCTGCGTGGCTCGTCCGACCACAACGGCATTCTGCGCATGGTCGGCAACCAGGGGCTCGTCCGCTGGAATATGGATTTCACGGCCGTTCTGCCGAACCTTGCCGAAAAATGGGAAGTCAGCGCCGACGCCTCGCAATTCACCTTCCATCTGCTGAAGGGTGCGAAATGGTCCGACGGTCATCCGTTTACCGCTGACGACGTGGTGTTCGCGATCGAGGATGTGGTCAAGAACAAGGAACTGTACAGCGCCACGCCGGCTCAGATCCAGGTGGGTGGCAAGGCTGTCGTGGTCGAGAAAATCGACGACTACACCGTCAAGTTCACCTTTGCAGCGCCGAACGCTCTCTATCTGGAAAACCTGGCGACGCCGCTCGGCCAGCATCCGACGCTGTTTGCCAAGCACTATTGCAGCAAGTTCCTGCCGAAGTACAACGACAAGCTCGCCGACGATGTGAAGGCTGCCGGATCGGCCAACTGGCCGGATCTCTTCCGCGCCAAGTGCGGCGATATCGAAATCCCGCAGCGCTGGGGCAATGCCGAGAAGCCGGTTCTCGATCCGTGGATGATCAAGGAGCCCTATTCCGGCGGCGCGACCCGCGTGCTGATGGTGCGCAATCCTTATTTCTGGCAGGTCGATACCGAAGGCAGTCAGCTCCCCTATATCGACGAGCCTGAACTTCGGCATTTCGCAGGACGTTGAATCGCTCATGCTCAACGTCATCTCCGGCAAACTCGACATTCAGGAGCGCCATATCAACACGCTCTCGAACAAGCCGACCCTGTCGCAGAACATGAAGAAGGGCGATTATCGCCTGCTGTCGCTCGTGCCATCTGCGGCGCAGCAGTGCTCGCTCTACCTCAACATGACCCACAAGGACCCAATCCTGCGCAAGGTCTTTGCAGACAAGTCGGTCCGCCAGGCCCTATCGATGGGTATCAATCGTCAGGAAATCATCGACATCGTTTATTTCGGCCAGAGCGAGGGGTATCAGACCGGCCCGCGTCCGGGTCACCCTTGGTACCATGAAAAGCTGGCGCGGCAGTTCGTCGAGTATTCGACGGACAAGGCCAATGCTCTGCTCGACAAGGCCGGCCTCGACAAGAAGAATGCCAACGGCATTCGCCTGAAGTCGGACGGTCAGCCGTTCTTCTTCGCAATCGACGTCATTCCGACGCTTTATCCGGATCTGGTCGACGTGCTGGAACTGGTGAAGGCGCACTGGGCGAAGATCGGCGTGGACATGAAGGTCAACACGATCGAACGTGCGCTTTATTACACGCGCGGCGATGACAACGCTCACGATGCGCAGGTCTGGCCAGGCCCGGGCGGTCTTGATCCGATGCTCGATCCGCGCGACTTCTTTGCCTTCCATCCGCAGGGTTCGCGTTACGCCATCCCGTGGACGCTCTGGTACACGTCCAACGGTGCCAAGGGCGAAGAGCCTCCGGAAAGTCAGAAAAAGCGCTTCAAGCTTTTTGACGAGGCACGGGCAACCGCCGATCTCGACAAGCGCGGTGCGATCATGAAGCAGCTCTTCGATATTGCGGCGGAAGAATTCGAAGTCATGGGCATCTGCCTTGCCGTCGGCGGCTTCGGGGTCATTCGCAACAACCTGCGCAACGTGCCGGAAAAACAGCCGGACAGTTGGTCTTGGCCGAACCCCGGTCCGGCACTGCCGCAGCAATTCACGTTTACGAGCTGATTTGCCTTGACCGTGCCGCCGTCTTCTCGGCGGCGGCACCTCTCCAGTCCCATTGTATTCAACACTGAAGCGACAGCCATTGGCGTCGCATCGGTGTGCCGTGCAATCCGAATTGCGAGCTTTCCATGCTGAAATTCATCGTTAAACGCCTGCTGTGGATGATCCCGTCTCTGTTTGCGGTGAGCTTCCTTGCCTTCGTTCTGATCCAGCTCCCGCCCGGCGACTTCGTCACCACCTATATCGCCACTTTGGCTTCCTCCAACGAAGTCATCGACCAGAACACCGCCGCTCAGCTGCGCGAGCGCTTCGGCCTCGATCAGCCGATGATCGTGCAATACCTCAAATGGGTCTGGGGCATCGCCAGCCGAGGTGATTTCGGCATGTCGTTCGAATGGCAGCAGCCGGTCTCGGGGCTGATCTGGGAACGCATGGCGCTGACCCTTGTGCTCGCGCTTGTAAGCCTGATCGCCACGTGGGCGCTGGCATTGCCGATCGGCGTCTATTCAGCCGTCAAGAAATACTCGATCGGCGATTACACCTTCACCGCTTTCACCTTTTTTGGTCTGTCTATTCCGTCTTTCCTGCTGGCGCTGGTGCTGATGTATGTCGCGGCAGTCGAATTCGGCGCGGATGTCGGCGGGCTTTTCTCTCCGGAATACGAGACTGCCTCGTGGAGCCTCGCCAAGATGTACGACCTGCTGACACATCTTTGGCTGCCGGTCGCGATCCTTGCGATCTCGTCTACCGCGAGCCTGATCCGCGTCATGCGCGCCAATATGCTGGACGAGTTGCCGAAGCCTTATGTGACGACGGCGCGTGCCAAAGGGCTTTCCGAATTCCGGTTGCTGATCAAATATCCGCTGCGCATCGCGCTCAATCCGTTCATCTCGACGATCGCCTGGCTGCTACCGAACCTGATCTCCGGCTCCGTCGTCGTCGCGATCGTTCTCAACCTGCCGACCGCAGCGCCGCTGCTCCTGCAGTCGCTGATGGCGCAGGACATGTATCTTGCCGGCGCCTTCGTGCTGTTGATCTGCGCGCTCACCCTGATCGGTTCGCTGATCAGCGACATCCTGCTGGCGCTGGTCGATCCGCGCATTCGGCTCGAATAGGAGGACACCCAATGGTCGATGTCTCCACCACCAATATCCGGCCGGACCGCGCGGCCGTCGCCTCGCAGTGGCAGCTCATCTGGTGGGCTTTCAAACGGCACAAGCTGGCCATGGCGGCGATGGTCGTCACGATCTGCATGTATATCGTCGCGGTCTTCCCCGGCTTCTTCGCAATCAACGATCCGGTCCTGCAGAACGCCCGCACGACCTTCTATCCGCCACAGCGGGTGCACCTGTTCGACACGACCAACGGCTTCGAGGTCGGGCTTCATTATTATCCGACCAAACTGACGCGGGACCCCGAGACGCTGGCCGCAATCTATGTGGAAGACAAGGCCCAGAAGAAGGTGGCGATCCAGTTCTTCGGGCGCGGCTACACCTATTCGGTGCTTGGCCTGTTCGAGACCAACATCCATCTGCTCGCCTCCGCAGATCCGTCGAAGCCGCTCTTCCTGTTCGGCGCCGACCGTCTCGGCCGCGACGTCTACAGCCGTACGGTGCAGGGGGCGCAGGTCTCGCTGTCGATCGGCCTTGTCGGTGTTGCGATGTCGCTTTTCCTCGGCATCGTTCTCGGCGGCATCTCCGGTTATTACGGCGGCCGGATCGATTTCGTCATGCAGCGCGTCATCGATTTCGTGCTGTCGCTACCAACCATCCCGATCTGGCTGGCGCTCGCCGCGGCCCTGCCGCAGGGCTGGCCGGCGACGCTGCAATACATGATGATCACCATCATCCTGTCCTTGACGGGGTGGGCGCAGCTCGCCCGCGTCGTGCGCGGCCGTTTCCTGTCGCTGCGCACGGAGGAGTTCGTCGCCGCCGCTCGCCTTGATGGCGTGCCGGAGGGCCGCATCATCTTCCGCCATATGCTGCCGAGCTTTTCGAGCCACATCATCGCTTCGATGACATTGGCGGTGCCCGCCATGATCCTGGCGGAAACCTCGCTCTCGTTCCTCGGTCTCGGCCTGCAGCCGCCGACAATTTCCTGGGGCGTGTTGTTGCGCGAGGCGCAGAATATCCGCTCCATCGCGACCGCTCCCTGGCTCTTCCTGCCGGGGCTTGCGGTGGTCGTCGCCGTCATGGCGCTCAACCTCTTCGGCGACGGCCTGCGCGACGCAGCCGATCCCTACAACAAATGAGGCGCCGATGACCGATATCCTGCCCATCGCCTCCCGCCCTTCGATCGCACCCGGCAAGCCGCTGCTCGAAGTCAGGAACCTGGTGACGGAATTTCCGCTCCGCACGGGCGTCTTCAGGGCCGTGAACGATCTCTCCTTCTCGATCGCGCCGGGCAAGACGCTCTGCGTGGTTGGCGAGAGCGGATCGGGCAAATCCGTGACTGCTCGCTCGATCCTGCAGATCATAGATTCGCCCGGCGAGATCGCCTCCGGATCGATCCTGCTGCACCGTCCGGACGGCACGTCGCTTGACCTCGCCAAGCTCGACCCGCGCAGCCGGGCGATCCGCTCCGTGCGCGGCCGCGACATCGCAATGATTTTCCAGGAGCCGATGTCGTCGCTCTCGCCGGTCCACACCGTCGGGGACCAGATCACCGAAGTGCTCCGTCTGCACCTGAACATGAGCAAGGCGCAGGCAAGGACGGAAGCCATCTCACTGCTGCGGCAGGTGGAAATTCCCGACCCGGAAAATGCGCTCGACCGGTACGCCTTCCAGTATTCCGGCGGCATGCGTCAGCGCGCCATGATCGCCATGGCGCTGGCCTGCAAGCCGCAGCTGCTGATCGCCGACGAGCCGACCACGGCGCTCGACGTGACAACCCAGGCCGAAATCCTCGACCTGATCAAACGGCTGCAGCAGTCCACCGGCATGGCCGTTCTGTTCATCACCCACGACATGGGCGTCGTCGCCCAGATCGCCGACGACGTGCTGGTCATGCATCATGGCGTCGCCAAAGAATACGGACCGGTTGAGCAGATCTTCCATGCGCCGCAGGATCCCTACACGCGGATGCTGATCAGTTCGGTGCTGAAACTGGAGCAGAAGGCGGAGATCCGGCTTGCCCGGCCGCCGCTCGATACGACTGCCGAACCGATCCTCGAGATCCGCAACCTCTCCATGCATTTCGGCGACATGAAGGCGCTGAACGACGTCTCGATCGCGCTGCTTCCCGGCGAGACGCTCGGCATCGTGGGAGAGAGCGGCTCCGGCAAGACGACGATGGGCCGCTCGATCATGCGTCTCTACGACCCGACGGGTGGCGAGATGCTCTATCGCCGCGCCGACGGCAAGGTGGTCGATCTCGCCAAGCTCGAAGGTGCCGCACTGAAGGCGGCGCGGCGCGAACTTCGCATGGTCTTCCAGGACCCGTTCGGCTCGCTCAACCCGCGCATGACCGTCGCGCAGGTGATCGGCGAACCGCTGCTGGTCAATGGCATCGCCCGTGGCAAGGAACTCGACGAACGGGTCTGCCACCTGATGGATCAGGTCGGTCTCGACCCCGCCGGGCGCGAGCGTTATCCGCATGCGTTTTCGGGCGGCCAACGCCAGCGCATCGGCATTGCCCGCGCGATCACGCTTAATCCGCGCATCATCGTCGCCGACGAGGCGACCTCGGCGCTCGACGTTTCCGTGCGCTTCCAGGTCCTCGACCTTCTGATGCGGCTGCAGGACGAGCTCGGCCTCGCCTATATCTTCATCAGCCATGACATTGGCGTCATTCGGTACATGTGCGACCGGGTCGGCGTCATGTATCGCGGCAAGCTTGTCGAAGTGGGCGAGGCTGAAAAGGTCTGCAACGCGCCGGACCATGCCTATACCCAGGCGCTCATCTCGGCCATTCCACGGCCTGACCCGCGAGACCGCGATCGCTCCGGGCGGTTCCGCTATACCGAACCTGCGCCCTATACCGAACCGGGCAGCGTCAAGAACGGAAGCACTGCGCGATGAAGATGACAGGAATTCGTGCCTTCTGGCGCATGCTGGCCGGGCCTCACCGAGACCGCGATCAGCAAGGTACCACTCTTGATTGAAGTCCACCGCTTCCGCGGCTAGTTTGTTCGACCATAACGGGTAGGCCAAAATGAGGAGCAAAGCTCCCCAAATAGTCCGCTTGTTCTAGATCACGAGGAGCGCACAATCGCCGCATTGGAGGAGTTTTCAATGCGGTACACCATCACCATCGCAACCTTGTTCTTCGCAGCCGGGCCGGTCTTGGCATTCTCCTTGAGTGACAAGATCTCGCCGATGCCGACTGTACACGTCCAGAAATCGGATCGGTTGGCACGATCTGCCTGTCCGGTTTCCGGTTCGACTACTGCTCCGGCGGGCCCGCTGCCTGCAAGCCGGCCCAAGGGGAGACGCGAGCCTCTATCTACGCTGCTCGAAATTCACACTCGCGGTCGATCGCCAATAGCCGGACGCCTTTTGAGGTGACCATTCGGAGCGGAATCGGGTCCATAGGACATCGATCAGGTCGGCGTCAGCACTTTCAAGCTGACAGCCGTCAACTCGCTGCCGCCAACTGCCGATAACCACGTCTCACCTTGCTACGCGCCAAGGCCACGAACCGCTGTTCGGCCTCGTGCCGCGAGCCGAAAAGCTCGATGCGGAAGCGGCCCTTGGTGCCGATGCGACCCCAGTTGCGGGTGAGCGCGACGCCCCGAAAAGATCCGGCTCGATGGCCAGCACATAAAAGCGGGCCATGTTGCGGGCAGGGTCGCGGCGGGTAAGGAGAAGCGGTTCGCTGGTCATGCCAGCAGAATCGCAAGTCCCGATTCCGCCGTCCAACGACATGATTGAATCGATTCGGCCTCATCGATTCACGGCGCTGATGGGTTCAGCGCAACAGCGATTTCAAAGCAGAGCGACGCCCTTCAAGGGCGCCAGATACCGCTCCGCCATTTCGGCGGCCGGGACACTGGCTGCCGGCGCGCCGATATTGATCGCGGCCACCACGCGGCCGCGCTCGTTCTCGAGCGGCACGGCAATTGAACAGAGTCCGAGTTCGAGTTCCTGGTCGATGACGGCGAAACCCTCTTCGCGAACGCGGACAAGCTGCTCCATAAGCCGGGCAGGGTCGGTGAGGGTGCGTGGCGTGAAGGATTTGAGGTTGGTCTGCTTCAGAAGTGCACGGGCCTCGTCCTCAGGCAACGCTGCGAGCAGCACGCGGCCCATCGAGGCGCAATAGGCGGGAGGCGGCTGCCGGGCATCAGATTGATCGACATGACCCGCTTCTGGGAGGCGCGGGCGATATAGACGACCTCGGTGCCGTCGAGCACACTTGCGGACGCGCTCTGGTGTACCTCCTCGGCCAGCTTGTCGAGAAAGGGCTGGACGATATGGGGCAGGGGGTGGCGGAGAGATAGGCATGGCCGAGCCGCAAGATCTTCGGCGTCAGCACGAAGAATTTTCCGTCATAGTCTGCATAACCGAGTTCAGCCAATGTCAGCAGGCAACGGCGGGCGGTGGCGCGGTCGAGGCCGGTTGCTTTCGCGACGTCGGCAATCGCGAGCCTGGGCGTGGTCTCGCCGAAAGCCTCGATGACTTTCAGGCCCCGCGCGAACCCGCTGACGAAATCCGTTTCCCGCATGATTTCTCCCGCATCCGATTGTGTGCGATATATGAACAAAGATCAATTACCGCACAAATGGCTTGCTGTCCACCTCCCGCTCATCTATCTCTTACCATGGAGGCGCGACGGAGCCATTTTCCGCCTGTTATAGCGAAGGAGACATCCCGCATGGACAAGACAATCGGCAGTACGGCGGAAGCCGTCTCCGAGATCGGTGATGGTGCGACCATCATGATCGGCGGTTTCGGCGGATCGGGGGCGCCGATCGAGCTGATCCATGCCCTGATCGATAAAGGCATCAAGGACCTGACCGTCATCAACAACAATGCCGGCAACGGTCGCATAGGAATTGCCGCGATGATCGACGCGGGCATGGTCCGTAAGATGATCTGCTCGTTTCCCAAGTCGTCGGACCCGCGCGCCTTCACCGATCGCTATCTCGCGGGCCAGATCGAGCTTGAGCTCGTGCCGCAGGGCACGCTTGCCGAGCGCATTCGCGCCGGCGGCGCAGGCATCCCTGCCTTCTACACCCCGACCGCTTACGGCACCGAACTTGCCAACGGCAAGGTCATTGCCGAGTTCGACGGCCGCCACTATGTGCAGGAGCGCTGGCTGAAGGCGGATTTCGCTATCGTCAAGGCGCAGCTCGGCGATCCGCTCGGCAACCTCACCTACAACAAAGCCGGCCGTAACTTTAACCCGCTGATGTGCATGGCCGCCGCAAAGACGATCGTGCAGGTGTCTAAGATCGTGCCCCCGGCGGCATCGATCCCGAGCACGTCGTGACGCCCGGCATCTTCATCGATCGCGTCGTCGAGGTCGCAAATCCTCAGCAGGAAGAAGAGCTTATTCGAGCCGGAGTGGCCTACGTATGACCGTCAACACGCGAGAAGACATCAAGCTTTCCAACGCCCAGATCGCCTGGCGCGCCGCCCAGGACATCCAGGACGGCGCCTACGTGAACCTCGGCATCGGCTTTCCGGAAATGGTTGCCCGCTATCAGCCGCCGGGCCGCGAGGCGATCTTCCATACCGAAAACGGCATCCTCAACTTCGGCGAAGCGCCGGCTGAAGGCGAGGAGGACTGGGACCTGATCAATGCCGGCAAGAAGGCTGTAACACTGAAGCCGGGGCCGCCTTCTTCCACCACGCCGACAGCTTTGCCATGGTGCGTGGCGGCCATCTGGACGTCGCAATCCTTGGCGCGCTGCAGGTGGCCCAGAACGGTGACCTCGCCAATTGGCGGGTCGGCTCCAAGGGCGTGCCGGCGGTCGGCGGCGCGATGGACCTCGTTCACGGTGCCAAGCAGGTCTGCGTCATCACCGAACACGTCACCAAGAACGGCGAGCCGAAATTAGTTGAAGCTTGTACCTTTCCGCTGACCGGCGTTGCCTGTATCACTCGGGTGTATACGAGCCATGCAGTCATCGACATCGTCGAGAAGCATTTCGTCCTGCGCGAAAAGCTGGCCGATATGACAGTCGAAGAACTGCAGGCCATGACCGGCGCGACGCTCCATATCGATGGGCCGGTCGCCGATCTGGTCGTGCCGAAACTGTGAGAGAGAACATTATGACCGAAGCCTATATCTGCGATTATATCCGCACTCCGATCGGCCGTTTCGGTGGTTCGCTTGCCTCCGTTCGTGCCGACGACCTTGGCGCCATCCCCTGAAAGCGTTGATGGAGCGTAACGCTTCCGTCGATTGGGAAGCGGTTGCCGACGTCATCTACGGCTGTGCCAACCAGGCCGGCGAGGACAACCGAAACGTTGCCCGCATGGCGTCGCTGCTGGCCGGCCTGCCCGTTAGCGTTGGTGGCACGACGATGAACCGCCTCTGCGGCTCGGGCATGGATGCGGTCATCACCGCCGCTCGCGCCATCAAGGCCGGCGAGGCTGAACTGATGATTGCCGGCGGCGTGGAAAGCATGTCCAGAGCGCCTTTCGTGATACCGAAGGCCGACACCGCGTTTTCGCGAAATGCCGAGATCTACGACACCACGATCGGCTGGCGTTTCATCAACCCGCTGATGAAGAAGCAGTATGGCGTGGATTCCATGCCGGAGACGGGCGACAACGTGGCGATCGACTACAAGGTTTCCCGCGAGGACCAGGACGCTTTCGCAGTGCGCAGCCAGGCAAAAGCCTCGGCGGCTCAGGAGAACGGCCGTCTTGCCAAGGAAATCACCTCGGTGACCATCCCGCAACGGAAGGGCGATCCGGTGGTCGTTTCGAAGGACGAACATCCCCGCGCGACCAACATGGAAGCGCTCGCCAAGCTCAAGGTGCTCAACAAGATCGAGGGCGCGACGGTCACCGCCGGCAACGCATCCGGCGTCAACGACGGCGCGGCGGCACTGATCATCGCTTCGGAGGCGGCCGCCAAGAAATACGGCCTGACCCCGATCGCGCGCATCATGGGCGGCGCTACGGCCGGCGTTCCGCCGCGCATCATGGGCATCGGTCCGGCGCCTGCCACCCAGAAGCTCTGCGCCCGTCTCGGCATCTCGCCGAAGGATTTCGACGTGATCGAACTCAACGAAGCCTTTGCCAGCCAGGGCATTGCTGTCCTGCGTGAACTCGGCCTCCAGGAAGACGCGGAATATATCAATCCGAATGGCGGCGCGATCGCGCTCGGTCACCCGCTCGGCATGTCCGGCGCCCGCATTTCCGGCACCGCGGCGCTCGAACTGTCGCTCCGCAAGGGCAGATACGCACTTGCCACGATGTGCATCGGCGTCGGGCAGGGGATCGCGGTAGCGCTGGAACGGGTTTAACGCGCGTTTCCGATCGCTCGTCATGGATCGAGGCCGGCATCGTTGCCGGCCTCTTTGTTAAGATCCCCGCACTCATAAAGCAGCAGTCAGAGCCGCGTTTGCGAGTGACCAGAGCTTCGACGAATGGCTCGCTGAAATGATCGCGACCGCAGCGCGGCCCTGAATGCCTCGTTTTCGCCCTGACACATCGTCGCAACCACCGGTCCAGCCCTTGGTCCCGGCACCCGTTGTACTTATATAAGCCGGGTCGCGAATGCGGCCGAGCCCAAGGTTTTGAGATGAGTGACGAATTGCAGGGACGCGCGGCGCATGTCGCAGCGATCCGGGAACGTGCGGAAGCGGAGATGAAGGCGATCGGGATCGACGAGGCCTTCATCGTCAAGCTGGTCGATACGTTTTATGGCCGCGTGCTGGCGCATCCGGAGCTTGGGCCGGTTTTCGACGCGCGGCTTTCCGGGCGTTGGCCGGAGCATATGGCGAAGATGAAGAGCTTCTGGTCCTCCGTCGCCTTCCGCAACGGCTCCTATGGCGGAAAGCCGGTTCAGGCGCATCTCGGCGTCGCCAACATGAGCCCTGAGCTTTTCCCGAAATGGCTGGAGCTTTTTGCCGCGACGTTGGACGACATTGCCCCGAACGAGGACGCGAAAGCCTGGTTCATGGCGACGGCGGACCGGATTGCACGAAGCCTGACGCTGTCGCTCTTCTACAACCCGGCGCTCGACGACCCCGCCCGCAAGCGGGGCTGACGGCCAAACGGCCACAGAAACTGCCGTTTAAAGGTGGCGGCCCGCACCCAGCGCTTCCTCGGCGTCTTCAAGCGACATTTCGAAGATCTTCCTGCCGATATCGAAGCTGAAACCAGCCCTTGCGAAGGCGGAAAACTCCTTCGCCTTGCGTTTTTCGTCAAGTTCGCCCCTGCGGAACGGCCCGAAGGCGCGTTTTCGGGCAAGGACGAGAGCCGCGTGGAAATCGTCCGCATCGGCGACGGCGGCTGCGACGGTGCCGCTTGCCACGCCTTTCTGCGATAGTTTCTGGGCGATCATCCGCTTTGACTTGCCGCCGCGCATGCCCGAGCGGGTGCTCATTTCGGCAAAGGCCGCATCATCCAGCGCCTTGTTGTCATAGGCGAATTTCACGGCAAATTCGGCGAGCGCCCTGACTTGGACCTCGCCAATATTCTCGAATTTCTGGCGTGCCTTGCGCGCTATGGCGTCGAATAGCTGCTTTTCCGTGTGCATCCGCCGCTCGATGCGATAGATCGTCGAGTTGCGCGCCCATGACAGCATGCGTGGCGTCGGCTCGTCGGATTGCTGCGTCTCGTCGTCCAAGTCCAGTTCAGGCCTCCAGCACCGCTTCCCGTTGGGGGCCGGGGCTGCTTACACCATGCAGCCCGGGCGAGACAACGTTATCGCCGCGATCGCCCTAAACGGCGGGAACAGCCTTCAGCGCATCCTGATGCACGACGATCCGGGCGTGGTAGGGCACGCGCGTGTAGAGATCCATCACGTCCTGATTGACGAGGCGCACGCAGCCGGACGACGTCGCCTTGCCGATCGAAGCCCATTCCGGTGAGCCGTGCAGGCGGTAAAGCGTGTCCTGGCCGTTCTGGAAGATGTAGAGGGCACGGGCGCCGAGCGGGTTCTTGACACCTGGATCCATGCCGCCGTTTTCGATGGAAAACTTCTTGAGGCTCGGTTGGCGTGCAACCATCTCGTTCGGCGGCTTCCAACGCGGCCAGGGCTGGCGCCAGTGGATGACGCCTTCGCCCTGCCAGGCAAACCCGTCCTTGCCGATGCCGACGCCATAGCGCATCGCGGTACCGCCGGGTTCCACCACGTAGAGGAAACGGCCGGGCGTATCAACGACCACGGTGCCCGGGAGTTCGCCGGTCGGATCCACCACGCGCTGGCGGTAATATTTCGGATCGATCTGCTTGTATGGGATCGCCGGCAGAAGGTGGCCGCCATCCTCGACTGCCGCGTATCGGGCCTGCAGTTCCGCTTCGGTCGGGGGTTCGATCGGGCGGCGGGCCACTTCCGGGATCGGTGCCCGTTCCGCCGTGGTCGTGCAGCCGGCAAGGGCGGCGGTCAAGGACACGGAGCCAAGAACGAAAGCGCGCCGCGACATCTGGTATTCGCTGGTCATGGACCGAAAAAATCTCTCTGAAAAATCAACGTATGCGAGCTAGTAGCCGTTTCGAGCCCGGACCAGCAAGGTGACTGTGCATCACATCACGGTGACCTTGCCGTCATCGGCCGAGAACTTGTCGAACACATAAAATTCGAGCAGCTTTGGGAACGTCGCCTTCATCGCCTCGGTGCCAAAGAATGTCGCAACCGGAGGTAAGCTTATGCGCAAGCCACTCAAGATGATCACCGTATCCGCCGTGCTGTTCGCATCGGCGTTCCCGGCCTTGTCTCAGCCGACCTATGTGCCGCCGAACATTCAGCAGCGTCCGGGACGGGAACAGTCGTCCGAAGGTTACATCAACCTGCAATCGAATATCAGCCTCGGCTTGCCTTACAACGACGACGCGCCGGTGGAAACCCAGGTCGAAGCGGCGCAACGCAGGATCTATGCTCTTGCCGCGAAACAATGCGAACTCGTGCGCGCGACCATCGCCAGCGAGTGCAAGATCAGCAATCTCAGCAACAACGTTAATTCACAGCGCCTTCAACGCGACAATGCGCAGATTATGGTGACGGTCCAGATTACCATGAGCGTGAAGCTGAAACCGACGGATTGAGCTATTCTCAATCCGTCGCCTTGGCCTCGTAAAACCGCCGGACGTCTCCCGCAAAGCTCCTGCGCGACTCCGGCTTCGTGTAGAACATATGGCCGCCGCGATAAACTTTGAGGGCAGCGCGGCCGGCCGCGAGGTCCGGCGGCAGGTGGTTGATGACGTAGCGGCTGGCGCCATAGGGGTCAGCGCGTCGCTGTATCCATGAGCAATCATCAGCTTGAAGGAGGGGATGACCGAGAGCAGGTCGCGGATGTCGGTACTGGCGCTGGCAAGTGAGCGCGAGTCGCCGCCGCGGCTGCCGTTCCATTCCCAGCGGCGGTTCACCTCCTCGTTCAGCAGCGAATAGGTCATTTCGCTGGCAAAGCCGAGCTCGCCCCGGGCATAGGCGGCGAAGGCGGCGCCATAGGCGCGCGTATATCCTTCCAGGATCGGATCGTCGTTGCGGGTTACGGCGTCTTCCGGATAGGCATCCGCCACGGCATAGGAGGCATCGTAGGGGCTGACTATTTTCCCCGTGCCGCCCATCTGTTTGGCGTAGACGTCGCCAACGAAACCGCGGGTGCGGGTAACGACATCCTTCGGAATGCCCGTGAGTTCGGAAATCCGACCATAGAGAGTCTCGGCCGCCTGGCCCGTGGGGAGGGGCCGACAAGCCCGACGAGATAGTCGCCGGACGCGAACCGCTCGGCTTCCGTGAGCTTGTCCAGCGTGAACTGGTTGCGGCGCTCCAGTTCAGCCGCCGCGAGCGACGGAAACTGCAGCGCAGCGCTCAAGGGATCCTCGGAATTGGCGAGGAAACGGCCTTCGACCAGTGGCGACAGCATGATGATGCCCGAAGCCAGTATCCCCTGGCTGTTCTTCAGCGAAACCGCGACCTTGGCGGCGCGAAAACCGCCATAGCTCTCGCCGAGCAGGTATTTCGGCGCATCGAGCCGGCTGTTCTTCTGGACATAAAGCGCGATCGCCTTGGAGAGGCTGTCGGCGTCCTGCCGCACGCCGTAATAGGCGCTTGCCGCATCATTGCTGGCAGCGCGGCTCCAGCCGGTCCCGACGGGATCGATCAGCACCAGATCGGTGAAGGAGAGCCAGCTTTCCGGATTGTCCTTCAGCGCCGGCGTCGTGCCGTCGTCGCCGGTCGCGCCGAATTCCAGGATTTTCGGGCCGACCAGGCCGAGATGCAGATAAGCGGAGGCAGCGCCCGGGCCACCGTTGAAAGCGAAAGTCAACGGCCGCCCCGCCGTTCTGTTCTTCGCGATATAGGCGGTATAGAAAATCTTAGCCGATCGGTTGCCGTCCTGGCCGAAAAGATCGAGCGTGCCGGCCGTCGCAGTATAAGGCAGGTCGCCGGGAGGTGCCTTAAAAACGTGTTCGGTGGTGGAATCCGCCGGGATCAGGCTGAATATGCCGCCACCGGCACCCTGCTCCGTCTGGCGCCCGCGCTCGCGGTTCTCGTCCCCGCCGCGCTGTTGCTGCGCCAGAACCGGCGCCGAAAGGGTGAGCAGTAGGGCGAGAGACGCGATCATCCGATGAAACGACAAACTGAAATCCTCCTTGGCCAGCCGCACCCCTATGTAGGGCGGCGGATCGATCCGCAAAACTCAACTCTGGCGGAGCAGACGTGAGTTGCAAAATAATGGTGCAAATCCGGCGGTATAGTGCGGATTTGCGCCTGGTCGATGGCCACAAGCGCACATCGCGGTTACGCTCGCCTCCATGATTCCCAAGGCCATCTCACCGAAAACCTCTGTCCAGCCCATATCGGCTCCCCGCTGGGCGGCGCCCGCGACCTTTGCCGCGGACACAGCGGATGCGGCATTCATGGCGGGTGGCGCGCTTTATCCGCTCGACCAGGTCGTTCGGACGGAGCCTGACTGGCTCGGCGCCTGGCGGCAGCGGCTGGCGCTGAAATGTGCTGCAGCGGCGGTGCGCTTTTCGGGACGTTCGGAGGACGAAGCCGGGCTGCGCGATGCGTGGCTGTTGCGCAAGCCGGGGACGATCCAGGCCCTGCTGGGCAGATCCTTTCGGCCTGGAAACGGCTTGCCTCCCGTTCAGCCGCGCTCGATGTGGAGGTGCTGCAGACGATAGCCGGCATGCTCGGCATCAAATGGGATGAGCTGCTGGCAACACTTGTGCAGACTTTTGACGATCTCGGCCTGGCCGGATCCGCCGCGCCGTTTGCCGCCGCGGCAATCATCCGCGAGACGCACACGATCCGCCCGGATGCCGAAGCGCTCGGCTGGTGGCTTGCCGATCTTGTTTTGGCGCAGAAACTGCGATGGCCGGTGCCGGTGCCGCTGTTGATGAGCCAGCGCTTTTCTTCGGTGTTTCGCGCCGAGGGTGGACGCGGCCGCATCCGGCCATGCGACGAGGGATTCGAGCGGGCGATCTGCCTGGCTCTGGTGCATGCCTCGACCGAAGCCGGCCGGCTGGCGACGGAGATTGCCCGGCGCGCCGACCGGCTTGCCGCCATTACGCCAAAGCTGCGTGCAAAAGGCGCAGAGGATGGGCTGCGGCTGCTGCTCTGCGAAGACGCCGTTTCCGGTTCCCTGCAAACGCCGAACCTTTCCCGTTTCGCGTCGCGCCGGCTCTTTGAGCGGCTGCAGCAGCTGGAAGCCGTGCGCGAGCTTTCCGGCCGCTCCACCTTCCGTATCTACGGGCTCTGAGCATGGCGAAACGTGCACGGCAAATCTCGATCGACAAGGAACTTCTCCACCTGACGCGGGAGGAACGGCATCGCCAATGGGCGGCACGGGTGGAGGCGGTGATCTTTGCCTCTTCCGAGCCTGTCTCCCGAAAGGCGCTGGAGCGCGTCGTGGGAGAGGATTGCGATATCGAAGCGGTCATCGAGGAAATTCGCGAAGCGCTCGACGGCCGGCCTTATGAACTCGCCGCGGTCGCTGGCGGCTGGCAGCATCGCACCCGGCCGGAATTTGCGGATGTCATCCACGTTTCCGGCACCGCCAACGCTCCGCCCGCAGATCTGACCGATCACCAGGCGCTGGTGCTGATGACGGTCGGTTATTTCCAGCCGGTGACGCGCGCCGAGATTTCGAAGATTTTCGGGCGCGAGGTGAGCCGCGATACGATCGCGACCCTCCGGCAGCTCGGTTTCCTCGCCTCCGGGCCGCGCAGTCCGACGCCCGGCGCCCCATATACTTATATCACCACGCCGGCCTTCCTCACCGCCTTCGGTTTTGACACTCTACGCGACCTGCCGGATACGGAAATGCTGGAGGATGCCGGATTGCTGACCCGTAAACTGCCGATCGATGATTTCGTCGAGCCGGAACTGGAAGAAGACGACGATTAGCAGTGCGCTTGAAATGCGCGATAATTGAGCTCATATTGAGCGGCGGATGATCAAAGTTGGATCAGGATCGTGCGCATGGCTCATGCTTTCGAAATTGGCGCCGCCGCCTTCGGCCAGCCCCAGTCTTCGCTTCTGTCCGCCCGCCGGGTGTCGGATCTTCTTGGACTGACGCAGGCGGAACTGGCGAAGCTGATCGGTGTTGCCCGCAATACGCTGACGGCCAAGAGCGGCGCACGCAAGGTCGATCTGGCGCTGAGCCCGGTCGTGCGCATTCTGGCGATGGCGAGCGAGATGGCCGGCGACGAAAACCGCGCGGCAATCTGGTTCAAGCATCAGCCTATCCCCGGCTGGGCCGGCAAGACGGCTTACGACCTTGTCGGCGAAGGCAAGGCCGACAAGGTACTCGCTTATCTGGAGGCGGTACGCTCCGGCGTTTATGCCTGAACCCGTTGCCCTGTGGCGTGCCTATGTCCCGCGCTGGGCACATGCGCCGCTGTCCGGCGACGGCGCTGCCCGTTTCGGCGGACGCTGGAACCCGGCTGGCGCGCCGACCATCTATGCGGGGCGCGAGCTTTCCACCGCCTGGGCGGAATACAACCAGGGTTTCGTGCAGCACCCGGCGCTGATCGCGCAGCTTCGGCTCGACGGCGCGCAGCTTGTCGATTTAACCGACCCCGACATTCTGACGGGTCTTGGTGTCGATCAAGCCATCCACCGCTGCGAATGGCGGGCCGAGCTTGATGCCGGTCGCATTCCTCCGACGCATCGCCTCAGAGAGAAGCTGCTCCACGAGGGCCGCGACGGCGTTATCTATCCATCCTTCATGTCGCCCGGCGGAACCTGCGTCGCCCTCTGGCACTGGAACGGCAAGGATCAGCCGAAGCTTACGGTGACGGATCCCGATGGCCGCTTGCCGAAAAGCCCGGCCTCCTGGCTATAGCCGGCAAGCAGGGGAATTTCATGAGCCCGCGCGTGGCGTATCCCGAAGCAGCGGGAAAACTTTGCCACTCGACGTCACAGCCATAGCGGTACGGAAAGTACTCGGTTCAACCTTGGCATTCGAAATTTAGTGGAATGTAATGTTTTTGATGCACGATGCTGCGAGGAAAGCGGTGCATATGCAGCAGAACATTCGTATCACATCGCACGTCACGATCGTGCTGACATTGCTGACGGCCCTGACGGCGATCCTTCTCGCCGGCTTCATGTGGCTTGCCTCGACCAAGGTGGACGATATCGCCTTGACCCGGCAGAAGGGTTACGTCGAACAGGGTCTCGACGAGCAGGTAAAAGCCGTACAGCATGAACTGGAAAGCGTCACGACATGGAATGACGCGGTTCTGCTCGTTGCCAAAGGTGCGCACCAGTGGATTGTCGATAATATCGGCACCTGGATGCACACTTATTTCAGCCACGACCGTACTTATATCTTCGACGGACGCAACGAACTGGTCTTCGCCATGCGGGACGGCCAGGATATTTCAGCTCTGACGTTTCTCAACGATGAAATGCCTGTGGCGGCCTTGCGGGAAGATGTCCGTAGCCTGCTGCAAAAGCGGATCGTATCCAGCGATTCGGCCGCCCCGGCGATTGGCGAAATCTTTGCCGAGCAGATCCTTGCCATAAGCGGCCGGCCGGCAGTCGTCGCCGCCAGACCGATCGTCCCGAGCACCGACGAGGTCACGGTCGATCCCGGCAAGGAATTCATCACGGTTGCCGTGAAATTCCTGGATGCCGGCGCGGTCCAGAAAATCGCCCGTTACGCGCGGATCGAGACGCTACACTTCACCCTCAGTTCGGCTGAATCGACTGCGGTCATTCCGGTCATGGCCACTGACGGCTCGACGCTCGGATATATGGCATGGCAGCCCATCCGGCCCGGTCTGATGCTCATCGAGCAGATCGCTCCGGCGGGAATTGCGGGCATCGTCGTGGCGCTGGGCGTCGTGATCTTTCTGGGCAGGGGCTTGCGCAAGACGTCCACCGATCTGTCGGAGAGCCGTCTGGCACTGATGCGCCATCGCTATGAACTCGAAGAGAGCGTCAGGCTCCGGACGGCCGAGATCGAACGCCAGCGGGCGGAACTGGACAGGCTTCTGGCGCAGGAGCGGCAGGTGAACGCCCTGCAGCGGCAGTTCGTCACCATGGCTTCCCATGAATTCCGCACGCCGCTTGCCATCATCGATGCCGCGGCGCAGCGCCTGTCGCGCACGAAAACGACCCAGAAGCCTGAATATGTGGAGGAGAAGTCGGCGCAGATCCGCTCCGCCGTGCTGCGCATGGTCGATCTGATGGAGAGTATCCTGTCCGCCGGCCGGCTGGAGACCGGCAAGACGACACTGAGGCCGGAACGCCTTTCGCTGGCGGAGCTCATCGAAACCTGTTGCAACCGGCAAACGGATATCCGCAAATCCCACACGTTTCACCGGGACCTTTCGCATCTGCCGCAGACGATTGTTGCCGATCGCGCCACGATCGAACAGGTCTTCACCAACCTGCTTTCCAACGCCGTCAAATACGCGCCTCGGGCGCCGGACATCCATATCCGGGCCTGGACGAAGAACGGCATGTCCTATGTATCGATCCAGGATGCCGGTATCGGCATGGATGCCGAGGATTTGCCGAAACTCTTCCAGCCCTACTACCGGGCGCGCAGCGCGACGGGTATTGCCGGCACCGGCATCGGCCTCAACCTCGTCAAGCAGATCGTCGATCTGCATGGGGGATCTATTTCGGTCGAGAGCGTGCTCGGCCGGGGAACAACCTTCACGGTGGCGCTCCCGAACAAGGGACCGCTCGCAAATCTCATCAAACGAGCAGCTTAGGGAATTACGAGGATGATCACGGTACTATGCATCGACGACGAAGCGGATATTCGGCAACTGATCGTCGAGGAGCTGACGGACGCCGGATTTGCCACTCTGGAGGCGGCCAACGGGCAGGAGGGGCTGGAAGCCATCCTGACGAACTGGCCCGACATCGTCATCTGCGACATTTCCATGCCGGTCATGGACGGTCATCAGCTCCTGGCCGAAATCCAGATGAACCATGCAGAGCTCTTCAATATCCCCTTCATCCTGCTATCGGCACTGACAGACAAGGACAATGTACTGACCGGCCTGCGGGCAGGCGCGGCGGACTATCTGACCAAACCGATCGATTTCGATCTTCTGCTGGCCAAGCTCGCCGGCTGCATCGCCCGCCTCGAGAACGACCGGGCCGTCGGCCGGGCGCTTTGACTTCAAGGCCGGCTCGGTGACCGGTCAGCGACCGGCATAGAGCTGGTCGTCGGCATGAATGTGGCCCGCAGACGGGCTGCTTGCCTGCTGGCTTGCGTCGGAAACGATCTCATCGAGGCCGCAGGGCACTTGCGCAATTCCGTTCGGCGGCTTCCGGACGAGGCTCGCAGCCCGAACCTCGTCCGGGTGCGAGCCTCTAACCGTCATCATGGCGGCTGCGTGAATCTAAGAACTGACCACCTGCCGCCGTCAAATCAACGTTTTGTAAAGTACGAACGCCGAAACCCGGGCGTTTGTGACAGGTCCCGCGTGATGCTCCGTTTCCGGTCACCGAGATTATCTCCGTGCGGACGCAAGGTCCCGGAACAGCGCCCTGTTCTGCCTCAGGAAACCAATCCGAGCCGCGCCCGGCGCTCTGCCAGAAACCGGCAGATGGCCGGGTCCGTTTCGAGCAGGATCGCGCGTTCATAGGCGGCATCGGCTTCCTGTCTCCTGTCGCAGCGGGCAAGCAGATCGGCGCGCGCAGCCCAATAAGGCTGGTAACCCGTCATACGCTTGTCGTCGTTCACCCCATCGAGCGCGGCAAGTCCGTCTTCGACACTTCGCTCATTTGCGATGACAACGGCCCGGTTGATGGCGACCACAGGCGAGCCGGTCACCGCCAGGAGATGGTCGTAGAGCGTTTCCAGCATCGGCCAGCACGGGAAACTTCGTCCACGATGCCGCCGCCGCCGGCGCCCATGGCGTCACATTACCCACATCGGGCGCACCTTGACCGCTCCGTTGAGGGCGCCCGGGCATTTCGCCGCCCATTCGAGGGCCGCATCGAGATCCTGCACGTCAATGATGAAGAAGCCGCCGAGCTGTTCCTTGGTGTCGGCATAAGGGCCATCCAGGATTTCCGACTTGTTGTTGGAGACCCGGACCGTGCTTGCGGTCTCTGAAACCTGCAGTCGGTCGCCGCCGACCAGCGCGCGCCGGATTTCTTCAGCGCTTCGGCATAAGCGATATAGGGAGCGGAATGGGCACCGCTCTTGGCATCGGCGGCAAACTGGGCTTCGTCGCGATAGATCATCAGCATGTACTTCACGGCTTTTCTCCCCGTGTGCGACAGTCCGTTATCGGCCTGCTACACCAATGTCGTTCGAGAATGAGCCTGTTCGACATGACGCGAAAAATCTTTCGCCGGTCGCGCCTTTTTCACTCGCCTTTGGCGGGTTCGTCGCGTTCACGAAGATTGCGGGCGACAAGACGGCAAAGGTCGCGGAGCTGCTGGTAGCTCTCCTGCGGCAAGAAGGAAAAGATGTCTCGCTCGACGGTGTCGGCGGCCGCATCGCAGGCCTTGATCATCCGCTTGCCTTCGGTCGTCAGGCTCATGCGCAGGATGCGGCGATTGGCCGGATCCTCCTTGCGGGTGATGAGGTTGCGGCGCTGCAGCCCGCCGATCAGTTCGTTCATCGTTTGCGGCGTGACGAAGAAGCGGCGGGAGAGCTCGGCCGAGGAAAGGCCTTCGCGGCTGCCGATCACGCTCAGTACCGTATACTGAATGCCGGTCATCTGAAGAGCCGACAGGGCCGCTTCCAGCCGGCTGCGCACCGCATGGTTTGCCTGGTTCAGGAAGTAGATCGCCCGAGGCTGCTGCATCACCCATTCGCTGCTGCTTGCTTCTTCGGGCTTGACGTCTTCAGCCATCACGATGCGGCGACCTTCTTTAAAACGGTTATATAAGCGGGGTAGCGGAGAAAATGCAGACGCACAAGTCGCGTTGCGCGAAACCCTCAACTTACTGCCGCGCCAAGCCGGGCCGAAAGCGATCTTGCGGCGCGCAACGTGGAGGTCAGCGGCAGGGCTGACGGCGTTATATCGAAGCCATCCTGACGGCCGAGCACCGTGATCACCGCTTTCAGGTGCGAGCGGTGATCAAAGACAGGCGCGGCGACCGCCGAGAAGTCCGGCACCGTGGCAGGCAGTGTCGCCGCATAACCTTCCTGCCGCACCTCTGCGAGTTCGGTTATGAAACGGGCGGCCGAGACTTGCCCTTCACCGCCCTCGCGCATCAGGGCGCGAAGGTGATGCTCCCATTCGGCGTTCGGCAGATTTGCCATGAAGACGCGGCCGGTCGCCGTCGGCCAGAGGCGCACCAGCGAACCCACCTTGATTTCGTAGACGCTGTCGGAACGACCCTCGATCTTATCGACAACCACAGGCGCGTCACCGTTCCAGACCGCCAGCGTCACCGTCTCGCCGAGCACGGCTGCAAGCTCGGAGATCGTCGCGCGGGCAAGGCTGAGGAAGTCCGTGCGGGAGAGCGATGCCAGCCCGAGCTGCAGCGCCGAGTCTCCGAGATCGTAAAGGCCGGAGAGCCGATCCTGCGCAACAAAACCCGTGCGTACCAGGCTGACCAGATAACCATGCGCCATGCTCGGCGTCATGCCGGTGGCGGCGGCAATGTCGTTCAGCCGCATGGCGCGGCCGGAATGCTGTATCGCAGTCAGCACCCGCAAACCCTTTTCGAGCGACTGGATGCCGGCTCCTTTGATCTCCGGGTCCTTACCGCTTGCTCGCTTCTTTGCCGACGCGTCCATGACCTCTCCGCTTGACGTTCTCATTCATGTTTATACAATATAACCGAATGATTTCAAGAATATTGAAATAAAGCGCAAAGGAGGGAGGAAACCTTGGCGGAATATCTGGTCTGTTCGGAGGATGAGATTGCCGATGGCGCCCGCAAGGTCGTTGCCTGCGGGGAGCGGGAGATCGGTATTTTTCGGGTGAAAGGGACGCTGCACGCCTGGCACAACATGTGCCCGCACCGGCAGGGGCCGATCTGTCAGGGCCGCATCTATCCTGAGGTCATCGAACCCGTCGATGAGAACGGGGAGGTGCGGACGCTTCAATATAACGAAGAGAACATGCACGTCGCCTGTCCATGGCACGGCTGGGAATTCAACCTGGAGACCGGCCGCAATGCAGGGCCTGCCAAATATCGCCTGCACCGGGCGGAACTAGCGATCCGGGAGGGGCAGATCTATGTCGTCCTTTGAACCGACGCTGCGCAACGATCCCTACGGCTGGATCGAGGAAGCCACGCTCGAAATAGAGAAGGCGACCGCCGAACTGCTGGAGGGTGGCGATGCATCGCGCGTCTCCGACGAGGCGGTGGCACGGATGATGACGGCCGCGATCCGGCTGTATGTCGCCAAAAGCGATGGCGAGGAGCGCACGTTCCGGCCGCTGACCGGCACCCGTGACGAGACGGTGACCGCCACCGAGGCGCTTTCCGCCGTCTCGGAAATCCTGCGCGCCCTGCATCTCGGTCCCATGGAGCTGGCGCTCTGGTATCGCCGCCGTCCGGACGAACTGTAGGCCCGTAGAAGACATCCACTCTTTCGCCTGAGGAGAGCGAACATGGATATTTCCAACAAGGATCGCGCCCGCGAATTGCCGGTGCAGCAGATCGACGTCTTCACCGATACGCGCGACATCCTCGCGCATGCCAACAAAGCAGCCCGGAAGCGAGGTTTAGAGGACTGGCTGATCTGTGATGTTGACGCCCACCATACAGAAACCATCTCCTGGCACGAACTGGTGCAGTATATCGAGGACCCGGTTATCCGCCACCAGGCGATGCTTTTCCACGACGAGAAGATGGGCACCGCCTCCTATGGTTTGAACGGTGACATGGGCCTCAAATATCAGGATGTCGGCGGCCGCATTCCGCACCAGGCCGGCATCCGCGAAAAGGTCGGCGACGGGGTGCATCGTGACGTGACCCTGTCGCGGCGGGCGATGAGCGCTCTCGGCGTCGATTACATGGTGCTGTTCCCGACACCGATGCTGACGCTCGGGCTGCATCCGCAGCCGGAAATGGAGGTCTATCTCGGCCGCGCCTATAACCGCTGGCTGATCGACAAGGTGCTCTCCAAGGACGACCGGCTGAAGACGCTCGCCTACCTGCCGTTCAATGTGCCCAGGGAAGCGGAACGCACCATCGAGGAGTTCGCCGACCAGCCAGGCGTCATCGGTTTCTGCGTGCCATCTACTCGTCACAAGCCGGTGCACCACAACGACTACATGCGCGTTTATGCGATGCTCGAGGAGCGCAACCTACCGATCGCCTTCCATGCCGCCTATCACTGGCAGGACCAGTCGCTGTCGACCATCAACCGGTTCCTCGGCATGCACGCGCTCGGCTTCGTCTGGTGCAACATGGTGCATATGACCAACTGGATCTTGAACGGCATTCCGGAACGGTTCCCGAAGCTGAAGAGCATCTGGGTGGAAAGCGGGCTCGCCTGGATCCCCTTCCTGATGCAGCGTCTCGACGACCAGTACCTGATGCGTCCCTCCGAAGCACCGCAGCTGAAAAAGCTGCCGAGCGAGTACATGCGCGAAAACTGCTGGTACACCACCCAGCCGATGGAAACGGTCAACATGAAGGCGCTGCAGCTGACGCTGGAAATGATCAACGCGGAAAGCCAGCTGCTGTTTGCATCCGACTGGCCGCATTTCGATTTCGACCTGCCGCAGGAGATTTACGACCTGCCATTCCTGAGCGAACAGGCGAAGCGGAATATCCTGGGGCTGAATGCGGCGAAGTTGTTCAATCTGGACCCGACGCCGCGTAAGACTTTGTAGGGGCGGGCGGGGGAACGAACAACCGTATCGGGTGTGGGACCCTCCCCCGCTTCCGCTTAGCTCGGCGGACCTCGCGGCATGTCTCTTCTCCCCACGGGGAGAAGGTGCAGGCAGGCGGATGAGGGGCTTTGCGCGAAAATATCGAACTGGGAAGGAAATCTCGCACATGACCACCACGGGAGGCGATTCCATCGCCGCATCACTGCGCGCGCATGGCGTGGACACCGTCTTTGGCATTCCGGGTGCGCAGCTCTATGGGCTGTTCGACGCATTTCAGCGCGACGGCATGCGGGTGATCACGCCTCGCCACGAGCAGACCTGCGCCTATATGGCTTTCGGCTATGCCCGCGCCTCGGGCAATCCCGGCGTCTATTCGGTGGTGCCGGGGCCGGGCGTGTTGAACACCGGGGCGGCTCTGCTGACGGCCTGGGGATGCAACGAACCCGTGCTCTGCCTGACCGGCCAGGTGCCGACCGCTTTTCTTGGCAAGGGCCGCGGCCATCTGCACGAGATGCGCGACCAGCGCGCCGTGCTGGCCGGCATCGTCAAGTCGGCGGAAAGGGCCGAGAGGGCAGGGGATGTTTCGGCGGCAATCGCCCATGCATTCAGGGAGATGCGCTCGCTGAAGCCCGGTCCCGCGACGATCGAAATGCCTTGGGAGCAGTTTACTATGGAGGACCATTTCGAGGTCGTCCGGCCGCTGCAAAACCATCCGGATCCGGTCGCGGATGTGGCGATCGGCGAGGCGGCGGCGGTGATCGGCCGCGCAGAACGGCCGATCATCTTCGTCGGGCCCGGTGCGTTCGAAGCCCGCGACGAGGTGCTGCAGCTTGCCGAACGGTTGCATGCGCCGGTCGTGGCCTTCCGCTCCGGCCGCGGCGTCGTCTCGAACCGCCACGAACTCGGCCTCACCATCGCCGAGGCGCGAAAACTCTGGCCAACGGTCGATTGCGTTATCGGTATAGGCACGCGGCTCGAAGTGCCGAGCCTGGCGCTGGAAGCCGAGGCAGGAGGTACCGGTCATCCGGCTGGAGATCGACGCGGAGGAACTGACCCGCACGCCGGAGGCGCTGGGCGTCCTTGGCCGGGCGAAAACCTCGCTCAAGGCGCTGCTCGAAGAGATCAGACCACGCGCTGCTTCCAGCGGCTGGCGGGAGGCGATCCGGTCCGCCCGCGCGCAAACGGCCGAAGCGATCAAGCAGATCTCGCCGCATTACGCCTACCTGCAGGCGATCCGCGCGGCCCTTCCCGATGATGGCATTCTGGTGGAGGAGGTCTGCCAGTCCGGTTTCGCGTCCTGGTACTGCTATCCGGTCCACGAGCCGCGCACCTTCATTTCGACCGGCTTTCAGGGCACGCTGGGTTTCGGGTTCCCGACGGCGCTCGGCGTCAAGGTCGCCCGGCCGGATGTGCCGGTGGTGTCGATATCAGGCGATGGCGGCTTCATGTTTGCAGCCCAGGAGCTGGCGACCGCCGTCCAATATGGCATCGACGTCATCACCGTCGTCTTCAACAATTCCGCTTTCGGCAACGTGAAGAGGGACCAGCAGCAGGGTTTTGGCGGAAGGCTGATCGGTTCGGAGCTGAAGAACCCGGATTTCGGTAAACTCGCGGACGCCTTTCATGTGAATTTTGCCCAGGTGAATGCGCCGGATGAATTGCGCCGGGCAATCGAGACGGCGATCGCGCGCGGCGGGCCGTGGCTGATCGAGGTGCCGCTGTCGATCGAAAGCGAAATCAGCCCGTGGCAATTTATTCACGGCTGATCCGTCGATGACGAATTCCATTCGACATCGACAAAAATCGGTTTCGCCGTGGCAGGGAGCCGTATAAAGTCACGCGCAAGAACTCGATCCGGGAGGGCGTCGTTTCCGTGACATCAGATCAGAATAATATCCGTATCGTCGTGCTGACGGCGGTCCTGCCTGCTTCGGTGGTCTCGACGCTCGAGGGCATGGGCGGGCGGCGAATGTCCGTCGCGGACGTGGCGGCAGGGGGCAAATGCCGGGCGTGCAGGTGCTGGTCACCGATCCCGGCGTCGGCGCCAATGCAGATGTCCTTGCAAAATTTCCGGACCTGAAACTGGTCGCCTGTTACGGCATCGGCATCGACTCGATCCATATGCCGACCGTCAAAGCCCGCGGCATAGGTATTTCCAATACGCCGGGCCTGCTGACCGAGGATGTCGCCGACCTCGCCATGGCGCTGATGCTCGCCTCGGCCCGCGATATCGTCCCCCAGACCCAATATGTCCGCGATGGTCGGTGGACGACGATCGCGGCAAAAGTACCGCTCGGCCGGTCGCTCAAGAACAAGGCGATCGGCATTGTCGGGCTCGGCAATATCGGCATGGCGATTGCGGAGCGGGCCGCCGCTTTCCGCATGCGCGTTTCCTATCACGGTCCGCAGCAGAAACGCGTGCCCTACACCTTCGTTCCGGACCTCGTCACGATGGCGAAAGAGAGCGATTTCCTGGTCATTGCCGCACGCGGCGGCGAAGACACGAAGAACATCGTCGGTCGCGACGTTCTCGAGGCGCTGGGACCTCAGGGCACACTGGTCAACGTCTCGCGCGGTTCGATCGTCGATGAAGCGGCGCTGGTGGAGGCGCTCAAAAACGGCAGGCTGGGCTTCGCGGCGCTGGATGTGTTCGCCAACGAGCCGAGGGTTTCGGAAAAGCTGCTGTGGATGCCAAATGTCATCATGACGCCGCATCAGGGCAGCGCCACGGCGGAGACCCGCCTCGCCATGGCCCTTTTGCTGGTCGCGAATGTGGAAGCATTTTTCAAGGGGACGCCGTTGCCGACGCCGGTGGTCCCGATCGCTATCTGGGCTTTTGAACTCTAGGGAGGTCGTCACATGGCATTTCAACGTCACGTCATCGGACTGGCAGGGCAGGACGACGGACAGGAAGTCGTCACCGAGTTCGACCGCGCCTCGGTCACCGACGAGGAATGGGCGGTGCGTATCGATCTCGCCGCCGCCTACAGGCTCGCCGCGCTCTACGGTTGGGACGACCTCATCTACACGCATATCTCGGCCCGCGTGCCAGGCACCGAAAACCACTTCCTGATCAATCCGTTCGGGATGGCCTTCGACGAGATCAAGGCAAGCAACCTCGTCAAGATCGACCACGAGGCCAGGATCATCGGCAAGTCGGACTATCCGGTGAACGGCGCCGGTTTCGTCATCCATCATGCCGTCCACAAGGCGCGCCACGAACTCAACTGCGTCATGCACCTGCATACCGAGGCGGGCATGGCGCTTTCCATGCTCGATTGCGGCCTACTGCCGCTCTCCCAGCATTCGATGTTCTTCCATAACCGCATCGGCTATCACGGCTATGAAGGCCTGGCGCTCAATATGGAAGAGCAGGAGCGGCTGATCCACGACCTCGGCCCGCACAAGAACATGATCCTCAAGAACCACGGCACGCTAACGTCGGGCGAAAGCGTCGGTGAGGCGTTCGTGTGGACCTTCTGGCTGGAAAAGGCCGCTCGTGCGCAACTCGCCGCCATGGCGGCCCAGCCCCAGGGTCTCACCATTCCGGAAGAAAAGATCGCCGAGCTTACGGCCCATATGTACGAGATGTCGCCGGCAAAGCCGGGGCTCAAGGAATGGCCGGCGATGCTGCGCAAGCTGGATAGGATCGATCCGAGCTATCGGGACTGATATCCACAATCACCGTGCCGAAGGGGCGGCCCTGCAATCCTAGTCTCAGAGACGAAAAAGCCGGCGTCACCGCCGGCTTTCTTTGCTTCAGCAGATCTTACTGCTGCGGGATCTGGGCGATCGCGACGTAGTCCTTCCACTCCGCGATGGTCTTGATCATCAGGGCCTGGGCTTCAGCCGGCGTGGTGACATAAGGATCGCCACCCTGGTCGGCCAGGAACTTCTGGGTTTCCGGCTGGCCGAGAACGGTGTTGAACCAGCCGTTGATCTTGGTGGTGATGTCTGCTGGCGTGCCCTTGGCAACCATGGCACCCCACCAGCCGAGCCTGATCGACGTCAAAGCCCTGTTCTTTCAGGGTCGGAATCTCGGGAGCGCCCTTCATGCGCTCCGGCGAGCCGACGCCGAGAAGGCGGAAGCGGCCTTCCCGCTGCTGGGAGAGGGCGAAAACCGGGTCATAGGAACCGAAGTCCATTGCGCCGCTGGTGATGTCGTTGAGCGAGTCGGCAGCGGTCTTGTACTGGACCGAAACGGTCTCGAGGCCGGCCTTCTGCTTGTAGACTTCGGCCATGACCTTGCCCGACGTGGCGTTGACGGCATAGGAGCCGCCATCGCCCTTTGTCTTCATGGCAGCCGTCAGTTCCTTCATGTCCTTATAGGGTGCGTCCTTGGCGACGGCGATCATGAAGGCCTGCTTGTTGATGGTCGCGATCGTCATCAGGTCCTTGCCGACGTCGATCGGTGGCTTCTTCATGATCCACATGTTGCCGGCGATCGAGTTGCCGGAGTGGACGAAGATCGTGTAGCCGTCCGGCTTGGAGCGCGACGTATATTCGGCGGCGATGTTGCTGAGCGCGCCCGGCTTGTTTTCGACGATGATCGTGGCGCCTGCGACCTTGGACACCTTGTCTGCGAAATAGCGAACGAGAACGTCGGCGCCCGAACCTGCCGGGAAGGCGCAGACGAACGTGATCGTCTGGTCCGGATAGGCAGCC
This sequence comes from Neorhizobium sp. EC2-8, assembly GCA_045291535.1. Lineage (GTDB taxonomy): Bacteria > Pseudomonadota > Alphaproteobacteria > Rhizobiales > Rhizobiaceae > Neorhizobium. Next base: position 486,946 of record CP147998.1, on the reverse strand, counting down.
TGAGCGGGCGTAACGGTTGCAATTTGCGCGACCGCCAGCATCGCCATGGCGGCGGTGGCTTGCGCGATCTTCTTAAGCCATTTTGTCACTTTTCATCTCCTGTGGCGGTTCGTAAGGGTCCCTGCGAAAGAACCTGCCGCACTATGGCGAGAGGGTCTTTCCAATCGGTTGATTAATTTTGCGGAATCTTGGCCAGGGCGACGTAAGATTTCCACTCTTCGACGGTCTTGGCGAGTAGTGCCTGGCCCTCGTCCGGGGTGCCGACATAGACGTCGCCGCCGAACTTGGCGAGGAAGGCGACTGCATCGGGCTGGGCCAGGATTTCGTTGAACAGCGCGTTGATCTTATCGACCACCGGCTTCGGTGTTGCCTTCGGTACGAAGGAGCCCCACCAGCCCAGTTGGTCGATGTCGTACCCTGTTCCTTGGCGGTCGGTATGTCGGGCAGCGATTTCAGCCGGATCGGCGAGCCGGTCGCGAGGATCCGGATGCGCTTCTCGTTGGCCTGCGACAAGGCGAAGACAGGGTCGTGGACGCCGTAATCGAGAGAGCCGCTCATCATGTCGTTGAGCGAATCCTTGGCATCCTTGAACGAGACTTCGACCGGATCGACGCCGGCGACCTGCTTGTAGATTTCGCCGAGAACCTTGCCGGATGTGGCAGCCGTCGCGTAGCTTGCGTTGTTGCCCTTTGCCTTCAGCACCTTGGTCAGTTCCTTCATGTCCTTGATCGGGCTGTCGTAAGCCACGACGAACATGAAAGCCTGCTTGTTGATGAAGGAGGTGGTTTGCAGCTCCTTGACGACGTCGATCGGCGGCGCCTTGAACAGCGACATGTTGGCCGCCGTCGAGGTACCGGAATGGACGTAGATCGTATAACCGTCCGGCTTGGCGCGGGCGGTGTACATGGCGGCGATGTTGCCGGCAGCCCCGGCTTGTTTTCGACGATCACCGTCTGGCCGGAGACCTTGGCAAACTTCTCGGCAAAGAAGCGGACCAGCACGTCTGCGCCGGAGCCGGCGGGGAAGGCGCAGACGAAGGTGATCTGGCCGGTCGGATAAGCACCTTGCGCGAATGCACCGAGCGGTGCGAGCGCCGCGGCGACGGCCGTCGCCATCATCAGGTTTCTGCGTGAGATTTCGATTGTCATAGTTACAAGTCCTCCCCTTGAATGCCCCAGTCGATCCCATAAAAGCTGCTGCGAAGCCTGTTGAGCAGGCCTCAGTTTTGCGGAATCTTCGCAAGCGCCACATAGGCACGCCACTCCTCGACGGTCTTTACGAGAAGCTCGTCAACCTCCTTGGGCGTACCTGTGTAGACGTCTCCTCCGAACTTGTTCAGGAATGCTTCCGTTTCTGGCTTGTTGAGCACGTCCTGGAACAACGAGTTCAGTTTCAGGACGATATCGTCCGGCGTCTTGGCGGGCAGGAACACACCCCACCATCCAAGCTGGTCGACATTGAGGCCGTATTCCTTGATGGCCGGAATGTCGGGTGTCGATTTCATGCGCTGGGGCGAGCCGACCGCAAGCAGCCTCAGACGCCCCTCGCGCTGCTGGCTGAGTGCAAAGACCGGGTCGAGCGCGGCGAAATCGAGCTGACCGCTGGTGATGTCGTTCAAGGAATCCGGGCCGGTCTTGTAGGCGACTTCGGTTGCCGAGACGCCTGCGAGCTGGAGGTAGACTTCGGCCAGAACCTTGCCGGAGGTTGCGGTCGAGCCATAGGTGGCATCGCCGCCCTTGCCCTTCAGATGCTCGGTGAGCTGCTTCATATCCTTGATGGGGCTGTCGGCCGCCACCGCGATCATGAAGGGCTGCTTGTTGATGAACTGGACACCGCGCAGCGCCTTGGTGACGTCGATCGAGGGTTTCTTGAACAGCGACATGTTGGCCGCGGTCGAAGTGCCGGAATGGACGTAGACGGTATAGCCGTCGGGCTTGGCGCGGCTGACATATTCGGCGGCGATATTGCCGTTGGCGCCCGGCTTGTTCTCGACGATCACCGTCTGCTTGGAGACCGCCGCCACTTTTTCCGAGAAGAAGCGGACCAGAACGTCGGCGCCGCTGCCGGCCGGAAAGGCGCAGACGAAGGTGATCGGGGCATTGGGATAGCTGGATTGTGCGAACGAGACACCCGGCAGAGCGGCGGCCAAGCCGGCCGCCGCAAGCAGTGTGCGTCTTGTCAGTTTCAAGTGTTTTCCAGTCATTGGCTCCTCCTCCAAAACTGTTGCGGAATGTCTGTTATTCCTCCTGGAACGCCTCCTCGCGGGTCCTGCGGAATTGCGGAAAGATGATCAGGCAGAGCATCAGAACCGTCGCCACCAGAAGCGTGGCCGAGATAGGGCGATTGATGAAGATCGTCGGGTCGCCACGCGAGATGACCAGCGAACGCCGCAGGTTCTCCTCCATCAGCGGGCCGAGAATGAAGCCGAGCACCATGGGTGCAGGCTCGCAGCCGAGCTTGAAGAGCACGTAGCCGAAGACCGTGAAGACGATCATCAGGACCATCATGAACGGTTCGGTGCTCGTAGAATACACACCGATCGCGCAAAACAGCAGGATCGCCGGGTAGAGCAGGCGATAGGGAACCGACAGCAGTTTTACCCAGATACCGATCATCGGCAGGTTGATGACGACGAGCATCAGGTTGCCGATCCACATCGAGGCGACCATGCCCCAGAAGAGGTCGGGACGGGTGGTCATCACGGCAGCACCCGGCTGGATGCCCTGGATGATCATCGCGCCCATCATGATCGCCATGATCGGGTTCGACGGAATTCCGAGCGTCAGGAGCGGGATGAACGAGGTCTGGGCTGCGGCATTGTTGGCCGATTCGGGACCTGCGACGCCTTCCACTGCGCCGTGCCCGAACTTGCGCGGGTTCCTGGAGATCTTCTTCTCCAGCGTATAGCTGGCGAAGGAGGCGAGAACGGCGCCGCCACCCGGCAGGATGCCGAGGAGGGAACCAAGGCCGGTGCCGCGCAGGGCTGCCGGAATGGAGTCCCGGAGTTCCTGCCTGTTGGGCCACAGGTCGCGCATGCGGGTGCTGATCGTTTCGCGCGGCGGCGGCGGGTTCTCGAGGTTGCGGATGATTTCCACGATGCCGAAGAGGCCGAGAACCAGCGGCAGGAAGTCGATGCCTTCCCAAAGGCCCGAAAGGCCGAACGTATAGCGGGTGAGGCCGGTATTGATGTCGGTGCCGACGAGGCCGAGCAACAGGCCGATCAGGACCATGGCGACCGCCTTGAGGACGGAGCCGTGAGCCAGAACGATCGCCATGACGAGGCCGAGCAGCATCAGCGCGAAATAATCCGGCGAGTTGAACTGCTGGGCGATCGAAGCGAGCGGAGGCCCGAAGGCGGCGATGAAGACAGTGCCGACGCAGCCCGCGAAGAACGAACCGAGCGCGGCGATGGCAAGGGCCGCGCCGGCGCGGCCCTTGCGGGCCATCTGGTGGCCTTCGATACAGGTCACTACCGAGGAAGCTTCGCCCGGCATGTTGACCAGGATCGAGGTGGTCGAGCCGCCGTACTGGGCGCCGTAATAGATGCCGGCGAGCATGATCAGCGACGAGAGCGGATCAAGACCGAAGGTGATCGGCAGGAGGATGGCAAGCGCGGGAATGGGTCCAATGCCAGGGAGAACGCCGATCAAGGTGCCGAGAACGGTACCGATCAGACAGAACATCAGATTTTCCAACGTACCCGCCGCCATGAAGCCGGTTGCGAGGTGTTCAAAAACTTCCATGGATTATCTGCCCCACCAGACGGGCATCGGCTGCCCAAGCGCATAAACGAAGATGATGACGACGAACGCCGCGGTGGTGACCGCGAAGATGACGGTCTCGACGGGGTTGACGCCGCGCCGTGCATAAGCGGCAAACATGATCAACAGGACCGAGGAGATCACCGCGCCGATTTCCGCGATCAGCATGCCGAAGGCGGCAATCGCCAGCAGGATGAAGATGATCGGGCGGAGCTGGATGCGTTCGATTGCCGGACCTTCGATCGCCAGCGATTTCGCCGTGACGATCAGGCCGATCAGGGCGATCAGGGCGCAGATGATCATGGGGAAATAGCCGGGCCCCATGTTGCGGGCGGAACCGAAGGCAAGGTCCGAACCGACATAGAGGCCGATTGCGCCGAAAAGGATGAACAAGATGCCCGCGCCGAAATCCTGCGGACTTTTGATGACCATGGTTTCCTCCCTGAAAACCTGACTGTGTGAACCGGTCTGGCTCCGCTTGGGCGCCGGCTGAACCGTCATTACGCATGCTCTTCAGGCCGCGCCTCGAACTTGCGGCCTCAATTCGTCTATAGGCAACTAGGTTTGACTATATACAAGGGTATCCCTCTTGTCAGTCAATCGAATTCCGTACTCTCCCATCGACCAGATACGGTAGCCACCCGGCGTTCTCGATCCTACCCCAATTATATCAGGAAGCCAGATATCCTAGGTGTAATTTGGTGAGATTCTTTCCTGCTTTGGGCCATGGATTGAAACTCTCAATTGCGATGGCCCCCTCCCCGAGACCGGTCCCACAGCTCTTTCGGGGGCAGATATGAAATTGGTTTTGAACAAAGTCAATTATACTTTATCAAAAATAGTTGACAGGCGCATGTGCGCCGGGAGAGATTATCTGCCAGGATTTCAAAGGATAACAAAATGAAGATTTCTATTGTGGGAGGGGAATTGGCGGCCTGACAGCGGCTTTAGCGCTGCTCCGCCAAGGGTTTGACGTCGATGTGTACGAGCAGGCGATTGAGCTGAAAGAAGTCGGCGCCGGCGTGCAGATCAGCGCCAACGGCACGCGAATCCTGTTTTCCCTCGGGCTCGAAGAAGACATCATGTCGATTGCCTCGCAGGCGCAGGGCAAGGAGATTCGCCTCTGGAACACCGGTCAGACCTGGAAACTGTTCGACCTCGGCCCGCTTTCCATCGAGCGCTACGGCTTCCCTTACATCACCATCCATCGCAATGACCTGCACCAGACGCTGGCGGCCGGCGTGCGCCGCATCAAGCCGGATGCGATCAAGCTCTCCAAGAAATGCGTCGGGATCACCCAGGACGACAAGGGTGCGACGATCACCTTCGCCGATGGCACGACGGCCACGTCCGACATCGTGGTCGGCGCCGATGGCGTCCATTCGAAGATCCGCGAGACGCTGTTCGGCCGCGACGATCCGAAATTCACCGGCATCGTCGCCTGGCGCGGCGTCATCCCGGTCGAGCGCCTGCCGGAACGCATGCTGCGCCCGGTCGGCACCAACTGGATCGGCCCCGGCGGCCACGTCATCCAGTACCTGCTGCGCGGCGGCAAGCTGATGAACTACGTCTCCGTGGTCGAGCGCTCCAACTGGCAGGTGGAATCCTGGTCGGTCGCCGGCACGACGGAAGAGTGCCTGGCCGATTACCAGGGCTGGCATGAGGATATTCACACGCTGATCAAGGCGATCGATGTGCCCTACAAATGGGCCTTGATGCTGCGCCCGCCGATGGATGAATGGACCCGCGGCCGCGTGACGCTGCTCGGTGATGCCTGCCATCCGACGCTGCCCTTCCTCGCCCAGGGCGCGGTCATGGCGATCGAGGACGGTTTCGTACTCGCCCGCGCGCTTGCCGAAAACAACGGCAGATACGAAGCGGCCTTTGCCGGTTACGAAGCGGCCCGTGTCGAGCGCACCGGCAAGATCGTCCGCGGTGCGGAAGGTAATCTCAGCCGTTTCCACAATGCCGCGCTGAAGGATCCGAAGCTCGCCGAAGACTATGTCAATGCCGAGTGGCAGGAAGACAAGGTCAAGCAGCGCTACGAATGGCTGTTCACCTACGATGCCACCTCGGTGCCGGTGGTGGCGGGAACCAGGTCGCCCGAAGCGGTCGCATAGAGCCGCCATTGCAATTCAATCTGCAAAGCCCGTTCGCCGGTCCGCCGGCCGAGCGGGCGCAGCATAACGGGTAGGATATCATGACCACCAAGGCGGTATGGCAGCGGATCCCGCTGATCGTCTCCTTTCCGGAGACCGCGAAATATACCGAGACCTACGGCTTTGCCGGCAACTCGGGCAGGGTGAACCTCGAAGGCCAGCTTCTGTGCGGTGCCGATGCACCGTCGAAGACGGTCTATGTCTTCATGCACCCAACATCGACGCTGCAGCTGCTGCCGATGCCGACGGCGCTCGCCGATGCCGGCCTGCACGTGCTGTGCGCCGCAAGCCGTTATCCGAAGAACGACACGGCTCTCATCATGGAAAAGGTGGCGATCGACCTCGGCAAATGGCTCGACTACGCCCGCGGCGAGCTTGGCTACGAGAAAGTCGTGCTGGTCGGCTGGTCGGGCGGTGGTTCGCTATCGCTGTTCTATCAGGCGCAGGCCGAGAACCCGACGATTACCCACACGCCGGCCGGCGACGAGGTCAATCTCGTCGAGGCGGGGCTGAAGCCCGCAGACGGCGTGATCTTCATCGCCGCCCACCTGTCGCGTGCAGAAACACTGACCGAATGGCTGGATCCATCGGTTCTCGACGAGCTGAACCCGGACGTGCGCGATCCGGAATTCGATATCTATTCGCCGGACTGCCCGCACCAGCCGCCCTATTCGAAGGAATTCATCGAGCGGTTCCGGGCTGCCCAGATCGCTCGCAACCGCAAGATCACCCAGTGGGCGCTCGACATGTTGGCGGAGCCTGAAGCGCCGCGGTTCCTACGAACAGGAACGTGCCTTCGTCGTCCACCGCACCATGTGCGACGTGCGCTGGTTCGACGGCACGATCGACCCGAACGACCGTCCGATCGGCAAGAGCTACATGGGCGACCCGCGCACTGTGAACGTCGGCCCGGTCGGGCTTGCTCGCTTCACGACGCTGCGTTCCTGGCTTTCCCAGTGGAGCTACGACCTGTCGAACGCCAAGGGTCCGATGAACGCGGCGCTGATCAAGCGCTCGCCGGTACTGCAGATCGAGAACAATGCGGACGAGGCGGTTCCGGCGACGCACAATCCGACAATTCGCGCGGCGCTGGCGACCGAGAACAAGGAATACATGACGATCCCGCACGCCACCCATTATTACCTCGGCCAGCCGGAACTGTTGAAGGCCTGCATCGACCGGGTAGTGGACTGGAGCCGCCGCCAGGGGTTGCTGTCATAGCCAAGGAAACCGGCGCGTGAGGGGCGGGCTCGGGCCATCGGGAGGTTTGAACGTGAGCTGCAATAAAAGCACCACCGTCCATTCCGGAACGGTGGTGCGCGTGTTTCGCGTCTATTGGAGACGACTGTCGATGATGATGCCAGGCGGAGCGGCACACTCCCCTTCTCCCCCTTGCGGGGGAGATGTCACCAGCGGTGACAGAGGGGGTGGCTCTGCGAACTCATCGGCCGATGGAATGTGGAGAACCACCCCCTCTGCCTGCCGGCATCTCCCCGCAAGGGGAGACCTACGAGTGGCGCCGCCTTACGCAGCAGCCGACTTCGAAGCGATCAGCGCGGCCTTTTTCTTCACCCAGCTCTTCATTGCATCATGCGCTTCCGAAGCCGCCTGTTCCAGATAGCCGGGCTCTTCCGTGCGGGCGGTGATTTCCAGGCGAAGGCCGTTCGGGTCGAAAAAGTAGATCGAGTTGATGAACTCGTGGTCGATGACGTCGGTCGTCTTCACGCCGGCATCCTGCAGCCGCTTCTTGAACTTCAGGACTTCCTCGACGCTGTCGACTTCCATGGCGAAATGCTGGACCCAGTCCGGCGTGTTCGGGGAGGGAAGGGGCATGGTGTTTTCGCCGAGGTCGAAGAAGGCCATGTAGGAGCCGTCGCCCATTTCGAAGAAGAAATGTGCGTAGGGCTTTTCTTCGCCCGTCGAAGGCACCCGGTCGGAAGTCATGCAGTTGACCAGGGGCAGGCCAAGCAGGTCCTCGTAGAATTTACGCGTCTCTTCGCCGTCGCGGCAGGGGTAGGAAAAGTGATAGAGCTTACGAAGCTTCGGTGCGTCAACCATGGCGGTTCCTCCATATCCAGGCTTGTTGCATTGGCCTCGATGCTAGGCCTTCGCCGATCCTCCCGTGTCCTCCTTCCAGGAGGACGCGCTCAAGACAGATCTATTCCCACCCCTGGAGGCGTCAATGCCTGCGCTTGATGGAGACAACGTGACCGTCATGGCCGCACTCGTGGGCGAGGTTGGCGAGCCCGGTTTTCCCGAAAGTTTCTTGGAGACGCTACGGGTTGTTGCCGGTACCGACTTCTGTTCCGCCTTCCAGGCAGAAGAAGATGGGTCGCTCACCTATCTCTTCGCCTGCGGTTACCACTCGACCATTCCCGGCTTTGCCGAGCGCGCTTCGCTGGATTATGCCCATCGCTACTGGCAGCGCGACCGGGTGACACGCCAGATGCTGAACGGAGGCCCCGGACTTGCCAAGGTGCAGGTGGTGCGCCAGGCTTGGAACGGTATCCGCGACCCCGAGTACCGGCGCGACTGTTATGAACGGGCGCACGTACTCGAACGCCTGACCATCTATCATTCGGACGAACCGCGCATCTTCGCCAGCCTCTACCGCACCCGCGAAAGCGGTCCGTTTCCGCTCTCCGCGGTCGAGCGGTTGGAAGCCCTTGCGCCGCTGCTGATGGCCATGGTTGTCAAGCATGTGCGCCTGCTGGGCCGGCCACAGACGGCGCCGCTGCATCCACCGCAGCAGGAAATCGCCGGACGATTGTTACAGGCAGGGTTCGCGCTGTCCGGCCGCGAAGCGGAGGTGTCCGCCGGCCTTCTGCTCGGTCGCACCCACCGGGAAATTTCAGAAAAGGTCGGGCTCGCGCTTTCGAGCATCGTCACCTATCGTCAGCGCGCCTACCGCAAGCTGGGGGTCAGCGACCGCCGCGGTCTCGAAGCGCTTTATGAAGGAATTTCGCGCATTTAGCGTGCTAATCAGGGGAGAAGTTTCAGATGATTTCGATCAGGGACCGTATTGCCATCGTCACCGGCGCAAGCTCCGGCATCGGTTGGGGCATCGCCAAGGCGATTGCCGCCGAAGGCGCCATCACCGTGCTTGCCGCTCGCAGCGCGGACAAGCTGGAGAAGCTTGCGGCAGAGATCGAGGCTGAAGGCGGCCGGGCCTTCGTCGTGCCCACCGACGTCAGCGACGATGCGCAGGTCGAAAAGCTGTTCGCCACCGTGAAGGAAAAATACGGCCGACTCGACATCCTGATCAACAACGCCGGGATTGCCGACCATACGCCTGTCGAAAAGCTCACCAACGAGCGTTGGCATGAAGTGATCGGGGCGAACCTGCATTCGGTGTTCTATTGCAGCCGCGCCGCCTTCACCATCATGCAGGAACAGAAGCGTGGCCGGATCATCAACATGGGCAGCCTTTCGTCGAAGGTCCCGCGTGGCCATACCGCCGCCTATACGGCGAGCAAGTTCGCGCTCGAAGGCCTCACCCGCTCGCTCGCCGTCGATGGCCGCGAACATGGCATCGCGGTCTCGATGGTGCATCCAGGTTCCACGGTGAGTTCGCTGGTGCCGGGCGTCACCGACAAGGTCCGCCCCGCAACGATGATGCCGTTGGACGTGGCGCGGATCGTGGTGCTGATGGCGACGCTGCCGGATGACGTGAACCTTTATGAAAGCATCATCCTGCCGGTCGAAATGCCTTTTCTCGGGCGCGGTTAAGCATCGGTTCAGCACGTCGCGAAGCGGCTTTCTTTTCGTAGCGTTCGGGATGGAAAGTCGCTTGACGTATATTCGGCTCCCTGATATCCAAATCCCAGTAGGGAGAAATTGCTATGGAAAACCAGACCGAATCCGTCCCCGGCCAGATCGAAGGCAAGTGGGGTGAATATGTCACCGTGGAGTTCGACGAAGGCATCGCCTGGGTGACTCTCAACCGTCCGAAGCAGCGCAATGCCATCAATCCCGGCATCGTCTGGGAAATGAACGCGATCATGGACGCGCTGGAGGAAGACGATCGCTGCAAGGTGATGGTCGTCACCGGCGCGGGCGAATCCTTCTCGGCCGGCATGGACCTCAAGGAATATTTCCGCGCGACCGACAAGGTGCCGCCGATCCAGCGCGAGCGCCTGTTCCGGGCAAACGCCGCATGGCAGTGGCGCCGCATGATGTATTACCCGAAGCCGACCATCTCGATGGTCAACGGCTGGTGTTTCGGCGGCGCCTTCCAGTTCCTGGTCGGCTGCGACCTGGCGATCGCCTCCGAAGAAGCCGTGTTCGGCCTCTCGGAAATCAACTGGGGCATCATCCCGGCCGGCATCGTTACCAAGTCGGTGCTGGAAACGATGAGTTTCCGCGACGCCATGTACTATATCATGACCGGCGAGACCTTTACCGGACGTCAGGCCGCCGAGATGAAGCTGGTCAACAAGGCTGTCGCGCCGGAAGAGCTGAAGGCCGAGACCCGCAAGCTCGCGATGACGCTGATCGGCAAGAACCCCTTCGTGCTGCGCCAGGCCAAGACCGCCTGCCGCTTCACCCGCGACCTCACCTGGGAACAGGCCGGCGAATACCTGATGGCGAAGTCCGACCAGACCGAGCTGCGCGATCCCGACAACGGCCGCAATACCGGCATGAGTCAGTTCCTGGACGAGAAATCCTTCCGCCCGGGCCTCGGTGCCTATCGTCGCGACTAAGAAGTGGCTCCCATGGCTGATACGATGACCACAGCTCCCAAGACGTTTGATCCGGCCAAGCCGTTCGATCTTGACCGTCTGCTGCGCCCACGATCCATCGCGATCGTGGGTGCGTCGCCGGATCCCGCCTCGATCGGCGGCGGCGTGCTCGCCAATCTCGAGCTCTTCAAATATGCAGGCGACCTGCATCTCGTCAGCCGCTCGCGCGACGAGATCAACGGCCGGCCCTGCACGAAGACCATCGGCGACCTGCCGAAGGGTGTCGATGTGGTTATACTCATCGTGCCGCAGGCCGCGATCAAGGATTCGGTGCTTGCCTGCGTCGAGCGTGAAGTGGCGGGCGTTATCGTCTATTCTTCCGGTTTCGCCGAAGCCGGGGAAGAAGGCCGCCAGCAGCAGGAAGAGCTTGCCGAGATCTGCCGCAAGGCGGGCATGGCCATGCTCGGCCCCAACTGCATGGGCTATACCAACTATGTCGACGGCATCCCGTTGACCTTTGAACCGGTGGATCGGCGCGGCGTCGGTGAGCGTTCGCGCGTCGCGATCGTTGCCCAGAGCGGCGCGACGGCCGCAAACATCCGTTTTGCCATGCATTCTCGCGAGATCGCGGTTTCTTACGTGATCGCCACGGGCAACGAGGCGGTGATCGCCGTCGAAGACCTGATCGCCTGGCTGATCGAAGGCAAGGACAACGACGCTATCGCGGTCTATGTCGAGCAGGTCAAGAATCCGCAGAAATTCCTCACCGTCGCACGGCGTGCTCGCGAACGCGGCAAGCCGATCATCATGCTGCATCCGGGTTCCAGCGAGCGCGGCAAGCAGGCAGCGCAGTCGCATACCGGGGCGCTGGCCGGCGATCACGCGCTGATGCAGGCGGCGGTGCGCAACGAGGCGGTCGCGCTGGTCGAGACGACCGACGAACTGTTCGACGTGACTGCTATCCTCGCCCGCTATCCGTCGCCGCCGCCGGGTGAAGCCGGCATTGTCACCAATTCCGGCGCCATTCGCGGCCTCTGCTTCGATTTCTGCGAACGCGTCGGCCTGCCGATCGCGACGCTGTCGGAGGAGGTACATGCCGAGCTCACCACCCAGGTGCCGCCTTACGTGCATGTCGACAACCCGTTCGACATCGGCACGACCGGCTTCTCCAATCCTGGCATTTTCGGCACGTCCACCGCATCGATGCTGAAGGACCCGAGCGTCGGCATCGTATTTCTCTCGCATGCCGGTGGTTCGCCGCCGATGCAGATCAAGAAGTCGGACGCGATCATTCCGGTCGCCGCGACGGCGACAAAGCCGGTCATCCTCAACATCATCGGCGACGACTATCCCCTCGATCCGACCTTCTTGAAGGCGGTGCGCGACAGCGGCATTCCGTTCTTTCGTTCGCCCGAACGCGCGCTGCGCGCCATGGCGGTCGTCGCCAATTATGCGGCAGCCCTTGCAGCCACCCGCGACCGCGCGACGGAAGGCGAACGGCTGAAATCGATCCCGGCCTCCGGTCTGGTCGTCGAATACGAAGGCAAGCGGATCCTTGCCGATCTCGGCATCCAGATCCCCAAGGGCGCGCTGGCGAAATCCGCCGACGAAGCCGCGAAGATCGCCGCCGAACTCGGGTATCCGGTGGTGATGAAGGCTCAAGCCGCAGAGCTCGCACACAAGAGCGATGTCGGCGGCGTCATCGTCAACATCGCCGACGAGGCGGCGCTGCGGGCAGCCCATGAAAAGATGTATGCCAGCATCGCGATGCACAAGCCGGGCCTCAAGCTCGACGGCGTGCTGATCGAGGGCATGGCGCGGCAGGGTCTCGAAATGGTGGTCGGCGCCAAGCGGGATCCGCAATGGGGTCCGGTCGTTCTGGTTGGTCTCGGCGGCGTCTGGATCGAGGCACTAGCGGATGCCCGCCTGCTGCCGGCCGATATCAGCCGCGAGCGGGCGATCGCCGAAATCCACAAGCTTAAGGCATCGAAGCTGCTGGGGCCGTTCCGCGGCCAGCCGGCGCGTGATGTCGAGGCGATCGCCGACGTGGTCGTCAAGCTCGGCGGGCTGATGCGCTCGACGCCCGAGATCGTCGAAGTCGATATTAACCCACTCGTCGTTTATGGCGAAGGGGACGGGGTTCTGGCTCTCGACGCGCTATTCGTGGTGCGGTGAGGGCGCAAGCTCTCAAAGACTTTTGGGACGTACCGTCAGATTCTGACGTCATCCTCGGCCTTGTGCCGACGATCTGCCCACATCAAACGTGGATAGATGCCCGGGACGGGCCCGAGCATGACGACGGAGAGGTTGCGGACTCCGGCAAGACAGAGGCGAGGACACAAGCCCTCGCTTCGACATTTCAAAGCCGTCACGAGGAGGAAACCGTGATGCAGACCCAATCCTATGGCGAATTGAAGCTGTTTGTGGATGGTGAGTGGCTCGGCGCCGAAGGCCGCGTCACCGAGGACGTCATCAACCCGGCGACCGGCGAGCCGATCGGGGCGCTGCCGCATGCGACCGCGGAAGATCTCGAGCGGGCCGTCGCCGCCGCCACCCGAGAGTTCAAGACCTGGAAGGCGACGACCGCCTTCGATCGTGCCAGGATCATCCGCAAGGCGGCCGACCTGTTGCGTGAGCGCGCCAACGAGATCGGCCGGCGCATGGTGCTCGACCAGGGCAAGCCGATCGGCGAAGCCATCCCGGAAGTCCATATCTCGGCCGACATTCTCGACTGGACCGCCGACGAGGGCCGGCGTTCCTACGGCCGGATAGTGCCCGCCCGCGTGCCCGGCGTTAAGTGGATGGTGACGCGCGAGCCGGTTGGCCCGGTCGCCGGTTTCACGCCTTGGAATTTCCCGGGCGTCATTCCTGCGCGAAAAATTTCGGCAGCGCTTGCGACCGGCTGCACCATGGTCATCAAACCCTCGGAAGAGACGCCATCGACCGTGCTCGAGATCGCCCGCGCGCTGCAGGATGCAGGCTTGCCGAACGGCGTGCTCAACGTCGTGCACGGCAAGCCGGCGGCGGTCTCCGAACACCTGATCGCCTCGGATGGCATCCGCAAGATCACCTTCACCGGCTCGACTGCGGTTGGCCAGCATCTTGCCGTGCTTGCGGCACAGGCAGGCGTCAAGCGCGCCACGATGGAACTCGGCGGCCATGCCCCTGTGCTGATCTTCGAGGATGCCGATATCGACCATGCCATCCGCGTCATGGTGCATGCGAAATACCGCAATGCCGGCCAGGTCTGCATCTCGCCGACCCGGTTCTACGTGCATGACAGCGTCCACGACAGGTTCGTCGATGGTTTCGCCAAGGCGGCCTCGGCGCTCAAGGTCGGCGAAGGCCTCGATCCGTCGAGCCAGATGGGGCCGCTCGCCAACAGCCGTCGCGTGCCGGCCATGGAACGCATGGTAGCGGACGCCGTCCAGCGCGGCGCCAAGATCAAGGCCGGCGGCGAGCGCGGCAGCAATCGCGGCTATTTCTTCCAGCCGACGGTTCTCGCCGACGTGCCGCAGGACGCGATCATCATGAATGACGAGCCCTTCGGCCCGGTCGCCGTCACCGCCCGCTTCTCCTCCTTCGACGAGGTGATCGAGCAGGCGAACCGGCTGCCTTACGGGCTTGCCTCCTATGCTTTCACCCGGTCCAGCCAGACCGCGGCAATGGTCAGCGATGCGCTCGAGGCCGGCATGGTCGGCATCAACAACAATTTCATCTCGATGGCCGAAACGCCATTCGGCGGCGTCAAGCAGAGCGGTTACGGCTCGGAAGGCGGCTCCGAGGGCATGGACGCCTATCTCGTCACCAAAATGACCAGCCTGTCGTAAGGAGCAATATTATGGCCATTGAAGCAAGTGATCTGGGCGGCGAGAACGTCAAGGTCGAATTCGAGGACGGCATTGCCTGGGTGAAGCTGAACCGCCCGGACAAGCGCAACGCCATGAGCGTCGGCCTTGCCGAAGACATGATCCGGGTGCTCGACGCGCTCGAGATCGACGACCGCGCCGGCGTCGTCATCCTGACCGGCGAAGGCGAAGCCTTCTCCGCCGGCATGGACCTCAAGGACTTCTTCCGCGCCACCGACGGCGTGTCGGACGTCAAGCGCATGCGCGCCTACCGCTCGACCCGCGCCTGGCAGTGGCGCCTGTTGATGCACTACGCCAAGCCGACAATTGCCATGGTCAATGGCTGGTGTTTTGGCGGCGCCTTCACGCCGCTGATCTGCTGCGACCTCGCCATCGCCTCCGAAGACGCGGTGTTCGGCCTCTCGGAAATCAACTGGGGCGTCATCCCCGGCGGCGTCGTCTCCAAGGCGATCTCGACGCTGATGAACGACCGCAAGGCGATGTATTACGTCATGACCGGCGAAAAATTCGGTGGCAAGATGGCCGAACAGCTCGGGCTGGTGAACGAGGCCGTGCCCGCCGAACGCTTGCGCGAGCGTACCGTCGAGATCGCCCGCGTGCTTCTCGAAAAGAACCCGACGGTGCTGCGCCAGGCCCGCATGGCCTACAAATATGTGCGCGAGATGACCTGGGAAGAGTCTGCCGAATATCTGACCGCCAAGGCCGACCAGACCACATTCGTGGACCCCGAAAAAGGCCGCGAAAAGGGGCTGTCGCAGTTCCTGGACACGAAGACCTATCGTCCGGGACATGGGGCGTATACGCGCGAGGAATAAGGCTTGCCCACGGGGTAGCTTGGCCCCTCACCCTAACCGTCTCCTCGCGAAAACGGGAGAGGGACGAAGAGCGGGCGGCATAAGTCCTTCGCCCCGCAAGCGGGGAGAAGGTGCCGGCAGGCGGATGAGGGGCGGACCTCTCCGGCCGATCTAACCAAGAGACGCGACCATGGACCTGAACTATTCAGATGAACAGCTTCTTCTCAGGGAAAGCGCCGACCGTTTTCTGAAAGAACGCTACGACTTCGAGAAACGGGCCAAGATCCTTGCCTCGGATACAGGCTTCGCCTCCGACATCTGGGCCGAGATCGCCGACCTCGGCTGGCTGGCATTGCCGTTTGCCGAAGAGAACGGCGGGCTTGGCGGCGGCGCGGTGGAGATCTCGCTGATCATGGAAGCGGTCGGCCGAGCGTTGATGGTCGAGCCCTATCTAACCTGCGTCATCCTCGCCGGCGGCCTTGTCGAAAGGCTCGGTTCCGAAGCGCAGAAGGCCGAAATTCTCGGCGGACTGATCGCTGGAACCTCGCGCCCGGCGCTCGCCCACACTGAGCGCCAGACCGGTTTCGATCTCGGCAGCGTTTCCGCGATCGCAACGAAAAACGGCGAGGGCTATGTGCTGTCCGGCGAAAAATCGCTGGTGCCCGGCGGCCCGTTCGCGGATGTCTTCCTGGTTTCCGCCAAGCTTGACGGCTTGATAAGCCTGTTTGCGGTTCCCGCGAATGCCGACGGCCTATTCCGCGCCGATGTGAAGCTGGTCGATGGCAGCCGCGCCAGCGACCTCGTGCTCGACAACGTCTCCGTTCAGGCTTCGGCACTGCTAACTACCGGGACAGACACGCTCGCAGAGATCGAAGCGGCTTACGACCGGGCCAATGCGGCGCTTGCCTCGGAAGCCGTAGGCGCCATGGATGCGCTGCTGGACGCGACCGTAGCTTATACCAAAGAACGCGTGCAGTTTGGCAAGCCGCTCGCAGCCTTCCAAGCGTTGCAGCATCGTATGGGCGAGATGGCTGTCAAATGCCAGGAGGCCCGTGGTTCGGCACTGCTTGCCATGTTGTCGGTCGATGCGCCGCGCGCCATGCGTATTCGTGGCGTTTCCGGCGCTCGCGCCAAGATCGGCAAGGTTTCCCGTTCCGTTGCCCAAGAGGCGATCCAGCTTCACGGCGCCATGGGCTTTTCGCAGGAGATGCCGGTCGGCGCCTGGTTCCGCCGGCTCTACGCGATCGAAAATACGTTCGGCACCACCGCCGACCACCTGAAGCGCTACGGCGAGATCATCCGCGATCCCGCTATACTCTCCGGCAGCCTGCTGCGCGAACCCGTCTGAGGAGCGATCATGGATCTGTTGATGACCCAGGACGAGGTCCGTTTCCGCGACGAGGTGCGGGCATTCCTCGATACCCATCTGACTGAGAGCCTGAAGCGCGCCGAGCGGCTGAACCCGAGTTTTCTCGCCGATCCGGCCATCGGTCTCAAATGGCAGGCGAAGCTCAACGAAAAGGGCTGGGTCGCTCCATCCTGGCCGAGGCAATATGGCGGCACCGGCTGGCCGCTCGCCCAGCGCTACATTTTCGACCAGGAATGCGAACGCGCCGGCGAGCCGCATTTCCGCGGGGCCTCGATCAAGATGATCGCCCCGGTCCTCATGCGCTACGGCAACGATGCGCAGAAGGATTTCTATCTGCCGCGCATCCTCAACGGTGAGGATGTCTGGGCTCAAGGTTACTCCGAACCGGGCTCCGGCTCCGACCTTGCCTCGTTGAAGACAAGGGCGGTGCTGGAAGGTGACCATTATGTCGTCAACGGCTCAAAAATCTGGTCGACGCTGGCGCATCACGCCACCCGCATGTTCGCGCTGGTGCGCACCGCCGAGACGGGCAAAAAACAGGAAGGCATCACCTTCATCCTGATCGACCTGAAATCGCCGGGCGTCACCATCCGGCCGATCCGCTCGATCTGTGGCACGCATGAATTCAACCAGGTGTTTTTCGACGACGTGCGCGTGCCGGTTTGCGACCGCATTGGCGAAGAGGGCGAGGGCTGGGAGATCGCCAAATACCTGCTCGAATTCGAGCGGGGCGGGGCGTTTGCGGGCGGCCTGCTGCGCGCCATGCTGACCCGCCTGCACAGGCTTGCCTCCGAGCCGCTCGCCGACGGGCGAAAGATGATCGACGATCCGCTGTTCCTGGCGCGCCTGGCCGAGATCGCCACGGATGTCGATGCCAACGACATGCTGGAACTGGCGGCCATGTCCAAGGTCCAGGCGGGCGGAAATCCGGGCTCGGTGCCGTCCTCGACGATGAAGATCGAACGCAGCCGGATCCGCCAGTCGATCGCGGAACTGAGCGCCTCGATCCTCGGCCCCGATGCGCTGCGCTGGGAAGAACATCGCCCGCTGCACGAGCTTGCCGAAGAGAGCGAGATCGACGAGGAGCGCAGGGTCGCCTCCGCCGTCTATTTCAACTCCCGATCTCAGAGCATCTTCGGCGGCAGCAACGAAATCCAGCTGGAGATCATTGCGAAGACGCTGCTGAGGTAGCGCCTCCTGCAACCATCCATCTCTCGACGCGTTACCCGCAGAACCTGCCTAACCCGGAGAACGCCCGTTGGATATCATCCGCATTCTGCTCGCCTTCATCCTGCCGCCGCTCGGCGTGTTTTTCCAGGTCGGGCTCGGCCTGCATTTCTGGCTGAACATCCTGCTCACCCTCTGCGGCTGGCTGCCGGGCATCGTGCATGCGCTCTGGGTGATTCTCCGCAAATAGCGGTATAGAGCCCGGTATCGACGCCGATAACGGGTCTTGGTCTCTAGGCGGCGATATCGGCGATTTCGCCAGTCTGCCAGAGGATGCGCGGATCGGACATGTCGCCGCTTTCCATATCGACCTGAACCGAATAGGCCGCGACGCCCACGAAACGGTCGGCCATGGCACGGGCGATCTTCTCCGCGGAAGCGGCATTCGAGGCCACACGCATCTCGCCAGGCGTGACATTGCCCCGGACCTTCTTGAACGGCAGCACGATGAATTTTTCAGACCTGGACATGGCATTTCCTTCTTTGCTGCCACCCTGTCGATATGCGCGCCGCGAAGTCAACAGCGACTGGTGGAAATAGCCGGCAGCTCAAGTTGACACGAGTTTGAACCCTCGGGATAGTGGCTTGATTTCGACGGGGCCGTTTTATGAACATTCGCTTTTTCAGCCTGCCGATGGCGAGGAACTCGCCTCACTCTTTCAGGAAATGCAGGCCTATTACGGCGTCTTCTGCCCGCCGCGCGACGCGATCCTGGCCGGGATTGTCAATCGCCCTGCGCAAACCGAGATCCTGGTTGCCGCGACCGATCACATCAACGCCTTCGCGGCGTTTGCCGCCATCTATCCCGGACCGGGTCTGCAACCCGGGTTCTTTCTCAAGGAGCTTTATGTTTCCGGCTCCGTGCGCGGCCAGAACATAGGCACCGCGCTGATGACGCGGCTGGCGGGACTGGCGATCGAGCGTGGTTTCAACCGCATCGACTGGACCGCGGCGCGCGCCAACCAGCAGCTTTTGAAATTCTACGACGGCCTCGGCGGCGATCGGAAGGAAGACCGGATCTTCTATCGGCTTGAAGGCGAAAAGCTGAAGGCGCTGGCCGGACGGGAATAGTTACTGCTTATGGCCGCGATATTGCGGCAGGTCGTCGGTGATCTCGTACCAGGGTGCCTTGGAGCCGACGAAGATATGGTGGGTCGGCCGGATTGCCGGGACGTCGACCAGGGTACCCATCGTCACATGCACCCACGCCGCTTCGCGCACCTGCGAATAGAGAAGTGAACCGCAGGCTTTGCAATGCCCGTCGTGGTTCTCGGCATCGCCGAAAATCAACAGGCCCTTTACCATCGCAAATTTCTGACGCTCGATGCCGGCGAAGGGTTTGAAGGCGGAGCCGGTGGCGCGTCGGCAATTCGAACAATGACAATTGGCAGCATAAACGAAGGCGTCTTCCACCTCGTAGGCAACTGCGCCGCAGTAACATCTGCCGCTTAAACTCGCCATGATCCCTGGACTCGTCCCAATACCGATTGATGGTGCAATTCTTCATCACCGCCGACACCCGCCGCGGCCGTTGCAGCACACTACGCGGAGCGGCTCCGGAATGAAGTCCGATCACCGAAAATTGAAGCGGGGCACGCGGAGCGGAGTCGCCCTCGATCCGCTCTGTGTTACAGTTTTAAGAAATCGATAACGCAGTGATTGGATTGCCAATGCTTACAACACTCGCGATGCTCATGAGCCTTTCCGCCGCTGCCACCATCCCGACGGCTGCGCCACGAACGGGAGGCGAAGTCGATGTGGAACTGGTCCTTGCAGTCGATACATCCCGCTCCATGGATTATGAGGAAGTCCGCGTTCAGCGCGAGGGTTATGTCGAGGCGCTCAAGCACAAGGAATTCATGGACGCTGTAAAGACCGGGCTGACCGGCCGCATCGCCATCAGCTATTTCGAATGGGCCGGCGATGTGGTGCCGGAATCGGTCATCGATTGGACGATAATCGAAAACGAACAGGATGCGAGGAATTTCGCCGCCAAACTTGAAGCCCGGCCGATCAACACCCAGCGTCGCACTTCGATTTCCGCCGCAATCGCGCAAGGCGCGACCATGATCGTCGCCAATTCCTATCGTGGCATGCGGCAGGTGATCGACATTTCCGGCGACGGCCCGAACAATTCCGGCAATCCTGTCGTGCCGGCCCGCAACAAGGCCATGGAAGCCGGTATCGTCATCAACGGGCTGGCGATCATGCTGCGGCCTTCCGGTGCCCCCGGCGGGCTCGATAAATATTATGGCGACTGTGTCGTCGGCGGACCTGGTTCCTTCGTGCTGCCGGTTCACGAGATCGAGGATTTCGCCGTTGCGGTGCGCCGCAAACTGGTCCTCGAGATCAGCGGCCTCATGCCGCCTGCAACCTTACAGAAGGCCGCCAGCAATCAGCCCTCCAGCGACTGTATGGTCGGCGAAAAGCAATGGCAGGACCTGTTCGACCGCTAAGCGCTTTTTGCCCATTCCGCCCAGCGCACGCCCTATTTCGGGGCGACCGAGATATAGCGTCTCGCGATCATCCAGCACGCAAGTGCCCATGTCGCGCCCGCACACCAGCCGCCGAGGACATCGGTTGGATAGTGGACGCCAAGATAGACCCGGCTGAAGCCGATGATGAATGTCAGGGAGATCGCCGCACCGATCAGGAAGATGCGCGTCGAGCGGTAAGGCTGGGCGCGTGACAGCAGCGCTCCGAGCGTCAGGTAGGTGACGGCCGACAGCATGGCATGGCCACTCGGGAAACTGAGGTCATTCACCTCGACGAGATGCGGCACGATATCCGGCCGCGGCCGCGCGACGCCGAGCTTCAGCAGCGAACTCAGGAGCCAGCCCCGGCGATCGACAGAAACATGAAGAGCGCGATCGCCCTTTGCCGCGACAGCAGCAGGAAGACGGTTCCCATCACCGTCATCAGGGTCAGCACCGTGACGCCGCCGAGCGCGGTAATGTCCCCCATCGCATGATTGAGCCAATAAGGTCCGAGGGGCGTCGCAAGATCGGTCGCGTCACGCAACGCCAGAAGGATCTTTTCGTCGAAGGCATGCGTCTCGCCTTCCAGCACCTCGTCGGTCAGCCTGAAGAAGACAAAAGTCCGCCTGCCAGGAAGGCGATCATCATCAAGCCTATCGGCTCGAAAGTCATGACCCTTTCGACCACTCTGCGCGTCATGCGTTGATGGAATGCCATCCAAACTCCCTGTTCGATCTCAGTTCACGACGGATCGCATCGCGCGGAGCGGCCGGTCCATCGAAGGTGGCTGAACGATCCTGTTCCAGGCCTCGATCAATCCGTAGAGGCCGAAAGCGAAAAGCCCGATCGCCACCAGCCCATAAAGGATCGCCCCGAAGGGGAGCCGGCGAACCCATGCGAGAGCATCCGCCATGCCGCCGGCCTGATTCGGATCGACAGCGAAGGCCGCATAGACGAAGAAACCGCCGATAATGAGGAAAATGATGCCCCGCGCAAGCAGGCCATAGGCGCAGATGCCGTTGAGGACGGCTCGGTGCTCGAATCCGCTTTCGAAATAGCGCAGATACCCGCGCTTGATGCCCTTGATGGCCTGGGCGCAGCCGGCGCCGATGATCCCCAGGGCGAGGCCCGCGACAAGATATGGGCCGAACGGTTGCTGCATCAGCCAGGCGGTCCAGCTTTCGCGCCCGCCGGATGAGCTAGCGCCGAAACCGAGATGCAGAGCCTGCCCAACCGCATAGAAGGCAAGGCCGCTATAGGTCGCTGCGCTGACGAGAAGGCCTGCTCTGACCAGATATCCCTTCGCGTTATTCTCATGCCTGTCGGTATTGAGGACCGATTGCGCCACGCGCCACAGGATGAAGCCGATGAGGCCTATACCGATCAGGCCGAGCCAGATCTGCCCGAAGGGTTGTTCAAGGACGATCTGCAAGGCTGATTTCGAATCCGGCTCGCCGCCGCCAAAAGTCGAAAGCGACGCCATGCCTGCGATCAGGACGTATACGATCCCCCTTGCCGCATAGCCGGATCTCGCCAACCATTCCAGTTTCTTGCCCGTGCCCATTCCGGTCTCCTCGAAAGATCGACAGGAACGTGCCGGGATGGTCGGAGTTCCGGAGACCGCGCGCTACGACCTCCGGGCAACATTTCAATACGGCAACCCCACATAATTCTCCGCAAGCGCCGTCGAGGCAGCTGTCGAGCTGACCAGATAGTCGAGTTCCGCCTCCTGGATCTTCTGGCCGAATTCGCCGGTGTCCGGGAAACGGTGCATCAGCGTCGTCATCGACCAGGAGAAGCGCACGGCGCGCCATACGCGCTTCAGCGCCAGCGACGAATAGGCATCGATGCCGGCAGCCGATTTTTCCGCGTAATATTCCTGCAGGCCCCCGAAGAGATAGTGGACGTCGCTTGCGGCCAGGTTCAGCCCCTTGGCCCCGGTCGGAGGCACGATATGCGCCGCGTCACCCACGAGGAAAAGCCTGCCGAAGCGCATCGGTTCGGCGACGAAAGAGCGGAGCGGTGCGATCGATTTTTCGAAGGATGGGCCGGCCACCATGCGTTCCGCATGCTCGGCGGGTAGGCGGCGACGCAATTCGTCGAAGAAGCGCACGTCCGACCAGTCCTCGATCTTCTCGTCAAGCGCACACTGGATGTAATAGCGGCTGCGGGTCTCCGACCGCATCGAGCAGAGTGCGAAGCCGCGGGGATGGTTGGCATAGATCGCTCGTGGCTGACCGGCGGCACGTCTGCGAGGATGCCGAGCCAGCCGAACGGGTAGACGCGCTCGAAAGTCTTGAGCGCGCTTTCCGGCACAGACTTGCGGCTGACGCCATGAAAGCCGTCGCAGCCAGCGATGAAATCACAGTCGATTCTGTATGTTACGCCGTCTTTCTCATAGCTCACGTAAGGGCTCGCGCCGCCGAAGTCATGTGGGGTGACATTACCGGCATCGTAGATGGTCACGCCACCGGACGCGTCGCGTTTGTCCATGAGGTCATGTGTCAACTCGGTCTGGCCATAGACCATGACGCGTTTGCCCGTCAGGCCGAAAAGGTCGATGCGGTGATCGCGGCCGTCGAAGGCGAGCGAGAACCCCTCATGCGGCAGCCCCTCCCTGTGCATGCGGGCACCGGCGCCGGCGCGATCGAGCATGCCGACCATACCTTCCTCCAGAACGCCGGCGCGCACGCGGCCAAGGATATAGTCCTTGCCCACACGGTCGAGGATGACATTGTCGATGCCGGCATTGGTAAGCAACTGGCCAAGCAGCAGGCCCGATGGGCCCGAACCGATGATAGCGACTTTGGTGCGCATGAAATCCTCCCGAGATTTCTCTTATGGTAAGCGCGGAACCGGGGCGCCGAACAATGGACATTTCGCGCAATTCATAGGACAATCCGAACATTCTGCCTTTGGAAATACGCCATGGTGTCGCCGGTCCCCACTTACGATCTTTATGGCGAAAGCCGCGCCAAACGCCCGGATTTCTGGCTGCATTGCGAAACGATTGCCTCGCGCAGCAGTACGCATCATTGGGAGATCAGCCTGCATCGCCATGAGAGCTTCCAACAATTCCTGTACATTCGGAACGGATCGGGCGACGCTATCCTGTCCGGGACGACCGTCGCACTGACGCCGCCTTGCGTCGTGGCGGTGCCGCCGGGCGTCAGCCACGGCTTCCGTTTCTCGCGCGATATCGACGGATTGGTGATCACGCTGGTGGCAGAGCGGTTGCGGCTGACGGCAGGGCTCGCCAAGCGGCCGGGAGACTGGCTGTCGAGCCCCCGCGTGATCCAGATTCCCGCCGGTGACGACGTGGCCTATCTCGACCAGACCTTTTCGCGGCTGTTTGCGGAATTTGAGGCGCAGCGAGTGGGCCGCAACGATCTGATCGAGGCCCATCTGATGGCGGCGATCCTGATCCTCGGCCGGGGCGTGCAGCCAGACGCGGCCGGTGGCGCGAGGGATCCGAAGCTCGCCCGTGTGGAGGCGTTGAAGGACCTGATCGGCCGGCATTTCCGCGAGCAGCTTCCGGCCGAGTCCTACGCGAAACTGCTCAATGTTTCGCCGACACATCTAAACCGCGTGGCGCGTGAAGTGACGGGCATGAGCATCCACGACCTGATCATGGCGCGCGTCATCGACGAGGCGCGCCGGGCCCTGGTCTTCACCACCGCAAGCGTCCAGGCCGTGGCGGACGGGCTGGGGTTTGCAGATGCCGCCTATTTCTCCCGCTCGTTCCGCAAGTGCACCGGCCAGACGCCCCGTCAGTACCGCGAGGCTGAGCGGGAACGGCTTGCGCAGGTCGAGGCCGGATAGAGCGGTTCACGCTTGGAACAATTCGGTGATAATTCGTGTGTAGCGGGCCTGGATCATTCTTCCGCCACATGCGTTCCCCAACGCTGCCAAACCCGCTCGCATGAGTCTCAACAGGGCGGCTGAAGAATTATAAGGAGTACAGGGATGAAGAAGATTGTTGCCGTGGCGCTCGCCGCTCTGCCGGTCGTGACCAGCGCCGGAGCCGCCTTTTCCGCCGATATGATCACCCGCCGGGATCGCGTTCCGGTTTATGAGGAACAGGACCAGCGCGGCGGCGTGCGCATCGGTTACCTCGATTGCTCGATCGGCGGTGGCGTCGGTTACGTGCTCGGTTCCGCCAAGGAAGCGGACTGCGTTTTCACCACGGCGATCGGCAGCGAGCCGCTCGACCGCTACACCGGCGTGGTGCGCAAGATGGGTGTCGATCTGGGCTTCACTACCCGTTCGCGGCTGATCTGGGCCGTCTTCGCCCCGACCGCCGGTTATCACCACGGATCGCTCGGCGGCCTCTATCAGGGTGCAACCGCTGAAGCCACGGTCGGCGCCGGCATCGGCGCCAACATCCTCGTCGGCGGCACCGCCGGCTCTATCCACCTACAGACGGTGAGCGTCACCGGCCGCTCGGCCTCAACGTCGCCGCCACCGGCACCTCGGTGACGCTGACGCCGGCGAGCTGAGGCTCTCCACGAAACTTTGCCCCTCCCGATTCAAAGGGAGGGGTGGAAATTTGCCAGGATGATTTTCCGTAACGTTAAAGTTTTTTCGTTCTGTTCTGTGCCCTACGCAAAGACCAGAACGGAGGTTCAGATGCGGAATGGCTTAAATGGTTTCGCCTTTGAGGAAATAAGCTTCATGGGCGATAACGGGGAGCCGGAAACGATCCGGCTTCGGGACTATTCGATTGAAAATATCGAAGCGAAAGTCAGTATTCGCTTTTTCCACGTCGTAGACGCGATAGCCGAACGGATTGAGAAATGCGAATACGTTGTGGGATGCTCTCCTGGCTGACCTCAACAAAAATAAGAGATGCGCTGGAAAACAAGGCTTTTTCTATTGTTGCGTCATCACCAGATACGAAGCTCCCGTTCGACCTGAATGCAAAGTTTCCGCACGAAATCGTCGATAAGCTAGAATGGGAGGATGTCGATTTCGCATTTAAAGACTGGTCTAAGGTGCGGCCCGTAGAATTCGTCAAGATGATCACGCAACCGAGACGGTCCGAAAGGCTTCATAGCAAGTTCATCGTTTTTTACGATCGCCTCGACAATGGAAGCCTGGTTGCGCGCGAATTCGTTATGGGGTCAGCCAATCTAAGCAATAATGCTGACAATCAGTTTGAGTGCATCGCATTCATCGAATCCGAGCAAGCCTGCCAAGCAATGATCTACAACTGGTATCAGATGCTGATCGTTGCCGCCTATCAGCGCGACAAGTCTCTCGTACGCTTGGGTGCTTTTATGTCGGACCTGGATCAACATAATCGGGACAAGGCGCCTTGGGCATGGTGGGGCCTTGAAACTGAAGATCCGTGGGCAATGCAATATCCCGACTTCTTTTTCAAGGGCAGCTAGCGCCGACTTGCTCGTCGAGGTCATCCGTGTCTTCGAACGTCTCTTGCGGGCGAGAGATTTGGCCGCCACCAACCATCCTCTTGCGCGCGGCCGTTCACATTCATACCTTAAAGGGGTGGCATGGTCCGGTTCTGCAGACCCTTGCGGGGTTCCGGGCCGCGTATCGCGTCATCAGGAATTGCATCATGGATATCGAAAAACTTTGCGGTCGGTCGTGGCCGTGCGTGCTTCCATTCCGGACAACGCCTTTACGGCGGGTACCCTCGGCACCCGCCGGGAAGGTAGCGGCGTGGTGATCCGCGAAAACGGCCTGGTTCTTACGATCGGTTACCTGATCACCGAAGCCGAAGACGTCTGGCTGACATGCCAGGACGGCCGCGTCGTGCCGGCCCATGCGCTGGCCTACGATCAGGAAAGCGGCTTCGGGCTGGTGCAGGCCATGGCGCCGCTCGATCTGCCCGCCCTTCGGATCGGCGATTCGGCAACCACGACACTCGGCGATCCCGTGATCCTCGCCGACGGCGAGGGCGAATTTGTGCGCGGCAATATCGTCGCCAAGCAGGAATTTGCGGGATACTGGGAATATCTGCTGGACGAGGCGATCTTCATCGCGCCCGCCCATCCTTCGTGGGGTGGGGCGGCGCTCATTGATACGGAAGGCAAACTGCTCGGCGTCGGCTCTCTGCGTCTTCAGATGAGCAAGGGGGCGAGATCGCCGACATCAACATGGTCGTGCCGGTCAATCTCCTGAAGCCGATCCTCGACGATCTCCTCAATCGCGGCGAATTCAACCGTCCGCCGCGCCCGTGGCTCGGTGCCATGTCGGCGGAAAGCAACGGGGAAGTGGTCGTCATGAGCGTTACGGAAAACGGTCCGGCAGCCCGGGCCGGACTGAAGCGAGGCGACGTGATCTCCGAGATCCGCGACGGCGAGGTCGATGGGCTTGCGGACTTCTACCGCAAGATCTGGGACAGCGGCCCCCGGGCGCGGAAATCCCGATGCGCATCCTGCGTGACGGGCGGGAGGCCTGGCTACGGGTAAAGTCCGCGGATCGTAATGATTTCCTGAGGAAACCACAGCTGCAATAGGGGCGGCTTCCGCAGTATCTCGATGGAACGAGAGCAAGCCGGGAGGCTTGCTCTCGTTCGCTACCGAACCAGGATCGCCCTGAAATCGTTCACGTTCGTTCCTGTCGGCCCGATATCGAATACGTCGCCGATTCCGGAAAATCCCGAGAAGCTGTCGTTGCCGTCAAGCAGCTTGCGCCCATCCAGGCCGGCTGCCCGCAGGCGCCTCACCGTTGTGCCGTCAGCAAAAGCGCCGGCATTGGTCTCGGAGCCGTCGATGCCGTCCGTGTCGGCGGCGAGCGCGGTGATCTCGTGGCCATCGATCGCCAGCGCCAGAGCCAGCGCGAATTCGCCGTTGCGACCGCCCTTGCCGCCTTTGCTCCGGATAGTCACCGTTGTCTCGCCACCGGAGAGCAGCACCGCGGGCTTTGCGAACGGCCGGTCGCGTAGCGCGACCTCGCGGGCAAGGGCTGCATGCACCAGAGCCACGTCGCGGGCTTCTCCCTCGATGGAATCGGAAAGAATATGGGGCGTCACGCCGTGGGCGCGGGCGACTTCGGCGGCAGCTTCCAGCGAGACGCCGGCCGAAGCGATGACGAAATGTTCGTGACGGGCAAAGACCGGATCGTCCGGCTTGGGCGCATCCGCGGCCGGCGAATTCAGATGCGCGATCATCGCAGCCGGCAGTTTCAGTCTGTACTGCTCGACGATGGCGAGCGCATCCTGGCGAGTGCTGGCATCCGGTATGGTCGGGCCGGAGGCTACGAAGGCCGGGTTGTCGCCGGGAATGTCGGAAACAATCAGGCTGACGACGCGGGCCCTGGTCGCTGCCGCCAGACGGCCGCCCTTGATGGTCGATAGATGTTTGCGAACGACATTCATGGCCGAAATCGGCGCACCGGAGGCAAGCAGCATCTCGTTCAACGCGATCTCGTCTTCGAGCGTCAGCCCTTCGGGCGGCGCCGGCAAAAGGGCCGACCCACCGCCGCAGACAAGCGCAATGACGAGGTCGTTCTCGGATAGGCCGGAGATCGTCTCGACCAGCCGTTTTGCCCCGACGAGACCCGCCGCATCCGGCACCGGATGGGATGCTTCAAGGATTTCGATCGACGTTGTTTCGCAGCCATAACCGTAACGGGTCACGACCACACCCGTCAGTGGCCCGACCCAGACGCTTTCGAGCGCAGCGGCCATCTGCGCGGCACCCTTGCCGGCGCCGATAACCACTGTCTTGCCGTTCACCGGAGGGGCTGGCAGATGCTTCACGATGCCGGTCATCGGATCGGCGGCCTTTACGGCAGCCGTGAACAGCGCCTCGAGCAGTTCCCGGTCGGTCATCGCTTTTCCTCCGCTTCTCCATCGCCCGGGCCCTTTCGATCACGGCATTCAACAACCGTCAACCGGGCTTGATCCCGCGGCCGCCTGTCGCACGGAACAAAGCGAGCCAGCGTCGGTTGTCCCATGGGCTCACGAAAAACGAAGGAGCGAGAATATGCCTGAACACCTGAAAGAAGCCGGTTACCCGGGCCAGATCGACATCGGCGGCGACAGATCGCCGGTGACTTACAAATTGAAGGCCAGCAAGGAGGACGACGGTGCGTTTCATGTGGCGGTGAGCCTCAGCGCTCCGCGAGACTGGCTGCTGAAGCACGGGTTCCGCAGAGAGGCCACGCTGGTGCGTCAGGGAGGAGCCGAAATGCCGGTGCGTTTCGAGGAAACGCTCAATGTCGCCGACAACATCTCGGTCACGTTGCGAGCCGACGACGCGGTGATCGCCTCGATGGATGAACTGCGCCGCACGTTTCCGGAGCTGCGAGCGCCCTGAAATTTTAGCCCTGTTTGCGCGAAACAACCGCATCGTATAATCACCAGCCCGGTCGTCCTTCGGCCGGGCATTCTTTTCGCGGGTAGGGCGGCGAGACTTTGAGGACGTTTGAACAGAGGATGGCGGCCCGATACTGCGGCACCTGTACGCTCTGCTGCCGGCTTCCCGAAATCTCGGCGCTGGACAAGCCGCCCGACGCCTGGTGCCGGCACTGTACGGAAGGGCAGGGCTGCTCAATCTATGCCGACCGACCGCAGCTCTGCCGCGATTTCCTCTGTATGTGGATGACGGATTCAGGCGTTCCGGAGGCCTGGCAACCGCTGCGATCGAAGATGCTCGTTTATGAGCAAGGCCCCCAGCTGACGATACTGGTCGATCCGGATCATCCGGATGTGTGGAAACAGGAGCCGTATCTTTCCGATCTCAACGCTTGGGCCGAGGCTGCCCAGGCGCGGGGCCACTATGTCATCCTGTTTTCCGGCGACGAGGTCGTGAAGATAGAGCCGGGCGTTACCGCGCCGGCATGATCTCCGTTGCGGCCTGGCGGATCGTTTGCATCAGAATCGCCAGCGGCGTCGAAGGATTGGCATCGGCGCGGATGGTCAGTCCGACCGGGCCTCGGGTTTCGCTGGTGTCGATCGGCAATGTCGCAAGGACCCCATCCTCGATATCGGCTGCGACCACGCCCGCCGAGATGATCCAGATCGCGTCGCTTGAGCGCACGAAGGCGCGACCGAAGGCATCGGAAACCGTCTCCACCTGGGTCGGCAGGCTGGCGACGCCGTTGGCGATCAGGAATTGCTCGACCGATGGCCGGATGATCGAACCGCGCGTCGGCATCAGCACCGGATAGTCGGCAAAGCCTTCGAAAATCGATCGGCTGCCGTCGAGCAGCGGATGGCCGCTGCGGACTGTGAACACGACCTGTTCCGAATAGAGATGTTCGAAGGACAGGCCGGTCATCTTTTCGGGCAAGGCCAGACGGCCGACCACGAGGTCGAGATCGCCGACGCGGAGCTGTTCCATCAAAACGGCATTATCGCCCGTTACGATCTTGACGCGGCTACCGGTTTTTTCGGCGAGGAAGAGCGTCATGGCGCGAGGCATCACGCGGGTGGAAACGGTCGGAAGCGCCCCGATCCGCACCGGCGGCGCGGAATCGAAGAGTTCCTGAGAAACGGAATCCATGCCCTGGCGAAGTGCCGTCAGCGCCGCGCCCGCATGGCGCAGGAACACCTCGCCGTAGCGGGTGATGCGGATGCCGCGACCATCACGCTCGAAAACCGCGACGCCAAGCGCCTCCTCGAGTTCGCGGATGGTCTTGGTGACGGCCGGCTGGCTGACATGCAGAAGTTCGGCCGCCTTGACCACGCTTTTTGGCGTGCGACTTCGACAAATGTATGCAAGTGCCGAAACTTGACTCGGGAGTTGATCAAGATCAAATAACCCAGCGGTTAGGGGATCATGCTGAAATATCATTTTATCTAACCGGAAACTAGTGCAATCTATCAAAGCGAGAGGAGGCGCTGATGCAGTTTGTACACATCAATGACATTGTGATCCATTATGACATCCAGCGCGCGGGTGACGATAAGCCCGTCATCGTGTTCATCAATTCGCTCGGAACCGACAGTCGCATCTGGCATCACGAACTTCCAAAGCTTGCCGAGGATTACACGGTCCTCACCTATGACAAGCGCGGTCACGGGCTATCGGGCCTCGGCAATCCGCCCTATTCGATCGCCGACCACGCGACCGATCTCGCCGGCCTGCTCGACCACTTGCAGCTCAGCCAGGTCATCGTCTGCGGCCTCTCGGTCGGCGGGCTGATCGCCCAGAACCTTTATGCAATCCGGCCGGATCTCGTGAAGGCGTTGGTTCTGTCCAATACCGCCCACAAGATCGGCACCGCCGAAAGCTGGGCGGCTCGCATCGCCGCCGTGGAGCAGAACGGTATAGCCAGCATTCTCGATGCGATCATGGAGCGCTGGTTCACCGCGCCGTTCCGCAAGCCGAATAATGCCGCCTATCAGGCCTATTGCAACATGCTCGTGCGCCAGCCGACCTTCGGCTACAGCGGCACCTGCGCTGCGATCCGCGACGCCGATTTCACCGAGGATGCAAAGAAGATCGCCGTGCCGGTGCTCTGCATCGTCGGCCGCGAAGATGGCTCGACGCCGCCCGACCTCGTCCAGTCGCTCGCCGACCTCATCCCTGGCGCGCGTTACGAAATCATCGAGGGTGCCGCGCATATCCCTTGCGTCGAGGCGCCCGCCGCCCATGCCGCGCTGATCCGCGGCTTCATCGAACAACTCGAGGAATAAACATGGCCGACCCTTCCGCGCGATCGGAACGTTACGCTCAAGGCATGAAGACCCGCCGCTCGGTTCTGGGCGACGCCCATGTGGACCGCGCCCTGGCAAACCAGACGCCGTTCGACGGACCGTTCCAGGAAATGATCACCGAAGGCGCCTGGGGCACGGTCTGGTCGCGCCCGAACTGGAGCAAGCGCGAACGCTCGATGGTGACGATCGCGCTTCTGGCGGCACTCGGCCATCACGACGAGGTCGCCATGCATATTCGCGCCACCGCCAACACGGGTGCGACAAAGGACGATATCTGCGAAGCCCTGATGCATGTGGCAATCTATGCCGGCGTTCCGGCCGCCAACCATGCCTTCAAGATCGCCAAAGCCACCTATGCCGAAATGGACGCGGACAAGGCCGCGGGAGAGCAAAAATGAAGAACACACCCCCAGAAACAACACCCTTCTTCGCCCGTGACCGGGAATGGCATCCGCCGGCATTCACGCCCGGCTACAAGACCTCGGTGCTGCGCTCGCCGCAGCGCGCCCTGATTTCGCTGGAAGGCACCAAGAGCGAGATCACCGGCCCGGTCTTCGGCCATAACATCCTCGGCGAGTTCGACAATGACCTGATCGTCAACTACGCCAAGCCCGGCGAGATGGCGCTCGGCGAACGCATCATCGTTTACGGGCGCGTTATCGACGAGCGCGGCCGGGGCGTTCCGGGTGCACTGGTGGAATTCTGGCAGGCCAATGCCGGCGGCCGCTACCGCCACAAGAAGGAAACCTATCTCGCTCCGCTCGACCCGAATTTCGGCGGTTTCGGCCGTACGATCACCGACGAGGACGGCGGCTATGCCTTCAAGACGATCAAGCCCGGCCCGTATCCGTGGCCGAACGGCGTCAACGACTGGCGTCCTGCGCATATCCACTTCTCCGTCTTCGGCCATGGCTTCGCCCAGCGGCTGATCACCCAGATGTATTTCGAGGGCGATCCGATGATCTGGATTTGTCCGATCGTGAAGACCATTCCGGACGAGAACGCGATCAAGGGCCTGATCGCTGCGCTCGACATGCAAAACACTATTCCGCACGACATGCGGGCCTACAAATTCGATATCGTCTTGCGCGGCCGTCGCTCGACATTCTTCGAGAACCGGAAAGAGGGCAACTGAGATGGTCCAGCCGCTCACCTACTTCAAGGAATCCGCTTCGCAGACCGCGGGTCCGTATGTCCATATCGGCTGCACGCCGAATTTTTCCGGCATCACCGGCGTCTACGACACCGACCTCGGCTCCGGCTCGATGGTCAACGACCAGACGCGCGGAGAACGCATCACCATCCGCGGCTTCATCTATGACGGCGCCAACACGCCGCTCAAGGATGCGATGATCGAAATCTGGCAGGCGGATGCCGACGGTTATTACAACAGCCCGTCGGAAACCCGGGGCAAAGCCGATCCGAACTTCTTCGGCTGGGCCCGCCAACCCGGCGACATGGCAACCGGCGAATTCGCCTTCGAAACGATCAAGCCCGGCAAGGTACCCTTCCGCGACGGCCGCCCGATGGCGCCGCACGTCACCTTCTGGGTCGTCGCACGCGGCATTAATCTCGGTCTCAACACCCGCATGTACTTCTCCGACGAGGAAGAGGCCAATGCGGCGGATCCGATCCTGTCGCGCATCGAGCACCGGGTTCGCGTTCCCACCCTGATCGGCAAGCGTGAGGGTAATACCGTCACCTTCAACATCTATCTTCAGGGCGAAAACGAAACCATATTCTTCGATATCTAGGATCGAAGAATCAGGGACCCGCCCGGGAGTAGATATGAGCGTTTCGGCTTTCGAGCATCCATTTTGTCCGGTCTCGTCGGTGACGACGAGACCGGACAGCTGTTTTCGGTGGACGCCGAGATCGACGCCATGCTGGCCTTCGAAACGGGCCTCGCCAAGGCTGAGGCCTCCTGCGGCATCATCCCGGCCGAGGCTGCGGAGCGTATTTCCGCAGCCTTGAATGCGTTCGAACCGAACATGGCGGCGCTCAAGGCCGGCGCCGGGCGGGACGGCGTGGTAGTGCCCGAGTTCGTCGGGCAGCTTCGCGATACGGTCAGTCTGCAGGCGAGCGGTGCCGAGGCTGCAAAATACGTGCATTTCGGCGCTACCAGCCAGGATGTCATCGATACGGCGTTGATGATCCGTCTGAAACAGGCGTCCATCTTGTTCATCGAGCGGCTAACGACCCTCGAAAAGTCTTTTCAAGACATCGAACAGGTATTCGGCACCCGCGCTCTGATGGGCCATACCCGCATGCAGGCGGCGATTCCGATTACCGTTTCAGACCGTATCCGTGCCTGGAAGGAGCCGTTGAACCGGCATCGCCAGCGGCTGGACACATTCTCTGAGACCGGTTTTGCCGTACAGTTCGGCGGGGCTGCGGGTAGCCTCGAAAAATTCGGCGACAAGGCCGCCGAGGTGCGCAAGGCGCTCGCCTGGGAACTGTTCCTGACCGATGCACCGCAATGGCAGAGCCAGCGCGACCGGCTCGCCGAATTCGCCGGCATCCTGACACTGATCTCCGGCTCGCTCGGAAAATTCGGCCAGGACGTGGCGCTGCTTGCCCTGATGGGCGGCGAAATGGAACTCGCGGGCGGCGGCGGCTCGTCCGCCATGGCCCACAAGCAGAACCCGGTCGCCGCCGAGGTGCTGGTGTCGCTCGCGCGCTTCAACGCGGTGCAGCTTTCCGGCATGCAGCAATCGATGGTCCATGAGCAGGAACGCTCGGGTGCTGCCTGGACGCTCGAATGGCTCATCCTGCCTTCCATGGTGATGACGACCGGTGCGGCGCTGCGGCTGGCAGCGGAACTTGCCGGCAATGTCAGGTCGCTGGGCAAGGGTTGAGGGCGATCTGCATCGAGGATCAGGTCTTCAGACCTCCGAACAAAAGCCCGACATCGGATCCGGTGGTCGCCGGAACGGCACTGCAGCAGGGCCGGCAGAGGTCACTCGCAAGATTTCGGATGGCGAGACGTTCGGCGTCTCCATCCATCCTGGACCTTCGATTCCAAGCGGAATAACCGCACGTCTGTGCAATTCCTTGTCAGCTGCTGTTAAGCATATCCTCAGCCTTTTCCCCAATTCTTAACTATAGCAGGCCAAGTGAATTTGGCTGTTAGCCCAAATTCCAGCAACGGATCCTGTGGATGACGATTAAATTTAAGCTTGTTGCCAGCGTTGTCGGCCTTGCGCTTGCCCTCGCGGCGACGACGACGGCCGCATTCATCGGGATGGACACGCTTTCGGCGCGCACCCGCATGATCGTGGAGGATCGGGTCGAGCCTATGGCGCAGATCAAGACGGTCTCCGACGCCTATGCCGTCACTATCGTCGATACCGCCCACAAGACGCGCGGCGGCGCATTCAGTTGGGAATTGGGCGAACAGACCGTCCGCGCAGCGCTCGCCACCGCCAACCGCGAATGGGCAGCCTACCAAGCGACGTTCCTGTCCGACCAGGAGAAAAACCTCGTCCAGCGTTACCTCGGTGCGCGCGTCGAAACCACCAAAGCGGTCGAGGAACTTCTGGCGATCATGGGCAAACGCGATCAGGTCGCTCTTGATACCTATGTCATGAAGCGGCTCTACCCTGCGATCGAACCGCTTGCCGAACCGCTGAATGCGTTGACCAAGCTGCAGCTCGACGTGGCCCACAAGAGTTTCGAGGATGCTTTGAAGGATAAGGGCAACCTCTCCGTTTGGATGACCGTGATCGGCATTATCTCGCTGATCGTCGTCATCTTCTCGATCCGGGTGGTGTTGTCTGGCGTCGTCGGCCCGCTGCAACGGCTGCAGGATTGCATGCGGCGCCTCGCCGGCGGAGAGCTGACGCTGAGCATCTTCGGCATGGACCGCAAGGACGAGATCGGCGGAATGGCAGCGGCGGTGGAGATCTTCCGAAAGGCGGCGATCGACAACAAGCGCCTGGAAGACGAGGCGGTTGAAACCCGTAACCGATCGGACGTCGAGCGCATCGCCGCACAGGAGCAAGCAGAAGCCGACGCATCCCAGCGGCTCCGCGTCGCGACATCCGGCCTTGGCGGCGGTTTGCGCCGGCTCGCCGCCGGCGATCTTTCCTTCCAGCTTCACGAAGCCTTCTCGGCCGATTTCGAAGCGTTGCGCCATGACTTCAATACCTCAATCAGCCAGCTTGCCGGCGTGCTGACGCAGATCGCCGGCAGCGCCGAGGCCATCGACGGCGGGACTCGGGAAATCAGTCAGGCTGCCAGCGACCTGTCACACCGCTCTGAGCAGCAGGCCTCTTCGCTTGAGGAGACGGCGGCCGCACTCGATCAAATCACCGCGAATGTCAGTTCCGCCTCGAAGAAGGCCGACGAGACACGCAAGATCGCTGCGGAAGCCAATTCGTCCGCTACTCGTTCCGGCGAGGTTGTGGCCAATGCCGTCGAAGCGATGCGCCGTATCGAAGAAAGCTCCAGTCAGATCTCGAACATCATCGGCGTCATCGACGAGATCGCTTTCCAGACCAACCTCTTGGCGCTGAATGCCGGCGTCGAAGCAGCGCGTGCAGGCGAAGCCGGTAAGGGTTTCGCGGTCGTCGCACAGGAAGTCCGCGAACTCGCCCAGCGCTCGGCCAATGCGGCGAAGGAAATCAAGTCACTGATCCAGAACTCGACGGTCGAAGTGGGCCACGGCGTAAAATATGTCCGGGACGCCGGCGAATCGCTGAAGTCGATCGAGGGCTATATCGTCACCATCAACGGCCATGTGGACGACATCGCCCGCTCGGCCCGCGAGCAATCGACCGGCCTCTCGGAGATCAATTCGGCCGTCAACCAGATGGATCAGGTGACCCAGCAGAACGCCGCCATGGTCGAGGAAACGAGGTCCGCCAGCTCCAGCCTTGCCGACGAGGCGTCGAAACTGCGGCAGATGGTTGGGCAGTTCCAGCTCGGGGTAGTTCGTCCCAAGCCCAGCGGCGGCGACGCGCTGCTTGACGGAAACGAGGCGGTTCAGGCCTTGGCAGCCTGAACCGGTTCTTCCGGATACCAATCTTCCAGATACCAGGCGATGGTCTCGTGCGCTTCGAGTGGCTTGAAGTGCATAACGCTTGTCTATGGGAACTTGTCTGCCTCACGGTTACGCTGATAATCCTGCGCATCGACGGGGAGAGACTTCATGGCTGCGGATGTTCGGCAGGGGCTTTGGGATTTCGCACTGCGGCTCTACGGCGCGCCTGATGTTGGCGATGCATGCCTGCTTCTCCAGGACGAGAGCGGCGTCGATGTGCCGGTTCTGTTGTTTTCTGCCTGGCTCGCGAAGAATTCCGTGGCACTTTCGCCTGTCGATGTCACCCGTATTGACGGTCTGGTCGCGGCTTGGCGCGATGAAGTTGTGAAGCCACTGCGCGCCATCCGCCGGCGCCTGAAGAGCGGACCGCATCCCGCGCCGGCCGGGGAGACGGAAACGCTACGCAGCGGCGTGAAAGGTGTCGAGCTCGGTTCGGAAAAGATCGAGCTGGCGGTCCTGGAGGCCGAAGGGCAGACGTTGATGGCGGCCGGCGGCTCGACCGGCGATGCAGGCGGCAATCTCAGAGAAGTCGTCAAGTTCTTCCGGGGAGCCGAGTTGGATAGGAAGACGGCCACGGCGCTCGCGGTGATCGAAGGCGCGCTCGCCGCGCTTTAGGGCCGGCATCTGTTCCGAGGCGTGAAAGTCAGTGCTCGCCCGGTGAACCCGGGCCATCCTTCCAGCGCTTGACCATCGGCAGGTGAATGTCGAAGAGATCGAGCGCGCGTCCGACCGTCTGGGTCACCATCTCGTCCAAGGATTTCGGCTTGGAGTAGAAGGCCGGCACCGGCGGCATGACGATCGCGCCGTTGCGGGTCGCCTGGTCCATCAGAGCGATATGTCCGGCATGCAGCGGGGTCTCGCGGAACAGGAGCACGACGCGCCGGCGTTCTTTCAGGCAGACATCGGCGGCGCGCACGATCAGCTCGTCATTGTAGCAATTGGCGATGCCGCTCAGCGTCTTCACCGAGCACGGAGCGACCAGCATGCCGGCGGTGCGGAACGAGCCCGACGAGATCGCCGCGCCGATATCCTTATAGTTATAGAGCACGTCGGCGAGGCCTTTGATCTCTTCGGCCGTCATATCGATCTCGTCGATGGCCGTGCGGAAAGCGGAGGGCGAGATGACCGCATGGGTCTCGACATCCTCGACTTGCTTCAAAAGCTGCAGGGCGCGAACGCCATAAATGACACCGGATGCTCCGGTGATGGCGATGATGATGCGGCGCATGGGACTTATCCTGCACGATTATCGCAACGCTCCAGCGTCGCCTTCGGGTGGGAGCAATGCGGAGATCGCCGGTCTGCTCACGTGCTTTTCGGCAGCGGCCCCGTCGCGCTTGAGGATGGCGGCCACGATCGCCTCGATCTCGATAATGCTCTGGCTTTGGCGGCCAGGAGCCTGTCATACAAACAAACTCGTGATCCGTCATCCCTCCGGCAATCGATATTTCCATCTGGATACATGCGAACAGGCCTCCAGCGTTGCTTAGACAAGCTCGCGCCGCCGCCCCCGGGTGTAGTCGATGCCAGGGGCGAATACGAAAAGAAGATGGAAGGTGCGCTCGGCATGGGCGACGTTATACGGTCGGCAAGCTGCGGCGGCTCTTGGCCTTTCGTTGTTTCAATTGATCGCCGGTGGAAAATGATGGCATGCCCTCCGGAACGGATGACATGGGAGGGGATGCGTATGGCATAAGCTGAGTACGTCGTAGCCGATGGTATCGTCCAAGGATTGGTCTTTAGTTCGCAGATTTGAAGAGGAGGGGCTGATGTCCCGCATCACCATTACCGTCAACGGTACACCGCAGACGCGCGACGTCGAAGACCGGACGCTGCTTGTGCAGTTCATTCGCGAACATCTCGGCCTCACCGGCACCCACGTCGGCTGCGACACCACCCAGTGCGGTGCCTGTACGATCCATCTCGACGGCGAGGCCGTGAAGAGCTGTACGGTTCTCGCCGTCGCTGTCGACGGTAGCCAGGTGAAAACGATCGAGGGGCTGGCCGAAGGCGGCAAGCTGCATGACGTGCAGCAGGCGTTCCACGAACATCACGGACTGCAGTGCGGTTACTGCACGCCCGGCATGATCATGGCCTCGGTCGATATGATCCGCCGCCATGACGGCATGCTCGACGAGCATACCGTGCGTCACGAACTCGAAGGCAATATCTGCCGCTGCACCGGCTACCACAATATCGTCAAGGCGGTGCTGGATGCCGCCGGGAAGCATCGCGCGGCGCATACGATCGCAGCCGAATAAGCAGGAAGAGCCAGGCCATGTACGCTACGACCTACCACAAGCCGAAGACGCTGACCGAAGCCCTCGACCTCTATGAGAGCTCCGAAGAACCCTCCTATCTTTCCGGCGGCCATACGTTGATCCCGACCCTGAAGAGCCGGCTCGCCGCGCCCGCGCAGCTGATCGACGTGCGCAACATCCCGGAACTTTCCGGCATCGAAGTCACTGCCGACAGGGTGATCATCGGCTCGGCCACCAAACACGCGGTCGTTGCCGCTTCGAAGGAGATCAAGGCCGCCATCCCGGCGCTTTCGGGCCTCGCCGGCTCGATCGGTGACGTTCAGGTGCGCCACATGGGCACGATCGGCGGCTCGACCGCCAATAACGACCCGGCAGCCGACTATCCCGCCGCCGTGCTGGCGCTCGACGCGGTGGTCCATACCGACCGCCGAGACATACCGGCCCAGGAGTATTTTCAGGGCCTATACACGACGGCGCTGGAGCCCGGCGAAATCCTCGTCCGCGTCGAGTTCACGATCCCGGAAATCGCCGGTTACGCAAAATTCCGTAACCCGGCCTCGCGTTATTCGATGGCCGCCGCCTTCGTGAGCAAACACGGCGACGGCCAAATTCGCGTTGCGATCACGGGCGCCGGCAACGAAGGCGTGTTCCGCTGGACCGAGGCCGAGGAACTGCTTGCGGAGAATTTTTCGGCCGAAGCGCTGGCGGGCCTCACGATCGACCCCTCGAGGATGATGGGCGACATGCACGCGCCAGCCGATTACCGCGCTCATCTGGTGGCGGTGATGACCCGCCGCGCGGTGCAGAACCTCGGCGGCACGCATATCCTCTAAAAGAATGTTCTCCTCCGGATGAATGGCTGGCGGTGACGACCCGCCGGCTTCTGCTCACGTCTCGGCGATCTGTTGGAAAGCGATCCCGGCTTGCGCCCCGGATACGTATCTTCAAAAATCCTGAGGCATGCCGAATGCCGCGGCGATCCGGCCAAGCGCGGCGATCAGCACCGCCTTGTCTTCGCCGGCGAGGCTCGTCGAGCCGCGCGTCGTGCACGACGGCGATCGCGTGCAGCCGCTCCTGCATCTTCCGGCCGTCTTCGGTGAGCCTGACGCTGTAGCTGCGCTGGTCGTCCGGGTTCGATCGCCGTTCGATCAGCCCGCGATGGGACAATGCCTTGAGGCTGGAGGTCAGCGTCGAGCGGTCGCGCCCGCAGATGCGGCTGAGCTCGGAGGGCGTCATGCATTCCCGCTCCGCCAGCGCGGTCAGCACCGCATACCAGCCGGGCTTGAGTTCGGCCTTGCCGGCTGCCTTGGTGAACGCCTGAAACGATGTTTCCTGCGCCACCCTCAGATGATAGCCGATGAGATTCTGGAACAGGCCTGGAGCCGCCGCCTGGTCCTCCGGGGCGCTACCTGCATGTCCCGCCCTATCGATAATTCCGTTGCCATCTCCTGTTCCTCCCGGTGTGAAAAACTAGTAGAATTGTGGGGAGGCGGCAAGGTAGTTGGATATCAAATTATTTCGGCCTTCTACTATTCGGCGAAGCGGCACGGCCGCAATGGCGTGACCGCGCTGGCGCCGATAATGCCCGAGAAGATCGATCAACCACATTCGCCGGATATATCATGCCCGCCTCCCGCCATCGGAAATGGCACGTTGGAGGCGGGCGTTGAGTTTGATGCGTGATCACCCTATCAGGGCGGTCACGAAGGCGACCGCATAAAAGCCTATGATGATCAGGCAAGCGGCGGCCAGCAGGAGGGCTGGAATACTGTTCATGACATCCTTTCCATGCCAGCCCCTCTTAACGCGCGACAACCCCGGAATATCCTTTTGAACTGGTTTACGGGTCGCAAAGGTTAACGATTTCCTGCCGTATATTAGACTTTCAAAAACAAAAGAATGACAACTTGATGCCGAGCGCCCGGCATGGTCTGTTGCGAGTGAAATGCCGAGCCGCCGCAGGGTCTTGAGCCCGTTTTGCCCGTGATGAGAGTGACATGAGAGACTTCGAATTCCCCAGCCGTTCGCTCGCAGTCGGCCGCACTGCGATGGCCGCCACATCCCAGCCGCTGGCGACGCTCACCGCCATCGACATCCTGCGAAACGGCGGTAATGCGGTGGATGCGGCGGTTGCGGCATGCGCCGTGCAGTGCGTCGTCGAAGCCGGCTCGACGGGTATCGGTGGCGATTGCTTCGCTCTCCTTTCGCTCGGCGGCACGGACAAGGTGTTGGCCTATAATGGGTCAGGCCGGGCACCGGCAGCCGCAACCGTGGAACATCTCCGGTCGCTCGGCGTCACCAGCCTGACCCGCACCTCGCCGCACACGATCACGGTGCCGGGTGCGGTGGATGCGTGGACTCGGCTGGTGGCCGATCACGGCCGCATGAAAATGAGCGATATCCTTGCCCCGGCTATCAAGCTGGCGCGCGATGGCTATGTTCTCCCGCCACGCACGGCGCACGACCTTGCCGCCCAGGCGGAGATCTTAAAGGCCGATCCGGCCGCGCGCCGCATCTTCCTCGTCGATGGCGAAGCGCCGCCGGCCGGCACGGTCCAATACCAGAAACAGCTCGCCGACACGCTCGAAGCGATTGGCCGGGAGGGCAGGGATGCCTTCTATCGCGGCCCGATCGCGGAAGGCATGGTTGGCTACCTCAACGGCATCGGGGCGCTGCATACGCTCGAGGATTTCGCCAATGCCAAAGGCGAATATGTGACGCCAATCAAGACGACGTTCCGCGGCCACGAAATCCACGAATGCCCGCCAAACGGCCAGGGCATCATCGCGCTGATGATCCTCAACGTCCTGTCGCATTTCCCCGGCAAGGGCGATCCGCTCGCGCCCGAGCGGCTGCATATCGAGGTGGAGGCGACGCGGTTGGCTTACGCGGCGCGCAACCGCTTTCTCGCCGATCCCGCCAAGGTGGACGTGCCGGTCGATTATTTGCTCTCGGACGAACTCGCCAGGCAGTTGGCCGGCATGATCGATCCTGACAGGGCGATCGAGAACGTGCCCCCTTCGACGAAGTGCCGCATAAGGACACGATCTATCTTTCGGTCGTCGATAGCGACCGGAATGCGATCAGCTTCATCAACTCGATCTTCTTCGTGTACGGCAGCGGTCACATGGACCCGAAGAGCGGCGTGATGTTCCACAACCGGGGCTTCAGCTTCTCGCTCGATCCGGAGCACCCGAACGCGATCGCGCCGGGCAAGCGGCCGATGCACACGATCATTCCCGGCATGGTGACGAAAGACGGTCGCGCGGTCATGCCGTTCGGCGTCATGGGCGGCCAGTATCAGGCCATGGGCCACGCCCATTTCCTCTCGAAGGTCTTCGATTACGGCATGGACCTGCAGAGCGCCATCGACCTGCCGCGCCTCTTCCCGCTGCCTGGCACCAACCAGGTCGAGATGGAAGCGCGGCTGCGCGACACGATCGGTCCGGAGTTCACCAGGCGCGGTTTCGAGGTCAGGGCGCCGGAGTCGGCCATGGGTGGCGCTCAGGCGATCTGGATCGACTGGGATACGGGCGTGCTCAAGGGCGGCTCCGACCCCGCAAGGACGGCATGGCTCTGGGGATCTGAGTCTTTCAATCAAGATATTTTGCGGAATATAACGCTAGTCAAAATCTCTCCACCGAGATATTCAAAAAGATATCTCGCTTAGGATCGGAGAGGAAATCATGAACATCAATCGTCATTCCTGGATCAGGCTCGCTGCGGCGTCGGCGGCTGCCGCCTTCGTAACGCTCGCCTCCTTCGCGGCTCCGGCCGCGGCACAGGAAAAGGTCACCGTCTTCGCCGCAGCCAGCATGAAGAATGCGCTCGACAACGCCAACAAGGCCTGGAGCGCCCTGGGTGGCGGGCAAGTCACCGTTTCCTACGCCGCAAGCTCGGCGCTTGCCAAGCAGATCGAAAGCGGCGCGCCGGCGGATATCTTCATTTCGGCCGATCTCGACTGGATGAAATATGTTTCCGACAGAAAACTCGTGAAGGAAGACACTAGGTTCAACTGGCTCGGCAACCGTATCGTACTGGTCGCTGCCAAGGATGCCGCCAAGCCGGTGGATATCAAGTCCGGGTTCGATTTCGCGGGCCTGCTCAAGGGCGGCAGGCTTGCCATGGGTGAGCCGAGTGCAGTTCCCGCCGGCAAATACGGCAAGGCCGCGCTCGAAAAACTTGGGCTCTGGTCGTCTGTCGAAAAAAGCGTCGCAAGCGCCGAAAGCGTACGTGCTGCCCTGGCGCTCGTTTCCCGCGGCGAAGCGCCTTATGGCATCGTCTACCAGACGGATGCGGCGGCCGATCCGGGCGTTGCCATCGTCGGTACCTTCCCGGCCGATACCCACCCGCCGATCGTCTATCCCATCGCCGTCCTGTCGGAATCGAAGTCCACGGACGCCTCCGCCTATCTCGATTATCTGAAGTCCGGCAAGGCAGCGCCGTTCTTCGAGAAGGAGGGGTTTACGATCCTGAAGTGATCGTCCCCACCTCAGCAGCGCTTACCGGAACGGTCCCTGGAAGGGGCCGTTTTTGCATTCCGGGAAAGGCGGTTCTGAGGTCCGTCTCGTTCTCGGCCGGTTCCGAATTTCGATTTCAACAGACATCACGTAGTTTTTTGTTCTCGATTCCCGAACATTCCGTTTGGAAAACACGACCTAGTGGTCGCAAACGCGCATCACTATTTCACTAACCAGAAGCAAGGCAACGCGCTTCGCAGACGACCACAGGACGCCGCTCCCAACGGCTCCGTTTATTGATTGAGGAATACGACAATGAGAACCATTCTTTCCACGCTTGCTGCAGCCATGATTGCTTCGGCTTCCTTTGCCGGCGTCGCGCTTGCAGAAGGCGATTATTATCAGGGCGCTTCCAAGGGGCAGGCAGCCGTCCAGACCAGCGGCAAAGTCGATAACGTCAGGACCGGCAGCATCGATCAGGTCCGCGACACCGACAGCCGCAATGGCCAGCCGATCTTCCAGCATCAAAGCCGCGACAACCGTTAGGCGCAGCTCATTCAAGATACCGAACATCGTCCGGCCGGCAGGTCGCAAACTTTAGCCACGGACGAACTCTGAAAGGACCAAGACAATGAAGACTTCCATCTCCGCTATCGCCGCCATGATCGCCGCCGCTTCCTTTGCAGGTTCGGCTCTCGCCGAAGGCGATTATTATGAAGGCACCACGAAGAGCCACGTTTCGGCTCAGGTCGAGAAGACCAATGCGGACGGCATCCGCACCGGCAGCATCCAGGTCCGCGACAACGATCGCCAGGAAAGCCAGTCGATCTTTGGCAACACGACCCGCGACAACCGCTGAGCGGTCTCACATGAGAACCGAGGCTCCAGGGCCTTCGTTCAGGCAAACCATCTTGTGAGTGCGATGGTGTAGGGAGAGCTGCGGTAAACCCGGTGCTCTCCCACCGCCACTCTACGGTATTGCAATAACTTTCCGGTTAAGACCTAGCCATCCGATCCGTATCGATATATCCAAGGTGATATATTGCTTGCGGCAGCGGGTGGGACGGGCGTTTGGACTGGCTGGTACTGAGCGATGAGGAATGGACTGCAATCAGGCTCAGCCTGAAGGTCTCTGCCGTCGCCATGGTCGTCAGTCTGCCCTTCGGCATTGCGGTTGCCTATCTGCTTGCTCGCGGCAGGTTCTGGGGCAAGTCGATCCTGAACGGCATCGTTCATTTGCCGCTCATTCTTCCGCCGGTCGTTACCGGCTTCCTGCTCCTGATCCTGTTTGGGCGGCGCGGCGCGATCGGCGCCTTTCTCAACGAATATCTCGGCATCGTTCTCTCCTTCCGCTGGACGGGAGCCGCGCTCGCCTGCGGCGTCATGGGCTTTCCGCTGATGGTGCGCTCGATCCGGCTATCGATCGAGGCCGTTGATCGGAGGCTGGAAGAAGCGGCCGGCACGCTCGGCGCAGGGCCTGCCTGGGTTTTCCTCACTGTAACGCTGCCGCTTATCCTGCCGGGCGTGATCGCCGGCATGATTCTCGCCTTCGCCAAGGCGATGGGCGAGTTCGGCGCGACGATCACCTTCGTTTCCAACATTCCGGGCGAGACCCAGACCCTCTCGGCGGCGATCTATACCTTCACCCAGGTCCCCGGCGGCGACGCCGGCGCCATGCGCCTGACGCTGGTCGCAATCGCCATCTCGTTTGCGGCGCTGCTCGCCTCGGAGTTCATGGGCCATCTGGTCGGCAAGAGGGTTCATCTCGAATGACGCTCGTGGTCCAGGCACGACAGACGCTGGGAGACTTCGTCCTCGATGCGGGCTTTACGTCGGATGGCGGCGTGACGGCGCTGTTCGGGCCTTCCGGCTCCGGCAAGACCTCGCTTGTACGGGTGATCGCGGGCCTCTCGAAGCCGGATCACGGGCAGATCATGGTCGATGGCGAAATGCTGCTCGATACCCAAAGCCGGATCTTCGTGCCAAAGCACCGGCGCCGTTTCGGCTACGTTTTCCAGGAAGGTCGGCTTTTCCCGCACCTCTCGGTCCGCCAGAACCTGAATTATGG
The DNA here is from genome assembly GCA_045291535.1 of Neorhizobium sp. EC2-8. Taxonomy (GTDB): domain Bacteria; phylum Pseudomonadota; class Alphaproteobacteria; order Rhizobiales; family Rhizobiaceae; genus Neorhizobium. The sequence continues at coordinate 442,145 of CP147998.1, read as the reverse complement.
CCGCTGGTTCGCGCCGAAGACAAAGAAGCCCGGGAATTTCGATCACATCGTCGAACTTCTCGGAATCGGCGCCTTGCTCGACCGCCGGCCCGGAAAACTCTCAGGGGTGAAAAACAGCGCGTCGCAATCGGCCGGGCGCTCCTCTCCGCCCCGCGCCTCCTGTTGATGGATGAGCCGCTTGCCGCGCTTGACGACCAGCGCAAGGCGGAAATCCTGCCCTATCTGGAACGCCTGCGCGACGAGACCTCGACGCCGATCGTCTATGTCAGCCACTCGGTATCCGAAGTCGCGCGGCTTGCCGACACGGTGGTCATGATGAAGGATGGTCTGGTAGAGGCTGTCGGCACGCCCTCCGAAGTCCTGTCGCTGCCCTCGACCGATCGACGCGATGCCGGGGCGGTGCTGACCGGTACGGTCGAGACGATCGATGTCCCGCACTGGCTGGCAACGATCCGGCTTTCGCAAGCGCAGATCGTCGTGCCGAATGCGCGGGTCGAAGAGGGGAGAAGCGTCCGGGTGCATATCCCGGAACGTGACGTGATGGTCGCCACCCGGCGACCGGAGGGCCTGAGCGCCCTCAACATCCTGGAAGGGACGATAGCCGCGATGGAGCCGGATGGCGATGGCATGGTGCGCATCCGCATCCGCTGCGGCGAGGATATCGTACTCGCCCGTATCACCGCGCTCTCCGTCGAACGCCTGGAACTCAAGCTGGGAAAGTCGGTTTTTGCGGTGATCAAGACCGTGGCGCTGGAACGCTAAAGCTCTATCTTATCAGAATATTGTACGTACGAATAATATTTGTATAACCGTGCGCATTATCGTACATACATTTAATGAAGATCACTTGGGACGAGTCCAAGCGTCAGAATAATCTGGCCAAGCACAGATTGGATTTTGCCGACCTGTCACTTGAGTTCTTTCAGTCCTCTGAAATTGGACCGGCTAAGCAAGATCGCTTTAAGGCGATCGGAGAACTGAACGGCCAGATCATCATCGCCGTCGTCTTTCGACCGCTCGGTTCGCAAGCATTGTCGGTGATCTCCATGCGCCCGGCAAGCCGGAAGGAAAGGAAGCTTCCATGAACAAGTTCTCTTCGAAAAGACCACTCACCGACGAGGAAGAGGCCGAGATCCAGCGAATGATTGCCTCCGATTCTGATAATCCCGAATGGACGGATAAGGAATTGGCGGACGCAAGGCCCTTTCGCGAAGTCTTTCCCGATCTCGCGGCCAACATCGACCGGGAGATCGCAAAGCGTGGCCGTCCGCCGCTGGAAAAGACGAAGCAACCGGTCACCATCCGCCTGGATCCCGATCTGGTCGAACACTACAAGGCGAGCGGCAAGGGCTGGCAATCCCGCATGAACGACGATCTGCGAAAGGCTGCGGGAATTTAGCCGAGGGCACCTCCCAAACCTCTTTAGAATTTTTTGCACACGCGTACATTTTGTCATCCCGCTGTTAAGGAGGGCCACTAAACCGCTTCCTGTTGATGATCTTCAGCGCTTCCGGAACCTCTGGCTGATTGTTCGCCTGATGTCTGGGAGAAGCCATTTCGCTCTTCGGGGAGTAAACCATGACTGTTCTTCCGATACTGAAATCCGCCACGCTCGCGGCCGTTCTCTTCGCCTCCACCGCGGTCTTTGCCTCCGCCAAGGATGTCACCATTTCGGTGTGGTCCGGCGGTTCCGGTCCGAATGACAACTACCGCACCGATGCATTCGACATCGCTGCCGATATCCTCGAGCGAGAAGCCGCCCTCCGCGGCGAGCAGCTCAACATCATCGTCCAGAAGACACCCTATTCCGGCTGGGAAGACTTCAAGCAGGCCCTGACGCTCGCCGCCGAAGCCAAGAAGGCTCCCAACATCGTCGCCACCGGTCATGAAGACATCGGCCCCTGGGCGCAGGCGGGCCTTATCGTTCCGATCGAGAACTTCATCGACCTCGACTCGTGGCCGATCAGCGACATTTATCCTAACCTGATGGAAATCACCTCCTTCAACGGCGCCGTCTACGGCATCCCCCAGGACGCTGAATCCCGTCCGTTCTTCTTCTGGAAGCCCCACATGAAGGCGATCGGTTATAGTGACGCCGATATCGAGGCTCTGCCGGCCAAGGTCGAAAAGGGCGAATACACGCTGAAAAACGTGCTCGAAGACGCCAAGAAGATGCAGGACAAGGGCCTCGTCCAGGCGGGTTACGGCTTCTATCCGCGCAACAGCAACGGCCCGGACTACTGGCAGTTCTACACGTCCTTCGGCGGCGTAATGGAAGAGGAAGGCAAGCTCGTCTTCGACAAAGCCGCAATGAAGCGCACCTACCAGTTCTTCGCCGACGCCGTCAAAACCGGCGTTACCAAGAAGAACCATATCGGCATGCCGGGCGACCAGTGGTGGAAGGAAATCTCCAGCGGCAAGGCCGGCATCTGGGACGGCGGTACCTGGCACTATGCACGCATGGTCAACCAGGAAGGCCTAAAAGACTTCTTCGGCAACATCCAGTTCACGCTGACGCCGGCTGGCGAAGGCGGCAAGGCCAACACATTGACCCATCCGCTTGCCTACCTGCTGATGGCCGGCCATACGAACGAAGAGACGCAGATCGCCGCTGATCTCATCACCATCGCCTCAGAGCCGCGCATCAACGCGCTGCATGCGATCAAGTCGGCCCATCTGGGTATTTCCGCGGCTGAAACCAAGGTTGGCATCTATGCCGCCAACCGTTGGGCTTCGGAAGCCACAGAACGCCTGCTGCCGCACGCCAATGCCATGCCGAACAATGCCGATTTCGGCAAGTACTGGACGATCATGTGGAAGAACCTCGAAGCATCCTGGACGGGTGCAAAGACGGTCGATGCCGCGGTCAACGATGCCGAAACCGAGCTGAAATCGACGCTCGGCGCAGCGATCATCATCCGCTGATACCAGGGCGAGGTTTCTCGCCGGTCGCGGGCGGCGCTCGCTCCGCCGCCCGCATTCTATTCGACTGTTTGAATGTGAAGCCCCTCATCCGCCTGCCGCTACCTTCTCCCAAAGGGGAGAAGGCCCCTAGCGAAACGGAAGCCGGGTGAGGGGACTATACGCACAATTGCCGTCTCTTTTTCGAGGCCCTCCATGCGCACCTCACGAACGCTCGGACTGGTGATGATCGCACCTGCGGCGATCATGATCTTCCTGTTCTTCCTGATGCCGGTCGCCCTGACCGCCATCTTCGCCATGACCAATATGAGCACCGCGACGGGTATTTCCGGCGGAGCCTGGCAGGTCACGCAAGGTGCCGTCAACCGGCTGAAGACCGACATGCCGGAACTTGCCAACGGAATAGCCGAGCCGCGCTTCGTGATCGACGAGGAAGGCCTTGCAGCCCTCGATGCCCTGAAGCTCAAGGAGGGGTTCACCACCGAACTGCGCGCCAGCCACATGGGTGAGGTTCTCCCCTCCCGGCGCGAGGCGGAACGCATGATCAAGGCATTGAAGGATCGGCCTTCGACCCGCGAGGTGAAGCAGATTTCCGACCTCTTCAACCGCTCGGTTCTCAACACCCGTTTCGAGACTCGCGACGAGCTCATGGCAAGCCTTCAGAAGCTTGGCTTCACGCTGACCTCAGAACAGCAGGAAAGGGTTGCCAAAGCCACCTACACGGGCTGGATCTGGACAACGGAGAATTTCCGGATCATCGCCAATTCGCCGGATATGGCGCAGGTCTTATTGAACACCGCGTTCTATGTCTCGGTGACCTTGCTTCTTTTCAACGTCACCTATGCACTTTTCCTCGCCATCACCACCCACTATATGCCGGCTCCGACCGCGTCCATTTTCCGCGCCATCTGGCTGCTGCCGCGCATCACACCGGTCGTCATTTACGTGCTGATGTGGAAATGGCTCACCTGGGACAGCGGCTTCATCTCGATGTTCATGGGCCAGTTCGGTCATCCGCCGAAGAACTACCTGCTCGACAGTGCCTATAACGCCTGGTTCTTCGTCTTCCTGATCAACGGCTTCATCGGCGCTTCGATGGGCATGCTGGTCTTCTCTTCCGCGATCAAGGCGATCCCGCAAACACAGTTCCATGCAAGCGAAGTGGATGGCGCCAGCCGCTGGCAGCAGGTCCGTCACATCATCCTGCCGCAGCTGCGCTGGCCGATCCTCTTCGTCACCTGCTACCAGACGCTCTCGCTTCTCGCCTCCTTCAATGAAATCCTGCTCTCGACGCGCGGCGGGCCGGGCAAAGCGACCGAGGTCTGGTCTCTCGCCGCCTACCATACGGCCCTGCAGAACTATACCGGCAACCTGGAATACGGGCTGGGGGCGGCGATGGCGCTGGTTCTGGTGGTGGTCGGTATCGTGCTGTCGCTCATATACCTGCGCATCTTCCGTTACGACACGCTGATCTCCAAGCCGCTGATCGAGGACTGACCATGGCCGAAAAACCGCAAATTTCGCCAAACGTGGCTTCTGCGAATTTCTCGAGCGTTCCCGTCGTCCTGCTGCTCGGCCTTTTCAGCCTGCCGCTGCTCGTGATGTATGCCTATCTCTTCATAGATACGATCAGCGATACGGAGACCGGCTCGCTGATCCCGAGCGAGTTCACGCTCCGCCACTGGAGCTTCCTGTGGAGACCAAAGCCGGCAAGCCGAACATCTGGCTCGTGACGCTCAACACTTTCGTCTTCGCAAGCTGCATCACCGGCGTCATCCTTACGGTCTCGTCGATGGCAGGTTACGTGCTGTCGCGCCTCAATGTACCGGCGCGCGGCTTCTTCCTCGCCGGCGTCATGGTGTTGCACGCCTTTCCGTCGGTGACGCTGATCGTTGCGATCTTCATCGTGCTGCAGTGGATCGGCCTCTATAATTCGCTGATCGGCGTGATCCTGGTGAAGGCGGCGATCGACCTGCCGCTCGGCATCTGGCTGATGAAGGGTTTCTACGACACGGTGCCCTGGGAGATCGAGATGGCCGGCACCGTCGATGGCGCCTCGCGCTTCACGGTCTGGCGCCGGCTCGTGCTGCCGCAGATCAAGCCGGCGGTGATGGCGCTCGGCCTTTTTCCTTCCTCACCGGCTGGAGCGAATTCATCCTGCCACAGGTGCTGGCGCCGGGCGCCAAGGTACAGGTCCTGTCGGTCTATCTGGCGAGCCTGATCATCGACGACAACAATTTCGATTTCGGCACCTTCAAGGCCGTCGGCGTGTTCTACGTCGTGCCGGTGCTGATCCTCTACGTCTTTTTCCAGAAACATCTCATGAACATCTATGGCGGAGGCACCAAGGGCTGATGCGTATCCTGCTCGACAAGTTTTCCAAGAGTTTTGGCTCCTCCAAGGTCATAGAGGATATGGACCTCGAAGTGGGCTCCGGAGAAATGCTGGCGCTGCTCGGACCTTCCGGTTGCGGCAAATCGACGACGCTGTTTGCCGTCTGCGGCATCCACCGGCCGACTTCCGGCCGCATCCTGTTCGGCGATCGGGACGTCACCAACCTGCCCAGCCAGGAGCGTAATGTCGGCGTCGTCTTCCAGTCCTACGCGCTCTACCCGCACATGACGGTCGAGGAGAACATCGGCTTTCCGCTGATGGTGAAGCGGATCGCCACCGCCGATATCAAGAAGCAGGTCGCGGATATTGCGTCTCTCGTGCATATAGGCGATCTCCTCGGTCGTCGGCCGGCACAGCTTTCCGGCGGCCAGCAGCAGCGTGTGGCGCTCGCCCGTGCTTTGATCCGCCGCCCGGACGTGCTGCTCCTCGACGAACCGCTCGCCAATCTCGACGCGAAACTCCGCCTCGAAATGCGCTCGGAAATCCGCCGGCTGCAGAAGGAGACGGGCATCACCGCCATCCTCGTTACCCATGACCAGGTGGAGGCGATGTCGATGTGTGACCGCATCGCCATCATGAAATCCGGTGAGATCGTCCAGATCGCCACGCCGTCGCAGATGTACAACGATCCGCGCACCGCCTTCGTCGCCAGCTTCCTCGGCAATCCGCCGATCTCCTTCCTCAAGGGCAAAGCTCTGCAGGGGCTTTTGTGCTCGGCGAAAATGGCCTGCGCCTGCCGATCGCCGCGCTTTCGGGCATTCCGGACGGCACGGCGCTCAGCCTCGGCGTCCGCCCGGAGCATTTCGGGACGGCGGGAGGCATACCGGTCGAAGGCAAGGTCGTGTTTGCGGAAACGCAAGGGCGCGAGAACCTCTACGACGTCGTTCTACCGGACGGTTCCGTGCTGCGCTCGATCCAGCCGGTGCGCGACGACGTCAGGCTCGGCGACAACGTGCGCTGGAACCTCGACAGCGCCTCGGCCTTCGTGTTTGCAGAAGATGGCCGGAGGTTGTGATGGAGGCTCCGATGCGCGACTTTTCCGCCTTCTTCCGGAAATACGGCTGGCCGGAAAACAAGGGCCGGCTGCCATTCTGCATCGGCCATCGCGGTGCGAGCGGCCATGAGCGGGAAAACACGCTCACCGCCTTCCGCCGCGCCGCCGAACTCGGCGCCGAAATGTGGGAACTCGATACCCAGATGACCTCTGACGGCGTGGTCGTCGTCTCTCATGACGACCATTTGCAACGCGTCTTCCAGCAGGACTTGCACATATCGCAGATGACCTTTGAGGAACTTCGCAAAGTCGTGCCTGACGTCCCGAGCTTCGCGGAAGTCGCCGCACTTGGCCGCGAGACCGGTTGTGGGCTTTATGTCGAATTGAAACGGCCGGGCACTGGCCCGCTCTGCTGGCAACACCTGAAGGATATGGGCCAGCGTTTCGCCTGTCTCGGTTCCTTCGATGTCACCCAGGTGCGCGAGCTACGCGACATGGGCTGCGACTATCCTTTGTCGGTGCTGATCCGCGTCGGCCGCGATCCACATGCGGCAGGCGACGCAGCGGGTGCCGACATCCTGCATCTCTGCTGGGAAAAGGCGAGCGACACGCCGCAGGAATTTGTCACCGAGGAATTGATCGAAAAGGCCTTTGCCGACGGCAAGGAAATCGTGCTTTGGCATGAGGAGCGGTCGGAGGTCCTGAAGGATATCATGGCCCTGCCGGTGCTCGGCATCTGCACCGACCTCCCGGACCTGATGCGGCCCCGAGAAACGAATGGCGTTTTCCGCGAGCCGCGCCGCGTCACCTCCTTCGATGTGGCTCGCGTGGCTGGCGTCTCTCGCGCCGCCGTGTCGCGCGCCTTCACGCCGGATGCGAGCGTCTCGGAAAAACCCGGCAGAAGGTGTATCAGGCGGCCAAGGAGCCCGGCTACCGGGTCAACTATCTCGCACGCAGCCTCACCAACAAGCGATCCGATTTTGTCGGCCTGGTCGCCGCCGGCCTCGATAACCCATTCCGCACCCAGCAGCTCGAACATCTCGCCCGCGCTCTGATCGCCCGCAACTATCGGCCGATCCTCTTGCCGACCTCCCAGGAAGCGGACAGCGCCACCGTCATCGGCCAGTTGCTGCACTACGCAGTCTCCGGGGTCATCATCACCTCGGATGCACCGCCCTCGCACATCTTCGAGGAATGCGCCGCCGAAGGCGTGCCGATCGTGCTGGTCAACAAGGGCGAGGACTTTCCTTCGTCGATCGTGTCGTCTCCGACGATCGGATGTCGGGTTATACCGCAGTCGATCATCTCGTCGAAGCGGGCGCCAAGAAGCTCGCCGTCATCGCCGGGACGGCCGTCTCCTATTCTTCGCGCCGCCGCGCCGAGGCTTTTCAGAGCCGCTGCCAGATGCTTGGTCTCGATGCGCCGCTCATCCCGGTCGCCATCAACGACTACGCCCATGGCCACGAGGCGGCGGTGGCGCTCGTGGATATGGGCATCGACGGGGTCTTCTCGGTCAACGACTTCATGGCCTGCGGCGTGCTCGACGGGCTTGCCAAGGTCGGCCGAGCTTATGGCTCGGTCAAGGTGGTCGGCCATGACGACATCCCTCAGGCAAGCTGGTCGGCCTATGACCTCACCACATTCGTGCAGCCCTGCGACGTACAGGCGGAGCAGGTGATCGATCTCCTGACCAGCCGCATGTCCGAACCGGACGCCGTGGCAAGGGTGGAATTCACGCCGGTGACCCTGATCAAAAGAAGAAGTGCATAAAATGGCATCTGCATTCGATCTCTCCTCTCTTTTATCCCGCGAAAAGGTCGCAATCGAGGTCGCCCGCCGGGTTGGCATGGAGGCCGCCGTCTTCCGCGTCGAGGCTTTGCCCGAAACGCTCGGTGTCGAGAACAAAGGTCTCCAGGATTTCGTCACCGTTGCCGACAAGCGGGCCGAAGAGGAAATCCGCGCAGCATTGCTCAGCGAATTCCCCGACGATTCCTTCATGGGCGAGGAAGGTGGGGGCATTCAGGGGAACACGGCACCTGGGTGGTCGATCCGATCGACGGCACCACCAATTTCATCCGCGGGTTCCGCCACTGGGGCGTCTCGATCGCCTTCGTCTCCGGCGGCGAGATCCTGGTGGGCGTGATCTACGACGCCGCACAGGACCGGGTTTTCCACGCGATCCGCGGCGAAGGGGCTTTCAAGGAAGGCAAGCGGATCGCGGCTGCAAAACCAGCGATCCCAATCACGCGATCGCCATTCTCGGCCATTCCCGCCGCACTGATTTCGAGGACTACCTCGCCATCTCCCGGAAACTCTACGAGCGCGGTATCGACTACCGCCGCATGGGCGCCGCCGCGATCGGCCTTATCCGCGTCGCCGAAGGCGTGTCCGATCTCTATTACGAGCGGCACCTCTCATCCTGGGACATGCTCGCAGGCATCCTGATCGCCTCGGAGGCAGGGGCGATCGTCGCCACGCCGCCACTCGGTGAACTGCTGTCGCGCGGTGGGCCGGTTGTGGCCTGCTCGCCCGGACTTGCCGGCGAATTCGCCTTTCTGATGGAAATGGAAGGCCTGGTCGCCGTGGCGGAGTGATGTGGCCACCTTCTCCGCAGCGGCGAGAAGGTGGCCCATAGGGCCGGATAAGGGGCGCCGAAGGCTCTTCTCGTTCTCAGGTAAGGCCTTGCCGGAGCCCCTCGTCGCCTCACCTTCGCTCGGCACTTCTGCCTGCGGGGAGAAGAGGGTGCAACTTGCAGGCGCTTCAGTTGATATCCTGCCATTGCGCGCCCATTGACCGCCACGATGTCGAGGTCAATGTATCGAGGGGCCTATCCGGCCTCCTGCTTGCTCTGCTAAATGACATCCATGCCATTTGAAGACAAAAGAAAAGCCGCGTGACGCTTCTCGACGTGGCGCGGCACGCCAATGTTTCCCGCGCCACCGCCTCGCTCGTCATCCGGAAAAGCCCGCTGGTCGGCGCTGAAACGCGGGCGCGGGTCGAAGAGGCGATGCGTGCGCTCGGTTATGTCTACAACATGGGTGCTGCGCGGCTCAGGGCCGAGCGCAGCCACACGGTTGGCGTTGTGGTGCCCAATCTCACCAACCCGTTCTTCGCCGAGCTTCTGTCCGGCATCGAATCGGTGATCGACGCGGCCGGCATGGTGGTGATCCTCGCCAATAGCGGCGATCTCGCCGAGCGGCAGGACATGGTGATGCGGCGCATGCGGGAGCACGGCGTCGATGGCGTGATCATCTGCCCGGCGGCGGCCACGGAACCGGAATTTCTCGACCGGATGGCGGAATGGGGCCTGCCGCTGGTGCAGGCGCTCAGGCATATTTCCGACGACATCGATTATGCCGGCGTGGATTATGCCGCCGGCATGCGCGAGGCCGTGGGTCATCTTGCTTCGCTCGGCCACAGCAGGATCGCCTTTGCCGTGCACGGACCGGTCCATTCTGCCTATCTCGAGCGCATCGAAGGTTTTCGCGAGGCGATGTTCTCTCGCGGCTTCGATCCCGACCGGATCATCCGCGTTCCCGACCAGACGGCGCAGATCCCCGGCGCGGCGCATCTGCTGTTCGAAAACCCGGAAAAGCCGACCGCGGTCATCTGCTTCAACGACGTGATCGCGCTCGGTCTCTCCGCCGGGCTTCACGACCTTGGGCTGAAGGTCGGCGAGAATTTCTCCTTGATCGGCTTCGACGACGTGACCGATGCGGAAGCGATGCGGCCAAGGCTGACCTCTGTTTCCACCGCGCCTGTGACGATCGGGGAAAATGCCGCCGGGCTTCTCCTCGACCGACTGATAGATCCTATGCGCCCACCGCGCAGGGTTGTGAACGATACGATATTGCATATCCGACAATCCTGCGGGCCGATCCCGGTTTCCGCACTATGACAATCCGCTAATTCCGGTTGACGCCCGAAAGAAAAGCTTTTAGATCGATCTAAATTGAAAGACGCCGCAGAGGAGTGGCGCTCTTTCGACATCATTGGGGAGGTCCCAAGTTGTACAATTTTAATTTCGAGCCCGTGTTTGCGGGTTTCGACCAGCTTCTTCTCGGCGCCTGGCTGACCATTCAGCTCTCCGTCGCCGCGATGATCATCGGCCTGATCGTCTCGATCGCCTGCGCCGCCGGCAAGACGTCCGGCATCGCGCCGCTGCGCTTCCTGATCGACGCCTATATCGAGATCATCCGCAACACGCCGTTCCTGGTGCAGATCTTCTTCATCTTCTTCGGCCTTCCGTCGCTCGGGATCTTTCTGACGCCGAACAGCGCGGCACTCGTGGCGCTGGTGGTCAATTTCGGCGCCTACGGCACGGAAATCATTCGCGCCGGCATCGAGTCGATCCAGAAGGGTCAGATCGAGGCCGGAACCGCGCTCGGCCTCTCGAAGCTGCAGGTTTTCCGCTACATCATCATGAAGCCGGCGCTGCGCACCGTCTATCCGTCCCTGACCAGCCAGTTCATCTACCTGATGCTGACCTCGAGCGTCGTTTCGGCGATCTCCGCCGACGATCTTGCCGCGGCCGGCAACAATCTGCAGTCACAAACCTTCGCGAGCTTCGAGGTCTATATCGTCATCACGATCATGTACCTCATCATGTCGGTCGGTTTCTCGACGATCTTCTCGGTGATCGAGAAGGCCGCCTTCAAATATCCGCTGAGCCGCTAGGAGCCTGACCATGCCATTGATCAGACCTTTCGGCATCAACGAATTCTGGATCATCGTGCTGGCCGCGCAGTGGACCATCGCATTGTCGGCGATCGCCTTTGCCGGCGGTGGCGTCGGCGGCCTGCTGATCGCGCTGCTGCGCGTCTCGGAGACGAAATGGCCGAGGCTGATCGCCACCGGCTTCATTCGCGTCTTTCAGGGAACGCCGCTGCTCATGCAGCTTTTCCTGGTGTTCTTCGGCATGAACATCCTGGGTTTCGCCATCAATCCGTGGCTGGCCGCCGCCGTCGCGCTCACCCTGCATGCGAGCGCCTTCCTCGGCGAAATCTGGCGGGGCTGCATCGAGGCCGTGCCGCCCGGCCAACGGGAGGCGGCAACGGCACTCGGCCTGCGCTATTTCAACCGGATGCGTTACGTCATCCTACCGCAGGCCTCGAAGATCGCGGTGGCGCCGACTGTCGGTTTCCTGGTGCAGCTCATCAAGGGCACTTCGCTTGCGGCGATCATCGGCTTTACCGAACTCACCCGCCAGGGCCAGATCATCAACAACGCGACATTCAGCCCGTTCATGGTGTTCGGCACGGTGGCTGCGGTCTATTTCGTTCTATGCTGGCCGCTTTCGGTGCTGGCGCGACGCATGGAAATCAGATTCTCCCGCGCAACGGCACGTTGACGGGACCCGAGCCGGAGGGAGGAAAACCGGCGCAACAGAAAAGGGTAGGAAAATGAATATTTCTAGACGCATGGTTGTGGCCGTCATCGGCGCAGGCCTGATGATGGGCGCTGGCGCCTCCGCCGTATCGGCCCAGACCGTCGAAAGCATCAAGTCCGCAGGCACCGTCAAGATCGGCATGCTGGTCGATTTCCCGCCCTTCGGCATCATGAACACGTCGAACGAGCCGGACGGTTATGACGCCGACGTGGCAAAGCTGCTCGCCAAGGAATTCGGCGTGAAGGTGCAGATCGTTCCGGTCACCGGCCCGAACCGCATCCCCTACCTCCAGAGCAACCAGGTCGATCTGCTCGTCGCCTCGCTCGGCATCACCGAAGAGCGCGCCAAGAGCGTCGATTTCTCCCAGCCCTATGCCGGCATTTCGATCGGCGTTTTCGGCGCAAAGGCGACTGCAGTCTCCAAGCCGGAAGATCTCTCGGGCAAGACGATCGGCGTTGCCCGTGCCTCGACCCAGGATACCGGCGTGACCAAGATCGCTCCGGCCGATGCCAAGATCCAGCGTTTCGACGACGATGCCAGCGCCGTCCAGGCCCTGCTGTCCGGCCAGGTCCAGCTGATCGGCGTCTCCAACGTCGTCGCCGCCCAGATCGAAAAGGCCGCTCCCGGCCGATTTACCCAGAAGCTGCAGCTCAGCCAGCAGGTTCAGGGCATCGCCGTCCGCAAGGGTTCGACCGAACTGCTGACGGCTGTCAACGCCTTCATCGCCAAGGTCAAGGCCAATGGCGAACTCGGCAAGATCCATGAAAAGTGGCTCGGTGCTCCGCTGCCGGACTTCGTCGCCAACGCCAAGTAAGACCAGCACCACGCACTGAAAGGGAGTTCCTCGTCATGACTGAGGGTAATGCAAACGCATCGGCATCAGGCATGCGCGGGGCTTCCGATCTGGCTGTGCGCATGGAAGGCGTCGATAAGTGGTATGGCGAATTCCACGCACTGAGAAATATCGATCTTTCGGTTAGTCGGGGGAGCGTATCGTTATCTGCGGTCCTTCCGGTTCAGGCAAATCGACCCTGATCCGCTGCATCAACCAGCTTGAGACGATCAAGAACGGCAGGATCATCGTCGATGGCCATGACCTGACCGCTGGCGGCAAGAATGTCGATATCGTCCGCCAGGAGACCGGCATGGTCTTCCAGCAGTTCAACCTCTTCCCGCATATGACGGTGCTCGAGAACTGCACGCTGGCGCCGATGAAGGTACGCGGCATCTCGAAAGTCGAAGCGGAGAAGACTGCCCGCAAATACCTGGAGCGGGTGCGCATTCCCGAACAGGCCGAAAAATATCCTGCCCAGCTTTCCGGCGGCCAGCAGCAACGTGTGGCAATCGCCCGGGCACTCTGCATGAACCCGAAGATCATGTTGTTCGACGAACCGACCTCCGCGCTCGATCCGGAAATGGTCAAGGAAGTGCTCGACACCATGATCGATCTCGCGAAAGAGGGCATGACTATGCTCTGCGTCACCCATGAAATGGGCTTTGCCCGCCAGGTTGCCGACCGGGTAATCTTCATGGACCGCGGCGAGATCCTTGAAACGGCGGCGCCAGACGAATTTTTCGGCAATCCCAAGAACGAGCGCCTGAAGATCTTCCTCGGACAGATCTCCTAAAGCCCCTTCCGCTCATTGAAATACGGAGTTTCGGACATGAAGCCAGATATCCTGCTTGTGGAACCGCTGATGCAGTTCATCGAGGACCACTCGACGCTACCTATACCGTCCATCGGCTGTACGACCCGGCGCAAAAGGAAACGCTGGAAGCGGCGTTGCCGAAGATCCGCGCCGTTGCGACCGGCGGCGGCTCCGGCCTCTCCAACGAATGGATCGAGAAGCTGCCGGCGCTCGGCGTCATCGCCATCAACGGCGTCGGCACCGACAAGGTCGATCTCAAATTTACCCGCGGTCGCAATATCGACGTTACGACGACCCCCGGTGTTCTGACCGATGATGTCGCCGACATGGGCATTGCGCTGATGCTCGGCGTACTGCGCCATGTCGCCAAGGGCGACGCATTCGTCCGCGCCGGCAAGTGGGGCACGGAAGGCTTTCCGCTGGGCAACAGCCCGAAGGGCAAGCGTCTCGGCATTCTCGGCCTCGGTCAGATCGGCAAGGCCTTCGGCCGCCGCGCCGAAGCTTTCGGCATGGACGTGCGCTACTGGAACCGCTCGCCGGTTCAAGACACGGCCTGGAAATCCTGCGCCTCGCCGGTGGCGCTGGCGCAAGACAGCGACGTGCTGTGCGTCATCGTCGCCGCGAATGCGCAGACGCAGAATATCGTCAATGCCGAGGTGCTGAAGGCCCTCGGACCGAAGGGCATCCTGATCAACATCGCGCGCGGCAGCGTCGTCGATGAAGACGCGCTGCTCGCGGCCCTGAACGACGGCACGATCGGCGCCGCCGGTCTCGACGTCTATCTCAACGAACCGCGCATCCGCGAAGACTTCTTCACAGCACCGAACACGGTGCTGATGCCGCATCAGGGCAGCGCTACGGTGGAGACCCGGGTCGCCATGGGTGAACTGGTGCTCGCCAACATCGCCGCGCATTTCGCCGGCGAAAAGCCCCGACCACCGTCAACTGAACGGAGACGATACCATGATCATCCGTCAGGCCTTTTTCGAAGGCGCTATCCGTTCCGGCCAGGAGGAAGCGTTCAAAGCCTATGTGACTGAGAAGCTGATGCCCATGTGGCTCGCCTTTCCGGGCATCAAGGAAGTCCGCGTGCTCTATAATATCGAACGCGACGAGGGTGCACCGTCCTATCCGATGGTGCTATCGACCATGTACGAAAGCCGCGAGGCACTGGCCGCGGCCCTCGAATCTCCCGTGCGCTACGAGAGCCGGGATATGACCAAGGGCCTGCTCGAAATGTTCGACGGCCATATCCATCATCACGTCTTCGATCTCGCGCTGAGCTGATGCCTTGCGGACCGCCGGTCAAGGGCCGGCGGTTCTCGTTCCTGATCCGGGAGCGCGATAGGCGGGCGTGTTCGGCTCGAACAGCTCGATCAGGTTGCCCGATGGATCCTGCAGCAGAATCTGCTTGCCTCCCGTCCCCTGGATGATCTCGTTGCGGAAGCTGCAGCCAGCGAGCTTCAGCCGCCCGACCATCCCATCCAGGTCCTCCACCGTGAGATGAATGCGGTTCCACCCCGGGGACCTGCTGCTCGCCGGACGGCATGGGCGCACCACCACCGCCGCGCGGGTTCGGCTGTGAGAGATAAAGATGCATGTCGCCATGCGAGATTTCCGCAAAGGGTGGGGCAGGGTGCATCTCGAGCTTGAAGCCGAGATGGGTGGTATAGAAATCGATGGCTGCCTTCACGTCATCGACGATGTATCGGAAACATGCGGCCATGGTCTGCCCTCCTGAAACCGGTTGGATATCCGAAGCGAGGGTAATCCTGCCGCGACGGATCGCAAGTGCCATCTGCGTGTCAGGGATGTGCCGTCCCTGACGAAGAAACATGCGACCAGCGCAGCGCCCGCGCGTAGACGCCGGGGAAAGGCCAAAACTTCGCGTGAATATCCGCGTCATATGGCTTTGGTCGGAAAAACCGCTGGCGAGCGCCGCTTCGGCAAGACCTTTGCCGCCGGCGATCAGTTTTCGAGCGAACTGGACGCGCCGCTGGAGCAGGTAGGCATGCGGAGTGAGCCCGATGGCCTTGTCGAAAGCCCGCAAAAGCTGGAACTGGCTGAGGCCGCCGAGGTCCGCGAGATCGGCAAGCGTGACTTCCGTGGCCGGGTCGTCATCGATCCGTTGTCGCGCTGCTTTTATCCCCACAGGAACTGGTTTGGGGTGCGACACCTCCCGCATCACCGCGGCCAGCAGCGTGAGCAGCAATTCCTCTCGGCGGAGATCGGCGCCGGCCTCGTCCGCGGTCATGGCCGCAAAAACCTGTCGCATCGTTGCGGCATGCGGCGATTTCCGCAGCACGGGGTCGGCAAACTCGAAATCGCCGGGCCTGCCTTGGCGAATATCGGCGACGACACCGACGACGACATCCGGATCGAAATAGAGCATCTTCCAGAAACGGCCTTCATCGCCGATCGGTGCACCGTCATGCACTTCGCCGGGGTTGACGGTGATTACGTCCCCCGGCCCGGCTTCCACCGGACCGCGTCCGCTTGCGGATTTCTGGGCTCCGCTTTCGATCACGCCGATCCCGAACTGGTCATGGGTGTGGCGGGCGAAATGATGGTCGGAGCGGGCGACGACCGCCTGCACGCCGACCATGCCGCATCGAAACATCCGAAATCCGTTTCGTTCTTTTGCGCGCATAGGCTCCTCGCTTTTGAGCCAGCATATTCCGGTTAAAGAAAATCCCCAAACGGCAGCTTGTCGCCCCGGCCCGAGATCGATCAGGGGATAATCGCTGCTGCCTTATAGAACGGTTCGCACCCGCCAGAGTTCGGGAAACAGTTCAACCTCCAGCATCTTCTTCAGATAGGACGTTCCCGATGTGCCGCCGGTGCCGCGCTTGAAGCCGATCACCCGTTCCACCGTAGTGACGTGATTAAATCGCCAGCGGCGGAAATAGTCCTCGAAATCGACGAGCTTTTCCGCGAGTTCGTAGAGTTCCCAATAGGTGCCGGGCGCGGCGTAGACCTGTTTCCATGCCTGCAGCACCTTCTCGTTTTCGCCGCGCGTCGTGCGCCAGTCAGTTCTTTCGGCATCCAGGCCGATGTCGAAGCCGCGCCGGGCCAATAGCCTCAGCGCCTCGTCGTAAAGGCTCGGGCAGGCGAGGATACCCTCCAGCATCTCGACGATATCAGGCCGATGCGCGTGCGGCCCGAGCATTGCGAGATTGCGGTTTCCAGCTAGGAATTCGATCGCCCTATACTGATAGGACTGAAAGCCTGAGGACTGGCCGAGCGAAGCACGGAATTCCGTGTATTCGCTGGGCGTCATGGTGCGCAGCACGTCCCAGGCATTGTTGAGCTGTTCAAATATGCGGGCGACGCGGGTGAGCATCTTGAAGGCCGGCTGGGGTTGTCGTCGCGGATCGCTGAGATCGCCGAGGTAATCTCGTGGATCGCCAGCTTCATCCACAGTTCCGAGGTCTGATGCTGAATGATGAACAACAGTTCGTCATGCGCCGCCGAGATCGGCGACTGCGCGTCGAGCACTTTTTCGAGATGCAGGTAGTCGGCATAGGACATCTTCTCGCGAAAGGACATTTCCGCGCCGTCCGCGCCGGGATCGTACGGTTTCGGCTCATGATCTCCGATATGTCTCCCGCAGGTTAGAATTCGACTTCCAACTCGACGATTTCGTCCGGTTCCGCAAGCGCTCCCTCGGTCCATTCGAGCATCAGCGGCCAGGAAAGAACGGTCTCCGCATAAGCCGCAAGCTTCGGTGAGAGCTCTACCGCGTAGGTGCGGAAACGGCTGCAGACCGGGGCATACATCGCGTCCGCCACCGTCGGATTGGCGCCGAACAGCCATGGGCCGCCGCTCGCTTCCAGGCATTCGGTCCAGATCGCCTTGACCCGCTCGACATCCGGCCGTGCGCCTGAAAAGATCTTGAACCGCTCGTGCCGGGCCTTGAGGTTCATCGGTAGTGCGGAGCGGAGGTTGTGGAATCCGGAATGCATTTCCCCGAAACTGCACGGCAGCGGGCACGATCGGCAATATCGACGGGCCAGAGGCCGGCTTCGGGAAAAATCTCATTCAGGTATTCTGCGATCGCCAACGTGTCCCAGACGGTCACGTCGTCGTGGGTAAGCCGAGGCACGAGCACGGAAGGGGACAGAAGAAGCAGTTCCTGGCGGGCGTCGTCGTTCATCTCGACCAGCACTTCCTTGAAATCGAGGCTCCACCATGCGGCACAGGAGCCAGCCGCGTAGCGACCAGGAGGAATAATTCTTCGAAGAGATCGTCAGTGTCGCCTGCATCATCAGTTTCCAACCCTTGTCGGACAATCCTAATTTCCGCCTACAATCTTCTCGCATCGCGAGACGTATTGCACTAGCATTTTTGCACTGCCGCATATCTGCGGTCCCGGGGTTATGTTCATGCTCTATCAGGCCTATCAATTCCAGGACGACCTTATCGCGCCGATGCGGGATCTGGCCCGACGCCTGCAACTGATGTCCTCGACCTTCTTCTTCGGGGCGACAAGCGAGATGGGCCGGCATGCCGGCGCCGCACTCGAATTGATGTCGCGCTTCAAGATCAGTCATGAACGGCCGGATTTCGAAATTTCGTCGGTCACCATCGGCAATCGCGACGTACCGGTGACCGTCGAGACCGCGCTGGATCTGCCTTTCGGACGGCTCCTGCATTTCGTTGCCGATATCGACACGCCGCGCCCACGCGTGCTGGTGGTCGCGCCGCTCTCCGGTCATTTCGCGACGCTGCTGCGCGGCACGGTGCAGACCCTTTTGAAGGATCATGATGTCTATATCACCGACTGGGCCAATGCTCGGGACGTGTCCATGTCCGCCGGCCGTTTCGGGATGGACGATTATGTGGATTACATCATCCGCTTCCTGGAGGAGATCGGCCCACGCGGGCATATTCTCGCCGTCTGCCAGCCCTGCGTCCAGGCACTCGTCGCAGTCGCCGTCATGTCGGAAGCAAAGAACCCCGCGACCCCGCGCACCATGACGCTGATGGCCGGGCCGGTCGATACGCGCGAGAGCCCGACCAAGGTCAACGAGCTTGCGGTCTCGAAGCCGCTGTCGTGGTTCAAGAGCGAGTTGATCAGTGGCGTCCCGATGGGTTTTCCCGGCAGCGGGCGGCGCGTCTATCCCGGTTTCCTGCAGCTCGTCGCCTTCATGAGCATGAACATGGAGCGCCATGTGGAGGCGCACCGCAAGCTCTATCGCCATCTCGCCAAGGGTGAGACCACCGCGGCAAACAAGATCAAGCACTTCTACGACGAATATTTCGCCGTGCTCGACATGACCGAGGAATTTTACATCGAGACCATCGACCGCGTCTTCCAGAAGGCGGAACTCGCGAGCGGCGCCTATGCCCATCATGGTCGCAAGGTGGATCCGAACCATATCCGTGCCACCGCGCTTCTGACTGTCGAGGGCGGACGCGACGATATCTGCGGGCTCGGCCAGACATCGGCCGCCCATGATCTCTGTCACTCATTGCGCCCGCATTTGCGCCGCCACCATCTGCAGGCCAATGTCGGGCATTACGGCGTCTTCAGCGGTCGCCGCTGGGAGAACGAGATCTACCCAGTCGTCCGCAACATGATCCTCGCGATGGAGTAGCCTTAAAGCGCTCGGTCTCGCCGCATTGACTTGCATACGATCTGATATCTGTTGTATGCAATAGATGGGTAGGAGAAAAGAGATGAGCAGCAGGGACCCCGTTTTCGGCTGGTGGGATGCTCCTCCGTTTATCGGCGAGTTGATCCAGTCCTTGTCCGGACGCGGTCGGGCCTTGTTCGGCCTTTCATCGCCGCCGGTGCAGAACCGCGATCTCACGGGCCTTGCCGAGATGATCCTGTCACGCCGTGGCGAAGTCTCTGGCGCAATCCTCGCCGAAGCCTTTCTCGAAGCCTATCGCCAGTCGAGCGGCCTAGAGCGGGACGCCCTCATGCATGCGCTCCTTGACCGTTTTGGCCCCGACCGCGCCGCCTTGGATGCGGCTGCCGCCGCCTATGGCGTCGATCCGAGCGCCCAGAATATCGCAAGGTTGCACGAGGCGGCCGAACCACGCCGGCAGGAACTCTTCCGCCGCATCAACTTCGCCAAGCGCGGCACCGCGACCCTGGTCGAGATGCGCGAACACCTGATGGACATGCTGGCCAAGGAGCCGGCATTGCAGCCGGTCGATCTCGATTTCTGCCACCTCTTTTCCTCTTGGTTCAACCGGGGTTTCCTGATGTTGCGATCGATCGACTGGACCACGCCCGCCAACATCCTGGAGGCGCTGATCCGCTACGAGGCCGTGCACGATATCGACGGCTGGGACGATCTCCGTCGGCGGCTGGTGCCGTCCGACCGCCGCTGCTTCGGCTTCTTCCACCCGCAGCTGGAAGACGAGCCGCTGATCTTTGTCGAAGTGGCGCTGACCGACCATATCTCGTCCTCCGTCGATGCCCTTCTCGCCAGCAATCGGGAGCCGATGGATGCGAAGGACGCCACCACCGCCGTCTTCTATTCGATCTCCAATTGCCAGCGCGGCCTTGCCGGTATTTCGCTCGGCAATTTCCTCATCAAGCAAGTGGTCAATGACCTGAAGCGCGATCTGCCTCGGCTTGAGAATTTCGTGACGCTGTCGCCGATCCCGGGCTTTGGCGCCTGGCTTCGCGGCGAGAGCCGCATCATCGATAGCGCGGAAGTCAATCAGGAAAAGCAGCGGCTTATGACAAAACTTGAAGGTGATTGGTCATCTACCGGCGAGCGCGAACTCGACCAGATCCAGCGCGCCATGCTGCCGCTCGGGGCGCATTATCTGTTGAACGTCCGGCGCGGTAACGGCCGGCCGGTGGATCCGGTCGCCCGTTTCCACCTCGGCAACGGCGCTCAGATCGAGCGGCTCAACTTCCTCGGCGACCGCTCGCAGAAGGGCATGCGCCAGTCCTACGGCCTTATGGTCAATTATCGCTACCGGCTCGGCGAAATCGAGAAAAATCATGAGGCTTATGCCGAAAACGGCCATATCGCGGCGATGCCGGCGCTGCGCAAGCTGGCCCAACCGGTTTCCCAGGAGGTGTTTTGATGGCTGGTAATCTCTACGACGCGCTGCTCGACGGCCTCGACCGGGAGGACCGGCTGCTCCTGACGGATGAAACCGCCGGCACGATGAGCTACGTCGCCTTC
Source organism: Neorhizobium sp. EC2-8 (assembly GCA_045291535.1). Classification (GTDB taxonomy): domain Bacteria; phylum Pseudomonadota; class Alphaproteobacteria; order Rhizobiales; family Rhizobiaceae; genus Neorhizobium. The sequence continues at coordinate 421,640 of CP147998.1, read as the reverse complement.
GCCGATCAATGCGCCCACTTGGCCGGAGCGCTTCTTGAAACGGGCTTGCGGCCGGGCGACCGGGTCGCCGTCCAGGCGGAAAAATCGGTGACGGCTTTGGCGCTTTATCTGGCGACGGTCAGTGCCGGCGGTATCTACCTGCCGCTCAACATTGCTTACACGCCGGCGGAAATCGAATATTTCCTGACCGATGCCGAGCCTTCTATCTTCGTCTGCGATCCTTCGAAGCTTGAGGCGCTGCAGCCGATCGCCAAGACGGCGGGGGCGAAGATCCTGACGCTCGATCCCGCAGGCAAGGGGACGCTGACCGATGCAGCCGCCGTCGCCACGCCGATCGCCGAAACCTCGGAGCGGGGCGGGGCGGATATCGCCGCGATCCTCTACACGTCTGGCACGACGGGGCGCTCGAAGGGGGCCATGCTCAGCCACGACAATCTGCTGTCGAATGCGACGTCGCTGGTCGAAACCTGGCGCTTCACCGATAAAGACGTACTGATCCACGCGCTGCCGATCTTCCATACGCACGGGCTGTTCGTGGCCACAAACGTGGTGCTTGCCTCGCGCGCCTCGATGATTTTCCAGCCGAAATTCGATCCGAACAAAATCATGGAGGCGATGCCCAAGGCCACCGCGCTGATGGGCGTGCCGACCTTCTACACCCGCCTTCTGCAGCATCCCGGATTGAACCGGGAGAGCACTGCGCATATGCGCCTCTTCGTCTCCGGTTCGGCGCCGCTTCTGGCCGAAACCCACGAGGAATGGCAGGCCCGCACGGGCCACGCCATCCTCGAACGTTACGGCATGACCGAGACCAACATGAACACCTCGAACCCTTATGACGGAAGGCGCGTCGCCGGCACCGTCGGCTTCCCGCTGCCGGGTGTCGAAGTGCGTGTCACCGATCCGGAAACCGGCGCCTCGTTCGGTACGGAGGAAATCGGCATGATCGAGGTGCGTGGCCCGAATGTCTTTTCCGGATATTGGCGCATGCCGGAGAAAACGGCGTCGGAATTCCGCAAGGACGGCTTCTTCATCACTGGCGACCTTGGGAAGATCGACAAGGAAGGCTATGTCCATATCGTCGGCCGCGGCAAGGACCTGATCATCACCGGCGGCTACAATGTATACCCGAAAGAGGTGGAGATGGAGATCGACGCTCTGCCGGGCGTCATCGAAAGCGCCGTGTTCGGCGTCAGGCATCCGGATTTCGGAGAGGGAATCATCGCCGCCGTCGTGCTGAAGCCGGGTGCGGAACTCACCGAACAGGCAGTCATCAAGGCGCTCGATGGCCGGCTTGCGGGCTACAAACGCCCGAAAAAGTGGCCTTCACGGCTGAACTGCCGCGCAACACGATGGGCAAGGTCCAGAAAAACGTGCTGCGGGATCAGTTTGCCGGTACATTCGAAACTGCTGCAGCAAAATAAGCCTGCCTGATTTTTCCGCTTGACCTTCCGTGTATACGTGTAGAGTATGATTGCATACGAATGCAGATCATTTCTGGGAGGAGATGGAATGCTGCAGCAGGGCAGACCTGAAAGCGGACAGCCGCTTCTCACCGTTCACAACCCGATGGGTTACCCCCGAAAGTCAGCCGCAAGCAGCCGGCTGACCGTCCGGCCAGCCTGGACGGCAAGGTTGTTTACCTTATCGACAGCCGCTTTGATGACTCGGTCGAGCTTCTCAAGGAAGTGCAGGCTTGGTTCGAGCGCAATATGCCATCCGTCGATATACGTATACGCCAGATGGCCAACACGTATTCAAAGGACGACCCGCAGCTCTGGGAAGAGATCAAGGCGAACGGTCATGCCGCGATCATCGGCGTGGGCCATTGCAGCACCTGTGCGCCTGCCGTCACCACCCATGCGATCACCCTTGAAACCAGATACGGCGTGCCGACGGCCGCGATACACACCGAAAAATTCGACAAGGTCGTTCGTTCCGTCGCCAAGATGGGCGGTCTCGCGCAGCAGCCGCTGGTCTTCGTGCCGCAGCCGGTCATGGGCAAGACGCCGGAAGAGCTGCGCACCTATGTGGAGGGCGTCGATCCGGTCAACGGCAAGCCGGTGATGCAGGAAATCATCGAGGCCCTGACTGTCGGCATCGCTGCCGGCGCCGAAGATACCCAGTTCGAGCGCAGCACGCCGCGCCTGGTCGAGTCGGACACCGAGGATAATCTGCACGCCGCCTTCCTGCGCAACAACTGGACCGACAAGCTGCCGATCTTGCTGCCGACCGATGCCCGTGTTGCGGACATGCTGGCCGGCACCTCCCGCAAGCCGGACGAAGTGGTGGGCCACATGCAGCCGACCACCAATCGCGGGCTGTGGGAATATACGGTCGAGAAGGTCGCCGTGAACGCCGTCATGGCCGGCGCGTCGCCCGAATATTTCCCGATCATCCTGGCGCTGGCGGCGGCTCAGGTCTCCGCGCGCGGATCGACCTCCTCGTCGGCTGCCGCGATGGCTGTCGTCAACGGGCCTGTTCGCAACGAGATCGGCATGAATTGCGGTGTGGGCGCGCTCGGCCCTTATAGTCACGCCAATGCCACGATCGGCCGCGCCTTTGGTCTCCTGTCCCAGAACCTTCAGGGCGGTTCGGTCGTGGGCGAAACCTTCATGGGGTCGCTCGGCAACAACTATACCTATAACAACCTCACCTTCGCGGAAAACGAGGAGCGCAGTCCGTGGGAGCCGCTGCATGTGCAGAAGGGCTTTGACGCCAGGACGAGCACCGTCAGCCTCTTCCACGGCTGCCGTTCCACCACGTTCAGCCTCGGGCTGCGCAAGGAATACTGGCGCGAGCACGTGCGCGACATGCTGCTCGGCACCGATGCGATCACCGCGCCCACTTTGGTGCTCGACCCGATCTGCGCCCGCCAGTTCATCGATCGCGGCGGCTTCGTAAAGAAGCAGGATCTGCTTAACTTCATCTACGAGACGGCGCAGATGCCGGCCGGCCGCTATTGGGACCTGCAGCTCGTGCAGAACTACATCTATCCGCGCGCCACCTTCGGCGAGGAACCGATGGCGGGCAAGCTGAAGGCCGGCAAGGACGAACTCGTCCATGTCTTCCGCGAACAGGACATCAATGTCGTGGTCGTCGGCGGTGAATCCAATGGCTACTGGCAGATCTACGGCGCACATTATCGCACCACCGTTTCCGTCGATGATTGGCGCTGACGATGGCCAATGATTACGACATCGCGGTCATCGGGGCAGGTGTAGCGGGGCTCAACGCCGCGATCGCCGCCGCCCGGCATGGCGCGCGCACGATGATCATCGACATGCTTGGCGCCGGCGGCCAGGTGATCAATGTCGATCGCATCGACAATTTTCCAGGCCCGGCCGAGGGCATGTCCGGTTTCGAGCTCGGCCCGATGCTGCAGATGCAGGCCGATGAGGCCGGTGTGGAGTTCGCGCTCGATACGATCGAGACCATCGCGAAGACGGAAACGGGCTTTCGCATCGCCGGTGCCGATCTCGATCTCAACGTCGGCGCGGTGATCATCGCTGCCGGCTCTGCCAAGCGCCGCCTCGGCATCCCGGGCGAGGCCGAATTCGAGGGCCGCGGAGTTTCCCATTGCGCCTCCTGCGACGGGCCGCTGATGCGCGGCAAGAACGTGTGCATCGTCGGCGGCGGGGATTCGGCGCTGGATGAGGCTTTGGCGCTCGTCCCGCATGCCGCCCGTATCACGGTCATTCATCACGGATCGGGCCTCACTGCCAGCGCCACCCTGCAGGCGAAAGCGCGGAAGACCGCCAACATCGAGGTTAAACTTAACACGGTCGCGACCGCGATCCGGGGCGAAGGCGGCGTCAGCGCCATAACCATCCGGGATCTGTCCACGAGCGCGACAAGCGAGATCCTCTGCCACGGTGTCTTCGTTTACGTCGGGTTGGAACCCAATACGTCGTTCTTCGGCGACACGGTGGCGCTTGCCGCCGATGGCCGGATCGTCGTCGATCTCGACATGCAGACATCTGTGCCGGGCATTTTCGCGGCGGGCGACATCCGTGCCCGCTCGGTCGCTCACCTGGCGGCGTCGGCCGGCGATGGGGTAACGGCGGCGATTTCCGCCGTGCGCTACCTCGCAGCCGATGGTATCGGGAAGCCGGTCACCCATTACGCATCGGCAGGATAGGCCCATGAACGTGCAGCTCAAAGGCAAACAGGGCAAACCCAGCGTTCGCGATGCGATCGAACAGGATATCGTCACGGGTTTCTATTCCCCGGCGACCGGCTCGACGAGGCGGGGCTTGCGGCCCGGCACCAGGTTTCCCGCACGCCGGTACGCGAGGCCTTGATCCAGCTCAGCACCATGGGTCTCGTCAAGATGGTGCCCAATCGCGGCGCCTTCGTCACCCAGCTTACGATCACCGAACTGGTCGAGATGTTCGAGGTGATGGGCGAGCTCGAGGCCATGTGCGCCCGGCTTGCAGCACGCCGCATCCGCCCGGAACAGCTGAAATTGCTCGAAGATGCGCAAACCGCCTGCGCCACGGCCCAGCAAGCGGGCAATTCTGACGACTATTATTATGCCAACGCGGAATTCCACCGGCTGATCTACGAAGCAAGCGGCAACGGCTTTCTGGCCGAAAATGCCCATGCGCTGCAGCGGCGGCTGAAACCCTATCGGCGCCTGCAATTGCGGGTCCCCGGCCGCGTCAACAGTTCGTTGTCCGAGCACGAGGAGGTGCTCGCAGCGATCCGCGCCAGGGATGATGCCCGCGCCCGCGACGCGATGCGCAACCACGTGGTTATCCAGGGCGAATATTTCAGCGATTTCCTGGCGCTGATGCGCCCGGTGGAGCGCCAGCTGATCCCCGGCGAGTGATGAGGAGCATCGCCACCATGATCGAGCGGCACGGAACGAACGCATGAATTTTTAAGCTCGGGAGGGTCGAGCTTAGCGCCGGCGATGGCCGGATCAATGGGAGGAGAGATCATGAAGCATGCCATTACCTTTGTGGCCGGCCTGGTTCCGGCATTCCTGCTGGCGGCCGGTCTTGCCGGCGCGGCTGAAATGACGGCCGGCGAAAAGCAACTCTACGACGCCGCCAAGAAGGAAGGTTCCGTCACCTGGTACGTCTCGCAGACGACCACCGAATTTGCAGACGGCATGTGCGGCCTGTTCAAGAAGAAATATGCCGGCGTCGAGTGCAACGTCGTGCGCGCTTCCGGCCAGGTCATTTTTCAGCGTCTGATGCAGGAATTGCAGGCCAAGGCAGTCCAGGGCGACCTGATGTCGACCAATGACGACGGCCAGATGCTGCAGCTGAAGGAACAGGGCGCTCTTGCCCAGTTTGCTCCGGAAAACCTCAAGGACATGGTGCCGGAGCTTCGCGCGCTGGCCGACAAGGAAAACTACTGGATCACCTCGGGCGTCTCGCCGCTGGTCATCGCCTACAACACCAAGCTGGTGACCGAGGCGGAAGCCCCGAAGAACTGGACCGATCTTGTCGATCCGAAATGGAAGGGCCAGGTCGCCATCGGCCATCCGAGCTTCTCGGGCAGCGTCGGGCTCTGGACGATCCTGATGAACGATCTCTACGGCTGGGACTTCTTCACGAAGATCGAGAAGAACAAACCCCAGATCGGCCGCTCGGTCGCCGACGGGCACAATCTCGTCGCCTCGGGGAACGCAAGGTGGCGCTGGCGCCGCTGCCTTTGATCCTGTCGGACTCGATCCTCAAGAAGGTGCCGATCGGTGTTATCTACCCGACGGACGGCGCCCTGCTGCCGCCATCGGCAACGGCCATCATGAAAGATGCACCGCATCCCAACGCTGCGCGGCTGTTCGAGAACTTCCTGCTCGGGCAGGAAATCGCCGAATATTTCGCCAAGGACTACCGTTACCCGCTGCGGGCCGGCGTGCCGCTCGCCGAAGGCATGCGTCCGCTCGACAGCTACAAGACGAAATCGATCGCGACGGCGGAAGGCATCAAGAAGCTGCCTGAGGTCCAGGAAAAGTTCCGCGACACGTTCGGGATCTGAACCGCAATCCGGAGGCTGGCGATAGCCGGCCTTCGCCCATCATGCCCATTGGCGTGACCTGTTTCCGACGCCTCCAATGACAAAGCGAGCGCCGATCATGACGACGGTTTCCCATCCACTGTCCACCACCTGGTCGGAAGACCAGCCGGTGAAGGCGCGCGTGCCCTGGCACCAGCGGCTGCAACCGGCCAATCTGCTCTGGCTGTTCCTGGCCGGCATCCTGGTGGTGTTGATTGTCGCGCCGATGTGGACCCTTGTCGTCTCCAGTTTCACCGACGCCAAGACCGGCGGCTGGACGCTTCACAACTATGTCGAAGCCTATGGCAAGGAACGCCACATCACGGCGCTCACCAACACGCTGAAAATGGGCGCCGTCGTCGTCGTCCTGAAACTGGCTTTCGGCGTGCCGCTCGCATGGGCCTGCACCCGCACCGACATGCCGGGCCGCAATTTCGTGCGCTACAGCGTGTTCGGCGCTTTCATCATGCCGCCCTATCTCGCCGGCGTCGGCTGGATCCTGCTCGCCGGGCCGAATACCGGCTGGATCAACCGCGTCTGGCACAGTCTTTCCGGCTCGACAGAGCCGCTGGTCAACATCTTCTCCTTCGGCGGGCTGGTTCTGGTCACCGCGATCGGCGGTTTCTTCCTCGTTTTCGTGCTGGTGAGCTCGGCCTTCGAAATGATCAATTCGGAGATGGAGGACGCCGCCAATATTCTCGGCGCCGGGCCGTTCAAGACGGCGATGAAGGTGACGTTCCCACTCGTCATGCCGGCGATTATCGGCTCGGCCCTCCTGTCCTTCCTCGGCGCGATCGCGCTCTATGGCGTGCCGGCGCTGATCTCGATCCCGGCGCGATATCCGGTCGTGGTGATCCAGCTCACCGAGTTCTTCTCGTTCCCCTTGAGAATCCAGGTGGCGGCCGCCTATTCGATCCCGCTGCTGCTGATCACTGCCGCGATGCTCGGCCTGCAGAAGCTGATCCTGCGCCGCAAGGGCTATGTCTCGGTCAGCGGCAAGGGCGGCGAGCGGCGCATCGTCAAGCTTGGCAGATGGCGCTGGGTGTTGTTCGGCTATTGCTTCTGCGTCGTGGCGCTGTCGGTGCTGATGCCCCTGTTCGTGCTGCTTCTCGCCGCCTTCTCTGACTCCTGGACGACCGGGTTTTCGCTCAGCAACCTGACGCTCAGCAATTTTCACTATGTGCTCTTCGAGCATTCAAGCTCGCAGAAGGCGCTCGTCGGCAGCATCGGCCTTGGCATCGTGGCCGCGACGGTGGCGATCACACTGGCGCTGTTCATAGCCTATATCGTGCAGCGCAGGCTGATCCCGTTCTCGGGGCTGCTCGCCTTCCTGGCGGTCTCTCCCTATGTCGTACCCGGCATCGTGCTCGCCATCGGCTTCTATGCCGCATACGCCCTGCCGCCGATCGCGCTCTACGGCACCTATACGATCATGGCGCTTGCCTTCGTCACCCGCTTCCTGCCGATCGCCTTCACCACAAGCTCAGCCGGCGTGCGCAGCATTCATCCGGAAATGGAGGAGGCGGTACGCATTCTGGGCGGCGGGCGAGTGACCGCACTCCGGCATGTGGTCGGGCCGCTGTTGAAGCGCACGCTGGCTGGCGGATGGCTGCTGATCTTCGTGCCGGCCGCACAGGAACTCTCGACCGCCATCTTCCTGGTCGGTCCCACCACGCGCGTCGTTTCCGTCGTGCTGCTCGATCTCAGCGAGGAGGGCGAGCTCGAAAGCTCGCGGCGCTGGGCTCACTTCTGTTGATCATCATCGTTGCCGTCGTCGCCCTCGGGATGCGTTATCTCGGACGCGACTTCATGTTGAGGAGAAGCTAATGGACGGACTTGTGCTCAGGAAACTGGGCCGTCGTTTCGGTGCCGTCGATGCGGTTCTCGATTTCGACCTGCATATCAAACCCGGCGAGTTCGTCTCGCTGCTCGGACCTTCCGGTTGCGGCAAGACAACGACGCTGCGGATGATCGCCGGTTTCATCGACCCGACATCCGGCTCGATCGAGGCTCGACGGCAAGATATTGTCGGCACCGTCAGGCTCGGTGCCGCCGGAAAAGCGCGGTATGTCGATGATCTTCCAGTCCTACGCGATCTGGCCGAACATGACGGTGTCGCAGAACGTCGCCTTCGGCCTCAATCTGCGCAAACTGCCCTCCGACGAGGTCAAGAAACGCGTCGGCGCGGTGCTGGAAACCGTGCGGATGGGCCATCTCGCCGACCGCTACCCGGCCGAGCTTTCCGGTGGTCAGCAGCAGCGCGTCGCGCTCGCCCGCGCCGTCGTCATCCGCCCGGCTGTGCTGCTGCTCGACGAACCGCTCTCCAATCTCGACGCCAACCTGCGCGAGGAAATGCGGTTCGAGATCAAGCGCATGCATGACGAGTTCAAGATCACGTCGGTCTACGTCACCCACGACCAGGGCGAAGCAATGGTGACGTCCGACCGCATCGCCGTCATGAACAACGGCCGCCTCGAACAGATCGACAGCCCCTATGCGCTCTACAGCCGGCCGAAGACGCGGTTCGTGGCGAGCTTCATCGGCCGCACCAATTTCCTCTCCGGCAATTGCGGCAACCACATGATCGATTTTGCCGGCTTCAGCGTTCCGCTCGCGATGATCGGCGAGGAGGTGAACGGCTCCGGACCGGTCACCGTCTCGATCCGGCCGCAGGCGATGAAGCTTTCGGCGACGGAGGCTCCCAAGGACAAGGCGATCAATCTGGAGGGCTTGGTTCGGCAGTCTGCGTTCCTCGGCGAAACCTGGGACTACGTCTTCCAATCCAAAGACAGCGGGCTGCAATTCCGTGTCGCAGCGCCGCCGGCCGATGTCTTCCAGGTCGGTGCGCCGGCTTGGCTGCAGATCGACCCCGCGCAGATCGTGCCGATCGCGGATTGAGGCGCTCCCCGATCCGTTATTTCACCTTGAAACCCATGCGCCGCACGATGTCGAGCAGCAGATGCCGGCCCTTGAGGGCCGGCGCATCGGCGATACGGCCTGCCACGACGCTGGTCCAGCCCCGCACCGCCATGCCCTGGCCGGTCTGGAACGATCGCATCGTATCGTCATAAGCCGCGAGCCCGGCTTCCGGCGGCTCCGCCTGATATTGCTCGCGGTGAAGCACAAGCGATTGCGGCAGGCGCGGTTTCACGTCCGTCTCCACGCTGGGATCGGGATAACCAACGGTCATTCCGAACACCGCGAACGCTTCCGGCGGCAGGCCGAGCAGTTCCCCGATTTCTGCCGGGTGGTTGCGCATGCCGCCAATATAGCAGGTGCCCAGGCCGAGTGATTCCAGCGCGACGAGCGCATTCTGCGCGGCCAGTGACGCATCGATCGTCGCCAGCAGGAAACTTTCCAGGTAATCGAGGCCTTCACCGGTCTTGCCATGCTCGGCAGAAATTTTCCTCAGCCGCGAAAGATCGGCGATCCAGACGAGAAACAACGGTGCCGAGATGATCTGCGGATTGGGGAGGCGAATTCGGCGAGCTTTGCCCGTCGCTCCGGATCCTCCACGGCGACCACGCTCCAGGCCTGCAGGCTGGAAGACGTCGGAGCGGACTGGGCCGCCGCGACGATCAATTGCAGCACGTTTTCAGGCACCGGTTTCGGCAGGTAGGTGCGGACGGAGCGGTGTGAAAGGATGGCGTCGAGCGCCGCATTCCATTCCGTCGTCGCGGCCGGCTGATCCGACCCGTAGCGCAGGCGCACGAGATCGGCTGGAGTCGGGGAATTCTCCAGGGCTGAAGCGAGACGAGAGACGGACATCGAAGAACTCCTATAGATAGAAAAACGGATCAACCCGGCATGCGGGGAATGCTGGCCAACAGTTTCCGCGTGTAGGTATGGCTTGGAGCGCGGGTTTTACCGCTCTCGGCGACCCCGCCGCGTTCGAGAATGCAGAGCGAAGCGTCCACGCCGATATCATGGAAGACTAGTATCAAAGTCTCTTTCAACCGGAAGGCTGGCGGAGGATGATTTCGGGCGCAAGCGGGAAATGCTCTTCGCCACTACTACGGCATTGCAGAATTTTGTTCCAGTCGCTGGCGATTTCGGCGAAGCCCGGCTAAGGCCTTGAGAAAAGACGAATTTGGAGAGCACGCGATGAGCGATATCGACCGCCGCCACGCAGAGCGCCTGATGGGGCAAGCCGGCCTCGATGCGTTGGTGATCTTCCAGCCCGAAGCCTTTCGTTACGCGATCGGTGCGCCGGCCGGCGTCGCCACCATGTGGGGCAGGGCAGGGGCGGCGATCGCGCTGGTGCCCGCCGATGCCTCCAAGGGGCTCGCGGCGGTCGCCAGCGACCACGCCGCGGGCTCGATCCGCAAGGCGGCCCCGGATGTGGACCTGCGCACCCATCGCGTCTGGATCGACATGCTCGATCTGAGGGGCGTCGAAAGCGTCGAGCAGATCAACGAGGCGTATCGACGGCTCGGCATGGCCGGTTCGCGGCCGGAGACGTTCGACCGGTTTGCCTGCTTCAGCCTGCTTGGCGATCTGTTGAAGGAACGAGGCCTCGACAGGGCAAGGATCGGCGTTGATCTCGAATTCATGCCGGCCGCCGATTTCGAAGCGCTGAAGCTCGCTCTGCCGACGGTTGCCTGGAGCGACGGTTCGCCGGCATTGCGCCGCCTGCGAGCCGTCAAGACGCCGCGCGAAATCGAGCGCCTGCGCCGCGCCGCCACGGCCGCGGAAGCCGGGCTTGTCCGGATGGCTACGGCATTGAAACCCGGCGCGTCGCTCGGCGAACTCTCTTCCGCCTGGAAGGCGGGCGCCGAGGCCACCGCGGCGGAAGGCGGCTTCAACCTCAGCGGCCACTGGGATTTTATCTCGGTCGGCGCCGATCTTTCGGATATGTCCGCTGTCGTGACAACAGGCGCTCCGGTCAAGGCGGATGTCGGGACCCTGATCGACGGCTATTCCTCCGACGGCGCACGCACCTTCACCTATGGCCCGGCATCGCCATTGGTGCGCGAAATCTTCAAGGCGCTGGAAAACGCCTTCGCCGCCGGGCTCGCTGAGCTTCGCCCAGGCAACACGTTCGGCGCCGTCCACGCCGCCATGCTCGCCTCGATGCGGAAGGATGGCTTCATCGAATACTATCGCGGCCATTTTGGCCATTCGGTCGGCGGAAGCGTCGGCATCGAGGAATGGCCGTTCTTTTCGGCCGGCAATCCGGAAATCATCCTGCCGAACATGGTGGTGGCGCTGGAGACGCCGTTCTATGGACAGGGGATGGGCGCGCTGATGATCGAAGATCAGTTTTTGATCACCGAAACGAAGGCCGAATGCATGAATACGCTGCCGCGGGCGTTGCGCGATCTTTCAGCAGAATAGCGGGAAGACAAGGAAAGCGGCGTTGAACCTTTGGCGCCGGTCCTGTATCGGTGTCACATCCGCGACGGGGACGTCGGGGAAGGGACACAGGCGAGGCGGAATTTCGATCTTCGATGCTTACGAAAAAGGAAAATACGGGCTCAAGGCGCTTGTCCACCTCGCACAGCTTGAGCCCGGCAAGACCGCTTTCGTCAGCGATATCGCCCAGCAGAACAATATTTCGAAGAAATTTCTCGACGCGATCCTGCTCGAACTCCGCAAAGGCGGCATGCTGCGATCGAAGAAGGGCCCCGGCGGCGGTTATGCGTTGTCCAAGCCTGCTTCGCAGATCTATGTCGGCCAAGCGGTCCGCATCCTCGACGGCCCGCTGGCACCCATCCGCTGTGCCAGCAAGACGGCGTTCGAGCCCTGCGACGATTGCGATCATCCGGAAGATTGTCAGATCCGCCATTCGATGACGGAGGTGCGCGACGCCATCGCCGCCGTGCTCGACACCATGACGCTGGAGCAAATGGTCGCCAAACGCTCCAGTGGTGTCCTCGACGAGCCCGAGGCCAGCAGCAAACAGGGTTAAAACTGCCCGTTTGGCCGCGGCACATTCCCGTTCAGGTGAAAATCGCCAATCGCGTGATGTTTCCAGCGCACCGGATCGTGCACCGTATGGGTGCGGGCATTGCGCCAGTGCCGGTCGAGGTTCAGGTCTTCCTTGGTCGCGGACGTTCCGGCGAGCTCGAACAGGCCGTTGGTCGCGTCGAGTGCCGCCTCCGTCGTCAGGATCTTTGCGGCGGCAACCGAGAGGAGGCCTCGACCGCGGTCTCGGATGACGGATTGATCTGCGCGACATCGACCTTGCGACCGGCCCGTTCGAGAACCGCGCTTGCCGCTTCCAGTTTCACGGCAATCGAACCGGTCCGCGCGATGGTCAAGGGATCGGCGCTTGCTGCTTCGACGCCGACATTGCGAATGCCGCGGGATTTGCTGCGCACGAACCCGATCATGTCGGCAAAGGCGGCGCGCGCTATTCCCAGATCGACCGCGGCATGCAGGAGTTGGCCGAGCGAGCCGAGCGGCGCATGCCGTTCGAAGCTGCGGTAATAGCTAATCACCGAATCCGGAGAAACGTAGACATTGTCGATCAGAACGGTGCCGCTTGCGGTGGTGCGCTGGCCGAACCCGTCCCAGTCGTCGATGATAGCCAGTCCTTCGGCATCGCGCGGCACGATCGCCATCACCACTCGCCCTTGAGGATCGAGACCGAAGATGGCCACCCAGTCGGCAAACAGAGCGCCGGTCGAGTAATATTTGCGTCCGGTGATACGGTAGCCGGACCCATCCGCCACCAGCCTGGTTTCGATATCGCCCGCCGCCTTCGTTCCGGACTCCGCAAGCGCATTGCCGAAATGCTCGCCGGCCAGCGCCTTTGCGAAGAAAACTTCTTCTGCTCCTCGCTACCGGAAAGGCGCAGGGCTTCTAGGATGGAAAAATGGTTCTGCGGGATCTGCCCGACCGATGCGTCGGCCTCCGACAGGATGGCGATCACCTCCGCCAGGAAAGCGTTGGAAATGTCGGCACCGCCATATTCGGCGGGCACCGTGATCCCCAGCAGCCCCGACCGGGCGACCAGTTCCAGGCTCGTCATGCGGAAGCAGGCGCTCTCGGTCGCGAAGGCTCGAACCTTCGGCGATCCGCGCCGAAAGCCCCTTCGCCACCTCGATCGCCTGGTCCTCGGTCGCGAGGTATGGAGCCACTGCTCTGATCTTTCCTGCCAAGTGCAAAACCCTGCTCATGTGCGCCTCCCGATCAAGCCTCTTATTGAGCCACGCGGCAGGGGCCGGGAGAAGGAATAAAGCTTCAATTGCGTGCGTCGAATGAAGCGAATTTTCTCTTTTGATGGCCGGATAGACAGATTTGCGGGTTGTCACGCCAAGTTGAGCGGAACGAGAGAGAATTTCTCCGGCAAGATGCGATCCGCGCAACAAAGTTCCTTAGCGTGAGAAAAGGGAATGCCTATCTTAGGGAACCAGCCGTTTCTCCTCCCAACAGAGCGCTCCCCATGGCAAGATCCCTGCACCTTACCGCCTTCATGCGTCCCGTCAGCCTGCATACCGGTGCCTGGCGTTATCCTGGCGCCTATCCGGATGCCAACTTCAATTTCGGGCACATCAAGTCCTTCATCCAGAAACTGGAGGCCGCGAAGTTCGACGCCTTCTTCATGGCCGATCACCTGGCGGTGCTGAACATGCCGGTTGAAGCGCTGAAGCGCAGTCAGACAGTGACGTCGTTCGAGCCGTTTACGCTTTTGTCGGCGCTTGCCGCCGTCACCGACAAGATCGGGCTTGCCGCGACCGCCTCGACCACGTTCGACGAGCCCTATCACGTCGCCCGGCGGTTTGCCTCGCTCGACCATATCAGCAACGGCCGTGCCGCCTGGAACATCGTCACGACGTCCAACCCGGATTCCGCCCGCAATTTTGGCCTCGACGAACATGTCGAGCACGGCGAGCGCTACAAGCGGGCGCGCGAGTTTTATGACGTCGTTACCGGACTGTGGGACAGTTTTGCCGACGACGCCTTCATCCGCGATCAGCAAAGCGGCATCTTCTTCGATCCGGAAAAGATGCATGTGCTCGATCACAAGGGCGAAGAACTCAGCGTGCGCGGGCCGCTTAATATCGCCCGCCCTGTGCAGGGCTGGCCGGTGATCGTGCAGGCGGGACAGTCGGAGCCGGGGCGCCAGCTCGCGGCCGAGACTGCCGAACTGGTCTTCTGTTCGCCGCGCGATCTCGCAGCCGCCAAGGCGCTTTATGCGGATATCAAGGGCCGGATGGGCGCCGTCGGACGCAATCCCGAGCACCTGAAGATCCTGCCGGCCGCCTTCATCGTCGTCGGCGATACGATCGAAGAGGCGAAAGCCAAGCGGGCGGCGCTTGACAGTCTCGTGCATTATGACAGCGCCATTGCTTCGCTGTCGATCGCGCTTGGCCACGACGCATCCGGTTTTAATCCCGACGGGCCGCTGCCAGAAATACCCGAAACCAATGCCAGCAAGTCCGGCCGTGCCCAGGTGCTGAAACTCGCCGAGCAAGAGAAACTGACGGTGCGCCAACTCGCGCAGCGTTATGGCGGATATTCCGGCCTCGCCTTCGTCGGCACGCCGGAAACCATCGCGGACGAGATGCAGACCTGGCTTGTGGAAGAGGCAAGCGACGGTTTTACGGTCGTCTTCCCCTACCTGCCCCAGGGGCTGGACGACGTGACACAGCGGGTCATCCCCGAACTCCAGCGCCGCGGCATTTTCCGCAGCGGCTACGAGGGAACGACGCTTCGCGAGCATCTCGGCCTTCCCCGGCCTGCCAACCGTTTCTTTGCATGATGAGATGACAGCCTGAACCTTGCAAAGATCGTCATTTCCCCAATTGCCACATTTCGGACATAATAGTTTCAAATGCGTCAATGAATTAGTATAGGGTTTTGATAGACTACATTGACCGGAACGGCGTTTGGCCCGAAAGTCGGGATGCATGATGTTCAACCAACTGGAGGCTGACGATGATCGCTGGTGGCTTGTCCCTGTTTGGATTTGATCTGTTCGGACTGACCCGCCGCGTGCCGGGCAGGGCGGGCGCAGATAGTGCCGAACGCAAGACCCTCGAAAAGGCGCGCGAGGATCGTGACGAAATTCGCGATCCCGATCGCGAACATTCGGAAAGCTTCTTCTGGGGCATGTATCCCGTCTATTGAGACGGCGCGCCGCAAGGCGGTATCCCGAGACATGAAAAGGCCGGCGAAGCGATCCGCTCCGCCGGCCTTTTTGCGTTTGAATATTACCGATATCAGGCAGCAGGCTGCTTGGTCTTGCGCAGATAGGGCAGGACCGTATCGAACGAACCGAAGCGGGTGATGGCGTCCTCGTTGGAAACGGCGGCGGTGATGATCACGTCCTCGCCCTGTTTCCAGTTGGCCGGCGTCGCCACCTGATGCTTGGCGGTGAGCTGGATCGAGTCGATCGCCCGCAGGATCTCGTTGAAGTTACGGCCCGTCGTCATCGGATAGGTGAGGATCAACTTGATCTTCTTGTCCGGGCCGATCACATAGACCGAGCGCACGGTCGCGTTGTCGGCGGGCGTGCGGCCTTCCGAGGAGGCACCAGCTGCTGCAGGCAGCATGTCGTAGAGCTTGGCGACGTTGAGGTCCCGGTCGCCGATCAGCGGATACTCGACCTCGAAACCGGTTGCCGTCTTGATGTCATCCTTCCACTTGCCGTGGCTTTCGACCGGATCGACGGAAATGCCGATGATCTTGACGCCGCGCTTCCGGAACTCGCCCTCGAGGCCTGCCATGGCGCCAAGTTCGGTCGTGCAGACCGGGGTGAAGTTCTTCGGATGGGAAAACAGCACCGCCCAGCCATTGCCGATCCAGTCGTGGAAATGGATCGTCCCTTGCGTGGTTTCGGCGGTGAAATCCGGTGCTATATCGTTGATGCGAAGGCTCATGTGTCGGCTCCTGGAATTGCTTAAAGTGATTGCGTGTTTGGGACGATCGCGGGTTTAGCAGCCGGCCGATTAATCTGCGAGCGGAATTGCCCGTTGATTGTAGAGAATCTTGCGGATGCGCTCCTGCTCTTCCGGGGCAGCTTGCTATTATCGACCGAGAGATCTGCGCCTATGGCGAGCCCGCGCTGCACGCCCGGCCGTGCGCTCAGTTCGTCGAACCAGCGCTTGAAATGCTTGAACTCGTTGATGTCCTGGCCTTGTGCCTGCCAGCCGACTGTCCAGGGATAGCTGATGATGTCGGCTATCGTGAACTCGTCGCCGGCAAGATAGGGCCGGTCGCGTAGCCTCATGTTGAGGACGCCGTAGAGCCGGTTCGCTTCGTCGGTGAAACGACGCACCGCATAGGACTGGTCGCCTTCGCGGTCGCCGAGGCGACGGAAATGTCCGGCCTCGCCGAGCTTCGGTCCCTGGTTTGCCATCTGCCAGATAACCCATTGGGCCACCTCGTATTTGGTGCGCAGGTCCTGCGGCCAGAGCTTGCCGGTCTTCTCGGCGAGATAAAGAGGATGGCGCCGGATTCGAACACGCTGATCGGCGCGCCGCCGCCCACCGGTTCGTGATCGACGATAACAGGCATGCGGTGATTGGGGTTGATCTTCAGGAATTCCGGCTTGAATTGGTCGCCACCGGAAATTCTGACCGGAATCAGGTTATAGGGCGTGCCGGTTTCCTCCAGGAAAATGGACACTTTCTTGCCGTTTGGCGTCGGCCAGTAGTGAAGATCGATCATTCGGAACTCCGGGAAATTTGCAGTCGGAACGACAGGATACTATCCTCTTCCCAAGCGAAGGCCGACTTCGTTTGTTCCAAAATGCCGGAGCGAAAGAGTGTAGCTTTCCAAATGATGGGGATTTCCACGCATTCCATCATCAGCGCTGCAAATGAATGTCAGCGGCGATAGCCGAGCGCCCTGCTGATATCGTCCGCAGCGCTGCGGACCATCAGCAGGAAGCCTTCACGCTGTTCGTTGTAGCGCACGGTCGGAACGCCGATATTGAGGGCAGCGGCAACCGCACCGCTACCGTCGAAGATCGGCGCGGCAATGCCGGTCGAGCCGGTGACGAATTCCTGATCGTTCAGCGCGTAGCCATCCCGGCGGACCTTCACGAGCATCTCGCGGATGCGTTCGATATCGGTCACCGTATAGCGGGTATAGGAGAGGAGCTGGACGCGGGAAAGATAGTGCTCCAGCGCCTCCTTGGGCGTGAAGGCAAGCAGGACGCGGCCGGTCGCGGTGCAATAGGCGGCGATCGCCGCGTCGAGGTTGACGTCGTAGCGCACCCGGTGGCGGCTCACGCATTTCGCCAGCCGCCGGATGTCGCAATGAGCGTTCATCGTGGCGAGAAGAATGGTCTCGCCGGATTCTTCGCGCAGTTTTTCCATGAACGGTTTTGCCACGACCACCAGCGGTTCTTCATGGCGCCGGAACGGAAAGCCGTGTCGGCTCGCCTCGACCAGCATATAGCGCCCTGCATCGTCCTGGACCACATGTCCGCGGGCCGCGAGCGTCTGCACGAGGCCGTGGGCACTGCTTTTCGGGAAGGACAGGTCCCGCACGATCTGGGCGAGCGGCACCGCTTCCCGCCGGGATGCCATGTATTCCAGGAGGTCCAGAATCCGGCCGGCGCTTTTGATTTCGGAGTTCATATACGTGAACGAAACCCCCATTGATGGTTATCGGATCGGCTCGTAACAATTCTGCCTAGAAAGCAGCCACTTATATTATCGGGTGGCGCGCTGGTAAGGATGAACGATCTCATGAATGCACCGAATAAGCAAAACGATGCCTCCGAACCTTGGAAATGGTCAGATACAGTTTGGCGACAGAAGGTTCAGAAGGTGCGCGCCGGGCGCTCCCTGAGACCGGCGAAATGGAAAAACGGCGCGCGCATGGCAGTGGCACTGTCCTTCGATTCCGATCACGAGACGATGGAACTGAAAAACGGTGGCATGTCCTTCGGCACGATGAGCCGTGGGCAATATGGCGCCCGCTCGGGCATGCCCCGCATCCTCCGGCTTCTGGAAAAATATTCCGTGCCCGCCTCGTTCTTCATGCCGGCCGTGTCGGCGATGATCAACGAGGAAGAGGTAAGGACCGTGGTTTCCGCCGGCCACGAACTTGGCATCCATAGCTGGATCCATGAGTTCAATTCTCGCCTCGACGAAGAGACCGAACGCGATCTCGCATTCCGCGCCGCTGATGTTTTGGAAAGGCTGTCTGGCACGCGCCCGGTCGGCATGCGCACCGCCTCCTGGGATTTCAGCCCCTACACGCTGAAGATAGCCCGCGAGATGGGGCTTCTCTACGATTCATCGCTGATGGCCGACGAGGAGCCCTATGAGCTTCTCGAAGACGGAGAGCCGACCGGCGTTGTCGAAATCCCCGTCGAATGGATCCGCGACGATGCGCCCTATGTGGCGATGGACCGGATGACCGGTGCTCGGCCCTATGGTGGCCCGGCCATGGTGCTCGATATCTTTGCCCGCGAGCTGGAAGTGGCCTGGGAAGAGGAAGGGCTTTTCCAGCTCACCATGCACCCGCACCATGTCGGCCACCGTTCGCGTATCTTCATTCTCGAAGACATCATCCGCCTCGCGCAGTCGAAGGGCGATGTCTGGTTCTGCACCCATGCGGAACTGGCGCGCTACTGTGCCGACGAGGCCGGGCTCGAGACCGCCGGGAGAGCGGCATAAACGGTTCTTGAATACAGCAGCAACGACAATGAGGGTAAGGAACATGTCTGCCAAATTCGCATCCATAACCGCTGTGCTGTTGGCGCTCACCGCGTCGACCGCGCTTGCGCAAGCCAAGGATACGCTGACCATCGATCTGCCGAACGATGCGGCAACGCTTGATCCGCATCTGCAGTGGAACACCGACAGCTACTCCATCTACCGCAATATCTTCGACAACCTCCTGACCCGAGACGTCAAGGGCGAGATCGTTCCGCAGATTGCAAAATCCTGGAAGTATGTCGATGACAAGACGATCGAGTTCCAGATCCGCGAGGACGTGACATTCCAGGACGGCAGCAAGCTGACCGCCGAGGATGTCGCCTTCTCGATCAACCGCATCATCGATCCGAAGCTGAAGAGCCCGCAGCTCTCGCAGTTCGACCAGATCGCCAAGGCCGAGGCGGTGGGCCCGACCGTGGTCAAGATGACCACCAAGTCCGCTTATCCGGCGTTGCTCGCCCAGGCTCGTCAAGCTGTCGATCGTGCCGAAGGCCTACGTCGAAAAGGTCGGCGACCAGGAATTCAACCTCAAGCCGCTCGGTTCCGGTCCTTACAAGATGACCAACTGGCAGAAGGGCGTCCAGACAGAGCTCGAAGCCTATCCCAGCTACTGGCGCGCCAAGCCGCCGTTCCAGAAGGTGGTCTTCCGTACTGTGCCTGACGTCTCCACCCGCATCGCCGACCTGAAGACCGGCAAGGCCGACCTCGTCCGCGACGTGCCGCCGGATCAAGCCGAAAGCATCAAGGGCGACTCGAATTCGCAGGTTCTGTCGGTTCCGACCGAGCGCATCGGCTACCTGTTCATCAATGCCCAGGGCGGCGTCACCCAGGACGTTCGCGTCCGCCAGGCGATCGCCTATGCGATCGACCGCAAGGCGCTCGTCGAGGCACTGCTCGAAGGGTACGGCAAGCCGGTGGAAGTTCTCGGCGCCGAGCCGGTCTTCGGTTACACCGACAAGATAAAGGGCTACGAATACAATCTCGACAAGGCCAAGGAACTGGTGAAGGCGGCCGGCGCCGAAGGCAAGACGGTCGAATTTTGACGTCTCCGGCCTATAGCCGCGCGACGGTCGAAGCCATCCAGCAGATGGTCAACGAAGCGGGTCTCAAGGTGGAGATCTCGTCCAGTGACCAGGCGACCTTCCTGAAGCGCCGCCAGGGCGATCCGGCCAATGCCGGTGGGCTTGCCTTTGGCGCATGGTCGTGCGCTTGCCAGGATGTGGACGGCGTGATCTTCCCGCTGTTCCGCACCGGCAGCATCTGGGCCAAGTATTCGAACGCGAAGTTCGACGAAGCCGTCGACAAGGCGCGTGTCATCCTCGACAAGAACGAGCGGCTGAAACTATACGAACAGGCCTATCAGGTCATCAAGGACGACGTTCCGGGTCTCGGCCTCTACCAGGCTTACGCGCTCTATGGCGCGAACAAGAAGCTGAAATGGCAGCCGACCGCCAACGAAGCCATGTTCGTCATGGACATGAGCTGGCAGCAGTAACAGACGGATAACACACCATGTTGAGATACGCCGTCGAACGTTTGATACAGGCGATCATCGCAATCTTCGGCGTTCTCACCATCGTCTTCGTCGTCATGCATCTCTCGGGCGATCCGACCCTGCTGCTCGTGCCGCAGGACGCATCGGCCGAGATGATCGCGCAGTTGCGCAGCCAGGCTCGGTTTCGATCGGCCGATCCACGTGCAGTATCTGGAATATCTGGGCGGCCTGACGCAACTTGACTTCGGTGTCTCCGTCGTACAGCGCGTGCCGGCCCTCGATATAGTGTTATCCCGCGTTCCCTACACAATCATGCTGGCTGCCGGCGCCCTTGCCGTGGCGATCGGCATGGGCATTCCGGCCGGCATCGTCATGGCGACACGGCGCGGCACCGCGATCGAACGGCTGCTGACGGCAATCGTGGTCACCGGCCAGAGCGTGCCGACCTTTCTGTCCGGCATCGTGCTCATCTTCCTCTTCGGCGTGACGCTGCGCTGGCTGCCGACCTCGGGCTCCGGCGATTTCGCCTCGCTGATCATGCCCTCGATCGCGCTCGGGGCGATCTCGATGTCAACTTTCGCCCGCATGACCCGCATCTCGATCATCGACGAGCTCGGCAAGGACTATGTCAGGGCAGGGCGCGCCCGCGGCCTGTCGCTCGGCTCCGTGGTCTTCCGCCACGTGCTGCGCAATGCCGCGATCCCGGTCATCACCATCGCCGCGCTCGAAATCGGCAACCTGCTCGCCGGCGCCGTCATCGTCGAAACGGTGTTCGCCTGGCCGGGCATCGGCCAGCTTGCCATCCAGTCCATCCAGTCGCGCGACTTCCTGGTCGTCCAGGTCATCGTGCTTTTGATTTCCTTCGTTTACGTGCTGACCAGCGTGATAGCGGATTTCGTCTATGCGCTCGTCGATCCGCGCATCCGTCTGGTCCGATAAGGAGAAGGCTTTGAGTACCGCCGTCCTCGCCCTTCGCCAACGCCTTCGCCGAGTCCCCTCTCGGTCATCGTCGTATCGATCATCTTCCTGGTGATCGTGCTTCTGGCGGTCTTCGCGCCCTGGGTGGCGCCGGCCGACCCCAACCGCCAGAACCTGCTCGGCCGTCTGAAACCGCCGGGCTTCGAGATGCGTGGCATCACCTACTGGCTCGGCACCGACGATCTCGGCCGCGATCTTCTGTCGCGCACGCTCTATGGGGCAGGGGTGTCGCTCTCGGTCGCGGTGCTGTCCGTGGTCGTCTCGTCGCTGGTCGGCGTCACGCTCGGCATGATCGCCGGCTGGTTCCGCGGCAAGATCGAGATCCTGATCATGCGCCTCGTCGATATCATGATGTCGATCCCTGCGATCCTGCTGGCGGTGCTGACCGTGGCGGTGCTCGGACCTGGTTTCCTGAAGCTCGTCCTGGTGCTCGGCCTGACCCGCTGGCCGCGCTATACCCGCGTCGCCTATGCCCAGACGCTGCAGGTGGCGAACCTGCCGTTCATCAAGGCTTCCGAACTCGCCGGGGCAGGGGCCGCACGCATTCTCTTCCATCACATCCTGCCGAATATCGCAGGCCCGGTGCTGATCGTTGCCACCGCCGAATTCGGCCTGATGATCCTGATGGAAGCCGGCCTTTCCTTCCTCGGCCTCGGCATCCAGCCACCGGCTTCGAGCTGGGGTTCGATCATGAGCGTCGGCCGTCAATATATCGAGCGGGCGTGGTGGATCGTCGCTTTCCCGGGCGCCTGTCTCTTCCTGCTCGTCTTTTCCGTCAACGTGCTTGGCGACTGGTTGCGAGACCAGGCTCGACCCCGTTCCCGTTCGCGTTGAGTCTTCTGGCGCATTGAGGTTTCAAGTCATGGAATTCGAAAACAAGACCATCGTCATCACTGGCGCCGCCGGCATTTTTGGCCGCTGGACCGCCGCCTATTTCGCCCGCGAAGGTGCAAGGCTCTGCCTCAGCGACGTCCGCATGGACGGGCTGGAGAAGGCAGTGGCAGAACTCGGCCTCGACCGCTCCAAGGTGCTGCTGCATGCGACCGAGCTCACCAGCGATGCCTCGATGCTCGAACTCGTCGATCTCGTGAAGCGTGAATGGAGGGCGCCGGACATCCTCGTCAACAATGCCGGAATCTATACCCGCTTCAGCCTGCTCGAGATGGAATTCTCCGACTGGGACCGCGTCTTCGGCGTCAACCTGCGCGCCCCCTTCGTGCTGTCGCGCGAGTTTGCCAAGCTGATGATCGCCGAAGATAAAAAGGCTCGATCGTTAACATTTCCTCGGGGGCCGCCCGCAAGATGAACCAGAATTCCGTGCCTTATTGCACGTCGAAGACTGCGATCGAGCGGCTTTCCAAGGGCTTCGCGTTGGAGCTTGCCGAATACGGCATCCGGGTCAACGTCGTCGAACCGGGTTTTGCGCCGGGCAGTGAGGTGAGTGAACTTTCCGACGAATACGTCGCCAACATGCTGAAGAACATCCCGCTCGGCCGCGCCAGCGGGCCGGAGGACGCGCCGGGTGCGATCGCTTATCTCTGCTCGGACAAGGCAGCCTTCATCACCGGCGCTGTGATCAGCGTCGATGGCGGCAATTCGATCGGCAATTACAAACGCCCCGAACGGGCCAAGACGGCAGGCTGAAGATCATGGACGCCGCCGCCAACCCGTTGCTTTCCGTCGATAGGCTGACCATTGATATCGGCGGGGCCAACGTTGTCGATGACGTTTCCTTCACCGTCGCGCCCGGCAAGGTCATGGCGCTGGTAGGGAGTCGGGCTGCGGCAAGTCGCTCACTTCCTACGCCATGCTCGGTCTTCTGCCGCCTGCGGACAAGCGCACCACCGGCCGCATCATGCTTGAAAACACCGATCTGGCGGCGCTGTCCGAGCGGCAGTTCCGCAAGGCGCGCGGCAAGGACATCTCGATCATCTTCCAGGAGCCGAGCGCCTCGCTCGATCCGCTGACCACGGTGGGCTCGCAGATTGCCGAGGCCTACCGGGTCCATCATGGCGTCTCCAGGGCGGAGGCTTACGAGAAGGCGCGGCAGATGCTGGTCGATGTCGGCATTCCCGATCCGACCCGGCGTCTGGACCAGTATCCGTTCGAGCTCTCCGGCGGCATGTGCCAGCGTATCATGATCTCGATCGCGCTGATCTGCGGCCCGCGCGTGCTGGTCGCAGACGAGCCGACCACGGCGCTTGACGTGACCATCCAGGCGCAGATCCTCGACCTGATGAAAAAGCTGGTCGCCGATCGCGGCACGGCAATCGTGCTGATCACCCACGACATGGGCGTGGTTGCCGACATCGCCGACGACGTGGCGGTCATGTATGCCGGCCGCATCGCCGAAGTCGCGCCGGTGCACGATCTTTTTCGGCAGCCCAAACACCCTTACACGGCCCTGCTCCTTGCCAGCGTTCCCAAGCTCGATGATGCGCCCAAGGCGGACCTCGCAACCATCGAGGGGACGGTGCCGACGCCGAACGAATTCGGCGTCGGCTGCCGTTTTCGGAACGCTGTCCGCTCGCGACCGCCAAGTGTCGTACCGAACAGCCGCCGCTTTTCGATTGCGGCGGAGGCCATCGCTCGGCCTGTTGGCATATCGACCGCATGGCGGAAATTCGCGAGGTGGCGGCATGAGCGAGCATCGGAACGTCCTTGAGGTCCGCGACGTCGCGGTGCATTTCGGCGGACGCGGCGGCCTGCTCGGCAAGGCCGGTCCTGTGGTAAAGGCCGTCAATGGCGTCGATCTTGACATCGCCCGTGGCGAGACTGTGGCGCTGGTCGGAGAATCCGGCTGCGGCAAGTCGGCGCTTTCCAACACCATTGTCGGCCTGCAGGCTCCGGTTTCGGGCAGCGTGCGCATCAGCGGCGACGAGGTGGTCGGCGCTGACCGCAAGAAGCTCAACGACATCCGCCGCAAGGTGCAGATGATTTTCCAGGACCCGGCGCTGTCGCTCGATCCTCGTTCGACCGTCGGCGCTACGATCGGCGAACCGCTGATCGTCCGCGGCGTCGCCAAGGGCAGGGCGCTGAAGGAGCGCGTCGCGACGCTGCTGCAGCAGGTCGGCCTCAGGCCGGAACATGCCGACCGTTATCCGCACCAGTTTTCCGGCGGGCAACGCCAGCGCGTGGTAATTGCCCGGGCGCTCGCCCTGGAACCCGATCTGCTCATCTGCGACGAGCCGGTTTCAGCGCTGGACGTCTCGGTGCGCGCCCAGATTCTCAACCTGCTCGTGGCGCTGCAGAAGCGCACCGGCGTCTCCTACCTGTTCGTCAGCCATGATCTCGGCGTGGTGCGGCATATCTGCGACCGGGTCGTGGTCATGTATCTCGGCCGTTTCGTCGAGATGGCCGACCGCGACACCTTCTTCGCCAATCCGAAACATCCCTATACGAAGGCGCTGATGTCTGCCGTGCCGGAAGCCGATCCCGTCGTGCAGCGGTCAAAGGAGCGGATGATCCTTGGCGGCGAACTGCCGAGCCCGGCCAATATCCCCTCCGGCTGCGCTTTTCACACGCGCTGTCCGCTCGCCACCGAAATCTGCTCGAAAGAACGGCCGGAACTGACGCCGCGCACTGACGGCGCCCGCGTCGCCTGCCACCACGCCTGAAGAGACTGCCATGACCGACACGCAGACGAACGAAACCCTCCGGCTCGCCGGCCTCGAAGCTCAGGCGGACATCCGCATTGACCGCTGGGGCATCCCGCATATCAAGGCGGAAAGCGAGAAGGACCTGTTCTTCGTCCAAGGTTTCAACGCCGCCCGTGACCGGTTGTGGCAACTCGACCTGTGGCGCAAGCGTGGTCTCGGCCTGCTCGCCGCCGATTTCGGGCCCGGCTACCTGGCGCAGGACCATGCCGCCCGGCATTTCCTCTATCGCGGCGACATGGCCCCGGAATGGGTGTCCTACGCGCCGGATACGCAGGCGATCTGCACCGCCTTCGCCGCCGGCATCAACGCCTATGTCTCGCTCTGCGAGGCCGAACCCTCCCGACTGTCGCCGGAATTCGCCGTCTTCGGCACCCGGCCATCGCGCTGGGAGCCGGCCGATGTGGTCCGTATCCGCAGCCACGCGCTGACCCGCAACGGCATTTCGGAAATCCTGCGCGCCAACATCATGGCGCTTGCGGATGCTGAAACAGATCTTCTGCGCTTCGAGCTCGATCCTCCTGTCTCGCCAACGCCGGAGGAGGGGATTGTGCTCGCCGAGATTCCGCTCGCCGCGACCCGGCTGTTCAAACTCGCTACAGCACCCGTCACCTTCGACAAGGCACGGCTTGCCGCAACGCTCGACGATATCTGGAAATGGACCGAAGTCACCGATCTCGGCGATATCGTCCAGGCGATCGCGGAGGAGGGTCCAACAACTGGGCCGTCCACGGTTCGCGCACCGAGAGCGGCCGACCAATCCTTGCAAGCGATCCGCACCGGGCCCATGCCGTGCCGTCGCTGCGTTATCTCGTCCACCTCGAAGCCCCCGGCCTCAATGCCATCGGCACGGGTGAACCGACCGCACCCGGCATCTCGCTCGGCCATAACGAACGCACCGCCTTCGGCCTCACAATATTCGGCGCCGACCAGGAGGACGTTTATGTCTACGAGGCCAAGGACGGTGATCCGGAATTCTATCGTTACGGCGACGGCTGGGAAAAGATCATTCGCATTGAGGAGAGTTTCTCGGTCAGAGGCCATCCAGACCAGACGCTGATGCTCTCCTTCACCCGCCACGGCCCGATCCTCCACGAGAACAAGAAGATCCGTCAGGTCATCGCCATGCGTTCCGTCTGGCTGTTGCCGGGTTCGGCCGCCTATCTCGGCAGCCTCTCCTATATGCGCAGCACCTCGGTAGAGGCGTTTTCGCAGACGCTAGGCTCGTGGGGAACGCCATCGGTCAACCATGTCAGTGCTGACGTGGACGGCAATATCGGTTGGTTCACCGCCGGTTTCACGCCGGTGCGCCGCAACTGGGAGGGGTTGTTGCCTGTGCCCGGCCATGGCAGCCACGAATGGGACGGCTTCCTGCCCGTCGGCGAGCTGCCGCGCGCCTACAATCCGGCCGAGGGTTTTGTCGCTTCCGCCAACGAAATGAACCTGCCGGTCGACCGCGACCCGAAAGCCCCTCGATCGGCCACGAATGGGCAGAGGTCAGCCGCGCCCAACGCATCAAGTCGGTCCTGCGCGCCGATCCTAGCCACACCCTGCAGGCCTCGATGGCCCTGCAGACCGATGTCTATTCCCGCCCGGCCGCAACCATCTGCGCCCTGCTTCAAAAGTTGCCCGCCGTCAAGCGCCGGATGACCGGCAGGAACGCGCTCTCAAAGTTTTCGACGGCTGGGATTTTCGCCTCGAAGCGGGGAGTGCCGCGGCAACGCTCTTCGAAGTCTGGTGGATGAAACACCTGCGACCGGCTCTGCTGGCACGGTTCGCACCAAATCCGACCGTCCGCCAACTGCTGCTGCCAGGCGATGTCGACCGCATGCTGGCGCTTCTCAGCGAACCTGGCACCCTCTGGGACGCCGCCGGACGCGATGCCATGATGCTTTCAACGCTTTCCGCCGGCTTTGCCGATTGTGAAAACCGGCTCGGCTCCGATCCGGCTGTCTGGCGCTGGGGTGACCTGCACCGCGCGCTCTTCGAACACGCGACCAGCCGCCTCATGACTGAGTGCCCAGGCGCCTGGAACGTAGGGCCGCTACCGCTCGGCGGCAGCCGCTCCACGCCCATGCATGCCGGTTACCGGATGGGTGATTTCGGCGTCAACGCCGGCGCTTCCGTCCGTCTCGTCATGGATGTGGGTAACTGGGACAACAGCGTCTGCATCAACACGCCCGGCCAATCGGGCGACCCGAGGTCACCGCATTACGACGACCTTGCCGGAACCTGGTCAAGGGGCGAATACGTGCCGCTCCTCTATAGCGACGCCCGCATCAGGTCGGAAACCATCCACCACATCACGCTTCTGCCGGCTTGAGCCGGCGGAACGTATGTTACGGAACATGCAGATTTCCGGCGTCAGCTCGCTTTGACGAGAGACGGCATAAGCTCGCTTTCGATCATTCGCCAGGTGTTGCGACCGTCTGCCTTTGCTCGGTAAAGCGCGCGGTCGGCGGCCTGAACGAGTGTCTCCCGATCGCTTCCGATAATGCTTGCAGCGGCGATACCGATGCTGACGCCGATGCTGATCGACAATCCCTTGATAAGGAACGGCTCGTTAAAGGCCAAGATGCATCGGTCGGCGAGGTTGGTATCTGCCTGTCCCTGGGTTTTCACGAGGATGGCGAATTCGTCGCCACCGAGGCGGGCAACCAGATGTCCACCCGCCGCAGAACGCAGCCGCTCACCGGTCAACTTCAAAACTTCGTCGCCGGCGGCATGGCCGAACGTGTCATTGACCGGCTTGAAGCCATCGAGATCGAGGCAATAGACAACGACAAGGCCATCGCCCCCTTCAGGGTTGAGTGCCTCATCGAGCGCTTTGTAGAATTGCATCCGGTTCGGCAGGCCGGTCAGGATGTCATGATGCGCCAGCCGGTTGGCCTCGGCCTCCGCCAGTACCCGGTCACTGACGTCGGCGATCGTCAGCAGGAGCCGTCGGTTGCTGCCGTCGTAAAGCAGCCGGACGTAGATGAGGACGTGGTGTTCCTCGCCCTTTGCCGTGCGCTGGCGCCAGACCGTGCGGGCTTCACAGTCCCCGTCGAGATTGCGAAGCCTGGCCGCGAACTCTTCGCCCTGGCCTTCGGCGTGCATGTCGCACACGGCTTTGGCCAGAAGGACGGATCTTTCGTAACCATAGAACTGAAGTGCCGCGTGATTGGCTTCAAGGATCTTCAGGTTGTCGCCATCACAGAGCAGCATCGGCATCGGGTTGGCATCAAACAACTGCCGACGCCACTCTTCCCGTTGCTTGAGGCTGCTGATGTCGATGCGGATCCCGATGGCGCCGCCGTCGGGTGTGCGGCGGTCGTCGTAACGCAACCATCGCCCGTCTTTCATTTGCCGCTCCTCCTGGGAGACCGGTTGGCGAAACTTAGCCATCCGCTCGCTCAGCCAGGCGTTCTGGTCCGGCACGATCTCCTGAATGCTGCCACCTGCAAGGCTGATCTTCAAAATCTCCTCGAACGGGATGCCGGGCGCGAGGTACTCGGCGATATCGGCATAGAGATCGGCGTATTTCTGATTCCAGAGCACGTAGCGGTCCTTGGAATCGAAGACACACACGGCCTGCGGCAACATCTCGATAACGTATCGGAGCCGAAGGTTGGCTTCGCGCACGGCAAGGCCGTCCGATTTTTTGGTTCGCCGGTTTCGATCCAGACCACGCTGATCGGTTCGCTCGACCCGGGACACGGCGACACTCTGATGTAGCAGCTCCGTGTCTCCCCGCGCCGCAGCGCAGGAGAACCGGGGAGCCATCCGGGTCGTCCAGCGGCCATGTGGGCAAGAGATCGGCAGCGCTCGTGCCATTCAGCGTCTCTGCCCCTTCAAAGAGTGCGCAGGCCTTGGCGTTGGCAAAGACGATGAAACCTGCCGCGTCCACAATGAGTGCGGCAAGCGGACAGGATTCCAGCAAGACCATTACTTCCGCACCAAGCATGGGCTTCCTCAAGCACCGCCGTCCGTGACCAGATCAACTTTCGGATGGAAGGTTAAGCCGGAAGAATAAAATAAATCGCTAAAGTTCATGTACCACATATAAATAGCGTTCCTGCTCTCCGATATTGCGCCATCAAGTGCCGATTGCCGCTCACGTCGAGACGGCAATTGAGCAGGGAAGGGAGAAATCCTCGCCCGCGATGCTTGCTGCTATTTCCGACATGCGGCGCGACTATGGCGACCGACCCGGTCCGGCGGCGAGGGCAGATCTTAAGCGCTTCAGGTCACAGCGAAAGCTACGATGCTTCGTTTCAATCCATGACCCGATCGCCAACCTGTTCGATATTCGATGCGGACCTGATTCAACACATTGCTTTCTTGGCGTCGTTATTCGACGGGTTTGTCAGAATGGCGCCCGTAACGAGGTGAACGAGATGATCCGCCCGTGGCGCGAACGAGGGTTGGTCGATCGCCCAGCCGAGAGCCGTCATCAGGGCAAACAGGTCGTCCCCATTCATATCGGCGCGCGCCGTACCTTCACCCTGAGCGCGGAGCAGTAGTCGCGCGCTCGCGGAGTGCACCGCTGCACATGAAGCATAAAGAGCAGAGGCCGGGTTCGCGTGGGCCGCGGCCATCATGGCGACAACCCCTGTAGCTTTGGGCGAACGCAATCCATTCGCGAAACCAGGACAGGAGCGCTTCATCAGGTGCATTCGACGTTTCGAGTTCGGCTGCCTTCTGCGTCAGTACGTCCAGGTTGGTACACAGCAGCGCTTCGAACAGGGTTTCTCGCGTCGGGAAATGACGCAGCAGCGTGGCCAATCCGACGTCGGCCCGGCGAGCGATATCGCGCATCGACGCATCGGCGCCATGTACCGTGACGACCTCACGCGCGACCTCGAGGATATGGCTGTAATTTTTTCGCGTCGGCTCGCATGGAGTGCCTTGATAAACGGATCATTGAACCGTATATGTGGATCACTGATCCATATAATAAACGGATCGATGGTCCATTAGATACGATGCATCCGTGTCGATGGCAACGGGGCAGCGCCCAACGATACCAAGCGAGAAGACATGGCTACCGGTGAGGAGCACGGACGTGAGCACAATCAGCATCATCGGATCGGGCAATATGGCTGCAGCGATCGGCGGCCTTGCCGCCAAGGCCGGGCACATCGTCGAGGTGGTAAGTCGCGACGCGGCCAAGGCGCGGGCGCTGGCCGAGCAGGTCGGAGCCGGCGCAACGACGGAGACCTTCGGCATCGCTCCAGCCGGGGACATCGTCATTCTGGCGATTCCATACTCGGCCGTTATCGAGGTGGTGAAGCAGTATGGCGAAGAGCTGGCAGGCAAGCTCCTCATCGACATCACCAACCCCATCAAGTCCGATTTCACGGGCTTCCTGACCCCTGAGGACAGTTTCGGCGCGCAGGAGATCGCCAAGGCCGCCCCTGCCAATGCGGATGTGGTCAAGGCATTCAACACCCAGTCCTGCAGCGTCCTGGCCGCCGGTCCAGTCAAGGGCCACCCGCTGGATGTGTTCATCGCCGGGGACGGCGCGCAGGCGAAGGCACGCGTCTCGGCGTTCATCGAGAGCCTCGGACTGCGCCCGATGGATGCCGGGCAGCTGACCATGGCGCGGACGCTGGAGCAGGCCTGCATGCTGTGGCTGGGCCTCATGACCCACTCCGTCGGACACACCAACTTCTCAATCGGCATAAGCCGTCTCGGCTGAGCGCGCCGGTACCACGACCTCTCGCATCACATCACTCACAAGGAAAATAACATGCATGTTCTCGTTACAGGCGGGACCGGCCATTCAGGTCCCTACATCATCTCCGACCTCATCGCCGCCGGCCATGAGGTCACTGCGCTAGCCCGGTCGGATGCGGCCGCAGCGGCGGTGTCCGCGCTCGGCGCCAAGGTGCGTCGCGGCGGCCTCGAGGATATCGACGGGCTGAAGTCGGCTGCCACGGAGGCGGACGGCGTCATCCACGTCGCGCACCGGCAAGACCTGCTTCCATCCGGCGGCCTCGCCGCCGTTGCTGCGGCGGAGGTTGAGATCATGCTCGCCTACGGCGAGGCGCTGGCGGGGACCGGAAAGCCGCTGGTCGTATCGGGGAGCATCGGCTCGCCCGGGTGGGAAAACCTGGGTCGGCCGGCCACCGAGGAGGATCCGGCGCTTCCTGGGGGCGATGCGTACAAGGGCACCCTGCGGGTTCGCAACGTCGTGGAAACCACCGTGGTCGGCCTTGCCGAGCGGGGAGTGCGGGCTTCGGTCGTGCGAATTCCTCCCATCATGCACAGCCCGACCGACAATGCGGGCTTCCTCCCTTGCTGATCGGGCTCGCGAAGGAGAAGGGCGTCATTGGCTACCCCGGAGATGGCGCGAACCGGTGGTCGGCCGTGCATGCTCGCGACCTTGCTTCCCTGTTCCGCCTGGCACTGGAGAAGGGACCTGCCGGCAAAGTCTGGCACGCGGTCTCCGACGAGGGCATCCCGTTCCGCGAGATCGCCGAGGCCATCGGCAGCCGTCTGGGCGTGCCGGCCGTGAGCATTCCCGCGGACGTGCTGATGCTGCCGGGATATTTTGGGTTCCTCGCCAACTTGGTCACGCTGGACCTCTCGGCAACCAACCTCATCACTCGCCAGACCCTCGGTTGGGAACTCGCTCAACCCAGCCTGCTCGAGGACCTCGGCAACGGCCATTACTTTCCGGCCGGCTGACCCCACTCAGACATTACGAGCGTAACTCAACTCATGAGGAGACTGCACATGAGCACTATCAGCATCATCGGATCAGGGACCATGGCCGCGGCCATCGCGGGCCGCATTGCCAAGGCCGGACACACCGTCGAGGTGGCGAGTCGCGACCCCGCCAAGGCGCTGGCGCTGGCCGACCAGCTTGCAGCCGGAGCGATCACAAGGACATACGGCGCCGCGCCAGCCGGGGACATCGTCATCCTTGCCGTGCCGTACACCAGTGCGGCCACGGTGGTGGCCGAGTACGGCGACGCACTCGGCGGCAAGGTGATCATCGACATCGCCAACCCGGTTGCTCCCGACCTCTCGGGCCTTGTTACCCCCAGCGGCAGTTCTGGTGCGCAGGAGACCGCAAAGGGTCTTCCCGCCAGCGCGCATGTCGTAAAGGCCTTCAACACGATCTTCGGTCACGTGCTTGCCAAGGGTGGACGCCTCGACGCGTTCATTGCAGCCGACGATGCGCAGGCGAAGGCACGCGTCTCGTCCTTCCTCGAAAGTCTCGGGCTGCGCTCCTTCGACATCGGCGGCCTGCACATGGCCCAGACGCTCGAGGCGCTCGGCCTGATGATGATCGGCCTAGCCAAAAACGGCGCCGGCACCTGGGACTTTGCGGTGAACATCGACATCCGCTGAATCACCAACATAACGTCCTCACCGGCAGGTCACACCGTGCCCGATTTGATCGGACACGGTGATCTAGGAAAATGAAGAGGTGCCGACGGAGCAACCTTCCCGACGCGCTTTCTCTCGATTTCCCCGAATTTCGAAATTTGAATCTCATATGGAGGCCAAAGCACACGACCTATTTCTTGCAATTATCCGGCGGGCCAGTAGTTTTCTAATTACGCATCAAGATTAACCAATCATGCTGATTGCGCATAATGACGAAAAGTATGAGCACCGTTGAAAGCATTCGGCCGACAAGCCTTGAAGAGCTTGAAGCTCGGCTTGCGCTGGATCTGTTATGGTTGAACCAGCCGCCGAAATCCTGGCTGCCGCAGCGCAATTGGGAAGGGGCGCCCGTGCTGGACGTGGCGGTTATCGGCGCGGGATTATGTGGCTTGGTAGCTCTCGCGGCCTTGCATAAGGTCGGCATACCGAATGTCCGTGCTTATGATCGCAATGCGAATGGGCTCGAAGGTCCGTGGATTACCTATGCGCGCATGGAGACCCTGCGAACCCGCAAGGATGCCGTCGGTCCTGCCCTTGGCATTCCGTCGCTGACGTTCCGGGCCTGGTTCGAGGCGCAATATGGTGCGCAGGCTTATATCGAGATGGGCCTTATCCCGCGTCCGATGTGGATGGAATACCTTGTTTGGTATCGACGTGTTCTTGGTCTTGATGTCGTCAACGACACGTCGCTGTCGGGTCTTGAATTTCGCCAGGACGGGCTCCTCGCACTCGACCTCGAAAGCGAAGGTGGGATGCGGAAGGTTCTTGCCCGCCGCGTCGTCCTGGCAACCGGTCTCGATGGTTTGGGCGCACCGACGATGCCGGATGTGGCGGCACGCGTTCCGGCGCATTTTGTGAAGCACGGAGCCGATCTCATCGACATGTCTTCGCTGAAGGGCAAGAAGGTTGCCATTGTGGGGGCCGGCGCCTCTGCCATGGACAATGCAGCCGCTGCGCTGGAAGCCGGTGCGGCGCGTGTCGATATCTTCGTCCGCCGTCCGGATATTCCGCGCATCGATCGGTTTACCGGTGTCGGCAGCCAGGGAATGACGCATGGTTATATCGGCCTGCCCGATGCGGACAAGTGGACCTATATGGTGGCCGGCGAGCGGGCGCAGATTCCCCACCGCGTCACAGCGTGCAGCGCGTTTCGCGCCACCTGAACGCCTTTTTCATCTCGCAAGCCCGGTGGAGGATCTCGTCGAGAGCGGCGATGGTGTCGTCGTCGTGACGCCGAAGGGTCGTTATCCCGCCGACCTGGTGATTTTCGCTACTGGCTTTTCGGTCGATTTCGGCAAGCGCCCGGAATTTGCAGCGCTACGGGATAGGATCCTGCTCTGGCGGGACGTCTACAGCCCTCCTGCCGGCTGGGAACATGCCGGTATCAGCGCCGCACCCTATCTCGGCCCGGCTTTCGAGTTCCGCCCCAAACCTGATCTCGACGCGGCGACGGCGGATGCGGTTTCCCGGATCTCCTGCTTTGCCTATCCGGCAGTCCCGTCACATGGCAAGATCACCAGCGGCATTCCTTCCATCAGCGAGGGGCGACGCGCCTCGCGACTGGACTTGCCCGCTCGCTGTTTGTCGAAGATCGCGCCTACCATCTCGATCGCTTTCTCGGGTTCGATACGCCGGAGCTTCTTGGCGACGAATGGACTGATGCGGACCTCCATGAGGAAATGAGCCGTGCCAATGGATGAACAAGTCCCCGAGCTGCAGATCTTCTACGGCATCTCATCCCCCTGGGCATATTTCGGGGCAAAGAAGGCGATCGAGGTCGCCAGCGACAACGGTGCCCATGTGCGTCTGCGCCCGATCCGCATCATCGAGGCCAATGGCGGCATACCGCTGCGCCAGCGGCCGGACGCGCGTCAGCTCTATCATGAGGTCGAACTGCGCCGCTGGCGGGAATATCTCGGCATCCCGCTCAACCTGAAACCGAAATTTTATCCCTGCCGCACAATCGAACCGGCAGCACAGACGGTGATCGCACTCCAGAACGCCGGGCTCGACGCCATATCGTTTTCCTTCGGCGTCCAGCGCGCCCTATGGGCCGAAGAGCGTGACATCGCCGATACCGACACCTTGCGCGCCATCGCCCGTGCCACGGCCGGCGATGCGGCTGCCGCATTGGTGGTCGATCCGCAGCCGAAAGCGATCGTCGATGAGTGGCAGGGAAACCTTGCAGAGGCCGAGCGGATCGGCATTTTCGGGACACCGACCTATGTCGTCGGCACCGAATTGTTCTGGGGGCAGGACCGCCTCGATTTTGTCGATCGGGCGCTGAAAGCCGCTCGGAAAACGACTGACGCATTGAAGGAATCTGCGTGATGCCCGACACCGAAAAACTGAACGCCCAGAAACTGCACGAAGACGCCATCATTGTCGATGGCCTGCAGACCTGCCAGTGGAGCCGGTCGATCTTCGAGGAAATGCGGGCCGGGGCCTGACCGCGGTCAACGTCTCATCGCTGCTCTGGGAGAATTTCCGCGAGGGCATCGGCTACGTTTCCGAATGGAAGCGCTTCTTGCGTGAAAACGACGACATTCTCCGTCCGGTTCGCACTGTCGCCGATATCCATGCCGCCAAGGCGGAGAACAAGACCGGCATCATCATCGGCTGGCAGAACACGTCGCCGCTCGAAGACAAGCTCGATTACGTGGAGATCTTCAAGGATCTCGGCGTCGGGATCATGCAGCTCACCTACAATACGCAGAACTATTCCGGTGCCGGTTATCTGGAGGAAGTTGACAGCGGCCTCACCGGCTTCGGCAAGGAAGTCCTGGCGGAGATGAACCGCGTCGGCGTGCTCTGCGACCTCAGCCATGTGGGCGACAAGACGACCGCGGACGTCATCGCGCAGTCGAAGAGCCCAGTCTGCATTTCCCACATCCTGCCAAGGGCGCTGAAGGACGTGAAGCGCAACAAGCCGGACGAGCTCTTCGTTGCCTGCGCGCAAAGGGTGGCATTATCGGTGTCAGCCTGTTCGCACCCGGCCTTGCCGCCGGCAATGATGCGACCGTCGAGGACTACCTCGATGCCATGGCCTATATCATCGACCTGGTCGGCGAAGACCATGTCGGCGTCGGCACCGACTTCTCGCTCGATCGTCCGCGACCCGGCCCCTGGCTGCTCTGGGCCAACAAGGACAAGGGCACGGCCCGCAAGCTCACCGAGTTCGGCTCGGTCAAGATTTCCAAACCGAAGGGAGTCGAGCGGATGACCGAGTTGCCGAACCTGACGGCCCGCATGCTGGCCCGCGGCTGGAGCGAGGACCTGGTGCTGAAGCTGCTCGGAAGGAACTGGCTGCGTGTCCTCGGCAAGGCCTGGGCACCAGCCGCGTAGATGAAGCCGGCAGTAAGATGACTGCAACGCACCGGATAGCGGTTGGCGTTGGCGCACTCGATGAATTGCAAGCCTCGGCTAAAACTGGAGAGACGGACATGACGACAAGCATGGAGAATGAGCGTTCAGGGAATGGGGTTTCGCGGAACTTGCTCCGAGCCGGCGCGGCTGTCGCCGGACTGCTGGCGCTTCTGGGCGTGGCGCAGGCGCAGGACGCCTCGGTCAAGGGTACGGTCAACATCGTCGGTTTTTCCGGCGTGTTCGCCGACAACTACCAGAAGTTCATCATCGAACCCTTCAAGGTCAAACATCCCGGCATCGATGTAACCTATCAGCAGAGCAAGAACTCCGCGGAGACCCTGGCGTTGTTGACCCTGCAGCGTGCCGATCCGAAGATCGACATCGCGCTGATCGACGTTGCCGTCGCCATCAAGGCCAGCAAGGATGGCATTTTCGCCAAGCTCGACCCGGCCAAGGTCAAGGTGCTCGACGAGATGCCTGCGTGGGCCCGTCTCGACGGCGACAAGGCTGTCGCGTTTTCGCAGGACAACCTGGCGATCCTCTACAATACGGATACAGTCAAGCAGCCGCCGACCAGCTGGAACGATCTGGCCGACCCTAAATACAAGGGCAAGATCGCCGCAAAGCTTGGCGATACGCGCGGTGTCATCCTGCTGCCGATTCTCGACAAACTGGCGGGGGCCGATTACAAGCAGAGCATCGACCCCGCACTCGGCCTCCTGAAGAAGATCGCGCCGAACGTCTCGACCTGGGAGCCGGCTCCGGACTGCTATGCGGTGATCCAGAGCGGCGAAGTCGATCTCTCGATCTGCTGGAACGGCCGTGCGCAGTACCTGCACGACACCCAGGGCGGCAAGATCGGCGTGGCAGCCCCGAAGGAAGGTTCGATCGGCCAGACCAACACGATCGGCCTCGTCGAAAATTCCAAGAACGCGGCGGCGGCCCAACTCTTCATCAACTATGCGCTCGGCACCGAAGCGCAGGCGGCGTTCGCGGAGAAGAGCTTCTATGGTCCGGTCAACACCAAGGTGAACCTGCCGGACGCCGTGGCTGCCCGCATCTATGGCTCGAAGGAAGCACAAGCTGCACAGATGTCGCTCGACTGGAATTTCGTAGCCGAGAAATACTCGGCCTGGATCCAGCGCATCAACCGCGAAGTCATCGCGCTCAACTGATCCAACTTGAGGGACCTGGCCGCCATGGCTGATCATCACGTCGTCATCGACAATCTCGTGAAGACCTATCCAGGCGCCCAGAAGCCTTCCGTGGATCATGTCAGCTTCTCGCTGCCGCGCGGCGAGATGCTGGCCCTGCTTGCCCCTCGGGCTGCGGCAAGACAACGATCCTGCGCATGATAGCGGGCCTGATCACCCCGACCTCGGGAGCGATCAGGCTCGAGGGCAGGGATGTTTCGTCGATTGCCGTCTACAAGCGCAACATGGGCATGGTCTTCCAGGCCTATGCCCTGTTCCCCCACATGACAGTTGCCCAGAACATCTCGTTCGGCCTTGAAATGCGCAAGGTCGGGCGCGCTGAACGGGAGGACCGTGTCCGCAAGGCGCTCGACCTCGTCAAACTTACCGGCTTGGGCAACCGCAAGGTCAGCCAATTGTCCGGCGGTCAGCAACAACGCGCGGCGATTGCCCGCTCGCTGGTGATCGAGCCGGAGCTTCTGCTTCTCGACGAGCCGCTTTCCAATCTCGATGCCAAGCTTCGCGACGAGATGCGCGACGAGATCCGCGATATCCAGGCGCGCACGGGGGTCACGGCGATCTTCGTCACCCATGATCAGGACGAGGCCTTGTCGATGGCAGACCGCCTGGCGGTCATGTCCGCCGGACGTCTGGAACAGGTCGGCACGCCGCGCGAGATTTTCGACCGGCCCCAGACCGAGTTCGTCGCGTCCTTCATCGGAGCCGGGACCTTCTTCGAAGGCCGGGTGGCCGAGCCCGGCCTTGCCGTTGTCGAAGGGCTGAAGACGTTGCGCTTCGTCGGTGAAGCGCCGGTTGGATCACTGGTCAAGCTCATGATCCGGCCGCACAGGCTGGTCCTCGCCGAGAGTATCGGCCAGCCGAACAGCTTCACCGGGATCGTGGAGCACATCGTCTATCGCGGCCAGATCCTGACCCTGAACATTCGCTGTGGGGGCAGGCTGCTACAGGCCGATCTTCCCACCCACGCCGGCGTATTGCCCGAGAAGGGCAGCGAAGTGACGCTCGCCGTTGCCCCGCAGGACGTTACCCTGGTCGGGCAGGTGGCATCATGAGCGGCGCGGCACTTCCTGCTGCCGGGACTTCACCAACGAACCCGTCACGCGGTATATTGCTGATGCTGCTGTTGCCGGGGCTCATCGCTCTGGCGATCACCTTTCTCCTGCCGCTGATATGGCTTTTGCGGGCCTCCTTCGCATCCTCGACGATGGGCGCTTTGAGCGGCGGAGACTGGACGGTTCAATCCTATTCCGCGGTGCTGTTCGATCCATTTTACTGGCGGGTGGCCTGGAACACGCTGGTGCTCGGGTTCAACGTGGCGATCTTTGCGGTGATCCTGTCCTATCCGATCGCGCTGTTCCTGGCGCGCACGGAAAGCCGCTTTCGCGGTATCCTGACGGCACTTGCCGTGGCGCCGCTGCTGACGTCGTCGGTCGTCAGAACCTATGGCTGGATGGTCATCCTCGGAGACCGCGGCGTGATAAACAGTACGCTCCAGTCTCTTTCACTGACGGGCGGGGTTATTCGGCTCACCAATAACAGCTTCGGTGCCACTGTTGCGCTGATCGAAATCCTGATGCCCTATGCCATCCTTGCAATGCTCAGCGGCTTCGGGCGGCTGAATACGCAACTCGAGGAGGCGGCCGCCATGCTCGGGGCGAACCGCGTGAAGGTCTTCACACGCATAATCCTGCCGCTCAGCGCACCCGGCGTGCTCACCGCAGCGCTTCTGGTCTTCGTGCTGGCGATCTCGTCTTTCGTCACGCCGCGGCTGATGGGCGGTGGACGCGTCTTCGTGCTGGGCACCGAAGTCTTCAATGAGGCGACGGTCACGCTCAACTGGCCGCTGGCGGCGGCTCTATCGGTGATGCTGCTGATCCTGTTCAGCAGCATCATCCTGCTTTACCAGCGCGCCCTGCGCGCGTTGGAGACGTGAGGGGCCATGCAGAGCAATCCACTCCTCGGCCGGATCGCCTGGAACACGCTGATCGCGCTGCTTTACCTGTTCCTGCTGGCGCCGATCATCGTCGTCTTCATCATCTCTTTCGATACGCGCCAATATCTCGCCTTCCCGCCGGAAAGCTTCTCCTTCGGCTCCTATGTGAAGGTCTTTCAGAACGCCAAGTTCATCTCGGCCTTCTGGCGGAGCCTTGTCATCGGCGCGATTGTCGGCTTCGTCGCGGTTTCTGCCGGAATGCTTTTGTCGCTGTCGCTGGTGCGTTACCAATTCCGCGGCAAGGCGGCGGTCAACTTCCTCATCCTCGCACCGTTTCTGGTGCCGCATATCGTTCTTGCCGTCGGCATCATGCTGGTGATCGCGCCGCTCGGACTGCTGGACAGCTATCCGGGCATCGTGCTTGCCCATCTCGGCATCACCATCCCCTACACCGTCAGAACGATCACCATGAGCCTGATGGCGGTAGATACCCGTGTCGAGGAAGCCGCCCTGGTGCATGGCGCATCGCCGCGCATGGTGTTCTGGCGCATCACCCTGCCGCTGGTACGGCCCGGCCTGATAGCGGGCGGCGTGATTGCCTTCCTCATCTCCTTCGACGAGGCGACGATCTCGCTCTTCATCGTGTCGGTCAAGGCTTCGACCCTGCCGACGGAGATCTACCACTATCTCGAATATTCAACCGATCCGCAGATCGCCGCGCTCTCCGTCATCCTGATCCTGATCTCGGTCGGGGTGGTGATGGCGGTCGAAAAGCTGATCGGCCTACGCAAGGCGCTCTGACATGCTCGTTGAGACAACTGCCGGCATCGTCGAGGGTTTTGAAGAAAATGGCTACGCCGCTTTTCTCGGGGTTCCCTATGCGGCACCGATTACTCCCGAGCGGCGTTTCGCCGCGCCGCAGCCCGTGTCACGCTGGTCCGGCATCCGCTCCGCCAAGGCGCTCAGCGCAGTGTGCCCGCAGATCCCGACCTATGGTCCCGTGGGAAAGGCGGCTACATCGACGCTGGAATTCGGCACCGATTTCCTGACGGTCAATATCCGCACGCCGTCCGTCACCGGCTCGGCGCCGGTCCTGGTCTGGATTCATGGAGGCGGTTACGCGGTGGGTTCCGCCAACGAGGCCGTGCTGCAAAGTGGCGCATTTGCCGCAAGCGGCCTCGTTGAGGTGACCGTCAACTATCGGCTCGGGGCACTCGGCTTTCTGCATCTGAACGACGGCTCGCCGGACAATCGCGGTCTTCTGGATCAGATCGCGGCACTGGAATGGGTCCGCGACAACATCGCAGCCTTCGGCGGGGATCCGAAGCAGGTAACGTTTGCAGGCCGCTCGGCGGGAGGTTTTTCGATCGCGGCTGTCATGGCGATGCCCGCGGCGCACGGATT
This sequence comes from Neorhizobium sp. EC2-8, assembly GCA_045291535.1. GTDB lineage: Bacteria > Pseudomonadota > Alphaproteobacteria > Rhizobiales > Rhizobiaceae > Neorhizobium. The sequence continues at coordinate 381,573 of CP147998.1, read as the reverse complement.
GTTTGCCCGGGCGATGCCGCAGAGCGGCGCAAGTACCGGCGTCTCGACCATGGACGATGCGCAGAAGCTCAACAGGCGCATGCTGGACTATCTACAGGTGACCGAAGCGGAACTCGCAAACCTGCCCTTCGAGAAACTGCTGATTGCCCAGCGCGACCTCTGCAACGAGTCCTACGAACAGCATGATTTCGAGCGGGATGGTTCAGCCTCGATGCTGGGCGTGCCTTTCGTTCCGGTTATCGATGGCGCCTCCCTTCCGCTGCACCCGGAAGATGCAGCCGCGCGTGGAAAAACGGCCGCCGTCCCGATGATGATCGGATGTACGACAGGCGAATACGTCACGCATGCGACAGCGCAGCCGGAAATGGATTTCGAGCTCGCGGCCCGCCTGCTGCATCAGCGCATGCTGCCTTTGGGATTGACCGGTGCCGAGGTCGTTCGGCGATATCGCGAGCTTCTTCCGGAGCACACGGCACGCGGCATCTGGAGGGCGGTCGGCGGCGATCTTGTGTTCCAGAACCCTGCCACACGGTTCGCGCGCCTCCATGCGGCGCATCAGCCAGTCTACAAATATCTCTATGGCCCAATCGAGGCCGACGAACTCGGTGCGCCTCACGGCGCGGAAGTCGGGGAGGTCTGGTATCGCAGCGGCATGGATGTGAGCCATCTGCCTGCACGCCAGGCCGTGACGCGTGTTCGATTCGCGGAAGCTGTTCACGAGACATGGGTCTCTTTTGTGAGAGACCAAACGCCGCGTACACCAATTGGAGACTGGCTCCCTTACTCTGAAACAACCCCCACAGTTCTGCAAATCGAAGAAGGCGGTTTTCATTACCGAGCCGACCCGTTTGGAAGTCGTACAACCTTATGGGAACCGTCGCTGGTTTGACACGTCAAGGACTTGAGGGCGGGGTTCAAACCATTTCAAGCTGGTACCGTTTAGCTTGCGTGCTCCGGCCCCTTCCATAGGTGAGGCAAATTGCACTAAGGGTGACTTCGCCAAATGGCAGTCGATCTGGGGATCTCCTTCAGGTTGTCACACTGGACACTCCCGATAATGTTGGAATAGCGGATGCCTGCTGAGTATCTCGACACGAAACAACTTGAGGCATTCATTGCTGTGATGTCGATCGGCAGCATGACGGGTGCGGCAAAGGCGCTCGGTAAATCACAGCCCGTCATAACCCGTTTGATCCAGGACCTTGAGCATGATTTAGGCTTCTCGGTCCTTCATAGGAATGGCCCACGCATAGCGCCAACGGAGCAGGGGTAGCCTTCTATGCTCAAGCCGAGCTGTTCCTCGGCGGCCTTCGCACCATCAGCGAGCGGGCGAGGGCGATCGAAACAGCCCCGGCCAGGCCCATCGAAATTGCTTCGATTCCAGCCCTGGCAGCAAGCCTCGTCCCGCTGGCGTTGCGTGATCTGTCCGCGGACGCTTTCCCGCATCATGTCCACCTGCAGAGCACCTCGGCTGAAAACGTGATACAGGCGGTTGTCGCGCGGACAGCCGACCTCGGCATAGCGAGCCTTCCACTCGACAATCCCGGTGTTGATGTTCACTGGATCGGAGAAGTGCCCTGCGTGGCGGTTGTCGCCGCAGACGATCCGTTGGCTGCTCTTGATCGGGTTGGGGCGAAAGACCTGAAGGGTCGTCGTTTGATAGCGTCCGCCAATCCCTATCGCTTGAGGATGAAGATCGACGCAGCTTTGGCAGAGCAGTCTGTGGAGATGTCTGGCGTTATCGACAGCAATGCGACCTATGTTTCGCTCGCGTTGGCACGGTCGGGCCTTGGCGTAGCCATCGTCGATCTCTCACGCTCATTGGATTGGCTATCCAGGATATTGCAATCCTGCCTCTGGACTTTCATATCCCATTTCATTGGGGAATGATAACAGCAAGCGGCGTGCCTCTTCCAACGACCGTTGAGCAGATGATTGCCTCCATCGAGCGCAATGCGAAGAACCTGCCGCATTTTCGGAAACTCGCGGATATCCCAGCTATTTAGCGCGTCAGGCAACTGGCCGACGCGGAGTTTCGGCTTTTAGGTTCTTATCGAGGGTCGGCCCGGAACTTTGCTTGATGTGGGGTGCCTCTTCGCCGAAAGGCGCCGAATGCAGCCTCCAATATCGCATCGCCCGTTAAGTCGAATTTTTCAGACTGCCTGATCGCCGAGCAACTTCTTTTCTCGCAGTGCCCTCAAGTAATCTATAAAAATAGTGTACTATTTGGAGGGGCAGCCTGCAGAGAATGGAGATGGGGATGAGCGATCTGAATGAATATCTCGGCCAAAAGCGAGAGGCGCTCCTAAGTCGTCGCGTCCGTGTCAAAAGGGTGATTTGGCGGCTGCCCAGCTGACTGCGAGCGCAAGCGCCGAGGGGAGGAGCGGCGTACGTCGCATCCGCATTCGTGACTTCCAGGTCGTTTCCGACAGCCCAGCGGATTTTGCAGGATATAATCTCGGCCCATCCTCCCCGAGCTTCTTCTCCGTGCGCTCTCCAGCTGCCTCACCCATACCTATCTGATCCATGCGGCAGATCAGGGTATTCCGCTGGAAGCCTTGAATGCAGAAGTCTCGGCGTTGCTCGATCCGCGCGCCGGATCGAAGGACATGAAGACATTCCCGTCTATCCGCAACGGATCACCTACACCGTGAGGCTCGTATCACCGGCAGGGCCGGCAGATATCGGCCGGCTTAGCACCGCGGTGGAAAAGCTCTGCCCGATCCTCAATCTCCTGAAGCGGGGCAACGGGATTATCGGCCATGTGGACCACCTTCGGCCCGAGGTGACGGAAGCGAACGCGGCTTAAGCGTAACGGCGGCCAACTCAACTTCGCAATGAAATCCCGGCCAGGCATTTTAAGCCTGACTGCCGTCAACTGAGCTTTGCCGAAAGTCAGTTCGGGCCAGCCTGTTAGTGAGACATGCATCATGAATGACACTATCGCGCAACATACACCGGATGCCGCTCCACGCGTCATCGACCTTATCCAAAGCTATTTTCCGGAGCTTGTCGCGATCAGACACGATCTGCACGCCCACCCGGAGATCGGCTTCGAAGAGGAGCGCACGTCGGCGATCGTCGCCGACAAGCTATCCTCCTGGGGCATCGAAGTCCACCGTAACATCGGCAGAACGGGAGTGGTTGGGCGTCTCAGGGGCGCTACCCCGGCAATCGCTCCATAGGTCTGCGAGCCGATATGGACGCCTTGCCCATGCCGGAGGAGACCGGACTTCCCTACGCATCGATTTATCCCAACCGTTTCCATGGTTGCGGTCACGACGCCCACACGACGATCCTTCTCGGCGCGGCGCGTTATCTCGCGGAGACGCGGGAATTTGCCGGCACCGTTACCTTTATCTTCCAGCCGGCAGAAGAAGGACTGGGCGGCGCGCGGGCAATGATAGCCGATGGCCTCTTCGAACGGTTTCCGGTCGATGAGGTGTATGGTCTTCATAACTCGACCCAATCACCCCCGATCATTTGCACGTGTCGCCGGGAACCGTTCTTGCGGGCGCCGATTTCTTCGATATCGTCTTCAAGGGCAGGGGAGCGCATGGCGCCCATCCCGATGTCGCGCGCGATCCTATCCCGGCGATTGCCGAACTTGTTCAGGCGCTGCAGACGATCGTCAGCCGGAATGTCACTCCGACCGAACCGGCGGTCCTTTCCGTGACAAAGATCAACAGCGGCTCGGCCTACAACGTCATTCCCGAGGTAGCCAGCGTCGGCGGCACGATAAGAGCTTTTTCCGACGAGGTCAGGCAGCTGATCCGGTCCCGGTTGAAGACCATTGCGTACAACGTCGCCGCGGCCCACGAGATCGAGGTAGACATCGACATCCGGGACATCTTCTCGGTGCTGACCAATCATACCGATCACGTGGACATCGTGGCCGACATAGGTCGCCAGGTTCTCGGGGATGCTCGGGTGTCCACGACACCCAGGCGTGCCATGGGCAGCGAAGATTTCGCCGACATGCTGCTTCACGCGCCGGGGGCGTTTTTCACGCTCGGTCATTCCGGAACCGTCCCGGCCCACAATCCCGGCTTCGTTGTCGATGACGCCATTCTGCCCGTCGGGGCCACGCTGTTCGCTCGTCTTGTCGAGAGCCGGCTGAAGGCGGCCTGAAGTCCCAACCGGATAACCCATGAATAAGGATCGCTCCATGCAATTGTCGAGACGCAATGCCCTTTTGTTCGGTGTAGCTTTCGGAGCCGGCCTCATGCCGGGCCTGCCGTCGTTTGGACAGTCCGGGCAGGTTCCCAAGAAAGGCGGCATCCTGACGGCCGTATCCGTTGGGGAGCCGACGACCCTGGTGCCATTGCTGGATTCCAATACGCGGACCCGTGTCATCTCGACGAAGATTCTTGAAGGGCTTGTTCGGTTTGACGACAAGTTCAACGCACACCCTGTCCTCGCCAGGCTCCTGGTCGGTATCCGACGATGGCTTGCGTCACACATTCAAACTGCGCCAAGGCGTGAAGTGGCACGATGGGCAGGAATTCACGGCTGCGGACGTCCGCTTCTCGCTCCTTGCTTTCAAGCGCGTGGGGCCTCGTGGCCGCATTACCTTCGCCAGTATCACCGATGTCGAGACGCCCGATCCGCACACAGCCGTTGTGGTGCTGTCGAAGCCGACACCGTTTTTGCTGCGAGCCCTGACCGGCGGCGAGACGCCGATACTGGCGGCGCATACGTACCCCTCGGACGACTTCGCCGCGAGCAAGAACGGTACGAGCCCGATCGGTACCGGCCCATTCATATTCGAAGAGTGGAAACGGGGTAGCCACGTCAAGCTGAAGCGAAACCCGGATTACTGGCAGGCGGGACTACCCTATCTCGATGGCCTTGTGACGCGGTTCGTAGGCGATGCTGCAGCGGCCTCCATCGCGATCGAGATCGGGGAGGCGCACCTATCGACGGATGTTTCATTCATCGACGTTGAAAGACTGAGGCGAAATCCGCAGCTTGCAGTCGATACCTATGCGGACGCCTATCTGAACAACGCGCAGATATTCGAGTTCAATCTCGAAAACCCGGTACTTGCCAAGCGTGAGGTCCGCCACGCGTTGGCGCACGCGATCGATCGAAACTTCATCGTGGATTCGATCTTCTTCGGGACGGCGCGTCCGGCCGCATCGACCATCCCTGCGGTTTTCGCCTCCTATAACGATGAAGCGCCGTTCCAATATCCCTTCGACCTTGCAAAGGCAGGGCAGTTGCTGGATGCAGCCGGCTTCGAGAAGAAAAACGACGGTGTGCGGTTCAGCCTACGCCTCGCGTTTCTGCCAGGCGATACGTTCCGCAAGACTTCCGAATATCTCCGGTCCGCTTTCGGCAAGCTCGGCGTACGCGTGGAGATACTCGACGGCGATCTCGGGACATTCATCAAACGCGTCTATACGGAGCGCGGTTTCGACATCAACCTCAACGGCATCAGCCGGTTGTTCGATCCGACGACCGGCGTACAGCGGCTCTACTGGTCGGACGGGATCAAGAATATTGCTCCCTACGTCAACGCGGCGCACTACAATAATCCCGAGGTGGACGACCTGTTCCGTGCAGCCGCCGTCGAAAAGGACGACACGAAGCGAGCCACTTACTTCAAGAGCATCCAAAAGATCGTCGGCTTCGATCTACCCAATTTTGCGTTGGTCGCCCTGCCGACTGTCGTGGCGCGTGCCGCAACGGCGAAGGCGCTCGTCACCACGATCGATGTAACCTCAGGTGACTTCGCGACAGCTTGGCTGGATGGATAGCAGACTGGCTCGCAAGGGACGCGATTGGGGAAAACCAACGCCAAGTGTGACATGCAGAGTTGCGGGGCAGGGATCAGCCACTTTCGGGCAAATGGGCGATAAACACTTCAGCCGGTGTTTTATAGGCAAGGCATTTGCGCGAAGCGGCGGATCCGCTTGCTGGCCTCGATCAGGCTGAAGATCGTATCCTTGCTCCCAACGTTGACATTGACCAGAACGTTGAGAGGCGAGACTGTCGCATCTCCAACTGGCCCAACTGTCGCATTACTAAATAGCCTTGGAGAATCTACATCAAGTGCAACATGCGCGATTGGAGGGTAGGGGATCAGCCTGTTTCGCGCAAATGGGCGATGAACACTTCGGCGGGCATTTGCGTGGCTGCGCATTCAGATGATGGCCGAGGTCGGCGAGCTGTTGCTGTGTGATGTTGGATAGATCGGTGTCGCCAGGCAGGAAGCGGCGGATTCGCTTGTTGGCGTTTTCCACGGCACCTTTCTGCCAAGGTGAGTTCGGGTCGCAGAACCAGGCTCCTGGCACCGATCCCGTCTTCCAAAGCCCGGAAGCCGGCAAACTCGGTACCGCGGTCGAAGGTAAAGCTGCGACGGGCAAAAGACGGCAGCGGCGAGAACGCGTTGATGATCTTGTCCATGATCGGCCGCGAGTGGCGACTGCGGTTCTTGATCAACACGGTGTAGCGGCTCTTGCGTTCGACGAGCGAGGTGATGTTGGCCTCGCCAAGCTCGCGTTTGAAGATCAGCAGGTCGCCTTCCCAATGACCGAACTCAGAACGATCATCAACAAAATCAGGCCGTTGTGAGATCCGGCACTCAAACGGGATGAGGCCGTCACGCGGCTTGCGGGATCCACGTGGCAAGCGTCGGCGACGTCGTTCAGGCAGGTGCTCGTAAAGGCCAAGCGGATAATCTTCCTTGCAATAGATGAAACGGTAGGCCGTTTCCGGGCAGATGCTGACTGGGCTGATCCCGTCAGTCTGCAGCCGACCGGCAATCTGTTCCGGTGACCATTTGGCCTTCAATCGGTCGATGATCAGGTCGCGCAGCTGTGGATGTCGCCTGAGCTTGCGCAGCCGTCGGCGGCGCTCCGTGCTCATGTCGTTGGCGATCGTCCCGAAGTAACCAGTGTATTCTGGAAACTCGCGGTCGTGGAACGTGTTGCGCTTGAGCTCGCGATATATGGTCGAACGATGACGGCCGAGTTGGCGGGCGATCTCACCAATCGGCAGCTTGCGTTCCTTTAACTGATACAGATGGCGGCGATCGGACAGGGTGAGCTGCGAATAGCAGGGCGACATGCAAATTTCTCCAAGGCGAAGCCATTGATGTTATTGGCATGTCGCACTTGAAAATAGAATGTACCCGGCTAAACACAGTTATCACATAATGTGAATTATGGAACTTATGATGAGAATGAACTCTTTGGATCGTGATGTAGAAACGGAACGTAGTATGGCCCAAATCAGGCGAATATGGCCCAAGCCGGAACGTAGCGTGGCCCAATTGGAACGCGCAGAACGAGCCAACACATCCGTTTGGACGATAACGACGTGTCTCAACGACGCGCGGCTTTCCAGATGATCAAGGCAACCAGATTGTTATCGGCAAGTTTGCCGCACCCCAATTAGTCGTACTGACGCTCGAAACAAAAGTCGTCCCACTCCTTAGGCAATGGAGATTTCCCAACCTTACGACCGACGAACGGCGAAAGCGACGCGATCAATTCTTTTGACCTGCATATGATTTGCGAATTCTGAATTGAAACGCTTTCGTTCATCAAACGCACATTTTTGTCGCTGATATCAACAATGGCCTAGCGTTGTTCTGGAGGTCCAACGCCAACCATAATGTCGTGTGCGATGGTCAGCCACAGCTCGACCCTCGGATCACGCAAATCATTGCTTTCAGGCGGCGCTAGCTTCACCACCAGTCGGGTTCCGAGGATGAACGATTTCTTGGGATCTGAAATTCGGGCGACCGCCAGCGCCGTCCGCACTGAGAACTCCGTTGCGAGGGCTCCAACCCGCTTATAGGCGATTTTCCACGCCTAATGTCCAATAATCTTATCGGACCCTACTGGACTCGTTGAGAAACAACAAAAGCCCTCACCCAAACGACCTAACGTCGTCACGCGTCGACATCGCGAAAAGTCCGGCTAACGGCGAGGACATCGTGCTACCGCCTTTGATTGGGGATGCTTCCGAAGGAGCAGGCGTGTAATCGGATCGCATATCGTCAACTTCATTCGAAATACGTCTTTCCGCTGAGGCGAGGAAGGTCTCAGCAAATTCTACGCTGTAGGTGACCTTCGCAAACGTTGAAATCGCATCGCGCAATTCATCGAAGTGATCATCAGGCGGATAATCGCTGTCCCATTGGGAGCGGACTCGGCGATCTGATCTTTGATGTTGGGTAAGAGTAGCCTTTTAACCTCGTCCAGAATTTCTTCCTTTTCAGGGTCAGTAAGAACGCTGGCGACCCCGTCATCATCTAGGAAGCTCGTATCCGCTTCCTCGACAGCCGCTGTCTTGACTGCCTCTACGAAGCCTTGTCGCAGGTCAGGCGGAAGTATTCCGTAATCGTATAACCGCACCAATAAGGAGGTGTCTGAGTCCTGAGCAATGGGGGTGGCGAAAGACTGGAAACCACCCAGAAGGTCCTGGCGTTGCTGCAGCAGGAGACCGGCGAATGTTGCGTCGGCACGGTAAGAGACGAAGTTTCGCAGCGGAAAGACCGATACAGCCTTCAACCTTTCGAGAAGCTGCGGATAGTGGCTCGGCATTATCCTTACGGATGCCCCTTGCAACGCAACGGTTCCGCAGACAACCTCACGCATTAGCGTCTCAGGTTTTGCACCACGTAGAAAGAATTCAACGAATTCCGGGTTCCTGGACACGTAAGTTGAAAACGCGTCTCCAACCGTAGGGTGCTTATAGGTCCAGTAGCGGCCTTGCTCGTTGTGTGCGAGGAGGACAAGGCTGCCATTGAGGGAGTTCATAGCCTCCCGTACTTGAACGGCGCTGACGCCGTAGACGGTCGTTACCTCCTGCAAAACCCCTTCGTCCGGTACGGGCGATGCGGTCACTCCACCGGACAGATAAATCACCGCCAAGGCCGCGAGGCAGTCTGTCGCCAGTCCGGAGATCGTATCAACGAGGAAGCCCTCAGGCGAGGCAAAGAACTTCTCAATCGATGCCTTATCAGTTCTGAGGTTCCCTGCCAAAAACTGGGAACCAAGTCGGCGCGCAGTTTCGGGCAGGAAGTCTGCTCGCGATGCCATAGAAGGAAGGTGTTCTTTAATAGAGGCCCGGAAAGCGGCGGGCTGATCACCCATGCGAATGTGATTGTAAAGAATCTGAGCCTTTTCCGCCTCCTGGTAGCCTTGCACATTTATAACGACTTGGCTGTGCGTGAGAAGCGGCAGAGAATGGACCTTCAAATCGCGTTTTGCGGCCTCCCAGATATAGTCCCGGCTCGTAAGAAGAAAGCGGGTGCCTCGCTTGATGGCGGCTTGAATGAGAGGAAGTACCCTGTTCCAGCTTTCTGTTCTGTCGCGCTGATACTGCGTACTTCCCCAAGCGTCATCAACCCAGATGAACTGTTGCTCGTGCGGGTTGAGATGTTGCTCCATATACTCTGGCGAGGTCGCTCGAAGGGTCAAGGACTTCCAGATGTCCGCCGCGCCCACCGCCAGGCTCGCGCCAATAGTGGATTTCCCAGCTGCCGGAGCCCCGAGAAGCAGAACGAGGTTATGCTTAGAAATGGCTTCGACGCTGCGTTTATGGGCATCGGTGACCACCAGCTTTTTGAGGTCGTCTCCCATCGCGCTGAGGATCATCCCCGCTTGTTCATATGCGCGGGCGTCGAGAATCTGGCTAAGGTCACCCAATCCGTATAGCCTGGGAACCAGCATACGTAGACGAGAGGATTTCACGATCTCCGCCACGATCCAGTCTTTACCAAAGACTGAGCACCTTTCGACTCCAGCTTTTTCAAACTGGGCCTTGATTTCGGCCTCGGCTATGCCGCTTACAGGATGGTTGGTAAGGATAATATAGTCGCGTGCTAGCCCCTGCGAGACGAGGTTCCTGACCTTTTCGATTTCGTCTTGAAGCATCGGAAACGATAGGTGCTCATGCGGCAAGCTTGTGAATTTGCACTGGATGGTTGAGCTACCCGTCTCGCTGCCTGAACGCCAAGTTCCGACGAATGCACCGTCACGCCCTCCATCCTTGGAGGGTAGAAACATCTGAACTGGACGACCTAGACATTCGGCTGCAACAGCGACGCAGAGGTCCTGGAATGCTTTCCACCCTAAAGTGTGCAGCTCATAACTTGGATGGGGTATCGCCGACATGATTGCCTATAAGCAGTTTCACGCTGTTCTGCTCCGTATCAGTTAATGATTCGGATGGCAGGATAATCGCTGAATTTGATCGTATTCAAAGCCGGTGGCAATCGAGACGAGTAATTGAGGTATGCAGAAAGTCGCTGGGATCACGAGATAGTCGCGTCGCCCACTCCTCGATTCATGCAGTCAGGTCCCTATCTCTCTCCCACTTGAAAAATGCGGAAGTAATCTCGTTCGATGTTCGGCAGGATTTTTGTAGCGCGGCCGAATGTGTCGAAAGCTTTTGCGAAACTTGATCTGTCCTCCTCTTTCTCCACTGTTCCTGTCAACGCGTAGCGCCAGACACCACTCAGTATGTATGCATCGTGGTTGTGCTGTTCTGATTTATTGTCGAACATTGCTTTGCTGATGCCGAAAAAGGCCTCGATCTCATCGACCTCAAGTGTCTGCCTCACCGCCCGATTGAAAAATTCCGGTTTCAGGACCTGCCAAAGGATGAGTGAAATGATGACGAATTGATAGCCGAAGTAGGTTTGTCCGAATTCCTTTCTTCGCGGCAACAAAGCGAGACGCGTCAGAATTTTCTCGACGTCGCGAAGTGAAACGGTGTTTCTGTTGATGGCGAGCCCGATCTGATCAGCGGCGATCTCTATCGCCTTCGGCTCGATGCCCATCTCTGAGCCAGCCGACTGCAGGTATTTGATCGTAGCATGCATGTTTGAATTCTGGCCGACCATTGTCGGCAACTGAGTTGACAGCGATACAAAGCGCTTCAAATAATCGGCAGCGTTGACCCCTACCCCGTACCGAACACGGACGATATGTTCCAAAGCGTCTAAGTTCACGCCCAAGACGAAGTGAACTCTCTCTACCGCAAAGAAGTGTTTGATCACCTCTAAGACAGATAGGGCGTAATCCGGCCTGCAACGGTCGAGTTCGTCGGCGACGATGATTAGAGGATTGCCATCTTTCGTCAGTTCACCCAGTGCGGATCGGAATTGCAGCATCGCAGCTCTGCGTCCGTCTTCTCGCTTCCAGAATGCTTCCGCAGCCTTTTCCGCTTCCTTTCCACCGGCCTCGATGGCCGCATCAACCAAAGGGCCTGCGATCTCTGTAACTCCTGCTGTCGAGACGGCAGCACCAATTCGCAGGGCGGGGCGGGCGAGCGTAACGGCTATTCTCTTCGCTTTCTTCCAAGTTACCCCTGTTTTTTCGGTTGGCAAGCGTTCGCCGATGGCCCCGGTCAGACTGATCAAAGGGTCATCCAAAAAGTCGTTGGCGAAGGCGTCGAAGTACACGGTTGTGGCCGAGCCACCATTTTCGATCCGATGAGCACCTACCCACCTTTTGAGAAAATAGGACTTACCGCTGCCCCAGGGACCATCGACAGCTAAAACTATCGGGTCTTCTACCCGCTCCAAAGCTCAGAAATCTGCTCCCCAGCAGATTTTCTTTGCAGCAGATCGTCCTTGCCGAAACCTTCTTCGTAGAGGGCGATTTCTTTTTGAATGGGATACAGACGCATGAGAGGCTCGGTCGATGAATTGATTTGTCTATCAGATTGCAACACCAGCCGGTTGTAGGCAAGGAGCGCCCACTGGTTTAAAGCTCATTTCCTATCGCCTTTTCAGGGAGCCGCGAAAATGTCCAGCGATCACCCCAGAACCCCGGACGGTCGATACATGGTTGTGAGCGGTCGGCTGTGGTGGTGGTCCCCAGGGAATGGATTTGAGCACCCGCAGTCCATCTTTCCGGAAAACGATCAAGCCCTGAATGCCTTCGACGGTTTCGGTCGGGACCGCTGCGTGCGTCGGCACGTCGATGCCGAAATGCTGGATGATTTCATCCATTTTCCTTGAGATGGCATTTAAACGCGACATCCCTGCCCTAACCTTGCTCTTCGCGGTGGAGGTCATCGAGACGCTTAAGTTCGCCTGCGAGCAGCAGCATTCCCGCACCAGCGAGGACGTCTGGGGCGCGGGCGAGTCCGGCCATTTCGGCGAGAGCGGGCGTGTCAGCCAGAAAGCCAGGTTCCAGCAAAGTCACATTGCCCGCACGCTCAAGTTCCTTTCTTCGGCAATTCACCTCAAGGATTCCTCGCTCGATTATCGAGCGACGCTGCGCAGGGGTGACTGCCTGAAGCGAATATGCCGTTTGATCAAGTTCGGTGACGATGTCCCTAGCTCCGCTCATTTCAGTCCACCACACCTGTCAATGGCCCTCGCAGCATCGGGGTCCGACGCCACAATTCATTACCACTCAATCAAATCATTCATACCGCCGCTATCGAAGTCAGCCACACTCATCCGCAGGCCGCCGTGATTGCCGTCCACCCTGGGACGGGGCGGACCAATTTGTCCGTCCCCTACGCTACAGGTCACAAGACAGTCAGTCCGGCGGAGGCATCGGCTGCGATCCTCACGATGCTGGAAGGCATTACGCCAGAGCAAACGGGAGGATACGTTGCTTACGATGGAAACCGTATTGATGGTGATGAGGGCATCATCGCCAAGGCCGAATCTTCAGTCCGCCTCGGCTTTTCAGATCGTATCGCTCTTTTTGTGAATACGTTAAAGTTATTGTCAACTTAGGAGTAGTCAATTGGTTTTGGGTCAGCTCTAATGTCAGACAGCGTTCGTCGGATTATTACACATTGCCGGATACTAATATGATAGAGATCGAATTATGCTTTCAGGGCGGCGGCGCGAAGCTGGCTTCACTTATTGCTATCGCAGACGCCGCTTATAACGACCTCCCAAAACATGCTGTAGAAGTGGAAAGCGTTTCGGGTACCTCTGCTGGTGCCATCGCGGCTGCGATCCTCGCAACTGGTAAAGACCCTGCAGCCTTCCGAGCGCGCCTCAAAGAAATCGCACCAACATACCTAAAAAGATTGTCGCGGAAAAAGTACCTAAGATTAATCCGCCCTATATTGGGCTTGCCGTACGCTTCGCGAGGTTTTATCCAAGATTTCCTTGAGGACCTGTTCACCATTGAAGGGAAGCAGTACAAGTACGTTAGCGACTTAAAGCTCCCGCTTGAGATATTTTGCACCGACATAGTTGAGAAAAATCAATCAAAAAGGGCAATAGTCCTAGTGAAGTTCTTTCCGAAATTCTCTCGGACAGCGCATCCATCCCATTTCTTTTCCATGGTTACTTCACCCGATCAGATTTGGTCGCGGCGGTTTGATTAATAATCTGCCTGTGTCGCATCGACCTCGATCAAACGGCGTGTTTTCGCCAACAATTGGTTTAACGTTCCATCAGGTCAAAGCAAAAAAACGCAAACGAGGTCTTCTTAGTTATTTGAAGGCCCTAATTGCAACGTCAATTGACTCACATGTCGATACGTCTTTGAATTGGCTTTCGGACGGTAACACGCATGTAATCCATACGACCACTGGAACGTTGGATTTCCGGAAAGCGGTAGATGAGGACCTCGAAGCGACAGCTTATGAAGCCTACAAGAAAAGCTTTACTGACTTCGTGATCCAATACCGTGAACGCTACGTTAGGCACGCAAATCGTGTCTCAGCTGAAAAAGTCGCGGAGAACCTCATCAATCACTTCGACCGCTCGATTAAGCGGTCAGTTATTGCGGTTGAGAAAGCTACTTATAGCTATCAATCGAACAGCTTAGCGTCCCACGATGCTATGCGTGATGATACGTGTGACGTGCAATATGATATCATCCCAAAAACCAATAACGTCACGTGTATCGGGCTGCAACACCTGTCTGGGTCCGAATTCTACAATATGGGCGATATTCAAGTGAGGGTGGAAAATGACGAGGGACTTGCTATCCCTTGCACCACCTTCGCACTCCCGCCAGAATTTATGAATAATAGCCTTGAAAAGAATAATCTGGTTTTGCAGTTTGATTCACCTCTTGAAGTTGATCGTCGCTACCGGTTTCAATATCAGACGCTTGCAAGCGAGGTTCTGTATGATCTTGATGCGGCAGCGAAGAAAAAGACGAAGTTTATTTTTCGGTTATCAATGTTGATACCGTGAAGCAGATAGACCTGCTAGTATACGTGCCTGACCGCCTTTCGGATATCACGCTGTCCCCCATGGCGCAGAAATTGCCCAGCGTTACGCGCGAAGTGGTTGGTAGCGCTTTGAGCGCAGAAGATTTGGCGGCCTTTTCCAATCGGATTGGATTTAGGCCAGTAGGTTGGAGGGCTACCGATCTGAAAAAGGGTGATACCACTGGATTTATCGCGAGGAATGACCTATAGTAAGAGTCGGTCTAGTAGGAGAGTGCGGAAGCGCTCAGAAGGGTTAAAATGCGGAAGCCAGTTATCATAATCGTTTGAGTGCGTCTGTTCTCGCTTATAAATGAGCGGGTACGCGTCAGTATCAAGCTCTGCATCGCTTATTTGGTGTATTGCATCGTAGCTTAATCGATTTAATTCAGCATTATTCAACGGGCTGGTTTTAGCTGTGTGCGCGCTGTTTAAGGTATAGGCAGCCATAAACAGCAGTCCTACGAGAGCATGATCCGCGAGCGGACACCCTCATTTGCATTGGCTGCGATGACCCGGCATCTTATGGCATGGGCGAGCCTTTGTCTCCAAAGGGTAAATCTCGCTTGGCTCGGTAATACTCCTAATTCCCCTCCAGCACCTCGGCATGCGTGCGATGTTATCCTCGCAGTGTAATTCCAGGCCTACATTATCGGCAGGCAGATAATGGTGCTGCAGTCGCAGTTGACGAAATAGACTTCATACGAGCCATCAGCACCTTCTTCGTTGTGATGTTATTGAGCGAATATAGGCGTCCGATATCAACGACCAAGCGAGGGAATAGGGCTGGAGTTATTGACTGGACTAACAGAACTTAAATCGTCAGCGATTTCTTCCGCTTCAAGGGTAGCCGACAAAACGAGTTTCGCGCCGCTCGCCTTGGCAAGCTGAGATCGGAAGCGATTGAATTGAGCTTCATCGGAACCAACTTCATCTATCGCGACCCACGTCAGCGGCGTACTTTGTGCCCAGCGAACGCCGTCTCCCGTTTCCGTGCCAACCGCCTTACACTTCATTGCATATGCGTAATGTTCAGTTCCGACTGGTAGGTTGGCGACGTAAAGCAAGTCGGCCTCTCCTTCATATCCTCCAAATTCCTTCGGAGCTTTGAATGATAGGCCGCTACCGTTACCCGTCATGAGCCGATTCACCTTATGTATTTCGACATAGACGTCGTAGATCGCAGATAGAGCTATTGGCCTATCGGAAACGCCCGCAGCCAATCGCAACCTCTCGAATGCCTGCAAAAGGCTGAGGAACTGTGCACCTTCATAATCCACTTATGCAGGGGCTTCGCAACATCGACGTCCCATCCTTGAGCTGTTTTGAAATCGATCTTTTCAAAGCCGAAGGTCGCATCAAGGTATTCGGTTTTCAGCAACCCTTTGAACGCCGACGCTGGGATTTCACCACTTGGCGGGAAAATGACGTCGCCCGGCATCTCGACAGCATCCTCCGAGCCGATGTCCCCTATCACCAGTGTGCAGTGCGAACTGGGCTTTGGCGAAATCATTGCCGAAGCCCCGTCAAAGCGTTCAAATCGCTTATCGGAATCTTTATTCCAAAACGTTGGTCAGCGACTTCGAATACCGTTAGCGGGAGAGGTCGCAACCCGAGCAGACCATCGACGAGATCGGACAGATTGTCGGTTGTCACTGTGGCTTGTATCGACGTTCTCTGGCCTGCGACATAGCCAAGCGTCTTCTTTTGCTGAGTTTTCTTGGCTGCGTAATCGTCCATGTCCGGACCGATTTCGTCAGCGAGTGCTCTATAGAGGTCACGCGGTGCACCACCTACTTTCTGTCCGTCTTTCAGATTGAAGGTGATCGACTTCGAGTTGAGATCAGTTGTTCCCTTTACAAACTCCTCCCTCAGTCTTTTCAGAATCTTAGCCAGTGGTCGGTCGAGGAGATGCACGAGCCGCATCTCCAGGGCGTCACCCTCTTCCGTCATCCGGATAATACAAATGAATGTCGGCTGCGTAGTCTGAGCAAGCCGCTCGGCGACGGAGAGGCTAAGCTTGATGCTTTTGGTCGTCGTCAGTATCGTTTTAATTTGGATGGAGCACGCAAGCGGTGCCGGGCGTTGATCGAAGGGGATCGTCTCGTCTCGTGCCGCGAGCTTGGCTTCGATAACACGGTCTTTGCCAACGCGGTCGGGGTCGATTTTGCCTACAAGCAGGCCCGCTCGGTTCGCCACTCCATCAAAGAAAATTTCGCCCAATCGGCCTAAATCGTCTGACACTGAACTTTCGGACATTTCTTACCTACGGAATTCAGCATCGCGATGAAGTGCATCGCGAAAATATGGTGTCCTACAGCGGCAGGCCAGACTCAACCGAACAAGCTGACAGAAATATTTAAGCCATTTCATAACGAACGGATGAACCGTGACCTCGCCTTTAAAATGGTCCACAAATCACGGTGCTGAACTAGGGCGCGATCTCTGTTCGTCCGACTTCTCAATCGCCGAACCACCAGACGTAACCCTTGTGGCATTTATCCCATAATGCCTCATAAATCTGGTTCCTTTATGAGCCGCCTGGCCCACCTTCGGTAAAACGTTTCCGTGCCTCTTTGGTAAGTGTCACGCGCCGGAATTCAACGACGAACTCGTCAGCGCCATCTGTGACGACCAGCTTTCCAGCTGTTCGGACCAAGTCAAAAAAACGCTTCAATTCCTTATCTTGCTCGCTCAGCTCAAGGAATTCTGGTCGTATTGTGTTGGCCAAATTCACCTCTCAAATCAGAATTCCTTGCAGCCACTCGCTTTTGTAATCGGGCTTATAGGAGATTGGCCAGCCCCCATTGGGTGATCCGGGTTTAATGTTAGTGCATGCTGGGTCTGGCCGCTACTGCTGGCGTTGAAGCCGGTCCGTTCTGGCGCGGCCACACGGTGGCTTCAGGTGCGGGTGGCTGGTAGTTCAGTGACGAGTGCGGACGCACGGTGTTGTAGTGCCTCCGCCAACCCTCGATGATGATCTTCGCCTCCTTGAGCGTGTAGAAGATTTCTCCGTTGAGCAGTTCATCCCGGAGCTTCGAGTTGAAGCTTTCGCAATAGCCGTTTTCCCAAGGGCTGCCCGGCATGATGTAGGCCGTCTTGGCACCGACCAGCGCAATCCACTCCCTCAACGCCTTGGCGATGAACTCCGGGCCGTTGTCGGAACGAATATGTGCCGGAATGCCGCGCAGGATGAACAGATCGGAGAGCACATCGATGACATCCATCGCCTTCAGCTTTCTCTCGACCCTGATGGCAATGCATTCCCGTGTGAACTCGTCGATCACGTTGAGCATTCGGATTTTCCTTCCATTGTGCGTCCGGTCCTCGACAAAATCGTAGGACCAGACATGGTTGGGGTACTCCGGCCGAAGCCGGATGCACGAGCTGTCGTTCAGCCAGAGCCGACCGCGCTTGGGTTGCCTGGATGGAACCTTCAGCCCCTCACGCCGCCATATCCGCTCGACCCGTTTGACGTTCACGATCCAACCAGCCTGGTGCAGCATCGCCGTGATGCGACGGTAGCCATATCGGCCATACTGGAGGGCGAGCGCCGTGATATCGGCGGTCAATGCCGCTTCGTCATCCGGGGTCTTTGCGATCTTGCGCTGCGTGGAACGATGCTGGCCGAGAACCTGACATGCCCGTCGCTCGGACACGCCCAACTCTGCGGTGACATGATCCACACAGGCACGGCGGCGGGCGGGGCTTAGAAGTTTCCCTGGCAGCCTCAGCCAGAATCATCTTGTCCAAGGTCAGATCGGAAACCGCACGGCGGAGGCGGGCGTTCTCCGTCTCCAATTCCTTCAGGCGCTTTACCTGATCGCCTTTCAGGCCACCGTATTCTGCCCGCCAACGGTAATATGTAACTTCCGTCACGCCTATCGAACGGATCGCCTCCGCCATCGATTTGCCCTGCGCATTCAGCACGTCAACCTGACGAAGCTTTGTGACGATCTCTTCTGCCTGGTGTCTCTTCGCTGCCATTTCAATGTCCTTCTGCGGCTCATAAGCCATACTTCAAAAAGGATCACTTTTCAGGGGGCAGACCAGTCGGAGCAACCAGGATATCGGGACCTTATCAAGTTTTTGGAGAACGCAGCGCGATGGCGACATCCAACGCTGATGTCTGAACTTCCGAACTGAAGAAGCAATAGCGAATGTCATGAGCCGGGTCGTCGACCGGCTTTTTTGTGCCTGAAATTCTGGGCCAAGCTACGTTCCGGTTCGGGCCACGGGCGTTCCGGATTTGGCTGAAAATAAGGGTTTTAGAGTACCCTCTGGGCCATACTTGGTTCCGTTTTTACACGTGACGGCTGGGCAACAGTACAAAGCCCAAGCAACTTGGGCACTCGATAAACTGAGATCCTCGTTTGCGGTATTTCCGGACGCCTACCGCGCCGAACCCGAACTGTCGAAAAGGCGTTCTAAATCAACTGCGAGATCGTCTCCGATCTCGCAGGTCCCGGTCGCTGTCGCTGTCGAGCACCGCAAGGAGCGATTTGGCGGACAGCAAGCCAGGTTGGTGATGGTTTCGCTGCCCAGGCGCTCAATCAAACTGATCTTTCCCACGATCGGACTGAGAGCGAGCCGATCTGTCGGCAAATCGCAGTTGCCTTACATGCAGTCTGATCAACGCCCTGCTCCTGAACGGAACGACCTATGACCCTGAACGACACGCGATACCAGCGGGCAGTGTGGCCGGATCTTATATTGTCAATCGGCCTCCGAGCTCATCCTCGATATGGACCCTGATAATCTCGTCGAAGTTCTTTTCTGCGGTAAAACCGAGAGCTGTGGCACGCTTCGCCTCGAAACCCGGGGCCCAGCCGGCAACCATTTTCATGATCATCTCGTCCGGCACGCGACGAATGAGGCTTACCGCCCTTTCGCCCGCCACGCGGCGAAGCGCATCGATCTGCTCGCCGACGGTCGCGCTGACGCCCGGCATGGAAAGATTGCGATGCGGGCCGACCTGGTCGAGATCCATGTTCGCCGCATGGACGAGATATCCGACAGCCGAGCGGGGCGACGTATGCCAGTGGCGCAGGTCATCCGGCACGGGCAGAATGGCCTCCTGCCCGATCAGCGGTTCTCGCAGAATGTTCGAAAAGAACCCCGAAGCTGCCTTGTTGGGTTTGCCGGGCCTGATGCACACGGTCGGCAGCCGGATGCCGATACCCTCGAAGAAACCCCGTCGGGTGTAGTCCGACAGAAGCAGCTCCGAAATGGCCTTCTGGGTGCCATAGCTGGTGAGCGGCGTCAGGTGGAAATCATCGGGAATGGGGAACGGAAGCGGAGCACCGGCGACAGCGATGGACGAGGTGAAAACGACCCGCGGCTTGTAGCCGTCCTGGCCGTTCGCGAGACGGATGGCGTCAAACAGATAGCGGGTACCGTCCAGATTGACCCGGTAGCCTTTTTCGAAATCGAGCTCCGCCTCCGCCGAGACGATCGCGGCAAGGTGAAAGATCACGTCGGGGCGTGACTGCATGAGTTTCTCCGCCTCCCCGGCGTTGAGAGGTCCGCGTCACTCGTGATCACCGATCCGGAAAACCCTTCCGGGTGATCGGGCTTCACGACATCGACGAGGGTTAGCCTGCCAATCGGCGCGCCAAGAACTCCACCGTCCGCAATGAGACGCGCCGTCAGTTTGCGGCCAACCATCCCTGCCGCCCCTATGATCAGAATATGCATGCTTCCTCCCATCTCACCCGAAGCGCATAACCGCCCGGACACACCAATATTTGTGTTGTACGGTTGTCTGATAACCTTATATGCTTTCGTTGAAAATAAGATACAAGATAGTTATGCGCCGGGACAAAGCGCAGGCAAATCAAACTATCCTGCCGAGGAACGGATCTTCCGAAGGAACCGAGAATGACAGGCCTGCAAGCTGACACGGTCGGAGAGCATCGCCTCCTCCTGCGCTCGATGTTGGGCGAGGATCTCGCCCTGACCGACGCAGGTGCGATGGAGCGGTATTGCCGCGATTGGCACGGGATGTGACAAGCGCGGCCGTTGCCGTCCTCAGGCCGCGATCGACGGAAGACGTGGCTGCGTGCGTGAAAGCCTGCCGTGAGTTCGGCCTCGCCATTGTCCCGCAGGGCGGCAATACCGGCCTCGTGCTTGGCGGCATTCCCGATATGCCGGAGGCTCAGGTCGTTCTCAGCCTGGAACGCATGAACCGCATCCGGACGATCGATGTCGATGATTTTTCCGCCGTCGTCGAGGCAGGATGCATCCTGTGGGAGCTGAAGGACGCGATCGCGACGCAGGGAATGTTCTTCCCGCTGGCGCTTGGCGCGCAGGGAAGCTGCCGGATCGGGGGTAACGTCTCGACCAATGCCGGCGGCATCAACGTGCTTCGATATGGCATGACACGTGAGTGGTACTCGGGCTGGAAGTGGTCCTGCCGGATGGTACGATCTTTGAAGGGCTATCGACGCTCAGGAAAGACAATCGCGGCATAGATTTAAAGCAGCTCTTCATCGGCGCGGAGGGCACTCTCGGGATCATCACCGCCGTGTCGCTCAAGCTGACGCCCAACCCGGACCAGGTCGCGACCGCCCTTGTCGGTCTCGCCTCTCTGGATGACGCGATCACGCTCTATCGCCGGGCCCGCCGCGATTGCAGCGACCTGATGTCCGCCTTCGAATTCATGCCGCCACTTGCCTTCACGCTTGCTCGCGAAGCCATGCCGGACCTGCCGATCCCGATTGCGACCGACTACCCCTGCTATGTCCTCATGGAGATATCCGGCTCGGGCCTCGTCGATATCGACGACCTGATGCAGCGGTTCCTGGAAGGCGTCATGGGCGACGGCATCGTCCTTGACGGTACGATTGCCTCGTCGCAGGCGCAGGCGAGGAATCTGTGGCTGATCCGGGAGGGAATGAACGAAGGGCAGGCAAAACGCGGCGTCCATATGCGCAGCGACGTTTCGGTTCCGCTCTCCAAGGTGCCCTCTTTTGTCGCCGAGGCCGAAAAGGCGATTCACGAGGCGCTGCCCGACTGCGTCTGCGTTTCTTACGGTCATGTGGGCGACGGGAATGTCCATCTCAATGTTCTGCCGTCCACGGAACTGCCCCATGAGCAACGGCTCGAAAGGATCTACCAATCCAAGACGATCCTGAACCAGGTACTGGATCGGTTTCACGGAAGCCTTAGCGCCGAGCACGGCATCGGTCGTCTCAAGCGGCCGGATTTCGATCTCCGCATTCCGGAAACAAAGCGCCGGCTGCTGACGGCCATCAAGAATGCCATCGACCCGGACATGATGATGAATCCGGGCTGCCAGTTGAATTTTACCCCGAAGTCGTAGAAGAGCCTCACAGGGAGAGCGGCGCGGTGGTAATGGATTTCAGCCAGATCAGACGAAACGAGCATCTGCCGGCCCGTATCGCATCGCAGATCGGACGCGAGATCAGCGACGGCCGGATTGCGGCCGGAGAGAAGCTGCCGACGGAACATGTTCTGGCAAAGACCTTTGGGGTCAGCCGATCGGTCGTGCGCGAGGCGATCGCGCAGCTTCGCAATGAGGGCCTGGTCGAGACGCGGCAGGGTGTCGGAGCGTTCGCCACGGATATCGTACACCGTCATTCGATCCGCATCGAACAGGGCAATCTCGCCGACCGCGACAGTTTTCAAAGCCTGTTCCAGCTCAGGCTGCCACTGGAGATCGAAGCCGCCGGTCTCGCAGCCGTCAATCACACCGCCGAAGATCTTTTGAAACTCGACGAAGCGCTCGAGCAAATGACGGGCGGAGAAAAATGGACCGAGAAGGGCATCCTCGCCGACCTCGCCTTCCACCGCCAGATCGCGGCTTCGACGCATAACGAATACTTCCTGCTATTTCTCGGTTTCATCGCCGAGCGAATTCATCTGGCGATCAATACGGCCCGGAAAGCCGCGGTATTGACGGAAATCGTCGAAGTGACGATCGCCGAACACGTTGCGATCCGCGAGGCCCTCGCGAGCCGCAATCCGCTCCGTGCGCGCGAGGCGATGCGCGACCATCTCAATGGCGCAGCAAGCCGCCTCGGTCTTCAATTGAAGGTTTACTGAGGGTCCGGGCAAGCGCACCCGATTAGATCGATCCAGCTTCTGTTAAAACCAAATTCAAGCAGCTAGACAGCGCGTAAAACTCTCTCTAGAAATACCGTAGGTGGAGAGTTGTCAGACATCCTGACAATTACGGGGCGCGGGAGAGGCGCTCAACTGAGCGGTGGAGGAATGCGCTCATCGCACATGAAATCGGAACGGCATCGATTCGGGAGGGGACATGCAAAAGGCAACCGATCTGTTTTTTAAAGCGTTGGAAATTCTGCTGATCGTGCTGCTTGCAGCCATGGCGATCATGGTCTTTGCCAATGTCGTTCTTCGCTACGCCTTCAATTCCGGCCTTACGGTTTCCGAGGAATTGTCGCGCTACTTCTTCGTCTGGCTCACCTTCATCGGCGCCGTCGTCGCCTTCCGAGAGCACGGTCATCTCGGCGTCGAGACCGTGGTGACGTTCTTTGGCCGGAAGGGACGCCTCGTCCTGATGATCCTGTCCAACCTGGTCATCCTGCTCTGCTCGGCGATCTTCTTCTGGGGCACGTGGAAACAGTTCGACATCAACGCCAGCATGAGCGCGCCCGTGACCGGGCTTTCAATGATCTGGGTCTACGGCATCGGCCTGTTCACCGGCGGGGAATGTCGATCATCGCGTTTGCACGCCTGGTCCGCTACCTGACCGGCCGGGCCACCGACGAGGAAATCGCCGCCTTTGCCGGCGAAAACCTGACGATCGAACAGATGGCGGAGCGTACCTGATGACCCTTTTCGTCTTTATCGGGTCTCTGCTCGGTGCCATGGCCATCGGTGTGCCGGTCGCCTTCTCGCTGATGTTCTGCGGCGTCGTTCTCATGTGGTACATGGGCATGTTCAACACCCAGATCATCGCCCAGAACATGATCGCGGGCGCCGATACTTTTACCCTGCTCGCCATCCCCTTCTTCATTCTGGCCGGCGAATTGATGAATTCCGGTGGATTGTCGCGCCGTATCATCGACTTCGCAATCGCCTGTGTCGGCCATATCCGCGGCGGCCTCGGCATCGTGGCAATCGTCGCCGCCCTTATCATGTCGAGCATATCCGGCTCGGCCGCTGCCGATACGGCAGCGCTCGCCGCAATCCTCATCCCGATGATGGCCAAGGCCGGCTACAACGTCCCGCGCTCCGGCGGCCTTATCGCGGCGGGCGGCATCATTGCGCCGGTCATCCCGCCTTCCATGGCCTTCATCGTCTTCGGTGTTGCGGCGAACGTCTCCATCACCCAACTCTTCATGGCCGGCATCTTTCCGGGCGTGCTGATGGGCGTCTCGCTGATCATCGCCTGGCTGATCGTCGTGCGGAAGGACAATGTCCAGCCGCTGCCGAAGGCGCCGATGAACGAGCGCCTGCGCGCGACCGGCAGGGCGGCCTGGGCGCTCGGCATGCCGGTCATCATTCTGGGCGGCATCAAGGCCGGCATCATGACGCCGACGGAAGCTGCGGTGGTCGCCGCCGCCTATGCACTGTTCGTCGGCATGGTCATCTATCGGGAGCTTACGCCGCGCGAACTGCCGCGCGTCATCCTGCAGGCGGCCAAGACCACGTCGGTGATCATGTTCCTGGTCGCCGCGGCGCTCGTCTCTTCCTGGCTGATCACGGCGGCAAATATCCCCGCGGAGATCGCCGGTTACATCGAGCCGCTCATCGACCGCCCGATGCTGCTGATGTTCGTCGTCATGATCCTGGTTCTTATCGTCGGCACCGCGCTCGACCTGACGCCGACCATCCTGATCCTGACGCCAGTCCTGATGCCGATCATCAAACAGGCCGGTATCGATCCGGTCTATTTTGGCGTGCTCTTTATCATGAACAACTCCATTGGCCTGATCACCCCGCCGGTCGGTGTGGTCCTGAACGTGGTCAGCGGCGTTGCCCGTATTCCGCTTGGAAAAGTGACTGCCGGTGTGTGGCCGTTCCTGGTCGCCCAGACGATCGTGCTTTTCCTTCTGGTCCTGTTTCCGGACCTCGTCATCGTGCCCGCACGGTGGCTGCACTGAGGCCTAGTCTCGCTCAACATCCATGGGAGGATAAAATGAGAAAACTGCTTCTTACGACGACTGCAATCGCATTCGCCTGCTCGGCGGCGGCGCCGGCCTTTGCCGAGTACAATTCGAGAAATATCCGCGTTTCCAACGGCATCAACCAGGATCACCCCGTCGGGAACGGCCTGAAGGCGGTCGATGAATGCCTTCAGCAGAAATCGGGCGGCAAGATGAAGATCACCGCCTTCTGGGGCGGTGCGCTGGGCGGCGACCTGCAGGCGACACAGGCGCTGCGCTCCGGCGTTCAGGAGGGCGTGATTTCCTCGTCTTCGCCGCTCGTCGGCATCGTGCCGGCACTCGGCGTGTTCGACCTGCCGTTCCTGTTCGCCACGCCACAGGAAGCCGATGCCGTGCTCGACGGCGACTATGGCCAGATGATGAACAAGAAGCTCGAAGGAGCGGGCCTGGTCAATCTCGCCTATTGGGAAAACGGCTTCCGCAACCTCTCCAACTCCGTCCGTCCCGTCACCAAGTGGGAAGACTTTTCGGGGATGAAGGTTCGCGTCATGCAGAACAACATCTTCCTGGATACATTCCAGAACCTCGGCGCCAATGCCACTCCGATGGCTTTCGGCGAAGTTTTCTCCGCGCTCGAAACCAAGGCGATCGACGCCCAGGAAAACCCCTATGTGACGATCGACACCTCGAAATTCTACGAGGTGCAGAAATACGTGACGGCGACCAACCACGCCTACACACCGTTCCTCTTCCTGTTCTCGAAGGCGATCTTCGACAGTTACACCAAGGATGAGCAGGCCGCGCTGAAGGAATGCGCCGCGATCGGCCGTGACGTCGAACGCAAGGTTCTGCGCGAGCTGAACCAGAAGTCACTCGACAAGATCAAGGCGGCCGGCCTGAAGGTCAATGAACTCTCGGCGGAAGAGCAGACCCGTATCCGCGAAAAGTCGAAGGTCGTCTATGAGAAGCACAAGGCGGCAATCGGTGCCGATGTGGTCGATGGAATGATTGCCAAGCTGACCGAGATCCGCAAGAAGTAGCCCAAAGGTTTCGCGTTGCCGCGCAGCCCGTATTTATCATGGGAAGCCCGCGAGCTGATCGCGGGCTTTTTCCTTATTCAGGAATGGCGGGCAGCACGCTCTGGCGCTTCTTGAGCGTCTGTTCGCGGATGAAGATGAAGAGGCCGGACGCGACGATCAGGGCCGCCCCGACCATCATCCCAAGCCGCGGCATGTCGCCGAAAAACATCCAGCCGAAGATCACGGCCCAGAGAAGCAGCGTATATTGAAGCGGCGCGACGGTCGCGGCATCGGAAATCTTGAGGGCACGATTGACCAGCATATGCGCTGCCATCGCAACGATGCCGAGCAGCCCGAGCAGAAGAAGATCGCGGCTCGATGCGAGCGGTGACCAGTCCATGGGCGCGAAGGCAAGGCCTGCGATGCCGGCGCCCATGACCTGGAAAAAGACGAGTGTACTATCCGGCGTGCCGCGCAGGAAGCGTCCGGAAATCAGCATGAAGGCAAACGCCGCACTGCCCACGATCGAAATCACGGCGGGCATGCTGAACATGGCGCTCGAAGGTTCGAGCGTGATGATGACGCCGACGAAGCCGACCGCAATCGCCGTCCAGCGCCGCCAGCCAACCTTTTCCCCAAGCAGGAAAGGCGAGCACGCCGCGACATAGATCGGTGCCGCCAGCCAATAGGTCATGACATCGGCGAGCGGCAGGTACATGACCGCATAATAGAAGCAGAACACTTCAGCGGTCGAAAACGCCACCCGGAAGAACTGCATACCGGGTCGTTCGACGGTGAGCAGACCGCCAAAACCGGCCCTCCAAACCATTGGGACAAGGATGATCAACGCCGCAAGGCTGCGAATCAGGACAACCTGACCCAGCCCATAGTTCGCAACGAGCCATTTCCCCATGGCGTCGTTCAAGGCAAACATCAACATACCGAGAAGCATTAGAATCGGGCCGGTCATGCTCACGCCCTTGAGCACGGTCGCCGAGGATATACTCATTTCATTACACCTTAGAAGATGGAGGCGTGGACATCCGTCCGCTGCTGGTGAAGACGTGATCGAGCTCCGGGTCGAGCTCGAGGGGAGCCCAGGCGCGGTGATCATGCCGTTGCCCAGCGCCGTGCAATCCCTTCGTCGGTATGTGGGCGGTCCCACAGCAAGTTCGCGCGCTCCGCAACGCGCGCAGTCTCGAGCCTGATGATTTCATGGTACCCTCCCCTTGCCGATTTCACCACAGGTCGCGTTCTTTGGTAAGCCGAGATGCAGCAATTTCTTCTCCCGAAGATCAAGTGAATAGAACCCGAATGCCTCGCCTTCGATTACCGTAGAAATATGATCTCATGTCGCCGTTGACAAAATGTCGACAAAGTGATGACATCTTCTCACGGAGACAAGGGTGAGACAGGTGACGGAAAAACCGAAACAAATTCGGGTCCGCCATAAACGGGAGAACAAACAGATGCCGATGGGCCTGGCTGCCAACACATGCCATGCCGAAAGTCGTGGGCATCTTCTGAACCCTGCTGCCATTGCCCGCTCTTCCAGAGAGATACCGTCTGAAACTATTGCCGAGTCCCGCTTCATGCCCGGCGCCTTCAACCAGGCGGCTGACGCCGCCGTCATCCGGTAAGGAGCTGCCCCGAGTGTCGCCAACCGCCTCCACCCCGCTTCTTACCGTGGACGACCTGTCGGTCGAGTTCGGCGCGTCGCGCGTCATCGAGAACCTGAGCTTTTCCGTTTCCGCTGGCCAGACGGTCGCAATCGTCGGCGAATCCGGCTCGGGCAAGTCGGTGACCTCGCTGTCGATCATGCGGCTTGCAGATATGCTGGGCGCCAATTACCCGAGCGGCCGCATCCTGTTCCAGACCTCCGGCGGCGAGGTCGGCCTCCTGAAACTCGACCAGAAGAGGATGCGCGGCATTCGCGGCAAGGAGATCTCGATGATCTTCCAGGAGCCGATGACCTCGCTGAACCCGGTCTTCACGATCGGCGACCAGGTGGCGGAAATCCTCAAGCTGCACGAGGGCAAGTCGAACAGAGCAGCATTGGCCGAAGCGAAGCGGCTTCTCGACATGGTCCGCCTGCCGGATGCCGCGGAACTGCTGACCCGCTATCCGCACCAGCTTTCCGGCGGCATGCGCCAACGGGTGATGATCGCCATGGCGCTCGCCTGCCGGCCGCGACTGCTGATCGCCGACGAACCGACCACGGCGCTCGACGTCACCATCCAGGCGCAGATCCTCAACATTCTGCGCGACCTGCAGAAGGAACTTGGCGCCGCCGTCATCTTCATCACCCATGACATGGGCGTCGTTGCAGAGATGGCGGACGATGTGGTCGTGATGTGGAAGGGCAAGGCGGTGGAAAAAGGCAAGGCGCTCGATATCTTCGAGAAACCCGTCAATGCCTATACGCGCACGCTGCTCGCGGCGGTGCCGAAGCTCGGCAGCATGGCGGGCGAGGAATTTCCCAAGCGCCTGCCCCTGACCATACTTGAAAACGGCGAGCCGAAACTTTCGGGCATCGAGCGCATCCAGGATACCGCCCGCTACGATGCCGATCCGCTGCTTTCGGTGCGCGATCTGGTGGTTCGTTTCGATATCAAGAAGGGTCTGCTCGGCAAGGTCACCCACCGCGTCCATGCCGTTGAAAAGGTCTCCTTCGATATCCATCCGGGCGAGACGCTGGCGCTGGTCGGCGAATCCGGCTCGGGCAAATCGACGATCGGCCGCACCATCCAGCAGCTTCAGAAGGCGACGGCCGGCAACATCACTTTTGCGGGCAAGCCGCTCTCGGCGATGAGCATGACGGAGCGATATAACCTGCGCCGGGACGTGCAATATATCTTCCAGGATCCGTTCGCCTCGCTCGATCCGCGCAAGACGGTCGGCTTCTCGATCGCCGAGCCGATCCGTACACACGGGCTTCTCGACAGCGAGAAGGAGATTTCGAAAACCGTCGATGCGCTGCTCGAACGGGTCGGTCTCACCTCCGCGCATGCCCGCCGTTATCCGCACGAATTTTCCGGCGGCCAGCGCCAGCGCGTCTGCATCGCCCGTGCGCTCGCCTCGAAACCGAAGCTGATCATTGCCGACGAAGCGCTTTCGGCGCTTGATGTCTCGATCCAGGCGCAGATCATCAACCTGTTCATGGATCTGCAGGAGGAGCGCGGCCTCGCCTATCTCTTCATCAGTCACGACATGGCTGTCGTCGAGAAGATGAGCCACCGGGTGGCGGTGCTCTATCTCGGCCAGATCATGGAATTCGGCAATCGCCGGCAGATCTTCGAAACGCCGGGCCACGACTACACACGTCGGCTTCTTTCGTCCGTGCCGGTCGCCGATCCGCGCCGGCGCAAGCCGCTGGCGATGATCGAAGGAGACATTCCGAGCCCGGTCCGGGCGGTCGGAAACGAACCGGTGCTTCTCGCCCGGGAAGAAATCGCGCCAGGTCATTACGTGGCGCGCGGTGCATGACGATTCGACATTCGGTTTTTCAACAGGAGCAAAAACGATGATAAAAATGCAGAGGGGTTTGCGGACGGCATTCGTGGCGATGGCGCTCGCAGGCGTGGCGTTCGCGCCGGTCTCGGCTCTCGCCGCCGGCAAGCTTACGGTGTCTTCGCCGCAGGATCCGGGCAGCTGGGATCCGATCGACACATTCCTGGTCAACTGGGCTTCGGTCTCGACCAATATATTCGACGGCCTCACCTATCGCGGCCCCGACCTGAAGCTCGTCCCGGGCCTCGCGACCTCGTGGGAAATGCTCGACAACGGCATGCGCATCCGTTTCAAGCTGCGTGAAGGCGTGAAATTCCACAATGGCGAAGCCTTCGACGCCAATGCCGTCAAGTTCACCTTCGATCGCCTGCTCGGTGCCGAAGGCGCCAAGGGGCCGCAGCAGTCCAACTACAATTCGATCGGCAGCGTCGAAATCATCGATGCCAACACCGTCGATTTCAAGATGAAGGTTGCCGACCCGGTCATCCTCACCAAGCTCGCCGGTTACGGCGGCATGATCGTTCCGCCGAAATATATCACCGAAAAGGGCGATGCCTATTTCAACGCCAATCCGGTCGGCACCGGCGCCTTCAAATTTGTTTCCTACGAGCCGAAGGTGAACATCGTTCTCGCCGCCAACCCAGACTATTTCGGCGGCGCTCCGAAGATTTCGGATCTCGAATACAAGTTCATCTCCGAGCCGGCGACCGCCGTTGCGGAACTGCAGGCAGGCCGCGTCGATCTGGTCATTCCGCCGACCATTCCGATCGGCATGATCCCGACCATCCAGGGCAATTCCAAACTCGCCGTGGTCACCTCCCCGGCCCGACGGTTTATGCACTGCGCTTCAACACCCGCGACGGCATCACCAAGGACCCGAAGGTTCGCCAGGCGCTGATCATGGGAGTCGATCGCGACGCCATCATCAAGTCGATCCTGGGCGGCCAAGCCCAGCCGATCGCGAGCTTCCAGGGGCCGCTGTCCTTCGGTTTCGACAAGGCGATGAAGCCGCTTCCTACGATCCGGCCAAGGCACAGGCTCTCCTCAAGGAAGCCGGCGTCGCGCCTGGCACCGCCCTGCAGATCGACCTTCGCGGCAACGAAGCGACCTTTATCGAAGTCGCCCAGGCAATCTCCGCCTACCTGCAGACGATCGGCATCACCGCCACGATCAAGCCCTATGAGACCAACGTTCTGCTGAACGACATCATCCCGAATGGCAAGACGGGCGCGATGTTCCAGCAGTCCTGGGGTGGCTGGACGCTCGACTACGACAACACTGCGGTCTCAATGTACAAGACCAAGGAAAAGTGGAACCCTTACGACAGCGACCCGAAGATGGACGAACTGCTCGCCAAGCAGCGCACCATCACCAATGTCGCCGAGCGTGAGAAGGTGCTGCAGGAAATCGCCCATTACGCCGCCGACCGGGCGCTGGAAATGCCGCTCTACAATTTGAACGCCATCTTCGGCATCAACAAGCGCGTGAAGAACTTCACGCCGGTGCCGGACAGCCGTCTGAAGCTCACCGACGTCACCGTCGATTAAACGTCTTCGCGAGCCGCCGCCTTCCGATTGGAGGCGGCGGCTCGAACAAGAACAAGGGAACGAGAGATTTGGCCGCATTTCTGGTAAAACGCCTCCTGCAGGCAGTTTTCGTGGTAGTCGCCGTGACGCTGACGGTCGCTTTCGCGATCCGCCTCACCGGCGACCCGGCGCTGATGCTGACGCAGGGCGCCGGCAGCGTCACCGAGGCCGATCTCGTGAAGATCCGTGAGGGCTCGGGCTCAACGAACCGTTCCTCGTCCAGTATTTCAATTTCCTGAAGGGCATCGTCACGCTCGATTTCGGCAAGAGCTTCCTCGGCGGCACGCCGGTCTCGCTCCTGATCGGCAAGGCGTTGCCGGCGACCTTGTCGCTCGCCTTCACCTCGCTGATCGTCTCGATCGCCATTTCCATTCCGCTCGGCATCAAAGCCGCCACGGCGCGCGGCAAATGGGCCGATCAGGCGATCCGCATCCTGTCGCTCGTCGGCCTCTCCTTCCCCAATTTCTGGCTGGCGACCATGCTGGTGCTGTTGTTCGCCATTTCGCTGCCGCTGCTGCCGCCGAGCGGCATGGACGGGTTCTTGAGTTTCATCATGCCCGCGGTCACCATGGGCATCATCCTGACGGCGACCAATGTTCGTCTGGTGCGCACCACCATGCTGGAAACGCTGCGCTCGCAATATATCATGGTCGCCCGCGCCAAAGGCCTCAGCGAAAACACCGTGCTCTACAAGCATGCGCTGAGAAACTGCGCCATTCCGCTGATCACCTATTTCGGCCTGCAGTTCGGCGGCCTGCTCGGTGGCATCGTCGTCGTTGAGCGCGTCTTCAACTGGCCAGGCCTCGGAACGCTTGCCTTCGATGCGGTCGGCGCGCGTGACTATCCCGTGCTGCAGGCCGTCATCACCATTCTGTCGCTGATGATCATCGGCATCAACCTTCTCGTCGGCATCGCCTACGGTCTCGTCGATCCCCGTATCCGGACGGAGTGAGAACCATGGCCACACGCAGTTCTTTCTCCAATTTCCTGAAGCTCGAATTCGTGCTCGGCGCACTCCTGGTTGGCGTCATCGGGCTCGCGGTCATCTTTTCCGGCGTGATCTTTCCGGGCGGCGCCGAAAAGATCGATCTGATGTCCCGCCTCGTGCCGCCCTTCGCAAGGCCGGCGCATATCTTCGGGACCGATCCGCTTGGCCGCGACGTGCTGACGCGCGTCATGGCCGGCGGCAAGATCTCGCTGCTGGTGGGCTTCGTCTCGGTCGCGGGCGGCGTCACCGTCGGCGTCGTCATGGGCCTCATCGCCGGTTATTACCGCGGCATCTGGGACATGCTGGTGATGCGCTTTGCCGATATCCAGGCTCGCGCTTCCCTTCATCCTGCTCGCCATCACCTTCATCGCCATCGTTGGCGGCGGCCTTACCAACACGATCGTCCTTTTGGTGGTCTCGCAATGGGTACAATACGCGCGCCTGGTGCGCGGTTCGGTCCTGACGCTGCGTGAGCGCGAATTCATTCTTTCGGCACGCGCCATTGGGGTCAAGGACTGGCGCATTATCGTCCAGCATCTTCTGCCCAACCTGATCGGCCCGGTCATCGTGCTGATGACGCTCAATGTCGCAACCAACATCCTGCTCGAATCGAGCCTCACCTTCCTCGGCCTCGGCATCGACCCGACGATCCCGAGCTGGGGCGGCATGCTGGCCGAAGGCCGCACCTATCTACAGACGGCCTGGTGGGTCAGCGTCTTCCCGGGCCTTGCCATTCTCCTCACCGTCCTCGGTCTCAACCTCCTCGGCGACTGGCTGCGCGACAGTCTCGATCCCACAGGCAGAATATCCGCATGACACTGATCCACGAACGGCAGATCGAGCGCACGCTCGACACTCTGGTTTCGCGCTTTTCCGGCGCCAAAGGCACGAAGATCGAGGCCTGGGTTTTCGACGACGAGAAGAGCCGCAGGCAGACCGAGGCAAAGCTGGCGACAACAGGAGTCAATGCAAAGATCCGCAGCGCATACAAGCCACTGCTGCACTTTCTTCTTGAAGAGGTCGATCTCGAGAGCCTCTCCGCCCTGCATGTCGTCTACCCCGTTCGCAAGGCCTGCCCGAAGAACCGGTTCCTGCTGGAAGCCTATCCGCTGGCCGGTCTCACGGGCGAAGCACAGCTGACTTTCGAAGCCGGAGCCGAAGACGCCTTTTACGCGGTCACACTGACCGCAAAGGACGGCAGCGTCCGCACGCATAAGGTGTTTGCCCCGAACCGGCTCTACACGGATTTCATCGGCGAAACGCTGCTGTCGCCCACCGGCTGGCTGATTGTCGATGGCGGAACCGGCGAACGGCTGGAAACCGACTATGAGATCCTGTTCTCAACGGCCGTCGAAGCCGTCGCAGCCCATGACTGGGGCACGAAGGAGCCCTATTTCGACGAGCTCAACGTCGCCGTCACCCTGCCGGCCGAAGACCGGCGGCTGGCCGTCGGGGAAGAAGTCGTCAGCCTGCGCGAGGCGCTGCACGAGGATTTCTACTTCTCGCTTCTGGAAGTCTTCCAGAAGAAGTCGGGCCGGCCGATCGGCGACCGCGGCCTGCAGCCGGGCCAGATCATCCCGGAAATTCGTCAAGGAGACAGCATTTCCGTCCGCATCGAAACGCGGCCGCTCTGGACCTCCGAAGCGGTGGCCGAGCCGCAGTGGCTCGGTTCCGCCGTATCACCGATCTCGGTGGAGCAGATCCGCCGGGAACTCGCATCCATAAGCGGCGTCGCCTTCGAAGCTCGCTCGCGGAGTGGCCGGTCGCTCGAAGCCCGTTATCATACGGGCGCCGACAAACCCGTCATGATCAGCGGCGGCCAGCATGCCAACGAGACGACCGGCATCGTCGGCGCGCTGCGCGCTGCACAGACGCTGAACGCAAGGCCGAACGCGCATTTCATCATCTCGCCACTCGAAAATCCCGACGGTTATCAGGTGCATTGGCGCCTTCGTGCCGAGAACCCGCTGCACATGCACCATGCGGCCCGCTACACGGCTCTCGGCGACGATCTGGAATATCGCTCGGGCAAGGAACTGCTCGAAAAGGCGATCCGCGTCGAAGCGGAACGGATCAGTGGCGCCAGGCTGCACGTCAACCTGCATGGCTATCCCTCGCATGAGTGGACGCGGCCGCTTTCCGGCTATGTACCACGCACATTCGCCATGTGGACGGTGCCGAAGGGCTTCTTCCTGATCATGCGCCATCACGCCGAATGGACGGCGCAGGCGGAAATCCTGATCGACCGCGTCAGCCGCCACCTCGCCGCCATCCCCGGCCTGGTTGACCACAATGCCGCGCAGATCAGGCTTTTCGAAACCCATGCCGGCGAAACCGGCTTCCGCATCATCAACGGTTTCCCGTGCCTGATCTCGATCGACGACCGCCACACGGTTCCGCTGACGTTGATCACCGAATATCCGGATGAAACCATCTACGGCCCGGCCTTCATCCAGGGGCATACGGCACAAATGGAAACGGTGCTTGCCGCCTATGACGCGATCCAGACGATAGAAGAACCGGCTCCGACCTCTAAACCCGCGGCATAGCCGTCTCCGTGTTCCCGTAGCTCCGGATAGGACCCGTTTGATGGGGAACCGTGGCTCTTCAGGATGCAGTTAAATGCGCCTGCCGCATCATTATCGCGTCAGCAGGGCATCCCGACCGGAAGCCCGGTTTGCGGGTGCGCCATGATGGCCATGTCGATGCCGTAGATTTTCTTGAGCACGCCTTGCGTCATGATCTCCGCGGGAGTTCCTCGGGCAATCAGCCGACCACTGTGCAGTGCAATGATCTCGTCGCAGAACCGCGCCGCCATATTGACGTCGTGCAGGACAACGAGGACGCCCAGACCCTTCGAGTGGCTGAGCCGCCTGACCAGGGTCAGCACCTCGATCTGATGCGAAACATCGAGTGCGGAGATCGGTTCATCGAGCAGCAGGCATTCCGCATCCTGCGCGACCAGCATGGCCAGCCACACGCGCTGGCGTTCGCCGCCGGAGAGAGTATCGACGAGACGGTCCGCCATGCCCGCCACGTCGGTCAGGGTCATGGCCTCGTCAACCTTCTCGCGATCGATCTTTCCGAAGCGGCCGAGCGCGCCGTGCCAGGGATAGCGCCCAAGCGCCACGAGTTCCTTGACGAGCATGCCATTCGCCGCCGGCGTCTGTTGCGGCAGATAGGCAAGCTTCCTGGCAAACGGCCGGTCGCCCCATTCCGAGAGAACCTTGCCTTCGAAACGCACCGTACCGTCAGAAGCCGGCTTTTGCCGTGCCAGGACCTTGAGCAACGTCGATTTCCTGAGCCATTGTGGCCGATCAATCCGATCGTTCGCCGAGCCGGGATCGTCAGCGTCAGCGGCTGCAGAAGCGACTTGCCGGGAACGGTCAGCGACACATCCCGCAGATCAAACAGAGGCATCTCCAACTGCTGATGCTCGCTGGTCATATTCCCGAGAAGAGCTGCAGTCATCGGGTAATCCTTTCTGCGGACGAGAGATACGGTCGATGGCTCCGGTTCGGGATAATGCGTCGCCGCGACTGTCGCAACGGCTATGCCAGCAGGATTGCGGCCAGCGCAAGATCTGCTCCCGCTGGAGCCGGAGAAAAGGAGAGGTCGCGCTGTTCTCCTGGGCTCTGCAGGAAGAGCCTGGCCTAGTTCTCTCCGCCGGGCGTGAAGCGGGCGACCAGCGCATGCCGGTCGCCCGGGTAGGTGAAGCGCACAAACGTCACCGGGCCGCTGCTGCCCCAGGTCCGCCGTTCTATGACGAGGCAGGCCGCGTTCCTGGAGATGTCGAGCGTCTTTGCGACCTCTGCGCCGGCCGACTGCGCATAAATCTTATGTTCCGCAGTGCTCCATGGAATCTGGTTGATGAGCCAGTGTCCTGGCGCCGACTTTGAAAAATCCTCGCCTTCCGCTTCGGGCACGGTGGCAAGATTGATCAGCCGTTCCTCGAGGCAGAAGGGTCGTTCGCCGGCGTGGTGAAGACAAGTGAGATCGAGGACCGAGGCCGTTTCCGAAAGCTCCAGATGCTGCCTGTCGGCGGGTTTGGCGTCGCGCTGCGTCCGTTTTTCCAGCCGGTAGGAATAGGGGAGCTTGAGGGAACGGACTTCGGCTTCGACACTATGGATTTCAAGCACTGCCGCCTGGGTCACCGGCTGTGCAACGAAGCTGCCGGACTTCTTGCGCCGCTCGATCAATCCGGCCCTTGCCAGGTGCGTCAGCACCTTGTTGGCGGTCATCCGGGAGCAGCCATATTGGACGGCAAGATCAATCTCGAAAGGCAGGCGATAGCCCGGAGGCCATTCACCGGAAACGATCCGTCCCTCGATGTCACTCAAAATGCGATGATGGAGGGTGGCTTCCTTGCCATTGGTCATGATGTCAGCAATTCCCGCATTACCGTCCTGAACCGCCGGCGGATCGCATCCCGCCGGACATGCCGTCCGCCTTCGACCTGTTTGCGGCCAAGCGCCCAGACGCAATCCACGGCAATGCCGCCCGCGAATATCCAATGGTCGAGAATCTGATCGTCGGCAAGATAGGAGGTGTCCTCGACATCGAGCGAGACGATATCGGCGTGATTACCCTCGGCCAGGCCGACAGCCGCATTGAGCGCTGTTCCGCCACCCGACGACGCTGCTTCGAACAGTCGGCGCCCCGTCGAACCATCCGGCTGAGCCAGAACGTTGCGCTTCCTCAGACCGAGGCGCTGCGAGTATTCGAGTTGGCGCAGTTCCTGCGCGACCGAGATCGATATGTTGGAATCCGACCCGATACCCAAACGGCCGCCCTGCTGCAGAAAAAGCTCGCCGGGGAAGATACCGTCGCCGAGGTTGGCCTCGGTTATCGGACAAAGCCCGGCGATGGCGCCGCTTTCCGCCATGCCTCGGGTTTCCTCCTCGGTCATGTGCGTGGCATGGATGAGACACCAGCGCTCTGTGACCGGCATATTTGCAAGCAGCCATTCCACGGGGCGGGCGCCGGACCAGGCAAGGCAGTCCTCGACCTCCTTGATCTGTTCAGCGATATGAATATGGACGGGGCCGCCACTCGCCATCCCCACCACTGCCTCCAGTTCCTGCGGGGTCACGGCGCGGAGGCTGTGAGGAGCGACGCCAATTTCAGCGCCGGGCAAGGCCGCGGTCAGGCGACGGCTGGCCTCCATGGTCTCCGCGAAATCGTCGAGCGAATGGATGAACCGGCGCTGCCCGGCGACCGGTGCCGCGCCGCCGAACCCGGAATGCCCATAGAAGACCGGCAGGAGCGTCAGACCGATCCCGGCCTGCGCACTTGCGGCACCGATGCGTTCGGCCATTTCGGCGATATTGGCATAGTGCCCGCCGTCCCTATCGTGATGGAGATAATGGAATTCGCCGACCCGTGAGAAGCCCGCTTCGAGCATTTCCATATAAAGCTGTGAGGCCACGGCCTCGACCTGATCCGGCGTGATCGACAGCGCGAACTTGTACATCAGCGTCCGCCAGCTCCAGAAGCTGTCGTCGCCGGGACCTCGAACTTCCGTGAGGCCCGCCATGGCACGTTGGAAGGCGTGGCTGTGCAGGTTCGGCATTGCCGGGACCAGAACTTTGTGACGTTCGTCTTCAGCCACCGCCTCCACGCCGGGCTCCACCAGAGCGAGCCGCCCTGACTCGATCGTCAGCCTTACATTCTGCCGCCAGCCTTCCGGCAGCAGAGCCAATTCCGCATGAAGCGTGACCATGGACGCCCTTCCCTTTTCCTCGCGGAGACCAAAATTCCTCTTGTCACTCGGATTATTATGTATATACATGTTCGCCCATAAGGAAAGGCGAAAAGCTTATGGATGGGGAAAAATCTTCAAAAGCGGCATCGGGCTCCACAACGCTCTGGCACAATGCGCGGATCGCCACCCTTGCTTCCTCGGCATCAGGCCTCGGCATTATCGAAGCCGGTGCGATCGCCGTGCGCGAGGGGCGGATAGCCTTTGTCGGCGCATTGGCCGACCTGCCTGCCGAATTTGCAAACCCCGAAAACAAAACCGATTGCAGCGGGCGCTGGATCACCCCGGGCCTGATCGACTGCCACACCCATCTGGTATTTGGCGGCGACCGCGCGATGGAATTCGAAATGCGCCTGGCAGGATCGACCTACGAGGAGATTTCCCGCGCCGGCGGCGGCATCATCTCGTCGGTCAAGGCAACCAATGCGCTCTCGGAGGACGAACTTTTAGGGCAGGCGCTGCGCAGGCTGGACACGCTTCTGGCCGAAGGCGTCTGCACGGTCGAGATCAAATCCGGCTACGCGCTGAACATCGAGGGCGAGCTGAAGATGCTGCGGGTCGCACGCAGGCTCAGCGAAGTCCGACCGGTGCGGATCGTCACCAGCTGGCTTGCCGCGCATGCGACACCGCCTGACTACAAGGGCCGCAACGGCGATTACATCACCGACGTGGTGCTGCCGGGTCTCGAGGCTGCGCATTCGCAAGGGCTCGTCGATGCGGTGGACGGTTTCTGCGAAGGCATCGCCTTCTCACCCGCCGAGATCGAACGGGTTTTCGACAAGGCAAAATCGCTCGGTCTTCCCGTCAAGCTGCATGCGGAACAGCTTTCCGATCTGGGTGGCGCGCGCTTAGCCGCCTCCTATGGCGCGCTGTCGGCAGACCATCTCGAATATCTTTCCGCGGCGGACGCGCAGGTTATGGCGGAAGCCGGCACCGTCGCGGTACTGCTGCCCGGCGCCTTCTACACGCTTCGCGAAAAGCAGGCGCCGCCTGTCCAGGCGCTCCGCGATGCCGGCAGCCCTATCGCGCTTGCAACCGATAGCAATCCCGGCACCTCGCCCCTCACCTCGCTGCTCATGACCATGAACATGGGCGCGACGCTGTTCGGCCTGACGGTCGAGGAATGCCTTGCCGGCGTCACGCGGGAGGCGGCGCGCGCGCTCGGGCTTCGAGCCGAAACCGGCACGCTTGAGGTCGGTAAATCCGCCGACTTTGCGATCTGGGACATCGACCGGCCGGCGGAGCTTGTCTACCGCATAGGCTTCAATCCGCTGACGGCACGCATCTTCAAAGGCAAAGGGTTTCCGCATGAGCATCGTTCTGACACCCGGCTCGGTCAGCCTTCGCGAGCTTCAGGACATCTATTGGAACGGCACGCCGGCACGGATCGATGCCTCGTTCGACGCGGGGATCGAAAAGGCCGCCGCCCGGATCGCCCAGATTGCCGCGGGCAACGAGCCGGTCTACGGCATCAATACCGGCTTCGGAAAGCTGGCTTCGATCAAGATCGACAGCGCCGATGTCGCGACGCTCCAGCGTAACCTGATCCTGTCTCATTGCTGCGGTGTCGGCGCGCCGCTCGCTGAAAACATCGTCCGCCTGATCATGGCGCTGAAACTCGTTTCGCTCGGCCGCGGCGCCTCCGGTGTCCGGCTCGAACTGATGCGCCTCATCGAAGCGATGCTGGAAAAAGGCGTGATCCCGCTCATTCCGGAAAAGGGCTCGGTCGGCGCTTCCGGCGATCTGGCGCCGCTGGCGCATATGGCGGCCGTGATGATGGGCGAAGGCGAAGCCTTTATCGAGGCAGTCTGCTACCGGCCGCCGAGGCCCTCGCGAAGGCCGGACTGAAACCGGTCGTTCTCGCCGCCAAGGAAGGCCTTGCCCTGATCAACGGCACCCAGACCTCCACGGCATTGGCACTGGCCGGCCTGTTCCGCGCTCATCGCGCCGCTCAGGCCGCATTGGTGACCGGCGCAATATCGACGGATGCCGCGATGGGCTCCTCCGCACCCTTCCATCCGGATATCCATACGCTTCGCGGCCACAAGGGGCAGATCGACGCGGCCGCCGCCCTGCGCGCCCTGCTGTCGGGCTCGGTCATCCGCGAAAGCCATCTCCAAGGCGACGAACGAGTGCAGGATCCCTATTGTATCCGCTGCCAGCCGCAGGTGGACGGCGCCTGCCTCGACCTCCTGCGCTCCGTCGCCCGCACGCTGGAGATCGAAGCCAATGCCGTGACCGACAATCCGCTGGTGCTTTCGGATGATACCGTCGTATCGGGCGGCAATTTCCATGCCGAGCCGGTGGCCTTTGCGGCGGACCAGATTGCGCTCGCCATCTGCGAAATCGGCGCGATCTCCCAGCGCCGGATTGCGCTCCTCGTGGACCCGGCTCTCTCCTACGGCCTGCCGGCCTTTCTCGCCAAGAAGCCGGGTTTGAATTCCGGGCTGATGATCGCCGAAGTCACTTCCGCCGCCCTGATGTCGGAAAACAAGCAGATGTCGCATCCAGCCTCGGTCGATTCTACGCCGACCTCCGCCAATCAGGAAGACCACGTTTCGATGGCATGCCACGGTGCGCGCCGGCTTCTCCAGATGACCGACAACCTTGCGACCATCATCGGCATCGAGGCGCTGACCGCGGCACAGGGCGTGGAACTGCGCAGTCCGCTGACGACCAGCCCGGAACTCCAGAAGGTGATCGCCACCATCCGCTCCGCAGTCCCGACCTTGGAAGAGGACCGCTACATGGCGAACGACCTCAAGGCGGCGAGCGATCTCGTCGCGACGGGCGCCCTTGTCGCATCCGTTTCGCCGGATATCCTGCCGGTCCTGGAGGCTTGAAATGGCGGTTTTCGAAGTCAGACAGGGCACCTCCCCCGTCATCCTCGGCTTTCCCCATACGGGAACCGAGGTGCCTCCGGCGATCTGGGAACGGCTGAACGATAACGGTCGCTTGCTTGCCGATACCGACTGGCACATCCACCAGCTCTATGATGGCCTACTGCCGGATGTAACAACAATCCGCGCCACGTTTCACCGCTACGTGATCGACGCGAACCGCGATCCCCAGGGTGCGAGCCTCTATCCCGGCCAGAACACGACGGGCCTCGTGCCCCAGACGGATTTCGACGGTAGCAGCATCTGGAATGAGGGCGCCGAACCCAGCGACGCCGATACCGCCGACCGGCTGCGGGATTTCCATGCGCCCTACCACGCCGCCCTGACCGCCGAAATCGAGCGGGTCAAATCCATCCACGGCATTGCCGTGCTCTACGACTGCCACTCGATCCGCTCGCATATTCCGTTCCTGTTCGAAGGCATCCTTCCCGATTTCAACATCGGCACGGACATGGGCAGAACCTGCGCCCCGGAAATCGAACAGACAGCGCTCGATATGGCGGCCGCAGCTTCGGGCTACACCAGTATCGCGAACGGCCGTTTCAAGGGCGGCTGGACGACACGGCATTACGGCCAACCGGAAACCGGTGTCCACGCCATCCAGATGGAACTTGCCCAATCCACCCATCTCGCCACGGAGGCCCCGCCCTTCGCCTATGACCCGGCCAAGGCAGAGCGGCTCCGCTTCCACCTCCAGGATATTTTGACGCGGATCGAGCGGGTTGCTCTCGACCTCGCTCCGCAGAAAAACAACAACCGATAAAGGGAACGCTCCGATGACCAATCCCCGCCACAACATCCGCGAAATCCGTGCTCCGCGCGGCGATCGGCTCAACGCCAAAAGCTGGATGACCGAAGCACCCCTGCGCATGCTGATGAACAACCTCGACCCGGACGTGGCGGAAAACCCCAACGAACTGGTCGTTTACGGCGGCATCGGCCGCGCGGCCCGGACCTGGGACGATTTCGACAAGATCGTTGCAACGCTGAAGACGCTCACCGAAGAGGAAACGCTTCTGGTGCAATCCGGCAAACCGGTCGGTGTGTTCCGCACCCACAAGGATGCGCCGCGGGTGCTGATCGCCAACTCGAACCTCGTGCCCCATTGGGCCACCTGGGACCATTTCAACGAGGCTCGATAAAAGGGGCTCGCCATGTACGGCCAGATGACGGCCGGCTCGTGGATCTATATCGGCACCCAGGGCATCGTGCAGGGCACCTACGAGACGTTCGTGGAAGCCGGACGCCAGCATTATGGCGGCAATCTCAAGGGCAAGTGGATCCTGACAGGCGGTCTCGGCGGCATGGGCGGTGCCCAGCCACTCGCCGCCGTCATGGCCGGTGCCTGCTG
This sequence comes from Neorhizobium sp. EC2-8, assembly GCA_045291535.1. Lineage (GTDB taxonomy): Bacteria > Pseudomonadota > Alphaproteobacteria > Rhizobiales > Rhizobiaceae > Neorhizobium. Next base: position 340,204 of record CP147998.1, on the reverse strand, counting down.
CCTTGCGGTCGAATGCAATCCGGACAGCATCGATTTTCGCCTGCGCACCCGCTACGTCGATGCCAAGGCGGAAACGCTGGACGAGGCCATGGAGATGATCACCCGCTGGACAGCCGCAGGCGAGGCCAAATCCGTCGGCCTGCTCGGCAATGCCGCGGAAATTCTTCCCGAAATGGTTCGTCGCGGCATCCGTCCGGATATGGTCACCGACCAGACTTCCGCCCATGACCCGATCAACGGCTACCTGCCGAAGGGCTGGACGATCGCCGAATGGAAGGCAAAACGCGAGACCGATCCGAAGGCGGTGGAAAAAGCCGCCCGCGCCTCGATGCGCGACCACGTGGAGGCGATGATCGCTTTCTGGAACGCCGGCATCCCGACCCTCGACTACGGCAACAATATCCGCCAGGTCGCCAAGGACGAGGGCCTCGAAAATGCCTTCGCCTTCCCCGGCTTCGTGCCGGCCTATATCCGCCCGCTCTTCTGCCGTGGCATTGGCCCGTTCCGCTGGGCCGCCCTTTCCGGCGATCCGGAAGACATCTACCGCACCGATGCCAAGGTGAAGGAACTGCTGCCGGACAACGCGCATCTCCACAACTGGCTCGACATGGCGCGCGAGCGGATTTCCTTCCAGGGCCTGCCGGCGCGCATCTGCTGGGTCGGCCTCGGCGTCCGCCACAAGCTCGGCCTCGCCTTCAACGAGATGGTCCGCAACGGCGAGCTGAAAGCGCCGATCGTGATCGGCCGCGACCATCTGGATTCCGGGTCGGTCGCCTCCCTAACCGCGAAACGGAAGCGATGAAGGACGGGTCGGATGCGGTGTCCGACTGGCCGTTGCTGAACGCGCTTCTGAACACGGCCTCCGGTGCCACCTGGGTATCGCTGCATCACGGCGGCGGCGTCGGCATGGGTTATTCGCAGCATTCCGGCATGGTCATCTGCTGCGACGGCACCGAGGATGCCGACCGCCGGATCGAACGCGTTCTCTGGAACGACCCCGCGACCGGCGTCATGCGCCACGCGGACGCCGGCTACGAGATCGCGGTGGATTGCGCCACGGAAAACGGCCTTCGTCTGCCGGGCATTCTCGGGAACTGAACTATGAAGATCCTGCGCGCATCCGACTACAAACGTATGCCGTGGAAGAATGGCGGCGGCGAGACGGTAGAGATCGCCGTCTTTCCTGCCGGGGCATCGATCGAGGATTTTTACTGGCGCATCAGTATGGCAACGGTCGCCTCGGACGGGCCGTTCTCAAGCTTCCCGGAGGTCGATAGAACCCTGTCGATCCTCTCCGGCGATGGAATAGCGCTGACGATCGATAATGCACCGCCCCTTACTCTTGGCCGCAACTCCAAGCCTTGTCCGTTTCCGGCCGACAAGCCGGCTTCGGCCACGCTGGTGAACGGCGCAGTGACCGACCTCAACGTGATGACACGCCGCGACCGGTTTTCTCACCGCGTCATCAGGCAGCCGACACCTGTCTCGCTGCTGCCGTCCACCACTTTGAGGTTCATCCTTGCCGTCGGGATACACACCATTACCCTCGGCCTGGAGGAAGTCGATCTCCAGCCGCTGGACTGCCTTGCCATCGGCGCCGACGCGACGAGCGATCTGGTTATTTCAGGCGGTGCAGGTGTTTTTCTGATAGAACTTGATCCCGAAGACGGGAAACCTCGTTTATCCTGAGGGCGTGCCAGATAGGGCATGGCCTGCATAAAACTTGATGTTCCTTGTCATGATTTTTGGATGGGCCTCTTGCCGCCACCCGGTGCGCCGGTATAGTCGGTGGCATGGACGATATCCGCAGACGTGATTTTCTCGAGGTTTTCCTCTCCGTAAGGGAGCGTCTTGCTGCTGTCATTCAACGGCGGGTCGAATGTGCGGCGACCACCGCCGATCTCACTCAAGACACGTTTCTGAAGCTTTGGGAACGGCCCGGCCTCTTGCGGGACGTGGCCGATCTGGCTGGTTATTTCGTGACCACCGGACGCAATCTGGCCGCCGACCATGAACGTCGCCGACGCATCGCTCCTTTCGTCGCGGGCGTCGATCATCTCGAATATGTCGCGGACAACCGTCCTTCCGCAGAAGACGTGGTTCTCAGCCGCGATGAATTGAAACAGCTGCAGGAAATCGTCAGCTCCCTGCCACCCAAATGCCGGCAGGTATTTCTGCTCTCGCGGATGGAAGGATTGAGCTATGTCGAGATCGGCACAAAGCTCGGCATTTCTCCCAAAACGGTCTTCAGCCATATGGTGACGGCGCTGGAACGACTGAAAGCCGGAATGTAACCGGCTTCCCTCGTCATGCCGAACCAGATTTCTCCCCGTCCTGTTCGTTCTGTTTATGGGTTTTGAGGAATCACGCCATGGAAGAAGCGCCGGACAGCCGCAGACAAACAGAGGATGAGATCTCCCGCAGGGCAGCGGAGTGGTTCGCGCTTCTGCTGGACGGCCGCGAGACTGCGTCCGACCGCCAGGGTCTGCGGGAATGGCTGCTCGCCGACGAGAGACACGCGAAGGCCTATGCCGATCTGGAACGATTGTGGTCCGGGGCCGGCATCGTCCATGACCTCGGCAACCCGTCGCGCGCCTCACGGCGGACGGTTCTGAAAACGGGTGGGGCTGCCATCGTGCTTGGCGGCGCCGTCTGGGGCGGCATGCGCCTTTTGAGTCCCGTTGGGGATTACAGCACGGGGACGGGCGAGACCGCCACTGTGAGGTTGCCCGATGGTTCGGTCGCCACCTTGTCGGCCGGACCGCACTGGCGCTCAATTTCGACGCGGAACGACGCCGGGTTGTCCTTGAAAAAGGCGAGGCATTTTTGAGGTCGCACCGGACCCGTCCCGCCCCTTCGTCGTCCAAGCGTCGGACCTCTTTTCAACGGCGCTCGGCACTGCCTTTTCGGTCGGCTTCCAGGACGACGGTATCGCTGTTACGGTCGCCGAACATGCGGTCAGCGTTTCCACGGGCGGAAAATTCGAGCGTGTCGAAGAGGGGCAGAGCCTGATCTACCGGAACGGTCGGATGTCCGCGCCTCTCAAGGCGGATGTCGAGACTGAGCTTTCCTGGAGAAGCGGCAAACTGGTTTTCCTTTCGACCCCATTTCGAGACGTCATATCGTCCCTCTCCCGCTGGCGCACCGGCAAGATCATCGTCATGGACGAGCGGCTGGCACTGAGCCCGGTGACGATCATCGTCGATGTAAAGAGGTCCGATACCATCCTCGATACGCTGGCGCTCGGCCTGCCGATCAGGGTTCAAAGCCTGTCCCCCTGGCTGACTTTTATTTACCCCAGATAAATATTTCAAAAATCACTCAGGTTTTCCGGGAAGCCTTCGTCCCATGATCAGAGTGCGTGTATCGCGCTGGTCAGTCGCGTTGCCTAAGGGGATTTTTCGTGTCGCGTGTCATCATCAATCGCCATCTGCCGAGCCTGTCGGCGGGGTCGTTCCACAAGCTGCTTCTGGCGACCGTCTGCGTCATTCCGCTCTTCCAGGTCATGCCGGCCGCAGCCCGGGCTCCGGCATCGTCCTACACCTTCTCGATCCCCGCTCAGCCGCTTTCCTCAGCCCTGGTGCGCTTTTCGTCGGTGACGGGTATCGACGTGCTTTTCAACGGCGCCCTGCCGGCCGGCGCTCGCACCCAGGGTCTCAGCGGCTCCGCGTCACCGGAGGAAGCACTCCGGCGACTGCTCACCGGCAGTGGGCTTTCCTGGCGATTCCAGGGAGCCAATACCGTCGTTCTGACCGATCCGACCAATACCAGCGCCGCAGCGCCGGCGGGCAATGCGACAGAGCTTGCCCCGATCATATTGAGCGCGGAGTCTGCCTGGGGGCCTGTGGACGGCTTTGTGGCGACCCGTAGCGCGACCGGTACCAAGACCGACACGCCGCTGATCGAGACGCCGCAGTCGATTTCCGTGGTCACGCGCGATCAGATGGACGTGCAGGGGTCAACAGCCTCAACAGCGCGCTGCGCTATACCCCAGGTGCCAGCGGCGACCTTTACGGCACGGACAATCGCGGTCTCGGGGTCCAGCTACGCGGCATGGGAACGGGCAACAGCGGCATCTTTTATCGCGATGGCCTGCAGCTCAAGGATTCCAATTTCACCATGTTCAACGCCATCGAGCCTTATGGCGCCGAGCGCTACGAGGTCCTGCGCGGTCCGGCTTCCGTTCTTTACGGGCAGGCCACGCCCGGCGGCTTGATCAACTACGTCAGCAAGCGGCCGACCGAAGAGATGCTGCGCGAGGTGGAGATCGTCGGAGGCACCTTCGAACATTATGAGGGCCGGTTCGATTTGGGCGGGCCGGTTGGCAATGACGACACGCTGTTCTATCGCATGACCGGTGCGGTGCGCGAGAGCTCCACGCAGATCGATTTCATCGACGACGACCGCCTCTTCCTGGCGCCGGCGATCACCTTCAAGCCGGACGAAGACACAAAGCTCACCGTTCTCGGTCAGTATCAGCGCGACCGTTCCGGCTGGGCAATGCAATATCTCCCGGCATCCGGCACTGTTTCCGGCAATCCTTTTGGCAAGATCCCGAACAGCCGTTTCGTCGGCGAGCCTGCCTTCGACGAATACAACAATACGCTCGGATCCGTCGGTTACGAGTTCGAACACCATTTCAACGATGTCTGGCAGATCCGCCAGAACGCGCGTTATGTCTGGCTAACCCACGAGGAACAGGGTGTTTTCGGTGGCGGGTTGCAGGCGGACGGCCGAACCTATGATCGTTATGCCGACGGTGGCAGCACCAATCTCCAGGGTGGCACGATCGACACGCAGATCATAGGCGAATTCGATACCGGCGAGTTGGCGCATACCCTGCTTGCCGGTATCGACTTCAAGCGCCACTACTATCGCGACTACGCGTCGAGCGGCGATGTGGATCCGCTCGATATCTTCGATCCCGTCTATGGCAGCCCCATCGGTCCGATGACCAACTACAGGAACACCGAGACCGTCCAGAACCAGCTTGGCATCTATGGACAGGACCAGATCAAGCTCGATCGGTGGACGCTGACATTGGGCGGGCGTTACGATTGGGCATGGGGTACGGCTCGTGATGCCACCGAGTCGGGCAACAACGTGAATATGAAAGACGACGCGTTCACAGGACGCGCCGGCCTCGTCTATCTCGCCGACAATGGCCTCGCGCCCTATGTGAGCTACACGGAATCCTTCAACCCGATCATCATGGCCGGCTTCGAGCCCGAGACCGGCCGCCAGTATGAGGTCGGCATCAAATATCAGCCACCGGGCTCAAATTCCTTCATGACTGTATCGGCCTTCGATCTCGCGCGCCAGAATGTCGTGAGCTATAGCGGACCGGGCGGAGCCATAGCTTCGCAGACGGGGAAATCACCTCGCGCGGCATTGAAGTCGAGGGCGTCGCGAGCCTCGATTCCGGTTTGGATATGCGTCTTGCCTACACTTACCTCGATACGGAAGTGACAAAGGAAACCAATGCGGATTCTGGTGCCGGAACAACTGACCTCGGCAACACGCCTTTCGGCGTCGCCCGGCACCGTGTCTCGCTCTGGGCGAACTATGAGCTGCAGGATGGGCCGCTTGAGGGGCTCACCATTGGCGGCGGTGTCCGATATGTGGGCAAGACCTGGGGCGACGACGCCAATACCTTCAAGGTTCCCGGCTATGTGCTCGCCGACGCCGCACTCAGCTACAAGAAGGACAACACGACACTCTCGCTTAACGTCAGCAACATCTTCGACAAGGATTACGTCGCTTCCTGCTTTGCCGACGGTTTCGGTTGCTTCTATGGCGAGGGTCGTCGGATCACTGCCTCGGTCAAGGTGACATGGTGAGGCTGGCGGCTTGAGGGCTGGCTTGCATTCTCCAACAAGGCGCGCGTTCCTGGCCGGAGCGGGTGCCTCTACCGCTTTTCCGCGCCATGGTTTCGCCGCGTCCCCTCCCCGGCGCGTCGCCTGCCTGGAATGGACGGCGGCCGGGATGATCATGTCCCTTGGGCTCGTACCGATCGCCGTCGGCGATCTCAAAGGGTATAGGCAGTGGGTCGATCAGCCGGCATTGCCGGAGACGACGCTCGACCTCGGATCACGGGGGAGCCTAGCTTCGAGCTGCTGGAAGAGCTTGATCCGGACCTGATCATCGCGACCTACGGCTACGGATTGGAGGCCGGGGATTTTGAGCGCTTCGCGCCGACCTACAACCTTCCCCTCTATGCCGAAAAGACCTCGCCATATGCGCAGGCCAGGAAGGAGACGCAAAGGCTCGGCGAACGACTGGGGCGGGAGCGCGAAGCCGAAACGCTTCTTCTTTGGGCGGAACGATCGATCGACGAGTCGCGCCTTCGGCTCGCAGACCGCAAGGCTTTGCCTCTGTGCCTCTTCACCTTTTTCGATGACCGGCACCTGCGCATCTATGGTGCCGGCAGCCTGCTTCAGAATGTGATGGACCGGCTCGAGCTTCGCAACGCCTGGGACAGAGAGACAGGCGAGTGGGGGATCGCGACAGTCGGCGTGGAGCAGCTTGCCACCATAGGCGACGCCCGCCTCGTTTGCCTGGAGCCGATCATGCCGCATGCGGTGCGGATGATGCGGAGAAGTTCATTATGGCAAAACCTGCTCGCGGTGCGTGCCCACCCGGTCACCACCATTCCGACCCTCTGGCCGTTCGGCGGAGTGGATGTGGCAGCCCGTTTTGCGTCGCTCCTCGCAGACAAGCTGGTTTCGGCATGACAACCGACGCGCCAACCGTACTGACGCCGAGAGCAACATCACCGGCCATTCTAGTCCTTCCCGCATTTGCTGCGCTTTGCGTTCTCCTGACCGCTCTTCGGCTTGTCGAGCTTCTGCCGTTGAACCTCTGGTGGGGGCGCTGATTGCAGCTGACATGGCCGATGTCCGGCAACTGCTCTTCCATCATTCCGCCCTTCCCCGTGTCGCTGTCAGCATCGTCGCCGGCGCAGCTCTCGGCCTTGCAGGAACGATCTTTCAGCAAACCCTCCGTAACCCGCTCGCCGAACCCGCTACCGTCGGCACTGCGGCGGGGGCCAACCTGGCACTCGGCACAGCCGCCATCATCGCACCATTTCTCCTGGAGACCGGTCGCGAACTGGTGGCGATCGGCGGCGGCGCATTGGCAACGGCCGCGGTCATCCTGATCGCCTGGCGCCGACATCTCTCACCAATTTCGCTGGTGCTCGCGGGCCTCGTCGTCAGCCTGGTCTGCGGCTCGGCAAGCGCGCTTCTCGTCGTTCTCGATCGCGACTACATGACGGAACTTTTTATCTGGCAAACGGGGTCCCTCATCCAGAACGGCACGGCCGTGGTAACGGACCTTTCGGTCAAGTTGCTGATCGGATTTGCCCTGGCGACGACCTTGATCCGCCCGATGCGCATTCTGGAACTCGATGACGCCAGTACCCGCAGCCTCGGCTCTTCGCCGGTGGTGCTCCGGTTGGCCGGTCTGGCTGTCGCCGTCTGGCTCAGTGCGGCCGTGGTGGCCGCTGTCGGTGTCATCGGCTTCATCGGGCTTGCGTCGCCGCATATCGCAAAGGCGCTCGGCGCGCGCACTTTTGCGTGGCGGATGGCTGTGGCGTCAACAGGCGGCGCTCTGCTTCTTTGGTTCACCGACCAGGCTCGTGCAGGTTCTGCCGTTGCCGGAAGAGGTGCCGACAGGCACGGCAACGGCCCTCATCGGCGCTCCTCTGCTTCTCTTCCTTCTGCCGCGCATGCGGGCAATCATGCTGACGCAAATTGGGTCTGACATCGCGTCGGCCCGTCACACCATCCGCTGGTGGATGCCGTTTGCGGCGATAGCCGCAGTTGCGGTGACGATCGCCCTCAGCCTGTTTTTCGCACGCGGCGTCGGCGGGTGGCATTGGGCTTCCGGGCTCGAGCTTGCGACCTTTCTGCCATTGCGCCTGCCACGCGCATTGGTGGCTCTCGCGGCTGGCGCAATCCTCGCCGTCTCCGGCACGCTCGTTCAACGCATGACGGGCAATCCCATGGCTTCGCCGGAAGTGCTCGGCATATCTTCCGGGGCCGCCATTGGCGTCATCCTACTGTTTCTGGTCGGCATCGAACTCGATCGGACGAACATGATCCTGGCGGCGACCGTCGGCGCCTTGGTGACGCTTGGGGCAATCCTGCTCATGGCCGAAAAACATCCTTCTCGCCCGACCATATCCTGCTTTCGGGAATTTCCCTGTCGGCCATGGGGACGGGGCTTGCTGCGCTCGTGCTGGCAAGCGGCGATCCGCGCATCGATTTCCTGCTCGGCTGGCTTTCCGGCTCGACCTACCGCGCGACCCTGGGCGATGCGGTAACGACGGGCTGCATCTTGTTTGCCATCCTTGCCGGTTCGCCGCTCATGGCGCGCTGGCTGGAAATTCTGCCGCTCGGCCAGGCGACCTCGATGTCGCTGGGGATACCGCTGAAAACCGTGCGGCTTTACATCCTCCTGGCGGCCGGGTTCTCGGCGGCCACCGCAACCGTGTTCGTCGGCCCGCTGAGTTTCGTCGGGCTGATCGCGCCACGCGCCGCCGACTACCTCGGTTATCATCGGCCGCTGCCTCAGCTTTTCGTCAGCGCATTCCTCGGCGGCGTCACAATGGCGATTGCCGACTGGCTCGGCCGAACGATCATCTTTCCCTGGCAGGTGCCTGTCGGCCTACTGATCGCCCTTATCGGCGGCCCGTTTTTCCTCTGGCAGATCGCGAGGCGGAGATGAGTGCCTTTCGGGGATCACCACCTTGTCGCCGAGCGCGATATTCAACTGGTCGCCTTGGCCAGCTCTTCGAGATTGGCCATATCGAGCGCGCGCTTGCCGTCCTCGATCTCGTGGATCATGGCGATCAGGCGTAAGGCAAGCGGCGTCGGAACCCGCGATTCCTGCCGATCTCGACGACCGGCATGACCTGCGCGTCCACCTCGGTCTTGCGCTTGCGCACGGCAAGGTCGCGCCAGATGCCGGAATGAGACTTCGCCGACAAGCGGTTATGCGCCACCATGTCGTCGAAGGACTTGTCGGTCTGCTCCGGTGACGCCAGCGGGCCGAATGCCGCCGGATCGAACCCGTCGAAGGCTTCCGGGCGGATATTGTTGATGGCGGCTACCGTCGCCACTTCCAGCGCAAGCTTGCGCAAGACCGGTCGGGCGACCGGATTGGCGAACACATCGGCAATGCTGTCATTGGTCAGTGCCGTGCCGAAAAGCAGGGCGCCGTAGATGAGCTTGCCCCACAGGAAGCCCCAGATATTGTTGGTGATCAGCGCTTCCGGCTCGAACTGCCGCATGAGCCCGTAGATATCCTCCGCCCGGTCGGTAAAACGCCCGTCGAGCTCGCCGATCACCACGGCGCCATGGCCGCTATATTGCACGGTGCCCGGCTCCAGATAGTCCGCCCCGAAATTGACGAAACAGCCGACAACCCGATGTTCTCCGGCGATGCGGGCGATCACCCGTTCGTTGAGACCGTTCTGGGCCGAGACCACATATCCGTCGGCGGGGAGATGCTGGACGAGCGATTTAGCCGCCGCCTCCGTATGATGGGCTTTGACGCAGAGAAAAGTCCGCTGATACGCGCCTTCGAGCTCTTCCGGCAGAAAGGCCCTGGCCTTGACGATATCTTCGAAGATCGGGCCGACGATCTTCAACCCCTTTGCGTTGATCGCATCGACATGTTCCTTGACGTTATCGACGAAGATCACATCCTCGCCGGCGCGGATGAAAGCCGCCCCCAGCGTGCCGCCGATCGCGCCGGCGCCCCAGATCAGAACTGGCTGTTTCATGCCAAGCCGTAGGTGGTGAACATTCCAAGCCTTGTGCGCAGCAGCACCGGCGGTTCACAATCTATCAAAGAATCCATGAACACGATCACCGTCTGTTCCCATCGAATGGGCCGACCATGCCCCGCTATCTTCGCACCGTCAAGCACGGACCCGGTCAAGCTTCCACTTGAATGAAGGCACACGGTCCGTGCTGTAGTTAGCCCCAGCTCACGAACGTCATCGATCCGATTGAGGTGGCAGCCAGGCAACAGGAGCCATCTGGAAAAACAGACTGACTATCTGTGACTAATGGAGATCAGCGGGTCAGCGGATAGATCAGCTGACCATCCTCCTCGCCGCGCGGAAAGGCACCCTCGCGACTGCGCTTTTCGGACTGCTGATAGCCCTGCGGGCTGATGCCGATATAACGCTTGAACATGCGGGAGAAGTAATAGGCGTCCGTATAGCCGGAAAGCTCGGCGGCGCGTTTCACCGTGCAGCCGCCGGCCATCAGTCCCATGGCCCGCTCCATCCGCTTGAATTCCTGAAACTTGTCAGGCGTCCAGCCCACCCGCCTCCTGAACTCCCGCTTGAAATAATCCGGATTGTAGGGCGCCGAATTGATCGTGCTTTCGACGATCTCGTCGTTGAGCGGGTCGGCGGCGATCTGGCTGGCGGCCACCATGACCGAAAAGGACAGGGCATCCGGATTGTTGACATTGCCGACCGATTGTTCCTTCCAGCCGATATGTGCCTGCTCGATGAATTCGATCAGCAGGAACATGAAGAGATGATGTTGGAGAAGCGTCGTCGAATAGGCCGGCGAGTTGTCGTGATAATAACGCGTCAGCGGCTCCATCATGTCCCACCGCGCAAGCGTCACCGCGTGCTTCAGGTTCATCTGGGCGATCAGGTCAAGGCGCCCGAAGAGGTCGAGCGTAAAATGCTGGGCGATACCGGTGTAGTTCTGCCGTGACGTCGAACGGCCGGAGAACCATGCGCCGGCACGCAGCAGCATGGCCCTGCCCGGCGCCATCTCGATTGTCTCGCCTTCGACCTCATAACGCGCCGAGCCCGTCAGGCAGATGATCAGGTCATGCACGCTGTTCGATTTATCGACGCCCCAGGTGTGCGAGTGCTGCATCCTTATGGTTGAGCGCGTCAGCGTCAAAGCCATAGCGTTCATCGGAATCGCGGACAGAACGCTACCTTCTATTTTCTCCATCCTTTTCCCCGAATTCGTCGATTTGATCTCACAGGCAAAATGAGAATATCAGCCTGAGAGCTCGGAACTCAACATGTTCGGAGCAGGAATGGGAGGAAATGGCGCTTCTTTTGTGAGCCTGATGCGGTCAGGCTCGCTCGTGGATCGAAGTGCCAGAGGTTGCGATGCACAATACGGGAAGTGTCTCTTCGTTCAATATTGCCGCTATCGGCGGTGGCTCGCTCAACTACGCGACGAAACTCATGGGGGCGGGCCCGACGCGCCCCTGCCGGTGGCCCCGGCCGGACCGGAGCAGGCGGCATGAGCGGCGACAACAAGTTTCTGGGGCTTTTCTACCTGTCGCCCTTCATCATCGGGCTTTTGATCTTTACCGCCCTGCCCTTCATCGCGTCGCTCTATCTGAGCTTCACCAACTACAACCTGATGAACGAGCCGGTCTTTACCGGCCTGCAGAACTATATCCGGCTGTTCACCAACGACCGGACATTCCGCAAATCGCTCTGGGTGACGCTTATCTACGTGTTCACGACGGTGCCCCTGAAGCTCGCCTTCGCGCTCTTCATGGCGGTGATCCTCAATTACAAGCTGAAGTTCATCAACCTGTTCAGGACGGCCTACTACGTGCCGTCGATCCTCGGCGGCTCGATCGCCATCGCTGTGTTGTGGCGCTACATGTTCGCCGATGTCGGCCTCATCAACATGGGCCTCACCACGCTGAGCTTCGAACCGGTGAACTGGTTCGGCGATCCGACCAATGCGCTCTTCACCATCACGCTGTTGCGCCTCTGGCAGTTCGGCTCGGCCATGGTGATCTTCCTCGCCGCCCTTCAGAGCATCGACAAGACACTCTACGAGGCCGCCTCGATCGACGGCGCCGGCAAATGGACGAGCTTCGTCTACATCACCCTGCCGCTGATCACGCCTGTCATCTTCTTCAACCTGATCATGCAGATGGTCCAGGCCTTCCAGGAGTTCAACGGCCCCTACATCATAACCCAGGGCGGCCCGCTGAAATCCACCTATCTCCTGCCGATCTACATTTATGACGAGGCCTTCAAGCGTTTCGACATGGGTTACGCCTCGGCGATCGCCTGGGTCCTGTTCCTCATCATCATGGCCCTCACCCTCATCGCCTTCTGGTCTTCGCGCCACTGGGTCTATTACGCCGGCGACAAGAGGAGCTGACCATGGCCGATCATATCCTCTCCGAGAACTCCCCGGCCGCCCGCGACATCGATATCGCCCGCAGCCGTGAAACGCGCCGTCACGGCCTCAATGCCGTGCTGCGTTATGCGCTGCTGACCGCCGTCGGCCTGCTGATGCTCTACCCGCTGATCTGGCTGATCGGCGCATCGTTCAAGACCAATTCGGAGATCTTCTCCAACCCCGGTTTCTGGCCCGAGCATCCGACGCTCGACGGCTATATCAAGGGTTGGAAGACCTCGACGCCCTATTCCTTCGGCACGTTCTTCATCAACACGATGTGGATCGTCATTCCGAAGGTGATCGGCACGGCGATCTCCTGCACGGCGGTCGCCTACGGTTTTGCCCGCTTCGACTTCCCGTTCAAGAAGATCCTCTTTTCCGCGCTGATCGCGACGCTGCTTTTGCCGAACGTCGTCACCCGCATTCCGCAATACCTGATCTTCCGGGATCTCGGCTGGCTCGACAGCTACCTGCCGCTCTGGGTGCCTTCGGCGCTTGCGGGTGATGCCTTCTTCGTCTTCATGCTGGTGCAGTTCCTGCGCGCCATCCCGCGCGACATGGAAGAAGCTGCCCGCGTCGATGGCGCGACCACCTGGCAGACGCTGATCTTCATCGTCGTGCCACTCCTGATGCCGGCGCTGATCTCGGTCTGCCTCTTCCAGTTCATGTGGACAATGAACGACTTCCTCGGCCCGCTGATCTACATCTCCCTCGACAAGTACCCGATCTCGCTGGCGCTGAAACTGTCGATCGATACGACCGAAGCCTTCGAATGGAACCGGGTTTTGGCCATGTCGGTCCTGTCGCTGGCGCCGGCGCTCGCGGTCTTCTTCCTCGCCCAGAAATATTTCATCGACGGCATCTCGTCCGGCGGGATCAAAGGATAGTCACATGGCGCGTCTCCAGCTGAGAAACCTCGAAAAAGACTATGGTTCCTTCCGCGCCGTGCATGGCATCAATCTCGATGTCGAGGACGGCGAGTTCATGGTGCTGGTCGGCCCTTCCGGCTGCGCCAAATCGACGACGCTCAGGATGATCGCCGGCCTGGAGCGGGTGACCGGCGGCGAGATCCGCATCGGCGGCGAACTGGTCAATGACAAGACGCCGGGCGACCGCGGGATTTCCATGGTGTTCCAGAATTACGCGCTCTATCCGCATATGAAGGTGCGCAAGAACCTCTCCTTCAGCATGCGGCTGAAGCGCCGCCCGAGCGGCGAGATCGAACAGGCGACAAATCATGTCTCCGGCCTCTTGGAGATCGATCCGCTGCTCGACCGGCTGCCGAAACAGCTTTCCGGTGGCCAGGCCCAGCGCGTCGCGGTCGGCCGGGCGCTGATCAAGAAGCCGCAGGTCTTCCTGTTCGACGAACCGCTCTCCAACCTCGACGCCAAGCTGCGCGCCTCGATGCGGGTGCGCATTACCGACCTGCACAAGCGGCTGAAGGCGGAAAACCAGCAGGCGACTGTCATCTATGTCACCCACGACCAGACCGAGGCCATGACCATGGGCGACCGCATCTGCGTCATGCGGGACGGGCGCATCATGCAGGTCGCCGATCCGGTAACGCTCTACAGCCGTCCGGCCAATACATTCGTCGCCGGCTTTATCGGCAGCCCGGAAATGAATTTCCTCGATGGGACGTTCGAGGGCGCGGAGAGCATCCGGGCGGCGGACCAGGCGATTTCGCTTGGCGGCGAGTTTGCCAACCGCCTGTCCGGCGCACCGAGCGGCGACGTGACGCTCGGCATCCGCCCGCAGCATCTGCGCATCACGACCCCTGAAACGCCCGGCACGCTGAAGGGTAAGCTCAACCACATCGAGTTCATGGGCCACGAAGTCTACCTCTATGTCGATATCGGCCCGAAACGCCTCATCGCCGTTGTGCCATCCGCGTCCTACGACCGCGGCGCGCTTCGCGACGACTGGGTCTGGCTTTCCGCCGACCCGAAGGAGTCCATCTGTTCGACCGCCAGTCCGGGGAAAACATCAGCCTGGCGCTTTGAAAACTGCATCGTTCCAACTTGGGAGGAGCCAAAATGAGAACCATGATCATGACCGCGGCTTTGTTTGCCGCCACCAGCCTTTCGACCGCATTCGCCTCGGATCTGCGCATGTCCTGGTGGGGCAGCGACGACCGCCATGTCGCAACCCAGGCGGCCCTGAAGATCTGCGGCGCCAAGTTCGGCCACACGATCGCGCCTGAGTTCACCGGTTTCCAGGGGCACCAGGAAAAGATCGCCACCCACTCGCCGGTCGAACCGAAGCCGACATCATGCAGGTGAACTGGCCCTGGCTGCCGCTCTTCACCAAGAACGGCGACGGCTTTGCCGATCTGAACCAGTACAAGGATATCATCGACCTCAGCCAGTGGTCGAAGTCGGATCTCGACAGCGGCACCGTCAAGGGCAAGCTGAACGGCATTTCCGTCTCCACCACCGGCCGCGTCTTCATGTTCAACAAGACGACCTACGACAAGGCCGGCATCCCGATCCCGAAGACATGGGAAGAACTGGTCGCCGCGGCCCCGAAGATGAAGGAAAAGCTCGGCAAGGAGTATTATCCCTTTGAAGGTGCAGCCCTCGACGCTCGCCTGATGGTGATCCTTCGCACCACCCAGAAGACCGGCAAGGACCTGATCGACCCGGCCACCAACAAGGTCGCCTGGAGCGAAGCCGAACTCGCCGAAGGCCTCGAATTCTACAAAACGCTGGTCGATAAGGGCGTGATCGAGAGCTGGAAACAGGTTGCCGCCGGCGGCAACACGCCGCTGCATGAAAACCAGAAATGGGCCAAGGGCCAGATCGCCGGCACCTATCAGTGGGACAGCACCTACGGCAAGATCGCGACGCCTATGGAAAAGGGCCAGGAACTCGTTCCCGTCAAGCTCTTGACCATCGAAGGAGCCAAAACCGACGGCGTCTATCGCAAGCCCTCCATGCTGTTCTCCATCTCCAGGAACAGCAAGGATCCGAAAGGCGCGGCCCAGGTGCTCAATTGCCTGCTCAACGACCCGGAAGCCGTTAAGATCATGGGTGCGACGCGTGGCATCCCGTCCAGCAAGGTCGCGCTCGACACACTGACCAAGGAAGGCAAGATCAAGCCGGTACAGATCGAAGCCTACAAGCGGGTAATGGAGCCGACCAGCCCCGGCGTCTCGCCGCTCAACGAGCATCCGCGCGTCACCGAGGTCTTCGACACCAATTTTGAAGCCTTCGCGTATGGCCAGCAATCCTCCAAGGACGCCGCGACCGAGATCATCGCCGGCATCAACCAGGCGCTGACGGGGATCTGAGGACGTGACGGACGTCGCCATCGAACTCCTGATCGCCGGCCCCCGCAGCGCGACCTTCAGCGTCGATGCCGAAAGGCATCTCTATCGGCGCGAAGACGGGCCTGCCTGGCAGGTTTGGGGGCCCGATGGTGCGTTGGCAGCCGATGGGACGGCGTCGAAAACCGTCTTCACGGTCACCGGTCTGGAGCCGGCTTGCCCCTATCGCCTGGAAACAGGCGGTACCCGGCTCGAGTTCACCACCCGCGACGAAACGGCCTTCCTCGACATCCGCGATTTCGGCGCCTCGACCGAGGCGACGAACAATGCGGCAGCAATCCAGCGCGCGATCGACATCCTGCCGGCCGGAGCTACGTTGCGGATACCGGCCGGGCGCTGGCTCAGCGGCCCGATCTTCCTCAAAAGCAATATGGCGATGCTGATCGAGAAAGGTGCGGAATTGGCCGCGGTCTCCGACAGAGAGAGCTTTCCCATCCTGCCCGCACGCCACTCTGACGGCCGCATCCTTGGCACCTGGGAAGGCGTGGCGGAAGCCTGTTACGCGAGCCTCGTCAACGCGATCGATTGCCGAAATGTGCATCTTGCCGGCACCGGCATTATCGATGGCGGCGGTGATCGCGGCGACTGGTGGTCATGGCCAAAGGAAACGCGCCAGGGCGCGCGGCGGCCCCGCACCATCTTCCTCTCTGCTTGCGAGGAGTCACGCTTTCCGGCCTTACCATCCGCAATTCGCCGTCCTGGACGGTCCATCCGGTCCTCTGCAAGGAGCTGACTGCAGCGGATCTCACCATCGAGAACGACCCCGACTCTCCCAATACCGACGGGCTCAATCCCGAAGGCAGTTCCGATATCCGCCTTGTCGGCCTGCTCATCTCGGTCGGAGACGATTGCGTTGCGTTGAAGGCCGGCAAACGCAGCCCGCTCGGCGGGCCGGACCGTCCGACCGAACGGGTGCGGATCGAGAACTGCCTGATGGAGCGCGGCCATGGTGCGGTCGTCATCGGCAGCGAGATGAGCGCCGGCATAACCGACATCGCCATCCGAAACTGCCACTTCAAGGGAACGGATCGCGGGTTGCGCATCAAGACGCGCCGGGGACGCGGCGGCACGGTTGCAAACATCCGGCTCGCCGACAGCCTGATGGAAGACGTGGCGACGCCGGTTGCCGTCAATTCATTCTATTTCTGCGATGCCGACGGCCGGTCAGATTATGTCCAATCCCGCTCGCCGCTGCCTGTATCGGTCGAGACGCCGAGCATACGGTCGATCACCGTCGAGAATGTCACCGTCTTCGGCGCACGGACGGCGGCCGCCGTCTTCTACGGCCTGCCGGAAGCCGCAATCCGTGACATCGCCTTCGAGAATTATACCGTTTCCTTCTCGCAGGATGCCGAGGCCGAGGTGCCGGAAATGGCCTCTCTTCTCCTGCCCCTCCGGCATGCCGGGATTGTTGCGGAAAATGCAGTGTTCAGCCGCCTCGCGCGGCTCTCTCCCGTTTCCATTCATCCAGACGAAGACTGAAATTCCAATGCTTCAGGACTACTTCGAGAATTACGCCCGCAATTACGAATATTATAAAGGCGGTCCCTGGTGTTACGAGGATGGCTGCCTCTATCGGGGCCTGACCGCACTATACGAAGCGACCGGTGAACGCCAATGGCTGGATCATCTCCTCCGCCTGCTCAATAGCCAGATCGATGCGCATGGCCGGCTTGTCGGCTACGAGATCGACGAGTTCAACATCGACAACATCCTGCCGGGACGTACGCTCGTCTTTCTTCATCGGCTGACGGGCGAGAGCCGCTGGCTCGATGCCGCCGCCCGCTGGCGCGGCAGCTCGAAACGCATCCGCGTACCGGCAGCAACGTCTATTGGCACAAGCTGCGTTACCCGCATCAGATCTGGCTGGACGGGCTCTACATGGCGCTGCCCTTCAAGATCGAATATGCCCGCGCCGTTTCGAGGCCCGAGGTGGTCGAGGAGGCGCTTCGGCAGTTCACGACGGCGCTCGACCTTACCTATGACCGGCAAGCCGATCTTTACCGACACGGCTACGACGAAGCCCGTCAGCAGCCCTGGGCGGATGCGGAAAGCGGCCTGTCCCTAGCACATTGGGCAAGATCGATCGGCTGGCTGGCGATGGCCTTCGTGGATATCATCGAAAACCTGCCCGCCGGCGCATCCCGGCAGGGGCTGACCGATCGTGCCGCAGCGCTGGCATCCCGGCTCATCGCTCTCCGCACTTCGGATCATCGCTGGCTGCAGGTAATCGACCGGCCGAACGAGGCGCAGAACTATCCGGAAAGCTCCGCCACGGCGATGTTCTCCTATTTCCTCCAGAAGCTCGCACGGCTCGGCGGTCCGGCCGCCTTTTCCGAGGCCGGCCGGGCAAGCCTGCAATCGCTGACCGGACAGGAGCTGCGGCAGGATGCGGATGGCAGGCGCAGGCTCCACAATATCTGTTGCGTGGCGGGCCTCGGAGGTTTCAACGGCCGTTATCGCGACGGCACAGTCGGTTATTATCTCTCCGAGGAAATCCGCCCGGACGACATCAAGGGTGTCGGACCGCTGATGATGGCCTATGCGGAAACGCTGCTGGACACGCAATCGGTGATGCCCCAGTCTGCGCGGCTGGAAGCCCCGGCCGAACTCAGCGCCGCCGCCAAACGGTAGCTCCACGCACCGGCAAACAGGAGGAAACTACACAATGACGATCGATGTCCGGACGCGCCATGCCGTTCACTACAGCCAGTCGGAGCGCATGACGAGCGCGGATTTGCGCGAAAATTTCGTGATCGAGGATCTCTTTGTCGCTGGAACACTGCAAGCCGTCTACACCCATTACGACCGCATGCTGGTGGCGGGTGCCGCGCCTGCCGGAGAGAGCCTCGGCGTCGGTGGTGAGCTGGCAAAGATCGTCGGCGCGAATTACCTCCTGGAGCGCCGCGAGCTGGGTCTGATCAATATCGGCGGCCCGGGCCGCGTCATCGCCGACGGCAAGGCCTATGAACTCCAGCCGATGGACGGGCTCTATCTCGGCATGGGAACGAAGGAGATTTCCTTCGAGAGCGACAATCCGTCGATGCCCGCGAAATTCTACATCAACAGCGCGCCGGCGCACGCGACCTTACCTTCGCGGATCGTCAGCAGCACCGACGCCATCGAGAACAATCTCGGCGACGGCACCACGTCGAACAAGCGCAAGCTCTACCAGTATCTGCATCCGAAAGTGCTTCCGACCTGCCAGCTGCTGATGGGGCTGACCCGGCTGGAAACGGGCAGTGTCTGGAACACCATGCCGGCGCATCTGCATGACCGGCGAATGGAGGCCTATCTTTATTTCGAACTGCCGGAAAACGCCTTCGTCGTTCATCTCATGGGCCGGCCGGCGGCGACCAGCCACCTGATCATCCGCAACGAACAGGCAGTGCTCTCGCCGCCATGGTCCATCCACTGCGGCGCGGGCACCGGTGCCTACGCCTTCATCTGGAGCATGGCCGGCGACAACCAATCGTTCACCGACATGGACATGGTGGATATGAAGAGCCTCAAATAGGCTTATCGAAGTCCATTCATCGAGCGCCGACCTGATCGACTGGCAACGGCGGGAACCGTCAGACGGAAAGTATGCGCGGTTCCTGCCGAGATGCCGCGCGATCACCCGAATGCGCGGCGTCCTTGCATGGACCGGTGGACCGGCGCTCGACGATCCTCGACGCAACCTGGACCCTGCGGGCCGGCGTTCCCGGCTGGCGCGGTTTTTCCATGCGCTCGAGCAGCAGCCGCAGGCCGACCGCACCGCATTCCTGGCCTTCCATACGCACGGTCGTCAGAGGCGGAGAAATCTGCTGCGCCGGCGAGTAGTCGCCAAACCCGACCACGGAGACATCATCGGGGATGCGGCAACCCTGCCCCAGCAGCTCGGAGACGACGGTGAGCGCCAGACCGTCATGGGCGCAGAAGAAGGCGGTCGGCCGCTCGCCCTTGTCCTTCAGCGCCCGATAGGCTTTCGCAAAACCGTTCTGCTCCTCGAACTGCAGGACATGCAACACGACATCCGGATAACGTTCGGCAATTTCGCGCGCGCCGTAAAAGCGTTCGCGGCGGCCGCGATAACCGGGGGTGCCATGGACATAGGCGATGGAACGGTGGCCAAGATCGACCAAGTACTGTATGACGGCCTGCCCTGCCTCGTGGTCCGTCCCTGAGACCTGATCGGCATCCTCGAGCGGATCGACCCAGCCGAACCGGATGATTGGTATGCCCGTCACCGTCGCAGCGCGGATCGCCTCGCGATCATGCGGTCCGACAAGCATCAATCCTGCGCAAGTGCGCGCCAGCTCTTCAAGCTGGCCCTGGCTATGGGTCCATAACATCCTGAGCCCCATGCCTAGCCGGTGCGCTTCCGCCTGCACGCCGTTCTGGATCTGCATGTATAGCTCGCTATTGCCCGGATCAACGTCATGAAACGCCACCGCGATGTCGCCGGATGCGGCCTGGTTGGGGGCTTGCTGTAGCCTAGACGCAGAGCCGTCTGGCGAATGCGTTCGCGGGTTTCCTCGCTGACGCCGCTCTTGCCGGATAACGATCTGGATACCGCATATTTTGAAAGGCCAACCTCATGTGCGATCGTCTGTAAGGTGACCCGCCCCCTGCTTTTCATCCCATACCCCTCCGCATCCGCCTGCTGACTACACTGCTGCACTGCAAAACGCAATTTTTCCAAATAACGTTACATAACACTTTACCTAACAGTATTCGAGTGCAAACTTTTCGTTATCCACGCCAAAGGGAAAATAATGGATACGGCGCGGACTGCGTGTGTGGAGGAGACACTCATGATCAAGCTGAAACGTCGTGCGTTTCTGGCCGGGACTTCGGCCGCTTTGATTTTGCCGGCGCTGCCGGCTCTAGCCGTCGATTACAAGGAAGCTGGCCTCTTAAAGGACAAGGTGGCAAGCGGTGCGCTTCCCCACTCAAGGACAGACTTCCTGCCAACCCCTGGTCATCAAGCCGGTGGAAAGTGTTGGAAAATATGGAGGCGACTGGAAGCTGGCCCTGGTCGGCGGCGGCTCGCTTTCCATGCTGTTCCGCTATCAGGCCTATGAGCCGCTTCTGCGCTATACGCCGGATTGGTCCGGCGTGACGCTGAATGTGGCGGAAGCCTTCGAAGGCAATGCGGACTCCACCGTCTATACCATCCGCCTGCGCAAGGGCATGAAGTGGTCCGACGGACATCCCTACACCACCGCCGACGTGAAATTCTGGTACGATACGATCCTCACCGACAAGCGTGTGGCGGTCACCAGCCAGGGCCACTGGAAGACAGCCGGCAAGCCGGCCAAGCTCGAAGTGGTTGATGAGCAGACCTTCAAGGTGATCTTCGAAAAACCTAACGGTATGTTTCCGTTGCAGGTCGCGTGGTCCAACTGGGATCATACCACCCGCTGCCCCAAGCATTATCTCGAGCAGTTCCACATCGACTATAATCCCAAGGCGGACGAGCCTGGCCAAGCAGCGCGGTTTCCAGACCTGGATTGCCGCGTTCCAGTCGGCCTCAGGCTTCCAGGACGACAATGCCTTCTTCCTCAATTCCTCGAAGAAGCCGACGCTCAACGCCTGGTATTTCACGATCGCTCCGGGCGAAAACACCGAGCGGGTGGTGGCCGAGCGCAATCCTTACTATTGGAAAGTCGATACCGAGGGCAACCAGCTGCCCTACATGGACCGCATCGTCTACCAGATGGTCGCCGACCCGCAGGTGTTGCTGCTGAAGTGCATGCAGGGCGAAATCGACCTGATGGACCAGTATATCGCCACACCGAACAACAAGTCGGTTCTCTATGACGCGCGCAAGCAGGGGGCCTATGATTTCTACACACTGACCTCGACCGAGGCCAATGTCATGAACTTCATCTTCAACCTGAACCATAACGACGAAACGAAGCGAAAACTGTTCCGCAACAAGACGTTCCGCGCAGCTCTTTCGACGGCGCTCGACCGCCAGACGCTGATCGATGCGGTGCTCGTCGGTCAGGGCGCGCCTGCTCAGCCGTCGATCAAGGAAGGCGATCCGCTTTATAACGACCACTCGCCAAGCAGTTCACCGAATACAGCGTCGATAAGGCGAATGCCATGCTCGACGAACTGGTGCCGAAGCGGGACAGCCAGAAATTCCGTCTCGACGAAAAGGGCCGGCGGCTGACGATCATCTTCGAGATCGACCAGGCGCGCCCGATCTTCCTCGATCTCTTCCAGCTGGTCATCCCTATGTTCCAGGCGGTCGGCATCGATGCGCAGATGCGCACCATGGACCGCTCTCTCTGGGAGACCCGCGTTCGCCAGGGCCGCGACTTCGACGCGACCGCACATCAGTTCGGCGCCAATGGCGGCGTCGCGGCGATGCTCGATCCGCGCTACTACGTTCCGACAGACAGCAATGCGATGTACGCCCCGGCCTGGCAGCTCTGGTATCTCGACCCCAAGAACGCCAATGCCGAGGAACCGCCTGAGGACACCAAGAAACTGCTTGCGCTCTACGACAAGCTGAAGGCGACTTCGGACCAGGCCGGCCAGCGCGAGATCATGAAGCAGATTTTGCAGGGCGCCGCTGAAGCCTTCTATGTCTTCGGCATCTCGCAGCCGCCGGACGGCTACGGCATCGTCAAGAGCAACATGAAGAACATCACCATGACCATGCCGAATTCCTTCGGCTGGCCGACCCCGCCCCGACTATGCCGGAGCAGTTCTACAAGGTCTGACGGCCTCGCACATTCCAATTTTTCCAGGCGCCGGTCTTAGCCCGGCCGGCGCCATGAGACCCTTTTTCCTGATGATTGGATGACCATCATGCTCGAGGCGAGACGACAGAACACCGACACCTTGCGGACCCCGGACTGGTTCAGGACAGCGACACGCTGGACCCAACTCACCTTTGTCGAGGACGATCCGGACAAATACGACCCCGCCTTCTGGATCGATGTTTTCAAGCGCACCAAATCCAACGCCGTCTGCCTCAGCGCTGGCGGTTACATCGCCTACTATCCAAGCAAAGTTCCTTATCACTATGTCAGCCAGTATCTGGACGACAAGGACATCTTCGGGGCGCTCGTCGATGCGGCGCGCAAGCTCGACATGCATGTCATGGCCCGCGTCGATCCGCATGCCATCCATGACGATGCGGCCAAGGCTCATCCCGAATGGGTAATGATCAATGCCGACGGCACGCCGCGCCGGCATTGGGCCTATCCGGATGTCTGGGTCACCAATGCCTATGGCGACTACAATTCGGCGTTCATGCTGGACGTGGTGAAGGAGATCGTCCGCGAATACGATATCGACGCAATCTTCGCCAACCGCTGGCAGGGCCACGGCGTCGATTACAGCGAGGACAGCGCGCGGCGCTTCAAGGACATGTCCGGCTACGCCCTGCCGAAAAAGGCCGACGCCGAGGACCCGGCCTGGCAGGCCTGGCTGCAATGGCGCCGGCGGGTGCTGACCGACATGATCGTCCAGTGGGACGACGCGGTCAAAGCGATCCGCCCGCATGCCAGCTTCATTCCGAACATGAGCGGCGCGTCGCTGATGGAGTTCGATCTCTCCGTCATCACCAAACATTGCCCCTTCCTCGTCGTCGATCATCAAGGCCGCAAGGGGCTGGAACTCGGCTGGTCGGCCGGCCGTAACGGCAAACGCATCCGCGCCACCTTTGCCGATCGTCCCGTGGTGCTGATCACCTCGATCGGTCCGGAGGAGGAATACCGCTGGAAGGATGCGGTGACCTCGGGCGAGGAAATGCAGCTCTGGATCAACAACGGCACGGCCCACGGGCTGTACGCCTGGTTTACGAAATTCAACGGCGTCGTGCCGGACAAGCGCTGGGTGGACCCGGTCGCCGAGGCCTTCGTGCTGCAGTCGGCCGTCGAGCCGGTCATCGAAAGCATGAAGCCGACCGCGGAAATCGCGGTGATCGACCCATCGACGACCTTGCGCCACTGGGCGCCGGAAGAACGCCACGCGGCGGAGAAACACGATCTCGGCGTTTACCACGCTCTGGTCGAAGCCCGCCTGCCCTTCGAATTGCTGTCCGATCAGGTGCTGACGAAGGACAATCTCGACCGCTTCAAGGTCATCATCCTCGCCAATGCCGCCTGCCTTTCGGACGCGCAGAACGAGGCGATCCGTGCCTACGTGGCGCGCGGCGGCAGCGTGGTCGCCTCCTACGAGACCTCGCTTCGCGACGAATTCGGCAAGACGCGGACCGAATTCGGCCTCTCGGACGTGCTAGGAGCGAAATTCGTCTCCGGCCCGCGCGGCATCGTCAAGAACACCTATGTGGCGCTCTCCGGCGAACACCCGATCAACAATGGGTTCGACGGTGCCGAGCGCATCATGGGCGGCACAAGGCTAATTCATGTCGAGCCGGTGGCCGGCGCCGAAACGCCCTTCCTCTATATTCCCGATTTCCCGGACCTCCCCATGGAGGAGGTCTATCCGCGTGAAGACCCGGAAGGGGCGGCAGTCATCGCCCGCGAAACGGGCAAGGGTGGCCGCACGGTCTATATTCCCTGGAATATCGGCGAAATCTTCTGGGAAGTCTTTGCGGTCGATCACGGCCGGCTGCTGTCCAATGCCGTCCATTGGGCACTCGGCAAGACGCCGCGCGTCACGGTCAAAGGCCCCGGCGTCATTGACCTCGCGCTCAGGGAAAACGCGGAGGGGATCGCCCTCAGCCTCTTCAACCTCACCAACCCGATGATGATGAAAGGCCCCATCCGCGAAAATTATCCGCTGGCGGCCCAGACCGTTTCAGTGGAAGTTCCAAACGGCAAGTCGGTGGCGAAAGCCTGGCTGGTCGTTGCCGACCGGGCGGCAAGCTTCAGCGTGAAGAATGGACGCGCGGAAGTGGACGTGCCGGGCATAGAGCGGCTGGAGGTGCTGCATCTCACCTGGAAATAGGGTGGGAGACTGAAATGGAGGAGCGTTTCCGGCCCGGAGGGGCCGGAAGCGGATGGAGATCCGAAGGTGACGCCGAAACGGCGTCTTCAACGGGAGGAGAACTATTCCGATGCTTGGCTATATCTTCAAGCGCGTGCTCTACATGATCCCGACCCTGTTCGGCATGTCGCTGATATCGTTCCTGATCATCCAGCTGCCGCCGGGTGACTACCTGACGTCGATGATCGCCACGATGAGCGACAGCGGCCAGGCCGTCGATCCGGCCCAGATCGAACGGCTGAAAGAAATCTACGGCTTCGATGATCCCTTCTACATCCAATATCTCAAATGGATCTGGGGCATCGTCAGCCGTGGCGATTTCGGCCATTCTTTCGAGTGGAACCAGCCGGTCTCCGGCCTGATCTGGGCCCGGATGGGCTCGACGCTGGTCATCTCGCTCCTGAGCCTGCTGTTCGTGTGGATCGTCGCGCTGCCGATCGGCATCTATTCCGCCGTCCGTCGTCATTCGATCAGCGACCATGTCTTCACCTTTCTCGGCTTCATCGGCCTCGCCGTGCCGAACTTCATCCTGGCGCTGGTGCTGATGTATGTGGCCTACCGTTATCTTGGCCAGAGCGTCGGCGGCCTAAACTCGCCCGAATATGCCGAAGCGCCCTGGAGCCTTGCCAAGGTCGGCGATTTCCTCGCCCATCTGTGGATCCCGGTCATCATCATCGGCGCTTCGGGAACGGCGGCGCTGATCCGGATCCTGCGCGCCAACCTGACGGACGAGTTGCACAAGCCCTATGTGATCACCGCCCGCGCCAAGGGTCTGCCCGAATACAAGGTCATCCTCAAATATCCGGTGCGGATCGCCCTCAACCCATTCGTCTCGGCGATCGGCTGGGTGCTGCCGCATCTGGTTTCCGGCGTGACGATCACGGCCATCGTTCTCAACCTGCCGACCGCCGGTCCGCTGCTGTTCAGGGCGCTGGTATCGCAGGACATGTATCTCGCCGGCAGTTTCATTCTGCTTTTGAGTGCCCTCACCCTTGTCGGCATGCTGTTGTCGGATCTGCTGCTCGCGCTGCTCGATCCGCGCATCCGGTTCAATTGAGGAGGCCGCATGAGCACGCTCGGAACCTATTCCGCCACCGTCCACCCCGTCACCGACGGCCCCTCCATCAGTCCGCTCAAAGCCGGCAAGACCGTTTCGACAGCGACCGTCGGCCCCTGGCGGCTGATCGCCGGCAAGCTGGTCCGCCAGAAGGTGGCGATGGCCGCTGGCGCGATCATCCTCATCCTTTACCTGATCGGCCTGTTCGCCGAATTCCTGGCGCCCAGCCTGCCCTCGACGTCGCGGCCGCAATATACCTATGCGCCACCGCAGGGCCTGAGCTTCTTCGTCACCAAGCCGGACGGCAGTACCGAATTCAATTTCCATGTAAAGGGCTACAAGGTGGAGATCGAAAAGGTGGCGCTGCGTCGCACCTTCGTCGTGGATGACACCAAGGTCGTGCCGGTCGGGCTATTCGTCAAAGGTCCGCGCTATGAACTCTGGGGCCTGATCCCGATGGACCGCCACCTGATCGGCCCGATCAACCCCAACGACCCGATGTATCTGCTCGGCGCCGACCGCCTCGGCCGCGACGTCTTTTCGAGGCTGGTCTACGGCACGCGGATTTCCATGTCGATCGGCCTCGTTGGCGTCGTCATGTCGCTTGTGCTGGGCGTCGTGCTCGGCTCGATATCGGGCTTCTACGGCGGCTGGATCGATACGGTGATCCAGCGCATGATCGAAGTGGTCAGCGCCATGCCGACCATCCCACTGTGGCTCGGCCTTGCAGCGGCGATCCCGCTGACATGGTCGCCGGTCAACGTCTATTTCGTCATCACCATCATCGTCTCGCTGCTCGGCTGGACCAGTCTTGCGCGCGAGGTGCGCGGCCGGTTCCTCGCTCTTCGCAGCGAGGATTTCGTTACGGCCGCGAGGCTTGACGGGTCGAGCGAGAAGCGGCTGATCTTCCGCCATATCCTGCCGTCGCTGACGAGCCATATCCTGGCCGTCGTGACGCTGGCCGTGCCGACCATGATCGTTGCCGAGACTTCGCTTTCTTTCCTCGGCATCGGCCTGAAACCGCCGGTCGTCAGCTGGGGAGTGCTGCTGCAGGACGCCCAGAACATCCGCACCGTGGCAACCGCGCCATGGCTGCTGATCTGGCCCTCGCTCGCGGTGATCGTCGCCGTGCTGTCCTTCAATTTCTTCGGCGACGGCCTTCGCGATGCCGCCGATCCCTATGACAATTGAGGAGAAAACCATGACCGGTCTTGCCGAAGACGTCGTCCTCTCCGTCGAAAACCTCTCGATCGATTTCCGGTTGAGAACCCATATCCTGCATGCGGTCGAGAATGTCAGTTTCGACCTGAAACGCGGCCAGACGCTCTGCCTCGTCGGCGAAAGCGGCTCGGGCAAGAGCGTCTCCGCCCGCTCGCTGCTGCAGATCGTAGATCGACCGGGCAGCATCGTCGGCGGGCGCATCCTGCTGCGCAACGGCAACGAGATCACCGATATCGCCACGCTCGATCCGGATAGCCGGACCATGCGCGCCATTCGCGGCCGCAGGATTGGCCTGATCTTCCAGGAACCGATGAGCTCGCTGTCGCCGGTCCACACGATCGGCTCGCAGATCGCCGAAGCCGTGCGCCTGCACAGCGATCTCGACAAACGTGCCGCCAAGGCCAAAACGGTCGAACTGCTGCGCCAGGTCGAAATCCCCAATCCCGACCAGATGGCGGACCGTTACACGTTCGAATTTTCCGGCGGCATGCGGCAACGGGCGATGATTGCCATGGCGCTTGCCGGCAATCCCGACATCCTCATCGCCGACGAACCAACGACGGCGCTCGACGTCACCACCCAGGCCGAGATCCTCGACCTGATCAAGCGGCTGCAGGTGGAGCGCGGCGTGGCCATGCTGCTCATCACCCACGACATGGGCATCGTCGCCGAAGTCGCGGACGACGTCGCCGTCATGCGCTTCGGCCGTATCGTCGAGCGTGGTCCGGTCGATGCGATCTACCATGACGCCCAGCACCCCTATACGCGGCAGCTTCTCGCCTCGACGGTGAAGCTCACCCGCCATGTCGAAGGTCGGGTGCCGGCAGTGGCCGCATCGTCGCAGCCACTGCAACCGATCCTCTCCGTCCGCAATCTTGGGAAGACGTTCGGCTGGCACGGCAAAACCAGTTCGCTTCGGGCGGTCGATGACGCCAATTTCGATCTCTATCCCGGTGAAAACCTCGGCATCGTCGGCGAAAGTGGTTCCGGCAAGACGACGCTCGGGCGGCTGATCCTGCGCACCGTCGAGCCGACGACAGGCAGTGTCATTTACCGCAACAAGGATGGTAGCGAGGTCGATGTCACCAGCCTGACCAAGAAGGAGCTGCGCGGTTTCCACCGGGAGGTCCGCCTCGTCTTCCAGGATCCGTTTGCCTCGCTCAATCCGCGCATGACGGTCAAGGACGTGATCGGCGATCCGCTGATCATCAACGGCCTTGCCAAGGGCAAGGCGCTCGAAGAGCGCGTCGCAGAGCTGATGCGTCTTGTCGGGCTCGATCCGATGGGCATGGAACGTTATCCGCACGCCTTTTCCGGCGGCCAGCGGCAGCGCATCGGCATTGCCCGGGCGCTGGCGCTCGATCCCCGCATCATCATCGCCGACGAGGCAACCTCGGCGCTCGACGTGTCGATCCGCAGCCAGATCCTCGATCTGCTGCTCGATATCCGCCAGCGGCTGAATCTCAGCTTCATCTTCATCTCGCACGACATTTCGGTGGTGCGCTATTTCTGCGACCGCGTCGCCGTCATGCATCGCGGCAAGATTGTCGAACTCGGCGACGCCGAACAGATCTGCACCGCGCCGCAGGAGGCCTATACCAAGAGCCTGATTTCCGCCGTTCCCAATCCAGACCCCCGCGACAAGCGCATGCTGCACCGGCACCGCTTCGTCACGCCCGTACTCTGAGGACAGTGCCAGTGCCGAAATTCTCCGCCAATCTCTCCTTTCTCTACCAGGACCTGCCCTTCCTCGATCGCTTCGCGGCGGCGGCAAAAGACGGTTTCGGCGGGCTCGAATATCTCGGCCCCTATACCGAGCCGAAAGAGAAGGTCGCCGATGCGTTGAAGGCGAGCGGCCTCGTCCAGGCGTTGTTCAACGTGCCCTCGGGCGATTGGGCCGGTGGCGAGCGGGGCGTCGCCTGCCTGCCGGACCGTATCCAGGAGTTCCGTGATGGCGTGGCCCTGGCGCTAGATTATGCCAAGGCGCTCGGTTGCGGCCAGGTCAACGTCATCTCCGGCCTCGTGGCGAAGGATGCCGATGTCGAGACCCTGGAAAAGGTGCTGGTCGATAACCTGAAATACGCCGCACCGCGCTGTGCCGATGCCGGTATCAAGCTGCTGATCGAGCCGATCAACCTGCGCGACATTCCCGATTTTTTCCTATCGACGACCGATCATGCGGAACGCATCCTCGCCAAGGTCGGCTCCGACAACCTCTATATCCAGTACGATTTCTACCACATGCAGATCATGCAGGGCGATCTCATCCCAACTTTCAGCCGCCTGAAGGACAGGATTGCCCACGTGCAGATCGCCGACAATCCCGGCCGCAACGAGCCGGGCACGGGCGAGATCAACTACGATTTCATAGTCTGCGAACTCGACCGTCTCGGTTACGACGGCTGGGTCGGTTGTGAATACAGGCCGAAGGCTGGCACCAGCGAAGGTCTCGGCTGGATGAAGCCCTATCTCGCCGGAGGGCCTCGCTAAGATCAACGCTTTTCCGAACTAACCGGACGCCATCTTCGCCGCTTCCAGACCGGAGCCTTTCTTCGGAAGGCGGAGCTGTGTCCGAACATCGATGAAGAAGGACAGGACCATGCTCAAAAACGATATCCAATTCCCCTACGGCGCCGTCTATTTCCGCAAGTCCAATCCGCCCCGCGAAGACTGGGAGCGCGATTACACGACGGCGGGCGAAGACGGCCTTAATATCTTCCGCCACTGGTTCATGTGGAGCGCGATCGAAACCTCGCCGGGCGTCTACGACTGGGAGGAATACGACCGCCAGCTCGACCTCGCGGCGAAGAACGGTATCAAGACGGTTATCGCCGGCTCATCCATGCCGTGCCCGACTGGGCGGTGCGCAAATATGCCGATGCGCTGCAGGTCAATGCCGACGGCACGAAACTCGGTTCCTATATGGGCGTCTCGGCCGCCACCGGCGGCTTTTCCAACAATGGTGGCGGCGCCGGCGCGCTGACGCTCAATTGCCCGGAAGTGAAGGAAGCGGCCGGCAAGTTCCTGACCGCGCTCGCCACCCGATACAAGGACCATCCGGCAATCTACGGCTACGATGTCTGGAACGAGTGCAACTATTCCGCCGATGCCGACTATAGCAGCTATGCCAAGTCAGCCTTCCGGAAGTGGCTGGAGAAGAAATACGGCACGCTGAAAGTGCTCGCCAAGGCCTGGCATCGCTATAGCTACGCGGATTGGGAGGATGTCGAGCCGCCGGTCCACATGGCGCCTTATCCCGAATGCATCGACTGGCTGCAGTTCAAGCGCGACAATTTTTACGACCAGATGCAATGGCGCATCGACACGATCCGCGCCGTCGATCCGAACAACACTATCGCCGCCCACGGCATTTCGGGCGCGATCCCCAACATGGCGGCCAACGGCTGCGACGACTGGCTGGCCGCCTCCAAGGTGGAGGTCTACGGCTTCACCTGGATCCAGGCCCGCAAGGGCTCCGAAGCCTGGAAGAACTGGTACGGCGTCGATATCAACCGCGCCGCCGCCCGTGGAAAACCTTTCTGGCATGCGGAGCGCCAGGGCGGGCCGCTGTGGCTGCAGCCGCAGGTGATCGGCCGCGACAAGGATGATGGCCGCGTCGCCGAACCCGAGGATATCCGCCTGTGGAGCATGACCTCGTTTGCGGGCGGCGCTCGTGGCGTCTTGAACCTGCGTTGGCGGCCGCTGCTCGACGGCCCACTCTTCGGCGCGTTCGGCTCCTACGGCATGGACGGCGCCCGCACGCCGCGCTCGAAGATGCAGAGCGACATGGGGAAATGGGCAAACGATCCGGCACAGGCCGCTCTCTGGGAGGCCAAGCCGGTGCGCGGGGAAATCGGCATCCTTGTCGTTCCCGAAACTCAGGAATGGGATTACCTCCTGAACTACGACCGCAAGGAAAAGCCCTATCCGGAGGCCATGTGGGGCGCCTATCGCGCCTTCCTGGAAAATGGCGTGCAGCCGGACTGGGTGCATATCGACGATATCGATGCTTATGACCGTCTCTACTTCCCCTATCCGATCATGTTCACTGCCGAGCAGGCAAAACGCCTCGCCGCCTGGGTGGAAAAGGGCGGCACGCTGATTGCCGAAGCCTGCCCCGGTTATTTCGGCGACCGCGGCCATGTCGGCCAGGTGCAACCGAACATGGGCTTGGACAAGGTGTTCGGCGCCCGCGAGGATCAGGTCGAGTTCATGCCGGATATCGGCGACCGTATCCATTTCAAGCTGGACGGGGCAGCGGTCGATGGCGGTGGTTTCCTACAATCCTATGTGCTGGCCGGCGGCACTGGGCGCGGCAATTTCGACGACGGACGGCTCGCCGTGGTCGAGAATACTTACGGCAAGGGCCACACGCTGCTGATCGGCACCAATCCCTCGGTCGCCTATTACAAGTCGCAGGGCAAGGCGAACGGTGCCTTCTTCGCCGAACTGCTGCGCTGGAGCCGCTGCACCCCGCATGCGACCCTCTCGAACAAGGCGCTGTTCGCACGGATCCACCGGAGTGAGAAAGGCAGCTTCCTCTGGCTCGTCAATCCGACCCGCTCGGCGCAGGCGACAGAGGTGAAGCTGGCGGAAGGCCATGGCCGCCTCGCTGCCGGCAAGGCGGTCTGGCCGGTCGGAAACGCCCATGACGGCGGCAAGATTGAGGTCCCCGCCCGTGACGTGCTGATCCTGCCGCTCGTGTGACACCTTTCCGCCGCCCTCATGCATAATTCCTGGGGCGGCGTGGATTCCGATCGCTCGGCTCCAGCCTCGTAGACGTCTAGAAGCGCTTGCGGTAATGGCAAGGGAGGAAGATCGTCGGAGAGCAGAATGCCTGAGCGGGATGCCATCGTCGTCGGCGCGGGTTTTACGGGCCTGAGTGCCGCACTGAAGCTCATCGATGCGGGGCTCGACGTGCTGCTGCTCGAGGCG
Organism: Neorhizobium sp. EC2-8; assembly: GCA_045291535.1. Taxonomy (GTDB): domain Bacteria; phylum Pseudomonadota; class Alphaproteobacteria; order Rhizobiales; family Rhizobiaceae; genus Neorhizobium. Next base: position 308,505 of record CP147998.1, on the reverse strand, counting down.
CGCGATCGGGTCGGTGGCAAGGTCGAGTCGGAGACGCTCTCGGACGGTACCCGCGTCGATACCGGCGGGCAGTTCTTCTGCCGTGACATGGGCGAACTGATGGCGCTCATCGAAGAGAACGGCAAGACGCCGGTCATGACCCACTACGACGGCGAGATGATCTACCGGCCACCGGTTCCGCCGCAGCAGGGTTTCGCGCGCTGGCAGGGGGTCGATGCGTTGCGCGACCGGATGATCGCCACCGATCCGGACGACGCGGATCTCGCGAAACTGACGGTAGCCGATTGGGTCGCCCGGCAGGATGATGTGCCGGCCGACGTGAGGAAAAGTTTCCTGCGGCTGATCAAGGGCCTCTGGTGCCGCGCGCCGGAGGAAATCGCCTTCACCTGGCTCGCCTCGAACGACCGGCGCATTACCAATACCTATTCGGAAATGGAAATGTTCCTGCCCGATACGCTGCATGCGCTGGCCGACCAGCTGGCCGCGAAGCTTGGCGACCGGCTACGCGTCGGCATCGCGGTAACAGGTATAGAACATTCCGACACCGGCGTCACCGTCATCGCCGGCGATGAACGGCTCCCCGCGAAGCGCCTTATCCTGGCCCTGCCGCCGGTGATGATCCGCCGCCTTCCGTTTTCGCCCGCTCTTCCCGAACGGCTGCAGAAGGCGCTTTCCGCCTGGGCGCCCGGCCTGTCGATCAAGTTGCAGGTCAGTTACGACAAGCCCTTCTGGCGCGAGCGGGGCTTTCCGGCGCCGTCATGTGGCACGAACCCCAGGGCCTCTATGCCTGCGATGCCAGCCGAGGCGACTATGCCGGCCTGATCATCTTCGTCGGTGGGCCGGAAGCGCAGCAATGGCACGGGCGGCCGCGCGAGGCGCTCACCGCGTTCATCCGCGAGCAACTGACCGAAGCCTTCGGCCCCGAAGGTGGCAATCCCCGCGATATCCATGTCCGTGACTGGGTCGACGATCCCTGGAGCGGCGGCGCCTATAGCGATGTCGTCATCGATCTCGACGCCCGTTATGCGGAAGACATCATCAACGAAGGCGCGTCGCCGGTCCATTTCGCGTCATCGGAACTGTCCCCGTCCTATCCGGGCTATATCGAGGGCGCGATCGTCGCGGGCAGGCTGGCTGCGGGGCGGGTTATCGGCGCATTGGCGAGTGGCCGGCCTGAGGTCAGCGGCGACTGACGCCTCAACCAGTATTTCACATCGATCGCTCACGCTTTCTCATCGGCACGAGTCGGTGCTGGCGCAACTTAATCTCGCACTCTATAAGATTGAGACCGTGGGCCACCCAAGGGTCGTTCGTCTTCGATAACTTTTCGAGGAAGCTCCTTATAGAGCCGGACGTCTGCCGGCTTTGACCCGATTAAACTCTCCCGGCTTCGTTCCCGCTATCGGACGGGCTATCCTGTCGACAATATGTGTGCAATTGTTCTGTCACATTGGCTTGCGATGCAGATACGGTGAACGATGGCGAAGAACGAACCTGCAGACAGTGATATCCCCCGCACGCGCGGGTCCGGAACGCAGAGCGTCTATACGATCCTGCGCCGGGAAATCCTCGCCATGACCCTGAGCCCAGGCAGCGCGCTGGATGAGGTCCGGCTGTCCGAACGGTTCGGCATGTCACGCACCCCGATCCGCGAGGCGCTGCTGCGGCTTTCTGCCGACGGCCTCGTCACCACGCTGCCGAACCGCAACACCATCGTCGCGACGATAGATTTAGCGTCGCTGCCTCCCTATTTCGATGCGCTGACCCTGATGTACCGCGTCACCACTCGCGGTGCCGCCATGCGCGGGCGCCGCAGGCGATGGGCGATATCCGCAAATGGCAGGCGGAATTTGCCGCCGCGGTCGCCGCCCATGACGCTTTCGCGATGATCGAGGCGAACCGGGAATTCCACGTGGCGATCGCCGAACTCGCCGGCAATGCCTATTACACCACCTTCTTCGCCCGACTGCTCGACGAGGGACGGCGCATACTGCGCCTCTATTACCGCACCTTCGACGACCGGCTGCCGCGCCAATATGTCGATGAGCACGAGGAGATGATCGCCGCCATCGAGGCGCGAGACATCGAGCTCTCCGACAAGCTCGCCATCAAGCACGCGGAACAGATCGTCCGGCAGATCCAGGATTATATTGCCCGCGATCTCGGCAATCCAATCGATCTCGCCGCTTCCTGACCGCCACCCTCCCGCATTCGTTTTCACAGGATAGAAATCATGAATTCCCTTCGGTCGACGCCGTGGTCATCGGCTCGGGTATTATAGGCGCGATGTCGGCCCATTACCTGCTGGAAGACGGCCGCTCGGTGCTGGTGATCGAACGCGGCGAGGTTGCCGGCGGCGCGAGCAGCGGAAATGCTGGCATTCTCGCCTTTCCCGAGATCATCCCGATTGCTGCACCCGGCATGATGTGGAAAGCGCCGAGATGGCTGCTCGACCCGCTGGGTCCCCTGAGCCTGCCGCCCTCCTACGCGCTCAACATGGTGCCCTGGCTGTGGCGCCTCTGGCGAGCCAGTGCCCGGCCGGCTTATGAGCGCACCGTCGGCGTGCATGCCAAAATAATGCCGATGGCCCGCAGCGAAATGCTGCGGACCGTCGAACGGACCGGCCTTCGGGCGATGGTGAAGCAGACCGGGACGCTGGACCTCTACGACAGCGAGGCGAGCCTCAATGCCGCGGATGACGACTGGCAGGCGAAACGTAAGGCGGGGTTCGAATTCCAGAAAGTCGGCCGCGCTGAAATCGACGCCTTGCAGCCGGGCCTTGCGCCGCAGTTCCGCCACGGCATCTTCACGCCTTCCGGCCTGCAGGTCTCCGATCCGCTGGACTTCACTCAAGCCCTCTTCAGCAATGCCATGACGCGCGGCGCATCGCTCCGGATCGGTGAAGTCGTCCGTATCGAACCGACGACCGATGGCGCCAGGGTTATCCTTGCGGACGGAGCCGCCTTCGAGGCGAAGACTGTCGTGCTGGCGGGCGGCGCCTGGTCGAAGAAGATCGTGGCCGGCCTCGGTGACCATGCTCCGCTGGAAACCGAGCGCGGCTACAACACGACGCTGCCGCAGAACGCTTTCCCCTCCAGCGCCAGCTCTATTTCAACGACCACGGCTTCGTCGTCACCCCACTCTCTTCCGGCATCCGCGTCGGCGGCGCGGTTGAGCTCGGCGGGCTGACGCTGGCGCCGAACTACCAGCGCTCGGAGGCAATGCTGAAAAAGCGAAGAGCTTCCTGCCCGATCTGAAGACCCATGGCGGCCGACAGTGGATGGGGTTTCGCCCCTCGATGCCGGATTGCCTGCCTGTGATCAGCCCGTCAAGCGCGACGCCGGCAATCATCTATGCCTTCGGCCATGGACATCTCGGCCTCACCCAATCGGCAGCGACGGGTCGGCTTGTCGCCGATATCGCCGCCCGCCGGAAGCCGGCCCTTGATATCGAACCTTACAGTATCAGCCGTTTTCGCTGACGGCACCTGCCTCCAAATCCGAGGCATCGACCTGCGCCGATTATCTTTGTCGACAAACTGACTACAGAAAGATATAAACGCAGCTAAATTAAAAGGAACCGGACATGGCCTGGTCTCACCCCGTCCCGAAGATCACGGACAGCGAGCGGCGACAGCGCCTTTCGCGACTGCAGGCGTCGCTGGACGAAAAGGGACTGGGCGGCATTTTGCTCGGCGCCAGCGAGAGCCTGCGTTATTTCACCGGCCTCGTCTGGCATCAGAGCGAGCGCCTCCTCGGTGCGCTGGTAACGCCAAAATCGGTGACTTACATCGTGCCCGGCTTTGAACAGAGCCGCGTCGAAAGCTTACCCCATCTGCCTGGCGAGATCCTCGTCTGGCAGGAGGACGAGGCGAGCGCCGCGCTCGTTGCCTCGCTCCTGCCCGCCAATATGAAAATCGCCCTCGACGACGCGCTGCCATTGTTCGTCTACCACCACTCGCCGCTGTCTTCGGCGCAGACAGGCTCGTCGATGGCGGCCGGCTGATCCGCGATCTCAGGCTTCGCAAATCGAAGGCCGAGATCGACCTCATCCAATATGCGATGGACCTGACGCTGGAAGTGCATCGTCGCGCGCATGCCTTCATCAAGCCGGGCGCGCTTGCCTCCGATGTGGTCCGCCATATCGACGAACAGCATCGCGCGCTCGGCGCGGAAGAGGGATCGAGCTTCTGCATCGTCTCCTTCGGGGCCGCGACCTCGCTTCCGCACGGCGCCGACGGCGACCAGATCTACACCCCCGGCGACGTGGTGCTGGTCGATACCGGTTGCCGGCTCGACGGTTATCATTCGGATCTCACCCGCACCTATGTGCTGGAGGAACCGACCGAGGAATTCGCGGCAGCCTGGGCGATCGAGCGCGAGGCGGAACAGGCCGTCTTCGAGGCCGCCCGTCTGGGCGCCACCTGCGGCAGCCTGGACGACGCGGCCCGCAAGGTGCTGGCAACACATGGACTCGGCCCCGATTACGTCCTGCCCGGCCTGCCCCATCGCGCCGGCCACGGGCTCGGCCTCGAAATCCACGAGGAACCCTATCTGGTGCGCGGCAATGCGACCGTGCTCGAACCGGGCATGTGTTTCTCGAATGAGCCGATGATCGTTTTCCCGGGCCGCTTCGGCATCCGCCTCGAAGACCATATCCACATGACCGAAACCGGGCCACAATGGTTCACCCAGCCGGGCAAGGGCCCCGCCGAACCCTTCGCGTGACCGTATTATTGCGACCCCATCGCCCAACAGCCGCATGCGGATCGTGACCGGTGTTTCCGAATTCGATACCCGCCGGGGGAAGTGGGCGCCAAGGAAAGCGCGACGGATTGGGCGTCTCCCCACAAAGGAGGGAGATCGAAGGAGGCGCGTTATCGCCCTGGGACTACCGCTGGCCGCCCGGTTCGCTGCTCTGGTCCAGTACCCGGCTGAGGCTGAGTGCCGCGATCGTGCAGATCGCACCGGAAATCAGGTATCCACCGATGAAGATGATGCCGAAACTGCTGGCGAGACCAAGGGCCACCAGCGGCGCGAAGCCCGCACCGATCAGCCAGGCGAGGTCGGATGTGAGTGCCGCACCGGTATAACGGTAATATTGCCCGAAGCGCGAGGAGACCGCGCCGGAGGCCTGGCCGAAAGAGAGGCCGAGGATGCCGAAACCGATGATGATAAAGGCGTCCTGCCCCTTGCCTCCGGCATTGAGCAGGAAGGGTGCCGAGAACGAGAAGATTGCAATGATGACAGCGCCGATCATCAACTGGCTGCGGCGGCCGATACGGTCGGCGATCAGGCCAGACAGGATGATGCCGACGATGCCGACGGCCGCCCCGATCACCTGCACGAACAGGAATTCCGCCGCCGACTGCCCGCCATAGAGGGTCACCCAGCTCAACGGGAAGATCGTCACCAGATGAAACATGGCGAAGCTTGCAAGCGGCACGAATGCGCCGAGCACGACGTCATGGGCATGCTTGCTCAGCATTTCGAAGATCGGCCGGGCCTGCAGCTCGTTGGCTTCGAGCGCCGAGCCGAACTCCCTGCTGGCGACGATGCGCAGGCGCGCGAACAGCGCCACGACGTTGATCGCAAACGCCACGAAGAACGGATAACGCCAGCCCCAGGAAATGAAATCCGCTTCGGAAAGGTTGGCAACGAAATAACCGAACAGCATGCTCGCCAGAGCAAAGCCAATAGGGGCGCCGAGCTGCGGAATCATCGCGTACCAGCCGCGCCGGTTGGGCGGCGCATTGAGGTTCAGGAGCGACGCAAGCCCGTCCCAGGCGCCGCCGAGTGCAAACCCCTGCCCCATGCGGAACAGCGCCAGCAACGCCACAGCCCAATAGCCGATCGTGTCGTAGCCCGGCAGGAAGGCGATCGAGGCCGTCGATCCGCCAAGCAGGAACAGCGCGATCGTCAGCTTGGTGCCGCGCCCATAGTTGCGGTCGATCCACATGAAGACGAAAGACCCGACAGGTCGCGCCATGAAAGCGAGCGGAAAGATCGCGAACGACATCAGGGTGGCCGCAACCGGGTTCGGCGCAAACGGGAAGATCAGCTTCGGGAAGACGAGCACGGAGCCGAGGCCATAGACGAAGAAGTCGAAGAATTCCGACATGCGACCGATGATCACACCGAGCGCGATGCTGCCCGGCGAGATCGGCTTATCGTCATGAATGCGGCGGGCGTCCCTTTCGAGGCCGGACGATGTAGGGCCCGTTGACGCGGGATTGACGACCGTGGTCATGAATTCCTCCTGGCGATAGTTCGCCCTGTCCCCGAAATGTTGATCAACATGCTGCCGAGATCAAGGAACAAGGCTAAAAACCTGATATTTGCGGCGGTCCGTACCGTCTTCTCATCCACACCCTCTGGTCAGCCCCTTGGGTTGTCCTAGATTTCCCGGTTGGCGGAGGTGAATGCCGAGTATGCCGGTCGTGCAGCAAAACGGTTTCAAAGGCCATGCGGTTTTTTGCTGCACCGCGACATATTGCTGCACTGCGACGAACGACCTCATTTCAGCCGATACCGGAACGCGGTTACTCCCAACTAGACAAAAAGCAAATTTGAGCTCGAGATGACCCCTCAGTTGAAAATCGTCGCACGATTGTTCGCTCTCCTGGCCCTTGCGGGGCTTTCGGGATGCAATCTGGTCGTCATGTCGCCTTCGGGTGATATTGCCAGACAGCAGGCCGACCTGATTATCGTCGCCACGGTGCTGATGCTGATCATCATCGTACCGGTCATCTTCCTCACGCTGTTCTTCGCCTGGCGCTATCGCGGTTCGAACACCACCGCGCCCTACGACCCCGAATGGCACCATTCGACCGGGCTCGAAGTCATCATCTGGTCCGCACCGCTCGCCATCATCATCGCACTCGGCGCCGTCACCTGGATCAGCACCCACAAGCTCGACCCATACCGGCCGCTCGATCGGCTCGATGCCCAGCGCGCCGTTCCGGCGGAGACAAAGCCGATCACCGTCGAGGTCGTGGCGCTCGACTGGAAATGGCTGTTCTTCTATCCCGAATACGGCATCGCCACCGTCAACGAGATGGCCGCGCCGGTGGACGTACCGATCAACTTCAAGATCACCGCCTCATCGGTGATGAATTCCTTCTATGTACCGGCGCTGGCCGGCATGATCTACGCCATGCCCGGCATGGAGACGAAGCTGCATGCGGTCATCAACAAGCCGGGCGAATTCGATGGCTTGTCGGCGAACTATAGCGGCGACGGTTTTTCGCACATGCGCTTCAAGTTCCATGGTGTCGATCAGGCCGGCTTCGACCAGTGGGTTGCCCGGGTGAAGCAGAACGGCACCGCGCTCAACCGCGACGCCTACCTGAAGCTCGAAAAGCCGAGCGTCAAGGAACCGGTCCGGTATTTCTCCGGGGTCGAGGAAGGGCTCTACCGGGCCGTGCTCAACATGTGCGCAAGGCCCGGCAAGATGTGCATGGAGGAGATGATGCATGTCGATCTGATGGGCGGCGGCGGAACCGAGAGCCAGGAAAATCGCGCGCGCCTGGAACATGACAATCGCCATGCGGTAGAAGAGACGCCAGGCGCGACTGTGCCGGCGAGCGGCGAACCTTCTCACATGCCTGAACCGAGAAAAAGCGTGGATCAGCCGCAATCGACCAACCACGACATGCAGAACATGCCGGGAGGCAACGGCACGCCCGGAGGCAATCAGGGCGGTCCTGCGCCGGCTCAGCTCAACAACAATGCTCCGGCGCAGCCCGCAACTCAGCCCTGAGGCTGCATTTCAAGAGATTTTGGACAGACCCATGTTCGGCAACAGCAATCTGACGGAATTCCTTTTCGGGCGGCTAACCCTCGAAGCCATTCCCTATCACGAGCCCATTCTCGTCGCCACCTTCGTCGCCGTAGCGCTCGGCGGTCTCGCCCTTCTGGGGGTGATCACCAAATATCGGCTCTGGGGTTATCTGTGGAACGAATGGTTCACCAGCGTGGACCACAAGAAGATCGGCATCATGTATGTGGTGCTGGCGCTCGTCATGCTTTTGCGCGGCTTTGCCGATGCGATCATGATGCGTATCCAGCAGGCGATTGCCTTCAATTCGGAAGGCTATCTGCCGCCGCATCACTTCGACCAGGTCTTCACCGCGCATGGCGTCATCATGATCTTCTTCATGGCCATGCCCTTCGTGACGGGCCTCATGAACTTCGTGGTGCCGCTGCAGATCGGCGCCCGCGACGTCTCCTTTCCGTTCCTCAACAACTTCTCGTTCTGGATGACGACCGCCGGCGCGATCATCATCATGATGTCGCTGTTCGTCGGCGAGTTCGCCCGCACCGGCTGGCTTGCCTACCCGCCGCTCTCAGGCGCTGATTACAGTCCGGGCGTCGGCGTCGACTATTACATCTGGGGCCTGCAGGTGGCCGGTATCGGCACCACGCTCTCGGGCATCAACCTGATTGCCACCATCGTCAAGATGCGGGCGCCGGGCATGACCTTCATGAAGATGCCGATTTTCACCTGGACCTCGCTCTGCACCAACGTGCTGATCGTGGCTTCCTTCCCGATCCTCACCGCCACTCTCGTTCTGTTGTCGCTCGACCGCTATGCCGGCACGAACTTCTTCACCAACGACCTCGGCGGCAACCCGATGATGTATATCAACCTCATCTGGATCTGGGGCCATCCGGAGGTCTACATCCTTGTCTTGCCTGCTTTCGGCATCTTTTCGGAAGTGGTCGCCACCTTCTGCGGCAAGCGGCTCTTCGGTTACGCCTCGATGGTCTATGCCACCTGCGTGATCATGATCCTCTCCTATCTCGTATGGCTGCACCATTTCTTCACAATGGGCTCCGGAGCCTCGGTCAACGCCTTCTTCGGCATCACGACGATGATCATCTCGATCCCGACCGGGGCCAAGATGTTCAACTGGCTGTTCACCATGTATCGCGGCCGCATCCGGTACGAGGTGCCGATGATGTGGACGGTCGGCTTCATGGTCACCTTCGTCATCGGCGGCATGACCGGCGTCATGCTGGCGGTACCGCCGGCCGACTTCGTGCTCCACAATTCGCTGTTCCTGATCGCCCATTTCCACAACGTCATCATTGGCGGCGTGGTGTTCGGGCTGATGGCCGGGGTCGTCTACTGGTGGCCGAAGGCTTTCGGCTACAAGCTCGATCCATTCTGGGGCAAGATGAGCTTCTGGTTCTGGTTCATCGGCTTCTACGTCGCTTTCATGCCGCTCTATGTGCTCGGCCTGATGGGCGTCACTCGGCGCGTCAGCCAGTTCGAGGATCCGTCGCTGCAGATTTGGTTCGTGATCGCAGCCTTCGGCGCGGCTCTGATTGCCTGCGGCATCGGTTCCTTCATCATCCAGATCGTCGTGAGCTACCTGAAGCGCGACCAGTTGCGCGAGACCTCCGGCGACCCCTGGGACGGCCGCACGCTGGAATGGTCGACTTCCTCGCCGCCGCCGGACTACAATTTCGCCTTCACGCCCGTCGTGCACGACCATGACAGCTGGTACGACATGAAGAGCCGCGGCTACGAGCGCCCGCTCGGCGGCTTCAAGCCGATCCACATGCCGAAGAACACCGGTACCGGTGTCATCCTCGCCGCGATAAGCGTCGCCTTCGCCTTCGCGATGATATGGTACATCTGGTGGCTGGCGATCGTGGCTTTCGTCGCCATGCTGGCCACCGCGATCGGTCATACCTTCAACTATAACAGGGATTTCTACATCCCCGCCGAGACCGTGACCGCAACAGAGGATGCGCGCTCGAAGCTGCTGGGAACGGACCTGAGACCATGAGCCAGACGCAAGTGCAAACCCACGGCAATCACGATACCGACAAGCCGCAGTTCTACGTTACGGAAGAGCATCATCCGGAAGGCAGCACCATGCTGGGCTTCTGGCTCTACCTGATGAGCGACTGCCTGATCTTTGCGGTGCTCTTCGCCACCCACGGCGTGCTCGGCCGCAATTATGCGGCTGGCCCCTCGCCCGCCGACCTGTTCGACCTGCCGATCGTTGCCCTCAACACGGCGATGCTGCTCTTCTCCTCGATCACCTATGGCTTCGCGATGTTGCAGATGGAGCGGGGCGCCAAGACCGAGACGCTGTTCTGGCTCGGCGTGACCGGCGTGTTCGGCGCGATCTTCCTCGGCCTCGAACTCTACGAGTTCAACCACCTCATCCATGAGGGCGCCGGGCCGACCCGCTCGGCTTTCCTCTCCTCCTTCTTCACGCTGGTCGGCACCCACGGCCTGCACGTCACCTTCGGCATCATCTGGCTGATCACGCTGATGGTACAGGTCGGCAAACACGGGCTGATCGAGGCGAACAAGCGCCGACTGATGTGCCTGTCGATGTTCTGGCACTTCCTCGACGTCGTCTGGATCGGCGTCTTTTCCTTCGTCTATCTCATGGGAGTCCTCGGATGAGCGCGCACGGCCAAGCCCCATTGCACGAAGATGCCGCACAGGCGCATCATGCCCACAGCAACGGCCACCAGGCCGGCCACGGCACCCTGAAAGGCTACCTGATCGGCTTTGCCCTGTCGGTCATCCTGACGGCAATTCCCTTCTGGCTCGTGATGGGCGGCGTTTTCGACAGCAAGCTCCTGACCGCCTTCTTCATCATGGGCCTCGCCGTCGTGCAGATCGTCGTGCACATGGTCTATTTCCTGCACATGAATCCGCGTTCGGAAGGCGGATGGACCATGATGGCGCTGCTCTTTACCCTGGTATTGGTCGGCATCACGCTTGCGGGCTCGCTCTGGGTCATGCATCATCTGAACACCAACATGATGCCGATGTCGCCGGAGATGATGAAGAACGTGCCTTGATCCCCGGAAGGGGATGAGCCTGGGAAGGATAGACGCGTGGCTCTCGACCATCCCCTGATCGGAGAAACAGCGGATGCGGGGCACACCCGCTCCCAGCTCATCTTCGCGGGTGCGATGCTTTTCCTGACGCTGATCTTCCTCGGGCTCGGCACATGGCAGGTGCAGCGGCTCTTCTGGAAACTCGACCTGATCGCACGCGTCGATGCCCGCGTCACCGCCACGCCTGCGCCGGCTCCCTCATCGACAGCATGGCCCGGCATCAACGCGGAGAACGACGAATATCGGCGAGTGACTGCGACCGGCATTTTCCGCCATGACGAGGAAACCCTCGTCCAGGCGGTCACCGATCTCGGGCCTGGCTTCTGGGTTCTGACCCCGCTGGAACAGGCGGACGGAACCACGATCCTGATCAATCGCGGCTTCGTGCCGGCCGACCGCCGTGACCCGGCGGCCCGAGCGGACGGAGAGATCGAAGGTCTCGTCAAGATCACCGGCCTCATCCGCATCAGCGAGCCGGACGGTGCCTTCCTGCGCTCCAACAATCCCGCCGGCGGCCGCTGGTACTCGCGCGACGTGGCCGCGATCGCCACAACAAAAGGCCTCGGACAGGTCGCGCCCTATTTCATCGATGCCGATGCGACGCCGATCCCCGGCGGCCTGCCCGTCGGCGGGCTGACGGTCATCCGCTTCCGCAACAGCCACCTCGTCTACGCCGTGACCTGGTATCTGCTCGCAGTGATGAGCGCCGGTGCCGCCTATGCGATCCAGCGCAGGAAGTTCCCGGAAACTTGAGTCTGGAAATTCGGGCGTGGATTTCCACCGAATAGCAGGTTCGCAACCTGTTCATCGCGCGCCGAATTTCCCATAGTTGAGAACCGGCATTTGCCAGCGCCGCAGGCGGGCCGGCCAAGAGCGGATCAATATTATGCGCCAGTTTTTCAACTCGAAATACAAGATTATCTTGACGGCAGCGCTGTTCGTCCTGACATCGGTCTTCATGTCGATATCGGCGACGGGGCATGTCAGCGGCAACTATATCGCGATCGTGCTGGCAGGGTTCCTGTTCACGATCCTGTCGCTCTATTCGGCGGTGAGATCGAAACACGCGGAACACCTGATCATCGGCAGCCTGCTGCTGTCCCTCTCGACCCTGGTCGGCATCACCGAACTGCTGACCAAGAAGATCTCCAGCATGCAGTACGGGCTTTATTTCTTCGCCTTTCTCGGCTGCGTCGGCCTGCTTTCGCTCGGCCTGATCGCACGATATCTCACCAGCGAGGGATGGAGCGTCAGCTCCGAAAAAACGCGCGAGGCCTTGTCCGTGTGTGCAACGATCCTGGGATTCGTGCTGGCGATCGCCTCGGCCTTCGTGCCGACCTGACGATCCGGCGTAATCAACGATTGAGGAAGATGCCCGGGCGAAGCTGAGCTACGCCCGGGCATCTTTTAATCGATCAGACGAGATCGAACCGATCGGCGTTCATGACCTTGGTCCAGGCCGCCACGAAGTCCTTGACGAACTTTGCCTTGGCATCGGACTGGCCATAAACTTCCGCGATCGCACGAAGCTGCGAATGCGAACCGAAGATCAGATCGACGCGGGTGCCGGTCCACTTGGCGGTGCCCGTCTTGCGGTCGCTGCCCAGATAGACGCCCTTTTTGCCCTCAACCGGGGCCCAGACCGTGCCCATGTCGAGCAGGTTGACGAAGAAGTCGTTCGTCAGGGTTTCCGGCTTGTCGGTGAAGACGCCGTGTTCCGGCTGACCAGCCTTCAGCACGCGCAGTCCGCCGATGAGGACGGTCATTTCCGGCGCGGTCAGCGTCAGCAGCTGGGCGCGGTCGACAAGAGCTTCTTCCGCCTGCATGAACTGCAGCTTGCTGCCGTTGACATAGTTGCGGAAGGCATCGGCGCGGGGTTCGAGCGGCGCGAAGGAATGCGCATCCGTCTGTTCCTGCGAAGCGTCCATCCGGCCCGGCGTGAACGGGAGGGTGATGTCCTGACCTGCTGCCTTTGCGGCCTTTTCGACGCCTGCGGCGCCGCCAAGGACGATCAGGTCGGCAAGCGAGATCTTCTTGCTTCCGGTACGGGAGGCAGAAAAATCGTTCTGGATGCCTTCGAGAACGCCGAGCACCTTGGCGAGCTGCGCCGGCTGGTTGGCCTCCCAGTCCTTCTGCGGTGCAAGCCGGATACGCGCGCCATTGGCACCGCCGCGCTTGTCGGACCCGCGGAAGGTCGAAGCGGAAGCCCACGCGGTCGATACCAGTTCCTGTACCGTCAGGCCGGATGCCAGTATCCTGGACTTCAGGTCGGCGATATCATGCTCATCGACCAGATCATGATTGACCGGCGGAATGACATCCTGCCAGATCAGGTCTTCTGCCGGTACTTCCGGGCCGAGATAGCGGACCTTCGGGCCCATATCGCGGTGGGTCAGCTTGAACCAGGCGCGGGCGAAGGCATCTGCGAACTCAGCCGGGTTTTCGAGGAAGCGGCGCGAGATCTTCTCGTAGGCCGGGTCGAAGCGCAATGCGAGGTCGCTGGTCAGCATGGTGGGGAGATGCTTCTTCGAGGCGTCGAAAGCGTCCGGAATCGAAGCCTCGGCATTCTTCGCCACCCACTGCTTGGCGCCGGCCGGGCTCGTGGTCAGTTCCCATTCGAAGCCGAACAGGTTTTCGAAGAAGAAGTTGCTCCACAGGGTGGGCGTCTGTGTCCAGGTCACTTCAAGGCCGCTGCCGATGGCATCGCGGCCGACGCCGGTGTTGAACTTGCTCGACCAGCCGAGGCCCTGCGCTTCGGCTCGCCGCCTTCCGGGTCAACGCCGACAAAGGACGGATCGCCGGCACCATGGGTCTTGCCGAAGGTGTGGCCGCCTGCAATCAGCGCCACGGTCTCTTCGTCGTTCATCGCCATACGGGCGAAGGTTTCGCGAATATCGCGCGCCGAAGCGAGCGGGTCGGGAGTGCCGTTCGGGCCTTCCGGGTTGACGTAGATGAGGCCCATTTGCACGGCGCCGAGCGGCTCTGCGAGCTGGCGCTCGCCGCTATAACGCTCGTCGCCGAGCCAGGTCCCTTCCGGCCCCCAGTAGAGCTCTTCCGGCTCCCAGACGTCGGCGCGGCCGCCGGCGAAACCGAAGGTCTTGAAGCCCATCGATTCGAGCGCGACATTGCCCGTAAGGATCATCAGATCCGCCCAGGAAATCTTGTTGCCGTATTTTTGCTTGATCGGCCAGAGCAGGCGGCGGGCCTTGTCGAGGTTGACGTTGTCCGGCCAGCTGTTGAGCGGCGCGAAACGCTGCTGGCCCTGGCCTGCGCCGCCGCGGCCGTCGGTGACGCGGTATGTGCCAGCGCTGTGCCAGGCCATGCGGATGAACAGGCCGCCGTAATGACCGAAGTCGGCCGGCCACCAATCCTGCGAATCAGTCATCAGAGCATGAAGGTCTTTCTTAACTGCATCGAGATCGAGCGTCTTGAACTCATCCGCATAGTTGAACGCCTCGCCCATCGGATCCGACCGGACGGAATGCCCATGCAGGATCTGGACGTTCAGCTGGTTCGGCCACCAGTCCCGATTCGATCTGCCGCGCGGCGTATGGGCGACCGGACATTTGCCGGCGCTTTCGCTAGATTTCGCATCCATGACTATCTCCTTGATTAATTTGATTATCTGTCGTTCAAAAGAAGGTATTTTGTCCCGAACCGGCTGGTCCAGCTGCGCTATTTCCGACTGTAGCCCACTCGTTTGGCCGGCGCAGTCAAGCGCGCGCCCTCCCTCTTGTCCTTCTTACCGGAAGCGCCTCATAAATTTAAGTTGGATTTACTGATCGTCGCGATAAGTTGAGGTTATGAAAAACCTCACTCTCAAACAGCTCCGTTATTTCGAAGCCCTAGCGCGGGATGGCCGCTTCCGCCGCGCCGCCGACGCCTGTGCGATTTCTCAACCGGCCTTGTCGATGCAGATAAAGGAACTCGAACAGGAGGTGGGGGCGACCTCTTCGAGCGGAATGCACGGGAAGTGAAACTCACCGCCTTCGGCCAGACATTCGCGTTGCGGGTCCGCGAAATCCTTCGTGCCGTGGACGAACTGGCGGATCTCGCCCGTGCTTCGCGCGATCCGTTTCTCGCCCGCCTGCGTATCGGCATCATCCCCACGATCGCGCCCTATCTGTTGCCGGCCATCATCAACGATCTGAACAGGACGTTCGAAGGGATCGAATTACAGGTGCGCGAAACGCAGACGGCAAAGCTGGTCCAGGAACTGGCCCAGGGCGAGCCTGGATCTGGCGATCGTCGCCCTGCCCGTCTCCGCACCGTTCCTCACCGAGCTCAAATTGTTCGAGGAGGAGTTCGTGCTGGTCCGGCGGCGCGAGGACGAGGGCAAGCCGGTGCCCGAACGCGAAGCGCTCCGCGAAATGCGCCTGCTTCTCCTGGAGGAAGGACACTGTTTCCGCGATCAGGCCCTGTCGTTCTGCAAGATAGGAACGACGCGCCCCGGGAAGTCATGGAAGGCAGTTCCCTATCGACGCTGGTGCAGATGGTCAGCGCCGGCATCGGCATCACCCTGATCCCGGAAATGGCGGTGCCGGTGGAAACGCGCTCGGCGCAGGTTTCGATCTCCCGATTCCACACGCCCCAGCCATCACGAACGATCGGAATGATCTGGCGCAATTCAACCCCTTTGGTCACCCAGGCTCCTGCAGATTTCCGAGGTGGTTCGCGCGTCGGCCGAGACCATGCGCGAGCAGTACGCCACGCACCCTTGAGACCGCCGCCAAGCGTTTCCGGGGTGCCCCCGAGGGGCATGCGCAATTTGCGGGGAGGCGTTAAGTATTTGATCTTGGTAGAGATCAAATCGGAATGGTGCCCAGAAGAGGACTCGAACCTCCACACCCTTTCGGGTACCAGCACCTGAAGCTGGCGCGTCTACCAATTCCGCCATCTGGGCGACGGAGAGCCATGTACGGGTGTGACCTTCCCCTGTCAACTGGCTTTTGAAGTTTCCGTGTCAGTCGCCAAAAACCTTCATGGATCAGTCACACGCGGCCTCATGCCTCGCCGATTTCGGGCGCCTTCCGGTCCACGTGGCCGAGGTCGCGGTCCGGGTCGATCATGTCGCGCACCCGCTGCTTCAGTTCCTTGGGGCCAGGAAAACCGCCGTCGCGCTTGCGTTCCCAGATAAGGACGCCATTCACCTGTATTTCGAAATTTCCGCCGGTGCCGGGGATCAGGGCCACCTCGCCGAGCGTATCGCCGAAGGTCTGCAAAAGCTCCTGCGCCATCCAACCTGCCCGCAGCAGCCAGTTGCACTGGGTACAATAAAGAATCGTAATACGCGGTTTTTCCATGATGTTTTGCCTTCTGCCCCGGTCAATTCGGTCTCACAATAATGTCAACCTGAAATGTCATGTTTTGACTGCGCGGATCTCGACAGGGAGGGGGTGAACGTCAATTTGGAACCGCAGCGACGACTGTCGCATCGTTTTCATAGAAAGAGGTCCCATGGCTCTTCAATCCACCACCCGCTCCCGCCTGATCATTCCGGCACTCGCCCCTGTTTATACCTCCGCCCACGAGATCGTCGAGACGATCCTGCGCATTACGGCCGGCGTGCTGCTGGTTACCCATGGCTTCGGCAAGATCACCAACCCCTTCGGCGCTGTCGGCATGGTCGAAAGCCTCGGTTTTTATCCGGGTGTCTTCTGGTCGCCGCTGCTCTCCGCGACGGAATTCTTCGGCGGCATTCTCGTCACCATCGGCCTCTTCACCCGCCCCGCCTCCTTTGCGGCGATGATCGTGCTGCTGGTCACCGTCTATTTCCACGGCATCGCCCAGAACCAGGGTCTCGCCGGCGCGGAAAAGTCCATTCTGTGGGCGGCAATCTTCCTGTTCTTCGCGGTACGCGGCGGCAATAGCCACTCGGTCGATGCCCGCCTCGGTCGCACATTCTAGGTTTTCGAAAAGGGCTGGGCCGCTCCCGGCTCAGCCCTTTCCTTCGAGTGCCAGCCGCACCACGGTGCCAAGATCAGCCTCGCCATATCCGAGCGTCGCAGCATTCCGGAAGCTTGCACGCGCCGCCTCGATGGTGGGCGTGGCAACCCCGAGGTGTCCGGCAAGATCGAGGACGACGCCCATGTCCTTGAGCACGCCGGAGACCGGAAAACCCACTGCCTCTGTCTCGCCGAGAACGACCGGTAGCCGCGACCGCATGGCCGGGCTCGCAGCAGGGCTGCCGGACAGGATCTCGATCATCTTGTCGCGCCCAAGTCCTGCCTTGCTCCCGAGTTCGATCGCTTCCTTCATGACCTGCCACAGGCCCATCAGCATCATGTTGTTGACGAGTTTCGCCGACGCACCGTCGCCCAGTTTGCCGACGTGATGAATGCGATTGGAAAGAACCCCGGCGATCGGCAGAAAGCGCTGAAAATCCTTCTCTGCACCGCCGATATAGAGGCCGACCGTGCCCGCGAGCAGCATTTCCGGCCCGCCGGAAACCGGCGCGTCGAGAAGGGTGACGCCCGCCTTGCCCAGCTGGGCTTCATGGGCGCGCAACGTCTGAGGGCTGACGGTACTGGTATCGACGACCAGTCTGCCTGCCGGACCGAAGGCGGCGATCTCGTCGAGCACGGCGTGCACCGCGGCATCGTCGAGCAAGGCCAGAATGACGATATCCGAAGCAGCGAGAAGTGCCGCCAGATCGGCCGAGGCGCCGATGCCGAGGGTCGCGGCCTTGTCTGCCGGAAGCCCCCTGCGCGTCCACCCCATCACCGCGAAGCCCTGCTTTGCCAGCCGCTCGGCCATGGCGCTGCCCATCCTGCCGAGGCCGATGATCCCGATGCGCTCTTTTGTCATGCATTTGATCCCGCTCATATCGTATCCATCGACCTTAAAGCAGAACATCCGATCTCGTCTTGTTCATTTTGCGTAGCGGGAAGACTGGGGAATATTTCATATTCGGCATGAGTCATTCTTAGGGGAGGCTCGGGCGGCAGATGAGCGAGATATTCGAGGGCGGCTGCTTTTGCGGCAAAGTCCGCTATCGCATGCATGGGCGGCCGATGTTCATCCATTGCTGCCATTGCACCGACTGTCAGCAGCAGACCGGTGGCGCCTTTGCCATCAATGCCCTGATGGAAGCCGACCGGGTGGAGACCACCGGCGCCGAGCCGGTCGCAGTGGCCATGAGGACCGATAGCGGCTTGCCCCACGATATCTATCGCTGCCCGGAGTGTCAGACAGCGGTCTGGAGCGATTACGGCCGGCGCAAATGGATGCTGTTCATCCGGGTCCAGACGCTCGAAAGGCGCGGGGAATTCTCTCCCGACGTGCATATCTTCACCCGCTCGAAAGTCGCCTGGGTGGGCCTGCCGGAAGACGCCAATATCTTCGAGAACTATTACAGCTCCAAGGCGATGTGGCCGGCGGAAAGCGTCGCGCGGCGCGAGACGGCGCGGATCAAGGCCGGAGCCGAACGCTGAAGGCGCCAAGGGACGGTTGGAGGAGACGATAGGTGAGCGAACGCGAAAAGATGGCGGCCGGCGAATGGTATTGTTGCCTTGATCCGGAACTCGACGCACTCCGGGACAAGGCGCGGATTGCCGTCCATTCCCATAATACCATGCCGCCCGCGGAGCGTGGCGCGATGTCACCTACCCTGCGCGCGCTGCTCGGCGCGGCCCCGAAGCCTTTCTGGAAGCACCCTTCCACTGCGCCTACGGCTTCAATGTCATTCTTGGGCAAGGCGTCTATCTGAACGCCGGCTGTACGATTCTCGACACCGCACCGGTCAGGATCGGTGCCCGCTCGATGCTGGGTCCAGGCGTACAGCTCTATTGC
Organism: Neorhizobium sp. EC2-8; assembly: GCA_045291535.1. GTDB lineage: Bacteria > Pseudomonadota > Alphaproteobacteria > Rhizobiales > Rhizobiaceae > Neorhizobium. The sequence continues at coordinate 289,840 of CP147998.1, read as the reverse complement.
GCGGATCATCACCGCGACCCCGTGCTGCGTGCTCAGGGCCTGGAACTTGGCCGGCCAATCAGCATCGGCACCGACGTCTGGGTCGGCGGCGGGGCAATCGTTCTCGGCGGCATCACGATCGGTGACGGGGCGATCATAGGAGCCGGTTCGGTCGTCACTCGCGACGTGCCGCCAGGTGCCACGGTTGTGGGAAATCCGGCACGGCTGATCACTCCGCGTGGCTGATTTCAGAACATCGCTCCGCGTAAAGATTGGATTCAGCATTTTTGGTAATTTTCCGTTAGCAATTCCCATCAGGGGTTCTCGACGGCAAGGGGCGGCCGTCTTTGTTGTTTTGCGTACGGGTTTTCAAATGCGTTTATCGGCTGTACCAGCACTCCTCGTCACCTGCCTCGCCTTGGCGGGCTGCGCATCGACATCCGGCCCGGAAGAGATGGTGGCCGGCGTCGCGACGCAGGAAAAGACGGGTTCCGTCGATCTCCCTGCCGCACCCGTACCCTCGGTCGGGATCGGCAAGACCTCGCGGGTCGGTGCCGCGCACACCCTCGCAGCAAGCCTTGCCCCAGGGGCAAACGCTGCCGCAGCAGGATGTCGCCTGGACCGGACCGATACCGGAACCACAGGCCTTCGTGCGGGAAACGACTGTCGGCATGCCGCTTCCGGCCGAACGACCGGTCGCAATGCTGGTACCCGGCCGGCAGGAGCTGGAACCCGCACCCCGCCGCGGTCGCATGCAGATCTACAGCCGCCAGTTCCGCGATGCGAAGCCGATCAATTTCGGGCGGGTTTCGCCGCGAAGCTATGCCGTGCACGGCGTCGATGTGTCGCGCTGGCAGGCCGATATCGACTGGGCGAAGCTCCGCACGCAAGGCGCCAATTTCGCTTATATCAAGGCGACCGACGGTGGCGACCATCTCGACCCGATGTTCAAGACCAACTGGCGCAGGGCAAAGGAAGCCGGCATCAAGCGCGGCGCTTACCATTTCTTCTATTGGTGCCGCACCGCCGGCGAACAGGCCGACTGGTTCATTCGCAACGTACCGCGCGATCCGGATGCCCTGCCGCCGGTCATCGACGTTGAATGGAACGGTGAATCGAACTGCAAGGCAAAGCTTTCCCGCGCCCGCGTGCTCGAAAAGATGCAGGTCTTCATGGACAAGATCGAGCGTTATTACGGCCAGCGGCCGATTATCTATACGGCGCCCGATTTCTACGAGGACAACCTGTCGGGCGAACTGCTCAATTATCCCTTCTGGCTGCGCGCCGTCGCGCAGCACCCTTCCAAGGTCTATCCAGGCCGCAGATGGCTGTTCTGGCAGTATTCCGGCTCCGGCCTCTCGCAGGGTGTGAATGGCAAGATCGACCTCAACGTGTTCCATGGCTCGGAAGAACAATGGCACAACTGGATCGGACCCCGCACGACCCTGGCGCAGAATTGAGCCGGTGGGGAGCTCCATCTCCCTCCCCAGGCCTTCGTTAGCCCAAACGGCCGAGCACCCTTTCCAGGCTCTGAAAGAGCCGCGGGTCCTGCGATTGCGCAACGTTGAAGCGCAGGAAGCTGCCCGCATCTTCGGACTGGCTGAACACATTGCCGGGTGCGAGCACGATATTGTCGGCAAGGCAGGCACGCGCCACATCCGTCGCCTCCACCCCGTCCGGCAGCAGGCACCAGAGGAACAGGCCGGCCCGCGGCTGCAGCCAAGGCGTGATGCCGAGCGATGCGAGCTGCCCCGTCGTCGCCTCCATCGCCCGCGCCAACCGGAGGCGCAGCTCTTCCAGATGTTTGCGGTAGCTGCCGTCGGTCAAAAGCGTGAGCACAAGTTGGGACGACAGCCGCCCCGTCCCGAAGTTCGTAGCGATTTTCAAATCGACGAGACCCTCGATCCATTCGGGTTTGGCGGCGATGAAGCCGCAACGCACCGAGGCCGACAGGGTTTTCGAAAAACTGCCGATATGCACCACCCGGTCAAGCCCGTCGAAGGCGGCGAGGCGCGGCGCCGGCTCGTGTTCCAGGTCCGCAAAGATATCGTCCTCGATGATCGCCAGGCCGGCGCGGTCGGCCAGTTTCAGCAGCCGATGCGCCACGACCGGCGAGAGCGTCGCACCGGTCGGATTGTGGATTGCCGAATTGGTGATGTAGAGCCGCGGCTTGTGCTCATCGAGCGCTCGACCGAAAGCCTCGATATCCGGCCCGACCGGCGTCATCGGCACGCCGATAACTTTTGCCCGATGGGCACGCAGCAGTGCGTGGAAATTGAAGTAACAGGGATCATCGACCAGAACCGTGTCGCCGGGCTCGATCAGGAAACGGCAGAGCAGATCGATCGCTTGGGTGCCCGATTCGGTAAGGATGATCTGGTCCGGGGCCGCTGATATTCCGTGCTCTCCCATCCGGCGGGAAAGGAGCTGCCGCAGCTGCGGCGACCCGAGCGATGTGTCGTAGTCCGACAGGACCCGGTCCTCGCCCCTCGACAGACTGCGCAGGGCCCGGCGGATCGCCGCCTCCGGCATCCAGGAGGATGGTAGCCAGCCGCAACCTGGTTTCAACAGATCACCGTCTTCCAGCGCCTGGCGCGACACCCAGAACGGATCGACCGCCCGGTCGAGCTTCGGGCCGATCTCCGAGAGCGACAGCGGCGCCAGCGGGCTCGACACATAGAAACCGGAACCCGGCCGCGAGCGGATCAGCCCTTCCGCCGCCAGCCGCTCGTAAGCCTCCACCACCGTCGAGGCCGAGACATGCATTGCCTTGGCAAAGGCGCGCACCGAGGAAGTCGCGCGCCGGGCACCAGCCCCGCGCTGCGATCCGGCCGCGGATTTCCGCCATAACCGCCCCGATACGCTGCCCGCGCCCCTTTTGATCCGCTCTTGCATCCACCGTACTGCTCCATAGACCATAACAGTTTCTGGGAATTGTATCGCATTGTCTCTGGCGCCGCCATGACTTCCGGACGATAGCGAGACAATACCCAAGGAATACCTCGCGCAGGAACGTCCAACGGGAATGTGGGACGTACAGGAGATATGGATGAACAACACGGCAAGCGGCTGGATCAACGGTTTCATTGGCATTTTGATCTTCAGCGGATCGCTTCCCGCCACCCGCATTGCGGTTGCCGATTTCGATCCGCTGTTCCTGACCGTGGCGCGTGCCACGATCGCCGGCCTGCTCGCGCTCTGTCTGCTGCTCGCCTTCCGTGAAAAACGACCGGCCCGGTCAGATCTCCTGCCGCTCGCCATTGTCTCGCTCGGGGTCGTCATCGGTTTTCCGCTGCTGACGGCGCTGGCGCTGAAGCATATCACTTCGGCGCACTCGGTCGTGTTCGTCGGTCTCCTGCCCCTTTCGACGGCGATTTTCGGGGTCTTGAGAGGCGGCGAGCGTCCAAAACCGGTGTTCTGGTTATTTTCCTGCCTCGGAAGCGCGATCGTCGCCGGCTTCGCACTGTTTCAGGAAGAGGCCGCCTCCTCGGTTGGCGATCTGCTGATGCTGGGGGCGATCATCGCCTGCGGGCTTGGTTACGCCGAAGGGGCGCGCCTGTCGCGAAAACTGGGCGGCTGGCAGGTCATTTCCTGGGCGCTGGCGCTCTCCCTGCCTGTCATGCTTGCGCTTTCGATTGCCGTCATGCCGGCCTCACTCCCGAATATCGACAGCACGTCCTGGCTCGGCCTTGCCTATGTCTCGCTGTTCAGCATGCTGATCGGCTTCGTCTTCTGGTACCGCGGCCTGGCGCTCGGCGGCATTGCCGGCGTCGGCCAGCTCCAGCTCCTGCAGCCCTTTTTCAGCCTCTTACTCGCCGCGGCCCTCCTCGCCGAAAAGGTCAGCCTCGGCATGTTCGGTGCGACGCTTGCGGTGGTTGCCTGCGTGGCGGGCGCCAAGAGATTTGCGCGTTAATTCGGCACAGTCTGCTTCCGCCGTTCACGAAATCGGGAACCAAACGCACACCGAGGCATTGTCCGGTTGCAGAAGGAGGAAGCAATCATGACTTTTGATCCCAATGATAGAAAGTTCGAGACCCGTGATCCGGACCTCCGGGCCACGCCAGTCAGGAGCAGCAGCTCGTCGTGGGTGCCGTGGGTAGCCGTGATCGCCGTCATTCTGGTCGGCGCTTTCGTATGGTCGCAGATGGGCGGTTCCTCGACCGACCCGCAGACCACGTCGCCGACCAACCCGCCGATAACCGACAATTCGAAGTCGTCTCCGGCACCGATGACCCCGGCAGCTCCGCCGGCTAACAATGCCACTCCGGCAACACCGCCGGCTGGCGGCGCAACGGGCGGCGCCGGCACTCAGCCGTAAGCCCTGCGCTCGAGAGATGAACAAAGCCGCCCGCCTTTCGAAGCGGGCGGCTTTTTTAACGAGCGAATGTCTGTGCGCTTTCCCGAACCGCGCTGGGCTATCTGCTGATATCGCTCGGCACGGCCTGCTCGATCTCACCCGGCATCGTCTGCGGCCAACGTTGCAACGCCTGCCGCCCGACTTCGGTCAACCCATAGACCCCCTTGTCGATGCGCTCGAACCAGCCGTAGTAATTGGCACGCAGGATCGCTCCGGCGGTTGGCGCCGCCTCCTTCAGGTCACGCGGACGAAGCGGCCCGCCAGCAAGCGCCGAGGCACAGGCGAGCGCCTGCTGCCGGTAGGCGGTCATGACCGGTATCTTGGTGCTTCCGCCGACGGCCGGATCGCCCCGTCGCTTGCGATGCTCCTTGACCAGCCGTGTGCGCCGCTTCGGATTGGTGCGCGGCATCGGCGAGACAGAGCTGACGAGCACGCTGACCTCGCCCTGATCCGACACGCCGAGCATGCCGATCCCTAGCCGCCGGCAGAGATCTCGATACCGCTTGTCCGCCTCGCGACCTCGGCCCTTGGCCGAAACTCGTGCGGCGACCCAGACCTCGTCCGAAACCCCCGCCCGATCGACCGCCTGAAGGATCAGTTCGAGATTGAAGGTAAGCTTCAGTTCGCAGATGACGACGACTGGCGGGTCCGTCTGGCTCAACCCCACCAGATCGCAGCCGCCCACCTCCCCTTCACCTCGTATCCGAAGTTCTCGAGAAAGGTTTTGACGGGAAGATAAAGCGAAGTTTCCATACGGCCCGATGGTGGTGAATCAGTCGGTGAAGACTATCACATCATCCCCACTTGCGCGGCGTGCAGCCGGGTATAGGCGCCGTGTTTGGCGATCAGGTCCTGATGGGTGCCCTGTTCGAGGATGCCGTTGGCATCGATGACAACAATGCGATCGGCGCCCTGGATGGTAGCTAGGCGGTGGGCAATGATCAGGGTCGTGCGGCCCTGCGAGAGTTCGGCAAGCGAGCGCTGGATGGCGCGTTCCGTCTCGGTGTCGAGCGCCGAGGTAGCCTCGTCAAGGATAAGGATCGGCGGGTTCTTCAGGAACATGCGGGCAATCGCCACGCGCTGCTTCTGGCCGCCTGACAACTTGACGCCGCGCTCGCCGATCACCGTATCGAGACCCTGCGGCAGGCCGGCGAGCATTTCCTCGAGCCGAGCCCGTCGCGCCGCCTCGACAATATCCGTTTCGCTTGCGCCGAGCCGGCCATAAGCGATGTTTTCGCGGATCGTGCCGCCGAACAGGAAGACGTCCTGCTGGACGATGCCGATCTGCTGGCGCAGCGACACCTTGGTCATGGCGCGAATGTCGATGCCGTCGATCGTGATGTTGCCCGCGCCGATCTCGTAGAAGCGCGGCAGCAGCGAACAGATCGTCGTCTTGCCGGCGCCCGACGGACCGACAAAGGCGATCGTCTCGCCGGCGCGGATCGAAAGGTTGACGTTTTCGAGCACCGGCTTGTCCGGGCTGTAACCGAACGAGACATTCTCATAGGCGATCTCGCCCCTGAGGTGATCGACGTCGATCGCGTCAGGGGCATCGGCGATATCCGGCTCGGTATCGATCAGGCTCGGTGAAGCGGCGGAAACCGGCAATGCCCTTGGGATAGGTCTCGATTACCGAATTGATCTTTTCGACCGGGCGGAAAAACACCCCGACCAGAAGCAGGAAACCTATGAAGCCGCCGGCAGTCAGCTCGCCCGACAGCACGAAATAGGCGCCGGCGATCATCACCACCATCTGGGTCAGCCGCATGCTCATGTAACTGAGCGAGCTGCTCGCCGCCATCAGCTTGTAGGCATCGAGCTTGACGCGCCGGTAGTTCTGGTTGTCCTGTTCGAACAGGTTGCGCTCGTGGCTTTCGTTGGCGAACGCCTGCACCACGCGGATGCCGCCGACATTCTCCTCGATCCGGGCGTTGAAATCACCCACACGCTGGAACAACCTGCGGAAATTATGGGTCATGCGGCCGCCGAAATGGCTGGTGACCCAGGCGGTCAGCGGCACGACGACGGCGGTGATCAGCGCCAGCTGCCAATTGACCGAGAACATCAGGGCAAGCGCACCGATAAAGGTCATGATGGCAATGAACAGGTCTTCCGGACCGTGATGGGCGACTTCGCCGATCTCTTCTAGATCCTTGGTGAGGCGTCCGACGATATGGCCGGTCTTCTGGTTGTCGAAATAGCTGAACGAGAGTTTCTGCAGGTGATTGAAGGCGGCGCGGCGCATGTCCGTCTCGATATTGATGCCGAGCATGTGGCCCCAATAGGTGACGACCGCCATCAAGCCGGTATTGATCGCATAGATGACCAGCAGCGCCCCCGAGGCGAGCAGGATCAGCAGCCATTCCTGACTGAGCAGCAGCCGGTCGATGAACAGCTTCACCGCCATCGGAAAGCCGAGTTCAAGCACGCCGGAAACGATCGCGCAGCCGAAATCGAGGATGAACAGGCCGCGATAGGGCCGGTAATAGGCGAAGAAACGACGAAGCATCGGACACTCTGTGAAATCAATAGATGAGCAGCAATGGCAAGTTATAGGAGCCGCTTAGCCGGGTTCTCCGACAAGGTAAACCTTCGTCGCCATCATCGTCCGGCGGATATGGGATAATATCAGGCGCGGCGGCTGCGCAACAGCGTGCGGGCAGACGTGTGGGGTTCTGCCAATTGGTCGGCCTCCAGCGAGGCGAACAGCCAGTCGATGAAGACGCGCACGATTGGCGCCGAACGCATGGCCGTACGGCAGGCGACGTAGAAGGCGTCGTTGGCCGGAACGCTGAGATCGAAGGGAACGACCAGTTCGCCGCGAGCGATCAGCTTGCTGGCGGTGATCGTGTCGCCCAGCGCGATGCCCTGGCCGTGCAACGCCGCTTCCGTCGAAAAACGGGCGTCGCCCATGAAATATTGCTGCCGGCGCGGCAGATCCACGGCATCCGCCGCCGAAAGCCAGGTGTTCCACTCGCGCCCGTCCGCGTCGCCATGCAGCAGGACATGGTCTTCCAGGTCGCGCTTAGAGCGTAGCGGCCGGCTGTTGAGCAGGGTCGGGCTGGCCACCGGAAAGAGCTGCAGGTTGCTCCAGAGCCGGGTCCAGGCATCCGGCCAATTGCCGTCGCCATAAAGGACGGCGACGCCGACATCCGAGGAATGCAGCACGGCCGGATCGTTGGAGGCGGCGAGCTTCAGCCTGACGCCCGGAAATTGCTCGGTGAAGGAATTGAGGCGTGGCACGATCCAGAAAGAGAGCAGCGCCGGCACGCAGGTGATCGACAATTCCCCCGATGTCGCCGGCCGTTTCATCTGCGCGGTCGCCGCGGCGATCTCGCCGAAGGCCTGGCTGACGGCGGGCAACAGGAGCGCACCCTCCGAAGTGAGCTTTAGTCGCTTGGCGCCGCGCTCGAACAGCGAGACCTTGAGCGCCCCCTCCAGTGCCTTGATCTGATGGCTAACCGCGCCATGGGTGACGTTGAGCTCCCGCGCAGCAGCCGAAACCGAGCCGCGGCGAGCCGTCGCCTCGAAGGCGCGCAACGGATTGAGGGGAGGCAGGCGGCTGTTCATCTTGATCCCCAGATCGATCATCGGATTGATCTTAAGTGTGAGTTTTTCTCACAGCCACTGCTAGAACAATCTCAATTGCTTTTCCACCCGCACCTGACGGATAATGATGAAAACAAGGGCGACAGGCCCGGCGGAACAAAAATTAGGCTGCACACAAGCAGCTCTGCAGACAGGTGAGGCGATCATGACATTCGACGCGAAGAAGCTCGGCGAATTGCGCGCAAAATATCTCGACAGCCCCGGCGGCGAGATTTTTGATCCGAAGTTCAAGAAGGTCGGCGAAAAGATCTTCGACAAAGCCGGCACCCGCGTTGCTCCTTATGCAGGCATTCCTACACTTCTCGATGCGCCCTACAGGCCACTCGATGCGAAGAACCCGGATTTCGGCGACCTGCAGGTGGCGATGGTCGGCATGCCGATGGATCTCGGTGTCACCAACCGGCCGGGCTCCCGCTTCGGGCCTCGCGCATTGCGCACGATCGAGCGCGTCGGCCCCTACAACCACGTCTTGGAATGCGCCCCGATCTATGAGCTCAACGTCGCCGATATCGGCGACGTGGCCTTCCGCAGCCGCTACCGTCTGGAAATGAGCCATGACGACATCGAAAAGCGCGTGGGCCAGATCGTCGATGCCGGTGTGCTGCCGCTGTCTGTCGGCGGCGATCATTCGATCACCCATCCGATCCTGAAGGCGGTAGGCAAAAAAGCGCCGGTGGGCATGATCCATATCGACGCTCATTGCGACACGAGCGGCTTTTTCGACGAAACCAAGTTCCACCATGGCGGACCGTTCCGCAATGCGGTGCTCGACGGCGTGCTCGACCCGACCCGGACGATCCAGATCGGCATTCGCGGCGCGGCCGAATATCTCTGGGAGTTCTCCTACGAATCCGGCATGACCGTCATCCATGCAGAAGAGGTCACCGGCATGGGCCTGCCGGCAATTATCGAGAAAGCCAAAAAGATCGTCGGCGACGGCCCCACCTATGTCTCCTTCGATATCGACAGCCTCGATCCGAGCTTTGCGCCGGGTACCGGCACGCCGGAGATCGGTGGGCTCACCACCCGTGAGGTGCTGGAACTGATCCGCGGGCTCAAGGGCATCAACATCGTTGGCGGCGACGTGGTCGAGGTCGCACCGCAATATGACGCGACCAACAATACCGCCCATGCGGGCGCCCAGATATTGTTCGAAATTTTGAGCCTGATGGTGTTCAGCCCTTCCGTGAAGGGCCGCGCCTGACATAAACTGCAGACAACAAGGGAACTCGCCAGCCGGCGCAACACCGGCAGGCCTAAAAACAAAGGAGAAAATCATGCGTGACATTCTGAACGCGAAACTCGGTCGCCGCGGCGTGCTGGGTGCCGGCCTTGCCGGCGCCTCCATGCTGGCCATGCCCTCGGTGCTGCGCGCCCAGGACAAGTCTTTGAAGGTCGGCGTCTATGGCGGCTTCTTCAAGGATCGTTCGACAAGAATATTTTCCCGGACTTCACCAAGGCGACCGGCATCACCATCGAATCCGTTGCCGAGCCGACCGGCGAAGCCTGGCTTGTGCAGCTCGAACAGGCTGCCAAAGCGGGGGCCGCTCCGGCCGACGTCTCGATGATGTCGCAGGTCGCCATGCTGAAGGGCCAGCCGACCAATCTCTGGGCGCCGCTCGATACCGCCAAGCTGCCTAACTCCAAGAACCTCATCGAGCATTTCGTCAACAAGTACCCGGACGGCAGGATCGCCGGCATCGGCGCCGTCTCCTGGTACATCACGCTGGTGACCAATACGCAGGTCTACAAAGAAGCCCCCTCCTGGGCCGCGCTGTGGGACAAGGCGAATGCCGACAAGCTCGGCCTGCTCGCGCTCGTCTCCAACTCCTTCCTGCTCGAAGTGACTGCTAAAACCTTCATGGGCGGCACCAAGGCGCTCGATACCGAGGAAGGCATCCTCAAGGCGCTCGAAAAGCTTTCCGAAGTGAAGCCGAACGTCCGCCTCTGGTACCGCGACGAAGCGCAGTTCGAACAGGCGCTGAAGTCGGGCGAAATCCCGATGGGCCAGTATTACCACGACGTCACCGGCCTTGCCGCCTCGCAAGGCAGCCCGGTGCGCTCGACCTTCCCGAAGGAAGGCGGCATCCAGGACAGCGGCTGCTGGGCGCTGTCGCGTGCCTCCAAGAAGACCGAGGAAGCGCACACGTTCATCAATTACATGTGCCAGCCGGCCATTCAGGCGACCCTGTCGCGCAAGGTTGGGACCTCGCCGACTGTCAAGCGCGACCTGCTCGACCTGACCGCCGCCGAATTCGCCTCCGTCTCTTCCGACATCGAACCGATCATCCCGCGCTACGATCTCTACCAGACCAAGTCCGACTTCCTGAACCAGAAGTGGACGGAGATGATTGCGGGGTGAGGGTGCGTCTTGCCGATCTCCCCTTGCGGGGGAGATGCCGGCAGGCAGAGGGGGTGGGGGTGGTTCTCCAATCTCCTCGGTAGTATTTGTGGAACCACCCCCTCTGTCATCTCCGATGACATCTCCCCCGCGAGGGGGAGAATGAGAGCTTGGAGACCGAATGTCCGGATTGAACCTGAGCCATGTGACGAAGCAGTTCGGCAACTTCACGGCCGTCAACGACGTGAGCCTCGCCGTTCCGGACGGCACGTTCGTCTGCCTGCTCGGGCCGTCCGGCTGCGGCAAGACCACGCTGATGCGGATGATTGCCGGCCTCGATCTCCCGACCAATGGCTCGATCGAACTCGGTGGCGCCGACATCACCGCAGTACCCACCCACAAGCGCGACCTCGGCATGGTCTTCCAGTCGCTGGCGCTGTTCCCGCATCTGACGGTCGGCGAGAACATCGCCTATTCGCTGCGCATCCGCGGGGTGGCCAAGGACGTGCAAAAGAAGCGTATCGACGAGCTGCTGGCAATGATCCATCTGCCGGGTTTTGCCGACCGTTCCGTGGCAAAACTCTCCGGCGGCCAGAGGCAGCGCGTGGCGATCGCCCGCGCCCTTGCCATCTCTCCAAAACTTTTCCTGCTCGACGAACCGCTGTCCGCGCTCGATGCAAAACTGCGCGAGGCGATGCAGGTGGAGCTGCGTCAGCTGCAGCAGCGACTCGGCATCACCACGATCGTCGTCACCCACGACCAGCGCGAGGCTATGACCATGGCCGATACGGTCGTCGTCATGAACGGCGGCGAGATCCGCCAGGCAGCGGCTCCGGTCGATATCTACCGCCGACCAGCCGACAGTTTCGTTGCCGACTTCATCGGCCAGACAAACCTCCTGCCCGTCGCGGCCGATAACGCCGGCCGCGCCAGCGTGCTCGGTGAGGTGGTCGAAGGCATTTCGCTCCCCGCAGGTGCTGCAAAAGGCATGCTGTCGGTACGGCCGGAGGACGTGCAGCTCACCGCGCCCGGCCATGGCGCGATTGCGGGCACGGTCACCTTCATCCGCGATCTCGGCGGCGCCATCGAAACCTTCGTGGAGGCCGGCGGCACGCAGGTGATCGCCGTCTCCTCGCCGCGCAACCGGCCGGACGTTTCGGTCGGCCAGAGCGTCGGCATCCGGCTCGATCCCGCCACCAGCGTGGTGCTCGCCAGATGAGACGCGAACCGCCGCAGCGTCTTGCCGATTACGGACCGCTCTTTTTCCCGGCGGGCATGCTGACCGTGTTCTTCGTGGTGCCGTTCGCCACGATGATCGCGGTGTCATTCTTTCAGCGCGAACAGGGCGGCTTTTATACGCCCGCCTTCGTGTTCGACAATTACGCCCGTTTCCTCAGCCTATTCTTCGGCAAGGTTTTGGGCTTCTCGCTGTTCCTGGCCGTCGCGGTGGCGATCGCCTGCGTGGTGATCGGCATTCCCTTCACCTACCTTCTCTCCCGCTCGGCGCGAAAACTCCAGATCGTCTGGCTGGTGGCGCTGCTCTCGATCCTGTCGCTCTCGGAAGTGATGATCGGCTTTGCCTGGTCGACGCTGTTTTCGCGCACCGCCGGCATCACCAACCTGTTCGTCTGGCTGGGACTGATGGCGCAGCCGCAGGCGCTGACCCCGAGTTTCGGCGCGGTCATGACCGCCATGACCTACCAGGCCTTCCCCTATACGGTCCTGGTCCTCTACCCCGCCCTCGTCCGCCTCGACCCGACATTGACGGAAGCGGCGCGCACGCTCGGCGCCTCGCCGGTCAAAGCCTTCTTCACCGTCGTGGTGCCGGCGCTGCGCAACACCATTCTCGCGACGCTGATCATGGTTTTCATCTTCGCGCTCGGCTCCTACCTGCTGCCGCAGCTTCTCGGTAGGCCGCAGCACTGGACGCTGTCGGTGCTGATCACCGACCAGGCGATCTACCAGTCGAACATGCCGTTTGCCGCCGCCATGGCCGTTTTCCTCGTGCTGGTGTCTCTGGCGCTGGTGGGCCTGGCACTATACGCCGGACACCAGAAGGAGGCGAAATGATCGCGTTGCGCCGCCTGTTCTTCTTCGTCGTCGGCCTGTTCCTGGCCCTACCGCTGATCGTCGTCGCCGGCGTCTCTGTCAATGCGCGCCAGACGCTGGCCTTCCCGCCGCAGGGTTTTTCGCTCTCCTGGTACGGCCAGGTTTTTACCAATGCCGAATGGCGCAATGCGCTGATCGCCTCGCTGACGCTTGCCGCCTCCTCGGCGCTTTTGGCCCTGCTGATCGCCCTGCCACTCGCCTGGTTCCTGTGGCGGCGGATCGCCCCCTGGGCCAACATCTTCCAGCTTCTCGGCGTTGCCCCCTTCACCCTGCCGCCGGTCATCACCGCGCTCGGCCTGCTCACCTTCTGGGCGACCACCGGTTTCTACGGCCAGGTCTGGACGGCGGTGATCAGCCACGGCATCTTCTTTGTCACCCTGCCGCTGGTGACCCTGTCGCTCGGTTTTTCGGCGATCGACCGTTCGCTGGTGGAAGCCGCCGCCACCATGGGTGCCGACGACCGCACCGTGTTCCGCACCGTCGTGCTGCCGCTGATCCTGCCCTATCTCGTCTCCGGCTACGCTTTCGCCTTCGTTCTGTCGCTGAATGAATATATCGTCGCCTACATGACGGTTGGCTTCACCATGGAAACACTACCGATCAAGATCTTCAACGCGCTGCGCTACGGTTATACGCCGACCATGGCGGCGGTGACGGTGCTGTTCCTGGTCATCGCGGCTGTGGTCTTCGGTCTGGTCGCGCGCTTCGGCGACCTGCCGAAACTGCTCGGCGCCATGTCGGACGAGCGCTAAGGAAACACGCCCATGAAAATCGCCGGCTTCCAGATGCAGCCCGTCGTCGGCAACATCGAGACGAACCTTGCCAAGATCGAAGCCGTCGCCGAAGTCGCCGCCGCCAAAGGCGTCAAGCTGCTGATCGCGCCGGAACTGGCGCTGACCGGTTATGGCGCGGCGGAAAAATTCCCCGATCTCGCCACGCCCGCCCATGGCCCGGTGACCGACCGGCTGTCGGAGATCGCCGCGAAACATGGGTTGGCGATCGTCGCAGGCTTCGCCGAAAAGGCATTCGAAAACACCTTCAACAGCGCTTTCTTCACCGATGGCAAGGGGCAGACGGCCGTCTACCGCAAATGCAATCTCTACGGCCCCTATGAGCGCCAATGGTTCGCCCAGGAAGACCGCCGCCAGGTTCTGGTGACGCTCGAGGGCATCAGGCTCGGCTTCCTGATCTGCTACGATGTCGAGTTCCCGGAAAACGTCCGGCAGCTCGCGAAGGGCGGTGCCGATCTCGTCGTCGTGCCGACCGCGCTGCCGACCGGGTGGTCCGGCGCCTTCATCGCGGAGCACATGATCCAGGTCCGCGCCTTCGAGAACCAGGTTTTCGTCGCCTATATCAACCATAGCGGCGCCGACGAGCTGTTCGCCTATGCCGGCCTGTCGCGGATTGCAGCACCGGACGGCAGGCTGCTGGCGGAGGCACCCGCCGAGGGTGAGGCCCTGATCATCACGGAGATCGATCCGGCGGCCTACACGCAGTCACGGGCGGAAAACACCTATCTCGCCGATCTCGTCTGAGACCGCGGCTGCGGATTAAGCGACCCCAGGTCCATACGACCTTAGCCAAGCTCCCGTTTCTTTGATAATGTTGCACAGCATTCTACGCTGCAGCATTCCGGGGGAGGCATGACACGTATATTCCGGGCGCCGGCTTTTTATATTCAAGGGCCTGGCAGCCTGAACCTGCTCGGAGAAAAAGCGGCTACGCTCGGCCGTTCGGTCGTGGCGATCTGCGACGCCGCCGTGCTTCCCCATATAGAGGAGGCCCTGACCGAGACGCTGAACCGGCAGGACATTTCGCCGACCGTCATCCCCTTCGATGCGGATGTCACGCACAAGGAAATGGACCGTCTGGCGGAGCCTGGTTCGCACCCGAGGCGGCGAAGTGGTGGTGGGTATCGGCGGCGGCCGCACGCTCGATGTCGCCAAGGGTGTCTCGCGGCGCACCGCCCTGCCCTTCGTCAGCGTACCGACCGTCGCTTCCACCGATGCGCCCGCGACCCGTGGCATCGTCATCTACGACGACCATCACACCATGATCGCCGTGGAACAGATGGACCAGAACCCGGCCTTCGTGATTGTCGATACGGCGGTCATTGCCAAGGCCCCCGCCCGTCTGCTGCGCGGCGGTATCGGCGACGCTCTGACGGCTAAATTCGAGGCGGAAGGCGCCTGGAAGGGTTCAGGCCTCTCCAAACAGGGGACCCGACCGCTCAAGACGGGCGTGATGCTCGGCGACATCTGTTATCGCATGCTGCTCGAACACGGCCCCGGCGCCATGCAGGCGGCCGGCACCGGCGAGGTGACGGCCGATCTCGAAGCGGTCATCGAGGCGATCCTGTGGCTCAGCGCCGTCGCGTTCGAAAATACCGGCCTCTCCGTCGCCCATGCGATCGCAACCGAGCTGGGAGCGATCGAGCCGATCCGCAGGCACTCGCTGCATGGCGAACATGCCGCCTATGGCACGCTGGTGCAGGCCGTTGCGGAAGGCCGCTCCGCGGACGAACTGACGACGCTTTTCGGCTTCTGCGACGAGATCGGCATGCCGCGCCGGCTTGCTGATCTCGGCCTGACCGGTGCGGATAATGCGGCGATCGAAAGCCTCGCCGCCCGCTGCGCAAAAAGCCCGTTCCTGGTCAACCAGGAACGGATGCTCGATGCCACCGACCTCTCCGCCGCCATACAGTTTGTGGAAAACTACGCCTAAAGCAGGCTCGACCTGCTGCAAATATAAATATAATTGTCTGGGAACACAGGGGATTTAGGATGCCGTCAGATAAGGCCAAGGCGCCGGAGGAATGGACCCAGCGCCGCATTCAGTCGATCGAGGTCGGCTTCCAGGTCATTCGCGCCATGGAGGCGGCGAACGGCCCGCTGCCGCTGCGCGATATCGCCGCCGCAGCCGGCATGCCGCCAAGCAAGGCACATCTCTACCTCGTCAGCTTTGTCAAGGAGGGCGTCGCCTTCCAGGATCCGGTCACAGGCCATTATGGGCTCGGGCGCTTCGCCATCCAGCTCGGCCTTTCGGCCATTCGGCAGCTCGACGTGGTGGAATTCGCCCGTGAGGAGCTTGCCACGTTGCAGCGCACCGCTGGTTTTGCCACCTATCTTTCGCTCTGGGGCGATCGCGGTCCGGGCATCGTCTCCAAGGTGGATGGCGAGCGGCAGGGTCTCTCGCCGTGCGCCTCGGTTACGTGCTGCCGCTTCTGACCTCGGCGACCGGCCAGGTTTTCCTCACCTATCTCGACGAGAGCGAGACCATGGCGGTGCGCCAGGACGAGATCGCCGCGGCCAAGCGGGATTCGTCGGATGAGACGACCGCGCTCGCGCCGCGCGTCACCAACACCAAGGATATCCAGAAGATCATCGAGACCGTGCGCAAGCAGGGCTACGCAATGACGATCAACAGCATCAATTCGAGCTTCGCCGCCGTCGCCGCGCCGGTCTTCGACTATAGCGGCCGGATCGTCGCGACCATGACCGTGCTCGGCTCAGACAAACAGCTCGCCGGCCCCCGCAAGAAGCCGACTATCGACGCCCTGATGGCCGCCGCGCACCGGCTTTCCGAGCGGCTCGGCGCACCAGGACGTAAAGCCAAGGGCGGGGGCGATGTCACGCCCCCGGTGGCGCCGAAGCCGACGAGGACGAAGAGCGCCGCGGGACGGTAACAGTACCAAGTGGCACATAGCGTCGGTCCCAACTTCGTTTGTGACGGGTGCAAAGGGACTTTGCTGTGCTACACCGTCCTGTGATGGAATAGTCACGAATGTGATCGGGGACGAGCTCAATTACCAAGTTGAACATCTATAGAGCGTGCGTGCTCATCTGCCTTGCGTCGGTAACCTATAAATGGCCAGGCGCGGGTATGTTCATTGTCGGATGGTGGGGTGGCGCATTGATCGGCTTCTGGGCAAAGAAAACCGGTCCCTACAACGTGGACAGCTCGACTTTCGAGATCATCAATTCCAGTAGTATCGGCCTGTTGAGCGTGTGGCTCGGCGTCTGGAATGGCTTCTATGTCTGGAAGGATCTGGATCACGATTATTGGCGAAAAGACGGCGAGTAACCGATCCAGCCAAGCAAAGTCTTGCAACTATGACCATCGATTGCAGCTCCGCACACGCAGTTAGGACGTTAGCATAGTCTCACCTTTGCATTCTCCCTTCGGCAATTGACGTCATTAAATTAATTAGTGTACCTTACGATCCATGGCTGGAGGAGCCGAGGAGGATGATTTCATGCACGAGATCGATGCAGCCACCGTTGCGAAACGGGAGGAGTTTTACGCGCGTCTGAAGCCCCACAACATGGCGCCCCTCTGGGAGGTGATGAAGGGTATGCTGCCGCCGGAGCCGACTTCCAGGGCGCAGGCACATCGCTGGCGTTACGACGATATCCGTCCGCTGATCCTCGAATCCGGCAGCCTGTTGACCGCCGAGGAGGCGGAGCGCCGGGTGCTGATCCTGGAGAACCCGGCCTTCCCGGCCCAGTCGCGGGCCACTTCGACGCTTTATGCCGGTATCCAGATCATCATGCCGGGCGAAGTGGCGCCCGCCCACCGCCATACGCCCTCGGCGCTGCGTTTCATGCTGGAAGGTTCGGGCGCCTATACGACCGTGGGTGGCGAGCGCACCCGCATGGCGTTTGGCGATTTCGTCATCACGCCCGTCTGGGCCTGGCATGACCACGGCAATGACGGTTCCGAGCCGGCGGCCTGGCTCGACGGTCTCGATGTGCCAATGATCGCCTTCTTCGAAGCAGTATTCCGCGAGGATTCCGACGACACCGAACAGGAACTGCTTCGGCCGGAAGGCGACTCGCTCGCCCGCTTCGGCTCCGGCATGCTTCCCATCGGAGGCGCCAGCCCCTATGGCATGACCACGCCGATCTTCAACTACCCCTATGAGCGCAGCCGTGAAGCCCTTTATCGCGCCTCGCGCGGCGAAGCGATCGACACCCATATCGGCACGACTCTGCGTTATGCCAACCCGCTCGACGGCGGCTGGACGATGCCTACCATGTCGGCATGGCTCAGCTATTTCCCGAAGGGCATGGAAACGGCAAGGATCCGCTCCACGGACCATATCGTTATGTGCATCGCCGAAGGCACCGGCTCGATCACGATAGGTGCGAAGACCTTCGACTTCGGCCCCAAGGATGTCATCGTCGTGCCCGGCTGGTCATGGCGCTCGTTCAAGGCGAACGAAGACACCGTCGTATTCTGCTTCTCCGACCGCGTGGCCCAGGAGAAGCTCGGCTATTTCCGCGAAGACCGCACCCGCGTCTGAGCGAACGAGATCAGGGAGAGAATCATGCGTTTTTGTCGCTACGACGATAATCGTCTCGGCGTGGTCATCGGCGATCAGGTCAAGGATGTCACGAGCGTCCTAGAACGCTTGCCGAACTACCGTTACCCCTTCCCCCATGGTGACCAGTTCATGGCCCATTTCGCGGACTTGCGTCCCGTCATGGAGGAGATGGCGAAGACCGCGCCCTCCAAGCCGCTGGCCGACGTCGCGCTTCTGAGCCCGATCGCCAATCCCGGCAAGATCGTCGGAGCACCGGTTAACTACCGCCTGCATCTCGACGAGGTGCTGGACAGCGACCAGCTGCATCACGGCATGAAGATCAAGCCGATTGCCGAGGCCGGCGTGTTCCTGAAGGCAACGAGTTCGCTGATCGGCCCGTCGGAAGGCGTCGTGGTCGACTGGGACGACCGCCGGACCGACCACGAGATCGAGCTCGCCGTCATCATCGGCAAAAGGGTTTTCGCGTGTCGGAAGCGGATGCGCTGGATTACGTCGCCGGTTACGCGATCTGTTACGACATCACCATCCGCGGGCCGGAAGAGCGCAGCTACCGCAAGTCGCTCGACACGTTCAGCGTGCTCGGCCCCTATGTGGTCACCGCGGACGAGATCCCGAACCCGAACAATCTCGATTTCGAGCTGACGATCGGCGGCGAGAGCCGTCAGAAGTCGAACACCAGCATGCTGATCTTCAACGTCCAGAAACTTATCGAATTCGCCTCGAAAGCCTATACGCTCTACCCGGGTGACGTGATCATGACCGGTACGCCGGAAGGTGTAGCTCCGATCACCGCCGGCGACGTGCTGCACGGTACGTTCGAGGGCATCGGCTCGATGGACGTGAGGGTTTACGACAACTGGGACAAAAAATGAGTTCGGGGCCGAAGACACCGGGGACCGAGGACGGGCACGAGGGTAACTCGGTCACACTGCTGCCCGGTGTTGTCGGCATTCGCATCAGGCGGCTGCAATCGCTGTTCGGCACCCATTGGCAGAACTGGTTCCGCGCCCACGCGCTGGCAGTCACGCCGGTGCAGGGCGGCGTGCTGCTGCTGATCCGACGTTATCCCCGTATCAGCCAGATCGCACTCGCCCGCCGCCTGCGCATCGAGCCGCCGACACTGGTCCAGACGCTCAGCCCCTCATCAGCCAAAAATTCGTCGAACGCGACCGTGCCGCCGATGACGGCCGCGTCTATGAACTGCGGCTCACCCAAGCAGGGCTCGACGCCGCCGCACTGGTGGAAACCTCGCTGCCGCAGCACGAGGCCGACCTGCTGCGGTTTTTGTCTGTGGAGGAGCGGCAGACGTTTCTGGCACTGCTCGACAAGGCGATTGCCGGAGCAGAGGCGGCACTCGAGGGGCAGGAGAAGGCGGAGTAGCGCTCTGTGGCCCCCTCTTGCCGCCCTAATGTTGGTTTCGGCCCTTACCGTCGTCCTCCCCGGGCTTGATGTACGGCAGTGGTTGAGGTGGCCATCTGCCAGTTTGAAGCAGCCACACAACGCAATCACCCCATTTCCCGATTGCTACATAACAGGCGGCCTGATATCTCTTTCCGACGCATCTGGGAGGAGCGGGACATGCGGTCATGGAAGGTATTCGAGGCATCGGAAGTGCTGCTGGAGGTCGAGGAGGCGACCCCCAGCCGGTGGGTTCGGAAGTCGTCGTTTCGGTATCCCATTGCGGGCTCTGCCATTCGGACTTGACCCTGTGGAAGGGCATTTTCGATATGGGCGACAGACAGGTGTCGATTGACAGTATCGGGATGAAGCACCCGCTCACCCTCGGCCACGAGATCCTCGGCACGGTTACCGCCGCCGGTCCGGAAGTCACCGACGTCAAGGTTGGCGATGTCAGGCTCGTTTATCCCTGGCTCGGCTGCGGCGAATGCGAAAGCTGCCGCTCCGGCCGTGAAAACCTCTGCATGCAGGGCCGGCCGCTCGGTATGCGCAGGCCCGGCGGTTTCGGCAGCCATGTGGTGGTGCCGCATAGCCGTTACCTGATCGATGCCGGCGATCTCGATCCGGCGCTTGCCGCCACCTATGCCTGCTCGGGGCTTACCGCCTATTCGGCGATCAAGAAGGCCATGCCCGTTCGCCCCGACGAGGCAATCGTCGTGGTTGGCGCCGGCGGGCTGGGCCTCAGCGGCATCGTCATCCTCAAGGCGCTCGGGCACCAGAACATCGTCGTGGTCGATGTTTCCGAAGAGAAGCTGAAGATCGCCACGGATGCCGGCGCCCACAAAACCGTGCTTTCCATCGGCGACGACGTGACGAAGAAGATCGTCGATGCGGTCGGCCGTCCGGTGGGCACCATCATCGATTTCGTCAATAACAGCCAGACGGCGGCTTTTTCCTTCCCGGCACTGGCGCGCGGCGGCCGCATCATCATGGTCGGCATGTTCGGCGGCCAGCTCACCATCCCGACCATGCGGATGGCGCAGGGGGCCTCAGCCTTATCGGCAGCATCACCGGCACGCTGCAGGAACTGCGTGACCTGGTGGAGCCTCGCAAAAAGCGGAAAACTCGACGCCATTCCCTACGAGGCCGTGCCGAAATCATCGATCAACGACGCGATGACCCGGCTCTCAAAGGGCGCGGTCAAGGGACGTATCGTCTTACAGGAGGAGCCGGCGTGACAGCACAGCAGGCGGAAATGCATGAAGTCTGGCGCGGCAGCGTGCGCCAATGGGAAGTGGACGAGAACGCCCACTGGAACACTCAGTATTATGCCGCCCGCGCCAATGAGGGCCTTGCGGTGCTGTTCGGCTTAAATGGGCTGCCCGGCCTGTTCACGCCCGCGTCTGCCACGACGATCGCCTATAACGAGCATCACATCCGCTTTCATCGCGAAGCCCATGCCGGCACGTCGCTGCACATGACCGGCGGCTTCCTCGAGATCGGCGAGACAACGGCGTTTGCGGTGCTGATGCTGTACAATAGCCATTCCGGCCAGCTTGCCGCCACTTTCCGGGTTCGGTTGACTCACGTGGAGACCGGCGACCTCAAGACGCCCCGCCCCTGGCCGCCGGCCTTCCGCGAAAAGGCTTCCGCAGCGCTGGTCGAGGCCCCCAAAGAGGCCTTGGCCCGGGGCACCGGCGACGAACCGGTGACGATCAGCGCCACCCGCGACCGGGCCATCACGCTCGGCCTGAAGCGCACGGCGATGAGCCTGATTGAACGGGAGGCCTGCGACGCCTTCAACCGCCTCGGCCCGCAGAAATTCATCGGCGCCGTCGGCGGCGGAGTAAAGCAGCTGACCGGTCCGATCCGAGAGATTGTCAGCAAGCATGCCGAAACGCCGCCGGGCAAGGTTGGTGGTGCAGTGCTAGAATTCCGCATCCTCTATGGCGAAACCCCGCGCCTCGGCGACTGTTTCGAGATCTGGGGCGGGCTGCAGAAGACCGACCAGCGCGTCATGTCCCTGATTTTCTGGATGGTTGATCCCTTTACCGGCCGGGTGTTCGGCACGATGCAATCCGTCGCAGTGGTGTTCGATCTCGATGCAAGGGCGATCGTGCAGATCTCGCCGGCTGCGACTGAGGCGTTGGCGCCGCTGTTCACCGACGGGCTGGCGCTTTAAGCAGTGGCCCTGGCGTGATCCGATAGTCGATTGGCATCGTTCGCCAGTGCGGGAGGCACGACCTGCCCGTACCTTTGTGTTCATCAACACGAAGGAGAACCCCATGACCAAGACCATCCTCATCACCGGCACATCCAGCGGTCTCGGACGCGCCACCGCCAAGCTTTTCCACAAGAAGGGCTGGAATGTGGTCGCCACGATGCGCACGCCCGAGCGGGAGACCGAACTGACACAGCTCGACAATATGCTGGTCACCCGCCTCGACGTCCAGGACGCCCCTCGATCCGCTCGGCAATCGATGCGGGCCTCGCCAGGTTCGGGCGCATCGATGCCCTGGTCAACAATGCCGGCTATGGCGCCTATGGTCCGCTCGAAGCCACACCTTTCGACAAAATCCGTCGCCAGTTCGACGTCAACGTCCTCGGTCTGCTGGCAACGACACAGGCCCTGCTTCCCCATTTCCGCACCAATCGCAGCGGGACCATCGTCAACATCTCGTCCATGGGCGGTCGCATCGCCTTCCCGCTGGGTACGCTCTACCACGGCACGAAATTCGCGGTGGAGGGGCTGTCGGAGTCCATGCAGTACGAACTTGCGCCGCTCGGGATCACCGTCAAGGTCATCGAACCAGGCGGCATCAAGACCGACTTCGGCGGCCGCTCGTTCGACCTGAGCAACGATGAGAGCCTTGCCGAATACCAGCCTCTCGTGCAGTCGCTGTTCGGCTTCTTCGGCCCGATGATGGAGAATGCCTCCGAGCCCGAGCTTGTGGCCGAAGTGATCTACGGAGCTGCCACGGATGGGACGGACCAGCTTCGCTATGCGGCAGGCGCGGACGCCGTCCGGATACTCGGAAGTCGGGCTGCATCCGACGACGCGACCTTCTTCGGGGGATGAAAGCGCAGTTCGGGCTTTGACAATCCTTCTATCGCTCCGCGCCATCCCTGATGCGGAGCGATAGACAATCGGCACTCATGGATTCTAAGGTTCCTCATGCAGACGCTCACCTACGCTCTCGACACGACCTGGCGCACCTTGCTCGCGGACCTCGGCCTCGTGCCTGCGAACGTTCTGCGCCGTGCCGGACTGCCGGACGATCTGTTAAACCAACCTTCGGTGCGGCTCGAGCCGGAGGATTATTATCGGCTTTGGGACAGCGTCGTAAGGGAGAAGGGTGATCCCCTCTTCCCCATTCGCCTGTGCGAAGCGGTCCGCAGCGAATCCTTCTCTCCGCCCCTGTTTGCGGCCCTGTGCAGTCCTAATCTGCTGGTGGCGGCACAGCGCGTCGCCAAATACAAGAAGCTGATCGGCCCCATGAAGATGGAGGTGCACGAGGACCGCGACATGCTGACGGTCGAGTTCGCCTGGCTCGACGGGCCGGTGCGCCCTCCCGTATCGCTGGTGGTTATGGAGCTGCTCTTCTGTGTCACCCTTGCCCGGATCGGCACCCGAGAGATCATCACTCCGATCGACGTAACCACGATAGACCTGCCGTCGCCATCAGCTCCCTACGAGGACTTCCTCGGCGCTCGCCTCCGCCGCGGCTCTGGCCATATGGTCAGGTTTACAAGGTTTGATGCGATCCGCCCGTTCCTGACCTCAAACGAGCCTCTTTGGGCGGCATTCGAGCCTGATCTGCGCCAGCGTCTGGCAGATCTCGATGCGTCGGTGAGCGTCGCGAAAAGGGTCCGGGCGGCACTTCACGAAGCGATCCCGAGCGGCCTGACGACCATGGAGGCGATCGCCAAAAAACTGGCGGTGAGCAAGCGCACCCTCCAGCGCCGCATCGAGGCCGAGGGTACGAGTTTCCAGCAGATTCTGAAGGAGACGCGGGAAGCATTGGCACGCCACTATCTGGAAAAAACGGCCCTTCCGGCGTCGGAGATTTCATTTCTCCTCGGCTTCGACGAGCCCAACTCGTTTTATCGGGCTTTCAGGAGCCTGGACGGGAAAAACTCCAGACAGCATCAGGCAGCATGCCTGATTTCCCAATGGCGGCAGGGTAATTGGGAGGTCGCTTTCGCGTGCTTGCGCGACGGGCTATCCATCAAGGCACGGAGCGGCCCTGACACCCCCGAAAATTTCTGGCGTCAGGGCTTCAATCCGGCTTGCGCGCCCGGAACCGCATCGACCCGAAGCAGTTCAGGATCGCACTTCGAAGATCATGTTGAACGGGGTTTCACTCGCCCGGCGGAAGTGAGAATAGCCGGCATCGAGCGCCACTTTGCGTAGCTTCATCTCCCCGGCCTGCGCTCCAAGGCCGAGGCCTACTTCTTGGGCCATGGACGCGGGAGTGCAGATCATGGTCGAGGCACCGTAGTAGACGCGCCCGACCGGGTTGAGATTGTCCTTCAAGCCGTCATGCGCGAAGGGTTCGACAATCATCCAGGTGCCGCCCTTCGCCATCGTCTCGCGGATATGACGGCCCGCTCCGACCGGATCGCCCATATCGTGCAGGCAGTCGAACATGGCGACGAGATCGTAGTTGCCAGCCGGGAACTCCTTGGCCGAAGCCTGGCGGAACGTCACCCGGTCGCCGACGCCAGCCTCCTGCGCCGCACGCTTTGCGCGCTCGATGGATGGGGCATGGTAATCAAACCCGTGGAAATGCGACTTCGGATAAGCTTTGGCCATGAGGATCGTCGAGGCGCCGTGGCCACAGCCGACGTCGGCCACCTCCGCCCCGCGTTCCAGCTTTTCCTTGACGCCTTGAAGCGCCGGAATCCATTCATCGACCAGATGGCTATTGTAACCGGGCCGGAAGAAGCGCTCCGTGCCCCGGAAAAGGCAGGTGCTGTGTTCGTGCCAGCCGAGCCCGCGGCCGGTGCGGAAAGCTTCCTCCACTTTCGGCTCGTCCATCCACATCGATTGTACGATTTCAAAGGCGCCGCCGAAAAAGGCTGGACTGTCCTCATTCGCAAAAACCAGCGCCTGCTCAGGCGTCATGGCGAACTTGTTCGCGGTTTCATGATAGGAAATGTAATCGGCCGCAGCCATGGCGGCCAGCCATTCACGCACATTGCGTTCGGTGAGACCCGTCGTTTCCGCCAGCTCCATCGAGGACCGTGGCCGTCCATCCATCATCGCCCGAAACAGGCCGAGATGGTCGCCAAGGACGACGAGAACGCCGGACACGCCGGCGCCGACATCGCCCACCAGGCGACCGACAAGTTCATCGACTTTCTGCATATCAGCTTCCTGCATGACACCCTCCATAGGTACGCCAGCCCCAGCCGGGCAGGATTCTACGCTGAGGCAGCACTCCGTCAATGATGCATTCGGACTAGACGACGGACCGGACGGCTTAACTCCTCCTCAACGGGAGAAGGTGGATGAGGGTCTCGCGACGGCCTCTCATACAGCAGGAATTCAGCGGAATTTTTCCGCCGTCGCCACGCAATTGATCAGCGCGGCCAATTCCTTGCGCGATGCGAAGGAGGTTTCCGGGCTCATCGAGAGGAAAGTCTTGATGCCGCGCACGGTCGGCACCGAGTTCTTTTCGAGCTGGCCGACAACGCGTTCCACTTCCGCGTCGATACCCGCATCGGCAACCGTGATGCCGACGATGCCGAGCATTTTTGCTTCCGTCGCGGGGATCACGTCGCGGGTGAGGACCATGCGGGCGAGCGTGGCGCGGGAAACCCGGTCCGCGAGCGCGTTGAGGACCAGCGTCGGGGCGATGTCGTGGTTCATTTCCGGCACCTGGAAAGTGGCGCTTTCGGCGGCGATCGCCACGTCCGCGAGAGCCGCGATGGCGCAGCCGACACCGGCAGCCCTGCCGCGGATGGCGGTGATGAACGGAACCGGGATTTCGCGCAGCACTTCATAGAAATCGAGGACCGGATCAGAGATCGCGGTGCGCAGGTCGAGCGCGGTGGCGCGGCTGCCCGCGCCCGGCATGGCGGCGCTGCGGCCGGTGCAGAAATCACCGCCCTTGGCGTTCATCAGTACGACGCGGGTTTCCGGCGACAGCGACTTCAGTGCGGCGGTGATCGCCTGCGCCATCTCAGGCGTCAGCGCATTGCCCTTGTCGGGACGGTTGAGAGTGATCTCAAGGATGTTCCCCGGGTAGTGATCAGGACTTCGGACAAGGCTTTCTCCTCACTCTTCGTGTTTGGCTTTTGCCGCCCGTATCGCTTCCCAGATACGGGACGGCGTTGCCGGCATTTCGATATGGGTGACGCCGAGATCGGCAAGCGCATCGGTGATGGAGTTGATGGTCACCCCGAGCGACGGTGTCGTACCACCCTCGCCGCCCGGACGGAAACCGAGCGGATGGCTTTTCGCCGGCACTTCACTGATATGGGTGTCAAAGCTCGGGAAATCGGACGCGCGCGCCACCTGATAGTCCATGAAGGTGGCCGAGAGATTCTGGCCGGTCTCGCGGTCGTAGTTCGACCATTCGAACAGAGCCTGGCCGGCGCCCTGGACGATGCCGCCATGGGTCTGGCCGTCGACGATCATCGGGTTCAACGCCTTGCCGACGTCGTCGACTGTCGAATAACGCGGAATATGGAAAAACCGGTTTCCGGATCGATCTCGATTTCGCAGACCGCGGCGCCATAGGGGTAGGCGAGCCCGTGGGTGGTCTCGTCGGAAATCGCCGCAAGCGTGCCCCGCAGCTCATCCGGCAGGCCAAGGTCGTTTTCGGCAGCCTGCGCTGCCTCGAACAGGCTGACGACGCCGTTCGATCCGCGGGCGCGAAAATGCCCGTCGGTGAAATCGATCTCTTCCGGGTTCACATTCAGCATGAAGGCGGCGATCTTTCGGCCACGCTCGATGATCTCGGCCGTCGCCTTGTGCATGACGATCGAGGAGAAGCGCAGCGACCGGCCGGAATGGGAGCCGCCGCCGGCCGAGACGAAATCCGTGTCGCTGGCGCGGATCTGCACGGCCTCGTGAGAAATGCCGAGGAAGGAGCCGACCAGGCTGGGCGAAGGCGGTCTCGTGCCCCTGCCCGGTATTCTGGGTGCCGATCACCACGTCAACGATGCCCGCTGTTGGATCAACAGTGATCTCGGCACGCTCGCGCGGCACGCCGCTGGTGCCCTCGATATAATTGGACAGGCCGATGCCGCGATACATGCCGCGCTTGCGAGCCTCAGTGCGGCGTGCCTCGAAACCCTGCCAGTCAGCCATCTCGAGCACCTTGTCCATGGCGGCTATATATTCGCCATTGTCGTAGGTGACGCCCATCGGGTTCGAATAGGGCGAGGCTTCATCCGGGATCATGTTGCTCCGCCGTAGTTCCACCCGATCGAAACCGAATTTGCAGGCGGCAAGATCGATCATCCGCTCGATGATGTACATGGCCTCCGGGCGGCCGGCGCTGCGGTAGGGAATGGTCGGCACCGTATTCGACATCGCGGCGCGGAATTCCACATGCGCGACCGGCACCCGGTAGAGGCTGGTCATCAGCTGGATACCCTTGTTGAGGGCGGTATAGGACACCGTATGGGCGCCGATATTGCTGGTATTGACCGAATGGAACGCGAGGAACTTGCCGTTTTCGTCGAGCGCAAGCCTGGCCCTCACATGCAGATCGCGGCCCTGGAAGTCCGACAGGAAGGCCTCGATGCGCTCCGCCTGGTGCTTGACGGGCCGGCCGATGAGCTTGGCGGCGAAGGGCAGCAGCACGAATTCCGGATAGGTGGCGTTGCGGGTGCCAAAATTGCCGCCGACATCACGGGGTGCGACGACCCGCACGAAGGCCATATCGACGCCAAGAGATGCGGCGATCTGCTCGCGCATCATCACGACGCCATGCCCGCCGGAAGCGTGGATGGTGAACTTGCCGGTCTCCGGATCATATTCGGCGGCAGAAGATCGCGGCTCCATGTGGACGCCGGTGACACGCTGGGCCCAGCTGGTGAATTCGAGGACATGCGCAGCCTTGGCGAAGGCTTCCGCGGTGCCGGTCCTGTCGCCGACTTCACCGTCCATCGCCTTGTTGCCCGGCACATGGTCCCAGAGTTGCGGCGCGCCCTCTTCCAGTGCATCGACGCCGCGCACGACGGAGGGCAATTCCTCCCAATTGACTTCGATGGCCTCAGCGGCGTCCTTGGCAAGATTGGTGCTTTCGGCAACGACCATCGCGACCGCCTCCCCGACAAAGCGGGCCCTGTCGGTCGGCAGCGCCTGGTGTTGAGTGCGCGCGCGCTCGGAACCGTCGCGGTTCTTGATGCGGATGTCGGAGCCGAATTGCGAGCTGCCGATCGCATGCGGGATCGGTGTGATGCCGGCGGCCACGATATCCTCGCCGGTCAGGACGGCCAGCACGCCCGGCATGTCGCGGGCAACCGACGTATCGATGCTGCGGATGATCGCATGAGCATGGGGCGAACGCACGAAAGAGGCATAGGCCGTGTTCTCGAATTTAAGGTCGTCGGCATACTGGCCCTTGCCGGTGATCAACCGGTTATCTTCCTTGCGCCTGACGTCTTCACCGATCATGCCATTCCTCCCATTCACATCGTCCCACATATCCCGGACGACGGCATTCCGCATGCGGCTCTTGGGCCTTCCTGAAGCGAAACGCAAATTAATTCATAATAGACATATTATATCCGTCAATGTTGAAATTCTGCTATTTGCGGAATTTCGCGGCGGCGATGGCTGTTTTTGAGGGCCCGCAAAACCTCTACCATCCTCATCCCCGTGCTCGTCACAGGGATGAAGGAGAGTATGCCTTCCCTCAAGAAAAAAGCCCAGACCGAGGTCTGGGCCAAGCTTCCCTGGGAAGGGATTCGCGTCAGGCGGCTTCCGGTCCCTGATTGAGCACATAACCGGGGCCGCGCTTCAGGAAGTCGATCCACAGGCGCAGTGTGCGCTCCGGCTGATCGACCTCGATCGAATGGGCGGCGTCAAAGATGAAGGCGCGCTGTGAAGTCGGGATATTGCGCTTCAGGTGCGCGCCCGCCTCTGCCGGCACGACCTTGTCTTCCGTGCCGAGCAGGATCAGCGTGACCGCCTCGATCGAGGGCAGGCGCGCGCTGAGCGCCTCATCAACCTGAACATTATCGGCGAGGCGCTCGTAGGTTTTGCCGTTGGCGGCCATGACATCAGGCGATTTCGGTGTCGATTTGATCTTCTGCGGATGGGCGTAGAGCGCCTTGAAGCGCGCTTCCGGATCGGCCGGCAGGCCGCCCTTGCCCTCGAAGCGGAAACCGGCCGGCACCCCGAGGATCAGGTGATCGACCAATTTCGGATGTTCGGCGGCCAGCCACAAAGCCGACCAGCTACCGAAGGAAGAGCCGATCACATCGAAACGCGGGCCGACCAGCTTTTCGGCAAACTCGGCGACCATGGCCGCCCAATCCCGCACCGTCTTCAGGCTATCGTTGCCCTCGGTGCCGTCGAAGCCCGGGCAGATCGGCGCATAGACCGTATGGTTCACGGTCAGCGCCTTCAGCGGTTCGGTCAGCATCACGCCACCGGCGGCATGCAGGTAGACAACCGGAGTACCCGTGCCGCCGACATGATAGGAGAGCTTGCCGGAGGAAAGCTCGATCGTCTTGATTTCAAAGCTCATGGATCAAACTCCTCACAAACCGGCGACTTCGGGAGCGACGCGATCGCGGAACAGTTCCATGCCGCGGCGGACGACGCTGCCCGGCATGTTGCCGACCTTGATCGTCAGGTTCAGAAGGCCGCAATCCAGCTCCTGGCGCAGGCGCTTGATCTGCCTGATGACCGATTGAGGACTGCCGCAGATGATCGAACCGGCTTCGATCTGCTCCTCAACGCTGCGGCCCCGCAGCGTGGCGAGACGTTTCTGGAAGTTCTCACCGGCATCCGCTTCCGTGTAGTAGCGGCTCTGCCCCAGAACGAGCTGCTGGGCGGAACGCTGCGGACGCATCAGCGTCTGGTGGAAATAGGTCTGGGCGGCAGCCATGTGGTGCCTGGCCTCCTCGTCCGTATCGGCGATGCAGATCTGCTGGCCGACCAGGATATCGTCCGAGGTCGGCTCCCAGCCGTAGGACCGCGCGGTCTTCTTGAAATAATCGACCGCGCCGGCTGCGATCTTCAGGTCCTGGATCAGCGTGATGCCCATGATGGCGCGCATTTTGGCGACGAATTCCGCCGATTCCGCGTTGCTGGCGGACATCAGGATGCGCGGATGCGGCTTCTGGATCGGCTTCGGCCATATCGAGACGGCCGGGAACTGGTAATGCTCGCCTTCCCACCCGAAAGGCTCGTCTTCGGTCCAGCACTTGATGATCAGTTCGGTCGCTTCCCGCAGCCGGCTGCGGGATTCGCTCGGCGGGATGTTATAGGCGATATATTCATGTGGAATGCCGCGCAGGAAGCCCGCGATCAGGCGGCCGCCGGACATGACGTCGATCATCGCATATTCTTCGGCGACACGGACCGGGTTCAAGAGCGGCAACAGGTTGCCGACGATTGCGATCTTGGCCTTAGTTGTCTGGCGAGCGAGCG
Source organism: Neorhizobium sp. EC2-8 (assembly GCA_045291535.1). Classification (GTDB taxonomy): domain Bacteria; phylum Pseudomonadota; class Alphaproteobacteria; order Rhizobiales; family Rhizobiaceae; genus Neorhizobium. Next base: position 260,100 of record CP147998.1, on the reverse strand, counting down.
CCCCGGCGATCAGGTTCGGGTTCGACATCAGGCCATAGGGGCTGTAGTGATGCTCGTTGCAGCCCACCCAGTCGAAGCCGTAGTTCTCGGCATCGACCATCTCGTCGATATATTCGTTGTAGAGCGCCTGGATGCGCTTGCTGTCGATCCCGTGCGTGCTGACCGGCCATTCATGCGGCAGCTTGTCGTAATCCGGATAGGGCATCAGGTGGAAGAAGTTGAACTTCATGGAAAGCTCCGCTGGGACCGTCGCCGGATGAGGGGCAAACGGATCGGACGATGACGACTGTGAACGAGATCAGTTGCTGGCGACGAGACGCGGCGCGACGTCTTCGACGCGGCCCGCCATCACCATCTTAGCGAAGCTGACGACCTGGGAAGCGACGATTTCGAGCGGCTGGGCGACCTCGCGCCGCGCCGGGCGCCCATCGATGAAAGGCTTCTCATTGGACTTGATGGTCGCCGCATAAGGGGTCGGCCAGCCGCGCAGGGCATGCACGACCGAACGCAGGCCGATCAGCGTGGCACCGAGCGCCTGGTCTCCGGCCGCGCAGACAATGCAGCCGACGGCACGGCCGTCGAAATAAGGACGGGCGTCCTCACGCATGTCTTCCGTATAATCGATGGCGTTCTTGATCATGCCGGACATGCCGCCGTGATAGCTCGGTGTCGCGATGACGATGCCGTCGGCGCGGCGAAACGCCTGGAGCAGGCGAAGGGCCGCTGGCGTGCGATGGGCGACCCCGGGATCGAAGAGCGGCAGCTCGAGTGCTGCACCGCAAATAAGGTCGGTCTCCGCGCCGGCCTTTTCGGCGGCAGCAAGGCAATAGCGCAGGGCAAGCTCGGAGCTCGAACCCGGGCGGGGAGTTCCTCCGATGCCAACGATATAGGGTTTATGGGTCTGCGTCATGGCGGCCTCCTCCCTCGACCGAAGCCGATTGCCTTATCAGGCATCCTGATGAGATTTTTGTATACCTTTATAGCGAAAGTCAAGCCATATCCGTTATCATCAAATCATTTTTCACAAACTGGTATACACTTCTTGGCGATCGGCCTCTATGGACGGTTGTCGTATTTTCCCGCATCATCATGAGGGCAAGAAATTAGGTGGCGACTTGACGAACGAGACAACCAGAGACGGAGCCAAGGACGGAGCGACACAGAGCGCTGTTGAAACCGCCTATCGCCGGATTCGGCACCTGATACTCACCGGCGAGATGCGCTCGGGCGACAAGCTGCTCGAAAACCACTCGCCGCCGCCATCGGTGTCTCCCGCACGCCGGTCCGCGAAGCTTTGAACCGGCTGAATGCCGAGGGCCTTGTGGTTCTGGAACGCTATCGGCGAGGTATCGTCGCGGATTTTTCGCTCCACGACGCCGTCGAGATCTTTCGGCTGCGCGCCATTCTCGAAGGCCACGCAGCCAGTCGCGCCGCCACCCGCATCTCCGAAGCCGATCTGCAACGGTTATACGAGCTGGAACGGGTTATGGAGACACAGTTCGAGGAGCCTGGGCTGGAATGAACATCTCGAAGGTTTCGACAAGCTGAATGCCGAGTTCCACGCTGTGATCGCCGGCGCCGCCGAGAGCCCCCGGCTCGAAAAGATCCTCGCTTCGTCGCTGGAACTGCCGGCTGCGATCTTCAACCGTTATTCCGAACCGGTCGAGGTACGGACAAGACGCACCCACGCCCAGCACCGGGAAATCCTCGCGGCATTGAGGGCCCGTAACCCGGAATGGGCGCAGGCAGCGATGAACGCGCATCTTTTCTCCTTGCTGCCGACTGCGTCCGGCTCGCTGCAGCATGAAGACAGAGGATAAGCGAGATGATGTGCTACCGGTTGGTGGCCATCCACAAGACGTGGCGGGCACCGCCGCGTTTGCCGTTGGCCCGCACATTCACCTCATCGGTGGCGAAGCCGACCTCCCGCAACCGACGGGTAAAGCCGGCATCGGGTGCCGACGACCAAACGGCCAGCACGCCGTTACTACGCAATGCCGCCTTGGCGGCCCGAAGCCCAATGTGATTATAGAGGCTGTCGTTGGAGGCGCGCGTCAGCCCATCGGGGCCGTTATCGACATCGAGCAGAATAGCGTCGTAAGCCGCTTTCTGCGAGCGGATGAGCGCGCCGACATCGCCCAGATGAATATCGACCCGCGGGTCGTCAAGCGTGCCGCGGTGCAGGTCCGCCATCGGTCCCCGCGCCCAATCGACCACGGCCGGCACCAGTTCCGCGACGGTGACCGTGGTATCGGCCGGCAGAACGCCCAAGGCTGCCCGCAGCGTAAACCCCATACCGAGCCCGCCAATCAGCATGCGGGCGTCTTTACGCCCGGCGATCCGTTCGCAGGATAGCGTCGCCAGCGCCTCCTCCGAACCGCTCAGTCGGCTGTTCATCAGCTCGGTCGAGCCCAGCATGATCGAAAACTCGGCTCCGCGCTGCTTCAGGCGCAACTCGCCGCCCTCGCCGGGAATGGTTGCGCGGTCAAGCTGGATCCAGGGAAGCATCGGCATGTCTCGTTGTCTTGTATCGACGCCTCCTAACACAGACCTGACGCAAAAACACAACCACGCCTTCGATCCTCGTCGAATGCGAGACCCGCGGGGGCGTCGAACGTGTAGGCACGGAGGGATAGCCGTCCGGCTGCAAAAGCCTGAACGTCTAGCCGGTCGGCGGAGGTGGAAAAGTCAGTGCCTCGATCAGCACGGAAGCGAACTCTTCAAGTTCGTTATCGGTAAACCCCGAATAATCACCCTCCTCCGGAAGATCATCCGAACCCGCATTGTCGTTTTTTGAATCATGTCTCGCCCCAGCCCGCGGCGAACATGCATGGAATCGAGAAAAGTGCATCATATTTTTTTATACAGTGCTGAAAAATAAGAAGGCCCGCGCCTTTTCCCCTGCGCGGGCCTATCCCAAGACGTAACCTCTTCTACGCTCGACTTAGGATGAGTTCATTGTACTCCTGATTGCGAAGTCCTCAATTCGTCCAAAAGACCTAACACAAGGGGTATAGCCCCGAAGGGAGCGGCCGGCTTTTTCGGGGCGCCGGCCGCTGAGACCGCGGCGACTGGGGGTGCAATAGTGCGGTCCTGCGCCACAATGACGGCATTCGTGATCGGACATCAAGCTGAACCTTGGGTGGTCTGGCTACGTCCAAAGGCTTGATAGGCTTAGGGAGATTATCAAGCCACCATGCGCGTTCAAGCCGCTTTCCTGGCCGTGACGTCGCGCAGGTAAGGCATCACCTCTTTGGAATAGATCTCCATGTTCTTGCGGGTTAGATCGGCCGGCAGCGTGCCGAACTGCAAAAGCGTCAGCAGATGCCCGAAGCCGATCTGGCTCTGGTATTCCTCCAGCTTCTCGCGCACCGTCGCCGGGCTGCCGCAGATGAACTTGCCCTCTTCGATGACGCTGTCGATCGTCTGCTTCATCGAATGGCCGGCCTTGGCAGACATCGCACCGACCATCGACTTCACCGAGGTGTAACCCGGCGGCAGCAGCATCTCCATCGGCATGCGCAGGAACTTCTGCAGGAAGGCCTCAATATGCTCCTTAGCTTCCCGGCGGGCGATCTCGTCGGTCTCCGCCACATAGAGCGGCAGCGACCAGCCGAGCCTGATCCTCGGTCGCCTCGTAACCGTATCCGGCGGCAACGTCCTTATACATCTTCATGTAACGGGCGACGGTCGAGACCGACGCGAAGGTCTGCAGATAGGTGTATTTGCGGTCCGGATGGGCGGCCCATTCGATCGTCTCGGTCGAACCCTGGCTGGGGATCCAGATCGGCGGATGCGGATTGTCCTGGTAGACCCGCGGCCAGACGTTCACGTATTCGAAATTGTAGTGCTTACCCTCGAAGACACTAGGACCAGCTTGTGTCCAGGCTTGCAGGATGAGGTCATGCGCCTCCTGGAACCGCTCATGGCTGAAGGCCGGATTGACGCCCCAGGAGTGGTATTCTGCCCCGATGCCGCGCACCATGCCGGCGATCAGGCGGCCACCGGTAATGTTATCGACCATCGCGAATTCTTCCGCCACCGTCAGCGGATTGTTGAGGAGCGGCAGCGCGCGGCCGAGAATGGCGATCTTGACGTTCTTGGTGCGGCGGGCGAGCGCGCCCGCCATGACGCCGGGGATCGGCATCAGCCCGTAGGCGTTCGAATGGTGTTCGTTGACACAGATACCGTCGAAACCGAGCCTGGTCGGCATATTCGAGCTCGTCCAGGTAGCGGTTATAGAGCTGATGGCCTTTTTGGGGTCGTAGTAGGTGTTCGGCAGGGTGACCCAGGCGGAATTGTGTTTCTCGTCATAGGAAAGATCGAGATCCGCATAGGGCATCAGGTGCATGAAGTAGAATTTCATCGCGTAACCTCCCCGATGAAGCCATTGACCAGTTGGACGAAGCGGTCGGCCTTTTCAACCTGCGGCAGGTGTCCGCAATTCTCGATAATCTCAAGGCGCGAATTCGGGATGAGGTCACGCCAGGCCGGAGCGTAACCGACCGGCATTGCCTTGTCGTCGTCGCCCCAGACGACCAGCGTCGGCACCTTGATGCGATGCAGCCACTTGTGCAGGTCGGGATTGAGAAACCGCGGCTCCCAGGCGAGCTTGGCCGAAGTGAGCTTGTTCTTGAGGATGATTTCCATCCCCTCCCTGGTCTGTGGCGCTGCCAGCATCTGCTCGGCAAAGGCCTGTTCGTGGAAGAGGTTGCGGGCGGTCTCCTCCGGGCTCCACATGAAGACATCCCCTTGCGCACGCCCTTTACGCGAATGCCGGCCGGCGCCACGACGGTGAGAGAGGCTAGCCTCGCCGTATTGCGGATGGCGATCTCGGCTGCAAGCCATCCCCCGATCGAACCGCCGACGAGGTTGACCTTGTCGAGGCCGAGATGGTCGATCGCATCCAGATAGAAAAAGCAAGATCCGACATATTGTCGAGCCATTCGGGACTGCCGGACGCGCCGAAGCCCGGATGTTCCGGCACGATCACTTCATGGGTTTCCGAGAGTCTTTCCATGAAGGGCAGCCAGCGCGAGGCCCCGCTCGTACCGTGCAGGAAAAGAAGCGGAGCGCCCTCTCCTTTCCGCATGATGCGGATTTCCGTTCCAGTGATGGTCTCCAAGCTTTCGGTAAAGCTCATCGGTTTTCCGCCCTCCCAGGTGCTGATTACCGCAACGGCGAGCTTCCTCGGCACTCGCGAATGGCGGCAATCTGTATAACCTTTTCGGGAGGGTCAATATGATTCTGTCAAATTTTGATTGATAATAGCAAATTTCTAACTTGCTTCTTCGGAAATTGCATACAGAGTAAGCCCGCTTGGAGGGCGTTTTTGCCTGTTCCGGCCGCGAGGGTGATTGCTTAAAGACCCCTCATCCGCCTACCGGGACCTTCTCCCCAAGGGGAGAAGAGGTATGCCGCGCCCTCACCGTTCCTCCTCTCCCCTTGGGGAGAGGGTGGCCGAGCGGAGCGGAGGCCGGGTGAGGGGCTGCTTCGGGCAATGGTGGGAGACTGCGGGGAGGAAGACGATGCAGGCCGAAAAACTGTTCGATCTCAAGGGTCAGGTGGCTATCATCACCGGGGCGGCCAGCGGCCTCGGGCTGGCGATCACCAAGACGCTGGCGGCCAACGGCGCGCATGTGGCGCTGTTCGATCTCAATGCCGAGACGCTCGCCGCCGCCTATCAATGGCTAAACGGCCAAGGCTTTTCCGCCGAGAGCCATCAGGTCGACGTCTCCGACAGTGCGGCCCTGCGCAACACGATCGACAGCATTGCCGAGAAGCACGGACACCTCGATATCCTCGTCGCCAATGCCGGGATCAGTGGCGGGCCAAATTCTCGCACCGAAGCCGGCGCGATCGAGAATGTCAGCGACGAGTTGTGGAGCAGGGTCGTGGATGTGAACCTCACAGCCACCTTCGTCGCTATCCAGTCCGCGGCAAAGCATATGAAGAAGCAGAAAAGCGGCCGGATCGTCGCGATCGCCTCGATCGCCGGCCTGCGCGCCGATCCGATGACCGGTTACGCCTACGCCTCCAGCAAGGGCGCCGTCGTCAACCTCGTCAAGCAGGCGGCCTGGGAACTGGCGCCCTATAACGTGCTCGTCAATGGCATCGCCCCAGGCCCATTCCGCACCAATATCGCCGGCGGCCGCATCCGCGAGCCCGAGATCGAGAAGGCGTTTGCCGACACCGTGCCGCTCGGCCGCATCGCCGAGACCGACGAGATCATGGGGCTGGCGCTGCTGTTGTCCTCCAAGGCATCGAGCTTCATGACCGGTGCGGTGATCCCCATCGACGGGGGTACTGTCGCGATCTGAGCCCGAATGAAATGTCGTAATTGACAATATCAGGCTCCCTGCTTTATCCCTTGATGAGGGACGAGGGAGCCGGGTTCGAGAAAAGCCCGAAATTGATGAATGCCAAGCGCACTCGTCTCATGAAGCCGGAGGAAACCATTATGAACATCGCGACCAATCCCTCGTCCGAGGCCTATGTTTCCGCGCGGCTGCTGATCGACGGCGTCTGGCTGGAGAATGGCGACCGCAAGACGCAACCCCTCATCAATCCGGCCACCGAGAAAGCGATCGGCGTCGTACCACATGCCACGGCGCAAGATCTCGACCGGGCGCTCGACGCCGCCAAGCGCGCCTTTCCGCTCTGGCGCGCCACCAGCCCCGAGAGCGCGGCCGCATCTTGAAGCGGGCAGCAGGGTTGATGCACGACCGACAGGAAGAGATCGCCACCCTCGCGACGCTCGAAATGGGTAAGCCGATCGCCGAAGCGCGGCTGGAAACCCATTTCGCGACGGAAGAAATGGAGTGGTTCGCCGAGGAAGGACGCCGCACCTATGGCCGTGTCATCCCCGGACGGATCGGCGAAACCCGCTTTCAGGTGGTCAAGGAACCGGTCGGCCCGACCGCCGGCTTCTCCGCCTGGAATTTCCCGGTCGGCAATGCCGCCCGCAAAATGGGCTCGGCGCTCGCTGCCGGCTGCACAATGATCTACAAGCCCGGCGAAGAGGCCCCGGCATCAGCGGCGGCGGTTGCCCAATGCCTTCTCGATGCGGGTGTTCCGGCTGGTGTCATCGCCGTAGTCTACGGCGTGCCGGACTTCATCTCGCGCCACCTGCTTGCCTCGCCGATCATCCGCAAGATCTCGTTCACCGGCTCGGTGCCGGTCGGCCAGCACCTCATCCGGCTCGCCTCGGAGAGCCTGAAGCGCACCACGATGGAACTCGGAGGCCATGCGCCGGTGCTGGTCTTCGACGATGCCGACCAGACGGCGGCGCTCGACATGTCTGTGCAGCGCAAATACCGCAATGGCGGCCAGGTCTGTGTCTCGCCGACCCGTTTCTACGTGCAGGACAATTCCTATGAAGCCTTCTGCGCCGGCTTTGCCGAGCGTGCTTCGAAGATCAAGGTCGGCGACGGGCTCGATCCAGCCACCGGCATGGGTCCGTTGGTGCACGGTCGCCGTCGCGACGCGATCGAGGCGCTGGTGCAGGATGCGACCTCCAAAGGCGCGAAGCTTCTGGCCGGCGGCCACCGCATCAACAATGCGGGCTTCTACTTCGCCCCGACCGTTCTTGCCGACGTGCCGAGCGACGCGCGGATCATGAACGAGGAGCCGTTCGGCCCGGTCGCCGTGCTCAACCGCTTCTCGGATTTCGACGACGCGGTCACCAAGGCCAACGAACTGCCCTTTGGCCTTGCGGCCTATGCCTTCTCCAATTCGCACAAGACCATCGCAAAACTATCCGACGCGCTGGAAGCGGGCATGGTCGGCATCAATTCCTTCAACATTTCCATGCCGGAAACGCCGTTCGGCGGGGTGAAAGCCAGCGGCCACGGTTCCGAAGTCGGGATCGAGGGCGTCGAGGCCTATATGGTCACCAAGACGGTCAGCATCACCTGAGAGCTTCGGGTCCGGAAAGCTTCCAAGAGGACATGAGAATGAAACACGAAAAACCGACCGGCACGTTCGCCGCAGAAGCCGTGCTGACCCACATGAAGGCCGCCGGTATCGACGTGCTGTTCGCCAATGGCGGCACCGACTTCCCGTCGATCATCGAGGCCTATGCCCGCCAGTCCGAAACCGGCCTGAAAATGCCGGAAGCCCTGGTCATTCCACATGAGGGCGTGGCTGTCGGCATGGCGCATGGCTACTACCTGATGACGGCGAAGCCCGCCGGCGTCATCGTCCACGTCAATGTCGGTCTTGCCAACTCGGTCATGGGCCTGGTCAATGCCCGCTCCGAAAACGTGCCGATCATGATGTTTTCTGGCCGGACGCCGATCACCGAGGCCGGTCGTTTCGGCTCGCGGTCCTCGCCGATCCACTGGGGCCAGGAAATGTTCGACCAAGCCGGCATGGTGCGCGAAGTGGTCAAGTGGGACTACGAACTGCGTTACCCGGAACAGGCCGGCATCGTCATCGACCGCGCCATGAGCATTGCCATGAGTGAGCCTCGCGGCCCCGTTTATCTAAGCCTGCCGCGCGAGGCGCTGGCTGAAGGCGCCGAGATGGAGATCGATCATCGTTCCACGATCACTCCGACGACCTTCGGCCCGGCGGATCCGGCGCTGGTCGCTGAGGCTGCCAAGCTTCTGGCCAAGGCGAAGAACCCACTGATCATTACCCAGAGCCCGGAACTGGCACCGGATTTCGAACCGCTGGCGAGCTTCGTCGATAAGTTCGCGCTGCCGACCGTGGAAATGTGGGCGATGCGCCAGTCGCTGCCGAGCGACCATCCGATGATGGTCGGCCGCGACTCGACACAGGTGCTGAGAGATGCGGACGTCGTCGTCGTCATCAATGCTGCCGTGCCGTGGATTTCCGACCATACGAGCCTCGCAGAAGGCGCCAAGGTCATCGCCATCGGTCCGGATCCGCAGCATAGCCGTATGCCGATCCGCAGCTTTCCGATCGACATCGCCCTTGCCGGCGGCATCAACAAGACGATTGCCGCGCTTGCCGCGGCCATGGAAGCGCTCGTGCCGGCCTCCGAAACCTTCTCGGAGCGCCGCGAGAAGTGGGCGAAGGTAAAGGCCGCCCAGGTGGAAGCCGCCGCCAAGCGTGCAGCCATGGGCAACGGCTCGCCGATGACGCCGGCCTATGTCAGCCGCTGCATTTCCGACATCATGGACGAAAAGACGACCGTGGTGAACGAACTCGGCATCGACCCCTCGGTGATGGAGTTCAAATATCCCAGGTCCTTCTTCTCGACGCCGCTTTCCGGCGGCCTCGGCTTCGGCCTAACGGCAGCGCTCGGCGCCCACTCGGCGCCCAGAAGCAAGGTGAGAGCCGCCAGGTAATCGCCACGATCGGCGACGGTTCCTACATGTTCGCCAACCCGGTCGCCTGCCACCAGACGGCAACCGCCCTGAAGCTGCCGCTACTGACGATCGTCTTCAACAACGGCATCTGGAACGCCGTGCGCCGCTCGACGCTCTACATGTATCCAGACGGCAGTGCCGCGACCGCCAACACCATGCCGATTACCGCGCTCGACCCGGCCCCGGACTATGCCGCTGTTGCCCGCGCCCATGGCGCCCATGCCGAACGCGTCGAGACCGGTGCCGACCTGCCGGCGGCGCTGCAGCGGGCACTTGCCGCGACCGGCAGCGGCCAGCAGGCCATGCTCGAAGTCATGGTTTCCTACTGAGGATCGCCGGTCATGGGAGGAGGACCGGAAGCCGATCCGAAAACGGTAGAGACGCTGGCGGAGCTCCGCCGGCGTTATCCGATGGTCGGCGATCTGGAGAAACGGGCGAAATGGCGCATTCCGCGTTTCGCCTACGAATTCCTACAGGGCGGCGCCGGTGACGAAACCGGCCTCAACCGCAACCGGATGGCGCTCCAGGCCGTCGAAGTGGTGCCGCGCTACGGGCTCGACGTGTCCAAGATCGACACCTCGGTCGAGCTTTTCGGCCATCGTTACGCCGCCCCGATCGGCATTTCGCCGATCGGTTTCGACGGCATGATGTGGCCGGGCGCTACCGAGCGTTTCGCCAAGGCTGCCCAGGCCCACAACATCCCCTACATGGTCGGCACGCTTGCCTGTGCTGAGATCGAAAAAGTGGTGGAATGGGCGCCCGACGTCACCTGGTTCCAGCTCTACCCGATGGCGCCGAACAACCATCAATACAGTCTGGAAATGGCCGAACGTGCCCGCGTGGCCGGCGCCAAGGTGCTGGTCGCGACGTTAGACGTGCCGGTACGCGCCAAGCGGCCGCGTGACCTTCGCAACGGCCTCACGATGCCTTTCAAGCTGACTCCCAAGGCTATGATGGCGGCGGCGATCGCGCCTTTCTGGCTCGATGCGCTGAGACGTAAGGGCATGCCGACCTTCGCGAATATGGCGGGTTTCGCCGGTGCGCCGGACCGCATCACCACCTCGGCCTTCGTGCAGAAACATATCGGCGGTGGTTTCCCTTGGGAACAGATCGCCCGGCTGCGTGACAAATGGACCGGACCGATGATGGTCAAGGGCGTCATCCATCCGGCGGATGCGGAAAAAGCGCTGGAACTCGGCCTCGACGGCGTCGTTGTCTCAAACCATGGCGGCCGCCAGTTCGATGCGGCGCCTGCGACGATCGACGTCCTGCCGGAAATTGCCCGCACGGTGGGCACCCGTGGTATGGTCCTGTTCGATAGCGGCGTGGTGTCGGGCGTCGATATGGTGCGCGCCGTTGCCTGCGGCGCCCATTCGTCCTTTGCCGGCCGCGCCTTCATGCTCGGGCTCGCCGCACTCGGCGATCATGGCGCCACGCATATGGCGCAGGCCTTCATCGAGGAATACCGCATCACGCTCGGCCAGAGCGGGCTTTTGAATACCGATCAGGCCCGCCGGGCGCCCGTGCGCCATCCCGGCGCCTGGACGGAACAAGATTTCCAACCTCACCTCTAATCGACCATGTCTCCGGGGAGGAGAAACCCATGAAAGTTGCCGACGCCATCGTGGAAATCCTCAAGCGCGAGGGAATCAAGATCATTTGCGGTTACCCCGTGAACCACGTTCTCGAACATGCGGCCATGGGCGATATCCGCCCGATCATCGTGCGCCAGGAACGTCACGGCCTGCATATGGCCGACGCCATGTCGCGGTTGAGCTCCGGCAAGACGATCGGCGTCTTCGCCATGCAGCTCGGACCGGGCACGGAAAACGCCTATGGCGGCATTGCCCAGGCCTACTCGGAATCCGTGCCGCTGCTCGTCCTGCCGATGGGTTACGAGCGCCGCGTCGCGCATGTCGATCCGAACTATAATGCAACCCGCTCTATGCGCGACATCACCAAGTCCGCCGAGCCGATCACCTCCGCCGCCGAAATCCCCAACATCTTCCGACGCGCTTTCTCGAAACTGCGCAATGGCCGCGGCGGCCCGGTTCTGGTCGAGATCCCGAATGACATGTGGCAGGACGAAGTGCCGGAACCGCTGAACTATAGGCCGGTTCTTTCCACCCGCTACGGGCCGGATCCGGCCGCCGTGCGCGACGCCGTTGACCTTCTGCTCGCCGCCAAACGCCCGATCCTCTATGCCGGCCAGGGCATCCATTATGCCGAAGCCTGGCCGCAGTTGAAACAGCTCGCGGAACTGCTGGCGATCCCGGTCTCGACCAGCCTCGAAGGCAAGAGCGCGTTCCCGGAAACACATCCCCTTTCGGTGGGCGCAGGCGGTGCGGCGATCTCCAAGACGCTGCGCCATTTCCTCGACACATCGGACCTGATCTTCGGCATCGGCTGCTCCTTCACCGAAACCGCTTTCGGCGTGCAGATGCCGCTCGACAAGACCGTCATCCACGCGACGCTCGATCCCGACCACGTCAACAAGGATATCGAAGCCAAGGTAGCACTGGTCGGCGACGCTGCGCTGACGCTCGATGCCGTCATCGCCGAGCCTGGTAGCCCGCAAGATTTCCCCGCGCGACCACACTGAAGTCGCATCCGAAATCGCCAAAGTTCAGGCGGAGTGGCTGGCGGAATGGATGCCGAAACTCACAGCACCGGAAGCGCCGCTGTCGCCCTACCGCGTTCTCTGGGACCTGCAGCACACGGTCGATATCGAAAACACCATCATAACCCATGACGCCGGCAGCCCGCGCGACCAGCTTTCGCCGTTCTGGAAATCGGTGAAGCCGCTCACCTATATCGGCTGGGGAAAGTCAACTCAGCTCGGTTACGGCCTCGGATTGGCCATGGGCGCCAAGCTGATGCATCCGGACAAGCTCTGCATCAACGTCTGGGGCGACGCGGCGATCGGTTTTACCGGCATGGATTTTGAGACCGCGGTGCGGGAGCGCATTCCGATCCTGTCGATCCTCCTCAACAATTTCTCGATGGCGATGGAGCTGCCGATCATGAAGGTCTCAACGGAAAAGTACCGCTCGACCGACATTTCCGGCGATTATGCCGCCTTCGCCCGCGCGCTCGGCGGTTATGGCGAACGCGTCACCGATCCCGCCGAGATCATCCCGGCGATCAAGCGTGGCATCGAGCAGACGCAAAGGGCGTGCCCGTCCTCCTCGAATTCATCACGACACAGGAAATCGCCCGGTCGCGTTACCACCGCATGCTGACGGGTGAGAAAAATGACCTCCCTGCTATCCACCATCGACGCCTTGAGGTTCCATTTCGGCGACCGGCTATCGACCACCGAAGCCGTGCGCGAGCACCACGGGCACGACATGTCCCGGCAGCCGACGCGGCTGCCGGACGCGGTGGTCTATGCGGAAAACGAGGAGGAGGTGGCGCGCGTCGTCTCGGCCTGTTTCGAGGGGGCATCGCCGTCACCCCGTTCGCGGCCGGTTCCTCCATGGAAGGGCATACGATCCCGCTGAAAGGCGGCATCTCGCTCGATCTCACCCGCATGAACAAGATCGTCCAGGTCAACCACGAGGATTTCGACGTCCAGGTCGAGGCGGGCGTCACTCGCAAGCAACTCAACGCCCATATCCGCGATACGGGCCTTTTCTTTCCCGTAGATCCCGGCGCCGACGCCTCGCTCGGCGGCATGGCCTCGACCCGCGCCTCCGGCACGACAGCCGTGCGCTACGGCACGATGCGGGAAAACGTTTTGGCGCTGCGCGTCGTTACCCCGCAGGGCAAGATCATCACCACCGGCCGGCGGACGAAAAATCCTCGACCGGCTACGACCTCACCAAGCTTTATGTCGGCGCCGAAGGCACGCTCGGCGTGATCACCGAGGTGACCGTCAAGCTGCACCCGATCCCGGAAACCATCGCCTCGGCCGTCTGCGCCTTCGAGACGATGCGCGGCGCGGTGGAAGCCGTCGTTGCGACGATCCAGAGCGGCATCCCGGTCGCCCGCATCGAATTCCTCGATGAAGTAGCCGTCGAGGCAGCCAACCGCCATGCTGGGCTGACACTGAAACTGGCGCCCACCCTGTTCCTCGAATTCCACGGCAGCCCACGCTGGGTGGAAGAACAATCGACCACGGTACGCCAGATCGCCGACGAGTTCGGCGGCTCGGATTTCGCCTGGTCGACCGCACCGAGGACCGCGAGCGGCTGTGGAAGGCCCGTCACGAGACGATCTATTCCAACCAGACGCTGCGCCCCGGCTGCAAGGCCTTCACGACAGATGTCTGCGTGCCTATCTCCCGGCTTGCCGAGGCGGTGCTCGCCGCTCGCGAGGACATCGACCGCTCCTTCGTGATGGGCAAGATCATCGGCCATGTCGGCGACGGCAATTTCCATGTCGGCTACCTGATCAAGCCGGAAATCCCCGAAGAGCTGGCGGAAGCCGAGCGCCTCGCCGAACGGCTCTACCAGCGCGCCATCGACATGGGCGGCACCTTCAGCGGCGAACACGGCATCGGCATTTCGAAGCTCAAATATCTCCGCCGCGAGCATGGCGACGCGGTCGATATGATGAATGCCATCAAGGCAGCACTCGACCCCAAGGGCATCATGAACCCCGGCAAGCTCGGCCAGGTGGGATAAAGGCTGGCGCCGAGCCGGTCACCGACTGAGATCGATGCGACTGGTTACAACCGATTTGCCGTTCGACAGATCCTTGTCGATCGTCTGGAGCCTGAGGCGGTTATTGCCGATCTTCTCGATCGTCATGTCGGCGACGCGATCCCCGTTGATTACCCGTGCCCAACGGACGCCGAGATTGATAGCATTGCCGCGGCGGTTGCCGGAGAGGATCGAAGGCTGGCCCGACGGGCCGACATAAGTGCCGCTGTAACCGCGATCCGAAGCCTCGAGATCGGCCGATATGCTGCGCCGGATGACCAGCAAGCCGCGGCAGATCCCCTGCATCGAGAGGGTGGCCGCTCCCGCCGTCGAAGTGAAGTCGCAGGCGACGTTGATGGGCTTGCCTCCGATGCGGGTCAGAACCATACCCTTGCCGCTCCAGCTGCCGGCAAGCGTCTTCAGAAAATCGCCTTCGGCCGCCTGAGCCGGGCCGGATAAAAAGCGGAAGCGATGAACGCGGCGGAAGCAAGGAGCGAGCGCATGGCGATGATCCATCTGGGTGCTGGCTTCGAACGCCGGTTGAGCCATTCTGTTCCACCCCCCCTTCGCACGGCCTGCCTCGCAACCCGCCCGATCCCTTTCCTTCATCCTTACCTGCCCTAACTGCGTTTTCCGGACGAGGAAGAAGGAGGAGAAAATGATCATCCGGTCCGGAAGCTGCATTTGCGGCAAAGTGCGATATTCGGTGAGGGATGCGCCAATCAGGATAGGGCTCTGCCATTGCACCGATTGCCGCAAGGAAAGCGGCTCGAGCTTCGCCACATTCGGCATCTGGCCGCGGCATGCCTTTGAAGGCAGCGGCGAGGTCAGGTATTTCCAGGGTCGTGGTTTCTGCCCAGAATGCGGCGCGCGTGTCTTCAGCGAAAGCGACGGAGACGAGATCGAGATCCGGGTCGGCTCGCTCGATATGGCGCCAACGGACCTCGAACCGACCTACGAGCTTTGGGTAAAACGGCGGGAGAATTGGCTGAGCCCCTGCCCGTCTCGCAGTTCGACGAGGATCGAACGTGACGCATTGCCCTCAAGCCTCGACCTTGTAGAGTGCCGCTGAATCGACGGGAGACAGGCGAATATGTCCGAACTCATTGAAAAGGCGATCGCTATCGCGACCGAGGCACATCAGGGCCAGTCATCGAAAACCGGTGGACCGTTCATCGACCATGTCCGGCGGGTGGCTGAAAACGTATCCGGCGAGGACGAAAAGCAGGTCGCCTGGCTGCATGACGTGGTCGAGAAAGGCCCGGGCTGGACGTTTGAGCGGCTGCGCGGCGAGGGTTTTTCCGCAGCGGTCGTCGATGCCGTCGATGCTATGAGCAAGCGCGACGGCGAGGAATATTTCGCGTTCGTCCGCCGCTCGATCGAAAACCCGCTCGCCCGGCCGGTGAAACGCGCCGACCTCACCGACAATCTCGCCCAGATGCGCCAGATGGGTGGCGACGGCACGAAATTCGCCGAGGGCCTGCGCATCCTCGTGGAGCGATATCCGGCCTGAGATATATTGACCCGATAAGCGGAACCTTGAGCTCTTCTTGCCGTTCGTCTGCGCGCGGCAGAAGCCGTGATCCGGCGAAGGATGGGTTCATGGAACTGAAATCTCAGGTGGCTTTGGTAACGGGGGCAGGGTCGGGCATCGGCAGGGCCGCCGCCCTGAAGCTTGCGGCGGAAGGCGCCAAAGTCGGCGCGCTTAGCCGCACGAAAAGCGAAATTGAAAGCACTGTCCGAGATATAGAAAAGGCGGGCGGCGAGGCGCTGGTGCTGGAGGCCGACGTTTCCGACGAGAACCAGATGCGGGAAGCGATCGACCGGCTTACGGAAAAATTCGGGCGGCTCGACATCGTCGTCGCCAATGCAGGGATCAACGGCGTCTGGGCGCCAATCGACGACCTGAAGCCGGAAGAGTTCGACAAGACGATCGCCGTCAACCTGCGCGGCACCTATCTGACACTGCACCTCAGCGTGCCGCATCTCAAGGCGCAGGGCGCCGGCTCGATCGTCGTCGTCTCCTCGATCAACGGCAATCGCACCTTCACCACACCCGGCGCCACCGCCTATACCGCCACCAAGGCAGCGCAGGTGGCGATGGTGCAGCAGCTCGCGCTGGAGCTCGGCAAGCACCACATCCGCGTCAACGCCGTCTGCCCCGGCGAGATCGAGACCAATATCGGCGAAAACACCAACCTGCGCCACGAAGAGGAAACGGCGATCCCCGTCGAATGGCCGAAAGGGCAGGTTCCGATCAGCGACGGCAAGCCGGGTAAAAGCGAAGACGTCGCCGAAGTGATCGCCTTCCTGGCCTCCGATCGGTCCCGCCATGTGACGGGCACGCCGATCTATGTGGACGGTGGCCAGGGGTTGCTGAGGTAGGAATGCTTTCCGCTTTGACCGGAACCATCAAGTTGTGCTGTCGAATGGGAAAATGGCCGGTTAAAAGGCGGATATAGGACTTCAGTCCCAATCCCTTTCGTGGAACCCGGGCCCTCAATCTGCGTTCATGTCTCGCAAAACATTGAGGAATCACCCATGAAGAACCTGCTTATCGCATCGGCTCTGGCCATTTCTTCCATTCTTACCGTCGCCGGCCCGTCCAACGCCGCCAGCGTCACCATCACCACCCAGGAGCGGGTTGCTCCCCGTCATACCGTCCGCGAAGACTACCGCCCGTATCGTCCCCGCCACGACTGCATGGTCAAGAAAGTGAAGACCCGTTACCACGGCCGGGTCGTCGTCAAGACCACTCGCGTCTGCCGCTGAGCGCCGGATCGCAAGCGAGGAAGGACGGCGGCGATCGAGCCGCCGCACTCTCTTCAGAAAATGGTCAAGGTAGCCAGCCGGACTCCGTTGGTTCTCACCTTCAACCAATGCAATCTCCATGAGACGCAGTGGAATCGCACAGGAGGCGTTGAATTGCCTTTTCCCGGCGGACAGGATTGAATATGCGTACCCCGGATCTCCGGCATGAGCACGCAAATCCCTGTCACGACGCGAAGCGAGATGGGTAATTCCCTGTCTTCATCGGAGGTCCGCCATGTCCCACCTACCCGCGAAAAAGGCACCGGTCATCGTCGTCGATTTGCAAACCAACATGTTCGACGGTCTTGTCGAGCCGCCTCTCCACGATGCGGATCTGTTGACCGACCACGCCCGCAAGGTGATCGACTGGGCGCGGCGCGAAGGCCGGGCGATTGCCTTCGTGCGTCATGACGGGCCGGAAGGCGATCCGTTGGCGCCGGGAGAGCCGGGCTGGCCCGTCTGGCCGGCGCTCGGCCAGCGCGATGACGAACCGACCTTCTCGAAGACCGTCCGGGACTCCTTCAGCAACCCGGAACTCGGCGCCTGGGTCGAGAGCCAGGGAGCGTCCGAAGTGGTGATCCTCGGCGCCCAGAGTGATTTCTGCATCGCCGGGACGGTGCAGGGCGCGTTCGCCTCGGGGCTGATGGTGACGGTCGTGTCCGACGCCCACAGCACGCTGGATCAGCCGCAGGAGAGCGCCGCATCGATCATCCGCCGCTACAACGCTCAGTTCGCCGAGGCCGGCGCCAATCTGGTAACGACCGATACGCTTACCGGCCGGCCGCCCGCCTGACAGCGGAACCATCGACACCCAGCTCAAGCCGGCGGGTGATACCGATCGCGTCCAGAAACACCTCGTCATGGCTGACCACCAGAAGCGCGCCGTCATAGGCGCGCAATCCGGCCTCGACCGCCGTGATGGAATCGATATCCAGATGGTTGGTCGGCTCGTCGAGGATGAGCAGCGACGGCGGCGACGACTCGCCAAGCACGCAGGCAAGCCCCGCCCGCAGCATCTGCCCGCCCGACAGCGTGCCAACCATCTGCAATGCGGCATCTGCCCGAAACATGAAACGGGCGAGCGCTGCGCGGCAGGCGTTCTCATCCGTCCCCGGATTGAGGCGTCGGAAATTGTCGCGGATCGAAGACGCCGGATCGAGAGGGCTCACCCGCTGGTCCAGCATGGCGGCTCCGACCGGCAACCGCACCGTACCCGCGAAGGGCAGCAGGCTGCCTGAAATCAGCGACAGAAGCGTCGTTTTCCCTGAGCCGTTCGGACCCGTGATGGCGATCCGTTCCGGCCCGATGATCTCAAAGGAGAGGTTACGCAGGACCGGCGTTTCGGCTTCATAACCAGCGGTGACACCGTTGACCTTGAGCACGACCCGGTTCGCAGGCAGGCCGGTCGGCGGCAACGTGACCGACAGCGGCTGCAGAAGCTCGATCTTTTCACGCGCGGCGGAGACGTCGTGGGCAGCCTTGGTTCGCAGCCTTTCGGCAAGCCGGGCATTGTCGCCGCTGGTATTTTCCGCCCGCCGCTTCATGCCACCGGCGACGATGCGCGGCATGTCGCCCTTCGCGGACTTCTTCTTTCCGACGCTGTCCGTGCGCGCCTTGCGCTCGGCGGCTTCCTGCGCCGTGCGGCTCACTTCCGCCACCCGCTTTTCGGCATCGGCGAGATCATGCTCGGCGGCAGCGAGGCTCCTGCG
Organism: Neorhizobium sp. EC2-8; assembly: GCA_045291535.1. Taxonomy (GTDB): domain Bacteria; phylum Pseudomonadota; class Alphaproteobacteria; order Rhizobiales; family Rhizobiaceae; genus Neorhizobium. The sequence continues at coordinate 241,596 of CP147998.1, read as the reverse complement.
CCTTCCGCTCCCGGTAGCGGCTCCAGTTGCCGCCATAGCGGGTCGCGCCGAGCGAGCTCAGCTCGACGATGGCATCGACGGTCTCAAGCAGCTCCCGGTCATGGCTGACGATGATTGCCCCGCCCCGCCAGCCGGCCAGGAGATCGATCACCGCCTGCCTGCCGGCGCGGTCGAGATTGTTGGTCGGCTCGTCGAGGATCAGAAAATCCGGCTCGCTGAAAATCAGCGCCGCCAGACCCGCACGGGTGCGCTGGCCGCCTGAAAGGGTTTCGAGCGGCGTTTCCGCATCCGCATCCAGCCCGGCACGCGCCAGCGCTTCGGCCACGCGTGCCTCCAGCATCCAGTCGGCATTGGCCAGCTCGTCGGCAGACGCCTCGCCCGCTTCCGCGCGGGCAAGGACGGCCAGCGCATCGCGCGCGCCAAAAGGTCGGCGATCGTCTGACCGGGTACGATCTGCACGCTCTGGCGCAGTACATCGAGGCTGCCGGAAACCGAGACCGAACCGGATGAGGGCGTCAGCTCGCCGGTGATCAGCCTCAGCAGCGTCGTCTTGCCGACGCCGTTGCGGCCGACAAGACCGGTGCGTTCCGGCCCGAAGCTGAGGTTCAGATTGGAAAGAAGCGGCCGGCCGTCAGGCGTGGACCAAGAAAGATTGGCAAGCGTAATGGAAGGCATCGACGGATTCCCGAAGGGCAAGGCAAAGCGGCGTTGCGATCGGGTTGGAATCCATGGTCCACCATCCTGTTGGTGCTGCAGACACCGGTTATCTATGGGGAAAATGCGGCACGTTCAAGACTGGCTCATCCGAACCTGACAAGGAGAACCCTCGCGGGGTAGTGCGAGGGTTCCTTGTCATTTTCGGAAGCAACAGGAGATGCCTCATAGGCTTTAAAGCACATCCGACGGACTATTGTCCTCGCGTGGAATTGACCATTTTTGGGTGCATTTCAGCCGTGTTCAAAAGGGCGATGCGATCGACCAAAACCACGCATCCGCCTCCGCTCCACGGCCACCTCCTCGCAAGTCAGCGAGGAGGACCGCAGACGAGTTAAAAATGACTGGTTACCGGCCTCGAATACCCCTAGGCCCGCTCCTCCCACAACTTGGCAAGTTCCACCACCGTCTTCACCGCGAGGCTCCATGTCCTGGCTGCTGACGAATTCGAGCGGCGAGTGGAAGGCGTGGCCGCCGGCGAAGAGGTTGGCGCAGGGCAGGCCCATGAAGGAGAGGCGCGAGCCGTCCGTTCCGCCGCGGATGCTACCGCGCACCGGGGTCATGCCGGCCCGGCTGATCGCCTCGACCGCATAATCGACAATGCCCGGATGCTGGTCGAGGACCACCTTCATGTTGCGGTACTGTTCCTTGACGGTGAAAGCGTAGGACGAACCGGGGTAATCCGCGATCACCTGCCTGGTGATGTCTTCGAGCAGGGCTTCCTTGCTCTTCAGGCCGCTTTCCGTGAAATCGCGGATGATGAAGGAGAGGTTCGCCTTTTCCATCACGCCGGAAATGCCGGTCGGGTGGATGAAGCCGTCGCGGCCTTTGGTGGTCTCGGGCGTCATGTCCTTCGGCAGTTTAGCGACGATTCCGCCTGCGATCTTGATGGCATTTTCCATCTTGCCGAAGGCAAAACCCGGATGCATGGCGACACCCTTGATGGCGATCTCCACCGCGTCGGCTGAAAACGTCTCATCCTCGATCGTGCCGGCCGTCTCGCCATCCAGCGTATAGCCGAAATCGGCGCCGAGCTTCTTCAAATCGACCTTATCGACGCCGCGGCCGATCTCCTCGTCCGTCGTAAAGAGGATGCGGATCGCGCCATGCTTGACGTCCGGGTTGTTGATGAAGAATTCGGCCGCCGTCATGATCTCGGCAATGCCCGCCTTGTCGTCGGCGCCCAAAAGCGTCGTCCCGTCCGAGGTGACGATGTCGTTGCCGACCTGGTCCTTGAGCACCGGATGTTCGGACACCCGAATCACCTGGCTTTGGTCGCCGACGAGCTGGATATCACCGCCCTGATAGTTCCTGACGATCTGCGGCTTGACATTGGTGCCGGTAAAATCGGGAGCCGTGTCCATGTGGGCGCAGAAGCAGATGACCGGCACGTTGTTCTTCGAGGTGGTCGCCGGGATCGTTCCGTAGATATAGCCGTGTTCGTCGAGATGCGCGTCGGTAATGCCGATCGCCAGCATTTCCTCGACCAGCAGCCGGCCAAGATCCTTCTGCTTCATCGTCGAAGGTTGGGTCGGCGACTTGGCATCCGACTGGGTGTCGATGACGACGTAACGGAGGAAACGATCGGTAACACTATCGGCCATGGCGAGAAATCCAGAATTGTGAATGGAATAATGGAGTTGTAGCGGGCGGATGTGGGCGCGTGAAGGTGCGAAATGAAGGGTTGGCAACTTGGGAAACGGCCCCTCATCCGGCTGCCGCCACCTTCTCCCCGCGCGCGGGGAGAAGGTCCAATGCCGCAACGCCCTCGTCCCTCTCCTGCCCATCATGGGCACGTCCCCTCTCCCCGTCCTTACGGGGAGAGGGTTAGGGTGATGGGCATACCTCAAACATAGCCGAGGAGGGCGGTTCTACCTCTGCGCTCCGATATCCGACGCCCCGACCGAGGGCGCGGCGTTGCCCCAGCTGTTGCGGACATAGGTGAGCACTGCCGCTACCTGTTCGTCGGTCAGGCGCCAGCCGAGCGAGGGCATCGAGGGTATGGTTTTCGCCTGCGGCGTATGCACCGCCTGGCTGCCCTGCAGAACCAGACGCGCCAGCGTCTCCGCGCTTGGCTGCTGCACGATCGTGCTGCCGGCGAGTGCCGGGAAGAGCTGGTTGGCGCCCTTGCCGTCGCCTCCATGACAGGCAGAACAGGTGTCGTGGTAGATCGCCGCCCCCGCCTTCATGCGCGCATCGCTCGCGGGGATCGGCTGCGGTTTTTGCGCCGGGCCGCCATTGGTGCTTTTCAGGTAGGTGGCGATCGCGTGCACGTCCTCGTCGGTCATCAGCGAGGTCGAAGCCTGGATCGCTTCCGCCATCGGGCCGGAGGCGATCGTGTGCCCGTTGGTGCCGGTCTTCAGGTACCGGACGATCTCATCCTCGCTCCAGCTGCCAACGCCGATATAGCCATTGCCGGTGATGTTCGGCGCGTACCACCCCTGCAGCGAAGCCCCTGAAGCGCCTCGCTGGTCTCGTCGGCGCCCAGCGCCGTCTTCGGCGAGTGGCAGGTGCCGCAATGGCCCGGCCCCTGGACTATATAGGCGCCGCGGTTCCACTCGGCCGATTTCGACGGGTCGGGCCGGAACTCGCCGGGCGTGAAGTTCAGCATGTTCCAGCCCATCATCGAGAGCCGGATGTTGAACGGGAACGGCAGCTGGTTGGATTCGACAGGGTTGAACACCGGATCGACGGTCCTGAGATAGGACCAGAGGTTGCCGATGTCCGTGTCGGTCATCTTCGTATAGGCCGGATAGGGCATGGCGGGGTAAAGCCGCTTGCCGTCATGGCCGATACCAGTCTTCAAGGCATTGCGGAAATCCGCTTCCGTCCAGGTGCCGATGCCGGACGCCTTGTCGGGCGTGATGTTCGGCGGAATGATCTGGCCGAAGGGCGTTTCGAGCGGAAGCCCGCCGGAGAGCGGTTTTGCCCCCGGCGCGGTGTGACAGGCGGCGCAATCGCCGAGGATCGCCTGGTAACGGCCGCGGATGATCTCGTCCGCCTGGTCGGGAGCCTGGGCAAGGACGAGGCCCGCCGAGAGCGTGGTTGCGGCAAGGGTGATGGAAAAGACGATCCTGCTCATGCCGACACCAGAGGTTGGCCCGGGTTGCGGAGATATTGCTGGCGGATGGCATCCGCCGCGTGGAAGGCGAGCGCCCCCACCGTGCCGGTCGGGTTCTTGCCGGCATTGTGCGCGAAGGCGGAAGCGCCAACGACGAAGACATTGGCAACGTCCCAGCTCTGCAGGTACTTGTTCACGGCGCTGGTCTTCGGGTCGGCTCCCATGATTGCCCCGCCAGTATTGTGGGTGCTCTGGTAGGGCACCGAATCCCAGCCCTTCTTGCGGCGGGTATTGGTGTATTGCCGGCCGCCGAAGGCCTTGGCGATATCCTCCATCCGGTCCGAGACCCAGTTCGACATGCGGATGTCGTTGTCCGGGAAGTCGAAGGTAAAGCGCAGAAGCGGCCGCCCGAACCGGTCCGTGTAGGTTGGATCGAGGTCGAGATAGTTGCCGCGGGTCGGGTAACTCGAGCCTTGCGAGGAAAAGCCGAGCGTCGATTTATAGGCTTTGACAGTCGCTTTCTTCCAGTCGCTGCCCCAGCGCGGCGTGCCGGGCGGGGTCGGGCGGGTCTGGATCGGCCTTCCGTTCGAGGGGATGCAGTTGATGCCGGCACCGCCAACGAAATCGAGCGGCCCGTGGTCGAAAGCATCGCCGTTATAATCATCCACCGTCTGGCCGAGCGCACCGGCGGCGACGAACGGATTGAAGTTCTTGTCGTCGAAGAACACCTGGGCGCCGGCATTGGTCTGGTAGCAGTAGTTGCGCCCCACCGTGCCTTCGCCGGTGTTCGGATCGTAGATCTGGCCGATGCCCGACAGCATCATCAGCCGGACATTGTGGAGACCGTAGGCGCAGAGCAGCACCATATCGGCCGGCTGGAAGAATTCCTCGCCCGACGTATTCACATAGGTGACGCCGCGGGCGTGTTTCTTCGAAGCGTCGAGGTCCACATGCAGGACTTCGGACTCGGTGCGTACCTCGAAATTCTTCTTCTTCATCAGCACCGGAAGGATGGTCGTCTGGGCGGAGGATTTCGAATAGTTGGCGCAGCCGAACCGTTCGCAGAAACCGCACATGGTGCACTGGCCCATGGCGATGCCGAGCGGGTTGATATAGGCCTTGGAAAGGTTGGCCGCCGGCGTCGGAAACGGGTGGAGGTTCAGCGACTTCGCCACCTGCGCAAACAGCGTCGGCGCATAGGTCATCTCCAGGGGCGGCAGCGGATAGTCGCGTGAACGCGGATCCTCGAACGGATTGCCGCCCTCTTGGATCTGGCCGTTGATATTGCCCGCCCTGCCGGAAATGCCGGCGAGATATTCGAAGCGGTCGAAGGATTTCTCCATCTCGGCGCCGGTCACGCCCCAGTTCTGCAATTGCAGGTCCTGAATACGCCCCGCGCCATAACGGTCCCTCAGATGGTCGGCGATCTGGAAATCGCTGTCCCAGAACCGCCAGGTATGGCCGTTCCAATGAACGCCGGCGCCGCCCACCCCGTTGCCGGGCAGAAAGGAACCGTAGTCGCGCATCGGCAGCGCCGTCTGCGATGTATTGTTGCGCATCGTCATCGCTTCGACGGCCGGCTGCAGGAAGAGATCGCGACGGATGCCGTAGCGAAGCTCGTCCTGGGCGTAACCGATGTTGAAGTCGGTCGCGGTGTCGCGCCAGGGGCCGCGCTCGATCGCCACGACGTCGAGCCCGTCCTCGGTCAGTTCATGGGCGAGGATCGCGCCTGTCCATCCAAGGCCGACGATCACGACGTCCTTGCGAGGTAGAATAGTGGTCATGTTTTTCAGTCCCTACCTGGTCATCCATTCCGTCGAGCCCGCGATCGAAACCGGAGGCAGGGGATAGGGTTGGTTGTGTTTGGAAACGTGGTCGCGGTAATCGTATCGCGCGCCGGGGAAACCCAGCATCTTCCACGAGGCCATGTCCTTGTTGCCGCCATAGATCGGGTCGGCGAAAAAGCCTTCCATCACATTGGCGAGCATCAGGTTGAAGAAGGACTTGGCATCCACCTTGTTCGGCAGGGTGATCTTGCCGGCTTCGAGATCCTTGAGGATCGCGTCCTGGTCGGCGGGTGCAAGCTCGGCGAAACGCTTGCCGCCCTTGCTGTCGCGGGTGAACGTGTTCAGCGCAGCAATGCCGGTGCGGTAGCGCTGGGCCGGCGTGTCAGGCGCCTGATACCCTTGCGTCGGCAGACCGGGCATGAACGGACCTTTGGTATAGAGCCGGCTCGACGTGCCGTAGGACCCCACAAGCTGCCGGTCGAGATAGAGAACACAGCCGGCGTCCTTGCCGCCGAGCGAAAGCTCGTCCGCCGGCACCAGCCGGTCGGCGACTGCTTCCATGGTCTGCGCCTCCTCCAGCGTGAAGAACAGCCAGCCGCCCGGCTTCACCTGCACCGGCGGATCGGCGGAACGCGCCTCCCAGGGCAGGTTGCCGGAAATGCTGCGCGCCATGACGGGTGCAGCGCTGCCGGCCAGAATGGTAAAAGCAACAGATGAAAGGAATTGGCGCCGCGTGGGGCGCTTAAGACAGTGGGTTTCCATAGGAGGACCTCCCCGGAGAGAAAAGGTCGGTGACGCGCCGGAACGACGTGCGCCGATGAGATCGAACCGAACGGTTCAACGATTCACCTAGAGCGCACCCAATCTGCGGCAACCCTTCTGGAACATTAAATCGTCACGGCTGCTGCTCGTCAGGAATCGCCAACACTGAGCGAGCCGCGATGCCCGAGGCGGGCGGAGATCGCCCGCGCCGCGACGAGCAGCGGTTCGGCAAAGCCATTGAGGTTCTTCAGCGACAGGCGCTGAACAGGACCGGCGACCGCGACCGCGCCGACCACTTCCGACTGCGCATCGTGGACGGGCGCCGCGATGGCGCGCATGCCGAGTTCGTTCTCCTCGTCTTCCACCGCGTATCCGAGGCGGCGAATATTTCCGAGTAGTCTCTGCAGCTTTTCCGGGTCGGTGACGGTCTTCGGAGTCCGCTGCGGCAGGGACGCCTCGATCATCGTGGCAATGCGGCTTTCCGGCAGGAAGGCGAGCATCACCCGGCCAGCCGCCGTCGAGTGATAAGGCGCGCGCATGCCGATCTCGGCGCTGATGCGCACCGCCTGCCGCGAGGGCTGGACGCGGATATACATGACCTCAGGACCTGCCGGCACGGCGAGCAGCACCGTCTCGTCGGTTTTGTTGCGCAGGTCCATGAGCAGCGTGCGAGCTTCGGTGGAAAGGTCCATGCGGTTGCGCACCAGCGAGCCGAGACCGAAAAGCCCGAGCCCCAGCCGATAGCGGCCGGTTTCTCGATTCTGCTCGAGAAAATCCTCCGCCAGCAGCGTCACAGCCAGACGATGGACGGTGCTCTTGGCAATGCCGAGACGGCGAGCGAGCTCGGTGACGCCGATCTCCGCGTCGTCTCCCTCGAAAGCCTTGAGAACACGGATCGCCATCGAAACCGAGGAAAGCCGGCCCCTCTTGTCCTCGTCCCGTACGCTCGCGATCTTCATTTCGCCATCGCCTTCATCTCTGGAGCTCCGATGCCAGCTGGCGGCGGCCACCTGGGTAACACGCGCCGTCGATACGGCGATTACTACAGCGCCGTTGACAGCCCAACGTCCAAGGGAATATTCTTTATGCGGACCGGCGTTCCATATAGAAGAACACATGACGGCCCTCGAGGCAAGCGGAAATACCCTCGGTGGCAGCGCGGCTTGGTAGCCCGCGAGGAACCGGGCCTACGAAACAAGGACTTGAACCGAAGAGACCACCACATTGGATACCCGCAGAACCGTGCCGCTGATCGTCGCATCGGCCCTCATCATGCAGCAGATCGATTCGACGGCGATCGCCACGGCCCTGCCGACGATTGCCGACGCGCTCGGCGAACCGCCGCTCGCGCTGCATTCGACGATCACCGTCTATGTGCTGTCGCTCGGTGTTTTCCTGCCCTTGAGCGGCTGGCTTGCCGACCGGTTTGGCGCCAGGCTGGTGTTCTGCTCGGCAATCGCGCTGTTTACTTTCGCCTCGCTGCTTTGCGCCGCTTCGACCAGCCTCACCATGCTGATCACGGCCCGTGCTCTTCAGGGCTTCGGTGGTGCGCTGATGCTGCCGACGGCGCGGCTGATCCTGGTGCGGTCGGTGCCCCGTGAGGAACTGGTATCCGCCATGGTGCTGATGAGCATGCCGGCGGTGGTCGGTCCGGCGATCGGGCCGCTGCTCGGGGGTTCATCACCGGTATCAGTTCGTGGCACTGGATCTTCTGGATCAACCTGCCGGTCGGCATCGTCGCGGTCATCCTGACGCTCGCTCTGATCGAAAAGATCCCGCCCGCTGAACGCAGTCCTTTCGATTTTCCGGGCTTCGTTCTCACCGGCGCCGGCATCGGCGCGGTCATCTTCGGCTTCGATTCCTTCGCCCGCGGCATGAATTCCAGCGCGTTGGTTCTGGCTGTGGTCGGCTTTTCCCTGCTCGGGCTCTACATCCGCCATGCGCGCAGGACGCCGAATGCCATTCTCAACCTGAAACTCTTCCGCCATCCGACATTTCGCGCCAGCGTCACGGGTGGCTCGCTGTTCAGGATCAGCATGGGCGCCCTGCCCTTCATGCTGCCGCTCTTGATGCAGGAGATCTTCCACTACACCCCGCTGCAATCCGGCGCGATCACCTTCGTCTCGACGATCGGCGCCTTCGGAATGCGTACCATGACGAGACGCATCCTGCGCCGTTTCGGCTTCCGCAACGTGCTCCTCTGGAACGCGCTGATCGCCAGCATGTCGATGGCACTTCTGGCCACCTTCACGCCCGGCACAGCGCCTGCCGCTATGATGGTCATCATTCTGCTCGGAGGCTTCTTCCGCTCCTTGCAATTCACGTCGCTCAACACGCTGACATTTGCGGAAACCGAGGACTCGGAGATGAGCCATGCGACGTCTCTGTCGCAGATGGCGCAGCGCATCGCGCAGAGCACCGGGGTCGCGATGTCCGCCATGCTCCTGAACTATTTCTCCGGCGGTTCGGAGACACTGACCAACTCCGCCTTCGCCATGTCCTTCGTCATCATCGCAGTCATCTCGGCCTTTTCCTGCGTCTCCTTCTTCCGCCTGTCCGAGACGGCGGGCGACGTGCTCGCAGGGCGAAAGAAGGAAGCGAAGAAAGAGGCAATGGTGGCCGAACAGGCCGATGCGGCAGAGTAACGTGGTAGCCGACTTGAGCCGAGCACAGGGTATTAAAGCTCGCCGACATTGGCCGGCGAGCCCTCCGTGGCTGCGACCCCATGTGTGATCGGTTGCAGCCAGCGTGAGGAGACGCGCGTGAACGGCCCCTCGGCCAGGCGTGACCATAGCTCATGGCTACGGACGCGCCGGCGGGCGGTTCAAGGAAACGCGATCGTTTGTTCTTTCCGGTCTTTCAGTCCCAAAGGACTATTGGACCTGCGAAGCGAGGTTTCGTGTCGTTGGAGCTTTATTAGGCTTCGCATCGACCGGGACGATATCGACTACCTCGGACAGCAGAAACTGCTTCGGAGAACCACAGATGGTTGCGTAGACGATCCGGTCTAGTATTTTCAGGCTTTCGGACACGAATGTCCTTTGGTCGCCATTATCGAGCACCGATACAACGTACATGTTGATCCCATAGAGGTTAGCCGCGCAGGTCATTCGCGCATCACTATTCCTAACCAGCCATGGTTAACGCGACGTTAATTCGCCCTGGACGCCCATGGCAGGGCGCGAGGGGTTCCAGAGCGGAAACGCTTCCCCACTACGCTCCTCCTTGCACTTCCCTCGCCGTCCGTCCCGCAAAAATGCGCCCCAGACGCATCAACACCCCTTGAAACAAATTAGTTCGTGCGCTAACTATCCTCACACAAAACTTAGCACACTAATTTTAAGCTCACGATGAAACCTGATCCGATCGCATCCGAATTCTTCGAATCGCTGACCAAGGTCAGCCGCAAGATCCGCACGGCCTTCAACCAGCAGGTGACGGCGCATGGGCTGACCTATCCGCGCGCTCGCGCCCTGTTCCGCCTCGCCAAGAAGCAGAACATGACGCAAAGCGAGCTTGCCTGCGAGCTGGAACTCGAACAGGCCACCATGGTGCGCCTACTCGACCGCATGGAAGAAAACGGCCTGATCGAACGCCGGCCGGACCCGAACGACCGCCGCGTCAAGCTTCTCTTCCTGACAGTCCACGGCAAGGAGCAGGCAGACCTCGTAGGTTCGATCGCCGACCGCATGCGCGAGCAGATCTTTCAGGACATCGATCCCGCGCAGGTGCAGGCCGCGATGGCGCTGTTCGAGCAGATCACCGCCAATATCGGCGAGCCTGGAGGACATCGATGTCCCCGCGTGAGACAGCTGCAAGGCAGGAAGACGCAATCATCATACGGCCGGATTTCCGCAGACACGCGGAGCCGGCCGAAACCGTCGAGGCAGCCGAGGCACAGCCTCAGCCCGCTTCCCCGCCTACCCCGGCCGCACCGCCAGCCTTCGTGCCCAGGTCGCGTACGATGGTCGCCGCCTATATGCTGGCCGGCACGCTCATCGCCCTGACGCAAGGGCTCGGCATGAGCTTCATATCCACCAACCTGCAGCAGATCGCCGGCCCGATGGGCCTCACCCAGACCGAAGCCACTTGGCTCATGGCGGCCTATCTCTTCCCGAATGCCAGCCTGACGCTGCTGCTCTTCAAGGTGCGTGCCCAATACGGCCTCAGAAACTTCGCCGAGGTGGCAACCGTCGTCTATGTGCTCGTGTGCCTGGCGCATTTCTGGGTGAACAGCTACGAGAGCGCGCTGGCGCTACGCTTCTTCGCGGGCGTGGCTGCCGCACCGATGACCTCGCTCGGCTTCCTTTACATCCTCGAACCGGTCTCCCCGGCAAAGAAGATGAGCATCGGCCTCTGTGCCTCGTTGACGGCGCTTGCCCTTCCCTCGCCGGTGACCGGCATCATCTCGCCCTATCTGCTGGATATCGGCGATTACCATGCGCTCTATCTCGTCGAGATGGGGCTTGCCATGGTCTCGCTCGGGCTCGTCTACGTGCTGCCGCTTACCTCGCCGCCGCGAGCAAAAGTGATCAGCAGCCTTGATGTCATCAGCTACATCTTCCTCGCCATCGGTCTCGGCTGTTTTGCCGTCGTGCTTACCGTCGGCCGGCTCTACTGGTGGACGGCGGTCGATTGGCTCGCCTGGATGATCATCGCCGGTATAGCCGCTTCGGCGATCTTTGCGGCGATCGAACTCAACCGGAAGAACCACCTGGTCGATATCCGCTGGCTCACCTCCCGCGAGATCCTGCACTTCACCGGCGCATTGATGGTGTCCCGGCTGGTGCTGTCCGAACAGACCAGCGGCGCGGTCAATTTCCTGCGCAATGCCGGCATGCAGAACGAGCAGATGGCCGGCCTCTATTGGGTTATCGTCGCCGGCGCCATGTTTTCCGGCATCGTCTGCGCCATGATCATGAAGCCCGGCCGGGAGCCGCTGATCCACTCAATCTCGCTGCTGCTGGTCGCGGTTGGCAGCTATATGGACAGCCAATCGACCATCCTCACCCGGCCGGAACAGATGTATCTCAGCCAGTTCCTGATGAGCTTCGCGAGCGGCCTTTTCCTGCCGCCGGCGCTGACGATCGGCATGGGTGCGGCGATGAAGCGCGGCCCGAGCTACATTCTCTCCTTTATCGTCGTTTTCCTCGCAACCCAGAAGATCGGCGGTTACCTCGGTAGCGCGCTCTACGGGACCTTCGTGCAATGGCGCGAGCAGTTCCATTCCTTCCGGCTGGTCTCAGAGCTTGCCTCCACCGATCCGCTGGTCGCGAACCGCCTGAAACAGCTCGGCGGCGCCTATGGCAAGGCGCTGACCGACCCGAACCAGCAGGTGGGCCAAGGTGCCACCCTCTTCGCCAAGCAGGTGCAGCAACAGGCCTACGCACTCGCCTACAACGACTCCTTCCTGCTGACCGCATATCTGTCGCTCGCAGCCCTCGCCATCCTTCTCCTCCACGTGGCCTGGCGTAACCGTCACCAGCTTTTGCCAACCAGGATCCCGACGCCCGCGGCGGCTTGAAGCCCAGAGCACCCAGAACAAGAATCGTAGAACAAGAAACGAACTGCCATGTCCAAGATCTTCCGCTTCATCGCCACCTATGTGGCGCTTGCCATCGGTGCTGCCGGCATCGTCGTCGTGCTCTACGCCTGGAACCTGCCGCCCTTTCACGGTTCGGTCGAGACGACCAACGACGCCTATGTGCGCGGCCAGGTAACGATCCTCAGCCCGCAGCTTGCCGGTTACCTCACCGAAGTGCCGGTTCAGGACTACCAGAGGGTCAAACAGGGCGACCTGATCGCCAGGATCGACGACCGCATCTACGCCCAGAAGCTGGAACAGGCAAAGGCGGCGCTCGCGACGGCGCAAGCCTCGCTCTCCAATTCCGAACAGAGCCGCAAGTCGGCCGAAGCGAAGATCCAGTCCGCCAAGGCCGCCATCGAAAGCGCCAACGCCGCCTTCGATGCCGCCAGAACCACCTACGACCGCACCCAGAGCCTGCTCGAAAAGAACATCGCCACCCTGAGCGAGGCGGAAAAGACCCGCGCCGCCTTCAACCAGGCTCAGGCCGCCGTACACCAGGCAGAAGCTGCCGAACTCGTCGCCGAGCAGGACCTCAACACGATCGTGGTCAGCCGCAAATCGCTGGAAGCCAACGTCGAAAGCTCCAACGCCGCGGTGAAGCTCGCCGAGATCGACCTTGCCAATACCCGCATCACGGCCCCGCAGGACGGCACGCTCGGCGAAGTCGCCGGCCGCATCGGCCAGTACGTCTCGATCGGCACTCAGATCGGCTCCCTCGTGCCTACCCAAGTCTGGGTGGTCGCCAATTTCAAGGAAACCCAACTCGGCGGCATGACTGCCGGCCAGGAGGTGACTTTCACCGTCGATGCCTTGGGGCATGAAAAGTTCACCGGCCGGATCGAGCGCTTCGCGCCGGCCACGGGCTCGGAATTCTCGGTCATCAAGGCCGACAACGCCACCGGTAATTTCACCAAGGTCGCCCAGCGCATTCCGGTCCGGATCGCCATCGAGCCGCAACAGAAGCTCACCGACAGGCTCGTCCCTGGCATGTCGGTGGTTGCAAGCATCGACCTAACGCAGGGGGACAAGGCTTTGGCCGAGGCCAAGCTCGACTGATCACCAGCCTGCGGTCAGGAACTCGACCTCGGTGGGCCTCCACCCCTCATTCCCATTTGACGCGCCGCACCAATTGGCTAACATTGTTGGAAACCCCAGGGTATTCCCATGAGCGTCCGCCCTCCCCAGTCGTTCCATCAGCCCGGCTTCGCCAATACCGGCTTCAACGTCCTCGAATACGAGCTGATGTCCGAGCGTGCGGCCGCTCTCGGGCGGCAGGGGTGAAGGTGGAGGAAGCGCTCACGGCGCTGAACGCCTGGAGCCCGGATCGCCACACTGAGGCCCATCGGGAAAGTCTGCGCAACGATGCGGCGGATGCCGTCTGGGGCCTGTTCATCCAGCGCGAAATCTGCGGCCTTCGAAACAATCGCGATATCATCAAACGTTATGCCATCCCGGGCGAGGTCCTTTCGAGGGTCGGGGCGGTCCGCAAATGAAACTCGGTCGGTTTAAGTGAAATTTGAAATTGCCGGCAGACCTTCATCCGAAGCGCTGCGGCTGGAAGATGGATTTGAGCAATGTCCAGACCCGTGATCGGCGTGATCGGGAATACCTATAATGTCGAAAACCGCTTCTCCGCCCAGGCTCGTCGGCGAGCAGAACCTCAAAGCCATCGCGGACGTCACCGGCGCCCTGCCGCTGATGTTTGCCGGCAATCCCAACATCACCGACATCCCGACGCTGCTCGATACCGTCGATGGCATCCTGTTGACCGGCGCGAGAGCCAATGTCCATCCGAGCCATTTTAAAATCGAGCCGCATGCCCGGCACGAGCCCTATGACGAGAACCGTGATGCTGTGGCCCTACCGCTCATCAACGCCTGCGTCGCCGCCGGCATACCGGTATTCGGTATCTGTCGCGGCTTTCAGGAAATGAACGTCGCGGCCGGCGGCTCGCTGCACCCGGAGATCCGTGAATTGCCTGGGCGCATGAACCACCGTATGCCGCGCCTCGAAAACGGCGAGATCCACCCCGACATGACCGTCGTCTTCGCCGACCGGCATGATGTTCAACTCATCCCGGACGGCGTTTTTGCGCGCCTGCTCGGCCGCGAGATGATCCGGGTCAATTCACTTCATGGGCAGGGGATAGACGAACTGGGAGGCCGCATCATCGCCGAAGGCGTGGCCGAGGACGGCACGATCGAGGCGATCCGGTTCAAGGAGGCGGAAGGGTTCGCGCTCGGCGTCCAGTGGCATGCCGAATACGACCCGCAGATCAATCCGATCAACCGCGCCCTGTTCGAGGCTTTTGGCGAGGCCGTCAGGGCACGTAAGAACGGCGACTGAGGCCTTTCAACTTGCCGACATGAACGCAGCGCATATATTTGCCCATCGGATTTTCGGAGTCGGCAATGCGGGCAAATGCAAGGTATGTGGCGGTTCTCCTGTCGGGTCTCACCGTTATTGGCGTGGCAAAGGCCCCGGCACAGGATTTTCGGGGCCGCTCAGCCCCGGCGCATTCGAAGCAACGCTGAACATGGGACCAATCGCCGAGACGCTGCGACGGCAGATGCAGCGCAAGGGCAATCAGGATCCGGCAGCCGCCACATCCGAGGCCGCCCGGCCGCTGCGGCCGGACAATTTTCGCTACACTCCGTCGAAAGCCCGCCGCGCGACAAATCTCGCGAGTTTCGTCGCTAAGAGCCGGGCGGCGGATCCGAAGGGAGCGGACGATCTCGCCCAGGCTCGTCGCCTCCCGTGACATCATCGAGGAAATGCGCGCCCCGCTCGCCAAATACGGAATGCGGATCGACAATCTTGCCGATGCCTATGCCGTCTGGTGGATTGGCGCCTGGCAGGCCACGCGCGGATCGACCGACGACCCGAGCCAGGCGGCAACGGCTGCCGTGCGGCAGCAGGTGATGCGCACCATGGCAGCCGTCCCCGAGTTCGCCAAAGCCAACGACACTCTCAAGCAGTCCATGTCGGAAGCTCTGTTCATGCAGGCATTGCTGCTTGGCGTCGGGCTCGAACAGGCCAAGGGCAATGCCGCTCAAACCAAAGCGATCGGCCGCGCCGCGGCTGATGGCGCGCGCGGCATGGGGCTCGATCTCACCGCCATGACCCTGACCGACGATGGCTTCAAGCCTGTAGACTGAGCCGGCTTACGCGGCCGGATGGTCAACGGCAACATCTCCATCGGCCTGCCACGTAGCCCGTTCTGCCGTCTTGGCAATCGGAGAAAGCAGGAATAGCCTCCATCCCGGAAGCTTGGGAGGGCGTCATGACATCGAGTTTCAATGTCCGCAGCGCGGGTGGTTATGAACAACTCATGGGTCGCTGGAGCCAGAGGCTGGCACCGCTGCTGATCGATTTCGCCGGCCTTGAAGATGGCGAAAAGATTCTCGACGTCGGCTGCGGCACCGGAAGCCTGACATTCGCGCTGCCGAAAGCGGCCAATCTTTCCGAGATCGCGGCAATCGACTATTCGCCCGTCTTCGTCGAAGAGGCGATCCGCCGCAACACGGACCCGAGGATCAGGATCAGCCAGGCGGATGCCTGCGCGTTGCCGTTCGGGGACGGTTATTTCGACCGGGCGATGGCGCTTCTCGTCCTGCATTTCATTCCCGAAGCGGAAAAGGCGATCGCCGAAATGCGGCGGGTCGTGCGCCCCGGCGGTGTGGTCGCTGCCACCGTCTGGGATCATCTCGGCGGCATGCCGGCGATGCGGATGATGTGGGACACGGTCTCGATGCTGGACGATAATGCCCGTCAGATGCGAAGCCACCACTTCTTCCAGCCGATGATGCAGCAGGACGAGATGAAGAACGGCTTCATCCGGCAGGGTCTTATCGACGTGGCCGAGGTATCCCTGATGATCCGCATGGATTTCGAGTCGTTCGACGACTACTGGGCACCGATCGCCGCCGGCGAGGGCCCGCTCGGCAAATATGTCGCGTCGCTCGACCCGGCGCTTCGGGCGAAAACCGACGCTGCCGTCAGGGCCGCCTACGAGGCCGGCAGGCCGGACGGTCCGCGGTCGTTCGTTTCGGTCGCCTGGGCCTGCCGGGGTGTCGTTCCCTCCGCGTGATCAGCTGGCCCCGAAAACAAACCGCCCCCGGCGGTTGACCGGGGCGGTTCTTCATTCCATGCGATGCGACGGATTAGTGCGACGAGGTCGCCTGGCCACCCTTCTTCCTGGCATCATGGGTATGGTGGCTGTCGCGTTCGCCGCCGCCGCCCGAAACCCGGCTCGTGGGGCGCCGATCGTCGTCTGCCGGCGGCTTCTTGACCTCGAGCGGCGCCTTCGCATTCTCATGGCTGGAACCCGGCCCACCCTGGCGAATGCTGGCCGGCGTCTTCTGCGATGTCGACATGATGAAACTCCCTATCGGTCCTGCTGATAACCCTGATGGGTCGTATTGACCTTGGTATTGCCTTGCTGGCCCTGCTTGTCGGGATCGTTCGCGGCCTGGAGCTTGCCGCTCTTGATGTCGGGCCGATGCGTCTGCTCGCCGGAGCCCTTGTGGCTCAGGTTTTCGGAGGGTGTCGGCGGAAGTCTGGTGCTCATGGGAGCCTCCTTTTCTTCAGGTTTCCGACTGGTCTAACTGCCGGAGAGTCACGATGTTCCGTTGGCGTTCCCGAACAGGAACCTCACGCCACGCTGTCGCGTTCGAGCGGGAGACGGAGAAAAAGGCAGGAGGCTCGATGAACAACTTTCAGGATCAGCTTGCGGCCGTGATGCAGCAGGCCACGCTGCCGATGGAGCGCAAATGGTGGCACAACGCCACCGTCTACCAGGTCTATCCGCGCAGCTTCTGCGATCTCAACGGCGACGGCATCGGCGATATTCCGGGGATCACCTCCAAGCTCGACTATTTGCAATCACTCGGCATCGAAGTGATCTGGCTCTCACCGATCTACAAGTCGCCGATGGACGACAACGGTTACGACATTTCCGATTATCTGGATATCGCGCCGGAATTCGGTACCCTTGCCGATTTCGATCGGCTGGTGGCGGAGGCGAGAAAGCGCGGTATCGGCATCGTGCTCGATCTCGTCGTCAACCACACATCGGATGAACATCCGTGGTTCGTGGAAAGCCGCAAAGGGCCAGACAACGCGTTCCGTGACTTCTATATCTGGCGGAAACCGGCCACTGACGGCGGACCGCCGAACGATCTCAAGTCCTCCTTCGGCGGTCCGGCATGGACGCTCGACCCCTTGAACGGCGAATATTACCTGCACCTGTTCTCTACCCGCCAGCCGGATCTCAACTGGGAAAATCCGAAAGTCCGCGCCGAGATCTATGCGATGATGAACTGGTGGCTGGAGCGCGGCATTGCCGGTTTCCGCATGGATGTCATCGATTATATCGGCAAGCAGGTGGACCAGGGTATCGTCCATGACGGCCCGCACCTGCACGACTATCTGCAGGAGATGAACCGCGAGACCTTCGGCAAGCGTGATATTCTCACCGTCGGCGAAACCTGGAGCGCAACGCCTGGCTCCGCGCTTCTCTACTCCGGCCGCAATCGCCACGAACTGTCGATGGTCTTCCAGTTCGAGCACGTCACCCAGCAATGGGACGAGGTGTTCGGTAAATGGCGTTCGAAGCCGTTCGATCTGGTGAGGCTGAAGTCGGTGCTCGGCAAATGGCAATATGCATTGTCCGACGATGGCTGGAATTCGCTCTTCTGGGGCAATCACGACCTGCCGCGGGCCGTCTCCAAATATGGAGACGCGACCGGTTATCCCGTGGAATCGGCCAAGACGCTGGCGACCGTGCTGCACCTGATGAAGGGCACGCCCTTCATCTACCAGGGCGAGGAAATCGGCATGACCAATGTCCCGTTCACGACGATCGAGCAGTATCGTGACATCGAGACACTCAACATGCACCGCCTCCATATCGAGGCCGGCCTGTCACCCGAGGAATTCATCAAAGGCGCCAACGAGAACGGCCGCGACAATGCCCGCACGCCGATGCAATGGAGCGCCGCCCCCTATGGCGGCTTCTCGACCGGCGTCCCGTGGATCGAGGTCAATCCGAACTACCCGACGATCAACGCGGAAGCGGAGATGACCGACGAAAAGTCGATCTGGAACCACTATCGCAGGCTGATTGCCCTGCGGAAAACCCATCCGGTGATCGTCTACGGCACCTATCAAAGCTGGCTAGACAGCCATCCAGACGTGTTCGTCTATTCGCGGACGCTCGACCGGGACCGGCTGGTGGTAGTGGCCAACTTCACCGCTCGGGAGGTGACGGTCGATCTGCCGGGGAGTTGCGGATGTCGGGCGAAGGCCTGATCTCCAATTATGCGACCGTGGATCAGATCGGGGAGAGCCTGACGCTCAGGCCCTACGAGGCATTCGCCGTTCTGGCGCGTTTGTCTTGAGGGTTGCACGTGGGCCTGCCCTCATCCGGCCGCCGCCACCTTCTCCCCGCACGCGGGGAGAAGGACACAAGTCGCGTTTCCTGGCTGAAGAGGGACGAAGTCGATGCGGCATATCACCTTCTCCCCGTCAAAACGGGGAGAAGGTGCGGGCAGGCGGATGAGGGGCAACCGCTCGGCACCCGATAGCCGCATCACCCCGCCTTCACCCGCAGCAACCGCAGCGCGTTGATCGTCACCAGCACCGTCGCCCCGGTATCCGCGAGGATCGCCGGCCAGAGGCCAGTAACGCCGATGACGGTCGTCACCAGGAAAACGGCCTTCAGACCGAGCGCAATCGCGATGTTCTGATGGATATTGCGCATCGTCCGCTTGGACAATTCGATCATCGCGGCGATATCGCCGACGCGGCCATGCAGTGCTGCGGCGTCGGCGGTTTCCAGCGCTACGTCAGTGCCACCACCGATCGCGATGCCGACATCGGCTACGGCAAGCGCCGGCGCGTCGTTGATGCCGTCGCCGACCTTGCCGACCACGAAGCCTTCGCGCTTCAGTTCGCCGACGATGCGGCTCTTGTCTTCGGGCATCAGCTCGGCACGCACCTCGATGCCGAGATCCTTGCCGATCGCGGTCGCGGTGCGGGCATTGTCGCCGGTCAGCATGATGGTCTTCACGCCCGCGTCGGTTAGTGCCTTGAGGCCGACCTTGGCGTCGGGACGCGGTTCGTCACGCATGGCGATGGCACCGGCGAGCACGCCGCCGACGATCAGCACGGACACCGTCTTGCCTTCGTCGTTGAGCGCGGTGATCCGACGGGAATGGGCCATCGGTAGCGACACCCGCTCGACGGCTGCCTTTGGCGAACCGAGAAAGACCTCCTGACCTTCGACGACGGCCGTGACGCCCTTACCGCCGAGCGCCCTGGCCTCCGTCGCAGTGGGGATCTCCACTTCGTCGTCGGCGGCCTTGGCGAGGATGGCAACGGCAAGCGGATGGCTGGACCCGGTTTCGAGGGCGGCGGCAAAGCGCAGCACGTCGTCGGCATTGCGGCCGAAGGCGATGACATCGGTCACTTGAGGTTTGCCCGCCGTCAGCGTGCCGGTCTTATCGAGCGCCACGGCAGTGATCTTGCCGAGCGTTTCCAAGACGGCGCCGCCCTTCATCAACAGGCCTCGGCGGGCGCCTGAGGACAGCGAAGCGGCAATCGCCGCCGGGGTCGAGATGACCAAAGCGCAGGGGCAGCCTATGAGCAGGATCGCCAGGCCCTTGTAGACCCACTCGCTCCAGGACGCGCCGGCGACAAGCGGCGGCAGGATGGCGACCAGTGCCGCGACGGCGACGACACCGGGTGTATAATAGCGCGAGAACCGGTCGATGAAGCGCTCGGTCGGGGCCTTGCTTTCCTGCGCCTCCTCGACCAGCCGCACCACGCGAGCGATGGTGTTGTCCTCGGCAGCCGCTGTCACGCGAACCCGCAAGGCCGCATCGCCGTTGATCGTGCCGGCAAAGACCGTGCCGTCGATGCCCTTGGAGACAGGCGTGCTTTCTCCCGTCACCGGCGCTTCGTCGATGGAGCTCTCCCCGGCAATGATCACGCCGTCCGCCGAAATGCGGTCGCCGGGGCGAACGAGAATGATCGCGCCGACGGCAAGGCTTTCCGCCGGCACTTCGCGAGTCTGGCCGTTTTCTTCGAGAAGCGCGTTCTTCGGCACCAGGGCCGTCAGGCTCTGGATGCTCTGCCGCGCCTTGCCGGCCGCGACCCCTTCCAGCAACTCGCCGATCAGAAAGAGGAAGACCACGGCGGCCGCTTCCTCGGACGCATCGATCACGACCGCGCCGACGGCGGCGATCGTCATCAGCATCTCGATCGAAAACGGCGTCCCGGCAAGTGCGGCCATGATGGCGCGTCGCGCGATCGGCACGAGGCCGACCAGCATCGCGGCCGTGAAGATATAGGTGTCATAAGCCGGCACCAGATGGCCGATGCCGTAAGCCGCGCCCAAGACAACACCGACGAGGATCGTCAGGCGGCCCTTGGCCGATTTCCACCACGGCCCGTCCGTCGGCCCATGATCGTGGCCGTGCAGGCCTTCGATTTCGGCCGAACCGCGGTCGTGATCGTGATGCGCGTGATCATGACCTCCGTCATGATGGTGGTGGTCGTGGCCACAACTCTGGCCATGTTCGTGACTGTGGCCTTCGCCCCCTCATCCGGCCGCTTCGCGGGAACTTTCTCCCCGCCGGGGAGAAGAAATTCTGCCGCACCGTCTCCCCTCCCGCCGACCTTGGCCGGCGCCTTCTGCCCCAAAGCCCTCAGCGAATACCCAAGCCCGACGACCTTCTTCTCGATCGCGACAAGATCTCCCGTCCCGTCATGCTTCACCGTCATCGTACCGGACGCCACCGAAACCGACACGTCCTCGACGCCCGGCATGCGGCGAACCGCCGTATCGATCTTCGTCGCGCAACTGGCGCAATCCATGCCGCCAACCTTGTATCGTGCCTGTGCCGTCGCGCTCATCGTCTCATTCCCATTGGATCGAGCTCCTTCCCTACAACCTCTAGCGACTAGAGCTGCAAGGCCCTTTTGAGAAAAAGCGCTGGCGAAGCGCATTATCTTTGCTGTAAGCCATGGTGAAGACAGGGGCGTCCGGCGAAGCCGGGCTGAGAAGCACCCTTAGAACCTGAACCAGATCATGCTGGCGGAGGAGTCGTCCGGGCGTTGCCACTGCGCCCCACGTCTGCTCCGCCGAACGAGGCAGACATGCAGACGACAATGCCCCTTGGACAAACCCCAGGCCAACTGCTGACCGGGATGCGCGCTAAAAATCCGCTCGTGCAGAACATCACGAATTTCGTAGCGATGAACATCGCCGCGAACGTCATGCTCGCGGCCGGCGCCTCCCCTGCCATGGTGCACACCAAGGAAGAGGCCGGCGAATTTGCCCGCATTGCCGCAGCGCTGACGATCAATATCGGTACCCTGTCGCCGGACTTCCTGGCCGGCATGAAGGCGGCCGCCGCAGCCGCGAGCGAGGCCGGCAAACCATGGGTGCTCGACCCTGTTGCCCATTACGCCACGTCTTATCGCAGGGCGGCCCTTGCAGAACTCATGGAGTTGAAGCCGACGGTCATCCGCGGCAACGCGTCGGAAATCATAGCGCTTTCCGGCAGCCAATCGAGCGGCCATGGCGTCGATAGCGGCGACAGCGTGGCGGCGGCGGAGGAGCGGCGCTTGCGCTCGCCCGGCAAAACGCCTGTGTCATGGCCGTCACCGGCGAGGTGGACTTCGTCACCGACGGCCGCCGATCGGTGCGCATTCTCGGAGGTTCGGCCCTGATGCCGCGCGTGACCGCACTCGGTTGCTCGCTCACATGCCTCGTCGGCGCCTTTGCCGCAAGCACGGACGATCCCTTCGAAGCGACGGTTGCAGCCCTTGCCATGTTCGCGGTCGCGGGCGAGGAAGCGGCTCTCACTGCATCCGGCCCGGGCTTCTTCTCACCCATTTTCCTGGACCGACTTGCGGCCCTGACCGGCGAATCGCTTGATGCCCAGGCAAGGGTAGCCGCGGCATGACAAAGACCTTTGACCTTTCCGTCTATCTCGTCCTCGACCCGGATCTCTGCAGCAACATCGGCATGGTCGAAACGACCCGGCTGGCGGTCGCCGGCGGCGCCACCATCGTCCAGCTCCGTGACAAGCTGGCGGATACCGCAAAGATGATCGAAACCGGCAGGGCGCTGAAAGCCGTGCTGTCAGGCACCGGCGTGCCGCTGATCATCAACGACGACGTGGAGGCGGCGATCGCGATTGGCGCCGAAGGCCTGCATGTCGGCCAGAGCGACATGGTCGCGGCGATGGCGCGGCAGCGTGTCGGCAACGGCATGATCCTCGGCCTCTCGGTCGAAACCGAGGAGCTTGCGCGGCGGGTGGATCCGTCGGTCGTCGATTATGTCGGCATCGGCCCGGTCTTTGCGACCGGTACCAAGCCGGATCACAAGCAGCCGATCGGTTTCGAAGGGCTGGCGCGCATCGTCGCCATGGCGCCGGTCCCGGCGGTGGCAATCGGCGGCGTCAAGGCGGACCATGCCGGCCCGGCGCTCGCCGCCGGTGCCAAGGGCATTGCGGTGGTTTCCGCCATCTGCGGACAGCCCGATCCGAAGGCAGCAACCCGCAGGATCGTCGCGGAAATCGAAAGAGCGCGTACATGAGTAAACCAGGTATCAAGAACGTCCTGTCCATCGCCGGTTCGGATCCCTCCGGCGGCGCCGGCATCCAGGCGGACCTGAAAACTTTCGCGGCGCGCGGCACCTATGGCATGGCGGCTCTGACCGCGCTGACGGCCCAGAATACCCAAGGGGTCAGCGGCGTGCACCCGGTACCGGCTGCCTTCGTTGCCAACCAGATCCGCACCATTTTCTTCGACGTGCGCGTCGATGCGGTGAAGATCGGCATGATCGCCGACGCCGAGATCGCCGAGGCGGTCGCAGACGTGCTCCGCCCCTACTACGATACCGTACCGATCGTGCTCGATCCGGTGATGATCGCCAAGGGCGGCTCGCCGCTTCTGGCGCTCGATGCGGTCGATGCCGTCACCTACAAGCTGATGCCGCTCGCCACCGTCGTCACCCCCAACCTGCCGGAAGCCGCCGCGCTGCTCGGCGAGACCATTGCCTCAACCCGCGAGGAGATGGCAGGTCAGGCAGAGCGGCTACTGAAGATCGGGGCCAAGGCGGTCCTGGTGAAGGGTGGCCATCTGGAAGGCGAGGACAGCCCTGATGTGCTGGCTGACGCCAACGGCATCCACTGGTTCGAGGGCAAACGCACCTCGACGAAGAACACCCACGGCACAGGCTGCACGCTGTCCAGCGCAATCGCCGCCGACCTAGCCAAGGGCGCTTCGCCGTTGCAGGCGGTTGCGATCGCCAAGGCTTATCTGGCCGGCGCGATTGCCGCCGCCGACACCCTCACCGTCGGCACCGGTCACGGCCCGGTGTCGCATTTTTACGAATGGTGGTGAGACGGCAGCCTGACCGGCCCCGATTCCGCCGCTCGAAACGCGCGGTCGCATCCTCTGCAGACATCGCCCTTGGGAGGGTCGCTCGCATGATCTGGGCCGGAGTTACTTTTGCCGGATGTGATTTTCGATGAGGGTTTTCAGCTCATCGGGCTTCCGGCGCTCCAGAAGATCGACCATCTCTTGGTGCTCGCGGGCTGATTTCTCGATCCGGGCTCGCGTGTTCCACTGTGCGACCGGAGCGGAAGATGTGCGCTGCCTGAGTTCGGCTATGACGCCGTTCAGCTCGCCATTGCCGGACAGCTGCACGAAGGCGCCGTGGAAGCTGAGATTGGCCTCGTAGAGCTCCAATACAGTTCCGTCGAGTATAAGGCTCTCGAAACGGTCGGCCAAAGAGCGCAGATTACGGATATCGCCGGCGGTCGCTCTCGCTATCACCTTTGGAACGATCCCTGTTTCCAGCATGATCCGGATTTCGGCAATATCTTCGGCCTGTCTCCCGTCCGGCATGTAGACATGGTAGCCGCGATTGGGAACATGCTCGACGATGCGCTTCTGTGCCAATCGATCAAGCGCCCGGCGAACCTCGTTGCGGCCACGCCCGTAGCGCGTTTCGAGATCGATCTGCTTCAGCCAGACGCCCGGCGGAAACACGCCAGACTGGATATCAGTCAGGATAAGCTCCGTGGCGTCGGGTTCGTCATCCGCGATCGAATCGTCGAGCAGGGTGTTCATTGTTGAGAGCCTTAAATCGTCTGCGGGGCGATTTGCCCCTATCACTAGCCAGAAATTTCAGTTGCCGGAAGGAGAATCTTCTCATAAATTGGTACCAATTTTGGATGAAATGTGTGGCAAAAATGAAGAATTTCGATGGCGTTTGGGAGATCGTTGACGATAAGGCACCCCGGTTTGCCGGCTCAGCGATTATGTCTGGGAGGTTCCGGAGACCAATTACGAAGAATATCGCTCTTCCGCGGCCCATGCGGAGCCTCCTGGAAGCAGAAGGGTTCAGGGTTAAGCGCAATATCGCCGACATTCCGACGGCAGTGATGGGCGAGGCCGGCGAAGGCGGTCCGGTCATCGCCATTCTTGGCGAATACGACGCCCTGCCCGGCCTCAGCCAGGTGGCTGGCCTTGCCGAAGAAAAGGCTGTCGTCGAAGGAGGCAATGGCCACGGCTGCGGGCATAACCTTCTCGGCTCCGGCGCCATGCTGGCCGCGGCCGCCGTCAAGGACTACCTCAAGGCCAACAATCTTCCCGGCCGCGTTCGCTATTACGGCTGCCCCGCCGAAGAAGGCGGCTCGTCGAAGGGCTTCATGGTGCGAGCCGGGGTTTTCGACGACGTCGATATCGCCATCTCCTGGCACCCCGCCGCATTCGTCGGCGTCAACAACCCGATCTCGCTCGCCTGCAACGAGCTCAATTTCCACTTCTCCGGCCGCGCGTCGCACGCAGCATCGTCGCCGCATCTTGGACGCAGCGCTCTCGATGCGGTCGAGTGATGAACGTCGGCGTCAATTACCTTCGCGAGCATATGCCATCCACGGCGCGCATCCATTATGCCATCACGGATACGGGCGGCCATGCGCCAAACGTCGTGCAAGCTAGGGCATCGGTGCGCTATCTCATACGGTCGCGCACGCTTCCCGAGCTGCTGGAGCTCGTCGCGCGGGTGAAGGATGTCGCCGCCGGTGCGGCCCTGATGACCGGCACGTCCGTGCGCAGCGAAATCGTCAGCGGTGACGCCAATCTTATCGGCAACACGCCGCTTGAGGCGTTGATGCACAATCATATCGAACGCGTCGGCCTGCCTCCTTTCGACGAGGCCGACAAAGCCACCGCCGCAAAGTTCCAGGAAACCTTCAGCCAGGCCGATATTGCCGCGTCTTTCGGCCGGTTCGGGCTGAAAGTGCGCAAAGGCGTCTCGCTTTGCGACGTGATCTTCCCGCCTGAAAGCGGCGATGGCACTCTCGTCGGCTCCACCGATGTCGGCTCGGTCAGCTGGGTCGTTCCGACGGTGCAGATGCGGGGCGCGACCTATGCGATAGGCACGCCGGGCCATTCCTGGCAGCTCGTCGCCCAGGGAAAGCTGCCAGCCGCGCACAAGGGCATGACCCATGCGGCCAAGGTGATGGCATCAACCGCCGTTGACCTCATCCTCAAGCCCGAACTGATCGCCGAAGCGAAAGCCGATCACGCGATGCGGCTCGAAGGAACTCCGTTCATCAATCCGATCCCGGACGACGTCCAGCCTGACATCCGGGAGAAGCGTGATGTCTGACGGACCGCGCCCGCCCGATCGGCAGCTCCTGATGGGGCACATCCGCGAGTTCGCCAAGCGGGTGAAGCTTTCGGGCACGGCGGAAGAGCTGGAGAGTTTTCGTTATCTGGAAGCGCAGATGGTCTCTTACGGCTATCGGACACAGCTTCTCTTTCACGACGCCTATATCAGCCTGCCGGGCAAGGCAGCCGTCGATATCGACGGCAACGCGATCCGCTGCATCACCCATTCCATGTCGGTCTCGACGCCTGCGGAAGGCATATCGGCAGAGGTCGTCGATGTGCGAGAAGGCGCCGAGGAGGATTTCGAAGGCATAGATGTCAAGGGACGCATCGTGCTTGTAGACGGCATAGCGACCGAGGACGTCGCAGCCCTCGCAAGCGCTCGTGGCGCAATCGGACAGATCCACATCAGCCCTAACGAACATCTCTACGAAATGTGCGTATCGCCCGTCTGGGGCAACCCGTCGCAGCATACGCGCAAACAACTACCGACCACGGCCATCTGCACGATCTCTCGCGATGACGGGGAAAAACTCCGGGACACTTGCCGGGCAGGCAAATCGCCGATGACCCGCCTGACGACGGAAGTCGATACGGGCTGGCGCAAGACGCCCATTCTAGTCGCGGAGCTTTTTCCTGACAACCGTCCGGACATGCCCTTCGTGCTCTTTTCCGGCCATCACGATACCTGGCACTACGGCGTGATGGACAATGGCGGGGCCAATGCCACCATGCTGGAAGCGGCCCGCCTTCTGGCCGAGCGGCGCGACGAGTGGCAACGCGGCCTGCGCATCTGCTTCTGGTCCGGTCACTCCCACGGCCGCTATTCCGGCTCCGCCTGGTATGCCGACGAATATTGGGACGAGCCTGGAGCGGCGCTGCGTCGCCCATGTGAATGTGGATTCCACCGGTGGCGCCGGTGCGGACATTCTGACCAATTCGGCCGTCATCGACGAATTGAAGGCGGTCGCCGCAAGGGCGGTCGAAGCGGTCACCGGTCAGGTGCATCGCGGCAGACGGCACGGACGCGCCGCCGACCAGTCCTTCTGGGGCGTCGGCATTCCGTCCATGTTCGGAAGTCTCAGCCACCAGCCCCCGGGGCCGGTGAAGATGCTGACGGCGCTCGGCTGGTGGTGGCATACGCCACACGACACGGAGGAGCATATCGATCCGGCCAACCTGCAGCGCGACACCGAGATTGTACTTAGCGTGCTCGGCGAACTGCTCAATGCCCGCATCCTGCCGCTCGACTACGCAGCGTATGCAGCGTCCCTGCGCAACGAACTCGCTGATCTGAATGCCGGTCTTGCAGGGCGCCTGGAGATGCACGGTCTGATCTCGGCGGTGGATGAGCTGCGCCGACATGCCGAGGCTATCAACAGCATTGCACAGAATGAAACGGATCGGGTTTCCTCCGAGAGCATCAACGATCGCCTGCGACAAGCCTCCCGGCTGCTCGTACCGTTGAATTACACGTTCGGCGACCGCTTCCATCACGACAGCGCACTACCACATCCGGCCTGGCCATCGCTGGCAGGGCTTCGTGAACTGGCCGCGCTGCCGGAAGGCCATGCCGATATTCCATTTTTCGCGGTTCATGCGCGTCAGACGCGCAATCGCCTTCTCTCTGTCCTAAGGCAAGCCTGCGCGGTGCTTGCCGTCGAAGGATCCTGACATTTTCGCCTTCGTCGCTCCTACAAAGAACAAATAAGGGAACAAAAACATGAAAACCGGGACATTTTGGGCGGTTGCACTGGCCGCCACTCTAACGATCATGCTGCCGGGCGCGGGCGCCAAGGACTGGACCCACGTGAAGGTCGGCATCGAAGGCGCCTTCCCGCCGTGGAACGCTCTCGATTCCAAGGGTAATCTGACCGGCCTCGACATCGACCTGATCAAGGACCTCTGCCAGCGCGCCAAGGTCGAATGCGAACTGATCGCCGGTGAATGGAGCGCGATGATCCCGAGCGTGAACGCCGGCAAGTTCGACCTTATCATGACGCTCGGAATCAATGAAAAGCGCAAGGAAGTCGTCGATTTCACCGTGCCTTACGCCAGCGGCGTGGCAACCTTCATCACACTCAAGGACAGCGCCGTCAGCAAGCTGCCAATGACGGGCGAGCGGTTGAACCTGAACGACAAGGACAAGGCCGACCCAGTCATGAAGGCGATCGGCGGCCTCCTGTCGGGCAAGACGATCGGCGTCGTGCAATCGACCAGCCAGGAGCAACTGATCAACGCATATTTCGGCAAGGACGTGACCGTCCGCACCTACAAGAATTCCGGCGAGCGGGACCTTGACCTCAAGGCCGGCCGCATCGATGCCGGTTTCGACAGCGGTGTCTATGGCACGACCGCGCTGGCCAAACCTGGCAACGAGGATCTGACCATGGCCGGGCCGCTGATGAAGGGCGCCATGCTGGCGACGGAAGTCGCCATGGGCATGCGCAAGGGCGAGGCCGACCTGAAGGAGAAATTCGACGCGGCCATCAAGTCGGCGGCCGCGGACGGCGTCATCAAAAAGCTCTCCGAAAAATGGAGCAAGCTCGACCTGACGCCGTCGTTCTAGTCCGGCAGCGGACCGGTGCGAGGTGTGCAAAATCCCTCCTCGCACCGAATTAGAACCGGACAAACCTCCATGTGGAACAGGTTTTCATGAACCAACCGACAATACTGGATCTGATCGGAACCGGCCCGAACGGCTGGGGTATGGCGCTTGCGGCGGCCACGATCATGACGATCCTGATCGCCACCGCCGGCTTTGCGATCGGCGCCGTGATCGGCGTCTTCGGTGCCTGGGCGAAAATCGCAGGCCGCCCGGTGATCCGCGGCATTGCAGGTTTCTACACCACCGTTTTGCGCGGCATCCCGGATCTTCTGGTAATCTACCTCTTTTACTTCGGCGGCAGCGCCGCGGTTACAGCGATCGGCAGGCTGTTCGGAGCCGAGGGCTTCATCGGCTTTCCAGGTTTCCTGGCTGGGGCGCTCGCCGTCGGCATCACATCCGGCGCACAGCAGACCGAAGTGTTCCGCGGCGCCTTCAAGGCCGTCCCCTCCGGCGAGCTGGAAGCGGCGACAGCCTGCGGCATGTCCCCCTCCTTGCGCTTTCGGCGCATCCTCGCTCCGTTGACGCTCCGCCACGCAATTCCCGGCATGGGCAATATCTGGCAGGTAACGCTCAAGGAATCGGCGCTGGTTTCGGTCACCGGTGTCGTCGAACTGCTCCGCCAGTCGCAGATCGGCGCCGGATCGACCGGCCTGCCCTTCGATTTCTACATCATCGCCGCCGCCATCTATCTTGCCATCTCGACGGTCTCGGGCGGCCTTCTGCAAGTCAGCGAAAAGCGCTTCACGCGCGGCGTTCGGAGGGGCTGATGGACCTGCCGTTTCTCTACGAGACCTTTCTGACCCTCGTCGCCGCGCTTCCGTTGACGCTCCAGCTTGCAGCAAGCGCGATCGTACTCGGCGCCTTCCTGGCCCTCGGCCTCGCGCTCTGCAGGCTCTCTGGCATCACGCCGCTCGACTGGTTCGCGAGAGCCTATATTTTCGTCTTCCGAGGCACGCCGCTGCTGGTGCAGGTTTTCCTGATCTATTACGGCCTCGGCCAGTTCCGCGAAGTCCGCCACAGCATGTTCTGGGTCGTGCTGCGCGATCCCTACTGGTGTGCGGTCATCGCCCTGATGCTGAACACCGCCGCCTATTCGGCGGAGATCATCCGAGGCGGCCTGCTTTCGGTCCCGTTCGGCCAGGTGGAAGCGGCCCGCGCCTGCGGCATGTCGCGCTTCATGACCTTCCGGCGCATCACCCTGCCGCTCGCCGTCCGCCAGGCCCTTCCCGGTTATTCCAACGAGATGATCTCGATGGTGAAGGCCACATCGCTCGCCTCCATCATTACCATCATGGAAGTGACGGGGGTCGCAGCCAAGATCATCTCCGAGACTTATCGCGCCATCGAGGTCTTCATTGTTGCCGGCGCCATCTATCTCGCCATCAATTTCGTGCTCACCCGGCTTGTCGTCCTCGGCGAATATCAACTGAGCCCGCACCTGCGCCAGCCTGCGGCTTTGCCGCGCACGCCCACCGGAGCCGCAAGATGAATTCTTTATCCAATCCATCCGCCATTCCGGCCATCAGCGTGCGCGGTCTGCGCAAGAGTTTCGGCCCGATCGAGGTTCTGAAGGGTATCGATATGGAAGCCCGGGAGGGCGAGGTCGTCTCGATCCTCGGCTCTTCCGGCTCCGGCAAATCGACGATGCTTCGGTGCATCAACATGCTGGAAACGCCAGATTCAGGCGAAGTGACCGTTGCCGGAGAGACGATCAAGCTGAAGCCCGGCCGCGGCAAGGGCCGCATCGCCGACCACAGGCAAGTCGAGCGCATCCGCTCCGAGCTAGGCATGGTGTTCCAGGGCTTCAATCTCTGGTCCCACAAGACGGTGCTCGAAAACATCATGGAAGCACCTCTGCACGTGCAGAAGCGGTCGCGGGCCGAGTGCCGGGAAGAAGCGGAAGCGCTGCTTGCCAAGGTCGGCATTGCCGATAAGCGCAACCATTATCCGGCCCATCTTTCCGGCGGCCAGCAACAGCGCGCAGCCATTGCCCGCGCACTCGCCATGCGGCCCAAGGTGATGCTGTTCGACGAGCCGACTTCGGCACTCGACCCGGAACTGGTCGGCGAAGTGCTGCGCGTCATGCGGGCACTCGCCGAGGAAGGCCGCACCATGCTCGTCGTGACCCATGAAATGGGTTTTGCCCGCGACGTCTCGAGCCGGGTCATCTTCCTGCATCAGGGCGCCATCGAAGAAGAAGGCCGGCCACAGGACATGTTCACCAACGCGCGGTCCGAGCGTTTCCGGAAATTCATCAGCGGCTGAGACTGCCTGAACCCACCCAACAAATCCTGCCCAGACAAAGAGAGGGAACCACGAAATGAAACTCATCAAGACGGCAATCGCCTCGGCTTTCACCGCCGTGACACTCATGGCGACCGGCGCTGCAGCTCAGGACAAGACCGAAATCGTCATCGCAACAGAAGGCGCCTTCCCGCCCTACAACCTCACCCGCCCGGACGGCACGCTGGATGGCTACGATATTGAACTCGGCAAAAATCTCTGCGAGCGCATGAAGATCAAGTGCACCTTCGTCGCCCAGGCTTTCGACGGCATCATCCCGGCGCTGATCGCCGGCAAATTCGACGCCATCATGGCCGGCATGTCGGCGACCGACAAGCGCAAGGAAGTCATCGATTTCTCGATGTCCTACGGCAGCACCGGCCAGTCCTTTGCAACGCTCAAGGACGGCCCGCTGGCAAAACTGCCCATGAAGGACGAGCTCTTCTCGCTCGCCTCCAACGAAGCCGGCGCCCGCAAGGCCGTCGAAGACCTGAAGCCCCTCCTGAAGGGCAAGACGATCGGCGTTCAGACCGCTTCCATCGCGGCCCGTTTCATCGACGAATACCTGAAGGGCGTCGTGCAGGTTCGCGAATACAAGACGACGGAACAGCATGACCTCGACCTCGTCTCCGGCCGCGTCGATCTGGTGATGGCTTCGATGGGCTATCTGATGACCGCTGTGCAGAAACCGACCAACAGCGACATGACCATCGTCGGTCCACGCTTCCAGGGCGGCTTCCTTGGTGCCGGCAGCTCGGTCGGTCTGCGCAAGGCCGACACCACACTCAAGCAGAAGTTCGACGAGGCAATTGCAGCCGCCAAGGCGGACGGGACGACCAAGAAGCTGTCCATGAAGTGGTTCGGCTTCGACATGACGCCGCAATAATAGTTGTATATCCGATGAGGAGAAGGCCGCAGCATCCCATGCCGCGGCTTTTTCATAACCGTGCTTTGGTGCTGCGCGGCGTCGCGAGCACGAGATTGGTCTCGCTGGCCGTAATCCCCGGCACCAGTCGGATGCGCCGCAACACGTTGTCGAACTCGCCGAGCGTCGTCGTACCCAGTTCGACGATCAGGTCCCAGCGGCCGTTGGTGGTGTGGATTTCCGAAATCTCCGGAAATCCCCGAGCGCCTTGATGACCTGGCCGGCGGCCCTGCCCTCGATCTCCACCATCATGATGCCGCGCACCGGCAGTTCGACAGCGTCGGCCCGCAAAATGACCGTATAGCCGAGAATGCTGCCGTCCTTTTCGAGCTTTTCCATGCGCGAACGAACGGTCGCCCGCGAGGCCCCGAGATCGGTCGCGAGGTCGGAAATGCTCCGCCTCGCATTATGACGCAACAGCGTCACGAGCTTGCTGTCAAATTCGTCCATGATCAAATTGGCTGCCAATGCTGCCGTTTTGATAAGTCAATTTGAAAGATTTGGCAAATTGTCTTGTTCATTCTGCCGGGCCTTCGTGGTCCATTCATCGTAACGGAGATCAAAAAATGCATTGCAAACTGATTGGCATCCCACTGCAGGACGGCGCGGTTCAACTCGGCTGCGAAATGGGCCCGAGCGCGCTCAGGACAGCCGGTCTCGAAACGGCGCTGACGGAGCTCGGCCATGAGGTGACCGATCTCGGCAACGTCGGCATCTCGAAGCTGCCCACCGTCACCCATCCGAACGCCGCCATCCGGCGCCTGCCACAGATTGTCGCCTGGACAGAGTTGCTGACCGAGCTCGCCTATCGCGAAAGCGGCGAAGGCATGCCGATCTTTCTTGGCGGCGACCACGCCGTCTCCGCCGGGACGGTGGCGGGCATCGCCCGCCGCGCTGCCGAATCCGGCCGCCCGCTCTTCGTTCTGTGGCTTGATGCGCACACTGATTTCCATACGCTGGACACCACAACCAGCGGCAACCTGCATGGCGTCCCGGTGGCCTACTTTACAGGCCGACCGGGTTTCGAAGGCTATATGCCGAAGCTCTCCCATCCGGTCGATCCGGCCAATATGTGCATGATCGGCATCCGCAGCGTCGATCCGGCCGAGCGGGCGGCGCTTCGCGAGAGTGATGTCACCGTCCACGACATGCGCATGATCGACGAACACGGCGTCGCCGCGCTGCTGTGCGCCTTCCTCGAAAAGGTTGAGGCCGCCAACGGCCTGCTGCATGTCAGCCTCGACGTGGACTTCCTTGAACCGACTTTTGCACCTGCTGTAGGCACCACCGTGCCGGGCGGAGCGACCTTCCGCGAGGCGCATCTGGTCATGGAGATGCTGCATGACAGCGGCCTCGTGACGAGCCTCGACCTCGTCGAACTCAACCCCTTTCTGGACGAGCGTGGCCGCACGGCGACATTGCTTGTCGATCTCACCGCCAGCCTGATGGGCCGCAAGGTCATGGACCGCCCGACGAGGAGTTTCTGATGCCAGTACCTGCCAACTTGAACATCGTGCCGTTCATCAGCGTCGAAAACATGATGGACCTCGTGGTCGCCACCGGCGTACAGACGTTCCTGGTCGAGTTGGCGGGGTATATCGAAGACGATTTTCGTCGCTGGGAGAGCTTCGACAAGATACCGCGTGTCGCGTCCCATTCGAGGGACGGCGTGATCGAACTGATGCCGACCAGCGACGGGGTGCTCTACGGCTTCAAATACGTCAACGGCCACCCAAAGAACACCAAATCCGGCCTGCAGACGGTGACGGCATTTGGCGTGCTCTCCGATGTCGATAGCGGTTACCCGCTGCTGCTTTCCGAAATGACCATCCTGACGGCGCTTCGCACAGCGGCTACTTCGGCGGTCGCGGCCAAATACCTGGCGCGCAAGAATGCGCGGACCATGGCGCTGATCGGCAACGGCGCCCAGAGCGAATTCCAGGCTCTTGCCTTCAAATCCTTGCTCGGCATTGATCGGCTCCGGCTTTACGACATCGATCAGGAGGCGACCGTCCGCTGCCGCCGCAATCTGGAAAATTTCGGCTTCGAGATCGAGGCCTGCACCTCCGCCGAACTCGCGGTCGAGGGCGCCGACATCATCACCACCGCAACCGCCGACAAGCACAACGCCACTATCCTCACAGACAACATGATCGGCCCCGGCGTGCACATCAACGGCGTTGGAGGCGACTGCCCCGGCAAGACGGAGATGCACCGCGACATTCTGCTGCGTTCCGACATCTTCGTGGAATTTCCGCCGCAGACGCGGATCGAAGGCGAAATCCAGCAGCTCTCGCCTGATCACCCGGTGACCGAACTATGGCGTGTCATCGTCGGCGAGGAACCGGGCCGCAGCTCGGAAAAGCAGATCACGCTGTTCGACAGCGTCGGCTTCGCGATCGAGGACTTTTCCGCGCTTCGTTATGTCCGCGACCGGGTAAGCGGTTCAAAATATGTAGATCAACTCGATCTCGTCGCCGATCCAGACGAACCTCGCGATCTGTTCGGAATGCTGCTCAGGAGGCAGGCAGCCCTAGTCTCAAATTGAGATTGCCCCCGAGCGAGCATGCCGCCATAACATCCATCGCTGGCTATCTATTGATGGCTATGCTTTCGCACATATGGCTTCGCATGTCGCCACCCCGAAATGCCGCGATCTCGACTTCCGGCATCATTTTTTGGCAGACGCCTCGGGTTGTCGCCTCACAATTCGGCACGACCTGCCTTCGATTCAAAGCTTGTTTTATTATTTTTTGACGTATCTAACTGTATTTAAACATGAAACTACAGTTTCATGTAAATTGGCATGAAATCTGCTTTACCTCTTGTGACTGGGCAGAAGTCCGGCAGTTCAAAAAAGAGGGAACAGCATGAGCAACGCATTATCGAAAACCGGGCGCGGAACTGGTTTTCTCAATACATTCCGGATGGCAACGATACTCGGCGTGACGGCAACCTGCGTGATGGCAGCGGCGGCAGACCCCGCACTTGCCGCCGGAACCTTGCGGATCGGCATGACAGCATCTGACATTCCGCTGACCACAGGCCAGACGGACCAGGGTGGCGAAGGCCAGCGCTTTCTGGGCTACACCGTCTACAATTCATTGGTCGAGTGGGACCTTTCGAGCGCGGACAAGCCGTCTGCTCTGATCCCGAGCCTGGCGACATCCTGGCAGGTCGATGCGACCGACAAGACCAAGTGGATCTTCAAGCTGCGCGACGGCGTCAAGTTCCATGATGGCAGCGCCTTCGATGCGGATGCGGTGGTCTGGAACCTCGACAAGCTTCTGAAGACCGATGCCGCCCAGTTCGACAAACGTCAGGCCGCCCAGGGCAAATCGCGTATTCCGGCGGTCGCTTCCTACAAGGTCGTAGATCCGCTGACTGTCGAGATCATTACGAAGGGGCCCGATGCGACGCTTCCCTACCAGCTGAGCTGGATTCTGATCTCCTCGCCTGCGAACTGGGAAAAGCAGGGCAAGAACTGGGACGCGGTCGCCCAGAAACCGTCCGGCACCGGCCCCTGGAAGATGGAGAGCGGTTTTACACCACGCGAGCGGGCCGAACTGACACCCAACAAGGATTACTGGGACAAGGCACGCGTTCCGAAGCTCGACAAGCTCGTCCTCATCCCGCTGCCTGAGCCGAACACCCGCGTCGCCGCCCTTCGTTCCGGTCAGGTCGATTGGGTCGAGGCCCCTGCCCCGGATTCGGTGAAATCGCTGAAGGAAGCCGGCTTCAAGATCATCACCAATTCCTATCCTCATAACTGGACTTGGCACCTGTCGCGGGTCGAAGGCTCGCCCTGGAACGACATCAAGGTTCGCAAGGCCGCGAACCTCGCTGTCGATCGTGCCGGTCTGAACGAGCTTCTCGGTGGACTTTCCGTTCCCGCGCAGGGCTACATGCCGCCTGGCCATCAGTGGTTCGGCAAGCCGACCTTCAAGGTGGAATACAATGTCGAGGAAGCCAAGAAGCTGATGAAGGAAGCGGGCTATGGCCCCGACAAGCCCCTGAAGACCAAGGTCATCATCTCCTCGTCAGGCTCCGGCCAGATGCTGCCCCTGCAGATGAACGAATATATCCAGCAGACACTCGCCGAGGTCGGTATCAACATCGAATACGAGGTGATGGACTGGAATACGGTCATCAACGTCTGGCGTGCCGGGGCCAAGGATGCCAGCGCCAAGGGCGCGACGGCGGTCAATTATAGCTACTTCATCCAGGACCCGTTCACGGCAATGATACGCCAGTCCCAATGCAATCTTGCACCGCCGACGGGCACCAACTGGGGCTACTATTGCGACAAGGAAATGGACGCGCTGTTCGACAAGGTACGCAACACCTTCGATCCCAAGGAACAGGATAAGGTGATGCAGCAGGTTCACGAGAAATACGTGAACGACGCCTTGTTCCTGATGGTGACGCATGACGTCAACCCGCGCGCCATGACCACCAAGGTCAAGGGCTTCGTTCAGGCACAGAACTGGTTCCAGGATTTCTCCACGATCACCATCGATCCCTGATCTGCTGCATACGGCGCGCCGGGTTGGCTGGCGCGCCGCCTTTCATGATGCCCGATCAACCTGTTGGTGAGGACACCATGCTGCTTTATGCCTTGAAACGGCTGCTGCACGTCATTCCTGTCACGATCGGCGTGAGCATTGTCTGCTTCATGCTGATCCATATCGCGCCGGGCGATCCGCTCGCCGCCATTCTGCCCTCGGATGCTTCTGCCGAGATGCAGACGCAGATGCGCAGTTTCTATGGCCTCGACCGCCCATTGGCTGTGCAATACGTGCTCTGGGCCTGGCATGCCCTGCATGGCGATCTCGGCACGTCGATTGCCAGCGGTCGCCCGGTGCTGAGCGAGATCATGGATGCTTCGATCAACTCGATCATTCTGGCACTCGCGGCCGCCGTCATCGGTTTCCTCGCCGGTTCGGCCCTCGGCTTTCTGGCAGGCGTCTTTCGTGGAAGCTGGGTGGATCGCGCCGCATCGGCGGTTTCGATGCTCGGCGTCAGCGTGCCGCATTACTGGCTGGGCATGGTACTGGTGATCGCCTTTTCCGTGACATTGGGCTGGCTTCCGGCCATGGGCGGCGGGCCGGAGGGTTCTTCTGGCCGCAGCCTGAGCTGGGCCTATCTGCAATTCCTCATCCTGCCGGCGGTCACCATGTCGGTCATCCCGATGGGCATCATCGCGCGGACCATCCGCTCGCTCGTCGCCGACATCCTCTCGCAGGATTTCACCCAGGCACTTGCCGCCAAAGGCCTGATGAGCCGACAGATATTGCGGCATGTCATGCGAAACGCCGCCCCGACCGCACTCTCCGTCATGGGCCTTCAGCTCGGCTACCTTCTGGGTGGTTCGATCCTGATCGAGACCGTCTTTTCCTGGCCGGGGACGGGGTTTCTGCTGAACGGCGCGATCTTCACTCGCGACCTGCCGATCCTGCAGGGCACGATCCTGGTGCTCGCCATGTTCTTCGTCTTCCTGAACCTCCTGGTTGATGTGCTGCAAAGCGCGATCGATCCCCGCATCCAGAGGAGCTGACCATGGCCGCCATCACTT
Source organism: Neorhizobium sp. EC2-8 (assembly GCA_045291535.1). Taxonomy (GTDB): domain Bacteria; phylum Pseudomonadota; class Alphaproteobacteria; order Rhizobiales; family Rhizobiaceae; genus Neorhizobium. The sequence continues at coordinate 204,596 of CP147998.1, read as the reverse complement.
TAGACCTCGCCGCTCCTTCGCAGGCAATAGCCAAATCTCCCGGCTTCTGGAGCGGTGTGCTTCGCCGGCTCTATCGGGACCCGGTCGCGATGACGGCACTCGCGATCCTGATTATCCTGGTGTTGATCGCGATCCTGGCGCCTTACATCGCGCCTTACGACCCGTCCAAGGGGAGCGTCATCCGCCGCCTGAAGCCGATCGGCACGCCGGGCTATATTCTCGGCACCGACGAACTCGGCCGGGACATGGTATCCCGCCTGATCTACGGCGCGCGCCTTTCGCTCATCATGGGCGTCATACCGGTGCCCATCGCTTTCGTGATCGGTTCAGCGATCGGCATCGTTGCGGGTTATGCGGGCGGCATCGTCAACACGCTGATCATGCGCACGATCGACGTCTTTTATGCCTTCCTCCGTACTTCTCGCCGTGGCGCTTTCCGGCGCGCTTGGATCAGGATTGACCAATGCGCTCGTCTCGCTGACGGTGGTCTTCATCCCCCAGATTGCCCGCGTCGCTGAAAGCGTCACCACCCAGGTCCGCAAGCTCGACTACGTCGATGCCGCCAGAGCCTCGGGCGCACCACCGATCACCATCATCCGGGTGCATATCCTCGGAAACGTGCTCGGCCCGATTTTCGTCTTTTCGACCAGCCTCATCTCGGTGTCGATGATCCTCGCCTCCGGCCTGTCCTTCCTCGGGCTCGGCGTTCGCCCGCCGGATGCGGAATGGGGGCTGATGCTCAACACGCTACGGACCGCCATCTATAACAACCCGTTCGTCGCCGCCCTTCCGGGCGTGATGATCTTCATCACCTCGATCTGCTTCAATCTCTTCTCAGACGGGCTGCGCACAGCCATGGACGTGAAATCATGATCAGCATCGTTGAAGAGCCCGCTTATGACCTGCCCATCGGGGAAAGAGGCGGCCCTGCACAGCCGCTGATTTCCGCCCGTGGCCTTCTCAAGCACTTTCCCGTCAAGAACTCCGGCTTCCTGAAACCGAAGAAGGTCGTTCGCGCCGTCGATGGGGTCGATTTCGACATCCTCAAGGGCGAGACGCTCGGGGTGGTGGGGGAGAGCGGTTGCGGCAAATCGACGACGGCGCGGCTCCTGATGCAACTCATCGTGCCGGACCAAGGCGACATCCTGTTCGACGGCGAAAAAGTCGGCGGAGCGCTTGCGCTTTCAGACTACCGCCGGCAGGTGCAGATGGTCTTCCAGGACAGCTACGCATCGCTCAACCCGAGGCTGACGATCGAGGAATCCATCGCTTTCGCCCCGCGGGTTCACGGCGTTCCAGCCGGCAAGGCGATCGCCAGAGCGCACGATCTGCTGCACCGCGTCGGGCTGGAGCCGGCCCGCTTCGCCGGTCGTTACCCCCATGAACTTTCCGGCGGCCAGAGACAGCGCATCAACATCGCCCGCGCGCTGGCACTCGAGCCGCGCCTCGTCATCCTCGACGAGGCGGTATCGGCGCTCGACAAATCGGTCGAAGCCCAGGTGCTGAACCTGCTTCTCGACCTCAAGCGGGATTTCGGCCTCACCTACCTGTTCATCTCTCACGACCTCAACGTCGTACGCTTTATGTGCGACCGGGTCATGGTCATGTATCTCGGCAAGGTCGCAGAGGTCGGAAGCCGGGAAGCGATCTTCGAAAATACCCGCCATCCCTATTCATCGGCCCTCCTTGCCTCCATGCCCAAGATGGATCCATCCGAGCGGACGTCCGAACCGCCGCTTTCCGGAGACCCGCCGAACCCGATCGATCCGCCGCCGGGCTGCCGGTTTCACACCCGTTGCTCGTTTGCCGAAGCCGTCTGTAGCGCGGATCTCCCACCGCTTGCCGAAATATCCGCAAGCCAGGCGGCCGCATGTCTGATGTCCGTGCCGGGCTCCGGCCACAGCCACGCACCAGTATTGATGGAGGCTTGACCATGAAGTCCGATGCGATGATCGATATCCGCAATCTCTCGGTCACCTTCAATCGCGGCCGCAAGCCGGTGAAGGCCGTCAACGGGGTCAGCCTTTCGGTCCAGCCCGGAGAAGTCCTGGCGCTTTTGGGGAATCCGGCTCGGGCAAGAGCGTCACCATGCGCTCGCTGCTGCGCCTTCATCCGAAAGGCACCAAGATCGAAGGCACAATGGACGTCGCCGGCCGCGACGTCACCGGCCTTTCGGCCGGAGAACTCGGCGCCTTTCGCGGCGCTGTCGTCTCCATGGTCTTCCAGGAGCCGCGCCTGGCGCTTGACCCCGTCTATACCCTCGGTCAGCAGATCGAGGAAACCATCATGCGGCATGAGAAGGTCTCCCGGTCGGAAGCATCGGCACGGGCGCTCGCGCTCTTTCAGAAAGTCCGTATCCCTCGCCGGAGCGCAGGCTCCAGAACTATCCGCACGAAATGTCCGGTGGCATGCTGCAGCGTTCGATGATCGCAATGGCGCTTGCCTGCAATCCCAAGGTCCTGCTTGCCGACGAACCGACAACCGCCCTCGATGCAACGGTGCAGATCCAGATTCTACTGCTGATCCGTGAACTGCAAAAGGAATACGGGCTTTCGGTCATCTTCGTGACCCATGACATCGGAGTTGCTGCGGAAGTGGCCGATCGGATTGCCGTCATGTATGCGGGGCGGATCGTCGAGGAAGGCAGAGTTGCGGATATCATCCGCGAGCCGCGGCACCCGTACACCAAGGGGCTTCTCGGCGCGCGCGTCGAACTGGCCCACGGGCGCGACAGGCTTATCACCATCCCCGGCGCTCCGCCGGACCTCGCCGCCATGCCGCCCGGTTGCGCATTCGCTCCGCGCTGCGCGCAGGTTTCGGATGTCTGCCGGACCGATGTGCCCGCATTGATACCGGCCGGCGAGGCTGCACATGTCGCATGCGTGCAGTATGCCTGAACGCCGCTAGGATGCCGCAACCAGCAGAAGGGAGGCGTCCGTGTGATCGGGCACGGATCGACACATGCCGCATATCACCTTGATCAACCCGAATACATCCCAGGCGACGACGGCCATGATGGCCGAGATCGCGAGGAAGTACCTGGCCAGAGAATTCTCCGTGGAGGGTATTACGGCCGCCAGAGGCGTGCCGATGATCCTGAACGACAAGGAGCTTGCGGCGGCTGCCGATGGCGTTGTGGAGATGGGGCTGGCCGCCTCCGAAAAGAGCGACGGCCTGATCGTCAGCGCATTCGGGGATCCGGGGCTCGAACGCCTGAAAGCCCTATCCGGCACGCCGGCCGTCGGCATATGCGAGGCGAGCATGCTGGAAGCTTCCGCCGGAGCGCGTCGCTTCGGGATAGCGACCGTCACGCCGGATCTCGTTGCGAGTTTCGCCGCCAAGGCACAGTTCCTCGGCGTCGCACATCTTTTCACAGGCACACGGCTGACGAGCGGCGATCCGCAGGAATTGACGTCCGATCCCGCACGTCTCAATGCGGCACTCGAACTGGCCGTCCGCGAATGTTTCCAGCGGGACGGCGCGGAGGCGGTCATTATCGGCGGCGGCCCGTTGGGCCAGGCGGCGGACGATCTTCAGCGCATGTTATCGGCGCCGGTGATCGCGCCGATCCGCTCCGCCGTCGCGCTGCTCCTGTCCCAGATCGCACATCTCCACCAAACGGGCCCCAGAGCGAACTGATGGGGGCGCCTCCTGGACCGTGCCACGGACCTGATGCTTTTTCTGTTGCAAGTCTGGCGGTCTCGCACGAAAGTCCGCCCGCTAGTGTGTTGGCGGAGTTTGCCGTGCCGAAGGATAGATCGTTCCTGTATCGCGTAAGGCAGGCCCTGCCCGAACTGCACCCCGCCGAGAAGCGCCTGGGTGAGTTCGTCTGCGACTTCCCGGTGAACTCGCAAGCTATTCCGCGCAGGAGCTTGCCGCCCTTGCACATGTCTCCAAGGCAACTGTCACCCGCTTCATCCAGCGCCTCGGCTACGAAAATTACGAGGAAGCCCGTCGCCATGCCCGCGCCGAGAAACAGACCGGCTCCCGGCTCTTCCTGACGGAGGCGGCCGACGCGTCGTCCGCCCAGTCGATGCAGGCGCATGTCGCTCAGGGCATCGCCAATCTCGAGGCAACGTTCCTTTCCATTTCCGAAGGCCAGATCGAGGCCGTGACGGAAGCCCTCGTTACGGCCCGGAAGGTCTGGGTTCTTGGCTTTAGGAGCAGCCACCCCTTCGCGTCATACCTGCAATGGCAGTTGACCCAGGTCATCGAGGATATTGTCGCAATACCCGGCGCCGGGCAGACCCTTGGAGAACACCTTGTCAGTTTGCGCGAAGACGACATCGTCGTGTTCGTCGCCATGCGTCGCAGGATCGCGCAGGTGGACGCAATCCTTGCCCAGATCCGCAAATCGAAGGCCAAACTCCTTTACGTCACCGATGAGGGCGCAGCGTTCGAGGCCTCGGCGACTTGGCATTTTCAATGCCAGACCCTTGCCCCCGGACCACTCTTCAACCACACGGCGGTCATGGCCCTTTGCCATCTGCTGATCACCCGATGCCTGGAGAAGGCAGGTGCCGAGGGAGAAAGCGCCTGCGCAAAATCGAGACCCTGAATGAAGGGCTCGATGAACTCTGACGCTTCAACTCCGACGACGATATCAGATCTTGGATGCCGGACCCGGCATCAGGCCGACCTGCTTCCCCTTCGCATACCACGATTGAGGAGGCGAGCACGGCGCGCTTGGCTCCGGCTTCGCCTTACGTCGCCGCGCTCGCGCGACGGGCAAGATGAGTCATCTCCAAACAGACGCCCACCTCACACGGCGCGACCGCGAGGAGAGATAGCGGGACAGAACGTTCTCATTCTGACCGCCCCTCCCAACTGCCCGCGCATCAGAATTCCGACCATTCCTGCTCTTGCTTCACCGCGGCATTCCCTCGAAACGCCTGAGCAACTTTCTGCCCGAGCCTGGCGGGCCGGAGATGCGACAGCACGTCTTGGCGCGGCGGCCATATCAACCCTCGTCGGGCGGGAAGACTGGCTGGATGGGTTGCCGCCGAGGTTGAACTGCGCCATCAGCTGCGAAAGCGCCGCCGCTTCATTGGCAAGGCTGTGGCTCGCGGCGGTTGTTTCCTCAACCATGGCGGCGTTTTGCTGGGTGCCCTGGTCCATTGTGTTGACTGCCGTGTTGATTTCCTGGAGGCCGATCGACTGCTCGCGTGACGCCTCTGCTATCGCATGAACGTGGCGGTTGATCTCCTGAACTTCCGATACGATGATGTTAAGCGCCTTGCCGGCGTCCCCGACCAGACCGACACCTGTCTCCACCTGCGAGCCGGAGGCCGTGATGAGCGCCTTGATTTCCTTGGCGGCCTTGGCGGAACGTTGAGCCACCACGCACCTCCTGGGCGACAACCGCGAAACCCTTGCCGGCTTCACCCGCCCGGGCAGCTTCCACACCCGCGTTCAAGGCAAGGAGGTTGGTCTGGAAGGCGATGTCGTCGATCACGCCGATAATGTTGCTGATCTCGTTCGAGGACTTCTCGATGAGCTGCATTGCCTCGATGGCGTTACGAACGATCTGGCCGGACTTCTCCGCACCATCGCGGGTACGCGCGACGAGCTGGCTTGCTTCGTTGGCGCGGCTGGAGGAATCCTTGACCGTCGTGGTGATCTGTTCGAGGGCGGCGGCCGTCTCTTCGACGGAAGCAGCCTGCTGCTCGGTCCGCTTCGACAGGTCGGAAGCGGAAGAGCGGATCTGGTTCGACCCCGCGGCGATTGCGCTGGCATTCGATCCGACGGCCTGCAGGGCTTCGTTCAGCTTCGACAATGCTGCATTGAAGTTCTGGCGGAGCATATCGAGTTCCGGCGTAAAAGGCTGGTCGATACGATGGGTCAGATCACCATCGGCCAGCGAGACGAGCGCCTGGCCCAGAGCCTGCACCGCATTCTGCAGATCGGCGGCTTCGGCTGTCTTCTGCTGCTCTCTCACGATACGGTCCTTTTCGGTCTCCGAACGGTCCGCTTCGGCCTGCTGTTCCAGCCGCTGGCGATCAATGGCGCTGGCGCGGAAGACGGCGACGGATTCTGCCATCTTGCCGATTTCGTCCTTGCGGTCGATACCGGAGATCGGGTCTGCGGTGTTGCCGCTGGCGAGGGACACCATCCGCTCCCGCAACCTTGTGAGGGGAACCGTGATGCCGACCTGGGCGACGAACATCGACCCTGCAATGGCGGCGACGATGCCGCCGGCAAGTACGGTCAAGCTCCAGGTGATTGTCGATACCGTCTGACCCGCCAGAACATTGCTTCCGTCGGTCAGCGACTTGGTCATCGCATCGTTATTGGCGACGAAAAGCGGAGTGATCTGGTCGAGGAATGCATAAACCTCGGCGACAAAACCACGCCCCGCCTCCGGATTGCCGTTGTTGAACGCGTCGAATGCCTTGTGCCCCAGCGCTCTGAGGTTCGCCAGACGGCTAATGATGTCATCGCTGACCTGTTTGCTGCTGGGCATCAACTGGCCCGACGTCGTCATGCGCTGCGTCGAGATATCAAGAAACTTATCAAAGGTCTGGATCGCGGTGGTCATCTGCGCGGACCGCGGTGCGAGTTCAGCGGCGCGGGCGACCTGGAGCACCGAGACCATCGTTCCACCGCTCGCGCGGGATGTCTGAAGCGACGCCATCGCGTCGTTGGAGATGAAGTGGGTATAGGCCACGTCCGTCTTCCAGAACTCGTTGCTGAGATGCACCAGCCCGATACAGGCGACCAGCGACAATAGCAGAATGACCGAAAGAATTTTTATCTTGATCGTCGTGTTCTTCAGCATGGAGAGTGACCCGTGACAGTGAATGAAAAGACAGGAAGCGACGCTTCGAATGAAGCGTGGACGTGGAGGGAATGTTCGGGAAGCGCATCTTCATGGCGAAGAATGACGATCAGCATCATGCCACCGACAAGCCGGTCGGTATCGTCCGGGGCAAATTAGGATTACACCATTAAGATGACGCTAACACATTGCCCGACCGCATGCTTTTGTGACGGGGCCAGGTCCTGATCTCAAATCCGTGTCAGGCGAACGTTCGTCCCATTGATATGAATTGCCCCGGAGGGCTTCGGATGCGGCATCGATGCGGCCAGCATCTAAATGTTCGAGCCAACATGCTTACCGGATCGATCATCCCGGTCAGTGGTCAATCGAGAAAGGATGGTTCTGCAAAGTTTGAGTTGACCGCTTTCGATGGCGAGGCGACAGTTGTAACCGGAAGCAAGGCAGGAGGAAGAACGATGGACGAGACAGACCGCTGGCGCCACATGGCAAGCGCACCGAAAGACGGTAGTCGGATCTTGGTCACGATCCGCTCGTCCGAACAGGGGCCGGCAGAAGTCGATCTTGCGTATTGGTCGAATGGCGATCAGTTCGGTGGAGAAGGCTGGCGCGCCTCTGATTCCTCGCCCGGGCACGTCATCCAGTACGCCGAGCCGGAATTGAAGTGTTGGATGCCCATGCCGTCGGCCAATCTCAATCGCCTCTCGATGCCCTCACCCTGGGAAGGCAGCGACACTCAGCAGTTCGACGGGTCAGGAATTTAAGAAATCGCAATAACCGTGGTTCCTGCGGCGCGGCGAGGTGCAGATCGCCGTGTGCCAGGACGCGTAGGCCACCGACGGTCCTCCCGGGCGGCTCCAAGATCCGTGAGTCGCGCCAATCCCCCGACGAAGAACAGGACGATCGCATGGCATGCAGATCCGTCCGGGAGTGGCTGGATTGATACCCTGTGCAAAAGTTGATAAGCATCCACAAGTTTAGATTAGTCGGGATAGCTGCATGACCTTTCATCCTCGGATGCAGAACAGGATCGAAGGTTTTTCGGTCATGGGCGGGCTGAGGCGCCGTTGCTGGAACGGCATCACCGCCGATATCTGGGACGTGGAATGTGCACCCTATGCCGGCGGCCACTACGTGGCGCGAGATCCACGACTGTTCATACTGCTCGACCAGCGCGGCCACGGGCGCCCTATGGTGAAGCTTTCGCCTGAAGCTTCCGGCGCCCCACAAGACAGCAATGACAGCCCGATCTCGTACATTCCCGCCGACATGGAGCTTTGGGTGGATATTGCCGACGTGCAGTATGTGCGCCACCTCGATATCCACTTCGACGCCGACATGCTCGGCCGCCGGCTGATGGAGGACATCAACCCGAAGAAGCTCAAAGATCCCCAGCTGCTGTTTTCCGACGAGCGCGTCATGGCGCTGGCTGAACTGATCGCCGCCGAGATTGCCAACCCGCAGCCGTTGCATGATCTCTATGGGGACGGGCTTGCCTTGGCGCTCATCATCAATGTCATGAAGATGCTGAAGGCTCCGCCCCGCCGGCGGGGAACGCTGGCGATCCCGCAGCTGCGACGCGCTACCGATTTCATCACCGAAAACTGCATGCGCAACATCCGCCTGCAGGAACTCGCCGACCTGACGGGGCTTTCGCCATCGCATTTCAGCCATTTGTTCAAGGCCTCGACGGGGATGGCGCCCCACGACTGGCAGATGAATGCCCGGCTGGAACGTGCAAAAGCCCTGCTGCTGTCGGACGTCTATCCGTTGACGGAAGTCGCCGCCGAAACCGGATTCTCGGATCAGGCGCATTTCACCAAGGTCTTCCGCAAGCATGTGGGAACGACCCCGGCCCGCTGGCGGAAGGCCAGGCAGGAGTGATGCATTTTTGCAAATATTTGCCCGCTGTCTCCGAATTTGCCCAAAAACATCCAATTGTCGCCGATCGAACCAAGCCGAAACTTTAAATATGAGTTAACTGCTCACCTTATTGCCGTGCCGCTTCTTGCGAACGGTGGAAAGTTCGTATGAGTGGGGCTTGGAATGAAGAAGAGAGAAGCAGCCTTGGGGGCAAGGCTTGGACTGGGCGCTGGCATTGCACTGGCGACCCTTTGCGGCGCCTGGACGGTGCATGCACAGAATGCCGATACGACACTGGCGCCGATCGTCCTTCGGGGCGAAGGTGAAGGCGACGGAACCGGCCCGGTCAAAGGTTATGTCGCTAAACAATCGACGACAGGTTCCAAGACCGATACGCCGCTCAAGGAAATCCCCCAGTCCGTGTCGGTCATCGGCAAGGAAGAGATGGACGACCGCGGCGCCGTCAGCAAGATCGACCAGGTGCTCCTCTATACCCCCGGCGTGTTCGGCCAGCCCTACGGTTCGGATCCCGACACCGATTGGATCTATGTTCGCGGTTTCAATGCGTCACAGACGGGCGTATTCTTCGACAGCCTCGCACTCACCAGTCATTCCTATGGCGGCTTCCAGCTCGATCCTTTCATGCTGGAGCGCGTCGAGGTCCTCAAGGGGCCGGCCTCGGTCCTGCTCGGCGGCGCCAATGCCGGCGGCGTCGTCAACCTGATCCGCAAGCGCCCGACCGACGAGCCTTATTACTATACCGAGACCGGCATCAACACGAACGGCAACGCCTTCTTCGGTTTCGATATTTCCGACAAGATCACCCCGGACGGCACATTCAGCTATCGCCTGACCGGCAAGATCGCCGGCGGCGACAACTATACCGACTATAGCGAGGACCTGCGCGGCTTCATCATGCCGCAGTTCACCTTCTCGCCGGACGCGGGCACCAGCCTGACGGTCTGGACCTACATCAGCGGCCTGGACCAGGTCCACACGACCAACGGCCTGCTGCCTTACGGTGGTACGGTGGTCAACGCCGGCTACGGCAAGATCCCGCGCGACATGTTCCTCGGCGAGCCCAATTTCGACGACGGCACGGTCGTCCAGAAGATGGTCGGCTACGAGTTCGAGCACGAATTCGAAGGCGGCTGGAAATTCACCCAGAACCTGCGCTATTCCAACCTCTTCAAGCGCGAGAAGTACGTCTATCCGTTCGATTTCGACCAGACGGACGCGGTGGTCGGTCGTTACAGCGAAGACATTACCTCGAAGGCCAACGCCTTCAACGTGGACAACCGGCACGAAAACGAATTCGAACTGGGCGGCACCTCGCACAAGGTCATGGCAGGCCTGGATTATCGGTATTACCGCCTCGACACCGACCAGTTTGCAAGCGCCTTCGGATCGGTGCCTGCTTTCAACCCCGCCAACCCCGCCTACGGCGTGGCTCTGCCGCCACTCACTCGCAACCTGAACCAGGTCTACACGATCAACCAGGTCGGCGTTTACGCGCAGGACCAGATGAAGTTCGGCGACGGCTGGATCGCTACGTTCAACGGCCGCTACGATTATGTCCACAACGAGATCGATGATCTTGTGCCGGGAGGAACGGCGAACTATTCCAGCAACGACCGCGCCTGGAGCGGCCGCGCGGGTCTGGCATACGAGTTCGCCAACGGCCTGACGCCCTATGTCAGCGCCGCAAGCTTCTTCAGCCCGATCGTCGGTCTGACGGGTGGCGCCGCGCCAAAACCCGAGGAAGGTTACCAGTTCGAGGCCGGCGTCAAATATGAGCCAACCTGGCTCGACGGCAGCCTGACAGCCTCCGTTTTCGACATCACGAAACAGAACTACACGACCACGACGGGCGGGGTAACCAGCCAGATCGGCGAAGTCCGCTCCCGCGGTATCGAAGTGGAAGGCAAGTTCAATCTCGATGAGAACTGGAAGGTCATCGCGGCAGCATCCTACACCGATATCGAGATCACCAAGGATGACGCCACGCTGATCGGAAAGACGCCCAACGTCGTGCCTGACGTTCTTGGCTCTCTCTGGCTGGACTACACCGTCACGCAAGGACCGTTGGAAGGGCTCAGCCTCGGCGCCGGCGCCCGCTATCGCGGCAAGTCCTGGGCGGATAATGCGAACACCCTGCGCGTCCCGGATGCCACCGTCTTTGACGCGGCGATCCGCTACGAGAAGAACGACTGGAAGGCGTCCCTGAACGTCACCAACCTGTTCGACAAGAACTATGTCGCAGGCTGCAACACGCAATATTTCTGCGGCTACGGCGAGGCCCGCACCGTCAACTTCAAGATCAGCAAGGTCTGGTAGTTCGACGATCTGAAACAAGTTTTGCAGGAAGGCCCGGCTCGGGCCTTCCTGTGCCTTTGGAGACATGCCGATCGTGCCGCAATTTACCCGCAGAACCATGCTTTCAGCCGCAGCCACCTTGGCGGCGACGGGCGTTTTGCGGGCACAGGAAACCGGGCCGCGGATTGCAACGCTCGACTGGGCGCTGCTTGAAACGCTGCTCGCGATCGGCGCCAATGTCGTGGCCGCGACCGAGCTTCGCCAGTTCCGCCAGGTTGCCGTCAAACCCGATGTGCCGGAGGGCGTCACCGATCTCGGCCTGCGCGGCACGCCGAATTTCGAGGCGCTGCGCTTCGCCCGCCCCGACCTGATCTTCAACTCGAACTTCTACGCCTGGGCCGATCCGCTGATGAGCCGTATCGCACCGGTCGAAACCCATTCAATCTACAAACCGGGCGAAAGCCCATACGTCCTTGCCGGACAGGCAACGCTTGCGATCGGCGAACGCCTGCGGCGCCCGCAGCCCGCAACATGGTCGAGGATCTGGCAGGCAGGCTCGACCGCTATAGAAGCCTCTTTGCCAGGGGTGACGGCCGTCCTGTCCTGCCGATCAACCTTGGCGATGCGAGACACTACAGAGTTTTCGGTTCCGACAGCATGTTCGGCGAGGTGCTGAAACGGGTCGGGCTGGCCAACGCCTGGACGGGCGCAACCAGCTATTCGGCCATGGCGCCGATGGGCATCGAGACGCTGGCCTCAATGCCCGAGGCCTGGATCGTCATCATTCCTCCGCATCCGGAGGATGCCTTTGCGACGTTGACCGAAAGCGCGTTCTGGAAGGCGCTGCCGGCGGTGCGGGAAAACCGCGTGCTGACAGTCGGATCGATCAATCCTTACGGGGCTCTGCCGGCAGCAAGCCGGTTTGCCGATTTCCTGGCGGAAGGGTTTTCCCATGTCAGGAACGGCTAGTCTCCCAATGCCCATGCGCCCCGGTCTGTCTCACCTTCTTCCCGCCGCCTTGCTCGGCGTCGCCTGCGTTACGTCGTTCACCGTGCTCCTGACGTTTCGCTCGCATGTCCCCGGCGAGGCGGAGACTGCCGCGATGCTCGACGCAATCCTTCTGTGGGGCAGCTTTCTGCCCCGTGCCGCGATCGCTTTGATCGCCGGTGCGGCGCTCGGTCTTGCCGGTGCGCTGCTGCAACGGGTGCTGCGCAATCCGATTGCCGATGCTTCGACCCTTGGCATCGTCTCGGGTGCGGAACTGGCGCTGACGCTCGGCCTCAGTTTTTCGCCGCTTTTCACCGGAATCTCCCACGAACTTCTCGCCTTTGCCGGAGGTTTCGCCGCGGTCGCTATCGTGCTGGCGCTAAGCTGGCGGCGCGGGCTCGATCCGGTCACCGTGGCGATCTCGGGCATGATCGTCAGCTTGATCGCGGCCTCGCTCAGCGTGACGCTGGTTCTGGCGCGGGGCGAATATGCCATGTCGATCCATATCTGGGGCGCGGGAGCGCTAAACCAGCAGGACTGGAGCGGTGTCATCTCGCTGGCGCCGCGGCTCGCGGTGGGCATTATCGCCGCGGCGCTGCTGTTGCGGCCGCTGAATGTTCTGGCGCTTGACGATTCCAGTGCCAAAAGCCTCGGCGTCGCGCTGCATGGGGTTCGGTTTTCGATCGTCGTCCTCGCCGTCTGGCTGTCTGCGTCGGTTACGGCAACAGTCGGCATTATCGGTTTCCTGGGGCTGGCGGCGCCCACCATGGCCAGGTTCTGCGGCGCGCGCACGACCGGACAGGTGATGGCGACCGCTCCTCTCACCGGAGCCGCAGTGCTTTTCCTCGCCGATTGCCTGACACAATTGCTGGGGCCGGGCTTTTCCGATTTGGCGCCGACAGGTGCCACAACCGCACTGCTCGGCGGACCGCTGCTTCTCCTGCTCCTGCCGCGGGTACGCGGATTGTCCACCGTGACCGCAACGGTTGATGCCACCTCGCGGCTGCTTCGAAAGCCCGGCAGCGGGCTGGCGTTTCTGGCGGCGGCGCTTGCCATCATCTTCGCTCTCGCACTAATGCTGGGCCCGACGGATCATGGCTGGAGCATCGCACTCGGGGCCCTCTTTTCCGAGCTTCTGCCCTTCCGCCTCCCACGTATCCTGGCCGCCGGCGGCGCCGGCGCCATGCTCGGGGCAGCCGGCTTCATCATGCAACGTGTGACCGGCAATCCCATCGCCAGCCCTGAAGTGCTCGGCGTTTCGAGCGGCGGAGGTGCCGGGCTGACCGTTGCCCTCTTCCTGTTCGGCTTCCCGTCACCTGCCATCATGCTTCTCAGCATGGCGCTCGGCTCGCTTGTCGCCTTCCTGGTGATGATCGCGATCGCTGGCCGCTCCGGGTTTGCGGCCGACCGACTGCTGCTCGCCGGCACTGCCATCAGCGCTTTCTGCATGGCGATCGTCAGCATGGTGCTCGCCCAGGGCGACATGCGCAGCTATATCCTGCTCACCTGGATGTCCGGATCGACCAATCGCGCCGGCACTTTCGAAGCCTGGACGGCGATGATCGCGCTGGTGGTGTTGACGGCACCGCTTTTCCTGATGATTCGCTGGCTCACCATCCTGCCGCTCGGCGCGGGCCTTTCCCGCAGCATCGGTCTTCCCGTCCTGTCGTCCCGCCTTGTGCTTGCCATCCTTGCGGCCTTGATGACGGCGATCTCCTCGTTTCTCGTTGGCCCCTTGAGCCTTGCGGGACTGATCGCGCCCCATCTCGCCCGGCGGATCGGCTTCCAAAAGCTGCATCACCAGCTTGCCGCGGCAATCCTGATCGGCGCTGGCGTGCTCATGACAGCTGACTGGATGTCTCGGGTCATCATCTATCCCTATCAGGTGCCGATCGGCCCTTTCGCGGCGCTGATCGGCGGCCCCTATCTTCTCTGGCTGCTCGGACGAAGGGAGAGATCTTCATGATGGCAGAACGCTTCACGCTGTCCGGCACTGCCGTTCCGCTCGATCCAACCAGGATGCTGGACGACCTCTGCGCCCAGTTCGTCGAACACTCGGATGTGCGACGTTCAGGCAATGCCGCCACGCTCGCCAATCAGTCGGGCAAGGCCGACATTCGCTCGGAGGACGGCCGGCTCTCGATCCAGCTCTCCTGCCCGACGGCCGCGACGTTGCAGATGGTGCGCAACGCTATCGCCGAACATCTCTTCATTATTGCCGGCGACGAGCCGTTGGAACTCACCTGGGCCGACATGCCGAAACCCTCGGCGCTCCCGGATTTCCGCGAGATCCGTGTCGTCTCCGCCTTCAACGTGACGCCGCATATGCGCCGACTCACCGTCGCCTGCGACGACGTCGCGCATTTTCGCGACGGCGGCCTGCATGTTCGCCTGCTGATCCCGCAAAAGGACCGCGCGCCGGTCTGGCCCAGCACCAGGTCGGACGGACGCATCGAATGGCCGAAGGGAGAGGACGAACTGACCGTCCGCATCTACACGATCCGCAGTATCGACCTTGTGCGCCGCGAAATGGATATCGATTTCGTCTTGCACAAGCCCTCCGGCCACCCGATGCCGGGCGCCGATTTTGCGTTGAATGCCCGGCCCGGAGACATTGCCGGACTTCTCGGCCCGGGTGGCGGGAGCGTGCCAGACGCCGCAGAGATGATCCTGGCTGGGGACGAAACCGCACTTCCCGCGATCTCACGCATAGCAGCCGAAACGCCTGCCGGACGCCGCCTGGTCGCCTTGGTCGAGGTCGAGAATGCGGCGGAGGAACAGCCCTCATCTCGGCAGCCACCCTTGATATCCGCTGGTTGCACCGCAACGGCGCGGCAGCCGGAACGACGGGAATGCTTGAAACCGCGGTCAGGTCGATACTTGAGAACGCCAGCCCGGGAACCTTCGTCTGGGCGGGCTGCGAGCGCTCGGAAGCCAAGGCGATCCGCGACTTGCTGAAGGCGCGCGGCCATGACCGACAAAGAAGCAGCGTCGGCTCCTACTGGCAACGTCTCCCTTTTAAGGAGCAATGAAAGTTACGCGAGCAATTGGCTGAACTTGCGTGCCGATCGCGGCCAAACAATCGGCAGGTACGCGGACAAGCCGGCCATTGGACAGAATAAGAGCCTTCAGGCAATCGCGCGAGAACTGCCCGCCCGTCGCGTGTTCCGCTACATGATGTGGGCGAGCGCAATCGCGTCAGCGACATCGTCGCAGCGGTCCTCCAACATCGACGTTGCCACCCGAATGTTATTGCTGTGACCGACGCAGAATTTGCTTCCCGAGTTGACCGCAATGTTTCGCGCAGCGAGCGTAACCATTGCAAAGGGCTCTGAGACAACCGGCACCCATAAGGATAGCCCTTCTCCGTCGTCGATGGTGAGGCCGCGCACCCGCAAGGCGCTGGCGAGCCTATCTCTTCGTCTTTTATAGATAACCCGGGCGGATGCGATATTTTCCCAGGTTCCCGGTTGGCGCAACAACCATGCGCCGGCGGCTTGAAGAACGCGGCTGGTCCAGGCTGCACTGAAGCTGCGATAAGACTGGATCTGTTCAACGACCGTCGATGTGCTCGACAATACCGCTAAACGAAGGTCGGGCCCGAGCGTTTTGGAGAACGAGATGATGTGAACGACCCTGTCGGGAAACCGGGTGCCAAGCGAATGACGCTCAACGCCGGAAATATCGGAGATGCCGTCATCCTCGATTATCAGGGTGTCGCTGTCGCGCAGTACTTCGGCTAGTTCACCCAGCCGTTGCGCCGTGACTGTCCGGCCGGTCACTGAATGCAGCCGCGGCTGGAAGAGGAAAACGACCGGCTTGTAGCGCATAGCATCCTGTAGCGATGAGGGCAGCGGCCCGTGCTCGTCACATTTCACGGGCAGAATACGCGCGCCCTGATGCTCGAGGATATCCAGGAGGCGCATCGCTGTCGGCTCTTCGATAGCGACAGGCTCACCGGGTGCCACCAGCGCATGAATAGCGGTATACACGGCGTTATAACCGCCATTGGTGGCCAGCAATGCCTCCGGCTCGTAGGGCCATGTCTTGCGAACTTCGGCCTCCAGTTCCGGCAAAATGCGGCTGCGCTCATAGCTGTTGAGGTTCTCCGCGGACGCTCCATAGGCCAACGCCTTCTCCAAAGGCGGCAGCAGCCTTCGGTCAGGAACGGCCATCGTCAGGTCGAGCGCATCAGCACCGTAGTGGCCGGAACTGGCCAGGCGCTCCGGCTTTGCGATAAAGCGGTCGCCGCTCACCCAGGTGCCGTTTCGTCCCCTGCCAGTAATGATCTTTTGCCGTCTGAGCTCGCTCCAGGCCTCCGAAATCGTCGCCGGGCTGACACCGAGTGAAAAAGCGAGATCACGGATCGGCGGCAGCTTCGCCCCTACCGGAAGAGCGCCCGCCCTGATCAAGGCACTGGTTTCCAACGCAATTCCGCGGATCGTCCGGTCGCTCAATTTTTTGGCAAACCAGGTGGAATCGTAGTCGCCGCTCATTTTCTCACCAGATTTAATGTTCAATAACGTAATAACATTTGATCATTTCCAAATGAACATTTTAATCTCTGTCCATAAGCATTTTCTGACATGAGTAGCTCAAATGACACTGCGCCTTCGAATTGCACTGCGTGACTGGGACTACATGACGCCCCTGGCCCTGGGTGACGTCTCCTCCGACAAGCTCGACATTCAGGTGGACCGGATCGGCACGCTGGTATCGCATCTCGGCAAAGACCCGGATCACGACGCCGCCGAAATCTCGTTCAGCCGCTATACGCAGCTTCGTCATGACGGTGATGATACGGTCGTCGGCATTCCTAACTTCATCATGCGCGGGTTCCGTCATCGCTGCGTCATGACGACCGCAGATAGCGACATCACCAAGCTCAGCCAGCTGGCCGGCAAGCGCATCGGCGTGACCGGCTGGCGTGACAGCGGCAATACCTGGACTCGCGCTGCCGTGCGCCGCGAAGGCGTCGAGATCAAGGACGCGATGTGGTATGCTGGGCGCCTGACCGAGGCTCACCCAATTACCGACCGTCTCGACGGTTTTGGCCAGCCTGGACTGATCGAGGCCTGCCCCGGTGAGCGGCCGATGCTGGATCTGCTGCGCGAAGGCGGGCTGGATGCGATCTTCACGCCATTCATGCCGGACGGTTATTTCGAGAAGGAATCGCCGTACCGTCAGGTTCTGGCGGACTTCCGCGGGGAGGAACGCCGTTACTTCGACGATGTCGGTTATGTTCCGGGCATGCACCTGATCGGCATCAAGGCCGAGATCGTGGCCGCGAACCCGTGGGTGATCGCCGAACTGAGCAAGGTGATCGATGAATCGCAGCGGATGTGGACCGCCAAACGGCGCAAATATGCCGAAACGACGCCGTGGATGTTCGACGAAATTCTGAAGACGGCGCGCGATCTGCCCAAGGGGTGGGATGCCAGCGGCTTTGCCGCCAACCGCAAGATGATCGACGACTTTGCCAACGAACTGCATGTCCAGGGCATCATGAAGCGTCACATGACACCGGAAGAACTCTTCTCATTCGACACCGACGGCAGCCGGATCTGATCAAGACAGGCAAGCCGTCGAAACCGCCACCGCAGAATAACATCACTTGGTAAGACAAAGGGGAATGAACATGTCACTCAAGAAACTCACCGCTCTCACCTTCGCCGCCGTTGCACTTGCAGGCGCAGCGAATGCTCAGACAGCACCCAAACTGGAACTAAACAAGGCGCTGCACGACAGGCTGCCGGAAGACATCAAGGCGGCCGGCAAGATGATTTCCGTCAATAACGGCTCGTTCCCTCCCTACGAGATCGTGACAGGCACGGAATTGACCGGCGCCAGCGCCGACCTGACGGATGCACTCGGACAGCTTCTCGGCGTCAAGATCGAGCACGCCACAGTCGGCGGCCTGCCGGCGCTCCTGGCCGGCGTCAATTCGGGCCGCTACCAGTTCGCCTTCGGCCCGGTCGGCGACTACAAGGATCGCGAAACGGCTAACGACTTCGTCGATTGGGTACAGGAATACGTGGTCTTCGCCGCATTGAAGGGAAACCCCAAGGGCATTACCTCGCTGGATACTGCCTGCGGCCAGCGCATCTCGGTCATGGCCGGCGGCTCCGCCGAACGGGTGATCAAAGTCCAATCGGACAAGTGCAAGGCTGACGGCAAGGAACCCGTCGAGGTACAGTCCTATACCGACCAGCCCGCATCGATCCTGGCGGTCCGTTCCAAGCGTGCCGACGCCTTCTTCTCCTCGCAGGCTCCGCTGACCTATTTCGTTTCCCAGGCCAACGGCCAGCTGGAAATGACCGGCGTAGGACAGAAGAACGGTTTCGAGGACATCTTCCAGGGCGCCGTCGTGCCGAAGGGCTCGCCGCTCGGTCCTCTGTTTGTCGATGCCATCAAGGTTCTCGTCGATAATGGCGCCTATGCCACGATCATGAAGAAATGGGGCCTTGAGAACAACATGATCAAGCAGCCCGGCATGAACCTTGGCGGACAGCTTCCCAAATGAACACCAACCTCACGACGAATGCAGCGCCTTCGGGCGCTGCCGATTTCCGCGATGTGGCGACGGCTCACACGCCTTTTCGGACCGGCCCTCTTGCCCTGCGGATCGTAATCGCGCTGGTCGTTATCGATTTCGGCTGGATCATCGCCGCTAACGAAAACTTCGGCTGGCCGGTCGTTGCCAAGTATTTTTTCGATCCGACGGTTTTGAGCGGTCTTTACGTCAGCCTCGGCCTCACCGTGATCGCCATGATTCTCGGCGTGGCGCTCGGCCTCGTAATCGCGATTGCGCGCATGTCGTCCGACAAGCTCGCAAGCTCGTTCGCCTCGCTGTTCATCTGGTTCTTTCGCGGCACGCCGCTCCTAGTCCAGCTGATCTTCTGGTACAACATGTCGACGTTGTTTCCGGCGATATCGATTTCCGTTCCCTTCGGCCCGACGCTCATCAGCTGGGATACCAATTCCGTGATTACACCGATGACCGCGGCGATCGTCGGCCTCGCACTCAACGAGGCCGCCTATATGGCTGAAATCATCCGCGGCGGTCTTCTTTCGGTCGATCGCGGCCAGACCGAAACGGCAGAAGCCTTCGGCATGACCAAGGCGCGAGCCCTGTGGCGGATCATTATTCCGCAGGCGATGCGCTCGATCGTGCCGCCGACCGGAAACCAGTTGATCAGCATGATCAAGGCGACCTCGATCGTCAGCGTCATCGCCATGGCCGACCTGCTTTATTCGGTGCAATCGATCTATAACCGCACCTTCGAGATCATCCCGATGCTGCTGGTCGCGGTCCTGTGGTACCTGCTCATCACTTCCGTGCTCAATATTGGCCAGGGCTATATCGAAGCCTATTATGGCCGCAGTGACCGCCGCAATGGCGCCGTGCCCAGGCCGGCCGCCGTCCTAGAGGAGGCAAGCCATTGACCGTCGTCGATACCGTCAAGCCCCTCGTCCAGGCTCGCGATGTCCACAAGTCGTTCGACCAGGCTCGAAGTGTTGAAGGGCATCGACCTCGCCATCATGCCGGGGAAGTCGTGGCAGTGCTCGGGCCATCCGGCTCGGGCAAATCCACCTTCCTGCGCTGTATCAATCATCTCGAAGATATCCAGAAGGGATATATCGAGGTAGATGGAGAACAGATCGGTTACCGGGTGAAGAACAACCATCTGGAAAAGCTGTCTCCCACCGGCATTGCCAAGCAACGTCGCAAGATCGGCATGGTGTTCCAGCAGTTCAACCTCTACCCGCACATGACCGTGCTGCAGAACATCATCGAGGCGCCGGTCGGCGTCCATCGTGAAAGCCGAAAGGATGCAATCGAGAACGCAAAGCGCCTTTTGGAACGCGTCGGTCTATCGGAGAAGGCCAATGCCTATCCGCGGCAACTCTCCGGCGGCCAGCAGCAGCGCGTGGCGATTGCCCGCGCACTGGCGATCAAGCCGAAGCTGATGCTGTTCGACGAACCCACCTCAGCACTCGACCCCGAACTCGTCGGCGAGGTGCTGGCGACGATGCGGGATCTGGCAAAGCAGGGCCTCACCATGATCGTCGTGACCCACGAGATCGGCTTTGCCCGCGAGGCCGCCGACCGCGTCGTCTTCATGGATGGCGGCGTGATCGTGGAGCAGGGCAAGCCGGAAGACGTGATCGGCAATCCACAGCATCCGCGCACGCAGGCCTTCCTGTCACGCTTCCTCTAAAGCCTCCCCACCTTGCCCCGGCATCAAAAGCCGGGGTCTTTTCTTTTGCAAAGTCTGGATATCCCATGCCCTCGCAAGACAATCTCTACGCCCGCATTTCCGATTTCGCCGCCATGGAAGCCGAGTTGAAGGCGACCCGGCAGCATCTGCACGCCCATCCGGAACTCTCCTTCGAGGAAGCGGAAACGGCCCGCTATGTCGCCGACAAACTGGAAGCCTGGGGTTATGCGGTCACCCGCAATGTCGGTGGTCATGGCGTCGTGGCAACGCTCAAAAACGGCTCCGGAACCAGAAGCGTCGGCATCCGCGCCGACATGGATGCTCTGCCGATCGAGGAGGAAACAGGCGCCTCTTATGCCAGCACGGTACCCGGCAAGATGCATGCCTGCGGTCACGACGGCCACACCACGGTATTGCTTGGGGCAGCCGAATATCTGGCACGCACCAAACGCTTCAACGGCACCGTGACGCTGATCTTTCAACCAGCTGAAGAGGCCGGCCAGTTCAGCGGGGCGCAGCGGATGATTGCCGATGGACTGTTCGATCGCTTTCCGATCGACGCCATCTTCGGTCTGCACAACCATCCCGGCATGCCAGCCGGGGCACTTCTAACCCGCTCGGGACCAATGATGGCCGCCGGCGATACGGTGAAGATCACGATCACCGGCAAGGGTGGCCACGCATCGCGGCCTCATTTGACCATCGATCCCGTGCTTGTCGCCTGCAATCTCGTCATGACGCTGCAGTCGATCGTCTCGCGCAACATCGACCCTACCCAGACGGCCGTGGTCACTGTCGGCACCATCCATGCCGGAGAAGCATCGAACGTCATCCCCAATACCGCAAAGATCTCCATGAGCGTGCGCTCCTTCGATCCGGCGATCCGAGCTTTCCTCGAGGAACGCATTCGCCAATTGACGGCGAGTGTCGTCGAAGGTCATGGTGCTACCGCCGAGATCCACTACGAACATGGCTATCCGGTTGTGGTGAACTCGGAAAAGGAAACCGCATTCGCTCACGAAGTGGCCGAGGAGCTGATTGGCGCTGGAAATGTCTTGACCTGCCCTCTCCTGCCTGGCAGCGAGGATTTCGCCTATTTCCTCGAGCACAGGCCCGGCAGCTTCCTGCGGCTCGGCAACGGCAGCGACTCGCAGATCCTGCATTCGTCGAAATACGATTTCAACGACGGCAGCCTGACGACCGGCGCCGCCATGTGGGCGCGTCTGGCAGAGCGTTATCTGGACGCCTAGGATCGATTGACCGGGTCGAAGGACGATAGGACGATAGGACGAGGCCCAGACATCGCGAGGCTTCTCGCACAAAGTGTATTTTGTCACATCAAATGCAAAACTAGCCGCTGACCGTGCTACGCGCACCGGTAAGATGCTTGCGCATCAGAGCTGCGGCGACTTCATTGTCGCCGCGCTCAAGCCGTTCGAGGATTTCCAGATGCTCCCGGCAGGTGACGGCGACGCGATCTGAACCGTGTTGCCAGTTGTAGTTGGACAGGCGCCGCAGCTGGTTCTGGCGGTTCATCGCCTCCGTGATATAGCGGTTTCCGGATGCGGCACTGATCCCGAGATGAAACTCCGCATTCATTTCAAACAGCGTGACGCTCGACGTTTCGGTCCAGGGATTGGCCAGCATCGCCTGATGCCGCGCCCTCATGGAGCGGATCCATTCGCCGGGGAGTGAAAACTCAGGCGACAGGATCGCCGCGCACTCGATCAGAAGGCGGAAATTGTAGCTCTCCTCCCTGGCACGCATGTCCCGGACCGGATCAAAGAAATGCCATCCATAGCCTTTCCGTCGTTGGATGACGCCCATGCCCTCGAGCTTGATAAGCGCCCGGCGAACCGGAGTGCGCTCGCGCCCGGTCAGCCGCATCAGTTCCAGTTCGGCGAATTGCTCCGGCAATTTTCCTTCCCGCCGCAATCTTGCGATCGCGATCAAAAGCTCCTCGTCCGCGGGCTGCGCATCATGCACCTCCACGCGAGGCGGGATCGAGGCAAGCATCATTCCGCGATTGGGCTCGTGCTGTACGAAACCTTTCGCCTCCAGCAGTTCCAGCGCCATTCGCACCGGCGTCCTTGAAACCCGCAAGCGCTCAGCCAGCTGGTTCTGGCGCAACCGTGCTCCCGGCTGAAGATCATCCTCATGGATGACCTCAACAATGCGACGCATCAGGTCCTGTTGAAGAGGCGTGCTCGCGTCCGACATTTTGCGCTTGCCTTTCCCGCATTTTTGGTTTTTGTTTTATGAAATACTTTTTGTACGAAGACAACCCTTGGGACCGCCTTCGTTATTCAACACTCGGATACAATGCCATGACCCTGCCTCTTCCCTGCCCGCTCGTCGAAGTCTCTGGTACGCCGTCCGAGCGCGGTCAACAATACGGCGAACAGGCAGCCGAGCGCATCCTGAAGGGCGTCGGACACTACAAGGACCAGCTGCATTCGTCAGGCCTTAAGGACAGCGACCTCGCGACGATGATCGAGCGTTTTGCCGGGGCGATCGACGAATACGGACCCCAGTACATGGAGGAGATGCGCGGCATCGCCAGGGCCGTGAACGTGGATCTGAGCGCCATCCTCCTTCTGAATGCCCGCACCGAAATCCTGAAGCTCGCGCGTCGACGGGAAAAGGGCCAGCAGGACTTCATCCAGTCGGACGGCTGCACCGGCGTGTTCGTCATGCCTTCCGCAACTGGCGACAATACGTTCATCCACGCCCAGAACTGGGACTGGAAGGCCGAATGCGCAGAAACCGCGATCGTGCTGAAGATCAAGCGGGACGACGGTCCTGACATCCTCACCTTCACCGAGGCCGGCGGCCTCGCCCGCACCGGCTTCAATTCCGCCGGCATCTCGATCAGCGGCAACTATCTCGAGACCGACCGGGACTACCGCGAACTCGGCGTGCCGCTTGCCATCATCCGTCGCAAGGTTCTCGAGCAGGATCACCTCGCAATGTCGATGCAGGCGGTCTACGCTACGCGCAAATCCGCCTCGAACAATATGATGATCGGCCATGCCCACGGCATCGCGATCGATTTTGAGTGCGCGCCGGACGAGACCTTCCTCGTTCATCCGCAGGACGGCATCCTGGTGCACGCCAATCATTTCCAGAGCCAGACGGCCTTGTCGAAGCTTCTCGACAAGGGCGTGACGAACATGCCCGACAGCCTCTATCGCGATCTCCGCGTACGCCAGTTGCTGGAGCCACATATCGGCAAGGCCACGATCGACACTGTCAAGAATGCGCTTTCGGACACGTTCGAAACGCCTTTCTCGGTCTGCCGCCCGCCCCGCAAATCGCCGCTGTCCAACAATCAGTCCGCCACTGTCGCGATGATCGTGATGGTGCCGAGCAAGGGGCATATGGAAGTAGCGCTGTTGCCTGCGCTCGGCGCACATTTCTGGAACTACAGCTTGGATATGCAGATCAGCCTGATCGAACAAAGCAAAGAAATCCAGACGAACGCGGCCTGACCAAAATCCGATAAGGGAACAAAAACGGGAGCTTCCGATGAAATACTGCAATCTCTTGACGATGACGGCAATGACCGCCGTGCTTGCCGGAATGGCCGGCACCGCCCTGGCTCAGGATAAGATGATGCGCGTGCGTATCAACGCCGATATCCGTTCGACCGACCCCGGCGTCAACCGCGACGCCAACAGCGACGCCGTTGTGCTTCACATCGTCGAAGGCCTTGTCGGCTATCGCGATGATGCGTCGGTCGCTCCCCTGTTGGCGAAATCGGTCGACGTCTCGGCCGACGGCAAGACCTATACGTTCAAGCTGCGGGATGGGCTGAAGTTCAGCAATGGCGAACAGCTCACCTCGGCTGACGTCTTGAGTTCCTGGCAGCGCTACATCGATCCGAAGACGGCATGGCGCTGCCTCAAGGACATGACCGGCTCCAGCGTCGCCAATGTCACCAATGTCGCAGCACCCGACGCTTCGACCGTCGTCTTCTCGCTGGAGAAGCCCACGGCCCTTTTCCTGGCGACGCTTGCCCGCACCGACTGTGGCGGCACCGGCGTCTACCACAAGAGTTCCCTTGATGCCGAAGGCAAATGGGTGAAACCGATCGGCACCGGCCCGTTCACCCTTCAGGAATGGCGCAACGGCCAGTATGTGCAACTGGCCGCCAATCCCAACTACGTTTCGCCAGGCGGCGAACTGACCGGCTATGTCGGCGACAAGACGCCGAAGGTCAAGGCTGTCCGCTTCATGGTCATTCCCGACGACGCAGCAGCCAAGGCGGCGATCTTTTCCGGCGACATCGATGTTCTGGCGGACGTCAACAATGCCGACATCGAAGAACTGACCGAAAGCAAGCAGCTTAAGGTGGAGAAGGCCGCAGCCATGGGCCTGACCGCCCTGCTATTCCAGACCCGTGATCCGCTCCTAAGGGATGCCAGGATCCGTAAGGCTCTGCTCCTGTCGCTCGACATTCCACAGATCACCGAAGCACTGACAAACGGTCAGTCACCGGCTAGCCTATCCGTGATTCCCGGCCCGAGCCCCTATTCCGGCGCAACGCAGAAAGAGGTTCCTGGACGCAACATCAAGGAAGCAAAGAAGCTTCTCGCCGAGGCTGGTTATAACGGCCAGCCGATCAAGTGGCTTGCGACGAAATATTATCCCTCGCTCTTCGATTCCGCAGTACTGGTGCAGGCGATGGCGCAGGAGGCCGGGATCAACATCGAAGTCGAGACCCTTGACTGGGCGACGCTGCTGGATCGCTACACGAGCGGTAATTACAGCGCCATGTCGTTCACCTATTCGGCCCGCCTCGACCCGTCTCTTTCCTATGACATGGTCAGCGGCAACAAGGACAAGAGCCCGAACAAGGTCTGGGATAATCCGGAAGGCCTGAAGCTGATTGCCGAGAGCACAACGCTCTCCGACAAGGCGAAGCGCCAGGCCATCTTCGACAAGCTCGAGGGCATGATCCGCTCCGACGTCCCGATGATCCCGCTTTACTCGGGCACCCGCATCGGCGCGGTACGGTCCGCTGTCGAAGGCTACAAGACCTGGCCGGTCGGGTACGCTCGCATGTGGGGTGTCTCCTTCGCCCCGGGCAAGTAAGCCATGCACGCTCTTACAAAATATGTTGCGAAGCGTCTGTTGTGGACGCTTCCGACAATGCTGCTCGTGGCTATCATGGTGTTCTTCCTGGTACGGATGATACCCGGCGATCCCGCCCAGTTGATCCTGGGCGACAGTGCAAGCCCCGAGGAATTGGCAGGCTTGCGCGCCAGCCTGGGTCTCGACCAGCCGCTGCCGGTGCAGTTTCTTTACTGGCTCGGCAACGTCATCCGGGGCGATCTTGGCAAATCGATCTCGAACGGTGCATCCGTCCTGCCGCTGATGCTCGATCGCTTTCAGGTCAGCGCCACGATCGTTCTCGTGGCGGTCGGCCTCGCGACCCTGATCGCCATTCCGGCCGGTCTGATCGCGGCATGGCGCCAGAACGAGCATGTGGATGTCGGGATCGTGGCGGCTTCCACGCTGCTGATGTCGGTCCCAAGCTTCTGGCTCGGTCTCGTCCTGTTGCTGGTTTTCGGCCTGAAGCTCGGCTGGCTTCCGGTCGTCGGTTTCGTGCCCTTCTCCGAAAACCCTTGGACCGCCATTACTTACGTCATCCTACCGATCGTGACGCTGATGCTGATCGAGGTCGGCGTGCTGACCCGCATGATGCGCGCGAGCGCCATCGAGATCCTCCGTCTGGAATATATCATGCATGCCCGTGCCAAGGGTCTTTCGGAACGAAGGGTGCTGCTTCGTCACGTGCTTCCAAATGCATTCGCACCGACCTGGACGATGATAGGGCTGGTGCTTGGCGGCCTTCTGGGCGGAATCGCAGTCCTGGAAACCGTCTTCACGTTGCCCGGCCTCGGGCGCCTTCTCGTCGATGCGATCTTCGCTCGCGACTATCCGGTGGTGCAGGGATGTCTTCTGTTCACGGCATTGATCTACGTGATCGTCAATCTGATCGTCGATCTTTGTTATCCCTTGTTCGATCCGCGGGTGACCGCATCATGATCAGGCAACCGGCAAACCTCGTCATCGGCTCCGCGCTATTGATCTTCATTGGCGGCATGGCCCTGCTCGCCCTGTTCTGGACGCCGTACGATCCCGCGGCGATCAAGCTTATCGCCCGGATAAAACCACCGTCCGCCCACTTCTGGCTCGGCACCGACGAATTCGGGCGCGACGTTGTTTCCCGCCTTATGGCCGGTGCCGTCCAGAGCATGACGGTCGCGATCCTGACCGTTGCCTTCGCGACCACGCTTGGCACGATCACCGGCCTGATTGCAGGTTATACGCGCGGGCTGGTCGATCGAATTCTGATGGTATTCAGCGATGCGCTTCTCGCGTTCCCCGGCACCTTGCTCGCGCTCGGCCTGATGGTGATCTCCGGACCGAACAAGTACGGCATCATTCTGGCGCTTGGGTTCGCTTTTGCGCCATCCGTACTGCGCATCGTTCGCGCCAGCGTGCTTTCAGCCAGGGAGCGCGAATATGTCGAAGCCTCCCGCGTGATCGGCAATTCGGAACTGGCGACCATGTTTCACCATGTCCTGCCGAATTGCACCGCGCCGATCGTCGTGCTGGCAACCTCGATGTTCGGCTGGGTTGTTCTGGCGGAAAGCGGCTTGAGTTTTCTCGGCCTCGGCGTGCCTCCGCCGGCGCCAACCTGGGGCAACATGCTGTCGGCTGCACGAACCTATATCGAAAAGGCGCCCTGGCTTGGTTTCGCCCCCGGCATCTGCATTTCGCTGACGCTGCTCGGCATCAATCTGCTCGGCGACGCATTGCGGGACCGTTTCGACCCGCGAATGGAGCAAAAGTGATGAACGCAGACAACTCGTACCCGCTATTGAGTGTTCGCGACCTTCGTGTGACGACCTCCAACGCTTATCCGATCCTCCATGACGTCTCGTTCGACGTCGAGGCCGGCAGCATCGTTGCGCTTGTCGGGGAAAGCGGCAGCGGCAAGACGATCGCGGCGCGTGCATCGATGCGGCTCCTGCCCAATTCGATCAGGCCGACCTCGGGCGAAATCCTGTTTCAGGGCCGCGACGTCCTCAGGATGACGGACAGCGAGATCCGCAAAGTTCGCGGCGCCGAGATCGGAATGGTCTTCCAGGAGCCCATGGTATCGCTCAACCCGGCGATGGCGATCGGTGCGCAGCTTGTCGAGGGGCTGTGCCTGCACGAAAAGCTGAGCGTCGATGCCGCCCTGGCTCGCGCCACCGAAATGCTGGCACGGGTGAAGATCCCGGATCCGCAGGCCTGTCTTGCCGCCTATCCGCACCAGTTTTCCGGCGGCATGCGCCAGCGCATCATGCTCGCGTCCGTCATGCTGCTTCGGCCGAAACTGCTGATCGCCGACGAACCAACCACGGCGCTCGATACACTGACCCAACGCGAGGTCATGGAGATCATGGTCGATCTCACGCGCACCTTCGGCACGGCTGTCCTTCTGATCACCCACAATCTCGGCCTCGTGGCACAATATGCCAAAAAGGTAGTCGTTCTGGAACGGGGCAAGCTGGTCGAAACGGGATCGGTCGAAGAGGTTCTCCGCCGCCCGAAGGAGCCATATACCCGAACCCTGATCGACGCACTGCCAAAGCGCGATCACGGCCGCAAAACGCTTGCCGCAGCGGCACCCTGATCGAAGCACGCAATGTCGAAGTCACCTTCTCGGGTGCCGGCAACATGTTCAGTGCCGCGGAAAAGAAACGAGCCGTCAAGGGAGTGTCCCTTGGCGTGCAGCCGGGCGAGGTTGTTGCCGTCGTCGGCGGTTCCGGCTCTGGCAAGACGACGCTCGGGCGAGCGATGCTCGGTCTGCTGCCGCTGTCGGACGGAGAGGTGCTTTTCCGCGATCGGCCGATGGCGTCCGCAGACAGGGCAACCGCCCGTGACTATCGCCTTCAGTGCCACTCGTCTTCCAGGATCCCTATTCCTCACTCGATCCACGCCAGAAGATTACCGACATCGTCGGTGAACCGCTCAAGCACGGCCCCAAACTCACCCGTGCCGAGAAGGCGGAACGGGTGAAGGAAATCCTCAGCGAGGTGGGGCTCAGCGGTTTTGGCGATCGTTATCCGCACGCTCTTTCCGGTGGCCAGAGGCAGCGCGTCGCAATTGCCCGAGCCGTCATCCGCAATCCCGCTTTCGTTGTCGCCGACGAGCCGGTTTCCGCCCTCGACATGACGGTCCAGAAACAGGTTCTCGATCTCTTCCGGAGACTGCAGGAAAACCACGGTTTCGCATGCCTTTTCATTTCGCACGATCTGGGCGCCGTATCGCGCGTCGCTGACCGCATCGTCGTCATGGAGCAAGGGCTGATCGTGGAGCAGGGCAGTGTCGCAGAGGTCCTGGATACGCCGCAGCACCCCTACACCAGGGCTCTGCTGCAGGCGACGCCGACGCTTGGCATTGCCGCATGACAACGAACCCCTTGAGAACGACGTTGTGATGAAGAACGCCGCCTAGGCTGAAGCGTCGGCGCCAACGCATCGCAAGCGACAATCAACAGACAGAAGACGAGGCTTCATGGACACGCAGCAGCTCAACGCCAATTCGCTCGAATCCTACTGGATGCCGTTCACGGTCAACCGCGACTTCAAGAAGAAGCCACAGATCGTCACCGGCGCATCCGGCATGTATTATCACATGAGCAATGGCCATACGCTGCTCGATGGCATCGCCGGCCTTTGGTGCGTGAATGCCGGCCATGGGCACCCGAAGATCGTCGAAGCCATCCAGAAGCAGGCCGCACGGCTGGACTTTGCTTCGTCCTTTGGCTTCGGTCATCCGCTCGCCTTCGAATATGCCAGCCGGCTGACTTCCATCGCACCGGAGGGGTTGGACCACGTCTTCTTTACCAACTCCGGCTCCGAGGCCACCGATACGGCGCTTAAGCTTGCGCTCGCCTATCATCACGCCCGAGGCGAGGGACAACGCCAGCGCATCATCGGCCGCCAGCGCGGTTATCACGGTGTCGGCTTCGGTGGCCTTTCTGCCGCGGGCATGGGTCCGCACAAGAAGCAGTTCGGCATGCTCCTCCCGGGAGCCGCCCACATGCCCCATACTCACGACCCGGCGCGCAACGCCTTCAGCCTGGGTCAGCCTGCCCACGGCGCGGAGATCGCCGATGCGCTGGACCAGATGCTGCAGACCTATGATCCGTCAACAGTCGCCGCTGTGATCGTCGAGCCGGTCGCCGGATCGACCGGCGTGCTCGTTCCGCCCGTCGGGTACCTGGAACGGCTGAGGGAAATCTGCACGCGCCACGGCATTCTGCTGATCTTTGACGAGGTCGTGACCGGCTTCGGTCGCCTCGGTCATCCGTTCGCAGCCGACCGGTTCAACGTGACGCCGGACCTGATCGCCATCGCCAAGGGCATGACCAACGGTGCAGTGCCGATGGGAGGGGTCATCACCTCCAACGGCATTCACGACGCGCTGATGCAGAACGCGGCACAGGGCGCGGTTGAGTTTTCGCATGGCTACACCTATTCTGGACATCCGCTCGCGTCGGCTGCAGCACTCGCGACGCTTGATGTCTATGTCAGCGAAGGCGTGTTCGAGCACGCAGCTTCGATCGAACCGTTCTGGCAGCAAAAAGCCCATGCATTGAAGGGCCTCCCGAACGTGGTCGATATCCGCAATCTCGGTCTTCTCGCCGGTATCGAACTCGGCTCGGACGTTGCGAGCGGCAAGGTGATGGCCAAGAAATTATACGACTACTGCTTCGACCGCGGCGTGCTGATACGGCCTGTGGCCAACACGATCGTCCTTTCCCCGCCTCTCGTAATCTCGGAGGTCGAGATCGATACGTTGTTTTCGACAATATCGGACGGCTTGAAGGCGCTTTAGGCAGCAGCCAACTCCGAGGACCGGGTTCGAACCGAGAACTGCAGGGCAAAGGCTTTGACCTCCCGGTCAGCGCCTTGAGATTGGCCGCTTCGGCAGGCTCAGACAGCCGAAGCGCGGTCGCCCGATGTGGCACCGGCCACCGAGGACGAAGCCGGAGGGGTCGCCGCGATGCCGCGCGCGAGCCGGTCGAGGAATTCGTGGCCATCCGGCCAGCGCCCGAACCCGCTGGCAACATTGATATGGCCGGCGAAACCGATCGTCGTCAGCGCGCTGCCCCAGGCTCGCCACATGCCGCTCCAGTTGCTCCAGGCTCATATAGTGATCGTTGAGACTGCCGACGACCAGACTTGGAAACGGAAGCCGATCGAGCGGTTCATTGCCGAACTGCACCACGCAAGGGTGGAGACGCCGCGTGGTGGCAAGATCGCAGGGAGCGACGAGAAGCGCGCCCTTGATCCGCGGGGTCAGCCGCCGCCGGGCATAGCTGGCGACCAGCAGGCAACCGAGGCTATGCGCAACGAGAAACGCACCGTCGGTATCCGATAAAGCCTCGTCAAGCCTCTCCTGCCAGTCTTCGAGCACCGGGCATGCCCAGTCATCCTGCTCGACCAGCGCGGCGGCCGGACGCTCTCGCGCCCAGTGCCTCTGCCAATGATCGTCGGTTGAGCCATTGAGGCCCGGGATGAGAAGCGTCTTGATCATCAGAGACCTCGTCTGCAACATTGATCCGGTAGAAGATAGGAAAGCTGCGCGGTTGCGTCGGAGAAGGTCCATCTAAAATCTACAAATAAGATAGATTTCTTTGCCTCGCAGCAAGCTCCTGCTGCCGTTAAAGTCATTGGCAGACGAACGGACAACGGAAGACAGCCACGATGACTTCATTCTCGGCAAAACTTGCTCCCTGGGGCGTGATCGCGGCTGCTCCCGACTTCCGTTGTTGTCTCCGCTTCGCGTCACGAATGCGCGCCTGGTCCTTTCCAGACGCGGACGAACAGGGACGATCACGAGGTTGGAGTGGGAGCCATGCAGAGGCAGGTTATTGAATTTGGCGGATTGCCGGTAGGAATAGCAGTGCCGGATGGGGAAAGACTGCGCTTCATCGCAGTCAAATTCCACGTCATCGCATTGGATGACAGGCGGTTCCGTAATGCTGCCGAAATCATGACTGCGATCCGCCGTCATCTTCAGGCGGAGCAGGCGGCAGCCGCTTGAAGCGGCGGCGGTGGTGGAGCCGGACATTTCTCGGAGATTATCGACATGACGAAGACGTGGGCGGACCGCGGGAACGCACGCGGCCAGGGGATGGTGCTCGGCCTGTCGCCGGAACAAACCGGAACAGCCGGCTTCAACTTCCCGGCCTTCGCCGCGAAATATGAGCACGGCCTCCTGCCATGACTGATCGCCGGACTGCAACGGCACGGCCCAACACGACGCCTTCAGGCAGGCTCTCGGTGTGTGAACCGGGACAGGACGAGGAAGAAAATATGACCCGTTATGTTATCATCGGGGCCGGAGCCGTCGGCGCGAGCCTTGCCGCGCAATTCGAGCTTACCGGCATCAATTACGTGCTGGTCGGCCGCGGCGCGCAGATCACCCACATCAGACAGCATGGCCTCACCTACCAGCGCCCTTCGGCCACGCGGCAGATCCATCTCAACGCCTTTGATCTCGCAGAGCCGCCCGCACTGACGGCGGATGATATCCTTTGCTGACGGTAAAGTCGCAGGATGCGGCCGGCGCGCTGGCCTTCTGGTCGTGGCGGAGCGCGGCAGATTCTGCGGGTGTGGCAGCCCGGAATCTGCCGGTCGTCACGTTTCAGAATGGGCTTGCAACGGAGGCGGCCGCGCTCAGGACCTTTACCCATGTCTATGGCGCAAGCATCCTGACGCCCGCACGGTTTACCGAGACCGGCAAAGTCGTGGTCGGCGGCGACCCTCAGCTCGGCGTGGTGACGGTCGGGCGGTTTCCGTTCGGCCGGGACGAAACCACCAACCGGATCGTGACCGACCTGCACAACGCGGGCTACCTCGCCGAGGCAAGCGCCGAGATCCGCTCCTGGAAATCGGCCAAGCTCCTTCACAATGTCCGAAACGTGCTGGAACTGTTTGATGGCCCCGATGATCTGCGGGGCGAAATCGGGGATGCTCTTGTCGATGAGGCGCGCCGCACTCTGCAGTCGGCGGGTTACAAGCCGGCATCACCTTCGGAGCGCACCGTCGATATTTCAAACTGGCGGATTGCACAGAACAGCGGCATCCATCCTGGCCAGCAATCGACATGGCAAAGCTTTACCCGCGGCACCTCGAGCGAGGTCGATTTTCTGAATGGCGAGATCGTCCTGCTTGGCCGCCTGCACGGTACATCGACGCCCTATAACGAAGCCGTTCAGGTGCTTGCAGGCAGATTGGCACAGGAAGGCAGCTTTTCCAGCGCGCTTCCGCTTGACGGAATCCTCTCGCTCGTTGACAACAACCGCCGAGCAAGACAGACCGGTCTTGCTGCGGCCATGTAACCGGTGCCCGTCGATGATGCGATCATGAACAGGCCATTCGAAGCGACGTAATGAGAGAAGCCATATCAGACCAGATCCTCACCGCCGCCAGCGCACTTTTCTACCGCGAAGGCATCCGGGCGGTCGGCATCGATAGGATCATCGAAGAAGCCAATGTTGCCAAGGCGACCCTCTATCGACACTTTCCGTCCAAGGACCATCTTGTTGCAGCCTATCTTCAGGCGCGTCACGAGCGGGTAATCCGATCGCTTCATGACGTGCTGGATGCAATCAAGGCTCCGAGGGACCAGATCAAGTTGATCTTCGAGCGGCTGCACGAGAAAGCCGACAGCCCGGAGTTCCGGGGATGTGCCTTCGCCCTTGCCGTTGCCGAACACGGCGATTCCGAACGGGTCGTATCCGTCGCGCGGACCCATAAGGCGATGGTGAGAGAGATCTTTTCCTCCATCATGTCGAGAGCGGGCCGTTATTCGGACCAGCCGGCGGCTCACCTTTCGCTTCTCTATGAAGGCGCACTTGCCACCGTGGCGGTGGGGCGCGATCCGCAAGCCGTTCTCATCGCTCGCGATTGTGCGCTCTCCGTCTTCGATACGGCGCCTTCACCGATCAGCTCTCCTGAAAGCAGCAGACAATGACGAAAACGATCGACTATTTCTTCAGTATCGGCTCACCGTGGGCCTTCATCGGCCTGGAGCCGTTCGTGGCACTGGCGCATGAATATGGCGCCACAGTCCGCCCTCACGTCATTCCGCTGATCGAGGACAATGGCGGCATCTATGTCCGCAACCGGCCGGAAGCGCGCCGGGCCTACTGGACCACGGATCTGAAGCGGTGGGCGGCGCTGCGGGGCAAGGTGCTCAACTTCGACAACCGTGCTGCACTCTCCGATCCGGGACCGGCCGGTTTCATGGTCATCGCCGCGAACGAGGCGGGAAAGGACTGGTTGAAGCTGACCAAGGCGCTTCAGGAAGCCTTCTGGGGACGCGGCGAAGACATTGGCAAGGAAGAGATCCGCAGGGCGATCGCACATGCCGCCGGTTTCGACGGTGCGGCACTGGATGAACAGGGGCAGAGCGACGCGGTGCGGGCAGTCCGTGAAGCCAGCTACGGAACAGCGAAGGCGGCCGGCGTGTTCGGACTGCCGACCTTCCGCTACGAGAATGAGCTTTATTGGGGGCAGGATAGCCTTCCTTTTCTGGAGCGTCATCTGAAGGGCGAAAAGCTGGTTGCCTGAAATCGTCAGAGGCTGGTTGCCCCGCATCCGGCCTTGATCAGACATATCTCCGGGGTTCTTCGACCGCCTATCTTCGGAGGCCGTCGATCCCGGCGGCATCATGAACCCCGGCAAGGAGTTGCCGGGGCAGGTTGGTTCAGCCTAGTTTTGCAGCGCATCGATCGAGGGATTTTGCAATGAATTCGTTCAAGCCTCACAGCTCCCATTGGGGCGCCTTCTCGGGCAGATACGAGAACGGCAGGCTTGAGATCCGGCCCCATCCCGGCGATCCGCATCCCTCACCCTTACTGGGCAACATCCCGGCTATTGCCGACGGCGCAGTCCGCATCAGGCGGCCAGCGATCCGGCGCGGCTGGCTCGAAGGCAAAGCGGGGCACGTGCAAAAGCGCGGAGCAGACGATTATGTGGAAGTGAGTTGGCCGGAAGCGCTGGGGCATGTGGCAAGCGAACTCCAGCGGGTCTATCGCGACTTCGGCCCGCAGGCCGTGTTCGGCGGATCCTATGGCTGGTCCAGCGCCGGGCGCTTCCATCATGCCCAGAGCCAGATCCATCGGTTCCTGAATGTGCTGGGCGGCTATGTACGATCCGTCAACACCTACAGTTCCGGCGCGGCATCGGTCATCATTCCGCATGTGCTGGGGCCTTATGACACTTTCGATCGCAAGAGCGTCACCTGGGATGCCATCGAGCGGAGCAGCGAGCTGGTCGTTGCCTTCGGCGGAATGGCGATCAAAAATGCCGATGTCCATGGCGGAGGCATCAGCGCGCATGTCGTACGGCAGAAGCTTTCGGGCGCAAGCGCCCGCGGCACCCGTTTCGTGTCCGTCAGCCCGCTGAAAGACGATTTTTCCGCCGAGATAGACGCGGAATGGCTGGCCGTCATACCCGGTACAGACGTGGCGCTGATGCTTGGTCTGGCACATGTGCTGGTGAGCGAGGGGCTGCATGACCGCGAATTCCTGGACCGCTACACGGTCGGCTACGAACGTTTTGAGGACTATCTGCTTGGCCGTGCCGACGGATTGCAGAAGACCGCCGAATGGGCTGCCGGCATCTGCGGCATCGGCGTCGATGTGATCAGGGACCTGGCGCGAATGATGGCCCGCTCCAGGACGCTGATCACCGTCAGCCACTCCCTCCAAAGGGCAGATTTCGGTGAGCAGCCGGTGTGGATGGGGATCGTCCTCGCTGCCATGCTTGGACAGATCGGCCTGGATGGCGCCGGCTATTCCTATTCGCTCGGGGCGCTGGGCAATATCGGCAAGACCCAACTGGCCGTGCCGCTGCCGACGCTCAACCAGTTCCAGAACCCGGTGAAAGATTTCATTCCGGTCGCGCGCATCGCCGATATGCTCCTCCATCCAGGCGGCGAATGTCATTACAACGGCCGCGTCTTGCGTTACCCGGATATCCGCCTCGTTTATTGGGGAGGCGGAAACCCCTTTCATCATCATCAGGATATCAACCGGCTTCGGGCCACCTTCAAGCGCCCCGAGACGATCATCGTCCACGAGACCGCCTGGACATCGACTGCTCGTCATGCGGACATCGTTCTGCCGGCAACGACGACGCTCGAACGCGACGACATCGGCGCGGCCGACCGCGACGACCTGATGATTGCGATGAAGAAGCTGATCGAGCCGGTCGGCGAAGCGCGGGACGACTACGAGATCTTTTCCGATCTCGCCAGGCATCTCGGCAAGCTCGAGGCCTTTACCGAAAATCGCACAAGCAGAGAATGGCTCGCGTTCCTGTTTGATACGACGCGCACCGCGCTTGCAGCCGGTGGTCACGAGGCTCCGGATTTCAACAGGTTTTGGGAAGAGGGCGAACTGCGCCTGCCGCTCAGGCCGGACGAAGGCGGCCCCGCGCGCGCCTTCCGGCAGGATCCCTCCGCCTTTCCCCTGCAGACCCCATCGGGAAAGATAGAGATTTTTTCGCAGACGATCGAAGCTTTCGGCTACGACGACTGCGGCGGCCATCCCCGTTGGTATCCTCCCCGAGAAAACCGCGATCCAACCGGATCAGCTATCCGCTGCATCTGGTCTGCAACCAGCCGCGCCAGCGGCTGCACAGCCAGCTCGACTACGGCGATTTCAGCCGATCGACCAAGATCAAGGGGCGGGAGCCGGTCCGCATCAATCCGGCCGACGCCGCCTCGCGTGGCATATCGGATGGCGATATCGTCAGGCTGTTCAACACGCTCGGAAGCTGCCTCGCTGCAGCTGTGTTGAGCGAGGACGTGCGACATGGCGTGATGCAGCTTTCGACCGGCGCATGGTTTGAGCCCGACGACCCGAGCGCGGAGACTGCCATGTGCATCCACGGGAATCCAAACGTCCTGACGCGTGACGTCGGCACCTCGAAACTGGCGCAGGGTTGCACCGGACAAATCACCAAGGTCGAGGTTGAGAGATACTCCGCCGAACTGCCGGCCGTGCGGATCTTCGAGCCAATGAAGTTCGCCGGCTGGAGGCATCACCCTGCCTTTGAACCGCGGGAAAGTGAATGCTCGTTTCCCTCAAAGACTGCAGCAAAATAATCCATAAAACTGGTAGAAAAAGAACAACTGGTCTTTCTCCAGGAAATCCACCTGCTACGCTGTTCTCACGATATTCTTTGGAACCAAAGGGCCGCGTCATGATCGAAAAATGTACCAGCAAGCGCGCTCCTCGCTTTAAATCTCCTATGTCCGCTCACTAGCGGCGGCGCCGGAGCAGAATTTTCGTCGGTAAGGGCACACGCCGACGACCCATCATCGAAAGACTTCAGGCAAGCATTCGCGCGCGGCAGGACCTGCCGCGGCTGCGGTTCGGTGTGCGCAATCGGCAGCTATCCGGTTGAATGCATTCGCAGAACGGCAGATGCCCGAAGTCACAGACACAAACGCAACTTCAGGAACCTCCGATGACCGAACGTTCTTTTGTCCTCTCCATTTCACGGCGCCGACTGCTCATTTCGACATCAGCCGCCGCAGCTGCAGCAGTTCTCGTCTCAACGGCGAACTTCGCTCCGGCTCAGGCTGCCGGAACCCCTCGAGACGGCGGTGACATCACCTTCCTCATCGACTCTCTTGGCGACACGTGGATTCCGAACAACAGCGCGATTTCCAGCTTCCAGGGCCATATTTGGGGCCACGTGGCCGATAAGCTTCTTTATGTCGATGCAGATGGCAAGGTCAGCCCCTGGCTGGCCGAGCGATGGGAGCAGAACGATAACGCCACGCAATTCACGCTCCACCTCAAGAGTGGCGTGACATTCTCGGATGGATCCCCGCTCGATGCGGCTGCGGTCGTTGCCAATCTGAATATCTGGTATGCCGGCCGCAAGAACGAGGGCATCAATCCGATCGGCCTTTTCCCGAAGACCTACGATCGCGCCGAGGCGGTGGATGCGGCCACAGTCCGGGTGTTCTTCAAGAAGCCCACGCTCGGGTTCATCCCGACGCTTGGCTATCACGGTTCGATCCTGATCTCCCCGAAAACCCTCGCACAGCCCGCCTCCCAGCAGGCGGATCTCAGCAAGACCTCCGGCAGCGGGCCCTATGTGGTGGAGTCATGGAAGGAAGGCGACTTCGTCAAGCTGATCAAGCGCAAGGACTACAACTGGGGGCCTGCCGCCGTCGGCCATACCGGCCCGGCCTTCCTCGACACCATTACCTACAAGCTCGTGTCCGAACCGTCGCTGCGGGTTGCCTCGGTACAATTCGGCCAGGCAGATGTGGCGTACAATGCCTCCCCCAGGAGCTGAAATCTCTGAAAGAGGAAGGCTTTACCGTCGCGACGCCGCGCTACCTCGGCTTCGTCAACGGCTGGGCCGTCAATACCAAGCTTCCGCCCTATGACGACGTCAAGGTGCGCCAGGCACTTCAGACCGGCATCAACCGTCAGGAGATCATCGACACGGTCTATACGCCGGACTGGAAGCTCGCGACCTCCTTCATCCAGAGCAATGTGCCCGGCGCCACCGATCGCAGCGCCCTCCTGGCGTACAACCCCGGGAAGGCTGAAAAGCTGCTCGACGAAGCAGGCTGGACCAGGGGCGCCGATGGAGTGCGCACCAAAGACGGGAAACCGCTTACGCTGACCCTGCATTCCAACCCCTATCTCGCAACCTCCAAGTCGGTAGACGAACTCATCGCGCAGCAACTCGGCAGGATTGGCTGGAAGGTCAACATCCGGGCCTACGACGTCGTCACTTTCGGCGAAAAAGTGAAATATGGCGGCCCCGCCATCCCCACCTATGAAGTGACGCGCAGTTTCATCGATGCCGGAACCGTTGCCAGCATTCTCACCAACGCCAACAACGGTGAAAACTGGTTCGCCCTCGATGACCGCGACGCAAGGCTCAACGAACTGCGCGACAAGATCGCCGGCGCGGGCTCCATAGAGGAGCGAAAGCCGCTCCTCGACGACCTGCAGGGATACGTCCTCGAGCAGGGTTACTTCATCCCGCGCACGCAGATCGTTCAGCGCATCTACGTGCAGTCGCCGACGCTCAAAGGCGAAGTCTACAACGGGGTTGCCTATGCCAGCTATTACACGGCCTTCATAGCCGATTGAGACGCAACCCACCCGAACACTGCGAGGCACCGGCATGAACAATGCCTACCTAACCTACGCCGCCAAGCGGCTCGGCCAGGCGGTCGTCGTCATCCTGTTGGCCTATGTCTTCACCTTCGTGGTCGTCAGTATTCTGCCCGGCGACCCGATCACCAGTGTTCTGCGCAACCCCAGAACGGGTTCACGGAAGACGAGATCAACGAGATCATTGCCGCTCAGGGGTTGGACAAGCCGGTCGTCGTCCAGCTGTGGAACGCGCTGTCCGGCTTTCTGTCAGGCGATCTCGGCCTGTCGATGCGGTCTAGCCGGCCGGTCGCGACCCTGATTGCCGAGGTCCTTCCCTCGACGCTCGTTCTGGCCTCGGCGGGACTCGTGGTGGCTCTGGTCCTGGCGATGGCGGTCGCTTACGGCACGCAATTTGTCCCGAGGCGGTTTGGCCAGGGACTGTTGCGGGGCTTCCCGTCGCTCTTTCTGTCGGTCCCCAACTTCGTGATCGGCCTTCTGCTGATCCACGTTTTCGGGTTTCAGATCGGGCTCTTTCGCGTCATCCAACCGAACAGTTTCTGGGCGACGTTTTTCGCGGCTGTCGCACTCGGCATCCCCGTCTCGGCGCAGATCGCCGAAGTACTGATCGCCAATCTCGATAAGGAGGCGGAGCAGGAGTACGCCGCAGTTGCCCGCAGCCGGGGCGTCGGGCAGGCCCGCCTGTTCGCAAAACATCTGCTCAAGCCGGCCTCGCTGCCTGTCGTCACCGTGATCGCGCTCACCATCGGCGAACTTCTCGGCGGATCGTTGATCACGGAAACGGTCTTTGGGCGGACTGGGGTCGGCAGTCTGGTGCAACGCGCGGTGACGACGCAGGACTTGCCGGTCTTGCAAGCGGTCGTATCACTGGGCGCGGTCGTCTTCGTGTTCGTCAACCTGGTCGCCGATCTCCTCTACCCGCTGCTCGACCCGCGGGTCAAAATCCTCGGCGGACCGAAACATCGCCCAACCACCGCTGACGAAATTCCCAACGGCGCAAGCAAGGCGGTGACATCATGACCTTTACGTCCAGTACCTCTAGCACCGCGGGCGCCAATCCCGTCACCTGGCTCACGGGCGTTCGCATGCCGTGGATCGTGGCCCTCTCGTTCGCGGTCATCGCGATCGTCATTGCCTGGTCACTGGCGCCGGGCCTCTTCACCAGCCAGAGCCCAGTCGCTGGCGTTCCGGCGGACAAGCTGCTTGGCCCAAGTCTTGCCCACTGGTTCGGCACCGATCACCTCGGGCGTGACGTCTACACCCGCGTTGTCTACGGCACGGCCTCCTCCGTCTCAAGCGCGCTCGTCGCGGTCGTGATCGGCGTCGTCGGCGGCGGCTTGATCGGGCTTCTGGCTGGCTTTCTCGGCGGCTGGGTCGATGTCTTGCTCGCCCGCCTCGTCGATGTGCTGCTTTCCATCCCGAAGTTCCTTCTCGCGGTCATCGTTGTCACTGCGATCGGTTTCGAGACGATCAACGCCGCCATCGCGACCGGCGTCTCCGCGGTAGCGATCTTCGCGCGCGTCACGCGTGCAGAAGTCATCAAGACCAGACAAGCGACCTTCGTCGAGGCCTCATTCCTGCTTGGCGGTTCGCGATGGTACATCCTCTCGCGCCACGTGCTGCCGAACGCATCCCGGTCGGTGCTGCCGCTTGCGGTGCTGCAGTTCGGCGAATCCATTCTCGTGATCGCCAGCCTTGCCTTTCTTGGCTATGGCGACCCGCCGCCCGCTTCCGATTGGGGCCTGCTGATCTCGATCGGCAAAGACTACCTCAAGTGGCCATGGCTCGTATATGCGCCCGCCCTCATCACCATCTTGACCGTCCTCTCCGTGAACAGGATCAGCCGATGGCTCCGCAAAACAGACTGAACCCGACTCTCGTCCACACCGCAAACCCGGCGTTTGTACCCTCAGGAGGAACGCCCCTTCTTCAGGTCGACGGACTGTCTGTTTCCTATGGCAGACAGGAGGTCGTTCATGGCGTCGGCTTCGAACTGGGCCGAGGCAGGAGCCTCGCGCTGATAGGGGAATCCGGGTCGGGAAAATCCACGATTGCGCGTGCCGTGTTGCGACTTCTCCCAGGCGGCGCGCAGGCAAGAGGCAAAATCCGGTTCGAAGGCCAGGAGCTGCTGGCGCTGCCCGAGCGTCGGTTCCGACCCTTGCGCGGACGCGCCGTCGGCTTCGTGCCGCAGGATCCGGGCAATGCGTTCAACCCGGTGCGAACGATCGGCGATCAGGCCATGGAAGCGGCTGCATTGACCGACGAACCCAATGCGGCAATCCGCAAGGCATACGTTCTGGAAACATTCGCCCAGGTCGGCCTCGACAACCCGCAAAGGGCTTATGATTCCTACCCTCATCAACTGTCCGGGGGATGCTGCAGCGCGTGCTGATCGGCCTTGCCGTGCTCCCGCGTCCTGCACTCCTGGTTGCGGACGAGCCGACCTCTGCGCTTGATGTCACCATCCAGAAGCGGATCCTCGACCTGCTTTCCCGTTTGCAAGGCGAGTTGGATATCAGCCTGCTCCTCATCACCCATGACCTCGCCATCGCCGCGGAACGGGCGGATTCTCTGGTGGTGCTCAAGGACGGTACCGTGCAGGAAACCGGCAAAACCTCAACCGTCTTTTCGTCGCCAGCTTCCGCCTATGCGAAAAAACTGCATGCCGATGTCCCGGCGCTCAACCCCGATCGCTATGCGAGTTTGCGCGACGCAAGCCCGCGTCTTCCGGGCAGGAGCCAGCCACCCAAGATCGAAGTCAGCGCGGTTTCCAAGACGTTCGGCGTCGATGGCAAGATCCTGACCGCCGTCAACGATGTCTCATTTGCCGTCCGGGCGGGCTCCACCCTTGCGCTGGTTGGTGAGTCCGGCTCGGGAAAGACGACGACGATCCGGCTGCTACTCGGGCTCGAAGAGCCGGATACCGGCAGGATTACGGTCGCCGGTGACCGCCTTTCCGGTCGCTCGACGGCATCGCTGCGCTCGGTGTGGCGGCACCTCCAGCTTGTCTACCAGAACCCTTTTACCTCTCTGGATCCGACATGGAGCGTCGAGCATCTCGTGCGCGAGCCTCTCGACCGCTTCGGGATCGGTACAGCCAGGGAGCGAACGGAACAGGTTCGCGAGGCGTTGGTCAATGTGGGATTGGGCGAGCATCTGCTTGCCCGCAAGCCTGGCGCCCTATCCGGCGGCCAGCGTCAGCGTGTGGCAATCGCCCGCTCTCTGGTGCTCAAACCGGATGTGATCGTACTCGACGAGCCGACCTCCGCTCTCGATGTCAGCATTCAGGCGGAGATCGTCGAGGTGCTGCTATCGCTGCAGGCGAGGTTCGGGCTGACCTATGTCTTCGTGTCACACGATCTGGCTCTTGTACGCCAGCTTGCTCACACCGTCTGCGTGATGCAGCGGGGCAGGATCGTGGAACAGGGATCGGTTGCGGAGATCTTCGACAATCCGCAACACCCCTATACCGCTTCCCTGCTGGAATCGATTCCGTCGGGCATTGCCGATCGCGCCCGCATGGCTCAGCCGAGGGCCCGACGTATTCTTCGAGAGGAACAAATCGCATGACCATCGCCGCATCCACAACCACGTCCCCCTACGCTTCCGCCCGAAGCAGCGTCTGGGCTTCAACACCCGGGTGTCGTTCACCGCCGATGCCGGACCTGCTCAAGGCCTGCGCGACGGTATCGAACTGTTCAAGCACGCGGAGCGGCTCGGCTACCAGTCGGGATGGGCCTACCAGCGCCATTTCGACCACTACCTCTCGTCGCCGCTTCCCTTCTTCGCGGCCGTCGGCCAGCATACCAAGCATATCACGCTCGGATCGGCGGTGATTCCCATGCGCTACCAGGATCCGATCTTGCTCGCCGAGGCCGCCGGCACAACGGACCTGCTGATCGGCGGGCGTCTGGAGCTTGCCATTTCGACGGGTGCCAACGCAGCTTTTGACGCTGTGTTCGGTGCCGTGGACACCGATGCAAGAACCGAGGCAAAACGTCGTCAAGCACGCTTCCTCTCGGCCATTGCCGGCGACGTCCTGCACACCGTCGTTGAACCTGGCCAAGGGGCACCGCAGGGCGCCGAGCTGCGCGTGACGCCTCACAGCCCAAGCTTGCGGGCGCGCATCCGGCAGGGTTCGGCCAGCCTGAGCTCAGCGGTCCAGGCTGCAGAACTCGGTATCGGGCTCATTACGGGGACAGTCCAGCACGACCAGGCCGAAGGCGAAGCATTTGGGGCGTATCAGGCCCGCATCATCGAGGCCTACCGCAGGACCTGGCGGGCGATCTGGGCCACGGAGCCACCACCTGTCGCCGTCGCCGCCTCGATCCTGGTCGGAACCACCGCGGAACTGCGCGCCAAATACGCGGACTATGATCTCGAGCGCCGCACCCAAGGGATTGCGGCCTCACGTCCAAAGGGCGCGCTTGCCCCTCCCGGACAGCCAGTCGGAGCGCAGATTTCACCTGTCTTCCAGGGCGCGCCCGAACAGGTCATTGAAGCCGTGTTCAATGATCCCGGCCTTGCAGCTGCGGATGAGATAGTCCTTTTCCTGCCCCCGGCCTTCGGGCTTGCCGAAAACCTACAGCTGCTGGCAGATCTCGCCGAGACCGTTGCTCCCGCGCTGGGGTGGTCTCCTGCCCTGACGAACTAGCGCAACCGGCCCGCGGGAGCGGGCGGTCCATCCCGTCATGGACGATGCAACGCGAATATTTTCTACAGGGCCAGTAGAAAAAGAAAGACCTGTCTTCCTCGAGAAGATGCCGTGGCCTAACCTCGACCCAATTCAGAAACCAAAGGAACTTCACATGGCCGCGGAATTCATAAGCGTCAGCTTTCCCAATGCGTCGAATGACCTCAACCCCATTCCCGACGCGCCCGTGGATCCGCAATTTCTGGAGCGATACGCGCGCGCACTCGACGACTACGGTTTCGATTACACCCTGATCCCCTATTCCTCGTCGTCCTTTGACCCCTTCACACTCGGGGCAACCGTGCTGGCGCACACGAAGAACATCAAGATCGTTGTGGCGCTCAGGCCAAACACGGTCTATCCGACGGTCGCGGCCAAATCGCTCGCCACGCTCGATCAGCTGAGTGGCGGGCGCGTCGTGGTCCACTTCATTGCGGGCGGCAGCGACGAAGAACAGGCGCGTGAAGGCGACTTCCTCAACAAGGAGGAACGCTACGAGCGGCAGGAGGAATATATCCGCATC
Source organism: Neorhizobium sp. EC2-8 (assembly GCA_045291535.1). Classification (GTDB taxonomy): domain Bacteria; phylum Pseudomonadota; class Alphaproteobacteria; order Rhizobiales; family Rhizobiaceae; genus Neorhizobium. Next base: position 160,979 of record CP147998.1, on the reverse strand, counting down.
CTGCGGCTGGCCTGGACATCGAAGGAGCCTTTCGATTTCGACGGCAAGTATTATCAGTTCAAACAGTTCCGCAGCGCCGTGCGCCCTACCAACGGCCTGATCCCCATTTCCCTCGGCGGCTCGTCCGATGCCGCCTACCGCATCGGTGGTTCGCTCTGCGATATCTTCGGGCTTTGGGGAGAACCGCTTGCGGAAACCAAACAGCAGATCGACCGGATCTATGCCGAGGCGGCCAGGGCGGGCAGGACGGATCGTCCGCGCATCTGGGTCACCTTCCGCCCCATCGTCGCGGAAACCGACGAACTGGCTTGGGAGAAGGCGCACAAGATCCTGGACCGGCTGAACGAGAACCGCCAGAAAGGTCTTGCACGCGCGCCGATCAACGCGACGCCGCCGGCCAATGTCGGTTCACAACGGCTGCTGGACATCGCCAAGCGCGGCGACGTGCATGACCGCGCCCTTTGGTACCCTACGGTTACCGCGACCAATGCCAGCGGCGCGACGACCGCGCTCGTGGGTTCGCCACGTACGATCGCGGATTCCATTCTCGATTATATCGATCTCGGCGCCGACCTGATCTCGATCCGTGGTTACGACAACTATAACGACGCGATCGACTATGGCCGGTACATCCTGCCCCTGGTGCGCGAAGGCATTCGTGAACGGGAAAATGCGAAGAAGAAGACCGCGGCATGAAGTCTGCGGCCTGGCTCATCGCCAGGCAGCACGCCTGCTTCCTCTCCAACAAGCATGGAAGAAGCCTTCAGGCCATCCTGAAAAATGCCGAGCGCGACAGCCAGAAAGCCCGAGCCGCATGTCCTATGATCCAGCCGTCCTTGAAGCCACCACGCGCGTTCTTGCCGAAGCCGCACCCGGTGCGGATCAGACCGGCGACTTTCCCTGGACCGGCATTCATGCCGTCCACGAAAGCGGGCTCCTCGAAAGCACCGTTGCTGCCCGTTACGGCGGTCGCGGCGCTACTTTGAGCGATGCCGCCCATATTCTGGCCGCGCTCGGACGGGGCGATCCTTCGGTGGCGCTCATCAGTGCCATGACGATCTTCAATCATCTCGGTCAGACGACCAAAAACCATTGGCCGGACGATCTCTACAGGCGCCTGCTGACCGAGGCACGGCACAAGCCTCTGCTGCTGAACGCCGCACGGGTAGAGCCGGAATTGGGGTCGCCGGCGCGGGGCGGCCTCCCGGCCACGATCGCCCGCCGCACGGCGACCGGATGGGCGATCACCGGCCGCAAGCGGTTCGTGACCGGCGCCCATGGCCTGACGCACTTCCTTGTCTGGGCGCATACCGATGAAGTGCCGGCGCGCGTGGGGACCTTCGTGGTGCCCAACGGTGGGCCGGGCATCCAAGTGGTCGAGAATTGGAAAAGCCTCGGCATGCGAGCGACAGGCTCTCATGATGTCGAATACACGGAGGTCGAGATCCCTGCGGAAAACGTGCTGGAACTCGTGGATCCATCGGTGGCCCAGCAGGACAATCGCGCCCATGCCGCCATGAATCTGGCACTGACTGCAATCTATCTCGGCGCCGCCGAAGCGGCACAAGCAGCCTTCATCCGCTTTGCACATGAACGCGTCCCCGCCAATCTTGGTCATCCCATCGCTCGCACCGAACGCTTCGTGACGCTGTCAGGTGAAATTGACCTGCTTATTGGCGGCGCTCGCCAGATTATCTTCGCAGCGCTCGAGACAAGCCAAGGCAATGCGGAACCGCTGATCAGAGCAAGGCTCATTGCCGGCCGGCAGTTACGAGACGCGGTGCAGATTGCTGTGCGCGGCATCGGCAATCCCGGTCTCAACGCAGATATCGGGCTTGAACGGCATTTCCGCGATATCCAATCCGTGCTCGTCCATGCCCCGCAGGAAGATACGTCCATCTCGATCCTCGGCCGCGCAGCCTTTGACCGATGGAACCGGCATGAAGCCGACCATGCTCGCCAACCGCCGGCTTTATCCGTTCGCAGAACTGCCTGACACGCCATAGGAACCGCATCAGGGCCTGCAGGCCGCCGACGCGTTCATCACAGGAAGACCAAATGAGCAACAATCTGATTGTCGGCTTTTCGGGAAACATTTCGCGACCATCAGGCACCAGACGCTTTGTTGAAAGCGTGGCGCAGTCATTGGCGGCGCAAGCGGGCCTGCAGCAGGTGACCTTCGATGTCGAAGACCTGGGACCGTCGCTGGCGGCCGCAAGATCGGTGGGGGAACTGGACGCTGCCGCACAGAAGATAATCCGTACCATCATCGAGTCGGAAGCGCTGATCATTGGCTCGCCAACCTACAAGGGAAGCTATACCGGCCTGTTCAAGCATGTCTTCGATCTGCTCGATCCCGCAGATTTGCGCGGCAAACCGATTATTCTCACAGCAACAGGCGGTGGCGAGCGGCATTCGCTGGTCGTCGAGCATCAGTTGCGCCCACTCTTCGCATTTTTCGAGGCCTTCGTGACGCCAACGGCAATCTATGCTTCCGGCCGCGACTTTACGGACGGCGCACCTTCGCCAGCCATACTTGGTCGCGTAAAACAGGCGCTCGGCGAAGCTTCCTGCTCATCGGCGCCCGCTCAATCTCATCGGCAATAGCGGCCGAGTGACCGGTGCTGGATATATTGGATTGTTGACGCTATCAGGTGGCCCCGAATACGGAAGCAGAGTTCTGCCGGCCCCACTCGAACCCGTCTCCGATCCGGATTGTGATGTTCTATCGATCGAGGTTCTTGAGCTACAACTGTTCCGATATCGCGCTCGCTTCAAAAACCGTTTCTCGTGAAGGGCTATGGTCTCGACTAAGTTCGTCGCCAACAAGGAGCCCCAATCATGTCTTCCCACACCATAGCCAAGGCCGTTTTTGCACTCGTTCTTTCGGCTTCAGCATTCTCTGCCACGCAAGCCTCGGCGGACTCCACACTGGAGCGTATCAAGGGGCGCGGCGCACTCACCGTCGGCGTCATTCTTTCCGGCGCTCCCTTCGGCTACATCGATCCGAAGAACCAGGAACAGAAGGGTTACAACCTTGATATCGCCAAGGCGCTTGCCGATGACTTGGGCGTAAAGCTGGAAACAGTGACCGTGACGCCGCCGAACCGTGTGCAGTTTCTGCAGCAGGGCAAGGTGGATATCCTGATCGCCAACATGCAGTACACCGAGGAGCGGGCCAAGTTGCTGGACTTCGTTCCGACCGCCTATGACCGGGCCGGCGGCGCTGCCGTCGTGCGCAAGGATAGCGGCCTCAAGGACTGGGCCGATCTCAAAGGCAAGTCGGTCTGCGTCTCGCAGGGCTCCAACTACACTCAGCCGCTGATCGAGACCTACGGCGCCGTCGTCAAGGCACTGCCAAGCCAGCCGGAATCGCTGCTTGCACTGCAGGGAGGCAACTGCGTCGCAGCCGTGCATGTCGGTGCGACCGTCGCCCTTCTGCTCGAAGACCGGCCGGAAGATTGGAAGGATTATGCCATCCCCTTCCCGACCGAACTCATCCCGTCCGATTCGGTGATTTGGTTGCGCAAGGGCGAAAAGGATACCCAGACGGCGCTCGACAGTGCCGTCAAGAAGCTGCACGTTTCCGGCAAGCTCATCGAATTCGCCAAGGCCAACCGGCTCCAGAACACGGCGTATCTCGAGGAAGAGAAGAAGGCCCTGTCCGCCGCCAAATGAGGCGGAGAGACCGGTAGAACGACATGCAGGATATGAGCTTTACCGACCTGTTCGTCAGCCTGACGAACAGGATCGGGCTGAACTATGAATTTCTGGCGACAGGCTACGAGGCTCAGATCTGGCGCGATGGTTTTATCACCACGCTCTATCTGATCGCACTGTTGATTCCTGTCAGCCTGATTGGTGGCCTCTTGTTTGCCGCCTGCCTGACGTCCGACCGAATCTGGTTGTCGGCGCCGGTGCGGGGCTTCGTGGAACTGACCCGCAACACGCCGACGCTCGTGCAGCTGATGTTCAGCTTCCTGGTCTTGAACACAGTCGTCTCCAACATGGTGGGCGGCTCGCAGAACAATCCCCTTTCGCCGTTTTTCTGGGTGGTGGCGGTCGTCGGCCTGCATATTGCCGCCCTGCATGCGGAGGCCATCCGCGCCGGAATAGAGGCAGTGCCTGCATCGACAATCGAGGCGGCGCGCGGCATCGGCTTCAACCCGCTGCAGATCCTCCGTTATGTCGAAATACCGCTCGCCTTCCGCTCATCCCTTCCAGCGATCGTCAACAACCTGATCAACCTGGTCAAACTGACGACCGTCGGCAATGCGATCGCGGTCAGCGAAATCACCTATGCGTCGATCATGGTGTGGACACAGCGCGATAATGTCGTGTCGCTTATGATCGTCATCCTTTTGTTCTTCAGCGCCATCAACATGATCGTCGCTCGCGTCGGCGCCTGGGTCGAGCGCAAGCTCGCAGTCCCGGGGTATGGCTTATGACGACAGCAGCACTCTCCTCACCTGTCAGCCATCGCCTGCTCCGCAATGTCGGCTTTCTCGGCCTGCCGCTGATCGTGCTCGTCTGGTCGCTCCTCGATCGGACCCTTGGACGCGAAGTGCTGCAATGGATCCCCTATCTCGGCTCGGGTTTCATGATGAACATCGTCATCGCGGCCTGCGCGATGACGCTCGGGACGCTGGTCGGCTCGCTGTTCGGAATTCTTGAACTGGCGCCCTATCGGCTGGTTCGTTATCCGGTCGTTGCTTATGTGCAGATCTTCCGCAACGCTCCGCATCTCGTGCTGATCTTCGCGACCACCTACATATTCCCCTTCGAGATCGTGGTGTTCGGCAATTATCTTCCCTTTCCCGACTGGATCAAGGCGGTCATCGGCCTCGCCATACCGGCCAGTGCCTATGTGGCCGAAATCACGCGTGGTGCCATCCTGTCGATCCCGACAACCCAGTGGGAAGCGGCCACCGGTCTTGGCTTCTCGCGCAATCAGGCTCTGCGCTGGATCATTCTGCCCCAATGCCTGCGACGCTCGCTGCCGCCCTGGATGAACGTAGCGGCCTCGATCACCATGGGCACGGCGCTTGCCTCGCTGGTCGGCGTTCACGAGCTGCTGCATGCGGCGACCGACGCCAGCACCGCCGTGCGGCGCCTTGATTTCACGGTCATTGCCTACCTCCTGGTGATGACCGCCTTCTTCATGCTTTGCTACCCGATCTCCCGCCTGACGCGACGCCTTGAAGGGCGCTTCAGTGCGCCCTGAGGATGATAAGATGACCGACCCATCCGCCGACAAGGCGATTGTCAAACTGGAAGGCGTGCACCTCTCCTTCGGCCAGACGCAAGTGCTGAAGGGCATCGATCTGAGCGTCAACAAGGGCGACGCGGTTTCGATCATCGGTCCGTCCGGCTCCGGCAAATCGACCATCCTGCGGTGCATAAACGCACTGGTGCAGCCGCAGAGTGGCCGCATCACCGTCAATGGTACCCGGGTGGATCAATTGACCAAGGAGAGCGAGCGCATTGCGCTGCGCAAGCGCATCGGCATCGTCTTCCAGCAATACAACCTTTTCCCGCATCTGACCGTGCTCGACAACATCGTCCTCGCGCCGACCCGCATTCTCGGCATCGACCGGCAGGAAGCGGCGAAGCTCGCCCGCGAGCTGCTCGAAAAGGTGCGGCTTTCGGAAAAAGCCCATGCCTATCCCGGTCAGCTTTCCGGCGGGCAACAGCAGCGCGTGGCAATCGCTCGAGCCCTCGCCATGAAACCCGAACTCGTGCTGTTCGACGAGGTGACCTCAGCGCTTGACCCGGAAACGGTCGGCGAGGTTCTGTGGGTCATACGCGACCTGATCCGCGACGGCATGACCAGCATTCTCGTCACGCACGAAATGCGCTTTGCCGAGGAGATCAGCGACATGGTCGTCTTTACCGAAAACGGCCGGATCATCGACCACGGTTCGCCGCAGCAGATCTTTCACACCGCCGACAATCCCCGCATCCGCCAGTTCGTCGGCGGCCTGTCCGGTGGGCGAGGTTCGGTGCGCGACGGCGAGGGTATCTGACATGGCGACGATAACAGCACCGCGGACCACCGCTTTCGCCGAGGCAATCGTCAACTCCGATCCGCGGAGGCATACCGCTGCGATGGAGGCTGCCCGCAACGCGATCATTGACTTCTTTGCTTGCGCCATCGCCGGCGCCGGCGACCGGACCACCGGCGTTCTTGCCGACGCCATCGGCGCTCACTTGCCGGGTGACGCGGTCCTGATCGGAACCGGACGCCGCACCGATCCGCTCGTGGCTGCCGTGGTCAATGCTTATGCCGGCCACGTGCTGGATTACGACGATGTGCATGCGAGCGTACGAGGCCATCCGACGACAGTGATCATCCCGGCGCTGCTGGCATTGGCTGCCGAGCGCAAATTTACCGCTGACGAGCCTGGTTACATCCTATGTGGTCGGGCTCGAAGCGATGGCGCGGCTGGGACTGTCGATCGGTTCCAAACACTATGAGAATGGATTTCATGCGACCGCGACGCTCGGCACTGTCGGTGCCGCTGCAGCCATTGCGCATCTCTCTCGATACTCCATCGACGAAACCGCGATTGCGCTCGGGCTCGCTGCCACGCAATCGTCGGGTCTGCGGCTGCAGTTCGGTTATGATGCCAAACCGTACCATGCCGGTATGGCGGCGCGGTCCGGTCTTCTATCGGCGCGGCTGGCGGCCGCCGGTTTCGGCGGAGCGCCCGACTTCCTCGACAATTCCCTGGGCTTCCATTCGGCCTATGCATTTGGCTCTGAGTGCCTGAGCGCCCTGACCGAGAACTGGGGAGCGCCCTGGCAGATCGTTTCACCGGGGTTGACGTTAAAGGCCTATCCCTGCTGCACCGCCAGCCACCCGGTTGCCTCACTCGGGATCGAACTCAATCGCACTGGACTTGTCGCCGACACGATCGACACGGTTACCTTTACCTATCCGCCCGGGGCCGACGCCGCACTGGTGGTCAGCAAGCCGACCACCGGGATCGAGGCACGGTTCAGCCCCGAATACGTGTTCTCCGCCGCCCTTATCGACGGCGCCCTGCGGCTCGATCATTTCGACGACCGACCGGTTGAGCCGCGCCTTCTGGCGCTTGCCAACCGTGCCGGGCGCCGCCATGACGAGAACGCGCCGCGCATGTCGACCGATCCGAAGACCCGCTTCGTGATCCTCGACGTCAAGCTCAAGGACGGAGGCACGATCACCCGCCGTTTCGACGGGCTTCCGGGCGTAACTGACCCGACCGACAAATTCCGCAACGCAACAGCCGGCAGCCCGGCTTTCGCCGACATTCCGTCCCTCGTCCGCTCGATGAGCAACGCCGCCGATCTTGACCGGCTGTTGGCACTGCTCAATCAGGACGCCGCCTGAATCCTACCTGACGAAAGATCCCGCCATGACCGCCAAGAGACAAATCCATCTGGGCCTGTTCCTGCAAGGCGCCGGCCACCACGTATCGGGCTGGCGGCATCCGCATGCCGAAGCCGGCAGCGAGAATTTCGACCTCCTGCGCCGGGTGTCGCAGATTGCCGAGGCCGCTAAGTTCGACATGGTGTTCCTGGCCGACGGCCTGACCAGCGGCGTCGATGCCCACCCCTCGACCATCGCCCGTTTCGAGCCGCTGACGCTGCTCGCGGCACTGTCCCTGGTGACGGACAAGATAGGGCTGGCCGCGACCGCCTCGACCACCTACGGAGAACCCTACCATACCGCCCGCGCCTTCGCTTCGATCGACCATCTGAGCCATGGCCGCGCCGCATGGAACATCGTCACCACGTCCTATGCCCGCACCGCCAACAATTTCTCCAAGTCCCATCCGGAGCATGACGAGCGTTACGCGGTGGCCGAGGAATTCGTGGATGTGGTGCGCGGCCTGTGGGACAGCTGGGATGACGACGCCTTCATCAAGAACAAGGAAACCGGCATCTATGCCGACCCGGCCAAGCTGCATATCCTCGATCACAAGGGCAAGTATTTTTCGGTCAAGGGGCCGCTCAACATCCCGCGTTCGCCACAGGGACATCCCATCCTCATCCAGGCCGGCTCTTCCGGTCCGGGCCAGGACCTCGCAGCCCGCACAGCCGACGTCGTGTTCACCGCCCAGCAGAGCCTGGAGGAGGCGCAAAGCTTCTACAAGAGCCTGAAGGAGCGGGTCGTCCGCTTCGGACGCCAGGCTGGGGACGTCGCGGTCATGCCCGGCTTCCTGCCGGTGATCGGCCGCACGGCCAAGGAAGCTGCCGAAAAGCTGGCGGAGCTGGATCAATGGACGGACCTGAAGAGCGCCATGCCGCTGCTCGAAGAGCGCATCGGCCACAGCCTGGCCGATTACGATCCCGATGGGCCGCTTCCGGATCTGCCTATTTCCGACCAGTTGCGCAGCCGTGCCGAACTACTGACAGCGCTTGCGCGGCGTGAGAACCTGACCATCCGCCAGTTGGCCCTGCGCGTCGCAGCCGGTCGCGGCCATCATATCGTGCTCGGAACACCCGCGGAAGTCGCCGACCGGATGCAGCTATGGTTCGACGGCAGAGCCGCTGACGGGTTCAACGTCATGCCCCCATTCTTTCCCGAAGGTCTCGAGGACTTCACGCAGATGGTGGTGCCGATCCTGCAGGAACGCGGTCTCTACCGCACCGAATATACCGGCTCCACTCTGCGCGAGCACCTCGGATTGGCTCGACCAAGTTTGGTGCGTTGAAGCGAGTTACCACGAAGCGGTAGACCGGCAGATCTCGGACCAGTCAAACCAAGCAACTATCGCAAGCATGCCCGTAGCCATGGCGTGCTTGGTTCCGCCATCGCGCCACATCGGACGAGTCAGGCATAAGGCGTGCCTGCCATTGCGGCCTTGAGGCCGATGGTTCCCTTATCGACAAGCGCGAGAAAGATAGCGCGCGCTTCCTCGGTATCTCCGTTCTGCCGAAAAGCACTATGAGCCTGGAGGAAGGCCACGGTCCAGGTCGCCAAAAGCAGGCCGGCGGCCAGGTCGGCGTCGGTGTCGGCAGGGTCTCGCCCGACGCATTCGGCCAGCGCCACCGCCACGACTTTCGCGAGTTCGTCACGGATCGCCCTCGCGCGTGCCTTGAGCGTTTCGCTGCGTTCGACCGTCTGCACGAAGCCCTGGCTGGCGGCGGAGAATTGGAGGAACGGCGCCTGCTCAACAACGAGTTGGTGGGCGAGGAGACGCAGCGTCTCGACTGGCGAGATGTCGGGATCCCTCTGCCGCAACGCGTTGCGCAGGATTTCACGCCCCTCCTCGTCGCGATCGAAGAACATATCCTCCTTGCGGGCGAAGTGATTGAACACCGTCATCCGCCCGACATCGGCGGCTGCCGCGATCTCGTCCACCGTCACATGCTCGAAGCCACGCTCGCGGAAGAGCCGGTCCGCGGCAAGCGAGATGGCGCGTCTCGTGGCGAGGCGTTTGCGGGTCCGGCGATCTGGTAGCTCTGAGGTGGATGGCGGCGACATGCAGCGACATTAGCATGCTTTATGTACTCAGTACATGTCGGGCATTGACGAGCCACCTCAAAAAGGTACATATATATTGAGTACATGTTTGTATCGAGTATTTATTTATCATGCACCTGATCGACAGGAGAAGCCCCGTGAAAGCGGTTCAGTTCAAAGAGTATGGTGGCCCGGAGGTCCTGCGCGTCGTTGAGATCGTCGAGCCACGTGCCGGCCCGAGCCAGGTGCGGATTAAAGTTCGGTCCGCCGGGGTCAATCCCTCGGACTGGAAACGTAGAGCCGGGCTGTACCGGGATTTCGAGGAGGTCAGCTTTCCTTCCGGTGTCGGCGTCGAGGCGGCGGGAGTCGTGGATGAAGTCGGTCCAGGCGTTTCCGACGTCTCGGTCGGAGATGCCGTCTTCGGCTACGGGATAAACACGGTGGCCCAATATGCGGTTCTCACGCATTGGGCTCACAAGCCCGATGGTCTGTCGTTCGAAGTTGCCGGAGGCCTTCCGGTGATCAGCGAAACGGCGTTGCGCAGTCTTGACGACGTGGGCGTTAAACCTGGCGGGACGCTTCTGGTGAGCGGCGCCGCAGGCGGGATTGGTTCGGCTGTCATCCAATTCGCGTCGCGCCAAGGGATAACCGTCATCGGCACCGCAAGCGCGCAGAAACACGACTATCTGCGCGGGCTGGGCGCCGTCCCGACGACCTATGGACCGGGCATGGCGGGACGCGTGAGAGAACTCGCGACGGAAGGTATCGACGCTGCCCTCGATCTCGCCGGCTCGGGGATCATCCCGGAATTGATCGGCATCGTCGGCGATTCTTCCCGCGTCGTTTCGGTCGCCGATTTCACGGCTCCGCAATATGGTGCGCGGTTTTCTGCCGGCCCTCCGAAAAATCCGGAGAAGATCCTTGCGGATGTGGCCCGGCTTTGTTGCGAGGGACTTTTCCATTTGCACGTGGAGCGAATTTTTCCGCTCGAGCGGACGGCAGAAGCTCAGGAAGTCAGCGCCGAGGGTCATGTGACCGGCAAACTCGTCATTTCCGTCGCTTGAGCCGCACGATGAACAGACCCCTTCTCGTTATCTTCGCCACAATCGGTCTCGACGTCGCAGGCATAGGCCTGATCTTCCCCATCGTCCCGCGACTTCTCGAGGATGTGACGCATTCCCAGAATGTCGCTCCCACAATCGGGATAATGACCGCGCTCTATGCGGCCATGCAGTTCATCTTTGCGCCGGTCCTCGGCGCTTTGAGCGACAATCTCGGCAGGCGTCCCGTGCTGCTTGTTTCGCTCGCAGGTGCGGTGGTCAATTACCTCGTCATGGCATTCGCGCCGCAGCTTTGGATGTTGCTGCTCGGTCGTGCCATAGCGGGCCTGACGGCCGCCAACGTCTCCGTGGCAACGGCCTATATCACCGATATTTCGCCTGAGGACCAGCGAGCCCGTCGCTTCGGCCTGTTGAATGCCGTGTTCGGCAGCGGCTTCATCATCGGGCCGATCCTCGGCGGACTGCTCGGTGATTACTGGCTGCGGCTCCCTTTCATCGCGGCCGCCGCGTTGAACGCCTGCAATCTCCTGCTGGCTTTGTTCATCCTGCCGGAGTCTCGCATTCCGGCCCGCCGGAAGGTCGATCTGGGCGCCTTCAACCCGCTTCGGCCGCTGCGCTGGATCCTTTCGATGAAGGAGCTTCTGCCGGTCACGCTGGTGTTTTTCGTACTGAGCGCCACAGGAGAGGCCTATGGCATCTGCTGGGCGTTATGGGGCTTCGACACGTTCGGCTGGAATGGCCTCTGGATCGGCCTTTCGCTCGGCACATTCGGTATCTGTCAAACGCTGGTGCAGGCATTGTTGCCCGGCCCTGCCACCAGACTGCTCGGCGAACGTGGGGCCGTTCTCGCCGGAATTGCCTGCGCCTGCGTGGCCCTTGTCGCAATGGCCTTCGCGAGCCATGGCTGGATCGTATTCGCCATAATGCCCGTGTTCGCTCTCGGCAGCATCGGCACGCCGGCGCTTCAGGCCTTAGCCACAAGGCAGGTTGACGAAACCCGGCAAGGCCAGTTCCAGGGCTTGCTGGCATCGGTTGTCAGTCTTGCCTCCATCGTCGCGCCGCTTGCTTTCTCCAGTTTCTACTTCGCCGTCCAGAAGGACTGGCCCGGAGCCATCTGGCTCTCGGTCGTCGTCATTTATGCAGTCGCGGTGCCGCTGGTTTACCTCGGAACGCGGGCCGTCGGCCGCCGCGCATCCTTGGCCTGAAATGCGCACATCATTCCCACGAAAGCGTCACGATCCGCGTTCATCCGGGGCTTCGCCCCCGATCGCGCTGATCGTGACTCTCTTATGCCTTCGCTTCAGGATGCCGAAGCCGATCGTGGCCCGATTAGAACTCCTGCCAGTCGTTGCTGACCGCAGCGGCCGCGGAACCGCCGGAGAAGGCGGTGGCGACCCTGCGGGCCAGATTGCGGGCCGGCGAGGCAGCCGGTGCATCGCGGCGATCGACGGGACGCGGAGCCTGACGTTGACCCTGCAGCTTGAACTGAGCCAGAAGCTCGTTCAGCGATGCGGCATCGCGGGCGAGACCGTGGCTTGCGGCAGTCGATTCCTCGACCATCGCGGCGTTCTTCTGCGTGTCCTGGTCCATTTGGTTGACCGCAGTGTTGATCTGCTGAAGTCCGGAAGACTGCTCCTGCGCCGATTCGACGATGGCGTTGACGTGCCGGTTGATTTCCTGCACCTCCGAAACGATCGTCGCAAGCGCCTGTCCGGTCTCGCCAACCAGCTGCACGCCGGCATTAACCTGCTCGTTCGATGTCGTGATCAGCGCCTTGATTTCCTTGGCGGCCTTCGCGGAGCGTTGGGCGAGCTCGCGCACTTCCTGGGCGACGACAGCAAAACCCTTGCCGGCCTCACCCGCACGGGCCGCCTCGACGCCTGCGTTCAGCGCAAGAAGGTTGGTCTGGAAGGCAATGTCGTCGATGACGCCGATGATATTCGAAATCTCCCCGGAGGACTTTTCGATCTGTTCCATCGCCTTGACGGCGCGCTGGACGACCTCCCCGGAGTTTTCCGCGCCGCTGCGGGTGCGGGCAACGAGGGCGCCGGCTTCCTGAGCGCGCTTGGTGGCATCCTTGACCGTCGTGGTGATTTCCTCGAGAGCGGCGGCCGTTTCCTCGACCGAAGCTGCCTGCTGCTCGGTGCGCTTGGCCAGATCGTCGGCAGCCGCCTTGATCTCAGCCGAACCGGCTTCGATGCTGCGGGCATTCTGTGCCACCTGCTCCAGAGCCGTCTGCAGCTTGCTTGCCGAGGCGTTGAAGTCATTGCGGACACCGTCGAGCGTCGCTGTGAAGGATTTTTCGATGCGGTAGGATACATTGCCATCGGAGAGATGGCTGAGGCCCTCTGCGAGGTTATCGACGGCGAACTTGATTTCGGCGGCTTCCCGGGTCTTCTGGGCTTCACGCTCTATGCGGTCGCGTTCGGAGAGGCCGCGATTGTCTTCGGCTTCCCGCTCCAGCCGCGCACGTTCCAGGGCGTTATCGCGGAAGATGGCGACGGCCTTGGCCATCTCGCCGATTTCGTCCTTGCGGTCGAGACCGTCGATAGGCGCTTCCGTCTGGCTGGCGGCCAGCGAAGCCATACGCTCACGCAAGCGGACCATCGGCGCGGTGACGCCCTTATGGGCGATCGTCATCGACAGGACGGCGGCGATCGCAATGCCGAAAAGCATGCCGCAGATCGCATAGGTGATCGTGCTGGAAACCGATTGGCTCAGCGTCTTGGCGCCGTTGTTGAGGATTTCTGCCATAGCGCCGTTATTTGCGCCGAATTTCGGCGAGAGGTCGGCGATTGCCTGGTCGAGCTTGGCGGAAAGTGTGCGAACCTTTTCCTGGTCGCCTGCGGTATGGGCCTTGAGAAGGTCGTCGCCGATCGCCTTCAGCGCGTCCGCGCCGACAAGCAGTTCGTCGATCGCAGCCTTGCGGCTCGGCACCAGCGCCGGAATCTGGGTCAACCGGTCACGGGCGCCGGAAAATTCCTTCGAGAACCGGCCGGAGAGATCCTGGAAAGCCGAGCTTGCCGGGTCCTGGGCGAGCGCGCGGCTAAGCCACGTCGTCGCGGTCCACATGCCGGCCGCGCCGCGGGTCCGAAGGTCGCGGCATTGCTTTCCTTCTGCAGGAACCCGGAATAGGCCTCATTGGCAGCACTGAACCTGCTGGTGACATACATCAGGCCTGCCAGCGAAATGACGGCAAGGATGGCAATCGCCATCAGGAATTTCGTCTTAATCTTTAAATTCTTGAGCATCAGATACCTCAAAAAACGCTGAAGGAATGAAGGCGCACTGAAAAGGAAATGCAGGAGCCGTACCGGACGATGCACATCATGCGCATGCTGATCGAACTTGATCCTTCGTCCTTTATAAGCGCTTTTTCATAATAAAATCTTACTCTTGCCGCAGTGCATTAAAAGCCCGTGCCAGTCTGCGGCCAGCACTTCACCAGTATTTAACCAAGGTCACAAAAGGCAGGCTTGTTTTGTTGCGACGCACAATGGACTGCCCTTAATTGGGAGCGAACCGTGGTCTCGGTTCCCCGTCAAGGCGGGCAAATTGATATGAAATCAAGCAATCATAATCGAAGGGCTTCAACGTGAGTTTTTCACGCCGCAACATCATGACGCTTTCGGCGGCCGCCTTGGCAGCCGCTGTTCCGAAACTGGCATCCGCGCAGGCGATCGGCTTTACGCCGAGCCCCATCTATCCGGACCCCGCCATCCAGATCCTCGATCCGAGCTTTGCGAAATATCGTGTCGCCAGCAGCTCGCTCGAGCAGGTCGCAACTGGCGCCCGCTGGCTGGAGGGTCCTGTCTGGTTCGGCGACGGACGCTACCTGCTGGTCAGCGACATTCCGAACAACCGCGTCATGCGCTACGACGAGGCCAACGAGAGCTGGAGCATCTACAACGCCAATTCCAACTATGCCAACGGCCATGCCCGCGACCGCCAGGGCCGCCTGCTATCCTGCGAACATCTGACGCGCCGGGTCACCCGCACCGAATATGACGGTTCGATCACGGTGCTTGCCGACAATTATCGTGGCAAGAAGCTCAACTCCCCGAACGACATCGTCTGCAAGTCGGATGGCTCGATCTGGTTCACCGACCCGCCGTTCGGCATTGCCGGCGAGTGGGAGGGCGAGAAGGCAACGGCGGAGCTGCCGCACTCGGTCTACCGTATTTCGCCGGACGGTAAGCTCGACCTTGTCACCGACGAGGCTCAAAGGCCCGAACGGCCTTGCGTTTTCCGCCGACGAAAAGAAGCTCTACATCGTCGAAGGTCGTGCATCGCCATTCCGTATCATCTGGAGCTACGACGTCGGCGCGGACGGCGTGAAGCTTTCCAACAAGACGGCTTTGGTGACGGCCGACGACAATGGCGGCCTCGACGGTTTCAAGGTCGATGTCGATGGCAATCTCTGGTGCGGCTGGGGATCGAGCGGCGCCGCAGGCGCTAGGCCCGAGGACCTGAACGGCGTCAAGGTATTCAACGCGGCCGGCAAGCCGATCGGCTTCATCAAGCTTCCGGAGCGCTGCCCGAACCTCGCCTTCGGCGGCCCGAAGAAGAACCGCCTCTACATGGCGAGCAGCCACTCGGTCTATGCGATCTATGTGGAAACTCGCGGCGCCGTCTAGCTGCTTCGACGAAATCCAAAGCGGCCGGCCCCAAGGTCCGGCCGCCGGCTTCGGTCAACCGCGCCCGGCATAGCTCGACGCCGGATCAGGTCCTACCGTGAGAAGAGTAAAGTCGAAATCGACGCGCTTGTCCGATCCAAGAACATATTGGCGATGCACCCGCAGAAAATCATACTTTATTCGGGAGTAACGCTCCGCCGTCAGCATGTTCTTCAATCGAATGAAAATGATTTTGGGTTGAGGCGCCTCCGGAAAACCGCATAAGGACACGACCGGGCATTTATAGAAATTGACCGCGTCCGACAGGCACTGAACATCCAGCCACGATATGTCGCTTGAGTGCGCGATGAGGCCTACGCGGCTGCGGAGTACGCTGGCGCTGCCAAACGTGGCGCATTGGAGGATCGCTCCGCCGAGCGTGACGAAGACCACACGCTTTTTGCTGAAAGCTTCTGGTTCCCTCTTCAACAAGATCCCTAGAACGTGCGTGGCCATGCTCGCCCCCATGCTGTGGGCCGTGATGACATATTCGTCGGCCTCTACGTGGAGAGCTTCTCTGATGAGGCCGACGCATTCTTCGAACCAGTGCGCAACGGAGCGTTCGAGCTCCGACCTCGGCGACGCCTCGCCAAGCCGCGCGACCGCCACGGCCAATTCCCAATCGGAGAACAGGTGCAAGGTGTGGAACCGGCTCGACCACGGAAGAAACAGACGGGAGAAGAAGCCACACGCCAGCACAAGGCTGAACGGATAGTACCAGATCTCGAGTGCGAGCCAGAAGGGCACGGAGGCGACCGCCAGACTGGCAATCAAAGCGAATGTGACAAGCAGAAACGGGAAAATGAAAAATAGGCCGAAACGCCAGGCGTGACGGAAATAGGCCATCGCGGCACCTTCAAACACGACTGCCATCGCGCTGAGAAAGCCCTGAACAAGCCTGACGGGAACCGGGCGATCGGATAATTGCCGCACAAGACGATCGTGCTCGAGCATATAGATCCGGGTTTCGGTATCTCCCTTGGCACCGGAGCGGACATCGAAAAAGCTGGTCGTGCCGTTCATATGAAGTGCACCGGCCTCGATCGGTAAATCCCATAGCCCGGCGGTTTTTTCAGCCGTCCGTTTATATCGAGCGTAATGGCGAGCTCCGTCCAATGGCTCGAAACCGGGGAAATGCAAGACAACACGCTTGCTGACATGGGATGACGAGGGCTGTTCGAGCACTGGTTGACCTTACGGGAAGAAGAGCCGCGTCCCAGTTCGCGGCCGTTAGGAGAAAAGAGAGCCGAATTGGCCGATAGCAGGAGATATCCCGCTGTCCGTCAGTCTGCAGCCGAGGCCTCGAATGAGGCCGGGGATCCGCACATAAGGCGGCGCTGCGGAATTTGCAATCTGTCGTCAGCCATATGGACCCGGACCCGAATCTTCGTCGAAGTGTTCCCGTTTCTTGGCCTACAATTGCGGCTACTCTGAGCAACCTAAACGAAAGCCTGCCGCAAAGGGAGCGGCAGGCTTCAAAGCATATCGAGATCAGCACCGGCAATCCCGTGGATGCCGCGGCTATGGGGCTTTAAGCGACCTCCGGCAGGCCTCCGATCAGCTTGTCCAGCGTCATCGGATAATCACGAAGCCGAATGCCGCTTGCGTTGTAGATCGCGTTGGCAATTGCCGCCGCCACGCCGCATAGCCCGAGCTCGCCGACGCCCTTCGCCTTCATCGGCGACGACATCGGGTCCGCCTCGTCCATGAAGATCACGTCCTGATGCGGGATATCGGCATGGACCGGGACTTCGTAACCCGCCAGATCATGGTTGACGAAGAAGCCCCGCCGCGTATCGACGGCCAGTTCCTCCGAGAGCGCTCCGCCTGCCCCCATCGTCATCGCACCGATAACCTGGCTTCGGGCGGTGATCGGATTGAGGATCCGGCCGGCGGCGCAGATGGCGAGCATGCGGCGGATACGGCTCTCGCCCGTCGCGACGTCAACTCCAACTTCGACAAAGTGAGCCCCGAAGGTCGATTGCTGGTGCGTTTTCGTTAGATTGCCCCAGTTGATCGTGTCTTCCCCGAGAAGCCCGTCGGGGCCTGCAGCTTCGGCCAGCGGTACCGCGCGATTGCCGGAACGCACCTGGCCATTTTCAAAGACGACGTCCTGCGAGTTGAACCCCAGCTTCCGGGCCACCGCTTCACGCAGTTTGACGCAGGCGGCATACACCCCCGACGTGGAAGAATTCGCGCCGAACTGGCCGCCGGATCCCGACGAAACGGGAAAACGGGAATCGCCCAGCTGGACCGAGACTTTATCGATCGTGACGCCCATCATCTCGGCTGCCGTCTGCGCGATGATGGTGTAGCTGCCCGTGCCGATATCCGTCATGTCGGTCTCGACGGTGACGACACCTTCCCGGTCGAGGCGGACGCGCGCTCCGGAGGGAAGCACGAGATTGTTGCGGAAGGCGGCCGCGACCCCCATGCCGACCAACCAGTTTCCTTCCCGGCGGGCGCCGGGACGCCCCTGCCGCTCCAGCCGAATTTCTCCGCGCCGAGCCTCAGGCAGCCGATGAGATCCCGTTGCGAAAACGGGCGCGCTGGGTTCTCCGGATCGACCTGCGTGTCGTTGATGATCCTGAACTCGATCGGATCGATCCCGAGCTTTTCCGCCATCTCGTCCATGGCGATCTCGAGTGCCATCAATCCGGGTGCCTCGCCGGGAGCACGCATGGCATTGCCTTCAGGCAGATGCAGCGTCGCGAGCCGCATCGCCGTCATGCGGTTTTCCCCGCGTAAAGGAGCCGGGTCTGGTTGACGGCTGTCTCCAGCTGACCACCTGGCTGGTCACCCGACCAGCTCTCATGGGCGATGGCCGCGATCTTTCCATCGCGCGCCGCGCCGATGCGGATCCGCTGGATCGTCGCCGGGCGGTGGGTGGTGTTGTTCATCATCAACGGCCGCGGCAAAGCGACCTTCACGGGCCGCCCGACCGCCTTTGCGCCGAGAACGGCAAGTACGGCGTCCGCACGCAGGAACAGCTTGCCGCCGAAGCCGCCGCCGATGAAAGGCGACATCAGATGGATCTTCTCCTTGTCGATATCGAGAAAGATGGCGAGATCCGAACGCCACCAGTCGATCATCTGGCTCGAGGTCCAGACAGTCACCTCATCGCCCTGCCACGCTGCGATCGATGCATGCGGCTCCATCATCGCATGAGACTGGTCAGGTGTGGTGTAGGTCTCATCGAGAGTAACGGGAGCTGTCTTGAACGCCCCCTCGAAGTCGCCCGTCGATGTATCGGGTTCGGCCGACTCATCCGGTTTTACCGCCGAATCCTTCACCTCCCGCAGATCGAACGCGCCCCGTTCATCTGCATAGCTCACCTTGATCATCGCCGCCGCCGCACGGGCCTGTTCGAAGGTTTCGGCAACGACGAGGGCGACCGCCTGATGATAGTGCTGGACCTCGTCTCCACCGAAGAGCTTGGCGGTGTTGAAGTTGCCTTTCTTGCGCTCGCCGACTTCCGGCGCTGTAACGACGGCCAGGACACCCGGCGCGGTTTTGGCGGCTGCGACATCCATCGACTGGATCCGGCCCTTTGCGACGGCTGCGCCGACGGGATAGCCGTAGGCATACCGCATGTCGGGATCGTGCCATTCATAGGCATATATCGCCCGACCGGTCGTCTTGAGTTCGCCGTCGATGCGATGGACCGGCTGGCCGACGACCTTGAGTGGTCGATCGGATTGGTTGTTGCTGGTGTATCGAACTGCATGGCTCAACCCCTTGCTTCGGCGATCAACACGCCGAGCGTACGCTCGACCAGGTCGATCTTGAATCGGTTCTGTTCGGTCGGACGAGCGTCGGCGAGAAGGACGCCGGCCATGGCACGGGCACCATTCGGCAGTTCTGCTTCCGCGGCCTCCACCCGCCACGGTTTGTGCGCGACGCCACCGACGGCGACGCGTCCGGTTCCGTCGGCCTGTATGACGGCACCGACGGAGACGAGCGCGAAGGCGTAGGAAGCACGGTCGCGGACCTTGCGATAGATCTGCCTGCCGCCGATCGGCGGCGGCAGCACGACCGCCGTTATGAACTCGCCCGGCTCAAGGACTGTCTCGACATGCGGCGTATCGCCGGGAAGTCGATGGAACTCGGCGATCGGGATTGCGCGCCGGTTGCCGTCGGCCTTCACCGTTTCGACGATGGCGTCCAGGGCGCGCATGGCGATCGCCATGTCGCTTGGGTGGGACGCGATACAGGCCTCGCTGACACCGACGACGGCGTGCTGCCGGGTGAAGCCGCCGATGGCCGAACAGCCGCTGCCCGGCTGGCGCTTGTTGCAGGCCTGGTTTGGGTCGTAGAAATAGGGACAGCGCGTACGCTGAAGAAGATTGCCGGCAGTGGTCGCCTTGTTGCGCAACTGCCCCGAGGCCCCGGCGAGCAGGGCGCGGGACAGAAGCGCGTAGTCGCGGCGGACTGTTTCATTCGCCGCAAGGTCCGTATTGCGGACGAGTGCGCCGATGCGCAAGCCGCCTTCCGGAGTGGCTTCGATCTTGTCGAACCCGAGATCGTTCACGTCGATCAGATGCGTCGGAGTTTCGATCTCCAGCTTCATGAGATCGAGCAGGTTCGTCCCGCCGGCGATGAATTTGGCTTGCGGGTTGGACGCGGCGGCCTTGACCGCGGCTTCGACGGTTGAGGCGCGTTCGTAGGTAAAGGCTCTCATGCTCTTGTCCCCGCGACTTCCGTGATGGCGTCCAGGATATTGGAATAGGCTCCGCAGCGACAGAGGTTGCCGCTCATGCGCTCGCGGATCTCCGAAGCAGTCACCTGAGCCGGCTGTGTCAGATCGCCGGTGACGTGGCTCGGGATGTTCGCCTTGATCTCCTCGAGCACCGCCACGGAGGAACAGATCTGCCCCGGCGTACAGTAGCCGCATTGGAAGCCGTCGTGCTTCACGAAGGCTGCCTGCATCGGATGAAGGTTTCCGGGTTGGCCGAGGCCTTCGATCGTGGTGATCTCGTCGCCCTCGTGCATGACCGCCAGCGTCAGGCAGGAATTGATGCGCCGGCCATCGACGATCACGGTGCATGCGCCGCATTGGCCGTGGTCGCAGCCCTTCTTCGTTCCGGTAAGATGTATATGTTCGCGCAGCACGTCGAGGAGCGAAGTTCTGTTGTCGATGTCGAGTTCGCGCCGGTCGCCGTTAACCGTGAAGGATACGTTCGTCGTGTAGCTCATTTCATTGCCTTGAAACTCTGCCGCCGCGTTCCGGCGGCCCCGGTGGCCGCGACAGTCGCGGCCGAGGAGATAAGTAAGTCTCGGCAGGAGATTTCAAGTTGGACCGTGCGCTGCAGGTCCGGCCGCACGCGAGCCAGCGGATATCACCCGCGACGGCGGGTTTGGTAACGAACCGCCGCGGGCTCAGTTCGAGGTGCGTGCAAGAAACTCGCGGATCGCGGCGATCACGACCTCGTGCGCTTCGGCATGGACCGCGTGGTTCGCGTTCGGCACTTCGAGAAGTTCGCCCTTTGGGATGCTTTCGGCGATCAGGCGCGAATGGTTCGGCGGGCAGATCCAGTCCTCGGCACCGCAGACAACCAGTGTCGGAACCGGAATATCCTTCAGCCTGTCGCGCAGGTCGTAGAGCCGTTCCTTGAACAGCGCGTTATGGGTCTCGGCGTGCAGATGCATGGTGCGGGTGCGCTCCAGCGCGGCATCCGGGTCGAATTTTTCGTAGTAGAGCGGTTGCAGCGCCAGCCAGATCAGCCGCAGCTCGGTATCGTCCTTGACCCTGTCGGAGAACATCTTGTCGAGCATATCGAGCGAAGCGCTGGTCGCCTTGTGAATGCGCTGCTTGAACACCACCATGGCATCGTCTTCGTGGTGATAGCTCGCGGCGGTCCCGCGCAGGATCAATCGCGACAGGTTGTGGCCGTATTTCACGGCGTAGGTAAGTGCGATCATGCCGCCGAACGAGCCGCCCTCGAGAATGATCTTGCGGCCGCCGCATAGATTGACACGAAAGGCTTCGACATCGTCTGCCAGCTGCTCGAATGTATAAGGTGGCGTCAGGCTCGTCTCGCCGCAACCACGCTGGTCGTAGGCGATAACCCGGTATTTATCCGACAGAACCTTGTAGGCGTTGAATTCCCCGTGACGGTCGCCGATGCCGCGCCCACCATGCAGCGCAATGATCGGCTCCGCGTCGGGGTTGCCAATGTCGTCATAGACGAAGGTGGCATTGTTGAGTGTCACTGTCGGCATGGGAATATCCTGTCCTGCTGATATGCGTCGAAGGAGGTTCTTCTGTCGGATCCTGATGTCCGGTCGATGCTGGATCCGACAACTGTCATGGGCAAATGGAAGACCATCCCGCATCGGCGTATAGCGGGATGGTTTTCAGCAGCTGAGCTCAGTTGGCAGCCGGCTTCATATCGAAGGCGCGGACCCAGTCGTCGCCCCGAGCCGTCCAGGTGATACGCTTGGACAGGCCGTAGGTGGCTGGCTGGGTGTAGAGGAAGAGGGCCGGAGCCTCGTCGCACATCACCTCGGTCGCCTTCTTGTAGGCGGCCTGGCGCTTGGCCACATCCATGGTCGAGCGGCCATCCGCGAGAGCCTTGCCGAATTCGGCATTTTCCCAATAGGCGTACATGTTGCCTGGCGCAAACAGGGTCAGGAGACCATCGGCATCGATCGTCGGCCACGCCTGGCTGAGCAGGCTCATGCGGCCGAGATCCTTGGTCTTCAGATACTTGTCCATATAGGCACTGAACTGCATCTCGACGATCTTGGTCTTGACGCCGATCTCTTCCAGTTGGCTGGCCACCGCCTGCACGACT
Source organism: Neorhizobium sp. EC2-8 (assembly GCA_045291535.1). Classification (GTDB taxonomy): domain Bacteria; phylum Pseudomonadota; class Alphaproteobacteria; order Rhizobiales; family Rhizobiaceae; genus Neorhizobium. The sequence goes on along the minus strand of CP147998.1, from coordinate 138,991 downwards.
TCCTCGCCGTTGAGGTAGATGCCGGTCGGCACTTCGATTTCGATCGGTTCGGCCGGCGCACCGCCTGCCTTCTTCAAAAGTTCGGCTGCCTTTTCCGGATTATACGCATAGGGCTTCAGATCGGCGTTGAAGCCGAAATAGCTCTTCGATGTCACCTGGCACTTGGCGATCTCGGCCTGGTCGTTGAAGATCGCCTTGACGATGCCTTCCTTATCGACGGCGTAGTTCAGCGCCTGGCGAAGTAACTTGTTGTCGAGCGGCGGCTTCAGCGTGTTGAACTTGATAAACGCGGTGCGGGTGCTGGGCACCGCGCCGGCCTGGGCGCTGCCGCTCGTCTTGATCCGGGTAATTTCGGTGGTCGGGATCGAGTTGATGAAATCGACCTCGCCCGCAAGCAGCGCGGCGACACGGCTGGCGGCGTCCGGAATGATGCGGACGACGACCTTGCCGAAATCCGGCTTCGGACCCCAATATTGCGGATTGGCGTCGAGCGTGATGCTCTCGCCCGGCTTGACGGAAGAGATGACATAGGCGCCGCCCGACGCAGTCTCGGTGGCCGGCTTATGGTCGGCGGCCCATTTCGGCGGCAGCAGAAAGAACATCGACAGCTGGCCGATCATCGCCGGATAGGGCGAGCTGGTCTTGATCTCGATCTCGGTTGGGCTGATGACCTTCACGTCGGAGATCAGCGTGAACCACGCTTTGATGCGGGCATTAACGGCCGGGTCGCGGACGCGATCAAAATTCCATTTGACCACTTCTGCATCGATCTTCTCGCCATCGTTGAACGTGGCGTCCGAACGCAGCTTGATGCGCCAGGTCAGGTCATCGACGCTCGTCCATTCGGTCGCAAGTGCCGGCGCGATCTTCATGTCGGGACCGCGCAGAACCAGCGACGGATAGATGTGGCTGAGCAGGCTGAGATCGGTGCCGACCGATGCCGTCATATGCGGATCGAACGTGTTGATCGTGTTCGTGATCGCGATGGTCAGCGTCTTGTCCTGGGCAAGCGCCGATGTCGAGATCGTGGCGCCGAGCGAAAGTGCGGCGATTGCCGCGGAGATCGTTTTTCTGGTCACGTCCATTCCCTTCTGATCAATTTCTATCGGTTTTTCATGGGTTTACACTGCATTCTCAAGAGATGCTTTTCCTCTATTCGACGTCCTTGAGCATAAGCGGATCGAATTTGCGAAGATTGCGGAACGTTTCGGTCATCCCCCTGCCGGGAGCGACGATTGACTTGTCCACGGAGCTGGCGGTCACGTTTTTCCTCCACTCCGTTCATTTGGCTTCGACGGGTACGGAATGACCAAGCGTGTGCATCAGCCGGTTCGCCCAGCCAAAAATGGCGGCGGAGTGGATGAGATCGACGATCTCGGCCTTCGACATGCCATGATCGCGAAGGGCCTGTACCTGCTCCCTGGTGGCATGCGACGGCGTCTCGGACAGCGCCTTGCAAAAATCGACGATCGCCTGGGTCCTGGCATCGAACGGACCTTCGAGGCCCCGCACATAGATCTCCTCGACGACATCCTCGCGGCCGGAGAGTTCGACATAACGACGTGCATGGACCGAAGCGCAGTAGATGCAGCGATTGACGGCGGAGGCGACGAGCGCGCCGAGTTCCCGCTCGGCCCGGTCGAGACCGCCCTTGGCATACATGATGGCGTTGAACAGTTTCGTGCGGGCCACGTAGGATTCCGGATCATGCGCGAGCGTGCGCACATAGGGGAAACCTTGGTATTGGACGGGGTCACCTGCATCGCCGCCAGCTGTTCCTCGGTTGCCGTGGCAACATCGACCGGCTCGATATAGGGCGACCAGGAGAGCGCCTTGACCTTGAAACGCGCCGTGCTCATTCGACCTCCTCCAGCAGGCTGAGGCCGACAAGGACGCGGGCCTCGTAGTTGACGAAGGCGATCAGCTCCGACAGCGCGATGATCTGCGGATTGGTGAGGCCTGCCTTTTCCAATCGCTCGATATCCGCCCTGCTGCAATCACGCGGCGTCCGGGTGACCAGATCGGCGTGGCGGACGATGGCGCCGGTAAAGGCATCGGCCGCCGCCACGATATCGGCGCCGGAGGCGACGGAGGCTAGGTCCGGATCGCTGCCTGCGTCATCCAGCATCAGATCGTAGACCGCGGCCAGGTCCGCGCGGCCGATGGAGCGTGCCATGCGGGAAGCGAGTGCTGCACGCAGAGCGTGGCTCAGGCCAAAGCCATGATTTGGACTGAGCACCGTTTCGCGGCACAGTTCCGTGCCTTCCACGAATTCCGGCCGCTCGCGGCGGATCGCGTAAAGCTCGGAGCCCGGCTTCAGGCCGGATAGGATGTCGATCTGGTCCAAGTCACTCATTCCCATCGTATGTTCCAGCTACTGATCCGGTCCATGCACGGATCGAGATCAGGCATGAATTAGGGCTGTCGCCTGCGACAGATGCGAGGCGGGCGTGATCGCCGTCAGCGTATTCGGGTTGCCGCCGTGATCGACGCCCTGCGAATCAGGGCGGAACCAGCCGCCGGTCGCAAGCACGGCAACGCCGGGCATCAGGCCATCGTCGATCGTCAGCGCCGCGATCGTTCGGCCGCGGTCGTTGTAAAGCTCGCAAAGGTCGTCCTGTTTCAGGGTAAGACGCCTGGCGTCGATCTCGCTCAGCGTGAACCGCTCGTAGCCGTCAAGCTTGGCCGCCTGGCTGACTGGACCGTATTCGAGTGGCCGTGCAGGCGGTGAGCGGGCTGCGGAGACAGGAGATGGAACGGATGTCTGGCCGAAAGCGGTGCACCAAGCCACTCTTCCGGTGCCAGCCAGACGGGATGGCCGGCGATGTCGGAATAACCGAAGCCGCGGACCGCACTCGACCCGATTTCGATCCTCCCGCTCGCAGTTTTCAGCGGGGCCGCATCCGGGTCTCTTACGAAATCTCGAAAATGGTTGGCGGGCGACGGCGCAAGCTCGCCTTCGTCGAGCGCAGCATAACCCCGGATGCGAAACGCCTGGAAATCCGGCAATTCCGGATAACGCTCCCGATAACCTTCGTAGATCCGGGCAAGCCAGTCGTCGGTGCTCAGTCCTTGGTCGAACTGTTCGCGGCAACCGAGTTCTTCCGCGATCAGGCAATAGGCTTCGTGATCGGTCAGGACACCGGCCGGCGGATCCATCACGCGACGGCTGTAAACCAGCCAGTTCTCGCGCGACGCCGCCGCGACATCGTCGCGCTCGAAGGAAACGCCGACGGAAGGACGATGTCCGACATTTTGGCGGTCGCAGTCCACATGTTCTCGGAGACGATCACGGTCTCGGGGCGCCGGAAAGCCTCGGTCAGCCGGTTGAGGTCCTGATGATGGTGGAAGGGATTGCCGCCTGCCCACCAGACCAGCCGGATATCCGGAAGTTCGAGAACCTGCCCGTCGTAGTCGATCCGCCCGCCCGGATTTTCGAGCAGATCGGTGATCCGCGCCACCGGAATGAAGCTGCGGACCGGGTTGGAGCCTTGTTCGAATGCCGGCCCTTTCAGGCGCCGCACCGGCTGGCCGACGGAATTGACCGCTGTCAGCCCGAAGGAGAAACCGCAGCCGCGCTTGCCGACATGACCCGCCATCGAGGCAAGCGCGATCGCAGCCCAGAACGGCTGTTCGCCACGCCGCGCCCGTTGCAGCGACCAGGCGACGTTGATCAGGCTCGGCACGTCATGCAGGTCTTCGGCGATCTCGACGATGGTTTGCGCGGGCACGCCGGAAATCGCCGAGGCCCATTCGGCATCCTTGGCGATGCCATCCGCCTCGCCGACCAGATAGCTCTCGAAATCGCAATAGCCGGTCGTGCAGCGTTTCAGGAAATCGCGGTCGAACAGGCCTTGGACGAGCAGCGTATGGCACATGCCGAGCATGACAGCGGCATCCGTATTTGGGCGGAGCGGAATATGCCGGACGTTCGCACCGGAGGGCGCGTCGCTCGAAGCTGGGCTGAACACGACGATGCGCACACCCTTGTCCTGGCAGCGCCGCAGCCATTCGACGGCGCGGTGGCTGCCGGTCCCTCCCGACTCCACTTGCGAATTGCTCAGCCGGAAGCCGCCGAACCCGACTACCAGCTGACAGTCTTCGGCGATGTCGTTCCAGGACGGCGAGGTTTCGCAGGCGTCCTTGTAATCCGGCCCGAGGATGTGCGGCAGAAGAACGGCCGCGGCACCATAGGAATAGCTGTTGACGGAAGAGGTGAAGCCGCCGGCGAGATTGAGCAGTCGCTTAAGCTGGCTTTGCGCATGGTGGAAACGGCCGGCGCTGGCCCAGCCGTAGGAGCCGGCGAAGATCGCCTGGTTGCCGTGGATCTCGCGCACGCGCCGAAGCTCGCCGGCGATCAGGCCTGCAGCCTTGTCCCAGCTTATCTCGACGAAATCCTCGCGGCCGCGCGAAACGCCGGTAGCCGCAAGAGGCCCCATCTCCAGCCAGGACTTGCGGACCATCGGGGCGCGGACGCGCTCCGGATGGGCGGCCAGATCCAGGTAGCCGAGACCCATTTCCGAAGGGTCCGGATCGTGACGGAACGGCAGGAGCTTGCGCTTCCCATTCGCATCCGTGCCGACTTCGTAAGTGCCGAAATGGGTTGCGAACAGATGCGTCATTTTCTCAAGCCTCCAGCACGAAATGACGGTTGCCGACAGGCCGCAGAACGGCGTCCTCCGGTGGCAGGTTGGCGCCGACGTCGAAGACGAGCGGGCGGCGGTTCCGCTCGATATCCGGGTCGGGCACCGGGATCGCCGAAAGCAGCGCCTTCGTATAGGCATGCTGCGGATTTTCGAAAATCGCGTCGCAGGGGCCGATTTCGACGATGCGCCCGCGCAGCATCACCGCCACCCGGTGGCAGAGATAACGGATCATCGACAGGTCGTGGGCGATGAACAGGTAGGTCAATCCAAGCTCGTCCTGCAGATCCTGGAAGAGGTTGACGATCTGCGCCTGGATCGACACGTCGAGTGCGGTGATCGGTTCGTCGGCGACGATGAAGGCAGGATTGAGCGCGATCGCCCGTGCGATATTGACGCGCTGGCGCTGGCCGCCGGAAAACTCGTGCGGATACCGCTTCATGAAGGACGGATCGAGGCCGACTTTGGTGAACAGCGAGGCGACCCGATCCTCACGCTCGCGGCGCGAGCCGCCCAGTTTATGAACCTCCAGCGGCTCACCGACAAATTCGCCCACCGTCATGCGCGGATTGAGCGAGGCATAGGGATCCTGGAAGATGACCTGCATGTCGCGCCGGTAAGGCTTCAACAATGCCTTGCTCAGGCCGGTGATATTCTCGCCCTTGTAGAGGATGTCGCCGCTGGTCGGCGCCTCGAGCCGGAGCAGCACACGGCCGGTCGTGCTCTTGCCCGACCCGGATTCGCCGACAAGGCCGAGCGTCTCGCCGGGCGCGATGTCGAAGCTGACATTGTTGACGGCCTTCAGGGCCTGCGTCGAACCGCCGAACAAACGCTTCTCGCCGCCATAGGTCTTGCAGAGGTTCTGGACCGAAACCAGCGGCTTCATGGTGCTCTCGCTCATGGCTGCACCTGCGTGGCGGCAAGCTCGGCACGAAGATCGTACCAGGCGGCCGCCTTGTGGCCGGCAACGCTGCCCTCGACTTCGCCAAGCGGCGGCGTCTCGATGCGGCAGCGCTCGGTCGCGAAGGGATTGCGCGGCGCGAAAGGATCGCCGATCGGCTCCTTGGTCAGGTCCGGCGGATTGCCGGGGATCTGGTAGAGCCGGGTCACGCCCCGGCGGCCGCCATGCGGCAGCGACTTCAGAAGGCCCCAGGTATAGGCGTTGCGGGGATCGTGGAACACGGCGCGGACCGGGCCGCGCTCCATGATCCGGCCGCCATACATGACCTGAACCGTATCGGCGAGGCCAGCGACGACGCCCATGTCATGGGTGATCCAGATGACGGTGGTGCCGATCTTCTTCTTGAGATCGCGCACCAGATCGAGGATCTGCGCCTGGACGGTGACGTCCAGTGCCGTGGTCGCCTCGTCGGCGATCAGCAGCTTCGGATTGCACGAAATGCCGATCGCGATCATCACGCGCTGGCGCATGCCGCCGGAAAACTCGTGCGGATATTGTCTGGCGCGGCGGGCGGCATCGGGGATGCCGACAAGTTCGAGAAGTTCGACGACGCGCGCCCGCGCCTGGCTTGCCGACATGCCGAAATGCCGCCGCAGCGGCTCGGCGATCTGCCGCTCGATGGTCAGGACCGGATTGAGCGAGGTCATCGGATCCTGGAAGACGAAGCCGATTTCCTTGCCGCGCACTTCGAACAGTTCGCGTTGCGACAGGGCCAGCAGGTCGCGGCCGTTGAACCGGACTTCGCCGCGGACGATGCGGCCGGGCGGCGTCGCGATCAGCCCGACCATCGACAGGGCATGGACGCTCTTGCCCGAGCCGGATTCGCCGACGATGCCGAGCGTCTCGCCCTCTTCCAGGCTGTAGGACACGTCGTTGACGGCATGCACGGTGCCGGCCGGCGTGTCGAACGCGACGGTGAGATTGCGGACCTCGAGCAGGGGTGCCATCGGACGCTCAGACCTCCAGATAGCCGCCGGCCGAGCGCGTCAGATACTCGCGGCCGGTCTCGGTGACGAGAACGGTATCGGAGATCTGCGTCGCGCAGACGCCGGGAACGCGGATATTGGGCTCGAAGGTGAAGATCATGCCCGGTTCGAGCACCAGCGAAGACGACGCGTCGAGCGAGGAATGTTCGTGTGCGCCAAGGCCGATCCCGTGGCCGATGCGGCCCGGGATATTGGCACCATAACCACGCGCCTTCAGTCCCTCGCGGGTCTTTTCGAACAGGTCCTTGTAAGGGGTGCCGGGCCTGATCAGGGCATCGACCTCTTCGCGGATTTCGAGAATGGCGTCGAGCGCTCGCTTGTTGACCTCCGGCAGAGGGCCCATGGCGATGGTGCGCTCGTTTTCGGCATGGATGCCGTTGGCGATCGTCCAGATCAGCACCGAGACCGCCTCGCCGCGCTGAGGCTTGCGCTGGGTGGGGTTGTCGCAGTTGTAGAACATGCGCGGCCCCGAGAGCACCCAGGTGGCCATGCCGTTCTGGACCCCGCCTTCCAGCGAGCCGAAGTCGCAGACCTCGACATCGGGATATTCGGCGGTCCACAACTTGTTCATCGCATGCATGGAGGCGATGGCGACCTCCCGCTCGTTGCCGCCGGCGGCAAGCGTTGCGACCGCCGTATCCATGCCAAGATCGGCCGCCCGCGCCGCGATGCGCGCATTGGCGATCTCGTCCGGGTCCTTGATCAGGCGGCAATGATCGATCAGATGGCTAACATCCGCGAAAGAAGCGTCCGGCAGCGCCTTGCGCAGCTGACCGGTCCGCTGGATCGAGATGAATTCCTCCTCGATGCCGACAGTCTTGCCGGCCACGCGGAGATCACCAAGGATCGAGGCCAGCGCATCCTGCCAGTTCGGCCCCATGGTGACCTTGGTCGACCAGGAACCGTAAAGGCGGATATCCGGCACCCAGGCGCTGGCACGGCCGTGATCGTCGCGCAGCGCATGCACAAGCATGATCGGGTCATGGTCCGGGGTCAGGATGGCGATCACCGGGTGGGAATAGATGATCGGGTTGAAGCCGGTGAAATAGAAGCTGTTTTCCGGTTTGAAGGAGACGATGACATCGACACCCTGCCTGGCCATGCCGGCCTTCAGGCGTCCGACGCGGGGCGGCAACGTGGAACGGGAAAGCTGGTTCATCGGATGGTCCTCAATTTCGGATCGAAGTGATCGCGCAGCCAGTCACCCAGAAGGTTGACACTGAGCACAGTCAGGAGAATGGCAATGCCGGGGAAGGTGACGATCCACCAGGCGGTCGAGATATAGACACGGCCGTCGGCCAGCATGCGGCCCCAGGCTCGGATTGGGCGGCTGGACGCCGAGCCCGAGAAACGAAAGCGCCGCGTCCATGATGATGATGCGGGCGAGTTCCAGCGTCGCGATCACCAGCGCCGGGGTCATGACGTTCGGCAGCAGGTGCTTGAGCATGATGCGCCAGGTTCCCGCACCGATCGCATGGGCCGACAGGATGAACTCGCGTTCGCGAAGGGCAAGCACCTGGCCTCGGATGATGCGGGCGTAGCGGAGCCAGCTCGTCAGGGCGAGCACGATGACGAGGTTGCGGGTCGAGGGTCCGAGCGCCGCAACCACCAGAAGGGCCAGAAGCATCAGCGGCAAGGCGAGTTGGATATCGACGATGCGCATCAGGACGCGATCGACCATGCCGCGATAGTAACCGGCGACAATGCCGAGCAGCGTGCCGACGATGCCGCCCAGAATGACGGCCGCGGCCGCAATCGCCAGCGTGATCCGGCTGCCGTGAACGATGCGAGACAGGATGTCGCGTCCGAGCTCGTCGGTGCCGAGCGGATGGGCGCCGGGCGAAAACAATCCCGTCCAGGTGGGAGCCACCATGCGGGCAAGCAGGTTGGAGCGCGTCGGCACCGGCAGGCCGAGATAGGGCGCGAGAATTGCGGCCAGCACGAAGACCGAGACCAGCAGGAAACCGAACAGTCCGGCGCGGCTTTTCAGGAGGGCGAGGAAGAACGCTTTCATGGCCGCACCTATCGCCGACGGATGCGCGGATCGAGCACGCCATAGAGCAGATCGACCAACAGGTTGACGACGATGAAAATGGCGGCGACCAGGGCGACCCCGCCTGGATGACCGGGAAATCCTGAGCCTGGATCGCCTGCATGATGATGCGCCCGACGCCGGGCCACGCGAACACGGTTTCGATGACCACCGATCCCCGAGAAGCTCGCCGGCGATGATGCCGATCATCGTAATCACCGGGATCAGCGCGTTTCGCGCGATGTGCCAGAAGAACACGGTGCGTGGCAGCAGGCCCTTGGCGCGCGCGGTCCGAACATAGTCCTCACGCATGATGTCGAGCAGCGACGAGCGGAGCAGACGGGCGATCGAGGCCGACACGAAGACCGACAGTGTCAGTCCGGGAAGCACGAGATGCGCGACCGATCCCGAGCCACCCGTCGGGAACCAGCCGAGATCGACCGAAAATACCAGGATCAGCATGATGCCGAGCCAGAAGACCGGTGTCGCCTGGCCCAGCAAAGCCGCCACCATGACGATGAATTCCGAGATGGTGCCGCGTTTCAGCGCCGCGATGGCACCGGCCACCGCTCCGATTAGCGTTCCGAACAAAAGCGCGGTACCGGCGAGCGTGGCGGTGACCGGCATGCGTTCGAGAACGACATCCATGGCGGGGCGCTGGTGCTGGAAAGATATGCCGAAATCGCCCCGGATCATCGCGAGAACGGAAATCACATATTGTTCGAGGATCGGACGATCGAGGCCGAGCGAAGACCGAAGCGCGTCGAGGTCCTGCTGGCCGGCGCCGACCGGCAGCAGAAGCACGGCCGGGTCGCCGAGAACGCGGCTCACGAAAAAACGATCGTGACAACGCCCCATATGGCGAGCAGCGATTCTGCCAGCTTGCCGACAAGATAACGGGTCACGGCCAGCACCTCGTGCGATGGAGAACGGCGGTCGTCATTCGGCCGCTCCCTTGAGGTCGCCGGGATCAGCGCGGCGGAATCCGTCCATTCGTCGCCGAGCAGCTCTGGCGTTTCAAAGGCGACGAGATTGGCGAAATGGGTTTCGCGGTCGGCGACGAAGAGATTGCGGGCGATGCCGCGGGCAAGCCGACGCCCGCCGTCGCTGACCGCCGGTATATCACCCGACAACTTGCCGTGGCTGAGCGATGCCGGATAGTTGAAGCAATGGACAAGACGCAGCGACGGGCAGCTGCCGGGAAGCTTTTCGAGAAATTCGAAATCGGGGCCGAGATAGGGAGACGTGGCGAGGCTCGCCATTTTCCATGCCGTTCTCAGGCGTGAAGACGTCGCTCCAAAACTGGATATAAGGCGCGAAATGCTTGAGTTCGGGGCGTCGGTCGAGATCGACCCGGAAACCGGTGGCGAAGATCGCGAAATCATAGTCGAATTCGCCGCGGCTGGTTTCGACGACGATATGGTCGCCGCTTTCCCGCAGGCCGGTCACCGCCGTGCCGAGGAAAAACCGGCTGTTTTGATGTTGCGACACCCGCAGGGTGGAATCGCGCGGCGGCGGCGTCTGGGCGTCGAGCACATAGTCGAGAAATTTCCATTTCCACGCATCGCTGAGGCCGGCAAAACCCTGGACGACGCCCTGGCTGGCGATGCCGGTGAACTTGTTGATGCGCGGCAGCTCCTTGCGCCGGATGATCATATCGACCTGGCCGGCACCGGCTTCAAGCGCGGTTGCCGCATTGTCCATGGCGGAGGCCCCTGCCCCGACGACCGCGACGCGCTTGCCCTTCAGTGCCGAAAAATCAATCTCGTCGGCGGAATGAGCCCAGAACCGGGGCTGTACTCGCTCGACGAATTCCGGCACGTAACCGCCGCCGAGGCCGTCACGGCCGGTCGCCAAAACCACGTGCCGGGCATAAAGCCGTTCTTGTCCGCCGCTTTGCGCATCCGAAACGTCGAGGGCGATCAGGTCCTCGGAGACCGGGATCATCTCGGTGACGGTGACCAGATTGCGGACCGGCAGTTGAAGTACCCTGCGGTACCAGATCAGGTAATCCATCCACTGCGATTTGGGGATCTTGCCGAGCGCGTCCCACGCCTGCGCGCCGAACTGCGAGACATACCATGCCCTGAATGTCAGCGCCGGCAGGCCGAGCGCCGGCCCCGGCAGCTGTTTGGGAGAGCGCAGCGTTTCCATGCGCGCAAACGTCACCCACGGTCCCTCCTGCCCTGCGGGAGAACGGTCGAGGCAGACGACGTTATGGATGCCGAGCATTTTAAGCGAGGCGGTCGCGACCAGGCCGCACATGCCGGCGCCGATTACGACGGTATCGAAAACTTCGACACCCTCATATTCGGTCGCCGGCACCCACTCCTTGGGAGGGAGTTCGAGAAACGACAGGTCCTCGGCAAGCCGCTGTTCAAGCGCCTCGAGGCCTTTCATGCGCTGTACGTCCTGCGCCGTCAAAATCACTGCTCCTGTGCGTTCGCGCCAGCGCCGAAAGTCACATCCGCCACGCGTTCGATATGGCCGGGATCATGCGCCACGAAGCCCGGTATGCGGGCAGACGAAATCGTGATGATCAACTGAATGAGCTCCAGGACACCTTCCGGAAGAGGCTTGGACGCGGCCGAGAAAATGCCCCAGAGAAACGGGATATCGACATCGAGTGGGCGGATCTCGACATTCTTGAGCTGCAGGCCGTAGGCGGTCGCCGGCTCGACTATGGAGACACCGAAACCGGTGGAGGCAAGCTGGAGCGCATTCAGCGCCGCATTGGTATCGACGATGCGCGATGGCCGGACATCGGCCATCTGCAGCGCCTGGTTGACGCGGCGACGCAGCCGGAAGGGATTGGCCATTGTGATGAGGCAACGGTCCGCCAGGTCGCGAACCGAGATGATGTCCTTGCCCGCCAAAGGATCGTCCGCCGCCACCGCAGCAACGCAAGGCGCCTGAAACAGCCCGTGCGCATCAAGACCCGGATGCTCGACCGGCAGCGAAGCGACGCAGAAATCCGCAGTGCGGGCAAGCACCGACTGGACGGCCGCCTCGGCCGAGATGCTGCGCAGATGCACATTCCGCGGAATGAGGTCTATCGGCATCTCTGCGAGCGCAAGCGGCACCAGACCGCTGGCGAATGCCGGGATCGCCGCAATCTCGATCGGCGCCGGCTCTTCTGAGAGGATATTCCTGGCGCGCTCCTTGAGCTGGCCGATGCCGGTCAGGAAACGCTCGGCATCCGAATGAAAGGCGACCGCCCGCGATGTGGGCGTGATGCGGGGACCGTTGCGGTCAAAAAGCGCAAAGCCGACGGAGGATTCGAGTTCCTGAATGAGGCGCGTCACCTGCGACTGCGAGCGGTCGAGCAGCCGGGCGGCAGCGGTGATGCTGCCTGCCGACATGACTGCGAGGAACACTTCCAGCTGCTTGATTTCCATCGCCGACCTATAATGCGCAAAATGCAGCATTGATCTGCATCAATTCAAATATTGCATGGTTCTCTTTTTAAGCAAACAAAATTTGTGCCCAACTAGTGAGCTTTGGAAAAGTTTGTTCCGGCGGAGGTGATACACAAAGAATAATTCCCCCAACGTCACACGTGACGGCGCAGCCCCTTGCACGAACACGCTGGGCAGCTAATTTTGGGCGCGAACGACAGCGGAAATCCATGGCAGCCAAGACGACACTCAACGCGAAAAATCTGGAGGCGCTCGGCGCGCCGCGCCTGGCCGAATTGCTGATCGAGATCAGCACCGGCAGCGCGGCAAACAAACGACGGCTTCGCATGGAGCTTGCCGGCAATCACAGCAGCGCCGAGATCGCACGCGAAGTGCGCAAGCGGCTTGCCAGCATTGCCCGTTCGAAAACCTTCATAAACTGGCGCAAGGTCAAGGCGGTGACGTCGGACCTGGAAACGCAGCGGAAGACGATCGTCGATATGGTCGCCCCCGACGATCCGAAGGAAGCCCTGGAACTGCTCTGGCAATTCCTGGCGATGGCCGATCCGGTCTTTCAACGGTCCGACGACGGCGGCGGCTCGATCATCGAGAGCTTCCACCAGGCATGCGCGGATGCCGGCGTGATCGCCCAGTCGGCGGGTGTCGAGAAGGACGCCCTGGCCGAGAAAACCTTCGCGGCGGTACAGAACAATGATTACGGCCAGTATGATCCGCTGATTGCGGCTATGGCGCCCGCGTTCGGCAAAGACGGTCTTGATCGGCTCAAGGGCCTGTTCGTGCAGTGGTCGAAGGAACCCGAGGACAAGGTCGCTCAAGGCGACCGTCGGGTCATCGGCTGGAGCAGCAGCGGGCCGATATACGAAGACCAGGTTTACGGAAATCACCGGGAACTGACGGTGCGCATTGCCCTGCAGGAAATCGCCGATGCGCAGGGTGACGTGGATGCATATATCGCCCAGCAGCCGGAGAAGAGCCGCAGGATGCCCCTGGTGGCGACGGACATCGCTCGCCGGCTCCTTTCTGCAGGACGCGCCGCTGAGGCTCTCGAAACGCTGGACGCGGTCGAGACCCTAAGCCGTCCGGACGTTGCGATAGAATGGCAACTTGCCCGTGTCGAGGTGCTTGAAGCCCTGGGGCGCGCGGACGAAGCCCAGGCCGATCGATGGAAGTGGTTCGAGCACTCGCTGAACGACGTGCACTTGCGCGCTTTCATCCGCCGACTCCCGGACTTCGACGACATGGAGGCCGAGGAAAAGGCGTTCGCCTATGCCCAGGCGTTTCCGGAGGTTCATCCCGCGCTCGCTTTTTCCTGCGCTGGCCGGCGATGGCCGAGGCGGCGAAGCTCGTTTTGAGGCGGAAGGCAGAACTCGACGGCGATCTCTATGAACTGATGACGCCGGCGGCGGAAGCTCTGTCCGAGAAGCACCCGCTCGCAGCGACAATCGTGCTGCGCTCCATGATCGACTTCACGCTCGAGAACGCACGATCCAGCCGGTACAAGCATGCGGCGCGGCATCTTGTAAAATGTGCATCGCTCGCCCCCACGTCGGTGACTTCGCAAGCGTCGGCACGCATGATGCTTATGTCGCGGGACTGAAGTCCCGACACGGCAAAAAGCAGGGTTTCTGGGGCCTGGTTACCTGACGCCGCCGTCATCATCGGCAGCGGCGTCCGGCCGGTGAGAAAGTTTCCTCCTCACCGGCCAGGGACGCAACAGCGGGTGCGTTATCCGCAGGCGCTGGGGGCAGTGATCAGGGATAGGCGGTCGCGCCGTCCGGTTTGCGGGTGATTTTCCGCTCCCAGTGAATGTAATCATCCGTCGTCAGCGCTTTTTCGTCGATCTCGATACCCCAGCCCGGACGATCCGGACGCAGGTTCATGTATCCGTCCACCGGCATATAGGGGTCGAGCGCCCAGGGCACATGCACATGCGGCTTGAACTCCAGGATCTTGAAGTTCGACTGTGCGGCGCAGAAATGGATGTTCACGGCGGTTGCGAGCGGGCCCATTGGGTTATGCGGCGCGACGGTCACGTAATGCGCCTCGGCGATGGCCGCGATACGTCGCATCTCGGTGACCCCGCCGACGACGCAGATATCCGGCTGAATGATGTCGGCGCCACGGGCAGACAACAGCGACAGGAACTCGAAGCGGTTGTAGAGAGATTCGCCGGTTGCAAGCGGCACGGTGACCTTCGACTTCAGCTCTGTCCATGCGGGAATATGTTCAGGCCGAATCGGCTCTTCGTAGAAGAGCGGATCGTATGGTGCGATCGCGGCAGCCAGCTGGATGGCCTGGTAAGGTTCGTAGATCTTCGCATGCGCATCGAAGGCGAATTCGAAATGCGAGGGGTGATCTCGCGGATCTTGCCGAAATAATCGCCCGTTTCCTTCACCAGTTCGCCCCAGCGGCTGTTGTGAAGATCGCGGCGATAGGGGCTGAGCTTGAAGGCGGTATACCCGTAGTCTTCATTGAGCTTCAGAGTCTGCTCGAGTGCGTATTGCGGATCCGGGGCGGTATAAACGCCGCAATAGACGCGGACCCGATCACGCACATGCCCGCCAAGCAGCATGTAGACCGGCAGACCCGCGGCCTTGCCGGCGATATCCCACAATGCATGGTCGATTGCGGAAATCGCAGCAAGGCCCAGGGCTCCGGGAGGAAACCTGCATTGCTGGTTGAGCTTCAGGACGAGGAACTCCACCCGGCGCGGGTCTTCTCCCTCGATCTGATGGAAGAGGTAATCGAAAAGCGGCGGCAACGCCCAGTCGGGGCCGTGATTATAGCACTCACCCCAGCCGGAGATACCTTCGCTGGTCTCGATCTTGAGCAACAGGCGAGGACGGTCGTCCACGCGCTGCATGTAGGTTTTAAATCCGGTAATATGCACTTGCTTCCTCCGTCAGGCGACGAGCACTTCGGTTTTGACGCGATCGACAATGCCGCGCAGGATGCGCCGCTCCTCGTCGTTGAGGGCGACGACGCCCGGCACGCGCACCGGCCCGACATCGGTGCCGAGCATGCCGAGCGCTTCCTTCACGACAGTCACGTTGGCGCCGTTGTTATATTTCGTGCGCAGCGTTTCGAACCCGGCAATGCCGTCGATCAGGTCGCGGGCCGTCGCATAGTTGCCGGCCTCCAGCGCCCGATGGATCGCGTGCGACCGTTCGGGGAATACGTTGACGAGACCCGACGTGAAGCCCTTGGCTCCCATGGCGTAGAAGGCCGGCGCCCAGCCCTCTGCCAGGCCGCAGACCCAGATCGCCGGCGCATCACGCGTGGCCCGGATGACTTCCGCCAGCAGCAGCAGGTTCGAGGAAGCGAACTTGATCCCGGCGATGTTCGGATGCAGGGCGAGTTTGCGGAAATCCTCGACCGAAAAGCTGTCGCTGCGTACATAGGCGATGACCGGTACGGTGCAGAAATCCGCGAGTTCCAGGAAATAACCGGCCTGATAGGACGGCCCGGCGAACGGATCCATGGGATGGTGGCCCATGATCGCATCCGCACCTTCGGCAATCGCGTCCTTAGCAAGCGCCTTTGCTTCGGTCAGTGAGCGGCCGACGGCGGCGCTCACCAGCGACATGCCGTCGGCGGCCTTGATCGTGGCGGCATGCACGGCGCGGACTTCATCCATGGTGAGCGTGAAGAACTCGCCGGTATTGCCGGCGGCCATCAGGTTGTGCACCTTGGCAACGGCAAGGCGCTTGATCAGCGCGCCGAGCTTTTCGAGATCGACAGTCCCATCTTGCCGGTAAGGCGTCACCGGAACACCGGAAATGCCGGTCAGCGCCTTTCTTACAGTCTGCAGCCTGTCATTCACGTCAAATATCCTTTTTGTTGCCGAAAACGATGTTCAGATAGGTTTCGCCGGAGCGGACGACGTGGTTGCGCATCTGCCGCTCGGCGAGATCCGCATCGCCGGTAACGATAGCCTTGGCGATGGCGGCGTGCTCTTCGAGCGCCTTTTGACGCTCGGCGGGATCCATGTGGATGACGCGGCGGATGCTGGCGTCGTAGAATTGCTGCCGTTCGATCAATTTCGCCAGATAACCGCAGCGAGAGCTGCGGTGAATGTGCTCGTGGAACTGCTCGTTGAGAGAAACGAGGCTGTCCGCATCCGCGGAGATCGTCGCCTTGGCCATCATATCGGCTATTGCCGTCAACTCGACGCCTGCCGGCTTGCCGATGCGCTTTGCCGCCAGATGCGCGATCATCGATTCCAGCGCCGCGCGGGCGAGATCATCTCCTCGGCCCAGCTCATATCGAACCGGATGATGACGCCGCGCCGGGGCAGAGCCTCGACCAGACCCTCCGTCTCAAGCTGGCGCAAGGCCTCCTTGATCGGCGTCGTGCTGACGCCGAACTGCTCGGCGAGGCTGCGCTCGTTGACCTTCTCCCCGTCGCGAACCGTCCGGCAAGGATGGCCGCCCGCAGGGTGCGGTGAACGTGATCGCGCACCGTCATCTGAAATTTCGGATCGATCTTCGCAAATGCTTCAGGGACTGGGCTTCCGGTGGGCTCGGGAATCATTTTTCGCGAAATCCGTTGACGAGGCAGTGAGAGTGTGGGATCTGATATACCAGACTTCAGATCTATGTCGATACGAAAATCTGTCGTCGATGCGATTTGAGGAACCCGGAGGAGGATTTTTATGCTCAGACGCCACGTCATTCTGCTCTCCAGCATCGCTGCCCTGTCATGGACCGCGCCGAGCCTGGCTTTGGCGGCGACACCGAAGGATCAGCTGGTCGTCGCCATGGACACTTCGTCCCTGCGCGGACTTGACCCGAACGAGATCAATCAGCTGGAAGCCGCGGAGATCGTCGCCAATCTTTACGAGCGGCTGATCGTCCTGCCCGCCGACAACATTTCCAAGCCGCAGCCGGGCCTCGCCGAGAGCTGGACGGTGTCTCCGGATGGCAAGACCTTTACGTTCAAGATCCGTTCGGGCGTCAAGTTTCACTCCGGCAATCCGTTGACGGCAAAGGATGTCGAATGGTCGCTGCGCCGGCTCGTGAAGCTCGGCCTCGCGCCTTCGACGGACCTGCGCCAGTGGGGCTTTACGGCTGACAACGTCGAAAAGCTCATTCGTTCAACGGACGCTTCGACCGTCGTTGTCGAAACGCCGGAGGTCTGGAATTCGAACCTCATCCTCTATTCGCTCGCCAGTTTCTCCACCTCGATCCTGGACAGCAAGTTCCTTGCCGAAAAGGACAAGGGCGGCGACATGGGGCGGGAATTCCTGCAGACCGCCGACGCGGGCTCCGGCCCCTATGCGTTGCGGACATGGCGCGTCAACGAGCTGATCATCGCCGAAGCGTTCAAGGATTACTGGCAGGGCGAGCCCAAGATGCGCCGCGTCCTGCTGCGGCACATTCCTGAATCGTCTGCGCAGCGCCTGCAGATCGATGCCGGCGACGCCGATGTGGCGACCAGGCTTTCGTCCACCGACCTCGGCGCGCTCGAAA
The DNA here is from genome assembly GCA_045291535.1 of Neorhizobium sp. EC2-8. Classification (GTDB taxonomy): domain Bacteria; phylum Pseudomonadota; class Alphaproteobacteria; order Rhizobiales; family Rhizobiaceae; genus Neorhizobium. The sequence goes on along the minus strand of CP147998.1, from coordinate 121,479 downwards.
CGGGCGGCAAGGTGACGATCCAGAAGACCCCGGCTTCGGCTTCTACTATCTGGCGCTGAACCAGAAGGATGAAATTCTTTCGAAGCCGAAGGTGCGCGAGGCATTCCGCTACCTGATCGATTATGACGGCCTCGCAAGCACCGTCATGAAATATTACGGCATCAAGCAGCAGACGATCGTACCGGGCGGCCTGCCGGGCTCGATCGACAAGAACCCGTACAAGCTTGATATCGAAAAAGCCAAGCAGCTTCTCACCGAGGCCGGTTATCCGAATGGCTTCTCCAAGGTCTACTACGCGACGCCAGTGACGCCCGAATACGAAGTCGCCCAGTCGCTTCAGGCCAATGCCGCCAAGGCCGGCATCAAGCTCGACCTGCAGGGCGGCGACCATATCGGCAAATTTCGCAACCGCCAGTTCGAGATTTTTCGGCTCGCTCCGGCGACCGCCTCCCGGACCCGCATGCGGTTCTCCAGTCCTATGCGACCAACGCTAACAATTCCGACGAGGCCAAACTCGTCGGCCTGAATGCCTGGCGGACAGCCTGGGATGTTCCCAAGGAGATCCAGCAGATGGTCACCGCTGCGGCGCACGAGACCGACCAGTCGAAGCGCGCCGAACTCTATACCAAGATCAACGAAGCCTATCTCGCTTCGTCGCCGGCCTTGGTCACCTCGTTCCAGCGCACCGACGCCAAGGCGGTTCGCAACGAGGTGAAGGGCTATATCGGCCATTCGACCTGGCTGACCCGCTGGGACACGGTCAACAAGGGCAATTGATCGCCTCTTCTAGGAACAGCGCAATTGAGCATGTCACAGACCACCGAAACGCGACGCGCGGGCAGCAGGAAACTGCTGTCCGCCGGGCGTAAACTTGCCACGTCGTTCGCGGTGATCGCGACGACGTTGCTTGGCCTCCTGATCATCACCTTCGTCGTCGGCCGCATGATCCCGGCGGACCCGGTCATTGCCGTGGTCGGCGACCAGGCAGACCAGGCGACCTATGATCGCGTCTACAAGGAGATGGGGTTGGACAGGCCCCTCTATGTGCAATTCGGGTCCTACCTTGCAGATATTGTGCGGCTGGACTTCGGCCAGTCGCACGTCACCAAGAACCAGGTGGCGAGCGACCTCGCCCGGGTATTTCCCGCCACACTCGAACTCGCCACGCTCGCGACGATCATCGGCGCAGGGTTCGGCGTTCCTCTTGGCATCCTGTCGGCCGTGCGCAAGGGCACCTGGCTCGATCATGTCGCCCGCATCGTCGGGCTGCTCGGGCATTCCACGCCGATCTTCTGGATCGGCACGACGGTGATCCTTTTATTCTACGCCAATCTCGGCATCATTCCCGCCGGTGGCCGCATCGACATCTATAACGAGGGGCTTGTCGAAGGGCCGACCAATTCGCTGATCGTCGATTCGCTTCTCGCCGGGGAATGGGACGTCTTCTGGAGTGCGCTCCACCACGTCATCGCACCCGCACTCATCCTTGGTTATGCGGCCATGGCCTATCTCAGCCGCATGAGCCGCAGCTTCATGCTCGAACAGCTCAGGCAGGAATATATCCTGACCGCCCGCGCCAAGGGCCTCGGCAAGCGGCCGATCATCTGGCGCCACGCCTTCCGCAACATCAGGGTCCAGCTGCTCACGGTCGTGGCACTCGCCTATTGCGGGCTCCTCGACGGCACCGTGCTCATCGAGACGGTCTTCGCGTGGCCGGGCCTCGGCCAATATCTCACCTCCGCATTGTTCTTCGCAGACATGAACGCGGTTCTCGGCAGCGTCCTCCTGATCGGCATCATCTCGATCGCGATCAACCTCCTGTCGGATATCGTCTACCGCTTCATCGATCCCCGAACCCGATGACCCAGGACCCCGGTACTTCCATGACCAAATCCGGTTACTTCACCGACCTCCACAACTGGCTCATCAACGAGGATTTCACCTCCACGAAACAGGCCAGACTGCACAAGGCCTACGTGGCATGGCTCAGCCTACTCGCGAACCCGCTGGCGTTCGCAGGCTTCGCGGTGGTCATAGCCCTCGTCATCATTGCCGCACTGGCGCCCGTGCTGACGGTCTACGACCCCTACAGCCAGGATCTGTCGATGGCGCTCAAGGCGCCCTCGGCAAGCCACTGGTTCGGCACGGACGAGTTCGGCCGCGACGTCTATACGCGCGTCGTCTATGGCGCGCGCACCACGCTCTATATCAGCATCCTGGTGACCGTCATCGTTGCTCCGATCGGCTTCGTGATCGGGGCCAGCGCCGGTTATCTCGGCGGCTGGATCGATGTCGTACTGATGCGCATCACGGATATCTTCCTGTCTTTTCCCAGCCTTGTTCTGGCGCTCGCATTCTCGGCAGCACTCGGGCCTGGCATCGAAAACGCGGTGATCGCCATCGCATTGACCATCTGGCCACCGATCGCCCGGCTGGCGCGGGCGGAAACGCTGACGTTCCGGCATGCCGACTTCGTCGTCGCGGCAGAACTGCAGGGAGCGCGCATGGGCCGCATTCTGCTTCGCCATATCGTGCCGCTGTGTGCGCCGTCGATCATCGTCCGCCTGACCCTCAACATGTCGAGCATCATCCTCACCGCCGCCGGCCTCGGCTTCCTCGGCCTCGGCGCCCAGCCGCCCATGGCCGAATGGGGTGCCATGGCCGCCGCCGGGCGCAAGTATCTTCTCGATGCGTGGTGGCTGACCACGATCCCGGGCCTTGCAATTCTGGTCGTCAGCCTGGCGTTCAATCTCTTCGGCGACGGTCTGCGCGACATATTGGATCCCCGCAATGCTTAAACCGCCTGAAAACATCCTGACCGTTCAGAACATGTCGGTGGAATTCCCGACGCTGTCCGGCGTCGTCACCGCCGTGCGCAACGTCTCGTTCAGCGTGGGCCGCGAGAAAGTCGGCATCATCGGCGAGTCCGGCTCGGGCAAGAGCACGGTCGGGCGAGCGATCATGCGGCTGCAGCCGCCCCAGGCGATCGTCAAGGCCGACAGGCTGCAGTTCGAGGACATCAACCTGCTGACCGCCCCCGAACAGCAGATGCTTTCGGTGCGCGGACGGCGGATTTCGATGATCCTGCAGGATCCGAAATATTCGCTCAATCCGGTCATGACCGTCGGAGAGCAGATTTCGGAGACCGTCATCCTGCACGAACGCGTCTCGCGGAAGGAAGCCCGGCAGCGGACGCTGGCCATGCTCGAACGCGTCAACATTCGCGATCCGCAGCGCGTTTTCGACCTCTATCCGCACGAGGTTTCCGGCGGCATGGGGCAGCGCATCATGATTTCCATGATGCTGATCGCCTCGCCGTCACTGATCATCGCCGATGAACCCACCTCGGCGCTGGACGTGACCGTGCGCCAGCAGGTTCTGTCGATCCTCGACGACCTGGTGACGGAGCGGAACCTCGGGCTGATCTTCATCTCCCACGATCTCAATCTGGTGCGCAGCTTCTGCGACCGCGTCATCATCATGTATGCGGGTCGTGTCGTGGAAACGATCGCGGCCGCCGATCTGGACGATGCGCAGCACCCTTATACCCGTGGCCTGTTGAACGCGCTGCCGAGCCTCGACCATCCGCGCGATCGGCTCGAGGTCCTGCGCCGCGATCCGGCCTGGTTGGAGAACTGAACCATGACCATGATCAAGGTCGATCATCTTGCGGTATCCTACGGCCAGGGCGACAGCCTTATCCGTGTCGTCAACGATGTGTCCTTCGAGGTTGCGAAGGGCGAGACATTCGGACTGGTCGGCGAAAGCGGCTGCGGCAAATCCACGGTCCTGGGGGCGCTCGCCGGTCGCAACAAGCAATGGACCGGATCCATCCGGATCGATGACGAGACGATCGGCCAGAAACGCTCGATATCGCAGCTCGCCAAGCAGCAGATGGTGTTCCAGGATCCGTTCGGCTCCATCCATCCGCGCCATACGATCGGGCGGACATTGCTGGAGCCTCTCGAAATCCACGGCAAGGACAACCGGCAGGAGCGCGTCGAAAAGGTGCTCAAGGATGTCGGCCTGCCCTCAATTTCCGCTATCGCTTCCCCCATCAGCTTTCCGGCGGGCAGCGGCAACGCGTGGCGATCGCGCGGGCGCTCATCCTGGAACCGCGGATCCTGCTGCTCGACGAGCCGACCTCGGCTTTGGACGTTTCCATTCAGGCGGAAATCCTCAACCTCTTGAAGGATCTGCGCGATCGGGAGAAGCTGACCTATATCCTCGTCAGCCACGACCTGGCGGTCGTCGCCCATCTTTGCGACCGTGTCGCAATCATGCAGAATGGCGGCTTCGTGGAGATCGCCACCAAGGCGCAACTGGTCGCGGGAACCGTCGCGCATCCCTATACCCGCGTGCTGATGGATGGCAGCAGAGGCTATGTCCCCTCCCGGCGCCCCGTTGGTGTCACGGCCTCCTGATCGCAGGTAAACGAACCGGGGCCTACGCCCCGCGCTTCTTCAGGAATGGCTTTATCCAAATAACATCTTCAAGTGGTCATTCAGAAACCGGCCCTTCGGATCCAAATCCCGCCTGAGCGCTCGAAATTCCTTGGCGCGAGGGTAGAGCTTGGTGACGTCGTCCGTGTCGAGGAAATGCATCTTTCCCCAATGCGGGCGAGAATTGTATCCGCGTAGAATTTGATCGACGTCCTTCAGGAAGGGCCAGTAATCGATACCCGGACCACCCGACACCGACAGGGTGATGCTGTCCTGGTGATGAAAGGGGCTCATCCATGCCGGATCGCCGGCGGTAAAGCGGTATTCGATCGGATAGATGCAATTGGTGTGCTTGTTCAGCATCAGATCCCGAACCGCCCTCACCGCGGCCTTGCCGTGTTCGAGAGGGACCGCATATTCCAGTTCGACGAAATTCGGTACGTATTCGATCGGGTAGACCTCGGAACTATAGGCGATCTTTTCGAATTCGCTTTCCATCGGCGCGGCTTCGGTGATGTCCATCACCTTCATCTCGCAGACATCGGCCAGCTTGTTCGTGCTCGATGCCGCGGACGTGTCGGCGAGGCAGTACAGATGGCGGCTTTCCGGCGTCGGGCACCAGAAGAAGCCGAAATGGCGGTGCTGGGAAGCCACTCGTCGTGACGCTCCATGCAGGTTTCGAAGTCGTCCCGCCAGAGACGCTCGTGCAGATTATAGGCGTCCATCACGTTGAGCGTCAGCGAAGAGATGATCCCGAGCGTTCCCACGGAGACCTGAGCCGCATGCAGCCTGTCGCTGTCGCGGCCGTCGATATCGAGAACATCCCCGGTGGCGGTGACGATACGCATGCCGGCAATCGACGAGGCCAGGTTTCCGAGCTTGATCCCGGTTCCGTGGGTTCCGGTCGTAAACGCGCCGGCGACAGCCTGGCTGTCGATGTCGCCCTGGTTGATCAGTGAAAGACCGTGTTCTTTCAGCGTCCTGCCGATTTCATTGATACGTGTTCCGCCTGCAACCGTGATCTGTTTCCGGTCGCGGTCGATGTTCTGCACGCCGCGCAAATCGGCGAGCGACAGCAACAGCCCATTGGTGCCGACGACGGGGGTGAAGGAATGGCCCGAGCCGGAAACACGGATAGCCAGATCGCGCCTGTCTGCTTCGCGGACAAGCTCTGCCACTTCGGCTTCCGTTTCCGGCGATGCCTTGAATTGTGAAACGCAATATTGATTGCCGACCCAGTTGCGCCACAGGCCGCCTTTTTCCAGAGCCATGTTTTCCCCTCACATCGCAGTAAAACAATTGTCGACAAACAGATGCGTCCCGCTGACGAAGCTGGCATCGTCGCTCGCGAGGTAGAGTGCCGCCTTGGCGACCTCGTCCGGCCGACACATCCTGCCCTGCTGGGCCGCGATCGCCGCGTCCGAGACATCGACCCCGTAACGGGTCAGTTCCTCGACCTCCTTCCGGCCATGGGGCGTCTGGATGAAGCCGGGGCAGACCGCGTTGCAGCGAATGTTGCGATCGCGAAATTCAACCGCGATCGCGCGAGCAAACATGTGGCATGCGCCCTTGGTCGTATCGTAGAGAACTTCCATCGGTGTCGCGGCGACCGCCGAGATCGACGACGTGCAGACGATGGACCCGCCACCCGCGTTGATCATGTGCGGCAGGACGGCACGCGTCATCAGGAACATGCTGCGGACATTGATGGCCATCAGCCGATCCCAATCCTCCACCGAGGTTTCGAGGAACGGCCGGACGATGATCGTTCCGGCATGATTGAACAGCACCGTTATCGGTCCGAGTTCACCGGAAATCGAGTCCACAGCCTGTTTCACCTGCAGTTCGTCGGAAACGTCGGCGGGTGCAAAAGTTACCTTGAGACCTTCTTCACGCAAGCGGGCGGCGACGGCCGCCCCTGGCTGTGCGGCAGATCGACGATCCCGACCGCCGCGCCTTCTCGGGCAAAAGCTCGGTCGCGGCAAGGCCGCATCCGCCCGCGCCGCCGCTGATGAGCGCAACCTTACCTTCCAGACGACCAGCCATTCATCCTCCGACCATTGTTGATAGCGGCCGATCGATGGCTGAGCAGGGCTCTTTTCAGGCCCCTTGTTCTCCGGCCGATAACTGGCAGCTATACTTCTGCTTGATAGCAGCAGGTTGGCCTAATTTTGCGCCGGGGTCTATTGCTGGTTTGCGGGCTCTGCTGGTCGGGTGCGTCGGTGGCCGTCAATCTGACGTGAAGGCGCCAACTATTTTCTCTCAACGATCGGCGATCGGGAGGCATAACTATGGATTTCGAAGTTCCATATCGCCTGCCGTGCGGCCTCGCTGATGAATGACCAGCGAGGCGATAAAGACCTTCCGAAGGAAGGCTCCGGCATCAAACGCTGTGCTCGGCAGCTTCGATCAATGATACAGCACTGAGTTGCCGTGGATCACGATTTCATTGCCTCAAGCAAAGCCGTAATATAGCCGTAGCAGAACGCAAAGGCCACGCCTGTGGGATCGCGGCCGCTGATTGTGGGAACGTGATCCGGCATGATCATGTAGCGATAGCCGACCTCGTTATAAATTTTGAGAGAGCGAACCATGTCCATGTCGCCCTCGTCCGGAAAAGTTTCCATGAAGGAGAGCTTGCCACCCGCGATGTTACGGAAGTGGACGTTGAAGATTTTGCCGCGTGTCCCGAACCAGCGGATGATATCGTCGATTTCCTGCCCGGGGTTCTCCAGCATTTCGCCGATCGAGCCCTGGCAAAAATTGAGACCGTGATAGGGGCTCTCGCGCATAAGCACGAACTTCTTTAGACCCTCGACGGTGCCGAGCACGCGGGTGACGCCCTTGTAGCCGGGTGGCGTGTAAGGGTCATGCGGATGGCAGGCCAGCCGCACCCTGTTGCTCTCCGCGACGGGCACCACGCGTTCCAGAAAATAGTCGATCCGCTCCCAGTTCTCGTCCTCGGAAAGCACCCCAGCCAGGCCTGGTGCAGCCTGCTGATCGGCCTTGTCCCATCGGAAGGCTTCGTTGCGTGACCCGCCTCGCCCGGGTTCCATCTGCGTACGCGGGATGCCGATCAGATTGAGATTGTATTTCACCGACGGAATTCCGGCCTTTGCCGTTTCCTCGATCAGCCTGCACACCGCGTCGATCTGCCGGTCGCGATCGGGACCCTTGAGGAGGATATCCGGATAGGATGCCTTCTCGATGGGCTGCGACGGCAGCGGGAGCTGGATCATGTCGAGAATGAGCCCGAAGCTTTCGATCTTGTCGCGATGACGTTCGAGATCGTCCAGTTTCCAGCTCGAAGGCGCGCCGGGCGGATCCGCGCAAATGTGTTTCAATCCCAATTGAGCAAAAACGCGGTAGTCGTCATCATCTCTCGCGCCAACTTGTGTGCCCACGTACATTATCGCGTCCTCCCGAACCTCTTACATATCATACGACTTAATATGATTTTTCACCGGCTGTCGAGCACCTTCAGGCGCCCCCGTCGCGGTCGGACGAACTTCCCTCGCCGGAACAGCTATTTACGGGTCGATAGCGAGTTCCCACGTTTTTCCCCGAACCATCCGCTGATACGCATTATCAAGAGATATTATCTTTCGATCATTTCGCCCTGAAAATCTTCGTGCATGTTTGCCGGGAGGTTCGAAATCGGTACACGCGCTGTTCCGGCAAGCTTGCCATCTCCGGAAAAACTCGGTAGGTCATCATACGACACTTGAACAAGCGGCTAATGTCCTCGGTCAACTCTGGGAGGAGTTCCAATGAAATACCTTTGCACGCGATTGCTCGTCGGCGCTGCTTTTGCCGTCATGTCTTTCGGCACGCCGGCAGCTTTTGCCGAGACACCCGCCAACCAACTCGTTATTGCGACCTCGCTTGCCCAGGTTCTCTCGCTGGATCCACATCAGGCGACGGAAGCCAAAGCCAACGAGATCATGGCAAACCTCTACGATCGCCTGGTTTCCACCGACGGTTCGGGGAAGATTTCCCCGCAGCTCGCCGAAAAGTGGGAGATCGATGACAAGGGGATCACCTTCCATCTACGCAAGGCGGAATTCGCCTCGGGTAACCCGGTTACATCCGCGGATGTCGTATACTCGATCACCCGCCTCCTGAAACTCGACCAGGCTGCTGCGGCCAATCTCAAGCGTGTCGGCTACAATGGCGGCAACGTGGAAAAGCTGGTCACGGCGCCGGACGAGAAGACCGTGCGCGTGGATCTTTCCGGCGAGGTCACATCCGAGCTTCTGCTTTATCGCCTGGCAATGGTCATCGCCAGTGTCGTCGATAGCAAGGAGCTGAAGGCCCATGTCGTCAACGACGATTGGGGCAATGCGTGGCTACGCACCAATTCGGCAGGCTCGGGCCCTTTCACGCTGAACAAGTGGACGCCAAACGAGATAGTCATCCTCGATGCTGCCAAGAACTACGTCGCCGGGGCGCCGAAGATGCGCCGCGTCGTCGTTCGCCATGTGCCCGAGAGCCAGGTCGAGCGGCTGATGCTTGAGCGCGGCGATATCGATATCGCGAGTGCGCTGACCGCGACCGACCTTGCAACGTTCACCGGAAAGCAGGGTTTTGAAATCCAGCGCGTGCCGACGGGAGGCTTCTATGTCCTGTCCATGAACGCAAGCAAGGAGCCGCTTTCCAATCCGAAAGTCCGCGAAGCGCTTGCCTACGGCATCGACTACAAGGGCATGGAAAAGGCCATCATGGGGCCATACGGTCGCGCCCGCACGGTTCCCGTTCCGGAAAACTTCGAGTTTGCCATTCCGAGCCCGGATTGGAAACTGGACGTGGCGAAGGCAAAGGCGTTGCTTGCGGAGGCTGGATACAAGGACGGTTTCACACTGAGCCTGAAGACAATTTCCCAGACGCCGCGTATCGATCTTGCAACCGCGATACAGGCTTCGCTTGGCCAGATCGGCGTGAAGATCAATATCCTGCAGGGCAATGGCGCGGACATCATCGCCGCGCACCGAGCACGCGATTTCGATCTCCTGATCCCGCAGACGGGTGCCTATATGCCTAATGTCCTGGGCGCGATGGAGCAATTCTCGAGCAATCCGGACAATTCGCTGAAGGCTAATAACGCCGGCAACTTCGTATGGCGCTCAGGCTGGGATATTCCCGAGCTGACGGCCATCACGGCCAAGGCTGCGCTTGAGCCGGATGCGAAGAAGCGCGGAGCGCTTTACGTTCAGATGCAGGAAATGTTCGTTGCGCAGAAGCCCGCTGTTCTGCCGCTTTTCGAACGCTACGAGCCGATCGTCCTGACTAGCCGTGTGAAGGGCTATGTCGGGCATCCAAGCCAGACGACACGTCTGGAAGGCGTGACGAAGACCGATAAGTAACCTCAGGTCAGGCAGCCGATCATGAAGGAACTTTCTTTAGGCGAGGCTCGGACGACGACTTATCCATCTCATCGTCAGCCTGTTCATCCTGTTGTGCGTCACCTTCGTGATCGGCCGCGTTATGCCGACCGATCCGGTCGGGGCCATTGTCGGCGAACTCGCCGATCCGAAAGCCTACGAGGCCATGCGCGTCCGGCTTGGCCTCGATTTGCCGCTCTATCAGCAATTCTTCATCTATGTCTGGGGACTGCTGCACGGCGATATGGGCACAGCGATCCTGACCGGCAACGCGGTCACCAAGGACCTGTCCCAGGCATTTCCGGCAACCCTGGAACTTGCGACGCTCGCGGTGTTTATTTCGACGCTGATCGGCGTTCCTCTCGGCTTGGCTGCCGGTCTTTTCAGGGATAGCGCGATCGACAAGTTTGCCCGCGTCTTCGCGCTGGTCGGGCATTCGATCCCGGTCTTCTGGTTCGGTATCGTGGGGTTGGTTATCTTCTATGCCAGCCTCAATCTGGTCGGCGGACCGGGTCGCGTCGATGTCTTCTACGAGGGCCTGATCGAGCCCACCACGGGGCTGATGCTCGTCGATAGCCTGCTCGAAGGCGAGACGGACATATTCTGGAACGCCCTGTCTCACATCATCCTGCCAGCCTGTATCCTTGCCTATATGGCCATGGCCTATATCACGCGCATGACCCGCGCGTTCACGCTGGAGCAGCTGAATCAGGACTATGTCATCGCGGCACGCGCCAAGGGCGTCGGTCCGGTCCGCACGGTCATCAGCCACGTCCTGCCCAATATCGCCGTCCAACTGATCACGGTTCTCGCGATCTCCTACGGCAACCTGCTCGAAGGCGCCGTTGTGACAGAGATCGTATTCTCATGGCCGGGCATCGGTCAGTACATGACCAATGCGCTCATGATCGGTGACATGAACGCAATCCTTGCGGCGACCATCATTGTTGGTTTCATCTTCATGCTGCTGAATTTCGTTGCAGACATCGCCTACGCGCTTCTTGATCCGCGTACCCGGGAGGCCGCCCGATGAGCAATATCGTCCAGGACGACACCATCATACGGCCGCCGGCAATCGGTACCCGGATATGGAACTCGACCTCCCGCATTCTTCACAAGCTCTCCGACGAACCGCTCGGCATGGTGGGTTTCATCATCCTCGCCATCCTGGTTCTGGTCGCGATCTTTGCCCCGCTGCTCGCGCCGTACGATCCCGCGGCCCAGACATTGAGCGACGCGCTTCAGCCTCCGAGCTTCGCGCATCTGGCAGGCACGGACGAATTCGGGCGCGATATTTTCAGCCGTCTCGTTTACGGCACGCGCATCACCATCCAAACCGTCCTGTCCGTCTCGGTTATCGTCGGCCCGATCGGCCTGGTGATCGGGGTCGTCGCAGGCTTTTTCGGCGGGCGCACCGACGCCATCCTGATGCGCGCCACGGATATCGTCCTGTCGTTCCCCTCGTTGATCCTGGCGCTTGCCTTCGCCGCCGCTCTCGGGGCAGGTCTGGGAACCGCCATCGTCGCCATTTCGCTGACCGCATGGCCGCCGATCGCCCGTCTCGCACGCGCGGAAGCGCTTGTCGTGCGCAATGCGGATTACGTGGCGGCCGCAAGGCTTTATGGCGCCTCGCCGCTGCGCATCCTGTTTCTCTATATCGCCCCGATGTGTATTCCCTCCGTGATCGTGCGGCTGACGCTCAACATGGCCGGCATCATCCTGACGGCAGCTTCCCTCGGCTTCCTCGGTCTCGGTGCGCAGCCGCCTCTGCCGGAATGGGGTGCGATGATTTCCAGCGGGCGAAAGTTCATGCTCGACTATTGGTGGGTAGCCGTGATGCCCGGCGTCGCCATTCTGTTGACCAGCCTTGCCTTCAACATCGCCGGCGACACGCTTCGCGATCTATTGGACCCGCGCCATGCCAGATCTTGACGAAATGCCCGTCCTGTCCGTTCGCGATCTGAACGTTCGCTTCGGCCGAAATTCCATTCCGGCGGTCTCCAATGTCAGCTTTGACGTGGGGCGGGAGCGCATCGGCATCGTCGGCGAATCCGGCTCGGGCAAATCGACCACCGGCCGCGCCATCATGCGCCTCCTGCCACAGCGCGCCGGCGTAACGGCCAAGCGAATGGATTTCCTCGGCAGCCCGTTGCTGGAAAAGACCGAACGGCAAATGGGAGGCTTGCGCGGTAAAGAAATCGCCCTGATCATGCAGGATCCGCGTTATTCGCTGAACCCTGTCCTGACCATCGGAAAGCAGGTCGCCGAGGCTGCAAAGCTCCATCTTGGAGTCGGCGGCAAGGATGCCCTTGTGCGCGCCCGTGACATGCTGGCCAGAGTGCGCATTAGCGATCCCGACCGCGTCCTGTCTCTTTACCCGCACCAGATATCCGGCGGCATGGGCCAGCGCGTGATGATCGCGATGATGCTGCTGGCGCGACCCAAGCTCGTGATCGCCGATGAACCTACTTCTGCGCTCGACGTCAGCGTGCGCAAGGACGTTCTGATGCTGCTCGATGAACTGGTGCGGGAGAACAACTCCGGCCTCATCCTCATCAGCCACGACGTCCGGATGGTCGCTGCTTTTTGCGAGCGCATTCTGGTCATGTATTCCGGCCGCGTCGTCGAAACGCTGAGCAGGCTCGAAGATGCGGCGCATCCCTACACCCGGGGCCTGATAGCTGCGATGCCGGATCCCAAACATCCCGTCAGGCGTCTGAAAGTCCTCGACCGCAAATCGATCGAAGTGGAGATCAATCCATGATCAAGGTCGAGAACCTCGATGTCGTCTATGGCTCCAGGGATAAAAGCAATCATGTCGTACGCGGTGTCAGTTTCGCCGTGAGCCGCGGCGAAACGCTCGGCATCGTTGGTGAATCCGGTTGCGGCAAATCGACGGTGCTGCGCTCGCTGGCCGGCCTTGAGGGCGCATGGACAGGGTCGATCGCGTTTGAGGGCAAGCCGGTCGGCAAGGTCCGGACACGCGACGAGCCTGAAGCTTGCCCAGATGGTGTTTCAGGACCCCTATGGCTCGCTGCATCCGCGGCACCGCATCGGCACCGCACTCGCCGAACCCATCAGATCCATGGGTGCCGGCGACGGTTGGGCAAGGGTCGCGGAGGCGCTGCAACAAGTCGGCTTGCCGGCGCATTTCGCCAGCCGTTTCCCGCATGAACTTTCCGGCGGCCAGCGTCAGCGCGTGGCGATTGCACGCGCGCTGATCCTGTCGCCGCCGATCCTGCTTCTCGACGAGCCGACCTCGGCGCTCGATGTCTCGATCCAGGCGGAAGTGCTCAATCTACTCGCAGACCAACGGGAGGAGCGCAATCTGACGTTCATCCTTGTCAGTCACGATCTCTCCGTCATCTCCCATATGTGTGATCGCGTCCTTGTCATGCAGAATGGCGTATTCGTCGATGAACTCAGCAAGCAGGATCTGCAGGCGGGCGTCACCCACGCGAGCTATTCCCGCGAGCTCTTTGACGCCAGCTTCCTGTAGCTCGTCCACCACGAACCGACGATCTTTCCGGCGTGCTGAAAGACGCTCCTTTCGTGGAACATCTTTCGCCGCAACAGGGACCTTCTCTGGTGGTTGGGGCACTTGAGGCAGACTATTCCGCAGCCATCGCCGTTTGCAGTTCCGGCTCGTCGACCGCTTCTTCCTTCCGCACCCCGTCGCTTGGCTTGATCCGGAACCATACGGCATACAGTGCGGGCAGGAAGAGCAGGATCATCACCGTGCCCGCCGCCGTTCCCCGATCAAGGTATAGGCCATCGATCCCCAGAACACCGAATGCGTTAGGGGTATGAAGGCCAGCACGGCGGCAAGCGCGGTCAAGATAACCGGACGCGTCCGCTGCACCGTAGCCTCGATGACGGCGTGATAGTCATCAAGACCGGCAGCCCGGTTTTCCTTGATCTGCTCCGTGAGGATCAGCGTGTTGCGCATCAGGATGCCCGCCAATCCTATCAGGCCCAGAATGGCGTTGAAACCGAAGGGCTGATTGAACAGAAGCAACGCCGGCACCACCCCGGCAAGTCCGAGCGGCGCAGTCAACATGACCATCGTCATTGTTGAAAGACTGCGGACTTGGAGGATGATGACGATCAACATGGCGGCGATCATGAGGGGAAAACCTTAACCAGCGCGACATTGGCCTTGAGGGATTCCTCGATGTTGCCGCCCATCTCGATGCGGTATCCGACGGGAAGCGACGCGATCAGCGGCTGAAGTGCTTTCATGACCTGCTGTGAAACTTCCGGAGGCTGCGTCGCCTCGTTGATATCGGACCGTATCGTGATCACCGGTGTCCGGTCGCGACGTTTAAGGATCGGTTCCTCAAACCGGATCTCGGAATGCCCGACCTGATCGAGAGGAATCTGACGGCCGTTCCTGCTCATCAGCGAAAAGTCGGCAAGCCGGGACGGGTCGAGACGGTTCTCTCCGGCGCTTCGCGCCACAACAGGCACGTTGCGGATGTTGTCGCGCACCTGGGTCACAGGAATGCCGCTCAGCAGCAACTGCATCTGCTGGGCTGCTTCCGAGGGCGACAGACCGATCAAATTGAGCCGATCCTGATCCGGGATAAACCGCAGTACCGGGGTCCGGTTGCCCCAATCCCTGTTGGCCTGGCGGACATCGGGCACACTTTTCATAATGGCCAGCGCCTGCTCGGAAATCTTGTAGAGTTCGTCCGGATCCGGTCCCATGATCCGAAACTCGACCGGAAACGGCGTATAAGGCCCAAATACAAGTTGCGTCACGCGCACGGATGCTTCCGGAATAAGCCCATCGGAAACGGCGGCCCGAAGGCGATGCTTCAAAGCCTCCCGTGCGTGAGCATCCGGAGTGAGGACAACGACCTTGGCGAAGGCGGGGTCAGGCAATTCGGGCGCCATTGCAAAGAAGAAGCGGGGGCACCCTGCCCTACATAGCTGGTGACGATTTTTGCTTCCGGCTGTGTCTGCAGCCAGTTTTCGACTTTCTCGACTGCGGCCGTCGTGGTTCCGATGCTCGTCCCTTCCGGCATGCGAACTTCGACCAAGACCTCAGGGCGATCGGACGTCGGGAAAAACTGCTGTTTTACCCTCCCATCCCAACAACGGAAATGGCCATTACGATGCCAACCACCGCACACGTCACGAATTTATGGCGAACCGCGAACTCGATGAGCGAGCGCAGGCGGCGGTAGCTCGGAGTATCATAGATTGCGTGATGCCCACCCTCGACCGGCTTGATATTGGGCAGCATCTTCACGCCGAGGTAGGGTGTAAAGGTTACCGCGACGATCCAGGAAACAACCAGGGCGAAACCCACGACCCAGAAAATGTTGCCGGCGTATTCGCCGGCGGTCGATCTGGCGAAGCCAACGGGCATCAGGCCGATGATCGTGACGAGGGTACCGGACAGCATCGGCGCTGCGGTGTGGCTCCAGGCATAGGCGGCCGCCTTGATGCGGTCCATGCCCTCCTCCATCTTCACCACCATCACCTCGATGGCGATGATGGCGTCGTCCACGAGAAGACCGAGCGCCAGGATCAAAGCGCCGAGCGTGATGCGGTCAAAGAACCGGCCGGTTTCCAGCATGATGAGGAAGACGACAGCGAGCGTCAGCGGTACGGCGAGCGCGACAACGATGCCAACGCGCCATCCGAGTGCGACCAGGCTTACGAACAGGACCACGCCAAGCGCCATCACAAACTTGAGCATGAATTCGCCGACCGCCTCCTCGATGTTGACGGCCTGATCACTGACTTTCGTGAGCGTCATGCCCAATGGCAGCGTCCGGGCGATCGCAGCGGACCGCACCTCGAGCGCCTCTCCGAGCTCGAGACCATTCCAGCCTTGTTGCATCACGGCACCCAGCATGACCGTCGGTTCGCCCTCATGACGGATAATGTAGGTCGCGGGATCCTGATACCCGCGCCGCACATCCGCCAGATCTGAGAGCTTCAGCGTTCGTCCGGCAGCCACGATCGGCGTATCGGCAATCGCCTGCGCGCTGTTATAGGCTCCGTCGAAACGGATGAAGACCTGCGGTCCGCGCGTGTCGATCGAGCCGGCGGGCGTGACGGTGTTCTGTCGTTGCAAAGCTGCAGCGATGTCTTGTGCCGATATCCCGAGCGTTGCCAGCTTTGCATAGGAAAACTCGACGAAGATTTGCTCGGGTCGCTCGCCAAGGATATTGATCTTCTTGACGCCCTGAACATGGAGCAGATCCTGCCGGATCACTTCCGCCTGCCGGACAAGCTCGCGCATCGGCATTCCCTTCGCCTTGAGCGCGTAAAGGGCGAAGCTCACGTCGGAATATTCATCATTGACAAAGGGGCCAATGACGCCCGGAGGCAAATTTCGGGCTTCGTCACCGAGCTTCTTGCGAGCCTGATAGAACTCTTCCTCGACGGCCGTCGACGGCGTGCTATCCTTCAATGTCACGGTCAGGAAGGCGTAACCAGGCCGCGTCGTCGTCTCGACACGGTCATACCAGGTGAGTTCCTGGATGCGCTTCTCAAGCGGTTCAGCGACAAGATCCTGCATTTCACGCGCAGTGGCGCCCGGCCAAACCGAAGTGACCGTCAGGGTCTTGATGGTGAAGGAGGGATCCTCGGCGCGGCCTAGCTTGACGAAGGCATAGACCCCGCAGCGGCCAACAGAACGATAAAGAACAATGTAATGGCGCGTTCACGAACCGCGAGGGCAGAGAGATTGAAGCTCATTATTTTCTCACCTCTTGCTGCACGGCCGTCCTGACGGTCGCACCATTTTCGAGGAGATGCGCGCCCAGAGCGACAACCTGCTTACCGATTCCGAGTCCGGTAACAAATGCTGTCTCCTCACCGATCCGCTTGATATCGACAGGGTGAAATCCACGGTGGACGTGGCACCGTTGATAACCCACACACCTGTCCGGCTACCGTCGTCCAGGATGGCCCCTATCGGGACAGCGACCTCGGACTGCCTGGTGGCATCATGGATTTTTACAGTCACAGTCGAGCCGAGCGGCGCGGAAGCCGCGGCGCCGTCGAGAACATAACGCGCTTCGTAAGTACGGGTTTGCGGATCGGCTGCATCGGAGATCTGTCGCAGGCGGACTTTTCCGCTTAAACCATCGCCTCCGTAAACAACGGCCTCCGCTTCCGAGCCCGTGCCGGGGCGCAGGGTCTCGGGGAGCCAAACAACGGCTTCACGCGGCCCGGCCTGCGCGAGTTGAACGACCGTTTGGCCCGCAGTCGCGACCTGTCCCGGCTCTCCGAGAATATCGACGACCGTTCCGTCCGAGTCAGCAAGGAGAACGGCATAGGTGGCTTCGTTTTCCGCGACCTTGGCGTCGGCTTCAGCCGCGGCAAGCTGCGCGGAGGCCGTGTCGAGGGCGGCTTTTGCTTGTTCGTAACGTTGCGGGGTGGCAGCCAATCCGTTTTTCACCAGCGCTGCATAACGTTTCTCATCTGCTTCCGCCTGAATCAGGACGGCACGCGCTGCGATAACCGTGTTGCGCTTCGCCGTAAGCGCGAGTTGGAGGTCGGTTTCATCGATGCGCATCAGAGCCTGGCCTTGTTTCACCTGCTGACCCACATCGACCAACCGCTGGACAATCTTGCCCGGGACCCGAAAACCGAGGTTGCTCTGCACACGCGAAGCGACCGTACCGGTGAAGGATCGCTCCGCCGTCTCCGTCTTTTTCGCCTCTGCTACCTTTACCAGCGGCGGAGCTGTCCTTGGATCGGTGGCCTCCGCTTTCCGTTCAGGTGTTTTAGAAACGAGGACAAAGGCAGCGGCCCCCGCCCCTGCCAGAAGCCCCACCAATGTCAGGACATGTTTGCGTTTCATCTCATATTCTCTTCTTGACGAACGATCCGTACGAATTAGATTGCGACCTAACTCTATTTCGCATATAGATGTCAATCGAAATCTAATTGGAGATTTAATTATGAGAGTGAGCCGCGCCCAGGCCGAAGAAAATCGAGAGACCGTGATCAACGTCGCGAGCAATCTATTTCGAGAGCACGGTTTTGACGGGATTGGCCTGAAGGATCTGATGAAGGGAGCCGGACTTACCCAAGGCGGCTTCTATAAGCAATTCGCGTCCAAGGACGACCTTGCCGCCCAGGCGTCCAGACGCGCAATGGAAAGCGCCACGCGGAGGTGGTCAGCAGCTGCGGGCAGCGCCAACCCCTCGAGGCCGTTATCGGGTTCTACCTCTCCACGGACCATCGTGGAGAAAGATCAGACGGCTGCCCTTTGGTGGCGTTGGGCTCTGACGCGGCGCGGCAAAGTGAAGAGGTCAGGCGCCCCTTTGAGGACGGGATTCGGGCTCACTTCGAGGTCTTGGATGAGTTGATGAATGACGCCGACAGCTCCAATCCGAGCGGCAAGGCAATGGCGATACTGTCTCTCATGGTCGGCGCGGTCACGCTTTCTCGGCTGCTGAAAGACGAAAACTTATCGCGAGGCGTCCTCGACGCGGCCGCTAATGAAGTCAGGCGCATTGCAGGTGGTCAAGCTCGGGCCTGAAGCGATTGCTGATGCCCGAAGCAACCGCCGATGCCGGTCTGACCGGCCTGCGGCCGATTGCTTACGTTGAAACCGATGCGGCCAGGCAAAAGCAAAGCCGCATCGGGTTGGAGCCTGTCAAGCCACCTGTACCGGCCTGCCCGTCTGCCAGCTCACGGTTGCGGCCTCCGCCAGTTTCTGAGCCTGGAGCCCATCCAGTCCGCCGGGCTTCGGCGAGCGATTGCCGCTATCGATCGCATCGATGAAGGCATTGATCTCGTTGGCATAGGCCTGCGCATAGCGCTCCAGAAAGAAATACTGGACGGGATCGCCGCTGACACCATTCGAATTGGAAAGCTCGACGCTGGTCGTCTGAATATTCCTCGCCGCAAGCATGCCGGCAGCCCCGTGAACTTCGATGCGTTGGTCGTAGCCATAAGTCGCCCGTCGCGAATTGGTAATGACGGCAATGCGCCCCGAAGCCGTCTGCATCTGCACGGCGGCGGTATCCACATCGCCTTCGGCCCCAATCGCCTTATCGACGAGTGACGATCCAAGCGCATTCACGACGACGAACTCCTCCCCGATGAGGAAGCGGGCCATATCGAAATCATGGATCATCATATCGCGGAACAGCCCGCCGGAGGATTTGACATAATCGGCCGGCGGCGGCGCCGGGTCCCGGCTGGTGATCGTCACGATCTCGATCTCGCCGATATCGCCACGGCGTAAGCGCGCCTCCACACTTGCGAAATTGGGGTCAAACCGGCGATTGAAGCCGATCATCAAGGTTGACCTGTTCTTTTCGACGACGTCCAGGCAGGCATTGATGCGCTCGACCGACAGGGACACCGGCTTTTCGCAGAGGATTGCCTTGCCTGCCTTCGCCGCCGCTTCTATGAGATCGGCGTGGCTGGGCGTCGGCGTCGCGATGAGGATCGCATCGACGCTTGAGGACTTGATGACGTCTTCGGCGTCGGCCACCTCGGCACCTGTCTGTGCGGCCAGCGCCTCCGCCGATGCCTTGAAAGCATCCGCCACGTAGGCGAGCTTCGCCTTCGGGTTTGCCGCAATGGTCGCGGCATGCACCTTGCCTATCCGGCCGGCGCCGATCACTCCAAACCTGATCATTGATGTCTCCATAATATATGAGTGTTGACTCTCGAAATTTTCAAACCGTGAACGCGTCGCGAAAGCGGGCAAGCGCCGTCTCGTCGTCGCCGGAGGGCCAGGCCTCCAGGCCAATCGTGCCGCGATAGCCCATATCCTTGAGCGCATGGGCGATTGCCTTGTAGTTGATTTCTCCGGTGCCGGGCTCCATGCGGCCGGGAACATCCGCCACCTGGATTTCGCCGATATAGGGCAATGCCCGCCGGCACAGTTCGATCAGGTTTCCTTCGCCGATCTGGGCGTGATAGAGATCGAGATTGAGCTGCAACGCCGGGCGGTTCACGGACGAAACGAGCGCAAGCGTATCTTCTGCCTTGGCAAACGGTGTCTTGGGATGATCGACTGCTTCATTGAGGTTTTCGAGCACGAAAGTGACGCCCTCCTTTTCGCCCATGTCGGCGATCCGGTTCAGCGTGTCGCGCGCCTTGAGCCACATGGCGCCAGTCACCTTTTCGGCCTTGACCACCGGCAGACCCTGGCCGTCGAGACCGGTGCCATGCAGGTTGAGACGCGGGCAATCGAGCGCCCTGGCGATCGGGATGGATTGCTTTGCAGTTCGCAACAATTCGTCTGCGCCCTCGTCATCGGCGAGCGTGCCGGTGACATAACCCGTCATTGACGAGAAGACCGCTCCCGATCTCGCGAGGGCGGCGATGTCATGCTTTGTCCAGTCCCAGATCTCGGCCTGAAAGCCGAGTTCGGTAATGCGCTTGAGCCTGTCGAGAACAGGAAGCGACTTGAATACCATCTCAGCGCAGACCGCGAGCGTGAAAGGTGAAGAGGCATTCGACGTGCCGTCGTTCATGACCGAATTCCATGGTTGATAATTAAATGAAAAGCGGCAGCGGCCTCTGAAAGCCAACCGATTGCCGCTGGGCCACCAAACCGGCTAGATCGTGCCACCGAGTTCTTCGGACAATTGCTGCAGTTCCTTGCCGCCGGCCATGAGGTTCTGAAGCTCATCCATCGCGATATCCGCTTTCGCAAACGTGCCAAGCGTCTGGCCGCGATTGAGGATGGTGAACCGGTCTGCCACCGCATAGGCATGGCGGACGTTGTGGGTAATGAAAATGACGCCCAATCCGTTTTGGCGAACCTGATGGATGTATTTCAGCACCATCGAGGTCTGAGCCACACCGAGCGCCGAGGTCGGCTCGTCGAGAATGAGGATCTTTGCGCCGAAGTAGACCGCGCGCGCAATCGCAACACATTGGCGTTCGCCGCCGGACAGAGTTCCCACCGCCTGATTGGGATCGCGGATATCGATGCCGATCTTGCGCATCTCTTCACGCGTGACATCGTTGCAATGCGTGAGGTCGAGGTGACGGAAAGGGAAGAACCCTTTGCGAGGCTCCCGCCCCATGAAGAAATTTCGGGTGATCGACATCAGCGGGATCATGGCAAGGTCCTGGTAGACAGTTGCGATCCCTGCATCGAGCGCGTCACGCGGACTGCGGAAGTTGACCGACTTGCCTTCGACCAGGAACGTGCCTCCACTTGGACGTACGACGCCGGAGAGCGTCTTGATCAAAGTGGATTTGCCCGCGCCGTTGTCTCCGAGGAGGCAAAGCACCTCGCCGGCCGACACTTGCATCGACACGCCGTTGAGCGCAATCACGGAGCCGTAGTGCTTGATGATATCGGTCACTTCGATGATCGGTGTTCGCTTATTGACATCAGACATGATCAGCGCTCCCCGGTAACCTTGCGGCGGATGAAATTGTTGAAGAGAACGGCCAGCAGCAGCATCGAGCCGAGAAAGACCTGAAACCAGTCGGAATCAAACTTGGTGTAGGTCAGGCCGATCGAAACCGAGCCGAAGATGATCGCGCCGAAGAAGGCACCGATCGCGGAGCCATAACCGCCGGTCAGCAGGCACCCACCAATGACGGCGGCAATGATAGCTTCGAACTCTTTCTGAAAGCCGCGTCTGGCATCGGTCGAGCCGGCATCGAGCACCGTGATGATGGCAACCAGCGCCGCCGCACAGGCCGTCAGCGCAAACAGGCCGGTCTTCACCCTGTGGACCGGGACACCGGAGTTTCTGGCCGCATTGGGATCACCACCGGCGGCAAAGACCCAGTTGCCCATGCGGGTTCGCAGGAGGACCCATGTCGCAGCCAGGGCAAGTGCGACGAACCACAATACGGAGACCGGAATGCCTGTGACTTTCGGCATGCCATTGGGGAATTTGTCGATCAGATCGTGATCCGCGAGCCAGATAAAGATACCTTTCAACGCATCGCCGGAAAAAACAGCGAGAAGCGGACTGTCGCTGACACGCTCGCCGATACCTCGAAGCTGAGTAGAGCCGCCTGTCGCCCATTTCAGGCCGACAAGCGTCAGTCCACGCAGAATGAAAAGGAATGCCAGGGTCACGATAAAGGACGGAAGACGTGTCTGAATGACGATCTGCCCGTTGATCGCCCCCATGAACGCGGCAAACAGCATCGTCACGACGATGGCAACTGAAAGCGGCTGGCCGAAATTCGTCAGGATCACACCGAAGATCAGTCCCGCAAAGGCGACCATCGAGCCTATGGACAGATCGAACTCTCCTCCGATCATCAGAAGCGCCGCCGCAATGGCGAGTATTCCCAGTTGCGATGCCGGCGCCATGATGGTCATCAGGCCGGAAAGCGAAAACATCGTCGAATCTGCCGTGAGAAAGAAAAAGACGATGACGAGAACAAGGCCCGCCACGGCACCAAGCTCGGGCCGCCGCATCATATGCGTCAGAAAACTCACTTGTTTGATGCGCTCATCGGCCTTCGGCGCAGCCGCCGTTCTCTGCTCAAGCGAAGCCATAACTCCTCCCACGGGGTCGTATTCCAGGATAGCGTTGGCGCTGCTCGGCAGCGCGACTGTGAGCCAAACCCCTCCCCGTCAAGGGGAGGAGATTCTGGGAGAATGCCTTTCGGCAATTCCGGTCAGCGAATGCCCTTGGCGGAAAGATCCACAACCTGGGCCGCCTTTTCCTTGGTGATAAGGTTCGGGCCGGATGGCACGTTACCGCCCGGGATCAGCCCGTACTTGGCGTAATTGGCCAAAAACACGACCGGCAGATAGCCCTGCAGGAACTGCTGCTGATCGATCGCAAAGGCTGCCTTGCCGTTGGAAACCGCCTTCAGGAAATCGGCCGAAAGATCAAAGGTCGCGACCTTGACCTTGCCGGTCATTCCGACATCCTCGACGGCAGCCAGGGACGGCTCGCCGGCAGTGCCCGCACCGAGCGCCATCACGGTATCGACAGCCGTGTTGGAACTCAGCGCCGCCTTGACCTTGGCGCGAACATCGGCCGGATCATTGCTGACGGGCAGAACCGTGACCTTGGCGCCGAAACCATCGGCAAAACCCTTGCAGCGCAGGTCGAGCGAGACATTGCCGACCTCCTGGTTCACGCACAGGCCTTCCTTGCCGCCCAGTTCACGCAGCTTCGCACCGGCGGCCTTGCCGGCGGTGTATTCGTCCTGACCAACATGCAGAAGCGCTCCCAGGCTCCTTCGAAACGTCGGACCCGGAATTGATCGAAATAACGGGAATGCCGGCGGCGACAGCCTTCTTGATGGATGGACCGAGCGCCGAAGCATCCGGAATGGAAACGATAAGCCCATCGGGCTTCTGATTGATGGCCGCGTTGATGAGTGGCCCATCGATACCATGTCGAAGGTTTCCGGAGCGCGATAATCGACACTGATACCCATATCCTTCGCGGCTGCGTTGACGCCATTCTTGACGACGGACCAGAAAGGATCGTTGGCCTGGCCGTGGGTTACGGCAACGATGCGAATGTCCGCGGCATTGGCGATTGCCGAAGAGCACAGGAGCGAGGTGGCCAAGGCTGCACCGGCAAGAAGTAATTTCAAATCGAATTTCATTTTACCCTCCCAAAAAACAGTTCGCTCCACGCGAACCTCCCAATGCCATCGGCTGCAACTCCAACTGCACCCGGTAGCAAGCCCAATAAAACTACCTTATTGTGGAAAAATCAAGTATATATTCCATTTTTATTTTTTTATGGAATATTCGTTCCAATGAAGGAGATGGTCATGCGCAAACGGGCGACGGCGAAGGAGGTGGCAGAGGCCGCCGGCGTGTCGAAATGGACCGTCATCCGCGCCTTTAAGCCGGGCGCGTCCATTGCCGACGCCAGCCGTCAGAAGGTGCTTCACGCAGCCAAGGTACTGAACTATTCGCCCAACCTGCTTGCCCGCAGTCTGGCGACAAACACAACCCATCAGGTCGCCGTCTTCGTCGATGACTTCGCCAATCCGCACAAGCTTCCGGTTTTGGAGATGCTGACCGAGCGCCTGCAGGCAGAAGGCCTGCTGACCGTACTGATCAACATCAACCGCAATTTCGATCACGTTCACGCGTTGATAAATGCCGACCAACGACAATTCGACGCCGTGGTCCTGTTCGGCACGGCTTTTCGCGAGGAAACGTTGGGTGATCAACGGCTTGGCCCAGGTTTTCCGCCGATGTTCGTTCTCGCGAGAGAAAGCCAAATCCCGAGCGTTCCCGCCATCACCTGCGATGCCGAGCTCGCGCTAGGCGCGATCGTCAATTACCTGTTCGACAAGGGCTACCGCCGTCCCGGTTTTATGACAGGAGCGAGGACGCTATCGACGGCGCTCGGTAGGCGCCATCACTATGCAAATTTCTGGCGGCGGAAGGGTATCGAAGGCGTCACAGAATTGGCTGCGGAGAGGTACAGTGCTCAGGCCGGGGCCGAAGCGGCTCGCGCTTATCTGGGCGCCACTTCGCCGGCATCGCGCATCGACGTATTGATGTGTGAAAATGACATTCTGGCGCTGGGAGCGATGGATGTCGCCCGGAGCGAATTCGGGTTCCAGCTTCCCAAAGACCTGGCGGTCGTCGGCTTCGACAATATCGAACTCAGCGGAGCTCCGGCTTACGAACTGACCAGCTACGAACAGCCCAACGAAGAGATGATAAACGCCATGGTCGCAATGATAACGGGCAGGCGCGACGCCAAGATGGTCGCCCTGCAAGGGCGGCTGGTGCCGAGGTCATCGACATGAAGACGCGCGTTATGAGAGGGTCCCTCTGGAGGTCACGGCATCAGCAGGAACCTGTATCGCACGACAGCGGCGCGCGTCCCTGCCGAAGTTTCAGCCCAGCATTTCTGAAAGGCTGACCGTCCTGTTTTCACGGCCGGCGCGTGCAATGGCAAGTACCGTGGCAAGCGTCATCATCCCGTCGCGCGCCGAGACCAGTGGTGCCGCGGCGCCCGCGACGACGTCCGCGAAATGGTTCAACTGGTTCTCGTATGCCCGGCTTCCGTCAAGTGTCACATGTTGTCGTATGAGCGGATGCTGCCAGTGTTTCTGCCCTGTCTCATGGCGCCACAGGTCCATTTCCGGCACGGCCAGGGCCGCGCTTGTCCCGGCAAAATAGTAGGCGTTTTCCGGCTGATGCGGAAAGTAGAGAGCCTGTCCGGCCGCAGTGTCCCAGTTGAACGGCGACACTGCGGTATCGCTCATCAGGATCGTACCGAGTGCCCCACCCGTGAACCGCATGCTGACGCTGGCGGTGTCTTCGACTTCGAATGACCGGACGGCGTTCGACGTAAACGCCGCAACCTCGTCGATATCGCCGCAGATAAAGCGCAGGCAGTCGATATCGTGAATCAGATTTATAAGGAGGGGCCGCCTCCGGGGCGTCGCCGCCATTCTGCATCGAAATAGGAACCGGGCTTGTCTGCCATCCACATTGCATTGACCGCAACCAGTCGTCCCAGCGCGCCGTTGCGAACAAGCTCTCTTGCCTTGGCAATATCCGGACTGTGCCGGCGCTGATGGCCGACGAGAACAGGAACGCCGCTCCGTTCGACGCTTTCCACAAGCTGCTGCGCCGCATCGAGTGTATCGGCGATCGGCTTCTCGACCAGGCAGGGAATGCCGCGCTCGATGCATGCCAGCGCGGCCTCGACATGCATCGCATTCGGCAAAGCGATGATTGCGCCATCCGGTTTCATCATGTCCAGCATCATCCGCAGATCAGCGAAGTAGCGTGCACCGAACTCATCGGCAACGGCCTTCGCGGCATCCGAGACATCTGCGATGCCGACAAGTTCGACCCGAGGATTGGATCGTAGAAGCATGGCATGCTCGCGCCCGATCAAGCCAGCTCCCATCAACACTATTTTCTGGATCACCAACTTGCTCCTTTATCGGCGCGAGGTTTGGGTCAGACCTCTGCTATCGCACGCAGCTCTTCCGCCGTGGTCGTCGGAAAGCCGAAGAATTCGAGATAGGCAGGGATCTGTTCGAACAGCATGTCGATGCCGACCTGGAATTCGCAGCCGCGCGCCCGGACTGCCGCGAGGAACGGCGTAATTTCCTGCTTCATCACCACTTCTCCGACGAAAGCGGAGGGAGAAATTCGAGACACGTCCATGGGAAGCGGGTCGCTTTCGTTCATCCCCAGCGGCGTGGCGTTCACGACGATTTCATAACCGTCCGGATCGCGGTGCCCGGTCACGACGCGCAGGCTTGGATAGTGGCGGTGCAGCCGTTCGGCCAAGTCGTTCATCATCGGTGCCTGAGCATCGTACAATGCCAGGCTCCGCAATGCCGGCCTGCGCCAGGGAGGCCGCGATTGCGGAGCCGACGCCGCCGGCGCCCGCCATGATCGCCCGACTGCCTTCGATCCGCCGCCCGCGGCGCAGAACGCCTCGCACGAACCCTTCCCCGTCGAACATGTCTCCTCCAGACTTCCGTCGGGACCTAGCCGCACTGCATTGCAGGCCCCGGCGACCTGGGCGCTTTTTGAAATTTGGGCCAGCAGCGACATGGTCGTGATCTTGTGCGGCATGGTGATAAGCGCGCCATGGATGTTGGAGAGCTTGAAGACCAGCTTCAGGAACTCCGGATAATCCTCCGGCTTGCATCCCATCGGGACGACGATCGCGTCAATCTGGTTCTTCTCAAAATACGGATTGTAAATGAGCGGCGCCTTGAACGAATGCGTCGGGTAGCCGAGATGTGCGATGAGTTTCGTCGTGCCGCTGATCATCGGCTTATTCTTTCCAAAGGTCGTCTGACTGTCTCATGGAAGCGCCTTCGACGCCCTGGGCATACCCGGCTGGCAGCCCGGGCATTTCAGTGCCCGCCGAGGATTTCCCGAGGAATTTCCGGGTACGTTCGTGTTTCGGATTGGAGAAGAACTCGGCCGGGGGCGCCTCTTCGACGATCGCGCCGCTTGCCATGAAGATGACCCGATCCGCGACCTGACGCGCAAATCCCATCTCGTGGGTCACGCAGATCATTGTCATTCCTTCTTCGGCGAGAGTGATCATCGTGTCGAGCACCTCCTTGACCATTTCCGGATCGAGCGCGGATGTGGGTTCGTCGAACAGCATCACTTTCGGGCGCATGCAGAGCGCCCTGGCAATAGCGACGCGCTGCTGCTGTCCGCCGGAAAGCTGAGCCGGGTATTTCTCCGCTTGCTCCGATATCCTGACGCGTTCCAGCAGCTGCCGTGCCCGGCCCTCAGCCTCGGCCTTGCCGAGCCCAAGGGCCCGCATCGGCGCGAGCATGCAGTTCTGCAGCACGGTCATGTGCGGGAAGAGGTTGAACTGCTGAAAAACCATGCCGACTTCGCGCCGCACGGCGTCGATCGCCTTTGACTCATGCCCGAGCAGGATGCCACCCACACGGACCTCGCCTTTCTGGTAGCTCTCAAGATAATTGATGCAGCGGATCAGCGTCGATTTACCGCTGCCGGATGGGCCGCACAGCACGATTTTTTCGCCTTTGCGCACCGAGATGTTGATGTCGTCAAGAGCCTGGAAAGCACCATACCACTTCGCGACACCGGCCATGGTGATCATCGTCTCGGAGGTATTCGCCGTTTTGGAAAGGTCGCTCATCATGTGAACTCCGGAATTGACTTCAAAGGTGCGGAGGGACGCGGCCAGACGACCGCTCCTAGCGCGCGGACGCCGCGAATTTTCGTTCCAGATGGGCGCCGAAGATCGTCAGCGGGCAGCACATCACGAAATAGAGCATGCCGACCACGCCAAAGACCGTCAGTGGCTGGAAGATCTGGTTGGAAATGATGTTGCCGGCGCGCGTCAGTTCCGTAAAACCGACGATCGAAGCAAGCGAGGTGCCCTTGATCAACTGTACGAGGAAACCGATCGTGGCAGGCAGCGAGATGCGCAACGCCTGCGGCAGGACGACGTCCTTCATCCGCGAGACGTAGCCGAGCGCCAGCGCCTTGGCCGCCTCCGTCTGGCCACGGGGAACGGCCTCGATGGAACCGCGCCAGATTTCCCCGAGATAGGCGCTCGCATGCAGTGTCAGGCCCACCGACACCGCCGCCCATGCATCCATTTTGATCCCGATCAGCGCGAGCCCGTAGTAGACGACGAAGAGCTGCATCAGGAGGGGTGCCCTGGAACACGGCGATATAGCCGGCGGTGATCCGCTCGACGATGGCGATTCCGCAGGTCCGGGCCAGGGCTATCGCAAGCCCGGAAATGCAGCCGCAGACGAAGCCGACCACCGACAGGGCCACCGTCCATTTGAGGCCGAGGAGCAGGAAGAAGAATTCATCGGAACCCATGATCAACGCTCCTCACTTGACCGGATAGCTGAAGTAGCGAGCCGAAAAGAACGCGAAGAGGCGCATCATCAGCCAGGAGATGACGAGGTAGAATGCCGTCACGGTGAAATAGACCTCGAAGCTGCGGAAGCTTTCGGATTCGATCCGCTGGGACACCGAGGTGAGTTCGTAGGCCGAGATCGCGGATGCGATGCTGGTCGATAGCGTCAGCAGCACGAACTGGCTTGTGAGCGAGGGATAGATCGCCCTCAATGCCGGCTTCAGGATGATGAGCCGAAAGACCTGCGCCTTATGCAGGCCAAGGGCGAGACCTGCCTCCATCTGTCCTTTCGAAATCGACTGGACGCCACCGCGGATGATCTCGATCGCGTAGGCACCGCCGTTAATGCCGAGCGCGATGATCGCTGTCGGCGTCGGATCCAGCCGCACACCGGCAAGTGGAAGTGCAAAATAGATGAAGAAGATCTGCACCAGGAACGGAGTGTTGCGGATCAGTTCGACGAACCCGATGACCAGCCAGCGCACCGGTTTCAACTGGGACTGGCGGAGGATAACGCCACCAATCCCGATGATGATGGCCAAGATCATGCCGAAGATGGCCAGCATGAAGGTGCCGAGACACGCAGCCAGAAGGTTCGGCAAGCCGTCGATGACGGGCGTGAAATCCAATGTGTAGTTCATTGCGCTTCCCTCGGCCCCCTGATGATCAGGACGCCATTCCGGCCATAGCCTCGATAGCCAATGCGTAACCGTTGGCACCAAAGCCGATCATGATACCGGTCGCGGTGCGGGAAATCAGCGAGTTGTGATAAATGCTCTCGCGGGCATGCACATTCGAGATGTGCAGCTCGATCTTGGGCCCGTCGAAAGTCTTGAGCGCATCAAGCAAGGCGACGGATGTGAAGGTGTACCCTGCGGGATTGATAATTATGCCGAAGGCTTCTTTTCGGGCCTGATGCACGGACTCCACCAGTTCGCCTTCGAAATTCGTCTGCCGGAAATCAACCTTGAAGCCGAGTGAGGCGGCCTTCGCCTGACACGTCTCGCGGATATCGTTGAGCGTTGTCGTGCCGTAGATCGCAGGCTCACGCTCGCCGAGGAGATTGAGGTTGGGACCATTCAGCACAAAGATCGTATCACTCATTTTGAAGCTCCAGGCGCGCCGGCGCCGTGCGATCACACGTCACCGGCGCAAACATCCCTTTTCAGATGCCGCCTTTTTAGGGTCGATGTCTTGTGGTTCAGAGGTCAGTTGGCTGCGAAGGGAATACCTTCCAGGGTTGCCGGGAACTCCGGAACCGGAACCTTCATCCACTTGTCGTAGACTTTCTTCAGTTCGCCATTCGCCCTGATCTTATCAATGAACGTGTTCAGCGCGGCATTGATCTCTTTTTCACCGAGACGTGTGCAGGCGCCGTTGTAGAGCTTCTGGAATTCGAGCTTGTTCTCGTATTTGCCAGGAAGCGCCTTCTCGACGCGATCCATGTAAAAGATGTTGCCGCCAAGAGCTTCCACCTGACCCGAAACCAACGCCTGGATGCTGGCGGCGTCGCCGTCATACCGCCGGATGGTCGCGGTTGAAGGTGCATTTTTCGTGACCTGCGTGTCCTGGGCCGCGCCCTTGGCAACACTGATGGTCAGATTGGCCATATCTTCGTTGGTCTTGATCGACTTGTCCTTCGGACCGATCAGGACGATTGCGTTGGCAACATAAGGCTTGCTGAACTGAACGGCCTTCGCGCGGTCGGGCAGCATCGCCATTGTGGCGAACAGGACATCCACACGCCCAGCGGTCAGCGCGGGGATGCGATTGTTGACCTCAAGCGGAACGAACTCGACCTGCACCCCAAGTTCCTGGGCAAAAAGCGTAGCGATGTCGGCATCAAGGCCATCCTGCTTGCCGCCGCTGGTGACGAAGCCCCAAGGCGGGTTGTCTCCCTGGATGCCAACGACCAGTTTGCCCTTCGCCTTGATTTCGGCGGGCGTGATCGCGGCCGCGGGCTGCGCCAGCGACGCTGCCGCCATGAGAGCCGCAGCTCCCAACAAAGCATGGCGGCGGTTCAACTTCATCCTAAACATCTGCTCCTCCTCTCGCAGTCAAACGAATTGCGCCAGCACTCCACTGCTGATCACCACATAAACCTGCCATGAGACCAGCTTTAAATCAACATAGTTTTTTGGTAATCTATGATGAATTGTATTTCGGCGTTCACATTCAAACATCAAATATAAAACTTGCCTGCCGATCTGCAACATGAAAACATCGGTCGATAAGAGGAGATTGGCCATGAAGACGTCGATAGCCACGGTTTCAATCAGCGGGGAATTACCCGAGAAGCTGGAAGCGATTGCCAAGGCTGGTTTCGATGGGGTGGAGATCTTCGAGAACGATTTCCTCGCCTTCGACGGCAGCCCCGCCGATGTCGGAAAAATGGTCCGCGATCACGGCCTGGAGATCACCCTGTTCCAGCCGTTCCGCGACTTCGAGGGAATGCCCGCATCGCATCGGAGCCGCACCTTCGACCGCGCCGAACGCAAGTTCGACGTCATGCAGGAACTCGGCACCGACCTCGTTCTCGTCTGCTCCAACGTCTCGCCGGTCTCGCTTGGCGGCATCGACCGGGCGGCCGCTGATTTCCACGAGCCGGCGAACGGGCGGCCAGACGCGGGTTGAAAGTGGGCTACGAGGCGCTCGCCTGGGGCCGGCATATCAATGACCATCGCGATGCCTGGGAGATCGTACGTCGGGCCGACCATCCGAATATCGGCCTCATCCTCGACAGCTTTCACACGTTGTCACGCAAGATCGACATCAATTCGATCCGCTCCATCCCGAAGGACAAGATTTTCATCGTCCAGCTCGCCGATGCGCCGCTGATCGACATGGACCTGCTCTACTGGTCGCGGCATTTCCGAAACATGCCGGGCGAGGGCGATCTGCCGGTAACGGCGTTTACCACCGCGATCGCCGAAACGGGTTACGACGGTTATTTCTCACTGGAGATCTTCAACGATCAGTTCCGCGGCGGATCGAGCCGGGCGATAGCCGATGATGGCTACCGCTCGCTGATCTATCTCGGCGACCAAGTGCGGCGCAGCCCGGCAGCATCGGGCCTGACGGTTCGCGACATGCCGGACCGTGCGACGGTCAAGGGCGTCGGTTTCGTCGAATTCTCCTCCGACGAGAAGGATGCGGCCGACCTTGCCGCGATCCTTCGAACCCTCGGTTTCCGCAGGACGGCGGTGCACCGGACGAAGAAGGTTAGCCTTTACAGCCAGGGCGATATCCGTCTTATCGTCAACACCGACGAGAAGGGGTTTGCCAACGCCTCGTTTGCGGTCCACGGCACCTCGGCCTATGCGATGGCCCTGATCGTCGAGGACGCCGGGCAGGCGTTCGAACGGGCCGTGGCGCTCGGCGCCCAACCGTTCCGGCAGCAGGTTTCGGCAGGCGAAGTTGAGATACCGGCGATCCGCGGCGTCGGCGGCGGGCTCGTCTACCTGATCGACGACAAGAGCAATCTTGGCCGCTTTTCCGAGATCGACTTCCAGCCTGTCAGCGAAGAGGGCGACGTCGAGGTGGTGCCGGCCCATCTCGAGCATATCGACCATATCGCCCAGACGGTCGGCTACGAGGAAATGCTGACCTGGCTGCTCTTCTACACCTCGATCTTCGAGACGCAGAAGACGCCGATGGTCGATATCATCGATCCCGCCGGTGTAGTCCGCAGCCAAGTCGTGGAAAACGCTTCCGGCACCTTGCGGATCACGCTGAACGGCGCCGAGAACCGTCGCACGTTGGCCGGGCATTTCATCGCCGAGAAATTCGGCTCCGGCGTGCAACATCTCGCCTTCCAGACCAACGATATCTTTGCGACGGCCGCGGCACTGCGAACGAACGGGTTCAGGCCGCTGCAGATCTCGCCCAACTATTACGGCGACATCGAGGCCCGTTTCGGGCTCGATGCGGAGCTTTCGGAGCGGCTGAAGGAGGAGAACATCCTCTACGACCGCGACGAGCACGGCGAATATTTCCAGCTCTACAGCATGACCTATGGGGAAGGTTTCTTCTTCGAGATCGTCGAACGACGCGGCTATCGCGGCTACGGCGCCCCGAACGCCATCTTCCGCATCGCGGCGCTGAAAAAGGCGCTTCGGCCCGAAGGCATGCCGAGCCGATAAGGAGGCCCCGAAGGAGGCAGATTCGCGCGGATAATCAGAATGGCTTGGTTTTCGCTCGACTAACAAATATAGGACGATCGGCGATTTATCTGAGATGAAGCAATGCTGCCTGATACTACGAATGAAAGCGTCGCGGAGAGCAGCTATCGGCGCATACGCGGCGATATCCTTTTCGGTCGCCTGAAGCCGGCCCAGAAGCTGAAGCTGGAGACGCTGAAAGAGACCTATGAGACCAGCGTCAGCACACTCCGCGAGATATTAAACCGGCTCTCCTCGGAAGGTCTCGTGGTTGCCGAGGGCCAGCGGGGATTTCAGGTCATGCCCATGTCGGCGAGCGACCTTAAGGAAATCGCCGCGCTGAGGCTTCTGCTGGAGACACACGCGCTGGAACAGTCTTTCGAGCGTGGGGAGGTCGAGTGGGAGGCGCGCCTGATCTCCGCGCATTACAAGCTCTCCCGCATGGAACAGGTCATGGCATCCGGCGATACCAGCAGGGCGGAGGACTGGAAGAGATACGACTGGGAATTCCACCAAGCCCTGATTTCGGCGTGCGGATCGAAGCTCTTGATGGAAGCCCACTCAGCGGTTTTTGACAAGTATCTCCGCTACCAGATGGTCGCCCTGTCATACCGGGGAAAGTCGCCGCGGATGAGCATCAGAAGCTTCTGGAGGCTGCTTTGAATCGAGATCAGAAAACCGCCAAGGCCGTGCTCGCCCTCCATATTCAAGGCGGCGTCGAGCATGCTCTGTCGCGAAAGTCCCCACTGAAAGAAACCTAATCTAACCGCTTCGCCGAAATGGAGACAGTAGACATGATGCTCGATCGAGCAGGCGAACCGGGCGAGACCGTAAGCGACGTCGTTTTCCGTCGGCTGCGGCAGGATATTATCTCAGGCGCGTTGCCTCCCGGCGCCAAGATCAAGCTGGAGCAGGCGAAAGAGCGTTATTCAATCAGCATCTCATCCCTGCGCGAAATCCTGAGCCGGCTTACAACCGAAAATCTCGTTGTCGCCGAAGGCCAACGCGGCTTCGAAGTCAGCCCGGCCTCTCGCCAGGAACTGATGGAGCTTGCCGATCTGCGCATCGTGCTGGAAACCCATGCTATCAGCCTTGCATTCGCCTCGGGCGATCTCGAATGGGAAGGCCGGATCGTAGCGGCGCATCACAAGCTGGCAACGGCCGAAAAGCGGCTTTTAATCGGTGATGCCTCGCGCACCATCGACTGGGTTCGCTACGACTGGGAATTCCACCAGGCTATCGTCTCCGCCTGCAATTCAGCCGTGCTGATGGCTACTCTTTCTTCGGTCTTCGACCGTTTCCTGCGATACCACATGCTCGCCGAGAGCTTCCGCGGAAAGGCGGTGGTTGACGACCACAAGCTGCTGTTCGAGCTTGCGCTTGCCAAGGATGCCGAGAAGGCAAAGGAGGTTATCCGCCAGCACGTCTTGAGCGGCGTCGAGCATGTCCTGAGAACATATGAAATATCCTGACATGGCTCCCTGCCCCTTCGCTTCGTCGGCCTTCAGCCCTTCTGCATCGTGATTTTCTCAAACGCGATCGCGATTTCCCGGCTGCCGTAAGGCTTCTTGAGAAGCACGGCGCCCTCTATCGCCGCCTCATCGGGAATGCGGTCATTGCCGGTCGCAAAGATGATGCCGACATCGGGAGAGAGCCTGCGCGCCTGTCGCGCGAATTCTCCGCCCGAAAGGCCCGGCAGGCCAAGATCGGTCACCACGACGTCGAACCGGCGCTCCTCCATCATGATGATCGCCTCCTCGGCCGTCGAGGCTTCAAAAACCTCGTGCCCGAGTTCGGCCAGAAGATCGCCCGTGCTCATGCGGATCAGGAAATCGTCCTCAACCAGGAGCACGGAATAACGCGGCGGGACCGGCCGCGGCCCGATCGCTGGGGTTGGAGGCGGGGCCGTGAGCGACGCCCTCACTCGGTTGCGGTGTTGCTGGCCGTTCAGCACGTGCCGGATCTTCCGCGCCAGGGCCTCGCGGGTATAGGGTTTGGAAAGCAGTTCGACCCCGGATCGAGACGGCCGCCATGCACGATCGAGTTTTCCGTGTAACCGGAGGTGAACAGCACGGCGACATCCGGCATCCGCTCGCGGGCATGTCTGGCAAGCTCGGTGCTCTTCAGCGGCCCGGGCATCACCACGTCCGTGAACAGAAGATCGACCGGTACGCCGCTTTCGATCACGCTCAGCGCACCCGCCGCGTCCTTCGCCTTCAGCACCGCATACCCGAGATCGCCGAGGAGCCTCGACGACGGTGGCGCGCACCTGTTCGTCGTCCTCGGCAACCAGAATGGTTTCCGTGCCCCCGGTCACCGGGCCGAAATCGGCGTCAGTCACCAGATCCTCGCTACGCTGGACCCGCGGGAAATAGATCTTGACGGTCGTGCCCTGGCCGAGTTCGCTGTAGATCTTGACGTGCCCGCCGGACTGTTTGACGAAGCCGTAAACCATGGACAGGCCGAGGCCGGTGCCCTTGCCGACGGGCTTGGTGGAGAAGAACGGCTGGAACACCTGTTCCTTCACTTCCGGGGTCATGCCGGTGCCCGTGTCCGTCACGGCCAGCATCACATACTGGCCCGGCGGCACGTCTGCATGCTGACGCACGTAGTTATCGTCGAGGAAAGCGTTGCCCGCCTCGATCGTCAGCTTGCCGCCACCTTCCATCGCGTCGCGGGCATTGATCGCAAGATTCAGCAGCGCGTTCTCGATCTGAGTCGGATCGACCAGCACGTTCCAGAGACCGCCGGAGCGGATCGTTTCGACCTCGATATCCTCGCCGAGCGTGCGGCGCAGCAGTTCTTCCATACCGGTCAGGAAACGGCCGATATTGACGACCTTGGGTTCCAGCGGCTGGCGGCGGCCGAAGGCGAGAAGCTGGCTTGCGAGCTTGGAACCGCGCTGCACCCCGGCCAGCGCGTTCTCCACCCGCCGACCGGCGCGCTGGTTGGTGGCGACATCCTTGGCGAGAAGCTGAAGATTGCCGGAGATCACCTGCAGCAGATTGTTGAAATCGTGCGCGACGCCGCCGGTGAGCTGGCCGAGCGCCT
The DNA here is from genome assembly GCA_045291535.1 of Neorhizobium sp. EC2-8. Lineage (GTDB taxonomy): Bacteria > Pseudomonadota > Alphaproteobacteria > Rhizobiales > Rhizobiaceae > Neorhizobium. The sequence continues at coordinate 86,149 of CP147998.1, read as the reverse complement.
CCATCTTCTGGCTCTGGCGCAGCGCTTCTTCCGTCTTCAGGCGCTCGGAAATCTCGGACACGATCCGCTGTTCGAGGCTGATATTCAGCGCCTGCAGCGCCTCCTCGGCGCGCTGGCGTTCGGCAAGATCGCGCTCGGCCGCGCGGAAGAGCCGCGCATTGTCGATGGCGATCGCCACCTGGCCGGCGGCTCCCACCACCAGCCGCTCATGCTCTTCCCGAAACTGAGCGGGCTCCGCATGGCCAAAGAACAGACCGCCGATCACCTCGCCGGAGCGCGAGATCACCGGCACGGCGAGATAGCTGCGCACCGGCAGATGGCCCTTCGGCATGCCGAAATGCGGCCCGGAGTGGCCGTAGCGTTCGTCCGCCGTGATATCGTCGGAGCGCAGCACGCCCTCGCCGCCGAAAGTCGGGGCGAAAACCGCCGTGTTGCGAGGCATCGGAAAATGCTCGAACGCCGAACGGGGAACTCCGGACAGCGCATAGAGCATGTAGCTCTCGCCGCGGTCGTTGACCACGTTGTAAAAGAAGGCCCCAAACTGCGCACCGGTCAGCTCCACGCCGGCGTCGGTGGTCATTTGCACCACCTTTTCGAGGTCGAGCTCGGCGGAAAGTACGGCGCCGAGCCGGTTCAGGACCTCGAGATGTCGTGTCTCCTTGAGGAGCGCGATCTCTGCCTTCTTCTGGTCGGTGACGTCGCTGCCCTGGACGAAGATGCCGGTCGGCTGGCCGGCTTCGCCGACGATCGGCTGGAAGACGAAGTCCACGAAACGCTCTTCCGGCGGCAGGCCGGGCTGGCGCGCCAGCATTACGCTCACCCCTTGTCCAAGATAGGGGCGGCCGCTTTTGCGGACCTCGTCGAGCAGGCCAGAAAAACCCTGTTCCACCACTTCCGGCAAGGCTTCGCGAATGGGCCGTCCGAGCAGCTTGCGACCGCCCACCAGGCGCATGTAAGCGCCGTTTGCCATTTCGAAGACATGCTCCGGTCCGGTCACCATAGCCATGAAGCCTGGCGCCTGCTCGAACATCAGCCTCAGACGCTCCCCCTCGCCCTGAAGTCGCCGCTCGGCGCGTACCTTGGCAGTGTTCTCAACGACAATCGCCACCACGCCAAAAGGCTTACCGATCTCGTCATAGACGGGGAGTAGTAGAGATTCATAAAAGCCGAGGCCGGCTCGCCGGAGCGGTCGAGGACCATTTCCTGATCGGAATAGGCAAGCGTGCCGCCGGCGAAACAGACCTTCATGACGTTGTCGTTGAAGTCGGCGACTTCGGGCCAGCCTTCGCGCACCTTGGAGCCGAGGAGGCCGGGATGACGCCGACCGGCGAAATCGGAATAGGCGTCGTTGTAGATCATTACGCCGTCTTCGTTCCACAGCGTGACGATCGGAACCGGCGACTGAAGGATGAGGAAATCGTGGTCCTGAGGCTCTGCGGCCAGATGCCGATCGGGCCGAGCGACGTGCTTGCCCAATTAAAAGCCCCAATAAGACGGGCCATTTCGCCGCTATGTGAAAGAAAGGCTGTCTCGACAGTCGAATGGTTCATCATTTGGCTTTCGGCGGCGATAGGCACTCAGCTGCCGTCTTATATGACAACGATCACCTCGGACAGCCTTTTTGACGTTCGTCAATTAGGGTGGTGCCACAAAAAGCCATAGGCGCTGACGGCTAATTTCAGCGCTGTCCGAACGGCGTTAGGCAAGGTCCGTTTGGGCAAAATGGTTGCCCTTGTAGAGAAGCGGCAGGCCGCGGTTCTTGGCGCAGGCATAGGAAAGGCAATCGGCCAGATTGAGCTGTGCCGGATGTCCCCTTCCCTTCCCGTAATCACGGAAAGCTCGCACCGCCGACTCGCCATCGGCTTCGTCGATGGGGACGATCTCGACGCCGCTGCTTCGGAGAAAGTCCGAAACCACCATCTGGGTCACAAGCGGATCGGTAATGCGCCTGGTCGATAGAACCATCGTCGCCTCGAGAACAACAAGCGGACTGGTCAGGAGGCGCTCGGCACTCTCCATCCGTTTCGACCATTCGGAGCCATCATCTTCCAGAGCAAGAATTGCCACGATCACCGAGGTATCGATGAACACTAGTGGCCCCACATCTCATCGATCTCGTCCTTGGTCATCTCACGGCCTTCGCCGGCGCCAAGTGCCTTCAGCTTTTCGGCCAGAAAGGTGTGTCGCTCGACGAGCGACACACTTCTTTCTTGCGCAGCGTTTTCCTTGCGCAACTCCGCTTTCAGGGCCTCGATCACCGCCTCGGTCAACGTAATCTTACGCTTCTCCGCCAATTCGCGGGCCAGTTCATGCGCAAGGGGATCGCGTATCTGCAGGTTCATGGCATCTCTCCAGCTTTGTCATGACAGATACCACATCCGTCATGACAAAGCGAGCAGAACCCGATCAACTGCAACGCCCCGCCTGGGTCAATGCCGCGCTCACGCCGGAAAGCGAGAAGGTGTAGGTGGTCTGTGTGCCGCGCTGCGAGACCGCCTCAAGGGTCATGCTGCTTCCCGATTTCATCGCGGCCACGAGAGCCGCATCGCCGCTCTCCTGCTTCGTCCAGCCGGAATTGCCCTTCGGTTCCAGGGCGAAGGTCCGGCCGTCCACGGTCACCGTCATCTCCGATCCGCCCTTCAGGTCGTAACCCATGATCGCCTGCGGGTAGAAGCCGGATCCGGAGGGTTTCGGTGCAACGAGGAAATAGTTGTCGCCGTGATCCACCGTTCCAGGCCGCATCTCGGTTGGCGTAGTCAAAACGTAGCAGGTTGTGCCACCGTCGCCCTTGTAGGAATAGAGGCCCCAGGCGTCGAACTTCTTCACAATGCTCGGGCTCGGCTGGGCAGCCACGGGTGCTGCGAGCATGGAAAGGGCGAGCGCGGAAAGGGCAAAAAGCTTGATGGACAATCTTGTCTCCATGGTCAGGAATACGAGGGAGCCGCGGCGGCAAGGCCGCACGCAGAAGATAGTCCATTCAGAAAGAAATCGGTTATCACAAGGTTAATTGCGTGCGGCAACCTGGCCCATAACGAGCACTCAAGAGGCCCGGACGAGCGGGATCGTGATCTCGGTTATTTGCTGTCGCCCTGCGGTTTGGGGAAAACCGACAAAGGTTAACGCCGGAGGTCACAGGCCGGTCACAATCATGTCAGGGGCCCATAAATGCTGTGCATATCTGCGGAGAATACCAGGGCGGCTCTCAGGGCCGCCCTGGTATCCGGAGATTATTCCGGTTTGGTCGCGCAAATCGCGAAGCGTTCCTGCACCATACGCTCGAGGCCGCGCAGGAAAGGCATCTTGCGGGCCTGGGCCCAATGGATGTCTGACAGTTTTCGATCGACCACGATGTTGACGAAACCAGCTTTGGTCAGCAGATCGACTACCGCTTCCGCCGGCATCGCGTCCGAAAAATAGACGCGTGATCGGATAGCCTGATGGCGAGCCGCCATCGCCGGGCTCATGTGGCTTGGCGCCGGCTTGCCTGTCACCCTGGACCAGAGCTTCTGCAGGCCCTTGACCCAGGTCTCCTTACCCATGTTGCCGTCGAGGATCAGCACCTTGCCGCCCGGCTTCAGCACGGAGAACCATTCGGCGAAAGCCGCCGGGGATCGACCAGCGTCCAAACCAGATGTCGGTTGGTGATGACGTCGTAGCTGTTCTTCGGCTCCATCGTGTTTTCGGCATCGCCGCTCACGAAACGGATATCGGTGCCCCGCTTCTTGGCCTTGGCGCGCGCTTGGCCCAGCATCGCATCCGACCAGTCGAGGCCCGTGACCTTGAAACCGACATCGTTCATGAGGTGCGAGATGACGGCGGTACCGCAGGCGAGATCCAGAGCGGCGCGGCCGGTGCCATCGCCGAGATGCTTGCGGATCAGACGCTGCCAACCTTTGCGTTCTTCCTCAGAGAAGATCTCATGGCCGACGCTTTGGTCGAATGTTGCCGCCCTCTCCGACCAGAAGTCTCGGATTTCGTCACGGATGGAATAGTTGGAGTTCATCGAATTCATTACAGGCGCCCCGACAGTCAGACTACTTTGGAAAAGCTCTAAAACATAAAACTTGATTCCAAAAGTCTTATTTCATATGCATGCGGACATTATCAGACATCGGGGAGTTTCCAGATGAATTTCGCGAAAGTGCTTGCAAAATCAACGGTTGTGCTTGCAAGCCTTCTACCCTTTTCGGCAATGGCGCAGTCCTTCACCGTAAAGGACGTCGCCGGCCGTGAGGTGAAGTTCGACAAGCCGGTCGAGCGCGTCATTCTCGGCGAAGGTCGGATGCTCTATTCTGTCGCCCCGATCGAAAAGGAAGATCCCTTCGCCAAGATCGTCGGCTGGCGCAATGACCTCTGGACCACCGACAAGGACGGCTTCAATGCCTATGTCGCCAAGTTCCCGAAGGGCAAGGACCTACCCTATCTCGGCAACCTGACCGACGGGACGTTGCAAACTGAAACGGTCGTCAAGCTGAACCCCGATGTCCTGCTGCTGCCGATCGGCAACAAGAAGGCTGCCGACGAGGTAAAGCTCGAGGACATGCTGAACAAGATCGGCGTGAAGATCGTCTATATCGACTTCCGCGAGCAGATTCTTGCCAATACCGAGCCGAGCCTCAAGGTTCTCGGCAAGCTTTTCGGCCATGAGGATCGCGCTGAAGCCGTCGCCGCCTACTGGAAGCAGCAGATGGCGCGCGTCACCGACAAGCTCAAGGCTGCCAACCCCAAGAAACCCAATGTCTTCATGTATCGCGCCGCCGGCCTGGTGGAGTGCTGCGGCACGTTCGGCCCGGACAATTTCGGCCTGATGGTGGATTGGGCCGGCGGCCGTAATCTCGGTTCGGACTTCCTGCCGGGCTATACCGGCTCGATCAATGCCGAGCAGGTCGTAGCCTCCAATCCGGATGTCATCGTCGTCACCGGCTCGAACTGGAGCCAGACCAAGGATGCCAAGGACTTTGTGAATGTCGGCCCGACAGCCGCCATAACGGCCGAAAACAGCCGCAAGGCGCTGAACGCCCTGATGCAGAACGCTGCCTTCACCGGCTCCAAGGCGGTCGCGGGCGGCAATGTTCATGCCATCTGGCACCAGTTCTATACGAGCCCCTACCAGTTCGTCGCCGTGCAGCAGATGGCAAAGTGGTTCCATCCGGACCTGTTTGCGGATCTCGATCCGGACGCGACCTTCAAGGAATTCCACGAGAAATTCCTGCCGGTTCCGTATCAGCCGGGTTACTGGATCGACGCCAAGGCGGCAAAGTAAACCGATATGGCCGAGATCGCCGCATTGCCGATCGAAGCTGAAGCAGGGCGGGAGCGCTATCGCGCCCTCGCCCGCCGCAAGCTGGTGATCCTCGCCGCCATGACAGCCGCTCTTTGTCTGTCATTCGCCGTCGATCTCGCCTGGGGGCCTGCACGCTACAGCCTCGGCGAGGTAATCGCGGCGCTGATCGATCCCTCCTCCGTCTCGGCACAGATACGGGCCGTCGTCTGGGATATCCGCATGCCGGTCGCCGTCATGGCGATCGTGGTCGGCGCCGCACTGTCGGTCGCCGGCGCGCAGATGCAGACCATCCTTGCCAATCCGCTCGCAAGCCCGTTCACGCTCGGCATCTCGGCCGCCGCCAGTTTCGGGGCGGCGCTCGCGATCGTCACCAGCGTCTCGATCCTGCCGGTGGCAGCCACTTTGCTCGTGCCGGTCAATGCCTTCATCATGGCGCTGATCGCCACGCTGTTCATCCATTTCATTTCGCAGATGCGCGGCGTTTCGGTGCAGACGGTCGTGCTGCTCGGCATCGCGCTGGTCTTCACCTTCAACGCGCTGCTCGCCTTCCTGCAATATCTCGCCTCCGAGCAGGCGCTGTCGGCCGTTGTCTTCTGGACCATGGGCAGCCTCACCAAGGCAACCTGGCCGAAGATCGGCATCACGCTTGCCGTCCTGTTGATCGCGTTGCCGCTGTTTGCCCGCCATGCCTGGGCGTTGACCGCCATCCGGCTCGGCGAAGACAAGGCCGCGAGCTTCGGCGTCAATGTCCGGCGCATCCGGCTGGAGACCATGCTGATCATCTCGCTGCTGGCGGCCGTCCCGGTCAGCTTCGTCGGCACCATCGGTTTCGTCGGCCTGGTCGGCCCGCATATCGCCCGCATGATCCTCGGCGAGGACCAGCGCTTTTTCCTGCCCGGCTCCATCCTGTCGGGCGCGCTATTGCTGTCGCTCACCTCCATCGTGTCTAAGTCGATCATCCCGGGCGTGGTCTTCCCGATCGGCATCATCACCGCGTTGGTTGGCGTGCCGTTTTTCTTCTCGCTCATTCTCTCGAATCGGAGCCGGTCATGGTAGCGCTGCAACTGCAATCGGTCGGCGCTTACCACGGCCGCAAGTTGTTCGTGGAAAACGTAACCACGCCGGTCATGCAGGCCGGAGAACTGATTGCCGTGATCGGCCCCAACGCCGCCGGCAAGTCGCGCTGTTCAAGCGCATTACGGGCCTCTTGAAAGGACCCGGCGATATCGTCATCGACGGTGCAAAGACGAAGAACGCCATCACCTACATGCCGCAGGACACGTCGGCCAATGCGGTACTGACCGTCTACGAATCCATTCTTCTCGCCCGTAAACAAGGGCAATCCTGGGCGGTCAGCGACCATGATCTTTCGTTCATCGACGAAATCATGAGGGCGCTCAACATCACCTCCATCGCGTTTCGTGATCTCGGCGCGCTGTCCGGCGGTCAGCGCCAGCTGGTGTCGATCGCCCAGGCGCTGGTGCGCGAGCCGGAAATCATGCTGATGGACGAGCCCACCAGTGCGCTCGATCTTCACCGCCAGGTCGAAGTGCTCGACTTCATGCAGCGTCGCGCGCGCTCGAAAGGCATGATCGTGATGATCGCCATCCACGACCTCAACCAGGCGCTTCGCTTTGCCGACAAGGTTCTGGTGATCGCCAACGGCCGCATGCGCGCCTGCGGTACCCCCGCGACGTCGTCACCGTCGATATGCTGCGCGACGTCTACAGGGTTCACGCCCGCATCGAGAAATGCACGATGGACCACGACCACGTCATCGTCGATGGTACGGCGCACTAAAGGGATCGCTGGATCCTGAATTAAGCCGAGCGCGATTTTGGCTGCGAAATAATCTGAACCGGGTAATCCATCGGCGGGATGGCCTTACGGGCTTACCGCCACGGAAAGGAAGGTGTATCCGCCCTCCCCCGCTCTTTGGGCTAATGCTTTGCGCCCTTTTCCACGGTCAGGTGCTGGCCGAGAATATCGTCGTTGGCAAGCAGATCCGCGCTGCTGCCCTGGTAGACGATCGCGCCGCGATCGAGGATAACGGCATCGTCGGAGAGCGGCAGCACCTTACGGGCCTTCTGCTCGATGATGATAGCCGACATGCCCTCCCCTTGGGTGATCCGCTGGATCGCCGCGAGCAGTTCATCGACGATGATCGGGGCGAGACCTTCGGTCGGTTCGTCGAGGAGAAGCAGTTTCGGATTGACCATCAGCGCCCGGCCAACCGCCAGCATCTGCTGTTCACCGCCGGAGAGCTGGTTGCCCAGGTTCTTGCGGCGCTCCTTCAGACGCGGGAACATCGAATAGACCCGTTCCAGCGTCCACACGCCTGGGCGCGCGATCGCGGTCATGTTCTCCTCGACGGTCAGCGACTTGAAGATGTTGCGCTCCTGCGGCACCCAGCCGATACCTGCCGCGGCGCGGCGGTCTGCCCGCAGCTTCGTCACGTCGCGGCCCATCAGATGGACCGTGCCGGAATGATGGGTGGTGACGCCGGCGAGCGTGTTGACGAAGGTCGTCTTGCCCGTGCCGTTGCGGCCGAGCAGCGCCAGGGTGCGGCCTTCCTCGATCTTCAGGCTGATGCCGGCGAGAACGCTTGCCTCGCCATAACCCGCGACCAGTTTTTCGGTGACCAGAACCGGGGCACTCATGCGTTTTCTCCCAGATATACAGCCTTGACGCGCGGATCGGTGGAGATTTCCGCAACCGTTCCTTCGACGAAGACGGCGCCCGCCACCAGAACCGAGATCCGGTTGGCGAACGAGAAGACCAGATCCATGTCGTGCTCGATCAGCAGCACGGTAACGTCGGCCGGAAGGTCCGAGACGATCTGCAGCACCTCGTGCCGCTCGTCTTCCGGCACGCCCGCAGCCGGTTCGTCGAGCAGCAGGATGCGCGGTTTGGACGCGAAGGCGAGCGCGATCTCGAGCAGGCGCTGCTTGCCATAGGGCAGAATGACGGTGCGCTCGCCCATGACAGACGCCAGGCCGAAGCGTGCCAGCAATGAGGCGGCCTCGTCCACGACCTTGCCGTAACCGGCGACCGACCGCCACAGATTGTGGCCGACGCCTTCGCGCTCGGCGATTGCCAGCGCCACGGTTTCGAGCGGCGTGAAGTCGTTAAAGAGCTGATTGATCTGGAAGGTGCGGGTGAGCCCGCGCTTGACGCGCCGGAACGAGGCCATCGAGGTGATGTCCTCGCCTTCCAGGAAGACCTGACCTTCCGACGGCGGCAGGACGCCGGTCAGGAGGTTGATCAGCGTCGTCTTGCCGGCGCCGTTCGGGCCGATCAGAGCGTGTCGGGCGCCGCGCTCCACCTTGAGACTCACGTCATTGGTGGCGAGGAAGGCACCGAAGCGGCGGACCAGGTGACGGGTTTCGAGAACGATCTCGCTCATCAGCGGTCCTCCTTCTTAGAGAAGCGCTCAGGCAGGTATTCGACCCAGCGCGACAGCCGATCACGGCCGACCAGTACCAGGATGACCAGCAGCAGGCCGATATAGAACATCCAGTATTGCGGTGTGATCACCGACAGCCAGTCCTTGACCAGCGTGAACAGGATCGCCCCGAAAATACCGCCATAGAGATAGCCGGTACCGCCGATCACGAGCACCAGAAGCACGTCGGCCGAGCGGTGGAAAGCGAGTACGTCCGGCGAGACGAAGCTCGTTGTCTGGGTCAGCAGCGCGCCCGCCATGCCGGCAAAGATCGCGGCGATCGTATAGGCCGTAACCACGCGCTTGCGGGCTGGGACCGCCACCATGGCGGAGCGCATCGGATTGCCCTTGATCGCCTTCAGCGACAGGCCGAAGGGCGAGAACGCGATACGCCGCATGATCATCGTGCCGATGAAGAGCACACCGACGCAATAGAGATAACCAGTCTTGCCGAACAGATCGAATTCGAACATGCCAAGGATCGGGCCGGGCGAAAAGCCGCTGAGCCCGTCGGCGCCACCCGTCAGCCAGGACATCTGGTTGGCGACTTCCGCCATCATCAGGCCGATGCCGAGCGTCGTCATCAGGCGGGTGAGATCGGAACCGCGCAGGATGAGGAAGCTGGTGAGCAGTCCAAGCACGCCGGACAGGATGCCGGCCACGATCAGGCCCGTCACCGGTTCGGCGACAAAATGCAGCGCCATCAGGCCTGCAATGTAGGCTCCGAGCCCGAAGAAGGCCGTATGGCCGAGCGAAACGATGCCGGCGAAACCCAGCACCAGGTCGAGCGACACCGCAAACAGCGCCAGGATGGCGATCTCGGTGAGGATCAGCATCTTCGACGGCAGCAGAAAGTAAGCGGCAATTGCAGCGATCCAGACGATGATCTCGTAGAAGCGGATACGGCTTCTGCGCTTCATCAGCTTGGCGGCGCGGGTTTCCGCTGCAGCGGTGGAGGAATTTACGGACACGGTGGTTTCCTGCGGAAGAACGCTCATCGGCCGCCCCTTGAGAACAGGCCATTCGGCCGCACGATCAACATGACGATCATCAACCCGTAGATGACGAAGGGACCGATCGCCGGCACGTAATATTTGCCGGCCACGTCGGCAATGCCGAGCAGCAGGGCGGCGAGGAACGGGCCGGAGACGGTGGACGTACCGCCGACCGAGACGACGATCAGGAAGTAGATCATGAATTTGAGCGGGAAATTCGGATCAAGCCCGAGGATTTCTGCGCCCATCGCCCCGCCGAGGCCAGCAAGGCCCGAGCCGAAGGCAAAGGTCAGCGCAAAAACGAGCGGCACGTTGATACCGAGGCCCATGGCGACACGCCGGTCATCGACCGCGGCGCGCAGCCGGCTGCCGAAGCGCGTCTTCGACAGGATGAGCTGCAGTGCGACCGCCAGTGCGGCGCAGATGATGATGGTGAAGAGCCGGTAGCGGCCGACACCGACGCCGAACACATCCATGCGGCCGGAGAGTTCCGGCGGCAGATTGATCAGCTGCTGCTGGCCGCCCATGAAATAATCGGTCGCGGCGATCGCCATGAAGACGATGCCGATCGAGAAGAGAACCTGATCCAGGTGGCTTGCCTGGTAGAGCCATTGATAGAGCGTCCGCTCCAGCAGGAGGCCGATCAGTGCCGAAACGATGAAGGCCGCCGGCAGGCACCAGTAGAAGGAGATGCCGTAGCGGTTCATCATCACCACGGTCACGTAACCGCCCGCCATGGCAAAGGCGCCATGCGCCAGGTTGATGAAGTTCATCAGACCTAGCGTCACCGTCAGCCCGCAGGCCAGAATGAAAAGCAGCATGCCGTAAGCTATGCCGTCGAACAGGATTGTCAGCATATAAAAATCTTCTCTGCGGTGCCCTGCTGCGAGCGATGATGTTGCCCGGCATTGTTGCCGGGAAAACGAAGGGGCTCAAGTGCCTTGAGCTTCTTGTTATGAACGGGTGCCCCTCATCCGCCTGCCGGCACTTTCTCCCCGTCATCACGGGGAGAAGGGATATGCCTCGCCGGTTGCTGTTCCCCCACCCCGTTTACGGGGAGAGGGTGCGCCGAGCGATCGGAGGCGGGATGGGGGCTATCCCTGCCCTTACTTCGCTTCAGCCTTTTCCGGATCCTTGAGATCCTTGAACGTCTGGAACTCGACGTTCTGCAGCTCGCCGTTCACGTCCTTGACCTCGCGCATGTAGATATTCTGGATGATGTCGCGGGTTTCCGGATCGATCGAGACGGGACCACGCGGGCTCGTCCACGAGAGGCCCTTGACGGCGGCCATGAAGGCCGGGCCGGTGACGTCGCCCTTGGTCTTTTCGAGCGCCGCGTAGATCAGCGCCATGCCGTCGTAGCCGCCGACGGACATGAAGTTCGGGCGCATATCGGCATTGGCCTTCTTGAAGGCCGCCACATAGGCCTTGTTTTCCGGGCTGTCATGCGCGGTCGCATAGAAATGGCCGGTGATGGTGCCGATCGCCGGCTTGCCCATCGAGTTCAAGATATCGTCGTCGGTGACATCGCCGGTCGCGATCAGCTTGACGCCAGCTTCCGCAAGACCACGTTCGGCGAATTGTTTCATGAACAGCGCACCGGCTCCCGACGGCAGGAAAACAAAGACCGCATCGGGCTTGGCGTCACGCACACGCTGCAGGAAGGGTGCGAAATCGGGATTGGCGAGCGGCACGCGGACGGCTTCGACGATCTCGCCACCTTTGGCCTTGAATTCCTTGGTGAACCACTTTTCGGCGTCGATGCCCGGGCCGTAGTCGGACACCAGCGTCACGACCTTCTTGATCTTGTTGCCGGCAGCCCAGGTGCCGACGGGCATGGAATATTGCGGCAGGGTGCCGGAGGTGCGGGTAATGTATTCCGACGCCTTCGTGATGGAAGCCGTGCCGGCGGCCATGACCACTGACGGGATCTTCGCCTGGGTCGCTACCGGCGCAACGGCCATGGCGAGCGGCGTCAGGCCAAAGCCGGCCAGAACCTTGGCGCCGTCGTTGACGACGAGTTCCTGGGCGATACGGCGGGTCTGGTCGGCGACGCCGGCGTCGTCGCGGATTATCAGCTCGATCTTCTTGCCGGCGACGGTATCGCCCTTGGTGGCGAGGAAAGTCTTGACCCCGGCCGAAACCTGACGGCCGGTCGAGGCGAACGGACCGGTCATCGGCAGGATGAGGCCGATCTTGATGGTCTCCTGCGCTGCTGCCGGAATGGCTGCGAGCGCGCCAAGCGCCATGCCTGCCGCAACGATGAGCGTTCTTCTGTTGAGCATGTATTCCTCCTCCTCCTCCTCGACTTTTATTAGAGGCCCCGCCGGACCAGGACCGAACCTCAGCCCGGGCATGGTCATAACCGGCAGCCTATATCGTTGACCGCAGATATCCCAGTCAACGGGGCGGGATGCTTTGACGTCCCACTCTTTTCAACTTTTCGTCAACCTCCAAGCCGGACGATACGATATCCGCGCCAAACGCCAATCTCCACCTCGATGGCGCATTTGCACTTTAGCCCAGCGGCGTCTCCGGGCTTAATCAGTTCGTCTGCCGGCGGCATAAGTTCTGGTTATAGCGATCGATCGGCCGGGCGCTCGGACCAGGTGGGCAGAAGTTCCAGAAACGCCTGTTGCGCCGCGGTCGGCAGCCAGTCCTTTCTCGTCGTCACACCGATCGGGCGCGATGTATGGCTAAGGTCGAAAGGCAGAGCCCGCATCAGCCCGCGGGCAATCTCCGCTTCCGCCTGCAGGCGGGAGGTGCAGCCGAGATGGTCGCTTGAATCCAGCAGTTCGCGCATCAGGATCAGCGAACCACTCTCCACGATGCTTTTCGGCGGACCGCCTGCCGAGCCGGCAAAGACGCTGTCGAAATAGCGGCGCATCGGCGTGCCGCTCTGGTTGACGACCCAAGGAAAGGCGGCAAGGTCCTCGACGGTCAGATCTTCCTTGCCGACCAGCGGATGCGACTGCCCCGAAACCATGACCACCGTATCGTGGAACAGCACTTTCTGCTCCACATCGCCGATCGGCGCCGGCACCCGAAGCGCGCCGAGCATGAAATCCACCTCCCCGCGGCGAAGCGCGCCTAGCAGATCGGGATAGGGACCTTCCTGGATCTGGATCGGCAGGTTCGGACGGATCCTGCGGAAATTGGCGATGGCCTTCGGCAGCACATAGGATTTGGCAAGCGGCGTCGCGCCAATGACGATCTGGCCGATCTCGGCTGCCGTCAGCTCGGCGAGATCAGCATCCGCCTGTTCAAGCTCTATGAAAGCGAGCCGAGCCGCCTGAGCAAGCGCATGGGCCGAGCGGGTGGCGACGATACCGTAGGACGTCCGCTCGAAGAGCGGGCGAGCCGCTTCCTCTTCCAGCTGGCTGACGGCGCGATAGACCGCCGGCTGGCTTAGGCCCAGGCGGCTTGCCGCGAGCGTAAAATTCTCGGTTTCGCGCACCGCGATCAGCGATGTCAGCTGCGCGGTCGTCGCCGTCACCCGCAGTCTCGGCGACAGTTCCGAGAGGGCGGGATCGAGATAACCGAAGGCACGCTTGATGCGCAACGCCAGGATTTCGCCGGCGCCATTGGCAAAAATCCGCTGCGGCGTTCGGGAAAACAACGGCAGGCCGGCAGTCTTTTCGATCTTCGACAGCGCCTGGGTAACGGCGGGCTGCGATACGAAGCAGAGTTCGGCCGCCTTGGTGACGGAGCCGGTATCCACGACCGCCAGAAACGCCCTCAGGTGCCGGAGGCTGTGATGCAGGATCGTGGATGCCGATGCGGGCTGCGAGGAACTCATGATGGGTTCTTCTAGCACATCTGTCCGACGCCGGAAGCGCAAGCCCGCTCCCCGGCGGGGCCTCCTCTGGGGCTGCGGCTAACTGGTTCGGTCGGCCAAAGCTTCCTTCACCGCCAGCTCGGCCATGGCGAGAGCGGCCTCGCGCGTCCTGGCTGCGGCGACGAAACGGCCATTGTGGCAGAAGCTCGCGCCTTCTACGCCACAAGCGGCCTCAAGATCACGATTGGTCAGGCCGGCCCAGGCGGCCGGCAGATCGGCGCGCACCTCGAAACCTTCGTCCGCACGGCGGATAGTGGTGAGGCACCAATCCTTTTCGCGCGGGTGAACGACGAACAGAAGATGGTCGGCGCCCGCCTTGACGATCGCGGGACGGAACGGCATGCCCATCGGAAGTTCCAGAATACGCCCCTCGCCCGTATCCGCGATAGCCTGATGCACCAGCCCTTCGGCCCGCAATTTTGCGGCGCTCTGGCCGATCCTTGCCTCGACGAAGCTGCGGGCAATCGCCAGCGCCGCATGGAAACCGCGGTTTTCCGCTTCGGGGTCGGTCTCGTCGAACACGGGTTTCAAGGTCTCCAGGAGCGCCGGCAGCGTGAGCCCGGCGAGCGGCCCGGCAATAGAGGGGCTGAGCGCGCCATTATCCATCAGGTCTATAGGCAACACGAAACTGGCGTCGAATGAGGCGTGCAACGCCTCGACATGCGCCTCCGGAAGGCCGAGGACAGCCAGGTAGTCGCGGCCATAATGCTTCCAGACCAGGCCGAACGAGCTGTAGGGCTGGCCATCCTCGCGCAGCGGTGCGCCACGCTGGTGGTGATCGAAGATCCGAGCCGCAGCGTCATAAGCGCCGCCGACATCGTAGATGATGCGGTCCGCACCGGGCGTGATCCATTCCGGCGCCCGGCTGCGAACCACGCGCGCCTGCGCAAAAAGGCGGGTCAGGATGACGCTCGACAGCAGTTCGTCGGCATGGAAGCCACCGGAATGGGTGACGAGGAAGTCTGGAATCATGCCGAATGCGCCTTGTGGTTCGCCGAAGGTTCGTTTGAGTCGCCCCCTGATAGCCATTGCCGGATGCCGGCTCAACCCGTCATTCGTTCATTTAGGGCTCGTTTCGCGTAGACTGGGCATCTCAGGAGATGGCGAGAATCTCCAGTTCCTGTTCGCCGACGCTGACGACATCCCCGACAGCCTTGCCCATCAGCAGCCTTGCGACCGGTGAAACGAAGGAAATCGATCCGGCCTTGGGGTCCGCCTCGTCCTCTCCGACGATCCGATACTTCTGGACCCGTCCATCATCGCGGCTGAAGGTCACCGTGCTGCCAAAGGCGACGCTGTCAGACGAGGTGGGCTGCGGGATAAGCTGAGCCGTGTGAACTCTTGCCGCAAAATAGCGCGCGTCCCGCAAGGGACCTGCCTGCTGCCGCCGCCGTTCGTTGACATCCTCGATCGTGCTTGCGGCCTCGTAGGCCTCACGCGCCTGCCGGAGCTGCAACTCGAGAGCCTTCAGCCCCGCTTCCGTCACCAGGTTCGGATGAGGTGAAATCGGACGGTCGGGCAGCAAGGTTTCCGACGCGGTTTCGGAACTCTCTTCCTTGGTGAAGGCAACGCTCAATCTCGAACTCCATCCTGGTGCGGGCCGCTGACGCGGCGCCTGGGCGATTGCGCGCCTTCTTGTCAGAACCACGCATACGATGACAATGGACGAACGCCAAACTCGATCCATGTTCTGCCGAGCCGTATTCGAGGATTATCTTGAGCAAGGGTGTCGCAACCTCGTCCAGCCAATCGTCTTCAAGACAGACATCCTACGGAGAGCACCAATGACGATTACCATTACCGGTTTTGAACGATCGCCCGATCGCGGCAGGGGCTGGCCCGTGACATGCGGGTTCGCTGGGCGCTCGAAGAAGTTGGCCAGCCTTACGAGGTTCGTCTTTTGTCGTTCAAAGCGATGAAGGAACCTGCGCATCGCGCGCTTCAACCTTTCGGGCAGATCCCGACCTATGAAGAGGGGGATCTCGCCCTGTTCGAATCGGGAGCAATCGTGTTCCATATCGCCGAGCGCCATGCGGGCCTGCTGCCGGACGATGCGAATGCCCGGGCGCGCGCGATCGCATGGATGTTTGCCGCGCTCAACACGGTGGAGCCGCCGATCTTCGACCGCAGCCTCGTGCAAATACTCGAGCGCGAAGAGCCTTGGTACGAGAAGCGTTTGCGCGCCCTTGAGGACAACATCCGGAGGAGGCTGATCGACCTTTCCCGCCGCCTTGGCGACACCGACTGGCTCGATGGCGCCTTCAGCGCCGGCGACCTTCTCATGGTGACGGTGCTGCTCAGGTTGAAAGCATCATCAGGTATCCTGGATGAATACCCAAACCTCTCCGCCTATGTCGCCCGCGGTGAAGCGCGGTCCGCATACAAGCGTGCTTTCGACGCCCAACTGGCGGTTTTCAAATCCGCATCGACCGGTTGAGGGCCTGTCATGACCGAAAAGCATTGCCACCCGACGGAAAATGGCGGGCCGAAGCCCGCCATTGCTGTCTCGGTGAGATCGATCCG
This sequence comes from Neorhizobium sp. EC2-8, assembly GCA_045291535.1. Lineage (GTDB taxonomy): Bacteria > Pseudomonadota > Alphaproteobacteria > Rhizobiales > Rhizobiaceae > Neorhizobium. The sequence continues at coordinate 70,064 of CP147998.1, read as the reverse complement.
CCTTACTTGGCGTTCGGATCCTTGATCTTCGGGAAGGTTGCGAATTCGACGTTGTAGAGTTCGCCGTTCACTTCCTTGACTTCTCGCATGTAGATGTCCTGGACGATGTCGCGGGTGGCCGGATCGATGGTGATCGGGCCGCGCGGGCTGACCCAGGTGGCGCCCTTCATGGCCTCGATGAGCTTGGTGCCGTCGGTATCGCCATTGGTCTTCTTCAGTGCCAGGTAGGCAAGCGTCATGGCATCATAACCGCCGACCGACATGAAGTTCGGGCGCATGTTGTTGGCCGCCTTCTTCACCTGGGCGACGAAAGCCTTGTTTTCCGGGCTGTCGTGCAGGGCCGAGTAGAAATGGCCGGTGATGACGCCCTTGGCGACCGGTCCCATGCCGTTCAACAGGTCGTCGTCGGTGACGTCCCCGGTGGCGATCAGCTTGATGCCAGCGTCGGCCAGACCGCGGTCAACGTACTGCTTCATGAACTGCGCGCCGATGCCCGCCGGCACAAAGGCAAAGACTGCATCCGGCTTGGCATCACGCACGCGCTGCAGGAAGGGAGCAAAATCTGGGTTCGCAAGCGGAACGCGGATGGCCTCGACGATCGTGCCGCCATCCTTCTTGAACTGGTTGGTGAAGCCCTGCTCGATATCGATGCCTGGACCGTAGTCGGAGACCAGGGTCACAACCTTCTTCAGGTTGTTCTGGACCGCCCAGGTGGCCACCGGAACAGCGGACTGGGGGCCGCCCATCGAGGTGCGGACGTAATATTGCGACTGCGGCATGATCGCCGACGTTGTCGCCGAGGTGATGATCGCCGGGATCTTCGCCTGGTTGAGGACCGGTGCAACGGACATGGCGAGAGGCGTCAGGCCGAAGCCCATCAGTATCTTGGCGCCGTCATTGACGACGAGTTCCTGAGCGATACGGCGGGTCTGGTCGGCGACACCGCCGTCGTCGCGCAGCACGACTTCGATCTTCTTGTCCGCGACGGTGTCCCCATTGAGCGCCATGTAGGCCTTGACGCCCGCCTCGACCTGCCGGCCGGTGGACGCAAACGGGCCGGTCATCGGCAGGATGAGGCCCACCTTGACCGTTTCCTGCGCAAATGCCGGTATGGCAGCGAGGCCGCCCACTGCAAGACCGGCAGCAGCCATCAATGTTCTTCTGGTAATCATTCTCTTCCCTCCTCTAGACGAACCCTTCGAAGCTCATGTGACAGACCGCGTCCTCCTTGCGGCCTTCGGCCTGTCACAGCCTGCGAGATATATCGGGCACATCACAACCAACAGTCAACGGCCACGGCAATTCGAGGTCTCACTCATTTCCGTTTCCGTTAATCGGGCAGCCCCCATTCCGATTCCCGGTCACCTCGACTAATCACCCCGAAATTTCGCAAAGCCGTGTATACAATTCTGGTTCTGATGCGCATCCCTTAAAAAAACGACCCCAAAGCGACCGACTCTGATCGGAACACGGAAGCCGCAGAAAAATAACTGATAGAGGAAAAGAGTTATATCTGCCGCCGGGGAACCCGTCAGCCTGCCTGTCCTCCTCCATACCCTTATATCAGCAATAGATCTGTATACATGGGCTGTCAATATTAGCCTTGGGGCCTAGACGGAGGGACGCCCGGAGCGGGATGGCCGATACCTCAATCGATGCGCTGCTCGGTCTCGGCATCAAACAGATGGACATGGCTTCCGGCAAAGGTCAGCCGAATGGTTTCGCCGGCCGCTACGGCAGTCCTGCCATTCAGGGCGATGACGATCTCAGGCGTGGTTGTAGCCGTAATAAACGTTGACGCTCCGGTCGTTTCAACCGTCGCGACATCCACCTTGAAGCCAGCCGCATCAGCCCCGGCCAGGATCAGATGCTCCGGGCGAATGCCGACGAGCAAGGCGCGTTCAGCCGGCAGTGGACGATCGAAATGAACGGTTTGCGGCTCTGCAAGATCCAAGACAAGGGCTTTGCCGTCAGGCGTGGATCGCGCCGGAATAAAGTTCATCGCCGGCGACCCGATGAAGCCCGCGACGAAGCGATTGGCTGGCCGATCATAGAGATCAAGCGGCTTGCCTTGCTGCTCGATGACGCCATTGCGCATGACGACGACATGATCCGCCATCGTCATGGCCTCAACCTGGTCATGCGTCACATAGACCGAGGTCGCGCCGAGGCGATCATGTAGCGCCCGGATCTCCTTGCGCATGTGAACACGTAAAGCCGCGTCCAGGTTCGAGAGCGGCTCATCGAACAGAAAGGCTTGGGGATTGCGGATGATGGCACGGCTCATCGCGACGCGTTGACGCTGTCCCCCGACAATTCGCGCGGATATCGGTGCAGCAGGTTCGACAATCCGGTAATGGCCGCGACATCGGCTGCCGCCTTTTTCCTCTCCGCCTTCCTCACCCCATTGATCTTCAGGCTGTAGGTCAGGTTCTGTTCCACGGTCATATGCGGGTAGAGCGCATAGGACTGAAACACCATGGCAAGATCGCGCTTTCGGGGCGGCACACCGTTCATGCGCACACCGGCGATGACGAGATCGCCGCTCGATATGGTTTCAAGCCCCGCCAGCGAGCGCAGCAGCGTTGACTTGCCGCAGCCGGACGGGCCGACCAGTGCGACGAACGAGCCCTTGCGAATGGAAAGATCGATATTCTTCAGCGCGTGATAGGCGCCATAATATTTGTTGACGGCCGAGAGTTCGATTTGATGGGTCATTTCAATGCTCCCGATGTGAGCCCGGACACGATGCGGCGCTGCAAGAGAACGAAGATGGCAAGGATGGGCGTCACATACATGGTGGCGTAAGCCATGATATTGTTCCACTCGCTGGTGTTCGGTCCCATGAATGAGTTGAGCCCGACGCTGGCGGGCTGCAGCTGGATGTCCTGGATCATGGATTTGGAATAGACGAATTCGCCGAAGGCCTGCATGAAGATGAGGATTGCGCTGACCAGGATGCCGTTGCGCGCCAGGGGCAGGACGATATTGAAGAAGGCGCCGACGCGGGAATTGCCATCCACCAACGCCGCCTCTTCCAGCTCTATCGGCACGCTCATGAAGGTTGCTCGCACGAGCACGACGAAGAAGGGCATGCTCTTGGCGGTGATGGCCAGGATAACGGCAAAGCGCGGATATTCGAGCAGTCCCAGTTGCGAAAAACCCACGAAGATCGGCGTTATCATCAGCGAGGCTGGCAGCACCTGAAACATCAGTATGAGGAAAAGCCCGATATCAACCCAGACATTGCGGTAGCGCGCCAGCACATAGGCACATCCGGTGCCCATCACTGCAATCAGGGCCACCGCACCGAAGGCGATGACCGTGGAGTTCCACAGGTAGCGGCCCATGTTCCGGCTTTCCCAGACGTAGGCGAAAGTGCTCCATTGGGCCGAGGAGGGCCAGAAACTCGGCGGCGTGGCGAACATTTCCGAGCCGCTTTTCAGCGCCGTCAGGTACATCCAGTAGAGCGGGAAGAGATAGACGGCCGCCATCACGACGGACAGGGCGAGCAACAAACGGTTTCGCGTATTTTCAGTCATCCGCGCACCTCGTGGCGGGTGGAACGGACATAAACGGTTGCGGCAAACATCACGAAGACGGTCATGATGACGGAAATGGAGGCACCCTTGCCGAAATCATATTGCCGGAAGGAGAGATCCCAAGCCCAGTATTGCGCGACATTGGAAGAATTGTTCGGGCCGCCATCGGTAATCGCGGCGAACAGATCGAATTGCTGCAGCGTGAAGATCAGCCCAAGCGCGATGATGGCGCCGATGGTGGAACGCATCATCGGCAGGGTGATGGTCCAGAAGCGCTGCCAGGCATTGGCGCCATCCATTTCGGCTGCCTCGTAAAGATCCCCGGAATGGCGGAAAGACCGGTGGAGAGCAGGATCATGTTGAAGGACGTGCCGAGCCAGATATTGGCCAGGATCACCGCCCAGAGCGAAAAGTTCGGGTCGGACCGCCAGAAGATATTGCCGCTGACGAGGCCGGTTTGCTGCAACAGAAAATTGAGTACGCCAAAATCGCCCGACAGGATCCAGTTCCAGATGGCGCCGACGACGAGACCGGGCATGACCCAAGAAACCAGAAACAGACCCCGTAGCCAGGATGCGCCGGGGAAATTGATCCAGAAGAACAAGGCGAGCGCAAAGCCGACGAGGAACTGCCCCGTGATCGATCCCACCACGAAGACAATCGTGTTCCTGAGGATGGCCGTGGTTTCAGGCTGGGTGAACAGGTCTACATAATTCTTGAAGCCGACAAAGGGCCTGATGACGCTGCCGAGACTGAACATATCCACTTCCTGAAAGCTCATCAGGATATTGTAGAGCAGCGGCAGCCCTGCCAGCGCCAGGAGAAAGGTGAAGGGCACACCGACCAGAACGAGGTCGAAGCCGCGGCCATCCGTTATGCTGGAGAACACTCTTTTCATCAAAACCTCGCTGGAGCCTGCATAACGGCCCGGCGGCTGGGTGCCGGGCCGTCATTGCCGGGCTGAGGGCTGCTTTCAGCCCCCGATCGACTTGATCTTCGCAGCCGCCTGATCGAGCGCAGCCTTCGGCTCCATCTGGCCTGTCAGGGTCGATTGTATCGCGTCCTGGATGGCTTTCGAGATTTTCGGCCATTCCGGAGAAGGGCCGCGAGGCTGCGCATATTTCAGCTGTTCCACGAAGGTAGCAAGCGCTGAATCCTTCAGGGCGTTGCCCGTGGGCGGCACCGGAATGTCGGACCGGGCCGGAAGCTGGCCGAAATTCTTGTACATGGTCGCATCCTTGGAGGCGAAAAACTCCAATGCCTTGAAGGCCTCTTTCGGGTGCTTGGTGCTGGAGAAGATCGCCCAATTGTAGTCGCCCATGGCGGATGAAGGCTGAGCACCCTCGCTCGGCACCGGCAAAAGGGCAGTGCCCCACTGGAATTTGGCATCGCTCAGCATGCGGTCGATTTCCCAGGGACCGGAAATCGCCATCGCCGCGTTCCCGGCATTGAAGGTGGCGGTAGCATCCCACTGGCTCCGGGTAAGCGTATCCGGCGAGGCGAGCTTTTCGTCCAGTATCTGTTTCCAGATGGTGAGGGCCTTGACGGCACCTTCGCTGTTGATCGATTTATAGGTCGCGCCGCCCATCTGCGCCCAGGGCAGGAACTGAAAAGTGCCTTCCTCGTTGGCCTTGGCGGAAAAGGTGATACCGTATGTGTTCTTTGAAGGGTCAGTGAGCTTTTCGCCGTAGCCACCAGTTCGTTCCAGGTATGCGGCGGCTTTTGGGGATCAAGGCCTGCGGCCTTGAACAGATCCTTGTTGTAGTAGAGCGCAATCGTGTTGGTTGCCTTCGGCACGCCGTAGTATTTGTCGTCCCACATCACCGATTTCAGCGGGCCGGGAAAATAGTTTTCCGGTTTGATGACCGTGGATTGCCGGATCATGTCCGTCAGGTCCAGAAAGGCCTTACGGGACGCGAACATGGCATGGTTGGGATTGTCGATGGCGATGATGTCCGGCGCCTTGCCGGTAGAGAAGGCGCGCATGGCCTCGCTCACCACATCGTCGAATTGAAGCTGGCGATATTCGATCTGGATACCGTTATTCTGCGCGTTGAATTCCTTGATGAGGTTCGGTGCGGGCTGGATATCGCGGTCCAGCGACCAGAGAACGAGTTTCACATCCTCCGCGTTCGCGCTCGCACCGGCAAGTGACGCACTGGCCAGAGCCAATGCTATGGAAATCATAGTCCTGCGGATACCCATGGTTCTCCTCCTTCTTGGTTATCCTCAACTCTCATCCGGCTGGCGCAGAGCTCCTTCTATGGCCAGCCGGCCTGCGCATCAGACCGGATCGACGACGAATGTGCCGCCCCTTGCCTGTTTCAGATGGTTCAAAGCGTGGATCTGGCCTGTCATTTCCAACGCGTCCCGATAGACGGGATCATGCCATCCCTCGATGTCGATGGAGCCGGACCAGCCGGCCAGCCGAAGTTCTGAAATGATGTCGGTCCAATTGCTGTCGCCGAAACCGGGCGTGCGCATGAAAACGAAGGGATGCTTCCCGAATATGCCGTGCTCGCGGATCACCTCCCAGCGGATGGTGGCGTCCTTGCCGTGGACGTGGAAAATCCGCGATGCCCATTTGCGGATCTGCGGCAACGGTTCGATGAGATAAACCATCTGGTGGCAAGGCTCCCATTCAAGCCCGATATGCTCGTCCGGCGTCTCGTTAAAAATGAGTTCCCACGCGTCCGGGTTATGGGCGATGTTCCAGTCGCCGGTTGCCCAGTTGCCGTCCATGGCGCAGTTCTCGAAGGCAATGCGGATTCCCTTGTCGGCGGCACGGCTGGCAAGCTCGCTCCATATTTGCCGGTAACGCGGCAGGCTTTCCGTCAACGGCCTGTTGCGGATGCGCCCGGTGAAGCCGGCCACGCAGGTGGCCCCGAAATGATGGGCATTGTCGATGCAATCCCTCCAACCCTGAAGCGTCTGGAGATCGAGCTCGGCTTCTTCGAGCGGATTGCCGAACATGCCGATGGTGGAGATGGTAATATCTCGCTCACCGATCGCCTCGCGGCAACGTTTGCCAAGCTCCGCGATATCCTGTCCGTTGGTGGTCTGCCAGAAAAAGGGCTGGAAGCTTTCAAAGCCCATATCGGCAATCTGGGAAATCCGTACGGCCGCCTGCCCCTTGGTGGCGCTGACCATGGTGCCGATGCGAATCGAATGGTTTGGTTGTCCGGTCATATTGCTGGCCCTATGCTGCAAGGTCGATGATTTGCCGGGATCTGGCGCTTTCAATTGCGCCGAACACCATGGCAAGGCTCTTGATGTTGTCCTGTCCCGCCGTTTCCGGCACGCCGCCGGTTTCGATGGCTGAGAGAAAATCGGCAATGACGCTGGCATGGCCGTGGGTTTCCTCCGCCCGGAGCGGCGGCATGATCTCGATCGGCGTTGCACCCCGCAGCAACCCGTTGTCACGTCCCGCAACAGAGGCGCGGAAGATGTCTTCGCCGTCCCAGGTCAGCATGCCGTTCGACCCGACGATGCGCCATTCGCTTTCCCAACTCGTGCGCTCGCCTTCCGCGCACCAGGAGCCGCGATAGGTGAAGACCACATCATCGGAGAACTGAAACACCGCGTTGGCGCTGGCGCCGTGGGCATACCAGGAGCCGGTCGGATTCGTTTCCAGGCAGTAGACGGAAAGCGGCGTCTTGCCCGACACGAACCGGGCGGCATCAAAGGTGTGGATGGCCATGTCCAGAAGCAGGACATTGTCCATCTGCTCCCGGAAGCCGCCGAAATGCGGAGCGATGAAGAAATCGCAATGGATCGCGGTGATTTCGCCAATCTCGCCGCCTTCGACCAGACGCCGCATGCGCCGCACCCCGAAATGAAGCGCCGGTTCTGCACAATGGAATGAATGCGCCCTGCAGCCTCCGCCGCACGGATGAGGTCTGCCGCCTCCTCCATCGACGTCGCCATGGGTTTTTCGCTCAGCACATGGCATCCGTGAGAAAGCGCGACTTTGACGACGGAATGACGGGCGGCGGGAATGACCACGTCGAACACGATGTCGGCGCCAGTCGCGCTCAGCATCGCAGGGAGATCGGATCCGATAGAGACGTCCTGAAGCGAAAACTCGACGGCCAATGCCTGCGCAACCGAGGGGTTGAGATCGACCAGACCTACGACGGTCAGCGCCTCCCTCAGCTTGGGCGTGGACTGAAGCGCGCGCAGCCACCCTTTGGCCATGGCTCCGCACCCACACAAAACCACCTTGTATGTCACCGACTTCCTCCCAAGCAATGTTTACGGGGTGATACCTCACTCACATCCGTAAACGTTTACGGCACTATGAACATGTCGATTTTTTTGTCAATAGTGACTCCGAAAACGATTACGACCGTATACCGACTTTAAGAGGCTCCCTGTGACAGGCATTCGCCAGCTTGCCGATTATCTGAATATTTCCATCGGCACCGTATCCCGCGCGCTCAATGGAAAAGCGGACGTGAATGCGGAAACCCGCAGACGCGTGCAGGAGGCGGCAGAAAAGCTGGGTTACGTCCCCAATCAGTCGGGCCGCTCGCTGCGCAAGGGGTCAACCGGCGTGGTCGGTTTCATGATGCAGACAGGGCCTGAAATCACCAGCCACGGAGACGCCTTCTTCATGAGCGTCTTCGATGGGGTGCAAACGGTGCTCGGTCGCCACAAGCTTGATCTCGTGGCCCTGCTCTGCTCTTCCAACGAAGACCCCTATGCCTATCTGCAGCGCACCGTGGCGCGCGGCTTTGCGGATGCCATCATCCTCTCGGCCACACGGCGCAATGACGCGCGGTTCGAACTGCTGCACCGGCACAACATCCCGTTCATCTCGCTCGGCCGCAGCCTGACCGATGTCGGCCAACCCTGGATTGATCTGGACTTCGAAGGAATGGCGGAGGTCGCCATTAACCGGCTGGTCAGGTCGGGCCATAGAGATATCGGGATCATCTGGCCCCATGGCGATCTCAACCTGGGCTACGTGTTCGTCGATCGATGCCGCGAGATCCTCGCGGGACATGGGCTTGCCCTCAAGGAGGATCATGTCTTCCGGGCAAAACCGAGCGAAGCGGGCGGTTATGCCGTAGCGAAAGAGATCGCATCCAGATCTCAACGCCCGTCTGCAATCGTCCTGGTCAACGAGACCCTGGTCACAGGTCTTTACAAGGGACTTGAGGACGCCGGCATCAGGCCGGGCAAGGACATTGCGATCATCGGCCGCTATAGCCCTCATGCCCAATTCCTCTCCCCGGCATTGACCTGCTTTACGCTGTCTCTTCGTGACCTGGGGATCAGCCTGGCGGAACATCTGCTGTCGGTAATACCAACCTATCAGTCACATTACGTCGAACAGACACGCCGCGTGATCTGGCCTATGACATTGATCGAAGGCGCGAGCGGCTGAACGACTTGCTCAACAGATGACCAAGGTCACGACAGAAGACGGCGTCCCGATCATGGCGCATATCGAGAAACCGGGCGCAGGCGATGTTGGCGATTGAGCCGCCGATATACTTTTCGAAGAACCCTATGTCCGCAGACGTCCACCGACCTGCGCGCCGCAAAGACCGAGGCCGGCGGGGTTGGTGGTGATGACATCGAGCCTCTTCATCATGTGTTTTGCCGTTCGATGCGGATGGTGCTGCCATTCGAGGCCGCCATGGCATGGATGATCGTTTCGATCTCCAGCCCTTGGGCAAAATCGGGGCCGACATTCTGGCCGCCGGCGATGGCGGCAAGCAGGTCGCGCGCCTCGATGACCTTTTGTTCGTTGAAACCGAAATTATGTCCCGGTGCCGGGCAGAAGGCCGCGAAATCCGGCTGATCCGGCCCGGTCAAGTGACGCACGAAGCCGGCCTCGCCGGCCTTGTGCACCCACAGTTCGTTCATGTTCTCCTGGTCGAAGACAATCGTGCCGTCCTGCCCATGCACTTCCCATTGCAGCCGGCACTTGCGGCCGCGCGCCACGCGCGATGTGGCAAACGAGCCCTGCGCGCCCGAGGCAAAGCGCAGCAGAGCCAAGGCACTGTCTTCGTTCTCGACCGGCTTCGGCCCGTCAGGAGAAGGACGCATCGGGATAGCGACCTGGACCTGGGCGACCACCTCCGCCACCGGCCCCATCAGCGCCAGCATATGGCTCACGAGGTGGCAGCCAAGGTCGCCGAGCGCGCCGAGACCGCCGCCTTCATGCGTCATTCGCCACGACCACGGGAGGAGCGGGTCGGCAGAATAATCCTCGTCATAGACCCCGCGGAAGGCGAGCAGCTTGCCGATGGCGCCCTCTCGGATCAGGTTGCGTGCCGCCTGGAAGGCGGGGCTTCTCAGATAGTTGTATCCCAGCATGGTCTTTTGGCCAGGATGTGCCGCAGCAGTCGCCGCCATCACCGCGGCATCCCCAAGCGTCAGCGCCATCGGCTTTTCCAGCCAGACATGTTTGCCGGCTTTCAACGCTGCCTCGGCCATCGGCCGGTGCATGCCGTTCGGTGCGGTGATCGAGACGACATCGACTTTCGGATCGGTGACCGCCTCTTCCCATCGCGCCGTTGCGCGGGCAAAGCCGAACTGCCGTGCGAAGCTTTCCGCACTTTCCGGCGTGGCATCCGACAGGATCTCCAGCCGGTGATGAGCACCGCCGAACACGGCGGCAACGTTGCGCCAGGCCATCGCGTGGCATTTGCCCATGAAGCCGGTGCCGATCAGCGCGATACCGAGCGGGCGTTCTGGCATTTTTGTAGAGTTCGCCATTGAAAACCTCAGATCATTTCGCAAAAGAGCCGCCTAGCGCAGCCATTTCCTGGCCATCGGCCATCATGCCCCGCAGTTCGGCAACTGTGATTTCACCGCGTAACGCGGTGACGGGCGTCGCACGGCGACTGGCCACGATAAGCCATCGCTGATCGCCATTGCGTGGCGGACATCGTGTGAAATGAACGCAATCTGACCTTCAACACTGGAACCCTCCCGAACGGCAATTCCCCACCGCTGTGATCCGGAACACTGCAGTTTCCTGCTCCCGCGAACAAGAGCATTTTGCTCGCGGGCGCAAGAAATCGGCGGATTGTGAATCGAATAAATCAATCGCTTCGGCCGATGCGGCGCCAAGGAGACTACAGAGGCCGATCAGCCTTCACACGATAGGGAGTGGCTCATTCAGGTGCCCTGGATTGTTGGCGGCTTGGCATTTCCCCCATAGCCATCCGAACCTTTAGGCCGGCTTTTTAGACATCTTTCACCTGCAGGACTTGACAGCGGAAAAGCCGAAGCTACGTTGAAATTGGTATGACCACATGGCCAATTCATCCGTTGTGAGCGAACAATGTTTTCTGCAGTAGAGTCGCGCCGCCTTTATCGTCAGGTGGCCGATCAGATGCGAAGCCTGATCGAACGGGGCGAGGCTCGCCGCCGGCTCACGGCTGCCGGCCGAGCGGGAGTTGGCCCAAAGGCTCGGCGTCTCCCGGCCGACCGTGCGCGAAGCACTCATCGTGCTTGAGGTCGAAGGTTTTATCGACATTCGCATGGGCTCTGGCATCTATGTCAATGCCCGCAAGCCGTTACACCCCGATCATCCGCCCGAGGATTTCGAAGGACCTTTCGAACTCCTTCGGGCTCGCGCCGTCATCGAATGCGCGGTCGCAGAAGAGGCCGCCCGGCTGGCCCTGCCCCACCATATTCAACAGCTCGACGACAATCTCGCCCAGATGGCCACGGCACTTGATGACAGGCATCGGGCGCTGGCGCTGGATCGCGATTTTCACGTGATCGTTTCAGGCATCATCGCGAATATGACGTTGAACCGGTTTGTCGGCAGCATCCACGACATGCGTATGACCCCTATTTCGAAAAGCTCGCCAGCTATTTCGAAAATACCGAAACCTGGAGGGCTGCGATGGAGGAGCATCGCGCCATCCGCAACGCCATCGCAGCAGGCGACCCAGCTGCTGCACGCGCCGCCATGCGGGCGCATCTCGATCAATCGCAATTACGGCTTTCAGAAAGCTTCGAGGAGAAGCCGGACGGCAGCCCGGTTCCGGCCGCATCAAACCGTGCCGGAGGAAACTAGCACGATCAACGAACTTCAACTTGGGAGGAGACATAAGATGAAGCTTACACTGAAGATACTGCTGGGAGCGACGGCCGCGATCCTGGCCTCTGCATTGACCGCGCAGGCCGAAACGGTGCTGAAATGGGCCCATGTCTACGAGACCTCGGAGCCGTTCCACACGGATTCCGTATGGGCCGCCCAGGAGATCGGCAAGCGAACGGAAGGTCGCTACAAGATCGATGTGTTTCCGGCATCGCAGCTCGGCAAGGAAGCCGATCTCAATCAGGGCCTGAAGCTCGGAACGGTGGACATAATCATCTCTGGATCCAGCTTCGCAGCGCGTGAACATAAGCCGATCGGCGTCACCTATTATCCGTATATCTTCCGCGATCCGAGCCATCTGATCGCATACACCAAGAGCGACATCTTCAAGAAGCTGTCGGCCGGCTACGAGAAAGCGTCCGGCAATCATATTACTGCCGTCAGCTATTACGGCACTCGCCACACGACCTCGAACAAGCCGATCACGAAATGCGCCGACATGCAGGGCCTGAAGATTCGCGTTCCCGACGTGCCCGCCTATCTCGCCATGCCGCGGGCCTGCGGCGCCAATACGACACCTATCGCCTTTGCGGAGGTCTATCTCGCGCTTCAGAACGGTACGGTCGAGGCGCAGGAAAATCCGCTGACCACCATCGAGGCGAAGAAATTCTACGAGGTCCAGAAGCACATCATCCTGACGGGTCACATCGTCGATCATTTGAATACCGTGATCTCGAAAACACTGTGGGCCAGCCTGTCGGAAAAGGACAAGGCTATCTTCAGTGAGGTGATGCAGCAGGCAGCGGAGCGTACGACCAAGACGATCGAGGCCAGCGAAAAGGCGCTCGTGGCCAGCTTTAAGCAAAAGGGACTGACCGTCACCGAAATCGACAAGGCCGATTTCGAGAAGAATGTCGCCGAAAAGGTGACTTTCAAGGAATTCGGCTACGACCAGCAGGATTGGGAGGCCATCCGCGCCATCAAGTGAGCCGTCATGCCGGCCGCCGCTCGGTGGCCGGCATTCCTTTCTCCCGTGCCGGATGTTTTCATGCAACAAGAAATCCACACTCCTGTGACCGCGGAGGAGCTTGCCCACTCCTTCGACGATGCGGCACCGACCGCCGATCTTTCTGATTATGCCGTTGAGGACTGGGCCACGCTCGCGATCTTCTGGGTGATGGCGGGATGCGTGTTCCTGCAATTCTTCACGCGCTATGTGCTCAACAATTCCTATGCCTGGACCGAGGAGATCGCCACCAATTGCCTGATCGGCGTCGTCTTTCTCGGCTCAGTCATGTGCGTAAGGCTGTCGAGGCATATCCAGGTTGACGTGCTCTACCACTATCTGCCCAAATCCGTTGCCCGCACGTTGGCCGTCTGCGTCGATGTCGTCCGGATCGGATTCTTCGCCTACGCCTGCTGGCTGATGTGGCGCTACGTGGCGATCGTCTCCGACGAGCGCATGGTGACCGTCGATCTGCCGCGCAACATCGTCTTTTACAGCGTGCTCGCCGGCTTCGTGCTGATGCTCGGCCGCTCCATACAGGTATTCATCGCCAATCAGCGCCGCGGCTATTCGGTTCTTGAGAGGCCTGAGGAATTCCAGAAGGTCGAGGATTAATCCATGCTCTTGCTCGTTGGTGGTTTTCTGGGCCTGATGCTGATCGGCGTTCCAGTCGCCGTTGCCATGGCTGTCGCCTCTGTTCTCTATCTCGTATTCTATAATGTCGCGCCCGACATCATCGCCGCACAGCGGATGATTGCCGGCGTCGAGAGCTTCCCGCTGCTGGCCGTTCCATTCTTCATTCTTGCCGGGAACCTGATGAACTCGGCCGGCGTCACGGGCCGCATCTATTCTTTTGCCGTTGCCCTTGTCGGCTGGATGAAAGGAGGCCTCGCACAGGTCAACATCATCGGATCGGTGATATTTTCGGGAATGTCCGGCACCGCACTCGCCGATGCCGCCGGTATCGGCACGATCGAGATCAAAGCGATGAAGGAACACGGCTATCCGGTAGAAGTCGCGGTCGGCGTGACGGCGGCATCGGCAACCCTTGGGCCGATCTTCCCGCCGTCACTGCCCTTCGTCATCTACGGCATGATGGCCAATGTCTCGATCGGCGCCCTGTTCATGGCCGGTATCATCCCGGGTGTGGTCATGACCGTGCTAATGATGCTGACGGTTGCGGTCTTCGCCTACCGCCACGGCTGGGGCTCGGATACGCCGTTTGAAATGAAGCGGCTTCTCGCGGCCTCTGTCGAAATCCTCATGGTTATGGCCGTGCCGCTTGCGATTTATCTCCTGATGCTTGCGGGCCTTTCCCTGAATATCTCAATCGGCATTGCCCTTGCCGTTCTGATCGCCGCTGACTGGTATTTCAACTTTTCCGCGGTCATGGCACTGATGACCCCCGTCATTCTGATCGGCGGCATGACCATGGGTTGGTTCACACCGACCGAGGCAGCGGTGGCAGCCGTGTTGTGGTCCCTCTTCCTCGGCCTCGTGCGCTATCGAACGATGACGTTCTCGTCGCTTGCGCGCGCGACCTTCGATACTATCGAGACCACGGCCTCGGTTCTGTTCATCGTGACGGCCGCATCCATCTTCGCCTGGCTGCTGACTGTCAGCCAAGCGGCACAGATGCTGTCCGGCGCCATCCTGACCATCACCGAAAACAAATGGGTTTTCCTGATTCTGGTCAACCTGCTGATGTTGTTCGTCGGCTGCTTCCTGGATACGATCGCGGCGATTACCATTCTCGTTCCGATCCTCCTGCCGCTGGTGGTCCAGTTCGACATTGACCCCGTGCATTTCGGTCTGATCATGACCCTCAACCTGATGATCGGACTGCTGCACCCGCCGCTTGGGATGGTTCTTTTCGTCTTGTCTCGGGTGGCGAAGCTCTCGGTCGAGCGCACCACGGTGGCGATCCTTCCCTGGCTTGTGCCGTTGTTCATAGCGCTGATCCTCATCACCTTCATTCCGATGATCACGCTCTGGCTTCCGACCGAAGTCGGGTTGATCCGGTGAGTGCGGGCGGTTCCATGGAGACCCGGTTGCTTCGGCTATACGGCCGGAGCGATCTTCGGCTGGAGTTTGCCGAAGTGGCTCCGCCCCGGGATGGCGAGGTTCTGTTGAAGATGGCGGCAGGCGGCATTTGCGGCTCCGACCTCCATTATTACCAGGACGGCGGCTTCGGTCCCGTCCGGGTCAGGGAACCGATCATTCCGGGGCACGAAGCCGCCGGCTATGTCGCAGCCTTGGGTGCCGGCGTGTCCGGACTTGCGATTGGCGATCTGGTCGCCGTCAATCCCAGCCAACCATGCGGCACTTGCCGGTTCTGCCGGGAGGACCTGTCGATCCACTGCCAGCACATGCGCTTCATGGGCAGCGCCATGCACCTGCCCCACGAGCAGGGCATGTTTCGGGACTGGCTGGTGGTCCCGGCGGTGCAATGCGTTTCGGCCGGAACGCTGATAACGCCCGGCGAAGCCGCCTGCGCGGAACCACTCGCGGTCGGCCTCCATGCGGCCTCGCAAGCGGGAGATCTCGAAGGCAGATCCGTGCTGGTAACGGGTGCCGGCCCGATCGGCGCCCTGGTCGCCGCAGCCGCGCGGCATGCTGGAGCAACAGCCGTCATCGTCACCGATTTGGCCGATGCAGCGCTTGAACGGGCGCTGGCCATGGGTGCGACCGAGACGATCAATGTTCGTCATGCTCCCGAAAGCCTGACGGCGTTCGAAAACGACAAGGGACAATTCGACGTGGTGTTCGAATGCTCTGCGGCAGAACCCGCACTGCGCAGTGCAATCGCCACCGTGCGCCCGCGGGGCTCATCGTTCAGGTCGGCGTCACCGGCGACATCACGCTTCCTTTGAACGCACTCGTCGGCAAGGAACTGCGGCTGATCGGCTCGCAAAGGTTCGACACGGAGTTCGCACTGGCACTAAGCCTGATAGCCGACCGTCGGATCGATGTACGGCCGATCATTTCCCATCACTTCCCGATCAATGAGGCGGTTCAGGCTTTCGAGCAGGCGGGCGACCGCTCGATGGCCAGCAAGGTACAACTGACCTTTCTTCCTTAAGGAGTTTAAATGCGACACACTTGGCGTTGGTTTGGCTCGGTTGACCGGGTAAGTGTGCAGGACGCCGCGCAAGCGGGCGCCCTCGGGATCGTCAGTGCCCTGCACCATATCCCGACCGGGGAGGTCTGGCCGACAGACGAGATCGGCAGACGGCAGGCGGAAGTGCGCGCCGGCGGCCTCTCTTGGGACGTGGTGGAAAGCATTCCGGTTTCCGAGAGCATCAAGACCCAGACCGGCGAATGGCGCAATCACATTGCCAACTGGCAGGAAACGCTGCGGCGGCTGTCTGCTGCCGGCATCAAGACCGTTTGCTACAATTTTATGCCGGTCCTCGACTGGACCCGGACCGATCTGCGCTGGACGACGCGGCAGGGTGCGAAAGCCATGCGTTTCGACCGCATCGATTTTGTCGCTTTCGACGTCCACCTGCTGGAGCGACCTGGGGCTGCGGAAGACTACGATGTCGAAACCCTTCAACAGGCGCGACAGCGTTTTCATGACATGGACGATAATCGCAAGCTGGAGCTCTCGCGCAATATCGGCGCGGGCCTCCCGGGCTCGGCGGACGGCTATAGCCTGCCCCAGTTGCGGGAACACCTGCGAACCTATGACGGGATCGATCGGGCAAGACTACAGCAAAATCTCGTCGATTTCCTGACTGAGGTGACGCCGGTCGCGGAACGGGTGGGCATCAATATCTGCGCGCATCCTGACGATCCGCCCTGGGCTCTGCTCGGCCTGCCGCGGGTCCTATCGACGGCGCAAGACTATGCCTACATGCTCGATCAGGTGGATAGCCGGGTGAACGGGCTGACCTTCTGCACAGGTTCATTGGGCGCGCTGGCCGCGAACGATCTGCCCGCGATGGTGCGCCAGTTCGCACCCCGCATCCATTTCGTCCACTTGAGAAACGTTCGCCGCGAGGAGGGCCGGACGCCCTGCTCCTTCTACGAGGACGAGCACCTGGAAGGCGACACGGATATGGTCGCGGTGATCGCCGAACTGCTGAAGGAAGAAAAGCGTCGTCGGGTCGCCGGGCGCTCCGACAACGAAATTCCAATGCGGCCGGACCACGGGCAGGAGATTCTCGACGACCTCACCCGCGGCGCCCAGCCGGGCTACCCGGCGATAGGCCGCCTGAAGGGCTTGGCCGAATTGCGTGGCATCGAGCGCGCCTTGTCTCATTCCGTTTACGGATTGTCTTGAGATGAACACCGGGCACCAAAGGATGGCCAGCTACCACCGAGCAAATGATTGTCGCGATGGCGGGAACGTGGGCCAGCAAACAGGCGGGTAGCCATAGACCTCAACCCAGCGCCGCGCCGCTCGTAGCCAGGAATACCGAATAGAGCGATTTGGTGGCGGTGATGAACATCCGGTTCTTGCGCGGCCCGCCGAAGGTGAGGTTTGCAACCGTCTGCGGCAAAAGGATCTTGCCGAGCAGCGCACCATCTGGCGAGAAGCAATGCACGCCATCTCCCGCACTGGTCCAGATATTGCCGTTTACATCGACGCGAAAACCGTCCGGCAGGCCGTTGTCCAAGCTGCAGAAAATCCGGTTGTTGGTAAGCTGCCGGTCATCGACAACATCGAACACCCGGATGTGCCGTGGCGCCGTAATGTCGTGGCTGGAGGCTGAATCCGCCACGTAGAGCCTCGTTTCGTCCGGTGAGAAGGCAAGCCCGTTCGGCTGACCGAAATCGGTGACGACGGCACTGAGTTCGCCCGTTTGCGGATCGAGCCGGTAGACGTTGCGCGTCTCCTGCTCGGGCTCGGCACGGTAACCCTCGTAATCGGACTTGATGCCGTAGGTGGGATCGGTGAACCAGACACTTCCATCAGAGCGCACGACGACGTCATTCGGCGAATTGAGACGCTTCCCTTGGTAGAAGTCTGCAAGAACGGTGATCGAGCCGTCGATCTCGGTTCGGGTCACGCGTCTGCCGCCGTGCTCGCAGGAGACCAGCCGGCCCTGCCTATCGCGCGTATTGCCGTTGACGAAATTCGATGGCGAACGGAATACCGAAACACCACCATCCGGCGCCCAGCGCAACATACGCTGGTTCGGGATGTCGCTCCAGATCAGGCAATTCAGGTCGGCGAACCAGACTGGCCCCTCGGCCCAGCGGCAGTCGGCATAAAGCTCCTCGAGCGCCGCGCTGGCGACGATCAGCTGCCGGAAGCGTTCGTCGTGAATTTCGTAGATGGAGGTCTTCTGCGGCATGGGAATGTGTCCGATTGGAGTTGTTCATCGGTTGGCTTGGCGGCCGCCGGCGAGCAGGATGACGGCGATGATGATGAGGCCTGTGAGAATGAGGCGGAATCCCGCGCCGAAGCCATAGGTGTTAAGCATCGACACAACCAGGAACATGAAAAGCGAGGCGCCCCAGATGCCGGGGATATTGGAGTTGCCGCCCGCCACGGCAGTGCCGCCGACTACGACGACGGCGATCGACATGAGCAGGTATTCGGAACCCATGTTGAGTGCTGCGCCCCCGAGAAGCTTGCGAGCAGGTAGCCGCAGATCGAGGCGAGCACGGCGCAGAGGATGTAGGTGATGAGCCGCGTGCCATCGACCGGGATCCCGGTCATGCGGGCGGCGAACGTGCTCTGACCAATCGCGGAAATCCACCGGCCATAGACGGTCTTTTCGAGCAGAACCCAGGCAATGACGGAGAGGATGAGCGCAACGATTGCGATATTCGGAACGCCAAACAGGTTCGATGTGGTGAAGCTCGCCAGTACTTCCGGCGGCTTGATGCGCAGGCCCCGATTGGTCCAGATCGCCGTCGATTGGATGATGAAGCTCATGGACAGCGTCGCGATGATCGGCGGGATGCGCAGTAGCTTGATAAGCACGTAGTTGCCGATGCCAATCGCGAAGCCTAACAGGATCGAGACGAGCAAGCCGATCACGATCATGCCGTCCTGCACGTCCATTATCTTGAGCGCCAGCGTGCCGGAGAGCGTCATCGTGGTGGGGACGGAGAGGTCGATATTGCCGGGGCCGAGCGTGATGACGAACATCTGCCCGACGCCGACGATGACGGAGAAGGCTGCAAAGGTAAGCGCCGCCTGCGAAAGACCGAGCGAGCTTGCGCCGCCGGTGAAGAGCACGGTTACGACCCAGACGACAATGGTCGCGGCAAAGGACCAGATCCAGGGTTTCGAGAAGAGAAAGCGGGCGGCGTTCATTGGCTCTTCTCCCGCTTTTCAAGTCGGTTCAGAAGGAGGCGCAGGGCCAGCACGACGATGAGGATCGCCCCCTGAGCGCCAATCTGCCAGTCTGGCGAAATGCGCAGGAAGGACAGGAAGGAGCCTGCGAGCGTCAACGTCAACGCGCCGATGACGGCGCCGATCGGCGAGACCTTGCCGCCGACGAACTCGCCGCCACCGAGGATGACGCCGGCGATCGACAGCAATGTGTAGCGCAGGGCGATATTGGCATCCGCCGAAGTCGTGAGACCGACGAGCGCGATGCCTGACAGCACGGCAAAGAAACCGGCCAATGCATAGGTTCCGGTACGGATGCGGATGACCGACCAACCGGCACGTTCGACCGAGCGGACATTACCGCCGACGCCGCGGATCAGCACCCCCACGGAGGAACGCATGATCAGGAAATGGGTAACGAACGCGATGATCACGCTCGCGACGATCGCCATCGGCACGAAGGGAGGCCGCGAGGTCATCAGCCAGCGCGCCCATCCTGGCGCCTCGCCACCGGGAGAAGGCAGCATGAGCACCGCAAGCCCGCCCCACACGAAGCTCATGCCGAGCGTCACGACGATCGAGGGCAGTGCGCGGACATGGATGACGACGCCGATCGCCGCATAGGCGGCAACCGCGCCAAGCAGGATCAGCACGCCGATGGCTGGCGAGGACTGGAGGAATGTCGCCGTCACACAGGCGCAAAAGCTGACGAAGGTGCCCATCGAGAGATCCAGGTCATTGACCGCCATGACAAGCATCTGCGCCACCGTCGCGAGCGCGATCGGCACCGCAAGATTAAAGAGCAGATTCAGGCCCGTATAGCTCATGGCCCGCGGCTGCATGTAAAACCGCAGCGAGCAACAGGGCAAGCGAGGCGGCCGGAATGATCAGGCGGATGGTGCCGGACGAGAGTTTCATGCCACGTCACCTCCGCTGAAGGAGGTTTCGAGCACATTCTTCTCCGTGATCTCGTCGCCTACGAGT
Source organism: Neorhizobium sp. EC2-8 (assembly GCA_045291535.1). Classification (GTDB taxonomy): domain Bacteria; phylum Pseudomonadota; class Alphaproteobacteria; order Rhizobiales; family Rhizobiaceae; genus Neorhizobium. The sequence continues at coordinate 50,166 of CP147998.1, read as the reverse complement.
TCAGCAACGATCACGCCTTCCCGGAAGACGTAGACCCGGTCGCAAAGACATATCTCGTCCATTTCCGTCGAGTACCAGACAAAGGTGCGGCCGCCCGCCGCTTCGGAGCGAAGGATGTCATAAACTTCCTGCTTGGTGCCGACATCGACGCCACGCATCGGGTCGTCCATCAACACGATCTCTGCCGTCGTCGCCAATGCGCGGGCAAAGAGCACCTTCTGCTGGTTGCCGCCGGAAAGCGACAGGATCCGGTTTCCCATGTCGGGCGTGCGAATCTCGATGCGTTTCTTCCAATTGCTCCCGAGCAGATCCTCGCGCTCTCGATCGACGATAGATCGCGAGGAAAGGTCGCCAAGCGAGGCGATACTGAGGTTCTTCAGGATGCTCCAAAGGGGAAACGTGCCGTTAAGGCTGCGGTCGCCGGCAACGAAAGCGATGTCCCTTCGCCGGGCGGGCCACCAGTTGCCATTGCGCGAAAGATAGAGATCGAGCAGCGTTTCCGTCTGACCATGGCCGCCAAGGCCGGCGAGGCCGACCATTTCGCCGTGATGGGCATCGAATGCCAAGCCATGACCCCGGCGTGGTGGCAAGGAAAGCACCGGCGCGCGGTCTCGCTTGACAGCCGTGCGCTGCCATTCATTTTCGCGCACCACGCTGCCCATGGCTTCGACGAGGCCGCGGGTGCTGAACTCGGACGCGGCGCGATCGACCACCACGCGCCCGTCCTTCATCACCACGATGCGATCGGAGGTCGAAAGGATTTCGCGAAGGATATGAGAGATCAGCAGCACCGACCCGCCATCACCGACGAAACGCCGGATATAGGCCATGAGCTGAGCCGCAAGCCCCGCATCGAGTGACGAAGTCGGTTCATCCAGGACGACAAGTTTCGGTTTTTCATGAATGCCGGCGAAGCTGATAGCGATTTCCACCATTTGCCGTTCGGCGATGGAAAGATCATCGACCGTGCTGTCGCAATCGATACCGTGGCCGGGGAAGATGTCCTGCAATTGCCGCTCCACCAGGGCAAGTGCCTTGGTGCGCCAGTTCCAGCCCTTGAGTTCCGCATGCATGATGCGTGCATTCTCGTTGACCGTAAGGTTCGGGCACAGGGACAGTTCCTGAAAAACACAGCGCACCCCGCCGGCGCGTGCTGTGGAAATTCCGCGCTGACTGCCGTCGCCGCCATACCTGACTTCACCGGCATGTGGTGCCAGACCGCCATTGATGACGTTGACGATCGTGGATTTTCCGGCACCGTTATGCCCGACCAATCCGACGCATTCCCCTGCGTGGATGACGAGGTCGGCGCCATCCAGTGCCTTGACGGCGCCGAAGGTCACCTTGATGCCGCGGGCGGCAACCACTTCTCGTCTTGTTGTCACGTCATTCATGCGGAGCACATCATCGATTCGGCAGGCGGGACCAGGCACAGATCGGGATACGGCGCGCGACGGCGCCGTATCCTGTCTTATGGAAGATCGGCTCACTTGGCGCCGCTGATGACTTTCTGGGCGTCTTCCAGCGAATACTCGACGTTGGCGACACCGCCCTTCTGGGTACCGGCGAGATTGGTTTCCAGATTGCCTTGGTCGATGCGCAGGAAGGGTACCACAAGGTCCTTCTTCACCTGCTTGCCGTCAAGGATCTGCTGGGCCACCCAGAAGGCAAGCGTCGAGACACCGGGAGCGATGGAGACGGACATCGTCTCGTAACCGTTCTTGTCCTTCTGCTGCTTCCACCAGACGAGTTCGTCCTCGCGGTTGCCCATGACGATCGTTGGAGTGGGGCGATTGGCGGCAGCGAAGGCCTGGGCTGCGCCGTAACCATCGCCGCCCTGGGTGACGACAGCAGCGATTTCCGGAAGGCTCGGGAGGATGCCGGCGACGGCGCGCTGTGCAACGTCCTGCGCCCAGTCGCCGTTGACGGCGCCGACGATCTTGAACTGCGGGTTCTTCTGGACGCCGGCCTGGATACCCGCATGGATTTGGTCATCGACCGAAACGCCTGCGAGGCCACGGATCTCCAGAAGGTTCCCACCCTTCGGCATCTTCTTGGCAAGATATTCGACTTGGCTTTCGCCCATAGCCTTGAAGTCCACGGCGATGCGCCAGGCACAGGGTTCGGTCACGATACCATCGAACGAGACGACGGTAATGCCTGCATTGCAAGCTTCCTTGACAGCGCCATTGAGCGCCGTCGGCGAGGCCGCGTTGATGACGATCGCGTCATAGCCCTGCAGGATCATGTTCTGGATCTGGGCGGCCTGCTCGGTCGCCTGGTTCTCCGCCGTCGTGAACGGGTCGGCTGCGGCGACGGTCTTCTTGGAAACCGCCTCCTTAGTAATCTTGTCCCAGCTGGTCAACATGGCCTGACGCCAGGAGTTGCCGGCATAGTTGTTGGAAAGAGCAATCTTCTTTCCCGAAGTGTCTCCCAAGGCGGAGACCGGCCCGGCAACGCATGCGATAGCGACAGATGCGAAAAGCATCTTCCTGATGATCATAATTCCCTCCCTAGAGTTCCCAACGGGTTCCCTCCGGACCGCTCCTCAACGGTGTCCGAAGATAGTGGTTGCGCTGAGCCCCGTTTGCTCAGTAAAGCGAGGATGGAGGAGAAAACAAATCTTGTACAGGCGCATACAAGCAACCTCTTTGCGGGTACTCGCGCGAAATTTGCGGGTTCCCGCAAGACAAGAACCGCGGTGAAGCGTCTAATAGTGAGAGGACTGGAGGAGGTCCGTCATGCTCAATCCGGCGCGAAACGCATTGTTCGACCGTTATCTCGGTATTTCCCGGCTTCTGGCGGGCCAACTCGAGTTTAATTCGATCATCCAGGCGGTGGCGGCCGAGATCAGCCATATCATTCCTCACGACCATCTCGATGTCTGCATCAAGATGCTGGACGGCAAGTACCACATCGCCTACGAGAGCGGCCTCACAACCGCCTGGAGCCAGCAGCCACCAGCGCTGCTGACCGGCAGCCCGATCCGTACGCTCCTCTCCGGCGAGGTGGATTTTCTGCTTTCGCCGGATGCCTGTGTCGATCAGCGCTTTCATTTTGACGGCGCGTTTTCAAGCCCGATCATCGAACTGTCCCTCAGAAGTCGGTTGCATGTCCCTTTGAAGGTACAGGGCGATATCATCGGTGCCTTGAGCTGCTCCAGCTATGAAGTCGATAGGTATTCGATGGAGGATGTGGAGAATGCCCGTTCGATCGCTGACCTTCTGGCCCCTTATTTCTTTGCACTCAGGGCTGCCGAGCAGGCGAAACGCTCGGCGATCGTCGAGACGGAGGCGCGTGCGCGCGAAGAAGGACTGCGGCAGGGCGCGCTGAAACTGACCGAAGCCTTGGAGGCCGAGCGTCAACGGATCGGCATGGACCTGCACGACCAGACGCTTGCGGACCTGACGCGGCTGGCCCGACGCATGGAGCGGTTATCCGGACTTACGGACATGCACGGCGATGCGCTCGAACCGCTCTGCCGCACCCTGCAGCAGTGCATGCACGATCTCCGCCAGATCATCGAGGAAGCCAAGCCGACCGTTCTGCAACTTTTCGGCGTAGCGGAGGCAATCGAGAACCATCTCGAACGTTCCGTGCGCGAAAGCGGCATGCCGGTCGCCTGGCGGATGATCGACGAGAGCGGCGAAGCACTGCTCGATCTCGACAGGACCGTGGCGACCGCGCTGTTCCGCATTGTCCAGGAAGCGGTCAATAACGCGATCCGCCACGGGCAGCCGAAGACGATCCTGGTGCATCTGCGAACCCAAGGCGACACGCTGTCGATCGAGATCAACGACGATGGGAGCGGCCTGCGCAACGCCCGCGACAAGACAGGACACGGGATAGGCAATATGAAGACGCGAGCGCGGCTGATCTCCGCGAAATTCGAGATCGGCAGCAATCCCGGCGGGCGCGGCACCACCGCCAAGGTCATGCTGTCGATGGAGCGCCGGCATGTTGCGGAAATACCGGCATGAAAGTCTTGATCATCGAGGACGATCCGCTGCACCGGTCCTATCTGCACGAAGCGGTGCGGGCAGCATTGCCGGAATGCGATACTGTCCTGGAGGCGGGAAACGGCTATATCGGTGAGGTGCAGGCGCGCCAATCGCGGGCCGAGCATGTGGTCATGGACCTGCAGATGAATGAACGGAACGGCATCGAGGCGGCCCGCACCATCTGGCGCGAACGGCCGGACACCAAGATCCTATTCTGGTCGAACTATTCCGACGAGGCCTATGTCCGAGGCGTGGCACGTATCGTTCCGGAAGGTGCGACGTACGGATATGTGCTGAAATCCACCTCCGACGAGCGGTTGAAGCTCGCCTTGCGCGGCGTCTTCATGGAGTCGCAATGCGTTATCGACCGCGAGGTGCGCGGCGTTCAGCAGAAAAGCCTCGGCACCGCACATGGCCTGAGCGATGCGGAATACGAAATCCTGCTGGATGTGGCGCTCGGCTTGACCGACAAGGCGATAGCCCAGCGGAAAAACTCTCGCTGCGAAGCGTCCAGAACCGCCTTCAGCAGCTCTATGAAAAACTGGACGTCTACGAGGAGCCGGGTGATGGGCCCGAGGGCTGGTACAATCTGCGCATGCGAGCAGTCGCCGTGGCGCTGCTCCGCAAGGTATTGAATGCCAGCGCCCTCGAAAGAGGCGAGCGTGAATTGCGAAGTTCTCGCGGTAATTAAGTAGAACGCGTTCACCCCGAGGCTCCATCCCTGCGTTTCAGGTTTGGCGCGACCGATCTCGTCGCCGTGTCGTTGTCGTGGCCGTGCGAGCCTCTGACGCTTTTCTCTGCCGCTCCACAGGCTGCGAATTCTCTGCGCCATCGCTCCGGTGGCCGGGAACAATGCCGGGTTGCGTTTGTTCGACCTAAACCTCGAACGGAAGGAACTTCCATGTTTATGAGAGTCGATCAGCTGCAGGCCAACCTGCCGGCACCCAAACGCGCCGATCCGAACGCCGCCGCTGCCCTGCAGGAATTACTTGGCGGAAAATACGGCGAGATGTCCACTCTGGGAAACTACATGTTTCAGAGCTTCAATTTCCGCTCAAGGAGAAACTGAAGCCGTTCTACAGTTTGGTGGCAGCGATCACGGCCGAGGAACTGGGCCATGTCGAACTCGTCAGCAACGGGGTCGCCATGTTGAACAACGGACCCGACATGCCCGATGGCGATGCGGGCGACGGCGGCGACATATCCGGCGCACCCTTCGAGGACATGAAGGACATCCGGCTGGCAGCGGCATTCCTGTCCGGCGGCGGTGGCGCGATGCCCGTCAATAGCAACGGCGTCTCGTGGAACAACGACTTCATCACGACGACCGGAAACGTCGTCCTGGACCTTCTGCACAACTTCCATCTCGAGTGCGGCGCGCGCCTGCATAAGCTCCGCGTCTACGAAACCCTCAGCGACCCGACCGGCCGCGAGGTCTGCGGTTATCTGCTCGTCCGCGGATCGGTCCACGCTCACGCCTATGCGCTGGCACTTCAGAAAGTCACCGGTGTCGATATCAAGAAGTTCCTGCCCACGCCGAACATCCCCTCGATAAGATCCCCGAGTGCCAGAAGTATCTCGACGAAGGCTCTCACCGCCGCCTCTACACATTCAGTCCGAACGACTACAAGGAGATGTCGGGCATCTGGGGCAACGGGGAAGTTGCTCTTCCGACGGATCCGCCCGGCGAACTTGAGGTTGTAGACGGCATGCCGGAAGGCGGTAAAATCCATCAGGCTCGTGGGCGTGCCATCAGCATTTACGCCCGACTATGCTCCCGAGGAAATGTTCGAGATCGCCGAGAAGCTCTACAAAAAGTCGCGATGACAGGCGGGGAGAGCTGTAGTGGCTCTCCCCATTCGCTCTTGCCGGCTTTTTTGCCGACCAGACTGTCATTTTACAGAAAGGCCGCCCTTGTGAGCCCGATTGCTGGGTGGAGAAGAGTGGTCCGAGCAAGCACTTTTCTCACTTACTGGGTGGGGCGCCGATGTCGCCCGCTTGGGGCCCATGCGGATATTCCGGACTGTGGGAATGCGTTGTCTTCTCCGCAGCCGGAGGAGCGACATATCCGTCCGGACCGTAGAAGGCGAAATGCAATCCCCAATAGGCCGAGCCGTAGATCACGAAGGCGGCGGCGATTCCGGCGGGTATATGGCGGATCTTCGCCTTGAACTCGGGAAGAAAATGGGTCTCGCGGCTGTGATCCGCGGCAACAGCCAGCAGGATGGCCATGATCAGTCCGTGGCCGATCAGATCGACGCGCCCGAAGGGCCAGACTGCCGCCGTGAAGATGACCAGCAATGCGATCGCCGAGAGACGGCGGATCAGCGGTGTCCAGACGAGGCCAAGCCCCAGCGTGAATTCGGTGACGCCCGCCATCGGGATGAAGACATCGCGCGGCAAACCGAACGTCAGGAAGGGTTTTTCGACAACGAGCGGATAGAACCAACTCGGAAAGGCGAATTTCTCGAGGCTGGACCACATCAGCGCGATCGCCAGGCCCCAGCGAAGCGCCTCGAAGCGATGAACCCGCCAGTTCTCACGCTTTGATGGCTCGAGAATCAGATAGCCGGCAACGCCGAGGCCGAGAGCGAGATAGTCGAAGAGGTGAAAAAGGTCGTAGTCCCTGAGCGCCAGCACCCACAGGGCGACGATGCCGAGCCCGGCAATTGGCATGGTTCGGCGCGAGAAGATCATGCCGGCGATGACCAGTTGGAGCCAGGAAACCCATTCCGCCGGCGTCTTGAGATCGGGTGTCAGATAAACACCGCCCACGGCAAAGATCGCAATGAAGAACGCGCCGATAATGGCCCGCATGTAGTCGTCCAGCCGCGGCCACAGCGGCTCGGTGGCCCTGTCAAGCACGTCCAAGGCCATGGCGCCGTACTGGCTTCGTTCGATGGCGCGCGTCAAACCGAAGAAGACAAGCACCAGCACGATCCCAACCCAGAACCATGTATTGACCAGGGTAGACATGATGGGCTGCGGCGCTGCTCCGACGATATAGGGCGCGAACCACTTGACGTGGGCCTGTGCGGCCGTGGTTGCGGCGGCCAGCGAAATCACGGTCCCCGCCGCAAACAGCAGCCCGCGGCGCGATGTATGCAAACTAGCCAACATGTTCAGGTCCTTGCGTTGGGAACGCTGTCAGAAATTTGAAGACTCGGCGGCGCCGAAATCGGGCACAAGACACCCACGGCAAGAAAACCAGGCTCATTGGATGAGCTGCAAGCACGCGACCCAACGGGCGAACTGGTCGGCTGACATGCTTCAATAGGCCCTCCAAAAAGCACCTTCACGGGATTGCTATCTTGGATTTTGTCGCGTGCCACCGTCAACTCCGTCTTCGCCAACGTTTTGAAAGATCCTGTCCTTGGTTCAATCCGGCGCTGGCACCGGGGCCGAGGGATGGATGAGGCCCGCCTGCCGCAGTTCCCGCCAGAAATCGGCCGGCACCCGTTCCGCGAAGGCCGCGCGATCTTCCGAGATGCGTTCCGGCCGGCTGGCACCGGGAATGACGACGGCGACGGCGGGATTGGCCAGCGCGAAATGTAGGCCGGCAGCCTTCATGCTGACGCCGTAACGCTCAGCGATAGCCCTGATCCGGGCTACCTTGTCGAGGATCTCAGGTGTCGCGGGCGCATATTCGAAATTCGGCCCACCGACCAGGGCGCCGGAACTGTAGGGACCGCCGACGACGGTGCCGAGACCGCGCTCGGCGACCATCGGCATCACCCGTTGCAGCGCGCGGTCGTGATCCAGCAGTGAATAACGGCCGGCGAGCAGGAACCCGTCCGGGCGCGGCTCCTTGAGCCCAAGCAGGAGTTCGATCGGCTCGACGCGGTTCACGCCGAGACCCCAGGCCTTGATGACGCCCTCGTCGCGCAGGCGATCGAGCGCCTTGAACGCCCCGTTGCGAGCGCTCTCGAACACGCTCAGCCATTCGTCGCCGTAAAAATCCTGAGCGACGTCGTGCACCCAGACGATCTCGATATGGTCGGTCTTCAGCCGCTCGAGCCTGCCTTCGATCGACCGCAGCGTCGCATCGGCGGAATAGTCGTTCGCAACCTTGTTGGCACGGCCGTATTTGAACACGCCGTTGTCGCCGAAACCGCTGTCGCTGACATCTTCGATTTCGTCGAGCACCAGCCGGCCGACCTTGGTGCTGATCACATATTGGTCACGCGGCTTGCCAGCCAGCGCCTCGCCCATACGGATTTCCGCAAGGCCCGCGCCATAGAAGGGTGCATTGTCGAAATAGCGTATCCCGTCGTTCCAGGCCGCCTCCACCGTCGCGAGCGCCTCGTCCTCGGGGATGGCGCGAAACATGTTGCCGAGCGGCGCCGCGCCGAATCCAAGCGGGCTGGGCAGAATCTCCTTGAGTGCCATTCCGATTATCCCTTCATGCTGTTAAGGGCGGGCAATGCATAGCCCGGCCGGTATTGAAGTGCGTTTATTCGATATTCACGCGTTGCCGCGATCTGCCTGGCAAACCCTGTAGCGTATATGCAACATGCCTCCGGCCAGCGGCTTCACCGAGACGAGGCGGAGAAGCCGGGCTTTCCCGAGGTGGTAATCAAACGTCGTCGGCACCCCTGGATGGCCGTCGGCGATCGGCAGGATCAGCAGACTGACGTCGTCGATCAGATCGCATCCGAGAAAAGCCCCGTTGATCGTGCCGCCTCCTTCCAGCAGAAGAGTTTCTATCCCGAATTCTGCGCCAAGGATGTTCAGCGCCCGATCGAGGTCGAGCTCGGCGTCACCGGCGAAGATGTATGAGATGCCGTCTCTTCGCAGCTCGGCCAGGTGGCGGTCGGATACGCCGCTGGTCAGCACGGCGATCAGGGCGTCGCCATTCACCCGTTCCCGGTTGAGATGCAGACTCCCCGACCTGTCGAGATAGATGGCGTAAGGGGCTATTCCGGCGCCCGCCGACTTCCACGTCTGGCGCGGATAGATCTGATCGGTGACGATCGGCCGGGGTTCGCCTTCCGCGAACTCCGCTATGGTCACCGGCCCGACGAGCCATGCGTCGCAGCGTAGGTCCTCGTGCAGCATTTCGTAGGTTTCTTCCGCATCGACCGAATTTGGCCAATCAGCCGTGGTGATCCGGCCGTCGATGCTGGACATCATGTGCAAGATTACCTGAGGTCTCATAGTCGCTCCGAAAATCGGCTCGGCGCCAGGTGAGGAAAACCAGTCACAACCAGGACCGCTTGCCGGGATGGGCAGGCTCCGCCAACATTGTCGCCATGAACAGGATCAGCCCGGCCGAAGTCAGGATGAAACCCGCCCAGACGGTCGACAGAAGACCGAGCCCGGCGCCGATCGTGATGCCGCCCGCCCATGCGCCGAGCGCATTGGCCACGTTGAGGAGGCAAGGTTCATCGCACCCATCAAGGTAGCGGACTCGGGTGCGAGGCTGGTCAGACGAACTTGGATGGTCGGGATCGCCGCCATCATGGTCGCGCCCACCCCGAACATCGCCGAAAACAGCACCCAGGAATTCATGCCCCAAAACGCCAGGACGACGAGCACCGCCAGCGCGCATCCGTAACCGGCGACGATGCCGCGGCTGTGGTACATGTCGGCCAGCCGCCCGCCATAAAGATTGCCGGCCGTCATGCCAATTCCGAAAATGGCGAGGGCGACGGGGATCATTTCCGGGCGGAGCCTCACGAGATCCGTCACGAACGGTGCGATGAACGTGTAGACGGCGAAGATGCTGGAGATCCCCAGTGCCGCAACCGCCATCATCAGCCACACCCGGCCCCGGCGAAGACCGCTCAATTCATGGGTGATCGAGGCGCCGTCGAGCTCCGCCGTGCGGGGAACGAAGAACCAGATCGACAGGAACGACACCATGCCGAGCGCCGCGATGCACAGATAGGTTTCCCGCCAGCCGATCGTCTGCCCGAGGAAAGTTGCGAGCGGTGAGCCGAAAATGGTCGCAACCGTCAGCCCGGTCATGACGATCGCAAAGGCCTGGCCGGAGCGCCCGGAACCGACGACATGGGAGGCCACCACCGCCCCCGCGCCGAAATAGGCGCCCTGCGGCAGGCCGCTGATGAAGCGAGCGGCGACGAAAAGGCTCAAGCCGTCGGCAAGCGCGGACAGGATATTGCCGAGGACGAACACCCCGATCAGCAGAAGCAGCAGCGAACGGCGGTTCAGCCGGGCCGCCGCGAGGGTCAGCGCCGGTGCGCCGATCACCACGCCAATGGCATAAGCCGTGATCGCATGGGTCGCGGTCGCGAGGTCCGCCCCGAGCGTCGTCGCGAAAAGCTGGATCATGCCCATGCTGGCAAATTCGGTGGTGCCGATGCAGAACGTGCCGAGCGCCAATGCCAGAAGGGTCAGCCGACCAGATCTTGTGACGGGGGCGGCGCCGGCTTCATTGACGGGAGAGGCATCCTCGCCGATGGCCCGGGTAGCCGCCTCCACCATTTCGGCATCGTTCGAAACAGACATGGTTCACCACCTTTGTTCTGGAAACTGCGCCGGCGAATGTCCATTCGCTGACGTCCTGCGGGCTGATACCGCCCTCCTTGAGAACCGGTCAGTATCCCGGTCTTCCCCGAGCTCGTCTCGGCCTCCGGCATATGATCGGCATTGCAGGATCTGGTAATGCGATAGACGGAGGCGGGAGGCAGGTTGCGAACAGTCCCGCCCATCCGCTTGGCCTTGAGACCCAGCCTCTCCATTATCGCACGCGGCACCGGGCAGTACGGCGCATAAGTAAATTGGTAGAAGGCGCCGTCTGGCCGGCAATAGCTGAACGAACCGGCCAGGATCGCCATGATTTTGCGAGGCGACATGCTCAAAAGCGGCAGTCCACTGACGACGGCTCCAACCTTTGCATCGGGAAACAGCCTTTGCCCGGCAAGTCGGGATGCATCGAGCTGGACAACGCGTGCCCTGGAGAAACGAAGCTGCAGCAGCCTCGCGAAATCGGCACCGTATTCCACTAGGGTCAGATCGCTTTCATCGACACCGCGGCCAAGAAGCGCCCTTGTGAAAGCACCGGTTCCGGGGCCGAGGCTCCAGGACCGGGCCGGTGGAGGCGGAAATCTCCGTCGTCATCAGCCGCGCGAGCGGCACGCCCGAAGGGGCGATCGCAGCAACCCGTAGTGGGTTTGCGACCCAGGAACGAAAGAAGCGGTAATAATCCGAATAGGCGTAGGCTATATCCACGGCTTCGACCTCACTCCATCCGCAATGACACCCGGCGAGCCGCGTGCGGGTTTGAAACCTCAGGGGTTCCGGCCTTGCCGGCGTCCTGGCGGCGGACAGACCACCAATGGGCAATCAGGCCGATCCCCCAGCCCAGCAAAACCCAGTGAACCCAATAGGGCGAGCCGATCAGCAGGTTGACGATGACAAGCACGATAATCACCGGAACGAAGACGATTGCATGGATACGAAGGCCAAGCTGCCTCTGCGCGGTGCTGGCATTTTTCATGATGCTCTCCACAGCATGGGAATTGACGATATCGGGGAGCGACTGCGCGCCCTGCGGGTGACGGGAATGCCGTGCCATGTTGCATCCGGATCCAAACCGGATGCTGCGATGGCGCGCTTTATCTGTGATCAACAGGATAGCGGGTTGGGTAATTGCGCTCTTTGCGAATATTGCTGTTTGTTTGAGCCGCTTTGCTGCCTTTCGGATTGATCAGGCCGATAAACCTGGAATGGGGCCACCAGCCGCCCTCCGATCAGGAGAGCGGCAAGACGGTAACGGAGTCAGTTACTTCGTGCCGTCCACGGCCGCGAAAATTGCGTCCGCCACCGCCTGCGGCTGTGACAGCATCGCCACGTGGCTCGACGCAACGTGGCTGGTCGTCGCATTCATCGTCTGCGCAAACGCCTGCTGCAGAGCGGGGGAATGATCTGGTCGTTGTCGGCGATGACGAACCAGTTGGGTTTCTGGGTGAACGCGGCGGATGTCACCTTGCCGTCGAAAGCCCCGGCGAAAAGCGGCGCCTGGGTTGCCGCCAGCAATGCCGACTCGCCGGCCGGAATATCGGGCGCGAAGTAGCGCGCCATTCCCGCGGCCGACCAGGTGAGCGCGCCCTTGGCGTCGGCGTGAATTTCCTTCGACCATTCCGGCGGCCGGGGTGCAGCGCCGACGATCGCGTTGACGGACTGCCCCGGCGACGGCGCAAAGGCCGCCACATAGACCAGCGCGCGCACCTTTTTGCTGTCGCCGGCCTCGGTAATCACCGCGCCGCCATAGGAGTGACCGACCAGGATCACGTCGCCTTGCCGATCCTCGATCACGCGGCGCGTCGCCGCGACGTCCGCCTCAAGTGAGGACAACGGATTGTGCACCGCAACGACATCAAGCCCGCGCGCCTGCAGGAGCGGCACGACCTTCGCCCAGGCTCGAACCGTTGGCCCAGGCTCCGTGCACCAGCACAATTGACGGCGCGTCGGCGGCCCAGGTTGGCGAAATCAGGCCAGCGGCATTGATGGCGGCCGCCGCGACAACATGCTTGAACGACATGACAGTTCTCCTTTACTGAAACGCCCGGCCAAAGCGGCGGGGCTTATGAATTTCAAATTGGCGGATCGATGGCGAACCGGTCCTCCGCTGGCGTGGAAGCCGCTGAGACGACTGCCGGTCCGTCCATGAATGGCGTTTTATCGCGGCAACCAACCGATTGCGGGCGCATGCAGGCTGTGGATGTAGAGGCGATCGGCGGTTTCGGTCGCTCCGGTGGTCTCGGGATAGGCGCCTTTGGGATCCTGCAGGTCTTCGGTAACGCGGCCTTCCTCGTCCATCGCAAAGACATGCCCGTACAATTCGCCGGTCGGCAGGAAGGAACGCGGCAACCGCAGCAGGATTTTTCGCAGGAACGGCCGCTGGGCAAGCGATCTGCCGCCGGGTTGCGCGGTCTGAACAGGCCAACCCAGATACGCCCGTTGCGCCCCCGCATCAGGTTGTCTGGATAGCCCGGCAGGTTGTCGAGCAGGACGCGGGCCTGCGGCGAACCTCTGCCCACAGTCACGTCGTTCGCGCGGCCATCGATCTTCCAGATCCGATATCGGCCCGTCTCGTTGACGAACAGGCTCTTCCCGTCGGATGAAAGGGCAATTCCATTGGCAAACGAGAGGCCGCGGGCCACAATCCGTGTTTTGGATGTCGCCGGGTCATAGGCGAGCACCCGGCCGCTTGCGGATTGCTCGATGATGTCGAGCACGCTCGCCTCCAGGGTGCTGCCCCATTTCACCGGGGAGAAGCGCGTCGATGAGTCTGTGAAATAGACCGTTCCATCCGGCGCAACGACGATGGAGTTGGCATAGACGATCGGGTCGCTGGCGCTCACGCGGTCGGTCAGCAGGCTCACCTTTCCGACGGCGTCGATGGCGAGCAATCCCCGCATCGCGTCCGCGGCGATCATCCGTCCCCCGGCATCGAAGTCGAAGCCGAGAACCCGCCCGCCCGTATTGGCAAACACTTCCCTGTTGCCGCCATCGGCATCCATGCGCAGCAGGTTGCCGCTGGTCATCGCCGCATAGAGCTTGCCGTCCCGTCCGATCGCCATGTGTTCCGGGCCGAATTCCGTTCCGATGTCGATCCTGCGCAGGCCGGAGAGACGCGTGTTGACGGCATGAGCGCCGGTGTAGCCCGGTGGAACCGAAGCCTGCCAGGACACGGGCTGTGCTGGAACCGGCCAAAAGCACAGATAGGCGACTGCCACGACCAGCAGGAGCCCGACGGCGCCGGCAACTCTTCGAATAACCTTCGCCTTCACCTCATGCCTCCAGACCCGAGCGGGCCGAGCAGCTTGCGACCCCATGAGCGACTTCTAGAGCCGGGAAAGGGTGAGGGTATTTCGAAATATTGCGCAGTTCTGAGCCGATATTGCTGTTCTGCGCCACGAATGTCAGCATACGGGCAGTCCACGATATTGACGCGGCGTCACCCCTGTCGCCTTCCGGAAAGTGCGGGCAAAATTGGCCTGCGATCCGAAGCCGGTATCGAGAGCGATTTCAGCGATGCTGGACCGTCCGGACAAGAGCATCTGCTGGGCGGCCCGAATTCGGCGTTCGATCACGTAGCGATGCGGCGGCAGCCCGGTCGTATCATGGAAAAGGCGCGAAAAATGGAACGGGCTGAGACAGGCTTCGCGGGCGAGATCGTCCAACGCGATGTCGTCCCCCAATTTCGCTTCGATGAAATCGAGCACCCGCTGCAGCCGCTTCGCATCGAGCGAAGGCGACCGTGTCGATGGCCGCCAGCGGTCTATGGTATAGTTGCCGAGAAGATGAGCCGCGAGCGCCGTGCGCAGGCCATCGGCGAAGATGCGGACCACAGGCTGAGTATCGCGACCGAGCACGCCATGCAGGCTCACGCTGATCTGCGTCAGCATGTGATCGGTAAAGCCGCCCGCATAGGCCAGTTGGGTTCGGTCCGGATCGATCCCGTACTCGGCGAGTGCGGTGTCTTCGAGCAGCTTGGCCGGCAGGAAGACAAGCAGGAATTCGACCGCACCATCGAGCTCAAGCAGGGTCTCATGCGTTCCGGCCGGTACCACCCAGCTCGTTCCCGGCCTCGCAACAGCTTCCTGCAGCTGCCCATCGCCCATGCGCCGGAGCTTCGCCTGGCCTGACAGGATATGGACGAATTCCGTGCATTCCGGCCTCACGCAATTCTGCGGCCCGGCGCCGATATGCCTGTGCTCGACGCGCAGCGCCTCCCATTCGGCGGCGACGCCGATCAGTGTGTTGGGGCGATATTTTCGATCCCCGTGAGTGAGCAGCGCCATTTAGCTATCCCCAACATTGCTGCCCTGATCGAGGCGACGCCCGGGCAGGCACGCCAATAGCGACCTCCGCCTTGCTGGCGGAGTTCCATCTGGACGAGAGCCGTTGAGTGCCGGAAATCAGGTTTTGAAACCGAAGGGATTTTGCCATGCCGAGCGCCCTCTGCCGAGTTAATTCTGGTTAAAAGCGGCGCAGCGTGGTGAGGCATGATTGCAACGTCGCGTTTCCCCTTTAAGAGCTTTTGTTTCCAAAGCGAGCTTCCGGCATGTTATTCAGACGGGCGGGAAAATTGACGTCGAACAGAGGGGAAGATTTGACGAGCGATCTCGCGCCGCGGCCTTCGCGGTCGTTCGCCTTCGGACCGTTCCAGCTGCTCCCCGAACGCCAGTTGCTGATGCGGGGCAAGACCCCCGTTCGCATCGGCGGGCGAGCGCTGGATATCCTTACCATGCTGGTCGAACGCCCGGGAGACGTGGTCGGCAAGCGCGAGCTGCTGTCGCGTGTCTGGCCGGCCACAATTGTTGAAGAGGGCAATCTCAAGGTCAACATGGCAGCGCTGCGGCGAGCGCTCGATGAGGGGACGACGGCTCGCAATATATCGCCACCGTCGTCGGTCGCGGTTATCGGTTCATCGCGCCTGTCCAGTTCTCCGGTTCGGCCCTGCTTTCACCCGATGCCGAGGTAACGGCGCTCCGCAATCACAACCTGCCGACGGCGACGACCCGCATTGTCGGGCGACAGGATGCGATCAACGCGATCCTAAAGGAATTGCAGGACGCCCGGATCGTTTCGATCGTCGGAGCCGGCGGGATCGGAAAGACGACCATCGCCCTTGCCGTCGCCGAGCATACGGTGGGCCTTCCCAGGGACGGTGTCTGGCTGATCGACCTCTCGCCGCTCAAGGACCCGACCCTCGTCCCGAACGTCATCGCCACGGCCATAGGCCTTGCGGCACATTCCGCCAATATGCTTGCGGCGCTCAGCGGATTTCTGCGTGACCGCGAGATGCTGCTCGTCTTCGACAGTTGCGAACATATCATCGAGGCCGTCGCCTCCAGCGTTGACCGCATTCTGACGGACGCATCCGGCGTCAAAATTCTGGCGACCAGCCGCGAACCGCTGCGGGTGAAGGGCGAGCGGGTTCGCAGATTGCCCGGGCTGGCCACTCCCGCCGAAACACGCGAGCTCACGGCAAAAGCCGCATTGGCTTTTCCGGCTGTCCAGCTTTTCGTCGATCGAGCGACGGACAGGCTCGAATCGTTCAACTTCGGCGATGCCGATGCGCCGATCGTCGCGGAAATCTGCCGCAAGCTCGACGGTCTGGCGCTTGCCATCGAATTGGCGGCGACACGCGTCGATGCTTTCGGGATTGCCGAACTGTTTGAGCAGCTTGATGACCGCTTCCGGCTGCTGCAAGGCCACCGGGGCGGCATCGAACGCCATCGCACGCTGACCGCGACGATCGACTGGAGCTACGACCTTCTTTCCGATAGCGAGCGCGCGGTCATGCGCCGGCTGGCCACATTCGCGGGCGCCTTCAGCCTGGACTCGGCCTGTGCCGTCGCTGATGCGCAGACCGATCGCCCGCGCGTGATCGAAGATATTGCCAGCCTGATTGCCAAGTCGCTGCTGACCGCAGAGGTGCACGACACCGAAGTGGGCTATCGAATGCTCGATACCACCCGTGCCTATGCGCTCGAAAAACTCGCCGCGAATGACGAGCAAAGCGCCAGACGGCGCCACGCGGAACATTGCCTTGAACTGATCGCACTCGCCAAGACCGATGCGGATCGGCTGCCACGGGCCGAATGGCTCGCCCGCCATGGGGCCAAGACCGACGACATCCGCGATGCGATGCGATGGGCCTTCACCAGTCCCGCCGCTGCCGCACTTGGCGTAAGGCTCACGGTCGCGGCCATCCCATTCGGCAAGCAGGTATCTCTCGTAGAGGAATGCCGGATGGCGGTCGAAAGGGCGCTAGACGACCGCTTTCGTGCCCATCGAAGCACCCGGGACGATTTGATGCTGAACCTGACGCTCGGGGCGACCCTGCTGCACACCCGCGGTCCTTTGCTGCAGGTAAAGTCAGCTCTGACCACGGCGCTCGGTATCGCCGAGGAACTGGCCGATACGGATCTCCAGCTGGCCTGCCTTCGCGGGCTGTCGGAATACGAGTTATGGACCGGCGACTCCCATTCGGCGATTGCCGTAGCCAATAAAATCCGGGCACTCGAAACTGGGCACGAGACCGCCGCAGGCGACGCCAATGCCCAAGCTGGGTCCGCCCTCTCCTGGCTGGGGGCGCTGGCCGCCTCGCGGCACCAGCTTGAGAACATCGTCCGAAAGCCCGTCAGTCAAAATTTGCGCACGGACGCCGCCCGCTTCGAGTTCGACCAGCGCCTGACCGCGCAAGGCGCGCTGGCGACGGTTCTCTGGCTGCAAGGTCTTCCGGACCAGGCGGCCGCGGTGGCGGACCGGCAACTGAAAGAAGCGGAGGCCTCCAACTACGCCGTTTCGCTCTGCTACGCACTGCTGCACGGCTCGCTGATCATCGCCATGTATGTCCGCGACTACGACGCCGCCTGGGGCTATCTCGACAGCGGCCTGGAGCATGCGACCAAGCATGGCTTGTCGATCTGGCGGAACATGGGAATGTGCACACGCGGCCGCATGAACCTCTATACCGACCGGCCCTTCGATCTCGCCGCTTATCGTGATGCGCTTGCCGAGGTGCTCAATGGCGGCTTCCGCATGCGCTATCCCAACTATCTCACCAATTATGGCGAGGCACTCGCCCGCCAGGGCGACCTCGCGGGTGGGCTCGCGGCTATCGACGAGGCGATGGAAATCTCGCAAAGCCGCGGGCAAGTCGTCGGCATGCCCGAAATGCTGCGTATCAAGGGCAATGTCATACGCTTCCAGGATCCGGCCGGGCTGGACAAGGCAACGGAATGCTATCGCAAGTCGATCGAACTCGCACGCCGCGACGGCGCGCTGTCCTGGGAACTGCGCTCCGCGATCAGCCTCGTGAAGCTTTCGCGCGAACGAGGGAGGGATGACGAGGCAGAAGACATTCTGGCTTCGGCCTATAACCGTTTCCAGGAAGGATTTTCGACAGGCGATCTCAGGCGTGCCCGCGCGCTGCTGGACACTCGACGGACCCTGTCAGGGGCGGAACAACCTGATCATTCCGCTCAACCCAACGGGTCTAGGACTTGGTTTCCCCGCGATTTCAAGGCGGTGATGCCAACCCGAATAGGCGGCCAGATGACGCCGAACGCAAGCAGGGCGGCAAGCAGACCGACCGTTCCCATCGCCGGCTGAAGCGCCTCTTCCCCGCCGAACCCGTGTTTGGCCACGAGAGGCACGAGGGTCGGACCGAGGCCGATGCCGATCAGCCCGATGAACGTCAGCGACAGAGCGATCGTCGTCGCACGCATCTCGCTCGGCACACTTTCCTGCATCACCACGTGCCCGATGACATAACCGCCGATCGAACCGAACGCCCATATGCCAAGCGCGAGGGCAGCCTGGTGCCCGGAACCCGCGAAGAACACCGTCGTAGCGCCCGCTATCGTCAACAGATAGCAGCCCAATAGCAGCACGATACGGGTGGAAACGCCCCAACGGCGCGCAAACCAGTCGGAAAGCGCCCCACCCACGACGGACGCGATCGCGCCGCTGACCGAGACCGACAGGGCGAGAAGCGCCCCGACCTCAAGCGCCGTCATGCCGTAGAAGCGCTGCAGCAACGTCGGCATCCAGGCAATAAGCCCGTTATCGCCCACGGACAGAACGCCCTTGACCAGGCATACGCGCAATACAGTACCCTTGTCCGCGACCAGGCGTTGGAAGACCGCCGAGAGCGGAAGCAGCCCGGACCTGTTGCGCCGCACGGGCTCGGGGATCGACAGGAGGAAAGGCAGCAGGACAAAACCGGGAAGCCCGACCAGAATCATCAATTGCCGCCACGGTGCCAATTCTCCGATCAGCGGTGCCGACTTGAACCATCCCGCGCCGATCCAGCCCAGGATCAGCCCCCGATCAACAGGGCGCCTCCGGCCCCGAACGTCGCGCCAAGCGAAAAATACCGAGCGCCGTGCCCCGCCGACGCGGCGAGAAAAATCGATGATCAGCGAGGATGCGGCCGGCACCAGCGCCGCCTCCCCATCCCCACGGCCACCCGGGCGCCGAAGAAACTCCAGAAGCCCAAGGAAAGCCCACATGCGACCGTCGCCATCGACCAGAGCAGGACCCCCGCCGCAATGAGGTTGCGGCGGTTGATGGAATCGGCGAGTCGCCCGCATGGAAGACCCGCGATGGCAAATATGAGCGCAAACCCGGCCCCTTGAAGCAGGCTGATCTCCACATCCGTGAGGATGAGATCAACCCTGATCGGATCGACGACGAGATTGAGAATGAGCCTGTCGGTATAGGAAACCAGCAGAGCAACACAGAGTACCGTCACCGCATACCAGCCGGCCGTGACGGAGGGCGACGGCTCGGGAGGCGAACCGATGTAAGATGCCATCGAATTGGTCATGCCTTTTGGTCTCCCAGCGGCGAACTGCGTTCGAGGCAGCCAATGATTTTCCACGCCACCGATCGCCATTGCATCGCCGAAGGGTTGCACTCAGCCCAAAGACAAAAGAGACCGAACTGGCGCCAAATCGTTGCACAGCCGGGCACATGCAACAAGTTCGCGGCTAGATCCCTGGAGGCTTAGCAGAGAAAGCTTAGTGGCGAGAACACCGAGAGCCACGCTTGTGCGCGATTCTTCAGTCTAGTGCTGGACAGCAGGGCCAGGATCTGGATCGGAGAAATGTTGAAGTAAATACGCTCACGCCCGCTGCGATAGATAAGCCGAAGCGCGCGGGTGACGGGATCATAAATTCCGGACGCAATACGCCTTCCAAAAAGATAAAAATGCTGCTTTTCATTATCCATTCGCCACATCCCACAACAAGAGCCTAGCACGGACGATTTTATGATATGGCAAATGATCCGTGATGTCCTGATTATTATTGGGTTACGCCCTGTCCTCGACCTGAGGGCCAGCCGGGGAGCCGATTTAATACGTCTGCCCCCGGCAAAGCCTTGCCTCATTCGAACCGGGGCTTCTTCCAATCTATCTGGAACACGCTCGTCAACGTCTTACTACCTGCGAATACCGCTTCCAAAGATCAGGCCTGATGGGCCGCACTGTCGTAGATCATCAGAACCTGATCGACGGCTGCGATGAGGATATCCTGCGGGGAGGCGAGGGCAGCGACGGTCAGATGGGGAAGGTATTGTCGCAGCAGTGGCTCGGGTATCTGCTTGCCGTCCAGCGCCGCCTCAAGCCTCTCTACCGCCTGGGCAGCTTCCGTGCGATGCCAATAATAACGGATCCGATCGCTATAGCTGTAGTGCCGCTGAAGTTTCAGGGAGAGAGCGTCGCCGTGATAGTGGCCCCTCCATTCATCCGGATGATCTTCCATCAAACGTTCCATGGTTGCTGCCAGCGGCCGCGAGCCGTAGGCAGGGATCATTTCCGATGCGATCATATCGAGTGCGTAGAGTGCTTCCCGGTAGGCGAAAGTAAGCCCCGGACCCACTTTCAAGATCGCGAAGCCATCGCGAACCAGGGCCGAAAGCGCATTTTCGGGCTGATAGTCCGTGGAATGGGCCTCGAACACGAGAGAATCGAAATCTCGCAGCACCGCGGCAAGTTCGACGGCCTTCGGTCGATCGTAGACGATGACGTTCTCGCTGCCGAACTCGACACCTGGCTGTACGACGAAGGCAAGGACGCGACCAAAGGCCTCGGACAATCCGGCCGCCTCAAATACCTCTTTGTGGATGGCGATCGTCGCGCGCGCTGCATCAGGCGACGTCGGCTCGACCACGTCGAGCACGTGATCGGCGCCACCGGGGACGGGCACCTCGGTCCCGAGAACATAAACCGGCGGCGCAATTCCAAGCGATTTGGCTGTCGCTTCCGCTACTTTGCAGAGATCTGCAGCACGCTCGGCAATCGTTCGATCGTCCAAGGCTGCCGGCTCGCCGGCGCATCCCATCGATGTATCGATATGTATCTTTCCGAACCCGGCCGCAATATAGGCCCGCACCATTTCACTGGCCTTTGCCAGCGCCTCGCCTGATGGTTCACGCCTCCACGGATTGGGACCCAGATGATCGCCTCCGAAGATCAAAAGCTCGCGGGGCAGCCCTGTCTCCCCTGCGATCTTTTCGACAAGCGTTACGAAATCAAAGGGCGTCATACCCGTATAACCACCGAGATGATTCACCTGGTTGCATGTGGCTTCGATCAGGACATGGCGCCGCGTTGTACTTGCGCGCCGGAGCGCGGCGCGTAATACGGTTGGATGAGCGGAACACACGGAGGTAACTCCGAATGGACGACCTTCGCGGCGCGCGGTCGCAAGTTCCAGCAGATGACGGCTCATATCAAACCTCTGATCGATTGGTTGCAATGAATTGGTCGAGGCTCCGGGAAGCTTGAGGCTCCCTCCATCGGCCCCTGCTTGGTGACGGTGCGGGCGCCGGCTGCATTCGCGTAGCGCAGCGCATCGATTGGCTCGCGTCCCTGACGACGGCAGGTGACGAATGTCGCACCGAAACAGTCCCCGGCTCCCGTCGGATCGACCTCATCCACAACGAAACCCGGGCAATCGACACGGTGGTTCCTGCTGAAAAAGGAGGAGCCCTGCGGACCTCGCTTCAGGACGATCTCCGACACGCCCATCGACAGAAGCTTTGCAATGGCGTTTTCCTCACCGTCGATGGCAGCTGCGACGGTCAACTCGTCGCCCGAAGGAAGCAGCAGGTCGGTGACTGCCAGCATATCGTCGAGCAGCCGTCGAGCATCGCCCTCCCCGCTCACCAGTTCCTTTCGCAGGTTCGGATCGAATGACACCGTCCCTCCTCGGGACTTCACCACCGTGACGGCTTCCATAAGGACCGAAGCAATTCCAGGTATCGTGAATGCCGAACCCATGACATGGACATGGCCAGCTCGAGCCATCAGGTCGCTGGCAGCCTTAGTCGCGGAAACCGCCCCGGCAGCCGATTTCGCGATATTGAAGACAAAGTCCCGGGCGCCGTCCGGGCGATACCGGACAAAGGCTGTCCCGGTGGGGAAATCGGCCGATATCTCGATTGCGGACACGTCTGCGCCGTCTCTCTCCAATCGCGCGATATTCAAGCGGCCGAAATCGTCGTCGCCAACTGCCGAGATAATGCCGGCGGCACTCCCCAGTTTTGCGACTTGATCGATGAAGATTGCAGGAGCGCCGCTCGGAAATGGACCAATCAACGAGATGGGTTCCTGGAATCCGACGCCGACCGATGTCGCCATGATCTCGACCAGGATTTCGCCCGCGGTGATCGTCGGCCCAAGGCTCTCCGGAGCCAGCACGGTTCCAATTTTCATGATTTCTCCCTCTCGGGTCGCTCGCGCTCAAGTTGCGAATGCATAGAGGTGCAGGAGGCGAGATGTCAAATTATTTTTACACGTGTAAACTTATTCCAATCGATCAGCGAACAGACATGATGAGAAACTTGTGGAACGTTGCTGATCAGCACCTTCAGTGCGCGAATTGTCGTAAGTTCAAAACCTCTGGACGAGGCCTCATCCGATTTATCACTTGACAAAAATCGTCAAAGCCATGCTACAAAGTTTACGCACGTAATATTTTGTGTTTGCACTCGCAATGGAGGAGATTGCTATGAGTGAGAGGATTCAAGTTCTATTGTCATCCGTAATCGGTGCCGGCCTCCTGGCTGGGATAGCGCATGCGGAGGAAATCTCGATCGCAACCGTGAACAACGGCGACATGATCATCATGCAGAAGCTTTCAAAGGCCTGGGAAAAGGAAACCGGCAACAAGATCAACTGGGTTGTTCTGGAAGAGAATGTCCTGCGTGAGCGTGTTACGACGGATATAGCGACCAAGGGTGGCCAGTTCGACATCATGACGATCGGCGGTTACGAAGCGCCAATCTGGGGCAAGCAGGGTTGGCTTACGCCGGTCGATGATCTCGGCGCCGACTACGACTACGGCGATCTCCTTGATCCAATCAAGGCCGGCCTGACGGTGAACGGAAAGCTCTATGCGGTCCCGTTCTACACGGAGAGTTCCTTCACGCTCTATCGAAAAGACTTGTTCGACGCGGCGGGCCTGAAAATGCCCGAGCAGCCGAGCTACGATCAGATCAAGGAATTTGCGGCCAAGCTCACCGACAAGGGCAAGTCGCAATACGGCATTTGCCTTCGTGGGAAGCCCGGCTGGGGCGAAAACATGGCGTTCCTCGGCACCATGGTCAATACCTACGGCGGCCGTTGGTTCGACATGCAATGGAAGCCGCAACTCGACAGCGAACCATGGAAAAAGGCGGTCACCGACTACGTCCACCTGATGACGAAATACGGCCCACCCGGTGCAACCGCAAACGGTTTCAACGAAAATCAGACGCTCTTCTCCTCCGGTCGTTGCGCAATGTGGATCGATGCGACATCTGCCGCTGGCCGCGTTTATGACCCGAAACAGAGTCAGGTCGCGGACAAGACGGCGTTCACCCGTTCGCCCGTTGCGGCCACCCCGGCAGGATCGAGCTGGTCGTGGTCCTGGAACCTTGCAATCCCGACCACCACAAAAAAGGGCGCGACGGCAAAGTCGTTCGTGAAATGGGCAACCTCGAAGGATTACGTCAAGCTGGTTGGCCAGTCTGAAGGCTGGGTCGCAGTGCCTCCGGGCACCCGTAAATCGACCTATGCCCTGCCGGAATACCAGAAGGCTGCACCCTTTGCCGACACCGTATTGAAGGCGATCATGTCGGCGGACCCCGCCAAGCCTACGAAGGATCCGGTCCCCTATACGGGCGTACAGTTCGTGGCGATCCCGGAATTCCAGGCGATCGGTACATTTGTCGGGCAGCAGATCAGGCTCGGCACTTGCCGGACAGACGACGGTTGACGCAGCACTCACTGCAGCGCAAACCCAAGTGACGCGTGACATGGCTCGGGCCGGCTATCCCAAATGAGCTTCAGCCTGCCTGCGGGCAGGTCCTCCCGGGAGCCCGACGCAATCTCGTGTCGGGCTCCGTGGCACAATGACGGCCTTCGAAACGCGAGGCGATCATTGGTGCAACGGCATCGATGGAGACAATGAAATGAGACTGAAAAGCAAGATTGCACTCATCACCGGCGGCGCGAGAGGCATCGGCCTCGGCTTTGCCGAGGCATTTATCGCCGAAGGCGCAACGGCCGTCATTGCAGACATCAATATCGAGCGCGCGACGGAAGCGGCCGCCGCCCTCGGGCCCTCGGCGAAAGCGGTCAAGGTGGATGTGACAGATGTTGCGGACATCGACCGTGTCGTGAAGTCCATAGACGAAGAATTTGGCGGCATAGATATTCTGGTGAATAACGCTGCGATCTTCGACATGGCCCCGATCAATGACATTACCGAAGATAGCTATCAGCGGGTCATGGACGTCAACCTGAAGGGGCCGCTCTTTGTCATGCGCGCGGTTTCGCGCGTCATGATCCAACGCAAGCGCGGCGGCAAGATCATCAATATGGCAAGCCAGGCTGGCCGCCGGGGCGAAGCACTCGTTACCCTCTACTGCGCGTCCAAGGCGGCGATCATTTCCGCCACGCAGTCGGCGGCGCTCGCGCTTGTGAAACACGGCATCAATGTCAATGCAATCGCTCCCGGCGTTGTCGATGGTGAGCACTGGGATATCGTCGATGCCAAGTTCGCCGAATGGGAGGGCTTGAAGCCGGGCGAGAAAAAGGCGGCGGTCGCCAAATCCGTTCCAATCGGCCGCTTTGCGACGCCAGACGACATCAAGGGCCTGGCCGTGTTTCTGGCTTCCTCCGACAGCGACTACATCCTTGCCCAGACCTACAATGTGGACGGTGGCAACTGGATGAGCTGAGGAGCATCTGCGTCATGAAGGCCATCCATTTTGTGGGCAAGGGTCAACCGAAACTGACCGATATAACGATCGACAGTATCCCGCCGGGTGGCCATGCCCTGGTTCGGGTCAGGGCCTCCGGTCTCTGCCACACGGACATCGACGTTCTTCACGGCCGATATGGGACCGGCGCTTTTCCGGTCATCCCAGGGCATGAATACGCCGGCGAGATCGCCGCGCTGGCACGTGATATCACCGACTACCATATAGGGGATCGCGTCGCAGTGGATCCGAACCTGCCGTGCGGAACTTGCCCGTCCTGCCGGAGGGGCCTCACCAATCTTTGCCAAGATCTGAAGGCATACGGGGTTACGCATGACGGAGGTTTTGCGGACTACAGTTTTGTTCGGGTCGAGCAGTTGCACCGGATCGGAGATCTGTCGTTTGATCGTGCCGCACTTGCGGAGCCCTTGGCCTGCGCTTTGAACGGGCTTTCGGCGGCCGGGATTGAGAAAGGTGCGCGAGTGCCCGAATGCGCGCTCGTTTTCGGCGCGGGGCCGATAGGGCTTTTGCTTGGGCTTTCGCTTCAGGCGAAAGGAGTTGGAAACGTATCCGTCGCCGACATAAACGCGAGCAGGCTGGCATTCGCTTCGGATCTGGGCATGGGTGCCGTACATGCTCGCTCCGACCAACTGGCTTCGTTTCGTCGCGAAGTCGATTTCGTTGCCGATGCGACGGGCGTCCCCTCGTGGTCGAAAATATGATCGACATTGTCGCGGACGGTGGCACCGCGCTTGTCTTCGGGGTCTGCCCACCCGATACGACAGTCGCCGTTCATCCATTCGAGGTGTTCAGGCGTCAGTTGAAGATCGTCGGCTCGCATTCCCTCAATCGAAACATACCCGAAGCGCTGGAGACCCTTACCGCTGACGATGGTCGCATGGCCCGGCTGATAAGCCACCGGCTACCGCTTTCCGATATGCTTCCATACTTCCTTGCCAAACCGGCCGACCCTGCGACGATGAAAGTGCAGTTCGTGTCCGACTGAGCCCTGACGCATGTCGTGGATCAATCGCAAGAACCGCCTTTCGTGGACGACGTCTGATGATAGAAGGCTGTGTGAGAAATCTCGACGGAGCTTGAAGTGCCAAAAGCGATAAAGACCATGGAGGACTTCTCCGAGTTCGTCGGCCTGTCGCGGCCGACGGTCTCGCGGTACTTCAACGACCCTTCCTCGGTCAGAAAGAAGACAAGGGACGCCATCGAGGAAGCGATCAAGAAGTCGGGGTTCAAGCCGAACCTGTTCGCGGTGAATCTCAACCGCCGACGCAGCAACATCATCGGCATTATTATTCCCAACTCGCTGGATCCCTTCTACATGGCTTTGACCAGAAGGATCGAGATCATTGCCGCCGAGGCAGGGTTCTTTGCATTCGTCCTTTCGTCGGACGGACGGATCGACGTTGAGAACGAAGCGGTCAGTACGCTGCGGTCCATGAACGTTGCCGGCGCGATCATAGCCCCGATCGGGGTCGAGGCCCGAAATTCCCCAATGCGTATTCTCGGCAAGGACATTCCTCTCGTCTACGTGGATGCTCCTTTGGAGGAGGAAGCGGCCTTTGTCGGCAGTGACAACCGGCAGAGTTTCGGCCTGATCGTGGACTATCTGTGTAGGTCCGGGGAACCTCCTTGCTATTTCGGCATGCCGGAAGTGAACAGGAATGCCGGCGACCGGCAAAACGTCTATGTCGAAGCGATGGAAAATCTTCGGCAGCGCCCCGAGGTTCTGGAAATTTCCAAGTCTCTGACTTGGGATTTTGAACGTTTTGCGTTCGAGGAAGCCTCCAAACTATTCGACAATCTCGATCGATTGCCGACCCGGACAATTGTTTGCGCAAACGATCGACTGGCGTTTGGGGTGATCGCGGCCGCCTGGCAGAAGGGGCTGAAGGTCGGGCACGGCAAGTCTTTTGACATAAGGATTGCCGGTCACGACGACCACCCCTTGTCCCAATACGCGTGTCCACCCATCACGACTGTCGCGCAAAATTACAACGAAATTGGCCGCCTCGCCATCGGCCTGCTGCTCCGCAAGCTCGGAGAAACAGGCGGAGAAGACGACCTTCGGCTCGCGCGCGACCGGATTTTATTGAAATCCGACTTAATGCTCCGGGCATCAGCATGACAGCATGCCCCCGGTAAGGTGAGGTAACGAGCTTCCGAGCGAGAACAGCGACGACCTCTTGGCTTTCCGCTGGGCGATTTCATCCGCACCATAGCGGGCCTCGGCAGATGTTTGCGGCGTATACACGGGCCTGCGCCTTGGCGCCGAGCAAAACTCTCGTCAGCCCATTGCGGCTCTAACCATTGCGCTGTCCACATATTGCGACATTCGGGTAATCTTCCCGTCCTCAAGTTCGTAGAGATGCGCAAAGGATGCGGTCATGGCTCTGCGCGTGGCCTTGTAGGTGCCGGAATACCAACCAAAAACCGCCACCCGATCTCCGTCTCCAAGATAGGTATGGGCTTCAGCCCGATAGTCGATCCACTCGGTTGCGAGCCGTCGGAACACGCCTTCCATCAACGCATCAACCCCAGTGTAGGTGCCGGCGTATGGAAATCCCTCCGCTTCGGTCCACTCGATGTCCGGGGACAGGACGGCCAGCAGGTGGCGACCGTTTTCTTCGGAGGACCCTTCATAGGTCCCCCGGATGATGTCGATATTGGTGCTCATCTCAGCCCCATTTCATTTCGCCCTTGGCGACCTTCGAACCGATATCGAGCGCAACGCTCATTCCGAGGCCGGGAAGCGGCCTTCCATGGCGGCTTTGAGCGCTGCACTGTCAGCGGCCTTTGAGAGTTCTTCCTCGAAGGCGAGCAGATAGGCCTTGGTATGTTCGATGGAGGAAACATCCGTAGCGGCATCCGGGGTCATATGACCGGGAACAACTACAGCCGGTTTCCGGGCAGCGATCTTATCGAGGGTCGCAACCCATGCGGCCCGCTGTTCCTTCGTCTGCGTATCTGCTGTCCAAACATGAACGCCGGAGAAGATCAGGACGCCACCGAACACGGCGTTCAACGAGGGTACAAACAGATAGCGCCGATTGGGGAGCCCCGCTTCCGCTGCCACGATTTCGACTGTCTCGCCGTCGACCGTAAGGGTCTGCCCGTCTATGGGTTCGGGCATGACAATATCGGAAAGCTCTTGCGGGCCATTCTCCTTGAGCTGCGGTCCCCACGTAGCAAGCTTCTTCGCGACATTGCCTTTGATGGCAGCAATCGTGTCGGAGGCAGCGAGAATCTTGGTGCCAGGGAAGGCTTCAAGCACCGGCTTCAGGCTGAAATAATAATCGGGATCAGACTGGCTAACATAGATGGCCGTCAGCTTTTTACCTGTCGCCTTGATAGCGTCGGCCAGTGCACGGCCGTCGGGATAGGTGAAGCCGCCGTCAATGAGCAAGGCCTCGTTTGGTCCCGAAAGCAGAACCGGCGCGCGGAAAAAGCCATTCTGACCAGCCGGGAAATGCTTCCAGCTCAGTTTCGATCCGGCGGCATGGCCAAGCCCTGCAGGTGCGAAGGCCACTGCAACACCTGCTGCGAACGTCGTTCTCATCGCATCTCTCCTTGAATACATTGTTGTCTCCTGTGAAATCGACTGCTGCTGTTCATCCGTTGCTCGTGCAACGGGATGATGGGCCTGTGAAATCTGCTCAGACTGCCTGAAGCTCGGCGGCGAGTAGACCAAAATCGCCGTATAGGAAGCTGCTCTTGAGTTTGCGGCGTTGATTGCCATTCCCGACAAGAAGGGTGGGGACACCATCAGCATGGAATTCGGCCATAAGCCGGCGTCCGATCGCAATTCTGTCGCGACAGATGCTGAGCAACGTCTCGTCGGGCTGCCTGATGCGGGCGGCGGCGTCCGCAAATCCGGCTTGCTCGAGAACGTCTGCTACATCGGCCGTTTCAGAGTTGTTTCGCCCTTCGACGTAGCGCGCATGTTGGATTGCGTTCAATGCCGCGCGCTCATCGTCTGGCTGGGTCAACCCCACCGCGATGATGCCAAGCGTGGCAGTCGCAGAGTCGAACATGCCGCCGACGCGCGCTAGAACTCGATCGCGATAGGCCGGGCTGAAAACTTGTCCCGTAAGATGGCCAATGCGCTGATCATTCTGCCACGCATACGATGCAAAGCGTTCATCCATTCGCTGGGCGCCCTCACCCGAAAAAGGCCGGTTGGTGCCAGCTCGACGGTCGTGTCATCAAGCCGGGCCAGCCGATCGAGTGCGGGTGCTGCGCCATAGCACCAACCGCATAACGGGTCGAAGAGATACGTAACGTGCATTCAAGCTATCCCTTTGCAGATTGAGCCAGAAGATAGCGGGATTTAATTGATTGAAAAATAGCGCCTGATGCAACAAAATGTGCGCTAAAAGCTTACAATAGAGCGGAGAACGTATGGAGACCGTCAATCTGAATCGACTCGCCTATTTTGCGGCAGTCGTCGATACGTCCTCATTCACGAAAGCAGCGGAGCGGCTTGGAATTACCAAAACGGTGGTCAGCCAGCAGGTTGCGCGGCTGGAAGCGGAGTTGAAGACAAGCTTGCTCCTTCGTACCACCCGACGGGTCGAGCCCACGGAAGCCGGGCGCTTATTATATTCCCGTTGCGTGATGATCTTCCGAGAAGCGGAGGATGCGTTCGATGAATTGACCAGCAGCAACGCCGCGCCGACCGGTGTGCTCCGCGTTTCCGCCCCTAACGATTTTGGCTCCAGCAAAATTGCGCCGATCGCGGCGGCCTTCACACGCAAACACCCGGCCTGCAAGGTCGAGCTTCTGTTGGCAGACACGAAGATAGATCTGGTTGCCGAGCATATCGACCTGTCGATCCGGGTCGGATGGCTCAGCGATTCCAGCCATCAGGCACGGCGGATCGGTTCGTTTCGACAGTATCTTGTCGCAGCGCCAACCTATGCTATTTCACCCCGCCTGAAGCAGCCGGCAGATGTCGCCGGTCTGCCTTTCATCGCCAATCTGGCTCTCAAGGAGCCTATGGTATGGCCGTTCACGCGGAATGATCTCGATCACCAGACGGTACGGATGCAGCAGAGTATCACGAGCAACTCGACGCCTGCCGTACTTGCGGCAACGCTTGCAGGTGGCGGCGTATCCGTCCTACCCGACTTCCTCTGCCAGGCACATATCGAAGCTAGGCACCTGATCAGGTTGTTGCCGGATTGGTCTCTCCCCTCGGGCGGCATTCATGTCGTCTACCCAGCGGCGCGTTTTCGGCCGCCCAAGGTCTCCGCTTTCGTCGCGATGCTGACCGAAACGAGTTGAGATACTCGCACTGACTGCATCACCCGGCATTGGAAATGTCGTACGATAGCCGTTCTCTGAAACAACCATGGTCTTGAATAGATGTGGACCCTCTGCGGAGTGCTCATGCCGCCCGCCTGATGCCAATAGCGGGCTGCGACACCCGGGCCCGGCACAAGCGATCTTCTTTGCGGCATAGGCCCCGATGATAGAGCGGATCTCGATCGCCACCTTGTACGTCCTCACGCGATCGCCGCGCGGCCCGGTGCGCTCCAGAACGCCTCCTCAACGAGAATGGCGAGTAAAAGGCTCAAATGCCCAGGGCGGCCCCCTATCAACCGCGGACGGTCTTAACGCCTCCTGCTCAACAAGAACATCAAGCAAGGAGCGCCTATCAAAGCTGAAACGAGACCCGCCGGTATCTGGTAAGGCGCCACGATGGTGCGGCCGACGAAATCTGCCGCAACCATCAATCCGCCGCCGATCAGCGCTCCGCCGATTGTCTGTGGCAGCGCGCGCGTCAAGCCCGCCTCCCGCGCAAGGTGTGGTCCCATGAGACCGACGAAGGATAGCGGGCCGACAGTCAGGGTTGCGGCCGCGGTCATAAGCCCCGCAAGTGCAAACAGCACCAATCTTGATCTCGCCAGCAATATGCCGACAGCGGCTGAAGGAGCCGGTCCGAGTGGCAGGATATCCAGCCAACGGCGTGCTGTGAGCGCAACCGTGATCAGTGCAGCGGCGATTGCCACTTCCGTCGTGGCTGTCCTGCGGTCGATCAGATAAGTCGAGCCGCTCATCCAGCGCATGAGCAAGGCTGCTCTCGGATCCCCGGTCGAACTCAATACGCCAACAACCGCATCCACCATGGCACTGAGCGCGATACCGGCAAGCAGGACCCGTTCGGGGGCAAAGTTGGAACGCCGCGAACTCAGAAGAATAACCGCGAGAACCGCGATAGCGCCCCGGTGGCGAAGGCAAACTGGCCGGAAAAACCCGGCGCGATGACAAAAACTGCGATAGCGACGCCGAATGTCGCGCCGGCGCTGATCCCGAGAACTTCCGGGCTTGCCATTTCGTTGCCGGTCAGTCTCTGAAGGATCGACCCTGCGACGGCAAGCATGGCGCCGGACGCAAGCGCCGCGAAAACCTTTGGTGCGCGGATCGCCAGGATGTCATCGAGAAATTCGCCGGAAAGGAAAGCCCAGCCTCCACCATGTCCGCGCCCGACAAAGAGGCTGACGGTCAGCAGAACCAAAACACCGAAGGAAGCAATGACGAGCGGAACCCCCGCGTTCCATCGGCGCGGCCTCCGGATCGACGCTGCCTGCTGGATCCGGTGACGGATCTTCAATCGCGGCAGCAGCGCCAGGAGCAGCGGAGAGCCGAAGATGGCTGTGACCGCGCCAGTCGGCAGAAAATCGCCGAAGCCGCCTGCCGCGAGTTGAAGCATGGAGTCGGCGAGAAACAGGAGCCCTGCACCGATCAAAGGAGACCAGACGATCAACTGAACGGGCCGGCGCGCTCCGGATAGTCGCGCAATCGTCGGCGCGACCAGCCCGATGAAGCCGATGACGCCGACGGCACTGGTGACGAAGGCGGCAAGCGCCACCGCACATGCAACGACTACGATGCGAAGGTGAGCAAGCCTTACCCCGAGCGAGGCTGAGTTGCTCTCCCCAAATCGAGCAGCGACAGCGGCCTGATCACCAGGGCACAGACGATGCTAACGGCGGCTAATTTCCAGATAAGCGACAGGGGAATGGCCCAGCTCTGCTGAGCCAGCGAACCCGCGCCCCAGATGAACAAGCTCGCCAGGTAACGCTGGTTCAGATAGGTCAGGATCGCCGCCAGCGCTCCGCACCAGAGGCTGAGCACCAGACCCGAAAGCACGAGCGAATAGGGAGAGAAACCTCGGCGTGCGCCAAAGCCGACGATGATCGCAGCGGCAGCAGAACTCCCCGCCAACGCGACAGCATCGCGCCCGACACCGAGGAGACCGGGTATGAAAAGCGATACCAGGACCAAAGCAAGGTTGGCGCCTGCCGACACGCCGAGCGTCGTCGGATCAGCCAGCGGGTTTCGCAGGACCTGTTGGAACAAGGCACCCGACAACGCGAGCGCAGCTCCGGCAAGCAGCGCCGTGGCCAGCCTGGGCAGGGTCGAATAGTAGAGCACCATACGCTGAATGTCGTAGCCCAGCCCGGTCGGTGCCGAGAGTGCGGGTTCCGCGAGAAACCAGGATGCTGTCCCCCGCCACAAAGGAGCATGAGAACGACCAGCGCTGGCCCCAGATTGTCGTGACGAGTTACAGTCATGCATCCTGTTCCAGAAGGTCGGTCACCAAGCCGGCGAAACGTACGGCCTCGTTGACCATGCCGAACATCAGTGCCGGCGGAACGACTGAAAAATGGCCCGGCCGTGAAAATGGAAGCGCCCGCCACAGCGCACTGTCGGCGAGTTTTGGCAGGACATCGGGCGGAACGGGGTCGAAGGCGATCAGCCGCGTGTCCGGATCGGTGATGGCGGAGAGCTCTTCGATGCCGATAGTCTCGAAGCCCCAATAATTGGATTTCCGGGTCCAGGCATTGCGCACCCCGATGCGCTCGAGCGCGTTGTGAAACAGGCCGGGCGCCGAGTAGACGCGAGCGTGCCGCGCATCCATAAAGCTGACCAACACAACTGGCGGAACAGTCCTGCCGGCCAGTCGTCGGCGGCATTCCTCGAAGAACGCATCGGATCGCGCCAGGAACTGTTCCGCCTCGGTGTCACGACCGAGTTCGGCAGCCAGTTTTCGCGTCGCTTCCATTGCTGCCGGCAGGATCGGGCCGGTGTCGGGGGTGAAGATTTCCAGCCGCAGGACTTTTGCGACGGGCAGAAGCTTCGGCAGAAGCTCGTCGAGATAAGGCGTCGTCAAGATAAGATCCGGCTTCAGCTGCATCAGGAGCTCGAAATCGACTTCATAGGAACTGCCTATATCGACGACCGATTGCGGCATGGCGGGCTCGACGACCCATCTGCCCCAGTCGGCAAGGTCGGATATTCCGACAGGCGGCAATCCGAGCGACAGCAGCGTCGATGACAGCCCGTAATCGAGGCTGACGATCCTTTGCCCGGCCACCGCCGCCAACAATGGCTTCGGCATCGATACGATGGCGGCCGCGGCGTAATGCAAAAACCAGCGCCGTGAAATCTCCATCTCGGGGCGAACCTTAGCAGGCATAGGCAAGCGGATGCGAAAGGTGCGGAACGGAAATCACATCCATGTCGATCCCATAAATGACGTGGAGCGTCTCAGGCACCACAATTTCGGCCGGCGTGCCGCTTGCGACGACCTGGCCGCCTTTCAGAGCATGAATCCGATCGCAGAAGCGCGCGGCCATGTTGATATCATGAAGGACGATCACGATGCTCCGGCCGCCCTCGCGAGCCAGCCGCCGCACGAGAGACAGGACTTCGATCTGGTGCGCGATATCCAGCGCTGCGGTCGGTTCGTCGAGCAGCAGGCACCGAGCATCCTGAGCGATCAGCATGGCGATCCACGCACGCTGCCGCTCCCCACCGGATAGCGTGCCGACCACACGGTCGGCAAAGGTCTCGATATGCGTGGCAGCTATGGCAGCCTCGACCTTTTCTTTATCAAGATCCGAGAAACGACCGAGCGCACCGTGCCACGGATAACGTCCGCAACTGACAAGTTCGCGGATGGTCATGTCTGATCCTGTTCCGAGATCCTGCGGCAGATAGGCAACCGACCGTGCGAAATCACGGCCGTCGTAATGCCTGAGGTCGCGGCCACCATAAGCGATCGATCCGTCGGTAGGTTTGAGTTGCCGTGCCAAAATTTTCAGGAGACTGGATTTGCCCGAACCATTGTGGCCGACCAGAGCCACCACCTCTCCTGCTGGAAAATCGAGACTGACCTCGGACAGGATCGTGTTTCCGTCGATTGAAAGACCGACCTTGCGGACAGCAAAGGCATCTGCCGTTTCTGGCGCGTCTTGATCTAGCTGAACCGAGACCACGTTACCTCCTAGAATAACAAAATGTGGCGCCGAAGGCGCAGTTTGCTATCGAGCATTTTTGTCCACCACTTCGAATGCGATGCTTACGGCGCGATTGACAGCTGGTCCGAGGACGGACATGTGGGTGTGCCCTGCAAAAAGCTCGAACCGCGTCCGAATGCCGTCCTCGGGATCGTTCAGCCGCTCTGCCATCTCCTGCGCCAACGCAACCGTCCGCTCGGCTTTCCTTTTCTCCAGACGAGATGCCGCATCTTCGTTTCGGTACTGGAAAGGAGCAAGTTTATCTCCCTCGTACTCACCGGCCGATAGATGCAGGAAGGCTGTGTGACCCGCTACCCTCTGGCGACGCCGCTCGTTGTTCAGGATTTCACAGCCTTCCCAATAGATTGTCGGGCTGGCAGCAACCCAGTTGGCAAACAGGGCTGGACGTTCGAAAAGGGCGTAGAGAGTGAAGAGACCGCCGAATGAATGTCCGAAAAGCGAGCGACGCGCGGCATCGAGCCGCACCATGTCGGCAAGGCGCGGAAGCAGTTGTTTCTCGATCAAGTCCAGCAGTTCCCCTGTCCCGCCAATACGGACGGGAGGGCCACCTTGAAAATAAGGTGGATAGGATTTGATCGGCGGAGGCCCCAGGTCCCACGCCCTG
Source organism: Neorhizobium sp. EC2-8 (assembly GCA_045291535.1). GTDB lineage: Bacteria > Pseudomonadota > Alphaproteobacteria > Rhizobiales > Rhizobiaceae > Neorhizobium. The sequence continues at coordinate 15,481 of CP147998.1, read as the reverse complement.
CGTAGTGCGTCATAAGGTTCGTCGGACGGGTAGCCGATCGCCGCGATAACACCCCAATCGATGTTGGTTCCGGTCGGGTAAGGCGCCTGCGTGACCAGGCTGGCGACGGCAAAGGGAAAAGTTGCATTCCCGTCGGTCATGACCAAAAGCGGCCATCCCTCCGCTGGAGGTTCGCCTTTGGGCATAAACAGGAAGATGCGATAGGGCTGGCCGCCTCCCTTTGGTGCCAAGTCAAAATAAACAGTTCCTGGCAGCACGTAGGCTTTTACAGTCATGCTCAACTCGCCGAGATTTTGCCGCAGCGCCAGTAGACCCACCTGCTTCGAGCATCTGATGAAAGTACAGATGTAAGCCGGTTACTGTGTGGTTTCTGGCGCCTGGATTCCACCTGTTACCACTTATACTTCAGGGATCCGAGAACCGTGCGACCTTGGCCGAAGTAGCAATAGCCGCCGTTGCAGACCTGCTCTTCGCGGTTGGCAAGGTTCGTCGCACTGACGGAGAGTGAAAGACCTTTCAGGTCCGGATTTTTTGCACCGAAGTCATAGGAAATTGCGGCGTCCAGATACACCGTACCCGCATTCTTGTCCGAGTTGGCGTCGCTGGTGAACGTTTCGCTCATTGCGCGGATGCCACCCCCGATGCTGAGACCGTCAATCGCAGTATCTTCAGGCGCTGCATAGTTAACCCACAGCGACGCTACGTGACGCGGCGTCGTCGTTGGCGTGTTGCCGATAAGGGCGCTGTCGAGATTTTTTGTGATTTCCGCATGGGTATAGGTATAGGCCGCAATCAGGCTGATGCCATTGTCGAAGGCCGTGCGGCCTTCGATCTCGAAGCCAGTGAAAGTATTTTCACCGGAGTTTTCATAGATATAGATCGGGCCAGCCGCGCCCGCATATTGTGGCTTGCCGGTTTCAACCAGGCGATAAACCGAGGTGCTTAGGGAGAAGTTTTCGCCTTGCGGCTGATACTTGATGCCGGCTTCGATCTGACGGCCTTTCGTTGGATCTAGCACGGTCCCTGGGGCGGAGAGCTGAGTGGAGGGCACGAAGGAGGTTCCGTAGCTTACGTAGGGAGCAATTCCATTATCGAAGAGATAGAGAAGACCGACCTGTCCTGACAGCGCGCCGTCATCCTTCTCGTCGCCTGTACCAGCGACCTTATCTGTGGTGCTCTGATCCAGCCAGTCGTAGCGCAGACCGCCGACGAAGCGCCAATTTCCCAGTTCTGCCTGTTCCTGCGCATACAACCCTGTCTGATGCAGGTCGTTACCAGTGAAGCCCGTAAGCGCAGGCGTGGGTGCGCTGCCAACGTTGCCAGGTAGTGTAGAACCACCTCCAATAGCAAAATCCGAGTTTACGGCGGTGTAATCCAGCCCCGCGAGAATGGTATGGGATACGCCGCCAGTTTCAAATTTGGCTTGGAGCCTGGTTGTCGATCTGGTAGGCACGCATCTTATCCGTAACCGCGGTGGTCAGCCAGGGATCGGCCGGCGCGCTGAACATTGCCATCCGGTTGAGATAACGTGACTTGAGGTCGAGATCGCTCACGCGTGCGTTCTGTCGGAAGGTCAGGCCGTTGCCAAAGTCGTGTTCGAGCTGATAACCCAACTGATATTGCCGAATTTTCTGATAATCGTAATCCGGGTCGCTGACGAGATAGATCCGGCCGTTGTTCTTGAAAGTCCAGGCGCTTGCCGCGGTTTCGGTATTCTGGGCCAGGCCGTAGATGGTGAATTTGGTGCTGTCGGTCGGCTCCCAGGTAAAGGACGGCTGCAGCAGGTAGCGGTCGTCCTGAATATCGTAGTTGGTCTCTCCCTGTCGAGCGAGCCCGACAAGACGGTAGAACGCATCGTTGCTCTCGCCGATCGGTCCGCCAAAATCGAAAGCGGCCTGCTTGCGGCCAACTGTGCCGTATTGGAGTTCGACCTCATGGTGAGTTTCCTGCAGCGGTAGTTTGGAAATCTTGTTGACGATGCCGGCTGCGCTCGCCGCGCCGTACATAACGGATACCGGCCCCTTCAACACCTCCACGCGGTCGAGCGTGTATATTTCGGTCGTGAACGTCCCGTAGGTCATCACAGGCTGGCGCAGGCCATCACGGAAATCACCACTTGTCGTCGTCTCGATGCCGCGAATGTAAATCTGATCGAAGCGCGGGTCATAGCCGAAGCCACCGGTACTAACGCCGGAGCTGTACCGCGTCGCCTGAATCATATCGGTGACGGCACGCTGCTCCATCTCCTTGCGTGTAACCACGGAAACGGAGCGCGGCGTCTCGACGAGCGGTGTGTCGGTCTTCAAGGCCGAAATGGAACGCTTGGGAACGATGGTGTCGTTGTCCTCGCTGATCGTCTGAATGTCGGAACTTCTTAATATTATGGGTTCGAGTTGCGTCGCGCCATTGGCAGCATCCTGCGCAAAGGCGGCAATAGGCATGGCGGCTGCAGCCATAGCGCCAACGAGTACGGTGGAACCAAGAAGATGCCGGCGAGCGTAAAACTGATTGAAAGAAAACGTCATTGCCCGATCCTTCTGGCTGCAAACTGCGTTGAGTGACCCTGACAGATCACAGGTATGAGGAGCAGCGAGTGAAGGTCGCTGGGCGAGACGACTCGCCGAGCGCAGCTATAAGAGCCGGATGTTAGTTGATCAACAAAATATGAGTACAATACTCATATTTTGTTGATCAACTGGGCAGTGGCCGCTACTCGGAATCGAAGAGGCCAAGACCGGTGCCGCAGACTGAAGGGTTGATGATCCACATTAGCCGCAGTGCGAAGCCTGCGCCTGAACCAGAGCCGAGGATATGTGTAACCGCCAATCGCCGCGTCATCGCTGTCGATATCGGATCAAGCCGGCAACTGCGGTATTTCGGAAAGATTTCGCGAGAATCGAGGCGTGAGCATCGCGCCGTTGGACGATGAGGATCATAGCAGCATTGGCCGACATTCATGGTGTGCTCTGGCGCACAGCCTACGCAGATAACGACTTGGCCGCCGAAATCGACTTCGGCTGGATATTTCTTACGAGATAAGCAGGAACCCCGCGACGAGGTCAGAAGCGATGACGGCGACATCGCAGAACACGACTCGTCGTCACCCTCAGCCATCGCAAATCTCCAGCGCTTCACTAGAGCAGACCCGCCGCATTGGCCCCCAGCAGCTTGCGGAGGTCGGCCTTGGGCATGTTCAGGTCGAGCAGATCGTTGACGATGGCGCGGTATCCTTCGACTGGCCGCGGCATCTTTATGAGGCCGAGGTCGGAGCCGAATATGGTCATCTCCACGCCCGCAAGATCCACGAGGCGGCGCATTTCCTTCGCATCCCATCTGGCTGGGCCCCGTTCGTTCGGAATGAACATGCAGATGGAATGCTCCATAAAGACGCCAAGCTTGCTCAGCTCCCGGATATCGTCATCCGAGCAACCGACGACATAGGTGGGATGATTGATCATCATCTTCTTCACCCCGCGCCGCTTCGCTTCCGGATAAAGCACCTTCAGCTCCTTCACGGATAAATGCCCGCTCGAGAGGATGATGTCGCCGTCCGCGATGACGTCCAGGACCTCATTGGTCTCCTTCGTCAGCTTGCCGTTTTCATCCAGGACGGTGAGCGGAACGGGCGGCAGCATCGGGTTGACGCTTTTCGGGTAGTTCTTCGTCTCTTCGGCGCTCTTGTCGATATGGTTTGCCGCGGCGAAAGTTGGCATCCAGACGATCTTGCCGCCGAGCTTCACAGCATGATCGACCGCATGCGGATTGATGCCGCCGCTGGCATTGTTGAGCGCCACGCCCGAATAGAGGCGTACACCGATATCGGGATAAAGCGTTTCGAGCAGCTTGGCATGCGCCATGCCCGGATAGAAATGGTCCTTGTAGAGGAGCGCTGAGAAGCCTGCCTCGGACGCCTCCTTCATCGCTTCGTAGTGGTCGAGCAGGCGCGGGAAAACGGCCGGCCCACTGTGGCAATGCAGATCGACGGCGCCGACCAGAGCCCGGCAATTTCTGCTTTGCGGTCGGTGGTGGCGGAAGAAGCTTCGGTCATGTCGGTCACTCCCATGAAGACTGATTTGTCTGGTTAGCGCGCGGCATCCGGCGCCGGATATTCGTCGGCATTCAGCACCCAACCCGGCTTGGCGGAAAAATCCGCGCGCGGCGGGCTGAAGATATCGACCAGGACATTCTTCACCGGGTCCATGGACCGCGACGTGTGAATGGCCGGAGGCGGGATGACGGCGACGGAGGGCGCAGCGCAAAACTCGGCATCGTCCGGCCGCCAGGCATTGAGATCGCTGATCCACGGCCAGCGCAGGTAATGAATATAGGAGCCCGCGACGCAGAGCGAATACTGCTCGAAATCGTCGTGAAAGTGCGGCGACATCTTGGTGATGTCGCGCGGACCGCTGCCGGGCAGAAAATTCACCATGATCGTCGAGCAGCGGAAGATAATGCCGAACCGGCCGGGCTCCGGCGGAACGTCCAGGCTGTATTGCCGCAACTTGTGGCCGCCCAAGGGGTCGGGCCAGGCCCGAAACGGCGAGACGTTCGGATCGGGATCGACGTAGGAGCCGGCATTCGAGCATTTGGCGACGAGATCCTCCGCCTGGGTGGTAACCAGCCGGATAACCTCGCCATCTCCCTTCAGATGCACTTCGCTATCGCCCGGCGGCACGACGACGATACAATAGCCGTCGACCGCGATGTTCTGGCCGTTCCAGCGCACTTCGACCGGCGTATTCCGGTTCGGCAGGAGAACGACGTATTCATCGAGTGGCCGGTTCGCGAGAGCACCAGACCTGCCTTGCCCCTTGTATGCGCCACGATAAGGTTCTGTCCCCGTGCGTAATAGGTCTCGCTGCCGTCTGCCACTTCCTGCGGCTGAGCATCATAGAAGCGGGCATATTCCGCACCCTTATAGGCCGTCGGGGCGGGAATACTGCGAGGCGCGGCGACATTGAGGGCCGCGCGTGGGTCGTTTGCTGCGTACATGTTGGTGCCCTGTATTTGTTTCAGTATGAAGCGGCGGCATTGAACTCGGTGCGGATCCGGTTGGCGCTGGCGCGCAGGAGAGCCTGATCGGACGAAACGATGAAGGCGCTCGCCCCTCCGCCCGAAAAGCATCGATCTCGCTGACGGCACCGACCATGATACAAATTGGTTTTCCCGCATTGCGGGCCGCCGCCATGATCCGGGCGACCGCATCCTTGACCGCCGGATCACCGGCCGATTTCGCTCGAGCGAAACCGTCAGGTCACCACGGCCGATGAAGATCCCGTCGAGCCCTTCGACAGCGAGAATATCCTCGATGGCGTCGATCGCCTCGCGATCCTCGATCATCGCCAGCACCGCGATGTCCCGATCCTGCGCCTCGATATGTGCCCACATGCCGGCGGCGCCGTAACCACCCGCCCTCGGGGAATTTGAAAAGCCCCGGATGCCGCCACGATATCTGCTGGCGGCCACCACGGATCGGGCGACCTCGACCGAGGCGACATGCGGAACCAACACGCCATCTGCGCCGCAATCCAGCACCGACTGGATGGCGCTCGGCATCGACGAGGGCACCCTGACCAGACCGGCAATGTCGTTCGCCCGACATCCGAGCAGGATCTGATCGGTTGCGGAACGATCGATCGGCGCATGCTCTTCGTCGATGACGACGAAATCGAAACCTGCGCCACCCAGGATTTCCGAAGCATGGCTGGTGGGCGTCTTGACGAATGTGCCAAGCAGTTGCTGACGCGCCTTGAAGCGCGCCGTAAATTCCGTCCGTGGCATTCCTGTCCTCCCCGGTACCGCTTTGTTGCGATCACTCTGCGGCGTTTGATGCCTCGGTGCGAGGGCCGGTGACGGGACATTTCAACGGCTGAAATACAAGCTGCTGCATCCACTTAAGCGAGCGGCTTGACCAGCTTGAACACTGCCTGCAGTGACGCGACGACGTCGCTGCCCACCTCCGCAAGTCCATCGAGAAACACCAGAGTACGGGTTGTCTTGGCGATCCGGCAGCGGGCGACCACGAAATCGAAGGGCTGCACCGCCGCCAGGAACTGGATGTTGAGCTGGACTGTTACCGAGCGAACCGGCGGCGCGTCAGGCTCCCGGTCCCGCGACAGGGTTTGATAGAGCGTGCCACCCAGTGCCTGGTCACAGAAGGTCGCAAGCGCGCCCCCATGCATGACCCGTGCGTTGTTTTGGGTGTGGGGCGCACAGATGACGCCGAAGAGAAACTGACCATCCTCCTGTTTCTGCCAGAATGGACCAGCCACGTCGGAAAAGGATTGGGCCGGCATTTCGTCCAGCCCGCCGCTGCAGGATCGAAAGCCGTTTCGGCAACCAGTTTGAGATCGGCGGCATTAAGATCGGCAGTCATCAGGCGGCCGCCCTCGTCGCTTCCAGCGAGAGGATCTCGCGGGCTTCCGACGGCGTCGCCGGCTCCGCCCCGAGCGCCCGGATGATTTCCACGGCCCGCCTGACCAGCGGCACGTTGCCCTCAGAGAGGACACCGTGTTCGAGATAGAGATTGTCTTCCAGCCCGACGCGACAATGGCCGCCGAGAATGACCGACTGGGCGACCATCGGCATCTGCGCCCGCGCGATACCGAAAGCGGACCACTGCGCTTCCGTCGGGATCAATGAGCGCATCAGAAGCATCGCCTCGGTGGTCGCCGGCGCGCCGCCCGGAATACCAAGACAGAACTGGAAGAACGGCGGCCTCGGCAGATGCCCGGCCTCCAAAAGCCTGAGCGCGACACCGACATGGCCGATATCGAAAACCTCAAGCTCAGGTTTCACGCCCGCCGCCTGGATAACTTTCGCCATTGCGATGAGATGCGGCGGCGTATTGACGATCGCCCGGTCGCCGAAATTCATCGTCGCCACGTCCAGAGTGCAGATATCGGGGCGCAGCCGCGAGACATGGTCGGTCCGTACACTCGGTGAGCGCACCGGTGGCACGGCCGTTTCGTCGAGCGTCGGTGCATAACCTGCGCCGGGGCCGGCGGTCAGATTGACGATAAAATCTACGCCTGATGAGCGGATGCGCCGCATAACATCTTCATAGAGTTCGAATTGCGTCGATGGAGCGCCGGTCTGCGGATCCCGCACATGGATATGCACCGATGCGGCACCGGCCTGTGCTGCAGCAATCGCCTCGTTGGCAATCTGTTCGGGTGTGATCGGCACATATTGGCTGTTCTTCGAGAGCGCGCTGCCTCCGGTGACGGCACATGTCAGTATCACCTTGCGCTTCATGGGTCTCTCCTCGGTTTAGCGGCGCGATGGCCATGGCCGAACCTGCCCCGGATCGAGCATATTCAGCGGATATTGGTTGAATGGGTTTAGTAGCCGGTGCTGTTCAGGCTCCGCATGTCCACCTGGATGGCGGTTGCTGCCTCGACCATGGGTTCAATCACGGTTTCCAGGATCCGGTCCGACGGAACTGCCGAGCGGTAAAAGCCAACCCCCATGCAGGCCGAGCACCGCTGTCCGTCGAGGATCGGCACCGCCACGAAGTCGAATACCCGGCGTGGCCCGCCGACACGTGCATAACCGCGCTTTCGGGTCGTCCTGAGATCCCGCAGCACCCGCGCCGCATCGAACAGCTTTCCCTGATCGCGGCGCTGCTGGGTCAGCGCGTTGAGCAGCAGAGCTCGCTCCTCGTCGTCGCAAAAGGCGAGATAACACTGTCCCATCGCGGTCAGCTCCAGGTCGAGGAACCGGTGCAGGACGGGGAATGGATAGGACCATGGGCTAATCGGCGCCGTGGTGAAGCTGACGAGAATATGGGCGTCCCGCAGCGTCCCCAGGCTGACGGGCCACTTGATATCGTTCGTCAGCGCCACGGCTCGCGACCGCGCCGCCTCGATCAACATCGGCGCGCCAGCGAAGCCGGAGGCGAGCGAGACGACCTTGGAGGTGACACTGTAGCCCCCGACAAAGTTGTCGCGAACCACGTAACCTTCGCTGATCAGCGTTTCGAGCATCCGCACGATCGTCGGCTTGGAGAGCTCGGTCACCTGATGCAGCGAGCCGATGGTCGCGATCCGCTGCGCATTCAACGCCTGCAAGAGCAGGAGAACCCGGCGCGCGGATTCGACCGGGGCATAGGATGCCTTGTGCTCATCGACGCTGCCACGCAATGAATTCGCCCTGCAATGAAGATCGTTGTATTTCGGTAGCTGAAGAGATTTGGTCGGTCTCTCCTTCAACTCGCTTTCCATCATTCAGAACTCCTCCCAGAATTCCTCTGCATCAGCCTCCCAACCGATGCTTGAACAAAAGGTAGTCCGGCATGCTCTTCTATGCCAGCAGGTTCTTTTCGCATTTCACTTGTTGAAATGCCTATGGGCGCTGATCGGCGCGGCTGAAGGTCAAGGCGGTGAGACCGGCATAACACGCTGCCAGCGCAGCCACACCGACGACGGGCATAACCATGCCCACAAATGTGGCCGCGGTCCCAATGAGGAAACCGCCGACCGCCGGGCCACCGCGGATGATCATGCTATAGATTCCCATTACCCGACCAAGCTTTCCCGGCTCGCTTTCGAGCTGTAGCAAGGCCTGCCCGGCTATTCCCGCATACATGTTGGCGAAGGACATGCAGAAGATCGCGACAAGGGCCAGATGAAAGATGGGGATCACAGCAAGAGCAGCCAATGAAGCTGCTGCGCAAAGAACGGCAATGGAGATGCCGACCACGCCCCTGGCGCCGGGTGGCCGCGACAGAGTTATGATGCCGGAGATCACCGACCCAAAGGCGGAGGCAGCCATAAGGGCGACAAATCCGTCTATGCCTTTTGCAAAGAGCCTGTCGGAAACCGCCGGCAACATCTGCAATATGCCGTTGACGCTGATGCCGGAGGCACCCATCAGGCCGAGCGTCACCAGCAGGCTTTTCTGACTTGAAACGTAACGGAACCCATCCATTGTACCCAGGGCCTGAGCAGCCTCGGAGGAACGATCCGTCTCCTTCTGGACCCGGATCACCGCCAGCGCGTAGGAGAAGAAGCCGATCGCCAAGGCGCTGGCAGCAAAAGTGACGCCCACATTGGCCTCGCTGATCAACACACCGGCAATGATCGGGCCGACGAAGCGGGCGAGATTGAAGCTCAGCGCATTGAAGGCGACGGCGGCATGCAGATAATTCGGCGGCACGATCTCGCGGATCAGCGAGAGCCGTGCCGGCTGTTCAAGGCTGCTGGAAATCCCGAGCAACAGCGTCAGCCCGAACAGCACTTCCACCGTAATCAGGCCCAGCCACGACAATATGGCGAGCAGCAGCGATTGCAAAATGGCGACCGACTGTGCCGAGCGCAGCACCTTGATCTTGTCATGCGCATCCGCAAGCGAACCGGCGAAGCTGCTGAGGAAGATCGAAGGCAGCATGTCCGCGGCAGCGATCAGCCCGAGCCAGAACGGTGACTTGCTGAGCTCCCAGGCCAGCCAGGCAACGCCGATCTTCTGCATCCACATGCCGAGCACGGAGACGATGCTGCCGGTGGCGAAGCGCCGATAATGCGGGTCCTTCAGCGCGAGCAGCGGATTATAGCGACCGGTCTTCGCGACGTTCATGGGCAGGGCCGGCAAAAATGGGAACCGCGCAGGAGTTGCAAATTTCACCTTTGAAGATCGAAGTGGATGACAGACCGCCAGCGCCGCGGTGATCTTTGATCGATCCCCATGTGTTAAAGCGCCGGGCGACGAAGGGTCCACCTCCGCCGCCCGGTGATTTCAAGCCATGAAATGCAGTTGAGGTGTTCCGGCCTGTTGAGTGCCGAATGCCAACCGACACGGAAGGCCTCAGTCCTCTTCGGTGAACACGACCTTGCGGCGATTCCGGATTGCCGGAAACAGCACTGCGAAAAGCGTCACCGCGGCCACCAATAGCAGGCCGGCGGTGATGGGCCGATGGAAGAAGGCAAGCGGGTTTCCGTCGGCCAGAAGCATGGCGCGGCGCAGGTATTCTTCCAGCATCGGCCCGAGAACGAAGCCCAGCAGAAGCGGCGCCGGTTCGCAATCCAATTTGGTGAGGCCGTAACCGACCAAGCCGAACACCGTCATCACCACCAGATCGAACGGGTTGTTGCCGACGCTGTAGACGCCAATCGCCGAGAAGCCGATGATCGCCGGGAAGAGGAGATGGTTGCGAACCGACAGCAGCTTCACCCACAGCCCGACCAGCGGCAGGTTGAGGATCACCAGCATCAGGTTGCCGATCCACATCGAGACGATCACGCCCCAGAAGAGGACCGGCTTTTCATTGACGAGATTGGGGCCGGGCGCCACGCCTTGCAGCATCAAGGCACCGATCATCAGCGCCATGATGGCGTTGGATGGAATACCCAGCGTCAGCATGGGAATGAACGAGGCTCTGCGCACCGGCATTGTTGGCCGATCCGGACCGGCGACACCGGCGATTGCGCCGTGGCCAAAGCGCTCGGGGTGCCGCGAAATCTTCTTCTCCAGCGCATAGGACGTGAAAGACGAAAGCATGGCGCCGCCACCCGGCAGGATGCCGAGAATGGAGCCCCCCGTGCCGCGCACGATCGGACCAGCGGATTCCTTGATATCCGCCCAGGTCGGCATCAGGCCGGTAACACGTGTCGTCAGCACATCCCGTTCCTGCTCCTTTTCGTCCTCGAGACCACGCAGGATTTCGGCGATAGCATAGACGCCCGAACCGAAGGCGATGATCGGGATACCATCCGCCAGATCCAGAGTGCCGAGCGTCAGGCGCATGCTGCCGGTATAGACATCCGTGCCGACGCAGCCGAGCAGCAAGCCGAGCACGATCATCACCAGGCCTTTCAGCACCGAACCATGCGCCAGTGCGATCGAGGCGACGACACCAAGCACCATCAAGGCAAAATAGTCCGACGGACCGAAGCTCAACGCGAGCGAGGTCAGCGGCTTGGCGAAGAGCGCGATGACCAGCGTTGCAACACAGCCGGCAAAGAACGAACCGATCGCCGCGATGGCAAGTGCCGGTCCCGCTCTGCCCTGACGCGCCATCTGGTAGCCGTCGATAGCGGTAACGGCCGATGTCGCCTCGCCCGGCAGGTTGATCAGGATAGCAGTCGTGGAGCCACCATACTGGGCGCCGTAATAGATGCCGGCCAGCATAATCATCGATGCCTCGGGCGCGAAACCGAAGGTCACCGGGAGTAAGATGGCGATCGTGCCGAGCGGCCCGATCCCAGGCAGCACGCCGACGGCGGTGCCGAGCAGGCAGCCGATAAAGCAGAACATCAGGTTGGAAGGTTCGATAACAGCCCCGAACCCGAGAGCGAGATTGGCAAAGATATCCATGGCGTTTTTAGCCCGTGATCAGGTCGCCCCAGAGGGGGATTGGCAGGTTCAGGAGATAATGGAACACCGCGACGCAGAAGACGGTGAACCCTACGGAAAGCAGGAGAGACTGGCGCAGGCTTGCAAAACGGCTGGCAAAGCTTGAAAAGAAGATCGTCAGCGCTACGGCGGCCACCAGACCCAGGGACTGGATCGACACAGCGAAAATAAGTGGCGCCCCCATGATCAAAACGGAGGCCTTGACGGGAGCGAACCGCAACGGCTGAGCGTTTGCCGAAATCGGCGTAAAGGCGACCGCCAGGGATAGAAATCCCAGCACGATCGACAGCATGACCGGAAAGAAGCCGGATCCCATCTCGGCCGCCGTACCGATCTTCAAGGTGCGATAGGCATAGATGCCGACAGCCACGCTGAAACATACGAAAATGGCTGCGAAGGTGACGTTTCGACGACTGAGCAAATGCTCGCGCGGCTCTCTCGTCTCGATGCTCATGCGGTTCTCCTCCTGACGGCATTTCGATCGGTGTTAAGCCGACACTATCTCTGATCCTGTCGCACCGCCCCTGAAGATATGCTCCCCATATGCTCCGGCATGGTTGTCGTCGGCTCTTCGCCCTTGAAGAGGTGGTTGAAGGTTTTTGACCGGATTTTCCAGCCATCTTCGGCATCGCGCACCACCACTTCGATAACTTCCGAAATGCTGTTTGGCGCATTGACGTGCAGCACGGGCACCCCATCGACGGCGTAGATCGTCATGATGTATTTGACCGTTGCCCGCTCCGGGCCATCGAGCGAAACCATCGGGTTGTTGATCAGATGACGGGCGACACGGTCACCGCGGCTGCGGCGCCAGTCGTAAAACGCCTTGATCTGAGCTCGACCAACGAAGGCGGAAGGGCCTGATCCGAACACGCCATCCTCGGTAAACATCATATGGGCGCAGGCACCCCAATTCGTGTCCACCTCGTTCCAGTATCCGGTGACGAGAGACAGAATGTCGGCCTTGGCAGTCATCTCGGCTAATGCGTTCATTTTTCGAATTCCAGCCGTTACATGAAATAGAGTTCAAGAGCGTTGCGTCCGCCGATGCGCAACCGCATGGCGGCATCGGGCACCCATTCGGAAAGCGCCGCTAACGTCTCGCCGTAGGTGACCTGGTTTTCGTAGGCCGCAAACGGCCAGTCGCTGGCCCAGACCAGCCGCTCACCGCCTGTCCTCCGTATCAGTTGCCGTGCGCAATCCATCGCTGCGGAAGGCGGTTTGAACCGGTAGCCTGCCGAAAGTTTGACCCAGGTATTGCCGCGGTCGATCGCATCGAGCACCAGACGGAACCCAGGATCGTCCACGCCTTTGCCCGCCTCGGGCATTCCCATGTGGTCGATGACCATACGCCCGCCGGCCGCCTCGATCTCCTGCATCATTGCGGGCAGACGGTCTGCCCGTTCGATCAGGTGGACATGCCAGCCAAGATCGGCGACGCGCCGCAGCAGACGGCGATAGGCCGGCGACGTAATATCCGGCGCTTCGGCAAGCGTCCGCCACATCAGCCGGATACCTACGAAGCCATCGTCGCGCATCCGCTCCAGTTCATAGACGCTGATCGACGGTGAAACGATGGCCGTAGCCCGCAGGCGGCGGTATTTGCGTAAAGCATCGCGAACATAGTCGTTATATTCGCCATGCAGGCTCGCGGCAGCGACGACTCGAGCGCTATCCCGTGTTCGTCGAGGAGCTTGATCAGCCGTTCCGCCCCGGCATCCTCCGGCGGCTTGTGCCAGGCGTTGGGAGCGAGCGGCAGGTCGGTGGTGTAGATGTGAAAATGCGTATCCACCAATGGCGGTTCGTTGTCAGTTTCAGCCATTGGAAATTGCCCTGTCCATCTGCGCATCATCGAGATCAGGCAATCGGCGCGGATTGTCGCTTATCGCCTTTGGATTTCCACTTGGCCCAGGCCCAGATTGCGCCACCTTCGCAGCGCGGCGGTGCCCAGCACCGGCTTCGGTCTCTTAAATTTCGCGGTACGAAAGAGGGGTCGTATCGCACCAGTGTAACCATTGACGGAAACGGTGCGCCATATCCCGTCTCGCCGGCGAACGGGGAGACAGCAGTGGCGTCGGACGACGGGCGGAGCTTTGAGTTTCATTACCCTCAAAACCCGGATTATTCGGTCCGGATGTTGTATTTGGCGATGATGTTCCGCCAGAGCGCTTCCTCATCAACCACGATCTTGTGAAACTCTTCCGGCGTAGTCGGCGCAGCGATCTGACCGGCGACCGCGAATTTCTTGATCGCATCCTCCGATTTCAGATATTCCGTCAGCACTTCATTGATCTTCTTGATGATTGCCGGCGGCGTGCCCTTCGGCGCCATAACCCCGCCCCATGGAACTGCAACGAGATCAAGCCCCATTTCCTTCAAGGTCGGAACATTCGGCAGGATCTTGGCCCGTTGGGCAGAAATTACAGCGATCGGCTTCAGGCTGCCCGCTTCGATATGCTTGATATAGGCGTCGCCGAGATAATCGACGGAGAGATCAAGGCTTGCCGACAGCATGTCGGTGACGATCGGCGGGCTGCCCTTGTAGCTGACGAGCTTGATGTCGATGCCGGCCATATCCATGATCGCGGTCTCGATCATGTGGCCATAGGAGCCGATACCGTTATTGCCGGCGCTCACCTGCGAAGGATGCTGCTTCACATAGGTGATCAGCTCGCTGAGATTGTTGGCCGGAAAGTCCTTGCGGGCCACCAGCACCATGTCGCCGACGGAAAACTGGATGATATGCTCGAAGTCGGTAAGCGGCTTGTAGGGCAGGCCCGGCATGGTATTGGTGAAGTTGGCGGCCGGTCCCGGATAGGCGGTTATCAGTGTATAGCCATCCGGCTTCTGGCGAGCCACATAGCCGGTGCCTATTGCGCCGCCGGCACCCGGCTTGTTCTCGACGATGACCGTCTGGCCCACTCCCTTCTCCAGCGCCGACGCGACGAGTCGCGCCAGGTAATCGCTGCCGGCGGCAAAGGCGTGAACCAAGGTGATCGGTTTGTCCTTCGGCCATTCTCCCGCCAGGCTGGAATGACCCGTGGTACCTACAGCGGTGAATACCACCAAGGCAATACCGATGGATTTCAGTATCCTGCGCATAGCTCTCCTCCCTCGAGCCGGGGGCACTTGAAGCTTCTTGTCCCGGTCGGCCATGGATCATAATCAAATGCGCCGTCTCGGCTATTGCAGCGAGCATCTGTTTCAGCCGTTGAAATAGGAATTCGCATTCCGTGGACGATGTGCAGCGCGCGCCGCAGCCCCGGCGACTGTTGAATCTCTGTATCCATTCAAGTGCGGCAGACCCCATGGCTTCCGAGTTGCGTGGTTGTGGCTGGCCAATGATTTCGCCTTATGGGATCCAAGGCCGAAGGGTGGCGACGCCGAAACATACGCCGCGCCTGTTCAGGTCCATCAGCCCGGCATCCGAGATGGCGTCATCGAGCCGCTGGCTCCGACGGCGGCGATCCTCGCCACTGCCAGCGACGCGGATCCGGCCACAGCATTTCTGTGCGTGAAACGCTGGCCGATTTGCTTTGCGCCGCGCGGACGCAGATGCGAGCCAACGAGCTGCAAAGATCGCAGCAGTGCCTTGAAAACATGGGAGAAAGACTTGGCGAATCCGACCATCATCAGTTGCGCCGTCACGGGCAACATCACCAGTGTCGAGTCGACACCCTACTTGCCTATCACGCCTGAGCAGATTGCGAATTCCTGCCTCGATGCTGTGAGGGCGGGCGCGGCGATCGTGCATATTCATGTCCGGCATCCGGACGGACGGCCGAGCATGGAGCTGCAGCACTATCGCGAGGTGGTGGATCGCCTTCGCGCGGCGGATGAGGACGTCATCATCAACCTGACCACCGGACCGGGCGGGCGGTTCGTTCCGGGAGAACAAGAACCCAGCATCGCAGCACCGGGAACCACCCTGCTCCCACCCGGGCAGCGCGTCGAACATATCGCTGCGCTTCGGCCGGAGATATGCAGCCTCGACTTCAACACGATGTATTCCGGCACATCGGTCGTCATCAACACGCCGCGCAATCTCGGCATCATGGCGGATATCATCCGGGAAGCCGGCGTCGTGCCTGAACTCGAAGTCTTCGATACCGGCGACATTCAGCTGGCC
>CP147997.1:0-284424 GCA_045291535.1 Neorhizobium sp. EC2-8 | reverse complement strand
AGACAGCCGCCGGAACATGGAACCTCCGGGAATGAAATACGGAAAGATCGTCAGACAGCGCCCCGGCCGAAATTTGCCGCGGCAGGACCAGCGCATGGTTCGCCGCCAGCGTCACGCCGGTGGCAGGCGCATGCAAACGCACCTGGAAACCGCTCCGATTGCTCGTAAATGGGGTAGCCGTCGGGCGTCACCACACGGAACGCCGCCCAGATCCGCACCGCCCTGGCGTCCCTGAGCAGCGGGAAGGTGCGTAGCGCGCGTTCGGCCAGAACTGCGGTGATCGGCCCTCGCGGCCGCTGATGATCGATCGTCGCCTCCTTGCTCTCGCCGATCAGCACAGAGCCCTCGTCCGTCTGCCGCAGGTAGCCGGTGGCATGGCTGAGGAACGGCTTCAGCCGCTCGGTGACGATGATCTGGCCGCGGCTCGGGGTGAGCGGAACGTTCAGCCCAACCATCGGGGCGAGCGCTGTATTGCCGATGCCGGCGGCAAGCACGACCTTGCTGGCGTCGAGCCTCCAGCCTTCTCCAGCCACTTCGAAGCCGCTGGCGCGATGGCGGATCGCAGTCGTCTTCCGATGCGGAAAATAACGAACGCCACGCTGCGGCAGCGCCTTGTGAAAGGCAGCGAACAGCCGCAGCGGGTTTGCATGTCCGTCGAGCGGGCTGAAAATCGCGCCTGCCACTGTCTCGCCGACGAGGGGCAAGCGGCGGCGCGTCTCCGCCTGATCGAGTACCTCATATTCGAGCGGCGGCGTTCCTTCCGCGCCCATTCCTGGTTGGCCGGCGAGCCTCGCCATCGATGCGGCCCCGCGTTGGGCTCCATTGGCGTGAGCCGGATTGAGAAGCCGCCCGACTGGACAAAGCCAGTGTCGATGCCGGTTTCGGCCTTGAGTTCGGCTGCCAACCGGTGCCAGTTCGCCGTCGAGGTTCGCGACCACCGCGAATAGGCGGCGTTGCCGAGGCCCTTGCTGGAGCTCCATACGAGACCGAAATTCGCCCGGGCGGCCCTGTTTGCCAGATCGCCTTCGCCGACGACTGCAACCCTTTGTCCGCATTTCGACAGACCCCAGGCAATCGATACGCCTACCAGCCCGCCGCCGATGACGATTACGTCGTAATCCATTCCGCTAGCTTTCCTCGGCGCGTATCCCCCACGGCTTTCTCCGGATCTGGCCTCACGATCAGATTGCGCCGACTTTGACTTTCGAACCATCAAGGAGGCGCGACAGACGGAAGGGGGTGGGGTCAACACAGGGTGTATCATTGGCAACCAGATCGGCCGCCAGGCGGCCGATACCTGGGCCCAGGCCGAAACCGTGGCCAGAGGCGCCCGCCGCCAGGTAGAGACCTTTCACGCCGTCGGCCGGCGAGATGACCGGCACCGCGTCCGGCGTGAAATCCACGTAGGCTCCCCAACTGTCGGCGACTTCGACCCCGCCAACGCAGGAAACTGCTCCGTGACACGTTTCAAAATAGCCGCGATGGTGCGGCGGCTCGGCGGTGGGTCAAGAACGCGCATCCGCTCGAAGGCCGACGGTTTACTCTTGTTCAAGCTTCCGAATGCCTCCGGACCCTGGAGGAAGGATTTGCCGATGCCGAACTGCACCGCTTTCAGACGCTTCATGAACATCGGCATGAACCAGCGGGCGTAGCGAATGCCTTGCGGGGTGATGTCGAGCATCGCCCTGCCGCTGATCGCAAGCGTGTAGCTGCCATCCAACCGGCGGGTCAACGCACACTCCGGCGTATAGATCGCTTCGCCCAAATTCGCTGTCGGCCGCGTTCGAAGCGCCGTCTGGCGCACGCTCGCCTGCGGAAACAGAACTCCGTGCTGGCGACAAAACATGGACGTCCAGGCACCGCCGGCGCAGAGAACGGCTTGTGTCCGGATGGTCCCCTTTCGGTGATCACTCCGGCGACCGCCCCATTGACCAGATCGAGGCCTCGCGCAGCGCACTCCTGGTGGATCGTCGCTCCGAATCTGCGAGCGCCGTTCGCGATCGTCGGCGCGGCGATGGCAGGCTCACCCTTGCCGTCATCGATTGAATGGACCCCGCCAAGCCATCGACGGCCGTTTGCCGGAATTGCGGCCGCCGCTTCGCTGGCGCTCAGCATCTTCGTATTGACGTTGAACTGGCGCGCTGTCTCGCGCCATGCTTCCCATTCCGCCAATTGCTGCGGATTGTCCGTAGCGTAAAGCAGACCGCATCGGCGGAAACCGACGTCCTCTCCGATTTTGGATTCAAACTCCCCCATAGCCGTAGCGCGACACCGGATAGCGGCAGCTCGCGCTCATCCCGGTTCTGTTGGCGGCACCAACCCCAGTTGCGGCTCGACTGCTCACAGCCGACATGGCCCTTTTCGACCAGAGCGACGGACAGTCCCCGCTCCGCCAGAAAGAAAGCCGCCGTTGCACCAATAATGCCGCCGCCGATGACGACGACATCCGCCTTGGCGGGAAGCTCTTGATCGTTCTGTATGTGTTTGACAATTGGAGACATGGGGGCTGACCTGAACTGATTTTGGCGGCCGATCTATACGGCACTGTTTCCTGCCCCTCCGGCAGGAGCATCTGAGGCAATGACGGCTATCGCGTCGACTTCTACGAGATAGCCATAGTGGAGTTCCGGCACCTGAACGACCGTGCGAGTCGGGCGGAAGCGCCCAGGCCTTGCCGTTCGGACGGATGCATTTCGATGACGCCTTCGGCCGGAAGCAGGAAATTCCCGACGGGCAGGGGCAGGTCTGGATCAAAGCTTGGGTTCATCGCGCGCCCTCGAAGTGAGCTCATGTGACGGTACGGAAGAAAGGCGAGCAGCATGCATCGAATGCAAATGCAGGGATGGCAGAAAGTTCGGTTTGGCGGCGCGACGGTCAAATCTTCGGCCGTCGCGCGGGTAAGTTACAGAGCATCGTCTGACGCCAGTGGTTTTGAATCGACTTCCGGTCGAGCACGACAGATGCCGCGATCGGGTTCGTATCACCCCTGCTGTTACAGGCTCAAATTGAAGAGCGTGCACAATTAAAAACAGAGATATAAGCCATGACTACAGGCATTCATGAGTGCCCTGCGCTTGCCATGATCCATACAGTCCCCGGGATCATCCCCGCGTTTAACGAACTCGTTGGCCACCATCTGCCCGCTTGGCGCCTGTTCAACATGTTGGATGAGAGCCTGCTGGGGAACACGATCCGCGAAGGCACGCTGTCACGTCAGACCATGCGGCGGCTTGCGAGCCACATTTGGTCGGCGGTGGATGCGGGGGCTTCGGCTGTCCTCGTCACCTGTTCGTCGCTCGGCCCTGCAGTGGATGCGGCCATGCCGCTCTGCCCCGTACCCTCTTCCGTATCGATGACGGGATGGCGATTGAGGCGATCCAGCGCGGGAACCGAATTGGCGTCCTTGCAACTCTAGCGACAACAATGGACCCTACAACCCGGTTGATTGAACGCCATGCTCATAGGATGGGTCGTAAGGTTTCCGTCAACAGCCGTCTTTGTGAGGGAGCCTTCGATAAATTGCGAAACGGGGACAGGGCGGCGCATGATGCGATGATACGCGAGGGCCTCGCTTCGCTCGTGGGCATCGACGTGGTTGTTCTTGCTCAAGCATCAATGGCGAATGCCCTGAAAGAAATGAGCGAGATGTCGGTGCCAGTACTTACCAGCCCTGAACTCGGTGTGCTGCACATGTCCTCCGCACTGAACGCGCGCTCCCGCGTCCAGGAAAGTGCTCAAAGTTAGGCCAGCGGTTTGCCTGCTTTCAGCAGTCCCGAACAGGCCGTCTTGAAGCCGCGCGATCCGATCGCAAAGCAGTGATCAAAGAAGGCATCAGGCGTCGCGGCATCGGCTGAAAGAGACAGTTTGCTGCAAGTCTCCATCGGGTGGTATCCGCGAAGAAAGGAAAAGTAGTGCTTTTAGGAGTGATCGCCGACGATTTTACCGGCGCAAGCGATATTGCAAACACAATTGCAAAGGGCGTGGCGCCTAACGGTGGACTGCGCACCGCCCAGTTTCTCGGCGTACCGAAAACCGCTGCATCTGCCGACGTTGAGGCGGGTGTGGTTGCCCTCAAAAGCCGAACTATTCCAGTCGAGGAGGCGGTAGCGCAATCCCTTGACGCCTTGAACTGGCTTCTGGCCCAAGGCTGCCGGCAGATCGTCTTCAAATACTGCTCGACATTCGATTCCACCCGTGACGGCAACATTGGACCCGTGGGCGAAGCGCTTGCGGCCGCACTCGATGTGAAAAGCGTCGTCGCATGCCCGGCGTTCCCAGGTGCTGGCCGCACCGTCTACATGGCGCACCTGTTCGTCCATGACCGGCTCCTGTGAATCCGGAATGCAGAACCATCCGCTTACACCCATGACGGATCCCGACATTCGCCGATGGCTGCGATACCAGACCCGATCGTCCGTTGGGCATGTCGCGCTTGATACGGTTCGCAAGGGTGCCGAGGAAGTCGCCGCTGCGCTTGCCGCGAAGGATGACACGTTGGTAATCGTCGATGCGACATCCGATCAGGATCTGATCACAATCGGGTCGGCGATTGCCGACCATAAGCTGGTAACAGGCGGGTCTGGCATAGCGATTGGTCTTGCTGAGAACTTCATTCGGCGCGGCCAAGCTTCAGGAAACTCAGGCAGGTTGATCGAAACAGACGGGCCGGACGCGATCCTGGCGGGAAGCTGCTCTGGTGCGACCCGCAGCCAGATCGATGTCCACAAGCAAAACCACCCGACGCTAGTCATCGACGTCGACAAGGTGATGAGCTGCGAAACCACCTCCGACCACGTCGTAGAATTTATAACGGGCAATCACGGCCAGGCCCCGCTTGCCTACTCCTCCGGTACACCTGAAGAAGTCAAGGCCATTCAGGCGAAGTATGGTCGCGACAAAGTCGCAGCCAAGCTCGACGCCCTCTTCGCCGACACAGCCCTCAAGCTGATTCAATCGGGCGTGACACGGTTGGTCGTTGCTGGCGGCGAAACGTCTGGCGCAGTCGTATCAGCTCTGGATCTTGGCGCACTGACGATTGGGCAGGAAATTGATCCAGGCGTGCCAGTCCTCCTTTCCGATGGCGACAAGCCGATCGCTCTTGCCCTGAAGTCAGGCAACTTCGGCTCTGCCGATTTCTTCGTCAAAGCGCTGGAAAGGTTGAAAGCAAATTGAGTAGCTCGGAAAACAGAATCCGCGAGGATATCGTACGCTTGTCGCGGTCGCTCTATGAACGTGGTTTCTCGGTCGGTTCCGCAGGCAACATCAGCGCGGCCGTTGATGACGTCATCCTCATGACACCCACGAACTCCTGTCTTGGCTTTAGATTCCGCCAAGATCAGCAAAGTCACGCGTGATGGTCGGCACCTGTCAGGGGACAGACCATCCAAGGAAATTTTTCTGCACAAGGCATTTTATGAAACGCGGCCCCAGACCGGAGCGGTGGTTCATCTTCATTCAACCTATGCAACCGCGCTCTCCTGTTTCACCGACATCGACCCTGACGATTGCATCCCGCCGCTCACCCCATATGTTGTGATGCGCGTGGGCCAGGTCAAACTCTTGGAATACGTGCGGCCGGGAGATGAGAAGGCGGGAGATTTGATCCGGGCGCTCGGGGGAAATATGCTGCAGTGCTTCTCGCAAATCACGGCCCGGTCGTCACCGGCAAAGATATTTCCTCGGCCGTCTATGCGGCGGAAGAACTGGAAGAAACCGCGAAACTGCTCCTTATGCTGCGTGGCCTGCCAACGCGGATGTTGTCGGATGAAAACGTGGTTGAGCTCAAGTCCGTTTTCGGCGCGTATTAGCCCCTCCGCTTTTCAAAGGCGACGGCCATAATGTTGTCGCTTCATCTTTCGAGCCAGGATCGGAGTTTAACGAGATTGAACGTGATCTCGGGCCAATTGACTTCCGGATCAACAACGCCAGCAGCGCAACTTCAACGACGGTGGGAACTCTCCCGGAAGAGTCCATCCAGCCGCCGCCTCATTGCTTTTTGGACCCGCACTGCACATTCCCGTCGGTATCGGGGAATGCCACTCGGGTCGAACAATGCCGTCGCGCATCTGCGCTCAGAAGGTAAAATCGTCCCAGATGATCTCTTGGCCCATACCTCGCCGGTCGGATGGGAACACATCGCCTTCTCCGGGATTTCCTCTGGGATCGTGCCGCGACTGCGACCGGCCGGAAACCACTCAACCTGACCGGAAAACAGCGAGCAGCGTGAGGGCGTTCAGGCTTCGTTCTCCCTTATCGTTGTTTAGCGGGAAACCAACGCTATGCCCTCTAACTCGGTTATCTCCGTGTCTGATCGTTACGCTGGCATCGTGTGCGGGACGGCAATAAGCGTGAACAATCGACGCGCCGTATCCCGGTCTGTCCTTATCCAGGCAGACAGTCGCTCCCGGAGTATCTCGGACCCTCCGCCTGCCAAGGCTCGGAAAAGGCGGGACCCTTGTCCAGCCATTGCAGAATCGATGGTCGGATCACTCTGCATCACGATGCGGCTCCCGCTACGAGATAGCTTTCCCATAGGCTCAGATAGACTGCCCCCGGCCCGTCACTGCCCTTGCCCCACAGCGTCTCGCTATCGAAACGGACGCGATAGAGGTGGTCGGGACACTCACCGCGCCCAGCCGCATGGGCGTCAGGGAAGACATGCGCGCCTTCGTAGCCGACGATGGTTCCGCGCTTGTCGCGCGCATAGCCGGGCAGGCGGGTATGCGTGGAAACGTTGTCATTGGTAGTCCTGATCTCGTCGCCGACCTTGAACTTTGGCGCGCTTTCAACCTCGCGCACCGTCGGTGCACCGGTGGCCTTCGGCGCTGGTGTGCGGAGCCTTTGCGCTCCTGATCACGCCGTTCCTGTTTCGCCTGTCCGGCGCGCAGCTTGCCATCGGCTCGTGGGTGATCTCCGAAGTGGTCAGGCTGATCGTCTATCATACCGCCGTGCTCGGTGGCGGTGGCGGCGTTGCGCTGACTGCAGTGCGTGGGATTGATCGCTCGGTTCGGCTTTTTGCAACCTATGGCACGGCCGCCATTGTCCTCGTCATTGCGCTTCTGACCTGTGTTGGTCTCATGCGCGGGCGCTTCGGTCTTGCTCTTCGCGCCATGAAGGGCAGTCCGATTGCAGCGGAGGCGATGGGCGTGACGATCCGCAAGACACAGACCTATGTGCCGCTGATTGCTGCGGCCATCGGCGGTGCGGCGGGGGCCTGCTACTACATGATTGCCCTGCAGGTGAGCCCCACGGCGGGCTTCTCGATGAACTGGATGGCCATCATTCTCTTCGCCGTGATCCTTGGCGGCATCGGGACGCTGGAAGGACCGATTGTAGGCGTTGCAATCTATTTTCTGCTGCGCGAAACCATGGGCAATATCGGATCTCTCTATTTCATCATCCTCGGCCTGCTGGCGATCGGCGTCACGCTCTTCGTTCCGGGCGGAGCATGGGGACTTCTCAAATCGGTGATCAGGACCGATCTCCTGCCCATTCGCCGCAAGATTCCGGATGCCGCGCCTGCCGCCTGATGTTAGTGTTGCTTCGTGACGATATTAGTCAGAGCAATGATCACGATAAAAGAAACGCGATTGGTCTTCGCCAGTCGCGTTCTCTAGCCTCTCTCACAATAGCCCGAAACATATTCGCTGGACGCGGGCGGGCTTTGCGTATGTCTACGGTTTCGTCCGGGCGCGCGCTGAATTTTCGAGAGGGAGGAATGTATGCGTATCATTCACAAGGCGTTTGCCGGCGTTGCCGCCGTGGCGATCTGCGCTGCCATGTCTGGTGTGGCCCAGGCCCAGCCGACCGAGGTCATTCACTGGTGGACGTCCAAGGCTGAATCGGCCGGCATCAAGGTGATTGCCGACGCCTTCAACAAGGACGGCGGCGAGTGGAAGGACGAGGCGGTTGCCGGCAGCAGCGCGGCCAAGACCGCCGCGATCAACCGCATCGTCGGCGGCAATGCGCCGGTTGCCGCCCAGTTCAGCATGGGTGCCGACATCAATAATCTCGTCGAAAGCGGCCTGCTGGCCAATCTCGATGCGGTGGCTCAGGCTGGCAACTGGTCGAAGGTCATCCCAGCCTCGGTCATGAGCGCGATCAGTCGCGACGGGCATGTCTATGCGGTTCCCGTCCAGCTCCAGGCCACCAATTTCCTCTTCGCCTCCAAGGCGGCACTCGACAAGGTCGGCGCCAACATGCCGAAGACCTGGGACGAGTTCTTCGCAACCAGTGACAAGCTGCGCGCGGCGGACATCGTACCTTTCGCGCAGGCTGGCGATCGCGATGTTTGGTTCATGAACACCTTTGCGGCAGTGCAGGCCTCTGTCGGCGGCGCTGAGGGCTGGAAGCAGTTCACCGGACCGAAGGGTGCCGACTATGTCCGCTCCGACGCCTTCAAGCCGGTGGCCGAAATTCTCGCCAAGCTGCCCAAATATGCCGATAGCGGCGTATCGGGCCGCCAGTGGAACGTCACCAACCAGATGATCCTCAAGGGCGAGGCCGGCTTCTTCATCATGGGCGGCTGGGCCATCGGCGAAATCGTGGCCGCCGGCAAGAAGCCGGGCGAAGACGTCCTCTGCTCGATCGGCCCGAACAATGCGCCGGCCGTCGTCAACGGCGACGTCTGGGCCATGCCCGCCAAGGGCGGCAACCTGACCGAGGCGCAGAAGAAGCTTGCCGAACTGACGACCTCGGTCGATGTCCAGTCCAAGTTCACCACCGCCATGGGCTCGCTGCCGATCCGCAGCGGTGTCGATGCCTCGGACTACAATGCCTGTGCCGCAGCCGGCGCCAGCGCCATCGAGAAGGGCAATTCCGTCTCGGCGCTGATGATCCCGTTCTCGCCGGAAAAGGTTGGTGCGCTGGGGGCTGAACTCAAGGTTCTCTGGGCCAAGCCCGATGCGAAGCCGGATGATTACGTCAAGGCTATCGCCGGCGTCCTCGAAAAATACTGACGTGACCGACCTCCGCCGGCCGGAGCTTCCGGCCGGCTCCATTCCTGTCAGCATCATACGGGGTTAGAACAATGCCTGGGCTTTGGCGCGGAAGGTTGCAGGTCGCACTGGCCATGCTTCCGGCTTGGATTATCGTCATCGGCGTCTTCATTGGCGCGATGATCTGGACCTTTGTCATCTCGATGACGAATTCCAGGCTGATCCCGATCTACAAATTCAATTTCTTCGACCAGTATGTGCGGCTGATGGGCAATGACGGCTGGCTGGTTTCGGTCGGCAATCTCGTTGTTTTCGGCGTTCTCTTCATCGTGGTCTGTCTTGTTCTCGGCTTCCTCATGGCCATCATGATGGACCAGAAGATCCGGGCCGAAAGCCTGTTCCGCACGATCTTCCTCTATCCCTATGCCATGTCCTTCGTCGTCACCGGCCTTGTCTGGCAATGGGTGCTGAACCCGACCTTCGGCATTCAGGCGACGGTGCGCGGCTGGGGTTTCGACAATTTCGTCTTCGACTGGATCGTCCGGCCCGACCGCGCGATTTTCGTGCTGGTTCTGGCCGCCGTCTGGCAGGGCAGCGGCCTCGTCATGGCGATCCTGCTTGCAGGGTTGCGCGGCGTCGACGAAGATCTCTGGAAGGCGACAAAGGTCGATGGCATCGCCAAGTGGCGCGTCTATACCTCGATCATCCTGCCGATCATCGCACCCATGGCGGCAACTGCCACGATCCTGCTCTCCGTTTCCGTCGTCAAGGCCTATGACCTCGTCGTGGCCCTGACCGGCGGGGGCCCGGCAATGCGACCGAGGTGCCGGCCAAGTTCGTCATGGAGAACCTGTTCGAACGGCAGAACGTGGCGCTGGCCAATGCGGGCGCGATCATGATGCTCGCCGCCGTCGTCATCATCGCCACGCCCATCTATTATGCGCGCCGCATCATGGCGCAGAAAGCGGCAGGCTGAACCATGGCGCAACGTGCCGAAAAGACCATCGCCCGCTTCGGCGTCTATGCCTTCCTGATCATCATGGCGGCCTTCTTCCTCATGCCGCTCTATGTGATGGTGGCGACCTCGCTGAAAACCATGGATGAAGTGCGCGGATCGTCGATCTTCGCCATTCCGATGCGGCCGACGCTGGAGGCCTGGACGACGGCGTGGAATTCCGCCTGCACGGGGCTGACCTGCGCTGGCGTCTCGGTCGGCTTCTTCAATTCGCTGAAGATCATGATCCCGTCGACCTTCCTGTCGATTCTGCTGGGTGCGGTGACGGGCTATGCGCTCTCCTTTTGGCGGCCGAAAGGGGCGGGCGTGATCTTTGCGGTCCTCGTCGTTGCGGCCTTCATTCCCTATCAGGTCTTCATCTATCCGCTGGTCCGCGTTCTCTCGCAGGTCGGGCTCTACAACAGCCTTGGCGGCATCATCATGGTGCATGTCATCTTCGGCCTGCCGGTCATGGTGCTGATGTTCCGCAACTATTACGCCGGCCTGCCGCGCGATCTGTTCAGCGCGGCGCGCGTCGATGGCGGCGGGTTCTGGGACATCTTCTTCCGGCTCATGCTGCCGCTTTCCCCGCCGATCCTGATCGTCGCGGTGATCCTGCAGTCCACGCACATCTGGAACGACTTCCTGTTCGGCCTGGTCTTTGCCGGCTCGGACAACCGGCCGATGACGGTGCTGCTCAACAATATCGTCAACACCACGCAGGGCGAGAAGGCCTACAATGCCGACATGGCCGCCACCATCCTGACGGCCCTCGTTCCTCTCGTGATCTACCTCGCATCCGGACGCTGGTTCGTCCGCGGCATTGCCGCCGGTGCAGTGAAGGGATAACCGATGACCGCTGTTTCCATCCAAGACCTCGAAATCCAGTTCGGCTCCGTCAAGGTTCTGCAAAACCTCAATCTCGACATCGCAAGCGGCGAGTTCATCGTGCTGCTCGGCTCGTCGGGCTGCGGAAAATCGACCCTGCTCAATTCCATTGCCGGTCTGATCGACGTGCATGGCGGCAAGATCATGATCGGCAACCGGGACATGACCCATGCCGAGCCGAAGGATCGCGGCATCGGCATGGTGTTCCAGTCCTATGCGCTTTATCCGCAGACGACGGTCGAAGGAAACCTGACCTTCGGCCTGCGCATGGCGAAACTGCCGAAGGACGAGATCGAGCGCCGCGTGGCGAAGGTCTCCGACATGCTGCAGATCAAGCCCTATCTGAAGCGCCGTCCGGCCGCCCTTTCCGGCGGACAGCGTCAGCGCGTGGCGATCGGCCGGGCGCTGGTGCGCGATGCCGATGTCTATCTCTTCGACGAGCCGCTTTCCAATCTCGATGCCAAGCTGCGCGCCGAACTGCGCGTCGAGTTGAAGACGCTGCACGAGGATATCGGCAAGACGATGATCTATGTGACGCATGATCAGGTCGAGGCGATGACGCTCGCGACCCGCATCGCCGTCATGCAGAACGGCGTGATCCAGCAGCTTGCCTCGCCGGAAGAAATCTATAACCGACCGGCCAACCTTTTCGTGGCCGACTTCATCGGCTCGCCGGCGATGAACTTCCTGAGCGGTACGCTTGTGCCGCAGGGCGAGCGGGTGGAATTCCGTCTCAGGGACGGCCACGTGCTCGACGTCACTGCCTATCCCTTCGTGAAGAAACCAGCGGCACAGTCGGAAGCTATCCTGGGCATTCGCCCGGAGCATCTGGCCATCGCGCCGCGCGAGGACCTTCTGCCGCTCGACATGGTGGTGAATGTCATCGAGACGATGGGCGCGGATACGGTCATCTGGGGCACCTGCGGCGGCGAGAAGATCTCGGTGCGGGTCAATAGCGGCTCAAGCTCAACCCGGCGCGCGGCAGCACGCTGAAGCTCGGCTTCTCGCTCGGCAGCGCGTCGCTCTTCTCAAAGGCCGATGGTGTGCGGCTCTGAATTTCATAAACATGGGTGCGTGGGACTACATGACAGACGAAATCTGGATCGAAGAAACGCTTGCCAGGCTTACGCTTGAGGAAAAGGTGTCGCTGCTCTCGGGCGCCAACTTCTGGGAAACCGTAGCCATCGAGCGCCTTGGCGTGCCCTCCGTCAAGGTTTCTGACGGGCCGAACGGCGCGCGCGGCGGGGTCACGGAGAACGGCCCGACGGCGGCGGTCTTCCCCTCCGGTATCGCGCTCGGGGCCAGCTGGAACCCGGAGCTTCTGAAGGAGATCGGCAAGGCGCTGGCGCAGGAGGCCCGCACCAAGGACAGCAATGTTCTCCTCGCGCCCACCGTCAACATGCATCGCGGCCCGCTCAATGGCCGCAATTTCGAATGCTATTCGGAAGATCCGCATCTGACGACGGAGATGGCGCTTGCCTATATCGGCGGGCTGCAGACGCAAGGCGTCGGCGCGACGATCAAGCACTTCATCGGCAATGAAAGCGAATACGAACGGATGACCATGTCTTCCGATATCGATATTCGCACGCTGCGCGAAATCTACCTGCCGCCCTTCGAGGCGGCGGTGAAGGCAGGCATCTGGGCGCTGATGTGCTCCTATAACCGCCTCAACGGCACCTTCACCAGTGAGCATAAATGGCTGCTGCATGATCTGCTGAAGGTCGAATACGGTTTCGACGGCCTCGTCATGTCCGACTGGACGGCGGTGAAGAGCGTAGCGGAAAGCGTGAACGCCGGTCTCGACCTCGAAATGCCGGGCCCCGCGCTCTATCGCGGCCAGAAGCTCCTGGATGCGATCCAGCGCGGCGAAGTCGATCTCGACATGGTGACCGATGGCGCGCGCCGGGTGCTGCGGCTTGTCGATCGCTCGGGCGTGCGCAACACGCCGCGCGTCAGGAAGGAAACCTCAGTCGACCTGCCGGAACATCGCGCGCTGATCCGCCGCGCCGTTGCGGAAGGATCGGTTCTCCTGAAGAATAACGGCATCCTGCCGCTCGACGGCCGGAAGCCTCTGAAAGTCGCCGTGATCGGGCCCAATGCGGCCGTGGCGCGGATCATGGGCGGCGGCAGTGCGCGGGTGAACGCGCATTACCGGGTAAGCCCGCTCGACGGGCTGATGGCGCGCGACAATCTCGAAATCGTCTTCGAGGAAGGCTGCACCAACCATCTGTTGCTGCCGGTCGTGCCGGGTCCGATGGTCACGCATTTCTACAATAACGAGGATTTCAGCGGTCCGGCGGTGTTCACCCGGCAATACCCGTCCTCGGACGCCAAGTGGTTCGGCTCGCATGAGCCGGGCGTCGATCTGCATCTCTTCACCGCTCGCTCCTCGTTCGAGGTGACGCCAGAGAGAAGCGGACGCTACGAGCCTGGGTCTTGCCAATGCCGGTCTCGCGCGCCTCTATGTCGATGATGTGCTGACCATCGACGGTTGGGAGGGCTGGGCGCCGACGGGTGCAACCTATTATCATTTTGGCGGCGACGAGCGTCAGGTCGAAATCGAGCTCGAAGAAGGCCGGACCTATCACTTCCGTGTCGACTATCGCTCGACCACCGGAGTCATGGATGGCATTCAGGCGTTCCGTGTCGGCCTGTCGCTGCCGCCGGGTGAGGCGGGGCTCGTCCGCGCCGAACGGGCGGCTGCCGCCGCGGATGTCGCTCTCGTCTTTGTCGGGCGGACGGCCGAGTGGGACAGCGAAGGCCGTGATCTGCCGGGCATCGATCTGCCCGGCGCGCAGGACGAGTTGATTTCGCGCGTCGCCGCAGCCAATCCGAACTGCGTCGTCATCCTGCAAACCGGCGGTCCGGTCGCCATGCCTTGGAAGGATGACGTCGCGGCGATTCTGCAAAGCTGGTATCCGGGGCAAGAGCTTGGTCATGGCGTCGCAGACGTGCTCTTCGGCGATGCCGAGCCTGGTGGTCGCCTGCCGCAGACCTTCCCGGCAACGCTGACGGCCAACCCGACGGTCGGGAATTATCCCGGCGAGAACGGCTATGTCGCCTATCGTGAAGGCGTGTTCATCGGCTATCGTCACTATGACCGTGCTGGCGGCGAGGGCGTGCTTTACCCCTTCGGCTTCGGCCTTTCCTACACGACGTTCGAACTGGGCAAACCACAGCTTACCTCGCGCACGATCCGTGCCGGAGACTGGTTCACGGTGACCATAGCTGTTCGCAATACCGGCAAACGCTCCGGGAAGGCTGTGGTTCAGGTTTATGTCTCGCCGTCGAAAGGAGAGGACCGGCCGGTCAAGGAGCTGCGCGGCTTCAGCACACTCACGCTCTCTGCTGGTGAAGAAGGTGTGACAGAGGTGAGGCTCGGCATGCGGGCGCTCGCCTATTTCGATGCCCAACGCAACGCCTGGCGAGCGCCGGCGGGGAATACACGATCCTGATCGGCGTGTCCTCTGTCGATCTGCCGCACAGCCTTACAATCACTCTGGAGGATGACTGGGAAGAAGTCTGCGCGGTGGCGGCCCCTGACGCATGGGGCTTCCGAGCCTTCCGCTTGAATTTGAGGCGGAAAGGCTCCTTTCTCCGTGGCGTGCCGGGCGCCTGCGGCTTCCCGCACCGTTGGTCGGACGGTTAGCGCAATGTCTCCGGGCTTTGAGGAAAGCTATAAGGACAGGCCTGCAGGTTTTGCAGAATATCGCTCACCTGCTCGACCATCCAGTTGCGGGCGTCGCTGCGCAACGTCTGGCCGCCGTGCCACAGCAGCCTTACCTTGAAATTTGGCATGACGAAGGGCAGTGGAAGCCATCGGAGATTGAAGCGCTCTGAGAAGCTTTCGGCAGTGCGTGACGGCAAAACGCCGATCAGGTCACTCTGGCTGATCACGAAGGGCAGGGCGGTGAAATGCGGCAGCACGATATGGACCTGCGCCGGCTTCGCCCCTCCGACCGTCGCCAGACTTGAAACCTGCCAATGTTCGGAGGCACCGTTGACGACAGCGTGGCCGTGGGCCAGAAACGTGTCCAATGACAGCGTATTGCCAATTGTTGGATGATCCTTGCGGATCAAGGCGACGTAGTTCTCCTCGAAAAGATCGCGCTGCCTAAGATCCGGATCGATCTTTCTCAGGTTGCCGATGGCGAAATCGATCTGCCGGAGCTTGAGTTGCTGCTCGACCTCGTGAACCGCGAGCGGCACGATGTCGAGCCGGATGGAGGGCGCAATGCCGGCCAATGTCTCGGCGATCGGCGGCAGGAAAGTCATCTCGCCGAGATCGGAGAGCGCGATGGTAAAATGCTCCTTCGCCTCTGCAGGCACGAAAGGTTCGTCCGCTTTAAGCGCATGATCGAGACGGTGGAGCGCGATCGCGCATTCACGGTAGAGATGTGTCGCGTGTGCCGTTGGCGACATGCCCTGCGGGCCACGCAGGAAGAGCGAATCGCCAGTAATATCGCGCAGGCGCGAAAGCGCCTGCGAAACGGTCGGTTGTGACATGTTCAGCCGGTTTGCCGCGCCGGTGACCGTCTGGCATTCATGGACTGCGACGAGGATTCGCAACAGATTCAGGTCTTGCATGTGAGCCTCCTCCCAAGATGCTCGCCATTCTTGTTTCAGACGCGCGAGGCCTCTCCATCGACTATGGTCAGCAGATTGGCGAAAGTCGTTGTCACCGGAGTGGCGATGCCAAGTGCAGCACCGGTCTTGCTGACTGCCCCGGTAATTGTATTTATCTCCATTCGTCGGCCGACAAGCCGGTCCTGCAACATGGATGGCTTGTGCTGTCGGTGATTGGTAAAGGCATGCTCGACCGACACTCGGATATGGTCCACATCGACGGCGAGGCCCTTGGCCCTCGCAACTGTGACAACTTCGTCTACAATCGTGAAGACGATGGCGCGCGATTCCTGCCGGTCACTCATCTCGCCAACGGTCAATCCGGTGACTGCTGCGAGTGAGTTGAGGGCGGAATTGAAGGCAAGCTTTTCCCAGATCGCCACTTCGACACCTGGATCCAGCTTGCAGTTGAGTCCTGCCTCGTCCAGAGCGGAGCTAATCGCTTCCAGGTTTTCTGACGTTTGGCCGTTTGCCGCCCAAATCTTGATCTCGCCTTCACCAGGAATATTGATGAGGCCGGGTTCGATCAGCGTAGACGGCCAGTTGGTCATGCCCATGATGATGCGGTCGCGAGCAACAAAGGCTTCGATTGCCTCGACATTGCCAATGCCGTTTTGAACCGTCAGCGCCCAGGTATCAGGGCCGATAGCGTGTCTGGCGGCTTCCATGGCGGACGTGGTGTGCATGCCTTTGGTAAAGACGATCAACAGTTCGAAAGCATCCGTATAGCGATCTGCCGGTCCGACCGGCAAGCGGTAGGTCTGCTCGCCGAAACGGCCAATCATCCGAAGCCCTTCTTCACCAATGGCCTCGATCATCGCCCCGGAGACTTCGATCAAGGAGACATCGTGGTCCTCATGTGCCAGGCGTCCGGCAAATAGGCTTCCCATGGCTCCAGCCCCGATAACAGCGATCTTCAAGCATTCCTCCCTGACGTCTTCCCCAATAGCTGCAGTCTCCAAATACCTTTATAAAAATAGTTTGTCATCAAATATTTTGATATCAAACTATCTTGTGAGATCGAGATATCTTGAATAAACTTCTGACGAGTGAGAGATACGGCGGAACGACCGCAAAACGGAGTGGCAGCATCTGCTGCCTGGAAACCCGGTGGTTCCGAGACTGCCTTCGGAGGAGGAAGACCATGGATAACATTCAATTTCTGATCGATAACGATGACCGTGCCGCGCAATCGGGAGCCGTTTTCGAACGTATCGACCCGGTGACGGGCGAGGTCGCCACCAAGGCGCCTGCGGGCAGTCCTGCCGATGCGCGTGCCGCAGTCGACGCTGCGGCAGCGGCTTTCCCGCAATGGTCGGTCGTTGGTCCGGGCGAGCGCCGCAAACTGCTTCTCAAAGCGGCCGACATTATGGACTCAATGGCGGGGGAATTCATCCGGCTGATGACCGCCGAAACCGGCTCTACCGGTCCGTGGGGCGGTTTCAACACCATGTTCGCGGCCAATGTCCTGCGCGAAGCCGCAGCCATGACGACCCAGGTCTCCGGTGAGATCATTCCGTCCGACAAGCCGGGCAATCTGGCGATGGCCATCCGCCAGCCAGCCGGCGTCTGCGTCGGCATCGCGCCGTGGAACGCTCCCGTCATTCTCGGTACCCGGGCTATCGCCATGCCACTCGCTTGCGGCAACACTGTCGTGCTGAAGGCATCGGAAATGTGCCCGGCAACCCACCGTCTGATCGGTCAGGTCATGCGCGAAGCCGGCTTTCCCAAGGGCGTCGTCAACATCGTCACTAATGCGCCCGCCGATGCCGCTCAGGTGGTCGAGGCTCTTGTTGCTCATCCTGCTGTCAAGCGCATCAACTTCACCGGTTCGACGCGCGTCGGCAAGATCATCGCCAAGCTGGCGGCTGAACATCTGAAGCCGGTTCTGCTCGAGCTCGGCGGCAAGGCGCCGCTCATTGTTCTGGACGACGCCGATCTCGACGCGGCGGTCAATGCCGCGGCGTTCGGCGCCTATATGAACCAGGGCCAGATCTGCATGCCGACAGAGCGGATCATCGTCGACGAGAAGGTTGCCGATGCTTTCGTCGAAAAGCTCGCCGCCAAGGCCAAAGGACTGCCGGCGGGCGATCCGCGCGGCCATGTCGTGCTGGGCTCGCTGGTCAGCCTCCAGGCCGCCGAACGTGTCGAGGAAATGGTTCAGGACGCCATTGCCAAGGGCGCGGCACTTGTTGCCGGCGGCAATCGCACCGGCGCCATCATGGAGGCGACGCTGGTCGACAAGGTCACTCCGGACATGCGCATCTATTCCGAGGAATCCTTCGGACCGGCCAAGAGCGTCATTCGTGTGAATGGCGACGACGAGGCGATCAGGGTCGCCAACGACACCGAATACGGCCTTTCATCGGCGGTTTTCAGTCGGGATATTCAGCGCGCCATGGGTGTCGCTCGACGGATCGAAAGCGGCATTTGTCATATCAATGGCCCGACCGTGCATGATGAGGCGCAGATGCCATTCGGCGGCGTCAAGGCATCCGGTTACGGCCGGTTCGGCGGCCGTGCGGCGATCGCGGAATTCACCGACCTGCGCTGGATCACCGTCGAGGATCCGCATCAGCACTACCCATTCTGACGGGGAGGCTTAAGAACGATGGCGAAATCATCGGCAAAACTGAAACTGGAAGCTTCCCGGCCGGAAGAGAGCGACGTGCTCATTCCGGCGGCCTTCCGCAACGTTCTCGGATATCACCTCCGGGTCGCGCAGGAAGTGTCCTTTCAGGCTTTCAGCACGGCCGTCGACAAGGCGGATCTGAAGCCCGGCTGGTACTCCATCCTGACCATCCTGTCTGAGTACGACGGTTTGACACCATCGGAACTCAGCAGGGTCTGCGGCCGGGACCGCTCGACGCTGACGGCAACGCTGAAGGGGCTTGCGATCCGCGGCATGATCGAGCGGCAGCAGAACCCGGACGACCAACGCAGCTACAGTGTCCGGCTAACCGATGAAGGACGCAAGATGCAGGCGCGCCTGCATGCCATTGCCCGCGAGCACGACCGGCGGCTGGATGAGATTGTTGGCGAGGATAAGGCCGCGTTGATCGCCATCCTCGCCAGAATTGTGAACTCACTCGGCAACGACTGAGCGATGGCTGCCGCCTCACACCTGACCGTGGGGTCGGGATGGGCGGCAAGCATCTAAAGACATCGATAATCGGCGGGATATGTCCCGCGGACTTCGGCTTCCGAGGAGGGATGCCGAACACGAATGCGGCTTGCCTGCCGCAGCCAACCAAGGAGGAGCGCATGTCGAAACATAAAGTAATCAAGGGCCTGCTAGCCGCGACCGTCGGCGCCATGGCCGTATTGGCCTCGGGGGCCCTGCCGGCATCCGCGCAGGACAAGCCGATCAATCTGAAGATTTCCCTCTGGGTGCCGCCGGTGCATCCGCTGGTGAAATCCACCCAGGAATGGGCCGACAGCATCGCCAAGGCGTCCGGCGGCACGATCACCGCGTCCGTCTTTCCGGCCGAACAGCTCGGCAAGGCCTTCGACCACTACGATATGGTCCGCGATGGTATCGCCGATGTCGGTTATGTAAGCCCCGGCTATCAGCCAGGCCGTTTCCCCGTCATCAATGCCGCCCAGCTTCCGTTCACCGTTGCCGATGCCAAGGGCGGTACGGCCGCCATCGACAGCTGGTACCGGAAGTACGCTCCGAAGGAGATGGCCGACACGCATTTCTGCCTCGCCTTCGTCCATGATCCGGCGCGCTGCATTCCCGCAAGAAAATCACTCTTCCGTCCGACGTGAAGGGCCTGAAGGTCCGCCCCGCGCAGCAGACGATGGGCGAACTTGTGACGACGCTTGGCGGCACCAATGTCCAGGCCTCGGCGCCGGAATCGCGTGACGCACTGGAACGCGGCATCGCTGACGCGATCACCTTCCCGTGGAACTCGATCTTCCTGTTCGGCATCGACAAGGTGACAAAATACACGCTCGATGTCCCGCTCTACACGACGGCCTATACCTGGACGATGAACAAGGACGTCTATGACAACGCCTCTGCTGCGCAGAAGAAGGTGCTGGATGACCATTGCAGCACCGAATGGGCCGTGAAGCTTTCATCTGCCTGGACGAATTTCGAACATGCCGGCCGCGACAAAATGAAGGCCGCGCCAGGCCACGAGGTGGTGGAACTGACGCCTGAACAGGTCGCCGAATGGCGCAAGGCTGTCTCTCCTCTGCAGGCAAGCTGGGAAAAACAGGTCTCGGCCAAGGGTTATGACCCGGCGCAGGTCCTGGGCGACCTGAAGAAGAGCCTGGCGGACAACAAGGCCGCGTTCTGACCGTCGATCCGGCCGATACTGATCGAAGCATCGGCCGGCTTCCTTCACGACAAGAGAGGAGGGGCTCATGACGCCCGAAACAGCAGACGGAGCGGCCCCCAGCGTGGCCGCAGCCGCCGAAAAACGCCATGGATCGCTTCATCGAGGGGATCGAGTGGATAGCGGCCGGTTTCGTCGGCCTCGTCGCCGCCGACATATTCATCTCGGTGATGCTGCGCTACTTTTTCTCCTACGCTATCCCTGACGGGTATGATTTCGGCCGTCTCTTCCTTGGCATCCTAATCTTCTGGGGAATTGCCGCGACCAGCTATCGCGGTGCCCATATTACCGCCGACCTCGTCTGGGAAGGCGCCAGCCAGAAATATAAACGCTACATCGACGTCTTCGCGACACTGGTGCTGCTGCTCGTCGTGACGGTCCAGACCATCATGCTGTTCGACAAGGTCGTCCAGACCAGGGCGCAGAACGTCCTGACCTACGACCTGCAGCTTCCCACCTGGCCTTTTTTCTCGTGGCATGGCTCGGCGATGTTGCCGCTGTGATCTTGATCGCCGTGCGCACCTTCCGCCTCGTCTTCAATCCCCAGAGTGTGAACAGAGAACACACCACAGATCCGGTGGAATAATCCCATGACACAGAATTTAGTTGCCGTATCGGGATTCGTCCTGCTGTTTGTCCTGATGCTGCTGCGCGTGCCGGTGGGTATGGCCATGGGTCTCGTCGGCGTCACCGGTTTCGGTCTCCTGGCCGGTTTCGGTCCGGCGCTGAAGCTGATCGGCCAAACCTCCATGCGCACTGTCACCGACTACACGTTTGGCGTCATCCCGATGTTCCTGCTGATGGGCGCCTTCGTTTCCAATTCCGGCATGAGCCGTGAGCTGTTTCGCGCCGCCAACACGTTCATCGGGCACCTGAAGGGCGGCCTTGGTCTGGCAACCATCGTTGCCTGCGCCGGTTTTGCGGCGATCTCCGGTTCTTCGGTCGCCACCGCCGCAACTTTCTCCACTGTCGCCTATCCCGAAATGCGGCGCTTCAATTATCCGCAGTCGTTCGCGGCCGGAACGATTGCCGCCGGCGGCACGCTGGGGGCCATGTTCCCGCCATCTACCGTCCTTGTCGTCTACGGCATCATGACCGAACAGGACATCAGCCGCCTGTTCATGGCCGGTATCGTCCCAGGCATCCTTGCGGTCCTCATGTACATGGTGACCATCATCATCATCGGCATGGTGCGCCCCGACATGCTCAAGGCCGCACCGAAGAGCAGCTGGGGTGAGCGTCTGGGTGCAGTGAAGGATGTCTGGGCGCCGCTTGTCCTTTTCTTCTTCGTGATCGGGGGTCTCTATGGCGGCCTCTTCACGCCGACCGAAGCGGGCGGCGTTGGCGCGGGCGGTGCCTTCATCATCGGCGTTCTGCGACGCAAGCTGGACAGGCAGAAGATCCTCATCTCGCTGCTGCAGGCGACGCGCACCGCCTCCGCCGTCTTCACGGTACTGATCGGCGCATTGATCTTCGGCTACTTCCTGACCATCACTGGAACGCCGCAGAAGGTGACATCCTTCCTGGGCGGTCTCGGCATCGGCCCGTACGGCGTACTGCTCCTGATCCTCCTGATGTATCTCGTGCTGGGCTGCCTCATGGACGCCATGGCGATGATCATCTTGACGGTGCCGATCGTCTATCCGGTCATCATCTCGTTGGGCTTCGATCCCATCTGGTTTGCGGTCATCATCGTCATGACGGTGGAACTCGGGCTCATCCATCCGCCGGTCGGAATGAACGTCTTCGTCATCAAGAGCGTCGTGCCGGAGCTGACCTTCTCGAAAATCTTCAAAGGCGTTGCTCCCTTCATCGTCACCGACCTCGTCCGGCTGGCGCTCCTCATTGCCTTCCCGATCCTTGCGACTTGGCTTCCCAGCCACCTCTAAACATACTGAAAGCGAGTAACATTCATGACGGACGAAAAAGCTCCAACGATCACCGCCGGCGGCGCTCTGCTTGCGCGCCTGAAGGCGGTGGGCGTCGATTACATTTTCGCCAATTCCGGGACCGATTTCCCACCAATCATCGAGGGTCTGGCAGAAGCTTCCGCCAAGCAGATTCCGCTACCAAAGGCCATCGTCATTCCGCACGAAAGTGCCGCCATGGGCATGGCGCACGGCTATTATTTGGCGACGGGACGCGCACAGGCCGTCATGGCTCATACTAATGTGGGTCTCGCCAATTGCGTTATCGGTGCGATCAATGCGGCAACCGAGCATGTTCCCATACTCGTTTTTTCCGGTCGCACGCCCGTCGTCGAAAAGGGCAGGCTCGGCGCCCGCACCGTACCGATCGGCTGGGGGCAGGAAATGCGTGATCAGGCCGCCATGATCCGCGAATCCGTCAAATGGGACTACGAGCTGAAATTCCCCGAACAGGCCGTGGATATTGTCGATCGCGCCTTTGCGATTGCCAACTCGACGCCTCGCGGGCCGGTCTATCTGAGCCTGCCGCGCGAGGTTCTGTGCGAGCCGTGCCCTCGCACGAGCTGGAGGCTCCGGCAACGATTGCGGCCGCCGGCGCAGGCCGCGCCGCGCCGATATCAAGGCCGCCGCGGATTTTTGAGCGAAGCCAAGAACCCGCTGATCATCGCGCAGCGTGGCGCAGGGTCGGCGGAAGGCTTCGAGATCCTGTCGCGCCTCGCCGACGATTGGGGCATTGCGATTTGCCAATACTGGGCAATCCAACTTGCCGCGCCGACCGACCATCCGATGGCGGTGGGCGGCGATCCGGCCGAATGGCTTGCCGAGGCGGATCTCGTACTGGTGGTCGACAGCCTTGCACCTTGGTCGCCCGACATTCATGCGCTTAAGCCCGGCTGCAAGGTTGTTCATATCGGCGAAGACCCGCTTTATGCGCGCTTTCCCATCCGCAATTTCCCCTGCGATCTTGCACTTGTCGGAAATACCGCCGAGGTCATCGTAGAGCTCGCCGATGCGGCTTCAAGCTTCCTGCCACGGGCGGAAACGGTGCGAAACACCCGCCGCGCCGAGGTCGCAACGGCCGCAGCCAAGCGCCGCTCCACCATTCTCGAACGCGCTGCGGCGGCTCGTGGTCCGGTCATGTCCAAGGCTTTCGTGAGTACCTGCCTTTCCAAGGCGCTTGAGGGCAGGGATGCAGCAGTTCTGTCTGAACTCGGCGTGCCGCTTGAGGAACTCACTCTGCAATCACCCGACACCTGGTATCAGGAGCCGCACTCCGGTGGCCTCGGCTGGTGTTTTCCGGCTGCCCTCGGGATGAAGCTCGCCCGGCCAGACAGGCTCATCGTCGCCACGATGGGCGATGGATCATACATGTTTTCCAACCCCGTCGCCTGCCATCAGATCGCGGAAGCAGCCGGTATTCCGCTTCTCATATTGGTTCTCAACAATTCCGAATGGGGCGCAGTTCGCCAGTCCGTGCTCGGCGTCTATCCGGACGGATATGCGGCGAAATCAAACGCCATGCCGCTCGTCTCTCTCGCGCCTTCGCCGGATTTCACGCAGGTCGCCGCGGCAAGCCGCGCCTGGACGGCCAAGGTCGTGGAAGCCGACGATCTGCTGCCAACGCTTCAGGCGGCCATCGAACAGGTCATGGTTGAGAAGCGGCAGGCTCTCATCGAAATCAGGATTTCGTGATCTTCAACATAATGGTCGGCGCCCGATTATGCGTCGGCTCCACTCGGGCCACGATCCGGCAGAAGTAACTCTATCCTACCGGCGAGTTCCTGGTGCCTCAGGCTCGGGAAAGCCGATCGTTGCCTGACTCGCTTGGTGGTCGGATTCGTCGTCCCAGGATGTGGGCTGAACGCGTCGATACGAGGGGAAGCTATTGCCCAGAGGTGTTCAACGGACCCCCGCAGTCGTTTCGATATTCAAGGCGTTCTTCAAAAGCTCTCTGCTGTAGGCCGCGCCTGGAGATGAGAAAAGGGTGTCGGTGGCCGCACATTCCTCCACGCTACCCCCATGCAGCACCGCTACGCGGTCGGCGATGCTGCGGACGACGGCTAGATCGTGGGTGACGAACAACATCGCCAATCCTTCGGCCATGAGACTTCTGAGCAGTTCGATCACGGAGGCCTGGACCGAGACATCCAATGCCGACGTCGGCTCATCGCAGACGAGCAGTTCCGGCTTGCAGACCAAGGCGCGTGCAATGGCGACACGCTGGCGCTCACCTCCGGAGAGTTCGGCCGGATACCGCGCCATCATCTCCGGAGCGAGGCCCGCGCGCAGCAGGGCCGAGGCCACCGAATCGGGAACCGACTTTCCCTCACCTGGAAAAAGTGCCGGACGGCGACAGCGATGCTCTCTCCCACTGTACGCCGGGGTTGAGCGACGCATAAGGATCCTGGAAGATGTACTGGATCTTGCGGTGCGTGTCGCGATCCCGGTCTCCGGCAGCGAGCGTAAGCGTTGCCCCTCGAAACCTCAAGGCACCGTCGTAGTCGGAATGGAGACCGATGACGCAGCGCGCCGACTTGCCGCTTCCCGACTCGCCGACGAGCGCGAGACACTCGCCGGCGGCGACGTCCAGCGAGACATTGCGTAGGACTTCGCGTTCACCATAGCGAACCCGAAGATTTTCGATGGAGAAGACCTTCTCCGACCGGACCCGCCTGACGGGAAGCGGGACAACGCCTGCGGCCGGCGGCATCACGTCGGGCTTGTGGCAGCGGACCTGCGACTGCGCATCTTGCGTAAGCAGTGGTTCCCGCTCACGGCAGTGTTGATCGCTCAGGGAGCACCGCGTTGCGAATGTGCAGCCGCCGCTTCTGCTTCTCAGGTCCGGCGTCGTTCCGGGTATGCCCTGCAGATGCTTGCGTTCAAGCGTCGAGGGCACGGCCTTGAGAAGCGCTCTTGTGTAGGGGTGGCGGGGTCCCTGGAAGATCTGGGTGGACCGCGCGTATTCCATCATTCTCCCAGCGTAAAGAACCATCACATCCTGCGCGAGGAAGCGACCACGCCGAGGTCGTGCGAGACGTAGACGCTGCATAATTGCAGCTCCTCCGACAGGCCGGAGACCAGCTTCAGCACTTCGCTTCGCGTTCCGGTGTCGAGAGCGGTCGTTGGTTCATCAAGGACCAGAAGCTTCGGCCGGCCCACGACGGCAATGGCCAGTCCAACGCGTTGCAATTGCCCGCCCGACAATTCACTCGGATATCTGGCAAGAAATCCCCGGTCGCTGGGCAGCCGCACGGCGTCGAGAATGCTGGCAACGCGTCCCGCTGCTTCTGCCTTGCTTTGCGCATGTTCGCCGGTCACGAGCCGTTCGGTTAGTTGCAAACCGATGGTCAGGCAGGGATTGAGGGAGATACCCGCATCCTGCGGTACGTAGCTGACAAGCCGGCGCCGGCGGCTGCGCCGCGCAGCCTCGCTCAGAGCGAGAATATCCTCACCGCAAATCACGACACTGCCGGCGCTGATGTATGCGCCGGGTGCCGCATAACCCAGCAATGCCTTGGCTATCGTGCTCTTGCCCGAGCCGCTTTCTCCCACCAGCTCGAGAACCTTGCCCGGCTGAATGGTAAACCCGATCTCGTGGGCAATCCTTGTCTCGTCTCTCAGGCGAACTTCAAGCCCAGATACCGCAACGCCGCTCATTTCCGGACTCCTTCCGTCAGGCCTACCGCCCGCGACATGCCTTCGGCGAACAATGTCCCGCCGATCGACAGCGTTGCGATCGCCAGGATTGGGGCAAGAACAGCCCACGGCTGGATCGTCAGGGCGTTGCGGCTCTCATTGACCATCAGCCCCCAGTCCGCATTGGGGGCTGGATGCCGTAGCCAAGGAAGCTGAGACCCGCCAGTGGAGTGAACCCCTCGGGCTGGACAACGGGGCAGGGAAAAACTGATACACTCTGCGGGCCTCAATCGGAGAAGGCTCATGAAGTCCCGAGGTCCATATCGACGGCATTCGACACCGTTTAAACTACAGCTTTGCCAGGATATCCGAAACGGTGTCATCGGGCGGCGCGACGCGCAGCGCACCTACGGCGTTTCGGCCAATCTCATACAGCTATGGCTAACGCAGTTCGATCGTGGCGAGCTGAACGATGAAGAAGCTGAGGCCAGCGTCATTGCGGAGTACGAAGCACATATCGCGGCGCTCGAACGCAAGGTCGGCCAGCTTACAATGGAGCTGGACCTGGTGAAAAAACACCGCGCCAGCCGATCGCCGCCGACAGCGCGAGGCTCCTCCATCATCAGCGGCCCCGGCCTGCTCTGTCAGACGGGGTGCAAAATGATCGATCTCCCGAGGAGCACCTATTATTACCAATCAACGGCAAAAGCTTTAAATCTCGGCGACAGCGAGCTGGTTGCAATCATAGAAGACATCCAGGACGAGCTGCCCTGCTACGGATACCGGCGCGTGACGCACGAGCTTCGGCGAAGAGGCCACCTCGTTAATCACAAGCGTGTCGCCCGCGTCATGCGGGCCAATGGCCTCGGTATCAAGCCTCGCAAGCGGTATGTTCGCACGACGGATAGCAACCACGATTCGCCGATTTACCCGAACCTTTATCGCAATGTGATCCCGTCGCGGCCTGACATGGTCTGGGTGGCGGACTTCACGTACATCCGCATCGCCGCTGGCTTCTGCTATCTTGCTGTCATTCTCGACGCCTGCAGCCGGAAAGTCGTCGGCTATGGCCTGTCGAAACGCCTGGATACGCCGCTCGCTTTGGCAGCATTGCGTTCGGCGATCGAGAACAGAAAGCCCCCACGCGGCTGCATTCACCACACGGACCGCGGATGCCAGTACGCAAGTGAGACCTACCGAAGAGCGCTCGATGCGGCAGGCTTACAGGGGTCTATGAGCGCCGTCGGCAACCCTTATCACAATGCGCAGGCAGAGAGCTTCATGAAGACCCTGAAAGTGGAGGATATCTACCCAGCAGGCTACGAGACTTTCGCTGACGTAGCCGAACAGTTGCCTAAGTTCATCGAGCAGATTTACAATGCCAAACGGCTGCATTCAGCCCTTGGCTATTTGTCGCCAGCAGAATTTGAAACCCAACTCGCCCAGCAGGCGGCTTAGTTTGCATTGTTTCGATGGTCCAGCCCGAGGGGTTCACTCCACAGAAGCGAAATCGACCACATCAGCCGCAGCCCCAGTTCGACAAGCAGGGGCGATGTGACGTTGGGCAGGATTTCCGACATGAGAATCTTGTGGGTCGGCAGGCCGACGGCCCGCGACCACTGCACATAATCACGCTCGACAACGGCAAGCGATGCACCGCGAATGATGCGGGCAACGCTCGGGGCCTGCGAGAGTGCCACCAGCACGACGAGCAGAACCGGGTTCGGCCCAAGCGCCGTTACGAAAAGGAGGGCAAAGACAACACTCGGAAATGCCAGTTGAAGATCGACGATACGCATCACGATCCCATCGAACCGTCCCTTGAAATAGGCGGTGGCGAGGCCGATGGCCGCCCCGAGTGTTAGCCCGGCAAGGGTTGCCGAAAGTGCCATCCAGATCAGGTTCCGCCCGCCGAACAGGAACCGGCTCAAAACGTCTCGCCCCAGGCTGTCGGTTCCAAGCAGACTATCTGCGTCGGGCACCTCATAAGGTGTGCCGATCAACTCGGATGGGCCATAGCGTGCCGCAAGGGGACCGAGAAAGGCAAGGCCGACCACCAAGGCGATCAGGGCAAGTCCGAAGCGTGTACGGGTATTTGTGAGGCCGCGCATCAGGCTCGACCGGCTCTTGCGAGCGTTCTTTTCGTTTTTCATGTGCGACCCCCTTGCCCGGCGGGGTCAGCAGAAACGAAGCCATGTCTGTGACGATATTGGTGATGAAGAAGGTCACCGAAATGGTGAGCACCGCTGTCTGCACGACCGGCACGTCGCGAACGCCGACGGCCTCCGCCAGAGCCGTTCCCAGCCCCGGAAATCCGAAGACGTATTCGATAACGACGACCCCGCCCACGGAGAACGCAAATATGGTCCCCGCTGCCTGGATGGCGGGCACGATTGCATTGGGGAGGACGTGGACGAGAAGAATGCGG
The DNA here is from genome assembly GCA_045291535.1 of Neorhizobium sp. EC2-8. GTDB lineage: Bacteria > Pseudomonadota > Alphaproteobacteria > Rhizobiales > Rhizobiaceae > Neorhizobium. Next base: position 256,639 of record CP147997.1, on the reverse strand, counting down.
GTGGGGCTAAGACCCTTCAGGATGGCAAACTGTACATATTCGGTATGGAGAACGTCGATGACCGTGCTTCTGACCAGACGATACAGATAGGTCGTCTGTAACAGAACCAGTGTGATGACCGGCATGGCGAGCCGCGAGGGCTGCGCCCATATCGGCACCTCCGGCGACAGGAGCGACACGGCGGGGAAGATATGCAGCACACTGGTACTCAGCAGAAGGACGAGCACCAGCCCCAGCACGAACTCCGGCAGGGCGTTGACCAGGACGGAAAAGCCCATGACGAGCTTGTCGACGACGCTGTCCTTCATGGTCGCGGTCAGCAGGCCGAGAAAGAGCGATGTCGGAACGGCGATCAACATCGATACCGCCACGATGAAGAACGAGTTCTCGATGCGTGGCAGGAGCAAATCGGCTACCGGCATCTTGGAAACGATCGATGTGCCCAAGTTGCCGTGGAGAAGTTCGACCAGCCATCGCAGATATTGCGTTGCGAGAGGCTGGTCCAGGCTGAGTTGCTGGCGCAGCGCCACAATCTGTTCGGGCGACGCTTCCTTGCCGAGGATCATCTGCACCACATCGCCCGGAAGCGCCTGAGTGGCCCCGAAGATCAGAAGGGAAACCACGAAAAGCATGAACGCGGCTGCACCGGCACGCCGGAGCAGCCAGGTTCGCCGCCCACGTCTGACAGAGGGGAGGTGCCGCTCGTCATGACAGGGCGACCTTCCTCAGATGGTAGAAGGGTGAATCGACTACATAGGGAACGATCCCAGTCAGCCCGGCCTTGTAGGCATTCAGCGTATTGGCGAAGCCCCAGAGAAGATTGCCGCCGCGCTCATATTCGATCTGCTGCATCTGGTGAATGGCGGTGCAGCGGTCTTCTGCCTTGGGAATGCTGACGGCTTTCTGATAAAGTTCGTTGAATTCCTTGTCATCCCAATGGCTCGTGTTGAAGGTGCCGCCCGGCAACAGACTGCGGGCCACGACGGGCAGATAGGCGTCGCTCAGGAAGTCCACGCCGAAGGTCCACTTGCCGTAATTGGCGAGATAGGCGGCCTCCTCGGTGAGCTTGACGTTGATCTTCACGCCCGCAGCCTTCGCCTGCTCTGCAAAGACCTGCGCGCATTCGACCATGCCGGCCGTGCCATTGACCGTTACCAAGTCGATGCTCATGCCTTCCTTGCCGGCCTCCTTCAGAAGCTTCTTGGCAGCTTCGAGATCCTGCTTGCGCTGCGCAACCGGAGTCGGCCCGCACGGTGCGATGGAGCGGCCCTGCATGTCGTGTCCGGGGTCAGAACAAGAGCAGTCCGAAATCGTACGCGGCCTTTATCAACCAAAGACAGCAAATTCGTTGTGGGATAGTGCTTTCCATGCGATTCTACGATGAGTTCCGAAGGAGGTAATTATGTCTGAAATGATGCTGGCGATGCTTTCCAATATTCGGACGCTTGAAGACATGGTCGCCGCGTTCCGGGACGAGGAGCGTTGCCGTCGCTTGCTGGAAAGCATGGTATGGCCGAATGGCAGGGTCTGCCCCGCTTGTGGTTACAAGCGCTCGACCGCGATAGCTGGCCGCGACATGGGCAAGCGCCGCGCGCGGCCGGGGCTTTACCAATGCTCCAGCGGTGGTTGCCGCTTCCAGTTCACTGTGACAACACATACGCCCCTGCACGCCACGAAGCTTCCGTTGCGCACCTGGCTCAAGGCGCTGTGGCTGCTGTTGCAGTCGGATAAAGGCTTATCCTCGGTCCGTCTTGCCGAGACCCTTGGCGTTAGCCAACCGACGGCCTGGCGGATCGGTCATGCGTTGCGCCTCATGGTGGCGCGCGAGCACATGCTCGACGGTACGGTGGAAGTCGACCATTTCTATCTTGGAGGCAGACCGAGAAAGCATCCCGATGATCCACCGCCCGGAAGAGGCCGCAAGGGACAGGTAAAGACGGAGAAGACGCCGGTCATGGCGATCGTGCAGCGACCGACAGACATCACCCCGGGTTCAAGTGCCGGAGATGCCCGTGCGGCTGTCGTCACCGGCCTTTCGTTGCGTGCTGCCGTTCGAGCAGTTGCAACACAGGTCGAACTTCGAGCGCATTTGATGAGTGACGAAGCAAAGGCATTCGTTGCCATAGGCGAAAGCTTTGCCGCACACGAGACGGTCAACCACTCAAGCCGCGAATATGTCCGGGATACCGTCCACGTCAATTCAGCCGAGGGGTTCAATGCGCGGGTCCGGCGAACCATTGCAGGCGTCTTTCACCACATCAGCCCGGAACTTGCCGACCTGTATTTTCATGAAATCGGCTTCAGATGGTCCCAACGAGTTGTTACCGGCCAAGCAGTGCGGAAAAGCCGAAGCGGCAAGGAAAGCAAGAAGATCCTTTGGTCGCGAGTACCTCCTGCACTGCAGTTATTGCAAGTGTTCCGTGCTGCCACCGGCCGCCAAATGCGCAGAAGCCCTGACGGGGGCATTACCATCAAATCGGCCGTAGCTGTCTTTGGTTGATAAGGGCCTCGTACGCTAAGGCCGAACGGAACAGGAACGATGTTGTAGCTCGGACCTGCAGCATCCGATCTCTGTGGATTGCCATCGACATGCGCCAGTTTTGATTTCTCTGTCCGGCCCGACTCGACAACGCTCGACACAGATTGGTCATGAATGGAGTCGGGCGATGGCAAAGCGCAAGCTTCTTAAAGATCAAGATCGCCGGAAGCTTGTCGATATCCCAGTCGATGAGGACAGCTTAATCCGACACTATTCGTTGTCGTTGGCGGATCGCCTGGAGATCGAACTGCGGAGACGCAATCACAATCGGCTCGGCTTTGCCATCCAGCTATGTCTAATGCGATACCCGGGTCGAGTGCTTGGAGCGGAAGAAACTCCGCCTCGTGCCATGCTGAGATATGTTGCTGATCAGATCGGCGCCGCTCCAGACGAATTTGCCCTCTATGCACGCCGTGATGAAACCCGTCGCGATCATATGGCGCGGCTAATGGTGTATCTGGATACGAGAAGCGCGACGCTGCAAGATCGCCGCGCCGCGCTATTGGCGGCAATTCAAGCGGCGACCATGTCCGACGACGGTGCTACGATAGCCAGTTCGGCTGTCGCCGCGTTTCGCGAACGCGGAGCTCTTCTGCCGGCGATCGACACGATCGAACGCATCGGCCTTGCCGGCCGTGCCATAGCCCGGCGCCGGGCAGAAAGAACCCTGATTGAAGACATCCCCCTCGATAGGCTTCAATCACTGGATAGGCTGTTAGAGGTTGACCCGTCGATCGGCCAGACGCGCTTTCATTGGCTGCGTTCGGCGCCAGAAGCGCCGGCTGCGTCGAACCTCGTCGGGCTGACCGAGCGGATAGCTTTTCTGCGGCGGCTGGAGATAGATCCGGAACTGCAGGCGCGCGTATCATCCGGACGGTGGGACCAGATGATCCGGGAGGGCAACGCAACGCCGGCCTGGCTTGCCAACGACTTCAACGCCAACCGTCGCCACGCTCTGATCGTGGCTCAAGTCATCAAGCTTTCCCAGAAGCTCACGGACGATGCGGTGACGATGTTCATCAAGCTGATGGGCAAGTTGTTCTCGCAAGCCAACAATCGAAAGAAGCAGCGACAGATGGACTGCAGAGCGAATACCGCCAAAGCGCTGCGCATGTTTCTAGATACGATCATCGCCCTGCAATCCGCCAACGACTATGGTCGGAACGCATTGGATGTTCTCGACCGAAGAGTCGGCTGGGACCGGCTGCTTCGGATGAAGCCTGAGCTTGAGTCGATGGTCGGCGACAACGAGGCACCGCCGTTGACCGTGGCAGCCGAACAATACGCGACCGTCCACAAATACATTGGTGCATTCCTTCAGGTCTTCACGTTTCGCTCGGCGCATCGCCACGACCCGCTTCTGGCGGCAATTGCGCTGCTGAAACAGCTTTATGCCGAGAAGCGGCGGACACTCCCGGATCGCGTGCCGCTCACCCACCTCAGCCAAACTGATCGACGGCTTATCTTCGAACAAGGAAACCCGATCGCCGTCTCTACGAGATCGCCACGCTAGCGGCTTTGCGAGACCGGCTTAGATCTGCGGACATTTGGGTCGGCGGCAGCCGATCTTTCCGGCCGATTGACGAGCATCTGATGCCGCGGTCGGCATTCATCACGATGAAGGAAGAAGATCGTCTCGGTTTGGGTGTCCAAGGTGACGGCGCACAGTGGCTTGCCGAAGCCTGTCAGATGCTCGAGTTCAACCTGCAGCGTCTCGCGCACAGAGCACGATCCGGAAAGCTCGAAGGAGTTCGTCTTGAGGCTGGAACGTTGATCGTCACACCAACCGTCGGCGAAGTCCCCGTGGCAGCAGAGGAACTGAACGCCGAGATCAGCGACATGTATCCGTTGGTCGAGGTTCCCGACTTGTTAAGGGAAGTGCATGAATGGACCGGCTTTGCGGATCACTTCACGCATGTTCGCACCGGCGACATCCCGAAAAATGTCTCTGCCATGCTCGCTGGTGTATTGGCCGATGCGACGAACCTCGGCCCAAAGCGAATGGCGGGCGCATCCAAGGGGATCAGCGCTCACCAGATTGGGTGGATGCGTACATTCCATGCGCGATCGGAGACCTACCGCGCGGCGCAAGCGTGCATCACCGATGCCCACACCCAGCATCCGCATTCCCGCCTTTGGGGCAATGGCACAACGTCATCGTCCGATGGCCAATTCTTCCGTGCGAGCGACCGAGCTGCAAAGCGCGGCGAAATCAACTTGCATTACGGCAGCGAGCCTGGATCGAAATTCTATAGCCATCTGTCAGATCAATATGGCTACTTTAGCATTTTGCCCATCAGTCCGACCGAGAGCGAGGCGGCCTATGTGCTCGATGGGCTCTTCGATCAGGACACGGTGCTCGACATTCAGGAACACTATACCGATACGGGCGGTGCCAGCGATCATATCTTCGGGCTGTTCGCCTTGATCGGAAAGCGGTTCTCACCGCGACTGCGCAATCTCAAAGACCGGAAGTTCCACACGTTCGAGAAGAGCGATGCATATCCGACCCTGTCGAACCATATCGGGGCGCCGATCAACACCGCCCTGATTCTCGACCATTGGGACGATCTGCTCCATCTCGCGGCGTCGATCACCACGCGGTCCGTGGTGCCGTCTACGATCCTCAAGAAACTGGCCGCATCTCCGAAGCAGAGCCATCTCGCGAGGGCGCTCCGCGAACTCGGTCGGATTGAGCGTTCGCTCTTCATGATCGAATGGTACTCAAGCCCGGCACTACGGCGGAGATGCCAAGCCGGTCTCAACAAGGGCGAGGCCGCGCATAAGCTGAAACGCGCTGTCTTCTTCCACGAGCGAGGCGAAATCCGTGACCGGTCGTTCGAAAGTCAAGCATTCCGCGCCTCGGGGCTCAATCTCGTCGTCAGTGCGATCGTGCATTGGAATACGGTCTATCTTGATCGCGCGGTCACACAGCTGAAACGAGTAGGATGAGACATTCCTGACGCTCTGTTGAAGCACATCTCACCGCTCAGTTGGGAACACATCAACCTTACCGGCATCTACACCTGGGATGCGGAACATCAGATGCCGAACGGATTTAGATCGCTCCGTCTGCCAACTGGGCTGCAGCGGGTCGCATAAGTTCTCATTCCGTTCGCCCTTAGCGTACGAGGCCCTTATCAACCAAAGACAGCTACGGCCGATTTGATGGTAATGCCCCCGTCAGGGCTTCTGCGCATTTGGCGGCCGGTGGCAGCACGGAACACTTGCAATAACTGCAGTGCAGGAGGTACTCGCGACCAAAGGATCTTCTTGCTTTCCTTGCCGCTTCGGCTTTTCCGCACTGCTTGGCCGGTAACAACTCGTTGGGACCATCTGAAGCCGATTTCATGAAAATACAGGTCGGCAAGTTCCGGGCTGATGTGGTGAAAGACGCCTGCAATGGTTCGCCGGACCCGCGCATTGAACCCCTCGGCTGAATTGACGTGGACGGTATCCCGGACATATTCGCGGCTTGAGTGGTTGACCGTCTCGTGTGCGGCAAAGCTTTCGCCTATGGCAACGAATGCCTTTGCTTCGTCACTCATCAAATGCGCTCGAAGTTCGACCTGTGTTGCAACTGCTCGAACGGCAGCACGCAACGAAAGGCCGGTGACGACAGCCGCACGGGCATCTCCGGCACTTGAACCCGGGGTGATGTCTGTCGGTCGCTGCACGATCGCCATGACCGGCGTCTTCTCCGTCTTTACCTGTCCCTTGCGGCCTCTTCCGGGCGGTGGATCATCGGGATGCTTTCTCGGTCTGCCTCCAAGATAGAAATGGTCGACTTCCACCGTACCGTCGAGCATGTGCTCGCGCGCCACCATGAGGCGCAACGCATGACCGATCCGCCAGGCCGTCGGTTGGCTAACGCCAAGGGTCTCGGCAAGACGGACCGAGGATAAGCCTTTATCCGACTGCAACAGCAGCCACAGCGCCTTGAGCCAGGTGCGCAACGGAAGCTTCGTGGCGTGCAGGGGCGTATGTGTTGTCACAGTGAACTGGAAGCGGCAACCACCGCTGGAGCATTGGTAAAGCCCCGGCCGCGCGCGGCGCTTGCCCATGTCGCGGCCAGCTATCGCGGTCGAGCGCTTGTAACCACAAGCGGGGCAGACCCTGCCATTCGGCCATACCATGCTTTCCAGCAAGCGACGGCAACGCTCCTCGTCCCGGAACGCGGCGACCATGTCTTCAAGCGTCCGAATATTGGAAAGCATCGCCAGCATCATTTCAGACATAATTACCTCCTTCGGAACTCATCGTAGAATCGCATGGAAAGCACTATCCCACAACGAATTTGCTGTCTTTGGTTGATAAAGGCCGCGTACGAGGCCCTTATCAACCAAAGACAGCTACGGCCGATTTGATGGTAATGCCCCCGTCAGGGCTTCTGCGCATTTGGCGGCCGGTGGCAGCACGGAACACTTGCAATAACTGCAGTGCAGGAGGTACTCGCGACCAAAGGATCTTCTTGCTTTCCTTGCCGCTTCGGCTTTTCCGCACTGCTTGGCCGGTAACAACTCGTTGGGACCATCTGAAGCCGATTTCATGAAAATACAGGTCGGCAAGTTCCGGGCTGATGTGGTGAAAGACGCCTGCAATGGTTCGCCGGACCCGCGCATTGAACCCCTCGGCTGAATTGACGTGGACGGTATCCCGGACATATTCGCGGCTTGAGTGGTTGACCGTCTCGTGTGCGGCAAAGCTTTCGCCTATGGCAACGAATGCCTTTGCTTCGTCACTCATCAAATGCGCTCGAAGTTCGACCTGTGTTGCAACTGCTCGAACGGCAGCACGCAACGAAAGGCCGGTGACGACAGCCGCACGGGCATCTCCGGCACTTGAACCCGGGGTGATGTCTGTCGGTCGCTGCACGATCGCCATGACCGGCGTCTTCTCCGTCTTTACCTGTCCCTTGCGGCCTCTTCCGGGCGGTGGATCATCGGGATGCTTTCTCGGTCTGCCTCCAAGATAGAAATGGTCGACTTCCACCGTACCGTCGAGCATGTGCTCGCGCGCCACCATGAGGCGCAACGCATGACCGATCCGCCAGGCCGTCGGTTGGCTAACGCCAAGGGTCTCGGCAAGACGGACCGAGGATAAGCCTTTATCCGACTGCAACAGCAGCCACAGCGCCTTGAGCCAGATGCGCAACGGAAGCTTCGTGGCGTGCAGGGGCGTATGTGTTGTCACAGTGAACTGGAAGCGGCAACCACCGCTGGAGCATTGGTAAAGCCCCGGCCGCGCGCGGCGCTTGCCCATGTCGCGGCCAGCTATCGCGGTCGAGCGCTTGTAACCACAAGCGGGGCAGACCCTGCCATTCGGCCATACCATGCTTTCCAGCAAGCGACGGCAACGCTCCTCGTCCCGGAACGCGGCGACCATGTCTTCAAGCGTCCGAATATTGGAAAGCATCGCCAGCATCATTTCAGACATAATTACCTCCTTCGGAACTCATCGTAGAATCGCATGGAAAGCACTATCCCACAACGAATTTGCTGTCTTTGGTTGATAAAGGCCGCGTACGATTTCGGACTGCTCTTGTTCCGACCCCCGGTTGCTGACAACCCGAGGCCTGGTTTCGGGACGGTGATGGTCAAGGCGCTGGTGGAGAAACAGCTCTCCGGTCGGCTTAAGCGCATATGGCAGGCTCGGGGTTTGGAAATCCTGCTGGAAGTTCCGGGTGTTCCATGACGGCGAGACCGAGGACTCGGTTAGTCAGCGAGCGACATCCGGAAGAAGAAGGTAGTTTCGGACGGGTCCGATGTAACACCGAGTTCGCCGCCGTGGCTGCGAGCAATCTCGCCGGCGATGTAAAGCCCGAGGCCAAGACCCTGATTGCCTGAAGTGGCTCCGGCTCGAAAGAACGGCTGGAACAGGCGGCCCTGGACATCCTCGGGGATCGGCTCGCCGGCGTTGCTCACCGAGATCGTCATCTGGTCCCCTGCTGCCTCCGCCTCCACAAGAACGGGGCCGTCACTCGCACCGTGGGTCAGGGCATTCGCCAGCAGGTTGGAAAGCAGTTGGGCGATCCGGGCCGGGTCACAGCGGATCGCATCGGGCAACGAGATCCTGCCCTCGATCGACCTGTCCGGACGGGAAGTCCTTAGTTCGTCGATTACCTGTTGCAGCACCGGCTTCAGGTCAACGACAGTCAGTTCCACGCTGATGCCTGCGCCACTTTTGAGCCGGGCGAAGTCGAGCATGTCGTTGATCAGGCTGAACATGCGGTCTGTGCTGCCGCGCATCAGCGACATTACCTTGCCGGCCTTTTCGGTGTGCAGTTCCTTGGCAAGGACGTTAAGTCCGCCGACGATCGAGGATAGCGGGTTGCGCAGGTCGTGGCCGAGGATCGCCACGAACTGCTCCCGTAGGCGGGCGACTTCCTGTTCGTCGCGTAGACCGCGCAGAAGACGCGTGCGCTCGGCCACGCCCTCGGCGATACGGTGCTCAAGGGTCGTGTTAAGCGTCTGCAGTTCTTGCTGGATACGCTTAGCCTTGTTGCGAGCCTCGACCAGATCGCGTTCGTAGCGGCGTCGCTCCTCGGCCTGGAAGAGCGTGATGCGGGTAAACTGCAAACGGCCGTCGGCCGACCTGCGTTCATGCGCATTCGCCAGCACGGCCATCTTTCCGCCTTGGGCGGTGACGAGATCGAGAGCCACTTCGTTGAAATGCCCTTGCATCCTCAACAGGGGCGCAAAATGGGTCTCATAGAAAATCTTGCCGGGAACGGTAAGCAGGTCGTGGAAGCGCTTGCCGAGCAGATCGTAAACCGTCACGCCAAGCCACCCGCAAAGCGTCTGATTGGCCTTGACGACGGCGCTGTCCGGGCCAAGTGAAAGGTAACCGCAGGGAGCATTCTCGTAGAGGTCGTTCAGGTCCTCCACGAGTGCGTCTTTTGCGGTATCTGGTTTCTGCTCACACAAATCTCTGAATCGCTTCTATAACCTCGTCAGGTGCGCTCAGGTTCGGGCAGTGTCCCGTCGCGTCGATTACGACCATATCGGCCTTGGGTATGGCATCCCGTACATATTCGCCGACGCGCTGTTGTGCAATTACGTCCTCTTTGCTCTGGATGACCAGGCTTCGGGCGGTCACTTTCGGCAGATCGCGTCGGTTGTCGGACATGAACGTCACTCGGGCAAACGCCTTGGCGATGTCCGGATCGGTCCGGCAGAAGCTGTTGACCAGTTCCTCCGTCAGTTCAGGCCTATCTGGATTGCCCATGATCACGGGACCCATGGCGGCCGACCAGCCCATGTGGTTGTCATCGAGGAATTCCAGCAGTTCCTCGATCTGCGCCTTGGAAAAGCCGCCCACATAATCTCCATCGTCAATATACCGAGGAGAAGGTCCGACCAGCACAAGTTCGTTGAACAGCTCAGGAGCCTGGATGGATGCGAGGATACCGATCATCGCGCTGACGGAGTGGCCGACGAAGACCCCGCCGCGTACGCCGAGTTCCCGGCATATCTCTACGATGTCGTCCGCATAGCCGGAAAGATTTGAGTATTTGGCGGAATCGTAAGCTTGAAGATCGGATTTTCCGCACCCGACATGGTCAAACAGGATGACCCTATAATCGGCTTCGAAGGCAGGTGTCACCAGGCGCCACATGTTCTGGTCGCACCCAAAGCCGTGGGCGAAAACCATCGCCCTATCTCCATTGCCTCGTACGACCACGTTACTGCGCTGTTCGATCGTCATCTTTACCCCCGTCCCGCGAACCACGCCGGATTATGATTTCGGTCAAATTAGCAGAATAGTCAAATCGAGCCAGTTATTAAGGCGGACCCAGCAGGGAAGAGCGGCGCAGTACGCTAAGCCACGAAAAAGCACGCCGACCGACGTGGTCAAAAGATCGAGCACGACGAGCGTCGTGACGGCCCACGTGGTCAGGCCGTGATATCCGCCCGTTGAATTGCTGGGGCGACCAGAGAGGCGGCAGGATACGTATCCGCCGAGGAAGGCAGCGATGATGCCCGCGAGGACAAACCAGATACCGCCACCGATCGAGACCGTGCTCGCGTCCGGATTGTCCGACGTGGCGGGATCAAGAACGGCGGCGCAGATGCCGACACCCAGCAGGTTAAGGAGGAAGCGGGCGGCAAGAGCGATGGCTACGCTGCGAAAATCGCACCCCAGCTTACCTTGTTGTAGGCCGCGGTCGTGGACGCGCTTCCAGGAAGGGTTTCGTGGGAGAGATGGGTCGATACAGGTATGGTCATAGTTGCCTCCAGCCAAGTTTTTCTTAACCGGAAGTCAGAGGTGAGCAGCCTTAGTCTGAATGCCGTGGAGAGCATAGTGCACTTCAGGTTATATTGCCGTCGCCAGTTTCATGGGCGGCAAATTGGTCACCCGTGCCGCCGCGATATGCAGGTCAATTACCTACGGAAATGACTTTGCGCCCGACAACATCATGAGCAACTGACGGTCCCCTCTTATTCCATGTTGAAACAGATCGATCAGATCCCGGGCTATCCGGGTGGCACCCGCGCTTCCCTTTTCGAAGCGCCTTCGTTCGCACAGTTGATCGAATACCTTCTGTAGCATTTCCAGATCTTCGGGATCGAGAATAGACGCCGACTGAGAATGGTTCTGAAGCATCGTCTTTAGTCACTTGCAAGATCGAGAGCGGTTGAAAGGAAGCCCTCGATAGAGACGGCCAGCAGCGGGTGCCTTTCCGTATAATTCGGAATCGCCAGGGCGATCGGAAGACCGTTCATGCCGGTGATCGACCAACGCGCCAGCTTCGATCGCTGCAGCGACAAATGCCAATCGAGCCTCCGCCGGTCTTTCTCGGCCGGCTTGCGCGGCATAGGAGGCGTCCATTGCGATAAGGCGGAAATTTCCAGTCCTCACTGGCCATCGATCGAACAGCGCGACCAGCGCCTCGTCAACGCCGCTTGCGGACTGCACTATTTTGTCATCGGGCCGATAGTAGACGGCCAAGCCCCAAAGCGCGGTCTCCATTGTTACCCCCTTGTCCAAATCTTGCTCCGGTTTATTGCGCGAGTTGTGCCTCCTTCAGCGCCAGACCGAAGCAAGCTCTGGCGTCTTCGATCGACAGACGGTCATCCATGGCTGCGAGCATTGCCAGTTGGGCCTTCGCGAACTGCGAGCCCTTCACCGCGGGCCACCGCACATTCTGACCGCTTCGCGAAGTCATGAAATCATATGCTTCAAACGGGCCGCGAATGACGGTGCCGCAGGCGAAAACTCGAGGGGCCCAGATTATTGTTCTCATGAAGTGCCTCTTCCCGGAATGGAAAGGTAGTCATATTTTTCGCATCTGACAAAGCGTAAATGTGGAATCCACGCGTCCTCGGTACAGGAAGGGGAGCGACAAGCGATGGTGGCCGCCCGGAAACCCCGCGGAAATCAGGCGAAAATAAGGATCTCCCCCAATCAATCACAATCACGTGTTTAGGTATGGGACGTCGTCCGAGAAAGCATTTTCCAAATGATCGATAGTAAACAGCTTCCCTGCAAAATTCCCATTAGTACCAAGCCAGAACAGTGGGCAAGCTGAGCCTACACCAAAAGAGGATCATCCGCGTGGTCGCGGCTCGATGTCTGTCGGACAGTGGCTAACTTCATGCCTCAGCCTCGGCCAGAACTCAGGCTCCGCCCTTGTTGCTTGGTGGTGGGAGAAGAGGTTTAGGTCAGCCGCGGGCGATCAAACTTTTGTGACTTTGTCGAGGTTGCCCTAGAAGACTATTTTTATATCATGCTGTGATACAGATGTGAGGAGAACAGCTATGAATGCTTTCGGAGATGGTGGGCGCTCTTCGTTTCGTCCGTCTAAAATCCTATGGCTTTGGTCGCTGGTCGGCGCATCGGTATTGACGATGATCGTTGGCTTCACATGGGGGCTGGACGACATCGGCGAGCGTGCGAGAGATGACTATGGTCGCAGCAAGGGATGCACGAGCCGATCTGGTTGCCGACATGTGTGTCCACGACTTCATAAGCGCCAGCGATGCCGGACAAAACTTGCAGGCCCTCAAGGCCACCTCGTCCTGGGAACGAGAGAATTTCATCAAGGAGGGCGGGTGGACAAAGATCGCCGGGATCGACGGTCCCGTTATCAACGCGGCAAATAACTGCGCCGAACAGCTGATGGAAATGAAAGAGCTTCCGCAACAAGCCTCATCGGCACTGACTGACAGCTAACCTTCGAGTGGATGTGATGAGATGTCCAGTCGAACCAGGCCCGCCTGAAATGACTTCGGGCGGGCCTAACGGGGATCGATGTCGCGGCCTGCGCAGTGGCGTATTTGTTGGTGCGTGGATCGAAGCACCACTTTCAATGTTCAAATTTTTACACGATTGCCGTCTCCGTCAGGGGAGACACGAGGAGCTAGGATTGCAAAACGAGGATTTTGAAGAAACGGCTGTGGAGATCCAGTGTGCGCCATACAATCCGAAGCCGTTTCACAAGCACATGATGAGCCCTTCCAGCGAAGCGACGCTTCGAGTCACTTCGATGACCCTCAATGGGATTTGGTGTGAGGTCGTAAGGACTGACCAGCAGCCGCTGCTGGGTACCGTCGCATTCATCGGCCGCGGCGATCCCTTTTGCGCGATCGAGACCCGAGCGAACTCACCAATACAACAGTAGGGCGGAGATCACGCTCAGGGCCGTAACCGATGGGCGCGGACTGCGAAAGACGGATATTCTGTCGTGGAGCATCAACCGGCATCCGGCGGCAGACCTCTCGCAAAAAATCGCGTCAGATACATTGAACATTGAGTTAGCTGAGCGGGCCACTGACCTGCCTGCCGAGTAGCAGGCCGCCAATGTTCTCCGACCTTATTCGATGCCGTCGATTGGGATGCTTCAGCCCAGAAAAGGCGTATTTGGATTAGTTCCGCGACACTCCCACTACGGCGCCCGAGTCTAGTGAAGCGCCGTCCGCCCGACTTGGCCTCAATCCCAATTCAATCCAGCCATGGAGACGAGATGTCCCTCAAAACGTTCGCGCTTACCGTTGTTGCCACTGCTGCAATCGGTCCAGCATTGGCAAATGCGCAACCCGGTTCAACGCCGACGATGATCAAAACGTTTGGAGCTTGGGGTCTCTATTCGTATTCACCAGATGGTCGGAAGCACTGCTATGCACTCTCCACGCCACAGGAGGCGCGGCCAGCAAATGTCGATCACGGCAACAACTATATCCTGGTGGCCCGAGACCCACAGGCCGGCAGCTACTATCCGCAAGCTGTCATGGGTTATGACATTCTCGGCGGCTCAGAGATAACGGTGGCGGTCGATGGCCGGAGTTTTTCGATGACGTCGAAAGGGAATTCCGCCTGGACGAAAAACGCGAGCGATGACGTTGCACTAATTGCGGCGATGAAAGCCGGCAGCTCGATGACGCTGAGCGCGACCTCGAAACGAGGTACGCAAACCAACTACAGGTACACACTTGCGGGCATAACAGCGGCGCTTACGGCAGCGGCAAAGTGCGGCTGAGCCCAAGCTTGTTTGATATTTTCTGACGTAGGGGCTGGTTTTATCCTGGCGGCTGGCGATCATGCGGTATCGTCAGGGTGATCCCCTCGAAATACTACAAATCGAGCGCGTTTGGCCCCTCACGGCGCGATAACGCCCCTGTGTCCGGGTCTGTCTTTTAACATGTATCACGCTGTGATAAATTCTGCTGAGCGATCAATAAAGAATCGCGGGTGGTCAGTAAAAATCAAAAACCTGGGGAGGGTGCACATGAAGGATATCGCGGAAGTCGCCAAGTTAACGCTGCTACTTGAGAGAATACTGCGCGAACGCGGGCTTTTGGATCAGGAGCAGCTCGATGTGACGGCGTTGCCGGTTGAATCTCAGAAAAGGATGGACGGCCTCCTTAATGCCTGCGAATTGCAGGGCCTGTTGAGAATCGGCCATGCTGCTCGTCTTGGGGAAGACCTTTCCCCGCCCGTGATCGAGGCAACCAGAATGATGGTCCAGGAAGTGTGCGAGGCATTGCTGGACCGTGACAAGGTTCAGATTGAACCCACAGTGCACTAGTGGGTCATGTTATGTCGATCAAGTCCCCCGCGCAGGGCTCTGTACAGGCTTGTTGGCTCGCCGCTGTATTTTCAATCGTGTCTCTCTCATTTGCCGGAGCTGGAGAAATCTCGAGCTGTGCGGACGCCGCCAAGAGCGTAATGGATCGTACCCCCGGCCAGCTATTGTCGGTCACCTCCGGGAAGGGTGGGTGCGTGCTTGTATTCCTCATGCACCGTGAAGGGCAACGGCCGAAGAGGGTGGTGCTAGATCTCACGAACGACCTGGGAGACTCCCACGGCGCCAAGCCGAAGCACCCGGCCCCAGGTCAAATCCGGGCAGTGAGTGAGTGAGGCATTTGCATCTTCATCAGGAGTGACGAAGCTTGTTGAACGGATCCTTCGAGTTTTGCACCATTGGAGATATGTGGCCCCGGCGATTAGGCGGTGGGACCTGGCTGGTCTTTGCCTCGATGCTGATTTGGGCAAGCAGCGCGGAGGCCGCAGCGCCAAACCATCTGCAGAGACCACCTGCTTTGAAGGCCAAAGAGGCCATGTATATTACCGACGTGACAGGCAGGCGCATTCGAATTGTTGGTCCACGCTTTTATCCCAACCCGGCGAAAACTTTGATGTTTCCCGGTCGCGCCACGGCCCCGCCCGACCGGCCCAAACGCTAGCGAACGTGGGCACGGACTGTTGGGAACAGGGCAGGAAGCTACAAGGAGATCTAACTGATGAATCTAGATGCTCGATGAGGGCATCGAAGGTTTTGCGGTATTCCTGACGCGGGAAGAGCTTGTCGCGATAAACAAGGCCGCGGAGCGCCATGGGCTTTTTGCGCAGGGAATGGATGACGTGGTGATAGTTGACGACCTGGTCGTGCCACCCGTCAGCATGGCCGCGTCCCCGGCGCAACGTCATCAGGTGCGTACCTCCGACAAAGACATCCAGCCGATCGTCGAACAAGCGAACTCGTAGCCTGTGGCCAATCAAGCGGGACGGGACGGTGTAGAAGACCTTACGCAAGGTGAAGCCGCCGGTGCGGGACACCGTGACAACAATCTCTTCGAAGTCAGTGGTCCGGCGCTCGGGTAGCGCCTGCAGATGGGATCGTTCCGCATCAATGCGCTTGCCATGGGCAGCATTGCGACGGCTGACGATCTCGTCGACAAAGGCGCGGTAAGAGGTGAGATCATCGAATTCCTTGGTTCCCCGCATCAGCAGGGCATCATGAACGGCATTCTTGAGATGACCGTGGGAGCTTTCGATCGATCCGTTCTCATGCGCGACGCCCTTGTTGTTGCGGGTCGGGGTCATACGATAATGAGAGCAAAGCTGGTCGTAACGGTGTGTGAGATCGACCTTGGCAACCGCATCGAGGTTGCGGAAGGCAGCCGACAGACTGTCGCTTCGATGATAAAGCGGCGTACCGCCCAAAGACCACAGGGCATTTTGAAGCCCTTCAGCCAGCGCGACAAAGCTTTCTCCGCCGAGAATGACGTGGGCATGTTCGAAGCCGGACCAAGCAAGCCGGAAGTGATAAAATAGGTGATCAAGCGTCTGGCCCGCGATCGTCACACCAAGGCCGCTAGCGTCGGTAAAATCCGAAAGGCCTAGCCGGCCTGGCTCGTGCGTCTGGCGGAAGATTACCTCCTGCGCTTCGCCATGGACAGCACGCCACGACCGGATGCGTCGCTCGAGCGTGCGGCGGATACCTTCAGAAAGGTCTGGATGTCGGCGCAGCATCTCATTGTAGACGGCGACGGCACGGATGCCGGGTGCGGCCTTCAGGAGCGGGATGACTTCTGTCTCGAATATCGGCTCCAAGGGATCAGGGCGGCGGCGTCCGCGTGGCGCTTTGCTCTGAGATGAAAGTTGCGTCTCTTTGTCGAGACGGTAGGCCGTGGCCCGGCTGATCGACGCTTTTGCGGCGGCAACCTCTATGGATTGCGTTTGTCGGTACTTCATGAAGAGATCTCATCTGATGATCGGTTACATGACGACCCGGCACAAACTGGTTCTCCAATATAGAAAACCGCAAATGTACCGGACCGACCGCGATCACGAGACGCCAAAAATCTGCGTCACGCCGGGGTGTGACTACGGTCGGGCTACGCCCTCCTCCGTCACACCCCGGCGCGAGTCTCATCCTGATTGACGCTGAATCTCACCAAGACTGCCGCTACGCAGATATCGACGTAGCGGTCGAATTCGGTGTCGGCCAAACCGAATTGACGGGCGATACAGCTCACCTCCAGCCCACCCGCCTCGTGCGTTGACAGCAGTTCAGCCCTGCATCCAGCTGTAACTCTTCCCACTTTTAACAGCCCCCTCTTACTGTCGCCGCCGAGACAATCTATGATTCGCGCGCGCAACAGCGGACATCGTGCTCGAGGCGGACCATGCCGAGTACATCCGCCGCGCGCACGCGAACCGTCCTCCCCAACGGGACACCCAAATTATATATCATAGCGTGATTCAATAAAAGGTTTTTGGATGCCGAGTGCAGAAGAAGTTGACTTGAAAAATGAACTGCCACCCGGCTTGTACGGCGCGCTCGCCGGGTTCCGGCTCGCGATGCGTCGTTTCCTGGCACTCAGCGAAGCAGCTCGCGGAGGCCGAGGTCACATCTCAGCAATACCAGGCAATGCTGGTGATCAAGACGGCGGCCGGCGGGCGCATAATGATGAGGGAACTGTCAGAGCAGATGTTGATGCACCCTCATGGTGCAGTACAGCTGGTCGACCGCCTCTCGTTGGCTGGTCTGGCAAACCGAATGCCCTCCGAAAATGACAGACGAAGTGTCTTGATCGGATTGACGCCGAGAGGAGGGCCTCCTTGAGGCGCTCGCAAGAATCCACGTCCAAGGCTTGTTGGCCAACCAGCCCTTGCTGGCCGAGTCGCTGTCGAAACTGCGCGACTTGGGCGAGATCGAATAGCGTTAGGCCGCGAACTCCGGGATAGGCTTGGTCAGAAGGGCAGCATCTGATCCCTAACAACCGGGATATGGGCCGTGGCCAGCGTGAGGGGAGCAAGCCACAAGGCGGTGATCATGCTCCCAAGCAGCCAGAAGATCGTGTCGAAGTTCATGCTAGAGCGTTGTTTCGGCCGTCGTGAGGCGCCGGAATTTTGAAGATTCCGGGTCACGCCCGCAAAGAAGATGGCGCTGAAGAGGCTCCCGAAAATAGCCACGAAGTAGAACGTGATCGTGATGAGTCCGGCAGCGAATTTTGTGCCGAAGGGATCAGCGCTCTGGCTCAAAACCGCGATACCTGTTGCCCCAACAAATAAGCATACAGGCGCCAACGGCCACCACAGAACAAGCCAGCCGAAGGCATCCTCCATACCTCGTGCGGCCGCCTTCAATGCCATCGAAACACGATTGGTCACGCCAGCATCCTCGCTACTTCTTGCGGTTTCACACCGCGGCCCGCCAACGCGGGCCAAGCTCCCTCGAAGTATTTTACATCATCCGATGACATGGTGTAAGAAGGCGTGCGTTCAAATGCCTGCGATCTCCGGGCTTTAGGTGGGTTGGTCAATCGAAATCACTAAGGTGCCATGGGGCGCTAGTGACGACGAGCTGACATCGTTGAACGGCACATCGAGTTTAAGGCACGGCGGCTCGACCCTTATCGGCGCGGCTCGCTCAAAGGGGCCAAGTATCGCTTGTCGATGATGAACATTCACCGGTTCTCCCCATCACGGCTGGAGAAATCTGTGTCCGCGCATCTTGGATGGATCCTTGTCTCGGAGGCGGCAGATCGAGCCACTGTCTGTCGTGAGCGTGGAAGGAATTCGGATATGAGGCTGTCCTCATCTGAGGTGTTCCTCTTAGAACGAAGGGTCGATGACGTATATGCTTCCGATGACGACCGCCAAATCAGATGTCGGAGGGGTTAAGAGCGCTCCGAGGCAGCCCCATCGATTTTTCCGAGCCGAAAAGACCGCCGCGTTCGCGATCGGCGACCATCTCTTTCAGTTGCCGGATCTGGATTGGATAATATTCGTCCCCAGTACGGCGCCATTTCTTCTCCAAACTGCGGATTGCGCTGTGCAGCACTCGCAGTTCATCGTCGATGTTTGACATGACGGGCCTCCACACCCAGAACCTAAGTCAACGGCCAAAAAATACCACCCCTTCGCTAGTCGCCTTTGATATGCAAGGGAATGGAAGGGCGGCGTGGGGACAATAGGCGGTAGCGGTTCGCCACAGACGGAAAACCATTCTCATGGCTACCCGCTGATTATTCCGACTGCACCAGGCTCGATTGCCACCGCGGTTGTCTGACTCGTGGCAGGCAAACCGGAGGACACCCATGGCCCAACGTCCGCAGCCAAACCTGACAGACTCTGCAGTAGACGCCGCGGAGCGTTGTTACAGGAAACGTGCTGGAGGTCGCTATGTCAGAAAACATTGCCTCACAAGATAATCATGGCGTGGCGCGATCGCACGACGACCATCGCGCGATCGCCAGGAAACATCCCTGCGCCGTCATCCTCAAGTTGCTTACCCGTGCCGCGATTGTTGCGGGCGAGATGGTGATCAGCAACTGAGATCCAGCGACCTATCCGGAAATCATCAGCCGGAGAGGTATCCCACGTGATACGCCTCCGACTAGGTCCTCCGCCTCTTGCGGCTCGACGTCAAGAAATGGGTCGGACGTCGTCGTGCGGTTTCGATGCACCTGCGGGCCTCAAGGCGATATAGGTGCTTACCCGCCACTCCGGTTGAAACGCCGATCGACATACCTTATCCAGTCACCGAGATTCCCGAAGAGAACCGCGAGATCGTATTTCCATTCGAGCAGAAGCAGTCTCCAGCTCATGGATTCCGTATCCAGGCCTCGCTGAGCAAGTTGGGCATGGAGGACATCCATCTTCGCGGTGGGTGAAAGCAGCATCCGGAAGCTATGTCCGGCGCCAGGATCTTCAGTCGTAAGCTGTAAATCGATAGGTACGTGTCTGGGACCGCTCACGGCTCGTTCTCCTCATCAAGGGCTCCCGGCAAGGAGGTCGTCAAAATATGCATCTCTTCCTCGCCTTCTGAACATATATCGTAGAGCGACATATATCAAGAAGCCCGACGCGCGGAGAAATACACGAAGGCGGCATCGGTCGAGCCGAAGCTAATAACGCTCAATCTACTTCCTGTCGTTGTGCGGTAGATCCGGTATTGGCGCCGTTGTGCATACCCGGGTGATTTCGAGCTTTCTTCGATAGATATGGACGTCGCTCGAATTCGGAGGTTCGCAAAAAACTTCTCAGGCGCAAAAGATCTTTTCGGGCAATGAGCCCGCACAATTTTCCACTGAGGGGATCGACAATCGGAACCCGCCCAGTATTGGTCGAAAGCATTACATCTGCAACGAAGCCGACCGTATCTTCTGGACGGCAAACCGGGACCGAAGAGTCCGAAACCAGTTGAGCGAGCGTTTGCTCTGCCAATTCGACGTTCCCTTGCCAGGCGAGTGCGTCGCCCCGAGAGACAACGCCCAGCATTTGGCCGTCATCGTGGATCACCGGGTAAATGCGATGGGTCTTTTGCGCCGACGCGAAGAGATCACAAGCCTCCCTGACCGTCATTGTGGCGGGCAGTGTGTCCACCTCTTTGATCATGATCTCACCGGCCCTTGTCAATTCGAACGGATCGACGCCGTATTCTCGGGTGATGTGTTGGCCCCTTCGCGCAATCTTCTCGGTAAGGATGGAACGGCGCAGAAGCAGGACCGTCACGGTATAGGCAACCACCGTCGCTGCGAGAAGCGGAACCAGGACATTTACATCCCCTGTGATCTCGACCGCGAAAAATGTACCCGTCAACGGCGCGCGCATCGTCCCGCCCATCATCGCCGCCATTCCCAATAAGGCCCAGAACCCGGGATCATTCCCCGGCATTGCCAGACCCACAAGCCAGCCGAGGGCGCCACCGAAGATCAGGAGAGGGGCGAGGACCCCGCCAGAGGTGCCGGAGGACAACGCAAACAGCCAGATACATGACTTGACGACAAGGATCGTCAAAACGGTAGAGGCGGCGAGCTTGTTATTAAGCAGTCCTTCGATGAGGTCGTAGCCGACGCCCAATGCACGAGGCTCGATTAGACCCCCGACGCCAATCACGATACCGCCAAGCATCGGCCACCACATCCAGTGGATCGGAAGCTCTTCAAAGAGATCCTCGATTTTGTAGAGTAGTGTGGTGAGCAAACCGGATTGCAGACCTGATACCACGCCAATCACGGCGCAGGCGAAAATGCCCCACCATGGCAGCGCGACCTCGAAGTGCGTTGGGAATAGCGGGCCTGCGCCAAACAACATCGGCCGCCAGCATATCGAGACGCACGCTGCCACGGCAACCGGGATGAAGCTGCGCGGTTTCCATTCAAACAGCAGGAGTTCGACGGCAAGCATCACCGCTGCGATAGGCGAACCGAAGATAGCTGTCATGCCAGCCGCCGCGCCGGCCACCAGCAAGGTCTTGCGTTCGGCGGCGCTCAAATCAAAGAACTGCGCGAACAACGATCCTATTGCTCCGCCCGTCATGATAATCGGCCCTTCCGCGCCGAACGGGCCGCCCGTCCCGATCGAAATCGCCGACGACAGCGGCTTCAGCACCGCGACCTTGGGCGACATCCGGCTACCACCGATGAGGATGGCCTCGATCGCCTCGGGAATGCCGTGACCGCGGATCTTCTCTGATCCGAAGCGGGCCATCAGGCCGATAATCAGTCCTCCCAAAGGCGGAACCAATAAAATCCACGGGGAACGCGGAACGCCCGCGAGCGAGGCGGGTTCCATACCGATGTACCCGAACCAGACCATATTGGTAACCAGGGCAATCAGGCTGACGAGACACCATGCCGCGAATGCACCGCCGGTACCAACGACAATCGACATCCCGATCAGGATGAGGACGCGCTTGTCGGTGGTGAAGTCTCCCGCCTCGCGCCGCGAAAGGCCACCTGTGAAGTCGTGCGGTCGGTTGCTGGGTTGATGCTGCGACATGATTTTCCTTCGGCGGCTAGATACAAAGGCGGCTTGAGTACGCCGAATATATCGTGATACGATGGAAATCAAGTTGTCACGTCGAGAGCGGATTAGCGATGAAGCATCACGAACGCCTCACGGAGGCAGACTACGAAGCACTTGCCAATCTGCGGTACAGCATCCGCCGATTCCGGAAGTTCAGCGCCAGTGAGGCGGACAAGCTCGGTCTACAACCGCAGCAGCATCAGGCGCTGCTCGCGATAAAGGGCTTGTCGCGCGGAGAGCAAATGACGGCGCGGTTGCTGAGCGAGCGCCTCCTTATTGCCCGGCATTCGGCTGAGGAGCTCCTTCAGCAACTGATTGATGAAGGTTATGTAGATGCAGGGACGCCGACGAGTGGCCACACTAAAGACGTCATTCATCTCGCGCGGAGAGCCGAAGATGCCCTTGACCTGCTGGCAAGTGCCCATCTATTCGAAATTCGAAAGATGGCGCCCGAATTGATGCAGGCGCTCCGGGTCCTCCAGGACCGGGAGAAGATGCAGAGCATCGCCTGGATGATTTGAGCGCTGGTGACGAATACGGAGAGCAGATGACGAAGCCTAAAAGGCTCAGGCAGATCGACTACGAAACGTTAGCTGACCTGCGTCATGCGCTGCGAAAGTTCATGGACTTCAGCGCATCCGCTGCACAGGCGGAAGGACTACCGCCCCAGCAACATCAGGCGCTTCTGGCGATCAAGGGCAACCGGAACAGCGAGCCGATGACGGTCGGAATGCTGGCGGAGCGGCTCATCATTGCGCCCCACACGGCGACAGAATTGATCGGACGTCTGATGGATGGCAATCTTGCGGAGCGACGGGCGGACCCTCAAGATAGGCGTCGGCAAACTGTACATTTGACCGACAAAGCTGAGGAGCTTCTGGTTCGGCTGAGTGAAGTGCATCTGGCGGAAATCCGGGAAATGGCACCAAAGTTGGTGACGCTGCTCTCTCAACTCGAAAAGACGCCGTTGGCATCTACCGCCGACGATTGACCGGGGATCGGTACGAACGCGATCGCCACGGAGTTCTGGCCACTGGCTCTGTCGGGGCGGGCGAGCCGTTCCCCCTGTGTCATGCACCATAGCAGAGCAGCCCGGGCCCACGCGATTTCAGGTCAGTTTTGACCAATCTTCAGAGAAACCCAGGTATTCCCGGGGCCGGTGGCCTCAGTCGCCGCCCTCTATTGCTTCCTCAGTGCCGGGGCTGTGTGGACCGCGTCAAACCCAAACCCAAACCATAGCCTCAGCCTACGGATGCCCATGTACGGCTTCGGCGGACTTCAAGATCGTAAAAGCCGACTTGATACGGGCCGCGATCGGAAAATTGCGGTTTGCCATGAGGACGACTCCGATCCGCCGCTCCGGCACAAAAGCGACGTATGCCCCGAAGCCGCCGGTAGAGCCCGTCTTGTTGACAAGAACCTCATCCCCAGGCTTCTGCGGTGGTTTCAGCCTGACAGCGGATTGAGGTTTCAGCGCCATATCGGATGAGTTGCCCGCAAGCAGGGTGTCAAGCGTCGTGGGCCAGGCGTAAAGCTCCCATCCGAGTGACTGGTACATGCCGCTCACGCGATAATATCCGGTCTGCGTGGATGCGATCGCCTTCCGTAGCGATGGCTCTAGCCGTGACGGATCAATATTCAGCTCAACGAAGCGGAGTAGATCCGAGGCCGTGGTCTTTATGCCGTAAGCCTGTGCGTCGAGCGCACCGGCCGTTACCCGCATTGGCTTGCCAGCCTTGTTGTAGCCAAAGGCGTAGGTCTGAATTTCCGGCGCGGGTACGTTGATGTAAGTCCTCTTCAGCCCGAGTGCCGGCAGAAGTTTTTTCTCCATCAACGACGGAAATGGCTCTCCAAGGCTTTCTGCTGCGAGATACCCGAACAGCCCAATACTGGGATTGGAATAGACGCGGTGGGTACCCGGGCCGTAGCTAGGGCGCCACTCACGATAAAAGCGCTTGATCTCGCTATCGCCCGCCACGTCGTCCGGAAACTGCAACGGCAGCCCGCCCGCAGTATAGGTGCCAAGGTCGAGCAGGTCGACTCCATCGAAGGCACTGCCACGCAATATGGACAAATGGTCACTGCCCTTGTCTGAAAACGAAAGTTTGCCCTCCGCCTCTGCATATGCACCAAGAGTGGCGGTGAAGGTCTTGCTGACAGACCCGATCTCGAACAGCGTGTCGTCGCCGACGGGAACTGCATTCTCCTGGTCGGCAAGCCCATAGTTCCAGACAAAGCTGCGACCGTCGATAGTGACGCCGACGGCCATCCCCGGGATAGCGGTCTCAGCCATCACTGCCTTGATGGTATTATCAACGACGATGGCAATCCGCCGCCCCAGTTCATCCGCTGTCGCACTGACGGGGAGCGAAGCGGCGATCATTGCCAACACTAGGGTATGACGGCACCCGATGGTGTGTTTCGCGAGCTCAAATTTTCTCATAGTTATTCGATTCTCCCTACAAGTGGCATCGGCCGATACAAGACCTCGGAATCAACTTACCGGCCACTCCCGCACCGAGACAAATGAAGTCTTCTCTGTCGAGGCATTAGAAATTCTTGGCCGATTGGCGGCGCCGCTGCGACAACCCCTCTAGCGACAAGATGGGACCACCACGGGAGAAGATTGGCTCACCCGCTCGGGCACGTACTGCCCGCAACGAGCCAATCGGGACCTCTTTCTCAGATACTTCGATATCCCGCATTCGTGCAGAGCGCCCTAGGAGCGGACAGTGATCATGGCTGATTCTGAGAATAGAGACCTTTTCCTGCAATCACCGGCCGAAAACTACTGTATGCACCGACGGCTCTCCCGGTAAGATGCGGGCGGCGCGAAGGCGTCTGCGTCGCGACAACCGTCGCGGGGTCGGGACGGACAGCCACGCGGCAAGGCATTTGGCCGCTCGCACGATTCACTTCTCAAAACGAGAACGATCCTTTCTTTGCGGCTAAGCGCTGCGCCGGACGCGCCGCGGCGTTGTTCCGAGAACTGATACATCGGCCGCACGATGCCTTTGAACAGGCGCTCGGCATGCGGTCGGAAGTGCTTACGGGTTATGCAGAGGCAATCGCAATCACTCCGCCGATAATGCAGCGGGCGGACGAAGGGCAGCCTGAACCGGTATTTAGTTTCATCCTTGGACGCGAACTTTCAGGCAGGAACATTATGGCGCAGGTCGAGAATTGGGTATCTAACCAGCAACCAGGCGGGCGGTGTCGGACGTGGCCGCCTTCCCCTTCTCCGGCGCACCCATAGAAAGATCCAGATCCAGATTCTAGCTCGTCATCGACCGCCATCGCTTGTTGTCGCGCAGCGATTGTTCACGAATCCGTGAGCAGTTACGTGTCCTTTTCCTTAACAAACAACATGCTGATCGCGCACGAAGTACGGGGACGTGGCACCGTTGATCAAGCACCGCTTATCTGCGCGGAGTGATGCGGCGGGCGCTTAAACTTTCGGCAACCGGTGTTGTTCTTGTCCACGATCCCCGAGCGGCGACCCGACGCCATTGAATGCATATTGCTGGTTGGGGGTAAACACTTCTCAGATGCGCATTACATCCGGTAATCTCATAAGGATCAAGCTGGCAATTTGATCGTCGCTGGCTAGTTGAGCGCCTGCATGTCCTTGCTATCAGAATCTATCGGAACCAGTATGATGGCGCCTGCTGAAGGAAAGGTTGTCGCCGCCACTTCCCGATGATGATGGAGGAGTTCCAGTGAAGAGAACAGCGATGTGCTCGTGCGGCAAACTTTCTATCGTTACCTCCGGCGCGCCGAAGAAGGTCTCCATATGCCATTGCGATGCCTGTCAACGTCGTACGGGGTCAGGTTTCGGGATAGCGGTGTTCTTTGCGTCTGACGCGACGGAAGAGCAAGGCCACGCATCTGTCTTCAGACGGATCGGCGATAGTGGAAAATCTCTCGATTTCCATTTCTGCCCCGCTTGTGGATCAACTGTCTTCTGGAAGCCTGAGTTTCGGCCCGGCTTGACCGCCGTCGCTTTCGGCTGTTTCGAGGACAGGCAAGGCCTAGAGCCGTCTCAGTCGGTTTACAATGATCAACGTCACGCGTGGCTTTCATTCGAAATCGACCACCGGACTTTGGAAACTAAGGACGGTTGATACCCACCTCGGTGCCCATTGCCCGATTATGCGATCTCCAACGGGCGCCGTGAAGCTTTGACGCAAGCTTTACAAGTAGCGAGCTGCCTTCCGTCGCGGTGGCCGCAGCTCGTCGACCGGACATGGCTCTGGTTGCCCAGTAGAGAGGGAATGGCTTTGCACAGCGCTGCGCACCCGTTACAGTCTTCATAGGATAGTTGTTTTCTCCTCTTTCGAGGGGTTCCTGTAGCGGTAACACAGGCTGGCGCGGGTAGGCACTGTTTGCAGGGCTATGGTAGAGAAGGCTACGGGCATTTGATAACGGGGAAACCATGACCAACCGCCAATTGACGATCCTCTCAATAACCCTGGCAAGCTGCATCGCTTACCTGCTGATCATTCAGACCATCGTTCGTCCTGGCTGGCATCCGAGCTTCCCCGGCGTTTTAGCGGACCCAGTAATCATCGCAATCTGCGCCATCGGTCTTTTCAAGGTCTGGCGCAGCCGAGACGCATCCTAAAGGGGTGTCGTGAGATCTTGGAGGCAATTGAGACGGCGGAGACGTACCGTCGATGCCGAGCCACGTGCTGACACAGAACGTGATCGCTGGGCACTACAACTTCTTGCGCCGGCGGCGGATCCTTCGTGTGTATACTGAGTGCAGAGCTGGTTATGGTTACCCACGGGTAGGTCTGGATCCGGTCAGCCCATCTCCGAGGTACGAAAGCAAGCCTCAGCCGGGTTGCTGACTAGTCGCCGGCGCCGATTAAATGGCAGCTGTTCGTGCATTTTTAACCTCAACGGAAACTTAAGCAATCTGTCATAATTCTAATTGATCACCTCCTTGCAGAGCGTGTGAAGTCGCATCTGAGTTCCACATGAATGTGCCGCTGGGATACCATTGCCCAGCTCGTTGATCAATTGCTTCGGCCGGGGCCAGGGCGCTCGGCACGATAGGAGTGTCATGATGCCGTCTAAGCTTTTCGCCCGCATTAGTGCCAAGCTGAGCGTCATGTCAGCTGCTGGAATTCTCATGGTTTTGGCCCTGTTGGTGTCGGTCTTGGTTGGCGGAGCTTCGGTCGATAGAAGTTCCGATTTCGGTCGCTTGCAACTGGTTATTTCCCGTGACCTGGTCGATGCGAAAGCGTCGTTACGTGGCATGATGATGGGAATGCTGGACCTGCGGCTCGCGGAGACATCGGCAGAGGCGATAAAAGCGCGCGAATATGTTGCCAAACGACATGAGTCGGTCACAAATTATTTGGCGAGCGCGAGCGCGCATGTGACGCTGCAGGCGAACAAAGACCGGATAGCTGCGGTCACCGCGCTGACCCGTCAGTGGATGACGGAATATGAAGGTCTTTCGAAAGCCGTCGGCGCAAGATTTGACAGCCAAGCCAAGGCTGTCGAGGCCTCCGGAGAGGGAAAGTCTGCTCAAGGCAAGCTCTTGGGCATTGCCGATCAGATCGGATCGTTGCTCGACGAATGTGTGAATGCGGCCAAAAGCAAAGCGGACGAAGCGGGAGTTCAAATGCGGGCCGCGTCGCGGTTGGCGCTCCAAATCAGCCTTGGAATGGGTTTTCTTGTCGTCGCCGCGCTTTTAGGATCGGCAATCTTTGGGTCGAGGGCGATCGCCCGTCCAATCAATCGGTTGACAGCAACTATGACGCAGCTTGCTCACGGCGACCTCGATACAGGAATACCATTCGCGAACAGGGCTGACGAGATCGGCGATATGGCAACGGCAGTCGAAGTGTTCAAGCAAAACGCCATCAAGATGCGTCAACTGAATGCCCAGGAAAGTGCCTTGCAAGCCAAAAGCGCCGATCTCTCCTCGAACATTTCCATTGTTGTCGCGGCGGCGGTGGCTGGCGACTTCACGAAACGAGTCGAGAAGGCCTATGACAATCCAGATCTTGATCGTTTCGCGGAAAGCGTCAACCAGCTTGTAACCTCCGTGCACCAAGGCGTTAGTGAAACTCAACGCGTTGTTGCGGCATTAGCCCAGGGTGATCTCACCGATGAAATGCATGGTGAATTCCAAGGCTCATTCGGAGAGCTCAGGCGCGATGTGAATTCGACGATGGGCGGCCTGCGAACTGTGATGGCCGAGGTGAGGGCGGCGATTGACACGATCGGTTCCGGCACTGACGAATTGAGCAATGCCGCTGGCGACCTGGCCAGACGCACGGAACAGCAGGCTGCTTCCTTGGAGGAAACTGCAGCGAGCCTTGAGGAAATCACATCCGCTGTGAAGAATTCGACAGGTCGAGCGGCGGAAGCCAGTCAGATGGTGGGCGAGGCCCGCAAGAGCACGAACGAATCGAGCGCAGTGGTCACCGATGCCGTATCTGCCATGGGTCGTATCGAACAGGCATCGAACGAAATCGGCCAGATCATCAGCGTCATCGACGAGATTGCGTTTCAGACAAACTTGCTGGCGCTCAACGCCGGCGTCGAGGCTGCGCGAGCCGGTGAGGCCGGAAAGGGCTTCGCAGTTGTCGCGCAGGAGGTTCGCGAGCTTGCGCAGCGTTCCGCTCAGGCTGCAAAGGATATCAAAGGTTTGATTACCCGCTCAAGCACCGAGGTCCAGACGGGCGTAAGATTGGTAACCGCGACGGGTGACGCATTGAGCGTCATTCAAACGCAGGTGACAAAGATCAACGACCACGTCCATTCCATCGCAACCGCTGCGAAGGAGCAGACAATCGGACTTTCCGAAGTCAATACCGCTGTCAATCAGATGGATCAGGTCACGCAGCAGAATGCGGCCATGGTCGAGCAGGCGACCGCAAATACCCGCCGACTGGCAGAAGAAGTCGTTACGCTTTCCCGGCTAATTTCCCGCTTCAAGGTTAGACCAGAAGCGGGTAGTGCGAACACTCTTACCAGAGCGGCCACGCATCATGCGCCCTCGGCTTCGCCAGCGCGTGGGCTGCATCAGACGCTGGTAAAGGCCGTGGGTGCGAACGCTCGCTGACAGACTACTAGGCGTGTGAAAGGCTTCCAATCCATCTTGCCTACCGCCATGGTCTATCGAGTTTGGAGCCCCGATCGACACTCGAATGCGATAGGGGCGAGGTTACCAAGGCTGGTAAGGCGCCCCTTTGGATGCTAGCGGCGGTTCGCAGGTTGATGCCCCACCGGCATATAGCTTAAGGGGTGCCATTCTTCATCGCTTCCGCGGATGACCAGATCCGACGGAATTTCCGACTGGCGGCAAGCGGGACCAGTGGTGTCTTACTTTACTGCCGAAAAGGCGGTCGGTGACAACAGCTGATTGGCGATATTGGAGAGGATTTGCCCGTCACGCTCTGAATCGTCTCGGACCTTAAGCCATGCAGGATCCGTGGTGAAAGCTCTCCATTTCACCTCGCGATCGGCTAGCGTTTCCCAGGCGATGAGATAGGTGAGACGATGGCTGCTTTCGCCCACGATTGTGGTGAAGAAACCCGCCTGCTTGATGCCGTGCTTGTCCCATAGGGCCAGAGTGTGTTCCGCAAAGCGGTTTAGCAGCGCGGGCAAGCGGCCGGGCAGGCAGTCGTAAATTCTGAGCTCGTAGATCACAGTCTTGCTTCCCTATGTCCCTTGAGGACGACGACAGTGTTCGGCACTTGCTCTCCGCGCCACACTGTCCTCAAAACTTGTAGCAACGCCAATTTCATGGCGGGTCCGTCAATATCCAGGCCCAGCAGGTATGTGCGAACCGCCAATCTCCTGTCAAGCCGGCCGCCTGTGTTGACAGGGAGAAACATCACGGATAAACGTTTAAACGTAGATGAAAAACGTTTAACTTGGAATAACATCTTGATGCGGAAGGCTACGATCAAAAATGTTGCCGAGCGCGCGGGAGTGTCAATTGCGACAGTCTCCAACGTGTTTACGGGCCGCAAGCTGGTCACGCCGGAACTCACCCTGAAGGTCACCGAGGCGGCGAAAGCCCTGTCCTATCAGGTGGATCGTGCGGCATCCCAGCTGAAGTCGGGCAGGACGCAAGTCATCGGAATGCTCATTCCAAACTTCAACGATACGTTCTTTACGTCCCTCGTCTCGCGCATTGAACAGCTTGCCGCCCTGGCGGCCTATCAGGTGATTGTGGTTTCATCCCAGGATGATCCGGGCATTGAAGCAGCGCGGCTTGATGCGCTGATGGGATGGAGGCCTTCAGGGATCATTGCGGTTCCTGCGACCAATGCGGTGCCTGACCTTCTTCGCCGCGAGGCCGACAGCATGCCGATCATCCTCGTCGACCGCGTGGGGCAGGATGATCTGACAATTGACACCGTTACCGTCGACAATCATGCCGCCGGATGGGCCGCTGCCGAACATCTGGCCAACTGCGGCCATCGCTCGATTGCGATTGCCGCGTCAATCACCGAGTTTCGCCCCATCCGCGATCGTATCCGCGGAGTGGCCAACAGTTGCGCAGCGCATGGCCTGGACGAGCCTCGGGTGGTTGAGGTCGGCATCAATCATGAATCGGGTGCCGAGGTCCTGTGCCGGTGGCTCGATACCAATCCCCACCCAACCGCAATCATCGCGACGACGAACGTGACGACGTTGGCCGCCTTGTCGGCGCTGGCGAAGCGGCGATTGGAAATACCCGATGCGATCTCGCTCATCGGATTCGACGATTACACCTGGATGACCGCCCGCAAGGTGCCACTCACCGCGGTGCGTCAGCCGCTCGAGGCGATCGCCGACCGGTCGTGGGAACGCCTGATAAGCAGAATTCAGGGAGCAGTGGTGGAGCCGGAGAACGTCGTCTTGGCAGCTACACTGCAATTGCGGGATTCGGTCGCCCGATTGGGCTGACCGCCAAGATCAGAGCCGCGCGTCGGGAGCGAGCGGCGGGAGGAATGATGAGAAGTTCTACGCTGTGGCGCGCCATGCCCTTGCTGGCTCCGGTCCAATTGCTGTTGCTCGGCGTGATCGTTATCCCGTCGATCTACGTGATCTGGCTGAGTTTTCAGTCGTCGACCTTCGGGCAGAGCGCCACCTTCGTCGGCTGGGACAACTACGTCCGTGTCTTGACCGATCCTGGCTTCCACAGCGCTCTCTGGAACACGGTGATCATTGTCGTCGTAGCTGTCCATCTCGAACTGGTCGCCGCACTTGGTATGGCCTTGCTGTTCAATTCCGGGCTCTGGTTTCGCCGCCTGCTGCTGGTGGCTGTGCTAGCGCCCTACGCGGTCTCCGAAGTGGTGGGCGTTGCCATGTGGCGCTTTCTGTTCGACCCCGATGTCGGACCGTTGACCACCTTTCTCCATGCGGTTGGCATACCGCCGCTGGAATGGTCCTACGAACCGTCACATGCCATGATCATGATTGCCATACTGACCATCTGGATGCATCTGCCTTTCACGTTCATCATTCTCTATGCGGCCCGATTGGCCCTACCGTCCGATCTTTACGAGGCGGCTCGCATTGATGGAGCGACCCGTCTTCAGTGCTTTTGGCGAGTGACAGTTCCGCTGATGGCTCCGGCCATCCTGGTGGCGCTGCTCTTCCGCTACATATTCGCGTTCCGCCTGTTTTCGGAAGTCTGGCTGCTGACCGGCGGCGGACCTGCGCGAACGACCGAGGTGGTTGCGGTCTACCTCTATCAGGAAGCCTTCAGCTTCAATGCTTTCGGGCCGGCATCAGCGACGGCTTGGATCATGGTGATCGTCTCGCTTCTGTTGGCCTCAGGGTACATCTTCCTTCTTCGTCGGCAGGTGCGTCATGCTTGAGCGAATTCTCCTTAGATCGTGCAAGACGCTGGCGGTCATTCTTATGCTCGTCTGGTCGCTGTTCCCGATCGTTTTCATCATGACGTCGTCGTTCAAGCCCGGCCGGGAAATCTTCGCCGCTCCTCCGCAATGGCTCTTTCAGCCGACGTTCGAGCATTATGCGAAGCTTTGGGATCGATGGGGCGCGTTCTTCGTCGGGCTCCTGAACTCGACGATCATCACCATCGGCGCAGCGGCGCTGGCCGTCATCGCCTCGACCTGCGCAGGTTATATCTATTCGCGCTACTCCAACCGGTTTCTTGATGCGTCACTCGCCGGCCTCATTGCCGTGCGCCTCATTCCGCCGATCGTCGTGACCCTGCCGCTCTTCCCGATCATCAACAATCTCGGGCTGGCCGACACGCATTTCGTCCTGTCCGTCCTCTATGCGACGTTCTTCGTGTCGCTCGGAACCGTGTTGATGCGCACCTTCATCGACCAGATTCCGCGCGAACTGGACGAGGCCGCGGCCATAGATGGCGGCACGACGCTGATCATTCTCAAGCGTGTCATCGTGCCGCTGGCCGCTCCCGGTATCATCGCGGTGGCCGTGTTCGTCGTCGTGTTTGCCTGGAACGAATTCCTCTTCGCCTTCATCTTCACCAGCACCAAAGCCAAGACCGCGCCGCTGGTGATCTCGGAGATGATCGGCTCCATCGAAGGCGTCGGCTGGGGCGTACTGTTTGCCGCATCCACCATACAGCTCCTGCCGGTCCTGCTCTTCGTCATGGTCATGAACCGCTACCTCGTAGCGGGACTTACGGCGGGGGCGACCAAGGGCTGAACTGAAACCCTTCGGACGGGAGCCGAAGGAGATGAAACCGCAATCTCAAGGGAGGAATACATGTCTAAAGTCAACGCATCGCGGCTGAGCCGCCGTCAATTTCTTGGAACTGCAGCCGGCGGCATGGCGCTTGCGGCGGCGGGACCACTTCTCGCGCAATCCAAGACGACCCTGCAGGTCTTGAGCCACAAGGTCCACCAGACCTCGCTCGGCGAAGGCGAGAAGGATCTGCTGGCGGCCTGGAAGAAGGAAAACAACATCGACGTCGTATTCACGACACTTGATTCCAATCCGCTCATGGACCGGCTATTTCGTGAAGCAAGCCTCGCGCAGTCCGATTTTTCCGTCGGGTTCATGGTCGATAACCGCCCGACGAAGCAGAATGCAACGCTTTTCGAACCCCTGCGTGAATGGCAGGCGAAGGATCCGATCGAGGCCTTCGAGGACATCGCGCCGGGGTTGGTGAAGGGCATGACGATTGATGGCAAGCTCATCGGCATTCCGGTTCGTACCGCGACCCAAGGTCTGTTCTACAATGAGGAACTGCTGGCGGATGCCGGGATCAAGTCACCTCCGACCACGCTGGAAGAACTCGTGGAGCAGAGCCTCACCATCTCCAAGGCCGGCAAGGCGACCGGTATGATCCTTGCGTCCGACCTGGCGGTCTTCCCCGTCATGTTCGCGCGTGCCTTCGGCGGTGACTTCATCAGTCAGGACCTCAAACTATTGCCCAATCCAACCGCGATGGAGCAGGCACTGACGGTTCTGGCGGGTATGTTCGAAAAGGAGCACTGCCGCGTAGTTATGCGACCAATAAGAACGAGGAATTGCTGACCTGGATGCAGCAGGGACGTGCGGCGTTCAGCGTGCTGCCGTTCGCACGATCTGCGCAGCTCAACAGCGTCGAAACCTCGAAATACCCCGGCAAGATCAAGGCGATTGCGTTTCCCATCTCACAGGCACTCAAGGGTAAACAGGAAATGGCAAGCGTCGTCGAGGCATGGGCCATGACGATCCCGGCCAATGCCAGGGACAAGGCGGCTGCCTGGAAGTTCATCAAGGAGGTTTCCTCCAAAAAGAATACGCTTGGCATGGCCGTGAATGGCAACGGCCCGGCGCGTGTTTCGACCTTCCTTGAGCCGGAACTTATTGCCAAGAGTGCGGTCGCCTCTGTCGAGGCCAAGGTTCTGGCGAATGCGCGTGGCGCCTTCCCACCCTTTGCCGAGGCCGCCCGTGCACAGCAGCTTTTCGTCGAGGAAGTGCAGCTTGCGGTGCTCGGGCGCAAGACCCCGAAGGATGCCGTCGCTGCTATCCTCGCCCGCGTCCAGCCCTTGCTGCCCGCCTGATCAATATCGTGGGGCGGCGGTTAGTTTAATAGCCGTCCCATCGATCACCGCCATTTCCCTTTACCATTCAGGACCACGACCATGAATATTCCGCTGAGCTTCACCGAACCCGCCCGAGAGATACCGGTGAGCGCCGATTACGACGTCCTTGTCGTTGGCGGCGGTCCCGCCGGTCTCACCGCCGCCCTTGCTGCGGCGGAAGATGGCATGCGGGTCGGACTTCTCGAAAGCCGCAGCTTTGTTGGCGGCAACATGACGATCGGCCTGCCGGTGCTTGGTTTCCTCGGTCAGAAAGGCAATCAGGTCATCTATGGCTTGCCTCAGAAATTCATCGACCGTCTCAAGGAGCGCAATGCTGCTTCCGAGCACCGCCCGTGCCCGCTGCACATGGGCATCACCCTCGTCGAGCCGGAAGCTGTCAAGACGGTCGGGCTGGAAATGCTAACGGAGGCTGGCGTCGATGTCGTTTTCTACACGTTCGTCGCGGGCGTGATCATGAGCGACGACGGGTCGGCCATCCGCGGCGTCGTCACAGAAAGCAAGAGCGGTCGAAGTGTCGTCGTCGGTAAGATCGTGATCGACTGCACCGGCGATGCCGATGTCGCCTACCGGGCGGGCGTCGCGACCGAGAAGGGCAACGAACACGGGGGATGCAGCCGCCGACATTGATGTTCTGCCTGTCGAACGCCGACACAGAGAAACTGAGGATGTCGATCGCCGTCGAAAAACGCACCTATCTTACCGACTTCATTCCGGCGGACTATTTCGGGCAGAATCAGCAGTTCATCGTCGTCGGCCTGCGGGAACTGATTGCCAAGGCCCGCACCGAGCGCAATCTCGACATCCCTAACGAGCGCACCATCATCATCACGGGACTTAAGAAGGGAGAGGTGTGGATCAACATGACCCGCGTGACAGGGACCGACGGAACCGACGCGCGTTCGTTGACACATGGAGAGATCGTCGCCCGGCATCAGATTGACGACATCGTCGAATATCTCATCAACTATGTCCCGGGCTTCGAAGAGGCCTATTTCACCAAGACCGCGCCATTCCTCGGCATCCGCGAGACACGCCGCATCGTGGGGCGTTACACGATGAACGAACAGGATGTGCTCGGCTGCCGGCACTTCGAGGACGCCATCGCCGTGGCATCCTACCCCATTGACATTCATCGCCCCGGCGACGAGGGCTGCACGCTGATCTGGTGCGGTGATTGCTATGATATCCCCTATCGTTCCCTCTTACCGAAGAGCATCGAGAACCTGATCGTCGCCGGGCGTTCCATCTCGGCGACCCATGAAGCGATGGGCGCAATCCGCGTGATGGCGACATGCATGGCGATGGGTGAGGCTGCCGGCCGTGCTGCGGGAATCGCGATCTCCAAGGGCCTTCGGCCGTCGGACGTCGATATCCATGAGTTACGTCGCAAGCTGCTTGAAAAGGGGCGTATCTGCGTGGCCTCGAAGGCGAGCGGCTGACCCCGGAAAATGAAACGGTGCTTATTCCCGCCGCCTGACAACCCAATCCCACACACCCCCACCGGCAAGGAGGGGATCACAACCTTCGGAGCGCAGCATGCGACAGGGAGACAAGCCATGGCTCGCTTGAAATTGAGCGGGGTGAAGAAGAGCTTTGGTGGCCTGGAAGTCATCAAGGGTGTCGATCTCGATATCGAGGATGGCGAGTTTGTTGTCTTCGTCGGCCCCTCGGGCTGCGGAAAGTCCACGCTTCTGCGAATGATCGCCGGACTCGAGGATATTTCCGGCGGAACGCTCGAGATCGACGGAGCCGTCAGCAACAAGGTGGAGGCGCGCGACCGCGGCGTTGCAATGGTCTTCCAATCCTATGCGCTCTATCCGCATCTGACGGTGGCCGAAAACATGGCGTTCAGCCTTTCTCTGCGGAAGACACCTAAGGCGGAGACGACCCAACGCGTTCTAAAAGCCGCCCAGATCCTAAAGCTGGATCATTTGCTGGATCGGAAACCCAGCCAGCTTTCGGGTGGGCAGCGCCAGCGCGTTGCCATCGGCCGCGCCATTGTACGTGAACCCTCAATCTTTCTCTTCGACGAGCCACTGTCCAACCTAGACGCGGCCTTGCGAATGGAGACCCGCACGGAAATCGCTAAACTGCACCGCCAACTCGCGGCGACCATGATCTATGTGACGCATGATCAGGTGGAGGCGATGACGCTTGCGGACAAGATCGTGGTGCTGAATGGCGGCGTCGTGCAGCAGGTCGGCGCCCCGATGGACCTTTATCAGAATCCCTGCAACGCTATTGTTGCGGGCTTCATCGGCTCGCCGAAGATGAACCTTCTGACAGTCGATGTGACGTCCATCGAACGGGATGGGGCACGGATCGAGTTTCCCGGCCTTGAGCCGTTTCCGGTTGCGGCCGGTCGCGTTCAGAACCCCGGCAAAGCGCTGCTTGGTATCCGGCCGCAGGCTTTTTCGCTGACGGCCGGCTCAAGGACGCTGAGCGGCTCGGTCACTTTAGTCGAGCGCATGGGGTCTGAAACGGTCGTCAATTTACGTCTTGCCAACGACACGCCGGTGCTGGCCGTCCTGTCAGGAGATGTCGAATTACCACTGGACTCGCACG
Source organism: Neorhizobium sp. EC2-8 (assembly GCA_045291535.1). Taxonomy (GTDB): domain Bacteria; phylum Pseudomonadota; class Alphaproteobacteria; order Rhizobiales; family Rhizobiaceae; genus Neorhizobium. The sequence goes on along the minus strand of CP147997.1, from coordinate 220,447 downwards.
TCAGCATCTCCTTCTCGGAGACCGACGCAAAGCTTTTCCCCGTAAGTGATCTGCACTGAAAAACAGGAACAGGACAGAAAATGGTTCAGAACCTTGCCGGCAAAACTGCCGCAATCACGGGCGCGGGCTCTGGTATCGGCTTCGAATGCGCTAGGCATCTCGTAGCCCATGGAGTCAAAACCTTTCTGATTGACCGCAACGTTGCGGCCCTGCGCGAGCGGGCCGAGGAACTTGGCGAGTTGGCAGTCCCGATCGAGATCGACCTTCTGCTCGGCGAAAGTCAGTCGCAGATGTTGCCGCGCATCCTGCAGCACACCGACCGGCTGGACATTTTCCACGCTAATGCGGGCGCCTATGTCGGCGGGCCTATCGCCGATGGCGATCCGGATGTCTGGGACCGGGTGCTGAACTTAAACATCAATGCGGCCTTCCGCTCCATCCATGCGGTGATCGGCCACATGATCGCCAATACCTCCGGCGATATCATCGTCACGTCCTCAGTTGCCGGCGTCGTACCCGTCGTCTGGGAACCAATCTATACGGCCTCTAAACATGCGGTTCAGGCATTCGTGCACAGCGTCCGGCGGCAGGTTGCTCCCCACGGGGTGCGGGTAGGGGCCGTCTTGCCAGGTCCTGTGGTGACGCCCCTGATCGATGACTGGCCGAAGGCCAAACTCGAGGATGCGCTTGCCAATGGCAGCCTGATGGAGGCGAGCGAAGTGGCGGAGGCAGTCATCTTCATGCTGACCCGCAATCCTAAGGTGACCGTTCGCGATCTCGTCATCCTCCCAGCTGCCCTCGACCTTTAGAGCGACGCCCATGACCACATATTTCGTAGGGATCGACGTGGGAACAGGATCGGCCCGCGCCGGCCTCTTCGAGGGCTCCGGCCGCCTCGTCGCCACCGCTAGCAAGCCGATAGAGATTTGGCGCCCCCGCCCCAGTCATGCCGAACAATCGAGCGAGGATATATGGGAGGCGGTATGCGCCGCGGTTAGGGATGTCATGCGGCAATCTGCCATCCCACCCGCCGCCGTTGCAGGAATCGGGTTTGATGCGACATGCTCTCTGGTTCTCATCGATGAGGCGTACAAGCCGGTCGCTGCCAATGCCGACGGCATCGACGAGCGCAACATTATCGTCTGGATGGACCAGCGGGCGACGACCGAGGCTGCCGACATCAACGACAAGGGTGCCAGCGTCCTCGACTATGTTGGTGGCCGCATTTCTCCGGAGATGGAAACGCCTAAGATCTTGTGGCTCGCGCGCAATCTGCCAGACAGTCTACACCGCGCCCGCCATCTCTTCGATTTGGCGGACTTCCTCACTTGGAAGGCAAGCGGCAGTCTAGAACGCTCGACCTGCACCCTGACCTGCAAATGGACCTATCTGGCCCACGAAGCGTCCTGGGACCCTGACTATTTCGAGCAGATCGGGCTAGGCGCGCTGATGGACGACGGCTTTGTGCGGGTCGGGGTTGATGTCGTCGAGCCCGGCACGTGTCTTGCGCACGGGTTGACCGTCGATGCGGCGGCACAGATGGGGCTGGTGTCCGGAACACCGGTTGCCGCCGGCATGATCGATGCGCATGCCGGCGCCATCGGCACCCTTGGCGCCGCGGGTCTACCCGGAGAGCTGGAGCAGCGGCTGGCCTATGTCTTCGGCACATCGGCCTGCACGTTGAACGTCACGCCCGCCCCAGTCTTCGTCCCAGGCATATGGGGGCCGTATTTCTCGGCGCTTCTGCCTGGCATGTGGCTCAACGAGGGTGGCCAGTCGGCAGCCGGGGCAGCTATTGACCATCTGGTACAGCTTCACCCCTACGCATCGGAGGCGGCTCGCCTCGCGCAACACGAGGGAATGGGGCTCGTGCAATGGTTGGACCGTCGAGCGCAGGAGCTCATATTCGACCTTTCGATCACCGACATCGTAAAAGGGCTGCATATCGTGCCCGAATTCCTGGGCAATCGTGCACCCCTTGCTGACCCGCAGGCCCGGGCCGTCATCGCAGGCCTCGGCCTAGATGCGGACGAGCTCAGCCTCGTGCGCATCTATCTTGGTGGTCTCGCGTCCATTGGTTACGGCCTCAGGCAGATCCTCGATGCGCTCCGTGCCAAGGGCATCGCCATCAACACGGTCGTGGTCAGTGGAGGGGCGGCACGAAGTCGATTGGTACGGCAAATGCTCGCCGATGCTGCCGGCATCGTCGTCGCCACCGTCGATACGGAAGAGCCGGTTCTGCTTGGCGCAGCCATCCTGGGCGCGGTTGCGGCCAAACAAGCGTTAAGTCTCGAGTCCGCGATGTTCAGAATGTCCAATATGGGTGAGAGTATTCGACCTAATCTGTCAGCTCAGGACATTCATGCGCAGCGCTACAGAACGTTCCTCGCCTTACAGGAAAGCTACCGCGACATGCGCGATCATTGAGAGTACTGCATCCAGGTTCACCGCCTCGCGGCATGATGGCGGCACCACCTGCACGATCTGACCTCTGGCTTCCGCTAGGCGACGGCGCAAGGTTTCATAATTAATACGTTACGCCTCAAATCGAGTCCTTTCAACGGTTGAGCCATCTGTGGGGTGCCGCCGGTTCGAGTCCATTCAACTGCAGCCATTTTCTAGGTCCGCGGTTCCGCTTTCATCACACCGCTGAATCTAGGCTCCATCGCTGGCGTACGAGCCGTATTCAGATCGCTTACCCGCCTGCTGGCTCAAAGCGGAACGCCTCGTTATTGCGTGTCACACGACCGATTCCTGGCCGGTCCAGATGCGCGCCAGCGATCCATATACCCGACTCGGCTGCTTCATTGAGAACTTTGAGGCGGGCAGTACGTGCGATTGACTGGTCGTCATCATACCGCCAACTCAGCGTCGGGTTGTCGAACTGCAGGGCCGGCACATGAACGATATCCCCAACGAATAGGAAGCCATCCTCGTACGTGTCGAACGCGTACCCACTGTGACCTGCCGCATGACCCGGCAGTGCGACTATTCTCAACTGTTCGGCCAGCTGGTCCCCATCTCTTAGGGGCTTCAAGAGCCGTCGAAACTGTGCGAGCTCCGGCTCTGACACGAAGTTTTCGACAGCTGCTTCGGCAATGATGATCACGTCCAAGTTTGGTAGGAGCACTCGGCCATCGCAAGCCAGTAGTCCGCGAACGTGATCCTGGTGGGTATGGGTCAGAGCCAGGATCGTAATCGACGCCGGGCTGATCCCCGCTTCCGTCATGGATCGCTCAAGACGACCCACCGTTGGTGCCCAGCATCCTCCTCCGCAATCGATCAGAATGCCGTCGACGCCGGGACCGGCAAGTGCGAAGCAATTGACGGAGAGGCGAAACCCTCCCGCCTCAACAGCTTTCGGAACCGTGTCGTTTCTTACGCCCCGCAGAAGCTCCGCCGACATGTCGAGATAGCCGTCTGAAAGCGACCAGACGTGGGACTGTCCTGATTTACATCTGAGGACACTGTTACTTCGGGAGGTCACGATCATGAGGCACCGGATAAAAGGATGGGCGACACTATTCCGTGCCCAGTGGAGCGACGATGATTTTGACGACGCGGCGCTCTTTGCTCCGGTCGTCCAGGTGTTTCATGGGCATGGGTTCGCGCGGGTAGCATTGAGTTGGAATTGCCAATAAGCAATCAGCCCTTCGACGTCATAACTTTCTGGACGATTTTCCAGTCCCCGTTCACTTTTAAGCATGAGAGGAGGTCCGTGAAGGATCGCGGCGGAATACGAAGCTTCAATTTGAGAAGGGCAAGATCGCTTTCTACATCTATTGAAAGGATCTGATCCTCGCGCCCGAAGCCAAGTCGCTGCGGTGATTTCATGGTGCGCACCGCTGCTATCCACGTCGCAATCGGCGTCACGTCCAAGTTGCCGCCTTCGGCGACCTTCGTCACAGAACTCGAAGGGTGGAAAATGGCCGCGAACTTTTCCGCATCCATTTCATACGCGGCGTCGAGATATGTCTGCGCCAGTGAGCGCAGAGCTGTAGTGTCGGTATCTTGCAAAGGTCGCATATGAAGTTCCTTCAGTCGGTACGGATGTCGGCACCGAGCATTATCTGCTGCCGGGGAGATCCTGGCTGGACGAAGCTCGTGACCAAAACCTAATCCGGAATAGATCATGAGAATAGCCCACTTGCGTGAGTTAGTTTTATGATCAATATTCATGATCGATGACAAACGAACTGAACGAACTTGCAACGCTCGCGATCGTTGCCGCCGAACGTAGTTTTACCCGGGCTGCGGCAAAGATGGGTGTGTCGCAATCTGCTCTTAGTCATAAGATTCGGAGGCTTGAGCAGCGCCTTGAATTGAAGCTGCTTGCTCGGACAACAAAAAGCGTGGCGCCAACGGCCGCCGGCGCTGCGCTTTTGAAAGACCTGGCGCCGGCGCTCGAGCAGATTAATCGCGCCCTCGACAGCGCTCGAAGCAATCGCCATCTACCGGCGGGGCGTCTTCGAATTATCATGTCCCGCTCGGCGGCTGCGATGGTGTTGTTACCGCGGCTCGCCGCATTCGCGGACGCCTACCCTGACATCGTGCTGGATGTCGTCACCGCGACAGGTCCCGTTGACCTTGTGGCCGGTGAGTTCGACGCGGGCATTCAGCTTGGCGAATATATTCAAAAAGATATGGTCGCGGTGCGGGTGACATCCGAACTGCGATTAGCGGCGGTCGGGTCGCCTCTCTATTTCTCGTCGAGACAAATTCCGCAAACGCCAAAGGATCTCAGTAAGCATCGATGCATCACTCTACGGCTTGCCGGCGGGCCATACCGATGGGAGTTCGAGAAGGGAGGAAAGTCTTTAACGATAAGCGCGAACGGTCCGCTTATAATCGATGAGACCCATCTGGTGATCCAGGCGGCTCTCGCTGGAGTTGGAGTCGGGCTCGTCTATGAGGACCAAGTCGCAGACGATATCGCGGAGGGCCGTCTCATACGTGTCTTGGAAGACTGGACGCCGCCCATTCCCGGCTTCTTCATGTATTATCCAAGTCGCCAACATCAGCCGGCGGCGCTGGCTGCGCTTGTGAACATGCTACGGTTCTCCAAATAGCAGCGAGCGACAGGAAGGGACCGAGGTGAGTGGACTTGCGGATGGAATGCGCGTCGATCAACCTACTGGATGGAAGGGTCCGTGCTGAGCGTTGCCGAATAGCTTTCGAAAAGGCATTCAACGGCCTATCGGGGCTAGAGCCCTACCGGGCGACCAGTTTAAATTTACGTTGTCATCTCGCGATATCAATTAGGACGTTGGCTTGAGGCGGGAGAGAAGCCACCAAACTGGGATTGCAGGTCGAAGGGAACAAAATGGGGCGCCAAAACGCGTTTGATGGTTTGTCTGAGTTTTTGGCGATTGCGAAGAGGCAAAGCGTTAGAAAAGCCGCACTGGATCTTGAAGTGACGCCAGGTGCGATAAGCCAGGCGCTGCAAAAGCTTGAGCGGCGCCTAGGAGCTCCGCTCTTCCACCGAACCACAAGGCGCATATCCTTGACGGAGGCAGGAGAGACCCTCCTAGCGAAAATCGCCCCCGCGGCGCAACTGATCGAGACGAGCTTGGGAGAGACGCTCCAGTCTTCACACGAACCCTCCGGAACCTTGAAGCTCATTGTCGAGCGCCTTGCGCTGCCCCATGTCATCGAGCCGATACTTCCGGCTTTTCGGGCAGCCTGGCCTAACCTGAGGGTCGATATAACCGTCAGCAATGTGCATGATGATTTCATCGCCGCCGGCTACGACGCTGGCATCCTGATCGGGTCGTATATCGCCAAGGAGATGGTAGCCGTGCGACTTTCCAGGCCTTTCAATTGGGCGGTCTTCGGATCACCTCAGTACTTCAGGGAACATGGACGTCCTCTAGTGCCGGATGATCTGACCAGACACCAATGTATCCGGTTTCGCCGACCTGAGAAAGGCGACATCTACCGGTGGGAATTCCTGGAGGAAGGGCAAAATGTCAGCATGGAGCCGAATGGCCCCCTGACAGTGAACGACGGAGAACTGATGCGAAAATTTGCCTCGCAAGGATTGGGTCTGATCTATTCGTCGACCTTTCACACTTCGAGAGAGCTTGCAAACGGCCAACTTGAACCAGTCCTGCTCGATTATTCGCCGGGCAGCGATGGGCTGTTTTTGTATTTTACGAAGACAGCGCAAAACCAGCCGAAGCTGCGTGCGTTTATCGAAATCTGCTCCCAATTGAGGCGCTCGGTGACCACATAGGAGCTGGCCACTCACCTTTTCAAGGAGCGTATTAATGGGACCGTTCGGGAGTCAAGCTTGTGGAACTCAGCCCTTCAGCACGCCGCCCGCAGCAACGATAGCCTCGGAAGTGTCAACATCGACATGCGCGCCTTCGCCGATGTCAACCTCGATCACAGGAATGCCGGAACGCTCTATGATATGGCGCGCGCCGATGTCTCCCTGCATCGCCAAGATAGCCGAGCGGAGGGATCTCGGAAGGATCACCGGGTTGCCGCGCCGGCCTTGCCCCGCAGCCTGGACGATTGCACGCCCTCCCGCGTCTTTGAAGACCGCTATCAACCGATCGAGATCCAAGGTCGATATGCCCGGCATGTCCGCGAGCATGATGAGGCATCCATCAAATCCAACCGCGTACGCGGCGGTCCAATCGGCAATAATCGAACTCGCGATGCCAGATGGAAAATGCGGATTGAACGCTAACGCTATGTCGAGCCCGCCAAGCGCCGCTGCGATATCTGAGCGGCGGTGGCCGGTAACGGCGAACACCCTTGAAGCCGCACTGCAACATGCAGCGCGAGCAGACTTGCGAACGAGCGTTACGCCGTCGAATTCCGATAGTAGCTTGTGCCGCCGGTCGTCCCGCACACGTGTTGATTTGCCTGCACAAAGCCACACGATCAATGTGGAGATATTGCGAGCGTTCCCAGCTCCGTCCCCCGATCGAGAATGATATCCCATCTACCCGTCTCAATGCTGGTTCATGACGGACAGAATTTCTGCAATGACAGAAATGGCAATCGCGAAAGGGCTCGATTTTCCGATCGGCAGACCGATGGGCGATCTGAACCTTGCGATGTCGGCCTCGCTCAATCCAAGCTGCTTCAACCATTTGTCTTTGACAGGCCGGTGATCGCGCTGCGCCGACCATCCCTACATAGCCCGCGCCCGACCGCAGCGCGTGGGCGATGTCTTCTCCATTGGCCTCGAAATCGTGGTTGGGAACACGACGGCCGTGCGACGATCGAGGCGGAATTCTTCGAAGACCCGGCTTCGTGGTTCGATAGACATCGGGTGCGGTAGGTGGCGATAACGTCGGTCCAAGCGGTCGGACGAAGATGACTTCAAATTCCGCCTCTTTTGCGAGTTGCGCAATGGCCAGCGCGGTGGGATCCGATCCTATAACGAGAAGTCTCGTCTGAGGTCGGTACCGCACCCAATAATGGGTCGCGCCGATCGGACCTCCGTTCTGAGCGGAGGATAACGCTTGTTCGGCCACGTCGACCATGCGACCCCAAAGTCGCGAGGTTGCTAGCCTGCTGTTCGGGTGGTACCGTCGGATATCAGGACTACATCCTGGCGGGTTGCCATCATCTTCACGAGATCGTCAACAATGGGATCCGAAGGCAGCACCCATCCGACCGCTATCGAGATCGATGCGCCGCACTGAAGTCGAATATCTCCAATCAAACTTCCATGGCCGTAGATCAAACGGCGCGGTTTTCCGTCAAGAAGCGCTGCCCTTGCATGAAGAGCGACGTCGGCTTCTACGCATCCTCCCGAAAGGAATCCCGTCATGTTGTCATCGGAAAAGGCCATCTGCGTTCCTGTGGGGCGCGGTCCTCCTCCCTCGGTATGGATGAGTGTGGCGGGTGCAATGGGGGCACCGGCAGTCAGATGTGACAGCGCAAATTGCGTGACATCTTCGCGAACGCCGAACATTGGCCAGTCTGGGTAGAACATCCGCGCAGGAGTTGTCATGAGCATTGTTGCGTGCCTCCGTGAACAGACCAGAATGGATCATGGGCTGGCATCACAGTGTCAAAGCCCGCGGATCAAATATGTCGAGACCGCCACAGGCGGCGCCGTCACGGTGAAGGATCACCTACCGACGGCTTTCTTGATGTGGAACTTATGCCGGTCTTGTTGAGTAAGGTCGCTGGCCCACGCCCAGCATAAGTCGCGATGTAGGCATCAAGGGGCGGGAAGCGTTTTCAGGTACGTGATGATGTCCTCACGGTCGGTCGGCTTGACAACGCTCGTCGTCATACGTGTGCCCGGCAACATTTTCGACGGCCCCGACAAGAAGGCATCGAGTGTTTCGTCGGTCCAGACTGTAGTCGAATTCGAGACGGCCGCCGAATAGTGATAGCCCTCCACCGCTCCCGCTTTTCGGCCGAACACGCTATTCAACGCGGGTCCGGATTTATTTTGACCCTCGATCGAGTGGCACGCCGCGCATCGATTGAAGAGCTGCTTACCGCGAATGGCGTCTCCTTCTGCAAACACAGAAGCAGGCCATACGACCAAAACGAACGACGCCGCGGTAAGGGTACGAAGGATCCGCATCATACTTTCCTCAGGTCTTCGGTATTGACTGGGAGCGTTCGCACACGCTTCCCCGTCGCCGAAAAGATCGCATTGGTGACGGCTGGAAACACCGCCGATGTCGCCGCTTCACCTATTCCTCCCGGCGGCTCGGCGCTCGGGACAATATGTGTTTCGACGTGCGGTGCCTCCTCCATGCGAAGCGGCAGGTAATTGTCGAAATTGCTTTGTTCGACGCGGCCGTCCTTCAGGGTAATCGCGCCATGAAGAGCGGCCGTCAGGCCGTATAAGGCGCCGCCTTCCATCTGGGCCGCGATCGTATCGGGGTTAACTGTCAGTCCGCAGTCCACGGCGGTCACGATGCGTGTAACCCTGACAGCACCGTCTTCCCCAACGGCGGCTTCGGCAATCATGGCCAGGTAGGTGCCGAACGCGAACTGAACGGCGACCCCGCGGCCCTGCCTACCCGAAGGCGGCTTGCCCCATTCCGCCTTCTCCGCAGCCAGTTCCAGGACCTTCAGCGCACGCGGGTTTTCCGTCAGTAGTCGTCTGCGGTAGTCGACCGGATCGGCTTCCGCTGCCGCGGCGAGTTCATCGATGAAACTTTCGACCATAAAGACATTGTGGGAGGGCCCGACGCCGCGCCACCAACTCGTGAGAACCCCTTGTGGCTCGACCTGATTGAACTCTACTTGTATTGCCGGGAGCTTGTACGGCGGATGGACCGCCCCTCCACGCCGTCGGGATCGACGCCTTTCCTCATCGCGGCTGGCGCGATCCGCGCATAAATGGAGGATCCCGCGACGCGGTGCATCCAGGCTACAGGGTACCCTTGGGCGTCGATCCCGCCTGACATCCGGTCATAGTAGTAGGGGCGGTAGTAGCCGTGCTGAATGTCTTCCTCGCGGCTCCAGATAACCTTGACCGGACCGTTTACATGCATGGCCACTTTGACCGCGTGGACGATGCCATCGACTTCGAGACGTCGGCCAAAACCGCCGCCAACAATGTGATTGTGGAGAATGATCTTCTCCGGCGCGAGACCCGTGACCGTGACAGCAGCCTGGTTGGCTGCAGAAAGGTTCTGAGTTCCAACCCATATCTCGCACGCGTCCTCGCGGACATGCACGGTGCAATTCATCGGCTCCATCGCCGCGTGGGAAAGAAAAGGCAATTGATATACGGCGTCGATCCGCCGCACTGCGTTTGCCAGCGCCTTGGTCACGTCGCCTTCGCTACGCGCGATGGCACCGGGCTTGCGTGATTCCTGATCCAGACGCCGAACGATATCAGCGCTGGAGACCTGTGCGTTGGGACCGTCGTCCCACTCGATCGCCGCGGCCTCCAGCCCTTTTTGGCCGCTCCGGTGTGATCCGCCACGACGGCCACCGCGCTGTCGGTCAGCACCACCTGATGCACGCCCTTGATCGCGAGGGCAGCCTGCTCATTGACTGACTTCGGCCTTCCTCCAAGAACCGGCGAGATAGCAATCGCCGCGATCTTGGTGCCGGCAGGAAATGCGTCGATGCCATATTTGATGGTTCCGTTCACCTTGCCCGGCGTGTCCAGACGCCTCGTGGACGTTCCCAGCAGCTTGAAATCGCGCGGGGATTTCAAGGTTACAGTTTCCGGTGAAGGCGGAGGAAGTGCTGCGGCGATATCGACTAACTCACCAAAGGCCCGCCGCTTTCCACTTTCTGCGATAACGAAGCCATCTTCGGCCCGGCAAGTTTTGGGATCTGAGTTCCACTCCTTAGCTGCGGCCTGAATGAGGAGCGTGCGCGCTGTCGCGCCGGCCGTTCGCAACGGCGTCCAGAACGCGCGTATTGATGTGGACCCGCCCGTCACCTGACGCCTGAGCATCGGATGGGCATATAGCGCCTCGTGCAGGGGCGCATGTTCGAGCTTCACATCATCAAGTGCAACTTCCAACTCTTCGGCGAGCAACATTGCCTGGGCGGTGTAGATGCCCTGGCCCATTTCCACTTGCGGCATCACGAGCGTGACGAGGCCCTTTCGGTCGATGCGAATGAATGCATTGGGGGCGAAGTCCGTGGCGGCCGTCGCGGGAAAACCTGGGCCGAGGGCGAGATTGAGGACGAGGCCACCGCCCATCGCAACACTGGTCTTGAGAAAACGGCGGCGGCTTAACTGTGGGCCAAGAGTGCTGTCGGTCATGATCTGATCTCTCGTTAAGCGCTTGCACGCTTGATGGCGGCGCGAATGCGCTGGTACGTCCCGCAGCGACAGACGTTGCCTGACATTGCATCGTTTATGTCGTTGTCGGTGGGCTTCGGGGTTTCGTTCAGCAGCGCTGCGGCGGACATCAACTGTCCTGATTGACAGTAACCGCATTGCGGGACTTCGTGCTCGATCCATGCATCCTGCAGAGCCTTCCCGTGCGGGACAGTATGTAAGGCTTCGATCGTCGTGATCTGGCTTTCTCCGACGCTTTCCATGGGAGTGGCGCAAGAGCGAACGGACACGCCGTCGACGTGGACGGTGCAGGCTCCACACAGTGCTTGTCCACACCCGAACTTCGTACCTGTCATACCGAGCACATCGCGTAGAACCCAGAGGAGCGGGGTGTCACCGTCCACATCCACCTTGTAAGTGCCGCCATTGACCTGGACCGAAAATGCCATTCGTGAACTCCGGTTGAGACTTCTCTGCTCGGCCCAGGATGGTGGTTTTATCGACTGGGATAAACCGGTTATCGTTGTACTGAATATATAGCTGCGCTGAACAATCCATTGGGAGTGCCCGAGCGTTCACGAGCCGACGGAATTGGAATTGACCTATGTTGTGGGAGTCTTGATTGGAGCAGACGCTGCAATTGCCGACAGGTTCAAGAGTCCCGCGGCACGTTCGTCGTTATCAGAAGCAAGGGCCGCTATCTCAGGATCCCTCCGCCGCCGGAACTAGCGTCCGGCGGCGTGCCTGCTCGTTCGGCATCCGCTCGATCGCGTCGCCTATGAAGCGACGCCGTAGCGTGCTCGTCTGTCAACAGCTCGAATTAAGACTGGTCGTTCGTGAGCTGAAAGCTGCTCAGTCGGCCGATCTCTGCGTTCTACGCGGGCTGGTGCGGCACGCCGCCAAGCTTGCCTCGGAGATCGTTGACGCTAAGGGAATGTTGGTACGCGCTTGAGTATCCTGCATGTGCTCAGAACAACTCGCTCTTTGAGACTGGACCGGGCAGCGCGAGTTCTTGTTTCTGACCGAGACGGACAACGCAGATCGTAGTCGCGGCAGGCGACCGTGTCGCCGAAAGGGCCATGACGTTGGGCAATCGCTTCAATCATTGGCGATCGGCTTTCCAGCGGCAGCGGCTAGGGGGCCGCCTAAGAGAAGTAATGTTAACGATGCGACGTGGCAATTTTGACCGCCAGCCCCACGAACACCATTCCGGCCGCGCGGTTAAGCCACAGCCGACTTTGTGAAGATCGCTGTAGCCAGCGACTGAGAGACCCGGACAGAACGGAGATGAGCGCAAAGGAAGCGAACGCGCAAACGATGAACACACCTCCGAGCGTCAGCATCTGGAGGACAACGCTACCTCGTTCTGGCGTGGTGAATTGCGGTAGGAAGGCAAGGAAGAAGATCGCCACCTTGGGATTGGTGACGTTCATTACGACGCCGCGAACGAACATCTGCCAAGCAGGCTTGGCTCGTTCTCTTCTGCTTTCCGGTTCGTCGGGCTCCGAGGTGAAGGCCTTGTAGGCAAGGTAGAGCAAATAGACCGCGCCAATGATCTTAAGTGCGTCGAAAGCTGTCTGAGACGTCTGGAAGATCGCCGCTACTCCGAGCGAAACAGCTATGGTGTGCACGATGAGACCAGCGCAGAGACCGAGCGTCACGTACATACCCACCGCCCTGCCAAAGAATGCGGACTGGGTCAGCACAAACAGATTGTCGGGCCCTGGCACCCAAGCCAGGAGAGTCGCAGCGCCTACGAAGGTGAGGAGTGTGTCGAACGATACCATGCCTCCCCTTCACATGAATTCAGGGGGATCGCAAGTTCGTGATCATTGAACAGTGCGTATGCTCCTCGGGCTTTGCCGGACCCGCCCAGAGACGAGACCAGTTCCGGACGAACGTCGGCCCGTGACTTTGAAATCGAAGCCAGGACCATTGTCGCGGACCGTCAGCACGAAGTCACCCTCCGACCGTCGGAGGGATACCCAAATCTTGCGATTACCTGTCTGATGCGATGATATCGATACAGGCGAGCGTGCTATAGCCGGTAGAACCTCGAAGCATTGTCGTGGAACAGTGCCGAGCGTTCCGATCCCGAATAGCTGGCGGTGATCTCCTTGAAGGCGTTCCATATCGCGTCATAACTCGAGAACAGCTTATCGACGGGGAAATTCGAGGCGAACATCGCCCGCTCAACACCAAAGGCGCCGAGCGCCTCCTCGACATAGGGGCGGATGCTCTCGCTGTTCCAGATCCAGTCACCCATGCCGAGGCCCGAAATCTTGCAGGCGACGTTCGGCGCCTGCGCCAGCGTATGCAAGGCCTTACGCCAGCCGTCGAAATGCGCTGGGCCGTCGACCTGCATGCCGGTATGGTTGAGAATGATCTGGACGTCGGGAAATTCCCGTGCGAGTTCGAGAAACTCCTCCATCTGCCAGTAGTAGAGCTGGAGATCGAAGCTGAGGCCCCGGCGCGCCAGTTCCTTGAATCCCCGGCGCCATTCCGGCGTACGGCTCACTTCGGGTTCGGCCAGGTAGGTCTTGGCGGCATCGGTGTGATAGTTCATCGACTGGCGGATGCCGCGGAAATTCGCGTATTGCATATGCTCGTCGAGCAGGTCGCCGACATCCGGCTTGCGCAAGTCGGCATAGCCGACGATGCCGTGCGGAAAACCGTGCTTGTCGGCTATACCCTGCAGCCACTTGGTCTCACCGGCCGGGTCCTTCGGGTCGAACCCGACATCGAGGTGGACCGCCTTGACGAGGTTCTGGTTTTTCGCGTCGGCGAGAAAATCTTCGATCAGATAGGTCTTGTTGATGGCGGTATAGTCCCCGAAGGCGGATGGCTTCACGCCGTCGGAAAGCCAGGGATAGTAGTGTGTCTCCAGATCCCAGAGGTGGAAATGGGGATCGATAATGGCGATGTCGGACATGGTTCCTCCTCGGGTGGCGCGGGAACGACAATCACGGCCGTTCCCGCCCTTCGCTGGTCATTTGCTCGGCGGGAAGACGCGGGCGATGACGGCCTTCGCCTCGGGCGAGTCGATCTTGTCGGCCGTCACAAGCGGCATGACGAGAGCGAGATCCTTCTTGACCGGTGCATTTGTCAGTGCATTGAACACCTGCTGCGTGCCGTCAATGCCCTGGCCGACCGCTTCCTGGAAGAAGATGCCTTGAATGGCTTTGGCCTTGAGAAGCGCAATGGTCGTCGGGCTGCCGTCGGCGACTGCGATACCGATCTTTCCGGTCAGGCCACGGGTCTCAAGAACCTTCGCCGCGCCGGTGCCGGCCTCGTCATACATGCCGTAGATCGCCTTGATGTCGGGATGGGCCGTCAGCATGTCATTGGCCTGCGTCACGGCTTCGTTGACGGTCAGGCCGCGTGTCTCGAGCATCTGGGCAAGTTTGCAGCCGTCGGCCGCAAAGGCCTCCTGCGCCCCTTGAGATATTTCTGGGCGTTCTCGCGGTCCTGGGGAGGGACAGCATACCGACCTTGTTGCCGCCGCGCTCTTTCGCGAGCGCGCAGACGAAGCTGCCCTGCGCCTTGCCCGTCTCGTAGTTGTTGGCGGTGACGGAGGACGTGTAGTCCGTCTGGCCGGGCTGCGGGCCGATGCCGGCGAAGGCGATCGGGATATTCTGGGATTTCAGATAGGCGAGCAGCGGCGGCGTGCTGGTCGAGCTCACAGGACCGATGACGATCGCATCGACGCCTTTGGTCACGGCCGTACGCGCATTGTCCATCTGCTTGGCCGGCGAATTCTCGGAGGTGAACTCGACATAGTCCATGCCGAGTTCCTGCGCCTTCTGCTTCACGCCAAAGCCGACCCATTGCCAGTAGGAAATGTCCAGCGAGGGCGCGAGATAGGCGACCGTCTTCTTTTCCTGCGCATGCGCTACGCTCGACAATGCCGCGAGCGCGACGCTCGCTGCCATCGCCAGCCAGCCGTTCAGTTTCGTCTTCATGCCTTCCTCCTCCTCTTGACGTCCAGGTCTCCTCCAGGACGCATTACACGGCACCGCGCCGCGATTTGCTGAAGCGATCGATCAGGACCGCGATCAGGATGGCGAGGCCGGTAACCGACCCCTGCCAGAAGCTGTTGATGCCGATGAGATTGACGCCGTTCTGGATGACGGTGATCATCAGGGCTCCAAGGACAGCGCCCACCGCCGTTCCCGTGCCGCCGAGCAGGCTGGCGCCGCCGATGACCACCGCTGCGATTGCCTGCAGCATCAGGCTGGAGCCGGCCGTCGATTCCGCGTTGAGAATGTAAGAGATGGTCAGCAATCCGGAGAAGGACGCGAGAAGCGACGAGGCGACATACGCGAGGAACTGCGTCCGCTTGACGGGAATTCCGAGAAGATGCGCGGCTGCCGCGCTGCTGCCAACGGCGTAGAACCAGCGTCCCGCGACCATCTTCTTCAGAAAGAACTCGATTACGACGAGCAGCACGATGCAGAACAGGATGTAGTTCGGCATGCCGGGTATCATGCTGCCGCTATTCAAAAGCCAAAAATCCGGATCGCCGATTGGCATCGATCGTCCATTGGTGACGATGAAGGCCAGAGAGCCCGCGACAGCGAAGGTGATCAGCGTCACCACGAAAGGCGCAAGCCCCGCGATGGTGACGAGAAAGCCGTTGATCGAGCCGAAGACCAGGCCGACACCAAGCCCGACGAGGGCGGCGCTCACGCCGCCGAAACCCGCTGCCATGGCCTGCGCCGTCACCATGCCCGTCAGGGAAAAGACGGATCCGACGGAAAGGTCGATACCGCCGGTAATCACCACGAGGAGAACGCCGAGCGACATGATGATCAGCGGTGCGCCCGCCTGGGTGATGTTGGCGAAGTTTCCCCAGCTCAGTGCCTGCGGCACCTGGGTTCCGACCGCCAGCACAAGGAGGCCGATTGCCCCAGCGATCGCCAATTCCGTCCGGTAGGTGGACAGGAGACTTTCCCGGGTCCGGATTGCCGGTCGCGTTTCGACACCTGTCCCGGCCTGGTCAATAATGGTTTTCGTCATGCCGCCATTCCTGTCAGTGTCACGAGCCTGTCCTCGCTGAGTTGGTCGCGTTCGATCACGCCCGACGAGCGCCCCTCGGTGTCGAAGGCCAGCACGCGGTCGCAAACTTCAAGCAGCTCCGCATTTTCCGTCGACCACCAGACGATCGCCGTTCCGGTTGCCGCCATGTCGCGGATCAGTTGATAGATCTCCCGCTTGGTGCCGATATCGACGCCACGCGTGGGTTCTTCGAGGACCAGAAGGCGGGAGGGCAGGTTCAGCCAGCGCGCGAGAAGCAGCTTCTGCTGCGTGCCGCCGCTCAGAGTATTCGGCAGGTGCCAGAGCGAGCCCGCTTTGACCTTGAGCGCCTGCATCAGGTCGAAGCACTCAACCCCTTCATGCTTGTTGGCGAAGAACGAACCTCGCGTAACACGGCGTGATGCGACCACGTTGTCGATGATAGGCAGGGAATGAAGGATGCCGCGATGTGCCCGGTCGCCTGTCACGAAACCCGCGCCTGCCCGTGCCGCCTCGCGCGGGGTGCGGAAACGGCCTGGCCATCCCGAGCGTGTCACTGTCCAGCGCTTGGCGTGGGCCGCACCGACGAGGGCGGCGATCAGCGTCTCGGGGCCGGCCGGGGCTCCGGCAATGCCAAGGATAGTTCCCGGCTGCAACACGACGGTGAAGCCGTCTTCGGCGATGGTCAGCGGTTCTCCTGCCATGGCCTGTTGCGCAGCGACCTTGGTGACCCGCGGAGCGGCCAGAGCATGAGCCTGTCCCATATGCTCGATGATCGCGAAGTCAGTCAGGTCGGCCGTCGGCACGCTCTTCACCACCGTCCTGCCGTCGCGGATGATCGAGCAGACATTGGCGATCTGGCGGATTTCCTTCATACGGTGCGAGACAAAGACGACCGAGAGGCCATTGTCCCGCGTCAGCCGCCGCAAGACACCGAACAGCCGCTCGGTCTCGATTGCGGTGAGATTGGCGGTGGGCTCGTCAAGCAGGATGAGTTCGGCGCCCGAAGACAGCGCCCGCGCGATCTCCACCATCTGCCCCTCGTGGAGGCTGAGATCGCCGACGAGGCGGTTCAGGGCGACCGCGGCGAAGTCCCGGTCGATCATCGACAAGGCATCATGCGCCTGTCTTGTCGCCAGACGCCGATCGTAGAGGTGGGAGCCCTTGCGGAAGTGTGGCAGCGCGATGTTCTCCGCAACGGTCAAATGCGGGAGAAGCGCCAGTTCCTGATGGACCACGGCGACCTTGTGGCGACCGTCCGTCTCGCTGAGGAGGTTGCCCGAGGCGTCGCGGAAGACGAGTTCGCCGCCGTCCTTCGTCGCCGTCCCCGTGATGATGCGGATGAGGGTAGACTTTCCCGCGCCGTTGCCGCCGAGGAGCGCATGTATTTCCCCGCGGGCGACCGAGAAATCGATCCCTTTCAGCACTGAGGTCGCGCCATAGGCCTTGGTGAGGGAACGGACTGAGACGATGTTGTGGTTCTCGGTCATGGTGCATGGTCCTCAGTAGAGCGTGAGCGCCGGTATGAAGCTCACCGCAAGCAGCAGTGCCATTGCCATGGAGAAGAAGGGCCAGAGCTCCCGCGTCGTCTCGCCGAGCGGTGATTTTGCGATCGACGATGAGATGAAGAGCGTCGTGCCGATCGGCGGCGTATAAAGTCCGATGCCGAGATTGATCACCATCATCAGCCCGAGCTGGACCCGGTCCAGTCCGATCGCATCGGCGAGCGGTACGAAGATTGGTCCAAGCAGCAGGATGGCCGGCGGCATGTCGAGCGGCATACCGACAATGAGCATGAGGATGTTCATCATCAGGATGATGACGATCGGGCTCGAAATGTTGGCGGCGACCCAGTCCGCCATCTGCTGCGGCGCCTGATCGAAGGTCAGCACCCAACCCACGGCCGCGCTGCCCATGATCACCAGCATGACCACACCGGTCGCCATGCCCGCCTCGACGACGTTGTCGCAAAAGCGCTTCCACGTCAGGTCGCGATAGTAGGCCAGGCTGAGCGCGAGCGAATAGACGACCGAGAGCACCGCCACTTCCGTCGGCGTGGCAAGGCCGAACCGCAGGAAGAGGATGATCAGAACCGGTAGGAGCACGGCTGGCAGGCTCTTCAGCGCCAGCGTCGCCAGTTGTCGCCTGCTAGCCCCTGAGGCTTGCGCAGGATAACCCCGTCTCACCGAAATGAACCAGCAGACGAAGACGAAACTCGTGGCCATCAAGATGCCCGGCAGGATGCCGGCCACAAAGAGGTTGGCGACGCTCACACCGCTCACCAGCGAGAACAGGATCATCGGAATCGACGGCGGGATCAAGACGTCGATGACGGCCGACGTGGCATTGTTGGCGGCGCAAAGCGCGGGTGGAAAACCATGCTTCTTCTGCCACGGGATGAGGACGGAACCGAGCGCGCTGGCATTGGCCACTGCCGAGCCGGACACGCCGCCGAAGACGACGGATGAAACGACGGTGGTCGGCAGGGGCCGCCACGCCAACGCTGCATCGCATGCGATGCCAGCTCCAGCAGTTGCCGGCCGAGCTCGCCGCCGAGCATCAGCGTGCCGGCCAACATGAAGAACGGCAACGCGAGCATCGGAAAGGATTGGGTCTGGTCATAGATCTGCTGCGCGACGATTGACAGCGGCAGATAGCCGTTGAACAGGACTGCGACGCCGGCCGAGATGATAAGGGCGTAGCCGACGGGCACCGCCATCATCATCAGGACGCAGAAGACGATGATCATCAAGATGGTCATAGCGCCACCTCTCCGCTCTCGGTGTTCGTCCGGGACTCCCAACCGAGGCGCAGCACGCGCAGGACAACGGCGAACGTAACGATCGCCACGAGCACGGACCCTATGGCGAGAGCGAAATACCCCACGCTATTGGGCAGTTGGAGAACCGGGCTGTGTTCGATCCCGGCGATTTCGCCGACCCGGTAGGCTTGATAGCCGAGCACCAGGAAAGCCCCGGCACTGACGGCATTGGCGACGACGAAGGCGGTGGTACGGGCACCGTCTTGCAACTTGCCATAGATCCATTCGACGGCCATATGACCGCCGGAATGGGCGGCGAGCACAATGCCGCCCAGGATGAACCAGGGAAAGATCAGCACCGGCAGCTCCTGTGCGAACGAAAAGCCTCCCCGGTCAGCATGTAGCGGGCAAAGACGTTTGCCGTCATGAAGACCATCAGCGCTATCCCGCTGAAGATGACGACCTGCCGCGCAAACCATACGATGGCCTGCGCCGTAAGCTCTATGAAACTTGAGAGGCTTTTCATGGGGTATTCCCTTTGAGGTAAGGCCTCAGCCCTTGGCGGCGGATTCGATCTGGGCGACGAAATCTCCGAAAGGCTTCCGCTTCCAGGTCTCGGCGACCGAAGCGGTTGCCTTGGCGAAGGCTTGCCGGTCCACCTCGGTGACCTCGATTGCCGCATTGCCCCGGAATGCTGCCAGCACCTCGGCGTCCTTGGCAGCGGAAAGCTTGCGCTGGAGCTCGCCGGCTTCCTTCGCAGCAGCCTTTACGGCTCCAAGGTCACCGCCCAGTCGCGCCAGGGCGACCTTCGACATCAGGAACGGTGTCGATTCCCACTTGTGGCCAGTCAGGGTGATGTATTTGTTGACTTCGTACAGCTTGGAACTGTCGATATTGGCGAGCGGGTTCTCCTGTCCGTCGACCACGCCCTGCTGCAGGGCCACATAGAGTTCGCCGAAGGCGATCTGCTCTGTCGCCGCGCCCAGGGCCTTGAAGATGTCCATCGTCATCGGGTCGGCCGGCGTGCGGATTTTCATGCCGTTCACGTCGGCCGGCGCGGAAACCTTGCGCTTGGAGTTGGTGAGGTGGCGGATGCCATTGTCCCACCAGTCAAGCGGCACGACGCCGACGGCTTCGAAGCGCTTGACGAGCTCGCTGCCAACCGGGCCGTTGAGAACCGTCATTGCCTTCGCCGTGTTCTCGAACAGGAAGGGGAGGCCGAGCGCTGCAAGTTCGGGAACGAGCGCGGATGTGGCTCCCTGGCTGTTGGCGGTGAAATCGAGAGCGCCCGTGCGCAGGCTTGTCAGCATCGCCGAATCGCTGCCGAGCGTTTCCGCTCCGGCGACGTTGACCTTGACGCGGCCGGCCGTCTTCTCGGCTACCAATTCCGCAAACTTCGTCGCGGCGACTGTTCTCGGATTTCCTGGTGCGGCGCCGTGACCAAGGGTTAGCGTCGTGCCGGCGCGCGCCGGCCGGACCATGGTAACGATCGCCGGGGCGGCCAGTACGGCCGACGATGCTCTCAGGAACTGGCGTCTGTTGATCTCGAATTTCATCTTTTCTCCTCCATTTTGAAACTGTTGCGGCCCGCCGCGCTCCTCAACGCGGCAACCGTGTGACCTAGCCGTCCAGCCACCCCTGATTTGCGACGCGACCTTCGCGGTCGATATGCCGTACATGTCGTGCAAGGTCGGCAGGGCGCCCGCTTCCAGGAAGGCGTCCGGTAGCCCGATCTGCCGGAATGCGGCGGGACGCACGTTCGAGCGCATCAAGGTGGCAGCGACCGCCTCTCCGAGACCGCCGATGACCGTGTGGTTCTCAGCGACGACGATGAGCCGCCCCTGCTTGGCGCATTCGGCAAGGATCGTGACCTCGTCGAGCGGCTTGATGGTGGGAACGTGCAGCACGCCGGCATCAACACCGTCCTTGCGGAGTTCCTCGGCGGCTTCGAGTGCGCGCATCGTCATCAGGCCCGACGAAATGAGCAGCGTATCCCTGCCGTCGCGTAGCAGCTTCGCCTTGCCCAGCTCGAACCGATAACCGTATTCCTCGAGCACGAGCGGCACGTTGCCGCGGAGAAGCCGCATGTAGACCGGACCCCGATGGGCCGCGATGGCAGGCACCGCCTGCTCGATTTCGCTTGCGTCGCAGGGATCGACGATGGTGAGGTTCGGCATGCCGCGGAACATCGCGATGTCCTCGGTCGCCTGGTGGCTGGGGCCGTAGCCGGTGGTGAGCCCGGGCAGCGCGCAGACGATCTTGACGTCCAGCATCTCTTCGGCAATCGCCATGCAGATAAAGTCATAAGCCCGGCGGGAGGCGAAGACGGCGTATGTCGTCACCCAGGGCTGGAAGCCTTCGCGGGCCATGCCGGCGGCCGACATCATCAGCAACTGCTCAGCCATCCCCATCTGATAGAAGCGGTCGGGATGGGCGGCACGGAAGACATGGAGATCGGTGTATTTGGCGAGATCCGCCGAGAGACCGACGATGCGATCTTCCTTATCCGCCAGCGCCGATAGCGCATGGCCGAAGGGTGCGGGCCGGGTCGGCTGATCCGCTCCGGCGATGGAGGCGATCATCGCCGAAGTCGTCAGTCGTGGCCCGCCTGGGTTGCCGATCAGATGCGCGGGGCGTTCGTATTTCGAGCGTCTCATGCCGTTGCTCCCGCGTCGATGATCCGGATCGCCTCTGTCCATTCATGCGGTTCCACGCGCAGGAAGTGGTTGCGCTCGCGGGCCTCAAGGAAAGGCACGCCCTTCGCCATCTTCGTATCGCAGATGATGATTCTCGGCTGCGCCCCGGAATGATGACGCGCCTTGTCGAAGGCTTCGACGAGCGCATCGATGTCGTTGCCATCGACACGCTGGACGAACCAGCCGAAGGCCTCGAACTTCAGCCCAAGCGGCTCGAAGTTGAGGACGCCGAGCGACGGACCATCGGCCTGCATCTGGTTGACGTCGACGATGCCGATCAGATTGTCGAGCTTGTAGGAACCTGCGGACATCGCCGCTTCCCAGGTCGACCCTCATCGAGTTCGCCGTCGGAAAACAGGTTGTAGACGAAGGAGCGTGAGCCCTTGCGCTTGAGTGCCAGCGACATGCCGACAGCTATGCCGAGCCCGTGGCCGAGCGATCCGCCGGTGATTTCCATGCCCGGCGTATAGGCGGCCATGCCTGACATCGGCAGGCGGCTGTCATCCGTGCCATAGGTCTCGAGTTCATCCTCCGGCACGATCTTCGCCTCGATCAGCGCCGCGTAGAGCGCGATGGCGTAATGTCCGATCGACAGCAAGAAACGGTCGCGGCCCTCCCAATCCGGATCTTCCGGCCTGTAGGTCGTGGCATGGAAGTAGGCGACCGCCAGAACGTCGGCGATGCCAAGCGCCTGTGCGATATAGCCCTGGCCCTGAACCTCGCCCATGCGCAGGGCGTGCCGGCGAATGCGCCGGGCCCGTTCGGGAAGACTGACGTTGTGACCGATCTGGGCCATGCTGTTCCTATCCTTGTCAGGCTCTTCGGGCGGATCAATGGATCAGCATGCCGCCATTGACGTCGATGACCGCTCCCGTGACGTAGGCCGAGAGATCGGATGCGAGGAAGAGATAGATGTTGGCCACGTCGCCCGCGTCGCCTAACCGGCTGAGCGGAATGCCCTTGATGATGTCGGCGCGCATTTCGGCCGAGAGTTTGTCACCCGTGATGTCGGTCTGGATGAGCCCCGGCGTCACGCAATTGACGCGAATGCCGTTTGGACCAAATTCCCGCGCCATCGCCTTGGCGAGGCCGAGAACGCCGGCCTTGGCGGCGGAATAGTGCGGGCCGCCAAAAATGCCCCCGCCGCGCTGCGCCGAAACCGACGACATGCAGGCAATCGAACCGCCGCCGTTATCGCGCATGTTGGGAATGAAGACCTGGCTGAGATTGAGGACGCCTGTCATGTTGACGGCGACGATGCGCTGCCAGTCCGCGTCGGAGATTTCGAGCGTCTTCACAGGCTGGGTGATACCGGCATTGTTGATCAGGATATGCGCCACGCCAAAGGCGGTGAGAACCTCGTCCGCCGCAGACGCGCAGGAGGCACGATCGGCCACGTCGCAGCGTAGGCCAATATGAGCGCCATGGTCGACGGGCGTGAGGTCGCCCGCGGCGGCTCTCGCTTCCTCTTCATTGAGGTCGAGAATGGCGACCCGCGCACCGTGCGATGCAAAAGCTCCGCCGTTGCCCGGCCGATACCGCGTTTGCTCGCCGCGCCCGAAATGACCGCGGTCTTTCCCCTTAAAAGCATCTCGTTCTCCTCCCGATGCCTCCCCGGCATCTGGCAATACCGTAGAATGGATCACCATCCATGACGAGATTTCTGACCGAACAGGACCATCGCGACAAACGCGAAGTTTACATCTATGGGTGAATCTGCTTCACTAATCCCATGTTGCACCTCACTTCACTCTCGGCGATGCGGATCTTTGAATCGGCGGCGCGGCTTGCATCCTTCCGGGCGGCTGCAGAGAGCTCCGTTTATCTCCAAGTGCCGTTAGTCACGCTATAAGCAAGTTGGAGCGCGATCTCGGGACCGCCCTGTTTGAACGAACCACACGCAGCGTCGTGCTTACTCTTTCGGGTCAGACCCTGCTCAACCACGCGTCCAACGCATTTGAAGAGCTGCGCCGGGGTGTTGATCTGATTTCATCCAACAAGTCTCAATTGTTGCGGCTTCACTGCGCCCCAGCTTCGCCGCTCAGGTCCTGTCGCCGCAGCTCCCGCAATTTCTCAAGGAGAATCCAGGGATAGAGGTCCGACTGGCCGCCAGCACCAACTATGCCCGCTTCGTCGATGGGCTCTTCGATGTCGATATTGTCTATGGGGAGCCTCTGAATCGCGAAGACCTGATCGTCATCCCGCTTTCTGAAGAGATCGTCTCACCGCTCTGTGCGCCCGAACTGGCGCATCAAATCAAATCCCCGCGCGACCTGTTGCACCAACCGTTGATCCGAAGTGATCTCAAGCGCATACAGTGGATCGACTGGTTCGAAGCGAATGACCTCGGACCGCCGCCGTCGCCATCGATGAGTTTCGATCGTAGCTTCCTCGCGGTCGATGCCGCCGTTAACGGGCTCGGTATCGCGCTCGAATCCGACGTGCTGGCCAGACGCGAACTGGAAAGTGGTAAGCTGGTCCGTGCTCTTCATCGGATCTGTCGCGACAACCGCTATATCGGCCACTATCTCGCTTATCCGAAATCCGGCAGCCAGCGGCGACTGGCCCGCGCCTTTGCCGACTGGCTGACGCGTCAATGCCTGCCGGCTGGAGGTGAATTGTCGTAGCCGATATTGTCGAAAAACGCCGTGGCTTAACCATTTGTTCGCCCTGGTTGTCTTATCGGAGCTACGTCAATTTATTGTAGTGAAGGCAAGACAATGAACCTGATTGAAGAGCGGGTGGCGATGGCACGGGCTGGAACAAACCCCTTTGTCATTTCTCGTCTGGCCTCAGGATGGGTGGTAATAGGGGACGTCCAGCCTCTTCCAGGATATTGTCTTCTGCTTGCTGATCCTGTTGTACCAAGCCTGAACGCCCTAGGTCTTCGGGAGCGTGTCGCATTTTTGAGCGACATGGGGTTGGTGGGAGATGCGCTGCTTGCGGTGACCGGCTGCGCACGGATGAACTATGAGATTTGGGGAAACGCTGAACCTGCTTTGCATGCCCATATCATGCCAAGGTACACGTCAGAGCCGCACGACAAGCGTCATCGACCAGCGTGTATGGGGTATTCTTGGGGTGATGCACCGCAATCTTCCGAGGAAGCCTACATGGGGCTGATCGCAGAGCTCAGAAAGGCTACTGCAGCTTTCTCGGTCTGAGGCGATAAAGTTTGATTAATATGCCGGGTTTTGAATTGATGTCTGCAACCGGCGGATATTAAAAAACTCGGCATTGCTGGCACTGCAGCGTCGTGATTCCATCGTCGCATTGATTTGCGGAGGATGATGTCAAGCCCCGCAGACTCAACGGCAACATCTCACTCGGCGCCGAACATGCACGATCCGATTCAAATTGTCAGCATGACTTTGGGTTCCTGAAAATCAGGATTATCCAAGTCGTATTGAGTTGATGGGTCGAAGATTCGATCTCGTTCAAGGCTCGATCTCGAAGAAAATCGTACCTTGGACGCTCGACTGGCTCGCCTGCTACGAAGACTGGCTGCTTAGCGGCATTTGGCACGGCGGCGGCCAACATGACACCGAAGCCATCGGGATGACCCTCAACCTGGAGCAGACACGATGAACTACGTCCCTCCGAGACGTTCCGATGGCACTAGCCAGCACTCGCGAGATGGCCGAAGGACGGTCTTTTCCGTATCGGTCGATCGACGGTGGCGGCATCCGCGGTCTTTTTCCAGCGGCCTATCTGGCCGAGATAGTACGTAGGTTCTCGGTGGCGCTTCGATCGCGCGACACTTCGACATGATCGCCGGCACGTCGACAGGCGGCATCATCGCCCTTGGACTGGCGAGTGGGTTTTCGGACAATCGGTGCTCGACAATGTGAAGACCGGCGTTGTCATCCCGTCATTCGAGGGGAGTACGGAGAGCCTTTCCTTTATAAGACGCCCCACCATCCTGGCTACCAAAAGGATCGGCACAAAAAGCGCTTGTCGACATCGTGGTTTATGTTGGAGAGGAATGCGGTTGGTTCGCATCGTTTTCCGGCGTCGATGGCGGGCCGGCAGACTATCGTCAATTTGGCGGTAGCACCGAGGTCGAACTAGACGCGTCCTACGCGGAGATTGTCAGTCACGCCTCACCGGACGAGGTGAGAGACCCGAAGCCCTTTTGCGCCAGATCCGCAAGCTTGGCGATGCCGACGCTGATCAAGCCGATCGCCAACGCCCCGCACCAGAACATCAGCCCGCTGCCCAAGCGAGAAAGAGCTCCACAAAACGCGGGAGCAGCGAAAGAGCTTGGAATATCGACAGGATGATGGCATGTCGGGGCTCGGCGATGCGGGGCGGGGTTGTCCTTTGCTAGCGCCATCGCGCCTGAAGATCACCCCAATTTTGTCTTGCCGCGCGGCTTCCACCGCATCCGGCATTACGGTCTGCTCACCGACAGTTCCCGAAAGATCAACATCGCTCGTGCCCGCGAACTCCTGAACACTGCCATGCCGCCCGCTGACGACTTAGCCGATGAGCCGAACGATATCCGCCCGCCATGCCCATGCTGCGGCGGACGTATGATCGTCATCAAGGCGTTCGAACGCTGGCGGCAACCGCGCGGACCACCAGATAAGGCAACAACGAACCGGGAGAGTGCGTCATGACCCGGCATGGCAGATCCATTCATATGGTCCACTCAAAACAGAGCCGGCCAACGGGAAGGCCTGCGCCAGTCCGAACGGCGCTGGCTTCCAGCCGGCCAAACGCTCTCCCAATCACCACGAAACTCTCTGCGGTCACACCCGAAAACACCAATCTTCACCCGCTGGGACCGACAAGCGACGCTGCGAGCAGCGGACCGCCGGAAGATCCGATACACAAAACCCCATAGCTCACGGAATGCCGACCGCGGGGTTCCTGCATGAGAGGCTTTCGTACGCCTGACGGCACCCGAAACCCTCACCATATCGCTCATTGAGCCGGTAGTGGCGTCTTTCCGCAAGCCGCGCTGACCTGCGAGGGCATCAGGGCGCACGCGATCAACACTTCCGTGAACATTCGCACGCATCAATCCGGTTAGTTTCGCACCGCTATACCGATCGAGACGACCATGGCCGGATCGCGCCGACCCGTGAATGGGACCTGAGCCTCACCCGATTGACAATTTTTAAAAATTTGCCCTTCGTGTCGTGTCTCAATCCAAATTGGAAAGGGACGAAATGCGCGAAGCCTTTATGCTTCGCAGAACATCTATTCGGAACCCGGGCCGTATCGCGAAACGTTGATGCGCGGTGGTGGTGAACCGAACATGATCGCCCGTGGATTAGCTCATTCATGCAGCATCCTCGCGGGTTTGAGTCTGAAGAACGAGGGTTCAAGCCCGAACAAGTCGCCGATCTGGAGCTTCGCTCCGTGGGGAAATTCTGTCGGTCGCCGTGGAGCGCAATCTTCATGAAGGCGATGCCGCACAGCACAAGGTCGGCGGCGTATGCCGGGATTTCGCCTTACTAGCGGTTAGTGGATTGCGTGAGCGCGGCATCCCGGCGCGCGGCATAACGCGGACGTTACAGGTGGCGAAGATGTCCGAGGCTGTCGGTATACCAGTGACGCCTCACGCTGCTAACCTTTCGCTTGTCACCATGTGCACCATGCATCTGTTGCGAGCTCTGCCAAGTGCCGGCAGGTACTTGGAATATTCCATCGAGAAGCCGCGTTTCGCCGAGGACCTCTTCGTTGGGGAGCCGTTCAAAGTTGAACACGGACAGGTAGTAATCTCGGACGAGCCTGGTTGGGGCGTCTCGTATAGCCAGCGTTTTTTGAATCGGCAAGATACCGCTGCTAACTGAGCTGCAGGAGAGGGGACATTCGGCATAGGTGCTACGGTCAAGAAGGCATTTGAGTATGAGTGGTCCGCGGCCATGCTGTTCATCCAGCCGCGCGACGGAGATGCCGAAACACAGTGGGTTCCGGTACCTTTGCAGTTGGTGCGAATAAGGTCTTCCGGCTAAAGTTCGCGTCAGCCGTGCGGATTATTTATCATAATGTCACTGGTATAGCGGAAGCGCCTCGAGCGATCGCGGTCGCGGGGATCCGGCCGGGGAATGGCCGAGATGAGCGCCTGGGTATAGGGGTGGTCTGGCGCGTTGCAGACCTTGTCCGCCTCTCCCACTTCGACGAGCTTGCCGCGATACATGACACCCACTCGGTCGCACATGTAGCGAATGACGCCGATGTCATGGCTGATGAAGATATAGGCGAGGCCGAGCTCGTCCTGCAGCCGCATCAGAAGGTCGAGCACCTGGAAGCGCACGGAAACGTCGAGCGCCGATGTCGCCTCGTCGGCCACGATGATGCGCGGGTTGAGCGTGATCGCCCGGGCAATGCCGATGCGCTGGCGCTGGCCACCCGAAAACGCATGCGGGTAACGCTCGCGCCCCGCCGGATCGAGGCCGACCTGATCCATCAGGTGGCAGACCCGCTCGTCGAGCTCCTTGCCGCGGGCGATGCCGTTGACCAGCAGCGGTTCGCCGATCACCTGCGCGACGGTCATGCGTGGGTTGAGCGAGCCAAACGGGTCCTGGAAGATCATACGCAGTTCGCGCCGCGCGGCCTTCAGCTCCGCGCCTTCGAGTTTTGCGAGATCGACGACCTTGCCGTCGGCGCGGCGATAGATCATCTCGCCGCCCGTCGGGTCGTAGAGACGCATGATCGAGCGGCCCATCGTCGTCTTGCCGGAGCCGCTCTCTCCCACGATACCGAGCGTTTCGCCGGGCAGCAGCGCGATCGAGACGTCGTTCAGGGCCTTCATATCCCCGAAATGCATCGAGAGATTGCGGATGTCGAGGATCGGTTCGGCAGTCGTGTCGAGCGGCGGCCGAGCCAGCCGGATCTCCGCCTTCTGCTCAAGCTTCAGCACCGAGCCGATCAGCATGCGCGTATAGGGATCCTGCGGCGCATGGAAGATCTGCTCGACCGGTCCATATTCCTTGGCGACGCCGTGATGCATGACCAACACGTCGTCAGCAATCTGGGCAACGACGCCCATGTCGTGAGTGATGAACAGCACGGCCATGCCGGTCGATTGCTGCAGCCGTTTGATCAGGTCGAGAATCTCTGCCTGGGTGGTGACATCAAGCGCCGTCGTGGGCTCGTCGGCGATCAGCAGCTGCGGTTTGCAGGCGAGCGCCATTGCGATCATGGCGCGCTGGCGCATGCCGCCGGAATACTGGAAGGCGTAGCGATCCAGCGCTTGCTCGGGGTTGGGTATCTCCACCTGCCGCAGCAGCGAGACCGCCTCCGTCCTTGCCTGCGCCTTGCTCATGTTCAGGTGCAGACGGAGCACTTCGGTAATCTGGTCTCCGACGGTGTGCACCGGCGATAGCGACGACATCGGCTCCTGGAAGATCATCGCGATGTCGCGGCCGCGCACCGAGCGGATCGCCCGGCTGCGCGGGTCGAGCTTGGCGAGATCAAGCGAAGTGCCGTCCGGCCGGTGCAGTAAAATCGACCCGGAGGCGATCTCGCCGGGCGAGTCGATGATTTGCAGGATGGAGCGAGCGGTCACGGATTTGCCGGATCCGCTCTCACCGACCACGCACAGCGTCTTGCCGGGCTCGATCGAGAAGGAGAGATCGTTCACGGCTCTGAAGACGCCGGTGCGGAGCGGAAACTCCGTCACCAGGTTCCTGACTTCGAGCAGCGGCTTGCCCGGCGTAACCGAAGGGCGGGGGCGATGGACAGGATGTCGGTCATCGGCGCCTCACTTGTTGTAGGGATCGGCTGCGTCACGCAGGCCGTCGCCGAAGAGATTGAGCGCCATGACGGCGACGACGACCGCGAGCCCTGGCATGAAGAGCCATGGAGCGGTTGCGATCGAGCGAATGTTCTGCGCTTCACGCAGCAGCACGCCCCAGGAGATCGTCGGCGGCTGCAGGCCGAGACCGAGGAACGACAGCGAGGTTTCCGCCAGGATCATGGCCGGCACGGCCAATGTCATCGAGGCGATGATATGGCTGGAGAAGCTCGGCAGCATATGACGGAAGATGATCCGGCCCTCCGAGACGCCGTCGAGACGAGCAGCGGCGACGAACTCCTCGGTTCGCAGCGACAGGAAGCGACCGCGCACGACGCGGGCAAGCTGTGCCCAGCCAGTGAAGGACAGGATGATGGTGATCATCATGTATTGCAGCGGCGCCGGCCAGCCCTGCGGCAGAGCGGCCGCCAGCGCCAGCCAGATCGGGATGGTCGGCAGCGACAGCACGAAGTCGATGACGCGCTGCATGACGAAATCGATCTTGCCTCCGTAATAACCGGAGATGCCGCCGAGTACGATGCCGAGCAGCAACGACAGGAACACCCCGACCAAACCGATGGAGAGCGATATCTGGGCGCCCTGCACGGTGCGGCTATAGACGTCACGGCCGAGGCGATCGGCGCCGAACAGATAAAGCGGCTTGGTCTTGTCGGTGGTCGCGATCAGGTGAATGTCGGTCTCGAAAAGGCCGAGGACCGAATAGGTATAACCGCGGCCGAAAAAAGCGATCGGCACCTTTACTCCCGTATCCTCGACGAAGATGGCGGCAAGCGTGTTCGGATCGCGCGTCAGTTTCATCCCGTAATAATACGGGCCAAAACTGAACCCGTTGGCCGTGTCGAGGAAATGGATGCTCTGCGGCGGATGGAAGGTCGAACGGGCGTTCTGCAGGATCGGATCGTTGATCGCGAAGAAGCCCGGGAAGATCGCGACAATGTACATCGCGACGGTGACGACAAGGGCGGCCATGGCGAGCTTGTGCCGCTTGAAGGCCCACCAGATCAGCTGCCATTGTGCCGCGACGGCGACGCGATCGGGGCGATCGTTGAGGATGGTTGCATCGACCATTCGGGCCTCCTATTCGAGCCGAATGCGCGGATCGACCAGCGCAAGCAGGATGTCGCTGATCAGCGAACCAATCAGGGTGAGCGCGCAGATCAACAGCACGAAGGCGCCGGCGAGATACATGTCCTGCGCCATCAATGATTGCAGGAGCAGCGGCGCGGCGGTCGGCAGATTGAGGACGATCGCGACGACGACGGAGCCGGAGATCAGGTTCGGCAGCAGCCAGGCAATCGTCGAGATGAACGGGTTGAGCGCAATGCGCAGCGGATATTTGATCAGCAGCCGGAACTCGGAAAGGCCCTTGGCGCGCGCCGTCGTCACATAAGGCTTCGGCAACTCGTCAAGCATATTGGCGCGCATGACGCGGATCAGGCTTGCGGTAGACGAGATCGCAAGGATCGCAACCGGTAGCCACAGATGCGTCAGCAGGTCGTACATCTTCGCGAGGCTCCACGAGGCGGCCTCGTATTCCGGAGAGAAAAGCCCGCCCACATCCGCTCCGAATTCGACCGCCGCCACGTACATCAGCACCAGCGCCAGCAGGAAGGACGGGATGGACAGGCCGAAGAAGGTGAAGGCCGTGAAGGTGTAGTCGCCGATCGAGTACTTCTTCACCGCGGAATAGACGCCGATCGGCAGCGCCAGAGCCCAGGTGGCGATCAGGCTTACGAGTGCCAGGACGAGGGTCAGAGCCATGCGCTCCCAGATCAGGCCCGAGACCGGCTGCTGCCATTCGAACGAGATGCCGAAATCACCGCGGCTGATGATACCCCAGATCCATTTGAGGTATTGCACGATCATCGGCTGATCGAGGCCGAAGCGCTCGCGCAGCTGGGCGGCGGTATTCTGGTCGATGACTTCGTTGGAGGAGGCTAGCGTGGCGATATAGGTGGTGACGAAGTCGCCGGGCGGAAGCTGGATCAGAACGAAGGCAAGGAAGCTCACCGCAAACAGAGACGGGATCATCCACAGCAGACGTTTAACGACGAATTTTAGCATCGGAAGCTCGCAATTCGGATTGCACGGCATGCCAATGCGACGCCGTTGGCTGCCGCTTCAGCATTCAAGCAATGGGACTGGAGGAGCCGCCGTCGGTCAGGACGGCGGCACGGTCAAGGCAAATCAGCTCGTGAACGTGAATTGCTGCGGCAGGGCCGGACCGGGGTTCGGCCACGACCAGCTATCCGGCTGCTTTTCCGGCACGTTGCGCAGGTTATTGCGGATGATTCCGAAGCCGCCGACTGCCAAGCAGACTCCGATCGTTTCGAAACTGTCTGCGCACAGATCGAAGATCTGCTTCATGATCGCACCGCGCTTGTCGAGATCAGCAGTCGCCCTTGCCTCGTCGAACAGCTTCATGCGCTTCTTCTGGCTTTCGGGCGGCTCTTCGCCCTTGGCGCCATTGGACGTGTACCACAGCGTCCACGGGATGGCGTAGCGCGACCCCTGAGGGTGGAAGGCGAAGTAGTCGCGTGGGTCGAGCATTGGATCCAACCCCCGCTCCAGACCACACCTGTGCATCATGGGCGTTGTCGTCGCCGCGAGTATAATAGAGCGCACGTTCGATCGTGTTGACCTTCATGTCCACCCCGATCTGCGCCCAATGCGCCTTAATAAGTTCTAGTGCATCGACCAGATCAGGATTGAGCGTGGGAATGACATCGATGGCAAAGAACACCTGCTGACCATCTGGCCGCAAGCGCATCCCTTTGCCGTTCTTCTTGTCGAGACCAATCTGGTCAAGCAAGGCGTTCGCTTTGTCCGGCTCGAAATCCACAAACTGCCGCGAAAGCTTCTCGTAATGCCAGGGATGACCGGGGCGCGGCCCAGTCTGATACGGCTCGCTCTGGCCGAAATAGACGATATCAATGATTTCCTGGCGGTTGATTCCAAGCGACAACGCTTGCCGAAAGGTCTTGTCGGCGAACATCTTTCGCATCGCCGGATCCTTATGAGTCATGTTCAAGTAGATCTGGCATTGTTGGGCCGAGGAAGGCTCCAGCGTCATGAGACGGTAGTCACCCTTCTTCATATTCTGCGACAGGGTCGGCTTATTGGCCAGCACGTTGATATGGCGCTCTTGGATATCGAGCTTCCCGGAGATGACGTTGAGCATAAGGGATTCAACGTCTTGAGAAATGCTGAAATTCAACTCGTCGATATAGGGGAGCTGGTTACCTTCCGTATCGACCTGCCAGAAATAGGGGTTGCGGGTCATGACCACACGGGTCGCGCCGCCGGAATAGGGTTCCTTGATCATCCACGGGTCAAGCGTCGGCTTTTCGACGTTGGCCCAGCGTGAGGAATTTCAATGTCGCCGCATTTTGCGCGAAAGAGTTCCGTCCAGCTCGAAACGCTCGCGGCTTTCACGTCGGCATCGAGGTTCGTATTGTATTTTGGCAGGAACTTGCTGCAATAGTGCTTGGCAAACAGGGTCGGATGTTGGCCGAGCGGCGTCGCCAGGTTTTCCAGATATAGGGCGTTCGGCGCCGCGAAGGTGAATTTGACGGTGTAGTCATCGATCTTCTCGACCACGACAGCCTTACCGCCCACCTGGATCTGCGCCGGCGTGGCGCTGTAGAGTTCCTTGTTCTTGACCACGTCCTCGATCGCAAAGACCACGTCATCGGCGGTGAACGGATGGCCATCGGACCATTTCGCGCCCTTCAGCAGATGGAAGGTGAATTGCGAGGCGTCGGCGTTGACTTCCCACTTTTCGGCAAGATTCGGCAGAACGGCGGTGAAATCCATGTTCCAGCGGACAAGCCCCTGGTTGCCGACCATGCGCAGGATGCCGTTGTGGTCGGATGAGCCGCGCAGGCCGCGCCGCAGCGTGCCGCCATACGTGCCGATTTTTTCCCAGGGCTTCACGACCATAGGATTCTGCGGTAGCCGCTCGGCGAGCGGCGGAAGCTTTCCGTCCTTCACCAGGGCGGCCAGTTGCGGCGCCTCCTTGGCCGCGGCAGCACTCGCGCTGCTGCCTGTCATAGACAGGGCAACGGCCCCGCCGACACCCGCCAAGAAGGTACGACGAGTTATCCTCGAAATGGAACTATCGGGCATGGTTGGTCTCCTCCAGACATCACAGCAGCACGTATCCGCTCGCGGTGCTCCTCACACGAGCGTGCCTGCCTAAGCATCGACATTAAAGCGGTAGAGATAAATTACAAGTAGGTATCTATTTAAACATATAAAGGCCTATTTCGCCGAACGCCGCCGTTTGGCAACGGTATTTTAACAGCTTTAGACCAATTTCCGATGATACGCGAAATATGTCCGACATATCGGAGGGATCATGCCAGCCGCTGTTTCAAATGCGCTACCCAAGGGGATATCGACTTTTTTGACGTCGGTGAAAATGAAATTTGCGCTGGTTGTATTGGGCTCCGCGCTACTCTGTTGCGTCGCGGTTGGCCTTCTAAGTTATGAAATTGGGAAACGCGGACTAATCGAAGCCAGCCATCTTCGACTTGACACGTTGGTAACTGCGCAATCGAAGGCCCTAACCGCCTATGGAAACCGCGTCGAGCAGGCTCTCGGCGAGATTAGCCAAAACACTGCGATAGGCGATATGGCCAATAACGCTGCCCCATTTCTTACTCCCTATAAAGAGGCAGTTACCAGGGTCTTTCAGGACAAGTCAAAATCCATCGAAGAGAGGGCCGCTTATGACGGTGCTGATCAGAAGTTAATCTACTCAGTCAGGTACAGCGGGACCCATGGGGTGCTGGCGGCCGCCAGAAAGAACGCTGACGTCAGTGATATCTACATCATCGATCGCGATGGGCTGATCGTTTACACGGTTACGAAAGGAAATGAGTTCAACACCAACATCACCGACCCCGTTAACGCTTCGATCGCACCATTTTATTCCGAGGTCGAGAAGCAAGAAAGTGGGGCTGCCGCGCATTCCGGATTCATCGAGGCGCCTTCAGAAGATAGTTCGATCTCCGCTTTCGTCGCCAAGCCTCTCATCGTTAGCGTTTTCGGTCGCACCGAGCGGCGGGGCACGGTTATGATCCGCATTGCAGCGCAGAAGCTGACAGCCCTTCTTGAGTCTGAGGGTTCATCGGTGGATGAAGCGTTCATCTTGTCAGAAGACGGAAAAATTCGCGCCGGCCGCCAAGGCGGCGATTCCGCGCCAGCTCCATTGATGTCAGCGGCAAAAACCGGCGACGCTGGTTCGATGTTTGCGACGAATAACGGGCAACATATGTTTTATTCGTATCGGCCAATCACCATTCTTGGCCAGAAGCATCTTCTGGTCATAGGGCAGAGCGAAAGCAAAATGCTGGCTTCGGCCAATGAGCCCGCACGTTGGGCGTTCTTCGCAACAGTGGTCGTCCTGATGATCGTGGGAACAGTCGGTTTTTGGGCTTCTTCAAAATTTACGAAACCACTCATCTCTCTCGCCAGCTTGATGGGGTTCCTGAACAGCGGTGAGACAAATTTCGAGATCCCAGAACTTGAGCGGAAAGATGAAATAGGCAGCATGGCACGCGCGCTCGAGGCTTTCAGACAAAGCGCCATCGAGAAGGTGCAAATGACTGAGCGCGCGAAAGCAACTGCCGAGGATCTTGAAGTGGAAAGGCTTCGAAACGATCGCGAAAGAGAAGAATCTGCGCAGGAGCTCCAGAAGGCTGTGACGGCGTTGGCTGCGGGACTTCAAAACCTAGCCGACGGAAAACTAACGGTCCGTCTGAAGGAACCGTTTCTAGGATCGGTTGACGACCTGCGAGATGACTTTAATCGCTCTTTGGATCAGCTTGAAACAACCATCACGGCATTAACGAGTAGCGCCGGCACTTTGTATGCTGGCTCTGGAGATCTGGGAGCTGCCTCGAAAAACTTGGCACATCGCACCGAACGCCAGGCAGCAACTTTGGAAGAGGTAGCTGCTTCTGTTGTCGAAATCACTTCATTGGTTCGGGGTCTGCTTGATCTTTGCGACACTGCCGTCACCGCGACTACACAGACCCAAGCGAGTGCCCGACAGTCAGCAGACGTCGTGACGGATGCCATCGCGGCAATGGAAAGAATGGAAAAATCCTCTTCCAAAATCATTCAGATCATTGACGTCATTGACCAAATTGCGTTCCAGACTAATCTCCTCGCTCTCAACGCCGGCGTCGAAGCCGCGCGGGCGGGCGAGGCTGGAAAGGGTTTTGCAGTTGTAGCACAAGAGGTGCGAGACTTGGCTCAGCGATCGTCAGATGCTGCCAAAAGCATCAGCGGTCTGATAAACACGTCGACCAGCGATATCGCGAGCGGTGTCGGGCTGGTTCGTAAGACTGGCGCTCATCTCACGGAAATAGAGGGAAGATCGCAGTAGTCAGCTCCCAAATCACGCAAATCGCGGGCGCTGCCCGCGATCAGTCAACCAAGTTGTCGGAGATCAATGCGTCCGTAGCTGCTCTTGATCTTGTTACGCAACAGAATGCCGCGATGGTTGAAGAGACCGCGGCATCCGCAGTGACCCTGGCAAACGAGGCCGACAACCTCAAGCAGCAGATTTCCCACTTCGTGATCTCCGAGAACAAAAGTGCGAGCTGGAGGAAGATGCGAGTGGCGTAACATCTTGTTGTTAGCAACGGGCGTCACGCGTGCCCGCCGCGGCATGGGCACCTCCACGCTGTCTCATTGCAGCAATTCCTAAGGGGTAGCGATCAATGCGAGCGCAAAAAGCGGCAACAGCTTGACTGGTGAATTCCTGGGGGCGATGGGGCCAATGAAAGAAATTCTCCTCGCGCCGCCGCTCGAGCGAGCCCGATTGCTGACATCTACGGCCTGAGCAAGCTTGGCCGCTTGTTGTCGAACCGCCAGTCTTTGATCAAGTACTGCATGGCGGCTGCGTCGTCGCGGGCGCCAAGGCCGTGTTTTTGATAAAGCTGGTGGGCCGCCTCAACCCGCTCCATATCCAGTTCAACGCAAAGGCCCGGCCGGTCCGGCACAGTGACATGACCGTCCTCAATCTTGAGAGGTTCCTTTGTCAGGCGCTGGCCATCCTGCCAGATCCAGTGCGTGTCGAGTGCGGTGACCCGGCCCGGGGCTGCGGCGCCGACATGGGTGAACATAGCGAGTGACACGTCGAAGTGGTTGTTCGAGTGCGACCCCAGGTCAAACCGAAGGTACGGCAAAGCTGCGCCACCCGAACCGAGCCCTGCATGGTCCAGAAATGCGGATCGGCGAGTGGGATGTCAACGGATTGCAGTTGGATAGCATGGGAAAGTTGCCGCCAATCGGTAGCAACCATGTTGGTGGCCGTCGGAAGCCCCGTGGCGCGACGGAACTCTGCGAGGATTTCGCGGCCGGAGTATCCCTGTTCGGCTCCGCACGGGTCTTCGGCATAGGCCAACACATCACCGCGACCCTTGCAAAGGCGGATTGCCTCCTCTAGTGACCAGGCGCCGTTCGGGTCGAGCGTGACGCGGGCTTTGGGAAAGCGGCTCGCGATGGCCGTCACCGACTCGATCTCCGCGTCACCCGAAAGTACGCCGCCCTTGAGCTTGAAATCTCGAAACCCGTAGCGCTCGTGGGTGATCTCCGCGAGTCGCACGATTGCCTCGGGCGTCAGCGCTTCCTCGTTGCGGAGCCGCATCCAATCATCCGCTTCGCCCTTACCATCGCGATAGGCGAGGTCGGTTTTGCGGCGCCACGTAAAACAGATACCCGAGCATTTCGACGCGGTCGCGCTGCTGGCCGTCGCCAAGCAGGGCCGCGACTGGTACGCCAAGGTGCTGGCCGAGAAGATCTAGCAGAGCCGATTCCAGCGCCGTCACCACATGGATCGTAGTGCGCAAATCAAAGGTCTGCAGGCCACGCCCGCCGCTATCACGATCGCCGAATGTCGTGCGTACATTTTCCAAAATCGCATTGTAACTGCCGATCGGCTGGCCGATGAGCAATTCCGCTGCCTCTTCAAGCGTCTTGCGGATCATTTCGCCGCCTGGCACTTCGCCAATGCCGGTATGGCCGGAATCATCTTTGATGATGGCGATGTTGCGCGTAAAAAACGGTCCATGCGCGCCGCTGAGGTTGAGCAGCATGCTGTCCTGACCCGCGACTGGCACCACTCGCACGGATACAATGCGCGGAGTGGAGGGAAAAGGGCGACTTCTATCGGCCCTTACGATATCTTTCGTCATAGCTGTCGCCTTTGCAATCACTGAGATTCGTTAAGGTTATTTGAGAAAGGTTGGCGCCCGACACAAACCGAAAATCTTCCAACCATCATTTCGCCTGGTGCCAACTCCGTAATACCGGCGGCACGTCTCAGATGGGACGGCAGCGAAAGCGCTCCGCTGAGATGAGACGCGGGCTCAAGACAGAGATACGCTGCAGTCCGGTGGAGAACGAGATACTCAAGGGCGGACGTTCTAAGGAGCGACAGGTATCCGGTGGAGATTGGGAATGACGCACGCGACCAGTTTGAAAGGTGTTTGGTCTGCGGCTCAATTCCAAAAGAGGCGCTCTTTGATGCCGTCAAGATCGGTCCGTCTTTCGAATCTGCACTCGGAAGGCTCCAAGATCCATGGGCATCGCAGAACAGCTCAACGCCGGACCCTATTGTAAAATAGGGATGCCAGCCGATGCCGCCGGGCGATGGCCGGTCAGATGTGTTCAAGAGGGTGAGCGTGACATCCAAGCGATGATCACTGATCGAAAAATGCTGAACAGCTCTGAAGCTGTAAGGCCATTCGTCGTCCGCTTCGTATTCAAGGCTCATAGACAGAACAGTCGCGGACTGGCTGGCAATCGCCCATGGCCGCCTTTGCGCTGGACCATGCATCGCATCGCCTTTGCGGTAAGGGTTCCCTCTAAGCTGGAACGACTGTTCCTCGGTTACGAGTTTGGCTCCTTTTAGGCGTCCGTGATATGGAAAGAGAGGGAAAGCCCCAGCTTTAGGCCAGTCCTGCTGGTCGTAAGGGTCTGCGCTCATCGGGACGAGGACGTGACCATAGACCTTATGCGCCAATCGTGACATACGCCCGCCAGCCTTCACATCGAATGAGGCTTCGAACGGCCCGCTCCGGATAGTTAACAAATCCCAGTCCTACTTTTTGCTAAAGGGTGTCACGTCTTGCCGGCTGCCTTCCCGGCGCCTGACATGAACCGCGAACAGAAAGCACTCATCCGCGTTTCCTTACCGACGCGTCCTGACGACGCCGTCATGATCGATCGCGCAAAACCGTCCGCCCTGAAAATGATCGGCGATATGCCGGTTTTCCACTCCCGAAGGGGTGGTCGTGACCGGTGGCGTGTGATCCACACCTCGATCCAAAGGATCATAACCAAGTTTGATTGCCTGAGTGTTATCCCACCACGAGAACGGACTTTGCGACACCCCGTACACAGTCGTGCAATCAACGTGAGGACTTTCGAGCCCAATCATGACCAACTGAGCTAAGTCTCGGGCGCTGAGCCACGTAGCGCGACTCCGCTCGTCGCTTCTGCTGTCCGCAGGCTCCATCGTCGCGTTGGCGATACGAATTATGAAGCTTTCGATCCCGTGTTTTTGAAAGTAGAGGCCAGCTTCCAGCTCGTTCCAGCATTTGCCTAACCCATATAAGCTGTCGGGCCGCATGGGGCCGTCAGGTGATACCCGCTGATCACGCGTGAAGAAGCCCGTCACATGGTTGCTTGACCCAAGAACAACTCTTGATATCCCGAGCTGGCGGGCCGCTTCATAAATGTTGTGGGTACCCAGAACATTGACCCGAACAATGTCCTCTATAGGTCGTTCGCCTGGAAATCCAGCGAGATGAACAATCGCGTCAACACCCTTTAGGGCCTCTAAGGTTGAATCGAAATCACAGATGTCCACCGGAGACCAGGTTTCATTGGCGCAAGCTCCATCGGGAGCTACGAGATCAAGGATGCGTATGGATCTTATTTTCCCCTGCAGAGCAGTTCTTAGTTTTTCCCGACCCTGCCAGAGCCGCCGAAAATTGCGACGACCTTATCGCAGTACCCAGGTATGCTTCCCCGTTCTGATGCAGGAGCTGCATCAGCTGCGTATCTTTCCTTAAATGACATCAACTACACCCCTTCGAACATTCTCTCGCGCGCGTTTAGGATATGGCGTTCCATTGCCGCGCCGGCACCGTTTCGGTCCCGCTGTTGGATAGCCTCGAAAATTGCGACGTGCTCAAGCTGAACCGCGCGCAGACGCTCAGGCGTTCGCATAAGACTTAATTGACGGGTGATGTTCATTCCGGTCGCAATATGCGACGCCATCGATACCTGGATAGAAATATAATATTGATTTCGGGTTGCCTGAGCTACTGCCTCATGAAACCGCCTGTCTTCATCAATACCAACCGTGCCGTTCTTGAGGCATTTCTCTAACAACTCCAACGAATCCTTCAGCCGTTGAAGGTCCTCGTCTTGCCATCTTTCCGCGGCCAGGGAAGCCGCGGCCGCCTCATGACCGGCTCTGAATTCGAAACAACGTTGAACGTCTGCAAGTGAGCCGACCTGTGAGAAGCGGAGAACTGCCATATCTGGCTGCCGGGTCACATAAGATCCCGAACCTTGTCGGGATACAATCACCCCGTCCTCGCGCAAGCGGCCTAACGCCTCGCGGACGACTGTTCGAGACACTGCAAAGCGCGAAGAGAGGTCTGTTTCCGATGGCAACCGACTGTTTATGATGAGGTCGCCCCGGGCGATCAGGCTTACGATACCATCATAGACAACGTCGCTGAGCCTGTCTGGCGTAGTCCCGTCCCTTGCGGGATATTGCACGCCGATATCGTTCATATGCTCCACCTTAACCCTACCCAGACGCGATGGGCCTTTGCTCGTGCTTTATCACTTTAGCGGGACCTGAAACTCAGGTAAGTCGCTTGTCGCTATGGCAAAGATATACGACATTCAACAAACCTTCACAACTTGGGCACCCAGAATTTGTTTACGCATACCGGCTGTCACCGCAGATATGCCTAATCCTGTTGACTCCTGTCAATAGCTGTATTACGAGCTGCGGAGGGGGATTGAGCTTGACCCGTCCGAACCTATGAAATCATCGCGGCCGGCCAGGCGGTTCGCCTTCAGGGTCGCAACCGACACGCTCGAGGTTCTGAAGCGCAGCGGGTCGTGGAATGCGCTGGCTCCCCACAACGTTCTCGACGGCTGAAAAGGATATCCCATGAAGATCACCGATGTGAAAACTTACCTGATGCAGGTAGGAGCCCGCCCCGGATTGCCGGGCGCATCGCCGACTGGCGTTGCTGGTGAGGCGGATTTTCGTGGTTCGCGAAATTGGCTGTTCGTGAAAATTGAAACTGATGAGGGTATCTCAGGCATCGGCGAGTGCTCAGGTTGGCCCCGTGTCGTTGAGACGGCGGTCCTCGACTATCGAACTATTTTGATCGGAGAGGACCCCGCGACATCGACCGGCTTTGGCACCGGCTGTTTGTCAGTTCGATGGGGCACGGAATCCTCGGCACAGTCGGCGGAGGGGCCTTGACCGGTATCGAGATGGCGCTTTGGGATATTAAGGGAAAGGCACTCGGTCAGCCGATCTGGAATCTCCTCGGTGGCCGGTTTCGTGACAAGATCCGCGTCTATGGGCATGCCAAGACCCCAGAACGCGCGCGGGACCTCGTCGCTCGTGGGTATAAGGCTGTAAAGGTCGGCTTTACCGGCGCTGTCGAGTTCGACAAGGTCGCGGCCGTCCGCGAAGCTGTAGGCGCTCGCGTCGGCGTTATGGTTGACGCACACGGTCCTTCCTGGATGACCGCTCAGGACGCAATAACCGTGGGGCGGGAGCTCGAACCGCTCGGTCTGCTCTTTTGGAAGATCCGGTCGCGCCGGAGAACCTTGACGCGCTCCAGCGCGTTCGTGACTCGGTGAATATACCGCTGGCGGCGGGCGAGCGCGTCAGCAACATTTGGGGGTCGCGACCCTATATCGAGCGCGAGTTAGTGGACGTTATTCAGCCTGACACCGGCCGAGCCGGCGGGATCACACAGATGCGGAAAATAGCGGCGATGGCGGAAGCGCACTACATCAGCGTGGCGCCGCATTCGGGATCACTTGGCCCCGTTGCAGAATTCGCCGCTCTGCATGTCATGGCGACCATCCCGAATGCACTGATGCTTGAACGGGTGGAGATTGACTGGCCGGGGCGCTACGAGGTCGTGCATCCCGTTCTAAAGGCCGTTGATGGCTATCTGCCGGTACCAACGGCTCCTGGTCTTGGTGTCGAGCTTGTCGAAGAAGAAGTCGGAAAATATCCAAGTCGTCGCAACGTCGGGGACATGCCTGCAGACGATGGGCGTGCATACGAGCAGGATACAACCTCCGAGTGTGTCTATTTCCAGACCCGCCTTCAGCGCCAAGCCAGATTGCGGCTTACGACGACGGAAAAATAACAAGCACGCAAATTGGCCCCGGGCGTCGGGCCATCGCTATTTCGGCCCAACCTGCACGAGCCGGTCCCAGCGGACCGGCTTATTTCGCACAAACAACTGAGTAAACGGTCGCCAACTTGTCTTTTGTTCCGGAGAGATTTTGCGACCTCTGTCGGAAAAAATAGTAAATTCAGTTCGATAGCCAAGACCACCGATTTCGAAGTTGTTTCTACTTGCATTTTTTGTTAGACAGGTACTTTGGCTTGAGTGGAGTGCGCAGGCTCGGCCGGTTTCGGCGCTCGTCCTGAGTATGGAGGTTGAATAGAATGAATGAGTCTGTTGCGGCGGCTGGGTTGGCAGGTTCCCGGAAAATATCTTCGGTTCTAGCAACGGTTCCTTACGATCTGGCAGAGCTAGATGAATTGCGGCAGGCGGTTGCGCCGGCACGTTTCATTCACTGTGCATCTGGTGATGCGGAGGGTATCAACGCCGCCCTGCAGGAGGTTGACGTTGCAATCATAGCGGGAGATTTGGACGATCGCTTCATTGCTGCTCCCAACCTCAGGTGGGTTCACTGCGACCATTCCGGGCTGACGAAGTCCGCACGTCCCGAGGTGTTCGAGAAGGGTCTTGTCGTGACGGGTTCGGCAGGGCGATCTGCAGCTGCACTGGCTCAGCATGCCTTTTATTTTGCGCTCGCACTGACCTATGACGCAAAGCAATTGATCGCAAAACAGGCCGAGC
The DNA here is from genome assembly GCA_045291535.1 of Neorhizobium sp. EC2-8. Taxonomy (GTDB): domain Bacteria; phylum Pseudomonadota; class Alphaproteobacteria; order Rhizobiales; family Rhizobiaceae; genus Neorhizobium. The sequence goes on along the minus strand of CP147997.1, from coordinate 178,299 downwards.
ATGCCTGGCGAGCGATCCCGAACTACGAGCATAAGCTCGGTCTGGCCGGAAAGACTCTTGGGATCGTCGGCTATGGACAGACCGGCGTTGAGATGGCCGCGCTGGGCAAAGCATTTCAGATGCGCGTAATCGCCTACAATCGCAGTGTGATCGAAGATCCTAAGAACGTCGATCTTATGTTGTGTTCCGAGCGAGGGGATGCAATCGACCCTCTCATCGAGCAATCTGACGTGATAATGCTGGCAACGCAGCTTACCGACGTCACCTATCACATGTTTTCCGGGCCGCAGTTCTCGCGGATGAAAAACTCGGCCTTGATCATAAATATGGCGCGGGGGCCTGTTGTCGATGAGGTTGCGCTCGTTGCGGCGCTGGAGAGCGGAGAAATTGCAGGTGCTGGTCTCGACGTCTTCACGAAGGAGCCGCTGCCAAACGATTCCCCTCTGTGGGACCAGCCGAACGTCTTGCTGACCCCGCACATGACGCCAGGCCTGCCGGATAAGCGGCGTCGGTCCATCAACATGATCTTGGAGAATATTTCTCGATATCGCGAGGGCCGCTCATTGTTGAACGCGCTGTCGCAGAAGGACGTGTTCACGCCGAAGGCGTGAGCCGTGGGACTTGAATATCGCCGCCTCGGTGGCGAACCGCAACTCCAGGGAGGAACTATGATGCGCGGTTTTATTTCGTCGATGGTTACCGTGGCCAGCGTGGCCACTATGATGACGGCACTGCCTGCATGGGCAGCAACTTCGGATAAAGCTATCACGGTCGTCCTCGCGGTCGAGTTGGATTCACTGGATCCATGCGACACGCAGCCGGCGCAAAATGCGAACGTCGTTCGTGGTAACGTTTTTGAATCTCTTACCCACGTAAGTCCGGCCAGCGGAAAAATTGAACCGTTGCTCGCGGAATCGTGGAAGCAGACCAGCGATAAAGAATGGGAATTCAAGCTCAAGAAGGGTGTAAAATTCCATGACGGCACAGATTTCAATGCCGCAGCTGCGGCAGCAAATATCATGCGGACCCAGGGCGGACCAAACTATGCAGGGATAGCATGTCTCAACAGCGGTCAGATACCTGATCCCGTTAAAGCAGAAGCAGTAGATGACCTGACGCTTAAGGTGACGACCTCAGTCGTGGACCCGATCCTTCCACTCCGTATCTCCTATGTGGACATCGGTGACCTCGCCAGTCAGAGCAAGCCAGCGAAAGTCCTTAACCCCGTGGGAACCGGCCCGTACAAGTTTGTCAGCCGGAAACAAGGTGATTCCGTTAAGCTGACCCGCTTCGACGGATATTGGGGAGCCGCGCCACAGATCAAGGATGTGACCTACATCGTCCGCAAGGAGGCCACCGTGCGCGCAAGTATGGTTGAGACCGGTGAGGCGCAGATCGCGTTGAGCATCCAGGCTCAGGACGCCACCGATGACGACCGAACGGTTACTTTCAAAGATAATCGCATCTTCGTCATGCGCCCCATGACGTTCAAGGAGCCGTTCAAGGATCCACGCGTCAGGCAGGCCCTGTCATACGCGGTGGATCGGGATACGATTGTGCCCGCTATCTTGGGCGTCACTGGCGCGCCATATTACCAGATGCTCGGTCCTCAGGTGAACGCGTATATCCCCGATTACGATGAGAAATCGGCGATGAAGTACGATCCTGCCAAGGCGAAGGAGTTGATTGCCGCGGCCAAGGCGGATGGTCATCCGGTGGATACGCCGTTCGATATTGTAACGCGTCCGGATATTCTTCCAGATGGTGGTGAACTCGTTCAGGCGATCGCACAAAACCTGAAAGAAGTTGGCCTGAAGGTGAATATCAGGAGCATGGAAAATACGGCGTGGCGTGAATTCCTTCGTCAGCCGTTTCCGGCAGAGCAGCCGCCTACGCTGCAGATGATTTCGCACGATAACACTTCCGGAGATGCAAGCTTCAGCTTCCCAAAGTACATCACTTGCAAAGGGATCAATTCGGCCATCTGCAATCCTGAAATCGATAAGCTGGTAGCAGAGGCAGAAGTCGCCTCGGGAGACAAACGAGCTGAACTTTACCGCAAGGCAGCGGGAATTCTTTATCAGCAGGCAGGCTTTATCGGAATTGCGGAGCAGATCCGCTTGATCATGTTGGGCGAGGGGGTCGAATATAAGGCCAACCCGTTATCCGGTCTTGAGATCAAGATCGCCGACGTACGGTTGAAGGACTAGCTTTAATTTGACTATGCAGGAGCCGGTCCGGCTCCTGCATGGGAGGAGTAAATCATGTATACCTATCTTGGTCGACGGCTGCTCTCAGGTTTCATCACGCTGCTTGGAGTAGTCGTCGTGGTGTTCTTTATGTCGCGACTTACTGGGTCTCCAATTGACCTCTTCTTCCCTGAAGGCGCGGAGCCGGCTCAGATCGAAGCTTTCAACAAAGCTTACGGTCTGGATAAACCGCTCGCGCAACAGTTCGGGATATTCCTTCTGAACGTTGGGCAAGGCGATTTCGGAACATCCATCTGGCAGCAGAGACCTGCCATGGAGGCGGCTCTTAGCGAAATGCCAATGACGCTGCTTCTCGCCGCCATCGCAATGACCATCTCCATCTTGGTCGCCCTCATACTTGGCTCGCTCGCTGCGGTCTATCGGTTCCGCGCCGTTGACCGAACGATTACAATCCTTTCACTGATGACGAGCAGTATGCCGCACTTCTGGTTCGCGCTCGTCGGCATACTGATTTTCGCCGTGCAGCTTCGAGTGCTCCCAACATCGGGTAGCAACAGCTGGCTCTCCTGGATACTGCCGATCGCAACTGTAAGCATCGGGCCAATTGGAGTGCTTACCCAGGTGGTGCGCGGCGCGATGATCGATGTCCTGTCCTCCGGCTATGTCCGCAACGCCAGGGCTCGCGGGTTTAGCGCCAGGCGAGTCGTCTACAGACACGCACTACGCAACGCCGCACTTCCGATCATTTCAGTCGCGGGCGACATCGCGGCCGGAATGGTGAACGGTGCCGTCATCGTAAGCGTGGTCTTTGCCTTCCCAGGGATCGGTCGTCTTATTGTGGGTGCGATCTTGAATCGAGACTATCCCGTGCTGGAAGCAAGCGTGGTGGTGGTTGGCGTGTCCATCATCGTTCTGAACCTGCTTATCGACATCATTTGCTCGATTGTCGATCCTCGCATCAGGCTAAATTGAGCGGAGAATGGTTTTGCAATCTACACCAATCGTGGCCAGCAGTAGAATTACGCGTTGGCGTGCCTCTCCCAAATGGCAGATGTTTACCTCGTCGCCGCTCGCTGTGGCGTCGGCAGCCTGGCTGATCTTCGTGATAGTCCTGGCGTTTGTTGTCGCACCACTGGTTGTCGATCAGGCCAATCATCAGACCATTGCGATGAGGTTCTATGCTCCTTTCCGCTTGGACAAGGGGTTCGAGTTTCTCCTGGGTGCTGACAGCCTCGGGCGCCCCATTATGCTGCAGCTCATAGTTGGCGCCAGGACGTCCGTTCTTATCGCAATTTTCGCGGTAAGTATCTCTGCTGCGATAGGATATGCGGTAGGCGTCGTGTCTGGATATTTTGGAGGATGGATTGACAACATCCTTCTACGTTTGGCCGACATCATCCACACTGTACCCTCGCTCTTAATGGCGCTGGTTGTGTTGTTCATTCTGCAGCCAAGCATCTTCAACCTCATCATCGTGCTTGGGATCACGCGCATCCCAGTTTACCTGCGGACAAGCCGAACACAGACGATGGAAGTGCGTGAGCGGATGTTCGTTGAGGTTTCAAAAGCAATTGGCGCATCGAACTGGCGAATCATCACGCGCGATATCGCCCCGTTGGTATTTCCGACGATCCGGACACTCGCGATGCTTGAGGTGTCGGCGGTCATTCTGTCGGCTGCAAGCCTGACATTCTTAGGGATCGGTCTGCAGCGTCCGGACGTCGATTGGGGAATGATGGTTTCGGACGGCCGAGCTTATCTAAAAACAGCTTGGTTTGTTGCGGTGTTCCCCGGGATCGTTATCGTTTTGACAGCGCTCTCGGCGAATATCCTGTCCAACTGGTTGAGGGCGGTTGAGGATCCGGCTCAAAGTACCCTCTTCTTCCGGGCAAAAAGAAGAAGGGAGCGGCCGAGGAATGAGTAAGCTTCTCGAAATTTCCGGTCTTCGCATCTCGTTCGAGAGCGGGTTTGGCAAGGTAGATGCTGTTCGAGGCGTAAACCTCACCATGGATATGGGTGACGCTGTCGCTGTGGTCGGTGCAAGCGGTTCGGGAAAGACCGTTCTTGGCCGCTCGCTTCTCGGCCTGGTCGATGCACCAGGCGTTGTCCGGGGAGCATCAAGTTCGGCGGAGAGGAAATCGTCGGCAAATCTGAGAAGGAGTTGCGCGACATCAGGGGCCTCGGAATCGGCATGGTCTTTCAGGACGCATTGGATGGCTTGAACCCCGTTTACACGATTGGCTCGCAACTGAGTGAGATCTTCACCGTCCGTTTGGGTCTCTCGAGGTCTGCGGCGAAGTTGCGCGCCGTTAGCATCATGGAGCAAGTCGGGATCCGACGCGCGTCCGAGCGGTATCATGACTATCCGCATCAGTTTTCTGGAGGCATGCGCCAACGAATCTGTATCGCAATGGCAATCGGGCTCAAACCGAAGATCTTGATTGCTGACGAACCGACGACCGCACTGGATGTGACTGTCCAAGCAGGCATCCTTCGCTTAATTAAAGATCTGCAGGCGGAGACAGGGATGGGCCTTATCTTTGTCACCCATGATCTTGCGGTTGCCAGAACGATTTCGACAAGGATTGTCGTGATGTATGCCGGCCAAATCGTGGAGGAAGGTTCCACGGAAGAGCTTTTCCGGTTTCCCAAGCATCCTTATACGAAGGCTCTTCTGGCGGCTCACCCGGCACGCGTTCGATCGTGGCGGGATCTAGAGCCGATCCCAGACGCATTCGTCACTGACCCGTCTTCCGGAGAGACGACCGGCCATTCCAGCCCTTCGATCGTCATAACAAATTAGGAAATTTAGCGCGATGAGCAATCTTGAATCGAACGGGTCTGCGCCGCTCCTAGAGGTCCAGCATCTGCGCAAGACATTCGGGGGCCGAGGAGGAAAGTCGGGTCCGATTGTGGCGGTTGATGATATCAGTTTTCTCTTGAACCCGGAGAATGTCTGGCCGTGGTTGGCGAGTCCGGCTCCGGAAAATCGACGTTGGCGAGGACTCTTCTGAGGCTGGTGGACGCAGACAGTGGCTGCGTCCTGTACCAAGGCAAAGACCTATTGAAGGTCACGCATTCGGAGATGCAGCGACAGCGCAGGTTTCTGCAGATGGTATTCCAGGATCCGTACGCGTCATTGCACCCTCGACGCAACGTTGCGCAATTGATCTCGGAGCCGTGGGAGGTACACGACGGTATCGTAGAGAAGTCATCGAGAAAGGAGCGCATTGAGGCGTTGTTGGCGGAAGTTAATTTACCGAAACACTTCATCAGCTACTATCCCAACCAGATGTCAGGCGGACAACGGCAACGGGTGGCGATAGCTCGAGCGCTAGCGCTTGAGCCAAAGATCTTGATTCTCGATGAACCGGTGTCTGCACTCGACGTGTCGGTTCAAGCTCAGGTAATCAAGGTGTTGATGAGCCTCCAGGAGCGCCGCGGGTTAGCGTACATCTTCATCTCCCATGACCTTCCGCTGGTCCGTCTGGTAGCTCACAAGGTCGCCGTGATGAACCGCGGTCAATTTGTAGAAACAGGCGCTACCGAGGAAATTTTCAGCAATCCGCGGCACGAATATACGAAGTCGCTGCTTGCATCGTCACCTTCTGCGGGGGCTTTTGAGAAAGCTCACTGAACATGACAAGGCCTGTTGGGCCTTCGCCGTGATGAGCGCTGTGACGGTTTGCGAGCCTTGCTTCCAATAACCTGAATCTCCGACCCCATGGGCTCAACAACGGAAATCCGTAACGGGAGTTCCGCTCCCACGTTGCTCTCGTCGCTTTGATCTGTGATCGGCTTTCCATGACGAGCAACCGGAGTTTCTCCATGGAGAGTACATTGGAAGTTCTCACGACCAGGAAGTCTGGGGGAACCGCATCGGCATTGGCCGGATCAGATCAAGGTGCAGATCGTCTCGGAGCGCCTTTGGCCCGGAGCGTTGGTGAATGAGGTCGCAGAGCAGCATGGCCACCTTGAGACGGCAATCGCGGCCATCCATGCAGAGGAGGACGCCGTCGGCAACTAACTAGAAATGAGTTAGTCGAGTTTTTGAATGTTCAAATCTTCTCACCCCTATGACTGTACTCTATGTCTCGGGGCCTCATTTTTCCCAGGCGAACGCAGCGATCGCCGCCATGTTGACGATGTCGCTGTCCTTGGCCCCCATCGAAGTGATCTGCACCGACTTGTCGAGCCCGACGAGCAGCGGCCCGATCACGGTCGAAGAGCCAAGCTCCTGCAGCATGCGGGTCGAGATCGATGCCGAGTGGATCGCCGGCATCACCAGTACGTTTGCCGTCCCCGAGAGACGGCAGAACGGGTATTGCTCCATCCGGTGCGGGTTGAGCGCCACGTCGGCCCCCATCTCGCCGTCATATTCGAAATCGACCCGTCGCTGGTCGAGAATTTTCACTGCCTCGCGCACCCGTTCGGAACGCTCGCCGATCGGCTGACCGAAGGTTGAATAGGCAAGCAACGCGACGCGGGGCTCGTAACCCATCCGCTTGGCAACGCGTGCGGCTTCGACGGCGATATCGGCGATGTCTTCGGCATTAGGCATGTCGTGCACGGCCGTGTCCGCCACGAAAATCGTGCGCCCGCGGGAAATCACCAGCGAGACCCCGATCACCTTACGACCCGGTTTGGGGTCGATGCAGCGGCGAACGTCCTGAAGCGCCGTCGCATAGTTGCGGGTCGTGCCGGTCACCATCGCATCCGCGTCGCCGATCGCCACCATGGTCGCGGCGAAATGGTTGCGGTCGTTATGGATCAGGCGCTGGACGTCACGATGCAGGAAACCCTGCCGCTGCAGTCGGGCGTAGAGGTGGTCGACATAGGCCTCCACCCGGTTGGAGAGGCGGGCATTGACGATCTCGATGCCGGGGCGGTCGAGATCGATGCCCGCTTTTTCCGCCGTTGCGCGGATCACGTCGTCGCGGCCGAGCAGGATCGCGGTTCCGAGCTCCTGCTGACGGAAGGAAATGGCTGCCCGCATGACCTGTTCTTCCTCGGCCTCGGCGAAGACCACGCGCTTCTGAAAGCGGCGCACGCGCTCGTAGATGCCTTGCGTGGTGGCGGCGATCGGGTCGCGGCGGGCGGAAAGCTCGCGGCCGTAGGCGGCAAGGTCCGTTATGTTCCTGCGCGCCACGCCGCTTTCCATTGCCGCTTCCGCGACGGCTACCGGGATCGCCGAAATCAGCCGCGGATCAAACGGTACGGGGATGATATACTGAGCGCCGAAGCGCGGCCGGTTGCCCTGATAGGCCGCGGCGACATCGTCCGGAACGTCTTCTCGCGCAAGATTGGCAAGGGCCCTGACGGCCGCGATCTTCATCGCGTCGTTGATTTGGCTCGCGCGAACGTCGAGAGCTCCTCGGAAAATATAAGGGAAGCCGAGGACGTTGTTGACCTGGTTCGGATAGTCCGAACGCCCGGTCGCCATGATCGCATCGTCGCGAATGCGGGCGACTTCCTCCGGCGTGATTTCCGGATCGGGGTTCGCCATGGCAAAGATAATCGGCTTGTCGGCCATGGAGCGGATCATCTCTTCGCTGAAGGCGCCCTTCTGCGACAGGCCGAACACGACGTCCGCGCCCTTCATCGCCTCTTCGAGCGTCCGCTTGGTGGTCTTCACCGCATGCGCCGATTTCCACTGGTTCATGCCCTCGGTGCGGCCTTGGAAGATGACGCCCTTGGTGTCGCAGAGGATGATGTTTTCCGGATTGAAACCCATCGCCTTGATGAGTTCGACGCAGGCGATCGCCGCGGCCCCCGCGCCGTTGCAGACGAGCTTGGTGGTCTTGAGGTCGCGTCCGGTCAGTTCCAGCGCATTGATGAGGCCGGCAGCGGCGATGATCGCCGTGCCGTGCTGGTCGTCATGGAAGACCGGGATATCCATCAGCTCGCGCAAGCGGCTTTCGATGATGAAGCATTCCGGCGCCTTGATATCCTCCAGATTGATGCCGCCGAACGAGGGACCGAGGAAGCGCACGCAGTTGATGAATTCGTCGGCATTTTCGGTATCGACCTCGAGATCGATGGAATCGACGTCGGCAAAGCGCTTGAAAAGGACGGACTTGCCTTCCATGACAGGCTTGGAGGCGAGCGCTCCAAGGTTGCCGAGGCCAAGGATCGCGGTGCCGTTGGAGATGACGGCCACCATGTTGCCGCGCGTCGTGTAGTCGTAGGCGGTGGCTGGATCGGCCGCGATTGCCTTGACCGGCACGGCGACGCCGGGCGAATAGGCAAGCGAAAGATCGCGCTGCGTCGCCATCGGCTTCGTCGGATTGATCTCCAGCTTCCCGGTCGACCTTCGGAGTGAAAGTCGAGCGCTTCCTGTTCAGTCACGCTCGTCCTCGTAGCGCGGACCGCTTGCTTGTCTGCCATTTCAACCGCCCTTTCTCGCGCTGCGTCGCGCTCTTGTGTCGGCCACGAAATCTGTTCTCGGGCTGGCTGCTGGTGGTTTACATCTTCCGCATATCGCAAGGACGGTCGACTTGATGTTTTCCACGAAGCGGAAAGAACTGGATACCCGCGAGACACACGCTGGGAAATTTCGTTAGGTTGAGGAAACCTCTGTCTTGTGACTCATCGCAAAAGAATTCGCGTGGTGCATCGCGTGGCTCTAGCGGTTGGTAAGAAAGGTATCTGGTGCCGCATGATTCATCGATTTGAGAAAGTAGCCGCGTGTCAGAACCGCGTCGGAGAAAGCCCTGTTTGGGATGCGGAGGGCTCGAGACTCTTTTGGACAGATGTCCACGCTCAGCTCATCTATGAATTTCACACGAATTCGGGAGAAATCAGACACTGGTCGCTCCCCTCGCGGATCGGCTCTTTTGGCCTCACTGACGACGACCGGTTGATTGTTGCCCTCACCACCGGCGTGCATCTGTTCGACCCTGCTTCCGGGGACCTTGAATTTCTGGTGGACCCTGAACCTCATCGGGCGGGTGACCCGCATAAGAATCGCCTAAATGATAGTAAGGTCGGACCGGATGGCGCCTATTGGGTCGGAAGCATGCATGAAGATGGCTTGTCGGCCGCTCTCTATCGTGTTTCTGCGAACGGCAGCGCAGAGGTCAAGATTGAAGGGCTGGGTACGGTCAACGGGTTGGCATTTTCCGCTGACGGTCGCACGTTGTTTCTTTCTGACTCAAAGCAGTGCTGGATCGACCGCTACGACCTGAACCCTTCATCAGGAGCAATTTCGAATCGTCGCCGAATTGCTGCACCTGATGAAAAGCTCGGTCGTCCCGACGGGGCGGCAACGGACATGGCAGGCGATTATTGGAGTGCGGGAGTTTCTGCAGGCGTGTTGAACCGCTTTAGTGCGAGCGGCGAGCTGCTTCAGTCGATAAGCGTGCCGCCGCTTCACCCCACAATGCCTTGCTTCGGCGGAGAAGATCTCCGATCCTTGTATTTTACGAGCCTGCGGCGCCCTGATGCCGCATCACCCGATTGTGGCGATGTTTTCATGATGCGGGTTGACGTACCGGGCGTGCCTATAGGACGTTTTAAGACAACGCCATAAATGGCATTAGCTCAGGTGCGTTCGTGAAGTCGCGAGCCGCTTCGCACGAGTGCATTGGAGGCTAGTATCAGAGATCCATCCAGATCGATACCCTCTTTTTCGATCGTTCCATCTGCGTTCATTTGATAAGAAAGGACGCTGCCCGTTGGTATCTCTATTGTTGCGATCCGATGGCGATCAATCCCTTCAAGAGCCATTATGAGGGCAGAGAGTTGCCATGCGCAACGACGATGGTTTTTCTCGCCGCAACAGGCGCGGCAGGATCGTCGTGATGGAATAGGGGAGGACCCGTGCCATGGTGTCCCGAAGGCTTTCACCTCCAGGGGGCGCGGCATCGTAGGAGCGCTGCCATGCCTTCACCCGGTCCTCACCCGACAAAGAGCGGGCTTCTTGTTTCGTAATGCCCGTGAGATTGCTGTACTGTCGCTCGTTTTGACCGGTCTCGTTCAAGATTTGCCGAAGTGTCTCTTGTGCGCGCGTCAGACACGATGTGAACGCGATGTCGAAACGCGTGTTTCCGATTGCTCGGGCGGGATACTCAGCTTCGATGAACTCGATGGGATAGTCCAGGATCATCCCCGCCAGTGAAAATGTCACCGGCATTCCCCTCACTTTGTCCATGGCGCACCAGTACCATTAGCCTTTCAAAATGGCCGCTCATCGGATGATAATTGCGCGAAAGTCGTTCACGTTGGTCCCTGTTGGACCTGTGGTAAAAAGATCATCTATCGCTGCGAATCCGGAGAAGCTGTCGTTACTATCGAGCAATTGACGACCGTCCAATCCCGCGATCTTTAGTCGCTTTGCGGTGGTGCCGTCGACAAAGGCACCGGCGTTCTCTTCAGATCCGTCGATTCCATCGGTGTCTGCTGCGAGCGCAGTGATGGAAAAACCGTCAATCGCCATAGCGAATGCCAGTGCAAACTCCCCGTTGCGACCACCGCGACCTCCCCGGTGCGAAGCCTAACCGTGGTCTCGCCACCCGAAAGAAGCACTGCCGGCCTATCAAAAGGTCGCCCGTGCCTGGCGACTTCCCGGGCGATAGCTGCCAAGACGGAGGCTACGTCGCGAGCTTCACCTTCAATGGAATCAGACAATATCTGGGGTCTTACCCCGTACCCTTCTGCTGTTCTCGCGGCTGCTTCCAATGACACCCCGGCAGATGCAACAATGAAATGCTGGTGATCCGAAAAAGTTGTGCCCCGTGGATTTGGGGCGTCTGCTGCTGGCGACTGAAGAAACTCCGCCATTTTGGACGGCAAAGGCATGGAGTACTGTTGGACTACCCGCAACGCATCGTGGCGGGTCGATGGATCCGGGATAGTCGGGCCGGACGCCACGAGAGCGGGGTTGTCGCCTGGAATGTCCGATACAACAAGGCTTACGACTCGAGCTTTTGTCGCAGCTGCCAAGCGACCTCCCTTGATCGTAGAGAGGTGTTTGCGGACCACGTTCATTTCGGAAATGGGGGCGCCAGATGCAAGTAAGATCTCATTTAAGCGAATTTCGTCAGCCAAAACGATACCAGGCGGAGGGGCTGGCAGCAGAGCTGATCCGCCTCCACAGATTAGCGCGATAACCAGATCCTTGGTTGAAAGCCCAGAAACCAAATCAAACATTCGTTTCGCCGCAGCTAGTCCTGCCAAATCGGGCACAGGATGGGATGCCTCCAGGACTTCAACGGTTCGGGTCGTACATCCGTATCCATAGCGAGTAACGACTGCACCTGAAATCTCGCCTTCCCAAAGCTCTTCAAGTGCCTGAGCCATCTGCGCTACGCCTTTTCCGGCGCCCACGACAACCGTGCGGCCGCCTTGCGGGGGCGGGGAGGTGCTTGCGGATCGCCGTTTTAGCATCCGCAGCGTTTACCGCCGCAGCGAACAGCTTCCTTAGAAGTTCCCGATCATCCATCTGCCGTCCTTCCCTCTTGCGCTCGTTGGGAGGTTTCCCATTTCCACAGGGAACAATAGGCGCTGAAGCCTGTCGGTCTGCTCCTAGTGCGACAATTTCCGTATCGTGGAAATCTGCGAGCGTTCCGGTGATCGCGGCATCGCATCCGGCTATGAGCTAAGAGTACTCAAATGGCCTGGTTTCAACATGAATAGCATCAAATTCCTCGCTCCTCGCGATTCTGTCCTGAGTAGACGTGAGGAGCTCATTTCGCAGTTAAAAACGATGCTACCCCGGGGCAGCCTAGTGCATGAACTGCGGGAGTTAGTGCCATTTGAGACAGATGCATTCATTTCTTACAAACAGATGCCGCTTGCGGTCGTGCTTCCCGAGAACACCGCTCAAGTCGCCGCGACCATGAGTTTCTGCTACCGGAATTCCATCCCAGTCGTGCCGCGGGGTGCGGGAACATCCCTGTGCGGCGGCGCAATACCCCAGCCGGATGCGATTGTCGTCGGCCTCTCCAAAATGAACGTCGTACTTGATGTGGATTACGAAAACCGTGCGGCTGTGGTCCAGGCTGGCGTAACGAATCTCCGAATATCGGAGCACGTAGGTGCTGACGGCTTCTTCTACGCGCCTGATCCCAGTTCACAACTGGCGTGCACGATCGGGGGAACATTGGCATGAATTCGGGCGGTGCTCACTGCCTGAAATATGGCGTTACAACTAACAATCTCCTCGGCGTGAAAATGGTGCTGATCGACGGCACAATAATTGAACTTGGCGGCAAGCACCTCGATGCAGCGGGGTACGATCTACTTGGTCTAGTATGCGGCTCGGAGGGTCAGCTCGGCATCATAACTGAGGCCACAGTCCGACTGATCGCCAAGCCCGAAGGATGTAGACCTGTGCTCTTTGGATTTGAGACCTCTGAAGAGGCGGGAGCATGCGTTTCGGAAATCATCGCGTCCGGTATCATCCCCGTTGCGATTGAGTTCATGGACAAGCAAGCGATTGAGATATGCGAAGCTTTCGCTGGAGCTGGATACCCTTTGGACGTCGGTGCTCTACTCATAGTGGAGGTTGAGGGCTCCGATCCGGAAATGGATGACATGCTTTCCCGTATCGTTGACATCGCCGGAAGAAACTCGGTCAAGACGGTTCGAGAGAGCCAGACTGCTACCGAAGCCGCCCTGATATGGAAGGGTCGAAAGTCGGCATTTGGAGCGACAGGGCGGATCGCTGATTATATTTGTATGGACGGTACCGTTCCTCTCAACAAGCTGCCCTACGTGCTCTCGAAAACTGCGGAGATAATTGATCGGTTCGGTCTTCGCGTTGCGAACGTCTTCCACGCAGGCGACGGAAATATGCATCCGCTGATCCTCTTCAACGCCAACGATCCAGAGGATGCTGCTAAAGCCGAGGAAGCAGGCAATGAAATTCTGAAGCTGTGCGTAGATGTGGGCGGATGTCTGACAGGAGAGCATGGCGTAGGAATCGAGAAACGAGACCTCATGAGGCATCAATATTCCGATGACGAATTGAACCAGCAAATGGCGGTGCGCTCCGCGTTTGATGCCGAGTGGTTGCTCAACCCTTCGAAGGTCTTTCCTCTCGAGGGACGAGCAATATGATCAGCTACCCAGAAAACGATGCGCAAGTGATAGAGGTAATCCGCGGTGCGCGAGCCGAGCATCGAGCTCTGCGGATATTCGGAGCCGGCACCCGAACTGCCCGCGATCCGGACGACGACGGTGCGCCGGTAAGTTCATGCCAAATCCGCGGGATTGTCGACTATGAACCGGCCGAAATGGTGATGACCGTTAAGTCGGGGACGCCCGTCGCCGAAGTTGAGGCGGCTCTGGCTGCCAGTCGCCAGATGATGGCCTTTGAACCCATGGATCACCGCGGCATTATGGGAACCTCCGGTGAGCCGACGATCGGCGGCGTGTTTGCAGCAAATGTCTCCGGCCCGCGGCGGTTCGTGGCAGGTGCGGCGCGCGATAGCTTGCTCGGCATCCGCTTCGTCAATGGCCAGGGGCAGGTGATCCGTGCCGGTGGGCGGGTGATGAAGAACGTGACCGGCCTGGATCTGGTGAAGCTTCTTGCGGGTTCACAGGGTACACTCGGATTTATCACCGAGGTGACTTTCCGCGTTCTGCCGGTGCCGCCGGCGATCGAAACCGTCGTCATTTCCGGCCTCGATGACCCGGCAGCAACCAAGGCCATGGCCGCTGCGATGGCGCTGTCGGTGGAGGTTTCGGGCGCCGCGCATCTGCCGGCGAGTGTCGTGGGGCGTTTCCTCAATGGCGAACTGCCTGAAGGCGAGGCAACCATACTGCGTTTCGAGGGATTGGCTGCGTCCGTTTCGGTACGGGCCGGCAAGCTGGCGGAAATCATGGAGGCTTTCGGGCCGGTCTCCCGGCTCGGAGCAAATGAAAGCCGCGCGCTCTGGAGCGAAATCCGTAATGTTCATCCCTACGCGGATGGATCGCAAAGACCGCTCTGGCGGGTGTCCGTTGCACCTTCAGCGGGGCACCAGGCTCGTCACGACGCTACGCCTCGAAGCCGGTATCGACGCATTTTATGATTGGCAGGGGGCTTGTCTGGATGCGCATGGAAGCGGATCCAGAGGGCGAGGTCTTGCGCCGTGCCATCCGCGCCCTTGGTGGCGGGCATGCCACATTGGTTCGGGCCACCGACGAGGTGAGGGCGCAAACACCGGCTTTCGAACCGCTGCCGGATGGGTTGGCCGCCCTGTCGGCCCGCGTAAAACAGAAACTCGACCCAGCCGGTATCTTCAGCCCCGGCAAGATGGGGTGACAGACAATGCAGACCTCCTTCACCGCAGAACAGCTTGCCGATCCCCATGTGGCCGAGTCCGAAAAGATCCTCCGCCGCTGCGTGCATTGCGGGTTCTGTACCGCGACGTGCCCCACCTATGTGACGCTTGGCAATGAACTCGACAGTCCGCGTGGCCGCATCTACCTCATCAAGGACATGCTGGAAAACGGCCGCGCGGCGGATGAGGAGGTCGTCACGCATATCGATCGCTGCCTCTCCTGCCTGTCCTGCGTGAGCACCTGTCCTTCTGCCGACTATATGCATCTCATCGATCATGCACGCAGCCATATCGAAAATACCTACAAGCGGCCGCTCATCGACCGGTTGATCCGCGGCGTGCTGGCGGCGGTGCTGCCTTATCCGGCTCGTTTTCGCACCGCTCTCGCCCTTGCGCGGCTGGGTCGCCCATTCGCGCCGATGCTGAAATGCGTTTCCGCCCTGAAGCCGCTCGGCACCATGCTCGATATGGCGCCGAAATCTCCGGCCAGGGCATCGGCTGCCGGCAGGCCAAGAACGCGGAAAGCGGCAGCGGAAAAACGGGGGCGGGTGGCCATCCTGTCCGGATGCGCGCAGTCGGTTCTCGATCCGGGCATCAACGAGGCGACGCTGCGTCTTCTGGCACGCCTGGGCGTCGAGGTCGTCGTGCCGCAAGGCGAGGGTGCTGCGGCGCTCTGGTGCATCATATGGGCCGCGAGGAACAGGCGCTGGATTTCGCCCGCCGCAATGTCGATGTGTGGATCCGCGAAATCGGCCAGGGCGGTCTGGACGCCATCATCATTACCGCATCTGGATGCGGCACCACGATCAAGGACTACGGCCACATGTTGCGGCTCGATGCCGCTTACGCCGACAAGGCGCAGAAGGTATCGAAAATCGCGAAGGACATTACAGAATACCTATCGACGCTGGATCTCCCAAAACTGGAGGCGAAAAAGCTGACCGTCGCCTACCATTCGGCTTGCTCGATGCAACATGGTCAGAAGATCACTATGGCGCCGAAGAACCTGTTGAAATCCGCCGGTTTCGCGATTCGGGATCCTGCCGAAGGCCACCTGTGCTGTGGGTCTGCGGGCACCTACAACATCCTGCAGCCGGATATTTCAACACAATTGAAGGCGCGGAAGGTAAAAAATATAGAAGCGACCAAACCCGATGTCATTGCGACGGGCAATATCGGATGCATCACGCAGATTGCCTCCGGCACTTCGATTCCGATCCTACACACGATCGAGTTGTTGGACTGGGCTTATGGTGGGCCAAAGCCAGATAAAATTCCCTAAGAGCTGATTTCAGCTGATCGGCCGACGTCAGCCAAATAGCTCGTCGGAGGTCTTCCTCCTATTGCATTCGTAATCTTGAGGGCCGTATCGATTACCCGCGGAGCTAATTCTCGAACTCTTTCCGACGACATTCGGTCGAGTTGGCCGGAGACCGAAATAGCGCAAACCGCCTCGGTTTTGTCGTTGAACACAGCGCTTGCGACGCAACGGACATTTTTGTTGATCTCAGCATTATCGATGGCGTAGCCCTCCATCCGCGCACGATCGAGTTCCCGACGCAAATGATCCGCGCGAACAATCGAGCGCGATGTACGCCTAATCAGCCGGTGCAGGCCAACGACCTCATCGATGTCGTCGAGGGGATATGTGGAAAGTATCGCTTTTCCCATAGCAGAGGACGTCATCGGCACGCGTCCTCCGATCGGACTGATTGTTCGCGCGATTTGCCGACTCGGGAACTGAGAGACAAGTGTTATCTGCCCGTCGTCTGCCATCCCCAGATTGGTCGTTTCCTTGGCATGATCTCTTAGGTGATGGAGAAAGGGTTGCGCGACCGAGACTATGGTGGCCCGACGCAGTGAGGCGGCCCCAATGGTCAACATCGCAAGGCCAATATTCCAGCGGCCGCTCGTGGTATCAAATTGGACGTGGCGCCGCTTCTCGAGCGTCGTAAGTAGGCGATGCGTGGTTGACGGCGACAATCCAGCTTCACGTCCAAGCTGGGATAGGCGGCAACCTTCGTGGTGAAGACTTAGGATCTCCAAGAGAAGCATTGCACGCTCGACCGATTGCACTGAACCCGTACGTTCACTCTCAGTTCGCACAGTGACCTCCGTTAGCTTCAACCAAGTATGTGCGGGACCTTGGAAGAAGGTCCCGCATGATGGAAAATTCTCAGCTGCCTTGGTCTGTGCTTTTGAGCTCAAGATAAAGAGCGGAATGATCGCGCCCGCCATTTCCCTTTTCGATCGCTGCGGTCATCAAGTCTCTTGTAGCCAATGTGTTAGGAACTTTAACATTCAGAGATTCAGCAGCACTCGTCGCAAGCGTCAGGTCTTTGTGATGGAGCTTGATCGCAAACCCGGGCTCGAAGGTCTTGTCGATCATGCGTTTGCCGTGGACTTCCAAAATTCGGGACTGAGCAAACCCCCCATTAGAGCCTCACGTACCTTCGCGAGGTCGGCTCCGGCCTGCTCTGCAAGGACGAATGCTTCGCCAATTGCTTCAATTGTTAGTCCGACGATCATTTGGTTGGCAACCTTGGCTATTTGGCCGGCCCCGTTCTCGCCAACAAGCGTGATGTTCTTGCCCATCACCTCGAACAGGCCTCGGGCTTTGTCGAAATCAGTCTGGCTCCCACCCACCATGATAGAGAGCGTACCGGCTTTTGCTCCGATCTCGCCCCCGGACACTGGAGCATCCAAGTAGAATCCTCCTTTTGCGGCAACCCGCTTAGCGAATTCACGCGTTGCAACAGGATCGATCGAACTCATGTCTATGACCACCGTTCCGGGGCCGATCGCGTTGGCCGCCCCGTCGGCGGCGAACAACACGTGCTCGACATCTGGCGTATTGGGCAACATGAGAATAACGAACTCGACGTCAGTTGCAGCCATTGCAGGAGAATCCGTTGGCTTTCCCCGAGGTCTAACAAGCTCTGGTGGCTATCTTTGACCCGATGAAGTTTAAGGATATGGCCTGCTTGAAGCAGCCGCTCGGCCATTGGCTTCCCCATGGTCCCGAGCCCGATAAATCCAATATTTGACATCATAACCCCTTCCTGTCCTACAGTAGGCAACTTCGTACAAATTCATTGCACAAATAACAAATATATGTCAATTCGCGATATCTGTCCCGGATTGACGAGATCGTGCAGCCGAGACTGGGAAAAATCTTGCCTAAAGGTGGTTACTTTGATCATTCACAAGAACCTGATCGCCGGCGAATGGGTCGGCTCCGACGCTTCGAAGAACATCAATCCTTCCGACACGAATGACGTGGTGGGCATGTATGCCCAGGGCAGCGCCGAAGACGCCAAGCAGGCCATTGCTGCCGCCAAGGCCGCCTTCCCCGCCTGGTCGCGCTCCGGCATCCTCGAACGCCACGCGATCCTCAGAAAGACCTCGGACGAAATCCTCGCCCGAAAAGACGAACTCGGCGCGCTTCTGGCCCGCGAGGAAGGCAAGATCCTTCCCGAAGCAACCGGCGAAGTCATCCGCGCCGCCCAGATCTTTGACTTTTTCGCTGGAGAAGCGCTGCGCCTGACCGGTGAAGTGGTGCCCTCCGCGCGGCCGAATATCGGTGTCGAGATCACCCGCGAGCCGCTCGGCGTCATCGGCATCATCACGCCCTGGAATTTCCCGATCGCCATTCCGGCCTGGAAGATTGCTCCGGCGCTTTGCTACGGCAACACCGTCGTCTTCAAGCCCGCCGACCTCGTGCCTGGCTGCGCCTGGGCGATTGTCGATATCCTCCATCGCGCCGGCCTGCCGAAGGGCGTGCTGAACCTCGTCATGGGCCGCGGCTCGGTCGTCGGCCAGGCCATGCTCGACAGCCCGGATCTCGCCGGCATCACCTTTACCGGCTCCACCGGCACCGGCAAGCGTGTGGCACTTGCCTCCATCGAGCATAACCGCAAGTTCCAGGCTCGAAATGGGCGGTAAGAACCCGATGGTCATGCTCGACGACGCCGACCTTTCCGTCGCCGTCGAAGCAGCCGCCAATTCCGGCTTCTTCTCGACCGGCCAGCGCTGCACCGCGTCCTCGCGCCTGATCGTGACGGAAGGCATCCATGACAAGTTCGTCGCGGCGCTCACCGAGAAGCTGAAGACCCTCAATGTCGACAACGCCTTGAAGGCCGGCAGCCATATCGGTCCGGTCGTCGGCGACAAGCAGTTGAAGCAGGACACGGATTATATCGACATCGGCAAGTCGGAAGGCGCCAAGCTCGCCTTCGGCGGCGAGGTTATCAAGCGCGATACCCCGGCTTCTATCTGCAGCCGACGCTCTTCACCGAAGCGACCAACCAGATGCGCATCTCCCGCGAGGAGATTTTCGGACCGGTCGCATCGGTCATCCGGGTGAAGAACTATGAGGAAGCGCTCACCGTCGCCAACGATACGCCATTCGGCCTGTCGGCCGGCATCGCCACCACCAGCCTCAAGCATGCGACGCATTTCAAGCGCAATTCCGAGGCCGGCATGGTGATGGTCAACCTGCCGACCGCAGGCGTCGATTTCCATGTGCCGTTCGGTGGCCGCAAGGCCTCCTCTTTCGGACCACGCGAGCAGGGCAAGTACGCTGCCGAATTCTTCACCGTGGTAAAAACGACTTACACCATGGCGTGAAAATCCAACCCCTCCAGTCGGACAAGTTGGAATACAACTATTGACAGGTTTGTGCAAATTCGTATGTTTTATGTGTGCAACGGAGAGTGAGCCAAGCAACATCAATCTCATCGCTGGCCCTCTAGCTGGCGATGACCTGTCCCTGCTTCCTCAGGGCGGATCCATATCAATGACGCGCAAGTAGTACGTCGGGTTTCCTCCCGCGGCAATGCGCTAGCGAGGAGCAAAAAATTGATTAAGCTGAAAGTCGAGACGCGCGAGAAGTTGAAACTTGTTTCGACGGCCACCCTTATGACCGCCCTCTACAAGCGGGGCTTGAGGAACCAGTGGATTCAAGACGTGCATCGGATCAATAAGCACTCAGGAACGATGGTCGGCGAAGCGTTTACGCTTCGCTATATGCCAGCACGGGAAGATCTTAATCAGCTTGACGTCTTTAGGGACCGCGAGCATCCTCAGCGGAAAGCGGTAGAGATTTGCCCGTCAGGCGCAGTCCTTGTAATTGATAGCCGCAAAGATCCGCGCGCGGCTTCGGCAGGGTCGATCCTTATATCCAGACTGATGATGCGCGGCGCGGCTGGAATTGTAACGGATGGAGGCTTTCGCGACACTCCAGAAATTGAGAAGCTGGGGATCCCGGCATACCATAATCGGCCTTCGGCTCCTACCAACCTAACACTTCATCAAGCGATTGATATCAACGTTCCGATCGGATGCGGCGACACGCCCGTCTTCCCGGGCGACGTTATTGTCGGCGACGATGAAGGTGTAGCGGTCATCCCATCACACCTTGCTGATGACATCGCCGAGGAAGCCGTTGAAATGACTGCGTACGAGGATTTCGTAACCGAGGAAGTCATAAACGGGCGATCGATTCTCGGACTGTATCCAGCCACAGATGAACAGAGTTTGGTTGACTACAAAGCGTGGCGTCAAAGGACGGGTCGCTGAGATAGAACTTTGACACAGGCCGGATATCGGGGGCGCGCATGTCCTCTAACTGAGGCGCGGTCTTGCGGGTAAGCGGCCGAATTCCCAAGGATGCCGGGACGACCGTCTTGGGAAAGGATTCGAAAGTGCATTCAACGATAATGCACCGTCTTGCATGACGCAGGAACCTCGCACCCACACAGGCTCCCGTTCCCCGATCTACCGCGCTTCGCAGTATGGATCGAAGCAGGTCTCCGCCCCAAGCGACAGGACTGGTTTCCCCGATGAAAGCCGGCGGTGCCTGTAGGACAGCCGTACTTTGCCGCATCGTGGAAAAATGAGGGAAGCTCGCTGCATCGTATTCAACGGCTGACATACTATGTTTCAACCCGCGCAAATGTCGGCCGACGTCGTGAGCTAACGGTGAGGGACGCAAGGAAGGTTATCGGACCATTCCGGCCCTTCGAGCCAAAACCTATTGTTGTTTAGGGACAGTTGAAAGGAATAGTATGCTGAGGATTAACCGGGTCAGCCTCGATGATGCCCGTGTCTTGATCTCCGGGGCGAGAGCTAAGGCGGAAGAAATCGGCGTGCCGATGTGTATTGCCGTCACAGACGAGTCGGGACAATTGGTGGCGTTTGAGAGGATGGATGGCGGCAAGGTCACCAGTTCGTTCATCGCCCAAGATAAAGCCAACCCGGTAGTGCCGCCTACGGCATAAATTCCGCGATCGGTGGCCGTCTTATGGTGGTAGCTGGCGGCCTCCCGGTAGTCATCGATGGCGAAGTTGTTGGTGGCATTGGTTTGAGTTCCGGCACACCAGCGCAAGACGCGGAGTGTGCTCAGGCGGGCGTCGACCTCTTCCTAAGACTTTCGAAATCCTTGGTTGAAAGACCGGTAATTTGAACACAGCCGCAGCTCGTCGTCCCGGTTATGAATGCCCGTTATGCGCTGAACGCCGCCAATGCCCGCTGGGGTTCGCTCTACGATGCGCTTTACGGCACCGACGCCATTCCCGAGACGGACGGCGCTGAAAAGGGCAGGGGTACAATCCGGTCCGCGGCGCCAAGGTGATTGCCTGGGCGCGGCATTTCCTCGATCAGTCCGTGCAGCTGTCCGGCGCGAGCTGGAGGGACGTCACCTCGTTCGTTGTCACCGGCGGCAAGCTGGCGGCCGCAGCCCAGGACGGCAACACGGTCAATCTCGCCGATCCGGCTCAGTTTGTCGGCTATCTCGGCGAACCGGCAGCACCGACGCATCTGCTTTTGAAGAAGAACGGCCTGCATATCGAAATCCTGATCGATGCCACGACGGCGATCGGCAAGGACGATCCGGCCAGGATTTCGGATGTCTGGCTGGAATCGGCGATCACCGCGATCATGGACTGCGAGGATTCGATCGCCGCGGTCGATGCCGAGGACAAGGTCGTCGTCTACCGCAACTGGCTAGGGCTGATGAACGGCGACCTGCAGGAAGAGGTGTCCAAGGGCGGCAAGTCCTTCATCCGCAAGCTCAACCCGGATACCGTCTTTAAGGCGCCCGCCGGCGGCGACGTTACGGTCAAGCGCCGCTCTCTGATGCTGATCCGCAATGTCGGGCACCTGATGACCAATCCTGCGGTGCTGGACGGCGACGGCCGGGAAGTGCCCGAAGGCATCATGGACGCCATGGTGACCGCGCTGATCGCCATCCGCGACATCGGCCCGAACGGACGCCGCCAGAACTCGCGCACCGGCTCCATGTATGTCGTCAAGCCGAAGATGCACGGGCCGGAAGAGGTCGCCTTCGCCTGCGAAATCTTCACCCGCGTCGAACAGGCGCTCGGACTTCCTCCAATTCCATGAAGATGGGCATCATGGACGAGGAGCGCCGCACCACGATCAACCTCAAGGCCTGCATCCGCGAGGCCCGCGAACGGGTCGTGTTCATCAATACCGGCTTCCTCGACCGCACCGGCGACGAGATTCACACCTCGATGGAAGCCGGCCTGATGATCCGCAAGGGCGACATGAAACAGGCGGCCTGGATCGCCGCCTACGAGAACTGGAATGTCGATATCGGCCTCGAATGCGGCCTGTCCGGCCACGCGCAGATCGGCAAGGGCATGTGGGCCATGCCGGACATGATGGCGGCCATGCTGGAACAGAAGATCGCCCATCCGAAGGCCGGCGCCAACACCGCCTGGGTTCCGTCGCCGACGGCGGCCACGCTGCACGCCACCCACTATCACAAGGTCGACGTTGCCGCCGTCCAGGCCGGTCTGAAGAGCCGCACCCGCGCCAAACTGTCGGATATCCTCTCCGTGCCGGTCGCGGTGCGGCCGAACTGGACGCTGGAGGAAATCCAGAGAGAACTCGACAACAATGCGCAAGGCATTCTCGGCTACGTCGTCCGCTGGATCGACCAGGGCGTCGGCTGCTCCAAGGTGCCGGACATCAACAATGTCGGATTGATGGAAGACCGCGCGACGCTGCGCATTTCCGCCCAGCACATGGCGAACTGGCTCTATCACAAGCTCACCAGCGAAGAGCAGATCGTCGAGACGATGAAGCGTATGGCGGGAATCGTCGATGGCCAAAATGCCGGCGATCCGCTCTACACACCGATGGCCAGGGATTTCGACGGTTCCGTCGCCTTCCAGGCCGCGCTTGAACTCGTGCTCAAGGGCCGCGAGCAGCCGAACGGTTATACCGAACCGGTCCTGCATCGCCGGCGGCTCCAGCTCAAGTCCGGCGATGTGTCGGCAGGTAGTGGTTGTTGAGCGAGCGGAATTAGAAGTTGGCCACCGACCACTGATCCGCCCCGTCAAGCCTTTTGAGCCGGTGACTCGGGGACAATCGCACCCGCAAAATCCGAGTCGGCAGACACGGAATTCGGATGCGAAACCAGTCATTAGCTGTATGCGAGGCTCCTTTCTGAGGCCGTCAGGACGGTATCAGGGAAAGTTCCATAACAAGTCTTACGCGACTTTGCATAGCTGACGATGTATCGCCTACTATGGAATTCCTGTCTTTGCTTCCTTTGCCGTACAATCTCGCCCTAGCTCTCGAAAGCCAGAACGGGTGTCTTTCTCGATCGGCCTTCGCCGCTTATATCTTGGTGCGCGCCGGCTTAGAAAATCGCACGCCCGCACCTGCGCCGTTCTCCGGAATAAATTCGATGCCGGCTTCGATCAATACCCGTTCAATATCGGCTATTGTCTTATCTCGGAGTTGATCCCCAGCCTCGAGCCGAGTGATTGTTTGCGTGGAGACGTTGGCTGCACGGGCTAATTCACGGACGCCCCATCCCAAGGCCGCGCGCGCCATCTTACATTGGATGCTGTTCATATCACTACATTGTGCTGATTTCTGTTGTGCATATAACGGCGATCCTGTACTGTTCGACACTGCAGTCGGCTGGACGCTGTGTTTGCCCACATCGCCCAGCCTAACCACAATCTAGCTATCGGGAGCTTGGATCATGGCTGATTCTGAGAATAGCAGAACTTTGTCTGCAATCATCCGGCGAAAATTACCGTTGGCAGGACTGCGGGCGATCCACAAGGATCTCGTTCTGATCGGAGGCGGTTCCAATGGCCTCTTCCGGCAATAAGGATGCCTCTCTCGGGAACACGCGCAGAAACTTCCTTTCACGTGCTGCGGCTTCGATCGCTGCGGCGTCCGCCTGCGCAGATGCAGTGGTGCAGACGAAGAGAGCGGAGCAAGGCGATCCGGTGGTATCACTTTGGAGAGATTGGATGG
Organism: Neorhizobium sp. EC2-8; assembly: GCA_045291535.1. Lineage (GTDB taxonomy): Bacteria > Pseudomonadota > Alphaproteobacteria > Rhizobiales > Rhizobiaceae > Neorhizobium. Next base: position 154,517 of record CP147997.1, on the reverse strand, counting down.
TCGCCCACAGGCTCGTCGGGAAGCCTGCCGCCGGCAGCAAAAGCTCGAAACGGAGTTGCTCCACGAATTTGGAAGTTTCCCCCGCACGAGAGTCCTGCTCTCCGAAGACTGTGGTTTCATGTGGGCCTATTCCGGCCGCGAGATCGACCGTCTTTTGCCGAACACGGATCAGGATCAAACGCGGCGGCAAGCAAGGGCCGCACTGGCGGTCCGCCGGAGCGAATGGAAGACGGCGGACAAGCGGGTCGGATACTCCAGGGCGAAAAAGCCGAGGAGGAAATCGCAGGTGTCGAGGAGGCGTTGGCCAAGGAATTGTTGAGCGCGGCGCCTCGATCTGTGGTCGGCGTCGCGGTGAAGCTGCATTCGCTCCTGGAAATGGAGGATCCAGGCTCTGCCCTCCAGGAAGCGCCGTGGCCGGAGCTTCGGACGATCCTTGCAGATCTTGTGCGGATTTGCGCAGGTCCGAATGCGATCTGAGTTCGCGCCGGCCCCCTCACAGACGCGCTCTCAATCTCGTCGATATATCACCGCTACATCCTTGATATCGTTTGCAATATCACCGCTCCTCGCCCATCCTGCCTTGATATTGGGAGGGTGCCATGACGAAAGACAGTCGGACCTCTACAGCCAAACCGCGATCGATGCGGAATACCCAACGTATGATCGACCGCGCCGACCCCATCTTCGCTCTTGCGTTTGATGCAGGTGTGATGGGACTGAGCGCGAAGTCGGTTGAACGACGCCTCGTCCATGTTTGCGACCGCCAGAACGGCACTCGCGAAGTCGTCGACTTCGTCCGCTGTTCCTACCTCGGCCTCGACAATCACCCAGCCATCATCGCGGGCGCCATCGAAGCGATCGCGGATTATGGCTCCCTGCACTGGTCATGCGCACGCACGCGCCTCAATTTCGGGCTGCTCGCGGACCTTGAGGAAAACCTTTCCGATCTGTTTCAGGCGCATGTCATCACGTTCTCGACCGTGCTTGCCGCCAATCTGAGCGCCATGCCGATCCTGGCTTCCGGTTACCTGACCGGGGGCGAGAAACCGCTTGTTGTCTTCGACCGGCTGGTTCACGCGACGCTGGCGGTCCACAAGCCGCTCGTCGCTGCCGAAACCACGGTGCTCACCATCGATCACAATGATGTCGATATGCTCGAGCAGATCTGTCGGGCAAACCCGATCGTGGCCTTTGTCTGCGACGGTCTCTATTCCATGGGAGGCGCCGCCCCGATGGATGAACTGCTCAGGCTGCAACGGCAATACGGATTATTCCTCTACATCGATGATGCCCACGGCATATCGCTTTTCGGTTTCCGAGGGAAGGCTATGCCCGATCGTCCATCGGCGAGGAGTTCGGGGATCGCACCATCATCGCCGCGTCGCTTGGCAAGGGTTTTGGCGCCTCAGGCGCACTGCTCATGCTCGGGTCGCAACGCCAGGAGGAGCTCTTTCGCCGGTTTGCCCTGGCATTCGCCTTTTCGGTCCCCGTCAATCTTGCCGGCGTCGGCGGCGCGATCGCATCGGCCAATCTTCACCGCACCCAGGAGTTCCTCGATCGCCAGATCTCATTGGGAGAGCGGATCAAACAGTTCGATGCCATGATCGAAACCGAGCAGACCTCCCTGCCCTTTCCGATCCGCACCATCATGGTCGGAGACGAGCGCGCAGCTATTTCAGCGGCGCGCCAGTTGCTCGACCGCGGCCTCTATACGTCCGCGATCTTTTTCCGACGGTGGCAGAGGGAAGAGCGGGTTTGCGCGTTTGCCCGACGGCCAGCCATTTGGTCGAAGAAGTCGATTGGTTAGGCCGCGAGCTGAGGTCCATTATCGACGGACCTGCGGCCGACGGATCGGGACCGCGTCCATGCTGATCACCGACGTCTCCGCGGCAGCAAACCGGCGGGCGCGGCCCGTCATGCCACTGGGAAACACAAGAAGCTCAGCATTTGCCACGCCATATCCTATCTATCTTGCATCAGGTGAGGGAGCCTATGTCACGGACGTGGATGGCAACCGCTATCTCGACTTCCAGAACAACTTCACCGCGCTGATCCACGGTTATGGTCATGCCGACGTCACGAGCGCATTGCTGGCGCAATTGATGAAGGGCTTGAGCTTTGCGAACCCAACATTTCCCGAGATTGAACTCGCGGAGCTTCTCTGCGACCGGGTAGCACATTTCGAGCAAGTACGCTTCACCAACACCGGTTCCGAAGCGGTGATGATGGCCATCAAGGCTGCAAGGGCTTTGACCGGCCGGACGCTGGTGGCAAAATGCGAGGGCGCGTATCACGGGAACTACGACGCGGTCGAGATCAACGTCACCGCCCCGCCAACCCGCTGGACCGATGGCTGTGTGGGCTGCACCCTTGAGCACGACGGATTAACCGCCTCGGTCGCGCGGCAGACGGTCGTGATACCCTTCAACGACATCGAAAATAGCGATCGCATCCTCTCCGCTGTCGGATGCGATCTCGCTGCCGTGCTGATCGACCCCTGCCCTCCCGTGCCGGCCTCGTCCAGATCACTCCGGGATATCTCGACTATCTGAGACGATGGACGTCAGCCCGATCCGCTCTTCTGATCTCCGACGAGGTGTTGAGCTTCAGGCTCGGATACACCGGGCCTTCGGCGAAAGCTCGATCAAGCCCGACATAACCGCCTTCGGCAAAATCATCGGCGGTGGCCTTCCCATAGGTGCGGTTGCGGGCGGCAGCGATGTGATGAAGGTCTTTGCGCCATTGGGCAAACGACCGCATGTCGCGCATTCAGGCACGTTCACAGCCAATCCGATGACCATGGTTGCGGGCCTGGCTGCGATAGCCGCGATGACGAAGGACGAGTTTCAGCGCATCAATCAACTCGGTGGCGATGCGCGACGCCTGCTCGCCGATGCGTTTCGAAGCGCGGGCGTGACCGGCGCGGTCACCGGCGCCGGATCGCTGTTTCGCATCTTCATCGGTGCCGGCAAAATCTCAAGTTATGCCGACGCCCATCTCGCCTCGCGCCATTCAGCTACGCTCGGCGACGTTATCAGGCACATGCGTGATCGCGGCGGTCTGATTTCGCAAGTCGGCCTTGGGGCGATTTCGACTCCGATGACGCCGACGGACATCGGCATGCTTGCTGCAGTCTTCGAAGACGCCCTGCGCGCGGTGGTCGTGAGAGCCCATGCGAGAAAAGAGGTCGCAGCCGATGAACCTTGAAACCGAACGGCTGTTCATGCGGCCGGTGACCACCCGCGACGGCGACGCGCTGCACCGCCTCCATACAGATCCGCTTGTCGTCGAACTTATCATGCAGGGCAAACCGCTGACGCGGGCCGAATCTGACGCTCGTCTCGATCTCTATCTCGATGAATGGGATCGCTATGGTTATGGCTTCTGGATGCTCTATTTCCGTGAACCGAACGGTGACCTGACCTTCGTTGGTCGCGCGGGATTGCGCCGATATGACGAAAACGATGTCGAGGTTGGTGTCTGCCTGTTCGGGTTTTCCTCGGGTAAGGGGATCGCCGGAGAAAGTCTTGGAGCCGCGATCGAATTTGGCTTTCGGCGCCTTCCCCTGCGCCGGCTGGTCTGCGTCGTCAGGCCGACGAACATCCGGTCTCAGAAGGCCATGCTGCGGCTGGGATTTTCGTTTGTCGGCATGACCGAACATCTTGGGACGGGTTTTCGCTTCTATGAGATCCAACGACCGGCCAAGTTTGCGATGCTTTCATCTTAGCGGCACTGCCGCGGAGTCGCGGACTTTGGGACATGTCGGAACACGGGTGAACACCGCGGCAATTTCGGCTCGCATCCATGGGGTGACGGTTCTGGGCATTGCCTTGTGGTCCGCGTTGACTTGGCCACAATACGAATGAGCTCGTCGCGAACCGCGTTTCCCCACGCGTCGTTGACCGATTTGAAGCCGTCCAGGTCTACGAGATGAAGGGTAAGGTGCGCCGAGCCACTAATTTCGGCCAGCGCCTGATCCAGAGCATCCAGCAGACGGCTCCGATTGAGCAGACCACTCTAGTGCGGGAACAAGACCGTCATGTTCCAAGTTTTGGCGGTTATGACACACGCGAGAGAAGAACTTGGTCGGATCATCCGTCGGTATGCGAGCGATCCCGCAGCGACGCAGCAGTTACGTCGCTTGCCCGCATTTGCCGTCCCGAAAGACGCGCACAATGTCTTCGCCCATTTGCTAGAGCGTCTGGATGAAGTGGCATCAGCGGAACAGCGCGTCAGCTCGCTCCGCCTCGACGGAGTGGACCAGCAAGCCCCCGCTAGCCATACCCGTCAGCTAACTGCTCCGGTGCAGGTCTCATGCTATCCCTCTCCTCATCATTTCTCGTGAAGGAAGACCGGAAGTTTTGTTAGCGCCTCCCGGGTGGCGCCTGGCAAGACAACCTTGTTGGCACCGTCGCCGAATTGAAGCTTTTGGAATGGTACTGCGATCAAATTTCCATGTAGACCGGTGAGATCGCCAACGGCGAGGACCACAAATACCTGCCCGCCGTCGCGACTAAAGATGAAGTCATCGATCTTGCCGATAGCCTCGCCCTTTTCATTGACGACGGTCTTCAGCTTCAACGTTTCGGCGCGAAATCCCTTCGCCACGTCTTTAACTTCGATGTCCACCAATCCGACTTCCTGCGCTGCCATGTCTGTCGGCATAATCGCGAGAGCCCAAAAAAGCAGATGGTAGCGACCCTGATCAATCCTATCATTTTCACCGTTGGATATCCTATCCTGTTGTGCATCACCATAACGGCTTAAGAATCTCCGATGTTGGAGATCAAGTATCCGCGCTCGATCTCCAACGCGGCCGCGGGCTGGATTAGGTGGCCGTGGTATCGTCCGCAGAAGACGTCAGAACCCGTACATCGCCCTTGCGGCCGACGACATCGACGACGACCTGGCGGCCGGAGCGGCGGATGGCAACGTCGGCCGAGCCGGTGCCGATCATAAGATGCCGCAAGGTGACCTCTTCGAGGAAAGGCGGAAGCTGAGGTTCATTGAAGCTGATCTGCAACGCATTCGGATCGAAATCGAGACCGAGGCAGGATTGCAGCAGCGAAAGCGGGGCGGCCGCCGCCCAGGCCTGCGGGGAACATGCGACCGGATAGAAAGTCGGCCCCTGTGCCCGCTGGCGGGGCAGCCCGCAGAAAAGTTCGGGAAGCCGCCGCAGGTCGATATAGGTCGAGGCCGCGAACAGTCCGTCGAATATTCGCGCCGCTTCCGCCCGAAACCCGTATCGCGCCAGACCGCTGGCGATCAGCGCATTGTCATGCGGCCAGACCGACCCATTGTGGTAGCTCATCGGGTTGTAGCGCGCCTCCGTCGAGGCGATGGTGCGGATGCCCCAGCCGCAGAAGGACGAGGCGCTCATGAGCGTACGGGTGACCCGTCCCGCCCTTTCCGGATAGGCAATGCCGGTGAAGAGCGCGTGGCCGGCATTCGACGTTCGAACCCGGCACGGCCGTTTGTCTCCATCCAGAGCCAGGACGTAGGTGTTGAACTCCTCGTCGAAAAAGGCCGCATCGAATGCGCGGCGCAAGCCTTCCGCTCTCGCTATAAAGCTTGTCGCCTGTTCCGGCCGGTCGAGCCGGCGGAAGATCTCCGCTGCCGCCTGCCAGGCGCCGTAGACATAGGCCTGCACTTCGGCGATCGCGATCGGCCCGTTGGCCAGCGTCCCGTCGGCGTGGAAAACGGAATCGTGGCTGTCCTTCCATGCTTGGTTGATCAATCCTTCTTCCGTCAGGCGTCCATATTCAATGAAGCCGTCGCCGTCGCGATCGCCGTGCTCGTCGATCCATGTCAACGCAGCTTCGATATGCGGCAAGAGGCGGTAGATCGTGGCGAGATCACCGGTTCGCTTCAGGTATTCCCCGGCCAGCATCACGAACAGCGGAGTCGAGTCGATACTGCCGTAATAGCGCCGGAAGGGGACCTCTCCGAGTTCGGCCATTTCGCCGTAGCGGACCTCGTGCAGGATCTTGCCCGGCTCGGCATCCGAGGCCGGGTCCAACTCGGTTGCCTGGTTGGCCGCCAGATGGCCGAGCACGCCGCGGGCGATCTCCGGGTCGAGCCAGAGCGTTTGCAGCGCGGTGATAAGGGCGTCGCGGCCGAACACGGTGCTGAACCATGGGATGCCGGCATAGGGATAGGGGCCTTCGGGTTTGTCGGTCATCAGCATGTAGAGATCGGAAATGCTGCGGCGGGCGGCCTCGTTGAAGATCTCGTTCGATGTTACGATCGACGCCGCGCGCGAAGACGAGGCGCGCAATGCCCGGCGGGCATCCCGCAAGGCAAAAGAACGAGCGGTAGCCGGTCTTGTCGGTTTGCGCCGCCTGATCGCAGCCGATCTCGATGAACAGCGACCGGCTTTCGTGCGGCGCCAAGTGGAGGTCATAGACGGCAAGGTCGCTGCCGAGCCTATTCGGCTGCGGGTCGAAGGAAAGCCGCGTCAGTCGTTTCTTGCTGTCCAGGCCGATATAGGAGAGGAGGATGGAACCCTGCTCGATGACCGCCGGAAGATGGCGGCCTTTTCTTGCCCTCACGGTGCCGCGGACCTCGAACAGGTCGGCAAAGTCTGCTGCGAATGCGATCTCGATGCGAATGTGCTGCGGCCGCTCGTCATAATTTTTGACGGTCAGCCGCTCGTAGCAGTTTGCCATCCACAGGAAGCGCGACCGGCGCAGATGGATGAGGTCATGCTCCAGGATGAGCCTGCCCTTGCCGTCGAAGAGGTCGGGATTGGTCAGGTCGCAGGTGAGCGTTGCGTTGTCGTCGCGCAATGTCGCCGACAGCAACATCGGGCGCTTCCCGTTGATCGACAGGTAGAGGTGAGAAAGATAGCGCGTATCGCGGTGGAAGAGGCCTTCAGGACTTCCCGGGCCGGAGAGCGCGTCGCCGTTGTGATCGAAGACGGCGAAGGTATCGCCGTGCTTCAGGGTGCGTGGCCGCCGCTCCTGCAGCGATGCGGCGGCGGGAATGAAGAATTGCGCGACCGGTGCGGAGGGTTCCGCCGCTACATCCAATCGGCCCATATTCGCGGAAGTAGTCAAGGACATAACGCCACCCTCCTACGCCACGACCTGAAGGCCGAGGTCTCGGCCATTCACCCGGGAAACGGCGCAGCCTTGGCGCGAACACCCGGCAGATTGCGATAGATGTCGAGGTAGTCTCGCGCCATCCGCTTCGCGGCGAAGCGTTCCTCGAATGTCCCGCGCACTTTTCTCCGATCCATCCGCAACGCCCATTTGACATTTTCGGCCGCCTCGGTCACGCTGTCGACCAGAATGCCGGAAACGCCGTCGTCGATCACCTCTGGAACGGAGCCGCAGCGGAAGGCGATAACCGGGGTGCCGCACGCCATGGCCTCGATCATCACAAGTCCAAAGGGCTCGGGCCAGTCGATCGGGAAAAGCAGCGCGCCCGCATTGCCGAGGAAAGTCGCTTTCTGGTGCTCGTTTATCTCGCCGATGAATTCGACATTCGGATGGCTCTTGACCATTGGCTCGATCACCGTCTCCCAATAGGCCTTGTCGGCATCGTCGATCTTGGCCGCGATCTTCAGCGGCATGCCGACCTTTGCCGCGATCTCGATTGCGCGATCCGGCCGCTTCTCCGGCGAGATACGTCCGAGGAAGGCGAGGTAGTTGCCTTTCGGTGTCGCCGTGAACGGCAGGACATCACGGGCGAGCCCGTGGTATACTGTTCCCACCCAATTGACCGGGGGCATCGGGCGGCGCTGATCGTTGGAGATCGAGACCAGCGGAATATCCGGGAAGGCCTGATAAAAGGGATGCAGGTCCGGCAGGTCGAGGCGACCATGCAAGGTAGTCACCGTGCGGTCGGCAAAATCGCGGATCAGCGGGAAATGCAACAGATCGATATGAAAATGGAGAACATCAAACTCGGACGCCCGGCGGCGGATTTCCTCCAGCATGACGACCTGGTGTGGCAGGGGGTCCTTGACGGCGGGATTGAGCCGCAAGGCAACATCCGAGCATGGAACAAGCTTGGCTGACGTGACGGAATCGCCGCTGGCAAAGAGGGTCACCTCATGGCCCTGGGCGACAAGTTCTTCGGTGAGATAAGAAACGATGCGTTCTGTTCCCCGTAGAGCTTGGGCGGAACGCTTTCGGCGAGCGGTGCGATCTGAGCGATCTTCATCGGCAAAACCTCCTCTAGTGAGCAAAGAGTCGTCGGCAAAAATCATGTCCGCGCCCGTCAGGACGGCACGCGGCAGGTCCGAATGTTTATGTTTTAAATAGCTCGCGGCCTCCTCCACGTCTGTTACCGTACAGGCCAGGCGCCTTGAACAGGCTTGCTGGTGTTTGTCGCGGGTAAGTCTTGCGGACGGTCCCGGAAACGGAAGAGCTCCGCTCCGCCGGCTGTTTGTTTTCCTCGTCCAGCGATTTCAACGCGTCCAGAATTTCATCATAGGACACGGCTTTTTCCGTCCCGGGGTAGAGCCGGAGGGCGGGGATGGACTCGATGGCAAACATATCGGAAGCCCATGAGGCGAGGATCGCCCGCTTCTCGTCCGTACCGATGTGTTCGGCCGCCAGCACGTCCCGCGGGTGATCGAAATGTTTTTCCGGATGAAGAAGATGGGCAGCGCTGATCGCGGCTGTCGCTTCTTCTGTGACTGGAGTGTTGATGTTTTCCTTTCTCATAGCCTGGCTCCATTGATCTTGACCGATGGAACATTGAGGTTGCTTAGCTAGTCGGGAGTGTCGAGCTGCCCCGCGACCAGCCCGGCGGGTGCAAAACCTTACGCGAGCGTTTTTGCGCCAAATGATCTGGTTTTGCGCTTTTCGGATTTCAAGAGGGACAAGGCTAAATCCGCAGCCGCAAATCCGAATCGCTAAGGAACTGAAAATGATGACAAAACCTGGATCGCGCGCCGGGTCGCAGCACGCGTCAAGCAGATCTCCTCGCCGCATCCTCGAACTTTAAAGGAACGCCACAAGGATCTTGCGCTGCACCAGGATGGCCGGCCTCTCAAAGCCTTTCCAACGCCGCCAGCAGGCGCCGCTGTACCATGACATCCTCCTGAGCGATGGCAGCGATGAGATCCTTGAGAGCGCCGCGAACGCCGTGTAGCTGATCTACCAGCTCCATCACAATATCGATCCCCTCTTCGTTGACGCCCATGTTTCGGAAAAGGTCGAGGATCAACCTGGCCCTGGCAAGATCCGCTTCCCGGAAGCGTTCTTGGCCTACGGATCCTTGAGGCTCCAGCCAGCCGTGCTCTAGCCAAACATCGAGTTCACTCGCCTCGATCTTGAGTTGGAGGCAGAATTCCAGCTCATCCACGGTTAGCCCTCCATATTCCTTCTTGGGTTATGATCGACTCCTCCAGCCCAACTTTCGACAAATGCCTTCAGTGCGGCGTCGGGCGCGTCGGGCAGGACGATCTTCACAGTGACGTAAACATCTCCTGCCTGACCGCCGCGCTTTCGAACGCCCCTGCCCGTAAGACGGAATACTTTCCCGCTACTGGAATTCGGAGGCAATTTGAGATTCACCGGCCCGGAAGGCGTGGGTACACGGACAGTGCCTCCAAGTACGGCCTCTCGGATCGTGATGGGCACGTCAAGGCGGATGTCATTGCCTTCGCGGGTATAGAGCGGATGCGGCCGGACTGCGATATCAATCAATGCATCACCGGCCGGCCCGCCCCCGGCGCCAGGATCGCCCATGCCGCGCAACCTCAACGTCTGGCCATCGCGAGTACCAGGCGGGATCTGCACGTCGAGCGTGGAGCCCTGGGGAAGCGTCAACTGGGTCTTTGTTCCATTAACAGCATCCAGAAAATCGATCTCCATCGAGAAATGGCGATCGTTTCCAGGCGCTCGGAATTGGTGGGAACGGCGACCGCCGGAACGACGCGAGAAGAAGCTTGCGAAGATGTCGTCGCCGTCGCCAAAGTCGGCAAAACCGGCGCCATTGTGATAAGCGTCACCCGGGCGGCTCGCCGAGGCATATTCTCGATAGAAGTTTCGAGGGGCCTGTTCGGCGCCCGTCATGTCAATCTCGCCGCGATCGAATCGGCTGCGCTTTTCTTCGTCGCTCAGGAGCTCGTAGGCCGCGGAAATCTCCTTGAACTTTGCCTCGGCCTTCTTGTCGCCGGGGTTCAGATCCGGGTGCAGTTTTTTGGCAGCCTGGCGGAATGCGCTTTGGATTTCCTTTTGCGTCGCGGTTCGCTTCAGGCCTAAAAGCTCGTAAGGATCCTGGCTCATGAATGCCTCCGTTCGAGGGCGGAAATATAGCGAGTTTCAGTGGCTGTCTGAAGACGGGTCCGACAGCTCGGACAGTGCCCTGGACATCAGTCGCAATACCGGAGAAGAGAGAGCTATGACGCTGGTTCTCCATCCTCCTATCAAACTGGATCCGTGAACGCGGGAAGACGGCCCCGCGTTCACGACCGGTCAGGCTCTGACTTCCTGGCGCTGGAACAGCACGTATGCGATCGTAAACAGCACGAGCATTCCCGCCACGAGACCGGAAATCTGGGGCCAGATTATCAGCAGGCTGTCGATCGTCGGCAACGGCGCGCCAATAACCGCACCCTGCAGCTGATCCAGGAACAATGGCCCGACAGACCGCGCGGCCGGATCCAGAAGCAAGGCAGATATCTCTCCATAGAGGGTCTGCGGCGATAGTCGGCTAACCGCCTGCTGGGTCTCGAAGTTGGAGAGAAGCGACACAGGATTGTAGGGTCGACCGGAGAAAGAACTCCTGCGACCAGCGGCGAGAGCATGCCCCAGAAAAGGCTGAGGATCAGCCAGATCGCCAGCGCCACGAGAGCGGACGTGGCCGTCGAGCGAATGAACGTGGAGAAAGCCATGGCAAGAGCAAGCCAGACGCCGGCATAAAAAAGGGTCGCAACCAGGTAAGCGATGCTTCGGACAAGTTCCGGTGCCGAGGGCGGAAGACCAAGCCTGAGTATCCCCATGCCGAGCATCAGCAGCCACAGCACCAGGAGCGCTATTCCGATCACCAGGAGACCGCCCATGAATTTGCCAAACAGCAGGGCGTCCCGATAGATTGGCTGCGCAAGCAGTCTGCTCATGGTGCGCCGGCCATATTCCCCATTGATCGAATCGAAACCGAGGGCGATGGCGACCAGCGGCAACAGGAAGCCGAGGAACGAAGCAAACGACGGCACGGGTTCCTTGGCGACCGTAAAAAGCTTGAGGAACAGGAATGGGTCTTCAGCGGTTGTCTCGCGAATACGATCGATAGCGCCATAGACGGCACCGACTGCGGTCAAAATCACGAGCAGCATGATGATATGCATCCGCGCGCTCATCATATGATCGGCCGCCTCCTTGAGAGCGACCGTCATCACACCTTGAAACGGCGATCCTTCACGCTTCATGGCCGTACTCCCTGAAATAGCGGTTATAGGCTTCGTCCAGTCTTGCCCGGCGCAGATCAAGATTGATCAAGCTACCGCCGGCCTGGACGATGAGACGAGACAATTCGGGCCGCACGTCACGATCTGCTTCCACCTGCCAGACGGTCTCGCCCAACCTCGAGACATTGCGGATGCCTGCCGCCCCAGCCGCCGTCTTCTGCAAATCGACACCGATCGCCTCGACGCCGACAATGAATGCCCCACCACCGATCTTGGCTGCAAGTTCCTCGACGGTCCCGATGAAGCCAATCCGTCCTTTGTTGAACAGGGCAATCCGGTGGCAGACCGACTGAACGGCATCCAGCGCATGCGATGAGATCAGGATCGTCATGCCGTCGCGGCTCAGTTGCTGGATGAGCTCAAGCAGTTCCTGGGTCGATTGCGGGTCGAGACCTGAGGTGGGCTCATCGAGAATGGCGATCCGGCAGTCGCGCATGAGAAGTTCGGCTATACCCAGCCTCTGGCGCATACCGCGGGAATAGGTTGAGACCCGCCGGTCGGCGACGTTCGCCAATCGAACCTTTTCGAGTGCCGCGGCGATTTTCTCCCGGGCATGGTCCCGGGAGAGGCCGGAAAGACGCGCCGTATAGCTTAGATTTTCGCGGCCGGTCATCGTGTCGTAGAAGCCGACGGAGTCAGGCAGATAACCGACTTCACGTTTCACGGCGAGCGGCTGGCGCAATGGATCCTTGCCAAGGATGCTGACATTGCCGCCGCTTGCTTCCGTCAGCCCCAAAAGCATCAGGATCGTGGTTGTCTTTCCGGCGCCATTGGGACCGAGCAGGCCGACAACCTCCCTCGCCGGACCGAGAGATCGATGCCGGCGACCGCAGTGGTTGCGCCATAACGTTTCGCAAGGTTAGATGCTTCGATAACTGTGGTACTCATCGCCGGCCGTACCTTGTGACTGCGGTTCCCAGCACGCCGATGGCGACGGCAATCACGCCGAGGCCGGCCATTCCCCATAAGGTGGAGGCGCGCACTGTCGTGCGGAACTGAACGGACTCGGAAATCCCGCCACCATTGGCCCGTAAGCTGACCATATAGTCGCCGGTCACCGCGCGTTCGGAAGGCGTGATGGAGACGTTGACCTCACGTGTGGAATTCGGAGCCAACACATCGATTTGCTCTGGCTCGAACGCGACCTTCCAGCCGGAAGGCGGCGTGGACGAGAGTTCTAGTCCCTCAACGGGAGCCGTCCCGTTGTTGGCGAGGGTGAACGTGAAGTTTGATGCTTTTCCAGCGACCGCCTCGCCGCTCAGCCGCTCCTGCGGCCCAACGATGCTGATCTGTGGCTCGCCGGTGATCTCTAGACTGAGGTCGGTGCTGGCGCTCATGGCGCCGCTGGTAGCCTGGAACGCAATCGGATAGCGTCCCGCCGACGCCGAATGGGAAGGGACGACCTCCATCGTCACATTTGCTGTGGAGCCGGCCTGGACCGGGACGCCGGTAATTTCTTCGGATCCGTAGCCCTGTTTGAACCGGGTCCGGAAGCCATCGGGAACGGTCGCGGAAAGATTGAACAAGGCGTCCTCGGCGCCTTCGTTCTTGACCTGGATCTTGTAGCTGAAGGTCGAACGTGGCGTGCCCTTGAGCGCAGGAAGTTCGGGGTCGAGCGACAACCCGCTTGCCTTCGCCTCCGCCAGCCGAACCGTCAGCGGAAGGGTCGTAACTTCGGCATCATGCCGGGCACGAATTTCAATGGGAACGGCCGTGCCGGTCGCATCGGCGGGTGGAGTGATCTCAAGTGTCAGTTTCTCACTCTCGTTGGGAGCGACAATGGCGGCCGAGACCTCCCGCGCGCCACCTTTCAGCGACCATTGCCAGTCAGCCGGAATGCCGGAGACCTCGATTTCGGCGCGCTGCGGCGGCCGATTGGAATTGCGTAGCGTCAGCGGAATGCTTTCAGTCTTGCCAGCCCCCAAGGACAGTTCCGGATAGGGCGTGGTAAGCCAGAAACCAGACGGTTCAGCGGGCCGCGTTTCCTGGGCCAACGCCGGCGTTGCCGCGATCAGCAGAGTGAGCGCGGATGCGGTCAGGAACATTGCAGAGCGTGTCATGTTACTTCTCCATCTTCACACGCAAGTTCGATAGGTCTTGAACAGTCACGACGAAGCCCGCCGGAGCGTGCCCCGGCGGAATGGAATCCAAGGAGATCTAAATCTTGCCGAAGGGCTTCATGGCCAGTTGAGCGGCGTCCTCCGGTCAGGCGGGAGAGACCGCCAATCTAGGTCGTGGTTGCACAGCCCGCCATTTCACCGACAATGATGAAGGCGATCGGGGCGGACGGACCCCATCTGCTTTGATCCTGCGGCGCTTTTTGACCTCTACGACAAAGGGTTTGGTCTGGGGACGCATGATCAGGCAACCTTCTTCTCAGATTCGATCTCCCGCTGCCCGTTTGCGTCAGCCGACACGGCACCTATGGCGATGCGGCGTGGCTTCAGGGCCTCTGGAACCTCGCGCTTAAGCGCGATCGTCAGCAAGCCGTTTTTCAGGGTGGCGTTCTCGACGGTGACGTGGCCGGCAAGCTCGAACCGGCGCTCAAATGGCTGAGCCGCGATCCCGCGATGCAGATACTCGCCAGGTTGGGGCTGGTTTTCCGACCCTTTCACAACAAGCACATTACGCTCCTGCTGGATGTCGAGGTTGTTCTCGGCAAAACCCGCCACGGCCATGGTGATCCGGTACTCATCCTCGCCGGTCTTGACGATGTCGTAGGGCGGCCAGTTGTCGACTGCGTGCAGGCGCTGTGCATTGTTGAGGAGATTGAAGACCTGGTCGAAACCAATGCTCGACCGATAGAGCGGTGTGAAGTCCAATTCGCTTCTCATTGCCATATCCTCCGTAAAGCAACATGGAATGGAGACGCACAGGAAACTTTGCGTCTCCCATTATCGGCTCCCTGCTGGGCTGCCGATGCATTTCGATTTGGTTTTGAGGATTTTCACTTTCAAGATCTGGACGGAAGAAATTTACAAACGCTTTCCCGACGTGGCGGGAGGCTGAAACGACGTCTTCGAGATCTGCTTACGGTTTGGATACGCAGGCGAGTCGTAACCAGATCCATCCGAACTTTAGCGCGCCCGAAATCCCTTACGGCTTCGGCTCTTTTTACCCAGGGCGCCTGAGACCCTCCGCGACAATCGCGCCCTCCATAAGGGAGGCAAGATCACCCTCGTCGAGTGTCTCGTTCTGCAGAAGGACTTCGGCGGAGCGGATCAGCAGTTCCTTTCGCTCGCTGAGAAGAGCCAAAGTGCGTTCGAATGTGTCATTGACGATCCGGCGCACCTCCTCATCAACCGTGGCGGCGGTTTCATTGGAAAATTCGACTTCTTGCTGACCATACATGGGTTGGCCAGTCGCGAGAAACGAACGGCGATCTTTCTCCAGCGCGACATGACCCAGTTTCTCGGTCATCCCGTAACGGGTAACCATGGCGCGGGCGATGTCGGTGACCTTGATCAGATCGTCGGCCGCGCCTGTCGACAGATGGCCGAAGACAATTTTTTCCGCGGCCCGCCCCCGAGCAGCACGGCCATCTTGTTCTCCAATTCCTCCCGCGTCATCAGGAAGCGGTCTTCGGTGGGCCGCTGGATCGTGTAACCCAGTGCGCCCACTCCGCGCGGAATGATGGACACCTTGTGGACCGGGTCTACTCCGGGCAAAGCCATGGCGACCAGCGCATGTCCCATCTCGTGGTAGGCGACGATTTCGCGCTCCCGTGGATTGAGCAGCCGATTGCGCTTTTCGAGACCCGCGACGATGCGCTCGATGGCGTCGTTGAAGTCGTCCATCGTGACCGCCTCCCCGCCGGCGGGTCGCGAGCAGGGCCGCTTCGTTGACCAGATTGGCGAGATCGGCGCCGGTGAAGCCGGGCGTGAGCGCCGCGATCTTCTCCGGGGACACATCCGGCGACAGCTTTGCCTTCTTCAGATGCACGCTCAGGATCTGGATGCGGCCCCCTTTGTCCGGGCGATCTACCAGCACCTGCCGATCAAAACGGCCGGCACGCAGGAGGGCAGGATCGAGAATCTCAGGTCTGTTGGTTGCAGCCAGCAAGACGAGGCCGGTGGAAGGATCGAATCCATCCAGCTCGACCAGAAGCTGGTTCAGCGTCTGCTCCTTCTCGTCATGCCCGCCGGCCATGGGGCCAATGCCACGAGCCCGCCCGAGGGCGTCAAGCTCGTCTATGAAAATGATGGCTGGCGCTCTGGCTCGCGCCTGCTCGAACAGATCCCGGACGCGAGCCGCACCGACACCGACGAACATTTCGACGAACTCCGATCCGGAGATCGAGAAGAAGGGAACACCGGCTTCGCCCGCGACGGCGCGCGCCAGAAGCGTCTTCCCGGTGCCAGGTGGCCCGACCAGAAGGACGCCCTTTGGCATACGCCCACCGAGCCGGCCGTACTCTGACGGACCTTTCAGGAAATCGACGATCTCTTTCAGTTCGTCCTTGGCCTCGTCCACTCCCGCCGCGTCCTGGAAGGTCACCCCTGTATCCGTCTGGACGTAGACCTTCGCCTTCGATTTGCCGATCTGCATCAGCCCACCGCCGAGCCCACCGCCCATGCGCCTGATCATGAACATCCAGACGCCGGCGAAGAGAGCCACCGGGATCAGCCAGGACAGCAGATCACGAAGGAAGGTGCTCTCGACCTGACCTGTCACCACGACGCCGTGTTGCAGGAACTGCTGGGCCAGATCAGGATCGACCCGTGTAGTGAGGAAGAACGGCCGCTCGTTTTGCGGCTCCTTGTAGCGGCCCTGGATGAAATTATCGGAAACCGCAATCTCGGCGATCTTGCCATCCTTCAGGTCGGTCTCGAACTGGCTGTAAGGTATCCGGGCAACCTGATAGGCCGTCGCGAAAAAATACTGGAACGCCATCAGAATGAAGAAGGCGATGATCCAGTACCAGATATTGAACTGGGTCTTCTTATTCATATCCATTCAGAGATCCATCTCTACCGCACCACCAGAAGAAGGCCTGCGCCGTCACGGACCAATTCAAGGGCCAATATGGCTGGCCTTGCGGCAGTCGCACGTTGCAGATCTGCGACGGACGCAACGGGTGTTCGGTTGACCGCTAGGATCAGGTCCCCATCGCGAAGGCCAGCGCGCGCTGCGGCGCTCTCGGGTTCGACTTCTTCGACCACCACGCCGAGCCCGCCAGTCTGCTGCGCCTCTTGACCCGATGCATCCCGCATAGTGGCGCCATCGAGCGGCGTGCCGGAAAGATCAGCTGGTGATCGGTCTTCAGCGGCAATGGTGACCTCGATTACCTTCTCATCATCGCCACGCTTCACCGTCAGACTGATCTTGCTGCCAGCCGGTGTGAGGCCGATGCGGTTCCTGAGATCAGTCGCTCCGTGGACGGCGCGTCCATTGGTTGCTGTGACGACGTCGCCGGCCTTCAATCCGGCCGCGTCAGCAGGGGACCCACGCTCGACATTGGCAATGAGCGCACCGCGCTGGTCCCCCAGCCTGAGAGCCTCCGCAATATCCGGCGTAAGATCCTGGATACCGATGCCAAGCCTGCCGCGCTCCACCTTGCCTTGAGTGGCCAACTGACTCATCACGGACGCCGCCATGTTGCTCGGAACCGCAAATCCGATTCCGACATTGGCTCCGGCTGGGCTGAGGATAGCGGTATTCACTCCGATCAGTTTTCCGTCGAGGCTCACCAGGGCACCACCCGAATTTCCCGGATTGATCGAGGCATCCGTCTGGATGAAGTCTTCATAGCCTTCGATATTGAGGCCGCTGCGCCCCAACGCGCTGACGATGCCCGATGTCACGGTCTGTCCCAAACCGAACGGATTGCCGATGGCGACGACGTAGTCGCCGACTTTGAGTGTATTGGAATCGCCGATCTCGATGGCTGCGAGATTCTTAGCCTCGATCTGGAGCAGCGCAATGTCGGTTTCTTTGTCGCTGCCGACGAGCTTTGCCGCCAACTGCCGGCCGTCCTTGAGCGTTACCGAAATCTCGGTGCCGCCGTCGACGACGTGATGGTTTGTCAGCACATATCCCTTGGCGGCGTCGACGATGACGCCGGAGCCGGCGCTCATCCTGGCCTGCTGTTGCTGCTCGGGCAGTTTAAAGAAGCGGCGAAAATTGGGGTCGCCATAGAGCGGGTTGTCTTGTGCCGGCGCGCGGGAGACGACGGCGATATTGACGACAGCCGGCGTAACCCGCTCGAGCATTGGTGCCAGTGTCGGCAGGCTGGCGGACGCCGCTGGCGATCCCGACGGCTGCGCAGTACCCGGCGATATCGTGAACAGGATGGCTGCAGCGGCGACAGTGAATGAGGCGACAATCCGACGGACCCGCGTCGCATCGAACATGGTTTGCTCCTTAAGAAAAGGGTTACCGACCAAGCGCAGTGCTCAACAAAGAATCGGGCCCGGAGTTCCGGGCCCGCTTCCGTTGCCCTTAGGCGGCCGAGAATGGACGGTTATGGGTGAACCAGATGTTGCCTGCGGCAAGAACGGCGACGACGAAACCGGCAATAACATGGACCCAAAGCGCGGTCGTAACGGCTGAGAAGCCAAGGACCCACGGGGCGACCAAGGTCCAAAGGCCGAGGACAAGGTTGCCCCATTCCTCCACCTCATAGAAGGCATAGAGCGCCGCGGCGGCAAACACGGTGATAGCTGCCCCAACGATCCAGGCGTTCCATGCGGCATAGGTCTCGGTGGCGAAGCCGAACAGCCACGGCGAAACTAAAAGTCCGAGACCGGCGACCATATTTACGACATCGAAAGCCGTCCGGTTGCTAGAAGACAGAGACTTCATCATCGTTCATTCTCCTCATCGGTAGGTTTCATCATCAATGAACCGTCTCCTTGGCAGGGAGCCGGGTGCGGCATCAGCTCTTTCCGCGCCGTTTGCGCGAAGCCTTTTTCTGCGGGCGGACCGGCAAGCTGAAGGAAACGTTTGCTGCTCGGGTAGGAACGGCACCAACTCGTCCTTGCTGAAAGCCTCGCTGGCGATTTCCTGCAGCGCACGTTCAGTCGCATTTGCGGCCGAAACATTAACCCGGGGCTCCGCACCGCGATTGAGCGCTCGAGCACGAGCCGCGGCGGCAAGAGCCAGCGCGTACGGGTTCGGCACGATCTTTTCGCAATCGAAGACGACATTTGGATCCATGGACACACCTCATGCGGCTTGCTGAGCGATCGTGACGCCACGATCCCCAAGACCTGCATGCCGTTCGAGCGCGAGCAGCGCCTGCTCGACCTCGTCGAGCCGCGAGGGCCGTTGATTTTCGGGCATGCCCTCATTGGTCGCCTGATCGGCCAGGTACTCGGTCCAGGCCCAGTTCATCAGGATCGAGCGCTTGGCTTCCAACGACAGCGTCGGGTCACCGACAACATCCATCGGTGAGTGCCAGCTTCGCGGACCGGCTGGGTCGTTGCGGTCTGCTGCACGGTCGAGCGCCTCACCATAGCTCTCCTGAAGTGCCGCAAGGCCGAGCCGCTTCAGCGTGGTGTCGGAGAAGGTGTGGGACGACCGCTTCGGTCGTTGGCCCAACCGTCGCTTGACCCGGCGGGCCGGCTTGGCCGCCCTCCTCTGCACGACGTAGCTCAAGCCTTGTCGCTCGGCGTAGCGAATGGCGGATTGGAGGGTCGGGAATTCCAGTTCGACCTGTGTGAGCGTGTCACCGCCGCCGGTGTAACCCATCAAGGGCTCGCTGAACGGTGCGTCGCGACGCTCGAAGACGAGTCTCCAGCCGTTCGCTGTCGCGTTACCGGACGTCGTCACCGAACGTGTCGGTTTATAGATCCGGGCGACGGCATCCTCAGGAAATAGCGAGCGGCCGAAAGAAAGATGCCGGCGCCGGTTGTCGTTCAAAGGCCGGAAACCGGAAACCGGCTTGCTGATTGCGTATTCTGTCTCTCTGACATTCTCCATCATTCATCCCTCCCGATTGGCGAAGGATCCCGACGGCCGCCGTAAGGCCGGCCGCCGGGCAGATCTGATCGTTAGCTCTTGATGGCGATCCGCTTGACCTGCGACTGCGCCTTTTCCGTCTTCGGCAGCGTCACAGTCAGCACGCCGTTCTTGAAGCGGGCATCGACCTGGTCGTCCTTGACTTCGATACCAAGCGGGATGCGGCGCTCGAACCAGCCGTAATAGCGCTCCGAGAACTGGCGATCCTTATTTTCCGTCTCTGAGCGCTTTTCGCCTTTCAGCGTCAGCACGCCGTCGTTGAGCAGGACTTCGATATCCTTTTCCTCCAGCCCCGGCACCTCGGCCGTCACCTTGATCTCCTTCTCGTTGTCGGAGATCTCGACGCTCGGCCATCCACCACCGAAGCTGCTGGCTCCACTCAATGACGGCAGGCCCGAGCCGAAGCCACGGAAGACGTCATCGAACAACCGGTTTACCTCGCGATGCAAAGACAGGAATGGGTCGCGATCGTTGTCGCGCAACAGACTGGGAACCTGATTGCCATTGTTGCGGCCCCAGGGAATGAGATCACGGACACTCATGGTTTTCTCCTTTCTGTTTTGGTGAGACAAGCTCTATCGGTCGGCGCCGGGATAACCCGGCGCCTGCGTCTCACGCGCTGACGGTGGATTAAGCCGCCAGCTTGTGAGCTTCGATCTGTTTCGTATCGACCTTGGGCAGTGCCTCGTCGGTGCTGATCTCGATCCGGCGCGGCTTCATCGCTTCAGGGATTTCCCGCTTGAGGTCGATGGTCAGCAGACCGTTGGCGAGGTCGGCTCCTACGACTTTGACATGGTCAGCCAGCTCGAACCGACGCTGGAAGCTCCGGCCGGCAATGCCGCGATGCAGGTACTGTATGTCTTCGGCATTCGACTTCTGGCCCGACACAACGAGCAGGTTCTGCTCCTGGGTCATGGTCAGTTCGTCCTGCGAGAAACCCGCGACGGCCATCGCGATGCGATAGTCGTCTTCGCCGGTTTTGACGATGTCGTAAGGCGGCCAGTTATCGATGGTCTCTATACGGCTCGCTGCCTGGAGTGCATCCAGCATCCGATCGAAGCCGATACTGGACCGGAACAGGGGAGAGAAATCGAGGTTTGTCCTCATAGCCATATCCTCCTTTGAAGCAACATGGATACAAGAGACGCCAAAAAGCGGTCAGCGCCTCCTGGACTCTAAACCGGCCCCACAAGGGCGACCGGCATAAATGATGTAATTCAGGTGGTTACGGTTTCAAGAGGTTGCCACATCGCGCCGCCAAAATATGGATATTCCGAGCTTCGTCGCCATATAAGACGGACGAATTTCACAGAAAAGGAGGCAAGCGACATGACTATGACTAGGCAGGATATCGTCGCAATCCTCGGTCCGGTTGAGGACACGCTCGTGACCGAGGTCATTGCGACAGGCGCCACGCCGGTTGAACTCGCCGAGGCTTGGGCCTGGATCAATAGCGACGAAGCGCTAATGGGCGACGGGCGGGCGCTACCCGCCGGCCGCGTCGCCGCGCTTGTTGATTTGCTGTCTGCTGACGAAGACGAGCAGATCGAATAGCGAGCCGGTGGAGCGCAATCGCCGGGACCGATCCGGCGTGAGCGGGTCACCCATCATCGGCGACTGTACGGCCCGATCGTCTCCGAATGTGAAGACGCCGGCTCCCGTCAATTCGGATAAAGCCGCCGTCCCAAGTGATTGACAAGCGTCTGGAGTTCTCGCGACGGTACCGCCGCTCGTCTCTCGCGTGCCGCCCGTCGTCGAACCGTTCGATGGCAAGACTATGGATCGTGGGATCTCGCCGTTCCGGATTCCAACGTCTGAATTTCAGACTACCGACAGACCAAGCCGATCCGCTAGAGCAGATTGCGTAAACGGACACGGGAACTTCAACCTTCTTCCGGCGAAGAGATCCCTCCCTTGAAGTCCATGTCGGCCTGCAAGTTGCGCATCAATCTCTCGACTTCTTGCGCTAAGAACGTGCGTTCGGCCGGGTCGTGGAGGTCGGACGCGAATGTCTCGTCGAGGTAAGCCCTCGACAGATCTAGCCTCCGGCTTTCGAGGAAGACCTCAAGTTCCTTCGGAGCGATACGCAACACTAACTCAAGAGCAGCCAGTGCCGCACGCTCAACGGAAACGACACGCGCCCTCAGGCGCAGAATTTCCTTTCGTTCTGGTGTCACATCATCAGGCATGGGCGTTCCCTGCTAAAACCGAGAAAAACAACCGTTGGAATCAATTGTTCCTTCTTCACCGATGGAAAGGGACAGGCAATACTCCGTTCCGGAACATGCCCGGTCTAGACGACGCTGAGCGGTCCTATGGGAACATATCCTTCGTCGCGATCTTTAAGGGTAAAGGCGTACGAGAGACTTCCAACCAAAATGCTTACGACCAACAACCATCTGCTCAAGCAACTGTCGTCGGATGATGCAGCGCTGTTGGCGCCTTTGATGGAGCAGGTTGATCTTAACCAGGATCAAGCGCTTTTTGAGCCTCTGCAGAAAATCAGATACGTCTACTTCTTCAACGGAGGGCTTTCGTCCGAAGTGGCCGTTAATGCGGATGGGCGCCGTATTGAGGTAGGATGCGTCGGTAGTGAAGGGTTCTCCGGCGTGCCAGTGGTGCTTGGCGTTGATACGTCTCGGCACCAGAGCTTCATGCAGGCCGGCGCGTCCGCGCTCCGGATTAGATCAGCCGACTTGAGGAAGGCAATGATGGTGAGCCCGGAGCTCTCATCGCTGCTTTTGCGGTTCGCTCATGTGTTCATGTGCAGATCGCGGCCACAGCGCTTGCTGATGGCCGGTACAAAGTGGAGCAGCGGCTCGCTCGATGGCTGCTGATGTCAGAGGATCGGCTTGGCCGCGAACTGACTCTCAAGCACGACTTTTTGGCTCTCATGCTTGGCGTCAGGCGTCCAAGCGTAACCGATGCACTGCATGTTCTGGAAGGGGAGAGGGCGATCACCGCAGAGCGGTTGCTGATAAAAATCAGGAATAGATCCAGATTGAGAGAGTTGGCCGGCGACGCCTACGGCGCTCCCGAAGCCGAATACCAGCGGGTGCTCTCACCTGGCTGGCCCGCTGCCTGAGGCCGTGACACGGGCTAAAGGAGAGCCAACGTCGACGCGATAAGCAAGGGGAGCGCCAACGTCGCAAAGCTTCTTCGGAGACGGGCTTTGAAATGGTGCCGTGCAACACTAGGAGGAATCGAAATTCATCGCCGCCAAGGCCGAATTTCTGCTGCGTGAGTCGGTTCGGCGTCTCTTGATCTTCCCGGCGATCCTGACGGGAAGGATATTTGTGATGGCTCAAATACGTGTCCTTGAGCGAAGCGGCGCCTAAACTGGCAACAGCCAATCGAATCCTTGTGATCTCGGTTGCTCTGGAGGCGGGAAGACAACCTTCTCCCACAGCATTGCGAATACGTCCGGTCTGGAATTCAGTCACTCGACCGGATGTCAGGTGGTTCCCGGGATGGAAAGAGCGGTTGAGGAGTTCCTGACGCCCGCCGCTACGCCAAACACGAAGAACATTTTTCAGCTACCTCCGCCAGAAGCTGCGGCGGCCTCCGCCCCGTACCACCGATATAATGAGCAGGAGGATGATGGCACCGATTGTGGCGTTGGCGATCGCTGGAACGATCCCGGATCCCAACGCGATATGCAGTTGAGGAAGTAACCAGCTGCCGATCAGAGCGCCCACAATACCAATTGCCATATCCGCGATAAGGCCGAACCCGCTCCGCGAACGATCTGACCTGCCAGCCATCCGGCGACTACCCCGACAAGCAATATGACGAGTAGGCTTTCCGTATTAAGATGCATGGTGCTCCTCCCAATGCCCAAGGCTCCGACGAAGATGTCTATTTCGCCTGTCCTCCATCAACTCCCCAGCTGTTCCAACGTTCCGGATACCAAGGCAACAGATAGATCTCTCTCGTCGGGAACCTAATGACCGCCTAACGGTTGTATCAGCACCTTCCTCTTCGATCAGCCGGACGTTCATCTTGATGTCCCGCGGTCCGAAAGTTCCCAACATGATCAAGGTCATTGCATACTCCATCGCCGCTACGATGGCTTTGTTGACAATGGGCGGTGCCGCCCACGCCGACGAGTCTGCGTTCTTGAAAACCCTCGCGGGAAGTTGGAGCGGCAAAGGCACCGTGAAGGTCCGGACGAATGCCCCAGCTATCAACGTCACCTGCACCTTCAAGTCGGACACAACCGCCAGTTCACTCGCACTTGATGGCCGATGCACCAGTCTAGTTGTTTTTCCCGCGTCATCAGCGCTGATCTTAAGGCTAACGGGGACACCTACACGGGCTCCTATGTTGGCGCGGGCACCGGCCCGGCGGGTCTGGGCGGCAAGCGTGATGGTGATGCTATAAACCTTGCGATAAGGTGGTCGAAAGAGGTCAATGGCGATCGGCGCGCGCAAATGACGATCGAAAAGGTCGGCACGTCAGGAATGCGTCTCACGACCCTTGATACCGACCCGGCAACCGGCCACTCGGTCGTTACCAGCCGGATTGACCTTCGCCGGAGCTGACGCTTCGTTGGTGATCGAACACTGAAAATGCTCGGCGCGGCCGATAAAACGGCCTTGTCTCGCTTTGGGAGGAGACATCCTTGGCCCTCTAAGGAGTTCCGGACGCGGAGCTTAGATCCGAGGATCGCTTCACGCGATGCGCAAGGAGTTCGCCGACGCCCCGGCTGCATTCGAAATTTAAGGAAATTCGTTCGCCCGGCACCCCTGTCAATTTCGGAGACAATTCGCGCTTTCAAAGGCGTTGGGCTGGCCTTCGCGCGGCCAGAACCCTCGGACAGGCACGCGTGAGCTGAAATCGCGATCTGGGTGCGTGCAATAGGACCCTCGCAATCTCAGGTTTTTACGAAACGCACTTTCCCCCATCTGCCAAGAGTATGCTTTGAAAGCCGGCGTCCATAACGGCTCGCCGCATTCCCCGAAGTTGAGTACGGTTAGAGGGGTTTGCCCAGAACACATCGCGATCGGCGCTCTTGGGAAGCGGTCTGCCGATTGTTTTTTCGATCTCTCCGAAATCCAATGTTATTTCGGGCAGGCTCTCGTTCTCCAGCCTCCTCGTAAGTCCAGCATATTTCCGCATTGTCCCTCTTATGATTACGGTCCGCCGTTGGAACACTGGAACAAAGCAACCGATAGTTATCTCGAAACAAGGGATCGATCTTGGGTTCTAGTTTTCTGTTTTTCGCCATCTTCGCCTTGGCTGCTGTCATTGCCTATCTGACGTGCCCGCCGCTGCCGGACGATTGAGGAGCACTTGACACGATGGCTGGGGCAACCTGCGGCCGCCTGATTAGCGCCGAGGGCGATCATTTTCGGACGAGGCCTCCCTGCCTCGAACCTCAGTCTCCAGTTCAACAAGGATATCGTCGCAATTCAGGCAACTGAGGCAGATCCCGCATCCATCGTCATCAAACTCGCTGGTCAATTTCCGTTGCCGACAGCAGTCGCAGATGACGGTCCCTCGACACGAGGCTCGAGGAGGAGCGAGGATCTCGATCAACAGGTTTTTGACGGCGTGTGCAGTAGACTCCGGCATCGCGACCTCCCTATATTCCTGAGATCAATAAGATAGGGGTAGGCTTGGAGGTAATCCAGAGCCAACATCGCGCTGTGCGAGGCACCTATCGTGGCTCTTTCTCGACGCCGAGTGCTATCTTGGTTGGGGCGCTCACTTCCGATCTACAATGGGCTTGAAGTTTTGCTCAAGTCGCGTTGTTTTCGAAACGAGACCCTGAAAGATCGCATCATTCTTTGCACGCCACGCCTCATCGTCGAGCCAGAGGTAGTCCTGATCGGGCATCAGGGGTACGGACTTCACCTGGACACTGGAAATCGGCAGGAAGAAGCTTGTTCTTGCCCGGTCGATTACCAGGGACAGAAGTGGAACGACAAGGCTGTCTTTTCCTGGAACAAAAAAACCGCCAGAAGCGACGATTACGTAGTCCTTCTGATCTTTTGTTCCGATAACGACATTGCGGACCTCCCCGACGATGTGGTCGTCAGATGTTCGAACCTCGGCGCCTACGATTTCGTTGACAAGCAGGCCGGGATCGAGGGCGCTGATCGGCACGAGAGGCCCCTCGTTCAGAGTGCCGCGACTGCCCTTTACCTTGCCTAACCGTTGTTGCAACGGCTCACCTGCTGCCTGTTGCTGATCCACGGCATCCTCGTCAGTCGTGCCACGTTCTCCTAGCGACGGCGCGGCAATCAGCTCACGAATGTTGCCCAGAAGACGTTCGCAATCATCCTCGAGACCGTATGTCCACAAAAGGAAGGCTGCATCTCGCAAGGTTCGTAGGTCGAGAACAAGGTAGCGGTTGTCAGGGTCTCGCAGCTCGGGCTTTTGCAATATCGCTTCTTCGAGCTTGGCATCGGAGATATTGCATGCCGCAAGTACCGGCGTGCTAAAAACACACACGCCAGCGCAGCGGCAGCTGTTCTGTTGAAAGTCATGAAACGGTTCCGATCGGCGGATGTTGCTTCGACCTCGTGGTGTGAAGCACGTCAATCCGGAAAGAGCGCACCGCGTGACGCCTCGATCGTCCTCACCAACGTCTCAAGCACCATTCCGTTCCATGCAGTATGGCGTGTCCAGCCAGATTGAGGAAGTCGTCCGCCGCTGTTGCGCAGTAACGAATTGATTTGCAGCATTACGCTCTTGAGCACCCAGTGCGGCGAGCTTCTTCAGATTACGGCGACCATGTCCCGCATCGCGCTTATCACCAGCGACGCGTCGTAAGGTTTACCGAACAATCTGCCCACGACAGGAAGGGCATCATCGCTCATATGACGATGGCCCGAGGTGATGATTATCTTGATGGGGGCCATCTATCCCGGACCGCCGCTGCGAGCTTCAGGCCGTCCATGCTGCCAGGCATGTCAATATCCGTGAACATCAATCGGATGCCGGAATTGGCATTCAGAATGGTGATTGCGTCATCCGCGTTGGACGCCTCAAATACTCTGAGCCTTCGTCTTCCAAGGATTGCGCGATATCCATCCGAAGAAGAACTTCGTCCTCCACGACGAGAACCGTTATGCCGTTGTAGCCCATCCCCGAAGTTCCATCGTGGTTTCTGTTCCAGACCGTAAGTTGCGGTGAGGACTCCGGATAACGCCCTTGGTGAAATTACGATCCATCCTGTTTCATTATATTTGTCAGGTACTTATTTTCGGATAGGCCCACATCGCATTCAGATAGATGGGCACTGCACCTTAGCTTGGTTGAAGGCGTTCAAGCGGACTGGCGACGTGGTTTCGCAGCCCTTCGGATCAAAGATAATCTGGGGTTTCGATCTGAACACGGATCCAAGGGCGGAGCGAGCATACATGGTGCCAGAAACCTTGGCGCGTCGGTTCCACGACTTTAGGACCACCTGCTTCTACCCGGTGCAATAAGAATATTGATGGAGCTTCTTGCGAGATCGACCAGGCTACATCGACTCGACCATCTATCTGCGACAGCCCACGATATTTGATAGCATTGGCTGTCAACTCGTGAAGGTCGCATGTCTGAAGTAGGCTGGAACGGAGCGGGGTCGGTCAGTAGCGATGGATAACCGTGCAGACGCCGCGCGAGGACGGCGGTCGACCTGCGCGTCCGCCATGCTTCGATGGTGGGCGCAGCCGGGGTCAGGACCGCCGGATCGAGCCCTGTATGCTTTTCGTATTCCTGCTCTGGAACGCCATATGATCCGCCAGCGATGTCCTCCAGCTTTAGCCGATCCACGACATTGATGTTGCCGCGGGTTGCCTTGATCGCGTGCATGCCGTCAAGGACGTGAGTCTGGTCTGTGACGCCTGCGCGGCGCACCCTAGCATGAGCATGGGCAAGAGCGGAATGCGCGAGCTGCAATTCGCAACAATAAATCTGAGGAGCAGGTCGTTTGCATAGGGAACTGCCCCACTCATGAATATTAAACACTGCCTCAGCCCATGGCCGAGTTGTTTTATTCAGCGGAGGATGCCGCTCTGCTTGGCATCAGCCCCAAACGTCAGTGCGAGCTGGCGCCGGTGCAACTTTGGAAGCCCTTGTGGAAGGGAATACAGAGCGGGAGCTCGATGTGGAGCTTGAACTTCCCTTCGGGCGAGCCGGGCGAGCCGCCTGGCGTTCTTTCATTGAAACCGCTCAAGGCATGAGTGGCCTTTGCGGCGTCAGCGTACCCTCGTCGAGGATGAGATTTCAGTGGGCCTCACGAGGGCCTGTTTCCTCCCCACCGCCGGAATCCTGCGCGGCCGGCCGTACGATCCATTTCAATACTGGCTATAGCCACAACGGATCTCTCGAAGAGTTCGCGAGATCACCTGTGGTTGCCAAACCTCTTCGCAAAATTTGAAGCAGGCGATCTTGAGCGTGTCCGAATTGTACGGGGTGCGTTGTGATCATCAGTCTCCTCAACGCACGTGCGGATCTCTATCGTGTCCTCGGCGAGAAGCAGTGATGACCTTAGTGTCGGGAGCCAGCAAGTCATGTTTCTCGGCGAAGGCTGCGAACAGGCCGCGCGCCGTTTCCGCTTCGATTTCGCCACGGAGCGCCGCGCCGCATGCTTTTAGAGCAATCGAGTGTGCCGTATCCCTTTGCGACGCAGGCCACTCGACAAGATGTCGAAAAGCGTCCATCACGGTGCGAACCTCGGCCGGAAATCCCAGGCCGGCAAGTATGAAAACAGGCTCTCTGAACATATCGGGTTTCATCGCGGTCTCCTTCCTATCAATCATAGCCATAGCCACATCCTCCTCGAAGCGGCATCGCCGCCGAGCACCAAAAGCGGCGCTTCCAGCAAGGCCACCCATAGCCATCAGCTAGCGGCCAATCGATTTGGTTTTTCAGATTGTCGAGTTCAAGAGCGACCGCAGCGAATCCGGCGCTTAATGGGTGGGCCCAGCTTAGGGACATCTGATCATGCCTAGATATATCGCTTGCTTCGACTATGCGTCCTCAGCCGCGGCCCTGCGGGCGCATGGTTCAAGTCATCCGCTTAAAGAGCGCGGTCGGTTTCGGGCGGTGTGTGGAACGCAAGAAACCCTTCATGGTTCTGCGGAATGATTTTGACGGAAGAGCAGCGCAAGACGATATTCGAGGAGGGAAAGCAGGCGGCCATGCTCGGGCGGAGCAGGCAAAGTTGCCCGTATCTCCGAGATGAGACACTGTCCGCCATCAACGCCTATGAGACAGAACTGGTTTAATTGAGAAGAGAGGATTTTCGGCTCATCGTAGCTCTATCGAAGGAAGCGAAGATGAGACAGAAAACCGGGCCGCAGACCTCGGCGGCTGAGAAGACGATCAAGGATATTCGCCGCGCGACGCGCAAGCTGCATTCGTCGGAGGAGAAAATTCGCATTGTGCTGGAAGGTCTGCGCGGTGAAGACAGTATTGCCGCGATCTGCCGCCGCGAAGGGATCGCCGAGAGCCTGTATTATAGCTGGTCGAAGGAGTTTCTCGAAGCGGGCAAGAAGCGGCTTGCCGGAGACACTGCCCGCTCGGCCACCAGCGATGAGGTCAAGGCGCTACGCCGTGAAAGCCGCGACCTGAAAGAGGCGCTGGCCGACCTCACCCTGGAAAACCGCCTGCTTAAAAAAGCATGATCGCGGATGGGGGCGACGAAGAATGAGATATCCCGCCACCGAAAAGCTCGAGATCATCCGGCTTGTCGAGGGGTCTCATCTGCCAGCCAGGCAAACCCTCGACAAGCTCGGCATTCCAAGACCAACCTTCTATCGCTGGTATGATCGCTTCCAGACCCACGGTGTTGAGGGGCTGGAAGACCGGACATCCGCGCCGTCACGGGTGTGGAACCGTATCCCCGACGCTGTCCGCGACCGGATCATCACCATGGCGCTCGACCATGCCGATCTGTCACCGCGCGAGCTGGCGGTGAGGTTCACCGACACGGAAAGCTATTTCGTCTCAGAGGCTTCGGTCTACCGCCTGCTCAAGGCCCATGACCTGATCACCTCGCCAGCCTATATCGTCATCAAGGCCAATGACGAGTTCAAGGACAAGACCACGCGCCCGAACGAGATGTGGCAAACCGACTTCACCTACCTGAAGGTCATCGGCTGGGGATGGTTCTACCTGTCAACCATCCTCGACGATTATTCCCGCTACATCATCGCCTGGAAGCAACGATAAACTTGAGTAACCTATGCTGAAGTCGCTGCGGACTGCGACGCCTGGTACGCCGAATATATGGGCTTCTACGCCCAGCAAATGGTCTTAGGTGGCCCGACCGGCGGAGCGCTGGCCACTTGGAAACCTCGCGGCAAGTACCGCTTCATCATGAAGATCGTCGGCGTCGGCAAGGAGGAGGATTTCGCGTCATGCAATCCGGTCCGGCTGAACTTCTGACAGACGAAATCGCCTGGGCCGTGGAAGCCGAACTGGCTTTTCACGATGGTGACGTAAAGGCGACAATCGCGACCCTGCTGGAGGATAACAGGCATTTGCGAACGCAACTGGCTTTGGCGGAGTTCGCAGGAAGCCGAGGGTTCGCCCGCGGCTGGCGGCCGGCATATGATCGCAGTGAGGAAGACACGAAGTCCCCATGAAGTCGTCGACGCTTTCAGACTATCGAGGGCAGAAGGTCAAGGTGATCTGCGAAGACTGCGACATCCTCAAGAGCCTCGATGGGGACGCGCTCTTCGTTCAGTATGGCGATGCCAACATGCCGGGCCTGCTCGGCGATCTGTGCAAAGCCTTGGGCTGCGACCGTTCGAAGGAAGGGTTCTATAACCGCTGCAGCCTGGTCTACTATTTTACCCACGACGAATGGATGGCGAAGAGCGGGATGGTAAGCCGCGAGGCCTACGAAATCGCTCTGGGCAAGCGCCTGGCTGATCTTCAGGAGTGGGAAATGCTCCACGGCAGATGCCGTTGCGGTCGGCGGGGGCCGCTCAATAAAAGCAGCCTCGCCCGCCGATATGGACCAAATGCCCGCCTGAAGGAGCTTGAAAGGAAGCTTCTTTGCAAGGAATGCAAAAAATACGATAGCGTAATCGATATTTCGTCACTGCCGAGGTGAGAGCGCATGTGCAACCTCTATAATGTCACCACCAGCCGCGAGGCGGTCCTGCAGTTCACCAAATCCTTCCGGGACAAGGCCGGTTGGAACCAGCCCTCGCTTGAGGTCTATCCGGGCTACCAGGCGCCGATCGTGCGCGTCGGTGAGGATGGACAGCGGGAAATCGCCAGCCTGACATGGGGCATGCCCTCCCCGCCGGCCTTCGTGAAGAACTACGATCCAGGCGTCACCAACATCCGCAACGTGAGTTCGCCGCACTGGAGGCGTTGGCTCGGTCCAACCAGCCGCTGCGTTGTCCCATTCACGTCTTTCGCGGAACCGGACCCTGCCAGGAAGGTGATGGGCGGCCGCGTGCCGAACGCCTGGTTCGCCGGCAGCGAGGATCGTCCGCTGATGTTCTTCGCCGGGTTCTGGACGCCTTGGCGGGGTATTCGCAAGGTGCGCGACGGAGAGCGGGAATATGAATTGTTCGGCTTCCTGACGACGGAGCCAAACGATATCGTCTCTCCGATCCACCAGAAGGCAATGCCGACGATCCTCACTACACCGGAAGAGGTTGACCTATGGCTGACGGCGCCATGGGATGAGGCCAAGCTCTTGCAGCGGCCGCTACCGGGAAATATGCTGGTGATCGTGGAGCCACCGGCGAAGCCGCGGGAGGAGGAACCTGCGTTGCTATGACTGACGGGTGGACGTACACCATCCAGCCGCTCCGGTGCAGATCGATGGAAGTGGAAAGCCCGCGTCAATCCCCGAAACCGCGGGCTTTCGCAGCCAGGGCTCTTCTTTGCCCGGCCTATTCCCGAAGTTTAAGCCAATGGCGCAGAAGTGATCAATTCACTCAAAGGGCCTATTGAGATGGGAAAGCTGAAGTCGCGACGTCAAGGAGATTTTGCATCGGTTCAGCGAATAGTACAGCACTCAAGGCCTTCCACCCACGCTAGATAATGCTCGGGCTCAGAAACTGCGCCGTAGGGACCAAATTGGCATCTCCTGATGCTTCGCGAGTTGGGTGCCTTTGCACCCAGTGCGCCGCGATATCGGAACAAAGTCAACAACCCCGAGTTATCTGCCCAGCAAGGGGATCAATTATGGGCACATATGTTCTAGTATTCCTGGTTTTCGCTGCCATCTTTGCGCTGGCAACCCTCATTGCCTATCTCACTTGCCCGCCCATGCCGGATGACTGAGGAGCACTAGAGGCTCACGGAACCAAATTAACCTCTGTCGCGTTCTCGGGATGTCGCGAGGGCAAATCCCCGTCCCCGATAGATTGTTCGTCGCCCCACGAACACGCTCTCGCGACACCCGCACCTCAGATGCGCCAATCCGCCACATTCCATCAGCTTGCACTCATGGATGCCGTCCGGCATATCGACGTCGCGGCGCAGGGCCGGATACTCTCCTACCCGTTTGCCCGTCGCCCGGCACAGGGATCAAGCACGGCCTGTGTCGGGCTCCTCTGGAATCTCCACCACACGTCCGAGCTTGCGAAGGTAGGCGATGATCTCATCCTTCAGATGGTCTCGTTCGCCGAATGCCGAGGAGACAAGCTCGATCCGGCGGTAAGCTTCTCTGTCAGTCGGATCGACCGGTTCAACGACAACATATCCAGTTGTCCCAATCGCCTGGACGTTGCTCCCGGCCGCGATCATGGCAATCACGAAGGCTTCTACTTCTTCTTTGGTCATGCCGGCAGTTGAGCATATCGTGGCTACGGCGCAACCCTCAGATCTGAGAGGCAGTCGCCCAGCCGATTTGCTACTCACGATCTGCCGCCGCACCTTGACTCCCGTAAGGAGCGAGAGAATGGTAGTTTCATGAGTCCTGATCGCTTCAATGAACGCCTGCGCCATATCCGCTGGACGCCAATCAACCTGGCGTCGGCTTTGCAATGTGATCTTTCATGGATTGAAGCGCTGGAAACGGGAAACGAAGAGGTGCCCGCTGGCCTTGCGGCTTGGCTGAAAACGCTCGCCAAGGCACATGAAGCTCTCCCACCATCGACCACCTACCGGCGCCAGAGGGCGATCCTATGACGGTAAAGGGGGACCTCGCTTCGATATCCGGAAGGACAGCGGGGCGACGTGGGAGATATTCGACACTACCACCGGCCGGACCGTGTTCATCGGAGGAAGCCATATTTCGACCTTCCTCAAGATAGCGCCGACACCTTGGCCGACTTCATGAACTCGGTGGGTATGGTGCCTGATAAGGACACGCTGCATTGAGCTCGACGACCGATTTCATCGCGGAACTGATCCGGGCCGCCAATGAGGTTGAGAAGCTACAGGGGGAAGAAGCTCGCCGTCTACACGGTTGGCGCCGGCGTTGATTACGCCTTCACCAACAACATTTTCGGCCGCGTCGAATATCGCTACACCGACTTCGGTAGCAAGACATTCGATTTGGCAGTGGCACGATCGACGCTGATCTAGACCAGCATGCGATCAGAGTTGGCGTGGGCGTGAAGTTCTAAGCCTACCGCGTATTCCCTCGATGCTAACTGAAGCCTCCGCCGACCTAGCGGAGGTTTTTTTGTAGACCTTGGGGAATGGTA
Organism: Neorhizobium sp. EC2-8; assembly: GCA_045291535.1. Lineage (GTDB taxonomy): Bacteria > Pseudomonadota > Alphaproteobacteria > Rhizobiales > Rhizobiaceae > Neorhizobium. The sequence continues at coordinate 121,508 of CP147997.1, read as the reverse complement.
GATCTCGACAACATCCTTCATAATTGCCGGCATGAACATAGAACTCTCTGCACTTGAAGAACGCGCCGAAGCCCAGGAGCACATGGGCGAAGCACTGCGCATCCTGAACGCCGCGATCCGACGAACTCATAGAGCCGGCCTCCTGGTCCGGGTCGAAGTCCTGACGATGTACTCCCGGGAGGGAACGCTGCCGCAACTGGAGCTGGGCACCCTCGACAGGCAACACGGTGCGATCTGATGGGCGATGATCCTCGACGCCTCTCCCGGTGACCCCTGCCGAACTCGAACAACGCGGTTCCGCTCTGTATGGTAAGAAGTGGCAGTCAGCCCTCGCAAGGTGGGTCGGCGTGGATGCGCGATCTGTCCGCGGTTGGAAAGCTGGCGATCGAGATATTCCTGCTTGGCTGGAATGGGCGATCGGCATTCTGGAGCGCCACGAAGATGAGCGGTAGCCACCGTGCGGACAATCTGGTCGCTTTAGAAGTCTACCCTATTTCCGGCCCAGCACGGGAATAGGAGATACCTAGCTGAATGAAAGCGGAGACTGCCACACAATCGCGGTGTCTTGGCGAGCAGCTGTCGCTCGCCCCTATCTTGATCATCTTCGGCGCTGCCTTACTCGCCGCCGTTGGACTATTGGTCTTTCTGGCGAGCAAGCGACCTCCGCCAGCGTTTTGAGCTTTCCAGACTGCGCGAGACCTTTGACCTTCTGGATCGGAACGGCTGAAGGTGCTAGTTTGACAGATGCTTCATACCCATAATCCAACTGCGGGCCCCTTTGAGCCCGAAGACTTGCGGATGCTCCAGCAGGTCCTGGAGAAGATCTGCGACCAACGCGGCATCATCAAGTCTTCCGCCCGAGCTGCAGACATCGCGACCGATGTGATCAGTCTTTTCAACTTGGGATTCGGCGTGAGGACCACCTAGTTGAAAGGTTGAATCCTCCCGTTTGTCGCCGCTCCGTAAAAAAGGCCTGAGCGTGACTTGGGCTTCTATACGGATGCCCCGACTGCCCATCTCCGTACAGAAACCATCTCCGCCGCCGAGTTTGGGAGCCTTAGCGCCGAACAAGGAGCGGCTGATGCAAAGGTATTTTCTTCATCTCAACTTCCTTCGGGAATATGTGTCGATCACGAGGGGTGGAGCTTCCCGATCTGGAGGCTGCCAAAAGTGAAGCTCGCGACACCATTCGCGAACTCGCAGCGGAGTACATCAAAATGGGAAAGCCGCTCACGCTGTGGAGCATTCGTATCTGCGATGCGGATGACCGCCTTCTGGCAGAAGTCGCCACCTCAGATGCGCTTCACGAGGTGATTGCACCCGTTTTCAACGGGCCGCGCGGCCCCGACAGCCACGCATAACGAACGCACGGCCTCATGCGGTTTTGCGCCGGGAACAGCATCTTTCCGTAGGAGTTCGGCTTGCTAAGCTCAACGGAGGAAAGCATGCCTCGGTATTACTTCCACGTCCGAACACACGGTGTCCTTGAGAAAGACCCTGAAGGCACCGAGTTTGCATCCCCAGATCTCGCCTATGACGAAGCCGTCAAAGGGGCCCGGGAGATCATGGGGAGAAGGTTGCCAACGGCGAACCTGTCGATGGAGAGACCTTCGAAATTACCAATGAAAGCGGCGAAATCGTTGCCACCCTGGCGCTCAAGTCGGTTGTCAGGTTCGAGTGATGGCCCGCGTATGCCGCCCGGGTATGACTGAGAAGGCCGGTCGTTCTTCAACTCATCCCCGAGCAAGCTTCGGCGAGCATAGATCCTGTCCATGAGACCGCCGATGCACGACCCAAACGCCGATGATGTCGAGAACCAGAACCCGACCACGTAGACCTGGCAGACCTGACCGCCGCGATCCGCGAACTCCAGCTGAGCTTGAGAGACATCAACGATGCGCTGCTGGCTGAATTGCCGCCAGAAGGCACTACCTGACCTTTTTTGAAGCCCCACCATCCGATTTTAGCGAGGCGGGACTAAGGTCCTACTGAGGTTGATTTGCCAATCAGGTGCAGCATGTCCGCCGCATGAGGAAATTCTTTCTAAGTTTTCTGCTTCTGGTCACCGCAGCGTGGACCATAGGTCTCTTGTCTCTTGCGTACTTCTATCTGCTCTAAAGCAAGCGCGATGAGGACAGAGTTCATGCTGCCTTCATTGACGCGCGATTTTGCAGCCGCGCGAAGGGGTGTTCGAAGATTGGACACCCGGTGGGGAGCACGGATCCGTACAGTAGGTGCGTGAGGCGAGTCGATAGTTTATGAGTGGGACCCCGGCAAGCACGACCTGCCAATGCGATCAAGATGATTTCGGCTCTGCAGCTCGGCGCGGTAATTGCGGGTATACCTGCCTGGATTTGTTGCCCAGGTTCTAGATCTTTGAGTAATCAGCGGTTGAGGCCTATTCCCGGAATCTGCTTCGCAACTACCCGAGTGTCGTTGGTGGCCGATAGCCGCGAGAACGTTTTTGTTTCACCAGTTCGAGGAATAGCTGAACCGCTTCCTCCTCCCGCTCGAACACGTGCTGCTTCTCTTGCCCATGCTTACCAATTCGCCCCCATCGCCGGGTGAGGCAGGCCTCTCCGAACATTGTCTGCCCGATCTGCATGGCATAATACCGCGCCATGTTTCTCGCAGGATCGGATCGTTCGATATAGAGCTCGTAGGGTTGTGCGATCATGCCGGCATCATCGTCACACGCGATGGGGGCGTCCAACGACATATGTGAATCGGTCGAAGGCGGCCGATTCATTTCCGTGATGAATGAGCCTGGTCGGGCCGATGGCTGACTGATTGCGCCAGTATCCGATACTTCGTTTTGCCTCAGCCTATTGTACCGGGTCCACTTACGGTAGAACGTGGCTCCGGGCCGAAGTGTGGCCGGCGAAATGGTGGGAAATTGGCGTTCGGCTGGTGGAGGATAGCGATGCCATCGCCCGGAAGGTGCTTCGCAACTGGCTCGAAACCACAGTCCTCAAAGCATTTTCTGGGCGTATCCTGCCGCTGGACGAGGCGGCAGCCGTTAAGGCCGCCCGTGTGCCCAATCCAAACCGACCAATGACGCCTATATTGCAGCGACAGCCTTCACCCGACGCATGACACTGGTGACGCGTAACATCAATGACTTCGAGGGCATGGGAGTGACGCTCGCGAACCCGTGGGACACGCCGGCATAGGGCCCATCTCGCTCCTTGTTCCGCACAGGGATCGCGCAGGGGATACTGGTTTTTTCGAGCCTCGCGGGATTCGGCCGTTTAATCCCGGATGCCTGTCGCGAAGATCGTTCGCACCGTTTGGGTCATCCGCTTATTGAGCGGAGCGCGCTCTATGCCGAAGGCACGGAGCCGGCCGGTGGCCGTCTCCGCCGATCCCGGTAACGATCGCTTGTCCAGCGGCTGCTCACGCATCCGGCACTGAGGCCCTCCCGCCGCATTGCTTGTTTCCGCCCCATGACATCGCCACCCGGGCCGGTCAAGCGGCCCGTGAAGCCGGTTCATCTTCCGCACCAGTCCGCAAGCGGACCCGAGAAGATGCCCCGCCTTCCGCTCCACGCCGCTTGACAGCCCCGTTCGCCGCCGCGGGGCGGGCTTTCGCCCTCCCCTCTGTCCGGGGAATGTCAGAGGCCATTCACCCGGAAAGACCGGGAGGCTTCGCCCGAGGGGCTTGCCCTTCGGGATGGCAACGGAAACCTTGGAGATAAACAATGAGCATCTACACCGAGACCGCACGTTTCGACACCGCCCGCGCCCTGACCGAAACCGAAATGCGCCGCGTCGCCCCTTCCATCTTTGCCGTGACCGCTCACGAGAGCCGGTCCGAACGTTTCCAACCCATTCCTACCATCGAAATTTTGCGTGGCCTCATTCGGGAGGGCTTCATGCCAGTCGGAGCGAAGCAGTCTCGCAGCCGCACTGAGGGCAAGGCCGACTTCACCAAGCATCTCATTCGCATGCGCCGCATTGACGACGGCAAGGTCTACAATGTCGGCGACACGGTTTGCGAAATCCTCCTCAAGAACGCCAATGACGGAACCAGCGCCTACGAACTGATGGCGGGACTGTTTCGTGTCCGGTGCCTCAATTCTCTGGTGACGCAGACCGGCACCATCGATGCGATCAAGGTGCGTCATTCCGGTGACGTGCACCACAAGGTTATCGAGGGAACCTATCGCGTTCTTGGCGAAGCCGAGCGCACCCTTGCCGCTCCGCAGCATTGGTCGACCTTGCGGCTGAACCATGAGGAAGCCGATAATCTCGCGGACGCCGCCCATGTTCTCCGGTTTGGCGACAGCGAGGGCGAGACGACCACTCCGATCAAGGCACAACAGTTGCTTGTTCCGCGCCGACATGACGACCGTGCAAACGATCTCTGGACCGTCTGGAATGTGGTCCAGGAAAACGCGATCAAAGGCGGGTTGAGGGGCGTCGGCCGCGACGGTCTCGGCAGGCCGCGCCGTGTGAAGTCCCGCCCGGTGAAGGGCATTGATCAGGATATCAAGCTCAACAAGGCGCTTTGGCTCCTCGGTGAAAGGATGGCGGCGCTGAAGGCGTGAACAGGCAAGCAGATGCGCCGCCGAAAGAGGCGGCGCAACACCCTTTGAGTTTGCACGAAAAGAGCCGGGCCTGGTACTTGCCGTTTGCCTGCTCCTTACCGCTATCGAAGCGGCGCGTGCCAGGGCGAGGGATGCCCCAAAGCCCCATCCCTCGAACGCCCTTCCCACCCCTGAAGTTCAGGACTTCGAGGACAAATGGTCCTGATCGCCGGCCTTGTCGAGTTGGTTTTCGGATATAGGTTTCGAGGTAGTCGAACACTTCGGCCGCGCGTGCATCCGTCTCGATCAGTTCGATCGGGCGGCGTCCGCCGAGATGCGCGCTCTCCCTGCGCGCCCATTTCAGGACCTCGCCTTCGGTGCGCAGCACCGGGCGGGCCATTTCCAGCATTCTCGCGAGGTGATGCGGTTTCGCATACCATGAACGCGGTTTGACGCTCGCCCGGACGACCGGGACGACATCCGGCAATTGCGACGTCCGCAACTCGTCATCGGAGATATGCCGCCTGACCCAATGAGCCAGCTTCGCCAGCGACCCGTTTGCCTCGCGCTCGAGTTCGCCGCCCGCGCCGACTTTGCGCGTCGGGACCACCTTCTATGCCAGCACCCCGCCCGGTCCAAGCGGAGCGCAGCAAGCGGGGGCAGTCGGTCCCGGCTCTCCCTTCGGGTCGCTATGCTGAGCCTCCTGCGGCTGCCCTCTTCCCGCTCCAGGCTCGACGAGAATTCCCGAAATCCCGCCCTCACGGGCGGCGCTATGCTGATTTCTCCGATACTCTTCATTGTCTCAGGACCGCGCCTGCTCGTTGCACGTCGCGCCGGCGCGTCGGCGGGTCGCGTATCCTGATGGGCTCGCCTCCTTCGTAGCGGTTTCATCACGGATTCGAGCTAAGGTTGGCTTTGGGTCGGCTTCGACAGGAACCTCTCTCCGTGCCTGTGGTAACGCAGTTTGAGGAAACGGCGGTCTCTTCGGTGGAGCCGAGAAGTCTGACTTCATTGCGTCAAGCCATAGAGCAATGGCGCGGTTCCCTCCTCCCTTCCCAACCCCTATCCGTTTCCCGTGCCGGGGCAACGATGATGGCAGTCACTGGCTCTGGCACCATCCGTGTCGCGCCCCATCCCATGGCCGGGCGAGGCCTTCCCTGATCAAGACATCGCCCAGCGAATTGCCTACGCGAGACACCGTCCGAAGTTTTCGTCCATACTTGTCCTCGTCACGGAATCCAGCCGACAGCGAGAATTTTCCAGCGTTGAGCAGCGACAAAAGGCGAGATTTTGCCGCCTCACCTTTTATCCGTTCAGTCTCACACCGCGGTGGGCTGAGTTCGGGCGTATCGATATCGGCAATCCGAATTTTCTCACCCCGAGCCAGAAGGTGTCGCCATCGACGACGCAGTTCGTCCGATGGCTGTCGCCGCAGAGCACGAACGACGCCGAGAGCGCATCTTGTGCAGGCGCTTTTGCGAAGGCAGCGATGCTGTCGAGATGGCCGCTGCGATCGAGATACAGCCAGCCGGCGGCGCCGATCACCACGGCCCAGACAATCGCGGTCGGAATGCCTCTGCCGCGATCGGGACGGTGATGGGCCGGCGTCGAGCGTGACGCCTTGAAGCTGGCGCGACTGTTCGCGACCCTCCGATTTTTCCCGAACGGTATGACGGTCTTTTGCGCCAAGCTTTTACCCCCTTCTCCGGCAGACGTTACAGTCGCTTTGCTTTCATAAGGATTTACTGCAGGCGACGAATTCGAACCTTCTTTCTCTCCTCCGCCCATCGAATGAAACCGGTTCTCGCCGACGCAGACTCTCATATCAGCCCGCCGGAACCAGATGGCGCGACCGCATCTGAGCGGTGCGTTGCCGGCCGTGAACACGATTTGCTCGTCGGCCCGCATGCGGAGAACTTCGTGCGGCTGGATCAGCGGTCGTGCCGCGAGCTGCTTCGAGCGCGTTCGTGACGACCCCTTCGCTTGGAAACTGCGGCTGACCTGGTCGATCTCCACCGTGGTCATGCCGCAGCGTTTCGATATGTAATCGGCGGTCTCAGGATCGTTGATCGCGGCAAACGAAATCCAGCTGGCACTCTCGAACCACTTGCTTGCCGCGTCGCGACCGCCATAAGTCTCGCGCATCTGACCGATCGACTGGTAGATCATCGTCAGCGTGATGCCGTATTTGCGTCCGGCGTCGCGGGCGGTCTCGAGAATCCGCATGTAGCCGAGGCGGGCGACCTCATCGAGGAGAAACAGCGCGCGCCCCTTTATCTGGCCGTCGCAATTGTAGATCGCATTCAGAAATGAGCCGATGATGACCCGCGCAAGACCGGAATGGGTCTCCAACGTCTTGAGGTCTATGTTGATGAACACGTCGGTGTTTCCCGCCGCGATGTCGCTGGTCGAGAACTTCTTGCCCGACACGAGGGCGGCATAGTTCGGATAGGAAAGCCAGTGCGTTTCCTTGACCGCATTGGCATAGACGCCGCTGAATGTTTCCGGCGTCATGTTGACGAAGGCTGCGACGTTCTCCTTCACGAAATCCGAGCCCGAATTGTCGTAGATGTCTTGCAGTCGCTTGCGCAATGTCGGTTCCGGCTCCGAGAGATTCATACGCACCCGCCGAAGCGTCTGATCCCTGTCTTCCGTGTGACCGGACAGGCAGACATCGGCAATCAGCGCTGTGAGAAGCTGCAGCGCGGAGGCGCGAAAGAAGTCGTCACGGACACCGCGCGCGCCGCCGCTGTCGCTCATGATCCATGATGCGACCGAGGCAATATCCTCTTCCTGGGTACCTCCAAAACGGCCGACCCAATCCAGGACGTTGAAGCCGACGTCGGGCTTCCTCGGATCGAGGACAAACACGTCCCTTCCCGCTCCGCTGCGATGGGCGGAAACCATCGGTGCGACCTCGTTCGATGGATCCAGCGCGATCAGTGTGCCGCCCCATTTCAGCGCCGTCGGGATGGTCACCGAGGTCGTCTTGAAACCACCGGAACCGGCAAAGACAATCCCATGCGACGAGCCGAACGAGCCATCAAAACACAGCAAGGGCGACTTGCCACCGGCGCCCCACGTCTCCGCACTGTCGGCTCGAAACGCTTGGGCACCCCCACTGTCCTTGTCGGCCCGATAGCGCTCGCCGATGACGATACCGCCACTATCTGGAAAAAGCTTCGCGGCTTCCGTCAGTCTCATCCAATCCGCTTCACCATGGAGCGCTCGTTTGCCGCGAATGCGTTTCGGCTGTGCGCGTGCGAATACCGCATTGCCGATTAGCGACACGCGGAGTGCGAAGCAGGCACATAGTAGCGCCGCGCTCACTCCGATCGACGTTGCCGGATCGAGAAACGACAATACCGTCTTGTCGGCGGGCAGCGTCTTCATAAAACCGGAAAGGCGCATTGTTTCGCGGACTGCTGCGACCAGGATTGTCCCACTCGATCCCGCGACGACGCCCCAACCTGCCTGCTTGATATTGATCGAGCCCGCGGCCGCGAACAGCAACAGAACTCCGATCGCCGCACTGGCCATATAGGGCAATGCGATCCCCGCCCGCCCCCAAGCCAATCGCGCGGCCTCGGACTTGCCGAAACCGGAAAGCCATTGCTCGATCCCGGTCATTCCGATGACAGCCAGGATCATCAACGTCCCTGGCACGACCACGAGCGCAACCCTATTGATCGTCATTGCCGAAGGCCTCCACACCGATTGCCGTGAGCCTCGAGCGCTCGTCCTCGTTGCCTTCGATGCGGCGGGCGATGTCGATTAGCGCGCCCAGCAACAGCGCGCGCTTCTCGTAGCGCAGCCCGGCTTTGACGATCAGGCCGCCGAGCTCGATCTTTTCGCGCGTATCCTTCTTGCGGGCGTCGGATGTCATCGTTCTCGCCATACGCTCAAGCCTCACCACCGCTGCCCGCGCCCGCGCCAGAGACGTCCGCCGCGGTCGACGCTTGTCCGCTGCTGTCGCCGGGGGCCTTCTTCCTCCGGTCGTAGCGCTCTCCTCCCCTTGGCCTCCGCGAAACCGCTTCGCCACATCCTCAAACGCTGCCTGAAGCTCCGCCTCGTCGATTTCGATGTCTCCAAGGCCCGCCTTGAGCGCGACCCTGCCGATCCGCTCGGCTTCTCTCGTCTCGGCGAGCTTGAGCTGTTCCTGCAGCTTTGCGATTTCATCACGGATTTTCGAGGATGGCTTCTTCATGTCCGGTCGTCTCCCTGGGTGAGAAAGCTTGTCTTTCGAGCCCAGTTTTTCGGAACAGGGTGCGGAACGCACCACTGTGAATCCTACAATCGCCAACGGCGATGCTTTGGTGGATCATCCCGGCCGATCCGAAGGAGTGGCTTCCAAGGGCGCAATTATACGTCGCTGCCGCGACGTGTTGCTGAGAGAGCCGGGTGGGCCCGCCGCTCCCGAGGAACCCTTCGATTTCGTTCGCAACCGGGAGAGAACTCCGCCGTGGCCGTCCCTCACTTTTCCGTCAGCGTCGTCGCCCGTGGCTCCGGCCGCAGCGCCGTACTGTCGGCGGCTTACCGGCACTGCGCTAAGATGAAGTTTGAGCGGGAAGCCCGGACGATCGACTACACGCGAAAACAGGGGCTCCTGCATGAGGAGTTCGCGACCCCTGCCGACGCGCCAGAATGGATGCGCAGCATGATTGCCGATCGCTCGGTCGCCAGCGCATCCGAAGCCTTCTGGAACAAGGTGGAGGGCTTCGAGAAACGGTCCGACGCGCAGCTCGCCAAGGACGTCACTATAGCCCTGCCGCTCGAACTGACGTCCGAGCAGAACATCGCGCTCATGCGGGACTTCGTGGAGCGGAACATCACGTCGAAGGGCATGGTTGCGGACTGGGTCTACCATGACGCCCCCGGTAATCCGCACGTCCACCTCATGACCACATTACGCCCGCTAACCGAAGGCGGTTTCGGTTCGAAGAAGGTCGCGGTGCTCGCCCCGGATGGCAAGCCAACCCGCAATGATGCCGGTAAGATCGTGTATGAACTATGGGCCGGTAGCACTGAGGATTTCAATGCGTTTCGCGACGGCTGGTTTGCTTGCCAGAACAAACATCTCGCGCTTGCCGGCCTCGATATCCGAATCGATGGCCGTTCCTTCGAAAAGCAGGGTATCGACCTCGAGCCAACTATTCACCTCGGCGTGGGCGCCAAAGCCATCGAGCGCAAGGCCGAACGCTCCGGGCACATGTCGGAGACCTCGGCTCCCAAACTCGAACGCATCGAGCTTCAGGAGGAGCGCCGCAGCGGGAACGCCCGTCGCATCCTTCGCCGTCCGGAGATTGTGCTCGACCTGATCGCGCGGGAAATGAGCGTCTTCGACGAACGCGACGTCGCGAAGATCTTGTATCGCTATATCGACGATCCGGCGCTGTTCCAAAGTCTGATGGTCCGCATTCTGCAGAGCCCGGAAGTGCTCCGGCTCGAACGCGAACGCATCAACTTTGGGACCGGTATCCGGGAACTCGCGAAGTACACCACGCGGGAGATGATCCGGCTTGAAGCCGAAATGGCCAATCGCGCGATCTGGCTCGCCGGTCGCGCATCCCATGGCGTCCGTGAGGGGCGCTGCAGGCGACCTTTGCGCGCCATCCCGGTTTGTCGGATGAGCAGCGAACGGCAATCGAGCATGTCGCCGGGGGCACGCAGATTGCTGCTGTGATCGGCCGCGCCGGGGCCGGCAAGACCACGATGATGAAGGCTGCCCGCGAGGCGTGGGAAGCAGCCGGCTATCATGTCGTCGGCGGCGCCTTGGCGGGCAAAGCCGCCGAAGGTTTGGAGAAGGAAGCAGGCATCGTTTCCCGCACGCTGTCATCGTGGGAGCTTCGCTGGAACCAGGGTCGCCACCAGCTCGACGATAAGACCGTCTTCGTGCTGGACGAGGCGGGCATGGTGTCGTCGCGCCAGATGGCGCTCTTTGTCGAAGCCGTCACCAAGGCCGGCGCCAAACTTGTCCTTGTCGGCGATCCGGAACAGCTTCAACCAATCGAAGCGGGCGCCGCCTTCCGTGCGATCGCCGATCGTATCGGCTATGCCGAACTCGAAACGATCTATCGTCAGCGTCAGCAATGGATGCGGGATGCCTCGCTCGATCTCGCTCGTGGCAACGTCCGCGAGGCTGTCGATTCCTACACCTCCCATGGTCGAATGATTGGTTCGAGGCTGAAGGACGAGGCCGTCGAAAGCCTGATCGCCGATTGGGATCGCGACTACGATCCTTCGAAGACCGGTCTGATCCTCGCGCATCTTCGCCGCGACGTCCGAAAGCTCAACGATATGGCGCGTGCCAAGCTTGTCGAGCGTGGCATCGTCGTAGACGGATTTGCGTTCAAGACGGAGGACGGAACCCGCATGTTCGCGACCGGCGACCAGATCGTGTTCCTCAAGAACGAGGGTAGCCTTGGTGTCAAGAACGGTATGCTGGCAAAGGTGCTTGAGGCCGCGCCTGGACGTATCGTCGCCGAGGTTGGCGAGGGCGAGCATCGTCGGCAGGTCACAGTCGAGCAACGCTTCTACAACAATCTCGACCACGGCTACGCGACGACAATCCACAAGAGCCAGGGCGCGACCGTCGACCGGGTGAAGGTGCTTGCTTCCCTCTCTTTGGACCGGCACCTCACCTATGTGGCCATGACGCGTCATCGTGAGGATCTCGCCGTCTACTACGGCAGTCGCTCGTTCGCCAAATCCGGCGGCCTCATCCCGATCCTGTCGCGCCGGAACGCCAAGGAAACCAGCCTCGACTACGAGAAGAGCGCTCTCTATCGCCAGGCGTTGCGCTTTGCCGAGGCCCGCGGCCTGCACCTCATGAACGTCGCCCGCACGGTCGCACACGATCGGCTCCAATGGGCCGTCCGGCAGAAACAGAAACTCGCCGACCTCGGCACCCGACTTGCCGCCATCGGCGCGGCACTCGGGCTGGTCCGCGGCAGCAACAGACACTCCGTCCCGGACACAATCAAGGAGGCCAAGCCCATGGTATCAGGCATCACCACCTTCCCGAAATCGCTCGACCAGGCTGTCGAAGACAAACTCGCCGCCGATCCCGGGCTCAAGAAGCAATGGGAGGACGTCTCGACCCGCTTCCAGCTCGTCTACGCTAACCCGGAAGCCGCCTTCAAGGCGATCAACGCCGACACCATGTTGATGGACCAGTCGGTCGCGCAGTCCACCCTGGCAGGGATTGCCGGAGAGCCAGAGAGCTTTGGTGCATTGAAGGGCAAGACTGGTCTTCTCGCGAGCCGTGGCGACAGGCAGGGTCGGGAAAAAGCGCTCGCCAATGTGCCGGCGCTCGCCCGAAATCTTGAACGCTACCTTCGTGAGCGGGCAGAGGCCGAGTTCAAACATGAGACGGAGGAGCGCGCGGCTCGGCTCAAGGTTTCGATCGATATCCCGGCGCTCTCCCCATCTGCCAAGCAAACACTCGAACGCGTGCGCGATGCGATCGATCGCAACGATCTTCAAGCTGGCTTGGAATATGATTTCGCCGACAAGATCGTAAAGGCCGAACTCGAAGGTTTTGCCAAGGCGGTTTCCGAACGTTTCGGCGAACGGACCTTCCTGCCTCTGGCTGCGAAAGACACTGACGGCAAGACGTTCGAGACCGTCACATCAGGCATGACGGCTGGCCAGAAGGCTGAGGTCCAGTCCGCTTGGAATTCGATGCGGACAGTCCAGCAGCTTGGCTCTCATGAACGAACGACCGAAGCGCTCAAGCAGGCCGAGACGCTGCGGCAAACCAAGAGCCAGGGGCTCTCGCTAAAATGACCGGGGCCGCAAGCCGCCGGTCGATGACCACGCAGCAACGACGAGCCATTGTGGTTCTTTCAACGGCGGCGGTGGCCGCCATCCTGCTGGCGGTGATTGCCGTCGCCGGCGGCTACCGCATCAATCTGACACCGAGCGAGCCGCTCGGCCTGTGGCGCATCATCCCGCTCCATCGACCGGCAGCAGTCGATGACCTCCTGTTCATCTGCCCGCCGGAAACGGCGGCGATGCGGGCAGCGAGAGCACGAGGTTATCTCCGTTCTGGTTCCTGCCCGGGCGGCGTCGCGCCGTTGATCAAGACAGTGATCGCCGTTGCAGGACAGCATGTCGAAATCGGCGCCAGCGTAGACGTGGACGGTCGGGAAGTCTCCTCTTCCAGTCTTGCCCAACGAGATGGAAAGGGCCGGCCATTGACGCCCTTTCCGAGCGGCATCGTACCGCCAGGATATGTCTTCCTGCATTCCGCATTCCCCGGCTCCTATGACTCGCGATATTCTGGCCCAGTGCCGATCTCCGGCATTCTCGGGCTGGCGCAGGAGGTGTTCACCTATGTGCCGTGAGTACCTTCGGCTGTCGCTGCTGATAGTCGCTTCGATCGCGATCGGCGTGGTGGGCTGGAGCGGCCATGTGTTGCTTCTACCCGTCGCGCTGGGGTGTCCGGTTCTTTGGTCGATCGCGCGAACGAGATTGGTGGCGGCGCTTGTCTCCGCCGGATATTTTCTTGCCGCAGCACGTGGTTTGCCGCAAGGCGTGGCCAACTTCTATTCGTCGGATATCTGGCCGGGCCTTTTGCTCTGGCTGGGTGCGTCTATGAGTTTCGTTGCTGTGCATGCGGTTCTCTGGACCAAGAACGCCGGCACTCGTCCGTTCCGCTATCTTCTCGCGGCCGTCATCATGGCCATCCCGCCGTTCGGGATCACGGGCTGGGCGCATCCTGTCACTGCCGCGGGGGTCCTATTTCCGGGATGGGGATGGTGGGGACTTGCGCTTATGACAGCTGGCCTTGCGGGCCTCGTAACCCGCATCTGGCCAGCTGTCGCCATCGCCTTGACTGGCTTTTGGCTGTGGTCCGCCGCAGTTTGGACCGGCCCGAAACTACCGGAAGCCTGGCGCGGCGTCGATCTGGAGTTGGGCGTTTCGCTTGGTCGCGAAGCCGGTCTTCAACGGCAGCGTGACATGATCGCAACGGTGCGTGGCGCGACCGGCGATGGCGCCCTGTATGTGGTGCTGCCGGAAAGTGCGCTCGGCTTCTGGACGCCGACCGTGGAGAGGCTTTGGACAGACGTCCTCCGCGACGGCGATGCGTCAGTCATCGCTGGCGCCGCGGTGATCGATGCCGGAGGCTACGACAACGTCCTTGTCGCGATCGACAGGAAGGGCGGCCACATTCTCTACCCCGAGCGCATGCCGGTTCCCGGATCGATGTGGCAGCCGTGGCGATCCGTGTTCGGGGAGCGCGTCGGCGCCAAGGCCGATTTCTTCGCAAACCCGGTCGTTTCTGTCGGTGCCAGCCGTGCAGCCGCTCTGATCTGCTACGAGCAACTGATCGTTTGGCCGATCCTGCAGTCCATGCTGCACGATCCTGATCTTGTCGTCGCCGTGGGAAACGGTTGGTGGACCGAAGGGACGTCGATCGTCGCCATTCAGCGCGCCGCCACCGCCGCATGGGTGAAGCTCTTCGCAAAACCGCTTGTTATTGCCTTCAACACTTGAGCGCAGAGGAGACACCATGCTTGACGCCGCCCTGATAAAGGAATGCGCAGACCCTTCCCTCAAGCCCGCGATCGTCGAACAGTTCGTGATGGCAGCGGGCTCGGACGATCCTCTCGCCATCACCGTCAAATCGGGTGGCCGACTGATCCTCGTTCCGAAAGCGGCATCGGCCGACGAGGCGCTGGCGATCGTGCGCCAATACGCTGGCCAGGCGGTCGTCCGTGTTGGCCTGACGCAGTTTCCCGCTGGCGTGGGAGTCAAGGAACCGGCGGATCTGAAGCCCGACCTTGTCGATGCCTGCCAAAACCTTCGCAAAGGCACGGCGATGTTCGCCAAGGTCCTCAGGATCGTTTCGAAATGGTATGGCAACTCCACGAGCAAAGATGTCTTCCCGCAGATTATTGAGGATGCGATTTACGCATGGAAGACTGGTGAGTTCGAGGGCGTAAGTGTGTTTCAGGCGGAGGACCCGGGCGGGGCACTCGCCAACCAAGAGGGACCGCGGGCCGATGAATCGGAGGCGGAGACAGTCGCTGCCGGGGCTCCGCTGCAGGCTGACGCAGAACCTGACGAAAAGAAAATTGGCACTGCGGGGATACGGGTGGACTTATCTCGCATCGGTGGTCAGCCATAGCGCTGAGGTCGTCTTCCCTTGAGGTGTTCGGTCGAGCGAATCGCAGCGCGGTCCGGAAGCATCAAATTAGTGTGTTTCCACCGCATGAAATTAGTGTGAGCCAGATCCATAACGTCGGGGCAGCGGGATACGGATCGATCTGTCCAGAATGGCGAGATTTGCTCTTCACTCTGGCAGTGCATAGCGGCTCAGCAGAGCCTCGCCCTCTTCGATGGCGATCTCGATCACCTCGTTCACCAGATCCGGAGAAGCGGCGAGTTCCTGCAGAACGAGCGTGAACAATTCCCGCTGCTGTCGCGGCAGAACTTGCGGCACGATGATCACTAGGCCGGCATGCAGATCCTCTCGCGCATAGAGTTTCCTGAAGTCACGTGCATTGTTCGTCACGAAGATAAAATCTCCAGCGACGATCCGAGGCATCAGATCCCAGTCGGTCTCGCCGCTCAGGCCTAGCCAATTGACGTGAAAGCAATCGTGGCCGTGATGTTGAGCCACGGCCACGAGCGATGTGTGCAGGCATTCATCGATGAGAAACTTCACGAAGCCGTGCCCGAGGGCTTGCCGGCACTGGCCCTTCCAAGAGGCAAGCGCTTCACCGACTTTACTTTCAATCCTTGCTCCGACAACTTACGTGGCCGCCCACGGGCGGGTGAGCCGCTACCCAGATCTCGGCGAGGTCCACCATGCGCGCAGTGAGAGCGGGATAGCCCTCGACGATCTCGTCCGTGGCAGCGCCTTGCAATTTCATCGCGGCGACTGTTCGGACCGGAACGCGCGTGCCTTTGAAGACCGGCTCGCCGCCAACCAAGCCTTTCACGCTGTGGACGATTTGGTCCGCTTCCTGAGCGCTTCGCCGCGCGCGGCCAAGTGCTCCTCGCTCTCGCGACGCCGACGATCAGATAGTCGTCCGCTCTGACCGTGTCGGCTTCAGGGTTTTCGTCGATCGCGGCAAAGAGGCGTTTCCGGCGTTCGGCGGAAAGGATCGAACCGACGCCGAACCAGAGCTTAAGCCGCAGCAGATCGTCGTCAGTGATCGCACGGTTTCGGGGGCTGGTAGAGGGTCTTCCAATGATTCGTTTGTCGATCGCGTTGTGTACCGACTTAATGCCGATCTCACTCACGGCAGCCGCCTCAGTGGGTGTGTATTCGCGAAGTGCTGCAGCCATAATCATTCTCCTTCAAAAGAATATATATGATGCGCCGGCAATTCACAATGTGGCTGGACAAATGAATTCTCGTCGTTCGCGGCTGGGGATGAACGCGGCAGTCCGGCAATCTGTCTTAATCGTCAAGCTCGGTTGGCATCTGTGGCTCCTTCGGGGGCCGCTTCAGCAACTCACAGGCTTCGATGCCCAAGACTGTCGCCAAACGGTCAACGACATCGATGCTCGCATTGTAAACGCTGCGCTCCAGCGAACTGATGTAGGTCCGATCGATGTCCGCGCGATGCGCGAGCTCCTCCTGGGACAAGCCTTTAGCCTGCCGTGCAGCTCGCAAATTTCGCGCAAATACCTCTCGGATCTCCATGATCGAGAGAACAGCGCCTTGATGAGTATCCTACCACGGAGTATTCTCTACAAGCTCGAGGTCATTCGAGCCAATTGCGAGGCAGCTTCCCCAGGTCAGAGCACCTCCTCCCGTTGGTGTGGAGAGGTGCGAAAGGAAGCTACACAGGATCCAGTTGCCCCTTGGATGGATGACGTTCAGTGGATGTTGTAGTGCCACTGGGGCGAGATGGTACCGCCGCAACCTTGCGCCCCGGCGGAGAGGATAGGGAGAAGCGGATGAACGATACCGGCTCATCTAGGTACAGTTCGATGCAACAGTCAGAATTAGAAGTGCTGGCGGTCGCTGCAATCCGCGAGCACCGCCATCTTATGGCCGCCGATGAAGTTGTGTATGAGGAATGGACCCGCGCGAGCGACGATCCGTCGGTTTCCGCCGCCGTACTCAAAAGCCTGCAGGATGAGTATGTCGCGCGTCAGAAGAAATCGGAGGCCCAGCAGGAGGCGCTGTCGAAAATCATCGATGCTCTTGGCTACGTCCCTGTGATTGGCCCAGATGACAAAGAATGAGCCTCATACCAAGCCGTGGTCTTTGGCTATCGCGACAAGTTGCGGAACGGTCGCCGCTTCGAGTTTTCTGCGCGCTTTGTCGAGGTAGTGCTGCACTGTCCTGGGATTGATCCCGGTCAACATTGCGATCTCCGGAGCATGTTTTCCTTTCGTCGCCCACATCAGGCACACTGCTTCTCTTGGGGAAAGCAACCGTTTCGGAGCGACGATCGTCGTCGCATCGATGATCTTCAGGCGGTAGTGGATTGCGAGAACCGCCTGGATCGCCTTTTGGGCATCCTGCAGCTTCGAAACATCGGCCGTCTGCGCTGAAGATGCGAACGTGAGCATCATGGTCGAGCCGAAGCTCCCTTCGACGGGAATCGTCACGCCGCTCCGAATGCCGTATCCGATTGCCTGCTCCCGAAAAGACCTGAGTTGCGAGGATCTACGAGCGGACCAGTTGTCGGCGGTCCAGGAAAACATTTCCATACGACGTTTGGCTTCCGTGACGACGGGGTCGATACGGGAATAGTGGCTTTCGAGATAAACGCCCTGCCATTCCTCCGGATAGGAGTTAAATGTTCGGACTTCCAGTCCCTCAGTCTGCAGGTAAGCAAAACGTTCAAAGCCACATGCGTGGGAAAATGTTTTGAGAGCACTTTTCACCATACGTTCATCGTGCGCGGCATCTGTCATATCGATGAGAGAGCGAAGGTCACCGTCCACTGACATTTCTCCTGTTGCCCAGCTGAATGCCGTTTCGTTGCAAGTGGAAAATCTACTCTCCTTTCCCGAGCAATCAAGGCCGCCCACGTCAAAAACGTGATAGTTAAACACATAATTTCGCATTCCCCGATTCCACCCACCCAGCGGAGCGCGAAGAACGCCAGCTCTTAGATTTTAGGGCTAGGGGCGCGATAAGCGGACGGGAAAGTGATGTCCTGATCGACCAGGACATTGAACTTGTAGCCCGGACGGATGCGGATCGTCGGCTGCACGTTCAGATTCTTCGAGATGGTCTGTTCGGCGACGCGACCAAAGCTCTCGGCAAAATTCCGCCGTGCCGCATCCGATGCGGTATCCTGATTTGCCCGCGTCGAACTCTCGGGCATCGACATATCGATACCTGTTCCTATGACTGCCACCAACGCAGCCGACCCGAAGGTTCTCCAAAGATGGCGGTCGACCTTGTCTCGGAAGCCGCCATACCCTTCGGCGTCCGTGCCAGCCATACCGCCGATCTGCAGCGTAGACCCACTAGGGAAAATGAGGTCGGTCCAGACGACAAGAACGCGTTCCTGGCCGAATGAGACCTTGGAATCGTAGCGGCCGAAGAGCTTTGCACCCTGCGGGATAAGCAGTCGATAGCCGGTCGCACTGTCGTAGACATTCTGGCTGACCTGAGCGGTAATGCGTCCTGGCAGATCGGAATTCAGGCCGGAGATCAAGGTGGCTGGAATGATCGAGCCGCGTTTCAGTTCGTAAGGGGATATCTGCGGCACGACCTGGTTTGGCAGGTAACCGAGATCCTTGATGTCCTGGTTGAAAAAATCCTCCTTAGACGTCTGCCCGTTCTGATCGACGTTCTGTCCCGTCAAGCCGGATTTCACGGCGGCCGCATAAAGGTCTGACGCACTATTTGCTGCGATATGTGTCGGCAGACGCCCGGCGTCGTTGGTGGAGTTTGCGGCCTTCTCAACGTCGGAGACGTCTACTTTCAGCGGCGAGTCGAGCGCCGTGGAACGTGCCTGGAGACGCGCCATCCGCTGCCGCTGGGCTTCGCGCATATATTGTTCATCTTGCTCTCGCTTCAGGCGAGCCTTCCACTCCTCTTCGGGTTCGAGCCTTTGTCGGCGGTCTTGTGGCTCCACCGGTTGCCGCTCGACGACCGGATCCTGTTCTTCCTTTTTCTCGACCACGATGGGTGTTGGCTGAAACACCTCCTGCTTTTCTGGCTCACCGATTATGCCATCCGTGACACCCCGTTTAAGCTGATCTCCGAAATTGGTCGCAGGGCTGTTGGAAGCATCTTCGATATCGCCGCGATTGAAAGAAAGGCCGCGCAGCGACAGGCCAATCACAACGACGCCGACGAACAGCACGATGACAATGATTGCAACGATGATCGGCAGGCGGTTGAGCCGGCGCATGCCATTCGGATCGTCGGCCTGGCTGGACGTGCCAAGCTGGAGCGACTGGACCATGGTACTCTCCGTCAGTTGCGCCGCATGATCGAAAGCGGACTGGTCGGCGTGGCGCCGGCCGCTGTCGGCGTATAAGCGCGGCCAACGGCGATCGAAGGTGTTGAGACCCGCGCTAAAATCTGTCTGTCGAAGCCCACGATTTGGTAAGAAAGCTCGACCGGCTTGACGTCTTTGGCGACCTTGCCGTCCGTGACGACCGTGTAACCCCACCCCTTCAAGGCCGCCTCGAGGGCGGTCGCGAACGCCGACGTGTCTTTCTCCATTTTGATCGTCGTCGTAGCGCCGGCCGGGCCGACCAGTTCGGCGAGACGACTTGCCATGTCGCCGGCGATGGCGCTTGCAGCCGGTCCGGTGAGGGCAACGGGGTGGAACTGGTGGTCAGGGCGTCGTCGGCCGTTTGGCAGCTGGAGAGCAGCGCCGGCGCGATGAAGAATGCGAACAGCATCCGCATGGTTTAGCCTCCCCGCCGGATGGTGATCTTCTGCTGCCGCCAACCGACACCAGAAACAAGGATGGCCTTGTCGATCGCATAGTCGACAGTCATCATATCGTTCTTCATCCGGTAATTGACGATGCGATTTTGACCGCCGGAGACGACGAAGAGCACCGGCGCGTCCTGGCCGGAGATAGACTTCGGGAACTGGATGTAGGTCTTGACCCCGTCCGAATAGACCCGCTTCGGCCTCCACGATGCGCCGCCGCTGACCGAGTAGGAGAAATTCAGTTTGTCCGGCGCGGTGCCCGGAATGCCACCGGCTTCGATACGGGCGTTTATGTCGGCGAGCTTAGTGGACACGTCTTCCGGATACTCGAACCCGACGCGCGCCATGTACTGGCTTGGATGAGACTTGAGTTGGATATGATAGGTGCGCCGTGACGTGGTCACGACCATCGAGGTGAGAAGGCCTGGCTCCGATGGCTTGACGATGAGGTGGATCGCCTGTCCGCCTGTTGCACCCGACGTTGCCGGCTCGACCTTCCACCGCACCGTATCGCCGACAAGCACGTCTCGCACGATCTCGCCACCCTGAAGTTCGATGTCGCAGACTTGTAGTGGAGAGCAGACAACGGACGGCTGGGTCTCGCCGAACAGAAATATGACCTTTCCGTCCAGACCCGTCGTGACCAGCCCCGGTGTGCCGCGCCATTTCCTGGAAAGATTTGTTCCTTTTACTTCGTTGCTCGTCATGCTCTGCGCATGTGCGTCCGCCGCAGTGACAAGCCCGGCCATGCAGCCGGCGGCTGCCAACAGTAGTCGTGTTCTGTGCATTGAAAATCCCCTGCCCTTAAAGCTGTGCCGTCCAATCGAAATCCCGGACATAAAGGCCGATTGGATTGAGGCGGATCGTCGCCTCATCCTGTGGCGCGGTGAGCGTCACAGTCGCGATTCCGCGAAACCGCCGCGTGCCGGTTTCCTTGCCCTTGCGGTCCCGCTCATATTCCGTCCAGTCGATCTGATAGGTCTGGTTGGAGAGCGCGACGATGTTGTTGACCTCGATAGCAACTGTCGAAGCCTTCGCCTTCTCAAACGGAGAATTGCCTCGGAACCAGGCGTTGACCTTCTCCGCCGACGGATCGGACGTGCGCAAAAGCGCATAGGTGCGGTCGATATATTGTTTCTGCACCACTGCGTCCGGCGTGATCGAGCGAAAGCTGGTGACGAAGTTGCCGAGCGTGGCGCGCACTACGCGCACATCGGCATACTCGATCTGCTGCGGAAAGCCTGCTGTGACGGCGGTCCCAAGCTTGTCGACCTCGACGATGTAAGGCACGAGCCTTACCTGCGTGCTCAGATACATCGCATAGCTGAAGCCGATCACCGCCATGATCAGCCCAAGGGCTCCGACGATGCGCCATGCGGCGGCGGCCTGGACATAGGAGCCATAGCGTTCACTCCATTCCTGGCGAGCGGCAAGATACGGGTTTTCCGGGGCGCGGTTTGCGGCCATTTGTTCTTCCCTTGTTTCGATTATGGTTTGTCGTTGCGTTCGGAAAGAGGTTTCGGTCCGCTGTGACCACCACGCTGTTCATCAAGCTTCGCGTTGGCCAACCCGAGAATTGACCCCGCATACGCGCCCGGTGAACCGATCGCTTTTTCCTTTGCGGCTGATCCCGCAGCCTGTGCGCCGGAAGTGAAGCTCGCGCCCATGCCGCGCAGAGCAGCACCAGCGACCGATGAGCCACCAGCGCGTGCCGCTTGCGCCGCCGCAAAACCCGCGCCCGCCGCGCCAGCGGCGAGGAATCCAGCGCCCGCAGCGAAAGACGCCGCCTGGCCGCCGTGGCGGATCGCTTCCATTCCTCCGGACACCGATGCGCCCTGCACAACGCCCTGCATAATGTTCGGGACGTACATGGCGATAATGAAAACGACGACGGCGATTCCAGCGATGGCGAGAGCGGTCTGAAACTGGTCGCCGATATCGGGCTGATTGGCGAGGCCGATCAGCACTTCGGAGCCGATGCGGGAAATCATGACAAGTGCCATGAGCTTCATTCCGACGGAGAAAGCATAGACCAGGTAGCGGACCGCAAAATCCTTGGTGAAGGACGATCCGCCAAGGCCGAGCATAATCATGCCGGCAAGCAGGCCGATATACATCTCGACCATGACCGACACGAAAATCGCGGCGACAAGCGAAAACGAGATGACCGTCACGACCATCGCGAACGCGGCTGATATTGCCAGCGCATTGTCCTCGAAAAGACCGAACTGTACCTTCTCCGACATTTTCGTTGCCACTGCGAGACCGGCGTTGAAAACGTCAGCTGGTGACGCCGTCCCTCCCCTGCGCCGATCTGGAAGAGGCTATCCACGACCGCCTTGGCGAAACTCGGTCCCTGCGCGAGCACGAAGGCAAAGAATCCAACAAACATGATCCGCCGCACAAGTTCGGCGAACCAGCTATCCAACGAGGCGGACTGGATTGCCAGCCAGACGGCGGCAATGCCGATCTCGATCGTTGCGAGGATCCAGAACAGAGATCTCGCAGCATCCATGACGGTAGTTTCCCACCCCTTCGCTGCAGTCGTGATCTGGCTCTGGAGCGACGTCAAGACTGACCCTTCCTGTGCAAGAGCCTGCTGGGCCGCGACCGCCGTAAAAGCGGCAAAGAGCATGGCGGTCCGTAGCTGATGAAGTGTCGTCGTAGCGGTCATCCCGTCACCATTCGACTTTCATCTTTTCCCCACCGGATGTGGGGTGATCGTTCGACCAGCCGAAGAACTTCGCCCTGCGTTCCTGAGCTTCCTGCTTCTCGGAGATCAACAACCAAATGCCGGCGCTTGTCGCGGCCAGCATCGTTGCGATCGCGATGAGGAGTGCTTTCGTTCTCACCATTCCACCTTCATCCTTTCGCCGCCTGAGGTGGAGGGAGCCGTCGCACTGAAGAATTTCTCGCGCCTAGCCTGTGCCAGATCCTTGTCGGTCTGTTCGGTTTGCAGCCAGGTTCCCATCATCGTCATCTGTTGTGAGACGAGTCCGCGAAGCTTCTGCGTCTGCGCGACCTGCTGAGCGGCGATCTCATGCCCAACCTGCAAGGCCTTCATCTGTCCGTCAGCCGACTCGGACATCGAACGCAGCGAGGACATGGTATCTTCCTCGCTATCGAATTGGTCGGCCGTCAGGCTCGCTGCCTTCAGCGAGCTGGCGATGGTATCGCGGTTGGTGTCAGACCAGGACTGGTAAGACGAGGAGAACGTCGCATTGCTCGGTAAATTTGTCTTGAGATCAGCGTAGCTTTTGAAGCGCTGCTGAAGAACATCGGCGGCATTGCCCATGGAAAATGAGATGCTTTGACCTTGCTCGACGATACTGCGCAACTGGTTGAGATCGCTTTCGACCTGCCCCCAGACATGCTCAGGAAGCTGCGCTGTGTTTTGCAACATGTTCTCGTAGGTTTTCAGCTGATTCTGGATTTGCTCTGCAAGCTGACTGATTTGGGTCAACTGATTGTCGACCTGGATTCCAGAGCTTTTCATGAGGTCTACGAGCTGCGCGTTGTTGGCGAGCTGTGTCCATTCCGTCGCGGCGCCGGTGGCTGAACCGGCTTGTACCGAACCTTGATTGACGACCGTGAGGGCGGCGGCCGCCGCGAGGATGGCGAACCATTTATTCGTACTTGAGTAGCGATGCGGCATCGTAAACTCCTCTCGTTTCAAGCCAGCGGATCGGCCATTCACGGCCGTGTTCGGATTTAAGGGCGCGGATTCGTTTGAGATCCTCTTTGCTCGACGCGCCGACAAAGCTGAGGGCGACTGGCCCAAGCGACATGTCGAAGAGCCGTCGTCCCTCGGGCGTGGCGACGTAGTATTCGCGCTTCGGTGTAGCGGTCGCGACGATCTCGATCTGTCGCTCATTGAAGCCGATGCGCTCGTAGAATTCTCGCGTCCCGGGCTCGCGAGCGGCGCCGTTCGGAAGGCAAATCTTGGTCGGGCAGGATTCCTTCAACACGTCGATGATACCGGAGCGCTCAGCGTCTGAGATCGACTGGGTCGCAAGGACGACAGCGCAATTCGCCTTGCGCAGCACCTTGAGCCACTCTCGAATTTTGTCGCGGAAGCCCGGGTGACCCAGCATAAGCCACGCCTCGTCCAGCACGATCAGGCTTGGCGAACCATCCAGACGCTTCTCGATCCGCCGGAACAGGTAGGTCAGCACCGGCACAAGATTACGCTCACCCATGTTCATCAGCTGCTCGATCTCAAAAGTCTGGAATGCGCCGAGTGTGAGGCCATCCTCTTCCGCATCGAGGAGCTGACCCATGGGGCCATCGACGGTGTAGTGGTGCAACGCGTCCTTGATCTCGCGCAGCTGCACGCCGCTGACGAAATCCGACAGCGAGCGGCCGGATGCACTCGCCATCAGTCCGACTTGCCGAGAGATGGCGTTACGATGATCGGGTGTGATGGTGACACCCTGCAGGCTGACCAGCATCTCGATCCATTCCGTCGCCCAAGCCCGGTCGGCATCACTTTTGAGTTCGGACAATGGGCAAAGGCCAACGTCCTCCCCTCTTCGGCATTGTCGCCGCCGATCTCATAGTGATCGCCGCCGGCTGCGAGCGTCAGGGGCAGGAGTGAACTGCCTTTGTCAAAGGCGAAGATCTGTGCATTTTCGTACCGGCGAAACTGTGCGGCGATCAGGGCGAGCAAAGTCGACTTGCCAGAACCGGTCGGCCCGAAGATCAGTGTGTGGCCGACATCATCGACATGCAGGTTCAGACGGAACGCTGTCGAGCCGCTCGCAACCTGCATCAATGGCGGGGAATTCGGCGGATAAAATGGGCATGGCGCGACAGGATTTCCGGACCAGACCGAGTTCAGCGGAATCAAGTCGGCGAGGTTGCTGGTGTTGATCAGCGGCTCACGGATGTTGCAATACCAGTTGCCCGGCAGGCTACCGAGATAAGCGTCGGTGGCGTTGAGCGTTTCGATCCGCGCCCCGAAACCTTCCGCCTGGATCAGTCGCCGGATCGCTTCGGCCTTCTCTTGGAGTGCCTCCCGATCGCTGTCGAACAGCACGACCACCGGGGTGTAGTAGCCATAGGCAACCAGCTGCGACGAGGCCTGCGCGATGGCATCCTCAGTCTCGGCCACCATGGTCATCGCGTCCTGGTCGACGGATCGACTTTGCGTCTGGAATATTTGGTCGAAGAACGGCCGGACCTTCTGCTGCCATTTCTTGCGTGTGCGTTCGAGCTTCTGCCGGGCCTCCTCGGTATCGAGAAAGATGAAACGTGACGACCACCGATAGGTCAGCGGCATAAGATCAAGGCTGTTTAGAATACCCGGCCAGCTTTCGGCCGGCAGACCGTCGATCGCAATGGCACCGAGGAAACGGCTTTCGACCTTTGGCGTCAGTCCGTGTTCAAGCTCCGCGGTGGCGATCCAGTCGAGATACATGGGAATGTCGGGAAGCCGGATTGGATGGCTTTCCCCGGTTGTGCAGAAACGGGCGAACTGCAGCAACTCGTCATATCGGGCAACCCTCTCCCCTCCCCTCTCAAACGTTTCGCGGGTTTCCATTCGCCGGATCGAAAGTGTGTTGGCAAAATACTGCTCGAGCTCGCGCACCGCGTTCTTGAAGACGAACAGCACCGTGTCCGCGTAGGACTTTTTCCGGCTTTCCTCATCCGAATAGATGTATTTGCTGAGAGCTGTCTTCTTGGACTCGAGCGGCCGGTAGGTCAGGATCAACGCATGCTTGCTCTCAAAATGCCCCTGCTCGCGCGCGAAATGCGCCCGGCGCTCGGCATCGATCGCGCGGGTCACCGGGTCCGGGAAATGGCAACGGTCTTCTGTGGGATAGTCGACGGTCGGAATGCGGATGGCCTCGACCTGGATCATCCACCCGCTTCCGAGCCGCGACAGAACGGCATTGATCTGCCTCGACAGCTCGTTGCGCTCGAGGTCGGTCGCGCTTTCGGAGTCCGGGCCAGCGAAATACCAGCCGGCCATCAGGCTTCCGTCCTTTAAGAGGAGGACACCATTGTCGACAAGGCCGGCATAGGGAACGAGATCGGCAAAGGATGGGCCGGTCACCCGGAAGCGTTTGAGAGCTACCATGGCCGCCTCCTCAATACCGCCGCCACGGCGAGGTGGTTGCCTTGTAATAAGGCTTGTAGGAAATGTGCCTGATATAGACCTGCCGCATGTGCGGATCGGCCTTCGCCATCATCCTGAGCAGCCCGACGATCACGACCCAGACAGCGACGCCGAAAAGCGCCGAATAGGCCGTAAGCACGACGAAGATCAGGATCACCGCTGCAAGACCGGTGATCAGCACCAGCTCCCGGTCGGCGCCCATGAGTAGGTTCGGGCGGGAGAGCGCGCGATGGATACGGTTACGCCGCAGGCCGGACAGGGACTCAGCCATGATCGCCCTCCTCCTTCTTTCGAACCAATTGAGATGACCTGCTCGTCGGATAGCCCGATCGAAGCGCCGGTCGCACCGAACAGGCCGACGATGTTGGTGGCGCCGAGCAGGATGCCGGCGACGAGAACGACGTACACAAGTCGCCGTGCGAAATCGTTGAGGCTCGCCGCCGAAGATGAGCATGCCGCCGGCAATGGCCACGGCTGCAAGCGCGATCGCACCCGCGACCGGGCCGGTTATCGACTCCTGAATCTGCTGCAGTGGCCCTTCCCATGGGAGGCTGCCGCCGGAACTGGCGAGCACCGGCGCGACAGAGGCAAGAACGATTGGCGCCGCCACGAGCGCGGCGGCGATGAGGGTATGCTTACGCGACATGGCGCGCCTCCTGTTCTTCGGTGAGGTGGTCGGATTCGATCTCGTACCGTCCGTTGATGAACTGCTCGACTTGGATGATGTCGCGAACAAGCCGCCCACGCGGCGTCCGCTCAATTGAAATGACCAGGTCGACGGCCTCTCCGATAACCTCGTGCATCGGCTGCTGGCTTGCCTCGGCCGTGAGCTGTTCAAGGCGGCGTAGCGCCGACATCGCGGTGTTGGAGTGAATGGTCGCTACGCCGCCCGGGTGACCGGTGTTCCAGGCCTTGAGCAAGGTCAGGGCCGCGCCGTCGCGGACTTCGCCAACGACGATCCGGTCGGGACGCAGCCGCATGGTGCTTTTCAAGAGTCGGGCCATGTCGATCGAATCGCTGGTATGCAGCAGAACGGCGTTCTCGGCCGCGCATTGGATTTCCGCGGTGTCCTCAAGAATGACGAGACGATCCTCCGGCGCGGATTTGACGATCTCGTCAATCACCGCATTCGCAAGCGTCGTCTTGCCCGAACCAGTTCCCCGGAAATGATGATGTTGAGCCTTGCGGAAATCGCGCTGCGGATCGTCGACGCCTGGTATTCCGTCATCACGCCAGTGCGGACATAATCTTCGAGCGGAATGAGACGTGATGCCCGGCGCCGGATCGTGAAGGCAGGCTTGGCGACGATTGGGGGCAATAGACCCTCAAAGCGGTGGCCACCAATTGGCAGCTCGCCGGAGATTATTGGCTGTTCCGTGTCGACCTCTGACTGAAGCGCGTGCGCCACTGTGCCAATGACCATCTCCGCGGCAGCGGAGGACATCTCGCCAGCGGGCGCAACGCCGTGACCGAGGCGTTCGATGAACAGCTTTCCGTCCGGATTGAGCATGATCTCGACCACAGTCGCGTCGTCCAGGGCAACGCAAAGCTGATCGCCGAGCGCCTCCTGAAGTTTGCGGACAAGCCGAGGGTGAGAGCGAAGCTGGTTCACGGATTTCTCCTTACGCTGCCTGGCCGAGAGGGGTGAGTTCAGAACGGTAATTGGAAGGACGGAGTCTGAGGAACGTCTCCGCGTTGGCGGGCAGCGTGCCCGCCACGGCCATTGTCACGCCGATCTTCTTGGGTTCGCCCAAACGCTCCAGCGGCCATCCAACGCGGGCAAGGATGCGTTCGAATCGAAGATCGGTCACTGTGACAATCTCGGTGTAACCATTCGCGAAGCACCATTCGATGATGCCGGCGAACATTGTCAGCGTGGCTTCATGGATGGAACCGTCGCCCCTCCCCTCCGCAAGGGCCGTGTCGACGCAGAAGCGAGAACTCTCGATCATCGCGGCATGACCGTTAAGTTGACCGTCGGGTAGAAGCGACGGGAAAACATCGGCCACCATGGTTGCACCAAGCGCGGGGAGAAGCCGCGCGCACCCTGCTAACGCACCACTTTCAGCGATGGCGAGAACATAGGTCGGCCGAAGCGCGTCAAAGCCATCCGACTCACACCCCGCCGATACATCGACTTCCCAACCCAGACGATCGGAAAAGACCCGCGCACGAAGCTGGTAGTGGAGGTGAAGGAGGTGCGCCTCTTGAATCGTTCGGGGTGTTGAGAGCGCGAGAACCTGCATGATTTTCTCCGTCATTGTTGGACGGCGAGGAAATCAGCACAGATTGGAATCAAGGGGCAGTTGTAGGATTCAACATGCGCGTGGCAAGGTGAGTCGCGGTTCATGAGGAGTGTGGCGCTACAGAACCTCCTAATCTCCTTGCCGTTATACCCTTCGGATTTGTAGGATTCACAGGGGAACAATCCGGGATCAAGGAGTCGGAGATCTGAGGCTAACTCCCGGAGCGGAAAAGCAAAAATCCGAATAACTTCGTCCAGATTGACCCCAGCCGTTAACCTTTTGTTAACCCTAAACTTCTGGACCAGTTCGGAGAATCGTGTTCTATCTTTAGCGGGCAATGGCCGGTAAACCGGTAGAATGCCGCCAAGAGGGACAGATGGCGATAGCAAACCGAGTAGAAGCAGTAGTTGGCTCGAAGGAAGATGCCGGCAGCAAAATCATGCGCCATGCCGGGCTTCTGTCGGGGCAATTGCAGCAGCTCAGAACTCGTATGTATCCACCAAAGTCGGAAAAGACCCTGCGTCCCTTTCTGACCAACGAAGTGTCGAAGCTGACGTCTATACCCGATTCCACCCTGAAACTCATGTCCACCGAAGGACGTGGACCGGTTCCCAGCAGGTTGGAAAATAACCATCGCGTCTACACGCTGGCCCAGATCAATGAACTGCGTGAATTGTTCGCGATGCAGAAACCTGCGGAAGCCTTGCGTTTCCTTCCTCGTCGTCGCGCGGGCGAGCATCTCCAGGTCGTTGCAATCGCCAACTTCAAGGGCGGCAGCGCAAAGACCACGACTTGCGTCCATCTATCCCATTATCTCGCGCTTCACGGCTATCGCGTCCTTGCATTGGATTTGGATCCTCAAGCATCCCTGTCCGCTATGTTTGGTGCTCAGCCAGAGATCGACGTTGGGTCAAATGAAACAATCTACGCCGCGCTGCGCTACGATGAGGCCGAACGTCGTCCGATCCGCGATATCATCCGCAAGACATACTTCGATGGCATTGACCTCATTCCAGGAAATCTGGAAGTCATGGAGTATGAGCACGAAACGCCACGGATTTTGGCGAACAAGTCGGCTCGGGCGCAATTTTCTTCGAGCGATTGAAGCTTGCTCTCTCTGAAGTCGAGGCGGATTACGATGTGGTGATTCTCGACACTCCGCCGTCGCTCGGCTTTTTAACGCTGAGCGCGATCTATGCGGCGACGAGCATGATCATAACGGTCCATCCAGCCATGCTGGACGTCGCATCGATGAGCCAATTTCTTCTCATGATGGGCGATCTTATTAGCGTCCTTAATGAGAGCGGCGCCCAGTTGGACCAGGACTTCATTCGGTACTTGGTAACACGGCACAACCCAAATGACGCTCCCCAGTCACAGGTCGTTGCTATGCTTAGGCACTTGTTCGGCTCTGATGTCTTGTTGCCAACCGCCATCGAAAGCACGGCGGTCGAGGCGGCCGGGCTAGCAAAACGCTCGGTATACGAGCTCGAGATGGGACAAATTGGTCGCGACACCCATAAGCGCGCCCGGGAGGCCGTAGACGCTGTGAACGAGGCGATAATTCGCCTCATCAATGATAGCTGGGGGCGGGCATGAGCAAATCCCCTCGCAAGTCGATTGTCGCCAGTTTCGGGCTGCTTTCCGCAGAGCTGGAGAACAGCCAGACAACCGACCAGCAGCCTGAGCCACCGGCTCCGTCGTCCGGCAATCGTGTCGGGGCAGGTGTCGTAGGCGCGGCCCATCGGGCGATTGAGGACATACGATCAGAGCGAGATCGGTTGAAGGATCTTGTTGAGTCTGGCGGCGGGGCCGTTCGAGAGTTGGATCCTTCCCTCATCGACCCCTCCCCTTACCCCGACAGACTGCCAGATGATGATGCCTCGAGTTTTGAGGCGTTCAAGCGGTCGATTGAAACTGAGGGACAAAAGGTTCCCGTCCAGGTCCGGAAGCACCCGTCGTCACCCGGTCGGTATCAGATTGTCTATGGTCACCGGCGCTGGCTTGCTGCCAAGCAGATAGGCAAGCCCGTTCGAGCAATCGAGGTCGAGATTTCCGACCTCGACCTCGTTCTCGCGCAAGGCATCGAAAACGCGGGTCGCCAAGACCTCACCTGGATCGAGCGTGCGCTTTTTGCATCGCGAATGGATGATGCAGGGATCAAGCCTCGGCATATCTACGCGGCGCTTTCGATCGAAGATGCAGAACTGGCACGAATGCGGAATGTCTACAGGATGATTCCGCGGATATCATCGAGGCCATTGGTCGGGCGCCGAAGATTGGGCGGCCACGCTGGCTCGATCTTGCCAAGACGGTTGCGGGCGACTCTGGAACGCTCGATGTCCTACGGATGGCGCTCGTTAAGAAGGGCGATGCGACTGAGACTTCCGATCAAAGGTTTCAGCGTGCGTTGACCGCCATCAAGCCAGCATCGACGGATCGTCCGGCGCCAAGTCCGATCACAGACAAGAGCGGAACGAGGCTCGGCGCTTTGTTGATGTCGTCGAAAGAGGTTCGAATTTCGGCCGAGGGCTCACTCGGGATCGAATTTTTGAAGTTTGTTGAGGCGGAGCTCCCAGCGCTTACGGAGCGTTTTGCGCGCCTACGGAAAAACGAGAAATCCTGACAGCTGTCAGGGTTTGAAGGTGAAGAAAGGAAGAACTGCAAAAGAAAAAGGCCCCCAAACGTTGCCGTCGTGGAAGCCTCTCTCAATGTGTGACAACTAGAGAATCGCATTTCCCCGAATCCCAGTCAAGAGTCTTTGGCACCGTAATTTTGGTGAGCGGGTTTCTTTTGCCTTTTTTGAAGGTGAAGAAAATGCAGATTGGTAGTGTGACGACGCCTTTCGGGCGGCGGCCGATGACGCTTGCCTTGGTGAGGCGACAGGTCGAAACGAGTTCGATCAAGCCAGGCAAGACGGCGGATAAATGGAAGGTGTTTCGGGATGCTTCCGAAGCCCGGGCGTTGCTCGGATTGCAGGATCGCAGCCTAGCCGTCCTGGACGCACTCCTGAGCTTTTACCCTGACAACGAATTGCGCCAAGATGCGCAACTCATCGTTTTTCCGTCCAACGCGCAACTAACACTTCGGGCGCACGGTATCGCCGGCGCTACGCTTCGCAGACATCTGGCCCTGCTCATTGAGGCAGGACTGATCGTGCGAAAGGACAGCGCGAACGGAAAGCGTTACGCCCGGAAGGACAAGGCCGGCGCGATCGATAGCGCGTTCGGCTTTGACCTGTCACCGTTGCTCCTTCGAGTGGATGAGCTCGCCATGATGGCGCAACAGGTCGTTGCCGATCGTTTTGCACTCCGGCGGGCGAAGGAGAATTTGACGATATGCAGGCGCGACGTTCGAAAGCTCATTTCTGCCGCGATCGAGGAAGGTGCATCGGGCGACTGGGAAAACATCGAAGCGATGTACATCAGCCTCGTAGGCAGGATTCCGCGCGCTCCGACGCTTAGTGACGTGAATTCAATCTTGGACGAGATGGAGCTCCTGCAGCAGGAGATCATCAACATCCTGGAAATGCAGCAAAAAGGTGAGAATACAAGCACCAATGCTGCTCACAGTGAGCGTCACATACAGAGTTCAAAACCCGAATCTATCCGTGAACTTGAACCTAGCTCACGAAATGAGCAGGGCGCAAAGACAGTGGACGATGGCCGGCCGCAACGGGAGCCGGTCCGGAATTTTCCGCTTGGGATGGTGATGCGGGCTTGCCCCGAGATCGCGATGTATGGGCCTGGTGGTACGATCGGAAGTTGGCGCGAAATGATGGGTGCAGCGGTGGTCGTTCGGTCGATGCTGGGCGTCAGCCCCTCGGCCTATCAAGAGGCCTGCGAGGTGATGGGGCCGGAAAATGCGGCCGCTGCGGTGGCCTGCATCCTCGAGCGGACAGGGCACATCAACTCCCCGGGGGCTATCTGCGTGACCTCACGCGCAAGGCCGAGCGGGGCGAATTTTCATTGGGACCGGTTCTTATGGCGCTGCTGAGAGCGCATGGTCAAAGTGAGTCAAAGGTCGGGTGATTGACAACCGCACATACCAAAACCCTGACAGCTGTCAGGGTTTTGGTTCACGAGGCGGGCGCGTGGCTTCTACCGTCTCAATTGCTTCGAGCGGCCTTCCCGTCACTCCCGGCAACCACGAAATTCATGGAGGCTCCTTCAAACGTTGTCTCCGAAGCGCGACGTGACATTGCCCGCGAACTCCTGATCCAGATTTGCGACAGCTGGCTGCATCGGCTTGAAAGAGCCACCTGTGAGGGTTTGATACCGACGATATTGTGCTTGGTTTTGCTGACCCGCTCCTCGGTATCACGCACGGCAAGGCTGATATGCAAAGCGACGTCTCGAAAGAGCGAAGGAAAATGCACGCTATTTTGTGTCGGTGAATTTGCGAAAAAGCAAGGAAACCCGCTTAGGCGGGTACGTACTTTAGAAAATGGGCCACACAGATGCACGACCAAATCAGCGCTTATACGAGACGCCTCATACCCTTCGGATGTGACGAGTCGATTGCAATCCTATCAGCAAAAGTTCGGAGCGCCTCGACTCTGGGCGAGAAGCTATTCAGGCTCGCGGCATTTCACGCCGCTTACGATATGATGCAAACATCTTCTTCTGCGGGCCTAAGCGAGGAGCATTCGACCTCAAGCTTTATGGGTCACCTTGCGACGCATTTGAGGTGGTTCAAGGCCATCGCCATGAAGCCAACGCCGGACGAGCTCGTAATTCCTGACATTCGATGGGCGCACCAAAACGCCCGCCAGGAGGCGGTTTCTGGAGGTGACTTCGCGTTGATCGTAGATCAGTCCGAATACGAAACCGCCGGCTCAAAGCTGAAGATCATCCTCTTTCAGGCCAAGGCCGCGTCTTCGGGACCGGCCTTTGCGATCGACCACATCACACATAGGTCGGGGCGCCGACGGACTAAGCTTCAATGGACACCGAATGCGGAGAAACTCCTCTTCGCAATCCGCGATCAGATTGTCGGCAAATTCACCGCAGAGCACACGAACACCATCAAATCACTGCTCTCAGTACAGATGAAATACGAGCGTTATCAGCTTGAGGCGCTTCTGCGAACGCACTTTCGCGGCCAGCTCCTTGCCGATCAACAACGCGATTGGTGCTACTATTCGGTTTGGCATACTGACTCACTCCCAGAGGCCGTCAGTCTGAAAAATGTCGCCGCGAGTCTCTACCAAGGCAAGTCCTTTGCTCTTCCCAAAGAACACAAGATCAAGGGGGCATATCAGTTTCACGAGGTGCTTGCGGGCGCCTTTTATGAAAACGACTCTAAGGGTATCCAGATCAAGTTGAACGAACTCCCGAGATTTCTGGAGCGCATTGAGGAAATTACACCGCAGATCGATTTCCTCGTCATGGGGCGCACGATCGGCCCGTTGCTCAAAGGGGCTCTCAAGAACACTCATTCCCTATCGAAGCCGCTCGTCGGTACCGTCAACATTCAATCGTGGCACCATCAAAAGCCGACCGACTATCGAAGTGTCGCCTTGAACGACCAGAAATTGGAAGACGAGGAATCGGCAGACAATACACCGGAGCCTTGAGCACCGAAGCAATATCTGGCGCCGCGCCGGTCCAGCATATGTGCATAGGCGCGGGTTGCGACCTCGTCCATGGACGCCGCGGCGTCGATCGGCGCAGCCTAAAAGTATGGGATTTAGAGATAAAAACAGGCCGCCAAATTCGACATGATCGGATTTGGCAGGCAACTCTCTCAGAGAATTCGTGCAGCTCTGCCGCTTCGCCGCGTTGCATTGTTATAGTACGTTGACGCTTGTTGCACGGATCGATGGCGCGATTGCTCCATCGCCTCGGGGAGAGGGATACCGCGGTTGGCTGCTTCCGTTAGATAGCCGGACCGTAGCCCATGCGCCGAAAACTCCCCAGCCTCCAACCCGGCCATCTCCACCCGCTGCTTGATCATCGCATTGACCGACTGCGGATCGATCGCCCGCCGCGAAACCGTTCCCCAGCGCCCGATCCCCCGAAACACACTGCCGCTGTCGATCTTGGCGGCCTGCAGCCAGGCATTCAGCGCGCCGACCGGCCGGCCGGTGAGATAGACGACGTCGTCCTGCTCGCCGGTCGTGGTTTTGGTGCGGCCGAGATGGATGGCGAGAGAGGGAGGGGAGGGCCATCCTCGACCGGAATGGGAGGTTCATCGGTCAGCTGCTCGCGGCGCAGTCCGGCGATCTCGCTGCGCCGGCGGCCGCCGGAGGCGAAGGCAACCATCAGGATCGCACGGTCGCGCAGATCACGCAGGCTGTCGCTGGCGCAGGTCGCCAGCAGCTTCGCCACAATATCCCCGGTGACCGCCTTGGCGCTTTTTCTGCGTCGTGTTCGGGGAACTGCCCGCACGGCGAGGCGGATTGCGGATTTGAGGGCAGGCGAGGCGAAGGCGCCGTCGAGGCCGCGCCACCTGGTCAGCGCCGACCAGTTCGCCAGACGCCGACGCACCGTCGCGGGTGCATGCGGCCCAACGGATTTCAGAAACCCCTGTTGCCGAAGCTTTTCGTCGACGTTGGCCGGGATGCCGTGATCGGGATCGGTCTCGCGGTGTTGCGGGTCCCACAGATGATGGGCGACGAATTTCAGCAGCAGTGCCTCGGGCGCCGGCCAGGGCAGGGACTTTTGGGTGGCCGCCAACCCCAGGCCTCAAGATAGGCGAGATCGGAGGTCAGCGCCCGCAGCGTGTTGGCGCCCATGCCCTCGTTGACAAGGTGGCGGAGCGTCTCGACGTCCTGGTCGGTCAGCAGCTCAGCGAGTTCGTCGCGGCGATCGATCGGCAGCACCGATGCGATCGTGTCGAACTCGACTGAGCGCCGCTCAATACCGGACAAGGCAGACAGCGTGCGGACGCTTGCCATCACGCTGTCTGCGCCTGGGGCCGCCAGCGTGCGATGATCTGTTCGATCTCGCTGCGATAGTCGTGCGGATAGACGAGGTCCTCCTCCCGCGCGAGCCAGGTGAAGATCGTTGCCATGTCCTCGCCGATATGGGGATCGACATTGGCCAGGTCGGTGAGATCAAAACCGCCATGCACTTCGGCGTTCCACCAGGCGAGAATGAAGTTCGCCACCCGCCTGCCCTGGCCGGTATCCTGATGGGCGATGTTCAACAGCTTTTCGAAGGCGAAACGGACGCGATCTTCCATAGGGAGAGCCTTTGCTGGCGGGTGATTGGTCGACGATAGGGTTGTCGATCAGCCTGGTCCGGCGGAATCGATTTCGTTCCAGTGATAGCTGTTTTGGTCTTCCAAGATCAGCGGAATCTTCTGAGTTGGCCGGAATGCGCCGCCAATTGCGGCCATTCAACCTAAATGCAGTTCTTCATGCACCACGACCGGCGGGAACTGTACAAAATCTGCTAAGTCAAACTCGACGGTGAAGAAGACGCTTCGGCTTTCTGCCCACTCGATAGCTGCCCGTTTGGCCGACGCTTGTACTTTGGTCGCAAGGGAGCAGTGAGGAACCCAGCGACCAACGCGATAGTGTTCGTGACAGGTCAGCGGATCGAAGTGGCTGTGTAATCTGTTGTGGAGGGATGACAGAGCAGGGTCTAAGCGGGGCTTGGCCCAGAGGACGACATCCTCGTTGTCAAAATACCTCACAGCTTCGAAGGCGACCGACAGTTTTTTCTGCGCCGAAAAGACGCTCGCCATTACCGCGCTAGCATCTTCTGGCGGTCGCTCGAACACTGCAAGTGTTAGATGAGGCGGGTACCCTAATGCCTGCATCGAGCCTATGGGCTCAAAGGTGCTCGCCTCGCCCCAAAGCTTCAGGATTTCAACGGCCGTAGCGTTGCAGCTCTTCAGGCTGATACCGTAGGGCATTCATCGCGTCCATCATGCGTTATTATTCCACTCTAAAACAACTGGATATTTCGGGTCCAGTGTCCGTTTTGGGCCCGAAAGCAGCCATCTGCCGTAGATTGGCTTTCGAGACCAAGCGTCTTTCAACTGTCATTCTTGTGGAGCATCCTGAGATCTGCAGCAATAGACCATGGCGAAGCCGATACGTCGGCGAGGAAGCCTGAATGGTGCAGACACCTGACAAGATGCTCAACAGCGAGACAGCTTGGCAAAAGGCTGTGGTTCGCGAGGCCGTCATCCGGCCCATCGCTTTCGAAAAGAAATTGACCAGCCAGGAGAGATTCGCCGCGTGCAGGCAGCTGGGTCTCAAGCCAACAAGGTTCTATCAGCTGCTCGCCCAGTTCCGGCGAAAACCGGTCACCAGTTCATTGCTGGATGAAGCACCTGGCCCAGAGAAGGGGAGGCGGCTCTTATCATCGGAACAGGAAGATGCCATCACCTGCGCCATCCAGGAGACCTATTGCCGTCGTGAGCGGCCGACGATCACCGCCGTTCATGATCATGTCCGGGTTATTTGCCGTCAGCGAAACATACCTGCACCTTCCTGGAAAGCCGTGAAGGTTCGCATCGATCGCTCCGACCCGAGAAAGCTGGCCAAGGCCCGAGAGGGTGCCACCGTCGCCCGTCAGCAATACAAACCCGTTGTCGATGAGTATTCAGTCGGGCACGCGCTGGAAGTCGTGCAGATCGATCATACGTTGGTCGATCTCTTCGTTGTTGACGCTGTAAACCGCCAACCATTGCAGCGCCCCTGGCTGACGCTGGCGATCGATGTCGCCAGCCGCATGGTGGCCGGCTTCTACCTGGGCCTTGAGCACCCATCGTCAACATCGGTCGCCTTGGCCATCCGGCATATGGTTTTGCCCAAGGCTCCGTGGCTCGCTGAGCGAAACGTGGTCGGCGACTGGCCCGTCCATGGTTTGCCCACCGCCATTCATCTCGACAATGCTCGGGAGTTTCGGGGAAAGCGCTGGCGTGGGGAGCGGCCGAATACGGCATAAATCTCATCCATCGACCGGTTGCTCGCCCACATTACGGTGGTCACATCGAGCGGCTTATCGGCACGATGATGGGCGCCGTTCACTTTCTGCCCGGTTCAACATCGAGCGATATTGGCTCCCGTGGCGACTACGATCCGCAAAAGCATGCAGTCATGACCTTTGACGAGCCTGGAGCGGTGGCTCACCCTTGAGATCGTCGGCCGCTATCACGCCGATATCCACCGTGCGCTAAAGATTCCTCCTCGGCTGGCTTGGGAAGATGCCGTCCTCTCGCGTCGGGAGCCTCTGCGGCTTCCCTACGACGAACACCGTTTTGTCTTGGATTTCCTACCATTCGAGGAACGTGTCGTGCGCCGAGACGGACTGCACCTGTTCGGCCTCAAATATTGGGACGACGTTTTGAGCCCATGGACCGGTGCGCCGGACAAAATGCGGGTCCGTTACGATCCTCGGGACATTTCCTGCGTGTTCATCGACGGGCCAATCGGCGAAAACTGGCCGGTTCGGTTTGCAGACCTCAGCCGGCCACGGATTACGCTCGGGGAGCACCGGCAGGCCGTGGCCGCTTTGAGGGCTCGTGGCCTGCAATCGGTCGATGAGCACCTGATCTTCGAGACCATCGAAGCCCAGCGACAGATTGTCGAGATCGCAAGCCGTCAAACGCGGAGCATCCGCCGGGGAGCCGAGAGACAGTTGCGAGCGCTGGCGGCGACGGACAAGCAGCACACAGAAATAATGGATGATGCCGACGAGGACGATTTCTTCGATTTGGCGCCGTTGCCGGTGGAGGAATGGTCATGACAGAATACCTCCACCTCCTGCCCGCCTATCGGCAGTATGCCGAGATGGAGCTTGACGAACGGGTCGCCTGGATCCGCGCGGATCGTTGGCTGGAAACTGCCGATGCGAGGGCTGCGCTGGCGCGGCTTGAGGATCTGCTCTCCTATCCGCCGCGGGATCGAATGCCTTGTCTGCTCCTCTATGGCGATACCGGTATGGGAAAAACAAAAATCATCCGAAAGTTTCTTCGCGATCACCAGCCCATCTTCGATCGTGGAACCGGGGTGACGAACATGCCGGTCGTGGCAATGCAGATGCCAGCCGAACCGGTCGAACGCGATGTCTACGGCGAACTCCTCAATGCAATGAGTGCACCGGGTCCAAGCGGAGACGCGACCTTCCGACTGAAGACCACTTGCCGGACCCTCATGCGCAGGATGAGTGTGCGGATGCTGATCATCGATGAGATCCATGCCATGCTGACTGGCACATATCGGCAGCAACGTGTCTTTCTCAACGTCATCCGCTTTCTAGCCAATGATCTCAAAGTCCCGTTGATCTGCGCCGGTACTGATCTCGCCCGACAGGCGTTGTTGACGGATGCTCAGCTCGCGGAGAGGTTCGAGGCAATTCACCTGAAACGCTGGTCCAATACACAGGAGCTCGCACAGTTGCTCGCAAGTCTCGGCAGCATCCTGCCTCTGCGCGAGCCATCCCAGCTCGGTACCGCAGCCGTGCGCCGCAAGGTGCTGGATATGACCAACGGCGTTACGGTTCGAATTTTTCGCCTGATCGAAACGGTTGCGGTCGAAGCTGTCCGAAATGGGAATGAGAGGATCACCTTGGAGAGTTTCGACGGTGACAACCTTATCCTGCCCCTGGTCGCGATGGCGCGACGCACTGAAGGGCGCCTGCGGCGACATGCAAACCCGTGAGACCGGTGCGGCTGCTGGCGATCGCCCCACGGCCCTTTGAGGATGAACTTCTCGGCTGTTGGCGTTGGCGGGTAGCGAGCCATTACTCCAGCTCGCCCCGGCACGTTGAGAACTGGATATGCGGCGCTTCGGGAGCCTCGAAGCCGCATCTCCTCAACCACGACGTCCCTACCGAACGATGCGCAAACCGATTATGGGCGCTTGCCTGTCGCCTGCGGCAAGGCGATCTGGAGCAACTGTCTCTGCAGTCTACCGGGCGCAGCAGGGCATCATTCGTCAGCGGCCCTGCACACCGAGGTGTCTGTCCAGCATGCCTGGATGAGGATGCCGAGGAGGAGGGACCACTATTGCCGACGGTCTTGGGCATGTGTCGAGGCCGTAGTCTGCCCCCGGCACAAGACTGGGCTCGAGATTAATTGCGGCGGGTGTTTCCGCAGCGGGCTGTTTCAGTTTCGGTCTACGCCGGCCGGAGTCGTCAGACTGTTTTGCCGTGATTGCGATGCGGTTGTCTCGGCGCGGCGGTTCCAGCGCCGCAATCAGACAGACTTGCTGCAGGTTGCCTCGTTGGTAGGCGAAGCTATCGGCAAGGGCGGGTCGGAGTTTGAACGAATTGGGACAGCAAGCCGTTTCCTCTGGTCGCTACGGCCGGAAGGGATGCCATACATCGCCACGCTGGGTTTACCTCTGCCTTACGGTCAGAGGCCGCCAGTCGCTGAAGGCACGGACCCAATGACCAGCCTTCCACCGGCATGGCGCGCTGTAACTATCACCGCCATCGCTGTCCTCCTATTTGAGGATGCTTCCAAGACGGCGCGACTGTCTCCCTCTGTTCGCGAAGCCTTTCGGCAATTCGAGCGCGGGCCGGTCCCAGCGTATCATCAGGCGCCTCCTCAAACGCTGGCCGCGTCAGTCCTAAATCTCCGTGCGGAAACCGAATACCGGCAGCTCGCTCGCGGCATTGTCGAAAGCGAAGGCTGGAAATCTCTGCCATCCAAAGCAGGGCGCGCAAGAAACCGGGCAATCGGCAAGCTGATGCTCCGCGCCCTCAATGACGAATGAGACCAAATCGATGTGCCTCATCCAGCAGGTGGCGGACCGAAGAAGGCTGCCATTTCCGCCCACCCCGCGCCGGCCGCTCACCCATCTGATCCAGTTGGGCGGCAATATCGCGCAACGACAGTCCGGGATCCGCAATGGCAATCGCCGCAACGAGCTTCATCAGGTGATCCTCTGGCGCGCGCCGTGGCGAGCGCGCCAAAGCTCGGGGTCGGCCAGCTTCTCGCGGACCATCCGATGCACCGCGCGGCGCAGCCG
The DNA here is from genome assembly GCA_045291535.1 of Neorhizobium sp. EC2-8. Classification (GTDB taxonomy): domain Bacteria; phylum Pseudomonadota; class Alphaproteobacteria; order Rhizobiales; family Rhizobiaceae; genus Neorhizobium. The sequence goes on along the minus strand of CP147997.1, from coordinate 81,800 downwards.
CTCCACCGTCCAGTCATGACCTCTGCGATTGAGCACCCGGACGACATTGTCCCAGCTATGCTGAGGGCGAAGTTGCCGGACTATCGGCAACCAGTTCTGGGCGGATGAAATCAGCTCCTCGAGATAGAGCTTTTCACGCGCCTTCGAGACTGCCTTGATCGCTTCTGGTCGCCGCTCGCGCAGCCCGGGGTTGCCCGGCAGCTTGCCACGGGCCTTTGCGGCCTTGATGCCAGCTCTGGTTCGTTCGGCGATCAAAGCCCGTTCGAGCTGCGCGACAGCTCCGAGGACCTGAAGGGAAAACATCCCTTGTGGTGTGGACGTATCGATCGGATCGCGGATCGATCGAAAATGGACACCACGCTCTTCGAGATCCTCAATCACTTGCAACAGATGGCTGACCGACCGGGCAAGGCGATCCAGCCGGACGACGACAAGCACATCGCCGGCAGTAAGATCACCGAGTAGTCTCGTCAGAACCGGGCGCGCCCGTGACGCCCCAGATCCATGCTCCTGAAAAATCCGCTCGCAACCGGCGGCACGCAGCTCGTCCATCTGTGCGTCGTGGACCTGATCGTCGGTCGAGACACGCGCATAGCCTATAAGACGTTTCGGGGCCGGCGATAGATTGGCGACTTGCCGTTTTGCCATGGTTTTCTCGCGCGCTTTCAGGTGCTTTGTACAAATAAGGAATGCGTGAGAAAATGACCAGTTGCAAGCGTGTTTTATAGGGTAAATGCAGCCCCATCAGACTCGAAATGCAAGGTCGAACGGGCATCAGGCCGTAACCAGCGTAAAACGCGCTCTGGCGGCTATCTGTGGCGGAAATGCCTGAAAATAAGGAGATCGGAGGAGGGGAGGGTCATGAAAGCCGGGTCGCGTGTAAAGACGGCAGAGAAATTCTGTGTTTATCGGCAGGGGAGGGCTGCTCCGGGTGGGCCTGCAGAGCGAAGATGTTTCCGTCGAACCTAGCAGATATCAGCCTGAAACTCCGGAAAACCAAGGCTTTCCGCTCATCCAGGGCGTCCGACATTCTGGTTTTCACCCCGAAATCAATCTACCATCGATAAACGCTTGTTATCGATGGTTAAGCGTGGCCTAGTGCATCATAAGGAGTGAGGAATAATAACTCCGAGATAGCATTCGTTTAGCAAATCATTTACCATGATTTCAATGGCTTACGATATCGTGAAAATCAGCATGACAGCCTTGACGCGGCCGGCCTTCGACGCTGGTATCGCGCTCACCCGTCTCGACGAGCGGATCGCCCGTTCACCGGTCGGCGCCGGCTGGATCGAACGCCAGAATTTCGCCGACGCCTGCGCGTCGCTGTGGATCGACGGCGAACTCGTCCATCTCGAAGACCTCGTCCTCCACGACGCCACCCGCGATATCCGCACGCCCACCCACGAACTGACAATTGCCCGCGACGTGTTGCGCACCCGCCGGCGAATCGCCGCGCAGTCGCCGGGTTGGGCCTTGTCCGCAGAGGGTATCCGGTCTTTGCGACAGACGTCGGAAATCACGTCGGCTGGGACCAACGAGACGGGCACGGCCGACGCCGTTCAACCCGCGGCCGCGGCAAAATATCCGGAAGAGGAGGGGAAGATGTCAACGACATCGATACCCTTCCGGGTGCCGACTACGCCGCCATCGACGCGCTGCTCGCCCGGTCCGAGGCCGCGATCGAGCAAGCCAAGCGGCCCGGGCGCGCTGAGGTCGGCGAGAGAGATCCTCTCGTCTATGATCTCGACTGGGACGAAGATGCCCGGCTGGAGGAATGGCGCGGCGTGTTGCGCCAGGTCGAAAATCTGCCGGCCGTGCTGCAGGCCATTGTTGCGCTCGACGCCTGGAATGAGCTGTCCGTGCTGCAGCATGCGCCGTGGCTCGGCCGACTGCTGGGAGCATCATTGCTGCGTCAGGCCGGCCTGACCACCGGAGCGCATCTGGCTGCCTTCAATCTTGGCCTGAAAACCATTTCGGTCGATCGGCGCCGTCATCGCGATCGTGAGACGCGACTGCTCGCCATCGCCCATGGACTTTTGGCGGCTGCCGAGATCGGCATGAAAGAGCATGACCGACTGACACTGGCGAAAACGATGATGGACCGAAAACTGGAAGGACGGCGGACGTCTTCAAAGCTGCCGGAGCCTGGTCGAGCCTGGTGATGGCAAAGCCGTTGGTGTCGGCCGGGATGGTGGCCGTGACACTCGAGGTGACGCCGCAGGCGGCGCGGCGGATTGTTTTGGAACTGGGTCTGCGGGAGATGACGGGGAGGGGAGGTTTCGGGCGTGGGGCGTCATTTAAAGCGTAGCGTTGCGCTCTAGGGTTAGGACTTACCATTGAACCTCGGTGGCCAGATATTCTGCCCAGACAGATCTTACGCGTAATAAACCTGCCTGCTGCACGGCATAGCGGTAGGTGTTATCCTGTACTACTATCCAGCCGGCGCACATATTCACACCGGTCCAAACGCGTGTAAGCATTCGACTTCCGACTTCAGGCAAGCTCGCGCCACGACCTCCCTCGTTCAACTCTTCAAAGTCTGCGCGGTCGCTTGACGATAAATATTCAAGGGGAGACGACCAGACATGGACCGGTGGCTCCAGCATTGGCTCTCCGAATTCGAAGTAGGCGTGGCCACGTGCGTTCTTCAGAATTACACGGTCAAGGCGCACGGTGTCTGGTCGCCAGACGATTTTCTTGTCGCCGCCCAGAGTCTGATACTCGACTTTCGACCGCTCGATCATGGCGCGGAGAGGTGCGCTATCAGCGAGTGCTCGCCCCGCACTTGGGTTACGTTGGTGGCGGGGATCGGTTGATCCAGAGAGAACGCAACTTAAGAAAGTGACGGCGTACTGCTCATCTCGCGAAAAACCGTTGTTACACTCGCGGCAGATGGTCACCACCGGAAGATGATGGGGTCTTGGCTTAAGTAGGAAGCTTTTTGTCGGAACGTGATCCTCATTCGTCTCAAGGCCAGCGAGAGTTCGAGCGCAATGAATGCACCATGTTTTTTGGCGCACATCGACGAATTCCTCAATCCTCTCCATCCATCCCAATCCGTCCATACGGGTGTGCCGATAATCCAGTTCTCACGCTTGTAGGCCAGAATCCACGGTCCCCTCACTACAACCGATTATTGCGTTTGAGGCAATGTCGCCAACCTCGGTTCTATCCAGTGGCACAGTTGCTCGTTCAATGCCGGAGTAGTCCAGAGTGCTTGCGTTCTCCCAGGAGCTAGGAGGCGATCTCGATCCATTAGCAGCCCGTTGATAACATTGGTGTGATTCCGAAAATCATCGACTTCAAGCGTGAATGGCATGGCAAATGCCTTTTTGGGCTCTGATGCAAACGCCACAATTTTCGTCCAAACGCGAATTTCCGGCGCGTGAAGCTTGTTCCTCCAATCCATACCGCTCGCGCATTGAAATAGCATCACCGGTATCCCAACGCGTCCGTCCGTAAACGGACGAAAGCAAAGCATATCAAGCCCCGCCTCTTTGGCCTTTGCGGCACTCCAACGAACGACATCGCCGGTAACCTCACCGAGCAAGTCGGCAATCTCGCCAACAATTGCGGAAATTCTGTTTGGATTCGCTGCCGACCAGCCAGTTTTATGCACACTCCAGCCGCCAAAGGTGGCCGCCACCGACTCTGCCGTGAGATCTTCAAATAGCTGACCTTGCGCGGTGAAGTCGTTCCCGAAAGCGCGCCACCAAGTGGGGTAAGCTTTCGGAAGCGACAGCAGAAGGCAGAAGGCATATGGCGCGAAGTCCTGCCACGGTACGGTGGCGACTACGCGTGTACCGGCTTGAACGCGGAGCGGATACCCGTCACCAAGAACTCGTTGTCGCTCCCGGATGTGGGCAAAGACCGTGTTGACCAGTTCCCATGCGAAATCTTGGCTCTCGTAGACTTCATTTTCCCTCAGAAGATCAACGATATCCGAGCCAGCAACCTCGCCTTCTCCGAATAACGCACACGCTTCGATCCAGTCGCCGCAAATGGTTTGATCGACGTTATGCTTGTTTACCGAGCGCTGGAAACCTCTTGCAGGCAAAGCAAACATTACTTCGCCTTCTCAGCTATAAGTTCTTCCGTGAGATCAGGAAACAAGGACAGCAGTTGAAGCGTGTCCTGCCCTAGCTGGGCTGCAGCCTTGCGCAGCTTTTTGGACTTGGCGTACCGGTGAGCGCGACTTAGGGCAGCAGCTACATTGAAGGCGGCTTCGTCCACCAGCCGAATAATTTCTGGTTCATCACCCCCTGCAAGAGAGAACGCTGTTTCAAAGGACGGGCGTGACGTCTTCTCAAGATATTCGACTGCCTTTGTACTGAGAAGTATTTGACCGAACTGGTCGACCTGACGACTATCCCGTACGATTGGAGCTCGGGTTTCGCTACCAAATAGCCACAGTGCGAAATTCGACATCTGTTTTAGGTATTCTACAGGCACCGGGGTCCGGGCATCGTTAGGCTCTGCCATTATATCAATGTGCAGATATTTCTGAACGCCTTCTGTTCTTAGCGACAGAAAGAGCACGCTGAACTTTTCTTCGACGTGCTCGATCGAGATGGTGTCTTGTTCCTCCATTTGCAAAAGCAAACGGTAGGAGATGTAGTTTTGCCGAACCGTTGGAGTTTTGCTTCCAATTTTGCGCATAACCTGTGCGTAGGTCAGCTTACTTCCTTCGATGAGCTTCGCGATGTATTCCGCCTTTTCCGCCGGTTTCCACTCTTTGATCCCTGTCACATGGCGAAAGCCTAGAAAAGCTTCAACGTCTTTTCTCGAGGAAACTTCGATGTAGGGAACGCGATCAAAAAGCGCGGCAGGAGGCGGGATTTCTTCTACGATTTCCTTCCAGCGGCGGTCAATCTTCTCTCCATCTGCGGCGCGTTTGAGAAACTTCAATGCAGCTAAGCGCCGATTGCCCTCGACAACTACCAACACATCTTTGCCGTAAAGCTTTTCGCGAACGACTAGGAGGGCCTCCTGAGGCCAAAAACCGCTTTCAATAAACGAGACCGCCAACTCATCGAGCGTCCAATCCCGCATGAGGCCCATGATCGTTGACTGTTTAACTGCCGGCCCCGTGTTTCCGCGGCCCAGCCGCGGGTTGAGCGGATCGAGCCACAAGTTGTCTACCGATGTGTACGATATCTCGTTGTTTACTGCCATGGTCCCTCGCTTAGCTCAGCGTTACCATCCCGCCCGCCCGAAATCACCTTAAAACTATCCTGCGTTTCACACGCCCAAAACGGGGCCCGCACTCTAGAGCCTAGGTCGCCGATCTCGGAGTTTGATTGCACATCTCTTCCAACAGCATTGACCAATCCGGTGCTGGGTTGAACGTCGAAACCTGCTCAGGAATATGCATTGTGAACGAGAGACCCTGCGGCTGAACAAACGTGTCAGCGAGAATCTGCCTCGTCAAGAGCCGCATCGCCGGGTCGTCGACTCTGTACAGGCGCGGAATAAATGTATGAGTGTAGCGCGTCTGATACACGCTCCAGTCGCGCATTGCAGCGTGCACGTAGCCTTCTCCCGACTGGCTCCCATATAAGGCAACCCTACGTACAAATTCGTTCGGGAGCTCGTCGTCTTCCGACGCCGCCGACAGCAAGCCAATCACGCTGCTGACCAGCGTTGGGAGAGACTCTCCGGTGGATGCTGATGTAGCCAGTCCGATGCTCATTAGATGAAGTTGCTCTACTGTGCCGGATGGGAGAAGTTCGGGCTCCAATTGATGAAGTCCGCCAAACTCGTGAATGGAGGTCGCCGCCTGTGTAGTCTTGACCTCAATAGAATGGTTTCCGATCCGAAAGTCCCGGCCACCTTGCCAACCTTGCCAGAAGTCGAGCACTCTCATCAAAGATGATGGGCGAACCGCGTGACTCAGGAAAAGTTGCCGGAGGACGGTCAGCTCTCCCACCAATCCGACAATCGAGCTTTCCGGTAGCGCTCCCCTACGCATCGCCATCTCAATGATAGGTTCGACGTCAGAGAACGCGGCTTGAGTGCCCCGGGCCCCAGCCACGCCGGCACGAAGCAGTTCGATGGCAATGAGAGCCGCGACCGACGCAAAATGAGGCGCCGACGGAAGAACAATCCGATTCGCTGGAAACGACGTGCCGCCCAGTTCGGGCCGCCAGTCGCCGTGCTGGATATGACGCCGAACCAGTGGTGATGCTGCGCGAAGTTCCGAGCCGCGGATGAAGATCTCGTAGTCGCCCGAGGTTGTTCGCCCCACTGCTAGCGGCGCTGCTAGCCACAGCGTGTGACGCACGTGGCCCTGGGGTACACCAAGTTCCCCGAGATCCGCGCGGAGTTGTTCGAAGCTTGAGTCTGTCATATTCGCAATGCCGCAATGTGGTCGGGACCGCCGTGGGGAAGCCCCAGTCCGATAGCTACGAGGTCGGTCGGTAGGTCAGGCGCGCTGACAATGTGAAACAAAGCGAAACCCGGATGGCCGCGGGGGCGCCAACTAGCGCCTCCTGGATACTGGGCACAGGAGGAGTTCGATGAAAATAGTAGTCAACGAGTTCATCCCCAAAGTACGACCCACCGTAGCCGCGAGTGCCCCAGAGCGTTTTCAATGTTCGGCCGTTTGCATTACGCTCCCGCGTTACAGCCTTGATGCCGTTCGCTGCCAGCCTTGGATCTCTCGCCAACTCTTGGCCATGGCGAAATGCAATGTGGAACTTCGGGGTCGCGGAACTCAGCGCGTCCGCATAATTCCATGGCACCTCCGGCTTATCGGTCGGGTAAAAACCTGGGGCGGAATGCCCGTCTGCTAGGGAGGACCACAGCCTTAGATACGCTGCGATAGAGTATGGACAAGATTGCGGCTCAACGCCAAACTCTCTGGGTTCTCTCAATGGCGGGCAAAATAATGGCTCGTCAATTGCGAGGAGTCGCCCATAATTTTCCCACCGGCGACTCAACTCGCTTCCAAGGTCTGGATCGTGATGTGAATAGCGAAGAGAATCGAGCAGATCTGCAAGATGATTTAAGCTAACCGGCTCTGAACGAATTATACCTCGCTCCAGGCCCCTGTCGTCCCGCAACGGCACCCAAGTCCCATCATTCAAAACACTTACGGCAACACCGATGTTGTGTTTCGCAAGTTGATCATCGTCCGTCTCGATCAATTTGATTGAAGGTCTGGGTCCGGGAGAGAGAGGACTTTGCGGGCCTCGATTTTGCTAGTCGCTACAAACGATGTTCCTTGTAAGACCAATGCGGGGCTCGAAACCTCCTCCGCGGCGTCCATAGCGGCAATTATTTCAGTCTTCAACGCGTTGTCATTGACATGGTAGCGTCGGAAGAACTGCAGTTGGTCCTCATAGGTGAAGACCCTACAAAACGGCAAGAAGCTCCCTCGATAGCCGAACCAACGCTGCATTTGCATCTGAGTGTCGGCGGCTGGCTCTGCTGCACCACGGAGAAATAGACTTGTAGTGAGACCTTCAAGCGTTAGTCCGCGCGACAATACATTCCCTGCTACGAAGATTGACAGGCTATCGGGCGGTATTCGGAAGGTGTCGCATTCTTCGAAAATTTCGAAGCGTGGCCTGTCGTCGGACGCAGGGTCGCTGTTGAGAACCCGTACCCGGACGTTCGGGAAAACGCGGTCAACAAGAGCATCTCGTACCCTCGGCCAGTCAACTTGAGAGATCGGTGCGTAAGGTGCATGAGGCAATGTTGAAAGTGCGATCCTGGAAGCCTCAAATCGTGGCAGCCAAGCGGCCCATTTTTCTTCTTCGAGTTCAACGCGGCGTCTCAGTCCCTCCGCTGAGATTAACAGCTTCGCTTCCGAGACCTCATCGAGTTCCACTAACGCTTCTTGGCCGGGTATTGCTGATGACCATTTCAAGATGTCCTTTGCCATATTGAAGTGATCTTCCTTCCGTGCAGAAGGATGAACCAGCATCGTATGGGGCCCGGGCGCGGATGCATGAGCTACTTCAAGCGACTGATATCCAAGGCTGTGATTAAACGCGTTCTCCCAGCCTGGGGCAAGACTTCTTATCGCGGCCCCAACGAGATAGCACCGCATTGAATCGGCCAGCATCGACCAACGAAGGTCATCGCGCCGCATTGCTAGTTCGGCCTCGGTTTCACCTGGCCTCAGATCGGGAAAGCTCGACACCTGGCAAAGCGCGCCGGGTGTAGTGTTTCGAGACCGCTCGTAAAAGATCTCTCCGCCGCAGTAGAACGATAGGACTCCTGCCGGCTCTGCAAAGGCGACCGCTCTGGGTGACACAGCACCCGAAGCGCCTGGCGTCCTAAGCGCTGCGTTGAAGTCTCTGGGGCTCAGCGGGTTATGGGTCGCCTGTAAAAAGTTTGCTTGTGGCGTCGCGGTGTAGGCAACGTAAGTTGCGAACATCGCAGGATTTCGCGTTGCAGTCTCATCGGGGTCACCGCTCCAAAGTGCGGAAATGAGCCGTGGAGTCACCTTCTGCGATCGCTCGCTATCGAGCACGCTTGCATCGTCGGCTTCGTCGTCAAGCAGCACGACTGAGTAGGGTTTGCCCCTCTCCCGAAGATATTCATCGGTGACAATGTCGCTCAGGAAGCGGCTTAACATCACCAGATGATCGTCTTCCTTAGGGATCACACATATTATTGGGCGACCAGCGCGGAGAGCCTGACGCGCGAGCGGCCTCTGCAAGTATCGACCTGGATCGGCTCGTTCCTCATTAAGGATGTCGGCGGGTTGCGGCAGTATCAACCTTTCCGCACGTCGACGATAAGCGTCCTCCATTGTTGAGCCATCTAGTTGAGCCAGCAACCGTTCATACGTTTGAAGCCAAAGACTTACGCGAGTACCAGCCAGTAAGATTAGAAGGTCAGCGCCTGCATCCAGAGCCATCGCAGCTACGCCCAGCATGCTGGCCGTCTTCCCGGATTGGACTGAGCCAACGACCATGCCTGTTCGGACACGAGTGTCGGGCCACGCCGCTTGATCTAGCGTCCCTTGGTTGGAAGGTAGAGTTCGTCCAATGATGTAGCGCGCGTCCGATTCGAGCACGGCGAGCGCGGTCGGCGATAAGCGGTTCTGAATATTCGTCCGATAACGCGACCACCACGAACCGGACTCCGGCGGCGAGGTGCTTAGCGCTTCTGATGGCGACTTAGCTTGCCCCGTAGCAGGGACGATCGCTGTCGGAAAAGTGCTCGACTCTCCGCGGCCCATATCAAACCAGCGCAATCTTACGGATTTCCAGCAGCGCCTCTAGTGCGCTATCTCCGTATCGATCCTTTACAGCATCGTTCGCGTCAAGTGGGCTAATTCCCAAGGCTTCAAGAATGCTGGTAGATGCGTTCGCTATGTGTGCCCATTGTGTCTTGTTCTGTGTGCTCTCCGGACCTACCATCTTCGAGGTCAATTCGCGGACCTTGTCTATACCACTCTCGATCCTTTCCTGCTGGCCGAGAATGACCAGAACCATACAGGCAAGAAGACTTGCCACCACAGGTAATTCTTCCCATCGAGAGGCCATTTCGCTCTTGCCCTTTCGCCGGAACTTGGGGTGCCAAGCATCGGACGCGAGTTGATGAAGCTCAAGTGCTGCAATGAGATCGTTGGCTAAATTCTCGAGCGTTGCCTTTGAACGAAACTGGGCGAGCCTGTTGTCATCAATCGAGCGCAAAAACTCATCAATGTGGCTAGCCGTCGACGGTGTTCGGAATGCCCTATCAGGCCCCTGCGTAGGTTTGAGAATAAGTGTCGCAACCGTCCAGAGCAGCACTTTTGTGCGTCGGAAGCGCGTTATTCCAAATCCGAGAGCCTTGATATTCTCATGCGCAGATGCAGGATCGATGCCCGCTTCCACAAGTTCTGGCGCGATTTCTGGCTCGGGACGGTCCCCGCCAACAAATAGCATCAAGCGCGAAATCACGAGGTGATTGAATACCGCGTTTCGGATCTCTTCCGCATTCAGTTTCATTCCCTGCTGATTATATAGCCTGAAAACTTTATGAATATCCCTAACCTGCGTATCACGATATATCAGGACGGGAATAAAATAATCACAAGCTCGCTCGAATAAGTCTGCGACCGTTATTGTCTCTCCGGCGATCCTAACCTGCTCGTTCCTGATCTCGCAATAATATTTCCCGCCCAAATGCTCAAGCGGGTCTCCTGCAGCGTATTTTTTGGTCTTGAACGGAAGATATTTCTCTCGGATATCCGTTGCGCGTAAGCTGTTTCTTCGCGCGAATTGACTGAAGTTTGTTCCGAACAAACTGTAGTCCTTCAGCTGCTTAGCGTTCTCTATCCCTTCTGGATGCGAACCCATAAAGCGAAGGATTGCCGTGAGCCGCTGTTTTCCATCGACAATCTGGTACCGCTGGCTACTGGACACTCGAGCGAGGATGATTGAGGGAAGCGGTATGCCTCGTAAAATCGATTCAATAAGCAACTGCGAGTCTGAGTTCGACCAAACAAAGTCGCGCTGGTAGGTCGGGTTCAACTCCAATTGATGCTGTTGAGCGCGTCCCGCCAAGTCGTAGATGCGCCACTTGTCCACTGTGGCATTGATGGAAAGGGGCTCGGTTGCCGGCGGCTCATTCCACGCGTCGATCCAAGCCTCAGTCGCGGCGGCGACCGAGAGTTCGTCTTCTATCATCTGCAGAAAGAGGTCTCGGTTGTTGACGGCGCGGCTAAGTCGCTCCTCCAATGTTTGAGCCCCAGCTTCAGTGATCAGTAGATGGCCGTCTTCGATCTGGAAGCTAGCTTCGGCTTTGCCAGGAGAGAGTTCGTCAAATAGTCGAAGGGCGACAGCTTTTGGAGACTCCTGATCACCGAATTGCGTGTCCAGGTTAAGCCAGATCGCGACCTCGAGAACCCTCGCGAGCCAAGCGCTAGATGAGAAATCAATTTCAGTTGAGTCGAACGGGCTCGGCGCACGCCGATTGCCCTCAAGTTTCGGGCGCACACTAGGTTGCGATAGCTCAGAGAGCAGCGTTGCTATTTGGTCAAAATCTAAATCTTCCACTAAGCTTACTTCTCCCCGCATCTTAGGCGGCAACTTCCAGTCGACCATGTGGTCCCAACGGAAGCTTCAGACTTCCTATCACGGGTTCATTATCGCCAAGTAGCGATTGCGCAACCGCAGCGATCACATCGACATTCACAGCGTTCCCCAGCGCCTTAAAGGCGCCGGTTTGCGTTTCCGGAAGATATTTCAACGCGCCCATGCTCTGAAGACGCGCGCATTCACGGGTGGTCATGTACCGGCCTTCCCATGGGATCACCGGCACCTGGCTTGTGGTAAGTGCAACAAGAGATGGCGCGGCATTGGGTCGTTTGGCACGAATACCCGATGCTCGGAACTGGATGATACATTGGTTCAGGTCACGCGGCCCACCCTTCCAGTTCCATTCCAGCTTCTGGAAACTTGGCGAAAACTCTTGAATTGACGGAAGCCAGGGGTCAATGATCGCCTTATGACGCTGGTAAAACCGACGGTTCTGTTCAATGAACTGTATTTTCCACTCAGGAAAATACGAGTTGGAGTCTCGCGCGTATGGCGGTAGCGCTTCAAGCGCCTCATCGTCGGACATGCCAGACATCGGGCGGCCAAAGGCGCCTCTGAAGTCATGCATTTCCGAGAGCCCGATGCCCATGGGCGAACCAGTACGGACGGGATAGTCCGCGCCGAACTCCATTGCCCATATCGGAAAAGACGGCAGTTCTACATCTTTCGGGAAGACGTCCAAAAACGTTGCCAAGTCTTTAGGTATTTAACGAAAGCTGGCGGCAATGGCTTTGCATCGCCGGGGCGGACATCGAGAATTGATCTGATATCGACTTCTTCTGCTTCATGCGTCGGTTCAGGCCACTGGAAACCGCCAAGTCCGTCGCGAACGCCCACGATGATCGCGCGTTCCCGTAGTTGAGGCACCCCAAACATGTGCGGCGACATCAATGCTGAGTCAACGTCGTATCCCACGCCCCGGAGCCTCTGCTTTACGCGCTGAAAAGTCTTGCCACCATTGTGCCGCATCAGGTTCGGCACATTCTCGATGATAAGGAAGCGCGGCTCATGTCGCTCTATGATCTTGATCATGAAGTCGAAAAGATCACCCCATTGCGGGCAATCGAAGCCGAGTTGATCTCCCGCTTTGGAAAACGGTTGGCATGGAAAGCCAGCGCAAAGAATATCATGTGCCGGGACTAGTTCGTAAGATTCACGGATATCGCCGTGCGGTCTAATCCCGAAGTTGCGCTCGTAAAGGCTCGCCAGGTCCTTGTTCAACTCAGAGGCAAAAACACATTCGTGGCCGAGCCGTCCTAGAGCCTGGTGGAAACCGCCAAGCCCAGCGAACAAATCAATAAATTTCATGGCCGCCTCTCCAGCGGAAAAGAAAGTTGCTTCGCTTCATGTTGCTCTAGAAGATTGCGAACGGCTAAGCGAAGAAGGTACTGCAGGTTGACCGGAGGGCTCACCGACCGGCCGAGTGCCTGAAGAGCATCGTAGTCGGTTTCATCGATTGAGACAGTGAATCGTTTTTGAGGTTTCAATGCGGTCATAGGGCCTCCTCGCACCACAATGCACCGATTTGCATCAAAATGCACTAACAATCATTGATTGGTGAGCCTGCGCATCGACGTAGCCCACGATTATTTTTATTCACTCAAATTTGACGTTCGAGCGCGAAGGATATCCCGAAGAAGGTCATGAACGAATGAGCCCGTCAGCAGCTGGACGACATGCATTTTTGATTATCAGTCCATAATCTTTTCGTCACCCAGACGAAAAGTGGATTTGCTGAAGAAGCCAAATGTCATAAACCTGTCGTTGCAAAAATAGGGTGGGGAAAAGATGAACCGGGAGGGTTTGCAAGGTGGTGGGTCATAGCGGCGAGTGACGTCACAGAGAAATTACGGGCCTCTTCGGGAGAAGGGCCAACCGGCGCCTCGAAGGCTTTCCTTACGGACTGGGGTTTGCGGAAGATACGCGGGTTTGAGGGCACGATCGACGACGACGGAGAATATCTCTCTAAGATCTATTCGACCGCCAGCAGCATCAGCGAACAGATCGCCGCGGACTACCATGGTCGCTTCCTGATAGAACTGATTCAGAATGCCCACGACGTGCATGGTGATGCTCGAATGGACGGTCAGATCGAGGTTCTTTTCGATGCTGGAGCCGGCACTCATGGCATTCTGTATGTAGCGAATGGTGGGGCCCCATTCGCGAAATCTAACGTCGAAGCGCTCTCAGATCTCGGTTTGTCGAGCAAACCGCCCGGGCAAGCCATCGGCAATAAGGGGTTAGGCTTTCGAAGCATCCGTCACATCTGCGACGTGCCTGAGATCTACTCCCAGGAACCCGGGCAAACAGGTGCGGATCGTTTTTACGGGTACTGCTTCCGCTTTGCAAACGACGACGATCTTGCGTCCATGACTTCCGGAACTCGCGCGCTGGAATTGGCTCGGAAAGACCTTCCTCCCTTTCATGTTCCTGTGTGGCTAGACGTGCAGCCACCGGAGATCTTGGCTTTCGCGCGGCGTGGATTTTCGACGGTCATCGCATTGCCCGTTCGTGATGCCCGCGCGGCTGCCGCGGTTTTGGCGGAAATCGAGGCGCTTCGCGGCGTCGGCGCGCCGATGCTGCTTTTCCTCACACGGCTGGAGCTGCTGCATGTTCACGTGAAGGGTGTCGATGGCGCACAAGCGGATCCTCTCCTGCTGACCCGCCGCGAATTCGCTCTGGCAAATGCGCCGACCGGGTTCGTGATTGCCGATCTGGGGTCGGCGGGTCGCTACCTGATCGCGCGGAAGGCGGTCGATGAAACCGCGATGATCGAGGCGATTACGCTTGGGATAAACCAAACCCAGTTACATTCTCACTGGGACGAATGGGATGGAGACGGTGAGGTTGCTCTCGCAGTTCCGCTGGATGAGACCGCTGACATTTCCTCCCGCCTTTACACTTATCTTCCAATGGGAGAGCAGGCGCGCGCACCGTTCCGTGGCTATCTTCATGCCTCTTTTTCCGACTGCAAACCGCAAAGGCTTGGACGGCAAGGTTCGTCTGAATGCGATGCTTCTTGAGAAGGCGGCCGATTTAGCTGCTCAGACCGTTGCATGGCTGGTCACCGAAAATTTGCATGAGGCTGGCGGATTGACCGCGGCGGAACGCGCCCGTTGCGCTGTCGACGTCATGACTTGGGATAAGGTCCAAAGCTTCGAGACAGTCGAGGATCTCTCTTCGCGCGTGGCGAAACCGGGCCGCAGACCTCGGCGGCTGAGAAGACGATCAAGGATATTCGCCGCGCGACGCGCAAGCTGCATTCGTCGGAGGAGAAAATTCGCATTGTGCTGGAAGGTCTGCGCGGTGAAGACAGTATTGCCGCGATCTGCCGCCGCGAAGGGATCGCCGAGAGCCTGTATTATAGCTGGTCGAAGGAGTTTCTCGAAGCGGGCAAGAAGCGGCTTGGCTCACACACAGCAAAACACCGTCGATTGTCTCAATCGTCTGATTCTCACATTAAGTGATCAGATCCGAGCAAAATTCCAAGTTAAGTGATCATTCTCAAATTAAGTGTCCCGCTATCTACTTGAAATCTTTGAAATCGATTCTCGGGATTAAGTGCAAAGCGACATGTCCTTCAGGTTGGATCTAAGCAACCCGACCCTACCGGAAATCACCGATGGCTATGAAATCCAGCTACACCACGCGCTGGGACACGATCTGCTCTATCACGGAAACGGGCTAGTTATCGGCGAGATTGCTGTCGTGGAAGATGACGTTTCCACACTTCAGGTGTGACGTTAGGCGGGACAGGCAAAGCTGCCGGTGGTTGCCACCCGCGGATTCGCCGGGGCGCGCTTATCGGCGCTGGGACATTAAATCATCGGCAACATCGAAATCGGTGTACGTGGCAAAGGAGGAGGCTGGCAGCGTCGCCGTAGCCCCCGTCACACTTCATACCTTAGGGGACGAATAATCATGGGTCGGCCTCTGCAGCCTTGGCCATATTAGCGGCTCCGGTCTGGCTCCCATTTTCTCGAACGCGAATTCGGCAGGTAACTGAGGGCATAGCGTTGGCTTCCCGCTAGACAACGCTAAGGGAGATCAAATCGCGAACACCAAACAGATCGTGCGCGGAACTTCTCACTTGGGTGGAGAGCGGAATTAGGTGGCCAAAGCGCTGAATGGCGGCGTTCGCAGACAGGAACCGTCATTGCTCACTGCCCACTCGCGGTGTTCCCCGCAAGAGATGAGTCCAGGCTGCATGCTGCAACTGGACTGCACCGTTGTGCAGAAAGCAGCGATGCATTCGACGGCGACGATGCTGTGGCCAGCGGCGCATCGGGCAAGTCAGTGTTTCATACTAAAAAAGAACTTGCCGCTGTGTCGCAAACGCGGCGACCGCCGTCATACGGCGCGGGCAGCTTCGCTGGTTCGCAGCGAACTTTTGAAATTATCTGCTGAACCGACGCTCTATTTGGCAAAGCCAACTCCTTGATCGACCTATTCTGGGTAACGCCCGATCCAGCTCAGAGGCACATCGCTGGCTCAACCGCGCAGGGCAGCAAAACATCCGGTCCGCGCCGGACGGAATTTAATCAGCCTCATCGATCCCGCACCCGCGAACCGAACAAGGAAAACGACATGTCACTGTTGATTACCATTGATACCGATCCGAGCTTCACACCAAAGGAGGCGGTTCCCGCACAGGACCGGCTCATTTCGGGGAACCCGCTCTTCAAGACCTGGGCGCAGGATGCCTCGAAAGGAGAGAAGGTGCTGACCGGCGTCTGGGAGGCGACGCCTGGCGAGCATCATTCGATCAAGGGTACCACCTACGAATTCTGCCATCTCATTTCGGGCCTCGTGGAAATCGAGGAGGAGGGCGGCGAGACGAAGACCTATCGCGCCGGTGACAGCTTCGTCATGAAGCCGGGTTTCGTCGGTGTTTGGCGTACGATCGAGACCGTACGCAAGATCTACATTTGTGTTTACGAGTGACAGCAAACCCAGGTGCGCCGACTGTGGCACACCTGAGACTTCCGGATGAGGCGATGCCGAGACTGGGGCAAATAGCAGCCGCGATGTGCGCCCGGCATCCGGCCCGGCACACCGATCTTGACCCTCACTCGTTAGAGAAGCCGACGATGCCCTTGATCTCGGTAAACTCGTGCAGCCCGAACTTCCCGTATTCCCGGCCGTTGCCGGATTGCTTGTAGCCGCCGAAGGGGGCGGCCGGGTCCCAGGCGGAGCTGTTGAAGCGAACGATGCCGGCGCGTAGCCTGCCTGCGAGCGCCCGCGCTTGCTCGAGATCGCCCTGAATATAGGCGGCGAGGCCGTAGGGCGTATCGTTGGCGATCGCGACTGCTTCCTCTTCGCTGTTATAACCGATGATCGACAGCACCGGGCCGAAGATCTCCTCGCGCGCAATCGACATCTGGTTGGTGACGCGGGCAAACACCGTCGGGCGCACGTAATAGCCGGCATTGAGATGCGACGGGCGGCCGAGGCCACCGGCGACGAGCTCCGCTCCTTCGGCGATGCCGCGTTCGATCAGCGCCTGGATCTTGTCGAACTGGGCGGCGCTTGCGACCGGTCCGAGGTCGGTGCGCGAATCCGAAGGCGGACCGACGACGAGCGCATCCGCTTGCCTCGCGGCGATCGAGCTTGCCTCGTCCATGCGCTCCGCCGGCACCAGCATCCGCGTTGGCGCAGTGCAGGTCTGGCCGGAATTGCCGAAGCAGCGGCGGACGCCAGCAGCGACCGCGGCAGAGAAGTCGGCGCTGCGCAGGATGATGTTCGGCGACTTGCCGCCGAGCTCCTGATGCATCCGCTTGACGGTCGGTGCCGCGGCCTGCGCCACGGCGATGCCGGCGCGGTCGACCCGGTGAAGGACACCATGTCCACGTCCGGGTGGCTGGCGAGTGCCGCACCCACCGTGGGCCCGTCGCCCTGGGCGAGGTTGAAGACCCCCTGGGCACGCCCGCCTCATCCATGATCTCGGCGAAGATCACGGCATTGAAGGGAGCGATCTCCGAAGGCTTCAGCACCATGGTGCAGCCGGTGGCGAGCGCCGGAGCGACCTTGCAGGCGATCTGGTTGATCGGCCAGTTCCACGGCGTGATCATCGCAGCGACCCCGACCGGCTCGTGCACGATGCGCGTGGTCCCCTGCATGTAGTCGAAGGCAAAGGTCCCGAAGGCATTGATCGTCTGCTCGAAATGGGCAGCACCAAGGGCGGCCTGCTCGGCCCGGGCCATGGCGAGCGGCGCGCCCATTTCCCGTGAGATGACATCGCCGAGGCTCGTCATTGCGGCGCTTCAGGATCGTTACAATGCGCTTCAGCAGTTCGACGCGCTCTTCCTTTGGCGACTGCGAGAAGGAGGCAAATGCCCGCCGCGCGGCCGCGACCGCCTTTTCCGCGTCGGCGGCACTGCCGAGTGCGATCGTACCCGTCGGCTGCTCGGTCGAGGGATCGATGACCTCAAGTATTTTAGACACCAAGGGCTCGACCCACTGACCGTCGATATAGAACTTGTGGGCATGTTTCATTGGTGGCTCCCATGGATGGCGTCCTGCGCGCCATCGGCGGCGCGTTCCAAGAATCCGGCGACAGCGACGATGGCTGCCTCGGTGTGCGGCAAAGCGGCCAGTTCGCCCAGTGTCACCGGTTTAATGGGCGGGCGTAGCCGATAGTAACCGACCTCGTCGGGCGGAACGTTACGGCATTGCGCCAGCAGTTCAACCGCGGTCAGACCGCACAGCCGGCCCTGACATGGTCCCATTCCGCATCGTGTGAACGCCTTCATTTGGTTAGGACCCGGAACGCCGAGCGCGGCAACTTCACGCAGCTTGCCGGCTGTGATTTCCTCACAGCGGCAGACGATGGTGTTGTCGTCCTCGGGCACGCGAAACGTTTTGCCGGGCCGGAACCGATGCTCGATGAAAGTCCTGCCCCTGAGGGCAAGAGCGAGCTTTCGTGCGAGTCGGTTCCGGCGCTGTTCGTAGGCACCCTGGCCAATTCGATTTAAGTCGAGCGCCGCAGACAGGCCCGCGAGCTCTCCTTGCACAGCCGAAGCAACCGCCCCGACAATTCCCGCCGCATCACCGGCGATCGAAATCGCCGGAACCGAACTTGCGCCGCGAACGCCGACGGCCGGACGGAAGGCTGCGAGGCGCTCGTCCCAGCCGTAGTCGCACCCGGCTGCCAGCGTGAGATTGAGGTTCGGCGCGATCCCCTGGTGCAGAAGCAGCAGGTCGCCCTCAATGTGCAGGGACTTGTTGCCGCGACGAAGCTGCAAGGCGCTGAATTGTCCGGAACCGACCGCCTCGATCGCGGTCACCCCGCGGATGACACGGGTTCGACGGTGAACGTCCAAGAGAAGCTTCAGGCCCTTGAGAGCATAGGGCGACGTGGCAAAGGTAAGCACGTGAGGCAGGGCCAAGCGCCAGTTCTCGACCGGCGTGGTATCGACGACCGCTGTCACGGACACGCCTACCCGCAGAAGTTGGCTTGCCAGCAAGTACAGCAGCGGCCCGGTCCCGGCGAGGATGGTCCGTCCGGAGGGAACGAGGCCTGACGACTTCATCAAGATCTGCGCCGCTCCCGCCCCCATGATGCCGGGCATGGTCCACCCCGGGAATGGGAACGGGCGCTCGAGCGCGCCGGTTGCGAGAATCACCCGATGGGCGGCGATCGGCCGGGCAATGCCGCCGAGCGAGATCCCGACCTCGAGCGCATGTGCGCCGTCGCCAGTCTCCTCGTCAGCGGGCCCGACGTTCCACACCGTCGCCCGGCGGGCATAGCTCAAGTCTGCGCGGTGGAACCGCTCGATGAGCCTCCGACCGGCAGCGTAGTCCGGCCCCAAGCGCGCAAGATCGGCATCCGAAGCACGGTCGACCGACCGATAGATCTGGCCTCCGGGCGAATCATTTTCGTCGGCCAGCAATACGGCGAGGCCGTGGGTCGAGGCTTCGATGGCTGCCGAGAGGCCGGCAGGCCCCGCGCCAACGACGACGAGGTCATAGGCAGGCGCGAGATCGGCGGCAGACTGAATGTTTCTAGTCATTCTTCCTGCCCCGGCATGGCCGCGCCGTCCTGTGTTTCGACCCGCATTCCCTCCACGACGGTGGTCATGCAAGCCTGGCGGTTCGGCCGTCCGTCAATTTTGACGAGGCACTCGAAGCACACACCCATCATGCAGTAAGGACCACGGGCGGCGCCGGACACCGGAGTGCGCCGCGTGCTGCGATGTCCCGCGGCTAACAGTGCAGTGGCGACGCTGTCGCCCTGGCGAGCCATGGTCGGCGCGCCGTTGAATGTGAATGAGACCGAACTCTCTTTTCGGTCAGACAGCCGCCGGAACATGGAACCTCCGGGAATGAAATACGGAAAGATCGTCAGACAGCGCCCCGGCCGAAATTTGCCGCGGCAGGACCAGCGCATGGTTCGCCGCCAGCGTCACGCCGGAGTGGCAGGCGCATGCAAACGCACCTGGAAACCGCTCCGATTGCTCGTAAATGGGGTAGCCGTCGGGCGTCACCACACGGAACGCCGCCCAGATCCGCACCGCCCTGGCGTCCCTGAGCAGCGGGAAGGTGCGTAGCGCGCGTTCGGCCAGAACTGCGGTGATCGGCCCTCGCGGCCGCTGATGATCGATCGTCGCCTCCTTGCTCTCGCCGATCAGCACAGAGCCCTCGTCCGTCTGCCGCAGGTAGCCGGTGGCATGGCTGAGGAACGGCTTCAGCCGCTCGGTGACGATGATCTGGCCGCGGCTCGGGGTGAGCGGAACGTTCAGCCCAACCATCGGGGCGAGCGCTGTATTGCCGATGCCGGCGGCAAGCACGACCTTGCTGGCGTCGAGCCTCCAGCCTTCTCCAGCCACTTCGAAGCCGCTGGCGCGATGGCGGATCGCAGTCGTCTTCCGATGCGGAAAATAACGAACGCCACGCTGCGGCAGCGCCTTGTGAAAGGCAGCGAACAGCCGCAGCGGGTTTGCATGTCCGTCGAGCGGGCTGAAAATCGCGCCTGCCACTGTCTCGCCGACGAGGGGCAAGCGGCGGCGCGTCTCCGCCTGATCGAGTACCTCATATTCGAGCGGCGGCGTTCCTTCCGCGCCCATTCCTGGTTGGCCGGCGAGCCTCGCCATCGATGCGGCCCCGCGTTGGGCTCCATTGGCGTGAGCCGGATTGAGAAGCCGCCCGACTGGACAAAGCCAGTGTCGATGCCGGTTTCGGCCTTGAGTTCGGCTGCCAACCGGTGCCAGTTCGCCGTCGAGGTTCGCGACCACCGCGAATAGGCGGCGTTGCCGAGGCCCTTGCTGGAGCTCCATACGAGACCGAAATTCGCCCGGGCGGCCCTGTTTGCCAGATCGCCTTCGTCGACGACTGCAACCCTTTGTCCGCATTTCGACAGACCCCAGGCAATCGATACGCCTACCAGCCCGCCGCCGATGACGATTACGTCGTAATCCATTCCGCTAGCTTTCCTCGGCGCGTATCCCCCACGGCTTTCTCCGGATCTGGCCTCACGATCAGATTGCGCCGACTTTGACTTTCGAACCATCAAGGAGGCGCGACAGACGGAAGGGGTGGGGTCAACACAGGGTGTATCATTGGCAACCAGATCGGCCGCCAGGCGGCCGATACCTGGGCCCAGGCCGAAACCGTGGCCAGAGGCGCCCGCCGCCAGGTAGAGACCTTTCACGCCGTCGGCCGGCGAGATGACCGGCACCGCGTCCGGCGTGAAATCCACGTAGGCTCCCCAACTGTCGGCGACTTCGACCCCCGCCAACGCAGGAAACTGCTCCGTGACACGTTTCAAAATAGCCGCGATGGTGCGGCGGCTCGGCGGTGGGTCAAGAACGCGCATCCGCTCGAAGGCCGACGGTTTACTCTTGTTCAAGCTTCCGAATGCCTCCGGACCCTGGAGGAAGGATTTGCCGATGCCGAACTGCACCGCTTTCAGACGCTTCATGAACATCGGCATGAACCAGCGGGCGTAGCGAATGCCTTGCGGGGTGATGTCGAGCATCGCCCTGCCGCTGATCGCAAGCGTGTAGCTGCCATCCAACCGGCGGGTCAACGCACACTCCGGCGTATAGATCGCTTCGCCCAAATTCGCTGTCGGCCGCGTTCGAAGCGCCGTCTGGCGCACGCTCGCCTGCGGAAACAGAACTCCGTGCTGGCGACAAAACATGGACGTCCAGGCACCGCCGGCGCAGAGAACGGCTTGTGTCCGGATGGTCCCCTTTTCGGTGATCACTCCGGCGACCGCCCCATTGACCAGATCGAGGCCTCGCGCAGCGCACTCCTGGTGGATCGTCGCTCCGAATCTGCGAGCGCCGTTCGCGATCGTCGGCGCGGCGATGGCAGGCTCACCCTTGCCGTCATCGATTGAATGGACCCCGCCAAGCCATCGACGGCCGTTTGCCGGAATTGCGGCCGCCGCTTCGCTGGCGCTCAGCATCTTCGTATTGACGTTGAACTGGCGCGCTGTCTCGCGCCATGCTTCCCATTCCGCCAATTGCTGCGGATTGTCCGTAGCGTAAAGCAGACCGCATCGGCGGAAACCGACGTCCTCTCCGATTTTGGATTCAAACTCCCCCATAGCCGTAGCGCGACACCGGATAGCGGCAGCTCGCGCTCATCCCGGTTCTGTTGGCGGCACCAACCCCAGTTGCGGCTCGACTGCTCACAGCCGACATGGCCCTTTTCGACCAGAGCGACGGACAGTCCCCGCTCCGCCAGAAAGAAAGCCGCCGTTGCACCAATAATGCCGCCGCCGATGACGACGACATCCGCCTTGGCGGGAAGCTCTTGATCGTTCTGTATGTGTTTGACAATTGGAGACATGGGGGCTGACCTGAACTGATTTTGGCGGCCGATCTATACGGCACTGTTTCCTGCCCCTCCGGCAGGAGCATCTGAGGCAATGACGGCTATCGCGTCGACTTCTACGAGATAGCCATAGTGGAGTTCCGGCACCTGAACGACCGTGCGAGTCGGGCGGGAAGCGCCCAGGCCTTGCCGTTCGGACGGATGCATTTCGATGACGCCTTCGGCCGGAAGCAGGAAATTCCCGACGGGCAGGGGCAGGTCTGGATCAAAGCTTGGGTTCATCGCGCGCCCTCGAAGTGAGCTCATGTGACGGTACGGAAGAAAGGCGAGCAGCATGCATCGAATGCAAATGCAGGGATGGCAGAAAGTTCGGTTTTTGGCGGCGCGACGGTCAAATCTTCGGCCGTCGCGCGGGTAAGTTACAGAGCATCGTCTGACGCCAGTGGTTTTGAATCGACTTCCGGTCGAGCACGACAGATGCCGCGATCGGGTTCGTATCACCCCTGCTGTTACAGGCTCAAATTGAAGAGCGTGCACAATTAAAAACAGAGATATAAGCCATGACTACAGGCATTCATGAGTGCCCTGCGCTTGCCATGATCCATACAGTCCCCGGGATCATCCCCGCGTTTAACGAACTCGTTGGCCACCATCTGCCCGCTTGGCGCCTGTTCAACATGTTGGATGAGAGCCTGCTGGGGAACACGATCCGCGAAGGCACGCTGTCACGTCAGACCATGCGGCGGCTTGCGAGCCACATTTGGTCGGCGGTGGATGCGGGGGCTTCGGCTGTCCTCGTCACCTGTTCGTCGCTCGGCCCTGCAGTGGATGCGGCCATGCCGCTCTGCCCCGTACCCCTCTTCCGTATCGATGACGGGATGGCGATTGAGGCGATCCAGCGCGGGAACCGAATTGGCGTCCTTGCAACTCTAGCGACAACAATGGACCCTACAACCCGGTTGATTGAACGCCATGCTCATAGGATGGGTCGTAAGGTTTCCGTCAACAGCCGTCTTTGTGAGGGAGCCTTCGATAAATTGCGAAACGGGGACAGGGCGGCGCATGATGCGATGATACGCGAGGGCCTCGCTTCGCTCGTGGGCAGTGTCGACGTGGTTGTTCTTGCTCAAGCATCAATGGCGAATGCCCTGAAAGAAATGAGCGAGATGTCGGTGCCAGTACTTACCAGCCCTGAACTCGGTGTGCTGCACATGTCCTCCGCACTGAACGCGCGCTCCCGCGTCCAGGAAAGTGCTCAAAGTTAGGCCAGCGGTTTGCCTGCTTTCAGCAGTCCCGAACAGGCCGTCTTGAAGCCGCGCGATCCGATCGCAAAGCAGTGATCAAAGAAGGCATCAGGCGTCGCGGCATCGGCTGAAAGAGACAGTTTGCTGCAAGTCTCCATCGGGTGGTATCCGCGAAGAAAGGAAAAGTAGTGCTTTTAGGAGTGATCGCCGACGATTTTACCGGCGCAAGCGATATTGCAAACACAATTGCAAAGGGCGTGGCGCCTAACGGTGGACTGCGCACCGCCCAGTTTCTCGGCGTACCGAAAACCGCTGCATCTGCCGACGTTGAGGCGGGTGTGGTTGCCCTCAAAAGCCGAACTATTCCAGTCGAGGAGGCGGTAGCGCAATCCCTTGACGCCTTGAACTGGCTTCTGGCCCAAGGCTGCCGGCAGATCGTCTTCAAATACTGCTCGACATTCGATTCCACCCGTGACGGCAACATTGGACCCGTGGGCGAAGCGCTTGCGGCCGCACTCGATGTGAAAAGCGTCGTCGCATGCCCGGCGTTCCCAGGTGCTGGCCGCACCGTCTACATGGCGCACCTGTTCGTCCATGACCGGCTCCTGTGTGAATCCGGAATGCAGAACCATCCGCTTACACCCATGACGGATCCCGACATTCGCCGATGGCTGCGATACCAGACCCGATCGTCCGTTGGGCATGTCGCGCTTGATACGGTTCGCAAGGGTGCCGAGGAAGTCGCCGCTGCGCTTGCCGCGAAGGATGACACGTTGGTAATCGTCGATGCGACATCCGATCAGGATCTGATCACAATCGGGTCGGCGATTGCCGACCATAAGCTGGTAACAGGCGGGTCTGGCATAGCGATTGGTCTTGCTGAGAACTTCATTCGGCGCGGCCAAGCTTCAGGAAACTCAGGCAGGTTGATCGAAACAGACGGGCCGGACGCGATCCTGGCGGGAAGCTGCTCTGGTGCGACCCGCAGCCAGATCGATGTCCACAAGCAAAACCACCCGACGCTAGTCATCGACGACAAGGTGATGAGCTGCGAAACCACCTCCGACCACGTCGTAGAATTTATAACGGGCAATCACGGCCAGGCCCCGCTTGCCTACTCCTCCGGTACACCTGAAGAAGTCAAGGCCATTCAGGCGAAGTATGGTCGCGACAAAGTCGCAGCCAAGCTCGACGCCCTCTTCGCCGACACAGCCCTCAAGCTGATTCAATCGGGCGTGACACGGTTGGTCGTTGCTGGCGGCGAAACGTCTGGCGCAGTCGTATCAGCTCTGGATCTTGGCGCACTGACGATTGGGCAGGAAATTGATCCAGGCGTGCCAGTCCTCCTTTCCGATGGCGACAAGCCGATCGCTCTTGCCCTGAAGTCAGGCAACTTCGGCTCTGCCGATTTCTTCGTCAAAGCGCTGGAAAGGTTGAAAGCAAATTGAGTAGCTCGGAAAACAGAATCCGCGAGGATATCGTACGCTTGTCGCGGTCGCTCTATGAACGTGGTTTCTCGGTCGGTTCCGCAGGCAACATCAGCGCGGCCGTTGATGACGTCATCCTCATGACACCCACGAACTCCTGTCTTGGCTTTCTAGATTCCGCCAAGATCAGCAAAGTCACGCGTGATGGTCGGCACCTGTCAGGGGACAGACCATCCAAGGAAATTTTTCTGCACAAGGCATTTTATGAAACGCGGCCCCAGACCGGAGCGGTGGTTCATCTTCATTCAACCTATGCAACCGCGCTCTCCTGTTTCACCGACATCGACCCTGACGATTGCATCCCGCCGCTCACCCCATATGTTGTGATGCGCGTGGGCCAGGTCAAACTCTTGGAATACGTGCGGCCGGGAGATGAGAAGGCGGGAGATTTGATCCGGGCGCTCGGGGGAAATATGCTGCAGTGCTTCTCGCAAATCACGGCCCGGTCGTCACCGGCAAAGATATTTCCTCGGCCGTCTATGCGGCGGAAGAACTGGAAGAAACCGCGAAACTGCTCCTTATGCTGCGTGGCCTGCCAACGCGGATGTTGTCGGATGAAAACGTGGTTGAGCTCAAGTCCGTTTTCGGCGCGTATTAGCCCCTCCGCTTTTCAAAGGCGACGGCCATAATGTTGTCGCTTCATCTTTCGAGCCAGGATCGGAGTTTAACGAGATTGAACGTGATCTCGGGCCAATTGACTTCCGGATCAACAACGCCAGCAGCGCAACTTCAACGACGGTGGGAACTCTCCCGGAAGAGTCCATCCAGCCGCCGCCTCATTGTCTGCTTTTGGACCCGCACTGCACATTCCCGTCGGTATCGGGGAATGCCACTCGGGTCGAACAATGCCGTCGCGCATCTGCGCTCAGAAGGTAAAATCGTCCCAGATGATCTCTTGGCCCATACCTCGCCGGTCGGATGGGAACACATCGCCTTCTCCGGGGATTTCCTCTGGGATCGTGCCGCGACTGCGACCGGCCGGAAACCACTCAACCTGACCGGAAAACAGCGAGCAGCGTGAGGGCGTTCAGGCTTCGTTCTCCCTTATCGTTGTTTAGCGGGAAACCAACGCTATGCCCTCTAACTCGGTTATCTCCGTGTCTGATCGTTACGCTGGCATCGTGTGCGGGACGGCAATAAGCGTGAACAATCGACGCGCCGTATCCCGGTCTGTCCTTATCCAGGCAGACAGTCGCTCCCGGAGTATCTCGGACCCTCCGCCTGCCAAGGCTCGGAAAAGGCGGGACCCTTGTCCAGCCATTGCGAATCGATGGTCGGATCACTCTGCATCACGATGCGGCTCCCGCTACGAGATAGCTTTCCCATAGGCTCAGATAGACTGCCCCCGGCCCGTCACTGCCCTTGCCCCACAGCGTCTCGCTATCGAAACGGACGCGATAGAGGTGGTCGGGACACTCACCGCGCCCAGCCGCATGGGCGTCAGGGAAGACATGCGCGCCTTCGTAGCCGACGATGGTTCCGCGCTTGTCGCGCGCATAGCCGGGCAGGCGGGTATGCGTGGAAACGTTGTCATTGGTAGTCCTGATCTCGTCGCCGACCTTGAACTTTGGCGCGCTTTCAACCTCGCGCACCGTCGGTGCACCGGTGGCCTTCGGCGCTGGTGTGCGGAGCCTTTGCGCTCCTGATCACGCCGTTCCTGTTTCGCCTGTCCGGCGCGCAGCTTGCCATCGGCTCGTGGGTGATCTCCGAAGTGGTCAGGCTGATCGTCTATCATACCGCCGTGCTCGGTGGCGGTGGCGGCGTTGCGCTGACTGCAGTGCGTGGGATTGATCGCTCGGTTCGGCTTTTTGCAACCTATGGCACGGCCGCCATTGTCCTCGTCATTGCGCTTCTGACCTGTGTTGGTCTCATGCGCGGGCGCTTCGGTCTTGCTCTTCGCGCCATGAAGGGCAGTCCGATTGCAGCGGAGGCGATGGGCGTGACGATCCGCAAGACACAGACCTATGTGCCGCTGATTGCTGCGGCCATCGGCGGTGCGGCGGGGGCCTGCTACTACATGATTGCCCTGCAGGTGAGCCCCACGGCGGGCTTCTCGATGAACTGGATGGCCATCATTCTCTTCGCCGTGATCCTTGGCGGCATCGGGACGCTGGAAGGACCGATTGTAGGCGTTGCAATCTATTTTCTGCTGCGCGAAACCATGGGCAATATCGGATCTCTCTATTTCATCATCCTCGGCCTGCTGGCGATCGGCGTCACGCTCTTCGTTCCGGGCGGAGCATGGGGACTTCTCAAATCGGTGATCAGGACCGATCTCCTGCCCATTCGCCGCAAGATTCCGGATGCCGCGCCTGCCGCCTGATGTTAGTGTTGCTTCGTGACGATATTAGTCAGAGCAATGATCACGATAAAAGAAACGCGATTGGTCTTCGCCAGTCGCGTTCTCTAGCCTCTCTCACAATAGCCCGAAACATATTCGCTGGACGCGGGCGGGCTTTGCGTATGTCTACGGTTTCGTCCGGGCGCGCGCTGAATTTTCGAGAGGGAGGAATGTATGCGTATCATTCACAAGGCGTTTGCCGGCGTTGCCGCCGTGGCGATCTGCGCTGCCATGTCTGGTGTGGCCCAGGCCCAGCCGACCGAGGTCATTCACTGGTGGACGTCCAAGGCTGAATCGGCCGGCATCAAGGTGATTGCCGACGCCTTCAACAAGGACGGCGGCGAGTGGAAGGACGAGGCGGTTGCCGGCAGCAGCGCGGCCAAGACCGCCGCGATCAACCGCATCGTCGGCGGCAATGCGCCGGTTGCCGCCCAGTTCAGCATGGGTGCCGACATCAATAATCTCGTCGAAAGCGGCCTGCTGGCCAATCTCGATGCGGTGGCTCAGGCTGGCAACTGGTCGAAGGTCATCCCAGCCTCGGTCATGAGCGCGATCAGTCGCGACGGGCATGTCTATGCGGTTCCCGTCCAGCTCCAGGCCACCAATTTCCTCTTCGCCTCCAAGGCGGCACTCGACAAGGTCGGCGCCAACATGCCGAAGACCTGGGACGAGTTCTTCGCAACCAGTGACAAGCTGCGCGCGGCGGACATCGTACCTTTCGCGCAGGCTGGCGATCGCGATGTTTGGTTCATGAACACCTTTGCGGCAGTGCAGGCCTCTGTCGGCGGCGCTGAGGGCTGGAAGCAGTTCACCGGACCGAAGGGTGCCGACTATGTCCGCTCCGACGCCTTCAAGCCGGTGGCCGAAATTCTCGCCAAGCTGCCCAAATATGCCGATAGCGGCGTATCGGGCCGCCAGTGGAACGTCACCAACCAGATGATCCTCAAGGGCGAGGCCGGCTTCTTCATCATGGGCGGCTGGGCCATCGGCGAAATCGTGGCCGCCGGCAAGAAGCCGGGCGAAGACGTCCTCTGCTCGATCGGCCCGAACAATGCGCCGGCCGTCGTCAACGGCGACGTCTGGGCCATGCCCGCCAAGGGCGGCAACCTGACCGAGGCGCAGAAGAAGCTTGCCGAACTGACGACCTCGGTCGATGTCCAGTCCAAGTTCACCACCGCCATGGGCTCGCTGCCGATCCGCAGCGGTGTCGATGCCTCGGACTACAATGCCTGTGCCGCAGCCGGCGCCAGCGCCATCGAGAAGGGCAATTCCGTCTCGGCGCTGATGATCCCGTTCTCGCCGGAAAAGGTTGGTGCGCTGGGGCTGAACTCAAGGTTCTCTGGGCCAAGCCCGATGCGAAGCCGGATGATTACGTCAAGGCTATCGCCGGCGTCCTCGAAAAATACTGACGTGACCGACCTCCGCCGGCCGGAGCTTCCGGCCGGCTCCATTCCTGTCAGCATCATACGGGGTTAGAACAATGCCTGGGCTTTGGCGCGGAAGGTTGCAGGTCGCACTGGCCATGCTTCCGGCTTGGATTATCGTCATCGGCGTCTTCATTGGCGCGATGATCTGGACCTTTGTCATCTCGATGACGAATTCCAGGCTGATCCCGATCTACAAATTCAATTTCTTCGACCAGTATGTGCGGCTGATGGGCAATGACGGCTGGCTGGTTTCGGTCGGCAATCTCGTTGTTTTCGGCGTTCTCTTCATCGTGGTCTGTCTTGTTCTCGGCTTCCTCATGGCCATCATGATGGACCAGAAGATCCGGGCCGAAAGCCTGTTCCGCACGATCTTCCTCTATCCCTATGCCATGTCCTTCGTCGTCACCGGCCTTGTCTGGCAATGGGTGCTGAACCCGACCTTCGGCATTCAGGCGACGGTGCGCGGCTGGGGTTTCGACAATTTCGTCTTCGACTGGATCGTCCGGCCCGACCGCGCGATTTTCGTGCTGGTTCTGGCCGCCGTCTGGCAGGGCAGCGGCCTCGTCATGGCGATCCTGCTTGCAGGGTTGCGCGGCGTCGACGAAGATCTCTGGAAGGCGACAAAGGTCGATGGCATCGCCAAGTGGCGCGTCTATACCTCGATCATCCTGCCGATCATCGCACCCATGGCGGCAACTGCCACGATCCTGCTCTCCGTTTCCGTCGTCAAGGCCTATGACCTCGTCGTGGCCCTGACCGGCGGGGGCCCGGCAATGCGACCGAGGTGCCGGCCAAGTTCGTCATGGAGAACCTGTTCGAACGGCAGAACGTGGCGCTGGCCAATGCGGGCGCGATCATGATGCTCGCCGCCGTCGTCATCATCGCCACGCCCATCTATTATGCGCGCCGCATCATGGCGCAGAAAGCGGCAGGCTGAACCATGGCGCAACGTGCCGAAAAGACCATCGCCCGCTTCGGCGTCTATGCCTTCCTGATCATCATGGCGGCCTTCTTCCTCATGCCGCTCTATGTGATGGTGGCGACCTCGCTGAAAACCATGGATGAAGTGCGCGGATCGTCGATCTTCGCCATTCCGATGCGGCCGACGCTGGAGGCCTGGACGACGGCGTGGAATTCCGCCTGCACGGGGCTGACCTGCGCTGGCGTCTCGGTCGGCTTCTTCAATTCGCTGAAGATCATGATCCCGTCGACCTTCCTGTCGATTCTGCTGGGTGCGGTGACGGGCTATGCGCTCTCCTTTTGGCGGCCGAAAGGGGCGGGCGTGATCTTTGCGGTCCTCGTCGTTGCGGCCTTCATTCCCTATCAGGTCTTCATCTATCCGCTGGTCCGCGTTCTCTCGCAGGTCGGGCTCTACAACAGCCTTGGCGGCATCATCATGGTGCATGTCATCTTCGGCCTGCCGGTCATGGTGCTGATGTTCCGCAACTATTACGCCGGCCTGCCGCGCGATCTGTTCAGCGCGGCGCGCGTCGATGGCGGCGGGTTCTGGGACATCTTCTTCCGGCTCATGCTGCCGCTTTCCCCGCCGATCCTGATCGTCGCGGTGATCCTGCAGTCCACGCACATCTGGAACGACTTCCTGTTCGGCCTGGTCTTTGCCGGCTCGGACAACCGGCCGATGACGGTGCTGCTCAACAATATCGTCAACACCACGCAGGGCGAGAAGGCCTACAATGTCGACATGGCCGCCACCATCCTGACGGCCCTCGTTCCTCTCGTGATCTACCTCGCATCCGGACGCTGGTTCGTCCGCGGCATTGCCGCCGGTGCAGTGAAGGGATAACCGATGACCGCTGTTTCCATCCAAGACCTCGAAATCCAGTTCGGCTCCGTCAAGGTTCTGCAAAACCTCAATCTCGACATCGCAAGCGGCGAGTTCATCGTGCTGCTCGGCTCGTCGGGCTGCGGAAAATCGACCCTGCTCAATTCCATTGCCGGTCTGATCGACGTGCATGGCGGCAAGATCATGATCGGCAACCGGGACATGACCCATGCCGAGCCGAAGGATCGCGGCATCGGCATGGTGTTCCAGTCCTATGCGCTTTATCCGCAGACGACGGTCGAAGGAAACCTGACCTTCGGCCTGCGCATGGCGAAACTGCCGAAGGACGAGATCGAGCGCCGCGTGGCGAAGGTCTCCGACATGCTGCAGATCAAGCCCTATCTGAAGCGCCGTCCGGCCGCCCTTTCCGGCGGACAGCGTCAGCGCGTGGCGATCGGCCGGGCGCTGGTGCGCGATGCCGATGTCTATCTCTTCGACGAGCCGCTTTCCAATCTCGATGCCAAGCTGCGCGCCGAACTGCGCGTCGAGTTGAAGACGCTGCACGAGGATATCGGCAAGACGATGATCTATGTGACGCATGATCAGGTCGAGGCGATGACGCTCGCGACCCGCATCGCCGTCATGCAGAACGGCGTGATCCAGCAGCTTGCCTCGCCGGAAGAAATCTATAACCGACCGGCCAACCTTTTCGTGGCCGACTTCATCGGCTCGCCGGCGATGAACTTCCTGAGCGGTACGCTTGTGCCGCAGGGCGAGCGGGTGGAATTCCGTCTCAGGGACGGCCACGTGCTCGACGTCACTGCCTATCCCTTCGTGAAGAAACCAGCGGCACAGTCGGAAGCTATCCTGGGCATTCGCCCGGAGCATCTGGCCATCGCGCCGCGCGAGGACCTTCTGCCGCTCGACATGGTGGTGAATGTCATCGAGACGATGGGCGCGGATACGGTCATCTGGGGCACCTGCGGCGGCGAGAAGATCTCGGTGCGGGTCAATAGCGAGCTCAAGCTCAACCCGGCGCGCGGCAGCACGCTGAAGCTCGGCTTCTCGCTCGGCAGCGCGTCGCTCTTCTCAAAGGCCGATGGTGTGCGGCTCTGAATTTCATAAACATGGGTGCGTGGGACTACATGACAGACGAAATCTGGATCGAAGAAACGCTTGCCAGGCTTACGCTTGAGGAAAAGGTGTCGCTGCTCTCGGGCGCCAACTTCTGGGAAACCGTAGCCATCGAGCGCCTTGGCGTGCCCTCCGTCAAGGTTTCTGACGGGCCGAACGGCGCGCGCGGCGGGGTCACGGAGAACGGCCCGACGGCGGCGGTCTTCCCCTCCGGTATCGCGCTCGGGGCCAGCTGGAACCCGGAGCTTCTGAAGGAGATCGGCAAGGCGCTGGCGCAGGAGGCCCGCACCAAGGACAGCAATGTTCTCCTCGCGCCCACCGTCAACATGCATCGCGGCCCGCTCAATGGCCGCAATTTCGAATGCTATTCGGAAGATCCGCATCTGACGACGGAGATGGCGCTTGCCTATATCGGCGGGCTGCAGACGCAAGGCGTCGGCGCGACGATCAAGCACTTCATCGGCAATGAAAGCGAATACGAACGGATGACCATGTCTTCCGATATCGATATTCGCACGCTGCGCGAAATCTACCTGCCGCCCTTCGAGGCGGCGGTGAAGGCAGGCATCTGGGCGCTGATGTGCTCCTATAACCGCCTCAACGGCACCTTCACCAGTGAGCATAAATGGCTGCTGCATGATCTGCTGAAGGTCGAATACGGTTTCGACGGCCTCGTCATGTCCGACTGGACGGCGGTGAAGAGCGTAGCGGAAAGCGTGAACGCCGGTCTCGACCTCGAAATGCCGGGCCCCGCGCTCTATCGCGGCCAGAAGCTCCTGGATGCGATCCAGCGCGGCGAAGTCGATCTCGACATGGTGACCGATGGCGCGCGCCGGGTGCTGCGGCTTGTCGATCGCTCGGGCGTGCGCAACACGCCGCGCGTCAGGAAGGAAACCTCAGTCGACCTGCCGGAACATCGCGCGCTGATCCGCCGCGCCGTTGCGGAAGGATCGGTTCTCCTGAAGAATAACGGCATCCTGCCGCTCGACGGCCGGAAGCCTCTGAAAGTCGCCGTGATCGGGCCCAATGCGGCCGTGGCGCGGATCATGGGCGGCGGCAGTGCGCGGGTGAACGCGCATTACCGGGTAAGCCCGCTCGACGGGCTGATGGCGCGCGACAATCTCGAAATCGTCTTCGAGGAAGGCTGCACCAACCATCTGTTGCTGCCGGTCGTGCCGGGTCCGATGGTCACGCATTTCTACAATAACGAGGATTTCAGCGGTCCGGCGGTGTTCACCCGGCAATACCCGTCCTCGGACGCCAAGTGGTTCGGCTCGCATGAGCCGGGCGTCGATCTGCATCTCTTCACCGCTCGCTCCTCGTTCGAGGTGACGCCAGAGAGAAGCGGACGCTACGAGCTGGGTCTTGCCAATGCCGGTCTCGCGCGCCTCTATGTCGATGATGTGCTGACCATCGACGGTTGGGAGGGCTGGGCGCCGACGGGTGCAACCTATTATCATTTTGGCGGCGACGAGCGTCAGGTCGAAATCGAGCTCGAAGAAGGCCGGACCTATCACTTCCGTGTCGACTATCGCTCGACCACCGGAGTCATGGATGGCATTCAGGCGTTCCGTGTCGGCCTGTCGCTGCCGCCGGGTGAGGCGGGGCTCGTCCGCGCC
The DNA here is from genome assembly GCA_045291535.1 of Neorhizobium sp. EC2-8. GTDB lineage: Bacteria > Pseudomonadota > Alphaproteobacteria > Rhizobiales > Rhizobiaceae > Neorhizobium. The sequence goes on along the minus strand of CP147997.1, from coordinate 48,938 downwards.
GAACGGGCGGCTGCCGCCGCGGATGTCGCTCTCGTCTTTGTCGGGCGGACGGCCGAGTGGGACAGCGAAGGCCGTGATCTGCCGGGCATCGATCTGCCCGGCGCGCAGGACGAGTTGATTTCGCGCGTCGCCGCAGCCAATCCGAACTGCGTCGTCATCCTGCAAACCGGCGGTCCGGTCGCCATGCCTTGGAAGGATGACGTCGCGGCGATTCTGCAAAGCTGGTATCCGGGGCAAGAGCTTGGTCATGGCGTCGCAGACGTGCTCTTCGGCGATGCCGAGCCTGGTGGTCGCCTGCCGCAGACCTTCCCGGCAACGCTGACGGCCAACCCGACGGTCGGGAATTATCCCGGCGAGAACGGCTATGTCGCCTATCGTGAAGGCGTGTTCATCGGCTATCGTCACTATGACCGTGCTGGCGGCGAGGGCGTGCTTTACCCCTTCGGCTTCGGCCTTTCCTACACGACGTTCGAACTGGGCAAACCACAGCTTACCTCGCGCACGATCCGTGCCGGAGACTGGTTCACGGTGACCATAGCTGTTCGCAATACCGGCAAACGCTCCGGGAAGGCTGTGGTTCAGGTTTATGTCTCGCCGTCGAAAGGAGAGGACCGGCCGGTCAAGGAGCTGCGCGGCTTCAGCACACTCACGCTCTCTGCTGGTGAAGAAGGTGTGACAGAGGTGAGGCTCGGCATGCGGGCGCTCGCCTATTTCGATGCCCAACGCAACGCCTGGCGAGCGCCGGCGGGGAATACACGATCCTGATCGGCGTGTCCTCTGTCGATCTGCCGCACAGCCTTACAATCACTCTGGAGGATGACTGGGAAGAAGTCTGCGCGGTGGCGGCCCCTGACGCATGGGGCTTCCGAGCCTTCCGCTTGAATTTGAGGCGGAAAGGCTCCTTTCTCCGTGGCGTGCCGGGCGCCTGCGGCTTCCCGCACCGTTGGTCGGACGGTTAGCGCAATGTCTCCGGGCTTTGAGGAAAGCTATAAGGACAGGCCTGCAGGTTTTGCAGAATATCGCTCACCTGCTCGACCATCCAGTTGCGGGCGTCGCTGCGCAACGTCTGGCCGCCGTGCCACAGCAGCCTTACCTTGAAATTTGGCATGACGAAGGGCAGTGGAAGCCATCGGAGATTGAAGCGCTCTGAGAAGCTTTCGGCAGTGCGTGACGGCAAAACGCCGATCAGGTCACTCTGGCTGATCACGAAGGGCAGGGCGGTGAAATGCGGCAGCACGATATGGACCTGCGCCGGCTTCGCCCCTCCGACCGTCGCCAGACTTGAAACCTGCCAATGTTCGGAGGCACCGTTGACGACAGCGTGGCCGTGGGCCAGAAACGTGTCCAATGACAGCGTATTGCCAATTGTTGGATGATCCTTGCGGATCAAGGCGACGTAGTTCTCCTCGAAAAGATCGCGCTGCCTAAGATCCGGATCGATCTTTCTCAGGTTGCCGATGGCGAAATCGATCTGCCGGAGCTTGAGTTGCTGCTCGACCTCGTGAACCGCGAGCGGCACGATGTCGAGCCGGATGGAGGGCGCAATGCCGGCCAATGTCTCGGCGATCGGCGGCAGGAAAGTCATCTCGCCGAGATCGGAGAGCGCGATGGTAAAATGCTCCTTCGCCTCTGCAGGCACGAAAGGTTCGTCCGCTTTAAGCGCATGATCGAGACGGTGGAGCGCGATCGCGCATTCACGGTAGAGATGTGTCGCGTGTGCCGTTGGCGACATGCCCTGCGGGCCACGCAGGAAGAGCGAATCGCCAGTAATATCGCGCAGGCGCGAAAGCGCCTGCGAAACGGTCGGTTGTGACATGTTCAGCCGGTTTGCCGCGCCGGTGACCGTCTGGCATTCATGGACTGCGACGAGGATTCGCAACAGATTCAGGTCTTGCATGTGAGCCTCCTCCCAAGATGCTCGCCATTCTTGTTTCAGACGCGCGAGGCCTCTCCATCGACTATGGTCAGCAGATTGGCGAAAGTCGTTGTCACCGGAGTGGCGATGCCAAGTGCAGCACCGGTCTTGCTGACTGCCCCGGTAATTGTATTTATCTCCATTCGTCGGCCGACAAGCCGGTCCTGCAACATGGATGGCTTGTGCTGTCGGTGATTGGTAAAGGCATGCTCGACCGACACTCGGATATGGTCCACATCGACGGCGAGGCCCTTGGCCCTCGCAACTGTGACAACTTCGTCTACAATCGTGAAGACGATGGCGCGCGATTCCTGCCGGTCACTCATCTCGCCAACGGTCAATCCGGTGACTGCTGCGAGTGAGTTGAGGGCGGAATTGAAGGCAAGCTTTTCCCAGATCGCCACTTCGACACCTGGATCCAGCTTGCAGTTGAGTCCTGCCTCGTCCAGAGCGGAGCTAATCGCTTCCAGGTTTTCTGACGTTTGGCCGTTTGCCGCCCAAATCTTGATCTCGCCTTCACCAGGAATATTGATGAGGCCGGGTTCGATCAGCGTAGACGGCCAGTTGGTCATGCCCATGATGATGCGGTCGCGAGCAACAAAGGCTTCGATTGCCTCGACATTGCCAATGCCGTTTTGAACCGTCAGCGCCCAGGTATCAGGGCCGATAGCGTGTCTGGCGGCTTCCATGGCGGACGTGGTGTGCATGCCTTTGGTAAAGACGATCAACAGTTCGAAAGCATCCGTATAGCGATCTGCCGGTCCGACCGGCAAGCGGTAGGTCTGCTCGCCGAAACGGCCAATCATCCGAAGCCCTTCTTCACCAATGGCCTCGATCATCGCCCCGGAGACTTCGATCAAGGAGACATCGTGGTCCTCATGTGCCAGGCGTCCGGCAAATAGGCTTCCCATGGCTCCAGCCCCGATAACAGCGATCTTCAAGCATTCCTCCCTGACGTCTTCCCCAATAGCTGCAGTCTCCAAATACCTTTATAAAAATAGTTTGTCATCAAATATTTTGATATCAAACTATCTTGTGAGATCGAGATATCTTGAATAAACTTCTGACGAGTGAGAGATACGGCGGAACGACCGCAAAACGGAGTGGCAGCATCTGCTGCCTGGAAACCCGGTGGTTCCGAGACTGCCTTCGGAGGAGGAAGACCATGGATAACATTCAATTTCTGATCGATAACGATGACCGTGCCGCGCAATCGGGAGCCGTTTTCGAACGTATCGACCCGGTGACGGGCGAGGTCGCCACCAAGGCGCCTGCGGGCAGTCCTGCCGATGCGCGTGCCGCAGTCGGCGCTGCGGCAGCGGCTTTCCCGCAATGGTCGGTCGTTGGTCCGGGCGAGCGCCGCAAACTGCTTCTCAAAGCGGCCGACATTATGGACTCAATGGCGGGGAATTCATCCGGCTGATGACCGCCGAAACCGGCTCTACCGGTCCGTGGGGCGGTTTCAACACCATGTTCGCGGCCAATGTCCTGCGCGAAGCCGCAGCCATGACGACCCAGGTCTCCGGTGAGATCATTCCGTCCGACAAGCCGGGCAATCTGGCGATGGCCATCCGCCAGCCAGCCGGCGTCTGCGTCGGCATCGCGCCGTGGAACGCTCCCGTCATTCTCGGTACCCGGGCTATCGCCATGCCACTCGCTTGCGGCAACACTGTCGTGCTGAAGGCATCGGAAATGTGCCCGGCAACCCACCGTCTGATCGGTCAGGTCATGCGCGAAGCCGGCTTTCCCAAGGGCGTCGTCAACATCGTCACTAATGCGCCCGCCGATGCCGCTCAGGTGGTCGAGGCTCTTGTTGCTCATCCTGCTGTCAAGCGCATCAACTTCACCGGTTCGACGCGCGTCGGCAAGATCATCGCCAAGCTGGCGGCTGAACATCTGAAGCCGGTTCTGCTCGAGCTCGGCGGCAAGGCGCCGCTCATTGTTCTGGACGACGCCGATCTCGACGCGGCGGTCAATGCCGCGGCGTTCGGCGCCTATATGAACCAGGGCCAGATCTGCATGTCGACAGAGCGGATCATCGTCGACGAGAAGGTTGCCGATGCTTTCGTCGAAAAGCTCGCCGCCAAGGCCAAAGGACTGCCGGCGGGCGATCCGCGCGGCCATGTCGTGCTGGGCTCGCTGGTCAGCCTCCAGGCCGCCGAACGTGTCGAGGAAATGGTTCAGGACGCCATTGCCAAGGGCGCGGCACTTGTTGCCGGCGGCAATCGCACCGGCGCCATCATGGAGGCGACGCTGGTCGACAAGGTCACTCCGGACATGCGCATCTATTCCGAGGAATCCTTCGGACCGGCCAAGAGCGTCATTCGTGTGAATGGCGACGACGAGGCGATCAGGGTCGCCAACGACACCGAATACGGCCTTTCATCGGCGGTTTTCAGTCGGGATATTCAGCGCGCCATGGGTGTCGCTCGACGGATCGAAAGCGGCATTTGTCATATCAATGGCCCGACCGTGCATGATGAGGCGCAGATGCCATTCGGCGGCGTCAAGGCATCCGGTTACGGCCGGTTCGGCGGCCGTGCGGCGATCGCGGAATTCACCGACCTGCGCTGGATCACCGTCGAGGATCCGCATCAGCACTACCCATTCTGACGGGGAGGCTTAAGAACGATGGCGAAATCATCGGCAAAACTGAAACTGGAAGCTTCCCGGCCGGAAGAGAGCGACGTGCTCATTCCGGCGGCCTTCCGCAACGTTCTCGGATATCACCTCCGGGTCGCGCAGGAAGTGTCCTTTCAGGCTTTCAGCACGGCCGTCGACAAGGCGGATCTGAAGCCCGGCTGGTACTCCATCCTGACCATCCTGTCTGAGTACGACGGTTTGACACCATCGGAACTCAGCAGGGTCTGCGGCCGGGACCGCTCGACGCTGACGGCAACGCTGAAGGGGCTTGCGATCCGCGGCATGATCGAGCGGCAGCAGAACCCGGACGACCAACGCAGCTACAGTGTCCGGCTAACCGATGAAGGACGCAAGATGCAGGCGCGCCTGCATGCCATTGCCCGCGAGCACGACCGGCGGCTGGATGAGATTGTTGGCGAGGATAAGGCCGCGTTGATCGCCATCCTCGCCAGAATTGTGAACTCACTCGGCAACGACTGAGCGATGGCTGCCGCCTCACACCTGACCGTGGGGTCGGGATGGGCGGCAAGCATCTAAAGACATCGATAATCGGCGGGATATGTCCCGCGGACTTCGGCTTCCGAGGAGGGATGCCGAACACGAATGCGGCTTGCCTGCCGCAGCCAACCAAGGAGGAGCGCATGTCGAAACATAAAGTAATCAAGGGCCTGCTAGCCGCGACCGTCGGCGCCATGGCCGTATTGGCCTCGGGGGCCCTGCCGGCATCCGCGCAGGACAAGCCGATCAATCTGAAGATTTCCCTCTGGGTGCCGCCGGTGCATCCGCTGGTGAAATCCACCCAGGAATGGGCCGACAGCATCGCCAAGGCGTCCGGCGGCACGATCACCGCGTCCGTCTTTCCGGCCGAACAGCTCGGCAAGGCCTTCGACCACTACGATATGGTCCGCGATGGTATCGCCGATGTCGGTTATGTAAGCCCCGGCTATCAGCCAGGCCGTTTCCCCGTCATCAATGCCGCCCAGCTTCCGTTCACCGTTGCCGATGCCAAGGGCGGTACGGCCGCCATCGACAGCTGGTACCGGAAGTACGCTCCGAAGGAGATGGCCGACACGCATTTCTGCCTCGCCTTCGTCCATGATCCGGGCGCGCTGCATTCCCGCAAGAAAATCACTCTTCCGTCCGACGTGAAGGGCCTGAAGGTCCGCCCCGCGCAGCAGACGATGGGCGAACTTGTGACGACGCTTGGCGGCACCAATGTCCAGGCCTCGGCGCCGGAATCGCGTGACGCACTGGAACGCGGCATCGCTGACGCGATCACCTTCCCGTGGAACTCGATCTTCCTGTTCGGCATCGACAAGGTGACAAAATACACGCTCGATGTCCCGCTCTACACGACGGCCTATACCTGGACGATGAACAAGGACGTCTATGACAACGCCTCTGCTGCGCAGAAGAAGGTGCTGGATGACCATTGCAGCACCGAATGGGCCGTGAAGCTTTCATCTGCCTGGACGAATTTCGAACATGCCGGCCGCGACAAAATGAAGGCCGCGCCAGGCCACGAGGTGGTGGAACTGACGCCTGAACAGGTCGCCGAATGGCGCAAGGCTGTCTCTCCTCTGCAGGCAAGCTGGGAAAAACAGGTCTCGGCCAAGGGTTATGACCCGGCGCAGGTCCTGGGCGACCTGAAGAAGAGCCTGGCGGACAACAAGGCCGCGTTCTGACCGTCGATCCGGCCGATACTGATCGAAGCATCGGCCGGCTTCCTTCACGACAAGAGAGGAGGGGCTCATGACGCCCGAAACAGCAGACGGAGCGGCCCCCAGCGTGGCCGCAGCCGCCGAAAAACGCCATGGATCGCTTCATCGAGGGGATCGAGTGGATAGCGGCCGGTTTCGTCGGCCTCGTCGCCGCCGACATATTCATCTCGGTGATGCTGCGCTACTTTTTCTCCTACGCTATCCCTGACGGGTATGATTTCGGCCGTCTCTTCCTTGGCATCCTAATCTTCTGGGGAATTGCCGCGACCAGCTATCGCGGTGCCCATATTACCGACCTCGTCTGGGAAGGCGCCAGCCAGAAATATAAACGCTACATCGACGTCTTCGCGACACTGGTGCTGCTGCTCGTCGTGACGGTCCAGACCATCATGCTGTTCGACAAGGTCGTCCAGACCAGGGCGCAGAACGTCCTGACCTACGACCTGCAGCTTCCCACCTGGCCTTTTTTCTCGTGGCATGGCTCGGCGATGTTGCCGCTGTGATCTTGATCGCCGTGCGCACCTTCCGCCTCGTCTTCAATCCCCAGAGTGTGAACAGAGAACACACCACAGATCCGGTGGAATAATCCCATGACACAGAATTTAGTTGCCGTATCGGGATTCGTCCTGCTGTTTGTCCTGATGCTGCTGCGCGTGCCGGTGGGTATGGCCATGGGTCTCGTCGGCGTCACCGGTTTCGGTCTCCTGGCCGGTTTCGGTCCGGCGCTGAAGCTGATCGGCCAAACCTCCATGCGCACTGTCACCGACTACACGTTTGGCGTCATCCCGATGTTCCTGCTGATGGGCGCCTTCGTTTCCAATTCCGGCATGAGCCGTGAGCTGTTTCGCGCCGCCAACACGTTCATCGGGCACCTGAAGGGCGGCCTTGGTCTGGCAACCATCGTTGCCTGCGCCGGTTTTGCGGCGATCTCCGGTTCTTCGGTCGCCACCGCCGCAACTTTCTCCACTGTCGCCTATCCCGAAATGCGGCGCTTCAATTATCCGCAGTCGTTCGCGGCCGGAACGATTGCCGCCGGCGGCACGCTGGGGGCCATGTTCCCGCCATCTACCGTCCTTGTCGTCTACGGCATCATGACCGAACAGGACATCAGCCGCCTGTTCATGGCCGGTATCGTCCCAGGCATCCTTGCGGTCCTCATGTACATGGTGACCATCATCATCATCGGCATGGTGCGCCCCGACATGCTCAAGGCCGCACCGAAGAGCAGCTGGGGTGAGCGTCTGGGTGCAGTGAAGGATGTCTGGGCGCCGCTTGTCCTTTTCTTCTTCGTGATCGGGGGTCTCTATGGCGGCCTCTTCACGCCGACCGAAGCGGGCGGCGTTGGCGCGGGCGGTGCCTTCATCATCGGCGTTCTGCGACGCAAGCTGGACAGGCAGAAGATCCTCATCTCGCTGCTGCAGGCGACGCGCACCGCCTCCGCCGTCTTCACGGTACTGATCGGCGCATTGATCTTCGGCTACTTCCTGACCATCACTGGAACGCCGCAGAAGGTGACATCCTTCCTGGGCGGTCTCGGCATCGGCCCGTACGGCGTACTGCTCCTGATCCTCCTGATGTATCTCGTGCTGGGCTGCCTCATGGACGCCATGGCGATGATCATCTTGACGGTGCCGATCGTCTATCCGGTCATCATCTCGTTGGGCTTCGATCCCATCTGGTTTGCGGTCATCATCGTCATGACGGTGGAACTCGGGCTCATCCATCCGCCGGTCGGAATGAACGTCTTCGTCATCAAGAGCGTCGTGCCGGAGCTGACCTTCTCGAAAATCTTCAAAGGCGTTGCTCCCTTCATCGTCACCGACCTCGTCCGGCTGGCGCTCCTCATTGCCTTCCCGATCCTTGCGACTTGGCTTCCCAGCCACCTCTAAACATACTGAAAGCGAGTAACATTCATGACGGACGAAAAAGCTCCAACGATCACCGCCGGCGGCGCTCTGCTTGCGCGCCTGAAGGCGGTGGGCGTCGATTACATTTTCGCCAATTCCGGGACCGATTTCCCACCAATCATCGAGGGTCTGGCAGAAGCTTCCGCCAAGCAGATTCCGCTACCAAAGGCCATCGTCATTCCGCACGAAAGTGCCGCCATGGGCATGGCGCACGGCTATTATTTGGCGACGGGACGCGCACAGGCCGTCATGGCTCATACTAATGTGGGTCTCGCCAATTGCGTTATCGGTGCGATCAATGCGGCAACCGAGCATGTTCCCATACTCGTTTTTTCCGGTCGCACGCCCGTCGTCGAAAAGGGCAGGCTCGGCGCCCGCACCGTACCGATCGGCTGGGGGCAGGAAATGCGTGATCAGGCCGCCATGATCCGCGAATCCGTCAAATGGGACTACGAGCTGAAATTCCCCGAACAGGCCGTGGATATTGTCGATCGCGCCTTTGCGATTGCCAACTCGACGCCTCGCGGGCCGGTCTATCTGAGCCTGCCGCGCGAGGTTCTGTGCGAGCCGTGCCCCTCGCACGAGCTGGAGGCTCCGGCAACGATTGCGGCCGCCGGCGCAGGCCGCGCCGCGCCGATATCAAGGCCGCCGCGGATTTTTGAGCGAAGCCAAGAACCCGCTGATCATCGCGCAGCGTGGCGCAGGGTCGGCGGAAGGCTTCGAGATCCTGTCGCGCCTCGCCGACGATTGGGGCATTGCGATTTGCCAATACTGGGCAATCCAACTTGCCGCGCCGACCGACCATCCGATGGCGGTGGGCGGCGATCCGGCCGAATGGCTTGCCGAGGCGGATCTCGTACTGGTGGTCGACAGCCTTGCACCTTGGTCGCCCGACATTCATGCGCTTAAGCCCGGCTGCAAGGTTGTTCATATCGGCGAAGACCCGCTTTATGCGCGCTTTCCCATCCGCAATTTCCCCTGCGATCTTGCACTTGTCGGAAATACCGCCGAGGTCATCGTAGAGCTCGCCGATGCGGCTTCAAGCTTCCTGCCACGGGCGGAAACGGTGCGAAACACCCGCCGCGCCGAGGTCGCAACGGCCGCAGCCAAGCGCCGCTCCACCATTCTCGAACGCGCTGCGGCGGCTCGTGGTCCGGTCATGTCCAAGGCTTTCGTGAGTACCTGCCTTTCCAAGGCGCTTGAGGGCAGGGATGCAGCAGTTCTGTCTGAACTCGGCGTGCCGCTTGAGGAACTCACTCTGCAATCACCCGACACCTGGTATCAGGAGCCGCACTCCGGTGGCCTCGGCTGGTGTTTTCCGGCTGCCCTCGGGATGAAGCTCGCCCGGCCAGACAGGCTCATCGTCGCCACGATGGGCGATGGATCATACATGTTTTCCAACCCCGTCGCCTGCCATCAGATCGCGGAAGCAGCCGGTATTCCGCTTCTCATATTGGTTCTCAACAATTCCGAATGGGGCGCAGTTCGCCAGTCCGTGCTCGGCGTCTATCCGGACGGATATGCGGCGAAATCAAACGCCATGCCGCTCGTCTCTCTCGCGCCTTCGCCGGATTTCACGCAGGTCGCCGCGGCAAGCCGCGCCTGGACGGCCAAGGTCGTGGAAGCCGACGATCTGCTGCCAACGCTTCAGGCGGCCATCGAACAGGTCATGGTTGAGAAGCGGCAGGCTCTCATCGAAATCAGGATTTCGTGATCTTCAACATAATGGTCGGCGCCCGATTATGCGTCGGCTCCACTCGGGCCACGATCCGGCAGAAGTAACTCTATCCTACCGGCGAGTTCCTGGTGCCTCAGGCTCGGGAAAGCCGATCGTTGCCTGACTCGCTTGGTGGTCGGATTCGTCGTCCCAGGATGTGGGCTGAACGCGTCGATACGAGGGGAAGCTATTGCCCAGAGGTGTTCAACGGACCCCCGCAGTCGTTTCGATATTCAAGGCGTTCTTCAAAAGCTCTCTGCTGTAGGCCGCGCCTGGAGATGAGAAAAGGGTGTCGGTGGCCGCACATTCCTCCACGCTACCCCCATGCAGCACCGCTACGCGGTCGGCGATGCTGCGGACGACGGCTAGATCGTGGGTGACGAACAACATCGCCAATCCTTCGGCCATGAGACTTCTGAGCAGTTCGATCACGGAGGCCTGGACCGAGACATCCAATGCCGACGTCGGCTCATCGCAGACGAGCAGTTCCGGCTTGCAGACCAAGGCGCGTGCAATGGCGACACGCTGGCGCTCACCTCCGGAGAGTTCGGCCGGATACCGCGCCATCATCTCCGGAGCGAGGCCCGCGCGCAGCAGGGCCGAGGCCACCGAATCGGGAACCGACTTTCCCTCACCTGGAAAAAGTGCCGGACGGCGACAGCGATGCTCTCTCCCACTGTACGCCGGGGTTGAGCGACGCATAAGGATCCTGGAAGATGTACTGGATCTTGCGGTGCGTGTCGCGATCCCGGTCTCCGGCAGCGAGCGTAAGCGTTGCCCCTCGAAACCTCAAGGCACCGTCGTAGTCGGAATGGAGACCGATGACGCAGCGCGCCAGTGTCGACTTGCCGCTTCCCGACTCGCCGACGAGCGCGAGACACTCGCCGGCGGCGACGTCCAGCGAGACATTGCGTAGGACTTCGCGTTCACCATAGCGAACCCGAAGATTTTCGATGGAGAAGACCTTCTCCGACCGGACCCGCCTGACGGGAAGCGGGACAACGCCTGCGGCCGGCGGCATCACGTCGGGCTTGTGGCAGCGGACCTGCGACTGCGCATCTTGCGTAAGCAGTGGTTCCCGCTCACGGCAGTGTTGATCGCTCAGGGAGCACCGCGTTGCGAATGTGCAGCCGCCGCTTCTGCTTCTCAGGTCCGGCGTCGTTCCGGGTATGCCCTGCAGATGCTTGCGTTCAAGCGTCGAGGGCACGGCCTTGAGAAGCGCTCTTGTGTAGGGGTGGCGGGGTCCCTGGAAGATCTGGGTGGACCGCGCGTATTCCATCATTCTCCCAGCGTAAAGAACCATCACATCCTGCGCGAGGGAAGCGACCACGCCGAGGTCGTGCGAGACGTAGACGCTGCATAATTGCAGCTCCTCCGACAGGCCGGAGACCAGCTTCAGCACTTCGCTTCGCGTTCCGGTGTCGAGAGCGGTCGTTGGTTCATCAAGGACCAGAAGCTTCGGCCGGCCCACGACGGCAATGGCCAGTCCAACGCGTTGCAATTGCCCGCCCGACAATTCACTCGGATATCTGGCAAGAAATCCCCGGTCGCTGGGCAGCCGCACGGCGTCGAGAATGCTGGCAACGCGTCCCGCTGCTTCTGCCTTGCTTTGCGCATGTTCGCCGGTCACGAGCCGTTCGGTTAGTTGCAAACCGATGGTCAGGCAGGGATTGAGGGAGATACCCGCATCCTGCGGTACGTAGCTGACAAGCCGGCGCCGGCGGCTGCGCCGCGCAGCCTCGCTCAGAGCGAGAATATCCTCACCGCAAATCACGACACTGCCGGCGCTGATGTATGCGCCGGGTGCCGCATAACCCAGCAATGCCTTGGCTATCGTGCTCTTGCCCGAGCCGCTTTCTCCCACCAGGCTCGAGAACCTTGCCCGGCTGAATGGTAAACCCGATCTCGTGGGCAATCCTTGTCTCGTCTCTCAGGCGAACTTCAAGCCCAGATACCGCAACGCCGCTCATTTCCGGACTCCTTCCGTCAGGCCTACCGCCCGCGACATGCCTTCGGCGAACAATGTCCCGCCGATCGACAGCGTTGCGATCGCCAGGATTGGGGCAAGAACAGCCCACGGCTGGATCGTCAGGGCGTTGCGGCTCTCATTGACCATCAGCCCCCAGTCCGCATTGGGGGCTGGATGCCGTAGCCAAGGAAGCTGAGACCCGCCAGTGGAGTGAACCCCTCGGGCTGGACAACGGGGCAGGGAAAAACTGATACACTCTGCGGGCCTCAATCGGAGAAGGCTCATGAAGTCCCGAGGTCCATATCGACGGCATTCGACACCGTTTAAACTACAGCTTTGCCAGGATATCCGAAACGGTGTCATCGGGCGGCGCGACGCGCAGCGCACCTACGGCGTTTCGGCCAATCTCATACAGCTATGGCTAACGCAGTTCGATCGTGGCGAGCTGAACGATGAAGAAGCTGAGGCCAGCGTCATTGCGGAGTACGAAGCACATATCGCGGCGCTCGAACGCAAGGTCGGCCAGCTTACAATGGAGCTGGACCTGGTGAAAAAACACCGCGCCAGCCGATCGCCGCCGACAGCGCGAGCTCCTCCATCATCAGCGGCCCCCGGCCTGCTCTGTCAGACGGGGGTGCAAAATGATCGATCTCCCGAGGAGCACCTATTATTACCAATCAACGGCAAAAGCTTTAAATCTCGGCGACAGCGAGCTGGTTGCAATCATAGAAGACATCCAGGACGAGCTGCCCTGCTACGGATACCGGCGCGTGACGCACGAGCTTCGGCGAAGAGGCCACCTCGTTAATCACAAGCGTGTCGCCCGCGTCATGCGGGCCAATGGCCTCGGTATCAAGCCTCGCAAGCGGTATGTTCGCACGACGGATAGCAACCACGATTCGCCGATTTACCCGAACCTTTATCGCAATGTGATCCCGTCGCGGCCTGACATGGTCTGGGTGGCGGACTTCACGTACATCCGCATCGCCGCTGGCTTCTGCTATCTTGCTGTCATTCTCGACGCCTGCAGCCGGAAAGTCGTCGGCTATGGCCTGTCGAAACGCCTGGATACGCCGCTCGCTTTGGCAGCATTGCGTTCGGCGATCGAGAACAGAAAGCCCCCACGCGGCTGCATTCACCACACGGACCGCGGATGCCAGTACGCAAGTGAGACCTACCGAAGAGCGCTCGATGCGGCAGGCTTACAGGGGTCTATGAGCGCCGTCGGCAACCCTTATCACAATGCGCAGGCAGAGAGCTTCATGAAGACCCTGAAAGTGGAGGATATCTACCCAGCAGGCTACGAGACTTTCGCTGACGTAGCCGAACAGTTGCCTAAGTTCATCGAGCAGATTTACAATGCCAAACGGCTGCATTCAGCCCTTGGCTATTTGTCGCCAGCAGAATTTGAAACCCAACTCGCCCAGCAGGCGGCTTAGTTTGCATTGTTTCGATGGTCCAGCCCGAGGGGTTCACTCCACAGAAGCGAAATCGACCACATCAGCCGCAGCCCCAGTTCGACAAGCAGGGGCGATGTGACGTTGGGCAGGATTTCCGACATGAGAATCTTGTGGGTCGGCAGGCCGACGGCCCGCGACCACTGCACATAATCACGCTCGACAACGGCAAGCGATGCACCGCGAATGATGCGGGCAACGCTCGGGGCCTGCGAGAGTGCCACCAGCACGACGAGCAGAACCGGGTTCGGCCCAAGCGCCGTTACGAAAAGGAGGGCAAAGACAACACTCGGAAATGCCAGTTGAAGATCGACGATACGCATCACGATCCCATCGAACCGTCCCTTGAAATAGGCGGTGGCGAGGCCGATGGCCGCCCCGAGTGTTAGCCCGGCAAGGGTTGCCGAAAGTGCCATCCAGATCAGGTTCCGCCCGCCGAACAGGAACCGGCTCAAAACGTCTCGCCCCAGGCTGTCGGTTCCAAGCAGACTATCTGCGTCGGGCACCTCATAAGGTGTGCCGATCAACTCGGATGGGCCATAGCGTGCCGCAAGGGGACCGAGAAAGGCAAGGCCGACCACCAAGGCGATCAGGGCAAGTCCGAAGCGTGTACGGGTATTTGTGAGGCCGCGCATCAGGCTCGACCGGCTCTTGCGAGCGTTCTTTTCGTTTTTCATGTGCGACCCCCTTGCCCGGCGGGGTCAGCAGAAACGAAGCCATGTCTGTGACGATATTGGTGATGAAGAAGGTCACCGAAATGGTGAGCACCGCTGTCTGCACGACCGGCACGTCGCGAACGCCGACGGCCTCCGCCAGAGCCGTTCCCAGCCCCGGAAATCCGAAGACGTATTCGATAACGACGACCCCGCCCACGGAGAACGCAAATATGGTCCCCGCTGCCTGGATGGCGGGCACGATTGCATTGGGGAGGACGTGGACGAGAAGAATGCGGGTGGGGCTAAGACCCTTCAGGATGGCAAACTGTACATATTCGGTATGGAGAACGTCGATGACCGTGCTTCTGACCAGACGATACAGATAGGTCGTCTGTAACAGAACCAGTGTGATGACCGGCATGGCGAGCCGCGAGGGCTGCGCCCATATCGGCACCTCCGGCGACAGGAGCGACACGGCGGGGAAGATATGCAGCACACTGGTACTCAGCAGAAGGACGAGCACCAGCCCCAGCACGAACTCCGGCAGGGCGTTGACCAGGACGGAAAAGCCCATGACGAGCTTGTCGACGACGCTGTCCTTCATGGTCGCGGTCAGCAGGCCGAGAAAGAGCGATGTCGGAACGGCGATCAACATCGATACCGCCACGATGAAGAACGAGTTCTCGATGCGTGGCAGGAGCAAATCGGCTACCGGCATCTTGGAAACGATCGATGTGCCCAAGTTGCCGTGGAGAAGTTCGACCAGCCATCGCAGATATTGCGTTGCGAGAGGCTGGTCCAGGCTGAGTTGCTGGCGCAGCGCCACAATCTGTTCGGGCGACGCTTCCTTGCCGAGGATCATCTGCACCACATCGCCCGGAAGCGCCTGAGTGGCCCCGAAGATCAGAAGGGAAACCACGAAAAGCATGAACGCGGCTGCACCGGCACGCCGGAGCAGCCAGGTTCGCCGCCCACGTCTGACAGAGGGGAGGTGCCGCTCGTCATGACAGGGCGACCTTCCTCAGATGGTAGAAGGGTGAATCGACTACATAGGGAACGATCCCAGTCAGCCCGGCCTTGTAGGCATTCAGCGTATTGGCGAAGCCCCAGAGAAGATTGCCGCCGCGCTCATATTCGATCTGCTGCATCTGGTGAATGGCGGTGCAGCGGTCTTCTGCCTTGGGAATGCTGACGGCTTTCTGATAAAGTTCGTTGAATTCCTTGTCATCCCAATGGCTCGTGTTGAAGGTGCCGCCCGGCAACAGACTGCGGGCCACGACGGGCAGATAGGCGTCGCTCAGGAAGTCCACGCCGAAGGTCCACTTGCCGTAATTGGCGAGATAGGCGGCCTCCTCGGTGAGCTTGACGTTGATCTTCACGCCCGCAGCCTTCGCCTGCTCTGCAAAGACCTGCGCGCATTCGACCATGCCGGCCGTGCCATTGACCGTTACCAAGTCGATGCTCATGCCTTCCTTGCCGGCCTCCTTCAGAAGCTTCTTGGCAGCTTCGAGATCCTGCTTGCGCTGCGCAACCGGAGTCGGCCCGCACGGTGCGATGGAGCGGCCCTGCATGTCGTGTCCGGGGTCAGAACAAGAGCAGTCCGAAATCGTACGCGGCCTTTATCAACCAAAGACAGCAAATTCGTTGTGGGATAGTGCTTTCCATGCGATTCTACGATGAGTTCCGAAGGAGGTAATTATGTCTGAAATGATGCTGGCGATGCTTTCCAATATTCGGACGCTTGAAGACATGGTCGCCGCGTTCCGGGACGAGGAGCGTTGCCGTCGCTTGCTGGAAAGCATGGTATGGCCGAATGGCAGGGTCTGCCCCGCTTGTGGTTACAAGCGCTCGACCGCGATAGCTGGCCGCGACATGGGCAAGCGCCGCGCGCGGCCGGGGCTTTACCAATGCTCCAGCGGTGGTTGCCGCTTCCAGTTCACTGTGACAACACATACGCCCCTGCACGCCACGAAGCTTCCGTTGCGCACCTGGCTCAAGGCGCTGTGGCTGCTGTTGCAGTCGGATAAAGGCTTATCCTCGGTCCGTCTTGCCGAGACCCTTGGCGTTAGCCAACCGACGGCCTGGCGGATCGGTCATGCGTTGCGCCTCATGGTGGCGCGCGAGCACATGCTCGACGGTACGGTGGAAGTCGACCATTTCTATCTTGGAGGCAGACCGAGAAAGCATCCCGATGATCCACCGCCCGGAAGAGGCCGCAAGGGACAGGTAAAGACGGAGAAGACGCCGGTCATGGCGATCGTGCAGCGACCGACAGACATCACCCCGGGTTCAAGTGCCGGAGATGCCCGTGCGGCTGTCGTCACCGGCCTTTCGTTGCGTGCTGCCGTTCGAGCAGTTGCAACACAGGTCGAACTTCGAGCGCATTTGATGAGTGACGAAGCAAAGGCATTCGTTGCCATAGGCGAAAGCTTTGCCGCACACGAGACGGTCAACCACTCAAGCCGCGAATATGTCCGGGATACCGTCCACGTCAATTCAGCCGAGGGGTTCAATGCGCGGGTCCGGCGAACCATTGCAGGCGTCTTTCACCACATCAGCCCGGAACTTGCCGACCTGTATTTTCATGAAATCGGCTTCAGATGGTCCCAACGAGTTGTTACCGGCCAAGCAGTGCGGAAAAGCCGAAGCGGCAAGGAAAGCAAGAAGATCCTTTGGTCGCGAGTACCTCCTGCACTGCAGTTATTGCAAGTGTTCCGTGCTGCCACCGGCCGCCAAATGCGCAGAAGCCCTGACGGGGGCATTACCATCAAATCGGCCGTAGCTGTCTTTGGTTGATAAGGGCCTCGTACGCTAAGGCCGAACGGAACAGGAACGATGTTGTAGCTCGGACCTGCAGCATCCGATCTCTGTGGATTGCCATCGACATGCGCCAGTTTTGATTTCTCTGTCCGGCCCGACTCGACAACGCTCGACACAGATTGGTCATGAATGGAGTCGGGCGATGGCAAAGCGCAAGCTTCTTAAAGATCAAGATCGCCGGAAGCTTGTCGATATCCCAGTCGATGAGGACAGCTTAATCCGACACTATTCGTTGTCGTTGGCGGATCGCCTGGAGATCGAACTGCGGAGACGCAATCACAATCGGCTCGGCTTTGCCATCCAGCTATGTCTAATGCGATACCCGGGTCGAGTGCTTGGAGCGGAAGAAACTCCGCCTCGTGCCATGCTGAGATATGTTGCTGATCAGATCGGCGCCGCTCCAGACGAATTTGCCCTCTATGCACGCCGTGATGAAACCCGTCGCGATCATATGGCGCGGCTAATGGTGTATCTGGATACGAGAAGCGCGACGCTGCAAGATCGCCGCGCCGCGCTATTGGCGGCAATTCAAGCGGCGACCATGTCCGACGACGGTGCTACGATAGCCAGTTCGGCTGTCGCCGCGTTTCGCGAACGCGGAGCTCTTCTGCCGGCGATCGACACGATCGAACGCATCGGCCTTGCCGGCCGTGCCATAGCCCGGCGCCGGGCAGAAAGAACCCTGATTGAAGACATCCCCCTCGATAGGCTTCAATCACTGGATAGGCTGTTAGAGGTTGACCCGTCGATCGGCCAGACGCGCTTTCATTGGCTGCGTTCGGCGCCAGAAGCGCCGGCTGCGTCGAACCTCGTCGGGCTGACCGAGCGGATAGCTTTTCTGCGGCGGCTGGAGATAGATCCGGAACTGCAGGCGCGCGTATCATCCGGACGGTGGGACCAGATGATCCGGGAGGGCAACGCAACGCCGGCCTGGCTTGCCAACGACTTCAACGCCAACCGTCGCCACGCTCTGATCGTGGCTCAAGTCATCAAGCTTTCCCAGAAGCTCACGGACGATGCGGTGACGATGTTCATCAAGCTGATGGGCAAGTTGTTCTCGCAAGCCAACAATCGAAAGAAGCAGCGACAGATGGACTGCAGAGCGAATACCGCCAAAGCGCTGCGCATGTTTCTAGATACGATCATCGCCCTGCAATCCGCCAACGACTATGGTCGGAACGCATTGGATGTTCTCGACCGAAGAGTCGGCTGGGACCGGCTGCTTCGGATGAAGCCTGAGCTTGAGTCGATGGTCGACGACAACGAGGCACCGCCGTTGACCGTGGCAGCCGAACAATACGCGACCGTCCACAAATACATTGGTGCATTCCTTCAGGTCTTCACGTTTCGCTCGGCGCATCGCCACGACCCGCTTCTGGCGGCAATTGCGCTGCTGAAACAGCTTTATGCCGAGAAGCGGCGGACACTCCCGGATCGCGTGCCGCTCACCCACCTCAGCCAAACTGATCGACGGCTTATCTTCGAACAAGGGAAACCCGATCGCCGTCTCTACGAGATCGCCACGCTAGCGGCTTTGCGAGACCGGCTTAGATCTGCGGACATTTGGGTCGGCAGCCGATCTTTCCGGCCGATTGACGAGCATCTGATGCCGCGGTCGGCATTCATCACGATGAAGGAAGAAGATCGTCTCGGTTTGGGTGTCCAAGGTGACGGCGCACAGTGGCTTGCCGAAGCCTGTCAGATGCTCGAGTTCAACCTGCAGCGTCTCGCGCACAGAGCACGATCCGGAAAGCTCGAAGGAGTTCGTCTTGAGGCTGGAACGTTGATCGTCACACCAACCGTCGGCGAAGTCCCCGTGGCAGCAGAGGAACTGAACGCCGAGATCAGCGACATGTATCCGTTGGTCGAGGTTCCCGACTTGTTAAGGGAAGTGCATGAATGGACCGGCTTTGCGGATCACTTCACGCATGTTCGCACCGGCGACATCCCGAAAAATGTCTCTGCCATGCTCGCTGGTGTATTGGCCGATGCGACGAACCTCGGCCCAAAGCGAATGGCGGGCGCATCCAAGGGGATCAGCGCTCACCAGATTGGGTGGATGCGTACATTCCATGCGCGATCGGAGACCTACCGCGCGGCGCAAGCGTGCATCACCGATGCCCACACCCAGCATCCGCATTCCCGCCTTTGGGGCAATGGCACAACGTCATCGTCCGATGGCCAATTCTTCCGTGCGAGCGACCGAGCTGCAAAGCGCGGCGAAATCAACTTGCATTACGGCAGCGAGCCTGGATCGAAATTCTATAGCCATCTGTCAGATCAATATGGCTACTTTAGCATTTTGCCCATCAGTCCGACCGAGAGCGAGGCGGCCTATGTGCTCGATGGGCTCTTCGATCAGGACACGGTGCTCGACATTCAGGAACACTATACCGATACGGGCGGTGCCAGCGATCATATCTTCGGGCTGTTCGCCTTGATCGGAAAGCGGTTCTCACCGCGACTGCGCAATCTCAAAGACCGGAAGTTCCACACGTTCGAGAAGAGCGATGCATATCCGACCCTGTCGAACCATATCGGGGCGCCGATCAACACCGCCCTGATTCTCGACCATTGGGACGATCTGCTCCATCTCGCGGCGTCGATCACCACGCGGTCCGTGGTGCCGTCTACGATCCTCAAGAAACTGGCCGCATCTCCGAAGCAGAGCCATCTCGCGAGGGCGCTCCGCGAACTCGGTCGGATTGAGCGTTCGCTCTTCATGATCGAATGGTACTCAAGCCCGGCACTACGGCGGAGATGCCAAGCCGGTCTCAACAAGGGCGAGGCCGCGCATAAGCTGAAACGCGCTGTCTTCTTCCACGAGCGAGGCGAAATCCGTGACCGGTCGTTCGAAAGTCAAGCATTCCGCGCCTCGGGGCTCAATCTCGTCGTCAGTGCGATCGTGCATTGGAATACGGTCTATCTTGATCGCGCGGTCACACAGCTGAAACGAGTAGGATGAGACATTCCTGACGCTCTGTTGAAGCACATCTCACCGCTCAGTTGGGAACACATCAACCTTACCGGCATCTACACCTGGGATGCGGAACATCAGATGCCGAACGGATTTAGATCGCTCCGTCTGCCAACTGGGCTGCAGCGGGTCGCATAAGTTCTCATTCCGTTCGCCCTTAGCGTACGAGGCCCTTATCAACCAAAGACAGCTACGGCCGATTTGATGGTAATGCCCCCGTCAGGGCTTCTGCGCATTTGGCGGCCGGTGGCAGCACGGAACACTTGCAATAACTGCAGTGCAGGAGGTACTCGCGACCAAAGGATCTTCTTGCTTTCCTTGCCGCTTCGGCTTTTCCGCACTGCTTGGCCGGTAACAACTCGTTGGGACCATCTGAAGCCGATTTCATGAAAATACAGGTCGGCAAGTTCCGGGCTGATGTGGTGAAAGACGCCTGCAATGGTTCGCCGGACCCGCGCATTGAACCCCTCGGCTGAATTGACGTGGACGGTATCCCGGACATATTCGCGGCTTGAGTGGTTGACCGTCTCGTGTGCGGCAAAGCTTTCGCCTATGGCAACGAATGCCTTTGCTTCGTCACTCATCAAATGCGCTCGAAGTTCGACCTGTGTTGCAACTGCTCGAACGGCAGCACGCAACGAAAGGCCGGTGACGACAGCCGCACGGGCATCTCCGGCACTTGAACCCGGGGTGATGTCTGTCGGTCGCTGCACGATCGCCATGACCGGCGTCTTCTCCGTCTTTACCTGTCCCTTGCGGCCTCTTCCGGGCGGTGGATCATCGGGATGCTTTCTCGGTCTGCCTCCAAGATAGAAATGGTCGACTTCCACCGTACCGTCGAGCATGTGCTCGCGCGCCACCATGAGGCGCAACGCATGACCGATCCGCCAGGCCGTCGGTTGGCTAACGCCAAGGGTCTCGGCAAGACGGACCGAGGATAAGCCTTTATCCGACTGCAACAGCAGCCACAGCGCCTTGAGCCAGGTGCGCAACGGAAGCTTCGTGGCGTGCAGGGGCGTATGTGTTGTCACAGTGAACTGGAAGCGGCAACCACCGCTGGAGCATTGGTAAAGCCCCGGCCGCGCGCGGCGCTTGCCCATGTCGCGGCCAGCTATCGCGGTCGAGCGCTTGTAACCACAAGCGGGGCAGACCCTGCCATTCGGCCATACCATGCTTTCCAGCAAGCGACGGCAACGCTCCTCGTCCCGGAACGCGGCGACCATGTCTTCAAGCGTCCGAATATTGGAAAGCATCGCCAGCATCATTTCAGACATAATTACCTCCTTCGGAACTCATCGTAGAATCGCATGGAAAGCACTATCCCACAACGAATTTGCTGTCTTTGGTTGATAAAGGCCGCGTACGAGGCCCTTATCAACCAAAGACAGCTACGGCCGATTTGATGGTAATGCCCCCGTCAGGGCTTCTGCGCATTTGGCGGCCGGTGGCAGCACGGAACACTTGCAATAACTGCAGTGCAGGAGGTACTCGCGACCAAAGGATCTTCTTGCTTTCCTTGCCGCTTCGGCTTTTCCGCACTGCTTGGCCGGTAACAACTCGTTGGGACCATCTGAAGCCGATTTCATGAAAATACAGGTCGGCAAGTTCCGGGCTGATGTGGTGAAAGACGCCTGCAATGGTTCGCCGGACCCGCGCATTGAACCCCTCGGCTGAATTGACGTGGACGGTATCCCGGACATATTCGCGGCTTGAGTGGTTGACCGTCTCGTGTGCGGCAAAGCTTTCGCCTATGGCAACGAATGCCTTTGCTTCGTCACTCATCAAATGCGCTCGAAGTTCGACCTGTGTTGCAACTGCTCGAACGGCAGCACGCAACGAAAGGCCGGTGACGACAGCCGCACGGGCATCTCCGGCACTTGAACCCGGGGTGATGTCTGTCGGTCGCTGCACGATCGCCATGACCGGCGTCTTCTCCGTCTTTACCTGTCCCTTGCGGCCTCTTCCGGGCGGTGGATCATCGGGATGCTTTCTCGGTCTGCCTCCAAGATAGAAATGGTCGACTTCCACCGTACCGTCGAGCATGTGCTCGCGCGCCACCATGAGGCGCAACGCATGACCGATCCGCCAGGCCGTCGGTTGGCTAACGCCAAGGGTCTCGGCAAGACGGACCGAGGATAAGCCTTTATCCGACTGCAACAGCAGCCACAGCGCCTTGAGCCAGATGCGCAACGGAAGCTTCGTGGCGTGCAGGGGCGTATGTGTTGTCACAGTGAACTGGAAGCGGCAACCACCGCTGGAGCATTGGTAAAGCCCCGGCCGCGCGCGGCGCTTGCCCATGTCGCGGCCAGCTATCGCGGTCGAGCGCTTGTAACCACAAGCGGGGCAGACCCTGCCATTCGGCCATACCATGCTTTCCAGCAAGCGACGGCAACGCTCCTCGTCCCGGAACGCGGCGACCATGTCTTCAAGCGTCCGAATATTGGAAAGCATCGCCAGCATCATTTCAGACATAATTACCTCCTTCGGAACTCATCGTAGAATCGCATGGAAAGCACTATCCCACAACGAATTTGCTGTCTTTGGTTGATAAAGGCCGCGTACGATTTCGGACTGCTCTTGTTCCGACCCCCGGTTGCTGACAACCCGAGGCCTGGTTTCGGGACGGTGATGGTCAAGGCGCTGGTGGAGAAACAGCTCTCCGGTCGGCTTAAGCGCATATGGCAGGCTCGGGGTTTGGAAATCCTGCTGGAAGTTCCGGGTGTTCCATGACGGCGAGACCGAGGACTCGGTTAGTCAGCGAGCGACATCCGGAAGAAGAAGGTAGTTTCGGACGGGTCCGATGTAACACCGAGTTCGCCGCCGTGGCTGCGAGCAATCTCGCCGGCGATGTAAAGCCCGAGGCCAAGACCCTGATTGCCTGAAGTGGCTCCGGCTCGAAAGAACGGCTGGAACAGGCGGCCCTGGACATCCTCGGGGATCGGCTCGCCGGCGTTGCTCACCGAGATCGTCATCTGGTCCCCTGCTGCCTCCGCCTCCACAAGAACGGGGCCGTCACTCGCACCGTGGGTCAGGGCATTCGCCAGCAGGTTGGAAAGCAGTTGGGCGATCCGGGCCGGGTCACAGCGGATCGCATCGGGCAACGAGATCCTGCCCTCGATCGACCTGTCCGGACGGGAAGTCCTTAGTTCGTCGATTACCTGTTGCAGCACCGGCTTCAGGTCAACGACAGTCAGTTCCACGCTGATGCCTGCGCCACTTTTGAGCCGGGCGAAGTCGAGCATGTCGTTGATCAGGCTGAACATGCGGTCTGTGCTGCCGCGCATCAGCGACATTACCTTGCCGGCCTTTTCGGTGTGCAGTTCCTTGGCAAGGACGTTAAGTCCGCCGACGATCGAGGATAGCGGGTTGCGCAGGTCGTGGCCGAGGATCGCCACGAACTGCTCCCGTAGGCGGGCGACTTCCTGTTCGTCGCGTAGACCGCGCAGAAGACGCGTGCGCTCGGCCACGCCCTCGGCGATACGGTGCTCAAGGGTCGTGTTAAGCGTCTGCAGTTCTTGCTGGATACGCTTAGCCTTGTTGCGAGCCTCGACCAGATCGCGTTCGTAGCGGCGTCGCTCCTCGGCCTGGAAGAGCGTGATGCGGGTAAACTGCAAACGGCCGTCGGCCGACCTGCGTTCATGCGCATTCGCCAGCACGGCCATCTTTCCGCCTTGGGCGGTGACGAGATCGAGAGCCACTTCGTTGAAATGCCCTTGCATCCTCAACAGGGGCGCAAAATGGGTCTCATAGAAAATCTTGCCGGGAACGGTAAGCAGGTCGTGGAAGCGCTTGCCGAGCAGATCGTAAACCGTCACGCCAAGCCACCCGCAAAGCGTCTGATTGGCCTTGACGACGGCGCTGTCCGGGCCAAGTGAAAGGTAACCGCAGGGAGCATTCTCGTAGAGGTCGTTCAGGTCCTCCACGAGTGCGTCTTTTGCGGTATCTGGTTTCTGCTCACACAAATCTCTGAATCGCTTCTATAACCTCGTCAGGTGCGCTCAGGTTCGGGCAGTGTCCCGTCGCGTCGATTACGACCATATCGGCCTTGGGTATGGCATCCCGTACATATTCGCCGACGCGCTGTTGTGCAATTACGTCCTCTTTGCTCTGGATGACCAGGCTTCGGGCGGTCACTTTCGGCAGATCGCGTCGGTTGTCGGACATGAACGTCACTCGGGCAAACGCCTTGGCGATGTCCGGATCGGTCCGGCAGAAGCTGTTGACCAGTTCCTCCGTCAGTTCAGGCCTATCTGGATTGCCCATGATCACGGGACCCATGGCGGCCGACCAGCCCATGTGGTTGTCATCGAGGAATTCCAGCAGTTCCTCGATCTGCGCCTTGGAAAAGCCGCCCACATAATCTCCATCGTCAATATACCGAGGAGAAGGTCCGACCAGCACAAGTTCGTTGAACAGCTCAGGAGCCTGGATGGATGCGAGGATACCGATCATCGCGCTGACGGAGTGGCCGACGAAGACCCCGCCGCGTACGCCGAGTTCCCGGCATATCTCTACGATGTCGTCCGCATAGCCGGAAAGATTTGAGTATTTGGCGGAATCGTAAGCTTGAAGATCGGATTTTCCGCACCCGACATGGTCAAACAGGATGACCCTATAATCGGCTTCGAAGGCAGGTGTCACCAGGCGCCACATGTTCTGGTCGCACCCAAAGCCGTGGGCGAAAACCATCGCCCTATCTCCATTGCCTCGTACGACCACGTTACTGCGCTGTTCGATCGTCATCTTTACCCCCGTCCCGCGAACCACGCCGGATTATGATTTCGGTCAAATTAGCAGAATAGTCAAATCGAGCCAGTTATTAAGGCGGACCCAGCAGGGAAGAGCGGCGCAGTACGCTAAGCCACGAAAAAGCACGCCGACCGACGTGGTCAAAAGATCGAGCACGACGAGCGTCGTGACGGCCCACGTGGTCAGGCCGTGATATCCGCCCGTTGAATTGCTGGGGCGACCAGAGAGGCGGCAGGATACGTATCCGCCGAGGAAGGCAGCGATGATGCCCGCGAGGACAAACCAGATACCGCCACCGATCGAGACCGTGCTCGCGTCCGGATTGTCCGACGTGGCGGGATCAAGAACGGCGGCGCAGATGCCGACACCCAGCAGGTTAAGGAGGAAGCGGGCGGCAAGAGCGATGGCTACGCTGCGAAAATCGCACCCCAGCTTACCTTGTTGTAGGCCGCGGTCGTGGACGCGCTTCCAGGAAGGGTTTCGTGGGAGAGATGGGTCGATACAGGTATGGTCATAGTTGCCTCCAGCCAAGTTTTTCTTAACCGGAAGTCAGAGGTGAGCAGCCTTAGTCTGAATGCCGTGGAGAGCATAGTGCACTTCAGGTTATATTGCCGTCGCCAGTTTCATGGGCGGCAAATTGGTCACCCGTGCCGCCGCGATATGCAGGTCAATTACCTACGGAAATGACTTTGCGCCCGACAACATCATGAGCAACTGACGGTCCCCTCTTATTCCATGTTGAAACAGATCGATCAGATCCCGGGCTATCCGGGTGGCACCCGCGCTTCCCTTTTCGAAGCGCCTTCGTTCGCACAGTTGATCGAATACCTTCTGTAGCATTTCCAGATCTTCGGGATCGAGAATAGACGCCGACTGAGAATGGTTCTGAAGCATCGTCTTTAGTCACTTGCAAGATCGAGAGCGGTTGAAAGGAAGCCCTCGATAGAGACGGCCAGCAGCGGGTGCCTTTCCGTATAATTCGGAATCGCCAGGGCGATCGGAAGACCGTTCATGCCGGTGATCGACCAACGCGCCAGCTTCGATCGCTGCAGCGACAAATGCCAATCGAGCCTCCGCCGGTCTTTCTCGGCCGGCTTGCGCGGCATAGGAGGCGTCCATTGCGATAAGGCGGAAATTTCCAGTCCTCACTGGCCATCGATCGAACAGCGCGACCAGCGCCTCGTCAACGCCGCTTGCGGACTGCACTATTTTGTCATCGGGCCGATAGTAGACGGCCAAGCCCCAAAGCGCGGTCTCCATTGTTACCCCCTTGTCCAAATCTTGCTCCGGTTTATTGCGCGAGTTGTGCCTCCTTCAGCGCCAGACCGAAGCAAGCTCTGGCGTCTTCGATCGACAGACGGTCATCCATGGCTGCGAGCATTGCCAGTTGGGCCTTCGCGAACTGCGAGCCCTTCACCGCGGGCCACCGCACATTCTGACCGCTTCGCGAAGTCATGAAATCATATGCTTCAAACGGGCCGCGAATGACGGTGCCGCAGGCGAAAACTCGAGGGGCCCAGATTATTGTTCTCATGAAGTGCCTCTTCCCGGAATGGAAAGGTAGTCATATTTTTCGCATCTGACAAAGCGTAAATGTGGAATCCACGCGTCCTCGGTACAGGAAGGGGAGCGACAAGCGATGGTGGCCGCCCGGAAACCCCGCGGAAATCAGGCGAAAATAAGGATCTCCCCAATCAATCACAATCACGTGTTTAGGTATGGGACGTCGTCCGAGAAAGCATTTTCCAAATGATCGATAGTAAACAGCTTCCTGCAAAATTCCCATTAGTACCAAGCCAGAACAGTGGGCAAGCTGAGCCTACACCAAAAGAGGATCATCCGCGTGGTCGCGGCTCGATGTCTGTCGGACAGTGGCTAACTTCATGCCTCAGCCTCGGCCAGAACTCAGGCTCCGCCCTTGTTGCTTGGTGGTGGGAGAAGAGGTTTAGGTCAGCCGCGGGCGATCAAACTTTTGTGACTTTGTCGAGGTTGCCCTAGAAGACTATTTTTATATCATGCTGTGATACAGATGTGAGGAGAACAGCTATGAATGCTTTCGGAGATGGTGGGCGCTCTTCGTTTCGTCCGTCTAAAATCCTATGGCTTTGGTCGCTGGTCGGCGCATCGGTATTGACGATGATCGTTGGCTTCACATGGGGGCTGGACGACATCGGCGAGCGTGCGAGAGATGACTATGGTCGCAGCAAGGGATGCACGAGCCGATCTGGTTGCCGACATGTGTGTCCACGACTTCATAAGCGCCAGCGATGCCGGACAAAACTTGCAGGCCCTCAAGGCCACCTCGTCCTGGGAACGAGAGAATTTCATCAAGGAGGGCGGGTGGACAAAGATCGCCGGGATCGACGGTCCCGTTATCAACGCGGCAAATAACTGCGCCGAACAGCTGATGGAAATGAAAGAGCTTCCGCAACAAGCCTCATCGGCACTGACTGACAGCTAACCTTCGAGTGGATGTGATGAGATGTCCAGTCGAACCAGGCCCGCCTGAAATGACTTCGGGCGGGCCTAACGGGGATCGATGTCGCGGCCTGCGCAGTGGCGTATTTGTTGGTGCGTGGATCGAAGCACCACTTTCAATGTTCAAATTTTTACACGATTGCCGTCTCCGTCAGGGGAGACACGAGGAGCTAGGATTGCAAAACGAGGATTTTGAAGAAACGGCTGTGGAGATCCAGTGTGCGCCATACAATCCGAAGCCGTTTCACAAGCACATGATGAGCCCTTCCAGCGAAGCGACGCTTCGAGTCACTTCGATGACCCTCAATGGGATTTGGTGTGAGGTCGTAAGGACTGACCAGCAGCCGCTGCTGGGTACCGTCGCATTCATCGGCCGCGGCGATCCCTTTTGCGCGATCGAGACCCGAGCGAACTCACCAATACAACAGTAGGGCGGAGATCACGCTCAGGGCCGTAACCGATGGGCGCGGACTGCGAAAGACGGATATTCTGTCGTGGAGCATCAACCGGCATCCGGCGGCAGACCTCTCGCAAAAAATCGCGTCAGATACATTGAACATTGAGTTAGCTGAGCGGGCCACTGACCTGCCTGCCGAGTAGCAGGCCGCCAATGTTCTCCGACCTTATTCGATGCCGTCGATTGGGATGCTTCAGCCCAGAAAAGGCGTATTTGGATTAGTTCCGCGACACTCCCACTACGGCGCCCGAGTCTAGTGAAGCGCCGTCCGCCCGACTTGGCCTCAATCCCAATTCAATCCAGCCATGGAGACGAGATGTCCCTCAAAACGTTCGCGCTTACCGTTGTTGCCACTGCTGCAATCGGTCCAGCATTGGCAAATGCGCAACCCGGTTCAACGCCGACGATGATCAAAACGTTTGGAGCTTGGGGTCTCTATTCGTATTCACCAGATGGTCGGAAGCACTGCTATGCACTCTCCACGCCACAGGAGGCGCGGCCAGCAAATGTCGATCACGGCAACAACTATATCCTGGTGGCCCGAGACCCACAGGCCGGCAGCTACTATCCGCAAGCTGTCATGGGTTATGACATTCTCGGCGGCTCAGAGATAACGGTGGCGGTCGATGGCCGGAGTTTTTCGATGACGTCGAAAGGGAATTCCGCCTGGACGAAAAACGCGAGCGATGACGTTGCACTAATTGCGGCGATGAAAGCCGGCAGCTCGATGACGCTGAGCGCGACCTCGAAACGAGGTACGCAAACCAACTACAGGTACACACTTGCGGGCATAACAGCGGCGCTTACGGCAGCGGCAAAGTGCGGCTGAGCCCAAGCTTGTTTGATATTTTCTGACGTAGGGGCTGGTTTTATCCTGGCGGCTGGCGATCATGCGGTATCGTCAGGGTGATCCCCTCGAAATACTACAAATCGAGCGCGTTTGGCCCCTCACGGCGCGATAACGCCCCTGTGTCCGGGTCTGTCTTTTAACATGTATCACGCTGTGATAAATTCTGCTGAGCGATCAATAAAGAATCGCGGGTGGTCAGTAAAAATCAAAAACCTGGGGAGGGTGCACATGAAGGATATCGCGGAAGTCGCCAAGTTAACGCTGCTACTTGAGAGAATACTGCGCGAACGCGGGCTTTTGGATCAGGAGCAGCTCGATGTGACGGCGTTGCCGGTTGAATCTCAGAAAAGGATGGACGGCCTCCTTAATGCCTGCGAATTGCAGGGCCTGTTGAGAATCGGCCATGCTGCTCGTCTTGGGGAAGACCTTTCCCCGCCCGTGATCGAGGCAACCAGAATGATGGTCCAGGAAGTGTGCGAGGCATTGCTGGACCGTGACAAGGTTCAGATTGAACCCACAGTGCACTAGTGGGTCATGTTATGTCGATCAAGTCCCCGCGCAGGGCTCTGTACAGGCTTGTTGGCTCGCCGCTGTATTTTCAATCGTGTCTCTCTCATTTGCCGGAGCTGGAGAAATCTCGAGCTGTGCGGACGCCGCCAAGAGCGTAATGGATCGTACCCCCGGCCAGCTATTGTCGGTCACCTCCGGGAAGGGTGGGTGCGTGCTTGTATTCCTCATGCACCGTGAAGGGCAACGGCCGAAGAGGGTGGTGCTAGATCTCACGAACGACCTGGGAGACTCCACGGCGCCAAGCCGAAGCACCCGGCCCCAGGTCAAATCCGGGCAGTGAGTGAGTGAGGCATTTGCATCTTCATCAGGAGTGACGAAGCTTGTTGAACGGATCCTTCGAGTTTTGCACCATTGGAGATATGTGGCCCCGGCGATTAGGCGGTGGGACCTGGCTGGTCTTTGCCTCGATGCTGATTTGGGCAAGCAGCGCGGAGGCCGCAGCGCCAAACCATCTGCAGAGACCACCTGCTTTGAAGGCCAAAGAGGCCATGTATATTACCGACGTGACAGGCAGGCGCATTCGAATTGTTGGTCCACGCTTTTATCCCAACCCGGCGAAAACTTTGATGTTTCCCGGTCGCGCCACGGCCCCGCCCGACCGGCCCAAACGCTAGCGAACGTGGGCACGGACTGTTGGGAACAGGGCAGGAAGCTACAAGGAGATCTAACTGATGAATCTAGATGCTCGATGAGGGCATCGAAGGTTTTGCGGTATTCCTGACGCGGGAAGAGCTTGTCGCGATAAACAAGGCCGCGGAGCGCCATGGGCTTTTTGCGCAGGGAATGGATGACGTGGTGATAGTTGACGACCTGGTCGTGCCACCCGTCAGCATGGCCGCGTCCCCGGCGCAACGTCATCAGGTGCGTACCTCCGACAAAGACATCCAGCCGATCGTCGAACAAGCGAACTCGTAGCCTGTGGCCAATCAAGCGGGACGGGACGGTGTAGAAGACCTTACGCAAGGTGAAGCCGCCGGTGCGGGACACCGTGACAACAATCTCTTCGAAGTCAGTGGTCCGGCGCTCGGGTAGCGCCTGCAGATGGGATCGTTCCGCATCAATGCGCTTGCCATGGGCAGCATTGCGACGGCTGACGATCTCGTCGACAAAGGCGCGGTAAGAGGTGAGATCATCGAATTCCTTGGTTCCCCGCATCAGCAGGGCATCATGAACGGCATTCTTGAGATGACCGTGGGAGCTTTCGATCGATCCGTTCTCATGCGCGACGCCCTTGTTGTTGCGGGTCGGGGTCATACGATAATGAGAGCAAAGCTGGTCGTAACGGTGTGTGAGATCGACCTTGGCAACCGCATCGAGGTTGCGGAAGGCAGCCGACAGACTGTCGCTTCGATGATAAAGCGGCGTACCGCCCAAAGACCACAGGGCATTTTGAAGCCCTTCAGCCAGCGCGACAAAGCTTTCTCCGCCGAGAATGACGTGGGCATGTTCGAAGCCGGACCAAGCAAGCCGGAAGTGATAAAATAGGTGATCAAGCGTCTGGCCCGCGATCGTCACACCAAGGCCGCTAGCGTCGGTAAAATCCGAAAGGCCTAGCCGGCCTGGCTCGTGCGTCTGGCGGAAGATTACCTCCTGCGCTTCGCCATGGACAGCACGCCACGACCGGATGCGTCGCTCGAGCGTGCGGCGGATACCTTCAGAAAGGTCTGGATGTCGGCGCAGCATCTCATTGTAGACGGCGACGGCACGGATGCCGGGTGCGGCCTTCAGGAGCGGGATGACTTCTGTCTCGAATATCGGCTCCAAGGGATCAGGGCGGCGGCGTCCGCGTGGCGCTTTGCTCTGAGATGAAAGTTGCGTCTCTTTGTCGAGACGGTAGGCCGTGGCCCGGCTGATCGACGCTTTTGCGGCGGCAACCTCTATGGATTGCGTTTGTCGGTACTTCATGAAGAGATCTCATCTGATGATCGGTTACATGACGACCCGGCACAAACTGGTTCTCCAATATAGAAAACCGCAAATGTACCGGACCGACCGCGATCACGAGACGCCAAAAATCTGCGTCACGCCGGGGTGTGACTACGGTCGGGCTACGCCCTCCTCCGTCACACCCCGGCGCGAGTCTCATCCTGATTGACGCTGAATCTCACCAAGACTGCCGCTACGCAGATATCGACGTAGCGGTCGAATTCGGTGTCGGCCAAACCGAATTGACGGGCGATACAGCTCACCTCCAGCCCACCCGCCTCGTGCGTTGACAGCAGTTCAGCCCTGCATCCAGCTGTAACTCTTCCCACTTTTAACAGCCCCTCTTACTGTCGCCGCCGAGACAATCTATGATTCGCGCGCGCAACAGCGGACATCGTGCTCGAGGCGGACCATGCCGAGTACATCCGCCGCGCGCACGCGAACCGTCCTCCCCAACGGGACACCCAAATTATATATCATAGCGTGATTCAATAAAAGGTTTTTGGATGCCGAGTGCAGAAGAAGTTGACTTGAAAAATGAACTGCCACCCGGCTTGTACGGCGCGCTCGCCGGGTTCCGGCTCGCGATGCGTCGTTTCCTGGCACTCAGCGAAGCAGCCTCGCGGAGGCCGAGGTCACATCTCAGCAATACCAGGCAATGCTGGTGATCAAGACGGCGGCCGGCGGGCGCATAATGATGAGGGAACTGTCAGAGCAGATGTTGATGCACCCTCATGGTGCAGTACAGCTGGTCGACCGCCTCTCGTTGGCTGGTCTGGCAAACCGAATGCCCTCCGAAAATGACAGACGAAGTGTCTTGATCGGATTGACGCCGAGAGGAGGGCCTCCTTGAGGCGCTCGCAAGAATCCACGTCCAAGGCTTGTTGGCCAACCAGCCCTTGCTGGCCGAGTCGCTGTCGAAACTGCGCGACTTGGGCGAGATCGAATAGCGTTAGGCCGCGAACTCCGGGATAGGCTTGGTCAGAAGGGCAGCATCTGATCCCTAACAACCGGGATATGGGCCGTGGCCAGCGTGAGGAGCAAGCCACAAGGCGGTGATCATGCTCCCAAGCAGCCAGAAGATCGTGTCGAAGTTCATGCTAGAGCGTTGTTTCGGCCGTCGTGAGGCGCCGGAATTTTGAAGATTCCGGGTCACGCCCGCAAAGAAGATGGCGCTGAAGAGGCTCCCGAAAATAGCCACGAAGTAGAACGTGATCGTGATGAGTCCGGCAGCGAATTTTGTGCCGAAGGGATCAGCGCTCTGGCTCAAAACCGCGATACCTGTTGCCCCAACAAATAAGCATACAGGCGCCAACGGCCACCACAGAACAAGCCAGCCGAAGGCATCCTCCATACCTCGTGCGGCCGCCTTCAATGCCATCGAAACACGATTGGTCACGCCAGCATCCTCGCTACTTCTTGCGGTTTCACACCGCGGCCCGCCAACGCGGGCCAAGCTCCCTCGAAGTATTTTACATCATCCGATGACATGGTGTAAGAAGGCGTGCGTTCAAATGCCTGCGATCTCCGGGCTTTAGGTGGGTTGGTCAATCGAAATCACTAAGGTGCCATGGGGCGCTAGTGACGACGAGCTGACATCGTTGAACGGCACATCGAGTTTAAGGCACGGCGGCTCGACCCTTATCGGCGCGGCTCGCTCAAAGGGGCCAAGTATCGCTTGTCGATGATGAACATTCACCGGTTCTCCCCATCACGGCTGGAGAAATCTGTGTCCGCGCATCTTGGATGGATCCTTGTCTCGGAGGCGGCAGATCGAGCCACTGTCTGTCGTGAGCGTGGAAGGAATTCGGATATGAGGCTGTCCTCATCTGAGGTGTTCCTCTTAGAACGAAGGGTCGATGACGTATATGCTTCCGATGACGACCGCCAAATCAGATGTCGGAGGGGTTAAGAGCGCTCCGAGGCAGCCCCATCGATTTTTCCGAGCCGAAAAGACCGCCGCGTTCGCGATCGGCGACCATCTCTTTCAGTTGCCGGATCTGGATTGGATAATATTCGTCCCCAGTACGGCGCCATTTCTTCTCCAAACTGCGGATTGCGCTGTGCAGCACTCGCAGTTCATCGTCGATGTTTGACATGACGGGCCTCCACACCCAGAACCTAAGTCAACGGCCAAAAAATACCACCCCTTCGCTAGTCGCCTTTGATATGCAAGGGAATGGAAGGGCGGCGTGGGGACAATAGGCGGTAGCGGTTCGCCACAGACGGAAAACCATTCTCATGGCTACCCGCTGATTATTCCGACTGCACCAGCTCGATTGCCACCGCGGTTGTCTGACTCGTGGCAGGCAAACCGGAGGACACCCATGGCCCAACGTCCGCAGCCAAACCTGACAGACTCTGCAGTAGACGCCGCGGAGCGTTGTTACAGGAAACGTGCTGGAGGTCGCTATGTCAGAAAACATTGCCTCACAAGATAATCATGGCGTGGCGCGATCGCACGACGACCATCGCGCGATCGCCAGGAAACATCCCTGCGCCGTCATCCTCAAGTTGCTTACCCGTGCCGCGATTGTTGCGGGCGAGATGGTGATCAGCAACTGAGATCCAGCGACCTATCCGGAAATCATCAGCCGGAGAGGTATCCCACGTGATACGCCTCCGACTAGGTCCTCCGCCTCTTGCGGCTCGACGTCAAGAAATGGGTCGGACGTCGTCGTGCGGTTTCGATGCACCTGCGGGCCTCAAGGCGATATAGGTGCTTACCCGCCACTCCGGTTGAAACGCCGATCGACATACCTTATCCAGTCACCGAGATTCCCGAAGAGAACCGCGAGATCGTATTTCCATTCGAGCAGAAGCAGTCTCCAGCTCATGGATTCCGTATCCAGGCCTCGCTGAGCAAGTTGGGCATGGAGGACATCCATCTTCGCGGTGGGTGAAAGCAGCATCCGGAAGCTATGTCCGGCGCCAGGATCTTCAGTCGTAAGCTGTAAATCGATAGGTACGTGTCTGGGACCGCTCACGGCTCGTTCTCCTCATCAAGGGCTCCCGGCAAGGAGGTCGTCAAAATATGCATCTCTTCCTCGCCTTCTGAACATATATCGTAGAGCGACATATATCAAGAAGCCCGACGCGCGGAGAAATACACGAAGGCGGCATCGGTCGAGCCGAAGCTAATAACGCTCAATCTACTTCCTGTCGTTGTGCGGTAGATCCGGTATTGGCGCCGTTGTGCATACCCGGGTGATTTCGAGCTTTCTTCGATAGATATGGACGTCGCTCGAATTCGGAGGTTCGCAAAAAACTTCTCAGGCGCAAAAGATCTTTTCGGGCAATGAGCCCGCACAATTTTCCACTGAGGGGATCGACAATCGGAACCCGCCCAGTATTGGTCGAAAGCATTACATCTGCAACGAAGCCGACCGTATCTTCTGGACGGCAAACCGGGACCGAAGAGTCCGAAACCAGTTGAGCGAGCGTTTGCTCTGCCAATTCGACGTTCCCTTGCCAGGCGAGTGCGTCGCCCCGAGAGACAACGCCCAGCATTTGGCCGTCATCGTGGATCACCGGGTAAATGCGATGGGTCTTTTGCGCCGACGCGAAGAGATCACAAGCCTCCCTGACCGTCATTGTGGCGGGCAGTGTGTCCACCTCTTTGATCATGATCTCACCGGCCCTTGTCAATTCGAACGGATCGACGCCGTATTCTCGGGTGATGTGTTGGCCCCTTCGCGCAATCTTCTCGGTAAGGATGGAACGGCGCAGAAGCAGGACCGTCACGGTATAGGCAACCACCGTCGCTGCGAGAAGCGGAACCAGGACATTTACATCCCCTGTGATCTCGACCGCGAAAAATGTACCCGTCAACGGCGCGCGCATCGTCCCGCCCATCATCGCCGCCATTCCCAATAAGGCCCAGAACCCGGGATCATTCCCCGGCATTGCCAGACCCACAAGCCAGCCGAGGGCGCCACCGAAGATCAGGAGAGGGGCGAGGACCCCGCCAGAGGTGCCGGAGGACAACGCAAACAGCCAGATACATGACTTGACGACAAGGATCGTCAAAACGGTAGAGGCGGCGAGCTTGTTATTAAGCAGTCCTTCGATGAGGTCGTAGCCGACGCCCAATGCACGAGGCTCGATTAGACCCCCGACGCCAATCACGATACCGCCAAGCATCGGCCACCACATCCAGTGGATCGGAAGCTCTTCAAAGAGATCCTCGATTTTGTAGAGTAGTGTGGTGAGCAAACCGGATTGCAGACCTGATACCACGCCAATCACGGCGCAGGCGAAAATGCCCCACCATGGCAGCGCGACCTCGAAGTGCGTTGGGAATAGCGGGCCTGCGCCAAACAACATCGGCCGCCAGCATATCGAGACGCACGCTGCCACGGCAACCGGGATGAAGCTGCGCGGTTTCCATTCAAACAGCAGGAGTTCGACGGCAAGCATCACCGCTGCGATAGGCGAACCGAAGATAGCTGTCATGCCAGCCGCCGCGCCGGCCACCAGCAAGGTCTTGCGTTCGGCGGCGCTCAAATCAAAGAACTGCGCGAACAACGATCCTATTGCTCCGCCCGTCATGATAATCGGCCCTTCCGCGCCGAACGGGCCGCCCGTCCCGATCGAAATCGCCGACGACAGCGGCTTCAGCACCGCGACCTTGGGCGACATCCGGCTACCACCGATGAGGATGGCCTCGATCGCCTCGGGAATGCCGTGACCGCGGATCTTCTCTGATCCGAAGCGGGCCATCAGGCCGATAATCAGTCCTCCCAAAGGCGGAACCAATAAAATCCACGGGGAACGCGGAACGCCCGCGAGCGAGGCGGGTTCCATACCGATGTACCCGAACCAGACCATATTGGTAACCAGGGCAATCAGGCTGACGAGACACCATGCCGCGAATGCACCGCCGGTACCAACGACAATCGACATCCCGATCAGGATGAGGACGCGCTTGTCGGTGGTGAAGTCTCCCGCCTCGCGCCGCGAAAGGCCACCTGTGAAGTCGTGCGGTCGGTTGCTGGGTTGATGCTGCGACATGATTTTCCTTCGGCGGCTAGATACAAAGGCGGCTTGAGTACGCCGAATATATCGTGATACGATGGAAATCAAGTTGTCACGTCGAGAGCGGATTAGCGATGAAGCATCACGAACGCCTCACGGAGGCAGACTACGAAGCACTTGCCAATCTGCGGTACAGCATCCGCCGATTCCGGAAGTTCAGCGCCAGTGAGGCGGACAAGCTCGGTCTACAACCGCAGCAGCATCAGGCGCTGCTCGCGATAAAGGGCTTGTCGCGCGGAGAGCAAATGACGGCGCGGTTGCTGAGCGAGCGCCTCCTTATTGCCCGGCATTCGGCTGAGGAGCTCCTTCAGCAACTGATTGATGAAGGTTATGTAGATGCAGGGACGCCGACGAGTGGCCACACTAAAGACGTCATTCATCTCGCGCGGAGAGCCGAAGATGCCCTTGACCTGCTGGCAAGTGCCCATCTATTCGAAATTCGAAAGATGGCGCCCGAATTGATGCAGGCGCTCCGGGTCCTCCAGGACCGGGAGAAGATGCAGAGCATCGCCTGGATGATTTGAGCGCTGGTGACGAATACGGAGAGCAGATGACGAAGCCTAAAAGGCTCAGGCAGATCGACTACGAAACGTTAGCTGACCTGCGTCATGCGCTGCGAAAGTTCATGGACTTCAGCGCATCCGCTGCACAGGCGGAAGGACTACCGCCCCAGCAACATCAGGCGCTTCTGGCGATCAAGGGCAACCGGAACAGCGAGCCGATGACGGTCGGAATGCTGGCGGAGCGGCTCATCATTGCGCCCCACACGGCGACAGAATTGATCGGACGTCTGATGGATGGCAATCTTGCGGAGCGACGGGCGGACCCTCAAGATAGGCGTCGGCAAACTGTACATTTGACCGACAAAGCTGAGGAGCTTCTGGTTCGGCTGAGTGAAGTGCATCTGGCGGAAATCCGGGAAATGGCACCAAAGTTGGTGACGCTGCTCTCTCAACTCGAAAAGACGCCGTTGGCATCTACCGCCGACGATTGACCGGGGATCGGTACGAACGCGATCGCCACGGAGTTCTGGCCACTGGCTCTGTCGGGGCGGGCGAGCCGTTCCCCCTGTGTCATGCACCATAGCAGAGCAGCCCGGGCCCACGCGATTTCAGGTCAGTTTTGACCAATCTTCAGAGAAACCCAGGTATTCCCGGGGCCGGTGGCCTCAGTCGCCGCCCTCTATTGCTTCCTCAGTGCCGGGGCTGTGTGGACCGCGTCAAACCCAAACCCAAACCATAGCCTCAGCCTACGGATGCCCATGTACGGCTTCGGCGGACTTCAAGATCGTAAAAGCCGACTTGATACGGGCCGCGATCGGAAAATTGCGGTTTGCCATGAGGACGACTCCGATCCGCCGCTCCGGCACAAAAGCGACGTATGCCCCGAAGCCGCCGGTAGAGCCCGTCTTGTTGACAAGAACCTCATCCCCAGGCTTCTGCGGTGGTTTCAGCCTGACAGCGGATTGAGGTTTCAGCGCCATATCGGATGAGTTGCCCGCAAGCAGGGTGTCAAGCGTCGTGGGCCAGGCGTAAAGCTCCCATCCGAGTGACTGGTACATGCCGCTCACGCGATAATATCCGGTCTGCGTGGATGCGATCGCCTTCCGTAGCGATGGCTCTAGCCGTGACGGATCAATATTCAGCTCAACGAAGCGGAGTAGATCCGAGGCCGTGGTCTTTATGCCGTAAGCCTGTGCGTCGAGCGCACCGGCCGTTACCCGCATTGGCTTGCCAGCCTTGTTGTAGCCAAAGGCGTAGGTCTGAATTTCCGGCGCGGGTACGTTGATGTAAGTCCTCTTCAGCCCGAGTGCCGGCAGAAGTTTTTCTCCATCAACGACGGAAATGGCTCTCCAAGGCTTTCTGCTGCGAGATACCCGAACAGCCCAATACTGGGATTGGAATAGACGCGGTGGGTACCCGGGCCGTAGCTAGGGCGCCACTCACGATAAAAGCGCTTGATCTCGCTATCGCCCGCCACGTCGTCCGGAAACTGCAACGGCAGCCCGCCCGCAGTATAGGTGCCAAGGTCGAGCAGGTCGACTCCATCGAAGGCACTGCCACGCAATATGGACAAATGGTCACTGCCCTTGTCTGAAAACGAAAGTTTGCCCTCCGCCTCTGCATATGCACCAAGAGTGGCGGTGAAGGTCTTGCTGACAGACCCGATCTCGAACAGCGTGTCGTCGCCGACGGGAACTGCATTCTCCTGGTCGGCAAGCCCATAGTTCCAGACAAAGCTGCGACCGTCGATAGTGACGCCGACGGCCATCCCCGGGATAGCGGTCTCAGCCATCACTGCCTTGATGGTATTATCAACGACGATGGCAATCCGCCGCCCCAGTTCATCCGCTGTCGCACTGACGGGGAGCGAAGCGGCGATCATTGCCAACACTAGGGTATGACGGCACCCGATGGTGTGTTTCGCGAGCTCAAATTTTCTCATAGTTATTCGATTCTCCCTACAAGTGGCATCGGCCGATACAAGACCTCGGAATCAACTTACCGGCCACTCCCGCACCGAGACAAATGAAGTCTTCTCTGTCGAGGCATTAGAAATTCTTGGCCGATTGGCGGCGCCGCTGCGACAACCCCTCTAGCGACAAGATGGGACCACCACGGGAGAAGATTGGCTCACCCGCTCGGGCACGTACTGCCCGCAACGAGCCAATCGGGACCTCTTTCTCAGATACTTCGATATCCCGCATTCGTGCAGAGCGCCCTAGGAGCGGACAGTGATCATGGCTGATTCTGAGAATAGAGACCTTTTCCTGCAATCACCGGCCGAAAACTACTGTATGCACCGACGGCTCTCCCGGTAAGATGCGGGCGGCGCGAAGGCGTCTGCGTCGCGACAACCGTCGCGGGGTCGGGACGGACAGCCACGCGGCAAGGCATTTGGCCGCTCGCACGATTCACTTCTCAAAACGAGAACGATCCTTTCTTTGCGGCTAAGCGCTGCGCCGGACGCGCCGCGGCGTTGTTCCGAGAACTGATACATCGGCCGCACGATGCCTTTGAACAGGCGCTCGGCATGCGGTCGGAAGTGCTTACGGGTTATGCAGAGGCAATCGCAATCACTCCGCCGATAATGCAGCGGGCGGACGAAGGGCAGCCTGAACCGGTATTTAGTTTCATCCTTGGACGCGAACTTTCAGGCAGGAACATTATGGCGCAGGTCGAGAATTGGGTATCTAACCAGCAACCAGGCGGGCGGTGTCGGACGTGGCCGCCTTCCCTTCTCCGGCGCACCCATAGAAAGATCCAGATCCAGATTCTAGCTCGTCATCGACCGCCATCGCTTGTTGTCGCGCAGCGATTGTTCACGAATCCGTGAGCAGTTACGTGTCCTTTTCCTTAACAAACAACATGCTGATCGCGCACGAAGTACGGGGACGTGGCACCGTTGATCAAGCACCGCTTATCTGCGCGGAGTGATGCGGCGGGCGCTTAAACTTTCGGCAACCGGTGTTGTTCTTGTCCACGATCCCCGAGCGGCGACCCGACGCCATTGAATGCATATTGCTGGTTGGGGGTAAACACTTCTCAGATGCGCATTACATCCGGTAATCTCATAAGGATCAAGCTGGCAATTTGATCGTCGCTGGCTAGTTGAGCGCCTGCATGTCCTTGCTATCAGAATCTATCGGAACCAGTATGATGGCGCCTGCTGAAGGAAAGGTTGTCGCCGCCACTTCCCGATGATGATGGAGGAGTTCCAGTGAAGAGAACAGCGATGTGCTCGTGCGGCAAACTTTCTATCGTTACCTCCGGCGCGCCGAAGAAGGTCTCCATATGCCATTGCGATGCCTGTCAACGTCGTACGGGGTCAGGTTTCGGGATAGCGGTGTTCTTTGCGTCTGACGCGACGGAAGAGCAAGGCCACGCATCTGTCTTCAGACGGATCGGCGATAGTGGAAAATCTCTCGATTTCCATTTCTGCCCCGCTTGTGGATCAACTGTCTTCTGGAAGCCTGAGTTTCGGCCCGGCTTGACCGCC
Source organism: Neorhizobium sp. EC2-8 (assembly GCA_045291535.1). Classification (GTDB taxonomy): domain Bacteria; phylum Pseudomonadota; class Alphaproteobacteria; order Rhizobiales; family Rhizobiaceae; genus Neorhizobium. The sequence continues at coordinate 9,090 of CP147997.1, read as the reverse complement.
GTCGCTTTCGGCTGTTTCGAGGACAGGCAAGGCCTAGAGCCGTCTCAGTCGGTTTACAATGATCAACGTCACGCGTGGCTTTCATTCGAAATCGACCACCGGACTTTGGAAACTAAGGACGGTTGATACCCACCTCGGTGCCCATTGCCCGATTATGCGATCTCCAACGGGCGCCGTGAAGCTTTGACGCAAGCTTTACAAGTAGCGAGCTGCCTTCCGTCGCGGTGGCCGCAGCTCGTCGACCGGACATGGCTCTGGTTGCCCAGTAGAGAGGGAATGGCTTTGCACAGCGCTGCGCACCCGTTACAGTCTTCATAGGATAGTTGTTTTCTCCTCTTTCGAGGGGTTCCTGTAGCGGTAACACAGGCTGGCGCGGGTAGGCACTGTTTGCAGGGCTATGGTAGAGAAGGCTACGGGCATTTGATAACGGGGAAACCATGACCAACCGCCAATTGACGATCCTCTCAATAACCCTGGCAAGCTGCATCGCTTACCTGCTGATCATTCAGACCATCGTTCGTCCTGGCTGGCATCCGAGCTTCCCCGGCGTTTTAGCGGACCCAGTAATCATCGCAATCTGCGCCATCGGTCTTTTCAAGGTCTGGCGCAGCCGAGACGCATCCTAAAGGGGTGTCGTGAGATCTTGGAGGCAATTGAGACGGCGGAGACGTACCGTCGATGCCGAGCCACGTGCTGACACAGAACGTGATCGCTGGGCACTACAACTTCTTGCGCCGGCGGCGGATCCTTCGTGTGTATACTGAGTGCAGAGCTGGTTATGGTTACCCACGGGTAGGTCTGGATCCGGTCAGCCCATCTCCGAGGTACGAAAGCAAGCCTCAGCCGGGTTGCTGACTAGTCGCCGGCGCCGATTAAATGGCAGCTGTTCGTGCATTTTTAACCTCAACGGAAACTTAAGCAATCTGTCATAATTCTAATTGATCACCTCCTTGCAGAGCGTGTGAAGTCGCATCTGAGTTCCACATGAATGTGCCGCTGGGATACCATTGCCCAGCTCGTTGATCAATTGCTTCGGCCGGGGCCAGGGCGCTCGGCACGATAGGAGTGTCATGATGCCGTCTAAGCTTTTCGCCCGCATTAGTGCCAAGCTGAGCGTCATGTCAGCTGCTGGAATTCTCATGGTTTTGGCCCTGTTGGTGTCGGTCTTGGTTGGCGGAGCTTCGGTCGATAGAAGTTCCGATTTCGGTCGCTTGCAACTGGTTATTTCCCGTGACCTGGTCGATGCGAAAGCGTCGTTACGTGGCATGATGATGGGAATGCTGGACCTGCGGCTCGCGGAGACATCGGCAGAGGCGATAAAAGCGCGCGAATATGTTGCCAAACGACATGAGTCGGTCACAAATTATTTGGCGAGCGCGAGCGCGCATGTGACGCTGCAGGCGAACAAAGACCGGATAGCTGCGGTCACCGCGCTGACCCGTCAGTGGATGACGGAATATGAAGGTCTTTCGAAAGCCGTCGGCGCAAGATTTGACAGCCAAGCCAAGGCTGTCGAGGCCTCCGGAGAGGGAAAGTCTGCTCAAGGCAAGCTCTTGGGCATTGCCGATCAGATCGGATCGTTGCTCGACGAATGTGTGAATGCGGCCAAAAGCAAAGCGGACGAAGCGGGAGTTCAAATGCGGGCCGCGTCGCGGTTGGCGCTCCAAATCAGCCTTGGAATGGGTTTTCTTGTCGTCGCCGCGCTTTTAGGATCGGCAATCTTTGGGTCGAGGGCGATCGCCCGTCCAATCAATCGGTTGACAGCAACTATGACGCAGCTTGCTCACGGCGACCTCGATACAGGAATACCATTCGCGAACAGGGCTGACGAGATCGGCGATATGGCAACGGCAGTCGAAGTGTTCAAGCAAAACGCCATCAAGATGCGTCAACTGAATGCCCAGGAAAGTGCCTTGCAAGCCAAAAGCGCCGATCTCTCCTCGAACATTTCCATTGTTGTCGCGGCGGCGGTGGCTGGCGACTTCACGAAACGAGTCGAGAAGGCCTATGACAATCCAGATCTTGATCGTTTCGCGGAAAGCGTCAACCAGCTTGTAACCTCCGTGCACCAAGGCGTTAGTGAAACTCAACGCGTTGTTGCGGCATTAGCCCAGGGTGATCTCACCGATGAAATGCATGGTGAATTCCAAGGCTCATTCGGAGAGCTCAGGCGCGATGTGAATTCGACGATGGGCGGCCTGCGAACTGTGATGGCCGAGGTGAGGGCGGCGATTGACACGATCGGTTCCGGCACTGACGAATTGAGCAATGCCGCTGGCGACCTGGCCAGACGCACGGAACAGCAGGCTGCTTCCTTGGAGGAAACTGCAGCGAGCCTTGAGGAAATCACATCCGCTGTGAAGAATTCGACAGGTCGAGCGGCGGAAGCCAGTCAGATGGTGGGCGAGGCCCGCAAGAGCACGAACGAATCGAGCGCAGTGGTCACCGATGCCGTATCTGCCATGGGTCGTATCGAACAGGCATCGAACGAAATCGGCCAGATCATCAGCGTCATCGACGAGATTGCGTTTCAGACAAACTTGCTGGCGCTCAACGCCGGCGTCGAGGCTGCGCGAGCCGGTGAGGCCGGAAAGGGCTTCGCAGTTGTCGCGCAGGAGGTTCGCGAGCTTGCGCAGCGTTCCGCTCAGGCTGCAAAGGATATCAAAGGTTTGATTACCCGCTCAAGCACCGAGGTCCAGACGGGCGTAAGATTGGTAACCGCGACGGGTGACGCATTGAGCGTCATTCAAACGCAGGTGACAAAGATCAACGACCACGTCCATTCCATCGCAACCGCTGCGAAGGAGCAGACAATCGGACTTTCCGAAGTCAATACCGCTGTCAATCAGATGGATCAGGTCACGCAGCAGAATGCGGCCATGGTCGAGCAGGCGACCGCAAATACCCGCCGACTGGCAGAAGAAGTCGTTACGCTTTCCCGGCTAATTTCCCGCTTCAAGGTTAGACCAGAAGCGGGTAGTGCGAACACTCTTACCAGAGCGGCCACGCATCATGCGCCCTCGGCTTCGCCAGCGCGTGGGCTGCATCAGACGCTGGTAAAGGCCGTGGGTGCGAACGCTCGCTGACAGACTACTAGGCGTGTGAAAGGCTTCCAATCCATCTTGCCTACCGCCATGGTCTATCGAGTTTGGAGCCCCGATCGACACTCGAATGCGATAGGGGCGAGGTTACCAAGGCTGGTAAGGCGCCCCCTTTGGATGCTAGCGGCGGTTCGCAGGTTGATGCCCCACCGGCATATAGCTTAAGGGGTGCCATTCTTCATCGCTTCCGCGGATGACCAGATCCGACGGAATTTCCGACTGGCGGCAAGCGGGACCAGTGGTGTCTTACTTTACTGCCGAAAAGGCGGTCGGTGACAACAGCTGATTGGCGATATTGGAGAGGATTTGCCCGTCACGCTCTGAATCGTCTCGGACCTTAAGCCATGCAGGATCCGTGGTGAAAGCTCTCCATTTCACCTCGCGATCGGCTAGCGTTTCCCAGGCGATGAGATAGGTGAGACGATGGCTGCTTTCGCCCACGATTGTGGTGAAGAAACCCGCCTGCTTGATGCCGTGCTTGTCCCATAGGGCCAGAGTGTGTTCCGCAAAGCGGTTTAGCAGCGCGGGCAAGCGGCCGGGCAGGCAGTCGTAAATTCTGAGCTCGTAGATCACAGTCTTGCTTCCCTATGTCCCTTGAGGACGACGACAGTGTTCGGCACTTGCTCTCCGCGCCACACTGTCCTCAAAACTTGTAGCAACGCCAATTTCATGGCGGGTCCGTCAATATCCAGGCCCAGCAGGTATGTGCGAACCGCCAATCTCCTGTCAAGCCGGCCGCCTGTGTTGACAGGGAGAAACATCACGGATAAACGTTTAAACGTAGATGAAAAACGTTTAACTTGAATAACATCTTGATGCGGAAGGCTACGATCAAAAATGTTGCCGAGCGCGCGGGAGTGTCAATTGCGACAGTCTCCAACGTGTTTACGGGCCGCAAGCTGGTCACGCCGGAACTCACCCTGAAGGTCACCGAGGCGGCGAAAGCCCTGTCCTATCAGGTGGATCGTGCGGCATCCCAGCTGAAGTCGGGCAGGACGCAAGTCATCGGAATGCTCATTCCAAACTTCAACGATACGTTCTTTACGTCCCTCGTCTCGCGCATTGAACAGCTTGCCGCCCTGGCGGCCTATCAGGTGATTGTGGTTTCATCCCAGGATGATCCGGGCATTGAAGCAGCGCGGCTTGATGCGCTGATGGGATGGAGGCCTTCAGGGATCATTGCGGTTCCTGCGACCAATGCGGTGCCTGACCTTCTTCGCCGCGAGGCCGACAGCATGCCGATCATCCTCGTCGACCGCGTGGGGCAGGATGATCTGACAATTGACACCGTTACCGTCGACAATCATGCCGCCGGATGGGCCGCTGCCGAACATCTGGCCAACTGCGGCCATCGCTCGATTGCGATTGCCGCGTCAATCACCGAGTTTCGCCCCATCCGCGATCGTATCCGCGGAGTGGCCAACAGTTGCGCAGCGCATGGCCTGGACGAGCCTCGGGTGGTTGAGGTCGGCATCAATCATGAATCGGGTGCCGAGGTCCTGTGCCGGTGGCTCGATACCAATCCCCACCCAACCGCAATCATCGCGACGACGAACGTGACGACGTTGGCCGCCTTGTCGGCGCTGGCGAAGCGGCGATTGGAAATACCCGATGCGATCTCGCTCATCGGATTCGACGATTACACCTGGATGACCGCCCGCAAGGTGCCACTCACCGCGGTGCGTCAGCCGCTCGAGGCGATCGCCGACCGGTCGTGGGAACGCCTGATAAGCAGAATTCAGGGAGCAGTGGTGGAGCCGGAGAACGTCGTCTTGGCAGCTACACTGCAATTGCGGGATTCGGTCGCCCGATTGGGCTGACCGCCAAGATCAGAGCCGCGCGTCGGGAGCGAGCGGCGGGAGGAATGATGAGAAGTTCTACGCTGTGGCGCGCCATGCCCTTGCTGGCTCCGGTCCAATTGCTGTTGCTCGGCGTGATCGTTATCCCGTCGATCTACGTGATCTGGCTGAGTTTTCAGTCGTCGACCTTCGGGCAGAGCGCCACCTTCGTCGGCTGGGACAACTACGTCCGTGTCTTGACCGATCCTGGCTTCCACAGCGCTCTCTGGAACACGGTGATCATTGTCGTCGTAGCTGTCCATCTCGAACTGGTCGCCGCACTTGGTATGGCCTTGCTGTTCAATTCCGGGCTCTGGTTTCGCCGCCTGCTGCTGGTGGCTGTGCTAGCGCCCTACGCGGTCTCCGAAGTGGTGGGCGTTGCCATGTGGCGCTTTCTGTTCGACCCCGATGTCGGACCGTTGACCACCTTTCTCCATGCGGTTGGCATACCGCCGCTGGAATGGTCCTACGAACCGTCACATGCCATGATCATGATTGCCATACTGACCATCTGGATGCATCTGCCTTTCACGTTCATCATTCTCTATGCGGCCCGATTGGCCCTACCGTCCGATCTTTACGAGGCGGCTCGCATTGATGGAGCGACCCGTCTTCAGTGCTTTTGGCGAGTGACAGTTCCGCTGATGGCTCCGGCCATCCTGGTGGCGCTGCTCTTCCGCTACATATTCGCGTTCCGCCTGTTTTCGGAAGTCTGGCTGCTGACCGGCGGCGGACCTGCGCGAACGACCGAGGTGGTTGCGGTCTACCTCTATCAGGAAGCCTTCAGCTTCAATGCTTTCGGGCCGGCATCAGCGACGGCTTGGATCATGGTGATCGTCTCGCTTCTGTTGGCCTCAGGGTACATCTTCCTTCTTCGTCGGCAGGTGCGTCATGCTTGAGCGAATTCTCCTTAGATCGTGCAAGACGCTGGCGGTCATTCTTATGCTCGTCTGGTCGCTGTTCCCGATCGTTTTCATCATGACGTCGTCGTTCAAGCCCGGCCGGGAAATCTTCGCCGCTCCTCCGCAATGGCTCTTTCAGCCGACGTTCGAGCATTATGCGAAGCTTTGGGATCGATGGGGCGCGTTCTTCGTCGGGCTCCTGAACTCGACGATCATCACCATCGGCGCAGCGGCGCTGGCCGTCATCGCCTCGACCTGCGCAGGTTATATCTATTCGCGCTACTCCAACCGGTTTCTTGATGCGTCACTCGCCGGCCTCATTGCCGTGCGCCTCATTCCGCCGATCGTCGTGACCCTGCCGCTCTTCCCGATCATCAACAATCTCGGGCTGGCCGACACGCATTTCGTCCTGTCCGTCCTCTATGCGACGTTCTTCGTGTCGCTCGGAACCGTGTTGATGCGCACCTTCATCGACCAGATTCCGCGCGAACTGGACGAGGCCGCGGCCATAGATGGCGGCACGACGCTGATCATTCTCAAGCGTGTCATCGTGCCGCTGGCCGCTCCCGGTATCATCGCGGTGGCCGTGTTCGTCGTCGTGTTTGCCTGGAACGAATTCCTCTTCGCCTTCATCTTCACCAGCACCAAAGCCAAGACCGCGCCGCTGGTGATCTCGGAGATGATCGGCTCCATCGAAGGCGTCGGCTGGGGCGTACTGTTTGCCGCATCCACCATACAGCTCCTGCCGGTCCTGCTCTTCGTCATGGTCATGAACCGCTACCTCGTAGCGGGACTTACGGCGGGGGCGACCAAGGGCTGAACTGAAACCCTTCGGACGGGAGCCGAAGGAGATGAAACCGCAATCTCAAGGGAGGAATACATGTCTAAAGTCAACGCATCGCGGCTGAGCCGCCGTCAATTTCTTGGAACTGCAGCCGGCGGCATGGCGCTTGCGGCGGCGGGACCACTTCTCGCGCAATCCAAGACGACCCTGCAGGTCTTGAGCCACAAGGTCCACCAGACCTCGCTCGGCGAAGGCGAGAAGGATCTGCTGGCGGCCTGGAAGAAGGAAAACAACATCGACGTCGTATTCACGACACTTGATTCCAATCCGCTCATGGACCGGCTATTTCGTGAAGCAAGCCTCGCGCAGTCCGATTTTTCCGTCGGGTTCATGGTCGATAACCGCCCGACGAAGCAGAATGCAACGCTTTTCGAACCCCTGCGTGAATGGCAGGCGAAGGATCCGATCGAGGCCTTCGAGGACATCGCGCCGGGGTTGGTGAAGGGCATGACGATTGATGGCAAGCTCATCGGCATTCCGGTTCGTACCGCGACCCAAGGTCTGTTCTACAATGAGGAACTGCTGGCGGATGCCGGGATCAAGTCACCTCCGACCACGCTGGAAGAACTCGTGGAGCAGAGCCTCACCATCTCCAAGGCCGGCAAGGCGACCGGTATGATCCTTGCGTCCGACCTGGCGGTCTTCCCCGTCATGTTCGCGCGTGCCTTCGGCGGTGACTTCATCAGTCAGGACCTCAAACTATTGCCCAATCCAACCGCGATGGAGCAGGCACTGACGGTTCTGGCGGGTATGTTCGAAAGGGAGCACTGCCGCGTAGTTATGCGACCAATAAGAACGAGGAATTGCTGACCTGGATGCAGCAGGGACGTGCGGCGTTCAGCGTGCTGCCGTTCGCACGATCTGCGCAGCTCAACAGCGTCGAAACCTCGAAATACCCCGGCAAGATCAAGGCGATTGCGTTTCCCATCTCACAGGCACTCAAGGGTAAACAGGAAATGGCAAGCGTCGTCGAGGCATGGGCCATGACGATCCCGGCCAATGCCAGGGACAAGGCGGCTGCCTGGAAGTTCATCAAGGAGGTTTCCTCCAAAAGAATACGCTTGGCATGGCCGTGAATGGCAACGGCCCGGCGCGTGTTTCGACCTTCCTTGAGCCGGAACTTATTGCCAAGAGTGCGGTCGCCTCTGTCGAGGCCAAGGTTCTGGCGAATGCGCGTGGCGCCTTCCCACCCTTTGCCGAGGCCGCCCGTGCACAGCAGCTTTTCGTCGAGGAAGTGCAGCTTGCGGTGCTCGGGCGCAAGACCCCGAAGGATGCCGTCGCTGCTATCCTCGCCCGCGTCCAGCCCTTGCTGCCCGCCTGATCAATATCGTGGGGCGGCGGTTAGTTTAATAGCCGTCCCATCGATCACCGCCATTTCCCTTTACCATTCAGGACCACGACCATGAATATTCCGCTGAGCTTCACCGAACCCGCCCGAGAGATACCGGTGAGCGCCGATTACGACGTCCTTGTCGTTGGCGGCGGTCCCGCCGGTCTCACCGCCGCCCTTGCTGCGGCGGAAGATGGCATGCGGGTCGGACTTCTCGAAAGCCGCAGCTTTGTTGGCGGCAACATGACGATCGGCCTGCCGGTGCTTGGTTTCCTCGGTCAGAAAGGCAATCAGGTCATCTATGGCTTGCCTCAGAAATTCATCGACCGTCTCAAGGAGCGCAATGCTGCTTCCGAGCACCGCCCGTGCCCGCTGCACATGGGCATCACCCTCGTCGAGCCGGAAGCTGTCAAGACGGTCGGGCTGGAAATGCTAACGGAGGCTGGCGTCGATGTCGTTTTCTACACGTTCGTCGCGGGCGTGATCATGAGCGACGACGGGTCGGCCATCCGCGGCGTCGTCACAGAAAGCAAGAGCGGTCGAAGTGTCGTCGTCGGTAAGATCGTGATCGACTGCACCGGCGATGCCGATGTCGCCTACCGGGCGGGCGTCGCGACCGAGAAGGGCAACGAACACGGGGGATGCAGCCGCCGACATTGATGTTCTGCCTGTCGAACGTCGACACAGAGAAACTGAGGATGTCGATCGCCGTCGAAAAACGCACCTATCTTACCGACTTCATTCCGGCGGACTATTTCGGGCAGAATCAGCAGTTCATCGTCGTCGGCCTGCGGGAACTGATTGCCAAGGCCCGCACCGAGCGCAATCTCGACATCCCTAACGAGCGCACCATCATCATCACGGGACTTAAGAAGGGAGAGGTGTGGATCAACATGACCCGCGTGACAGGGACCGACGGAACCGACGCGCGTTCGTTGACACATGGAGAGATCGTCGCCCGGCATCAGATTGACGACATCGTCGAATATCTCATCAACTATGTCCCGGGCTTCGAAGAGGCCTATTTCACCAAGACCGCGCCATTCCTCGGCATCCGCGAGACACGCCGCATCGT
>CP147996.1:3747500-4694689 GCA_045291535.1 Neorhizobium sp. EC2-8 | reverse complement strand
CCCACGCCCGTCGCATCGGGACCGAGTGTCGGCGTGACGCTTTCCGGCAGGCGACTTGCGGCCGCATTCAGGAATTCGAGCACGCGGCTGCGCGCCCAGTACGGATCGGTGCCGTCCTCGAATATAACGTAGACGAAAGAGACACCGAAGAAGGAGAAGCCTCGGACCACCTTCGACTTCGGCACTGTCAGCATCGAGCCTCGTCAGAGGATATGTGACTTGGTCCTCGACGACCTGGGGAGCCTGTCCGGGGAAGTCTGTGTAGACGATGACCTGAACGTCGGAGAGGTCGGGGATCGCGTCGAGTGGGAGCGTGCGGATCGCATGAATACCTCCTGCCGCCGCAAGGAACGCGCCGACGAAGACGAGCAGCAGGTTGTGCGCGGACCACGAGATCAATCTCGATATCATGGCTGGGTGTCTCCTGCGGCGAGGGCGCTCAAGGCGGAGTTCAGGTTGCTCTCGGCATCGATGAGGAAGTTGGCCGAGACGACCACAAGCTCTCCTGCTGCAAGACCGCCAGTCACCTCGGTTCTCTGCGCCCCCGGACACCGACTTCGATGTCGCATGGTTCGAATCTTCCGTCGCCCTTGTCGACGAACACCACGCGCCTGCTCCCGGTATCGATGATGGCGTCGTTCGGCACCGTGACAACCGGATCCGGAGATCCGGACGAAATCTCGATCGTGCCGAACATGTTCGGGAGAAGCGTGCCGTTGTGGTTCGGGATCCGGATCCGCACCCTGGCGGTCCTCGTTTGGTCGCGGATCTCGGGATCCACGAGGCTCGACGGTGCCTCGGACTGGCACGCCGGGCCTGGCGCTGACGGTTGCGGTTGCGGCTGCGCCGACTGCGACGGCGCCGAGTGGCTTTCAGGCACGTCGGCCACGATCCACATCTCCCGGGTGTCGGCGATCCTGAACAGGATGTCGCCCGGCTCGGCCATGCTTCCGGGGTCGTCGCCCGCTCGATGACGATCCCGTCCGCCGGCGCGTCGAACGAAATGCTCGGCGGCACCTTGCGGTCCCTGCGGATGGTCTCGATCGCACGTTCGGACATTCCGAGGTTACGGAGTCTCAGGGCGCTCCCAGCGGTGTCGCCGCCACCGGACACGACGTTCGCGTACTCGGATGCAGCCGTCGCGACTTCCTTCGAGTAGAATTTGAAAAGGCTTTCACCCGCTTTCACGCGGCTGCCCGCAGTCACTGAGGCCACCTCCTCGATGAAGGAGTCGGAGCGCATGCTCACCGCGTGGATCCGGCGGTCGTCGAGCATGACTATGCCGGGGACGCGCAGCGCCGTCGGCAGCCTCTCCATCGTGACTTCCGCAGTCCTGACGCCAGTGCGCTGGAGCTTTCCAAGCGGAACCCGGACAGTGGAGCCGCCATCGGCCTCGCCCTCGTAGACCGGGATGTAGTCCATCCCCATCGAATCCTTCTTGGGCACCCTGGAGGTGTCGGGGAGCCCCATGGGGTTGCGGTAATACAGGATCTTCCGCTCGGCCGCCGGAGCGCCTCCAGATCCGGCTTCGGCCATGTCGGGATCGGCCTCCGCGCTTTCGGGCTTGTCGGCGAAGCTGACATCCTCGCTGGCTAGTACCGGGACGAAGTCCCTGCCGTCCGATGTCTTTGCAAGTTCCGCCGACCAGGCGGGATCTCCACCGGGATGCCGATAGTAGATGACGCGGCCACTGCCCGGAGACCGGGCTTCTGCGGCGGCGGTCGGAGGCTCTGCCATGAGGACTCTCAAGGCGGCGACGTCGGGGATGGCGACTTTGCCGGATCCGAGCAGGTACCCTCCCCGCCACCGATGGCGAGGGAGCATGCGGCCAGCATCAATGCGGCGGTCTTCACGGGAGGGCCTTCAGAACGACTTCGCCCTGCACGGTTTCAGGCTCGCCCTGCACCTTGGCGGCCACCTTGAAACGCCAGCCGCCTGCCATCGACAAGTTGGTGCGGAAGCGGTACACGCCTGGCTCCTTTTCCGGGAGGTTCTCCACCGAGGTCGTCATCATCTCCATGCCGTCGGGAGCCATGTCCATCCGGGTGGTGAAGATGACCGCGCCGGAAACGGGATTTCCGGACCGCTTCGTCGACCAGTCTGACGGCCACTTCGGCCTGCGGCCCATGCTTCACCTCGGAAGCGACGAGCCTGAACTCATAGTCCTTGGCTCCGGCTAGAGCGGTGCCTGCGGATACGGCAAGGAATGCGAGTGCGGCGACGGTCGCCCGCACGGGAATGTTTCTATTCTTCATGATTTCACATCTCGAGACGCGCGGATGCGCGCGGAACTGGACGCGCCAGTCTGCATCCGCGGAGGCGGTCAGGCAGGCGCAGCGAACGAGTGTGAATCAGGCGCGCGGCGGCCTTGGCGGCGGTTCGACGAACGCCGAGGCGAGTTCGCGACGTAAAGCCGCAGGAACGACACGGGCATCGCATGGATCGTCGGCAGGCCGATGGCCGCAGACAGGTTGCCGACGATCACGGTGGAGCACACGAGCGCGAGCGGGCAGGATTTCATGCAGTCGGGTATGGCAGGCTTCTTCTCGGGCAGCATGGCATGTCCGCCATTGCTTCTTCGTCCGGAGCCTGATCCGCCATCTCCATCTCCATCGCCATGCCCGCCATCGGGACGGATGAAGCCATGGCCGCTGCGGCCGCGGTCACGCTCACCGGTCCCATCAGGACGGCGAGCATGGCAAGCGCGCAGAGAATGCGTTGGATGACCATCAGTGGCTTCATGTACTCATTCTTGCACGACAGGGACGGCGTTGTGAAGCCGCCGGAGCGCGCTGCGCCATCCGGTCGCTCCCACTGCCAGATTCTGGGAAGTGACGGGAAGATGACTTCATCCTCCTGGCACTCGTCAGGCGGCCATCTTCTCGCAGCTCTCGGCGCACTTCCTGCAGGCATCGACGCAGCTCTGTATGTCGCCGACGCGCTCGCAGTCGTCGGCGCACTGGCGGCAGATTTCAGCGCACTCGCGGCAGGTGTGCCTGTGATGCTCGGTGCCGATGAGCATGAAATGCGCGGATGTCCGGCAAATTTCCGCGCATGCCATCATCAGCTTGAAGTGCTGCGGCTCAGTGTGCTTGCCACCCATCTCCAAGCATTGCCTCATCGCCATCGACAGGCATTCGCTGTAGCAGGCGAGGCAGTTGTCGATGCAGGCCTTCATCTCGGAGGGCATGTGATGCATCACTTCACCTCCTTCTCGACCCAGGCGGTCAGTTCCTTGATTTCCTTCGTCTGGTCGTCGATGATCTTCTGAGCCTTGACTTTAGTCTCTGCGTTGTCACCATGCTTCAGTTCGACCTGCGCCATGCTGATCGCGCCCATGTGGTGGGCGATCATCCCGCATGCGAATGCCACATCGGGATCCTTCTTCATCATTCCCTGCATCATGTTCATGTTCATGGCCTTCATCCCATCCATGGATTCTTTCTGGAATTCCGCCATGCCCGACATCTGGTGTCCCTGCATGGCCATGTCGCCGCCAGACGACATCTCCGACTTGCACTTCTCCGGATAGACCATCTGCGAAGATGCCATCTGGGCCGAAGCCGGGATCGGGGAGACAACGACGGTCGCGGCGAGAAGCGACGAGGCGAGAGCGGTCTTGATCATGTTGTTCATCTTGAACTCCTGTTTCGCGGGATTTCGTTCTGGTTCACGAAGCGGGAGATCGTGGAGGCGGATCGATCGAGGCCACAAGCAGTAGAGGCTGCTCGGTTTTCAGATGGGTATGGGGGTGAAACCGGACTTGCGATGGCATCCGGGGTAACGGGAAGCGCGGGAGCATCGGGCAGCAGTGCATGCTGTCGCAGCAGCCTGGCTGTGCCCCGGCATCATGATGATGGTCGGATACCGTCTCCACTCTGGCAGCTTCGCAACGGTGCGGCGAGGCGGCGGCAGGACCCATGGCGAACAAGTTCAGCGCCACCATCACGATCGCGAAGGCGCATAAAACAGACCGCAGGCGAAGTTTGAGGATCATCCGCCACTCCCGAGTTGCTGCGTGAACATCGGACGGAGCATAAAGTTCCAAGGCGGGACTGCTAGGCAACACAGATTTACCTCGTCTACGAGGATCGCGAGATCGCTTCGTGCGCCAGCCAGCGACGTCGCGCGACCCGCAAGCCCACCCGGTCGCTAAATTAACCATGCGCCTGTTCCAGCAACCCGCCCGGACAACAGCCCTCCTCACCGCGCTGCGTCCAACGACCTCGACAGAGCATGAAGCTTTCGCCGCAGTGACATCGGCGGCCTCTGGGAACGTTGAACAGACAGCCCCGTTCGAGGACCTTTCGGGGTACACCCGGTTCCCGCCTTCGCATCACGTGCCGCGCAGGCGGAGAAGGTGATCACTGCCTCGACTTCGAAGGCCACGGACACGGTCCAGGCTTCGACCGCATCAATGCCTCTGCCCCGCAAGGAGCTTGCCGCTGCTCTCGTGGCACCGGCGGATTCGGACCGGGTGACAAAGAGCCTCGTTCAGCGCGAGCTACACCACCGGGTACCCTGCGCAGAACGGCTTCAAACCCGTTACGGCGACCGCGACGTTTGACTTCGGCCGTTTCGGCGATCTTCCGGCGAAGTGAGCTTCCGGCAGCGTGGCCTAGCGGTAACGAGGGAAGATCACTCTCACCCTGAGGCCGGGCGCATTGTCGGACAGTTCTATCCCGGCATCATGCAGTTCGCAGATCGCCTTGACCATGCTCAGCCCGAGACCTGAACCTTCCGTCGTCCTGCTCTTGTCGAGACGATAGAAGCGCTCGAGGACCCTGGAGCGTTCGGCTTCCGGAATACCCGGACCATCGTCGCTTACGCTGAGTTCCACTCCTTCTCATAGCCCATCAGCTTGAGGACGATCGTGCTACCGATCGGGGTGTGTCGCATCGCATTCGCTAGCAGGTTCGTCAGCATCTGCCTGATCAGATTGGGGTCGCCCCGCATGCGGAACTCGCCAACGGGAACGCTCAAGCTGAGAACATGCCCCTCCTCGGATGCGATGACTTCGTAGATTTCGTGTATGTCGCGCACCAGTCCAGACAGATCTATCTCAACGAAGTGCGCCCTCCTGCTTCTGGATCGATCTGGGCGATCGCAGCAGGGCGTCGAAGGTGCTGGCAAGCGACGACAGTTCCTGGAGCGCTGCCGCGACGGCGCTTTTCACTTCGTCCGGATGCTCGCGGTTCAGCGCGTCGAGTGCGAGAAATGCGCGTCCGATGGGGGTCTTGAGATCGTGCGCGATATCCGTCGTCACCTGCTTCAGAGCGCTTACGCTGGACTCCAGTCTTCCGAGAGCGACGTTGACCGCGCCCGACAGCACATCGATCTCGTCCATGCGGGGCGATACCGCCAGCCGTCTCGACAGCTCGCCGTGGCCGATCGCATGGGCGGCCTGCGACAACGCGAAGATCCGGTTGCGGGCGCGGTATCTCAGGACAGCCGCACCAAGCAGGCCGACGGCGAACACGATGGCGGTCGTCCAGCCGAAGCTGAGAAGCACGATCCGTGCCAGTTGCTCGGTATCCCCTCGCTCGTCCCGACGATCAGATCGTTGTCACCGAGCGCCCCCTGTAAAGTTTGTATCCGGTCGATCCTTCGTGGCGACTGTCCGGGGAAGATCCGAGAAACCGGACGGAACATCGACAGGGGCGACGTTGCCGGCCATCACCCTGCCCGCCGAATCGCGAAGGGTGTAGATCGTCTCCTGTCCCCTGATGGCGGGGCCATGGCTATTGACCATGTCGATAGCGCCTGACACGCCCCGCGCGAGGAATGCGGTTTCGATCTCGCGGTAGCGTTCCATGACGGCCGCGTCCAGACGGTCGTCGAGATAGCCGAGCACCATCTGGTAGGCGACGACATTCGCCCCGAGATAGGCGCAGACGAACAACGAACTGTAGATGATGGCGAGCCGGACCGCCGTGCTCTTGAAGAAGCTACCCCGAGCATGAAGCGAGTAACCGATGTTTCGGACGGTGTGCAGCAGAGGGTATCCGAAGGGCTTGTCGATCTTTGCCCGCAGCCTGCTGATGTGTGTTTCGACCACGGAGCTCTGCGGGTCGAAGTTGAAGTTCCAGATCCGTTCGAGAAGCATGGTCTTGGTCATCACCCTGCCCTCGTTTCTCATGAAATGCTCGAGCAGCAGGAACTCGCGTGGCAGCAGTTCGACGGGCGTGCCGTTACGATGGGCTGTCCGTTTCACAAGGTCCATTTCGAGATCGCCCACGCGCAAGGTCGTCTTTTCGGCCGCGATCGGAGGGCGGCGGACCAGCGCATTTATCCTTGCCAGGAGTTCGGAGAAGGCGAATGGCTTGACGAGGTAGTCGTCACCGCCCGCCTCCAGTCCTTCGACGCGGTCCTCGACCCCGCTCATGGCGGTCAGGAACAGCACGGGAGTGCGAACGGCGGCGGCACGCATCATCTTGACGACGAGAAGCCCGTCCAGTCCTGGCACCATGCGATCCACGACCATCACGTCATAGGTCGATTCCAGGGCGGACGAGATACAGTCGCGGCCATCGCGAACCCAGTCCACGACGTGCCCGGACGAATTCAGTCCCTTCGAGATGTAGTCTCCGGTCTTCTGGTCGTCTTCTAGGAGAAGTATCTTCATCTTCGGGAACCCTCCGCGACTCGTCGCGCTCCGTCCATGCGCTGCCGAAGAGCCGAACAATCGGGCTTTGTTGCGGCGGAGCGCATCCTGAGGTCATGATGACGCGGCCAGTGTTTCGAAGTTACTGGCTTCCGCCCCGTAGAAGGCGTACTTTTCGACGCGATAGATCGTTATGCCATCCGCAGCAATGCCTCGAATCCGGCCGCGCCCGCGAATGTGGCCCGATCAGACTACAACGCTTCCCCACACCGAGCCTCGACCATTGCGCCTTACAAAAATGTAAAGTTCGCGAAAGGCCCCTGTCAAAGCGCGCGCCTAGGGTCTCCACGCTGCAGTCCGCAGCTTTCATACGAGGAGATCAGCATGAAGACCAAGTTCGTCGCCGCAATCATTGTTCTCGCAGGCACCGCCCCGTCCGCATTCGCAACCGGGCCTCTAAGCGACAAGGCAAGCAACGCCGACCGGATCGTCCAGGGTCATGGCCGGACTGGTGAGAGCACCGTCGCATCTTCGGACCCTCGGTATCCTTCGAAGTGCTCGCCGACGGCCGTGTCCGACGCACCAACACCAAGTATGGGACGGTCACCTTCTCCGACCCGGCCGCCGAAGCCCTCAGGATCCGCAACCGCCACTGACACGGTAACGGTTGAAGCAGATCGATTTCCGATGAAAAAGATTCCAGTCTCACACCTCGCGAAGGCGCTAGGAAGCATTCTCCTGACGACTGCCTGGGGCGAGCACGAACGGGTGCCCTGCGTCGGCCGCGGGGAGCCTTCGCGGACAGGCCCGCCGGACCGACATCCGGCGGCGCGGCTCCGTCGATCTCGGAAGCGTCGGACCGAACCTCGCGCCGTGTTGGCGATGCCACACAAATAACGCGAATTGATGATTGAAGACTGCGTCGATTGAAAAGCTCCAAGGCTCTGGCGATCCTAGAAGGCATGAGCGGGATGTATCGAATCACATCTAAAGTGATGGCACTGTTGTTCAGACTGGTGATGATACTGTCACTGGCTGGCTACAGCTTTTCCGCCGTCAATGCTGCGATGCATCCCACGAATCCTCCCCAGGCATCACTCGTCGAGGACGATCATTCTTCGCACCACGGCAGCGATCACAGTGCCATGGCACAGTCGGATCATCACGGCGATCAGCAGGATCACGGCAGCGCGGAGAAGACAAAGAACTCCTGCTGCAAGGATTACTGCGGCGTTGCGGCGATTACATGCCCTGGATCACTGCTGAGCCATCCGCGAGTGGTTGCCGTCCACGGATTCGCCGACGATACCGATTCATTCGGCGAAGCGCCCAGCCTTCATCGTCCGCCTAACATCTGAGAACTAGCGCCCGCTGTGCGGGTCTTGCTGTGCCTCCGCGCATGTCTGCGTGGCGGCGCAAACGCGATCTCATTCTCGGATCCCACCATGAAACGTCTGTTCCTGGTGGTTGCCATTCCGCTTGCCGCAAGCGGATGCGCATCCACCCTGCCTGAAGTCGTCGCCTCAGCCGACAACCCCGACACCGCGTCCTATGCGCGGCCTGTCCGCTACCAGAGCCCCATCGGCGGTTACACTCACCGCATGCCCGTCGACCCAAGCCGTGGCGGGGCTCAACGACGCCCAGGCCCCGAAGAAGAAGGGCTGAGCGCGATGATGCTACGCAACCTCAAGGTCATATCCGCGCTCGTGCTTCCTCTCGTGGCCGCCGGATGCGTGACGACGGATTATTCTGCCATCGACGCAGGATTTGCCAATGCCTCCCTGAAAAGCGGCGAAGCGACTGGAAAGCAGACGGTCTGGGTGCAGAACCAGAAACAGGCCCAGGCTACGCGCGACCGGGTCAAGGCACTGATAGCAAGGAAGACCATCGACGTGGAGACAGCCGTTCAGATCGCACTCCTGAACAACAAGGGTCTCCAGGCCTCGTACGCCAATCTCGGTGACAGCGCTGCCGACGCATGGCAGACCCAGCTATCGGTGTTCCCGACGTTCTCGGTCGGTTTTAGCGGCATCGGCACCCCCGGCCTCGAAGCCTACCGGGTTCTTGAAGGCGCGATCGCCACAAACATCCTGGCGCTCGCCACCTACGACCGGAACATCAAGCTCGCCGATAACCGTTTCCGACAGCGCGCAGCTCAAGGCGGCGATCGCCACAATCTCGCTCGCTGCGGAGACGCGGCGTGCATGGATCAGTGCCGTCGCAGCGTGGGAGAACGTCGCTTACCTGAACCAGGCGAAGATCGCAGCCGACGCTTCCTCCGAGCTCGCGAAGAAGATCGGCGAGGCTGGCTCCTTGCCCAAGGCGGAGCAGGCGCGCGAGCATGTGTTCTACGCCGAGCTGACGGGCGACACCGCCAAGGCGCGGCTCGCCGCCAAACTCGCGAAGGAGGAACTCGTCCGGCTCATGGGACTGTCTGGATCGGACATCGACTTCCAAATACCGAACCGCCTTCCGAACCTGCCCAGGGCGCTCATCAAGCGCGACGACATCGAGGCCGAGGCGATCCACAAGAGGATGGATCTGCAGGTCTCACGGCTCGAGCTGCAGGCGACGGCGCAGTCCTACAAGCTCGAGGACGTGACGCGCATCGTCACCGACATCGAGCTCGTCGGCACCTGGGAGAAGGAGCGCGAGCGCGAAGACGGCAAGATCCTCTCCGATATCTCGAAGACCGCGTCCCTCGAGTTCACCATCCCGATTTTCGATTCCGGCCAGACGCGCCTGCGTAAGGGCGAACTCGCATACATGCGGGCGGCGAACCAATTGGCAGCGCTTGCTGTCAATGTCCGGTCGGAAGCGCGGTCCGCCTACGTGGCCTACAGGTCGAACTACGACATCGCCCGTCACTACCGCAACAACGTCCTGCCGCTGCGCAGCGCGATCGAGCAGCAGTCGATGCTCAACTACAACGGCATGATCACAAGCACGTTCGAACTCATCTCGGACACGCGGGACAAGATCACCTCCACCATCCTCGCCGTCAACGCGAAGCGAGACTTCTGGCTCGCCGAAGCGAATCTGGCTCCCGTCATCTACGGCGGCAGCACTGGTTCGGCTGCGGCTGAAACCGAGGTCGCGTCGGCAGAAGAAGCGCCAGCGGGCGGTCACTGAGAAAGGAACACGAGAATGTTCAGTAGAAGACAACTGCTCGGAGCCGGAGCCGCCGGAGCTGCGCTCGTCTCTTCCCGATCCTGGAGTCAGACCACGAACATGGGGCTCCCGAAGCAGCGGTGATGGACACCGCCGCCACCCAGACGCCCGTCAGACCGTCGGTCGGCCCCGGCTACAATCCCGTCGTCACGCTCAACGGCTGGACGCTTCCGTTCAGAATGAACAACGGGGTCAAGGAGTTCCACCTTGTGGCGGAACCCGTCGAACGCGAGATGGCGGAAGGCATGACCGCCTATCTCTGGGGCTACAACGGCCAGTCGCCAGGCCCGACGATCGAGGCCGTGGAGGGTGACCGTGTCCGTATCTTCGTCACCAACAAGCTACCCGAGCACACTACCGTTCACTGGCACGGCATGATCCTGCCATCAGGCATGGACGGCGTGGGTGGCTTGTCGCAGCCGCACATCCCGGTCGGCAAGACCTTCGTCTACGAGTTCGACCTCGTGAAGTCCGGCACCTTCATGTACCACCCACATTCGGACGAGATGGTCCAGATGGCGATGGGCATGATGGGCTTCTTCGTCGTCCATCCCAAGGATCCGACGTTTATGCCGGTGGACCGCGACTTCGTCTTCCTGCTCAGCGCCTATGACATCGATCCCGGCACCTACGTGCCGCGCGTCATGGAGATGACGGACTTCAATCTCTGGACCTGGAACAGCCGCGTCTTCCCGGGCATCGATCCGCTGGTCGTCTCAAAAAACGACAGGGTCCGCGTCCGCGTCGGCAACCTGACCATGACCAACCACCCGATCCACATGCATGGCTACGATTTCGAGGTGACCTGCACCGACGGTGGCTGGGTTCGGCCTGAAGCCCGCTGGCCGGAGGTCAGCATCGACATCCCCGTCGGCGCGATGCGGGCTTACGAGTTCGACGCAAAGCATGTCGGGGACTGGGCGATCCATTGCCACAAGTCGCACCACACGATGAACGCCATGGGTCATGAAATCCCGACCTTCATCGGTGTCGACAAGAAGGAGGTCGCCAGGAAGATCAGACAGTTCCGTCCCGAGTACATGCCGATGGGCACCGCGGGCATGGCCGACATGGGCGAGATGTCGATGGAAATCCCGGAAAACACCGTTCCCATGATGACTGGTTGGGGACCGCACGGCCCCATCGAGATGGGCGGCATGTTCTCCGTGGTGAAGGTCCGCGAGGGCATCTCGGCGGGCGATTACACCGATCCGGGCTGGTACGAGAACCCGCCCGGCACACAGGCCTGGGAGTGGACGGGTAGCCTCCCCGACGCGACCAAGGCGAAAGACGCGAAGACACAGCTACCTTCGAAGCATTCGAACCACGGCTGACACCACCCCTCCTGAACAACCACGAAGGAAGACAACATGAGACAAGCAATCATCGGCCTCCTGCTGGCCACCGCTCTCGTAGCCCCCGCTTTCGCATCCGGCAACCATGCCGGAGGACACGGCGAGGCCATGGCGGTAGGCGAACCGGGCGACAAGTCCAAGGTCACGCAGACCATCCGCGTCAGCATGAAGGAGACCCCGGACGGCAAGATGGTCTTCACCCCGAACAACTTCAAAGTCCGCAAGGGCCAGACCGTCCGCTTCACGATCAAGAACGAAGGCGAACTCGATCACGAATTCGTCCTCGACCAGGAAGACAAGGTCATGGAGCACAAGGCCGTCATGGAGAAGTTCCCGAGATGGAACATGACGACCCCAACGCCATCCGGCTCAAGCCCGGCAAGTCCGGCGAGATTGTTTGGAGATTCACAAACGACGGCGTCTTCAAGATCGCCTGCCTCGTCCCCGGCCACTACGACGCCGGGATGCACGGCGACGTGGCCGTCGCTAAGTAACCTGAAGGAATCTGAAGAATGAAGAACATCATCAAGCTCGGCCTCGTCGCAGCGATCGCTCTCTCCTCTGCAGCCGGCGCCTTCGCCCAGGAGTTCACCAACGGCACCGTCAAGAAGCTCGATGCGAAGACGAAGAAGGTCACCCTGATCCATGAAGAACTCAAGGGTCTGGAGATGCCGGCCATGACCATGGTCTTCGAAGTCAAGGACGACGCCCTCCTGGCAAAGCTCAAGGAAGGCGCGAAGGTCCAGTTCGTGGCCGAACGCGTCAACGGCAAGCTGACCGTCACCCAGGTGAAGTGACACGACGACGGCTGCGCTCGGCAACCGCGGGCGCGGCCGCTATCTCAGGATGTTGGCTGCTGGCACAGCACCTTCCACAGGTCCTGCATCCAGTCTCCGGACGGTGATGACAGGGCGATGACGTGAACGAAGCCACCGATCTTCACGGCTCCCGGCGCTTCGCATCGGACGCGGACTGCATGCGCCCCGCGATCGACGAAGAGCTTGTCGCCACTTGCCGATAGCTCGGTGAGGCCGATCCCGACTTCGAAGTCGTACTGCCTGTCATCCGGTGTCATTGACGACGTTATGGCAAGACTGATGGTCCGGCTGTCCGGAAATTTGGCAATGTGGAAGGGCTGGCGATCCTGGGCGTTCGCGCCCGAGACGACGGCGACTGATGCTGCGACGAGAATACAGATGCGGCACATGGGCACCTCCCGGTACCATGCTGTCAGTGTAGCACAACGCTTGCGTCCGCGACAGATTTTCCGTCGAAACGCAGTGGGTCTGCGTGCTGCAGGCACCAGAAGAGGAAAGAGATGATGAAACGCAGGGAATTCATCTGCATGGCAGCGTCCGCAGCGCTTGTCCCGGGCGTGGCCGTGGCCAGCATGCCGGAGCCTGATCGTCCACAAGGACCCTTACTGCGGCTGCTGCGAGGCCTGGGCTTCGGCATTCGCCGACGCGGGATCGCAGTCGATATCAGGAACGAGGACAACATCGAGGCGGTCAAGGCGAAGCTGAAAGTCCCCGCCTCTACACAAGGATGCCATACCGCGACCGTTGATGGCTACTTCCTGGAAGGACACGTTTCCCTGGAAGCCGCCCAGCGGCTGCTCGCGGAAAGGCCTGCGCTCGCAGGTCTTGCTGTCGCGGGAATGCCGAGGGGATCGCTCGGGATGGGCACAGATCCCGGCGCATCATACGATGTCATGGCAGTGCCGAGGGGTGGAGGGGCGCCCTATGTCTACCTCGCCGTCAGGCCGAAGTAGCGGGCTCCCGTCAGATACCGAACGACGACAGGATCGGGCACGGTCCGGTCTTCCCGGATGCGCACTCGCCCACGAGCCGCCTGAGCGCGTTCCCACGCGATGTGAGCTGCGGCTCGCCCCTGAGGGGTCGGAGGCGCCTTCTTCGCACATCTCCGATCTCCACTTGATGAAGATCAACGCAAGCGTATCGTGAAGCGATAGGTTGTCCCGAGCGCAACTGGGCTAGCAAGATGAACCTGCGGAAGCTGTCACCGCTGATTTTGAGGATATGCGTCGCGATGATCGCGGCCGCCGTTCTCTTCAGCGCGCCCGCCTCCCATGCAGCGCATCGGCCATGCTCAACCGAGATCGTTGCTTCGGTCGAGCATCCCCACAGCGGCGACCACCATTCGAAAGCCAAGGCGGCGCTCGGCGATCAGGCATGCTGCAGCAGCATCTGCGCCGCCTGCCTGCTGGTCGTTCCGGCTCCGACCGCATCGGCGGAGATCTTGATGCTGCTGGTGCGTGTCTCCGATCTTCAGGATCACCTCACCGGGAGAGCCCCTCGCCCGGTCTCAAGCCTCCGCAGTCCGCCGCCTGATGTATCCGTCCGCTTCCAGCGGAAATCCATCATCAGCATTGTCGGCATGCCGACAAGGACCGAGAGGCATATCATGTTTCGCCGTCAATTCCTGAAGACGCTGGCCGCGGGTGCGGCAGTGGTCTCGCCCATCATCCATTCCACCCGCGCGTTCGCGAACCCCGCCCCCGTCGATCTCATCATCGGAAAGAGAACCCTGGACGTGAACGGCAAGGCCGCCAGCGTGTTCGGGTTGGCCGACCGCCACGGCAGGCCCGGCCTCGCCCTCGATGCAGGTTCGGACTTCAGCGTCCGTCTTCTCAACCAGTCCCCGGAGGACACGCTCATCCACTGGCACGGCCTGACACCGCCGTGGGACATGGACGGCGTGCCGGAAAACCCGGCAGCACCGCTCGCCGCCGGACAGAGCAGGGAATACGCCTTCCCTGTTGGCCCTGGCGGCACCCACTGGATGCACGCCCACACCCTGCAGGAACAGAGCCTGCTTGCGGCACCGCTGATCGTCCGGACGGCCGACGACCGCGCCCGCGACGAGCAGGAAGTCGTCATCCTGCTGCACGACTTCTCGTTCAAGTCCCCCGAGGAACTGCTGGAAAGCTTGAAGGGCGGCAGCTCCGGCCATGGCGGCATGCAGTCGGGCCACAAGGGCATGATGCAGACAATGATGAATATGCAGGGGCATCAGATGCCGATGACTGGGATGTCGACGATGAGCATGCCTATGAAGGGCATGTCGTCGGCGGATCTCAACGACATCGAGTACGATGCATATCTCGCCAACGACCGCACTCTGGACGATCCCGAGGTCGTCAGGGTCGAGAAAAGCGGCCACGTTCGCCTGCGCATCATCAATGGAGCGACCGCCACCGCGTTCACAATTGATACGGGCGGCATCGTCGGCAGCCTGTTCGCCGTGGACGGCAGTGACATCGACCCCGTGACGGGAAACCGCTTCCCCGTCTCGATGGGGCAGCGCCTCGATATCAGGCTGGAGCTTCCCGCAGGTTCAGGTTCGTATCCTGTTCTAGCGCTGCGCGAAGGCGCGACGGAGCAGACCGGGATAATCCTCGCGACAAAGGACGCAACCGTCGGAAGGATCGGCACCGCCGCCTCGAATACGGGTCCCGATCTCGGCCTCGCTTTCGAGCAGAAGCTTGTGCAAGGACGGCTCTTCCCGCGCGGGCGCCCGACCATCAGTTCGTAGTGACACTGATTGGTGACATGGCTGCGTACACCTGGAGCATCGCTCCCTCCGCGCCTCTGAAAGTCTCGAAGGACAAGCGGGTTCGCCTGACGATGCGGAACATGTCGATGATGGCGCATCCGATGCATCTCCATGGGCATCACTTCCAGGTCGTGCGCGTCAACGGCCACGATTTCGGCGGAGCTGTCCGCGACACCGTTCTTCTCACTCCGATGGCCGAGGTCGCGGTGGAATTCGACACGGTCAACCCCGGTCACTGGCCGCTGCACTGCCACCATTTGTACCACATGGCGACGGGGATGATGACCTACGTCGCCTACGACGGCGCGATCTGATCAGGAGACCGACATGGCACCCGACCATCATGGACATCCTCACCGCCACGATCACGGGCATCGGCACGAGACGGGCAAGGTGGCTCTACCGAGAGTGCAACCTGCGCCGCCTGCGGGGAAGGAACAGTCTACACCTGCCCGATGCACCCTCAGGTCAGGCAGATCGGGCCTGGCAACTGCCCGATCTGCGGGATGACCCTCGAACCGGAAGCGCCGACGATCGATTCCGGGCCAAGCCCCGAACTGATCGACATGCAGCGCAGGTTCTGGATCGGCCTCGTGCTGACGCTTCCCGTGCTGGCGCTGGAGATGGGCGGCCATCTGACGAACCTGCACATGCTGCTCGGCCCGCAGACATCAAACTGGATACAGATGGTTCTGGCCACTCCCGTCGTTCTCTGGGCGGGATGGCCCTTCTTCGAGCGCGGCTGGCAGTCCCTGGTGACGCGCCACCTGAACATGTTCACTCTGATCGCCATGGGTACCGGGGTCGCGTGGATCTACAGCGTTGTTGGAACGGTACTGCCGGGCGCGTTTCCGGAAAACCTTCGCTCGCCCGAGGGCACGGTCGCCGTCTACTTCGAGGCGGCCGCCGTCATCACCGTCCTGGTTTTGCTCGGGCAGGTTCTCGAGCTTCGGGCGCGCGAACAGACTGGGGGCGCGATCCGGGCGCTCCTGGATCTGGCACCCAAGACTGCGCGGCGGGTCAAAGCTGACGGCACCGACGAGGACATCGGACTCGACGCGGTCGCCGTGGGAGACAGACTACGGGTAAGGCCGGGGAGAAGGTCCCCGTCGATGGCACCCTCCTCGAAGGTCGAAGCTCCGTCGACGAGTCCATGATCACGGGTGAGTCCATGCCTGTGACCAAAGAAGTCGGTGCCAGGCTGATCGGAGGCACGATGAACCAGACTGGCGGCTTCATCATGGAGGCTGGCAAGGTCGGGCGCGACACGATGCTGTCGCAGATCGTCCGGATGGTCGCGGAGGCGCAGAGATCGCGCGCTCCCATCCAGCGCCTGGCGGACGAAGTGTCCGGCTGGTTCGTCCCCGTGGTGATCGCAATCGCCATAGTTTCGTTCGTCACTTGGATGCTGGTCGGCCCGGAGCCGCGTTTCGCGCATGGACTCATCGCGGCGGTCGCCGTGCTGATCATCGCCTGCCCCTGCGCCCTCGGGCTTGCCACCCCCATGTCGATAATGGTCGGTGTCGGCCGTGGCGCAAGGCTCGGCGTGCTGATCAAGAATGCCGAAGCCCTTGAACGCTTCGAGAAGATCGACACGCTGGTAGCCGACAAGACCGGAACGCTGACTGAAGGCCGTCCCAAGGTCACAGCGATCGCCCCGCGGGAAGACATGACCGAAACGGAACTGCTCCGTCTTGCGGCGACGCTGGAACGGTCGAGCGAGCATCCTCTTGCGCTCGCGATCGTCAACGCCGCCAATGAACGCAGCATTCCCCTTGGCGACGCGCAGGACTTCGACAGCCCGGTGGGCAAGGGCGTGACGGGTACCGTCGAAGGCAGGCAGGTCATCCTTGGCAGCCACCGGATCATGGGTGAGGCCAATGTCGATGTGTCCGCAATGGCATCGAAGGCCGAGGAGCTGCGCGGCGAAGGTGCGACCGTGATTTTCATGGCCTCCGACGGTGCTCTCGCTGGACTGTTCGCTATCGCCGATCCCATCAAGACGACCACGCCGGAAGCGGTTCGGACGCTGGTGGGCGAAGGCGTTCGGGTGGTCATGCTGACTGGCGACAACAGGACGACCGCCCAGGCGGTGGCGCGGAGGCTCGGCATCAGCGAAGTCGAGGCGGAGGTCCTGCCCGAAGACAAGAGCAAGATCGTCACCCGCCTTCGGAACGAAGGGCGCATCGTCGCCATGGCCGGGGACGGCGTGAACGATGCTCCCGCGCTGGCGGCGGCGGATGTCGGCATAGCCATGGGGACAGGCACCGACGTTGCGATCGAAAGCGCAGGGGTGACGCTTCTGAAAGGCGATCTGCAGGGCATCGCCCGCGCCCGGCAGTTGAGCCGCATGACGATGCGGAACATCCGCCAGAACCTGTTCTTCGCGTTCATCTACAACGCCGCAGGCATCCCCGTCGCCGCAGGCGTCCTTTATCCGACCTTCGGCCTTCTGCTGTCGCCGATCATCGCGGCGGCGGCGATGGCTCTCTCGTCCGTCAGCGTGATCGCCAACTCCCTCAGGCTCAGGAGCATAAACCTATGAACTCGTCCCGCACATGGCTGCTGATGGCGGCCTCGCTCGTCGTCATCGTCGCCTTCTTCATCCTCCGCGAGCATTGGGAGCACGCGCTGGGTCTCGCCCCCTATCTCCTTCTGCTGGCCTGTCCACTCATGCACCTCTTCCACGGTCATGGCGGCCATGGCCATGGCGGCGGGCAAGATCAGAAGGACCGGTAGAGCTCATGACCTATCGTCGCTCGACATCGCGTATGTCCGTCGTGGAGGCGCGGCCAGAGGAGGTATTCCAGCTCCTCGATGATCCGAAGACCCTCGGCGCTCACATGGAGAGGCCATCGGTCATGATGCTGGGCGCGACCATGAGGTACGTTCTCGACGAAGCCGGAGGTCGTGCTGTCGGGTCCGTCATCAGGGTGACCGGATCGGTCCTCGGGATCGGTCTATACCTTGAAGAGGTGGTGACCGAACGGTTGCCGCCTCTCCGGAAAGCGTGGCAGACGCGCGGTCCTGTGCGCCTGCTTGTCATCGGTGCCTACAGGATGGCGTTCAGGATCGAACCTTCGGGATCGGGATGCGCGGTCGAGATACAAATCGAATACGACCTGCCGGACGGCCTACCCGGCTGGTTTCTGGGACGCGTGTTCGGTGACAGTTACGCCAAGTGGTGCGTCAGCAGGATGGCCGCGGAAGTGGATGCGCTTGGCGGCCGCCTGGCGATGACAACGTAGGCCGTTTCCAGGAAGGTGCCCGCCTCCGCGGGTGAAACAGCGAAAGCCCTGGATAGGCCTGACAACGCGACCTAGTAGTCCGCGAGCAGATATGGAGTGCCAGGAGATCCGAACTTCGGCTTCACTCCAAGCAGGGCGCGGTGCGCGCGCTAATCTGCTTGACCATGGGGGCCGCGGTCGAGGCGGCGGTCCGTCCACCATGCTCGCCCGTCTTGGGGGCATCGATAATGCTCAGCACGACGTATTTCGGCTTGTCCATCGGGAAGGCTGCCACGAAGGCGTTGAAGTTGACATCGCTCGCATAGCGCCCGTTGATGACCTTGTCCGCCGTACCCGTCTTGCCGAGGAGACGATCATGGGACTGTTCGACGGACTCCTGGGGCACGGATCAACGGTGGATCCTGCTGATCTGAACAAGAGGCTGAACGGTGTGCTCATCGATGGTGAGCAGCCACAACTCGCTTTCAAGATCATCCGAGATTTCTTCGTATTCACGCAGTACCGTGTAATCCTCGTGGACATTCAGGGGATCACTGGGAGCAAGGTGGACTACATGTCCATCCCGTACCGCGCCATCACAAGGTTCGCCGTGGAAACCGCGGGGACTTTCGATCTTGACTCTGAATTGAAGATTTGGGTCTCAGGCACCAGCACGCCGATCAGCAAGACGCTGAAAAAAGGAACGGACGTTCGGGGCATCCAGCGCGC
The DNA here is from genome assembly GCA_045291535.1 of Neorhizobium sp. EC2-8. Lineage (GTDB taxonomy): Bacteria > Pseudomonadota > Alphaproteobacteria > Rhizobiales > Rhizobiaceae > Neorhizobium. Next base: position 4,676,027 of record CP147996.1, on the reverse strand, counting down.
CCTTGCTACTGGCGTCCTGCGCTGACTTGCTTCATCGGAGCGAGTCCCTCCCTGGAAGGGCACCCCGTAGTCGCCCGACAGCGGGAATTCTGATTGACGCTCGGGCGTCGGGCGCTGTGTCCCATCCTTGCTATAGTGCTGAGTCGAGTGAGCAAACGACGCCCATTCGTCTTTCTGTTCGAGGATCTGCGAGACAGCGCTCGCGAATTCCGGGCTGGACTCCACGTCCCAGCCCGCCCGGTGGTATGTCAACAGCACTGAACGGGTTGTCGCAAGCGGGGCGGTCAAAGTGCTGATTAGGACGAACATCCTGGGTTGTCATCACGGTGCAGAATGACCTCGATCATTTCCGACGTAAGCAACTCCTGCTCGAACACTGCGAGGCCAAGTTTCTCCACCTTCCCTTGATGAAGGCGCACGATCTCCTTGGCGCGCGTAACCGCCGAGCCCACGATACCGTCACCCAGGAATCGTTCGACGCGTTCTTCCGCGAACATGCGAGTTTGGCCGAACTTGCCAGGGGCTGGATGCAGCCGAGTAAACTGCGGACGGGTCTGACCAGGACATCTATCCTCCCGGTCTGGGCTTGCCGGGAACGCAGGATCGCAACCTTCTATCGACGATCTGACGTCGAAGCCTACCGCGGCAGAAATTGTTAAGTCTGTCCTCGACATTCAGAACATTCGAAGCCCTGGCACCAAGTGCCGGGGCTTTTTTATGCGACTTTCGCTGGACGTGCTTAAAAACCGTGTCGGATCTGAGAGCGCTATCGTGCCATCTCAGCGGGTATGTCTGGAAAGGCACCATTGTTTCGAAACAACAATTTTCGAAACCGTGACTTTTCTCAGTGGTCTGCTCAGGTGAGTGAGAAAGCCGGTCAGAAAAGTCACGAATCCCAGAAGGAGTGGCATTATTGACCGTTCTGAAACGTCATGGTTCTAAAAACCCTCAATTCCGTGCGACAGACGCACAGAGCTCTTGCGTGTGTTCCTGAGCCGTCCGGCTTCAAAAACTCGGTTGGCGTGACGGTAAATCGGCGTTCTGGCGCCTTTCTTGGCGAGACGGGATGCGGCTTCGTTTTGTCTGTATTGCGTCGGCGCCAACAGCACGAAGTGAGCTTGATCTTCTCCTGACCAGCCGGCGCACTGGGCTGTAGTCTTCATCAACGGCCAGGCCCGATTTCGCCGGGAGGGTTGCGCGAGACGATCGACATCCTCCCGCGGAAAAACGCGGATGTCCGATCCCTTCGCGCACCGGCTTTGAGAAAAGGGGGTGGGGGCGCTGAAATCATCCGTTGCCAATCTCAGGAACTCCGCCTGTCCTTGCCCGTTAACGGCAAGATCACCACAGGAGGACAATCATGCCAAGTGGATCACTCAAGGCGCTTCTCGCCGTTCTCGCAGTCGCCGGATATCAGAACCGTGACAAGATCGCCGAAATTCTCAAAGGGGTTGCGGACCGGCCGCAAGCCAAGCCTGAGGGTGCCGGGGACGGCGCTTCATCATCTCCTCGCCCGGGTTCTGCAGGTGGTATGGATGAGATTCTGGACAAGCTTCGCGGTGGCGGGCTCGGAAGCATCCTGAGTGGCGGCAGCATTGGCTCGATACTCAATGGCGGCCTCACGGATCTCGTTGATCAGTTCCGCCAAGCGGGCCAGGGAAAGAAAGCAGAATCCTGGGTCAAGCCTGGCGCCAACGAACCAATCGACGATGCGGATCTCGCCTCCGCGCTCGGGCCTGACGTTCTCAAAGATATCGCCGCGCGAACCGGCTTGTCGGAAGAGGATGTGCTGAAGCGTCTGTCCAAGAACCTGCCGGACGCGGTGGATGGCCTCACGCCGGACGGAACCGTTCCGCCCGCATCGAATGCATAAGATTGATTGCCGGAAATGCAGCGGCTGTGCCCAGAATTGCCATGGCTCAAGCGGCCACACTGCATCCGTCGAGTTGGCAGATGGGAGGGCAGTCAGCCAGCCAGCTTACCAAGGACCGGTCTTGGGCGGTAGGAGCTGCGATATCAGCACCAGCCGCCCTTGCCCGCACCCGGCCGTTTCGCAAGGCCCTCGTTGACGAGGACGTCGGCCAGCGAGCGGCCGTTGCGCGTTACTTCGCGCAGCTTGTGGCCCTCGACCTCGTCCTCATTGCCCTGCCAGGTGACCAGTTCGAACGGGCCTGAATCAAGGAAGGCGCGCACCCGCAGTTCCGCATCGCTCGCCTTGATCCGCTCCGCTCGCAGCGCGGCTTGATGTCCGGCACCTCGATGCCGACGAGACGGATTTTTTGTCCGTGGAACATGAAACGGTCGGCCGCGACGACGCAATCATCCTGCTTGGCCGAACCGCACAGATAAAATTTCGCCTCATAGGCGCCGGCGAGGCTCTCGTTGCTCTTCGGCGTCTCGGCGGATTTCTGGATTTCTTCGAGGATCGGCTTGCCGATCGGTGCCGGGGATGATCGCAGCGGTATGGCTCTGGTCCGGGACAACCACGGGCCTCGGCGTCACCGGCCGGTGAGACGGACCGGAACTTGCCTCAACGGGTTTTGCCGGTACGGGTTTCGCGGCCACCTGGACAGGTCTGCCTGAAGTCAGGTCGGCAACGAAACGCCTCGCCGCCGCGGAATTCTCATAAAGCGCGATACCACCGGCCACCACAGCCAGCGCTCCGAGCCAGGGCCAGAGCGACGAACCGGAGCCCGACGACCGCTTCGGCGAACTCTTGCGCCGAGAACCGGATTTGCCGCGCGTTTGGGCCATGACGATTTCTCCTGTCGAATCGGAAAGAAGTATCGAAGGGAAGGATTGCCGAAAGGTTTCGAGGAGGAAGCTAGTTAGGAAGCGAACCATTGATATTGTGTATTTGTGTGTATAAATTCACCCGATGAAAAGCGCCGGGGTAATTGCGCTGCTGCGCAGGGATGGCTCGATCGAGATTGCCCAGAAGGGCAGCCATGTTCAGTTCAAGCACCCGCAAAAGCCCGGCCGTGTGACCGTGCCCCATCCGAAACGCGATATTCCGCCCGGCACGCTGAGGAGTATCGAAAAGCAGGCGGGGCTGAAGTTGAGGTGATCATGAGCAATTATATCGGCCTGATCCACAAGGATGCGGAGAGCGATTACGGTGTCTCCTTCCCGGATTTTCCGGGCGTCGTGACCGCCGGTTCGACGCTCGACGAGGCGCGGGCCATGGCGGAGGAGGCGCTTGCCTTTCATCTCGAAGGCATGATCGAGGATGGCGACGCGATTCCTGAACCGTCAACCCTCGAAAGCGTGATGGCCGATCCCGCCAATCTTGATGGCGTAGCAATCCTGGTAACGCTGAAAACCCGGGCAGCCAGGGCTGTGCGCATCAATATCACGCTGCCCGAAGACGTGCTGGAACGGATCGACCGTTTTGCCGCGGATCAGGGTCTTTCACGCTCGGGCTTCCTTGCCCGCGCCGCAAGCCACGAGATCGAACGCAGCACCGGTTGAAGACTCACCCCGCCCGCCCGGTCGCGAGCGCCACAGCCCAGTCGGCGCGGCCGTTTTCGGCAGCAAGCCGCGACATTGCCAGATGGTCATAGGGCACGTTGCGGAACTGCGGTGTCCAGCCGGCGGAGGTCTTTTCCAGGATCGCGTAGGATGCCATCGTGTGGCCGGTCTCGACCTTGTGGAAATAAGGCTTGTCGTCGTCATAGGCCGGGCAGCCGACGCTGCCGGGATTAACGATCAGCCGGCCGTCGGACAGCTGCACCGCCCGCGGAATATGGCTGTGGCCGCACAGGATCAGCGACTGCTCGATGCCTTGCGCCAGCACCTCGATCTCTTCCAGCGACTTCAGGAAGACATGGCCTTCGCTGGACACCTGCTCCAGCCAATAGACGTTGTCCGATTGCGGCGTCGCATGGCAGAGATAGGCCTCATCCCGATAGACGGCGCTGAACGGCAGCTTGCGCAGCCATTGCAGATGACGGGGGCAAGCTCGGAAAAGGCATGCACTTCCCAGGAAGGCATGGCATCCGCCGGGTTCTCGATTAGGTAACGGTCGTGATTGCCGCGCACTGTCAGCGTTGCCATCGTATCGAGAAGCAGCAGCAGGTCGGCAGTGCGCCCGGCTTCGAGCGGGCCGCTGAGGCAATCGCCGAGATTGACAATGTCCGTAATGCCCTGCCCGTGAATATCGGCAAGCACCGCTTCTAGCGCTGCATAATTCCCGTGGATGTCGGCGATCGCGGCAAAGCGCATCAGCTCCCCGATAGGTGGAATAACCGTAGGGCGAAAGCAGCAGCGGCACATGATAATGCGCCGTCGTATCGGAAATGCCGAAGCGGATCGGGATCACGTCGAGAAACGCCGGTTCCGTGAGCGCCACGCCGCGGGCGCGAAGATAGTCTCCGGCGTGGAAGACCAACTCGTATTCGCCGGCACGAAAGGTTTCGCCGATCAGGATCGGCCCGCCATCGACGCGGCCGTCGCTATTGGTGACGATGGTCTTGAGTTTTTCGCGTATCTCGCCGTTTAGGCGATAGAGGTCGATCGACAGTCCCTCGGCAGGCGTGCCGCTGGCGGTGTCGAGGACATGGGTGGTGAGGCCCGTCATAGGCTCGGCTCCGAGATCAGATAGGGGGTCGAAGAAGGCCTCCTCGTAGTTCGCGGAGGTATTATCCCTGTCCACCACCAGGAAATCGCTGACGACGCCGATCGCCATCAGCGGATGATGCCAGGCCTTGGGGAAATAGTTGACGCCCTGGTGCGGCTGCACAAGGAAAACCTGCGGCTTGCCCGGCCGGCCGTCTTCATCGTGAGAAACCGCGATCAGGAACGGCTGACCGGAGATCGGCGAAAAGCTCTGGCTGGCGAAAGGATGCCGTTCCATCATGGTGATCGCGTAAGGGAACTGCCGCGGCTTGCTTCGGAAGATGCTGAAGATCAGCCGCTCGGGCTCGCCGATCACCACGGGCTCGGCGAGCGCGTGGTAACGCTCGGTCGTGCCGCCGTTGATCAGCCGCATGGTCGCCGGATCGGCCTCGATGACATCGCCGAAGGGCGCAAAGGCTTTCTTTGTGAGGGGCAGAATTTCCAGGTATTCGGTCAATTTATTCGCCTTAAGTCATTCACCTTGGGCACGCCAGTTGCGCAGGGAGTCGAGCTGGGAGAGAAGTTCCGGGATCATCCGGTCAACGGTCAGCCAGACCGTGTCGATATCCAGGTGAAAATATTGATGCGCAATGCGGTTGCGCATATCGCGGATGTCTTTCCAGGGAATCTCCGGGTGCTCGACGACGAAATCCGGGAAACGCTCCATGATCTTGGTCGCACATTCGCCGATCGCCATGACGTTGGCGATCACGGCATCCTGTTTGATTTCATCGAGGCGGAAAGCCTGGTGATCCAGCCCCGAGACATATCTGACGGCCTTGTTTCCCGTGACGATCATCCGATCGAGATAGGCTTCGAGACGCTCTGCACTCATATTGCCAAGGCTTCCGCTACGATGCGTTCGCGGATCCTGGGCGGAAAATCGCCCGGGACCTTGACATCCACCGGCACGCCGAGCGCTTCTTCAAGATCGCCCTGAAGTCCGCCGAGCGTGAACAGCGACGTCGTCGGCGACGGATCGACTAGGATATCGAGATCACTGTCGGCCCTGTCCTCGCCGCGCAGCACCGAGCCATAGACGCGCGGATTGGAGACCTGCCGGCGGGCAACGATCTCCCGGATGATATCCCGGTTCTTTTCCAGCACTTCCGACGGTCTCATGACGGCGTCACTCCTGATGTCGCCAATATAAGCGACGGAAGGGGCGGAGGAAAGCAGCGTCCAAGGCTCAATGTCCCGGCAGCAGCGATTGCAGGCGCAGGAGCGCGATCTTTTCCACCTGGGCCGTGGCCGTATCGAACTCCGCGTCGATGCTGTTGTGGATGCGCTTCTCGAAGGCGGCCAGAATGTCGTCCTTGGTCAGGCCCTTGACCGCGATGATGAAAGGGAAGCCGAATTTTTCCGTGTAGGCGGTGTTGAGTGCGGTGAACCGGGCATGCTCTTCGGCGCTCAATCGGTCCAGGCCCGCACCGGCCTGTTCCTTTTGCTGTCCTCGGTCAGCTCGCCGGCAATCGCCAGCTTTCCGGCGAGATCCGGATGGGCGCGCAGCACGCCGAGGCGCTCCTCGCGGCTGGCTTTCCGGAAGGTCGAGGTCAGCGCGCCATGCACGCTCTTGGACGTCAGCGGCACAAGCATCAGCCCGGAATCATAGGCCCGCTCGGCGATGAAGGGGAGTGCTCGAACACGCCGCCGAACATCGTGATGAAATCGGCCCGCGCGGTCATGGCGTGCCCGCCGGCTTGTGGTGTTCGTGCCAATGCTTGGCGATCTCCAGACGCTGCGGGATCCAGACCTTGTCGTGGCTCAGCACATATTCGATGAAACGCTTCAGGGCGGCCGCGCGGCCCGGCCGGCCGACGAGTCGGCAGTGGAGGCCGACCGACATCATCTTCGGAGCGCCTTCCCGCCCCTCTTGGTAGAGCACGTCGAAGGCATCCTTCAGGTAGGTCAAGAACTGGTCGCCGGCATTAAACCCCTGCGGCGTCGCGAACCGCATGTCATTGGTCTCGAGCGTATAGGGTATGATCAGGAACGGTTTTTGGTCGAGGCCCGGCACCCAATAAGGCAAGTCGTCCGCGTAGCTGTCCGAGGAATAGAGGAAACCGCCCTCCTCCATGACCAGTCTCAGCGTGTTGTCGGAAGGCTTGCCCTGGTACATGCCGTAGGGCCGCTCGCCGACGAGCTTGGTATGCAGGCGTACGGCTTCGAGGATGTGCTCGCGCTCCTTCGCCTCCGGGAAATCCTTGTATTCCAGCCAGCGATAGCCGTGGCTGGCGATTTCCAGCCGGCTTCCTTCATGGCGGCGACGGCTTCCGGGTTGCGGGCCATGGCGAGCGTCACGCCATAGACGGTGGTCTGGACCTTGAGGTCGGTGAACATTCGCCAGAGCCGCCAGAAGCCAGGCTCGCGAGCCGTATTCGTAGATCGACTCCATGTTGAGGTTGCGCTGGCCCGGCCAGGGGCCGCGCCGACGATTTCCGACAGCAGGTTTTCCGAGGCCGGATCGCCGTCCATGATCGAACTTTCGCCACCCTCCTCGTAGTTGATCACGAACTGAACGGCGACATGGGCGCCGCCGGGCCATTTCGGATCGGGAGTGGAACGGCCGTAGCCGACGAGTTCGCGCGGATAGTCTTTTGCCTGCATGGATCACCTTCGACGAATGAGGCCGGACGGTAGCGCACCCGTTCCGGCGATGTCGAGATGGAAACGTCCTCTCAGAGGCCGAGCGCGCGAAGGATCGCGACAGAGGCGACGCCGAGTGCCACGGAAACGAGCATCGGCAGGCGAAGTGCCGCAAAAGCAGTCACCGCACAGGCCAAGGTTTCGGCAATCCCGGTGGCAAACGCGGTCGGCGCGACGACGGCCATCAGCACGGCCGGCGGGATCGATCGATCGCCTTACGGCGGCTGCCTTCGAGCGAGACATGGCGGATGAGCACGAGACCGCTCAGGCGGGTCAGTACGGTGGCGGCGGCCATGGCGAGGATGGCGACGAGCGTGGCGAAATCGATGGTCATGGCGTCACCTCGGCGTCGCGGGCTCTTCCGGTAAGCATGGCGGCGGCAAGGCCGGCGACGGCGCCGGCGGCGATATACCAGACGCCGGGGATGAAATGCTGGGTGGCGACGGCGGCGGCGCCGCTTGCCAACAGCACGGCGCCGGTCTCCGGCCCTTTCCAGAAGCCCATGACCAGCACGATGAACACGGCCGGAAAGGCAAAGTCGAGCCCGAGCACCACCGGATCACCGAGAAAGGCGCCAAGGGCAGCGCCGGCGAACCCCGAAAACACCCAGGCAAGGTAGAAGGGCGCGACGAGTCCTGCAAACCACGCGGGAGTGAGCTTTGCTACCTTGGCCCGGAACTCCGCCATCGCCCAGATCTCGTCGGCGAGGAACAGCATCGAGAGATAACGCGCCGGCTGGCTGAAACCGTCCATTCTGGTGCCGAGCGAGGCGCTCATCAGCACGTGGCGGATGTTGACCAGCAGGGCTGCGAAACCGACGCCGGTCCAGGAGGCTGGATGGGTCCAGATATCCATAGCCACGAATTGTGAACCGCCGGCAAACACCAGCGCGCTCATGAGCCCTGCTTCCACCGGCGACAGGCCCTTGGTGGCCGCAACCGCGCCGAAGACGAGGCCGATCGGGATGACGGCGGCGATCAGCGGCGAGATCGCCCGCATGCCGCCGAGGAAGTCCTGCAGTTTTGTATTCGTATTCATTCCATAACCTTGATCTCGGGCAGATATGGCGTCCGCCCCTCATCCGCCTGCCGGCACCTTCTCCCCGCGGGCGGGGAGAAGGACATATGCCGCCCTCCCTCCGCCCCTCTCTGGCGTCTCACGAGGCACGTCCTCTCCCCGCCTGCGGGGAGAGGGTTAGGGTGAGGGGCTTAAAGGCGCCCAGACCTGCCGTCTTGAACGAAAGTGATCAGCGCGCCCGATACTGTCCCGGCGTCAGCCCGGTGCGGGCCTTGAAGTGGCGGGTGAAATGCGCCTGGTCGGCAAAGCCGCATTCGAGCGCGATCTCAGCCGGCTGGCCGCCTTGCCTCAACCGCTTGCGCGCCGCGCGGATGCGGATATCGGTAAGGAAGGAATGCGGTGTGATGTGGAATTCCCTACGGAAAGAGCGAATGAGATGGGCGCGGCTGAGACCCGCGACGGCTGCCAATTCCTCCAGCCCGATATCGTCCGCATAGTTCTCCACCAGATAGTCGCGTGCGCGGTGCACCGCCGTGCGCTCTGCGGTATCGGCCGGCACGATGATCGAACTGCCATGGCGGCGGAATATTGCATCGAGCACCATGAACATCGCCTGGCTGGTTTCGAGCGCCCCAGCCCCCTCCTCCAGCGTCCGGTGCGCCTCGTGAAAAGCGTCGGCGAGCGCCTGGTCGTGCAGGATCTGCCTGCCGAAAGCCGGTGTACCCTGGAAGGATCTGCCGGTGATGTCTTCGAGGATTTCGCGAAACAGCGCCATGTCCGGATAGATCATCCGGTAGCGATAACCGCCATCGCCGGGCGCACCGTCGTGAATCTCGCCGGGATTGATGAGATAGATATCGCCCGGCCCCGAGCTTTCGCGCAGGCCGCGGATGGTCGCGATCTGGGCGCCTCGCTCGATGGCGCCGATACTGAACGTGTCATGCGCATGCGGCGCGAATTCATGAGTGAGGAACGTGGCGGACAGGCATTCCATGCCGCCGAAACGGGCGTCGCGCCAGAAGCGGGTGGTTTCCGCCTGGGCGAGCGGCATGTAATCGGCGGCCTGTTTTTGGGAGATGATCTGCATCGCGCGGATATAGCAGATTTCCGCACCGGCCTCTTGAACAAAAGTGACGGCTTTAAGCCCTTCAGGCGATCTTGCGCGCCGCCACCCGTCCCATCGGATGCAGCGAATGCACCTGGAAGGGCGCACCCGGCTCCTCCTCGATGAACAGCGCCAGGTTGGCGATCTCGACCGGCTTTTTCAGGTAGGGCTCGAAATAGTCGCGAAGCGCGAAATCGAAACGTGGCATCTCGACCGGCGAGAGCGGGCCGGTCAGCGTCATATGGAAACGGAACTCGTCCATCACGTAGGGATGGCCCCAGCGATAAAGGTTGGCGAATTGCGGCGCCGAGAGATCGCCCGATCGCTGCGCTCCAGTTCCGCTTCGGTCAGCGGCGTGCGGAAATTGTCGAATTCCTGGACGACGGAAGCGGCGAGAAACCGCACGGTGTCGCAGGGGACGACCGGCGCCAGGCCGAAGAAATTGCCAAGCCGCACGACTTCGAGCGTCGGCAGTTCGAACGGGCTGTGGGTGCCTGCAAATCGCATCAGATGGCGCAGCAGCATCGATTCGGTCACGTCAGGCGCCAGCCGGAATGGCGCTTTAAGCGTCGCATGGAAACCGTAGCGGCGCGGCAGCGCGGTGTTGAAGGCGATATCGTGAATGCCGATGCCACGGATCGCCGGCGGCTCCGTCGCATCGCCCGAGAAAGCGTTGCGGCCGAGCCACTGGGCCGCGGCGAGCGTCAGCGGATCATGCGCCGGAGGCGTGAAATGAATGGCATAGCGCATGCGTCACCTTCCGAACGTCCTTTCCAGCAACCCCGTGTTTTACGCATTGCTCAACAATCCCTGCCGTGGGGTTAAGTGATTTGCGTGACAGATTGACGACGCGGAAGGTTGAAAACTCGCGTTTAACGCGAGGCGACGGCAAGATGATTGGCGAGCGTGAACGACATCGGAAGCCGCATTTCCCGGCCATTCACGACATTGAGCGCCGCATCCGCCAATTTGTGGGCGATACCGAAACTGACCTTGAAACCACCTGTGAGCGCAATCACTCGGGCGTGATCGGGATGTGCGCCGACCATCGGATCGCGGTCGATCGCCTTTGGCCGCAGCCCCGCCCAGCGCTCGACGACGGGGGCCCGGGCCAAGGCCGGCACCAGCGCCCGGGCACGAGAAACGAGGTCGTCGAGCTGGGTGTCGGTCGAAGACGGATCGTCGAACACGTCCTCGCTGGTGCTGCCGACCGCCACATGACCGCCCTCATGGGCGACCACATAAAGACCATTCAGGAAAATCACTGGCAGACCGGGGTCGATATCGGCCTTGAGCAACGCTGCCTGCCCCTTGACCGGCTGGCCCATCGGTCGATTCAGCTGCGGCGAGATGCCTTGGAGCAACGGAAAGGAGCGGTAGCCAGCCGAGACGATGCAGTGTCCGAATGTGACGCGTTCGCCGCCTCGGAATATAATCCTATTTCCCGCTGGATCGATCGTCTCGGCCTCGATACCCTCGACGACCTGCACATTGCCGGCGGACCGCAGGAGGGCGACAAGCGACGAGACCAGACCGCGCGGTGATACGCGGGCGGCGAACGTGTCGTGCACCAGTCCGGCGGCAGCGAAGGAGGCATCCGGCCAGCCCTTTTGCAGTGGACGGTCGAGCACATGCCAGTGGAATCGGTGATCGCCGCGCCGCCAGCAGGCTTCGGCATCGGCCGAATGGCCGAGCGCGATTTTCCGCAGATGCGGCTTCGAGGGGAATCAGCCGGCCGGAACGGCGGTAACCGCAGGCCAAACCGGTCTCGGCCTCGATTTCGGCGATCTCGTCTTCCAGCGACAGGAGAGCATCGAACTGGAACTGCTTCTTGTCGTTCCACTTGTCCGGCATATGCGGCATCAGGGCGCCCAGAAGCCCGCCGCTTGCCCCTTGCCCCAGCGGGCCGGCATCGACCAGCAGGGTGCGGATGCCGAGTCGCTCGGCCTTGACCGCCGCCCAAAGGCCCATGATGCCGCCACCAAGGATGACGAGATCGGCAGACGATGGGAGGGCATGAGATTGACCGCCGAAGCCGGCAGGATTATCCGCATGTCCCATGAGCGACCGTGATCCTGAAATGCGTGCCATCGAAAGCCAGACCTTGGACTGGCATGACGGCGATATGCCCTATTCGCAAAAGTTTGGCGATCACTTTTATTGCCGCACCGATGGCCGGCTGGAATGCGGCCACACCTTTCTCGCCGGCAACGGCCTGCCCGAACGCTGGCAGCGGCATCAGAATTTCCGGATCGGCGAACTCGGTTTCGGCACCGGGCTGAACTTCTGCGAGACCTGGCGGCAATGGAAGCTTGTCCGCCCCGCGGGCGCAAAACTGCATTTCACCTCGTTCGAGCTCTACCCGATGCAGCGCGACGAAATCGACCGGGCGCTCGCCCGCTGGCCGGAGATCGATGACGAACGACAGGCGCTGGTCGGAGCCTGGCCGGACGAACCCGCCGGCCATGTCGTTATCGATGTGGATGCCTGGACCCGGCTGACGGTCGTCTGCGGCCCGGCGCTGGAAGGGGTCTCCATGGCCGAGGCGGATTTCGACGCCTGGTTCCTCGACGGTTTTGCGCCGTCGCGCAATCCCGACATGTGGTCGCTGGAAATCATGCAGGCGATCTGTGACAAGACCCTGCCCGGCGGCACGTTCGGCACCTATGCCGCCGCCGGCTTCGTGCGGCGAAACCTCCAATCGGCGGGCTTTGCCGTGGAGCGCCGTTCGGGTTTCGCCGGCAAGCGAGAGATGTTGTGCGGCATCAAGCCGGCGCCCTGATCGCGAGCCCACCGACGCAAAACAGCCGGCCTGACGACCGGCTGCACCATTGTCATATCTGACGTTCCGCCTACTGGCAGACGCGCAGGCTTTCCATATGCCAGCCGCCGTCATAGGCATTGCGGACGCGGCGGTCCTCGAACCAGCAGCGCGGCCGAGGCGGCGGTGGCGGATCGATGTAGCGCGGCCCGCCGTCGCTGGCGAGCGCGCCGCCGATCAGCCCGCCGATGACGCCTGCGGCCAGGCCGCCGGCGATAATGGCGCCGTCATTGTTACGATGTCTGCGCGGCGGAGGAGGACCACGACGGTCATACCGGTCATATCGGTCGTACCGATCGTAGTGCCTGTCCCATTGCTGGGCCGCTGCGTCACCCGCCGGCAATACGATGCTGGTGCAGGCAGCAGCCAGGATCAGCGCCGAGACAATCATCTTCTTCATCACAAACGTCTCCGTTTCCACCGAGCCGCGCTCTGAAGCGGCAGGAAAGGGCTCGGGTATTTCCGAACAATGCGCATCCCCGGCTTAATGGTTCCTGAACGGAAAAGCCGGTCGCGCTGATATCGGATGATTGGATCGGGCTGGAAGCGCCGAGCGAAAGGCTTTGCCGGGAGGCTCAAGCGCCACGCGGGACCCTGCATCCGATCCCGGTCGCCGCCACGACCGTGTGCCGAACCGACACGCGTAAACCGCTCTTCCAGATTCAATTCAGGCGCGGAACTGCCAAAAAACCTGCCCCAAGTTATGAAAATCGTGCTGACCCGAACTTCTCGCCACTCATTCTTGGTCCTTCCCACGCGCGTTGCGCTTTCATACTTTTGCGCGAAGCTCTTGTCGGCATACACGGAATTAGGGCACCAGATGAATTTCACGGACTTCCAACCCATGCATGTTCTTGGCGGCCAATATGCGGTGTCTGCCGATCCCGACACCGTCCTGATGACGGTTCTCGGCTCCTGCGTCTCGGCCTGCATCTACGATCCGGTTACCAATATCGGAGGAATGAACCATTTCCTCCTGCCGACGAGCGGCGGACTGGAGATTACCGACCGCCCGGAACGTTATGGCGAACTGGCCATGCGATCGCTCGTCGATGATCTTTATAGTTTCGGCGCCGAACGCCGAAACCTTCGGGCCAAGCTCTTTGGCGGCCGCACGCGCAAATCGAGCGGCTACGATCCCGGATCGCTCAATGCTGCGTTCGCCAGGCGCTTCCTTCTGGAAGAGGGCATCAAGCTTGTCGATGCCAGCCTCGGTGAGGATCTGGCACGCTGGATCGCCTTTCACCCGACGACCGGGCGAGTGCAGATGAGGATAACTGCCGACACAGTGCCCGCCCCTCGATCCCCTGGCGCGGGCAGCGTCGCACGAAAGGCGATACTGACCGGGTTAGCGACTTCGGATACGTATCGGCAGGAGAACGCTGCGAGCCGGAGTTTTCCGGCTCAGTTCGAAGCCGTGCTCACGATCGCGCCGCCGAGCCAGTTGCGGACCTTGGCTTCGAGCGCTTCCGGGCTGATGGGCTTCGACAGGTAATCGTCCATGCCCACCTGGAAACAGAGTTCGCGATCGCTCTCGAGCGCATGCGCCGTGACGCCGATGATCGGCGTATGGGTGCCGGTCTCCTGTTCGAGCTCGCGGATCTTCTGGGTCGCCTGATGACCGTTCATGACCGGCATCGAGACGTCCATGATGATGACGGCCGGGTCGTGCTGTTTCCACGCTTCGACCGCTTCCGCCCCGTTCTTGACGATCTGGAACAACCAGCCCGTGGTCTGCAGGATCTGGGTGAAGACGATCTGGTTGACCTCGTTGTCCTCGGCCACCAGCACATCGAGCGTCGGCGCCGCCTGCATGGGCGGCGTCGAGACCGGCGCGGCGGGCTTCTCGGCAATCACCGGGATGGAGGCTCGCCTGTGCGGCGACGGCCACCGGAGCCAGGCCCTGCACGGCCGGCTGCGGCTGGGTTGCCGCCTGTTTCGCTTCGAGCGCCCGGCGCTTGGTGCGGATCGAGCGGACGACGTCGATGATCGTGCTGCGTAAAAGGTTGGCGCGCGCCGGCTTCATCAGGTGCGCCTGGATGTTGAGGGCGGCGAACATGCTGTCGTCGCCGGCCATGTCCATCGAGGTCAGGAAAACCACGCCGGTGCCGTCGAAGCGCGGGTCGCGCCTGAGATGCCTGGCGAAATCGAGCCCGTTCATTTCCGGCATGTGGTAGTCGAGCACGATCGCATCGACGAAAACGCCGATGCGGGCGGCCTCGCCGAGGATCGCCAGACCCTCGGCGCCGCTGTCGGCTGCGACGGTATCGAAACCCCACATGGTCAGCTGTTCGGTGAGGATGCGGCGGTTGACGGCATTGTCATCGACCACGAGGATGCGAGCGCCGCTTGTGTTGACCGGCAGGGCCGTCAGGATATTGCGTTCGCTGACCACCTGGAACGGCAGGTGGACGGTGAATACGGAACCGCGTCCGACTTCGCTCGCCACATCGATATGGCCGCCGAACAGGTCCGTGAGGCCCGCCGTGATCGCCAGCCCGAGACCGGTGCCTTCGTGGCGCCGCGTCGAGGACGTATCAACCTGCGAGAACTTGTCGAAGACTGATCGCAGCTTTTCTTCCGGAATGCCGAGCCCGGTATCCTCGATACGGATCGACAGCAGCATCTCACCGGGGCCTTTTGCTTCGGACCTCAGGTCAATGAAGACATGACCCTTTTCGGTGAACTTGACCGCATTGCCGACGAGGTTGGTGATGATCTGGCGGAAACGGCCGGCATCTCCCATGACCGTCTCGCGGATCGAGGCGTCGCCGCGCACGATCGGCTCGATATCCTTCTCGGCAGCCGACGAGGACAGAAGCGTCGCCACGTCCTCGATCGCCTCCACCGGATCGAACGGCGCCTTGCGCAGCTTCATCTGGCCGGCATCGATCTTGGAGAAGTCGAGGATGTCGTTGATGATCGTCAGGAGCGCATTGCCGGACTTGACGATGATGTCGATGAAGGTCTTCTGGCGGGTATCGAGATTGGACTTGGCGAGCAGTTCGGCCATGCCGAGCACGCCGTTCATCGGCGTGCGGATCTCGTGGCTCATGTTGGCGAGGAATTCGGACTTCGCCCGGTCGGCGGCCTCGGCACGCTGCAGGAGGCGGGTCAGTTCCTCCTCGCGGCTCTTCATCTCGGTGACGTCGGTGAATACCGCCAGCCAGTGGTCGCTGCCGGTGAGTTTTGCCTCGACATGGATCCACTTGGCGCCCTCGATGCGGAAGGCGGCAAAGACGGGCTTGCCGGCTGCGACATTGTCTTCCCAGGCCATGAGCGTCGCCGCCGCCTCTTCGGGCGTGCCGAGATCGCCGCGCTCGACGCAATAGCGGAAGAGATCCCGCCACACGCCGCCGGCGCACACCATCTCGGCCGGCATGTCGAGCATGGCCGGCAGCGCATCGTTGGAAAAGATGATCTCGCCGTCATGCAGGATGAGCAGGCCTTGCGACATGGCGCTTGTCGCGTCGCGCATCAGCGCGCCGTGGGTTTCGAGCGCCGCGCGTGCTTCCTGGATCTCCTGCTCGCGCTTGCGCACGGCGGTGATGTCCATGTAGCTCAGCAGGATCTTTCCGCCGCTGAGCTGGGTGCCGGAAATGACGATCACCAGACCGTTGCGGCTTTTCACCTCGATCGGCGGCCGCTCCTGGCCATCGGTCAACGCGGCGATGCGGTCCCGGTAGATTTCCTCGAAGCTGCGCGTCGAGCCGCTATAGATGCCGTGGTCGAAATTGACCTTGAGGAAATCCCGGTAGGAGCGGCCGGGCAGATCGAACTGCTCTCCGGCATCCCAGAAGGCATAGAAGGCGGGGTTGGCGTATTCGAACACGAACTGTTCGTCGAGGATCGCCACACCGACCGGCATGGTGTGCAGTATCGTCTGCAGATCCTTGCCTACCTTCTCGGCCTTGTTCTGCGCCTCCTTGATGCGGGAGACGTCCATTCGCGAACCGACGAGGTTGTGCGCGCCATCGCCGGTGGTTACCCGACGCAGATGCGTGATGACCGGGACGACCGATCCGTCGGGAAAGGTCATGTCCTCCGACTTCTCGATGTCCTCGCCTCTCATCACCCGATCGTTCTCGATACGGAAACGATCGGCCGCGTCCGGGAACATTTCGATTTCGGTCTTGCCGAGAAAATGGCTTCTGGGCTTGCCGAGCATCGCCTCGTAGGCGGCATTGGCATAGGTGAGCTGGCGGTCGCTGTTGCGCACGAATACCGGCACCGGCAAGTCTTCGAGCACGGCGCGAAACAGGTCCGTTTCCGAGACATGGGTACGCAGGAGCATTTCCTGCTCCTTGAATTCCGTCACATCGTGGCGGATGGCGATCAGCAGGCCGTTTTCGAGGCGCTTGTTGATGCTGCGCAGCCAGCGTCCGTCGGAAAGCTGGTCGATGCTTTCGGAATAGGGAAGCTCGAAGGGCTTCATCCGCTCGGCAATCCACGCGTCCCTCTTCGGCGTATCGGGACCGAAGCTCGCCGGCGACACGCGCTCGCGGCGATCATAAGCAGATCCGAGGATATCGTTGAGCGTGATGCCCGGTTGGACATCGATCGAGATCGACGAAAAGTGGTTGATGAGCTGGGAATTGCAATAGAGCAGGACGTTGTGCCTGTCATAGATTCCGATGCCCATTTCCAGCATGTCGAGGGCATCGTCGAGAAGTGCGTTGTTGAAAGGTGAAAACGGTGCGATCGGCTTCGCGCCATTGGACTGGGCAGCAACGGGTGGGGAGACGGCGCGTGGAGTACCGGAGAGCGGGGCAATGTCCTTAGGCTCGGAAACGGCGTCAAAACCTGGAACCGCTGCAAACGTGCCGAACAGATAGGTGTGGTCGTCCTCCGTCAGGAAACGCTCGATATGGATTTCGTGGCGTACGACGCCGGTACGGTCGAAGCAGAGCGCCGTCTCGTCGGTGCCGAAAACGATCGTCCGGCATTCCTTTTCCTTGCGGTCGGCATCTTCCAATGCGCCTGCAAGGCCGCGACTGGTATTGCCGGTAAATTCGCTCGGATGCATGCCAAAAAGGCGCGCATAGGCCGCGTTTACCGCCACGTAGATGAGGGCGCTGTCCTTGATGAAGGCGGGCTCCGAGAGATCGTTGATCCGCTCGCACGCCGTCTTCAAGAGTTCACTTTCCGTATCCACCTTCCCCGCTCCTGTGCCGGGCGATATCCGGCTCGATTCGTTTTGTCTCCCAATCGACTGATAACACCATAGCGAGTGTTAACATCGTGTTGTAGAAACAGTACGACTTATAATTTCTGGCATTTGTCAATCAGAAGCACCTGCACGGGGCGCGAAATACAGCCCTGGGTCGAATTCGGATATTCTGAACATAGGGCCGTCTTCAGCACGACGCGGGGGTGCTTCCGGCGTGATCGGGGAGCAAAAACCGGGACTTAGGCGGCATGGGCCTCGCCCGAAAATCCACACTCTTTCGCCATGTTCTCGCCACGATCTACATTAGAGATTGCTGAGACTTGATAAAAATCAACCGAAGGCGGCGTGAAGCTGAATGTCCGTTCAGACTACTTCGAAATCATCTTCATCAATCTGCCGCGTTTGCGCGCGACCATTTCTCCACCCCTTAAGGACAAAAAGGGAAAGGAAAAAACATGTCGGCACTGAAAAAGACGATATCACTCGGCCTCGTCGCACTGTCCGTCGCGGGCGCCCTGACGGTGACAGCTCCGGCGGCCGAAGCCCGCGACCGCCACCATCGCAACGTCTGGCCGGGCGTGGCCGCGGGCCTTGCCGGCGGCATCATCGGCGGCGCGATCATCGCCGGATCGCAGCGGCCGGCCTATGCCGAGCCCGAATATGTGGAGCCGGAATACGACTACGCTCCGCCGCCCCCGCCACCGGTTTATTACCGCCGCGCCTATTACCGCGACTACCCGCCGGTCTGCGAACTGGAATGGCGCCGCAACCGCTATGGCGAACCCTATCGCGTCGAAGTCTGCTCGCGCTGATCGAAGGGCCGTCACACACTCCAAAGAGCCTGTTTTCGCTGCCAGCGGATACGGGCTTTTTGTTGTGATGCAGACGCAAACGAGCGCTGTTCTGGAGGACCGCGTCAAGCCTTTCCATTTCGCGACTGCGAAACATCCGCTTGACTTTTGCCCGAAAAACCACCAAATGCACTTCAGCTTTCACCTTCCGGCCGCCGCGTGAGTTGGCCCCGCGTCATAAAGACAACCGCGAAGAAGGAACAAGGCGCACAGATAGATCGCCCTCGATCCCGGAGGGTTTAAGCGCTGGAGAGCAATTTCCAACTTGCAAGTTCCCACTTCACGCGGGGTTCTTGACGCCAAAGGCAGACCGGACGGCATGGTGCCAACCCGGCATACGCTTTTGGCGCCCCGAAAAGGTATTCGACTTGACGAATTTCCACGAGCTTGGCCTGTCCAAGCAGATCGTAGCCACTCTTTTTGCGCTTGGTTACGAAACGCCGACCCCGATCCAGGAACAGGCGATCCCGCAGCTTCTCGAAGGCCGCGACATGATCGGCCTTGCCCAGACCGGCACGGGCAAAACGGCAGCTTTCGGTCTCCCGATCATCGAAATGCTGGCCAAGGACCCGAAGCGTCCTGACAACCGCACCACCCGTACGCTCATCCTCGCTCCGACCCGCGAACTGGTCAACCAGATCGCCGCCAGCCTGAAGAGCTACGTGCGCGGTACGCCGATGAAGATCAACGCCGTAGTCGGCGGCGCGTCGATCAACAAGCAGCAGCTGCAGCTCGAGAAGGGCACCGACATTCTCGTCGCGACCCCCGGCCGCCTGCTGGACCTGATCGCCCGCCGTGCCATCGGCCTGACCGCCGTTCGTTATCTGGTCCTCGACGAAGCTGACCAGATGCTCGATCTCGGCTTCATCCACGATCTGCGCAAGATCTCCAAGATGGTCCCGAACAAGCGCCAGACCCTGCTCTTCTCGGCCACCATGCCGAAGGCGATCTCCGATCTTGCCTCCGACTTCCTCAAGGATCCGGTCCAGGTCTCGGTCACGCCTCCGGGCAAGGCTGCCGACAAGGTCGAACAGTTCGTCCATTTCGTCGCCGGCAAGAACGACAAGACCGATCTTCTCAAGAAGTCGCTCGAAGAGAACCCGGACGGCCGCGCCATGGTCTTCCTGCGCACCAAGCACGGCGCCGAGAAGCTCTCCAAGCATCTCGAGCATATCGGCTTCAAGGTCGCCTCGATCCACGGCAACAAGAGCCAGGGCCAGCGCGAACGCGCCCTCAAGGCCTTCCGTGACAACGAGATCCGCGTTCTGGTCGCCACCGACGTCGCTGCCCGCGGCATCGACATCCCGGGCGTCACCCACGTCTTCAACTACGATCTCCCGGAAGTGCCGGACGCCTATGTGCACCGTATCGGCCGTACCGCTCGTGCGGGCCGTGACGGCATCGCCATCGCCTTCTGCGCGACCGATGAAACGGGCCTGCTGCGCGACATCGAAAAGCTGATGGGCATCGAGATCACCACCGCGTCCGGCCAGCGTCCTGAAGGCATGGGTCGTCCGTCGCGTGGCGGCAACAACAACCGTGGCGGCGCAAATCGCGGCCGCGGCGGCAATGGTCAGGGTCGCGGCAACGGCGGCGAAGGCCGTCCCGAGCGTCGCGAACGTCCGGCCCGCAAGCCGTTCTTCGCAACGGACGGCGCGGAGGGTGGTGATCGCCCGGCCCGTCCCCATGGTGATCGTCCGCAGCGCGACGACCGCCGCAACGAGGAATTCCGCGGTCAGCGTCGCGGCGAGGTGACTCCGCGCTTCGAAGCCGACAACGACCTGGCGACCACCTCGGATTTCCGCCCGGCCAAGAAGCAGTTCGGCCCCCAGAATGGCGAAGCCCGTCCGGCCCGCACCGAGCCCCGCAAGGAACACCGTAAGGGCAATGGTGCTCCGGCCGGCCACGCGGCACACGGCGCCCATGAACCGGGCGCCCAGCGCAAGGCGCATAACGGCGGCCAGGCCCGTCCGGCAAACGGCGACAACCGCGGCCCGGTAAAGTTCGGCAACGACAATGGCGGCCAGCAGGGCCGCAAGCGCCGTCCGGCTTAAAGCCGCAGCGATTGTTCGAAAACATCCCGAGAGGCCGCTTTTGCGGCCTCTTTTGCGTCTTGCTTCTGATTTTGCGGCTGCGTTTCACCTGCTCATGCGGCAGGATCAAGGGGCGCGGTCAATGGAATGCCCTAGAAGTTCCAGGTTCCCTCGCCATTCCTTTCGTTGACGCTCGGTGCTAGGATGCGAGAGAAGGAGTTTCGCGATGACATATTTTATCGTCTTCCTGCTTCTCGGTGCATGCGGTCTGGTCGGAGCCACGATTCCGCATAGACGCCTTGGAAACAGAAACTACGATCGCGAGTTCGCGGAGCGGCAGAAGGATCTTTATACCGTCATTTCCCGCAGGGCGGCGTTCCGTATGGAGCTTCTCAATCTTGCTCTGTTGATAGCGCTCGTGTTGACGATAACGGTTTTGATATACCTGCTCTGAACGGCCGATAGCCCGCTCATCTCTAGCGCGGACCGGCCTTAGCACTCCCCTTGCGGTTCACCATATAGACGCCTGCGACCACGATCACCGTGCCGATGATCATCGGCCAGGTCAGCGGTTCGCCGAACAGGATGGCCGCCTCGATCGCCACGACCGGCGGCATCAGGTAGATGAGCGAGGCGGCGCGCGATACCTGGCCGCGGCGGATGAGATAGAGCAGCAGGCCGACCGCCCCCATCGACAGGCCGAACACCGACCAGCCCATCGCGAAGATAGCCTCATGCGTCCAGTCGAAGCGGAGGGTTTCAAGGCTGAGCGCAAGCGGGATCGTGACGATCAGCGCGCCGACGAATTGCAGGGTCGCGATCGAGAACAGGTCGCCTTCCTGCAGGTGGCGCTTCTGGTAGAGCGTGCCGTAGGTGACCGACGTCATGGCGACGAGGTTGATCAGCACCGGAACCGCAAGTCCAGCCAGCCCGCGTTCGAAGACGTCGAGAAGCTGCGGAGAGATCGCGATCAGAATGCCGGCAAAACCAAGCGCCAGGCCAGCCTTCTGCAGGGCCCGAGGCGCTCGCCGAGGAAAAGCGGCGCGACCATGGCGGTCAAAAGCGGCTGCAGCCCGGCAATGATTCCGGAAAGACCGGCCGGCACACCCTGCCCGATCGCATACCAGACGCCCGCAAGATAAAGCCCGTGCAGGAACACGCCGGAGAACATCGCGTGCCCGATCTGGACACGGCTCTTCGGCCATTTTGCTCGCGTGATCAGACAGACGCCAAAAACGCCGCGGCGGCGAGCGCATGGCGTCCGGCCAGAAACGTCAGCGGATCGGCATGTTTCGCCGCATATTTCGCGACGATCCATCCCGTGGACCAGAGGAGGACGAAGAGGGCCGGAGCCAGGCGATCGAGCATGATGGGGATTTCCGGCGCAGAGTTCGGCAGGGGCCGTTTTCATGGGAGCCGCTTGGCTTATTCCCACCTCGTTTCGTCGTCAAAGCAGAAAAACTGATGATTGCGATGAGCGGCGTTTGAGAGAGGGGCGAGATCCTTACGCCGGAAGCGGATCCTGCCCCATCAGCCTTTGCCCCATGGAGGCCGACTCGCGCACCACGCTGAAACCATATCCGGTCATCTCCCGCTCATAGGCATTGAGTGCCAGGGCAAGGCCGACCTCGCCACGTTCGACGGCGACGATCGCATGTCCGAGCAGCGCCGCATCGCGCATGGCGACGTTGGCCCCTCGACCGAGCGTCGGCGTCATCGCATGGATCGCATCGCCGAGAAGCGTCACGCGAGAAGTCTCTCCGAGATCGCATGGCACGCTCGTATGCATCTCGATCGAGAAGAAGGAGGTCGAATCTCCCTGGGCCGGAACAGCCCTGGCGGCGACGGGCCAGCCATCCAGCATCCTGCCCGAAAGCGCCTGAAGGGCCTGGCTGCCGGCCTCTCGCAGCATGGCGTCGTCGCTGCCGAAATATTCCCGGCGGCCGCCAATGATGCAGACGACATAGTCGTCCTGGCTGGAAAGACCCGCCTCGGGAGCGAACTTGTCGGAAGCGACGTTCGGACGGTTCGGAAAAACCACCGGTCCCAGTCCGAGGAACACCCGGCGATCGTCGGAAGCGACGGTGAAGACGTCAGCCAAAACCTGCTTGGGCAACAGGCGCCGAGCCTGTTCGATCGGAATGCGGCCGTAGATGGCGCGCACCCCGGTATCCATGATCCGCGCCTCGGGAAGGCGCTGCCGGGGCACCTCAGAACGGATCCCATCGGCGCCGACCAGAATGTCGCCCCGTGCGGTGCTGCCGTCCGTAAACACGGCGGTCACCCCTTCGGCATCCGTTTCATAGCGCAGCAGCCGGGCGCCGAAGCGGCAGACATCCTGCAGGCCGGTCAGAAGAATATGCCGCAAGGTGGCGCGGTTGACGTTGACGTGCTGCGCAGCGCCCTCGGCGAGCCAGTGGCTAGGCGACTTGTCATGCCCGCCGCTCGGCATCCGCCGCAACTCCTTGAGGCCCGTATCGACGATCGTCGTGAACGGCAAAGGCCGCATCGCGGTCGCTTCGAAAAGCCGGTAGAGATTGTCCGGCAGGACTTCCCGGAGGGCATTCACCCCATCCCGGTCGATATGCAGGCGATAGCCCTGCGGGCGATCCCAGGGACTCGCATCGCGTTCGAAGATTTCCACCTCGACATCGCTGCGACGCAGCATTTGCGCAAGGCAAAGCCCACCGAGACCGGCACCGGCAATCATAACTTTCAGCTTAGGCATAGGACGCTCCTCTTCCGTATCGGAAAAGGACGTACAGGTTGTGCCCGCTCCCCATGAGCGAACCCTTATACGAACGCAAAGCGTCACCCGGACTACCTACCGGGCAGTGACTTTTGCACGTCCGGTTTCTTTATGCCGAGCGGTCGAATTTCTGTCAAGCAGCCGATCTTGGGAGCCTTCAGGGACCCGGAACGCGCGATCATTTGCAAACAGAGGCGGAATCGATGCCAGCCGGCGACATTTGATCAGCGCTTGGGCAACTGATGTTTTTCAAGGCAGGAGACTTATGCGCCTCCTCCTAAAGCAGGGAGCTTGCCGAGCGCCGGAATCAGCGCATTTACTGGCGGGGGAGCGTCGAAACTGTATTTTTTGACGCGCGGAAATCTTTTCCGCCAATTGCGCACAGTTCTTGCATTGCCTTCACTGTTGTACTCTTATGGCCAAAAAGGGGAATGCGCCTTTGGCATTTGATGAAATGTTGACTGCGGAAAACCTTCCGCGCCCGCCATACAAGACCTACCACGAATGGTATGCCAGTCAGGACGCTGCGCACCTGATCCGCAAGACCCAGGATGCGGAAAACATATTCCGAAAGACGGGCATCACCTTCGCGGTCTACGGACATGCGGACAGTTCCGAAAAGCTCATCCCCTTCGACATCATTCCCCGCATCATTTCCGCTCGTGAATGGCGCAAGCTGGCGCAAGGCATCGAGCAGCGGGTTCTGGCGCTCAACGCCTTTCTCGACGACATCTACCACAAGCAGGAGATCATCAAGGCCGGCCGTATTCCCCGCGCGCTGATCGAGAGGAACGTCACCTTCCTGCCCGAAATGATCGGCTTCAAGCCGCCCGGCGGCGTCTATACCCACATCGTCGGCACCGATATCGTGCGCACCGGCGAGGACCAGTTCTACGTTCTGGAGGACAATGCCCGCACGCCGTCCGGTGTCAGCTACATGCTGGAAAACCGGGAAACCATGATGCAGATGTTCCCGGAACTCTTCACCATGAACAAGGTGCAGCGCGTCGAAGACTATCCGCGACTGCTGCGCCAGTCGCTCGCCTCGCTCGCCCCTCCCGGCTGCAAGGGCCGGCCTCGCGTCGCGGTGCTGACCCCGGGCATCTTCAACTCGGCCTATTACGAACACTCGTTCCTCGCCGACCAGATGGGCGTCGAGCTCGTCGAAGGTGCCGATCTGAGGGTCATCGACGGACGCGTCAAGATGCGCACCACCCGCGGCTACGAGGCGATCGACGTGCTCTACCGCCGCGTCGATGACGACTTCCTCGACCCGATGACCTTCCGTGCGGATTCCGCGCTCGGCATTCCCGGCATCATGGACGTCTACCGGGCCGGCAACATCACCATCGCCAACGCCCCCGGCACCGGCATCTGCGACGACAAGGCGATCTATTCCTACATGCCCGAGATCGTCGAGTTCTATACGGGCCGCAAGGCGCTGCTCGAAAACGTGCCGACCTGGCGCTGTTCCGAGCCCGACAGCCTCAAATATGTGCTGGAGCACATCGAGGAACTGGTCATCAAGGAAGTGCACGGGTCCGGCGGCTACGGCATGCTGGTCGGCCCGACGGCGAGCAAGAAGGAACGCACCGAATTTGCCGAGAAGCTGGCCGCCAAACCCGCCAACTACATCGCCCAGCCGACGCTGGCGCTGTCCACCGTGCCGATCTTCGTCAACAAGGGGATCGCGCCCCGCCACGTCGACCTGCGCCCTTATGTGCTCGTCTCCGACAAGGTGAAGATCATCCCCGGCGGACTGACCCGCGTGGCCCTGAAACAGGGTTCGCTGGTGGTCAATTCCAGCCAGGGCGGCGGCACCAAGGACACCTGGGTACTGGAAGATTGAGGTCGTAGAGACATGCTCGGAAGAACTGCAAACGGCCTTTACTGGATGTTCCGCTACATCGAGCGGGCCGAGAATATCGCCCGTCTCGTCGATGCCGGCCTGCGCGTCTCGCTGACCCGTGCCGGCTCCTCCGACGAGGACTGGCACGGCGTGCTCGAAAGTGCCGGTGTGCGCGAAGCCTATTCGCAAGTGCATGCCGAACTGACGGCGGCCGATGCGATCGACTATCTCTTGCGCGACCAGGCCAATCCGTCGAGCGTCATGTCCTGCATCGAATTCGGGCGCAACAACGCCCGCATGGTGCGCACGGCGCTGACCCGCGAGACCTGGGAGGCGACCAACGAATGCTGGATCGACCTCAAGGCCAGGCTCTCCCGCAAGCTGAAACAGACCGATCTGCCGGAGTTGATCGACGTCATCAAGCATCGCTGCGGCCTCATCCGCGGCGCCTTCCATGGCTCGATGCTGAGGAACGACCTCTACAACTTCTCGCGCATCGGCACCTTCATCGAACGCGCCGACAATACCAGCCGCATTCTCGACGTGAAATATTACGTCCTGCTGCCGGCGATCAGCCAGGTCGGATCGAAGCTGGACAACTACCAATGGGAATCGATCCTGCGCTCGGTCTCGGCCCACCGTTCCTACGGCTGGGTCTATGACGGCGAATATCAATCCGCCAACATTGCCGATTTCCTCATCCTGAAAGTCCAGATGCCGCGTTCGCTCGCCTATTGTTACGAAAAGATCGTCAGCAATCTCGGTTATCTAGGGGAAACCTATGGGGAGCGGGTGAAGGCCCACGAGACGGCGGCAGCGATCCACTCGACGCTGAAGCGCGGCTCGATCGCCGATATCATGGATCACGGCCTGCACGAGTTTCTCGAGGATTTCGTCAGCCGCAACAACCACTCAGCGCCGAAATCACCGAAGGCTACCGTTTTTACCAGTAGGCCCAACAGGCACAGGATTTACCGCACATGCGGCTCAAGATCTCCCACACGACCGAATATCTCTATGACGAGCCGGTGCCCTATTCGCTCCAGCGGCTCAGGCTGACGCCGACCGACAGCCCCGGCCAGAAGGTCATCAACTGGTCGATCACCGTCGATGGCGCCAAGATCGAGGCGGGTTATGCCGACCAGTTCGGCAACCGCGTCGAGCTCGTCTCGGTGGAAGGCACCGAGCACACGATCCGCATCACCGCGTCCGGCGAGGTGGAGACCGAGGACCGCGCCGGCGTCTTCGGCCCGCACCAGGGGTTTTGCCCGCTCTGGCTGTTCCTGCGCGAAACGGCGCTGACCAAACCCGGCAAGCTCATCCGCGAACTCGCCAGGAGCCTGACCGGCGACAGCGAACTTGCCAGGATGCATGCGCTGATGGAAACGATCCACGAGACCGTCGCCTATACGCCAGGTGCGACCGGCACCGAGACGACCGCCGAACAGGCGCTGGAGGCCAGGACCGGCGTCTGCCAGGATCACACCCATATCTTCATCTCGGCCGCGCGCCTGCTCGACATCCCGGCCCGATATATTTCGGGCTACCTGCTGATGGAGGGGCAACCGAGCAAGCGGCAACCCATGCCTGGGCGGAAGTGCACCTGCCGGGCCTCGGCTGGGTCGGCTTCGACGCCTCCAACAAGATCTGCCCGAACGACAGCTATGTGCGAGTCGCCTCCGGCCTCTGCTACCGCGACTGCGCCCCCGTCTCCGGCATACGCCTCGGCCCGGCCGGCGAGAACCTCAAGGTTTCGCTGACGGTGGCAGCGGGGCAGACGCAGAGCCAGAATGGGCAGGGGCAGACGCAAAGCCAAGGATGAGAAGCTGCAAGCCAGCGCTTCAAAAGACCAGATCAGAGCGAGGCGTCGATCGTCGCAACATGACCTTGGACGCTATAGGCAAGGATCGCGCGGTCCACAGTCAACAGTGGAATACCGAAGTGGCGCGCTGTCGCCACAAGCCATCGGTCAGCCGGATCGGTGTGAAAACTTCCAGGCAGGCGAACGCTGTCGGCTGAGATTGCCGGTTCGAGCGGAGCCCACCGCACGCCCGGCCTGTTAAGATTTCGCTCGATCCATAAGCCGACTTCCAGACTGAGCGCAAGTTTGCCTCGTTCAGCCAGCAACGCGATTTCCCAACAGCTTATGACGGATATGAACAGCGCATCTGCTTCAGCCGCGTCACCGAGCAATCTAAGAGCGCTGGCGCCAAGACGCCGGTTTTCTTCAACCGCCCAGACGACGACATGCGTGTCAGCTAGAATCACTTCAGAGCTTCCCACTCGCTGGGGTCAATGGCCGGAGCGAATGGATCATCGTAGCGGAGGACGGAGCCTTTCATAACCCCGACGATGCCTTTCTTCTCGTGCAAAGCATCGACAACCGGTGTCAGGACAGCAACCGGCCGGCCCCGCTTTGTGATCGTGATGGGTTCGCCACTCTCATTCATTTCGTCGATCAGGCGAAGGCAGGTCGCCTTGAACTCCGCAGCAGCAATAGTCTTTGCTGTCATGACTATATCTCCTGTACACATTTCTATGAATATAGTCATTCCACGCGTCATTCAATTGCCCGCAAGCCCGACGCCATCTCCGCGTGGTCTAGTCCCGCCCCATAAAAGAGGTGGCGCATGCTGTTTGGGCAATCGGTCTTCCAGTCGGTGCTGACGCGGCTGAAGGAAGAGCACGGCGAGGACGAGGCCGAAGAGGCCGGCACGGGCTTCCGCATCAAGGGGCTCGGCATGGGTTTCGTTGCACCGACGGATGATGGCCCGGCTGTGACCGCCACCGGGACCGAAGCCTATTTCGCCTTCCTTCCCGAGGTGGCGGAGATCGAGCTGGAGCGGCAGTCGCCGGCACCGCAACCGCAAGAGCTACCGCCGGCGCCGGTCATTCCCGCCCACCTGCTGCGGCTGACCACCGAGGAGATCGCCGCGGAACTTGGCATCACCTCCGCCGATACGGAGGCGACGCTTGCCGAGAAGCGCCGGCATTTCGCCAAGGCCAACCATCCCGACGGCGTCGCGCCGGAATTCCGGGAAAATGCCAATACCCGCATGAAGACCGCCAACCTGCTGATCGACACCGCGATCAAGGGCCTGTTCTGGCGTTAGGATGGAGGTTCAGTCGTGCGGTTCGTCGGCCGGCTTTTCGACCGGCGGCTTTCTCTTTCGATGAACAGCTTGTAGGCCGCATAGGCGCCCAGGGCGCCGACGATGACCGCCCAGAACGGTTCTCCGGCGACCAGTTCGAAGATCGCCCAGGCAGCGCAGACCGCCGGGATCAGCACCCGTCGCCAGAGCGGTTCGTAGAAGGGATGGTTCGGATCGATCATGGTTCACTCCCGACCAGTCATTCGCCGCCCGTCATTCGCCGGCGACCTGCATATTCTGGCGTGATCCGATGATATCCTGGTCTACGATCGAAAATGCAAGGTTGAGATGGCCCTCGAACACCAGCGCGGGTTCGTCCGGCACGACGGTCAGGGCCGGCATGCCGCCCAGCCGCACCACATGCGTCTGCGCCATCCCCTCCTCTATGCCCGCCTGCAGCAGGTCCTGGTAGCGCGTGCCGGGGCCGGTGATGAAAACCGGCATATGGCCATGCAGGCTGAGAAGTCTGGAGAGACCAAAACCGAGCGCAGCACCCGCATGGCGGAAGGCGAGCTGCGCCATGCGATTGCCCTGCCGGGCCCGGGTGGCGATCTTGTCGATTTCCGCCACCGGCACGAATTTTGCCGGGATCGTATCCACCGGCACTTCGAAGGCCGCGCGCAAGATGGCGTAGAAACCGGCATAAGCCTCGACGCAGCCCCGCGCGCCGCAGCGACAAAGCCCGCCATTCGGCATATGCAGCATATGCCCGAAATTCGGCGCGGAGATTTCCGGGACGCCGTTGGCGATCCGGCGCGCGATCCCGAGCCCGATGCTGTGACCGAGCGAAAGTGCGGCGAGAACCGGCTCGCCTCCGCCTTGCGTCTTAACTTCGCGTTCGAGCAATGCGCCGGCCACGAGCAGGGTCTCGTTGTTGAGGATGACCTTGGCCTGCCAGCCGTCTTTCAGCGCCGCGGCGAAATCGACCGGCTGCGAACCGAAGACCGGCGACCAGACGAGCACCGGTTCTGTGGGATGCGCCAGTCCCTTGCTGCTGACCGAAACCAGCAGCACGCTGCCCCGATCTATCCGCGAGCGCTCCACGGCCCGCACCAGCGCCGCCGAGATGGCGGCCAGGAAGGCCGCCGTACCGCCCTCGTCGCGCGGCTCGGTGAACCGGTCGAGCAGCGTGCCGGCATAGTCGACCAGCGAATACTGGATGCTGTCCGACGAAATGATGACGGTGATCAGATAACCGCAATTGCGGCGCTGGCTGAACAGCACGCGGGGCCGTCCCCGGCCGACGGTCGCCTGCTGCTCGCTCTTTTCGATGATGCGGGCGCGCTCCAGATCGGCGGTGATCGAGGAGATCGTGGCCGACGCCAGCCCGGTCGCATCGGAGATCTCCGTATGCGCGAGCCGGCCATGGCGACGCAACGCAGACAGCACGAGCGCGCTGTTCTGCTGCCGGACCAGTTCCGTGCTCGATTTCGCCAACATACCGGCTGCCGCCTCCTCATTCCGTCTGTCGATACGGCAGTGCCCTGTCCTCCACAAGAGCCGATTGACAGCCCCTGGAATCTCTGACATCTAATTTCTCGACTGTCGAGAAAAAGCTTTGACGCTTTCTCCGGCAGGTTATCTGGCGGGGAGAGCACGGAGGCTAAGGCCCATCCGCCGTCACTCGGGAGGACATTATGAGATCATTCGTAAAGCTGATGGCCGGCGCGGCCATCCTCGTTTCCATGCATACCGCCGCCATGGCGGCCGATCTGGTCGTCGGCGTTTCGTGGTCGAACTTCCAGGAAGAACGCTGGAAGACCGACGAAGCCGCCATCAAGAAGGCACTCGCAGCTGCCGGCGCCAAGTATATTTCCGCTGATGCCCAGTCGTCCGCCGCAAAGCAGCTCACCGACGTCGAGTCGCTGATCTCGCAGGGCGCCAAAGCCCTGATCGTTCTGGCGCAGGATTCGAGCGCCATCGGCCCGGCTGTCGAAAAGGCAACAGCCGAAGGCATTCCGGTCGTCGGTTACGACCGCCTGATCGAAAATCCGGCCGCCTTCTACATCACCTTCGACAACAAGGAAGTCGGCCGCCTGCAGGCACAGGGCGTCTTCAAGGCAAAGCCTGAAGGCAACTACGTCTTCATCAAGGGCTCATCTTCCGATCCGAACGCGGACTTCCTGTTCGCCGGCCAGATGGAAGTGCTGAAGGCCGCGATCGACGGCGGCAAGATCAAGAATGTCGGCGAAGCCTATACCGACGGCTGGAAGCCGGAAAACGCCCAGAAGAACATGGAGCAGTTCCTGACCAAGAACAACAACAAGGTCGATGCTGTCGTCGCTTCCAATGACGGCACCGCTGGCGGCGCGATTGCCGCCCTCGATGCCCAGGGCCTTGCCGGCTCGGTTCCGGTGTCCGGCCAGGACGCCGACAAGGCAGCCCTGAACCGCGTCGCGCTGGGTACCCAGACGGTTTCCGTCTGGAAGGACTCGCGCGAACTCGGCAAGAACGCCGCTGAAATCGCTCTGGCGCTTGCCGGCGGCAAGAAGCTGACCGAGATCAAGGGCGTCCAGACCTTCGAAGGCGGTCCGAAGAAGGTGAAGATGCAGTCGGTCTTCCTGAAGCCGCAGGCGATCACCAAGGACAACCTGAACGTCGTCATCGAGGCGGGCTGGATCAGCAAGGCTGAAGCCTGCCAGGGCGTCAAGGCCGGTGCCGTGGCTGCCTGCAAGTAACGCATGGCTGTCCGCAGACGATAAACTCAC
Organism: Neorhizobium sp. EC2-8; assembly: GCA_045291535.1. Classification (GTDB taxonomy): domain Bacteria; phylum Pseudomonadota; class Alphaproteobacteria; order Rhizobiales; family Rhizobiaceae; genus Neorhizobium. The sequence continues at coordinate 4,645,309 of CP147996.1, read as the reverse complement.
CGACGCCGCAGCACTTCTGCCGCGGCGTCGGTTTTCGGCGTAAGATGGCGCGGCCGCGTAAAAGGGACCCCGGCGGGTTACTCGGCGGCTGAACGTCGCGCAGGCGTGATCCGGCTCGACATCTTCGAGCCGAAGCGCCTCGCTAAAGTGGGGAACGGCGAATCATGGCCGAGACAATACAGTCCACAACGAATTCCAAGACATCGGGAGCGGCAGGACAGGCGGAAGGCAATATCGTTGCCCGCTTCTTCCGCGCCACCGAGATCGACACCCGCATGCTCGGCATGATCGGCGCCCTGCTGATCATCTGGTTCGGGTTCCATATCCTGACAGGCGGCCTTTTCCTGACGCCGCGCAACCTGTGGAACCTTTCGGTGCAGACCGCCTCGGTCGCCGTCATGGCGACCGGCATGGTGCTCGTCATCGTCACCCGCAACATCGACCTTTCGGTCGGCTCGATCCTCGGCTTCACCGGCATGATCATGGGTGTGCTGCAGGCACGGCTTCTGCCTGAGATGCTCGGCTTCGATCACCCGGCCATCTGGATCATCGCGCTGGCCGGCGGGCTGGTCATCGGCGCGCTGATCGGCACGCTGCATGGCATCATCATCGCCTTTCTCGGCGTGCCCTCCTTCATCGTCACGCTCGGCGGCCTGCTCATCTGGCGCGGCGCCACCTGGTTCGTGACGAGCGGCCAGACGGTTGCGCCGATGGACGTCAATTTCCGCCTGATGGGCGGCGGCACGGAAGGCTCGATCGGCGCCACCTGGAGCTGGATCGTCGGCATCCTCGCCTGTCTTGCCATCATCGCGGCGATCATCAATGCCCGCCGCCAGCGCAAGCGCTTCTCCTTCCCGCGCCGGCCGGTCTGGGCGGAATATGTGCTCGTCGCACTCGGCTGCATCATCGTGCTCGGCGCGGTTTCCATCGCCAACAACTATTTCTGGCCGATCAACATCGCCCGCCGTTATGCCGAGGCGAACAACATCGCCTGGCCGGAAGGTGGCCTGTTCATTTCGCAGGGGATCGCCATTCCGGTGCTGATGGCGATCGCGGTCGGCATCGTCATGACCTTCATCGCCACCCGCCTGCGGTTCGGCCGCTACGTCTTCGCGATCGGCGGCAATCCCGAGGCAGCCGAACTCGCCGGCATCAAGACCCGCTGGGTGACGGTCAAGATCTTCGCGCTGATGGGCATGCTCTGCGCCATCGCCGCAGCGATCTCGACTGCCCGCCTCAACGCCGCCACCAATGCGCAAGGGGAACTCGACGAGCTTTATACGATCGCTGCTGCCGTCATCGGCGGCACCTCGCTTGCCGGCGGCATGGGGTCGATCGCCGGCGCCATGCTCGGCGCGCTCGTCATGCAGTCGCTTCAGTCCGGCATGGTGCTGCTCGGCATCGACTCGCCGTTCCAGCGCATCGTCGTCGGCATGGTGCTCGTCACCGCCGTCTGGCTCGACACCGTCTATCGTTCTCGCGCCAAATAACAGGAGTTTTCATCGTGACGGAACAAACCACTCCGCTCGTGGAAATGAAGAACATTTCCATCTCCTTCGGCGGGATCCACGCTGTCGAGAATGCCTCGGTCGATCTCTTCCCTGGCGAGGTCGTGGCGCTGCTCGGCCACAACGGCGCCGGAAAATCGACGCTGATCAAGGTCCTGTCGGGCGCCTACAAGCGTGACAACGGCGACATCATGATCAATGGCGAGACCGTCGATATCCGCAACCCGCGCGACGCCAAGAAATACGGCATCGAGACGATCTACCAGACGCTCGCCGTTGCCGACAATGTCGATGCCGCCGCCAATCTCTATCTCGGCCGCGAGCTGCAGACCAAATGGGGCACGCTCGACGACGTCGCCATGGAGGCCAGCACCCGCGAGGTGATGGGGCGCCTCAATCCCAACTTCAAGCGCTTCAAGGAGCCGGTGAAGGCGCTGTCCGGCGGCCAGCGGCAGTCGGTGGCGATCGCTCGCGCCATCCTGTTCGACGCCCGCATCCTGATCATGGACGAGCCGACGGCAGCGCTTGGGCCCCAGGAAACGGCGCAGGTGGGCGACCTGATCAAGCAGTTGAAGCGCGAAGGCATCGGCATCTTCCTGATCAGCCACGACATCCACGACGTTTTCGACCTCGCCGACCGCGTCTTCGTGATGAAGAACGGCAAGGTGGTCGGTCATGCCCGCACCGAAGACGTCACCAAGGACGAAGTGCTCGGCATGATCATCCTCGGCAAGGTGCCGCCGGGCGCCACGCCCGGCCCCGGCGCCATGAAGGTGGTGTGACCCCAAGACGATAGCGCCCTCCCTTTTAGGTCCGCCGCTGAAGAAGGGTGGCGCAGCGGCGGAACCGGGCCTCTCCCCGGTTCCGCCTTATGTTTTCTTCAAGGCAGATCACGCTCCGAGAGATCCGCAGGCCATCGATCGGCAACGGCATCCCGGCGATCGGCGCAATCCGGAACTCCTATCCTCACTCGGCGTTGGCCTTCTGAAACCAAAACGTCGGAGTAACAGATGGCTGAAGACAGGACTGCGCAGGAGACCGTCGAGCACACGGAAAAGCCCATGAAGACGGCAAACCATCCGCCGGCCGGGCCGCACGCCAAGGAACATCTGATCGACAGGGACAAGACGCCCGGCGCCGGTTCCCTGCCCGAACCCGATGCGAAAGAAGTGGATGCGGGATCGGAGTGACGATCCCTCGTCAAACGGTCCTAACGAAAGCGGGGCCGCGCGACGCGAAAAGCCGCTTTTCTCTGCGACGCCGTGGCGCCTTGCCCGCTAATGCGCGGATCGCTAACACCGCTTGAACGATCAGAACGAGCGGACCGGGCATGGCGGACGAAACCATCACACTTTACGAGGCGATTGGCGGTGACGCGACGGTGCGGGCGCTGGTGAAACGCTTTTACGAACTGATGGACACCCTGCCGGAAGCCGCGCGTTGCCGCGCCGTCCATCCGCCGAGCCTCGAAGGCAGCGAGGAAAAGCTCTACGACTACCTGACCGGTTATCTCGGCGGTCCGCCTGTCTATGTGGAAAAACATGGCCACCCGCGGCTGCGTTCGCGCCATTTCGGCGCGGCGATCGGCCCGCTGGAACGGGACGAATGGATGCTCTGCTTCCGCCTCGCCATGGAAGAAACGATCGAAAACCCGAAACTGCGCGACATCATCTGGCCGCCGATCGAGCGGCTGGCCTTCCACATGCAGAACAAGGAATAGGCCGTTGGGAAGACTCCATAATTTGCGGCCGTTGATTCTGTTTGTGAGCGGCCTGATGGGAGCCGCGGGCGTGGCTCTCGCGGCAGCGGCCAGCCATGGCGGCGATACCGCGTTCCTCGGCTCCGCCTCGACCATGTGCCTGGCGCATGCGCCGGTCCTGCTGGGCCTCTATCTCGGTTACCGGTATTTTCGCACGGCCACGCATGCCGCAGTCGTGCTGGGTCTCGGCACGATCATTTTCGCCGGCGATCTCGTCTCGCGCCACTATCTCGGCGACCGGCTGTTTCCAATGGCCGCACCGGTCGGCGGGACAGGGATGATGCTGGGCTGGCTGATCGTGGCGGCGGGAGCGTTTTTGAAGGTGCGGGAGGTTTAAGGCACCTTCTGGCCTGCCCTCTACCGCTTAAACGCCAGAACCCGAGCGCTCTCGGTCGAAGAAGCTTCCACCATAGTCCCCCGCTCAACCCTCGGCATCACCACCACATTGGTCATATCCGCAGCAGTCTCGGCCCGGCCTGTCAGCAGCGCGTAAAGTTCCGGCACCAGCCCGTCGCCATTCTGTTCGGCAAGCTTGTGCAGGCCGATGAAAAGGCTGGTGTCACGACGTTCTTCGTTCATCATTGCGTTCCTTCATGGTCTGGAGCGCCCGCTCCAGACTGGATTTGGAGCCGTTGCGAAGCGGCACGAAGGCGACACCGAACTTCTTGCAGCCGGTTTTCACCCTCAGGCACGCATCGTGACTGATACAGTCGATGGGGCAGAAGACGCAGTCGACCGACGGCAGGACCGTGTCGATACGGGAGACCGCCTCCCGAAGTCCGCCGTCGTGGTGGATCAGTTCGGCGCCGAAATTGCTGGCGATCTCCCTCAGGTGCGCCACCTGACAGTCACGGCCGCCGACATAGAGAAAGCTGCGGACGTCCGTCACGCCCGGTCCCCGCGTTTCCGCGCCTTTGGCCTCCGCGCCGGAATTGCCGTGTCTGTGCTTCTGCTTCTTGGCCATATGCCCCTCGCCGCCGATTCCGCTCACGCTTCGGTTCCTCGATGGCCGGCACCATATTAAAGTTGATTTTCAGAGTAAAGATTAAAGTGGACTCTTTTTATCATGATATATCGGGCGACCTGACATAGCCTCGCCATTTCCAAAAATTTACCGTTTGATAAATTTTTTTGCTGTGGTACCTTTTGCCCAATAGTTGTCCATGAATCCATAAAAGAGGGAACTTAGGATGGAACGACTGGGAAACGGTCCGAAGGCCGGGATCGAGGCTGGCCGCCTCACCGCTGCCGATTATGAGGCGAATTTCGCCGATCTCCACCCGCGTCTCGACAGGCACGAGGCGCTGGTTGAATCCGATCGCTGTTATTTCTGCTACGACGCGCCGTGCATGACGGCCTGTCCCACCTCCATCGATATCCCGCTGTTCATAAGGCAGATACAGACGGGCAATCCGCTGGGGTCGGCGAAGACCATCTTCGACCAGAACATTTTAGGCGGCATGTGCGCCCGCGTCTGTCCCACCGAAACGCTCTGCGAACAGGCCTGCGTGCGCAACACCGCCGAGGACAAGCCGGTCGAGATCGGCAAGCTGCAGCGTTATTCCACCGACATCGCCATGGAACAGGGCCGGCAGTTCTATAGCCGCAAGGCTCCAACCGGCAAGACGATCGCCGTCGTCGGCGCAGGCCCCGCCGGCCTTGCCGCAGCACACCGGCTCGCGATGCACGGCCATTCGGTCGTCGTTCTCGAAGCGCGCGAAAAGGCAGGCGGCCTCAACGAATACGGCATCGCCACCTACAAGGCGGTCGATGACTTCGCCGCCCGCGAAGTGGATTACGTGACCGCGATCGGCGGCATCGAGATCAGGAACGGCCAGGCGCTCGGCCGGGACTTTTCGCTCTCCGACCTGACGGCGCAATACGACGCCGTCTTCCTCGGCATGGGCCTTGCCGGCGTCAACGGCCTCGGCATCGAAGGCGAGGCACTTACCGGCGTCGAGGATGCGGTGGATTTCATCGCCGCCCTTCGCCAGGCAAAGGACAAGAGCGTGCTGCCGATCGGCCGGCGCGTCGTCGTCCTCGGCGGCGGCATGACCGCGATCGACGCAGCGATCCAGTCAAAGCTGCTCGGCGCCGAAGAGGTGACGATCTGCTATCGCCGCGGCAAGGACAACATGAACGCCTCGCCCTACGAGCAGGATCTGGCGACCGCCAATGGCGTCATCATCCGCCACTGGCTGGCGCCGAAATCGATCATCGGCAAGGACGGCCCCAATGGCGCTCATGTCGCCGGCATCGAGGTGGAATATACGGCGATACGCGACGGCAAGCTCATCGGCACCGGCGAGACCGGCGTCATCGCCGCCGACCAGATCTTCAAGGCGATCGGCCAGACTTTCTCGGCCTCGGGCCTTGGCGCGCTGCAGTTCGAAAAGGGCAAGATCGTCGTGGATCCGGAAGGCCGCACGTCGCTCGAAGGCGTCTGGGCCGGCGGCGACTGCATCGGGTCAGGTGAGGACCTGACCGTTTCAGCGGTCGCTCAAGGGCGCGATGCGGCTGAAAGCATCGCAAAGCCTTAGCCGCCGCCGCGCGGCCGGCAACCGCAGTGGCTTGAGGGGAGAACGAGACAATGGCTGATATCCGCAACAATTTCATCGGCATCAAATCCCCCAACCCGTTCTGGCTGGCATCCGCGCCGCCGACCGACAAGGCCTACAATGTGGAGCGCGCCTTCAAGGCAGGCTGGGGCGGCGTGGTCTGGAAGACGCTCGGCGAGGAAGGCCCGCCGGTCGTCAACGTCAACGGCCCGCGTTACGGCGCGATCTGGGGCGCCGACCGCCGCCTGCTGGGTTTGAACAATATCGAGTTGATCACCGACCGCGACCTCTACACCAACCTTCGCGAAATGAAGGAAGTGAAGAAGAACTGGCCGGACCGGGCGATCGTCGCCTCGATCATGGTCCCCTGCGAGGAACAGGCCTGGAAGGCGATCCTGCCGCTGGTCGAAGAGACCGAAGTCGATGGCATCGAGCTCAATTTCGGCTGTCCGCACGGCATGTCCGAGCGCGGCATGGGTTCCGCGGTCGGCCAGGTGCCGGAATATATCGAAATGGTGGTCCGCTGGTGCAAGCAGTACACCCGCATGCCCGTCATCACCAAGCTGACGCCCAACATCAGCGACATCCGCCACCCTGCCCGCGCGGCCAAGCGCGGCGGCACCGACGCAGTCTCGCTGATCAACACCATCTCGTCGATCATCTCCGTCGATCTCGACAGCTTCTCGCCCAACCCGTCGGTCGGCGGCAAGGGGAGCCATGGCGGTTATTGCGGCCCGGCGGTGAAGCCGATCGCGCTCAACATGGTCGCCGAGATCGCCCGCGATCCGGAAACCTACGGCCTGCCGATCTCCGGCATCGGCGGCGTCACCACCTGGCGTGATGCGGCCGAATTCCTGGCGCTCGGGGCCGGCAACGTGCAGGTCTGCACCGCGGCGATGACCTACGGCTTCAAGATCGTCGAGGAAATGATCACCGGTCTCTCCGACTGGATGGACGAAAAGGGCCATCGGTCGCTGGACGACATCATCTGTCGCGCGGTCCCCAACGTCACCGACTGGCAGTATCTGAACCTCAACTACATCGCCAAGGCGCATATCGACCAGGATGCCTGCATCAAGTGCGGCCGCTGCCACATCGCCTGCGAGGACACGTCGCATCAGGCGATCACCAGCATGGTCGATGGCGTGCGTCATTTCGAGGTGATGGAAGAGGAATGCGTCGGCTGCAATCTCTGCGTCAACGTCTGTCCCGTCGAGAACTGCATCACCATGGAAGCGCTGCCCGCCGGCGACCTCGACAAGCGCACCGGCAAGGTGGTCGATCCGACCTACGCCAACTGGACCCAGCATCCGAACAACCCCATGGCAAGACAGGCCGCGGAATAGTTCTCCCTGAATCCAACCCTCTTTGAGCACAACCCGTCGCCCGTAAAGCCACGCTTTACGGGCGACGGGTTGTGCTTATATGTCTTCACGTAAATTCGGAATATCATCAACAAGGGACTTCGCCGCTTCGTCATCGACGATGATGCGACGGCGGTCGTGCCGAAATTGCGCGGCATGATTTCCTTCCTGCAGGAGATGGAAACCGAAAATGAACTGCGGACGGTGCCGAGCTGGAAAGCCCATCAGCTGACCGGTGATCGCAAGGGCACCTGGAACCTGTTCGTGACCAAGAACTGGCGGCTGACATTCCGGATCGATGCCAGTGAGATCGAAATCGTCGGCCTCGACGACGAGGACTATCATTAGAAGCCGATCATGACGGACGCATCTGGCATTCGGATGAAAAATCCGGCCCATCCCGGAGATTTCCTCAAGCATGAAATCCTCGATGCGCTGGAACTCTCCGTGACTGAAACGGGGAGCATCCTGGGTGTGACGAGGCCGGCGCTGCTGAACGAGCGGTCATCTCTTTCTCCGGAAACGGCGTTACGCATCGAAAAGGCGTTTGGCGTGTCGATGGATACCCTTATGCGGATGCAGAACGGTTTCGATATCGCTCAGGCACGCAAGCGCGAACAGGATATCCATATCCTTCCCTATCGGGGAAAGACGATGGCAAACCCGGCCGAATAGCGGCCTCCCTATCGGGACGACCCGGCTTTCGCCAGAGATCTGCCGCGGTCAGCTCGGCCGCGGCATTTTCGTTCTGGCGCTCCTGATCAGGAAAGCCATCCGGTCGCGCGCGAGGGCGGCCTTGTCCAGCTTGAGGTGTTCGCTGAATTCCACCGAACCGTGTTCCGGCGTCTGCAGAAGGCAGTGGTAGTGCATGCCGCCCTCGCCGTCGCTTTCCGCATCGATGGTCGGAGGCGGCAGGCGGTTGGGATCGATGCGCTCCTCGTCATGGGTCCAGAGCCAGCGGCGAATGACGATCCAGCTGCCATCGCTTCCCTGCCGGACCGAGACGATCGGCCGGGCAAGCGCTCCGAACGCCAGCCAGCTACCCAGGCCCCAGAAGAAAGCGGTGATGAGTGCCCTGAACGGTTCCTGGGCGATGCCGCCGTTTCGGAAGAAGACCCAGCTGATCAGCCCGAGAATGGCAAACCAGACACCGATGAAAAGCCACCCGTAGAGTGGACGCATATTCCTGAAAAGCAGTCTTTCCATGAGTTCGACCTCCCAAGACTTCTTTTGATCCCGGGATTATAGCATATCCTAAAATACGCAGCGAGATTTTCGGAAGGGCTCCTCGACTTTAGCGCGAAAGGTGGCTAGGAGGCGGCGTTGCCATTCGCAACGCTCCAAACATGAGGAGGCTACCATGTCACGCAAGCTCTTCCACGACGTGAGCTTTTGAGGTCACGTCCAAGCGACGCAAGTCCTACCCATCCGAAACACGGGTCAAGACCGGCACGCAATTCGTGCACGGCGATGTCGAACTGACCGAAAAGCTGGGCCGCAACGACCCCTGCCCCTGCGGTTCGCGGAGGCGGTTTCAAGAACTGCTGCCTGGAATCCGGCCGGTATGACGGTATCCATCGGGATCACTACTTTCAGGGATCGCGATTGACCGGCGAGAGACGCATGTCGCCTGGCATTCAAGCCGCGCGGGAGCGACGGCAGTCCCACGCAGGCATGCCCTTAAAAACAAAGAGGCCCGGCGGTTAGCCGGGCCTTCTTCGTCTGGGATGCGATGCAGGTTAGCTCGGGCGATTTGCGCCGTCGAAATAATCGCCGCTGTTGACGTCGGCCTGAATGTTGGCCGCCTGGGCGCCAGCCTTCTGACCGATGCTGCCGGTCTGGACCTGATCGACCGTGGCGGAAGTCTTGGAGACGCCTTCAAAATAGTCGCCTTCAGCAGCGAGAGCGACGGAGGCGAAGGAAGCCGAAGCGATGAAGGCAGCGGCGATTGCGGAAGTGATCTTGGTCATGATGGTAGTCCTTTCAGAGTGTTCCGCGGCTTCAAAGTTTGCGACCTGGCCTGCGGATAGTTGTTTCGGTGTCTTGAATGAGCTGCGATTAGTTCGGGCGATTTGCGCCTTCGTAGTAGTCGCCGCGACCGACGGATGCCGGGATCTGGCTGACGTTCTGCTGGCCCTTGGCAATGCTGCCGGTCTGCATGTGATCGACCGCGGAGGAAGCCTTGGAGGCACCCTGGAAATAGTCGCCTTCATCAGCAAGAGCTGCACCGGCGAACGAAACCGAAGCGATGAAAGCTGCGGCGATTGCGGAAGTGATCTTGGTCATTGTCGTCGTCCTTTTGAGTTGTGTTGGACTTGGGTCCGGTCTGCGTTACGTTCGGTGTGAGATACGGAGCCGGATGGATTTCAGTTTCAGGCCTCGAACAATTTTTAGTTCGGGCGGTTTGCGCCGTCGAAATAGTCGCCGCTGTTGACGTCGGCCGGGATGTTGACCTTCCGGGCGTCTGCGGTCTGGCCGATACTGCCGGTGCTGAGGCGATCGACGGTGGCAGAAGCGGAAGGAGCGTTCTTCTGGACGCCCTGGTAATAGTCGCCTTCGGCAAGAGCGGCGGAGCCGAGCGAAGCGGAAGCGATCAAGGCTGCGGCGATAGCGGAAGAAATTCTGGTCATTGTCTTGTTCCTTGCATGTGTCGGAGCCGAGTTTTCTCGAGGCCCCCTGTGTTCGATCTTGTCTTTCGAAGCTCGTTGCCGTGCTTCTGATGATGTAAATGGTGCAAGCGCGTCCCAAGCGATAGAGAGCAAGTTGCGGACGTAGCGTTCAATAAAATTGAACGATTTAAATTTTATCGTTCACAGAAATGCGAGAAGAAGTGTACGAGGCGTCAAAAGCGCTTTGGGGCCATCAAGGGGTGTTGTCGTCAACCGGCTCGTTCAGCAAGTCGAGCATGGCGCGCAGCGCCCGGGTGACATGACGCTCACCGTGAAAGAGCGCCGAGAACTGCCGGAGCGGCATCGGGAAGTCGGCGACGTGCAGGCGGCCGGAAAAGGAATGGGATGAGGCGGCGCGGCTGGAAATCACCGTGGCGCTCAAGCCCGCCTCGACCGCCGCCATCGCCGCCTCGTTCGACGGCATTTCCAGGACGACGGAGAGCGACTGCGGATCGATGCCAAGATTGGTGAGCTGCGCTTCGAAGGCGGAACGCGTGCCGGAACCCTGTTCGCGCATGATCCAGTTGGTTTCGAGAAGATCGCTCGAGCGGATCTTTCGCCCGTCGGCCCAGGGATGACGGCTGCCGACCACCAGGACCAGCCGGTCCTCGGCCACCTTGCGGCGCTTCAGGCCGACGAGGAACACCTCCCCTTCGACGACGGCGAGGCTCCGCCGCCCCGGTCAGCACCGCATCGGCAGCGCTCTGGGTATTGCCGACGGTGAGCCTGACATCGACGCGCGGAAACCGCTCGTGATAGCTGACCAGCCGGGCAGGCAGCCAATAGCTCGCCACTGTCTGGCTGGCGTGCACCCGCAGGATGCCCGAGGCCGAGCCGCCCAGATCGGCGAGCACATGCTCCGCCGTCTGCGCCCGCTCCAGCACGGCGCGCGCCTCCGGCACGAAGAGCTTTCCCGCTTCGGTAAGCTCGATCCGCCGCCCGACCCGATTGAACAGGATCACCGCGTGCCGCGCCTCCAGCGCCGAGATCGCCGCGCTCACCGCCGACTGCGTCAGGTTCAACGTCTCGGCCGCGCGCGTCACATGTTCGCGGGCGGCGACTTCCAGAAAAATTCGGAGCTGATCGAGGGTCATCGGTGAAAACCATTCGCTTTTATCGAACGATATCAGAAAACTTATCGATTGGATTTGTGTTTTTGTAAAAGAGAGAATGATTTTCGACAAATCCAGAGACTCGCGGAAAAATCATGAAGCCGATCCTGCCGACTGCAGAACAGAGCCCCCTCTCCTCCTCAGCTCAATGGCCGGCTCTCGTCCAGCTTCTTCCCGGACTTCTCCTGACAGCCGCGATCGCCACGGCCTCCTTACCATCCGCAACCTGAGCGGATGGATGGCGCTGAGCCCGCTCATTCTCTCGATCGTTTTCGGCATGCTGATCCGCAACGCCATGCCGGTTCCGGCGGCTGTCGAACCCGGCATCGGCTTTTCCCTGAAGCGCATCCTGCGTTTCGGCATCGTGCTGCTCGGCCTGCAGGTGACGGCGGGCCAGATCCTTTCGCTCGGCGGCGCCGGCCTTGCCATGGTGGCGCTGACGCTTGCAACCACCTTTGTGGCGATCCGCCTCGTCGGCCGGGCAATGGGTGTCGATAAATCTCTAACCGACCTGATCGCCGCCGGCACATCGGTGTGCGGCGCCTCGGCCGTCATCGCCGCCAACACGGTGGTGCGCGGCAAGCAGGAACATGTGGCCTATGCGGTCGCCTGCGTGACGCTGTTCGGGTCGCTGTCCATGCTCGCCTACCCACTGCTCGCCGCCCCGCTCGGTCTCGATGCCCGCGGTTACGGACTATGGACCGGCTCGACCATCCATGAAGTCGCGCAAGTAGTGGCCGCCGCCTTCCAGGGCGGCGACGTCGCCGGCCAGTTCGGTACCGTTTCCAAGCTCGCCCGCGTCGTCATGCTGGCGCCCCTGATCATGACGCTCGCGCTCGCCATGCGCTCCGGCGCGCAAGGCCCATCGAAGGCCTCGGCGCCGATGCCGTGGTTCGTGCTCGGTTTTATCGGGATGATGCTGGTCAACAGTGCTGTGGCCATTCCGGCAGGGGTGAGCCAGACGCTCGTGACGACGACGAGCTTTCTATTGTCCATGGCGCTGGCTGCCATGGGTCTCCAGACCGACATCCGCAAACTGAAAGCGGAGGGCTGGCGACCGCTCGCGCTCGGCGCATTCGGCTGGCTGTTCATCGCCGCCTTCGGTTACGCGATGCTGAAGCTATTCGCTTTTTGAAGACAATACGGATCGAAGGAATTGGGGCCGCGTCATCAATGGCGCGGCCTTTTCTTCATCCATGGCTCAGCAGGGCTTCGGCTGGTCGTTCTTCGACTCGGATCGCGCACCGCGTCGTCATGATACCAGCAATTGGTATCGACGACGCTCAAGGCGACATCATGAATTCCGGTCGGCACGGTTCGGCCGTCATCCAACCGCCGTCTCGGACGGACCGGGAACTGATAGATGGTTGCTGACTCACGATGGATGTGAATTGTCATCCTATCGTCTCCTAACTTCAAAAGTGCATTCAAACACGCACAGAGCACAAAGCTGCACATTTTTTGTGCTTATTGCACTATTTTATATCATTTCTAGGACTCGCGCTAGGCGCTAAATTAGCGGCAACGAGGTTCCGGCGATCTATTTTGCTGTCTCTAAGCTTCACCGAGGAAACGTGTGCCAACGACCTCGGTTCCGAGCGATCGGCACAGTACCTTCAAAACTCCGCGGATTTCATGAGACTCCCTTATCTACGCCGGTCTTTCCACCTTCTCAGCCTGCATCGAAGAGTCACCGTTCACACTTTTTTAACTCAAAAGCGGTGCGGGCGCTCAAACTGGCACGGGAAATGCGTTCTCCTAGGTACCCCGGAGGCACGGTATCGTCGCGATGCCGCTTCCTCAGGATGACTCAACCATGAACGTCACGGCCTGAGAGATAAAATATGACCAAGTATAAGCTCGAGTACATCTGGCTCGATGGATACACCCCGGTACCGAACCTGCGTGGCAAGACGCAGATCAAGGAATTCGACACCTTCCCGACGCTCGAGCAGCTGCCGCTGTGGGGCTTCGACGGCTCGTCGACCATGCAGGCCGAAGGCCGCTCGTCCGATTGCGTGCTGAAGCCGGTTGCGCTTTATCCCGATCCGGCCCGCACCAACGGTGCGCTGGTCATGTGCGAAGTCATGATGCCGGATGGCGTCACGCCGCATGCTTCGAACGCCCGTGCGACCATCCTCGACGATGAGGGCGCCTGGTTCGGCTTTGAGCAGGAATATTTCTTCTATCAAAACGGCCGCCCGCTGGGCTTCCCGGAGAGTGGTTACCCTGCTCCGCAGGGTCCGTACTACACCGGCGTCGGCTATTCGAACGTCGGCGACGTCGCCCGCGAAATCGTCGAAGAGCACCTCGACCTCTGCCTTGCTGCCGGCATCAACCACGAAGGCATCAATGCCGAAGTGGCCAAGGGCCAGTGGGAATTCCAGATTTTCGGCAAGGGCTCCAAGAAGGCCGCCGACCAGATCTGGATGGCACGCTACCTGCTGCAGCGCCTGACTGAAAAGTACGGCATCGATATCGAATATCACTGCAAGCCGCTCGGCGACACCGACTGGAACGGCTCGGGCATGCACTGCAACTTCTCGACCGAATATATGCGCACCGTCGGCGGCAAGGACTATTTCGAAGCGCTCATGGCTGCCTTCGACAAGAACCTGATGGACCATATCAACGTCTACGGCCCGGACAACGACAAGCGCCTGACCGGCAAGCACGAGACGGCTCCGTGGAACAAGTTCTCCTACGGCGTTGCCGACCGCGGCGCTTCGATCCGCGTACCGCACTCGTTCATCAAGAACGACTACAAGGGCTACCTGGAAGACCGCCGTCCGAACTCCCAGGGCGACCCCTACCAGATCGCTTCCCAGGTTCTGAAGACGATCGCAGAAGTCCCGACCAACCGGGCTTCCGCTGCCGCCTGATACAAGGCTCGGCAATTGCCAGATTGGAAAACGCCGGCCTCAGCGCCGGCGTTTTTCGTTTCCGGGTAAGATCAGCTCTGGCGCGCCCGCAGCCCGTCGATGAAGAGCTGTTCGAGAAACCGCGCCGCATCCTCGAAACGGCCTTCGCCCGCATAATTTTGGCCGAGCACGGCGCGCACCTGCACGTCGAAGTCGGCATAATGCTGGGTGGTCGACCAGATCGAGAAGATCAGGTGGTAGGGGTCGCATTTGGCGATCTTGCCGGACCGCGCCCAGGCGCGGATCACCTCCGCCTTTTCATCGACCAGCGCCTTCAAGGGGCCTTTGAGCTCATCCTCGATATGCGGCGCGCCCTGCAGCACCTCATTGGCGAAAAGCCGGCTTTCGCGCGGGAAATCTCGGGCCATTTCAAGCTTGCGGCGGATATAGGAGCGGATTTCCGATTCGGGATTGCCTTCCGCATCGAAGGCGCGCAACGGCTCCAGCCAGGTGAACAGCACCCGGTCGATGAGGTGGCGGTGGATCGCTTCTTTGGTGCGGAAATAATAGAGGAGGTTGGGTTTAGACATGCCGGCCGCCTCGGCAATCTGGTCGATCGTGGCGCCGCGGAAACCGTTCTGGGAAAACACGTCGAGCGCCGCTTCGAGGATGCGCTCCTCCTTCTCCCCTGGATGCGCGTTCGTCTCTGCGTCTTCGCCGCCCTCGGGATGGCCATGCCTGTCCTTGCCCTCTTTCGCGTCCACCCGGCGCTGTAGAAATTCCTCTGGATTTTTCGTGATTTTCGTCTTGAGTGGCGCGGTGGAAATAGTAATGTTTTACCAAGCGGTCAAATTATCGGCGACAAGCGGAATAAACGCAATGCCGATCTTCGAATGCATCTTTTGGGGTGCGCAAAGGGCCGACGGGAACGAAAAGCATGCCACCCGCAACGGGTGGACTTGGAAAACAGGCGAGGACGAAAAAATGGTGGCAGCACCCGGCGAGAACTTGCGCATCAACGGCGACCGTCTGTGGGACATGCTCATGGACATGGCGAAGATCGGCCCCGGCATTGCCGGCGGCAACAATCGCCAGACGCTGACGGACGCCGACGGCGAAGGCCGCCACCTCTTCAAGACGTGGTGCGAGGCAGAAGGCTTGAGCGTCGGTGTCGGCAGGATGGGCACGATGTTTGCGACCCGCGCCGGCACCGATCCGGACGCACTGCCGATCTATGTCGGCAGCCATCTCGACACCCAGCCGACCGGCGGCAAATATGACGGCGTTCTCGGCGTGCTCGGCGCGCTGGAAGTCGTCCGCACCATGAACGACCTCGGCATCAAGACCAAGCACCCGATCGTCGTCACCAACTGGGCAAACGAGGAAGGCGCGCGGTTTGCGCCGGCCATGCTGGCATCCGGTGTCTTCGCCGGCGTGCATTCGATCGACTACGCCTATGGCCGCAAGGATCCCGAAGGCAAGACCTATGGCGACTGAAGCGGATCGGCTGGCTCGGCGACGAGGAGGTCGGCGCCCGAAAGATGCACGCCTATTTCGAATACCATATCGAACAGGGGCCGATCCTCGAGGCCGAAAACAAGCAGATCGGCGTCGTCACCCACTGCCAGGGCCTCTGGTGGCTGGAATTCACCCTGACCGGGCGCGAGGCGCATACCGGCTCGACGCCGATGAACCTGCGCGTCAATGCCGGCCTCGCCTTCGGCCGCATCCTCGAAATGGTGCAGGCGGTGGCGATGTCCGAACAGCCGGGCGCCGTCGGCGGCGTCGGCCAGGTGTTCTTCTCGCCGAACTCCCGCAACGTGCTGCCGGGCAAGGTGGTCTTCACCATCGACATCCGCACGCCGTCCCAGGAAAAGCTCGACCGCATGCGGGCGGCGATCGAGAAACAGGCGGCCGAGATCTGCGAACCGCTCGGCGTCGGCTGTTCGGTCGAGGCGGTCGGCCATTTCGACCCGGTGACCTTCGATCCGGTCCTGGTCGGCCGTGTCCGCGAAGCGGCCGAAAAACTCGGCTACAGCCATATGAACATCATCTCCGGCGCCGGCCACGACGCCTGCTGGGCCGCCAGGGTGGCGCCCGCGACGATGATCATGTGCCCCTGCGTCGGCGGGCTCAGCCACAACGAGGCGGAAGAAATTTCCAAGGAATGGGCGGCGGCGGGAGCGGATGTGCTGTTCCATGCCGTGCTGGAGACGGCGGAGATTGTGGAGTGAGTGATGCGTTTGTCGGTGAACACGTCCGCATCTTTGATGGACAGTGGCTCATCTTCGATGGGCTCCCCTCATCCGACCCTTCGGGCCACCTTCTCCCCGCTGGGGAGAAGAGGGAGTGCGCCGCGCTGGCACCTTTAAATCCACATCGTTGCATGCGAGGTTCAGGAAGGGCTCGAAACGGCAAGGCAAGAAATATCTTCTCCCCAGCGGGGAGAAGGTGGCGAAGGGTCGGATGAGGGTGCGCAGCATGCCAGCAGATGACATTACCAAACGGCGCCCCGGAAAAACAACGCAAGCTCGCCGGCTTCGCCAAAATGAAACCGAAGAAGAATACCGCCTCTGGAGCGAGCTGCGAAACCGCCTCCTGAACGGCTACAAGTTTTCGCGCCAGGTTCCTCTTGGACCTTATGTCGTCGATTTTATCTGCCGCGAAGAACGCTTGATCGTCGAAATCGATGGCTTCCATCACGCAGAAAGCCAATCCGATATAGCAAGGACACGATGGCTTAACGTCAAAGGCTACTCCGTCCTGCGCTTCTGGAACCACGAGATCACCCGTGAACGACGCGCCGTGCTGGACACGATATTCGCCGCATTGGACGGTCAAATGACCGAGCGCTGCGACGCAGCGCGCTACTATCCGTCAAATCTCACCGAAATTGAAAAGACAGGGGAATAACAATGACCACAGTCATCAAGGGTGGAACCATCGTCACGGCCGACCTGACCTACAAGGCGGACGTGAAGATCGATGGCGGCAAGATCATCGAAATCGGGCCGAACCTTTCCGGCGACACCACGCTGGATGCAGCCGGCTGTTATGTCATGCCGGGCGGCATCGATCCGCATGTTCATCTCGAAATGCCGTTCATGGGCACCTATTCCGCCGACGATTTCGAGAGCGGCACGCGCGCGGCACTCGCCGGCGGCACGACCATGGTCGTCGATTTCTGCCTGCCCGAGCCGGGCCAGTCATTGCTGGATGCGCTGAAGCGCTGGGACAACAAGGCGACCCGCGCCAATTGCGACTATTCCTTCCACATGTCGGTCACCTGGTGGGGCGAGCAGGTCTTCAACGAGATGAAGGCGGTCGTTTCCCATCACGGCATCAACACCTTCAAGCATTTCATGGCCTACAAGGGCGCGCTGATGGTGAACGACGACGAGATGTTCGCCTCCTTCCAGCGCTGCGCCGAGGCTCGGCGCCCTCCCCTGGTGCATGCCGAAAACGGCGACGTGGTCGCCGCCATGCAGACCAAGCTGATGGACGCGGGCAATAACGGGCCAGAGGCGCATGCCTATTCCCGTCCCGCCTCCGTCGAGGGCGAGGCGACCAACCGCGCCATCATCATCGCCGACATGGCGGGCGTCCCCCTCTATGTCGTCCACACCTCCTGCGAACAGGCCCATGAAGCGATCCGCCGCGCCCGCCAGAACGGCATGCGCGTCTACGGCGAGCCACTGATCCAGCACCTGACACTCGACGAGAGCGAATATTTCAACAAGGACTGGGACCACTCGGCCCGCCGGGTGATGAGCCCGCCCTTCCGCAACAAGCAGCATCAGGACAGCCTCTGGGCGGGTCTTGCCTCCGGCTCGCTGCAGGTGGTGGCGACCGACCACTGCGCCTTCACGACCGAGCAGAAGCGCACCGGCGCCGGCGATTTCCGAAAGATCCCGAACGGCACCGGCGGGCTCGAAGACCGCCTGCCGATGCTCTGGACCTATGGCGTCGCAACCGGCCGCATCACCATGAACGAGTTCGTCGCCGTCACCTCCACCAACATCGCCAAAATCCTCAACGTCTATCCGAGGAAGGGCGCCATCCTGGTCGGGGCCGATGCGGATATCGTGGTCTGGGACCCGAAGCGTACGAAGACGATTACCGCAAAGAGCCAGCAGTCGGCGATCGACTACAACGTCTTCGAAGGCAAGGAAGTGACCGGCCTGCCGCGCTACACCCTGACCCGCGGCGTGGTGGCGATCGAGGACGGGGCGGTCAAGACACAGGAAGGCCATGGCCAGTTCGTCAAGCGCGAACCTTATCCTGCGGTCAACAAGGCGCTATCGACCTGGAAGGAACTGACCTCGCCCCGCAAGGTGGAACGCACGGGCATTCCGGCCAGTGGGGTCTGAACAGGAACCGATGTCTTCTTCGTGGCATACCCCCTCTGCCCTGCCGGGCATCTCCCCTCAAGGGGAGATCGATATGCCGCGCCAATTTCGCTCCCTCTCGATCGAATTCGAACTGGTTTCGGCAAACTCCAGTTTCTGCCGAGAGCGAGACTTCGCTACTCTCCGATCTCCCCCTTGAGGGGAGATGTCCGGCAGGACAGAGGGGTGCCGCCACGAACTCGCCGCCCCGGCCGCTACCCCTTCACCAGCCCGTCCAACTCCGGCAGCAGCACCACGCTTTCCTGTTCGTTCGGGTCGGTGCGGGCGATCACCGCCGAACAGGGCGCGTCGGAAATATTGGCCGGCAGGTGCGGCACGCCTGCGGGGATATACATCATCTCGCCGGCAGAAAGCTCCGCGCATTCCTCCAGCCGGTCGCCATACCAGGTGACGGCGGAGCCGGAGAGTACGTAGATCGCCGTCTCATGGGTTTCATGCAGATGCGCCTTGGCACGCGCGCCCGGCGGAATCGTCAGCAGATGCATGCAGATGCCCTTGGAGCCGACCGTTTCCGCCGCGATCCCCTCGAAATAGCTCAAGCCCTGCTTGCCGGCATAGGCAGCGCCCGGCTTCACGACGCGGCAGGTAGGTTTTGATGCGCTGTCCATTGCCAAGTTCCTCTGTCGAACGGGATCCGCAGCCAGCATATCATGGCGGCGCGGGGACAGGAGCCGGACAAACGAAAAGAGAGGGCTCCCGCAAACATAGTGATCGATAGCTTGCGCAATGGCGGCGTCTATACTGTACGCTTCGCACACGGACTTGAATGGGGGACTTTCGAGAAATGTCATGGAATACGATTCACCTTACTATTGCATCGGCGGTCCTTGCCGCGATGTCGGTCGCCATTCCGGCCCAGGCCGCGACCTTCCTCGATGGCGCTTACGGTAGCAAGGAAGGTTGCACTTATGCCAAGACCGGCGAATCGTCCGGCGCCGACGACTTTCTGCTGCTGAACGACGAAGGCGTGACGACCTCCGTTTCCGCCTGTGAATTCAAGGGTGCGGCGAAAAAGACCGCGAACGGCTTTACCATCAAGGCGCAATGTGATGCCGAAGGGGAAACCGGGCCGGAAGACACGGCGACGCTCACCAAATCCGCCAAGGGCTACACCGTCAGCTTCCCGGACGGCACCAAACTGGGACCGATGCCGAAATGCCGATGAACAATGCTCCATCCTCCGTCGTCTCGGCCAGCAAGCTCGGCCTCACCTTCGAGACCAGTGACGGACCCGTCCATGCGCTGTCGAATGTCGATCTTACGGTGAACAAGGGCGATTTTGTCTCCTTCATCGGCCCGTCCGGCTGCGGCAAGACCACCTTCCTGCGCGTCATCGCCGACCTCGAAAAGGCGACGGCCGGCGAGATCACCGTCAACGGCATGACGCCGGAGGAAGCGCGCAAGTCGCGCTCCTACGGTTACGTCTTCCAGGCGCCGGCGCTTTATCCCTGGCGCACGATCGAAAAGAACATCGCCCTGCCGCTCGAAATCATGGGCTATTCGGCGGCGGACCGTAAAGCCCGTATCGACCGCACCCTCGACCTCGTCAACCTTTCCGGTTTCGGCAAGAAATACCCCTGGCAGCTGTCCGGCGGCATGCAGCAGCGCGCCTCGATCGCCCGCGCGCTCGCCTTCGACGCCGACCTGCTGTTGATGGACGAACCCTTCGGCGCGCTCGACGAGATCGTCCGCGATCACCTGAACGAGCAGCTTCTGAAGCTCTGGGCGCGGACCGAAAAGACCATCTGTTTCGTGACCCACTCCATTCCCGAGGCAGTCTACCTCTCGACGAAGATCGTCGTCATGTCGCCGCGTCCGGGCCGAGTGACGGACGTGATCGATCGACTCTGCCCAAGGAACGCCCGCTCGAAATCCGCGAGACGCCGGAGTTTCTGGAGATTGCGCATCGGGTGCGCGAGGGATTGAGGGCGGGGCATAGTTATGAGGAGTGAAGGTTTGCGGATGCAGGAGGCCCATCCCCGGTATTGCGGAGGCAAGTCCCTCCCCAACCCCTCCCCACAAGGGGAGGGACTTTCCGGGCCGCACCGTCCCGCCACATAACACCCTTACATCAAGACGCACCGCCGCAAAGGGAATGAGAAGGCCGCCGCAGGTTAAGCCCCTCCCCTTGTGGGGAGGGGTTGGGGCGGGGTCTTTTTCCCTGACGATCGAGGAGCAATCTAATGCCGCACTCCAACATCGCTCCCCAAACCAGAACACGCGCCAGAGCGCTCCGCCGCGAACTCACCAAAGCCGAATCCGCAATGTGGAACATGCTCCGCGATTTCCGGCCCCATGGCGCCCGCTTCCGGCGCGAAACACCGATCGGCCCTTACATCACCGACTTTGCATGGCTTGCAGCGCGCATCGTCGTGGAAGTGGATGGGGACAGCCATGAGACCGACCATGGTCGCCGACATGATGTAAAGAGAGATGCCTTTTAAGAGGCCAAGGTTTTACGGTCTTGAGGTTCGACAACGATCAAGTTCTCGACGGACCCGACCACGTCTTCACGACCGTCGAAAAACACGTCGCGCCGTTTCTGAAGAAGGAGTTCGCATGAAACCCGACTCCTCAAATCCCGCATCGTCCCCGTCCTCACCATCCTCATCGCCATTGTCGCAGTCTGGTACGTCGCCGCCTATTTCATGAACGCGCCGTTCCAGCGCGATCTCGACCGGCGGGCGAACGTCACCTCCACCACCATGGAATTCATCGGCAAGACGATGGCGCAGCCGAAGCCGATTTTGCCGGCGCCGCATCAGGTGGTCAGCAACGTCTTCGAGAACACGTTTCTGCGCAGCGTCACGTCCAACCGCAGCCTCGTCTACCATGCCTGGGTGACGCTCTCTTCGACCGTCCTCGGCTTCACCATGGGCACGCTGACCGGCATCTTGATCGCAATCGGCATCGTGCATCTGAAGGCGCTCGACCGCAGCCTGATGCCGTGGATCATCGCCTCGCAGACCGTGCCGATCCTGGCGGTCGCGCCGATGGTCATCGTCGTTCTCGGCGCGATCAACATTACCGGCCTTCTCCCCAAGGCGCTGATCTCCACCTATCTGTCCTTCTTCCCCGTCGCGGTCGGAATGGTGAAGGGCCTGCGTTCACCGGAAATCATCCAACTCGACTTGATGCGCACCTATTATGCCAGCAGCAATCAGACCTTCTGGAAACTCCGGGTACCCGCGTCCATTCCCTTCCTGTTCACTTCGATGAAGGTGGCGATCGCCGCAAGCCTCGTCGGCGCGATCGTCGGCGAGCTGCCGACCGGGGCCGTCGCCGGTATCGGATCGAAACTGCTGGCGGGGGCCTATTACAGCCAGACGATCGATATCTGGGCGGCACTGATCGCCGGTTCGGTGCTTGCGGCACTGCTGGTCACCATCGTCGGGATCATCGCGAAAATCGTCGATCGCTCGATGGGTGGGAGGCCGGCATGACTTTGGTTCGTCGCTCCTGGCAGGGCGCCCTTGCCCTCATCCTCTGCCTCGCCGCCCTCGCCTCCCTGCCGCTGATGGCGGCGGACGCCCCTCGCCCTTCGGCGCCGGCACCGTCGCCGTGATCTCCGTGCTCGTCGCCGGTGCGGCCCTGGTCTCGTTCACCAAGCTCTCCCCGCCTCTCCTCGCAGCGATCCTGTTCATCGCGGCCCATCTTGCCGTCTGGCTGCTGCTCGCGGGCATCGCCGGCAACGAAGGCAAGGCGACGCTGGCCTTCTTCCTGCTGGTCGCGACCTGCTGGTTGCTCGCGTGGCGCTGCGTCACGGTGCTCTCCGGCATCCGCCCAAAATCCCAGGCCGGCGACACGTTCCTGCGGCTGCTGATCCCGGCGATCTTCGGCGCCTGGATCCTGATCCTCTGGGAAGCGGCGACACGCGGCGCCGGCATTCCCTTCATCATCCTGCCGCCGCCCTCCTCGATCGGCGCAAGGCTCGCAGGCTCGGTGCCGATCCTTTGGGCCGACGTGCAGCAGACGATCTTCAAGGCGGTGCTGTTCGGATATGTCGTCGGCTGCGCCTCCGGCTTCGTCGTCGCCATTCTGGCGGATCGCATCGCCTTCCTGCGCCGCGGGCTGCTGCCGATCGGCAACATGGTGTCGGCTCTGCCGATCATCGGCGTCGCACCGATCATGGTCATGTGGTTCGGTTTCGACTGGCAATCCAAGGCGGCGGTCGTGATCATCATGACCTTCTTCCCGATGCTGGTGAACACCGTGGCGGGGCTTGGAGCCTCGGGCGCCATGGAACGCGATCTGATGCGCTCCTACGCCTCCGATTACTGGCAGACGCTGATAAAACTGCGCCTGCCGGCCGCCATGCCCTTCATCTTCAACGCGCTGAAGATCAACTCGACGCTGGCGCTGATCGGCGCGATCGTCGCGGAATTCTTCGGCACGCCGATCGTCGGCATGGGCTTCCGGATCTCGACCGAGATCGGTCGCATGAATGTCGATATGGTCTGGGCCGAAATCGCTGTTGCAGCGCTGGTCGGATCGGTTTTTTATGGTGTCGTGGCGCTTGGCGAAAGAGCGACGACGTTTTGGCATCCGTCTAACCGCGGTGGTTAGGCGCTGAAATCCGGCCCGCTTCGACGGAACCGGCAAACCTCAGAGGGAAGGATAAAAAACATGAGAAAAATTCTCGTTGCACTGATGGCGGGCACTATGTCGCTTGCCGCAGCCCAGGCGGCTCTTGCCGCCGACAAGGTGACGCTGCAACTGAAATGGGTGGCGCAGGGCCAGTTCGGCGGTTACTTCGTCGCCAAGGACAAGGGTTTCTACAAGGAAGAGGGCCTCGACGTCACCATCAAGCCGGGTGGCCCGGATATCGCCCCCGAACAGGTGATCGCCGGCGGCGGTGCCGATGTGATCGTCGATTGGATGGGCGGCGCCCTGGTTGCCCGCGAAAAGGGCGTGCCGCTGATCAACATCGCCCAGCCCTACCAGAAATCCGGCCTGCAGATGATCTGCCCCAAGGACGGCCCGGTGAAGACCGAAGCCGACTTCAAGGGCCACACGCTCGGCGTCTGGTTCTTCGGCAACGAATATCCGTTCTTCGCCTGGATGAACAAGCTCGGCCTCAAGACCGATGGCGGCAAGGACGGCGTGACCGTGCTGAAGCAGAGTTTCGACGTGCAGCCGCTCATCCAGAAGCAGGCGGACTGCATCTCGGTCATGACCTATAACGAATACTGGCAGGCGATCGATGCCGGCTTCAAGCCGGACCACTCACCGTCTTCAACTTCTCCGCCATGGGCAACGACCTCCTCGAGGACGGCCTCTACGTGATGGATACCAAGCTCAAGGATCCGAAGTTCAAGGAGACCATGGTAAAGTTCGTCCGCGCTTCGATGAAGGGCTGGAAATACGCTATCGCCAACCCGGCGGAAGCCGCCGGGATCGTCATGGACAATGGCGGCCAGGACGAGAACCACCAGAAACGTATGATGGGCGAAGTGGCCAAGCTGATCGGCACCGCGACCGGCAAGCTCGACACCGCAACCTATGACCGCACGGTCAAGGCACTGCTCGATCAGAAGATCATCACCAAGAAGCCGGAAGGCGCCTATACGAGCGAAATTACCGACGCGGCACTGAAATAATAATTGCCTGTCGTGCTCCGAAATAGAACGCGCGGCTCACGGTCGCGCGTTTTTTAATTTTTCTCACTCAAATCATAACTAAAACTCATTCGTCCCATAACGGCGGCGGATTGATTTGTGCAACGCAAACACGTAAAAGTGTATCGTTGATGAATCTTTCGCTGCCGGTCTTGTAACCGTTTTATGCGGTTACCACCTTGATCCGGGTTATCGTGCGCTGAGGGGGCGTGCCGTGACCGGAGCGGTTCCCAGCGGAATATTTGCCCCTTACCTTCAATTTGAAAGTAATCGCATGTTTCGCAAGTTCACCTATCCTGCCGGTAACCCGGCTCTCCGGCTCGCACTGGTTGCAGGCGTCGCGTTCGCCGCAAGCTCCGCCTTCGATCCAAATCTCGTGTTTGCGCAGGAGCCGGCGAAGGCCGCCCCGGTGCAGACGGAAATCAAGCTGCCCTCGATCATTGTGACCGAAGCGGTCGAAAAGCCGCTCGTCGATCGCGTCATCGCCACCGGCACGGTCAGGCCCGTCGAGGAGGTTTATGTCCAGCCGCTCGTCGATGCCCTGTCGATCAAGACGCTGAATGCCGATGTCGGCGACGAGGTGAAGGCCGAAAGCGTGCTCGCCACGCTGAACGAAGACGCGCTGCTTCTCCAGAAGAGCCAGCTCCAGGCGAACAAGGCGAAGGCTCGGGCCGCCGTCGCGCAATATCAGGCGCAGGTGATCGAGGCTCAGGCCAACGTCGCCGACACGATCCGCCAGCGTGACCGCCTCCAGAAACTCAGCCAGAGCGGCACCGGCACGGTATCGCAGCTCGAACAGGCATCTGCGGCCGTCGAGGTTGCGCAGGCGCGGCTCAACGCCGCCAAACAGGCTGTCACGGTCGGTGAATCCGACATCAAGGTCGTCGATGCGCAGATTGACGATATCGATCTGAAGCTCGCCCGGACCGGCGTGAAGGCGCCCGTCGCCGGCGTGATCTCGGTGCGCAATGCCAAGGTCGGCGCGATTGCCAGCGGCACCGGCAATCCGCTCTTCACGATCATCAAGGACGGCGCGATCGAGCTCGTCGCCGACCTTTCCGAAACCGACATCCAGAAGATCAAGGCCGGCCAGAAGGCGATCGTCACGGTTGCCGGCGGCAAGGTGAAGATCGAGGGCAAGGTCCGGCTCGTCTCCCCGACGGTCGATCCCGTCACCCGCCTCGGCGCCGTGCATATCGTCATCGACGACGAAAACGGCGCACGCGCGGGCATGTATGGCAGTGCCGAGATCGTCATTCGCGAGGCCAATGCTCTGGCGCTTCCGCTCTCCGCCGTCACCACCGGTCGGACCGGCTCCACCGCCCGCAAGGTCGAGGACAATGTCGTCAAGCAGGTGAAGATCGAAACCGGCATCCAGGATGGCGGTTTCGTGCAGGTCGTCAGCGGTCTTCACGCCGGTGACATGGTCGTTGCGAAGGCTGGCGCCTTCGTCCGGGACGGCGACAAGATCGCCCCGGTCCCGGCCGAACCCGCCGCTATTGCGAACTGAGGTTTAGCCGCATGAACTTCTCCGCCTGGTCGATCCGCAACCCGATTGCGCCGCTGCTCGGTTTTGCCCTGTTGCTCATTGTCGGCATCCAGTCGTTTTACGCGCTGCCGATCACCCGTTTCCCGAATATCGACGTTCCGGTCGTATCGATCACCGTGACCCAGAGCGGGGCAGCCCCGCCGAACTGGAAATGCAGGTGACGAAGGAGATCGAGGACGCTGTCGCCTCGATCAGCGGCATCGATGAGATCCAATCGACCGTAACGGACGGCCAGTCGCAGACGGTCGTCGTGTTCCGCATCGAAAAGCCGACCCCCGAGGCCGTGCAGGACACCAAGGACGCGATCGACAAGATCCGTAGCGACCTCCCAGCCGGCATCGAGGAACCCGTCGTCACCAAGGTTGACGTCGAAGGCCAGGCGATCCAGACATTCGCCGTCTCCTCGCCGAACATGACGCTCGAAGAGCTCTCCTGGTTCGTCGATGACACGGTCAAGCGCGCCCTGCAGGGCCAGCCCGGCGTCGGCCGTATCGACCGTTACGGCGGCTCCGACCGCGAAGTCCGGGTCTCGCTGAACCCTGCCAAGCTCGACGCCTACGGCATTACCGCTGCCGATGTCAGCACCCAGCTGCGCGGCACCAACGTCGATCTGGGTTCGGGCCGCGGCCAGGTGGCCGGCAACGAACAGACCATCCGTACGCTCGGCGATGCCCGTAGCGTCGCCCAGCTTGCCGACACCACGATCACGCTGCCCAACGGCCAGTTCGTCAAGCTGGCCGAGCTCGGCAACATCGCCGACACCTACGAGGAGCCGAAATCCTTCTCGCGCTTCAACGGCACGCCATCCGTCACCTTCGCGGTGTTCCGCGCCAAGGGCGCCAGCGAAGTCTCGGTCGCCGAAACCGTCGCCACCAGCCTTGATAAGGTTCGCCAGGGCAATCCGAACGTCGCGATCGAAATGGTCGATGACTCGGTCTATTTCACCTACGGCAATTACGAGGCAGCTCTCCACACCCTGATGGAAGGCTCGATCCTTGCCGTCATCGTGGTGTTCCTGTTCCTGAGGAACTGGCGCGCCACCCTGATCGCGGCGGTTGCCCTGCCGCTGTCCGCGGTCCCGACCTTCTGGATCATGGACATCATGGGGTTCTCGCTGAACCTCGTGAGCTTCCTGGCGCTGACGCTCGCCACCGGTATTCTCGTCGATGACGCGATCGTCGAGATCGAGAACATCGCGCGGCATATCAAGATGGGCAAGACGCCCTATCGAGCGGCGCTCGAGGCGGCAGACGAAATCGGTCTCGCCGTCATTGCCACCAGCTTCACGATCATCGCCGTGTTCGTGCCGGTCTCGTTCATGCCGGGCGTTCCCGGCCAGTACTTCATCCAGTTCGGCCTGACCGTCGCCTTCTCGGTGTTCTTCTCGCTCGCGGTGGCGCGACTGATCACGCCGCTGATGGCCGCCTATCTGATGAGCCCCGAAGACGGGATGGAAGACCATCACGACAACGACGGCTGGATCATGAAGGCCTATACGCGCCTTGTCACCGGCACGACCCGCCGCTGGTACTGGCGGTATACGACGATGCTCGCCGCAATCGGCTTCCTGATCGGTTCGGTGATGTTGCTCTCCCAGGTTCCCGGCAGCTTCCTGCCGCCGGACGATTCTTCGCGCGTGGTACTCTCGGTGGAACTTCCGCCGAATGCGACACTCGAGGAGACCGCTGCGAGCACCGACGTCATCTATGATGCGGTCCGCCATATCAACGGTGTCGAGAGCGTCTTCATTCTCGGCGGCGCTTCGCCGAAGGGCGACCTCGAACTGCGCCGCGCGACCGTGCGCATCATTCTGCAGAACATCGATCATTCGCTGGTAAAGACCTTGGTCAACAAGGGCTTGGGCTCGATCCCCTGGTGCGGGACTTTGTGCCGAAGATCAAGGAAAATGGCCGCACGCGTCCGCAATGGGATGTCGAAAAGGACATTTTCGCCGCCGTCCATTCCATTCCGGACGTACGGATCTCCAAGGTCAACGACCGCGCCGAACGTGACCTTTCGTTCAACTTCCTCTCCACCAGCGAGGCGGACCTGACCGAAGCCGTCAGCATGCTGGAATCGAAGCTGCGGGCCTCGCCGATCCTTGCGAACGTCTCGTCGGAAGGCGCCCTGCCCCGTCCGGAACTGCAGATCCGGCCGCGCATGGCGGAGGCCTCGCGCCTCGGCATCACACCGCAGCAGATCGCCCAGACCGTCCGTGTCGCGACGATCGGCGATGTCGATGCCAACCTCGCCAAGATCTCGCTCGACGACCGGCAGATCCCGATCCGCGTCCAGGCGTCGCTCGACGTCCGCCGCGATCTGGCCTCTATCCGGGCGCTCAAGATCAAGACCGCCGCCGATGCCAGCGTGCCGCTCTACAGCGTCGCCGACATCGACTATTCGGAAGGCCCGAGCTCGATCAAGCGCAACGACCGCAACCGCGTCGTGGCGATCGGCTCCGACGTGCCGTTCGGCACGGCGCTGGATACGGCCTCGGCCGAATTCAAGCGCATCGTGGCCGAGACCGAGTTGCCGAAGACGGTGCGCTTGGCCGAAAGCGGCGACGCCAAGGTGCAGGGAGAAATGCAGCAGAGCTTCGGCAATGCGATGCTGATGGGCCTGATGCTGGTGCTCGTGGTGCTGATCCTGCTCTTCAAGGACGTCATCCAGCCCTTCACCATCCTGTTCTCGCTGCCGCTTGCGATCGGCGGCGTGGCGGTGGCCCTGATCATCACCCAGAACGCGCTGTCGATGCCGGTCCTGATCGGTATCCTGATGCTGATGGGCATCGTCACGAAGAACGCCATCCTGCTGGTGGACTTCGCGATCGAGATGAAGCGTCACGGCCTTGAACGGGTCCATGCCATGGTGGAGGCCGGCCGCAAGCGCGCCCGCCCGATCATCATGACCTCGATCGCCATGTCAGCGGGCATGCTGCCATCGGCGCTCGGCGTCGGCGAAGGCGGCTCCTTCCGCGCGCCGATGGCGATCGCCGTGATGGGCGGCATCATCGTTTCGACGGTGCTCTCGCTTCTCGTCGTGCCGTCCTTCTTCCTGATCATGGACGACCTGTCGCGCCTGCTCGGCAAGATCTTCGGCCGTATGGTCGGCAAGAAGGAACAGGAGGACTTCGGTCTTTCCAACGAGGAGCTCAGCCAGGAGGCGCGCAAAAACGCGCAGACGATCGCTTCCCTGGAAGAACGCCTCAACCAGATGGAACGGCAGACGAGCGCCAACGACGATCGCTCTCCCGGCGCCCAGGCCAGCAGCAAGGTGCTGCGCCTGCCGCCGATAGCCGCCGAGTAAGCGCTCTCTCCACACTGCAATTTTCGGCAACGCCGGGCCTCTTGGCCCGGCGTTTTTCGTTGAAAAAGCCAACTCGCGCAGATTGCAGAAAAAATCGCCAATTTGATCGATGTCAAAACCGGATTTCATGAACCTGTTATTTTAGCAACATGGGGAATGCGCGGCGGTTCAGGTTATGGAAGAGATGACGGACATGATGAACAGCAATTTCAAGCTCAGCAACAGAGACCGGGCCGTCCTGATGAAGACGCCTTTCCTGACCAGCCTGAGTGGTAGTTCCCTCGTCCGGATGATGTCGGTCATGAACGTCGTCAGTCTGACGAACCGCAAGTCGATCTTTCGCGAAGGCGAGAATGCAGACGCTTTTTACTGTGTTCTCAGTGGTTACGTGCGCCTCTACCAACTCAATCGTGACGGCCGCGAGGCGGATATCCGCATCTGTAGCCCGGGCGATACGTTCGCCGAATGTCTTCTCTACGGCGGCACCAAATACCGCCATCATGCCCAGACGGCCGAGGCCACGACGCTTGCGCGCTTCGACATGCAGGCGGTGCGGGATCTGGCCGAACAGGAGCGGGATATCGCCAAGGCGGTGATCACCTCGCTGTCGAAACACCTGATGACCACGATGGACTGCATCGCCAACGACAGGTTGCATACGGCGCCGCAGCGAGTGGCGAATTATATCCTGACGCGGTGCCCGGTGGACGGCGGCCCAGCCTCCATTCGCCTGCCTTTCCAGAAGAACCTGCTGGCCGGCATGCTGGGCTTGGCTCCCGAGGCGCTCTCGCGCGCATTCTCCACGCTCCGGCGGACGGGGGTGACGGTGCGCGGACGGGTGATCCAGATCGGCGACGTGCAGGCCTTGCGCGAAATCTGAAATTCGAGGGAAAGCGAGGCCGGCCGGGCGGGTCCGGGCTCTCTTTGGATGCATGCCGCGACGCGGGCGGCGGGACCGCGGCATGCAGATAAGGCCGGTGGCTTCGGGGGCCACCGGCCTCGATCTTTAGAGACCACCCTGCTCCTTCAGGAACCGGACCACATGGTCCACGCCGTCGCCCCGCTTCAGGTCGGTGAACAGGTGAGGCTTCGCCTCGCGCATGCGATGCGCATCGCGATCCATGACGTCGAGATCGACATCGACGTAAGGAGCGAGATCCTTCTTGTTGATAATCAGAAGGTCGGAGCGGGTAATGCCCGGGCCGCCCTTGCGCGGAATTTCCTCGCCCTGGCAGGTGGAGATCACATAGATGGTGATGTCGGCGAGATCCGGCGAAAAGGTCGCCGCGAGATTGTCGCCGCCCGATTCGATAAACACCACGTCGAGATCCGGGAAACGCTCGTTCAGCCCCGCGATCGCCTGCAGATTGATGGTCGCATCCTCGCGGATGGCGGTATGCGGGCAACCGCCGGTCTCGACGCCGACGATGCGGTCCGAAGACAGCGCTTGGCAGCGTACCAGCGCCTCGGCGTCTTCCTTGGTGTAGATATCATTGGTGACCACCGCGACGGAATAATCCTCCCGCATCGCCTTGCAGAGCTTTTCGGTCAGTGCCGTCTTGCCCGAGCC
The DNA here is from genome assembly GCA_045291535.1 of Neorhizobium sp. EC2-8. Taxonomy (GTDB): domain Bacteria; phylum Pseudomonadota; class Alphaproteobacteria; order Rhizobiales; family Rhizobiaceae; genus Neorhizobium. The sequence goes on along the minus strand of CP147996.1, from coordinate 4,615,026 downwards.
GACGGGTCCGCCGATGCCGACACGCAGTGGTCCGTTTGCCGATTTCATGTGTCGTCCTTTCATTCTTTCAGGTCTCAGCTTAGGCCCGCTTTCAGGAGCGGAAAAGCCGCGAATGCTGCGTTTCGTGCCGAAGAGAGGCGATTTCCGCCTGCACTGCCGCACCGCCGAGATCATCGAGCGTAGCGTGGCTCGCCTTCTCGGCGATCTCGACGATCAGGGCCTCGATACCTGCGAGCACAGCCACCCCTTCCGCCTGTCCCGAAATACCGAGCCTGATGCCCGCCGATACCGATTGCGAAACGGCGGCATGCAGATAGGCAGCCAGCGCCGGCGCCGCGGTCACCCCATGTGCCCCCGCAACCGCGCCGACCGCGACCGGGAACGGCACGGCCGGCGGAAGGCGATCGAGAACGGGATGCGGCCAAGCGGAGGCGGCAGAAGCGAATGCCTTGCCGAGCGACAGCGTCTCCATATGACGCTCTGCCGATCCGGCAAGCGCAAGTCCCAGGCTCCGCCGTCTCCCCCAATGCGGCCTCGTCCTCGAACCGCCGCCAGGCTTCGCCGAACAGCACGGCGTCGTTCCACAAGGAACCGTGCAGCAGCAGGCTCGACAGCCAGGCGCCGAGACCTACCGCATCCTTGACGAGACCATCCTGTACGGCCCGCTCCAGCCCGCCCGAATAGGCGAAACCGCCGATCGGGAAGGCCGGAGAAAGCCAGGCCATCAGCCTGAGAAGCGCTTTCGTATCGACGTTTTCGCTCACTTGGGCTCAATGTCCGTGATGGTCGTGACCATGGGAACCGTGCGCATGATAGGCGCCACGGGCTGGCTGGAACCCTTCCTCGACCTCGGTAACCTCAGCGTTCAGCCCTTCCAGCATCGCCCGGATCACATGGTCGCGCAGGATGAGGATACGCCCCTCTTCGATCTGTGCCGGGAGATGCCGGTTGCCGAGATGCCATGCGAGCTCGATCAGGTGCAGCGTGTCTCGCGCCTTGATCTCGAAGAGCTTTTCCGGGGCTGCCTGCACCTCGATCGTGTCGCCGTTGTCGAGCACCAGCCGGTCGCCATGATGGAAGAGCACCGCCTCCTTGAGGTCGAGCATCACCATCTCGCCATTGGAAAGATGCAGGAGCTTGCGGCGCAGATGCCGCAGATCATGCGGCAGGGTGACGATATCGACCGGTGGATCGGAGACCACGCCTGCCGGATGATAGGAATGGATGTGCTGCATGGAATGCTCCGGGATCAATTGAAAAGCTTGAGGGATAGCGTAAGCGTCTGCGGCAGCGGATTCCAGAGCCCGGTGCGCAATCCGGCTGCGCGAAGTGCCGCGGCGGTCCAGGTGTTGCAGCCGGCAAACGCGTTGAAATAGCCGTTCGCCTCGAAGAACCGATCAGAATAGCCATAGGCTACATCCGGCACCACAGCCACCTCGCCTGCCTGACGCACGAAACTCGCATGGATGAAATCCGAAAACCGCTGGAATTCCGTCGCCCCCAGGTCGAGCGGCATCACGGCCGGATGACTTTCGTCGATCCCTCCGGCGACATCCACATGCATGACCGAACTGTCGACCGTCAGTGCCCGGAGCACCGGCAGCGGCTTCAGGTCGCCCCAAGTCGGCGTTTCCAGATAGAAGGCGCGACCACCCCAGCCGATCACTAGCCATTCGGCACCCGGATCGGAGACCGGCACGCCTGCCCCGCCCAGGAAAGCAAAGGCGGCACGGGTATCTTCGGAAAGCGGAATGGCGATATCCGTGTGGATCGGGTTGGAGAGCACCAGGATGCGCCTTTGCCCAGCCTCCGCTGCCCGGCTCGGCGCAAACAGCGGCCGCGGGACGAACGTCCCGGCAGCGACCGCGAAAGCCACGAGCAGTACCGCGGCAAGGAGCCGACGAAAGATCTTCTTCATCAGGGGTTCCGAGGTATCAGCACCTCAGAACAGGAAATAGCGCTGCGCCATCGGCAGCACCGTCGCGGGTTCGCAAGTCAGCAATTCGCCGTCGGCGCGCACCTCGTAGGTCTCCGGATCGACTTCTACATGCGGCGTCAGCGAATTGTGGATCATCGAAGCCTTGGAAATGCCACCGCGCGTGTTCCTGACCGCCACCAGCTTCTTGGCAACGCCGAGGCGTTGCGTCAGGCCGGCATCGAGCGAAGCCTGGCTGACGAAGGTAACGGAAGAATTGGTACGCAGCTTGCCGTAGGCTGCGAACATCGGGCGGTAGTGCATCGGCTGCGGGGTCGGGATCGACGCGTTCGGATCGCCCATCGGGGCGGCCGCGATCGATCCGCCAAGCAGCACCATTTCCGGCTTCACGCCGAAAAAGGCCGGGTTCCACAGCACCAGGTCCGCCCGCTTGCCGACCTCGACCGAGCCGATCTCGTGGGAAACGCCATGCGCGATCGCCGGGTTGATCGTGTATTTGGCGATGTAGCGCTTGACGCGGAAATTATCGTTGTTGCCGGTCTCCTCCTTGAGACTACCGCGCTGGCGCTTCATCTTGTCGGCGGTCTGCCAGGTGCGGATCGCCACTTCCCCGACGCGACCCATGGCCTGGCTGTCGGAGGAGATGATCGAAAAGGCGCCGAGATCGTGGAGGATGTCTTCGGCGGCAATCGTCTCCTTGCGGATGCGGCTCTCTGCGAATGCGATGTCTTCCGGGATCGACGGCGACAGGTGATGGCAGACCATCAGCATGTCGAGATGTTCGGCGAGCGTGTTGACCGTATAGGGCCTTGTCGGGTTGGTGGAGGACGGGATAACGTTCGGATTGCCGCAGACCTTGATGATATCGGGCGCATGTCCGCCGCCCGCCCCTTCCGTGTGGAAGGCATGGATGGTGCGGCCCCGGATCGCGGCGACCGTATCCTCGACGAAACCGCTTTCGTTCAGCGTATCGGTGTGGATCATCACCTGCACGTCGAAGGCGTCGGCGACCGTCAGGCAGTTGTCGATCGCGGCCGGCGTCGTGCCCCAGTCCTCGTGCAGCTTGAGCGACGAGGCCCCGGCAAGGATCATCTCTTCGAGCGGTGCGGGAAGCGAGGCATTGCCTTTGCCGGCCAGCGCGAGGTTCATCGGGAAGGCATCGAAACTCTCGATCATCCGCTCGATATGCCACGCGCCGGTGCAGGTGGTGGCAAGCGTGCCATGCGCCGGGCCGGACCCGCCGCCGAGCATGGTCGTGACACCGCTCATCAGCGCTTCCTCGATCTGCTGCGGGCAGATGAAATGGATATGCGCGTCCATGGCGCCGGCCGTCAGGATCTTGCCCTCGCCAGCAATCGCCTCGGTGGACGGGCCGACGATGATCGTCACGCCCGGCTGGGTATCCGGATTACCGGCCTTGCCGATCGCATGGATCCGGCCGTCCTTCAGGCCCACGTCGGCCTTGTAGATGCCGGAATGATCGACGATCAGCGCATTGGTGATGACCGTGTCGGCGGCGCCTTCCGCCCGCGTCGCCTGGCTCTGCCCCATGCCGTCACGAATGACCTTGCCGCCGCCGAACTTCACCTCTTCGCCATAGACGGTGAAATCCTTCTCCACCTCGATGAAGAGTTCGGTATCGGCAAGCCGCACCCTGTCGCCCGTGGTCGGACCGAACATGCTGGCATAGGAGGCGCGGGACATCTTGTGGGGCATGGTTCAGGTTTCCTACGAGAAGAGGATGAAAGGTGGATTTTTGGCAGCGGTGTGATCGAGGGTCACGGTGGGAGAAGCACCGGCAGCCTCGTTCAGTTCGGCAATCAGGTAATCGGCAAAACCGGCGCTTCCGTCCCTGAAGGCCGCAAGCGCGCGCTCTACAGCGGCAGCTTCACCGACGACGAGACTGTCTGAAGAGAGAAGGCCCTCCACCACATCTGCAAGTTTGGCGCGATCGTATCCAGGTTTGCGGCGAAGCGTCCAGACCAGTTCCACGAGCGTGATAGGGTTTATATATCCAGGCTCTCGGTCGGAGAGGCGAGTATCAAAAAACGCGCGACGGCCGGCGACCATTGAAGATCATCATCCAGAATATACCGCGCCAGGATATTGGTATCCAGGCCGATCAAGGATCATCCTCCGTGCGGTCTGGGTCTGTGCGGCGTGCAATGGTCTCCATAATCGCATCGTCGATATCAAGGGGCGGACCTTCATGCTTTCCGAAAATGCCGCGAAGATGAGATAGTCCTTTTTCTTCGCCACCACACGGACCATGCCTTCATCCGAAACGATGAATTGCACAGAACCGCCAGGCGCAAGACCGAGTGCTCTGCGAACCTCGACAGGAATTGTAGCCTGCCCCTTCATCGAAGTCTTGGCCTCAAACCTACTCATGGCCATGGATCCCTAAGTTTTCCTATTGTTCCTACCTATCAAAAATTCCCTACCTTAGCAATTTCTCCATACCGAACATCAATTCATGAGATCGGTCAGCTCTTTCAATTCGGCTATGCGCTTACGGGTCAGATCCGCCTGGCATCCCGAAATCAGCATCGGCTCCATCGAGCCGCCATGCGCCTGGAAACCGGACGAAATGCATTGCGCGTCACGATAGGCGACCCAGGCGCGTTGGGCTTTCACGAGCGCATCCTCGGCACCCTTGAGCTCCGACATGGCATCGGCATCCCACGCCTTCATGGCCTTGCGCGTTGTCTGGTACTGGGCATTGAGAGCCATGTCGGCTGCATCAAAATCCCGCTGCGAGCAGATGTTCATCTCGATCTGCGTCTGCGGGTTCTTGCAATTGGCCTTCGGCTCCTGCGCCACCGCCGGCAGGGCAACAAGCGCCATGAACGCGGCAGAAACGGCGAATGTGAGCTTCACAGCGCACCCATGATCTTCTGCTGGAAACCATAGACCTCGCGTTTGCCCGAAAGCGGGATCAACGTCACCGACCGGGTCTGGCCGGGCTCGAAACGAACAGCAGTGCCGGCGGGGATATCCAGCCGCATGCCGCGCACCTTGTCGCGATCGAAGGAGAGGCCGTTATTGGTTTCGAAGAAATGGTAGTGGCTGCCCACCTGCACTGGCCGGTCGCCGGTATTGGAGACCTCGATGGTCACCGTCGGAGCACCGGAATTGAGCTCGATTTCGCCTTCTGCGGCAATCACTTCACCGGGAATCATGAATCTCTCCTTCAAGCCGCCTGGGGCGCGCAGCCCTCGGCCTTCAGAACGCGTTTGGTGGATGCCGGATGGCGCGCGAGTGCCGCCGCCGGACGCACCGGCCGGCGCACCAGTTCGCCGGCGCAATTCGGGCAGACGCCCTGCAGCACATCGGTCGCGCAATCGGCGCAGAACGTGCATTCGAACGTGCAGATCATCGCCTCGCGGGTGTCCGGAGCAAGATCCCTGTCGCAGCATTCGCAATTGGGGCGCAGTTCCAGCATGTGCCGCCTCCTCAGCGGATCGGTTCGTGCACGGTGACGAGTTTGGTGCCGTCCGGGAACGTCGCCTCCACCTGCACGTCGTGGATCATCTCGGCAATGCCTTCCATCACCTGGTCGCGGGTAACGACATGCGCACCGGCTTCCATCAGGTCCGCAACCGAGCGGCCGTCCCGCGCGCCTTCCACCACGTAGTCGGTGATGAGGGCGATCGCTTCCGGATAGTTGAGCTTGACCCCGCGCTCCAGCCGGCGGCGGGCGACGATCGCCGCCATGGAAATCAGCAGTTTGTCTTTTTCTCTGGGCGTCAGGTTCATGGTGTTCCCGCAGTAAGATCAGATGTTCCAGACTTTCGGCACTGGCGCGCCGTTACGCAATACGGAAATTGCCGGTGTCAGGATTTTCTCAGCTCGAAGCCGGTCGGCGCCACCAACCGCGCGATCAGTTTGCCGTTCCAGTGGCTGGCTCCGCCTGTCCATAGGCTTGGCCCGCCGGACGCGCCGTCAAGGCATTCGCGCAGTTTCGGAAAAAGCACTTCCGCAAGCGGACCGGTATAAAACAGCGTCGCGAAGGCGACCTGACCGGAAAGCACGGCGGCGGCCTGGGAAAGCTGCTCTATCTCGCCCTCGAACTTCATCTCCTCCGCATGAACCAGCTGGCCGCAGCGGCGCACCCGCCAGCGGTCGCGGAAAAAGCCGTTCGCCACCGCCTCGCCCATCGCCTTGCGGCCGAGCAGGACCGCCTCGACGGCGAGGAATTCGGAGGTTTCTTGGAGATCGACGTCAAGCCGACGCGTCAGAGAGGCCCGGTCGAAAAGGATGGTTTCCTGGGAAGCCAGTGCACCGAGGCGTCTTCGCCAACGGTGATGTGAGTGGAGACGGAGGCCGTACCCGACGAAGCCTTGTAGATCTTCTCGTTCGCCTGGGTGGTGACCGACAGTCTTGTGGAAGCCGCGGCGGCGACGGACCATTCGATCACGTCGCCGCCCGTCAGTCCCCCTGACGTATTGATAAGGATCGCCTCCATTTCAGGCGAAAAAGTTTCCGGAAGGCGAATTTTTGCGCAGCCTTCCTGGTAGAATTCGGCGAGCCGCGTGCGCCCGCCGAAAGCCTTGGTTACAAGGCGTCCTGCACCCTGCCCGCTGCGGCGCATATCGATCGGCTGGTTGCTGCTGCACGTCGTCCCCTGAAGATCAGCTTCGGTTCCGCAGCCTGATGCAACGCCCGTGCCAGACTTGCCCGCAGAACCGATCTTGGCGGGAGCGGCGGTGGCGATGACGTCGGTACTGTCGGCCTTGCGGAAGAAGTCCCACATCCGCGAGGCCGGATCAACATTGGCGTCGAAAGCGGGCTTGGCCGCCGTGACCGCAGCCACCTTGGTGACGCTCGCGGCACCGTCCTTGGCGGCGGCGATCACCGCTTCCGTGGAGGCAACCGGCTTCGGCCAATCGTGCGTGCCATTGGCGAAGACATAGGATGCGACACGCGCGCCGTTCTTGCAGGTGCCGTGGAGGCTGAAGGTCACGTCACCGATCGTCTTCGACTCTCCATTGCCATTGCATCCGTCGAGTTCGGTCCAGCGCTGGATCGCGGTCTTGAAACCGTACTGCCAATAGGTGCTGCCACCACCGGCATAGGGGTTGGCCGCGTCCTTGACACCGGCGAAGGCCATGATCGAGATCGGCTTTGCCGGATTGCAGCCCTGCATATCCGGGCCCCACTTGCCGTCGGCCTCGACCGGGCGGCCGGCGCGCAGCGAATGCACGAAACCGGCGGCCTGGAAATCGTCACGACCCGAGCAGAGATAGGCCGACAACATGCGGCCACCGCCGGAATAACCCGAGGCATAGATGCGGGCCGGATCGATACAGAACTCCTGCTTTGCGGTCGCGATTGCCTGCTCGATATAGGCGATCTCGTCGAGACCGCCCTGTTGTGCGGTGACGAAGGGCACATTCCAGGCATAGGTTCCGGCAGAGCTTCCGGGCAGGCTGCCCTGCAACGCCAAAACGATGAAGCCGTTCTTCTCCGCGACCTTATCCCACGAGCTTCTGTTCAGCTGCCCTTGAGGATTGCTGTGGCTGCCATGGAGATCGAAAACCAGCGGCACCTTGTCCTTGCCGGTATAGGACGAGGGAATGAAATAGACTGCGGAACGGGCAACACCCTCGGTTTCGATGGTGATCGGGTGGCGACCCGCTTCCATCGGCTGGCCGCAGCCTGCGGCAAGAGCGCTGCCAGTTGTGGCGCCCAAAAACAGCTCCTACGGCAATCATGCGCGCAAGAGCGGGACGAGAGAAGAAACCGGCAACGCGTGCAAAGACCATCAGCGCCTCATCATGGGGTGCGGGGGTTGTCGACAATATGCGGAATGCCCTGAAAACGTAGGGGTTTGTTAACATATATTAGATGGCAATGAAACGCACGAAGTGCTGCAACGCGATACAAACATTCACCAGTAAAAATACGAGGCTCACACGGTCAGATGTCGCCTTGCTTCTGCCGTATCCAGAGTCTCGGCCGCCCCTTCGTGCACAATCTCGCCACGATCCATGATGTAGACTTGATCGGCAAGCTCCCGGCAGAAATCGAGATACTGCTCTACCAGCAGGATGGCCATGCCGGTTGAATCCCGCAGATAGCGGATCGCACGGCCGATATCCTTGATGATGGACGGCTGGATTCCTTCCGTCGGCTCGTCGAGAACGAGGATCTTCGGACGGGTCACCATGGCGCGGCCGATCGCCAGCTGCTGCTGCTGGCCGCCGGACAGGTCGCCGCCGCGCCGGCCGAGCATGGATTTCAGCACCGGAAAAAGCGAGAAGATCTCGTCGGGAATGAACTTGTCCTTGCGAGCGAGCGGCGCGTAACCGCTTTCGAGGTTCTCCTGGACGGTGAGCAGCGGGAAGATCTCGCGGCCCTGCGGCACGTAGCCGATACCGTGCTTGGCCCGGTTATAGGGGGCGAGACCATTCAGCACCTCCCCTGGAAGCTGATCGTGCCGGCGCTGACCGGATGCTGGCCGGTGACGGCGCGGAGAAGAGAACTCTTCCCCACGCCGTTCCGCCCCAGCACGCAAGTGATCTTGCCCATATCCGCATGAATCGAAACACCCCGCAGCGCCTGCGCCGCGCCGTAGTGAAGATTGACGTTGTTGACTGTCAGCATGGCAGTTCTCCCAAATCTTCCAGCGCCCGCTGGCGGTGCGTGGAGCCCCTCCCCTTGTGGGGAGAGGTTGGGGAGGGTCTTCGCTCCAAATAAAACCCCTCCCGCCTGCCGGCCACCCTCCCCACAAGGGGAGGGTTAGGGTCGCGGCACCGCCTCGCGCCCCATATGCGATGGCGCTGCCTTGAGGGGAGATGCCCGGCAGGGCAGAGGAGGGTGCCAGCGGCGCAACGTTCATCATAGTCCCCTCACCGCCCCAGATAATTCTCGATCACCTTCGGATCGTTCGAAACAAAGTCGATCGACCCTTCGGCCAGCACCGAACCTTCCGCCAGACACGTCACCTTGACGCCAAGTTCGCGGATGAAGCCCATGTCGTGTTCGACGACCACCACCGAGCGGGTCTTGGCGATTTCCTTGAGCAGCACCGCCGTCTCCGCCGTTTCCGCATCGGTCATGCCTGCGACCGGCTCATCGACGAGCAAGAGCTTGGGTTCCTGAGCGAGCAGCATGCCGATTTCCAGCCACTGCTTCTGGCCGTGGCTGAGATTGGCGGCGTATTCTCGGCTGCGATGGGTCATGCGGATCGTCTCGAGGATTTCCTCGATACGCGCCTTGTCTTCCGGCGAGAGCGTGTAGAACAGGGTGGCGAACACGCCGCGCGACCGGTTGAGCGCCAGTTCCAGGTTGTCCCAGACGGTGTGGCTTTCGAACACGGTCGGCTTCTGGAATTTGCGGCCGATGCCGAGCTGGGCGATATCCGCCTCGTCTTGTCTGGTGAGGTCGATCGTATCCTCGAACAGGACCGTGCCGGTATCGGGCCGCGTCTTGCCGGTGATGATGTCCATCATCGTCGTCTTGCCGGCGCCGTTCGGGCCGATGATCGCCCTCAGTTCCCCGGGCTCGACGACGAAGGACAGCGAGTTCAGCGCCTTGAAGCCGTCGAAGGAGACCGAGACGTTTTCGAGATAGAGCAGGCTTTTCTGTCGTGTTTCGGAAATCATATTCATGGTGTCGTGTCCCCCGCCTATTCCGCCGCCTGGGCCTGGGCGGCCGTCTCAATACCGCCCCTGCCCTTTTCGGCATCCGCCGCGGCCTTCAGCGCCTTGCGGGCCTTGAAACCGTGCTGGATCGTCCCGACGATGCCCTTCGGCAGGAAGAGCGTCACGGCGATAAACAAGCCGCCGAGCGCAAACAGCCAGATTTCAGGAAAGGCGCCGGTGAAGAAGCTCTTGCCGCCGTTGACGAGGATTGCCCCGATGATCGGGCCGATCAGCGTGCCGCGACCGCCGACGGCAGTCCAGACGACCACTTCGATCGAGTTGGCCGGCGCGAATTCGCCCGGATTGATGATGCCCACCTGCGGCACGAACAGCGCGCCGGCGATACCCGCCATCATGGCGGACACCACGAAGGTGAAGAGCTTGATGTTCTCGACCCGGAAGCCGAGGAAGCGCACCCGGCTTTCGGCATCGCGCACGCCGACCAGAACCTTCCCGAATTTCGAACGGACGATGGCCGACGCAAGGATCAGGCAGAGCGACAGCATCAGCGCCGACATGAAGAACAGAACTGCACGCGTACCGTCCGCCTGGACGGAGAAGCCGAGGATGTCCTTGAAGTCGGTGAGGCCGTTATTGCCGCCGAAACCCATGTCGTTGCGGAAGAAGGCAAGCAACAGCGCATAGGTCATCGCCTGGGTGATGATCGATAGATAGACGCCGTTGACGCGAGAGCGGAAGGCGAACCAGCCGAACACGAAGGCGAGCAGGCCGGGTACGACCAGCACCATCAGCATGGCAAAGACGAACCAGTCGAAGCCATACCAGAACCAGGGCAGTTCCTTCCAGTTGAGGAAGACCATGAAGTCCGGCAGGACCGGGTTGCCGTAGACGCCTCGGCTGCCGATCTGGCGCATCAGGTACATGCCCATCGCATAACCGCCGAGCGCGAAGAAGGCGCCGTGGCCGAGCGAGAGGATGCCGCAGTAACCCCAGACGAGATCGAGTGCCAGCGCCAGGAGCGCGTAGCAGAGATACTTGCCGAACAGGGACATCACATAGGTCGGGATATGCAGGGCGCTATCTGGAGGCGTCAGCAGGTTGAGCGCCGGCACCAGGATGCCGATGGCCAGAAGAATGCCGACGGCTGCGACGATGCGACCTTCGAGGGCGCGAAAGACAAAGCCGGAAATCATGCTTCCACCGCCCTTCCCTTGAGCGCGAACAGGCCGCGCGGACGTTTCTGGATGAAGAGGATGATCAGCACCAGGACCAGGATCTTGCCGAGCACGGCACCGACCGAGGGTTCGAGGAACTTGTTCAGCACCCCGAGCGACAGCGCGCCGACCAGCGTACCCCAGAGATTACCGACGCCGCCGAACACCACGACCATGAAACTGTCGATGATGTAGCTCTGGCCGAGGTTTGGCGAGACGTTGTCGATCTGAGACAGCGCGACACCCGCAATGCCGGCAATGCCGGAGCCGAGCGCAAAGGTGAAGGCATCGACCCAGGGCGTCTTGATGCCCATCGACGACGCCATGCGGCGGTTCTGGGTAACGGCGCGCATGTTGAGGCCGAAGGATGACTTCTTCATCACCACCAGCAGCGCCACGAAGATCGACAGCGAGAAGGCGATGATCCACATGCGGTTCCAGGTGATCGTCATGCCGCCGACCGGGAACGAACCGGACATCCAGGACGGATTGCCGACTTCCTGGTTCGTGGGGCCGAAGATCGAGCGGATCGTCTGCTGCAGGATGAGCGAGACGCCCCAGGTGGCGAGCAGCGTTTCAAGCGGCCGGCCGTAGAGGAAGCGGATGACGCCGCGTTCGATGACCAGGCCGACCGCGCCGGTGACGAGGAAGGCGACGGGAAGTGCGATCGCCAGCGACCAGTCGAACAGGCCGGGCGCATGGTCGCGGATGACCTGCTGCACCACGAAGGTGGAATAGGCGCCGAGCATGACCATCTCGCCATGCGCCATGTTGATGATGCCCATGACGCCGAAGGTGATCGCCAGGCCGATTGCCGCCAGTAGCAGGACGGAGCCGAGCGAGACGCCATACCAGACGTTCTGGCCGATATCCCAGAGGCGCTGGCCGCTTTCGATGCTGGCGATCGCCGCATCGACATCGCCCTTGAGGCTCGGATCGAGCGACGCGGAAGCGCCCATCAGGATGCCGATCGCGTTGCGGCCGCCATAATTCTTGATCGTCTGGATCGCGGCCCGCTTTTCGTCAATGGAGCGGTCGGAGGAGAGCAGCGACACGGCGCGCGCCTCTACCATGCGGGCCTTGACCTCGCCGTCCGTCTCCTTGGAGATTGCGGTTTCGAGGAGTTCGAGGTTTTCCGCACTCGGCGAGCGCAGCACCGCATCGGCCGCCTGCAGCCGCACGCCACGATCCGGGCTCATCAGCGTCAGGCCGCCCATGGCCGAGCGGATGACCCGGCGCAGGCCGTTGTTGATCTTGATCTTGGTGACCGCGTTCTTGGCAGCCTGTCCGGCGGAAGCACCGGTCACCGGATCGATCAGTTCGTAACTGGAGCCGGCAGGCTTGCCGATGAACACCAGGTTGTCGGACTTGCGGAAATAGAGGTCGCCCTCGGAAAAGGCATTCAGCGCCGGCACGAGCCGGACATCGCCGGTGGCGGCGAGCTGGCCGATCAGTTTTTCAGCTTCGCCGAAATCCGCCTTGGAAAGCGCGTCGATCAGCGGCCTGGGATCGGTCTGCTGCGCGAAAGATGGCGCGGCGAAGGAAAACATCAGGCAGAGCAGAAGACCAAGGCTCTGCAGAACGCGGAAAGGAACTTTGCTCGTCATTGGAACCCCTTGCGAGACCGCGGGCGACTGGACGCCGCCCGCGATGATGTCGATGAACATCGAGAGGCAATCGGATCAGCTGCCCTTGCCGCCGCACTTGCCCGAAGCAACGTTGAAGTTGCCGCAGGACATCGGCTTGCGCCAATCGGAGATCAGGTTCTTGGAGTCCGGCAGGTAATCGGACCACTCGTCGCCGACCACAGGCGCAGTTTCCTGAACGATGTCGAACTGGCCGTCAGCCTGGATTTCACCGATCAGCACCGGCTTGGTGATGTGGTGGTTCGGCATGACGGTGGACGTGCCACCCGACAGGTTCGGAACGGAGACGCCGATGATGCTGTCCAGCACGGCATCGGTGTTGGTGGTGCCGGCCGCTTCGACGGCCTTTACCCAGGCGTTGAAGCCGATATAGGCGGCTTCCATCGGGTCGTTGGTGACGCGCTTGTCGTTCTTGGTGAACGCGTGCCATTCCTTGATGAATTCGGCGTTCACCTCGGCATCGACGGACTGGAAGTAGTTCCAGGCGGCGAGATGCCCGACCAGCGGCTTGGTGTCGAGACCGGCAAGTTCTTCTTCGCCGACCGAGAAGGCGACGACGGGAATGTCTTCAGCCTTGATGCCCTGGTTGCCGAGTTCCTTGTAGAACGGAACGTTTGCGTCACCGTTGATGGTCGAGACGACGGCAGTCTTCTTGCCGGCCGATCCGAACTTCTTGATGTCGGACACGATCGTCTGCCAGTCGGAATGACCGAACGGCGTGTAGTTGACCATGATGTCGGATTCGGCAACGCCCTTCGACATCAGGTAGGCTTTGAGGATCTTGTTGGTCGTCTGCGGATAGACGTAGTCGGTGCCGGCGAGAACCCAGCGCTTCACGCCTTCGTTCTTCGCCAGGTAATCGACGGCCGGGATGGCCTGCTGGTTCGGGGCAGCGCCCGTGTAGAAGATGTTGCGCGAGGATTCTTCACCCTCGTACTGGACCGGGTAGAACAGGATCGAGTTCAGCTCTTCGAAGACCGGCAGGACCGACTTGCGCGAAGACGAGGTCCAGCAACCGAAAACGGCAGCGACCTTGTCCTTGGAAATCAGCTGACGAGCCTTTTCGGCGAACAGCGGCCAGTCGGAAGCCGGATCGACGACGACGGCTTCGAGCTTCTTGCCAAGCACGCCGCCCTTCTTGTTCTGCTCGGCGACGAGCATCAGCATGACATCCTTGAGGGTGGTCTCAGAGATGGCCATGGTGCCGGAAAGCGAGTGCAGAACACCGATCTTGATGGTGTCGTCAGCGGCGAAAGCGCCCTGCAGCGCCGTCGCAGACATGACGGCGGCAAGCATCGCGCCACCCAGTTTGGATTTAAATGTCATTGGTTCGAACCCCTCTTCTCGTTCGTCCGCAACGAGGACTTAACCGTTGCTTAAGCGACTATCGGTTGCTGCAGCGCAAAACCGTATACGTCGAATGACGTACCGGAGGGGAGAAGGGGAAGAACGGCACCCTGGTGGGAACCCTCCTGGCATTTTCAGGTGAAATAGCATCGGCACGGCCAGTATCGAGCGCTCTCATGATATATTAATGAGACATGATATATTAACCATATTTCGATTGTATAATCCGACGCTGAATTAGGCGTAAGGAGTTGTTTCCGGTGTAAAGTACTATGAGTAGCATCCTCACAAATGCTGGAGCTACTTCTGCGCTCCAAATGCTTCGTTCCCTCGACAGCCAGATGTTCGGGGCAGCGCGGGAGGTCGCAACCGGCTTACGTATCGAACAAGCCTCCGACAACGCGGCCTACTGGTCAATCGCCACCACCATGCGATCGGACAAAGGTGCCCTTTCGACGGTGCAGGACGCCCTTGGCCTTGGAGCCGCAAAAGTCGATACGGCCTATGAAGGCATGGCTGCGACGACCGATATCCTGGCGGCGTTCATGGCCAAGGTCGTCTCCGCCCAGCAGGACGGAATAGACAAGAAGAAGATCCAGGAAGAACTGGAGCAGCTGAAGCAGCAGATCGTCTCCATATCCAGTGCCGCGTCCTTTGCCGGTCAGAACTGGTTGCAGTCGGACATGCGGGGCGAGGCCAGCGGGGCAGGCGCGAAGACGTCCGTCCTGTCGTCGTTCAATCGCAGCGACGATGGAACCGTCTCCCTCAAGACCATCGATGTCGATCTGTCGAAAATTGCACTGTTCAAGAATGGCGGCGGCGGAATCCTGCAGAAAGAACCCGATCCGGATCTGGGTTACGGCCTCGGCACGATCGGTGGATTGCTCGGATTTTCGACATCGGGTTATGGCGACGTGCCAGGCCCGGTATTCGACCAACCCTTCACGATTACGCAATTCGACGTCATCACGGTCGCCTTTTCGGTGGGGACGTCCAACGATACGTTCGTCATCACCAAGAATGTCGTCGATCAGGCGCTCGGAGGCCAATTGGGGTACGGCTTCGACGGCGATATTGAAAGCGCCGCCGATTGGGCGAAAGTTCTCCTGCAGGCAACGTTTCTCAACAAGGCGTCCCCGACGTCCTGCTTGCGGCTCAGGGCGGGGCGCCGAATATCTTCTTTCGGGCCACCATTCCTCTCGCCGCAGAGCTGATCACCATTCAGGCGCCTGCCCACACCCGCACGCTGCCGCCGGAGGGTATCGATATTCTCGATATCGACGTCACCGATCCCAACATCGATTTTCCGACAATTACCTTCGTTCTCGACGAGATGCAGCAGAAGGTCATCTCGGCCGGTGCCTACCTTGGCTCGCTCAAGTCGAGGATCGAGATGCAGGAAGCATTTGGAAACAAGCTCGTGGACAATCTCGACAGAGGCATCGGGCGCCTCGTCGATGCGAATATGACCGAGGCATCGAGCAGGCTCAGAGCATTGCAAGTCCAGCAGCAACTGGCGACCCAGTCGCTTTCCATCGCCAATTCGGACGCGCGAAACATCCTGTCTCTCTTCCAGTAATGAGACCGCCATCCTCGACGGCAAGGAAGAAACGCCGGGTCGATCCCCCGGAGGTGAGACGTAACGCTTTGGGGACCGGATCAGGTGAGAGGGTCAACGAGCGATTGAACGCCGCGATGATCGGTTCAGCCGCGGCCTGGAAGACTTCGTGTCCGGCAACCGATGGCGGGGAAACTCAGGCGTGCACGATTTCGGCCCTGGTGCCGGGGTTAAGGCTTTGAAGAGTGAATGTCGCATCGAGCTGTTTTGCCATCGCTTCGACAATCCCCGTACCAAGTCCGGGCTGCGAGTGTGCCGGATCGTCTGGAATGCCGACGCCGTCGTCGTCCACCGAAAGCGACCAAAACCCGTTGTCAGAACGGTAATCAACCACGATTTTGCCATTTCGCTGGTCGGGAAACGCATGTTTCAGCGCGTTGATGACAAGTTCCGTGACGATAAGGCCGAGACTGATCGACACATTCGCCGTCGCAACACTGTCGTCCACATTCACTTTGATCGATATTTCCTCGGGATCAAAAATCATCGACGCGGCGAGGCTTTTGCAAAGTTGCGTGAAGTAGGTCCGCAGTTCGACATCGCCGGCATTTGTTGCCGCCAGCTGTCGCTGAACCGCTGCGATCGACATGACGCGCCCATGCGCGAGCGTTAAATGCGAACGGGTTTCTTCCGACTGAACCTTGCGGGCGCTTTGCAATAGGATGCTCGCGATGATCTGGAGACTGTTGGCAACCCGATGCTGGATCTCCCGCAGCAGGATTTCCTTTTCCCGGAGCAGGTCGTCCCTGAGCTTTTCGGCGAGGCGCACATCGGTGACGTCGGCGATGGAAAGGAGCACACGGACCCCTTCAACGTCGCCGTAATCGAGTTTCTGAGCACTCAATACCAATTGTCGGGGCGCGCGGTCTTTTCGTTTCAGGTCCATTTCATAAGCGTGGATATCTGCGCTTCCCGACGCCGTGGCCTCCAGCAGCGACGCGAGGCTTCGTACATTCCATTCACCATTGCCAAGCTCGGAAAACGGGCGGTTGGAAACTGCTGCGGGATCGACCTCAAATTCGCGGCAGAACGAAGAACTGCCGGCAATCACCATCAACTTTCCGTCCAGCAGCAATAGCGGCGCGGCGGAGGTGGAAACGATTGCGAGGCCAAGGCTTATCACACCCGTTGGCGGAAGAGGAGCGGCGATAGTCATGGATAATATGTCCCTTTAAGGGACCGGAGGCTCGCGGAGCGAAAGCCTTCCCCGGCATGGAATTCGCTCGAGCGAGCGTCAGCCTTTTTGTAAGTCTACCTATCTTAGCACAGATGAGCGAAATGCGCAAAGAAATCGACCTATGGGAGCATTCCCGAGGCATCAGGCTTTCGCCGGTGCCAATTGCGATACGCATCATGAGCGCCTGTGGCGCTTCGTGTCCACCGTTCTCGATCTCGAATTGGCGTATTGCGACCATGCTCCCGAGACGCATTGCGCGTGTGATATATGACCTCCAAGGTAATCGACCCGGCGACCGACGGCATCTATCCAGGATCCAGTTTTACAGCGTGAAAGGATCAGCCCCATGCCCGTCACTTACGTCATTCGTTTCGATATCCTGCCAGGCCAGCGCGACCGCTTCATCGCTCTTCTGAACGGTGTGCTCGATGCCATGCGGCACGAGCCGATGTTCCACAATGCCGTGCTGCATGCCGATCCCGAGAATCAGAACCACATGATGCTCTACGAGACATGGGAGGATCATCAGGACATCCTGGACGTGCAGTTGCAGCGCCCCTATCGCCAGGCATGGCACGCGGCCCTGGCCGATCTCCTCGCCGGACCTCGGGATGTTTCGATCTGGCATCCGATCCGCAGCGACCGTTCGGCACAATCCCGCTCCTGACGGAAAGCGGTCGCGGGTTGTCTGCCGGATTGATGTCCCTGCCCCTTTGGGTCATTCTTCGGGATCCTCCTTGGCTTCGAGGATCTGAACATGAAGCGCGGTCTATTTTTCGGCATGATCGCCACCGCCGGCCTGCTCGCCGGAGCCGCATTCGTCGTGGTCGGCCAGACAAAAGTCCCGCCGGAAGCGATCCGGTCGTCCGTCGTCCGTTCCCCCGAACTGATGGACCGGGCCTGGACACTGCCCGTGGCGAAAACCTTTGGCCGCAACGTCACCTGGCAGTCGAATGGCTCGCGGTGCGGTCCCGCAAGCATTGCCAATGCGTTTCGCTCGATTGGGGAGGAGGAAACGACCGAGGCCAAGGTTCTGGACGGGACCGGGATGTGCTGGACCGGATTCTGCATCATCGGCCTGACGCTGGATGAACTTGCCGGGCTTGCCCGAATGAAAACCGAGCGGAAGGTTACGGTTTTCCACGACCTGACCGCCGACGAGTTCCGCGAGCATATGAAGCACGCCAACGACCCGGCTCGCCGTTACATCGTCAATTTCACGCGTGAAAAGATCTTTGGAGCAGGCGCCGGTCACCATTCTCCGATCGGAGGATATCTGGAAGCCGAGGATCTGGTGCTCGTCCTCGATGTCAACGAGAACTACAAGCCCTGGCTTGTCGAGCGCGAACGGTTGTTCTCGGCAATGAACACGCTCGATGGAGACAAGAAGCGCGGCCTGCTTCTGATCGAATAACGGCGTCAGCCTTGCACCTTGAAGCGAGGTGCCGGTCACGCATCAGGCTCGCCCGGCGTGCTTTGGGTCGTGACCGTTCCCGTGTCTTGAATTCGTTCCCCGGAGGGAACATTTCTGCGCCTCGCACGCTTGCCCTCGGATCCGCCCAACCGCCCGAGGAGCTCAAGCCCGTGATCAACGACCTCTGGTACAAGAACGCCGTCGTCTATTGCCTCTCCGTCGAGACCTTCATGGATGCCAATGGCGATGGGATCGGGGATTTCCAGGGGCTGCAGCGCAGGCTGGATTATCTCTCCGGCCTCGGCGTCAGCGCCATCTGGCTGATGCCGTTCCAGACATCGCCCGGCCGCGACGACGGGTACGACGTCTCCGACTATTACAATGTCGATCCCCGCTACGGCACGCTCGGCGATTTCGTCGAATTTACCCACGCCGCCAAGCAGCGCGGGATCCGGGTGCTGATCGACATCGTCGTCAACCACACCTCCAATGAACATCCCTGGTTCCAGGACGCCCGCCGCGACCCGAAATCCCGATACCGTGACTGGTATGTCTGGTCCGACAAGAAGCCGGCTAACGCCGACGAAGGCATGGTGTTTCCGGGCGTGCAGAAGACTACCTGGACCTATGACGAGAAGGCAAAACAGTATTATTTCCACCGTTTCTACGACTTTCAGCCCGACCTCAACACCTCGAACCCGCATGTACAGGCGGAGATCCTGAAGATCATGGGCTTCTGGATCCAGCTCGGCGTGTCCGGTTTCCGCATGGATGCGGTGCCCTTCGTGATCGCCGAAAAGGGTGCTGAGGTGAAGAAGCCGAAGGAGCAGTTCGACATGCTCCGGACTTTTCGCGAGTTCCTGCAATGGCGGCTTGGAGACTCGATCATCCTGGCAGAGGCCAACGTCGTGCCGAAGGAAAACCTGACCTATTTTGGCGACGACGGCGACCGAATGCAGATGATGTTCAACTTCCACGTCAATCAGGCGCTGTTCTACGCGTTGGCGTCCGCTGATAGCCGGCCACTTGCGAAGGCGATCAGGGACACGTACGAGCGCCCCGCCACCGCTCAATGGGGCCTGTTCCTGCGCAATCACGACGAACTCGACCTCGGCCGGTTGACCGAAAAGCAGCGGCAGAAAGTGTTTTCGGAGTTCGGCCCGGAAAAGGATATGCAGCTCTACGACCGCGGCATCCGTCGGCGGCTGGCGCCCATGCTGCAGGGCGACCGCCGCCGGCTGGAGCTTGCCTACAGCCTGATGTTCTCGTTGCCCGGCACGCCGGTCCTGCGTTACGGCGACGAGATCGGCATGGGCGACGACCTGTCGCTGCCGGAACGCAACTGCGCCCGCACGCCGATGCAATGGTCAACCGAGCCACAGGGCGGTTTCACCAAAAACGACAAGCCGGTCCTGCCGGTCATCAGCGGCGGCCCCTTCGGCTTCGAGCACCTGAACGTCGCCGACCAAAGGCGCGATCCGAACTCGATGCTGAACTGGACGGAACGGCTGATCCGCATGCGCAAGGAAGCGCCGGAAATCGGCTGGGGGAATGTGTGCCGCTGGAGACCAGCGACGAGAGCGTGCTGGTGCTGCGCTACGATTGGCGCGACAACTCCGTCCTGGTCGTCCACAATCTGCGATCCACCCCTGTCGAGGTGGAGTTCTCGGTGGGTCTTGGCGAACACGGCGAGACGCTGATCGACATCGCCGACGGGGGCAATAGCGAGGCGGAGAAGAACGGCAAGCACCGCCTGCTGCTCGATGCCTATGCCCATCGCTGGTTCCGCGTCGGCGGGCTGGACTATCTGCTGCGGCGCAAGGAGGTCTAACCTATCCGCCCGCCCTCACCTCGCGCACGCCCCGCCCGATCTTCTGCCGCAGCAAGGCCCGCAGCGTGACGCCGTCGGCATAACCGACGAGCGCGGCGATCTCGTCCGGGCTCTTGTCGCTGGTCTTCAAAAGATGCACGGCGCGCTCGACCCTCAGATCCTGGAAATAGGAAAGCGGCGTCTTGCCGAGCACCTGCTGCATGCGCCGCGCCAAAGTCCGTTTGCTGGCGCCGACCACATCGGCCGCGTCGTCGAGCGAAAACCCTTCGGAAAGCCTGCCACGGGCCCAGCGCTCGAAACGCTGCACCAGCGGGTCGGCATGCGAAAGATGGTCGGTGATCACATAGGCCGATTGGGAGGGCCGGTTATCGACGATGAGGTAGCGCGCCACTAGGCCGGCAAGCTCGGGGCTCACCTGCCGTACCAGCCAGAGCGCCATGTCCATGTGGCCGAGTGCGGCGCCCGCCGTCACCAGCGAGCCGGATTTCACCAGCATGCGGCCGTCTTCGAGCTGCACGGAAGGATAACGGTGGCGGAAGAGCGGCGCGAGCCACCAGGCTCGTTGTCGATTTCTCCCCGTCGAGAAGGCCGGATTCGGCGAGAACGAATGTGCCGACGCAAGCGGCGGCGATGTTCAAACCGGCCGCCTTCGCCTCGCGCAGCACCGCCCCGCATCGCGGATCTCGGGTCGGTCGAGGGCCGGCACCAGCACGTCCGGCATCTTGCAGGCGATCGCCGGCACGACCAGCCAGCCGCCGGCCTTCGGGTCGAAACTTCCCGAGATCGGCACGGCAAGCCCGTGCGCCGTCTTCACTTTTTGCGCACGCCGATGACCGACACGTCGAAGCTCGGCACCCCGAGCGACAGCATAACCGCAAGCTCGTTTGCCATGGTGAACACGTCGAGCATGGTCGAAAGGCCGGTATCGAAGACGGGATCGAGAGCGAGGAGTTGCAGCTTCATGGCAAGAACCATATCAACAATGTCAATATTGACAATAGGCAACCGGCCCCGCCTGGGGAATATGAGGCCTGAGAAACATCGCCTGAGCAAGCCCGTTACGATAAGAAGAGACGCATGAACATGGATGTCACCACGATCGGCTTCACCAGGACGACCGCCGAGGACTTCTTCGGCCGCATCAAGGCGGCCGGCGTGAAACGGGTCCTGGACGTGCGCCTTCACAACACCTCGCAGCTTGCCGGTTTTGCCAAATCCGACGACCTCGCCTTCTTCCTGAAGACGATCTGCGGCGCCGGCTACGTGCATGAACCGCTGCTGGCCCCGACCGAGGAGATCATGACCGCCTTCAAGAAGCAGAAGGGTGACTGGAATATTTTCCAGAATGATTTCCTTGGCTTGATGGCGAAACGTCAGGTGGAAAGCCAACTGAGGCCGGAAGCCTTCGATGGCTCGTGCCTGCTCTGCTCCGAAGACACGCCGCATCATTGCCATCGCCGACTTGTCTGCGATTACCTGAACGGCAAATGGGGCGGCAAGCTCGGCGTACGCCACCTCTGAACCAGTCCGATCAACCTGATCCGAAGCAACGCCGGGTGACATCCTCCCCGCGCGGGGAGCGCTTTGCCATGACCTACGACACCATCCTTGCCATCGTCCTCTTCTCGCTTGTCGGCTCCGTATCGCCGGGGCCGAGCAATTTCATGCTGCTCGCCTCGGGCACCAATTTCGGCTTCCGGCGTACCGTGCCGCAGATCCTCGGCATCACCATCGGTTTTTCGTCGGTGCTGCTGGCGGTCGGCTTCGGTCTCGGCGCGCTGTTGACGGCCTATCCGCCGCTTGGATTGGCGCTGAAGATCGCCGGCGGCGCCTACCTGCTCTACCTCGCCTGGCGGATTGCTATGTCCCGCTCCGTCTCCGACGACAGCGCGGGCGCCGTCCGTCCCCTCACCTTCCTCGAATCCGCCGCTTTCCAATGGGTGAACCCGAAGGCCTGGGTCGGTGCGCTGACAGCCATGGCGGCCTATGCCAGCGCCGAGAACCCGTTCGTCTCGGTGGTGCTGGTCACGCTCGTCATCGCCGTCGTCAACCTGCCGAGCGTCGCGGTCTGGGCCGGCTTCGGCGTGGCGCTGCGGCAGTTCCTGTCCGATCCGGTGCGGCTCAAATGGTTCAACATCGTCATGGCGCTGCTGCTGGTGGCGACGCTCTGGCCGCTTTTGAGGTGACAATCCTGCGAAAGAATCCAGAACATGCGGGATTTACCGCACCGCATCATACTCCGCTTGCAAAACGCCGCGCCACAGCCGAAAGTGCACAATTGACAGTCTTTCCCTTCAAGGTGCTAGAAATTAGGCATGACAGCCCGGCAACGCATCATTCCCGTCCGGCGTGAATACAATCGTTGGGTTGCCAACCAGACGCTGGAGGATTACGCGCTCCGTTTCACCGCCAAGAGCGCCCGCCGGTTTTCGTCCAGCCGCATTTCCCAGACCGCCATCGGCGCGATCTCCTTCCTGGCGCTGGAGGCTATCGGCGGCACGATCACGCTGTCCTACGGCACCACCAACGCGTTTTTCGCCATCGTCGCGGCCGCCATCGCCATGCTGGTGATCGGCTGGCCGATCAGCCGTTATGCGATCCGCCACGGCGTTGATATCGATCTGCTGACCCGCGGCGCGAGCTTCGGTTACATCGGCTCGACCATCACCTCGCTGATCTATGCGAGCTTCACCTTCATGCTGTTTGCGATCGAGGCGTCGATCATGACCGGCGCGCTGGATCTCGCCTTCGGCATTCCGCCCTGGATCGGCTACATCATCAGCGCTGTGGTAGTGATCCCGCTGGTCATCTACGGCGTGCAGCTGATCTCGCGCTTCCAGCTCATCACCCAGCCGTTCTGGATCGTCCTGAACATCCTGCCCTTCGTGTTCATCGCCTTCATGGACTGGCAGAAGTTCGATCTCTGGCGCGCCTTTGCCGGCATCGGTCACTCCAACGCCCAGGTCGGCGGCCCGGCTCCGTTCAACCTCGTCGAATTCGGCGCGGCCTCCGCCGTCATCCTGGCGCTGATGCCGCAGATCGGCGAACAGGTCGGCTTCCTGCGCTTCCTGCCGCCGGAGGGGCTGCAGAAATGGCGCCACCGGTTCGCCGTCTTCCTCGCCGGCCCCGGCTGGGTGGTGGTCGGCGTACCGAAGCTGCTCGCCGGTTCTTTCCTGGCGGTGCTGACGCTCTCGACCGCCGTGCCGATCCGCGAGGCGGCCGACCCGGCGCATATGTATTTCGCCGCCTTCGGCTACATGATCCCGAACGATACGGCGGCGCTGCTGCTGATGGCCGCCTTCGTGGTCGTCTCGCAACTGAAGATCAACGTCATGAACGCCTATGCGGGCTCGCTCGCCTGGTCGAACTTCTTCTCGCGTCTCACCCACAGCCATCCCGGCCGCGTCGTGTGGCTGGTCTTCAATGTGGTGATCGCGCTGCTCCTGATGGAGCTCGGCATCTACCGGCTGCTCGAAGCCACGCTCGGCATCTTCTCGATCATCGCCATGGCCTGGCTCTGCACCATCTCGGCCGACCTGATGATCAACAAGCCGCTCGGCCTGTCGCCCGAAGGCATCGAGTTCAAACGCGCCCATCTTTACGACATCAACCCGGTAGGCCTAGGCTCGATGTTCGGCTCGGCGGCAATTGCGCTCGCCGCCCATTTCGGCCTGTTCGGCCCGCTGATGGCTTCGCTCGCCACCTATGTGACGCTGATCGCCTTCCTCCTGTCGCCGACGCTCGCCTTTGCCACCAAGGGCAAGTTCTACCTCGCCCGCAAACCGCGCCAGAGCTGGAAAACCCTGGGCTCGATCACCTGTTCGATCTGCGAACATCAGTTCGAGCACGAGGACATGGCCTGGTGCCCCGCCTATGCGGCGCCGATCTGCTCGCTCTGCTGTTCGCTCGACAGCCGCTGCCACGATATGTGCAAGCCGCATGCACGGCTGAACACCCAGGTGGGCGCGGTCGCCCGCTCCTTCCTGCCGGAGAGCGTCATCACCCGGCTGACGACCCGCCTCGGGCGTTATGCCACGACGGCGGTGCTGGCGACCTCGGCGATCGGCGCGATCCTTGCCATGATCGCCTATCAGGTCAGCCAGGCGACCCCGGTCAATGCAGAGGTGATCTATGGGACGGTGCTCATCGTCTTTTTCGTCTTCGCGATCATCGCCGGCATCGTCTCGTGGTTCTATGTCCTCGCCCACGACAGCCGGGTGGTGGCGGAGGAAGAATCGTCGCGCCAGAACACGCTTCTCCTGAAGGAGATCGCCGCCCACAAGAAAACAGATGCGGCACTTCAAGACGCCAAGGAGACAGCCGAGGCCGCCAACCGCGCCAAGAGCCGTTATGTCGTCGGCCTCTCCCACGAGCTGCGCACCCCGCTCAACGCCGTGCTCGGCTACGCCCAGATCCTCGAGCGCGACGAGACCATTCCCGCCCCGCGCCAGTCGGCGATCAAGGTCATCAAGCGCTCCGCCGACCACCTGTCCGGCCTGATCGACGGTCTGCTCGACATTTCCAAGATCGAGGCCGGCCGGCTACAGGTCTATTCCAACGAGATCAATATCCAGGACTTTCTCGACCAGATCGTCGAGATGTTCGGCCTGCAGGCGCAGGCGAAGGGACTTAGCTTTGAGCACGAACGCGCCCGATCCCTGCCGCAATATGTTCGAACCGACGAAAAGCGGCTGCGCCAGATCCTCGTCAACCTGCTGTCCAATGCCATCAAGTTCACCGACGAGGGCACGGTGAAATTCGACGTCGCCTATCGCAGCCAGGTCGCCACCTTCACCATTTCCGATACCGGCCGCGGCATTGCCGAAAAGGATCTCGGCCGCATTTACGAGCCCTTCCAGCGAGGCGAGGCGGAAAGCATCCGGCCGATGCCCGGCCTTGGGCTGGGCCTCACCATCACCCAGCTGCTGACCAACACGCTCGGCGGCGAGATTGCGGTGGCCAGCACCAAGGGCGAAGGCTCGATCTTCAAGGTGCGGCTGATGCTGTCCGCCATCGAGCGGCCGAACACCGCGCCGGCGGCCGAAAAGAAGATCGTCTCCTATACCGGCCCGCGCCGCACGATCGTCGTCGTCGATGACAACGAGGATCACCGCGACCTGATGCGCGAAGTGCTCTCACCGATGGATTTCGTCGTGCTGACCGCCAATAGCGGGCCGGACTGCCTGACGCTGATCGAGGGCGTCACGCCGGACCTCTTCCTCGTCGATATCTCCATGCCCGGCATGAGCGGCTGGCAGCTTGTCTCACGACTGCGCGAGATCGGCCAGACGGCGCCGATTGTGATGCTCTCGGCCAATATCGGCGACGGCGTCGCAACGCATTCCGGCGACGAGGGCCACAACGACGCGATCGCCAAACCGGTCGATTTCCGCCGCCTCGCCGACAAGCTCGCCGCCCATCTAGGCCTCGTCTGGGTCTATGAGAATGAAACGGTGATTCCAGCGGTCGTCGGCCCGAAAAACCGATCAAAAGTCCGGGGACGAACCATGTCCAGGACCTTTTGCGGCTCGGCGAAATCGGCTACGTCCGCGGTATCGAAGCGAAACTTGCCGATCTCGCCCGGGAGGAGGAGCACCGCCCCTTCGCGGAAGAACTCGGCACTTACGTGCAGGCCTTCGATCTTGCCGGTTATATGAAATTCCTGAGCCGCCTTGAGGCAGAAAGGACGAGTGATGGCTGAGACCGCCCTGCCGCGCGACATCGTCCTTCTCGTGGACGACAGCCCGGAAACGCTGGGCTTCCTGACCGAAGCGCTGGAAAAATCCGGCTTCTCCGTGCTGATCGCCACGACCGGCCAGTCGGCGCTCAACATCGTCGAACGCATCACGCCCGATCTCATCCTGCTCGACGCGGTGATGCCCGGCATGGACGGTTTCGAGACCTGCCGCAAGCTGAAGACCAACGGCGGCGTGACGCAGGTGCCGGTGATCTTCATGACCGGCCTTACCGAGACCGAACATGTGGTCAACGCGCTCGATTCGGGCGGCGTCGATTACCTCACCAAGCCGATCAATATCGACGAATTGCGCGCCCGCATCCGCGTGCACCTCTCCAATGCCCGCTCCGCCCAGAGCGCCCGCGTGGCGCTCGATGCAGCCGGCCGCCACCTGCTGGCCGTCAAGGCGAACGGAGCGATCCACTGGTCGACGCCGCAGGCGACAAGGCTGATCAATGCGGCGACCAACAGCGACGACGGGCTCGACATCGTCTCTCGCCGGATTTCCGCCTGGATGGCCGAGCGCGACAAGCCGGGTTTCGCCCGCGACGCCGCCTTCGCCCTCGTCCAGAACGGCCAGGCGAGCCTGCAATTTTCCTTCCTCGGCGCAATCGGCGCCGACGAACACCTCTTCCGCCTGATGGCCGCCAACAAACGCCCCGACGACGAGGTGCTGCGCCAGCATTTCCCGCTGACCCAGCGCAGATCCGAAGTGCTGCTGTGGATCGCCAAGGGTAAGTCGAACCGCGATATCGGCGACATCCTCGGCCTTTCGGCCCGCACGGTGAACAAGCATCTGGAACAGATCTACGTGAAGCTCGGCGTCGAAAACCGCGCCTCGGCCGCGGTCAAGGCCGCGCATGTGCTGCACGAGATGTGACCCGACAGCCCTACTTCAGCACCGTAACGCTCATTGTGGTATCTGCAATTTTCCCATCGCCATAGGGAGCTCTCAGCACGAAGCTATCCTCTCCGGCATATCCCGCCTTCGCAGTATAATAGGCTACCACACCCGTAACTTTAACGGTCCGGCATCGCTCAAGCTTTCCTGCCGAAGTCGGGAAAACTGGCTGACGGACGATTTCAAGACGTCCGTGTTTGGGTGCTTCGACAATACGGACAACAGGTACGTCAGCCAAACTGCAATCGTTGTTGATATGCCAGTGCTGGCCCAGCTTAGTCCGAACACCGCTCATGACGGTTCTGGATAGGGTTTCTCGTTTGAAACTGTCGGAAGCCTCTGCCAATCCGGTTGTCCCGATGACCAATACCGCAAGCGCGAAAGCCACAATCATATCTCTCATTATCCACCCTCAGATGAAATTTTTGAAAGAAATATTCTATCCTGACGAGAAATCAATCGGAGAAATGCAAAAGCGTCTCACGAGCAAAGACGCCGCGAAACACCGTGATGCGCTGGCCCCGGTGCACGTAGCAAAACGTCGTTCCTCCCCGTCCTTCGGCCGAACCGGCAGCGTCAACCGCTACCGCCCCGGCAGCAAATCCCCACCGCCCTTCCTCCACTCCTGAAACGCAAAGAAGCCCGGCTTTTGCCGGGCTCCTTTAAAACGTCGCCGAGTGCGGCTCAGCCCTGCGGGAAGTAGCTGTACTTGCCGTCCGGGCCCTTCTTCCACTCGTACATGACGTAGCCGGGAAGCTTCGGGTCGCCCTTGGCGTCGAAGGCCATGTCGCCGAGAACGGTCTTGAACGGACCCTTTTCATGCAGCGTCTTGGCAACGGCTTCGGCGTCGTCGGCCTTGCCGGTTGCCTTGATGCCGGCAGCGATGACCTGCACGGCTGCGTAGGAATACAGCGTGTAGGCTTCCGGGTTGAAGCCGGCAGCCTTGAACTTGGCAACCAGGTCCTTGTTGGCCGGGTTCAGCGTCGGGTCGGGGCCGAAGGTGTTGAGCGTGCCTGCGACGGCGTCGCCGGCGATCGAGGCCAGTTCGTTCGAGACGATACCGTCACCCGAAACGAGCGTAGCCTTGAGGCCCTGGTCCTTGGCCTGGCGGATGATCAGGCCGGCTTCGGTGTGGAGACCGCCCCAGTAGATGATCGTGACGCCGGCTTCCTTCATCTTGGAGATGAGCGCCGAGAAGTCCTTGTCGCCGACGTTGACGCCTTCGCGGATGACTTCCTTGAGGCCCTTGGCGTTCATGGCCTTCTTGGTTTCTTCGGCAAGGCCCTGACCGTAAGGGGTCTTGTCGTCAATGACGGCGATCTTGGCAGTCTTGAACTTGTCGGCGAGATAAGCGCCGGCAACGCTGCCCTGCTGGTCGTCACGACCGCAGGTACGGAACACGTTCCACAGGCCACGCTCGGTGAAGACCGGGTTGGTCGCGGCCGGGGTGATTTCCAGCATGCCGTTTTCGGCATAGACTTCCTTGGAAGCCGGAATGGACACGCCAGAGTTGAAGTGGCCGACCACGTACTTTACGCCGTCGGACGCAAACTTGTTGGCAACCGAGATGCCCTGCTTGGGATCCGATACGTCGTCGCCGAGGACGATCTTGATCTTTTCGCCGTTGATGCCGCCAGCGGCATTGATATCGGCTGCGGCCTGTTCGGCACCCTTCTGGAGCTGCGCACCGAAGGCGGCGTTCGGACCCGTGAGCGGACCGCCGACGCCAATAATGATGTCGGCCCATGCGCTACCGCTGAAGGCGACCATGGCCGTCAGCGCAACCGCGGAAAGAAGAGACTTCTTCATCGAGTTACTCCCAATTTTTTAGGTGGTGATTTTCGAAACCGGGCGCAATACCCACCATCACTGCGCCGGAAATGTTCCACTCTAGGTTACTTATGATTTCAACCCGGGCCAATCTGAGGACAGAAAAGCCCGGCTGTCAATCTTTCTTCTTGAAGGAAAAAGCCGAAGTCGGCTCGTAGAGCCAGTAGTAATTCTGCACCATCTGGCGCGTCCGGCGAATGCGGAATCCAGCGCTCGAAAAGGCGAGCAGGATGACCACGTCGAGGATGTAGTAGAACGGGCTGATGAATGGCCCCTGGAACAGCGCATAGTGCAGAAAACGCATCGCGACGCCCAGCAGAAGCGTATAGACCACCACCGTCACATAGCTGTTCCAGCCTTCGGCCGCGGCCTTTCCGGACCGCCAGGCGGTCCAGAAACCGATGATCAGCACCAGGAAGCGCAACAAGTACCGAACGCCGGTATCGCTTTCGAAAAACAGTCCCTGCATCCTAAATTCCTCCGGCTGCCGTTAAAACAACCCTTGCGATCAATGCCGTCCACCCTCGAGATAGGCGGCGCGCACTTCCGGATTGGCGAGAAGCTCTTTTCCGGACCCGCTCATCGTCACCTTGCCGTTGACCATCACATAGCCACGGTTGGAGAGTTTCAGTGCCGCGAACGCGTTCTGCTCGACGAGGAAGACAGTCAGCCCCTCTTCCTGGTTGAGCTTCTTGATCGCCTCGAAAATGCCCTTGACGATCAGCGGCGCCAAGCCCAGCGAAGGTTCGTCGAGCAGGAGTAGCTTCGGCCGCGCCATGAGCGCGCGCCCGATCGACAGCATCTGCTGTTCGCCGCCCGAAAGCGTACCGCCGCGCTGGCTCTGGCGTTCCTTGAGGCGCGGGAAGAGCGTGAAGATCTTCTCGACGTCCTCGTTGAAATATTTGAGGTTGTCGAGGCCGGCCCCCATCTGCAGGTTCTCGTAGACGGTCATGCGCGGAAAGATGCGCCGGCCTTCGGGAGACTGGGCGATGCGGCGCCGCGCGATCAGATGCGTCGGCAGCTTGGTAATGTCCTCGCCATCGAAGATGATCGAGCCGGCGCGAGCCTGCGGGGCACCGCAGATGGTCATCATCAGCGTCGACTTGCCGGCGCCGTTGGCGCCGATCAGGCTGACGATCTCGCCCTTGTTGACTTCGATATCGACGCCTGCGAGTGCCCGGATATTACCGTAATAGGTCTCGACAGCCTGGACTTTCAGAAGGTTTTCGGCCGCCATCAGCGCAGGCCCCCATCGAGTTCTACCGCAATCACCTCTTCCACCTCGTCATCCTCGACGCCGAGATAAGCGGCGATCACTCGTGGGTCGTTCTTCACATGATCCGGCGAGCCGTCGGAAATCTTCTGCCCGTATTCCAGCACCACGACATGGTCGGAAATCTGCATGACCACCGACATGTCGTGCTCGATCAAGAGGATCGACACGCCTTCATCGCGGATCTGGTGCAGGAGCGTGTTCAGCGCTGCCGATTCGCGCGGGTTGAGGCCGGCTGCCGGTTCGTCGAGGCACAGCAGTTCCGGATTGGTGCACATGGCGCGGGCGATTTCGAGCCGCCGCTGGGCACCGTAGGGAAGGTCGCCGGCGGGATCATCGGCACGGTCGGTCAGATCGGCCTTGTCGAGCCAGTATTTCGCCTTTTCGATCGAGGCATCGACGGCCCGGCGATAGGTCGGGAAACCGAGGAGCCCGAGGAGCGTATAACCCGACGCCTTCATCAGCGCATTGTGCTGTGCCACCAGCAGGTTTTCGAGAACCGTCAGGCCGGAGAACAGCCGGATGTTCTGGAACGTGCGGGCGACGCCCGCCAGCTTGGGGATCTCGAAGTCGCGCAGGCGTTCCAGCAGGAGTTCCTTGCCGTCCCTGCGCTGCAGGGTCAGCATGCCCATGGTCGGCTTGTAGAAGCCGGTGATGCAGTTGAACACCGTGGTCTTGCCGGCACCGTTCGGTCCGATCAGCGCGGTGATCTCGCCGCGCCGTGCCTCCAGCGACAGGTCGTTGATCGCCATCAGGCCGCCGAACTTCATCGACAGGTGCTCGACCTTGAGGATCGTATCGTTCGTCATCGTCGTGGTTCCGAGGGTCATCAGCCGTGACCCTCCTTGGTAAAGCTTCCCGAGACGGCCCTGCGTTCCTTGAGGAAGGCTGTCGGTTCTCGCGATCCGACGAAGCCGCGCGGCTTGAACAGCATGACGATGATCATCGCCAGACCGAACAGCAGCATGCGGTAGAGTTCAGGCGTGAAGTCCGGCCCGAACACGACCTTGAGGAAGGACATTTCGCGCAGCACCTCGGTGCCGCCGACCATCACAACCGCGGCGATCGCAATGCCGGTGAGCGACCCCATGCCGCCGAGAACGACGATCGCCAGGATCACTGCCGATTCCAGGAAGACGAAGCTCTCCGGCGAGACGAAGCCCTGGCGGGTGGCGAAGAAGGCGCCGGCGAAACCGCCGAACATCGCGCCGGTCGCAAAGGCGGTCAGTTTGGTGGTGACGGTATTGATGCCGAGCGAACGGCAGGCGATCTCGTCCTCACGCAGAGCTTCCCAGGCCCGGCCGATCGGCATGCGCCGCAGCTGGATGGTGACATAGGCGGTCAGCATGCAGAGCGCCAGGATGATGTAGAACAGGAAGACCTTGTAATAGACCGAGGATGCCGACAGGCCCCAGGCCTTGACGAAACTGCTCGCGCTGCCGGTATCGAAGGACCAGATGCCGAAGAACGAAGCCTTGGCAATGCCGGAGATGCCGAAGGTTCCCTTGGTCACATCGGTCCAGTTGATCAGCACCAGACGGATGATTTCCCCGAAGGCGAGCGTCACGATGGCGAGATAGTCGCCCCTCAGCCGCAGCACAGGGAAGCCGAGGATGACACCCCAGAGTGCGGCGAGAATGCCCGACATCGGCAAGAGTAGCCAGAAGGAAAAGCCGAAATAGGAGGACAGCAGCGCGTAGGAATAGGCGCCGACCGCATAGAAGGCGACATAACCGAGGTCGAGCAGTCCGGCGAGGCCGACGACGATGTTCAGGCCCCAGGCGAGCATCACGTAGATGAGGATCTGGATGCCGAAATTATCGACATATTTCAGCGATCCCTGCTTGCCGACGATGAGCAGCGACAGGAAGGGATAGACGAGCAGAAAGATCAGCGCGATCTTGAGGAAGTGCCGGTGGAAGAAGCTCTTGCTCTCGGAAATCTCCAGAACGCCGCTCTTTGCCTTGGCGAGCTTGCGCTGGTCGAGATGCGGCTTGATGAAGCCGACGGTGAGGAAGCGGCCAACCGCCGCGACAGCCACGAAGATCGCCAGCAGGCCCCAGCGGGTGCGCCAGACGAGCGCGTTGTTGATGTCCTGATAGGTCTCGATGCCGACGAACAGCAGGAACATGAAGAAGGCGATGACGCCGGCAAACAGTCCTTCCCGCACCGCCTTGGCAAGCACGTTCGGATGTCCGGTTTCGGTGGAAGCTGTCATGTTACACCTTCTCCACTTCCGGCCGGCCGAGAATGCCGGTCGGCTTGAAGATCAGCACGAAAGCGAGGATCGCAAACGTGGCGACGTCCTTGTAGGCGATGGAGAAATAGGCCGACCACAGCGACTCGATGAGGCCGATCAGCAGCCCGCCGAGAACAGCACCCGGCAGCGAACCGATGCCGCCGAGAACCGCCGCCGTGAACGCCTTGACGCCCGGGATGAAGCCGTCGTTGAACGAGGCGACCCCGTAATACATCAGGTACATCGCACCGGCGACGGCTGCGAGCGCCGCACCCATGATGAAGGTGATCGAGATCGTCCGGTCGGCGTCGGCGCCAAGCAGCGCCGCCATCTTGCGGTCCTGTTCGGTCGCCCGCTGGGCGCGTCCGAGCGGCGTCTTGTTGACGATGTACCAGAAGGCGAACAGCAGCACTGCGGTGATGATGACGATCAGCACCTGCTTCAGCGAGATGGTGATGCCGCCGATATGGAAGACGTCGGTCACCATCGGCGGGATCGGCTTGTTGCGCGGGCCCTGCGTCACCTGGATGAAGTTCGACAGCACGATCGACATGCCGATCGCCGTGATCAGCGGTGCAAGCCGGAACGAACCGCGCAGCGGCCGGTAGGCGACCCGCTCGATCGTCCAGTTCCACAACCCCGTCATCAGCATGCCGACGAGCAACATCAGCAGCAGAAGCAACGCCACCGGAATACCGGCGAAGAAGGAGGTTGCGATCAGAAAGACGATGAGAGCGGCAAAACCGCCGAGCATGAAAATATCGCCATGGGCGAAGTTGATCATGCCGATGATGCCGTAAACCATCGTATAGCCGATTGCCACAAGGCCATAGATGGATCCAAGAGTCAGCCCGTTGATGAGCTGCTGGATAAAATACTCCATATATTTTCCCCGGATGCAGTCCTAAGGACGGCCGCATCTCTTGTATATTCGTCCCTTGCGGGCTCTTAAGTTCTTTGGCGCATTCCATAACGTTTTCGTAAGGAATGTGAAGACAAAAAGCCGAGAGGGCATCAAAATCAAGGCACTTCTCAACAATCTGGCCACACAAAGATCGGAAATTCCAAAAAACCGGCAGTTGCTGTTGAAAAATTAGCCAGACGCCCCCGGTCGCGAAATTTAAGATCGGCCCGAATGAGCATCAAAGTCGGAGCCGGGCCTCGGGCTGACCGTCTCTCCTTCTCAATCCGCGAATCCGCGGCTCAGCGCATGCTCCCGGCCCATTTCCATAAGTTCCTCGAAGACCGAGCCGGCGAGCGAGCGGGGCACGATGATCTCGAACGCGTCGGCACCCGTGCGGGCGACGTTCGCCGTCGCATGGCAGCACAACATCGTGGCGGATTGCCCCTCCTCGAAGGCTTCCGGATGCAGATCGATGGCGACGCATCGGCCTAGAATTTGTCGCACGCCGGGCCCGGAGATTTCCATCAGCACCCGGCCGTCGCTCTGATCGACCACGGATGCGCCCGCTATCCCCGAAAGCACACCGGCGATCGTCTCGGCCCCGACAGTCTGCGACACCGCCAACCATTCGGACGGACTGCAGAAGCGCGGCGCGACATCCTCGGCATTCCACAAGGCCTCGGCGACCGCAGTCTCGTGGCCGGCATGAGCAAGCACCGAAAAGATCACCGGCCTGCGAATGACCGAGAGGTGGTTCGGATTGGGTTCCGTCTCGAAGCCGGAAATGAGATCTTCGAGGACATGCCGGTGGAGAAGGTTGATCGACATGGGCGGCCCTCAGAGATGCAGTTTGCTGTTTTCAGGATCGACGAAGACCGGCGGACATACTTCGCAAAGCGCTTCCGAGCCGCGCAATCCGTCCCAGACCATGATCCTTTCGCCGATCCTCTCGCGGCCGGACTTCAGCATGGCAAGCGCGATGAAATGTCCGAGCGTCGGCGAGAAACAGGTGGACGAAACGAAGCCCTGGTCGTTCGCCAGCGACGGTTTCGCGCCATCCTTGAGGAGATGCGCGCCGGCCTTGATCTCCTTGTCCGCTTCGATCGGTGTCAGGCCAACCAGTTGCAGCCGGTCGGCGGCCGTCAGCCCGAACCGGGTGGAAAGCCGCTTGCCGATGAAATCCGGCTTCTGCATCGCCATCATCCGGCCAAGCCCGACATCGTCCGCCGTGGTGCGGCCGTCGAGCTCGCTATGGGTGACATGCCCCTTCTCGACCCGCAGCACGTTCAGAGCCTCGACGCCATAGGCGCAGATCCCCTCTTCATGGCCCGCATCCATGATCGCGTCGGCGACCGCCTCGCCGTAGCCAGCCGGCACCGCAAGCTCGTAGGCCAGCTCGCCCGAGAAGGAGATGCGGAACAGCCGCGCCTTCAGCCCCCGCGTAGCGTGACCTCCCTTGCGGCCATGAACGGGAAGGCCGCATCCGAAATGTCGTCCTGCACCACGCGGCTCATGATGATTCGCGCCTTCGGCCCGGCAAGCGACATCTGCGCCCACTGATCCGTCGAGGTGACGAACCGCACGTCGAGTTCCGGCCAGAAGGTCTGGGCGGAAAATTCGAGATGCGCGAGGACTTCGGCGGCATAGGCCGTCGTCGTGGTCATCACATAGTGTTTTTCGGAAAGCCGGCTCGCGGTGCCGTCGTCGAAGACGATGCCGTCCTCGCGCAGCATCAGCCCGTAGCGAGCCCTTCCGACCGGCAGTTTCAGAAAGCTGTTCGAATAGATCCGGTCGAGGAATTCCGCCGCACCGCGCCCGAAAATCTCGATCTTGCCGAGGGTGGAAACATCGCAGAGCCCGGCATTGGCACGAACGTTGAGCACCTCGCGATCGACGCTCTCCCGCCAGGTCTTTTCGCCCTCCCGCGGGAACCAGGCGGAACGATACCAGAGGCCGGATTCCACGAAGGTCGCGCCGTTCTTCCGCGCCCAGCTATGCAGCGGCGAGGTACGCACCGGTGCTGCATGTTCGGCCCGCGCCGTGCCTGCAAGAGCACCGAAGGAGACCGGCGTATAGAACGGCCGGAAGGTCGTCGTGCCGATCTCTGCGGGCGAAAGCCCGCGCATGCCGGCGACGATGCCCGCCGTGTTGACATTGCCGAGCTTGCCCTGGTCGGTCGCCATGCCGGCGGTCGTGTAGCGCTTGGTGTGCTCGATATGGCGAAACCCCTCGCGCTGGGCGAGGCCGAGATCGCCGACATGCACGTCGTTCTGGAAATCGACGAAGGCCTTGTCCCGGGCGCCCGGCACATACCAGAGCGGCGCGAAGGACGGATCGTATTCGCCCTCGACTTCGGGCGCTTCGAGCGAGCCGACAAGCCTGCCCAGCGCGTCGAGAGCCGCATGCGCCTTGGCCGCGCCATCCTTCAGGCATTCGCCGAGTGATGCGTGGCCAGCGGCCGACCCGGCGGCGTCGAAAGCACCGCCCAGGTTGGGCGCCAGGAACGCCTGTTTCTCGTCCGACCAGACGGGCTTGGCGCCGCGCTGGCACATCAGATGCACGATCGGAGACCAGCCGCCGGACATCGCCAGCGCATCGCAGCCGATCACCTCCTCGAAGCCGGAACGCTCGGCGATCAATCCCTCGATGCGGCGCCGGCCCTTCGTGGCAATCACCGATCCGTTGCGGATGATGCGGAGGCCGTCCGGTAACGGATCGGCCGATTGCGGCCGCGCATCGATGATCGCGGTGACATCAACGCCCTTTGCGAGGAGATCGGCCGCGGTGCGATACCCGGAACCGCCATTGGTGAAGACCGCGACCTTGCCGCCGACAGCGACACCATAGCGGTTGAGATAAGTGCGCGCGGCCCCTGCCGTCATCACGCCCGGCTTGTCATTACCGCCAAAGACGAGCGGCCGTTCCTCAGCCCCGGTGGCGAGGATCGCGCGTTTGGCAACGATGCGCCACAGCCGCTCCATCGGCAGGTCCGGCGATGGCGAGGCCACATGTTTCTGCACCCGCTCGACCGCGCCGAACACCATGTCGTCGTACCAGCCGAACACGGTCGTGCGCGGCATCAGCGTCACATTCGGCAGCGACGCCAGTTCCTCGACGACCTCAGCCGCAAACGCCGCAGCGGGCTGGCCGCCAACCGCTGCGCTTTCGGAAAGCAGCGAACCGCCGAGCCTGAACCCTTCGTCGGCCAGAATGACCCGGACCCCGGCCCGGCCGGCGGCGAGCGCCGCCATCAGCCCCGTCGGGCCTGCGCCGACCACCAGCAGGTCGCAATGCGCCCAGGATTTTTCGTAGCGGTCCGGATCCGCCAGCATCGTCACCTTGCCGAGCCCGGCGGCGCGGCGGATCAACGGCTCATAGAGTTTTCCCAAAGCACGCCCGGCCACATGAACGTCTTGTAGTAGAAGCCTGCAGCAAGGAACGGCGACAAGAGATCGTTCACCGCGCCGAAGTCATGCTTCAGCGAGGGCCAACGGTTCTGGCTCGCGGCAACGAGACCACTATGGAGCTCGACCACCGTCGCCCGCGCATTCGGCTCGGTTCGCGCGCCCGACCCGATCGTCATCAGTGCGTTGGGCTCGGCGGACCCCGCCGTCACCACCCCGCGCGGGCGGTGGTATTTGAAACTGCGGGCCATCAGCATCTGATCGTTGGCCAGCAAGGCCGAGGCAAGCGTATCGCCCTCGAACCCCTATAGGTGCGGCCGTCGAAGGTGAAATTGAGGGCCTGCCCGCGATTGATCGCGCCGCCGGATTCGAGGCGATAGGAGGTCATTCGGCAGCTCCCCGCTGCTTGAATTCCGAAGCATCGGTCACACCGAAAACCTCATGGGTGAGGTTGTCCCGCTCCACCACCAGAAACCGGCGACAGCCGGCCAGATGGTGCCAATACTCCTGATATCGACCCTTCGGATTGTCGCGGACATAGACATAAGCGTGCCAAACCTCGTCCTTGGCGGTCGGCGAAGGGCGTTTCGGCGCGGCGGCCCCGCGGATCGAAAACTCTTCCTTGGGTCTGGTGCCGCAATGCGGACAGGTGATCAGGCTTGCCATGGGGGATCTTGCTCAGTGGAGGTTCGGCTGGGGGCCGTGGCCCGCTTCGTCGATCGTATAGCCGCGCTCGAACCGGTCGAGCCGCATGAAGCGCGAGACGTGATGCGTTTCGTTTTTGGCGATCAGGTGGGCGAAACAGAAGCCGGAGGCCGGCGTTGCCTTGAAGCCGCCGTAACACCAGCCGCAATTGAGATAGAGGTTGTCGATCGGTGTGCGGTCGATGATCGGCGATCCGTCCATCGACATGTCCATCACCCCGCCCCAGCTTCTGAGCACCTTGGCCCGCGAAAGACCGGGGATCAGCGACACCCCTCCTCCATCGTGTGCTCGACGGTCTGCAGGTTACCGCGCTGCGCATAGGATGAGTAGAAATCGATCTCGGCGCCGAATACCAGCCCGCCCTTGTCCGACTGCGATATGTAGAAATGGCCGGCGCCATAGGTGATCACGTGATCGACGACGGGCTTCAGCCCTTCGGAAACGAAGGCCTGCAGCACATGCGTCTCGACCGGCAGTTCGAGATCGGCCATCCGCCCGACGGTTGTCGTGTTGCCGGCAGCCGCGAGCGCCAGCTTGTTGCAGCCGATGAAGCCTTTAGTCGTCTCGACGCCGACGACGAGACCGTTCTCGCGGCGGATGCCGGTCACCTCGCAATGCTGGATCAGATCCACGCCGCGGGCATCGGCGCCGCGGCCGTAACCCCAGGCGACCGCATCGTGCCGCACGGTGCCCGCGCGCCTCTGGTAGAGAGCCCCCATGATCGGGAAGCGGGCATGGTCGAAATTGAGATAGGGCGCTTTCCGGCGCACCTGCTCGCGGTCGAGCAGTTCGGCATCGACCCCATGGAGGCGCATGCCGTTGCCTTTGCGGGCATAGGCGTCCCGCTGGCCGTCGGAATGGAAGAGGTTGAGAATGCCGCGCTGGGAGACCATGGCGTTGTAGTTGAAATCCCGCTCAAGCCCCTCCCAGAGCTTCAGCGAAAATTCGTAGAACGGGTTGTTGCCTTCGAGCAGGTAGTTGGAGCGGATGATCGTCGTGTTCCGCCCGACATTGCCGGAGCCGAGATAACCCTTTTCGAGCACCGCGACATTGGTGATGCCGAACTCCTTGGCGAGGTAATAGGCGGTTGCCAGCCCGTGCCCGCCGCCGCCGACGATGATCACGTCGTAATGCGGCTTCGGCTGCGGCTCGCGCCAGGCGGGCTTCCACATCCGGTTTCCGGACAGCGCTTCCTTGAAGATCGAATAGGCCGAATAACGCATGCTTCTCCTGTCTCTCGCCGCGCTCACATTCGCATATGCGAGAGAAAGGACAAGCGCAATCAGGACATCCGCGAGCCTGCATGCGGCGAAACGCCCATCCGTTGCCTCAAAGGCACGCCGCGTTGAGGCGGGCACGTTTCCCAGAGCTCGGCTCAGGCTTTTCAAAGGCTTGGCTACTTCTGCCTCCCCGTCTTCACCATAGGCCTTAGACTCCCGGGCGACCGAATGGAGACAGCCATGACCGATACGACGACGAACCTGAACATGCCTTTCATCCTACCCTCGCAGGCGCAGAAACACGTCACCCATAACGAAGCGCTGCTGCGGCTCGATGCGCTCGTTCATCTGACCATCGTTGCGGAACTCGCAACCCCGCCCGCCTCGCCGGCAGAGGGCACCTGCTATCTGGTCGCAACCGCGCCCACGGCCGCCTGGGCCGGCAGAACCGGACGCATCGCTTCCTGGCAGGACGGCTATTGGGCATTTGCCGAGCCGCGGATCGGCTGGCGCGCCTGGTTCGCCGCTCTCGAAAAGCTAAAGGTGTTTTCCGGCGTGCTCTGGCAGGATATCCCCCTGCCCGCCACCGGCCGCCTCGACCAGGCTCGGCATCAACGCGACGCCGGATGCCACGAACCGGCTGGCCCTTTCTTCCCCGGCGAGCCTCTTCAATCACGCGGGCAATGGCCACCAGATAAAGGTCAACAAGGCCTCGTCCGCCGACACGGCCTCGCTGCTCTTCCAGTCGAACTGGACGGGTTACGCGGAAATGGGCCTTGCCGGCAGTACCGAGTTCTCCGTCAAGATCAGCGACGGAACGACCTGGAAGACCGGGCTGTCGATCTCCGCCGCCGGCCATGTCTCGCAACCAAACCAGCCGGCCGCCCGAGCCTATCGCGCCGGCACGAGTTTCACCCCGGCTGCCGGCCAGCAGAGTGGCTTTACCACGCTTGCCTTTGCCCATGGCGGCTTGTCGCTCGGCACCGCGGTCGCTGGCGGCGGCAACCGGGTCGTCGTTCCGGCGACCGGTCTCTACCTCGTTGCCCTCAATGTCGCCGTCCTGTCGTCGTCCGGCCACGCGACAAGCCTGATGCTCAATGCAACGCAGACGCTTATTCTGATGAATGGCGTCGCCGGTGGAGCACAAATACAGTCCGCGACGGGAATTTTTCCTTTTCTGCCGGGGATTACCTCACGCTCGGGCACACGGGTACGGCGCAGCTGGAGCTGGGAGCCGGAAAAACAGAACTATCCTTGGCAATGCTTTCATAACAGCAATCTCTAAAATTCTCTTCATCCTTAACAGCCGGTTAACTTGACTGATGACTCGCACAAGGAGGTGTTCTATTAAGGGCCACCGCTGCCCTCGAGGCTTCGGGGGTAGCGTACGGGTGGCTGGTTTTGAGTGTTCCTGATCTGCATGACGACATCTCCGACAGGTCGAGCGGCAGGCGGCATGTCATGCCGCTGCCAGACCGCATCCGGCAACCAGCCCTGCCCTTTAAATCCGGCAGCAGCCTTCGCATCCAGCTTGTGGCAAAACGGGCGATCGATATCGGCGTCTCGCTGACGGCGCTGGTCCTGCTCCTGCCTGCCATGTTGGCCGTGGCGCTCGCGATCCGCCTCGACAGCCGTGGCCCGGTGCTCTTTACCCAGATGCGCTGGGGCAAGGACCGCCGCAGGTTCCGGGTCTACAAGTTCCGTTCGATGCGCACCGATCTCGGTGATGAAAGAGGAATAGCGCAGACCGTCCGGAACGATCCGCGCATCACCCGCGTCGGCGCCCTCATCCGCAAAGCCAATATCGACGAACTGCCGCAGTTGCTGAATGTCCTGAGAGGCGACATGTCGCTGGTCGGGCCGCGATGCCACGCGATCGACATGCTGGCGGCCGGCATCCCTTACGAGGTTCTGGTTTCGGACTATCATCGCCGCCATTCGATGCGGCCGGGCATGACCGGGCTGGCACAGATGCGCGGCCTCCGCGGACCGACCGATCGCCCTGGCAAGGCGCGCGCCCGCATCGCTTGCGACCTCCATTACATCGACAATTTCTCGATTTGGTTCGATCTGCGGATCATGTTCGGCACGCTGCTTGCCGAATTACGCGGCGGCGAAGGCTTCTGATCTCGCTTTTGCGGGACTATCTGAAGCACCGAAACAGCACCTTTTCCGGGGTAAACGGCCTTCCGCATCCCGCTACGGGACACGCAATGCGTTTGTTGCCACAGTCGGAACAAATGCTGCCGCCTATTTAGTCAAATATTAAAACTGGGCGGCTAGGCTCACCGACGTGGTCTTGCGTTGTGTAGAGAGTTCAATGACCGAATTGATACGTCCCCGAGTTAAATATGTCATCGGCCCCGATGGCAGCCCCTTGACGATCGCCGACCTGCCGCCGGCCAATACGCGCCGCTGGGTCATCCGGCGAAAGGCGGAGGTGGTAGCCGCGGTTCGCGGTGGCCTGTTGAGCTTGGAAGAAGCCTGCGAGCGTTACACGCTCACCGTCGAGGAATTCCTGTCCTGGCAGTCCTCCATCAACGATCATGGCCTCGCGGGCCTGCGCACCACGCGCATTCAGCAATATCGTCACTGACGCCGAATTCGCGGGCTAAGACCCGTACCGGAAAACAAAAGGTGCCGCTGCCACGACCGCAACGGCACCTTTCGGTTTCTGAAAATCGGTCAATCCTGCCCCGATCCGATCCGGGACAGTGCCGGCAACAGCCCCGCGATAATGGCGGAGGCTGCATAGAACCAGAGGCCCGGCTGTGAGACCGCAACAGCCAGGCCACTGCTCTTTGCCGCAAAAACGACGATTGCCACCAGCATCACATCCATCATCGACCACTTCGAAAGATGCGGCATAGCACGGCCGAGAAGCCCGGATTCCGCGGCCCGGTCGGAGAGCTGCACCGCCAGCCCGGCGAGCTTGACGATCGGAAAGACGATCGAAAACAGCCCGACCACCAGCGACAGTGCCACATCACCTTCACGGAAGAGCACTCCGACGAGGCTCCATCAGAGACGGCGTTTCCGTAAAGAAATAAAGCCGCTCGAAACGGATGATCGGCAGGAAGAGCCCGAGCGCCAGAAAGATCGCGGCCAGCACGAGAAGAAACAGCCGTAGCCAGCTCATCGCTTTCTCCGTTGACGATGTGTCACCCCTGGGCAGGCAGCCCAGGCTATTTCCCTTCGCCCCTTCCCGTATTACATCATCGGCAGAAGCACGAAAGCGGGGCAATCATGAACATCACCCTCGAAGAGACCCGGTCAGGCGGCCGTTATGTGGCCGAGATCGAAGGTCATTTTGCCGAAATGACCTATTCGCGCGCATCGCCGGAACTCGTGATCGTCGACCATACCGGCGTTCCCGACGCGCTTCGCGGTAAAGGGGTCGGCCAGGCCTTGGCCCTGCATGCGGTCGAAGAAGCCCGCAAGGGCGGCTGGAAGATCATTCCGCTCTGCCCGTTTTTCAAGGCTCAGGCGGAACGCCATCCCGACTGGCAGGATATTCTTCGTTAACGCGGCTGCCAGGCCCGAATCACTGGCGTTAACGAAGATCGAAAACGGAAATGGGGCCCGGCACCGCGGCACCGCCCCAGATTATGACATTTCCCGTCGTTGATGCCGCCCGACTTTGTTAAGCCCGGGCGCGCATTCCGCCATCGCGCTCTTCGAGCGCCGAAGCCTTGGCGAATTCCGCTTCTGCTTCCTCGAGCGCCAGTTCAGCGGCCTCCTCCTGGACCTTCAGCTCTCGAATCGAGACCTGAAGATTGTCCGCGCGCTGGCGAGCTGCCTTTGCGAAGGTCGGATAAGCGAAGTGATTCCGGTCGGTAATCCCGGATTTCTTCTCTTCCAGAGTGATCTGATGCTCGGCTCTTTAGACATTCTCTCGAATTCGGCCATCATCATCTGCAATTGCTGCAACTGACGACGCTTTTCGGCGACCTGAAAACTTTTCAGGCGAACCAGGCTGTCACGCGACTTCATACGCAATACTCCGTGGATAGCGAGACCCAGGCCCGTGTATCCGGATTGGTACACTCCGGATCAAAAAATTCGCGCGACGTTAATAAATTAAGCTTCGCGTTAACCTTTCGTTTACGGGCATCATTAATGATAAACCGGATCGTTTAAGGGTCGGTAAATGCCAGGGCCTAAATTGGCCGCGACAATGTATGAGTCGAATGAATCACTTAGCGGAATTTCCTCAGCCGCTGATTCAAACCTGGTGATGACCAATCCTCAAGGGAAATCAGGTTGCTACTAATTTTGCTTAACGAAATGATGAACCTTGCCAGGTTAAATCATAATTTGTTAACCATTTAGTGGCAGCTTCCAAATCAGGCTCAGTCTGGATCCGTATCGAGTAAGGGGGCAAAGATACCTTACGCGGCGGTAAAGGGAAAAATATGCGGGTTCTACTCATCGAAGATGACAGCGCGACTGCCCAGAGCATCGAGCTAATGCTGAAATCGGAGAGCTTTAACGTTTATACGACCGACCTCGGTGAGGAAGGTGTCGATCTCGGCAAGCTCTACGATTATGATATCATTCTCCTCGACCTCAACCTGCCCGACATGTCGGGCTACGAAGTGCTTCGCACTCTGAGGCTTTCGAAGGTCAAAACACCGATCCTCATCCTGTCCGGCATGGCCGGCATCGAAGACAAGGTCCGTGGTCTCGGTTTCGGCGCCGACGACTACATGACCAAGCCTTTCCACAAGGATGAACTGGTCGCTCGCATCCACGCGATCGTCCGTCGTTCCAAGGGTCATGCACAGTCGATCATCGTCACCGGCGAACTGATCGTCAATCTGGATGCAAAGACCGTCGAAGTCGGCGGCCAGCGCGTTCATCTGACGGGCAAGGAATACCAGATGCTGGAGCTTCTCTCGCTCCGCAAGGGTACCACGCTCACCAAGGAAATGTTCCTGAACCACCTTTACGGCGGCATGGACGAGCCGGAACTGAAGATCATCGACGTCTTCATCTGCAAGCTGCGCAAGAAGCTCGCCAATGCTGCCGGCGGCGCCAACTACATCGAAACCGTCTGGGGCCGCGGCTACGTGCTGCGCGAACCGGAGGCGGACTACGCCGAAACCGCCTGAGCCGCCTGAACATCCCCTTTCAAAACGTCCGCCTGGCTTGCCGGGCGGACGTTTTGTTTTGCGCCGTTTGCTGACCTGAAAGGAACCGCGGGCGGAAATGAGTGTCGGCAGCCGTACAGACTGCCGCTGGGCGAGCGGATGTATCGATCTGCGAATCAGGCGGCCTGCGCCAGCGCCGAGAAGACCGACGTCAGGATCTTGCGATCAAAAGGCTTCAGCAGGAAATCGTTAGCACCGGCACGCTTGCCGGCCATCATCTTCTTCAGATCCGCCTCGATGACGCAATAGAAGATTCGGACGCTCTTGCCGTTGGGCATTGCCCGGATGGTGCCGATGAGTTCGAGCGCGCCTTCCAGACCGGCATCGACGATCAGGAAATTGGGAAGCTCGGCGTTGCAGCGGGTCACCGCCTCACGCACGGTGCTGGCCTCGACGACGAGGAAGCCCAGCTCCGACAGGATCCGCTTGCCGACCGTGCGCACGATGTCCGATCCGTCGGCAATCATTAAACGCTGCATCGTATCCCCCTGACGCTCAACCCGCTCCGGTTCCGAGCATCTATCATTAAGGGGACGGCGCTAATGAATGGTTACGCTCGGGTGCGAATCAACCCCTGATCGTCTCAGGCAGCCACGGTTTCAGCGATGAAGACGATCTTGTCT
The DNA here is from genome assembly GCA_045291535.1 of Neorhizobium sp. EC2-8. Classification (GTDB taxonomy): domain Bacteria; phylum Pseudomonadota; class Alphaproteobacteria; order Rhizobiales; family Rhizobiaceae; genus Neorhizobium. Next base: position 4,571,244 of record CP147996.1, on the reverse strand, counting down.
TCCGAAACCACGTGCTTCAGCTCCATGCCGGCCTCCTCCGCGAGCAGGACCGTGTAATAGGGCTGGATTGAATGGGCATCGATCGGCTCTTCGAGCGTGCCGCTGGCGATCTCCACGAACTTGGCCGGCACGCGCATCATCCGACCCTTGATGGTCAGGACGAACTTCGCGTCGTATTCCGGATTTTCCAGGGTCACGTCGATCGAGCCGCCGCGGGGAATGCCCGCATAGGCGACGAGGAAGAGGTTGAGGAGTAGCTTGACCCGGTTCTTGGCGATGATCGCGCGGGGACCGCTCCAGGTCACCTCGGTCTTCTTTTCGGCAACCGCAAAGTCCTTGGCGGCCTTTTCGGCCTCGCCCGTATCGATCGAGGCGCCGACGGAGCCGGATGCTCCGAAAGCCAGACGCGCGAACTTGAGGCGAACCGAGGCATTGAGCGCCGAGGTGCGGATGAGGTCGAGTGCGTCGCTGTCGGCAGCTCCTTCGTCGAGGAGCTCAAGGCCGTTATTGATCGCGCCGACCGGGGAGATCACGTCATGGCAGACACGGCTGCACAGAAGTGCCGCGAGATCTGGCCCGGCAAGGGTAAGATTCGGATTCTTCGGCATGTAGGTCTCCTGTTTGGGAAATGCTCCCCCTTGTCCGCTTTGCCATCTGAAGGTTGCGCGGGGATTGAGCAATGTTCCCGGTCATAATGACACCATATTTGGTAAACCGATTATTAAGATCATGGCTTCAAAATAGACGAGCCTTAAGCATGATGCAAAAGGCGTGCCCCTGGATGATACAATCATGGATCTGACAATGCGCATCCACACCCCTTCCGCCCTCGCCCGTTTCGCTGCGACGGTGTTTGCCGTGATCGCAGCCGTGGCGGTCTTTGCAGGCCCGGCATCAGCCCAGCAGGGCTCCAACCAATATTCCGCCCAGGAAATCGTCGATGCCGGCCACGGCTTCTTCGGCTCTACCAGCGGCGGGCTTGCCAAGGTCGTCGAGAACGCCTTCGCGCAATACGGCCTGCCGAACGGCTATATCCTCGGCCAGGAAGGCTCTGGCGCCTTCATCGCCGGCCTCACCTATGGCGAGGGCGAGCTTTACACCAAGAATGCCGGCCAGCATCCGGTCTTCTGGCAAGGTCCTTCGCTCGGCATCGACTATGGTGGCCAAGGCACCCGCGCGATGATGCTGGTCTACGACCTTCCCTCCGTGAACAGCCTTTATGCCCGTTTCGGCGGCGTATCGGGCTCGGCCTTCGTGGTCGCCGGCGTCGGCATGACAGTGCTGCGCAACAACAACGTGATTCTGGTCCCGATTCGCACCGGCCTCGGCGCCCGCCTTGGCATCAATGTCGGTTATCTGAAGCTCACCAAATCGCCGACCTGGAACCCTTTCTGAGATTTGCCATTGTCCTCCCCGCGCACCACGGAGGGGATTTCATGTTTTTGGAAACAGTGGCCGGTAAACCGGCCTTCTGCCTGAAGGGCGCTTGCCGGTTGAATACGGCCATGCTTAAACAGCCTGCGCATTCCCACCCAGACCGCGAAACGGCCGCATCGTGATCCAATTTGCTCTTCTGTTCGGCTTGGGTTTCCTGAGCGCTGCACTTGCAGTGATGCTGATTGCCCCGGCGGTCCACAATCGCATCGTGCGCTACACCGAAAATCGTATCAAGGCGACTTTGCCGATCAGCCCGCAGGAAGTCCGCGCCCAGCGCGACATGGCGCGTGCGGTCTACGCGGCCGAGAACGCGCGCACCAAGCAGGAACTCGTCCAGGAAAGAGACAAGGCCGTCGCGCTGCAGATCAGGAGCGAGAGCCTTGCCGAAGAAGCCAGGCAGCTTCTCTCCGAGATCACCGACCTGCGCGCCCAGATCGAGACCATGGATGTCGAGGCCGCCGATGCGCGCGCGCGCCTGCGCCAGGAAGACAGTTATATCCAGCAGCTGAAGGCCGCGCTCGAAGCCACCGAGGAAACCGTCGCCGCCAAGGACCTCGAGATCGACAGCCTGCAGCAGCGCCAGCTACTGATGATCGCCGACGCCGACAATTTCCGGATCGATCTTTCCACTCGCGACACCGAGGTGGAGAACCTCAAGTTCCGGGTCACCGCCCTGCGCGACGAACGGGACACGCTGCGCAACGACGTCCGCCTGCAGACCGCCCGCGCCAAGGATGCCGAGACACGGCTTGCCCAGGAGGAACACCGTGTCCAGCGGCTCGAGGACAAGCTGGCGCGGGAAATCGCCGACCGAGCCGACCGGGAAACGACGCTGGAGCGCCGCCTTGCCGAGATCGGCCGGCTGCGGGACAAGCTGAAAGGCGCCAATACCGAAGCGCGGGATGCCAGCCGCGCCCTTCGCGATTCGACGCTCGTCCGCCCGGTGATAAAGGCGGCACCGAAGAAGAAGATCACTCCGGAGGACATCAACCTGCGCGAAATTCCGCATGCGCCGCCTCCGAGGCAGGCCCTCATTTCCGGACAGCCGGACGTCGATCCGGTCGTGGCCAAGATGGCCGAGGATGCCCGCAACAGGGCGACGGCCCTCTCCGAACGCCTACAGAACGGCAATGGCAACGACGAAGCGATTCGCCAGGAGGCTCGCCTCTATCGCCGCCAGCATGGTGGCAATGACGGCGGCGACTGAAGGTTCGTCCTCGCCGATCCACAAGATCCTCTCCGGCAAGTCTGGGAACGGCAACCGGGAAAGCCTGGCCGCGAAGTCGAAGAAGACGCTTGCGACCACCCGCGACGTAAACACCTGAGATTTTATAAACGGCCCTGGGACAGGCGGCCTTGCGCCATGGCGATCTCGTAGAGCGCTATTCCGGTCGCGGTCGCCGCATTGAGGCTGTCGAGACCCGGCGCCTGGGCGATCCTCGCCGACTGGATGCGGGCAAGCACCTGCGGCGGCAGCCCCCTCCGTGCCGGTGATCAGCACCATGCGGTCGCAAGCAGGCACATCCCGGATTTCCACGGACCCCGCGGGCGAAAGCCCCCACACCGCAAAACCGCTCTCCATCAGCGCTTCAAGGATGTCCGACATCGTGCCGTGCCGGGCATAGGGCACCGACAGAACCGCTCCGACGGAGACGCGTAGCGCCTTGCGATAGAGCGGATCGCAACAGCCCTGGTCGAGCAGAACCGCATCCGCGCCGAAGGCGGCGGCGTTGCGGAAGATCGAACCGATATTGTCGTGATTGGAAATGCCGAAGGCGGCAACCACCAGCGCCTTTTCCGGCAGCGTGGCGACCAGTTGGGAAGCGGTCCTTTCCTGCCGGCGGCGCCCAAGCGCCAGCACGCCGCGATGCAGGTGGAAACCGGCGATCTGGTCGAGCACAGCGGCCGAGGCGACATAGACCGGAACATCCGCCGGGAAATCAGCGAGTATCTCGGAAAGCCCCGCAACCCGGTTTTCGAGCAGCAGGATTTTCTCTGTCAAAAAATCGCCGCCGGATCCATGCGCCGCGGCGAGCATCCTGAGCACCACGGTGCCCTCGGCGATGAACCGCCCTTCGCGGCCCGTCAGATCGCGCTCGCGGATCGACCGGAACTCGGCGATCCGCGGGTCGTCCGCGTCGTCGATGCGGAGCGGCTCCATTATTGCGGAATGGCCACCGTCACATCGGCGACGATGCGGCCGGCGGCGATATCGTAGATCAGAACCTTCTGGTCGCCGGTCAACAGTCCGTAGAACAGGATCTGGCTGCCGGAGAGCGAGACGCCCTGCACGACGAAGCCGGCGGGCAGTTCCGCGGTTGCCGCAAGCGGCTGACCGGCGGGCACCGAGAACCCGCCCGTCGAGGCGATCGTCGCGGGCGTGGAAGGCCGCTGCGCGACCTTGTAGACAATGGCGCCAAGGACCGCCATAAAGCAGACGAACAAGATCCCGCCCGAAACGAGTATCAGAAGCACCATTTTCCGGCGGATTCTCTCCATCGCCGGATCAAGCGGCTCTTCCTGTTCCTCGATTTCCGGTTGGGGCATCAGGGCGTCCTTGTCTCTTGTCGAATGCTGTCGATTGCTATCGGAATGATTGAATGAACGATCCCTTTAAAGAAGCCGAGCGTCCAAGGAAAGTCCTCACCGCCTCCGACGAGGCCGAAGGCCGGCTGGACGCCTGGCTGACCTCGGTGCTTGAAGGCGAGTTCTCACGCAACCGCATCAAGGCGCTGATCGAACAGGGCGCCGTCAGCCTGAACGGCAAGGTCATCAACGAGCCCAAGAAGAAGATCAATGCCGGCGACAAAGTCGAGATAGATCTTCCCGAGCCCGAGGATCCCGAGCCGAAGGGCGAGGATATCCCGCTCGAGGTGCTCTACGAGGACGACGACCTGATCGTCATTGCCAAACCCGCCGGCCTCGTCGTGCATCCCGGCGCCGGCAACTGGACCGGCACGCTGGTCAACGCCCTGATCCATCATTGTGGTGCCAGCCTTTCCGGCATCGGCGGCGTCAAGCGCCCCGGCATCGTCCACCGGCTCGACAAGGATACGAGCGGCGTCATGGTCGCCGCCAAGAACGATATCGCCCATCGCCACCTTGCCGACCAGTTCGCCGACCACGGCCGTTCGGGACCGCTGGAGCGCGCCTATCAGGCGGTCGTCTGGGGAAGACCGCGTGGGCTCAAGGGCACGATCGACGCACCGCTCGGCCGCGCCGGCGACCGCACCAAGCGCGCCGTACAGAAGGAAGACGCAAGCGATGCCCGCGAGGCCATCACTCATTACGAGGTGATCGAGCGCTTCCACGAAAAGCCGGATGCGACAGCGCTTGCCGCGCTGATCGAATGCCGGCTGGAGACCGGCCGAACCCACCAGATCCGCGTGCACATGGCCCATATCGGCCACCCGCTGATCGGCGACCAGGATTATTCCGCCGGCTTCAAGACCAAGGCGAACCTGCTGCCGGATTTCGCCAAGGGTGTCGTCAACCGCTTTCCACGCCAGGCGCTGCACGCCTTCCTGCTCGCCTTCGAACATCCCCGCACCGGCGAGGTGATGGAATTCGAAGCACCGATGCCGGACGACATGGCAGAGCTGATCGAAGCGCTGAAGGCATGAAACGGGTGGCTTGAGGGGCTGTCGGGGAGTATATGACTCCACGACATTCACGAGGCCCCCATGAGCCAGTTCGCCGTCAAAAAGCTCCTCGATACGGACCTGATCAAGGTCCGCGACGTCGTGTGCGGCGGCGAATGCCGGCATCGCAGCGACGAGGAATGCTCGCACGCGACGAGCCTCGTCTTCCCCTATCGCGGCGTCTTCATGCGCCATGTCGGCAGTGACGACACCGTTGCCGAAGCCAACCAGGTGCTGTTCTTCAACTGCGACGAGGCCTACCAGATCAGTCACCCGGTCGAAGGCGGCGATTCCTGCCTGAGCATGGACGTGCCCGAAGCGATGCTGGAGGAACTGGTGCCGGCCCAGCATCGCAATCCCAAGGGATCGCGCTTTGTCTTCAACAGGCAGCGGCTGAGGATCGACGAGCGAGCCCAGGCGCTGGTGGCGCTGCTGCGCCACAGCCTGATGCGCGGCGCCGCCGAGACGCTGGAGGCCGAGACACTGGCCATGACGCTGGTGCGCCGCTCCGTCGGCGTACGCACCGCCCGCGCAGCGACGGCAAGCACCGGACGCCAGAAGCTGGTGGACCGCGCCAAGCTCGCCCTCTCCTCCGATCTCGCCCGCCGCTGGACGCTCGCCGACATCGCCAGGGAAGCCGGCGTCTCCCGGTCTATCTGACTCAGGTCTTCCAGCAGGTGGAGGGCACACCGCTTTACCGCTATCAGCTTCGCCTGCGGCTGGCGCGGGCGCTCGACCTGCTCGGCAGCTATGACGACCTGACCGATCTCGGGCTGGAACTCGGCTTTTCGAGCCACAGCCACTTTTCCTCGGCCTTCCGCCAGACCTATGGCCGCACGCCGGCGGAGTTCCAGAGATTTGCGGGCTTGAGATAGCGTGGGGCGAAGTCGCTAAAGATTCTGACAGCGAAACATCCCCACAAAATGCTCTTCTACTCCTGCAACACACACATCGGGAGAAGCCATCATGAAAGAGAATACCTGCGCCGCCTGCGACTGTGAACTCGATTCGACCCGGATCGCGGTGAAGATCGGCGGCAAGACCGTCGAGGTCTGCTGCGAGGAATGTGCCGTAGCGCTACGGGAAGCGGAAGCCGCGACCCGCACGGCCCAGGCCGCCAGCAAGTAATGGCGGCCGGCACTTAGACAACCGACATCGAGGCGGGCGACAGCCGTCCGCCTCTTGAACACCGGCCGCAGATCGGCCTGCATCCATCAGGAGAAAGATCATGAAGAACGAGAACCGGGCGGTCTTTGACCGCGCATCGGAACGCTACCACCTTGTCTTGGAACTGCCGCCCGCAGCCGAGCATCAGCCACCCGCAACGGACGTTGAAGCCGCTGCTGAACCGTCGGCCTTCCGCCACCTGCTCGCCGTCATGGCCGGAAAATTCCGCCGGTACCGGAACCGGCTGGCGCTGCTCGAACTCAGCGACGATCAGCTGAAGGATATCGGTGTCTCTCGCAGTCAGGCCTATGGCGATGTCAGCCGCTACCGCCGCAGCAACGCACATGGCCTGGAACGCAAATGCCTCTGAAATCCTTCAGGCACAAGCAGAGCAAAGACAAATTGCAATAATTCCGAATCATAATCGGAATTATTGCAATTATCTCGAAGTCAAAGTTTCGCTTTATTTACCTATTTTGCTGCGATGCAATTTAAATTGGCTCACCGCCAAGCTCAACCCTGGGGCCAAGCTTTGCATCGCGCGCGATGCATTCCAAAGTCCACTGCAAGACTGAGGATGCGCAGGATATGGATACCGGCCTCCGGAAGTTCATCTTTCGTGACCTGCAGACGATCGAGGGATATATAGACCCCCGACGCGCTGGTTTTCCTGTCTCTTCTGCAGGCGCAGAAGAGCAACGGGTTGGACGGCGGCATTGCCGAGATCGGTGTGTTTTACGGACGCTCCTACTTCCTTCTGAAGAAGCTCAGCAGCAGCGACGACAGGATCCTGGCCATCGATCTCTTCGATATCGACCAGGCCTCGGACGGTGCACCGACACAATACAGCCGGTTCATCGCCAATGGCCGGCGGCTCGGCTTGGCCGTGGACGAGGAATTGATCATCAAGGGCGACAGCACCATGATGCAAGCCGACCAGATTACCAGCAAGATCGGCCGCACCCGCTTCTTCAGCGTGGACGGCGGCCACACGCTGCAACACATCGCCGCTGACAGCCGGCTTGCGACGGACACGCTCGCCGACCACGGCATCATCGCCTTCGACGACACCTTCAATCCGGCCTGGCCGGAGGTGACGGTCGGTGTCGCGGACTTCCTTCGGGAGCGCAAGGATATGTTCTCGACCTTCTGCATGACCAAGTATAAGACCTATGTCTGCCGCAACGAGTTCCGCGAATTCTATTTGAACGCGATCGCCGAGGCCCCGGATCTTCTCGCCTTCGACCATGTGGAGACGGAATTCCTCGGCTCCAAGGTGGCACGATTGCACAATCCGATCAGCCGTCGCATGGTCTATGAACTGATGGTGCGGTCGGGTATGCGGGCCTTTTCGGAACGCGTCTATCGCTGAAATCCGCGGCGGCGTATATTACGAACTTGTAATGATATAACGCTTCTGTGATGACTTGAATCACTGTTCTGCCGTACTTATCTGTCACTTGGGTCGGTGCGGGGTCGAGAATGATCCGCGCCGCTTGGCTCGCCTTCAGCATGCACAGCTAGATCAAAAGGGAGCCGATACATAGATCGGAAAGGGGTGCTTTATGGCCCGCAATACTCTGCCTTCCATTACAGCCGGTGAAGCCGGCCTCAACCGCTATCTCGATGAAATCCGCAAGTTTCCCATGCTGGAACCACAGCAGGAATACATGCTGGCGAAACGGTATGCCGAACATGCCGACCGGGATGCGGCCCACAAGCTAGTCACCAGCCATCTGCGTCTCGTGGCCAAGATCGCCATGGGTTATCGCGGTTACGGCCTGCCGATCGGCGAAGTCGTATCCGAAGGCAATGTCGGCCTGATGCAGGCCGTAAAGAAGTTCGACCCGGAACGCGGCTTCCGCCTGGCCACCTATGCCATGTGGTGGATCAAGGCCTCGATCCAGGAATATATCCTGCGGTCCTGGTCGCTCGTGAAGATGGGCACCACCGCCAACCAGAAGCGCCTGTTCTTTAACCTGCGCCGGTTGAAGGGCAAGATCCAGGCGATCGACGAAGGCGATCTGAAGCCCGACCAGGTGGCCGAAATCGCCACCAAGCTGAACGTTTCCGAGGAGGAAGTGGTTTCCATGAACCGCCGCCTTTCGGGCGACGCTTCGTTGAACGCGCCGATCCGCGCCACCGAAGGCGAATCCGGCCAGTGGCAGGATTGGCTGGTGGACGACCACGAAAGCCAGGAAGCCGTGCTGATCGAGCAAGACGAGCTCGATACGCGCCGCCGCATGCTGGCAAAGGCACTGAGCGTGCTGAACGAACGCGAACGCCGCATCTTCGAAGCCCGTCGTCTTTCCGACGATCCGGTGACCCTCGAAGAACTGTCCGCCGAGTTCGACATCAGCCGCGAACGCGTCCGTCAGATCGAAGTCCGCGCCTTCGAAAAGGTGCAGGAAGCGGTTCAGAAGGAAGCGCTCGCCCAGGCGAACGCCCTGCGCGTCGTCGACGCATAAATCCGGCTTGGTGCCGACGATAAAATAGGGGCTGCTTCGGCGGCCCCTTTTGTTTATGTGGCATCCGGGAAGTCAGATGGGGAAGAGGGATGGAACCGCGCATCACACTCAGGGAACTTGTCGGCAGCTATGCCATCGCCCGGCTTGAAGCCGCCGCCCCCATTCCCGCATGGGCGGATGGCGACGGTTTCGTCAGCATCAGCCGCACCGCGGACGAACTCTCGATCGTCTGCCGCGAGGAGCGTGTGCCTTCCGACGTCAAACAGGATGACGGGTGGACCTGCCACCAATTTCAGGGACCGTTCGCGTTCGGAGAAACCGGCATCGTGCTCTCGGTGATCCAACCGCTGTCGGAAAACGGCATCGGCATTTTCGTCGTCTCCACCTTCGACGGCGACCACCTGCTGATCAAGACGGCCGATAAACCGAAGGCCCGCGAGCTGCTGCGGGCCGCAGGTCACACGCTTCTTTAAAAGCCGGTGACGACAGTGGGGAACGTCAGGCGGCTTCAGCCGGCTTGACCTCTTCCCCGATCCGGGCGCCATTTTCCCGTTCGGCAAGGGCAAGCTCATAGGCGGTCTGCAGATCGAGCCAGAAACGAGCGCTGCTTCCAAAATACCGCGCCAGTCTCAGGGCCGTGTCGGGAGAGATGCCGCGCTTTCCGTTGAGAATGTCGGTGATCCGCCCTGACGGCAGGCGGAGTGAAAGAGCGAACTGGTTAGCCGACAGACTGCGCGCGGTCAGTTCGCGTTTCAAAATGCGACCCGGATGAACTGCCATCATCCGGATACCCTTCCGCCGGCACCTCCAAAGTACCCGCCTCGGTTTACTGCCCGCTGGCGGTCGCCCCGAGCGTGCCCCATTCGCGAATCGCGTCGTTGAAGGCGCGTTCGCCTTCCGGCCCCTTCTGGAGGGTCAGAAGGGCGCGGCGGCCGTTGCGATAGGCGATCGGGATATCGATCCAGTTGCGGCTGCGCAGGAGCTCGAGATTGGTCGAGCGCGCATCCGGGAAATCGTTGAGCGCGATCATGTGGAAGTCGTCGGTGATCTTGGCAGGCACTGCGATCAGCGCGTTGCCGCGATCCTGTTCGCTCGACTTCATGGCGATGCGCTGCACGCTTTCGATTGCACCGCCTTCGAAATCCGGCGGCACGGCGAAGACGATCTCGACCAGGTGGCTTGCCGGCAGTGACGGGTCGGTATTGCGCTTGAAGGTCATCAGCGCCGTCAATCCCCTGCCCGGCACGTTGATACGGCCCTGGACGACGGGTTCCTGCCGGCCGTTGGCGCCGGCCTCGCGCTGCAGCGACCACGAGACCGAGCCGTCGATGGCGGTCGGTGCGGTCTGACCGATCCGCTCCTCGTAGAGGAAGATCTTCTGGCCTGCGACAGCCGGAGCATCCGCTGGGCTCGCCGAAGGCGTGCTGGCGGGCGGCGTGGCGGCATTCGGCGCGGGCACGGGCACGGCCGGTGGTGGCGTCTGAGCCGGCACCGGCGCCGCATTGGCGCTGCCGTTCGGCGGCCGCGGGGCCGCGGCCGGTGCACTTGGCGTGGGCGCCGGTTGCGCCGAAGGATTGGCGGGCGGCGCGTTGAGCTGCGACACCGACTGGCCTTCGGCATTCTGCGCCAGGCCGGCCGTGACACCCGGTCCGGTATCGACCTCGCTGCCGTCGGCCATCAGCCGCTGCGTAAATTTGGTTCCGGCTGCCGATCCGTCCGCCGTACGGGGCGTGGCAGGCGTCGGCGCAGCACCGTTCTGGGGCGGCGTCGCCGGGGTAGAAGGTGTCGAAGGGGTGCGATTGGGCTGCGGTGTGGCCGGTGCAGGTGCAGGTGCCTGCTGCGCCGTGTTGTTTGCAGGCAGGCTCGACTGGATCAGGCCATCGACCATGTCGTTCAGCGAATCGCGGTTCATCCAGATCGCATAACCGCCGCCGCCGACGAGCACGAGGCCGACGATCGCCAGCACGATCCCGGCATAATTGCGCTTGCGCACCGGGGTTACCCGATAAGGCCTGGCCGGCGCATGCATCAGATCGTCCGCATCAGCATCAGTGTGAAGCGCTGCGCGCGCCGCCGCCCGAAGAGGATGACGTATCCTTGTTGAACCCGATCAGTTCCTCGAGATCGCCCCACGGATCGTTCTCGGCAGGTTTGGCGGGTGCGGCATCAGCCTTCTTGGGCTGCTGCTGATCCAGATATTCGGCGAAGGGATCGATTGCGGCAGCCGCTGCCGCCCCTGCCGCGACCGCTGGGCCAGGTTGCGCGCCGAGCTCCGGAAGATCGGCGACCGAAGGCATGCGGACGGAATCGACTGCCACATGCGTCTCTGGATCGAAATGCCCCTCGACCGGAGTGCCCGTGCCGCCGTGCCCATGATCGATCGGCACGACGGGACCGGCAGCGACGAGTTCGGGTACGTCGTTCCATGCCGTGGCTGCGACCGCAGCCTGGCTCGGAACAGCAGGCTCGGCCGGCGCCGGCACTTCCCAACCCCAATCCTCTTCTGCCGGCCTGGCCGGCTCGTTTGCAAAGGGGGCTCCGGCGGCTGATAGGCCTCGACCGGCCGTTCGACCTCGAACCGTTCCTCGACCGGATGCCGGCCTTCGACGGGATATTGGCCTTCGAAAGGATGCGGTTCGTCGCGCCACTCCTCGACGACTTCGGGAGCCGCCTGCTGGACGGTCTGCTCGCCGCGGGTCGGATACGGGAAATCGTCTTCGGCCGGTTCGCTCTCCACCGGTTCCGCTACAGCATGCTCGGCAGCCACGGGTTCGGCATTGACCGATTCCGGCACAACCGGTTCCGACGCCGACAGAGGTGCGGCCGTCGGAAACTCGATCGTGCTCTCGTCGAAAGCATGCGAAGGCTCGGGCGCATGATCGTAAGGTGTTGGCTCTTCCGACGGCACATCGTCCCGCCAGTCGCCATATTGCTGGGCTGCGGGCTCCTCGTGACCGGGGACTGCCGCGACCTCTTCCTCTTCACGGAAGGCGGCCGGCTCGGAGACCTGAGGCTCGACATGCCCAGGCTCGACTGGCTCCGGCTCGACTGGCCCAGGCTCGACTGGCTCTGGCTCAACAGGTACGGCATGAACGACGGCCGCTGCCGGCTCCTCATAGCCGTCCTCGTAAAAGACGGGACGTTCTCCGCGAACGATCGGGGCCGATTCGGCTTCGACCGGCACGGCTGCGGGCTGCTCATCCTGATATTCGGAGACCTGCTCCGCCGGCTGCTCGGCGGCTATTTCTTCGCCGGTGTGCTCGGCGGGCGCCTCCCCGACAGGAGCGTCCTCGACCGGTGGGGTGTCAACGGCAGCTGCGTCGTCGGTTATCGGTTGCAGCGCTTCGGCATGTTCACTCTCGACGTCGAGGATCGCGACTTCGAGCTTCTCGAGCTGCCGCCGCAGCATGTCTTCTGGCGGACGTGGCTTCATGTTCTCGAGTTGCCGCTGTACGGCGCCACGAGCTTTGTCATACACCTTCGCGCGCATCTCCGGCGTGTTGTTCGCCAGACCGTCAACAGCACGGCGGATCACCGCTACAAAATCAGCCATCAGCACTTTCTCATGTAAGCCGGCCCGAAGGCCGGCCGAATGGTAATCAATTCTTGACTTTAATCTTCAAATGGGTCGGTCACAAGTATGGTGTCGTCCCGCTCCGGGCTGGTGGAAAGTAGGGCAACCGGCGCGCCAATCAATTCCTCCACCTGGCGAACATACTTGATCGCCTGAGCCGGCAGGTCCGCCCAGGAGCGTGCCCCGACCGTCGATTCCTTCCAGCCTTCGAGGGTGACATAGATCGGCTCGACGCGAGCCTGGGCGCCCTGACTTGCGGGAAGGTGGTCGATCTGCTGGCCATCCAGCATATAGCCGACGCAGATCTTCAGTTCGTCGAGGCCGTCGAGCACGTCGAGCTTGGTGAGCGCGATGCCGGTAATGCCGTTGGTGGCGACCGACTGGCGCACGAGCGCTGCGTCGAACCAGCCGCAACGGCGCTTGCGGCCTGTGACCGTGCCGAATTCATGGCCCTTCTCGCCGAGAAACTGGCCGATCTCGTCCTTCAACTCGGTCGGGAACGGGCCTTCGCCGACGCGGGTCGTATAGGCCTTGGTGATACCGAGGATATAGCCGAGCGAGCCCGGCCCCATGCCGGAACCGGCAGACGCCTGGCCGGCAACCGTGTTCGACGACGTGACGAACGGATAGGTTCCGTGGTCGATATCGAGCAGCGAGCCCTGAGCGCCTTCGAACAGGATGCGTGCGCCCTTGCGGCGCTGCTTGTCGAGCAGTTCCCAGACCGTCTCGCGGAAGGGCAGCACGCGGTCGGCGATCGAGGTGAGCTCCTGCATGATCGCCTCGTGCGAGACTTCCTTCTCACCGAGACCGCGGCGAAGCGCGTTGTGGTGGGTGAGTATCCGATCGACCTTGCCCGGCAGCGTTTCCATGTCCGCGAGGTCCATGACGCGGATAGCGCGGCGGCCGACCTTGTCTTCGTAAGCCGGACCGATACCGCGGCGGGTGGTGCCGATCTTGGTGCCGCTGTTGGAGGCGGCATCCTCGCGCATGCCGTCGAGTTCGCGGTGCAGCGAGAGAATCAATGTAGCATTGTCGGCGACGCGCAGGTTTTCAGGCGTGACCTTGACGCCCTGTGCGCCCAGCTTCTCGATTTCCGCCAAGAGCGCGTGCGGGTCGAGCACGACGCCATTGCCGATCACGGCGATCTTGCCGGGACGGACGATGCCCGAGGGCAAAAGCGAAAGCTTGTAGCTGACGCCGTCGATGACGAGCGTATGGCCCGCATTGTGGCCGCCCTGGAAACGCACCACGACATCGGCACGTTCGGAAAGCCAATCGACGATCTTGCCCTTGCCTTCGTCACCCCATTGCGAACCAACTACGACTACGTTCGTCATCTGTGTTTCCTGTATTGCGGGCAAAGCCCCACGCGACCACACGCGCACCTTCCGTAGATCAATATTGATATACGGTCGATCCGCCAATTTGAATTTACATGCACTGCCTTTGGCGGAGATAACTCGTTCAAGGGCCTTGCAAACGGCCGCATCTATAAAGCCTCGGCCGAGGGAAAGCGACCTGTTTGTCACTCGGCCGTGGTTTTTACGTGACAAAAGCGTGGACCACACGCTATTTCCCGCCCGTTATCCCTGAAATCGCCGTCATATTCCGACGCCGGAGACCATCTTGCATAAAAAGGCCTATCTCTCGCTCATCATCGCCACCCTGGCCTGGGGCGGCAATGCGGTAGCGGGCAAGCTCGCCGTGGGGCATGTCAGCCCGATGATGCTGACCTTCTGGCGCTGGTTCTTCGCCGTCGCCATCATCTTCGCGATTTCGGTGCCGCAACTCGTCAAGGACTGGCCGGTCGCCAGGAAAAACCTGCCGATTCTTCTTTTCCTCGGCGTCGTCGGTTATGTCGTGTTCAATGCCGCGCTTTATACCGCCGTCAACTACACGACGGCGATCAACGTAACGGTCGAGCAGGCCGTCATCCCGATGCTGATCTTCGTCATCAACTTCGTCCTGTTCCGGATGAAGGTGTCCTGGGCCCAGATCCTGGGCTTCACCCTGACGCTTCTCGGCGGCATCCTCACCGCCGTCCACGGCGACTTGAGTGCTCTGGTGACGCTGACCGTCAATTTCGGCGACGCGATCATGATGATCGCCATCGTTGCCTACGCGATCTACACGGTGGCGCTCAGATGGCGCCCGAAGGTCAATTGGCGCACGCTGATGGCGATCCCCGCCTTTTTCGCAATGGTCTTCTCCCTGCCGCTGGTCTTCTGGGAATATTCCGGCGACCGGCTGATCTGGCCGGATACGGAGGGTTGGATCGTGGTGATCTATACCGGCATATTCGCCTCGCTGATCGCGCAGGTGCTCTACATCCGGGGCGTCGAGGAGATCGGCGCCAACCGGGCCGGGCTGTTCATCAATCTCGTGCCGGTGTTCGGTACGCTGCTGTCGGTCGCCATCATCGGCGAACGCCTGCAGTTCTTCCACGTCGCCGCACTGGCGCTGGCGCTCGGCGGCATCGCCATCGCCGAATGGGGAAAACCCCACACAGCCGCTTAAGTCTTCCTGAAAACGGAAAACGCCGGCCCTCGCAAAAGGGCCAGCGTTTCTGAAATCCGGACCGACGAATCTCCGCCTGACACATGGCGGGACGGCCGGTCTGAGGAGAGGCCTCAGCTGGCCATCGCCAACCTTGCGGGGGCGAACGACCGCTGATCGCGCGTGTTCGTCCGGCTCACTTCGAAGCGCGCCAGCAATTCGGAAAGGCGGCTGCTTTCTTCGGCAAGAGAAGCGCCGGCCGCATTCATTTCCTCGACCATGGCCGCATTCTGCTGGGTCATCTGGTCCATGTGGTTGACCGAGGTATTGATCTCCGAAAGACCGGATGCCTGCTCGCTCGCGGCAATGGCAATAGCCTCCATATGCTGGTTGACGGCCGCGACGAGCTTGGCGATCTCCCTCAGCCCGTCGCCGGTGTCATTGACCAGAACCACCCCTGGTTGACGGCTGTTTCGGAATTGCCGATCAGCGTCTTGATCTCCTTGGCGGCCTTGGCCGAACGCTGCGCCAGTTCGCGGACTTCCTGGGCAACGACCGCAAATCCCTTGCCGGCCTCGCCTGCGCGGGCGGCTTCCACGCCGGCGTTGAGGGCAAGCAGGTTGGTCTGGAATGCGATCTCGTCGATGACGCCGATGATCTGACTGATCTGGTTCGATGCCATCTCGATCTTCTGCATCGCATTGACCGCGTTGGAAACGACCGTGCTGGAGCTTTGCGCGCGGGAGCTCGCATCGCGGACGATTTCGCGTGCTTCGCTCGCCCTCTCGGAGGTCTGCTTCACATTGGTCGTGACCTCTTCCAGGGCCGCCGCCGTCTGTTCCAGCGATGCGGCCTGCTGCTCAGTCCGCTTCGAAAGCTGGTCGGAAGCCGTCGAGATTTCGTCGCTGCCGCTGCGAACGCTTTGAGCTGTCCGGTTCACGCCTTCGAGCGCAGTCCGCAACTGGCGGACCGAGCTGTTGAAGTCGTGGCGCAGGGATTCGAACTGCTCGGAGAACTCACGATCGATCTCGCACTGCAGATCGCCGGCAGCAAGACGCTGCAGGCCATAGGCGAGTTCGGAAGTTGCCTGCGTGAGGCGCTCCTCGGCTTCGGATTCGGCCCTGCGCTGGAACTCGACGCGTTCGGCCTCGGCCGCCTTTCGCGAATGCTCGGCATCTGCCTCGAGCTGGCGGTTCTGCAGCGCTGCCTCGCGGAAGATTTCGACCGCACGCGCCATGTCGCCGATCTCGTCGCTGCGAGCAGCGCCCGGGATCTCGACGGAAAGCTCGCCGCCGGCGAGTGTGCGCATTACACCCGTCAACCGGCTGATCGGATTGGCGATCCGCACGATGACGGTATAGATGCCGAGAAGCGAAAGCGCAAAAGCGATGACGGTCGCGACACTGTAGATGGTGATGGACTGCGTTGCGGAAGCCACCTCTTCTGCCGTCAGCCGCGTCATCTCGTCGAGTGCGGCAGACGCCATGTCGGCGATGGAAGACTGAGCCGGCGCGGCCGGCTTGCGCCAGTCGTCAACGGCCATATCGAAAGGCTTGCCGGCTTGAAACGCCTTGAGGGCGCCGTTGCGCTGATCGGCATAAGGTCCGGCGAAATAGGTCGTCTGCGCCGTCCGGTGGAGCGTCTTGATCTTCTCAGGTGTCGTTTCCGCGTTGGAAAGCTGGGTGATGACATCCCATGCGGTTGCCACGCGCGCATCCTGAACGGCAATTTCCGTCAGTTTGTCCGCGGCGAGCGGCTGTTTGGTGATCAGGGCATTGACGAACGTGGAGTTGGCGGTGCCGAGCTGCGTGCGCGCAGTCCAGGCAAGAGAGCGGATCTGGGTGAACATGATCATCCCCGGGCCGCGCGCATTGATGGTGGCCTCGACCTGGTTGGCGACCTTTTCGAGATCGGCCAGCATCGTATCGGCAAGCCCGAGAACGGCTTTGCCAAGCGCCGGATCGCGGTCTTTGACCGCCTGCGTGAGCGCCGTGTCGATAGTCGCACGATAGCCGGCCCACTGCGAGTAGGCGTTGAGAACGGGAGAGATCGCGTTGCGCAGGCTCGCCGACTCTATTCCTGCCGCCAGGGTCTTCACGCCTGAGAAGGATTTATCCATCGACTCTCGGCCGGTATCCATGTTCTTGCGGCTGGACGCGACCTCGGCAGGTTCCAGCTTGATCGCCGAAGATATGCCGCCGCGCTCGCCGCGCAGTCCGATCAGCGCATTGAACAGCGCTTCGTCGAGCTGTGCCAGTTCCGAGAGCCGGGTGGAATTTTGGTAGCGATCGATCTCCTGAGACAGCATTCTGCCCATGAGACCCAATATGCCCAGGCTTAGAACAACAAAAGCTAGTATCAAAGTATGCTTGATTGAAATTCGCACCTGCATCACTCCTCAATTTAAACAACCGTCGCTGGGTTGGCTGGTTCGACGCCTTTCCGGACTTGGACGGGAAAGATCGCCCAACGTCGCGCAGAACGTTAAATATTCAATTAAATACAACGCGTTCCGGAAGCCTGTAGAATCATTTTCGGAACGTGAAGCATCGCACCCACGGAATCGCGAAAACCCGCCTCCCCTTTTAGGGAGACGGGCCGGTCCGCCGTGCTGCAACGGACGGGAGCGAGGAGAACCGCTCCGGATCAGATCTGGTGATAGGTCGGAATGATCCCGCGACGTTCGCGGATCGAGCCCCGCGCCCTGTCCCCGGACATGTCGATCATCGCGCGGTCATCGCCGAGGATCAGGTCGCTGCCGCCGGTCGAAACCGCCAGCACGCGCTCGATACGGCCCTCCCCGCCGATCGTGTATTCGATCCGCAGAACCTCCGGCGACCAGCCGAGAGAGATCAGGTGGTCCCGCTTCAGATCGGCGCAATCAAGGCAGGCATTACCCCGGATGCCTGCGAAGGGCACACCGGCGACCGTGTCGAAATAACCGTCGAGTTCGGACATGGCGCTATCGACCGCCAAGTTGACTCGCAACAATTCGCGGCGCTCGGCAAATGTCAGAAGCCTGTCTTTCGTCGCGCCGTCTTGGCGCTCGACCGCCGCATGTTCGGATAAGACACCCGCAAGACCGGCGACTCCGGCCGCTCGGGATTCCTTGCCGACAATAAGCGCCGTCAGGACGACGGCGGAAATGATGAGCTTCTTGATCATGGCTCTGCACCCTGTTTTTCGGACGGCTTGGATGCCGTTTCTTGGATGGCCTCACCCTATCCGAACGGCGTTTCGGGGCGCTTAAACCGATAGATGCAATTTTAGCGAAATCCGCTTTTTCCCGAATTGACACGCAAGCGCATCCGATGCGCACTCAAAAAGCAGCAGCGCGGGCGGAAATTGATGCTTTTCGAGACGTGCCCGATCTCCTAACCCTCAAAAACCGGATGCAGAAAGGCAGGACAGCATGGGCAAGCCATTTTACTGGAATGAACTCAACACACTCGATTTTGCCGGCCTGTCGCCCGACAAGACCATCGCCATCCTGCCGATCGCCTCGACCGAACAGCACGGTCCGCACCTGCCAATCGCAACCGACGTGGCGATCGCCAACGGCATGCTGGCAGAGTTGAAGACGCAGCGTCCCGAAGATCTCGATTTCCTCGTGCTCCCGACCCAGGAAATCGGCAAGGCGAATGAACATGTCTATGGTCCGGGCTCGCTATCCTTCGGCCCGGAAATCCTCATCCCCGCCTGGACCGCGATCGGCGCCAAGGTGGCGGAAGCCGGGGTGAAGAAGCTCGTCTTCGTCAACTCGCATGGCGGCAATGTCGATATCATGAGCATCGTCGGCCGGGAACTGCGCGTCCGTTACAAGATGGCGGTGATCGGCACGCAATGGGGCCGCTTCGGCCAGCCGCCGGGCCTGATCAGCGAGCATGAGCAGAAATACGGCATCCATGGCGGCGAAGTGGAAACATCGCTGATGCTGCATTTCCGTCCCGAGCCTGGTGCGGATGGACAAGGCCCAGAACTTCGTCTCCAAGGCGGAAAGCCGGTCGAAATACATGCAGCCCGCCCCGCCGCACGTGCTGTCCTGGGTGGCGCACGACCTGAACCCCAATGGCGTCGTCGGCGACGCGTCGAAGGGCACCGCCGAAAAGGGCGCGCTCATCTGCCGCCATCAGGTCGCGGGTTTCATCGAGATGCTGCGCGAATTCGAGACCTTCCCGCTCGACGAGCTCTACTCCGCCTAACCCTCGTCGCGCTGCGCGTCCCGGCCATGCGGCTGGGGCGGCAGGTGGCCCTTAGCCTGCAATTCCGCCACCATCGTTGCCAGTTCCGACAGCAGGAATTCCACGAACAGGCTGGTCGCCGTGTCGAGCGTCGTCCGCGCGCGGGCGAAAAGCTTCATCGGCTGGTGGCGGGCATGCAGGTTGGCGATCGGCCGGAAAATCAGCTCGCCGCGCCGGCATTCCGGCAGCACGTCGAGCGGATTGAGCAGTGTCAGCCCCGTGCCCGCCTTGACCAGCTTCTTCAGCATTTCCGAGGCATTGCTTTCCACCAGCGGCTCCACCGCGACCGACAGCGGAGAGAGCGCCAGGTTGATGACGTTGCGCAGGCTGGTGCCCGATTGGGCAAGCACCAGCGGCTCCTGCACGACATCCGCAAGGTCAACCGGCCCCTCTTCCGCCGCCAGCCGATGCCCTGGCGGCATCACCACCCCGATCGGTATGTCGAAGTTGGCGAGCGTGCGGATACCGGGCGTCGCGGGGATGTTGAAGCCGAGCCCGAAATCCACCTCCCCGTGATCACAGGCTGCATCGTGTTCGACGGCCCATCGTTGCGCAGGAGAACCCGCACGCGCGGATGCTGCGCGACGAAGCGGGCTATGATCTCGGGAAGCGGCCCAGCGGCAAGTCCGACGGTCGAAACCAGCGTCACCTTGCCGGCCTGCGGCATCTTGAGACCCCGGATCCGCGCTTCCATCCGCTCGTAGGTTTTTAGCACCTCCCGGATATGCTCGATGCAGAGCTCGCCCGCTGCCGTCAGCTTCAACCCGCGCGGCATCCGCTCGAAAAGCGGCGCCCCGAACTCTTCCTCCAGGGCCAGAATCTGCCGGTTGATCGCCGACGACGCAACGTTCAGCCGGGCGGCGGCCTTGCGGATCGAGCCGCAGCGGGCGATCTCGTCGATATATTGAAGTTTTCGCGAGTGCAGCATTTATCCGAATCCCAATTGCATCTTTTTTGATCATGCACCACAATTTGGCAGGTCAAAATTCGACCGCTGCCGTAAAGGCATCAATGTGAACGAAATTTGATGCTTTTCAAAGAGCAACGCAACCGTACAAATGCTGATCATAAGCTGCTCTCACGATGCCGCACGGTTTAACAGGGGAACAAAGCGACATGTCCAAATCATTGATGATGAAAAGTTTTCTGGCTGCCGTCGGCCTTTCGGCGATGGTACTCGCCGCCCAGCCTGCAGCAGCGCTCGATGAAGTCTCATACGGCACCAACTGGCTTGCCCAGGCCGAGCATGGCGGCTTCTACCAGGCCGTCGCCGACGGCACCTACGAAAAGCATGGCCTGAAGGTGAAGATCGTGCAGGGCGGTCCGAACGCCGCAAACCGCGCGCTTCTGATCGCCGGCAAGGTGGATTTCTACATGGGCGGCCCGCTCGGCGACATGGATGCCGTCAAGCAGGGCATCCCGCTGGTGAGCGTCGCCTCGATCTTCCAGAAGGACCCGCAGGTCCTGCTCGCCCATCCGGATGCCGGCGTCGAGACCTTCGCGGATCTTGCCAAGATGAAGACCATCTTCATGGGCAAGGAAGGCTACACCACCTATTTCGAGTGGATGAAGAAGAACTTCAAAGGCTTCAAGGACGAGCAGTTCAAGCCCTACACGTTCAACCCGGCCCCTTCATCGCCGACAAGGCCTCCGCACAGCAGGGCTACCTGACTTCCGAACCCTATGAAATTGGCAAGCAGGCCGGCTGGACGCCGAAAGTGTTCCTGATCGCCGACGCCGGCTACGGCCCCTATTCGACGATGATCACCACCACGCAACCGATGATCGACAAGAAGTCGGACGTTGTGCAGCGCTTCGTCGATGCTTCGCTCGAGGGCTGGTACACCTACCTCTATGGTGACAACAAAGCCGCCAACGATCTGATCAAGAAGGACAATCCGGAAATGACGGATGGCCAGATCGCCTATTCCATCGCCAAGATGAAGGAATATGGCATCGTTGTATCGGGCGACGCCGAGACCAAGGGCATCGGCTGCATCACCGACGAACGCTACAAGAAGTTCTTCGACTCGATGGTCTCGATCGGCGTCGAACCGGCCGACCTCGATTACAAGAAGGCCTATTCGACCAAGTTCGTCTGCAAGGGCGTCGGCATGGCGCTGAAGAAATAGCGTGGGATGGCGCGGCATTCTCAACCCTCCCCTGTGGGGAGGGTGGCCGGCAGGCGGGAGGGGTTTTGAAGTGAACCGAAGCCCCTCCCCAGCCCTTCCCCACAAGGGGAGGAACTCCACGCGGCGCCGCCCCCGATGCCAGAGCCCGCCCCTCAAAGGGTAGCTGAAGCGGCAAATGCCGCCCTTCTGACCGAGTGAAGCATGACCACATCCCAAGCCCCGCTGATACCAGCCCCCGGAGACATCCGCAGACGACCGCTGGTCGCCATGCGCTCCGTGTCGAAAATGTTCTCGAGCGGCACGCTGGCGCTTTCCGACATGTCGCTGACCGTCGAGGGCGGTGAGTTTGTGAGCCTGCTCGGCCCTTCCGGCTGCGGTAAGTCGACGGCGCTGCGCATCATTGCCGGCCTCGGTGACGTCTCCAGCGGCACGATCGACTGGCCGAGTTCCCGCATCAATTCCAAGGGCCTGCCGGAAGGCGACATTTCCTTCGTCTTCCAGGAGCCGACGCTGATGCCGTGGCAGACGGTGTTCGGCAATGTCTACCTGCCGCTGAAACTGCGCGGCGTCTCCAAATCCGCCGCCCGCGACGAGATTATGAAGACGCTGGCGACGGTCGGCCTTCAGGATTTCGCCGATGCCTATCCGCGCGAACTGTCCGGCGGCATGAAGATGCGCGTCTCGATCGCCCGCGCGCTGGTCACCAAGCCGAAGCTGCTCTTGATGGACGAACCGTTTGCGGCGCTCGACGAGATCACCCGCCAGAAACTCAATGACGACGTGCTGCGGCTGTGGCGCGAAACGGGCATCACGGTGATCTTCGTTACCCATTCCGTCTTCGAATCGGCCTACCTTTCCAACCGCATCGTGGTGATGAAGGCGCGTCCCGGCCGGGTACATGCGGATTTTCCGCTGAAAACGAGCATGAGCCGCGACGCTCACTACCGCACGTCCGAAGATTACCGCCAGGCCTGCGAAAAGGTCTCGAACATGCTTCTCGAAGCGATCGGCGGGGAGGAACATTGATGGCCGATAATCAGCCTGCTCTCGTGCTGCCAAAACCCGGCGTTTTCAGCCGCAACCGCGAAACCCTGCTGCGCACCCTGATCCCGATCTGCGTGGTGATCTGCCTCGTCCTTCTCTGGCAGTTCATCATTACCGTCAACAGCATCCCGCAATACATTCTGCCCGGGCCGCTCGCCGTCGCCAAATCGCTTTATAACGACTGGGGCACGCTCTCACCCGCCCTCTGGGTAA
The DNA here is from genome assembly GCA_045291535.1 of Neorhizobium sp. EC2-8. Taxonomy (GTDB): domain Bacteria; phylum Pseudomonadota; class Alphaproteobacteria; order Rhizobiales; family Rhizobiaceae; genus Neorhizobium. The sequence continues at coordinate 4,548,831 of CP147996.1, read as the reverse complement.
CGACGCAGATCACCATGCAGGCGCTGGCTCTGGCGCTGATCGGCGGCGTCGGCATCGCCATCTTCCTCGTCCAGTCGAAATGGATCGAGACGGCCTTCTACCCGATCACCGTCATCCTGCAGGTCACCCCGATCGTGGCGATCGCGCCGCTGATCCTGATCTACGCCCCGACAACGCAGGTCGCGCTCCTGATCTGCGCCTTCCTCGTCGCGTTTTTCCCGATCCTCTCGAACATGGTCCAGGGCCTGAAGAGCGTCGATCATAACCTGCTCAACCTCTACGACCTCTACGGCGCCTCGCGCTGGCAGACGCTGCTTTACCTGAAGCTCCCTCCTCGCTGCCCTATTTCATGACGGGCCTGAGGATCGGCGGCGGGCTCGCCCTGATCGCGGCTGTCGTCGCGGAATTCGCGGCGGGTTCCGCGGGCGCCGGCTCCGGCCTTGCCTTCCGGCTGCTGGAATCCCAGTATCGCCTCAACATCCCGCGCCTGTTTGCGGCGCTGGTCCTGTTGTCGCTGCTCGGCGTGGTCATCTTTGCGATCACCTCGTTCATTTCCTGGTTCTTCCTGCATCGCTGGCATGAAAGCAGCCTGAAGAGAGAAAACTGATGACTGCCTTCATGACACTTCCCGACGCCCGCCGTTTTGCGCTGACCAACGCGACGCTGCCGGCCGTTCTCGTCAAGGGCCAGCTGGCCGCCGCAAAGGACGGCCTTGTGCCTGCCGATCTCGTCATCGCGGACGGGAAGATCGAGGCGATCCTGCCGAAGGGCTCGGCGCCCGCCGATCTGGTCAAGGCGGACATGCGCGGCGGCATGGTCTGGCCCTGCTTCGCCGACATGCATACCCATCTCGACAAGGGCCATTTCTGGGACCGCCGCCCGAACCCGGACGGCACGTTCGAAGGCGCATTGATGAATGTGCGCGAAGACCGGATCGCCAACTGGTCGGCGGAAGACATCCGCGCCCGCTTTGAATTTTCACTGAAAAGCGCCTACGCTCACGGCACAAAACTCATCCGCACCCATCTGGATTCGATCCCGCCGCAACCGGATATCTCCTTCCCGCTTTTCGACGAGATCCGCGCGGAATGGAAAGACAGGATCGCCCTCCAGGCAGTCGCCCTGCTGCCGCTCGAATGTGTGCTCGACGAAGGCATCTTCGGCGGCATCGTCGCGACCACAAAGCGTTACGGCGGCCTGCTCGGCGGTGCGACCCGCATCCTGCCGGATTTCGAGCGGATCCTCGATACGCTCTTCAAGGCGGCCGCTAAAAACGGCCTCGATATCGACCTGCATGTGGACGAGACGGAAGACAAACAGGTCCTGACCCTGGAAGCCATTGCCGAGGCTAAACTCCGCAACCGTTTCGAAGGCTCGGTCACCGTCGGGCATTGCTGCTCGCTCGCAAGACAGGACGATGAGACCGCAAAGCGCGTCATCGACAAGGTCGCGAGCGCCGGCATCTCGGTCGTGTCGCTGCCGATGTGCAACATGTATCTGCAGGACCGCCACGCCGGCCGCACGCCCCGCTGGCGCGGCGTCACGCTGTTCCACGAACTGACGGCCGCCGGCGTCAAGACCGCCGTTTCCTCCGACAATACCCGCGATCCGTTCTACGCCTATGGCGACATGGACCCTGTCGAGGTGTTCCGCGAGGCCGTGCGCATCCTGCATCTCGACCACCCGCTCGACACCTCGGCCCGCGTCGTCACCTCGACGCCCGCCGAGATCCTCGGCCGGCCGGATATCGGCGTGATCGCCGAAGGCGGCCCCGCCGACCTCGTGCTGTTCAGCGCCAGGCGCTGGAGCGAATTCCTTTCCCGTCCGCAGGCTGACCGCATCGTGATGCGGAATGGCATGGGCATCGACCGTCGCCTGCCGGACTACCGTGACCTGGACCCGATTTTGGACAAGTGAACATGCCGGACTACGCACAGATCAAGAAAGAACTCGAAGGCCTCGCGATCGAGGACAATCCGGCGCTGGTGCGCCAGAAGAGCCGTGATTTCTACTGGTATTCGCCGATTCTGAAGGAAGAGCTCGAGAGCGTCACCGCCGATCTCGTCGTCTCGCCGAAAAGCGAGGAAGAGGTGATCCGGGTGCTGAAGGTCGCCTATGCGCATGGCGTGCCTGTCACCCCTCGCGGTGCCGGCACCGGCAATTACGGCCAGGCCATGCCGCTGTCCGGCGGCATCGTGCTCAACCTCATCGACATGAACAAGGTCAAGGAAATCCATCCGGGCCGCGTCGTCGCCGAGCCCGGCATCGTGATCGCCGAACTCGACCGCCAGACCAAGGCCCATTCCGGCCAGGAACTGCGCTTCCACCCTCGACCGCCCAGATGGCGACGATCGGCGGCTTCGTCGCCGGCGGCTCCGGCGGCGTCGGCTCGATCCATTGGGGCGGGTTGCGCGACCTCGGTAACATCCTGCGCCTGCGCGTCGTCACCATGGAGGCCGAGCCGCGCGTGCTGGACCTGACTGCCTGGGATCTGCAGAAGGTGACCCATGCCTATGGCACCAACGGCATCATCGTCGAAGTCGAGATGCCCCTTGCCCCGGCTTATGACTGGGTGGACGTGCTGGTCGGCTATGACGACTTCATGGATGCGGTGCGCTTCGGCGATGCGCTGGCTCACAAGAACGGCCTGCTGATCAAGGAAATCGCCCCGATCGCGGCACCGATCCCCTATGATTATTTCCCGCGCCACAAGCCGTTCCTGCGCGACCGCAACCAGTCGATCGTCGTGCTGATGATCGCGCCGCATTCGATGGATGCCTTCACCGCCTTTGCCGAGCGCCAGAAGGGCGAGATCCTGTTCCGCTCCGACAAGGTGGAGAGCATGAAGGGCATCCCGCATGCCTACGAGCTTGCCTGGAACCACACGACGCTGCGCGCCCTGAAGGTCGATCCCGGCTTCACTTATCTGCAGGTCCAGTATCCGGGGCCGGATCATGTCGCCAAGGTCGAGAAGATGACCAAGCTGTTCGGCGACGAAGTGCCGGGCCATCTCGAATTCATCAAGTTCGACGGTCGCATGCAGTGCTCCGGACTTCCTCTTGTCCGTTACACGACCAAGGAGCGGCTGGAGGAGATCATGCAGATCCACCGCGATAACGGCTGCCCGATCTTCAACCCGCACCGCTACACGCTGGAGGAAGGCGGCATGAAGCAGACGGACGTCGTCCAGCTCGCCTTCAAGAAGGAAACCGATCCGAAGGGGCTCCTCAACCCCGGCAAGATGATCGCCTGGGACAATCCCGACTTCGATTTCTCGGCCGGCAAGAACTACCTCTTCCCGGGCCTTGCCGCAGCAGGTGGCTGATGCGGGTCCTGCTCATCCATTCGCATCCGGTCGAGGAAAGTTATGGCGCGGCTCTGTACGCCCAAGCGCGTGAAAGCCTGACCAAGGCCGGGCACGAGGTAGATGATTGCAACCTTTATGCCGAAGGTTTCGATCCGGTCATGTCGCGCCAGGACCGGATGACCTATCACGACTATCCGAACAACCTGTCGCTGGTGAAACCCTATGTCGATCGGCTGCAGGCGGCGGAAGGGCTGGTGATCGTCACGCCGGTCTGGAATTTCGGCTGGCCGGCCATGCTGAAGGGCTATTTCGACCGCGTCTGGCTGCCAGGCATCACCTTCGAGCTGAAGGACGGCAAGCTCACGCGAAAACTGCATATCGACAAGGTGGCGGTGGTGACAACCTACGGCGCCACCCGCTGGCGCGCCTTCCTCGCCGGCGACCCGCCGCGAAAATTGTCTAAACGGGTGCTGCGGGTACAGACCAACCCGGCCCGGCCGGTGAGGTTTCTGGCCCACTACGACATGAACAACTGCACGCCGCAGACGCGTGCAGCGTTCCTGGACAGGGTGAAGCGGGAGATGGAGCGGTTCTAGCTCTTTGTCTCGCGGCGGCGCATCACCAGCAGAGCATCCGCCTCCGCCATAGCGGCACGGATCTCCGCGTTCGGTATGGAACCGGTTGGCTCACCGATCTCATCCTCCGATATGAACAGAAACCGATCCACCTCCGCCCCTGCCGCCGTCACCGTCCGATAGGTTTCCCATCGTCTATGGATTTTCGCCGCCACCCGGAGTGACGGAGCGTTTTCAGGGCTGACGATGGAGACGATCCGGTTGAAGCCAAGGCCGCCGAGGCCCAGATCACGGCAGGCGGCGGCGGCCTCGGCGGCATAACCGCGGCCGAGCCATTCGCGCCGGAGATGATAACCGATTTCCGGTTCCAGACCCTTCGGCGTCGGCTGAAGGGTAATGCCGCAATCGCCAACCAGGCTCGCCGGTCGCCTTCTCGACGACACCCCAGAGACCGAAACCGTTTTCCTCATAACTCCGGAAGGCAAGCTTTTCGAACCAGGCTTCGGTCTCTTCGAAGCTCTTGACGCGCGGATAAAAGCTCATGCTCTCAGCGTCTCCGAAGATGCGATACAGGATCCGCAGATCCGCCTTGGTGATCTCCCTTAAGGTCAGCCTTTCCGTCTCAAGAACCTCACGCATCTTCTGAAAATCCCCATTCATCGCTACCGCCCACGCTCTTTACTTGTATGCGCTTTTTGGGCTATTTCCCGTCATCACGAATCTTCAAATCAGGGACCACGCAGACGATGACGAACCAGGTTTCACCGCTCGCCAGCATCCTGCGCCCGCTGCATCCCCGCGATCCGGACGAGCATCACCGGGTGGCAACCCCGCTCGAACTGCTGTTCGACCTCGTGTCGGTGATCGCGATCGCGTCTGCGGCCGCCGGGCTGCATCACGCGATTGCCGAAAACCATGCGGCGCAGGGGATCATGACCTTCGTCATGGCCTTCTTCGCCATCTGGTGGGCCTGGATGAACTTCACCTGGTTTTCCTCCGCCTATGACAATGACGATGTCGTCTACCGGCTGCTGACCATGGTGCTGATGGGCGGCTCGCTGACGATTGCGGCCGGCATTCCGGCGCTCTTTACGGAGGCACCGGATTTCACCCTGGTGATCTACGGTTACGCCGTCATGCGTATCGCCATGATCGTCCTGTGGCTGCGCGCCGCCTATCACGATCCGGTCAGCCGTCCGACGGCGCTCGGTTATGCGCTCGGTATCTTCCTCGTCCAGCTTCTCTGGCTGAGCTTCCTGTTCGTGCAGCCCCTCACCTTTGGCGTCTCTTATCTCATCTGGGCGCTCGGCGTGGCTCTTGAATTGGTGGTGCCGGCCGTCGCGGAACGGATGAGCACCAATACGCCATGGCACCGTCATCACATCGTCGAGCGTTATGGCCTGCTCAACATCATCGTGCTCGGCGAGACGCTGCTCGCCGGTTCGATGGCGCTTCGCCAGTTCGCCGGCGAGGTCAATATCATGCTCGTGCATACGGCGCTTTCCGCGCTGGTCATCGTCTTTTCGCTCTGGTGGGTCTATTTTGCCCGCGAGGAACAGCTGAACAGCCATCACCTGAGACGTTCGCTCCTCTGGGGCTACGGCCACTTCTTCATCTTCGCCGCGGGCGCAGGGGTCGGTGCCGGCTTCGCGGTGCTCGTCGATATCATCACCCACCATTCCGAAGTCTCCATCCTCGTTGGCGATTATGCGGTGGCGATCCCGGTGGCGATCTATCTGGCGAGCCTGTGGTTCGTGCGCGACCGTTACGTCTGCATCGGCCCGGCGCGCTACACGCTCGCGCTATTTGCCGTTCTGGCGCTGGTCGCGCCGGCAATCGGGCTCGGTCTCGAAGGCATTGCGGCGACAACCGCGCTCTGTGTCATCATACGAAACCTGTTTGCCGGGCGCGCCTATTCTGCGTCACCGACATCTCACCCCGGCCACTAAACTTTTCCTTAAATTTTACCGGTTATTAATCTCTGGAAACCGAGAGATTAAGCGATGCGTATTGCGTTTTTCATCGCCCTCCTGACCTTGTCCCTGTCTGCCTGCGCTTCTGCGCCAAGCCGGGTCACCAATGCCTGCGCGATATTCGAGCAGCGCGACGGGCTGTTCAACAACTGGGCGCGTGACGCCAAGGCCGCCGAGCGGGAATTCGGCGTGCCGGTGCCGATCCTGATGGCGACGATCTATGTGGAATCCGGCTTCCGGCCCTATGCCCGGCCGCCGCGCACCAAACTGCTCGGCTTCATCCCCTGGACGCGCCCATCGACGGCCTACGGTTATGCCCAGGCGCTCGACGGCACCTGGATGACCTACAGGAAGGACACCGGCCGCTGGAACGCCAGCCGCACCGATTTCGGCGACGCCGTTCATTTCGTCGGCTGGTATCACAACCGCAGCCATCTCAAGAACGGCATTCCGCTCACCGATAGCTATAATCTCTACCTCGCCTATTACACCGGCCAGGCGGGATATGCCCGGGGCGAGTTCGGCAACGGCGTCAAGCAGACCGCCCAGAAATCCGCCGGCATGGCCGCGAAATACGAGGCCCAGCTGAGAAGCTGCGGTTACTGATGAAAACGGCGCCGTTTGCCGGCGCCGCTCCTGCCCTCAGCTGGCCGCCTTCTTCGGCGGCGCAAGTTCCATCTCGATCACGATTGTCGCCCGGTCGCTGACCGCCGGCAAATAAAAGCTGATGTCGAGAAACGCAGGCATTTCATAAGCATAGTCTTCCTTGTTGAATCACATGAATCGATGGTTGAAGCGTTCAAGCCGCCGTCTGAACCGGGCGAAGCTTGAGGAGTTGGCGGATACCCTCTTCTTCATCCGTGAAATTTTCGGTCATGATCGCCCCGAACGCTGCGGCCGCCAACTCCGTCTTTGCCGGCGCATGCGCCAGCGCGTCCGGCCCCTGCAGGCGGAAGGAGATCGGCGAGAGCGGTCCGAACAGCAGAGCCCGTTCGAGCTCCGGCCAGATCGTCAGGTCCGGCTCTACACCGGCATTGCGGGCGAAGACGAGTGCCGCCACATGCATCGGCAGGCTGAGAGGCCCCGAGCGCGTGGCGTGACTGCGTTCGACCCCGCAAGCATCGCCGCCCGCGCCGGAAGCGGCTGTTTACCGCCGAAGCACTGGGCCACCCAGCGCGCCTGCAGTTCAAGAACGGGCAAGGCCGGCCCGACCAGATCGAACAGGCCGAGGAAGGCGAGCCCCGGCAGGTCCGGGTGGAAGGTGTGATCGTGAAGATCAGCGCCATGACCATCGAGGCGGATCGCCCGGGCGATGTCCTCCGAAAGCCAGGGCATCGACAGGCGATAGCCTGTGCCGAACAGGATGGCGTCCACATTGGTGCTCGTCCCGTCGCGGAACCAGACGGTGTGACCGTCGATCCGCTCGATCCAGGGCTTCACCTCGATCCGGCCTTCCGCCACCGCCGGCAGAAAACCCTGCGACTGGGAAATGCCCGCCACAAAGGCATTGCCTTCCGGCCTCCGGGCGCCGAACTGGTCGGGAGAACCCGCCACCTTCAGAACCTTCATGGTCAGCCCTTCGGCCAGCATGTCCGGCGGCACCACGCTTTCCATCAGCACCGCGGCGCGGTTGAACATCACATGATCGGTTGGCACCCCGGCAATGATCTTCGGCAGAATGTAGCGCTGCCGGCGGTTGGCGGAGATCACCTGCGCCGCACCACCGAACGCGATGTCGGAGGCGATCTCCAGCGCACTGATCGAGCAGCCGGCAACGAGCACCTTGCGGCCGCGATAACGCTCCGGACCGTTATACTGGGCGGTGTGGACGGCGCCGAGAGCGCCTGCAAAACCGTCGAGGTCGGGTATCGCTGGCAGGTCGGGCACGTTCTGCCGGCCGGTTGCGATGACCACCCGATGGAAGACTTCGGAGCGCTCCTCGCCGTCTTCGGTCGAACGGATCAGCCAGCCATTGCCAGCCCGCTCCAGCCTCTCGACCCGCGTCTTCAGTCTCAGGTGCGGCAGCAGGCCGAAGGTGAAGGCGTAACGTTCGAGATAGTCGAGCACCTCCTCCTGCCGCAGATAAGCGGCGCTTTCGGGCGGATGGTCGAGATCGGAAAAGGCGGTCATGACGCTGCTGGTATTGGTGCGCATACCGGGCCAGATTGCGCTGGCGGCCGAGGCGGAATTCCATTGGCCACCAAGGCGGGATGAGGCTTCGAAGATAACGGGCACCAGCCCGCGGGCGATGAGGAAACGTGCGGCGACGAGACCGGCAGGACCGGCACCAATCACGGCGACCGCGTTTTCAGGCATTCTGACATGGATTTCGGTGGACATCGACTTGCTCCTTGTTCTGTATAAGCGCTTTAGCCAATCCCCACGGTCCCGTTTCCTAAAAGCTCATTAAGTTGCGTGACGGGAATCCTAAAACCTGCCTAACTGCGCTATGAACCTGTGCAGGGGGAACGCTCGATGTTCGGGGACGAAATCGCAGGCTTCATAGAAAGCCCGGTGATGCAGATCATCGGCAGTTCGAATGCTGCCCGCCAGCCGGAGATCGGTCGGGCGATGGGCGCCTGGATATCCGCTGGAAGCGACACGATCGACCTTGTGACCTCAGCCTGGCAATGGCCCGAAACCGTCGCCAATCTGCGCGAAAACGGGAAAATTGCCGTCACTTTTGCCCGCCCATCGGACTACGTCTCCTATCAACTGAAGGGACAGGCCACCATACGGCCCGCAGAACCGCACGAGGTGGAGCGTTCTTCCCAATATATCGTCGCGATCGTTTCGACGCAGATGAGACTTGGCATGCTGCCGGAACTGATCATGCCGGTACTGTCCAACCGCGACCCGGTGCTGATCACGATGCGCGTCGCCTCCATCTTCGTCCAGACTCCGGGCTCCCGCGCCGGCGAGCGGATCTGGAGCCTGACCGCATGACGCCGACGCCCGTGAAGCTGACCCTGGCCGATCTCGAAGCCTGTTTCGAAGGCGTGATCCCCTCGATCATCTCGACGGCGGATGCCGACGGCCTGCCGAATATTTCCTATCTCTCGCATGTCGCCATGGTCGATGGCCGGCATGTGGCGCTCTCCAACCAGTTCTTCGCCAAGACCGCCGCCAACATCCGCCTGAACCCGCATGCGATGCTGCTTCTGGTCGATGCACGCAATTCGGCACAATACCGGCTGCAACTGGTCTTCGCCCATACGCTGGAAACGGGGCCGCTGTTCGAGCACATTGCGCTGCAGCTCGACGCCAGCAGCGCCCAGGTCGGCATGGCGGGCGTGATGAAGCTGCGCAATCTCGATGTCTTCCGGGTTGCGAGCATCGAAGCGATCCTCCCAGGTCCAGACCGCCGAACCCCAGAGGCCCAGGCGGAACCGGTTGACCGGAGCTGCCAGGATTGTCGAGGCGATCGCCGCGGAAGCGGATGCGGACGGCATCATCGATGCCATGCTGGAAGGATTGCGCACCGAATTCGGCTTCGAGCACGGCTTGTTGCTGCAGCTCTATGAAGAGCGCAACCAGCTCATCACCATCGGCAGCATGGGTTATGTCCCGTCCGGCATCGGCTCGGATATCCCGCTCGACGAAGGCGTGATCGGTGCCGCCGCCGCCGGCGGGCGCCTCGTCAAACTGAGCGACATGAGCCGCATCCGCCGCTTCGGCGCGGCCGTGCGCGACTCCTCCGCCGACGAAAACCGGACGCGGGCGATACCGCTCCCCGGCATGCCGGATGCGATGAGCCAGATCGCCGTGCCGCTCGTCGCCGCGGGCTCGGTGCGCGGCGTCCTCTTCCTCGAAAGCCACGACCGCATCGCTTTCACGAGTGACGATGAGGCGGCTCTTTCGGTGATTGCCAGGCAGACGGCCATGGCATTGGCCCTCAGCGAAAAGCTCTCGCTCGAAACCGAGCCGCGAGGATCCGTCCGGGTCCAAACTCCGGCATCTGAAAAGACGGTTCAGGTGGTCCATCATCGCTTCGACGACAGTGTTTTCGTCGATGGTGATTACGTCATCAGGGGGTCGCGGGCAGGCTGCTCGCCTCGATGCTGGAACAGCACCAGGAAAGCGGTCGTCTGGAATTCACCAATCGCGAAATCCGGCTCGACGCGGCGCTGAAACTGCCCGACTTCAAGGACAATCTGGAAACTCGGCTGCTTCTGCTCCGCCGCCGGCTGGACGAGAAGCGGCTACCGATCCGGCTGAGCCGCCTCGGGCGAGGCCGGATCGGCCTTCTCATCGAAGGCCGATTGCAACTCAGCAAGGATGTCCAGTAAATCGCTTAGCGGCTGACGACGATGCGGGTGTTCGACAGGCCATACTGGCTGGCAAGCGCAAAGAACGTCGCTGCGTTTTCAGGATGCAGCCGGATGCAGCCATGCGAGGCAGGGCGGCCGAGCCGCTTCGTCTCGAAGGTGGCATGAACGGCGTAGCCGCCGTTGTAGAAGACCGCGAACGGCATCGGCGCGTCATCGTATTTGCGCGAACGATGGTCCCTGGACAGCCACTTGGCGCCCCAGCTTCCCGTCGGCGTCGAATAACCGGGCCGCGCGGTCGAGACCTTCCATTCGTAAACCACGATACCGTCCCGCTCGACGGTCATGGTCTGCGAAGACAGGCTGACGCTGGCAACAAGACTTGCAGAAAAGGCAGCGGGCGCAAAAAATTGCGCACAGAAGAGCGCCATGGCTCCCATTACGATACGACGCATAGAAAATCCCCGATAAAAACCCTGCAGCAGGATATACCCCACCCAACTCAAGGAATATTTAAAATCGAGACAGATACTCTACGCAAATCACAAAGGCGGCAGCCATAACCGTAATAAACCAAAGACGTGATCAATAAACACTGAATACCGGCACGCCCTCTCCGTTACGAGCGCGACGGCAAGGCATCTTTATTCGGCGTTGCTTCAAAATACCTTCGCCGCCGTCACTTCCACTTCGACGAGGAATTCCGCACGGGTAAAGCCGCCGACCACGATCAGGGTCGAAGCCGGTTTCGGGTCGAGGGTGAAGCGGTCGCGCACCGCCATATAGGCGGGAAAGTCCTCGCGGCTGGTGACGAAGCCGGCTATGCGGATGACATCCGCATAGGTCATGCCCGCCTCTTCGAGGATCGCGCCGATCGCCTTGAAGCAGAGTTCCGCCTGTCCCGCCACATCCGGGGAATCTTGTCCTCGGGTGAGATGCCGAGCTGGCCGGAGGTAACGAGCAGGCTCGCGCCCGGCGGCACCAGCAGGCCGTGATTGTAGCCGCCGAACGGCTTGCGGACGGAGGGCGGATTGAAGGTCTTAAACGCCATAACCGACGATACCCTTGATTTCGAGGAAGTCATGAATGGCCCAGTCGGCATATTCGCGGCCATTGCCGGATTGCTTGAAGCCGCCGAAGGGCGCGAAGAGATCCCATTCGGGATAGTTGATGAACACCGAGCCGGCGCGAAGCCGCGCCGCCACCTTGCGGGCATGGACGAGATCGCCGGACTGGACATAGGCCGCAAGCCCATAGGGCGTGTCGTTGGCGATCTCGATTGCCTGTTCCTCGCTGTCGTAGGACAGGATCGATAGGACCGGTCCGAAGATTTCTTCCCGGGCAATGGTCATGTCGTTGGTGACGTTTCCGAACACTGTGGGGCGGATATAGTAGCCGCGATTGAGGTTTTCCGGCCGGCCCGGGCCGCCGGTGACCAGCCTCGCGCCTTCGGCGATACCCGCCTCGATCAGCCGCTGGATCTTGTCGAATTGGGTCTTGCTGACCACCGGGCCGAGATCGATACCGTCCTCGCGCGGATCGCCGGTCTTGAGTTTTTCGGCCGCCGCCTTGGCGACCTGAAGCGCCTCGTCATGGCGTTTGGCCGGCACCAGCATGCGGGTCGGCGCATCGCAGGACTGGCCGGAATTGCCGAAACAGGCCGTTACCCCGTCCGCCACCGCCTTTTCGAACTCGGCATCGGCCAGGATGATATTGGGCGACTTGCCACCAAGCTCCTGCGCCACCCGCTTCACCGTATCGGCGGCGGTCTTGGCGACGATCACGCCGGCGCGGGTCGATCCGGTAAAGGATACCATATCGACATCCGGATGGCCGGCCATCACCTGGCCGACATCGGGGCCCGTGCCGTTGACGAGGTTGAAGACACCCTTCGGCGTGCCGGCGGCCTCCATGACCTCGGCAAAAATGATGCCGCTGATCGGCGCGATCTCGGAAGGTTTGAGCACCATGGTGCAGCCGGCCGCGATCGCCGGCGCCACCTTGCAGACGATCTGGTTGAGCGGCCAGTTCCATGGCGTGATCAGCGCGCAGACGCCGATCGGCTCCTTGACCACCATGGTCGCGCCGCGCGCCTCGGTGAACTCGTATGCCTCCAGCGCCTCGATGGTGGCGATCAAATGCCCCTTGCCGGCAGCCGCCTGGGCATCGCGGGCGAAAGCGATAGGCGCGCCCATTTCCTGGGAGACGGCCTCGGCGATATCCTCGTAACGTTTTTCGTATTCGGCGAGGATGCGGCGAAGCAGCGCCAGCCGCTCCTCCTTGGACCATTGAGAGAAGGCCGGGAACGCGGCTTTGGCCGCCGCGACCGCCTTGTCCACATCGGCCTTGGAGCCGAGCGCGATGCGCGTATAGGCCTCTTCGGTGGACGGGTCGATGACATCCAGCGCGACCGGGATGGCCGGCTCCACCCAGGCGCCGTCGATGAAGAATTTCAGGTGGTTGCTCATGGGAAACCTCCGGGCGCGGTGGGAATGGTGACTTACTATCGGCGATCGCCATGTTCGTCGCAAGCCCGGAACGGCCCGGCACAGGGCAAAGTACTCAGGCCATAAATCCATCCCACACCGTGATCGCCACGGCAGGTCACCGGAAGCGAAAGTGCCAAGGCTCCACCATCCCCGAGCATTCCTCAAGGTGATCGCAATACATCAGCAACAATACCGCTTCATCCGGGCTTAAAACCTGAATGTTATGGAGTAAGTCAGCTTTCCAGCGTCCGTCAGGGTGTAACCGCCTGCCTGGGCCGCAACGGATCCACATCCATTTCAGAAAGGCAGACAGGCCCGATGCGACGCAATCTCCTCACCATCGCCTTCGCCGGGTTGCTGGCCCTCTATGCAGCCGACGCCGGCGCGACGACGCTGGAGGAAGACCTCCACGACCTGACCAGCCAACAGGTCGATGACACGATCGAATTCAGCCTCGGCAACTCGATGTTCTTCCTGCTCCATGAAGCCGGCCATATGCTGGTCTCGGAATTCGACCTGCCGGTTCTCGGCCGTGAGGAAGATGCGGTGGACACGCTCTCCACCTTGCTGCTGCTGGCGCCGGACAAGGACGCGTTCAACACCGCGCTCATCGACTCGGTCGATGGCTGGACGCTCTCGGCGGAAGCAAGCGAGAAGGCTGAAGAAGAGCAGGAGCTCTGGGGCGCCCACGCGCTCGACCGGCAGCGCGCCTTCAACATGGTCTGCCTGATGATCGGCAAGGATGCCGAGAAATTCAAGGAATCCGCCGACGACCTCGAAATGCCGAAAAGCCGCCGCGAGGAATGCACCGGAGAATATCAGAAGGCGCGCGACAGCTGGTTCGTGCTTCTGAAACCGCATATGAAGAACGGCGACAGAAAGACGAAATTCGTCGTCAACTACCAGCCCCGAAATCCAGGGACCTCAAGGACTATGCCGACGCCGCAAGGAAGGCCAAGGTTCTCGACAACGTTGGAACGCTGATGGCCAATCTCTACGCGCTGAAGGACGGCATCAAGCTGACCGCCGCCGAATGCGGCGAGCCGAACGCCTATTGGTCGGCGGAAAACCGGGAGGTGACCTACTGCTACGAACTGCTGCAGTGGCACACGCAAACGGTCGCCAATTATTTCCGGAATGAAGAAAACAGCAGCGGCGACGACGAGACGGAAGAGAAAACCTCAGAAGCGAAACCTGCCCTGGCGAAGGTATTTGGAACGGCAACCGCCCGCCAATAGGAGCCCGCCATTATGGAATAGAAATGCCCGGCCCTCGATCGAGGAGCCGGGCATTTTCCTTTGAGCGTCAAGCACCGTAGGGCGCGAAGAACTTCTTGGCAGTTTCGATCTCGTTAGGACGGATTTCGTGCCCGCCGCCATGCCATTCCAGCGTCACAGCATCTCCCTGCTTCCGGAAATAATCGGCAAGAGCTGTGGTCTGCTCCACGGAGCCTGATCGGATCGTGCTGGCCGGCGGTGATCAACACATGCGCCTTGTCTTCGAGCTTGCGATCCTTCGGAGTGAACGGGATCAGCGGATGCATCAACACGCCCGCATCGAACAGGCCGGGCTTCTCGATCATGACATTGGCGAGAATGTTCGCGCCGTTCGAGAAACCGAGGCCGAGCACGGTCGAGGATTCGTAGCGCTCGCGGTTGGCGGCGACGAATTCGCTCATCCGCCCGGTCGCCCGGGCAAGATCCTCGCAATCGTAGACGCCTTCCGCCTTGCGCCGGAAGAAACGGGCTGCACCGTGTTCGGAAATGTCGCCGCGTGGCGAGATCACCGTCGCGCCCGGCAACAACCGGCCGCCGAAATCGAAGAACTGGTTTTCGTCGCCTCCGGTGCCGTGAAAGACGAACAGAATCGGCGCTCCGGGAGCACCGGGACGCGCCCGGTGCACATAACTATCGTAACTCATGATGGTCTCCTTGGACGCGTCGTCCGGTTATGCGCCCAGCGGTTCGAGATGTTGTTCGAGGGTTGCCCGCAGATGTGCATGCTGTGCGGGCAGCTTCAGGGCTTCGCCGAGATGGGCGGTATCCTCGTCACGATCGAAGCCTGGTTCGTTGGTGGCGATTTCGAACAGCACGCCGCCCGGCGTGCGGAAATAGATCGCCCAGAAGTAATCGCGGTCGATCACCGGAGTGACCTGGTAGCCGGTATCCATCAGCGCCTTGCGGACCTCGAGCTGCTTTGCGCGGTTCTCGACGGCAAAGGCGATGTGATGAACGGAGCCAGCACCCAGATTGGCGCGGGCAATGTTCGGCATCGTTTCGATGTCGATGACATCCGCACCGTTGCCGCCCGGCATGATCAGACGGGTCACGCCGTCCTGCGCATCGGCCTGTTGGTAGCCCATGAACTTCAGAAGTTCTGCGGTGGCCCCTTCATCGCGAAGCCGGAGCGAAGCGGAATGGAAACCGCGGATCGCATGGTCCTCGGAAATGCCGTTGCCGACGAACTGCTTGCGGGCATCGTCCCTGACTTCGACGAGCGCAAACCCGTCGCCATCGGGGCCGGCGAAATGCAGGCGGTTTTCACCGAATGCCGTATCGGCCTTGATGCCTTCGGCGCCCGCCTTCACCAGGCGGTCGGTCCAGAAGCCGAACGAACCTTCCGGTACCGAGAAGAGCGTCGTTCCGACTTCGCCGGTGCCCTGACGGCCGCGGGCGATATGCGGGAACGGGAAGTAGGTCATGACGGAGCCGGGCGAGCCGACTTCGTCGCCGTAGTAAAGATGGTAGACGTCAGGAGCGTCGAAGTTGACGGTCTTCTTGACGCGGCGAAGGCCGAGCGTATCGGTGAAGAACTTGTTGTTGGTGCTGGCGCTGGCAGCCATCGACGTGACGTGGTGCAGCCCTTTGATCTGGTCGAGCATTTTAAACCCCTTTTCTGCGGACCGCCTGTGCAGCCTGCTGTTCTGGGGTAAAGATGGTGGAACCGCCCGCAATTGGATAGACGCGACCATCCGAACGCATTGTTCACTTTGCGTAGACGCCGAATAGTTAATCGTTCACAGAATTAGAGCTGTTCAGGCAGGCGCCAATCGACCGGATCCTTGCCGATCGACTGCAGGTAGGCATTCGCCTTGGAGAAGGGTCGCGAGCCCAGAAAGCCGTTATGGGCCGACAGCGGAGACGGGTGCGCTGATTTGAGCACCAGATGACGCTGCTGATCGACGAAAGCCGCTTTCTTCTGGGCATAGGAGCCCCAGAGGATGAAGACGACGCCGTCGCACTCGTCGTTCACCGCACGGATCACCGCATCGGTAAAACGTTCCCAGCCCTTGCCCTGGTGCGAGGCCGCCTGCCCTTCTTCGACCGTGAGCACGCTGTTGAGCAGCAGCACGCCCTGTTCCGCCCAGTGTTCGAGGAACCCGTGTTTGGCCGGCGGAATGCCCAGATCCGTCTCCATCTCCTTGTAGATGTTGACGAGAGACGGCGGGGTCCGCACACCGGGCTTTACGGAAAAGCACAAGCCGTGTGCCTGCCCGAACCCGTGATACGGATCCTGCCCGAGGATTACGACCTTGACCTCGTCGAGCGGCGTCAGGTCGAGCGCCCGAAAATACTCCGAGCCCTTCGGGAAAATGCGTTTTCCTGCTTCCTTCTCGGCAACGAGGAAACGCTTGAGCTCACTCATATAGGTGTTGGAAAACTCCGGCCCGAGGGCGTATTTCCAACTGTCCTCGAGCTTGACCTCGCCTTCCGCCATGTCCGGTTCCTCAGATCAGGTGGTGGTTCGAGCGGGAATGCCAGTCCCAGGCGGAACGGATGATATCGTCCAGGCTGTATCTCGGCTCCCAGCCCAGCACCGCCCGCGCCTTGTCGTTGTTGGCAACCAGCGAGGTGGAATCACCTTCGCGCCGGCCGGCATATTCCACGGGGAAAGGTTTTCCGGACACCGCCGAAATCGCGCCGAGCAGTTCCTTCACCGTCGTGCCGGTGCCGGTTCCGAGATTGAGCTCGACCGTTTCGCCGCCGGCGAGAAGGTAATCGACCGCCCGCACATGCGCGTCGGCGAGATCGAGCACATGGATATAATCGCGCACGCAGGTGCCGTCGCGGGTGTCGTAATCGTCGCCGAACACCTTGAAGCCCTGCCGCCGGCCGAGCGCGGCTTCGATCGCAAGCGGAATGGCGTGTGTTTCCGGCGTATGCCATTCGCCGATCCGGCCCTCGAAATCGGCGCCGGCGGCATTGAAATAGCGCAGCATGACCGACTTCAGGTCCTTGTAGGTGCCGTAATCCTTCAGCGCCTGCTCGATGATGAACTTGGTGCGGCCATAGGGGTTGATCGGCGCCTGTTTGTGCGTCTCGTCCATCGGCACCCGGTCCGGCAGGCCGTAGGTGGCGCAGGTGGAGGAAAACACGAAGGCCTTGACGCCGGCGTCGATCGCAGCGGACAGCAGGGTCAGCGCCCCGATGACATTGTTGTCGTAGAAGGCAACCGGGTTCTTGACCGATCCCCCACCTCGATCAGCGCCGCGAAATGCAGCACGGCATCCGGTTTGTGTTTGGCGAAAACCTCGTCGAGCCGGGCGCGATCGCGGATATCACCCTGTTCCAGCTCACCCCAGCGCACGAATTCCGCATGCCCGTTGGAGAGGTTGTCGAAAACGACCGGCTGATAGCCCCGCTCGGCGAGCACCAGGCATGTATGGGAGCCGATATAGCCGGCCCCGCCGACGACGAGCACTTTCTTCTGCGACATCACTTTCCCTGCGGTTATTGAAGCCGGCGGCACTATAACCGGCAGCGCTTAAATGGGAAGGGCGGACGACCACGAGAAATTTGGGTGGAGACGCCGCTCCCGAACTTGTCTATCCTACTCAGGATATTCCATAGGTCATTTCATGCGTCTCCTCTTTCTCGCCCTCGGATGGCTGTTCGTAGCAATCGGCATTGTCGGGGCTTTCCTGCCTGTCCTGCCCACCACGCCATTCCTCCTTTTGGCCGTCGGCTGTTTCGCCCGCTCCTCGCCGCGGCTGGAGGCGTGGCTGCTCGACCATCCGAAATTCGGGCCGTCGCTTAGAAACTGGCGGGAAAAGGGCGCGATTGCCCGCAAGGCCAAGATCGCGGCGATCTCGCTGATGGCGGCAAGTTATGCGGTCTTTTTGTTCGGCACCTCGCCACCGCTCTGGCGGGCATTGCTGGTGGCAGCGGTCATGCTTGGTTCGGTGACCTTCATCGTCACCCGGCCGGATACATGAGCATCTGAACGTTCAGCGGTGCCGCGATTGCGGCAGGACGTAGGGTATGTGGGCTGCCGGTAGGCGGCCGACGGCGCCGGCGATGCCGTAGACGCTGGCAATGATCTCGTCGTTGACCGTTTCCAGGCCGGCGCCTTCCGCGACCACCCGGCCGTGGTTGAGCACCACGAGATGGTCGGCGAACTCAGCCGCCAGGTTGAGGTCGTGCAGGATGGCGAGAACGATGCCGCCGGCCGCGGCGAAATCGCGGGCGATTTCCAGCACCGAGATCTGGTGTCCGAGGTCGAGGCTGGCGGTCGGCTCGTCGAGGAACAGCGCCCGCGGCACGCCGTCGGCGACCGGCTGCGGCACCTGAGCGAGTGCGCGGGCAAACTGCACCCGCTGCTGCTCGCCGCCTGACAGCGACGGATAGGGCCGGCTTTCGAAACCGCGCAGGCCGACGCGGGAAAGCGCCTGTCGCGCCTGTTCGGTCGGATTGAGCGCGCCTTGCGCCACCGCGCCCATCCGGACGATTTCGAGCGCGGTGAACGGGAACGCGAGCTGCGTCGCCTGCGGCAGCACCGCCCGGCGTTTGGCAAGCTCGACCGGCTGGCAGAGTTCGACGCTGGTGCCGTGATAGCTGACGAAACCGACATCCGGCTTCATCTCGCCGGAGATCACCTTCATCAGCGTCGATTTTCCGGCACCGTTCGGGCCGATGACGACGGTGAATTTGCCCGGCTCGAGATCGAGGCCGACATTGTCGAGCAGCTTGCGGCCCGAGCGGGTGACGGTGACGTGTTCGGCGGAAATCATGGCATGTCCCGCATGGTGATGCCGTTCTTGCCGAGCAGCAGGAAGAGGAAGACCGGCGCACCGAACAATGCGGTGATAACGCCGATCGGCAGTTCCGCCGGTGCGGCCACGGTGCGCGCGACGCTATCGGCAATCAGCAGCAGTGCCCCTCCCCAAGCGCCGAGCCCGGCAGCAGGAAGCGGTGCGACGGGCCCATGACCAGGCGCAGCAGGTGCGGCACGACGATGCCGACGAAACCGATCGAGCCGGCGACCGCGACGGTCGAGCCGCAGGCGGCAGCGACCGCGACGATGACGATCTTCTTCAGCCGCTGCACCGGTATGCCCATGTGGAAGGCCGCCGCGTCGCCGAGCACCAGCGCGTCAAGTCCGCGCGCCACGAAGGGCATGATGATCATCACCGCGCCGACAAAGGGCAGAATGGACAAGACCCGGCCGAACGTGGCCCCCGAGCGAGCCGAGGTTCCAGAAGGTGATATCGCGCAGCTGTCGGTCGTCGGCCATGACGATCATCAGGCCCATCAATGCTGCCGAAAGCGCGCCGATCGCAATGCCCGACAGGATCAGCGTCGTCGTCGATGTCCGCCCGTGGCGGGTGGCGACGAGGTAGAGCATCCAGGTGTTGAACAGGCCACCGAAAAAGGCCATCAGCGGCAGGAACTGGTTGCCCAGCACCATGGCGACGGGCGCCAGGATGCCGTTGCCGAGCACGATCGCCGCAACCGCGGCAAGCCCCGCGCCGGACGTGACGCCGACAATGCCGGGATCGGCGAGCGGATTGCGGAACAGGCCCTGCATCATCGCGCCGGAGACGGCAAGCCCGGCGCCGACCAGAAGGCCGAGCGCGGTGCGCGGCAGGCGAACCGCCTCGAGGATCACCCGCTCCTGGGTCGAGAGGCTGGCGCTGTTGCCGGTCGCGTAGGTCCAGAGATCGCGCAGGCCGACGCCGGTCGGACCGATGCCGAGCGAAAGCAGGCATGCGACAAACAGCATCACCGCCAGCAGAAAGAGCACGACGACGCCCTGGCGCGTCCGGTCTCCATCGTCTGCCGGCCGGAAGGGCATCGCCAGCGCCTTCATCATCAGTTGATCGCCCCGGGATAGATCTGCGCGGCGAGCGAGCGGGCGGCGTCCGGCGTGCGCGGACCGAAACCGAGCAGCAGCAGACCGTCCATGGTGACCAGCGCCTTGTTGGCGGCAGCCGGCGTTGTCTGCATCGAGGGGACCGCAAAAACCTGCGCCGGCGTCATCGAATGGTCGCCGCGGGACATGGCGAGGACGACATCGGGCTGGGCGGCAATCACCGCTTCGTCGGCGAGCGGCTTGTAGCCGTCGATCGTCGGCGCGGCATTGACGCCGCCGGCCATTTCGATCACCGCCCCCGCTTCCGTATCGGCACCGCCGGCCATGACGCGGCCATTCGCAAGCGACAGCACGAACAGAACCTTCTTTTTCGGGCCAGGAATCCTGGCGACGTCGGCGGCGAGCTTCTTCAAACCGTCTTCCGTCTTGCCGGCAAGCGCTTCGGCCTTGTCGGAAAGCCCGACGGCCGCGCCCACGTCACGAATCTTCCTGCCGATCGCATCGGCCTTCGGTGGCGTCGGGATGACCACCATCGGCACTTCGCTGGCCTTCAGGATTTCGATGACCGGCGGCGGACCGGAGCCCTCCTCCATCAAGATGAGATCGGGCTTCTGGCCGAGGATACCTTCGGCAGACAGGGCGCGCATATAACCGACATCCGGCTTGGAATTGGCCGCATCCGGATAGAAGCTCGTCGAGTCCCGTGCTACGATCCGGTCCTCGGCGCCGAGCGCATAGAGGATCTCGGTGATCGTACCGCCGATGGAGACGATCCGCTTGGCCTCCGGATTGCCCTTGTCGGATGCCGCAGCGACGCCCGCGACGAGACCGGTGCCCAGGAGGACGGCTGCGAAAAGCCCCTCAAGGTGAAGGAAGACCCCATGATACTCTGCTCCTTGTGCCCTAGCCGAGGCGCAATATGCCCCAGTTCCGCCTGGCCGGCGGCGATAACTTGAGTTGACTACGCAAGTTTTTAGGCTTTTCAAGGGGACCGGCCGCAGATATCTTGAGCCGAAAGTGAAACTTTAAGTGAGGGACTATCCATGTACATCGCCATGAACCGTTTTCGCGTCGTGCCGGGCTACGAAGAAGCATTCGAAGCCATCTGGCGTGGCCGCCAGGGCCGTCTCGCAGAACTGCCCGGTTATGTGGAATTCCACATGCTGAAAGGCCCGAAGGCGGAGGATCACACCCTCTACGCATCCCATACCGTCTGGGAAACCTTCGAGGATTTCCAGGCCTGGACGAAGTCGGAACAGTTCCGCGCCGCCCATGCGAATGCTGGCAACAACCGCGCCAAGGTTGAATATCTCTCCGGTCCGCATTTCGAAGGTTTCGAAGTGATCATTCACGAAGACAAGAACGGCGTGCGCGCCGACGCTGCCGCCTGAGGTCCCGATGAACGCCGTATCCGAAATCAAGCCGGACCGTCGGGAACGGGCGCTCGCCGCCCTTGCGGAGAAGCCCGACGGCGTCGTCGAGGCGATCGCCGCCAACGCCGACGTGACGCCTGCCGAAATCCTCGAAATACTGCCCAAGGGCGCGGCGGTCATCGCCGGCAAGGAGAAGTTCGCGGATATCTGGGCCGAGATGACCACCTGGGGCGAGGTTCTGTTTATCGTCCATACCGAAGACATCGTGCTGGAGGCCGAAGGCAGCCTGCCGATGGGCTCGGAAGGTCATGGCTGGTTCAACATCCATGGCGACAGCCCGATCGGCGGTCATATCAAGAAGGATAACTGCGCCTCCGTGACCTTCGTCGATCGCGCCTTCCACGGCCGGCGCTCCTGTTCGGTGTGGTTCATGAATGCCAAGGGTTCGGCAATGTTCAAGGTCTTCGTCAAGCGGGATGCCGCACGCGAACTGATCCCTGAACAGCTGCAGCAGTTCGAGGCCCTGCGCGACATTTACGCGGCCTAAGAACGGGCAGTCCGTGAGTTTTGGTGATTCGGACGAAAAATAACTCGTCCGAATCATTTTACAGGAACTTTTCGTTTTCTCGTGCATTTCACCGTAATGGCAGGCTTTGCGAAGCGGGCTGGCGGCTGCGTTAGATCGTTTCAGCCACGTGCCGCCCCTTGAAGGTGATTGTCATTGAATGAGGCGCCGCCGCGCCCATAGGCGGACCATCGCTTGCCCCTCGGTAAGAGGAGGGCGATCTTTAGCGGCGCGGCGCGCTTCATCGAATTGTCAGGCCTTATCGAGGCCGGAAGGCTTAAGCTAAAGGGCCGGCACCCATTTCCAGAAAACGCCTTCCATCCGCTCCGGATAATACTTGAATTCGCATTCGAAGCGGCGGCCATAGGCCTCGGCAGCTTTCAGGGCTGCATCGCTCACCGGCTTCATGCCGGTGCCCGGCGCAAACCAGTCTTCCATCAGGTCATCGGGAATATAGACGCCGATCCTCAGCGGCAGGGCCGTCAGGGTCGTATCGAGTTCTTCAGGCGGCATGGCTTTTCCTCCTCCACGAAAAGACGAGCGTTCCGCAGAACGTCCGTCTCCCCGCGAAGTTCCGGTCTCGGACCGGAAGCCTTGTCGCGACATCCGCTCAGTGGTGGGCGACGTGATCCGGCTTGCCCTTGCGCTTGGTCGAGGCGAAGTCTTCGAGCTGCTTTTCATTCATGGACTTTTCCATGCTCTTCGAAGCGCCGTTGAGTTCACCTTTCTTGATGTCGCCGCGTTTTGCGGCAAGTGCGGCACCGGCCGCCTTCTGCTGTGCTTTGGATTTCGCTGGCATATCTGCCTCCTCGAGTTTGCACACCCAATCCAACAGCCTGTCCCCAGCTTTGGTTCCCGCTTGGCCGCTCAGCGGAACCTGTGGTGTCTCCAAGGGTTGAAGGATACGCCCGGACGAATGTCCGGACGCCCCACGAGAAAGGGACCATCGCCATGGACGACAAACGCACGCACGCCGACAGCGGCAAGGCCAATGACAGGCTCCAGGAACAACTGGATAACGAGCAATTGGACACGACCAATCCGGAAGCGCTGAAGGAAGCCGCAAGGCTCGGCGGCAACGATGCCTACCTGGTCGAAACCGATCTCGAAGACCGGGACCAGCGAGAGGACGGCGACCAGCCGGACGGCCGCCCCAGCCCCATGGCCAATGCCGACAATCCCGAACGCTGACGTCATCCCAAAACCTCGAGAACAACACGAAGCGGAACCTCCCGGCAGGTCCGGGTGTTCCTCTGCGCGAGTTCAAATTCGGAGATCCTCGATGAATGCTGAAGCGAATGCCGCGCAGACCCTGCCGAGGGAAAAGGCCACCCATCCGGTCGATACCATGCCGGGTATGGTAGTGAAGGCTGCGCCGACGCTTGCCGACGCGGATTCAGAAGCCTTTGTCGCCGAGGCGGTCGAGGATCTCGCCAATTGCCATATCCCGTTCCTGCTGGCTGGTACGTTTGCGATCAGTGCCTATACAGGCATCACCCGCCAGACGAAGGATCTCGACATCTTCTGCAAGGCCGGCGACTACGCCCGCATCCTGGCCCATTTCAAGGACAAGGGTTACCACATCGAGGTCGAGGACGACCGCTGGCTTGGCAAGGTGAAGAAGGGCCGGCATTTCTTCGACGTGATCTTCGCCGCCTCGAACGGTACCATGCCGATCAGCGATACCTGGTTCGAAAATGCCCGGCAGATCGAGATGAACGGCCACAAGGTGCGCATCATCGCCCCGACCGAGCTCATCTGGTCGAAATGTTTCGTGCAGCTCCGCCATCGCTACGACGGCGGTGATATCGTCCACATGATCCTGCGCGCCCACGACCAGATCGATTGGGAGCGGCTGCTGAACCATATGGAAGTGCACTGGGAAGTGCTGCTCATCCATCTCCTGAACTTTCGATGGATCTATCCGACCGAGCGCGACAAGGTGCCGGACTGGCTGCTGGACGAACTGCTCGACCGGTTGAAGGCGCAGCGCGAACTACCGCTGCCGCAGATGAAGATCTGTCGCGGCCGCATGTTCAGCCGGGTGGATTTCGAGATCGATGTCAAGGAATGGGGTTTTGCCGACGTCGGTGGCGAAGGCGACCTGCGCGAAGGCGTCGAAGAGGAAATGGCTAAGGGAGGCTTGGCGTGAGCAAAGCGACCGACGCGAAGAGCGAAACAAAAGAAGCTGAACCGGAAAAAGCGAACGGCAAGCTGAAGATTGCCGCCATGGGTGACCTGCATGTCAAGGAACACGGCTCGCCATCCTACAAGGAGCTGTTCACCGAAATTTCCCAGGCTGCCGACGTCCTCGTCCTGACCGGCGACCTCACCGACCTCGGCAAGGTCAAGGAAGCCGAAATCCTGGCTGCCGACCTGCGTGCCTGCTCCATCCCGATCGTCGGCGTGCTCGGCAACCACGATTACGAATGCGGCTGCGTCGAGGAAGTCACCCATATCCTGAAAGAGGCCGGCATCCATCTGTTGGAGGGCCAGGCGGTGGAGATCAACGGCGTCGGTTTCGCCGGCGCCAAGGGTTTCGCCGGCGGTTTCGGACGGCACATGCTCGGCTCCTTCGGCGAACCGGCGATCAAGGCTATGGTGACCGAAAGCGTCGAGGAGACCATGCGGCTGGAAAATGCCCTACGCCAGGTGCGCTCGGAGCGGGCCATGGTCGTGCTGCATTACGCGCCGATCCGGGAAACGGTGGCCGGAGAGCCGGAGGAGATCTACCCGTTCCTCGGCTCGTCGCGCCTGGCCGAAACCATCGACCGTTTTCCGGTGAAGGCGGTGGTGCACGGCCACGCCCATCGCGGGACCTACGAAGGCAGGACACCCGGCGGCGCGCCGGTCTATAACGTCGCCTCGCATATCGAGAAGCCGACGGGGAAACCGTATGCGCTGCTGGAGCTCTAGCTCATTCGCGCGGCCAAACCTTCTGGCTCGGACACTCGAGAGACCTGATCGTTCATCTAGGCTCGCTGAGTCCCGGATCGCGTCGGCATTTCGACAAGGGCAGCTGGCGGGTGGAGAAAATCTGCCGGATGATTCCGTCCTTGCCGGTCGAAACGTTCATGCAGAAGCAGGCGTACCCGTGACTGTAGTTGATGGTGACATGCTCGCCCTCGGCCATGTCCTTGATCTTGTCCATGCCTTTGGCTTCATAGCCGCCCTGAAGCATGATTAGCCACTCATTTTGGGCATCAACCAGCGTCCAGTTCCGGGGCGTCGGATTGATCAGCCAGCCGCAACGCGTTTCGGCAAGCGCAGCTGCCGGCACGAGCAGGCAGGCCAAGCATATCGCAGATAACTTCCTCATCATCGCCTCCCGTTCACCGCATCACTACCGTGCTGTGACCTGCGTGTCCACGGCGACCTGGTGGCGATACTCTCACACATGCAGCGCATGCCCCAGCGCCTTCAGCGCCGCCTCGGCAAACCCCTCCGACAGCGTCGGATGCGCGTGGATCGTCCCCGCAATATCCTCCAGCCGCGCCCCCATCTCGATCGCCAGTCCGAAGGTAGCCGAGAGTTCGGAAATCCCTGCCCCCACGCCTTGGATGCCGAGAACGAGGTGATTGTCGGCGCGGGCCACCACCCGCACAAAACCCTCTTCCGCCGCCAAGGTCATCGCCCGCCCATTGGCACTGAACGGGAACTGGCCGATCTTGATCTCGCGGCCTGCCGTCCTTGCCTCGTCAGGCGACATGCCCACCGAGACGATTTCCGGGTCGGTGAAGCAAATGGCGGCAATGGCGCGTTTGTCCCAGGAGCGGCGTTTGCCGGAGACGATCTCCGCCACCATCTCGCCCTGCGCCATCGCCCGGTGCGCCAGCATCGGCTCGCCGGTCACGTCGCCGACGGCATAGATGCCGCGCATCGAGGTCCGGCATTGCTCGTCGATCCGAAGGAACCGGCCGTCCATGTCGAGTTCCAGCTCCTCGCGCCCCCAACCCTCGGTAACCGGCCTGCGGCCGACCGTGACGAGGATCCTGTCGGCGACGATGCGCCTTTCCTCTCCGGACCCCGCCTCGGCCAGCAACGCCTCGCCATTGGAGGACAAGCCTTTCACCTTGGTGCCGAGCAGGACCTCGACGCCCAGAGCGGCCAGACGCCTGGCGATAGGCTGGGTGAGCTGCGTATCGTAGAGCGGCAGGATGCGGTCGAGCGCCTCGACGATCGTCACTTTCGATCCGAGCTTGGCAAAGGCAAGCCCAAGTTCGAGGCCGATATAACCGGCGCCGACCACTGCCAGCCTCTGCGGCACCTCGGTCAGAGACAGTGCGCCGGTCGAGGAAATGACCTTGCCCCCGAACGGCAGCATCGGCAGTTCGACCGGCGCCGAACCCGTGGCGATGACGATGTTTTCGGCGCGGATCAGCTGTTCGCCCGTTTCGGTTTCCACCGCGACCGTCTTGCCGTCCCGGAACCTCGCCCTGCCGACGACGATCTTGACGCCGGCCTTCTTGAGCAATCCCGCAACGCCCAGCGTCAGCCGGCCGGTAATGCCATCCTTCCAGGCCATGGTCTTTGCGAGGTCGATGACCGGGTTTTCGGCCTTGATACCCATCGCATTCCTGCCCGCAGCCATCGCGACGGTCTTCGTATAATCTTCGGCCGCGTGGATGATCGCCTTGGAGGGAATGCAGCCGATATTGAGGCAGGTGCCGCCCGGCTTCGCCATTTCGACGATGACCGTATCGACCCCAGCTGGCCGGCCCGGATGGCGCAGACATAGCCTCCCGGACCGGCCCCGATGACGAGGAGCTTGCAGGTGATCTCTTTCATTGTTCTTGTTCCACCTCATTCCTCGACGAAGATAAGCGCCGGCGTTTCCATCAGCGCCTTCAGGCGCTGCACGAATGTCGCGGCATCCCAGCCGTCGATCACCCGGTGATCGAAGCTGGAGGACAGGTTCATCATCTTGCGCGGCACGAATTGTACGCCGTCCCAATGGGGCCGGACGGCGAGCTTGTTGACGCCGATGATCGCCACTTCCGGATGGTTGATGACCGGCGTCGACACGATGCCGCCCATGGCGCCGAGCGAGCTGATGGTGATCGTCGAGCCCGACAGCTCCTCGCGCAGTGCCGTGCCGTTCTTGGCGGCATCGCTAAGGCGCGCCACTTCCCGGGCGCAGTCAAAAATGTCGCGCGCCTCGGCGTGCCTCACCACCGGCACGACGAGCCCCGACGGCGTCTGCGCCGCGATGCCTATATGGACGCCGCCATAATGGCGAATGATGCCCGCCTCGTCGTCATAGAGCGCGTTGATGCCCGGCTGTTCGGCGATCGCCTTCACCATCGCCCGCATCAGGAAGGGCAGGATGGTGAGTTTCGGCCGGCCGGGCTTCTGGGTGCCGTTCATGCGGGTTCGCAGTTCTTCGAGCGCGGTCATGTCGATCTCCTCCACATAGGTGATGTGGGGGATGCGGGATTTCGACAGCGCCATCTTCTCGGCGATGCGGCGGCGCAGGCCGACGACTTTGACCTCCTGCACCGTCTTGTTCGGCTGCAACCCGGCAGCGACCGCTCCGCCGCCGCCCTGGCTGTTCAGGAACGCATCCAGATCCTCATGGGTGATGCGGCCGGCCGGCCCCGTGCCCGGCACCTGCCGAAGGTCGATGCCCGCCTCCTTCGCCCGAAGACGAACGGCCGGCGGCGCCAGCGGCTTTTCACCTTCGGCACGGGGTGCACCCGCAGCATGGGTGGGAGCCTTTGCGACAGGAGCGGGCGCGGTGGCCTCATCTCTTGATTTAAGTGACTCAACCTTTTTCTCAGGCGCCGGTTCGGCAACAGCGACAGACGGAACAGCCGGCTTGATACTTGGCTCTTCCTTTCTCGCAGCAGCCTCGACTTCCTCTTCGCCGTCAGTGCCCTCCCCGGCAATCTTGATCTTGAGGATCACCGTGCCAGTGGGAATCACGTCGCCGATCTCGCCGTGCCGGAAGGTCACCTCGCCTTCCACGGGAGACGGTATCTCGACGGTGGCCTTGCCGGTCATCACCGCGGCGAGCACCATGTCTTCGCGCACCAGATCGCCGACATTGACGTGCCATTCGACCAGTTCCGCTTCCGCGACACCTTCGCCGACATCCGGCAGCTTGATGAGCTTTTCCGCCATCTCTCAGGCCTCCATCATGTCGCGCAGCGCCGGCCGACGCGGGCCGGGCCCGGAAAATAATCCCATTCCTGCGCATGCGGATAAGGCGTATCCCAGCCCGCCACCCGGATGACCGGCGCTTCGAGATGGTAGAAGCAGTGCTCCTGCACCAGCGCGGCCAGTTCAGCCCCGAAGCCGGAGGTGAGCGTTGCTTCGTGCACCACCAGGCAGCGACCGGTCTTCTTCACCGAGGCGACGATGGTATCGAGATCGAGCGGCAGCAATGTGCGCAGGTCGATCACTTCGGCATCGATGCCGGTCTCCTGCGCCGTCGCTTCCGCCACATGCACCATCGTGCCATAGGCGAGCACGGTGACCGCCGAACCCGGCCGCCGCACCACCGCCTTGCCGAGCGGCACAACATAGTGCTCTGCCGGCACTTCGCCGAGCGGATGGCCGGCCCAGGACGTCACCGGCCGATCATGATGGCCGTCGAACGGGCCGTTATAGAGCCGCTTCGGTTCGAGGAAGATCACCGGGTCGGGGTTTTCGATCGAGGCGATCAGCAGGCCCTTGGCGTCATAAGGGTTGGACGGCACCACCACCTGCAACCCGCAGACATGGGTGAACAGTGCCTCCGGGCTCTGGCTGTGCGTCTGCCCGCCAAAAATGCCGCCCCCGGTCGGCATCCGCACCGTGATGCCGCAGGTGAAATCGCCGTTGGAGCGATAGCGCAGCCGCGCGGCCTCCTGGGTGAGCCTGGTCATAGGCCGGATACATGTAATCGGCGAATTGGATCTCTACACAGGGTTTCAGCCCATAGGCCGCCATGCCGATCGCCGCACCCACGATGCCGGATTCGTTGATCGGCGCGTCGAAGCAGCGCGTCTTGCCGTATTTCTGCTGCAGCCCCTGGGTGCCGCGAAAGACGCCGCCGAAATAACCGACATCCTCCCCGAACACGACCACATCACCGTCGCGCTCCATGGAGACATCCATGGCACTCCGGATCGCCTCGATCATCGTCATGCGTGGCATGGGCGGGCCTCCGGGGAGAGTTTGGTGCTGAAATCAGAGGAAGCGAGACCCCTTCTGGCCTGCCGGCCATCTCCCCCACAAGGGGAGATAACTCGCGGCGCTGCCCCACGCGACATCCAGCGATGGTGAGGCCGGGTTAGCCCCTCCCCTTGTGGGGAGGGGTTGGGGAGGGTCTTTGAAGGCCACGCCAACCATCCTCACACCCCCGCCTGCTGCCGCTGCCGCTTCAGATGCGGCGGCATTTCCGCGTAGACGCCTTCGAACATGTCCCGCATCGACGGCCGTCCGCCGGAATGCAGCGTGCCGTGGCGTTCGGCCTCCTTCTGGGCGGCGACGACCGTGTCGCGGATTTCCGCCTCCATTTGGCGGTGGCGCTCCTCGCTCCAGGTACCGATGCGGATCAGGTGGTTCTTCAGCCGGATGACGGGATCGCCGAGCGGCCAGGCTTCGGACTCCTCCTTGGGACGATAGGCCGACGGATCGTCGGAAGTGGAATGCGCCCCGACGCGATAGGTGACGTATTCGATGAGCGTCGGGCCGATGTTCCGCCTGGCCCGCTCCGCCGCCCATTTGGCGACCGCGTGTACGGCAAGATAATCGTTGCCATCGACACGCAGCGCCGGCAGGCCGTAACCGAGGCCACGAGCGGCAAAGGTCCCGGAGCCACCGCGAGCGACACCCTGAAACGTGGAGATGGCCCACTGGTTGTTGACGACATTGAGGACAACAGGCGCCCGGTAGGTGGAGGCGAAGACCAGCGCCGAATGGAAATCCGACTCGGCGGTCGATCCGTCGCCGATCCAGGCGGCGGCGATCTTCGTGTCGTTCTTGATTGCCGAAGCCATGGCCCAGCCGACGGCCTGCACATATTGCGTGGCAAGGTTGCCCGATATCGTGAAGAAACCAAACTCTTTCGACGAATACATGATCGGCAATTGCCGCCCCTTCAGGGGATCCGCATCGTTGGAATAGATCTGGTTCATCATCTCGACCATCGGATAGCCGCCGGCGATCAGCAGGCCCGCCTGACGGTAGGTCGGAAAGTTCATGTCGCCCGGCAGGAGCGCCTTGCGGAAGGCGCAGGAGACCGCCTCCTCGCCGAGATGCTGCATGTAAAAGGAGGTCTTGCCCTGCCGCTGCGCCATCAGCATGCGGCTGTCGAAGGCACGCAGCAGCATCATGTGCTTGAGGCCCTCCATCAGTTCCTCATCGGTCAGCGACCCGGCCCAGGGACCGACTGCCTCGCCCTCGCGGTCGAGCACGCGGATGATCGAATAGGCGAGGTCGCGGATCTCCTTCGGATCGACATCCACCTCCGGCCGCCGCACCGATCCGGCCTTGGGGATCGGCACATTGGAGAAATCCGGCTTGCCGCCCGGCCGCACTTCCGGCTCGGGCACATGCAGGCTCAGTCTCTGTCCATCCGTCATTCGTTTCTCCTCCCAAAGAACCGATCAAAATCTGTCGTTCAACGTGGCGCCATCCGCAGCGCTCCGTCGAGGCGGATCACTTCGCCGTTCAGCATCGGGTTTTCGATAATGTCGCGCACCAGCCGCGCGAATTCCGCCGGCCGTCCGAGCCGCGGTGGAAACGGCACCGATTTTCCGAGCGAGGCGCGCACCTCGTCGGAAAATCCCGCCATCATCGGTGTCTCGAATATGCCGGGCGCGATCGTCATCATGCGAATGCCGTCGCGGGCAAGCTCGCGGGCGATCGGAAGCGTCATGCCGGCCACCGCCGCCTTGGAGGCGGAATAGGCCGCCTGCCCGATCTGCCCGTCATAGGCGGCGACCGAAGCGGTAGCGACCAGCACGCCGCGCTCGCCCTCCTCGTTCGGCTCGCCCCTCGCGATCGCCTGCGCCGCCAGCCGGATGATGTTGAACGTACCAACCGTGTTGATCTCCAGCGCCCGGGCAAAACTGTCGAGCGCATGAATGCCCTGTTTGCCGAGCACCTTTTCCGACGGCGCGATGCCGGCGCAGCAGATCGCGCCACGCAGAGGACCATTGGCGGCCTCGGCCCTCGCGACCGCGTTTTCGACCGCCTCGCCGCTGCGCACATCCGTCTTCACGAAGATCGTGCCCTTGCCCAATTCCTCGGCTCTGGCCTGACCGCCATTCTCGTCGAGGTCGAGCAGAGCGACGCAACCGCCCGCTTCGACGAGCATCTTAGCAGTCGCCAGCCCTAGGCCGGAAGCAGCACCGGTCACCAGAAAGTTTCCTCCTTCGATCCGCATGCCGCCCTCCTCAGTTCGCCAGCCCGCGGGCGATGATGATCTTCTGGATGTCGGACGTGCCCTCGTAGATCTGGCAGACGCGGACATCGCGATAGATGCGCTCGACCGGGAAATCGGAAATGTAACCATAGCCGCCGAGCGTCTGGATCGCCGCCGAACAGACCTTCTCCGCCATCTCGGAGGCAAACAGTTTTGCCATGCAGGCTTCGTCGAGGCAGGGCTCGCCGCGATCCTTCAGCCGTGCCGCATGCAGAACCAGTTGGCGGGCCGCCTCGATCTGCGTCTTCGCATCCGCCAGCCGGAAGGCGACGGCTTGATGGTCGAGGAGGAGTTTTCCAAAGGTCTTGCGTTCCTTGGCGTAGGTAAGCGCCACGTCGAAAGCGGCCTGCGCCATGCCGACACACTGGGCGGCGATGCCGATCCGCCCCGCTTCCAGCCCCGACAGCGCGATCTTCAAACCGGCGCCTTCGGCACCGATCCGCTGGCTTTCGGGAATGCGGAGGTTGTCGAACATCAGCGCCGCAGTATCGGACGCCTTCTGACCGAGCTTGTCCTCGATCTTGGAGATCGAAAATCCGGGAACATCGGTGGCAGTGACAAAAGCGGAAATGCCGCGCTTGCCGGCGCTCGGATCCGTGACCGCAAAGATGATCACCGTGCCGGCGATCTTGCCGGATGTGATGAACATCTTCGAGCCGTTGATGACATAGTCGCTGCCGTCCCTGGTGGCGCGGGTGCGGATCGCCGCGGCATCCGAGCCGGTATCGGCCTCGGTCAGCGCAAAGGCGCCGATATGGCGGCCCTCGGCGAGCGGCCTCAGAAACCGCTCCTTCTGGTCGTCGGAAGCGTGCATGTCGAGGAGCGAGCAGACCGGGGAATTATGGACGCTGACCAGCGTCGAAACCGCGCCGTCGCCGGCGGCGATCTCCATCAGGGCGCAGGCATAGGCGACATAGGAACAGCCGACGCCGCCCCATTCCTCCGCGGTCCGCATGCCGAGGAAACCGAGTTCGCCGAGCTGTTTCAGCACCTCCGGCTCGATCGCGTGCGCCTTGTCGCGCGCAGCAGCTCCGGGCTTCAGGACCTCCCGGGAAAACTCCGCGGCAGTCGAGCGGATAAGCTCTTCCTCCTCAGTCAGCATGCACTGATCTCCTCCCCGAAACCGCCTGCATGAGTGCTAAATTAGGCCTGAACCGGGCCGGCGACTACTCCTTTGAACTTGTTATTTGTTACGCCCCGCGCAATTTTATTGCGCCTGTGGCCCACAATGGAACCGGAAGCGACTTCGGCCGTTTGCCGGTCTCTCTCAACCAGGGGCAGGCCAGCATGTCGGAATTGAATGCCGTTACCGAGTTTCGTGCGTTTCCAAAGACTTGGGGAGCCGAATATGTTGCGGCCGGCGAGGTGCGATTCCGGCTCTGGGCACCTGGGCAGGAAACCGTAACGCTGAGGCTGAACGGTGAAGATACCGAGATGACCCGCAGCGGCGACGGCTGGTTCGAGCTGCTCGCCACTGGCATCGCACCCGGCGCCGAGTATGCCTACGTGCTCCCCGACGGCACGGTCGTTCCGGACCCCGCCTCACGCGGCCAGAAGGACAGCGTCAACGGTCCTTCGCTGGTGATCGACCCGACCAGCTACACCTGGCAGCACCCGGAATGGCAAGGCCGCCCGTGGGAAGAGAGCGTCGTCTACGAGCTTCATATCGGCACGTTTACCGAAGAGGGCACCTTTCGCGCCGCGATCGACCGGCTGCCCTATCTGGCCGAACTCGGCATCACCATGATCGAGGTCATGCCGGTCGCCCATTTCGGCGGCAATCGCGGCTGGGGGTATGACGGGGTGCTGCTCTACGCGCCCCATGCCGCCTACGGCCCGCCCGAGGAGTTCAAGGCCTTTATCGATGCCGCCCACGGCCACGGGCTGACGGTGGTGCTTGACATCGTGCTCAACCACTTCGGTCCGGAAGGAAACTACCTGCCGCTTCTGGCGCCCGGCTTCTTTCACAAAGAGAAGATGACCCCCTGGGGTGCGGCAATCGCCTACGACGTCGATCCGGTGCGGCGCTATATCACCGAATGCGCGCTCTACTGGCTGGAGGAATTCCACCTCGACGGGTTGCGCTTCGACGCCATCGACCAGATCGAAGATCCGTCGGAAAAACACGTGCTGATCGAGATCGCCGAGCGCATCCGCGCCGAGATCCCCGAACGCACCATCCACCTGACAACGGAGGACAGCCGCAACGTCACGTTCCTGCATCCCCGCGACGCGGACGGCAAGGTGCCGCTCTTCACCGCCGAGTGGAACGACGACCTCCACAACGCCGCCCACGTGTTTGCGACCGGCGAAACGCATGCCTATTACAAGGACTTCGCGAAGGAGCCCGAAAGGCTGGTGGCGCGTGCACTCGCCGAAGGTTTCGCCTATCAGGGTGAAACCTCTCCACAGACGGGCAAGAAACGCGGTGTATCGAGCCTCGACCAGCCCCCGGTCGCCTTCGTCGACTTCATCCAGAACCACGACCAGGTCGGCAATCGCGCCGAGGGAGAAAGGCTGATCGAGCTTGTCGGCCCCGACCGGGTGAAGCCCCTGCTCGCCATGCTTCTCCTTTCCCCGCATATCCCGCTCATCTTCATGGGCGAGGAATATGGCGAGACCAATCCCTTCCTGTTCTTCACCGATTTCCATGGCGATCTCGGCAAGGCCGTGCGTGAGGGGCGCCGCAAGGAGTTCGAAGGCCAT
This sequence comes from Neorhizobium sp. EC2-8, assembly GCA_045291535.1. Classification (GTDB taxonomy): domain Bacteria; phylum Pseudomonadota; class Alphaproteobacteria; order Rhizobiales; family Rhizobiaceae; genus Neorhizobium. The sequence goes on along the minus strand of CP147996.1, from coordinate 4,515,068 downwards.
GCCGGCCACGAGGGCGAGACGGTCCCAGATCCGAACGCAAAGAAGACCTTCGATGTCTGCAAGCTCGACTGGAGGAAACTCAAATCCGCAAGCGGCAAGGACTGGCTGGAATTCACCGGGACACTGCTGAAGCTCCGGCGCGAGATCGTCGTTCCCCTGCTCGGCTCGGCGAGCGGCCGCGCCGGCAAGGTGGTGAAGACCGACAAGGGTTTCCTCGCCGTTTCCTGGACCTTCCCGAAAGGCACGCTCTCGATGGCGATCAATATCGGCGAGAAGGCGCAGGCGCTTCCGGACCTGCCGGGCAAGGTGATCTTTGCATGGCCCGAGCAGGCGAAGGACCTGCCGCCCAATTCCGTCTTCGTTCTCGCCGGAACTGCGGGAGACGCCGCATGATGATCCCGACCGCCACCTACCGCCTCCAGTTCCGCAACGGCATGACCTTCGATCGAGCAACCGGGCTGGTGCCCTATCTGAAGCGGCTCGGCATCAGCCATCTCTATGCCTCGCCGATCTTCACCGCCACGACCGGCTCCACCCACGGCTACGATGTGACCAACGCCAACGAGATCGACCCCGCGATCGGCGGCCGCGACGGTTTCGAGCGGATGGTCAAGGCGTTGAAGGCGGAAGGTCTAGGCCTGATCCTCGACATCGTCCCGAACCACATGGCCGCATCGCTCGAAAACCCCTGGTGGCGCGATGTGGTCGAGAACGGTGAGAAAAGCAGATATGCCCGCCATTTCGATATCGACTGGACCAGGTCGCTGACGCTGCCCTTCCTCGGCGACACATTCGAGAAGGTGCTGGAAGCCGGGGAGATTTCCGTCAAGACCGATCCCCAAACCGGCAAGCCGGCCCTGGCTTACTACGACACGCTCTATCCGCTGGCACCGGCAAGTTACGCCGGCCGAGAGGAGGAGATGTTGGAGAGCATCGACCGCGCCGCGATCGCCAGATTGCACGACCAGCAGCCCTACCGCCTGATGTCCTGGCGGGATGCGCCCCGCGAACTCTCCTACCGCCGTTTCTTCGAGATCACCGGCCTTGCCGGCATGCGTGTCGAGGACGGCACTGTCTTCGACGATACGCACCGGCTGATCCTCGAACTCGTTCATACCGGCAAGGTGGACGGCCTGCGCGTCGATCATGTCGATGGCCTCGCCGACCCGAAGGGATATCTCGAGCGTCTCCGGCACGAGGCCGGGCCGGACTGCTACATCACCGTCGAAAAGATCCTCGGCGAAGGCGAGCATATCCCGGCCGACTGGCCGATCTCCGGCACCACCGGCTACGAGTTCATCGCGGCCCTCAGCGACGCGCTGGTCGATGGCCAAAAACTGGACGACCTTCGCAGCGAATATGAAAAGGTCAGCGGCCAACGGATCGACATGGAAGCGGAACTCCGCGCCGCAAAGCTTTTGATGGCCGATAACAATTTCGCCGGCGAGGTTTCGACGCTCCTGAATATCGCCATGCAGATCCAGCCCACGGAGGATCGCGAATCCGCGCTGTCGGAACCGGCCGTCAAGTCGGCGCTGCGGGAACTGCTTGTCGCTTTCCCGGTCTACCGTACCTATGGGACGAAGCAGGGACTTCCGCCCGAGAGCCGGGAGATGCTGGCAAAAGTTCTCGGCAAGGTGCGCAACGGCCCGAACCCGCCGGACGATGCAGCGCTCGCCTTTCTCGAACGTATTCTGGTCGGCGATGTCGAGCAGGCGGCAGCGGCGAAAGCATCTGTCTTCCGCACCCGGTTCCAACAACTCACCGGCCCGCTTATGGCGAAATCGGTCGAGGATACGCTGTTCTTCCGCCAGCACATGGCGCTGGCGCTGAACGAGGTCGGCGCCGAGCCTCTGCCTCGCCCCTTCTCGCTCGACCGTTTCCACGCAGAAATGCGAACCCGGCTGGAAAGGCAGCCCGACGCGCTTTCGGGCACCTCCACCCACGACACCAAGCGCGGCGAGGATGCCCGCGCCCGGCTCTACGCGCTCACCGAGGCACCCGAACTCTGGGCCGATGCCGTCGCCCGCTGGCGCAAGCTCAACGGCCATGCCGTGCAGGCGCTCGACGATGGACCTGCGCCGGAGCCGGCCGTCGAATGGATGCTCTACCAGGCGCTGGCCGGCGCCTGGCCGAACGATCTCCACACCGAAGACGCAGCAGGCCTCGAGGCGCTGGAGTCCCGTTTCCTCGCCTATGTCGAAAAGGCGCTGCGGGAGGCGAAGCTGCGCACCAACTGGAGCAGTCCCAACGAGGCCTACGAAAAGGCGGTCAACGATTACGCCCGTGCCCTCCTCTCACCCGGCAACCAGCCCTTCCTCGGGGACTTTGCGGATACGCTGCGCCCCTTCATCCGCGCCGGCCTGGTGAACGGCATTACACAGACGATCATCAAGCTGACGGCGCCCGGAGTGCCGGATATCTACCAGGGCAGCGAAGGCCTCGACCTGAGCCTCGTCGATCCGGACAACCGCCGCGAACCCGATTTCCTTCTGCTGGAGCAGCGGCTGACGGAAAAGGAAAAGCTTGCCTCGGCGGAGGAGCAGGAATGGCAGAGCAGCCGTCTGAAACAGCATATCATCGCTACCTTGCTGCGTGTTCGCCAGGAGGCACCTACGCTGTTTCGCAGGGGCGAATATCTGGCCCTCGCGGCATCGGGCCAGCGGGGCGACAACGTGTTAGCCTTCGCCCGCGCCGACGCGGTCGATGCTTTCATCGTTATCGTTCCACGGCTCGTTTTCAGCGCGCTCCACACGGGATCGGCCTCCTCGCGCTCCGAACGCTGGGCGGAAACTGAAATCGCCCTGCCCGAACAACTGAGCCATCGCCGCTACCGCGACGTCTGCACCGGAAAGCTGATCGACCCCAAGGACCGCATCGCCGTCAATCGGGTATTTGCCGATCATCCTTTCGCGCTTTTGCTGGCGGAGTGATCCGCCGGCACTTCAGGAGTGCTGTCAACAAAGATAAGGCGCCGACCCTTGGGGAGTGGCGCCTTATCGGTATCCTTCAGCTTGCTTCTCACCGATCAGCCTATGCCGATGAAGGACAGAACGGCGAGAACGATGACGACGGCTCCAACGAGCCATACGATGCTGTTCATGACTGTCTCCTTTCTCAGTTTGCCACGGGCGGAAGTAGCGTTTCCGATTGGTTCTTTTAATAAATCAAGCAAATCCGACGAGATTCAATACGGCAATGACGATGACGACCGCGCCGACCAACCAAACGATGCTGTTCATGACGTTCTCCTATTGATGTCGTGAAATTGAACGGCGACAGGCGTAAAAGGTTCCGGTCAAACATGCCCGGAACAAATGGCCCGGGCGTGGGTTGAATGAGCGTCCAGCGGAGTTGTGCTCCGCCAACAGGGTGGGGCAAAATGGACGGTGAGACTTTCCAGAATGGCGTAAGCCAAGGCGGCACCACGGGCGGTGAAACCAAACTGCCGCGCGTCGTCATTGTCGGCGCCGGTTTCGGCGGCCTTGCGGCTGCCGGCGCGCTCGGCAACAGCGCCATCGATGTAACCGTCATCGATCGGCGCAACCACAATCTCTTCCAGCCGCTTCTCTATCAGGTCGCGACCGCCGCCCTGTCGCCCGCCGACATATCGGAGCCGATCCGCCGCACGCTCGGGCGGTTCAGGAACATCAACGTCATGCTGGCGGAAGTCACCGGCGTCGACGCGGCGACCAAGACCGTGATGCTCGATAACGGCTCGCCGGTAATCTACGACCGCCTCGTCATCGCCACCGGCTCGGACTACAATTATTTCGGCCATGACGACTGGCGCGCCTGGGCGCCCGGCCTGAAGACCATTCACGAGGCGCGGCTGATCCGCCAGCGCCTGCTGCTCGCCTTCGAAAAGGCGGAGCTTTCCCATGATCCGGAAGAAAAGAGGGCGCTGCTCACCAGCGTCATCATCGGCGGCGGTCCGACCGGCGTGGAAATGGCGGGCGCGATCGCCGAACTCGGCCATTTCATGATTACCCGCGACTTCCGCAAGCTGGAGCCGGATCACATGCGAGTCATCCTCATCGAGGCCGGCCCAAAGATCCTCGCCGCCTTTCCCGACAACCTCACCCAGTACGCCATGAAAGCCTTGGAAAAGGCGGGGGTCGAGGTGATGACCGGTCTGTCCGTCGAGTCCGTCACCAAGGACGAGGTGATTGCCGGCTCGCATCGTTTCCGCACCAGCTGCGTCATCTGGGGTGCGGGCGTCAAAGCTTCGCCCTCGGCCAGATGGCTCGGCATCGAGGGCAAGGCGGGCGGGCGCATTCCGGTCGAACCGGATCTCTCCATCACCGGCTTTCCGGATATATTCGCGATCGGTGACACGGCGCTGGGTCTTGGCGAGGACGGCAAGCCGCTGCCCGCGCTCGCCCAGGTCGCCAAGCAGCAGGGTCAGTATCTCGGCAAGGCGTTGCGGGCGAAGCTGCTCGACGGCAGACCCGCCGAGCCCTTCCGCTTCCAGAATCGTGGCAATACGGCCGTCATCGGCCGAGAAGCGGCAATCTTCGACTTCGGCAAGTGGACGCTGAAGGGGCGGCTGGCATGGCTGCTATGGGCGCTCATCCACGTCTACCTGCTCGTCAATTTCGAGAAGCGCCTGCTGGTCAGCGTGCAGTGGATCTGGCGTTACCTGACCCGGCAGCGCGGCGCCCGGCTGATCGACGAAAATGCCGTCACCCCCGTTCCGTCTTCCACGCAAAGGACAGAGACATGAACACAGCCAACCCGCAGCTCGAAGGCCTCTATCTCGCGGTCGCCGCCATCAACCGGCTTCTGGTCGAAAAGGGCGTCCTCTCTCACGAAGAAATCCAGGGCGCCCTGCAGGCGGCCGAACGCACCGTGCTTGCCGACGACAAGCCGCTTGCCGTCTCGACCTCTCATCAGAAGGCGATTGCCTTCCCGATCCGGCTCCTGCTTCTGGCCAACGAAGCGAGCGAACAGGGCACCAAATTCTGTTTCGAGGATCTGGCGCGGGAAGTCGGCCGCCGCACCTGAAAGGCACCCGTCCAAACATGAACGGCGGCGTGAACCACGCCGCCACTGTTTTCGTTGGGAGGAGAGCGGAGCTAAAGGATAGGTTTGCCGCCGGTGACGGCGATCGTCGCGCCGGAAACGTAGCTGGAAAGCGGATCGGCGAGCATCACATAGGCCGTCGCGAGCTCGGCCGGCTGGCCGGGGCGTTTCATGGGCACCTGCTTTCCGAAATTCTTCACCCGGTCCTCCGTCATGGTGGAGGGAATGAGCGGCGTCCAGATCGGCCCCGGCGCGACCGCATTGGCGCGAATGCCCTTTTCGGCAAGAAGCTGCGCCAGCCCGGCCGTGAAGTTCTGGATCGCGCCCTTGGTGGTCGCGTAAGCGAGCAGCGTCGGGTTCGGACTGTCGGAATTGATCGAGGCGGTGTTGATGATGGCGCCGCCCGGCTTCATGTGCGGCACAGCCGCCTTGGTGAGATAGAACATCGCGTGGATGTTGACCTGGAACGTCAGCTCCCATTCCTGGTCGCTGATGTCTTCAATATCGGAAAACGTGGCCTGGTGGGCTGCGTTGTTAACGAGGATATCGATGCCGCCGGCTCCTGGACGGCCTTGTCGATGATCGACCGGCAATGCGCCGCCGTCTTGATATCGCCCCGCACCAGCACTGCCTTTCGGCCGGCTTCTTCGATCAGGCGCCTGGTATCTTCGGCATCCTCGTCCTCGTCGAGATAGGAAATCAGGAGATCGGCCCCTTCGCGTGCATAGGCGATCGCCACGGCCCGGCCAATGCCGCTGTCGCCGCCCGTTATCACAGCCCTTTTGCCGGCCAGTCGGCCGGAACCGCAATAGGAAAGCTCGCCGTGATCCGGCACCGGGTCCATGCGTCCGGTAAAGCCCGGCATCGGCTGCTGCTGTTCGGGAAACGGCGGACTGGGATACTGAGCCATGGAAATCTTCCTGTTCTCGAAAGTCTGAACGAAGCCCCCAACTGGCCCCGACCGGAGATGTTCCCCGTCAAAACCGCATAACCGAAAAAGAAAAGGCGCGTCGAACCGCGCCTTTCTCGTTGCGTCTCGCCTGCTTGAATTCACGCCCCGGGCGTCATTGTCCCGTCGCCGCGGCGCAGGCGTTTCAATTGGCGGACGATCCGAAGCGAACTGGAAGCCCTCGCCGCTGAGGTCTCGGGCTCTTCGACAGGATCTGCAACATGTCTTCGGCCTCGTCTGCCGAGATTGTGCCTCGGGTGGCCAGACCATCGATCAACATCAGCATCGCCCCCTCGACTGCGAGCGACCGTCGGCGAACTTCCATTTCAATTTCATCGGCATCGGACATTGCAGGCTCCTTGAATTGTCACCCGACGAATGGTTTTCGGAAAAAATTGTTCCTCACCGTCCCGCAAAGCTTTTTCAGAACCTGGGCGTTCCTGCGCCTCTTAGCCGCCGTCTCGTCCGTCGCCGGGAGACGGCGCGCCCGGGTCCTTATCGACCTTGCCCGGCCCCGCCTTGTAGTAATATTGGCTCGCCACCAGCCAGCCCTTCAGCGGCCGTATCGGCGCGAGACAGGTGAGGAGCAGGAAGGGAAGCGAGATCAGCAGATGCACCCAGAAAGGCGGCTGGAACGAGGTCTCGATCCACACCGCAAGTGCGATGCTCGGAATGCAGCCGAAGCACATGACGAAGAAGGCGGGACCGTCTCCCGGGTCGGCGAAGGAATAGTCGAGGCCGCAGACTTCGCAACTCGGCCGCAGCGACAGAAAGCCGTTGAACAGATGCCCCTGGCCGCAACGCGGGCAACGGCCGCGCGGGCCGGTGCTCATGGGAGAAAGAGGCGCCCAGTTTGCGTCGTGGGACATGGAAATCTGCCTTTCGTGACAGGAGACAAAATGTGTTTCCGGGATACTATCCGGCAGGTCCTCATAACAAGCCGTTCCGTTACAGCGATAAAGTCCGCTTTCGAAGCGCGCCACGAAACTTCTGTCATCGATCTATGGCAGGCCGCTCGCAAACAATAGTCTGGCAGCGATCGAATCGCCGCCATCCACTCTAGACGGAATCCCATGACTTCAGAATTTCCAGGCCTCGGCATCGCCCATCAGGGTCATTTCACCCGGCTGAAATGGCATCGCCTGCGTCGCAGTTTCAACGACCCGCTGTTTTCGGCGGGCGTCATGGCGGAAGGTTTTCGCCTTGGGGCATCGACCGAACTCGACCTTCGTGTCCGCGCCGATGGCGGCTTCGTCGTCCTGCACGACGAGGAACTGGAAGGCGAAACCACTGGCCACGGCCTCGTCCGCGAGGCTTTGCCCGAAAACATCCGCGGTATAACGCTCTTGGAGGGCGGTCATCCGCCGATCCTGAGCGAGGATCTCGCGACAATGCTCCGGACCGCTCATCCGGACGCCCTGTTGCAGTTCGACATGAAGGACGAGCTTGCGGTGATCGGCCCGCGCGGCATGGATCATCTTGCCGATTATTTTGCCGGCGCCGGCTCATCGATCATCGTCAGCGGTGCCGATCTCGATCTCATCGTCGCGGTCAAGCAGAGGCTTCCGGGCCTAAAGCGCGGCATCGATCCGACCGACAAGCTCGTCGAAATCTATCGTCACCATGGCCTCAAGGCCGTGGAAACCGATCTCCGCGCCGATATCGCCGGCCCGACCGAGCCGGATACGATCTATCTCGCCTGGCAACTGGTGCTGCAGGCCGCCGGGGATGGGCTCGACCTGATCGGCCTCTGCCACGATGCCGGCCGGCTGGTCGATGCCTGGACCTTCAACCTCAAGGACCCGGATGCCGGCTTCCACGACGAAGAGGCCCGCAACTTCACGGCCCTGATGGCTCTGAAGCCGGATCAGATCACCACCGACCAGCCGGTCGCCACCGAGCGCGCCTGGGCGCGGATCGGCGGCTGAGGCAGGTCAGTCATCGATCCCGAAAGGATCCCGATAGACCCGCCGGCTGACCAGCTTGAGGCTGCGATCCGGCTGGATGATATAGTTTTCCTCGACCCGCTGGCCGAGTTCGTTGCGGAACTCGTGCGGCACCACGCTGCCGATCGGCGACTTGGTTAGCTTGGTACGCGGCTGGCCGCGATAGGTGATGCTGCCCGGGATTGGCCGGATACCCGGCCCGATATCGATTGCGCCGGTGGTTCCTCCGCCGTCGGTGCTGCAACCGGCAAGCGCGATCACGAGGCCGGCAATGGCGATGATATTTCTCATGGGACGATCCTTCCCGATTTGCCGCTCACGCGGTGGACTCACTGAACTTCACGGATATGCGGGAAGTTCCATGCCGCAAGCCGACCCCATAAATCCTCTACCCATCGACAAAATATCCGATACATCTGTGGCCCGCCAGTAGCGGCCAATAACGGAACAAGGAGAAGACCGCCGTGACGAATTCCTTTGGATCGATGTCGATCGCAGAGCTTTCCGCGCTCATCCAGATGGGCAAGGTCGATCCGGTGGAGGTCACGGAAGAGGTGCTCGCGGGCATCGCGGCCTATCCCGACAAAGCCGTATTCACCTCCCTGCTCGAAGACCGCGCCACAACGGAAGCCCATGCTGCCTCGAAGCGCCTCAGGCAAGGCCGCTCGCTCGGCCTGCTCGACGGCATTCCGATCGCCTGGAAGGATCTCTTCGACATCGAAGGCCTGCCGACCACCGCCGGCTCGAAAGTGCTGAAGAAGGCCGCGCCCGCCGCGAAGGACGCCGCGATCGTCGATCTGCTGAAACAGGCCGGCATGGTGGCCGTCGGCCGCACCAATATGAGCGAATTCGCCTTTTCCGGCATCGGCATCAATCCGCATTACGGCACGCCGCACAATCCGCATGGCAAGGATGTGCCTCGTATTCCCGGCGGCTCCTCCTCCGGCTCCGGCGTCGCGGTTGCAGCCGGCCTTGTTCCCGTGGCCATGGGCACCGATACCGGAGGCTCGATCCGCATCCCGGCCGGCTTCAACGGCATTGTCGGCTACAAGGCGACCCGCGGCCGATACCGGATGGACGGCGTTTATCCGCTGGCGACGAGCCTCGATCGCTCGGCCCGCTTTGCCGCACGGTGCAGGACGCAGCCTGGGTCGATGCCGCCATGCGCGGGCTTCCAGCCCCGCAGATCGCCCGCCAGCCGGCACGGCCGCTCGATATCGTCATCCCGACCAACATCGTCTTCGACGGCGCAGAACCGGGCGTGGTGGCCGCCTTCGAAGCCACGATCGAGCGGCTTGCCAGGACAGGCGCAAAGATCACCCGCCTCGTCTTCCCGAGCTTCGACGAACTTCCTAAACTCATGACGAAATACGGCCCGATGGTCACCGCCGAAGCCTTCGCCCTCCATCGGGAAAAACTGGCAGGCCCGGACGCCGATGAGATGGATCACCGGGTCGTTGCCCGCACGCGCCTCGGCGAAAAGACCAGCCTGTCCGACTATATCGCCATCGTCGAAAACCGCGCCCGGATGATCGCCGAAACCGAGGCCCTGATCGGCGACCGCTTCGTCGCCATGCCCTCGATCGCGCATGTGGCGCCGCCGATCGCGCCGCTCGAAAAGGACGACGAACTGTTTTTCGCCACCAACGGCAAGACGCTGCGCAATACCGGCTTCGGCAACTTCCTCGACTGGTGCGGCGTCTCCATCCCCTGCGGCACGGGCGATGCCGACATGCCCGTCGGCTTCCTCCTGTCGGCCAATGCCAACCGCGACGAAGCTGTGCTGCAGACGGCGATGGCGTTTGAGGAAATCATCCGCGGGTAGGAATGGACGGGCGGAACGCGGCGCAGGATCGTCTTTCGACCGCATCGGCGCGCCGGCCAGACCGAAAAATCATGCTGAGGCCGGCCGCCTGGAAGAGTTGTCTCCCGGGCGGGCCAACTAAGGAACCGTTTCACCCCAACCGCTATTGCGGCAGTTGCCTTTGCTTGTTCCAGCCCCACCGAGGGCCTAGCCTCTGCACTGGATTTCAGGGAAGCGGCGTATTCATGCAACTCGATTTGAACGGCAAGACGGCACTGATCACCGGCGGCTCCAAAGGCATCGGCCTTGCCTGCGCGCAATCCCTTCTGGCCGAAGGAGCCCGGGTCGTCATCTGTTCCCGCGCCAAAGCGAATGTGGACGCGGCCCTGGCAGAACTGCCGGGTGCTGTCGGCTTTACGGCCGACCTGATCTCCGAAACGGAGGCACTTGCCCTCATCGACAAGATCGAAGCCGAGGTCGGGGCGCTTGATATTCTCGTCAACTGCGCCGGTGCCGCCCGGCGCACGCCGCCGCAGGACTTGAGCCCCGCCCATTGGCGCGCCGCGATGGACGCCAAGTATTTCTCCTATATCAACGTCATCGATCCGGTCGTCAAACGGATGGCCGCCCGCCGGACCGGCGTGATCGTCAACGTCATCGGCGGCGGCGGCAAGGTCGCCTCGCCGATCCACCTTCCGGGAGGCGCCGCCAACGCCGCGCTGATGCTGGCGACCGTCGGCCTTGCAAACGCCTATGCGGCCAGCGGCCTGCGGATCGTCGGCGTCAACCCCGGCAGCACCGAGACGGAGCGGGTGACCGAGGGCCTTCGGGCGGAAGCGTCTCTCCACGGTCTCAGCGAACAGCAGGCTCTCGAAAAATTGGTTCAGCGCATCCCTCTCGGCCGCATGGCGACGCCCGAAGAAATCGCCAATGTCGTCACTTTCCTGAGTTCGTCGAAGGCGAGCTACGTCACCGGCGTCGTGATCGGCATGGATGGCGCCCTCAACCCCATCGTCGTCTGACGGCTCGTCCCGAGCCAGGAGAGGCGCTCGCCCGCCTCCATTTCCCCGTTTCAACCCTTTGAGTGCAGGCCGACAACATGAGCAGCAATTCCGAATTCCTCTGGTATATCCCCAACGACGTCAAAGCCGGCCATCGCGGCGATTCCTCCACCGAGAACCACAACAGTCTCGATACGCTGACGAGCCACGCCAAGGCGCTGGAGGATCACGGCTGGAAAGGCGCGCTCGTCGGCACCGGCTGGGGCCGGCCGGATACGTTCACCATCGCAACCGCACTTGTCGCCCGTACCACCACGTTCGAACCGCTGATCGCGATCCGCCCCGGTTATTGGCGCCCGGCCAATTTCGCCTCCGCCGCGGCAACGCTGGACCACCTGAGCGGCGGCCGCGTGCGGGTCAACATCGTCTCGGGCCAGGACAATCTCGCAGCCTATGGCGACAGCGAGGAGATCAGGCGCATCGTTATGCCCGCACCAAGGAATTCATGCGGCTGGTCCGCAGGCTGTGGACCGAAGAGAACGTCACGTTCGCAGGCGAGCATTTCCAGGTTGCCGGTCGACCATCGAGCCGCGCCTCCAGCCCCGTGGCAATCGCAAGCACCCGAAACTCTACTTCGGCGGCGCTTCGGAAGCCGCCGAGCGGGTGGCCGCGACCGAGGCCGATGTCCAGCTCTTCTGGGGTGAACCTCTCGACGGCGTCCAGGAGAGGATCGAAAACCTCAAGGCGCTGAGCAGGAAGCTCGACCGCGACCTTCCCCACTGCAATTCGGCCTGCGTATTACCACCCTTGTCCGCGACACGACGGAACAGGCCTGGGCCGATGCCGAGGCAAAGGTCGCCGAGATGGCCAGGGGCAAGGCCGGCAATTGGAACGACCATGGCAAGCCGGTCGCGGTGGGCCAGAGGCGGCTGCTCGAACTGCACGAGCGCGGCGATGTCCTCGACGACAACCTCTACACCGCGCCTGGGAAATTCGGCGGCGGCGGCGCCGGCACGACGTGGCTGGTCGGTTCGGCAGCGGACGTCGCCCGTTCGCTGCGCAAGTACCAGGACCTCGGCATCACCCATTTCGTGCTTTCCGACACCCCTTATCTCGCCGAGATCAAGCGTCAGGGCGATCAGCTTCTGCCGCTGTTGCGTTGAGGAAACCTGTATTCCTCAACGCAAAAGCCGCCGGTTACGAGCCGGCGGCTTTTGCGTTTGAAGCTGAAAAAGATCAGGCGTTCTGCTTCGGCCGCCAGCGAAGCAGATAGGATTCGAGCGAGTAGGCCAGCCGGTTGAGCGTAAAACCGACGAGGCCGAGAATGATGACGCCGACCATGACCATGGCCATGTCGAAACGCTCGCGTCCGGCAATCACCAGCCCGCCGATGCCGGGTCCAACCGCCAGGAAATATTCCGCGCCGACGGTGGCAAGCCAGGAATAGATCAGGCCGAGATGCACGCCGGTCGCGATCGACGGCATGGCCGACGGCAGATAGATGCGAAGCGCACGCTGGCGCCCGTTGAACTTCAGGGCGCGGCCGACCTCGATCAGGTCCTCGGGCGCCGCCCGCATGCCGTCATAGGTGTTGAGCGCGACCGGGATGAATGCGGCGAGCGCCACGAACACGATCTTCGCCTGCTCGCCGAAGCCGAACCACACGGAAATCAGCGGAATCCAGGCCAGTAGCGAAATCTGCTTCAACGCGTTGAATGTCGGCATCACGAGCCGGTCGGCGATCCGCGACAGAGCGAGAAGGGTCGCGAAGCCGATACCGATCACGCCGCCGATCAGGAACCCGGCGATATTGCGCATCAGGCTGAAGGCAAGTTCGCCGATCAGGTCGTTATCGACGAGCTCCCGTTTCGCCGTCAGCGCCACCTCTTCCAGCGATGGAAGGAAGCGGGGATCGACGATGCCCACCCGGTTAGACACCTCCCAGGCGACGAGGAGCAGGATCGGCAAGGTGATGCCCCGGCGGAACCGGACGGCCTGCGACGTGGTGGCTGGCATGGTCGCCATGGTCAGACCTCCCCTTCTTCCAGCGCTGGATCAGCGTTTCGGTGTTGTTCAGCCCCTTGTCCATAATGAACCCGATCAGCCCGATGGCGATCATCGCGATGATCACCGTATCCAGCCAGAACATCTGCCGGCCCCAGACCAGCAGGTAGCCAAGTCCCTCGGACGAGGCGAGCAGCTCGACGCCGACGAGCGACGTCCAGGAATGGGTGAGCCCGTAGCGGATGCCGGTGAAGATCGAGGGAACGGCGCCCGGCAGGACGATCAGCCGGAGCCGCTGCCAACGGCTGAAGCGAAGCGCATGCCCGACTTCCAGATAGCGCGGCGAAACGTTGCGGATGCCGGTAAAGGTGTTGAGCGCCATGGGCACGAGAGCACCCTTGGCGATGACGATGATCTTCAGCGTTTCGTCGATGCCGACGAGCAGCATGAGAAGCGGGATCCAGCCGAGCGTGGGGATCTGCGCGAAGGCGAGAAAGAGCGGCTTGACGTAGTCCTCTACCCTTTCGGAAAGCCCCATGGCGATGCCGAGGCTCAGGCCGAGCGCCGCGCCGATCGCAAAGCCGATCACGACACGGCGCAGGCTGACGGCGGTATGGTAGAGGATTTCGCCGCTTGCGATCATGTCGCGCGCCGTCTCATAGACGAAGGCGGGCGACGGCAGGATCTGCTCCGCCAGCCAGCCCCTGTCGGAGGCGACCCACCAGAGCGCCAGGAGCGCGACCGGCAGGATGAAGGCCGTCAGCCCGGTTGCGATGCGCTTTCGCGACAGCCAGGAGAAACGGGGGCCGGCATGGCCGGATGTCTCGGAAATCACGGCCATGCCCGCTTCCTCGTATCGCTTTCCCGGATTACGACGCGACGGGCTTGCCGTCGGCGCCATAGGGCTGCCAGAATTTCTGCAGGCCGAGCCGCTGCAGGGCGTTGTTGAGATATTTGGGCTCGAACCATCCCTGCAGATCGACGTCGCGGCGGATGAGGCCGAATTCCTTGCTCTTCACCGCCTGCTCGGCATATTGCGAGCTCAGGAGGTCATCGATCAGCGGCGAGTTACGGTACGCGAGAGTGTCCTTGCTGAAATACTCTTCGAGGATCGGGACCGGTGTGCCGGACTTGTGCCACAGTTCGAAGAGCGCTGCCCGGTTCGGCTCGTCCGACGACCACTGGGCCGCCTTCACGAACGCATCGACGATGCGCTGGGTGATCTCCGGATGCGCGTCGATGAAGGCCTGGCGACCGATGATGCCTGCATTGCGGCCGAAGCGCGGATCGTCGCCCTTGGTCGTGTAGATGACATCCGCGGAACCTTTGGCGGCGAGATTGATGAGCTGCGTATCCCCGAAGGCCGCGTCGATGTCCTTGCTGGTGAGAGCAGCAACGGTCGCGGCGCTGTCGAGATTGACGACCTGGACGTCACGCTCCTTCAGCCCGTGCGCCTCGAGGATCTTGATTGCGGCGAGATGGCCGTTGGTGCCGCGCTGCAGGGCGATCTTGCGGCCCTTCAGGTCCTCGATCTTCTTGATGCCGCTATCCTTGGCGACCGCCAGATAGAGCGGCTTGCGGGCGCCGCTGGCCAGAAGATATTTTGTCTTCAGCCCAGTCGCGCGGCCGATCAGCGAGGAAGGTCCCCTGATAGGCGAAATCGAGCCTGGTCGTTGGCAAACCCCTCGTTCACAGCCGGACCTGCGCCCTTGAAGAAGGTCCATTCTATCTTGACCTTGGGATCGTTGGCGAACTCCTTTTCGAGAAACTCGCCGGCACGGGCGGTGGCCGCCGAGGTGCCTTCCGCGAAGGGACGATTGTCCACGCCTATCGCCGCATAGCCGACATGGATGACCAGAGGCTCTTCGGCACGCGCCGAGACGGTGAGCAGCCCGGCAAAGGCGATGCCCGCGGCCAGACGCAGAACGGATGTCAGTTTCATGCGATTCTCCATAGTTTGATGAGATCAGCCGACGGCGGCGATGACGGGCCTGAGCGCCGGCGAGGATTCGCCGACATTGCGCGCCGCAAGCTGCGGAATGGGCTGGGTCGTGTTGTTAAGACTGTCGAGAACGCGGTTGCGCACCTGGACGAGTGCCGCCGACGTGCGCACCCGCGGCCGCGGCAGGTTGACCGGAACGATTTCGCGGATACGGCCGGGCCGCGGCGACATGATCACCACGCGGTCGCCGAGATAGACCGCTTCATCCACGTCATGCGTGACGAGCACCATGGTGATGCGCTCCTTGGCCCAGATCTCCTGCAGTTCGTCCTGCAGCCGGGTCTTGGTGATGGCATCGAGCGCCCCGAAAGGCTCGTCGAGGAAGAGCACGTTCGGCCGGTTTACGAGGCCGCGGGCGATCCCGGCGCGCTGCGCCATGCCGCCCGAGAGCTGATGCGGATAGGCCTTGGCGAAACCGGTCAGACCGACGAGTTCAAGATGCTGCTCGACGAGCGCCTTCTTCTCGTTCTTCGGAAGGCCTGAATTTTCAAGCCCCAGCGCGACATTGCGCTCGATCGTCAGCCAGGGGAAAAGCCGCGGCTCCTGGAAGACCATGCCCCGATCGAGGCTCGGCCCGTCGACCGGCTTGCCCGCATGGTTGATCGCCCCCTTGTAGGTCGTGTCGAGCCCTGCGCCGAGACGCAGCAGCGTCGATTTTCCGCAGCCGCTGGCGCCGACGATCGTCACGAACTCGCCCTCCGCGACGTCGAGGCTGACATCGTCGAGCGCCGTCAGGCTTCCGCCGTTCACCTGGAACTGTCGTGTGACGTTGCGGATCTGGATATGCGGACCTGTGCTCATCGTCTCTTCCTATTCTGCAGCGATCTGGGTGCGGGCCGGATGTCGCGGGATCCGGAGGCCGAGGTTTTCGCGCAGCGTGCCCCTTCGTATTCGCTGCGGAACAGGCCGCGGCGGCGCAGTTCCGGCAAGACCTGTTCGATGAAATCGGTAAGCCCGACGGGCAGATGCGGCGGCATGACGTTGAAGCCGTCGGCGGCCTCCTCGCGGAACCACGCCTCCATCTGGTCGGCGATCTGGGTTGGCGTGCCGACGATCTGCCAGTGGCCGCGGGCACCGGCGATGCGCAGATAGAGCTGGCGGATCGTCAGGTTCTCGCGCCGGGCGAGATCGAGCAGCAGCCTTTGCCGGCTCTTCGAATGGTTGGTTTCCGGCACGTCCGGAACCGGGCCATCCACCGGATATTGCGAGAGATCGACATCGCCCGACATGCCGTTCAGCAGGGAGAGGCCGACCACCGGGTGGATGAGCTCCTGGATCTGCTGGAACTTCTCCTGCGCCTCTTCTTCCGTGCGGCCGATCACCGGGAAGATGCCGGGCATCACCTTCAACTCGTCGCGGCTGCGGCCGTATTTCGCCATCCGGCCCTTGAGGTCGGCATAAAACGCCTTCGCGTCCTCTATGGTCTGATGGGCGGTGAACACCACCTCGGCCGTGCGCGCCGCGGCTCCTTGCCCGGCTCCGACGAACCGGCCTGCACAAGGACCGGATGCCCCTGCGGCGCGCGGGAAACGTTCAGCGGACCGCGCACCTTGAAATGCTTGCCCTTGTGGTTGAGCACATGTTGCTTCGCCGGATCGAAGAAGATCCCGCTCTCCTTGTCGCGCGGGAAGGAATCCTCCTCGAACGTATCCCATAGCCCGCGCACGACATCGGCGAATTCCTCCGCCCGCTCGTAGCGTTCGGCATGAGCATAATGTTCGTCGCGTCCAAAATTATGCGCCTCGTGATCGCTGGCCGAAGTAACGAGGTTCCAACCTGCCCGGCCGCCGCTGATATGGTCGAGCGAGGCGAACTTGCGGGCGATATGATAGGGCTCGTTATAGGAGGTGGAGGCGGTCGCGACGAAGCCGATATTGCGGGTGAGCGCTGCGAGCGCCGACAGAAGCGTGATCGGCTCGAACTGCGCTACATACCGTTGCGCCGTCCGGCTGAGCGCATCGATATCCGTGCCGCGGGTGCCGACGCCGTCGGCCATGAAAACCAGATCGAACTTCGCCGCTTCGGCCGCCTGAGCCAGTCCGGCATAATGGGCGAAATTCGACCCCGCATCCGCCTGCGCTTCGGGATGCCGCCATGCCGCTATGTGGTGGCCGGTGGGGTAGAGAAAGGCCCCAAGCTTCATCTGTCCCGGTCTGGTCATCGCACTCTCCTTGGATGGAAGTGCAGGCTAACAGACGGTCACAAAATCTAGAGAAATACTGTTCTATTTATCCATCCGCCGCCGAATTTTTATCGCAGCCGACGACCGCTCTCCCGGTCGTTCTGCCCGGATGACGATCTCCCTGCGAGGCAATGGTTTGCAGCGATACGAAATCGCGGAAGCATCCGGATGCTGTGATGGCAGCGCGGCGGACGGGCGTCATGGGAAACAGGAATGTAGTGATAGATGGTAGCGGGAGGCAGAATTGAACTGCCGACCTCAGGGTTATGAATCCTGCGCTCTCACCAACTGAGCTACCCCGCCACAGGGACTGCGGAAGTTCCGGCTTGGCCGGTTCCGCTTTGGTCGTGCGGCTTATAAGTCCCCCGTCACCAAAGTGTCAAGCAGGGTTTGGGCAAAAACCGGCGGCAATTTGATGCCGCGGTGTCAGTGCCGGTCTCAGGCAGCGACCGGCGTCGAAAGCAGGGCCTTCAGCGCGCTTTCGGCTTCGGCTGCCCGTTCCGAACGTTCGATGAAACCGCCGCCATAGACGCGTGCATCCGCACCTTCGGCCGAATAGAGCACGCAGGCCTGGCCCGGTGCGACACCGGCCTCGCCGATCGCGAGATCGACATAGACGCCCTGGTCGTCGCAGTGGAGGGTCGCCGGTGTCGGTGGACGCGTGGAGCGCACCTTGGCGAAACAGGCGAACCCGCCCCTGGCATCTTCACCGAGCGCGCCGTCGCCGATCCAGTTGACGTCACGCAGATAGACGCGATGCGTATCGAGCGCTTCCTTCGGCCCGACGATCACCCGGCGCGAGCGGGCATCGAGATAAACCACGTAGAGAGGCTCGCCCGTGGCAATGCCTATGCCGCGACGCTGGCCGATCGTATAATGCACGATCCCCTCGTGGCGGCCGAGCACGCGCCCGTCCATATGCACGATATCGCCCGCAAGCGCTGCGTTCGGCTTCACCTTGGCTATGATGTCGGCATATTTGCCCTGCGGCACGAAACAGATGTCCTGGCTGTCGGCCTTCTTGGCGACCACCAGGCCCATTTCCTCGGCGAGATCGCGCACCTGCGCCTTCGACATGCCGCCGAGCGGGAAGCGCAGGTAATCGATCTGCTCCTGGGTCGTCGCAAACAGGAACCAGCTCTGGTCGCGATCGCTGTCGATCGGCCGGAACAGGGCGCGGCGATTCGGATTGCCCGGCGAAGGATTGGCGGAGGAGCGGATATAATGGCCGGTCGCCAGCGCATCGGCGCCGAGTTCCCGCGCCGTCGCCAGAAGATCGGCGAACTTGACCGTCTGGTTGCAGGCAACGCAGGGGACCGGGGTTTCGCCCATCGCATAGGCCTCCGCGAACGGATTGATCACCGTCTCGCGGAACCGCTTTTCGTAGTCGAGGACGTAATGCGGGATGCCGAGCGTTTCGGAAACGCGCCGCGCATCGTCGATGTCCTGCCCGGCGCAGCACGAACCGGCCCGGTGCACGGCAGCGCCATGATCGTAAAGCTGCAGCGTGATGCCGAGCACGTCATAACCCTGGCGTTTGAGCAGACCGGCAACGACGGAGGAATCCACTCCCCCGACATGGCAACGACAACACGTGTGTCTTCCGGCCTCTTGTCAAAATCCAGCGTATTCACGGGTAACTCTCTCGGTATATCAAGCCGCCGGTCCAGACGACAGGACGGCGCGTTCAAGGCCTGCGGCGGGATCGGCCGTCGGAGGCAATTGTTGTGGGATATAGAAAGGATTTAGCCCCGGCGCAAGGAGGAGCGCGAATCGGCTCAGCGTCCTGGCAGTTTTTCGAGCCACACCCACAGGCTCCGGGTCGCCCGCCCGAATTCGCTCTCCGGCACCAGGCTGCCGACGACAAAGATGCCGGCAAACAGCGTGCAGATGGCGATAGTGCCGAAATAGAGCCCGACGAGAGTGCTGTGCTCCGAATAACGCAGGAAGAGGCCGCCATCGCCGAAGAGGAAGATCTCCTGCCCGGCGATTGCCGAGCCGACCGCATAGGTCAGGTATCCGATGCCGCCGAGGAAGATTGCCCAGTTCAATACCATCGTCAGGTCTCCGCGCTCCGACGGACTATCGTAGACTGGGCGCGTGAAGAAACGGTCACCCGCCTGGTTGGGCGGCAGCCAGGCATCACTCCGGAATTCCGCAATAAACGTTCCATGCTCCCCAAGCCGGGTTGCGATGCCACCCCAAAAGCGGCCGCAAAAACTTCATGATTTGGGGGCTTCATGAGGTGGGGTGATTTGTACCAACAGGGCGAAGAGGACGGAACATCGAATGCAATTCGACCTCATGCGCTTTGTCGATGCGCAGGCGCCTGTCTATGCGCGCGTCATCGGCGAACTGCGCGACGGCAAAAAGCTCTCCCACTGGATGTGGTACGTCTTCCCCCAGGTCGCGGGGCTCGGCTTTTCGATCATGTCCCAGCGTTTCGCGATCGGCTCGAGGGCCGAGGCGACGGCCTATCTGGAACATCCCCTGCTCGGCCCCCGGCTCATCGAATGCACCGAGGCAATGCTGTCCCACCCGGATCTTTCGGCATACGCGATCCTCGGCTCACCCGACGACATGAAATTCAAGAGCTCGATGACGCTGTTCGAGGCGGTCAGCAAAAGGGCTCGCCTTTCAGCCAAGCCCTTTCGCAGTTCTTTGATGGCGAGCGCGACGAAAAGACCGTCGCTCTGCTTCGAAGTTAGGCAGCCGCCTGGATCGCCGAGAGCTTCCAGTCGTTGGCCGGCTTGCGCACGAAGGTCCAGACTTCGACAGTCTCGGTCACCGCGTTCGGATCGCCTTCGGCGACCGCGCCGGTCTTGCGGTCCTTCATGTAATCGACGCTCGAGTAGCGCATCGCCACGGTCGCATAATCCTGGCCGTTTTCGCGCCAGGCTTCCGCGAGGTCGCCCTGCAGCAGCTTCACGTCCTTCACCTCGTTCTTGACGCCGTTGGTGGCGTTCTCTCCGAGTTCTTCGGCCAGATAGGACATCGCTTCCGGCGTGGTGAGGTTACGGAGCTTCGAATAATCCTCTTCGCCATAGGCCGACTGGACATTGGTCAGCAGCTTCTCGAACTGGTCGAGGTCGCGGTTGGTGATGCCGATCTCGTCGGTCTCCGGGCCTGCCTGGCGCGGAGCGGCATTGTTGCCGCCGCCGAAGCCGCCCTGGCCACCACCGCCCAGAGACCCGATCTTCGGGATCTGGAAGGACGAGGTGTTCTGGCTCGGCGCATCATAGGCGTTGCGCGGCTGGCCAAAACCGGTGTTCATCCCGCCTGCCGGGCCACCGGCCGTCTGCTGACGGCGAGCGAACCACCGGAAAGCCAGCATGGCAAGACCGCCGATCAGCGCGATCTGCAGCAACATGCCCAACATCCCGGCCATGCCACCGAAACCGGTACCCATGAACATGCCGATCAGGCCGCCAAGAGCGAGACCGCCGAGCAAGCCGCCGAACATGCCACCGAAGAGGCCGCGACGAGGCTGCTGCGCCGCCTGCTGGCCAAGGCCGTTCTGCGGCGTCGTGGCGTTCTGCTGCGTATTGGGCGTCATCGACCGGTTGATGCCGGTCGGCGCCGTCGGCGCGGTATTGGTGGTCGCCGGAGCCGAGAACGTGCGCGTGCCGCGGCTGCCAAAACCACCGCCGCTGGCGCGACGTGCCTCGGCCAAATCCACGGCGGTCAAGGAAACCGCCATTCCGATCGCAAGGATCGCGAACAGGTTCTTGAAACGCCGAAGGTTCGATAACATCGTTTTCTCCTCATAAACCGCTCAAGCGCGGTGTTCCCTGATTATATAGAGAGGCGGCCCTCAGGATTTTAGGCCCATCCTCAATTTTTCCCGTCGAAGTAGATAACGGAGTTTCAAACGGGAGCCAATCGACATAAATACAATCAATAGTAGATATTCGTGATATCAGCCTGCGACATCCCGGCGCGGGGTCTCTGCGCCCGAAAGATGTTTCCTCGGGCCAGATTGCGCCGCGCGCGCAATGCCATTACCTTCCGGGTAGGCACACGAAACGCAAAGGAGGTTGCCTATGTCACCGCGGGACGCCTGATCCGGCACTATCGAGACTTCTGCCTTTCAAAGGGCATCGACTTCACAGACATTCAATCCGTAAGGCCGCATGACGCCACCACGCTCTTCTGCAGCGCCGGCATGCAGCAGTACAAACCGCTCTTCTCCGATCCCTCCCATCAGGGAACCGTCGCAAACAGCCAGGCATGCCTGCGCCTGGGCGATCTGGACGAAATCGGAGACGGAACCCACTTCCTTCACTTCACCATGCTCGGCCTCTTCTCCTTCCGGGAGATGAGCGTTGGCGCTGCCATCGATTTCTGGCTCGAGTTCCTGGCGACGCTCGGTCTTGTGCCGGATCACGTCACCATTCATCCGGACCGCCTGGCCGAATGGGCGCCACTTTACCGCGGACGTTTTCCGATCGTCCCGGATCCGGAATGCACGTGGAGCGATGGCAGCATCACCGGATACAGTACCGAGTTTTACAAGGACGGGGTGGAGATCGGAAACATCGTCAATCCGCTCGGAACCTGCATCGATGTCGGCTTCGGCGCCGATCGTCTCGACATGCTCATCAACGGCAACCCGCCGGAGGATGCGCTCGAAACACTGGGCGGCGCCATCGTGAAGATCATCGAAAGTGGCTATCGTCCGGGAAACAAGGAGCAGGGTTACGTCCTGCGCAAACTGCTCCGTCGCCTGCATCGGATGGGCGGCTCGCTCGACCATCCTTTCTTCATCGGGGAGGTCCAGCGCCAGGAACGGCTTCGGGCAAAATACCCGCGCCTGCGGGAAAGGCATCCCGGCATGAGCCCCGAATGGTGGTTCGATACGCATGGCATTGAGCTTTCCGACATGCAGAACATGTCGGACGGATAAAATGACGAAGGCCTCCGGCGGTTTTCACCGGAGGCCTTCGTCCTGTTCGGAAAACCCTCACCACCACAACGGGCGTGAGCAGCTTCGGTGATTGTTACTCGACGTTGAACGCCAGCGGCTTGGCCTGGCGGATCGCCGGGTTGGCGGTCAGTTTCGCCAGCACGTCGGCCGGAACCGGACCGTCGACATAAAGGAGAGCGATCGCATCGCCGCCTTCCTTGTCGCGGCCGAGATGGAAGTTGGCGATGTTGACGCCGGCATTGCCGAGCGTCATGCCGATGAAGCCGATCATGCCCGGCACGTCGGTATTTGCGATGTAGACCATGTTCGTACCGACATCCGCATCGAGGTTGATGCCCTTGATCTGGATGAAGCGCGGCTTGCCGTCCGAGAAGACGGTGCCGGCGACCGAGCGGGTCATCGTGTCGGTGGTCACCGTCAGCTTGATATAGCCGTCGAAGACGCCGGACTTGTCGCGCTTGGCTTCGGAAAGGATGATGCCCTTTTCCTTGATCATGATCGGCGCCGAAACCATGTTGACGTCGGAGACCTGGGAGCGGATGAGGCCGGCGAGCAGTGCGCTGGTCAGCGCCTTGGTGTTCATCGAGGCGGTCGAGCCGTCATAGAGGATCTCGATTTCCTTGATCGCATCCTCGGTGACCTGGCCGACGAAGGCGCCGAGCACGTCGGCCAGCCGGATGAACGGCTTCAGGCGCGGCGCTTCTTCCGCGGTGATCGACGGCATGTTGATGGCGTTGGAGACGGCGCCCTTGACCAGGTAGTCCGACATCTGTTCGGCCACCTGAAGTGCGACGTTTTCCTGCGCTTCGGTGGTCGAGGCGCCGAGATGCGGGGTGCAGACGACGTTCTCGAGGCCGAAGAGCGGGCTTTCCGTGGCAGGCTCGACTTCGAACACATCGAAGCCGGCGCCGGCGACATGGCCGGACTTGATGGCTTCGGCAAGCGCTGCCTCATCGACGAGGCCGCCGCGGGCGCAGTTGATGATGCGAACGCCGGGCTTGGTCTTGGCGAGCGCTTCCTTGCCGAGGATGCCGCGGGTCTTGTCGGTCATCGGCACGTGCAGGGTGATGAAGTCGGCCTGGGCCAGCAGCTCGTCGAGCTCGACCTTGGTGACGCCCATTTCCTCGGCGCGCTCGGTCGAGAGGAACGGGTCATAGGCGAGAACGTGCATGCCGATGCCGATCGCCTTCTTGCAGACGATGCCGCCGATATTGCCGGCGCCGATGACACCGAGCGTCTTGCCGGTGATCTCGACGCCCATGAAGCGCGACTTTTCCCATTTGCCGGCCTGGGTCGAGGCATCGGCTGCCGGAAGCTGGCGGGCGACGGCGAACATTAGGGCGATCGCATGCTCGGCCGTGGTGATCGAATTGCCGAACGGCGTGTTCATGACGATGATGCCGCGGCGCGAGGCGGCCGGGATATCGACATTGTCGACGCCGATGCCGGCGCGGCCGATGACCTTGAGGTTGGTCGCGGCCGCGATCAGCTTTTCGGTCGCCTTGGTGGCGGAACGGATTGCAAGACCGTCATAATTGCCGATGATCTCGGCAAGCTTTTCCTTGTCCTTGCCGAGCTTCGGCTGGAAATCGACTTCGACGCCGCGATCACGAAAGATCTGGACGGCGGTTTCCGACAATTCGTCGGATACGAGAACGCGAGGTGCCATCAGTGGGCCTCCTGAAAAGGGTTTAAACTTGGACCTTCGTCATGCTCGGGCCTGTCCCGAGCATCTGCGATGTATCGGTTTTGTCGATGGGATCAGATCCTCGGCACAAGGCCGAGGATGACGACAGCAGGGCTGCGGAATACTTACGCGGCGGCCTTGGAAAGCGCAGCTTTCTGCGTTTCGAAAGCGTAGGTGAGCCAAGGCATCAGAGCCTTCATGTCGGCTTCGTCGATCGTGGCGCCGGCCCAGATGCGAAGACCCGAAGGCGCATCGCGATAGGCACCGATGTCGAGCGCGACGCCTTCCTTTTCGAGGATGGACACCATGCCCTTGGCAAAGGCTTCCTGCGCGTCAGCGTCGAGAGCGGCGACATCAGCGTCGGCGATCTTGAGGCAGACGGAGGTGTTGGAACGCGTCGCGGGATCGACGGCGAGGTTGTCGATCCAGGCATTGGCGGCCACGAAATCGTGGATCACCTTTGCGTTGGCATCGGCACGGGCGATCAAGCCTTCGAGGCTACCTACCGACTTTGCCCAGACGAGCGCATCGATATAGTCCTCGACGCACAGCATCGACGGCGTGTTGATCGTCTCGCCGACAAAGATGCCTTCGATCAACTTGCCGCCCGAGGTGAGGCGGAAGATCTTCGGCAGCGGCCAGGCCGGAACGTAGGTCTGCAGGCGCTCTACGGCACGCGGGGAGAGGATCAGCATGCCGTGACCGCCCTCGCCGCCCAGCACCTTCTGCCAGGAGAAGGTAACGACGTCGAGCTTGGCGAAGTCCATGTCCTGCGCGAAGGCCGAAGACGTGGCGTCGCAGATGGTCAGGCCCTTGCGGTCCGCCGGAATGAAGTCGGCGTTCGGAACGCGGACGCCGGAGGTGGTGCCGTTCCAGGTGAAGACCACGTCGCGGTCGAAATCGACCGTGGAAAGGTCCGGAAGCAGGCCGTAACCGGCTTCGATCTTGCGCACGTCCTTGAGCTTGAGCTGCTTGACGACGTCGGTGACCCAGCCGGCCCCAAAGCTTTCCCAGGACAGCATATCGACGCCGCGCTCGCCCAGCAGCGACCAGAGCGCCATTTCGACGGCGCCGGTATCGGAAGCCGGCACGATGCCGATGCGGTAATCCGCCGGCACGTTCAGAATTTCACGGGTGAGGTCGATGGCCTGCTTGAGCTTCGCCTTGCCGACCTTGGCGCGGTGCGAACGACCGAGCGGAGCATCAGCGAGCGCTTCGAGCGACCAACCTGGGCGCTTCGAGCAAGGGCCAGAAGAAAAATGAGTGTTATTCGGACGCAGGTCCGGTTTTGCGGCGTTTGCCATATGGCTATCCTTCCAGATAGATGGCCTCTCGTTGGGGAGAGGTGTCCCGCCGCTGTGGTTATTCCTGAGCGATTGCACAGTCAAGAGGGTCGTGTCGCTCACGGATAAATTTCTGCCGCTTCCTTGTCGCCCGAAACGCAAAAAGCCGCCCGGAGGCGGCTTTCGCTTGGAGATGAGGTAAGCTTATTTGTAGACGATCGGCTGGGGCGGGGCTCGTAAGCCGGCGGCGTGTCGCAGCCGCCGAAGATGTAGCGCGCGCCGACTCGGGCTTCATGCGAATAGAAACCCTTGTCCTTGCCCGGGCCGCCGCCCGATGCGAGACCGAACATGTCGCCGCCGGCAACCTGACGGAAGCGGTAGCCAACGTCGGCCTTGACGTTGCAGGTGACGTCGATCGACGCGCCGGCCATGAGGGCGTAGGTGAAGCGCCAGCTCTTTTCGCCGCCATGGCTCACTTCCGCGTCGCAACCGCCGCCGGCGTCGTCGCACGACGTGTTGCGCAGGTTCGACCACTTGACGTAGGTGCCGCCGATACCGGCACCGACATAAGGCGTGAAGTAGCCATAGGTGCCGAGATCGACATAGGCGTTCGCCATCAGCGAGTAGGCGTGCAGGGCGGCGAGGTCCGTTGACGTGCAAACGGGACCGGAGCCGCAGCTGCCGTGAGTAGAACCGCGGAACTTGCTGTCGAACATATAGTCGAGGGTGACGTCGGTGCGCAGGTAGCTGTTGATCTGGTAACCGACACCGCCGCCGAGCGTGAAGGCATCACGCAGATCGGAACGGTCGAATTCCGCCAGCGCCACGCCGGGTGCTCCGGTGCCCTGGTAGAACTCGGTGCCGCGCGACTTCTTGAAGGAATAACCGACGTCGCCGCGAAGGTACCAGCCGGTCGCCTCCTGAACGGTCACTTCCGGCGCATCCTGATAGGGCGCCGGCTGAGGCTGGTAGAGATCGGCGGAATTGGCGGCGCTCACCGTCAGTGTCAGCGCAAACGCGCTGGCCAGCAACTTTCTCATGGGTTCATCTCCAAAGCTCGTATCGCGTATGGCATGCAAAGCGCGCAGCCAACGGGTTGATCCGCCGTGGATGATGATCGACAAAGGTTAAGTCTCGCTTAACCATGCTTGTTTACCGCGCGTTTTCCTAAACCGGCCGGGAATTCTTCAAGTAACGGCAGGTGGGAGACTTGCAGAACCGCACCTTCTCCGCCGGCGAGAGGGATTTACAACGATATCCCGACCCGGCTCGCCCCCATATCCATGGCGCCCCAGGCTATTGGTCATCCCGCTCCAGTAGAAAAAGGTAATTTAAGCTTAGATAAACAATTAATGCTTTATCAACTATACATAGTTATTTTTAACATATTCCGAACTGGGAAATACTGGGGAATCGGTAGAGCCGACTGATTGGGGAGTACAACCAAAGCTTTAGCGCATCTCAAGCTATGGTTTAAACTAGAGAACAGTTCAATTCGGCAATATCTTGTGCACCGAGAAAGCAGATCCGATCGAGCGATAGCGGCGATGGGATCGTCATGACGCCCTTCCGGAGAAGATTGACCGCATACAACTACGGCGCGCGGCGCTGCACAAGAAAGAACTGTCCATGAGCAAGCTCAAAACATTCGGCATTGCATTCCGACTGGCAATCGGGTTCGGCTTCTTGCTTCTCCTGATGATTGGCCTGACTTTCTATTCCACCGGCCAGGTCGCGACGATCGACGATAACCTGACAACCGTGAATGACGTCAACAGCGTTAAGCAGCGCTTTGCCATCAACTATCGCGGCAGCGTGCATGACCGGGCAATCGCCATTCGCGACGTGACGCTGGTCACTTCCGAGGCCGAGCGCAAGGAAGCGGAAGCGCTCATCACCAAGCTCGCGGCCTCCTATGCGGAAAACGAAAAGCGCATGGCCGAAATGGTCGCCTCCCTGCCGGCGCGTCGGCTCAGGAAAAGGCGATACTGGCCGAAATCGCCGATATTCAGTCGAAGACCAATCCGCTGGTCGCCCAGATCATTTCGTTGCAGCAAAAGGGCGATGGCGAGGCCGCGCGCAAGATCCTTCTGGAACAGGCGCGTCCGCTCTTCGTCTCGTGGCTCGGCGCGATCAACAAGTTCATCGACTATCAGGAGGCACTCAACAAATCGATCGGCGGCGATGTCCGCAAAGCGGCGAGCGGCTTTAGCGAGATTGCGCTGGCCGCCCTCGGCATAGCCGCCCTGCTTTCGATCATCGCCGGCTACCTGACGGCCCGCTCGATCATCGCCCCCTCTCAAAGCTGCAGCAATCGCTGAAAGCGATGGCTTCGGGCAGCCTCGAAGGCGACCGGACGATTGAGGCACGCAGCGACGAGATCGGCCTGCTCGCCCGCGCGGTGGCCGCCCTGAGAGATGCCATCTCTCTCAAGGCGGAGCGCGAAGCGGATGCCGAATCGAAACGCGCGGTTGGCGAACGCCACAGGCTGGAACAGGAAGCGACCGAGCGCAGCGCGCTCTCCGAACAGACCGGCCAGGCCGTCCACCAGGCTCGCCGACGCCCTGCAGGCTTTGGCAAACGGCGATCTGACCCGGCAGATCAATACACCCTTCATTCCCTCGCTCGATCAGTTGAGGGTGGACTTCAACGCCGCGGTGGCGAAACTTCGCGAAGCGATGCAGAAGGTCGCCGAAAATGCGAGTGCAATCGCCGCCGGCGCCCAGGAAATCCGCTCCGCCTCCGACGACCTCGCCAAGCGCACCGAACAACAGGCGGCTTCCGTCGAGGAAACCGCTGCGGCTCTGGAAGAGATCACCACGACGGTCTCCGACTCCAGCCACCGGGCTCAGGAGGCTGGCAACCTCGTACGCATGACCAAGGAAAATGCCGAGCATTCCGGCCGTGTCGTCCGTGATGCCGTCGAGGCGATGGGCAAGATCGATTCGTCTGCCGTCGAGATCGGCAATATCATCGGGGTCATCGACGAGATTGCTTTCCAGACCAATCTGCTCGCGCTCAACGCCGGCGTCGAGGCCGCCCGTGCCGGCGAGGCAGGCAAGGGCTTCGCGGTCGTGGCGCAGGAAGTGCGCGAGCTCGCCCAGCGTTCCGCAAAGGCGGCGAAAGAGATCAAGGAACTGATCCACACCTCCAACGACCATGTGAAGAGCGGCGTGGCGCTGGTCGGGGAAACCGGCAAGGCCCTGGAAGAGATCGTCGTCCAGGTCCAGCAGGTCAACGGCAATGTCGAGGCAATCGTGGAAGCCTCGAAGGAGCAGGCGACCGGCCTCAAGGAGATCAACACCTCGGTCAACACGATGGACCAGGGAACGCAGCAGAACGCGGCCATGGTCGAGGAAGCAACCGCCGCGTCCCACAATCTTGCCCGCGAAGCGGAGGACCTCTTCCAGCTTCTGTCGCAATTCCATATAGGCGGAGCCGGAACGGGAGCATCTTCGCACCGGGGCTCGCCCGCCCTCGCATCCGGCAGCAGCCGCCCGGCGCAATCGCCGGCCCGCAGAATGGTCGCGCAGGTCGCACAGTCATTCCAGGGCAATGCCGCCGCCGTAAAGCAGGATTGGGAAGAGTTCTGAGATCAGCAGGAAAGCGGGTTTCCGGCCATCCGGAAGGCCCGACAAAACACAGGCCACCCGCGAAAACCGCGGGTGGCCTTTTCATTGAGGCTATGGGTGTCAGGCGGCCGTGCGGACGTTGGCGATCACGCCGACCAATCCATCGACGATCCGCTCGATCTGCCCCCGGTCGTCACCTTCCGCCATCACCCGGATCAGCGGTTCGGTGCCGGACGGGCGGATGACCAGACGGCCCTTGGCGGCGAGTTCGGCTTCCGCATCGGCGATCGCCTGCCGCACGATCACGTCCTCCAGCGGCTTGCCGCCCTGGAAACGGACATTCTTCAGAAGCTGCGGCACCGGATCGAAACGGCGGCAGACCTCGCTGACCGGCCGGCCGAGCCGCTTCGCCCGGGCCAGGACCTGCAGGCCGGCGACAAGGCCGTCGCCCGTCGTGCCGAAATCCGAAAGCACGATATGGCCGGACTGTTCGCCGCCGACGTTGAAATCGTGTGTGCGCATATGCTCGACGACATAGCGGTCGCCAACCTTGGTGCGCGCCAGATCGAGGCCCTTGCCGTTGAGGAACCGTTCCAGGCCGAGATTGGACATCACGGTCGCGACGATGCCACCGCCTTTCAGCTTCTGGTCCTCGGCCCAGCTTTCGGCGATCACGGCCATCAGCTGGTCGCCGTCGATGATCTCGCCGCGCTCATCGACGATGATGACGCGATCCGCATCGCCATCGAGCGCGATGCCGATATCGGCGCGCACTTCATGCACCTTCTTCTGCAACGCTTCCGGGCTCGTCGAGCCGCAGTCCAGATTGATGTTGGTGCCGTTGGGTTCGTTGCCGATCGTCACCACCTCGGCGCCGAGTTCCCAGAGCGCCAGCGGAGCCACCTTGTAGGCCGCGCCATTGGCGCAATCGATTGCGACGCGCAGGCCATGCAGCGTGACATCCCGGGGCAGCGTGCGCTTGACGTGTTCGATATAGCGATAGATGTCGCCCTCGACGCGCTTTGCCCGGCCGATATCGCCGGATTTGGCGAGCTGGGAATGCAGGTCGCTGTCGAGCAGGTCCTCGATGCGCAACTCAAGTTCGTCGGAAAGCTTGTACCCGTCCGGGCCGAACAGCTTGATGCCGTTATCCTCGTAAGGATTGTGCGAGGCGGAGATCATCACGCCGACATCGGCACGCAGCGAGCGGGTCAGCATGGCGACGGCCGGCGTCGGGATCGGCCCGAGCAGGAAGACGTCGAGGCCGGCGGCGGTGAAACCCGCCACCATGGCGTTTTCCAGCATATAGCCCGAGAGGCGCGTATCCTTGCCGATAACCACCCGGTGCCGGTGATTGCCGTTGCGGAAGATCGTGCCCACGGCGATGCCGACGCGCATCGCGAGATCCGGCGTCATCGGGTGGATGTTGGACTGTCCGCGAATGCCATCGGTGCCAAAATAGCGGCGTGTCATATAAGCTCCTTCGTCATCGCGCCTGAATGTCGCGGCCTCAAAGCAGGGGATCGAACCCGGCAATATATTAGACGGCAAAACCGGCCTGAAGCTTGGCTCATGCCATAGATTAAAGGCACAAGCACATAAATTAGCGTCAAAATCGATTATATCCCGTTACTCATAAATAAACCTTCCAGACAAAAGCCGCCGCGGATCGCTCCACGGCGGCTTTAAATCTCGTTGGAAAAGGCTCAGTGCGGCTGCGGTTCCAGGCCGCTTTCAGGCTCGCCGCCCTTCGGCTCGTCCTTCTTCGAACCGGCGCTCGGCACCGCTGAACCTCGGGTCGGAGGCGCATCGTCGCCGAGATCGCGCGACGGCTTCTGGCCCTTGATCAGCGCCTTGATTTCCTCGCCCGACAGCGTCTCGTATTCGAGCAGGCCTTCGGCGATCGCCACGAACTCGTCGTGGTTTTCGGTCAGGATCTTGCGGGCCTCGGTATAGGCCTCCTCGATCAGACGGCGCACTTCACTGTCGATCTTCTGGGCGGTCGATTCAGAGACGTTTTTCGACTGCGAAACGGAATGGCCGAGGAAGACTTCCTGCTGGTTCTCGCCATAGGCGACCTGACCGAGCACGTCGGAGAAGCCCCACTGGGTGACCATGGCGCGGGCAAGCTTGGTGGCCTGCTCGATATCCGAGGATGCGCCGGAGGTGATGTTCTCCTTGCCGAAGGTGAGCTCTTCCGCGATGCGGCCGCCCATCATGATGACGAGGCGCGACACCATCCACTTGTAGCTCATGGAATAGCGGTCGCCTTCCGGCAGCTGCATGACCATGCCGAGTGCGCGGCCACGCGGAATGATCGTCGCCTTGTGCAGCGGATCGGCGACCGGGACCTTGAGCGCGGTGATGGCGTGACCGGCTTCGTGATAGGCGGTGAGCTTCTTTTCCGCCTCGGTCATCGCCGAAGAGCGGCGCTCGGCGCCCATCATGATCTTGTCCTTGGCGTCTTCGAACTCGCTCATGGTGACCATGCGCTTGTTGCGGCGGGCGGCCATCAGGGCTGCCTCGTTGACGAGGTTCATGAGGTCCGCACCCGAGAAACCGGGCGTACCGCGAGCCAGAACCTTGAGATCGACATTCGGCGCCAGCGGCACGTTGCGGGCATGCACCTTGAGGATGCGCTCGCGGCCGACGATATCCGGGTTCGGCACGACGACCTGACGGTCGAAACGGCCGGGACGCAGGAGCGCGGGGTCGAGAACGTCCGGACGGTTGGTCGCAGCGATCAGGATGATGCCTTCATTGGCTTCGAAACCGTCCATCTCGACGAGAAGCTGGTTGAGGGTCTGTTCGCGTTCGTCGTTACCGCCGCCGAGGCCTGCGCCACGATGCCGGCCGACCGCGTCGATTTCGTCGATGAAGATAATGCAGGGCGCATTCTTCTTCGCCTGCTCGAACATGTCGCGCACGCGGCTGGCACCGACGCCGACGAACATTTCGACGAAGTCGGAACCGGAAATGGTGAAGAAGGGCACATTCGCCTCGCCGGCAATGGCGCGGGCGAGCAGCGTCTTACCGGTGCCCGGAGGGCCGACGAGCAGCACGCCGCGCGGAATACGACCGCCGAGCCGCTGGAACTTCTGCGGGTCGCGGAGGAATTCGACGATTTCTTCCAGGTCCTGCTTGGCTTCATCGACGCCCGCGACGTCTTCAAACGTTACGCGGCCATGCGCTTCGGTCAGGAGCTTCGCCTTGGACTTGCCGAAGCCCATTGCGCCGCGCGAACCACCCTGCATCTGCCGCATGAAGAACAGCCAGACACCGAGGATAAGCAGCATCGGCAGCAGCGTACCGAGATAGCTGAGGAAGCCCGAGGACCCGTCCGTTTCCGGACGTGCGACGATGGTGACATTCTTGGCCTGCAGCCGATCCATCAGGAATCGTCGATGACGGGCGAATAGGTCTGAAATCCTGAGCCGTTTTCATTGTAGGTGCCGAGCACCCGGTTGCCTGTGACGACGACATCCCGCACTCGCCCCGAATCCACATCCCGCAGGAACTGCGAATAGGGAACCTCACGCGAGCTGGTCTGCGACGGCGCCGTCTGGAACATGCTGAACAATGCGACCAGCAGGAGGGCTATGATAACCCAGAGGGCGATATTACGAAAGTTTGGGTTCATTGAACTCCCCGGACTGCGACGACCAGCTTCTTGAGGCGGCCGCCTTGCTTGCCGCATAACATAGGGTTGCGGCAAGTCCTTGCCAAGGCGAACCGGTGTCGCCGCCTACCTTTTCCGCGAGGAATCCTTAACTGGTAGCCGGGGAAAATCGTCGCATCCGAGCAAAACCGCGAACTCGGTGCCGAGAGTAAGTTCGAACTGCGGCAAAAAACGGTCGAAAGGCGCAATCAGAGGCTGGACGATACTTCGTTCGGCCATTCCTTTGTTTTCGCGATCCTCCGTCGAAGGAAGGGCATTGGCTTCGATGAAAGGCATTGCTGCCACGGCGCGCATCGCGATTGCGGGCGGCACGTCGGGAAACAAGGCCAATGCATCGTCGCGATCCGGCGCGGTCGGGCCGACGATGATCTCGGCGGAGGTCCGGTTGGTGATACAGTAGCGACCGTCCCAGATCGCCATGTCGCCGGGTGAAACGTGCAGCGGCAGTATGCCGCGATTTTCGCGCACAAGATAAAGCCCGTCGCGGCGGCGGTCGAAAATCACCCGGCCGGCGGTGATACGGCCGGGCTGGCCGCCATCGAGAAAGGCCATGACCCGGTCCATGCTGTCGCTGCCCAGCGCATGCGCCCTGCCCCCGAGCACCGCGGCGAGCAGGGATAGCGCATGACGCCGCACGGCCGGCTCCCCTGGAGGCCGGCAATGTCGAGATGCGCCAAAACACCTTGGGCGATCGTCACATGCTCACGGACAAGCCGCGCCGCCTCGTCGGAAAGCGCGGTGCGCCGGACGGCAGCCGCGGCTTGGGCGGCAGCATCGAACGGGCTTTCCCGCGCCAACCGCCCGCGCACCCTCACCCGTTCGTAATGCGGATCGACATTGCTGGGGTCGTCGATCCAACCCTGCCCTTCTTTCGTCAGGAAAGCGCGGATATCGGCCCGGCGTGTCGGAAGGAACGGCCGAAGCAGCCAGCGGCGGCGGTCGAGAAGCACCGCCTGCGCCATGCCGGCAAGGCCGGAATTCCCCTCGTCCTTGCTGCGGGCGGCGCGCATGGCGATGGTCTCCGCCTGGTCGTCGAGTGTGTGGCCCGTGAGGATGGCGGTCGCATCGATCTCGTCGGCGATCTCGAGCAGAAGCCGGTAGCGAGCCGCGCGGGCCGCGGCGGAAACACCGGTTCGGGGCTTTTCGCCCTCCCATCGGCGGATGACATGCGGGATACCGTGCTTGGCGCAAAGGGCAGCGACAGCGCGCGCCTCGTCTGCGGATTCGGGCCTCAGCGCATGATCGATCGTCGCCGCGAAAAGCGACAGGCCGGAGCCGGCAGGATTGAATTTGGAAAGGGCGATCAGAAGCCCGCAGGAATCGCTGCCCCGGAAATGGCGACCAGAAGGCGCGCGGGTCTGGCGATATCGGCGATCAGCCGCTCGGCGGCCTGTTCAGGCGACAGGATCTTTGGGCCGGCGGTCACCGGAGGATCAGCAGGCGAGGCGTTTCTGTTCGCTGCCGACCTTGGCGAGCACGGCCTTGGACGCGCCCGGATAACGCCGGCTGACTTCCTTGAGCGTCGCACAGGCGGTTTCGGTATTGTCGAGGGCTGCCAGCGACATGCCGAGTTTCAGCAGCATTTCCGGCGCCTTCGGCGACTTGCCGTAGGTCTGGTGGGCGTTGAGGAAGGTCTTGGCGGCGTCGTTATATTTGCCCTGCGAATACTGCGACTCGCCGAGCCAGAAGCTCGCATCCGCCACCTTGGCACCCTTCGGATAGGCCGTCAGATAACCGTTGAATTCCTTCTCGGCGAGCGGATAATCGCCGGAGAGCACGTGGTTATAAGCCGTCTGATAGGCATCGTTCTCGGTGCCGAGCGAAGCGGTCTGCTGCGGATCGGTTCTGCCCGTCGGTGCCGGGGGCGTCTTCGCCTGAACCTGGGGGCCGGTATCGACGCCCGGAAGCCCGGCGGCATTGTTGGCCCGGTCGTTGCGGGTTGCTGCGCGCGGACTGCCGTTCTGGTCGAGATCGATCGAACCGAGCGTCGTCGGTGGCGGTGCGCGGCCGGGTGTGGTCGCCCCGCCGAGGCCCTGACTTGAGGGCGATCGATGATCCGCGCTACATCGTCCGAGGACTGGACGGGAGCAGTCGACGGCTGCAACGGAGGCTGGGCGGCGGGAACGCGATTGGACGCCACGGCCGGTTTCCCGGCCGCGTCGTCCACTTCGGTGCGCTTCTTCTTTTCCAGGTCCTGGAACCGGAATTCGTTATCTTCCTGCGCCTTGCGCATCTGCTCCTGCATCTGCAGCAGCTGAAAACTCATTTCCTCGATCCGGCCATTCAACTGGCGGATCTGTTCCTGGAGCTGCTGGATACGGACGGCATCATTGCTCTGCGCCAGAATGACCGGGGGCGGAGTGGCTTCCCGCGGCTGTTCTGCAGCAGGCTGATTGCTGCCCTGGAAGAGTTTCGGCAGCGATAAGGCCCCGGCCGGGGCGCTCGTCGCCATCAGCCCCAGCATTGCTGCCAAGACAAGTTTCTTCATCTTTGTCCGTCCTGCTCTTTAGTCTGCGCCGGATTGGCGCGAGAGGAGATTTTTCCAACTGCCGGCAAAAAGCAACCGAGTTCCAGGTCAAATCTCCCGGAAATCAGGGCCAAACTATGGAAAAAACAAAAAGGCGGCCCGAAGACCGCCTTTTATTTCGAACCTGTTGCCCGGATCACCTATCCGTGGCGGTCAGGCTTACATGCCGGCGCCGCCGAGAACGGTGACGGCGCGGCGATTCTGCGACCAGCAAGAGATGTCGTCGCAGACCGCAACCGGGCGTTCCTTGCCGTAGGAGATGGTCTTCATGCGCTGAGCCGGAACGCCGCGCGAGGCGAGATATTCCTTGGTGGCGGCAGCACGGCGCGCGCCGAGCGCAAGGTTGTATTCGCGGGTGCCGCGTTCGTCGGCATGGCCTTCGACGGTGATCGCGTAGTTCGGATAGCGGGCCAGCCACTGGGCCTGACGGTCGAGCGTCTGCTGGGCGTCGGCGCGGATCGAGGTGCTGTCGGTATCGAAGAAGATACGGTCGCCGACATTGACGGTGAAATCCTGGGTCGAGCCGGGCGTTGCGGCGCCGGCGCCGTTGAGGCCCAGTTCGCCGGCATTGTTCGGCAGGTTCTTCTTGTTGGCGCAGCCGGCGAGCGCAAGTGCCAGCGTCAGCGCGATGACGGCAGGATTGCGGGCGAGGATCTGCATGCGGCTCATCGCCGAAGTATCGATGCGGCTCATGGCCGGTCTCTCCTTGATCAGTAACTTTCAGAGTTTCCAGATTCTAACCGAGTTCGGTTAACCATGATCAAATTCTTATGGTTAACAAAATATTCCCGGCGTCCCTTTTCGTTCATTTTCAGCAGATTGGGGCGGGAAAGAGGCGGAATCCGCCTCTTTTGCCCAAATGAGCTATTCGAGCAGCGGCGACCAGGCCGGGTCAGAACCGTAGGACGGCGTCTTGACCTGGAGTTCGTTGTAGCCGGTCAGGTCTATGGAATAGAGCTGCGGACCGCCCGCGCCGGCATTCTGGCGGAAGAACATCAGCACGCGGCCGTTCGGCGCCCAGGTCGGACCTTCGTTGTGGAAGCCGCTCGTCAGGATGCGCTCGCCCGAGCCGTCCGGCTTCATGACGCCGATCGAGAACTTGCCGCCCGACTGCTTGGTGAAGGCGATCAGATCGCCGCGCGGCGACCAGACCGGCGTCGAATAGGAGCCGTCACCGAACGAGATGCGGGTCTGGCCGGAGCCATCGGCATTCATCACGTAGATCTGCGGGCGACCGCCACGATCGCTTTCAAACGCGATGCGTCCACCGTCCGGCGCATAGGAAGGCGACGTGTCGATCGCGGCCGTCGAGGTGAGCCGCGTCGTGGTGCGCGAGCGCAGGTCCATCGTATAGATGTTGGAATTGCCTTCCTGCTGAAGGCTCATGATGACCTTCTGGCCGTCCGGAGAGAAACGCGGCGAGAACGTCATGCCCGGGAAATTGCCGACCACTTCACGCTGCCCGGTCTCCAGCTGCAGCAGGTAGACCCGCGGCTGGTTGCCCTCGAACGACATGTAGGTGACTTCCTGCCGGCTCGGCGAGAAGCGCGGCGTCAGCACGATATCCTTGGTATTGGTCAGCATGCGGACGTTGAAGCCGTCCTGGTCCATAATCGCCAGTTGGCGCTGGCGGGCAGTTTTCGGCCCGCTTTCCGAGACGAACACCACGCGGGTGTCGAAATAGCCGTTCTCACCGGTGATCTGCTTGTAGATCGCATCGGCGATGATATGCGCGACGCGGCGCCAGTTCTCCGGCTGGGTGAAGAACTGCTGGCCAGTCATCTGGCTGCCGGCGAACGTATCCCAGAGGCGGAACTCGGCACGCAGGCGCCCGTCATTCTCGCGGGTGATACGGCCCGTCACCAGTGCCTGCGCATTGATGACCTTCCAGTCCTCGAAGCGCGGTGCCTTGTTGGGGTCGGAGATCTTTTCGATGAAAGCGCTCTTGTTGATCGGTGCAAAGAGCCCGGAGCGCTGCAGGTCGGCGGCGATCACCTGAGAGATCTGCGCACCGAGTTCGTTGTTCGACAGGAAATCCGTCACCGCGATCGGCAGCGGCTGAACATTACCCTTGTTGATATTGATTTCGACGACAGCGTTGGCCGGGGTGGCGGCCATGAAGGCCGTCAACATCCCCGCAGCCACCATCACGGCGCGGAAAAAGAGCTCTTGATCATCTATACAAGCCTTTCAGCTTAACACGAGAGTTTCGGGGCAGGTTCCGTGTCATCGGTTCCATACCTGCCGGCTCACAATGCGAACTCCGAAGGATCGAAGTTCAGCACCAAAATGTTCCAACCTTTTTCGCCCTCAAACTTCGCGGCGGGCAAATTCTTGAGCGGAGCTGATTTCAGGAGCGCACGACGCGTGCTGCCTTCGACTGCGCGCCGTGTCCCTTCCGGACCGCCGGTCGCCGTCACCTCCGGCTCGCCGACGATATTGCCGGACTGATCGAGCTGGACCCGGATCTTCACACGCACTTCGGAAACGCCGGTCAGCCCGCCGACGAGCGACCAATTGCCCTGGATCTGTCCCTTGACGTTGTCGAGCTCGCTGGAGCCGAGGCCGGTGCCGATGGTCTTGGTATCGCCGCGGCTGGCGACCTGCGTCGAACGCTTGGCACCCCCGCCGGACGCATCCTGCTTGTTGAGCATCGCGGCGATCTGGTCGGCGTTGAAATCGCTCTGCATGGAAGACGAAGACTTTGCGGTTTCCTGCAGCTTGCCTTCCTTCTTGTCGGACGGCTTGACGGAGGCGGTCGCTTTGCTGTCGGTTTTGACCGTCTCGACCGGCTTGGCCGTAGCCGGCTTCGCCTCGACCGGCTTTTCAGCCGGTTTCTCGACGGGCTTCGCCTGTTCCTTCGGCGGCTCGGG
Organism: Neorhizobium sp. EC2-8; assembly: GCA_045291535.1. Taxonomy (GTDB): domain Bacteria; phylum Pseudomonadota; class Alphaproteobacteria; order Rhizobiales; family Rhizobiaceae; genus Neorhizobium. The sequence goes on along the minus strand of CP147996.1, from coordinate 4,477,607 downwards.
CTTCGGCGGCTGCGGTTTCGAAACGGGCGTCGGAACCGCTTGCGGCAGTTCGCCCGTCTCGGACGTAGTTTCGCTCTGCAGCGGTACTGGCGTCGGCTTGGCGGCCTCCGGCTTCGGAGGCGTAGGCTCGGGCTTCGGCGGAGTGGGTTCCGGCTTCGGAGGCGTGATTTCCGGCTTGGGCTGCGGCAGGGCAGCCATCTCGGTCGGCTTCGGAGCCGTCTCCTCCTTGACGATGTCCTTGACCTGGTTCTGTTCCGGCGTCGGAGTAGGCGTCGGCCTTTCGACAGGCTTCGGCGCGGCCGTCACTTCCGTCGGGGTCGGCTTCGTGGTCGGCGTCGGAGGCGTCTTCAGATCGACATTGTTCTCGCCGGCGTTCTGGGCGTTCTCGACGATCTTCTGGTTCTTGGTTTCCTTCGGCGAAGGCTTGGCGGCAGGCGGCGCCTTCTTGTCACCCTGCTGGGTCTGGGTGATCGATTCCACGGGTACGATATCGACGGGAAGCGCCTCGACATCCGCAACTTCGAAGGACGCGGGGGCGCTGAGGGAGACCAGGGCGAAACCTAGCACCACCGTATGCAGAACCAGCGATGTGCCGAGACTGACCTTCATGGTGCTTCGATCACTTCGCCTGTTCTTGAAGCGTGACGAGGCCGATATTCTTGTAACCGGCGGCGGAAATACGGGCCATGACCTTCATGACGACGCCATAGGCAGCCGTCGTGTCGCCGCGCACATAGATGCGCTCGTTATAGCCGGTGGTGGCGATCGCCTGCAGCTTCGGCACGATCTCGTCGATGGCGATCGGCGTTTCCTGAAGATAGATCTCACCCTTGGGGTTGACCGATACGGTGATCGGCTGCGTATCGGCGTTCATCTGCTTCGCCTGCGTTTCCGGCAGGTCGATCGGCACGCCGACGGTCATCATCGGGGCGGCCACCATGAAGATGATGAGCAGCACGAGCATGACGTCGACGAGCGGCGTGACGTTGATTTCGCTGATCGCACCGCCGCGACGCCCGCCGCGCCTGCGACGACCGCCACCCGATGACTTTGCTCCTCCGGCCGACATACCCATGAGACGTTACTCCTTGAGCCCGAAAGGCTTTTACTGCGCCGCCTGGCGCGGCTGCAGCTTCTCGTCGATCTGGCGCGACAGGATTGCGGAGAACTCGTCCGCGAAACCTTCCATGCGGCCCGAGAGCTTGCCGGCATCGGCGGTGAACTTGTTGTAGGCGATGACCGCCGGAATAGCGGCGACGAGGCCGATCGCGGTGGCGAGCAGCGCTTCGGCGATACCCGGTGCAACGACCGCAAGGTTGGTGGATTTCGAACCGGCAATCGCCTGGAACGAGGTCATGATGCCGACGACGGTGCCGAAAAGGCCGATGAACGGACCGGCCGAACCGATCGTCGCCAGCGACCCGAGGCGGGCCTCATAGGTTTCCGCTTCGCGCGACATGGTGACGTCCATCGCCCGGTCGATACGCATCTGCAGACCGATCGGCGAACGGGCGCCGCGCTCGAAGCTCTTCTTCCACTCGCGCATGGCGGCGACGAAGATCGCGGCGAGGCCGGTGTTCGTCCGCTCCGAAAGCGTACGGTAAAGCTCTTCCAGCGACTGGCCGGACCAGAAGACCTGCTCGAACTGGTCGAACTGGCGCTTGGCCTTGCCGAAGCTGATATATTTGTCGATCACGATCGCCCAGGTCCAGACCGATGCGCCGATGAGGCCGATCATCACCAGCTTGACGACCAGACCAGCCTGCATGAACAGCGACCAGAGGCTCACTTCGCTCGCCGCTGCCGCCAAACCTACATGTTCCATCTACTATCCCCGATCCAAACGCCCGGCTTTAAGGACCGGGCGGTTCAAAAGCGCGCTCTCGCGAGTATGTCTTTGATCGCCGGAAGCGCTTCGCTCTAACCCCAAGATACCCTGAGCTTCAAGCTTGGCTTCTCGCTTTCAATTTTGGTCAAAGGAAGGCGTGCGTTGCACAAATTCCTCAGCTCTCAGTAAGACACCATTATCGTTAACGAAAGGTTTAGGCGGACCTTGCAATCGCGAGTTCCCAGATCACTTCAAGTCGGGACAAGGAAAGCCGAGCAGTTATAACTTAGTTTTTCCCATTCAAGGATTATGACACTGTGGAATCGGATTTTCGGGGATGGACCAATGTGGCGTGCAGTGATGATAGCCTTGACGATGTTGGTCGCAGGGTCGGCGCATGCCGCTTCGTCCGATTGCAAGGGCGTGCCCTCGCCCGATGAACGGATCGTCTGCAACGATCCGCTTCTTTCGGCACTGGATACGGTGCTTCCCGGGTTCAGGAAAAGGCCGAAAAAGAACGCAAGGCGGAGACGCGCCAGGCGCTGCGCGATTTCAAGAGCGACCGATCAGCCTGCGGCTCCGACCGTTCCTGCGTGCTGAGCACATACATAGCGATCCTTGGAGAACTCGGCGGGCCTAAGAGCATCCCCGCGGACATCACCGCCAGCGCGATCGCGGCCGGGCGGGCCAAGCCCTCCCCACATTGCCCATGAAGATCGGCCAGTGCACGGTGACGAACGTGACCGGCGTCCATCCGCGCGTCGGCGAGGATCCCATCAAGGACGAGGACTACAATGCCGGCACCGGCATCGAATACGCCAATGACGGCTACCAGGTCTCCTACAGCCGCGAAGAGGCGCTGATCGCCTCCAAACCCGGCGACAAGGTCACCATGTGCCTGATTTCCATTCCCAAACGCTGCCCGCCGGGCGACGACCGGGGTCGCGAATATTTCGTCACCAACGCCCGCACCGGCCAGAGCTGGGCGATGGCCGATTCGCAGCATGCCTGCGGCGGCATGTAGGTCCGTTCTTAAACCGGGTTGACCTGCTCCGCTGGGCGCCCGAGGAACTTTTCCGCCACGCTTTCCGGCAGCCGGCGCGGACGTCCGTGCCTGTTGATGACGGCGATCACCACTTTGGCGGCGATCAGCAACGTATCTCCTCGGCGGATCTCCTGGTTGAGCACCATCTTGGCGCCGCCCGCCTTTTCGGTGACGGTCTGGATGACCAGGATATCGTCCATGCGGGCCGGCTGTTTGAAATCGATCTCCATCCGGTGGACAACGAAGACCAGCCCTTCCTCGTCGGCGGAGAGAAGCGCGCTCTGCTCGCAGCCGAGGCAGCGCAGATAGTCGGTGCGGCCGCGCTCCAGGAAATGCAGGTAGCGGGCATGATAGACCAGGCCGGAAAAATCCGTGTCTTCATAATAGACGCGCTGGGCCAGCCGATGGCCGCTTTCGATCAACTCGCCCGATAACAGAAAATTGTATTCCTTCATGGCCTTGCCTTGGAAATTCCCACTACTCCACTGGATAGGCGCGCAATGTCGCCCCAGTTTTGACGTCCTGTCACATATCCTCCCTATCAGGAAATAGGTCGAAAACCAGCGGAGAGTAACCCATGAAGATTGCAGTCCTAGGCGGTGACGGTTTCGTCGGATGGCCGACATCGCTTCACTTGTCGGACGCCGGTCATGAGATCCACATCCTCGACAACCTCTCCCGCCGCTGGATCGATACCGGCTCGGCGTCCAGTCGCTGACGCCGATGGACAGCATCCAGGAACGCACCCGCATCTGGCATGCCGAAACCGGCCGCCGCATCCATTTCCACCTGATCGATCTTGCGAAGGACTACGAACTCCTGAAGGGCTGGCTTTCGAAACACCGCCCGGACGCCATCATCCATTTCGCCGAACAGCGGGCCGCGCCCTATTCGATGAAGAGCGACCGGCACAAGAACTACACCGTCAGCAACAATGTAAACGCCACCCATAACCTCCTGAACGCGCTGGTCGAACTCGATCTCGACGCACATCTCGTGCATCTCGGCACGATGGGCGTCTACGGTTATTCGACGGTCGGCGCGGCAATCCCCGAAGGTTACCTGCCGGTCGGCATCGAGACCGCCGACGGCCGCATCATTTCCCAGGAAATCCTCTATCCGAGCAATCCCGGCTCGATCTACCACATGACAAAATGCCTCGATCAGCAGCTCTTCCAGTTCTACGCGAAGAACGACGGATTGCGGATCACCGACCTGCACCAGGGCATCGTCTGGGGCACCCATACCGAGCAGACCCGCCGCCACACGCAATTGATCAATAGATTCGACTATGACGGGGATTACGGGACGGTCTTGAATCGTTTTCTCATCCAGGCGGCGATCGGTTACCCGCTCACCGTCCACGGCACCGGCGGCCAGACCCGCGCCTTCATCCACATCCAGGATTCGGTGCGCTGCATCGAGATCGCCCTCAACAATCCGCCGGCGCGCGCCAGCCGCGTCGAGATCTTCAACCAGATGACCGAAACCCACCGGGTGCGCGATCTTGCCGAGATGATCTCGAAAATGACCGGCTCGAGGATCGCCTGGCTGCCGAACCCGCGCAAGGAAGCGCCGGAAAACGAACTGGTGGTGAACAACGCAAAATTCCTCGGCCTCGGCCTCCAGCCGACGACGCTCGGCGAGGGACTACTTGGCGAGATCGTCGATGTTGCCAAGAAATACGCCTATCGCGTTGACAGATCACGCGTTCCGGCCGTTTCGGCCTGGACCAGGGACATTGCCGCGAAGGTGGAACACGATCCGGAAGGTGTGCGGCTGAAGTCGGTTTCGTAGAGATATGAGGTCTGCGCCACACCACCCATCGGCCCTTTCCTTTTCGGGGAGGCCCGCTGCGAAAACAGTTGGAAGGTTGTGCCGTATGGCCCCTCATCCGCCTGCCGGCACCTTCTCCCCGGCGGGGAGAAGAGGTATGCCGCGCCCGTTCATTTCAGGCCAACGCAACAGTGGATGGAACTGCGGCGATCCCACGAGTCTCTTCTCCCCTCGGGGAGAAGGTGCCGGCAGGCGGATGAGGGGCGCGCGGAACACCGCCCTTGATCCATTGGATGCCAATCTCATGACCAACGCCTTCGTCACCCTCGTCACCAATGCCGACTACGCCATCGGCGCCACCGCCCTCGCCCGGTCCATCCGCCGCACCGGCACAGAGGCCGATATCGTCATCCTCCATACCGGCGGCGTCGAGCGCCCTTCCCTTGGCCCTTCCCTTGCGTCGCTCGAAGCTCTCGGCTGCCACCTGGTCGAGGTCGCGCACCTGCCCCTCTCCGACGCCTTCAACGAACGGCACCAGGAAAAAACCTCCACGGCGCCGCCCCTTCACCAAGGGCCTCAAGCCGGATTTCCACACGCCGCTCGACAATTTCTGCAAGCTCCGGCTCTGGCAGCTCACCGAATACGAGACTTGCGTGTTCATCGATGCCGACGCGCTGGTGCTGAAGCCGATCGAAAAACTGTTTTCCTACCCGGAATTTTCCGCCGCCCCGAACGTCTACGAAAACCTCTCCGACTTTCACCGGCTGAATTCGGGCGTTTTCGTCGCCAAGCCGTCCGCCGAAACATTCGAAACCATGCTTGCAGCGCTCGACCAGCCGGAGGCTTTCTGGCGGCGCACCGACCAGACGTTTCTGGAGACGTTCTTTCCCGATTGGCATGGCCTGCCGGTCTTCATGAACATGCTGCAATATGTCTGGTTCAACATGCCCGGACTATGGGACTGGGAAAGCATCACCGTGCTGCACTACCAGTATGAGAAACCGTGGGAGAAGGATCACCCGAAGGCCGGTCGGCTGCGGCCGCTGATCGACCTCTGGCAAGCGTTTTACGAGGACCGCGAGATCCCGGCCCTCTCCTCGCTCCCAAAGCCGGGAGAAGCGCCATGAAGGTCCTGATCTCCGGCGGAACCGGTCTCGTCGGACGCTATATCGTCGAAGGCCTGCTCGATGGCGGATATCAGGTGATCGTCGGAGGCCGTACGCCGCCGGCAGCGGACTTGTTTTCCAGGCCCGTCGAGTTCGTCCCCCTTTCGCTTGATCCCGCTCTCGATCAGATCGACGCCTTCGACGAGGCCTATTTCTTCGTGCACGCCGCCTTCGACCATCTTCCCGGAAAATACCGCGGCGGCGAAGGCGACGATCCCGACCGCTTCCGCCGCCTCAACCGCGACGGCACCGTGAAGCTGTTCGAGACGGCCAGGAAGGCCGGCACGCGCCGGACGGTGTTCCTGTCGAGCCGGGCCGTCTATGACGGACAATCGAGGGGAACATTGCTCGACGAAGACATGGTTCTGGAGCCTGGCAGCCTCTACGGCGAGATCAAGCTTTTTGCCGAGCGGGCATTGGCGGATCTGTCATCCCCGGGCTTTGCGACCTCATCCCTGAGGCTTACCGGTGTCTACGGTAATCTGCGCCCCAACAAATGGGATGCTCTCTTCGCGGACTATCTGGCCGGCCGGCCGGTTACCTCGCGGGCGGGAACGGAAGTCCACGGCCGCGACGTTGCCGCTGCCGTTCGCCTCATGCTGGAAACCGAAGCCGGGAAGATTACCGGACAGGTCTTCAACGTGTCGGATATCCTGACCGATACGAACGAGATTCTTGGCCATCTGCCGGGTTCCCATCACGAGTTGCCGGCGCCCGCAGATCGCGGCGCCATCAATCGCATGTCGATTGAAAAGTTGAGGGGCCTCGGCTGGCAACCCGGCGGGGCGGATCTCCTGCGGCAAACGATACAGGTTCTTGCACGCTCCTTCAGTGCGACTGCGTGAAGCGTCGCATCTTGGCCTCGTTCTTGGCCTTCTCGATCGCCTTCTTGTGTTCCTCGGCCCATTTCTGTCCCGCATCGCCGCCCCAAAGCAGCCAGGCGATATAACCGGTCGAGGGATTGTCGTCGTCGCCGAAATTCTCGGCCCGCTTGTCTGCCTTGTGGCGGGAAAAATAGCTGACCATCCGTCGCACTGTCCTTTCCGAGATCGACTTACGGTTCTTGAGGTCGCGCGCGCGGGCGATGCCGACCATCGTTCCGCCACGGCGAAACTGAGAGCGGAGCTTCAAGCCTTTTTCAGCAGCCTGGGCTACTTCGGCGGGCGGAACATGATCCGGGATTTCGCTATCCATCGGTCTTCCTCAGCTCACATTCGACTTGGTTTCCGACATCGATCTTCTCCATGGCATTCTCCTTCGGTGGGGAAACGGCAAGCCGCTGGCAGATGTTCCAATAGGAATGCGGGCGGTTGGGGAGCACCCATCCGATGCTCCCCAACCGAGAACCGTCAGGCGACGACTTCCGCCAGTTCGATCAGGTTGCCGAAAGGATCGGCAAAAAGGCGAGCTTGCGGCTGATGTCGTCGAGCTTGAAGGGCTCAGTGACGATGTTGACGCCGCGGGCGCGCAGCTCTGCAACGGTCGCTTCGATATCTGTGACGTTGATGCAGAAATGGTGGTAGCCGGAGTAACGCAGGCTGTCGCCGAGATCCTTATAGGCCGGCGGATCGATCGGCAGCGGATCGCCGCCGCCCAGGATTTCCACCATGAAGTGATCGTCATTGGCAGGCGCCAGATAGGCGAGCTGCTCGTCGGCAAACGGCCATTCGTGGATGACGCGGAAATCCAGTTTCTCGACATACCAGCGCTTGGCGATCTCGAAATCGGTGACCCGAATGGCCACGTGATGACCGCGCATGGCGGCGAAGGCGGATGTGGTGTTCTTGGCGGGAAGGATGAAGTCGGCCATTGGAAATTCTCCTCTTTTGACCGCCGGCGGAATTGCCTGAGGCGGTGACGAGGAGAGAATGGCGCAAACGCATTTCTTCGATTAGACTGATAGTCTTCCCATCAATGTTGAGCTCAATTCAGCAATGCGCGCCACCGATCTTTCCGAACTCGCCGCCTTCGAAGCCGTCGCCCGTCACCTGAGTTTTCGCCGCGCAGCGGAGGAGCGCTACGTCACGGCTTCGGCCATCAGCCACGCGGTCAGCAATCTCGAAGAGCGGACCGGCGTCCGGCTTCTTCACCGCACTACCCGCAGCGTCTCGCTGACCGATGCCGGCGCCATGCTGCACGCCCAGCTTTCGCCCGCCTTCGGCGATATCGGCGCGGCGCTCGACGCGCTCAACCAGTTCCGCGATACGCCCTTCGGCAAGGTGCGGATCAACGTACCGAACTCGATCGCGCCGGCCGTGCTCGGCCAGGCGCTTGGGCCGCTCATTCGCGACAATCCGCATCTGAAGCTCGAAGTCGTCGCCACCGACCGGCTGGTCGATATCGTCGAGGAAGGGTTCGATGCCGGCATCCGGCTCGGCGAAAGCCTGCACCAGGGCATGATCGCGGTCAGGATCAAGCCGCGCCTGCGCCTCGTCGTGGTCGGTTCGCCCGCCTATTTCAGGGACCGGAAAATCCCTCAGACGCCGCAGGAGCTGGAAACCCACGTCTGTATCGAAAACACCTATCCGAGCGGCACCCGTTATCCCTGGGAATTCTCCCGCGACGGAGAAACCGTGACCTTCCATCCGAACGGACCGGTGGCGCTCGACGATCATGAACTGATGGTCGAGGTCGCCCGCTCCGGCACGGCGCTCGCCTATGTCTGGGAAAACCGTGCCGAGCGCGACATCCGCGACGGCCGGCTCATCCAATGCCTGGACGCCTGGTGCCCGCCGGAGGACTGGCTCTACCTCTATTACCCGAGCCGCCGCAACATGTCGGCAGGCCTGCGCGCCGTCATCGAGGTGATGCGGGCCTGAGCTTAAGACTTCAGGTCGAGATCGCCGTCGCGCCAGACGAGATGACGCGGGCTTGCCGGCAGATTCTCGATCTCCTCGGCGATGAAATAGGGCGGGATGTCGAGCGCCCTCAGCGCCTCGATCGTTGCCGGCACCCATTTGAATTCCAGGTCATGCTCGTCCCTGACCCGGTGAACGATATCCGTCGGATGGAAGGGAAACGTCTCGGGGATGTCCATCAGGTAGTAATAACCGAGCTCGTGCCAGTCCCGGTCTTCGTAGTGGAAGAAGTTCTCGACCGACCAGAGCAGCCGCCCGACGGCCACCTCGACGCCGATTTCCTCAACCATCTCCCGTTTCAGCGTCTCTTCCGACGTCTCGCCGATCTCCGCCCGACCGCCCGGAAAGGTCCAGAACGCTTCGTCCGTGGCCCGGTGCACCAGCACATATCCGTCCCGGAAGCCGAGCCCCGCGATCCGCATCTGAAAGATACGCTTGTTCTTCGTCTTGATGCGGATGCGGATGCGGCCTGCCATGCGGTTATCCCAGATCGATCACGTTGATTTCCGGCGGCACGCCGAAGCGGATGGGCAGGCCGGAACAGCCGAGCCCGCTGGAAACGATGATATTGCGTCCGTCTTCCTGCACATGCCCATAGAGATACCGGCTGCCGTATCGGGACGGCACGACGGGCGCATAGCCAAAAATCTGCACCTGTCCACCATGGGTATGGCCGGACAGGGTGAGCGACACGCGCCGAGGGACTTTCGGAAAAATGTCCGGCTCATGCGCCATCAGGATGACGGGAGCATCGTCGGTCACCTGCGCCAGCGTGGCCGGAAGGTCATCCTTGCCGCGCGTCCAATGGCGTTCCTTCTGGTCGGGAAGAAGAGCGATCTGATCCTCGACACCGGCCAGCCAGAAAGGCCTGCCATCCTTTTCGAACCGCGCCGCCCGGTTGCTGTAGACCGGAATGCCTGCCGCCTCCAGCGCTCTGCGGCCGAAGGGGATGCCCTCACCACTCGCCTGGACCTCGCTGTCCTGCCACCAGTCGTGATTGCCGAGAACGGCATGGGTGCCGAGCGGCGCCTTCAATGTGGAAAGCGCACCGGCCCAGACATCCGCAGGCACCTGATCGGTGATGAAACGCATGCCCGAAACATAATCGCCAAGCAGCAGGATGATGTCCGGTTCGAGCGCATTGGCAGCTTCGCAGATCGAGGCGATCCGGTCGACAGGCATCCAGGGCTTGCAGGCATGAAAGTCCGCAAGCGCCACGATCCGCAGCTTCAGCCCGGGCGCCCAACCCGGTGGCGTCAGCGCATTCCGGGCCACCCGTAGCCGCACTAAGGGCTCTGCCACCGCATATCCGGCCAGCGCCAGAAACGCCGCGACACCGCCCGTAAGAGACGTCAGGAACCCGCGGCGGGAAATCACTCAATCATCCTCGGTGAACATCCGGAACTGTGCGGCCTCAAGATCTTTCGGCGGCTGGAGCCCCAGATGTTTCCATGCATTTGCGGTCAAAACGCGGCCGCGCGGCGTGCGCTGGATGAAACCCTGCTGGATCATATAGGGCTCGATAATGTCCTCGATCGCATCGCGCGGTTCGGACAGACCCGCGGCGATCGTCTCGATGCCCACCGGCCCGCCGCCGAAATTGACGGCGATCATGTTGAGGTAACGTTTGTCGAGCTGGTCGAGACCCATATTGTCGACCAGGAGACGGGTCAGCGCCTCGTCGGCGATCTCCTTCGTCACCGCTTCGGCCCTCGCCACTTCGGCGAAATCGCGCACCCGACGCAACAGCCGCCCGGCGATGCGCGGCGTACCGCGGGCACGCCTCGCAATCTCGCGGGCGCCGTCATCTGTTATCGGCAGGCCCATCAGCCGCGCTCCGCGCCGCACGATCAGTTCCAGGCTCCTCGACCGTATAGAAGGCGAGCCGCACCGGAATGCCGAAGCGGTCGCGCAGCGGCGTGGTGAGAAGTCCAAGCCGGGTCGTGGCGGCAACCAGCGTGAATTTCGACAGATCGATCTTCACCGACCGCGCCGCCGGGCCTTCGCCGATGATCAGATCCAGCTGGAAATCCTCCATCGCCGGATAGAGGATTTCCTCAACCGCCGGATTGAGCCGGTGGATTTCGTCGATGAACAGCACGTCGCGCTCTTCGAGATTGGTGAGCAGCGCCGCGAGATCGCCCGCCTTGGCGATCACCGGCCCGGATGTCGAGCGAAAATTGACCCCAGGCTCCTTGGCCATGATCTGCGCCAGCGTCGTCTTGCCAAGCCCCGGCGGACCGACGAACAGCACGTGATCCAGCGCCTCGCCGCGGTTCTTCGCCGCCTCGATGAACACCTTGAGATTGGCGCGCGCCTCCGCCTGGCCGGTGAACTCGTCCAGCGACTGCGGGCGAAGCGTCGTATCCAGGTCTTCGCCCCGCTTTTCCGGCGTTATCAGGCGGGCGGGTTCACTCATGCGAGAAGTTCCATTCCGGGGACGCGCGAAGCGGCCTTTTTATCGAAGGTCTTAATGGACTTGCATCCCTCTTCCAACGAGCGGCCCGCGATGAGGGCATCTGCGAAATCCACGTTCGTGTTTTCAACCTGCCAAAGCGCGGCAACGACAAGCTCATGGCTTTCTACCACAAGCCCGCGCGTCCTCAGCAACTTCCCAATGGCAAGCACGACTTCCTTTTTCTTGAAACCGTATTGGGAGCGGAGGGCCCAATCGAGTTCAAGCAGGCTGATAAGGGTTACAAATGCGGAATATTCTCGGCCCAGCCCTATTGCAAACTCCGCTGCTGCTGCCACTTGAAGTGGATGATCCGCGATCAGCGTTCGCAAAATGACGTTGGTATCCAGCCCCAGCAACGTCATTCCGCGGCATCCGCTTGTTCATCGTCGCCGGTGTCGAGGACATTGGCTCCGCCGGCGGCCATCACGGCGTCGTCGATTTCCTCCAATGTTGCAGGCCCGTTCGGCGGATTGCCGAGAAGACCCACAAGATCGCCGAAATCGATATTCTTCGGCGTAATCACGAGATCTCCGTTCACCACCGAATAAACAACCTCATCCCCTGGATGCAGATTGATCGCTTCCCGCAAGTCTTTCGGAATCGTCAGTTGCCCTTTGGCAGAAAGCGTAAGCGTCCAACCCATGATGCAATCCTCCGACAAAATTGCGATTGGCAGAAATGATACGATTATTCCGACAGAACCGCAAATTTTCCACTCACCGAGCCAGTTCCTTCAACCCCAGCCGAATGAGCCTAGCACTATCGCCCCCTCGCCGCCGTTCTTGAGCGCCGCGGCAACTGCATTCGCCGCTTGATCTCGGGAATAGCCGAGATTGGTGAGCGCCGAGACCGCATCAGCGACCGGTGCCGCGGCAACACCCTCGCCGAGCTCCTGCTTGAGACCGATATTGACCGAGGCTTCACCGGCAAACGCAGGCGCCTTGTTCTTGAGTTCGGTGACGATACGCACCGCGACCTTCGGCCCGACACCGGGCGCACGCGAAACCGTCGTTTTGTCCTGCAGCGCGATCGCATTGGCGAGCTCGGAGGGCGTCAGGGTCGAGAGCACCGCGAGCGCCACCTTGGCACCGACGCCCTGCACGCTCTGCAAGAGGTTGAACCATTCCCGTTCCAGAGCCGTCAGAAAGCCGAAAAGCTTGAATTGGTCCTCGCGCACATAGGTCTCGATGAAGAGCACGACCGCTTCGCCGACCGACCCCATCTTCGACAGCGTGCGCGACGAACAGAACACTTCGTAACAGACGCCGTGGACATCGACGAGCACGTTGTCGTCGCCGATTTCGTCGATGGTGCCTTTGAGCTTGCCGATCATGAAGGATGTCCGTCAGGGATGGGTTTCGGGGAGATGATGGAGATCAGCGGAAAATAGGTCCGGTACTTCGCGACATCCCGGCTGAGCAGCCGGTAGCCTTTGACCATCGCGTGGGCACCGATGTAGAAATCGGGAAGCGGCGCCCGTTTGTCCCCACCCGAGCGGCGATATTGCAGGAAGGCGTGACCTGCCGCGTAGACCGCCTCCCAAGGCAGATCCTCCCGCCGGAAGAGACCGGGCGTAACTGCCGCTTCCAGCTCCTCGCTCGTCGCGTAGCCGGCGGCCATTTCCGCATAGATCAACGGATTGATCAGCAACGGTCCACTCGCCCGGGCCGCGGCCAATTGCCCGGCGGACCATTCGGTAAACGCGGTCCGCGTATGGAAAACGTCGATCAGGACGTTGGTATCGACAAGGGTCGCCACGAAATCAGTCCCTCAGAAGACGATAAAATTCGTCGCCACTCATATCGCCAAGAGACATGGAGCCCTGATGCCGCCTGAGATGATCCACGAGGGCGCGAACATCACGGTCGGTCTCATCAGAGGACGGCTCAACGCGGCGAAGCACCGCCTCCCCTTCGAGAAGAACGAACTCCACTTCGCTGCCCGGCTCGATCCCCAGATTAGAGCGAACGTTTTTGGAATCGTAACCTGGCCTTTTTCGGTGACGCGCATGGTAATACCTCTGAGGTATTACTTATCGGCCAGACCAGAACAAGTCAAGAACAAACTATCCCGCAAGCGCCGCGCGCATGCGCTGGCCGCCGCGGTTATGGGCGTGGCAGATGGCGATGGCCAGCGCGTCGGCGGCGTCGTTGCCCTTGAACTCCGCCTTCGGCATCAGGATTTTCAGCATCATGTGGATCTGCTGCTTTTCGCCGTGGCCGACGCCGATCACCGATTTTTTCACTGCGTTCGGGGCATATTCGGCAACCGGCAGTCCGGCCCGTGCCGGCACCAGCATGACCACGCCCCTCGCCTGACCGAGTTTCAGCGTCGCGACAGCGTCCTTGTTGACGAAGGTCTGCTCGACGGCCGCTTCGTCCGGCTGGTAGGCATGCACCACTTCCGCCAGCCCGTCGTGCAACTGGCAGAGGCGGGAAGCAAGGTCCATGTCGCCATCGGATGTGACGGTGCCCGAGGCGACAAAGCGCAGGCTGTTGCCGAGCGTCTCGATAATGCCCCAACCGGTGCGCCGAAGCCCCGGATCGATGCCGATGATGCGAATCGTGCCTGTCATGCGCCTACCCTATCCTGATGACCCAACCAGTGCCACGAGAATGTGAACAAACCGAAAACGGCGCATGGGCCGATATTTACCTCCGGGTAACCATATCGGAAAGGTTGCCTGCTTTCCGACTGCCCGTCGGCAACGGCTGCACGCCTCGTGCGTTGCAATTCAGCGGCTTGGACGCAATGTGAGGAGGCAGCCATGACAGGCAGACAACATTCCCTTTCCATCAAGGTGATCGGGCTTGTGTTGGCGCAGAATGGGATTCTCGCCGGGCTCCTCTTTTCTGTCGCCGGTGCGCTGACGTTTTTCGAGGGGCTGGGCATCGCGGCAACGTTGATCACCCTCACCCTCATCACCGTCTCCCTTGCCGGCGCGTTCATCACTCCGTTGCGAAAAGTCGCCGGAACCGCGTCGAAGATCGCCGCCGGCCATACGGCGGTGCCGTCCGAACACCTGGCACGCACCGACGAAATCGGCTCGATCTCGCGCGCCCTGGAACGGCTTTGCCGCGATCATCTCACCCGCGTCATCGAGGACGAAGTGGAACGCGAGCGGCGGGAGACCATTGCGGAGAAAGTCTACATTCGCGACATCGAGGCGGCCCGGGATGAGGCACGCGACCTGAGAGAGGTGGTCGATGCGCTTGACGGGCCTGCGGCGGCTGGCGGTCGGCGATCTCACCATCCGGCTCGATATGCCGTTCCCCGAGGAATACGAGGGCCTGCGCGCCGATTTCAACCATTCGCTGACGATCCTTGAAGACGTGCTCGGAATGATCGGCGGCGGCGCTCACGGCCTTCAAATGACCTGCTCCGCGACCCGCGACGGTATGGCGGAAACGGCCGAGGCCGGCGGCCGCCTGACGGCAGCCATCGCCAAGACCGCCGCCGACGTCGGCACGCTGGCCGAAACGCTGAAGGTGCGAAAGATGCAGGCGCAGCACACCGCCGACATCGCCCACAATGCCCGGCTGGACATGCGTCCGTCGAAGGAGATGATGCAGGCCGCGACGGTGGCGATGGAGGCCATCCGCAAGGCATCGCTGAAGATCGAGCCCGCTACCGCGACGATCCGGGACATTGCCTTCCAGGCCAACATGCTCGCCCTCAACGCCGGCATCGAAGCGGCGCACTCGGGCGAGGCCGAGAACGACTTCAAGACTGTTGCCAAGGAAATTCTCGGGCTTGCGGAACGGGCAGCCGAGGCGGCGAAGGAGATCTCCGGCCTGTCCCGCAGATCCGCGGAAGCGGCCGAACTCGGTGGCAGATCGGTCGAGAAGGCGGGCGGAGAGCTGGATGCCATGACGATCTATGCGGATGCCTTGCAGGGCCATGTGGAAGCACTCGCCACCAGGCTCCGGAAAGGAGATCGAAGCGGTCGCAGCCGTCCGGACCACAATGACGACGCTCGCCAAGGCCAGCCGCGACCAGGTCGGCGCAATGGATGTGCTGACGACGAAGATCGGCCGCATGAACCGCGACATCGGTGCGATGGCGCATCACGCAGGACGTTTCGCGCCGGTCACGATCCTGCCCCCGGGTGGAGTGACGGCGCCGCGGAGCCACAAACCCGTAAAGCCCGGCTCGCACCTGCGGCTGATCAAGTCGTGATGTCGGAAGGGGCGTCCGACGTGATCCTCTCGGGGCTGCTTTGCCGCCGGTCTTTTTCCGTCCCTGGCGGGGTCGTATTCCTGGACATGGCTGCCTAGATAAGTGGAACACTCTGTCAGTTATTCCGCCTCCAGGACGTGCCGATGATCCCCTTTTCCATTCTCGATCTTTCACCCGTCGGTGAAGGTTATTCCGTGAGCGATGCGCTCGACCAGTCCCGCCGCCTCGCGATTAAGGCCGAGGAGCAGGGTTACAAACGCGTCTGGCTCGCCGAACACCACGGCATGCCGGGCATTGCAAGCGCCGCAACCGCGATTGTCATCGGCCATGTGGGTGCGGCGACCAAGAAAATCCGCGTCGGCTCCGGCGGCATCATGCTGCCCAACCATTCGCCGCTCGTCATCGCCGAACAGTTCGGCACGCTGGAAGCTCTGCTGCCGGGCCGCGTCGATCTCGGCCTCGGCCGGGCGCCGGGAACCGACATGCGCACCGCAAGCGCGCTACGCCGCAATCTCGATGCCGGTGCAGAGAGCTTCCCGCACGACATTCTCGAACTGCAGCGCCTGCTCGGCACGCCCGAAAAGGACCAGGGCCTGCTCGCCACTCCGGGCATGGATTCGCATGTGCCGATCTGGCTGCTCGGGTCGAGCGTCTACAGCGCCCATCTCGCGGCCGCCCTTGGCCTGCCTTATGCGTTTGCCTCGCATTTCGCGCCCGACATGCTGATGGAAGCGATCTCGATCTACCGCGACCGCTTCCAGCCATCGCTCACGCTCGACAAACCCTATATGATGGTCGGCGTCATGGGCGTCGCGGCGGAAACGGATGCAGAGGCTGAGCGCCATTTCACCTCGTCGCAGCAGCAGTTCGTCAATCTTCGCAAGAATGTCCGCACCCGCTTCCCGAAGCCGGTCGATAGCATGGAAGGTTTCTGGACCCCGATGGAGAAGATGAATGTCGAGCACACGCTGCGTTACGCAGCAGTCGGCTCCGTCGCGACGGTCGAGGCGAAGCTCAGGGATTTCCTGGGAGAAACCGGCGCCGACGAACTGATCGTCTCCATGCCGATCCACGATATCGATGCACGACTGCGATCCGTCGAACTGTTCGCGACGCTGCCGATGATGGAAAAAGTCCAGGCATAAAATAAAGGCGGGCTGGTCATGCCAGCCCGCCTTCGAAAACTGTCCCGGTGAGAATGGATCAGGCTGAAAGCTTGGCCATGACCTCTTCGGAGACTTCGAAGTTCGAATAGACGCTCTGCACGTCGTCGTCGTCTTCCAGGTTGTCGATCAGCTTCAGCAGCGACTGAGCCTTTTCCTCGTCCACTTCGATCGTGTTCTGCGGCCGCCAGATCACCTTAACGGTCTCGGCCTGGCCGAGCACCGCTTCGAGGCCCTTGGACACTTCGCCGAGGTTTTCGAAACCGCAGATGATCGTGTGGCCGTCTTCATCGGTGGTCACGTCGTCGGCACCGGCTTCGATCGCCGCTTCCATCACCTTGTCCGCATCGCCGACGCTCGCCTTGTAGGTGATTTCGCCGACGTGATCGAAGGAGAAGGAAACCGATCCGGTTTCGCCGAGCACGCCACCCGCCTTGGTGAAGATCGAGCGGACGTTGGAGGCCGTGCGGTTGCGGTTGTCGGTCAGCGCCTCGACGATGACGGCGGTGCCGCCCGGGCCGTAACCCTCGTAACGGACGGAATCATAGTTTTCCGCGTCGGCACCGGCAGCCTTCTTGATTGCCCGGTCGATATTGTCCTTCGGCATCGACTGCGCCTTGGCGTTCTGGATCGCCAGGCGCAGTGCTGCGTTCATGGTCGGGTCGGGCAGACCCGTCTTGGCGGCAACGGTGATTTCACGCGCAAGCTTGGAAAACATCTTCGACCGGATCGAATCCTGCTTGCCCTTGCGGTGCATGATGTTTTTGAACTGTGAATGGCCAGCCATGGCACCCCTGACACTTTAACTTGTTCTGGAATGGGGCCTTATAATTTCGAAGCCGGAGCCGTTCAAGGGCATTTCCGGCCCAAGGCGAGGCTTTTCCGCCCCGGCATCCCCGAAACACGACCCGGAACAAAGCCGAAGCCTTGCCGTTTGTCCACCCAGACGAACAGCAAAGGAGATAGTCCATGGCAAGCCTTACCGAAGCCCGCGAAGCGCCCGAACGTCAGCTCTGGGACGAAATCGCCCACATCCACGCCGGCATGCTCGGCATCGAGGGCTCGCATATGCATTTCCAGCCGATGGCGCCGAATGCTGATCCGAAATCGCGCACGATCTGGTTCTTCACCAAGGCCGATACGGACCTGGTGCGCGCCATCCGCGCCGGCAGCCGCGCGCATTTCTGCGTCACCGGCAAGAACCACGATTACCACGCCTGCCTGTCCGGCACGCTGGAAGTCCGTAACGACCGTGCCAAGATCGACGAATACTGGAGCGCGGTGACCGCCGCCTGGTTCGAGCACGGCAAGGAAGACCCGCTTCTGACCCTGCTCGCCTTCCGGGTCAATGACGCCGAAATCTGGGCCTCCACCGACAGCACGCTGAAATTCGGCTGGGAGATCGCCAAGGCCAACCTGCACGACGAAAAAATGCCGGATGTCGGCGTCAAACAGCACCTCGCCTTCGCGCAATTCCACTAGATCGACAAAATTGCCGCCGGGGCGGTCACAGCCCCTGCGGCACCAGTATCGTCGGCTTTTTCGGCAGGCTGCGCATCGAGACCCGGATCGTCGGTTCCCTGGCATAGGCGATGTCGAACTTGGCGTCGAACATGGCGATGAAATTGTCGAGCGGCGGCCCCCAGCGATGCATCGGCAGGATCAGCGACGAGCGCAGCCGCTGGACCACACGGCTCATGCTGTCGGCCCCCATCGTCAGGCCGCCATCGACCGGCACCATCAGGATGTCGAGGCGGCCGATCTCGGTATATTGCGCCTCGTTCAGCTCGAAATGCAGATGACCGAGATGGCCGATGCACAATCCCGCCACCTCGAAGATGAAGATCGAATTGCCGTTTTCCTCGATGCCGCCGCCCCAGTTACGGATATCCGACATGACGTTGCGGATATAGACGTCGCCGACCATCAGCCTGTGTTGCACCTTTTCACCCGGCACATCGCTCCAGCCATGCAGGACATGCTTGATCCCGGGATCGGGGCTGAGCGTAAAATGGGTGGTATGCGCCTTGTTCATCGTCGCCACGTCCGGCAGGCGCGACGGGCGATAGGCGCCGCTATAGTCGGTGGCGATGCCGACGCCATCGGGCGTTTCGATGAAATAGGTGGAATGGCCGACAAAGGTGATCTTCACCTCTTCCCTCTCGGCCATCGTCAATCTGTTTTTCGACTGGGCGAATTGCAGGTCGGAGGGCCTGAAGCTCGCGAAGGTGACGCCGGGCAGCTTCTGGGCGATCGCCTGGCACTGGCTGACGGGCAGGCCATCCTGCGCGAACGCGGAAAAGGCTGAAAGGAGAAGGCCGGAAAGACCGAGTGCGAGAGCCCGTAGCATCATGCTGATCCCAAAGAACTGCGTTCATGCTCATTCCGGGCGAACACATGGGGCCCGGGCGAAAACATGAGGCAATGCGAAAGACCGGTCCAGCCGCAATCGCGAGCATCCGCCTCACAATTCTGTCATTGGTCGAGGGCATGGAATTGACTATTGAGAAGTATGGGCCGCGCCCGACAGAGGCTCGACGGCATCAGGATCGGAAGCGCAGGGGGATATTTTCATGAAGCACGACGTTGCAATCAAGACCCGGGACGGCTTCGCCAAGGGTGCCGTCATCAAGCCTGAAAACGGCGCCGCGACAGAGAAGGGCGTCATCCTCTACATGGATGCCTTCGGACCCCGCGAAGCGCTCTACTGGATGGGCCAGCGCATCGCCGATGCCGGTTATATCGTGCTGGTTCCCGATCTCTATTACCGCTCCGGCGAATATGGCCCATTCGACGCGAAGACAGCCTTCAGCGAGGAAACCTCCAAGACCCGGATCAGGGCGATGATGCAGGCAGCCACCCAGGCACTGACGGCGCAGGACGGCGCCGCCTTTATCGAGGCCCTGCAGGCCGAAGGCGTTACCGGCGCGATCGGAACGGTCGGTTACTGCATGGGCGGCGCACGCGCGATCACCGCCGCGGCCCATTATCCCGAGCGCATCAAGGCAGCGGCGAGCTTTCATGGCGGCAATCTCGCAAGCGAGGCCGAAGACAGCCCTCATCGGCTGGCGGACAAGATCAAGGCCCGCGTCTATGTCGGCGTCGCCGGCATCGACAACAGCTTTCCGCCGGAACAGTCCGCCCGCTTTGCCGAAGCATTTCGCGTCGGCGGCGTCGATCATGCGGTCGAGAACTATGTCGGCATGGGGCATGGCTGGACCGTGCCGGACCATGGCGCCTACGACAGGGACGGCTCCGAGCGCCACTTCAAGCGCCTGCTGACCCTGTTCGAGGAAACCCTCTGAGAAGTGACTAAGAGGCGGCGTCGGGCCGCCCTTCTGCGGGCCCGCCGCCCGCCCCATTCTTCATGCTCGGCCCTGTGCCGAGCATCTGCCGCCAGATTTTATCGACGCGCATCAGATCCTTGGGACAAGTCCAAGGATGACGTCGAGAGGGATTTGGGGCTTGCCGACATGTGGTTCATCGGCATTCGAGGGCGGTTGTGGCCGTCCTCCCGAGACTGCGGAAAAGACCTGCCGCCCTCTCCGTTCGCCACGCTCGGCCCTGTGCCGAGCATCCGCCGCTCGCTGATTTATCGACGCACAGCAGATCCTTGGGACAAGCCCAAGGATGATGTCGAGAGGGATTTGGGGCTTGCCGACATGTGGTTCATCGGCATTCGAGGGCGGTTGTGGCCGTCCTCCAGAAACTGCGGAAAAGGCCTGCCGCCCTCACCGTTCGTCATGCTCGGCCCCGTGCCGAGCGTCTGCCGCCGCCAGATTTTATCGACGCGCATCAGATCCTTGGGACAAGCCCAAGGATGACGTCGAGAGTGATGCGGGGCTTGCCGGCATTTCGAGGGCGGTACCGGGCCTCGCCCGATACCGCCCTCGCCTTCCAGACTACTTCCGGCGCTCGAAATTGCTCTTGTTGGCCAGTTTCGGCTTGTCCTTCTTCTTGAAAGGCTTGTCGTCCTTCTTGAAAGGCTGGGCGTCCTTGCGGAACGGCTTGGCGTCCTTGTTGAAGGGCTTTCCGTCGCCGCGCGGCTCGGCAGTCCTCGGGCCACCCGGACCGGCGGCATTGGACGTGTTCTTCCTCGGCTTGCCCTTCGCCCAGTCGTCGCCGTGCGGCTCCTTCGGGCGATCGTCATAAGACTTCTTGGCATAGGGCTTGGCCGGCGCGGGACGGCTGAGGTCCGGCGCGCTGTTCAACCGGGTGACGCGGATGCCGCGCTCCAGCGCCTTATCCTTGCCGATCGCCTGCATGAAGGCGTCGGCATGATCGGCGGCGATTTCGACGAAGGTTTCGTCCTGCTGCATCTTGATCGCGCCGATTTCGCGCTTGGTGACGTTGCCGTTGCGGCAGAGCATCGGGATCAGCCAGCGCGGCTCGGCATTCTGCTTGCGGCCGACCGACAGCGAGAACCACACGGCCGGGCCGAACTCGTCGCGCGGCGGGCGCGGGGTCATCGGGAAATCGCCCTCACCGCCGGCGCGCTCGCGCGGCTTGCGGGTATCCTGCTGCACCGAAATCTCGATCAGGTCCTCGGGCGCCGAATATTTGGCGCGGTAAAGACTGACGAAGGCAGCAGCCAGCTTTTCCACGCCGTGGCTCTCGACCAGCCTCGCGACCAGTTCCTGTTCTTCCTCGCGCGGCTTTTCGGTAAAAATCGGATCGGCCAGCAGGCGCTCGTCGTCGCGGCGCGTCACCTCTTCGGCGGACGGCGGACGGGCCCAGGTGGCGGAGATGCCGGCCCCGGCGAGCAGGCGCTCGGCCTTGCGGCGGGCATTGACCGGCACGATCAGGGCACTGATGCCCTTGCGCCCGGCGCGGCCGGTGCGGCCGCTGCGGTGCAACAGCGTTTCCGAATTGGTCGGCAGGTCGGCATGGATGACAAGGTCGAGACCCGGCAGGTCGATGCCGCGGGCGGCGACGTCGGTTGCGATGCAGACGCGGGCGCGGCCATCGCGCATAGCCTGCAGCGCGTGCGTACGCTCGTTCTGGGTCAGTTCGCCGGAAAGGGCAACGACCGCGAAATTGCGGTTGTTGAACCGCGCGGTAAGATGATTGACGGCGGCACGCGTCGAGCAGAACACGATCGCATTGGTCGCTTCGTAATAACGAAGCACGTTGATGATCGCGTTTTCGCGGTCGGCCGATGCTACGGTGAGCGCGCGATATTCGATATCGACATGCTGCTTTTCTTCCGCCGAGGTCGCGATACGGATCGCGTCGCGCTGGTAGCTCTTGGCAAGCTTGGCAATCGCGGCCGGCACGGTTGCCGAGAACATCAGCGTGCGGCGGTCGTCCGGGGCCGCTTCCAGGATGAATTCCAGGTCTTCGCGGAACCCGAGATCGAGCATCTCGTCCGCCTCGTCGAGCACGGCGACCTTGAGCTCCGACATGTCGAGCGCGTTACGGCGGATATGGTCGCAGAGACGGCCGGGCGTGCCGACGACGATATGGGCGCCGCGTTCGAGTGCCCGTCGTTCGCTGCGGATATCCATGCCGCCGACGCAGCTGGTAATGACGGCGCCGGTCATCTCGTAGAGCCATTCCAGCTCGCGGGTGACCTGCATCGCCAGTTCGCGGGTCGGGGCAATGACAAGCGCCAGCGGCTGGCGCGCGGGGCCGAATTTTTCCGCGTCGCCGAGCAGGGTCGGAGCGATCGCAAGGCCGAAGGCAACGGTCTTGCCCGAACCGGTCTGCGCTGAAACCAGCGCATCGGAGAAGGTCAGGGCCGGGTCGAGCATCGATTTCTGGACGGGGGTCAGCGTAACATAGCCCCGTTTCGCCAATGCCTTGGCGATCGCCGGAACGGCGCCGTTGTAGTCGGTCATCTAAATCTGTCTTTCGGATTGGCGCGCGCAATGCGCTGTGGCTGCAACACTCGCAGCCGAACATTGCGCCGTTCCTACTTATTCGCAGCGCAAATGTCAAAGCGCATGTCTGCCGAAGGCTTGACGCCGGGTCTGCGATGCCGGACGAAACCCTCTCAACGCACGGGGAGAGCCATGTCAGGCATTCTGGAAAAGCAGGCGGAACTGCAGGTCGAGGCCGACGCGATCGTCGACGCGCTGCACCTTAACGCCCTGCTCCGCACCGCGGGCAATCCGGTCCGGGTCGGAAGCTCCGTGCTCGGCCTGATGGTCCGCCGCGATATCGATATCACCGTGATCTGCGAGAAGCTCGACCCCGCCACCCGCCGGACCGTCGCCGAGATCGCCGCCGAACTGATGCTCGACAGCCGCGTCGGCGCAGTGCGCTACCGCAACGACAGCGGCATCTGGAACGTCGCACCACAGGACTATCCGGACGGCATCTATCTCGGCCTCAACTACCGGACGGACAAGGGAGAGGACTGGAATTTCGACATCTGGTTCATCGACGAGCCTGACCGCCAGCCGGACCTCAGACACCTGAAGACCCTTCTACCCCGCTTGACTGATGAGGTTCGGGAAATGATCCTCGTCATCAAGGCCGAACTCGCTGCCACGACACCGAAGGGCGGCAAGCCGGCCCCGGGCGCATTTGTCTATGAGGCTGTGCTGGATCATGGCGTCAGGACCACCGCGGAATTCGAGACCTGGATGGCCAGCAGCCGGTGAACAATGATGTCGGGTGAGCGATCATGAGAAAGCCCAAGCACGAGATCGTCTCGTGGCACCAGCAACCGGAACCTGAAATATGCCCCCTATGCGGCCGGCTGATCCCTGAGGATCAGCGCGACGAGCACCATCTCGTCCCCAAGAGCCGCGGCGGGAGGGCGACGCAGTTTCTCCACCGCATCTGCCACCGGCAGATCCATGCCTTGTTCAGCGAGGCGGAACTCGAAAAGTCGTATTCGACGATCGAGGCACTCCTCGATCATCCCGAGATCACCAAATTCGTGAGCTGGGTCACAAAGAAACCGCCCGGTTTCTACGACGGCACGAAACGCAGCAATCGCCGCCGATGACGAAGGTCACCGCCAGAACGACGGAATGGTCTCCGCCAGCCGCGGCCCGATCCTGAGCGGCTCGATCTTCTCCGCGAGCCCGGTCGTATCGGAAATCTCGATGCCGAGGCCGCAGATGGTCGCGGGTCCCGTCGCCGCCTCGAAACGGCCCTTCGGCATTTTCGAGATGAAGCGGTTGAGCGGCTCTTCCTTGTCCATGCCGAGTGACGAGTCGTAATCGCCGCACATGCCGGCATCCGACATGTAGCCGGTGCCGCCGTTGAGGATCTGGCAGTCGGCCGTCGGCACATGCGTGTGGGTGCCGACGACGAGGCTGGCGCGGCCATCGACGAAATGTCCGAAACACTGTTTCTCGCTGGTCGCTTCCGCATGGAAATCGAAGATGATCGCGTCCGCCTGCTCCTTCAAAGGAGCCGCGGCAAGGATCGCCTCGGCGCTCTTGAAGGGATCGTCGAGTTCCGGATGCATGAACACCCGGCCCATGATGTTGGCGACCAGGATGCGCGCGCCGTTGCGGGCGTAGAAGATGCCGGAACCCTTGCCCGGCGTGCCGGCGGGATAGTTGGCGGGGCGCAGGAACTGTTCGTGGCGGCCGGCGAAGCTCACCGCTTCCTTCTGGTCCCAGACATGGTTGCCGGTGGTCACCACGTCGGCGCCGGCATTGATCGTCTCGAGGAAGATATCCTCGGTAATGCCGAAGCCGCCGGCGGCATTCTCGCCGTTGACGATGACGAAATCGAGATTGAGGTCGGCGACGAGGCCAGGCAGCTTTTCCCAGACCGCCACGCGGCCGGTCTTGCCCACCATGTCACCCAGGAACAAAAGGCGCATTCTTATCCAATCTCTGCGCGGCCGATGTCTTAAAAGGGCCGGTAACCGCTCTCCGTCAGGACAGCGTCTAGTCTGATATCGTGAGGTTCAATGGGAACAGATGCCACTTCCTGGCAGTCGAAGGCAATCCCGATCAGCTTCGGGTTCAGACCTTTTGCTGCAGGCGGTGGATCGCCCGGTCGTAGTAACCGCCGCCATAGCCGATCCGGTGTCCCGCAGCATCGAAGGCCGACAGCGGCACCAGCATCACCTGAGGCTCCAGTTCGGCCGCTTCCGGCCCCGGCCCGAACGTACCGAACACGCCCGCCACCAGGCTCGGCGCCGCGCACCAGTTCGCGAAAGATGATCGTCTTCTTGTCGAGAATGACGGGCACGCAGAGCCGCGCGCTGCGGTCCCTGAGATGGGCCATCAGCGGCCGCACATCGACTTCCGAACGGATCGGCAGAAAGCCCGAAACGATCGCGCCGGCGTCGATGCTGATTGCCTCCGCCCCGTGCGATGCAAGGGCAAGGCTCTTTTCGATGCGCTCGACCGCTGGAATGGCGTCCCGCGCGGCAAGCCGCGCGGCGCGAAGCTCCGCCTTGGTCTTCAAGACGTCTGTCATACCTTGTCCGACCGCTTGACCAGCAGCTTGTCGATGCGACGTCCGTCGAGATCGATCACCTCGAAGGTCCAGCCGTTCTTGGTGAAGCTCTCGCCGAGTTCCGGCAGGCGCTTCATCTCGTCGAGCACGAAGCCCGCGACGGTCTCATAACCGGGATCGTCTCCGAGCGAAAAACCCATCTGGTCGGCGAATTCATCGACCGGCATCCAGCCGGCAATCAGGAACGAGCCATCGTCGCGCGACACGATGGCCGGCTCCTCGACCTCGTCCTCCTGGAAAACACCGGTGATCGCCTCGAGGATGTCGCCGGACGTGATGATGCCTTCGAAATGGCCGTATTCGTCATAGACCAGCACCATATGGGCAGGCGCCTTGCGGAGCGCCTGGATGACGTCGAGCGCGCCGGTCAGGTCCGAGACGACAGGCGCCTCGCGCATGATGCCACGGATATCCAGCATCTTGCCGCCGGCGATGAAGTCATAGGCGTCCTTGACAAAAAGCGTGCCCATGATCTCGTCCGAACTGCCGTTGCGGATCGGCAGGCGGGAGCGCTGGGTGGCGCGAAGCTGTTCGCGGATTTCGTCCGAATTGTCCTCGATGTCGATCACCTCGACATCCCGGCGCGGCGTCATCAGGCCGCGCGCGGTGCGGTCAGCAAGTCGCATGACGCCGGAGATCATCGCCGATTCTTCCGTCTCGATCACGCCGGCGCTCTGGGCT
This sequence comes from Neorhizobium sp. EC2-8, assembly GCA_045291535.1. Classification (GTDB taxonomy): domain Bacteria; phylum Pseudomonadota; class Alphaproteobacteria; order Rhizobiales; family Rhizobiaceae; genus Neorhizobium. Next base: position 4,452,020 of record CP147996.1, on the reverse strand, counting down.
TCGGCCAGCACGGTACGGATTTCCTCGTCGGTGACGCGGTCCCCCTGCTCGCCCCTCTGGCCGAGCAAGGTCAGCACCAGCCGGCCGGAAATGTCGAGGAACCAGACGATCGGCGCGCCGACCGTCGCCAGCAGTTTCATGGCCGGCGCGACCCGGGCGGCGACCGATTCGGGCGCCCGCAGGGCGATCTGCTTCGGCACCAGTTCGCCGACGATCAGCGACAGATAGGTAATGATGACGACGACCGTGCCGACGCCGAGCCAGTCGGCAAGGTTTTCGGCCATGCCCTGCATTTCGAGCCACGCGGTCAGCCGCGCACCCAGCGTGGCGCCCGAGAAGGCGCCGGACAGAACACCGACGAGGGTGATGCCGATCTGGACCGAGGAGAGGAAGCGGCCGGGATCTTCCGCAAGCCGTATGGCGGTTGCCGCGCCGCGATTGCCTTGCTCGGCCATGATCCGGAGCCGCACCGGACGGGAGGAGACGACGGCAAGTTCCGACATCGCGAGGACACCGTTCAAGACAGTGAGGGCAATGACGATGAGTATTTCGGTTAACAAGAGAAGCTCTTTGATTGGAACAATATGCCTGCCCGCGAAACGAATGTGCCGCTCCGAGGAACGGCCCGCATCCATAAGGCCGCGCCAGAGGCGCTACGCCTGTGATGTTTCGCGCACAGTTCAGAAAACCGGGACCGGTTCTCGGAACTATGCACCTTCACGCGCACCCGGAAATCATAGGGTCGCCCCGCGGGCATTGCAATGGTTGGAACAAAATGAACGGCTTCTACCGTGGCAGAAACGGCGCGGTCGCCGCGTTCTGACCCTAGTGAAGGCTGACCGTCAGTTCGGCGCGGGTGCCGGAAATAGACGGCACGTAGTGGATCGTCGAGCCGAGCGTAGCGGCCATGGATTTGACGATGCGGCTGCCGAGCCCGGTGCCCTTGGGCGTATCGCCCTCGCGCCAGCCGATGCCGTCGTCCTCGACGGCAAGAAGCGCGCTGCCTTCGTCCTGGCGCTTGAGGAGCACCCGCACTTCCCCTTCGGTGCCGGCCGGATAAGCGTATTTCAGCGCATTGGTCAGCAGCTCCGTGACGATCATGCCGACCGAGACCGCGCGGTCCGAAGTCAGCGACAACGGTTCGGCATCGAGGCGGATCGACGGCCCCTGGTCGTCGTTGACGGAGCCCTGAACCTCGCGCACCAGCGTGCCGAGATATTTGTCCATCTCCACATGCCGCACGTCGTCGGACGTGTAGAGGCTGCGATGCATGCCGGCGATCGCGCTGATGCGCGCCTGCGTCTCGGAAAGTGCCGCCTTCACGTCGTCGTTCTTGCTGCTGGACGCCTGCAGGCGGATGAGCGCCGCAACCAGCGCCAGGCTGTTGGCGACGCGGTGGTTCACCTCGGCGAGCAGAACCTCGGCGCGTTCCTTGCCGAGGCGGATCTCCTGCTCGGCCTTTTCCTTCGCGCGCCGCAATTCGGCATTGGCGATCCCTTGCGCGATCGCGCTTTCCATCAGCGGCCAGAATTCCTCGCCGACCGTCTTGATGACATAGTCGGACGCGCCGCTCTTCAGCGCATCGACGGCGATCGTCGCGTCGCTGGAACCGGTGACGTAGATCACGGGGATGGCCGAGCCCTGGTCCTTGAGCTTGTGAAGGATGTCGAGCCCGGTTTCGCTCTTCAGATAGTGATCGAGGACGATCGCGTCGATACCGCCGCGTTCGACCGCCTCCATCGCCGATGCCGCGTTGACGGCGTGGACGACCTGATAGCCGGCCCGTCCGAAATGGCGTTCGGCCAATCGAGCAAGAGCAAGGTCGTCATCGACATAGAGGATGGTTTGCGGCATCGCGTCTCGTTATTGTCCGGGTATCTGCATCACGGCAAAGAACAGCCCGAGCTGTCGGATGGCATGCGCAAAACTGTCGTAGTCCACCGGCTTGGTGATATAGACGTTGGCGCCGAGATCGTAGCAGCGCTGGATCTCCCGCTCATCGTCCGTGGTCGTGAGGATGACCACCGGCAGACGCTTGGAGTGAGGGTTGGACTTCACCTTCTCCAGGATGTCAATACCCGACATATCAGGCAGGTTGAGGTCGAGAAGGATCAACAGATGGCGATCCTGATTCGGGTTTCCGGCGCGATCGGCGCCAAGGATGAAGTCGAGAGCCGCATTGCCGTTGGTGAAGGGAACGATTTCGTTATTGACCCCTGCCCGGCGGACGTTTTTCTCGATCAGCCGCGCATGGCCCTCGTCGTCCTCGATCATCACGATGGTGACTTCTTTACCGGCAGCGTTCATGATCCGTTACTCCTGACATACTGGGACAAATCCGCGGGCAGCCGGATGACGAACGTCGTCCCGCCGCCCAAGGTGGATGTGACCGTAATCTCACCGCCTAAATTTCTAACTAAAGAACGCACATGCGCAAGGCCGATGCCCTCGCCCTGCTGGTCCTGGACGCCCGAGCGGCGGAAAAGCTCGAAAACCCTTTCGTGATCCTCCGGAGCGATGCCCCGGCCATTGTCCGCAACCTCTATTCTCATCGCGGCACGACCGAGCGGCATGGCCTTGACGGAGAGGTTCAGCGGCCGGTCCGGATGTTTGTACTTGACCGCGTTATCAAAGAGGTTGCCGAAAACCTGTTCCAGGGAAAATCGGTCGGTAATAAGGCCGCGCGCCTGGCCCACCGATATATTCACCTCGCCGCCCGCTTCGCTCACCTGATGGTAGATGCTCGCGGCCGTCGCTTCCAGCAACTCCCCGAGATCGATCCTCTCCGGCTTCAGCTCGCGCCGCCCGTCTCTGGAGATCTTCAGGATGGCATTGATCAGCCCATCCATCTTTTTCGTTGAGGAGCGGATGAAGGAGATCGCCTCCGGCAGATCCTGCTCGACGGCCACGCGGGCATCTTTTACGTCGCTTTCCGAAAGCTGCCCGCCGTCGGCGAGCACATAGGTACGGATCGTTTTCAGCGTTTCATCGAGTTCACTGGTGAACCCCATGATATTCACCAGCGGTGCGCGAAGATCATGCGAGACGATATAGGCGTAACGCTGGATCTCGCGATTGGCCTGGATCAGATCCTCGGAGCGCTCGTTGACTCGCTCCTCGAGACCGGCATTGAGTTCCTCGACCTCGAGCCGCGCCCGATGGAGCTCGCGGACATGCTGCCCGACGATCAGGATCGCGCCGCCAATGACGAGGATGATCATCAGGCCGCCGCCGATGGTAATCCAGTTCAGCGCAGACGCGGAATCGTTGAGATCGCCGATGCCGGCCTCGATCCGCACGTCCATGTCGCGGATCAGCTTGCCGAGGATCACCGTGATGCCTTCCATCAGCTGGCGGCCATAGGCGCCCCGGATGACTTCGATCGCCCCGACGGCATTCCCCTTCTGCACCATCTCGACGGTCGATTGCATCTCGGCGAGTTTGTCATCGATCAGCGGATCGAGTTCGGCAAACGGAACCTTCACCTTTTCCACATTGGCGGCGGATGCCTTCAGCCGCTCACGCAGTCGCGGGATGCCGGCGCTCGCAGTCGTGTAGGGTTTCAGGAATTCGGGATCCTGCGTCAGCACGAAACCACGCTGGCCGGATTCGGCCGCGCGCAGGAAAAGCTGCATGTCGGCGGCGGCACTTCGAAGCTCACGCAGTTTCACCACGTCCTGGAAATAGGCCTGAGTCGTCCGGGCGAGGAAGAAGGACGACAGCACGATCGCCACGAGGACGGCGGCCCCGACCACAAGCATCAGCAGCGAGGATCGGGCAAAAGTGGAATTCAAAAAGGCATGGATTACCGGCCGGCAAGAACGGGAGGCGAGTGGACGCGAGGGCAAGAACTTGTCGCTGCCGCGTCCATTGTCAAGCAAAGGCCGAAGAATGGACCGATCAGAAGTGGATATCGGCCGCCGCGGCCTTCTACCGCCGATCTGGTCAAGCCGAGTTGCGGTTCGCCTGATCCTCGGGCTTTACGGCACCGGCAAGCACCGTCTGGTTCCGCCCGCCGGCCTTGGCTTCGAGAAGCGCCGCATCCGCCCGCGTCAGGAGCGTCGGAACCGGTCCGTCGTCGGGCGAGCCCGCGACGCCGATAGAGACGGACACGAGGCCGAGAATGCGGCCGCCATGCGAAAGCGGCGTGGTGGCGATCTTCTGCCGCAGCCGTTCGGCAAGCTCGAAGGCGGCGGTCTCCGTGGTATCCGGCAGAAGCACGGTAAATTCCTCGCCGCCGAAGCGATAGCAGGTTCCCGCCTCGCCGACGGTATCGAGCATCATCTGCGCGACATATTGCATCACCATGTCGCCGGCGTCGTGCCCGAACTCGTCGTTGAACCGCTTGAAACGGTCGATATCCATCATCAGACAGGCGAGCGGCTGGCCAGCGTGGTCGCGCCCGTGCCGCCCAAGCGTCTCGTCGAGGCAGCGGCGGTTGAGAAGACCGGTCAGCGCATCGCGCACGGCGAGGTTGGTCAGCCTGTCGCGGAGCTGCAGGTTGGCGACGGCAAGGCCGATGTTCTCGGCAATCAGTTCGAGGTAGAGGCGAGAGTCCTCCGCCGCCATCTCCTGGCCGGGACGCTCTTCGAAATAGAGAAGGCCGATCGTGTCGCCCTGTGCCGTCAGGGGTACGCAGAGCCCGGCGATATCGCTTTCGCCGAGATGCTGGCACGGAATGTCGCCCTGGCCGTGATTGCTCAGGTGTGGCCGCCCGCGGCGCAGGCCCCAGCAGGCGCTGGTCGGGAAGGATTCGGCCGAAAGCTGCGGATCGAGCCACGAGCCTATCTGGGTAAGCATCGTTCGGCTGTCGTTCAGCACATAAAGCTGGCCGGCGAGGTTCGGAAAGATCTGCGGCGCGAAGCGGAGACGACATCGGCCAGGCTCGCCCTGCGCCTGGCAGGCCTGCAGCCGGTGCATCATCTGCAGAATGAGATCCTTGGTGAGCCTGGTCGGCCCGCCGCTCCGCATCGAGACGATCCCGCTCCAGCCCGTTTTCGCGAAAGATGTGGATCGCCTGGTTCATCTCGCCGATCTCGTCCCGCCGGCGGTCGAGCGGCACTTCCACGGCATAATCCTGCCGGGCGAGCCGGGTGACGATGCCGGTCATGCGGGTGAGCGGCATCGCGACGCGGCGCTTCAGCACGAAATAGAGGACGCCGAGAAAAAGTGCGGCAGTGATGGCAAGCATCGTCTTGGCGGCAAAACCCCACCAGTCGCTGCGCGACTGCGCGAACGCAACCGCAGTCCCGGTGCGCGCCTTCACCAGTTCGCGGAAGCGGGTGACGGTTTCCAGGAGCCCGGTCTGAAGGCGGTCATGCTCGGGACCGAACAATGCCTCCTGCGCGCCGTCCCGGTCGCCGTTCTGGTAGGCAGCGATAGCCGCCTCCTCGAGCCTGATCGAGAGCGTCTGCGTCTTGTTCCACCTCGACCAGGGCGGCAAGTTCCGCATTCGAAGCGCCGAGCGTCTTGATGTCCTTGATCGCCTGTTCGAGCACCTGCTCCTCGGCCTCCCTGCCGTGGAAAGCCTTCAGGTGCCGTTCCTGACCGCGCATCACGTAAAGCCGGGCTTCGTCGGTGCGCTCTTCCGCGCCGAGCGCCAGCCCTTCGGAAAGTTCATCCAGGGAAAGATGCTCCTCGACGGCGATCCGCTCCTGGTTGGCGCTCCTTGCAGACAGCAGGAAGGCAGTGCCCGACAGCACGGTCAGGACGACCGTGACACCGTAGGCCCAGTTGGTGATCTCGTTGATGCGCATGTCGGGAAGATAGTCCCGTCGTTTGAAAAGAGGATTAAGAGTATCGCCCAAGCCGCGATCACGCGCGCCCAAGTCCACGGCATGGTAAATGAATTAGCATTCACTAAAATTCATATTCCGCCTGCGCAAAGTCCTGATGATCAGAGATCGCGCCGAAATCGAGGGAAGATGAAGTGCGATCCGCGGCAGCCGATGGATGTTTACGATCCTGGGTGCCTACAAACGTAGGTGGGCGCCGTGTGTCCAAGCCCACGGGCCTGGCCAGGGACAGCTCCCTTTGGATCGAGTATGGCCCCAGGGATTGTGGTTCCTGTCGTGAGGCGCAGATCGCTTCGGCAATATATGTGCGATCGCCGGTCCGCACCAGTGGCGGAAAGCCTTTATTATCGACTTTGATCAGTTCACCTGCGCCGACGCGCGTCCGTTGAGCTTGGCGGTCAGGCCGTCGAGCCGTGATGCGAGTTCGCCGAGCGCAGAGACCACCTGCTGCTCGCTGCGCTGCTGGTTTTCGAGCGCCCCGTCGCGGTTGGACTTGAGCGACGCGACCTCGGTCTCGAGCAGGCCGAGCTTGCGGGTCACCTCGGACAACTCGTCCATGATCATGATGCCGGCCATGACGGTGATGCGCAGATCGCCGATCTCGCCGAACTGGCCCTTGAGGTGCCCAACGTAACGGTCGAATCGGTCGGCGAGGTCGGTCAGGTGGCCTTCCTGTCCTTCCTCGCAGGCCATGCGATAGGCCTTGCCGTCGATCATCACCGTTACCTGGGCCATGGCATTCCCTTTGATCTTGGCGCGTCAGCGATCGAGCACGGCGCGGATGGTTTCCATCGCCGTCACCAGGCGCCGCGAGACTTCCCGGTTCACCTCTTCCAGTCGATTGGCGCGGAATTGCGACTGGTCGAGTTCCTGCGCCAGACGTGCCCGGTCGGCATGCACCCGGCGCACTTCGCCTTCCACGTCCTGCGCTTCGCGCTGGCGCTCGATGCGCGCATCGACGGCACTCTCGAGGCCGCCGATCGCCGCTTTAAGTTCCGAGATCACCATGTCGATCGTCTTTTCCGACGGCATGCGAAGCTTCCTGTCGATACGCGAAATCGGCCGAATCGCTTTGATCGGCCCCTCCAGCAAGGGCCGCAGACTATTCACCGCCTGCAAGCCGGTCAATCAATCCAGGCCTCTCAAACATGTGCTAACTGTGGATCGTCAACTATGTTTCTGCGCCTCGCCACATGCCGCCGCCTGCTGCCCGCAATTCAGGCAGACTGCAGGAAAGTTCGTCATCACCCCTTCGTGGAGACCGTGCTTTTGTTGACTTGCGCGTTGCACCTGCTAAGGATCAGCCGCTCTTAGGTGGTCCCTGGGCCACCCTTCAAGTGGTCCCACGCGGACCGTGACCGACACCCGTAAAAAGCGGATTAGCCATGACCTCTCTCGACAAACATAACCGGATGGCGAACGCAATCCGATTCCTCGCCATGGATGCTGTAGAGAAGGCCAATTCCGGCCATCCCGGCCTGCCGATGGGCGCGGCCGACATCGCCACGGTTCTGTTCACCCGCTATCTGAAATTTGACCCGAAGAACCCGCTCTGGGCGGACCGCGACCGTTTCGTGCTGTCTGCCGGCCACGGCTCCATGCTGCTTTATTCGCTGCTGTTCCTCACCGGTTACGAGGACATGACGATCGAGGACATCAAGCAGTTCCGCCAGCTCGGCTCCAAGACCGCCGGCCACCCGGAATACGGCCATGCCTCGGGCATCGAAACCACCACCGGCCCGCTCGGCCAGGGCATTGCCAATGCCGTCGGCATGGCGATCGCCGAACGCAAGCTGGAAGAGGAATTCGGCTCCGAGCTGCAGAACCACTTCACCTATGCGCTGTGCGGTGACGGCTGCCTGATGGAAGGCATCAGCCAGGAAGCCATCGCGCTTGCTGGCCACCTGAAGCTCAACAAGCTCGTCCTGTTCTGGGACGACAACAAGATCACCATCGACGGCGCCGTCTCGCTGTCGGATTCGACCGACCAGGTGATGCGCTTCAAGGCCGCCCACTGGAACACGATCGAAGTCGATGGCCATGACGTCGATCAGATTTCGGCCGCCATCGAAGCTGCCCAGAAGTCCGACCGCCCGACCTTCATCGCCTGCAAGACCATCATCGGCTTCGGCGCCCCGAACAAGCAGGGCACCCACAAGGTTCACGGCAACCCGCTCGGCGCCGACGAAATCGCCGCCGCCCGCAAGCATCTGAACTGGGAGGCGGAAGCCTTCGCCGTTCCGGCCGACGTTCTCGATGCCTGGCGCCTCGCAGGCCTGCGCTCGACCACGGTTCGCAAGGACTGGGAAGACCGTCTTGCCGCCTCCGACAAGAAGGCCGAGTTCGTGCGCCGCTTCGCCGGCGACCTGCCGGGCAATTTCGACAGCGCCATCGACGCCTTCAAGAAGAAGATCGCCGAGAACAACCCGACGGTCGCCACCCGCAAGGCCTCCGAAGACGCGCTCGAAGTCATCAACGGCATCGTCATCGAAACGCTCGGCGGTTCGGCCGACCTGACGCCGTCGAACAACACCAAGACCAGCCAGATGAAGTCGATCACCCCGACCGACTTCTCCGGCCGCTACATGCACTGGGGCATCCGCGAACACGCGATGGCCGCTGCCATGAACGGCGTCTCGCTGCATGGCGGCCTGATCCCCTATTCCGGCGGCTTCCTGATCTTCTCGGATTATTGCCGTCCGTCCGTTCGCCTCGCCGCCCTGATGGGCATCCGCGTGGTGCATGTCTGGACCCATGATTCGATCGGCGTCGGCGAAGACGGTCCGACCCATCAGCCGGTCGAACAGATCGCAGCGCTGCGCGCCATTCCGAACCTTCTGATGTTCCGCCCGGCCGACGAGACCGAGACGGCGGAATGCTGGCAGCTGGCGCTGAAGGAAAAGCACCGCCCGTCGGGCCTGGCGCTGACCCGCCAGAACCTGGCGCCGGCCCGCAAGACCTACGAGGAGAAGAACCTCTGCGCCCAGGGCGCCTACGAGGCTCGTCTCGGCGGCCGACGCCAAGGTGACGATCTTCGCATCGGGCTCCGAAGTCGAACTGGCGCTGAAGGCCCAGGCGACGCTGGACGGCAAGGGCATCGCGACCCGCGTCGTTTCCGTCCCCTGCGTCGAACTCTTCTTCGACCAGCCGGAATCCTACCAGACCGCGGTCATCGGCAATTCGCCGGTCAAGATCGCCGTCGAAGCGGCCGTGCGCGAGGGCTGGGATCACTTCATCGGCCCGAAGGGAACCTTCATCGGCATGAAGTCCTTCGGCGCCTCGGGCCCTGCCAAGGAGCTCTTCAAACACTTCGGCATCACCGCGGAAGCGGTTGTTGCCGCAGCCGAAAAGAGCTCGCCTGAGCAAAGACTGACAATGAAGGGGGCGCCCGGCGCGCCCGCCAAGACAGACCGCACATTTTCGGGAGAATGACATGACTGTGAAAGTTGCCATCAACGGCTTTGGCCGCATCGGCCGTAACGTTCTGCGCGCTATCGTCGAATCCGGCCGCACCGACATCGAAGTCGTTGCCATCAACGACCTCGGCCCGGTCGAGACCAATGCCCACCTGCTCCGCTACGATTCCATCCACGGCAAGTTCCCGGCCGATGTGAAGGTCGAGGGCGACACCATCACCGTCGGCGGCGGCAAGCCGATCAAGGTGACCGCGATCAAGGACCCGGCTACCCTGCCGCATGGCGAACTCGGCGTCGATATCGCGCTCGAATGCACGGGCATCTTCACCGCCCGCGACAAGGCCGCCGCCCACCTGACGGCCGGCGCCAAGCGCGTCATCGTCTCGGCTCCGGCCGATGGCGCCGACCTCACCGTCGTTTTCGGCGTCAACCACGACCAGCTGACCCGGGAACACCTGGTCATCTCCAACGCATCCTGCACCACCAACTGCCTGGTTCCGGTCGTCAAGGTTCTCGATGACGCCGTCGGTATCGATCATGGCTTCATGACCACGATCCATTCCTACACCGGCGACCAGCCGACGCTCGACACGATGCACAAGGACCTCTACCGCGCCCGCGCTGCGGCGCTGTCGATGATCCCGACCTCGACGGGCGCCGCCAAGGCCGTCGGCCTCGTCCTGCCGCACCTCAAGGGCAAGCTGGACGGCACCTCGATCCGCGTGCCGACCCCGAACGTCTCGGTCGTCGACTTCAAGTTCGTCGCCAAGAAGACCACCTCAGTCGCCGAAATCAACGAAGCCATCAAGTCCGCCTCGAACGGCAAGCTCAAGGGCATCCTCGGCTACACCGAAGAGCCGCTCGTCAGCCGCGACTTCAACCACGACAGCCATTCCTCGATCTTCGCGATCGACCAGACCAAGGTGCTCGAAGGCAACTTCGTCCGCATCCTCTCCTGGTACGACAACGAATGGGGTTTTCGAACCGCATGGCCGACACGGCTGTGGCGTTTGCCAAGCTGATCTAAGGATCACGGAGGCTGCCTTCGGGCGGCATTGGCAAGATATCGCCCCCTCCCGCAAGGGAGGGGTTTTTTGTTTGTGGGTGTCGCTTAGGCAAATCTCAGCTTCAATAACGCCGACTCGGTAGCAAATGCCGCCTGCCATAGGGCGTTGGTAGCGCCTTTGCGCAAATAGCGGTCAAACGGATTTTGCTTTTTTCTTCTTCGGGTCCTTTTTTGAAATTGGACCGGATAATAATGTCGGGGAATTTACTTCTTATAGAGTCCAAATCCTCGACAGAAAACTCCTTATATTCCAACAATAATAGTTGCAAGTCTTCAATAGAAAGCAGGGGGTCCAAGCTCTTAACCCTTACACCCTTCATATGAATGAAATTTATGTTCTTCAGTTGTGAAAATATTTCTAAATCAGATATTTTTCTACAACCGTTTATATTTACAGATTTTAACTCTTCGCAACCTTTTAAGCCGTCTAAATTTGTAATTCCCGTACCTAACAGCCTAACCTCCGAGAGGTTTTTTTGTTTTTCAAGAACTCGATATTGTCCAGAGGAGCTTGCGACAAATCTAAATAACGAAGTCTTGTGCATTTAGATATCTCTAAAAGAGTATTACTGAAATTCAACCAACGAGAATGACGGATAGCCGGGAGTTCAATTTTTTCTATTCTTCTGTACCAACTATTTGGAAGATCCCGCCCGTCTAAAAGTATTTTTATTGCTTCATCTTCACTAAATTCGGGATTGTCTATGGAATCGGATGTTGGCCTTGCTATCTCTGCTTCCTTCAATTGGTCTCTGTGGAAAGCGAGACGCCTAGCACTCTCCTCCAACGCTTCGCCAGCTATCGAAGCGGAATCGAGAAGCGATTCCCAGCTACTCATCAAAATTTTGATCGTCGCTTTAACCAGTGGGTCAGCGGTATCAGCGAATATTATCGCTGTGCGTCCAACCAACCGCAAAGCTTCTGGAGCTCGGGAGATCACATTTGCCAAGCGGGATAGAAGCTTAGGCTTTGGCTGAGGCATTGAAGCTGCAGACCTAGCAGCTTTAAGTTCATTTGCGGTGTCAACCAAACCACGCTGTAGTTCGCCTTCTTCTAGAAGCTCTTCTTCGTAGTCACTTGAGAACTCCAATATTTTGAGTTCTGCCTTTCTCGTACTTTTAATAGCGCCATCCAGCAAAAATTCCGGTTCCGGCGCGACCGGCGGATCAATCTCAATTCCCTCTAAGAAGCCTTTTCCGTATTCATCCCTATATGCATCAATTGCAGTCCCAATGGCGACGTAAAGTTGATTTATAAGAGTATCAAGTTCACCGCCCCGGTACACAGGTGGCGCATCAACATCGCTAATATTTTCGTCCGAATTTGGCGCAGGCGGAATATAATTGCGCCGGATAGTAGGGCATTGTTCCCGCCCGGCATCAAGCAAGCTGACACTTCCTTCAACGCTACCGTCGGGAAGCCGCGAAAGCGCCGAACAAAGAGTTATTACCGCATCGTTAGGAAAGCCCAACGGTAACATGTTAGGCTGATTGGCTAGAAATTCGTATAAATCATTCGCAGCGTTTGCGACGTCGTCGAGTTCTGCCAGGTATCGATCACTAGGTTTTGTATAGGGCATTTTTCGCACCCATATTTACTGGGATATATATACCAAAAAATACTTCGTACTATGCGGCTGAATATCGAAATATCTGTTCGGAGTTTCGACTCTAAATTAATTTCATGCGACATCAAGTGATCCGTGCAACGTAGACCACAGAAGAAAAGCCCGCCGTGCGACCCACCACCAAATTTTTTCACCCCCGCTCATCCCCGCCCCTCCAACCCATGCCTACAATCCTCCCGCTCCCACCACCGGAGTGTTTCGCGAGACGTTCGCGGGCAGGCGGGGCCGGCGCTTCCACCCGAACCGTAACGTGCGGCGATGGTGGAAGAGGTGAAAGCCATGGGCCAGGGGCAACCCGAACCCTATCAAGCCTCCCCTGGCCGCCGGGCCGGGTTCGGTTGAGCCGTCCAAGTGGCAAGGCTTCCCGAAAGGAAGCCGCGAACGAAGCCACGCAGCGAGGCGAGGTGATCACCTGTAGGGGCCGGAAGCCCCGAAAAGACGCCGAAGGCCACGCGAATGCGGAGCCACCTAACTAAATCTATTGAGGTTCCGCATTCGTGTGGGCTCTCCGATCATCCAGCGTCCCCAAAAGTGGCACCGGTTTTGGGACAAGGCGCTGGGCAGAAAAGTGAAAAGCCATCGGCACCAAGGCACACGTCCGTCTTTTTCCGCCCCTGCCCTTCTCTTGCCGGAATTGTTCCCGCCTAATCGATCAGTCGATTCGCCTGGCCATAGGCCGGGATCTGCCCCATTCTTGCATGGCCGCGTCGCGGCATGGCACAGTTCCGGTTTCGGGGCTGCGGGCGGGGATCGTATGAGGCGCGAGGTGTGAAGAAGGGGACTTTATAGGTGGAGGCTTTTATATCGTCCTGCTGGTCGGCACGGTCCTGGTGCTGGCGGCTGCCCTTTCGAGCCTCCTCGCCTTCCGCTTCGGTGCTCCCCTTCTGCTGATCTTCCTGTCGATCGGCCTGCTCGCCGGCGTCGATGGCCTCGGCATCAAGTTCGAGAACTATTCCTTCACCTTCATGCTGGGCTCGCTGGCGCTGGCGATCGTGCTGTTCGATTCCGGCTTCATGACCCCCATCCACTCGTTTCGAATGGCAGCCGTTCCGGCGGTCACGCTCGCGTCTGTCGGCGTGCTGCTGACGGCCGGCATCTTCGCCTTCGCCGCGACGATCCTTCTGAACTTCAACTGGCTCGAAGGCCTGCTGCTCGGCTCGATCGTCGCCTCGACGGATGCGGCCGCCGTCTTCTTCCTGCTGCGCGTCAGCGGCATCAACATCCGCGACAAGGTGCGTTCGACGCTCGAAGTCGAGTCCGGCACCAACGATCCGATGGCGATCTTCCTGACGATCGCGCTTGCCGAACTTCTGGCGACGGGCCAAGGCTTTTCCGGCCTCGACCTGCGCTTCCTGTTCCTGTTCGTCGAGGAAATGGGGCTCGGCGTCATTTTCGGCCTGTTCGGCGGCATGATGATCGTCTGGGTGCTGAACCGCTTCACCTCCGACCGTGGCCTGGCGCCGATCTTCGTGCTGACGCTGGCGCTGCTCGTCTTTTCCTTCACCGGCGCCATGGGCGGCAGCGGGTTCCTGGCGGTCTATGTGGCCGGCATTTATTCCGGCAATCGCAAGATGTTCGCCAAGCCTCAGATCGTCCGCTTCAACGAGGGGCTGACCTGGCTTGCCCAGATCATCATGTTCCTGGTGCTCGGCCTGCTCGCCACGCCGTCGCAATTTCCGGCCATCCTGGTGCCGGCGATCGCCCTCGCGCTCTTCCTGATCTTCGTTGCCCGGCCGATTGCCGTGTGGCTCAGCCTTCTCCCTTACGATTTCACCCAGCAGGAGACCAGCTTCCTCGCCTGGGTCGGCCTGCGCGGCGCCGTCTCCATCCTGCTGGCGATCATGCCGGTCCTGAGCGGCGTCGAGAACGGACAGCTGTTTTTCAACACCACCTTCATCATCGTGCTGGTCTCCCTTCTCGTCCAGGGCTGGACGATCAAGCCGGTCGCCCACAAGCTCGGCCTCATCATTCCGCCGCGCATCGGCGCCGTCCGACAAGATCGAGCTCGATCTGCCGGGCACCGCCCATCACGGTGATCTCCTACCGCGTCATGAAGGGCAGCCCGATCCTGCAGGGCGAGCGCATTCCCCGCTGGGCGATGCCGTCGCTGGTTATCCGCGACGGCCGCAGCATGCGTTATCAATATGCCGGCCGGCTGAAGGAAAACGACCAGGTCTACCTGTTCATCTCGCCCGCCTATTCGAAACTGCTCGACCGCATCTTCGCAAGCCAGGTGCCGGTCGATGAGGACGATGCGGAATTTTTGGCGCGTTTGCAATCTCGCCGACCAGGCCCGCCAAGGAGCTGGACGCGGCCTACGGTCCCGGCCTGCTCTCCGCCAACGAGCAGAACATGACCGTCGGCGACCTGGTCACCTCGCGGCTCGGCGGGCGGGCGGATTATGCCGACCGCATCCGCTTCGGCTCGATCATCCTGATCGTGCGTGAACTCGACGAGCACGAACATGTCCGCAGCATCGGCATCTCGCTGGAACCCGTGGAGCCGGCGACCAACCTGCCGATCTTCATCAACATGCGCGAGATCGCCCACCGCATCCGCGATCTGGTCCGCAAATATCGCGGCAAGCACGTCCCCGTGAAGCCGGGCGCCGTACCGCCGGAAGGTCCGGCATAGAAGGGCGCAAACTCAGCCGGAGCGCCCGCAGCCGGCTTGATCGGCAGCAGCACAGATAAAATCCTCCACCCGCTGCATTATCGCGGTAGAATGAGCATGCAGCGCATCCGCGACCTACGGAACAGGAATGGTTGCAACCAATCGTCTTGCGTCGCCGGTCAGGCATAGTATGGTCCGCTGCACTTTCCCGAGTAACTGGATTAGCATCATGCCGGCCTTCAAAACCCTTGACGACCTCACCGATATCGCAGCCAAGCGCGTGCTCGTGCGCGTCGATCTCAACGTTCCCGTCGCTGACGGAAAGGTGACGGACGCGACCCGCATCGAACGCGTCGCGCCGACCATTCTGGAACTGGCCAAGAAGGGCGCCAAGGTCATCCTGCTCGCCCATTTCGGCCGCCCCAAGGGTGAGCCGGTCGCCGACATGTCGCTGTCGCTGATCGTTTCCGCCGTCAACCAGGTGCTCGGCCAGAAGATCCTCTTCGCCTCCGACTGCATCGGTCCCGAAGCCGAACAGGCGATCGCCGGCATGAAGAGCGGTGACATCCTGCTTCTCGAAAACACCCGCTTCCACAAGGGCGAGGAAAAGAACGATCCGGCCTTCACCGAAGCGCTCGCCAAAAACGGCGACATCTTCGTCAACGACGCCTTCTCCGCCGCCCACCGCGCCCACGCCTCGACCGAGGGCCTGGCGCATCACCTGCCCGCCTATGCCGGCCGCACCATGCAGGAAGAGCTCGAAGCGCTCGAAAAAGGCCTCGGCAATCCGGCCCGCCCGGTCGTCGCCATCGTCGGCGGCGCCAAGGTTTCCACCAAGATCGACCTTCTGCAGAACCTCGTCAAAAGGTCGATGCGCTAGTGATCGGCGGCGGCATGGCCAATACTTTCATCGCCGCACAAGGCATCGATGTCGGCAAGTCGCTCTGCGAGCACGACCTTGCCGAAACCGCCCGCAAGATCATGGCCGAAGCGCAAGCCTCCAACTGCGCCATCGTGCTGCCGATCGACGGCGTCATCGCCCGCGAATTCAAGGCGGGTGCCGCTAACGAAGTGGTGGATATCACCGCCATCCCGGCCGATGCCATGGTGCTCGATGTCGGCCCGAAGTCGATCGCCGCCGTCAATGACTGGATCTCCAAGGCCTCGACGCTCGTCTGGAACGGCCCGCTCGGCGCCTTCGAGATCGAACCCTTCGACAAGGCGACGGTATCTGCCGCAAAACATGCCGCAGAGCAGACCAAGGCCGGCAAGCTCACCTCGGTCGCCGGCGGCGGCGATACGGTCGCGGCCCTCAACCATGCCGGCGCTGCCGACGACTTCTCCTACGTCTCGACCGCCGGCGGCGCATTCCTGGAATGGATGGAAGGCAAGGAACTGCCGGGCGTCTCGGTGCTGGTCAAGGCCGGCTGAGAGGCCTTCGCGGATCCGAAACGTGACGCCGGATCGACAGCGTGAGCGAGAAAGACTATAGTAGTGAAAGGCAACACCTTTCACTACCGGGTTATTGCCATGACGACAGCGACTTCCATCAAACTCGACAACGAACTGAAGGAACGCATCCGGCAGCTCGCCCAGGCGCGGCGCCGTAGTGCGCACTGGATCATGCGTGAAGCCATCGAACAGTATGTCGAGAAGGAGGAACAGCGCGAAGCATTCCATCAGGATGCCAGGCGCGCCTGGGAAGGTTACCGGCAGGACGGCCTGCATCTCACCGCCGGGGAAGCCGATGCGTGGCTTGCGAAGCTCGAAGAGGGTGAGGATGCGGATCCGCCGGCATGCCACACCTGATCTGGACGCCGCCTGCGCTTGACGACGTCCAGCGCCTCTTCCGGTTCCTTGCACCCAAAAATCCGGAAGCGGCCGCACGCACCGTGAAGGCCATTGGAGCCGGCGTCAAGATTTTGGCCCGTCAGCCGAATCCGGGTCGCGCAGTCGAAGATATGGAACCCGAATACCGCGAATGGCTCATCGATTTCGGAAACAGCGGCTATATCGCTCTTTATCGTTTCGAGGCCGGGACGGTCGCCATCCTGGCGGTGCGGCATCAGAAGGAGGCGGGTTATTGAGGTGATGTGACCCGTCATCTCTCGGAAAAGAGAGTGCGCTCATATAGGGCGGCGCGCTCTGAAGTTAACGGGTTTAAAAATTTTTAGATATTTTAAACGATTGAAAGCGTTTCAATCGTTTCAATAGCTTAAGGCAGGATTTCCCTTTAAAATAACTTCTGTTATCCGCAATGACGACTAGGGAGAATGAGCGCGTTTCGCGCCAACTTTAGGGACAGGAGTTAGTATGGTGGACGCCAAGATGTTGAACAAGATGAGTTCTGCGCCCGGGTTTATTGCGGCGCTGGATCAGAGCGGCGGTTCAACACCCGGAGCGTTGCGTCTTTATGGGGTGTCCGACACCGACTATCAGGGTGACGAGGAGATGTTCCGCCTGGTGCATGCCATGCGCGTCCGCATCATGAGCGCGCCCGCCTTTACGGGCGACAAGGTTATCGGCGCCATCCTGTTCGAGCGGACCATGGACGGCGACGTCGATGGTCAGGCTGTTCCGTCCTATCTCTGGGAAAAGCGCGGCGTCGTGCCCTTCCTCAAAATCGACAAGGGTCTGAATGCCGAGGAAAACGGCGTTCAGACGATGAAGCCGATGCCCGAGCTGGATGCTCTGCTGATCCGCGGTCGTGAAAAGGGGATATTCGGGACCAAGATGCGGTCGGTGATCGCCCAGGCCGACAAGGCCGGCATCGCGGCCGTCGTGGAGCAGCAGTTCCAGGTTGCCCGTCAGATCATCGGCCAGGGCCTCATGCCGATCATCGAGCCCGAAGTTTCCATCAAAAGCCCGACAAAGGAACAGGCCGAAGCGATTTTGCGCGACGAGATCGCGCGGCAACTCGACAAGCTCCCCGCAGGCGAGACGGTAATGCTGAAATTGACGATCCCGACGGTCGCCGATTTCTACGCTCCCTGGTCGCCCACAAATCGGTCATCCGCGTCGTCGCCCTTTCCGGCGGCTACAGCACCGCGGACGCCTGCGAAAAGCTCAGCCACAACCATGGCATGATCGCGAGTTTCTCGCGCGCCCTGGCGGAAAACCTCCGCGTCACCATGAGCGATGCAGAGTTCGACGCGAGCCTGGCCGCAACGATCGATCAGATCTACGCCGCGAGCGCCAATAAGTCCTGATGCGGGCCTGATATCGGGCGACAGCCCACGGCCGCGCCTCGCAGGAAAGGCACTCAAGGCCCGGGGCGGCAGATCCGAAAATCTCGCCGCCAAGGGAAGCCGGAAAAGGATCTCGAAAAGGCCGCTTGAGGAGCGCCTTTTCAAGGAGGAGGAAGAAGGCCGCTCCGGCAACGGAGCGGCCTTTCTGTTTCGTTGATGCCGAGCATCACAAACATTGGTTGGTGCCGTCTCCGGTCGCGCGGTAAGCAAGTATGAGAACCTTTGGAGCCTGCCCATGCCGACAGCCGATTTCGTCACCGTCGATGTCTTCACGACCGAACGTTTCGCCGGCAATCCGCTCGCCGTCGTGCCGGATGCGCGGGGCTTGACCGACCGGCAGATGCAACAGATCGCCGTCGAATTCGGGTATGCCGAAAGCACTTTCGTGCTGCCGCCGGAAAATCCGGAAAACAGTGCCCGGGTGCGCATCTTCACGCCGACGATGGAAATCCCGTTTGCCGGCCATCCCAATGTCGGCACCGCTTACGTCCTCGGCCAGCGGGCCGACCTGTTCGGCAAGCCGGTCGGCGACATGCTCCGTTTCGAGGAGATCGCGGGCCTGGTGGAAGTCAAGCTGCTGCGGGAAGCGACCGGCGTGATCGGGGCCACGATCCGCGCGCCGCGCCCGCTTGAAATCGGCACCGAGATCGAGCCCGGATTGATCGCCGCTTGCGTTTCGATCGACGCGAAACACGTCCGCACCTCCGCCCACAACCCGGTCTTCGCCTCCGTCGGCCTCGCCTTTGCGATCGCGGAGCTCGACGGTCTCGAAGCACTGGCCGCCGCGCGACCGAATATCACGGTCTTTCACGAGGCCGCGGCGAAACACGCGGGCGCCGGACTGGACTTCCCTGTCTTCCTTTATGTCCGCAGCCCGGAAAACCCGTTCGCCATCCGCGCCCGCATGTTCGCGCCGCTCGACAATGTCATGGAGGATCCGGCCACCGGCAGCGCGTCTGCCGCTCTCTCCGCCTTCCTGGTGACGGGTATGCCGGAGGCGGATACGACGGTGCATGTGACGATCGAACAGGGCGTCGAGATGGGCCGACGCAGCATCATCGAACTCGATGTGGTCAAGGCGGGCGGCATCGTCACGGACGTTACCATCTCCGGCCGCTGCGTGCCCGTCATGCGCGGCTCGATCGACGTATAGATCTCGATGTCTAGAGAGTCGTGAATTCGCGCAGGATCAGCGCAACGCTCCAGACCGCGAACGCGACGACGGCAAGCTTCCAGAAATCGCCCCGGCGCCTCAAGCCCGGAAGATCGAACGGCTTGATGATCTGCACCAGCATGGCGAGGATCAGAAGGACCGCGATTGTCTTTGTCATCTAAGCTTTGCCGATCTTATCCGCCACAGGCTGGACATTTTTGCGCTCCACCACAGATAGACGCGGAGGGGATTCGAGGAATAACTAATCCGCTTCGCTTTCGTTAACGCCCGGTTCATCCGCATGCAACAATGCTTGCTGCGAGCCGTGACTGATCGCATTCGCGCAAAGAGCTGACAGTAGCAAAGATGAGACGAAACCTCCTTCCTATACTCGCCCTCCTTTGCGGTACGCTGCTCCTTTTCCTCGGCAACGGCCTGCAGAGCCTGCTTCTGCCGGTGCGCGGGGCGCAGGAAGGTTATTCCAACGAGGTGCTCGGCCTGCTCGGCACCACATGGGCCTCCGGCTTCGTCATCGGCTGCTTCGTGGCGCCGAACGTGGTGCGCCGCATCGGCCACGTCCGGGCCTTTTCCGGCTTCCTGTCGCTGATCTGCCTGAACGTGCTTTTGACCGGACTGCTGGTCGATCAGAACACCTGGCTGGTGCTGCGCGCCATTACCGGCTTCTGCACCGCCGGCACCTCGATGATCATCGAAAGCTGGCTGAACGAGCGCGCCACGAGCGAAAGCCGCGGGACGATCTTTTCCTTCTATATCTCGATCACCCTTTTCGGCGTCGTCGGCGGCCAGCTGATGGTGCCGTTCGCCGATATCACGACGCCGACGCTGTTCATGATCTGCGGCATTCTCTACAGCCTCGC
Organism: Neorhizobium sp. EC2-8; assembly: GCA_045291535.1. GTDB lineage: Bacteria > Pseudomonadota > Alphaproteobacteria > Rhizobiales > Rhizobiaceae > Neorhizobium. The sequence continues at coordinate 4,432,224 of CP147996.1, read as the reverse complement.
CGCATTGCCGACGACCCTGTCCAAGGCCGCTTCGCCGCAACCGCTGAAGCGCGCCCGCCTCGATCTGCGCGCTCTTTTCCGCAACTCGCCGATCTCCTGCATCGGCATCCTGCTGATCGGCACCGCCAACGGCGCCTACGGCACGCTCGGCGCCGTCTTCGGCACCCGTGCCGGGCTCGACCAGGGAGCGGTTGCGGCGATGGTCAGCATCACCATCTTCGCCGGCGCGATCATGCAGTTTCCGGCGGGCCGGCTGTCTGACAGGATGGATCGCCGCCATGTGCTGGCCGGCCTGTCGGCCGCGGCGGCGCTCGCGGGCCTAGCGATCCTGGTGGTCCGGCCGACCGGCACCTATGACATCGTCGTGCTCGTGGCGATTTATGGCGCTGCGGCCAACGCGCTCTATCCAATCGCGGTTGCCCATGCCAACGACTTCGCAGCCCCCGAGGACTTCGTAAAGGTCTCCGGCGGCCTGCTTCTGCTCTACGGCATCGGCACGATCATCGGCCCGACGCTCGGCGGCCCAGTGATGACCTGGGCGGGGCCGCATGCGCTGTTTGCGGTGACGGCCGGCGCGCATCTTCTGGTGACGGCCTATGCGATCATCCGCAGCCGCCAACGTGCACCCGTTCCCGTTGCCGAGCGCGACGCCTATACGACCGCATCGGGCGGCAGCTCGCAGCTTTCGACGCCGGAGAGCCTGTCGCTGGACCCACGTTCCCGCACCACCGACTCAGCGCCCGATGGGAACCCCAGAGCCGATACGAATGCCGCAAAGGAGGCATCATGAGCTTTCTCGACGACGAACGGCCAAAGAAGCCGACGACCCACGAACTCGGCTGCGACCTCTCCATGCTGTCCGTGGACGAGCTCGACCTGCGAATCGGTCTCCTGAGGCAGGAAATCGCCCGGCTCGAGGCCGAGAAGGAGAGAAAGGCCGCCGGCCGGCGCGCAGCCGACAATCTGTTCCGTTCCTGAACGTCGGGCGCCGGCATAGACCCTAAGTATTTCTGCTTAATTTTAAGACTATATTAATCATCATCTGAGAATATAAAAACGTTCAGGCTTCCTGGACTCAGACAGTTTCACCATTCGGCGAATGGTCTGATTTCTCCCTGTTTTACCTTGAGAGCCGCCTTTCCGCGGCTCTTCTTTTTGGGACCACCCCGGCCCGGTTCCGCGTCTTGCCGAAGATGCTGCGACGACGACGATTTTCATCGGCTTCCCCTCAGCAACAAACTTCTGTATTGGCAGCGCGAAATGCGTCTCATTTCAGGAACATGGCGGCTGTTTACCACTTCTTGTGGGTATTAACCTTTCCTTAAGAAACGCCTTGCGGATTTCCATTATAAGTATCATCTTCAAGCCATCAGAACGGCATGGGAACTTTTATCCGCCGTTGTCATTGCCTGAATGTGATTGCGTTAAGCAGGATGATCTCGATGTCCGAACAGGGATTGAATACCGTAAGTTTTGCAGGCCGCGCCGCTGCGTCTTCGCAGTTCAAGGCTCTGTACTCGGAAGGCATGTCGCTGGTCGAGGAGACCGCGAGCTACCTCGACGGTACCGGCCGCGCCGCTTCGAAGGTTCTGCCGCGCATGGCGTCCGTGCTTTACGCAGCCGAGTCCATGCGGCTCACCACCCGCCTCATGCAGATGGCCTCCTGGCTGCTCCTGCAACGCGCCGTCAACAATGGCGAGATGAGCCGCGAACAGGTGATGTCGGAAAAGAGCAAGGTCCGCCTCGACGGCTTCAACGTCGATCGCAACGCTCCGGGCTGGCTCGATCTGCCGGAAGGCTTCCGCGATCTCGTCGAGCGTTCGCTGCGCCTCCAGAATCGCGTCGCCATCCTCGATCGCGAAATCTACCGCCCGGCCGACGCAGCCGTGCTGCCGGACAATGAAAACAGCGTCCGCGCCCAGCTCAGCCTTCTGCGCACCGCGTTCGGCAACTGACTGCCACAGCGTTATTGGATGGGATCCAAGTGAAGGGCCGGCGTCAAGCATCGGCCCTTTTTCATGCCGTCAACGGCGGACAGAGGGTTCCGGGTCCATCTCCGCTCGCTCCGCGGCGTCGATGACGACATCGATCGCATCGGCAGTGAGGTGGCTCCGTTGTGTCGCCGCTTTCAACCAGTCATGGTGATCGGCCGACATCAGCAGGAAGCTCGCCACATAGGCATCGACCTCGTCCCGGCTCATCAGTCGGACCTTTTCACCTGAGAAGCTTTCATAAAGCTTCAGATGACCGTCGAACGAATTCCAGTTGTTCTTTCGGGCTCTATATTCCGACACCCATTTGACCAGCCCGTCGAAGGCCTCCTGGCTCTCGCCGCCCTGGATGCCGCGGCGTATGATATTCGCCACGCATTCCTCCTCGCTCAGATCAAGCCAGATCAGCGTCGTCGTCCTCGGCAGGGCGATGCCGACGTACAATCCGTAGACGCCCTCGATCAACCAGGCTTCCTGCGCTGCAATCACCCGGACATCCTCGTGCACGACGGTCTTGTCGCGTGCAATCCCGTAGCGACCCGGTTCCCAATGCACGTCGTCGAGATGGACGACCGGCAGGCCAAGCGGCTCTGCCAGCCGCCGCGCCAGCCATGTCTTGCCCGACCCGCCGTTCCCCATGATCACGATCCGCCGCGAGGCGGCCGGGATATCGGATGGCTCTTTCAACGGCTCCTCCCCGTCAGACACGAGAAACGAAAAAGCCCGGCTTTCGCCAGGCTCTTCGATAAGTCCGCGCAAGAAGCGTATTAGAGGCCGAGGCCGCCGAAACGCTTGTTGAACTTGGAAACGCGGCCGCCGCGGTCCAGCATCTGCTGGTTGCCGCCCGTCCAAGCCGGATGGGACTTGGGGTCGATTTCCAGGTTCATGGTTGCGCCTTCCGAACCCCAGGTCGAGCGGGTTTCGTATTCGGTGCCGTCGGTCATGACCACTTTGATCACGTGATACTGCGGATGGATGCCAGCCTTCATGTCGATATTCCTGCTCTGCGAGGTCCATTTGTCGCAATTGCGAGCGAGAGGCCTCTTTAATAAATGAAGCCGCAGACCGGTCTGGTCACGGCTTCCCAATTGGATGCGGAGCCTATACAGGAAGGTCGCCGGAAGTACAAGTACCCGTAAGGCCGAGAATTGCGGCTTTCGAGCCGATGGAGATGACGTGGCAGACGCCCGAGAAAACCAGCCGAGAGGCAAAGCCTTAAGACCCCTCGCAAGGCTCCTTCCCTATCTTGCCCGTTACCGTTCGATGGTCGCAGCAGCAACGGTTTTCCTCGTGCTTGCCGCAGCCACGACGCTCGCCCTGCCGCTCGCCGTCCGCCGCATGGTCGATCACGGCTTTGCCTCCGCCGATGGCCATTTCATCAACAACTATTTCGGAATGCTGCTGGCGCTCGCAGCCCTTCTCGCCGTCGCCAGCGCCATGCGCTACTATTACGTCATCACGATCGGCGAACGGGTCGTCGCCGACCTTCGCCGCGAGGTCTTCTCGCATGTGACGTCGCTGTCGCCATCCTTCTTCGACGTCAACCAGTCCGGCGAGATCGTCTCGCGGCTGACCGCCGACACGACCCAGATCAAGTCCGCCTTCGGTTCGGCGGCCTCCCAGGCGCTGCGCAACACCATCCTCTGTCTCGGCGCGATGGGCATGATGATCTACACGAGCCCGCGGCTTTCCGCGCTGGTGCTCGGCGCCATCCCGCTGATCGTCTTTCCGCTGGTCGGTTTCGGCCGTTCGGTCAGGAAACGCTCCCGCGCCGCGCAGGACACGCTGGCCCAGACCTCGGCCTTCGCTTCCGAAGTGATCGGCGCCACCCGCACCGTCCAGGCTTTCGGCGGCGAAAAAACCGCCAACGGCCGTTATGGAAGCACGGTGGAAAGCGCCTATGACGCAGCCCGCAATGCGATCAAGGCCCGCGCGCTTTTAACAGGTTTCGGCATTCTTCTGGTTTTCGGCAGCATTGTCGGCGTGCTCTGGTACGGCGCCCAGAGCGTGCTGGCCGGCACCATGACCGCCGGCACGCTCGGCCAGTTCGTGCTCTATTCGGTGATCGTCGCAAGTTCGCTCGGCCAGCTCTCGGAGGTCTGGGGCGAGCTTTCCGCAGCTGGCGGCGCCGCCGAACGGCTGACCGAACTGCTGCACGAGGTCCCGGCCATTCGCGACGCCGAAAACCCGGTCACTCTGCCCTCCCCGCCGCGCGGCGAAGTCGAGTTCGAAACCGTTTCCTTCGCCTATCCCGCCCGCGTCAGCGCCATCACGCTGAATTCACTGTCGTTCAAGGTGAAACCCGGCGAGACGGTTGCCATCGTCGGCCCGTCCGGCGCCGGCAAGAGCACGCTCTTTTCACTGCTCTTGCGCTTCTACGATCCCTCCGCCGGCTCGGTAAAACTCGACGGCATCGACCTGCGCCAGGCAAGGCTCGCCGAATTGCGCTCCCGCCTCGCCATCGTTCCCCAGGACGTCACGATCTTTGCCGCCTCGATCCACGACAACATCGCCTTCAGCGCGCCCGACGCCAGCCGCGAAGCGGTTCGCGCCGCGGCAATCGCCGCCCAGGCCGACGAATTCATTTCGAAACTCGACAACGGCTATGACACGATGGCCGGCGAGCGGGGCATCACGCTCTCCGGCGGCCAGCGCCAGCGCATCGCGATCGCCCGCGCCATCCTCAAGGACGCGCCGGTCCTGCTGCTCGACGAGGCGACATCGGCGCTCGACGCGGAAAGCGAAACGCTGGTCCAGAAGGCGCTCGACGGGCTGATGAAGAACCGTACCACTCTCGTCATCGCCCACCGCCTGGCGACGGTGCTGAAGGCCGACCGAATCCTCGTTCTGGAAGACGGACGGATCGTCGAGGAAGGCACCCACCAGAGCCTGATCGCCGAGGGCGGCCTTTACGCCAAACTCGCCCGCCTGCAGTTCCACGACATCGAACGACAGAGCGCCACCGCACTCTGATCCTTCACGCCAACGTGTTTCGCTTGGTCTGAACTGGACGTGAACCGGGCGCGCCGAGTGCCTACCTACCGCAGACCTGCTAGTATTGCAGATACCATTGCCGCCAGAAGCTCGAGGTCCATGAATTTCAGTCAACTGCCGCCCAGCCTGTCCCTCGATGATTGCCTGGACAAGATACAGTCCCGGACCTTTCGGTTCTTCTGGGATGGTGCCCACCCCGAATCGGGGCTGCCTTTCGACAAGTGCTTCGTCTCGGGCGCGCCTTCCCCGAATATGGTTTCGATCAGCGGCGTCGGCTTTGGGGTCCTTGCCATCATCGTCGCCTGCGAACGCCGGTGGGTCACCCGTTCGCAGGCACTCGCCCGCATATCGACTATCATCGATCGCCTGAGGCATTCGCCCAGTTTCCACGGGGCATTCGCGCATTTCATCGACGGCTCGACCAGCGACGTCATCCGCTTCTCCGGACGTGACGACGGCGGCGACCTCGTCGAAACGACGCTGCTGATGCAGGGCCTGATCTGCGCGCGGGAATATTTCGCCGGCGAGACCGCTCGGGAAGAGAAATTGCGGGCGGATATCACGCGATTGTACGACGAGGTGGAATGGAACTGGTTCACCCGCGGCAAGGATGACGCTCTCTACTGGCATTGGAGCCCGAACTACGACTGGGCCATGAACCTGCCGATCCGCGGCTGGAACGAGGCATTGTCCTGTTATGTCCTGGCGGCCGGCTCCGACACCCATCCGATCAAGCCGGAAAGCTACCATGTCGGCTGGGCGAGGTCGGGCGCCATGCTGAACGGCGAGACCTATCTCGGAACGGCGCTTCCGCTTGGCGAGCCCTATGGCGGCCCGCTTTTCATCTCGCATTATTCGTTCTGCGCACTGGATCCGCGGGGCCTGAGCGACCGCTATTGCAGCAACTATCAGGATCAGGCCGTGGCGCATACGCGCATCAACCACGACTATTGCCTGACCGTGCCCGACTATGCGGATGCCGGCGTCTGGGGCCTCAGCGCATCCGACGGACCGCAAGGTTACGGCGCCCACTCGCCGACATTCGATCGCGGCGTCATCGCCCCGACTGCTGCCCTGTCGAGTTTCCCTTTCCTGCCCGCCGAGGCAGGAAGCGCCATGCGCGCATTGCTTCACTATGGCGATGGCAAACTGCTCGGCTCGTTCGGCTTTGCCGATTCCTTCGCGCCGAAGACCGGCTGGGTGGCCGGCACGTATCTGGCAATCGACCAGGGCCCGATTATCGCGATGATCGAGAATTACCGATCCGGCCTGCTATGGCGCCTGTTCATGAACGCACCGGAGGTTCGTCGTGGTCTGGTACGTCTGGGCTTCGCATCGACCACCCATTCCATCGCGGCGGAAGCGCCTACCCCGATCGCTTGAACGTCCATTTCACCACATAGTCGCCATTGCGCTTCAGCTTCGTCTTGGTGCGCAGCTTGACCGGCCCGCCGAGAGCCGCCTCGGCGTCTTCGAACGCCTGCCGCGCCTCGGCGATCGCCTTGTGGTAGGCGCTGTTGTCGCGTTTCGGGCTTTCGGCAACCGCCTTCATGACGGCGTCCATATCCGGCTTGTCTTCGGCCATGACTTTATTCTTCCCCGTCGCTGAGGCGTGGCGGTGTTTCCATTGATACGAGATGCCGGATTACCGCTCGGTGAGCTTCAGCTCGATGCGGCGGTTCTGGGAGCGGGCGTCCGGCGTATCCCCTTGCGCGAGCGGCTGGAATTCGCCGAAGCCCGCAGCGACCAGGCGGTTGGCCGGCACCCCTTGGAGATCAGGTATTTGACCACCGACGTGGCGCGCGCCGAGGAAAGCTCCCAGTTGTCGCGATAGCGGCCGGTGCCTGACAGCGGCGAATTGTCCGTATGCCCGTCGACGCGCAGCACCCAGTTGATCTCGGCCGGGATTTCCTTGGCGAGATCGAGAAGGGCCGTCGCAAGCTTGTCCATCTCCACCTTGCCGGCCGGATCGAGCTCGTTGCCGCCGACCGGGAAAAGCACTTCAGACTGGAACACGAAACGGTCGCCGACGATACGGATATTCTCGCGGTCGGACAGGATCTCCCGCAGCCGGCCGAAGAAGTCCGAGCGATAGCGGTTGAGTTCCTGCACGCGCTGCGCCAGCGCCACGTTGAGCCGGCGGCCGAGATCGGAGATCTGCGCCTGCGAGGACGAGTCACGGGCTTCCGAGGCCTGCAGCGCCTGTTCGACGGCCGCGATCTGGGCACGCAGAGCGGAGATCTGCTGGTTGAGCAGTTCCACCTGGCTTGCAGCGCGGGCGCTGAGCTGCTGTTCCTGGTTGAGCTGGTTGGTGAGGTCGCCGATCCGGGCATTGGCGGCGCTGCTGCTGCCCGTCCCCTGGCTCAAAAGCTGCTGCAGGCGGGACCGGTCGGCTTCGGCGGTGGCAAGCGACGATTGCAGGTTGGCAAGCTGGTCCTCGGCATCCTGGTTGTTGCTCTTTTCGAGCGCCAGAAGCTGGGTGAGTTCGGCGATCTGGCCATTCAGCCGGTTCAGCACCTCATCGCGGCCGGTAATTTCGCGGCTGAGCAGGAACTGCGCCAGCACGAAAACCGTGAGCAGGAACATGATGGCAAGCAGCAGCGTGGAAAGCGCATCCACGAAACCAGGCCAATAATCGACGCCCCGCTCGCGACGGCGGTTCTTGCCGAGCGCCATCGCTTACTTCCTCCGATCTTGTCGGAAAGCCGGTCGAGCGTGCGGCGCAGCGCCTTTGATTCTTCCTGCTGCGCCTCGATCCAGTCGCGCAGCATCTGCTGTTCGTTGCGCATGTTCTTGACCAGACCCTGGATGCCTTCGGCAAGATTGGCCATGGCCGACAGCGACCGCTCGTTCTGGTGGCCGTCGATCGGTGCCTTGCTCTGGGCGGAGGCGAGCGCGCGCAGCTGTTCCGTCAGCGCCCTCAAATCCTCCGAGGAACCGCTCGCAAGCGTTTCGGCGACGGCCGGCGGCAGGTCCGATCCAAGGTCGGTCACCGAAGACAGCCAGTTTTCAAGTTCCGTGTAGAACCGGTTCTGGGCGCGGCCCGCCTGCAGGTCGAGGAAGCCCAGGATCAGCGAACCGGAAAGGCCGAGCAGCGAGGACGAGAACGCCGTGCCCATGCCCGCAAGCGGCTGGGCAAGGCCGCTCTTGATGGCGGCGAGCACGTCGTTGGAACTGCCGGAATTCGGGTCGAGCGCGCCGATGACGTTGCTGATCGAGCCGATGGTTTCAATGAGGCCCCAGAACGTGCCGAGCAGGCCGAGGAAGACGAGCAGGCCGATCAGGTACCGGGACGTGTCGCGCGATTCGTCGAGGCGGGTGCCGATCGAATCGAGGATGGAGCGAAAGGCGTTGGTTGATAGCGCCATCCTGCGGCGGCCGCCGATCAGGGTGCGCATCGGCGCAAGCAGGCGCGGCTCGCGACCGACCTTGTCGGCGCTGCCGGCGGCCCGGAAGGAATTGAACCAGCGCACTTCCGGCATCAGCGCAATCACCTGGTTGAACACCAGGATCACGCCGATCAGAAGAACGCCGAGAATGAGGCCGTTCAGGCCCGGATTGGTCTGGAAGGCGTGGGCGGCCTGACGATAGAGGATCGAAGCGACAAAACCGACGATGATCAGGAAGATCAACATCGTCCATAAGAACGAGGCAGGATTGGAAAGTTTGTAGGCATAGCCGCCGCGGCCCGTTTCAGACGCGTCCAAATCGTCCACTGTCGCATTCGCCATAATATGCTTCGCCTCCGGTATTCTGCGCGCCGGAGGCTAGTTGAAAATTGCGACGAATTGAAGTGCAGAAGCTTAGGAAAACAGTCAGCTATTCAGTACTGAAGCTCTAAGCCGGGCGGTGGCGCAAAAATGCCTCAGCGGGTCGGAATGGGCCGGTTGACGACTTCGACCAGCGCCTTCTGGATCAGCTCGTTGCCGGCGACGACATTGCCGCTGCCGAAGATATCGGTCGTGCCCTTCATGTCGCTGACGAAGCCGCCGGCTTCGCGGATCAGGATCAGGCCGGCCGCCATGTCCCAGGGCAGAAGGTCGGTTTCCCAGAACCCGTCGAGACGGCCGGCAGCCACGTAGGCAAGGTCCAGGGCGGCAGCCCCGAACCGGCGCATGCCGGCAACTTCGCCCATCACATGGCGCAGTTCGACCAGGAACTTGCCGTGATTGCTGCGGCCGAGATGCGGCATGCCGCAGCCGATCACGCAATCGGACAGCACGCGGCGCGCGGCAACCCGGATGCGGCGGTCGTTCATGAAGGCGCCGCCGCCCTTTTCCGCGGTGAACAGCTCGTCCGTCGCCGGGTTGAAGACGACGCCGGCAACCACTTCGCCATTGCGCTCGAGCGCGATCGACACCGCGAACTGCGGAATGCCGTGCAGGAAATTGGTGGTGCCGTCGAGCGGATCGACGATCCACCGATGCGCGCCGTCGGTACCCTTCACCTCTTCGCTTTCCTCACCGAGGAAACCATAGGTCGGGCGCGCTTTCATCGCTCGTCGCGGACGATCTTTTCCGCCTTCAGATCCGCCTGGGATACGAAATCGCTCGGGCCCTTCACCGAAACCTGCAGGTTCTGCACCTCGCCGAAATCTCGCGAAAGCGACTTGCCTGCCTTGATGGCAGACTGAACCATGACGTTGAGAAGGGCGGAGCGGGCCATGCGGGAAATCCTTGGGGTTGTCCCGACTTGTCGTCTGGACGGGACGGCGTTTTATGAGCGATTTTTTGATTGGCGGCTTCAAGACCATAAAACAGCGCGAAATTCAAGCCGTCCGCCGGAATGGGGGCATTGCCGCCGCCGGCCGCGTCTGCAAAACTGGCGCCCGACTGTTCCTGACACGCTGCGGAGGAACGCAGAATGAAGGCCACCCTGCCGCTGACCTTGAGCGTCGCTCTGCTCGCCACCATGGCCGCCGCATCGCTCGCCGCGTGGTTCATGATAACGCCAGGCGCCGAACTGGCCGTGCATTTCGGCTTGGACGGCACGCCGGACCGTTATGCGCCGGCGCCCTTCGCGCTGTCGATCATTCCGGCCGCCGCTCTCGTCTCAACCGTGATCTTCGCACTTGCGCCGCGCTTCGATCGCAAGGTTTCCGACAAGCCTGTTCTCTACGCGGCTCTCTGGCTCTTCGCGATTATCGTGCTGGCGGGGGCCATGCGTTGATCGTCGGCCACGCATTGTCGGCTAACTGAGTGGGCCGGCTATTTGCCGCAACGTCTCCCGACGCTTCCTTTTGGCTCAACGCCTTCAGCCCTGCAATCGATTTGCTGGATCGATTGCGCAGGCTTTGCCGGACCGGGCGTCACCCCCGCCGGAACTTGTTTGCGGCGTCGATCGCCTGCCTCTGTATGTCCTCGTTAATGCCGAGATAGAAGTCCTCGAGCTCCGGGTCCTGAAGACCGGCACGGCGCGACAGCACGTACCATTTCGCTGCCTCGACCGGATTGGGCCGGGTGCCGAGGGCATTGATATAAAGATGGGCGAGCTTGTTCTGGGCGACCACATTGCCGCGATGGGCGGCGATCCGCAGCCATTCGAAGCCCTTTTCGTAACTGCGCTCTCCAGCGACGCCATTGACCATCCAGAGGCCCATGTCGAGCTGCGCCGTGTCGAAACCGGCTTCCGCAGAACGCTCCAGCCATTCGCGGGCCTGCGACTTCTTCTCAGGCGGCAGGTCCTTCAGGGTCGCATAGAGCTGCGCTACCGCATATTGGCTATCGGCCACACCCTGCCTTGCGGATTTTTCGTAGAAGGGCAGCGCCAGATGCAGGCCCTTGTCGCCCGGATTCTCCGAGACCAGGATCTGCGCCCAGTTGAACTGCGCCGACCCATTGCCGGCCTCCGCAGCCTTGCGCATGAAATCGTCCGCCTTGGGCTTGTCGCGAGGCACATCGCGACCGGTCATCAGCAGCAGCGCATATTGGAACATCGCGGCCGGATCGCCGCCCTCCGCCGCCTTCTGATACCAGAACGCCGCGGTCTTGGCGTCGCGCTTGATGCCGAGCCCCTTGGTCATCATCTCCGCGACCAGCGTCTGCGCCGCCGCATCGCCGGTCCCGGCCCGGGTCAGCGCCTTGTCGAGCGCCGTCACGTACATTCCGCGCTGGTAGGCTCCGTAGGCATCGTCCACCTTACCGGCATAGGCCTTTTCGGCCGGTGCGGGCGGCAGGGTGGCTCCCATGCGCTGGTAAAGTTCGACGCCGCCCGAAGGAACGATGCCACTCGGCTGGCCCTCGGGCTCCTGGGCGCCCCGCGCCGACCCCGGAACCGGCTGGATCTCGACCCTGCCCTTTTTCATCGGCTGGAAATTGGGTTCCACCGGCCGCGTGACCGCCCTGGAATTCGCCTGCGCCAGCGCAAGGGAAGGCATTGCTGCCGAAGCGACCAGCGTCGCCAGCAGCCCTTTCAGAATCACGCGGTAAAGGCGGTTCGACGGCATGGGCTCCATCAAGCCTCAAACCGTGGCGCTTTTTCGTCCAGAATCGCGTTGACTTCGGCAACCGCGGCGGCTGGCCCCTGGGGGCTGGAAAATACCGCTCCCTTCAGCGCCACGAATTCCGCCCCGGTCTCCGCAACCGCAAGCGCGGATGACGGATCGGTGCCGCCCATGACGATGCAGGGGATCTCGATCATCGACGCCCACCATTCGCCGAGCGCGAGGTTTTTCGGATGTGCTTCGGGCTTGATGTCGCCGTCGAGCTTGCCGAAGAAGATGTAATCGGGGCGAAATTCGCCGATCGCCAGCGCCTGGTGCCGGTCAGCGGCCCCGCCGGAGCCGACGATCATCTTCGGGACGAATTTTTCGATCGTTTCCTGCAGTTCCGTCAGGTTGCCGCCCAGATGCAGGCCATCCGCCTTGATACGGCCCGCAACCCGGCTGTCGCCGGAAATCAGCGCCGCGGCACCTGCCGCCTGGATCAGTTCGACCAGCACTTCCGCACGTTTCTGGAACGCCTGGTCGTCAAGGTCGTATTGCGGCAGTATCACCGAGGCGACATCGCCGCCGGCAAGTGCTGCTTCGAGATCCTTGGCCTGCTGATCGGCATCGTCATAGTGCGGCACGATCAGCACCAGGCGGCAGCGGTCTTCCTGTCCGGTCATGTTTCTTCCCGTTCGGCGGATCGACTTATGAAATCCGCACTCGTTTTCTGTCCGCAAATTCGATAGACCGGACAGACTGCCGGATCAACCATTCCCTCGCTGTCCCATCCGAGTCTTCATGCCCGATACGCTTAGCCTCGCGTTCTTCACCTTCGCCATCCCCGCCGTTCTGGTTGTCGGCCTCTCGAAAGGAGGCATCGGCGGCGCCATCGGCCTGCTCGGCGTGCCGCTGATGTCGCTTGCGGTGGACCCGGTCAAGGCGGCGGCGATCTTCCTGCCGATCCTGATCGTCATGGACATGGTCGCGCTGTGGTCGTGGCGGAACTTCAACGATCGCAAGACACTGCTGATGATCCTGCCCGGCGGCGTCATCGGCATCGCGCTCGGCTGGGCGACCTCTGCCTATGTCTCGGACAACGCGCTGCGCCTCGTCATCGCGGCAGCGACGATCCTGTTTACGGTGCGCTATTTCTGGCAGGTCTACGGCCCCCGTTCCAACCGGCCGGTGGCTCCCCTGCCGCACCGCCCGGTCGCCGCCACCTTCTGGGGCGCCTTGTCGGGTTACGCGAGCTTCGTCGCCCATGCAGGCGGCCCGCCCTTCCAGATCTACGTCCTGCCGATGCGGCTCGACCCGAAATCCTATACCGGCGCCAGCATCCGCTTCTTTGCCATCGTCAATGCGGTCAAGGTCATTCCTTATTTCTTCCTCGGCGCGCTGGACGCGGAAAACCTGACCATATCCGCAACCCTCCTCCCGGTGGCCCTGATCGCGACCATGATCGGCGCGGCGATCGTCAAGCACCTGAAGGCGGAAACCTTCTATCCGATGACCTACGGCCTGGCATTCTGTGCGGGATTGAAACTGCTGTGGGACGGGTTGCCGTTCTGAGCCGAAAAAGCAGGCGCGGCGTAGCTAAAAAAGCAACGCAAAATAAGACGGCGAGTATTGTTGCGACGCACAATAAATCTTGCCGTCACCGGACGTTTACCGTAAGTTCAAAGCATGACAACCGTTGATCCGTTCGCAGCCATATCTGATCCTAACCGGCGGTATCTGCTGGAGGAATTGCGGCGCGCCCCGAAAACCGTAAACGAACTTGCGCAAGGCCTGCCGATCAGCCGGCCCGCGGTATCGCAGCATCTGAAGGCGCTTCTGGACAGCAATCTGGTGAACGTGACGGCGGAAGGCACACGGCGCATCTATTCCGTCAACAGCAAGGGCTTCGACAGGCTTAACCTGTGGCTCGATCAGTTCTGGTCGTGAAGCCGGATTGCAAACCGTAAGGTTTGGATGCCTTGCCACGACCAGAACTTTATCATTGATATTTTTGGATTTTTTTGCCGCCTTAAATATACGCCTCTGACTGATCAAACACCGGGCGAGCGGCGGTTTCGCTTACTGAGGAACTAATGACGCGTGGTCCCCATTAGGCGCTGCATTTGGTCCTTGATACGCAGCTTGCGCCGCTTGAGTTCAGCGATTTCACGATCGTCGGCGGAGGGGGACGCTAGAATTGCCTGGAGCTCCTCCTCCAAAGCGCCGTGCTTCTTTTCAAGCGATGCGATATGAGCCTGGACGGTCATGTGGCATGTTCCTTCCTTGGTACCTACCACGGCATTCCCTAATGCCGAGGCTTCAGGTTTACGAAGGAAGTGTGACATGATCGGCAGCGTTTGTCGAAGGTGAAATCGTGGTTTCAAGAGGGCAAATTCGTGACCTTGTCTAACTTCCCGTTAACGCGGTTTGGTGGTAGAGGCTTGCGGACATGGCCGACTGCCGCTGAAATGCGGATGTGAGAATGGGGACTGGAATATGGCAGATCAGGAACAGGCGGATATCCGGCTGGCGCTCGCGAAACTTCGGCAGGAACACGAGGATTACGACGCAGCCATCAACGCCATGATCCAGGTCGGCTGCGACGCCCTGCGGGTGCAGCGCATGAAAAAGAAGAAATTGTCCCTGAAAGACAAGATCACACAGTTCGAAGATCAGATCGTTCCGGATATCATCGCCTAAAGGGGCCGCCATGTCTGAGAGACCTGCCGTCGCCATCATCATGGGCAGCCAGTCCGACTGGGAGACCATGAAGAACGCCGCCGATACGCTGGAAGCGCTCGATATCGGCTACGAGGCCCGTATCATTTCAGCGCATCGCACTCCGGAGCGGATGATGCAGTTCGCCAAGGGCGCCCGTGCCGAGGGTTTCCAGGTGATCATCGCCGGCGCCGGTGGCGCGGCGCACCTGCCCGGCATGACCGCCGCCATGACGCCGCTGCCGGTTTTCGGCGTGCCGGTTCAGTCGAAGGCGCTGTCGGGCCAGGACAGCCTGCTGTCGATCGTCCAGATGCCGGCCGGCATTCCAGTCGGCACGTTGGCGATCGGCCGGGCCGGCGCCATCAACGCCGCCCTTTGGCCGCCGCGGTTCTCGCCCTCAACGACGACGAGATCGCCGACCGGCTCGACGAATGGCGCGCCCGCCAGAGCGCCGCCGTTGCGGATTATCCAATCGACGAGGCTCCATGACCGTCCACACGATCGGCATCATCGGCGGCGGCCAGCTCGGCCGCATGCTGGCCATGGCCGCAGCCCGGCTGAACTTCCGCACGATCGTGCTCGAACCGCAGACCGATTGCCCGGCGGCCCAGGTCGCCAACGCCCAGATCACCGCAGCCTACGACGATCCCGCAGCGCTTGCCGAACTGGCCAGCCGCTGCGACGTTGTTACCTATGAATTCGAGAACGTGCCGGTCACCGCCGCCGAGACGCTGCAGCGCTCGGTCCCGGTCCATCCTCCGGCGAAAGCCCTCGACATGTCGCAGGACCGGCTGACCGAAAAGCGCTTCCTGAATTCCTGCGGCATAGAGACCGCCAGGTTCCATACCATCGACAGCCAGTCCGACCTCGAGAAGGCGCTCGCCGATTTCGGTGGCCAGGGCGTGCTGAAGACCCGCCGGATGGGTTATGACGGCAAGGGCCAGCGCGTTTTCCGCTCCGCAGGCGACAGTCCCGCCGGCGCCTATGACGCGCTCGGCGGCGTGCCGCTCATCCTCGAAAGCTTCGTGTCCTTCGAGCGCGAGGTGTCGATCATCGCCGCCCGCGCCAAGGACGGCACGGTCGCCTGTTACGATCCTGCTGAGAATGTCCATCGCAATGGCATTCTCCACACCTCCACCCTGCCCGCCCGGATTTCGGAAACGACCGCAAGGACCGCCCGCGAATCGGCCGAGAAGCTGCTCGCCGCGCTCGATTATGTGGGGGTCATCGGCATGGAGTTCTTCGTGATGGTGGATGGCACGCTGATCGCCAACGAAATCGCTCCGCGCGTCCACAATTCCGGCCACTGGACGGAAGCCGCCTGCGTCATTTCGCAGTTCGAGCAGCATATCCGCGCGGTCGCCGGACTGCCGCTCGGCAACCCTGCCCGCCATTCCGACTGCGTGATGACCAACCTCATCGGCGACGACATTCTGGACGTGCCGGCCTGGCTCTCCCGCGATCAGGTTCTGGTCCATCTCTATGGCAAGACGGAATCCCGACCGGGCCGGAAAATGGGCCATGTGACCGAATTGAAGGGCCTGAAATCGCCTTCACAAGGTTGACATGTAACTTAGCTCGGGTTATCTGCACGCCCAACTGAGAGCGCGCCCTCGAAGAATCTTGGCGGCGCGCTTTTGATTGATAGACATGCGGCCTCGCGCCCACAGACTGCTGGACCAGGAAAATGAAGATCAAGAACTCGCTTAAGGCGCTGAAGGCTCGTCACCGCGATAACCGTCTGGTTCGCCGCAAGGGCCGCGTTTACATCATCAACAAGCAGAACCCGCGCTTCAAGGCTCGTCAGGGCTGATGGCGCATTCGGCTCCGGTCTCGACCGTCGCCGATCAAATTGTCGATAACACGACAAAACGGGTTTGACCTTCGGCGCATGCGGATTACCTTGTCCGCATGCGCTATTTTCGTTTCAGTATCTTGATTCTCGCCGCGGGCCTTACCGCCTCGTCCGCTCTCGCACAGACAGCGACGCTCAAGCCGCCCGCAACCCCGCCTGCCGCCGCTCCGGTCATTCCGGCTGTCGCCCAGAAACCGGGCAAGCCCGTGGATTCGCTTTTCGACGCCTTGAAGCGCGAACGCAATCCGGAAAAGGCACGCGGCATCGCCAGCCAGATCATCGCCGACCTCAACGATTCGGGCAGCGCCACCGTCAACCTGCTGATGCAGTGGTCGGCGACCGCCATCAAGGAAAAGCGCAATGCCGCGGCGCTTGATTTCCTCGATCAGGTGACGGTTCTCGACCCCGCCTTTGCCGAGGGCTGGAACCGCCGCGCGACGCTGCATTACACGATGGGCAACACCCGCAAATCCATGGCCGACATTGCCGAAGTGCTGAAGCGCGAACCGCGCCATTTCGGAGCGTTGGCGGGCATGGCCGGCATCCTGACGGAAGCCGGCAAGGACGAGCTGGCGCTGAAGGCATGGCAAGATTATCTCGCCGTCTATCCCGCCGATCGCGACGCCCAGGAAGCAGTCACCAAGCTTTCCGAAAAGCTTGCCGGAAACCGGACTTGAGCCCGACGGCAGCCCGTCCATGCTGATTCTGCCCCTTGCCATAGCCGGAATTGTTGCCACCGCGTTCCGCTTCACCGCCTGGAAGGCGAAGGCGATCGAGGCCGCGTTCCCGAATAGCGGCGAGCCTGATCGACGTGGGCGGCTTCTCCATGAACTCGCTGCACGTGCCCAAACCGGCCGGCGCCGATCTGCCGGCGATCGTCTTCATCCACGGCGCCAGCGGCAATTTCCGCGACCAGGAAGCAGCCTTCCGCAAGGCGCTCGAAGGCCGCGCCGAAATGCTCTTCGTCGATCGCCCCGGCCACGGTTATTCCGAGCGCGGCGGTCCCGAAAACGGCTTTCCGGACGGCCAGGCGATGGCGATTGCAAGGCTGATGGAAAAGCGCGGCATCGACAAGGCGATCATCGCAGGCCATTCCTTCGGCGGCGCGATTGCTGCGAGCTTCGGGCTCTATCATCCGCAGAAGACCGCCGGCCTGCTGTTCCTGGCACCCGCCACGCATCCCTGGCCCGGCCGGATCGATTGGTACTACCGCCTCACCGCCCGCCCGATCTTCGGGCGGCTGTTCAGCCATTTTCTCGCCCTGCCGGCCGGCCTCGTGGTGATGAAGGCCGCGACGCGCTCCGTCTTCCACCCCAACCCCTGCCCCGAGACCTATCATCACGATGGCGCACCGTCTCTCGTGCTGCGTCCGAAATCGTTCCGCAGCAACGCGATCGACGTCGCCAATCTCAACGGCTACGTGACGCGCGTCGCACCGCGTTACAAGGAGATCACGGCGCCGACGGTGATCATCACCGGGGATAGCGATGCTATTGTCGCGGAGGAAATCCATTCGCGCGGCCTTGCTCGCGATATCACCGGGTCCGAACTCCTCACCATCCGCAATCTCGGTCACAAGCCGGATTATGTGACGACCGACGTGGTGATCGCCGCGATCGAAAAACTCGCAGGCTTCCCCGCGACCTGAAGGCCGCAGCCCGCATCGCGGAAGCGCGGATCGCGCCCGCGGCAGACGACTCCGCCCCGAAATGGACCTGTCGGTCGAAAAACCTGAGCCTGGCTCGAATAACGCCAGCCTCAGGCAAGCCTCAAGCAAGCCCCCGTCCCAAGCTCCGGCCAAACGGAATCGGAGAAAGACGAGATGGAGATCGGCAGCATTGGCAGGGACTATCCGGCACGGCCTGCAAAGCAGGACGGCGCATCGGCTTCGACAGACGCTCCATCGTCCGATCCGTCCAGCCCCACGGATGAGCGCTACGATCGCCTCGTCCATGGCCTGACGTCGCTCGCCACGGCGACGGACGAGGCGGAAGAGCAGGCAAAGGCCCGCGCCAGGCAGAAGCTCGACGATGCCAAGCAGCAGCTCGAATTCATGCGTCGCTGGGGTTTCGATCCGCAAGTGGTGGCCAAGCAGGCAGCTCAGCTCGGCGTCATGGTTGCCGGCGCCGCCCGCGAGTTCACCGAAGCCCTGACCGGGGAAGCGGCACGATGCCCTCTGTCCAGGCCAACGCTCCGTCCGGAGCCGAGACAAAGGCTTCGACCCTCGATGCGGGCGAGCAGGCCGCGGTCGCTGTTGACGACGAACCGGCGGAGGACGACAAGCCCGTCTCCCAGGCCGCGCAGGCCTATCTCGACGAGATGGACGAAACGCCGCGGGAGGCGCCAAAACTGTCTCTCGACGACATCAAGACGGCAATGGAGTTCAGCACCGTTGCCCGCCAGATCAAGGCGCTGCTGGAAGAGGCGGCCCGCAGGCTGCGCGAGCAGAACAGCACCGCCACCGTTCCCGGCACCCAGAACCTCGACGCCTCCGTCAACGCGCTGACCGGCACGGTCTCCGCCATGCCGACCGTCAGCATCACCATCTAACGGCCTCTTCTGGCGACCAAATCGCGCAACAAAAAAACCGCCGGATCGCTCCGGCGGTTTTCGTTTGTCCAGGCGATGCGCCTCAGATGCCGCTCTGGCCGTCCGAGCCGATATAGGCGATGCGCAGCATGTTGGTGGCGCCAGGCGTGCCGAGCGGCACGCCGGCCGAGATGATGATCCGGTCGCCCGGCTTGCCGAAACCTTCCGACACGACGATGCGGCAGGCGCGGTTGACCATGTCGTCGAGATCCGTCGCGTCGCTGGTGACGACGCAATGCATGCCCCAGCCGACCGAAAGCCGCCGTGCCGTCTGGACGATCGGCGACAGCGCGATGATCGGCACCTGGGGACGTTCGCGGGAAGCGCGCAGGCCCGTCGTGCCCGAGGAAGTATAGGTGACGATAGCCGCCAACTTCAAAGTCTCGGCGATCTGGCGGGCGGCAAGCGAGATGGCGTCGGCGCCGGTCGCCTCAGGCGTCGCGCGCTGGGCATAGATGATGCTCGGATAAAGCGGATCCTGCTCGACCGTGCTGGCGATCGACGCCATCATCGAGACCGCCTCCACCGGATACTGGCCGGAAGCCGACTCGGCCGACAGCATGATCGCATCGGCGCCTTCGAAAACGGCGATCGACACGTCCGATACCTCGGCGCGGGTCGGAACCGGGGCGGTGATCATCGATTCGAGCATCTGGGTGGCGACGACGACCGGCTTGCCGGCGCGCCGACACAAGCGGGTCAGCTGCTTCTGGATGCCCGGAACGGCTTCGATCGGCATTTCGACGCCGAGATCGCCGCGCGCCACCATCACCGCGTCGGAAAGCTCGATGATCTCGTCGATGCGCTCCAGCGCCTGGGGCTTCTCGATCTTCGACATGATGCCGACCCGGCCGCGCGCGATCTTGCGCACTTCGGCAAGGTCGTCAGGCCGCTGTACAAAGGAAAGCGCCACCCAATCGACATCGTCCGTCGCCAGAACGGCGTCAAGGTCGATGCGGTCCTTCTCGGTCAGCGCGCCGACGCCGAGCAGCGTATCTGGCAGGCTGACGCCCTTGCGGTCGGAAATGCTGGTGCCGGCGATGACCTTGCAGACGATGCTCTTGCCGTCGGCCTTTTCGGCCTTCAGCGCCAGCTTGCCGTCGTCGATCAGCAGGCGATGGCCCACTTTCACCGCTTCCAGGATTTCCGGATGCGGCAGGAATACGCGGGTCTCGTCGCCGGGTTCGTCGCGGTTGTCGAGCGTGAAGGTCTGGCCGGGGGTCAGCGTCACCTTGCCGGCTGCGAACTTGCCGACGCGCAGCTTCGGCCCCTGAAGGTCGGCGAGAATGCCGATCGGCCGGCCACAGCGCTCCTCGACGGAGCGGATGCGCTTGATCAGCGTGCGCATCAGGTCGTGGCTCGCATGGCTCATGTTGATGCGGAAGAGATCGGCCCCCGCTTCGTGCAGCTTCTGGATCATCGCCTCTTCGGACGAAGCCGGTCCAAGGGTGGCGAGGATCTTTACTTTGCGGTTGCGCCTCATCAGTTCTGGCCTTCTTGTGTGCCAGGCGTATCCGAAAGCTGGACCATCCAACTTCCCTGACGGCCCGTATCATATTCCTTGAAACCCATGCGCTGGAAGCCACGGGCAAAACAATCATTGACGCCGACGATCTTGAACTCGTTCTCCGCGACGCACATGTTCAGATTGCCGGTCCAGCGGCCGCCCCGGGCCGCGTCCTCGGCATAAAGATAGTAGTAGCGCGATTGCAGTTCGCCCTCGATCAGCGTCGCGCAGGTGGAGGCCGGAACCTGCCACCAGCCCTCCGTGGTCCAGCCCTCCTTGGCGCGATAGCCGATCGCGACGCCCACAAGGTTTTGCGTGGCGTTGCAGACGCGGAAATCCGCATGCGCTGCGGTCGCCGCAAAGAGCGGAACACCGGTGGCAACCATGGCGGCGAGCGCCGGGGCGGAAACGAGAGAGCGAAGAGTGGCTTTGGGGGATTTTTTCGACACGGTTTCCGTCAGGACTCCATGGTTATTCGTGAAGCACTTTCTTCGCGCGGCGGAGTCGGAAAGTCAACGTAACTCTAATCGATTAGTCCGTCTCAAGTCCTCAAATCCAAGCTGATCGTCAAACCGGAACGGCTTGCGTCGCGGCTTTCCCCATGCCATCAACACCCGTCTCCCCACCGGCCTTCCGCAACCACACCATTTCCGACGGCGATGCAGGACTTCATTCCTTTCGAGATCATAGAAGGCGATTATGACAGCGGCATGGTGCTGCTTGCCGACCATGCCATGAACCGGCTTCCCGCCGCCTATGGCAGCCTCGGCCTGCCCGAGAGCGCCTTCCACCGCCATATCGCCTTCGACATCGGCATCGAAGGGCTGACCCGCAGGCTCGCGTCCGCGCTGAACGTGCCGGCGGTGCTTGGCTGCTTCTCGCGCCTGCTGATCGATCCGAACCGCGGCGAGGACGATCCGACCCTGATCATGAAGATTTCCGACGGAGCGATCATTCCCGGCAATCATCCGATCACCCAGGCGGAGTGGGATTTCCGCCTCGATACCTATCACCGGCCCTATCACCGCGCCGTCGAGCGCACCATCGCCAAGTCAGGCGCTTCGGGCCGTGCGCCGCTCGTCCTGTCGCTGCATTCCTTCACACCCTTCTGGAAGGGCGTCGCCCGCCCCTGGCACGCGGCCGTGCTCTGGGACAGCGACCACCGCGCCGTGAAGCCTTTCCTGAAACTGCTCGGCGAGCCCGGCGACATCGTTGTCGGCGACAACGAGCCCTATGACGGGGCTCTCAAGGGCGACACCATGTATCGGCACTGCATGATATCAGGCCTCGCCCATGCGCTTCTCGAAGTCCGCCAGGACCTGATCGGCGACGAGGCCGGCATCGCTGCCTGGGCGGAAAGGCTGGCGCCGGTCTTCAAGACGCTGAACGCCGACCCCACATTACACGAGTACCGCATCTTTCCCTCGCGCACCGGCCCCTATCCGGCCTGACGCTGAACCAGGAGGAACGCCCCATGAGCGAACTCATCCCCAGCGAGCTCACGAAAGAGCAGCAGACCGAATTCGAGGCCGCTGCCTTCCGCCGCCTCGTCCAGCACCTGCGCGAGCGCACCGACGTGCAGAACATCGACCTGATGAACCTCGCCGGTTTCTGCCGCAACTGCCTGTCGAACTGGTATCGCGATGCCGCGACCGACGCCGGTATCGATCTCTCCAAGGACGCTTCCCGCGAAATCGTCTACGGCATGCCCTACGAGGATTGGAAGAATCTGCACCAGCAGCAAGCCTCGGATGCACAAAAAGCCGCATTCGACGTGAACAAGCCGGCCCATGGCTGATCGATTTGCCGATTGCGCTTGACCTTGCGGCGGCTTTTCGGCAGTTGACGACCATTCATTGAAATTGACACGATCAGGAGGCCCCGATGTCTGATGCTCATGGCGTCGCCCGCGACCAGGCTCCGCGCATTTATCGAGCGTATCGAACGACTGGAAGAAGAAAAGAAGACCATCGCCGACGACATCAAGGATGTCTACGGCGAAGCCAAGGGCATGGGTTACGACACCAAGATCATGAAAAAGGTCATTGCCCTTCGCAAGAAAGACGACCAGGAGCGCATGGAAGAGGATCTCATCCTCGACACCTACCTCCAGGCTCTCGGCATGATCGAGGCCCCTGCCGACCAGGACGCCGCTTGATCTTTTCCGGTACACGGGGCCCAATACACGGGGCCCAGTACACACGCCCAGTACACAGGCATCAAAAAACCCGCCATTCCGGCGGGTTTTTTATGATCTCGGATCAGCTGGGCAATCAGTTGTTCGGGCCGCTGAAACGGTTCGGATCGATCGCCACCGTGGCGGCAACCGGCCTGAAGCCGCCGCCGGAATAACCTGCCGAATATTCGTTGTTGAGCGTCCGGCTGACAACGCGCGGTGCCTTCATCGAGACGGCCGCATTGGCGCGATTGTTGTTGAGAGCCCATTTCGCCAGCACGTCGCCTGTCAGAGCACCGCCATTTGCCGACTGCGTCGTATTCTGGTTCGGACGGCCGCCCTTTGCGGGGATCGGAAGTGCGGTTGTCGAAGCCGAGACCGGGCTCCGCGGCGTGTCGAAACCGTCGCCGAACTGCCCGCCCTTGTTGGAATGGATCACCTTCGGGGAGGCCGATGCGGTTTCAATCGGCTTCTGGACGGGCATCGGAGCCGCCGCCATTGCCGGAGCAGCCGCCGTGACCGGAGCAGGCTGCGCGGCAGCAGGCTGGACAGGCTGGGGCTGGGCCGAGGCAACCGGGAGAGAGGGCACCGGCGCGGGGCGTGGCTCGACGCTTTGCGCAAGCGCTGCAACCAGGGCCGGCGTCAGTTCCTGCTGTTCCTCAGCCTTGGCGGCCGCATTGGCGGGAGCCACGGCAGCCATGTTCGGACGCTGACCGGGAAGCGGTACCGCCGCGATCTCCTCCGGTGCATGCATCGGGCCGACAGAAGCGGTCATAACGCCGCTTTCTGCGTCACCCTTGAAGCCACGCGGTCCAAGCAGGGTCGGAACCGGGATATTGTAGGCGGAAAGATCCGCAAAGGTTTCGCCGCCTGGCTGGGCGGGAGCGGATGCCTGCAGGGCAAGCGCTTCCTGGGCCGGGTTGCGCGCCGGAGAATAGAGCGCCGTCGCAAGCCCGCCCGCATCCGAACGGAAGGCCGGGCGGGAAAGCGGCACGGGTGCTGCAATCGCCTGCGCCTGGGCGAAGGCCTGATTCTGTGCCGGTGCCTGGCCTGTCAAAGGCGAAGCCGACGCCACGGCAACCGGAGCTTCGCCCTCGTCGTCCTCAGCAGGCTTTGCAGCAGGAGCACCACGCCGCGCCACGGCCGGAGTAGCACTTTCCACGTTGTCCTCTTCCTCGTCGGCACCGCCGCCAAACAGGAAAGCCAGAAGGTTAGGCTGCCGCTTCCGTTCCGAGCCGTCGCCGCGGATGCCCGCTCCGGCGGTGCTGGCGATCTGGATCGATCGGCGCCGACGCGCCTCTTGTAGTCGGCCATCGCCGTCTCATAGCCGGGAAGCGGCTTGCCGTCGGCGGGAAGATGGATCGTATTGCCGTTCGGGAAGATCTGCACCAGTTCCTGGCGCGTCATGCGCGGCCAGGCGCGCACGCCGCCGACATCGAGATGCACGAAAGGCGAACCGGAGGTCGGATAGAAGCCGACGCCGCCCACCTGCATCTGCATGGCAAGCCCGCGCAACGTCGCGAGCTTTACGCCCGGAATATAGAAGTCCATGGCCTTGCCGAGCATGTGCTGGCTGTTCTTGGCCACACCCGTGGTGCGCGAACGGGTGCGCAGCATGTTGTTGGTGGTGGGAGAACGATAGGCGGAAACCACATGGATGTAGTCGCTGGCACCGGAACGGCGATAGACTTCCCAGACGAGATCGAAGAGCCGCGGATCCATCCGGGCCGGTTCGTTGCGGCGCCAGTCGCGCAGGAACTGGTTGATCTGGGCGAGGCCCTTGGGGTCGAACTTGCCGTTCCGCTTGAAGGTGATGACTGCCTTCTCGCCGGTATGAACGAAATAGAGCTTGAGGCTCTTGTCCTGAGCAGCCGCATTACCTGCCGAGAGCGAAAGCAAAGGCAGCGCCAGCAACGTCAACAGGGCGACAGCCATAACGCGTTTGGTGAGCTTGACAAAAAGCCCAACTTCGCAACCGCGCACCTTCTCACCCGAAGGCGTTTCTTTTGCATACTGATCCGGCAAAACGATCCCCGTCCTGTCGACAACGTCCCACGTTGCCCAAATGACTGTCAATTGCGGTGACACGATGGCAAATGTGCCACACATGTACAAGCTTCTCCCGTATAGTCAACAATTGACTAATCGGAGATTGACAGACGTTGACAGGACATCCTTGCGCGAAGGTTAACACTCGCTAATACATTAGCAATTACGAGGCAGTAAATTATGCGGCTTCCTTGAGCGGATCGTCGGGGTCGATACCGTAATCCTTGAGCTTACGATAAAGTGTCGAGCGCCCGATGCCGAGTTTACGGGCGACCTGGCTCATCTGGCCGCGATAGAACTTCAAGGCGAAACGGATCAGTTCCTCCTCGACATCGGCCAGCTTCCTCACCTCGCCGGTCTCATCAGTGCTGACGATGACGTTTTCCTGGGGATAAGCGGCGGCCAGCATCGCCTTCGCATCGGGTCTGATGGCCCGCGCCTTATCATTATTGATGAAAACCGGAGAATCGGCGAGCGCCTCGCGCATGGCGTGGTCGGACATCCCGCCCGGCGACGGCATGACGGCAGTCGCGGCCAGTTCCGCCGGCCGGAATTCCGGGATCTGCGCTGCGATCTGCGGAAAATCCTCTTCCGTGAGTTCGCTGCCTTCGGCAAGCACCACGGCGCGGAACACGGCGTTTTCCAGCTGGCGGATATTGCCTGGCCAGTCATAGGCCGTCAAAAGCGCCAGTGCACCGGCGCCGACCGTAAGCGTCCTGTTGAGCTTCTGCTCGGTCGAAAACCGTTCGGCAAACACGCGGGCGAGATGCGGAATGTCTTCCTTGCGGCGACGCAGCGCCGGAATGGTGATCGGGAAGACGTTGAGGCGATAATAGAGGTCTTCGCGGAAGCGACCGGCCCGGACTTCCTCGATCAGATCCTTGTTGGTCGCCGAAATCAGCCGGACATTGACCTTCTGGATCTTGGAAGCCCCAACGGTCTCGACCTCGCCCTGCTGCACGGCGCGCAGCAGCTTCACCTGCACGTCGAGCGGCAGGTCGCCGATCTCGTCGAGGAAAAGCGTGCCGCCGTCGGCTTCCACGAACTTGCCGGTATGTTTTTCCGAAGCGCCGGTGAAGGCGCCCTTCTCGTGGCCGAACAGGATGCTTTCCACAAGATTGTGCGGAATGGCGCCGCAATTGACGGTGATGAACGGTTTGCCGGCGCGGTCGCTGTTCGACTGGATGGCGCGGGCGATCATCTCCTTGCCGACGCCGGATTCACCTTCCAGCACCACGGGGATGTTGGAATGGGCGGCACGCTGGGCAAGATCGATGACCCGCAGCATGTCCGGGCTTGCCGAAATGATGTCGCCGAAGCCGACGGCGCCGGCGCGATGGCGGCGGCCGACGCGGGCTTTCGATTCCTTCTGGTCGAGCTTCAGCGCATTGGTGATCGAAGCGCCGATCCGTTCCGGCGAGACCGGCTTCACGACGAAATCGAAAGCGCCGGCACGCATCGCCTGCACCACGTATTCGATGCTGCCCTGGCCTGTCTGGACGATGACCGGCGTCTCGATGCCGAGTTCGCGGATTGCCGCGAGGAAGGTGAGGCCGTCCATTTCCGGCATCATCAGATCGAGCACGATGACATTGATGTCTGTCGCGGTGCGCTTCAGGAACTCGAGCGCCGCAAGCCCGTTTTCGGCAAGATGGGCGGCATGGCCGTAACGTTCCACCGCATTCTTCAAAAGACGGCGCTGGATAGGATCGTCATCGACAACGAGGATTTGCGCAATCATGCTCTGCTCCCGGCAATGGTCATCATGGCCCTTTTAGGCTGTTATCCCGCTGGTTGTGTCAGAAAGCCTTGAACATCCCTTTTGAGAAAAGCTTGCATTTTAACGGCCGGCGAGGAAAACAGACGCAACAGGTTGAGAAGGAAAAAGCGATGAGAATGTCCGCCCCCGCCCTCCCCGAAATTCTGGCCGCAACCGCCGCAGGCGCCGCTGCCTCCGACCCGGCGCTCGGTCTTCTGCCTGTCTGGAAGCTTTCGGATCTCTACGCCGCCAAGGATGCCCCCGCCTTCACGGCCGACCTGGAGAAAGCCCAGAAGCTTTCGTTGGCCTTCGAGGAAAAATGGAAGGGCAAGCTGGCCGAGGCCGCGACGAAAACCGGCTCCGGCGGCATCGGCGAAGCGCTCAAGGAATACGACGCGCTCGACGATCTGCTCGGCAAGATCGGCTCGTTCGCCGGCCTCACCTATTTTTCCGACACGTCGAGCCCGGCCAACGGCAAGTTCTACGGCGACGTGCAGGCGAAGCTGACCGATCTGTCGGCGCACCTGCTGTTCTTCGCGCTGGAGCTCAACCGCATCGACGACGCGGTCATCGACGCCTGCATGGACCGCGACCCCGCCGCCGGCCATTACCGCCCCTGGCTTGTGGATCTCAGGAAGGACAAGCCCTTCCAGCTCGACGACAAGCTGGAACAGCTCTTCCTCGAAAAGTCGATGACCTCGGCCGCCGCCTTCAACCGTCTCTTCGACGAGACGATGGCCGAACTGCGCTTCGAGATCGACGGCGAACAACTACCGCTGGAGGTCACCCTCAACATGCTGCAGGAGCCGCAGCCGGACATCCGCGCCAAGGCCTCCGCAGCTCTGTCGAAAACCTTCGGCGACAACCTGCGTGTCTTCACGCTGATCACCAACACGCTCGCCAAGGACAAGGAAATCTCCGACCGCTGGCGCGGCTTCGAGGATATCGCCGACAGTCGCCACCTCGCCAACCGCGTCGAGCGCGAAGTGGTCGATGCGCTGGCCGAAGCCGTCGAGCAGGCTTACCCGCGCCTGTCGCACCGTTATTACGCCATGAAGGCGAAGTGGCTCGGCATGGAGCAGCTCAATTTCTGGGACCGCAACGCGCCACTGCCGGAAACCCCGAACGCGCTCATTTCCTGGGAACAGGCAAAGGATACCGTGCTCGACGCCTATCGCGGCTTCGCGCCCGAAATGGCCGAAATCGCCGGTCGTTTCTTCAACGAGGAATGGATCGACGCGCCGGTGCGCCCCGGCAAGGCGCCGGGCGCCTTCGCGCATCCGACCGTGCCGTCGGCCCACCCTTACGTTCTCGTCAACTACATGGGCAAGCCACGCGACGTGATGACCTTGGCCCACGAACTCGGCCACGGCGTGCACCAGGTTCTGGCCGGCGGCCAGGGCGCGCTGATGTGCCAGACGCCGCTGACGCTTGCCGAAACCGCCTCCGTCTTCGGCGAGATGCTGACCTTCCGCGCGCTCCTCGAAAAGACCACCGACAGGAGAGAACGCAAGGCTATGCTTGCCCAGAAGGTCGAGGACATGATCAACACGGTCGTGCGCCAGATCGCCTTCTACCAGTTCGAGCGCAAGGTCCATACGGCCCGGAAAGAGGGCGAACTGACCGCCGAGCAGATCGGCGAATTGTGGCTCTCCGTCCAGGGCGAGAGCCTCGGCCCGGCGATCAGGATCTCGGAGGGTTATGAAAGCTGGTGGACCTATATCCCCCACTTCATTCACTCGCCCTTCTACGTCTACGCCTATGCCTTCGGCGACTGCCTGGTGAACTCGCTCTATGCGGTCTACACACAAGCCGCTCCGGGCTTCCAGCAGAAGTATTTCGAGCTGTTGAAGGCCGGCGGCACCAAGCACCATTCGGAGCTGCTGAAGCCGTTCGGCCTCGACGCCACCGACCCGTCCTTCTGGTCTAAGGGCCTGTCGATGATCGAAGGCCTGATCGACGAGCCTGGAGGCCCTGGACAAGGCGTAAGGTGCAGCCCCTCATCCGGCTGCCGCCACCTTCTCCCCGCTCGCGGGGAGAAGGTATATGCCGCGCCGTTCTGCCCGTTCGCGGCGTTGCCTGTAGCGCGTCCCCTCGCCCTGTTTACGGGGAGAGGGTTAGGGTGAGGGCCAGCACCGGCATGAGCGGCAATTGGACATTGCAATGGAATGACACATCACTCCCCCTTCGCGCTCTTTCGTGACGATCCCGCCAGCCGGAGCCTCGTCTTCGACCGGCCGAAGGAAATCGTCATGGCCCGGACCGCCGCCGAGGTGCTGCCCGCACTCCGGCGCCTGGAAGACGCGCGCCTCGCCGGCCACTGGCTGGCGGGCTATATTTCCTACGAGGCCGGCTACATCTTCGAGGACAAGCTCCGGCACCTGATCGCCGACAACCGGCCGACACCGCTGATCGTCATGGGCATATTCGATCACCCTTCCGGCAACGAACATCCGCTCGCCGGCCCGCCCGGCACGGTGATCGACGACGGTTCTTCGCAAGGCTCGTTCCTCAGCGAACCGCATGCCATGTGGGATCTCGCGACCTATCGGGAGCGGTTCGACCGCCTTCACCAGCACCTGCGCAACGGCGACTGCTACCAGGCCAACCTGACCATGCCGGTCACCGCCCGCTGGCACGGCGATCCGCTTTCCGCCTTCTGGTCCCTCGTCGCCCGCCAGCCGGTGCGTTACGGCGCATTCGTGGATCTGGGCGGCAATTCCGGAGAGCCGGTCATCCTGTCGCGCTCACCGGAACTGTTCTTCGCGGTCGATGCGGATGGTTTCATCGAAACTCATCCCATGAAGGGCACCGCCCGCGCGGCGCGACCGTGGAAGAAGACGAGGCGGTCGTCGCCGAAATGCTCGCCGACGAAAAGACGCTGGCCGAAAACCGCATGATCGTCGATCTGCTACGCAACGACATTTCCGTCATCAGCGAGGTCGGCACCCTCTCGGTCCCCAAACTCTTCGAGATCGAAACCTATCCGACGGTGCACCAGATGGTGAGCCATGTGCGGGCGAAGCTGCTGCCCCAGATCGGTTTTCCCGAGATTCTTGCCGCGCTCTTTCCCTGCGGTTCGATCACCGGAGCCCCGAAAATGTGGGCCATGCGCATCCTCGCCGATCTCGAAAGAGAACCGCGCGACGTCTACTGCGGCGCCATCGGCTGGTGCGATCCGGCCGGTCCGATGCGTTTTTCGGTGGCCATCCGCACGATCACGCTTTTCAACGACGAAAAAGCCGTCTTCAATGTCGGCGGCGGCATCGTTTTCGACTCGAAGGCGGAAGCCGAATATGACGAGTGCCTATTGAAGGCACGCTTTGCGGTGGGCGAACAATGGATTTCTCGCTGATCGAAACAATGCGCTGGGAACCGGGCAACGGCTTGCTCCGGGTGGACCAGCATTTGCGCCGGCTCAGCCGGTCGGCGGACGCGTTGGGCTTCCGCCAGCCGCCGGCCGATACCCTGAAACAGCTTCAGGCGGCGACCGCCGGCGGCGAGACGCCGCTCCGCGTCCGCCTGGTGATGACCTATCGCGGCAAGATCGAGATCACCACGACGCCGTTTACGCCGTTTGCAGCCGACACCGTTTGGCGGATCCAGGTCGCGAAGGCCACGCTTCCCTCGGACGACCCGACCTTTCGCCACAAGACCTCCCGCCGCGAACTCTATGAGGCCGCCCGCGCCGAATTCACGGCCGAGCAGGCGGACGAAGTACTGCTCCTCAATGAGCGCGGCGAGGTCTGCGAAGGCACGATCACCAACGTCTTCGTCGAAACCAAAGACGGCTCGCTCCTCACTCCGGCGCTGTCCAGCGGCCTCCTGCCCGGCATCTTGCGCGCCGACCTGATCCGCGAAGGAAGAGCGAAAAGCCAGGTTCTCCGCCTCGCCGACCTCGAAAACCACCGCTTCTTCGTCGGCAATTCGCTGCGTGGCCTGATCGCCGCCGAACTCGTCGCCCAAAGCGCGCAATCGGAGGCGCCGGTGGGAGCCCGAGCGGCGACCCAAGCGGAAGCCCGAGTGGAAGTCCCCGTCCTGCCGCCCGCGCCGCCAAAATGGCCCGTGCAGGCCGGTAGTGACCGCGCGCCACCCCTCGCGGATCATCTGCTTGCGCTCGAACTCGCATTGCAGACCCGCAAGGTCCGCAGCTCTGAGGAAAAGCTGCGTGAACTGCTTGCGCCGGAATTCCGCGAATTCGGCCGATCGGGCCTCGCCTATAGGTTCGAGGACATCATCACCCGCCTCGTCGCCGAGACCGGCCCGGACAACACTGCGATCTCGGATTTCAGCGCCGAGATACTGAGCGACACGATCGCGCTCGCCACCTATCGCGGCATCCGCATCAACGACGACGGCAGCAAGCTCTTCACCAACCGCAGCTCCATCTGGCGGCTCGATCCGGACGGTAAATGGCGAATGGTCTTTCACCAGGGCACGGCGACGGAGTGATCATGGCAAAGGGCTTCGCCTGCACGCCGCAATCGAATAACGACCCCGATTCACCCCCGAAAATCGGCAGGCTCTTTATTGTGACGAAGTTTTATGATCTAGAGCGCCGCGAATTGCCCGAGTGCAGCCTTTAATTTCCATTCCACTGCCGAATTAGCGGGGCAGCGGCCCAAAAGGCCGCGATCAAGGAGAAAGACATGTCAGAGACTACCTATCCGGTTTATGGCGAAATCACCGGTCCGATCGTAATGATCGGTTTCGGCTCGATCGGCCGCGGCACGCTGCCGCTGATCGAACGCCATTTCAAGTTCGACAAGAGCCGGATGGTCGTCATCGACCCGCGCGAAGAACCCGCCGACATGGAGATCCTGAAGAAGCACGGCGTCCGTCACATCAAGGAATATGTGACCAAGGAGAACTACAAGGATCTCCTCAAGCCGCTTCTGACCGAAGGCAAGGGCCAGGGCTTCTGCGTCAACCTCTCGGTCGATACCGGCTCGCTCGACCTGATGAAGATGTGCCGCAAGCTCGACGTTCTCTATATCGACACCGTCGTCGAGCCCTGGCTCGGCTTCTATTTCGACAAGAACATGAAGAACGCCGACCGCACCAACTATGCGCTGCGCGAAACCGTTCGCCATGAAAAGAAGAAGAGCCCGGGCGGCACGACCGCCGTTTCCACCTGCGGCGCCAACCCGGGCATGGTCTCCTGGTTCGTCAAGCAGGCGCTGGTCAACCTCGCCAACGACACCGGCCTGAAGTTCGACGAGCCGGATCAGCACGACCGCGAAGGCTGGGCCAAGCTGATGAAGAAGCTCGGCGTCAAGGGCGTCCACATCGCCGAACGCGACACCCAGCGCACCAAGCACCCGAAGCCGCTTAACGTGTTCTGGAACACCTGGTCGGTCGAAGGCTTCATCTCCGAAGGCATGCAGCCGGCCGAGCTCGGCTGGGGCACCCATGAGGAATGGATGCCGAAGAACGGTAAGAAGCACAAGAAGGGCAACAAGGCCGCCATCTATCTGGAACAGCCGGGCGCCAACACCCGCGTTCGCTCCTGGTGCCCGACGCCCGGCCCGCAGTACGGCTTCCTCGTCACCCACAACGAATCGATCTCGATCGCCGACTATTTCACGGTGCGCGACAAGGACGGCGAAGTGACCTTCCGCCCGACCTGCCACTATGCCTACCATCCGGCCAACGACGCGGTCCTGTCGCTGCATGAAATGTTCGGCAATGGCGGCACGCCGCAGCCGGTCCATCACGTCCTGAACGAGGACGAACTGGAGGACGGCATCGACGAACTCGGCGTCCTGCTCTACGGCCACGAGAAGAACGCCTACTGGTTCGGTTCGCGCCTGTCGCTCGAGGAAACCCGCCGCATCGCGCCTTACCAGAACGCCACCGGCCTGCAGGTGACCTCGGCGGTTCTCTCCGGCATGGTCTGGGCGCTCGAAAACCCGACCGCCGGCATCGTCGAAGCCGACGAGATCGACTACAAGCGCTGCCTCGAAGTGCAGCTGCCCTATCTCGGCCCGGTCGAAGGCCACTACACCGACTGGACCCCGCTCGACGGTCGCCCGGGCCTCTTCCCGGAAGACATCGACACCAAGGACCCGTGGCAGTTCAAGAACATCCTGGTTCGCTAAGACCGGGAGCCCGGAGGCGGCAAGAACCTGCCTCCCCTGCTTTGCCATTTCAATCCCGCGTCATCCGGCGCGGGATTTTTGTACCAGGAAGTCCGCCGCAATCTGCACCCGCCGCGGCACATGCGACGTGTTCGCGCGGATGATATATGTCTCCATCACGAACGGCTTCTGCGGCGGCAACACGGGCACCAGCCGGCCCTCGGCGAGGTGCCGCCAGAGCATCCACTCCGGCAGCCAGATGATGCCGGATCCTTCCAGTGCCGCATCGCACAGGCTTTCCAGATCATCGACCATGAATCCGGTCGGCGGGTCGAGCTGCATCAGCCCGCCGTCTGTCGGAAACAGCCATCCGCGCGGCCGGCCGTAGCGGCCGTAACGCAGCAACCTGTGTGTCTGCAGTTCATCGAGAGTCCTGGGGATGCCCGCCGTCTCCAGGTAGGACGGCGCCGCGGCCATCAGCATCGTCTGCCGCGCGAC
Source organism: Neorhizobium sp. EC2-8 (assembly GCA_045291535.1). Lineage (GTDB taxonomy): Bacteria > Pseudomonadota > Alphaproteobacteria > Rhizobiales > Rhizobiaceae > Neorhizobium. The sequence goes on along the minus strand of CP147996.1, from coordinate 4,399,584 downwards.
CACCCGGGCGACCAGGCTCGATTCCGATCCCGTCAGCGGCCCGTTGCGCACCACCAGATCGAGGCCCGCCTTGACGATATCTTCCGGCGTATCGGAAAGCCGCAGCTCGATCTGCAGCTTCGGATGCTGCCTTGCAAGCGCGTGCAGGACCGGCGCCACATGGTGACGACCAAGCGCCAGCGGCGCCGAGATACGCACCGGCCCGGACGGCTCGGCAAGTCCGGCTGCGATATCGTCCAGCGACGCCATTTCGGCGAGCAGCGAGCGGGCTCTCGCCAGGATTTCGCGCCCGGTATCGGTGAGTGACTGCTGGCGCGTGGTGCGCAGCAGCAGCGGCGCCGAAAACCGGGTTTCCAATGCACGAATGTGGTTGCCGACCATCGCTGGCGACATGCCGAGATCGCGGGCAGCCGCGGCAAAACTTCCGAGGTCGGCGACCCGAACGAAGACGGCAAGCGATCTGGTCTCGCTCATTCAATAATTTTCCTGATGAGTATAGGCACTCTTTGAACACTAATCCTTTTGACGGTTCCGCGGCAATCTCCGGCGCAAACGAAATGGAGCCTCAAATGAAAGCCACCGTCATTCGCCAGTTCGGCAATACCGACATGCTGGAGATCGCCGATATCCCCGAACCGCGGCCGGCCGCCGGGGAGATCGTCGTCGCCGTCGCCTATGCCGGCGTCGGTTTCGTCGATACCCTGATGAGGGCCGGCCGGTTCGATTTTTCCCGCTGCCGATCGTGCCCGGCCTGGAAGTTTCCGGAAAGGTGAAGGCACTCGGCGAAGGCGTTACCGGTTTTACCGTCGGCCAGCCTGTCGCCGCCCTTCTGACCGACTTCACCTCCGGCGGCATGGGCGGTTATGCGCAATTCGCCTGCGCAAAGGCTGCGCTCACCGTCCCGCTCGGTCCCGAGGATGATCTGGCCATTGCCGCCGCAACGCTCGTCAACGGCGCCACCGCCTTCATGGCGACTGAAAGCTTGAGGCGCGGTACAGCTGTTGCCATCAACGGCGCGTCGGGCGGTCTCGGGCAAAGCCTGCTCACCGCAACCGCCGAACTCGGCGCGAGCGAGATCATCGCCATTTCCGGAAATCCGGGCGCCGCGGACACTCTCAGGCGTGCCGGCGCGACGCATGTCGTCGCTCCCGGCGACTTCGCTACGGATAAGCAGACATTCGACGCCGCGTTCGATGTCGTCGGCGGCAAGCCCCGGATCGACCTCCTGCGCCGCCTGAAGCAGGGCGGCAGGCTCGTCATCCTCGGCAATGCGAGCGGTGACGACACGCACCTGTCCGGCGACGATATCTGGCTGCGCAATCTCAAGGTCGAGGGCCTGACGACCGGCGGACTGTCGCATATCGACCCCGACCGCATCGTTACCGCCGCAAGGGCTGCGCTGGCCGCGGCGGCCAGAAGGCCGCAGCCGTTCGCGATATTGACGCTGGAGGAGGCGGCCGAGGCGCATCGGGCGCTCGAAGCAAGGCAGGGCCCCGGCAAATTCGTGCTTCGGATCGAATGACCTGACCGCATCGGGCGCATTGATGCCGTTTTCCTTTGTTGAAAGATGGAGTAGAGGCTTTGAAATCGAGTCGCCCGCGTTAGATTGGGCTAGGGCTCACTGAGCCGGACCGAATCGCGGGAGACAGATCATGAAATTCAAAGTGAGCTTCGCGCTCATCGCCGCAGCCGCCTTGACAGCCTGCGTTTCCTCCCCTCCGCCCCAACAGATGGCGGCCGTGCAGCCACAGGGCGTCGAAGGCACATGGGTCGATCCCAACGGCATCGTGTCCTCGTTCCAGGCCGGCACGTTCAACACCCGCTCGAGCGACAGCAACACACTGCTCGCCTCCGGCACCTATACCAGCCTGTCGCCGACGCTGGTCGAGATCAACATGACCTCGCTGGTGCGAAAGACCCAGTCGCGCGTCAACTGCTCGCTGGTCACCACCAACCAGCTCAACTGCACGCAGGACAGCGGCGCACAGTTCTCGCTCGCCCGCCGCGGCTGAAAAGACGCTTCGTCGTCCCGATCATCGCGACCCCGCTCCGGCGGGGTTTTCGCGTTATGAGGATTAAAGCGCCGTCCGCGGCAGCGGTCATTCGGCCCTGAAAACTGCAGGAAGCTCGACAGAGACATCCAATGGCTCGAAATGCCGGATGTTTTCCGTGACGATCGTAAGGCCATAGGCCCGCGCCGTCGCGGCAATGATAATATCGCTCAGCGCCGGACTCCGGCCTTTGCTCTCCGCCGCGTCTTCGAGCGCCCCCGCGATCCGCGCGACCACTGCATCCATCGGCAATATCCGGTCGCCGAAACTGTCGACGATGAAATCCAACCAGGCCGAAAGACGCTGCGCTCTTACAACCCCGCCACGCCTGTGAAGCGACCGCATGCCCTTTTCGATTTCGGAAATGGTGATGGCCGACAGGAAGAGTGCATCAGCCTCGCCCTGTTCGTGGAACCAGGCTCGAACTTGCCGGGTCGGAAGGATCCTGTCCGGCGCGATCTTGCTGATGATATTCGTGTCGAGCAAGTAACCGCTCACAGATCGACATCTCGCAGCTTCGACGGTTTCCGCTCAAGTTCGACACCGCCCGGAAACGTCAGCAGGAAATCCCCGAAATTGGGCCTGGGCTTATCCAGGGCCTTTTTCGCCGCCTCGGCCGCTTCGACCGACACGAGCACTGCGGCTGGTTTTCCGTGGCGGGTGATCGTCACGAACTCCCCATTCGCCGCCTCGTCCACGAGACTGGCGAAACCGGCCTTTGCCTCAGCCACGCTGATCGCCGACATCCTGGGCCCTCGCTTGAAATGACCATATATGGTCAAGTTAGTCGAGGTCGGCCGAAAAATCAATATTCAGCCGCTCGTCGAGCGTTTCCCGAAAGAAAGACAAACCGCAATCGACCCGATAGCACACTGTCATATTTGTCACATTTCCCTTGAACCCACCATCGGTTGATGAAAACATGCCCGGCGGAACGGTTGTCACATTCAAAAACTAGAACAGATAAAAGGGCGGCATAGCCGGCCGAATAGAAAGAGGAGAGATCAGATGAAGAAGACATTGGGGCTCGGGCTTTTGACCGCATCGGTCATGGCTCTTTCAAGCGGCGCGGCATTTGCCGATTTCGAGCTCAATATCCTGCACATCAATGACTTCCATTCGCGCCTCGAATCCATCAATGCGACCGATTCCACCTGCTCGGCCGAGGATGAGGGCAAGGGCGTCTGCTTCGGCGGCGCTGCCCGCCTCTTGACCGCGATCAACCAGACCCGCGACGGGCTGAAAGCCCAGAACAAGAACGTCATCCTCTTGAACGCCGGCGACAATTTCCAGGGCTCGCTCTTCTACACGACCTACAAGGGTGCCGCCGAAGCCGAAGTGCTGAACGCCATGAAGTTCGACGCCATGACCGTCGGCAACCACGAATTCGACGACAGCGACGACGTGCTTGCCACCTTCCTCGACAAGATCCAGTTTCCGGTCGTGACCGCCAACGTCGTGCCGAGAGCTGCCGCCAAGATCGGCAACCGCATCAAGCCATCGCTGGTTCTCACCGTCGGCGACCAGAAAATCGGCATCGTCGGCGCCGTCACCAACGAAACGCCGGAAATCGCCAACCCTGGCCCGAACATCACCATCGCTGACGACGTCGCCAAGATCACCGAAGCCGTTCAGGGCCTGAAGGCGCAAGGGGTCAACAAGATCATCGCGCTGACCCATGTCGGTTACCCGCGCGACCTTTCCGCAATCGCCAAGATCCCGGACGTGGATGTGGTGGTCGGCGGTCATACCCACACGCTGCTATCCAACGTGGCCAAGGGCGCCGAAGGTCCCTACCCGACCTGGTCGGACAATCCGGGCGGCTACAAGGTGCCGGTCGTGCAGGCCTTCCAGTATTCGAAATATCTCGGCGACATCAAGATCGTCTTCGACGACAACGGCGTCGTGAAGTCGGCCGAAGGCGAGCCGATCCTCGTCGATTCCAAATTCCTGCCCGACCAGCCCACGATTGCGCGCATCAACGAATTGAAGGCTCCGATCGCGGAACTGAAGAAGAAGGTCGTCGGCGCTTCCGACGCGGTGATCGACGGCGACCGCCGCAATTGCCGCGCCAAGGAATGCTCGATGGGCAACCTGCTTGCTGATGCGCAGCTCGACCGCGTCAAGGACCAGGAATCACCATCTCAATCCAGAACGGCGGCGGCGTGCGTGCCTCGATTGACGTCGGCGAAGTCACCATGGGTGAAGTGCTGACCGTCCTGCCTTTCCAGAACACGATTGCGACCTTCCAGATCAAGGGCGCGGATCTCGTCACCGCCCTCGAAAACGGCGTCAGCCAGATCGATGACGGCGCAGGTCGCTTCCCGCAGGTCGCCGGTTTGAAATTCTCCTTCGACAAGTCAAAGCCGGTCGGCGGCCGTGTCAGCGACGTGCAGGTCAAGGAAGGTGCAAACTTTGTACCGATCGATCCTGCCAAAACCTATGGCGTCGTGACCAACAACTATGTGCGCGGCGGCGGCGACGGCTTCAAGATCTTCGCAACCAGCGCCAAAAACGCCTATGACTACGGCCCGAACCTCGAAAATGCCGTGGCCGAATATCTGACCGCCCACAACCCCTACAAGCCCTATACGGACGGCCGCATCACCGATCTAACCCCGGCAAGCTACACGCCTCCTGCCAAGCCTGCTCCGGCAGCCCCCGGCAGCGGCTCCTGCTGCTCCTGCCCCGACCGCCGCTGCCCCCGCCCCGGCAGCAACGCCGGCACCGACCGCGGCGGCTCCTGCTGCCCCCGCACCTGCCGCTCCGGCCCCCACGGCGGCAGCTCCCGCACCGGCTGCACCGGCACCGAACACCATGGCTGCCGCTCCGAAGCCCGCCGCACCGGCGACCCCGCCGCGCCGGCCGCTCCCGCTCCGAACGCCACGGCAGCACCGGCAACGGCCCCCGCTGCACCGAAGCCGGCCGGTCCAACCAAGTATAAGGTCGTCAAGGGTGACTCGCTCTGGAAGATCGCCGAAGCCACCTATGGCGACGGCGAGAAGTGGACCGAGATCGCCAAGCTCAATTCGCTGCGCCATCCGAACGTCATCCAGGTTGGCGCCGAACTGGAACTGCCGGCGAAATAAGCCGCGGCATCGCCGACAAGGACAATTTGTCTCGTTTCTTCAGCCGGCCCGGGCTTTCCCGGGCCGGTTTTTCTTCCTAAGTAATCCGTCGCATGAAGCACCCGCCTGTCGTTCAACCGTCCGCCTCTCGTTCAAACGAAAGTGTCCGCATGAGCTCCCATTCCGCCACCATGCCCTCCGATCATCCGAAGGTGACTTTCGGCAAGGTCGGCGTTCTGCTCGTCAATCTCGGTACGCCCGACGGCACGGACTACTGGCCGATGCGGCGTTATCTGGCGGAATTTCTCTCCGACAAGCGGGTGATCGAGTGGTCGCGGCTCTACTGGTATCCGATCCTATACGGCATCGTCTTGAACAAGCGACCGCAGAAGGTCGGCAAGGCCTATGAGGCGATCTGGAACAAGGATCGGAACGAAAGCTACCTGCGCACCTATACCCGCGCCCAAGGCGAGTTGATGGCGGAGCGCCTGAAGGACCTGCCGAACGTCGTCGTCGATTGGGCGATGCGTTATGGAAAACCGTCGATCGCCGAGCGCATCGATGCGCTGAAGGAAAAGGGCTGCGAGAAGATCCTCCTCTTCCCGCTCTATCCGCAATATGCGGCTTCCACCACCGCAACCGTCAACGACAAGGCCTTCGAACACCTGATGAAGCTGCGCTGGCAGCCGGCGCTGCGCACCGTGCCGCCCTATCACGACGAGCCGGCCTACATCGAGGCGCTGGCGGATTCCGTCAGGGCGAAATATGCGGCGCTCGACTGGGAGCCGGAAATGCTGATCGCCTCCTTCCACGGCATCCCGCAATCCTATTTCAAGGCCGGCGATCCCTATTACTGCCATTGCCAGAAGACCGCCCGGCTCCTGAAGGAAGCCCTTGGCTTCACGGACAAAAATTTCATGATCACCTTCCAGTCCCGTTTCGGCCCGGAGGAATGGCTGCAGCCCTATACGGACAAGACGGTCGAAAAACTCGCCCATGACGGCGTCAAGCGGATCGCGGTGATGAATCCCGGTTTCGTTTCCGACTGTCTGGAAACGCTCGAAGAGATCGCCGGCGAGGCGGGCGAGATCTTCCTGCATCACGGAGGCGAAAAGTTCGCGCATATCCCCTGCCTGAACGACAGCCCCGGCGGCATGACCGTGCTGGAAAAGGTCGTCCGCCGCGAGCTGCAGGGCTGGGTCTAACCTGCCTCACGGCACCTCGACTGCCTTGAAGCCGTCGGTCGCCGCTTTCCAGAAATCCGGGTCCTCGTATTCCGTCGGATCTTCGATGCCTGCGAGATGGAAGGCCTCGCGCCGCTCGACGCAGGTGCCGCAGCGACCGCAATGGCGGTCGCCGCCCTTGTAGCAGGACCAGGTCTCGCCGAACGGTGTTCCATGGCGGGCGCCGTCCGTCACGATATCCGCCTTCGAGCCGTTCACATAAGGCGCAAGCAGCCGAACCGAGGCATAGCCGTCCAGCGCATGGTCCTGCATCGCCTGGAAGGCGGTGATGAAACCGGGCCGGCAATCGGGGTAGATGAAATGGTCGCCGCCATGCACCGCGATCGCCACGGCATCGGCCCCGCGCGCCGCAGCCACCCCGAAGGCGACCGACAGCATGATCGCATTGCGGTTCGGCACCACGGTCACCCGCATCGTCTCCTCGGCATAGTGCCCGTCCGGCACGTCCAGGTTATCGGTCAAGGCCGAGCCGGTCAGCCGGCTGCCGATGCCGCGCATGTCGATGATCTCGTGGAATACGCCGAACCGCACGGCGCAGGCGGCGGCGAAATCCAGTTCCTTGCGATGCCGTTGGCCGTAGTCGAAGGAAATGAGGCCGAGCAGCTCGTGCCCGGCGGCGATCCTATGGGCGAGCGAAACGGAATCCAGTCCGCCGGAGCAGACGACGATGGTTTTCATGGTCTTTCATCCTTGTTTTGACCGGGTAGGCTGCGACCGGGTGTTCGGACCTGCTCTCTAGACCGCCGATGCGTCCTTGTGAATAACCCGCGCGGTATCGGCCGCGGCGAGCCGTCATTTCTTCCCTGCAAAGAACGTGCTAACTCATCACCTCAAGGATCAGGCGCAAATGCGCCAAGATGGAGGAATGTCATGAACTTGGGCGGCCTGGGTGGCTTCGATATCGTCGTGATCGGCGTCGTGGTGCTGATCATCCTGGTGCTGTTTGCCGGGATCAAGACCGTGCCGCAGGGTTATCGTTACACGGTGGAGCGCTTCGGTCGTTATACCCGCACGCTGGAGCCCGGCCTCAACCTGCTGACCCCTTCATCGAGCGCATCGGCGTGCGCATGAACGTCATGGAACAGGTCCTCAATATCCCGACCCAGGAGGTCATCACCAAGGACAATGCCAGCGTCTCGGCAGATGCGGTGTCTTTCTACCAGGTCCTCAATCCGGCTCAGGCCGCCTACCAGATTTCCAACCTCGAAAACGCCATCCAGAACCTCACCATGACCAATATCCGCTCGGTCATGGGCTCGATGGACCTCGACGAACTGCTCTCCAACCGCGAAGTCATCAACGAAAGGCTGCTGCGCGTCGTCGATGAGGCCGTCGGTCCCTGGGGCATCAAGGTCACCCGCGTCGAGATCAAGGATATCCAGCCGCCGGCCGACCTCGTCGAATCCATGGGCCGGCAGATGAAGGCGGAGCGCGAGAAGCGCGCCCAGATCCTCGAGGCCGAAGGTTCCCGCAGCGCCCAGATTCTCCGGGCCGAGGGCGCCAAGCAGGCAGCCGTGCTGGAAGCGGAAGGCAAACGCGAAGCAGCGTTCCGGGAAGCCGAGGCCCGCGAACGCCTGGCGGAAGCCGAAGCAAGAGCCACCCAATCCGTCTCCCAGGCGATCGCCGCCGGCGACGTACAGGCGATCAACTATTTCGTGGCCCAGAAATACACCGAGGCGCTGGTCGCGATCGGCAAGGCGCCGAATTCGAAGATCGTGCTGATGCCGCTGGAGGCGTCGTCAATCATCGGCTCGCTCGGCGGCATCGGCGCCATCGCCAAGGAAGTGTTTGGCGATGGCTCGGGTCCCGCCTCGCCGCCGCGCCCGCCGGCCGGCCCGCGTCCCCAGCCCGGTCCGCGCACCACGCCGGTTCTCAATCCGTTCAATCCCACCTCTTCCGAGACCTGAGCCATGCTGCATGATGCTGTGGTCAATCTCGGTCCCTGGAGCCTGGTGGATATTGGGCGTCGTCCTCCTGGCGGCGGAACTTGCCGCGCCCGGCGTCTTCCTGATCTGGATCGGCGCTGCCGCCATCGTCATCGGCCTTTTGTCTCTGGCGCTCTGGGAGACGGCCTTCTGGGGCTGGCAGGTTCAGCTCCTGCTCTTCGCAGCGCTTTCCGGCGCCTTCGCGCTGGCTGGCCGCCGTTTCTATTCCAGCCGCAACCAGGCGACTGACGAGCCCAATCTCAACCGCCGCGGCGAAAGCCTGGTTGGCCGCACGGCGACCCTCCACGAGCCGATCGCCGAAGGGCGCGGCCGCATTCGTCTCGACGATACATGGTGGTCGGTGATGGGGCCGGACCTGCCGGCCGGCACGCAGGTGAAGGTCGTGGCGGCAAGCGGCCGCGACCTCAAGGTGGAAGCGGCCTAATTAAAGGCCTGCAGCCGGCTCGATGTCAGGCGACGCCGACGCGCAGCAGATCGTGGAAATGGACGATGCCGACCGGCCTGCGCTCCGCATCGACGACCAGCAGCGCGCCGATACTGTGCTTGTTGAGCAGCGCCATGGCGGCTGTCGCCAGCGTTTCCCGGCCGACGGTCTTCGGATTGCGCGTCATCACATCATCGACCAGCGTCTGGCGCAGATCGAGGTCGAGATGCCGGGAAATGTCGCCATCGGTGATGACGCCGCAAAGGCAGCCGTCGTCATCGACCACGCCGACACAGCCGAAACGCTTGCGCGACAATTCGTCGATCGCTTCAGGCATGGTGACGCCCTTACTGACCAGCGGCAGCCGGTCGCCGGTATGCATCAGGTCGCTGACATGGCTGAGCATCGCGCCGAGCTTGCCGCCCGGATGGTAGACGCGGAAATCGGTGGCGGAGAAGCCGCGGGCTTCCAGCAGTGCAACGGCGAGCGCATCGCCCATGGCAAGCTGCATCAGGGTCGAGGTGGTCGGTGCCAGCCCATGCGGGCAGGCTTCCTGTTCCTTGGGCAGCAGCAGCACGATATCCGCTTCGCGGGCAAGCGTCGAAACCTCGCCTGACGTCATCGCGATCAGCGGGATCGAGAAGCGGCGGGTGAAGGAAACGATGCCCTGCAGCTCGGCAGTCTCGCCGCCCCAGGACAGCGCCAGCACCACATCGCTCGACGCGATCATGCCGAGATCGCCGTGATTGGCTTCCCCGAATGAACGAAAAAGGCGGGCGTCCCGGTCGAGGCGAGGCTTGCCGCGATCTTGCGGCCGATATGTCCGCTCTTGCCGACGCCGGTCACGACGACCCGGCCCTCGATGCCGCCGATCAGTTCCGCAGCCTTGCGGAAGGCGTCGCCAAGGCCATGTTGAAGCGCCAGCTCCAGCGCATTAAGCCCTTGTTTCCCGAAGGAAATTGTCCTCATTGCGGAATCGACGACGTCGTTCTCGACCAGTTGCAAAGCTCTCTTGATCATGGGCAAGGCTTAGCTCTTTTCGCCTCTCAAGTCTATCGGCTTTGGCGCGCGGCAACGAAGTTAGCCCCTGCCCATGATGTCGCAACCAAACGTTAACCACATGGCTTTACGTTTGGGTAAGCATTTGCGATTGCCCGGGCAGGCCTTATGAAGATCACAACAACGACAGGCGGGACGCGCCAAAGGCGACGGACGGCACTCGGCCTTCTGTTTGCCTGTTCGGCGCTTGTTTCCCCGCAGCCGCCCAGACCCGCAGCGCGTTTCCGCCGCAGAACGGTACCCTTCCCTCGGTGGCGAACACCACGTCACCAGCCTCGAATACGGCCTTGCGGGGCAGCACCGGCACCGCCGCGCAACCGGCCGCCAATGCCGCTGACGACCAGAGCCAGGACGATCCGAACGTCGCGACCGGCACCACGCCCGGCCGCAACCGGGCGGCCAGCCAGGAGGCCCCCTACGAGGACGACCTGAACCAGCCCCGCGAGGAGCCGCTCGACCGCGGCGCGGAGCCGGTCGAGACCCAGGAACAGCCTCGCGAACCGGGCGATCCGACCGGCATAAGAATGGGCGGCTTTCTGCTCCGCCCTTCGATCAACCAGAGCATCGACACCGAGACCCGCCGTTCGAACGGCACCAAGATCCGCCGCGACTACCTGTCGACGACGATGCGCGGTACGCTGACATCGGACTGGTCGCGTCATTCGCTGACTGTGACCGGCGAAGGCACGCTGGAGCGCAATATCGGCAGCACCAAGACGGGTGAACAGCCGAACGCCAACATCAATGCCGACCTGCGGCTCGATCTCTCCGACAGCACTGTTGCCCATATTACCGGTGGCTACCGCTTTTCCCGCGAGGACGACTACGATCCGAATGCGCTTGGCGGCGCATCCACCCAGTCCGGCGTCCATGAATTCACCGGTGGTGCCTCCGTCCAGCGCGATTTCGGCAAGATCCGCGGCACTGCCGCACTCGATCTGTCCCGCGCCAGCTACACGGATGCGAAACTCTCCGACGGTACGATCGTCAGCATGAAGGATCGCAACCGAACCGGCATCGACGGCCGCCTGCGGCTTGGCTACGAATTGTCGCCGGCACTCGTCCCCTATGTGGAAGTGGCGACCGGACACACCTTCTACGACCTCAGGCGCGACAATTCCGGTTATGCCCGCTCGTCGCAGAGCTATGCGGCGCGCACCGGCGTCGAATTCGATCTCGGCGAAAAACTGCGCGGCGAAATCGGCACCGGCTACGAGGTCGTCGATTACGAGGACGACCGCCTGAAATCGGTCGGCGCGATCACTTTCAACGGCAGCACCACCTGGTCGCCGCAGCGCGGCACCAATGTCGATCTCGGCCTGCGCACCACGGTGCAGGATCGACCACGCCCGGCCAGAGCGGTTGGGTGGAATACCGGGCGACGGCGGCGCTGACGCATGAGATGCGCGACAACCTCATCGCCCGCCTGACCGGCAGCACCACCTTGCGCGATTTCCCCAGCGGCGGCCCGAGCGACGAAACGGTCTGGATCGGCGGCGCCGGCCTCACCTGGGCGATCAACCGTTATCTCGATCTGACCGGCGACGTGGAATACGAACAGGCGGAAGGCGGAGGCACCAATGACAAGATCGTCCGCGCCGGCGTCGGGCTGACCCTGAAGCGTTAAGCGCCGGTTCGGGCGGTAATCCATTCCATCAGCGCGTTCTGCGCATGCAGCAGAAACGCTTTTGCGGCCGTGCTCTGGCAGGCGGGATGCGCCATCGCCTCCGCAGTCACCTCCTGGCCGCGCGCGACCGGCGGACAGGGGATGAAGATCGCATCCGACCGGCATTTATCGAGAACCTCGGCCGATATGCGATAGTCGGCGACTTCGCCTTCCGGCACCCCGCTTGGCCAGCTGTCCGTGAAGATGACATCCGCGTCCTCGAGCTCGCGCATGTCAGCACTCAGGCGGAAGTTGGGATTGAGGAGCGCCGGATCGTTCACGTGCCATTCGCCCGGATAGACCTGCACCACCTCGACCGGCAGTGAGATCGACGCCTCGACCCAGGAGCGGAGAATATTGGCGTCCGGCGCCACGCCGACGATCTTCAGCCCTTCGATGCCGCCCCTTTTGGCTCTGACATAGGCGAGGTCTCCAAGCGTCTCGCAGGGATGGTTCGATCGCGTCCGGGCATTGATGACAGGCGCTCGCGCATGTGCCGCCAGTTCCCGAAGGAGGCGAGCTCCCGGGTGCGGATGACGATCATGTCGAACCAATTGTCGAGATAACCCGCCAGATCGGCGATCGCCTCCCGCCCGCCGAGGCTGACCGGCACGTGGGTGCAGATGCCGCCCATCGCCTGGATGCCGAGATCGGAAGCCGTCGTGTTGCGCCAGCCGCCATCATCGACGATCAGCGCGACCCGCCTGCCCTCGAGGCTTTTCGGCATCCGCCGCTCTCGCCACGCGCCCGCAAGCGCGTCGGCACGTTCGAGTATCCCCGTTACCGTATCCGCCGGCAGGTCGTGAAATTCCAGAAAATCGCGTTTTGCAGAAACAGCCATGGCAATCGGCACCCACACAAAGAAAACCCCTCATAGCAGGACCATGAGGGGTTTGCGTCATGTCGGGAAAGGCAAATCGCTCGCCTGAAAAATTTACTTCAGCGAGGCAATCAACGCCTTCATCGGCCCTTCAATCGCCGGACGAATGTCGGCGCGCTGCAGCGCGAAGGCGAGGTTGGCCAGGATGAACCCGTCCTTGGCGCCGCAATCGAACGTGTCGCCCTTGAATGGATAGGCCGCGAATTCCTGGGATTTCAGGAGCGCCAGCATACCGTCGGTGAGCTGGATCTCGTTGCCGGCGCCGCGCTCCTGGGTTTCCAGGATCTTGAAGATCTCCGGCTGCAGGATGTAGCGGCCGTTGATGTAGAGGTTGGACGGGGCCGTGCCCTTGGCCGGCTTTTCGACCATCTGGTTGATCTTGAAACCTTCGCCGACCGGCGCGCCGATGCCGACGATGCCGTATTTATGCGCCTGGTCCGGATCGCATTCCTGAACCGCGATGACGTTGCCGCCGCTTTCGGCGTAAAGATCGACCATGCCCTTGAGGCAGCCCTTGCCGCCGGCCATGATCATGTCGGGTAGCAGAACCGCGAAAGGCTCGTTGCCGACGATGTCGCGCGCGCACCAGACCGCGTGGCCGAGACCGAGCGGCACCTGCTGGCGGGTGAAGCTGGCGGTGCCGGCGACCGGCAGAAGGCCGGCGAGCAGGGTCACTCGGCATTCTTGTTGCGCTCGCGCAGCATCTGCTCAGGCTCGTACTGGATGTCGAAATAATCTTCGATGACCCCTTTGCCGCGGCCCGTCACGAAGACGAAATGCTCGATCCCCGCTTCCGCCGCCTCATCCACCACATACTGGATGACCGGCTTGTCGACGACGGTTAGCATTTCCTTCGGCACCGCCTTGGTCGCGGGCAGGAAGCGCGTGCCCAGACCTGCTACCGGAAACACTGCCTTACGGATCTTTTGTTGTTGTGCCACTCATGCCTCCTGAAAGCACATCATTGTGCGTGTATTCGATTCTTGGCATCTAATGACGAATTGCTACTGTTTCGCAAAGACTGCCGCGGGTCGGGTTTCTATGGTAAAGAATTTGTTGACCGAATTCTGTTATTACATCGTTAAGCCGCATGCCACTCTTGCCGCAAGGCTTGGTAAAAGAAGAATGGACTCGACTGCCGATGAAGACGTTTCGTACCAACCTGCTCCGTGGGTTTGCCTTCTCCCTGATCGCCGGGCTCGCCGCCGCGGCCATGCCGATAGATGCTCAGGCAGACGCCGGTTTCAAGACATGGATCGCAAAATTCTACGAGACCGCGGCCAAGAGCGGGATCACCCGCGCTACCTATGACAGAGCGTTCGCGGGCGTCAGCGAACCCGATCAGGATGTGCTGGAAAAGGCCAATTATCAGCCGGAATTCAGGTCGAAGATCTGGGATTACCTCGACAGCCGCGTAAACCCCTACACGGTCAAGATCGGCCGCGAGATGGCGGCCAAACACGGCTCGACGCTGGCCGCGCTGGAGCGCCATTTCGGCGTCGATAAGAACATCCTGCTCGCCATCTGGTCGATGGAATCCAATTATGGCGCAGCGCTCGAAAACCCCGACCGGCTGCACCACGTGCCGCAGGCTCTGGCGACGCTCGCCTGGGGCGATCCCAAGCGCGCCAAGTTCGCCCGCACCCAGCTTATCGCAGCCCTGAAGATCCTGCAGTCGGGGGATATCACCGCCAAGCAGCTCACCGGCTCCTGGGCCGGCGCCATGGGCCATACCCAGTTCATCCCGACGAGCTACCTGCTCTATGCGATCGACGCGGACGGCAACGGCAAGCGCGACATCTGGCATTCGGTTCCGGATGCGCTCGCCACTTCCGCAAACCTGCTCGCCAAGAACGGCTGGCAGAGCGGCAAGACCTGGGGCTACGAAACCGTGCTGCCGGCGGAGGGCGCCCGCCACGAGGGCCAGACCAAGCCGCTCGGCGAATGGGCGAAGCTCGGTTTCACCCGCCCGAACGGCAAGAGTTTTCCACGCGGCACCGACAGGGCAACCCTGAAGCTGATGGCGGGCGAAGGCGGCCCGGCCTTCCTGATGCTCGGCAATTTCTTCACCGTGAAGAAATACAACGCCGCCGACAGCTACGCGCTGGCGGTCGGCCTGCTCGCCGACGAGATCGCCGGTTTCGGCGGCGTCCAGCAAGCCTGGCCGCGCCCGGAAGGCACGCTCGACATCAAGCAGAAGTTCGAGCTGCAGAACCGCATGAAGCAGCTCGGCTATTACGAAGGCGAAGTCGACGGCAATTTCGGCTCCGGCTCGAAGGCTGCGATCTCGGCGATCCAGAAGCGGCTCGGCATGCAGCAGAACGGCGAGCCCTCGAAGTCGCTTCTCGAAGCTTTGCGTTGACAAGACGGTGCTTCGCGCCACATCGTTTGAACCAATCTCCCGCAATGCCTGCGGGACGGCGGAGACATGAAGGCTTTGCATAAATCCGGGCGAAACGAGGCCAGCGGCAACATCGCCGGGCGGAACGGGACCCTGCAAAACAAGGCCCCACGAAACAGGGGATGGGTACGCCTGGCCCTCCTCTTGCTCGCGATGCTGCTCGCCCTGCCGGTCGCCTCGCCGCCGGCGGCTGCGCAAGAGCCTGTCCCGCGCCGCAACCTCTTCGACTACCTGTTCGGCGGCCCCCGTTATGAGCGCGACGACCGCTACGAGCGGCCCGCTCCCTATAGTCGGCGCCGTTACGAACGCGACGGCTCGATCATCGACATGCGGCCGCGTCCCCGCAACCGCAGCCCTGGACGGGCGGCGGCTCCACGCCCGGTGCAGCCGATGGTACCGGCAGCGCCGGAACCCGTGGCCAAGCTCGACAATGCCAAACAGGTTCTGGTGGTCGGCGATTTCATGGCCGGCGGCATCGGCAGCGAGCTGGAAACGGCATTTGCGACCGCTCCCGGCGTTTCGATCACCGAACGCAGCGACGGCTCGTCCGGCCTCGTCCGCGAGGATCACTTCGATTGGCCCGCCGAGCTACCGGTCATGCTCAACGAGGTGAAGCCCGCCGTCGTGGTCGTCATGCTCGGCGCCAACGACCGCCAGCAGATGTCGATCGGCAGCACCAAGGAAAAATTCCGCAGTGACGCCTGGTTCAAGGAATACGAGCGGCGGGTGACCGAACTGGTCGGCATCGTCGCGTCCCGCAAGCTGCCGCTCCTGTGGGTCGGCCTGCCCTCCTTCCAGTCGCCGGTAACGACTGCCGATGCCGTGACGCTCAACGCCATCTTCCGCAACCAGGTGGAAAAGGCCGGCGGCGAATTCGTCGATATCTGGGAAGGGTTCGTCGATGAGGACGGCAAGTTCGTCGTCACCGGCTCCGACGTCAACGGCCATCAGGTGCGCCTGCGCGGTTCCGACGGCATCACCTTCACCAAGGCCGGCAAGCAGAAGCTCGCCTTCTACGTGGAAAAGCTGGTACGCCGCCATCTCGGCGAAATGGCGAGCCCCGATGTCGTCAAGCTCGACGGTTCCAACCTGCCGGCGCTATCGACACTTCCCGCCGCCCCCGGTCAGCAGGTGCCGACCCACCCGATCAGCCTCTCCGATCCCGAACTCGACGGCGGCAAGGACCTCCTCGGCGCCGGCCCGCTGCCAAGCGTCATGGCGGAAACTCCGCGCGACAAACTGGTCAGGCGCGGCGAACTCGGCCCGGCTCCCGCCGGGCGGATTGACGATTATCGGGTTCCGGCCGCGAGCGCGGCGACACGTTAGCGATCGGGTGTGGCATTCGCCCTTTTCCGGCAAACGGGGAGAGGGAGCGAAACCGCGCCACATCCGATCTCCCCCTTGTGGGGAGATGCCCGGCAGGGCAGAGGGGGTGCTGCGGCATGCTCTTCGACAGTCGAGTTCGCGGTGCCACCCCCTCTGTCACCTTCGGTGACATCTCCCCCACAAGGGGGAGATCGAAGGAGCTTGTCGCAACTTACCGCGGCAGCACCGAGCTTCCCATCAGGGCCTCGTCGATCGCCCGTGCCGCCTGCCGGCCTTCGCGGATCGCCCAGACGACCAGCGACTGGCCGCGACGCACGTCGCCGGCGGTCCAGAGCTTGTCGACCGACGTCCTGTAGTCCTTTTCGCTGGCAACCACGTTGGTCGAGCCGCGGCGATCGACATTCAGCGTCAACTTGCCTTCGAGTTCGTTGAGAACGCCGTCCGTCAGCGGGCCGGAGAAACCGATGGCAATAAAGGCAAGGTCCGCCTTGATGATGAAATCCGTGCCGGCGATCGGCTTGCGGCGCTCATCGACTTCGCAGCAGCGCACGCCGGTGAGCTGACCGTCTTCGCCGACGAATTCGAGCGTCGCCACCTGGAATTCGCGCACCGCACCTTCCGCCTGCGAAGACGAGGTGCGCATCTTGGTGGCCCAGAACGGCCAGACGGCAAGCTTGTCTTCCTTCTCGGGCGGCTGCGGGCGGATGTCGAGCTGAGTCACCTTGACGGCGCCCTGGCGGAAGGCCGTGCCGACGCAGTCCGACGCCGTATCGCCGCCGCCGACCACGACGACATGCTTGGCGCCGGCGAGGATCGGATCGGCCGCCCAGGCCACGCTTTCGATATTCTCGCGGCCGAGGCGGCGGTTCTGCTGCACGAGGTAAGGCATCGCGTCATAGACGCCATGCAGCTCGACGCCGGGAATGCCGGCCGGACGCGGGGTTTCCGAACCGCCGCAATAGAGCACCGCATCGTGCTCGGCGATCAGCTTCTCGACGGGAATGTCGATGCCGATATTGGCGCCGTAATGGAAGGTCACGCCTTCGCCGGTGATCTGCTCGACGCGGCGGTCGATGAAGTTCTTCTCCATCTTGAAGTCCGGGATGCCGTAGCGCAGCAGGCCGCCTGCCTTGGATCGCGCTCATAGACATGAACTTCGTGACCGGCGCGGCCAAGCTGCTGGGCGGCGGCCATGCCGGCGGGACCGGAGCCGATGATCGCCACCTTCTTGCCGGTATGGACCGTTGCCGGCTGCGGCGCGATGAAGCCGAGCTCATAGGCCTTGTCGGCAATCGCCTGCTCGACGGTCTTGATCGCGACCGGCGCATCCTCGAGGTTCAGCGTGCAGGCCTCCTCGCAGGGAGCGGGGCAGACGCGGCCGGTGAATTCCGGGAAGTTGTTGGTGGAATGGAGGTTGCGGATCGCTTCCTCCCACTTGTTGTTGTAGACGAGGTCGTTCCAGTCCGGGATCTGGTTGTGAACCGGACAACCGGTCGGGCCGTGGCAATAGGGAATGCCACAGTCCATGCAGCGCGCCGCCTGCTTGGTCACTTCCGCATCCGACATCGGAATGGTGAATTCGCGGAAATGGCGGATACGGTCGGAAGCCGGCTGATACTTCGCCACGCTCCGGTCGATTTCCAGGAAACCTGTTACCTTGCCCATGTCTAAACCCTCAATCCGTCCTGCCGCTCTGGCAGCCGGTTAAAACCTAACAAACCGCGCGAAACTTATTCCGCAGCGACCCCCATCCGCATCCGTTCCATCTCCACCAGTGCGCGGCGGTATTCGACCGGCATGACCTTGCGGAACTTCGGTCGGTATTCGCTCCAGCGGTCAAGGATCTCCTTGGCGCGGGTCGAGCCCGTGTAATGCAGGTGGTTGGAGATCAGCTGGTAGAGGCGCTCCTCGTCGTGGCGCGTCATGTCCTCGGAGACATCGACGCGTCCCTTGTGCATGAGGTCGCCGCCGTGATGGTGCAGCTTCTCCAGCATGTCGTCCTCTTCCGGAACCGGTTCGAGTTCGACCATCGCCATGTTGCAGCGCTTGGCAAACGTGCCTTCCTCGTCCAGCACGTAGGCAACGCCGCCGGACATGCCGGCCGCGAAGTTGCGTCCCGTTTCGCCGAGCACCACGACAATGCCGCCGGTCATGTATTCGCAGCCATGGTCGCCGACGCCTTCGACGACGGCGATCGCGCCGGAGTTACGAACGGCAAAGCGCTCGCCGGCAACGCCGCGGAAATAGCATTCGCCGGTGATCGCGCCGTAAAGCACGGTGTTGCCGACGATGATCGAGTTCTCCGCGACGATCTTCGAGTTCTCCGGCGGGCGCACGATGATCCGGCCACCGGAAAGACCCTTGCCCACATAGTCGTTGCCGTCGCCGACGAGATCGAAAGTGATGCCATGCGCGAGGAATGCGCCGAACGACTGACCGGCCGTGCCGCGAAGCGTCACATGGATCGTGTCGTCCTTGAGGCCCTTGTGGCGCCAGCGCTTGGCAAGCGCACCCGAGAGCATCGCGCCGACGGAGCGATCGACGTTCTTGATCGGCACTTCGAAGACCACCGGCTCCTTGTTCTCAAGGGCCGGCTGCGACTTCTCGATCAGCTTGCGGTCGAGAATGTCGTCGATCGGGTGCTTCTGGCGCGTCGTCCAGTAGGTCGCTTCCTTCGGAGCCTCGACCTTGTGGAAGATCTTCGAGAAATCGAGGCCCTTGGACTTCCAGTGGGCGATCATCTCGTCCTTTTCCAGAAGCTCGACCATGCCGATGATTTCGTCGAAACGGGTGAAGCCGAGCGACGCCAGGATCTCGCGCACTTCTTCGGCGACGAAGAAGAAGTAGTTGATGACATGCTCCGGCGTGCCCTTGAAGCGCTTGCGCAGGACTGGGTCCTGCGTCGCCACACCCACCGGACAGGTGTTGAGGTGGCACTTGCGCATCATGATGCAGCCGGCGGCGATGACCGGAGCCGTCGCGAAGCCGAACTCGTCGGCACCGAGCAGCGCACCGATGATGACGTCACGGCCGGTCTTCAGGCCACCGTCCACCTGCAGCGCAATGCGGGAGCGAAGCCCGTTCAGCACCAGCGTCTGCTGGGTTTCGGCAAGACCGATTTCCCAAGGGCTGCCCGCATGCTTCAACGAGGTCAGCGGCGAAGCGCCGGTGCCGCCGTCGAAGCCCGCGACCGTGATATGGTCGGCGCGCGCCTTGGCCACACCTGCGGCAACCGTTCCGACGCCCACTTCGGAGACGAGCTTGACGGAAATGTCCGAGGTCGGGTTGACGTTCTTCAGGTCGTAGATCAGCTGCGCCAGGTCTTCGATCGAATAGATGTCATGGTGCGGCGGCGGCGAGATGAGGCCGACGCCCGGCGTCGAGTGACGGGTCTTGGCGACCGTCGCATCCACCTTGTGGCCGGGCAGCTGTCCTCCTTCGCCGGGCTTGGCACCCTGCGCCACCTTGATCTGCAGCATGTCGGCATTGACCAGGTATTCGGTCGTCACGCCGAAGCGGCCGGAAGCGACCTGCTTGATCGCCGAGCGCTCCGGGTTCTGGGAACCGTCCGGCAGCGGCATGTAACGGTCGCTTTCCTCGCCGCCCTCGCCGGTGTTCGACTTGCCGCCGATCCGGTTCATGGCAATGGCGAGCGTCGTATGCGCCTCGCGGGAGATCGAACCGAACGACATCGCACCGGTCGAGAACCGCTTGACGATATCGACCGCAGGCTCGACGTCGTCGATCGAAACCGGCGTGCGGCCGCTCTCACCTGCCGACTTGATCTTGAACAGGCCGCGGATGGTGTTCATGCGGACCGCCGTCTCGTTCACCATCTCGGCGAATTCGCGGTAGCGATCCTGGCTGTTGCCGCGCACGGCGTGCTGCAGGGTCGCGACGACATCCGGGGTCCAGGCATGGCTTTCGCCGCGCATGCGGTAGGCATATTCGCCGCCGATATCGAGCGTGGTCGCCAGAACCGGGTCCTTGCCGAAGGCCGCATGATGGCGGGTGACGGTTTCCTCCGCGATCTCTTCGAGGCCGACGCCTTCGATGTTCGAAGCCGTGCCGAAGAAATACTTCTCGACCAGACCCGAAGAGAGGCCGATCGCGTCGAAGATTTGCGCGCCGCAATAGGACTGGTAGGTCGAGATGCCCATCTTGGACATGACCTTGAGGATGCCCTTACCGACCGCCTTGATATAGCGGTAGACGACTTCCTGGGCATCGACTTCCTTCGGGAACTCGCCGCGCATGTGCATGTCGGTCAAGGTGTCGAAGGCGAGATAGGGGTTGATGGCTTCTGCGCCATAACCGGCGAGACAGCAGAAGTGATGGATCTCGCGCGGCTCTCCGGATTCGACCACGAGGCCGACCGAGGTGCGCAACCCCTTGCGGATCAGGTGATGGTGTACGGCCGCCGTCGCCAGAAGCGCCGGAATAGCGATGCGGTCCGGGCCGATCTGACGATCGGAGAGCACGATGATGTTGTAGCCGCCCTTGACCGCCGCTTCCGCCCGTTCGCACAGGCGATCGAGCATTTCCGGCATGCCTTCGGCGCCGCGCTCGATGTCATAGGTGAAATCGAGCGTCTTGGTGTCGAACCGGTCTTCCGTGTGGCCGATCGAGCGGATCTTTTCGAGGTCGCCATTGGTCAGGATCGGCTGGCGCACTTCGAGCCGCTTGGCGTTCGCCGCACCCTCGTGGTCGAGAATGTTCGGACGCGGGCCGATGAACGATACCAGGCTCATGACCAGTTCCTCGCGGATCGGATCGATCGGCGGGTTCGTAACCTGCGCGAAGTTCTGCTTGAAATAGGTGTAGAGCAGCTTCGACTTTTCCGACATCGCCGAGATCGGCGTATCGGTGCCCATCGAGCCGACGGCTTCCTGGCCCGTCGTCGCCATCGGCGACATCAGGATCTTGGTGTCTTCCGAGGTGTAGCCGAAGGCCTGCTGGCGGTCGAGAAGCGACACGTCGCGGCGCAGCGCCCGCGGCTCCACCGGCTTCAGCTCTTCGAGGATGAGCTGCGTGCGGTCAAGCCACTTGCCGTAGGGATGCTTGGTCGCCAACTCGGACTTCAGCTCGTCGTCTGAAACGATCTGGCCCTTTTCCATGTCGATCAGCAGCATCTTGCCAGGCTGCAGGCGCCACTTCTTGACGATGCTTTCTTCCGGCACCGGCAGAACGCCGGATTCCGACGCCATGATGATGCGGTCGTCATCGGTGACCATGTAGCGGGCCGGACGCAGGCCGTTGCGGTCGAGCGTCGCGCCGATCTGCTTGCCGTCGGTGAAGGCGACCGCCGCCGGACCGTCCCACGGCTCCATCAGGGCCGCATGATATTCGTAGAATGCCTTGCGCTCCGGCGACATCGACTGGTTGCCGGCCCAGGCTTCCGGGATCAGCATCATCACGGCATGCGCCATGGAATACCCGCCGCGCACGAGGAACTCGAGCGCGTTATCAAAACAGGCTGTATCCGACTGGCCTTCGTAGGAGATCGGCCAGAGCTTGGAAATATCCTCGCCGAACAGCGGCGAGGAGACCGATGCCTGGCGCGCCGCCATCCAGTTGACGTTGCCGCGCAGCGTGTTGATCTCACCGTTATGGGCGACCATGCGGTAGGGATGCGCGAGCTTCCAGGACGGGAAAGTGTTGGTCGAGAAACGCTGGTGAACCAGCGCCACCGCCGTCTCGAACCGCGGATCGGCGAGATCCTTGTAATAGGCGCCGACCTGATAGGCCAGGAACATGCCCTTGTAGACGATGGTCGAGGACGACAGCGAGACGGGATAGAAGCCCATGTCCACGCCGCCGAAGGCGTCGTAGATGCGGTTGGAGATCACCTTGCGGATCAGGAACAGCTTGCGCTCGAAATCGTGGTTGGTCGCAGCGTCCTTGCCGGCGCCGATGAAGACCTGGACGTGATGCGGCTCGGTGGCGGCAATATCCGGCGCCTTGGAGAGCGAAGAGTTATCGACCGGCACGTCGCGGAAGCCGAGGAACTGCTGCCCCTCTTCCGCAATGACGTCCTCGATCACCTTCTTGTAGTGTTCGATCTCGTCGGCCTTGCGCGGCATGAAGATGTGACCGACTGCATATTCGCCGGCCTTCGGCAGGGTGACGCCCTGGGCCGCCATCTCCTCGCGGAAGAAACGGTCGGGGATCTGCACCAGGATGCCGGCGCCATCGCCCATCAGCGGGTCGGCGCCGACGGCACCGCGATGCGTCAGGTTTTCGAGGATGAACAGGCCGTCCTTGACGATCTGGTGCGACTTCTTGCCCTTCATATGGGCGATGAAGCCGACGCCGCAGGCATCGTGCTCGTTGCGCGGGTTATAGAGACCCTGCGCGGCCGGAATGCCGTTCGCGACAAACGGAATGCGAGTTTTCGTCTCGGCGGACATCGGGGCTTCAGCGCCTGACATCTCGGAGATGGTCTTCGTCATCGTCATTCCTCCTGTTGGCCGCCTTCGGCAGCGGGCAAAGTGGCTCTCAAATATCTCTTGGGGATGACAGCCAAGCTCCATCCCGTGCTTCATGCGATGGCGCCGCTCCAGCGTCAGTTGCAGCTTTGCAGCGCAACATAACCCGGATCGGCGTGAGCGTCAGCGGAAAAGACGCGTCAATTATCGCTCCATTTCCCGGAATTAGGACAGTACTTCTGTCCTAATTTCCAAAATTTATGCCATAGAAGTTAACCGGCGACAAGAGCGGCTGCTAAAAATCTGCCGCATTTGGCGACAGAAGATTACGCCGAATGCCGTAGATGTCGAAATTTAATTACGTTCTGGCAGGTTTTAAAGCGTTCCACTTGCTGACCTAACCGTTTTGGCCTTTCGGCCGACCTCGCCGATTGATTACCGGTTCAAAAAGATTAATCTCCGCACGCCTTCCAAGACAAAGCTTCCAGGGTGATTTTTCAAAATGTTTTTCGCTTCCGACAACTGGGCCGGCGCCCATCCGTCCATCAATGAACGCCTCTCCAGGAGTCGATCCGGTTTGCCGCCGCCTATGGCAACAGCGACCTCGACAAGGCGGTCGAGGCCCGGTTCAACGAGATTTTCGAACGGGACGTCTCCGTTTATTTCGTCTCCACTGGCACGGCCGCCAATTCGCTGTCGCTCGCCAGCATCGCACGGGTCGGCGGCGTCACCTTTTCCCATTCGGAAGCGCATGTGATCGAGGACGAATGCGGCGCGCCGGACTTCTTTTCCGGCATGCGCATGGTTCCGGTCGAAGGCGAAGACGGCAAGATGGACCCGGCGAAGCTCAGCGCCCGCATCGCCGGCTTCCCACAGGATTCGCTGCATCACGGCCGCGCCGCCGCCGTCACCCTCACCCAGGCGACCGAGACCGGCACCATCTATACGCTCGACGAGATCGACGCGATCACCAGGATCGCCAAGGCGAACGGCTTGCCGGTGCATATGGACGGCGCCCGTTTCGCCAATGCGCTGGTCTCGCTCGATGTCTCGCCCGCTGAAATGACCTGGAAGCGCGGCATCGACATCCTCTCCTTCGGTGGCACCAAGAACGGCTGCTGGTGTGCGGAAGCGATCGTTTTCTTCAATCCTGAACTCGCCAGGGACTTCGCCTTCATCCGCAAGCGCGCCGCCCTCTTTTCCAAGACCCGCTTCATCTCGGCCCAGTTCGATGCGTACTTGCAGGACGGCCTGTGGCTCAACATGGCAAGCCACGCCAACAGCATGGCCGACCGACTGCGCGCCGGCATCGGCTCGCTGAACAGCACGAGACTTGCCTGGGACACGACCTCCAACGAGGTTTTCGCCGTGCTGAACAAGGCATCGGCCGAGGCAGCCGAAGCCAAGGGCGCCAAATTCTACGGCTGGCCGGTACCGACCAACATGCCGGAGCCGGTCAGGGAAGACGAAACCCTGATCCGCCTCGTCACCTCGTTTGCCACCACCGAAGAGGACATCGACCAGTTCCTGTCGATCTGCAAGGCGGGCTGAGGTTTCGTTTGGCCGCTAAGCCCACGGATTAGGGCAAGGACCGCGCGGCAGTCCGATCTCCCCTTGCGGGGAGATGTCCGGCAGGACAGAGGGGGTACCGCCGCACACTCTTGGTCACTTGAGATCGCAGCACCACCCCCTCTGTCACCTCCGGTGACATCTCTCCCGCAAGGGGAGAAGGGAGTTGCCGCATCGCCTCCCTCAAGCCAAATTCTGCGGCACGATCTGCGCCACGATCAGGCTCGACAGCGCCTCGGTGAGCGCGGCATCGGCGCCGCGCCTGGGAACCAGCACGAATTCGACATCCTCCAGCACCGGCAGCCGCTCTGCCGGGATTTCCTTGAGACCCGCCGGCGCCATGCTGCGCGGCTGCACGAGCACGCCCATGCCGGCCCGCGCCGCCGCCGTCAGCCCGCTCAGGCTGCCGCAGGTGCAGACAATCCGCCACGCCACCTTTTCCCGGTCGAGCGCCTCCTGCGCCACCCGCCTGGTAATGCTCGGCGGCGGAAAGGCAATCAGCGGCAGCGCGTCGCCGCGCGTCAACGCCAGATCCGGGTCCCGCGCCAGCCAGACCAGCGGCTCGCGATAGAGCAGCCGGCCGTGCGTCTCCCCGATATGCCGCTTGGCGAGCACCAGGTCGAGATCGCCGATATCCTGCATCTGATAAAGCACCGCGGAGAGCGCCACGGTCAGCTCCAGGTCGACCAGCGGATAAAGCCGGATGAAATCTTCGAGGATCGAAGTCAGCCGGCTCGCCACCACGTCTTCCGATACCCCGAGCCGCAACCGCCCGCGCAACCGGCTCTCGCCGAACAACGAGGCCACCTTGCCGTTCATGTCCAGCATGCCCCGCGCATAACCGAGCAATGCCTCGCCCTCCGCGGTCAGCTTCACCTGATGCGTATCGCGAAACACCAGCTGCCGCCCAAGCGACTTTTCCAGCCGCTGGATATGCTGGGTGACGGTGGACTGGCCGATGCGCAGACGCGCCGCGGTTTCCGTGAAACTGCCGGTCTGTTGCAGCATGACGAAACTGTTCAGGTGATGAAGGTTCAGCATGGCTATCCGATATTGTGATAACTGTTAGTGTTTGCATTCTGCTTCATGATAAATGATGGGTAAATCCTCAAATCCGAGGAATCCGCCCATGAGCCGTTTTCTGCCGGACCGCTTCACGGTCCTTCTGATCTGCACCGTCATCCTCGCCTCGGTCCTGCCGATCCATGGCGTCTATGCCGACTGGTTCAACGTCGCGACCGATATCGCCATCGGCCTCCTGTTCTTCCTGCACGGCGCGCGCCTGTCGCGCGACGTCGTGGTGGCGGGGATCCTGCACTGGCGCCTGCACTTGACGATCCTGCTGACGACATTTGCGATCTTCCCGATCCTCGGGCTGATGATCGGCTTCATTCCGTCGGATATCCTCGCCCCCGCTTTATGCGGGCATCCTCTTCCTCTGCGTGCTGCCCTCGACCGTGCAGTCCTCGATCGCTTTCACCTCGATGGCGGGCGGCAACGTGCCGGCGGCAATCTGCGCCGCGTCCGGCTCCAACATCTTCGGTATGTTCCTGACGCCGCTTCTCGCCGGCGTCCTGCTATCGACCACCGGCGACGCCGGCTTCTCCTGGGATGCGCTCCAAAGCATCCTGCTCCAGCTCCTGGCCCCCTTCGTCGTCGGCCAGATCCTGCAGCCCTGGATCGGCGACTGGATCCGCTCGAAAAAGAAGATCCTCGCCCCCGTCGATCGCGGCTCGATCCTCATGGTCGTCTATCTCGCCTTCTCTGAAGCGGTAATGGAAGGCCTGTGGCACACCTTTTCGGCGCTCGATATCGGCGTCGTCATCCTGGTCGACATGGCGCTTCTGGCAGTGGTGCTGTGCATCACCATGTTCGGCAGCCGGGCGCTCGGCTTCAACAAGGAAGACGAGATCACCATTACTTTCGCCGGCTCCAAGAAGTCGCTCGCCAGCGGCGTGCCGATGGCCAACGCCATCTTCGCCGGCCAGTCCTCCTCGATCGGCGCCATCGTCCTGCCGCTGATGCTCTTCCACCAGATCCAGCTCATGGCCTGCGCCGTCATCGCCCAGAAATATGCAAACCGCCTGAAGGTGAAGAAGGATGCCGTCGCGGCCCCGGCTGCGGCTTGAGAGTCAGGCCTTACTCATTTCCTGAAGAAGATATATAGGAACCCAGGCACTTTCCAAAGCGCTTGGGTTTTATTATATTTGGCCATGCCGACCCTTTTACGCTTTGCCGGCCTGCGCGTCGTGATCTATCCGAACGATCACCGTCCCGCGCATGTCCACGTAAAGGGCGGCGGTGGAGAAGCCGTCTTCCTGCTGAATTGTCCCGGCGGACCGCTTGAGCTGCGCGAGAGCTACGGCTTCAAGCTCGCGGAGATCCGCCGCATCGAGGATACCCTGACGGAAGAACTGGCCGTCTTATGCACGGAATGGAGCAGACACCATGGCGATTTCTGAACAGGAACTGAGAACCGCCGAGGAACGCATGCAAGCGCAGCGGGAAGCGGGTTATGCGGTCTCCGTCCGTTATGACCGGCGCTCGTCGCGCATCGTCATAGGCCTCAACACCGATGTCCAAGTAGCAATCCCGGCAAGAAAGATTGAAGGGTTTTCGGAAGCTTCTGACGAAGAGCTTTCTGAAATTGAGATCAGTCCCACGGGCCTTGGTCTTCATTGGCCGAAACTGGACATCGACGTCTATGTGCCGGGTCTGTTGCAGGGCATATTCGGATCGAAGCGCTGGATGGCCGCCCAACTGGGCGCAGCCGGAGGCAAGGCCCGCTCGGCAACAAAAATAGCGGCAGCCCGGGAAAATGGCCGTAAAGGCGGACGTCCCAAGAAAATAGCGGCAAATTGAACCCCACAAACGAAAAACGGCCCTTCCCCCAAGAGGAAGGGCCGCATTGGGCTTGCTCGACTATATCGCCGGTAACCCGACAGCGGGTTAGTTGACCTGCTGCGGGGTGACCTGAGCCTCGATCGTTTTCGGAGCGACTGCGTCAGCGGCAATCGCGATACGACGGGGCTTCATGGCTTCCGGAATGTTCCGGAGGAGGTCGATATGGAGCAGGCCGTTCTTCAGCGAAGCGGACTGCACTTCGACATGATCGGCGAGCTGGAAGCGGCGCTCGAAGGCGCGCTTGGCGATGCCGCGATAGAGGTATTCGCTCTGGTCGGCAGCGGTTTCGTCTTCGCTCTTTTCACCCTTCACGGTCAGCACGTTCGCATGGGCTTCGAGGCTCAGTTCCTTTTCGTCGAAACCGGCAACGGCCATGGTGATGCGATAGGTGTTATCGCCGGTCCGCTCGATATTGTAGGGCGGATAGCTCGGGGTCTGGTCCGTCGGACCACGATTGTCGAGCAGGCTGAACAGGCGGTCGAAACCGACCGTGGAACGGTAAAGGGGTGAAAAATCGACGTGACGCATGGAGTCCTCCTTGGGAAGCGACGTTGCGGTTAAGTTGCGCTCCCGCATCCCGTAATGGCGATGTCGGTCGCGTTCAGCGGACCCTTTGTGGCGCCCGCAGAGTTCAGATGGGGATTGGTTTTCGCGGCTTCAAGGCCCCGGTTCGCGGCACGGTTTTTACGCGTGAACCTGAGATGAACAGCTCGTTTCGAGCCGGTTCAGGATCGCTTTGATAGAAGAGACGGTGGAAGGCAGACTGTCTCTCTCGACCGAAGCTCCATTCGTCCCTTCGCTTCGGTCATCAATTGCCGGAATCGCTTAGGGTATCCCTAGACCCGCGATTCCGGCTTCTTTTAATCCCGTACCGAAAGAGAACCTTCAGTCGTCGTCCCTCGTCTCCAGCGAAGCACCCGGCAGGTAAAGCAGGATCGGCCTGATCTCATAGACGGCCGTCGGATTGGCGCGGCGGAGCTCCCCGCTGCCGTGACAGCTCCATCGATCGTCGGAAAATCCACCACGTAGAAACCGAGCAGCTGTTCCTTGGTTTCGGCAAACGGACCGTCGATGACCATGCCCTCGCCCTTGCCCCGCAGGGTCACGGCACGCTCGGTCGGGCCGAGCCGTGCGGCCGGGCCTAAAGACTTTTGCGCAACCAGGCGGTCGTTGACCTGCAGCAGATCGACCATCAGGGCCTCGTCCTCTTCCTCCGTCCAGGATCGACCACTCCCTCCTGGTGATAGGCAAGGATTGCGTAATACATGGCTTGTCTCCTCATCATCCATCGACTGACGCCGATCCCGCCGCCTCACGCACCTCCCGTGCTGCTGCGGACCGACGGACATCCCGAAACCTGTAAATGCGGTTGAATACACATGTTTGACCGGCGGGGTGCAAGTCTCCGATATCTGCGAAATCGCCCCGGCGTACCCTTGAATGCCGCCGACTGCGCTTTTCCCTTGACGTCCCGCCGCCTCTGCCTGACGCTGGCCGACATGAGCGAAGCGGCAAATTCCATCGACGACATTCTCAACCCGTCCCCGAGCAATCCGGCGCCGGCCAATTACACGGCCGGTTATTTCACCGGTCATCGCGGCACCAGATTGCGCTACGGCCTGTTTCGCTCCGAGATATCGCCGGCGATCGGCACCATCGTGCTCATGCAGGGCCGCAACGAATCCATCGAAAAATATTTCGAGACGATCCGAGACCTGAACGCGATGGGTCTATGGGTCGCGACCTTCGACCTGCGTGGCCAGGGTGGTTCGCAGCGGCTGACGAAAAATCCGCGCAAGGGTCATGTACGCCGCTTTTCCGACTACGAACGGGATCTCGAGATCTTCCTCGAACATATCGTGTTGCCGGATGCCCGCCTGCCCTTCTTCCTGGTCGCCCACTCGACCGGCGCCCTGATCGCGCTGTCGGCCGCGCCGCGGCTTTCCAACCGCATCAACCGCATGGCGCTCGCCGCGCCCTATATCGCACTATCCGGCCAGGGCGTGCCGGAAGGGCTGATCCGCTCGCTCGCGGGCGTGGCAAGCTGGACCGGTTTCGGCCGCCTCTCGATGGGCGCCAACCGCAGCAACCGCGCGTTCGAGGGAAATCCGCTGACATCGGATCCGAAGCGCTTTGCCCGCAACATGGAGATCGGCGCCGCCCATCCCGAGCTGACGATCGGGCCGCCGACGGCCCGCTGGCTGCACGAGACGTTCAAGGCCGCGCGCCGCGTGTCCTCCCAGTCGCATCTGACAAAATCACCATCCCGACCCTGATCCTCGCTCCGGTCCTCGACGCCATCGTCCCCTATGCGGCACAGGAAGAACTGTCACGCAATTTCCGCGCCGGCCAGGCTCGTCACCATCAACGGCGCGCGCCACGAGCTATTTCACGACAGGGATATCTACCGCGCCCAGGGGATGGCGGCCATCGAGGCCTTCATGCCCGGCCAGGACGGCGGCTTCGGGCTTTCCGAGACCGCCGCGTAGTCGCCGGCCTATTTGCCGGAAAGCAGCTTCATCGCTTCCGCATGCACGGCCTTGCTGCCGGCCGCCAGAATGTTGCCGCCGTTTTCCGGGCGCCCGCCGTCCCAGGTGGTGATGATGCCGCCCGCCTGCTCGATGATCGGGATCAGCGCGCCGACGTCATAAGGCTTAAGGTTGTTCTCGACGACGATATCCACATGGCCGGACGCGAGCAGCACATAGGCATAACAATCGCAGCCATAGCGGAACAGCCGCACCTTCTCTTCTACCGAACGGTATTTCACCAGATCGTCGCTGCCGAAGATATGCGGCGAGGTGGTGAACAGGGTGGCGTCGGCAAGGCTGCCGCAGTCGCGCACAGAAATCTGCCGCTCGCCATCCGGGCCGGAATACCAGGCCCGCGTGCCGTCTGCGAAATACCGCTCGCCGATGAACGGCTGGTCCATCAGTCCCATCGACGCACGGCCGTTCGACTGAAAGCCGATCAGCGTGCCCCAGACCGGCAGGCCGGAAATGAAGGCGCGTGTGCCGTCGATCGGATCGATCACCCAGACATGTTCACGGTCGAGACCGACATTTCCATGCTCCTCGCCGAGAACGCCGTGCTCGGGAAACTTCTCAGTGATCAGCGCCCGGATCGCGGTTTCAGCGGCGCGGTCGCCCTCGGTCACCGGGTCAAACCCGCCCTGCTCCTTGTTGACCACCGAAAGTCCGGTCCGGAAGCGCGGCAGGGTTTCGGCCTTGGCGGCATCGGCAAGCGCATGGAAGAAATCGCGATCGGGAAGCATGGGAAAATCCGCTGTTGGAATGAAGACTTCTTCTAAAACACACGCCGCGCCCTTGGAACCGGTTTCGAGCCGAATGCGCAGAAAATCAAAAAATGATCTTTCACTGCTGCAAATCTCGGCAACTTGCCTACAAATGGCGCATATTTAAGCATGTGAAAAAGTTGCTTGACATTTGTGCAGCGCACTCGTAGCTTCAATGCACAGTCTTTGACTGTAAATACCCTCCTTGGGTGTTTCCTCCCTAGACTTAGCCGCGCCCACAAGCGCGGTTTTTTTGCCCGCGATTCCGCCAGCGGGACCAATGCCCGCGACAGCCGACCAAACCTGTGGAAAACTTTGGAAGCTATTCGGCCGCGAGCGCGCTGTCGCCGCCGGAAAAATCGACGACGAAATCCGCCATCTGCCGCATGAAGGTCGAAAGTGCTGCCGCGACCACCGGAAATTCCGGCCGCCTGGCAAGCGTCACCTCGTCCACGTAGAGCGCCCGGTTGATCTCGATCTGCAGCGCATGCAGGCCGCGCACCGGTCGTCCGTAATGTTCGGTGATGAAGCCGCCGGCATAGGGTTTGTTGCGAACCGCCGAAAACCCCATGCCCTCGAGGAACTGCATCGCGGCCCGCGAAAGCTCCGCGGAAGCGCTGGTGCCGTAACGGTCGCCGATAATGAAATCGGGCCGCACGTCCGAACCGGAAAGCCGGATATTGCCCGGCATCGAATGGCAGTCGATCAGGATGGCAAGCCCGAAGCGCGCATGGGTGCGGGCAATCAGCTTGCGAAGGCAGGCGTGGTAAGGCTTGTAGATTGTTTCGATCCGCGACAGCGCCTCGTTGACCGGCAGCCGGCGGCGATAGATTTCCATGTTTTCGGCCACGATCCGCGGGATCGTTCCGAGCCCGCCGGCGACCCGCATCGAGCCGATATTGACGAAAGGCGGCAAGGGGCCGTCGAACATGCGCGGATCGAGCTCGTAGGGCTCGCGGTTGACGTCGAGATAGGCGCGCGGGAAATGGGCAAGCAGCAGAGGCGCGCCGAGTTCCGGCGCATCGGCGAAAAGCTCATCGACATAGTGGTCTGCGGAGCGGCGGATGGAGAGCGATCGAGGCCGCTCTCGGCGAGAAATTCAGGCGGGTAGAAGCTGCCGCTGTGAGGCGAATTGAAAACGAAGGGGATAGTCTGCGTTGCGGGCTCCCTCACTTCGAAATGTTCAAAATCACCTGCGTTGCAATCCATCCTGCCTTTACCATGTCACGAACTTGTTCAGGAACTCATGTTGCCAGTTGCCCGACGCGAAGTCCATACTATCTATACCCTACCAAATCCTCTTGCACCCCCATTAAACGGATGTTTACCGCGCGTTGGCAGTGTAAGAGATACCGACAACTCTCAAAATTTGCATTGGATAACGGTCCTGGAGATGATTCAGAAAATCCTTCTCGCCGAAGACGATAACGACATGCGTCGTTTCCTGGTAAAGGCGCTTGAAAAGGCGGGCTACAAGGTCGCGTCTTTCGACAACGGCGCGAGCGCGTACGACCGCCTGCGCGAAGAGCCCTTCTCGCTGCTCCTGACCGACATCGTCATGCCGGAAATGGACGGGATCGAGCTCGCCCGCCGGGCGACCGAACTCGACCCGGACCTCAAGGTGATGTTCATCACCGGTTTTGCGGCCGTGGCGCTGAACTCCGATTCGAAGGCTCCGAAGGATGCCAAGGTCCTGTCGAAGCCGTTCCACCTGCGCGATCTGGTGGATGAAGTGAACAAGCTGCTGGCTGCCTGATGGCCCAAAAGCCCTGATCTGCAAGGCCTTCAAAAACCTTCGCATTTCATGGCAAAAACCTGTTGACGGCCCGACCAGTCTATGGTCTATGCGCCGCCACGGATGGGCGTGTAGCTCAGCGGGAGAGCACTACGTTGACATCGTAGGGGTCACAGGTTCAATCCCTGTCACGCCCACCATCCAGTTCAAAACGTTAAGAAATCCGCTTCGGCGGATTTCTTCGTTTTAAGCTCCCGCATTAATCTGCCCGTCCCGAAACGGCACATCCGCGTCCAAAATTCTTCACCAGCCTCGCTGGCAATTTGGTCATCTGCGCCTGTTATGATGTTACAGCATCAAAGGAGGTGAAGATGGCGCAATTCAAGAATTCCGAGCATCTCGTCCAGGCCGCCGCACCCGCTTTCGAGAAGGAGTGGATGCCGGGACAGAAGGTGCCGAATGCCGGCATCTACCGCTGTCGCACCTGCGGCGACGAGATCGTCGTCCACAAGGACGCCGCCATCCCCCATATTCATCACGAGCATTCGCTCCTCGGCCCCGTGGCCTGGAAACTGCTGGTCTTCGCCCAGAAGTATCCGTCGCGCGCCTGACCGTCCGTTTCGGCACAACGGTTCCGGCTGTTTGAAGGATCGGCGTCTTTTTCGACGGGAGCGTACCGAATCGGCCGGAACCCGCCTCGCAGCACGACATGGAATATGCCAAATGCGACCCACCGCGTCATTGATGCGGATTTTCCCCAATTTGCCCCGCCCGACCTTCGGCGGGGCTTTTTTGTTTCGAGGAACTGATTCGGCCAGTTCACCGCGCCTCACGTCCTGGAATCAGAAAATCGCATTGCCGGCCGCGAACGCGAGCACCACGAAAACCAGGAAGACGACGAGGAAGATGAAGAACAGGATTTTCGCGATCGAAGCCGTCGCGGCGGAAACGCCGGAAAAGCCGAGGAAGCCGGAAATCAGCGAGATGACCAGGAAGATGAGAGCCCATTTCAGCATGGATTTTTCCTTCACGTTGATGGTGCAATAACGCGAAGAAATGTTCCCGGGTTCCAAACTACCGGAAGAGGTGAGCGGCTCCCGCCACGCCGATCGTCACCCGATCGCCAGTCGAGAGCGTCTCGCGGCTCGGTATGTCGAGCCGGAAGGAGAAGCCTCGTGGATCGTCGCCGAGCATGATGCGGACATCCGAGGTCGGGCCGCAGAAATTGATCTCGGCGATCGTCCCGGAAGCCGCCTCGCCGCTCTCCCGAGCCCCGGCCTGGGTGACGGTGATCTGTTCCGGCCGCAGCATGATCTCCGCCCTGCCGCGATAGGCGCTGTCATCGACCCGCAGCACGCCCAGCGGGCTCTCGGCCCGCCCGTCGGCGACACTGGCCGGCAGCACGATCGCCTCGCCGAGGAAGGATGCCGTCGCCGCGTCTACCGGCTTCGAATAGACCTCGCGCGGGCTACCCACCTGCGCAAATTTTCCCGCCCGCATCACCGCCACCTGGTCGGCGAAGGCGAGTGCCTCGCCCTGGTCGTGGGTCACCAAGAGCGTGGTGATGCCGGCCGCCGTCAGCACGTCGGTCACCGCCTTGCGGGTCGCGGCCCTGAGACCCGTATCCAGCGCCGAGAAGGGCTCGTCGAGCAGCATCAGCCTCGGCTTGCGCGCCAGCGCCCTGGCAAGTGCTACGCGCTGCTGCTGGCCGCCTGAGAGCCTGGTCCGGCTTGCGGGCGAGCATAGCCGGGTCGAGCCCCACCATGTCCATCAGTTCGGCGATGCGCGCATTCTTCACGGAGGCCTCCGCCTCAAGCCCGAAACCGATATTCTGCCGGATCGTCAGATGCGGAAACAGGCAGCCGTCCTGCGCCACGATGCCGATGCCGCGCTTGTGGGCCGGCACCTGGGAAGAACCCTCGGCGAGGGTCTGGCCGTCGAACACGATGCGGCCGCCATCCGGAACATCGAAGCCGGCGACCAGGCGCAGAAGCGTGGTCTTGCCGCAGCCGGAAGGCCCGACGATCGCCGTACGGCTGCCAGCTGTCACCGACAGGTCGATGCCGTCCAGGGCTGCGACGGAGCCATACTGTTTGCGCAGGGAGGTCAGGGTAAGCAACGTCATCGCCCGGCGATCTTTTTCGATTGATGGTGGAGAAGAAAGGTGAGCGGCAGCGAAAAGGCGACCATCAGCACCGCATAAGGCGCAGCACCCGCATAGTCGATCTCGCCGGTCAGCGCCCAGAAGGCCATGGCGAGCGTACGGGTGCCGTTCGGCGCCAGCATCTGGGTGGCGGTCAGTTCGTTCATGATGCCGAGCGAGGAGAGCGCGACGCCCGCGGCCGCACCCGGTGCCGCCAGCCGGATGGTCGTCGCCAAGAGCGCATTGCCCGGCGAACGCCCGAGGCTTGCGGCCGCCTGCTCGATCTCGACCGGCACCTGCGCTATGCTGGCGCGCAGGCTCACCAGAGCGCGCGGCAGGAACATCACCACATAGGCCAGCACGATGGTGGCTATGCTCTGGTAGAGCGGCAGCATGACCCTCACGGTGATCGTCACCAGCGCCAAGGCTACGACGACGCCCGGCATCGAGCTTGCGAGATAATAGCAACCTTCGAGGAAGCGGCTGGCGCGGGTCGGCCGGCGCACCGAAAGCCAGGCGATCGGCACGGCGGCCGCGGTCGTGGCAATGCCGCCGACCAGGCAGATGACCAGCGTCTGCCATAGCGCCAGTCCCACCTCGTCAAGCCGCCACACACCGGCGCCGCCGGCAATCAGCCAGCGACTGAGGGTCAGCACCGGAATGCCGAGCGCAAACGCGGCCGTCAGCGCGGGCAGAATGAGAGCGACGTATTTCCACTTGCCCAGCCGGGCGATCTTCGGCCGCCGGGCAACGCCGGATCCGAGCCGCGCATACCGGCTGCGGCCGCGCAACGAGGCTTCAAGGCCGAGCAGTACGAAACAGCAGAGCACCAGAACCAGTGCCAGCATATAGGCCGCAACGCCGTTATAGGTCGACTGGAACTGGTCGATGATCGCCGTCGTGAACGTGTCGAAGCGGATCATCGCAAACAGCCCGTATTCGGCCAGCAGATGCAGGCCGATCAGCAGTGCGCCGCCGCAAAGCGCAAGCCGCAGCTGCGGCAGCACCACGCGCCGGAAGACCGCAAACGGCGCAAGCCCAAGCGAGGCCGCCTGGTCTTCCAGCGCCGGGTCGAGCAGCCGGAAAGCGGCTGAAAGCGGAAGATAGAGAAACGGAAAATAGGCGACGACCGAGATCGCCACGCCGGCGGGCAGTCCGTTGAAGCTGGGCCACAACCCGATCCAGGCATAGGAATGCACGAAGGCCGGGACCGCGAGCGGTGTGACGCAGAGCCACGACCAGAACCGCGCGCCCGGCAGGTCGGAGCGCTCCGTCAACCAGGCGAGCGAGACTCCGAGTACGGCGCAGATCGGTATGGTCAGGATGACGAGCAGGACGGTATTGGCCAGCAGGTCGCCGACGCGCGAGCGGAAGATCAGCTGAGACGCCATCTCCCAGCCGGTCGCCATCGTCGCCCACAACACGAAGCCGAGCGGCAGGAGCGCCAGGAAAGCCACCACGACCGCGATCGTCAGCGTCCAGGAGGACGCAGCCGGCAGGCGGTGTCGCGGCGCGATGGAGATCCTGGTATCTGCGGTGGAAGTCATTGCCGGTCCGAAAACATGAGACATCGCAGGTACGCCCTGCGATGTCTCCATGCAACTGTTATCGACCGCTTTTTAGAGCAGGCCGGCGGCGGTCATCATGTCGGTGACCTTGGCGTTGTTGAGGGTCGAGGGCTCGACCTTCGGTGCCTGCAGGTCCGCGATCGGGGTCAGGAGCTTGTTGGAAGCCTCGCCCTTGCCGACGGCATATTCAAAGGAGGTGCCGTCGCGCAGAATCTTCTGGCCGCCCTTGCCGGTGACCCACTTCAGGAAGGCCTGAGCCTGTTCCTTGTGCTTGGAGGAGGCAAGGATGCCGCCGCCCGAGATCGACACGAAAGCGCCCGGATCCTGGTTCTTGAAATAATGCATGCCGACGTTCTTGGTGTTCTCGCCGGTCTTCGCCACGTCGCCGAAATAGTAGTAGTGATAGATCAGCGCGCCTTCGAACTGGCCGGCATTGACCGCCTTCATGGCCGTCGAATTGCCGCGGATCGGGGTGGCGTTTTCCTTCATGCCCTTCAGCCAGGCGGCGGTTGCTTCTTCGCCCTTGAGCTGCAGCAGCGCACCGACGATCGCCTGGAAGTCGGCGCCCGACGGCGATGCCGTCCAGCGGCCCTTCCATTCCGGCTTGGCAAGGTCGAGCATCGACTTCGGCAGCTTGTCTTCGGTGAGCTTCGTCTTGTCATAGGTAAAGACGGTCGAGCGGGCGGCGATGCCGACCCAGTTGCCGTTGGCGGGATGGAAGCCCGGCAGAACCTGGTCGAGCGTCGCCTTGTCGATCGGCGCGAACAGGCCCTTGCCATCGACCAGCACCATGGCCGGCGAATTTTCGGTCAGGAACACGTCGGCCGGCGAATTGGCGCCTTCCTGGACGATCTGGTTGGCGATTTCGAGGTCGCTGCCCTGGCGGATGGTGACGACGATGCCGGTCTCTTCCGTGAAGGCCTTCGCCCATTCCTTGGTCAGCCCTTCATGCTGGGCATTGTAGATGGTGAGGCTGTCGGCCACCTGCGCCGAAGCCGGTGAGGAAATGGCGAGAACGGAAAAGGCCAGGGCAACGCCCGCGGCCAAGCTGAATGCAGTCTTCAAGATCGCCTCCGCAAAAGAGTCAGGAATTTGACAGGGCTCTCATAACCAAAGCAGAGATTTGGGGTCAAGTTTATTTCCCGAAGCCATGTAACAAAAGCGTGACTTACATTTACAATCAAGGAGATAAGGGGCAAAGCCAAACTGTCGCAGCGCCGTTGGACGTCGTAATTGTCTTTCGCGAGACCCGATTACATCCGCCCCGTATTCCGGAACACGCCCCCGCCTGACCGCCTGACCGTTCCTAAGCGGCGACGCGGATGTCCGCGCAGACGCACGAATCAGCTATGGCTCTTTCGAACACATCGGGAACGGGCATGGCTGTTGCTTATCTGGAAAAGCTGAATGATGCGCAGCGGCGCGCGGTGGAGCATGGCGCGGAGGTGCCGAACGGCGGCGCTGCCGGCCCGCTTCTGGTCATCGCCGGCGCCGGGTCCGGCAAGACCAACACGCTCGCCCATCGCGTCGCCCACCTGATCGTCTCGGGCGCCGATCCGCGCCGCATCCTGCTGATGACCTTTTCCCGCCGCGCCGCTTCCGAAATGGGCCGCCGCGTCGAACGCATCTGCGCGCAGGTGCTGGGCGCGAATGCCGGCATCATGACCGATGCGCTCGCCTGGGCCGGCACATTCCACGGGATCGGCGCCCGGCTGCTCCGCCTCTACGCCGACCAGATCGGCCTCGACCACGACTTCACCATCCACGACCGCGAAGATTCCGCCGACCTGATGAACCTCGTGCGCCACGAGCTCGGCTTCTCGAAGACCGAGAACCGGTTTCCGACCAAAGGCACCTGCCTCGCCATCTATTCCCGCGCCGTGAATTCGGAAACGCCGCTCGACGAGGTGCTGAAACTGCATTTCCCCTGGTGCGCCACCTGGGAACCGCAGCTGCGCGAACTCTTCGCCTCCTATGTCGAGGCCAAGCAGGCCCAGAACGTGCTGGATTACGACGACCTCCTGCTCTATTGGGCGCAGATGATGAGCGAGCCGGCGATCGCGCAGGATGTCGGCGGCCGTTTCGACCATGTCCTCGTAGACGAATACCAGGACACCAACCGGCTGCAATCGTCGATCCTGATGGCGATGAAGCCCGGCGGCATTGGCCTCACCGTCGTCGGCGACGACGCCCAGTCGATCTATTCCTTCCGCGCCGCGACGATCCGCAACATCCTCGATTTCCCGGCGACGTTCGATCCGCCGGCCAATATCGTCACGCTCGACCGCAACTACCGCTCGACCAATACGATCCTCGCCGCCGCCAACGGCGTCATCGACCTTGCCCGTGAGCGCTTCACCAAGAACCTCTGGACCGAACGCCAGTCGGAGGAACGCCCCCGCCTGGTCGCCGTCAAGGACGAGACCGAGCAGGCCAATTACATCGTCGAGAAGATCCTCGAAAACCGGGAAACCGGCATGACGCTCAAGCAGCAGGCCGTACTGTTCCGATCCTCGCACCATTCCGGCCCGCTGGAAGTCGAGCTCACCCGCCGCAACATCCCGTTCGTGAAGTTCGGCGGCCTGAAATTTCTGGACAGCGCCCATGTCAAGGACATGCTGGCCGCTTTGCGCTTCGCCCAGAACCCGCGCGACCGCGTCGCCGGTTTCCGCCTGATGCAGCTTCTTCCCGGCATCGGCCCGCAGACGGCCGGCAAGATCCTCGACGCCGTCGTCGCCGATCCCGAACCGCTGGCGGCGCTGCAGGAAATCCCTGCCCCACCGCGCTCCGGTGCCGACTGGCCCGCCTTCGTCGAGATGCTCGCCGCCGTCCGCAAAGGAGAAAATGACAAGGGCGCAGGCTGGCCCTCCGAGATCGGCCTCGCCCGCCTCTGGTACGAACCGCATCTCATCCGCATCCACGAGGATGCCGAAACCCGCAAGGCCGACCTGCTGCAGCTCGAACAGATCGCGAGCGCCTATACGTCGCGCGAACGCTTCCTCACCGAACTGACCCTCGACCCGCCGGATGCGACCAGCGCCGAATCCGGCACGCCCCTGCTCGACGAGGACTATCTCATCCTCTCGACCATCCATTCGTCGAAGGGCCAGGAATGGCGTTCGGTCTTCCTCCTGAACTGCGTCGATGGCTGCATCCCCTCCGATCTCGGCGTCGGCTCGACCGCCGAGATCGAGGAGGAACGCCGCCTGCTCTACGTGGCGATGACGCGGGCGAAGGACCATTTGCACCTGATGACGCCGCAACGTTTCTTCGTTCACGGCCAGGCGTCGCAGGGCGACCGCCACGTCTACGCCGCCCGCACCCGCTTCATCCCGGCCACCCTGCTGCAATTCTTCGAAACCGCCGCCTGGCCGGTCGTCGCCCCGATGTCCGACGCCGAACGCCAGGCCCGCCACCAGGTCCGCATCGACGTCACCGCCCGCATGCGCGGCATGTGGCGGTAGACCAGCCGAGAGACCCCTGTTGTCACAAGCTTCTAACCCGGCTGTGGGATGAGCGGGCTATCGAATCGGCTGCGACATGCCGCTGCCAAACCGGAGCTTGAGGACGAATTCCCATGGACAGTATCGAAGTCTTCGATGGGCATAACGATGCGGTCCAGTTCATGGTGGACTACAAACCGACCGGCCGGGATTTCCTGGCCCGGTCCGAGGAAGGCCATCTCGATCTTCCCCGCGCAATCGAGGGACATCTCGTCGGCGGCCTGTTCGCCCTGTATGCCCATCCCGAGCGCAAGCCGGAAAACAACGTGACGCAGACCAGCGACGGATACGAGGTCCGTTATGCCGAGGCTCTCGCCGAGGACTATGCCCGCCGGCTGATCGACGCCCAGCTTGAAGCGATGAACGGATTGATCCGGCGCTCGGACGGCCGTATGCGGCTCGCGACCAGCGTCGGCGAAATCAACGCCGCCCGAGCCGCCTCCGCCTTTTCGGTCGTGCTGCATATGGAGGGCGCAGAAGCGATCGGCCCCGATCTCGACTATCTCCACACGCTTCACGAAGCCGGTCTCCGGTCCCTCGGCCCGGTCTGGAGCCGCCCGAACATCTTCGGCTACGGCGTTCCGTTTGCCTATCCAAGGTCTCCCGACACCGGTCCCGGCCTGACGGATCTCGGCAGGAACCTCATCAGGACCTGCAACGCCCTCGGCATCATGATCGACCTTTCGCATCTCAACGAACGCGGGTTCTGGGACGTCGCGGCCTTGAGCACCGCTCCCCTGGTCGCCACCCATGCCTGCGCCCATGCCATATGCCCCTCGACCCGCAATCTCACCGACCGGCAGCTCGACGCCATTCGCGATACGGATGGCGTCATCGGCTTCAACCTCGCCGTCTACGACATCCGCGCCGACGCCCATCTCGACGCGGACACACCGCTCGACGTCGTGGTCCGCCACATCGAATATCTCGTCGAGCGCGTGGGAGCAGATAGAGTGGCGCTCGGATCGGACTTCGACGGCACCGTCGTGCCCCGCCAGATCAAGGATGCCAGCGGCTTGCCGTATCTCTTCGACGCCATGCGCAAGGCCGGATTCGACGAGCCTGCCTTGCGCAAATTCGCATTCGAAAACTGGCTTCGCGTCTTCGGCCTGACCTGGCCGTCCTGATCGGAGAAGACGATCAAGCGGCCGTTCCGCCATGGATTTATCCCAACTTGTCCCCTCGCCTGTCGCATTGACTTGACTGGAGCCGGATGGAAAACAACCGGCATCACTCAGGTGTCTAGGGAGGGGATAGAGATGACCAGCCGCAAGATCGTATTGGTGCAGGGCGCCTGGGGGTCGAGCGCGAGCTGGACGCCGGTCGCCGATCTCCTGCGCGGCATGGGCCACCAGGTTTTCGTGCCGAGCTTCACCGGGCTCGGGGAACGTACCCATCTCTTTTCCGGCGCCATCAACCTCGACACCCATATCGGCGACGTCTGCGGCCTCATCGAAGCCGAAGGCCTCGAAGAGTTCGACCTCGTCGGTCATTCCTATGGCGGTATGGTGATCACCGGCGTCGCCGATCGTTATGCAGACCGCATCCGTACGCTCACCTATCTCGACGCCTTCCTGCCGGAAGACGGCCAGTCGGCGCTCGATCTGCTCGGCCCGGACGTGGCGATGGCCAACCTCGCGATGGCCGGCGAATACGGCGGCTTCGCCGTGCCGCCCCCTGCCCGTCACGCCACCCGCGTGCCGGAACATCTGCGCCATTACATGACCAGCCGCTCGCCGCAGCCGTTCGCGACGATGATCCAGAAGATCAAGCTATCAGGGCCTATCGGCAAATCACGAAAAGGCTGTACGTCTCGGCCAATATCGACCAATCGAAGATCTTTTCCGGCATCTACGCCAGGATCGGCGCCGATCCGTCCTGGGTCTCCATGGAAGTGCCGAGCGGCCACATGCTGCAGCTCGAAATGCCGGAAGAGATCGCCCGCATCATCGACGATTTCATCGGCTGACCATTCTTTGGCCGAACCGGTAAAACTGAAAGCGGCGGCGGAAACACCGCCGCCGCAACCTGCGTATTACTTTACGATCGGCTTGATCGACAGCAGGATATCGACCAGTTCCTTCTGGTGCTTTTCCTCGTCGCCCTTGGTACCCCAATAGGTGACGACAAGGCCCTTGGTCGGCGTCGTCTGGATGAGGGCGAGACCGACGCTCACCGGGCCGTCCTGGTCCTTGCCGTCCCAATCGAGCGTCGTCATCTGCATGCCGTTGAACTCCTCTACCGGAGTTTCCTTCAGTGTCTTGGGGTCGACGGTGACGCCAGCTTCCTTCAGGAAGTCGATCGCATCGGAAACGGTCTTGTCCATCGACTTGAGGTCCGCGACATCGGCCGAAAGATAGACCGCACCGTCCTTGGACGTGGCATCGACGCCGGTGTCGGTTTCCTTCGGACCCCAGCTGTCGGGGATCTTGATGCTGGCGACCGGGGTATCGCTTGGAAATTTGAGTGTTTTCGCCTCGGCCAGCATCGGAGCGGCGAGGACGAACATGGCAACGAGAAGTACTTTTTTCATCTGGGAATCCTCAAAGGTTGGGAACCGCAGATGCTTCAACCAGCGGCGAAAACCGTTTAGCACGCAGTCCTTTAAGAATAGGTGGAGCAACCGTTCAAAAAGCCGGCAATTCCGCCAGATTATCCTTGGAGGTTGCCACCATCCTTTTAGAGCCTGGCAGGGTAAGCCTAGTTCTGGCTTCGCCCACCGCCATGCCGTTCCAGAAGCTCGATCTGGATCTGCTGCATTTCCGCCAATCGCTCCCATTGATGTGCCATCTGATGGTCGATCTTTTCGTGAAGCTGGCGGATTTCCAGTTCGGCGCGCAGGTTGATCATGTAGTCGTTCTCGGAACGCATCCGGTCCTTCTCCTCCTGCCGCCGCTGGCTCATCATGATGACCGGCGCCTGCAGCGCCGCAAGGCATGAGAGCACCAGGTTGAGCAGGATGAACGGATAGGGATCGAACGGGACTGCGAACAGGCCGACGACGTTCGCCGCCATCCACACGACCAGCACGCCGAGAAAGCTCAGGATGAAGGTCCAGGAGCCGCCGAAGGAGGCGACCTTGTCGGCGACGCGCTCGCCGAAGGTGGGGTTGCGCTCGAGCAGGCTGGCAGCGCTCTTCTGCACTGTCGAGGCACCCTTCTCGAAACCGTCAAGCACGCGTCTGTCGAGATCGGAAAGTTCGCCTCGCTCCTCGTCGAGCAGCTTTTCCACGTAGCGGCGGCGGAACCGGGCAAGGTCATCGTCGCAGATCAGGCTGTTCTCATCGCAGCCCTTCACCTCCTCGACGATCATCTCGGCAAGATGCGGTCGCAGATATCCGGACTTGTGCATTTTCGAGAGTGGAAAGGTGCGGCCGCAGACGATGCATTGTCCGGTCTTGGCGGACGTCATATGCCTGCCCATGTCATGCCTCTTCTTTCTTCTTCTCTGTATGCGCATGCAGCGGCGACAGGTGAAAGAGGCGAGGCGAGAATTTGGCCCGGAATTCTTCCGAACGGCCGATATAGATGAGCGTCACACCGTCGAGACGGCTGAGCACGTTCAGCAGCCGCTCCTGGGTTTCCGGCTCCAGGCCTTCCAGCACATCGTCCATGATCAGCCAGGCCGGCTTGCGCAGCACCGCGTTGGCGATGGCGAGCGATGCCTCTTCGTCCTTGTCGAGAAGCCGGTCCCAGCGCTCCACCTCGTCCAGCCTGCCCACGAGACGGCCGAGCCCAACCTTTTCGAGGGCCTGCGTCAGCGCCTTGTCATCGGCGCCGTTCAGCCCGGCGGGAGAGGTCATCACCTCGCGCAGCGTCGCCGTCGGCAGGTATCCGTCCTGCGGCATCAGGATCATGCTGTCCACCGGCGGCAGGCCGATCTCGCCGCGGCCCCAGGGCCAGATGCCGGCCAGTGCCTGGAAGAACAGATGCCGGTCGGCGCCCGGATCGCCGTTGATCATCACCCGCTCGCCCGGCTTGATGCCACAATCGCCTTCGACGACGCGCACACCGTGCCCAACCTCGCCCTGCCTGGGCTCGCCATGGACCGTGACGCCGCAAAGGCTGATGCCCTCGCCAGCCGGCGCTTCGCGATAGGTGATCACCTCGCCCTCCTCGGCCAGGCTATCCATGGCAAGCAGCGCGTTGCGAAAGGAAGAGACGCGGTTCAACGTCGCGCGCCAGTCGGCGATGACGCTGAAATTGACGACATACCAGCGCAGCGCCTGGTTGACCTGGTTGAAGGCGCCGACCGCCATCATCAGCCCGCCGAACGAAAGCTCGCCGGAAAAATACATCGGCGAGGCGATGATGATCGGCGCCACCAGCGCCAGCCAGCCGAACCCGGCCGACACCCAGGTGAGATTGGCGAGCGCCCAGGCAAGCTTGCGCAGCATGCCCAGCACCCCGTCGATGGCGAAATGCACCCGATCCCGCTCGTTCGCCTCGCCGCGCGCCAGCGCGATCGGCTTCAGGTTCTCGTTGGCGCGCACCAGGGCCGAGCGCAGGTCTGCTTCGCGCGCATAACGCTCGGCGTTCAGCCGCGGCAGCAGGTTGCCGACCACGTTGCTGAGCACCGAGCCCAGGAGCGCATAGAGGATCGTCGTCCAAACCATGTAACCGGGGATCGAAATGGTGCGGCCGCCGAAATGGAAGACGAAATCCGACGAGATCGCCCAGAGCACGCCGATGAAGCTCGCCAGCAGAATGGTGGAGTTGACGAGCCCGATCGCCAGCGCCGTGGTGTTTTCCGCCAGGATGCGCGTGTCCTCGTGCAGCCGCTGGTCGGGATTGTTGGCGATCGCGCCGGCCCCGGCGAGCTTCAGCGCCCGGCCGGGCTTCAGCCAGACGTCGGCGAGATCGCGCGCCAGCCCTCGCGCATCCGCATCGCGGTGATCTGATTGAGCCATTGCTGGACGACGTTGAGCAGGGTCAGCGAAAAGGCGATGACGCCAAAGACGACGAGCCTGGTTTAAAAATTCCGGCATGTCGCGCCGTTCCAGCGCATCGTAG
The DNA here is from genome assembly GCA_045291535.1 of Neorhizobium sp. EC2-8. Classification (GTDB taxonomy): domain Bacteria; phylum Pseudomonadota; class Alphaproteobacteria; order Rhizobiales; family Rhizobiaceae; genus Neorhizobium. Next base: position 4,355,362 of record CP147996.1, on the reverse strand, counting down.
AACGGCCCGTTCCACTCGTTCAATCGGTATGTCGCATAGGTCGTCGCGAAGATGACCAGAAGCAGCGCCACGATCAGCACCAGAACGCGATTGCGCACCGGCGCATTCCAGAATGCTCTGCCCATCATGCGGAGCTGACCACCCAGGGAAAGTTCGAAGGCCGGCACTACACCTTCGGAATTCTGCGACATCTACTGCGACTCCTACAAACACCCTCGTCACCCCTAACTTAGCATGCGTTTGCGGCTTGCGCAGCTTCAAGGGGAACGCTCCCCTATATGATGACGCAATCGCAATTCCTCACCCTACCTCCACAAAATTGAGCAACTCGTCTCCGCGGAGCCTGCAGCAGGGATAATCCAGGAGTGCGCGGCATTCCCTTCCCCGTTGATTCCGCAGGACAATCGCATATGGGATGTGATGTGGGTGCGGCATCCCTAACCCTCCCCTTCTGGGGAGGGTGGCCGGCAGGCGGGAGGGTTTTGCGGAACGAAGACCCTCCCAAACCCCTCCCCACAAGGGGAGGCGCTCCACGGATCGCTCCCCGCCAGCCTCCACACGTCCCAAAACCTCTTGCAATTTTTGCAACAAAATGATTATGACCGACCAGTCAGTCATAATCGAGAAAGCCCGATGACCGAGAAGAAGAGAGAGAAACGCGATCCGCAGCAGCGCCGGGCGGAAATCCTGGCCGCGGCTTTCGCCTGTTTCTCGGAGCGCGGTTTTGCCGCGACCCGAATGGAGGATGTCGCAGCTCGCGCCGGCATCGCCAAGGGCACCGTCTATCTGCACTTCCCGGACAAGGAGGCACTGTTCACCGAACTGGTTTCAGGCATCGCCTCGCCGATCCTCGGCCGGATCGACGGGCTGGCGGCCGACGCTGCCATCCCGCCGCGTTTCGCCATCTCGATGTTCTACACGCTCTTCAAGCGAGAGGTGCTGGAGACCGAGCGTCGTCACCTTTTGCGGCTGATCCTCGCGGAAGGGCCGATGTTTCCAGCCGTCACCGAATTCTATCACCGCGAGATCATATCGAAGGGTCTCGGCGTCCTGCGCATTCTCTTGAAGAGGGCGGCCGAGCGCGGCGAACTGCGCAATCCGGCGCTCGCCGAAATGCCGCAGATCGTCATGTCGCCCGCGCTGCTGTCCATCATCTGGACGACGCTGTTCGAGGCTCACGAGCATCTCGACACGCAAAAGCTCTTCGACACCTTTCTCGATACCCTGTTCGTGCCGGAGGCCAGCGCCCCATGAGACGCATCCTCGTCATCGTGATCCTTGCGGGCGCTGCCCTCGCCGCCCTGCCTTTCATTTTCGCCGACCGTACACCGCGCCCCTATCAGGGCTGGGTCGAGGCCGACACCCTGTTCATCGGCACTGAGACCACCGGCCGCCTGACGAAACTCGATGTCGCCGAAGGCCAGGCGATCGACGCCGGCACGCCGCTCTTCAGGCTCGATTCCTTGAGCGAAGAGGCCGCCGCCACCGCGGCCCGTGCCACCCTTGCCCAATCCCAGGCAGCACTTGATCTTGCGCAAGCCGCCCAGAAGCGTCCGGAGGAGATCGACGTGCTGCGGGCCTCCGAACGGGAAGCCACCGCCCGGCTGGACCTTGCCGAACAGGATCTCGACCGCACCCGCGTCCTGGTCGAGCGCGGCACATCCACCCGCGCCAATCTCGACACCGCGACCGCCACCGAAGCCGCCAACCGCGCCGCCCTCGACAACGTCCGCAGCCAGATCATCCTCGCAGCCCTCCCCGCCCGCGAGGAGACGCTGCGCCAGGCGCGCGAAGCCGTCGCCGTCGCCAGGGCGGAGCTTGCGTCGGCCGAGGCAGCCCTTGCCCGCCGCTCGGTTTCCGCACCCGCCGCCGGCAGCGTCGAGACCCTCTATTACCGCACGGGCGAGGTCGTCCCCGCCGGTCGGCCGATCGTCGCCCTCCTGCCGCCCGAAAATGTCCGTATCCGCTTCTTCGTTCCGGAAACCGAAATTGCCCGGTTCTCACTCGGCCAGCCGATCCGCGTCACCTGCGACGCCTGCCGGCCGACCGATGCCAAGGTGAGTTTCATCGCCAGAAACGCCGAATACACCCCGCCGGAAATCTACAGCCTCGAAGAGCGCGCCAAACTCGTCTACCGCGTCGAGGCGATCCCGGCCGATCCGAGAGCGCTGCGCCCCGGCCAACCGGTCGACGTCCTGCCCGGAGTTCATCCATGACCGACGCCACCGTGAAGGTCGATGTCCCCGAAACGGTGATCGACGTGCATCACCTCACCAAGAGCTTTGGCGGCCGCAAGGTGGTGGATGACGTCTCCATGTCGGTGAAGAAGGGCCGCATCCACGGCTTTCTCGGCCCCAACGGCTCCGGCAAGACGACCACCATCCGCATGCTCTGCGGCCTCTTGACGCCCGACAGCGGCGACGGCACCTGCCTCGGCTTCGACATCCTGACCGAAAGCGACCGCATCCGCCGCCGGGTCGGCTACATGACCCAGAAATTCTCGCTCTACCAGGACCTGTCGATCCGCGAGAACCTCGAATTCGTCGCCCGCGTCTACGGCCTGCCCGATCCTCGCGGCAAGGCGGGCGCGGCGATCGAACGCCTCGGCCTCAAGGGCCGCGAGAAACAACTGGCCGGCGAACTTTCCGGCGGCTGGAAACAGCGCCTCGCGCTCGGCGCCTGCATCCTGCCGGAACCCGCGCTTCTCCTTCTCGACGAGCCCACCGCCGGCGTCGATCCAAAGGCCCGCCGCGACTTCTGGAACGAGATCCATGCGCTCGCCGCCGACGGCCTCTCGGTTCTCGTCTCCACCCATTACATGGACGAGGCCGAGCGCTGCCACGAGATCGCCTATATCGCCTACGGAAAGCTGCTCGCCGAAGGCACGGTGGACGAGGTGATCGCCGGCACCGGCCTCGTCACCTTCACGGTTTCCGGGCCAGGTGCGGACCGTCTCCAGTCCGAACTCGAAAACAAACCCGGCATCGATATGATCGCCCCCTTCGGCACCAGCCTGCACGTCGCCGGCCGCGATGCGGCGGCCCTGGAACAAGCCATAGCCCCTATCGGGATCGGCCGGGCCTCAAATGGGAAAAGGGCGAACCGACGCTCGAAGATGCCTTCATCGACCTGATGCGCCGCTCGGAGGACAATTTCAAATGACCCCGGCTCCAGGCAATACCAATGGCGATGGCGGCTCCTTCGGCCGCTTCTGGGCGATGACGGTCAAGGAATTCATCCAGATGACCCGCGACCGCATCACGCTCGCGACCATGGTCATGCTGCCGATCATGCAGCTTTTCCTGTTCGGTTTTGCCATCAACACCACGCCGCACAACCTGCCGACCGCTATCCTGATGCGCGAAAACAGCGATGTCGGCCGCTCCATCCTCGCCGCCCTGAAGAACACCGATTTCTTCGAGATCAAATCGGTGGTCACCCGCGCCGAGGACATGGACGCCTTGTTGCAGTCCGGCGAGGCCCTGTTCGTCGTCGAAATCCCCGAAGGTTTCGAACGGTCGCTGCGCCGCGGCGATTCTCCTTCGCTGCTGGTCGCCGCCGACGCCACCGACCCGGTCGCCGCAAGCTCCGCGCTCGGCGCGCTCTCCGGCATCATCGCGACCGCGCTCGAAAACGACCGCCAGATCGCCTTCACTGAACCGGTAAAACCCGCCTTCCAGATCGTCCAGCACCGCCGCTACAATCCCGCCGGTTCCTCAACCTTGAACATCGTCCCCGGCCTGCTCGGCACGATCCTGACCATGACGCTTTTGATCTTCACCGCCCTTTCCGTCACCCGCGAAGTCGAGCGCGGCACGATGGAGAACCTGCTTTCCATGCCGATCAAGCCGCTGGAAATCATGCTCGGCAAGATCGCGCCCTATGTGCTGATCGGCCTCATCCAGGCGCTCGTCATCATCGGCGTCGGCATTCTGGTCTTTCGTGTGCCGATCCTCGGCGATCCGCTGTCGCTTGCGGCCGCGACCTCCTCTTCGTCGTCACCAACCTGTCGATCGGCTATACGTTCTCGACGGTTGCGGCCAACCAGCTGCAGGCCATGCAGATGGCGATGATGTTCTTCCTGCCGAACATCCTCCTCTCCGGCTTCATGTTCCCCTTCGCCGGCATGCCGAATTGGGCGCAGTGGATCGGCGAGGCGCTGCCGCTCACCCACTATATCCGCATCGTCCGGGCGGTGATGCTGAAGGGCGCCAGCATCGAGACCTTGGCCTATGACACGCTGGCCCTCGCCGGCCTGATGGCCGTCGCCATGCTGATCGCGGTCCGCCGTTTCCGCCGCACGCTGGATTAGTCCGGCTTGCCGGGCGCTACCGGCCCCGCCTTGATCGCGTCGGCGAACTTGCGCATCAGCCGCACGAGGTCGCCGATCTCATCCGGCTCCCAGTCCGCAAAAACGCCGCTGCCGAGCCTCTCGCGGGCCGCATCTATCCTGTCCGTCATCGCCTTGCCCGCGTCGCTGACGACCGCCTCGCGCACGCGCTTGTCGGAGATGTTTCCCTGCCGGTTCACGAGCCCGAGGCTTTCGAGCTTCGCGACCTGGCGACTGACGGTCGTGTAGTCGCGCCCGGCCCGATCAGCCAGGTCCACCACGCCGATCGGCCCGAACCGCTCGATGACGACCAGCAGCGGAAACAGCGCCCGGTCGAGCTTGATTCCCGCCTCGCCGATCAGCACGTCGTCGCGCTGCGGCTGGTTCATCACGCTCAGAATATCGAGCACCGCGCCGTGCAACTCGCGAAGCTGTCCCGCAATATGTGTATTTTGCACATTGTTTCTTGACGACATCGTTGCCTCCTTATATATGTGCATTATACACATAAATTCTGACATCGAAAGGAAAACCGCCATGAAAGCGGCCATCGTACAAGCATCCGGGCAAGCGCCCGTCTATGGAGATTTCGCAGAACCGGTACCGTCATCGGACAGGAAATGCGTGACGGTCACCGCCTCCGCCATCAGCCAGGTCACCCGAAGCCGGGCCTCGGGCAAACATTACAGTTCTTCCGGCCTTTTCCCCTTCGTTGCCGGTATCGATGGCGTTGGGCGTCTGGATAACGGTGAGCGGGTCTATTTCGTGATGCCCACGGCGCCCTACGGCGGCATGGCGGAAAAGACGCTCGTCCCGGCCGGCCAATGGCTGGTGCTGCCCGATGAGCTCGATGACGTGACGGCGGCGGCCATCGCCAATCCCGGCATGTCGTCCTGGGCCGCCTATAAGGAACGCGCCCGCCTCCAGCCCGGCGAAACCGTGATGGTCAACGGCGCCACCGGTGCATCCGGACGTCTTGCCGTCCAGATCGCCAAATATCTTGGCGCCAAGAAGGTCATCGCCACGGGCCGCAATACCGAAGCGTTGCGCGAACTCGCAGATATCGGTGCCGACGTAACGATCCCGCTCGTCGAGGATGACGCGGCATTGGAGAAGGCCTTCAAGCAGGAATTCGCGCAGGGCGTGGACATCGTCATCGACTATCTCTGGGGTCTCAGTGCACAAACCCTGCTGACTGCCGCAGCCAAGGCGGGGCTGGAGTCGGTACCGATCCGTTTCGTGCAGGTCGGCTCCGCCAGCGGCTCGGACATCACCCTGCCGAGCGCCGTACTGCGCTCGTCGGCGATCGAATTGATGGGCAGCGGCATCGGCAGCATTCCGCTCGATCGCCTTTTCGCGTCGATCGACGGGCTGCTCGGCGCCGCCCTGACCGGCGGCTTCCGGATCGCAACGAGGACGGCTCCCTTGTCCGACGTCGCGCAGGCCTGGACGTGGAGTGACAGCAATGCACGCACCGTGTTGATCGCAGGTGCAGGATAAGCTCCAAATCCGCCTTGCATTATTCTCGTGCAGCGCACAAAATCCGTGCAACGATCATCGATCGGCCAGCGTTAAAGGCCGGTAAAGGGGGCCAGAGGGGCCGCCAAAGGGGCAGTATGTCGATCAAGGCGAGTATCTACCACCTTACCCATTACATGTACGACAAGCCCGTCCGTCTCGGACCGCAGATCATCCGCCTCAAACCGGCCGCCCATTCGCGCACCAAGGTGCTCAGCCATTCGCTGAAGGTGACGCCGTCCAACCATTTCGTGAACCTGCAGCAGGATCCCTACGGCAACTACCTCGCCCGATCGTCTTTCCGGACCCGGTCACCGAGTTCAAGATCGAGGTCGATCTCGTCGCCGACATGACGGTCTACAATCCCTTCGACTTCTTCGTCGAAGAGGATGCGATGAAATGGCCGTTCAGCTATCCGCCGGAACTGGTCGAGGATCTGTCGATCTACATGGTGCCGGAGCCGCCGGAACCGGCGCTGGTCGATTACCTGAAGACCTTCGACATGTCGCCCGGCCAGCCGACGGTCGATATGGTGGTCGGCATCAATGCCCGCCTGCAGCAGGCGATCGGCTACGTCATCCGCATGGAGCCCGGCGTGCAGACGCCGGAGCAGACGCTCACCTCCGCCATGGGCTCCTGCCGCGACACCAGCTGGCTGCTCGTCCAGATCCTGCGCCATCTCGGCCTCGCCGCCCGCTTCGTCTCCGGTTACCTCATCCAGCTGACACCGGACCTGAAGGCCCTCGACGGCCCCTCCGGCACCGAGGTCGATTTCACCGACCTGCACGCCTGGTGCGAAGTCTACCTCCCCGGCGCCGGCTGGGTCGGCCTTGATCCGACCTCCGGTTTGCTCACCGGCGAAAGCCATATCCCGCTTGCCGCCACCCCGCATTTCCGCAACGCGGCGCCGATATCCGGCGGTTATTTCGGCGAAGCGCAAACCTCCTTCGCCTTCGACATGAAGGTCAACCGGGTCGCCGAACACCCGCGCATCACCAAACCCTTCTCCGACGAATCGTGGGATGCGCTGAACGACCTCGGCGAACAGGTCGATCGCGTGCTGAAGGCGCAGGACGTGCGCCTGACCATGGGCGGCGAGCCGACCTTCGTGTCGATCGACGATTTCGAATCCGGCGAATGGAACACCGATGCCGTCGGCCCCACCAAGCGCGAAAAGGCCGATATCCTGATCCGCAAGCTGCGCGAACGTTTCGCGCCGGGCGGCTTCCTGCATTACGGCCAGGGCAAGTGGTATCCGGGCGAAAGCCTGCCGCGCTGGACCTTCTCGCTCTACTGGCGCAAGGACGGACGGCCGATCTGGAGCAATCCGGATCTCGTCGCCGAGGAAGGCCGCGATTACGGCATCGGCGAGCAGGATTCCGCCAAGCTCTTGACCGGCATCGCAACCGAACTCGGCATCGCCCCTGACATGGTCGTGCCAGCCTATGAGGATCCGGCCGAATGGATCATCAAGGAAGGCTCGCTGCCGGACAATGTCGATCCGTCCAATTCCAAGCTCAAGGATCCGGAAGAGCGCAACCGCATCGCCCGCGTCTTCGAGCGCGGGCTGACAAGCCCGAGCGGTTACGTCCTGCCCGTCCAAGCCTGGAACGCCCAAGCCTCCGGCAAGCGCTGGATCAGCGAGAAATGGCGCACTCGCCGCGGCCGCATCTTCCTGGTGCCCGGCGACAGCCCGGTCGGTTACCGCCTGCCGCTTGGCACCCTGCCCTACGTCCCGCCCTCGCAATTCCCCTATATCCATGAGGCGGACCCCTCGATCCCCGCCAGCCGCTGCCGGAAGCGATCATACCGGCCGGCCGCGCCATGCCGGAATCCTCCTTCAAGGCAGGTGATGCGGCCAATCCCGGCCGCGTCGAACAAACCCTCGGCGAGATCGGCGGGGCGGTGCGTACCGCGGTTTCGGTCGAAGCCCGCGACGGCCGGCTCTGCGTCTTCATGCCGCCGGTCGAAAAGATCGAGGACTATCTCGAACTGATCGCGGCGGCCGAAAACGCCGCGACAGCGCTCGGGCTCGCGGTTCATATCGAGGGCTATGCGCCGCCGCACGACGAGCGCATCAACGTCATCCGCGTCGCGCCCGATCCGGGCGTCATCGAGGTCAACATCCATCCGGCCGCGAGCTGGAAGGAGACGGTGGCGACCACCACCGCGATCTACGAGGAAGCCCGCCAGAGCCGGCTGGGCGCCGACAAGTTCATGATCGACGGCCGCCACACCGGCACCGGCGGCGGCAACCATGTCGTGGTCGGCGGGGCGAACCCGAACGACAGCCCGTTCCTGCGCCGGCCCGACCTGTTGAAGAGCCTGGTCCTGCACTGGCAGCGCCACCCTCGCTCTCCTACCTGTTCTCCGGCCTGTTCATCGGCCCGACCTCGCAGGCGCCGCGCATCGACGAGGCCCGCCACGATTCGATGTACGAGCCTGGAAATCGCGCTTGCCCAGGTGCCGGCGCCGGGCCAAGGCGTGCCGCCGCTTCCGTGGCTGGTCGACCGCCTGTTCCGCAACCTTCTGACCGACGTCACCGGCAATACCCACCGCTCGGAAATCTGCATCGACAAGCTGTTCTCGCCGGACGGCCCGACCGGCCGCTTGGGCCTCGTCGAGTTCCGCGGCTTCGAAATGCCGCCGAATGCCCGCATGTCGCTTGCCCAGCAGCTGCTGGTCCGGGCACTGATCGCCCGCTTCTGGAAGAACCCGCTGCAGGGCCGGTTCGTGCGCTGGGGAACGGCGCTCGCCGACCGCTTCATGCTGCCGCAATATGTCTGGGCCGATTTCCTGGACGTGCTGCAGGACCTGCGCGAAAACGGCTTCGACCTGCGCCCCGAATGGTTCGAGGCGCAGCTCGAATTCCGCTTCCCCTTCTTCGGCGAAGTCGAATACGAAGGCTCCAAGCTGGAGCTGCGCCAGGCGCTCGAACCCTGGCACGTGATGGGCGAACAAGGGGCGATTGGCGGCACCGTGCGGTATGTCGATTCGTCGGTCGAGCGCCTCCAGGTCCGGCTCGAAACCGCCAATCCGGCCCGCTACACCGTCGCCTGCAACGGTCGCGCCGTGCCGCTCAAGGGCACCGGCACTTCCGGCGTTGCGGTTGCCGGGGTCCGTTTCAAGGCCTGGCAGCCGTCAGCCGGCCTGCATCCGGTCCTGCCGGTTAATACGCCGCTCACATTCGACATATATGATACATGGTCCGGCCGTTCGATCGGCGGCTGCATCTATCACGTTGCCCATCCGGGCGGGCGTAGTTATGACACCTTCCCGGTCAACGGCAACGAGGCGGAAGCACGCCGGCTCGCCCGGTTCGAACCATGGGGGCATACCGCTGGAAGTTATACGCTTCTGGCCGAAACGCCCTCGCCCGAATTCCCGCTGACGCTCGATCTGCGCCGGCCGCAAGGAGTCTGAAACGCCCGATGTCCAAGACACCGGCATCCGAACGCAAGGCAAAGAGGGGATCGCTCGCGATCCCCTGCTTGGTTATGCCGCGCTGCCGGGCGTTGCCGACGAGATGCTGGACGCAAACGGACAGATCCGGCCGGTCTGGCGCAACCTGATCTCCCATCTCGGCCGCATGACCGAAGGGGAACTGCGCGAGCGTTTCGCCCGTGCCGACCGCTACTTGCGCGATGCCGGCGTCTTCTACCGCACCTACGGCGCTCAAGGCAGCGGCGAGCGCAACTGGCCGATCAGCCATGTCCCCGTCCTCATCGACGGCACGGAATGGGAAACGGTCTGCAAGGGCCTGGTGCAGCGCGCCAATCTGCTGGAAGCGCTGATCGCCGACATCTATGGCGACAACAAGCTGGTAGAGGAAGGTTTCCTGCCGCCGGCACTGGTTGCCGGTAACGCCGAATTCCTGCGCCCGCTAGTCGGCGTCAAGCCGGTCGGCGGCCATTATCTGCATTTCTGCTCCTTCGAAATCGGCCGAGGACCGGACGGCAACTGGTGGGTTCTCGCCGACCGTACCCAGGCCCCCTCGGGCGCCGGTTTCGCGCTGGAAAACCGCGTCGCCACCACCCGCGCCTTCTCCGATATCTATGCGGAAAGCCATGTTCATCGGCTGGCTTCCTTCTTCGGCGCCTTTCGCGACGCGCTGCAATCGCACAAGCAGTATCCGGACGACCGCATCGCGGTCCTTTCGCCGGGTCCCGCCAACGAGACCTATTTCGAACACGCCTATATCGCCCGATATCTCGGCTTCATGCTGCTCGAAGGGGAAGACCTGACCGTCGTCAACAACCGGGTCATGGTTCGCACCGTCGCCGGTCTCAAACCGGTCGGCGTCCTCTGGCGCCGCCTTGATGCGGCCTATGCGGATCCGCTCGAACTCAACCAGCACTCCCATATCGGCACCCCCGGCATGGTTCAGGCACTGCGTGCCGGCGCGCTCACCTTCGTCAACGCGCTCGGCTCCGGCATCCTCGAAACCCGCGCGCTGCTCGCCTTTGCCCCCACCGTCTGTCGGCGGCTGATCGGCGAGGACCTGATCATGCCCTCGATCGCCACCTGGTGGTGCGGTCAGAAAAGGAGCGCGAGCACGTCGCCAAGAACATCGAACGCATGGTCATCGGCCCTGCCTATTCGCGGCTGCCCTTCTTCGACGACAACGGCCAGTCGGTGCTCGGCTCGTCGCTGCGCAAGACCGCCAGGGATACGGTCGGCGAATGGCTGGCGACCGAAGGTGCCAAGCTCGTTGGCCAGGAAGTGGTAACGCTCTCGACGACGCCCGTCTATGTCAACGGCAAGCTCACCCCGCGGCCGATGTCGCTGCGCGTGTTTGCCGCCCGCACCGAACAAGGCTGGCAGATCATGCCCGGCGGTTTTGCCCGCATCGGCGCCGGCGACGACGTGGCGGCGATCGCCATGCAGTCCGGCGGAGCTGCGGCGGACGTCTGGATCGTCTCCGACAAGCCGGTCGCAAGGCCGACGCTTCTGCCGCCCGAGGAAAGTTTTACCCGCAACATGCCCGGCAGTCTGCCGAGCCGCGCCGCCGACAATCTTTACTGGCTGGGACGCTATATCGAGCGGGCCGAAGGGGCGCTGCGCATCCTGCGCGCCTGGCACCAGCGTTACGCCGAATCCGCCGATCCGAACGCGCCGCTGCTCGCCGATGTCACCCGTTACCTGAAGGGCATCGACATCGAGATGGTGAAGGCGGTGCCGGCGACCCTCCTGCGCAACATCGACAGCGCCATCTATTCCGCGAGCAATATCCGCGACCGCTTCTCGCCGGATGGCTGGCTGGCGCTGACCGACCTTGCCAAGACCGCCCGCCGCTTCCACGACACCGTGCACGCCGGCGACGACGCCTCGCATGCCATGACCATATTGCTTCGCAAGCTCGCAGGCTTTGCCGGTCTGGTGCATGAAAACATGTACCGCTTCACCGGCTGGCGTTTCCTGTCGATCGGCCGCCATCTCGAACGCGGCATGCACATGACCCGCCTGCTCGGCCATATGTCCGGCCCGGACGCGCCGGACGGCTCGCTCGACATGCTGCTCGAGATCGGCGACAGCGTCATGACCCACCGCCGCCGCTACAATGTCGCTACCGCAAGGCTGACGGTCGCCGACCTCCTGGGGCTCGACCCGCTCAATCCGCGCTCGATCCTCTTCCAGCTGAACGAGATCCGCACCGAGGTGGAGCAGTTGCCGAACGCCTTCGTCAACGGCCAGATGTCGCCCTTCTACCGAGAGGCGATGCGGCTGCATTCCGGTCTTGCCGTCATGACCCCGGAGGCGATGAGCGAGGATACCTACCTCAAGCTCGAACAGGAGATGGAGAAGCTGTCCGACATTCTCGGCCAGACTTATTTCAGCTGATGCTCTACGACCTCTCGCTCCACATGGGCTATACCTACGACGTGCCGGCTTCCGGTGCGCGCCACGTCATCCGCCTCCTGCCGCTGTCCCTGCCCGACCGGCAACGGCTGATCGCCGGTTCGATCACCGTCGGCCCGAATGCCGAGGAGCGCACCACCTTCATCGATTTCTTCGGCCAGCAGGCGACCTCCGTGCTGCTGCGCGCCCCCACGAAAAGCTCGACATCCGCATGCAGGCCCGCGTCATGGTGGAGGCCACATCGATGACCGCCGACCTGTCGCCGCAGCTCGATACGCTCGGCGACGAACTGGCGGACTTCTGGTCGGTCGATGCCGCCTCGCCGCATCATCTGACGGGCGCAAGCCCGCGGCTTGCCGAAGAGCCGCTGATCGCCGCCTATGCCCGCGAGATCGTCCGGCCCGGCCAGACGGTGCTCGAGATAGCACTCGCCGTCTGCGCCCGCATCTACAAGGACTTCACCTACGACGCCAAGGCGACCACGGTCGATACCTCGCCGAAGGAGGCGTTTCGGCTGAAGCGCGGCGTCTGCCAGGATTTCACCCATATCATGATCGTCGCGCTGCGCAGCCTGGGCATCCCTGCCGGTTATGTCAGCGGCTTCCTGCGCACCATTCCGCCACCGGGCAAGGAACGGCTCGAGGGGGCCGATGCCATGCATGCCTGGGTGCGCGTCTGGTGCGGCGAGGCCATGGGTTATGTCGAGCTCGACCCGACCAACAACATTCCCGCCGGCAGCGACCACATCGTCGTCGGTTACGGCCGCGATTATTCCGACGTTGCCCCGGTCATCGGCGTGCTTAAAGGTTACGGAAATCAGAAGGCCGAGCAGGCAGTCGATGTCATTCCCCTGAAATCCTGAAATCCCGCCCCGTTTTGGCGCTGATTCCTGACGTTCGGTAAAATTGCAGCGAATGGCTTAGGCCTTCCTACACCCGGCAGGAATAGACCAGACCCAATGGAGTTCAAATGATTTGAACGTATCCGGGGGCTATGATGAGGCACACAGTTTTTACGCGGCTGGCTAAGGACCGCGCCGGCAATTTCGGCATCATGACGGCGATCATGCTTCCCGTCCTGTTGGGGGTGGGCGGCATCGCGATCGATCTGACCCACGTCATGGAAGAAAAGAACAAGCTTCAGGCGCTGGCCGACAGCGCCACGCTCGCCGCGGCGGCTGCCATGGCCGACAAGGGCGACATGACGACGGCGGAAGCTCAGACCCTTGCCAAGAACTTCCTGCTCGGCCCCCAAAAGGCTGATATCAGGAATTCCGACCTGCCCGTCGCCGAGCAGGACGCGGCAATCGCCAAGCTCGAAAAGGATACCGCCGCCGTCGCGACTATCTCTACGACCTCGAACACGGCAGCCAGTTACGAAGTCACCATGACGTCCGCTTACGACGTGCCGCTGACCGGACTGACTTCGCTCCTCGGCTTCACGACCATGCGCGTCGCCGTCGAGAGCAAGTCCGCGAGCGGCCGCGAAGGCAATGCGCTCTCCATGTATCTGGCGCTCGACGAATCCGGCTCGATGGCCTGGGATACGACCACGGTCGATCCCACCAACCCGACCAAGCAGGAAACCTACGACTGCAGCACCGGCTGGCAGTACAAGACCTGCACCAGGACCGTGCCGAATTACGTGTCCAAGATGCTCTCGCTGAAGACAGCCGCGGCGGTGATGTTCGCAGAACTCAAGAAGGCGGACCCCAACAACGAACTCATCCGGGTCGGCGCCGACAGCTATGACGACAAGACCAAGGCAGAACAGAAGATCGAATGGGGCACCACCTCCGCCGCAACCTACGTCAACAAGCTGCCCGCGGTCCCGGACGGCGGCACCGACGCCAGCGGCGCGATGACCAATGCCTACAACGCGCTGAAGGCCGCCAACGCCACGGAAAAGACAGCCCATGACGGCAAAAAGAACACCTCGTTCGAGCGTTCCATCGTGCTGATGACCGATGGCGAGATGACGGGCAACAGTTCGAGCTGGAACCAGACGCTCGATACCAAGGTGCGCACCGCCTGCCAGACGGCCAAGGCCGACGGCATCAAGATCTACACGATCGCCTTCATGGCGCCCGACAAGGGCAAGAGCCTGCTGGAATACTGCTCGAGCGGCAAGGCCGAGTATTATTACGAGCCGGACGACATGACCGCTCTGGTGGAAAGCTTCGGCGAGATCGCCCGCAAGGCCGCCAAGACCGGCACCCGCCTGACCAACTGAACCCTCCGTCCAGACCACCGCAAATACGCCTCGCCCTCACCGGCGGGGCGTTTTTGTTGCGTCGTTTTCGATGGAAATGCACAAAGATAAATCGAGCATTGCAACAGTGTCATAACGGTGCATAAACTGTCTCTATACATCATGCCAGATGGACTGAATCGGACGCCCTTCCTCCCGCTCCCCAGAAAGTTGGCGACATATGAATAATACGTCTTCCCCGGTCGAAATTCCTCAGCCGGCCCCCGCAGCTCCCGCCCCGAAATCATGGCGGAAGAGATCATCGAGCGCCTGACCTATCGCATCGGCAAGGACGCCAAGGTGGCCAAGCCCCACGACTGGCTGACAGCCACGATCCTGGTGGTCCGCGACCGCATCATCGACACATGGATGGAATCGACCCGCAAGGTTTATCGAACCGGCGGCAAGCGCGTCTATTATCTGTCGCTCGAATTCCTGATCGGCCGCCTGATGCGTGATGCCGTCAGCAATATGGGTCTGATGCAGGAAATCCGCGACGCGCTGTCCTCGCTCGGCGTCGATATCGACGTGATCGCCGTTCTGGAACCGGATGCAGCACTCGGCAACGGCGGCCTCGGCCGTCTCGCCGCCTGTTTCATGGAGAGCATGGCGACCGCCGACATCCCGGCCTACGGCTACGGCATCCGCTACGTCCACGGCCTCTTCCGCCAGCAGATGGCCGACGGCTGGCAGGTCGAGCTTCCGGAAAGCTGGCTCGCCCACGGCAACCCTTGGGAATTCGAACGCCGCGAAAGCTCCTACGAGATCGGTTACGGCGGCACGGTCGAGACGGTCGGCGGCTACGACGAGACGCCGCGTTATGTCTGGAAGCCGGCCGAACGCGTCATCGCCATGGCCTATGACACGCCGGCCGTCGGCTGGCGCGGAAAGCGCGTCAACACGCTGCGCCTCTGGTCGGCCCAGCCGATCGACCCCATCCTGCTCGATGCCTTCAACGCTGGCGACCATATCGGCGCGCTGCGGGAAAGCAACAAGGCGGAAAGCCTGACCCGCGTCCTTTATCCGGCAGATGCCAACCCGGCCGGCCAGGAACTGCGCCTGCGCCAGGAATTTTTCTTCTCGTCCGCCTCTCTCCAGGACATCCTGCGCCGCCACCTGCAGCAGTACCCGGACTTCACCAACCTGCATGAGAAGGTCGCGATCCAGCTCAACGACACCCATCCGGCCGTGTCGATCGCCGAGCCGATGCGCTTGCTGACCGACATCCACGGCATGGATTTCGAGCAGGCCTGGTCTGTCACCCGCCAGACCTTCTCCTACACCAACCATACGCTTCTCCCGGAAGCGCTGGAAACCTGGCCGGTGCCGCTGTTCGAACGCCTCCTGCCGCGCCACATGCAGATCGTCTATGCGATCAACGCCCTGATCCTGATCGAGGCGCGCAAGCAGAAGAGCTTCTCCGATACCCAGATCCGCTCGATCTCTCTGATCGACGAAAGCGGCGACCGTCGCGTCCGCATGGGCAACCTTGCCTTTGTCGGCTCGCATTCGGTCAACGGCGTCTCGGCCCTGCATACCGACCTGATGAAGGTCACAGTGTTCGCCGACCTGCACACGATGTATCCGACCCGCATCAACAACAAGACCAACGGCATCACCCCGCGCCGCTGGCTGATGCAGTGCAACCAGGGCCTCACCTCGCTGATCCAGGAAGCGATCGGCGACAAGTTCCTCGACGATACCGAAGCACTGAAGGGGCTTGACGCACATGCGGACGACCCGGCCTTCCAGGAGAAGTTCGCCGCCGTGAAGCGGGCCAACAAAGTGCAGCTTGCCAACCTCGTCGGCAGCCGCATGGGCATCCGCATCGACCCGTCCGCGATGTTCGACATCCAGATCAAGCGTATCCACGAATACAAGCGCCAGCTTCTGAACATCATCGAAGCCGTCGCCCTCTACGACCAGATCCGCTCGCATCCCGAACTGGACTGGGTTCCGCGCGTCAAACTGTTCGCCGGCAAGGCGGCGCCGAGCTACCACAACGCCAAGCTGATCATCAAGCTCGCCAATGACGTGGCCCGCACCATCAACAACGACCCGGCCGTCCGCGGCCTGTTGAAGATCGTCTTCGTGCCGAACTACAACGTCTCGCTTGCCGAGATCATGGTCCCGGCCGCAGACCTGTCGGAACAGATCTCGACCGCCGGCATGGAAGCATCCGGCACCGGCAACATGAAGTTCGCGCTGAACGGCGCGCTGACGATCGGCACGCTCGACGGCGCCAATGTCGAGATGCGCGACCATGTCGGCGAGGAGAACATCGTCATCTTCGGCATGACCGCCGACGAGGTCGCCAAAGTCCGTTCCGAGACCTACCAGCCTCGCGCCATCATCGAGAAGTCACGTGAACTCGCCCAGGCGCTCAACGCCATCGCCACGGGCGTTTTCTCGCCGGACGACCGTTCCCGCTTCACGGCCCTCACCGACGGCATCTACAATCACGACTGGTTCATGGTCGCAGCCGATTTCGACGCCTATGCGGACGCCCAGCGCAACGTTGACCAAATCTGGTCCGACCCTAAATCCTGGTATTCGAAGACAATTCGCAATACCGCCCGGATGGGATGGTTCTCCTCGGACAGAACTATTCGTCAGTATGCGTCGGAAATCTGGAGAGCCTGATGAAAAAATCGCCGCGCGTCGATGACGGGAGAGCCCTGGCGAAATACCGTTATCCGAGATCGAGGCGATTCTGGAAGGCAGGCATACCAATCCCTTCGCCGTCCTCGGGCTTCACAAGCTCGGGGACGGTTTTAGGGTCCGGTGTTTCATTCCGGGAGCGGAAGCGGTCACCGCCCTTTCGCTCAGCGGAACCGAACTCGGCGAACTGACGCGCCGTCACGATGCCGGATATTTCGAAGGCCTCGTCAACGCCACCCACCTGCAGCCGATCCGTTACCGCGCCCGCCGCGGCGATGACGAATGGGCGGTCACCGACCCTATACGTTCGGCCCGGTGCTCGGCCCGATGGATGATTATTTCGTCCGCGAGGGCTCGCATCTGCGCCTGTTCGACAAGATGGGCGCCCATGCCCTGAAACACGAGGGCGTCGAGGGTTTCCACTTCGCCGTCTGGGCGCCGAACGCCAAGCGCGTCTCCGTCGTCGGCGAATTCAACGGCTGGGACGGCCGCCGGCATGTCATGCGCCTGCGCGTCGATACCGGCATCTGGGAAATCTTCGCACCCGACGTCAGGCCGGGAGCTGCCTACAAGTTCGAGATCGTCGGCAAGAACGGCGTCGTCCTGCCGCTGAAGGCCGACCCTTACGCCCGCCGCGCCGAGATGCGCCCCGACACCGCCTCGGTCACCGCGCCGGAACTCTCCCAGAAATGGGACGACGCGGCACACCGGGAATTCTGGGAAAAGGCCGATCACCGCCGCCAGCCGATCACCATCTACGAGGTGCATGCCGGCTCCTGGCGCAAGAAGCCGGACGGCTCCTTCCTGACCTGGGACGAACTCGCCTCGGAACTCATCCCTTATTGCACCGACATGGGCTTCACCCATATCGAGTTCCTGCCGATCACCGAACATCCCTTCGATCCGTCCTGGGGCTACCAGACGACCGGGCTTTTCGCCCCGACAGCCCGATTCGGCGAGCCGGAAGGGTTCGCCCGCTTCGTCAACGGCTGCCACAAGGTCGGCATCGGCGTCATCCTCGACTGGGTGCCCGCCCATTTCCCGACCGATGCCCACGGACTGCGCTTCTTCGACGGCACCGCCCTTTACGAACACGCTGATCCCCGCCAGGGTTTCCACCCCGACTGGAACACGGCGATCTACAATTTCGGCCGCAACGAAGTCCTCTCCTACCTCGTCAACAACGCGCTCTACTGGTCGGAAAAATTCCATCTCGACGGCCTGCGCGTCGATGCCGTCGCCTCCATGCTCTACCTCGACTATTCGCGCAAAGAGGGCGAATGGGTGCCGAACGAATATGGCGGCCGCGAGAACCTCGAAGCGGTCCGCTTCCTGCAGAAGATGAATTCGCTCTCCTACGGCGCCCATCCCGGCGTGATGACGATCGCCGAGGAGAGCACCTCCTGGCCGAAGGTCTCACAGCCCGTTCACGAGGGGGCCTCGGCTTCGGTTTCAAGTGGAACATGGGCTTCATGCACGACACGCTGAGCTACTTCAAGCGTGAGCCGATCCACCGCAAGCACCACCACAACGAACTCACCTTCGGCCTGCTCTACGCCTACACGGAGAATTTCGTGCTGCCGCTTTCCCACGACGAGGTGGTGCACGGAAAGGGCTCGCTGATCGCCAAGATGGCCGGCGACGACTGGCAGAAATTCGCCAACCTGCGCGCCTATTACGGTTTCATGTGGGGTTATCCCGGCAAGAAGCTGCTGTTCATGGGCCAGGAATTTGCCCAGTGGAGCGAATGGAGCGAGGCCCGTTCGCTCGACTGGAACCTGCTCCAGTACCATCCGCACGAGGGCATGCGCCGCCTGGTGCGGGATCTGAACTTTGCTACCGCTCGAAACCTGCGCTGCATGCCCGCGACTGCGAGGGCGAAGGTTTCCGCTGGCTGATCGCCGACGACGCGGAAAATTCCGTCTATGCCTGGCTGCGGATGTCGCCGGGAGAAAAGCCGGTGGCGGTGATCAGCAATTTTACACCCGTCTACCGTGAAAATTTCCGCATCCCCTTGCCAAACGAAGGCAGATGGCGGGAAATCTTGAATACGGACGCCGAGATTTACGGCGGCAGTGGCAAAGGCAATGGGGGCGTGTTCACGCAGTGAACGCGGGAGGAACCATCCAGGCCGAAGTCACGCTGCCGCCGCTCGCGACGATCATGCTCGAGCCTGGAACAAGCATAAGGGACCTTGGGAGGGAACAATGAACGAAAAGAGAATTCAGCCCCTGTCGCGTGATGCAATGGCCTATGTGCTTGCCGGCGGCCGAGGCAGTCGCCTGAAGGAACTCACCGACCGCCGCGCCAAGCCCGCCGTCTATTTCGGCGGTAAGGCGCGCATCATCGATTTCGCGCTGTCGAACGCGCTGAATTCCGGCATCCGCCGCATCGGTGTCGCCACGCAATACAAGGCCCATTCGCTGATCCGCCACATGCAGCGCGGCTGGAACTTCTTCCGCCCCGAGCGCAATGAGAGCTTCGACATCCTGCCAGCCTCCCAGCGCGTCTCCGAGACGCAATGGTACGAAGGCACCGCCGACGCCGTCTTCCAGAACATCGACATCATCGAGGCCTACGCGCCCGAATACATGGTCATCCTGGCCGGCGACCACGTCTACAAGATGGACTACGAATACATGCTGCAGCAGCATGTGGACTCGGGCGCCCAGGTTACCGTCGGCTGCCTGGAAGTGCCGCGCATGGAAGCGACCGGCTTCGGCGTCATGCATGTCAACGAGAAGGACGAGATCATCGCCTTCGTCGAAAAGCCCGCCGATCCGCCGGGCATTCCCGGCAATCCGGATTTCGCGCTCGCCTCGATGGGCATCTACGTCTTCCACACCAAGTTCCTGATGGACGTGCTGAAGCGCGATGCCGAAACCCCCGGCTCCAGCCGCGATTTCGGCAAGGACATCATCCCCTATATCGTCGAGCACGGCAAAGCCGTCGCCCATCGTTTCGCCGATAGCTGCGTCCGTTCCGATTTCGAGCGCGAGCCCTACTGGCGCGACGCCGGCACGGTAGACGCCTACTGGCAGGCCAATATCGACTTGACCGAGATTGTCCCCGGCCTCGATATCTACGACAAGTCCTGGCCGATCTGGACCTATGCGGAAATCACCCCGCCGGCGAAATTCGTCCATGACGACGAAAACCGCCGCGGCTCTGCGACGTCCTCGGTCGTGTCCGGCGATTGCATCATTTCCGGTTCCTCGCTCAATCGAAGCCTGCTCTTCACCGGGGTGCGCGCCAATTCCTATTCCCGCCTCGACGGCGCGGTCGTGCTCCCCAATGTCAGGATCGGAAGACGCGCGCAGCTTCGTGATGTCGTCATCGATCACGGTGTAACCATTCCCGAAGGCCTGGTGGTCGGCGAAGATCCCGAACTTGATGCGAAGCGTTTCCGCCGCACCG
Source organism: Neorhizobium sp. EC2-8 (assembly GCA_045291535.1). Lineage (GTDB taxonomy): Bacteria > Pseudomonadota > Alphaproteobacteria > Rhizobiales > Rhizobiaceae > Neorhizobium. The sequence continues at coordinate 4,335,327 of CP147996.1, read as the reverse complement.
AGAGCGGCATCTGCCTGATCACCCAGGCGATGATCGACAAACTGGATCTGTAATTCGTCATGCAAGTGCTTTCGGTCGCGTCCGAAGTCTATCCGCTCGTGAAGACCGGCGGGCTGGCCGATGTGGCCGGCGCCTTGCCGCTCGCGCTCAAAGGCCATGGCGTTTCGGTCAAGACGCTGATGCCCGGTTATCCGGCGGTGATGCGGGCCGTCAAGGACGCCAGGCTCCGCCTGAGTTTCGAGAACCTGCTCGGCGCCCGGGCCGACCTGCTCGAAGTCGAGTATCAGGGCCTCGACCTCCTGATCCTCGACTCCCCGACCTTCTTCGACCGCCCCGGCGGCCCTTACGTCGATGCCGCGTCCAAGGACCATTTCGACAACTGGCGGCGCTTCGCGGCGCTTTCGAAGGCCGGCGCGATGATCGCGCAGGGAGCGATGGCGGACAGTGAAGAAGGCTGGCGGCCGGATATCGTCCATGTGCACGACTGGCAGGCGGCGATGGTGCCGGCCTATATGCGCTATTCCAACGAACGCGAAGTACCGACGCTCATCACCATCCACAATATCGCCTTCCAGGGGCAGTACGGCGCCGACATCTTCCCCTATCTCGAACTTCCCGCCCATGCCTTCGGCATCGAGGGCGTCGAATATTTCGGCGGCGTCGGTTATCTCAAGGCCGGCTTGCAGACGAGCCTGGGCGATCTCGACCGTCAGCCCTTCCTATGCCGAGGAAATCCTTACCCCCGAATTCGGCATGGGCCTCGAAGGCCTGCTGACGCTCCGTCAGGGCGACCTGCACGGCATCGTCAACGGCATCGACGCCGACATCTGGGACCCAGCGACCGACCCCGCCGTCAAGGCCCACTATAATGCGACGACGCTGAAGACCCGCGCCGAGAACAAGCGGGCGGTCACTGAGCGCTTCGGCCTCGACCAGGACGCCGGTCCGCTCTTCTGTGTCATCTCGCGGCTCACCTGGCAGAAGGGCATGGACCTGCTCTCCGAGACGCTCGACGATCTCGTCGCCATGGGCGGCCGGCTCGCCGTTCTCGGCTCCGGCGACCGGGCGCTCGAAAACGCCTTCCATGCCGCCGCCAAGCGCCATCCCGGCAAGGTCGCCGTCCTCTCCATCTATGACGAGCCGCTTTCCCACCTGATGCAGGCCGGCTGCGATGCGATCGTCATCCTCCCGTTTCGAGCCCTGCGGCCTCACCCAGCTCTACGGCCTGCGCTACGGCTGCATTCCCGTCGTCGCCCGCACCGGCGGCCTGAACGACACCGTCATCGACGCCAGCCACGCAGCAATCGCCTCCAAGGCCGCAACGGGCGTCTCCTTCGGGCCGGTCACCACCGACAACCTGCGCCGGGCACTTCGCCGCACCGTTGGCCTCTACCATCAGCCGAAGGTCTGGACGGGGATGCAGAAGCAGGGCATGAAATCCGACGTCTCCTGGGAAAAGAGTGCCGGGCTTTACGCCGAGCTCTACAAGACCCTCATTGCCAAAAAAGGATCATGACCATGATCAAGACCGTTTCGACGACACCCTTTCAGGATCAGAAGCCGGGCACATCCGGCCTGCGCAAGAAAGTTCCCGTTTTCGCGCAGGAAAACTATGCGGAGAACTTCATCCAGTCGATCTTCGACAGCCTCGAAGGCTTCGACGGCCAGACGCTGGTGATCGGCGGCGACGGCCGCTATTACAACCGCGAAGTCATCCAGAAGGCGATCAAGATGGCCGCCGCCAGCGGCTTCGGCAAGGTCATGGTCGGCCAGGGCGGCATCCTCTCGACGCCGGCCGCCTCCAACATCATCCGCAAGTACAAGGCTTTCGGCGGCATCATTCTCTCGGCCAGCCACAATCCCGGCGGCCCGACCGAAGATTTCGGCATCAAGTACAATATCGGCAATGGCGGCCCGGCCCCGGAAAAGATCACCGACGCGATCTTCGCCCGCTCCAAGGTCATCGATACCTACAAGATCGCCGATGTCGCCGATCTCGATCTCGACACGATCGGCTCCTTCGACGTGGCCGGCATGGCCGTCGAGGTGATCGATCCGGTCGCCGACTACGCCGAGTGATGGAACAGCTGTTCGACTTCCCGTCGATCCGGGCGCTGATCGCCAGCGGCGTCAATGTCGTCATCGATTCGATGGGCGCCGTCACCGGACCCTATGCGCGGCAGATCCTCGAAAACCGTCTCGGCGCTCCGGAAGGCTCGGTGCGCAACGCGGTTCCCCTGCCGGATTTCGGCGGCCATCACCCGGACCCGAACCTCGTCCACGCCAAGGAACTTTATGACGACGTGATGAGCCCTGACGGCCCGCATTTCGGCGCCGCCTCCGACGGCGACGGCGACCGCAACATGATCGTCGGCAAGGGCATGTTCGTCACCCCGTCCGACAGTCTCGCGATCATCGCTGCCAACGCCACCCTTGCCCCCGGTTACGCCCGCGGCATCGCCGGCATCGCCCGTTCCATGCCGACCAGTGCCGCCGCCGACCGCGTCGCCGAAAAGCTCGGCATCGGCATGTACGAGACCCCGACCGGCTGGAAATTCTTCGGCAACCTGCTCGACGCCGGCAAGGCGACCGTTTGCGGCGAAGAGAGTTTTGGCACAGGCTCCGACCACGTGCGCGAAAAGGACGGTCTCTGGGCCGTGCTCTTCTGGCTGAACATCATGGCCGCGCGCAATGAAAGCGTCGCGGAGATCGTCAAGTCGCACTGGGCCGAATACGGCCGCAACTACTATTCGCGCCACGACTATGAAGAGGTCGATTCGGACGCCGCCAACCTGCTGATCACCGCCCTGCGCGACAAGCTGGCGACTCTTCCCGGCCAGTCCTTCGGCGCGCTAAAGGTCGCGACCGCGGACGATTTCGCCTATCACGATCCAATCGACGGTTCGGTCTCCAAGAACCAGGGCATCCGCATCCTCTTCGAAGGCGGCTCCCGCGTCGTCTTCCGCCTCTCCGGCACCGGCACTTCGGGCGCGACGATCCGCGTCTATGTCGAGCGCTACGAGCCGGACGCCTCCCGCCACGCGATCGACACCCAGGAAGCGCTCGCCGACCTCATCGCGGTGGCCGACCAGATCTCCGACCTGCGCAAGAGGACAGGCCGCGACAAGCCGACTGTGATTACGTGAGGGCTTCTCGCGCTCGAACCGGGGGCCGATGGATGCCTTTACCCCCTCTGCCCTGCCGGGCATCTCCCCCACAAGGGGGAGCAATTGCACATGGGACTGAGACAGTGCCGCATCCATAACCCTCCCCTTGTGGGGAGGGTGGCCGGCAGGCGGGCGGGGTTTTACTTCGGAGTGAAGTCCCCTCCCCAACCCCTCCCCACAAGGGGAGGGGCTCCACGCAGCGCCCCATCCCCCCATATGCGCTCGCTCTGCGCATCTTGAGCGCATCCGTTTCGGCTATCGTCGTCATCGAAGTGAGACAATCGACCAATCCTCCTACAGGGCAGAGGCAGGTAGCACCATTGGCCAGACCTTCTGACCCGAAACTCGGCGTAACCCTGACCACAGACGGCGCCGATTTCGCCGTCTGGTCGCACAATGCCGAACGCATCGAACTCTGCCTCTTCGACGCCGAGGGTAAACGGGAAATCGCCCGCCATCGGCTTGTACGCGGCCGCGACGACATCCACCGCGTCTCGGTGCCGTCGCTCGGTCCCGGCGCCCGTTACGGCTACCGCGCCTGGGGTGCCTACGATCCCGATAACGGCACCTGGTTCGATTCGTCGAAACTGCTCGTCGATCCCTATGCCCGCGAACTGGACCGCCCCTTCAAACACGACGCCCGGCTCTCGATGTTCGGCGCCGACACCGCCGACCTCGTGCCGAAGACGGTCATCACCCGCGACCCGCTCGCCAAGATCGGCCGGCCGATCCTGCCGCCCGGCGGCTTCGTCTACGAGGTTGCGGTCAAGCCTTTCACCGTGCTCCACCCCGCCGTCCCGGAAAAACAGCGCGGCACCATCGCAGCCCTCGCCCACCCCTCGATCATCGCCCACCTGAAAAAACTCGGCGTCGATGCGATCGAGCCTGATGCCGATCACCGCCTGGATCGACGAACGCCATCTGCCGCCGCTCGGCCTCACCAACGGCTGGGGCTACAATCCGGTCGCCTTCATGGCGCTCGACCCGCGCCTGTGCCCTGGCGGCATCAGGGAACTGCGCGAGACGGTCGCAACGCTGCACCAGGCCGGCATCGGCACCATCCTCGACCTCGTCTTCAACCATACCGGCGAGAGCGACCGGCACGGCGCGACGCTGTCGATGCGGGGCCTCGACAACCGCTCCTATTACCGCCACATACCCGGCGAGCCCGGCCATCTCGTCAACGATACCGGCACCGGCAACACGGTTGCCTGCGACCACCCTTATGTCCGCCGCCTGATCATCGATACACTCCGCCATTTCGTGGTGCATGCCGGCATAGACGGTTTCCGCTTCGACCTCGCCCCGATCATCGGCCGGACGGCGGACGGTTTCGATGCCAAGGGTGAGACCCTGAAGGCGATGATCTCCGACGAGGCGCTGAAGGACCGCATCCTGATCGCCGAACCCTGGGATATCGGCCATGGCGGTTATCACCGGCAACTTCCCGGAACCCTTCCTCGAATGGAACGACCGCGCCCGCGACGACATGAGGCGCTACTGGCGCGGCGACCAGTGGACATTGGGCGCGCTGGCAACGCGGCTCGCAGGTTCCTCCGACATTTTCGAAAGGTCCGGCCGCACGCGCAGCGTCAACTTCCTTGCCGCCCATGACGGATTCACGCTGATGGATCTCGTCTCGAACGAGCACAAGCACAACGAGGCCAACGGCGAAGACAATCGCGACGGCCATGGCGAGAACCTCTCCTGGAACAACGGCGTCGAGGGCGAGACAGACGATCCCGCCATCCTCGAAAACCGCCGCCGCGATGTCGCGGCCTTGCTGTCCACCCTGTTTGCCAGCCGCGGCACGGTGATGCTGACCATGGGTGACGAGGCCGGCCGCTCGCAGCGTGGCAACAACAATGCCTATTGCCAGGATAATGCGATCACCTGGTTCGACTGGAGCAAGATCGACAAGGCCCTGGTCGAACACACCGCCGTGCTTGCCGCGATCCGCAAGCGTTTCGAGGTCTTTTCGCAAACCTCCTTTTTACCGGACAGGGCGATGTCGAATGGCTGTCGGCTTCGGGCAAGGCCATGGAGACCAGCGACTGGGAAAATCCGGGCAATCCGGTCTTCGGCATGGTGCTGAAAACGCTCGACCGGCAGACCGACAAGGACACCCGCATCGCCATCCTTTTCAACCGCGGCCACGAGCCGGCGAGCTTCGCACTGCCCGGCTGGGGCTGGCGGCATTTCGCCTCCCGCGAGCTGTGGAATCAGGTGCTTCCCGCCCGCTCCGTGCGGTTCTGCATCGAAGAATGATGCGCCGCAAAAATCGCTCGCCAACCCATTCAAACCCTGTAAAGTCCGCCAGTTCCTGGAGCATTTCCGCGACGGCAGCGGCGGTTTCCCGCCCGAACGGTGTTTACGTCTCGAATACATCAGTGAGGTCGCATGCGTGAAATTTCGCTAACCGAAGTCGAAGGTTTGGTTGGCACGGAGGTCGGCATATCGGAATGGATCACGGTGGATCAGCCGATGATCGACCTCTTCGCAAACGCCACCCACGATCACCAGTTCATCCATGTCGATCCTGAGCGCGCGGCGGCCGAAAGCCCCTTCGGCGGCACCATCGCCCACGGGTTCCTGACGCTGTCGCTGCTGTCCGCCATGAACTTCGATTGCGTCCCGAAAATCCGCGAACAAACCCTGGGCATCAATTACGGTTTCGACCGCATCCGCTTCATGTCGCCGGTGAAAGCGGCAGCCGCATTCGCGGCCGTTTCACCCTGACCGAAATCCGCTTCCGCGGCGCGGGCATGCTGATGACCACCTATGATGTCTCGGTCGAGATCGAGAACGAGAAGAAGCAGGCGCTCACGGCCATCTGGACCACCATCGTCCAGTTCGACCCCAAGGATCGCCCCGAAGGAGTATGAAACCTTGGCGTCCGAAGATGAAATCTGGCAGTCGTTCCGGGAACAGGTGGTGGCAGGCGAACTCCTGGGCTCTCCCTTCACCAGCCGCCTCGGCAGGCTGATGCTGGCGCGTCTCGACCGCTCCACCGCGGTCGGCCGGCGCATCCTGAGCTGGGAAGGCGACCCGGGCACCCGCGGCGATATCGTGCCAACCCGCCTCGCCGGCGCACTGCATGCGCTGGTCATCGACGGCAAGGACGATCGCCTGAAGGCAGCCTACCCGCCGAACGACGTCTCCGACGATGCGCTTTGGGCGGCGATCCGCGGAGCGTTCGAGACGCACGAGGCCTTCATTCTGGAACGGCTGGGTTTTGCGCCGCAGACCAATGAGGTGCGCCGCTCCAGCGCGCTCCTTGCCGGCTTTCTCACCATCGCCGACCTGTTCGGCCAACCGCTGATCCTGTCGGAATTCGGTGCCAGCATGGGCCTCAATCTCAATTGGGATCGGTATCGCTACGACCTCGGCGGCTTTCTCTGGGGCGATCCGTCGTCGCCGGTGGAGCTCAGGCCGGATTGGCAAGGTCCGCCGCCGCCTCGCGCTGAAATCGCGGTCGAGGACCGTGCCGGCTGCGACCTCAATCCCCTTGACCCGCACTCGCCGCAAGACAGTCTGCGGCTTCTCTCCTATCTCTGGGCCGACCAGACCGATCGCGTGGTCCGCACCCGCGCCGCTCTCGATATTGCCAGACAGCATAAGGCATCGGTCGTGAAGGGCGATGCGCTGGCCTGGCTGCGCGACGAACGCCTTAAAACGCTCCGACCCGGCACCGTGCATGTCGTCTACCATTCGATCGCCTGGCAATACCTGCCGCCGGAAGCCCGCGCGCTCGGTGAGGCAATTATCGCCGAAGCCGGCAGCCGTGCGACGGAAGACGCCCCGCTCGCCCGCCTGCAGATGGAAATGGACGACGATCCGAACAGCGCGGCGCTCCGCCTCCAGATCTGGCCGACCGGCGACACACGGGAACTGGCCCGCGTCGATCCGCACGGCCGCTGGGTAAAATGGAAAGGCTGGTAAGCGTGTCCGACCTGACCCCAGCCGAGATCGAGCAGACGAAGTAGCTGGCGAATGCGCTGGATCGAGCTTCGACCGCGTGCTTCACGATCGACATCGCCGCGCCGGTCGCCGCCATGCTCTACGGCATCGGCAGTGTCGGCATTCAATTCGGCTTGGCTGTGATAACTGGTCGGTGACCGCGATATTCGGACATTACATGGCGAGACGCGGATTGAGGAAACTTGGATGACCGCGGAATGGCTTTTCGTTTCATTCCGCATGCCGACGACCATCGCAATCGTCGCCTATATCGCTGTGCGCTTACATGAATGGGATCTCGACCGCAAACACAAGCCTCGCCAGCCCGGCGAATGACCCGCATCCTCTAAACGCCCATTTCCATCAACACGAAACCGATGAGCGGCGGCAGGGCCGCGCCGATCGCGATATTGGCGGTGCGTGCAGGCGTCAGGCCGACGGCCGAGCCGGAAATGCCGGCCGCGATCAGGCCGGCCATCGGTATCGAGAGGTTGCGATCCACCCCCGGCGCGAAAAAGGCGATCGCACCGGCAATCGACGCGCAGGCGCCCACCAGCGCACCCTTCCACATCTCGATCCCGGCAAGCCTTGCCGCAATCGCCCCGCCGATCACCGCCGCCACGACGGCAATCGCCATCAGTGCAAATTGTCCCATGACATCCTCCCATTCTGAGGGGAGGATGCGGCTCCTGTCGCCCAAGTCAAGTTAGGCGATTGTCTTATACGGAAGCGTCCTGCGCGCCTTCGGCCAAAAGCCCGAACGCATAGTCCGAAAACGACCGCCAGACCTCCACCCGGAAAGCATCCTCCGCCGTCCTCAGCAGCACGATCTCGACCTTGCCAAGAACGGTCCGCGAGCAGGCGCCCACGGGGAAGGCCTTGAGTGACAGATCCTGCGGGCAGCCCGCGTTGATTGCCGCCGCAGCGCCGGGGCCGGAAACGAGGATCGCCGTGTTGCGGTGGGAGACGTCGGCTGCCGAATGCAGCGCACCGGAATTCGCCGCGGCCTGCATCAGCCCGCCATTCTGTTCCGCGATCACCAGCCACTCGTCCGGGCCGAGCCAGAGCGCCGTGCGGCCATTGGCGGAAGCCGAAGCCTTCGGCCTCACCGGCAGATCGACACCTAGAGCGCCGGAAAGAGCCGCGACATCCTCGGCCCTGACGCGCAGCGAGATGCGTTCGGCCGGGGACGCCGTTTCGAGGCGGACAGACGACGAGCCGCCGTGGAACCCGGCAAGCGGGAGCGCGCGGACGGCGATATCAGAACGGTGATCAACCCCGGAATCAACCATGGATGCGGCCTCCCTGCTTGTCGAAGAACACCATGTCGGTCACTTCCACCTCGATCGTCCTGTCTTTCAGCGGCACATAGAGCGTCTCGCCGATTCGCGACCGTCCACCCGCCACCAGCGCCAGCGCGATCGACCGGCCGCAATTTTCCGACCAGTAGGCGGAGGTGACATGGCCGAGCATGGTCATCGGCTTGGCCTGGTTCGGATCGGCGACGATCTGCCCACCCTCTTCCAGCACCAGTGCCGGGTCCTTGGTGAGCAGCCCGACGAGCTGCTTGCGGCCCTGGCGCACCAGGTCCGGACGCTTCAGCCCGCGAATACCGACGAAATCCGGCTTCTTGGAAGACACCGCCCAGCCGAGGCCCGCATCGTCCGGGGTCACCGTACCGTCCGTATCCTGGCCGACGATGATATAGCCCTTTTCGGCGCGCAGCACGTGCATGGTCTCGGTGCCGTAGAGGCAGGCGCCCATTGGCTCCGCCCGCTCCCAGATCGCCTTCCAGACCGCCGGGCCGTAATCCGCCGGCACGTTGATTTCGTAACCGAGCTCGCCGGTGAACGATACGCGGAACAGCCGCGCCGGCACGCCCATCACGCTGCATTCCGCCACGCTCATATGCGGAAATGCTTCGTTGGAAAGATCGACGCCACCGACGAAGGGTTCGATGATCTCCCGCGCCTTCGGCCCCTGCACCGCGATGACCGCCCATTGCTCCGTGGTCGAGGTGAGCCAGACCCGCAGGTGCGGGAATTCCGTCTGCAGATAATCTTCCATGTGATGCAGCACGCGCGGCGCACCGCCGGTCGTGGTCGTCACATGGAACCGGTCTTCGGCCAGCCGCCCGACGACGCCATCGTCATAAACGAACCCGTCCTCGCGGGTCATGATGCCGTAGCGGCTCTTGCCGGGTTTCAGGTTGCCCCATGCATTCGTATAGAGGAGGTTGAGGAACTCGGCTGCGTCCGGCCCGACCACCTCGATCTTGCCGAGCGTCGATCCGTTGAACACGCCCGCGACCTCGCGCACCGTCCGGCATTCGCGGTTGACGGCAGCGAGCATGTCCTCGCCGCGCTTCGGGTAATACCAGGCGCGCTTCCAGTTGCCGACATCCTCGAACTCGGCGCCTTCGGCCACCTCCAGAGCGTGCATCGGCGTCTTGCGCGTCGGGTCGAACAGCTCGCCGCGCGAATGGCCGACCAGCGTGCCGTAGGTCACCGGCGTATAGGGTGCACGGAATGTGGTCAGCCCCACCTTCGGGATCGGCCGGTCGAGCATTTCGGCAGCGATCGCCAGACCATGCATGTTGGAAAGCTTGCCCTGATCGGACGCCATGCCGTTGGTGGTAAAACGCTTGATATGCTCGATCGAGTGCATGCCCTCGCGCACCGCAAGGCGGATGTCCTTGGCGGTCACGTCATGCTGGAAATCGACGAAGGCCTTCACCGTCGTCTCCGGCCCCGCCCCTTCGGCCGCGCCGATCATGCCGCCCGTCCATTCGAACCGGTTCTCGCCTGTCAACGACAGCGAACCGCCGCCAGCCGCAATCGCCTCGTCGATCAGGCTCGGCCAGATCGTCCGTGCCGTTGCAGCCGCCGACCGAAACGCAATCCTGCGCATAGATATCCGGCAGGAAACGCTGGTTGACGTCGTCGAACCGCAATTTCCCGCGCGACTGCGAGAACAGATGTACCGAAGGCGTCCACCCGGCCGAAACGATCAGCGCATCGACCGCAATCTTGCGGGCGTCACCGCCGCCATTGCGCGCCACGGTCATCGACGAAATCCGCAGCCGCCCGCCGGTATCGGTCACCGCATGGCCGCTCAGCACGGAAATGCCAAGTGCCCGGGCTTCCGCCAGCAGCGCCTCGCTGGGATCCGGACGGTTATCGACGAGCGCTGCGATAGAGACGCCCGCCCGCTTCAGGTCGAAAGCCGCTTCATAAGCCGAATCGTGCGCCGTGTAGACGCCGACGTTGCGGCCGACCGCGACGCCGTGATGGTTGAGGAAGGTGCGCGCCGCAGAGGCCAGCATGATGCCCGGCCGGTCGTTATTGGCGAACACCATGTGCCGCTCGATCGAACCGGTCGCCAGCACCACCTTTTTCGCCCGCACCTGCCAGAGCCGTTCGCGCGCCAGGTCCTTGCCAGGCTTCGCGACATGGTCGGTCACCCGCTCCACGAGGCCGAGAAAACCGTGGTTGTAATACCCGAACACCGTCGTGCGGGTCAGCAGCGTCACGTTCGGCATGGCCTTGAGCTTCGCGGCGGTCGCCTGAGCCCAGTCATAGCCGTTCTGGCCATCAATCATCGTCGCTGCATCGTAATGCAGCGCGCCGCCGACTTCCGGCTGTTCGCCGACGAGGAAAACGCTTTGCCCCGTCGCAGCCGCCGAAAGCGCCGCCGTCAGGCCGGCAACGCCGGCGCCGGCAATCAGCACGTCGCAATGAGCATAGCGGTTGGCATAGTGATCCGGATCTTCTTCGGTCGGCGCAACGCCGAGACCGGCCGCACGGCGGATGAAGGGTTCATAAACCTTCACCCAGGCATCCCGCGGCCACATGAAGGTCTTGTAGTAGAAACCGGCCGCAAAGAAGGGCGAGAAAAGATTGTTGATCGCCCCGATATCGAACTTCAGCGACGGCCAGCGATTCTGCGAGGCGATCTTCACCCCGTCGAACACTTCCTGCACGGTGGCCCGCACGTTCGGCTGCCGCCGCGCCGCATCGCGCGACACGTCGATCAGCGCATTCGGCTCTTCCGGCCCAGCAGACAAGATGCCGCGCGGCCGGTGGTATTTGAACGAGCGGCCGAGCAGATGCACGCCATGCGCCAGCAGTGCCGAGGCGACGGTATCGCCTTCCAGCGCGGTAAAGCTCTTGCCGTCGAAGGTGAAGCGCGCCGTGCGGGCGGGCGTCAGCCGCCCCGCGCCCTTGATGCGGAATGAGCCGGAATTGGAGGATGCGCTCATCGGGCGTCTCCTCGGTTGCTTCATAGGTCTCGACGGTCTTTTCGGACGCCCCCGTTTCCGGCAGCGGCTGTTTCGGCAATCCCGCCCTGTAGGTCGTCAGGAACCGGTCGCTCACGGTGTCGCGGGCCGCATTGAAGAACCGCCCGCAGCCATGGATATGCCGCCAGCGCTCATAGGTGAGGCCCTTTTCGTTGTTACGCAGGAAGAAATATTCCGCGAACTCCTCGTCCGAGATCGCCGCGATATTCTCCGGCCGCGCAATATGCGCCTCGCCGGCCCAGCGGAATTCCAGCTCGGAGCGATCTTCCTCGCAATAGGGGCAATGGATCAGCAGCATGCGGGCTCCGCGGGGTTGAGAAAACATCTGTGCGGGGTGCAAGCGGCCGCCCCTCATCCGGCTGCCGCCACCTTCTCCCCGTCCTGACGGGGAGAAGGGATATGCCGCACCCTCTCCGTCCCCTCCTTCGGCCCCGTGGGCACGTCCCCTCTCCCCGCCTGCGGGGAGAGGGTTAGGGTGAGGGGCAGATCCTGGCTCTGACCAATAAACGAAGTCATCCCGCCCCTCATCAATGCGCCACCGCAGCCGCAGCCGCCTCGTCGATCAGCCGCCCGGTGCGGAATCGGTCGAGCGTCAGCCCCGCCGCCAGCCGGTGCGGCTCGCCCTTGGCAATCAGATGCGCGAACAGATTGGCCGAACCCGGAGTTGCCTTGAAGCCGCCCGTGCCCCAGCCGCAATTGACGAACAGTCCCGGCACCGGCGTCACGCCCTGGATCGGAGAGCGGTCCGGCGTGTTGTCGGTAATGCCGCCCCACTGGCGCATCATCTTCACCCGCCGGAAGATCGGGAAGAGTTCGCAGATGGCGTCGAGCGTGTGGGTGATGATCTGCAGACCGCCGGTCTGGGAATAGGAATTGTACTGGTCGGTACCGGCGCCGATGACCAGCTCGCCCTTGTCCGACTGCGAGATATAGGCATGCACCGTGTTCGACATCACGACGCAGGGGAAGATCGGCTTCAGCGGCTCCGACACCAGCGCCTGCAGCGGCGTGCTGTGCAGCGGCACGCGCACCCTGCCATCTCCATCACGACCGACGAATGCCCGGCCGCCGAGACGCCGATCTTCTTCGCGCCGATGAAACCCTTCGACGTTTCGACACCCAGAACCTCGCCGTTTTGCCCGCGGCGGATGCCGGTCACCTCGCAATTCTGGATGATGTGTACGCCACGATCCGAGGCAGCCCGCGCATAACCCCAGGCGACCGCATCGTGGCGGGCCGTGCCGCCACGCCGCTGCAGCGCCGCACCGTTGATCGGGTAACGCGCCGTCTTGGCAATATCGAGAACGGGCACATAGGCCTTGGCCTGTTCCGGCGTCAGCCACTCATTGTCGATGCCGTAGAGCCGGTTGGCGTTGATATGTCGCTTGAAACTCTGCATGTCGTGAGTGTTGTGCGACAGCATCATCACGCCGCGCGGCGAATACATGACATTGTAGTTGAGATCCTGGCTCAAGCCCTCCCAGAGCTTCAGCGAATGCTCGTAGATGTCCATGCTCTCTTCATAGAGATAGTTGGACCGGATGATCGTCGTGTTGCGGCCGGTATTGCCGCCGCCGAGCCAGCCCTTTTCGATCACCGCGACATTGGTGATGCCGTGCTCCTTGGCAAGGTAATAGGCGGCCCCGAGGCCGTGCCCGCCGGCGCCGACGATAATCACGTCATAGCTGGAACGCGGCTCCGGCGAGGTCCATTGCGCTTCCCAGCCCTTGTGGGCACGCATCGCTTCGCGGGCAACGGCGAAAACCGAATATCTGCGCATCTCGCCTCAAACTCCTCGGGTCGTCAGCCCCGATCGCGGGGCCGGCATTTGGGTAGTGCCATACCCATCGCAAATCAATATGCGTCGCAATGGCTCTATTGCGACGCATTCGCCTTCCCTATCGACACCAGCGAAATCCTCGGCGAATTGGACGGCATCCGAGCCCTGCGCCGGACGCGGCGCTATCCGGCCGAGACCTTCGGAACCCCGGCCGGACGACCGCCGGATCGCTTGCTGCTGGAGCCGTCGGCGTTCCAGCCATTGCCAGCGTCAGGCTCCTCACATTCACGCCCCCGCAAAAGGCGGCAGAATTGGCGCAATCAACCTTAATACGTCTGGACTTCGCACATCTCTTCTGCTATCTGCCGTCATCAATCGCACGGCTCCAGGCCGAGCGGACGTTATTCTTTCGCCTCGAATCGTACCGATCCAGGCGAGCAACGAACCAAAGGAACGGGATTCACGTGCAGGTACTAGTCCGCGACAACAACGTCGACCAGGCGCTCCGCGCTCTCAAGAAGAAGATGCAGCGCGAAGGCATTTTCCGTGAAATGAAGATGCGCGATTATTACGAGAAGCCCTCGCAGAAGCGCGCCCGTGAAAAGGCCGAGGCTGTTCGTCGCGTTCGCAAGCTGGCCCGCAAGCGCATGCAGCGCGAAGGCCTGATTGCTGCTCCGGCTCGTACGGTTCCGGCACGCCCGGCTCGTTGATCGGCCGTTTTTTGACGTTTTCATGTGCTTTCAGGGCGGTGGCGACATGGGCGCCGCCGCTCTTTTGATTTGGTCCGAGACCCGACTGCATATCGCCCGAAACTGAAACCGGTTTTGGGATAGCGGCATGCAGAACAATAAACCGCTCCCTTTGCCCGACATGAGGAAACGCGCCTGATGGCCGCCAAATATGCCGTTCTCAATCGTGGAACCGAAATTTCCGGCCTCTCGACCCGTATATCTCATAGTTGCAGCAAGTCTGCCCTGCCTGCCGCGCTGATCACCCTTATGGCGCTCGCCGGCTGCGCGACCACCACATCGACCGACATGATCACCGTCGATCGCGCCCAGGGCTCGCAAGAAAACATCGCCTCGCTGTCTTCCGTCATCAGTTCCAGCCCGCAGGACCCGGAAGGCTACAATGTCCGTGGGACGGCCTATGGACGCGCCGGCGAGTTTTCGCGGGCCCTGGAAGACTTCAACCGCGCCATCCAGCTCAATCCGCAATTCTACCAGGCCTATGCCAATCGGGCGCTGGTCTACCGCAACATGGGCAAGCCTGTCGAAGCGGCGAACGACTACAACCGCTCGCTCCAGATCAACCCGAACTACGACGTCGCCTATATCGGCCGCGGCAATATCTATCGCCAGGCCGGCCGCACCAACGAAGCCTTCAACGACTTCAACAAGGCGATCCAGGCTCGAGACCACCGATGGCCGTGCCTGGCACAATCGCGGCCTGATCTATCAGCTGCGCGGCCAGCACGCTCAGGCGATCGAAGATTTCTCGAAAGCCATCTCGCTGTCTGCGAATTCGCCGGAGCCCTATAACGGCCGCGGCATTTCCTATGTCGCCCTGAACGACGACGACAACGCGTTTGCCGACTTCAACCGCGCCATCGAGCTCAACGACAAGCTCGCAGAATCCTGGGCGAACCAGGCGCTGGTCTACGAGCGCCGCGGCGACAAGGCGCGTGCCTACAAGTCCTATTCGCACGCCATGCGTCTCGACCCGAACTACAAGCCCGCCCAGGACGGCGCTTCCCGCACCCGCGCCAATAGCGGCAGCTAAGGACCCAAGGCTGGCGGCTACGCCGGCCTCTATCGCTCCCGTTCAGCTCCAAAGCCACTCATCCGGCTGCCGCAATCAGCGGGCCCTCAGATATAAAGCGCCGCCATCTTGCGCCAGGCGCCGGCCCGGTGCGCGCGCCCGTCCCAGACATGCATCCGATGCCCGACGCCCTTTTCGGACAGAACCTGGCTGAGATGCCGATTGTTGTCGAGAAAGGGGTCGGCATCGCCGATCGTCAGCACGATCTCCACCTGCCGCAGCCTGTCGAGCTGCCATTCGCTGGTGATGCCGGGCAGGAAATGCGACGGCGTGTGGAAATAGACAGTGTCGTCGTAATAGCCGTCCAGCAGATCATCGAACGCCTCGACCTTCAGGGTCAGGTCGTAGCGCCCTGAAAACGCGACCAGCTTGCGGAACAGATGCGGATGGCGAAAGGCGAGGCTCGCCGCCTGAAAGGCGCCGAGGCTGCAGCCCTGCACGATCGTGCAGTCATGACCGTTCCGGCTGGCCATCAGCGGCAGGACCTCGTTGAGGATATAGTCCTCGAACGCCTCGTGGCGCCTGATCCGCACCGAGGGATGCTGTCGGCTGTCGTAGAATGTCTCGGTCGCCAGACCATCGACGCAATAGAGCTGCAACTGGCCGGCCCGGATCTTGTCGGCAAGGCTTGCGACAATGCCGAGCTCTTCATATTCCCAGAAACGCCCTTCCCGGGTCGGGAACATCAAAACCTTGGCGCCGGCACGGCCGAACACCAGGAGTTCCATGTCTCGATGGAGACGCTGGCTATACCAGCGCAGATATTCGCGGTTCATGACACCTTGAAGAACTGTCCGACCCTGTCGCGAAGGGCCGCCTCTTGCGACGCACTGCCAGGATAATCGAAATGCCCGGCATCCAGGATGAAGTTTTCGTTAAATTTTGATTTCGGAATGGCGTTGGCGACCGCGAACTGGCAGGGCGGCGCCACCGCCGGATCGAACAGCGCCACGCTCGTCAGCATCGGCACGGTGATCCGGCTCGCCGCCACCGCCGAATCATGCAGGCGCAGCGTCTTCAGCGCATTGCCGTATTTCGCCTGATAGGCCTGCACGGAGGCAGCGCTTCCGATGCTTTTCAGCTTCAGCCGCAGTTCCTGGTGCCCGAAGGTCGGCAGCGACAGATGCCCGCGGTCGATGCGGTTGTCGAAGGCAATAGCAACCCCGCCAATACCGCCGCCGAAACTGACGCCGCTATAGCCGATATGGCCGGACAGCCAGGGATAAAGGGCGATCAGCATGCTCACCGCCACCCACAGATCCTCGACGCAGCCGCCGATGATGTAGCGATCCGGCTTGTCGATGTCGTGCAGCACGTGCCAATAGGAGTCCGGCGAGATCGGCGGACGGGTGCTGCGCGACATGCCGCGGAAACAGGGGAACAGCACCGCGGTTTCCTCGACCGGAATATCGAGGTTCGGCGCATCGCGTCCGCCATAACCATGCCCGACGACGAGCCCACGCCGGATCTCACCTTTTTCGGCAAAAGCAGCCAGCCGCCGATCGGAAACCGCCCGCTCGACATGTAGGCGATGTCGAAGACATGCCATTTCGGATGGTCGAGCCCGTTCTTGCGAAGGCCCGGCTCCGGATCGACGGTCATCGCCCGCCGGTAGCGGTCCTTCCAGAACCCGTCGAACCCATCAGGCGCCTGCGGCGGCACCACGGCCTGAAGCTGCTTGAGCCCCATGCCGTAGGTGGGATCGAAATCGTAAGGGTGACTGATTGGGACAGTCATGAGGCGTGTCGCAGAGTCGGTTTCATCAGTGCGGCGTTAATCGACGTGCGTTTCGCATATGAACGACCCCAAGTATGAGAATGCCAAACTCTGCTATTTCGTAAAGAATGACATGGCTTTGGTGTTCATATCGACGAACCTCCGGGCCAAGCGCTGCAGCAACTCGTCCCATTCGCGGACTGTCGGCCAGAAGCTCAAAACAATGCTGAAGGTCACCGGCATATTTCCGGGCATGAAACTGACCGAATGTGTCAAGTCCAAAGACGAATATGTCGAGCATATCCTTGTCCGCTTGACGCGTCAGCTTGAACTCAGACACGCTTGGCCTTCCGAAGAGCTACGATCTTCTCGGCCTCGGCAAAAATCTCGTCCACCTTGCGCGGACTTATCCCACTTTCGCGAGAAGTCGCCACAAGCTGGCGCAACTCCTCCAACGATAGCTCCTCTCCCTGCCGAATGCGCTCACGCATCACGAGGTCGCTCACATAATTCCGGGACGCTGGCATAACCGCCGTCGCGAACCTGCGCTTCAATCCAGTCCTTTGTCGAGTCTGGAAGGGATACAGTTATATCTGCCATCGGGACCTCCTGTTTCGTGGCTACTCTCGCACGATCCGGCTCCACAAAAAGCCCGGCACTGCCGGGCTTCCTTGAACTACTCACTACTCGCCAATCACTCAGTGCTTCATCGCCTTGACGATGTCCTCGGTCATCTTCTTGGCGTCGCCGAGCAGCATCATCGTGCCGTCCTTGTAGAACAGCGTGTTGTCGATGCCCGCGTAACCCGAACCCAGCGAGCGCTTGACGAACAGGCAGGTCTTGGCCTTGTCGGCGTCGAGGATCGGCATGCCGTAGATCGGCGAGGTCTTGTCGTCGCGAGCCGCCGGGTTGGTGACGTCGTTGGCACCGATGACATAGGCGACGTCGGCTTGCGCGAACTCCGCATTGATGTCTTCCAGTTCGAAGACCTCGTCATAGGGGACATTGGCTTCGGCGAGCAGCACGTTCATATGGCCCGGCATGCGGCCGGCGACCGGATGGATCGCGTATTTGACCTCGACACCGTGGCTCTTCAGCGTGTCGGCGAGCTCGCGCAGGGCGTGCTGTGCCTGGGCGACGGCCATGCCGTAACCCGGCACGATGATCACCTTTTCGGCATTCTGCATCAGGAAGGCCGCGTCGTCGGCAGAGCCCTGCTTGACGGTGCGCTGCACGCCGTCGTCGCCGGCGGCAGATGCCGTCTCGCCGCCGAAGCCGCCCAGGATGACCGAGATGAAGGACCGGTTCATCCCCTTGCACATGATGTAGGAGAGGATCGCACCGGAGGAGCCGACCAGCGCGCCGGTGATGATCAGCGCCAGATTGCCGAGCGTGAAGCCGATACCGGCGGCCGCCCAGCCCGAATAGGAGTTCAGCATCGACACCACGACCGGCATGTCGGCGCCGCCGATCGGCACGATCAAGAGAACGCCGAGCGCCAGCGCCAGCGCGACGACCAGCCAGAAGTCGAAATGGCTTTCGGTCTGCACCAGGCCGAAGATGAAGACGACGACCAGGACCAGCAGACCGATATTGATGAAGTGGCGATAGGGCAGCATGATCGGCTTGCCGGACATCCGCCCGTCGAGCTTCAGGAAGGCGATGACCGAGCCGGTAAAGGTGATCGCGCCGATCGCCGCCCCCAGCGCCAGTTCGATCAGCGCCTGGCCGTGGATATGGCCGATCGCGCCGATGCCGAAGGAATCCGGCGCATAAAGCGCTGCGGCCGCCACCATCACGGCGGCAAAGCCAACCAGCGAATGGAAGCCGGCGACGAGCTGCGGCATCGCCGTCATCGGAATGGTACGGGCGATATAGGCCCCTGCCCCGCCGCCGAGGCTGAGCGCCAGCACGATCAGGATGAAGCCGCCGAATGTGGGCGTGGCGAGCAGCAAGGTGGTGAGGATGGCGATACCCATGCCGACCATGCCGTAGACATTGCCCTTACGGCTGGTCGTCGGGTGGGAAAGACCCCGGAGCGCCATGATGAACAGCACGCCGGAGACGAGATAGAGGAAAGCTGCGAGGCTCTGCGACATGGTATCCGAACCCTCAGCGATCTTTTTCTTGTACATGGCGAGCATCCGGCTGGTCACCAGGAAGCCGCCAAAGATGTTCACCGAGACGAGCACCAGCGCGACGAAGCCGAAGCCGGTCGCAAGGCCGCTGGCAGAGATGCCGACCGCCAGGAGAGCGCCGACCACGATGACCGAGGAGATCGCGTTGGTGACGGCCATCAGTGGCGTATGCAGCGCCGGCGTCACCGACCAGACCACGTAATAACCGACAAAGATCGACAGCACGAAGATCGCCAGCCGAAACACGAAGGGATCGATCGCTCCGCCGGTTGCAGCACTTGCCGCTTCCGGCGCCTGGGCGGCGGCGGTCATCACGGCGGTCACGGCCTGGTCGAGCTGCTCCAGTGCCTTTTCCATGGATTCACTGGCCATCAAAGCTCCTCCTTCTCAACGGCACCTTCGCTCGCCACGGCTCTTTCGCTCGTCGCGACGCCTGCGTTCGTCGCAGCAGGTGTTTCGGTAACGGGCGCCGGGGCCGCCGCAAAGTTCGGATGCACGACCTGACCGCCGTGGGTCAGCATGGTCGCCTTGACGAGCTCGTCCTCGGTATTGACCGCGAATTCCTTGGTGGCCTTGTCGACCATGGTCTCGATGAAGGCGAACAGGTTGCGGGCATAAAGCGCCGAAGCCGACGCCGCGATGCGGCCGGCGACGTTCGCGTAACCGATGACGCTGACGCCTTCGACATCGGCGACCCTGCCCTTTTCGGAGCCTTCGATATTGCCGCCGCGTTCGACGGCGAGATCGACCGCCACCGAACCCGGTTTCATCGACGCCAGCATGGTGCGCGACACCAGTTTCGGGGCCGGACGGCCGGGAATGAGGGCCGTGGTGATGACGATGTCCTGCTTGGCAATATGCTCGGCGACCAGGGCCGCCTGCTTGGCCTGATATTCAGGCGACATCGGCTTGGCATAACCGGCGGCCGTTTCGGCCGCCTTGAATTCCTCGTCCTCGACCGCGATGAACTTGGCCCCGAGCGAGGCGACCTGTTCCTTGGCGGCGGGACGCACGTCGGTCGCGGACACCACGGCGCCAAGACGGCGTGCGGTTGCGATCGCCTGCAGGCCGGCGACGCCCGCGCCCATCACGAACACCTTTGCCGCAGGCACGGTGCCGGCGGCGGTCATCATCATCGGCATGGCGCGGCCATATTCATGCGACGCGTCGATGACGGCCCGATACCCGGCAAGGTTCGCCTGGGACGACAGCACGTCCATCGACTGGGCGCGGGTGATGCGCGGCATCAGTTCCATGGCGAAGGTGGTAAGCCCGGCCTTCGCCATCTCCGCAAGCGCGGCATCGTTGCCATAGGGGTCCATGATCGCGAACACGACGGCGCCCGGCTTGTAGGACGCCATCTCGGCGCTGGTCGGCCGGTTGACCTTCAGGATGATATCGGCAGAGCCAACTTCGCCGGGACCGGCAATGCGGGCGCCCGTGGCTTCGAAATCCGCATCGGGAACACCGGAGGAAAGGCCTGCTCCGCTCTCGACCAGAACGGACAAGCCCAGTCCTGAAAGCCGCTTGACGCTCTCGGGCGAAGCGGACACGCGCGGTTCGTCGGAACCTTCGCGGCATACGAATACGATCTTCGGCAAAGACTGTCTCCTCCCAGTCGATAACGCAAGGCGGGCGAGATATCTCGCCCTGCCTCAAAGCCGGCCGCCCGATGGACGGAGCCGGATCAACGCAGCAGGAAAACGCCGGCGATATTGAGAATGACGAAGATCAGAAGACTGCCGATGAAGCCGGCCCCGCCGAAGAAGCCGGCAGCCATGGCGATCATCAGGACGACGACGGCCATCGTGCCCCATTTCGCACCGGTGAGGAAGGCGTTGTATGTCCTGTCGTGTTCCGCATAGTCCATCGGAGCACCCGTTTCCACCGGCCCGCCATGGTGATTGTCCATCAGTCCCGTCTCCTTCATCAGCCACATGCGGCCCGCTTGATCTAAGCGTCGGCGCCTGCGGGAAAACCCTCGTCGACATCCGGAATCATGCCCCGTTCGGCACGATGGAGGTCACTTCAGGCCTTACACAAAGCGATCGGAAAGCGCAATGCCGCCACGATGGCTTCCGCTACGCCGAACCATCGGCATATCAGGCCAGATAGGACATTTCGGGGGAACCTGGGCGGCCGGCGATGCGCGCCGTCGGCAGGATGGTGAGCGGCGCGGTATCGAAATTCGAAGAGCGCGCAAACAGCATGCGGCGCTCATAGGCTTCCGACTGGAACGCCGGGAAACGCTTCATCATCTTCGAGCGCAATTCCCGCGTCTGCGAGGCAAGCAGCATCAGGTCGAAGTCATATAGCGGGATCCGCCGCGGTGCCACGAGCGGCTGGGCGTAGAAGAACCGGCGGTAAAATGCCGCATGCGCCGGGCGGATCGGCTGCAGCACCCGGTCCGCGTCGAAATAGATCGCCGCGACCGGCGTCAGCCGCACCGTGAGGTAAGGCATGGCTGAAAGTTCGCTGGCATATTCCGGGGCAATGGCGAAGCGCGCCGAGTCGATCAGCGTCATCCCCGCATCCAGAAGCCCGTTCACGGCCTCTGGAAAAATGCTGATCGACTGGCAGACCCGGTGCTCCGGCGTGACGTGGTGGAGGCGGATCGTGCTGACCAGTTCCTCGTCGTAATAGACGCCGAAGACATGCGCGTTCTTGTCGAAGTCGATCTCGTCGATGAGCTTGGTTGCCGCGACCGGCAGTACGTTATGCGTCTTGTACGCCTTGTATCGCAGTCGGGCGATATCCTCGAAATCTTCGTTGCTCTCGATGCGTCGGTACTCGACATGGTCGAGAGTGGCGAGAAGCTTGGCTGAAAAATTACCGTCGGGAAATGTTTGACCTAAGGGCATCGGGATTTGTTCCATGATCTTTAACCATGGATTAACCCTAAAAAGCCTTAAGCCCGCAATGAATGGTATACGAATCGTATAAAATTCTAAATGTTATGGTTAACAAACGGTTAACGGCCATTTCCTCACGTGTCAAAACCGTTAACACTGCTCCGATTTCAGGCAGGATTCAGCGCACCGCGGCCCGAAGGGGCGAAGCCTGTGCGCTTTTGGCACCGCGTCGAATAGCCGAAAGCTTGGACGCGGGAGCGGCTTCGGCGGCCACTCGATGATCTTTTCGGAAGCCACCGGCATTGAAAACACGTAACCCTGGACGAGGTCCGAGAAACGATGGCGGTTGATCAGCGCGAGCTGCTCCTTCGTTTCCACGCCTTCGACGACGATCTTGAGGCCGAGTTCCCGGGACAGGTGCACGATGCCGCGCAGGAGCTTCAGCTTGCGCTGGTCCTCGGCGATATTGCGGATGAAGGCCCGGTCGATCTTGACCACGTCGAGCGGCAGGGAGTCGAGATAGCTGAGGCTCGAGAAGCCTGTGCCGAAATCGTCGATCGCGATCGTCACTCCGGTCACGCGGAACTGGTTGAGAATGGCACTGACCGCCACCGGCTCGTCCATGAAGCAGCTTTCGGTCACTTCGAGATGCAGCCGCGACGGATCGAGCGAGTAGCGCTTCAGCACGTCTGCGACGTGAGTGACGATATCGTCGTTGCGCAGGTCCTGGATCGAAAGGTTGACGGACACGGCCATCGGCTCCGGCCAGGTCGCGCAGTCGCTGCAGGCCTGATCGAGCACCAGCCGGGTGATGTGCGAGACCAGCCCCATATCCTCGGCCATGGGGATGAAGACGTTCGGCCCGACCATGCCACGCTCCGAATGGCGCCAGCGCACCAGCGCCTCGCTGCATTCGATGCCGGAACCGTCGGGGCGATACATCGGCTGATAGACGACGTGCAGGCCATGGTTCTCGATCGCCTGGCGAAGATCGACGCGCAGCTTCTGCTCGTCGATATACTGGGCGTCCATTTCCGAACGAAACACCGTCAGCGTGCCGTTGCCGGTCGATTTCGCATGGTTGAGGGCAAGGTCGGCCTTGATCTGCCAGTTTTCCATATCGAAGTCCTGCGAGGGCAGGATGACGCAGCCGCTGTTCATCGAAACCGGAAGACGAAGCCCATCGACATAATAGTCGCCCTGGATCTCGGCGTGAATGCGCCGCACCTGGCGCTCCAGTTCGCAATTGTCGTCGCCGCCGGTCAAAAGCACGACGAACTCGTCGCCGACCAGCCGGCCCGCCAGCAGCCCGTCCGTCTTCAGCGCCGTAAACCTTGCGGAGATCGCCGCGAGCAGCCGGTCGCCGACCACATGGCCGCGCAGGTCGTTGACATGCTTGAAACCGTCCACGTCGAACACGGCGAGCGCCGCCAGCGCTTCGCCCCGGCGCTTGAGCTTCTTGGTCGAAAGATCGGCGAAGTGACCGCGGTTCGGCAGGCCGGTCAAGGCATCGAACCGCACCATGTGCAGCACCTTTTCCTCGGCCGCCAGACGGGCTGTGACGTCTTCGAAGATCAGCACGACACCGCCATCGGTACGCGGACTGACCGAGAATTCGAGATGGCGGTCGTCCTTGAACTTGAAGAGCGCGCGTTCCAGCGTGCCGTCGGACAGCTTGGAAAGCTGCCGCAGGATGGTTTCGGGCGCATTCTCGGCGTCTTCGCAAAGCACGGCGGCAAAATCGCGGTCCTTGAGATCGCTCTTCTTGTCGAGACCGAGCAGATCGCGGGCGCGGCGGTTGATCACCTGGATCTTGCCTTCGCCGTCGAGCATCACGAGGCCATGGGAAATCGTCTTCAGCGCGATGTCGAAACGGCCGGCGATGATCGCCATCTTCCGCGAAGCGATGACGTTCTCATAGAGGAATTCGCGCACGCCGTTGGCCATCGACCGCGTGGTGAGGCCGAACGGGATGAGCAGCAGCGACATCAGCGCCAGATGCAGGTCCTCGGTGAAAAGGCAGGCGATCAGGATAGGGCCGCAGCAGCCGAGCGTCTGGAGATCGACGGCGATGCGCGAGCCGTAATTGCGGCCGACGATCGACATCATCGAGCCGAGCGTCATAGCGATGCAGGTAAAGCCGACGAAAGGGTTTTCCAGGACGAGCAGCGCATAGCCGCTGGCGATGCCGAGCAGGAGGGCGGCAAGGAACGCGCCGATCACATATTGCTGCTCCCAGGCGGCGATATCGTCATAGCTGAGCGACGCCTTGTCCACCTTGTCGAACCGGTGGAACCAGTACATGCGATAGCCGAACACGGCCGCGAACCCGCAGGCGAACAGGAGATAGAACTGCGCACCGCTGTAATGGAAAACGAGCATGCACCACAGGACGTGGACGACCACGCCGGTCCATAAAGTGCCGCGATTTCCAAACAGCGACGTGACGAACGACAGATAAACATCCGTCGATAACGTCTTCGCTTCAGTCTCTTTCATCGGGTTCATCCCTTTGCATTCCGCTCAACACTGCGGGAAACCCTTTAAAAATTGTTTGTCCACGAGCCGTGCGCCCCCTTTCATTGGGGGTTCTTGAGAGTTTGCTGAACAAATTGCCAATGGGATAGCTAAATTTTTCAAGAGGGCGCTTCCGGGACAGGCCCAACCCGTCGATGGCTTGCGCAAACCCCTGCGGACCCGGCTTTTTATAGACGAAAACCCGGTCCATTAGGACTTTCCTTTTCTTAGACCTTCGTTTACATCGCCATCCAAGAGCGGGCGGGATAAGAGAGACCCGTTAGAATTGGGGAAACCATGGCTGCATTGTTGAAGATCAGCGGTCTCATCGATCGCTTGAGCGAAATCGTTGGCAAATTTTCCGGTTATCTGGTTCTCGCCTGCACGTTCATCAGCGCCGGCAACGCGATAATCCGCTACCTTTTCAACTACAGTTCCAACGGCTGGCTCGAGATCCAGTGGTATCTCTTCGGCTTCATCGTGCTGCTCGGGGCCTCCCACACACTGCGCCTGAACGAGCATGTGCGCGTCGATCTGATCTACGGCTCGGTGTCCGACCGTGCGCGCCTGTGGATCGACACGATCGGCCTCATCGTCTTCCTGATCCCCGCCTGCCTCTATCTCGCATGGCTCGCCTGGCCCTTTTTCACGCTCTCCTATGCGCAGGGCGAGATATCGTCGAATGCCGGCGGTCTCATCCGCTGGCCGATCAAGCTCGTCATCGTCGCCGGCTTCTCTCTTCTGGCACTCCAGGGCTTTTCGGAACTGGTGAAGCGCATCGCGGGCCTGAGAGGCGTTCTCCAGCTCGACACAACATACGAAAAGCCGCTTCAATAACAATAATATCAGGGGATAAGCCGCTCATGTTCGAATTCGGTATAATGCCGCCTGCGATGTTCCTCGGCATGATCATCTTCATGCTCTACGGGTTTCCGGTCGCCTTCTCGCTCTCCGCCGTCGGCCTGTTCTTCGGCCTTCTCGGCATCGCCACCGGCCATTTCGAGTTCGCGTTCCTGCAGGCGCTGCCGTTCCGCATCTTCGGGATCGTCTCCAACGACCTGCTGCTCGCCATTCCCTTCTTCACCTTCATGGGCGCCGTTCTCGAACGCTGCGGCCTGGCGGAGGACCTTCTCGAAGGGACAGGCAAGCTGTTCGGCGCCATTCCGGGCGGCCTCGCCTATGCCGTCATCCTGGTCGGTGCCATCCTCGGTGCAATCACCGGTACGGTCGCGGCCTCGGTCATCACAATGGGCGTGATCTCGCTGCCGATCATGCTGAAATACGGCTACAACCCGCGGCTTGCGACCGGCGTCATCGCCGCATCCGGCACGATCACCCAGGTCATCCCGCCCTCGCTCGTGCTGATCGTTCTTGCCGACCAGCTCGGCCGGTCCGTCGGCGATATGTATCTCGGCGCCATCGGCCCCTCGATCCTGCAGGTGGTGATCTTCCTGCTGTTCATCCTGGCCATGTCGATCTTCCGCCCCAAGGACGTCCCGGCCCTGCCGCTGGAAGCCCGCGGCGAACTCAACGCGGCGCTGGTCATCAAGGTCCTCTGGGGCATGATCCCCTCGATCGTGCTGATCTTCCTCGTGCTCGGCACCATCTTCATGGGCCTTGCTACCCCGACGGAAGCAGGCGCGCTCGGCGTCGTCGGCGCCATGGTGCTCGCCGCCATGCATGGCCGCCTGACCTGGGACCTGATCAAGCAGGGCATGCACTCCACCATGACCATCACGTCGATGGTCGTCTTCATCCTCGTTGGCGCCACCTGCTTCAGCCTCGTGTTCCAGGGCATGGATGGCGGTCTGTGGATCGAATACCTGCTGAGCCATGTTCCCGGCGGCGCAGTCGGCTTCCTGATCTTCGTCAACATCTTCGTCTTCTTCCTCGCCTTCTTCCTGGATTTCTTCGAGATTGCCTTCATCGTCCTGCCGATGCTGGCGCCGGTGGCGAGCGCGCTCGGCATCGACCTGATCTGGTTCGGCGTGCTGCTCTGCGTCAACATGCAGACGAGCTTCATGCATCCGCCCTTCGGTTTCGCGCTGTTCTACCTCCGCTCGATCGCCCCGAAGAGCGTCAAGACCAAGGATATCTATCTCGGCGCCATTCCGTGGCTCGGCATGCAGCTCATCCTGGTCGGCATCATCATCTTCTGGCCCGAGTCGGTCACCTACTGGCTGGACAAGGGGCCGGAGGTCGATCTCAACACCATCAAGATCGAGGTGCCCGGCTTCGGCAACAGCAGCGGCGGCGGCAACCAGATGCCGAATTTCGGCCTGCCGCCGATCGACGGTGCCCCGGCTCAACCCGGACAGCCGTCCCCGGGGCTGCCCGGAATGCCGAACTTCGGCGAGCCGCCCAAGATCAATCCGTAAAGGGGTTCGATCCGACAGCGTCCGGCGGCGGGCTCGGAAAGCGGCGACGCTTCTCCAGGCTCGCCGCTTCGGCCTCTGGGTCCGTCCCTACCAAAATGGACGTAGGCAGGTGCAGGCCGCCGCGCTGCCTTTCATGCGGCACGTAACACTTTCGTAGACGTACCAGCGAATTCGGCCGGCGTATAAACTCCGCCACCGACCACGATGCCGGCCGCGCAAGCCGCCGCTTCGATCGGCATCCGTTCCGGCTGAACCTCCTGGGGGCGCGAAATGCAGATAAACCGCGTGTTGCCTAACGCGATCTATGTTGTGCGCCGATCCATCGGCAGGACGATCATCGAGCCGATGCGGCGAAGGCAGTTCGCCCGGGAAAGCGACGTATTCGTGCATCGCACCAACCATGGCTATGTCTTCAACCTCGATCCGGCGCAGAGCATCGACGAGACCATTTTCGTGGAAGGCTCCTTTGAAGCGCGTTTTCTGGAATTTATGCACGGCCGGTTCGAGCGCGGCGCCATAGCCCTCGACATCGGCGCCAACATCGGCAATCACGCGATCCACCTCAGCAAGGACTTCGCCGAAATCCATTGCTTCGAACCCAACCCCGACGTCTTCAGGCGGCTGGCCGAGAACATCCGCTTGAACGGGCTCGACAACATTCGACTGCACCAGGCAGGTCTCGGCGATTGCGACGACGTCCTGATGTTCCGCGAAAATCTGGAAGGCAATCTAGGCGCCAGCGGCTTCGTGGAAGACAGTGCTCCATCGGGACATAGTCGCATCCTGCGCCTGCCGGTTTTCGAGGCCGACAAGTTCGTCGAACGGCTCGATATTACGCGGGTGGACTTTATCAAGATCGATGTCGAAGGGTTCGAACAGCGGGTCCTGAAGGGGCTCCGCGCCACGATCGCCCGCCATCGTCCAATCGTGGCTTTCGAGTTTCATGGCCATCTCGCAGGCCCGGACGATTTCGGGAAACTCGCGTCCTGCCTGCCGGACTATCGTTTCTACGATCTGGAATATGCGCCTGAGGCCGCGTCCGCGCTGGAAAAGCTGAAATGGAATTTCCGCCACGGCGGCGCCCCGGTCCTGAAACGGTTCGAGCATCCCGAGCCCCGCACCTACGAAAACATTCTGGCCTTCCCGTCGCCGGAGGCCTTCGGTCTTTTCGCAAATCGCCGGCCGGCCGCCCTGTTCGCCTGAGAGCCGCGATCGGGCAGCCGCCCTGTTCGCGCAAACGAAAACCCCGGACCTTTCGATCCGGGGTTCTCGAAATGAGGCTTGCCTGACAGGAGATCAGAGCTTGCCGTTGCGCTGCTGGATCATCATGAACGTGTCGTAGGTATATTCGGAAAGCTGCATCCAGAGATACGCTTCCTTCTTGAAGGCGACCTGGTCTTCGTAGACCTTCTTGAAGTCGGCGTTGGTTGCCGAGATGTCCTTGTAAACCTCGAGCGTCGCCTTGTAGCAGGCTTCGAGGATTTCCTGGCTGAAGGGGCGAAGCGTCGTGCCCTGCGAAACGATCTGCTTGATCGCCGTGGGGTTCTTCAGATCGTATTTGCCCATCATGTTCGTGTTGGCGAAGGCGCAGGCGTCGGTCAGCGCGGCCTGATAGGCCTTCGGCAGCGCATTCCACTTGTCCAGGTTCACGAAGGCGTGGATGGTCGGGCCACCTTCCCAGAAGGCCGGATAGTAGTAGTATTTGGCGACCTTGTAGAAGCCGAGCTTGTAGTCGTCATAGGGACCGACCCATTCGGCCGCATCGATCGTGCCCTTTTCAAGCGCCGGATAGATGTCGCCGCCCGCGATCTGCTGAGGCACGGCGCCGAGCTTCTCCAGCACGCGTCCGGCAATGCCGGCGATACGCATCTTGACGCCCTTGAAGTCGTCTACGGTGTTGATCTCCTTGCGGAACCAGCCGCCCATCTGCGCGCCGGTATTGCCGGCGGGCATGCCGTAGATGTTATGCTTGGCATAGAACTCGTTCATCAGCGTATTGCCGTTGCCCTGGTAGAACCAGGCATTGTTCAGGCGCGCATTGAGGCCGAACGGGATCGCAGTGCCGATCGCGAACGTCGGATCCTTGCCGACGAAGTAATAGGAGCAGGTATGGCACATTTCCACCGTCGAATTGCTGACGGCATCCGCTGCCTGCATGGCCGGCACGATTTCGGCGGCGGCGAACGGCTGGATGGTGAAATTGCCATCGGTTGCCGCGGCGACATGCTTGGCGATGTCTTCCGCGCCGCCATAGATGGTGTCCAGCGACTTCGGGAATGAAGACGTCAGACGCCAGGTGACTTTCGGGCTCGACTGCGCGATTGCCGGAGCGGCGAGCACCGTTGCGGCGGCGGCACCGGCGCCGGTGACGGCGGCTTTTTTGAAGAATGAACGACGATCCATGAAACCTCCCAATATGACAAACCGGGGGTTATTTGTTCCCATTCCCCCGACCCTGGGCGAGGTAAACATTTTGGACTATGGGTTGCAAGCGTCGGAGCTAATATTCCTTAACGCGGGTGCGCCTTTTGTCCTTAGACTTTCGTAGTGCCCCGCCTCGACGGAATTCCTCAGAGTTTTCAAAGCGGAAATGCTTATTCTTTGGGCAATAGGGAACCCTGGATACAGGTCGTGAACTTGACTTGGGAGGGTTTCCGGCGGCACAACCAGATAAGACGCCACAGCATGTTTCGTTGGAGAGCCTGATGCCGAAACCGATCGTCGCCCTGCCCGCCGATATCCGAGAACTGGACGGAGCGATCTGGCATGCCTCTCCGAATCAATATGTCCAGGCGGCGCTGAAAGTGGCGGATGTGATGACCTTCATCATTCCGGCTTTCGAAGAGGGCAACGAGACCGATGCCATTCTCGATCGGGTCGATGGCGTGCTGGTTTCCGGTTCGGCGACCAATGTTCATCCCTCGCTCTACGGCAAAGAAGCGACTTCCGGCGACGGGCCCTTCGATCCGGCCCGCGACGCGACCTCCTGCCACTGATCCGGCGGGCAATCGACCGCGGCATTCCGCTGCTCGCCATCTGCCGCGGCATCCAGGAACTGAACGTCGCACTGGGCGGCACGCTTGCCAGCGAAATCCAGGAACAGCCGGGCGTCTGGGATCACCGCAAACCCGATGTGAAGGAGCGCGACGGCATGTATGCGATCCGTCAGCCGGTCTTCGTCGAGGAAGGCTCCTGCATCGCCAACTATCTCGGCCTGACCGGCGAGGTCCAGGTGAACTCCTGCACCGCCAGGCAATCGCCGAAACCGCCCCGCGCCTCAAGGTCGAGGCGACGGCTGAAGACGGCACGATCGAGGCCGTCTCGGTCATCGACGCCAGGAATTTTGCCGTGGGCGTGCAATGGCATCCGGAATATTGGGCGGAAACCGACGCGCCGTCCCGGGCGCTGTTCCATGCCTTTGGCGAGGCTGCCCGCGCCTACGCGGCCCGCAAGGCGCTTACGAATGTGGCGGCCTGACGCTCACAATGGGAACGGTTCCAGGTGGGGCGAACTGACGCCCTTAAGCGCTTGCTCCGTTGGGCCAGAGATATTCGCTGGTCAGCATATGTGTGCCCAACCTGCCGTTCGGCGACCACGTGGCCGAGGTGGACCGTGCTCCAGTAGATGATGATTGCCGTGAGAAACCCTCGTCATTTTCATAACCGTTGAAGCGAATTTTGGAGTGTTCTGAATGTCAGTTTGGCCAGATTTGTTTACGGCAGAAGGCAATTTCGCATCCGTCGTTCCGCTTACGATGGAGCATCATGATGATCTAGTTGAAGCCGCCGCCGACGGAGAGCTGCATCGCCTCTGGTACACAAAAATTCCAGAACCGGAAAATATCGGGGCTGAAATTGAAAGACGGCTTGGGCTCCGCACTATCGGCTCGATGCTCCCATTTGCCATCATCGAAAGGGCAAATGGTAAAGCCGTTGGAATGACCACCTATATGAACATCGATGCCCCAAACAGAAGGCTTGAAATCGGGGCTACGTGGTACCGTCAGTCTGTGCAGAGGTCACCACTCAACACCGAATGCAAATTGCTTTTGTTGCAACACGCCTTTGAGAAGCTAGATTGCATATGCGTGGAATTCAGGACGCATTTTATGAATATGCAAAGTCGCCGAGCGATCGAGCGACTTGGAGCCAAGCTTGACGGGGTGCTTCGCTCCAATATGGTAATGGCGAATGGCACTATTCGCGATACGGCAGTTTATTCGATAATCGCGTCTGAATGGTCCGCCGTCAAAGCCAACTTGAGCTGGCAATTGGAAAAGCCAAGAGCATAATTTCTAGACCT
The DNA here is from genome assembly GCA_045291535.1 of Neorhizobium sp. EC2-8. Lineage (GTDB taxonomy): Bacteria > Pseudomonadota > Alphaproteobacteria > Rhizobiales > Rhizobiaceae > Neorhizobium. The sequence goes on along the minus strand of CP147996.1, from coordinate 4,304,396 downwards.
TCCGGTTGGGCATCACCACTGCTTAGAGTGTCTTTTCGCCCCCGGCGGCTTGAAATCTCAGATCCGCGGCCGGTGCACGCCGGTTGACTGGCGGATGCGCATTTCCGGCTTGATCAGGTGGATGCCGTCCGGCTCGTGGCTGCCGGCCAGGCGGTCGAGCAGGGCGCGGGCTGCAAGCCGGCCGACTTCCGTCTGGCCGTTCCACACCGTTGTCAGCGCAGGCGTCGCAATCGACGCCTCTTCGAGATCGTCGTAACCGGTAACGGAGATGTCATGGCCAGGCATCAGCCCGGCGCGGGCGATGCCGTTCATCAGGCCGATCGCCACCAGATCGTTCCAGCAGACTGCGGCGGTCGGCTTCTGCGGCAGGGAGAGGAAATGCACCGCCGCCTCGAACCCGCCCTGCTTGGAGCGCGGCCCGGGAATACGCAGGTTCGGATCCACCTCGATGCCCGCCTTGCGCAGAGCGTTGACATAACCCTGGTAGCGGTCGCGGCCGGTCGATGTCTGGTCCGTACCGCCGATCATCGCGATGACCCGGTGGCCGAGGCCGATCAGGTGGTTGGTCGCAAGCGAAATGCCATAGCTGTCGTCGCCGCGATAGGTCGGCAGTTCGACACCTTCCATCGAACGGGCAACCAGGATGGCCGGCATTCCGTTCTCTTCGGCGAGCCTCATGTCCTCGATCGGCGTGCCGATCGCCGGCGACATGATCACCCCGTCCCCGCCAAGCTGCAGCAGCGTTTCCACGAAGGTGCGCTGCTTTTCGACCGAATCGTAATGGTTGGAAAGGATGAAGGTATGGCGGCTGCGGTCGAGCTCGCTTTCGATCGCCTTCAGGATTTCGCCGTAGAACGGGTTCATGATGTCGTGCACGACGACGCCGATAATGCCGGAGCGCGAGGTGCGCAGACTGGCGGCGCGGCGATTGTAGATATAACCGAGCGCTCTTGCCTGTTCCTTGATCTTTTCCCGCGTATCGGCCGCCACGAGCGGGCTGTCGCGCAGCGCAAGCGATATGGTGGCGGTCGAAAGACCGAGGCTCTCGCCGATCGTCGATAACTTGATCTTTTGCGCCATTTCCCCACCCGCAATGGCCGGCATCGCTATCCGATGCTCGAATTAAACTTTAAATAAACAATTTAATTCGGTGCGACAATCCGATGACAGGTAAAATTTCAAAGGAACTCAGCGTCGGTCGTCCGAGGGGGCGTCCTGCAGATTTTGTTCGACGGTTTTCAGCAGCTTGAGGAGGGTACGGATCTCCTTGTCCGAGAGGCCTTTGCAGCCATCGAACCGCAGTCGGAGACCGAACGGCCGATCTGTTCCACCGTCTGCAGGCCGGCTTCCGTCAGGTGCACTTTCGTGAGCCGCCCATCCGTGCCGTCGGCGCGACGTTCCAGGAACCCTTGAGCCTCCATCCTGCCGATCGTCCGGGTCATGGTCGGGGCCTTGACGCCGAGCCGCATGGCAAGCTGGCCGGGGTCATGCCGTCCTCTTCGGCAAGGATGAGGATGACGCCGTCCTGGCCGGCATAAAGCCCGCTTTCCCCGAGGCTGCGGCTGAGCGCGGTGCGCATCGAACGAGCGGCCTGGGTGATCGCCGGCGCAAGGTCGGTGGCCGACAGGCCTTCCAGCTCCCTCTTCTTGCCGGACTTGGCTTTTTTGTCGCCCTTCTTCTTGCTCATTCGCTCTGCCCGTTTTGCCCTAAAGAAGGAACCGCTATATCTGTGCCGCGCTATCCATACCGAAACCCGGAAACCACCGCCAGATGTCGCACCCTTCACCGCGTTATCAAGACAATGATACGACACTTGCGTCCACAGAAAGGCGAGACTGGATCGCCGTCCTGCCGCTCGGCGCCCACGAACAGCATGGACCGCACCTGCCTTTCGAAACCGACACGCTGATCGCCGAAGGGCTTGTCTCGCGCCTCATCCCCGCCCTGCCCGCCGGTCTGCCGGTCGCCTTCCTCCCCACGGAGCCCGTCGGCTATTCGATAGAGCATATGGATGTCGCCGGTACGAAGACGCTCACCTTCGACGAAGCCGTCTACCGCTGGCTCGGCATTGCCGGCGATCTCCACGCTCAGGGCATCGACAAACTGGTGCTGCTCAATGCCCATGGCGGCAATTCACCGCTTTTGACCATCGTCGCGACCGAGGCGCGGGTGCGGTTCGGCATGCTGGCGGTGGCGACCAGCTGGACCCGCTTCGGCCAACCGGACGGCTGGATCGCGCCGGCGGACAAGGCGATCGACATCCATGGCGGCGACATCGAGACGGCCGTGATGCTGGCGCTCCATCCGGACAGGGTGGACATGGCCAAGGCCGAAAACTTCCCCTCCCGCCAATCGGATTTTTCCCGCGATTTCAAACACCTGCGCGCCTATGGCCCGCACGCCTTCGGCTGGAAGATGTCCGACCTCAACCCCAGGGGCGTCGCAGGGAATGCGGCCGCGGCGACCGCCGAGCGGGGCGAACTGCTGGTCGCCCATGCCGTCACGGGGATTATCGAGCTGCTCGAGGATGTGGCGAGGTTCGATCTCGGAACATTGAAGTAGGAAGAAGCTACACAATATGCGATGTTAGGCTACACACTTGAGGTAGCCGCGAATGACGCTGAATATCCGGAACGAGGAAGCCGACGCATTGGCCCGGGAACTGGCCCGGATAGACGGAACAACCATCACCGACGCTGTGATTTCCGCCTTGAAGGAAACCATCGACAAACGCATCCGCCAGGAAACGCCGCGGGAGACAGCGAGGAGAATTCTCGCGCAACGCGGCCTTACCTTCAAGGCGAACAGGCAGCCTTTGCCGCCGGACGCCTATCACGATCTCGATCACCGGATCGGGGATGACGGCTGATGTTTATCGATGCCTGCGCGATCGTCGCGATGATGGCCGGAGAAGAGAGTGCAGAAGCTTACGAAACAGCGCTTCTGAACGCGAATACGCCGTTCACCTCGCCGCTGGCGGCCTGGGAAGCGATCATCGTCCTGTCTCGCCCGGATCAGCTTGATTGCCGCTATAGTGAAGCGGAGGGCGCAGTTGTCGAATGGCTGGATGCGCGGAGCATTGAAATTCGCGAGGCTGGATCGCCCCGTCAGCTTCTGAATTATGCGGTAGCCGTCGCCGAGAAGCACGGAATTGGACGTCGATATCTCAGCAATTTCGACTGCTTCCACTATGCGTACGCCAAGGTGTCGGCACAGCCTCTTCTTACATTGGATCAGCTTCTGCGGCAGACGGACGCCGATACGCGACCATAAAATCAAGCCGCCTCCGCGACCGTCCCCACCATCACAGCCGGCAATGTGTCGATCCTGGCCGGCGTCAGCCGCAATTCCATGTCCACCAGGCATTCGAAAGGAAAGAAGCGCCTGAGCCAGCGCATCTTCATCGCGCCGGTGACAACAAAACCCTTCTTGAGGTAGAGGATCATCGCGCGATTGTGGGCGGCGACCTGAAGCCTGATGGAGGTGCAGCCGTTGGCGACCGCCAGGTCGGAAATGGCGTTGATCAGCGCCCCACCGACGCCCTTGCCACGCTGCTCCGCGTCCACGTTGATATTGTAGATATAGAGCGCCGACGTCTTGACGCGGGGCTCCGTCGCCTTGAACAGCAGGAAGTTGCGTAGGCCCCTGAGCAGGCCGTATTCGGAGAGGAAGGCCGGAAACGCCGGAGACAGCGGGCCTTTCCCTTTGAGATAAAAGGCTGCGTAACCGATCATCTCGCCACCGTAACCGACTGCAATGATGCGGTCGTCGTTGACGCTGTTTTCGAAGAAACGGCTGCGGCGCAGATCGTCCCCGAGGAAATATCGAAGCGAGGTCCTGCCGCGCTGGACCCTTTCCTTATGCCCGCCCCTCGGCGCCCGACGGGTTCGGATAGGACGTAACAAGTCCGCCATGATGATCGTTCATTCCGAAAGCATACCCCGCCAATCCCCGCAAGCATTTTAGGGAAGACGCGGATATTTGGATAGAGCGGCTAGTCACCGATGAGTTTTCACAAGCCCCCTTCGCGAGGGGTTCCAATCGCTTCCGCGATATCCCGCGAGGCGATGTGATCTTATAACATACAAACCCTTTGAACTCGTCCCGGCTTGCCCTTATATGAGGCGGACAAAGCTTCCGCGCCCATCGGCGCTCCAAAATCCTCGAGGTTTTCCCATGGCCGAAAAAATCACCGACACAGCCGCCCAGAAGCCCGTTCCCGTCACAGTGCTCACCGGTTATCTCGGCGCCGGCAAGACCACGCTTCTGAACCGCATCCTCTCCGAAAGCCACGGCAAGAAATACGCGGTCATCGTCAACGAGTTCGGCGAGATCGGCATCGACAACGACCTGATCGTCGAGTCGGACGAGGAAATCTACGAAATGAACAACGGCTGCGTCTGCTGCACGGTACGCGGCGACCTGATCCGCGTCGTCGAGGGCCTGATGCGCCGCCCCGGCCGCTTCGACGGCATCATCGTCGAGACCACCGGCCTTGCCGATCCGGTGCCGGTCGCCCAGACCTTCTTCATGGATGACGATGTACGCGCCAAGACCGAGCTCGACGCGGTCGTTGCCCTTGTCGATGCCAAGCACCTGCCGCTGCGCCTCAAGGACAGCCGCGAGGCCGAAGACCAGATCGCCTTCGCCGACGTCGTCGTCATCAACAAGACCGACCTCGTGTCTCCGGAAGAGCTGGCGATCATCGAAGACGTGGTGCGCGCCATCAACCCGACGGCCCGCGTCTACAAGACCAGCCGCTCCGGCGTCGATCTCGCCCGCGTGCTCGACCAGGGCGCCTTCAACCTGGAACGCGCGCTGGAAAACGATCCGCATTTCCTCGACCACGGCCATGACGACCATGTCTGCGGCCCGGATTGCGACCATCACCATGGGCACGACCATCATCATGATCACGACCACCATCATCACGACCACGATCACCACGGGCATGACCATGATCACGACCATGGCCACCATCATCATCACCATGGCGAAATGTCGCCGATCCATGATGTCACGGTAAAGTCGATCTCGCTGCGCGGCGGCGAGATGAACCCGGAGCGGTTCTTCCCCTGGATCCAGAAGATCACCCAGACGGACGGCCCGAGCATTCTGCGCCTCAAGGGCATTATCGCCTTCAAGGGCGACGAAGAACGTTATGTCGTCCAGGGCGTCCACATGATCGTCGAGGGCGATCACCAGCGTCCGTGGAAGGATGGAGAAAAGCGCGAGTCGCGGCTTGTCTTCATCGGCCGCGACCTTGATGTCGACAAGATCGAGAAGAGCTTCAGGGCTTGTGAGGCCGTAGCTGCCTAATGCCGACAGTCGCACCGCTTGATCTGGAAGGCCATGTCGTCGCCGCGCATTTCCTCGGCGACGTCCCGTTCTTCGCCACCGCCGCCGGCACGATCCACCGCCTGGATGGCGGCGAGAAGGTGACCGAGGCTCATCAGGGCCTGCTGACCTGCATCCGCGATCCCTTCAGTGCAACGCTGCTGACGGGCGGCGAGGACGGCAAGGTGATGCGCATCGGCAGCGATGGCGAAGCGACTTTGATCGCAGAAGCGCCGCGCAAGTGGATCAGCGTCGTCGCCGGCGGGCCGCAGAACGCGGTCGCCTATGCGCATGGCAAGTCGAGCTTCGTGAAACAGGCCGACGGCACGCTGAAGGAATTCCCCGAAGAGCGCAGCGTCGAGGGCCTCGCATTCGCAGGCAAGGGCTTGAGGATCGCCGCCGCCCGTTACAACGGCGTGTCGCTGCACTGGGTCGGCACCAATGCACCGCCGGTCGATCTGGAATGGAAGGGCGCCCATAACGCCGTCACCTTCTCGCCGGACGGGCGCTTCCTGGTGACGACCATGCAGGAAAATGCGCTGCACGGCTGGAAGCTCGACGGCAAGCCGGGAGAGAACCGCCATATGCGCATGACGGGTTATCCGGCCAAGGTGAAGTCGCTCTCCTGGTCGCCAAAGGCAAATGGCTCGCCTCGTCGGGTGCTCCAGCGGCGATCGTCTGGCCGTTTTCGGCCAAGGACGGCCCGATGGGCAAGGCGCCGCAGGAACTCGGCACCCGCGCCAATATCATGGTCACGTCGGTCGCCTTCCATCCGGCCGAGGAAGTCCTCGCCATCGGTTTTATCGATGGCATGATCCTTGGCGTGAGGCTTGCCGACGCAAAAGAGGCGCTTCTGCGCCGGCCCGGAAAGGGCGGCATTACGGGATTGAGCTGGAGCGCCAGCGGCAAGCTCGTCGCCTTCGCCTCCGATGCCGGCGATTGCGGCGTGATCGATATTTCGGCTTGAGACAATTCCAGCACGAATAGCTGCGACCCAGCACGAGTAACCGCGACGGAGAAATCTCCGCCGCGGCCTGGTCCATGCGGGATGGGCAGGCAGCGTGTATCGAGTGGTATGGGTTGTCAGGCTGTGCCGCCTGCCCGATCGTTCCGGTTTTCCGAAAGGCCGGTAACGGAGGGTCCGAATTCCGAAACCAGCTATCTTCCGGCGGTCGGCGCCCTGACGGCGCCTTCCTCACCTTTGCGACCATCACCGGACGCCGGATGCTCTCCGTGAGATGCTGGTTCGCGACCCGGCTCCCTGCCCTGTGACGCGACCAGTATAGCCGCGCCCCCACAGACGGGGATGGGGTGGGGAAATTTTGACGCGGGTTCGTTGAAACAAAAACGGATTTCTGCTCGCCGCAGAAAAATCATCCCCGCATTCAGGCCGCCTCGCGACCTTCTTCGAACGTGTCGATGCCGTCACGGCCGTTGCGCTTGCGGGCATAAAGCGCCTCGTCTGCGCGCTGCAGCAGGGCTTTGAGTTCACCCGGTCCGCAGATCTCGGCCGCCACGCCGATGCTGAGCGTCGGCATGACGACGAGTTCCTCCATCTCGCGGAGAGAACCGGCAAAAGCTGCCCGGATCTTATGGGCGGTCTCGACGGCCTTTTCGATCGGGCTTCCTTGAGGACGATGACAAACTCGTCGCCGCCATGCCGCGCGAAGAGATCGCTGCTGCGCAGGTGCGTCGAGGCAGAAGACGCGAACCGCCGCAGCACCTCGTCGCCGATCGCGTGTCCATGCGTGTCGTTGAGCTGCTTGAAATGATCGACGTCGATGAGCATCAGGGCGATCGGCCCGGCCTCCAGGCCGGCATAGGAACGCATCAGCCCGCCGCGGTTGAGCACGCCGGTCAGGGCGTCACGATCCGCCAGATGGCTGAGTTTGTTTCCCGCCCGTTCTGCCGCCATGAGATTGATGACGATGCTGCGCAAGGCGAGGAATGGCGCCGCCCAAAGGCCGATCCAGACATCGATGTGGCTTCCCGGGCCGTAGATGCCTTTTTCGCCGATCCATCCACCGGCGGCAAGGACCACGCGAACGGCGAACAGAAGAGCGGTCGGCAGGTAGATGGCGACGACCAGCCATGCCGAACGCAACCCCTCGCGTCGGGCAAGCAGAAGCCCTTCACGCAGCACCAGCAGATCGCCGAGCGCGCAGACGAACGAAAAAACCGAGATACGGTACATGGCGCTGGCATCATCCGACCACAGCAAGGTGAGAGGTGCCGACAGGATTCCGAGCGTGAGCCAGGAGATGCCCCAGCGAGCCGGCCGGCCACGGAAAAGCCGGATCGAAGCGACCAGCAGAACATAACCCGCCAAGACCAGGCTGTTTCCGGCAAGTACGGAAATGGCGTCCGGCAGTATGTTGCGTAACCCGATGCAGAAAAGGCCGAGGCCGATGGCAATGCCGCTGAGGCTCCACCAAAACAGCCAGCGCTCGAACCGGCCGCTGGAATAGGCGATCATCTGGACGATGCCCAGAACCGAGCAGGTGACGGCCGAGACGATATAGACCGTCCGCAGATCCAACATGGAATACCCCTGTAGCAACGCGGCGCATACTAGCTTCGGCCGATTGCGGTTCGGTGTGTCCGGTCGTTCAAGTTTTAACGACCCGCCTTCAACGGCACGAAAGGCGCCGATGATTTCGCCGAATGGCGGCTGCGATCGTGCAACGAAGCGAGGACGGCAAGGAGAGTTTCCGTCGGGCGTGCCAGTGGAAACCTCGCGGGAAAGTTCACGATCCTTCGAGGTGGAGCCAGAGCGGAAAGCGGTGTAAGGGACCATTTCCGACAGTCTCGCCGCCGCGTGTCCGATTCCTCAGGGAGCGGGCCCGCAACGGGGAGACAGCGGTTCACACGATCGGACAGGACATGGCCAAGGCACCCAAGACTGAACATTCCGAACTCGCCGGCGAATTCACCGACGACGGCATTACCGTACTGGTCGATATTTCCCGTCCGGCCGGCACCCAGGGCGACTGGACGCTCGAAGTCATCACCGAAGAGGATGACGTGACGACCTGGGAAGAACCGTTTCCCACCGACCGCGAAGCCTTCGACGAATTCCTGGCGACCGTCGAGCGCGATGGCATCCGCTCCTTCTTCGGCGAGCCCGAACCCAATCCCGCGGTGCATTGATGAAGAATGTCGAAGACCTCACCACATCCGCCAGGACCATGCACGACCGCTATGCCTCGGGCCGGATGGACCGTGAGATCGTTCGCCAATGGGTCCTCGGCCTCAGCATGTATCCAGAACCCTATGGCCGGCATATCCAGGAGGCCACCGCCTGGTTCAAGCCTCCGCGCGACGAGATGGATCCCATCGAGCTGAAGATCGCCGATCTGGCCCGGCTGCAGGCGATCTACCGGCCCTGAAACCTTTTCCCGACACTCCAAAACAAGCAGGGCGCGGGTGGCTGATGGACACCCGCGCCCTCGAACGCCCCGGCAGGGAACCTCGGGACGTCCGGATGACCCCGCCCTTGGCGGGGATCTGAGACGCGGCGGTATCGCGAGAGATCGAATCGAATTCCGCATAAAGGCGCAACTGCGAGGAAATGTTCCGGCGGTCCGGCGGGCATCGCGATTTTGTGTTCCGGTCGAGCCGGACCGGCTCAAAGCCCCGCTTCGGCGAATACCTTGACGATCCAGTCGAGGAAGACGCGCACCCGCGGGGAAAGGTGGCGGTTCTGCGGATAGAGCGCCGAAAGCGGTGTCGGCGACGGCGGGAAATCGGCCAGAACTTCGACAAGAATGCCCTCGTCGATATCCCGCTGCAGGCGATATCGCGGCGCCTGCATCAGGCCGAAGCCGCGGCGGGCGAGATCGACCATCGTGTCGGAATTGTTGACCGTCAGCCGGTTTGGAAGGGTGACGTAGCGCACCTCGTCGCCGACCATGAATTCGAGCGGCATGATCTGGCCGGTGCGCGACGAGAGGAAGCCGATGGCAAGATGCCCCTCCAGCGCATCGGGCGATAACGGCAGCCCGTGTTTCTCGACATAGGCCCGGCTGGCGCAGGTAATCTCGGTAATCGTCCCCAGCCTGCGCATGATCAGCCCGCTGTCGTCGATCTCGCCTGCCCGGATGACGCAGTCCACGCCTTCGCGAACAAGGTCCACCAGCCGGTCACCCTGGCCGATCTGCAGTTCGAGAAGCGGATAGCGGTCGAGGAATTCATGAAGGCGCGGCACCAGGAAGGTGCGAGTCAGGAAGCCATGCGCATCGACCCTCAGCAGGCCGCGCGGCTGTGCATCGCGAAAGATGTTCTCTGCCTCGTCCACCTCGGCGAGGATCGCCAGGCAACGCTCGTAAAAGGCCCGGCCGTCGAGCGTCGGCGTGACGTGGCGGGTCGTCCGCTCCAGGAGCCGCGTGCCGATCCCCTCCTCCAGCAGCTTGACGGCCTCGGTAACGGTCGAGCGCGCTAGGCCGAGATCGGCAGCGGCAGCGGAAAAGCTGCGCCGTTCGACAATCCGGACGAAGAGTTGCATGCGGTCGAGACGATCCATGGCTTTGTTCACCACAGACGAATTCTCATGTCAATTCATCGGCAATTGTTCTCGTTCGGTGTCAGCAATATCTCTTGGTCACTAACCAAGGAGAGATCCATGACCAACGATACACAGCGCGTCGCGATCGTCACCGGCGCATCGAAAGGCATCGGCAGAGCCATCGCGCTCCGCCTCGCAAAGGACGGCATCGCCGTCGTCGTCAACTATGCGACCAGCCGGCAGGCCGCCGACGAGGTCGTTGCGGAAATCGAAGCGGGCGGCGGCAAGGCAGTCGCGGTGCAGGCCGACATCGGCAGCCCGACCGCTGCCGCCACCCTGTTCGACGCAGCCGAACAAAACTTCGGCGGTGCCGACATCCTTGTCAACAATGCCGGCGTGATGAGGCTTGCGCCGCTCGCCGAGATGGATGACGAGGCCTTCGAAACCCTGCTTGCCATCAACCTGACCGGCACGTTCCGCGGCATCCGCGAAGCCGGCAAGCGGCTGCGCGACGGCGGCTGCATCATCAACTTCTCGTCGAGCGTCGTCGGCGCCTACGGTCCGGCCTATGGCGGTTATGCCGCCACCAAGGCCGCCGTCGAAGCGCTGACCCATGTCGCATCGAAGGAACTCGGCCGGCGCAAGATCACCGTCAACGCGGTCGCGCCCGGCCCTGTCGAAACCGAGCTGTTCATGAACGGCAAGTCCGACGAGCCTGGTCCAGAATATCGTGAGAACCATCCCGCTCAGCCGCCTCGGCCAGCCGCAGGACATCGCTGGCGTCGTCTCATTCCTTGCCGGCCCGGACGGCGGCTGGGTCAACGGCCAGGTGCTGCGCGCCAACGGCGGCATGATCTGAAACACCGAAACACCAACCCTTAAGGACAACATAATGCCATTCGTGAACATCAAGACACCCGAAGCCGCCCTCAGCAGAGCCCAGAAGCAGGAGATCGTCCACCGCACGACCGAGATGCTGGTCGAATACATGAGCGAGGCCGCGCGGCCGCACACCATGGTGCTGATCGAGGAGGTCAAGGACGGCGGTTATGGCCGCGCCGACGAGATCTTCGTCATTCCGGATGCCTATCGCGCCAAGGACGGCGACTGAGCGATCACGCACCCGCTCTCCCGCCCAGCTCTCCGGGCGGGCGGGAGAACGACAACGGAAAATCCAGACGAGGCCTGCTTGGCGACGCCGCAGGCCCGTGTTATTCAACCCGCCATGTTCGCAAACCTGACCACCAAAACCACCACCAAAACGACCGCTGACGCGGGGCGTTTTCGGGTGCGTGCGCGGTAGTCGCGACATCATCCTCAAAACCCCGCCAGAGACGGACGGGGTTCAACGGTGACAAACAGCCCTGTCTCTCTCGCAAATCCAAGGAGAGACAAAAGTGCTGATCGATCTTGAAAACCTCGCTCCCAACCAATCCGCCGGTCTTTCGATCGCAAAGCCGGTCGTCGCGATCGTCGGCGCCACCGGTGCAGTCGGCGTCGAGCTTCTGAACTGCCTTTCAGCCCGCAATTTTCCGCTCGGCGGGTTGAAGCTGCTCGCCTCTGCCCGCTCCGCCGGGAAGACGGTTGAATTCAACGGCGCCGAACTCGTCATCGAGGAACTGACCGAGGCGAGTTTCGAGGGCGTCGATATCGCCCTGTTCTCGGCTGGCAGCGGCATTTCCAAGCGCTTTGCGCCGCTCGCGGTAAAGGCCGGCGCCGTGGTCATCGACAATTCCTCCGCCTTCCGCATGGAGGCGGCGGTGCCGTTGGTCGTGCCGGAAGTGAACGCCGAAGCGCTTGGGCAGCATCGCGGCATCATCGCCAATCCGAACTGCGTGGCGGCAATCGCCACCGTGGCGCTCGCTCCGCTCCACCGCGCCCATCCGATCCGCCGCCTCAACATCTCGACCTACCAGGCCGCCTCCGGCGCCGGGGCCGCGGCCATGGAGGAATTGCGGCTGCCGACCGCCTCCTATCTGGCCGGCGAGGCTTTCGAGCCCAAGGTCCTGCCGCACCCTTACGCCTTCAACCTGTTCAGCCACAATGCCGATATGGACCCGGAAAGCGGCTATAACGGCGAGGAGCCTGAAGGTGATCGCCGAGACCCGCCGCATTCTCGATGTGCCCGCCCTGCCGATCGGCATCACCTGCATCCGCGTGCCGGTGCTGCGGGCGCATGCCATGGCGATCTCGATCGAGTTCGACCAGCCGGTATCGCCCGAAGAAGCCCGCAACCTGCTTGAAGCCGCCCCCGGCCTGCGCCTCATCGACGACCGCGCTCGCAACCGTTTCCCGATGCCCTCGGAAGCCTCCGGGAAGGACGACGTCCTGGTCGGTCGCATCCGCACCGATATCGGCGATCCCTCGGGCAGGACGCTGGCAATCTTCGTCGCCGGGGACCAGCTGCTGAAGGGTGCGGCGCTGAACGCAGTGCAGATCGCCGAGCGGCTGATCGCGGATGCCGGCTTGGAGCCATGAGGCTCACGCCCAAGGACATGCGCGAGGGCAAGAGCGCTCATTCCGTTCATTGAGGCATAAAAAGGGCCGGCGCACCCTCCGGCGCCGGCCCTGCCCCCACCGCCCTTATTGTTCTTCTAGAACCGGTAGGTAACGCCTGTGCCGATCAGCCAGGGATTGATCTTCGCCTTGCCGCTCAGCGGCCCGAGCACGTCGTGATCGGCCTTCCAGTCGGTTTCGAGGAAGATCTTCTTGACGTCGAAGTTCACGCCCCAGTGCTGGTCTATCATGTAATCGAAGCCGACCTGCAGGGCAGCACCCACATTGTTTTCGACGTCGAGATTGTGGAAGCCCGGCTTGTTCGACTGGTTGTAGAAGAGCGAATAGTTGACGCCCGCACCGACATAGGGCTTGAACGCGCCGAAATCGGTAAAGTGATATTGCAGCGTTAGCGTCGGCGGCAGAAGCCAGGCGCGGCCGACCGGCACGCCCACCGCACCGTCTTCCTTGATATTCGCGTAGGTCGTGCCGAGGACCAGTTCCGCGGCGATATTGTCGGTGAAGAAGTAGCTGATATCGAGTTCAGGGATGACCGAGTCGGAATAGGAAAGATCCGAACCCGCAACGCCGTTGACCGAACCGCGGTTCTCAGTAATGACGCCCAAGCCGCGCACGCGGATCTGCCAGGGGCTTTGGCCGGTTGCGGCTTCCTGGGCCACCGGGGCGACGGGCGCCGACGTCAGATCCGCCGCTGCCGCCCCGAATGCGAAAAAGCCGCACCCGCGCCTGCGATCCATCTCAGATGCCGTACCCCGTTCGTCTTCATGTAAGCTCTCCTGCTTGCGTTTTGATCTTGCAGGGAGAGGCTTAGGAGCGGTCACTAAGAGTCGGATTGATCAGGATCAACCGCTGCCCCCGGATGCGCGGCAGCAGCCGGAAAGGGAGAATTTGTCGCAGTAAAACCCCGCCTCCCCTCGAGGCGTTCCAACCGGAACGCTCCACCGGGGAGACGGGGTTTGGGCAGATCGTCAGGGCGCGAGGCCTTGAGTGCTGAATGCCTTGAGGTCGGAAACCGACCTTTGTCAGGCCAGCTTGCGCCCGTTGGCGACGATCATGCCGGCGGCACCTTCCAGCCAGCCGGCCTTGAGTTCGAGCGCCAGGAAACGCGAACGCTCGAAGGGGCCGGGCATGACGAGATGCCGGGTCTTGTCGGCAAAGAAGCCGAACCGTTCATAATAGGCCGCATCGCCGACGAGCAGGATCGCGCCGTGGCCACGCTTGTGGGCCTCAGTGATGGCAGCACGCATCAGCGCCGCGCCGATGCCCTTGCCTTCGTGCGCGGAATCGACCGCCAGCGGGCCGAGCAGCAGCGCGTCGAGCACCTGGCCCTCGGCGGAGATGCCGGCTTCGATGTTCCACAGGCGCACGGTGCCGATCACGTGACCGGCGCCGTCGCGGGCGACGAGGGCCAGGCCTTCGGCCGGCACGCGGTTACGGCGGATCTTTTCCGACGACTTCCGGCGGCGATCCGGGCCCATGGCGCGGTCGAGCAGGGTCTCGCGGGCGACCACGTCGGCCGGGGTTTCGGCGTCGATGGTGAAAGTGGAGTTAGGCGCAAAGAATGCGCGTACAGAATCAAGAACAGCGGCCATCTTGGCCTCCCGTACCCAATACCGTTATCAGCGGCGATGAAGAGGAATTGTGGATTTGCCGCCCCGGCTGGTTACGGGGCCGGCGGAAGTGACACGTCAGCCAAAGCTTAGATGACGTAGGCCTTCAGGGGTCGAAGCCGTTGAAGGCGACGGCCGAATAGGTCGTCGTATAGGCGCCGGTGCCTTCGATCAGAACCTCGTCGCCGATCGTGAGCGTCACGGGCAGCGGATACATGTTCTTCTCGTACATCACGTCGGCGCTGTCGCAGGTCGGGCCGGCGAGAACGCAGGGTTCCATCTCGTCGCCGTCCCGCTCGGTGCGGATCGGGTAACGGATGGCCTCGTCCATGGTTTCGGCGAGACCGCCGAACTTGCCGATGTCGAGGAAGACCCATCGGTGATTGTCGTTGTCCGACTTCTTCGACACCAGGACGACTTCAGCCTTGATGACGCCCGCATTGCCGACCATGCCGCGACCCGGCTCGATGATCGTCTTCGGCAGGTTGTTGCCGAAATGCTTGCGCAGCGAAGCGAAGATCGCCTTGCCGTATTCTTCGGCCTTCGGCACGTCGCGCAGGTACTTGGTCGGGAAACCGCCGCCCATGTTGACCATCTGCAGGACGATGCCCTGCTTTGCGAGCCTGGCCGAAGACGCGCTTGGCATCGGCAAGAGCCGCATCCCAGGCATCGACCTTGGTCATCTGCGAACCGACATGGAACGACACGCCGTAGGACTCGAGGCCCATCTGGTGCGCGTAGACGAGCACATCGACGGCCATCTGCGGCACGCAGCCGAACTTGCGGGAAAGCGGCCATTCGGCGCCTTCGCCGTCGGTCAGCACGCGGCAGAACACCTTCGAGCCGGGAGCGGCGCGGGAAATCTTCTCGACTTCCTCATGGCTGCCGACGGCATAAAGGCCGACGCCGAGCGCGAAGGCACGAGCGATGTCACGTTCCTTCTTGATCGTGTTGCCGAAGGAGATGCGGTCTGCCGAAGCGCCGGCATCGAGTGCCATCTGGATTTCGGCGACCGAGGCGCAGTCGAAGTTGGAACCCATCGAAGCGAGCAGCTTCAGGATTGCCGGTTCCGGGTTGGCCTTGACCGCGTAATAGATCGCGCTGTCCGGCAGGGCATGACGGAAGGCCTTGAAATTGTCGCGCACGACGTCGAGATCCACGACAAGAAACGGTCCTTCGGGACGCTGGGTCTTGATGAAGTCAAGGATACGAGCAGTGGTCATCGGTCAGTCCCTTCAAAATCTCAAAGCTCCGGCTATGAACCGGAGGACAAAGGACGGATGAGAATGCGTTCGGCCCAGTTGGTGGAGACACCGGAACCGTGAACACGCTCAAACGCGCGATAAGTGGATCAACGTTCTGCCACGAACAATGATCCGGCTTTGTCTGCCATGGATTGGAGGGAGGTCCCTACCGCACTTCCGGCAATGATGGTGTGCCTCTTCAGTAACCCCCGCTGATGGAAAGCAGGAGAGAACAAAAAGGCCCGCACCGTCGTTGCTTCAGATGTCCTCGCATTTCCCGGATGGCCGGAATAGCGACTGGAGGGGTTAGTTCCAGGTACCTTACCGATGACCTCACCAAATAGAGGGTCGGCGGACACCCACGGGCACGTGCGACTTTGGGCTGACCGGGAGATAAGAATATTCGCGGTCATAATCAAGAGTTTTTTGAGCTTCCTCGAAAATTCGCATTGCACAATTCCGTGCAAAATCCCAACTAGGATCGACCGGACCAGAAGGGGCGACATTTGGACACTCTTACCCGCATGCGGGCCTTCATCGATGTGGTTGAAGCAGAAGGCTTTTCGGCCGCAGCCCGGCGGACCGGCCGGTCCAAGGCGCTGCTTTCGAAATACGTGCGCGAACTGGAGGACGATCTCGGCGCGCTGCTGCTCAACCGCACCACCCGCCAGTTCTCGATGACCGAGGCGGGCCATACCTATTACCGGACTGCCGCCGACATCCTCAAGGAGATCGACAACCTCGCCGACCTGGTGCGCGAGAACAACGCCGACCTGAAGGGCCGGCTGCGCGTTTCCGTGCCCCGCACCTTCGTGGATGCGGAGGTCGGCCAGTCGCTGATCGATTTCGCAAAGAGCCATACGGAGGTTTCGCTGGAAATCGTCGCCGAGGACCGGTTCGTCGATCTGATCGAGGAAAATTTCGACCTCGCGATCGCATCACCAAGCTCGAGGATTCCGGCCTGATCGCCAGAAAGCTCTCCGACTTCCGGGTCTATACGGTGGCGACCGCCGATTTCGTCGCGAAATATGGCCCGCTCGAGCATCCACAGGATCTGAACCGCGTCCCCTTCATCATCGACACCAATTCCCGCTGGCACAACAATGTGCGCTTCACCGACAAGGACGGCTCGACCATCTCGGTCGCCGTCAGCGGCCCGGTCGAGATCAACAGCCCGCAGGCGACGCTGCGTGCCGCCCGCGCGGGGCTCGGCGTCGCGATCATCCCGGATTTCATCGCCAATGCGTCGATCCAGTCGGGCGAGCTAGTGACGCTGTTCGACGACTATATCGCCAAGGACCGCGGCATCTATGCGGTCTATCCGCATCGCCGCTACCTGCCGGCCAAGGTCAGGAGCTTCGTCGATTTCCTCTCCGCCTGGTTCCGCCGCCAGCATTGACGCGGAGGCGAGGCGCCCAACGCTTCGCCGCCCTACCGCGAACGAGGTAACGCCTCCGGCAAGGATCGGCCTATTGGCCGGCTTGCCCGCGCCTGTTTTCGATCAGCATAGTGGGTGGAGCGCACGTAAGTGCCGCCACCGCGGAGGATCGATATCCATGCAGAAAAGCCTGGCGATGTTCGTATCGGCCCCGGTGATCGAGGCCGGGAGCGGCACGCTGGTGCTCGACAAGAAGTTCGTGTCCGGCATGGCGCTGCATGTGCAGCACTGGTCGGGACCGGTCACCTGCTTCATCCGGCGCGGAGCGACCGACATACCCTTCGGCGGCCGTTACGATATCGGTGACCTGAATTTCCGGGTTCGGATTCTGGAGCCCGAGGAACGGGTTTCAGCAGACCACCTTGCCGATTTCGACCTCGCGCTGCTGTCGGGTGATTCCTATCTGGACCTGTTGCCGCCCGCCGTGATTCGGCAGGCGAAGAGCGCCGTGGTCTATTCGATCGAATACACCCACCAGACCCGGCTGCAGATCATTTCGCTCGACGACAGCCGAAGCTTGCCGCGCAAGCTCTACGGAATGGCCTGGACGGTGATGCAGGAATACAAACGCAAGCGCGCCTTCCGCGCCGCCCGCGGCATCCAGGCGAACGGCTATCCGGCCCACACGGCGTACCGGAACATGGGCGGCAGCCAGATCCTCTATCTGGACAATCGGATGAAACCGGCGATGTTCGCAACGCCCGCGGAAATGAGCGCGCGAAAACGGCATCTGCTGGGCGGCGAACCGTTGCGGCTCATCCATTCCGGCCGGCTGGAACCGATGAAGGGCTCGCAGGATCTCGTTCCGATCGCCAGACTGCTTAGCGACCAGGGCGTGGATTTCACCCTGACGATCTACGGCGAAGGCAGCCTTTCAGGCGATATCGAGGCGGAAATCCGCAAGCACTGGCTTCAGGACTGCGTCTTCCTCAAGGATCCGGTCGATTTCGAGCGGGAGCTCGTGCCGCTGACGCGAACGGGTGCAGACATCTTCCTCAGCTGCCACAGGCAGTCGGACCCGTCCTGCACCTATATCGAAACCATGGGCTGCGGCGTTCCGATCGCCGGCTACGACAACAAGATGTGGTCGGCGCTGATGGCCGAATCGAAGGCCGGATGGATCGCCCCGCTCGGCGATATCGGGGCGATGGCAAGTCGGCTGGCAGCCCTCGACAAGGACCGTTCGTCGATCCTGGAGCGCGGCGAAAATGCGCTTCGATCGCGAAGGGCTGGGATTTCGAAAGCCAGTTCCGCAAACGCATGGAGCATCTGGAAAATCTGACCAGGCACTAGACTCCTACCCGGTTCGAGTCGAAATTCCGTCTCATTTGCGCTGCACTGCAAGGGGCGGACGAACCGGGGAGCCACAGGCCAAATGCGATACCGTTTCCTGACCATTGCCGCTTTGGTGGCCGCCTGTGTTCCGCTTCCCGCCTGGGCGCACCCGCACATCTTCGCCGAGGCGCGGCTCGAGATCGTCGCGGGCAACGACGGCAACGTCGCGGAACTGCACAATGTCTGGCGGTTCGACGAGGTCTTTTCGTCGAGTGTCCTGCTCGATTTCGACAAGAACACCGACCTGAAGCTCGACGCCAAGGAACTCGCGGCCCTTGGCGAGGTGATGCGCAAGTCGCTCGCCGACTACCATTATTTCACGACGATCACCGTCAACGGTGCAAATATCGGGGTGAATAAACCGGACGTGATCCATGTCTCGATGGACGGCAACCAGCTTCTCGTCCTGTTTGCGGTGAAGCCCGAAAAGCCGGTGCCGCTCAAGGGCAGGCTGACCTTCGGCATCTACGATCCCTCCATGTACACCTCGATCGATTTTCCGACCGATGGCGACCTGCTCGTCAAGGGCGACGGTTTTTCGCATTGCCAGCACAAGGTGGTGCGCCCCGACCCCGACGAAGTGATCTCGCAGAACACATCGACGCTAACCGACGCCTTCTTCAATGATCCGACCGGCACCGACATGTCGAAACTCTTCGCCACCCGACTGGAAGTGACATGCTGAAGACCCGCGGCCCGCTTATTCCAGCCATCCTGATCCCTGCCCTCTTTGCCATCGCGGCGGCCGGCATCCTCACGGCAGGCTCGGCGCATGCGCAGTCACCGCTCGGCGTCGGTTCGGCCGAGCCGTCCTTCTCGATCGGTGGGCCGCTCGGGCCGTTCTTCGCCTGGATCAATTTTTACCAGCAGTCCTTCTACCGGGCATTGACCGGTTCGCTGAAGGCGATGCGCGAGGACCCCTGGGCGCTCTCCGGCCTGATCGGGCTGTCGTTTGCCTATGGCGTCTTCCATGCCGCCGGCCCCGGCCACGGCAAGGCGGTGATCTCCTCCTACATGATCGCCAACGAGATCGAATTGAGGCGCGGCGTCGTCATCTCCTTCATCTCGGCGCTGCTGCAGGGTGTGGTCGCGGTGCTGCTGGTCGGCGCGGCCTATCTGGTGCTGCGCGGTTCGGGCATCACCATGACGGCGGCGACCCAGGCGATGGAGATCGCCAGCTTCGCCATGGTCGCGCTGTTCGGCGCCTGGCTGCTGGTGAAGAAGGTCCGGGCGCTCAGGATGCGCGTCGTCAGCATGCCGGCCGCGGCTCCCGCCGGCATGGGACGCGGCCCGACCGGGCTCAATTTCCAGGCGGTCGAGATCGACGACCACGATTACCAGGGCACCGGTGACTATTGCGAGACCTGCGGCGTCAGCCACATGCCGGACCTGGCGATGCTGAAGTCCAAAGATTTCAGTCTGCACGAAGCCTGGTCGGCGATCATCGCGGTCGGCCTGCGGCCCTGCTCCGGCGCAATCCTGGTGATGAGTTTCGCGTTGCTGAACAGCCTCTATCTCGGCGGCGTGCTTTCGGTCCTCGCCATGTCGATCGGCACCGCTATTACCGTTACCATCCTTGCGACGGTCGCGGTCACCGCCAAGGATCTCGCCGTCCGCCTTGCCGGTCCCGGTTCACGCGCGGGGCGGCGGATCACCCATGCGATCGAGATCGGCGGCGCGCTGTTTGTGCTGCTGGTCGGCCTGTCGCTGCTCGGCGCCGCACTGCAGGCGTGACGCAGCCTATCTCTTGATCCCCTTCCGTCAGACGGCAGGCCTCCTCGTAAAGGCCGCGCTGCCCTTGCGCATCAGCTGGCGGCAGGGCCGCTCGATGGCGACGTGCAGCAACCAGGACACGGCGATCACCACCATGCTTGTCACCAGCGTAGCAACAAGGTTGCGAACCGCGAAACCGGCATTGCCGAGCCTCGCCTCGACCATGCTCCACACGCTGATCGCCCGGTAATGGGTGAGGTAGACGGCAAAGGAAATGTCGCCGAGGAAATGCAGCGGCCGGGAGGCGAAGAAGCCCGAGAACATGCCCCGATCGGTACTGAGACAGAATATCAGCGAGATGATCAGCAGATAGGCCGGGAAATCCGAATCGTGGAAGGTCAGCGTCAGTATCGCCAGAGCTGCCACGCAGATCTGCACCGAAGTGCGCGAGGCGAAGGACGCGGCGGCCGCATTGTTATGCAGGCGCCAGACGAGCCTGGCCGAGGGTGAAGCCCGCAAGGCAGCGGATCACCGTGAACGGCGCAGCGAACAGGTCGAGCAGGCCCTGGGCGATGCTGGAGCCGATATAGTGGCGGGAAGCCGCAAGCGTCAGGATCAGGATCGACAGGATCGCTCCAAGACCGAGAAGAACCGCCGCCGTTCGGCTCGATTTCAGGCACAAAAGGCCGATCACGGGAAACAGCAGGTAAGCGATCACTTCGGCGCTGACCGACCAGGCGGGCGGATCGATGCTCGGCCAGTTGCCGAGCGCCTGCAGCATCAGGACATTCGAAAGAAAGACGTCCGGCCCGATATCCAGCTGGAAGGATTTGACGAAGGCGAGCGCGATGAACGCCAGCGTCACGGCGAGGTAGAGGGGATAGATCCGGGCGATGCGATGCCACAGGAAATCCCCGAACCGGAACGCGCCCGACAGGAAGGACGGCCCGTAGACATGCGCCATGACGAAGCCACTGAGGATGAAGAACAGATCGACGGACAGGTAACCGTGATTGAGGAAGGTGGAGAACGCTCCGTTCGACGGAATCCGGTCGAGCTCGAAATGATAGACCATCACGAATACGGCCGCCGCCCCGCGAACGCCCGTCATCGACCTGATTTCACCCAACGCCATCGCAACACCCCCGCGCACCTGCATACCAGGCTACACAGGCAGCTTACAGGGTTGGAAACACTGCACAATCCGGCCAACAGGCTAGGCGCCTACGCCTTAGGAATGCGCCAGATCACGGGGAGTATGGTCAGCGGCCACGATGGCGCTGGTAGCGCGCCCTCAGCCAGAAGATGGCGAAGAAGCCGAGAAGCAGCATCGAGCCGATGACAACGGCGAGCACCGGAGAAAACCGGGCGATCCACATCACGATCGTCGGCAGGAAATAGATCACCAGACCGATGCCGATGAGGATGACGGCGGCCGCGATTGCCTGCGATTTTGCCTCGGGCGTCATGCGCTTGCCCCTTCGGTTGCGGCTCCGCCGGGAGTTGCCTCGTTGGCAAGCTCGGCGCGAATATCTTCCAGCCGCCGCTTCTGGGTGCCGTCCGCCTCGAAATTGTCAGGCGACAGCCAGGCCTCGAAGGCGGCCTTCAGGAGCGGCCATTCGGTATCGATCATCGAGAACCAGGCGGTGTCGCGATTGGCGCCCTTGGAGATGACGTGCTGGCGGAAGACGCCTTCGAAGGTGAAACCGTAGCGGCGGGCGGTCGTCTTGCTGGGTTCGTTCTCGTTATGGCATTTCCACTCGTAGCGGCGATAGTCGAGCCCCTCGAACACGTGTTTCGCCATCAGGTAATGTACCTCGGTCGATAGCGGCGAGCGCTTCATCGAGGCACCATGCGCGACGGAACCGACCTCGATGACGCCGTTCTTCGGGTCCGGCCGCATATAGCTCGCCATGCCGACCACCTTGCCGGTCGCGTTATCGCGCGAGACGAGCGTCACGAAGCTCGAATGGACACGGGCGTTTTCCAGCCAGTCGCCGAAGGCGTTCACATCGGCGTAATCGTCGTTGGGGAAATATTTGAGAAGCGGATTGATACCGTTTGCGCCGCCGAGCCCATCCCACAGCGCCTGGAGATGGATTTCGCGGTCATAAGGTTCGAGCGTCACGAACCGGCCCTTCAAGGTGACGGGAGCGGGGGCGGCAACTTTGTAGTTCTTCAGATCGCGCATATCGGCCTCTTGGCATCTTGTCCGAGGATTAGGCCAGCGGCAGGGGAAAGGCAACCGGCGGGGCGGGAGAGTGCCCTCGCCCTAACCCTCTCCCCGCGCGCAGGGAGAGGGGACGTGCCCCGCTTGAGCCTCCGAGGGGCGGAAACGGCGCGGTTTGCGTCCTTCTCCCCGTCAGAACGGGGAGAAGGTGCCGGCAGGCGGATGAGGGCAATGACCAGACCTCGTCAGCCCAGCTACACCTTCACCTTTGCCGCCGAGACCGTCGCGTCGATATGGTCGATCAGCCCATCATCCAATCCGAGGCGGCCGGCGAGCAGGTCGAGATAACCGCGTTCGGCGCGGGTATCCGGATCGATGGTCAGGCGCGAGGCCGCGTAGATCTCGACCCTTTGTTCCTCGGTGCGGGCAGCGGCCACGAGGTCGTCGATATCCACCGGATTGGCAAGTTCGTTCTCGATGAAGGCTTCCGCCTCGGCACCGAGATCGACCGCATGCACCTTGTCCATGATGTTGGCGCGCTCGCCGGCATCGATATGTCCGTCGGCTTTTGCGGCGGCGATCATGGCCCGGACGAGCGTCAGCGCGAAATCGTTGGTGAGGGTGGGCGACTGCGGGTGGAAGGGCGATCGACCGGCGGCGACAGCAGCGGCTTGTCGGTCTGGGGCGCGGGCTGCGGCACGGCTTCGGGCGACTTGCCCGACTGATAGTTCTTGTAGGCGAGATAACCGAGGCCGGCGATTGCCGCGATGCCGCCGACGGCTGCAACATTGCCGGCGATGTTGCGCCCCGTCTTGGTGCCGAGGACAGCCGCGAGGATCGCGCCGGTGGCGAGTGGATTGTTCTTGGCAAGCTGGGTCGCCTGCCCTGCCCGGTCTTTCACGCTTCCCCCGACAGGCCCGGAATCTGCGAACCCAGAAATTGGTCGAGAAGCTTCTTCGCGTCGAACATCGCACATCTCCCTGTTGTGTTTCCGGGCAGAGATAGGCATTCGACTATGGAAATACAAAGGCGGGTTGCAGCGCTCCGATGTCGCAGCAAAACGAGAGGTCGGAGCGGTTCACTGCTGGTTCCGAGGCAGGCCGTCGGCCAGGTCGTAATAGTCGCCCTTGTCGGCGACGAAGATATGCTTGTTCAGATGCGTCCCGGTCGGCCCGTCGAATGCGCCCATGGCGACGGCGATCCAATCCCTGTGCGGCGGATCCCAGAAGAGCGACGATCCACAGCTCGCGCAAAAGCCGCGCCGGACTTTCTCGGAGGACTGAAACCAGGTGATGTTCTCCTCACCCGTGATCGACAGCCGTTCCTTGGGAACATCCGTGGATGCGAAATAATGGCCGGAATGCTTTCTGCATTTGGAGCAATGGCAGGCATCGGGCGCGGACAGGGCACCCTCGATTTCGAAGGCGACCGCGCCGCAGAGACATGATCCCTTGTGTATGCGAGCCCTCCCCGCCCCGCGCCAAAGCTCGGAAACCGTTCCCGTTATGCCTTGAGTGCCGCCGCTTCCGAAGCGAGCTTGGTGATGCCGGCCCAGTCGCCAGCCGAGACGAGATCCTTCGGCGCAACCCAGGAGCCGCCGACGCAGATGACGTTCGGCAGCGACAGATAATCGTTGGCATTCTTAAGCGAAATGCCGCCGGTTGGGCAGAACAGCGTGCCGGCGAGCGGCGAAGACAGCGCCTTCAGATAAGCGGCACCGCCGGCCTGTTCGGCGGGGAAAATTTCAGCACCCCGTAACCCGCTTCCCGCAGTGTCATGACTTCGCTGGCGGTCGCGGCACCCGGCAGGAGCGGCACGGAAGAATCTTTCGCGGCGGAAAGTACGCCGGGTGTCACGCCCGGCGAGACGATGAAGGTCGAGCCTGCCTTGACGGCCGCCTCGTAATCACGGGCGTTGAGGATCGTGCCGGCACCGACATTGGCGCCTTCGACTTCGGCGGCCACCGCCTTCACCGCGTCGAGCGCCGCCGGCGTGCGCATGGTGATCTCGATCGCCTTCAGGCCGCCGGCGACCAGCGCCCGCGCCAGCCCCACCGCCGACTTCGCGTCATCGACGATCAGCACCGGCACCACCGGCTGCAGTTTCAGGATGGAAAGCAGCTTTTCGGTCTTGCCGGTCATGGTGCGGTCTCCGCTAAAACGATTGAAAACGTAAGGTCGAGATACCCCTCAAGCCCGTCATTGTCGAGAAAAACAGGCCGCCACCCTTGAACGGGTTTGCGGCACGCCGAGTTTGCACTAGGGTTGCAACAGTTTGTAAAAGTTCCCGGGACTGCGTGCTGACATGGCTAAGGAAATCGAGCGCAAATTTCTGGTGAGGGGCGACGGCTGGCGCTCGAAAGTCTCGTCATCCTCCGATTTCCTGCAGGCCTATATCGCATACGGGGACGACCGCTCGGTGCGGGTGCGGATCATGGATGGCAAGCGCGCCAAACTGACCATCAAGATCGGCCGGAAACTGAGTGCCCGCGACGAATTCGAATACGAAATTCCGCTTGCCGATGCCGAGGAGATGGCGAACGCCGCCATCGGCGTCGTGCTCGAAAAGACCCGCCACGAGATCCGGCACGAGGGTTATACCTGGGAGGTGGATGTCTATGACGGAGCCTACAAGGGACTGATCGTCGCCGAGGTCGAGGTGGAGAACGAGGATGCCTTGCCCGGCATTCCGGATTGGATCGGCGAGGAGATCACCGGCGACCGGCGGTATTCCAACACGGTGATGGCGACCGAAGATCTGAGCGGAGAGCTGTGTCATGGCCTATCGTCTGAGACCCGCTAAATCCTTCACCGCCGAGTTTCGGTCGGTGGCGGAAAGCCAGCTTTCCCACGCAATCCGGCTGCTCCAGGACCAGCCGGACGGACCGCACGAGGCGGTGCACGCGGCGCGAAAGCGCCTCAAGCGGGTGCGGGCGCTCTACCGGCTGGTTCAGCAGGACGCAAAAGCGTTCCGCCGCCAGGAAAACACCCGCATCCGCGACATGGCGCAGACGCTGTCGGCCGTGCGCGACGCAACCGCGCTGGTCGAGACGGTCGATTATCTCGCGACCCAGGCCACGGCCGCGGAAGAGATGGCGGCACTCGCCTTTGCCTCCCGGGCCTTGATCGAAAGACGCGACCGGATTGCTTCGGAGGAGCACGACCTGCCGGCCAAGATGGCCGTGGCCGCAGAAACCTGCCGTGCCGCGATCGCCGCGCTGGACGAGCTCGACCTCGACGACGATCCGGAAAAGACCGCGAGGCGCCTGGCCAGGGCCTGGAAGAAACAGCGCGAAAAGGCACTCGGCGCGCTGGCCGGCTGTGAGGAACATGCTGACGGCGAGGTCTATCACGAGCTGCGCAAATGCGGCCAGACCTACTGGATGCACCTGTCGCTGCTGGGCGAGATCTGGCCCTCCGCCATGCTGGCCAAGCAGAAGCAGGCAAAGACGCTCGTCGATCTGCTCGGCCACGAACACGATCTTTCGGTGCTGACCGGGCTCGTCAACGAAAGCCCGGAACTGTTCGGCGACAGCGACACGCTGGCGCTGGTGCTCGGCGCGATTATCAACCGCCAGCAGGCGCTGCGGCAGGAAGCGCTGGAAGCCGCCCACGAAGTGTTTGCCGACAGCGCCGAGACGGAAAGCGCGCTGATCGCGCTGCTCTGGGAAAAGGCGGCCACCGCGCCGCGCAAGGAGCGCCGTGCGGCAAAGCTGCACAGGGCGCACGAAGCCCCCGAGAAAGAAACCGCGTTGCGCAGCGTGTCCTGACGCTGTATTTCAGCGCCATGACCGAAAACATCATTCAAACCCGTCCGGAGGCCCGCCCGGAAGCGACGGGCGCCTGGCTCGTCGCCGCGCTCTATCATTTCGCGCGTTTCGACCGTTTCGAGAGCTTTCGCGAGCCGCTACAGGCCTTCTGCGACGAAAACGGCATCAAGGGCACGCTGCTGATCGCCCGCGAGGGCATCAACGGCACGGTTGCCGGCTCCGACACTGCGATATCGGGCCTCCTCGCCTATCTGCGCGCCCAGCCGGAATTCGCCGGCCTGGAGCACAAGGAAAGCCGCGCTTCAAAAATGCCCTTCCTGCGTATGAAAGTGCGGCCGAAGAAGGAAATCGTCACCATGGGCGTCGAGGATATCGACCCCAAACGCATCGTCGGCACCTATGTCGATCCGAAGGACTGGAACGAGCTGATCTCCGATCCGGAGACGATCGTCATCGACACCCGCAACGACTACGAAACGGCGATCGGCATCTTCAAGGGCGCCGTCGATCCGCAGACCAAGACGTTTCGCGAGTTCCCGGACTGGGTGAAGAACAATCCCGGCCTGCACAACAAGCCGAAGATCGCCATGTACTGCACCGGCGGGATCCGCTGCGAGAAGGCGACCGCCTTCATGAAGGAACAGGGGTTCGACGAGGTTTTTCACCTGAAGGGCGGCATCCTGAAATATCTCGAAGAAGTGCCGGCCGAGGAAAGCCTCTGGGAAGGCGCCTGCTTCGTCTTCGACGAGCGCGTCTCCGTCGAGCACGGTCTGAAGGAAGGCAACCACAAGCTCTGCCACGCCTGCCGCAGCCCGATCACCGCGGAAGAGGTGACCTCGCCCCATTACGAAGAAGGCGTCTCCTGCTCCACCTGCTATCCGACCCGCACCGAGGAAGACCGCGATCGCTACCGCCAGCGCCAGCTTCAGATCGCGCTCGCCAGGAAGCGCGGCGTGAGGCATATCGGCGGCTGAGGTTCGCCCGCGCCGGCCGGGCCGGCGCAAGCGGAGGGCAGGCTCAAGCGGCCTGCGGTATCCGGGCAATCACCTTGATCTCGAAATCGAAACCCGCAAGCCAGTTGACGCCGACGGCCGTCCAGGTCGGATAGGGCGGCTCGCCGATCACCTTTTCGCGCACGGCCATCATGGTTTCGAATTGAGCCTGCGGGTCGGTATGGAAACTCGTAACGTCGATGACGTCCCGAAACGTGCAGCCGGCCGCTTCCAGCACGGCCGCCAGGTTGTCGAACGCCAGTTGGACTTGCCGTTCGAAGTCAGGCTCCGGTGATCCGTCCGCCCGGCTGCCGACCTGGCCGGAAACGAACAGAAGGTCTCCAGAGCGGATGGCCGCCGAATAGCGGTGCTGTTCGTAAAGTGCATGCCGCCCGGCAGGGAAGATCGCTTCGCGTTGGCTCATAGCTTCATTCCTCTTTTTGAAAGGCCGGTTTCCGCAGCACCGTGATGGACACACGGCCTTGGCTCTTCATGTCCGGCCTTGGCTTCGTCATACGGGCGCGCTGACATACGCCTCGTATGCGTATGTATCTCAACATACCTTGCGCATGTCAATTAACATACGTGACGCATGTTAAATTAGGGAGCGTAGCGTGAAGCATGTCGATGGGAGATGGTTTGGCTAGTGCTCCCGGACTGAACGGGCCGACGTTCTCCGGTGAATAATCGCCAGCGGCGCTCCCACCGTCAGTCTTTCTTTTCGTAACGTAGCTCTTCCGCTATCTCTTGGTCGATGATCGAGTGTAGGGTGTCTTCGTCCTCGACCTTCTCGTGTCCGACAAAGCGCGATATCTCGACATGATCGTCTTCGAATACCGATATCTCGATCCGCTGGCCGACGATCGTCGCGGTGATGTCGATCGTGTCATCCCGGTGCCGCTCAATGAAGTAATGGATGTGTGCCTCGTCGAGCCGGCGTAGTATCTTGAACAATGGCGATGTCATTGGTTCACCCGGGTCGAAGCTGAGGTGGTCCCGAGCAATGTCGCTCGGGCGCTTTGTGGATAATTTTCTCTACTTGTATCTTTCGATTGTACTCCGAGAATATCACAAGGATGAGAAATAATCCTGTTCTACCGGTAGGGATGGATCCTCGGGTCGAGCCCGAGGATGACGGAATGTGCGGGACCGCTGGCGACAATCGTCCAGCCCCGACAGTGCTGCGGTAATTCGATGGGGCCTCTTTTGGAACCCCATGGCACGACCTCTCGATCGTCATCCTCGGGCTTGACCCGAGGATCCAGACCTCAGAACGCAGTGGCCCGCGTGAAGCACATGGCGTTACGCCGCCCCGCTCATCCCGCCCGGCAGGCGGTTGCCGCGGTAGACGATGTCGATCTCCTGCGAGGACATCGGCTTGCCGAACATATAGCCTTGCAGCTCGTCGCAGCCGGTCAGGCGCAGTTGCAGGGCCTGCGCCTCGGTCTCGACGCCTTCGGCGGTGACGGGGATTTCGAGGGATCGGGCGAGCGCCACGGTAGCCTGCAGGAGATCGACGGCACGACCGCCCTCCTCCAGCGCATGCACCAGCGACTTGTCGATCTTCATCCGGTCGAAGCCGAACTGCCGCAGGTACCCGACGCTCGAAAAACCGGCACCGAAATCGTCGAGCGCGATCTTCACCCCGAGCTGTTTCAGCTTGGCCAGTGCGGCACGGGCGCGGTCCGGGCTCTGGATGAAATAGCCCTCGGTCATTTCCAACGTGATGCGGGAAGGATCGGCCCCGGTCTTGCGGAACACCGAGGCGACATGCAGGGCAAACGCCGGATCCCGGAATTGGCCGGGCGAGATGTTGACCGCCAGCTTGAGCTCCGGCCACAGCGTCAGCGTCTCGCAGGCGCGGTGCAGCACGAACAGGCCCAGTTGGTCGATGAGCCCGGTCGATTCCGCGATCGGGATGAAAACATCGGGCGACACCGGACCGTAACCGGCTCGATGCCAGCGTGCCAGCGCCTCGACGCCGATGATCCGCCAGGTCCTGGCATCCACCACCGGCTGATAGACGACGCTGAGCTCCCGGCGCTCGATGGCGATCCTGAGATCGATCTCCAGCAGGTTGCGCTCCTCGCGCTGGGCATCCATTTCCGGCCGGTAATATTCGGTGCGGCCGCGGCCTGTCTCCTTGGCATGATACATCGCCATGTCGGACCGCCGCACCAGTTCCTCGCCGGAGACCTTGCCGCGCGGCGAAATGGCGACGCCGATGCAGGTGCCGATCGTCGCGACCCTTTCGCCGATCACGAAGGGCTCGTCGAAAAAACCGAGAATGCGGTCGCTCAGCATATCCACGACCCGCGTGATATCGGTGGCCGCAAGCGCGATGGCGAACTCGTCGCCGCCCACGCGGGCAAGCGTCGCAGTATCGCCGACCAGCGTCTTGAGGCCGGCCGCCACCCCGCGGATCAGCTTGTCGCCGGTACCGTGGCCATAGGCGTCGTTGACCTCCTTAAAACCGTCGAGATCGAGATAGAGCAGCGCCACGTCATTGTTGTTGCGGCGGCTCTGCAGCACCAGCGCATCCAGGGCGGCGAAAAAGCCGGCGCGGTTGAGCAGCCCGCTCAACCGGTCGCTCATGGCCAGATGCCGCGACGCCGCCTCATCCGCCGTCAGTCGATTGAGCGTGTTGCTGCCGCTGACGAACAGGAGGAGGAAAAACAGGCCGACCATGGCGAGCGCGCAATAGACGAGCGGCCGGACCTGCGCATACCCCATGTCGCCCGGCCTGCGCGAATGCCAGACGAGCCGCTGCAGCACCTTGCCGTGAATATTGCGGATTTCCACAATGTTTGACGCGGCATCGGTGGCACTCGCAAAGCGAAGCCCATCGACGACATAGGTATCGGAAAGTTTCTGAACCTTGGCCCCGTCGAGATGCCGGGCAAAGATCAGGAAGCGGCGGTTGGAGACCGGCTGGTCGAGCTGCCCCGATTTCTGCCGGATCAGCGCCACGCCGACGGCCGCGACGCCCTTTTCGGTCTTAACGAAACCGGACGCTTCCGGCACGCTTTCCGCGCCGGCGGAACTCGCCTTGTCGAACAGCGTCCAGAGCGAACTGTCGAAAAGTCGCGCGGCGCCCAGCTGACGGGCGCGCCGTCCTGATAGGCCATCACCACGTTCTGGTTCATGTCCATGACGATCGCGACGTCGAAGAGATCGCTGTTGGCGGTCATGTCGCCATAGTTGCTGACCACCCAGGTCCGGTCGTCCGCATAGACGAACTGGGCCGCATCGTCCCAGGCTGCGTAATCGTTGAGCGTCGCATGCAGCTGCTCTTCGAACGTCTGGATCGCGCCTGTCGTGGTCTCCAGAGAACGCCCGTCGTCAAGGCGATTGGCGTATTCGGCGATGCGGTCGAGCGCGGTCAGGATGAAGATCGTCACCAGCACCACGACCACCGCGAAGGCAAGCAACATCGACGTCACCGCGGAGCGACGGCCAAGTGTTGCAGAGCGGTGGAAGCGAGACGGAAGAAGCCGCATCGAAGACCTCATGAAGCCCTACATCTTTCGCGGGTATTCCTTCAGATAGGGTTAAAAGAAAAAGGCCGGCGCCCCCACTTGGGCACCGGCCTCCAAGAATCTTCGAAAACTCGATATTACCAGGCTGCGATGACGGCGCCCTTGAACTGGGTGTTGACGAAATCCTTTACCGGAGCGCTGTGATAGGCCTCGATCAGGGTCTTCACCCAGGCCGCATCCTTGTCCTTGGCCTTGACGGCGATGACGTTGATGTAAGGGGCCTTTTCACCTTCCCTGGCGATCGGATCGGTCTTCGGGTTGAGGCCGGCTTCCAATGCGTAGTTGGTGTTGATGACAGAGGCATCGACATCGTCGAGCGAGCGCGGCAGCTGCGCGGCGTCGAGTTCGGCGAACTCGATCTTCTTCGGGTTCTCGGTGATGTCGGCCGGGCCGATCTTCAGGCCCTTGGCGGCATTGACCTTGATCAGGCCCTGGTCTGCGAGGATGAGCAGCGCACGGCCGCCATTGGTCGGGTCGTTCGGGATCGCGACGGTGGCGCCCTGCTTCAGGTCCGCGAGGTTCTTCACCTTCTTGGAATAGACGCCCATCGGGAAGTTGACGGTCTGCGCGACGCTGACGATGTCGAACTTGCGATCCTTGACCTGGTTATCGAGATAGGGCTGGTGCTGGAAGGAATTGGCGTTGGCTCGCCATCCGCCAGCGCCTGGTTCGGCACGACATAGTCGGAGAATTCGAGGATCTGGATGTTGAGGCCCTTGGTGGCCGCGACTTCCTTCACCTTTTCCATGATCTGGGCATGCGGGCCGGGAGTGACGCCGATCTTGATGTCTTCGGCAAGCGCCGGGGCGGCAGCGAAGGCGGCGAGTGCCGCCGCGATGATGAGCTTCTTCATGAGTGTCTCCTTGGGTTCGTTTATATGCGCCAGTCTTCTTAAGGGTGTGTCTTGGGAGGCTGGTTTTCAGGAATTGAGATTTCAGGTTTTGCGGTTGCGCTTGTCGAAGCGGCGGGCGAGCGCATCGCCGGCGCTCTGGATTGCCTGGACGAGCACGATCAGCACCACGACGACGGCGAGCATCACATCCGGCATGAAGCGCTGGTAGCCGTAGCGAATGCCGAGATCGCCGAGCCCCCGCCGCCGACCGCCCCGACCATGGCCGAATAACCGACCAGACTGACGAGAGTGAGCGTCAGGGCCAGCGTCAGGCCGGGCTTGGCTTCGGCGAGCAGCACCTTGAAGACGATCTGCAGCGGCGTGGCGCCCATGGCGCGGGCGGCCTCGATCAGGCCCTTGTCCACCTCGCGGATCGCCGCTTCCACAAGCCGCGCGACGAAGGGAATGGTCGCCACCGTCAGCGGCACGATCGCCGCATAAGTGCCGATCGAGGTACCGGTGACGAGGCGTGTGAACGGAATGATCGCCACCACCAGGATGATGAAGGGCGTCGAGCGCGCCGCATTGACGATCGCGCCGATGATGCGGTTCGAGACGGGTGCGGGAAAAAGTTCGCCCTTGCCGCTGGTGGCCAGAAACACGCCGACCGGCAGGCCGATCAGCGAACCGATCAGGCCCGCGACCACGACCATCTGCAGCGTCTGGCCGAGCGCCTTCAGGAGCAGGTTGAAAAGCATGTCAGGCGACATAACCGAGCACCTCCGTGGAAAGGCCGGTTGCGGCATAGAAGCGCTCGGCCCGCTCCGTCACAGTGGGATCGGCCGGATAGGCGACCACCAGCGAACCATAAGGCTCTCCGGCGATCTCCTCGATCGTGCCCGCAAGGATGTTGACGTCGGCGCTAAGTTCTGTGACCAGCCGCGCGGTCAGCGGCTGGAAGGCCGTCGAGCCGAAGAAGATCAGCCGCACCAGGACGCGATCGCCCGCCGACGGCTGCGGCTTGAGGTTCGAGCGGATCCAGTCCGGCAGGTTGGTGCCGAGTGCCGCCGAGAGCAGCGAGCGGGTGGTCTCGTGTTTGGCGCCAGTGAAGACATCGAACGTGCGGCCGGCCTCGACGATCTTGCCGCGATCGATCACCGCGACATCCGAGGCGATGGTCTTCACCACCTCCATCTCGTGGGTGATCAGAAGCACGGTGAGGCCGAGTTCGGCGTTGATGTGCTTCAGAAGCGCCAGGATCGACTGCGTCGTTTCCGGGTCGAGCGCCGAGGTCGCCTCGTCGGAGAGCAGCAGTTTCGGCGAGGTGGCGAGCGCCCGGGCAATGCCGATACGCTGTTTCTGGCCGCCCGAAAGTTCGGCCGGATACCGGTCCGACTTGTCGCCGAGACCGACGAGATCGATCAGCGGAGCGACCTTGTCGCGGATCGCCTTGGCGGAAAGGCCGGCGATCTCGAGCGGCAGCGCGACGTTGTCGAAGGCGGTGCGCGATGAGAGAAGATTGAAGTGCTGGAAGATCATGCCGACCTGACGGCGCAGATCCCGAAGCCCGGTCTCGGACAAGGCCCCCACCTCGACGCCATCGACGACGACGCGGCCGGAAGTCGCCTTTTCCAGCCCGTTGACGAGCCGGATCAGCGTCGATTTGCCGGCGCCAGAGCGGCCGATAATGCCGGTGATGGCGCCGCGCGCCACGGAAAGATCGACACCGTCAAGCGCGGTAAACTGGTTCTGGTCGCCGGCATCGCCGAAGCGCTTCGTCACCGACTCGAACGCCACCATCGGCCTTTCGGCGACCGAGGGAGGCGGCGCGGTTTCGACCGCAGTATGGAGGATTGTCATTTCAGCTCTCAGATTTAAGTCGGATCATCCGGCGCGGAACGCCGTTTATTTCATCGCGGTCCAGTTACTGGACGGAGCGGCACATTCGATGACAGGCGACTTTCCGGAGCATCTTGGTCGGTTTTCCCAAAGGGCATAGGTGAGGCCAGAGCGGTCTCTTTCGATGCCGCATAAATGCCCGGACGCGCCTGCGTTTGACAGGGATGGTTTTTCAATTATCTCGCTAAGCAGAAAAAATCTTCTCGCACCTGCGAAATCAACCCTGCTTATGATTGCCTTTCGGGAATTGAGAGGCGAGCTCGCGATACCATTTGCCGCTTTTCTTGATCGTCCGTTCCTGGGTCTCGTAATTCACGTGCACGAGGCCGAACCGCATTCGGTACCCCTCCGCCCATTCGAAATTGTCCATCAGGCTCCAGGCGAAATAACCCTTCATCGGATAGCCGTCTTTTATGAGATCGGCGACCACCGAGAGATGCTGGACATAATAATCCAGACGCGGCTGATCATCCACCTCGCCATTTTGCGGCTCCGTGTTATAGCAGGCGCCGTTTTCGGTGATGTAGCAGTCCGGCAGGTCGTAACGACGGTAGAGATCCTCGACCAGCAGCTTCAGGCCCGGCGCATAGACTTCCCAACCGATATCCGTCTTGACGTCGCTGGCGGGTTTCGCCTCGACCGTCCAGGGAAATCGCCCTGGCGTTCCGCGTCGTCATGGACGCGGTCGGGCTTGTAGTAGTTGAGACCCCACCAGTCGAGCTTCTGGTTGATGATCTTCAGATCGCCATCCTCGACGACCGGCATCCGATCCCCCAGCGCTTCCAGAAATGCTTGAGGATATTCGCCCTTGAAGACCGGATCGAAGAAGGCGCCGTTATGGAACTGGTGGGCGCGCTCGGCCGCCGCAAAGTCGGCCGGGCTGTCGGAGCCGGCGATGATCGACGCGGCATTGATGACGGTGCCGACCGGCACGTCGGGCGTCACATGGCGGATCGCCTCGACGCCGAGGCCATGCGCGAGGTTGACATGGTGCATGGCCGCAAGCGCCGCCTGCATGTTCTTCTCGCCCGGCGCATGGATGCCGTAAAGATGCGAAAGCCAGACGATGCACCAGGGTTCGTTGAAGGTCGCCACCGCATCGAGCCTGTCGCCGAGCCGCGCCATCACCACCTTCGCATAACGCTGGAAGGCATAGGCCGTCGAACGCGCCGTCCAGCCGCCCTCGCCCATCAGCGAAAGCGGCAGGTCCCAATGGTAGAGCGTCGCATAGGTCTTGATGCCGCGCGCCTTGCAGCCGTCGATCAGCCGGTCGTAGAAATCCAGCCCCTGCTCGTTGATCCGGCCGGTGCCGTCCGGAATGATGCGCGGCCATGCGATCGAGAACCGATAGGCCTCGACGCCCATCTCCTGGATGAGATCGAGATCCTGCTCCCAGCGATTGTAGTGATCGCAGGCAATGTCGCCGTTATCGCGGTTATGGACCCGTCCCGGCATGTTGGAAAACGCATCCCAGATGGAGGGCTTGCGGCCATCCGCCTTGGTCGAACCTTCGATCTGATAGGAGGCCGTCGCAACGCCCCAGAGGAAATCGCCGGGGAAACGGGACGCAAATTTCTGGGGATCGGGGGTCTTGGAAGTGCTCATGGGCTACCAGCCTATCTGGTTCATCTGGCCCGAAAGCCATCATCTCGCGCGGTTTACCCCAAGGGCGGGGCGATTGTACAGTTGAAATGACATCACGCGGGCGGATGGGCCGTGCTGTTGCGCCAACCAGCTTTGACGGCCATCCTCGTTACGGATCACCGACAGTCGGGCTGCTTCACCGCCACCAGACCGCTGACGATGAGGTTCAGGCCAAACCGAAAACGCTCTTCCTGATCCGTCTCCAGCAAATCGGGCAGCAACGCTTCCACGCACGGATATCTGCCGCGGCCGAACTCAGCCAGTTTGCCGGTCAACGGATGCCCCCACCTGCGGCGGCGCTTTGTTCGGCGAGCGCCTGTTCCTCGATTACAAATCCCAGAATGAAATAGAAAAGGGAAAGCAGTCCGTTGACGGCCTGCTTTCCGGTGATGCCGTCGCGGGCCAGGGCGGAGAAACCGATCTCCGCCAATTGCATCGCATTTGGCCGCGCGACAAACGTTCCCGCAAAAACACGCGCCCCGTCACGACGTGACAGGAGCGCAGCACGCAGCTGGATCGCCAGGCTTTTCAGAACATCTTCCGTACGTTCCGAGACAACCATCGAAGCCGGTACGCCTTCGAGCAGCGATTCAGCCATCTCGTCGAGCAAGGCCTGCTTGTTGGGGAAATGCCAGTACAAGGCCGGCGCCTGAACTCCGAGCGCATCGGCCAGCTTGCGCATCGTCAGGCCTTCGAGGCCTCCCCGATCCAAAAGATCCAAAGCCGCGGTCATGACCAGCTGTCTATCAATTTTCATCGCGAATCTCCTTGCGGAGATTATTTAACATCGTTAAGTGAATTTAACGGCGTTAAATAGAGGATTTCTGATGAAGCTGGACTTGCAGAATTTTCCGCTCGTATGGATGCGCGACCATGAGGCCGAAGAACAGCACGACGAGGACGAAGAGATCGCGGCATTCGAACACCTGCTGAACGAGAGAATGCCATTCGCAATCATTGTGGAAAGGGCTCCGCAACTGCCGGATATGACGCAGATGGATCCGCAGGACAGAGCCAGGCGGGCCAGATTGTTCAAGGTCCACAAGGCGGAAATGTCCCGGCTATGCGTGGCTTTTATCGTGATCGTGCAGGACACGCGGCTGCCCCTGCCGATCAGGAAAGCGATCGAAGGCGTGACCTCTGCAATGGGGGTGCCGCTTAATTTTGCTTCGGACAAATTGACGGCCGAAGCGATTGCGAGGGAACGCCTCCGGACCTCGGCGCCCCTCGCAAAGTCATCGTGATCCTACGCGGCCCAGCTACGAAAGCTTCACCCACGCCCCGTTCTTCTTCGAGGACGCAACGCAGGCTTCCACGAACGCAACCCCTTTACGCCGTCATCGACAGTCGGGTAGATCACCGCCTTGTCGACCGCGACGCCCTTCCTGACGGCGTTGATGGCGCGGGCGGCTT
This sequence comes from Neorhizobium sp. EC2-8, assembly GCA_045291535.1. Classification (GTDB taxonomy): domain Bacteria; phylum Pseudomonadota; class Alphaproteobacteria; order Rhizobiales; family Rhizobiaceae; genus Neorhizobium. The sequence continues at coordinate 4,268,440 of CP147996.1, read as the reverse complement.
CCGTGTAGATCGTCGCGAAGGCTTCGAGATACCCTTCCGGGTGGCCGGACGGGATGCGGCTGACGCGGGCAGCGGCGGGGCCGGAGCCGGCGCCGTTGCGGGTGATCAACCGCTTCGGTTCGCCGAACGGCGTGAACCACAGATAGTTCGGATCGGCCTGCACCCACTCGATGCCGCCCTTGGTGCCGTAAACGCGGATCTTCAGCCCGTTTTCATGGCCTGGCGCCACCTGGCTGCACCAAAGCATGCCCTTGGCGCCGCCTTCGTAGCGCAGCATCACATGGGCATTGTCGTCGAGGCGGCGGCCTTCGACAAAACTGTCAAGATCGGCCGCCAGACTTTCGAGCGTCAGCCCGGTGATGAACGCGGCAAGGTTATAGGCATGCGTGCCGATATCGCCGGTCGAACCGCCGGCACCCGACTGGGCCGGATCGGTGCGCCATACGGCCTGTTTGGCGCCGGTCTGCTCGACCGCCTCGGTCAGCCAGTCCTGAGGATATTCGACCTGCACGACGCGGATCTTCCCGAGATCGCCATTGGCGATCATTTCGCGGGCCTGCCGCACCATCGGATAACCGGTGTAATTGTGGGTGAGGATAAAAAGCGCACCGCTCTCGTCGGCTGCCTTCTTCAACTTCTTCGCGTCCGCGAGATTGGAGGTCAGCGGCTTGTCGCAGATCACATGGATGCCGCGTTTCAGGAATTCCTTGGCCGCCTCATAATGCACGTGGTTCGGCGTCACGATCGACACCGCCTCGATGCCGTCCTTCAACCGCGCCTCGCGGATCGCCATCTCCTTGTAGGAACCGTAGGTGCGCGACGGATCGAGCCCGAGATCACGGCCGGAAGCGATCGCCTTTTCCGGCGTCGATGACAGCGCGCCGGCGACCAGGTCAAACTGGTCGTCGAGCCTGGCTGCCATGCGATGCACCGCCCCGATGAACGCCCCCGCCCCGCCGCCGACCATGCCGAGCCGAATGCGCGGCTCCCGCGCCTGTTCGTCCTTGCCTTCAATTGCCATGATATTTCTCCCTTATTCGAATTCGATTTCTGCAAACCCTGTGGTGGATTTCATCCCGTGATCAGGCTAGATTTCCGCCGCGAGACAAAAGGATACCCGACCGTGAACATCAAGACCCGCCTCCGCTGAGGCTCCACGTATTTCAAACGGCCGCCTCTCCGAACGATGGGGCGCTTCTTGCAAATCCATGGAAAAGGTCCGGTCATGCCCCTTCTCGACGCGACAGCCACGCATCCCATCACCCTTCCCGACGGCCGGCTTTACCGCGATACGGTTTATCTGAAGAACGTCACCGATCATCCGCGCATGGAGATCGGCGATTTCAGCTATTACACCCATTCCGGAGAACCTGAGGAAACCGCCGGCATCCTGGCGCCCTATCTCTTTCGTGGCAGCCGGGAGCGGTTGGTGATCGGCAAGTTCGTGCAGATCGCCAGGGGCAGCTATTTCATCACCAGTTCCGCCAACCATCCGATGACCGGCTTTACCGCCTATCCGTTCCGCATCTTCAAACCCGAGACCTTCGGCTACAAGGACCTGCCGACCAGAGACACGATCGTCGGACATGACGTGTGGATTGGCCACAATGCCGCGATCATGCCGGGGGTCACCATCGGCCACGGCGCTATCATTGCCGCAGCGTCGGTGGTCGCGCGCGATGTACCACCCTATGCCATCGTCGGTGGCAATCCCGCCGGCCTCATCCGCATGCGTTTTCCCGACGAGATCATCGCCGAACTTCTCGACCTTGCCTGGTGGGACTGGCCGATCGACAAGATAGAGGCAAATCTGCCCGCGCTCGAAAGCGGCGATCTTGCGGCTCTTAAGAGGACTTGAAAGTTTCACAGCACCGCCGCCACGTGGAGCTCACGCGCCCCTTCTTGCCTGCCCTCGATTGCCATGATTTGTCTCCCCGACGAACTTGAATAGCCGGCGTTCCCACGAGTCTCTTCTCCCCAGCGGGGAGAAGGTGGCGGCAGCCGGATGAGGGGCTTCACGGCAGATTCTGCCTTTCGCGTAACGCTCAAGGCGTCGCTTCGCTCCTCCCCTCATCTGCCCTATCGGGCATCTTCTCCCCGCCGGGGAGAAGAGGAGATCACAATCCCAGCATCCGCCGGTTCGCCGCCTCGTCCGTGCCGCCGCTGGCAAAATCGTCAAACGCCTTGTCGGTAACGCGGATGATATGCGCCTTGACGAATTCGGCGCCTTCGCGGGCTCCGTCCTCGGAATTCTTCAGCGCGCATTCCCATTCGACCACGGCCCAGCCGTCGAAATCGTTGGCAGCCATCTTCGAGAAGATCGAGCCGAAATCCACCTGGCCGTCGCCGGGCGAGCGGAAGCGGCCGGCGCGGCCGACCCAGCCCTGGTAACCGCCATAGACGCCCTGCCGGCCGGTCGGGTTGAATTCCGCGTCCTTGACGTGGAACATCTTGATCCGGTCCTTGTAGATGTCGAGATGGTCGATGTAGTCGAGGCACTGCAGCACGTAATGCGACGGATCGTAGAGCATGTTGGCGCGCTTATGGTTCTTCACACGCTCGAGGAACATCTCGAAGGTGACGCCGTCATGCAGGTCTTCGCCAGGGTGAATCTCGTAACACACATCGACGCCGCAGGAATCGGCGTGGTCGAGGATCGGCGTCCATCGCTTGGCGAGCCTCGTCGAAGGCGGTCTCGACCAGGCCTGCCGGGCGCTGCGGCCAGGGATAGATGTAGGGCCAGGCCAGCGCGCCGGAAAAGGTCGCATGCGCCTTGATGCCAAGATGTTTCGATGCCGTCAGCGCCATCTTGACCTGTTCCACCGCCCAGGCCTGGCGGGCCTTCGGATTGCCGCGCACTTCGGGCGCGGCAAAACCGTCGAAGGCTTCGTCATAGGCCGGATGTACGGCGACGAGCTGGCCCTGCAAGTGGGTCGAAAGCTCCGTCACCTCGACGCCGTTCGCGCGCGCCACGCCGGCGAACTCGTCGCAATAATCCTTGGAGGCAGCGGCCTTTCTCAGATCGATGAGTGGCCGGCCCAGGTCGGCACCTGTACGCCGACATAACCCTTGTCGGCCGCCCATTTGGTGATCCCGTCCCAGGTGTTGAACGGCGCCGCATCGCCCGCGAACTGACCGAGAAAGATGGCCGGGCCTTTGATCGTCTTCATGATGGTTTCTTTCCAATATCGAGCGACGGGAATACAGCCCCTCACCCGGCCTCCGCTTTGCTCGGCCACCCTTTCCCCAAGAGGAAAGGAGGAACGGAGACCTTGCGGCACGTCCCCTTCTCCCCTCGGGGAGAAGGTGCCGGTAGGCGGATGAGGGGGCCTCAGATAGACTTACCGGAAATCAGAACGGAGAATCCGGGAAGTAGAAGTTCTTGGCATTTTCCTTCGTCACCAGCGTGGCGTCGAGGATGTAGGTGCCGCTGACCGGAACCTTGTCGTAGAAATTGCCGGCGGTGAGTTCCATGGCGGTCGCCACCATTGCCGGCGGGTAGAGAACGTCGACCGGGATCATCTTGTCGCCGTCCATCACCTTCTTGATCATGTCCTTGGAGCCGGCGCCGGCAACGACATACTTGATGTCGGTGCGCTTGGCCTGGGTGATGGCTTCGAGAACGCCGACGGCCATGTCGTCGTCCTGGCACCAGACCACGTCGATCTTCGGATATTTGGTCAGGTAATCCTGCATCACCTTGAACGCGTCGTCGCGGCTCCAGTTGCCGAACTGGCGATCGAGGACCTTGACCTTGGAGCCGGCAATGCCCTTGTCGAAACCGTCCTGGCGCTGCTGATCAATCGGGATCGGCAGGCCGCGGATGACGACGACCTGTGCGTCCGGCGTGGTCTTCTTGATATACTCGCCGGCGACCTGGCCAAGCGCCGGATTGTTGCCGGCGACATAGAGGTCACGAATGGTGCTGTCGTTGACCGAAGGCGCACGATCGACGAGCGCCACGAACGTGCCCTTGTCCTTGACCTGCTGGATGGCGTTGACGAGCGGATCCGGGTCGGACGGCAGGATGACCAGCGCATCGAGGCCCTGGACCGCGAGGTCCTGCACGGCGTTCGCCTGGCTTGCCGCGTCCGGCGAGGTCTTGACGATGACGTTGAGGCCCGGGTGCTCCTTCATCAGCAGCTTGGCGACACGTTCGGCGTGGAACACGACACCGGCGGTCCAGCCATGGTCGGCGGCCGGAATGGAAACGCCGATCGTCACCTTCTTGTCCTGTGCGAAGGCAGTGCCGGCGAGAAGTGCCAGCGACACCACGGCCAGTCCTAAAATTTGTCTGCGCATTGTTTCTCTCTCCCACAATATCAGGGTCTTTAGTATTTCAGGACCGGGCGCGACCCATCAGCCCGGTCAATTGTCGTTGGCCTCCTGGCCTATTTCCGCATCAGCGACCTTTGAACCAGCATGGCGATGATGATGATCGCTCCCTGGATGGCGCCGATCAGGTATTCGCTGACGAAGTTGGACAACAGCATGATGTTGCCGACGATTTCCAGAATGAAGGCGCCGCAGATCGTGCCCCAGATACGGCCAACCCCGCCCCGGAGCGCCGTGCCGCCGACGACGACGGCGGTGATCGCCTGCAGTTCCCAGAAACTACCGGTCGTGGCGGACGTCGAGCCGAGGCGCGGCACGTAAAGCAGCACCGCCACGGCGACGCAGAGCCCTTGGATGACATAGGTAACCGTGCGCACCCGGTTGATCGAAATGCCCGAATAACGCGCCACGTCCTCGTTCGAGCCGACCGCGGTCACATGCCGGCCATAGCGGGTGCGGTAAAGCACGAAGGCGGCGATGGCGGCAGTCACGAAGATGACGATGATCGGGATCGGCACGCCAACGAACGAGCCGGAATAGACCGGCCGGTAGAGCGCCAGAATATCGCGGTCGCGCACAGTGATGGCACCGCCCTGGCTGAGCCAGGTCGTGAGGCCGCGATAGATGCCCATCGTGCCGAGCGTGGCGATGAACGGCTCGATCCGGCCGATCGTGGTGATCAGGCCGTTGGCGAGCCCGCAGACGGCGCCGATCGCGATCGCCAGCGCCATGCTGGCGACGAGCGCCGTGGTCGGATCGGCAATGGCTCCCGAATTCAGGAACAGGATCATCAGGCTGGCGACGAAGGCAAGCATCGCCCCGACCGAAAGGTCGAGCCCGCCGGAGGTGATCACATAGGTCGCGCCGAGCGCGATGACGGCAATGAAGGAACTGCGGGTAACGACGTTCAAAAGGTTGGCGGTCGTCATGAAATTCGGGTTGGCGAAATAACCGAGCACCAGCAGAAGGGCGAGCGCGATGAACGGCGCGACCGCCGCCATGTCCCAGTCCTTGGACGTCTTCGGCGCCTTGGCCGTTTCGCTTGCGACATTCGCCATCACGCGGCCTCCTCTTTGGTGACGCCTGTGGCGAGCACGACGATTTCGTTTTCGTTCATGTGGTCCCCCGTCACTTCGCCGACGATCCGGCCGGAGCGCATGACGAGAATGCGGTCGCAGATGCCGATCAGTTCCGGCATTTCCGAGGAAACGACGATGATCGAACGCCCCTCCTCTGCCAGGCCGGCGATGAACTTGTAGATCTGTTCCTTGTTGCCGATGTCAATGCCGCGCGTCGGCTCGTCGATGATGACGATCGACGGGTCGAGCAGCATCATCTTGGCGAGCAGCAGTTTCTGCTGGTTTCCGCCGGAAAGCTGGCCGGCGAGGATATCCTTGCGGCCGGTCCGGATGTCGAAGTCGCGGATCGCCTTGTCGAGCGCAGCACTCTCACGCTTTCGGTCGATCTGCAGCGCGCCCGAGAATTTGCCAAGCGAGGCGAGCGTCAGGTTGACGATCAGGTCCTTGGTGAGCAGCAGGCCCTTGCCCTTGCGATCCTCGGACAGGTAGACGATGCCGGCCTTGAGGCTGGCATGCACATCCCGGAAATTGACCGGCTTGCCGAGATGACGGACCATGCCGCGGCTCGGGCGAAGGCCGACCATGCCTTCCATCAGCTCGGTACGGCCGGCCCCGACAAGACCGGCAAAACCGAGGATCTCGCCTTTCCTCAGCTGGAACGAGGCGTCCTGCGCATAACCGGGGACGTTGAAGTGCTCGACTTCGAGCACGGTCTCGCGCGCGGCGGCGGCATGGCGGTCCGGATAGAGTTTCGCGACGTCGCGACCGACCATCAGCCGCGCCATGTCGGCGGGCTGCAGTTCGCTCGTGTCATGGCTGGCGACCAGCTTTCCGTCACGCAGCACCGTCACCCGGTCGGCGATCTCCTTCACCTCTGGCAGGCGGTGGGAAATGTAGAGGACACCGACGCCCTTGGCGCGGATCTGGCGAATGACCTTGAGGAGCGCCTCGGTCTCGTGCGGGGTCAACGACGCGGTCGGCTCGTCGAAGATGACGATTCGGTGCGGCACCAACAGCACGCGGGCGATCTGCACCAGCTGCCGCTGGGCGATCGACAGGCGGCTGACGATGGTGTTCGGGTCTATGTCGCTGCCGAGACCACGGACCGCCTTTGCGGCGCCCTCGTTCATGGCGCGGTCGTCGATGAAGACGCCCTTGTGCAGTTCGCGGCCGAGATAGATATTCTGGGCGACGGTGAGATCCGGCGCCAACAGGATTTCCTGGTGCACCAGCACGATGCCGCGATGTTCCGCATCGACCGGGCCGGAAAAAGTCACGGCCTCGCCGTCGATCTTCATCTCCCCGCGGGTCGGCGGCTGATTGCCGGCGATGATCTTCATCAGCGTCGATTTGCCGGCGCCGTTTTCACCGATGATCGCGTGAACTTCGCCGGCGCGGACGGTGAGATTGATGTCCTTGAGGACCTCGACAATGCCGAATGTCTTGGAAAGGCCGGTCGCTTCGAAGAGCGGGGCGCTGGGGCTGGCGTCCACAAAACTCATCGCGCGCCACCCATGACCATGGAACAACGCACGGCACGACAGCGGACCGCGACGTTAGAGACAGCGCGCCTGTATATGATAATCTGCAACCCAAGCTCCTCCCTATGAGAACGCTAGCCCAGATTCTGAGGTACGTAAAGCAGATTTCCCACCAAACAGGACCGTGCGGGAAATGGCCGCCGGAAATTCTTCCCTGATTGATCCAGAGTTCAAACTGCTCTGCTGTCACCGGTGCGCCTAAGGCGTAAGCATTTTTGCTTACCAGCATTGACTTGATGTAAGCGCCTTGCTTACATATGGCGTGATCAAGTCATTCAAGAACAAAGCACTGGCGGATCTTTTTGCAACCGGGAAAACCGGCAAAATTGATGCCAGAATGCATAAGCGGATTCTCGTTCGACCTGACCGTCTGGATGTCGCAGAGAAACCCGAGGATATGAATCTCCCCGGATTTGACTTCCACGCTCTCAACGGTTTCGACCCGACGCGCTACACGGTGCATGTCAACGGGCCGTGGTGCGTGACGTTCGAATTCGATGGACGGGATGCTGTTCGCGTCGATTTCGAGCAGTACCACTGACAGGTCGGTTGTGACCGCGAAGGAGACTGAACAAATGACCGAATATGTTGCAGTTCGGGGCGCTGAAAGATGCCCGTCTCACCCCGGGGCGTTGCTTGATGAAATCATTCCTGCCACGGGCAAGACGAAGGTGGAAATCGCCGACCTGCTCGGCATTTCCCGCCAGCAGCTCTATGACATCATTCGCGAAAGGAAGCCTGTTTCTCCTTCCGTGGCCGCCCGGCTGGGCAAGCTGTTCGGGGACGGCGCGGCCATCTGGCTCCGCATGCAGGCCGCTTATGACGCCTGGCATGCGGAGAGGGATATAGACACGAGCAACATCCCGACACTCAAGGTCGCTTGAACGTCGAAATGGTCGGACCGCCGTGCCCTTCGAGGAAAAGCACGGCAGAAATAGAGATATCTCAAACGTAACGGTTGACGACGTTTTCCAGGTATTCCTGGCGGCCGGACTTCGGTTCCGGGTTGATGTCCTGCTTTTCGACCCAGGAGGCGATGTCGTCGAGCTTGTATTCGCCGCGCAGCATCTTCTGGTATTCGGGGCTGTCCCACTTTTCGTAGCGGACATCGAGCGGGGCCTTCAGCGCGCCTTCGTCGAGCATCTTCGCCGCCGCCTTGATGCCGCGGGCGCAGCAATCCATGCCGCCGATATGGCCGATCAGCAGATCCTCGGGATCGAGCGACTGGCGGCGCAGTTTCGCATCGAAATTGGTGCCGCCGTTCTGGAAGCCGCCGCCGGCGAGCACATGGTAATAGGCGAGCGCCATTTCCGGCACGTTGTTCGGGAACTGGTCGGTATCCCAGCCGGACTGCATGTCGTTGCGGTTCATGTCGATCGAACCGAAGATCCCGAAGGCGTTGGCCATGGCGATTTCGTGTTCGAAGGAATGGCCGGCGAGGATCGCATGGCCCTGCTCGATATTGACCTTCACTTCCTTCTCGAGGCCGTTCTTCTGCAGGAAGGCATAGACGGTCGAGACATCGTAGTCGTACTGGTGCTTAGTCGGCTCCTGCGGCTTCGGCTCGATCAGGATCGTGCCTTCGAAGCCGATCTTGTATTTGTATTCGACCACCAGGTTGAGGAAGCGGCCCATCTGGTCCAGTTCGCGCGACAGATCGGTATTGAGCAGCGTCTCATAACCTTCGCGGCCGCCCCACAGCACGTAGTTGGAACCGCCAAGGCGCTTGGTCGCGTCGAGGCAGGTTTTTACCGTTGCCGCTGCGAACGCAAAGACGTCCGGATCCGGATTGGTGGCGGCACCCGACATGTAGCGGCGGTTGGAGAACAGGTTCGCCGTGCCCCATAGCAGCTTGGCGCCGGTCTCCGCCTGCTTCTTCTCGAAATAATCGACGATCTCGTTGAGGTTCTTCGTGTTCTCGGCAAAGTTATTGCCTTCCGGACGCACGTCGGCATCGTGGAAGCAATAGAACGGTGCGCCGAGCAGCTGGAAGAATTCGAAGGCGACGTCCGCCTTCATCTTCGCCGCTTCCATCGTGTCCGAGAACCAGGGGCGCTCGAAGGTCTGGCCGCCGAAGGGGTCGCCGCCCGGCCAGGTGAACGTGTGCCAATAGGCGACGGCAAAGCGGAGATGATCCTCCATGCGCTTGCCGGCGACGATCTCGTCGGGATTGTAGTGCCGGAAGGCGAGCGGATTGGCGCTCTCCGGGCCTTCGTATTTGATCTTCTGGATGTCTCCGAAAAAGCCTGTGCTCATGGGGTGTTTCTCCTTGTGATGTGTTCGATCTTCTTAAGCGCCCCTCATCCGCCTACCGGCCCCTTCTCCTCGTAAACGGAGCGAAGGGGACTCGCGGTGGGCTATCCGCCCCCTCGAACGTCGAGCGGGGTATATCCCCCTCCCCGCAGGCGGGGAGAGGGTTAGGGTGAGGGGCAAACCTCGACGTCAATGCGCCAGCGACTTGATCGCTGGATAGAGCGCCCGGTAGCGGGCGTATGCGCTCTCATAAGCCTCCGACAATCCTGTAACCGGTTCGATGGTCTCATCGGTCTTCGGCGCGGTGCAGACTGCAACCGGGTCGGCGCCGGTGGCGGCGATGAGGCCGAGGCGGGCAGCTCCGAAGGCGGCTCCGAAATCGCCGTCGGCCGGAATATCCACCGGAACCCCGAGCGAGGTGGCGATCGACTGCAGCCAGTAGCGCGAGCGCGAGCCGCCGCCGATCGCGGTAACGCGCGAGATCGAGGTGCCGGCGGATTTCAGCGCTTCGAGATTGTCCCTGATAGCGAACGTGACGCCTTCCAGCACCGCCTGGGTCAGTACTACACGGCTGCTCTCGTGTTCGAGGCCGATGAAGGCGCCGCGGATGGCGGCATCATTGTGCGGGGTGCGCTCACCGGAAAGGTAAGGCAGGAAGGTGACGCCGGAGGGTGCCTTCAGCGTTTCGCCGAGTTCCTGGGTGAGTTCGGCGGCGGTCTTGGCGGTGATATGCGAATACCAGTTGAGCGCGTCGGTCGCCGACAGGATGACGCCCATCTGGTGCCAGGTTTTCGGCAGCGCGTGGCAGAAGGCATGCACGGCGCTTTCCGGCTTCGGCAAATAGGAGGCGTTGGCGGCAAACAGCACGCCGGACGTGCCGAGCGAGACGAAGGCGTGGCCTTCGGCAACCGTGCCCATGCCGCAGGCGGACGCCGCATTGTCCCCTGCCCCGCCGGCGATCACGACGCCCTCGCCCATGCCCCATTTGTAGGACAGTTCGCCGCGCAGCTTGCCGGCCTGTTCGGTGCCCTCGACCAGCGACGGCATCTGGCGCTCGGAAAGGCCGGTGGCGGCGAGCAGTTCGGACGACCACTTGCGGGCACCGGTATCGAGCCAGGACGTACCGGCCGAGTCCGACATTTCGGATATATGCTCGCCGGTCAGCCAGAGGCGCAGATAATCCTTCGGCAGCAGCACTTTCGCGACCTTCGCAAAGATATCCGGCTCGTTCTTGGCGACCCAGACGAGCTTCGGTGCGGTGAAGCCAGGGAAGACGATATTGCCGGTAAGCTTGCGGAAGATCGGGTTCGCATCGAGCACTGCCGCTTCCTGATGGGAACGCGTGTCGTTCCAGAGAATGCAGGGCCGCAGCACCTTGTCTTCGGCATCCAGCAACGTCGCGCCATGCATCTGGCCGGACAGCCCGATGCCCTTCACCGCCGCGAGTTCCTTCGGGAATTTATGCTTGAGGCCCGCGACTGCCTCTTCGGTGGCGCGGATCCAGTGGGCCGGTTCCTGTTCCGACCATCCGGAATGCGGCCGCGAGACGTCGAGCGAGCCGCTCGCCGAGCCGACAATCCGCTGATCGCCGTCGATCAGCATCGCCTTCACGCCGGACGTACCGAGATCGAGACCGAGATACATAATGCTACTCCCTCTTCTGCCTTCAAGGCAGATTGTCCTTCAGAAAGATGTCGATGCGGATGCGTTCCTGCGCAGCGAGTACCGGCAGGCCGTCGGCCTTGGCCTTCAGCACGCGGATGGCGCTGCGGACCTCGTGGCCCGCATCCTGGTTCAGCACCGCGTCGATGACGCCGTCGGCGAGCGCTGCACGGGTCGAGGCGGTCAGTTCATGGGCGATGACGAGCGGCCGGCGGGCCGCACGCGTCTTGTGCAGCGCCCGGATGAGGCCACGATTGCCGGCGCCGAGACTGTAGATGCCAGCAATGTCGGCATTGCGGCGCAGCGCATCGGCGATGATCGTTTCTGCCAGCGCCGGATCGTCCCGGCCTTCGAGCACGGGCAGGATACGGACGTTCGGATAGGCCTGACCGATGACCGCCGAAAAACCCTCCAGCCGTTCGCGATGGTCGCGCACCAGCATGGAGCCGGCCAGCACAGCGACGGTCGCCCCACCCTCGCCGAAGAAAGGACCGCCAAGGAAACGGCCCATCAGGCTGCCCGCCGTGCGGCCGGCGGCAATATTATCGATGCCCGCATAATGGTCGCGGGCGGAATCCGGCAGGTCCGAGACCAAGGTCACCATCGGGATACCGGCCTGCCGCAGGCGCTCCGCAACGGCGTGGACTTCCGGCGCATCGATGGCGACGAAGGCGACGCCGGCCGGCTTTTCCGCAAGCACAGCTTCGAGGGCCGCGACCAGCGCGCCCGCATCGAAGGGCGGAACATCGACAATACGGATATCGGTGCGTTCCGCGCTGGAGCGGGCAACCGCGCCGCGCACTTCCTCATGCAGGCCGATCATGAACGAGTTGTCGTTGGCCGGCAGGATGAAGACGAAGGAGTAGGTCCGGCTCTTGGCGAGATTGGCGGCGGCGAGATCGCGCACATAGCCAAGCGAGGCGATCGCCTCCTCCACCTTGCCGCGGGTGACGGAGCGCACACCCGGCCGGCCGTTGAGAACCCGGTCGACTGTCGCCAGGCTGACGCCTGCAATCTTCGCGATATCATGGACAGTGGGCTTCATGAACTCCTCCGCCGACTGTGTTAGCGGATATTCTGAGGTACGTAAATCAGAATTTGAGGTACGTGTTTCAAAAAGCGGATGGCCAAAGAAAAAGGCCGTCACTCGCGTGGCGGCCCCTTCCCGGCGGTGGAATGCTGGAATTAATGCCCGCCGCCACCGGCGCCGGCGGGGCGGCCTGGCTTGGCGATCAGGAAGACGAAGAAGATCAGGCTGCCGAACAGTCCCGTCAGGACGAAGAAGACATCCATGAAGGACAGCAGCCAGGCTTGCTGGGTGATGATGCCCGAGATCTTCTGGAGCGCGACGGCGCTGCCGTCGAGGCCGAAGGAATTGTAGTTGGCGCCGACGCTGTCGAGCCAATTGAGCGCGGCCGGATTGCCGTAGTTGATGTGTTCGGAAAGCCGGGCGTAATGCTCGTCGGAACGCTGGGTCAGCGCCGTATTGATCACGGCTAGGCCCACCGCACCGCCGAGGTTGCGGGTCAGGTTGAAAAGGCCCGAGGCGCCCTGGATACGCTGCGGCGAAAGCGTGCCGAGCGCGATGTTGCTGATCGGCACCATGCACATCATCATCCCGAACCCGCGCAGGATCTGGGGCAGCAGCAATTCGTAGAAATCCCAGTCGGCGGTGAGCCCCGTCATCAGGTAAGTGCCGATCGCAAACGAGCCGAAACCGATCGCCATCAGGATGCGCAGATCGACGATGTTCGACAGCCGCCCGACGATCGGTGCGGAGACGAACATGGCGATACCCGAGACGAACATGGTCTCGCCGATCATCAGCGAGTCGTAGTGGCGGATGCGACCGAGGTAGAGCGGATAGAGATAGGTGAGCCCGTAGAGCCCGACCCCCATGATAAAGGAGAACAGCGAACCGAAGGCGAAATTGGCGTTTCCGAAGGCCCGCAGATCAACGACCGGGAACTCCACCTTGAAGGCCCGCCAGAAGAATACGACGGCACCGATGACGATGAAGACACTGCCGATGACGATCTTTTCGTCGCTGAACCAGTCCTTGTTGTTGCCCTCTTCCAGCACGTATTCCAGCGAGCCGAGGAAGACCGCCATGGAGGCAAGCCCCCACCAGTCGAACTTCTTCATCAGTTGCAGCTGGGGCTTGTCGAAGTCGATCATCGTGAAGGTGACGGCGGTCACGAGAATGCCCGGGATGACGTTGACCAGGAACAGCCAGTGCCAGGAGAAGGAATTGGAAAGATAGCCGCCGACCGTCGGGCCGATGGTTGGCGCCAGCGTCGCGACGAGGCCGATGATCGGCGAGACGATGCTGCGCTTCGACGGCGGGAAGATGGTGAAGGCGGCCGCAAAGACCGAGGGGATCATGCCGCCGCCGATAAAACCCTGCAGGGCGCGATAGACGATCATCTGCTCGATATTGGTAGCGGTGGCGCAGAGAATGCTCGAAAAAGTAAAGCCCGCGGCGCAGATGGCGAAAAGGTAGCGCGTCGAGATGATGCGCGCCAGCGTTCCCGAAAGCGGGATCATGATCACTTCGGCGATCAGATAGGAGGTCTGCACCCAGGCGATCTCGTCCGAGCCGGCCGACAGGCCGGCCTGGATTTCCGCGAGAGAGGCCGAGACGATCTGGATGTCCAGGATCGACATGAACATGCCGAAGACCATCGCGAAGAAGGCGATGAGCTTGCGTTTGTCCATCGGCTGGTCGGCGGGCATCGCCATAGGGGTGCACCCGCCGTGGCCGTTGCTCCTGCCATGGCCGCTCTCCTTGGTTCTTTACTTGGCGGCGACGGCGCTGGTGCCGGGCGCGGTGCGAGTATCGACATCAACGACGACGGAGAGGCCGGCGCGAAGATGCTGGCGCTCGAGGTCTTCCTTCGGGATCGAGATGCGAACCGGAACCCGCTGCACGACCTTCGTGAAGTTACCCGTCGCATTTTCCGGCGGCAGCATCGAGAAGACGGCACCGGAAGCCGGCGCGATCGACACCACCGTGCCGGTGATGTTGTGATCCTCATAGGCATCCACATGGACGCGGACCTTGGAGCCCGGCTGCAGGTGGCCCAGCTGGGTTTCCTTGAAATTCGCCTCGATATAGAGCTCGGTCAGCGGCACCAGCGATGCGAGCCGCTTGCCCGTTGATACCAAGTCGCCGGTCTGGACGGCAAGGTTGCCGATGACGCCGTCATAGGGCGCCTTGAGAACCGTGAAGCTCAGGTCGCGCTGCGCCTGGTCGCGGGCAAGCTCCTGGGTACGGATCGTATTGACCGCTTCGTCACGCTGCGCATGCAGGAGGCCGATGTTGGCCTGGGCAGAGGCGACGGCCGCCTGGCCGGCGACGAGATTGGCGCGCGCCTGTTCGAGGGTGATCTGCGCGGTGTCGAGAGAGGCTGCCGTGCCGACCGCGCTTTGCTGCAGGCTGCTGGCGCGCTTCCGGTTGATCTCCGCGCCGCGAACGGCCGCCTCAAGAGCGCCCTGCTGGGCCTGAGCCTGCTTGACCGAAGCTTCGCCGCCGATGATCTGCGCATCGATGCGGGACACGGCGAGATTGGCGGATTCGATGGCAGCCTGCGCCTTGCGAAGTGCCAGCTGATAATCGCCGTCGTCGAGCGTCACGAGCAGATCGCCCGCCTTGACGGCCTGGTTTTCGACAACATTGACTTTGGCGACGTAACCGGAAACCTTCGGCGAGATGACGGCGATATCGCCTTCGACATACGCGTCGTCGGTCGAGACCAGGAACCGACCGTCGATCCACCAGTTGTAACCATACCAGCCAGCGCCACCGAGGAGGGCAAGCGCGATGATCGGCATCAGGAGGCCGCGACGTTTCTTCTTTTCAGGCGCCTTGGCAGCGGCCGGGGCCGCAATCGCCTCGGCGGCCGCAGGCTGTTCCGCAGCCGGCAGCGGCGCCTTGCGCGCCTCGGCCTCGGCAAGGCCAGCATTTTCCGTCGTCACGGCGCGCAATGCGCCGGTATTCTGAGAGGACGTCATCTTCTATCTACCGTCTTGGGAGCGTCTTATTTCATCGAACCGATCGGTTCAGCGAGCTTGACATAGACCCTTCGATGACACATATCAAGAGCAATCGAACCGCTCGGTTCGAAAAGGTTAAAAAGGGCATCGTAATGGCCAGGCAGACTAGGAAACTGGAAAGAACCGATCCGGTTCCCGGCGGACGCTTTGCAGCGGGCGAGGACCCGGCGAAGCGGGAACAGATCATCGACGGCGCAAAGAGCGTATTCATGCGGCTCGGCTTCGACGCCGCGAGCATGAACGATATCACCCGCGAGGCCGGCGTCTCGAAAGGGACGATCTATGTCTACTTCCAGAACAAGGAAGATCTGT
Source organism: Neorhizobium sp. EC2-8 (assembly GCA_045291535.1). Taxonomy (GTDB): domain Bacteria; phylum Pseudomonadota; class Alphaproteobacteria; order Rhizobiales; family Rhizobiaceae; genus Neorhizobium. The sequence continues at coordinate 4,253,202 of CP147996.1, read as the reverse complement.
TCGGCGCCATCATTACCCGCGAGCGCGAGCGCATCACGCTTCGAATGCGCGACATCCTGGCCGGCAGCGAAGAGGCTGAAAATGGTCTTTACCGCTTCGGCATGGGATTTGCGACGCATATCACCTCTCCGCAGGTAATCGGCGCGATGCGCACCGTCATCGGTGTCGTCGATCGCCTCCCGAGCATCTGTCAGCACTTCTTCAATTCACCGTCGCACAACGTACGCACAGTTCTTGAGGATTTCCTTAAACGTCACGTCGCCCTGGGCAATCTGAAGATCGAGGATACGGACCTCGCAGCGCGTCAGTTCATCGATATGTCGAGCGCGGGTTTCTTCAAGTACCGCCTGTTCGGCGATCTCGACGACGTGCCGCCGTTCAGCGAACTCGACCGCGTGGTGACGGGTGCAATCCGGGTATTCATGGCCGCTTATGGCGCCCATGACAAATCCGTGATCGTAAAAACCAAAGAACATGCCTGATTCCAGGAGGTTGCAACGCAACCTCCTCTTGTCTTTGCCTCTTCAGTCCTTAAATCGGGACGGCAATTGCGCCCAACGATTGAAAGAAGGAAATGTTGATGCAGGATATCGTCACGCTGGTTCAGGATCCGGCCGCCTGGGTGGCGCTCGTCACCCTCGTCGTCATGGAAGTCGTGCTCGGCATCGACAACCTGATCTTCATCTCGATCCTCACCAACAAGCTGCCGCCGGAAAACCGCGAGCGCGCCCGCAAGATCGGTATCGGCCTGGCGCTCGTCATGCGTCTCGCCCTGCTCGGCACCGTCGCCTGGATCGTCCAGCTCACCAATCCGATCTTCGAGGCCTTCGGCCACGGTTTCTCCTGGAAGGACCTGATCCTGATTGCCGGCGGCCTTTTCCTGGTCTGGAAGGCGACCAAGGAAATCCATCATTCCGTCGATGTCGATGACCATAAGGAAGACTTGGTCGGCGCCGGCAAGAATGTGGTCAAGATGAGCTTCGCCTCGGCAATCGGCCAGATCCTCCTGCTCGACCTCGTGTTTTCGATCGACAGCATCATCACCGCCGTCGGCATGACCCCGCACCTGCCGATCATGGTGATCGCCGTCGTCGCCGCCGTCACCGTGATGCTGATCGCCGCCACCCCGCTTGCCAACTTCATCGAGAAGAACCCGACCATCGTCATGCTGGCACTCGCCTTCCTGCTGATGATCGGCGGCACCCTGATCGTCGAAGGTTTTGGCGTGCATGTGCCGAAGGGCTACATCTACGCCGCCATGGCCTTTTCCGCCGGTGTCGAGGTGCTCAACATGGTGGCGAGGAACGCCCGAAAGAAGAAGGCGGGCGGCGGAAAGACGCTTCACTGAGTCGAGGAGGGCTTACTTCGTTCTGCGGAAAGCTCGACTGGAGACCGCGATCGAGTTCTGGCCCGGGTCTTTGGCATTCGCAAACTCGTAACCATCGGCCTTGTGGATCGGGCCGAATTGCAGCCCTCGTTCCGCCGCGTGGCGGCAGAACGCTTCGACATCCTCCACGTCGAACACCAGTTTGACGATCACCTGGCCGATCTTCTGCGATTTGGCGGCCGGGTGAAACATCAGGTTGGCACCGCCATCCTTGCTGACCAGTTCGACGATGCGATCACCGGGCAATCGCAAGACTTCGAACTCGAAATGCGTCTCGTAAAAACGCACCATCGCTTCGACATCCTTCGCGTAGATCGTCACACGGTTGAGCGGCACGGGCTTGTCCCTGTTTCTAATCGACGTTCCGGCGAAATAACTAGGGCGAAACCAGATTGATCTCCAGTTTTGATCCGGTGGCCTCCGCATAACGCCGAAGCGCCGACAGCGAGGGCGAAACGCCGCCGCCTTCCAGTCTGGCGATGGCGGACTGTGTTGTGCCGATTCTTTTGGCCAGCTCGGCCTGGGATAGGTTGGCCTTGGTCCGGGCACGCACCAGCTCTTCGATAAGCTGGAACTCGGCATCAGCCTTCGCGTATTCCTCACGGAATTCGGGATTGCTCATCAGCTTCTTCTTGAGGTCTGCGATCTTGGTCACGGCTTCACCTCTTTCATTCGCTGCCTTGCTATTTCGAGTGCTCTTGGCGGGGTTTTCTGCGACTTCTTTACGAAGACATGTAGGACCACGACTTTGCGCCCGGTCACCGTAACGTAGATGCCTCGGGCGATACCTTCGGACGCTTTGGCGCGCAGCTCCCAAAGCTTGCCTTCAAGATGTTTGACATGCGGCTCCCGCAGATTGTTCAAGCCAACATTCTCGATAGCTTCCAAAAGACGGAGAGACGCGCCTGAAGACCGACAGGCAACGCCTCAATTTCATCATCGACGGCTTGATGGGTTTCAACCGCCCATACCATTTACGCTATATAGCTCATTTGAGATAACCCATCAAGTGAGGCCTGTATGAGGAAGAATGACCGCCCTCAGTTCTTCGCCAGTTCCCGCTCGACCGCCTCGACCAGCCGGCTGTCCTGCCCGTCGATGTCGGGCGCAAACCGAGCCTTGATCTCGCCGTCGCGGCCGATCAGGAATTTTTCGAAGTTCCAGACGATCTCGCTGTCGTCTTCGACCGCCATGCCGAAGCCGCGCAGCCTTTCCTTCATCGGTCCGTCACCCGTGGTCGGCACGCCGGAGCCGGTCAAGCCCTGGTAGAGCGGGTGCTTGTCCTCGCCCTTGACGGAGATCTTCGAGAAGATCGGGAACTTGACGTCATAGGTCAGCTGGCAGAATTCGACGATCTCGGCATCCGTGCCGGGCTCCTGACCCTTGAAATTGTTGGCCGGGAAGGCGGTGATCACGAAACCGTCGTTGCGCTTGTCTTCGTAGAGTTTTTCGAGGCCTTCATACTGCTTGGTCAACCCGCATTTCGAGGCGACGTTGACGACCAGCATCACCTTGCCCTTGTATTCCGAAAGCGTGGTCTCGCGACCATCGGCCAGCGTCACCGGCACGTTCAAAACATCACTCATCGATAAATCTCCATTCAAAACATTCAGTCGCCTTGCCACGACACCCTATCGAAGCGGCCTTCGTTGTCCAGTGGACAGGCGTTCCCCTCACCCTTACGGCCGCGGAACTTTGAGCGCCTCTCCGCATTGACAGGCAGCGCGCCCGCGCCATCTCCATCCTTCCGCCGGTGGTCACCATCTCGCCGGTCCTTCGACATCAAGGTCGGCATGACAACCCAGCAAATCCTCGCGTTTTCCGTCATCGCCGTCATGATGGCGGTCTTCATCTGGGATCGGTTCCGTTACGACGTGGTCGCCTGCTGCGCGCTGGTCCTGGCCGTCGCACTCGGCGTCGTGCCTGTCGATAAGGCGTTTTCCGGCTTTTCCGATGATATCGTCATCATCGTCGGCAGCGCGCTGGTGGTCAGCGCCGGCGTGGCGCGCTCGGGCATCGTCGATACCGCGATCAAGAAGTTCTTCCCCAACCTCGACACGCTGCACACCCAGCTTGCGCTGCTAATGATCGCCGTGGCTTTGCTGTCAGCCTTCATCAAGAACATCGGGGCGCTGGCGATCATGATGCCGGTCGCCTTCCAGTTTTCGAAGAAATCAGGCGCCTCCCCGTCGAAATACCTGATGCCGATGGCGTTTGCGGCCCTGCTCGGCGGGTTGATGACGCAGATCGGCACCTCACCGAATATCGTCGTCTCGCGGCTGCGCCAGGAGCTGACCGGCACCTCCTTCACCATGTTCGACTTCACGCCGATGGGAGCGATCCTGACTATCGTCGGCATCACCTTCCTGCTGTTCTTCCACTGGCTGGTGCCGAGCCGCACCAGGGAGAACAGCTCGATCGAAGAGGCGGTGGAGATCAAGAACTACACATCGGAAGTCTCTGTAACGTCCGATTCCACGCTCCTCGAAAAATCGATCGGCGATCTCCTGAAGCTCGGCGACGGCGAGGTTCTGGCAACCGCCGTGCTGCGCGGAGCGGCCCGCATGTCGCCTTTCCCCGATCTCGTTTTGCGCGAAGGCGATGCTGTCCTGCTGGAAGGCCCGTCGGTCGCGCTGGACAGGATCGTCTCGGCCGGAAAGCTGAAGCTCTCCGGCAAGCCGCTGAAGGAAAACGGCCAGGCGACGCCGGACGTGATCTCGGTCGAGGCGATCATCACCCAGGAATCGCCGCTCACCGGCTTGTCCGCCAAGGAACTCGCGCTCGCCTATACGCGCGGCATCAATCTTCTGGCGATCAGCCGGCGGGGCGAACGGCTGAAGCAGCGGCTCGGCGAGCTGACTCTGATGGCCGGCGACGTGCTGGTGCTTCAGGGCAGCCGCAAGAACCTGCCCGCCGTGTTGCAGGACTTTTCGCTGCTGCCGCTCGCCCAGCGCGAGGTCCTGCTCGGGACGCAGCGGCGTGCCTTCATTCCCCTGGTCATCCTGGCGCTCGCCATGGCCGCAACCGCTGTCGGCAGCGCGCCGGTGCCGGTCGCCTTCTTCGCGGCAGCCCTCGGCATGGTCGTCTTCCGGGCCATTCCACTCAACGACTTCTACAAATCGGTCGACGGCCCGATCCTCGTCATGCTGGCGGCGCTGATCCCGGTTTCGGATCGCTCCGGACCACCGGCGGCAGCGAATTGATCGCCGGCTGGCTCGGTCACGCGGCGACGAGCCTGCCGGCCTGGGGCGCGATCGGCCTGATCCTCGTCACCGCCATGGCGGTCACGCCCTTTGAACAATGCCGCCACCGTGCTCGTCATGGGGCCGATTGCCGCGAGCTTCGCCACCAATCTCGGCTTCAGGCCGGAAGCGTTCCTGATGGCGGTGGCAATCGGCGCCGGCTGCGATTTCCTCACCCTGGTCGGCCACCAGTGCAACACACTGGTCTTCGGGCCTGGCGGCTACAAGTTTTCCGACTATCCGCGCCTCGGCCTGCCGCTTTCATTCCTGATCATCCTCGTCAGCGTGCCCGCACTGCTCTATGTCTGGCCGGTGAGGTAGGGGTCCAAGGCCAAAAACCTTGACGCTCGCGGCTGAATATGGCCTAAGCCTGCCCCAATCCGCATTTCAAAAACAGGCTTGGCGCCCACTCGCGCGCCTTGAGACAGAGCATTTTCATGATCGCCACGAAGCCCCGCGTCCGCATTGCCCCGTCGCCGACCGGCGAGCCGCATGTCGGCACCGCCTATATCGCGCTGTTCAACTATCTCTTCGCCAAGAAGCACGGCGGCGAATTCATCCTGCGCATCGAGGATACCGATGCGACGCGCTCGACGCGCGAATTCGAAGAGAAGGTGCTGGACGCGCTGCGCTGGACGGGCTTGACCTGGGCGGAAGGCCCGGATGTCGGCGGTCCCTACGGTCCCTATCGCCAGTCCGACCGCAAGGACATGTACCAGCCATACGCGCAGCAGCTGCTCGACAAGGGCCATGCCTTCCGCTGCTTCTGCACGCCCGAGCGGCTGGAGCAGATGCGCGAGGGCCAGCGCGCCGCCGGCAAGCCGCCGAAATACGACGGGCTGTGCCTCAGCTATACGGCCGAGGAAGTTACCTCACGGATGGCGGCAGGCGAAGGCTCCGTCATCCGCATGAAAATCCCGACCGAAGGCTCCTGCGATTTCCATGACGGCGTCTACGGCGACGTGTCGATCCCGTGGGATTCGGTCGATATGCAGGTGCTGATCAAGGGCGACGGCATGCCGACCTATCACATGGCCAACGTCATCGACGACCATCTGATGAAGATCACCCATGTCGCGCGCGGCGAGGAATGGCTGGCTTCCGTGCCGAAGCACATCCTGCTCTATCGCTATTTCGAGTGGGAACAGCCGGTGTTCATGCACCTCTCCCTGATGCGCAACGCCGACAAGTCGAAACTGTCGAAGCGCAAGAACCCCACCTCGATCTCCTATTATTCCGCGCTCGGTTACCTGCCCGAAGCGCTGATGAACTTCCTCGGCCTGTTCTTCATCCAGATCGCCGAAGGCGAAGAGATGCTGACCATAGACGAACTCACCGAAAAGTTCGATCCGGAGAACCTCTCCAAGGCCGGCGCGATCTTCGACATCCAGAAGCTCGACTGGCTGAACGGCCGCTGGCTGCGCGAAAAGCTGTCGCCGGACGAATTCGTTTCCCGGGTGCTCGAATGGGCGATGGAAAACAGCCGCCTGACCGAAGGCCTGAAACATTCGCAGAGCCGCATTTCCAAGCTCGGCGAACTGCCGAACCTCGCCGGCTTCCTGCTGTCGAGCGATGTCGGCCTTACGCCCGCCTCGTTTGCCGGTCTGAAGACGAGCCCGACCGAGACGCTGGAAATCATCAATACCGTTCAGGCCGATTTCGAGAAGATGATCGAGTTCAACGTCGAGTCGATCGATGCGGAACTGCGCGCCATCGCCGACAAGTTGGGTAAGAAACTGCGCGTCGTCACCCCGCCGCTCTTCATCGCCATGTCCGGTTCGTCCCGCTCGCTGCCGCTGTTCGATTCGATGGCCTTGCTTGGCCGCTCGGTCGTGCGCCAGCGGCTGAAGATCGCGGCGACGGTGGTGGCGTCCATGGTGGGCGACGGAAAGTAAGCATACGCTGCGCTCTCGTGGCCGTTGACGGGCGCCTCCTCACCGTCATCCTCGGGCTTGACCCGAGGATCCATGCCGCCGCCAAAAGGGTGGAATGCAGAGCGGGCGCACCGCCAGAAAGAATGGATCCTCGGGTCAAGCCCGAGGATGACGAATTCGGTGGGTGGCGTGCCAAACAAAACGACCGCCCGAAAAAACTAAAGACACCAGCCCTTAAGGCGAAACACGATGACCGAGAACACGACCGAAACCGCCCTCTCCTCCGACGCCACCCAGGTGCGCGCCCAAAAGCTCGCCATCCTTCGCGACAAGATCGGCGACGTCTATCCGGCGCATTTCCACCGCACCATGAGCAACGCGGAACTGGCCGAGAAATACAAGAACCTGGAAGCGGACGTCGAGACGCAGGATATCGTCACCGTCGCCGGCCGGGTTTATTCCTCACGTAATTCCGGCATGTTCATGGATATCCATGACGCATCGGGCAAGGTGCAGATCTTCTCCCACAAGGACACCACGCCGCAGGAAGCCCGCGACCTGCTGCCGATGATCGATATCGGCGACATTATCGGCGTCACCGGCGTCGTGCGCCGCACCAAGCGCGGCGAACTGACGATCAACGCGCAGAACATCACGATGCTGACCAAGTCGCTGCTGCCGATGCCGGAAAAGTGGCACGGCCTGTCGGACGTCGAACTGCGCTACCGCAAGCGGCATCTCGACATCATGACCAACGAGGAGTCGAAGCTGCGCTTCCAGCAGCGCAGCCGCATCGTCTCCGGCATCCGCCGCTTCATGGAAAACGACGGCTTCATGGAAGTCGAGACGCCGATGCTGCACTCGGTCTATGGCGGCGCCACCGCCGAGCCGTTCAAGACGCATCACAACACCCTGAAGCTCGACATGTACCTGCGCATCGCGCCGGAACTGTTCCTGAAGCGCACGCTGGTCTCCGGCCTCACCGACAAGGTGTTCGAGATCAACCGCAATTTTCGTAACGAAGGCGTTTCGACAAGGCATAATCCCGAATTCACGATGATGGAGTGCTACTGGGCCTATGCGGACTACGAGGACATCATGAACCTCGTCGAGCGCATGTTCTCGACCTTGGCCATGACCATCCATGGCACGACTGAGGTGAAGTTCGGCGACAAGGAACTGTCCTTCAAGGGGCCGTTCAAGCGCGTGCCGATGCCCGATGCGGTGAAGGAAGCGACCGGCATCGACTTCCTTGCCATGAAGACCGACGAGGAAGCCCGCACTGCCGCCAAGGCCGCCGGTTTCGCAGTCGAGAAAGACTGGACCTGGGGCGAATGCCTCGCCTTCATCTTCGAGGAGAAGGTCGAGGGCACACTCATCCAGCCGAGCCATGTGACGCATTTCCCGAAGGACATCTCGCCGTTTGCCAAGGAAGTGCCGGGCGAACCGCGCCTCGTCGAACGTTTCGAGACCTATTGCAACGCCTGGGAACTGGGCAACGCCTTTTCCGAGCTCAACGATCCGGAAGAACAGCGCAAGCGCATGGTCGAACAGCTCGAACAGGCCCATGCCCGCGGCGAGAAGGAAAAGCAACTCGACGACGAGTTCCTGGACGCGATCGACCAGGGCATGCCACCCGCCGGCGGCTTGGGCATAGGCGTCGACCGTCTGGTCATGCTGCTGACGGATTCGCCGTCGATCCGCGACGTCATCCTGTTCCCGGCACGACGCGCCAAGGCGGATTGATCGTCGCGCACTCTGCTCCAGACGGGCGTCATCCTCGGGCTTGACCCGAGGATCCACCGACTGGCACTGCGGATGCAGGATCCTGGGGTCAAGCCCGAGGATGACGGCGGTTGTGTTGATGTGCCCCTCACCAACAAAATCCAAGACTTAGCTGACGCTAAGATCTTGATTTTGTAACCTCTCCCGCAGGAGAGAGGTAGCCCGCAGCGGCGCGGCACTCGTATCTCTCTCCTTGCGGGAGAGAAAGCGATTTCAACATCTTAGCTTCAGCTAAGGGTTAGAAATCGCAAGGGAGGGGACACTCACCCATCCCCAATTCACCGTTCCAGCGTGAACACCACTTCATAAAGCCCGGGGCTGGCCTCCCCATACACCTTGTTACCGTCGATCATGCCGGCGGCATTGAGCCGTTGGAAGACCTTCCCCATCGCCTCCCCGTCCTGGCTCTGGGCGTAGTTGACTACCCTTGTGCCGTCGAGACTCCTGTGCAGGCTTGCGGAGAGCCATCCCGGCACGTCGCTCGCGACCCTGGCTGCTTCGGCAAGGTAGGCGACCAGCGCTTCCTGCCCACCCTCGGGCACGGTAAAGACGTTGATCTGGGTGATGATGCCGGTATTGGCACGGATGATGGGCATTGCGGTCTCCTTCGGTCGAGAACGCGCAAATGCACGACGGGATGAAACGCTTCGAAAAAGGCGCGCCAAGCCGCCGGCCTTGCGCCGGTTGCTTGCCGCGGGTCCGCCGAGTGACGGTACGGAGCTTCCTGTGTGGAAGGAAACGGGCTTACCTCTGCCGTTTCAGGTCCTTTTCGACGAATGGCAGTCTAGCTTTATCGACCGGGAGTGCAAGGCCGGATCACCGGCCTTGCGGCTGCGCCGTTCAATGCGTGGCCTTTGCGGCCGGGGTCTTGGCATCCGAGGCCGCAGCCGCCTGGGCAGGTTTGGCGGGCGCAGCCGCCTGGCCGCGCATCTTGGCGAGCCACGCGGCCCCGGCGGCGTCGGCATCCGTGGAGCCGTTGGTCGGTGGCGGAGCGGCTTCCACAACCGCCTCGGAACGCTTGGCATCCTCACCGGTCGATTTCGACCAGCGCTTGCCGCCTTCGGCGGAAGTCCGAGGCTCGGGCGCGGGTTCCTGGGCCGCGGCCTTGGCCGGGGTCTCGGCCTTGGCCGGTGTCGCGGCGGGCGGCTTCTCTTCGCTGCTGCCGGAGAACATGCCCATGATCGAGGAGAGGAACCCGCCCTCTTCCTTCTTCGGTTCGGCGGAGGCGACCTGGGTCGGCGCGGCGGGCTTCTGGCCGCCGTTGCCTTGCGTTGCAGCGGCCTTGTTCTGGGCAGCCGGTGCCGGCTGGGGGTGGCCGGCGCGGCGTGAGCATCGGCAGCCGGGGCAGCCGCATGGGTTTCGGTGGCGGCAGCATTACCCTCGGGTGCATGGGCTTCGGCCGGTGCTTCCGGCTTGGAGCCGAAGATCATGCCGGTGACTGAGCTGAAGAAACCGCCGCTTTCCTTCGCGGCCACCTCGTCGCCGTGGCCCTCGGCGGGAGCGCCATGGGCCTCCGCGGGCGCTCCATGAGCGCCGGCCGCAGGTACCCCGTGGCCGGCAGGTTCGCCATGTCCGCTCGGCGCACCGTGCCCCTCAGCCTTCGGTTTTTCACCATGGCCGGCGGGAGCACCGTGTTCGCCTTCCGGCTTTGCGACGACCGGTTCGACGCAATCGGCGTGGTCGGTCAGCCGCGCGGTGAGCATCTCGGCGTCCTCGAGCGGCAGGTCGATGCGCATTCCATAATATTCGCCGTCCGCATTCGCCTTGCCATCGAGGTAGTAGGCTGAATAGGGCTGTGCACTGGTGCCTTCGGGCGCCTTCTTCGGGTCGGGGATATAGACGACCTGGGCGCCGATCACGCGGCCGCGCATCTGGGCGCGATCACGGGGCCGGCCTTGTCGATCATCGCCACCTGGACGAGATCGGCCTTTTCCTTTTCCTGGACCGCCTTGGCGACGCGCAGCGCCGTGCGGATGCGGGCCAAACCGTCGCCGCTCCCGTCGCTCACCACGTATTTGCGAATCCAGTAGCGCTGATCGCGCTTGATCTTGACCGTTTCCAGCGCGGTACATTCGAGCCCGTTGATCTCCATGTAGGAGGGGCCGAGGATCTTGTCCGTGCCGATGAGCACGGCCGCCGCGCCGCTCCCGCCACCGAGCACGACAATGCTGCCCATGAGGATGAAGACGAGCTTCTTGGAAAACCGAAACTTCAGACCCTTCACTTGCCGAGCTCCGGCATGGTCAACTCCATATCTACGCAAAACAACAGGATGGAATAGTGCCGGGATAGTCGCCTATTCTTGTTGAGGAAGCTTTAAGCCCGGGGATTCTTTTCGGCCAAAGAGGATCTTTCTTGCCACCGCCCTGCTCCATTCCGGAACGTTCCGATTTTTGATCCACGCCTCTTGCGCAAATCGAACCGCGGGTATATACCCGCTCCATGCCAAACGACACCTGCCATTGCATCCTGCTGCGCAAAGCCTCCCGGAAGGTCTCGTCCTATTACGACGAGGCGTTGGCGCCGCTCGGCGTCAACATCGGCCAATTCAGCCTGCTGCGCAACATCAACCGGCTGGCGCCGATCTCGCTTACCGATCTTTCCGTCCAGGTGGAGCTGGACCGCTCGACGGTCGGCCGCAATACTAAGGTGCTGGAACGCATGGGTCTGGTGGCGATCGGCCACGGCGAGGACCAGCGGGAAGCCATGCTGACGGTCGCGCCGAAGGGTGCGGCGATCCTGAAAGAGGGTGCGCCACTGTGGGATGGCGTCCAGGACGAGATCGAGGCCCGGCTCGGGGCCGAGAAAACCAGACAATTGCAGGAGCTGCTGGCGGCTCTCTGATTTTTATTCAAAAGCGGGCATATACCCGAGAATCACACGCTGCCGATGCGGCGACGACCACGAAAGGGACAGAACCATGATCTCCAATCGCGCCGCCCAATGGATGGCGGCCAGGAACCTGCATTATGGATGGGTGGTCGCCATCACCACCTTCCTCACCATGCTCGCGACCGCCGGCGCCATGGGCTCGGCCGGTGTGATGATCCAGCCGCTGCATCAGGAGTTCGGCTGGGATATCGCCGACATCTCTTCGGCCATGGCCGTGCGCCTCGTGCTTTTCGGCCTGCTCGGACCGTTCGCCGCCGCCTTCATGAACCATTTCGGCGTCCGCCAGGTCGTCACCTTTGCCCTGGCCCTGATCATGAGCGGCATTGTCCTGTCGCTGTTCATGAGCGAGGTCTGGCAGCTCGTGGCGCTCTGGGGCGTGGTGATCGGCGTCGGCACCGGCATGACGGCGCTGGTTCTCGGCGCAACCGTCGCGACGCGCTGGTTCTCCAAGCGCCGCGGCCTCGTCGTCGGCCTGATGACCGCCAGCAACGCCACCGGCCAGCTCGTTTTCCTGCCGCTCCTCGCCGCCATGACCGAAGCCTATGGCTGGCGCACGGCACTCACCTTCACCGTCGTCGTCATCGCCGCCGCAATGCTTCTGGTCCTGCTCCTGATGCGCGATTATCCCGCCGATGTCGGCCTGCCCGCCTATGGCGAGACCGCTGTCACGCCGGCGCCGAAGCAGGACCACAAGTTCCTGGCGACGCTCTATTCGCCGATCGGCGCGCTGCGCCATGCCTCGGCGAGCCCCACCTTCTGGGTGCTGTTCGGCACGTTCTTCGTCTGCGGCCTGCCGACCAACGGCCTGATCCAGACCCACTGGATCTCGATCTGCGGCGATTTCGGCATGGCTGCAGTGACTGCCGCCAGCACGCTTGCCGTAATCGGCATCTTCGATTTCTTCGGCACCATCTTCGCCGGCTGGCTGTCGGACCGCTACGACAATCGCTGGCTGCTGTTCTGGTTCTACGGCCTGCGTGGTCTGTCGCTGGTCTACCTGTCGCTCTCGGGCTTCTCATTCGTGGAACTGTCGGTCTTCGCGATCTTCTACGGCCTGGACTGGGTGGCGACCGTGCCTCCGACCGTGAAGCTCGCGGCTGCCGAATTCGGCCGCGAACGGGCCGGCCTCGTTTTCGGCTGGGTGTTTGCCGGCCATCAGCTCGGCGCCGCCACTGCCGCCTTCGGCGCAGGCTTCCTGAAGAGCGACTTCAACACCTACATGCCCGCCCTGCAGATCGCCGGCGTGATGTGCATGATCGCCGCCGTCTCGGTCTTGCTGCTGCGCAAGCCGGGCACCGCCAAGCTGGTTCCGCAGCCGGCCTGATCACGCAAAGCTCTCTTCCGGCGGCCGTCACCGGCCGCCGGCAACCCGGTCCGTCATGGTAAAACTGCAAAGCGCGCCGGATATGATATGGGTTGCAACGCGAACCGTCGTCGCTGCGGGAGACACCATGTCGTCGATTACTTCGGGGAATGCCGTACAATATGCCGACAGCAGCAAGCTTGCGGCACGCGGACGCCTCAACAGGGAATATACGATCGCCGATATCGGCTGGTTTCCCTGGGTGGCGCGGCAACTGCCCCTGCGGCCGGGTGACCGCGTCCTCGATATCGGCTGCGGCCCGGCCTGGTTCTGGGCATCCGTCATCAATGAGGTGCCTGAAAATCTCCACCTGACGCTCGCCGATCAGTCCTCCGGAATGGTGGGCGAAGCCGTTGCGCGCTGCACGCCGCTCCCGTTCGGATCGGTGACCGGCCGTCAGGCGGAAGCCGCCGCCCTGCCCTTCGAGGATGACAGCTTCGATACCGTCATCGCCATGCACATGCTCTACCACCTGCCCGATCCGGCAGCCGGCATCGCCGAAATGTTCCGGGTGCTGAAGCCGGGCGGTTCGCTCGCCGTCACGACCAACGGCGTTGGCAACATGCGCGGGCTCTACGAGCTCACCACCGTGTTCGGCAGCGAGCCGTTCGATCCGAGCGCGGCCGTCTTCGGATACGACAGGGCCGAGGAGCTGATGCGTGCCCGGTTCGGCGACGTCGCTTTCTCGCAGCACCCCGCCGCCATGCGGATCACGAACCCCGAGGATGTGTTCCTGGCGCTGACCTCCTACCCACCCGGAGATGGCGCGAGCGAAACTCAACTGGACGCTTTCCGGGCAGCAATCGCCGCCGCGTTCGAGCGCAGCGACGGCGTGCTTGATGTCGATAAGGAGACCGGCTTGTTTATCAGCAAAAGCGGAGCTGACCGCACGAACCCGTGGGACTTCAGCACTCCGGAATGCCGGAAGCGCCGAGCCCGGGTTGGTCGGCATCAAGCAGCCCTGACCCGTCTGGCGGTGGCCGCGGCCGACCCTGGCTCGCGGACGGCGGAGCGCCGGTTCAATTTGAAGTGGTTGACCAGTTCGACAAGATGAGCGGCTCCCGTGGCGAGCTGCTCGCTGATGTAAGTCGTATGATCGACCATGCCGGCGTTTTGCTGCGTCATGCGGTCGATCAGGGAAACCGCGTTGTTGATCTCCGACAAGCCTATCGATTGTTCCGAAGCGGCGGTCGCCAGCGACTGGACGTTCTTGTCGATCGACGCGACGAACTGTTCGATTTCACGAAGGGCGTCGCCCGTGGCATCGACAAGGCGAACTCCTTCGGTGACCTCCCGGCCGGAATTCCCGATAAGCCCCTTGATCTCCTTGGCGGCCTTGGCAGAACGTTGCGCGAGTTCGCGCACTTCCTGCGCAACGACTGCAAAGCCCTTGCCGGCTTCGCCGGCGCGGGCCGCCTCGACACCGGCATTGAGTGCGAGGAGATTAGTCTGGAAGGCGATCTCGTCGATCACGCCGATGATCTGGCTGATCTCGGCGGAGGCGGATTCGATGCGCCTCATCGCGGTGATGGTTTCCTCCACGACCGAGGAAGAGGTTGATGCACATTGCAGCGCATTCTTGACGAGCTTTCGCGTGTCTTCCGTGCTGATCGTCGAGGACCGGACCGTCGCCGTGACCTGTTCCAGTGCTGCCGAGGTCTGCTCGAGCGAAGCTGCCTGTTCCTTGGTGCGCATTGAAAGCTGGTCGGCCGCCTCATGCATTTCCTGGCTGTTGCCATTCAGGCTGTTGGTCTGCTTCAGGACATTGACGAGCGTCTCCTGAAACGCGCCGATCGAGGCGTTGAAATCGCGCCGCAGAGGTTCGAATTCTTCGATGAAAGGCACATCGATGGTCTGCCGGATATTGCAATCCGAAAGGCGCGCAAGGCCGGCGCCGAGTTCCTTCACGACCGTCACGCGCTCGCTGACATCCGTCGCGAACTTCACAACCTTGATTACCCGCCCACTGTCGTCGATGATCGGATTGTAGGAGGCCTGGATATAGACTTTGTGACCGTCCTTCGCGACCCGTGTGAACTGATCGGCGGCGAACCGGCCGGTGGCCAGATTCTGCCAGAAGGTCCGATAGGCCGCGGATTGCACATAATCCGGTTCGCAGAACATCGAATGGTGCTTGCCGACGATTTCGGCGAGCGAATAGCCGAGCGTCTTCAGGAAATTCTCGTTGGCAGTCAGGATTTCGCCACCCGGCGTGAACTCGATGATGGCCTGGGCGCGCGACAGGGCCTGGAGCTTTCCCTGTCTTCCGCCGCACTTTGCTTCGCAGCAGTGATATCGGTCGCGAACTTGACGATCTTGAAGGGTTTCCGACCCCGGAACACCGGATTGTAAGACGCCTGGATCCAGATCTCGCGGCCGCCTTTGGCGATCCGCTTGTACTCCCTCTGGTCGTATTGGCCGCTCGTAAGCCGTTTCCAGAAGTCTTCATAGGCTTTCGAGACCGCCTCATGCGGATCGATGAAGATACGGTGATGCTTGCCGATTATTTCCTCGAGCGTGTATCCCATCGCCTTGCAGAAATTCTCGTTGGCATCAAGAATCATGCCCTTGAGATCGAACTCGATGACAGCCTGTGATCTGCTCAACGCCTCCAATAGGGCGGCGTTGGAGAATATGCGACCGAACGGCATGCCAGACATAGTTCCACTCCATGCTTCGCGATATCGCTTCTGACGACAAGAAAAGCTTAGATGGCTTGGCTGAAATTTCGGTTAAACCAAAAATTGATCAAACTCAATTTCTCCCGGTATTGTGGTATCTTGTATCCAGCGATCGATGAGCAAGGCAGCTGGGGCCCTACTTCTGGAAGGTGCGGAAAACAGAAAAGGCCCGTCGCGAGACGGGCCTTTCATCATGCCGGCGGTGGAAACTGGTATCAGGCTGCGGCCAGCGTCAGTTCCTTCTTGACCATCTGGCGCAGGGCGCCAAGGTCCTTGGCGAAGGCGCGGATGCCTTCCGACAGCTTTTCGGTCGCCATCGCATCCTCGTTCATCATCCAGCGGAAGGACTTTTCGTCGAGCGACTGGAGCGGCTCGGCCTTGAAGGTTTCCGGCAGAAGCTTGCGTTCCAGCTTGCCGGTATCCTTGTCGAGTTCGTCGAGCAGAGCCGGGCTGATCGTCAGGCGGTCACAACCGGCCAGCGCTTCGATTTCGCCGGCATTGCGGAAGGAGGCGCCCATGACGATCGTCTTGATGCCGTTCGCCTTGTAGTAGTTGTAGATGGCGCGGACGGAAACGACGCCCGGATCGGTCTCGGCCGTGTAATCCTGGCCGGTCGACTTCTTGTACCAGTCGAGGATGCGGCCGACGAAGGGCGAGATCAGGAACACCTTGGCTTCGGCGCAGGCAATCGCCTGGGCCTGAGAGAAGAGAAGCGTCAGGTTGCAGTCTATGCCTTCCGTCTGCAGCACTTCGGCGGCCCGGATGCCTTCCCAGGTTGAGGCGAGCTTGATCAGGATGCGGTCACGCTCGATGCCGCGCTCCTTGTAGGCGGCGATGATCTGGCGAGCCTTGGCGATCGACGCTTCCGTGTCGAAGGAAAGGTCGGCATCGACTTCGGTCGAGACGCGGCCGGGAACCAGTTCGGACAGGGCTGCACCGACGGTGATCGCCAGGCGGTCGGCCACGGCGGACACCACGGCGTCCGGAGTGCCGGACTGCTTACGGCCCCAGGCGATCGCTTCCTGGACCTTGTCGGCAAAGATCGGTGTGCCAAGCGCCTTCAGAACGATGGTCGGGTTGGTGGTGCAATCCACGGGCTTCAGGCGGGCGACCGCCTCGATGTCGCCGGTATCGGCAACGACCGTGGTCATGGAACGAAGCTGCTCTAGTTTAGACGTCATCCGAATATTCCTCGATATGGAGAACTAAACGCCTGTCGCGCGATTTGGCTCCTCCGGCGCGTTGCCAAGACTATCCTCCGCCACTGGTTAAAAAGTCAAGACATTTGTCCTTCGGAATTGACATATGTGTCAGCCGGAACAAATATCATTGTCGCTTGTCCATCATTTTGCCCGGAGGCCCGTTGGCTAGGCTCAGACGCGAGACCCACACCGCCTATTCCGAAGCGGCCTCCATGAGGCTGCGCGCGGCGTGGCTCTATTATAACCAGGGATTGACGCAAAAGATGTCGCCGAGCGGCTGGGCCTGAGCCGCTCGACGGTGATCCGCCTGCTCGACGAAGCGATGAAACGCTCCGAAGTGCAGATCTGGATCAGCGAAGGGATCGACACCTGCGTGGAACTGGCGATCCGGCTGGAAAAGGCCTATGGCCTCGACGAGGCCGTGGTCGTGCCGGCGCCGCGCGACAACAGTGCCGCAGCCCTTGCGAGCTCTGTCGGCCTGGCGCTCGGGCAATTCCTCTCCGAAGTGGTGCAGGACGACATGACGATCGGCGTCGGCTGGGGCCGCACCATGACCGCCTCGCTCGGCAGTTTTCGCCCACCGCGACGGGAAAACTGCAAGGTCGTGTCGCTGCTCGGCGGCATCGTCGCCGTCCACCAGACCAACCCGATCGACTACACTTGGCGCTTCGCCGGCCGCTCGGCGCCGAATGTTATATGTTCCTCGCACCGCTTCTGGTCGATTCGGTCAAGACCAAGCGGGCGCTGATCGAGGAATGCGGGCTTAACACGATCTACGATCTCGCCGAGAACCTCGATCTGGCGGTGGTGAGCTGCGGTGATATCGGTCCGCATTCGACCTCGCTCTCGGAAGGCTTCATCTCCAAGGCGGAGCTCGACCGGCTGATCGCCTCCGGCTGCGTCTGCGATACCATGTTCAATTTTCTGGACGAGGAAGGCCGCTCGGTCGATCACAAGCTGAACGAGCGGGTGATGTCGGTGGATCTGGATACGCTGAGGAAGGCGAAGCACATCGTGCTCTCGTCCGGCGGCGCGCATCGGGCGGTGGCGATCCGGGCGACCATTCGAAGGATCGGGTGCAATACGCTGATTACCGATGAGACGGCGGCCAAGGAATTGCTGCGGTTGAACGACGCCTCCGAAGGTGCACAAGGGGGCGCCTGACCCCGTCAGGCGGCGGTCACGAACTCCACGCCGATGGTATTGATCCGCCGCCAGCGGACCTCGCATTCGAAACGGCGGCCATCGGCCAAGGTGAGACTGAAGCTCTCCGGCGGGGACAGGGCGTTCTCGATCTTGATCAGCGCGCCGCCGGCCGAGATTTCCTTCACGATGCAGTCGAAGGACGAATAATCGCCATTGAAGATGATCTTGGCGCCCAGGAAGCTTTTCGATCTCTGGTATCTGCGCTCATGCACCTGACCGCGTCCTTCAACGATTATTTCAGTTATTTCTTATATGCTTCGTTGGGCAATCCTGCAATCCTCCGGACCGTCTATGACTTTTTCAGGCGACTTGGTATCTGCGCGGCTCGTGGCCCGGCAATGGAAGTTGCACGCGCACAGCTGGTAAAGTGAACTGCCGCAAAATGCTGAGCTCAAGCGTTAGGCCCTTCACGCATTCCCCGCTTCCCACCCCAGGATAGCCCGCTTGCGCGTCAGCCCCCAGTGATAGCCCGTCAGCGCACCGCTCTTGCCGAGTGCACGATGACACGGCACCACGAACGAGATCGGGTTGGCTCCGACCGCAGCACCCACCGCGCGGCTTGCCGTCGGCTGACCGATGTCGTTGGCGACGTCGGAATAAGTGACGGCCTTGCCGAACGGGATCTTCAACAGGCTCTGCCAGACCCGCACCTGGAAATCGGTACCGATCAGCACGACCTTGAGCGGCTGGTCGCAGGACCAGTTCGAGCGGTCGAAGACGCGGCCGATATAGGGCGCCGTCATCTCCTGGTCGGGAACGTATTCGGCATTCGGCCAGCGGCGCATCATGTCATCGAGCGCCGCCTGGTCGCAGCCGAGATCGGCAAACGCGAGGCCCGAGAGGCCGCGATCCGTCGCCATGACCAACGCCTGGCCGAAGGGCGACGGGTGAAAGCCATAGCGGATCGTCAGACCGCCGCCCCGCGCCTTCCATTCGCCGGGCGACATTGCCTCATGGGTGACGAACAGATCGTGAAGGCGGCCGGGACCGGAGAGGCCGAGCTCGTAGGAGGCTTCGAGCAGCGGCAGTTCCTCCTTGCCGAGCAGGCGCTTGGCGTGATCGAGGGTGACGGCCTGCAGGAAGGCCTTGGGCGACAGGCCGGCCCAACGGGTGAAGACCTTCTGGAGCTGGGTCGGCGACTGACCGAGTTCGGACGCAATGGCCTCGAGCGACGGCTGGTCGCGATAGTCGAGCGTGATCATCTCGATGACGCGGCGAACGGTTTCGTAGTCGGAGCCATCGGGCGTCACGTCGATAGGCGGCGAATCGATCTGGGCTAGAGCGTTCATGGCTTGTCTCCTTTACAGCGCCGCACGCGGATGGAACCGGAGGCGCGCAAAAATCGCTGTGCGACTGATATGCTGTTTAGATGCCTCTTCGGCTTCGCCGAAACCACCCGTTTCTTGCCCGATCGCAGGTTTTTCGGCCTCGTCAGATCCTCTGCTTGACGGTTGCGAGCGCTCCCCTGAAGGCCTTGGCGAAACTCTCGCGATCGTCCGGATTGAGGAAGGAGCCGATATCGGTGCCGCGTCCCTCGCCCGTCACAGACATCGACGTGATACCGAATTCCTGGTGGCGGCGGACATCGAAGCGCGCCCAGAACGGGTTGAAGCGATGCTCCACCATCCGCCCGGCCGGCGAGAATTTGCGGATCGACAGGTTGCTGCGCGACACGGTGACTTCCTCGCGTGCCCGGCCCGCACGATAGCTCATCTTCAGCGCGATATAGAGGCCGAGGAAATCCAGCCCGAAGAAGAAACCGATCGGGTAAGCGCCGGTCACCAGGAAGAAGCCGCCATAAATGAGGCAGATGCCGCCCGAGAGCGCCAGAACGACGCGAAAGCCGGTCTTGCCGAGCGAACGATAGGGCGTCAGTTCGGCTGCGAAAACAGGCTGATCCTCGGAAACGTCCACGTTGATTTCCCTCCTGCGGGATGCCTATACAGGCATATGGCGACTCCAAAGACCAAATCCAAAACCAGCACCCCGCAAAAGTCAAATCACGCGCCCGAGCGCAAGAGCGCGGCCAAGCCGAAACGCTTCAAGTCCGCCTATTCGAAAGCCGAGATGGAGGAGATTTTCCGCCGTTTTTCGGTGCAGCGGCCGGAGCCGAAAGGCGAACTGGAGCACGTGAACCCGTTCACGCTGGTCGTGGCGGTGGCGCTGTCGGCACAGGCGACCGATGCCGGCGTCAACAAGGCGACGAGAGCCCTCTTCAAGATCGCCGACACGCCGGAAAAGATGCTTGATCTCGGCGAAGAGGGTGTCACCCAATATATCAAGACGATCGGTCTCTACCGCAACAAGGCGAAAAACGTCATCGCGCTTTCCCGCATGCTGATCGACGAGTTCGGTAGCCAAGTGCCGAAGACCCGCGAAGAGTTGATCCGGCTGCCCGGCGTCGGCCGCAAGACCGCGAATGTGGTGATGTCGATGGCCTTCGGTGTGCCCACGCTGGCGGTCGATACGCACGTCTTCCGCATCGCCAACCGGCTTTTGATGGCACCGGGCAAGACGCCCGACGAGGTGGAGGAAAACCTGCTCAAGGTCATCCCCGCGCAATATCTCTTCCACGCCCATCACTGGCTGATCCTGCACGGCCGTTATTGCTGCAAGGCGCGCAAGCCGGAATGCGAGCGCTGCGTCATCGCCGATCTCTGTCGCTCGCCGGAAAAGACCGTCGATGTGCCGGCGCCACTCGTCGAACTGCCGCAGCAGCTCATCGGCGAGGCCGTCGAGTAAAGCCCCGATCGCCTCGATGCCGCCCGCTTAAAGCCTGAAACCGGGATCGCGCTTCGAAATCGCCTTGTGGAGATGCACCATCAGGCCGGCGGCAAACAGCGGCGTCAGCAGGTTGACGATGGGGATCGCCAGGAAACAGGCGATCAGCAGGCCCGCCATGAACACGGTCGAGGAATGTTTCGAGCGGAAGGCACGCGCCTCCGCAGGCGTCCTGAACCGCATCGCCGCGAACTCGAAGAACTCCCGGCCGAGCAGATAACCGTTCACCAGGAAGAAGGCGATCAGGTTGACGCCGGGGATGAACAGCAGGAAAAGCGCGATAATATTGCCGACGATGACGACGCCGAGGAACTGGACCGAACCGATGATCGCCTGGGCAAGCGGCATCGCCTTGCCGGGCGCATCGTTCGGATAGTCCCGTTTCTCGACCACCTCGGCGACATCATCGAGGAACAGGCCGGCGATGAGAGCCGTGATCGGCG
The DNA here is from genome assembly GCA_045291535.1 of Neorhizobium sp. EC2-8. Lineage (GTDB taxonomy): Bacteria > Pseudomonadota > Alphaproteobacteria > Rhizobiales > Rhizobiaceae > Neorhizobium. Next base: position 4,232,346 of record CP147996.1, on the reverse strand, counting down.
CGATCAGCAGGGCGAGCGCCAAAGCCAGCCCGATGCCGGCAAAGATCGCCGCGAACAAGGTGAGCCACCCTGCCCAGTCCGGAAGGTCCGGGAAGAAGGCGGCGAACCAAGGCCAGGCATAGAGGATGAAAATCTCCCGAAGCGCGAACCAGATGCCGATCAGCACGAGGGCTGTGAGGCCCAAGGTCTTCCAAAAGACGGAACGGGTCTCGGGTGCGAAGAGGTTCACAAGCGAAAGGCGTGCGGCGTCGAAAATCATCGGCGTCTCCAGGTTGGCGGGAGACATGTAGGTTTGAGGGAGCGCGGGAGCAAGGAGCGGCCGTGGCGCATCTCTGCAACTTGTAAGAACTGGCGACGACACCCCGCAGCCCGACGAGCCTCCGGTTAACGCTCCGCCAAGCCATCGAATACAACTTTAATTGTATATTAATGAAACTTTAAACATGTCGGTTCGCCCGGGAACTCTGCGGTTGGCTTCCGGTGCGGCGGCGTGCAGGTTGCAGCCCAGCGGCCACCGGCTGCCAAAGCTTCGCCTTCGGCTGACATATTTTGTGGATTTGTTCGGAATGATCTCGTTTGTCGTCCGGCTCAAAAGCCGCGCACATTTCATTGTAAAGAGCGATGTCATTGCAAAGAATGCAACTTTCCTCGGCGCGCGCGCCAGCCGCAGAAAAGAGGCAAGACAACGGCTCGGAATCCTGATCGCCGGGTTTCTTGTGGTCTATGTCGTCGTTGGCGCCCGGCTTGTCCAATATGGCCTTGCGGACCCTGCCGTGACGGGAGCGATCCCCGCCAGCACCGTCGCCTCCAGGCCCGATATCGTCGATCGTAACGGAGCCCTGCTCGCCACCGACCTCAACATGATCTCGCTCTACGCCGACCCGCGCAGGATCGTCGATGCGGACGAGGTCGTCGAGAAGCTTGCCTTCGTCATCCCCAATCTCGACTGGAGCGAAACCTACAAGAAGCTGCGGTCGCAGACCGCCTTCCAATGGCTGAAACGGCAACTCACCCCCAAACAGCAGGCGGATATCCTGGGGCTCGGCATTCCCGGCATCGGCTTCAGGCCGGAAAAACGCCGGTTCTATCCAGGGGAGCAACCGCCTCTCATATCGTCGGCCATGTGAATATCGACAATCAGGGTCTTGCCGGAATGGAGCGCTATCTGGACCAGCAGGGTCTTGGCGATCTTCGCCTGGCCGGCCTGACCGGCGGCGCCCCGCTTGAACCCGTGAAATTGTCCATCGATCTCCGCGTCCAGGATATCGTCCGCCAGGTCGTGTCGAACGCGATGACTGCCTACAAGGCCGAGGCCGCAGGCGCCGTGATCCTCGATGTCGATACCGGCGAGGTCCTGGCGATGGCTTCGGTGCCCGACTACGACCTCAACGAACCTTCCCGGACGTTGCCTGACGGCGGCGCGGACAAGGAATACGAAAAGGGCTGGTTCAACCGGATGAGCAACGCCACATTCGAGATGGGATCGACCTTCAAGAGCTTCACCCTGGCAATGGGGCTGGACGAAGGCAAGATCACCCTGAACTCCGTCGTCGATGCATCAAAGCCCATACGTATGGGTGGCTTTACCATCAAGGATTTCCGCGGGAAGAATCGGCCGCTCTCCATTCCCGAGGTCTTTCAGTATTCATCGAATATCGGCACCGCGGCGGTCGCGGACAGGGTCGGGGTCGAGGGCCATCAGCAGTTCCTTACGAAGCTCGGGCTTCTGTCCAGGATGGAAACCGAGATGCCAGGCGTGGCGACGCCAACCCAGCCGAAGATCTGGAAGAAGATCAATTCGGTGACCATCTCGTTCGGCCACGGGGTCGCAACCACTCCGCTGCAGACCGCGGTTGCGGCCGCCGCTCTGATCAACGGTGGCACCCTTGTTCCCCCACCTTTCTTCCCCGCTCCCGCCAAGAGGCCGAGCGGGTTTCCCACCGGGTGATAAAGCAGAGCACGGGCGCCGACATGCGTTACCTGTTCACCTGGAACGGCGTGAAGGGCTCGGGGCGCGGCGCTCAGGTCGAAGGTTTCCATGTCGGCGGCAAGACCGGCACGGCCGACAAGGTGATCAACGGACGTTATGCCAAGGACATCAACTTCAATGCCTTTGTCGCAGCCTTTCCGATGGACAAGCCCAAATACGTCGTGCTGTCGATCATCGATGCTCCGCAGACAGGGGAACACGGCGGACGGACGGCGGCATCCACCGCCGCCCCGATGATCAAAGAGATTATCGGCCGATCGGCACCCCTGCTTGGCGTACAGCCACGTTTCGGGTCTCCGGAGGCGCCGCAGCTGCTGGAAAACTACTAGACTTGAGGATGTTGCCGCCGGTTGCGATAGTCGCAAATGCGCTGGAGCGGCCGCGGAAACGCCGGATCTTGCGAGGCCGCGCCGGCCCCTACTCCATCCCGCGCAATTCCTCCCGGTGCCTGACCATCGCCAGGAACCGCCGGTAGTCCCGCCCATATTGCTCGGCCCGCGCCGGATCCGCCAGCCTCTCGGTGCCGCCGCCATCCATCGCCCGCCCTGCTTCGAACAGCGAGCCGTATACGCCGCCAGCAACCGCCGCCGCCATCGCCGTCCCAAGCAGCACCGCATCGCGGTTCTCCGGGATCACCACCCTGCGGCCGGTGACATCCGCATAGAGTTCGATGAGCAGCGGGTTGTTGACGTGGCCGCCGGTGACGTGGAGGGTTTCGAAGCGGTAGCCGTAATCCGAGAGCGCATCGAGAATGTGCCGGATCCCGAGCGCGATCGCCACACAGGTTCGCCAGTAGAGCCGGCAGAGGCCGTCGAAGGACGTGTCGAGCGTCAGCCCGCTGATCACGCCGGTCGCGTGCGGGTCGGCAAGCGGCGAGCGGTTGCCGTGGAAATCCGGCAGGACGTGGAGGTTCGGAGCGATGTCGCCTTCTGTCTCGGCGCGCAACTCACTGATGCGGGCGATGATGCGGCCGTGGAGTTCGGCCGTCGGTTCGCCGCCGCTCGCATGCATCAGCACGATATGGTCAAGCAGCGCTCCGGCCGCCGACTGGCCGCCTTCGACCAGCCAGTGGCCGGGCAGGATCGCTTCGTAATAGGGTCCCCAGAGGCTGCGGCCTGGCTTGGAGTCTTTCGTGAAGGCGACGATGCAGCTCGACGTGCCGCCGATCAGCGCCACGCTGGTTTCGAGTTTGGAGCCTCCGGGCGCCCGACCCGAAACCCCGCCAAGCACGCCAAAGGCGCCGGCATAGGCATCGATCATGCCAGGCGCCACCTGCACTTTGGTGTCGAGGCCGAGCTCTTCGGCCGCCTTGCGGCTGAGGCCGCCGATGCTTGTTCCGGGACCTATCGTCTCATCCGGCAGGCCACCCTTGTCGAGCAGGTCTTCGAGGCCGGCAAGCGCCAGGTAATCGGCGCTCCAGCCGGGGGTTTCGTGGGCGAGGTAGTTCCACTTTGCAGTCAGCGTGCAGCGGGAACGGGCGGGCGAGCCGGTCGCCTTCCAGGTTAGGAAGTCGGCGAGATCGAGGAAATAACCCGCCCTCGCCCAGCTCTGCGGCAGATGCTCTTTCAGCCACATCAGCTTCGGCATTTCCATCTCGGGCGATAGCGAGCCTCCGGAGAATTCCAGCACCTTGTGGCCGCTTGCGGAAAGCCGGTCGGCCTGGCTGATGGCGCGGTGGTCGAGCCAGACGATCGTATCCTGATCGGCCTTGCCGGTCGTCGAAACCGTAAGCGGCTGGCCCTCGCGGTCGCGGGCGACGAGCGAACAGGTGGCGTCGAAACCGATAGCGGCGATGCGGTCCGCCGCAATCCCTGCCTCGGCCATCGCCGCTTTTACGGAACGGCAGGTGGCGGCCCAGATATCCTCGGATGAGTGTTCGGCGTGGTTTTGTTTCGGGCGGAACATCAGGATGGGATGTTTCGCCTTGGCGAGCAGGCGCCCGTCGCGATCAAAGATGCCGGCGCGGGCGCTGCCCGTGCCGATATCGACCGCAACGAGGTGATCACGCATCGGGTTCTGTTTCCTGTCCCTGTGTTTGCTCACATATTCCGCAGGCTGCACCTAAACTGCCGACTGCGGAACGGGGCCGTTGCGACCCTCTATATGTTTCTGGACAAGGTGGATCAAATCCGGCATCGCGTCAAACACGACTTCCGGTGAAAGCGCATCGATCCGCTCCCGGTAGCCGGGAACCGAGGCATGCGAACCGCCGACGAAGGCAAAGACCGACATTCCGGCGCTGTGGCCCGCCTGAATGCCGGCGGGACTGTCCTCGATGACGATGCAGGTCTTGGGATCGGCACCCATTTCGCTTGCCGCATGCAGGAAGAGATCCGGCGCCGGCTTGCCCTTTTCCACCATCGTGGCGGAAAAGATGTTCGGCTCCAGCTTGTCGATGAGGCCGGTCAGCGATAGCGACAGGCGGATACGCTCCGGTTGGCTGGAGGACGCGACGCAGCGCCGGAAACCTAAAGTGTCCAGGGTCTCGGCAATGCCCGGCATCGGCTGCAGTTCGGCGCGGAAGCGGGCGTAGAGATCGTGACGCATGTCTTCGAGGAACGTGTCGTCCGCCTCGACGCCGAATTCCTCGCGCATCGTCTTGGTAACTGTGCCAAGGCTGCGGCCGAGGAAGCGACGATAGGCTTCCGCCGCATCCATCTCGACCCCTTGCGGCGCAGCGCATCGACGAGCACGCGGACGGATACGGGCTCGCTGCCGACGAGGACCCCGTCGCAATCGAAGATCACCAGTGGTCCCGCCGACTGTTGCACGTCCGTCACCCGCTATTTGACCAGCTTGCCGCCGAGATAAAGCTCGAGCGTCTTTGCCGTCCCTTGCTCCCAGAGCGTCTTCAGCGCATGCGCAAAGCGGGCGCGGAACAGCTCGGATTTCGCAACGTCACCAAAAATATCGCCGAGCGCAAGAAAGGCGTCCGGGTTATCCTTGGCTTTCAGCGCCGCGGCGTTCAGCCGGTCGGCGCTGGCGTCGTTGAAGACGATCTCCTTGCCGCTGTCGGACGTGCCGGCAAAATAGCGGCACCAGAGCGCCGAGACTAGCGAGAGGCCGACGATATCCTTGCCCTTGGCGAGCCGGTCGGCGGTCGAGGGCAGGATGAATTTCGGCTGGCGGTTGGAGCCGTCCTGCGCCAGCCGCGGGATCGTGTCGCCGATCTTGGGATTGGAGAAGCGCCGCTCGATCAGCTTGTAATAGTCGATGAGATTGGTGTTCGGCACCGGCGGGATGACCGAGATGATCTCGTCCTTTTCCAGCTTTTCGAGGAACCCGCGGATCAGCTTGTGCTCCATCGCTTCGTGCACGAAATGGATGTCGAGAAGCGCGGCAGGATAGGCGATCGCCGCATGGCCGCCGTTGAGAATGCGGATCTTCATCAGCTCGTAGGGCGCCACGTCGGCCACGAACTGGACGCCGACCTCTTCCAGTCGCGGACGGCCGGAGGGGAACTTGTCCTCCATCACCCACTGCTTGAATTCCTCGCAGAACACCGGCCAGTTGTCGTCGATGCCGAAATCGTTCTTGAGGATGTCGATCTCCCGACCCCGTGGCCGGCGTGATCCGATCGACCATCGAGTTCGGGAAGGCGACTTTCTGGTGGATCCAGTGGGCGAAATCGGGATCTGAGAGCTTGGCGAGGCCGATGACGGCGTTCTCGGTTACCTCGCCGTTTCCGGGAATGTTGTCGCAGGACATGATGGTGAACGGCGCGATCCCGCGCGCCTTGCGCTCCTTGAGGCCGGCGATAATCAGGCCGAACACGGTCTTCGGACTCGTCGGATTTTTGCCATCCTCGGCGATCGCCGGATGGGCCGGGTTGAACGCACCCGATGCGTCGATGAAATAGCCGCCTTCAGTGATCGTCATCGAAACGATGCGGATGTTCGGGTCCGCCAGCGTCTCGATCAGGGTCGCGACGTCGCCGGGGGCGATGATGTCGATCATCGGCGCGGTGATGCGGGCAGCCGTCCTGTTATTGTCCTGCTCGACGACGGTGGTCAGGAAATCCTGCGCCTTCAGCTTGTGGCGCATGGCCCCGTCGGACGGCATCACGCCGGCGCCGATGATCGCCCAGTCATGCGCCTTGCCGGTGTTGAACAGGTCATCGAGATAGATCGCCTGATGAGCGCGGTGGAAGTTGCCGACCCCGAAATGCAGGATGCCGGCGGTCAGGCCCTTGGGATCATAGGCCGGCACGGCGGCGGTGGCCGCAGCGTCATTCAAGCTCGCCAGCGAAAGCTTCACAGTCATTGTCTTTACTCCAGTCTCGCGCTCAGGCGCGAAGGGCCAGGCCCTTGTCATCGAACCGATGCAGCTTGGCCTCATCGGGCGTCATGTAGACCGTGTCACCGTGATAGGCGCCGAATTCCCCGTCGCAGCGCGCGGTGATCTGGCCGATGCCATCGACATCGAGGTGCAGGAACGTGTCGGCGCCCAGATGTTCGGCGACCTTCACGACGCCGCGCCAGATGCCGCTGTCCTTCGACAGGCCGAGATGCTCCGGCCGGATGCCGGCGGTCTTGGCGTTCTTCGACTGGGCGTAGGCGCCATCGACGAAGTTCATGTGCGGCGAACCGATGAAGCCGGCGACAAACAGGTTGCGCGGGCTTTTATAGAGTTCGAGCGGAGAACCGACCTGCTCGATATTACCGCGATTGAGCACGACGATCTTGTCGGCCATGGTCATCGCCTCGACCTGGTCGTGGGTCACGTAGACCATCGTGGTCTTCAACTGATGGTGCAGGTCGCTGATCTCCAGTCGCATCGTGCCGCGCAGCGCCGCGTCGAGGTTGGAGAGCGGTTCGTCGAACAGGAAGGCCGAAGGTTCGCGCACGATCGCGCGGCCGATCGCGACGCGCTGGCGCTGGCCGCCCGAAAGCTGCGAGGGGCGGCGCTCCAGATAGTCGGTGAGGTTCAGCACCCGGGCGGCGGCTTCGACCTTCTTGTCGATCGCCGAGGGCTCCATCTTCGCCATCTTCAGCGGGAAGGCGATGTTCTTCCTGACGCTCATATGCGGATAGAGCGCGTAGGACTGGAAGACCATGGCAAGCCCGCGTGCCGCGGGTGCCGCGTCCGTGACGTCCCTGCCGTCGATCAGGATCTGGCCGCCCGAGACGTCTTCCAGCCCGGCGATCAGGCGCAGAAGCGTGGACTTGCCACACCCGGAGGGACCGACGAAGACGACGAATTCGCCGTCGTTGATTTCCAGGTCGATCGAGGGAATGACCTTCGCCTCGCCGAACACTTTCGACACTTTTTGGAGCGTGATGCTGCCCATGTCCGTTTTCCTTACTTAACCGCGCCAAACGTGAGGCCGCGAACGAGTTGCTTCTGTGAGAACCAGCCGAGGATGAGGATCGGCGCGATCGCCATGGTCGAGGCAGCCGAAAGTTTTGCCCAGAACAGGCCTTGCGGACTGGAGAACGAGGCGATGAAGGCCGTCAGCGGCGCCGCGTTGGTGGTCGACAGCCGGATCGTCCAGAACGACTCGTTCCAGGCGAGGATGATGTTGAGGAGCAGGGTCGAGGCGATGCCCGGCACCGCCATCGGCGTCAGCACGTAGACGATCTCCTGCCACAGCCCCGCCCCGTCCATCCGCGACGCCTCCAGGATTTCGCCGGGAATTTCGCGGAAATAGGTGTAGAGCATCCACACCACGATCGGCAGGTTGATCAGCGTCAGCATGACGGTCAGCCCGATGCGGCTGTCGAGCAGGCCGAAATCCCGGAACATCAGGTAGATCGGTACCAGCACCGCGACCGCGGGCATCATCTTGGTCGAGAGCATCCACATCAGGATGTCCTTGGTCCGTTTGGTCGGCGAAAACGCCATCGCCCAGGCGGACGGAATCGCGATGATTAACGCCAGGATGGTGGAACCGACCGACAGGATCACCGAGTTCATGAACGGCTTGAAATAGTCGCGCTGCGTCTGGACGGTGATGTAATTCTCCAACGTCCCGGACGGCCACAGGCTGAAGCCCGCGATCGCTTCCGATTCCGTCTTGATGCTGGTGATCAGCGTGTAGAGGATCGGGAAGAAGATGATCAGCGCGACGATCCAGGCGGCGGCGGTGGCGGTGACCTTGTGTCTTGTCGTAACATTGCGAGCCATGATCTTCTCCTACCGGTCCAGGTTCTTGCCGACGGCGCGCATCAGGAAGAAGGCGACGATATTGGCGAGCACAACTGCGATGATGCCGCCTGCCGAGGCACCGCCGACATCATAGCCGAGGAGCGCCGTACGGTAGATCAGGAAGGCGAGGTTGGTGGAGGCGTAACCGGGGCCGCCATTGGTAGTGACCAGGATTTCCGCATAGACGCCGAGCAGGAAGATCGTCTGGATGAGGATGACGACCGTGATCGCCCGCGCCAGATGCGGCAGCACCAGATAGATGAAGCGGCTGAAGAAGTTGGCGCCGTCCATCTCTGCCGCTTCCTTCTGTTCGCCGTCGAGCGACTGCAGGGCGGTCAGGAGAATGAGGGTCGCGAACGGCAGCCACTGCCAGGCGACGATGATCACGATCGACAGCAGCGGGTACCGCGCGAACCAATCGACCGGCTGGAGGCCGAAGAACTTGTTGATGTCGGCCAATACCCCATAGCCCGGGTGCATGATCATGTTCTTCCAGATCAGCGCCGCGACCGGCGGCATCACGAAGAACGGCGAGATGACGAGGATGCGCACGATCCCCTGCCCGAAGATCGGCTGGTCGAGGAGGAGCGCGATAGCGATGCCGCCGATGACGGTGATCAGCAACACCCCGCCGACGATGACCAGCGTGTTCCAGATAGACTGGAAGAAGGCAGGGTCGGTATAGAAGAACTGGTAGTTGAAGAGACCCGTGAAACTGACATTGGACGGATCGAGCAGATTGTAGTTCTGGAACGAGAACCACAGCGTCATCGCCAGCGGCACGATCATCCAGACCAGAAGAAGCAGAACGGAGGGCGCCATCATCAGGCGCGCCAACGTCTTGGTGTTTTGCGTTGCCATATCAGACGCCCTCCCATGGAACGTGGTCGTTCCAGTTATCCCGCGCCTTTTTCTTTTGGGGAAGGAGACGGCGCAGGGTGCAGCTTTTATTGTTATCCGATTGTCGCGGTCCGATCGATGAACCGCCTCGCATCGCCGAGGCGGCCACCTGCGCTGAGGTTCGGTTGTCCGGCGCAGGAAGGACCGGACAACCGAGGCTCTGGAGGCTTTACTTGGGATAACCGGCGCGCTTCATTTCGCGCGAGGTTGCCGTCTGGGCCTGGGCAAGCGCGTCGGCGACCGTGGACTGGCCGGCGACAACCGCCGAGAACAGCTGGCCGACATTGGTGCCGATCGCCTGGAATTCAGGGATCGCCACGAACTGGCCACCGGTATAGGGCACCGGCTTGACGGTCGGCTTGGTGATGTCGGCAGCACTCATCGCTGCAAGGGTCGGCGCTGCGAAGGCGGCGGCCTTCAGATAGTCCGCATTGTTGTAGAGCGAGGTGCGGGTGCCCGGAGGAACGTTGGCCCAGCCTTCCTTGGCGGCGACGAGCCTGGGTATATTCCTTGCTGGTTGCCCAGGAGATGAATTTCTGCGCCGAGTCAGCCTTCTTGGAGGAGTTCGGAACAGCAAGGTTCCAGGACCACAGCCAGTTGCCGTGATTCTTGAGCTCGCCCTTCACCGGGAAGATCGCGTAGCCGACCTTGTCCGCAACCTTGGAATCCTTCGGGTTGGAGACGAAGGACGCAGCAACCGTGGCATCCATCCACATGCCGCACTTGCCCTGCTGGAACAGCGTCAGGTTTTCGTTGAAGCCGTTCGAGGAGGCGCCGGCCGGACCGGCATCCTTCATCAGGTCCACATAGAACTGCAGGGCGGCCTTCCATTCCGGCTGGTCGAACTGCGGGTTCCACTTTTCATCGAACCAGCGGCCGCCAAACGAGTTGGTGAGCGCCGTGATGAAGGCCATGTTCTCGCCCCAGCCGGCCTTGCCGCGCAGGCAGATGCCGTTTACGTCCGCCTTGCGGTCGGTGATCTTGCGGGCCGCGTCGCCGATGAATTCCCAGGTCGGGTTATCCGGCATCTTCAGGCCGGCCTTCTCGAACAGGTCCTTGCGATACATGATCATTGCCGACTCGCCGTAGAACGGAGCGGCATAAAGCTTGCCGTTGACCGTCAGACCGCCCTTGATCGCCGGCAGAATGTCGTTGGTGTCGTATTTGTCGCCGAGCTTGTTGAGCTCCAGCAGCCAGCCCTGCTTGGCCCAGATCGGAACTTCGTAATTACCGATCGTCAGGATGTCATACTGGCCGCCTTTGGTGGCGATATCGGTGGTGACGCGCTCGCGAAGAACGTTTTCTTCGAGCGTGACCCAGTTGATCTGGATGTCCGGATTGGCCTTGGTGAATTCGGAAGCCAGGCCCTGCATGCGGACCATGTCGCCGTTATTGACCGTCGCGATGGTGAGGGTTTCAGCCGAAGCCGTGGCGGAGAAAAGGCCGGCAAGCGCCAGCGCTGAGCACGCGCCCAGCAAAATCGTCTTCAATGTCATATCTTCCTCCCAGAAGATGAGTAACGAGCATTCGCTTTGCTCATGGGCAATTACCCACTTATTGATACAAAAAGTCAATCGCCATTCGTCGCTGCAGCGCAGCGCAGATGGTTCATGCCATTGATTTACCTGGAGATAATTTTGCTCAGCGAGAGAGCAATTGCTCCGCGGTCATCTCATCGGTGATCACGCCGTTGATGATATTGCCCTTGAGCGCAGCGGAGATTGCCTGAAGTTTCTTGCGCCCCTGAGCGATTCCGATCACCGCGGAGGTCTCCCGAGGGGGAATCGGCACGCTGGCAACGCGGTCGTTGATCGAATTGGCGAGAAGCCGTCCCTCGCTATCATAAACCCAGCCGCAGATCTCGCCGGCCGCCCCTCCTCAAGAAGCTTCAGCATTTCCTCCTTGCCGAGGAAGCCATCGACGCAGAGCGGACCGTCGATGCCGAGTTCGCCGATGCCGACGAAGGTGACGTCGGCCTGTGCCCCGAGCTTCAGCGTCGAGCGCACCAGCGCCTGGTCGTGCAGGGTCTCGCGCTCCTCGGCCGAGGAACAGAGAACCGGCAGCGGCATCGGAAAATGCCGCGCCTTGATCGCGTCCGCCATCGAGAAGATGACGTTGTAGAAGGCGGCCGACCCGTCAGGCCCGATATTGCCGGTCAGCGACACGATGCGGTGCTGCGGACATTCCATCGGCGGCAACTGATCGACGGCGGCTTTCAGCGTGCGGCCCGTGCCGACCGCTATCACGATCGGGTCCGGCCGCTTCAGCCAGCGCTCGATCTCGGCAGCTCCGGCTTCGGCAATCCCGACGGTGCTGGAACCTCCTGCCGGATCGCTCGGCACCACTTCCACATGCTTGAGATCGTATTTCTTGCGCAATGCCTCGGCGAGTTCCAGGCAGGCGGCGATCGGGTGGTCGAGACGCACCTTGATCAACCGTTCGGCAACCGCCAGAGACACCAGCCGTTGCGCCGACTGCCGGGAAATGCTCATGGCCGCGGCAATCTCGTCCTGGGTCCGCCCGGCGACGTAGTAGAGCCAACCGGCCCGCGCCGCATCGTCGAGCCGCCCTTGCGTATCAGACCGTTTTGCCATGGCAGAAATTCTCCTCCGCCTGTTGCTGCCATGGTTTCGGATGGTCTGTCAAACGGTGGAACGGCAGGGGCAGAGCCATGCAACCTGCGTGATATGGATCGCGGAAAGCTCGTGATGCCCACGCCATCAGGTCAGGCGCAACGCGTTTTCCATGACTCGCCCCATGAGATCATACCGGGCGCGGTGAGCCTCTTTCGACGCCTCCAGCCATCCTGCCGCGTCGATCTTCGTCAAGTCGAGCGGATGGCCTGCCCGCTCCGAAAGCTGCTTCAGATATTGCAACTGGGTGCGGCCGTTTCCTTCGCGAAAGGGATGGACGTAATCCACGTCCCCAATGATTCGGGCAGCCTCGACCGCGAATACCGATCGCTCCAGATTTCGCAGAAAATCGGATTTCACGATGCGGCGGTGAACATCTGTCATGCCGGTTTCAATATATTGGCGGAACTGGAACTGGCTCTCGCCTTTGGAAATCTCGACAGTGCGAACCTGGCCCGCCCATTCGAAGATATCCTGGAACAGATGCCGATGGATCGCCTTCAGATGTTTAAGATCGAAATCGCCCTGCGGGATGCCTTCACGCGCTCGCATTGTTGTGATTTCGCGCTCGTAATAATCAAGCTTGTCGGCATCGGTTAGACCGAGCTTATTCCGGAGAACACCAGTGCCTGGATAGACATAAGGGTCGTCGCTCATTCAGCCGCTTGCTGTGCGGCGGCGGCTCGGGCTCGCTCAAGAATATAAGCCCTCTGGCGCTCCGGCGACCAATCCTCCCTGTCGAACATCTCGAACATCGCGATCTGCTCCGCATCCAGGGATTCCCTCGATCGCCTGCAGATGCGCCGCTTCAAGGGTGCGCTGCCGGATCGTGTCCTTGTCGCTCATGCGAGAAAGTTTCCTTTGCCGAAACGGTGGATTGCCCAGATTGCAGGCATCTCCAAGATACCAGAAATCCGGGCAACCGGCAAATTCAGCAATCGATCGGCGGCGCAGAGAGGCTTATGCCACCTGCACCACATGCCCCGCGGAAACCTCGCGGTATTCCCGTTTCGGCGGCACGTAGTTGACCGGGCGGATCGGGCTCTTGATCTCGTCGGTCGACATGTTGCGCTTGATCCGGCGGCGCGACGGATCAGGGACCGGAACGGCCGACATCAGCTTCCTCGTATAGGGATGCTGCGGGTTCTCGAAGACCGCCGCGCGCGGGCCGATCTCGACGATTTCGCCGAGATACATCACCGCGACCCGATGGCTGACGCGTTCCACCACCGCCATGTCATGGGAAATGAACAGGAAGGCGAGGTTGAGGCTCTGCTGCAGGTCGAGAAGCAGGTTGCAGACCTGCGCCTTGATCGACACGTCGAGCGCCGAGACCGCTTCGTCGGCGACGATCACCTTGGGATCGAGCATCAGGGCGCGAGCGATCGCGATGCGCTGGCGCTGCCCCCGGAGAACTCATGCGGGAAACGCTTCATCATGTCGGCGGAAAGGCCGACCTTTTCCATCAGGCTGGCCGCCTTGTCGCGTGCCTGTTGCTTGGTGCCGAGGCTGTGCTCCACATAGGGCTCCATCACCGCCGAACCGACGCTCATGCGCGGGTTGAGCGAGGCGAACGGATCCTGGAAGACCATCTGGATCGAGCGGCGCATCTGGCGCAGCGTCGGCTGATCGAGCTTCATGACCTCATAGCCGTCGAGAGTGACCTCACCGCTGGTCGGCGTGATCAGGCGGGTAACGGAACGGCCGGTGGTCGATTTGCCGCAACCCGATTCGCCGACCAACGACAGCGTCTCGCCCTCGAACAGATTGAAGGAGACTTTTTCGACCGCATGCACGGCGCCGGACTTGCGGCCGAACAGGCCCGAATGGATGTCGAACCGGGTGGTCAGGTCCTTGACGTCCAATATCGGCGTCTTGCCCTTGCCGACCGTGTCGGTGACGTCGGCCAGCGGCATCTGCTCGCCGGTTTTCACGTCGATAATGGGAAAGCGCAGCGGGAGCCTGCGCTCGCCCATCGAGCCGAGCCGGGGCACGGCGGAAAGAAGCGCGCGGGTATAGGGATGCTTGCCGCGGTGGAAAATGTCGCCGGTCTCGCCCGTCTCAACCGCATCGCCGCGGTACATGACGATCGTCCGGTCGGCGACTTCGGCAACGACGCCCATGTCATGGGTGATGAAGAGGACCGACATGCCCTCTTCCTCCTGCAGGAGCTTGATGAGGTCGAGGATCTGGCCCTGGATCGTCACGTCAAGCGCCGTTGTCGGCTCGTCGGCGATCAGCAGCTTCGGTTTTGAGGCGAGCGCCATGGCGATCATCACGCGCTGGCGCATGCCGCCGGAAAACTGATGCGGATATTCGTCGAACCGCGAGGCGGCGTTCGGGATGCGCACCTTTTCGAGCAGACGGATGACTTCCGCCTTCGCATCGGCCTTGCTGATGTCGGTATGGACCGTCAGCGCCTCGGCGATCTGTTTCCCGATCGGGAAGATCGGATTGAGCGAGGTCATCGGCTCCTGGAAGATCATCGAGATATCGTTGCCGCGCACACGGCGCATCTGCTCTTCCGGCAGCGACAGCAGTTCGCGGCCGTTGAGGAAGATCTGGCCTTCGATCCTACTCGAATTCTTGGGCAGCAGCCGCATGATCGACAGCGAGGTGACGCTCTTGCCCGAGCCCGATCGCCGACGATCGCCACGGTCTCGCGCGGCGCGACGTCGAAGGAAATGTTGCGCACCACCGTGCGCCATTCGTCGTTCACGCGAAACGCGGTGGAAAGATTGCGGACCGACAGGACGGGGTCACCGAACCACCGCCCTGTTCCAGGTCAGTTCCGGAAAGCAGCATGGAAATCTCCTTCGGATCAGGCGGCAAGCGCGGTTTCGGCGAGCGTCACCCAATAGCTGACACCGAAGGGGATGGCCTCGTCATTGAAGTCGTAAGCCGCGTTGTGCAGGTTCGCGGTATCTCCGTTGCCGATGAAGATGAAGGCCCCGGGGCGCTTTTCCAGCATGTAGGAAAAGTCTTCCGCGCCCATATGCGGGGCAACGCCGGTATGCACCGCCTTGGGGCCGGCGACCTTGCCGGCGATTTCGGTGGCGAAATCCGTTTCTGCATCATGGTTGAACGTCACCGGATAACCGCGGCGATAGGTGACCTCGGCGGTGGCGCCATGGGCGATTGCGGTGGCTTCCGCCACTTCCTTCAACCGCTTTTCGGCAAAATCGCGGGTTTCCGGCAGAAGCGTACGCACCGTACCGCCAAGCGTCACGAAGGCAGGAATAACGTTGTTCGCCTCGCCGCCATGGATCGAGGCGACCGTCACGACCAGCGACTTCAGCGGATCGGTTTCACGCGAGACCACAGACTGCAGAGCCACGACGATATGCGAGGCAGCCAGCACCGGATCGATGGAAAGATGCGGCTGGGCGGCATGGCTGCCGCGACCGTTGATGGTGATCTCGAACGTGTCGGCGGCCGCCATCACGCCACCCTTGCCGATCGCGAACTGGCCAACCGGCAGCCGCGGCTCGTTGTGCATGCCGAACACCTGGCGGATGCCGAACTTGTCCATCAATCCGTCATTGATCATCGCAAGCGCGCCGGCGCCGCCTTCTTCGGCCGGCTGGAAGATGACCGCCACGGAACCCTTGAAGTTGCGTGTCTCGGCAAGGTATTGCGCGGCGCCAAGCAACATCGCCGTATGCCCGTCATGGCCGCAGGAATGCGCCTTGCCGGGCGTTTTGGAAGCCCATTCCTTGCCGGAAGTCTCGAGGATCGGCAGCGCATCCATGTCTGCGCGGAAGCCGATCACCGGGCCGTCGCCCTGACTGCCTTTGATGATGCCGACCACGCCGGTCCTGCCAAGGCCGGTTTCCACCACGTCGCAACCGAAGGCGCGAAGCTTCTCGGCAACGAATCTCGACGTCTCGTGAACGTCGTAGAGCAGTTCCGGATTCTGGTGCAGATAACGCCTCCACTCGGCGATCTGGTCCTGCATTTCCGCGACACGATTGATGACCGGCATGTCTATAACCCCGTAGTTTTTTTAATGTTTCCACTCTGGTCGTGGCGGATATTGCGACGCGAAGGGACGATTTTGCAAGCTTCAATTTTCGGTCTTGAACGGAAAATAGGCCTATGCTTAGATGGCTCAAAATTTGATCATGCTCGCTAAAGGCGACACGATCAAACTTGTTCTGATAGCAATCCGAAGGAGGACGCAGAGAGAAATACCCTGCGAAGTCAGTCACTTGAGGAAGGTGGCTTCGCGAACCCATGACAAGAAAAAGCCGGCGCGACCGGCAGCCGACACACAACTCATAAGAGAACGATCTCACCAAGAGAACGACAAGGGGAATAACGGCATGAAAAATTTCAAACTCCTCCTGGCCGGCACGGTCGCCGTGCTCGCCATGGCCGGTTCTGCCGCGCAGGCGGCCCGCGGCACCGATGGCGACCTCAAGATTCTGTTCTGGCAGGCAGTCTCTACGCTCAACCCGTATCTCTCTGGTGGCACCAAGGAAGTTTACAGCTCCTCGATGATCATCGAGCCGCTCGCCCGCTACGACGAGAAGGCCAATCTGGTTCCCATGCTGGTGACGGAAATTCCGACCGTCGAGAACGGTGGCATTTCCAAGGACATGCTGAGCATCACCTGGAAGCTGAAGCCGGATGTCAAATGGTCGGACGGCACGCCGTTCACCGCCGATGACGTGATCTTCACCTGGAAATATTGCACGGCACCGGATGGCGGCTGCGC
The DNA here is from genome assembly GCA_045291535.1 of Neorhizobium sp. EC2-8. GTDB lineage: Bacteria > Pseudomonadota > Alphaproteobacteria > Rhizobiales > Rhizobiaceae > Neorhizobium. The sequence continues at coordinate 4,215,956 of CP147996.1, read as the reverse complement.
CCAGAAGGCACAGTATCAGGGCATCAAGAGCGTCGAAGCCGTCGATAAGAATACGGTCAAGGTCTCGTTCGAGGCACCTAAATATTATCCCTACAGCGCCTTTGTCGGCGCCCAGTCGCCCGTCATCCAGGCTGCCCAGTTCAAGGATTGCGTCGGCGCCAAGGCTCCGGGCTGCACTTCTGCCAATTTCGGCCCGATCGGCACCGGCCCGTTCGTCGTCAAGGAATTCAAGCCGAACGACGTCATCACGCTGACAGCCAACCCGAACTATCGCGATCCGGCCAAGCCCGCCTTTGCCTCCGTCACGCTGAAGGGCGGCGGCGACGCCGCATCCGCAGCACGCGCCGTTTTGGAAACCGGGGAATACGACTACGCCTGGAACATGCAGGTCGAACCGGAAATCCTGGCCAAGATGGTTGCCGCCGGCAAGGGCAAGCTGGAAACGGCCTTCGGCACCCAGGTCGAACGTATCGTGCTCAACACCTACAATGCCGATCCGTCGCTCGGTGCCAAGCGTTCCACCAAGGAAGCCGGCCTGCACCCGTCGCTCAAGGATCCGGCCGTACGCCGTGCGCTTTCGCTTGCCATCGACCGTGACGTCATCGTCGAGACCGGCTACGGCGCAGCCGGCAGGTCGACTTGCAACATCGTTCCCGCTCCGGCCGCCGTCGCCTCGACCAAGAACGATAGCTGGTGCCTGAAGCAGGACACCGCCGCGGCAAACAAGCTGCTTGACGATGCCGGCTGGAAGAAGGGCGGCGACGGCATCCGTGCCAAGGACGGCGTGAAGCTTTCCTTCCTATACTCCACCTCCACCAACTCGGTTCGCCAGGCGACCCAGGAACTGGTGAAAGCCATGTGGGCGGAAATCGGCGTCGGGCTGAGCTGCGCAATGCCAGCGCCTCGGTCTTCTTCGGCGGCGACCCGGCAAGCCCGGACACCTTCCAGAAATTCTATGCCGACGTCGAAATGTACACCAACAACTTCGACGGCACCGACCCGGAAAAATATCTGGCGGAATGGCTGTGCGACAAGGCTCCGAGCCCGTCCAACGGCTGGCAGGGACAGAACATCCCGCGCTATTGCAACCCGGACTACGACAAGCTGGTCGCAGAACTCTCCAAGACCGGCGAACCTGCAAAGCGTGGCGAGCCTCGCCAAGAAGCTCAACGACATGCTGACCGAGGAAGGCGCGCATATCCCGCTCGTCCATCGCGGTCAGGTCTCCTCGCACTCTCTCAAGCTCATGGGCGTGAAGATGAATGCGTGGGACAGTGAACTCTGGAACATCGCGGACTGGTCACGCGCCAAGTAATGACGATCGCCGGGCCTGCCTGAATACGGCCGGCCCGGCGACCGCATTTTCTCCCGCGGCGCTGCACATTCTTCCGGATCCGGCAGATTCCGGAGGACCTGCAGCAGTTTCAGAGCCAAAAGGTGCCGATTGCGCCTTAGGTCGCCGCGCAGCGCTCTAGCCCGGAGGCCTTCCATGTTCACCTACACCCTAAGGCGATTGCTGTTTGCAATCCCGACGCTGCTGATCATCAGCTTCGTCATTTTCGCGCTGCTCGATCTTGCACCCAACGATCCGACCGGCGACCTGCCGTTGACGATCCCGCCGGAGGTCCGCGAACAGATCCGCGCATCGCTCGGCCTCGATCAGCCATTCTTCCTACGTTATCTCTATTGGCTGCAGCAGTTCTTCATCAACGAACCGCTGAACATTCTCGAACGCCTGACCGGATGGCAGTTCGGCGATGGGACCCGCATGCGGGTGCTCTCCTGGGCGACCCGAAGCCCGGTGGTGGACCTGATCATCCAGCGCCTGCCCCAGACGCTGTGGGTCGTCGGCCTCGCCTATGTGTTCGGCGTCATGATCGCCGTTCCGATCGGGGTCATCTCCGCCTACAAGCAGTATTCGATCTTCGACCAGATCGGCACCTTCCTGTCGATGGTCGGTTACTCGGTGCCGACCTTCTTTACCGGCGTCCTGCTGGTCGTCATCTTCTCCTCCTACCTGCAATGGTTCCCGTCGGTCTATGACACCAATCTCGTCGTCAACGACTTCTCGAGCTTCGTTCAGCAGATCAAGCAGATGGCTCTGCCGGTGACTGTCCTGTCGCTCTTCAACGCCTCGCAGATCACCCGTTTCGTGCGGGCCTCGATGCTGGACAACCTGCATCAGGACTATGTGCGCACGGCGCGCGCCAAAGGCGTCAAGGAAAAGTCGGTTCTGCTTATCCATGTGCTGCGCAACAGCCTGATCCCGGTCGTCACCGTGATCGCGCTCGGCGTGCCGACGATCTTCTCGGGCGCCATCATCACCGAGCAGATTTTTCGCGTGAACGGGCTGGGCCAGCTTCTGATCATCGCCGTGCAGGGGCCGATATCCCGCTCGTCCAGACCCTGACCTTCATCTTCGCTGTGCTGATCGTGCTCTTCAACCTCATCGCCGACGTGCTTTACGGCATTCTTGACCCGAGGATCCGTTATGACTGATGCGACCATAGCAGCGACGCCGCCCGCCAAGGCGGCAACTCCCACCCGATCGGCCTTCGCGGACATGTGGCGCCAGTTCCGCTCCCACAAGGGCGGAGTGGTGGGGCTGATCGTCTTCACCTTCATCGTGCTGGCGGTCTTTGTCGGCCCCTATATCCACCGCGTCGCACCGAATGCCATCAACATCCGCGACAAGAACCAGTGGCCCTCCTGGGCTCATCCGTTCGGAACCGACAACCTGGGCAAGGACATGCTGGCCCAGGTGCTGGCGGGCGGCCGCATCTCGCTTGCCGTCGGCATCACCGCCATGTTGCTGGCGCTCTTCCTCGGAACCCTGGTCGGCGTGGTCTCCGGCTATATCCGCAGGCTCGACGGCCCGCTGATGCGGATCACCGACCTGTTCCTGGCCCTGCCCCTGCTGCCGCTGCTGCTCGTCATCCTGATGCTCTTCCGCGACACGTTGCGGGCGGCATTCGGACCGGAAACCGGCATCTTCATCCTGATCGTCTTCGTCATCGGGATCACCAGCTGGATGCACACCGCCCGCATCGTGCGCGGCGACGTGCTGGCCGTCAAAAGCCAGGAATTCATCCTGGCGGCCAAATCGAGCGGCATGCGGGAATACCGGATCATCCTCAGGCACATCCTGCCGAACGTGCTGAGTTCGATCATGGTCTCGGCGACGTTGGGTATCGCCTCGGCCATCATCACGGAATCGGCGCTGAGCTTCCTGGGGCTCGGCTTTCCTCGGATTTCCCGACCTGGGGACGGCTGTTGTTCGACGGCGCCAATTTCCTGCAGCTGACGCCGTCCCGCGTGCTCTGGCCGGGCCTGGCGATCTCGCTGACCGTGCTCAGCGTCAACTATATGGGCGACGCGATCCGCGATGCGCTCGACCCGAGAGCGCTTAAGCATTGATCCTGCCAAGGGTCTGATCCAGATGGCGGCTTCCAGCCGCCATTTTTCATGGGGACGAAACTGAAAACGGCCCATGAAAAAACTTTAAAAAAGTTTGGAACGCCCGGAACCTATTTCCGGGAGGCCCGTTATGTCAGTGTTCGAAGGCGACCCCCGTCCCCCGCCCTACAAAGCCTTCGGACATACTCTTCAATCCCCTCGAAGAGACGAACTGGCTCGGCTCCGGCAATCGGAACCGAGCCAGCTCAGCTTTGGGCGGATGGTAGATGAGTGGGTGGCGCCGCTACGATCGCGTGAGAGCGTTTTGCGAATGCTTTCGTCGCTGGATCCTCGATGATCCCGAAAACTGCTCGCTACCGCCTATCCGTTACTCCCCGCCGCTTTCCAGCGGAAATACCAGCCGATAGCTGATGCGGTCGTTGGAGATGACGTATTGCGCCTTGCCATTGACCGAGGCCGGCACCACGCGTTCCAGCACGGTGCTGCCGAAATGGGCCTTCAGCGAGTCCTCGGTATCTTCGGAACTCCGGCTGGCATCCAGCACCTCGTCCCAGATCATTTCGAGCGAGTCATGACCGTTGAGATGCATGCGGGTGCAGGTGACGTTGATCACCCGGCCGCTGCGCAGCAGCGAACCGTGGCTGACCGCATTGACGATCAATTCGTGCAGCGCCAGCCCGATATGCAGCGAAGCGTTCGGCGTCAACAGAATGTTGTCGCCGTGGACGCGCACAAGGTGCTTGTTCTCGGGCAGGTATTTCTCGGTCTGCTGCTGAACCAGCTCGAAGAAATAGGCACCGCGCCAGCTGGAATCGGTAATCAGGTCCTGGCTCTGCGAAAGGGAATAAAGCCGCCCGCGGAACTTGTGCAGAAACAGTTCCAGCGAGCCCGAATAGCGGGCCGTCTGCAGCGCGATGCTCTGGATGATCGCGAGCAGGTTCTTGGATCGGTGGCTGACTTCGCGCAGCAGCGCCCGCAGCAGCCGCTCGCGATGCCGCTCCTCGGAACGATCGATGATCGTGGTGACGAAATGCAAGCCGCCTTTGGCGAATTCCACCGTCTGGACGCGGAACTCGTAGATCTGCTCGGTGCCGATGGAAATCTCGATATGGCCTTTGCGGCCGGGCTCCGTCATACCGTCCTTGAGGATGGCGAGCTTTGCCCCGACGTCCTCCCCGAACAGGCCGGCATCCGTCGGGGTCCTGACATGCTCGACGGCCCAGACCTCCGGAAGGTGGGTGACGAAGAGATAGTTGCGGGCCGCGTCCTGGATCATGATGCTGGCGCCGAGATCCACCAGTGCCGGCATAAAAAATTCACGTAACTTGTCATCACTCTGACCAGCCTGCTGCCATGTCAGGGGATGCACCAAATTCCTCACTCCGTCTGCGGGCTTGCTGGGGAAACCGGGCGCCTGCTGCACATCCAAACACCCGGATTTATGAGTATAAATATCAGCCTTTTATAGGACGTCAAACGCGCCGGAACAACCCGACGACCAGCGATATCAGCAGCAGCGCGAGAAACAGGAAAAACAGGAGTTGGGCGAGGCCGGTCGCCGTTCCTGCAATACCGCTGAAGCCGAGCGCACCGGTGAAAATCGCCACGAGCAGGCAGACAAGAGCATAATACAACATCGGTTTTCCTCTTCGGATGCGCCAGAACGCGACCTGTTGCATTTTGTTCCGGCCTGCCCCGCCCGACGGCCGCCGATGGGGTTAAGCGGCGGCCTTGACGGCCTCATTGAAGAACAGCGCCTGGCTGATCAACGCCTTCACCATGTCCGGATTGAACGGCTTGGTGACCAGGAAGGCCGGTTCCGGCCGTTCGCCGGTCAGAAGCCGTTCCGGGAACGCGGTGATGAAGATCACCGGCACGCTGGAAGACTTCAGAATCTCGTTGACTGCGTCGATACCCGAGCTGCCGTCGGCGAGCCTGGATGTCGGCGAGCACCATTTTCGGGTGCGAGGACTGGAAGAGCGACACCGCTTCCTTGTGGGTACGGGCGATGCCCGTGACGCGGTGACCGAGATCCTGCACCATCTGCTCGATGTCGAGCGCGATCAGCGGCTCGTCCTCGATGATCATAATGTCGGTTGCGACCTGCCGTGAGATTTCGCGGGTGGCGTCGTCGAGCAGGCGGTTTACCTCGCCGGTGCTGACATCCAGGACTTCGGCGGCTTCCTCGATGGAGAAACCTTCGACGGAGACCAGCAGGAAGGCATGCCGTGACTGAGAGGGAAGCATCGAAAGATTGGCTGCCGCGCGCTGTTCCCAGGCAAACGGCGATCGATCGGGCGGATCTCTATGTTCGTGGAACCAAAAATCGCGACAAACAGTTTATAAAGCGAGACACGGTCCTTGGACGTTTCGGGGAAAATCGAAACGTCTGCGATCAACGCTTCCAGGACCGCGGCAACATAGGCGTCTCCCGAAGTCTGTGATCCGGTGACGGCGCGAGCATACCGACGCAGATATGGAAGGTGAGACGCAACGCGTGTGGTGAGTGACATACAAAATCTCCCTCGGTGCCCAATGGGCAATTGACCTGCAATGAACGTGGGCCCGGAAAAAAGTTCCGCAAGAGTGGAACTTTTTTGCCGCCAGGAATTCCTTTGCCCGACGATATCGCAACAGGCTGCCCGCGTGATGAGTGACGACAACAGAAAAAAGAAGAGATGACAGCAATCCAATCCCAGGAAGTCCGACCCGGAGCGGCGCCGCCGAACTCATCCATATCCCGCAAGCTGCGGGACTTCTACGATGCGGTGCAGGAAGAAGGGATTCCAGATCGTTTTCTCGATCTTCTCGAGCGCCTGGAACAGGCAGAGAAGAACGCCAAGGCGGTGAACGTAAAATGAGTAAAGAAGACGAGATCGACGATCGCGGCTTCAAGCGCGACCTTCTCGCGTCGCTGCCCAATCTGCGTGCTTTTGCCGTATCCCTGACAGGCCGGCACGACAAGGCGGACGACCTTGTGCAGGATACGATCATGAAGGCCTGGGCGAACCAGACGAGCTTCACGGCCGGCACCAATATGCGGGCTTGGCTGTTCACCATCCTGCGCAATGAATTCTACAGCCAGATGCGCAAGCGCGGACGCGAGGTGCAGGACAGCGACGGCCTGTTCAGCGAACGGTTCTCGGTCCATCCCGAACAATACGGCCGTCTCGACCTGCAGGATTTCCGTAAGGCGCTCGATAAACTGCCCGACGATCAGCGCGAAGCGATCATTCTCGTCGGCGCAGCCGGTTTCGCCTATGAGGAGGCGGCTACGATCTGCGGCTGCGCCGTCGGCACGATCAAGAGCCGTGTTTCCCGTGCCCGTGCCCGCCTGCAGGAGCTGCTCGGCGTCTCCGGCGAAGGCGATTACGGCCCGGATGCGGGCGATGCGGCGATCACGTCACGCGCCTTCGGCAGCTGATCGGAGGAAATTTACGAAAACGCCGCTCACATCCGGGCGGCGTTTTTGACGGCTTCGACAAGATGGTGGTCGTTGAACGGTTTGGCGACGACGGTTATTCCGTTCCAGCCCTTCAAACCGTCCAGATTAGCGACGCTGAGCGATGTGAAAACCAGGGCGGCTCCCGAGGCTCTCAGCCGGATCGCGGTCTCCCCGCCCTCCGTGCCGATCAGGGCTGAATCGATGACGATAACGTCGAACCGGCCGCGTTCCAGTTCCACCGCATAGTTGCGCGGCGTGGCGATGCTGACCTCGCAGGGAAGGGCTTCGGTAAGCACGGCCTCCACTTCCATGGCCACCAGAAACTCCCGATCGACAACGAGGATCGCAAAAAATATCCGCCTGAAATTTCCACAACGAAATGGGCTAGATCATCGAAACATTGCGTGGTCATTTAAAAAAGACACAGACGGCGGGAAAACAGCCTACTATTGGTCGTTGGTTCCTTTCTTTCATCGAGTCCCATGGCCAATCCCAGACCTGTCCTCCCCACCCGCATACCCTGCGAGCGATGTCCGCTGCGCCGGCACCCCGGCTTCCGTGACTTCACGCCCGACGAACTCACCTTCGTCTCGAGCTTCAAGATCGGCGAATTACTGGCCGATCCGGGCATGTCGATCATGGTGGAAGGCGAGCGCAATCCGCAGCTCTATACGGTGCTGTCCGGCTGGGGTTTTCGCTACAAGATCCTGGAGGACGGGCGGCGACAGATCCTCAACTACGTGCTGCCGGGCGACCTGGTCGGCCTCCAGGGCAATATCATGGTCGAGATGCAGCATTCCGTCGAGGCGCTGACGAAGATGACGCTCTGTATGTTCGAGCGCGACCGTCTCTCCACCCTGTTCCAGAACCACCCGTCGCTCGCCTACGACATCACCTGGCTCGCCGCGCGCGAGGAGTCCATGCTTGACGAACATATCCTGAGCATCGGACGGCGGACTGCGCGGGAGCGTGCCGCCTATCTGCTGGCATTCCTCGATGCACGCGCCAAGGCGGCGGGTGCGGCACCAGTGGACAAGCCTGCGCCTCTGCCGCTGACGCAGCAGCATGTCGCCGACACGCTGGGCCTGTCGCTCGTGCATACCAACAAGACGTTGCGCAAGCTCGTGGACCAGGGGCTGATCCGCTGGCTCGACCGCGGCTGCGAAGTGCGGAACCGCGAGGGGCTTTATCAGGTCGCGGAATGGCGGCCGCCCGCGGAAGGCAGGCGGCCGTTCATCTAGATCGGATCGGCTGCCCTTATTCGGCGGGCTCGGAATATCGGCGGTTCGAAGCACCCATGGTTTTCGTCGCGAGGAAGCCTAGTCCCCGGCGACCGCAGCGAGCAGCAGCGGCCGCGATTTGACCAGTAGCGGCAGTGCGGTCAGAGCCGCCGTCATCATCAGCGCCTTGGAGCTGTTGGACGCCGCAGCCTCCTGCTTGCGCCGCCGCTCGGAGGCATTGGCGATGACCACGCAGAGATACATGATCAGCGCCAGGAGCAGCGCGCCGCCGGCGACCGCAAGCAGCGCGATCGGCGGTCCCCACAAACCAGCGAGATAAACGGCAAGCGCCGCCACCGCCAGCCCGTAGGCCGTCAGCAGGAAGAGCAGCAGGAAAGCGTAGAGGATCGCGTTTCTCTTGAGCTTGCGCATGAAAGCCGCGATGTCCATCGCGGCAAGCGAAGCCAAAAGGGGACCAAGTCCTGTCATCATCAGCGGCGCGTCAGCAGCGCGAAGAGGAAGCCAACGCCGGCGGCGATGGCGACGGACTGGATCGGGTTGGTGCGGATCTGGCGCTCCAGGTCCCTTTCCATCGACAGAGCCTGCTCGCGGGCCGCTTCCACCATCTGCATCGATGCGTCGGTCGCGTCGTTGGCGACCCGGCGGGCCTTTCCCTTGTATTCGCTGGCCTTTTCGTTGCCGACGGCGGCAACGCTGCGGGCGAGTGCCGCAATATCCTCGCGGAGCTGCTGGATCTGCGCTTCGACATCCTTGCTGGCTGCCGAGTTCTGGCCGGTGCCATTGCGGGCGAAGTCGGTGGTCGTGTTGGCTGCGGGCATATCGGATCTCCTGTTTTGCAGACCTTAGAGGATGCGGGCCGGGAAAGGCTTTGCGCATAATCAAACGGCGTCGGAAACGTGGAATGGGATCGGTCTCCCAAGCGAGCGGCGCACGACGGCACCGCAACTCGCTTCACGGTTCTTGTCGCCGGCGGTGAACGCGGCAAAAGCATGATTGTTCCCGACGCCGATGAGCCGAAGCAAAAATTGCAAAGGTTTGAGAGGGCTCAGGCGACTGGCGGCTCGGGCCACGCGGTGACACCGCCTGTCCATTGTTCGAAGGCGCGGGAAAGCTTCAGCACGAGCAGGTCGGCATAGCGCGGGCCGACGATCTGCAGGCCGATCGGCATGCCGGATGTCGAAAAACCGCAATTGATCGAGGAGGCCGGCTGTTCCGACATGTTCCACGGCACGGTGAAACCGATATGTTCGAAGGGCAAAGCGGGATCGTTGGTGGGAGACGCCCATTCCGCCGGGTAGGAAACGATCGGATTGGTCGGCGAGATCACGACATCGACGGTGGAGAACAGTCGGCCGCACGCCTTGCGCATCTCGATCGTCTGATTGAAGCCGCGCACTGCCTCGACACCGGAAATATAGGTGCCGCCTTCCGCCCACTGGTAGATATAGGGCAGGATCAGCGCCCGCCGTTCTTCCGGCATCGTCTCGATATCGCCCCAGAACCGCGAGCGCCAGAAACTGTCGAGCCCATCGAGCATGGCGCGGGTCATAACCGGTTCGACCGGGACGACGATCGCGCCCGCGTCCTCAAAGCGTTTGGCGGCGGCCACCACGGCATCGCGGACCTCGTCCTCGGCGGCAAGGCCGATGCCGGCATCGAGCATCAGGCCGATCTTCATGCCCTTGACGTCGATATCGAAATTCAGCCAGTCGAAATCGTTCGGCGGCAACGAGGTGCCGTCGCGCCAGTCGGGTCGCGACAGCGTCGCCATTGAAAATGCGGCGTCCTCGACCGTGCGGGTCATCGGTCCAGCGCAGCGCCCGACATAATAGGGATCGACCGGAATGCGGCCCTGGCTCGGTTTGAAGCCGAACAGCCCGGTCCAGCCGGCCGGCAGGCGCACCGAGCCGCCGATATCGGTACCGATATGCAGGGGGCCGAAACCGGCCGCACCTGCAGCCGCCGCGCCGGCGCTTGAGCCGCCGGGGTTCTGGGTCAGGTCCCACGGATTGCGGCTCAGATGATGGAAGCTCGACAAACCGGACGAGAGCATGCCGTAATCCGGGCAAGTGGTCTTGGCGAAGATTACCGCGCCGTCCTCCCGTAACCGGGCAGCGATGGGGGCATCCTCGGCGGCAGGCACCAGGCTCGACCGCCGCCGTGCCGAGCGGCACCGGCTGGCCCTTGGTGGCAATCAGCTCCTTCAGCGTCACCGGGATGCCGTCCAGCACGCCGAGCGTCTCGCCCCTCATCCAGCGTTCGGTCGAAGCGGCGGCCTGCGCCCGCGCGTTCTCCGGGTCGTAGAGGTAGAGCGCCTGCACATGCGGCTCGAAGGCGGCGACGCGATCCTCGACCGCCAGCCAATATTCCGAGGGTGACAGCTTCCCGGCTGAATAAAGGGCGAGCAATTGGCGGATCGTCAATTTCAAGAGGTCACTCATGGCAATATCTTCGTTTCGAAATCAGGAATTGTCGCGGGGATCGAGAAGGTCGCGCAGGCCGTCTCCGAGCATGTTGAGGCCAAGCACGGCGAGCGCAATCGCCAGTCCCGGCATCAGCGCCAGCCACGGCGCCTGGCCGAGGAAGGTCTGGGCGTCCGCCAACATCCGCCCCCAGGTGGGCGTCGGTGGCGGCATGCCGAGACCGAGGAAAGAAAGGCCCGCCTCGGTGAGGATCGCCAGGCCCAGCTGGATCGTCACCTGCACGATGATCTGGTTGGAAATGTTCGGCAACACATGCACGAGGGTGATCTTGGCTTTCGGCCGGCCCATGCTGACGGCGGCGGTGACATAGTCCCGCGTCCAGATCTGCAGAGCCGCACTCAGGCTGAGCCGCGCGAAAACCGGCACCATGAAGGTACCGATGGCGATGATCGCCGTGAACCGGCCCGAGCCGATAAAGGCGCCGAGCATCATCGCCGACAGGATCGGGGGCACCGCGAAGATGATGTCGCAGCCACGCATGACCATGAGCTCCAGCCACCCCTTCGCATGGCGACGATCACGCCGGTCGCCGTGCCGATGCTCGCGCCCAGCAGCACGGCAAGGACGGAGGTCGATAGCGAATTCCAGGCCCCCACCATCAGCATCGAGGCGACGTCGCGTCCGAACTGGTCGGTGCCGAGAAGACCGAAATCGAGCGGGGCCTTGAGTTTCTGGACGATGTTCATCTTCGTCGGCGGAAACGGCGTCCAGACGAGGGACAGCAGCGCCACCGCAAACAAAGCGAGCGTGATGACGAGCCCGATGAGGAAGACGGGACGGCGGAGAGCTTTCGTCATTGGGCGCCTGCCCTCAGGCGTGGATCGACCACCAGATAGGCAAGATCGACCACAAAGTTCATCAGGATGACCAGGGCGGAGAAGAACAGCACGACATCCTGCATGACGATGATGTCGCGCTGGGAGAGCGCCTGATAGGCAAGCCGGCCGAGACCCGGCAGATTGAAGACGTTTTCGACCAGCACCGCGCCGGCGATCAGGAAGGTGAATTGCAGGCCGAGCATGGTGAACACCGGCACGAGCGCATTCGGCACCGCGTGCCGCCAGAGGGCGACGCCTTCGCTGAGGCCCTTGGCACGGGCGGTGCGGACAAAATCCTCATTCATCACCTCCAGCACGGCGGCGCGGGCCACGCGCGTCAGCACGCCGGCCTGCGGCAAGGCGAGCGCCACGGCGGGCAGCAGGAGCGCCTTGAGGCCAGGGAACAAGCCGGCATCCCAGCCCGGAAATCCACCGGCCGGCATCCAGCCGAGCATGGTCGAGAACAGGATGATCAGCAGCAGCCCGACCCAGAAGGCCGGCACCGCGATACTGATATAGGAGAACAGGCCGGCTACGAAATCGAACAGCCCGTTGTGCTTCCGCGCCGCCTGGACGCCGAGCGGGATGGCGATCGTCACGGAGAGAAACACCGCTATCAGCGCCAGCGGCAAAGTGACGGCAAGCCGCTCCGCGATCAGCCCCGCGACCGGCACGCCATAGGTATAGGACTGCCCGAGATCGCCCCGGAAGACACCCAAGAGCCAGGCGAGGTAACGCACGGGAAGCGGCTGGTCGAGACCGAGCTGCTTCTGGAGCGCCGCCAGCGTCTCCGGGCTCGCCGAGGTGCCGAGCATGATTGCCGCCGGATCACCGGGAAGCAGGTCCATGACGGTGAAGATCAGCAGCGAGACGATGAGCAGCGTGATGGCGAGGCTCAAGGTTCGGCGGATGAGGATGGAGATCATGGACAGCACGCTCCCGCTGATCTCCCCTTGAGGGGAGATGTCACCGAACGTGACAGAGGGGAGTGGCAACGGTCCGGCAAGACATTCGGCCGATGAATATGTCGAGAGGTCACCCCCTCTGCCCTGCCGGGCATCTCCCCTCGAGGGGAGATCGGTATGCTGCGCGCACCCCACTCCAATTCATAACTTGAACTTCACTCTTCCCAATGCACGTCCGTCAGCACGTTGGACGGGATCGGTTCGTTTTCCCACAGCCCCTTCACCTTGCCGTCCCACACGCCGAGCTTCGGCATCACGAACAGGAAGAGCGCCGGCACGTCATTGGCGAGGATGGTCTGTGCTTCGAGATAGAGCTTTTCCTGCTCGGCGGCATTGGAGGTCATCTCGACCTTTTTTAGCACCTCGTTGAAGGCTGGGTTCTTGTAGTTGAAGTAGTAGGGATCGCGGGAATAGATGTCGATGTCCATCGGTTCCGCATGGGCGACGATGGTCATGTCGTAGTCGGCGGCCTTCAGCACGTCGGCCACCCACTTTGCCGGAAACTCGGTGGTTTCGATGTTCATCGTCACGCCGATTTCCGCAAACATCGCCTGCAGCACCTGCGAGGTCCGCTGGGCATAGGCCATTTGCGGCGCCTTGATGGTGAAGGTGAAGCCGTTCGGGAAGCCCGCCTCGGCCAGCAGCGCCTTCGCCTTGGCGGCGTCATACGGATAGACGCCGGTCAGATCCTTGTAGCCGCGGTCGTTCGGCGTGTAGTGGCTGCCGATCGGCTTGCCGAAACCGGACCAGGCGCCATCGACGACGGTGGCGCGATCGACGGCCATCATCAGCGCCTGGCGAACGCGCTTGTCGCTGAATGGCTTGCGGGTGTTGTTCATGCCGGCGACGACCTTGAGCTCGGTATTGCCGATGACCGTCGTCAGCCGCTTGTCGCCCTCGAAGGACTTGATCAGTTCCGGCGCGCCGAATTCCGGGAAGGCGTCCACATCACCCGCCTTCAGCGCCGCGGCCTGGGCCTGCGGGTCACTGATGAAACGGAAAGCCGCCGTGTCGAGCTTCAGCGCTATACCCTTGTTCCAGTAGTCCGCATTCCTGGCGAGATCGACCTTGGAGCCTTTCGACCAGCTGACGAATTTGAACGGACCGGTGCCGATCGGAGTGGTCTTGTTGTCGGCGGCCGACTTCGGCTCGACCACGCTGGAGGACGGCCAGCCGAGCCAGTAGAGCAGGCTGCCGGCCGGCTGCTTGAGCTTCAGCACCAGCGTCGCGGCATCGGGCGTTTCGACCGTGTCGATCGAAGCGAAATAACGCTTCTGCGGATTGACGGAATCCGCGCCGCGGGCGCGCTCGATAGAAAACTTGGCAACCGAACTGTCGAAGGACACCCCGTTGTGGAACTTGACGCCCTGGCGGAGCTTGAACGTGTAGGTCAGGCCGTCGGGCGAAATCTGCCAGCTTTCGGCGAGCTGCGGCTTGATCTTGCCGTCTTTGTCGATCGTCGTCAGACCTTCGAAAATGTTCTGCCAGGTCACCTGGCCGATAGCGACCGGTGCGGCAACTGTCGGATCAAGCCCGGCCGGTTCGACGGTCATGCCGACGGTGATTGCGGTTTTCGCAGCCGCCTCGGCCCCCGTTTGGCCCAAAAACAGGCCCGTGCTCATCGCAAGCCCAAAAGCTGCGCTCTTTAATATGGTAGTAGAGCCCGAAAGCGTCATCCCGTCCATCCGTTATCCCCTTTTTGGAACGAGACCCGCCTGATCGGCACCTGCGGGATCGTCGATTGCCGAAAGTGTGTCATTTCGCAGGTGCACACACAATGCAGAATTTTGTGTGCTCTGTGTAGCCGAAAACGCTACACTGATCTCATTTAGGCAGAGGCCTTCCTGGGCCCCGATTTGCGGGCGTCGGCGCCGCGCATGAAGCGCTCGATGAAATCGACGAGCTTGCCGGCGGCGAAGGAAAGCTGCCGGTCGGGCGCGACGCAGAGATCGATCGGCGTACGCACCGCCTTGCCGGCGGTGAGCGGCACTGCGGCCAACTGGCCGGCGTCGATTTCCCGCTGCACGGCAAGCGCCGGCAGGAGCGTGACCGCCGCGCGGCGCAAAACCAGGCTCCTTCAGCATTTCCAGCGAGCCGGTGACGAAGACCGGATCGAGCTCCAGCCCGTCCTTGGCGAACAGTTCCTCGAAGGCCTGCCGGGCGCCGAAATTTTTGTCGGGCAACGCAAGCGGCATCTGGACGAGGTCGCGCAGGGTGAGTTCCCTTGCACCGGCGGACGGATGGTCGGCGGCCATGATGACGTCATAGGTTATCTCGGAACGCAGCCGCACCTTCACGCCGGAGATTTTTGGCGCAAACAGCGTCACCACCAGATCGGCCTCGGCAGCGGCCAGCGCCTCGACCGCCTCGCGCGCGCTGGTAATCGCCACCTCGAACCGGAGCTTCGGATAACGAAGGCTGAATTCCGCGAGCACCGGCGCGATCAGGTTGGCGACGGTCGCGCCGTTGGCATAGATCACCACCTTGCCGCGCTGCAGGCCCTGCAGGTCATCGATCAACTGGTGGACATGTTCGAGCTCGCGCAGCGTCCGCCCCGCCCTCGCCGCCAGAAGCTCGCCGGCCGCCGTCAGCTTGATGCCGCGGTTGCTGCGCTCGACGAGCGGCGTTCCGAAATAGTGCTCGAGATTCTCGATCTGCCGCGACACGGCGGTCGCCGCCACGTTGAGGTTTTCGGCCGCCGCCCGCATGGAATTGGTGCGGACCAGTTCGTCGAAATACATAAGCGCCCGAAGCTGCATGCGGTCCTGCCGGCGAAAACATGTCGCCCGAAAGCGGGGACCGGTTTCGGGATAGTGACATTGATAAAATCAAGACGCTCGTCAGCCGCGGCGAAAACCTTCGCTGGCGACGAGCAGTTGGCGGGTATACTCGGCTGAAAACTCGCGGTTTTCCAGCGCTTTCCGCGGCACCGTCTCCACCACCTTGCCATTTTTCATCACCGCCAGCCGTTCGCACATGTGGCTGATAACGCCGAGATCGTGGCTGACCATCACGAAAGTGAGGTTGCGGTCGCGCCGCGCCTGTTCGAGCAGATTGAGAATTTCCGCCTGGATCGAGGCATCGAGCGCGGAGGTCGGCTCGTCGAGAAGCAGGATTTTCGGCTCGAGGATCAGCGCCCGCGCGATCGCGATACGCTGCCGCTGGCCGCCGGAAAGCTGGTGCGAATACCGGAAACGGAAGCCCGATCCGAGGCCCACCTCGTCCAGCGCACGGTTGATGCGGGTCTCGATATCGGTGAAACCGTGGATGACGAGCGGTTCCAGAAGCAGCCGATCGACCGTCTGGCGCGGGTGCAGCGAGCCGTAGGGATCCTGAAACACCATCTGGACGGTGCGATAGAATTCCTTGCCGCGCCTGCGGCCGGAATAGGGACGGCCGTTGACGCTGAGAGTGCCTTGGTCGAAGGAGGTAAGCCCGGAAACGGCGCGCAGGAGCGCCGACTTGCCGGAACCGGACTCGCCGACGATACCGAAGGATTCCCCGGCGCCGATATCGAAGCTGACATGGTCGAGCGCAGTGAAATCATCATAAGCGACGACCATGTCGCGGATCGAAAGGGCCGATGTCATGACGTCCACTCCGGCTTGCGGTCGAGAACGGGCAGCGGGTGCCGGTCGGAACCGATGGTCGGCAGGCAGTTGAGCAGCCCGCGCGTATAGGGATGCTGCGCATCGGCGAGATTGGCGGCCGGCAGTTCCTCGACGATGCGGCCGGCATACATGACGATGACGCGGTCGCAGAAGGAGGAGACGAGCCGCAGATCATGGGAGATGAAGATCAGCCCCATGCCGCGGTCGGCCACCAGCTTGTCGAGAATATCCAGCACTTCGAGCTGTACGGTGACGTCGAGCGCCGAGGTCGGCTCGTCGGCAATCAGCAGTTCCGGCCCGCAGACCAGCATCATGGCGATCATCGCCCGCTGACCCATGCCGCCGGAAACCTCGTGCGGATAAAGCGAGAAGACGCGTTCCGGATCGTTGATCTGCACGGCCTCCAGCATGGCCAGCGCCCGGGCCTTGGCCGCCGAGGTCGAGATCGGTTCATGCGTCTTCAGCGTCTCGACGATCTGCCGGCCGATGGTCATCACCGGGTTCAGCGAATATTTCGGATCCTGCAGGATCATCGCCACCTGCTTGCCGCGCAGGTGCCGCCGCTCGCGGGCCGGCATGGTGAGCAGGTCCCGGTCGCCGAAAGCGAGTTTTCGCGCACTGATCTTCGCATGGCCGGGCGTGAGGCCCATGATCGCGCGGCCGGTCTGCGACTTGCCGGAACCGGATTCGCCGACGATGCCGAGCCGTTCGCGGCCGAGCGCAAGGAGACCCCGCGCACAGCCTGCACCTCGCCGGTCCGGGTCGGAAAGGTGACGCGCAGGTCCTCGACGGTCAGAAGCGGTTTTCCTGACAGCGTCATTGCCCCGCCTCCTTGGGATCGAGCGCATCGCGCAACCCATCGCCGAGCAGGTTGAAACCGAGGCTGACGATCAGGATCGCGACGCCGGGCATCGCGGCAACCCACCACTGGTCGAGGATGAAGCGGCGGCCCGATGCGATCATCGCCCCCATTCGGGAAGCGGCGGCTGGGCGCCGAGGCCAAGGAAGCCAAGGCCCGCGGCGGTAAGGATAATACCGGCCATGTCGAGCGTGACGCGCACGATCAGCGACGAGACGCAGAGCGGCATGACGTGGCGCAGCACGATGCGGAAGGGCGAAGCGCCCATCAGCTTCACCGCCGCGATGAATTCCGAATTGCGAAAGGTCATCGTTTCGGCACGGGCGATGCGCGCATAAGGCGGCCACGAGGTGACGGCAATCGCGAGAATGGCGTTCTCGATGCCGGGGCCAAGCGCCGCCACCAGCGCCAACGCCAGCACGAGCTTCGGGAAAGCGAGGAAAATGTCGGTGATCCGCATCAGCACCGCATCGATCCAGCCGCCTGCATAACCGGAGACCGTCCCGACGATCAGACCGATCGGCGCGGCGATGATCGCCACCAGCACCACGACGAGCAGCGTCAGCCGCGAGCCATAGATCAGGCGCGAGAGAATATCGCGGCCCTGGTCGTCGGTGCCAAGCAGATAACCCGCCGTCCCGGGGGCAACAGGCGTGCGTTACGCAAGTCTCCCTGCACCGGGTTATGAGGTGCAAGCACATCGGCGAAGGCCGCGACGAAGAGCAGCAGGATGAGGATGACGAGGCCCAGCAGGGCAAGTCGGTTCTCTGCGAACCGGCGCCAGATCACGTAGGCGCGACCAAGTTGAGCCTGACGGCGCGAAGCGGGCCGGTCGGACAGCAGCCACTCGCGGCTATAGGGCTTTGGGGTCTCGCCCAAGGTTATTGAGGGCCGGCTCATCGATTTCGCGTCCTGGGGTCAAGCGTCCGATACAGAAGATCGGTGAAGAGATTGATGCTGACGAAAACGACGCCGATGGCGATCGTACCACCAAGCACCGCATTCATATCGGCATTCTGCAGCGAATTGGTGATGTAGAGGCCGAGCCCCGGCCAGGAGAAGATGGTTTCGGTCAGCACCGAGCCCTCGAGCAGACCCGCATAGGACAGCGCGATGACCGTCACCAGCGGCACCGCCGCATTGCGCAATGCGTGGAACCAGATGATCCGCGTCTCCGATAGGCCTTTGGCCCGTCCCGCTACCACATATTCCTGCGCCAGTTCGTTCAGCATGAAGGAGCGGGTCATGCGGCTGATATAGGCGAGTGAGAAATAACCGAGCAGCGACCCCGGCAGGATGATGTGCCGGAACAGGTCCCAGGCCACGTCCCATTGGCCCAGCCAGATGGCGTCCAGCAGGTAGAAGCCGGTAATCGGCGTGAACGTGTATTCGTAGACGATGTCGATGCGGCCCGGATAGGCAACCCAGTTGAGGCGCGCGTAAAAGAGCACCAGCGACAGCAGGCCCAGCCAGAAGATCGGCACGGAATAACCGATCAGGCCGATCACGCGAACGATCTGGTCGGCGATGCTTCCCCGCTTGACCGCCGCCAGCACCCCGAGCGGCACGCCGATGAGCGCTCCGATGAGCGTGCCAATCGTGGCAAGCTCGATCGTTGCCGGAAACACCCGCGCTATATCGGCCATGACCGGATTGGTCGTCAGCACGGAAGTGCCGAAATCACCTGTCACGGCCTGTTTGAGATAGATCCAGAACTGCTGGTAGAGCGGGAGGTTGAGGCCTAGCTCTTCGCGTACCCTCTCGACGAGATGCGCCGGCGCCCGGTCGCCCACGATAGCGAGCACCGGATCAATCGGCACGACGCGCCCGATAAAGAAGGTGACGGCCAGGAGGCCGAGAAATGTGGTGGCCGCGGTCGCGATGAACCGCAGCACTGCCATTGCGGAAGATGATGCACGGCGCCGTCTGCGCCGTGTCGCTGCTGTCGTATCGATCAAGGTCAAGGAAGCGGCCTTTCAGGCTATTCCTTCGACACCGTATAGACGAAGTTCGTATCGAAGCTCGGGCCAAGCTTGAAGTTCTTGAGCTTAGGCGAATAGCCGGCCACTTCCGTCTGCTGGAAGATCACGACGAACGGGCTCTGCGCCAGAACCTTCCGCTGCAGGTCCTGGTAGACGGCAGCGCGCTTTCCGGCATCCTTTTCGAGCAGCGCACCCTTGGCCGCGTCCGAAAGATCCTTCGGAACGTCCCAGGCGTTGCGCCAGGCGAGCGTCTTGGTCTTGCCAGCGTCCGAATTATCCGGGTTGATCGTGAAGGTCTCGGCATTCGAGTTCGGATCGAAATAATCCGAGCCCCACTGGCCAATATAGATATCGTGCGTGCGGGCGCGGAACTTGGTCAGCGTCTGCTTGCCGTCGCCAGGGATGATCTCGAGCTTGATGCCGGCTTGCGCCAGTGTCTGCTGCACGCTTTCGGCAATGCCGGTTACCGGCTGATTATTCCGCACGTCCATGGTCACCGTGAAGCCGTCCTTGAGGCCTGCCTTTGCCAGCAACTCCTTGGCCTTGGCCACGTCGAGCTTGTAAGGATTGTCATTCAGCGCGCCGAGCTGCCCCTTGGGAAGGAAAGTCTGGTGAACCTCGCCGATGCCCTTGATCAGCGTCGCACCGATCGCGTCGTAATCTACGAGATACTTGAAGGCTTCGGTCACTTCCGGCTTGGCCAGGTTCTTGTTCTTCTGGTTGAGGCTGAAGTAATAGACAGTACCCTTGGGTGCCGACGTGAGCTGGATGCCGTTCTTCTTCTGAACCGCATCGAGATCGCCCGGCTCCAGGTTGCGGGCAACGTCGATATCGCCGTTTTCAAGCGCCAGGCGCTGGCCCGAGCTTTCCTTCATGTGGCGGTAGATAACCCGCTTCAGCTTCGGCTTTTCGCCGTAGTAATTGGGGTTGGCCTCCATGATGACGGCTTCGTTTGCGCGCCAGGCCATCGTTTTGTACGGGCCGGAGCCGGCATAACCGGTCTTCATCCATTCATTGCCGAAATCCGTGTCGTATTTGTAGTCGGCATTCGGCGTTACCTTCTTGGCGTGTTCCATCACGACCTTCTTATCGACGACGGAAGCGACCGTCGCGGTCAGCACGTTCAGCACGAAGCTCGGAGCATAGGGCTTGTCCACGGTGAACACGAAGGTCGTGTCGTCGGTGGCCTTGGCCTTATCGGCGACATTGTCGCCCGTCAGGCCGAACTGGGTGAGCAGGAAGGCCGGCGACTTGTCGAGCTTGACCGCGCGCTCGAACGAATATGCAACATCGGCAGCAGTGATCGGGTTGCCGGATGCGAATTTCAAACCGGATTTCAGCTTGAAAGTGTAGGTGAGGCCATCGGCGGACGTGGTCCAGCTGGCAGCCAGGTCGCCGATCACCTTGGATGTATCGGCCGGGTCCAGCATGACGAGCTTGCTGTAACAATTGGCCGTAATTTCGGCGGTGGACAACTCGAACGCTTCGCCCGGATCGATCGTGATGATGTCGTCGATCGCAAAGCCTTCCACGAGCGTATCGGCCGGCGTCGCGGCAAAGGCCTGTGGTGCCGCCGATAGCAGCAGCCCGAGTGCCGCGCTGGTGGATAGCACTCGAAGGCTCTTGTTGAGCGAATGGATCATGGTTCTATATTCCCCTGTTTTTGTTTGTTGGACCTTTGGAAAGAAGCCTATTCGTGCCAGGCCTTTCCCAAAACTCTCAGCCAGTTCTCCCGGCACAGCTTTTTCAGCTCTGCATCAGCGTAGCCCGCTCCCTTGAGCGCCGCAACCAGATTTTGATTGCCCGCAGCATCATGTATTTCTTGCGGAATCGATGCCCCGTCGAAGTCGGATCCGAGCGCGACGTGGTCGATGCCCATGCGCTTCACGAGATGGTTGATATGGCGCACCATGTCCGAAAGCGGCGTTGCGACATTGTCGCGGCCGTCGGGGCGCAGCATGGTCACCGCGTAGTTGAGGCCGACCAGACCGCCGCTCTCCTTGATCGCATCGAGCTGACGATCGGTGAGGTTGCGGGCGACGGGCGTCAGCGCATGCGCATTGGAGTGGCTGGCGATCAGCGGCTGGTCGGAAGTCCTGGCAACATCCCAGAAACCCTTTTCGGTGATGTGGGCGAGATCGATCAGGATGCCGAGCCTGTTGCAGGCCTTGACCAGTTCGAAGCCGTGGTCGGTCAAGCCGGGACCGGTGTCGGGCGACATCGGAAAGGCGAAGGGCACGCCATGGCCGAAGATGTTGTGGCGGCTCCAGACTGGCCCCAGCGAACGCAGGCCGGCGGCGTAGAAGACTTCGAGATTGTCGAGATCCGCATCGATCGCCTCGCAGCCTTCCATGTGCATGACAGCAGCGAAGATGCCCTCGTCCATCGCCTTGCGGATGTCTGCGGTCGAGCGGCAGAGCCTCCAGGCGCCGGCGCGGTCGAGGCGCAGCGCAATCGAGGCTTTTTCGAGAGCGATCGTCAGGGACGGAAGGTGGTCGAGGGGAGCAGACAGCGGCGTGACGTAATGGCCGTTGTGATCCGGCTCTTTCAGGACCAGGCTCGCCCGACGGGATATAGATGGCGCAGAGACCGCCGGCGAGGCCGCCGGCCTTGGCACGCGGCCCATCGATATGGCCGTTCGGCGTGCCGTTTGCAAATTCGGCGATCGGATCGCCACCCGCCTTCATGTTCCGCCAGAGCCGCAGGAGCACGTCGTTGTGGCCGTCGAACACCAGTTCCATGAAGTCTATTCCCGATTTTCTTGTGAAAGTTCCAAGGTGAGCAATGCGCCGATCCTAGCCAGACCCTCCTCTTTCGCAAGCCGGAAAACGCGTCAGGCCGTCCAGCTGCCCTCACCTGCTTTTTTCAGCATCGGGGTTCTGAAAACGCTCGTCACACGCGGCCGCCACTCCGGCCCGAAGGCATCGAGCTTGTCGTGCCAGCGCTCCGATTGCAGCATGGCGGCGCCGATGACGACCGGCTCGATGCCGAGCGAAGTCATCAGCGTCAGGCCGGAAACGATCGAGGTGCCGCTGGAAATCACGTCGTCGATCAGCGCGACGCGCTTGCCCTGGATGAGCGGCAGCATGCGCGGATCGACATAGAGACGTTTCTGCTGCTCCGGCGTGGTGATCGAGGAAAGCGGCACCGAGAGGCTCTCGTCGTACCAGAATTTTCGCGAGGTCCCGAGCGGCACGTAACGCGCGTAACCGAGCGCGCGAGCAACGGCGGCGGCGAGCGTCAGGCCGAGCGTCGGTAGTCCGACGATCGCTTCCGGGCGAAAAGCGGCGATCTTCGGCGCCAGATCGGCGGCAAGCGCATCTTGCACGTCGAAACTCGCCTGGTTGATGATCAGGAGGCAAGCGCATGCTCTCCGTCGGCAAGCGGCCGGATCGGCAGCCTGATCTGGCTGCCGTCGTTCAGTGTCGCGGGGAAGAAGCCGGAAAACGGCCCTGCCCTGTCGAACGAACCCGCCGGATGGACGTCCTGCCAGAAATCATGCGGCTGCATGCGCTTTTCCTATTCGAGAATTTCGAGGATCGGCGATTCCAATAGCGTGCCGGTGGCGACATCGGCAATGCCGCGATCGGTCTGATGCGGGCCGGGATTGCAGGCAAGCGTCGCGCCGAAACAGGCCTTGAACACCAGATACGGCGGCTGCCAGCCGACGAGCCGGTCCATGACGGCGCGGATATTTCGGAAACCTTCGGCAACCTCCGCCATCGGCGCTTCGGAGACAAGGCCGGAAAGCGGCAGCGGCAACAGCACTTCGACCTTGCCGCCGGTTGCCACCGCCATGCCGCCGCCGGCTTCGATCACCGCATTGGCGGCCGCAGCCATGTCGGCCGGGTCGGAACCGAAGACGGTGAGGTTGTGGCTGTCATGGGCAAGCGTCGTGGCGAATGCACCCTTCCACTTGCCCCACCCGGTTAAAAACCCAAGACGGGTGCGGCTGTCGGCTCGGCCGTGGCGGTGGGTCACGGCGATCAACGTCGTGCCCTCCGGGGGTACCACGTAACCATCGACGACATCCGCATCCGTCTGCCCCCAGTTCGTGAAGCGCGGACGATCGATCGTCGCAAGCCTGACCTTGCGGCCCTTTGCGGCCAGCTTGAAATCGTCCGCCTGAAACGGCTCGAGCTTGACCGAAGCCTGGAGAAGAGAGGGATCGGTCGGATGGAGTTCGACCGTCATCACTCCGTCACGCGCAATCAGCGTACCGCTCGCAAAGACATGGCGGGCGCGGAAATGCGTGAGGTCCTCGAACAGCACGATATCGGCCCGGCGGCCGGCGGCGATCAGGCCGAGGTCGGGACGGCCGATGCGCACCGACGCGTTCAGCGTCGCCGCCTGCAATGCCCATTCCGGTTTCATCCCGTAGCGCACCAGCCGGCGCACCACGTCGTCGAGGCCGCCGCCCTGGACGAGATCGTCCGGAAACACGTCGTCGGTGCAGAGCGTCACCGTCTGCGGCAGGCGGCCGAGCACATTGAGCGCCTCGACGAATTCCGGGAGCAGGTGATCGTGAGAACCCCGCATCTCGATGGTCAGGCCCGCCCGCAGCTTGGCCATCAGGTCGGCACCGGAGACGAGTTCGTGGTCGGAGGTGATGCCGGACGCCATGAAGGCGGCAAGGTCAGGCCCGACGAGACTGCGGGCATGGCCGCAGACCAGCTTTTCGGACACCAAAGCCGCCTGCACGATGGCGCTCATGCGCGGATCGCGGTCGATGACGCCGCGCATGTTCATGACTTCGGCAAGCCCGCCGATCTTCGGCCAGAACAGCATTTCCTCGATCGTCGCCGCGTCGAAATCGGCCCCGGCCATTTCGAGACCGGGCGCGGACGGCACGCAGGACGGCGCCAGAACGACGGCGCGCAACGGCAGAGGCTTTACCGCCTCCAAAGCCCAGGCGACACCTTCGGTCCCGTGCACATTGCCGAATTCATGGGGATCCCAGACGATGGTCGTCACTCCGCGCGGCAGCACGGCGCCGGCATAGGTCGCCGGCGTCACCATCGAGCTTTCGATATGCATATGCGTGTCGATGAGGCCGGGCGAGATGAATGCGCCCGTCGCGTCGATGATCTCGGCCGCATCCGAGCGGGAACCGGTCTCGTGGACGCTCGCAATCACCGGTCCGACGAGGCCGATATCGGCGGGGCGCAGCTCGCCCGTCACCATATCGACCAGCGTGCCGCCCGATATCAGGATGTCGAACGGCGCGTCGCCGCGCGCAGCAGTGACGGCACGGTCACGCAAGCCCGGTTCGGTGAATTCCTGTACGCTTGAGATGATGTTCTTCACCAGCTCGCCTCCGCATGCAATGTCTCGAGAATAATCGCCTTGGCCTTCTCTACGTCAATCTCGACGCCATAGGCGCCGTTGAACTCGCCGCGACCGGGGCGCGTCTCGACGACGGTGCGGCCGCGCGTCAGCGCGCCCGACAGTTCCACATCGATACGCGCTTCGCGCCATGTAACGTGTTCCGGAAAGACGAAGGCGACGGCGGCGACCGCGTCGTAAAGCGCCATGGCCGGGCGGCCGCGGCTGGTGGCGATCGCCACGAACCCGGCAAGCAGATCGGCGACCAGTTCCGCATTGCGCCCGCCGGCGGCCCGGATCGGTGCGACATCTTCCGGCGCGCAGAGCACCTTGCGACAGAGATCGAGATCGACCATCCGGAACGGGATCTTGTGGGCAAGCACGATCGCCAGCGCTTCCGGATCGGCAAAGGCATTGAACTCGGCGGATGCCGTATGGTTGCCGTTGGTGACACCGCCGCCCATCCAGGTGAGATCGGTGATCCTGGCCGCGAGATCCGGCCGGGCCAGCGCCACCGCCGCGATATTGGTCAGCGGACCGAGCGCCATGATGCGGCGCTCGCCCCTTCTTCACCATCACCTTTGCCCTTTTCCAGCCACGCACAGAGCGCTTCGAATGCGTCGGTGTGGAACGTGTCCGGGGCTTCCGGCAAGGCTTGGCCGGCGGTCGGGATGCCGGACTTGCCGAGAATGCTGGTTGCCGTTTCCAGCTTGGCCAGCACCGGCGCGGCGCGGCCGGCATGCACCGGAAATGGCCAGACGAAGGCTGAAGCCGCGCCCGCTGCGTTGTGGCGGACATGTTCGAGCGGCGCATTGCCGAAGACCAGCGAAACGCCGTCGATGCCCAGCCCTGCATGCGCCGCGACCATGATCGCGGCGATGTCGTCAAACCCCATGTCGGTGTCGATCCAGATACCCATGTCAGCCGCTCCTTACGCGAACCGCAACAGCGGTGCGGCCTTTTCAGCCGGCAGGTCGAAAGAAAGGCCGGCGCCAAGCGCATGCGCCGGCTGGCTCGCCTCCACCTCGGCCTTGATAGGGCCGAAGGATGTGTCGAGCAGGTATTCCCTGCTATCGCCGGCGAAGGATGTACCGCGCACGGTGCCCTGGAAAGGACCTGTCCCCAGGGACACCATACGCGGCCGCCAGGCAAGACCCGCCGCTGAAGGGGCTTGCCCGAGAGATCGATGAGACCTGCACTGGTCTTCATCTTTCCATTTTCGAGCGGGAAAATGTTTTCGAACCCGACAAAGTCCGCAACGAAGGACGATGTCGGGCGATTGTAGATGTCTTCCGGCGAACCGATCTGCTCTATCTTACCGCTCTTCATGACCACAATGCGGTCGGCAAGCGCCAAAGCTTCGGCTTGGTCGTGGGTGACGAAGATCATCGTCACGCCGGTCTCCTTCTGGACGCGCTGCAACTCGGTGCGCATTTCCAGACGCAAACGGGCGTCGAGGTTGGACAGGGGCTCGTCGAGCAGCAGTACCTTCGGCTCCATCACCATCGAACGGGCGAGCGCCACGCGCTGCTGCTGGCCGCCGGAAAGCTCGGCCGGCTTACGGTTGGCGAAGGTCGAGAGGCCGACGGACTTCAGGCCGGACTGGACCTTGGTATCGAGTTCTGGCCCACGCATACCCTTGAGCTTCAGCCCGAAGGCGACGTTTTCATAGACCGAGAGATGCGGGAACAACGCATAGGACTGGAACATCAGGCCGACGGCGCGCTTGTTGGCCGGCACGCGGGTGATGTCGGCGCCGTCGAGACGGACATGACCGCTCTTGACCGGCAGCAGGCCGGCAATGGCGCGCATCGTCGTCGTCTTGCCGCAGCCGGAAGGGCCGAGCAGCGCGATCAGCTCGCCCTTGCGGATGTTGAGATCAAGATTCCCGACAGCAACGGAATCGCCATAGGCGAGCGTCAGCTTTTCGAGCGAGAGATAGGACGCGTCAGACATAGCGGGAGAACCCCAGGAAACGTTCGGCAATGAAAACGATGCCGATGGAGAGGAAGGCGAGCAGCGAGGAGAGCGCTGCGACGGAGGGATCGAAGACGATTTCCATATAGGCGATCATATCGACCGGCAGGGTGCGCACGCCGGGACCCGAGAGGAACAGCGAGACCGGCACCTGGTTGAAGCTGGTGACGAAGCCGAGGATGAAGGCCGACATGATGCCGCCGCGGATGTTCGGCATCACCACCCGGAAGAAGGCGCCGAGCCGCGAGGAACCGAGAAGAACCGCCGCTTCCTCGATATCGGAGCGCAGGTTGTCGAGGCTGGCGGAAACGACCCGCACCGCATAGGGCAGGACCAGCGCCGTATGGGCGAGGAACAGCGCCAGCGTGATGCCGACCTGGAAGGGCACGACGATATAGCGCAACAGCGCCAGGCCGACGATGATGCCCGGCACGATGATCGGCGCCGAAACCACGGTGCGGACGATTTCCGCTCCCGGCAGCTTGTAGCGCGACAGGGCGTAGGAGGCCGGGATACCCAGCACCAGCGCCGCCGCCGTGCCGCCGATCGCCAAGAACAGCGACATGCCGAACGAGGCGCGGAAACTCTCGACCGTAAACACCTTGGCGATCCAGCGCAGCGAAAAGCCCTGCGGCGGGAAGGCGAGCGTCTCGCCGGCCGAGAAAGAGGCGGCGACAATGATCAGGAACGGCCCGATCAGGAACGCGATCACCAGAAAGAGCGTGATCGGAATGAACAGGCTGCGAAGGGTCATGCCTGGCTCCTCTGCTTGTTGCGCGCCGTTGCGACGCGCTTGAGGAGAATATTGGCGGCAAAGCTCATGACGATCAGGATGAAGGCGATGACGCTTGCCGCGACGAAATTGTTGGAGACCGAAACCTGCTGGTAGAGCAGCGTTTCGAGCATCAGCACCTTGGAACCGCCGAGGATGGCGGGGGTGATATAGGCGGTCAGCGAGCCGGTGAAGACCAGCGTGCCGCCGACGACGAGCCCTTCCTTGGTGAGCGGCAGCACGACCTTCCAGAACACCTGGAACCAGTTGGCGCCGAGCACGCGCGCCGCCGGAATGGCGTCCTTCGGCATGTTTTCGAGCGCCGAGATCAGCGAGATGATCATCAGCGGCAGGAAGAGCTGTAGCAGGCCGATGAAGATCGCCGTTTCGGAAAACAGGATGCGTAGCGGCGCGTCGGAAATGCCGAACGCCTGAAAGGCCTGGTTGACGATGCCGGTGCGGCCGAGAATGACGATCCAGGCATAGGTGCGGGCGACCGGCGAGATCATCAGCGGCAGCACGACGAGGCCGGTGACCTTGCCCTTGGCGCCGGGTTCCAGGCTGACGATCGCAAACGCCGCCGCATAACCGATCACTGCGGAAGCGACGGTAACCAGCGCCCCGAGCCTGAGCGTGCGCAGGAAAACGGCCTGGTTCAACGGATTGGAGAAGAAATCCGTATAGGCGGAAATCGTCCAGCCGCCAGCCGGCGCGCGAAATCCGTCCGACAGCAGGATCACGACAGGCACGAGAAACACCGCCGCCGCGAAAATCGCGGCCGGCAGCGCAAGCGCCAGCGCTTCAGCCCTGTTCTGGAACATTGGTGGTCTTCTCCTGCGACCCCGCGTCGAGCGGAGGGTGTTGTAAAAGGCCCTCTCTGGCCTGCCGGCCATCTCCCCCACAAGGGGAGAAGACTCGTGGCACTCGCCTGCCCAAATCAGGCGTCGGCGGTGCTGCAGGTTAAGCCCCTCCCCTTGTGGGGAGGGGTTTGGGGCGGGGTCTTAAGTTCTGGGGCCGCTTACTGCCCCACCTTCTCGTTCCAGGTCTTGAGCCAGCCGGCACGGTTGTCGAGTGCTACGGCAGACGGGATCAGCTTCAGGCTCTTTGCCGTTTCCTCGCCGTAGGTGAGGTTGTTGGCGATCGCGTCGGGCAGCTTGACGTCCTTGTTGGCCGGGCTGTCGATCAGCTTTTCGGCGAGCTTGGTCTGGACCTCGGTGGAGAGCCAGTAATCCATGAACTGCAGTGCCAGATCCCTGTTCTTGGAACCCTTGGTGGCGATCATGACGTTCATGCCGCCGGTCTGGCCTTCCTTCGGGGTGGCCCAGGCGATCGGGAAGCCGAGCTTGGTAAAGGGAGCCCAGGTGAAGCGGCCGATCGGCGCTGCCCAGATTTCTTCCTGCTGCATCAGCTGCACGAGTTGCGAGGACTTTTCGTAGAAGGTGACGAGCTCGGCCTTCTTGGCGCCGACGGCTTCGATCGGTGCCTTCAGGTCAGCCGTGTCCTTGGCAAGAGCGAGACCCAGCATGTAGAGCGCCGGCGGGCCCTGATTGGTGGTGACATTCGGCCATGCGACATGGCTTGCATATTCCGGCTTCAGAAGATCGGCCCAAGACTCGATCTTCATCTTGTCGGAACGGTAGGCGATCGAGGTGGCGTAGAACGTGTAGCCGACGCTCATGCCGTCCTTGTTCGGGTCCTTGGCGACGTCATAGAGCTTGCTGAAATTCGAGAGCTTCGACGTGTCGATCTTGTCGATCAGGCCGGCGCGCGAGGCAGCCAGCGCGTCTGCCATCGAGACGACGGCCATATCGACGACCGGATTTGCCTTGTTGGCTTCCATCTTGGCAATGCGTTCGACGCTGTTGCCGGTCTCGACGACCAGCTTGCAGCCGCAGATCTTCTCGAAGGGTTCGTAGACGATCTGCTTGTATTCGTCCTGGGCGAGCGCATAGACGGAAATCGTCAGCGTCTTCTGCTGGGCCAGGGCCGGGGTTTGCGCGGCACCCATGGTAAGCATCAGGGCGGCACCGGATGCGAGAATGACCTTGTTCATGATTTGAGTTCTCCTGCTGTCGGCTTGTTTTGGGTTTTAGCGTCTGAATTGGCATGTAAATTCGCAGCGCCCGTCGATTGGCGCACGATGAGCTGCATGGGCACCCGGTCGATCTCGGAGGTCACTCCGCCGGCCGGAACCTCCTCATCATCATTCTCCGGCTCGCCCTCGGATTCGATGGCACGCATGAGTGCCGCGATCGCGAGATCGGCGATCGTGGCCATGTCCATGCGCACCGTCGTCAGCGCCGGCGTGACCACCGGTGACCAGATGAGATCGTCGAAACCGGTGACGCTGACCATTTCCGGCACGCCGATGCCGGCGCGCTGCAGCTCCGTCAGCGCCCGAAGCGCCGAAAGATCGGAGACCGCCGCGAAAGCCGTGAACCCGGCCGCCGCCTTCTGCGCGAGACCGAGCGGGCAGCCTTCGCCCAAAGCCCCTCAACCTTCTCGATCCACATCGTTTCGCATTCGGCGTCCGCGCCGAGACCGGCCTTCAGCCCGCCGATACGGTCGTTCTGCACGTTCGAGGATACGCTGGTACCGATCAGCAGGACCTTGACGTGCCCAAGCTCCGCAAGATGCCGGCCCATCTGCGCGCCGCCGTCCCAGTGATCCGCGGCAACCGTATTGCCGGGCGTCGAGGGCGTATCGATGACGGCGACCGGGCAGCCGACATCGGCGATCCGCGTGCCGCGCCGGGGACGATGACCATGCCATCGACGCCGCGTTCCAGAAGCCGGCCGATCGCTTCCGTCTGGGTGGCGATATCGCCGCGAGTCGGCGATGAGCACGCCATAACCGGCATTCGAGGCGGCGTTCTCGATTGCCTGGGCGATCTGCGGGAAGAGCGGATTGGCGATGTCAGGCAAAACGAGGCCAAGTACGCCGGTGCGGCCGGTGCGCAGCGCCCGTGCGGTGAGGCTCGGCACGTAACCGAGTTCGCTCGCCTTGGCGCGCACCTTTTCAATGAGCTCCGGAGAGACCCGCCCCTTGCCCGACAGGGCGTTGGACACCGTCGCGGCCGAGACGCCAAGGGCGGAAGCGATCGCGCTCATATTCGGTCCGGGACGGGGTGAAGCCATGGCATGCTCTGATTAAACGTTTAAGCACGAATACTTTGCTCAAAAGGCTTTGTCGAGTCGTTTGTAATTACCGGCCGACCGATATCCCCATATCCTGCCTTGACTCTTTGGCTTCGACCAGTGGAAATCCTCGGGTAATCATGGAGGAAGAGCATGCGGGACGACGAAATCACCGGACTTTCGGCGACAGCCCTTTCGGAAACGATCCATGACGGCCGGGTCTCCTGCGTCGGGGTGATGAAGGCTTATCTCGATCGCATCGACACGCTCAATCCGGCGATCAACGCGATCGTCAGCCTGCGCGGCCGGGACGAGCTCCTGGCCGAAGCTGCGGCATGCGACGCGGAACTCGCCGCCGGCAAATCGCGCGGCTGGATGCACGGCATGCCGATCGCCATCAAGGATCTCTGCGAGGTGAAGGGCATCCGCTGCACCTACGGCTCGCCGATCTTCGCCGACTTCGTACCCGACAAGGACGAGGTGATGGTGGAGCGAATCCGGGCCGCAGGCGCGATCATCATCGGCAAGACCAATACGCCGGAACAGGGGCTCGGCTCGCAGAGCTACAATCCGGTGCATGGCGTCACGAGAAACCCTTACGATCTGAGCAAGACCGTCGGCGGATCGAGCGGCGGTGCGGCAGCGGCGCTTTCGGCACATCTCCTGCCGGTCGCCGACGGCGGCGACATGATGGGGTCGCTGCGCAATCCCGCCGCCTTCAACAACGTCGTCGGTTTTCGCCCGAGTTTCGGCCGTGTCCCCTCCTCCCTGAAGCCGGAAAACTTCATGGGCCAGCTGTCGGTGCTCGGACCGATGGGCCGCACGGTGCGCGACGTCGCCGCCCTGCTCTCGACGCAAGCCGGTTACGATCCGCGCGATCCACTGTCCTTGCCGACCGAAGACCTGACGCCGCGGGAAGACCGCGATTTTTCCGGCACCCGCGTTGCCTGGCTCGGCGATCTCGGCGGTTACCTGCCCTTCGAACCGGGCGTGCTGGAGCTTTGCCGGGCGACATTGCCGGTCTTCGAAAAGATCGGCTGCACGGTCGAAAGTCTCGTACCGGACTTCGACATGGCGGATGTCTGGCGCTCCTGGACGACGCTCCGGAGCTGGCTGACCGCCAGCGGCATGCGCGACAATTACGACGACCCGGACAAGCGCGCCAAGATGAAGCCCGAGATCATCTGGGAGATCGAGCGCGGTCTCGACATGACGGCCCGCGAGGTGCATCTCGCCTCCAAGCGCCGCAGCGCCTGGTATCAGTATCTGCTGACCATTTTCGACCGCTACGACTACCTGATCCTACCCTCCGCACAGGTCTTCCCCTTCGACGCCGACACCCATTGGCCGAAAGAGATCGGCGGACGGACGATGGACACCTATCATCGCTGGATGGAAGTCGTGATCCCCGCCTCGATGGCCGGCCTGCCGGTGGCGGCCATGCCCGCCGGTTTCGGCGACAACGGCCTGCCCGCCGGCATCCAGATCATCGGCCGCCCGCGTGCCGACAAGCCGGTGCTGGAGATTGCGCTGGCCTATGAGGCGGCGACGGATTGGCTGGATCGGCGGCCGAGGCTTTAGGCCGAAAGGGGCTATCTGGCGGCAGTTTTTTTGTTGCAATCTCTTCTAGCAATTTAGGCGCTGAGGCAACGACGAGGCGCAAGAGGTAGCCGCTAACGCTATGCCTCTTTGACGAGATCATAGAGATCCTTCGAAGCCCTCAAAGTCAGCGTCCCGAAAGATCCGCTGTTTGCCCCTCCGATAACCATGTTGGTAACATTGAAAGAGTATTGCAAACCACCTGCGGCTTGCAGATTATCCAGATATGGCCGAATTAGAACAAAATCACGCTCTAAAATTTGAGACAATGCAATAGTATTTTCCGGATTGAAAAGAAGAATGTTGGCAATCACCGCGCCATTTAAAGACTTCAGAGCTTTAACGTCCGATGCATATCGGAGGCGAACCTTATATGGCGCCTCGAAAGCTTTCACCTTCTGCACGAAGGCGCTGACATCAATTGCCGGAGCTGAAGAACCGAGCTGCCGCGCGATGAGTTGAAACACTTGCTCAATCCTTTCACGGTCACTTGCTTCAAGGCCTTGAAGGAGGCTCATCGGAAGGGGCAGATCCACAGGTCTTAAGCCCGAATGGCAAATCGGCGCGACTTCAATTTCACGCGCCCAAGCGGCCCCGGCCTCGAAATTAACCCATGGCCGACTAATGCTGGCAGGACTACAAAGTAAGAGCATAGCTTTGCATGACCTAAGCCCATCCGTCACTTGATCTAACCAATTCTTTCCAAGCGGGATACTATTCGCATCAGAAGAAACGAATATATCAACAAGACCAAGGAAGCCTTTCTCAATTTGCTCTTTAAATATACCCGCGAGCTCTTTTTCTTCCGTGATGTGGCTTAAAAAATGCTTGGTTTCGACATGTTTGGCGCTCCGACGTCTATAACGGCATGGCACTGGATCACTCAGTTGGGTATTCGGCAAGATGTAAGTTGCATCAAAAAGCTAGATGCACCGCCGATATGTCGTTTTGCACAATAAGTACGTAGCTTCACACCGGACTCACCACCCAACCACATCCTCCCTGTACCGCCCGACCTCCTCCAGCAGCCACGCCCGAAAAGCTACCACCGGCCGAAAGTCCGCCTTGCTCATCGGCGCCACCGCATAATATGCGCTGGGGCTCTTTACCTGGTGCGGAAACGCCTCCACAAGCTGGCCACTCGCCAGCTCCGAGTCGATCAGGAACAGCGGCATCAGCGCGACGCCCAAGCCCGCGATACAGGCCTGCGCCACGCTGCCGAACTGCTCGAACCGCATGCCCTGCGACGGCGTGCCGGTAACGCCGAGGCTTTCGAACCAGTGGTTCCAGGCGCCCGGCCGCGAGGCCATGTGCAGCAACGGCAGGCGCAGCAGATCCTCGCCTTTTTTGATCGGGTGCGAGGCGAGGAATGCCGGGGATGAGACGGGCGCGACCATTTCGTCCATCAGAAACGTACATTCGGCCCCAGGCCAGTCGGGTTGCCCGATATGGATGGCCATGTCGATGCCGTCGCGGTCGAAATCGAAGACGCCGATGCGGGTCGCGAAATTCAGCGTGATTTCCGGGTGCCGGGCGACGAATTGCGGGATGCGCGGCATCAGCCAGCGGGTGCCGAAAGTGGGCAGGATCGCGAGGTTCAACTGGTCGCTATGTCGTTTGGTCATGACGGCAAGAGAGGCCGAGCGGATCTGCGACAGTGCGATCGCCACCGCCTTGGCGTAGTCCGCACCGGCGTTGGTGAGCATGACCCCACGGCTGGTGCGGTCGAACAACTGGATGCCAAGCTGCTCTTCCAGCCCCGAAACCTGCCGGCTGATCGCCCCTTGCGTCAGCGACAGCTCTTCCGCCGCGCCTGAAAAGCTGCCGAGCCGCGCGACGGAATCAAAGGCGGCGAGCGCCGAGGTGGACGGAAGCAGTTTGCGGGAGAGACTGACCATGACCTATTACTATAGATCATGACCGGATGAGTAAACGGTGCTTGCTCTCGGACGCCGGGTGGCGATAATTCTTCAAACTTCAAATTGCCCGTTTTGAAAACCGGAGGAACGACCCGTGGCTTTTTCCTGGAACGATCCCTTTCTTCTCGAAGACCAGCTGACCGAAGAGGAGCGGATGATCCGCGATGCGGCCGCCGCCTTCGCCAAGTCCGAACTGATGCCGCGCGTCAATGAAGCCTATCTCGACGAGACGACCGACAAGGGCCTGTTCAAGCTGATGGGTCAGACCGGCCTGCTCGGCGTCACCCTGCCGGAGGAATACGGCGCCGCCAACGCCTCCTACGTCGCCTACGGCCTCGTCGCCCGCGAGATCGAACGCATCGATAGCGGCTACCGCTCGATGATGAGCGTCCAGTCCTCGCTGGTCATTTACCCGATCTTCGCCTACGGCTCCGACGAACAGAAGAAGAAGTATCTGCCCGGCCTCGTCTCCGGCGAACTGATCGGCTGTTTCGGCCTGACCGAGCCCGACGCCGGCTCCGATCCCGGCGGCATGAAGACCCGCGCCGAGAAGATCGAAGGCGGTTACCGCCTGCGCGGCTCGAAGATGTGGATTTCCAACGCGCCGATCGCCGACGTCTTCGTCGTCTGGGCGAAGTCGGAAGCCCATAACAACGAGATCGCGGCTTCGTGCTCGAAAAGGGCATGAAGGGTCTCTCGGCCCCGAAGATCGGCGGCAAGCTTTCGCTGCGCGCCTCGATCACCGGCGAGATCGTCATGGACAGCGTCGAAGTCGGCGAGGATGCGATCCTGCCGAACGTTTCGGGCCTGAAGGGTCCCTTTGGCTGCCTCAACCGCGCCCGCTATGGCATTTCCTGGGGCGTCATGGGTGCGGCGGAAGACTGCTGGTTCCGCGCCCGCCAGTACGGTCTTGACCGCAAGCAGTTCGGCAAGCCGCTTGCCGGCATGCAGCTCTACCAGAAGAAGCTCGCCGACATGCAGACGGAAATCACCCTCGGCCTCCAGGCTTCGCTCCGCGTCGGCCAGCTGATGGACCAGCACAAGATGGCCCCGGAAATGATCTCCATCGTCAAGCGCAACAATTGCGGCAAGGCGCTCGACATCGCCCGTCAGGCCCGCGACATGCACGGCGGCAACGGCATCCAGATCGAGTACCACGTCATGCGCCACTCGCAGAACCTGGAAACGGTCAACACCTACGAGGGCACGCACGACGTCCACGCGCTGATCCTCGGACGCGCCCAGACGGGTATCCAGGCGTTTTTCTGATCTGAAACTATACCGCTTCGACAAATCGGCCCGGCCGCTTTCCAGCGCGCCGGGCTTTTATATATCGGCGTTTCAGCCGAATGGCGGTCGCGGGTTCACACGCGCGCGCCCAGGGTGACGAGAAGTTCATCCAGCTGCCCGAACTGTTCGGGCATCGCACCTTCCATGCCGGCGCAGGATTCGTCGGCGGCTTCCCTGGAAGGATAAAGTTCATGCAGGACCAGCAGCGTCTTACCGCTGCCCTCTTCCTCGAAGGTGACCGCCGTGACGGAACCGTTTTCGCTTTCGTCATTGGTCCAGACGAGGCGCGAGGGCGGCGACACTTCGAGATATTTTCCGAAGAAGGTCATTGAGTTTGCGGTGTCCTGTCCGAACGTGACGCTATAGCCGCCTCCGGTGCGCACATCCATCTCGCAGGAAAGAAGCGGG
Source organism: Neorhizobium sp. EC2-8 (assembly GCA_045291535.1). Taxonomy (GTDB): domain Bacteria; phylum Pseudomonadota; class Alphaproteobacteria; order Rhizobiales; family Rhizobiaceae; genus Neorhizobium. The sequence continues at coordinate 4,180,708 of CP147996.1, read as the reverse complement.
ACGCCGCTGGACTTGGGCGCCCACCACAGCTTGAACAATTCGGGTCTGGTCCAGGCATCGAACACGAGGCCAACCGAGGCGTTGAAGGTGCGCGTCACGACGAGTTCGCGCTCGGTTCTCCGTTCGACCGCCGTGCGGCCGTCACTCGCTTTCTTGTCCATCGATTTTCTCCTTAACCCCGCCGGGCAGCTTCGATCGCCGCAACGTCGATCTTCTTCATGGTCATCATCGCATCGAAGGCACGTTTCGCCTCGCCGCCGCCGGCAGACATCGCTTCCATGAGGACGCGAGGCGTGATCTGCCAGGAGATACCCCATTTGTCCTTGCACCAGCCGCACTCGCTTTCCTGGCCGCCATTGCCGACGATGGCGTTCCAGTAGCGATCGGTTTCCTCCTGGTTTTCGGTCGAGATCTGGAAGGAAAAGGCTTCGTTGTGCTTGAAGATCGGCCCGCCGTTCAACCCGATGCACGATACACCCGCAACGGTGAATTCCACCACGAGCACGTCTCCCTGTTTGCCGTCCGGGTAATCGCCGGGTGCGCGGGTTGCGGTGCCGACCGCACTGTCCGGAAAAGTCTCGGCATAGAAGCGGGCAGCCTCCTCTGCATCCTTGTTGAACCATAAGCAGATCGTGTTCTTTGCCATTTCAGTTCTCCCTTTCAATCCTGACTACGAGGCCGTCGATCACGACCGCTCCTTAAAGACGCACCTGCCTTCCGCGATCCGACATCCGGCCGAAAAATCTCGAATTCCCTCACTCCCCACGCCGTTTTTCGTCATTGGCGAAATTTCCGCCTTCGGTGTATCAGTGGAATGGGCTCCCCTCGCGGGGGCTGCGCAGGAATGGAATAAAAGGTCGTTTTGAAGAATGCACGCCATGGAGAATGCGGCGGAAGAGGCCGATGGCGGGTTCAATGTCGGGGAGCGTCTTTGCCTGGTGCGCAAGCAGCATGGCCTGTCGCAGCGGGCGCTGGCGGTCAAGGCGGGTGTCACCCATTCCCTCGTCTCGCTGATCGAGAAGAACAAGGTCAGCCCGTCCGTCGCCTCGCTGAAGAAGATCCTCGAAGCAATCAATTATCCGCTCACCGACTTCTTTGCGCTCACTCTCCCGCCGGTGGACCAGGTGTTCTATCGCGCGGACGAACTGACGCCGCTTTCGACCGGCGCTTTGACACTGCTGCAGGTCGGCGACGCAAAATCCCACAGCGTCCAGATTTTCCACGAATTCTATGAGCCTGGCGCCGATACCGGCGAAACCATGCTTCAGCATGAGGCCGAAGAAGGCGGCGTAGTCGTTTCCGGCGAACTCGAGTGACCGTCGGCGGCCAGACGCGCATCCTCAAAAAGGGCGACGCCTTCCTCTTCGACAGCCGCCAGCCGCACAGATATCGTAATGTCGGAACCGAGCGCTGCGAGGTGGTAAGTGCCTGCACCCCACCCTATCTTTAAGTGAGATCGAAACCGAAATTTCAGTCCGCGCGATATTGATGCTGCCAATGAACGTTGATTGTTCCTGTCAATTATTTTAGGTCAGAGACCGACCGACCGCATCCTCCCCCACGCCCAAAACGGCGTTTCCAGCCTTGAAACGAAAGTCGACACCATGCACAGCTATCCCGACGTCAAGCTTTTCATCAACGGCGAATGGCGTGACGCCATCGGCCGCGAAACCATCGACGTTTCCGACCCCGCGACGGAAGAAGTGATCGGGAAGATCGCCCATGCCCGCAAGGCGGACCTGGACCTGGCGCTGGAAGCTGCCGACAAGGGTTTCAAGATCTGGCGCGACACCTCGCCCTTCGATCGTTCCAAGCTGATGCGCAAGGCTGCCGATCTACTGCGCCAGCGCGTCGATCAGATCGCCTATTACATGACCCGCGAACAGGGCAAGCCGCTCGCCCAGTCGAAGATGGAAGTTTTGGGCGCCGCCGATACGATCGACTGGTTCGCCGAAGAAGCTCGCCGCACCTATGGGCAGATCATCCCGGCCCGCATGAGCGGCGTCTCGCAGATGGCGATCAAGCTGCCGGTCGGCCCGGTCGCCGCGTTCACGCCCTGGAATTTCCCGCTCAACCAGGTGGTCCGCAAGCTCTCCGCAGCCGTCGCCACCGGTTGCTCGATCATCGTCAAGGCGCCTGAGGAAACCCCGGCATCGCCCGCCGAACTGATCCGCGCCTTCGCCGATGCCGGCGTTCCGGCAGGGGTGATCAACCTCGTCTACGGTATTCCGGCCGAGGTTTCCGAATACCTGATCCCGCATCCGGTCATCCGCAAGATTTCGTTCACCGGCTCCACCCCGATCGGCAAGCATCTGGCGGCCCTCGCCGGCAAGCACATGAAGCGCGCCACGATGGAACTCGGCGGCCATGCGCCGGTGATGATCTTCGACGATGCCGACCTCGAAAAGGCGATCGAAGTCACCGCCATGTCGAAATTCCGCAATGCCGGCCAGGTCTGCGTCGCCCCGACCCGCTTCCTCGTGCAGGACGGCATCGCCGACAGGTTCACCGCCGGCTTCGTCAAGGCGGCGCAGGCGATCAAGGTCGGCAACGGTCTGGAAGACGGCGTCGGCATGGGGCCGCTCGCAAACGAGCGCCGTATCCCGGCCATGGAAGCGCTGATCCAGGATGCCATCAGCCACGGCGGCGAACTGAAGACCGGCGGCCACCGCATTGGCAACAAGGGCCACTTCTTCGAGCCGACCGTCCTTGCCGAAGTCCCAACCTCGGCCAATATCATGAACGACGAGCCCTTCGGTCCGGTCGCGATCATCAACCGCTTTTCGCATTACGACGATGCGATCGCGGAAGCCAACCGCCTGCCCTTCGGCCTCGCCTCCTACGCCTTCACCGGCTCGGTCAAGACCGCCCATGCGCTGAGCCGCCAGGTGGAAGCCGGCATGCTGACCATCAATCACAACGGCCTCGCCCTGCCGGAAGTGCCGTTCGGCGGCATCAAGGACAGCGGCTATGGCACGGAAGGCGGCTCGGAAGCCACCGAAGCCTATCTCGAAACCCGTTTCGTCAGCCAGATGAGCTGATCCGACGGTTTTTCGAACCGAGTTCTCGACGCCGGTCGGTGCTGACGCATCGGCCGGCGTTTTCTTTACCCTTGCCGGTTTCATTCGAGTCGAATACCAAAACAAACAGTGAACATCAAATAGGGCGCCATGGCCGACACTGAGACCGAAGCAGCACCGCTGCTGAAGGAAATCTTCAACCGCGACCGCCTCGAGCACTTCGCCCGCGAGACGGTCGCCGTGCATCCGGATTTCGATGGCGCACGTTTCCTGGCACTCGCCTCCAGTGGCCTCAACGATCTGAGCATCATGCAGCGGCTGCGGCAGATTGCGGTTTCCTATCACGCCGTTCTGCCCGGCGGTTTTGCGACCAACCTCGAAATCCTCCGGGCGCTGGCGCCGCGCATCAATCACGGCTTCGCCTCCATGGTGCTGCCGGAATATGTGGCACTCTACGGCCAGGACCATTTCGACCTGTCCATGGACGCACTGCAGTTTTTCACCCGCTTCGGTTCGTCGGAATTCGCCGTACGGCATTTCCTCGCAAAGGATCTTGCCCGAACCGTGAAGGTGATGGAACGCTGGTCGCGGGACGACAACGAGCATGTCCGCCGGCTGTCGAGCGAAGGCTGCCGGCCGCGTCTGCCCTGGTCGTTCCAGCTGAAGGAACTGATATCGGACCCTTCGCCCGTTGCGCCGATCCTCGAAAATCTGAGGGGCGATGCGAGCCTCTATGTCCGCAAGTCCGTCGCCAATCACCTGAACGACATCACCAAGGATCATCCGGCCTGGGTCTTCGACAGGATCGCCGACTGGCCGAAGGACGACCCGCGCACGGCCTGGATCATGAAACAGGCACTGCGCACGCTGATCAAGAAGGGCGATGCCCGGGCGTTGCATTTCTTCGGCGCCGGCCACAAGGCGGAGCTGAAGGTCGAGAGTTTTACGGTGACGCCGTCATCTCTGAAACTGGGCGGCGTGGTGAAGATATCGGCGAGACTCGTATCGACCGCCTCGGCACAGCAGAAGCTCGTCATCGACTACGCGGTCCATTACGTGAAAAAGGCAGGCGGCACGTCCAAGAAGGTTTTCAAGTGGAAGGAACTCACGCTGGGTTCCGGCGAGAGTTGCGAACTCGCCATCAGCCGCGCCATCCGCGATTTTACCACCCGCGCGCACTACGCCGGCCGACATCCGGTCGAGCTGATCGTCAATGGGGAAGTGTTGGCGAAGGATGCGTTCGAGCTTCTGGCTTGAGTGTTTTCGGCCAAGTTTGCGGGCGCCGCCCCTCACCCCGCCTCCGCTTTGCTCGGCGGACCTCTCCCCGAGAGGAGAGGATGAACGACGAAGGCGACGCTTATTCCTTCACGGTTTAGGGGGACGAAGGCGCGGCGGCATACTTCTTCTCCCCAGCGGGGAGAAGGTGCCGGCAGGCGGATGAGGGGTGGCGAAGCCACTCCTACACTCTTTGCCCGCACTTGAAGCATTCGTTCCCGCACTCCTTCCGCCGGGGAGAAGTGAGAGCCCAATCTCACCCCAGCGCAAACACCTTCGCCCGTCGCAATGTCACAAACCCACCGTCGCCAGCCTTCAACGCCCGTTCCGGCTCGACATCGAATTCCAGCTGCTCGCCGGTCTCGGCAGTCGCCAGCACCCGCCGGCCGTCCGGGCGGTCGAGGACGCGATTGATGCTGGCCGGAATGCCCGGCCCCTGCGCAGACCAGTCGAGATCGGTGGGTCGAGCGTAAAGTTCGGCCTTGCCGTCCGCCATGCCGGAAACGTCGATCGCAGCCCCGCTCGCATAGGCCCTGCCATCACGCACTTCGGCGGCGAGCACATTGGCATCGCCGAGAAACTTCATCACGAAGGCGGATTGCGGGTTGCGGCAGACCTCCTCCGCCGTGCCCTGCTGAACGATATGGCCGTCTTTGAGAATAACGACACGGTCGGCGAGATCCAGCGCCTCCTCCTGGTCGTGGGTGACGAAGATGGTGGTGATGCCAAGCTCGCGGTGGATCTCGCGCAGCCAGCGGCGCAGGTCATGGCGCACATTGGCATCGAGCGCACCAAAGGGCTCGTCGAGCAGCAGAACCTTGGGATCGACCGACAGGGCACGCGCAAGCGCCACGCGCTGCCGCTGGCCGCCGGAAATCTGCGCCGGGAACCGGCCGCCAAGACCTTCGAGGCGCACGAGCCGCAGCAGATCCGTGACGCGGGCTTCGATAGCCGCCTTCTCGCGCTTCACCCTGGAAACCTTCATGCCGAAGGCGATGTTTTCGGCAACCGTCATGTGCGGGAAGAGCGCGTAGTGCTGGAAGACGAAACCGACGCCGCGGTCGCGCACCGGGATGTCCGTTGCGTCCTGATCGCCGAAATAAATATGGCCGCCATCGGCATATTCGAGGCCGGCGACCATCCGCAGGATGGTCGTCTTGCCCGAACCGGAAGGTCCGAGTAGCGCGACGAGCTCCCGCTTTCGATCGTGAGCGAGACATCCCGCACGGCGCGAAAGGTCTCGAAGGTTTTGACCACGTGGTCGAGGCGGATTTTCATGAGGTTTTCTCCGCGGGATTGGCGACGAGCGCAGGGCGGGTGGCAGACGCACTGACGCGGCCGGCCCCTGACGCTCCAGCGCCACCTTGGCGATGATGGTGAAGACGGCGATAAGCGCCAGGATGGAGGAGGCGGCAAAGGCGCCGGCCGCCTGGTAGTCATGATAGAGCAGCTCGATATGCAGCGGCAGCGTATTGGTCTGGCCGCGGATATTGCCCGAAACAACGGAGACCGCGCCGAACTCGCCCATGACACGGGCATTGCAGAGCACGACGCCGTAAAGCAGCGCCCATTTGATGTTCGGCAGCGTCACCGAGAAGAATGTGCGCCAGCCGGAAGCACCGAGCGAGGTCGCCGCCTCTTCGAGATCGCGGCCCTGCGCCTGCATCAGCGGGATCAGTTCGCGGGCGACGAACGGCGCGGTGACGAACATCGAAGCGAGGATGATGCCGGGGATCGCGAACAGGATCTTGATTCCGTAGTCGTCCAGCGTCGGGCCAAAAACGCCCTGCAGGCCGTAGACGAAGAGATAGGCGACGCCGGCGACGATCGGCGAGACCGAAAACGGGATCTCGATCACCACCAGCAGGAAGCGCTTGCCCAGGAAATCGAACTTGGTGATCGACCACGCCGCCGCCACCCCGAAGGCGGTATTCACCGGCACGGCCACGAGCGCCGCAAACACCGTGAGCCCGATCGCATGCAGCGTATCGGGGTGAATGATCGTATCGCGATAGACGGCCCATCCCTTGGAAAAGGCCTCGACGCCGATGATCAGCAGCGGCGCCAGGATGAGGATGGCGCCGATCACCAGCACGATGCCGATCAGCAGGCGGCGGAACAGCGGCCCGTCGCCGACGCGCGGCGGTTTGCGGCGCTTGGGTGTGGCACTCATGGTCAGTTCCTCACCGTATAACGAAGCGCCCGCGACTGCATCCAGTTGGTGAGCGCGAGCATGACGAAGGCGGTGACCAGCAGCACCGAGGCTACCGCGGCCGCGGCCTGGTAGTCGTATTCCTCCAGCCGGATGAAGACGAGCAGTGCGGTGATCTCCGCCGACATCGGCTGGTTGCCGGCGATGAAGATGATCGCCCCGAACTCGCCGAGCGAGCGGGCGAAGGAAAGCGACACGCCGGCCAGAAGCGCCGGGGTGAGCAGCGGCAGGATGACCTTGCGGAAGATCGTCCAGTCCGAGCCGCCAAGCGACTGCGCCGCCTCCTCCAAGGCCGGATCGAGATCCTCCAGCACCGGCTGCACGGTGCGGACGATGAAGGGCAGCGAGGTGAAGCACATGGCGATCATGATGCCGAGCGGCGTATAGGCGACCTTGATGCCGAGATCGGCGAGGATGGAGCCGAACCAGCCGTTGGTGGTGAACAGTGCCGTCAGAGAAATGCCGGCAACCGCCGTCGGCAGAGCGAAGGGCAGATCGACCATGGCATCGACGATACGCCAGCCCGGAAAACGATAACGCGTCAGCACCCAGGCGAGCGCCAGGCCGAAGAACAGGTTGAAGATCGTCGCACCCAGTGCCGACAGAACGGTAACCCGGTAGCTTGCCAGCGCCCGGGTGGAGGAGACGATCCGCCAGTAGTCCTCCGGCCCGAGGCTCGCCGCCTTGAAGACGAGCGCCGCGAGCGGCAGGACGACGATCAGTCCGGCATAAAGCAGCGTCACACCCAGCGACAGGCGTAATCCGGGCAGGACATTGCGTCTCAAGCAGTCGTTTCCTTTTCACAGCAAAACCCGGCGGATGTGATCCACCGGGAGGAAGGGATGACAGACGTTGCTCCTCCTCGACGTCATCCTCGGCCTTGTGCCGAGGATCTGCTGTGCTCACGATCTAGCCGTGGCAGATGCTCGGGACATCCTCGGGTTCAACCCGAGGACGAGCATGACGGAGGAGCACTTGCCCCGCCGATCATTACGGAAGACGGCTTAACGGCTGCCGTAGAGCTTGTCGAGAGTGCCGCCGGAAGCGAAATGTTCCTTCTGGATCTTCTCCCAGCCGCCGAAGACGTCGTCCACATTGACGAGGCGAATCGCCGGGAACTGATCCTTGAATTCGCCGGCAACCTTCTCGTTGTTGACGCGATGGCCGAACTGGGCGGCGATCCGCTGGCCTTCCTCGGTATAGAGGAAGTCGAGATAGGCCTTGGAAAGCGCTTCGGTACCGTGCTTCTTGGCGACCTTATCGACCACCGCGACCGGGAATTCGGCAAGCAGGCTGACCGACGGGATGACGCTCTCAACCTTGGAGGCGCCATACTGCTTGGCGATGCCGCGGGTTTCGGCTTCGAAGGTGATCAGCACGTCGCCGGTTTCGCGCTCGACGAAGGTCGTGGTCGAGGCGCGGCCGCCCGTATCGAAGACCGGAACGTTGTCGAAGATCTTGGTGATATAGGCGTCGATCTTCTCCGCGTCGCCCTTATAGGCTTCCTTCGCCCAGGCATAGGCCGCCAGATAGGTGTAGCGCGCGTTGCCCGAGGTCTTCGGGTTCGGGAACACGGCATGCACATCGGCGCGGGCCAGATCGCCCCAGTCTTTGATGTTCTTCGGATTACCGGCGCGCACCAGGAAGGACGGGAAGGAATAGAAGGGCGAAGCGTTGTTGGGATAAGCCTTGGTCCAGTCCTTCGAAACGAAGCCGTTCTTGGCGAGGAAATCGATATCCGTCGACTGATTGAAGGTCACCACGTCGGCTTCGAGGCCTTCGAGGATCGAGCGGGCCTGCTTGGAGGTGCCGGCATGCGACTGGTCGATGGTGACGCCCGGATGGCTCTTGATGAAAGCCTCGTTCTCCGCCACGAACAGTTCGCGCGACACGTCGTAGGAGGCGTTGAGCAGTTTCGTCGGCGACTGGGCGAGCGCAGGCGTAACGAAAAACGCGGCCAAGGGAGCAATAAGGGCAAGCCCAAGGATCGGGAGGCGGTTCATGCAAGTCTCCGGTGTTCGATGATGGCAGCAAAACTACCGGTAGGCACACCGAACCGCGAGAAACCGCGGACTTTCCTTTGTTACAGCCTTAGAAATTTTGTTCATTTTTCGCCCTATTGGGCGGAGCTTTTCGCGCTGCATCCAGATCGGTGCCGCCTTCATGGCAGAAGGCAGCACCGGGAGCGCTGGCGAAACCCCTGGAGCGGCGGCGTCAGGCGACGATTCGCGGAGCGTCCATCTGGTGGATGGCCTTCCTGATCTCCGTACGGAATTCCGGGGTGTCCTGATGACCGTGCACGGAAATGGCATGCTGTACGGCCGCATTGACGAGTTCATCCGTGCTGTCCGCCGAGATGGCGACCGTGCATTTCATCTCGCTCGGAAAGTCGCGGCAATCGATGTATTGGCGTCCCATGTCTGCCTCCATCACAAGCCCTGAGCCGATTGGCCAGAGGAGCGGAATTTACTCCCTTTGCGCAGAGGAAACAAACATCGCCGGCCTGATCAATCGGCCTAGCTCGTCCTGCCTGCCTTCTCGCGCAGCATGTGGATGACGGCGGAAAAATCGTCCGCCCCGTGGCCGGACCTCTCGAACTCGGCATAAAGTTCGGCCGCGTGGGCGCCGAGCGGCGTCGCCGCACCGGACTGTTTTGCCGCCTCCTGCGACAGCGTCAGGTCCTTCAGCATCAGCGCCGCGGCAAAACCCGGTTTGTAATCGTTATTGGCGGGTGACGTCGGCACCGGCCCCGGCACGGGGCAATAGGTGGTGAGCGACCAGCACTGGCCGGACGAGGTGGAGGCGACGTCGAACAACGCCTGATGCGAAAGACCGAGCTTTTCCGCCAGGCCAAATGCCTCGCAAACGCCGATCATGGAAATGCCTAATATCATGTTGTTGCAGATCTTCGCCGCCTGGCCGGCGCCGGCGCCGCCGCAATGGACGATCTTCTTGCCCATTGCCTCGAGGATCGGCAGCCCAAGTGCAAACGCCTCTTCCGAACCGCCGACCATGAAAGTCAGCGTACCGGCTGTAGCCCCGCCCGTGCCGCCGGAGACAGGCGCGTCGAGCGAGATGCAGTTCATGACATCCGCCAGTTCATGCGCCTTGCGGGCGCTTTCCACATCGACGGTCGAGCAGTCGATGACCAGAGTACCCTCCGGGATGAGCGTGGCGAGGTCGGTCCAGACCGCGATCACATGCTGGCCCTTGGGGAGCATGGTGATGACGCAATCCGCATCCGAAACGGCTTCGGCAAGAGCCACAGTCCCCTTCACACCCGTCTCGATGGCCGCCTTCACCGAGGCTTCCGAGAGGTCGAAGCCGCGCACTTCATGGCCGGCCTTCACCAGATTGGCGGCCATCGGTCCACCCATATTGCCGAGGCCCACGAAAGCGATCTTGGTCATGTCTTCCTCCCGTCCTTCTGGTCTTACAGTCTGTGATCCGGAAACAGCACCGGATGGCGTGCGGCGAAATAGCGGTCGAGATCGGCCTGCCCGACATCCTCCAGCTTCGCCGGAGACCATTTCGGATTGCGGTCCTTGTCGATGATCGCGGCACGCACGCCCTCGTAGAAATCGTGGTTGCGCAGGATTTCCGCGCCGGCGGTGAATTCCCGCTCCAGGCACTCGACGAGGCTCGAACTTTCGCGGCCACGACGAAGCAGCCGCAGCGCCAGCTTGAGGCTGGTCGGCGAGCGCCGAGCGATGGTCTCTCGCGCCGCGATGGAGAACGCATCATCCTCCTGGTTGAGTGTTTTCACAATCTCCTCGACCGTATCGAAGCAAAAAGTCCGGTCGATCAGTTCGCGATGGGCTTCGAGCTGGCTTTCGCCGGGAATGACGGCAAAACGGTCGATAACCGCCTGTACCTGCTCGTCCGATGCGCCGGCCTTCAGCTCCCCAAGCGCCTCCACAAGCGCAGCCAGCCGCTCCGAGGGCACGTTGACATCGGCGAGACCGGCATAAATGGCGTCCGCCGCCCCGATCACCTCGCCCGTCAGCCCGATCCAGGTACCGATCTCGCCGGGCGCGCGGGGCAGCAGCCAGGTGGCGCCGACATCCGGCACATAGCCGATGCCGGTTTCCGGCATGGCGAGGCGAGTGCGTTCCGTGACGACCCGATGCGCGCCATGCGAGGCGACGCCGACACCGCCACCCATGACGATACCGTCCATCAGCGCCACATAAGGTTTTTCGTAGCGGGAGATCATGTAGTTGAGGGGGAATTCCTCCCGCCAGAACCGCGTGACCTCGGGATCCTCGGACCTGCCGCTCTCGTAGATGACGCGGATATCGCCGCCGGCGCAGAGACCGCGCTCCCCTCGCCCTTCAGGACGACGCAGGAAATCTCCGGGTCGTCGGCGAACCGCTCCAGCGCCGCTTTCATCGCTTGCACCATGGATAGGCTCAGGCTGTTCAGCGCCTTCGGCCGGTTGAGCCGGATGACGGCCGCCGAGCCGACGCGGTCGATGAGCACTTCATCGCTCTGGATGGGGGTATCGGGCATGCGTATCTCCGCTTCAGCGCCAATTCAGCGATTATCCGCCAGGATCATCTCGGCCGCCTTTTCGGCGATCATGATCGTCGGCGAGTTGGTGTTGCCGGAGGTTATATTAGGCATGATCGAGGCATCGGCGATACGCAGCCTTCCGAGTGTGCGCATTTTCAGGCGCGGATCGACAACGCTGTCCGTATCCGCCCCCATGCGGGCGGTGCCGACCGGATGGAAGATCGTCGTGCCGATATCACCCGCCGCTCTTTCGAGATCCGCGTCGGTCTCGTAGGAAGGGCCGGGCTTGTATTCCTCCGGATGATAGCGCGCAAAAGCCGGTTTCCTGACGATCTCGCGGGTGATCCGGATCGACTTGACGGCGACGTCGCGGTCGGCGGCTGTCGATAAGTAATTCGGATGAATACCCGGCGCCGCGGCGAAATCAGGGCTCTTCAGATGCACCGAGCCGCGGCTTTCGGGACGAAGGTTGCAGACGCTGGCGGTCATCGCCGGGAAGGAATGGACCGGCTCGCCGAACCTGTCGAGCGACACAGGCTGGACGTGATATTCGAGGTCCGGCGTCTCCTTGTCCGGCCCGGACTTCGTAAAAATGCCGAGCCTGGCTTGGCGCCATTGACATCGGCCCGGAGCGCTTCAGCGCATATTCGAGCCCGATCGAGGCCTTGCCGATCAGGCTGGAGGCCTTTTCGTTGAGCGTCGGAACCCCGGTCACCTTGTAGACGAGGCGGAGCTGCAGGTGGTCCTGCAGGTTTTCGCCCACACCCTTGACCTCCTTGACCACTTCGACGCCGGCATTGGCAAGCACGTCGCCGCGGCCGATGCCGGAAAGTTCGAGGATATGCGGCGTGCCGATCGCGCCGGCGCTGAGCACGGTCTCGCGTTTCGCATAGGCCTTCTTCGCCACACCGTCGTGCTGGAACTCGACCCCTTTCACCTCGCCGTTCTCGATGATCAGGCGGCGCACATGCGCCTTGGTGAGCACGGTCAGGTTCGGCCGCTTCATCGCGGGGCGCAGGAAGGCCTTGGACGTGTTCCAGCGGATGCCGGAGCGCTGGTTGACGTCGAAATAGCTGGAGCCCTCGTTGCTGCCGCGATTGAAATCATCGACGATCGGGATGCCGGCTTCTTCGGCCGCCTTCTGGAAACTGTCGAGCACCGCCCAGCGAAGACGCTGCTTTTCGATGCGCCATTCGCCGCCGGCGCCGTGCATGTCGTCGGCACCCTTGTAGAAATCCTGGCTTTTCTTGAAGATCGGCAGCACGTCGTCCCAGCCCCAGCCGGTACAGCCCATCTGCCGCCACATGTCATAATCGTAGGCTTGGCCGCGCATGTAGATCATGCCGTTGATCGATGAGCAGCCGCCGAGGATCTTTCCGCGCGGGTAAGAGAGCGAGCGGCCGTTCAGCCCCTCTTCCTTCTCGGTCGTGAAACACCAGTCGGTGCGCGGGTTGTTGATGCAGTAGAGGTAACCGACGGGAATATGCACCCAGTGATAATTGTCGTTGCCGCCCGCTTCGAGGATCAGCACCCGGTTGCCCGGATCCTCCGAAAGCCGATTGGCCAATACGCAGCCGGCGCTGCCCGCGCCGATGACGATGTAGTCGTAATTTTCCATGCTTATGCTCCATGGAAAAGCGCCCCGCGAACCCTGTCCGCAAGCCGCCTCCCCGCCCATTACCGTGTGACGCACCGCCTCGCGCGTCCTCCCTCAATCTTATCGTCTATGCTCGAAGCCAAGCTTCCGGCCGAGCCGGGAGGCGTAGAATTCTCCGACGATCCCCCGCCGGAAGAGGAGGACGCAGACCATGAAGACGACGCCGGTGACGATCGTCACCGGGAATTGAGACGTCGCCAGATAATTCTGCAGCGTGACCACCAGGCCCGCCCCGAAGATCGGCCCGATCAGCGTGCCTATGCCGCCGAGCAGCGTCATCAGGATCACTTCGCCCGACATCTGCCAGGCGACATCCGTCAACGTCGCGAACTGGAAGACCAGCGCCTTGGTGCCGCCGGCAAGCCCCGCCAGCGCCGCCGACATCACGAAGGCGCCGAGCTTGTAGCGAGCGACGGAATAACCGAGCGAGATGGCGCGCGGCTCGTTCTCGCGGATCGACCTGAGGATCATCCCGAAGGGCGAGTTGATGAACCGCCAGATGATCACCATGCCGATCAGGAACACCGCCAGCACGAAGTAGTACATGTTGGTCGAGCTCGACAGATCGATGAAGCCGAACAGATGGCCGCGCGGCACCGACTGGATGCCGTCCTCCCTTGCGTGAATTTTGCCTGCAGGCAGAAGAAGAAGAACATCTGCGACAGAGCCAGGGTGATCATCGCAAAATAGATGCCCTGCCGGCGGATCGCGAAAAAGCCCATGACAAGGCCGAGAACCGCCGCACCGACGACGCCGGTCAGGATGCCGAGTTCCGGCGTAAAGCCCCATTCCTTCACCACATGCGCGGTGAAATAGGCCGCTCCGCCGAAGAATGTCGCATGGCCGAAGGAAAGCAGCCCCGTATAACCGAGCAGCAGGTTGAAGGCGCAGGCGAACAGCGCGAAGCAGAGCAGCTTCATCAGGAAGATCGGATAGAAGAACATCGGAGCTATGATCAGAGCCACGAGGCCGATGATCAGGAAGATCGCATAGGTCTTCGAGGCGGTGGCCGATCGTTCGATACGCGGCTTGGCGGCGGTTTGGGTCATCTCGCTCATCTCACACATCCCGTCCGAAGAGACCGGCAGGTCGAAGCAGAAGCACGATCGCCATGATCACGAAGATCACGATGTTGGATGCTTCCGGATAAAACACCTTGGTGAGGCCTTCCGCAATGCCGAGCATGTAGCCGGTGAGGATCGCCCCCATGATCGAGCCCATGCCGCCGACCACGACCACCGCGAAGACGACGATGATGATGTTCGACCCCATCAGCGGCGAAACCTGGTAGATCGGCGCCGCCAGCACGCCGGCAAAGGCGGCAAGGGCTGCCCCGAGCCCGTAGGTCAGCGTCAGGAGCACCGGCACATTGACGCCAAAAGCCTGGACCAGAACCGGGTTTTCGGTTGCGGCCCGCAGATAGGCGCCGAGCTTGGTCTTTTCGATCAGTAGCCACGTGCCGATGCAGGCGACCAGCGACACCACTACCACCCATCCGCGATAGATCGGCAGGAACATGAAGCCGAGATTGGTGCCGCCCGCAAGCTGCGTCGGCACCGCATAGGGCTGGCCCGACGAGCCGTAGAGGTAACGGAACGTGCCCTCGATGGTCAGCGCCAGGCCGAAGGTGAAGAGCAGTCCGTAGAGCGGATCGAGATTGTAGAGCCGCGACAGCATGGTGCGTTCGATCAGCCCTCCGAACAGGCCGACGACGATCGGCCCGAGGATCAGCGCGAACCAGTAATTGATGCCAAAATACTGCAGCATCAGCATCGCCGCGAAGGCGCCGAGCATGTATTGCGCGCCGTGGGCGAAGTTGATGACGCGCAACAGGCCGAAAATGACCGCAAGGCCGAGGCTCAGGAGCGCATAGAAGGACCCGTTGATCAGGCCGATCAGAAGCTGCCCGAGAAAGGCCTGAAGCGGTATGCCGAAGATCATCGTCATGGGGCGGGGCTCCTCCTGCCCCTCTCCCCCTGCGGGGAGATGTCGCCGGAGGCGACAGAGGGGGTAGTTCAACAAATTCGACGGCGGAGAGTGTGGCACCACCCCCTCTGTCAGCTCTGCTGACATCTCCCCGCAAGGGGGAGAGGGAGCGTGCGGCACCGCCCGCTGTCACCACGTAATGGCCAACTGCTCAAAAAGGCGGGGTGTCCAATCATCGCCATACCTACACCCCCAGCACTTTATGCAGCATGTCCATCTTGCCCGGCAGCTCGCCTACCGGGAAATCCGCGACCATCCGGCCGTGATCCATCAGGTAGAAGCGGTCGGCGACGCGGCTTGCGAAGCGGAAGTTCTGCTCCACCAGCAGTACCGTCATGCCGCGCTCCTTGAGCGTCTTCAGCACCTCGCCGATCCGTTGCACGATGACCGGCGCCAGGCCTTCGGTCGGTTCGTCCAATATCAAAGCTTGACGCCGGTGCGCAGGATGCGGGCGATTGCCAGCATCTGCTGCTCGCCGCCGGAAAGTTTTGTGCCGGGGCTGGAGCGACGCTCCTGCAGGTTCGGGAAGAGTTCGTAGATTTCGTCGAGCGACATGCCGCCTTCGGCCACGACCGGCGGCAGCATCAGGTTTTCCTCGACGGTCAAGGTCGAGAAGATGCCGCGCTCTTCCGGCACGAAACCGATGCCGGCATGCGCCGTGCGATGCAACGGCACGTTGGCCATGTCCTTGCCGGCAAAGCGGATCTCGCCCTTCCGCTCGCGAATGATGCCGACGATGGTCCGAAGCGTCGTCGTCTTGCCGACGCCGTTGCGGCCGAGAATGGTGATCGTCTCGCCTTCGCCCACCGTCATATCGACGCCGTGCAGGACGTGGCTTTCGCCATACCAGGCATTGAGGTTGGAAACTTGCAAGAGCGGTGCCATCAAGCCTCCTCCGTGCCCATATAGGCGGTGCGGACGCGCGGGTCCTGGCTGACCTCGGCGTAGTCGCCCTCGGCGAGGATCTCCCGCGCTGGAGGACCGTGACGTGGTGGCAGATGTCGGCGACGACGGAGAGATTGTGCTCCACCATCAGCACCGCGCGGGTCTTCGCCACCTCGCGGATGATGTTGGAAACGGTGCCGATATCCTCCTGCCCCATGCCAGCCATCGGCTCGTCCAGCAGCAGCACCTTGGGATCAAGCGCCAGCGTCGTGGCAATCTCAAGCACCCGCTTGCGGCCATAGGAGAGATCCGCAGCCAGCGCATCGCGTTCACGCTTCAGGCCGACCGACTCGATCAGTTCGTCGGCGCGGGCATTCAGGCGGTCGAGCGAGGAGACCGGCAGCCAGAACTGTGTCGAAAGCCCGTTTGGCCGCTGCAGCGCGATGCGTACATTGTCGAGCACCGTCAGATGCGGAAAAACCGCCGAAATCTGGAAGGAGCGGACCAGCCCCATCCGCGCGATCCTGTCCGGCGGCGTCTTGGTGATGTCCGTGCCCAGAAGCGTGATCGAACCCGCCGTCGGCTGCAGGAATTTGGTGAGCAGGTTGAAGACGGTCGTCTTGCCGGCGCCGTTCGGGCCGATCAGCGCATGGACGCGCGCGTGGCGGACGTCGAGATCCACGTTCTTCACCGCCATGAAGGCGCCGAAGCTCTTCGAGAGACCGCGGGCGGACAACACCACCCGCGGCTCTTCCTGTTTTGCTGTCGCGGCGACCGCCATTACTTCACCAGATCGCAGCCGCTCTTGGCGGGATCCATGTAGGCGTCCTTGCCGGGGATGGTGGCGAGCACGGTGAAATAATCCCAGGGCTCCTTGCTTTCGCCCGGCTTCTTGACCTGGAGCAGGTACATGTCGTGGATCATCCGGCCGTTCTTGGCGACCGTGCCGCCGCGGGCGAAGAAATCATCCACCGGCATCTCGTGCAGTGCCTTGGAAACGGCATCCGTATCGTCGGTGCCGGCCTTCTGGACCGCCTTCAGATATTGCGTGACCGCCGAATAGGTGCCGCTATGGACCATATTCGGCATCTTCTTGGTGCGGGCGAAGAACTTTTTCCCGAATTCGCGGCTCTTGTCGTCGAGGTTCCAGTAGTAACCCTCGGTCAATGTCAGACCCTGCGCCGCCTGCAGGCCGAGGCCGTGCACTTCGGCGAGCGTGAAGAGCAGTGCTGCGAGGCGCTGACCGCCGGCGGTGATGCCGAACTCCGCCGCCTGCTTGATGGCGTTCGCCGTGTCGAGACCTGCATTGGCAAGGCCGATCACCTTGGCGCCGGAGGACTGGGCCTGCAGCAGGAAGGATGAGAAGTCGGTGGTGGCGAGCGGATGGCGCACCGCGCCGACGATCTTGCCGCCGGAGGACTTCACGAAGTCGCCGGTCTGCTGCTCGAGCGAATAACCGAAGGCATAGTCGGCGGTGAGGAAGAACCAGCTGTCGCCGCCCTGCTTGACGAGCGCTCCGCCGGTGCCGACCGCGAGCGCATGGGTGTCATAGGCCCAGTGGAAGCCATAGGGGCTGCAGGCCTTGCCGGTCAAATCGGTGGTCGCCGCGCCCGTGACGATGTCGATCTTCTTCTTTTCCTTGCCGATCGCCTGCACCGCGAGCGCGACCGACGAGGTCGTCAGTTCCATGATCGCATCGACCTGCTGGGTATCATACCACTGGCGGGCGATGTTGGAGGCGATGTCCGGTTTGTTCTGATGGTCGGCATCGACAATTTCAACCGGGACGCCAAGAACCTTGCCGCCGAAATCCTCGACAGCCATCTTGGCCGCCTCGACCGACGACTTGCCGCCGAAATCGGCATAGACGCCCGACTGGTCGTTCAGTATGCCGATTTTCACCTTGTTGTCGGATGCGCCCCCAGATGCGCTTTGGGCGAAAGCCGCGCTGCTTGCGAGAAGGACGGCCAGTGATGTCAGAATTGTCTTGCGCATGATTTCTCCTCCCAGAGAATGCCCAGAAAATTTGGCGAAGGGTCTGTTCAAAATTGGTGAGCCGTTCTCCTCAAAGCGGCTGTTCCGGCTTGCATGGTTCAGGAAAACCGCCGTTGACGCAAGCAGCCTGCTGTAATTAATTGCAAACAGCATCTGTGCATTTTTGAACAGACGGGGCCGCGTTGGGCAATAACCAGAACTTCACCTGGGACGATCTGCAATATTTCCTGGCGGTGGCGCGCAGCGGACAGCTGTCCACCGCGGCGCGCCAGTTGCGTACCAGCCACGCGACCGTTTCACGCCGGATCGACCGGCTGGAATTCGCCCTCAAGGTAAAGCTCTTCGAGCGCAATCCGCGTGGATATGTCCTGACCGGTATGGGGCAGCGCTTCATCGAGACTGCGGAGCGGATCGAGATTGAGGCGGACCGGCTGCAGGCGGATGTCGCCTCGGGCACCACCGCGCAGCGCGGCGTGGTTCGCTTAAGCACGCCGGAAGGGTTTGCGAATTTCTTCTTCGCCGACAAGATCCGCAGCTTCTGCGACAGCCACCCGAACATTTCGCTGGAACTGGTGACAATCCAGCAGATCATGTCGCTGTCGCGCAAGGAAGCGGATATCGCCGTCTCGCTCGATCCGCCAAAGGACGGGCCTTACCTCACGGAAAAGCTGACCGAGTACAGTCTCAATGTCTACGGCACGAAATCCTACCTGGCCAAGGCAGGCCCGATCCGCAGCCGGCAGGACCTGCTGTCGCATCCGTTCATCGGTTATATCGAGGATATGATCTTCGCGCCGGGGCTGGACTATCTTGGCGATGTCCATCCGGGCATCAAGGCGCGCTTTCAGAGCTCCAGCATCTTCGCGCAGTTGACCGCGACGCTGAACGGGCTTGGCCTCTGCGTGCTGCCGCATTTCATCACCCGCATGCATCCCGACCTGGAAATCGTGCTGCCGGACGAGGTGGAGCTGAGACGCGGCTACTGGCTGATGTGCCATCGGGACCTGAGCCAGGTCCCGCGGGTCAGAATGGTGACGGACTATATCTTCCAGTCCGTCAGGGCCAATCAGCACGCCTTCCTCAGGAGTTACCAGGCTCCCGAGGAAGGCGTTCGCCGTCACTCCGCCGCCATTGGCAGGTCGTCACGGCTGTCGAAAAGGTCGCCCTGATTGGCAGGCGTCCGGTCGTCCGTCTTGGCTTTCTTGGGCTCGCGGCCGAAGAAGAGAGCGTAGGCGGCCGGCAGGACCAGGATGGTCAGCACGGTCGCGACCAGGATGCCGCCCATCATCGCATAGGCGAGCGGACCCCAGAACACCCCGCGCGAGATCGGGTAGAGCGCCAGCACGGCAGTCAGCGCCGTCAGCATGATCGGCCGGAAACGACGCACGGCCGCGCCGACGATCGCCTCCATCCGCTCCATGCCCGCCGCGATGTCCTGGTCGATCTGGTCGACCAGGATGATCGAGTTGCGGATGATGATGCCGAGCAGCGCGATGACGCCGAGGATCGCCACGAAGCCGAACGGTGCACCGGTCATGAGCAGCGCCATGGCCGCACCGATGATACCGAGCGGCCCGGTCGCCAGCACCAGCATTGCCTTGCCG
Organism: Neorhizobium sp. EC2-8; assembly: GCA_045291535.1. Classification (GTDB taxonomy): domain Bacteria; phylum Pseudomonadota; class Alphaproteobacteria; order Rhizobiales; family Rhizobiaceae; genus Neorhizobium. The sequence continues at coordinate 4,161,559 of CP147996.1, read as the reverse complement.
AAATGCTGCAGCTGAACCATCAGCAGCACGAGAATGACCAGGAGCATGATCGGTGCCTTGGCAGCGATCGAGTTCTGGCTTTCGGCTGCGTCCTCCGCACCGCCCTGGATCTCGACCTTGTAACCGGCCGGCAGGTTGGCACGCAGGTCCGCCATGCTGTTGTAGAGGTTGAGCGACACCTGGGTCGGTTCGACGCCATCCGGCAGCGTTGCCTTGACGGTGATCGTCGGCAGGCGGTCGCGGCGCCATTCGATGCCCTGTTCGAGAACCGGGACAACCTTGGCAATCTGCGAGACCGGCACGAAGCCGCCGAAATCCGTCGGCACATAGACCGACTGGACCGCCGAAAGCAGGCTGCGGGTGGCATCCGGCTCGCGGACGACGATCGACACGGTTTCTTCGCCATCGCGGAAGTCGCTGATGGGCGCACCGGCGGTAGCGGCCTGCAGCATCTGGCGGACACGCTGCGAGGTGACGCCGAGAGCTCGGGCACGATCCTGATCGATCACCAGCTTCATGCCTGTCACCGGCTCCATCCAGTCGTCATGGATCGCACCGAACAACGGCTGCTGCTGGTAACGTTCCTTGACCTGGTCGGCGATGCGGCGGACTTCCGTCGGGTCCGGACCGATGACGCGCATCTGGACCGGCCAACCGACCGGCGGGCCGAGGAAGAGGCGGTCGACCTTGCCGCGTACGGTGGGGAAGTCCTTGGCGAGAATATCCCTCAGTTTGACGATCAGCCGTTCGCGGGCATTCACGTCCTTCGACATGACGAGGAGCTGCGCGTAGTTGGGATTGCGGAGCTGCTGGTCGAGGGGCAGGAAGAAGCGCGGCGCGCCCTCGCCGATATAAGTGGCGACGAAGGTCTTGTCCTGATCGGGCAGGATCTTGTCCTCGAGGGCCTTCGCCTGGCGTTCGACTTCCTCGATCGCGGTGCCTTCCGGCAGCCACAGATCGACCAGGATTTCCGGCCGCGAGGACTGCGGGAAGAAGCTCTGCGGGATGAACTGGAAGGACCAGAGACTGCCGAAGAAGGCACCGAAGGTCAGGAGAAGCACGATCGCCTTGTGACGCACCGACCAGCCGACCGCATGGCGGACACCGCGATACATGCGTGTATCATAGGCATCGTGATGGTTGCCGACATGCGCCCGCTGCTTGAGGATCATATAGCCGAGCCACGGGGTAAAATAGACGGCTACGAACCAGGACGTAACGAGCGCGATGCCCACCACGTAAAACAGCGAGCGCACGTATTCGCCGGCGGTGGAATCGGCGAACCCGACCGGAATGAACCCGGCAGTGGTGATCAGCGTACCGGTCAGCATCGGGAAGGCGGTGGATGAATAGGCGAAGCTCGCGGCATCGAGGCGTGCGAGCCCCTCCTCCAGCTTGCGTTCCATCATCTCGACCACGATCATCGCATCGTCGACGAGCAGGCCAAGCGCGATGATCAGCGCACCGAGCGAGATACGCTGCAGCTCGATGCCCATGTAGAACATGATCGCGAACGTGGCCGACAGGACGAGCGGGATGGTGATGGCGATGACGATGCCCGAACGCCAGCCGATCGAGATCAGCGAGACGATCAAGACGATGACCAGAGCTTCCATCAGCGCCTGGGTGAATTCGCCGACCGCTTCGGTGACGACTTCCGGCTGGTTGGAAACCTGCGCGACCGACACGCCGACCGGCAGCGTCTGCTCGAACCGCTTATAGGTGGTTTCGACCTCGTGGCCGACATCGGTGACCTTGAACCCGGGCGCCATGACGACGCCGACCTGGACGCTGTCCTGACCGTTGAAGCGAAACTTGCGCTGGTAGGGGTTTCGAGGCCGTCGGTGACGGTGGCGATATCGCCGAGCCTGATCACCTGGTCGCCGGCCTTGAGGCGCAGTTCGCGGATGTCTTCCGGCGTGGTGACGCCGCCTTCGACCGAGATGCGCACCGAGCGGTCGGAGGTCTGAACGTTGCCGGCGGGATCGATATTGTTCTGGCCGGCCAGCGCGTCGCGAATGCTGAGGGCGGTGAGGCCGCGCTCGGCGAGCGCCTTCGACGACACGTCGATGAAGATCTTCTGCGGCTGGTCGCCAAGGATGACGGCCTTTTCGACGCCGGGCGTGGCGAGCAGCATGTCGCGAGCCTGGATCGCAAACTGCTTGAGTTCGGGATAGCTGTAGCCGTCGCCGCTGATCGAGTTGAGGGTGATGTAGGTGTCACCGAACTCGTCGTTGAAATAGGGACCGAGCAGGCCGGCCGGCAGGTCCTGATTGATATCGCCGATCTTCTTGCGGACCTGATAGAAGGCGTCCTTGACCTCGGCGGTATTGGTGTCGCCCTTAATCTGCACCGTGGTGATCGCCACGCCGGCGCGGGTATAGGACTTGACCCAGTCGAGATGCGGGGTCTCCTGCAGCTTGCGCTCGATCTTGTTGACGACCTGGTCCTGCATCTCCTGGATGGAGGAGCCGGGCCAGACGGTCTGTACGACCATGACGCGGAAGGTGAAGTCCGGATCTTCCTTCTGGCCCATGTTCATGACGCCGAGCGCGCCCATGACGATGATGAGGCCGAAGAGGAAACGGGCGATGCTCGGATGGGCGATCGCCCAGCGGGACAGGTTGAACCGGGCCTTTTCCGGGGATTGGCCTGATGAGAGGAGGCTCATGGTCTTGGGTCCTTTAAGCCGGGGCGATCAGGGCGCGAGCGATGCGGTGGTAAGGCCGCTGACGGTGCCGAAGCGGGAGGCGACGGTTTCCGGCAGCTTGACCTTCATGTCTTCCTTCATGAACTGCGTGCCAGCCGAGACGACGAGCTCGCCCTTCGCAAGCCCTTCGGCGACGCGAACGCCGTCATCCGTGAAGCCCGCGACCTTGACGCTGCGCGAGTTGACCGTGCCCTTGCCGCGATCGACGATCCAGACGACGGACTGGCCGTCCTTCTTGGAAAGCGCCGCAAGCGGAATGGCATAGGTGGCAACCGCGTCGTTTTCTGCCGCCTCGACCGTCGCGGTCATGCCGAGCAGGACACGGCTGTCGGCGGGCAGGCTGACGCGAACTGCAAAGGTGCGTGACTGAGCGTCGGCACTGCCGGCGACCTCACGAACCTTGCCGTCGAGCGCCAGATCGGAGGCAGACCAGAAGCGGGCCTTGACCGTCTTGCCCGGGGTGAACTGGGCGACATCCATTTCGGGAACGGCGATCTGCACTTCCTTGCTGCCCTCGACGGCGACCGACAGGACCGGCGTGCCGGACGCGACCACCTGGCCGATATCGGCGCTGACCGCGGTAACGATACCGTTCTGGTCGGACTTCAATTCGGTATAGGCGACCTGGTTGCGGGCCTGGTCGAGCGCCGACTGGGCCGATTCCTTTTGCGAAACCGCCTGGTCATTGGCGAGCTGCGCCTGTTCGAGCTGGGATTGGGAAGAAATGCTTTTCTCGACAAGCGTCTCGGCCCGGCGGCGAGCGAGGCCGGAGATTTCCACCTGCTTCTGAGCAGATGCAAGATCGGCCTCGGCGCGGCGCACGGCGAGCCTGGTAATCGACCGAGTCGAGCTTTGCGAGCACATCACCGGGGCGAACGCGCTGGCCGACATCGACGAGCCGTTCGGTGATCTTGCCGGCGACGCGGAAGCCGAGGTTCATCTCGGTGCGCGCCTTGACGGAGCCGGAATAATCCATCTTGCGGCCGTGATCGGCAGCGGCGACCTCGGTCACCTTGACCGGGCGAACGATTTCCGGGGCTTCGGCTTTCTTTTCCTCCGAGCAGGCTGTCAGTGCGCCGAGTGCGGTCGCAACGAGAAGGCCTTTGAAGAGAAACGAGACATTGGGTCTGGTCTTTACGAAAAACATGGGTCCGCACTCCTGATGGCGGGGTTTCGGTCAAGACGCCCCTTTGGCGCCCTGGAACTATTTCAAGCGAATTATCGGAGGGCCCTGAGGCCAAATTCCACGAGATCTTCGGGCTTGCCGATGCGGGTATCCAGAAGGCAATCCGCAACGAGCTGCGGGTGACAAAGGATGACCATGGACGACATGAAGCATTCGGATGCGAGCTGGTGATCCTGCTCGCGAAACTCGCCGGCTTCGATGCCTTCTTTGACGAGGCCTGCGATGATGAGGCGAATGCGTTCGAGATACTGATCGATGACCGGCCAGTTTTGCTCCATGGCGATCACCACCATCTCATGCACCTTCTTCTCGTCGAGCATGGTCTCGAGCGTGATCCGGTGCTGCTGAAGGACGTGGTTACGCAATCTTTCGGTGGCGCTCACGGGCCGCTTCGCATTGGCGGAGGCGACCTGGTAGCTCACCTCCAGCATGCGGTTGCAAAGTGCCTGGTGGATATCTGCCTTCGACGAGAAGAACCGGTAGATATTGGCCGGCGACATGCCGAGATCCCGAGCGATGTCGGCAACGTTGGTCTTGGTGTAGCCGTAGTGCTTGAACAGCCGCTCGGCCGCATCGAGGATGCGGGTAATGTTGTCCTGCCGCGACGTGTCCAGCGTATTTTCGTTGGTATCCATAACGCTGAGGGCTTTCGTTTTACGTGTGACGATTTTCATCTTTCGTCAGTCGTAAACGGAAACTCGTCATTCGTCAACCTGCATCCGTCTCCGCACCCCGCCGAAGACAAAAATTTTCGAGCGAGATACGGAACCAAAAGGGATTCAGTCATTATAGCGCGTTAGACCACGGGCCTATAATGGCCGGGGAAGGGCAATGAGCCTGCTGCAGAACGGCAATTTTTCGTTGTTACATCGCGTTAGACCACGAACTTCGTGGGTCGAGGACAATTGATGAGCGTACCGCAAAGTTACGACGTTTCGTTGCTTGACGAAGAACGCTATCGTCTACTTGTCGATTCCATCACCGACTACGCGATTTACATGATTGACCCGGACGGCAAGATCGTTAGCTGGAATCCCGGCGCCCAGCGCTTCAAGGGATACGAGGCCTGGGAAATCCTCGGCGAACACTTTTCCCGCTTCTATACGCCTGAAGACAGGTTGGCGCGTGCGCCCGAACACGCCTTGCGGACCGCCGCGACTGAAGGCCGCTTCGAAAAGGAAGGCTGGCGCGTCCGCAAGGACGGCACCCGCTTCTGGGCTCATGTGATCATCGACCCGATCTGGGCTCGTTCCGGCGAGCTTCTTGGCTTCGCAAAAGTGACCCGCGATCTGACGGAACGGAAAAAGGCCGAGACGGAACTCCGATTGAGCGAGGAAAAGTTCCAGCTCCTCGTCCAAGGGGTCACCGACTATGCTCTCTACATGCTCGACCCGGATGGCTACGTCAGCAACTGGAATTCCGGCGCTGCCCGCATCAAGGGCTATACGGCGGACGAAATCGTCGGCCAGCATTTTTCGCAGTTCTATACGCCGGAGGACCGCGAGCGCGGCGAACCGAAGCGGAGCCTGGAGACCGCAAGGCGCGAGGGACGTTTCGAGAAAGAAGCCTGGCGGCAGCGTAAGGACGGCACGCGTTTCTGGGCGCATGTGATCATCGACGCGATCCGCAACGAGGAGGGCACGCTTCTCGGCTTCGCCAAGATCACCCGCGACATCACGGAAAAGATCGAGGCGCAGAAGGCCCTCACCCAGGCGCGCGAGGAACTTTTCCAGTCCCAGAAGATGGAAGCGATCGGCCAGCTGACCGGCGGCGTCGCCCACGATTTCAACAATCTGCTGATGGCCGTGCTGGGCAGCCTGGAAATTCTGAAAAACGCCTGCCCGACGATCCGGCGCTGATGCCGCTGCTGGACAATGCGATCCAGGGTGCCGAACGGGGCGCTGCCCTGACACAGCGCATGCTCGCCTTCTCCCGCCGGCAGGAGTTGAACATGCAGGCGATCGAAGTGCCGGCGCTCGTCAACGGCATGATGGATTTCGTGCAGCGCTCGCTCAGCACCGCGGCCTCCGTCGAGACCCGCTTCGCCGAAAACCTTCCGCCTGTCAGGAGCGACCCGGTTCAGGCTCGAGACCGCGATCCTCAACCTGGTCGTCAACGCCCGGGACGCGATGTCGGGCGGCGGCCCGATCGTCATTGCCGCCGAGAAATATCTCGCCGACGACAAAACGGAGAGGCTGAAACCCGGCGCTTATGTGCGGCTGGCAGTCACCGACAGCGGCGAAGGCATGGACAAGGAGACCCTCATCCGCGCGACGACCCCTTCTTCACCACAAAGGGCGTCGGCAAAGGGACCGGGCTCGGACTGTCCATGGTACAGGGCCTGACCGAACAGTCGGGCGGTAAACTCGAGATCGAAAGCCAGAAGGGCAAGGGCACGACGGTTTCGCTCTATCTGCCCGCGGCAGATGCAAATGACTGTCAGCAGTCTTCGGAGAAACCCATGCCTTCGCCCGCCACCGTTCCCAGGGGACGCCTGACCATTCTCGCCGTCGATGACGACGCGCTGGTCCTGATGAACACGACGCTGATGCTTGAGGATCTCGGCCACACGGTGATCGAGGCTTATAGCGGCGCCGATGCCCTAAAAGAACTGAGGAGCGGCGCGCATGACATCGACCTCGTCATCACCGATCATTCCATGCCGCGCATGACCGGCTCGAGCTGGCCGCCGTCATCCGCGAGGAAAGGCCAGGCCTGCCGGTGGTGCTGGCGACCGGTTATGCGGAATTGCCGACCGGCGGCGACAACCGCCTGCCGCGATTGCCCAAGCCCTTCTCGCAGAACCAGCTTCAGGAAATCATCGCCACGGTCCTGAACGGCGGACGCTGAACCAATCGCCCTCGCCGTGCGTTGTCGTGCCGTGTCAGAACGGAGAACGACAATGGTCTTCAAGCATCAGCATTTTCATGAGACGCCCCCGAGGTCGAGACGGAATTTCCCCGAGCGCAACGCTCGAAGGGGCGGTCTCCGATGCCCTGGCTTCGGCCGGCGGCGTCGATGCAAGCGAGGTGACGGTGATCGCCCGCGGTTCTGAGATCACGCTTGGCGGAACCGTCCAGCAGCAAAGCGAAATAGCAAGGGCCACGGAAGTGGCACTCGGCGTTGCCGGCGTCACGGATGTTCGCAACGAAATCCGCTCGGACGGAGCGGCATAAACGCGACGAATACGAATGCAAAGGAAGGGCCCTGACCGTCTTGCGTCCGGGCCCTCTTTTTGGGTCCCGCCTATCGCGGCAGCGCGTAAGCGATCACGTAGTCGCCCGGCTTGGTCCCGACCGAACCGTGGCCGCCGGCCACCATCACCACGAACTGGCGACCGTCATCGACGGCATAGGTCATCGGCGTCGCCTGGCCGCCGGCCGGCAGCCGCGCCTTCCAGAGTTCGCGGCCGTCGGTGAGATTGTAGGCGCGCAGATAGTTGTCGACAGCCGCGCCCAGGAACGCCACGCCGCCTTTGGTGACCATCGGCCCGCCGATGCCGGGCACCCCGACCTTGAAGGGCAGCGGCAGCGGGGTCATGTCGTAGACCGTACCGTTGCGGTGCTTGTAGGCGATCTTGCCTGTCCTGAGATCGACGCCCGAGACATAACCCCAGGGCGGCGCCTGGCAAGGGATCTGCAGCGGGCCGAGGAACGGTCCCATGTAGACGCCATAGGGCGCGCCGTCGTTGCGGTTGAGGCCCTGTTCGCTGCCCTTCTGGTCCTGTTCCTTCGGGGGATGTCCGCACGCGGCACCAGCTTGGAGGTGAAGGCGAGATAGGTCGGCATGCCGAACATCACCTGCCGTTCCGGATCGACCGCGACGCTACCCCAGTTGAAGGTGCCGAAATTGCCCGGATAGACGATCGTGCCTTTAAGCGATGGCGGCGTGTAACGGCCGAGATAATTGTACTCATGGTACCAGATGCGGCAGACCATCTGGTCGAACATGCTGATGCCCCACATGTCCCGTTCTTCGAGCGGTCTCGGCTTGAAGGTGAGAGCCGAGGTCGGTTGCGTCGGCGCTGTCCGGTCCTCCGGGATCGCTCCTGCCGGGGCCGGCTCTTCGGTCACGGGAATGATCGGCTCGCCGGTACGCCGGTCGAGCACGTAGATGTCGCCCTGCTTGGTCGGACCGACCAGGGCCGGCACGACCGTATTGTCCGGCCTGCTAATGTTGAGGAGAACCGGCTGGGCCGGGACGTCCATGTCCCAGAGATCGTGATGCACCGTCTGGCGCACCCAGCGGTTGGCGCCGGTATTGAGGTCTAGCGCCACGATCGAGGAGGAATATTTCTCGACATTGTCGCTACGGCCCATGCCCAGCTGGTCGGGGACCTGGTTCCCGAGCGGGATATAGACGAGGCCGAGGTCCTCATCGACGCTGAACACCGACCAGCTGTTCGGGGAGTTGGTCGTATAGGTCTGGCCGGGCTGCAGCGGCTGCGTCTGGCTGGGATTGCCCGAATCCCAGTTCCAGATGAGCTGTCCGGTATTGACGTCATAGGCGCGGATGACGCCCGACTGCTCCTGGGTCGAGTAGTTGTCGTTGACGGCGCCGCCGATGATGATCTTGTTGCCGGCGATCGCGGGCGGCGAGGTCGAATAATAATAGCCGGCCGGGTTGAACTTCATGCCGCTGGTGAGCTGCAGCGTTCCGTTGTCGGCAAAGGAGGTGCAGACCTGACCATTGGCGGCATCGAGCGCGATCAGCCGCGCATCCGAGCTCGGCAGATAGACGCGTTCCGCACACGGACTGCCGGCAGCCGCCGCCTGATCCTTGTAGTAGCTGACGCCCCGGCAGGTCTGGTGCTGGCGGTCCGGATTCATGCCGGAATTGGCGTCAAACTTCCACTTCTGTTTGCCGGTCGTCGCATCCAGCGCGATAGCGAGATTGTGCGGTGTGCAGAGATAGAGCGAATTGCCGACCTTCAGCGGGGTCACCTGATAGGTTGTCTCTCCGACGTCGTCCGGCCGTTTCACGTCGCCGGTCTGGTAGCGCCAGACTTCGGTGAGCTTGGCGACATTGTCGACCTTGATCTGGTCGAGCGGCGAATAACGCTGACCGTAGGGCGTGCGGCCATACTGGTGCCACTCGCCCGGCGGCACGTTGCCGCCCATCGGCGGGGCGGCAGCAACGGACTGGGTCGGAAGTTCACCACTGTGATCGAGCGGATCGAGAAACATCGAGACGATGGCGACGACGATGGCGATCATCAGTGAAATGCCGAGCGGCAGCGCGCTGGCGCCATAGCGCATGCCGGTCGGGCTGGAAAAGCCAAGCGGCGTGCGGACCCAGGGGGTCAGGAGCCAGAGGCCGAGCAGGATGATTACCCCACCGCGCGGGCCGAGCTGCCACCAGTCCAGCCCGACTTCCCAGATAGCCCAGGCGAGCGAGGCCAATACGAGGACCGCATAGACCCTGAGCGCCATGGCATTCCTGAGGAAAAGCAGGATGGCGGTGAGCACGAAGCCGAGACCGCAGATGATGTAATAGGCGCTGCCTCCGAGCAGCAGCAATTGCCCGCCGCCAATGGCCAGCGCCACCCCGATCAACATGAAAAGGATCGCGGTAATCCTGATAGCCATATTCGAAACCCTGTCCGACGTAAAAACTCGCGCGCGAAAACCCGCGACACCAGAGCCTTCAACACAACCTCTGTGCAAAAGTTCCCGCGCGTGTTCCCACGATGCAAATTTAAAGGAACAGTACACGGGCCAGTTGGGTTGGACACGGATCGGGCGGCGTTCGAAACCGGTTGGGATCGCAGATTTTCGGGAGTGAAGATGACCTACGAGCTTTATTACTGGGGTGGCCTTCAGGGCCGCGGAGAATATGTGCGGCTGGCGCTGGAAGAAGCCGGAGCCGACTACGTTGATGTCGTCCGTGGCGAGCGCGGCACGCCAAAGATGATGGAGTATATCCAGGGCAAGCACGGCCACAACATGCCCTTCGCACCGCCCTTCCTCAAGGATGGTGACCTGATCGTCTCGCACGTCGCCAATATCCTCCACTATCTGGGGCCGAAGCTGGACCTGGTGCCTAAGGACGAAAAATCCCGCATCTTCGCCCATGGCCTTCAACTAACGATCACCGATTTCGTCACCGAAGTGCACGATACCCACCACCCGATCAGCACCGCGGATTATTACGAAGACCAGAGGCAGGAGGCCAAGGCCCGTTCGAAGGCCTTCCTGAAGCACCGGGTGCCGAAATTCATCGGTTATTTCGAACGCATCATCGCGGCCAATCCGGCCGGGAATGGCCACGCGGTGGGTGACGCCCTGAGCTATGTCGATCTGTCGCTCTTCCAGCTGGCCGCAGGCCTGGCCTATGCCTTCCCGCGCGCCATGAAAAATTTCGACCGGGATTACCCTCGCATCGCTGTGTTGCGCGACGCGGTCGCCGAACGCCCGAAGATCGCAGCCTATCTCAAGTCGGAGCGCCGGCTCGCCTTCAACCAGTCGGGCATATTCCGGCACTACCCGGATCTGGACCAGATTCCGACTGACGGAGCCTAGATAAACGCGAAAACGGGGGCGATCGTCACAAGGACAACCGCCACCGCGATCAATGTGAACTTCATGACGACCTCCAGGGAACAAGAGCTGCCGGGATGCGGCAGCTCAGTTCGTTTCTTCTCCCAATTCCTGCAGAATTTGATGCCGCGCGCGGTTGAGCCGGCTTTTCACCGTACCGACCGCGCAATCGCAGATCTCCGCCGCCGCCTCGTAGCTTTCCCCAAGGATCGCGACGAGCGTCAGTACTTCGCGATAATGCGGTGGCAGTTTCTGAAGTGCCCGCTGAACCTCGCGGGCTCTTGCCGCCATTTCCTGGTTCGCCGCAACGGGCGTATCCCCGGAGATATTCTCCTCGATCCCCGGCGCCTCGCGGCCGAGCACCTTGGCGCGCGTATAAAAGGTGTTGCGCATGATGGTGAAAAGCCAGCTCTTCAGCTTGGTGCCCGGCTCGAACTTGTCGAGGTTGGCGAGCGCCTTCATCAGCGTCTCCTGCACCAGGTCGTCTGCGTCGCTGGGATTGCGGCAGAAAGTACGGGCAAATGCGCGGAGAGCGGGAATAAGCCTCACTATGTCTGCACGTGCAGGATCACCATTCAACTGTGATTCAGACACCGTTGCCTACCTCTCCGAAGTCTTCATGGCTGGAATGACGGGGGCAAACGCACGCCTTGCGTATTTGGTTCCGCCAAGATGAATGCGCCGTTCATCTTCGTGACGCAAACCCTCCCCGCCCGGGGAACAAACAGGCCGGCAGGCCTGTTGATAGGGCTTTCACGGAGTTCTGCCGGGAGTTTGATATGGCGCCACGTGCAAACTGGAAAGGCTATCTGAAGATCGGAGAGCTGAGCTGCCCGGTGGCGCTTTATACGGCCGCCTCGACTTCCGACCGGGTCAGCTTTCACATCATCAACCGGGAAACCGGCAACCGCGTCCACCGCCAGATGGTCGATGCCGATACCGGCAAACAGGTTGAAAGCGAGGACATCGTCAAAGGTTACGAGGTTTCGAGCGGCCAATATGTCTTCCTGGAACCGGACGAGGTGAAGGCGGCGGTGCCGGAAAGCGACAAGACCCTCGAACTCGAAACCTTCATCCCCTGCGACGGCGTCGATACCATCTTTATCGACCGCCCCTATTACCTGGCGCCGGCCGACAGGCCCGCCGCAGAAGTCTTCGAGCTGATCCGCAAGGGATTGACCGAGAAGAATGTCGTGGCGCTCGCGCGCACCGTGTTGTTCCGGCGGCTGCGGACGCTGCTGATCCGCCCCAGCGATAAAGGCCTGATCGCCAGCACGCTGAACTACGACTACGAAGTCCGGCCCACAAAGGAAATCTTCGCCGACATCAAGAGTTTCAAGATCGAAGGCGAGATGCTCGATCTTGCCGAGCATATCATCGACACCAAGCGCGGCGAGTTTGACCCCGCCGAGTTCGACGATCGCTACGAAGCGGCGCTTGCAGAACTGATCAAGGCGAAGATCGAGGGCCGCAAGCTCAAGAAGAAGCCGAAGCCGGAACCGAAGAAGGTTTCCAGCCTGCTCGATGCACTGCGCCAGAGCGCCGGCGGCAACAAGAAGACCGCGCCGACGAAGCCTGCCAAGAAAACCGTATCTCGTAAGACTGCCGCTCCGCAGAGAAAGGCGAGCTGACCATGGCGCTCGAAACCTACAATCAGAAACGCAACTTCAAGGCCTCTCCCGAGCCCCAAGGAAAAGTATCAGGCGGCCGCAAGGCCAAGGCATCCGGCAACAGTTTCGTCATCCAGAAACACGACGCCACACGGCTGCACTACGATTTCCGCCTTGAGATGGACGGCGTGCTGAAAAGCTGGGCCGTGACCCGCGGCCCAAGCTTCGTACCCGGCGAAAAGCGCTTGGCCGTGCATGTGGAAGACCATCCGCTCGATTACGGCAGTTTCGAAGGCATGATCCCGAAAGGCAATTACGGCGCCGGCGCGGTGATGCTCTGGGATCGCGGCACCTGGGAACCGATCGGCGATCCCCACAAGGGCTACAAGAAAGGCCATATGGAATTCGAGCTGAAGGGCGAGAAACTGGAAGGCCGCTGGCACCTCATCCGCATGGGCCAGAGGCAAGGCGAGAAGCGCGAGAACTGGCTGCTGGTCAAGGGCGACGACGAATTTGCCCGCGCCGAGGGCGACAAGGACATTCTCGACGAAATGCCCCTTTCAGTGAAGACCGGCAAGACGCTGAACGACATCTGGGGCCACCAGGCGCCGGCGGCCAAGGGTGTGCCCGAATCGAAGGCGAAGGCCAAAACCGCTCCCGAACCGGAAAAATCCGACATTGCAGCTTCGAAGATCAAGGGTGCGAAGAAAGCCGAGCTGCCCGATTTCGTCGAGCCGCAGCTTGCGACGCTGGTGAAGAGCGCTCCCTCCGGCAAACGTTGGGTCCACGAGATCAAACTCGACGGTTATCGCCTGCAGGCCCGTATCGCTGCTGGCAAGGTGACGCTGCTGACACGCACCGGCCTCGACTGGACGCACAAGTTCGGCAAGGAGATCGTCGCGGAATTCGAAAAGCTTGCCGCATCCGGCGCGATCATCGATGGCGAAGTGGCCGTTGAGGCCGGCTCCGGCGCCACCGATTTTTCGCTTCTGCAGCAGGACCTGAGCGAGGGCCGGGACGATCGGTTTACCTTCTACGCCTTCGATCTGCTGCATCTGGACGGCTACGACCTGACCGGCGCCACGCTGCTGAAGCGCAAGGAGGCGCTCGAAAAGCTGCTGACCGGCAGCGGCCCGGCCCTACGCTACAGCGAGCATTTCGGCGACGAAGGCGGCCTGGTGCTGAAACATGCCTGCCGGCTAAGCCTCGAAGGCATCATCTCCAAGATATCGGATGCGCCCTATCGCCCTGGCCGCGGCCGTGATTGGGTGAAGTCGAAATGCTCTGCGCGGCAGGAATTCGTGGTCGCGGGCTTTGTCCCCTCCTCCGTTTCCAGAACGGCGATCGGATCGCTGGTCATGGGCTATTACGACAAGGGCAAGCTGCGCCACGCCGGCCGCGTCGGCACCGGTTATTCGAACGCCGTGGCGCAATCGCTCTTCAGACAGCTCAAAGACATCGGCATCGACGAGAGCCCGTTTGACGAAAAGCTCGCAGGGGTGGAAAAGAAGGACGTCGTCTTCGTGAGGCCCGAACTGGTGGCGGAAGTGGAGTTCCGCGGCTGGACGGCGGATGCGCATATCCGCCATGCCGCCTTCCGGGGCCTGCGGGAAGACAAGGACCCCAAGGATATCGTCCGGGAGGGCGGCCCTGTGAACGTTGCAGAACAACCGAAGCCGCCGAAGCGGACCGTAAACCTCACCCATCCGGACCGTGTCTACTGGCCGGATGCCGGGGTGACCAAGGCCGGGCTCGCCGACTACTATACCGAGGTCTGGCGGCTGATGGCACCCTTCGTCGTCAATCGCCCGTTGGCGCTTTTGCGCGGTCCCGACGGCATCGGCAGTCAGCTCTTTTTCCAGAAACACGGCTGGAAGGGCATGACCAAGAGCGCCGTGCTCGTGAAGGACCCCGCCGATCCGGCGGAAGAAGACATCACCATCCGCGACCTCGACGGACTGCTCGGCCTTGTCCAGGGCGCGACGCTCGAAATCCACCCCTGGGGCTCCAACCTGGAGGATTGGGAAAAGCCGGACATGGTCAATATCGACCTCGACCCCGGAGAAGGCGTATCCTGGACCGACATCATTGCCGCAGCCCACGAGGTGAAGCGCCGGTTCGAGGACATGGGCCTGGTGGCCTTCGTAAAAACCTCTGGCGGCAAGGGTCTGCATGTCGTCGCACCGGTCAAACCGAAGGCGGAGTGGCCGGAGGTGAAGGCGGCGATGAAAGCGCTCGCCGACGGCATGGCCGGCGACGATCCCGACAAATATGTCTCGACGATCACCAAGTCGAAAAGAAGCGGCAAGATCCTCATCGACTACCTCCGCAACGGCCGCGGCGCGACCGCGGTCGCACCCTATTCCACCCGCGCCCGCCCCGGCGCATCGGTCTCCATGCCGGTCGAGTGGGACGAACTCGGCGGTGCGATCGGCCCCAACTATTTCACGGTCATCAACGCCCCGGCGCGGATCGCCCAGCAGACGAAGGATCCATGGGGAGATTTCCGCAAGGCGGAAGCGGTGATTGAGTTCAAGGATAAGAAGAAGAAATAGGCGCGGCGGGGCGGCCTTCCTAACCCTCCCCTTGTGGGGAGGGTGGCCGGCAGGCGGGAGGGGTTTTCACTCGGAGTGAAGTCCCTCCCCAGCCCCTCCCCACAAGGGGAGGGGCTCCTCGCGAAGCCTCATACCTTCATAGGTGATAGCCCCGCCTCAAAGGGGAGATCATCGGGAGCTTTGCCGCACCCTCTCCAATCTCCTATGAGAGGGCCTGCCTCATTTACTCCGCCCCTTCCGTTCCGCCTCCAGGCTCTTCTTCAACGCGGCGGTAATGTCGATCACATTGCTGGTACGCTCCGGCGCCTTCTCCTCGACTTTCTTCCTGGTCTTCCGGCTCTTCTTGCGCTCCGCGATGATCTCCAGCAGCCGGTCCTGCACCGGGTCATCCGCCATCGAAGGCTTCCATGCTTCAGTACGTTCGGCGATGATCTTCTTCATCATTGAAAGGTGCTCGAGTCGGCCTTCTCCTTCGGTATTTCGGCCGCATATTCATCGGCATCGCGCACCTCGTCGCCGTAGCGCAACGTCCAGACGACGATCCCCTTGTCCTTGGGCAGAAGCAGAACCGCCCGCTCGCGACGATACATGACGAGCCGGGCAATGCCGCCGGTCCCGGTCTTCGCCATGGCCTCCCGGATCACCGCGAAGGCTTCCGCGCTCACCTCGTCGTCGGGCGCCAGGTAATGCGGCCGGTCGTACCAGATCCAGCCGATCGAACCGGCCGGCACGAAGGTTTCGATATCGATCGTGCGGGTGCTTTCAAGCCCGACATCCTCAATCTCCTCGTCTTCGAGCAGAACGTAATCGCCTTCGCCCTTCGGATAGCCCTTGACCTGATCCTCGTCTTCGACCGCCTCGCCGGTCTCCGCATCGACATACTGGCTGAGGACGCGATTGTTGGTCTTGCGGTTGATATTGTGGAAGCGCACCTTGGCGCCCTCGGAGACGGCCGGCGTCATCGTTACCCGGCAGGTGACGAGCGAGAGCTTCAGATAACCTTTCCAGAATACGCGCGGCGCCACGGGTAAACTCCTTCGTTTGCGCGATAACCCCGTTGCCTTCGCTTGGTTCCGGAACAAACGCTCGACCCAAACCGTTTTCCGGATGAAACAAGCCAGGAGACAGCCAGATGAGCACCAACAGCACCCCGAACTCAGCGCGGACGGACGGAGACAAAAAAGCCGGGCAGTCGGCTCGCGAGCGCGGCGAAAAGAAGGAGCTGGATGAACAGCTCAATGAAGGTCTGGAAGACACGTTCCCGGCAAGCGATCCGGTATCGAGCACGGTGACATCCATCCCCTCCGGCACGCCCAAACCACCCAGACACTAACCTTTTTGAAAATCTTTGGAACAAATCAGGCGGCTTCCCGGATAGGAAGTCGCCTTATTTCATTTTTCCTCTGTGACTTTTTCGGGATATCCGAAAACCGCCCTATTGATGTATGGGAGCTGATATAGGGTGAAACGGGCGGATATTGTTGCGACATCGGATAGCCGATGGGGACATGTCAGAGGTCGGGATGGCGAAACAGAACACTCCGGTTGCGGAAGAGGACATCAGGATCGGACGGCGGGTCAGCCGTCAGGTCTCGGTTCTTCTGACCGAAATTGAAAAGGAAGACGTTCCTGATCGTCTGCTCGAGCTCGCGCTTGAACTTCAGAAGGCGCTGGCCGAAAAGACGGACGGCACCGCCGGCTGACACGCTGCGCCCACGCCGGTCAGAGCTGCGTTGAGATCAGGTTGTCGATATGGACGCGCCCACCGATCACGCCTCGCGGCCCATTCGGTGCGAACCGGCCGCTACTGTCCTCGATCACGGTATAAAGCTTATCGCTGCGGAAGGCGCTCGCCATCTCGGTGGAGTTGCCCTCGCCGGGCAATGCATCGATTTCAGTGAAATCCAGTTCCGCCTGGCTCGCTACGAGCCGCGCATCGCCGGCGGTCTTTGCCCGGACCACCACTTCGCCATGGGGTGGCGAATTCTGCCAGTTCGGATCGTTCGGCGCAGCTGTCGGCACCAGCCGATAGATCTTCAGCCTGTCCTGCATGTCTCTCTCCCGTCGTAGGCACTTTTATAGTTTGAGCCCTAAACGTGGCTCGCGCGTTCCGGTTCCATCAACTCGCGCGGAACTTTTCCGGCAACCATGGGTTTCTCCGCTGCGGGCGATCATGCCCCCTGAGAAGGAGAAAGCCGATGAAGAATGAGCAGCCGAAAGCTGGCCGTCCCGGCGAGACCTCGCAATGGCCTCGGTGGGAAGGCCCGGCAGAAAGCCGCCCGAGCGGTTATCTTCAGGGCGAAGCCGACATCTTCGCTGAGGGACCGGAGCAGGAAAAACAGATCGGCAAGGCACCGAACGGTTACGACCGTCCTGACGATCTGATCGCGCAGGACGTCAATGAACAACTGACGCAAGACGCCTTTCTCGACCCGACCAACATGACGGTCTCGGTGGAGAACGGCGAGGTAACCCTGGAAGGTTACGTCGCGCAACTCGCCGACAAGGCCCGGGCCGAAGAAACCGTCCTCGATGTCGAGGGTGTCACGGCCTGCCGAAACAATCTTCGGATAGCGCCGGAAAGGCACTGATCGCCGTGGAACCTGTGAGGCACCCTCCTCGTTAGGTGCCTCGCAATCCCTTGCCAAAAGAACACCCATCCACAAGGAGAGAGACCAATGGCCAGCAAGACCCTCGATGACCTTTTTCATGAAACCCTCAAGGACATCTATTACGCCGAGCGCCAGATCGTGAAGGCGCTGCCGAAGATGGCGCGCGGCGCCCAGGATCCGAAGCTGAAGGCAGCCTTCGAAAAGCACAAGGAAGAAACCGAAGGCCAGATCGATCGCCTGAAGCAGGTTTTCGAGATCATCGGCAAGCGGGCGCAGGGTAAGACCTGCCCGGCGATCGACGGCATTATTGAAGAAGGCGAGGAAATCCTTGACGAGTTCAAGGGCACTCCGGCTCTCGACGCCGGCCTGCTCGCCGCAGCGCAAGCGGTCGAACATTACGAGATCAGCCGTTATGGCACCCTGCGCGCCTGGGCCCAGCAGCTCGGCCACCGGGAGGCGGTAACGCTCCTCGAACAGACCCTTGCCGAGGAAAGCAAGACCGACGAGGCTTTGACGGTCCTTGCCAAGACCGCCGTCAACACGGCTGCGCAGAAGGCTGCATAACATCGGACGACCCAAGGAAGAGCGCGGCTCCGGCCGCGCGTTTCATTGTCCGCACATACAAAAAACCCGGCCGAAGCCGGGTTTTTCCCCTTTTCCGGCCTCCTCAAGCCGGGAAAGATCGCCTCAAAATCGAAGGATCGGGGCTTCCGTGCAGCGGCGGAACCGGCAACATTTCGCCGTTCAGCGCCTGCCGGCGGAAAATCTCCACCCGCCCGCTTCGATCGCGCGCCACATGAGCCTTGGCGGCCTCCATGGCAAGTTCATACGTGTGGTAATAAGACGCAGACTGGACGCCGTCTATGACATAGACCCAGCCAGTTGCGTGTGGGACGATATCGCAGTATTTTCCCATCGGACGTGTCTCCTTCCCGGCGGCCATAAGTAATTAGACAGCCAAAAGTTCCGCGTCCGGGAAAGTTTTTTCGAGTGATGGCTGCGTCGTGGCCGGTTGCGATTTTTGCTTTTTACCACGGAACTTTTCTGCCCCGCGCACGTTGGGGCGCTTGGGCGAATGGAGACAAGAATGGCGGAATCCGAAGAAATCTGGATCAAAAAGCGAGCCTACGCTTTGTGGGAAGAAGAAGGCTATCCTTCAGGCAAGGATCGGGAGCATTGGGAGCAGGCCAAGCTGGAATATGCGACGCTCGGGCCGAGCGCTTCCAAGAAGGCTGCGGCGGGGTCGCGCGGCAAGTCCGCCACCGCCGTGAAGCCGCCGAAAGCGGCGCCGAAGGCTGCAGCACCCAAACAGGCGGCAAAGACGGCCGCAGCCAAGGCTTCTCCGGCAAAAACAACATCCAAGGCACCGGCCGCCGCCATGCCTGAAGCCGTCGAACCGGCCAAGAAACGCTCCAAAAGGTTCCGGCTGGCGCTTGACGCCGCCCGGCCACCCAAATTCATCATTGTCATTATAGGTCGCGGCGACTGACATCATCGCGGCCGCGGATTTATTTATCCTGGAAAAAATCGAAATGGCTTTTGCGTCTGAACCTGGCCTCGATTCCGCCCTGACGGGGAACGCTGGCCGGGGCGAAATCGTTCTGGAGGGTGAGATTGGCAGATGGCGGAGGCACGAATGATGAACGCTTACGTCCCGATCGACGACCCCCGTCGAGATGAGCGGAGCGCGGCGGAACAGGGGATCAATACAGGTTATGGAAAGCGGGGGCTTCCTGGAATGAGAATTCTTTCGGTCACATCCGAAATCTTCCCCTTGTGAAGACGGGTGGCCTTGCAGATGTGACCGGCTCGCTGCCGAAAGCGCTGAGCCCCCTCGGCATCGAAACCACCACGTTGATTCCCGGTTATCCCCAGGTCATGCAGCAGTTGAAGAGCGCCATGCCGCTCGTCACTTTCGACAATCTGCTCGGCGAACAGGCAGCCCTCCTCCATACGCGCGTGGAAGGCCTCAGCCTTTTTATCCTCGATGCGCCCGCTCTCTACGATCGGCCGGGCGGTCCGTATGTCGATGAAGACGGCATCGACCATCCCGACAACTGGAAACGTTTCGCAGCGCTTTCCCTCGCGGCGGCGGAGATTGCCGACGGGGTGCTTCCCGGATGGGTTCCGGACCTCGTCCACACCCACGATTGGCAATCGGCGCTGACCTCGGTCTACATGCGCGAACGCGGCTGCATGACGCCGGTCGTGCTGACCATCCACAACCTCGCCTTCCAGGGCCAGTATCCCGCCGGCGTGCTTATGAGCATCGGCCTGCCGCCGGAGGCCTATTCCATGAACCGCATGGAATATTTCGGCGATGTCAGTTTCCTGAAGGGCGGACTGCAGACGGCCGATGCGATCACCACCGTCAGCCCGACCTATGCGCGCGAGATCCTCACCCCACGCTTCGGCATGGGCATGGACGGTGTACTGAACGCCCGCGTCTCGGTCCTGCGGGGCATCGTCAACGGTATCGACCTCGAAATCTGGGACCCGTCCACCGATCCGCACCTGCCGCGCAACTACGATGTCGGCACCCTACGCCGCAAGCGCGAGAACCGCGCCGTTCTGCTTGAGAAATTCGGGCTGGACCCGGCGCGGGAAGGTCCCGTGTTTTCCGCCGTCAGCCGGCTGACATGGCAGAAGGGCTTCGACATGTTCGCCGATACGGCGGACGAGATCATCCACCACGGCGGCCAGGTAATCGTCTTCGGTCAGGGCGACCGGGAGATCGAGCGGGCGCTGGCTGAGACCGCCGCACGTTTTCCCGGCCGGATGGCCGTGCATTTCGGCTATGACGAGCCGACGGCGCATCTGGTGCATGGCGGGTCGGATGCCATCGTGCAGCCGTCGCGTTTCGAACCCTGTGGACTGACGCAACTCTACGCGCTGCGCTACGGCTGCGTACCGGTCGTCTCGCGCACCGGCGGGCTGTCGGAAACGATCATCGATGCCAATGATGCGGCCATGTCCGCCCGCGTCGCCACCGGGTTCCAGTTCCATCCGGTCACGACCGACGGATTGCGGCTGGCGCTCCGCCGCGCGCTGCACGCCTATACCGACCCGAAAATGTGGGCGCGCCTGCAGAACCAGGGCATGAAGGCGAAATTCTCCTGGGAGCGCAGCGCCCAGCAATATGCCGCCGTTTATGCCAATCTGGCGCTGAAATCCGGCCATGTTGCCTCGGCGAAATCCGACATCCGGCGCGCGACGCTCTGATCTTTTCCACCAGACAGACAAAAGAAACCGGCCCTGACGGCCGGTTTTTTATGGGAGGGAGGCGGAAGGCCGCGTCACGGCCTGCGGAACAGCGCGAGACTGCGCCCTTCGAGCTCGAAATCCTTTTCCTTGGTGATCACCAGGCCCCGCTTGGAAAGGTCGCAGGTGGTAAGCTCCAGCACCCAGCCGCCCTCGCCGAACTGGGGGATGCGGAAAGGCACGTTGCCTTCGAATGGATTGAAGAGCAGCAGAACATCGTGCCAGATGCCTTCTTCTTCCTTGAGATCGGGCCGGCCGATATAGAGACCGAGCGTCGATCCCTCGTCCCACTGTTCGGGCGTCTGGAAGCCGCCGCCGGCGTTGAACCATTTGATGTCCAGGCCGTCCCGCCAGTTTTCCCGGCGCAGCAAAGGCTGTTCCTGGCGCAGCTTGATGATCTGGCGAGTGAACGCACGAAGCTCCTCGCAGCTCTCCGGCAGGTTTTCCCAATGTACCCAGGAAATCTCGCTGTCCTGGCAATAGCCGTTGTTGTTGCCCATCTGGCTGCGGCCGAACTCGTCGCCGGCGAGCAGCATCGGCGTGCCGTGCGAGAAGAACAGGGTGGCGAGAAAATTGCGCTTCTGGCGATCGCGCACCGCATTGATGCCCTCGTCCTCGGTCGGGCCCTCGGCACCGTAGTTGTAGCTCCGATTGTCGTTATGGCCGTCGTTATTGTCCTCGCCATTCGCCTCGTTGTGCTTCTCGTTATAGGAGACGAGGTCGTTCAGCGTGAAGCCGTCATGGGCGGCGATGAAGTTGACGCTCGCCCAGGGCCGGCGGCCGCGCTGGTCGTAAAGATCGCCGGAACCGAGGAGGCGGGCAGCGAAGTCCGTCGAGACGTTGGTACCCTTCCAGTATTCGCGCACCGTATCGCGGTACTTGTCGTTCCACTCCGCCCAGCCGGGGGAAGCCGCCGACCTGGTAGCCGCCGGGACCGATATCCCAGGGCTCGCCGATCAGCTTCAGTTTCGACAGGACCGGATCCTGCGTGATGGCGTCGAAATAGCCTCCCCGCTGATCGAAACCTTGCGGCTCTCGGCCAAGGATGGTGCCAAGATCGAAGCGAAAACCGTCGATATGCATGGATTCCGCCCAATAGCGGAGCGAATCCATCACAAACTGCAGCACGCGGGGGTGGGAGGTATTGACCGTGTTCCCGGTGCCCGTGTCGTTTATGTAATAGCGATGCTGGTCGGGCATGGTGCGGTAGTAGGAGAAGTTGTCGATGCCCTTGAACGACAGCGTCGGCCCCAGTTCGTTGCCCTCAGCGGTGTGGTTATAGACCACGTCAAGGATGACCTCGATGCCGGCATCGTGATAGGCGCGCACCATGTCGCGGAAACCCTGGATGCCCTTTGGACCGTAATAGCGCAAAGCAGGTGCGAAGAAACCGATCGTATTGTATCCCCAGAAATTCTTCAGCCCCTTGTCGAGCAGATGCTGGTCATCCGGGAATTCGTGAACCGGCATCAGTTCAACCGAGGTGATGCCGAGGCTCTTGATGTAGTCGATCGAGGCCTTGTGACCCATCCCTTCGAACGTGCCCCGCAGCTCTTTCGGGATGGCCGGGTTCAGCTGGGTGAAGCCCTTCACGTGAGCTTCATAGACGATCGTCGCCGGCCAGGCGATATTCGGACGATTCTGGTCCTTCCAATCGAATTCGTTCGGATCTATGACCCGGCATTTCGGCATGAACGGCGCACTGTCGCGCTCGTCGAAAGTGAGATCCTTGTCTTCGTGCAGAAGATCGTAGGCGAAATGCGCCTCGTTCCAAGCGATATCGCCGACGAATTCTCGCGCGTACGGATCGACCAGCAGCTTGTTCGGGTTGAAACGATGGCCGTTTTCCGGATCGTAGGGGCCGTGGACCCGAAACCCGTAAAGGGCGCCCGGCTTCAACCCCGGCACATAGCCGTGCCAGATTTCATGGGTGTATTCGGGGAGTTCGAGCCTGGCGATCTCTATCTTGCCACTCGGGTCGTAGAGACAAAGCTCCACGCGTTCCGCATGGGCCGAGAAAATCGCAAAATTGACGCCTTCGCCGTCAAAATTGGCTCCAAGCTGAAGCCAGGAGCCGGGCTCGATCACAAAGTGGTTTGATTTCGTATCCATGCCGCACCCAATTGAAAGACTGGCGTCATAATGGTGCGGCACAGCATTTCGTTCCCGGGACGCTCATATAAACTGCCGGTCGCATTACCCTAGGGATTTCCCGATCCCGCCGGTGGCGGGGTTCCTGGCGTCGTATTGGTGGTTCCGGATGGCGAGGTCGCAGGGCTCTGGCCGCCTGTACCGGTCTGCGGTGAAGGACTGCGATCCGTGGGCGCCGTGTTGTTGGATTGCGACGGCGGCGTATTGTTGATCGGGTCCTTCTGTTTTTCGCCGCTATCGCTGCAGGCGCTCAAAAGCGCGGCGCTCGAAAGGGCGACGATGAGACGCTTCATGGCTTGGTTTCTCCAGTGGACTTGTCTTCTTCCCCGGTGAACTTGCGAAACGCGGCCTGCCGGCGATGGGCGTCGACCGCGATCACCTTCTCGACCGCTGCAACATCCTCGGCGGCTGCGGCCGGGATCGGGTCGCCGGCGATCGCTTCCAGCACTTCGGGTGCCAGTGCGCCGTTGCGGATGACATATTCCAGTGCCTCACGCGTCTGCCGCTCGGCCTTCAGCTGGGCATAAAGGGCGAGGATCAGCCGGTCGCGCACATCACGCTCATCCTGACTTCCGCCCGATCTGGCGAACTCTGCCATGGTCTTCCTCCATGTGTTTGCTGACGGGTCAACTTTCGGTCACGGCGATTGTTCCCTCTGCCCGTACCTCCACTATCTCCTTGAAGAAGCGAAACACCCGGAGAAGGAGCAAGCCATGTCGACCCTGACACCACAGGAACTGGAAGGGCGGTTGAATGCGCATCGCGAACTGCTGATCGAACTATTGTCCGCCATGATCGGCGGCGAAGTGACCATCACGTCGTTCCTCAGGCGGCTGCGCGACGACGCCACGTTCAAGGACAATGAGGAAGACCCGGGCGTGATGCCGGACGGAGCCTTCGCGATCGAGAATTCCGCCGCCCGCGAGGTGCGCTCTATTCTGGAGGCCGCCCGCGCCCGGGCCGCCGCAGACAAATAGTAAGGCCCCGTTAACCAAGCACTTTCACATTTAGGGCGATCTCGCCACGTTTATGGCTATTTCGTGGAACTACAATGCGACTTTCTCGTTCATTCACGACCGAAGCGATGGAGGCGACGATGGTCAGAGAATGGGTAGAAGCGGCAGGATTCGTTCTGGTGATCGCCGCCTGTTACATGATGGTCGTCCCGGTCTGAGTTTTTGAGCTCCTGGGGAGGAGAGAGGCCTTGACCTCAAGGCCCACTGCTCTCGCGGCTGGCAAAAAGGCCGCGAGAGCGGCAAAGTCATTTTCACCCAAGTTTCTTGCCGCCTCGGTCATCAGGTGGCTGAAGGAAGACCCGCCCCGGACACCAGCGTGGAAGAGGCGGAGTTGACGCTCCAGATAAGGGGCGTTTTGACCCGAGATGCGCGGATAGGCAGGATTGCCGCCGGGCTTTTCGTGGCAACTGAGGCAGGCGGGAACTTTGTCTGCCGCTCTTCCCTTTTCCGCGATCTCGCGGCCATTTTCCACGAGTTGTTGATCCACGGTCGCTGCAGGCCTCCCGGGCCTTGCCTGCTTGGCATAATAGCGCGCCAGGCTCCGGCAGGCTCGTGTCCGCCAACGTGCCCACCGCCACCTTCATGATGCCGCTTGCGCGCTCGTTGTTTGCGTAGGCGCGCAGGCTGTTGAGCAGATAGGCTTCCGACTGGCCGGTGAGCCGCGGAATGATGCTGTTGCCATCAAGCCGCTTTTCCGCATGACAGCTCTCGCAGGTGATCGGCAGCGGCGAGACTTCCCCGCCGTCCCGATCCCGTGCAGGCCGGACGCCTGCAGATAGGCGGTGCTGTCCATGCCCGGCAGCTTGCGCAGAAAGGCCACCATGTCCCAGACCTCGTCGTCGCGCACCCGAGCCGGCCAGGCGGGCATGCCGGTAAAGCGCACGCCGTGCCTGACGATCTCGAAGAGCTGCGCGTCGCTCCAGCTGGGCACCGTCGTCTTCAGGTCCGGCGGCGGCGGCAGCATGGCGAGCACGGCGCCGGATCTCCCCTGCGCCGGCGAGCCATGACAGATGGCGCAGCCGCTCTCGAAATGCCCGGCGGCAGGCGGCACCAGGGCGGGATTATCGAGCGGCGGCACTTCGATGGAAAGGGCCGCGGTGCGGATGGAATTACGCATCACCCAGTGCAGGAACCAGTCGGTTACCGCCCAATGGCCGGTACTCGCCTTGACGCTCATGAGCCCCGACCAAGCGAAACCAAGCCCCAGCAGCGGCGCCAGGATCGCCAGTATCATGAGATATTTCCAGCGGATCGTCATCGGCCATTCCTCCCCGAAGCCTCCAGCACATCGTCGTTCAGCGTGCGGGCAAGCAGCGCGACGCCGCTGGCCAGATAGACCGCCGCCCCGATCAGCAGCATGACGACACCACCTGCCTGCTGATCGACGCCGGCCGACAGCGTAACGCCAAGACAGCTTACCTCTCCTTCACCGTAAAGCGGACGCGGCGAAAGCGCCAGCAGTGCGCCGAGCAGCGTCATGTGCATGGAGGTGAAGAGCAGGCCGAACGTCCCCGCCAGCCGCCGCTCCCCGCTCCGCAGCCGTTCCGCCGAGACAGGAGAACCAGAGGGCGAGACCCGCGGCGAGAAAGACGATCTGCTCCAGCGCCGCAAGGAACGACGACGTCTCCGACAGAGCCCGCAGGACGGGAATATGCCACATCCAGACGGCGAAAAGTTCGACAAGCGAGGCGGTGAGCGGGGTCAGCCAGCGCCGGCCTGCGGAAAAGTCGAAACGCGTCCCCGAAAGGCCGATGGCGATCAGCGGCGCCGCACCTGCCACGACGCCCATATGGGCGATCATGTGCACGGAGAAGGACGACCGGTCTGCAAGCGGCAGCAGGACGGCCCAGAGGCCGAACAACACAAACAGGCCGCTGATCAGCGCCGCCTTCCTCATGACTGGCACTCCGCGATGAAGATCATCGGGATCGCCATGTAGAGGACAGCGACGAAGCTCAAGCCCGACAGCAGCAGCGTCGCGAACCCCTGGAACAGGGTACGGGCATTGCGGGTCGCCTCGTCATGCGGCGGATCGTCGGCGCCGAAACCCCATTGCCGCCAGGCCAGCCAGGCCGAAAGAACGATCATCGCCAGCGCCAGCATGGTGACCAGACCGAGTGCCATCCGCACGGTGTCGAACGAAACCTCGGCGGCGATGCCCCTGGCGCAGAAGACTGCAACCGTCGCGTAGCAGACGACGAAATGCAGCGCCCAGACGGTTGGGGCGGTGAACAGGGTCCACAGCGTTTCGACCTCGCGCGGAATGAAGCTCTTCATGTGCTCACCAACGGAAACAGGCCGAGGACCACGAAGGTGACTACGGCGGTAACCGCCATGAAATGCCAGTAAAGCGTGACGTTGCGGATATCCTGGTCGTATTCGGCAGTCATCCGCCCGGCGAAGCTGCGCGCCAGGCAATAAGCCTGCATGATCGCGCCGACCGCGCCATGGGTAACCGTCCAGATCGCCACGATCCAGACGATCGCGGGATAGACATGCGAGATGGGGTCCATGCCATGGACATAGGGACCGACAAGGCCCGCAACCGAGGCCGCGAGCGTGACGGCAATGGCTGCCACAAGTGCGAGACGCGCACCGGCCGAGCCCTTGTCGTTCAGCTCCCGCGCCAGCAGCGTCAGCCCCCAGGCGACGATGTAGAGCACCAGCGCCACCATTGGCCACAGGACGCCCGGTCCGTCGGCGATCGCGGTGAAATCGTCATGAATGGTCCAATAAAAGAAATAGCCAAAGACCAGGCTCGCGAAGGCCGTGCCGTCGCCGATCATGGTGATGAACATCGCCCACCAGCCGACCGACGCCGGGCCGGAGACATAGATCGGCAGTTTCAGGCCAAGCCCGACATCGATGTCAGGCGCCTCGGGGATCGGCGCTGTTCCGTTCCAGAGCCAGTGGATGATGGCAATGAAGGTGACGATGGCGAAAAGGATCGTCGCGATCCACAATTTGAACGTCAGCGCGATGAACACGCCGCCGAGCGACACTGCCGCGATGATCGTCACATAGGAAACCCCGCCGACCCGCAGGCACTGGATCGGATCGGCGTCGAGAACCGAGGTCACCAACGCCTCGCGTTTGCCCGATTTCGCATCCGGCAGATAGAAGCGCCCGGCTTCGATATCGGCCTGCAGGTTCGGCTGGTCCCAGAGCGGATAACGGCTGGTGATGATCGGGACCGAGCGCATGCCCCAGCTTTCCGAGGGATCGTTGGTCCATTCCAGCGTGCCGGAATTCCACGGATTGAGGTTCCGCTCATCAGGCTCCGGTTTCGGACGGAAGATATCGATCACGAAAGTCGCGACGCCCGAGGCAAAGATGAACGCGCCGATCGTGGAGATGAGGTTGAACCAGTCCCAGCCGATGTCCTGCGGATAGGTGAAGACACGCCGCGGCATGCCGCGCAACCCGGAAAAGTGCATCGGGAAGAAGGCGATGTTGAAGCCCGTGAACATCAGCCAGAAGGCTGCCTTGCCCCAGGCGTCGCTGAGCTTCTTCCCTGTCACGAAAGGGAAGTAATAGTAGATGCCGGCGACGACTGGAAACAGCATGCCGCCGATCAGCACGTAGTGCAGGTGGGCGACGATGAAATAGGTGTCATGCGCCTGCCAGTCGAACGGAACGAGCGCCACCATGACGCCCGTCAGCCCGCCGATCACGAAAATGATCAACCCGCCCGCCCCGAACAGCATCGGCACCGAGAGGATCACCCGGCCGGCGAGCATTGTGGCGATGAAGACGAAGATCTGAACCCCGGTCGGGATCGCCACCGCCTCCGACGCCGCCGAGAAGAAGGCGAGCGAGATCTGCGGCAGGCCGGTCGCGAACATGTGGTGCACCCAGAGCCCGAAGCTCAGGAACCCTGTGCCGACGGCGGCGAGCACGATCCATGAATAACCGACGATCGGCCGCTGCGAAAAGGTCGGTACGATCATCGCCATCAGCGCGATCGCCGGCAGGAAGATGATGTACACTTCCGGATGGCCGAATATCCAGAACAGGTGCTGCCAGAGCAGCGGATCGCCGCCGCGCGTCGCATCGAAGAACGGCCAGCCGAACATCCGCTCCATTTCGAACAGGATGTCGCCGGCGATCAGCGGCGGGAAGGCGAACAAGATCATGCCGGCCACGATCAGAAGGTACCAGGCAAACATCGGCATCAGGTTGATGCGCATGCCGGGCGCCCGGCATTTCATGATGCCGACGATGATCTCGACGGCGGCGGCAATCGACGCCACCTCGATGAAGGATAGGCCAAGCAGCCAGATATCCGCGCCGATGCCGGCATATTCGTCGTCGGTCGCGAGCGGCGGATACATAAACCAGCCGGCATTCGGCGCCGCGTTGAAAAAGATCGAGCCGCAGACGAAGACGCCGCCGATCAGGAAGCTCCAGAACCCGAAGGCCGACAGCCGCGGGAATGGCAGTTCGCGGGCGCCGAGCATCGACGGCAGCAGGAAGATCGCCACCGCCTCGAAGATCGGCACGGCAAACAGGAACATCATCACCGTCCCATGCAGCGTGAAGGCCTGGTTGAAGAGCCTCGGCGGAGATGAAGTCGTTCTCCGGCACCGCCAGTTGCAGGCGCATCAAAAGCCCGAGCAGGCCCGCGAACAGCATGAAGGCGAAGGCGGTGACGCCGTACCAGAGACCGATCTGGCTGTTGTTGACCGAGGTCCAGTAGCGGATGCCCTTCGGCGTTTCCCACACCTTGCGGAGCCGCTCCTCCTGCGCCGCGCGCTCCTCGGATGAGAAATTGCCGAGTTCCACAGTCATCTGAGCCCCTTGAGATAGACGGCGATCCGCTCGATTTCGGCATCCGGCAGCATGGAGAAATGCGGCATGCGGGCTTCCGGCTTGATCTTCCCGCATCGCGGATGAAGCCCGCGACATGCTCGTCGATATTGGGACGAGTTCCCGCCCCCACCGAGCCCCGCTCGCCGAAGGCCGTCAGATCCGGCCCGATGGTACCCCGCGCTTGCGTGCCCGAGATCGCATGGCATGCGGAACAACCGTGGCGCAAAAACAGGGCGAGCCCTTCCCCATCCTGCCCGCCGGACGAAGCGCGCCGCGCCGCCATCCAGTCCTCGAATGCCTGTTTCTCCATGGCGAGCACGGTGAAGGCCATCAGCGCATGTGAGGCGCCGCAGAATTCGGCGCAGACGCCACGATAGGTGCCGGGCTTTTCCGCGAGCAGCGTCAGCCGGTTCTCGCGGCCGGGGATCATATCCATCTTGCCGCCGAGCACCGGGATCCAGAAGGAATGGATGACATCGGACGATTTCAGGGAAAAGACGACGCGTTCGCCGACGGGGATGCGCAGCTCATTGGCGGTTTCGAAGGCGAGCCCGCCGCCCTTATCGAGATAGCGCACCCGCCACCAGAACTGCTCGCCGGTTACCTCGATGCGGCGCATCATGCGGTCGTCGCCTGAAAACCAGGGGCGCACATTCGGCATCAGCCAGACCGCATAAGAGAGCAGCGCTGCGAGGATGACGGTCGGCAGCAGCGCCCCGCACCATAGAATGACCCGTCCTGCCGCCTTCTCGGAATGCACTTGGCCCTTGCGCGCCGCATAGAACAACATGCCGACCACGCCGGCCCAGATGACCACCCCGCCCGCCAGCATCGTAAAAAATAAAGTGGCGACATCCGCCGCCTCGCGCCCCGCCGGATCGAGCGCCGACTGGATGCCGGAACAGGCGGAAAGAGACGGACAGAGGCAGAGGATGAAGAAGGTCGGCAGAATTCGCCGCCGATGGCTGTCCGGTACGCCGACCCGGCCGAAACGTCTTCTTGATCGGATTGGCCGGCCCGGGCCGGTCAAGCGGTCGTCGTTCATTCGGCAGGCACCCGGCAGACCGATCCGCAGCGGAAGAGCCGCGGAACATTCGGCCCCAAACGAGCCTGCTCCGGATTTTGTTCCAGACCCCGGATAACTTTGTGTAACCGGCTGTGAAAAAGTTGGAACGAATCCCATCGCGATGGGTTTGCTCCCCTGTGAACGGGCAACAGCCCAGCTTTCGCGACGGGAGAAAATCATGAGACACTTTCTAAAAATGCTCAGAAACAGGCTCACCGGCACTCACGAAAAGAAGACGTTTGCCGTGGCCCATCCGGAAGAACTGCAGGTCGTCGTACCCGACGCCGTCGTGCTTCCCTTGCCGAAGTCACCCCGCGAAGAAATCAGCGTCCCCGCTTCCATCAATGGCCGGGACCTTTCCACCGGCCGGCTCTGACCGCGGCCTGTTCCGAGCGACACACGCCCAACAAAAGGAGACCAGAATGACCACCATCGAGTCCGCCAACATCCTGATCCTCGCGGCCGACGGCTACGAGCGGTCGGAGCTGCGCGTCCCCCTGGAGGAACTGAGAAACCGCGGAGCCAACGTCAAGATCGCTTCCATCAAGGCGGGCGAGATCAAGAGCTGGGACAAAAAGGACTGGGGTGATACCGTCCCTGTCGATCTGGAAGCCAAAAACGTCAATGCGGAGGAATTCGATGCCCTCGTGCTGCCGGGCGGCCAGATCAACCCGGACATCCTGCGAGACAATCAGGATGCCATGAAGGTCGTGCGCGACTTCGTCAAAAGCGGCAAGCCCGTCGCGGCGATCTGCCATGCCCCTGGCTGCTGGTGGAGGCCGATGCGCTTCGCGGCCGCAAGGCGACGTCCTATCATTCGATCCGCACCGACATCCGCAATGCCGGCGCCTCTTGGAAGGATGAGGCGGTTGTGGTCGATAACGGCATCATCACCTCGCGCTCGCCGGACGACCTGCCGCAGTTCGTGGCGAAGATCGTCGAGGAAGTGCAGGAAGGCCGCCATAATCGCCGGGCCGCGTAACTGAACGCAAGCCTGGTCCCGGCCGCCCGTACCCTCCTCGCGGGCGGCCGACACGGACGCCTAATTCAGGTTTCCCTCAAAAAGCGAGAAGCCGCCTTTCGTTGGCCCGCAGCTCCTTCGGTCCGTTCAGCACCGTCTTGTCCCTCATCACCTTTTCCAGCGGCGAAACATCCTCCGAGAGTGCCAGAATGCCGGGATGGATATAACTCGAGCGGCAGACCGCCGGCGTGTTGTGCAGGGCTTCGGACGCCGCCTGGCACATCGCCTTGATCTTCGGGCGCCGTCCCTCCTCTTCCACCATCTCCCAGGCGGCCATCAGCGCCGCGAGACTGCCGCCCCAGGTGCGGAACGTCTTGGCAGAGACCGCAAACCCTGCGGCCTTGGCGAGATAGGCGTTCAGCCGACCTGAATCGATCGGATGCGGCACACCCTGCTCGTCCGGCCAGGAAAACAGCTGCCGGCCCGGCAGGTCGGCAATCTCTTCGAAGATGCGTTGCAGGCGGGGGTGTTTCAGCGTGTGCTGCACACGCTTGCCGCCCTTGGCGACAAAGCGCAGCATGATCGCCTCGCCCGACAGCGTCATGTGGCGCTTGAGAAGCGTGGTCGCGCCATAGGTCTTGTTCTCCTTGGCGTAGAGACGGTTGCCGACCCGCAGGTGCGTCGCATCCATCAGGGCCACAAGTGCTGCGATCACCGCATCGGACTTGTCGAGGCCCAGTTCCAGGTCGCGTTTCGCCTTGCGACGAATGCGCGGCAGAGCCTCGCCGAACCGAACGAGCCTGATCGAACTTGCGCTCGCTACGGAAATTCTGCCAGTCGGCGTGATAGCGGTACTGCTTGCGGCCGCGGGAATCGTAACCGGTCGCCTGCAGGTGTCCGCGAGGATCGAGACAGATCCAGACATTTTCGTAGGCCGGCGGCAATCCCAGTGAGGATATCCGAAGCCGATGCTCCGGGTCCGCCAGCACGGTACCGTCCGGCAGATGATAACTGAAACCCTTGCCGCGCTTGAGCCGGCGGATTCCGGGCTCCATATCGCTGACATAAACAAGGCCGATGGTTTCGAGGGAATCCTGATCGATGTCGATCGTGGTGAGCATAGCGTCCATGGCGCATCAAACGGCGAGCCCCGGGCCTTCGTTCCGGCGCAGGCATCAAAACGGCTAGATGGCGATGTCCTTGATGCTTTCCGCACCCTCGCCCCGTTCGAAGGCGGACCGCGGCGCCCTCAAGGTCCAGCAAAGCCCTTCACTGCGGAAATCAACCTCGACCCGGCCTGCAAAGGCGGCCGCCGCATGACGCTTGATGATCGTCGTTCCGAACCCGGTGCGGGAGGGTTCAGTCACCGCCGGGCCGTTCCTCTCTTCCCAGACGAGTTCCAACCGGCTTTCGCCGTCATCCTCATCGATCACATCCTTCCAGGCGATGTGCACCTTGCCGCGCGGGACGGAGAGAGCGCCGTATTTCACCGAATTGGTCGCAAGCTCGTGGAGGATCAATCCGAGGTTCTGCACCGCTTCGGCCTTCAGGACAAAGTCCGCGCCCTGCAGTTCGACCCGGTCTGCCACGTCCGCAAAGGTGCTCATGTGGATTTCGATGACGCGGCGGATCGAGACCCCCGCCCATTGCTCCTTCGCCAGCGCCTCGATCGATTTGCCGAGGCCCTGCAGCCGGGTGCTGATCGCTTTCTGGAATTCCTCCATGGTGGTGTCCTGGCGCGCCAGCTGGCGCATCATCGCCTGGATCAGCGTCAGGATGTTCTTCGTCCGGTGTACCACCATGCAGGATGAGGTGGATGCGGTCTTCAGCCTCGCTGCGATCGAAGGAGGCATTCGATAGCGCTATCGCGACCTGGTTGGCTTCGCGGATCCTCGTCTCCACCGGAGAGACGATCTCGCCCTTGCCGATCCGTTCGGCCATTTCGGCGATCTGCCGGATCGGGATGCGAAGCTGGCGTCCGATGAGCCAGGCAATCAGCATGCCGGCGGCGAGGAAGATCGCACCCCGGCAATCAACTGCCGCCAGGTGGTCAAAATGCTCGCCTGCGCAGCATTGATCGGCCCCCAGACCACGGCCTTCCAGGTCCAGCCGGTGATCTGCGCGTAACCGTACATCTGGCGACGGTGGCCATCGACATCCTCGATCGTACCCTTGAACCCCGTCATCAGCTTGAGCGTATCGGACGGAAACGCCGTGCCGGAGGCAAGCGCGTGGGCTCCGAGGGAGGTCACGACCTGCCCCGCTCCGTCGATGACGGCAACCGACCAGCCTGCAGGAAGACCTTCCGTCGAAACGAGTTTCTGCAGGTCCTCGGCATTCTGCGTCATGATCATCGCAGCGCCGGAATAGGAAATCTCCTTGGGCAGGGGCATCGTGATGTTGAAGACATGCTTGCCGCTGGTCGCGCCGAAAAAGACGTTGGAGACCTCGGTCACGCCGTGGCTCAAGGCCGACTGGAGGGCGGGCATGTTGGAGATCTTGGCAAGCGGCGCATCGAACGGCACACGGGTATTGAGCCGTTGCTGGCCGTCCGAATTGACGACGAGAATATAGACGGAATTGGACCGGAGGCTGTTCTGTGTCCGGTTGTGGAAGGAACGCAAATCGCCGGCTTCGAGCTCCGGCGAGGTGACCAGCAGCCGAAGCGTCGTCGCCATGTCCTGCAGCTCGCGGTCGATCGAGCGGGCAATCAGCTGGGCGTCTTCAGCGGTCTCGCCTGCCAGAATTTCCCGCTCGTTCGCCTCAAGCTCGATCATCAGGTAACCGACGAAAATCAGCAATGGCAACGCCACCCCGGCCGCCAGAGCGACAAGATAGGCACCGATCGGCACCGTCGGGAGAAATCGCGAAACCCTAAACATTCCGCGTATTTACCCTATAGAAAAAGGTGCAGGTACCTGTGCTACCTGCCCGCATTGCACATTTTCCGTATCCCGCCACTCACTAATATTCCAGCGGGCCTTTTCTACCCGGTTTTGGACGCCGGGCCAAGGATTGATTGCCGGCGATTGGTTTCCGCTTGGGCACCGCTCACGTATGTCGGGGCCGTTCCCCCACGTCGAAATTCACGTCCCAGTCCTTCTTCGGGCTCTCCTTGCCGGGCGGGTCGCGATGTTCCGTTGCGTCGTCGGAGCCGGTGATCACCGTCGGCTTGGCGCTTGCGACGCCGTTCGCCTTGCCATCGGCTTGCGACTTGGCGTACTGCCCCTGGGCATCCTTGCGGATTCTGGCGGTATCGGTGTTCTCGGTCATGATGTCTCCTTTCCAAGTAAGTCAGGCCACCGGTCCAAGTAAGTCAGGCCACCGGCTGTGGCCTGACGGGTGGATCAAGCCGGATCAGATCGTCGTCGAGCCGGTCAGCGTATCGGTGGAACTGTTGTTGACGCGCAGGTTGTTCTGGACGTGCCGGACGCCGGATACGTCATCCACCAGATCCTCGGCGCGGCGTTTGTCCCAGCGGCTCGACACGAAACCGTCGAGCGTCACTTCAGATCCCTGGACCGTGACGGTAATGTTGGACGCGTCGAGCACCGGGTCGTCGCTCAGGCGATCGTTGACGTCTTCCTCGATACGGGCGTCGGAACGTTGATAGCCTTTCGGCCCCTTGCCGCGATGCTCATCCATCTTCCGGCGACGTTCGGCATCCTCATCGCCGAACCAGGATGCAACCTCATCGCCAGCCCGTTCCATGAAGCCGCGCTGACGGTCATGGTCCTCCGGACCGCGGAAGCGGCTGTCAGAGCCCTGCCGGTTTTCGCCGCCGAAACGATAGTCCGAACCGTAACGGTCGCCGCTGGCCTGGTTGACGCGGTTGCGGCCAGGCTCGTAGCTGAACGAGGAAGGCCGGCCGCGATAGGATTCGCGAGCCCAGGCTTGCGAACGGTCCGAATCGCCATAACCGGCCTCGAACCCGCCGTCGTCGGAAGCCCATTGTTCGCTGCGGCCATAACGGGAGAAGCGGGAACGATCACCGTCCTCCCGATTTGTATCGCCGCTCCGCTGATCGTCACCGAAACCTCGCACGTAACCCGTATCGCCCGGACGATAATCGCTGGAGGATTCGCGGGCGAAATCACGCTCGTCGCGCATCCGGTCGTTTCGATACCCGCCCGATTGGGAATAATTTCCACTAGCCATTGTCTGTCTCCTCGGTCTGGTTTGGTCCCTTTTCGCATGGGACGCTGACTCAACCCCGCCTACTCGGGATTGTTCCGTTTTTGGCAGGAACGCCGGAACTCAATTTGGGGATACGGCCATGATCATGGAGAGGCCTGGAAGAATTTCGCCGGCAGCGATATCCGCCGGTTCGGCATGGATGACGACGCCGGAAACCGACGGCACGATCTTCTGCCGGGGCGAGAGATTGGCACGGAGCTGCAACAGCCGGTCCGCCAGCCTCCAATCGACCGCAATCACGCCCTCTTCGGCGTCGAGCAGCTTGCCCGGATGAGGTGGGACGGCCAGAAGCCCGGGCAGGACATGTTCGCGACGCTTCGCGATCAGCATGCGCAAGCGGACGCGATGCGCCCGGCCTTCCGGCTCTCGAGTTCGGTCCCAGCGCAGCTTGGAGCGCTCGAAGGTGTCAGCCGCACCCGCCTCGACATCATTTTCCGGGAGTCCGTTCATTTCGCTGAAGCGGTTATCCCCGATGGCCGTGACAAGCTCGCCCTTGTCGTCGCCGAAGAAGCGGAAATCCTGGGTCTCGCCGTAATCCTCACCCATGAACAGCAGCGGCACCTGCGGCGACAGGATCAAGATCGCCGTCATCACCCGCAGCATCTGCGGATCGGCAAGCGAGATCAGTCGTTTGCCGAGCGCCCGGTTGCCGACCCGGTCATGGCTCTGCAGAAAGTTGATGAAGGCGATGGGTGAGAGATGACCGCTCGGTTCTCCGCGCGTCTCACTGTCCAGCCCTGTTTCGCCTTGATGGATAAACCCTTCCGCCAGGCCGCGTGCCAGCTCGCGCACCGGATCCCGAGCGGACATCCCCGCTTGATCGGCGAACTCGCCGGTTGCGATCATGTTCGCCGCATGGGAAATGTCGTGGTTCCAGACGGCGTCATAGAGCTGCGCCTTTCCCGCCCGGCTGCGCTGCAGATAATGCGTGATATTGCGATGATCCTCGATCACGAGATGGCGGCGCCGGCCGGTCACCTCGCGCTGCACCCGCTTTGCCAGTTCCCAAAGCACATGCATCTGCGATGCCTCGTCGTGGATCTCCTCGACCGCATCCAGCCGCAGGCCATCAAGGTTGAATTCCTCCAGCCAATAAAGCGCGTTCTCGATGAAGAACTGCCGCACCGGGCCCTGACTGAAATCGATCGCCGGTCTCCCGGACGCCGCATGTCCGGCGCCGAAAAAGGACGGCGCATAGGGCTCGAACAGGCTGCCGCGCGGACCGAAGTGATCGTAGACGACATCGAGCATGACCGAGAGGCCGTACCGATGCGCCGCATCGACGAAAGCCTTCATGTCGTCGGGTTCACCATAGGCATGATGCGGCGCGTAAGGCAGCACGCCGTCATAGCCCCAGCCGCGGCTGCCCGGAAACTGATTGACCGGCATGATCTGCAGCATCGTCACGCCCAGTGAAGCGATCTCCCGCAGCCGCTCTGCGGCCGCGCGAAAGGTCCCCTCCCGGGTGAAGGTGCCGATATGGATCTCGTAGAGAACGGCCTCCTCCCAGACATGCCCGTGCCAGTCAGGCCGTTCCCACCGGTAGGAGGTCGGGTCGATGATCAGCGACGGGCCGTCGATGCCGCCGACCTGCGCGCGGGACGCCGGGTCCGCCATCAGCGCGCCGTCGGGCATCACGAATTGATAGGGCGTGCCCTGCGCGACACCGTCCGTCGTCAGCGTGAACCAGCCTTGGCCGGCGGGAAGCATCTCCCGGTTCTGGCCCGCAATCTGCACCCGCAGGCGCTCGAGGTCCGGCGCCCAGATCCGAAAAAGAGCTTCGCCGTCACCCAGATATTCCGCCCCCAGGACTTGGGAAAAGCGCGCCGGGACGGGTGTGCGGAACCTCCGTTCCGCGGGTCGAATGATATGAAATCTCGCGTCAGCGACATGACATCTCCTTGGCTGCGATTGGTCCAAGGAAATACAAGTCCGCGGGCAAAAGTTCCCCGCCGACCGCTAACCAATTGTTATCAAATAGCTAAAATAAGGCAAGCCGCTGCAGGTCGGCTCGCCTGCCGGTTCAGTCGATACGGCTGGTCGTTTGCGGATCGAAGACCACGGCCTTGTCGAGATTGAAGGAGAAAGGGAACTTCTGGCCGAGCTCGACATGCACGTCGGAGCGGGTACGGGCCGTGAATGTCGCGCCGTCCAGCTTGCCGGTGACGAACGTATCGGAACCGGTCGGCTCGATCATCGTCACTTCCGCCTCGATATGGGCGGTGGCGCGCGCCTGCGGATCGACGAGACCGGCATCGGTGATCGTCTCCGGGCGAAGGCCGAGAATGACGTCCTTGCCGTCGGCAAGGGTTTTAGTGACCGATGGCGGCATGGCGACCGTGAGGCCTTCATTGCCGAACAGCGCAATGCCCTGGGCCCCGCCCGAAGAGACGACCTTGCCCTTCAGCATGTTCATCGCCGGCGAGCCCATGAAGTCGGCGACGAAGAGGTTGGCCGGGCGGCCGTAGATTTCCGCCGGCGTGCCGACCTGCTGCACCATGCCCTCTTTCAGCACGACGATCTTGGTGGCCAGCGTCATCGCCTCGATCTGGTCGTGGGTAACGTAGACGATCGTGGCATGGGTATTCTGATGCAGCGCCTTGATTTCGGCCCGCACCTCGACGCGCAGCTTGGCATCGAGATTGGACAGCGGCTCGTCGAACAGGAAGACCCGCGGCTGGCGCACCAGGGCCCGGCCCATCGCGACGCGCTGGCGTTGGCCACCCGAAAGCTGGCTCGGACGACGCTTCAGGAGATGCTCGATCTGCAGGGTCTTGGCGACTTGCTTGACCGCCGCCTCGCGCTGCGCCTTGTCCACGCCGCGCATTTCGAGCGCGAACGCAATGTTCTCTTCCACCGTCATGTTCGGATAGAGCGCGTAGGACTGAAAGACCATCGCGATGTCGCGCTGCGAAGGATGCAGGTCGTTGACCACCTGGCCGTCGATGACGATATCGCCGGACGAGGGCGGCAAAAGGCCGGCGATCGCGTTCAGCAGGGTGGACTTGCCACAGCCGGAAGGGCCGACGAGAACCAGGAAACCGCCCTTTTCGAGCTCGATATTGATACCCTTCAGGATCTCGTTATTGCCGATCTTCTTGCGAATATCCTTGATTTCAAGAAAGCTCATGTGCGGTTATCCCTTGACTGCGCCGGCCATCAGGCCACGCACGAAATAGCGTCCGGCGACGACATAGACGAACAGCGTCGGAAGCGCTGCGAACACCGCAGCCGCCATATCGACATTGTATTCCTTGACGCCGGTGGAGGAGGCAACGAGGTTGTTGAGCGCCACCGTCATCGGCGAGGATGTGCCGGATGAAAAGGACACGCCGAACAGGAAGTCGTTCCAGATATTGGTGAACTGGTAGATGACCGTCACCACGATAATCGGCCCGGAACTCGGCAACAGGATGCGCCAGAAGATCCGGAAGAAACCGGCACCGTCGATCATTGCTGCCTTCACCAGTTCGTCCGGGAAGGCCTCGTAATAGTTGCGGAAGAACAGCGTCGTGAAGCCGAGACCGTAGATGACGTGCACGAATACCAGGCCAGCGGTTGAATTCGAAAGGCCGAACGTGCCGAGCAGGCGCGCCATCGGGATCAGCACCGCCTGGAACGGAATGAAGCAGGCAAACAGCATCATGCCGAACACCAGCTTGTGGCCGGGAAAACGCCATTTGGTCAGCACATAGCCGTTCAGCGCGCCGAGCAGGGTCGAAATCGCGACCGCCGGAACCACCATCTTGATGGAGTTCCAGAAATAGCCCTTGATGCCGACGCAGGAGACACCGATGCAGGCCTCGCCCCAGGCGCGCACCCAGGCGGCGATCGATGGATCGCGTGGCGGCGCCAGCATGTCGCCGCCACGGATTTCGTCCAGCGACTTCAAGGACGTCGATAGCATGACGTAGAGCGGCAGAAGATAGACGAGTGCCAGAATGATCAGGGCTGCATAGATGAAATAACGGGCGGTGCGGGCACCGCCGGCGCTGACGGTTTCGTTGGCGGCGCTCATTGCTTTCTCTCCCGCAGTTCCGAATAGAGATAGGGCACGATGATCGCGGTAATCCCCATCAGCATCATCACGGCGCTCGCCGAGCCGACATTCATCTGGTTACGGGTGAACGTGTAGGAATACATGAAGGTGGACGGCAGTTCGGTTGCGTTGCCCGGTCCGCCGCCCGTCAGCGCGATGACCAGGTCGTAGGACTTGATCGCCATATGCGCGAGCACGATGAAGGCGGACAGGAAGACGGGACGCAGGAGCGGAATGATGATCCGGCGATAGATCGAGACATTTGATGCGCCGTCGATCTGGGCTGCCTTGATGATCTCGCCGTCGATGCCGCGCAGCCCGGCAAGGAACATCGCCATCACGAAGCCGGATGCCTGCCAGACGCCGGCGATGACGACGGTGTAGATCGCCATGTTGGGATTGACCAGCCAGTCGAACTTGAAGCTCGTCCAGCCGAGATTGTGCATGGTGTTCTCAAGCCCGAGGCCAGGGTTGAGGAACCACTTCCAGGCGGTGCCCGTGACGACGAAGGAGAGCGCCATCGGATAAAGGAAGATCGGCCGCAGCACACCCTCGGCGCGGATCCGCTGATCCATCAGGATGGCGATACCAAGCCCGAGCGCGATGCAGATGCCGATATAGAGGACACCGAAGATCGCCAGGTTCTGCATCGCCACATACCAGTTCGGTTGCGACCAGAGGCGGTAATAGGCGTCGAAACCGCCCCATTTGTAGACCGGCAGGATGCGCGAGGTCGTGAAGGAAAGGTAGACCGTCCAGAGGATGAAACCGTAGACGAAGACGAGGATCACCGCAAAGGACGGTGCCAGCACGATCTTCGGCAGCGCGTTGCGCAGCCCGTCCGCAAACGAGCGGCGCTCTCTCCGCGGCTCAAGCACGGGAACCGGTTCGATTGTCGTCATCATGACCTCCGGCAGACACCAGAACTAAGAGATACCGGCAAGCCGGAATTTGAAAAGTGGCCGGAGTTGTCTCCGGCCACTCGCATGTCGGAATTGCGCGATCAGGCGATCACTTGGCAGCCTTCACCGCTTCCGGCAGGCGCTTCAGCGCCGCTTCGGTGGTGAGCTGGCCGTTGAGGTGCTGGGTGATGACGTCCAGCATGGCTTCCTTGATGGCAGCCGGCTGAGCGTAGCCATGAGCGAGCGAGCCCATCAGCGTGCCCTTGGAAGAAGCCTCGGCGAGGTCCGCCATTCCCTTCTTGCCGCAATCGTCGAACTTGTCGTTCGCGACGTCGGTACGGGCAGGAACCGAACCCTTGACCGTGTTGAAGGCGATCTGGAAGCCCGGATTCTCGACAGCGGAGGCCATCTTGAGTGGGCGTCACGCTGGCCCTTGCCCACGTCGAACATCATGAACTGGTCGGCGTTGAAGAGCACGGAGCCTTGCGTGCCGGGGAAGCGGATGCAGACGAAGTCCGTGCCCGGCTTCTTGTTGGCGCGCAGCCACTCGCCCTTCGACCAGTCGCCCATTTCCTGGGCGCCGGCCTTGCCCTCGATGACGAGGGCGGTCGAGAGGTTCCATTCGCGGCCCGAGAAGTTCGGGTCGAAATAGGTGCGCAGCTTCGACATCGTGTCGAAGACCTTCTTCATCGTGTCGCCGGAAAGTGCTGCCGGATCGAGGTCGAGAACGGCCTTCTTGTAGAAGTCCGGGCCGCCGGTCGAAAGCACGACGGCTTCCCAGAGCGTGCCGTCCTGCCACGGAACGCCGCCGTGAGCGAGAGCGGTGAGGCCCTGGCCCTTGAAGGCATCGAGCAGGGTGATGAGTTCGGCAATATTGGTCGGAACCTTGCCGCCGGCCTTGTCGAGAGCCGCCTTGTTGATCCACAGCCAGTTGGTGGAGTGGATGTTCACCGGAGCAGCGATCCAGTGGCCGTTATACTTCGAGAAGTTCTGGAGGGCAGCCGGGATAACCTTGTCCCAGCCTTCCTTCGTGGCAAGGTCGTCGAGATCGCGGCGACGCCCATTTCGGCCCAGTCCTTCAGATCGAAGCCGAGCAGCTGGACGGCGGTCGGCGGGTCGCCGGCCGTGACGCGGGCCCGCAGCGCGGTCATCGCGGCGGAACCTGCACCGCCTGCAACCGGCATATCCTTCCAGGCAACGCCTTCCTTCTGGAGATTTTCCTTCAGAACGTTGAGCGCTGCGGCTTCACCGCCCGAAGTCCACCAATGCAGGACTTCGACCTGCTCTGCAGCCTTCGCAGCGCCTGCGGTCATGGCGATAAGTGCCGCACCGGCGGCGAGTTTGGCAATCATTCGAATATTCATTGAGAATCTCCCTTTGCATCCGGGCTCCTCTCCGGATATGGCGATTTATAACGATATAATCGCAGGTGGTGTCAACCCGGCCGGAACAGTTTTTTACACGACGATGAGCAACACCTAACATGATGAAAAATATTGCAAAATCACGGATCGTCGAAATTTTCCTCATGAATCGAGAAAAATTCCCGGCGGCTTCGAGAAAATTTGCAACGATATAGGTGAGGCTCGCTCCGATTTCGGGGCGGGGATGGAGGAGAAGAGGAGATGTCGCTGGAAGACCTGGAGGATAAGGGTCGGCGGGCGAGACAGGATCGGTTAACCGGAAAACCCGGCGCCCATGCGAAGCCCACCCTGAAAACGATTGCCGAACTGACCGGCCTTGCCGTCACGACCGTATCGCGCGCGCTTGCCGATGCGCCTCAGATCGCGCTCGAAACGCGCCTGCGCGTCCGCCAGGTGGCGGCGGATATCGGCTATCTGCCGGATCGCGCGGCGCAGCGCCTGCGTACCGGCCGCACCAATGTCATCAGCCTGGTTCTCGACCCGCACGAGGAAATCCTCGGCTATGCCACCTCGATGATCAACGGGCTGACCGAAGCCTTGCGCGGCACCGCCTATCACCTCGTCATCACACCGCATTTTTCCGATACGCCGCAGATCGAGCCGGTGCGCCACATCATGCGCAACCGCATGGCCGACGGTATCGTCTTCACCCGCACCGAGCCGGGTGACGAACGCGTCAAGCTGCTGATGGAGAACAATTTCCCGTTCATCTGCCACGGCCGGACCGAGCTTGCCACGGCCCACCCTTACGTCGATTACGACAATTACAGTTTCGCCTATCAGGCCGCGAAAAAGCTGATCGCCGCCGGCGCAAGTAAGCTCTCGATCATCCTGCCGCCGGAGCGCTTCACCTTCGCTCACCACCTGCGGCACGGCTTCATGACGGCCGTACGCGAGGAGGGGGTCGGCTTCGAGATCGCCACGGGCGTGACGCTCGACAGCAAGTCCGATGATATCCGCGACTATCTGTTCCGCCGCATGGGCGAACCGGAGCGCCCGGACGGCTACATCTGCGGCGGCGAGGTGTCGGCGCTCGCCGTCATGGCATCCGCCTACGACCATAAGCTCGAGCTGGGCAAGGATATCAGGCTGGTGGCGAAACAGACTTCCGGCCTGTTCGATCAGATCCGCCCCCGCGTCGAGACGATCTACGAGGATCTGGCCGAGGCGGGATTGCTGATGGGGAAACTGCTGCTGAAGCGCATCGCCGGCCCTGCCCCCATCGCCGAATTGCAGGCGCTCCAGACGGTTTGACCGCCCGGAGCGCCGCCCGCATGACCCGTCAGGAAGTCATGCGAAAGGTTTCAGCGCCGCGCGTCTCTTCGCGCGGCGCTGTCCGCTTCACCGCATCGGCCCGAAAATCGGAACCGATTTTCGGGCCGATGCGGCAACTAAGAATCTAGAGCGTCCTTAGTGCGTCCGAATGGACGCGCGGCGCTCTAGTCCTCCTCCTGGAAAACGACCTCACGCTTTGCCTTGACGCTCGGCAAGAAGACGATGACGAGGACGAGGGCCGCGAGGAAGAGAAGGGCCGCGCTGATGGGACGGGTGACGAACGTGGTCGGATCGCCGCGCGAAAGGATCATCGCCCGCCGGAGATTCTCCTCCAGAAGCGGGCCGAGCACGAAGCCGAGCAGCAGCGGCGCCGGTTCGCAACGGAGCTTCAGCAGCGCGTAACCGGTGAGACCGAAGAAGGCGACGGCATAGAGATCGTAGACGTTCGAATTGACGCTGTAGACCCCGATCGAGCAGAAGGCCATGATGATCGGGAACAGCACGTAATAAGGGATGGTCAGCAGCTTCACCCACAGCCCGATGAGCGGCAGGTTGAGGATGACGAGCATCAGGTTGCCGATCCACATCGAGGCGATGATGCCCCAGAACAGCGCCGGCTGTTCGGTCGCGACGTTCGGACCGGGCACGATACCCTGGATGATCATCGCGCCGACCATTAGCGCCATCACCGGATTGGCCGGAATGCCCAAAGTGAGCAGCGGGATGAACGAGGTCTGCGCGCCGGCATTGTTGGCCGATTCCGGTCCCGCGACGCCGGCGACCGCGCCGTGGCCGAATTCTTCCGGATGTTTCGAGACCTTCTTTTCGACCGTGTAGGAGGCAAACGCCGCAAGGATGGCGCCACCACCCGGCAGGATGCCGAGGATGGAACCGATGGCCGTCCCGCGCAGGACAGGTCCGACCATCGCCCTGAAATCTTCACGGCTCGGCATGAGGTCGCTGACCTTGGCCATCAGCACGGAGCGGGTCTTTTCGCTTTCGAGATTGCGCAGGATTTCCGCGATGCCGAAGACGCCGACCGCGACAGCCACGAAGTTCAACCCGTCCGCATATTCACGGATGCCGAGGGTGAAACGCGGCGTACCGGTATAGATGTCGGTGCCGACAAGCCCGAGCAGCAGGCCGAGCGCCACCATGGCGAGCGCCTTGATGATCGAGCCATGGGCAAGCGCGATCGACGAGACGAGACCAACCACCATCAGCGAGAAATATTCGGCCGCGCCGAACTTGAGCGCGATCTGGGTGAGCGGCGGCGCGAAGATCGCCACCAGGAAGGTCGAGACCGTGCCGGCGAAGAAGGAGCCGATCGCGGCGATCGCAAGTGCCGCCCCGGCCTTGCCCTTGCGTGCCATCTGGTACCCGTCGATGGCGGTGACGGCGGACGAGGATTCGCCGGGCATGTTGATCAGGATCGCGGTGGTCGAGCCGCCGTATTGCGCACCGTAATAGATGCCGGCCAGCATGATCAGTGACGAGACCGGCTCGAGCTGGAAGGTGATCGGCAGAAGCATGGCGATCGTCGCCGTGGCGCCGATGCCGGGCAGCACGCCGATCAGGGTGCCGAGCAGCACGCCGATCAGGCAGAAGAACAGGTTTTCGAGCGACGATGCGGTCGCGAAACCGAGCGCGAGATTATTGAACAGATCCATCAGTCAATCCTCAATAACCGAGCCAGGGCCCGAAACGGCGGAACGGGAGGCCGAGGCCATAGCTGAAGACGGCGACGGAAAAGACCGTCAGCGCAGCCGATAGGACCAGTGCCATGAGCGGCTTCATCCGCCCGGAGGCGAAAGCGGCGATCAGCGCGGTGATGAAGATCGCCGGCACGAAACCGAGACCGCGCA
Source organism: Neorhizobium sp. EC2-8 (assembly GCA_045291535.1). Classification (GTDB taxonomy): domain Bacteria; phylum Pseudomonadota; class Alphaproteobacteria; order Rhizobiales; family Rhizobiaceae; genus Neorhizobium. The sequence continues at coordinate 4,117,378 of CP147996.1, read as the reverse complement.
CGGTCAGCCCGAAGAAGATCGGCGCCGGCAGGATGAAGAACATGCCGCGCCAGGCAAGCGCTCCGACCGGCGCTCCATCCACCCGCATCGACTGGACGAGAATGATCGCGCCGAACAGGGTGAGCGCGCAGGCGAGAATGAACGGGAAATAACCAGGTCCCATGCGCAGCGCCGTACCGAGTTCGAGTTCGAACGACTGGTAGGCGAAGAACAGGCCTGTCGCGATCAGCAGCAGCCCGCAGATCAAATTGACGGTGTCGAATTTCAGGGAATTCATGGTGTCTCCGATGGGCTGGAGGAGGCACGGGCGGAGGATTTGCCCTCACCCTAACCCTCTGCAGGGAGAGGGAACGTGCCCGATCCATCGCGCGAGGATGGCGGTAACGGTGCGGCATATGCCTTCTCCCCGTCAAAACGGGGAGAAGGTGGCGGCAGCCGGATGAGGGGCAGCCGCCGGCTGAGACGTTAATCAGCGTACTGGCCTGCGGCCTGGATGACCGGCTTCCAGCGGGTGATTTCGCTCTCGAGCTTCGCCTTCAGCGCCGCCGGGGTGACGTCATTGTCCGGCGACGGCTCAGTGCCGAGTTCGGCGAAGCGGGCGGCGACGTTCGGGCTCTTCAGGGCCGACTTGAGGGCCTTGTTGAGCTTGTCGATCGCATCCTTCGGGGCACCTTTCGGCGTGTAGAGACCGTGCCAGATACCGACTTCCATCTGCGGCAGGCCGGCTTCCTTGACGGTCGGGATGTCCTTCAGGACATTGAGGCGTGCCGGCGAGGTGACCGCATAGGCCTTAACCGTGCCGCCCTGGATCTGCTTCGTGGTATTGGTGGTCTGGTCGCACATGATATCGACCTGCCCGCCGAGGAGATCGGTCATCGCCGGACCGGTGCCCTTGTAGGGAACGGTGACGAGCGAGGTCTGGATCGCGCTCATGAACAGCATGCCGCACAGATGCGAGGCCGCGCCGATGCCGGCATTGGCGACCGTCACCTTGTCCTTGTTGGCCTTGGCATATTCGATGAGACCCTTGAGGTCGGTCGCGGGCATGTCCTTGCGGGCGAGAAGCGTCATCGGAACGTCGGTGACGAGGCCGACATAATCGAAGGCGTTCAGCGTGTCATAGGGCAGCTTGCGATAGAGCGAGGCACTGGTCGCCATGCCGATATGGTGCAGGAGAACGGTGTAGCCGTCCGCTTCGGCATTCGCGACGCGGGCCGCACCGAGCGTGCCGCCGGCGCCGCCGACGTTTTCGACGATGACCTGCTGGCCGAGATCCTTCGACATGGATTCGGCGACGAGACGCGCCACCGTATCGGTCGGGCCGCCGGCCGCAAACGGCACGATCATGGTGATCTGACGCTCGGGATAACCGGCTGCGTTGACGGAAGCGGAGAAAGGGAAAGCGCCGCAAGAGCGGTTGCGCCGATAACGGCGTTCAGGATTTTCATCGGGGCTCCTCCAGGATGAAATATGGACCAGCAGGCGCCCAAATTTCCTCCGGCACCAACCTGGGGACAATTTGCGGCAAAGCGCCGAGCACGCGCAATCGTTGCGAAAGTCTTAAAACAGCATTTCAGCAAATACCGCGCCGCAACATGGGTGGATTCGGAAACAATCGGCAAAAAGCATGGGTGGATTTCCACACATGCCGCCGAAATCAACTATCCCTGTCATCCTGCAGCATGTGCTCCGGACCGAGCAGCTTCTTGTCGAGCCCGTATTTCTGCATCTTTTCGTAGAGTGTCTTGCGGGAGATGCCGAGGGACTCGTAGACGGGTCTCAGCGCGCCGCCATGCGCGGCGATCTCGCCGGCGATGAGGTTGCGCTCGAACGCCGCCACCTTGTCGGCGAGCCGGCCCTGCCCATCCTTGGCCCCGTCCTTCGCGGCCCCGCCGGTTTCGCCGGGCTTCGGATCGAGGCCGAGCACCAGCCGGTCTGCGGCATTCCGAAGTTCCCGGACATTGCCCGGCCAGTCACGCTGGGCAATCGCCGAGACCACGTCGGCCGGTACGTCGAGATCCTCGCGGCCGTACCGCGCCGCCGCCTCCCGAACCAGTTGAAGAAAGAGAAGCGGAATGTCCGCCCGCCGCTGCGCCAGCGAGGGCACATGGATGGTCGCGACGTTGAGCCGGTAGAGAAGATCGGCACGGAACCGACCGGCCGCCACTTCCGCTTCGAGATCCACCTTGCTGGTCGCGATGAAGCGTACGTCCAGCGGCACGGTTTCGTTGGAGCCGAGCCGGGTGATGACCCGCTCCTGCAGCACGCGCAGGAATTTCGCCTGCAGATCGACCGGCATCGAGCCGATCTCGTCGAGCAGGATTGTGCCGCCGCGGCCGTGTTCGAACTTGCCGTAACGTGGCCTGAGCGCTCCGGGAAAGGCGCCGGCCTCGTGGCCGAACAGCTCGCTCTCGATCAGGTTTTCGGGAAGGGCCACGCAATTGATGGCGATGAACGGCTTGTTGGCGCGCGAACTGATGTCGTGGAGCGCGCGCGCCACCACTTCCTTGCCCGCTCCGGTTTCGCCGATGATCAGCGTATCGGCATCCGCAGCGCCGATGGCACGGATCCGGTAGCGGAGATCCACCATCACCTGTGTGCGGCCGGGAAGCCGGGCCTCGACATCGTCGCGTTTGCCGGCGACCGCGCGCAGCCGCCGGTTTTCCATAATCAGGCTGCGCCGGTCGAGCCCACGCCGGATGATGCCGGCCAGATGCTGCGGCGTGAACGGCTTTTCGAGGAAATCGTAGGCGCCCTCCCGCATGGCCTTGACCGCAAGCTGCACGTCCCCATGGCCGGTGACCAGGATGACCGGGATTTCCGCATCGAGCTCGCGGATCTTCTGCAGCAGCGTCATTCCGTCGGTGCCCGGCATGCGGATATCGCTGACGACCACGCCGTCGAAGCCGAAACCGGTCAGTTCCAGCACATGGTCGGCATTGGAAAAGGTCTGGACCGACAGGCCGAAAAGCTCCAGTGCCTGCGCCGTCGAACGGCGCAACTCTTCCTCGTCATCGACCAGCAGAACCCTTTGCTCGCTCACTCGGCCGCCTCCAGAAGATTGCCGTCGGCGACGTCGAGTTCGATCAGGAAGACCGCGCCGCCTTCCGGGTGATCCGCGACGCTCAGGCTGCCGCCGAAATCCTTGATGATATTGTACGAGATCGACAGCCCCAGGCCCAAGCCCTTGCCGACACCTTTGGTGGTGAAGAACGGATCGAAGATGCGCTCGTGGATGGCGGCCGCGACGCCCGGTCCGTGATCCCGCACCGAGACCCGGACCTTGCCATCCGCCTGACTGGCGGAGACGGTGATGCGCCGGTCGTCGAGGCCTTCGACCGCGTCCGCCGCATTGGTGATGATGTTGACCAGAACCTGCTGGAGACGCACGGCACCTGCCTTGACCGGCGGAATGGCGGGATCGATGTCGATGTCGAGTTCCGCATCCGCAGTCTTCAGACGCACGGCGACGATTTCCAGCGTGTCGCGCATCACGTCGTCGAGCGCGACCGCGCCGAGCTTTTCGTTCGGTTTGCGGGCGAAGTTGCGCAGGTGCTTGCTGATCGAGGCCATGCGGTCGATCAGCGCCGAGATGCGCCGGACATTGTCCCGCGCGTCTTCGGTGCGGCCGAGATCGATCAGCACGCCGGTCGTTTCCGCATAGGTCTTGGCGGCGGCGAGCGGCTGGTTGAGTTCGTGCGAGAGGGCCGCCGACATCTGGCCGAGGCCCGCGAGTTTGCCGGCCTGGATGAGGTCGGCCTGGGTCTGGCGCAACCGCTGTTCTGTCAGCCGCCGTTCGGCGATCTCCTCCTCGATGCGGCTGTTGACGCGGGCGAGATCTGCGGTGCGCTCGGCGACGCGGTGTTCCAGCTCGTTGCGCGCCTCGGCCTGCAGTATCAGGCGTTCGTTGAGCCGCGCCCGCCGTTGGAGAACGATGGCGAGCCCCAGACCCGCAAGGCAGAGCGTCAGAAGCGCTGCAACCGTCGCGGTCTTTGCCTGGGTATGGACCGAGCCGGTGTCCATCAGCACGTTGACGGTCCAGCCGGCATCCGGCATCGGCTGCGACACGACGAGATATTCCTTCTCGGTTCCGCCGTCGCGAATGGTCATGACGTCACGACCGGCAAAATTGCCGCGTTTCACGGGCAGTTCGCGGAGTTTGGCATCCGCATAACGCCGCGACGCCTCGGTGCGGGCGATCCGGTCGGCCGTCAGCGGCAGGATGCTCGCATAAAGCCATTCCGGACTGCCGGTCATGAAGATGATGCCTTCGGGGTCGGACACGAAGATCCGGTCGTCGCCACCGCCCCAGGAGGCTTCGAGGCTGTCGATATCCACCTTGAAGACGATCACGCCGCGGATGGCGCCGCCGATCTCGATCGGCGAGCCGAAATAGTAACCGCGCTTCGAAGACGTCGTGCCCAGCGCATAAAACCGCGACTGACGGCCTTGGGCGGCATCCTGGAAATAGGGTCGGTAGATGAAATTCTCCCCGACGAAGCTGACCGGGCTATCGTAATTGCTGGCCGCGATCGTCTCGCCATCCATGGTCATCACATAGATGTCGGAGGATTTCAGCAGCGCGTTGATGTCCTTGAGATAGCTGTTCGTCGTCGCCCGCAGCGTCTCGTTCCCCGGATCGAGGATCAGCGCCTCGATATTCTGCTGATCGGCGATCAGCGCCGGCAACGCCTCGTAACGCTTCAGATGGCCGTCGAGCGCCGACACCGCCAGACGCAGCGTCGTGCCCGCCTGGATCTCGGCCTCTTCGATATAGCCGCGCGCGACGACATCACTGCCCTTGAGGACCAGCGCAAGACCGATCGCCGCAAGTGCTGCCAGGGGCAAAAGAAAGCGATATCTCAACAGGCGGCCTCTCCCCATCTTCCGCAGGTTTCCAATAGATGGATTCATTCTAACCGCTGGGCCGCGGATTTCCACCGGCGCTGCCGCAGGAATCGTCTGGCCTGAGCAGGGACATGCAAGAAAAGGCGAGCATAAGGCCGTTATGCAAGTTTTACTTGACCCGACCTTCCCTGCAGAACAATCTTGAGGTTCGGGGTCAGGTCAACGCCGGAAGCGGCGTCAAGGGGGAATTCAATGGTTTACCTACTCGCACTGCTGATCGGTATTGTCGCCGGCCTTCGCGCCATGACGGCACCCGCCGCAATAGCCTGGGCCGCCTATCTCGGCTGGCTCAACCTCTCCGGCTCCTGGCTCTCCTTCATGGGGACTATCTGGGCCGTCGGCATCTTCACCATCCTTGCCGTCGTCGAATTGGTCACCGACCAGCTTCCTCGACGCCGAGCCGCAAGGTGCCGCAGCAATTCGGCGCCCGCCTGGTCATGGGAGCGCTCACGGGTGCGGCGATCGGCACGCCCTATGGCGGCTGGATCGTCGGGCTGATCGCCGGCATCATCGGCGCCGCAATCGGCACCTATGGCGGCGCTGCCGTGCGCGCCAAGCTGGCCGCGAGCTTCGGCAAGGACCCGCCGGCCGCCTTCATCGAGGATGCCGTCGCCATCGTCGGCGCCTACCTGATCATCGCGTCCCTGCCTGCAATGGCTGCGGTATGAAAACCTTCGACGCGATCATCATAGGGGCCGGCCAGGCCGGCCCCTCGCTTGCCGGGCGCTTCAACGACGCCGGCAAGACCGTTGCGATCATCGAGCGCAAACATGTCGGCGGCACCTGCGTCAATACCGGCTGCAAACCGACCAAGACGCTCGTCGCCAGCGCCTATGCCGCCCATCTCGCCCGCCGCGGCAGTGACTATGGCGTGGTGCTCGACAGCCCGGTGAGGATCGACATGCCGGCGGTCATGCGACGTTCGCACAACGTGACGCTCGACTCGCGCCATAGCAACGAAAGCTGGCTCGAAGGCATGCCGAACTGCACGCTGATCCGCGGCCATGCCCGGTTCGAGGACAAAAATACGATCCGCGTCGGCGACGACCTTCTGACCGCGCCGCAGATTTTCCTGAATGTCGGCGGCCGTGCCGCGATCCCGGATTTCCCCGGCGTCGGCGACGTGCCCTACATGACCAATAGCGATATCGTCATGCTCGACCGCGTGCCGAAACATCTGGTCATCGTCGGGGGCAGCTATATCGGACTTGAATTCGCGCAGATCTACCGACGCTTCGGCGCGGAAGTCACCGTCGTCGAAAAAGGCCCGCGCCTTGTCGGCCGCGAGGATGAGGAGATTTCCCAGGCGATCCGCGAAATCCTCGAAGCCGAAGGCATCCATATCCGTACCGGCGCGGAATGCATCCGGTTCAGCAAGCACCAGGACGGCGTCGCGGTCGGCGTCGATTGCACGGAGGGCGCACCGGAAGTGATCGGCTCCGACGTGCTCCTCGCAGTCGGCCGCCGTCCGAACACCGACGATCTCGGCCTCGACAAGGCCGGCGTCGAATTGGACGCGCGCGGTTACATCAAGGTCGGCGACGACCTCTCGACCAATGTCGCGGGCATCTGGGCGATGGGCGACTGCAATGGCAAAGGCGCCTTCACCCACACCGCCTATAATGACTTCGAGATCATCGCGGCGAACCTCTTCGACGGCGAGAACCGCAAGGTCTCCGACCGGCTGGTCGGTTACGCGCTTTATACCGATCCGCCACTCGGCCGCATCGGCATGACCGAGGCGGAGGCTCGCAAATCCGGACGGAAGGTCCTGGTTGGCCGGCAGTCCATGGCAAGGGTCGGCCGCGCGGTGGAAAAAGGCGAAACCCAGGGCCTGATGAAATTCATCGCCGATGCGGACACCCGCGAAATCCTGGGTGCCGCCATCCTCGGCACCGGCGGTGACGAGTCGATCCACGGCGTGCTCGACATGATGAATGCCCGCGCCACCTACGATACGCTGCGCTGGGCAGTGCCGATCCATCCGACGGTCTCTGAATTCTGGCCGACCGTCGTGCTCGGCATGAAGCCAATCTAAACCCTCTTTGGGACACGATTAAAACTTTATCGATCCTTTAAGCGGGCCAGCAAGCATTTCCGTCTATGACCCATAGGCATCAGTGTCCCTGTTCATGATGGAAACAGATGTGCGGTTTTGCGGGCTTCGTCGGTGAGGCATACGGTTCCGGCAATCCGGAAGCCCTGTTGTCGTCCATGGCAAACGCGATCGCCCATCGCGGGCCGGACGGACAAGGCATTTTCTCCGCTCCCGGCCTGGGTCTGGCGCATGTGCGGCTGTCGATCGTCGGGCTTTCCGACGGCCAGCAGCCGATGACGGATGCCGACGGCCGTTTCACCATCGTCTTCAACGGCGAGATCTTCAACTATGTCGAACTGCGCGACGAGCCTGAAGGCACGCGGCATCACTTTCCGCACCGGCAGCGATACGGAAGTCCTACTGCAGCTCTATGCGACCTATGGCGAGGCCTGCCTCTCGCGCCTCAACGGCGACTACGCCTTCGCGATCTGGGATCACCGCGAGCGCCGGCTGATGCTCGCCCGCGACCGGATGGGCGTCAGACCGCTCTTTTACACGGAACACAAGGGTTCGCTGTATTTCGCCTCGGAGGTCAAGGCGCTGCTCCAGGTGCCTGGCATCGACGCCGAACTCGATCCGGTGGCGCTCGACCAGATTTTCACCCTCTGGGCGCCGATTGCGCCGCGCACCGTGTTCAAGGACATTTTCGAACTCGAACCCGGCCACCTGATGATCGCCCAGAACGGCCGGACCGAAACTCGGCCCTATTGGGTGCTGGATTTCCCGGATGCCGGAGACCGGGCGGAAACCGACCAGGGGGCGATGGAAGAGGAACTGCGGGCATTGTTGACCGACGCGACGCGGCTGCGGATGCGCGCCGACGTGCCGGTCGGCGCCTATCTCTCCGGCGGGCTCGACCTCGCTGATCACAGCGCTCGCCGCACCGATGGCCCCGAACGGCCTCAACACCTTCTCGGTCACCTTCGACGACGCCGAACACGACGAAAGCGCCTTCCAGCGCCAGGTCGCCGAAGCGCTCGGCACACACCACCGCGCCATCGCCAGCGGTTCGGCCGATATCGCCGCAAGTTTCCCGGATGTGATCCGATTCACCGAGCGGCCGGTCCTGCGTACCGCGCCCGCGCCGCTCTACCGCCTCTCGGGCCTTGTCCGCGATGCCGGCATGAAGGTGGTGCTGACCGGCGAAGGCGCCGACGAGGTATTCGCCGGCTACGACATCTTTCGAGAGGCCCGCGTCCGCCGTTTCTGCGCCCGCCAGCCCGGATCGAAGATGCGGCCGCATCTCTTCCGCAGGCTCTATCCCTATCTGCCGGGGCTGAAGCAGCAGTCGGCCGAATATCTCGCCGCTTTCTTCGGCGCCGGCAACGATGTGGCGAACGACCCGCTATTCTCCCACCGCCCGCGCTTCCGCTCGACGGCCGCCGCCAAGATCTTCTACTCCGACGATCTCCGCGCCACGCTCGGCAGTTACGACGCAGCCGAGGAACTCGCCTCCCGCCTGCCGGGAAATTTCGGCCGCTGGCATCCGCTGCACCAGGCGCAATATCTCGAAAGCCGGTTCCTGCTGCCAGGCTACATCCTGTCCAGCCAGGGCGACCGGATGGCGATGGCGCACGGGATCGAAGGTCGTTTCCCCTTCCTCGATCACCGGCTGGTCGAATTCGCGAGCCGGCTCGCTCCGGGCATGAAGCTCAGGGGCCTCGACGAAAAGCACATCCTGCGCCGGGTCGCCAGGGACCTGCTGCCTGAAGTCATCAGCAAACGCCCGAAACAGCCCTATCGCGCACCGGACAGCCGCTCCTTCGCCGGCAGCAACGAACAGTCCTATGTCGGCGAGATGCTGGGCGAACAGGCAATCGCCGCCTCCGGCCTGTTCAATCCGAGGGCCGTCGCAAAGCTCCATCAGAAATGCCGCACACAGCCGGTCCCCGGGTTCCGCGACAACGCGGCCTTCGTCGGGATATTGTCCACCCAGCTGTGGCTGAACGGTTTTTCCCGATCAGCGGAAGATCAGGCGCCGGCGATCCGCAACGCCTCTATTAGCCATTGAAAATCTTCAATTAACCTAAAATTCACGACAATTCGCCATGATCCCCGGAGTGTGTCCAATTGTAGGTTCTTTCGCTGTGGCGGAAGGACGGAGGTAGTCCATGTACGAGCCGAAGGAGCCACATACTCGGCGGTCGGCATCGGCCCGGGCGTTGCGCTCTCGCGGCGAATATCAGAGTTCCCTCCTGAACCACCCTATCCTCGAAGAAGAAGAACCCGAAGAACGGCCTCCGGCGCGCTCTCAGCCTCGTCCTTCTTCGGCACCTGACTATCGATCCCGTTCGGACTATCATCGCAACCCGCCCGCCTATGAACGGGAAGATGACAACCGGATGCGATACGAGGACATTCCGTTTGAAAAACGGATCGAGGCACAGCTTCACAGCCTGACGGATATCCATTTCACCGATATCATCCGCTGGCTGCGCAAGGGCTTTCTGCGGATCATCGCCGCCGCGATCCTGGGCGCCGTGCTGGCACTGCTTTACGCCGCCATTGCCTCGCCGCGCTATACGGTCAGCACCGAGATCATCATCGATCCGTCCAACCTGAATCTCGTTTCCGACGATGTCTTCTCCGCCAATCCGCAGCGGGATTCCCAGCTTCTGGAAGTCGAGAGCAAGCTGCGGGTCCTGACGTCGCGCAACGTGCTGACCAAGGTCATCAACGATCTCAACCTGACCCAGGACCCGGAATTCAACCGTCCGGGAAGACTTGACGGCCTGCGTAGCCTGATCTCGTCGCCGTCCGCACCCGAGGACAGGCAGTTAAGCGTGCTGCGCCACTCGAAAAACAGATCACCGCGACCCGCGACGACGGCTCGTTCGTCGTCGTCCTGTCCGTATGGACGGGAGACGCCGACAAGTCGATCAAGCTGTCGAACGCGATCGTTTCGGCCTTTGAAGGCGAATTGTTCAAATCCTCGTCGGATAGCGCCGGCCAGCTTGCGATTGGCCTCAACAGCCGGCTCGACGAACTGCGCCGCTCGGTGACGGAAGCCGAGGAGAAGGTCGAGCAGTTCAAGCGCCAGAACGGCCTGCAATCGACCGCCGGCGAACTTACCAGCACCCGCATTGCCGGCGCGCTGGACACCCAGGTCCTCGACGCCCAGCAGCGGCTGATCCAGGCCGATACCCGTTACAAGCAGCTGCAATCCGCCTATGCCGACAGGCGGGTTGCGAATTCGGCCGTGTTCGATTCCGCCACCATGATCACCCTGCGCGCCAGCTATAGCGCGTTGCAGCAGCAGATCAGTTCGATGACGCTGGTTTATGGCAGCCGCCACCCGCGCCTGGTCGCCCTGCAGTCGGAACTGGCCTCCGTCGATCGTGCGATCTCGGAGGAAGCTGCCCGTCTTCTCCAGTCCGCCAAGACAGACGTCGATCAGACTAACAGCGCCCTGCAGGAACTGCGCCGCAAGTCCGACGCCTCCCGCTCCACCGTGTTTACCGAAAACGATGCACAGGTGCGCCTGCGCGAACTGGAGCGCGATGCCCGTTCCAAGGCGGCCGTCTACGAAACCTACCTTTCGCGGACGCGCCAGATCAGCGAACGCCAACAGATCGATACCAGCAATGTCCGCGTGATCTCGCCGCCCATGCCGCCGCAGTCGAAGAGCTGGCCGCCAAGCTCTATCCTGCTGATGATCGGCGGCGCTTTTGCCGGGGCTATTTTCGGCGTGCTGATGGCCCTCACATTCGGCCTGTTCGGCCATATGCGCGAAGCCGGCCGCGAGCTCGCCTGAACCTTCCTACTTCTTCGGAACCAGCGCCTCGTACAATTCCGGCAGCCATGCCTTGGTAGCGGAATCCCAGGGACCGAACTCATGGGACGCGAAATCCCAATAGGCCCAGCTCAGGCCGCGTTTCTCGATCTCTTCCCGCATGATCCGGGTATAGGTCGCCCGGTCGGGATAATAGGCGAGCGAGTTGGAGCCGAATTCCCCGACATAGATCGGCCTGTCGTTCCTGGCTCCCCATTCGACGGCCATGTCGAGCGGCGTCCTGATTTCCTCGATCTGCGCCTTGTCGCAACAGGACGTTCCGAGCCAGGGCTTCGATCCTTCGATCCAGCTGGCGCCCTGCATGGTGAACTTGAAGGGCGCATAGTTGTGTATGGTAACGATCAGGCGGCGGTCTTCGGCCGAGATAGCCAGCTTCTCGAGGCCCCAGGCCGTGGCCCAGTTCGCCGGATCGACGATCAGGAAGCGATGGGGATTTGTCTTGCGTATCACTGCAAGCGCTTTGGCGAGGAGCCTCGTTCCAGACCTCTTCCGTCTTGCCGTGCGGTTCGTTGTAGATCTCGAAAAGCACCCTGTCGTTGGGAAGGCTCTGGTATCGCTGTGCAAGCTGCTCCCAGATCGCCAGGAACCGCTCGCGGCTCTTCTCCACACCGATACCGACCTCCTCCGCCTCCAGCGGATCTCCATCCATCTCGTGATAGTGATGAAAATCGATGATGATGTTGAGCCCGCGCGACACCGCATTGTTGATCGCAAAATCGACGCGCTTCATGAAAGCCTCGTCGAGCTTGTAGGGCGCCGAGACCGCCGCATGGCTGCTGAAACGAACCGGCAGCCGGATCGTCTGGAACCCGCCTTGCCTGACTGCCGCGAACAGTTCCGTGGAAAGCCGCCCTCCCCACGCACCCTCACTCGGCGCCTCCAGCGTTCCCCGAAATTGACCCCTCGCCCCAACGCCTTGGCCTGCTCGGCCGCCGTCAATCCGACAATCTCGGGTGCTCGGGTTTCCGAAAACGGTTTCAGCACGAAATTCTGAGCCTGCGCACCGGCAATCCCGACCGCCGACAGCATGAGAGACCCGACAAACCACGCGAGCATCCTCAGCATTTGAAACTCCCCACCATGCCTGAAATCATGCGCCGTACAGATTGCCTTATGGATACAAATTCTGGCTCGGCACAGGCAAGGTCAAGCAAACCCGTGAAGTTTGTCCGGTTATGATGAACGCCCGGAATATCACGCGGCCGCACTTTCGCGTTAACGACCTCCAGAACCCCGGGGCGCAGCCGCTTCCGCCAGGTTTTGCGGCAACCCTGCGGGCACATGGATGCTGGCGAGATCGGGTGGTTTCTGCTACGATCGCGCGCAGAAGGACGCGGCGGCGAGCGGATGACGAGAGACACGGACGAAGTTGCGTCTTCTGGGAATTTCGGCACCAGGCTGCTATTTTGCTGCGTCGGGTGCTTTTACTGGATCACCCTGACGCCCTTCGTCGATACGAGCGTCAATCCGGCTCTGGCGAAACCGGCTCTCTGGAGCCAGCTGCTTGCCTATTTGCTGTTCCTGATCGTCGTCATATACGCGATGACCCCGAGGGTGCGTAGCGTGATCTTCCAGCCCCGCCTGCTGCTGGGCTTCGTTTTCGGCTGGCTCTTCCTGACAGCGGCGCTTTCTGTCGATCCGCTCGGCGCCGTAAGGCGCGTGTTGATCGCGCTGACCGTCTGCGTCAGCGCCAGCGCATTTCTGATGCTGCCCAAGGGCGAAAGCCAGTTCGCAAGGCTTGCCGGCGGCGGCGTGATCCTGATCGTCGGCCTTTGTTATTTCGGCGTGCTCTTTCTCCCGAGGCTCGCCGTCCATCAGCTGACGGATTTTCTCGAGCCGCAGCATGCGGGGCGCTGGAAGGGTATTTACGTCCAGAAGAACGAAACGGGCGTTGTCATGGCGCTCTCCTGCTTCGTCGGCATCTACCTGATGTCGGCCTGGTCGCGGGTCGTCGGGCTGCTCCTGATCGTTGCCAGCTGCCTGTTCCTGCTGAGGACCGGCGCGAAGACCTCGACCGCCATGCTGCCGGGCATCTTCCTCCTCAGCATCTTCTTCGAGCGGTGGCGCTGGATCCGCATTCCCGTCGTCTTCGGCGGCGTCGGCCTGCTCAATCTGGCGACGGTCGGCGTATCGACCATCGCGCCGCTGCGAGAAATCGTCGCCGCAACCGGGATCGATACGACTTATACCGCGCGAGCCGATATCTGGCGGCTGGCGCTCGATGCTATTGCGCAGCACCCGATCACCGGTTATGGCTTCGGCTCTTTCTGGGGCGCGGAAAGCCTCGTCAACAGCGATATGCGCACCTTGAACTGGGCCGTGCGCGCAGTGGATGCCCACAATGCCTATGTCGATGCCGCCATGAACGCCGGCATACCGGGATTGATATTGATGGTGATATGGGTCTTGGCTACTCCCCTTAAAAATCTGGCGACGATCGACGCCGCAAGGAATTTTACGCCGCTCACAAGGCTGTTCTTGAGGATCTGGCTTTTCTCCATCTTCCTGGCCTGCCTCGAGAGCATCTTTCTCGCACGGTCGGGACCGATCTGGTTCACGATGATGGTTGCCATGTTCGGCCTTGGCTATCAGGCGCGGTACCGCATTAGAGCCTCCAGGAAGGCGGAGCCTGCCTATGGACCAGCGTACGCCTGAAATGTCCGAGCAATCACCCGCAAAACAGCGGCGAACCTCCGTCTTCGGCATCGAGTTTTCCACCTGGAACGCCGACAGGATCGTCGAGGCGATCGTCACCGAACCGGTACCGGCCGGAGAAGGCCTGCGGCTGCTGGTGACCGCCAATCTCGATCATATCGTCCAGCTGAACAGGAATCCCGCATTCAAGGCCGCTTATGACAAGGCCTGGCTGACCACCGCCGATGGCACTCCCGTCCTCCTCTATGCATGGCTCCGCGGGCTTGCCGTCCCCGGCCGCATCACCGGCGCCGACCTCTTTCCCGAGATCATCAAGCGCCTGAAGCCCGGCACTCACCGGCCGCTGCTCCTATGTTCGAGTGAAACCACGGCCGCGATCCTGGATGAAAAACTGCGCGCCCTCGGCTTTTCCGAGCACATCATCGTGACGGCGCCACCGGCTTTCGAGCGGAACGCGGAATTTGGCCAGGAACTGGTGTCGAAACTTCGGGAAAACCGGGTGACCCACATTTTCTTCGGCATCGGCGCTCCGAAGTCCGAGATCTGGATGGACGGGCACCGGGCAGATCTTCCGGATTGCTACGGCTTCGGTTTCGGCGCCGGGCTCGACTTCTATGCCGGCGTCAAATCGCGGGCTCCGGTATTTCTGCGCAAGGCGGGCCTGGAGTTCCTCTGGCGCGTCGCGACGGAACCGCGCCGCCTCGCAAAACGCTATTTCATCACGTCCTGGGCCTTTCTCTGGGCCGTCTATAACGACCTGAAGGCCGACAGGCGGTAGCCAAGCCTGTTTTACGCGACGCCGATCCGCTTGAGCGTACCGATCACCGTCTCGACCTTGATGCCACGGCGGCGGACCTTATCGACCACTTCGGAGAAGAAAGCCGGCGAACAGCCGATATTGGTCGGGTCCTTGCGAACATCGTGGGTATAGAAGATCAGCCAGCCGCGGGTCCGCTCCACATCGTCCAGCATCCTGTCGATCGACGCGGAGTTGTTGCTGCAGTCATAGAGTTCCTGCGCCTTCAGATGGGCAAGATCGATGAGACCGGAATTGGTGCCGACCTTGATGCCGCGCAGGCCCGGATAGTGGTGCATCAGTGCGAGCTTGGATGGAACCGAAATCATCCCGAACGGATAAGCGAAGGAAACCGGTTTCTGGAAACCGACGATGCGGGCGATTTCCTCGTCATTGCGCCTGACATCGGCCATCAACTCGCCGCGGGGCGTCTTCTGGACGTTGATATGGCCATGCGTGTGCCCGCCGATCTCATGCCCTTTTTCGAAAGCGTCGCGACCATCTCCTCATCGACGATCAGTTGGCCGTTTTCGACGCGTTGCATCAGCCCGCTCGCAAGGTAGAAGGTGCCGAGCATGCCGGCATCCTCAAGAGCAGGCGCCGCGTTCTCGAAAACCGAGACAGGAAAATCATCGAAGGTGAAAGCAACGACAGGCGCGTCCAGCTTCAACAGGTGCGGGCGAAAATAGACGTGCCGCCCGATCTTGCGGGATACCCCCGCCAGTATCTCGGAACCGGACATTTCCCAGAGCTTCGTCTTCCCCATCTACCCACCCACCAAGATCAGATCTTCCACAGCTTGGCACCATAATGTCAAATACTTACGGTTGTCTCAACCCTTGGCTCCGGCCGATCGGTGGTTCCCGCTATTCCCGCGGCCTGAAGAAGCCGGATGAACCGCTCCGCCGATTTCTCCACGCTGAAGTCGCCCGCGCGCGCCTGGAGGATCGCGCTCTCGGTCGGCTGGTCGAGCGTTGCGGCCATCGCCTCGGCCAACGCCTCCGCATCGCCGACCGGCACAAGTTGTCCGAGCCTGCCGCCTTCCAGGATTTCGCGCGGGCCGTAAGGTGCATCCGTCGCAACGGCAGGCACGCCGCAGGCCATGGCCTCGATCAGCGCATTGCCCAATCCTTCATGCGAGGACGAGGAAACGAAAAGCGAAGCTTGCGATACGATCGACAACGGGTCCGGATTGTGTCCCGGCAGGCTGACATCCGCGGACAGGCCCTTGGCTTCGATCAAGGCCTTCAGGTTGCCGCGTTCGTCACCCTCTCCGATGATGGTCAGCCGCGCAGCACGCGTCTGCCTGAGCTGCGCGAACGCCTCGATCAGCGTCGCATATCCCTTTTCCGGAGAGAGCCTGCCGACCGAAACGATGAGGCCGGGCTGTGGCGCGCGGCCGAGCTGCTCGATCCTCTGCCGCATCTGCGGGGTCAGGACGGCATTGGTTCCGAGATTGGCGACCTTCGCCGCCGGCACCCCGAAATGAGAGATCAGGTCGTTTCGCGCACCGGCCGTCAGCGTCAGGACGAGATCGGCGCGCGGATAGGCAAAACGGATCAGCCTGTAGGCGAGCCGGTTCTGCCAATAGGGATCTCCAGTGCGCGCCTGAAGGGGCTTGCGACCTCGCGCAGGACGATCGACGGCCGCGTTTCCCGCGCAAGCCCTCGGGAGGCGAGAACCACCAGCACATTCGCCGCCGCCTCGGACGACACCAGCGCCCTCGGGCGTCCGGTGACCAGCAGGCGTCTCAATGCAGCGGGAGCGAAGGCAAGGCGCAGCTTGCGGCCATTGCCGAGATCGACGACGGGCACGTCGGCGCGGATCAGGCCCCGTAAGGGACCGGAGCTCTGAAGCGTGACGATGGCGCTCGGAAATCCCTGGGCCTGCAATTCGTTTGCCAGCAGAATGGCGTCACGCTGGGCACCGCCGCCATCGAAACCGCGGACGAGAAAGCAGATCCGCGCCCCGACCGGATCAACAATCCGAGAGCTATTCATAATCATCGCATGCCCTATGATTATTGCGTTTTTTCCTGATAAGGAATGACCTGCACCACTTCCGGTAACGATCCAGACCACCCTAGAGGGTTAGCGGTTAATTCTGACCAAATGCATATTATTGGGCGACGAAATTGAGCGATAGACATGCCTCGGTATATTTGGCCTCGCGCGCGACCTCGGCCATCATCAATCTCGTGTCGGTTTCGATCTTCACCCGCATGACCAGCACCGAGGTCTACGGCCAGTACATCGTCGGGTTTTCCATATGCATGATGGTCTATAGCCTGGGCGTTCAGTGGATCGTATTCGCGCATTTCGGGCGATACGACCCGAAGGAAGCCGACCGGCTCGCGGGCGCCCTGCTGCTGGTTTCAGGTGTCGTGATGCTGCCGGCGATCGGCGCCATCTACCTCTTCTACCTGTTTGGGACGTTGCATGCCGATGTCGCGCTCAGCAGCAGTCTTCTGGTGATTTGTTTCACACTCTATTTCGTCGCCGTCGAAATCAGCCGCGCCCACCTTCTTGTCCGGCTCGTTGCGATAGCAACCATCGCCCGCGCTGTCTTCTCGCTGCTGTTCGGCTTCATCGCCGTGCTCGAATTCGACACTCCCGGCGCGTTGCTGGCAGGGGTAGGCCTGGGTTACGCCCTGGGCTCCGTGCCGGTTTTCCGGCATTTCAGCCGCACCATATGGGCTTCCGGCTTCGTCTGGCCGCGGAGCAGCGACGTGTGGCGGATGTGGCGCTACGGCTGGCCGCTTGCCATAGCTTTCGGCGCCTCCGCGGCCGCCATGAATATCGACCGGCTGCTGCTTGCGGGCCTTTATAATACCAGCACCGTCGCGCCTTACGGGACGGTGCTCGACCTCATGAAGCAGACCTTCCTGGTTTTGGCCGAGGCAATCAGCGCAGGATATATTTCAAGCGCCAAGAACCTGCATACCGAGGGAAACCGGACTGAGACGCGGAATACCCTCAAGCGTGCCTTCATTACCCAATGCTATATTGTCATTTTCGGCACGGTCTCCTTCATCCTGCTCGGCGACGTCATCTTTGCGGTCCTGCTGGCTCCGAGCTATCTGCCGGTCGTCACCCAGATCATGCCGATCCTGCTCGTCGCGAACGCCTTTCTCGTCATGCGTTCCCACTATTTCGGCCAAGTGATCTATTTCAGCGGGACGACGAACCTTGAGCCTGGTCGCGTCTGTCGCGATGCTGGCGGTCACCGGCACGCTGAGCTACCTGCTGATCCCCTCATATGCGGCGATGGGTGCCGCCATCGCGTTCACGCTCGGACAAGCGGTCGCGCTGTTGATCTGCCTGATCTACGCATCCGGAAACCTGCGCATGCCGCTCGACCTGCCGCGGGGCAGTGCGCTGCTGGCTCTCGGCATAGCTCTGGTCGTCATCGGCAAGGGTATCGCGATCCTGGCGGGCGAGCCGATTGCGAGCGCCATCAACTTCGTCCTGATCGGCATCGCCAGCGCTTGTATCGCACTGCGCTGGAACCTGTTCGATGCCCGCTCGCTGCTTTTGCGCTTTTATCCCCGACACGGCTGACCAAACGTCGATGCAGTAACGGGATCAGCGTGCGCCGCCCTCGGAGCGCAGAAAATTCGTATACCGCTCCAGCATCAGTTCCCGGCTGTGATGCTCCTGATGCAGCCGCGCGAAATCCTTCCGAAGCCGCGCATCGGGATAGTTCGCAGCCAGGTTCCTGATCGCCTCGGCAAGGCTGATCGCGTCGCAGGGCGGATGGAATCGCGTCATCGCGATGTTCTGACGCTGGTCACCGATGCACAGCACCTCCCGCAGAACCGGGAGATCGGAGGCGACAACCGGTAGCCCGGCCATGGAAGCCTCCACGCCTGCAAGGCCGAAAGTCTCCCAGATCGAGGGAAACACATAGATATTGCCGGCCGTCAGGATATCGCCGAGTTGATCCCGGTCGATAGAGCCGACCAGATGGACGCGCTCCGCAACTTCGAGCACCCGCGCCTTGTCCTCCAGCGCCTCGCGGTTGGGGCCGTCTCCGGCGACGATCAGATGCATCCCCGGCAGCAGCCGAAGCGCCTCCACCAATACCCCGTGGTCCTTCTGATCCACGAGCCTGCCGGTCGCGACCAGCACGATCACATCTTTCGGAATGGAGAGGCGCTGCCGCCAGTCGATCGCGGCGCGAGCCGGCGGAAGGGGATCGACACCGTGCGGGATCAGGATGAAGCGCCGCCGGTATGAGGCGGGCCATTTGCCGAACGAAGCACTCGTCGATACGGAATTCGATACGAAATGGGTGAAGATCCCCGTCGAGCCGAAGAGCCAGTCAAGCGCCTTCCAATGCCGGCGAATACCCTCCGGCGCTGCCGTGTGATGAGCGGCGCGCACGGGCACCCGGCCCAGAAAGCCGAGGAACCCGCCAAAGACGGAGGCTGCCGCCTGATAGGTGAATATCGCATCGTATTTCCGGGAAAGGATGGCCCATCCGAGGCGCGCAAGATTGCGAAGCGTCGGGACCGTTCCACGGCCGGTGTCGAGAGGCAGTGTCTGCACGTCGAAACCGCGGGCATGCAACCCGGTTTCGACCATCTGCACGAGGGTGCGTACGCCACCCATTTTGTCATGGGTGACGAGTTGGAGAATCCGCATCCCCGAAGGATTGATCGTATCGGCAGCTTTTGGAAAAGCTGAGCTGAATTCGTGCCTCATGACCCGAAACCTAGGGCTGAAATCTTAAAATCTGTGCAGCGAGATCATTCGGATGCCTCCTATCCGATTTTTCGCGGATCAAAAACTCTCCTGCGCGGTTCTATCCCTGAGAAAAGAAAAGCAGGAGACAGATCTCATGGCCAAAGCCAGTTCGAAACGCATGGGCGCGGGAGCGCAGGGAAAAACAGCGGAAACGGGGCCATGACTGATATCGACAAGGCGATCCTTCCGGAAAACATGGTGCTGTCCAATCGCGACAAGGCGCAGCATTCGAGAGAACGCGGACTGGATAGCAAAACGATACAGACCGAACAGTTTCACGATCACGACGCGAACCATCTTAACGACTGAAAAAGCACGAACATTCGCGACGGCCTGAAAATGGAACCAACGTCGCTTCCGGCGCGGCTACCCGGCTTTCTTCTCTTGCAAAGGGAAAGAGAAGGAGTAGTCTTTTAGACATCGTCAGGCTTGGGAGAAGTAGGCACGCCGGCGACCGGAAGACAGGAAGCGCTTTCGCCACCCTCCGGAGGGCTGAAATGAACGCAGCAATCCTCACTCACACGTTCGAACCAAGCGAACTGGCCTTCCTTCAGCGCCTTTTCGACGATGTCCGCGCCGAGCGCGGACTAACCGGCGGAAGCCTCGCCGCAAACAACCTCGCCGCGCAGATCATTCAGCTCTATCAGCAGGGTGTACGTGACCCCCGCGACATGCAGGCCCGTCTGGCCGCAGATGCACTCCTGAAAACCTGATATCGAAGTTCCCATCATGGCGGCCGGCGTTCGCCTATCTTTTCGCCATCAGGTCCCGCTCGTCCCGCATCAGGAATATACGGGTGATGGTATCGAGATTGGCCTCCAGCCAATCCGCCATGGCGATCTCGTCGGCGAGGATGCGTTCGAAGACAGCCTTCGCCTCCCCTTCATCCAACTCGTCCGCCGCCGCGATCAGAACGCGGTAGCTGGCGATCTCCAAATGCTCGAAAGCGTAGCTCGCCATCGCTCCCTTGACGACCTCGTCACTGGTCAGCATGCCGCCGACGCCCTGTGCCTTAGCGGTCAGTTTGGCGGCCATGTCCTTGATTGCCGAGACGCTGCCGGTTCCCGAAAAATGGTCGAGAAGCGCCTTCAGCGCCCGGGCGTGTTCCTCCGTCTCGTGCAGGTGCCGCACGATACGGGCCTTGAGGTCGGGATAGCTCTCGATCCGCCGCGACTGGGCCGAAAGCGTGGTGATTGCCTGTTCCTCCATGGCATGGGCGGCGCGAAGCCAGGCAAGAAAATTGTCTCGGGCATGGGTCATTCGCTTCTCCTCGCAAACTGGTTACCCAAATGGGATATCCGGGGACCACGCACCACGGTCGGATTCAACCCATGAAAGCATCCGAAGTTCCTATTCACCTTGATGCTTGGAACATTGCCGCCGTTTGAGAATTGTCCAGTGGCAAATTCACGAGCCATGAAGGCGAAGATCATGTCACGCGAGACAAGCGCAAATTCGATCATCGGAGGCATTATCGTGGTGTTGCTCTTGCTGGCTGGCGGGTATTATTTCACCGGCAGATCAGACGACACGGCACAGGCTCCGGCACCCCCGGTGACAAATAATACGGCGCAGACGCCGGCGCCGGCACCTGCTCCCGGCACAGACCCGACGAGCACCGGCTCCACGAAACCTTGAGGCCAATTCGCGAGGAACAATCGCCATGCCGGGCGGTTGTTGAGTGAGTAACAGGGAGTTCCCATGATACCCGATCCTCGCGAACCCAATGAACAGCCACCCATGCCGGCGCCCATCTGGACACCGGAGCGACCGATCGACGAGCCGGAACCAGACCGGCTGCCGGACGAGGTTCCGCTTCCCAATCCCGACGAAAATCCCAATCCCCGGTCTATATGCCGCCCGGCAGCCGGGCTTCAATCGAAGAGGTACCGGCGCAAGCGCCCGGAAATCCATCATGACCATCCATAGCCATATCCGCGCAGACCACAGAGAAGGACAGAAAGAAGGCAGCCCAAAACCCATGGCCGGCGGACTTTGGAAGCTGCTGGTCGCCGCGATCCTGATCCTTTTCGGGCTCATCGTCGCAATGGAAGCCTTTGGAGACGGCGACAAGCACTTCACTGCACCCGACCCGGCACAGCAGACGGTTTTTGGATAACGCCCCGCTTCCCACCCTGCTCCGATCAGTGCTGAAAGCAGCCTTTGGAACAAAGGGCAAATTCCGTGCGTTCATCTGCGATCCCATGACGAGGTGACGCAGGTGGACGTGACGACGCAATCGATCCAGACCCCGGAAACAACATTCTCATTCGAACCGATCATCCGGCCCGGCCGCAATGCCTGGCGAAGCGCCAAGGCCGAAAAGCTCGCCTTCCTGATCGATGGCGAGGAATATTATCGTCGGCTGGATCAGGTGCTGAGGCAGGCCGAGCGTTCGGTCTTCATCATCGGCTGGGATTTCAACCCGGACATACTGCTCCGTCCCCGCGATAACGATGGCGAGACGATCGGCGCCCTGTTGCACAGGATGGTCGAGGAAAAACCGTCGCTTGAAATCCGCATCCTGGTCTGGGGCATGGGACCGGTCTATTCCGGCAAGAGCCTCAGGATGTTCGGCAAGATGGATTGGAACGATCATCCGCGCATCTTCCTGCATTTCGATTTCGATCATCCGCTGCGCGCCAGCCATCATCAGAAGATCGTGGCGATCGACGACCGGACGGCATTTCTCGGCGGCATCGACCTGACCGCCCGCCGCTGGGACGACCGCAGCCACGCGGTCGCCAATCCGCTCCGCCGGTCTCCAGACGGCACCCCTTATGGCCCCGTCCACGACATACAGACGATCGTCACCGGCGATACGGCAAAGCTGATCGGTGATGTTGCCCGCCGCCGATGGAAGAAAGCCACGCGAGAAACGCTCGAGCCGCTCGAAACGTCAGGCCCAAATCCCTGGCCGGCGGACCTGGAGCCGGCGCTGACCGACTGCAACACCGGCCTGGCGCTGACCGAGGCGTGGAAATGGAAGGGACGCCGTGGCCACCGGGAGGCAATCCGGCTGACCCATGATGCGCTGAAAGCCGCCAAACGGCATCTTTATATCGAGACGCAGTATCTCGCATCCTTCGGCGTGGCGCGTACGCTTGCCAAATGCCTCAGGAAGTCCGACGGGCCGGAGATCGTGGTAATCGTTACCCGGGAGTCACATGGTTTCCTGGAAAAGCTGATGATGGGCCACAACCGCAACCGGCTGATACGCCGCCTGAAGCGTGCCGATCGTTACGGGCGGCTGCGGGTTTTATGCCACTGTCTCGGACGGCAATGGTGGAGAGCAGGAGATCATCGTTCATTCCAAGCTGATCATCGTTGACGACCAGTTCGTGCGGGTCGGCTCTTCCAATCTGAACAACCGCTCGGAAGGGCTGGATACGGAAGCGGACCTTGCGATCGAAACCTCTGTGCCGGCGGGCCGGCAGGCGATTGCGGCGCTCCGCAACGACCTGATCGCCGAACATCTCGGCGCCCAGCCCGCTGAAGTCGCGCGGATCATTGCGGAAACCGGCTCCATGCTGGCGGCTGTCGATCACCTGAACGTCAAGCCGCGCGGTCTGCGAAGCTTTGACGTCGATACCGAAAAGGGGAAATCGGCTCGCTGGTAGGCACGGGCATCATCGATCCGAAACAGCCCTTCTGGCCGATCCCCGAAATCAAGGCCGGCTTCAGGCGGCTTTTCGCCCGCCTGTCACATCACCGTCTGCTCTAGGAACCTGCCGCCCCGATGACGATAATAGGCCTCGGTGACGAGCAGCGTCGGCACGCCGACCGTGAGCGGCACGAAAAATAGAGGACGCGGAATGCGATCAGCGCGCCGATCGAAGCGGACGTCGGCAGGATGCCGAGCATGGTCGCCTCCAGAACGCCGAGCCCGCCCGGCACATGGCTGATCAGTGCGGCGATGTTGGCGGTGACATAGGCGGTCGCGACGTCCAGGTAACCGGCATCGGTAAAGCTTGCCAGAAGCTGCTGGATGGAGGCGGCAACACAGGCGAAATTCAGCGTACCGATGATGATCTGGCCGATCGCAAGCGGCAGCGCCGGCGGTTCGAAACGCCAGTTGCGCACCGCGAGCGGCCGCCGCACGAAGGCACAGATCAGCAGATAGGCGACAGGTCCCGCAAGGCAGAAAAGTCCGACCATGAGCCGTGCCGCGCTGTCGAGACCGAGCAGATCCGCCGCATCGCCTCCTTGCAGGAGCAGCGCCAGCCCGGCGAGCGTTCCAAGACCGAGACCGACGGTCACCCCGCAGAACACGATGACCTTGGCAATATCCTCACCGGTCAGACCCCAGCGTGCATAGAACCGGTAGCGCACGGCGCCGCTGCTGAGCGCCGCAAGCCCGACATTATGGCCGATCGACAGCGCGATGAAGGATGCAAGCGAAGTCTGGCGCAGGCGAAGCGGCTTGCCGGCGTATCGCACGGCGAGCGCATCGAAACCTCCGAGGCAGAGATAGGAGAGAACCACGAAAAGAAGGCGCTCGCCAGCCGGAAGCCGGCGATCGACCGAACGGAACCCTCGATCTCGTCCAGCGTGTATCGACCGAGACTTCGGTAGACGAGGAAGGCTGCCAGGCAGATCGCGGCGCCGATCAGAAACGTGAACAGATGGCGTCTGGCGATCATGGTCCCTCTCGTAAACGACTGTATAACAATGGGAACGAAACCGGGCCCAAGGTGTTCCCAGCGCCATGACGGATCAGACAGCACCATCGCAATCGACGGCCCGCCCCTCCTCGGCAAGGCACCGCCTGAAGATCCTGAGTTACAATGTGCATAGCTGTATCGGCACCGACCGCCGGCTCGACCCCGCCCGGGTGGCCGAGGTCATTGCCGCCCTCGAGCCGGATATCATCGGATTGCAGGAGCTGGATGTCGGCCGCAGCCGCACCGGCGGGATAGACCAGGCGCATGCGATCGCGTCTCTTCTGCAGATGGAATTCCATTTCCACGCAGCTCTCAACGTCGCGGAAGAGCGTTATGGCGATGCGATCCTGACTTCCCTGCCTGCAAGAATGGTCAAGGGTGCCGGCCTGCCCTCGCATGGCGAGCAACGAGGTGCTCTCTGGGTGGAAATCGAGGTCGGCGAGCACAAGCTGCAGGTCTTCAACACCCATCTCGGCCTGCTGGGCGGCGACCGGATGCGCCAGATCGGTGAAATTCTGGGAGGCTCCTGGATGGGAGCGGCGGAATGCCAGGACAAGCCGAAAATCCTGATCGGCGATTTCAACGCCACACCGCTGACCGCGACCTACAAGGCCGTCGCCCGAAAGATGACGGACGCGCCGCTCAAAAGCGGGATGAAGCCCAAAGCCACATTCCCCTCACGGTTTCCGCTTCTGAGGATCGATCACATCTTCGTCTCCGGCGAGATCACGCCTGTCGAGACGCGGGCCGTATCGACGCCACTTTCCCGCCAGGCCTCCGATCATCTCCCGCTTCTGGTCACGATCGAGCTCTGACCTTCAATGCGTCAGGGTTCGGCTGAGCCGGCGCGCTTCCTTGAGAAGGCGCACAACGTCCTGGTCCGTCGTCTCGGTGAAGTCGCCGTAGTGCAGGCTGACCGCTTCCATGCGGTCCGGCGCCGAAAGGCAGACGATGTCGTCCACCTCTTGCTGCAGGGCTTCCAGCAACTGACGCGGCGCGACGGGCACGGCGATCCGGATCGACGCGACACCCATGTCCCTCAACGCGTGGATGCCGGCGCGGATCGAAACGCCGTTTGCGATGCCGTCATCGACAAGAATGACGTCGCGGCCCGTATGGTCGTGATCGCTCGGTTCGTCCTCGCCGAAATACATGCGGTGGCGGCGTTCGATCTCCGCAAGCTGGTGGTCGCGCTCGGCCGCAAGATACCCCGGCGGCACATGGAAACGGCGAGCGGCATCCTCGTTGACGACAACATGCGGCTCGCGGCCATCGACGACCGCGCCGATGCCGTATTCCGGATGCCCAGGCGCGCCGATCTTGCGGACGATGAGGAGATCGAGCGGCAGGCCGAGCCGTTGGGCGATCTGGAAGGCGACCGGCACGCCGCCGCGCGGAAGCGCCATGACGAGGGGATTGGGCAGCCCCGCCGTGTGCACAGCGTCCGCCAATTGCCTTCCGGCATCCTCGCGATCGACAAAGGTCGGGTTTAGACCGGACATATCATCCTCCCAGGACGGTGCGACGATTTCTGCCGTCACACCTGGTTCTCTTAAGGCCAGCCCGGCAGCATCATATCATCGGCCGGACATCCGACAACCTTGAGCTCAGGCTTTCGGTTCCATTCACCCATCGACCATCCCGTTTCGGGATGCAGGAATGAAATCGGGAGGGGAACAAAAGTCATGGTCGTGTGTTCAAGGCGGGTCGGGCGCATGACCTCCACGCTACCGACAACGTCATAAACACCCTCCCCAACTGGCGTTTCCCCTCACCGGGGGCGCCTTTTCTCTTCACCGCCGCGTCAGCGCCACCACGTAACGCGCCGGCTCCTTGCCCGGATTGAAGAACACGCAATCGGAAGGCGGGCCGAGGAGAAGGCAATCGCCTTCGGCAAGATGGCGCATCGCCGCCCCTCCTGAAAGTCGAGCCGGCCCGAAAGCACCCAGATCTGCTGGTGCTGAAAGGCGAAGGCCGATGCTGGATAGGGCACCCGCACGCCTGGAGGCAGCGACACGTCGAGAAGCTCCAGCAGCGAATTGGACGGAGAGACGGCGCGGCGCGTATAGCCGGTCTCCGGATCGGTCCAGACCGGCTGTTCCGCCTGCAGCGCGACGCGATCTTGTGCCCGCTCGGCAAGCGCCAGCAGAACTGAAAGCGGCAGCCCGAAGGCGCCCGAAAGCCGCCCGAGCACCGTCGCGGTCGGGCTTGCCTCGCTCCGCTCGATCTTGCTGATCATCGCCTTGGAGACGCCTGAGCGTTCCGCAAGTTCGGCCAGGGACCAGGCCCGCGCTTCCCGCTCGATCTTCAGCCGTATGGCGATCGCCTGAACCGGGTCGTTCTCCGTCTCGCTCAACCTGCTTGCCTTTCATCAATCGTCTTCTATAGTGGACAAACAAATCATATAAGAGACAAAGCTTATTCGCAACGACAATAAGGGAAAGAGCTCATGGGAAATGGCGGCTCGCGCGAAATCCGTTTCAACGCCTTCGACATGAACTGCGTCGGCCATATCCAGCAGGGGCTCTGGGCGCACCCCGCGACCAGTCGCACCGTTATGCGCAGCTTCGTTACTGGACGGACTACGCGAAAAAGCTGGAGGCAGGCCTGTTCGACGGCATCTTCCTGGCGGACGTGCTCGGCGTCAACGACGTCTTCGGCGGCAGCAACGAGGCGGCTTTGAGAGGGGCCGTGCAGGTCCCGGTCAACGATCCGCTGCTGCTGGTGCCGGCCATGGCCGCCGTCACCGAACACCTCTCCTTCGGCGTCACCGCCAACCTGACCCATGAGCCGCCATTCGTCTTCGCCCGCCGCATGTCCACGCTCGATCACCTGACGGGCGGACGGATCGGCTGGAACATCGTCACCGGTTACCTCGACAGTGCCGCCAAGGCGATCGGCCTCGACGACATCGCCGCCCATGACGACCGCTACGACCTCGCCGACGAATATATGGAAGTTATGTACCGGCTGTGGGAGGCGAGTTGGGAGGATGGCGCAGTGGTGCTCGACCGTGCGAACCACACCTATGCCGACCCGGCCAAGGTCCACAAGGTCCATCATCGCGGCAAGCAATACGGCATCGAGGCGATCCACCTCTGCGAACCCTCGCCGCAACGTACGCCGGTCCTTTACCAGGCGGGCTCATCGACCCGCGGCCGGCAGTTCGCCGCCACCCATGCCGAATGCGTCTTCGTCAACGGCCAGAAGACCGAAGGGGTCAAGGCCATCGTCGATGACATCAGGGCCCGCGCCGTTGAATACGGCCGCAACGCCGGGGACGTCCAAGTCTTTGTCGGCGCCACCATCGTCACCGCCCGCACCGAAAAGGAAGCCCGCGAAAAATTCGAGGACTACCGCGCCTATGCGAGTTCCGAAGGTGCGCTCGTGCATGCCGCCGGCTCGCTGGGCATAGACTTCGCAAAATATGATCTCGACGAACCGATCGAGACCGGCAAAAGCTCGGCGATCATCTCGAATGTCGAGGCAATGACCCGCACCGCCGGGCCGCAATGGACCAAGCGCAAGCTCATCGAACAGATGGTACTCGGCAGCAGGCAGGCCCCGATGGTGGGCTCCGCCGAACAAATCGCCGACAATCTCGTCGCCTGGATGGATCAGGCCGGCGTCGATGGCTTCAACCTGTCGCGCACGGTTGTGCCGGAATGTTTTGACGATATCATCGATCTGGTGATCCCGATCCTGCAGGAACGGGGTCTTTACAAGACGGGCTATCGCGACGGCACGTTCCGGGAGAAGCTGTTTGGAGCGCCGAGGTTGCCGGACCGGCATATCGCCGCCAGATACCGGGTCTCAAGATGAGGATCATGGGGTATCCCGCCCGTGATACCCACCTCTGGCCTGCCGGCCATCTCCCCTCAAGGGGGCACAAGCGGCAAGATCGTCGCTTCCAAAGAAACGAGACGGCCTGCTCGGCGATGATTGGGAACAAGGCGTCGGCGCCCAGCCGATCTCCCCTTGAGGGGAGATGCCCGGCAGGGCAGAGGGGGTATGTGGCAGGGCAGAAGGCGTTGTAGAAGAAGCTCGCCGAATTAGCAGGACGCAACAACAATGACCACCGCGACCCCAGAGGAAACACCGGCCCCAGGCCGCTGGTCCATGCTGGCGCTGCTGTGCCTTGCCGTGGTGCTCTCCTTCTCCTGCTGGTTCTCGGCAAATGCCATCGCGCCGGAACTGAAACGCGCCTGGTCCCTGTCCGAAAGTGCGGCCGCGTGGCTCACCAACGGCGTGCAGATCGGCTTCGTGATCGGCGCGCTTGCTGCAAGCTTCTTCAACCTGCCCGACCTCATCCGCATGAACCGGCTGATGGCCGCCTCCGCCCTGCTCGCGGCGCTCTCCAATGCCGTCCTCGCCCTGGAACCCGGCCCGGCCGGCGCCGTCCTCTGCCGCATGGTCACCGGCTTGGCACTCGCCGGCGTCTATCCGCCGGCGCTGAAACTCGTCTCCACCTGGTTCATCACCGGTCGCGGACTGGCGCTTGCCGGTGTCATCGGCGCGATCACCGCCGGGTCCTCGCTGCCGCACCTCTTCCGCGGCATGTCGTCGGCAGCCGACTGGCACAATGTCGTGCTGCTTTCGAGCGGTGCGACACTGGTCGGTGCGATCATTCTCCTCCTCTTCACCCGCGAAGGCCCCTTCCCGTTCGGAAAAGCACTGTTCGATCCGCGCCAGATCGGCCGGGTGCTGAAGGACCGCAACCTGCTGCTCGTCAACGGCGGTTATCTCGGCCATATGTGGGAACTCTATGCCATGTGGGCGTGGCTGCTCGCCTACCTCACCGCAGCGCTGGACAAGGGCGGCACCGGCATCAGCAGCGAAGCATCGCTGCTCACCTTCATCGCAGTCGCCTCCGGCGTGTTCGGCTGTTTCGCCGGCGGCGTGCTGTCGGATCGTTTCGGCCGCACCGCCACCACCGCCGGCCTGATGATCGTCTCCGGCAGTTGCGCGCTGCTGATCGGCTTCGTCTTCGACGGCCCCTTCTGGCTGCTGGCACTGGTGGTGATCGTATGGGGGATTTCGATCATCGGAGATTCGGCCCAGTTCTCCGCAGCAGTGACCGAACTCGCCGACCGCAATTACATCGGCACGGCGTTGTCGCTGCAGATGGGCATGGGTTTTGCGCTGACCATTTTCATGATCTGGCTGATGCCGCATCTGGCCGAACTGCTCGGCGGCTGGCGCTGGACATTCGTGCTGCTGGCCATCGGCCCGACCTTCGGCGCCACCTCCATGCTGATCCTGCGTGGCAGGCCGGAGGCTGTCCGCTCGCCGGCGGCAGGCGCTGATCAGCCGACGAGGCGACGAAGAAGAAATTCGCTTGCGGGAATTATTCGGGCGTATAATAAGCTCTGACGCCGTGAGAAGAACGGCCCGCCCGTTCCTCAGGAGATGACCCCGTGAACCGCCGCACCTACCATAGGGCAAGCGAGGCCGAGCGGCGCGAGGACCTGATCGCCGCGACGCTCGATTGTATCGCCGAATTCGGCATCCAGGGCGCGACGGTCCGCCAGATCGCCATGCGCGCCGGGGTAACCGGCGGGCTGATCCGGCACTATTTCACCGGCAAGGACCAGATGCTGCACGCGGCCTACCGCAAGGTAATGGCCGGCATGACCGAGGCCGCGATTGCCGCCGCGATCGAGGGCGAGACGGCCCGCTCGCGTCTGCGGCGCTTCATCGTTGCCAATGTGACGCCGCCGGTCACCGATCCGCGCACGCTGTCGCTCTGGGCCGCCTTCATCAGCCATATCCAGATCGACCCGAGCTTTGCCGCCATTCACCGCGAGAACTATCTTTCCTTCCTGGAAGCGCTGGAAACCCTGCTGACCGCCTTCTTCGCCGAGGAGAAGCGGGTGGTGAGCCGCGCCCAGTGCCGCACCTATGCGATCGGGCTCAACGCACTGGTCGATGGCCTCTGGCTCGAAGGAACACTTGCGGCCGATACGTTCGCGGAACACGAACTCGCAGAAAATGCCCTGATCTCCGTGGAAGCGCTGTTGCGTCTGCAGCCCGGCGAACTTTCCGCCGAACAACGATAACAAAAGGAACCACCGATGCGTTATGCCTCGATCACCGACCGTCTCGCCCATCTCGGTTCCGGCCGCTGGGCACTCCACCTGACCGCCCGCCGCATGAA
Organism: Neorhizobium sp. EC2-8; assembly: GCA_045291535.1. Lineage (GTDB taxonomy): Bacteria > Pseudomonadota > Alphaproteobacteria > Rhizobiales > Rhizobiaceae > Neorhizobium. The sequence goes on along the minus strand of CP147996.1, from coordinate 4,087,559 downwards.
GGCATCAGGCGAGGACATCATCGAGCTCACGATCGGCGAGCCGGACGTCAAGCCGGACAAGGCGCTGCTCGACGAAGCGGCGCGCGCCATGTATGCCGGCCGCACCAGCTATTCCAACGGCCGCGGCGAGCCGCCGGTGCTGGAGGCCCTGGTGGAAAAGTATTCGAAGCGCCGGCCGGGCGTCACCGAGCGCAATTTCCTCTGTTTCCCCGGCACCCAGACGGCGCTCTATGGCGTCATGACCGGCCTGGTCGAAGCCGGCGACGGCGTGCTGGTCGGCGATCCGCTCTATGCGACCTATGAAGGCGTCATCGCCTCGACCGGCGCGCATATGATCCCCGTGCCGCTGCGCCCGGAGAAGAAATTCCATCTGCAGGCGGAGGATCTCGAACGGGCGATCACGCCGGAAGCCCGCGTGCTCCTCCTCAACACGCCGCACAATCCGACCGGCGCTGTGCTGACCGCCGCCGAGATCGCCGCCATCGGCGAGGTCTGCCGCAAGCATGACCTCTGGATCATCTCGGACGAGGTCTACGAACAGCTGATCTTCGAAGGCACGCCCTTCGCCTCCCCTTCGACGTTCCGGCATTGGCCGAGCGCACCATCGTCGTGTCGTCCATCTCGAAGTCGCATGCGGCGCCAGGCTTCCGCAGCGGCTGGGCCGCCGGACCGGAAGAGTTCTGCGAAAAGCTGCTGCCGGTCTCCGAAACCATGCTGTTCGGCGTCCAGCCCTTCATCTCCGACATGACCGCCATGGCGCTGTCGCAGCATTTCGACACGGCCGATGTGATGCGCGAAAACTATCGCCGCCGCGCGACGATCGTCGAAAAGGCCTTTGCCGGCAGCAATCTCATCAAGCCGATGCCGCCGGAAGGAGGCATGTTCATCCTGCTCGACGTCACCGCCACGGGCCTGAACGGCGAGGAATTCGCCTGGGAACTGCTGCGCGAGGAAAAAGTCGCCGTCATGCCCGGCACCTCCTTCGGCGACCAGGCCGCAGGTTTCCTGCGCATCTCGCTGACGATGCCGGACGATGTGATCGCGATCGCCATGGAACGTATCGCCGACCTCGCCGGCCGCGTCGCGTCCACCGGCCGCGACCGCGCGACGACCCCGATGGCGTAAGCGGACTACGCGCCCGCTCCCTGTCGGCAGGTGATGGCGGGGCTTTGCGAATTTGCCGGGAGTTCACGATTGATCTCCCGGAGCGGGACGGGCTATGCTCGGTTTCGTCTGGTTTGAAAGCTGCACATCGAAGGAGCGCAACATGCCCCACGTTATCGTCAAAATGATCGAGGGCCGCTCCGAAGAGCAGAAACAGGCGCTGACCGCCGAAGTGACGAAGGCGCTCATCACCGCCCTCGGCTCTGCCGACAGCTCGATTTCGGTCGCGATCCAGGACGTCCCGAAGGACGAATGGACGGACAAGGTCTATGTGCCGGACATCCAGGGGCAGCCGGACATCATCTACAAGAAGCCGGGCTACGATCCCTTCAAGTAATCTTCGATCCGCCTCGACGGCTTTCGATCTCCGTCTCCTCCGGCGGCTCCCACCCAAACACGCTGTGGCCGCCCCATTCGTGCGACTGGCGATACTCGCCGGCGACGATTTCCTTGAGGTCCGGCCCGGTCACGTACCGTTCCATCTGCCGGGCCTGGTCGTCGAGCCGCTTCAGGGCCTGCAGCTCTTCCTCGCGGCCGAGCCGGGCCTTGCCGACCGCCGACTTCATCACCTTGATCGTCTCGTCATAGACCTTCAGCGGCACCGGAAACGGATGCCGGTCCTTGCCGCCATGGGCGAGCGAGAAGCGCGCCGGATCGGAAAAACGGCAGGGCGCGCCGTGCACGACTTCGGCGACCATGGCCAAGGCCTTCACCGTTCGCGCCCCGACACCCGGCATCAGCAGCAGGTTCTCGAAATCTTCAGGCCCGCGATCGGCCGCCGCCGCCAGCGTCCCATGCAGCCGCCTCATGTTGACGTCCTCCTCGCGGACATCGTGATGCGCCGGCATGATCAGGTGCGGCAGCATCGGCTGCGCCGTTTCCTTCGTCTTGCGAGCCGGTTCGATGGCGATCACCTCACGGACGATTCCGTCCGGCCCGAGCGTCGCGAGCAGGTCGAGCTGGCCCTTTCGGGAGGCTTCGGCACGGTGGTCGGCGAGGTTGACGATCTCGCCCTGCTGCCTGCCTTCGATCGCCGCATGTGGGGAATCGACGAAGCTTTTCAGCCCCTCGGAAATCCAGTGGTAACGCCGCGCCTGGCGTTTGTCGCCGTTCATGCCCTGCTGCACTACCACCCATTTGCTGTCGTCGGTGACGATGAAGCCGTGCAGATAGAGATCGAAACCGTCCTGCACCGCGGCGCTGTCCACCTTAGCGACCAGCCGGCTGGTCGTTGCGAGGCCGCTGCCGTCTATGCCGACGCGGTTGCCGATCGCGATCAGGCTCGTCCGGCGTCTGCCTGGAATTTTTGCCGCGACCGCCGCAGACGTGGATGCCGAGTTCGCCGGCCATCGGAGTCAACCCGCGCTTGAGTGCGCCGAGAACGCTGGTGGTAATCCCGGACGAATGCCAGTCCATGCCCATGACGCAACCGAAGGACTGGAACCAGAAAGGATGCGCCAGCCGCCGCAGCAGTTCGTCGCGGCCGTATTCGATGACGATCGCCTCGGTGATGACGGCGCCGAGCTTCGTCATGCGCTCGCCAAGCCACCGGGGAACCCGGCCGCCGTGAAGCGGGAGATCGGCGCTGCCTGCTCTTTGAACCATGCCCCGCTTATATACGGACGCGGCTACTCACGATAGAGAAAAGTTCTGCAAACGTTCCCGCAGCAGCCCGATCGTCGGCACGTCCGCATTGGCGAATGCGAAGCGCAGGTAATCCTGCTGGCCCTCGCCGAAATAGGCGCCGGGAATGCAGACGACGCCGGCCTGCCTGGCAAGCTTTTCCGCCACTTCCGCCGCGGTCCTGCCCGGGAAAGGATGCCGTACGAAGGCGAAATAGGCGCCTATCGCATCGAGCTTCCAGTCGTTGACGGAGCGCATCACCGCCTTCAGCGCATCGGTGCGGCGGCCGATCTCCTGGCGGTTTTCCTCGCGCCAGCCGGCGAGAAGCGGCAGCGCCTCGGCAACCGCGGCCTGGGCGGCGCGGGGCGCGCAGATCTGCAGGTTGTCCATGATCTTGGCGATCTGCTCGACCGCGACCGGGCCGGCCGTGATCGCGCCCAGCCGATGGCCGGGAATGCAGAAGGATTTCGAGAAGCTGTAGAGACTGATCAGCGTGTCTTCCCAGCCATCGAGGCTGAACAGCCCGTGCGGCGCCTGATCGGCCACGGCCATGAAATCGCGATAGGTCTCGTCGAGGATCAGCCAGATGCCCTTGTTTCGGCAGAGCTTGAAGATCGCTTCGAGCAGCGACGGCGGATAGACCGCTCCGGTCGGATTGTTGGGCGAGACAAGTGCCAGCGCCCGCACCTCGGGCGTGATCGCCGCCTCGATCGCCACGAGATCCGGCAGGAAACCATTGGCGGCTTCGCAGGCGACAAACGCGGTCTTGACGCCCATCATCGCCAGCGTCGTTTCATGGTTGAAATAGAAGGGCTCGGTCATCAACACCGTATTCCCGGGGCCGGCCACCGTCATCGCCGCGCAGACGAAAGCCTGGTTGCAACCCGAGGTGATGTGGATGTTCCGAAGATCGATGCTCGCGCCGTAAACCTCGGAGACATGCGCCGCATAGGCGTTCCTGAGCTCCGTCTCGCCCTCGATCGGCCCGTAGCCGGTAAAGGCCTTGGAGGAACCAGTCTCGCCCAGCAGCCGCAGCATGTCCGGATGGGCGGGATAACCGGGCACCGCCTGCGAGAGGTCGATCAGCGGTCCTTTGGCTCCGTCATAGGCGCGCCCCAGGCGGCAACGGAAGGGACGGGCGGCGGGCTGAGCTTTTCGACAAGGGGATTGAAGGCAGGCATGATTTTCCGACAATACGATTTTCAAAGACACCAATTGCAGAACGGACAATTGATTGCCTTCCTTCTTTATCAGATTATCGGGCGACGCAAGGAGAACCGGACATGGCCGACGAGATTGAGCCCGAGGATTCAAAGCTCACCATCACCAAACGGAAATGGGCCGAGCAAGGCAAATTCCTGACCGGGCGGATCACACGGCCGGAAACCGACCGCCTGCCGCCCGGCCAGCATCTGGTCAAGAACTGGCCGGTGCTTGATCTCGGCCAGCAGCCGCAGGTCTCGACGGAGCGCTGGAAACTCGACGTGCGCGGCCTCGTCAACAACAGGAAAACTTTGGATTGGGCGGCTTTCCAGGCCCTGCCCCAGACCGAGATGCGCTCCGACATCCATTGCGTGACCACCTGGTCGCGCTACGACAACAACTGGAAAGGCGTCTCGACCCACGATTTCCTGGATCTCGTCGATCCCCAGGAGGAGGCGGTCGCCGTCATGCTGACGAGTTATGACGGTTATACCACCAACCTGCTGCTTTCGGATTTCGCCTCGCCGGACGCGATCATCGTCACCGAGTGGGAGGGCAAGCCGCTTTCGGAAGAGCATGGCGGTCCGGTGCGGCTGGTGGTGCCGCACCTCTATTTCTGGAAGAGCGCCAAATGGCTCAACCGGATCGAATTCCTCGGCAGAGACCAGGCCGGCTTCTGGGAGAAGAACGGCTACCATATGCGCGGCGATCCCTGGTCCGAGGAACGGTATTCGGACGACTGAGCGTCAGCCGAAGTTGACGAGGTTCAGGCCAGGCAGCGGGCCGCCCGGGAACTGCGCGAGCCTAGCCCCGACGGCAAGCGGTCCGAGATCGATGCCGAAGAAACCGAGTTTCTCGATCAAGGCGGCGACCTCCGTCTTTGCGGCCGCGTCATCACCCGAATAAAACTGCACCCGCTTGCCGCCCTCGGAAGAAGGGTCGGCCTCGACCAGCTTCGCGAACAGGTGATTGAACGCCTTCACCACGCGGGCGCCCGGCACGAGGTCCGCGACGATCTCGCTGGAAAGACGGCCGTTGAGTTCAGCGGGTTTAAAGAGGGGCGCCTCGATCGGGTTGTTGGCATCGATGACGATCCGGCCGTTCCAATCGGGCAGGCCGGAAAGGGCTGCCGGCAGCTTCGTCCATGGAACCGCGATGAGCACCATGTCCGCACTTGCTGCCTCCTCGATCGTGCCGGCGGAAATCCACGGCGAAAGCTCGGCCGTCAGTTCCGCAAGCGAGTCCGGGCCGCGGCTGTTGGCGATGATGGCACCGACGCCGTTCCGGGCGAGAGTGCGGGCAAAGGCTGCGCCGATATTGCCGGCGCCGATGATACCGATGGTCATGACTGCGATACTCCTTGATTTCGATGACAGGAATATCGCTTCTGGATTGGCACTTGATTAGCCGGCAATAATGCGGATCATCTTCAAGTATCCATTGCAAATAGGCCGATCATGGAAAGCCTCGCCAATCTCGAATCCTTCCTGCGCAGCGCCGACCTCGGCGGGTTTTGCGCAGCCGCACGGCGGTTGTCGCTGACGCCCGCCGCCGTCAGCCGCAATGTCGCGACGCTGGAGAAAACCTCGGCACCCGGCTCTTCCAGCGCAGCACGCGCAGACTGACGCTGACGGAAGCGGGCGAGCGCTTCCTGTCCGAGATCCGGGACCACGTCGAGGCGCTGCAGAACGCGATCGACGCGGTCTCTTCGGAAGGTTCGGAGCCGGCCGGCATTTTGAAGGTCAGCATGAGCCCGCATTTCGGAACAGACTATATCCTGCCGCTGCTGCCGGAGTTCATGGCGCGTTACCCGCTGATCCGGCCGGACTGGACGTTCGAGAACCGGCAGGTCGATCTGATCGCGGAAGGATATGACGCGGCGATCGGCGGCGGCTTCGAACTCACCCCGGGCACGGTGGCCCGCGTGCTTGGACCGGCCCATCTCATCCTGGTCGCTTCTCCCGCCTATATGAAGGACCGGCCTCTGCCGGCCAATCCGGCGGACCTTGTGAACCTGGACGGCATTCAGCTACGCTCCTCCAATACGGGGCGTATCCGCCAATGGCTGATGCGCAATGCCGGCGGCGACGAGATGCCGGCAGCGCTGACAGGCAAAATCGTTCTGAACGACCCGGCGGCAATCGCCCATGCCGCACGCCTCGGGCTCGGGATTGCCATGATCGCCATGTCGGATGGCCTGCCTTATTTCGAAAGCGGAGAACTCATCCGGCTGCTGCCGGACTGGTATGCCGATATCGGGCCGATATCGATCTATTACGCCAGCAAAACGCTGCTGCCGGCAAAGACCCGCGTCTTCGTCGATTTCGTCGTCGAGCATTTTCGGAGAGAACGTCTGGCCGAACGTTTCGCCGGCAGCCTCGGCGCATCGAACATGCCGAGAAAAATAGGCGCACCCGGCCGAGCCGGATGCGCCAGATCGATCAGATCAGCTTCTCGAGCGTGATAGGCAAGTCGCGGATGCGTTTTCCGGTCGCGTGAAAGACGGCGTTGGCGATCGCCGCAGCGACGCCGACTATGCCGACTTCGCCCACACCCTTGCCGCCCAGCGCCGAGGCACCATAATCGGGAACGCCGACCGAGATGACCTGGATGTCCGGCACGTCCGCATTGGTCGGCACCAGGTAGTCGCCCATGTTGTTGTTGAGCGTCCGGCCGTTGCGCTGATCGACGAGGCCCTCTTCGAGCAGCGCCTGGCCGATGCCCATGATGATGCCGCCCCGCCACTGGCTTTCGACCAGACGCGGATTGTAGAGCCGGCCGCAATCGAAGGCCGAGACGATGCGGGAGACCCGCACCGTTCCAAAATCCTCGTCCACCCGCACCTCGGCGAAATGGGCGCACCAGCTATGCATCGAATATTCGCCCATGGTCGGCCCCTGGACCTTTGCCATGGTCGTCCAGGCCTGATGTTGTTCCTGGACGGTCGCTCCCTCCGGCAACGTGTTGCGACGAATCTCGATCTCGTCGCGGCCCAGCGCCGCCATCAGTTCCGGCAGGGTCAGAGACGGCCCCTCGCCGCGCGGCACCGCGATCCGTCCGCCGCTGAAGGTCAGCGTATTGGCGCCGGTATCGCGCAACGGTGATTTCTCGTCGCTGAGTGCCAGTCCGATCGCTCGTCGCGGGCCGCCGTCGCCGCCTTGTGCACCGCGCCGAGGATGGAGCCCGCCAGCATCGAGCCGCCGGCAATCGCCGAGCCCGGAAGCCGGGAATCGCCGAGATGGACTTCGACCTGATCGACGGGAATGCCGAACACTTCGGCGACCGTCTGGGCGAGGATCGTGTAGGTCCCCTGCCCCATGTCGATCGCGCCGCTGACGACCTCGACGCGCCCGTTGCCGAGGATGCGGATCATCGCCTCGCTCGGGGCCTGGATGACCGGAAAGGTGCCGCAGCCGATGCCCCAGCCGATCAACTGGCGGCCATCGCGCATCGAGCGCGGTCCATGGCTGCGCTTCGACCAGCCGAAGGCTTCTGCACCCTCGGTCAGCGCTTCGCGCAGCCGCCGCGTCGACCAGGGTTTGCCCGATTGGTAGTCGTGGTCGGCATAGTTCTTCAGCCGCAGTTCGAGCGGGTCCACGCCGAGCTTATAGGCCAGTTCCTCCATGGCACTTTCGATGCCGAAGGCGCTGGGGTTCTTACCCGGACCGCGCAGGGCGCCGGGCGTAACCGTGTTGACCGGCACGACCCGATGCTCGGACGAGTAGTTCTCTATCCTGTAGAGGATCGGCGTCGCACCGCCGGTCTGCTCCGGCCAGTCCGCATAGGTGGAAGTCTCGCTGGCGCCGCGATGGACGATCGCCTGCAGGATGCCGTCTTCCGTCGCACCGAGCTTGATCGTCTGTCGGGTCGCAGCGCGGCCGCCATAGCTGGTAAAATTCTGCGGCCGGGTGACCGCGAGCTTCACCGGCCGGCCGAGCTTCCGCGCGACAAATGCCGCGATGGCGCTATAGGCAAGTGCTGCTCCCTTGGAGCCGAAGCCACCGCCGATGAATGGCGAAATCAGGCGGACATTCTCGAAAGGAATGCCGAACCATTCGGAATAGGTGCGCGCCATGCCATGCGACCATTGGCTCGGCTCCCAGACCGTCAGCTGGTCTCCGTCCCACTTCACCGTCAGCCCGTGCGGCTCCATTGCGACATGATATTCGCGCGGCGTCGAGTATTCGCCTTCGAACTGGACCGGTGCAGCGGCAAGAGCCGCCTCGGCATCACCCCAACTGGAGGTGAGATTGGCCATCACCTTGCCTTCGCCAGCCTTTGGATCGTCGATGCTCGCAACCGACGGGGTCTGCTTGTAGGTGATGCAGATGAGCTTGGCCGCTTCGGAGGCCTGCTCGCGGGTCTCGGCGACGACGGCTGCGATCGACTCGCCGTTGAACCGGACCTCCCGCGGCAGCGGATGATAGGGCTGGTTTTCCGGGCGGTTGCCGTACCAGTCGGAGGCGGTCATCAGGCCGAGATCGTCGTCCGGCGTCAGGATCATCAGGACGCCGGGGGCCGCCTTTGCCTTTGCCGTATCGACGGAGATGACACTTCCCGCAGCGATCGTGCTCTGCACCAGGACGGCATGCGCAAGGCCTTCGACCGGATATTCCAGCGCATAGGTCGCCGCTCCGGTGACCTTCATGCCGCCTTCGAAACGGGACATGCGGCCACCGACCATGCCGTCGGAGGCATCGCCGTGTTTGCGGGGTTCCATGATGGTCATGCGAGACCTCCAACTTTGAGGATGGCGCGGGCGACGACGCGCGGCGCAAGTTCGATCTTGTAGTGATTGGCGCCATGCGAAACGGCACCGTCCATCGCGAGCCGGCTGGCCGCCTCGACTGTTTCGGGGCTGAGCACCTTGCCGATCAGGGCCTGTTCGACGCCGCGCGCCCGCCAGGGCTTGGTGGCGACGCCGCCGAGAGCAACGCGGATATCGCGCACCGTTCTGCCGTCCGCCTCGAATTCGAGGCCGACCGCCGCGCTGGCTGCTGCAAATTCATAGGACTGACGGTCGCGGACCTTCAGATAGGTCGAGTTTTTCGCCGCAGCCGAGGCCGGGACGGTGATCGCGGTGATCATCTCGCCGCGTTCCAGCACGGTTTCCCGCTCCGGCGTATTGCCGGGCAGGAGAAAGAAGTCGTCAACCGGTACCGTCCGCGCTCCGAGTTCGACCACGGCGTCGAAGGCGACAAGGGCAACGGCGAGGTCACCGGGGTAGCTCGCGATGCAGGTGTCGCTCGTACCGAGGACGGCATGGTTGCGGGTAATGCCGCCGATCGCCGAACAGCCGGAACCGGGATTGCGCTTGTGGCAGGCCGGAAACACGGCCGGCTCGCGGAAATACGGACAACGCGTCCGCTGCAGGAGGTTGCCGCCGATCGTCGCCATGTTGCGAAGCTGGGCGGAGGCGGCCAGCGACAGCGATTCCGAAACCGCCGGGAAAGCGGCCCGGATGCCTGCGTGATCGGCAACCTCGCCCATCTTGGCAAGCGCGCCGATCGTGGCGCCTGCATCGTTGACCTCGATCCCGCCGAGACCGGAGAGATGGGTGATATCGATCACGGTTTCCGGCTCCATCACGCCGCATTTGGCGAGATCGAGCAGCGTCGTGCCGCCAGCCAGGAGTGCGGAACCGGCCTGAAGCGCCGCCTGGCGGGCTTCATCGGCCGACGAGGCGCGGAGATAGGAAAAGTCTCTCATCACGCCATCTCCGCCGCTTCGCGCACCGCCGCGACGATGCTGTTATAGGCTCCGCAGCGACAGAGATTGCCGGACATGTATTCGCGGATTTCCTCGTCGGACCCTGCATGCCCCTCGCGGATGCAGGCCACGGCGGACATGATCTGGCCCGGCGTGCAATAGCCGCACTGGAATGCGTCATGCTCGACAAAGGCGGCCTGAACCGGATGCAGCTCGCCGTTCTCGGCGGAGATCCCTTCGATCGTGGTGATCTGCCGGCCTTCGACCTGTGCCGCAAGCGTCAGGCAGGAGAGCACGCGGCTGCCATCGACATGACAGGTGCAGGCGCCGCACTGGCCCTGGTCGCAGCCCTTCTTGGTGCCGGTCAGCGCCAGGTGTTCGCGCAGGGCATCGAGCAGGGTGACGCGCGGTTCGACGTCGAGTTCGTGCCGCCTCCCGTTGATATCGAGCGAAAGATGGATGGTTCGTGTCATGGGTCAAGCTCCTGCCATAGTCACGAGAATGAGAAGTTCTGAATGTAGAACGCTCTGGCCGGCGGTCGACCAGATGCTGTATGGTTTTTCTCCAGCAGATGCCCCGATGAGATTTCGGCATGACATCCTGCAGGCTTCTGACTTAAGAAGTGGAGACGCCTACATAAACGGAGGCGCCTCCGATTAAACTAGTGGCTTACGGATTTTCGTCAAGCCCCCATTGCCCAGGAGCAGCATTTTGGCCTCGGCCGAGCCGAAGACAGCACCACCCGCACAGACCAGGCTTCGCGCCGATGCCCGCCGCAACCGCGAAAGGCTGATCGAAGTCGCGGCCGCGGCCTTTGCGGAAAAAGGCGTCGAGACCTCGCTGGAAGATATAGCCCGCCAGGCGGCCGTCGGCATCGGAACGCTTTACCGGCATTTCCCCACCCGCGAACATCTCGTCGAGGTCGTCTATCGCCGCGAGCTCGAAAGCCTCGCGGCGGCCGCAACCGAGCTTGCCCAGAAACATGCGCCCGATATCGCGATCGAGGAATGGATGCGACGCTTCGTGGGCTATATCGCCGCCAAGCGCGGCATGGCCAACAGCCTGCGCATCCTCATGACGTCGAACTCCTCGCTTTTTCCGAGGGCTCGGGCCTGATCCGCGGCGCGCTGGAAAACCTTTTGAAGACCGCCGGCGACAAGGGCTATATCCGCAGCGATATCGAAACGACCGATCTGCTGCACGCGCTGTCGAGCATTTATTCGATGCCGGAATCGCCCGAGTGGCGTGAACGGTCGCATCGCCTGATCGGCCTGCTGATGGACGGTCTTCGGACCCGCAGATAACGCCCGCCCTGGCATCGGATCCCTATCGGGACGGCCTGTCGCGCAGGCTAGATCTCGCAGTTCCGCTTGAACGGAAAATCAAGCAATCCTCGATTGACAGGCATCCTGTTACTCAGGCGATCCGCGCGCAATATTATCCTTATAAAATAAACGGATAGCGGACGAGGAAATTTGGATTTTTCGCCTCAAAATCCGTCAAAAGTCATTCTACACTATCAAAATTCAATCTGTCGTTAAAGAGTTTGACCTTAGTCTCCGGCTACCGCGCGACCGCCATCGGGTGTAGCGCAAGGGCGGGTATGAGACCGGCCCTCTTCCCACACCGCCAGATATCAGATCTGCGCGTGAAAACGCGTCGCCTCATTCGAGGCTTCACCATTCCGGAGCCGAACCTCATGTCCCGTCTCTCCATTCGCAGCTCGCTGATCGCCGTCTTCGGCGCGATTGCGGCGCTCGTCGCCGTTCTCGCCTGGGCAGCCATTTCCTCGCTCTCCAATGTCGCCGGCAACCTCAGCACGATTTCCGAAAATTCGATGCCAAGCGTCCAGGCCTCGAAGAATATCGAGACGGCCATTCTCGGAATGACGGTCGCCTATATGGGCCATCTGACGACGACGTCGGACTTCGGCATGGATGCCGCGGAAAAGCTGATCGGCCAGCAGTCGGGAGCGCTGAAAGCCGCTCTCGACACCTACAGGCCGCTGATCTCCAGCGATCAGGAAAAGCAGATCATCGACCAGATCCAGACGGGCGTCGACAAATACGCCCTGAACGGCCAGAAGATGCTGGACTTCTCCCGCAAGGCCTCGGATGCGCGCGCCCGCGTCGAGATGGAAAAGATGCGCATCACCATCCAGCCGGTCATGGAAGCCGTCACCAAGCTGGTCAAGTCGAATACCGATGAGGCGGCCGTCGAAAGCATCAAGGCCAAGACCACCTATTCCACCGCGCTCACAACGATGGAAATCATCCTCGGCGTTGTCTTCGTACTGATCGTCGGCGCCGCCGTTTACGTCCTCTCCGGCATCGCTCGTCCGATCCAGCGTATCACCGCATCGATGAGCGGCCTTGCCGCCGGCGACACAGCGACCGGGATTCCTTTCGCGGGCCGCAAGGACGAAATCGGCGCCATGGCCGGCGCCGTCGAAGTGTTCCGCCAGGCAGCGATCTCCAACAGGCGGCTCCAGGAAGAAGCCGAGGAAGCCCGCAAGCAGGCCGAGGCAGACCGTATCCGCTTGCAGGAAGAAGCGGAAGCATCGGCCCAGGCCCGCTTGCAGGAGGCGACCTCCGGCCTTGCCGCCGGCCTGCGCCGCCTTGCTGCCGGCGACCTCGCCTTCCAGCTCAACGAGCCCTTCGCTCCGGATTTCGAAGCACTGCGCGAAGACCTGAACTCGGCCGTATCTGGCCTCGGTGCGGCGCTCTCGGAAGTCGCCGGATCGGCGCAATCGATCGACAGCGGTTCGCGTGAAGTCAGCCAGAGCGCCGACGACCTTTCCAAGCGCACCGAACAGCAGGCAGCCTCGCTCGAAGAGACTGCCGCCGCCCTCGATGAGATTACCGCCAACGTCTCGAACTCTTCCAAGCGTGCGGACGAGGCAAAGACGATCGCCCTGCAGGCAAACTCCAGCGCCGCCCAGTCGGGCGCAGTCGTCGCCAACGCCGTCGATGCGATGCAGCGCATCGAACAGTCGTCCAGCCAGATCTCTAACATCATCGGCGTGATCGACGAGATCGCCTTCCAGACCAACCTTCTGGCGCTGAATGCAGGCGTCGAAGCGGCCCGCGCCGGTGAAGCCGGCAAGGGTTTTGCGGTCGTCGCCCAGGAAGTGCGCGAACTCGCCCAGCGTTCTGCGAATGCGGCCAAGGAGATCAAGGATCTCATCCGCAAGTCGGGTGCCGAAGTCCAGAACGGCGTGAAGCTGGTACGCGAAACAGGCGATGCGCTGAAGACGATCGAGAACCACGTCGTCACCATCAACGAGCATATCAATGCGATCGCCACCGCTGCCCGCGAACAGTCGGTCGGCCTTGCCGAAGTCAATTCCGCCGTCAACCAGATGGACCAGGTGACCCAGCAGAACGCCGCGATGGTCGAGGAGACCAATGCCGCCGGCGCCAACCTGGCATCGGAAAGCACGAAGCTGCGTGACCTGCTCACCCGCTTCAAGCTTTCCGAAGGTGGCCAGCGTTCCGGAATGCAGCAGCGGCCGGCCTACGGCTCCGCTCCGGCCCCGGTCGGCCGCAACGCGGCTCCGCAGGAATCCCCGGCCCGCCGGCTCGCGGAACGCGTGACCCGCTCCTTCGGCGGCGTCGCAGCAGCCGCAGCCCCTGCTGAAAGCCAGTGGAGCGAATTCTGATCCGCTGAACCAAGCCAGGTTTAACTATTGCTCTTCGACGGCCCGGTTTCCGCCATCTGGCGCAGAAGCCGGGCCGTTTCGTCATTGACGGGAAAGAAGGATTCCACCGCCAGTTCCGACAGCGTCACATCGACCGGCGTCCCGAAGACGGTCGTGGTCGAGATGAAGGACAGGAGGCCCGCCTCGGTGCGCAATTCCATCGGTACGGCGATGCCCGCATAATCATGTCTCGGGACCGATTTCAACGCCGCTTCCGGCACCGGGTATCCGACAAGCTCTTCGAGCAGGGCTTGCAGAACACGATCGCCGGTCGCGGCGATCTGCTGGTGCAGCCGTTCGAGCAGATGATTGCGCCATTCGGCGAGATTGGCGATGTGCGGTGCCAGGCCCCCGGATGTAAGCTGAGCCGCAGCACGTTCACCGGCCCCGACATCAGCGACCGGTCCGCGACATCGGCAAGCAGCGGCGCCACCGCGGCATTGGCGGCCACCAGCGTCCAGTGCCGGTCGATCGCCAGCGCCGGAAACGGTTCATGGCCCTTCAACACCATCTCGATCGCCCGGCGCGCCGGCTGGAGGGCCGGGTCGTCGAGCCTTCGCTCGACAAACACCGGCGCGAAGCCGGCGGCGAGCAGCATCGGGTTACGGTCGCGAAGCGGCACTTCAAGCCGCTCCGCCAGATGCAGGAGCATGTCGCGGCTTGGCGCCGCACGCCCGCTTTCGATGAAGCTCAGGTGCCGCTGGGAGATCTCGGCCTCCAGCGCCAGATCGAGCTGGCTCATCCGTCGGCGGCGGCGCCATTCGCGCAGGAAATCACCGAGAGGACGGGCGGCGGCAAGTGTTGTCATGCGGCGGCCGGAACCTGGTCGAGGAAGCCATGCACCGTCTTCAGCCGGCCGTTTTCGAGGGTGGCGAAATCCGTGCCCTTGATCAGGGACTCCCCGCCTTCCGGGCCGAGCCCCCAGGAGAAGCGCAGGTTGTCGTCATAACCGTCAGCCGTACCGATCAGCGTGAAGCGGAACCCCGGAAACCGCGCCTGGACGCCCTCGACCAGCGATCCGATCCGCTCATGGCCTTCGCCGCGCATCAGCGGATCGACGTAAAGCCCGTCTTCCGCCCAGGCCTCGATGATCATCGTCCGGCGGCGGACGGCATCCGTCTCGTTCCAGATGGCGAGATAGAGTTCGGCTTTGGTGTTCGCATCGGTCATATCTTTTCTCCTTGATATCCGCCTGATTGTTTCAGGCAGGGCGAACATGCCGGAGCGGCTGCATCGTCTCAATTACGCGACAGGTAATAACTATCGTGCCGAAAGCGCAAGCCGTGCGCCGAGAAGAACGAAGGCGCCGGCGAAGATCCGGCGCATCCAGGCAAGGATGTTCGGCCGCGAGATCACGTGGCTGCGCACGGAGGCGGCAAACAGCCCGTAGAGGATGAAGACGCCGAAGGTCATCAGCATGAAGACGAGGCTGAGCTCGGTCATGCGCAGAACCGGCGCGGTCTCGTCCTGCCTGACGAACTGCGGCAGGAAGGCGAAAAAGAAGATCGACAGTTTCGGGTTGAGCAGATTGGCAAGAATTGCCGACACGATGACCTGCCGGGCGGATTTCGGCGTCCGGTCCGCCTCCACCGAAAGCGCGCCCTTTTCCTTCAGCACCTGCCAGGCCATGAACAGGAGATAGGCGACACCGAGATATTTGATGAACTCGAAGGCCAATGCGCTGGCATGCAGCAGCGCTGCAAGGCCGGAGACCGCCGCGATCATGTGCGGCAGGATGCCGAGCGTACAGCCAAAGGCGGCGATGAGGCTCGCCTGCGTTCCACGCGACAGACCGGCGGCAAGCGTGATCAGCACGCCGGTACCCGGCGAGGCAACGACAATGAGGGAGGTGATCAGGAATTCCAGGCTCATGGGTTATCCTTTCGAGAGATTTTCCCACTGCTATCGAAGACCCGATCATCGATCTTGAATGAAATTGCAGGCCTGAGATTGCCTGGGCTGGCCGAGGCACCTATCGTCGCGCTATCCTTTAACGAGCACGATCTTCATGCCTTCTTCCATCCATGACCTCGACATCGGCTATGACGTGCCGGCAGCCGTCGGCGACACCATTGACGACATCCAGACCCCGGCGCTGATCATCGACCTCCATGCCTTCGAAGGGAATGTCGAACGGATGAAGGATTATGCCCAAGCCATGGGCATACGGCTTCGCCCGCATGCCAAGACCCACAAGTCGGCCGATATCGCACTGTACCAGATGCAAAACGGCGGCGCGGTCGGTATCTGCTGCCAGAAGGTCTCCGAGGCCGAAGCACTGGTGCGCGGCGGCGTCTCCGATGTGCTCGTCGCCAATGAGGTTGCCGACCGCAAGAAGATCGATCGTCTGGCGCGGCTCGCGAAACACGCCCATGTCAGCGTCTGCATCGACGATCCGGCTGTTGTCGCAACGCTTTCGGAAGCAGCAACCCGGCATGGCGTGACGCTCGACGTGATGGTCGAGATCGATTGCGGCGCCCGCCGCTGCGGGTGTTGCCGGGCGCACCGGCCGTCGAACTGGCAAAGATAGTCGCCGTCGCCCCGAACCTCGCCTTCGCCGGCATCCAGGCCTATCACGGCAGCGCCCAGCATATCTACGATCCGGTCGAACGCCGGGCCGCCATCGACAAGGCGGTCGGCATGGCCCGCGAAACAACAGACCTGTTGCGTGACGCAGGACTGGAGCCGAAGATCGTTACCGGAGCAGGCACCGGGACCCACAATCTCGAAGGCGCGTCCGGCCTCTATAACGAGATTCAGCCCGGCTCGTATATCTTCATGGATGCCGATTATGCCCGCGTCCGCGCGACCGAGGGCAATGGCACCGTCGGCGGTTTCGAACACGCGCTCTTCGTGCTGACCTCGATCATGAGCAAGCCGGCCTCCGGCCGCGCCATCTGCGATGCGGGCCTGAAAGCCCATTCGATCGACAGCGGCCTGCCGACCGTCTTCGAACGCCCCGACCTCAAGTTCGTCAGCGCATCGGACGAGCACGGCAAGATCGAGGACCCGCAGGATACGCTGAAACTCAACGACCGGCTGCGCCTCGTGCCGGGCCATTGCGACCCGACCTGCAACCTCTACGACTGGTACGTCTGCGTTCGAAACGGCCGCGTCGAGGCACTCTGGCCGGTCACTGCCCGCGGCAAGCTCTTCTAAACGCCTAGAAGCGGTGGATGCGCAGGCCCAGCACCTTTTCCGAAATGATCACCACCGCCATCGTCAGCACGATCGAGCAGGTCGAGACGGCCGCCGCTTCCGGCGTGAAATTGGTGCGCAGGTAATCAAAAAGCTGGATCGGCAGCGCCGACATGCCCACCCCTTCAGCATGAAGGAAATGG
Organism: Neorhizobium sp. EC2-8; assembly: GCA_045291535.1. GTDB lineage: Bacteria > Pseudomonadota > Alphaproteobacteria > Rhizobiales > Rhizobiaceae > Neorhizobium. The sequence goes on along the minus strand of CP147996.1, from coordinate 4,070,819 downwards.
TGAAGATGTCGAACGAGATGATGAAGGCGAACAGGCAGCCGCCGATGACGCCCGGCTTGATCAGCGGCAGCATGATCCGCCGGAAGCGGGTGAACCGCCCGGCCCCGAGGCTCTGCGCGGCAAGGCTCCAGGCCGGATCGTAGCTTTCCATCGAGGCCGAGACGTTGATGAACACGAAGGGCAGCGTGATCAGCACATGGCCGACGATCATGCCGACCAGGTTCTGCGTGCCGAGGCCGACCGAATAGACGAAGAACAGCAGCGAGATCGCGGTCAGCACTTCCGGCAGCAGCAGCGGCGCCAGCATGGCCACTCGCACGGTTTCCTTCAGCTTGCCGGCATGGGTCACATAGAACATCGCCGCCATCGTGCCGATGATCCCGGAGATCACCATCGTCAGCGCCGCGATCCATAGCGAGGTGCGGATCGCCCGCATGAACACCTCGTTGTTGAAGAACACGAGATACCAGCGGAAGGAAAACCCCTGCGGCGGGAAGGTGAGGAAAGCGCCGGCATTGAACGAGGCGATCACCACGACCGCGATCGGCGCCAGCAGGAAGGCGTAGATGATCAGGCAATAGACGGTGAAGAACGGTTTCGACATGCGTCTCAAGCCTTCCATTTCATGACGGTCAGCCGCCCGAAGATCACGACGAAGATCGCGCCCGTCACCGACAGCATCAGCGCCAGCGCCGAACCGAACGGCCACTGGAACGTATCGATCAGCGCATCCACCACCGTCACCGCCATGGTTTTCACACGCAGCCCACCGATCAGCGACGGCGTTACATAGGCGCTGAGCGACAGAACGAAGACGAGGATGCAGCCCGCCTGGATGCCGGGCAACGACAGCGGCAGGGTGATGCGCCGGAAGGAGGTGACCTTCGATGCTCCGAGCGAACGGGCGGCGGCCTCAAGCGACGGATCGATGCCCTGGATGGCGCTCATGATCGGCAGGATCATGAAGGGCAGGAAGACATGCACCAGCGCGATGATGATGCCGAGCGCGTTATACATCAGCGGCAGCGGTCCATCGATAATACCCCACCCTGCCAGCGTGCGGTTGATGATGCCGTTATTTCCGAGCAGGATCGTCCATCCATAACTGCGGATGACGATGCCAACCAGCAGCGGCGAGAGCACCAGCGCATAACCTAACGCCCGAAAGGCCGAGGTCCCGCGCGCCAACTGCCAGGCGACCGGATAACCCAGCACCAGGCAGATGAAGGTCGTCAGGAAACCGATCCACAGCGTGTTGATCACCTGTTGGATATAGAAGAAATCCGAAAAGAACTTGCCGTAATTGCCGAACGTGAAACCCGGCCCATAGGGCGTGCCCTGCCCCGGCATGCGGAAGCTCATGACGACGATATTGAGATAGGGCAGCACGAGAAACACGCCGAGCAGGATCGCGGCGGGCGCGATCAGCAGCAATGGCCCAAGCCGTTTTTAGGCGCTGCGCTCATGCGGCGGTTCCGAGCGGCCAGAAACGATCGGCCGGCGCATGCACGAGCACCTGCTCGCCGTCCGCAAACCGCGTGCGCGGAAAAGTCTGGACGTTGACGACAGCGCCAGTCGAAAGCTCCAGCCGGTAATCGACGAGACTGCCGGAATAATAGCTGGACAGAACCTTTGCCGACGCACCGGTCGCACCCGAATTGATCGGCAGCAACTCGACCGCTTCGGGTCGCAGAGCCAGCATCAGTTCGGCCCCTCCGCAAAGCCTCCGTTCACCGGAATGTCGCCAAAGGCGGTCGAAACCACGCTGTTGCCGACCTTGCCACGAATGATGTTCACTTGTCCGACGAATTCGGCGACCTCGAGATTGGCCGGCCGCTCGTAGATATCGGACGGCGTACCGATCTGGGCGATGCGGCCGCCGAACATCACCACGACCCGGTCGGACATGGTCATGGCTTCCGCCTGGTCGTGGGTGACGTAGACCGTGGTGATGCCAACCCGTCGCTGCAGGTCGCGGATGAAGACCCGCATCTCCTCGCGCAGCTTGGCGTCGAGATTGGCGAGCGGCTCGTCGAGAAGCAGGATCTTCGGCTCGATGACCAGAGCGCGGGCGAGCGCCACACGCTGCTGCTGGCCGCCGGAAAGCTGGCGCGGATAACGCTCCGAAAACCCGGTGAGCTGCACCATATCCAGCACTTTGGCGATGCGGGCGCGGATCTCGTCCTTGGGCGTCTTGCGCATTTCCAGCCCGAAGGCGAGGTTCTTTTCCACCGTCATATGCGGAAACAGCGCATAGTTCTGGAAGACCATGCCGATATCGCGCTTTTCGACTGCGACATGCACGACGTCGCGGCCGTCGAAGCGGATAGCCCCTTCGGTCGCATCCTCGAAACCGGCGATCATCTTCAGCGTCGTCGTCTTGCCGCACCCGGACGGCCCGAGCAGCGAGATGAACTCGCCCTCCGCGATCCTGATCGAAATGCTGTTGACCGCGGGACCCTGCCCGTAGTCCTTGGTCAGCTTCTCGATGCTAACCTCTGTCATGAAATTTCACTTTCCAATTGAAGAGTTCGATCCCGAAAAAGCCGATCATGGCCTGCCCTCATGGCAGGCCATGATCGCAGTTGGGGAAATCACTTGACGGTCTTCGCCCAGCGTTCGGCAAGTTCGCCCTGCTTCTCGTTGACGAAGCCCCAGTCCCAGGTCAGGATCTTGTCCATGTCGGCGCCGGAAACCGGCACGTCGGCCTTGAGATCGGCCGGCACGACCACCTTGGAATTGGTCGGCGAGATGAAGAACTCCTTCATCATCATTCCCTGCACCTCCGGCGACAGCAGGAAGTTGGCGTACTGGTAGGCCAGTTCCTTTTCCGGGGCGTTCGTGAGGATGTTGATGGTCTGGTCGAACATGAACATTCCCTCTTCGGGGATGATACAGTCGACCGGAAGACCCTGGCGGCGCAGGCGAGCGATTTCGCCGAAGTCGAAGGGTGCGACGACGATTTCGCCGGAGGCAAGGCCGGTCGACATGTTGAAGTCCACCTGGATCACCGACCCGAGCTTCTGAAGTGCTGCGAAACCGGCATCGACGTCATACTGGTCCTTGCCGAAGATCTTCGAGAACAGCAGCAGTTCCATCTTGCCGGCGCTGTTGGCGAAGTTGTAGAGGCCGATCTTGCCCTTGAACTCCGGATTGTTCCAAAGGTCCTTCCAGGACTTCGGCTTGGTCTTCACCAGATCGGTACGGTAGCCGATGCCGATCGGCGAAACGGCGCCGATCGCGCCCCAACCGTCAGTCTTCTTGGCGAGCGGATAAAGGTCGGCATAGTTCGGCAGCTTGGTGAGGTCGAGCTTTTCGAAAAAGCCTTCCTTGCGCAGGCCCGACGCGAAAACCTCGTTGGTCATCACGATCGAATAGGGCGGCTTGGCAGTGCCCGCCGCCCGCAGGTTGGCACCCCAGACGCGGCCGTTGCCGACGTCGAGCGTCACGGCCGCACCCGTCTGCTTGGTGAAGGCGGGAGCGACGGTCGAACGCCAGTACTGTTCCCAAACGCCGCCGAGCGTCGGTACGACCAGCGTTTTCTGTTGCGCCCGCGCCGGAAGGCCGAAAAGGCCGGCCGCGGCGAGTGCACTCATTCCGGCAAGCGTTTGCCGCCTTGTCAAATCCATCATGTCCAGTTCCCCTTGTTGCGATCTTTGATCGATATGTGCCGGCGGTTCTCCGCTTCTGCGCACAGGTTCAGTCGAGTTTAGTCAGTCATCAGCCCTTCGAAAAAGCCTGTTTCGTCTTCAGGTCGATGTATTCGCCGTAGGTAATCGGCTCATATTTCGCCCCACCTTTTACGAAGGGCAACAGGCATTCGATCACCGTATCCTTGGCCGGATTGAGGAAGAACGGGATCGACTGGCGACGCGCCGTGCCCTTGAAACCGGTCGGCGGATTGGCGACGCGGTGCGGCGTCGAGACCCATTCGTCATTCGTCCAGCGCATGAAGGCGTCGGCGATGTTAATCACATAGGCGCCGTCGATCGACGGCGCGTCGAGCCATTCGCCATCGCGGTTGCGCACCTGCAGCCCGCCGGCCGAAGCCTCCGAGCGCAGGATGGTCATGAAGCCGTAATCGGTGTGGACGCCGGCGCGCATCTGGCCTGGGAGCGGCGACTCGTTCTGTTCCGGATAGTTGATAACGCGCAGTGCCGAGAGATGATTTTCGAAGGAGGGTTCGAAATAATCCTGATCTAGCCCGATCGCCTGGCAGAAGATGCGGCGCATGTGCTTGGCGAGGATTTCCATTTCCTTGAAATAGTCGCGGAACGCCAGCTCCAGGCCGTCGGGCCTGTCCGGCCAGGCATCGCCGGGAAGGTTCTCGCCGAAATTGAGGCTTTCCTTGTAGTCGCCGGGGGTCTTGATGCCGAGCGTCGCGGCAAGCGCCTCTTCGGCGATCGGCGAGAAGGCAACGCCGCCTAGAACGCCAGCGCCGCGCCCCTGGGTCTTCTTCCAGTCCTGCGGGTAATCGAAGAAGGCGCGTGCGAGATTGTAGAGCCGTGACGTCACCTCCGGCGAAACGCCGTGGCCGGTGACGAGGAAGAACCCGGTATCGCGGCAGGCCGTCTCGATGGCTTTCACGACAGCCGCGGAACCTGTCTCGTTGCGGATGAAGGGGCCGACGTCGATCACCGGAATGCCGGGAACGGCATTATTGGACGACACGGGATTGGCGCTCGAAACGGACATGGCCTTCCTCCAATTCACATCTGACAAACAGATGTTGACAAAAACATCTGTTGTTGTCCATAACAAAATTAACGAAGTTGCAACGTGGTTCTCGCCCCAAAGGACGATCGACTGAACATGGATGACCTTGCGCCACAGGAAGCGGCGGTCCTCGCAATCATCAAGGACAACCCGTTCGCGGGACAGCAGGAGATCGCCACCATGCTCGGCCTGGCGCGCTCGACGGTCGCCGCCCATATCGTCCAGTTGATGCAGAAGGGTTACATCCTCGGCCGCGGCTACGTGATGCCCGCCGAGACCCGCGCCGTCTGCATCGGCGGCGCAGTGCTCGACCGCAAATACCGCGCCAAGCAGGAATTCGTCTTCGAGACTTCGAACCCGGTCGACGGCGTGCGCAGCCTCGGCGGCGTTGCCCGCAACGTCGCGGAAAACCTCGCACTTCTCGGCACCACGACCAGTTTCGTCTCGATCGTCGGTGACGACGAAGGCGGCCGGGCGGTGGTGAAGCACATGCGCGACCGCGGCATCGACGTCAGCCAGATCATCACCACCACCGAGCGCCCGACGGCGGAATATGCCGCCATCCTCGACACCAAGGGCGACCTCGTCCTCGGCATTGCCGACATGAGCATTTTCGACCTGCTGCTGCCGAGCCATATCGAGCGCATCTGGCCGCATCTCGCCGCTGCAAGCTGGGTGTTTTCCGACTGCAACCTGCCTGCCGAAACGCTTTCCGCTCTGATCGCCAAACGCCAGGGCGCCCGTTTCAAGCTGGCGATCGACGCGGTCTCGACACCCAAGGCGGCGCGCCTGCCAAGAGATCTCACCGGCGTCGATCTCCTGTTCATGAACATCGACGAAGCCAATGCGGTCCTCGGACGCAAGGCGCACGAGACGATCGACGACGCCAAAGAGGCGGCGCTCGCCTTGCAGGCCGCCGGCGCCCGCGAGGCGGTCGTCACCATGGGTCCCCGCGGCATTGCTGTGGCCGGCACCGAAGGCGCCCGCACCTTCCCGGCCGTGCATGCCCGGCCGATCGACATCACAGGCGCCGGCGATGCGATGATCGCCGGTACGCTGCACCGGATCCTGCACGGCGAAGACACATACACCGCCGCCCGCACCGGCGCGCTGCTCGGCACCCTGACCACCGAAAGCACCGCAAGCGTCCACACGGAATTGTCCGAACGCTTCCTGGAAGCCAATATGCACCGACTGGCCGGCTGATCCCGGGCTGGCCGAAACGATCCAAGGAATATCGAAATGGCCCTCATCAAACCGAAGCTCAGCCGCGAAGTGGCCGAAACGATCGCAGCCGGCGGTCCGGTCGTAGCGCTCGAATCGACCATCATCACCCACGGCATGCCCTACCCCGCGAACCTCGAAACCGCGCTCGGCGTCGAGGCGGTGATCCGCGAGAACGGCGCGGTCCCCGCGACCATCGCCGTCATCAACGGCGAGCTGCGCGTCGGCCTCGAACACAGCGAACTGGAAGAACTGGCGCAGGCCAAGGGCGTGGTAAAGCCTCCGGCCGCGACCTCGCCGTCGCCATGGTGCGCGGCCAGTCGGCGGGCACCACGGTTTCCGCGACCATGCTGATGGCCGATCTCGCCGGCATCGACATTTTCGCGACCGGCGGCGTCGGCGGGGTGCATCGCGGCGCCGAACAGACGTTCGACATTTCCGCCGACCTGACCGAACTCGGCCGTACCAGGACCGCCGTCGTCTGCGCCGGCGTGAAATCCATCCTCGATATCGCCAAGACGCTGGAATATCTCGAAACCCAGCGCGTTCCCGTCATCGCCTACGGCACCGACGACTTTCCGGCCTTCTTCACCCGCAAGAGCGGCTTCAAGGCCGACCACCGGCTCGATACGCCGGAAGAGATCGCCAGGGCCATGTACCTGCACCACCAGGCTCGGCACCGGCACCGGCCTGATGATCGCCAACCCGATCCCGGAAAGCGCCGCCCTCACCCCGGATTTCATCGACGGCACCATATCCGACGCCGTGCGCGAAGCGGAAGAGCGCGGCATCGGCCGCAAGGAGCTGACGCCCTTCCTGCTCGCCCGCATCAACGAACTGTCCAAGGGCGAGAGCCTGAAGGCCAATATCGAGCCTGGTGAGGAACAATGCGCGGCTCGCAGCAAAGATGGCCGTCGCCTACGCGGCGCTGAAGAAGGCCGGCAAATAGTTCAAGAACAAGGGGAACTGCCCATGAACCAGCAAATGAACAGCTACGAGACGATCCTTTACGAAAAGGATCCCGCCGACAAGTTCGCGACGATCACCATCAATCGCCCCGACAAGATGAACGCGATGAACAAGACGGTGATCCGCGAGATCGACGCCGCTGTCGCGGCAGCCGTCGCAGACCCGGACGTCAATGCCCTCGTCATCACCGGCGCGGGCCGCGCCTTCTCCTCCGGTTACGACCTGCAGGGCGACGATTTCGACGTCGATATCGACTTCTGGCGCGTGGACATGACGGAGAATGCCGAGGCGCTGCTCAACATCTGGCGCGCACCGATCCCGGTCATTGCCTCGGTCAACGGTTACGCGCTGGCCGGTGCGCTCGAACTGATGATGTGCTGCGATCTGGCGATCGCCGCCGACAACGCCAAGTTCGGCGAACCGGAAGTGCGCCACAATTCCGGCCCGCCGGCGCTGATGATGCCCTGGCTGCTCGCCACCCGCGACGTCCGCTGGCTGATGTTCACCGGCGACATGGTGGATGCCGAGGAGGCGCTGCGCATGCACCTGATCAACAAGATCGTGCCTGCCGACCACTCAAGGAAAAGACCGAAAACCTCGCCCGCAAGCTGGCCCGCATGCCCGTGCCTGCGCTGAAATACACCAAGGCCTCGATCAACAACCAGCAGATGGTCGCGGGCCTGATGCCCTCCTTCCAGTACAATATCGAGGCGATTGCCGCTCTTCACGTGACCAGGCAGGGTCGCGAATGGATGGCGAACCTCGCCAAGATGTCGCTGAAAGAATACCTCGCCTTCCGCGACGATCCCTTCAAGGGTCTGGATTGAGGCTGCGGCCATGACGGCCAACACGCCTGAGGCGATGCGGGCCCTGATGGCGCCGCGATCCGTCGCAGTCGTCGGCGCCACCGAGCGTGCCGACGCCTCGTCGAGCTACGTGATGAAAAACCTGATGCGCTTCGGTTATCAGGGAAAGATCATCCCGGTACACCCGAAGGCGGGGACGATCTTCGGGCTTCCCGCCTCGCCTTCCCTCTCGGCGCTTGATACACCTCCCGATGTGGCCGTGATCGGCATCGCCGCCGACAAGGTGGTCGCCGCCCTCGAAGAAGCCGGCAGCACCGGCGTGAAGGCGGCCGTGGTCCTGGCCTCCGGTTTTGCCGAACTGGACGAAACCGGCCGCGAGCGGCAGCGGCAACTGGTCGAGATCGCCGCGCGTTACGGCATGGCTATCTGCGGACCGAACTGCCTCGGCCTCTTCAACATCGGCTCAGGTGCCGCCCTTTATTCCTCCAGCCTCTCGACCAATCTGGGAAAAGGCCGCTTCGCGATCCTTTCCCATTCCGGCGCCAGCGCCATCGCGCTCGGCAATACCGGCAGATTTGGCCTCAGCCACATCGTCTCCTCCGGCAACAGCGCCGCGACCGACATTCCCGACTATCTAGACTTTCTCGCCACGGATGACGACACCAGCGCCGTCGGCATTGTCGTCGAAGCCATTCGCGAGCCGGAAAAGCTTGCGGCGGCCATGGAGCGGATGCATACCGCGGGCAAACCCGTGATCGCGCTGCGGGCCGGCCGCTCGACACGCGGCGCCCAGGCGACCGCCGCCCACACCGGCTCGCTTGCCGGCAGCAACGACGCTTACCGCGCCTTCTTCAAACGCACGGGCATCATCGAAGTGCCCGACATGGACGGCTTCATGGAGACGGCGACACTCTGCCTGAACCTGAAGCAGCGGCCTGAGAAACCGGGCGTCGCGATCGTCGGCGTCTCCGGCGGCGGCGTGGCTCATGTTTCCGATATCGCCGACGAAGTCGGCCTGTCGCTGCCCGACCTGCAGCCTGAAACGATCGAGCGGATAAACACACTGCTGCCGCCCTTCGCGACGCCCCAGAACCCGCTCGACACGACGGGCATCGTCTTCGCCGACGGCGCAATCTACCGCGACGTCCTGCGCGCGCTCGCCGACGACCCGTCCGTCGGCCTGATCGTCGCGACACAGGATGCACCGATCGGCCTCGACGACTTCTGCGCCTCCGAATATCTCGGCATCGCCGATGCCGTCTCGGACTACGCCAAGACAGGCAGGGCGCCGGTCGTGTTCATGAGCAACCTCTCCTCCGGCCATCACCCGGCCGTCGAGGCTAGGCTGCCTAACGTGCCGGTTCTCAAGGGAACCAGGAGCGCGCTGACCGCCGTCCGCAGTCTAATGATGCAGGACCGCGCCGTCTCATGGCCCGGCGTGACCGCATTGGAAAAGAAACCCCTGCCCGCAAGTGCCCTGACGGAACGCGAGGCCAAGGCTCTGCTTGCCTTGGAAGGCCTGCCGGTGCCGAAGGAACGCCTGGTCACGGATGCGGCTGCCGCCGCCGAAGCTGCCGCGCAACTCGGCTTCCCCGTCGTCATGAAGATCGAGTCGCCGGATATCCTGCACAAGACCGAAGCCGGCGGCGTGAAGCTCGGCATCGCTTCGGAGCAGGAAGCCCGCGCCGCCTTCGACGCCATCATGACCAGCGCCCGTGCCTATGCTCCGGCAGCCGACCTGCGCGGCGTCTCGGTGCAGGAAATGGTGACCGGCGGCGTGGAGGCGTTGGTCGGACTCGTCCGCCATGAGCCTTTCGGTTTTGGCCTCGTGGTCGGCCTTGGCGGCGTGCTGGTGGAACTGGTCAAGGACAGCACCTTCGACCTTCTGCCGATCGACCTCGCCCGTGCCGATGCGATGATCGGCGAAACGAAACTGGCATCGCTGCTGGAGGGTTATCGCGGTGCGCCGAAGGCGGATCGTCGGGCGCTGGCCGACCTTCTGGTAAAACTGTCCGACTTCGCCGCCCGATATGGCGACGATATCGAGGCGATCGACCTCAACCCGGTCGCGGTGCTTCCCGAAGGCCGGGGTGTTCGCATTCTTGATGCGCTGATCATTCCTCGCAAGACGCCGTGAATGTTATTGCGGACTCTGTGGGAAACCGGAGGACGGCCCCGAGCTCCCTCATTCCTGTGCTCGTCACAGGAATCCAGCAACCGCGCATCGGCGCGGTGAAAGACTCTTTTCAGCCCAAGGACTTGGGCTGAGGGTCAAGTGCTGCACCAGCCGCAGCTGCGGCTAAGCTACCATCTCCGCCCGGCCAAGCCGCGACAGCCGTTCGGTCAGCAGCGCATAAAAACCGTCCGCGTCCACGTCTCGCATGAACATCGCATTCTTCGGCCGGCCCGAAACACCCCACCAGTCGGTCACCGTCATGCCCTTGGTGAGTTCGGACTCCGTCTCGATCTCCACATTGCAGAGCCGGCCGGAATAGAGTTCCGGCTTCAGCAGATAGGCGATCACGTTCGGGTCATGCAGCGGCCCGCCCTCGCTGCCGTATTTCGCCACGTCGAAACGCTCGAAATAGTCGAGCCAGCCGACGACGGCCACGGAGAGCGGCGTGCCGATCGCCCGGAAGGCATCGACCCGGGCCCGCGTCGTCAGCGTCTTGTGGGTGACGTCGAGCGGCATCATCACGATCGGAACGCCGGAGCCGAACACCACGGCGGCCGCCTGCGGATCGACATAGATGTTGAATTCCGCCGCAGGCGTGATGTTGCCGCCTTCGAAGCAGCCACCGCCCATCAGCACGACCTGCTTGATGCGGCCAACGATCTCCGGCGCCTTGGTCATCGCCTTGCCGAGATTGGTCATCGGTCCGAGCGTGCAGACCGTCACCGTGCCTTCCGGCCTGCTCATCAGCGTCTCGATGATGAAATCGACGCCGTGCTGGTCCTGCAGCGGCATGGCCGGATCCGGCAGATCCGCACCGTCCATGCCGGTCGCGCCGTGAACGTACTCGGCAGTCACGAGCGCTCCCGCCATCGGCTGGCTGCAGCCGGCAAAAACCTGGATGTCCGGGCGACCGGCCAATTCGCAGACCTTGCGAATGTTCTTGCTCGTCAGCGACAGCGGCACGTTGCCGGCAGCCGCGACGATCCCCAACACCTCGATTTCCGGACTTGCAAGCGCCAGCAGAATGGCCAGCGCGTCATCCTGGCCGGGGTCGGTGTCGATGATGATCTTTTCTACCATGCTGGTCACTCTCGGATACGAAAACGGTTATGCGACATGGGTGAGCGGCTCCTTCGCCCGCCATTTCGCCAGGAGGTCGGTCTTGCGCTTTTCGAAACGCTCGACGGACAAAAGCTTCACATGGCCGAAACCGCGGACCATATCCGGCAGGCCAGCAAGTTCAACGGCGACCGCATGATTGGCCGCGTCGAGCCCAGCCGAAAGCTCGGTCACCAGAGCGAAATAGTCCTCGATCAGCCGCCGTTCCATCCGGCGCTCCGCCGTGCGGCCGAAGGGGTCGAAGGCGGTGCCGCGCAGGAATTTCAGCTTTTGGAGCACGCCGAATGCGGGGCGTATCCACGCGCCGAACGCGATCTTCGCCGGATGGCCGGTGCGCTGGTCGATCCTCGCGATCATCGGCGGCGCGAGGTGATGCCGGATCTTGAAATCGCCTTCGAACTGCTCGGCGAGCTTCTTTTCAAAGCTCTGGTCCCGATGCAGGCGGGCGACCTCGTATTCGTCCTTGTAGGCCATCAGCTTGAAGGCGTTCTTCGCCACCGCCTCGGCAAAGCCGGCCATGCCGCGCAATTGCGCCTCCGCGGATTTCGCCATCCCGGTGAGACCCGCATAACGAGCTGCGTAGGCGGCATTCTGATAGTCTGTGAGGAAGGCCGCGCGACGGGCGACGATCTCTTCCAGCGTCTCGACCTTCGGCTCGGTCCTCATCAATCCGGCCTCGCGAGCGACGGCCTCTGGATCGACAGCCGCACGGCGGCCCCAGCCGAAGGCGGCGCGGTTCAATGCAATCCCGGTGCCGTTGAGCTCGATTGCCTTGTCGATCGCGGCAAGACTGATCGGTACCAGCCCGCGCTGCCAGGCGTGGCCGAGCAGGAACATGTTGGAAGCGATCGCATCCCCAGAAGCGCCGTCGCCAGATCGGTCGCCGGCACAGTTTCGACCGCCTCGTCTCCGGCGGCACGGCGCAGCGATTTCAGCGTCGCCTCCTGCCGGAAATCGATCGTCGTATCCTTCACGAAGGAGGCAGTCGGCGCGAAATGATCGTCTATGACGGCCCGCGTCTTGCTTTTCGCAAAGGAGGCCAGCGAGTTCTTTTGCGCGGCGACGACGATATCGAAGCCGAGCACGAGGTCGCTCTCGCCGGCACCGATCCTTGCCGCATTGATCATGGCCGGGTCTTTCGCCAACCGGATATGGGAGACGACAGAGCCGTTCTTCTGGGCAAGGCCTGTCTGGTCGAGTGTCACCAAAGCCAGCCCGTCGAGAAGCGCCGCCTGGGCGAGGATGGCGCTGACGGTGATGACGCCGGTGCCGCCGATGCCGGCAAGCAGCATGCTGTAGGGGGTCTCGAACGTCGCGGTGAAGGTCGGCAACGGCAGGTCGTCGGTGTTCACCGATCTCGATTTCGCCGCCGGTTTGCGGATGCTGCCGCCCTCGACGGTAACGAAGCTCGGACAGAAGCCCTTGATGCAGGAAAGGTCGGTATTGCAGCTCGACTGGTTGATGCGCCGCTTGCGGCCGAACTCCGTCTCCTGCGGCTCGATCGAGATGCAGTTGGAGACGGCGGAACAGTCGCCGCAGCCCTCGCAGACCAGTTCGTTGATGAAGGCGCGTTTGTCCGACACCGGATAGGCGCCGCGCTTGCGCCGGCGGCGTTTCTCGGCGGCGCAGACCTGATCGTAGACCAGCACCGTCACACCGGGTATGTCGCGCAGCTCCGCTGCACGGCATCGAGTTCGTCGCGGTGATGGATGGACACTTCGCGCGGAAGATTGCCCTGCCAGACCTCCGGCCGCTCGGCAACCACCACGACGCGCGCCGCGCCTTCGGCCAGCATCTGCCCGACGATGCCGGGCACGGTGACGTCGCCATCGTGTTTCTGGCCGCCGGTCATGGCGACCGCGTCGTTATAGAGGATCTTGTAGGTGGCGTTGACCTTCGCCGCGATCCCGGCGCGGATGGCGAGCAGGCCGGAATGGAAATAGGTACCATCGCCCATGTTGACGAAGATGTGCTTTTCGTCGGTGAAGGGCGACAGGCCGATCCACGAACCGCCCTCGCCGCCCATCTGGGTGAAGGTCGAGGTGTTGCGATCCTCGTTGCCGATGATCATCATGTGGCAGCCGATGCCGGTCGAAGCCCGGCTGCCGGTCGGCAGACGGGTCGAGACGCTGTGCGGACAGCCGGAACAGAAATAGGCCTCGCGCCGCAGCGCCGTCGCCTCGACGCCGAGGGCCGCCGTCATCTCGTCCACGAACCGTGCCCTGGTTTGAAGATCATCATCAAGCGTGCCGAGCCGCGACAGGATGGCCCTGGCGACCGAGAGCGTATTGATTTCGCCGATCGCCTGCAGCAGAGTCGCGCCGGTTTCGCCAGCCTTGCCGAACACAAGCGGACGCCGGTCGGCAGGAAGGTTGAAGAGCTGGGCCTTGATCTGGTCTTCGAGGATCGAGCGCTTTTCCTCGACCACGAGCAGTTCGTCCACGTTCGATGCGAAATCCGCAATGCCGTGCGGCTCAAGCGGCCAGACCAGACCGACCTTGTAAAGCGCGATCCCGAGTTCGGCCGCACGGGCCTCGTCGATGCCGAGCAGCGCCAGTGCGCCGAGAAGATCGAGCCAGGATTTACCGGTCGAGACGATGCCGAGCCGGGCGCGACCGGCGGTTCCCCAGACCCTGCGATCGATCCGATTGGCCCGGGCAAATGCCTGAACCGCGAGCATCTTGCGCTCGAGCCTAAGTTCCATCGCATGCGGCCCGTCCGGCCAGCGCAGCGACAGGCCATCCGGCGCGAAGGTCTCGTCGGGAATGACGATCTGCGGCTTGTCCGGATCGAGATCGACCGTCGCGGAACATTCGACGATCTCGGTCTGGCACTTGAAGCCGATCCAGGCGCCGGAATAACGGCTCATTGCAAAGCCGATAAGGCCGTATTCGATATATTCGCCGATACCGGCCGGCGACAGCAGCGGCACCATGGCGGAAATCAGATTGTGCTCGCTCTGATGCGGCAGGGTGGATGAGACCGCGCCGTGGTCGTCGCCGACCAGCAGCAGCACGCCGCCGTTCGGATCTGTGCCGATCGCGTTGGCATGGCGGATCACATCCATGCTGCGATCGACGCCCGGCCCCTTGCCGTACCACATGCCGAACACGCCGTCGTAACGCACGCCCTCGAACATGCTGGTCTGCTGCGTGCCCCAGACGGCGGTCGCCGCCATGTCCTCGTTGAGGCCCGGCTGGAATTTCACATGGGCTGCGTCGAGAAACTTCTTCGCACGCCCCATTTCCCGGTCGAAACCGGCAAGCGGCGAACCACGGTAACCGGAAACGTAACCGGCCGTATTGAGCCCGCGCGCCAGATCCCGTTGTCGCTGGATCATCGGCAGGCGCACCAGCGCCTGCGTTCCCGATACCAGGATACGGCCCTTTTCCAGCGTATATCGGTCGTCGAGACTGACCTTGTCATCCTTGGGGTTCGTATCAAGTGCGGTATGGATCGACATCTACGCCCGCTCCGCCTGCAGCACCGAGGCCGGTGCCTCGAAGACCCTGCCACGATTGAGAATGCAATTGGGATCGAATGCGGCTTTCAAGCGGCGCATCGTCACGATCTCGGCCTCGCTGCGGGCATACTTGAGATACTTCACCTTGTCCGTGCCGATCCCGTGCTCGGCGGAAACGCCGCCGCCGACCGCCTCGATGCCCGAAAAGATCGCCTCGGCGACCTTTTTCTCGTGATGGCTGAACATGCAGTAATGCAGGTTGCCATCGCCTAGATGACCGAAAATATAGGTCCGCGCCTCCGGATCGATCTCGTCCACAGCGCCTGCCGCCCTGTCGAGAAACTCCTGCATGCGGGAAAGCGGCACGGAAATGTCGAAGCCGATCATCACGCCAGTCCCGAACAGATAATCGTTGATGCCGTCGCGGATGCCCCAGAGCCCGTTGAACTCCCGTAGCGAATTGGAGAGCACGACATCGGTGGCAAGACCGTCTTCCAATGCTGCGGCAAGGGCAGCTTCGAAACGCTCATTGTCCTGGTCCGGTG
Source organism: Neorhizobium sp. EC2-8 (assembly GCA_045291535.1). Lineage (GTDB taxonomy): Bacteria > Pseudomonadota > Alphaproteobacteria > Rhizobiales > Rhizobiaceae > Neorhizobium. The sequence continues at coordinate 4,055,801 of CP147996.1, read as the reverse complement.
CCTGGCCCTGGATCTCGACCATGGCATACATGCCGGCGCCTTTTTCGACCGGCGGACGGATGCCCATGTAATCGACCGTGCCTTCGTAGACATCCGGAAAGATCGCCTCGAACGCGGAGAGCAGGCCGGACAATTCCACCCGCAGCCGCGCCAGCAGATCCTGCGCCGCCTTCAGCGAAGGCAGGGCGATGAACGCGTTGCGCTCGATCTGCGGTTTCGGATGCAGTTTCAGGCAGGCACGGGTCACGACGCCGATCGTGCCTTCGGTGCCGATGAACAGAGGATTGAGATCGTAGCCGGAATTGTCCTTCGGCAACCCTTTGAGCGAGGAGAGGATCGTGCCGTCCGGCAGCACCGCTTCCAGGCCCATCACCTGCGCCCGGTACATGCCGTAACGCAGAACCCTGATGCCGCCGGCATTGGTGGCGATATTGCCGCCGACGGTCGCGGTGCCGCGTGCGCCGATATCGACGCCGAAGAACAGGCCCGCATCGCTCGCCGCCTGCTGCACCACCTGCAGCGGCGTGCCCGCCTTGACGATCATCGTCTGGGCCGCGACATCGAGCGCCTCGATGCCATTCATCCGCTCGAGCGAGATGGAAATCTCTCCCTGAAGCGGCCGCGAGGATCCGGAAAGTCCGGTACGCCCGCCCTGCACGACGATCGGCTGGCCGAGGCTCGTTGGCGGCGGAAAGGATGGCGGAAACATCCTGGGTATCGCGCGGGCGCAGAACGGCGACAGGCCGGGCACCGCGAGCGGTCGCATCGGCGGCATAACCGTCGGAAACCGCATCGCCGATAAGGATCGCAGCGGCATCCAGCCGGTTTTCGAGGCGGGAAAGGAGACGGCTGGCGCGATCAGAGGACAAGGATGGCCTCCCGCGCGTATCCTGCCGTCCGGCCCTGCGCTCCGGCTCCACCGAATGCGATTGCGCCCATTCTCTTGTCCCCTTATTTCTTGGGGGCGAGGTTATTCCCATTCCCCTATTTGTCAAACCTATATTTAAAAAGCAGTAGCCATTTTATCCTTCTCATGGCATCACTATGCCAGGAACCATGGGAAGGGTGACATGATCCTCAAATACGACGAGGTTGTCCGCACGGGCATCGCGAGGCAAGTGTCCGACAATATCCGCTCGGCGATCATGGATGGCCGGCTGAAGGTGGACGAACGCCTGCCGACCGAAGAGGAGCTTGCGAAAAGCTTCGGCATTTCCCGCCCGACCGTCCGCGAAGCCCTGAAACGGCTTGCCGCCCAGAACCTCATCCATTCCAAACGCGGCCCGACCGGCGGCAATTTCGTCAAGCGGCCGGACCCGGAAGGCCTTTCCAAGGCGATCACGGGTGCCGCCACCCTGCTCGTCGGCATCGGCGCTTTCGACATCGAAGAGATCATCACCGCAAGGCTTGAGACGGAAACCGTCTGCTGCCGTCTGGCCGCCGTAAACCGCAACGAAATCGACCTCGCCACCATGGAAACGGAGATCGCCGTGCAGCTGGACGAGGCGATCAGCGACGAGGATTTCTGCGCCTCCGACGTGCGCTTTCACCGGGCGCTGGTGGAATCGACCGGCAACGGCCCTTTGAAACTGATGATGTACACCGTCATCGAAGCCTTCATTCCGATCACCAACATGATCGTCTTTCGGGTGCGCGAACGCCGCCACGTCGCCTCGCTGCATCAGGAAATCGTCGATGCGGTGCGCAAGCGCGAGGATGCGAAGGCGGCCGATGCGCTCGCCCGGCTGCTCGCCTATGTGCGCGAAAGTTATTCCGCCGTGCTCGACGCGCGCGCCAAACGCGATGCGCCCTCACAGGCCTCCGCTTGAATTCAATCACACCAAAATATCGGGAGAGAGACATGACCGAGACCTTCACCGCCATGGTGATCGACGCCGTCGATGGCAAGCCGAAAGGCGCCTTCAGGGAGATCTCGATCGCCGATCTTCCCGACAATGACGTGCTGGTCGAGATCGCCTATTCGACGCTGAACTACAAGGACGGGCTGGCGATATCCGGCAAGGGGCGCATCGCAAGGCGGATGCCGATGATCGGCGGCATCGACCTCTCCGGCACGGTGATCGAATCCCGCTCGCCGGAATGGAAGGCCGGCGACAAAGTTGTCCTGAACGGCTGGGGCCTTTCCGAAACCGAATGGGGCGCCTTCGGCCGCTATCAGCGGGTCAAGCCGGAATGGCTGATCCGCCTGCCCGACGCCTTTTCGATGGAACAGGCGATGGCGATCGGCACAGCGGGTTATACCGCCGCACTCTGCGTCGATGCGCTGGAGAAATGGGGTTCGATCAAGCCTGGCGAGGGAGAAGTGCTGGTCACCGGTGCGGCCGGCGGCGTCGGCTCGGTGGCAATAGCCCTTCTCGCCGCCCGCGGCTACAACGTCACCGCCTCGACCGGCCGTCCGGAAACCCACGACTACCTCGCCTCGCTCGGCGCCTCCAATTTCGTCGATCGCGCCGCGCTTGCCGAAAAGGGCGGCCCGCTGCAGAAGGAACGCTGGACCGGCGGCGTCGATTCGGTCGGCTCGACCACGCTCGTCAACGCGCTTTCCCAGACGATGCGCGGCGGTGCCATCGCCGCCTGCGGCCTCGCCGGCGGCGCGGACCTTCCGGGCACCGTGCTCCCGCACATCCTGCGCGCCGTGACCCTGATCGGCGTCGATAGCGTCATCGCCACCCGCGAACAGCGGCTTTCGGCCTGGGCGCGGCTCGCTCGCGATCTCGATCCCGCCAAGCTTTCGGACATCACCACGACCGAGCCGATGTCGAACCTGCCGCAGCTCGCCGAGGATATCATCGCCGGCAAAATCCGCGGCCGGGTGGTGATCGACGTGACGAAATAGAGCTGATTAACGTCTTGCAGCCGTTTTATTCGGCCCCCGATCAGCCAGAATCGCAGGCCGGCGCCGCGCCTCCCTGTTCCCCTAAAATCCTGACAAATGCGTAAAATCGCATTTGTCAGAGTTGAATTCATGCATTAGCGTCCGTCGCCGGCGAAGGTGTACGACATCCGGATGGCATACCATCCGCCGGACGTCCTATTCTCGGCCAAGAGGCGGAAATGGCGCATCCCGCATGAGGTCGCCTGGCGTGGGAGAGCGGTTTTGAGCAGTGATCATGAGGTCTTCACCGGCCGCCGGGAAGACATGAGACTTGTTACCGGCCAAGGCGCATATACCGCCGACAAGGTGCTGGACGGCCAGCTCCATGCCGCATTCTTGAGGTCCGATCAGCCGCATGCGCGCATCGTTTCGATCGATGTCGAGGCGGCGCTCGCGATACCTGGCGTCCATCTCGTGCTGACCGGCAAGGATGCGCTTCAAGCCAACCTGATCGCCCCCGGCCCGTTGGTCTCCTTCCCCGGCGTCGATGGCATGAAGATCAAGGCCCCGAACCGTTACGCGCTTTCGACCGACCGCGTCCGCTTCGTCGGCGAGCCGGTCGCCGTGGTGATTGCCGACAGTGCCGACACGGCCGCCGATGCGGTTGAACTGATCGCCGTCGAATACGAGGATCTGCCGGCGATCATCGACCCGGAGGCGGCATTGGAAGACGGGGCGCCGCAGCTTTTCGACGACGTGCCGGGCAATCTGGTTTTCCTGCACGGGTTCGGCGACAAGGCGACGGCCGACGAAGCCTTCGCCAAGGCCGCCCATGTCGCGACGCTGACGGTCGAGTCGCAACGCGTCGCCGCCAACCCCTCGAACTCAAATCCTTCATGGCCGCCTACGACGCGGAAACAGACGTTTTCGACGTCTATTCCGCCAGCCAGGGCACCGGCCTTGGCGACGGGCTTGCCCGCTTCACCAGCCATCCGCCGGAAAAGGTGCGGCACCACATGGGCGATGTCGGGGGCAGCTTCGGCATCCGCGGTGCGCCCTATCCGGAATATGCGGCGATCATGCTTGCCGCCAAGAAGCTCTGTCGCCCGGTGCGCTGGACCGCCAGCCGCACCGAGAGCTTCCTTGCGGATTATCATGGCCGGGCCGTCAGGTTCGCGGGCGAGCTGGCGCTTGGCGAGACCGGCGAATTCCTCGCCATCCGCATGAATGTCGTCTGCGATCTCGGCGCCTACCATTCGCCGGCCGGCGCGCTGATCAACGTCCTGAACCCGATGCTGACCGGCACGGGTTGTTACCGCGTCCCCGCGGTTTACGGGCTCAACCGCCTCGCCTTCACCAATACCTCGCCGATTGCCGCCTATCGCGGTGCGGGTCGTCCGGATATCAACTATTTCGTCGAGCGGCTGGTCGATCAGGCGGCCACCGATCTCGGTATGGACCGGATCGAGATCCGCCGGAAGAACCTCATTCCCGACGACGCCTACCCCTACAAGACGCCGACCACCGTTTACGACAGCGGCAGCTATGTCGCGATGCTGGAGGAAGCCCTCACGATGTCCGACTGGAAGGGTTTTGAAGCCCGCCGGAAGGAAGCCGAAAAGCGCGGCAATCTGCGCGGCATCGGCATGGGCATCTTCGTCGAGCCCTCGGGCGGCGGCCACATGCCGGAGGAGACCGAGATCCGCTTCGAGGCGGACGGGACGCTGACGCTCTATACGCTTTCCGGTTCCGCCGGCCAGGGCCACGAAACGGTGCTGCCGCGGCTGGTCGCCCGGGAACTCGGTATCGACGAGAACCTGATCAACCTGCGCGCCAACAGCGTCCATGCGCCTCACAAGCTGAAGGGCGCAGGAACCATGGGCTCGCGGACCATGGCCTCGCATGGCGCGTCCCTGACGATCACCTCACGCGAGGTGGTGAAGAAGGGCCTGACGCTCGCCGCCGAAGCGCTGGAGGCCTCGGAAACCGACATCGAATTCGACCACGGCCATTACAAGGTGGCCGGCACCAACATGTCGATCTCGCTCCTGGAACTGGCGGCCCGCCACGGCACGCCTCAAGGCAATGCGCTCGACACGCTGGGCTCGATCCAGCCGGAGCGCAATTTTCCAGGCGGCGTACATGTGTCCGAAGTGGAGATCGATCCTAATACCGGCGAAACCAGGGTCACGTCCTATATCGGCGTCGATGACGCCGGCCATGTCGTCAACCATACGCTGCTCGAAGGCCAGATGCATGGCGGCCTTGCCCAGGGTGCGGGCCAGGTGTTCGGGGAGCATATCGTCTACGACCGGGACAGCGGCCAGATGCTGACCGCCACCTTCATGGACTATTTCATGCCGCGCGCCGATTTCATGCCGACGCCGCGTTTCTTCGACCTGCCGACGCCCTCACCGACCAATGTGCTCGGCGTCAAGGGCGGCGGCGAAGCCGGCACGACCGGCGCGCTGCCGACACTGATGAACGCCATCCTGGATGCGCTTCGCCAGGCAGGCGTCAAGGATTTCGACATGCCCGCAACGCCCTACAGGGTTTGGGAGGCTCTCAAGGTCGCGAGGAGGGCGCTCGACAGGCTTCTTGATCCGAACCCCGTTTCGTCCGTCGGTGGATTGCCTGAATGCCTTGCCGGACGCTAGAAGTCCTTTTCAGACAAATGGAACGCAAGGCCTCGGCGCTATGACACTGGACGACATCACCGACACCGTCATCGGCCGGGCAAGCGACAGGCGGCGTTTCATCGTTGCGGTCGCCGGTCCGCCGGGCGGGGAAAATCTACGCTCGCCGAGGCCTTGCACGAAGCCCTGCTGGCGCGCGGTGAAACGACCGAAATCCTGCCGATGGACGGTTTCCACATGGACAACGGCATTCTCGAAGCCCGCGGCCTGTTGCCCCGCAAGGGCGCGCCACAGACTTTTGACGTGCGCGGTTTTGCGGATGTCCTGAGAGCGGTGCGGCAGGGAGACGAGGAAGTGCTGGTGCCGGTCTTCGACCGATCGCGCGAGATCGCCATCGCCTCGGCCCGCCCCATCTCTCCCGGCACCCATATCGTTCTGGCGGAAGGCAACTACCTGCTGATCGACGAGGCACCCTGGTCGCGGCTCGCCGGCATGTTCGACTTCACGATCTTCGTCGGCCCCTCGGAGGATGTGCTGCGCGAGCGGCTCCGGGCGCGCTGGGTCCACTACGGGTTGAACGAAGCTGAGATCGCCTGGAAACTCAACGGCAACGACCTGCCGAACGGCCGCTATATCCTCAGCCATTCGCGGGCAGCCGATATCAGGCTCGACAGCTTCTGAGGCGGCAGGCTTGACCTCCGGCGCCTGTATCGGCGTTGCGGGCGCCCGGCGTATCGAGACCTTTGGAAAGCGCCCGGTCATCGCCGGACGCGTATCTGGAACGAGGTCAGGCCTGCAATTCCGCGACCTTGGGGTGACCGGCGATCGCTGCCGGGGTTTCAGTCATAAGGTCCGCCTCGTCGATATAGGCACGGCCTTCGACACGGCCGATGACGATCCACGAAGTTTTCCCATCGACCGATGCCGTGAATTCGGAGACTTCGGGTGCATCCACGGTTCCGCCATCGTCGAAAAGCTCGACCATCGGCCGGCCGGTCATGCTGGCGGCGGGCTGGAGGCCCAGCATTTCGAGAACGGTCGGGGCGATGTCGTAGATCGCAGTGCGCGATGCGATCACCTGTCCGCCGCTTTTGAGGCCTGCACCGTCGCCGATCAGCACCGCCGCAAGCTCGGTCGAATGCAGGCCGCCATGCGACCCGCCGCCGAGCGGAATGCCGCTATAGCTGCCGGCGTCGCAGATCGAGGTGCCCCGCACGCCGAACGCGTTCTCCGCATCGTCGCCCTTGAGGTTGATATAGAGATCCGGTGCGCGCGGATGGGCTGCCCCGTCAGCTCCAGCGCCAGCGTGCCCGGAAGGATGCCCTCATGCGAACCCGGCTCGATGGCCCGGGTAAAGGTCGCGCCATACCAGGGCTGAACGGCAAGGGCATCGAAAACGCCCTGCAGCAGTCCCTTGTCGAATGTCCTGATCCAGAAGCCCGGCGCCCGGCCGCGGCGGTAGAGCACGTCGATACCATCGCCAAACCGCAGGCCTGCGGAGATGCCCGCTTCCTTCAGCGCATCGCCCACCGAGATGAATTCCACGATCGTCGAATGACCGTGGTCGGAGGTGACGAAAATGACGATATCGTCCTTTTCGGGCTGCCTGTCGCGCCATTCCAGGAGGTTGCCGATCGCCGCATCGCAATCGCGCATCGAGGCGAGCATGCCCTCGGCGCCGAGGCCGTATCGGTGCGAGGCGCTATCGACCTCGGTCAGCCAGATGATCGCCGCATCCGGCTTTTTCGCCGGCCAGACGGTATCCGTGAACACGGCGACAGCCTGCTTCTCCGCACCCCGGTCGAGACCGTTTGCGGGCATCCTGTGCTGTTCGGCGACATCGACTGCAAGCTCCGGCGGGAAGGCGATGGCCGGATGGCGAACGTTGTAGCCGGTCTGGCCCCGGTCGGCGCCCTTCCAGTTGAGCGCGGTGAACGAACCTGCCCGCTCGACGTCACGACCGCGAACGACTTGCCGTTCTTGGCGAGTGTTTCGGAGAGGTTGGTTGCGGTCACCATGCCGCCGATCAGCCGCTTCTCGCCGGCCCGCCAGTCGTGGATCGTATCCGTGCCCGTCAGCCGGCCCGATCCGTCGCGGGAGTAGAATTCGTTGCCGAGCACGCCGGTGGTTTCCGGCCGCGCGCCGTTGGCGAGCGCCGTCAGGGCGCCTCGCGTCTCACTCGGGAACACCGTCCGGTGGTCCCTGCTCGATACGCCCCGCGCCCGCATCGCGGTGAGATTGGGCATAGTAATCTCGTTGATCATGTCGGGACGCGGGCCATCGATGCCTACGACGATGACGTGACGGGCGCTGGAACGGATATCAGCCATTGTCATTGACCTTTTTTCAGCTGCGGGAATTCGGCAATCTTTTGCGTTGCCGACTTCTAGGTCGCCGACATTTCAACAGCGTGACACCTCCGAATTATCGCCTCAGTCCGTCCAAGCAGCCCAGACGCCCATCAGAAAGGCAGATGAAGCCGACGTGCTGGCTAAAGCGCAACTCCCGTTTCGCGGTCGAAGACATGCACCTGTTCGGCCGGGATATTGGCCTCGAACCGCGCACCGTAACGGGCTGGGTATTCGCCATCGACGATGGCGACGACCGGATGGCCGGCAAGGTCGAAAACGATGTGGGTCTGCGCACCGGTCGGCTCGACCAGCAGCGTCTGGCCGGCAAGCGCCGTTCCGCCCGCGCCGGGGCTCAGGTGTTCCGGCCGCAGCCCTACCTTGATCGCCTGTCCGCGCCTCACCTTGCGGTCCGGCGCAATACGGATCGCGGTGCCGTCGCCAAGCCGCGCAGCCGCTTCGCCGCCATCGCCATCCACGGTGCCGTCGAGAAGGTTCATCGCCGGAGAACCGATGAAGGCGGCGACGAAGAGGTTGGCCGGCTTCCGGTAGAGTTCCATCGGCGTCCCTTCCTGCTCCACCTTTCCGTGATTGAGAACGACGATGCGGTCGGCGAGCGTCATCGCCTCGATCTGGTCATGGGTGACGTAGATCGAGGTCGTCCCGACCTTCTGGTGCAGCTGCTTGATCTCGGAGCGCATCTGCACGCGGAGTTTCGCGTCGAGGTTGGAAAGCGGCTCGTCGAACAGGAAAACGGCCGGGTTGCGGACGATCGCCCGGCCCATCGCGACGCGCTGGCGCTGGCCGCCGGAAAGCTGGGCAGGCTTGCGGTCGAGAAGCGGCATGAGGTCCAGCATGCGCGCGGCTTCCGCGACGCGCTCGGCAATCACCGGCTTCGGGGTGCCGGAAAGGCGCAGGTTGAAGCCCATGTTTTCGGCGACAGTCATATGCGGATAGAGCGCATATGACTGGAACACCATGGCGATGTTGCGCTCGCGCGGCGTAAGCTCATTGACGACAGCATTGTCGATGATGACGTCGCCGCCGGTGATTTCCTCAAGCCCCGCGATCATCCGCAGCAGGGTGGACTTGCCGCAGCCGGACGGACCGACCAGCGCGACGAATTCGCCGTCTTCGATCGCCAGCGACACCCCATGGATGACCGGGAGTGCCCCATAGGCCTTGCGGACTTGTCTGAGTTCGACGGATGCCATGCGAGTTACTCCGGGTCGGGGCTCAGGACTTCACCGCACCGGCGGTCAGACCGGCGATGATGTGCTTCTGGGCCAGGAAGAAGGCGATGATGGTCGGCAGGATGGTGAGCGTGATGAAGGCCAGCACCAGCTGCCATTCGGTGCTGAATTCGCCCCGGTAGATCATGATGCCGAGCGGCCAGGGATAGCGGCTTTCCGAATTCAGCATGATCAGCGGCACGATATAGCTGTTCCAGCTGCCGACGAAGGAGATGATCCCGACGGTGGCGATGATCGGCCGCGACAGCGGCAGCGTGATATGCCAGAAGAAGCGCATGTAGCCGCAGCCATCCACGAAGGCCGCGTCGAACAGTTCTGACGGCAAATTGCGAAAGTAGTTGCGGAACAGCATGATGCTCATGCCCATGCCGAACGCGACCTGTGGCAGCACCACGCCCCAGTATGTATCGACGAGCCCCAGATCGCGGATGCGGATATAGAGTGGCAGGATGGCGGTCGCTGCCGGAAACATCAGTCCGATCAGGAAATAGTTGACCAGGTAATCGGTGCCGAAGAAGCGGATATGCGCGAAACAGAAGGCCGCCATGGCGCCGAACGTCAGCGTCAGGAACACCGTCAGCAGAGCGATGATCAGCGAATTGCTCATCTGCAGCCAGTAACGCTTGCTGACGATGATGTCCGTGTAGTTCGACCACTGCCATTCCGTCGGCAGGCCGAACGGGTTGCCGCGCAGTTCGCCCAGCGTCTTGAAGCCGCCGAGTGCCGTGCTGACGAGCGGCACCACCACGATGGCCGCCACGATGATCAGCGACACGTACATATAGACCTGCGTGCCGGCGCGGATGCGTTGGCCGGAGGTCGGTGCGCTGGCGGCATCGATGGGCTGTGCTGTCGAGATCTCAGTCATTGCGCATGAATACCCGCTTGTAGCTGAAGGCGAGCGTCACGCAGATCACGAACAGCACCACGCCGACGGCGCTGCCGAACCCGACCTGCATGCGGGTCACCCCGAAATTGTACAGGAACGTCACCATCGTCTGCGTCGAGTTCGACGGACCGCCGCCGGTGAGCGGCATGATCATGTCGAAAAGCTGCAGCGAGCCGACGACCGCGAAGAAGACAGAGAGACGCACGGTGGAGCCGAGCAGTGGCAGCGTCACCAGCCGGAATTTCTGGAAGCCGGTCGCACCGTCGATGTCGGCCGCTTCCAGCACGCTCTTGTCGATCGCCTGCAGGCCGGCGATGAAGAGCATCATGTGAAAGCCGAAATACTTCCAGACGATGACGCCCAGGATCGCGTACATCGCAAGGTCCCGGTCTGCCAGCCAGAAAGGCGGTTCGACGCCGATGAAGTGCGAGATACCGGCGACGAGGCCGAAATCTCCGTCATAGACGAAACGCCAGATCATCCCGGCCGCGACATCCGCGAGCACGTAGGGCAGGAAGAAGATCAGCCGGAAGAACAGCGCGCCCTTGATCCGGCTGGAGATCATCGTCGCCAGCCAGAGCGCCAGCGGAACCTGCACGCAGAGCGAGGCGAGCACGATCAGGCCGTTGTTGATCAAAGCCTGGGTGAAGGCGCTGTTGCGGAAGATAAGCTGGTAGTTGCGCCAGCCGACCCATTGCGTCGGGCTGCCATAGCCGTTCCAGTTGTAGAAGGAATACCAGGCGGCCTCGCCCATGGGCAGAATGACCAGCACCGAGAACAGGAGAAGCGCCGGCGGCAGGAACAGGATCAGCACCGGCCACTTGCTGTTGGCCAGGGATCGCTTGCTGCGCCGCGCAACCGCAAGCGTGGTCCCGGAAGGCACGGCATTGGCAGAGATCAGGATATCGCTCATCGATTTTTCGAGCCTTTCGGACTGCGCAAAACGGCGTCAGGCGAAAAGGAACCGGCGCTCCGGGATCAGACCCCGGGAGCGCCGGCACTGCGCTTACTTGCGTTCGAGAGAATAGGCATCCTCGATCTGCTGCGCGGCGGCGGCCGGCTTCATGCCGCCGGAGACCACTTCCACGCTGACGTCGTTGACGATCGCGCCGACATTGGGACCGAGATCCTGGTCGAGGAAGTTCTGGTGCCAGGTTTCCTTGGCAAGAGCTTCGGCAACTTCCTTCAGCAGCGGCTTGGAGATCGCTTCGCTCGCACCCTTGGTCACGGGCATGATCTGCGTATCCCGGGCCAGCACCTTCTGCACGTCGATGCTCGCCATGTAGCGGAGGAACTCCTCCGTTTCAGGAGGCGCGTTCTTGGTGACCACCCATCCGTTGAGACCGCCGAAACTGTCGGTGGTGACACCAGGCCCACCGCTGACGACGGGGAATGGGAAACGACCGATATTGTCGTCGGCAAGACCTTTGCGGCTCGTCGAATTCGACGCCTGGGTCGCGGGCGTGTTCTCGAAACTCAGGATCATCGCCGCGCGGCCGTCGCCGAATGCGGCGAGCGCATCGTTCCAGGTCGCACCCAGGTAGCCGTTCTGGAAAGGCTCAAGCTTGCCAAGCTCAACCATGTGCTCGCCGGCCTTGACGAAAGGCTTGCCGGCGAAGCCGTCGTTCTTGCCTGCCTTGGCATCGGCAAAGCCCTTTTGCCCCGCCTCGCGCATCGACAGATAGCTCCAGTAGAAATGCAGGGGCCACTTGTCCCGCCCGCCGCCGGCAATCGGCGTAACGCCTGCCTGTTTCAGCGCCTTGACGGCGCCAAGGAAATCGTCCCAGGTCGCGATCTTGGAAGCATCGACGCCCGCCTTCTTGAACAGTTCCTTGTTGTAATAGAAGGACACGAGACCACTCTTGGAGGGCGAGGCCCAGACCTTGCCGTCGAAGGTCAGGCCATCGACCGCGGAGGCATTGACCGACTTGCGCCATTCACCTCCGTTTGCATCGAGCGCCGCATTGATCGGCCGCAACGTGCCGGTCTCGGACTGCGCCTTGAGCACGCCGCCGCCCCAGCTATAGAACATGCTTGGCGCATCGTTCGACTGCAGAAGCGTCGGCAGCTTGGCCTTGAACGCCTGGTTTTCCAGAAACTGCAGTTCGACCTTGACGCCGGGGTGCTTGGCCTCGAAATCGCGGGCGATCTGGTTCCAGGCCGCCAGGTTTCCCGGCACCTGCTCGACATGCATCCAGCGGATGACGCTGTCGGCCGCAGCGGCGCCGGCCGTCAACAGACCCCGGCGAGAGCGACGGCGGTCGCGGAAATCAGACGCATCCTGTGATATCTGTTGGACATTGAAGGCGCTCCTCCCAAAGCTTTATTCCTGTATCCGAATTAAATAATCGGCAAGGCTATCCCGTCTGTCAATAGGCTTGCGCCACATTGCTGAGTTTTGGCGAAATTTGCGGCATATGCTGCTTTTCTCTCTTGCATGCCGCACAAAATCGGCTCTAGAACAAAGCGAATTTAATTTGCACCTCGAATTAAATACCAAGCCGGTGCAAAAGCCGACGAGTACGCAGAAGAGATGAAAACCGCCGATCCAGAACTCATGCGTGCGATGAACCGCCTCAGTGTGCTGGATACGATCCGGCGGCGTGGCCCCATTTCCCGCGTCGAGATTTCCGAGCGCACCGAACTCTCCACGACCACCGTTTCCGCCATCACAGGTTCGCTGCTCGACGACGGGCTGATCCTGACGCGCCACGAGGGCGATATCCGCAACGAGGCGGTGCGCGGCCGGCCGCGCGTCATGCTGGAAGTCAATCCAGATGCCGCCCGCGTCGTCGGCGCCAAGATCGCCGCAAGCCGGATGGTCTTCGTCGTCGCCAATTTTCGCGGCGACGTGCTCTCCAAACTCACCTTGCCGATACGTATCGACCGCCAGCCGATCGCGGTCATAGCGGACCTTGTCGAAGACGGGGTGCGCCGCTGCGTCGTCGATGCCGGCCTGTCGCTGGAGGATGTGGACAGCGTCTGTCTCGGCCTTCCCGGCGTCATCGAACACCGCACCGGTCATGTCCGCTCGAGCCCGATCTTTCGCGAGATCAACATTGATTTTGCTGCCGAAATGTCGGCCCGCCTGTCGACCCCGACCATCGTCGAGAGCGATGCCCACGCCATCACTCTCGGCCATCACTGGTTCGGCAAGGCCCGCGACCTGCAGGACATGGTGCTGGTCTCGCTGGAACAGACCCTCGGCCTCGGCGTATTGCACGGCAACCGGCTCTTCCGCGGCGCAGGCGGCCTCAGCCACAACCTCGGCGACCTCGTGCTCGGCACCGGCCCGCAGGGCATGGTGCGGCTTTCGAGCCAGGCCGGCGAAAGCGCCATCCTCGGCGAGCAGCAGGCGGACGGGCGTTTTGCCGAAGCAGTAAGGCTCGGCCGCGGCATGACCCATGTCCAGGCGCTGATCCAGGCCGACGACGACCGGCTGATCGGCGCCGCCGTCCGCGCCGGCGAGGCTGTCGGGCTCACGATCGCCAACATCGTCACGCTGTTTGCGCCACCGCGCGTCATCCTGGTCGGCTCGTCGCTGGCGCTCGGCGAACCGTTCCTGAACAGCCTGCGCGATGCCTATGCGCTTGCGATTCCGCCGTCGCTGAAAGGCGTCAGCGAACTCGTCTTCGACGATTCGACCGACGATTTCTGGGCGCAGGGAGCGGCCGCCGTCGCACTTTACGAACTTTACGAATCGCCCTGGAGCACTACCGGGCCGGCGCTCTGACGCGCCAAGCTACCGGAATTCATCAGCATTCATCGGGAGGGAATAATGGACAAAGTCGGTATCGGCATCATCGGATGCGGCAATATTTCAGGCGCCTATCTGAAGGCGATGACCACAGCCTTTCCGATCCTGGATATTCGTGGACTGGCCGATCTCAACCGCGACCTGGCCGAGGCGAAGGCCTCCGAATTCAATCTCCAGGCCCGCACCATCGACGAACTGCTCGCCGACCCGAAGGTCGAGATCATCGTCAACCTGACGATCCCAAAGGCGCATGTCACTGTTGCCCTGCAGGCGCTCGACGCCGGCAAGCACACCTATTCGGAAAAACCTCTCGGGATTAATTTTTCGGAAGGGAAAAATTGGCCGACGCCGCCAAGGCCAAGGGTCTGCGCATCGGCGCCGCCCCCGATACGTTCCTCGGCGGCGGCCACCAGACGGCCCGCGAACTGATCGACCGGGGCGTCATCGGCCAGCCCGTCGGCGGCACCGCCACCTTCATGTGCCCCGGCCACGAGCGCTGGCATCCGAACCCGGCCTTCTATTACGAGGTGGGCGGCGGCCCGATGCTCGACATGGGTCCCTATTACATCACCGATCTGGTCAACCTGCTGGGTCCCGTCTCGCAGGTCGCGGGTTTCGCGATCACGCCCCGCACGGAGCGCATCATCACCAGCGAACCGCGCAATGGCGAACGCATTCCTGTGCATGTGCCGACCCATGTGGCGGGTGTCATGGCCTTTGCCAACGGCGCGGTCGTGCAGATCGGCATGAGCTTCGACGTCGCCGGCCACAAGCATGTGCCGCTCGAAGTCTATGGCACCGAAGGAACGCTGATCGTGCCGGACCCGAACCGTTTCGAAGGCCCCGTCGGTTATCTGAAGAAGGGCGGCCAGTTCGAGGACCAGCCCGCCACCCTGCCCTACGCGGACGGCAACTACCGCTCGATCGGCGTCGCGGACCTCGCCCACGCGATCCGCTCCAACCGTCCGCACCGGGCGAACGGCGATCTGGCGTTGCATGTGCTGGAGGTCATGGAAGCTTTCCATACGGCGTCCGCCGAAGGGCGCACGATCAAGATCACCACGGCCACGGAGCGCCCCGCTCCGCTGTCGGAATCGCTCGTTGACGGCCAACTGGCGAAATAATTCTGGAGGACGAATAAAATGCGTGAAGCACTCATCGTATGGGGCGGCTGGAGCGGCCACGAACCGCAGGAATGCGCCGAAATCATCAAGAACATGCTCGAAGAGGACGGTTTCAAGGTCTATCTCGAACACTCGACCGAGGCTTTCGCCGATCCGTCCATCCATGATCTCAGCCTCATCGTGCCGATCATGACCATGTCGAAGATCGAGAAGGAGGAGGTGAAGAACCTCGCCGCAGCGGTCGAGAACGGTGTCGGCATCGCCGGTTATCACGGCGGCGCCGGAGATGCGTTCCGTGAATCGGTCGATTACCAGTTCATCATCGGCGGTCAGTGGGTGGCCCATCCCGGCAATATCATCGACTACACGGTGAATGTGACCCGCCCCGACGATCCGCTGATGGAGGGGATCGCCGATTTCCCTACACGTCCGAGCAATATTACATGCATGTCGATCCGTCGAACGAGGTGCTCGCCACCACCACATTCACCGGCGACCATGCCTACTGGATCAACGGCGTGGTCATGCCGGTCGTCTGGAAGCGGAAATACGGAAAGGGCCGCGTCTTCTATTCCTCCCTCGGCCATCAGGCGAAGGAATTCGACGTGCCGCAGATGAAGACGATCTTCCGGCGTGGTGCCAACTGGGCGGCGCGGTGAGGCCCAACGCCCTTCTCCCCCTTGCGGGGAGATGTCGCCAGAGGCGACAGAGGGGGTGGTTCGGCAAATTCAACGTTAGAGAATGTGGCACCACCCCATCTGTCAGCTCCGCTGACATCTTCCCCGCAAGGGGAAGAAGGGTGGATGACGCACCGCCTCAGACAACTTTCAACGCCGCAAACATCTCCGCAAACGACGCGCCTTTGCGATAAAACACGGGCGGACAACCGATCGGCGACGGCACCGTCACCTCTTCTCCGCCTGCATATTCGACGCCGCTCCACACATGCACCCAGTCCGTCCCCGACGGCAGATAGATGCTGCGCACCTCCTGCGCCGCATGCCAGACCGGCGCCACCAGCAGTTCCGATCCATAAAGATAGGCATCCTGAACCGCATAGGTCTTCGGATCATCCTCGTGATGCAGGAAAAGCGGCCGTTGCACCGGCAGCCCCCGAGCGGCGGCCTCCGCCGATAGCGTCTTCAGATACGGCGCCAAATGCACGTAGATCCGCGTCATCCGGGCAAAATGCGCCAGCACCTCGGGATCCTGGTCGATCTGGATATTGTCGCGTGGCCGGTTGCCCTCGTGGCTGCGCATGACCGGCGTGAAGGCCGCCATCTCCGCCCATCGCATCAAGAGTTCCGGCGTCCGGACATTGCCGAACAGGCTGGTGTAGCCGCCGATATCCGAGTGATGGTAGGCATTGCCGAGCAGGCCGGATGAAAGCGCGGCACACATCACGGTGACCAGCCCGTCATGGCGTGAAAAATCCACCGACTGGTCGCCGCCCCAGAGCAGCGGACAATGTTTCTGCACACCGGTAAAACCGGCCCGCATGAAGAACAACGCCTCGCCCGTCCTGCCGCGGCTGGCGATCGCTTTTGCGTTGACCTCCGCCCAGAGCGTCGGCCAGGCATTGTGCATCAGCTTGGCATCAATGCCGTTGGCAAGCTGCACGTCGATCGGCAGATATTCGCCGAAATCAGCCATCCAGCCGGTCAACCCGAAATCCAGCATCCGGCGGCCGATGACTTCCTCGGCAAACCAATCGGCGGCCTCCGGATTGGTGAAATCGACGACGCCGCAATCGAATTCGCCGAAATCGACGATCGCCGTGCGACCAAGCTGATCCTTGGCGAAGTAGCCCGCGGCTTCCGCCTCTGGGAAAAGCGACCCGTCGACGCAGAGATAGGGATTGACGTAACCAAGGAAACGAATGCCCTCGCCGTTCAGCTCGGCGATGCGTTGGCGAAGGCCAGGATAACGCTGGTCGTTCGCCTGCCAGTCCCAGAACAGCCGCGACCCGAACGAGGTCTGGCGAAGGCCGACCCAGTCCTCGCACCAGAGACCCGAGACCTGCACGCCCGCAGCGCGCATCTTCTCCAGCCGCTCGAAGGAATTGGCGCCGTCCTTGAGGCCGATGATCGCACCGTTATAGACCCAGTCCGGCAGCTCCGGCTGCCGACCGAACCGCAGCGACAGCGCCTCGACAAGCTCGACGAAATTCGGCGCGGCGAACAGTTCGATCCGCTCCGGCACCGCCCAGGCCTCGATCTCGTGAAAGGTCTTGCCGCGGAAATCGAAGACGGAATAGGCCGTCGTTTCCACATGCAGCGCGTAACGCGACGACGAGATATAGGTCGGTTGCGGATAGTTGGTGTTGTAATAGTCGCCGCCCGCCTTGTCCTTGAGGTCCGACTTGAAGGTGATTTCGCTGGTCTTGTCGCGGCCGACGCCGGGCTCCGAGGTCCACAGCGGAAAGCGACGTCCGCGCATGTCGAAATAGGACATCTGCTCGCCGCCGCCCCAGACATGCTCGTCATTGTCGGCATGGATGCGGATCCAGAAGCGGTTGATCGTCTCGTCCAGCGACCGGAAATGCACGGCGGTTTCGCAGATCGTCAGCTCCAGCCGCGGTGCCCGGCCCTCTGCCTCCGAGAGGCTGATCACATCGCCATCGATATCGGCATGGCGCAGCGCGTTACGCTCGACGATATAGTCCTCGATATCGAAATTGCCGCGGTACATGTCCATCCGCTCCTGCCCGTTGCCCACGAAGAGGCATGGCGAGGCCGCGCTGTGTTTCAGGATGCTGCGGCCGTTCAGCGAAATGGAAAAACCGTCCTGTGTCGTCTCGAATTTCATTTTGTCGGTACTCGATTGTTGTCTACCGCAGCCGCGATACGTAGCGCGCCACGGAATGGTCGAACCATGTGCGGGAAACCTCGGCCACCGCGCCATCCTGCGCCTGGCTGGTCCGCAGCACATGCGGGATCGGCGAGCCCGGCTTCTGGCCAAAGGCCGATGGCGCCCAATCGGGCACTGTATCGAGACCGATCTTGTCTTCCGCCCGGGCGATCCAGAGGCCGAGCCGAGTGCGGTAATAGAGATAAAGGGATTCCGACAGCTCTTCCGGCGTGATCGCCGCCACGTAGGAGCCGTCCAGCCAGATCTCCTCGAGCGCCGCGACCTTGCCCGACAGGCGACGGATGCGGCGTATGCGATGCCCCTCCGGCGAAAACCCGAATTTCGGCAGGTCCTTGGGCTTGTCCAGCCGCATCACGTCGAGCAGTTCCGCCGTCGGCAGCCCGCCGCCCTGGATCAGTTCCAGCCGAAACATCGCGTAGACGCTCTTTGGATCGCTGATTGCCCGGACGTAATTGCCGGACCCCTGCACCCGCTCCAGGAGCCCGCGGTTCTGCAATTCCGCCAATGCCTTGCGCAAAGTGCCGACGGCGATGCCGAGCTGCACCGCCATGTCGCGCTCGGGGCCAGCTTCTCGCCATCGCCAAGCCGGCCGGCGGCGATGTCGCGCACCAGAAGTTCGGCGATTTGCAGATAGATCGGCAGGCTGCCCGGATGGCTCTCCATCAGCACTTCCCCTCCCTGGGAACACATGCATTGAAAATTGATACACCATTGATTTACACGAAAGCGAGTGATATGCAAGTCGAAGGTGGAGGAGGATTTTGATGACCATCGTGCCCATAACGTCGCCGGATCTCGATGCGGCCGAAGTATCCTGGTTCGCCGCCCTGTGTTCGGACGACTACGCCCATCTCGGCGTCCCCGACGACGGGCTGAAATCGAGTTGGGAACATTGCTCCGAGATCGTCAGGCGCGCCGAGACGCTCGGCTTCCGCAACATCCTCTGCCCTTCGTCCTACCAGGTCGGTCAGGACACGCTGAGCTTCGTCGCCGCCGCCTCGCAAATCACCGACAGGATCAATCTGCTGGCCGCGATCCGCTGCGGCGAGATGCAGCCGATCATGCTTGCCCGCACCGTCGCCACGCTCGACCACATGCTGAAGGGCCGGCTGACGCTCAACGTCATCAGTTCCGATTTTCCCGGCGAAGTCGCCGACAGCGCCTTCCGTTATCGCCGCAGCCACGAGGTGGTGCAGATCCTCCGCCAGGCCTGGACGCGCGACACGATCGATCACGAGGGTGAGGTCTACAATTTCAAGGGCGTCACCACCGAGCCCGCTCGCCCCTACCAGCAGAATGGCGGCCCGCTCCTCTATTTCGGCGGTTATTCGCCGGATGCGCTGGAGCTCTGCGGCGCCCAGTGCGATGTCTACCTGATGTGGCCGGAAACCAGGGACCAGCTGGCCGAACGCATGAAGGCTGTCCACGCCCGCGCCGCAGCCCATGGCCGAACGCTCGACTACGGCCTGCGCGTCCACATGATCGTCCGCGATACCGAGAACGAGGCTCGCGAATATGCGGAACACCTCGTCTCGAAACTCGACGACGAATACGGCCAGCTGATCCGCGCCCGTGCCCATGACAGCAATTCGCTCGGCGTCTCTCATCAGGCCAAGGCCCGCGAGCCTCGCCGACAAGTTCGGTTACGTCGAACGGCATCTCTGGACCGGCATCGGTCGGGCTCGGTCGGGCTGTGGGGCGGCGCTGGTCGGTTCCGCCGACCAGGTGCTCTCGGAAATCGAGGCCTACAGGAAGATGGGCATTCGAGCCTTCATCTTTTCGGGCTATCCGCATCTCGACGAGGCGGAACATTTCGGTCAGAAGGTCCTGCCCGAGCTTAAGACCTGCTCGCTGCCGCATGCCTATGGTCGCGTGCCGGCCGAGACACCTGCAACGCCGCTCGGCAACGGGAGACGACACTGATGACCCCTCACCACCTGGACCGCATTCAACTTTCACCCGACCTCCAGCTCAGCCGCCTCGTTTATGGCATGTGGCGGATCGGCGACGATGCCGACACCTCGCCGAAACATGTCCAGGCGAAGATCGAGGCCTGCCTGGCGCAGGGCATCACCACCATGGATCAAGCCGACGTCTATGGCGGCTACACGGCGGAAGCGATTTTCGGCAACGCGCTGAAGGCCTTCCCCTCCCTGCGTGACAAAATCGAGATCGTCACCAAATGCGGCATCGTCGCGCCGGCCGGCCGCCATTCCGGCGTCCGCGGCAAGCACTACGATACCAGCGCCGCCCATATCAACGCGTCGGTCGAGGCCTCGCTGCGCGACATGGCGACGGACTATATCGACCTGCTGCTGATCCACCGGCCCGACCCGTTCATGGATCCGGACGAGACAGGCCCGGCGCTCGACGCGCTGGTCGTATCCGGCAAGGTGCGTGCCGTCGGCGTTTCCAATTTCCGTCCCTGGGATTTCTCCCTGCTGCAATCCTCCATGGAGGCCGAACTCGTCACCAACCAGATCGAGATCAGCCTCCTCGCTGCTGAGGCATTCACCAATGGCGACCTCGCCTACCTGCAGGAGCGCAACATCGCGCCGATGGCCTGGTCACCGCTCGCCCGCGGCGGCATTTTCAAACCCGAACACCAGCCTTTGATGGCTGTGCTGGAACGGGTAGCGGCAGAACAAGACGCCGACGCGTCGGCTGTGGCGCTCGCCTGGCTGCTGCATCACCCCGCAAACATTCTTCCGATCATCGGGACCAACAATATCGCGCGCATCGCGACGAGCGCCGACGCCGCGAAGGTGACGATCGATCGCCAGACGTGGTTCGAACTCTACACAGCCGCAACCGGAAAGCAGGTGCCATGACGATCACTGCCGACACCGCAAGCACGCTCAGCGAACAGATCTTCATTCCGGACGCATCGACCGCGCGGCATTATCGCAACGCGCTCGGGGCCTTCACGACCGGCGTGACTGTGGTGACGGCAACGACCCCGGATGGCCCGATCGGCATGACGGTCAACAGCTTCACCTCGGTGTCGCTCGATCCGCCGCTGGTTCTCTGGTCGCCTGCCAAGAGCTCCTCGCGCCACGCGGCATTCACGTCGGCCGGCCATTTCGCCATCCATGTGCTCAGCGCCGACCAGGATTTGCTGAGCGCCCGCTTCACGCGCGGCGGCCTCGGGTTCGAGGAACTCCGCTGGAACCACAACCATGAAGGCGTGCCGGTCATACCCGGCACGCTGGCCCGGTTCGAATGCGAGCTCTCCTCGATGCACGATGCCGGCGACCACACGCTGATCCTCGGCCGCGTGCTGCGCGCAGCCCACCGCGAAGGCGATCCGCTCTGTTTCTCGCGCGGCGAGTTCGGCCGCTTCGCGAGCACCACCAGCCAGTAAAGAACAAAATCCGCCACGGGAAATATTGACCCGCAGGCGCGGTTGGGCCAAGTCAGTTTTGCGACAAACCAGCCAGGACCGACAGGGCAATCCATGACAATCATCAGACCGGACATCAGCGCCCGCGCCGCGGCAGCGCCCGCAGTGGCATTGGCGAGATCGTCACCTATGCCCGAGGCCGCGAAAACCTGATGCCGCTCTGGATCGGCGAAGGCGATCTTCCGACGCCCGATTTCATCACCCGCGCCGCCAGCGAAGCCCTGCTCGCCGGCGAGACTTTCTACACATGGACGCAAGGCATTCCGGCGCTCCGCGAAGCAATCGTCCGCTATTACCAGCGGCACTATGCGAAGGACCTGTCGGTCGACAATATCTACGTCACCGGCTCCGGCATGCAGTCGATCGTCCTCGCCATCCAGACCGTCGCCTCCGCCGGCAACGAGATCGTCTACCTCTCGCCCGCCTGGCCGAATGTCGTCAACGCCATCGGCGTTTCGGAAGCGAAGCCCGTCACCGTGGAGCTCGGTTTTGCCGATGGCCGCTGGGTGCTCGATATCGACCGGCTGAAGGCGGCGATTACCCCGAAGACCAGCGCGCTGTTCATCAACTCGCCGTCCAACCCGACCGGCTGGACCGCCACCCATGACGACCTGAAGGCGATCCTCGATCTCGCCCGCAAGCATGGCCTGTGGATCATCGCCGACGAAATCTACGGCCTCTATTATTTCGAGGGCGCCCGCGCACCGTCTTTCATGGACATCATGGAGCCGGAAGACCGGATCATCTTCGCCAATTCCTTCTCGAAGAACTGGTGCATGACCGGCTGGCGGGTCGGCTGGATGGTGGCACCGGCGGAAATTGGCCAGACGCTGACCAACCTCATCCAGTATTCGACCTCCGGCGTCGCCCAGTTCATGCAGAAGGGCGCGATTGCTGCCCTCGAACAGGGCGACGATTTCGTCCGCACCAATATCGAACGGGCGCGAACCTCCCGAGATATCCTCTGCGACGCGCTGATCGCCACCAACCGGGTGGAAACACTGAAGCCCGCCGGCGCGCTCTACGCCTTCCTGAAAATCGATGGTGTCACCGACAGCCGCGAGGAAGCGTTCAGGATTGCCGACAAGACCGGCGTCGGCCTTGCACCGGGAACGGCCTTTGGCCAGGGCGGCCAGGGCTTCATGCGCGCCTGTTTCCTGCGTGATCCGCTGCAGGTCGAGGACGCCGCCAGCCGGCTCAGCGACTATATCCGCAGCCGGTAATGCCGGTTGCAAGCCCGATAAAGCCAGGGGGCCATCAACCGACCTTCGGCCAACACTCTGGAGCCCGCGCAGTCTCCTGCCGTGGTTTTCAAAGATCGGAGAGCCCACACGAATGCGGAACCTCGATAAGTTTAGTTAGGTGGCTCCGCATTCGCGTGGCCTTCGGCGTTTTTCGGGGCTTCCGGCCCCTACAGGTGATCACCTCGCCTCGCTGCGTGGCTTCGTTCGCGGCTTCCTTTCGGGAAACCTTGCCACTTGCACGGCTCAACCGAACCCGGCCCGGTGGCCAGGGGAGGCTTGATAGGAAGGCTTGCCTTTCAGCGCACCCTCCATGGCTTTCACCTCCCTGATCTTTCCTGCACGTTACAGGTCCAACCAGGGCGCCGGCCCCCGCCTGCCCGCGAACGTCTCGCAAAACACTCCGGCGACGGAGGCGGGGCAATTGTAGGCACGGGTTTCAGGGGTGGGGAAAATCGCAGCGGGATTTTTGCGGGCGTGCCGTGTGATGCCCGCCCGATCCGTCGCGTATGAACCTGAAATCCTGCCTCAGTCCTCAAACCCATCCGACGTGCCCGCCGAGCGGCCACCAGCAATGATCTCGCGTTTGCCGACATGGTTGGCCGGGCCGACCAGGCCTTCCTGTTCCATGCGTTCGACCAGCGATGCGGCGCGGTTGTAACCGACCGAAAGGCGGCGCTGGATATAGGAGGTCGAGCACTTGCGGTCCTTCATGACGACCTTGACGGCCTTGTCGTAAAGCTCGTCGCTGTCGTCTCCGCCCATCGCGCTCTTGTCGAACACGGCTTCCTGGCTCGATACGTCCTCGTCTTCCTCGTCGTCTTCGTCCTCGGTGACCGTGCCGAGATAGTCGGGCCGGCCTTGGGTCTTCAGGTGGCGGACCACCAGTTCCACCTCGGCATCCGAGACGAACGGTCCGTGGACACGGGAAATCCGTCCGCCGCCGGCCATATGCAGCATGTCGCCCTGGCCAAGCAGATGTTCGGCACCCTGCTCGCCGAGAATGGTGCGGCTGTCGATCTTCGAGGTGACCTGGAACGAAATCCGGGTCGGGAAATTCGCCTTGATCGTACCGGTGATGACATCCACCGAAGGACGCTGGGTCGCCATGATCAGATGGATGCCGGCGGCGCGCGCCATCTGCGCCAGCCGCTGGATCGCGCCTTCGATATCCTTGCCGGCGACCATCATCAGGTCGGCCATTTCGTCGACGATGACGACGATATAGGGCATCGGCGAGAGGTCCATCTCCTGCTCTTCGTAGAGGATTTCGCCGGTCTGCCGGTCGAAGCCCGCCTGGACGCTGACGGTGATCACCTCGCCTTTTTCGCGGGCACCCGCGGCGCGCTGATTGTAGCCGTCGATATTGCGCACACCGAGGCGCGACATCTTCTTGTAGCGGTCCTCCATCTCGCGAACCGCCCATTTCAGGGCCAGGACGGCCTTCTTGGGATCCGTCACGACGGGGTCAGCAGGTGCGGAATGCCGTCATAGACGGAGAGTTCGAGCATCTTCGGATCGATCATGATCAACCGGCACTCCTCCGGCCGCAGCCGGTAGAGAAGCGAGAGGATCATGGTGTTGATGGCGACCGACTTGCCCGAACCGGTGGTGCCGGCGACGAGCAGATGCGGCATCTTGGCGAGTTCGGCGATAACCGGTTCGCCGCCAATCGTCTTGCCGAGGCAGAGCGCCAGCCGGTGCTTGGTCTCCCAGTAGTCCTCGCATTCGATCACTCGCGGAAATAGACGGTTTCGCGGGTCGCGTTCGGCAGTTCGATGCCGATGACGTTGCGGCCGGGCACCACGGCGACGCGGGCCGACAGCGCCGACATCGAACGCGCGATATCGTCCGCGAGGCCGATGACGCGCGAGGATTTGACGCCCGGCGCCGGCTCGAATTCGTAGAGCGTCACGACTGGACCCGGCCGGACGTCGATGATCTCGCCGCGGATGCCGAAATCCTCGAGAATGCTTTCGAGCAGGCCGGCGCTCTGCTGCAGCGCATCCGGCTGCATTGCCTGGCCACGCTCGCCTTGCGGCTCCTGCAGGAGCGAGATCGGCGGGAATTCGTATTCCGCTTCCGCCGGCCGGACGGTCCGAGGACGCGCGATCTCGGGCTGGACGAGAACGGGTTGGAGGGTGACAGGCTCGTTGGCCACGACGGGCGCGGGTACCGCTACCTGCACGACAGGCGCAGGCACGGGTTCGATAACGACTGGTGCCTTGGTTTTCGCCACACGCTGCGGAGCGACCCGGACGGACGCGACAGGCTCGGGCGCCTTGGCGGGCTCCGGTCTCGGAGACGGCGCAATGACCACCGGTCTCGCTACGGTTCTGCGCGGCACTTCGCGATAGAGATCCGTGACCGGTGCGCCGGGTTGGGCCACGACGACCGGCAGGGCTTCCGGCTCGACCGGCTGGGCTTCGGCCTCGACGACCATTGGCCCTTCGAGCTCGAACGGCATGGCATCCCAGAAGGCGAAATCGGAGATGGCGATGTCCTGGCGCGGCACAACGACGGGCGCGGCCCCTGAACCGGCTCCGGCTGCGTAACGATGACGGAATGAGATTCCGGCACATGGTAACGCATGGTCGCGGCAAGCTGCTGCAGGCCCGCGATCTGTTCCAGCGGCGCGGTGGGCAGCGCATAGGTTGCCGGCGAATCATGGGTAGCGGCAGTCAGGAAAACTTCGGACGGAATCACTTCGATCTCTTGGGCTACGGGCGCCTGAACCGGCTCCTCGGGGGCCTGTCCGGGACTGGCCTTGCGGGCGAGCACGCTTTCGGGCGTGCGGGTGAACCGCACGTTCGGGGCCAGCCGGAAAGCCGCCTGCCAGGGCGCCTGCTCCAGAACGGGCTGATTGAAATCGGCAAGGCTCTGCGAGCGACGAGCCTCCTGCGCCGCATCGACGGTGTCGTCTTCGGCGTTGGGAAGGTCAGAACTCTGAGGGTGATTATTGCGTGAGAACTGCATGACAACCAGACGAGATACGGGAACGGCACATTCACACAGGAAGTAGAAAATAAAGGTTAACCGGTTCTTTCCAGGCGACGGATGTCGGCACGATTTGATTTGCGCTGAGTAGCGCTTGCCAAGATTGCTGCACTGCGTCATTCCTATAAGGATGCCGGCACCCGATCTCACCATTCTGGTTATCGATGAAAATGCCATCCGCGCTTCCATCATCGAGGAAGGGCTGCGGGAGGCTGGGCATAGCAATGTGACGGTCATCCACGAGGTCCACGGCGTTGCCCGGATCATCGAGACGTCGAAGCCGGACGTCATCGTCATCGATATCGAAAACCCCAACCGCGACATGATGGAGCATCTGTTCCAGCTGACCCGCACCGTCAGCCGGCCGATCGCCATGTTCGTCGACCGGTCCGATACGGCCCTGATCGAGGCGGCAATGGACGCGGGCGTCTCGGCCTATGTGGTCGATGGGCTGAAGAAAGAGCGCGTCAAGGCGATTCTCGACATGGCGGTCAGCCGCTTCAACGCCTTCAGCAGGCTCCAGCGGGAACTGGCCGAAGCGAAGTCGGCGCTCGAGGAACGCAAGGTGATCGAGCGTGCCAAGGGCATCCTGATGAAGATGCGCGGCCTGTCTGAAGAAGACGCCTTCGCGCTGCTGCGCCAGACCGCCATGAACGAAAAGAAGAAGATATCGGATATCGCCCAGAGCGTGGTGACCGCCGCGGGTCTGCTGATGTGATGATCTCGAATACCGAAATATCCGGGAGAGAGCCGGAGTGAACATGATGACCAAGACCGACCGATCCGGAAGCAATCTCGGCGCCCCTGCCCGCGCCAGCGGCGAAGGGCCTAGAGTTCTGCGCGCCGGCTTCATTCCGCTCGTCGATGCCTCCGTGCTGATCGCCGCCGCCGAATTCGGCTTTGCCGCGAAGGAAGGACTGACACTCGATCTGGTCAAGGACGTTTCCTGGGCCAACGTCCGCGACCGTCTGGCCTTCCGCCAGTTCGACATCGCCCACATGCTGTCGCCGATGCCGGTCGCCTCGATGCTCGGGCTCGGCTCCAACCCCTCGCCGACCATCACGCCGTTTTCGCTCGGCCGCGGCGGCAATGCGATCACGCTCTCGACCCGCCTCTTCGACCGGATGCGCGAGACGGCCGGGCTTTCCGAAACCGCGGGCGCGCTGGAAAATGCGCGGGCCCTGGCGGCCGTGATCCGCAACATGAAAGCCAGCGCCGAGACCCTGCCGACGCTCGGCATGACCTATCCGTTCTCTTCGCACAATTACGAATTCCGCTACTGGCTCGCCGCCGGCGGCATCGATCCGGACCGCGACGTGAAACTGGTCGTCGTGCCGCCGCCGCTGACATCGGACGCACTGGCAGCAGGCGCCATTGACGGTTTCTGCGTCGGCGCGCCATGGAACATGGTCGCCTCCGAGCGCGGCGTGGGGCGCATCGTCGCCGCCAAGCAGGACATCTGGCCATCGGCACCGGAAAAGGTGCTGGCCATGCGGCCGGAATGGGCCGAAAGCCATCCGGAAACCGTTTCCCGCCTCATCGTCGCGCTCGATGCCGCAGCCCGCTGGTGCGACAGGGCGGAGAACCACGATGCGCTGGCCGAGGTCCTGGCCAACCCGCGCTTCATCGGCGCGCCGGTCAACATCATCCGTCACGTGCTGTCAGGTGAATTCAGCCTCGACGCCAAGGGCAACCGCCGCGTCATCGCCGATTATTTCACCTTCCATCGCCATTTTGCCAATTATCCGCGTCCGAACCACGCGTTATGGCTCTACAGCCAGATGATCCGCTGGGGTCAGGTCGAGTTCAGCAAAGAAGGCTTGGCCGCCGCGGCTACGGCCTATCGCCCCGACCTTTACCGGACAGCCCTTGGTAGCGGACCAACCGAACCCGATGTCGGCATTGAGGGGGACCGCGAAGCCGACCGCTTCATGGACGATCATGTTTTCGACCCGTCGAACATCGTCGCTTATGTCGAGAATTTTCCTGTCCGCAGCTCGCTCGCAGGCCCTCCCGATCGCCATGAGATCTAGAAGCCGGCAGGTGCTGCACAGCAATTGCGCGCCTTCAATCTAGCAATCGCACAAAAATATTGCAGCAGCACACGCTGCCGACAATTTAAGCCAAAAGTTTCACAGCAAAAATCCCTTTCATTTTCAGTCTATTAGCGGGAGGCGCCAAAACTGGCACGCCGCTTGCTTATTTAAAATCGTTCCAATCAACGACGATTGGAGCAGATGAGCGCGCGATAAGCGCTTCCAAAGACATCGACGTCGCAAGGTTTTTGCTGCCCGGAACTCCTCCCAGTTCCGCGGGCGCAATCTCCAAGCGGCGTTTTTTTGTGCCCGAATTCCTAAAGAACCAGCAGAGGGAACCTGCGCATGACCAAGATTCTGACGAGCGGCATCACCCGCCGCAGCCTGATCAAGACCACCGCCACCGCCGCCCTCGTCGGCGCCGTCAAGACCGCATTCCCGTCCGGCGCCTTCGCAGCCGCGGCCGGCCCGGAGGTCAAGGGCATCAAGCTCGGCTACATCGCGCTCACCGACGCCGCTCCGCTCGTCGTCGCCAAGGAAAAAGGCTTCTTCGACAAGCACGGCCTGCCTGAGGTCGATGTCGCCAAGCAGGCTTCCTGGGGTGCGACCCGCGACAACCTCGTACTTGGCGGTGCCGCGAACGGCATCGATGGCGCCCATATCCTCTCTCCGCTTCCCTACCTGATGCATACCGGCAAGGTGACCCAGAACAACAAGCCCGTGCCGATGGCGATCCTCGCCCGCCTCAACCTCGACAGCCAGGGCATCTCGGTCGCCAAGGAATACGGCGAGACCGGCGTGCAGCTCGACGCTTCCAAGCTGAAGGCGATCTTCGAGAAGAAGAAAGCCGAGGGCAAGGAGATCAAGGCGGCCATGACCTTCCCGGGCGGCACGCATGACCTCTGGATCCGCTACTGGCTCGCCGCCGGCGGCATCGACCCGAACAAGGACGTCTCGACCATCGTCGTGCCGCCGCCGCAGATGGTGGCGAACATGAAGGTCGGCAACATGGACGTCTTCTGCGTCGGCGAACCCTGGAACGAACAGCTCGTCAACCAGGGCATCGGCTTCACCGCGGCCACCACCGGCGAGCTCTGGAAGGGCCATCCGGAAAAGGCGCTCGGCCTGCGCGCCGACTGGATCGAGAAGAACCCGAATGCCGCAAAGGCTCTGCTGATGGCCGTCATGGAAGCGCAGCAGTGGTGCGAGAGCATGGACAACAAGGCGGAGATGGCCGAGATCCTCGGGCGCCGCCAGTGGTTCAACGTGCCGCCGAAAGACGTGCTCGGCCGCCTGAAGGGCGACATCAACTACGGCAACGGCCGCATGGCCCATGGCACCGACCTCTACATGAAATTCTGGAAGGACGGCGCCTCCTACCCGTTCAAGAGCCACGACACCTGGTTTATGGCCGAGAACATCCGCTGGGGTAACCTTCCAGCCAATACCGACATCAAGGCGCTGGTCAACCAGGTGAACCGCGAGGACATCTGGCGCGACGCCGCCAAGGATCTCGGCGTCGCCGCAGCCGACATCCCGGCCTCCTCTTCGCGCGGCAAGGAAACCTTCTTCGACGGCAAGGTCTTCGATCCGGAAAACCCCTCGGCCTATCTCGACAGCCTTTCCATCAAGGCGGCGTCCTGATTTCCCCACCTCCGGCGCGTGGACGCACGCGCCGGCCTTTTCCCTTTCTAAGGAGCGCGCCGATGTCCGCCCTGGCAAAAAAGAAAATGTCCCCGCAGTCGCTACCGCAAAGCCGGCAGCCAATATCGTCCCCTTTTCCGGCAAACCGGTATCGAGGATCGATTTCAGGCAGATCGGCATGACGACATTGCGCAACGTCGTGCCGCCGGTCGTCGTGCTGGCGCTGATCCTGCTGGTCTGGCAGGTCCTCTGTTCGGCGCCGGATGCCTCGCTCCCCTCGCCGCATGTGGTCTGGACCGAGGCCTATGACCTGATCGCCTATCCGTTCTTTGTCTACGGTTCGCAGGATATCGGGCTCGGCTGGCGGGTACTGGTCTCGCTGCAGCGCGTCGCCTACGGGTTTGGCCTCGCCGCCGTGACCGGCGTCATCGTCGGTGCGATCATCGGACAATCGATCTGGGCGATGCGCGGTCTCGACCCGATCTTCCAGGTGCTGCGCACCGTGCCGCCACTCGCCTGGCTGCCGCTGTCGCTCGCAGCCTTCCAGGATTCGAGCCCCTCCGCGATCTTCGTGATCTTCATCACGTCGATCTGGCCCGTCATCATCAACACCGCCGTCGGGGTGCGCAACATCCCGCAGGACTACCGCAACGTCGCGCAGGTGCTGCGGCTGAACCAGATCGAATTCTTCTTCAAGATCATGCTGCCGTCCGCCGCCCCGTACATCTTCACGGGCCTGCGGATCGGCATCGGCCTCTCGTGGCTGGCCATCGTCGCGGCCGAAATGCTCACCGGCGGCGTCGGCATCGGCTTCTTCATCTGGGATGCGTGGAACTCGTCGCGCCTGCCCGACATCATCGTCGCGCTCGCCT
Source organism: Neorhizobium sp. EC2-8 (assembly GCA_045291535.1). Taxonomy (GTDB): domain Bacteria; phylum Pseudomonadota; class Alphaproteobacteria; order Rhizobiales; family Rhizobiaceae; genus Neorhizobium. The sequence continues at coordinate 4,025,894 of CP147996.1, read as the reverse complement.
ATATCGGCATTGTCGGCTTCGCCCTCGACAAGCTGGTTTCCGCGCTCGGCAAGATCATCACCCGCGGCGCTTCGGCAAACTGAGGAGCGGACCATGAACGCCTACCTGAAACTCGATCATATCGACAAACATTTCGACCGCGGCGGCAATCGCGCCGAGGTTCTGAAGGACATCAACCTGACGATCGGAAAAGGCGAGTTCGTCTCGATCATCGGCCATTCCGGCTGCGGCAAGTCCACGCTGCTCAACCTCATTGCCGGGCTGACACCCGTCTCGGCGGGCGCTGTGCTGCTCGAAAACCGTGAGGTCAACGCACCGGGGCCGGAACGCGCCGTCGTCTTCCAGAACCATTCGCTGCTGCCCTGGCTGACGGTCTACGAAAACGTCAACCTCGCCGTCTCCAAGGTCTTCAGCCGCACCAAGACCAAGGCGCAGCGGCATGACTGGGTCATGGAAAACCTGGACCTCGTGCAGATGGCTCACGCCAAGGACAAGCGCCCGGCGGAAATCTCCGGCGGCATGAAGCAGCGCGTCGGCATTGCCCGGGCGCTCTCCATGGAACCGAAGATCCTGCTGCTCGACGAGCCCTTCGGCGCGCTTGACGCGCTGACCCGCGCCCATCTGCAGGACGCGGTCATGGAGATCCATTCGCGCCTCGGCAACACGATGGTGATGATCACCCACGATGCCGACGAGGCCGTGCTGCTTTCCGACCGCATCGTGATGATGACCAACGGCCCCGCCGCCAAAATCGGCGAGGTGCTTGACGTGACCATACCCCGGCCGCGCAACCGCATCGAGTCGCCTCAGACCGCACGTATCTCAAATGCCGGGAGGCGGTACTGAAATTCCTCTACGAACGCCACCGCTTCGTCGAAGCCGCGGAGTAACGACCATGCCAGAAACACGCATCGAAAAACTCGTCATCATCGGCAATGGCATGGCCCCGGGGCGCATGCTCGAACACCTCTTCGAACAGGCCCCCGGCCGCTACGAAGTGACGATCTTCAACGCCGAACCGCGCGTCAACTACGACCGCATCATGCTCTCGCCGGTTCTCTCCGGCGAAAAGAGCTTCGAGCAGATCGTCATCCACGGCGACGGCTGGTACATCGACCACGGCATCACGCTCTACAAGGGCCACAAGATCGTTGGTATCGACCGTGCCGCCAAAACCGTCACCTCGGATCATGGCGTCACCGAAAGCTATGACAAGCTGGTGATCGCCACCGGCTCCGTGCCCTTCATCATCCCGGTGCCCGGCAAGGATCTGCCGGGCGTCATCACCTATCGCGACCTTGACGACGTTCAGGCCATGCTGCTCGCCGCCCAGTCGCGCGAGAAGGCGATCGTCATCGGCGGCGGCCTGCTCGGCCTCGAAGCCGCCGCCGGCCTCGCCCAGCGCGGCATGGACGTGACGGTGCTGCACGTGATGCCGACGCTGATGGAGCGCCAGCTCGATCCCGCCGCCGGTTACCTGCTGCAGAAGGCCGTCGAAGAACGCGGCATCAGGGTGATCTGCAAGGCCAATACCAAGGCGATCATCGGCAATGGCAAGGTCGAGGGTGTCGAACTCGACAACGGCACGATCATTCCCGCGACCCTGGTGGTCATGGCCGTCGGCATCCGCCCAAGCGCGGGCCTCGCCAAGGAAGCAGGCCTCGCGGTCAACCGCGGCATCGTAGTCGATGCCGGCATGCAGACGTCGGACGGCGACATCTATTCCATCGGCGAATGCGCCGAAGTGGGCGGCATGGTCTATGGCCTCGTCGCACCGCTCTACGAGATGGCCCGCGTCGCCGCGTCCCATCTGGCGGGCGACACCAAGCCGGCTTTCGTGCATTCCGACACGCCGACCAAACTGAAAGTTACCGGCATCGATCTCTATTCGCTCGGCGACTTCGCCGATGGCGACGACCGCCAGGAAATCGTGCTGCGCGACGCCACCGCCGGCATCTACAAACGCCTTGTTCTGAAGGACAACCGGATCATCGGCACGGTTCTTTATGGCGAAACTTCCGACGGCGCCTGGTTCAACGACCTGAAGAAGAAGGCGACCGATATCTCGGAGATGCGCGACACGCTGATCTTCGGCCAGGCCTACCAGGGAGGGTCCCCGCTGGACCCTATGGCGGCCGTTGCAGCCTTGCCGGATGATGCGGAAATCTGCGGCTGCAACGGCGTCTGCAAGGGCAAGATCACCTCGACCATCACGGCCAAGGGCCTGACATCGCTCGACGACGTGCGTGCCCACACCAAGGCTTCCGCCTCCTGCGGCACCTGCACCGGCCTCGTCGAACAGTTGATGGCCCTGACGCTCGGCGACGCCTACAACCCGAAGGCCGTGCAGCCGATGTGCACCTGCACCGAGCTCGGCCATGACGACGTGCGCCGCCTGATCAAGGCGAAGGGCCTGAAGACCATCCCGGCAGTCATGCAGGAACTCGAATGGAAAACCTCCTGCGGCTGCGCCAAGTGCCGCCCGGCGCTCAACTACTACCTCGTCTGCGACTGGCCGGATGAATATGCCGACGATTACCAGTCGCGCTACATCAACGAACGCGTCCACGCCAACATCCAGAAGGACGGCACCTATTCGGTCGTGCCGCGCATGTGGGGCGGCGTCACCAATTCGCAGGAATTGCGCGCCATCGCCGACGTGGTCGACAAGTTCGAAATCCCGATGGTGAAGGTCACCGGCGGCCAGCGCATCGACCTTCTGGGCATCGAGAAGGAAGACCTGCCCGCCGTCTGGGCCGATCTCGGCAAGGCCGGCTTCATCTCCGGCCAGGCCTATGCCAAGGGCCTGCGCACCGTGAAGACCTGCGTCGGCTCCGATTGGTGCCGCTTCGGCACGCAGGATTCGACCGGCCTCGGTATCCGCATCGAGAAATTCATGTGGGGCTCCTGGACCCCGGCCAAGCTGAAGCTGGCCGTCTCCGGGTGTCCGCGCAACTGTGCGGAAGCGACCTGCAAGGACATCGGTGTCATCTGCGTGGATTCAGGCTTCGAGATCCATTTCGCAGGCGCCGCAGGCCTCGACATCAAGGGCACCGAAGTGCTCGGGCTGGTGAAAACCGAGGATGAAGCGCTCGAATACATCGTCGCGCTCACCCAGATGTACCGCGAACAGGGCCGCTATCTCGAGCGTATCTACAAGTGGGCAAAGCGCATCGGCCTCGACGAGATCCGCCGGCAGATCATGACCGATACGGAGAAGCGCCAAGCCTATTACGAGCGCTTCGTCTTCTCCCAGAAATTCGCGCAGGTCGATCCCTGGTCGGAGCGGGTCTCCGGCAAGGACAAACACGAGTTCCGGCCGATGGCGACGGTCGGGTTCTCCCAGGCGGCGGAGTGAGGAAATGGATATGACTTGGCACCCGATCGGCGACATTTCCGACATCCCGCTGCTTGGCGCGCGCTGCGTGAAGACACCGTCGATGAAGATCGCCGTGTTCCGCACCGACGAACACGAGGTCTATGCGATCGAGAACCGCTGCCCGCACAAGGGCGGGCCTCTGTCGGAGGGCATCGTCCACGGCACCTCGGTCACCTGCCCGCTGCACAACTGGGTGATCTCGCTGGAGACAGGCAAGGCGCTCGGGGCGGATGAAGGCGAGGTGCGCACCATCCCTATCCGGAACGAGGACGGTAAACTGTTCATCGCGCTTGAAAACCTGATGCTGGCTGCGGCGGAGTAACGTCTTCATGTGGGCAAAGAGACCCCCTCTGTCCTGCCGGACATCTCCCCCACAAGGGGAGATCGGATGGAGCGCCCGCGTCGCTCTCCTTTGCTGTCGCAGGCGCCTTTCTGCGCTGATGAAATCAGGCAAGGAGCCTGCCGCGAGTCGATCTCCCCCTTGTGGGGGAGATGTCCGGCAGGACAGAGGGGTGGCCACAGCGCTCAACATCTAAGAGAGCGCCCCCATGCCCACTGAAACCAGGACGACCTGCCCCTATTGCGGCGTCGGCTGCGGCGTCATCGCCACAGTGGCGGACTCTGGCGCCGTAACAATCAAGGAGATCCCGAGCATCCGGCCAATTTCGGCCGGCTCTGCTCGAAGGGTTCGGCGCTCGCCGAAACCATCGATCTCGACGGGCGCATCCTCTCGCCCGAAATCGATGGCCGGCAGACGGATTGGAACGAGGCGCTCGATCTGGTCGCCACAAAATTCTCGGAAACCATTGCCGAGCACGGGCCGGATTCCGTCGCCTTCTATCTCTCCGGCCAGTTGCTGACCGAGGACTACTACGTCGCCAACAAGCTGATGAAGGGTTTTATCGGCTCGGGCAATATCGACACCAATTCCCGGCTCTGCATGTCATCCTCGGTCGCCGGCCACCGCCGCGCTTTCGGATCCGACACGGTGCCCGGCACCTACGAGGATTTGGAACTCGCCGATCTGGTGATCCTCACCGGCTCCAACCTCGCCTGGTGCCATCCGGTGATCTACCAGCGGCTGGCAGCGGCCAAGGCCGCGCGGCCGAGCATGAAAATCGTCGTCATCGACCCGCGCCGGACGATGACCTGCGATATCGCCGACCTGCATTTAGGCATCCGGCCGGATGGCGACGTGGCGCTGTTCATGGGCCTGCTCGCCCATCTCGCCCAAAGCCCGGCGATCGATCAGAACTATATCGCAGCATATACGCAAGGGTTTGGCGAAGCGTTCACGGCCGCCGCCGCTCTCTCCTTCAGCGAGATCATCGAGCGCACCGGCCTTCCCGCCATGCAGCTTCGCGAATTCTTCGGCCTGTTCGAGGCCACCGAGAAAGTCGTCACCTGCTACAGTCAGGGCGTCAACCAATCCGCCTCGGGCACGGACAAGGTCAACGCCATCATCAACTGTCACCTCGCAACCGGGCGCATCGGCAGGCCCGGAATGGGTCCCTTCTCGCTGACCGGCCAGCCGAACGCCATGGGCGGCCGCGAGGTCGGCGGGCTCGCCAACATGCTCGCTGCCCACATGGCGATCGAAAGCGCCGAGGATCGCGACCGGGTGCAGCGCTTCTGGGCGTCGCCGAGGATCACCGAAAAGCCGGGCCTGAAGGCCGTCGATATGTTCCGCGCCGTTGCCGACGGGCGGATCAAGGCCCTGTGGATCATGGCGACCAACCCCGTGGTTTCGATGCCGGATGCCGATGCGGTCGAGGCCGCCATCAAGGCCTGTCCTTTCGTGGTTGTCTCCGACATTCTGCGCGATACCGACACCGCCCGCCACGCACATGTTCTGCTGCCTTCGGTCGGCTGGGGCGAAAAGGACGGCACCGTCACCAATTCGGAGCGCCGCATCTCCCGCCAGCGCGGGTTCCTGCCCGCACCCGGCGAGGCCACGGCCGACTGGTGGCAGATGGCTGAAATCGGCCGCCGGATGGGGTTTGCCGGTTTCGATTACCGATCTGCGGCCGAGATCTTTGCCGAGCATGCGGCGCTTTCCGGCTTCGAGAATGACGGCAGCCGGGATTTCGATATCGGCGCTTATGCGGCAATCGACCGCGCGGCCTATGATGGCCTGTCTCCCTTCCAATGGCCGGCACCGCTGGAGAATACCCCCTCTGGCCTGCCGGCCATCTCCCCCTCAAGGGGGAGATCACCCAATAGCCATGTCTCGACCATCTCAGCCGGCGAGAATTGAGCGAGCACAGCCCGCCTTGCCAATCTCCCCCTTGAGGGGGAGATGCCCGGCAGGGCAGAGGGGGTAGCGACAAGCGCTTCTTCGCCGATGGAGGCTTCTATCATCCGGACCGCAAGGCTCGTTTCATCCCCGTCCAGCTTCCGGCCACCGACCGCACCAGCGAAAAATACCCGCTGACGCTGAATACCGGCCGCATCCGCGACCATTGGCACACGATGACTCGCACGGCCAAAAGTGCCCGGCTTTCCGGCCATATCGCCGAGCCCTTCGCGGAAATCCATCCGCGCGACGCGATGGAACTCGGCATTCGCGGCGCCGGCCTGGTCGAACTCGAAAGCCCGCACGGCAAGGCAATCGTCCGGGCGCTGGTGACCGAACGCCAGGCGCGCGGAAACGTCTTCGTGCCGATGCACTGGAACGACCAGTTTGCCGCGAAAGCCCGCATCGATGCATTGGTCGCGCCCGTCACCGACCCCTTTTCCGGCCAACCGGCTTCGAAGAATGTCGCGATAACCGCCCGGCCGTTCGCCGCTTCCTTCTATGGCTTTGCCGTTTCCGCCGCGAAACCCTTGAACCCGCAGGCGGATTATTGGGCGCTCGCCAAGGCCGATGGCGGCTGGCGGATCGAGCTCGCCTTCGCCGACCCGGTCGAGGACTGGGTGTCCTGGTGCCGGGCAGCATTCGGCATTGCGGCCGAGATCGAGCCTCTCGGTTATGCCGACCAACAATCCGGGGACCTGCGCCTCGCCTTCTTCGACGGCGGAAAACTGCTTGCCGCACTTTTCCTCGCCAACCAGCCGGTCGCCGTCGCCCGCAACTGGGCGATCAGCCAGCTCGCCGTCGAACACACCGACCTGCGCAAGCGCTTCGCCATCGTCGCCGGTCGCCCCGGCGCCGACCAGCCGGACCCCGGCGCCACCGTCTGCTCCTGCTTTTCGGTCGGCGTCAACCGTATCATCGGAGCAGTCCGCGCCGGCTGTCACAGCGTCGAGGCGGTCGGGAAAGAAACCAATGCCGGCACCAATTGCGGCTCCTGCCGCGCCGAAATCAGGGGATCATCGATGGATGTCTTGCAGCAGCCGCGGAATGAAGCATCTCCTGATCGTGGCGCCCGTATGGCGCCGCTCGCCAAGCTTCCTGTCTTCTGGGCGCTCGAAGACAGGCGCGTCGTCGTCGCCGGCGGATCGGATGCCGCTGCCTGGAAGGCCGAGCTTCTCGCCGCCTGCGGAGCGCAGGTGCATGTCTATGCACGGGAACTTTCCGAGACCTTTGGGAAGTTGACCGAACGCGGCGCGGAACATCCGCAGGGCGAGTTCGTCCATCACCCGCAGGCGTGGAACGCTTCGATCTTCGAAGGTGCCGCGATTGCGATCGGCGATTGCGAAGATGAAGAGGAAGCACGGGCCTTCTTCGACGCCGCCCGCGCAGCCGGCGTGCCGGTCAACGTCATCGACAAGCCCGCCTTCTGCCAATTCCAGTTCGGCTCGATCGTCAACCGCTCGCCGGTCGTGGTGTCGATCTCGACGGATGGCGCAGCCCCGATCCTCGCGCAGGCGATCCGCCGCCGCATCGAAACCCTGCTGCCGGCCTCGTTGAAAAGCTGGGCGGAACTCGCCCAGTCGCTGCGGGAAAAGATCAACGATCGCCTGGCGCCCGGCCCTCAGCGAAGAGCCTTCTGGGAACGTTTCGTCGATCGCGCCTTCGCCAGCCAACCGGGATCGGAGAGCGAAGAGGCGATCCTCGCCGATGCCGGACGCGTGGCAGCATCCTCGGCCGAAAAGGGCCGTGTCACTCTCGTCGGCGCCGGCCCCGGTGATGCGGAGCTTCTGACGCTGAAGGCGGTGCGCGCGCTGCAGGCGGCCGACGTCATCCTGTTCGACGACCTCGTCTCCGACGAGGTGCTGGAACTCGCGCGCCGCGAGGCAAAACGCATGCTGGTCGGCAAACGCGGCGGCCGGGTGAGCTGCCGTCAGGAAGACATCAACGACATGATGGTGAAGCTCGCCAAGGCCGGCAAACGCGTCGTCCGCCTGAAGTCCGGCGATCCGATGGTCTTCGGCCGCGCCGGCGAGGAGATCGACTGCCTGGAGCGCGAAGGCATTCCGGTCGATGTCGTGCCGGGAATTACTTCGGCGAGCGCCATGGCATCGCGGCTCGGCATGTCACTCACCCATCGCGATCATGCCCAGGGCGTCCGTTTCGTCACCGGCCATTCACGCAAGGGCGTGCTGCCCGACAATCTCGATTGGAAAAGCCTCGCCGATCCGAGGACCACGACCATCTACTACATGGCGGGTCGAACTGCGGGCGAGATCGTCGGCAAGCTCACGGACGCCGGCATGACCCATGACATGCCGGTCGTCATCGTCAGCGCGGTGACTCGGCCGAACGAGCGGCGCTGGGCGGGACGCCTGAGTGACCTGGCAGCGGCCATGTCGGAGATCGGCATCGATGAACCCGTGCTGATCGGCGTCGGCCACGTATTCCGCAAGGCCGATATCGCTGGCGGCGCGGCCTGGAATGACGGGGCCGCGGCAAGCGCCTGAGAGACAAAAGGGGCGGCTGAACCGCCCCTTGCAGGATTTACCGCGGGCAAGATTTACCGCGGCGCGGACGCCGAGCCTTCCTTGTAATAGGAGACGTAGCTGCTGTGCAGCCGTTCCGGCGCGCCCGGATCCGCATAGCGATGCAGCTCCGACATCTCCGTCTTGTTGAGGATCACGCCCACCGTTTTCGAAGCGATCTGCGGTTCGGACCGGATGACCGACTGCACCGCCTTGGCGGGTGTCACGCCCCACTCGGTGACGAAGACGAAACCATCGACATAGGGCTCGAAGGCCTTGGCATCGATCACCGGGATCAGCGGGGCCAGATCGACGATGATGACGTCGAACGTGTCCTTGATGCTTTCGAGGAAGTGGCTCATGCCGGAGGAAGCGAGAAGTTCGCTCGTATGGGCGAGCTGTTTGCTGCGCGTCGTCATCGGCAGGATCGTCAGGCGCGAGCGGCGATCGACCCGCGCTGCATTGGTCCATGGCGTCTGCTGGAGCACCACTTCGACCAGTCCCACTTCCGGCTCGGAGGCCAGCATGCGGCTGAGGCCGGGATTGCGCAAATCCGCGTCGATCACCAGCGTCCGCACGCCCGTCGAGGCGATCAGCCCGGCGAAATTGGCCGCGACCATGGATTTACCCTCGCCCGGCAGGCAGGAGACCACACCGATGACCCGGCATTTCCGATCTTGCAGCATGATATCGCAGGCGAGCTTGGCGTTGCGCAACGTTTCGGCGAACTGGGAGCGCGGCGCTTCCACCGCAACCCGCATCAGCCGCCGGAACGAGATCGGATTGCCGGGCGGCGCTCCGGCCGCTTCTGCCTCGGTGGTTGCCGGTGGCGGCGTTTCCTCCGCACTGGCGCCGCTCACCATCGGCAGGTAGCCGAGGAAGCGAAGGCCGAGTTTCTCCTGCACGTCGTCGCCGGTCCGGAAGAACCGCTCGCGGAACTCCAGGAGCGTTGCCGCCGCCCCGCCGATCAGCAGGCCGAGCACGATCGAGAGCGCCATGGTCAGCGTCTTGCGCGGGCTGGACGGCGCGGTCGGCAGGCCGGCATCCGAGATTACGCGCGCCTTGGCGATCGGGAAGGATTGCCGCTGCGTCGCTTCCTCGAAACGGCCCAGATAGGATTCGTAGAGCGTCTTCAACGCCGCCGCCTTCTGCTCCAGTTCACGCAGCTGGACCATCGAGACATTCGCCTGCGAATTGCGGCCCGCAACCCGGTCGATACTTTCGCGCAACGACTTTTCGCGCGAACTCGCCACTTCCAACACGTTGCGGAAGCTGCCGGTCAATTGCTGCAGCTCACGATAGATCTGCTGCGCAAGCTCACTCTTTTCCGCCTTGAGCGCGACCGCCTGCGGATGGTTCGCACCGAACTGCTGGATAATGCCCTGCTCGCGATCGGAAATGTTGATATAGCGCTTGCGGAGGTCCTGAATGACCGTGTTGTCCGTATCGCGAGCCGAAATGACGGCGTTCTGGACTGCCGAGTCAGGCCCCTTGTCGATGATCGCCTGATATTGATTGTAGCGCGCCGAAGCAGTGGCAGCATCGGCTTGCGCGACGATCAACTGACTGTTGAGATCAGAAAGCTGCTGGGTCGAGAGAAGTTCGCCGCGGGGGAAACAAGGTTATGCTCGGTCTTGTACTGCTCGACGGCAAGCGCTGCCTGCTGCGAACGGCTGTTGAGGTCATTCAACCTCTCCTGCAGCCAGAGCGAGGCCCGCTCCGTCGCATCGAAATTGGCGTTGAGCTGTTCCGTCAGATAGGAATCCGCATAGGTCTTGGCAATCGTCGCGGCAAGCTGCCGGTCCGGGGAACGGAAGGACAGTGCGATCACCGAACTGCGGCCGGTACGTTCCACGGTCAGCGATTGCTGCAGAACGGCCGCCGCCTTTTCACGACGGCCCATCCGTGCACTCTCTTCCGAAGGCGGCGGACTGCCCGGTGTCAGAAGCGCGACGACGCTGCTGATGGCGCTCTTGGCGAGATCGATCGGGGACCGCGCAGGGTTGACCACGGTCTCGTTCTGATCGAGCCGGGCCTTATCGACCACCCTCAAGGCCAGCGCCTTGGATTTCAGAATTTCGACCGCGCTCGACATGCGGTTGTCGATCTGCTGCGCCGTCTGGCTATCCGGCGGATCGTCGGCGTAACGCGAAAGGTTTTCGTCGACCAGGATCTGCGTCATGGCGGTGTAGATCGGCTGCGCCATCACGAGGTAAAGCCCCGCGAGGGCAACGGTCGCGATGAGGCAGACGACGATGACGCCAGAACGACGGATCGCAGCCGCCCAGAGCTTGTCGAGATCGATGAACGTGTCGTGATCCCGCGTTTCGCTCGGAAATATCGTTCTCGGCCTGAAGTTTACCTGATCCATAGGGCTCGCTTTCTGGAGCTTTGAGGCGGCGGATGGCAGAACAGGCCGCCATCCGCCTCGGATGATTTTAACGCGCGTTACGCAGCTTTGACCCGCGTCTCATGCGACATCATCAATTGCTTGATGGAGGCGTAGATCTCGGCCCCCATATCCTGGCGCAGCATGGCGAAGGCGACATTGGCTTCGATGAAGCCGCGCTTGCTGCCGCAGTCGAACGTGCGTCCCTGATAGGGATGCGCGTGGAACGGCTGGACCTGCGCAAGCTTGTGCATGCTGTCCGTCAGCTGAATCTCATTGCCGGCACCGCGTTCCTGCCGGGCCAGCAATTCGAAGATTTCCGGCTGCAGAATATAGCGCCCATTCAGGTAATAATTGGACGGCGCTTCGGCAGGCTTCGGTTTTTCGACCATTTCCGTCACCTCGAAACCGTGCGGCACGTTGCGGCCAACCCCAACGATGCCGTAGTTCGACGTCTCTTCGGGTGCGCATTCCTCGACCGCGAAGACATTGCCGCCGACCTCTTCATAGAGATCCATCAAACCGGCCATGCAGCCCTGCGAACCGTAGGAGACCATGTCGGGCAGAAGCAGCGCGAAAGGCTCGTTGCCCACCAGTTCGCGGGCACACCAGACCGCGTGGCCAAGCCCGAGCGGCACCTGCTGGCGTGTGTAGCTGACGGTCCCGGCGACCGGCAGCATCTTCTCGAGCTGGGTGACCTGCACGGTCTTGCCCGAACGGGTCAGAGTCGCGACGAGTTCAGGCGCGCTGTCGAAATAGTCCTCGATCGCGGTTTTGTTGCGGCTGGTCACAAAGATGATGCTCTCGATTCCCGCCTGCATGGCTTCGTCGCGCATACTGAACCACAGGCCGATCGACGATCGTCAACATTTCCTTCGGCATGGCCTTGGTGGCCGGCAGAAACCGAGTGCCGTTGCCTGCGACGGGGATCACCGCCTTTCGAACTGGTCTATTCATATCCATTCCTTGGTCCTTTCTGAGGGCGCCCCGCCCTGTTGATCGGATTTTCAGTGGGCGTCGGCTGTTTTCACCAGCCGACGCATGCGAACCGCGATCGGCATGCGCAGAAGTCGGAGCGCACGCGGGTTTTCGATCGCCGTTTTCAGGAAGCCGCCGACGGAACCTTTCTTGATTTCGTCGACGAGCGTGAGAAATGACCCCGCTTCGAGGATGCTGCGGGTACGTTTTCGCTGTGCAGCCATGGCCTTCGCATCCAGCTTGTAGCGAGCAAGGAAGGCACTGTCGGTGGCCAGCATCGCATCCAGATGGCCCTGTTCCAGCACCCGCGAGACCGAGCCCTGGCGCAGATGATAGACGTAACCGACCTCAGGCACGATCGCGCAGCGGGCACCGCTCGCAAGCGCCGATGCGAGCAGCAGATAGTCTTCGCCAATCCGCAGCGTCTCGTCGAAACGCAGCCCGTGGCTCACGAGAAATGCCCGCTCGAAGATCGGCTTCATGTAGCCGAAGTTGAAGGTCGACTGGAAAATCACGTTCGAGCCGATGAAATCGGCAAGCGTCATCAACTCGCGCCGCTTCAGCTCCTGCCTGGAGAACATGGCGTGTGGTTCGTCGCGATCGAACGGGATGACATCGAGATTGTCGACCACGATCTGCGCCCCGGCCGCTTCTGCCCGCTCCAGCATGGTCAGAAGCCTGACGGGATAGATCGTGTCGTCGGAATCGAGAATGGCGATCCAACGGCCACGGGCCGCGGCAAGCCCGGCATTGCGGGCGGCGGCAGGCCCGCCGTTCACCGCCTGCGCGATCAGCCTGACCCGCTGATCGGAATAGGCTTCGGCGATTGCGCGGGTTCCGTCCGTCGAGCAATCATCGACGACGATGACTTCGAACGTCACGCCGATCTGCGCGAGCGCGCTGTCGATCGCGCGTGCAAGCGTTTCCTCCGCGTTATAGGCGGCGATGACGAAGCTCACGTCCGGCTGGAAATCGGGGGACTGCAGATCGTGCGTTGTCATAGGGCTTCGGCGGCTCCGTATTGGCGGATCTCGCGGATGCCGAGCGTGCCCGAAACCGCGCCGGCATGGAGTGCCGCGCGAAGGGCGTAGCGGATGCGGGTGACCGGAGAGGGTATGGTAACCGCCGTCAGCGCCAGGCAATAACCGAGCTTCACGCAGGCAAGGCCCGTCTGCTTGAGACGGCGCAGACCGGAGTTCTTGGTCGCCAGGATTCGCCCATGCGTCTGGCCCGACCGGAATCTTCGCTTGGCGAGCCAGGAGAAGCTTGCGCGTTTTTCCGGAACCAGTTCTTCCACCATGGCATCCGGCGCGAATTCGATCCGCCCGCCGGCATCGGTCAAGGCGGTAAAGAAATGCGTATCCTCACCGCCGGTCTGGCCGAGCGAAAGCGCGAACCTTCGGCCCGCAACGGCCGGCGAGCGCATGTGAAGCAGGGTATTGCAGGTATAACCGGTCCTGATCTGCCCGCCGACCCAGACGGGCATGGTCGAGTGAAAATCGCCCTTGCGCATCCAATCGGCGCTTTGGGTTCCGTAGAGCGCCCTCACCGGCCCGAGAACCGCATCTGCTCCGGTCTGCTTCGCCGTCGATACCAGCCCGACCAGCCATTGCGGCTCCGCCGTCTCGTCGTCGTCGATGAAGGCGAGGTAATCCGCATCGCACTCGGCAAGGCAGGCATTGCGGGCAATCGAGATGTTCGAATTCGGGCAATGGACGTAGCGGATCGGGAATGGCGAGCGTTCCCGCAAGCCATCCACGAGCCCGCGTGCGCTCGGACCAACGTCGTTGTCGGCGACGATCAGGCGCAGTTCCACACCTGCAGGAACGGCGATCTCGAAGAGCGAGATCAGCGTCTCAGCCAGTTCCGGCCGCCGATAGGTGCAGATGCCGATATCGATGCGGATCGGCCTTTCCTCTGCCGTCATCAAGCGGTCCTCCGCGCTCGAATACCGATCAGTTCCAGCCAGAAGCCCGCCGACCAGGCGAAGTGCATGATCATCGCCGAAAGCGAGGCGAGCGGGCCGTAGGGATTGTTCTTGCCCACCGCCAGCCAGAAGCCGTAACCGATGCAGGCCGCGGCCCAGATCACCATTGGTATGGCCGCCCACCAATAGAGAAGCGCAAGCACTGCGCCGACGACGACGGGTGCGACCGCAAGCGGGATCGCCTGCCGGAGCTTCGGGATCGAGCGGTGCTTGATGAGGTTTTTCGCCCGGCCGCGGCCATAGGCGAGGTATTGCCGGAACAGCGCCGGAGCGCTCGAACGCGGATAGTAGGTCATATAAGTCTTGCCGGTCATCCAGATGCGGAAGGCGTCGGCGCGCAGCCGGAAATCCAGCTCGGCATCCTCGTTGTGACTGAAGCTTTCGTCATAGCCGCCGACCGCCCGGAAGGCCGAAATCCGCATCAGGGCGTGGTGGCCGTGATCAACCCATTCGCCGCCGCCGCCGGCGCGATGTTTCGAACCGCCATTGCCGAGCTTCGAATTCTGCGCCACGGCGGTTGCCTTCTGGAAGGCGCCGAAACCGACCGTCTCCATGCCGACCACGACGGAATCGGCATCCATGTCGATCGCTTCCTGCAGCAGCGTGCGGCAGTAGTCGTCCGGATAATCCCCATGCGCATCGATACGGATGAGAAAGTCCCGGCCCTCGCCGAACCGATCGACGGCGAGATTGATGGCGGCGCTCTGGATGCGCTTGCGATTGCCGAGCAAGACCAAGTCCCGGATCTCCGGGATGAGTTTCTGAACGATGTCAGGCGTGCCGTCCCGGCTGCCGCCGTCGGCGACGACGATCAGCATGTCCAGGTCGCCGCGCTGATCATTCAGCTTGTGCAAAAGCGGCGCGATGGTCGCCGCCTCGTTCAGGCACGGGATCACCAGAAGCGTCCGGGTTTCGGAAGTCTGGGCATTGGAGTGAGAACGCAAAACCATACTCCACCTCACGATTGCACGGTTGAAACGGCCGGCAGGTCTGCCGGCGACGAGACGCTGGGATGTAGGGCGGCAAGCCTGGAGACAAGGGCACGGCATTCCGCCGGTCCGGTGACCCACTGGCTGCGCTCGACGGCGGCGAGCCGCGAAAACAGGGCCGCGTAACGCTCTTCCGTCATCTCGTTGAACAGCATTTCGAGCGTCTGCGGCGTCACCTGATTGCGCACCAGACCGATGCCGCGCTTGCCGATGAACCGGCCAGCCTCGGTGCCGGCAAGGCCGATCGGAACCGCTCCGTAAAGCCCGCCCTCATAGAGACGGTTCGGCAAAAGCCAGCTCGAATTGAGCCCTTCCTCGAAGAAGTCGATCGCCCAGGTGAACTGCACGTCGCCGTAGATCGCGGCGAGATCCTCCGGATTGCGGTAGGCGCCATGGAATTCCACATGCGGGGCGGCGGCAACCTTCGCGTCGAAATCGTCGAACTCGCTGTAAGCGGGACGGCCGCGCAGCACGATCTCCACCTTGCCGTCCATGCGGGCGGCGAAGTCGATCAGCATATCGAGCGACTTGCGGCAGCGGATCGCCCCGAACCATCCGATCCGCCAGGGTTTTCCGGGTTCCGGCGGACGCGGCAGGACCGGCGCGAAGGTGAATTCCGGTTCGAGGCCAAGCACCTTGTTTTCCAGAAGTAGGATCGGCAGGTCGAGACCGGAGCGCGGCTTGAAGAAATTCTCCACGAAAGCAGGCGAACTCGTGATCAGCAGGCTGGCGCGGCGGCCGAACACCCGCTGGGCCGCCCGCATCATCCGGCCTTTGATCCCCTCGTCGAGCAACAGCCGATGGATATCGAGGCATTCATAGACAATCGGGATCTTTCGGCTGAACAGCGATGCGGCGCGTCCTGCC
The DNA here is from genome assembly GCA_045291535.1 of Neorhizobium sp. EC2-8. GTDB lineage: Bacteria > Pseudomonadota > Alphaproteobacteria > Rhizobiales > Rhizobiaceae > Neorhizobium. Next base: position 4,010,484 of record CP147996.1, on the reverse strand, counting down.
AGTGCCAGCGTCTCCAGATTGCGGGCGATGATGACGTCAGGCTCCGCGACGTTAGCCAGCACCCGCGTCAGCGTCAGGCGTGCGGCGACGACGGCGCCGATGCGCTGCGCGAAACGGCCGTCGGCAGTCCGGCCGAGCGAAATGGTCGTCACATCCCTCTCGTCGGCAAGCACGTTCGTGCCCCGCTCGAAGCCGGCGACGGTCACCGTCGCACCGCCGGCCTTCAGCGTCAGCACACGCCGCCGGATGGCCGCATCCGCCAGGTCATGCGCCAGATAGAGAACGTTCAAAGTCAAATGCTCCAACTCCTTTTGTCGAGCCGTGAAGAAATCGGGCAACGCACCGCCAAGGCAGGTCAGTCCAGCGTGCAGAGTACGGATTCAGGAAAACGGCATTCCTCGCCGATCGCGGTAAAAGCGACCCGATCGACGGTCATCGAGGTCGGTTGGCTGTAGGAGAATGGCCCCATCCATTGTTTGAGCGTGTCGGTGCCCCAGAGGCTGAGGAAAATCTTCTGGGGGTTCTGCGGGATCTTCGCCTTGTCCGTTACTTCGTGAACGAGCTTGCCGTTCACGAAGTAACGGAGGCGGTTCTCCTCCCAGATGAAGGCATAGTCGTTGAAACCCTGATCCGCGCCGCCGGCGACAGGCACCAGCTTTTCATTGTTGCCTTTGGCGGAAACATACTGATTGACCTGAACCTGGCCGGTATTCTTGCCGAGCACTTCGAAGTCGATCTCGTCATGCGGCTTCTTGTCGGTCGGGCCGATAAAGGTGAAGAACGCCGAATTGAGGCCGGACCCCGCCGCGGATTTCATCCGCGCTTCATAGGTGCCGTAACCGAAGCGCGCCTTGGTCTGGATTTCGCCGCAGGCGAAATCCCGCTCGCCGGTCTTGCCTTGGGTGAAGGTGAGCTGCAATTGGCCACCCTCGGCCTTCACCTGTTTCTTCGACCACGTGCAGTTCTGATGCGCGCCGTTGTTCCAGCCGTCCGAGACGTACCAGAAGGAACGGTCGAGGCTGTCGAAGTTCTCCACGAAGGACTGACCCGCCGCACCCTGCTGGGCATGTGCTGCGGGCGAGAGAAGTCCAGACACCGCGGCTGCGATGATAACCTGGCAGGTTCGTTGAATCTGTCTGGCCTTGGCCGTCATGTTTCACCTGTTCTGTTGCGTTATTGCGGGTTCGCCAGGACGGGCCGCCCCGGTGGGTGGGTGGGATTTAAGGGCCGCCGAAAGCTTGGCCTTGCGACCGCGGCTCCCCGTCAACACCTCGTAGAGACCCGGCATTCCGCGCGAGACGAGGTGGTTGCTGACGAAAAGGATGATGAAGCTGGCCAGGACCGCGGCCATGTAGAAGAGTGGATATAGATCGTCGCCCGCAAAACGGTTCCACATCATCCACATCAGGACGAGCAGCGGAAAATGGGCGCAGAACATCCAGAAGCTCAGGCTTCCGGTGGCCGCCAGCCGCTGACCGAGCCGGCCACGGATGACGATCGCCGACATCAGCCAGAAGCCGCCGGCGCCGAGGATCGACAGCGCATTGCGCGCCAGATCAAGCGCCCAGGGGAAATCGGGGCCGGTCTGGTAGAGGCCGATCGAGAGCAGCACGGCGGCGGCAAGCAGCACCGCGGTACCCAATGCCGCGAACCGGTCCACGGCCCTAAGGTCGATACGGTTGAGCGCTAGGAAGATGCCGAGGGTGAAGCTGAACAGGATCGATTTCTTCAACACGATTCCGATCGTCAGCCCCGGAATGATCGCAAGCAGGAACAGCCCGGCGAGCGTCGGCCCCGGGAAACGACGCACGAGAGCGGCGAGCACCGGCGACAGGATGATGCAGACGATAAGGTCACGCAGGAAATAAAGCGGGATGTCGATCGGCAGCTCTTCCGTGGCGAATGCGTTGCTGAGGATTTCGCGCGTCGAGGCGTTCCAGAGGTCGGGAAAATACCCAAGGCCGATGTCGGCGCGCTGGATGATGAGCACGGTCGCAAACAGGCCAAGATTCCATATCAGGAACGGCACGAGGACTGTCCTCGCCTTGGAGCGAAGCGTCTTGGCGTAGTCGAACGCATCCCACCCCGCTGGAACAGCAGGTAGCCGGAGATCGCGCTGAGGCACGGCACACCGATACGGAACAGGCTATCCCCGAGGAAAACCCTGAACCAATCGAAGAAACCATTCAGCCCGAGGAACGGGCTGGTTGCTGGATCGTGCGGCACATGAACGAAGACGATGCCGGAGATCAGCAGGATACGCATCAAATTGATACGGGAGGATACGTTGTGATCGACAGTCAAACGAGTCACCCTTTTTGGGCAGTGCCTCCCGTCACCACCGTTTCAATCAGAGCAGACTTGAGCCCGCAGTCAGGCAAAAAGGATCGTGCCGAGATTGGCACAAAATGTGGCGGCGCAGCAAAAACGGGCTGGGGACAGATCCCGCAGGGGTCGATGGGGCCTTCGTCGGATCGCCCATGCGGGCAACCCGGCCTCATGGTTTGCAGGGGTTCAAGGTACATTTTCACCGCCTGGAATGCTGCACCGCAACAGCACAAAAAATCTTTTTGCAATAGCCTGAAACGGCTAGCCCTTCGTATCTCCGTACCTCTTCCCCTTCACGCGGGAACGAAATGTGGCCAAAAATGGGCAAATCTGCGACACAATCAGGTGGGCGAAACCGTCGGTGCGTCCCCCGCTTGCGGCGGCGGACGAACTCCAGAATTTTCCGCAAAAGCACGCGTTCGGTCAGCAGAAATAGTCCCGAATAGAGGATTGCGCCGATTGCGCCGCCTGCCAGCACCTCCAGGTAGGGGTTCGTTAACCGATCCGCGAACACGTGCAGGAAGGCACGGACGCCGATTGCCATGGCAAAGGCGGCGATCATCGATCGGCTGCTGGTCAGGAGGCCACGCAGGAACGGAATGTCATCGACGCGGAACACCGCCCAGGAATAACCGATGAGGGTGATCGCGTTAACGACGCAGAGCGCCACCATCGCATCGACGAGATCGCCGTAATAAGCGGCAATCGCAATGGCAGCGGTCGTCGCGATTGCCCGCAGCACCGCCGACCAGAACAGCACCCGGCCATGCCCGGTCCCCTTGAGATACGGGATGAAGGTGCTGCAGGGCGTCACGATCGCCTTCGACAGCGCCAGCAGTCCGAGCACTGGCCAGGCATAGGCCCATTGCGGGCCGAAGAGGACCAGCATCCCCGGCTCCGCGATCGCCCACAGGCCGAACATCGCCGGCGCAAGGATGACGGTAGTCACCTGCGTGCTCAGCATCAGTGCATCGGCGCGACGCTTGCGATCGTCGCCCATGAGGCTGAAGGCGGGGAAAAGCACGCCCATGACGGCGGAGAGGACGACCTGGTTCGGGATGCTGGCAAAGCGGTTGGCAGCCGAATAGGCGCCGGCATCGGCCAATCCCAGCATCCGCGCGATCACCACCATGGGCGACTGGAAGGTCACGAAATTGGCGATCTCGGACCCCATCAACCCGGAACTGAAGGCCAGGAGCGGCACGATCTTGCGGGGTTTCATCGAGAAACGCGGCATGTAACCGACGACCGCATAGAGCCCGACGAGCCGGATCAATGCTGCGGAAAACAGCTGCATGACCAGGGCCCAGACGCCGAACCCGAAGAAGGCGAGCGCCACGGCCGCAAGTGCTGCGGCCGATTCGGAAATCGTGCTGAGCACCGCATCCTTGCTGAAATTCATCTGCCGGGCGAGCAGCGAATAGGCGACATCACCGGCAAGCTGGAGCGGAATGAGCAGCGCCATGATCCGCAAAAGACCGGCGCTTCCGGGCGCCCCCATCAGGATCGCGAGAGTGTCGGCACCGAAGAAAAGCACCAGCGCCATCAGGCCCGCCATGGCGAGATTGGCCCAGAAAACCGTGTGGACCGTGTCCATGTCGCCGTCCCGATCGACGACCAGGGCGGAGGTCAGACCGGCCCCGCCGATCATCGCCAGAAACTGCACGACGGTGAGCGCCACGGCCACCGATCCGAAGTCTTCCGGGGTCAGCAGTCTTGCCAGAATGGGGACCGTGACAAATTTCAGCCCGAATGTAGCGGTCTTTGAGAGCACACTCCAACCGACGTTGGTCGTGATCGTCTTCACGCCTTGGCTTGGAGCCATATGATCAAATCCTGTTACTGGAGGTCATTCGATACGGCAGCGAACTGCCGCTAACCCGGAGCCCGACAAAAGTCAGCGGCTTGCAATTCTTTGAAAAAGCAGGGGCGAAAACATGGCGACGTTCACGGTTGTTATCCCATTTTACCAAAAGGAAGCCGGCATTCTTCGCCGCGCACTGAAATCGATCTTCGATCAAAGCTATCAGGACTTCGATATAGTCATTGTCGATGACGAGTCACCCCTACCCGCCGACACAGAGCTTCAAGGCATTGAAGACGCTTGGAAATCTCGCATCCGTGTGATCCGCCAGCAGAACGGCGGGCCGGGTGCCGCACGCAATACCGGCCTCGACAACCTGGACCCGACGACTCGTTTCGCTGCCCTTCTCGATTCGGACGACGTTTGGCTGCCGGATCATCTGAAAAACGCCTATGAGAGCATGACCCGCTTCGATGCGGAGTGCTACTGGGCCTCGATGCAGGCGAGCGACGAGTTCTATTACCACTTCGGCATGGCGGAACTCGAACGGACGGAGGGTGGCACGCGGCTTTCCGAAAAACCGCTGCTCATCGAGATGCCGGATCTCGCGAGCGTGATGCTGAAGAACTGGAGCTTCCTGCATCTCTCCTGCATGGTCATCGCCCGACCGGTCTTCGAAACGGTCCGTTTTGACCCTCGCTGCGGCTGGCGGCGGAAGACGTGCTGTTTTTTGTCGATTGCATTCTGAAATCGAAACGGACCCTGCTCTGCGACGAAGAGGGGCCGCCCGCGGCATGGGCCTCAACATCTTCCACAGCATCGACAACCGCTCGCCGCAGTTCCTGCGCCAGCAGTTCAACACCTGGGTAGCGCTCGACACGCTGGAGGAGCGCTTCCGGTCCCGCCCCGGCGACGTCGCCTCGATCGCGTCCTACAAGAACACCGCCCGCCGGCAGGCGCTCTGGAGCCAGGCCGGACGGGTGAAGCGCGGCCAGGCTCCGGATCTCGGCCTGCTCGCCCGCTGGGTGACGCGCGACCCCGCGCTGATCCGGGCGGCATTCGAACTCGGGGCCGGAAAATTCGGCCGTAGCGCACGCTAAATGCTTGCGTTTCCTTTTCAATCCATCATCCCACGGAGGCCCGCATGAAAGCGTACTACTGGGAATCTCATCACGGCAATTTCGGCGACGATCTCAATCTCTGGCTCTGGGATGCGCTGCTTCCCGGCTTTCGGGACGTCCATCCCGACACAATGCTGGTCGGTGTCGGCACCGTCCTCAATCCCACTCTTCTGCCGGCCGGACAGAAGAAACTCGTCATCGGCAGCGGTTATGGCTACGGCACGCCGCCTGACGTCAGCGATGCCTCCGAATGGGACGTACGGGCGGTCCGCGGGCCGCTGACGGCCGCGAAGCTCGGACTTTCGCCCGACAAGGCGATCACCGACCCCGCGGCGATGATCGCCGACATGCCGGAGTTCCGGAACCTGCCGAAAATCCACAGGAAGACCTTCATTCCCCATTGGGAATCGGCCGAGTTCGGCATGTGGAAAGCCGTCTGCGAACCCGTCGGCCTCACCTATCTCGATCCGCGCGGCGACGCGAAATCGGTTATCCGCCATATCGCCCAATCGGAACTGATCATCGCCGAATCGATGCATGGCGCAATCCTGGCGGACGCCTTCCGGGTGCCGTGGGTGGCCGTCAGCAGCTCCCGTTCCATCAACAATTTCAAGTGGAACGACTGGGCCGCATCGGTAGGGACGACCTACGAACCACGTTACGTGCCGGTCTCCACCCGCGCCGAAGCGGTGGCCAAACGCTCGCGCTTCTGGGGCATCAGCTTCGAAGCCCATCAACCCGCCCATCAGCCGGCACCGGAAGCCCACGGTGGTGAAGTCCTGACCCGTACGCCACCACCGCAGACCGGCCTTCGCGGGATGGCGAAGCAATTTCTCGCCGCCCCTCCGTGCTGGCCCTCTGGCAGGCAAGCCGCGCCGAACCACGACTCAGCCCTGACACGACTCTGACCCAGCGCAAGGAGCAGTTCCGGACGATGCTGGAAGAGATCCGCCGCGACTATTTCTGAACGGCGGGTATGCCCGGCAGAAGATAGCGCATGCTGGCCGGCTGGGCCTGCGGCTTGGAGGAGCGGGCGCGCAGGAGATCGAGCTTGTCGAGGAAGATACCCTTGGCGACGGCCGGCAGAACCTGCGGGCGGGAGAGCAGGTGGCGGATAGCGGCACCCTTCCCCGCCTGCGATTTGACGTCCAGAAAGGCACGCAGCTCGTACCGGTCGCGGATAAAGTCGCGATGCCGGGCGATGACCGCCCTTGCCCCTTCGCTAAGCGCCGGGTCGGCCAGGATCGCGTTGTCCGCCTCGTAGAACTTGCGCAGGTCCTCGGTAAGGTGCCGGCCGCTCAGGGAATCCTGGCGCACCAGGGCGCCATAACCGCAATGCTCGATCACCTTGTATCGCGCGCCCTTGGCAAGCGCCCGGGCATAGAAGTCGTAATCCTCGCCGAAGCGCATGTTCTCGTCATAGCGAAGGCCGTGGGCGTCAAGAAACGCCCGGCGCATCACGGGCTTCAGGAAACCCGTCTCACCGCGTTTGACGCCGCGCTTGGAAATGTTGCCTTCTACGAATTCCGGCAGCGACATGGTCCGCGCCCGCGTCTCGAACCGTTCCGGACGGACCGATTCGCTGAGTTCGTAGATGAAGGCGATATTGTCGGCGATAAAATCCCAGCCCTCCTCCGCCAGCATCGGCTTGAACCGGCCGGCAAAGAAGAAGTCGTCGGCGTCGAGGATGCCGATCAGCGGCGCACTCGATATGGCAATCGCATGATTGCGGGCAGCGGAGGGGCCGCGATTTTTGTCGAACGAGACGACCGTCAACCGTCCCGAACGGTCATCGGCGTTGCGCGCGACCTCGGCGGTGGCATCGGTAGAGCCGTCGTCGATCACCACGACTTCGCTGACATGCACCTCGTTCAAGGCGGATTGGATTGCGATTCCAATGGTTTCCGCGGCGTTCTTGGCCGCGATGATGACGCAGATCGTCTCGGAAGCGTTTCCAGCCATAGCCTTCTCCATAGTTGCCGACTGCAACTATGGGCTCAGGAAAATGGCCCTGATGTGAATTCGAAGGAAAAAAGCGGGATGGCGGTCAGGTATCGCCGGCCGGAAGGTTCGGAGCCGCATCGGCCCGCATCCCGTCGCGCCGCTTGCCATCCTTGGATGCCTTGGCGCCGGCCGTCTCGCCCAAGCTCTCGTCAAAAAGCTTCTTTTCGCGGTGAACCAGATAGAGGACGCCGACAAAATATCCGGCTTGAAGCAGCACGGCGCAAATCAGCGTGTGTATAAATGCCGTATAGGCCGAGCCGCTGATAAAATACGCAGCCACCGCAAACACGACCAGAGTCCCTGTCATGCAGATGAAGACGCGCGGCGCGTACATGATCGTTCCTCCCAAACATAACTGTTCAGTTCGTAGGTTTTCAGGCTCCTCTCCCGATAGAACAACCATATGAGCCTGCCGGAGAGGATTCAAGTTTTACGATCTCGATAATGCCAGACTAGTGGTGAAACTTTCGTAAGGTCCGCGGGGTTCCGGATAAATAGTGCGGGCTGTGAATCTTCCCTTATCTCAATACCACAAGGCCTTTGCCGTGTTTTTGACATATTTTGGCCAGGATTCGCCCCGGTTGGAGTCCACTTCCTGGGGCCCCCTTCAAAATGGCGTGGAACCCGATCAACTTTTGTTACGAAGCTCAGCCGGCGGCAAAATCCTTTATTGCATCGCAGCATTGTATTGCGGCGCAGCACGGTTGGGCCTTTGGTCCCGGCCGCAAGCTTCTTTGGTCCCCATCCCGAACAGCGGCACTGTCTATGACTAGGCGAGCGACCGTCGAGAAGACGGGGTTAAGTTTAGAGCGGCAAGCGAATATTAGCTACTAGATCGATTTTACACGCCTCCGACAGTATTGACTGCCCATTCGGCGTATATCTCGCTAGTTGTTCCCGCCCAATCGCGGGTTGGAAATCGCCCCTGGCGCCCCGCCGGAGTCCGTCGGCGAAAAAGTTTGATCTTCATCAAATTGCGAACACAGACTTATCATCACATTAACGCTCAATGACGCGCCGTAATGGCACCGACTATCGCAAAATCTCAATGGAGTTCACTCTATGAAGTCAGCGACACGTTCGGCAGATTCGCCGTTCTCAACGTCAGACCAAGCCCGCATGACCCTCCCAACCGGGGGCTTGGCAAAACGCAGTTTCGATATCACCGCCGCTCTCTTGGCCCTCATCCTGTTCAGCCCGATCTTCCTGATGATCGCGGCGTTGGTGAAGTTTTCCGACCATGGCCCCGTTCTCTACGGGCATCGTAGAATCGGCCACAACGGCCGCACCTTCAAATGCCTCAAGTTCCGCACGATGGCCGTGAATGGCGACGAAGTGCTGCGGAATCACCTCAAAGCCAATCCGCAAGCCGCGGAAGAATGGCGAGCGACACGCAAACTCAAGGCCGATCCCCGCGTCACGGTTGTCGGCACCGTATTGCGCAAGCTGAGCCTCGACGAGCTTCCGCAGCTTCTCAACATCCTGCGGGGTGAAATGAGCGTTGTCGGTCCCCGGCCCGTCGTGGATGAGGAACTGCACCTCTACGACAACTTTGCGGCCTATTACCTGAGCACCCGCCCGGGCCTCACCGGGCTCTGGCAGATCAGTGGCCGCAATGACGTTTCCTACGACACCCGCATCGCGTTCGATACCCAATACGTCCAGAACTGGTCGCTCATCGGCGACGTCGCAATCATCGTGAAAACGATCCCCGCCGTCTGCATGGCGCGCGGCAGTTACTGATCATCCATCCCCTCTGCCGATACGCCGGAACCTTGACGGGTTCGGCGAGTTTGGCGGGCTTCGAGCGCGGACCTCATTCCGCGCCTTTTGAAGGAATAATCCATGCAGACACAAAACGCCTCCGTAAGGAGCCTGCGTGCTTTATGTTTTCTGGCCGGTGCGATCACAGTCGCGCTGGCCGGTGGCGCGTCCGCCGACGAGACCGGCTATCGCCTCGGTGTCATGGACAAGCTGCGCGTCCGCGTTGCCGAGTGGCAACCGGCCGACGGCACGGTTCGCAATTGGGATGCGGTGAGCGGCGACTATACCATCGGACCGACCGGATCGCTCTCGCTCCCCTTCATCGGTGACCTTCCCGCAGCCGGCAAAACGGCGGGCGAAGTTGCCAAGACCATCGGCGAGGAACTGCGCGGCAAATTCGCGTTGCGCAACCTGCCGTCGGCTTCCGTGGAAATCGCCCAGTTCCGGCCGGTCTTTCTGGCCGGCGACGTGCATACGCCGGGCGAATATCCTTATGCGCCCAACCTGACCGTCCTCAAGGCCGTCAGCCTCGCGGGCGGCCTGCGCCGATCCGATTCGGGCCAGCGTTTCGCCCGCGATTTCATCAATGCGCGTGGCGATGCCTCTGTTTATGATTCCGAACGCGCGCGGCTTACCGCCCGCCGTGCCCGGCTGCTGGCTGAAGTCGCCGGCGCCACCGAACTGAAGATACCCCGGAACTCAAGGATGTCGGCAATGCCGACAAACTGATCGCCAGCGAGGCCTCGCTGATGAAATCGCGGCGCGATCGCTACGAACTGCAGTTGAAGGCTCTGACCGACCTGCGGACGCTGCTTGAAAACGAGGTCCAGTCGCTCACCCAGAAGACCGACACCCAGAAGCGACAGTTGCAGATCGTCAGCGAGGACCGGGAAAAGATGGCCAAGCTGACCGAACAGGGCCTGGCGACATCCAGTCGCCGTATCACCGCCGAGGAACGGGCAGCGACGATCGAATCGAACCTCCTCGATATCGATACCGCAACCCTGCGCGCCAAGCAGGATATCAGCAAGGCCAACCAGGACGAGATCAACCTGCGCAACGACTGGGAGGCCCAGCGTGCCCAGGAGCTCCAGGATACCGAAGCCCAACTCGAAAAGCTCGGGTTGCAGCTCGGCACCAGCCGTGAGCTGATGTCGGAAGCCGTGGCCCAATCGGCGGAAGCACTGAAATTCGATCCCTCCGGCAAGTCCGCCACCATCAAATACACCGTGGTGCGGGATGACGGCCGGGGGCCGAAAGAGGTTATCGTCGGCGAAAACGACAAGCTTCTTCCCGGCGACGTCATCAAGGTGACCGCCGAACTGCTGATGCAATGAGGCCCGCATGAGGATTGCCCGGTCCGCGCTGATCGATCCGGCTCACAATGAAGTCTACGGCGTGGCTGCGGTCGCGCTGTCCTTCTTTATGTTCGCCTATTCGAGCCGGTTCGGACCGATTTCGATCCTCGTCTATTACAGCCTCTGGTTTTTGCTGGTGCTTGCCGATTATCGGCAGGCACTGGGCAATTACCTCAGATATCTCTGGATCTTCGGATTCGCGCTGTTCTGCTTCATCTCCGCCTTCTGGTCCCCGGCCTTCGGCATCTCGCTGCGCACCGCGATACAGTACCTGACACATGTCGTGTGTGCGCTGATCGCCATGCGCACCATCGGCGTGCTGACACTGACCCGCGGCGCTATTCTGGGCACCGCGATCGTGCTGGTGTATTCGATACTCTTCGGCACTTATCAGTACGACGCGATCGACAGCAGCTTCAGTTTCGTCGGCGCCTTCTCCTCGAAGAACCAGCTCGGCTTCTATGCTTCGCTCGGCCTTTTCTTCGCTGCGTCCTATCTGCTCATCTGGCGGCAGAAAGACCCTGGCTGATTGCATCGGGCGGCGTCGGCCTCCTGAGCGCCTATTGCCTCCTCGCCTCGCAATCCGCGACCTCGGCGATCACCACCGCGGGCGTCCTCGCGCTCTGCGTCGGTTATATGCCGGTCGCCCACCTTTCCCCCAATCACCGCAAGCTGCTGGTCGCCGGGCTGGTGGTCATCGGGGTGGTCGGGGTGATCGGTGCGCTTCAGATCGGCGCGGTCGATGCCGTTCTGGGCGTCTTCGGCAAGGATTCGACCCTGACCGGTCGGACTTATCTCTGGCAGCAGGGGATCGAAGCAGTTCGACAAAATCCGGTGCTGGGGGTGGGTTATCAGGGCTATTGGGTTCCCGGCTTTGCCGACGCCGAAAGACTGTGGGACGACTTCTTCATCACCGGCCGCAGCGGCTTCCATTTCCACAACACCTTCATCGAGGTCACCGTTGAGACCGGCCTGATTGGCCTCGCGCTCTTGTGCATGATCATGCTGACGAACGTCTTCGGCCATCTGAGCGCGATGCTGAGCCGTAACCGCGATCCCGGCTCGACGCTGTTATGCGCGCTGAGCGTTCTGCTGCTGATGCGGGCCTTCGTGGAAGTCGATGTGCTTTTCCCTTATCAGATCGGCTCGTTCCTGATGTTTTACGCCGCCGGCCGGCTTACTCTTCGCCGAACGCCCGCCGCGTTCGCCCACCCCATCGGAGGTCGGCGGACGATTATCGCCTGAGCTTTTCGAAGAGGTGGATGGCCAGCCGGAGTGCCAGCGCGACGGCCGGCAGTGTCGGATTGGCATGACCTCCGGTCGGGAACAGGCCGCTGCCGGCGAGATAGAGGTTGGTTATGCCGTGCACACGGCAATCGGCGTCCGTCACGCCATCGTCGGGCGTCCGCGACATACGGCTGAGGCCGATCTGGTGATAGCCGTCAAAGGCCTGGGCAAGCACCGCCGACCGACGCTCAGGAGCTTCATGCAGATACTCCAGCCGGCCAAGCCCGGTCCGGCGCAGCCACGCATCGAGGATCTCATGCGACTTCAGGACCGACGTCAGGTCCTGTTCCACCACGCGATAATCGATGGCAAGGGCACCCTGCCTGCCGAGACCACCCCGGATTGAAGGCGGACCCGGCTTTCCGGATTGGGCACCTGTTCGGCATGATAGCGAAGCAGATAACGACCTTTCGGATTGATGAGCGTCCGCCACGGCTCGATACGCCGCTCCAGCATGTTGAGAAGCGATCCGAACAGATCGAAGACTATACGGCGATCGGCGCGGATGTTCCGCCAATGCTGCCGGCGGTCGATATTCTCAGGCCCCTGGCGGTCGGTGCCAGGCCGTTCGAGAGACGGCGATAGAGGCCGAACATTTTCAGGAAGAGATAGATGAGCGACAGCGCACCCGAGCCATGCACCGGGTCCGCGACCGAAATCGCGTCGATCCAGAAGACACAGTTGAGAAGCTTCTCCTCGGTCTGGATCGCCGGCGTGATCTGCAGCCTCCGTCGGAAGACATAGTTCTGGTCGTCCATATCGAAGGCGAAGTGGCTCGCGGTCCGGGGATTGTCGAACTGCACCACGGCGATGTAGCCGGTGAGATGCCCCTGATAGAAACGGCCGAGCGCACCGTCGGAAGCGCCCAATGCCTCCGGTCGCCTCTCCCGCAGGGCGAGCAGCAGGCGGACATTTTCCAATCCTCCGCCGGCAAGAACGAAGGTTCGCGCCGTGATCAGGCTTTGTCCCCCATCATGATAGGCGGTGAGAGCTTCGACACGCTCGCCGGAAGTGTCGAGCGAGATGCCGGTGACCGTCGCGTTGACGAGACGAATGCGCTTTGAAGTCTTGAGGCGCTCCCCATAAATCGGTCCAAGATCCGGAAAGCGGCTCCATCGCTCCACGGCATTCGTGCCGATCCCGTCGTCGGAAACATCGATCGCATCGAAAGGCGGTTCGCCAGCATTGCAATTGAGGAACGTCAGTGCCTCCGCATAATGGCGGCGAAGTTCCTCGTGGGAAATCGGCCAGCCGGAAAAGGTCACATGATCCCGCGCTTCGAAATCGAGATCGTCGAACGTGACGCATCGACCGCCCCAGAGCGCCGATGCACCGCCGATGCCCGGACGGGACATCGCCGTCGAGGAGCATGATGGCTGTTGATGAGCTCGATATTGCCGGCACCAGCGCTATCCGCCGCTCCGCCAGCACCCATTTCGAGGAGTATGACAGAGAGCCCCAGCTGCTCCAGCTTGAAGGCAAGCGCCAACCCGACCGGACCCGCACCGACGATGCAGACATCCGTCGTTTCCGGCTCAAAATCTGCTGATGCCATGTATGCCTTTGAGAGAAAACCCGGATTATCCGCAGATAGCGCACGCTATCGGAAATGGAACCGCCCATTCGGACGATGTTCGGAAATTGGGCTATTGGCCTGAAGCACTAATCCAAAGGCTTTGGAAATTGCCGAACCGACAGTGACGCGGCCGACGACGACCCGGCCCTCTTCGGGCCTTTGCGACGGTTGATCAGCCTGTGGTAGCAGGTCCGCTAGAAGACCCTGCCTTCCTTGAAGTGCGTGGTCGTGCCGTTCAACAAATAATCCCCCACGACGCGCGACTTGTGCAGCAACGGGTTATGGTTGAGGACCGTGCGTATGTTACGCCAATGCCGGTCGAAATTGTTGTTGCGGGACGTTGCCGACCCACCGCCGAGCTCGAACATGCGCTCCGCCGTGCGAGGCCCGATCTGGCCAAGCAGAAGCTGGGTCCGGGAGGTTGCAAGCGCGCTGGCGATCAGAGCCTCTTCGATCTCCGCCTCATTCCCGCGCGTAAACGCCGCAACCGTCTTGTCCAGTAGGACAGCGGCCGCGGCGACCGCGGTATCGATCGCGAAGGAATTGGCGGCAATCTCGCCGATCACCTGATGCACGAACGGATCCTGAAGCGCCGTCTCCGCCGTGCTATGCGCGGCCGAACGCGCCTGGCGACGGACGTAGGCGATCCCGTCGGAGAGCACATTGCGCACCGCACCCGCAGCGCTCGCCGCCAGATGCAGCTGGCGCAAGGTGGAGCAGTGGCGGCCGACCAGATTGTCGAGGCCACGTCGTGCGAATTCATGGGGAACACCTCGACATTGTCGAGGATCACGCCGCCGCTCGCGGTCAGCCGCTGCCCCATCCCGTCCCAGTCGTCGAGAATCTGGATGCCCGGCCGGTCCACCGGCAACAGCACGCCGACGGTCTGGCCTTGTTCATCCAGCGCGCTGAAGGATGCAAAGTCTGCAAAGGCCGTGCCGGTCGCATACCATTTCCGCCCGTTCAGCCGGTAAGTCTCTCCGTGCCGGACGATCGTCGTCGTCACCTGCCCCGGCCGCGCGGTCCCCTGTTCCGTATGCGCGCCACCGAACAGCTTGCCCGCAAGGATAAGCTCGATCGCACCCGCGTCCCGCTCCGTCGGTTCGCTCAGGACGACATTTTCGACGTAGTTGAAATGCGAGCGGAGCGCATGCGCCACATTGGAGTCGGCAGCACCAATGGCGGCGATCATCTCGATGTAATCGGTAACCGAACCGCCCGGTCCACCCAGTATCGCGGGAACACGCAATGTTCCGAGACCCACTCGCGAAACAGCTTAAAGGCCTCGAAAGGCAGCTCGCGGTCGAGGTCTCGCTGAGCGGCCCCTTTGCGATTTCGGCGGCGAACCCCGGAACGCGCGCAAGCAGTTCATCGCGCGTCAGGTGTCTGGTGGTCTGCAATTTGGCGATTGTCACTTAATGTCTCCGGAACCTCGAAAGCCGAAAGCGGCAGAACGCAAGGTCCGGCCGCCTTTTCTCCGACATCACCTATTCATCGAGATAGATGTCGGCCCCGTTGCTCCAAAGCTGCTCGACGCCGACCTTGAGGTTCTTGACCCGCTTGTCGTAGATGGTCAGCACAGACGGCGTGACGATATCGAGCGTCGGAAGATCCTGGACCACCAGCTTCTGGAAATCGTTGAACAATTGAAGCCGTTTTTCGGATCGACCTCCACGGCCGCGGTTTCCAGCAGGCGATCGACTTCCGGGTTCACATATCTCGAACCGTTGGTGAAAGGCACGCCCGGCTTGAAGTTCTTCGACCAGTAGAGCCGCTGGATGCCCACCGTCGGATCGTAGAGATTGCTCATGCCCTCGATGGCGATATCGAAGTCACGGTCCGTGAAGATCCGCTTCACGAAGGTCGCGAAATCCTGGGTGCGCAACTCGACCTTGATGCCGACCTTGGCCAGCGCCTGGGCAATATATTCCGCGGTCTGCTTGGGAGGACCGGAAGGCTGGGTCGGATCGATGAACAGCTTGAAGCGGAAACCATCGGCGCCGCGCTTGAAACCTGCCTCATCCAGGAGCTTCTCCGCCTTGGCCGGATTGAATTCGTATTTCGGAAGGTCTGGCGTGTAGAACTGCGCGAGGTCCGGGCTCACCGGCCCGTCCAGCCGGGTCGCGTAGCCGAGATAGACGGTATTGACGATGAAATCCTTATCGACCGCATGGGCGATCGCGTGGCGCACCCGAATATCGGCCAGATACTTGTTTTCCAGATTGAACTCGGCGCGGGCGATGCTGGGCGAATAGGGAGCCGGGTCGGTATCGACCACCAGGTTCGGATTGGCCTTGAGGCGGCCGACATCCGTCAGGGAAGGTTGGCGGTCGAAACCTGGACCTCGCCGGTTTCGATGGCGGCAACGGCCGCGGCCGGATCGATGATGAAGCGGAAGATGATCTGGTCCAGATAGGGCTTCGGCGATCCCCAGTAATTCTCGTTGCGCACGAACAGCGCATGGCTGCCGCGCACCCATTCGACGAACTTGTAGGGACCGGTGCCGACAGGCGCGACGTTATGCGGGTTTTCCGCGATCTTGGTGCCCTCGTAGAGATGCTTCGGCACGATCGGCGCCTCGAAGCTTGCGAAGGCGCTGAGCAGATAGGGTGCCGGCTTGGAAAGGATCAGGCTCGACCTCGTACGGGTTGAGCACGTTCGCCTTCTGCACATAGGCGAATGTCGCGCGGCCACGGGGGTGATTTTCCTTGAGCGCGAAGATGGAGAAGGCGACATCCTCGGCCGTGAAGTCCTTGCCGTCATGCCACTTCACGCCCTGGCGCAGCTTGAACCAGTAACGCAGCCCATCGTCGCTGACCTTCCATTCGGTGGCGAGAAGCGGCTGCGGCTTGAAATCCTTGTCATAGGTGAGCAGGCTTTCGGTCGCCTTGCCGCTGATATAATAGGCCGCACCGGCGCTATGCGCGATCAGCACCAGAACCGGCGGCTCGGTGCCGATATTGATCGAGATGCTGCCGCCTCGGGGCGTCTCTTCCGCCGAACGAGCCTTGTGAGGAACGACCGCGGCAAGCCCAAGCGCGACGGTCGAGAGCAGGAAGAGGCGGCGCGACGTCGCCAGCGGCCCGGAAGCGTGAATTGTCATCTGAAATATCCCCTGGACGGCGACTTCGGCATGCGACGGAAGAGCACCGGATTTCATCCAACACCCGCCATCGGGTGATCGCCAAGACGATATAAAATCTACTAAACTTATCGAGATACTATATTTCTAATTGACCTATGCTTTCTGGAAAAAATCGCCGCCAACGGTGGTCGGTACAAAGAATTCTTCCGGTAGAGCCGCTGATTGCCGACGAGGTCCGCAAATTTTTCCTAAAGTCCTTGGAGCCTCGAGAAACGCAGGTGCCGAAAAGCACAGGATGAAATCCTTGCTCCTGCCCACCCCGAAAGGGCGCCCGGCCGAATGAATTTCTATGAAGTCCTCTCCATCGAAAATTCCATCCCAGGATCGGTCGGCAAAACGCAATCGACAATATCCATCAAATAAATAGACTAAAGGCTGCTTATACGCGCCCGTCCGAGGTTGATGGAACACCCCTGGTTTGCGTATGAGGCTTTCCTTCTCTGCCCTTCCAGGAGCTTCCTCATGCCACCCGAATTCATCGGCCATACGTCCAACCGCCAGGGATCCGATGTCGTACCGGCGAGTGGGCCGGTCATCGACAAGACATACATCCGCAACCACGTGCAGGCAGCCGAAGCGGCGGGCATCGACCGGCTGCTGATCGGGCAGTTCGCGCAATGGCCCGACAACAACCAGATCGCCGCCTACGTGTTCAGCCAGACGGATAAGATTGGCGCCCTGCTCGCCCACCGGCCCGGCCTCATGGAACCAACGCTGGGCGCGCGGCAGCTCGCGACGCTCGACCAGTTCTCCGAAGGGCGCGTCTGGGTGCATATCATCACCGGCGGTTCGGATGCGGACCAGGCCCGCGACGGCGACTTCGAGGATCATGACACACGCTACGCCCGCACCGACGAATACCTGACTGTGCTCAAGCAAGTCTGGGAGAGCGACCAGCCCTTCGACCACGAGGGGCGCTTCTACCGGTTCAGGGGTGCCTTCAGCCAGGTCAAGCCGTTCCAGAAGCCACGCATCCCGATCTCCTTCGGCGGCTCGTCGGATGCCGCGATCGCAGTCGCCGGCAAACACGCCGATATCTATGCCCTCTGGGGCGAACCGCTGGACGGTACGCGCGAAACCATCGCCAAGGTGCGGGCTGCAGCCGTCGCCGACGGCCGCTCGGCAAATGACGTGAGGTTCACCATCGCCTTCCGCACCATCGTCGCCGATACCGAGGACGCAGCCTGGGCCAAGGCCGCCGATATCCTCGACAAGGTGAAGTCGCAGGTTGCCCGCACGGCCGGCGGCAATGGCGAAAAACTGCCGTCGAACGTCGGTTCGGTCCGCCTGCGCGAGGCCGCCAGGCGCGGCAAGGTGCTCGACAAGCGGCTATGGACCGAGGTTGCGGAGGCGAGCGGCGCCGGCGGCAATTCGACCGCACTGGTTGGAACGCCTGATCAGGTCGCCGAGGCGATCCTCGATTATTACGATGCCGGCGTCTCCAACTTCCTCGTGCGCGGTTTCTATCCGACCGAAGACACCGTCACCTACGGTCGGGACGTCGTGCCTCTGGTCAAGGCCGGGATCGCCGAACGGGAAGCCAGAAAGGTAGCCGCAGAATGACCGCGCCACTCGATATCCCCCTCGATATCATCGACATCCACACCCATCTCTGGCCGCCGGCCTGGGGACCGGGTGGTAAATATGCCAAGCCGGCAAGCGGCTTTGCGCCCGAGATCTATCGCAAGATCACGACACCGGAAGCACTGGTGGAGGAGTTCAAAGCCGCCGGCATCTCGCTCGCAGTGGTGACCGCCACCATCGAAAGCCTGTTCGGCGCCGAAGGCCGATAGATTTCGCTGCCATCCGGGAGGCCAACGAATGGCTGGCGGGCTTATCTCACACATATCCGACCCTTGCAGGCTTCGGCGTAGCCGACGCCTTCGGTGGCGAGGAAGGTGCGCGCGAGGCGGAGCGGGCCATCGCCGAACTCGGACTATCGGGGCTGGTGATCGACTCGTCGCGCAACGGCAAATTCCTCGCCGACCCATCCGTGCGCCCTACGCTTGAAGTGGCGGCACGACACAAGGTCCCGGTCTTCGTTCATCCGGTCGCCCATCCCAATTCCGACGTGCTGATAGCGGGCGCCGGCACGCTCGGTAATTCGCTTGGGCGCGGGCTGATGAATGGCGTAGCCTTCCTCTCGGTCATCCAGTCACCAGTGCTCGATGAATTGCCGGACCTCCATCTCGTCTTCGCGACGCTGGGGCTCGGCGCCATCGTACAGGCGGCCCGTGGCGGTCTCTACGGCCGCGCCGAACGGGCCGCCGGCAAACGGCCCAACATCTATTTCGATACGATGGGGCACGATCCCGCAATTATCCGCACGCTCACCGGCTTCTTCGGCGCGGAACGCGTGCTGGCCGGCACGGACTGGCCCATCCTCGCCGCGCTCGACCGGAAGACCCTGGCCGCAAGCCTTGCGGAAGCAGGATTGAACGAGGCGGAACAGCGGCTTGTGGCAGGCGGAAATACGCGCCGGCTGCTGGGACTGCGAGAGGCAAGGGCGCAGGCGGCGGAATGAGATCTCCCAAAAGCGAAAAAGCCCGGCATTATATGCCGGGCTCACGTTACCGATGAATGTTTGCAACCTCTCGGTCGTCCTGCCCGGGCCCGTCCCGAGCATCTGCAGCGGCTTGATATGACCGATGCTCTGTAGATCCTCGGCACGAGGCCGAGGATGACGAGAAAGGGCCGTTTGCCCGCCATCTCAGCGCGGCCTTCCCGCCGTTGCTAAGGCTTGGATCAAGCAACCCGCTGCGGACGGGTGAGCGGAATGACCTGCGCCGATGACGCCCCGGAACGGGCAACACGGCCTTCGACCGGGTGACCCGGATCGGTGAAGCCCGGCGTCGAAGGATGGCCGGTGGCGACCAGCCGGTCCACCAATGCCTCGTCTTCGGCATCGAGCTTGACGTCGAGCGCGCGGACGTAACCATCCCAATGTTCTTCGGTGCGCGGGCCGGCGATCGCCGAGGTGACGAGCCTGGTTGTTGAGCACCCAGGCAAGCGCGAAATCGGCAGCGGCGATCCCCTTCGCCTGTGCATGGGCCGCGATCTGCTTGGCGATCGCGATCGACTCCTCGCGGAACTCGACGTCATGCATGCGCTTGTCGCCGCGTCCGGCGCGCGTATCCGCAGCCGGCGCCTCGCCGACATTGTACTTGCCGGTCAGGATACCGCGCGCCAGCGGGCTGTAGGAAACAACGCCCAGACCATAGGCGGCAGCAGCTGGCAACTGCTCGGCTTCGGCGGTGCGGTTGACGATGTTGTAGAGCGGCTGGCTGGCGACCGGCCGGTCGATGCCGAGCCTGGTCGGCAAGGTGGGAGACCTCCGCGATGCGCCAGCCGCGGAAGTTGGAGACGCCGAAATAACGCAGCTTGCCGGCCTTGATCAGATCGGCGATCGCCCGCATCGGCTCGTCCAGCGGCGCATCAAAGACGGCACGGTGGAAATAAAGGATGTCGATATAATCGGTGCCGAGATTGCGCAGCGAGTTTTCGACCGTCTGGAACACCCATTTGCGCGAATAACCGCCGCGGTTCGGCCCCTTGTTGTGAGAATTGACGAACTTGGTCGCGACAACCCAGTCGTCGCGATGCGCCTTGATGCCCCGCCCGACGACCTGCTCCGACTTGCCGTCGTGGTACACATCGGCGGTATCGATGAAATTGATTCCCTGGTCGCGCGCCTTGTCGATGATGCGGAAGGCCACATCGTCCGGCGTCTGGTTGCCGAACATCATGGCTCCCAATGTCAGCGGCGAAACCTTGAGGGCGCTCCGCCCGAGATAGCGATACTCAACCATTCAAATCTCCTTGGTCATTCAGTTGTTGGTATTCGGTTGCCCGATGCTTTGGTTGGTGGTGTCCGCGAAATGACAGGCGACCTGATGGCCAGGCGCGATCATGCGGAATTCAGGTTCGGTGGCGCGGCAAAGATCCGTCGCGAGCGGGCACCGGGTGTGGAACCGACAGCCCGAAGGAATATCGCTGGGGCTCGGCAGTTCGCCTCCCAGCGGGGCCGCCTGCCGGGGACGCGACGGATCGGGCACCGCCTCCATCAGCGCCCGCGTATAGGGATGCCGCGCATCCGACCAAAGGGTCGCATTGTCGGCACTCTCGACGATCCGTCCGAGATACATCACCATAACCCGGTCAGCGAAATAGCGCACGACCGAAAGGTCGTGGCTGATGAAAAGATAGGAGAGCCCGAACTCCTTCTTCATTTCGACCAGCAGATTGAGGATCTGCGCCTGGATGGAAAGATCGAGCGCCGAGACCGGCTCGTCGCAGACGATCAGTTCCGGATTGAGAAGCAGGGCGCGGGCAATGCCGATCCGCTGCCTCTGCCCGCCGGAAAACTCGTGCGGATAACGATTGATGGATTCGGCCGGCAACCCGACCTTGGCGACGATATCGGCGATGATGTCCCGCCTCTCGGTGCGATCCCCGACCTTGTGCACGACAAGCGGCCCTTCGAGGATCTCGCCGATCGTATGGCGCGGATTGAGCGAGGCGAACGGATCCTGAAAAATCATCTGGATCGACTTGCGGACGCTCCGCAGCCGCCGATGGTCGAGCACGGTGATATCCTCACCCTTGAATTCGATCCTCCCGCCGGTCGGATCGACCAGCCGCATCACCGTCTTGCCAAGCGTGGACTTGCCGCAGCCGCTCTCCCCGACAAGGCCGACCGTCTCACCGCGCTCGACGACCAGATCGACGCCATCGACCGCCCGCAGCAATCCATCCCGGCTCTTGTAATGGGTCTTGAGGTCAGAGACTGAGAGCAGCGACATGGGGCACGGCCTTGATGGAAGAAGTGAAGGGGCACGCGACCAGGCGATCCGGCCCCGGAACGGTAAGCGGCGGCACATGATGGCCGCAGCTGGCGCGCGCCTCGGCGCAGCGCGGGCGGAAGGGACAGCCCGCCTCGCCGGCGGCAGACACGATCGAGCCCGGGATTTCGGTCAGCGCACCGTCGCGATAATGAAAATCGTTCTTGAGCCGCGGCGAGGCCGCCAGCAGGCCGCGCGTATAGGGATGCAGCGGATCGTTGAACAGATCGCCGGGCAGCGCCTGCTCGACCTTGCGGCCGGCATACATGACCACCACCTTGTCCGCCCATTGCGACACCACGCCGAGATCGTGGGTTATTAGGACGACGGCCATCTGCAGCTCCCGCCGCAGCGTGTCGAGAAGGTCGAGCACCTGCGCCTGAATGGTGACGTCGAGCGCCGTCGTCGGCTCATCGGCGATCAGCAGTTTCGGCTTGCAGGCGACGGCAATCGCAATCATCACCCGCTGGCGCATGCCGCCGGAAAGCTGATGTGGATAGTCGTCGATCCGCTTTTCCGGAGCCGGGATGCGGACCAGTTTCAAAGCTCGATCGCCCGTTCCCGCGCAGCCTTGCCCGACAGCTTTTCATGGGTCTTCAGCACTTCGATGATCTGCCGGCCGATGGTCATCACCGGGTTGAGGCTGGTCATCGGCTCCTGGAAGATCATGGCAATCTCGCTACCGCGCAGATGCCGCATATCGCGTGCGCCGAGCTTAAGCAGATCCCGACCGTCGAATTCGATCCTGCCGCTCGCAACTGTCGCGGCGCGTGGCAAAAGCCGCATCAGCGCCAGCGCGGTCAGCGATTTGCCCGAACCGGACTCGCCGACGATCGCCAGGGTCTGTCCCTGAGCGATCTCGAACGAAAGGTTGCGGACCGGCTCGGCGCGGGGAAACCGGATCGTCAGATTATCGACGTGAAGCAATGGCGCCATGGTCTAGCGGTCCTGCGAGAAGCGGGGATTGAGCGCATCGTTCAACCCGTCGCCGATCAGGTTGAGCGCAAGCACCGTGAAGACGATCGCAAGGCCGGGCAGCGCCGTCAGATACCAGGCGGTCCGCACCAGTTCCCGTCCGGTGCCGATCATCGAGCCCCAGCTCACCACGTTGGGATCGCCCAGCCCCATGAAGGACAGGGCCGATTCCATCAGGATCGCCGTCGCCACCATCACCGACGACGTGACGATGATGGGCGGCAGCGCATTGGGCAGGATCTCGCGGAAAATGATGCGCGCGTGGCCATAACCGAGGCTGCGCGCCGCCATCACGAAATCCTTCTCCCGGATGGCGCGAAACTCTGCACGCGTCAGCCGCGCCACCGTCGGCCAGGAGATGATGGCGATCGCCAGCGTCACGGTCGTCGCCGAAGGCTGGATGATCGCAACCAGCACGACCAGCAGGACGAAGCTCGGCAAGGTTTGGAAAATCTCGATCAGCCGCACCAGGAGATCATCCACCCAGCCGCCGAAATAGCCCGCGACCGAGCCGACCAGCACACCGAATGTTAGGCCGAGGGCTGTCGCCGTCAGGCCGACGAAAAGAGAGATGCGGGAGCCATGCACGACGCCGGCAAGCACGTCGCGCCCCATGGAATCGGTGCCCAGCGGAAAGGCTGAGTTCTGCCCCGGCCAGAGGAAAGGCCGCCCGACCATCGAAAGCGGATCTTCGGGAAAAAGCAACGGCGCCAGAAGGGCGATGGCAACCACCAGAAACAAAAACCCGTGCCGAACAAGGCATTCGGGTTTGCCAGGAATATCGTCAGCGCCCGCCTGCCATTGGTGATGGCGACAGCCGAACTCGGCTGCGACCTGGCATCCGGCGCCTTCATATTGGACCAGGCTTCCGGGTCCTGCCCGGATGTTACAGGTGCATCGACCTCGGCTGGGACAAGACGCCCCTCGCCAACGATGCTGCGAAACGTTCCGATATCTGTGCTGGACATCAGCGGGCTCCAATACGTGGATCGAGCCAGGCGTGGATAAGATCCACGGCGGCATTGGCGATGATGACGAGAAGCGAGGACAGGAGCAGGATACCGAGAAGCACGGTGAAATCTCGTCCCATCACCGCCTCGAAGGCAAGCCGCCCAAGACCCGGCCAGCTATAAACGGTCTCGACCACGACGGCGCCGCCGAGCATGCCGCCGATATGCATGCCGGCCATGGTGGTGATCGGGATCAGCGCGTTGCGCAGGATATGCCGGGCCGTCACGCCGAAGGGGGTAAGGCCCTTGGCATAGGCGGTGCGGACGAAATCCTGGTTCCTGACTTCGAGCATGGAAGCCCGCGTCAGCCGCGCGTAGATCGCGACATAGAAGAGCGCGAGCGATGTCGCCGGCAGCACCATGTAGCGAGCCTTGTCGAGCAGCGCCGGCCAGCCCGTCAGACGCGAACCGATCGTTCCGGCACCGCCGCTCGGCAGCCAGCCGAGCTTCACCGAGAAAAACACGATCAGCATCAGGCCGATCCAGAAACTCGGGATCGAATAGAAGAGCAGCGAGAAGATCGACAGCAGCCGGTCGGGTATCCTGCCGGCGAACGTCGCCATCAGCGAGCCGAGGATGATGCCGAGAAAGATCGCGATGGTAAGCGCCATAGCCATCAGCGTCAGTGTGCCCGGCAGCCGTTGCCCGATCAGTTCGGCGACCGGCATGCCGTATCGCGGCGAAAAGCCAAGGCTGAAATGAGCGAGATTGTTGAGGTAGTGCGACAACTGTACCAGCACCGGATTGTCGAGCCCGAAGCGCGACCGAAGCGCCGCCATGCTTTCCGCGGTCGCCGAGCCCGCCTCACCCGCCAGCACATCCGCCGCATCCCCGGCGCGAGCTGGAGCAGGAAGAAATTGAGGATAACGATCCCGAGAATGGTCGGAATGGCCTGCAGCAAGGTGCGCCGCAACGTTCGTCCGATTCTCAAGAGCGCCGGCATGGATCTCGTCCCTTTGTTTGAACAATTCGCCTGATCGCGAACCGGAAACGGCAGCCGGTCCGATCGGCCTGTGATGATTTTCATAGTTGACTAATTCTATAGGCTTTGTCAAATCTGTTTTGGTAAATATGACCTGAGAAGCGGAATTTATAGAAACTAGGTTTCCAATATAACCAAAATACACCCAGATTTAGCAACTATTTCCCAAATTTCGGGTTGCGCTGGCAACAACACACTCCGGTGTGCCGATTGCGGAGAAAAGGCTTCCGGGAACGCAACGTGAGGGGCGAAGGAGAGTATCGCATGACGCTCAGAAATACGATTTCACAGATCTGGTACACCCGCTGCCCCGTTCCGACGCCGGTCGGTCTGGCGACCCAGCTTGGCCTGCTCGACGAAACCTTCGCCAAGGAAGGCATCACGCTCAATTCGATCATCGACAGCAAGGACCGCACGATCCGGTCCAGCCATTTCGATCATCACCTCGACTATTCCTTCCGCCATGGCGGAAACGTGCCGCCGATCCGCGCCCGCTCGGAAGGAAACCCGACCCGGCTCGTCGGCATCACCTGGACCGATGAGTTCCAGGCCGTCATCACGCTGCCGGAGACCGGCATCAGGACGACGCGGGATCTCGTCGGTCGCCGCTTCGGCATCGCCCGACGCCCGCCGGGTATCGTCGATTTCATGGCCGCCACCGCCCTCAAGGGGCTCGTCTCGGCTCTTTCTCTGGAGGGACTGACGCATAAGGACGTCGAGATCGTCGATATTCCGCTTTCCGATTCGGTTCTCGACGGGCGCGAAGGGCCGCAGCTTTACGGCCTGCGCAACCGCCAGGCCTATGGTCCCGAGATCGCGGCACTGCTACGCGGCGCGGTCGATGCCATCTACGTCAAGGGCACGCCCGGCATCAGCGTCGCCAACCTCTTTGCCACCCACACGGTTGCCGAATTCGGCTTCCATCCCGATCCGAAGATCCGCATCAACTCCGGTTCACCGCGGATACTGACCGTCGATGAGCGCCTCGCGGAAGACAGGCCGGATCTCGTTGCCAAGCTGATCGAAACCCTGAAACGGGCAAGCGCCTGGGCAGAAACCCATCCAGACGACGTCCGCCGTTTCGTCGCCCGTGAGGTCGGAGCAGCCGAAGACGTGGTGGCGGCGGCCAACGGCCCGGATTTGCACAAACATCTCGGCATCGGGCTCGAGCCGGACCTGGTCGATGCCATCGGCCACTACAAGGATTTCCTGCACGAATGGGGCTTCCTCGCTGCCAATTTCGATATCGAAGCCTGGGTCGATCGCCGGCCCTGGGACGCACTCGAAACCCGCGCCGTCGCCTGATCGGAGATCCTGATGACCCACACCACCGATTTCGCCGCGGCTATTGCCCGGGCTGAGCAACTGGGGAAACGTTTCGCGCTGACCGCTCGGCATTATGACGAGACGGGCGAATTTCCCTTCGCCAATTTCGACGCTCTTCATGAGGCGGGCCTGCTCGGCCTGGTGACGGCCGTGGAGCACGGCGGCCTCGGCGGCGGGCTGACGGAGGCGCTGGCGGTTGTCTCTGCGATCGCACGCGGCGAACCGTCCACGGCGCTGGTGCTTTCCATGCACTACAACCAGCACTTTTCGATCCGGACGTCCGGCAAGTGGCCGCAACATCTGGTCGAACGCGTCACCAAGGCGAACCGTGAAGGCGTCGCCCTCATCAATGCGGCGCAGGTGGAGCCGCGGGTCGGTTCGCCCTCACATGGCTCGCTGCCCGAGACCGTTGCCCGCAAGGTCGGCGGCGAGTGGCGGATCACCGGCCACAAGACCTATGCGACGGGCATCCCGCTGCTGCGCTGGGTATCGGTGCTCGCAGTGACGGACGAACCGGAACCGCGTCTGGGATCTTTCCTGGTTCCGACTTCCGCCGATGGCATCCGTGTCGAAAAGACCTGGAACGCTACCGGCATGCGCGCCACCAACAGCGACGACCTGATCCTCGACGACGTCGCCATCCCCCTTGAAGATGTCCTCGACATCGCGCCCGCGCACGAAGGCCTGAAACGCGACGAACGGCTGGGCGCCTGGTATTTCAGCCTCGTGCCGGCGATCTATGATGGCGCCGCTCGCGGCGCGCGCGACTGGCTGCTCGAGTTCACCACGACGCGGGCGCCGGCAAGTCTCGGTGCCCCGCTCTCGACGGTGCCGCGCATCCAGGACGGGCTGGGGCAGATCGAGGTCTGGCTGACGGTCAATCGCCGGCTTTTGCGGTCGATTGCCGAAGATTTCGATTCCGGAAGGCCTTTCGGCCCGGATGCCGCGGCGGTGAAACACACGGTCATCGAGAATGCCATCGCGGCCACCACTTTGGCTCTGGAACTCGGCGGCAATCCCGGTATCAGCCGCGACAACCCGCTGGAACGTCATCACCGCGACGCGCTGTCCGGCAAGGCCCATGCGCCGCAGAACAACCTGGTCAGGACCATGCTCGCCAAGGCGGCTCTCGGCCGGCATGCCACCGCTCCGAACGTACCGCTGGAGCCTGTTCCCGTACGCTCGCACCAGCAACCCCGGCTCACCGTCGTCGGCCGCAACTAGGAATTCGGCAATGTCCTCTTCCCTCGACCTCGTCTGGTATACCCGCTGCCCCGCGCCGACCCCGCTTTCGATCGCCCATCAGGCTCGGCTGGATCGACCAGCAGTTCCAGGCGTCCGGCGTCTCCGTCCGCTCGATCCGTGACAGCAAGGATCCGACCGTCCGCCAAAGCCACTTCACTCACGCGCTCGACTATTCCTTCCGCCAGGGCGGCAATATTCCGCCGATCTGGGCACGCTCGGGCGGACGGGAAACCCGCGTGGTCGGCATCACCACCACCGACGAGTTCCAGGCGATCATCGCACTTCCCTCATCCGGCATCGCCAAAGGTGCCGATCTCAAGGGACGCCGCATCGGCGTGCCGCGGAAGCCGGGCGAAACCATCGTCGATTTCCAGCGAGCGACCGCGCTGAAGGGCATCGTTTCGGCCCTCTCCCTTGAAGGCCTGAGCCATACGGATGTCGAACTCGTCTACCTCGACAGCACCGAGGCCACCCTGATCGAAAGAGGCAATGCCGCCTTTCTCGGCCTGAAGCGCCGTTATCCTTATGGCGACGAGCTTCTGGCGCTTGCCCGAGGCGCGATCGACGCCTTCTTCGTCAAAGGCGCGGAAGGGCTCGTACTGGCGAACCAGATCGGCGCCGTCGTCGTCTCCGAATTCGGCTTCCATCCGGACGCCAAGATCCGCATCAACAACGGCACGCCGCGGCCGCTGACGGTCGATGCGAGGTTCCTCGACGAACATTTCGATCTCGTCAGCGATCTCGTGGCGACGGTCGGCAGCATTGCCGCCTGGGCGGAAAATAATCCCGACGACGCCGTGCGCTTCATCGCCGCCGAGATCGGTGTCGGCGAGGACCCCATCTGGGCAGCCAACGGACCGAACGTCCACAGGCACCTCAACCTCACTCTCGATGAGGACCAGATCCAGGCCTTCGACCACTTCAAGCGCTTCCTGCTCGAATGGGATTTCATCCCGGCCGATTTCGACGTGTTCGGCTGGATCGAGCGCGGCCCGCTGGAAAACGCCTCGCGGCGGATCGCAGCATGAGCAACACGCCCGTTCTTATCACCGGCGCCACCGGGCGGCTCGGTCAGTTGATCACGCATCGGCTGATCGATCACGGCCAGGCGGTGCGGGTCTTCACCCGCCGTCCCGACACTGCGCGAAAACTCTTCGGCGATAGGGTCCAGATCGCCGTCGGGGAGTTTGCCGACCGCACGTCCGTCAACGCCGCCGTCCGGGGCATCGAACGGCTTCTTCTCCTGTCGCCGATAGGCCCGACGCTTGCGGCGGACCAGATCGCCGTTGCCAACGCGGCCCAAGCGGCCGACGCCCGGCGCATCGTGAAAATCTCCGGCTCCGACTGGACCATCGAGCCGGCGGGCAATTCGATCTCGGGCGATGCCCATGCCGCCGTCGAACTGCATCTTCGCCGCTTGCCGCTTGAATCCGTTTCACTCCGGCCGAACGCGTGGATGCAGGTATCGCTCGCCAACACCATCCGGAATGTGCTTGGCGGCAATCCCGTGTTTGCGGCAAATCCGGATGCCGGCGTCGGTTATATCGACGCTCGCGACATCGCCGATGTCGCCGTCCATAAACTCCTGGCAGACAGGATTGCAGGCGGCGCGCTCAATCTCACTGGCCCGGATGTGAAAACGGCCCGGCAGGTCGCCGACCTCATCGCAGCGGTATTGGGACGGCGGATTGCGGTCATCGAAAAACGTCCGGCCGCCCCTCCACCGATGTCGATTTCGAACACCGCGCCGTCGCGCAATTTGCGACGCTGATCGCCGCCGGCCGGGCAGCGGCGACGACCGATGTCGTCGCCTCCTCCTTGGCCGTCCGCCCCGCAGCGTTGAGGCCTTTATTTCCGAACATCTGTCCGCTGAAGCGGCCTTGGCTGGGTAATCTACATGGCTATACCTTTCGTTGACGTCGCAATCATCGGCGGAGGTCCGGGCGGGCTCTCGCTCGCCCAGGGCCTGAAAAAGAACGGCATAGAGACGGCCGTCTTCGAACGCGATCCGGTCCGCGCCGATTATGTCCAGGGTTTTCGCATGCGCATCCGTCAGCGGGGTATCGATGCCCTGGGCGCCAACCTGCCGCCGCATCTGTTTGACGTCTTCCTCGATACGCTGGGCCGCGCCCCGACCGAGAACCTCATCCTCGACGAGCAGTTCAACCGTCTGGAACCTGGCGCTTCCGCAAGCGGCGAGCCGGAAGACACCCATATCGAAAAGTCGGTGAGCCGCATCACGCTTCGGCAGATCCTGCTTTCCGGCCTGGAGGATCTTCTCCAGACGAACAAGCACTTCCAGCGCTACGAAAACCTGGCGGATGGAACGGTCGTCGCGCATTTCGCCGATGGTTCTGCGGTCCGGGCGAACGTGCTGGTCGGCGCGGACGGGGCCGGCTCTGCCGTTCGCCGGCAACTGCTGCCGAAATTCGAGAGCATCGATACCGGCGTTCGCCGGCTGGCGGGCAAGATCACGCTGGAGAATGCGGCGCGGCACGACATCTCTCCGCTTCTCCTCGATTTCAACACCAATATCCGCCCGCAGGACGGGCGCAGCCTGATGATCACCAGCCATCGGGTCGATCCGTCCGCCTATGCCCGGCATGGGCTGATCGGCGCCGAGGACCCGACGCACCGCGACATTTCCGGCTTCCATTTCAACAACACGACAAGTTACGCCTGGTGGAATACGGCCTACGAACGCGACGAACTGGGCCCTGACGAGCATCTGGAAACACTCGGCGGAAGAGCGCTGCTGGAGGCACTGCTGGCCCGGATCGACCGCTGGGATGAACGCATCCTGAAACTCATCCGCCACACGGATCCTTCGACGGTCGCCTTTCTCAAGGTGAAGTCCTCGACCCCGGCATGCTCTGGCAGACAGGCCCCGTCACCCTGCTCGGTGACGCCATTCACGCCATGACCTATTTCCGGGCGCTGGGCGGAAATACCGCGCTTTACGATACCGGGCTTCTCGTGTCCGAACTCGTCGCTGCCCGCCGCTTCGGCAAACCGCTTCCCGCAGCCATCCAGGACTACGAGAACGCCATGCGCGAACACGGCTACGAGGCCGTTCGCTCCTCCCTCTCCGCCATGCAACGCAACGTCGCCGCCAGCCGTCCGCTTGCGGCCGCTGCCGCGCTTTGAAATCACAGGAACAAGCACCATGTCCATCGTCGTCTTCGGAGCCTCCGGAAATATCGGCGGCAACATCCGCAAGGAAGCCTTGTCGCGTGGACACCGCGTCACGGCGGTCACCCGTTCCACCGATCTCGAACCCGCCGAGCGCCTGACCTCCCTCAAGGCCGACATATCCGACGCGGACACGGTTGCAAAAATCGTCTCCGGCCACGATGCGGTCGTCAGCGCCTATAGTCCCGGCCTGCGCCGCCACTCGGCGGAAGACGCGGCGGAACTCATCCGCAAGGCGCATGAGGCGCTGCTTGCCGGCGTCAAGCGGGCGGGCGTCCCCGCATCATCATCGTCGGCGGCGTCGGCAGCCTGGAGGCGAGCCCAGGCGTCGATGTCGTGGACAGCGACTTCTACCCCGCCGACCACAAGGCCCATACGCTTCGCAATCGCGAGATCCTCCGCAGTCTCAAGCGCGGCGAGCATGATCTCGACTGGACCTATGTCTCGCCGCCGCTGGTCATCAAGGCCGGCGAACGAACCGGGACATTCCGGACCGGCGGAGATCAATTGCTGCGTGATGCAGCCGGAGAGAGCCGCATTTCCGAGGCTGATTTCGCCATCGCCATTCTCGACGAACTCGAGAACGGACAGTTCATCCGCAAGCGGTTCACAGCCGCTTATTAGTCGCTGGGCATCGCCGCCTGCAAAACTCTTCGATACGAAAGAACATCCGCATGACAAGTCCGGCGCGTAAACTCAACCTCAATGTCGGCATCAACACCACCGGCTATCTTCCCAATGCCTGGAAATATCGCACCGGCAGCCGCCACGACATCGCCGATCCCGCCTATTATCGGCGCCTGACCGAGCTTGCCCACAAGGGGCTTTTCGACGCTGTGTTCTTGTCGGACCACCCGGCCATGATGACCGATCCGAACAGCCGACCGTTCCACACGATCGATCCCCTGATCCTCGTCACGGCGCTCTCGGCGCAGGTGCCGGATATCGGCTTCGTCGCGACCATGTCCTCGACCTACAACTCGCCTTACAACCTGGCGCGCCGCACCCAGTCGGCGGACATCGTTTCGGGTGGGCGGCTGATCATCAACATCGTCTCCTCTTTCAACCCGAACGTCGCCACCAATTTCGGCAGCGCACCGCTACCGCCGCGCAACGAACGTTACGCCAAGGCATCGGAATTTCTCGATGTGGCCAAAAACTCTGGTCGAGCTGGGACCCGGCGCGCGAGGGCGAAATTTCCGAGGACCGTTTCTGGGACGCCGCGACTGCCCGGGCGATTGATCACGCCGGCGACCATTTCACCGTCAAGGGCCCTTTGAACGTTCCCCGCGGCCCGCAGGGTTACCCGGTTATCGCACAGGCCGGCGCCTCCGAGGGCGGCATCGATCTTGCGGCGCGACACGGCGAGATCATCTATTGCAACATCCTCTCGAGACCCGCCGGCCAGGCCTTCGGCAACAAGGTCAGGGATCGCGCGTCCGCCCTGGGGCGAAATCCGTCCGACATCCGCATCGTGCCCGGCCTCGTGGTCATTCTCGGGGAAACCCGCGAGGAGGCGTTGCGCAAGCACGAACTCTTCAGCGGCGCGGGTTCGGAGGACGGCTTGATCGCGCGCTTTATCAGAGAAAACGGCATCGACCCCGCGGGCTTCGATCCTGACGCAACCCTCGATGCCGAACGTTTCATCCCCGATCCGAACCGCCTCCAGGCGGTCGGCATGGGCCTCGGCCTGTCCGATCTCCTTGCCCATGAAAAACTGACGGCAAGGCAAGCCATTCGACGTTCCGAGGGCCATCACCGGCTCCTGCTCGGGACGCCGGAAGACGTCGCGGACGCAATCATCGACCTCTGGGCCGACGGCACCGTCGATGGCTATACGTTGCAGCCGCCCCGCGCCCCGGATGACATCCAGGAGTTCGTCGATAAGGTCGTGCCGATCCTGAAGGACCGCGGCGTCTATAGGACCCGCTACGAGGAGGCGACCATTCGCGACCGTTATCGACTTCCCTACCCTTCGGCAAATCTTCCGGCGTAAGCCAACCGCTATAAGCGGAGTGCAAACAGCCGGCCGCAACCGGCTGGTGGCAGCAGCGCATCTCTAAAAGCTGACCGCCTTCGGCTCGATGGCCACCAAGCGGCCGCCTTCGATCTTGTAAAGGCCGATCTTGCGCTCCGCCATCCCGCTCGGCGTAAACCGGAACAGACCCGTTACGCCGCGAAAACCGGTCTTGGTCATCAGCGCCTCCGGCGTCAGCGCCACGGCGCCTTTACCTCTGACGATGCCGGCGGCGACCGCTATACTGTCGTAACCTTCCGCCGCGTAGACCGTGAGCGAACGCTTGTTGAAGCGTCGATAGCGCTCGCCGATCAACAGGGAGGCATCCGGATCAACCGCGGCGAGGATGACATTCGCGGCTGCCGGATCGGCATGCAGTTCCATCGGCCAATGGCTGGTTCCGACCACTGTGAGCTTGCCAAACGAGGCCCTGACACCCTTCAGGATAGGTCCGACCGCCGCGGAATCCCCATCAGCACCAGCGCACCGGCATCACCGAGCAGAGCCTTGTTGCGGGTGAAAAGATCAGCGGGCGGCAGAGCGGGATCGTAGCGGACCACGCCGATCAGCGCACCGCCGGCCTGGCCGATCGCGGATCTCAGCCGCTCTTCATCGACGCCGGCTAGAGTATTGGGCGCCAGGACCACCACTTTCTTCTGGCCGGAGGCGATGACCGACCGCACGCCTCTTGCAGCGCTCGCGACTTCGTCGAACCCGAAATTGAATACTTTCGCGCCCGTCACAGGGCTTGAAAGATTGATCAGCGGTGGCCGCTGATCAGCTGGAATAGCCGCGATCGCCGCCGTGGTGGCCTGGGGCGCATAGCTGATCAGCAGGCTGGAATTGCGCGCCCTCGCGGCCGCAAGCGCCGAAGCCACCGCAGCAGGCCCCTCTGCCACGTCGATCACCTTGATCTTCATGACGCCCGCATCGTCGAGGCTCGCCAACGGCAAGAGCCGCACCATCGCGAATGTCGCGCGCCGCACCTCCATAAAGGCCACCCGGAGCCCGGGTCAGAAGCAAGGTTATTTCCGTGGAGCCACGCCCGAACGTCTCCTCAACCACGGATGGCGGCGGCTTCAGGGCCTTGTCGTCGAGAACCTTGTCGGCAACCGACGAGGACTCGCATCCGGACAGGATGGCAATGGCGAACAAACCCGGCAGCGCCATGCGCATCGGAGGCAGCCAAACCCTGTTTCCGAGGATTTTGTGAGCGACTTCGGCGAGATTTGGCCGGTGAAAAAACGAACGTCCCTGCGGCATTTCCTGGACCAATCTGCGGCCTTCTTGGTTGTGGCGGCGGCATGCTAGCTCAGACAAAACCTATTAACAAGGACTCACGCCGAAATATAAAATTTTACGCTTTTTCTCTCAAATAACTTATTTATAGATTATCTATCTTCAAAAACCAGAAATTCAGGTGCGTTTGCTAGTTTCTCTCCAACAAGGGAGACAGAAAATGGCAAACAAGAAGAATATACAGAATGCCGCAATTACCTTAGCCGTGACATTACCGTTCATTGCTTCAACGGCAGTTTCTGCACCCATCTCCAAACAACAAATTCAGATCAATACTAGATATTCCGTTTCGATGATCGGAAGTCATGTTCTGGAATATCTTCCGCAGCCGCTTTCGATCGTAGCTTCCCTTGCGTTCGGAACCGTACAGGCGACCGCAGCATTTCAAACGCTGACTGAGCTTGGTTCGAAGATTGCTCTGCCGGCGGCAAGACCTGCGGTCGTGACCGAGGTCGCAATCAAGCCCGCCGACATGTCTCCATCCCGGCGTGTGATGGAGACCGCACCGTCCAACGGTGCCGTATTCGATACGGTCGCCATTCCTTTCAAGCGCCTGGCCGCCTTGAAAAAGCTCGCCCCGGCCCTCGAAGAGATGGATAATGGCACGGCAGTGAAATGCAACGGCAAGAGCTGCAGCCCCGCCTTTGCAGCGATCCAGGCTGGTCGGCGCGAACACCTCGCAGGCTTCGCTTCGCGACAAGCTCAATGCCGTCAACGCCGCGGTGAACCAGTCCATCCGTTATCGCACCGACCAGGACGCCTACAACGTCGCCGACCGCTGGAGCACGCCACGCGAAACCCTTAGCCTGCAGCAGGGCGATTGCGAAGACTTCGCGATCCTCAAGATGGCAGCACTTCGCGCGGAAGGCGTCGATCCCGAACAGATGTCGATCGTCGTCCTGTTCGACCAGAAGCGGCATTTCTACCACGCGGTCCTCTCGGTCGAAGCCGGCGGCAGGTTCTTCATCCTGGATAACATGCGCAATCAGGTCCTTCTGGATACGCAGCTTCCCGATTACATGCCGCTTTATTCCATCAAGGGCGGCAAGGGCTTCCTGCACGGCTCCCGCCGCAAGGACCAGAACCTTGCCATGGCAACGCCGCTGGAGAAGATTGCACCGGGCGAAGGCGCAAATTTCTAAGTTTTCGTGAGCTTTTCAAAAGGCCGGGGTGCGCAGCGCTCCGGCTTTAGACTTTTAAGAATATCAATAACGGGAAATATAGCCGATCAGCATCGGCTTTTCGTGTGCCGGAGCAAGGGCCAGGTTGATCTGCCCCTTGATGATCTGCCTGGCACAGGAGATCGTGAAGCCGGTATTCAAAGTCTTGCCGCGGTTCATCTGCAGCGTATCCATGGCATCCTCGATCTGCGTGTCGATCGAGAATTTCAAGGTCTTCATCAGCTGCGACGGATCTTCTCCGACCAACCGCTGCCGAAGCATGACGAGAAACGGATCGTTGAAGAACTGCAGGCGCTTTTCGCGGGTCAGCACGACCGTCGGCGATGGCGATGCCTGCACCAGGGCGTTGAGATTTTCGAGCGAGGAAA
Source organism: Neorhizobium sp. EC2-8 (assembly GCA_045291535.1). Taxonomy (GTDB): domain Bacteria; phylum Pseudomonadota; class Alphaproteobacteria; order Rhizobiales; family Rhizobiaceae; genus Neorhizobium. The sequence goes on along the minus strand of CP147996.1, from coordinate 3,975,661 downwards.
CATCTTCGACCGTCGCCAGCCGTCCCAGCGCCCATTTGAGGCTGAGGACACGCAGGAGCGACGTGAGATTGCCCGCCTCCGGCATCTGGGCCGCGGTGTATTGAACCAGATCGCCGGTGGTTATCTTGCCCGCCGCCGACATGCGGCTAAGGCCTTCCCAATAGATCTTCTCAAGCCTGATGCCGCGACGCTCGCCATTGCGCGCGACGACCGCGCGAAAACGCGGCTCGACTTCTTCCTTGTCGATGATCGGCAGCGGATCGCCCGCAGGTTCGATGACGGACATTGAAAGCGCACCTGATTTCATTGGGGGTTTCTACCGCTCGGTAAGCGCATCGGAGCGCGCCCGATTGATAGGCTTCATGAGGTAGCTGAGGACTGTCTTGCGGCCCGTCATGATTTCGGCGGACGCAATCATGCCAGGAATGATTGGATAGGATTTGCCGTTGCGTTCCAGCTCGGACTTGTTGGTCTTCACCTGGACGAGGTAATAGGTCTCGCCCTTTTCCTTCTCGACGATACTGTCCGCCGAAACGTTCGTCACTTCGCCTTCGAGCCCGCCGAAGATCGCAAAATCATAGGCCGTGATCTTGACGATGGCCGGCTGACCACGACGCACGAACGCAACGTCGCGTGGCGATATGCGCGCTTCGATCAGCAGCGTGTCCGCCGTCGGAACGATGCCGGCAACGACGCGGCCCGGATCCACATACCCACCGATCGTATTGACTTCCAGCGTGTTGACGATGCCATCGACCGGCGAGCGAATATCGGTACGCTTGACGCGGTCGGAAGCACCACGGATCGTCTCGTCGATGACGGAGAGCTCCGCGAGCGCCTGCGCCTTGTCGGTCAGGGCCTGCTGGCGGATAGCCAGCGAAATTTCACCGACCTGGAGCTTTGCTTCATCGACTGCGCCGCGCAGTCGATGAAGACTCTCCTGATAGACCTTGAGCTGACCCTGCTGGTCCGTAAGCTGGCTTTCGACCGTCAGAAGCTGCGTCTGCGCGACCAGTCCCTTTTTGGCCAGCGGCCCGTAAAGGTCATGCTGCCGCGTCGAGGACGCGATGTTCTGTTCAAGCCGATCGATATTGGCATTGGCTTCGCTGAGTTCGTTCTCGCGCTGCTTCACACGCCCCTCAAGAACATCGAGCTTGTTCTTGTATCCGGCCTTGTTCGCCGAAAACAGCCGTTCCTCGTTGTCGCAGACGGTCTTGGCGACCGCCAGAACATCTGCCGGGCAAATGAACGGCTGATCGTATGCGCCTTTTTCTTCAATCTGAAGACGCGCAATCTTGGCGCCGAGCGCCCTCGCCTTGGCGACGGATTCGCCGAGCGTGGATTCGGTCGTCGTATTGCTCAGCTGAATGATCAGATCGCCCTTGCGAACCACCTGGCCGACCTGAACCGCAATGTCCTGCACAACGCCGGCTTCGGACGACTGGATGATCTGCGTCTTGGAAACGGGAATGACCTTGCCTTCGCCACGGGCAATCTCGTCGATCTCCGCGAGTGCCGCCCAGGCGAGAAACGTCGCCATGCAGGCAGCTACCAGGCCGACCAGCATGCGGGCAAAAAACGGAGGATTGTCGTGAACCCCTCTGCTCACGGCTTTGCTCCCTTGCGCTGCATCGCCTCGAGCACGGCGGCCTTGGGGCCATCGGCAACGATGCGGCCCTTGTCGATCACCACCAGCCGGTCGCACAGTTCCAGCATGCTGAAGCGATGCGTGGCGATCAGCAACGTCGTATCGCGGCTGAATGCGGTCGAAAGCCTGGCGAGCAGATGGCGCTCGCTTGCAAGGTCCATGGCGCCCGACGGCTCGTCGAGAAAGACGATCTTCGGCTTGGTCAGAAGCAGCCGCGCAATCGCCAGAGCCTGTTTCTGACCGCTGGAAAGATTGCTGCCTCGTTCGCCGACCGGCATGTCGAAACCGCGCGGGTGGTTGGAAACGAACTCATCGACGCCGGTCATGCGCGCCACCTCGAGCAATTCCTCGTCCGTCGCATCCGCTCGGCCGATCAGCAGGTTTTCCTTCACCGTCCCGGAGAACAGATCGGACGACTGCCCGGCGACCGCCACCGCGGAGCGGACTTCGGACATGTGATACTGGCGGATATCGACGCCGTCGATCAGCAGGCGGCCGTCGGAGGGCAGGAAGAGGCCGTCGAGGAGACGACCGAGCGTCGTCTTGCCTGAACCGATACGCCCGATAATCCCGACCCGCTCGCCAGGAGCAACGGTCAGCGACAGCTGATTGATGACCTTGTAGTCGGATCCCGGATACTGGAAGGCGACATTCTGAAAGCTGAAGCCGCCCCGTTTGATCTCGCGGTTCACGAAGCCCACCGTGGACGGACGGTCTTCCGGCTGTTCCATGATCTTGTCGAGGATCTTCAGCGACGTCATTGCCTGGCGGAAACGCGCCAGCGCCATGGCGATCTGGCCGAGCGGAGCCCGGCGCGGCCGGCCAGCATGACGGTCGCGATGATCGCGCCCATCGCCAGATGACCCTCGGAGAACTCGTAGGTACCGGCGACGACGATCAGGACGCTGACCATCTGCTGCACAAGATTGGTGAGGTTCACCGCATTCGAGGAGACATGCTTGATATCCTCGCTGGTGCGGCTCGAAAGCTTCATCAGCTCCTGCCAGCGACGCAGCATGCCCGCTTCGGCGCGGAGGCTCTTGACGGTTTCGATCGTCGAAATCGTCTCGACCAGCAGCGACTGACGGCGCGAGGCCTCGTTGGTCGCGGCCGCCATGCGGTGGCCGATCTTGGCTTGGGCATGCAGACCGATCAGCACGGAAAGCAGCAGCGCCACCGCCGGGATCACCACAAGCCAGCCCGAAAGCATATAGATCACGATCAGGAAGATGAACACGAACGCCGTATCGATCAGCAGGCCGATCGTATTGGACGTGAAGAATTCACGCACGAATTCATATTGCGTGACGCGGTTGGCATATTCGCCGGTCGATAGCGGACGGGACGCAAGCGTCGAGTTCAACACCTTGTCGAAGATCATCTGGGAAAGACGCAGATCCGCATTGCGACCCGCATGATCGATGAGCGCGGCGCGGGCAGTCTTCAAGAGGAAATCGAACGTGTAGGCGAGCGTGATGCCGAGGGCCAGCACCCACAGCGTCGGAAACGCCTTGTTGGGAAGCACGCGGTCATAGACGTTCATGGTGAACAGCGGCGAGCCGAGCGCGATCAAATTGATGAATAGGGCGGCCATGATGACGCGCATATAGGTGCGCCAATAGGGAACCAGCGCCCGCAGCAACCAGTGGCGGCGCTCGATTTCTCCGGCCATGCCGACCGAGGCGTTATCGGACGCGTTCTGATAGTAAAGCGTGAAGGCAAAACCGAAGCTCGGCTTCAGAGCCAGGAGCTCCTGCCGCGTCAGCTTGACCGGATTTCCCGAGGCGGGAACCAGGTCGGTGACGTAGTGCCCATCGACATCGACTTCCAGCAGCGGCAGGACGCCGCCGTTCTCGAAGACGATAATGGCGGGGCAATCGAAATTGCCCTCGCGACACTCGCGTTCGCCGTGGCGGATGACCTCCAGCCCAATGCGCTGAGCGAGATGCTCGACATCGTCCAGGCTCCAGAGATTCGGAAACCTCGTCCGGCAATCCGGAGAAGAGAACGATGTCCGACGTCGGGCGTCCGTAAAAGCTCGCAACAGACCTGAAGGCAGTTTTAAATGTCCGAAACGGCGTAGTATCTGCGTGGTCGAGCTTTACGTTGAGCATCTGTTCCTTGCCAATCCGTTACTGTCGGATCGGCGCCAGGAGATCCATGGGCATGCCAGCCTTTTGACGGGAGTCAACTTCGACATAACCAGGATTCTTGACGCCACCCGGGACAGTAAACTCATTCCGGGCATACGCCTCAGCCTGACCGACGGGCTTGAGCTTCATCGACTGAAGCAGACTGCCTGATGCGGCCAAGATCTTGTATTCGGCGAAAAGGGAAGCAAATCGTGCGGTTTCCGCAAGAATGCTGGTGTTGAAACGGGTGTTCTGGGCATCCAGCACGTCGAGAAGCGAACGCTGGTTGACTTTGAACTGCTCGCGATACGAGGAGACAAGGCTACCGTTGGTCGAGGACTGACGCGCCAGGATCGCCGACAGTTCGCCGCGACCGCTACGCTCGTTCCATGCGGAGCGAATCGATTCTTCAACTTCGCGATGAGCCTGCGCGAGACCGTAACGCTGTTCGCTGGCGCGGCGGATCTGTTCCTGCTCGCGAGCCTGATCGATGCCGCCGCGATAGAGGTTCCAACGAGCGGTCACACCGACCTGAACGTCGTTGGTATTGCCCTGATTGCCATCGATGTCGTTGCCGACACGAGCGCTGCCCTGAAGATCGACCTTCGGAAGATAGTTGGAGCGCGAGCCGCGAACGCCTGCATCCGCCGCATCGACGTCGGCATCCGCCGCATGAATCTGGGGGCTGTTTTTCTTGGCGATGAAGATCGCGTCGTTGAGCGTCTTCGGAATGAATTTCGCGAGCGATACCGGTGCCTTGACCGGACCAATCGGCTCACCGACCGTCTTCAGGAAGCGGATCTTGGTGAGTTCCAGCTCTTCCTGGGCTTCGCGCAACCGAGCACGCGCCGCCTCGAGGCGCTCACGGCCCTGCAGACGATCGGCGTCGGTCAAGGCACCACCCTGGATACTTGCGCCGATATCGCCGAGGATTTGGTTATGGGCAGCGACGTTCTGCTGGGCGATGCCAACGATCTTGGACTGGAGGATATACTCAAGATAATCTTGAGTAACCTGAAGAGCAAGAGACTCGGACCGCTCCACGACGCGGAAAGAAGCGCCATCAACGCGCGATGCCTGCTGCTCGACCTGCGAACGGCGGCTGCCGCCGTCAAACAACGTCTGAGTAATCGTCAGGCTTGCATCGGAACCTTTGAAGTTTTCATAATCACGGGTCAGCGTGCCAGTACTGCCGTTCGACAGTCTACGGCGGCTGACACCGGCCTGCAAATCTATGGAAGGAAGGTAAAGCCCCCGCGCCTGCCGCAGCTCGAACTCCACAGCCTCGCGATTTTCTACCGCCTGCATGATCTGCGGGTTGGTTTTCAGGGTCTTTGCTACTGCTTCATCCAGCGTCATTGCGTTGGCAGGTGCACTAAACACAACCCCCAAGGCTACAGTCGCCAACAGTGTCGCCCAAATTCTTTTGCTCTTAAACAATCGGAAGCCCCTCGCCGATCTAAATCCCATTACGGCATTCATATACTGCGGCGATTTCGTTGGGAAGTATTATCATTTCTAATTCTGTGGCCCAAGCCCGCATGGAATATTCCATGGCCTAGGGTTAATTACTAAATCGAAACTATCTATCTACCTGTTTTTTAACAAAAAATTTAGACGACAAAATAACGACCCAAAAACTTGTGGTTTTGTGTCTAGTTGCCAAGACGTATACATTTACCTCTTGTGTAGCCTCCGAGACACATGGGCGAAGCAGGTCGCGTAGTTGGTCGCAAATCACGCAACGTCTTAAAGGTGTATAAAATTCGAGAGACTCAAGTTTTAGCGTTATTTTATTGATCAGCAACTACTGAAACAAGAAAAGGCGCTTGCGCGCCTTTCCCTTTGTTTCTGATTCTGTACCAACTTCACTCAGACGTGAGAAATGTTGGCCGAGTGCTTGTCGTCGTCGAAGAGGATCTTGACCGCTTCTGTATGATTCTGAAGCACTGCGACGTCCTTCCAGCTGTCGGTCGCGACCTGAACGCTGACGGTCGTGTCGTTGCCGGCAACCGTGGTGCGGACGTTCGCGGCAGCCTCTTCACCGGATGCCTGATGGCCAAGCAGGGTGTCGAGAAGCTTCGAAACATCGACCGCGTCACCTTCGCTCGACTTGTAGTCGGTGATGATGTCGGCCATGTCGAGTTCGTGCAGGGCCGAAGGATCGAGCACGAACGTATCCGCACCGGCACCGCCGGTCATCTGCGTCAGGCCCGGCAGGGCGGTGAGGATATCGTCACCGTCCGTTCCGACCAGCACGTGATCGGGTCCATCGCTGAACAGTGTATCGAACCCGACCTCGACGAAGGAGCCGGTCGAACCGTCGGCGTAGTTGAACGTGCCCTGAGCGAGCAACGCCTGACCGTCGATACAACCTTCCGCGCCGTGGGCATCGAGCGAAATGCCGGTGATGCCATAGTCGTGGAGGCCCTTCAGCTCGCCGGCGTCGCTGATGCCGTTGCCGTTGGCATCCTGCCAGACCAGCAGGTTGTCGAAGCCGGTGTCGGAGGCATCGATCTTGCCGTCATGATTGACGTCAAGCGTCGAAAGCGCCGCCACACCGCCGGCATGCGTGCCGCCGCCAAAGTTCGGGGTGAAGATCTCCGAACCGTTGTCGATCTTGCCGTTGCCATCGACATCGAAGGCAAGGATGCCGTCGGTCTTGGTCCAAGCCACCTGGTCCTTGTGGCCATCGGCATCGATGTCGAACTTCACGCCATTTTCGACCGAGGTGAAGGTGAAGCCGTTGTGATCGAGGTCGAGGATGATGGGGTCGATGGACGATACGACACCATTAGGGTTGAAGGGGATGGTGTAGATGTCGGTGAGCGGCGCCCCGGTCAACTCTACCAGTGTTCCGCCGGCGCCACTTCCGGTTTGCTGATACACGTAGCCGTTACCCATTGCGTTAAACGCAAGTGTCGCGCCGGCTTCGCCAATGTTAGTGGCCATAAGATATTGCACAACAGCGGCAAGAGCCTGTGTCGAGTTTATCGAAAGGGGCGGATAGGTATTATAGTTTGAACCATCAGTGCCATAGAACGTAGCAATACCCGTTTGATAGTTGACCGTGTGCAGTTCGACGGTATCTCCGCCGATTGCGAGAGTAGAGTCAACACCGTTGCCGATGGAATAGGCCTGCTTCACGGCCACCGAGAAATCAAGCTTATCGCCGGTACCCCAGTCGGTGATCACGTCATAGCCCGTGATGGTGCCGTCGTTGAGGATCCCGCCAATTTGAGGCGTGGAATCGCCGGCAGCAATCACGAACGTGTCGCTGCCTGCGCCACCCGAAAGAGTGTCGCCGCCGCCACCGCCGGTGATGGTGTCATTGCCGCCACCGCCGGTAATGGTGTCGTTGCCCGAACCGCCCCTCAGCGTATCGTTGCTGGAACCGCCCGTGATGGTGTCGGCCTTGGACGAACCGGTCAGCGAGACGCCGGTAGAATCGCCATCATTGGTCAGCGTCCAGCCATTCGCGCCGGTGGCATTAGCAACGCTAATGTCGTGGCCAGCCGCGATGATCGTCGCCGAGCCACTGTTGGAGGAAAGCGAACCCGCACTGCTCGACGCCGACCAGTTGGTGCCAGCTGTCGCAACGGTAGTTCCCGCCGCCCCGAGAATGTCTCCGTTGCCCAGATCGGTGATGGTGTTGGTCCCCGTGCCAAGGGTGAACCTGTCGTTACCGCTGCCGCCGGTGATCGTGTTGGTGCCATTGCCGGTCGTGATGGTGTCGTCACCGCCTCCACCATAAACCGTGTTCACGCCGCTGCCGGTTGCAATGGTATCGGCACCGGTGCCGCCAATAAAGATATTGCTACCATTGCCGCCGGTCATTGTGTTGGTGGCGCCGTCTCTGGCTACGAGAATATAATTCCCGTTGTCCGGGGTTGTGATCGAGGAGCCACGGACCACCGACACAGTTCCTGTCGATCCATCGCTCAGCTGATAGGTAAACGACCCCCGCTTGTGGCGCCGGTGTCCTTGACCTCAACGGATTTACCGTCAGCCGATATATCACCGCTACCTAGATCAAGGCTGCTTACATTCGAAATTGCAGTGATCTTCACAGAAGACGAAGTATTGCCGGTAAGCTCCGATGCTTGAATGGTCATGGCATTGCTCTGACCATTGCCCGCACTATCGGCGATGACGGAATAAGTCGGCGTATCGCTTGTACCGGCAATATTGACCGTGATCGTCGTTGTCGTGCCGTCTGCGGACGACACCGTGATGCTGTCCGTATAGGTCTGACCGGCGACGAATTCATCGTGCGCCGTGTTCGTGGCGTAAGTCCACGTCCCATCCGTTGCGATCGTGAACTTGCCGTACCCGTTCGAGCCAGCGGCATTCGTCTGAGCCACGAAGGTCGCGGGGCTATCGACATCGCTGATCGTCAAAGTGCCACCCGTAGTCAGGACTGCGTTGGTTTCCGTCAGGTTGACGGTCACCGGCGTCAGAACCGCGGCGTCGTTGACTGGCGTAATGCTGACCCCAATCGAACCGGTCGACACCTTGGTATCGGTGTGAACAAGGCCGTCGGACAGCGTAGCACTATCGAGGACGGTCGCCGCCACGTTCAGCGAGAAGTTGCCGGCAAAATCGTGCGGCGGCGTCATCGTCAGGCCGGCGGTGTTGACCCCGGCGGCATTCTCGATGACCCAGACCCCGTTCACCAGCGCGCCCTGGCTGAAAGTCGCACCGGCCGGGAAGCCGGACAGTTCGATCTTCGTCACCTTTTCCGAACCGTCGGTATCGCCAACGGCAATGTTGAGACTCAGAGCGGCTGTTGCATCTTCGCTGCCGGAGCCGGAGCCGGAGATCGTAGCGGCGTCGGCGACAGGACGCACGTCGATGGTAACGGTGCCCGTGCTGGTCAGGTTTCCATCGGAAACGCCGTATTGCAGGACCGCATATCCGCTCTCATTGGCCAGCGGCTTGTAATACAGGGTACCATTCTGCTCGAACGAGATGTCTCCGCCCAGCTGACTTCCGACGGTAATGCCGTTGGCCGTGAGGGGCTGCCCTCGATGTCGCTGTCATTGATGAAGGGCTTCAGCCCCGAGAGGGCGGTATCTTCATCCGTGACGTAGACATCGTTCGTTACGATCGGCGCGTCGTTGACCGGGGTCACCGTGAGGGTGAACGTGTCAGACACGGACAACGAACCGTCCGACGCCGTAACCTTCACGCCGATGGCGCCGTTCCAGTTCAGATCTGGCGTACCGCTGAACGTCATGGTGACGGCATCGAAATGCAGCCAGCCAGGCAATGCGGAGGTGCCGTCAGCCAAGGTAGCGGTATAGGTCAGCGAGGCCGAGTCGGCGTCGCTGAATGTGCCGCCGGGAACCGTGAAGCTGAGCGCGTTATCTTCTGCGATCACTTGGTCGGCGATGGTTCCGTTCAGAACCGGCGCATCATTCGAACCGGTGATGGCGATGGTCAGCGACGCCGTCGAAGTCAGACCGTGGGCGTCCTTCATGCCGTAGGTGAAGACTTCGTTGACGCTGGCGTTCTGGGCAAGCGCCTGTGTGTCGCTGTCGTTGTTATCCAGGGCATAGGCATAGCTTCCGTCCGCATGGATGGTAAGCGTGCCATAGGTGCCTGCGACGGTGACGTCGCCGTTGTTGGCCGGAACGGCTGTCACCGCCCCCGCCGAACTGGATCGAAGTCACCGTTTTGGTGTCGAAGATATCCGCATCGGTATCGTTGGCCAGCACATTGCCGGTTGCCGAAGCGTCGCCGGCGGTGCCGTTGGCAATGCCGCCGGCCTCGACCACCGGATCGCCGGCATTGGTGTCGGCGACGGCGTGCGGCGCGTCGTTGATCAGTTCGATGGCCTGCATCGTGCCGCCGGCGCCGTGATTCTCGCCAGCGAAAGTGAACTGCTCGATATTCTTTGCCGTCGCCACGACGTTACCGCCGAGGCTGAAGGTGAAGGTGCCATCGAATGCGCGGGTGATGGTGTAATCGGCCCACTTTCCGGCCAGTTTCACCGTATCGTTGTCGCCACCCGTGGTGTCGTCGATGTCGTTGATCTCGACCTTGGTGCCGACCAGGCCCGTCAGATCGATGGTGTCGTCGCCGAGGCCGCCGTTGATCACAACCGTCGTCGGCGCGATTGCCGTGCCGCTCAGGTCGCCGACGGCGATCGTGTCACCGGCGCTTCCGAGCGTGACTTCGATCCGCTCGATCTCGTCGGCGCGGACGGTTGCACCATTCGCACCGGTATAGCTGACCAGAATGTCAGTCGTGATCGCCGGGCCGATATCAGTGCCGCCGGCGGCCTTAGAGATGTCGAAACTACGCTGAACAGCATCGCCGGCAATCTTGAGCACGTCGTAGTCGGGGTTGCTTGCCCCGGTTTCCGAGCCGCCGTCGATGATGTCGGAGCCTGTGCCGACCTTGTAGAGGATCGTATCGTTACCGGCGCCACCGAGGATGGTGTCGGCGCCGGCCGAGCCGGTGATGGTGTCGTTGCCGTCACCACCGTCCAAGGTCAGAGCGACAGGCGGCAGCGCTGCGGTGTTGAGACCGCTGGCGTTGATCACGTCATTGCCGCCCTTGCCCTCGATGACGAGCTCGGAAGTGTTGATCCCGGAAATGGACGGTATGCCATTGCCATAGACCTGCAGGAGGTTGGAATTGCCTTCGATCGTGATCGTCTCGGCTGCATCCTGGCTGCGGACCGTGATCTTGTCGGCACCGTCGGCCTGATAGAGCACCACCGATTCGATGTTGGTGGCGTTGACATCGACAATGCCGTCACCATCGACATCGAGAGTGAAACCGGTCGAGGTCACGGTCAGAACTGCGGATTCCGCGGTGGCGTTTCCGGAAGTCAGGAGAACGTCAGAGCCGGTGCCGCCATCGATGGTGTCGACACCATCGCCGATGGCATAGTTGAAGGTATCGCCACCGGTCCCGCCGTCGATCGTGTCATTGCCAAGACCGCCGGTGATGTTGTCATTGCCGGTTCCGCCGTTGATCTGATCGTTGCCGGCGCCGCCCCAGATTTCGTCGCTGCCGGCACCGCCTTCGAGGATGTCGTTGCCGCCGAGGCCGGAGATCAGGTCGTTGCCGTCGCCGCCGAGGATCTTGTCTGCCTGGCTGTCCGAGCCTTGCAGGACGTCGTTACCCTTGCCGCCGTCGATCAGCAGTTCCGAAATATCGCCGGACGTATAGGACTTCGGCAGAAGGATGACGTCGTCGCCGTCGGTGCCGATAAATTCTTCCACGCCGGAGAGATTGCCGGGATAGTTTGCCCTGTCGAAAACGAAGCCCTTGGCGCCCGCCGCTGCAACCAGGCCAACCCGGTCGATGCCCGTACCGCCGGTGAGGGTGTCGCCCTCGCCCGACAGCTGGTTCAGCGAAACCTGTCTCGTCGAGCCGTCGCCGAGCGTTACCGTCCGGCTACCCTGGCTGCCCGCGTCATCAATGTCGGCGCTCAGGATGAACTTGTCATTGCCAGCACCGCCATTCAGCGTGTCGCTGCCCTTGCCGGACGTGATGACGTTCTCGCCATCATTGCCCTGGACCCCATTGTTGAGGCCGTTGCCGATAACGTTGATCGGCGCATTGCCGCCGAGCGTGAGGTTCTGGACGCCGTCGAGCGTCAGCGTGATGCCGGTGTCGTCGGCACCGCCGACAACTGTCAGATTCTCCTTGGTGATGGTCGCCGCCTCGCCGACGATGGTGCCGACGAGTTCGATGCGGAAGCCTGCAAGCGTCGAGGCTGCATCGTTTGCGGCCTGGATCGTGTCGTAGGTTCCGATGAGGTTTGCCCCATCGAAGACGCGAACCGGATCCGTCAGGTCAAGCACGACGCCGTTCGAGAATTTGATCAACTCGATGCCATAGAGGTTGTCGGTATCCACATTGACATTGCTGCCCGTGTATTCCGGCGCGCCGCCGAGCGCCTCGACTCTCCAGATGCCGAGCCCCCGCCAAGTACCGTCGTGTCGAAGTACACATGATACTTGTCCGACGCAGCGCCGTAATTTGCACTGTCCGCTTCGCCAGCGGTCGCATTCAGGTCGGAACCCGTATTGGTCGTGCCGTTGCCGTAAAGGCTATCAGCGTGCTTACCGCCCCAAAGAGCGTCGTTATCGGCTCCGCCGATGATGATGTCGGCGCCGTCTCCACCCGCAAGGGTATCGATGCCCTGGCCGCCGTAGAGCACGTCATTGCCCGCACCGCCGACGATCGTGTCGTTGCCGAGACCGCCTTCGATTGTCGCGCCGCGGCCCGCAAGATCGTCCGAGACGTAGTCAGACCTCATGACGATCACATCGTCGCCATCCGTACCGACGATCCGTTCAACACTCTCGATGTGGGTCTGATAGCCGTCGAGCACAAAGCCCTGAGAGCCGGCCTTCAGGTAGACCGTATCACCGAGGTCAAAACCGCCGTTGATCGAGTCGAGCGTCCCAGCCTTGCCGGAAATATCGACGTTCCCGGCTGTCAGACCGACCAGCGGAACGCTTTGGAGCGTACCCGAAGCATAGGTCAGATCGGCAGTCAGGTTGATGGTGTCGCTGCCAGCGCCGGCCTGGATCGTGTCGGCTCCGAGGCCGCCCCAGATCACGTCGTCGCCGTTGCCGCCGGACAGGGTGTCATCGCCGCCGAGACCGGAGATCAGGTCGTTGCCGTCGCCGCCGTTGAGGATATCCGCCGAATTCGAGCCGCCGAGGATGTCATTGCCCTCGCCGCCTTCGATGGTGATCGGCCCGCCGTCTGCGGTAGAGTTTGCAGCGAGAAGAATGACGTCGTTGCCATCGGTACCGACGATTTTCTCGACGCCGGAGAGATAATCCGGAGCCGTGCTGTAGTCGGCCACGAAGCCCGACTTGCCGTCCCGCTCAAGGATGATCGTGTCATTGCCTGTACCACCGATGACCTTGTCGGCAGTACCGGCAAGACCGTCGATATTGACCGCCAGGAGGCTTCCGTCGCCCAGCTGAATGTTGCGGGTGCCGGAACCGGTCACGTCCGCGCCGAGGATGAAGGTGTCGTTGCCTGCACCGCCGTCGAGAATGTCGGCGCCGAGGCCGCCATCCAGATAGTCGTTGCCACCATTGCCGGTGAGCTTGTTGTCTTCGGCGCCGCCGATCAGAACGTCGTCGGCAGAGCCGCCCATCGCATCGTTGATGCCGGTAACATTGTCGATGCCGATGACCTTGTCGGTCACGAGAATACCGTCGGTTGCCCGGTCACCGGAAACGGTCTGTCCGAGGACAGTGTGCGCCGCATCGTCGAGATTGACGAATACGCTGGAATTCAGGTTCGAGTAGTTGATCGAGTCGATCGTTCCGGCCGCATCGACGCGGACCACGAAGGTCTGCTCGGCGGTCGTGTCATGATCCGAGTCCGTCGCATGATAGGTGAAGGCCAGATCGATGTAGTCGGCGGTGCCCACGGGCGCCGGGTGATCGAGCGGCTGCAGCAGGTTGAACGTATAGCTGCCCGAAGCAAGATCAGAGAGCAGGACGTTGAAGACTACGAGATTGGCGTCGGTGGCGCTCGCCGGAATGGTCGAGCCGATATAGGCCACCAGATACGCGCCGACGAATGCAAACTGAACCTGCGCATTGTTAGAGGTCAGGTTGGGCAGGGCGCCCGCGGGACCCGAAACGGTCACGTTGTTGGCGGCAACCGGCTTTGCGAAGGTCAGCGAACGATCGTTGCTTCCGGAGTTCGAGTTGGCGTCATCGCTGCCCCAGGAAACGGAGAGCGCGACGTTTTCGAGCGACAGGGTGCCGTCTTCGAAGACCGTCTGCATGGCAGGAGCGGCTCCGATGGTCGGTATGCTGTCGGTGACATCGATCTTGAACGGCTGATCGACATAGTCGCCGTCGCCATCATAAACGCGGGCGACGAGATCGAGCGTGATATTATCGCTGCCTGCCGGATGATCAAGGTTCTGATGGAGCGTGACGACGAAGCTGCCGGGATGGACTACGGATACGATAAAGACCGGATTATCGACCGTTTCCCCTTCCTTGAAGGCAACGATCTGCTGATCGACGCCGTTCGTGGTCAGGATAGCATAGTGCAGAGGCACACCATCCGAGGTCAGGCCGGCATTGATGATCGGATCGCCGTGCGCGTCCGTACCGATGGCGACGTGGTTGTTATTGTCGGCACCGACCTTGATGTTCAGGCTGTCGAAATCGACGGAAACCCCCGAAGACAGACCGACTTCGGTTACGCTTCCCTTGGTGGCAGGGCCGGCGATGATCGGGCTGTCGTCGATGACATTGACCTGGAAGTTGTTCTTGACGACGTCGCCGTCGCTGTCGCGGGCGGTTGCCGTGAAGTTGAAGGTCAGCACGTCTTCGTTGTTGGCGCCGCTGGCCTTGACCGGATGGTCGATAACACCGTCGAGATCGAAGTCGTAGCGGCCCGAACCCGTGTCGGACAGCGTCACCGTGAATACGGCAGCACCGTTGGCGGAGCCCGCATGGGCAACCAGAACCGTGCCGTTGGCAGACAGCGTGTAGACCAGAGCCTGGCCACCGGAGGTCAGGCCGCCGAGATCAAGCGTCGTATTGCCGCTCTTGACCGTCAGGAACGTAGAAGGATCGACCACTGTCGCGACCGTACCCGAGCCGGCTGCGAACACGATCGAGCGGTCGCCCATCACCTGCGTGCCGGTAAACCCGCCATTGGCGACCTTGTTGGAGTCGTCGCCGCCCCAGGAGATGTTCAGCGATGCACCGATCTTGTCGGTGATCGGGCCCAGATTGGCCACCGCACCCGTCAGTTCGACGCCAATCGGGCTGGCATCTTCATTGCCGCCCGAAAGCGCTTCTTCTTCGACATACCGGGCAAACACGGTGCCGGCCGTCGGCACGTCGTCGATCACGTTGACGATGAACGTTGCCGGGGCAGTCGTATCGCCGTCAGAGTCCGTCGCCGTGAACTGGAAGTTCAGTGCGATCTGGTCTTCGCCCGAAGCCGGATGGTCGAGCGTATCGACCAGCGTGAACGAGTAGGAACCGCTGCCATTGTCCGAGAGCGTCACCGTGAACACGGTCTGGCCGGTTTCGGTGCCGGCATGCGCCGTCAGAACCGTGCCGTCGGCAGACAGCGTATAGACCAGGCTCGAGGCCGCGGGAGGACAGATTCTGGGCTTCCAGATTGGCGATCGCAGCCGGACCGAAGGAGACCGAACGGTTGCCGGCGCCAGAGGTGATCGCCTCGTTGTCGGCATTGTCCGAACCCCACGAGATCGCAAGCGTGCCGCCGGTGTTCTGCGTCGTGCGGTCCTGGAACTGCAGGCCGAGGAAGCCGCCGTAACCGTCCGCGTCACCCGTGCCGCTCGTGTCTTCGTTGCCGGCACCGATCACGACGCCCTGCTCTTCTTCCACGATGCCGCCCGCAAACGGCGTGCCGATCTTGGCAACGTCATCGACGACATTGACCGTGAACGTGCTGGACGAGGTGTCGCCGTCCGAGTCGGTTGCCGTGTAGTTGAACTTCAGCGACAGGCTGTTCTCGCTGTTGGCCGGCGAGGTGTCGTGATCGAGCGGCTTGACCAGCGTGAAGTTGTATTCGCCGTTGTTGACGTCCGAGACCGTCGCGAAGAACACCACATTGCCGGCACCCGTCGTCGTCGGAGCCGTGTTGCCGGTATAACCGACCAGCGTACCGTTCGCTAGGATCGCCGTGTGAACTTCGACGCCGAGCGAGGTCAGCGAATTGCCTGCCTCGCCGACAACCGTCACGTTCGCATTGCTGAACGCAACCGAGCGGTCGCCGGGCTGGCCGTTGTTGTCATTGGCGTTGTCGGCGCCCCACTGGATGTTCAGCGAGACGTGTTCGGACTTGGCCGAATAGCCGTCTTCCGCCTCGTTGTTGCCGGAGTTGACGCTTTCGTCCTCGACCGTCGAGACCGTGCCGGGATTGGCGATCGGGCTGTCGTCGATGACATTGACCTGGAAGTTGTTCTTGACGACGTCGCCGTCGCTGTCGCGGGCGGTTGCCGTGAAGTTGAAGGTCAGCACGTCTTCGTTGTTGGCGCCGCTGGCCTTGACCGGATGGTCGATAACACCGTCGAGATCGAAGTCGTAGCGGCCCGAACCCGTGTCGGACAGCGTCACCGTGAATACGGCAGCACCGTTGGCGGAGCCCGCATGGGCAACCAGAACCGTGCCGTTGGCAGACAGCGTGTAGACCAGAGCCTGGCCACCGGAGGTCAGGCCGCCGAGATCAAGCGTCGTATTGCCGCTCTTGACCGTCAGGAACGTAGAAGGATCGACCACTGTCGCGACCGTACCCGAGCCGGCTGCGAACACGATCGAGCGGTCGCCCATCACCTGCGTGCCGGTAAACCCGCCATTGGCGACCTTGTTGGAGTCGTCGCCGCCCCAGGAGATGTTCAGCGATGCACCGATCTTGTCGGTGATCGGGCCCAGATTGGCCACCGCACCCGTCAGTTCGACGCCAATCGGGCTGGCATCTTCATTGCCGCCCGAAAGCGCTTCTTCTTCGACATACCGGGCAAACACGGTGCCGGCCGTCGGCACGTCGTCGATCACGTTGACGATGAACGTTGCCGGGGCAGTCGTATCGCCGTCAGAGTCCGTCGCCGTGAACTGGAAGTTCAGTGCGATCTGGTCTTCGCCCGAAGCCGGATGGTCGAGCGTATCGACCAGCGTGAACGAGTAGGAACCGCTGCCATTGTCCGAGAGCGTCACCGTGAACACGGTCTGGCCGGTTTCGGTGCCGGCATGCGCCGTCAGAACCGTGCCGTCGGCAGACAGCGTATAGACCAGCTCGAGGCCGCGGGAGGACAGATTCTGGGCTTCGAGATTGGCGATCGCAGCCGGGCCGAAGGAGACCGAACGGTTGCCGGCGCCAGAGGTGATCGCCTCGTTGTCGGCATTGTCCGAACCCCACGAGATCGCCAGCGTGCCGCCCGTGTTCTGCGTCGTGCGGTCCTGGAACTGCAGGCCGAGGAAGCCGCCGTAACCGTCCGCGTCACCCGTGCCGCTCGTGTCTTCGTTGCCGGCACCGATCACGACGCCCTGCTCTTCTTCCACGATGCCGCCCGCAAACGGCGTGCCGATCTTGGCAACGTCATCGACGACATTGACCGTGAACGTGCTGGACGAGGTGTCGCCGTCCGAGTCGGTTGCCGTGTAGTTGAACTTCAGCGACAGGCTGTTCTCGCTGTTGGCCGGCGAGGTGTCGTGATCGAGCGGCTTGACCAGCGTGAAGTTGTATTCGCCGTTGTTGACGTCCGAGACCGTCGCGAAGAACACCACATTGCCGGCACCCGTCGTCGTCGGAGCCGTGTTGCCGGTATAACCGACCAGCGTACCGTTCGCTAGGATCGCCGTGTGAACTTCGACGCCGAGCGAGGTCAGCGAATTGCCTGCCTCGCCGACAACCGTCACGTTCGCATTGCTGAACGCAACCGAGCGGTCGCCGGGCTGGCCGTTGTTGTCATTGGCGTTGTCGGCGCCCCACTGGATGTTCAGCGAGACGTGTTCGGACTTGGCCGAATAGCCGTCTTCCGCCTCGTTGTTGCCGGAGTTGACGCTTTCGTCCTCGACCGTCGAGACCGTGCCGGGATTGGCGATCGGGCTGTCGTCGATGACATTGACCTGGAAGTTGTTCTTGACGACGTCGCCGTCGCTGTCGCGGGCGGTTGCCGTGAAGTTGAAGGTCAGCACGTCTTCGTTGTTGGCGCCGCTGGCCTTGACCGGATGGTCGATAACACCGTCGAGATCGAAGTCGTAGCGGCCCGAACCCGTGTCGGACAGCGTCACCGTGAATACGGCAGCACCGTTGGCGGAGCCCGCATGGGCAACCAGAACCGTGCCGTTGGCAGACAGCGTGTAGACCAGAGCCTGGCCACCGGAGGTCAGGCCGCCGAGATCAAGCGTCGTATTGCCGCTCTTGACCGTCAGGAATGAAGAAGGATCGACCACTGTCGCGACCGTACCCGAGCCGGCTGCGAACACGATCGAGCGGTCGCCCATCACCTGCGTGCCGGTAAACCCGCCATTGGCGACCTTGTTGGAGTCGTCGCCGCCCCAGGAGATGTTCAGCGATGCACCGATCTTGTCGGTGATCGGGCCCAGATTGGCCACCGCACCCGTCAGTTCGACGCCGAACGGGCTGGCGTCTTCATTGCCGCCCGAAAGCGCTTCCTCTTCGACATACCGGGCAAACACGATGCCGGCCGTCGGCACATCGTCGATCACGTTGACGATGAACGTTGCCGGGGCAGTCGTATCGCCGTCAGAGTCCGTCGCCGTGAACTGGAAGTTCAGTGCGATCTGGTCTTCGCCCGAAGCCGGATGGTCGAGCGTATCGACCAGCGTGAACGAGTAGGAACCGCTGCCATTGTCCGAGAGCGTCACCGTGAACACGGTCTGGCCGGTTTCGGTGCCGGCATGCGCCGTCAGAACCGTGCCGTCGGCAGACAGCGTATAGACCAGCTCGAGGCCGCGGGAGGACAGATTCTGGGCTTCCAGATTGGCGATCGCAGCCGGACCGAAGGAGACCGAACGGTTGCCGGCGCCAGAGGTGATCGCCTCGTTGTCGGCATTGTCCGAACCCCACGAGATCGCCAGCGTCCCGCCGGTGTTCTGCGTCGTGCGGTCCTGGAACTGCAGGCCAAACCAACCGCCGTAACCGTCCGCATCACCCGTGCCGCTGGTGTCCTCGTTGCCGGCACCAATCACGACGCCCTGCTCTTCTTCCACGATGCCGCCCGCAAACGGCGTACCGATCTTGGCGGTATCATCATCGATATCGATCTTCAGCGTGCCGGTGGCGACGTCATTGTCACCATCCTTCACTTCATAGGACACCGTGACCGAAATATTGTCTTCGAAACCGGGATTGGTGCCCTGATGATTGACAGGCGCCAGCTGCTCGACGTGGTACTCACCGGTCGCAGCATTGTCGATCACCAGCTTGAACACCGACACATAGGTGCCGTTCTGCTCCTGGGTAATCGTCAGCTGCGAACCATCTTCCGAACGGGTGAACCAAAAGCCGTGGGGAAGCGTAAGCCCACCGCCCGACCACGAGATCGAACCGGCGGCATCAGCACCGAAGCTATGGCCAAGGACGCCTGACGTCGCAGTCGGCGTATCGTCGCCTTCACCGCCGGCATTGCCACCCAACGTATCGTCGTCGAGCTGCAGGGTGTCATTGGCAACCACAGTCGGGGTGTCGTCATCGACATTGATGGTCAGCGTGCCCGGCGTCGCTGCCGCATCGCCGTCCTTGTCGGTCACCTGGTAGGAGACCGTGAACTGCACGTTGTCTTCCGTGCCGGGGATCGTGCCCTGCGGATGGTTGATCGGGGCAAGCTGGGCGACTTCGTAGGCGCCCGTCACCGTGTCGGTGATGGTGATCGAGACGACCGCACGTTCGCCCTGGAAGATGGTCATCACCTTGCCGTCTTCCGACGGTGTCGCGGTGAAGCCTTCAGGCAGCGTCAGGCCGTTGGAAAGCCACAATACCGAACCGGCGCCATCGGCACCGTAGGCATGGGCGAGCACACCCGTGGCATTGACGGAGTCGGCGTCGTCGCCGTTGCCTTCAGGATTACCACCCTTCAGCGCATCGTCGTCGAGCTGCACCAGCGAATTCTCGCCGATCGTCGGAATATCGTCATCGACATTGATGGTCAGCGTGCCAGGCGTCGCTGCCGCATCGCCGTCCTTGTCGGTCACCTGGTAGGAGACCGTGAACTGCACGTTATCTTCCGTGCCGGGGATCGTGCCCTGCGGATGGTTGATCGGGGCAAGCTGGGCGACTTCGTAGGCGCCGGTCACCGTGTCGGTGATGGTGATCGAGACGACCGCGCGTTCGCCCTGGAAGATGGTCATTACCTTGCCGTCTTCCGACGGTGTCGCGGTGAAGCCTTCAGGCAGCGTCAGGCCGTTGGAAAGCCACAGCACTGAACCGGCGCCATCGGCACCGTAGGCATGGGCGAGCACACCCGTGGCATTGACGGAGTCGGCGTCGTCGCCGTTGCCGCCCGCAATACCGCCAGCCAGCGCATCGTCATCGAGCTGCACCAGCGAATTCTCGCCGATCGTCGGAATATCGTCATCGACATTGATGGTCAGCGTGCCAGGCGTCGCTGCCGCATCGCCGTCCTTGTCGGTCACCTGGTAGGAGACCGTGAACTGCACGTTATCTTCCGTGCCGGGGATCGTTCCCTGCGGATGGTTGATCGGGGCAAGCTGGGCGACTTCGTAGGCGCCCGTCACCGTGTCGGTGATGGTGATCGAGACGACCGCACGTTCGCCCTGGAAGATGGTCATCACCTTGCCGTCTTCCGACGGCGTCGCGGTGAAGCCTTCAGGCAGCGTCAGGCCGTTGGAAAGCCACAATACCGAACCGGCGCCATCGGCACCGTAGGCATGGGCGAGCACACCCGTGGCATTGACGGAGTCGGCGTCGTCGCCGTTGCCGCCCGCAATACCGCCAGCCAGCGCATCGTCATCGAGCTGCACCAGCGAATTCCCGCCGACAACCGGAATATCGTCATCGACGGTGACGGAGAAGCTGCCGGTCTGCGAATCGCCGTCGGCGTCCGTTGCCGTATAATTGAAAGTCAGCGGAAGGCTGTTGCTTTCGGAAGCATGATCAAGCGCCCCTTCAGCTCGAACGTCGCTGTGCCATGCTCGGAGGTCGGATCGAGAGTAACGGTGAAAACTGCTGCACCTTCGACACTGCCCTTATATGCCGTGATGGTGACAGTGCCATTGGCGGAGACCGTCGGCGCGCCATACACGACCGCAACGCCGCCCGAAGTCAGGTTCTGCGGCAGGCCGTCGCCATTGAAAGCGATCGAACGGCCGAAAGTATCGCCTTCCGACTCGCCCTTCACATTGGCATCGGCACCCCAGGAGATACCCAGGCCTGCCGAACTGACGAGGCTCTCGTGGGATTCGCCTTCGTCATTGCCGGCGGGAAGGTCGTCCTCGTTGACCGCGACCAGCGTCACGGAACCGCTGATCGACGGACCGTCGTCGGCGACATCGATCATGAACGAACCGGTGGACGCATCGCCGTCCTTGTCGGTTACCGTAAACGAGAAGTTCAACCGCAGAATATCGTCGGCGCTGGTCTGATTGCCGTCCGGATGATCGAGCGGCTGGGACTGCGTGAAGGTGAACTCACCCGTGACCGCATTCGTGACCTGGAGCGTGAACACCGTGGTGGTTACACCACCAACAGTAATCGTGCCGGTGACCGTCAGGCCGTCCACGGAGGTCGTCACGGTGACGGGATGTCCGCCCGAAGACAGCGCCTCGGTATCACCGGCAGTCGGGGTCGGCCCCTCGTTCAGGTCGTTGGCGTTGTTGAAATTGACCGAAGTCACAATTCCGAAGTCGTCGCCGCCGTCAAACTGCAGCACGCCCGTGATGGTCTCGTTGCCCGTGATGCCATCGACCAGCACCGATTCCGTCAGGCCGAACGGCGTCGACATGTTGACGGCGATCGGCTGATCGTCAGCGGCCGTCTGAGCATCGAGCCCCGTGCCGTCACCGAATTCCGTGTCGCCAAGCAGCGAGGCCAGCTGAATGGGACCATTCTGGCTCTGCTGAATCGAGTCGTCGAACTGAGCGCCGGAACTGTCGGGACGACCGCTGGCGCTGTAGGATCCATCCGGACCGGCTGCAACATTAATGCCGCTGTCTTCCAGTGCGGCGAAGAGCACCTGCTGGGGAACCTCCACCTCGCCGATCAGCATCGTCGGGATCTTGGTCGCGCCGTTGACGATGACGATCTCGGTACCATCCGCCTGGACCAGGATCAGGTTCGCGCCATCAACGCGGACATCGTCGATCGAGACGTTCGCCGCAAGGTGAGCGATGTTGTTCGCATCCGGGGTCACTTCCGCAACCGGAGCTGCAGGAGGAGCCGCCGGGGCGTTCGGATCGGTCGGAATGCGGCCCGTCGTCGGGGTGCGGCCATCACCGGCCTGCGCCACCTGGATCTCATGCTCGATCGGCGAAGGGGTCGAAGAAGAAGATGCGATCTCCTCCTGGATTTCCGACGAGAAATTCTCAGTCAGATTTTCTTCCGAAATGTTCGACAGGCGCGGATCTTCTACGGACATGACTCTAACCCCCAATAAAAACTGTGCCGCAATCAACTCCGCCACCAAATATAAAGCAAGAGTTCCTTAACCTTCGGGATATAGCCGGTTATGTTCTGGAAAAGGAATTGTTCACAGAAGGTTAACTGCGGTGGCCGAAGACGTATTAAAGCCACACATCTTGGTCCCGCCCGGCGGAAAACATGGTTTTTAAATGGTATCCGGCTTGGTTGTTACGAGCATACGCCCGGCCTGATCGAAGGCGGCACCGCCTCAGGCGGTCGATTCGCGAGCGGAAGGGCGCTGATTCGCCTCTCCAGCCTTGCCCGGCCGGTTACGGCAGAGACATGCCCGCATGCAATAAAACAAGAAAAACAGGGTATAGCGCCGGGTTTCACTTGAGCCCAGGACCGTCACTTGCTCCCGCCAACCCTACTGATGGACGGCCAGGATCAATGAATATTTCGGGAAGCAAGCAAATCTCTCCGGAAAAAGGAGCGACGCGCCGACTATACTATATAAAATTTTACTAAAATTTGCTTCACTTCGCCCCGGCAAGGCCTCCTTGTCCGGCAACGCCGAAGAGCTCACCCTTTCGGCTCGAACCGCACATTGCGGCATTGTATGAGATGGTGGCCGCGGAGCGAGATATCGGCTTCCTCCTGGAAACCGGAGACATCGGTGCGAGTTCCGGCGTCTGCCAAGGCGCAGTTCGCCTTCGGCGGATTGAGGATCCAGAATGCCGGGAGGCCGGATGCTATATCCTCGGCGAAATACGGATAGATCCGATGGCCCCCGACCTGGGCGTAGTTCGATCGCCCGAACAGCCCCAGGTTCGCCGCGCCAATGCCCTCCAGTTTCTGCTTGATCCGCAACATCCCATCCCTGACTGGCGCCTGAACCTCCAGGGCGCTGCGTCTCCCTCTCGATGGCTTAGGTAGCGCAGCACCGCCCAGAATTCCGAGGGTCCGTTCGTCATGATGACGGCGTCGGGCGGGGACCCTGCTTCCCATGCCGCAACGATCTCCCGATATCCCCGTTTCTCGAAACTCATCGTGTAGTTGATGCCGCCCGCCAGCATGACCAGGGCGATGGCAGAGACGACCAATCGCTGGGCAAAGGCCCGGGCCTTGAAGACGGCATCCGCATAGAGCGCCAGCGAAATGGCAAGAAACGGCAGGAAAAGCCCCAGTGTCCGATAGATGAAGACCGGTTTGGCGAGCACAGAGATGGAAAACAGCACGACGAAGGGCAGAAGGACCAGGATACCGCCGATCCAGCGCGCCCGAGGTTCTGAAAGGGGCAGAAGCGTTACCAGCGGCAGGATCACAAAGCCGGCGACGGTCGGCCAGGGAAATTCCAGGCCGAGAAGCGTCAGCGTCAGATGGATGCCGATGGCCGGAAGATCGAAACCGGCTATGCCTTCGGTCTGGCGGATCGCACCGATCACCAGCGGATAGAACGCGGCCAGCGCCACTATAAGATATGTCGCGATCAGAAACAGCAGATCCCGGCCCGGCGCGCCCTGCTTGAGCCGGATCGCCGCATGCAGGAACAGAAAGAAGGCCACGAAGAACCCAAGCCCATGAGTCAGGGTTACGGCGAGCCCCAGGCAGAGCGCTGCAACGAGCCTTCCCCTCGAAGCATGGCGGTCTCTCACCATCGCTTGCAGCACGTACCAGAGACCGATCTCCAATATCGCGAGCATGGGGTACATGCGGACATTTTCCGCGAAGAAAAGCTGCAGCGGCATTACCGCGAAAATCGCGCCCGCCCAGAGCGCCACGCTGCGATCATAGATGCGCCTGCAGGCTTCATAGATCGCCGCAATCGCCGCGATGCTGAGAAGCGTCGAATTGAGGATGTACCAGCGGTCACTGTCGCCGAATGCCGCCCATAGATGCAGCTGGATATAATAGAGCGGCGGATGGGTATCGAAGCGCAAGGCCGCGAAAAGAAGATCGGCCAGCGGGCTTTCAGCCAGCGCCACCGAGAAGACCTCGTCCTCCCACAGCGAGGCGTCGAGGAGCAGGTTGAGTACCCGGAGCGCTATTCCCGCGAAGATGAGCGCGACGAGAAAATCGGAATTCCATCCCGTCTCAGCGTATCGCCCGACAGTCTCGACGGATTTCCGCTCCTCGGCGAAGATTTTCCGAAGTCGGCGGCATCCTCCCGGCTGAGTGTCCTTTGAGCGGCGCTGCGCACAGTATCCATATTCACACTCATGTCGTGGCACGCCGGCGGCGCACTCGGGCCGATGGAAACCAGATTGTCAGGTGTCTGTGCGGTGAGATTTTGGCGCACGATATAGATCGGCCGCTGCTTGATCTCGGCATAGACCCGCCCGAGATACTGGCCGAGTATGCCGATGCCGATCAACTGGATGCCGCCGAGGAACAGCATGCTGACCAGCAGGGATGCATATCCGGGCACTTCGACGCCGAAATACAGCGTCTTGAAGATGGTCAGCAGGCCGTAGCCGAAGGACGCAAGGGAAATCGATGCCCCGACATAGGTCCAGATTTCCAGCGGCACGCTGGAAAAGGACGTGATGCCCTCGAGCGCGAAATTCCAAAGCCGCCACCCGGAGAATTTCGAATGCCCTGCGACGCGGGGTTCGCGTACATATTCGACGACGGTCGTTTTGAAGCCAACCCAGGCAAACAGGCCCTTCATGAAACGGCGACGCTCCGGAAGCTGTCTGAGGGCATCGATCACCTGACGATCGACCAGACGGAAATCCCCGACATTGGGCGGTATCTCCTGCGAAGCGATCAGATTGTGCAGGCGGTAGAACATCGAGGCGGTATAGCGCTTCAGAAAGCCGTCGCTTGAACGATCCGCCCGCTTGGCCAGCACCACGTCGAAACCTTCGCGCCATTTGGCGATCAGCATCGGGATGACGCCGGGAGGATCCTGCAGATCGACGTCGATCGGGATCGCAGCATCACTCTGGCAGGCATCGAGCCCGGCCGTCATCGCCGCTTCCTTGCCGAAATTGCGCGACAGATCGATGATCCGGATACGCGGCTCGCCGTGCTGGGCCGCTGTCAGACGATCGAGAGTACGATCGCGGCTGCCATCATTGACAAAAATGAACTCGAACAGAAGGCCGTCCTCCCGCAACGGATCGAGGGCTTCCTGAACCGCTTCGAGAAATGGCGCGATAGCCGCTTCCTCGTCGTGGACCGGTATGATCAGACTGATCGTCGATGTGGGCCTGCTGTCAATCGGGCGCTTCGGCATCGCGGTCCTCGCGGGTTCGATGCGGCAATCCTAGGCCGACAGCTCCACCCTTGCCCACTTATGCTTTTGATGGAACCGCTTACGTCTCCGATGCGGTCGAGCCTTACGCCTTTTGGGCAGGATGATGGGGCTGTTGTCCGGCGTGTATGGTCGCCTTGCGAAGATTTTCGGCTGGCCTCTCTCTCCGCCGAACCATTCGCACTCCGGATTGGGCGAGCTCTGGTGATTGAATTGATTGGATCAAGGATCGGAACTCAACGCAGATCTGAAGCGCCCGGGCTCATCGGACAGATCTTGCGCTTCGGAACCATCGGCGTTCTCGCGACGGCCGCGCATCTGAGCGTCTACTCGGCGCTCACGGAATTTCTCGGCGTCGAACCGTTAACGGCCAATGCCATCGCTTTTTGCCTGGCATTCGGAATTTCTTTCACCGGGCAGGCCGGCTGGACCTTTCGGGATCATGCCCAGGGGCACTGGCTTACATCCGCCCGCCTGATCCGCTTTCTGGCCGCAAGTATCGCGGGTTTCGTCTTTAACACCCTGATCGTCTTCGTGATCGTCACGTCGCTCGGTTATCCGAGCATCTATGCCTTGCCTTTCATGGCGACCCTCGTCCCGGCAGCACTTTTTCTTCTCAACAAATATTGGGTATTCGGCGGTGCGTCCGATGCTTCAAGGACAATGGGGAAGGCCGATGCTCCCGATAGGATCTAGAGGGCGCAAGCGCCTCGTTGCCGCGTCTCTCGCATGCCTGTTGGCGGGCGCGGCGCTGCCGCAGGAAATCCCGGCGGCATCCAGCGCACGAAATTCCGCGCAGATCTTCTTCACGGGCCATAGCCTCATCGACAATCCCCTGCCCGACTGGGTGGAACTGATCGCCAGGAGCCAGGGCAACTCCATTGCCTGGGAGGAGCAGATCGTCATAGGGTCGCCTCTGAGGGTCCGCACCCGTGGCGATGATGCTGAAAGCAGTGGCTGGGCCGGATACAAATATGGAAAGAACCGCAACGGCGATGAAATGAATGTCGTCGAGGAGTTGCTCCACCCGACCCATGTGCGCACCGGCCAGCCCTATGACACTCTTGTCGTGGCGGAGGGCCATGGCTCGCTCGGCGCGATCATATGGGAAAACGCGATCGGTTATCTACGCCATTTTCACGACCGTCTTCTCGACGGCAATCCGAAAGGGCGGACCCTCTATGTCCACACCTGGCTGGATATCGACAAGGACAATCCCGCGCCGTGGCTGGAGCACGAAACAAACGCATCGACCGTCTGGCAATGCATCGCGGAGAAAGTGAAGCTGACGCTGGAGGCGGAAAAACGCCCGGCCAACCTTTCCGTCGTGCCTGCCGGATCGGCTCTCGTGGAACTGGTGAAAAGAACCCTTGATGGAAAGGTGGCCGGCCTAACCGGAAGCGACAGGAAAAAGCTCGACCGGATATTCCGCGACAATGTCCACTTGACCGATATCGGCATCTATTTTGTGGCATCGGTCCACTACGCGACAATCTATCATCGCTCGCCGGAGGGCGCCGCAGCACCGCCGACCGTGCCCCCGGATCTCGCAAAGGAACTGCAGAAGATCGCCTGGCGCGTAACCCAGGATTTTCTGAAGCAGGAAAGCGCGCACCCGCCGGGCATGGAGGAATGCCGACGCGTCATCGTCGAAAAGGTCTGCCGCAGCTATTGGACGCTTGCCCGCGAACCGAACGAAGTCGGTCGCTGCCAGAGCTATTTTGCCGAGACCGATCCCAAACCCGGAGACAACCCTTTTGTCTGGCCGGATCCGAATTGGAGGGCCCTGCCAAAGCCGTCGCCTTGAAGCGCCCTGCATCCGTACGGACGCTCGAACGATCATCTGAGTGCAGGATGCGTGGGATAGATCCCGCAGTCGCGGCGCACCGAACCCCATTCGGTACCGCCTGACTGTCAGGTAGGGACGCAGAGATGGATCGAGCAGTTTGTTTCAGAACGTGCGCGCTGCGCCGTTCTCGTGATCTTTCGTCAAGGTTCATGGCGCCAAGGTTCGTGGCGCATGGATAACCGCCAGCTTCAGCGAACCATCTCCCCGCCGGGAGGCCTTTGAAGCCAGGAGGCAATACCGCGTCAACGCCCCTGTCAGCGCAGACGTGGTTTATCATACTCGGTTACTGCAACTGCGAAGCCTCGGATTTCGCAGCCGTGATTTTGATTTGGTCCGCCATGTTTGAACCGCGAAACGGCTAGTTGGCCGCTCCGTACGGGAAGAGGTCATTGAGTTTGTAGGCGACCTCGGTTCGATTGGTCGCTTTCAGCTTCTTCATGATGTTACGGATATGAACCTTGACCGTACTTTCACGAAGATTGAGTTCGTAGGCGATGATCTTGTTGGCCTTGCCCTTGCGAAGAGCTTCGACAACCGCTTCCTGGCGCAGTGTGAACATTCCCGAGAGTGGCCGGTGTTCCGCCGACGGGGTTGCCGCACTGACCAGATGCCTCATGGAGAGAACGCTGCTTGCCGGAACGAAAATCCCGCCGGCAACAGCAAGGCCGATCGCCTCCACGCAGACGCCGATACCGACGCATGACGGAATGAAGCCCCGAGCCCCGTATTCCAGCATTTTCACGACCTGCGCGAGGTCGTCGGAGTCGGAGAGCACGATGATCGGCGGCGACTTGAACTCGGACGTCAATTTCGAGATGTCGGTCGCGAGTGCTGTATCATCCGCCTTTCGGCCGCCTATGTTGAAGAGAACGGCTTGGACCGGCGGATAGAGATCTTTTTCTATCTTCCATTCTTCGATGGAGCCGACAGCGCAGACATCCATCTCGAGACCACGCCCGATCAGGGCTTTGGCAAGGCATTCGCGATCAAGCGCTCTCGCGTCGATGATCACCAGGCATCCGTCATGGATTACTCCCTCACCGCCCCGATCATCTCTTTCGGTGAGCTTTGGGATATCATTCATAATGCGAAAGGATTCTGCCACAGCAGGAGAACGGCTGTAGCCGCTTGGTGTGGAACTCATTTTACCCCTTACCTGAAGTCTAGGATCGATTGTCCCCCTCAGGAACCGCAACTAGAAGTACGCCAACAGACTGTCTTACACCTTTCAACCTTTTATTAACGTCAATATACAACTGATACGTAATTTAGTCTATCATCAAGTAAGCAAATAGATAAAAATATTTATCACGATACCGTGCTAAGTTCTGATGCCTAATTGCATATCTGCTTATAGTTAACGCGCACGTCAAAATATAGGTTTAGGCCCGCGATACAGGATCCAGTTGTAAATCTGGACCATCTGAGTGGCTTTTGCCTGCCAGCTGTACCTTTTCCGAACACGCTCTGAAGTTGCACTACTCAGCGAAGCCACCAGTCCTGGATTGATTTCGAGGTATTGGAATGCCTTTGTGAAGCCGGAGATCAAGGTCTCGCGATCCTGGAAGTCGATGGATATGCCGGTTTGATCGTCGATCAGGCTCGGGCGGGCCGCCGTAATTCGCGACGATCGGGACCAGCCCCATCGACATCGCCTCCAGAACGACGCCGCCTCCAAACTCCCGAACGCTCGGCAATGCCAGCACGTGATACCCTGCAAGCGTCGAAGCCATATCCTTTTGAGCTACCCACCCCGCGAACTTGATGGATTTCCAAAGCCCCTTCCGGCGGACGGTCTCTTCCAGTTCCTTTCGCTGGGGACCATCGCCGACAATCAGAACCTCGATATTCAGCCGCCCATGATAGGCGGCCACGGCCTCTATGAGGATGTCCGCGCCTTTGTAGGGAACCAGCCTGCCGATGAAGGCGACCGCCAGCTTGTCGCCGGAGAGTTCGCGCAGGCGAAATGGAAACCGATCCGGATCGGCCGCGTTTTCCGGAATGAGAAAAGCCCGCTCCGCACAGCTTGCGGGAAGTTCGCCGAGAGTGTGCCGAGATCCGGCAATAAGCGCTGACGCCTCCGATCGTGTCGCCCGGTAGGACGGCATCAGGAAATGGAGCTTCCGGATTGCCGAGAGCCATTCGCGCTCGCGGCTTCGCACGTCCGAAAAACCTTTCGGCCACGGCACGCCGCCATTAAGCGGCCCGAGCACGAACGGGATGCCGTGTTTTTAAGCTTCCTTGCGATCGGGCTTTGGCTTGTGGGACTGAGCGGCGTGATCCTGTGCACGAGGTCGAATTCGCCGTCCATCAGCCGCTTGCCCAGCAGCCTCCATACCTCGCGTTCGAAACTATAATAGGAGAAGGAGGAGAGAGCGGTCACCACCGTCCAGCCCTTGTTCTCTCCGCCCCGCAGACGTTCGCTGAGCCGATAAAAGGCCCGCGCCACTCTTTCATTGTCGATAGCGATGAAATCGCGCTCCTCGACCAGACCGGCGCGCAATAAAGCATCCCGGTTCCGGACCTGCGTGACGAGCAGGGCGTTGGTCCGCTGCATGATGGCGTGGGCAAGGTTCCAGCCGACCAGGGGCACGCTGGTCCATTCCGGGTTCGCCGCCTCCGCGATCAACAAGGGCCGAAGCACCTTGCCTGGCGATTTTGCGATACTGGAAGGGGCGCCGTTTTGGGTACGGTTCTGCGCGGAGGGATTATTGGCGAGTGGCCATGCACGGGAGGCCTGCCGAAGGCTATCGGAATCCGGACCCACCACGCTCATCGGCAAACCCCTCCGCGACGGGCGCGACCCATCCGCTGGGGGAACCCCATCAAACCCGGGACATTCAAGAAATTTATGTTTTCGCACATCGAGTATTTCCCGATCCGGTTGCTGATATTTCATTAATATGACTATTAAATAATTATTACTTTTCAGCTTCATCAAGTATCTACTGATGATGAATATTATTTCTGGTTTTCGTCTTCATCAATCTATCGGAAGAGGGAGAATGTTACCGCTTTAGCGGTATGACGGAATCCATCGCCACCCCGCTCGATTGAGGGGGACCGCTTTTGATCTAGACTGATCAGAATATGCCGCTGGCCCGCTCGAAAACGATCGTTGCGACGGTCCCGGCCAGGAAACCCGCAGGCCATGCCATGAGGACGCCGAGTTCGTAGGGCAGGCTGTGAAGGCCATGGCGCCGATTGAAATAGAATACGACGAGGAATACCGGCAGCCCGTAAAGGGCGATCGCCCACAACGCGCCGTAAAATCCGAACGTATAATAAGCGAGCGGGATGCAGACGAAAATCGAGATTGCCCGGACAAAATTCAGGACGGTCTGGTTTCTGGGTTCGTTGACGGCAAGATATATCGCCGACAGCGGGCCGAACCGCGAGGTCAAAAGGCTGAACGAGAGTATCTGGATGATCGGCGCGGCGTCCAGATAACGATCGTCATAGAGAAATTGGATGATCGCTTTGCCGCCCGAGAAGATCGCCCCGGCGCTTCCTATGAACACAAGATCGAAAGGAAGGCGAATTTTCAGAAACATGCCCCGGAGTTGCTCTGGCCGCTCCCGCGCGACCTTGCTGAGCGCAGGCATTGCAACGGTCGAAAAAGCCTGCCGCCGGCGCCCTCGAGCATCGCGATGAGATTGAAGGCCAGACTGTAAAGGCCAAGCATCATCGGGCTCGTCCAGCCGGCGAGAAAGACACGATCGCCGCTGGCCGCGACCACCGTCAGGATCGACGACAGCATGATCCACCGGCCGAAGCGAATGAGATCCCGGACCGCCGCCTTCTCCCAGGAGAAGCTGTTATTGGTCCCGGGGAGCCAGACGTGGCTGAGAACGGTGGTCACGATGCAGGATACGAATGTCGAGACAACGAAAGACCAGATCGAACCCGTCGTCCAGGCGAGCAGAACTGCGACGGTGAGGCTTATCACTTGTGCCGCGATCTCCATGATCGTCAGCCGCTTGAGATCCAGATGCCGGAAGGCCGAGATGAGCTTCGTCGATTGCAGGCCCATGATGACCGTGCAGAACGACAAAGCCATGATGATCGCCGGAAGCTCGGGAACCGTATAGACCGATCCGGCGGGGAACAAACCGTAATGGGCCGCACGCCCGATCCCGATCGCCACCAGCACGCAGGTAAACCAGATCAGGCATCCATGCATGATCTGCAGGGTCCAGGCGGTATCAAGATAGGATTGCTCGTCGCCCATTCGGCTCTGGATCGCCGCCGGCCTTAGACCGAGGTCGGAGAGCATGGAGATCGAAACCTGAACCATCGTGGCAACCGCCATGATCCCGAACATTTCAGGAATCAGCAGGCGTGTCAGAATAAGGCTGCTGGCGATGCGCAGCACCTGCAACAGGACATAGCCCATCATCGACCAGCCGGCAGCCCGCATGATGACGTTGCGGAAACGCGGCTGCGCCTCGACCGGGGAGCTGGCGACGCCAGCACGTCTGCGGGGCCGGAAGGTTTGCCATCCCAATCGGAAGAAACAGTTGCTTCGGCCACGGCAGACTCCTTACTTCACTATTCTACTGGTCTGATTTCACGTGCGGGAAGGCGACCGGCGGCAAGACCCGTCGATGTGATCGACGGCAATGGAACGGATCGCCCGTGGAACATTACGCAAGCTCGATCACCGGTTCCAAGGCGGAGGCAGTCTTCTGAACCGATTGTGCCGATCCGGCCTCCTGAAACTTCCGTTTTGCGACGGCCTCGGCAACGACGGTGCGCATGCGTTCTGCGAGCACCCGAACATAGGGGTCGAGCACCATGCTGTCGTGATCTCCCGGCACCTCGGAAACGCTGAGCTGCGTGACATGTTCGGTCCAGCCGTTGTCGAGCAGAAGGATGTCGCGGTTCTCCTTGAGGCAGCGTCCGCCGCCAAGCCGGTAGAACACCGCAGGCTTCGGCCGGAACAGGGTGACCGCTCCCGCATAGGGCTTCACCTGGTATTGATGCGCCGCACGCCTGAACGCCACCTCGATCTTCTCGTTATTGAAGTGTTCGGTCGAGCCCGCGTGGTGCTCGGCCTCCTGCTTGGCGCGGCCGTTCATCTTGTCGTGCAGACGGTCCTGAAGATATTTTGCGAGGTAATTGGCCTTGTGGCGGCGGATATCCTGCAATTTCATGCTGATACGGTCGCGCAGATCCAGCCCCGGCTGCCGTGGCAGGGGCGTATCCAGCATCACCACATGGGAAACCTCTTCTCCGGCCTCCTGCAGTTGCCGGGCCATTTCATAGGCGGTGATGCCACCGCCCGAATATCCGGCGAGGAGATAGGGTCCATTGGGCTGCACCGCGCGGATCTCGGCAATGTAATCGACCGCCATTTCCTCGAACGTCGCATGCGGTTCGTGGTCGCCGTAAAGTCCGCGTGCCTGCAGGCCGTAAACCGGCCTGTCCGCCCCCATGGTCATCGCCAGGTGGCGAAGGTTGAGGACATTGCCGAACATGCCGGCGCAGATGAACAGCGGCACTGCCTTGGCGTCCCGGCCGGGGTTCATCAGCACCAGATGAACCGGCTTTACCGTCGTCACCTGCGGATTGGCCGTGACGTCCGATCCTGCGGTCTCACCGCCATCCGGCAGTTCCGCTGCAATCCGCTCGGCACACTGGGCAATGGTCGGCGCCTCGAACAGCGTCGAGATCGGCAGGTCGAGCGCATATTGCTTCTTGATCATCCGGAAGAGGCGAACCGCGATCAGCGAATGGCCGCCCATGTCGAAGAAACTGTCGTGGATGCCGACCTTGGCGATGCCGAGAAGCTCCCGCCAGTAACCGGCCAGCGATTCTTCGATGGGATTGCGCGGCTCGACGAACTCGCTTTCGAGGTCCGGCCGCTCGAAATTGTCGCCAGGTGACGTGGCGGTTTCGGCGGAGGCGGCAATCCATTCGCGCAACGTCTCGAGATCGATCGAACTGATGATCGGCTGAGGTTCGGATGCGCCGAGCACGCGTTTCAGTGCCGAGAAACCTTCCGCCGGAAGGATACCGTGGCGCACCTGGGTACCGAGCTTCAGCATCGCCGAAGAAAGAGCAGGCGGCCTCGCTTTGAGAGCTGAGGGCGTATCCGCATGCGCGGCGAGACCGAGCGCGAGATCGTTCTCCAGCCGACGCATGACGAATTTCTCGGCTTCGAAGACAACATTCCCCGAGGATCGGTGATCGTAACGTCGAAGGCGGCATAACCCTCGCCGAATTCGCTGCTGTCGGCGAGCCTGACGATACTGACGATCTCGGCGGGCAACGGCTCGTGAACGACTACCCGGCCATAGGTCGCCGGAGCCCATAGCGAGGTCTCGGCGTCATAATCCTTGGCAAGTTCCATGGCGAAACCCGTCGCGATGTCGAGCAGGCCCGGATGCAGCAGAACGCCTTTTGCAAGATCGCCGACGAACGATGGATCCAGCTTCAATTCCGCGATCGCCTGGTCGCGCCCGATCGCCATGGACCGTAGGACGGCCCAGCGGGGGCCGAAGCGGATGTGTTTCTCCTGAACTGCGCGAAGCGTGCTGCCGCCCCCGGCAACCCGTGTCTCGTCGCATGAAGAAGCGATAGCGGCGATATCGACGGCCTCGCGCCTCTGTTGCGGCTGCGGCTTGAGAATGGCTTCCGCGTGTTTGACGAACAGCGCATCCTCGCCGGCGACCGGGCCTGCCAGAACCACGACGCGGAAATGTTCTGCCACCGGCTCCAGCCGGACACGAACGGCTTTTGTCTCGCCGTCGTTAAAGACAAGCGGTCTCAGGAATACGAGGTCCGCCACTTCCGCTTCGAACTGAAGTCCGTATTCCCGAGCCGCCTGTGTAATCAATTCCAGATAGCCGGTGC
Organism: Neorhizobium sp. EC2-8; assembly: GCA_045291535.1. Taxonomy (GTDB): domain Bacteria; phylum Pseudomonadota; class Alphaproteobacteria; order Rhizobiales; family Rhizobiaceae; genus Neorhizobium. Next base: position 3,941,828 of record CP147996.1, on the reverse strand, counting down.
CCGGCATGACCGCCTGGCCGGACAGAAGCCGATGCTCGTCGAGCATCCATTCCGTCTCGGGACTGACCAGCGCCTCCAGCCAGGGCAGTCCCGTCTCGTCCTCCTTCCAGTGCTGGAAAAACGGACCGACAGCCGCTGCGGTCACAGGCGCGATCAGGTCGTCGCTCACCGCACCGCCGAGCGCCCGTGCAGCAAGGCCGACCCCGTTCCAGACGCCCCAATGCAGCGCGATGGTGGCCCTGTCGGCGCGATGCGAGCGGCTCTGCGCAAAGGCGTTGAGATAGGCGTTGGCGGCGACGTAATCGACCTGCCCTGCCCGCACCACATCGGTGCTGGTGGACGAAAACATCACGAAGAAGTCGAGCGCCACGTTTTCGAACGCCGCATCCAGCACGGTCGTACCGAGCACTTTCGGCGTCAAAACCTTTTCGATGCTGTCGCGCGTCTTGGTCTGGATCAGGCCGTCATCGACCGTGCCTGCCGCGTGGAAGACACCGTTGATCTCCCCGAAGCGGGAAAGGGATGTTTCCACCGCCCGGCCCATCTGCTCGGGATTGCTGACATCGCCGACGAGGTAGAGGACGTCCGCACCCTTCTCTTCGAGCCTCCGGATCGCCGAGATTGCCCGTCGGACTGCGTCATGATCATGGGTGCGATCGTAGAATTCCCAGTTTTCCCGTGGCGGCAGGACCAGGCGGCCGACAAGCACGATCCGCGCACGGAACTGGCCTGCGAGCTCATCCGCGAGCGCCAGAGCGACGTCGCTCAAGCCGCCGGAGAAGAAGTAGACGCCGCGCTCACGCAATTTCGCCTGCGCGGGTGACACATCATTCAATGGCATCCGCTGATGAACCTGCGACCAGCGCCGCCCCTTGCGGTATGCAACCACGTCCGAACCCGGCCTCGCATGCAGATCTTCCCAAAGCTGCCCGATCAAAACCGCCGGGTCCGCGACATCCTTTTCTCTTCCCGTTCCGCCACGCGGGTGAAGGCAAAACGTCTGACCTGCCGCTCGGCCTTGGGGGCAGGTCGATATCGATTACCCTCACCGTCGCGCCGGCCATCTCCTTGGGCAGTACCAGGCCGGGACCCAGAACCGTCGCCTTTTCGGGATAAGGCAAGGGCTCGCCCGAAACCTGCTGCATGCCGTTGGTGATGACGGTGAATTGCATGTCCGCAACGCTGGCTGCATCCCCCAGCGCCTGGGCGAGGTGCAGCATGCTGTCGAAACCGCACTCCTGGTTTCGATGGAAGAAGTTCGAACCGGGCCGGAAGGTTTCCGCCTGTGTCAGAAGCCACATATGGACGATGCGCGACGGCAAGCCGCCGTCGCCGACAAGCCCCGCGATGAGCGCATCATATCCGGCGCGGCCCAATTCGGGGCAGAGCATATAGTCCTCGGCGCTGCGGCGGATGAAGGCGTCGCCCAAGGATACCGTGACGACACGATGCCCCGAGTTCCTCAATGCATCGACCAGCTTCTGCCCGACCCCGTCTCATCAAGGAAGAACAGCCAGGATTGCGCCAGCTTTTCCGCACCGAGCTCGTAGTCGGCAAGCGTCTGCTTCCAGGAGGGGCGATAGCCCCAGCGCGCAATATCGGGCTCTTTCGAAAGGACAGGTTCCGTGCTTCTGCCTTTCTCGCTCGCTCCGGCGCGGTCTATGAAGAAACGCTTGTGCTGAAAGGGATAGGCGGGCAGCCTGACCCGGCGCGGCGAACGGCCCTGCCACAGGCGATCGATATCGACATCGAGGCCGGTCGCCCAGGCCCGCCCGACGGCGGCGAGGAAATACAGCCGGTCATCCCCGCCTCGTCCGGATGCGGCAGGCTGTTGATCACCTGGTTTGCGGGTATCGACCCTTGCGCCTTCGTCAGTGACGACAGAACCCGCCCGGGACCCACCTCGATATAGATACGTCCGGGCTCCGCCGAAAGTGCCGCCATGCCGTTCGCGAAATGAACGGTCGAACGAAGGTGACCGACCCAATACATCGGATCGGTCGCCTCTTCGGCGCTCAGCGGCAAGCCCGTACGATTGGATAGGATCGGAATTGCCGGGGCGCGAAGAGTAATGCCGCACAGAAAAGCTTCGAATGCTTCCAGGATGGGCGTGACCAGCCGCGAATGGGCAGCGATATTGATCGGCACACGGGTCGCATCGATCCCCTGTGTCGCCAGGAACTCGCGAAAGATGTCGAGGTCCTCGTCGAGGCCCGACACGACGCAAAGCGACGGCGCATTGACCGAAGCGATGTCGAGCGACGCCGGCAGCAGCTCCGACAGCCTGTCGTGATGGAGCGGCACGCTCATCATGCCGCTCGGCCGGATCGTCTCGAACAGTTTTCCGCGCAGGTGAACGAGATTGACGGCATCCTTGAAGGAAATTACGCCTGCCAGGCAGGCCGCCGCGTTCTCACCCATGGAATGGCCGATCAGCGCCTTGGGCTTCACGCCCCAATCCATCCAGAGGCGCGCGAGAGCGATCTCGGTGATCAGGATGGCTGGAAGCTGGAGGGAGGGGCGAAGGAATGCTTTCGTGGCAGCAGCGGAATTCTCGCCGAGCCAGGTTGCGCGGATCTCCTCCGCCGCATCGATCGGCAGATAGGAAAGCCCCTCCTCGACGATGCGCCGGAATGTCCAGTCCTCCTGGCAGAGCCGCCTGGCCATGCCGACATACTGGGCACCGCCACCGGGAAACAGGAAAATGGCGCCCGCGCTGTTCGGAACGTGCTGGTGGACGAAACCGCGGCTGCCGGGATCGGCAAGCGCCGCAATGGCATCCTCCCGGCTGCGGACGGCGAGCACCATGCGATGGTCGAAATGTTTGCGGCCGTGCTGCAGGGTATAGCTGACATCATCGAGCGAAAGGCCGGGCTGGGCGGACATCGCCGATCCGAGCCGCTCGGCGGCCTGATCGATCGTCTTGCGCTGACGGGCCGACAGAAACAGCAGCATGGGGTCGGAATCAGCCCCGGTCTGCGCGTCGCCATCGACCACGTCCGGCACGTAGCGGGTCGGCGCCTGCTCGATGATGGCATGCACATTGGTGCCGCCGACGCCGAGCGAGTTGACTGCGGCCCGGCGGGGACCTGGCGCATGCGGCCATTTCATCAGCTTGTTGTTGACCCGGAACGGGCTCTTCTCGAAGTCGATCGAGGGATTGGGGCGCTCGAAGCCGAGTGTCGGCGGAATCTCGCCCTCGTTGACGGCGAGCGTCGCCTTGATGAGACCGACCACGCCGGCCGCGGTGTCGAGATGGCCGATATTCGATTTGACGGATCCCACATGGCAAAAGCCGGTCCGGTCGGTGCTCTGCCTGAAGGCTGCCGTCAGGGCCTCGATCTCGATCGGATCCCCCAGGAACGTACCGGTGCCGTGGCACTCGACATATTGAATAGTGTCGGCATCGACGCCCGCGAGCCCTTGAGCCTCGAGAACCGCCTCGGCCTGACCGCTGACGCTCGGCGCCAGATAACCCGCCTTGCTGCTGCCATCGTTGTTGACGGCCGTTCCCTTGATGACGGCATGGATCACATCGCCGTCGCGCAACGCATCCGAAAGCCGGCGGAGCACGACCACCCCGACACCGCTGCCGAAAATGGTGCCCGCCGCCCGATGATCGAAGGGCCGGCAATGCCCGTCGGGAGAAAGGATCTCGCCTTCCTGGAACGTATATCCGCGCCGATGCGGGAACTCGATCGTCACCCCGCCGGCAAGCGCCATGTCGCACTCGCCGGAAATCAGGCTCTGGCAGGCGTAATGGACCGCGACAAGCGACGTGGAGCAGGCGGTCTGCACGTTGACGCTCGGGCCGCGCAGATCGAAGGTGAAGGAGGCGCGCGTCGCCAGAAAATCCTTGTCGTTGCCCGTGTGGCGCAGCAGGAACATGCCCACCTGGTCGATCAGGTTGCGATTGCTGCAGACGTTGAAATAGAAATAGCTTCCCATGCCGCAGCCGGCAAAGATGCCGACCGGGCCGGGCTGATTGTTCGGCGTCCGGCCGGCATCCTCCATGGCTTCCCAGGCGCATTCGAGGAAATGACGGTGCTGGGGATCCATGATCGCCGCCTCCTTCGGGTTCAGGCCGAAGAATTCCGCGTCAAACATTTCCATATCGGAAAGGTCGGCGCCGCGAGGAACGTAATTGGGATGGTGAATACGCTCCGGGTCTTCGCCTTCGGCGATCAGGTCGTCCGCCGAAAAGGTTCGGATCGACTCCACACCGTCACGCAGGTTCTGCCAAAACTCTGCGACATTGCGCGCACCCGGCACTCTCAAAGCCATGCCGACGATTGCAATATCGCTGGCACAGACCTGGTTGGACCCCTCAAGCATCGACACCGCCCTAACCGGCGGAGGTCAGCCCATGACATCACCCCAATGAGCCATGAGCCTCTTTCCGCGTCCCATTGAAATCCGCGAGCGAAACCCCGCAGGCTCAATGTGCTGCCAGCCCGGAGGCAATCGCAATTACTCCTTTGGAAGCCGTCGTCATCCGTATGGGGGAGAGTCGGGTACGGCCCGCAATTCAGGCTTAGGCGCGATCATCCGCATGGGTGGTCCGGCGCATGTTGAGTTTTGGACCGCCCGCCGTTTCTATCGGAGTGCCTTGAACAGCAACGAGTGGGGACAAGCTTTATGGGCGAATTGAAGTGTGTTTTGATCGGTGGCGGATTATTGCTGGTTCAATGCGCTGAAATTCTGCGAGGGCGGGGACATGAGATCCAGGCCATTGCGACGTCGAACGGATCGGTCCGAAACTGGGCAGAAGCCCGGAACATCCCGGTCCTCGTGCCCGAGGGCGACTACGTCACCCAGCTGATCCAATACGACTACGACTGGCTCTTCAGCATCGCCAATCTGAGAATGGTTCCGGATGCGGCCTGGCGGCATGCGAGCATCGGTGCCGCCAATTTCCATGACGGCTTGCTGCCGGACATGGCCGGCCTCAACACGCCCGCCTGGGCCATCCTCGAAGGCCACCATCAGCACGGAATAACCTGGCACGCGATCACCGAAGGGATCGACGAAGGCGATATCTACGTGCAGCAGCGTTTCGAGATCAGCGCAGACGAGACTGCCCTGACACTCAACACCAAATGTTTCGAAGCGGGGATCGCGACCTTCACCGACATGCTCGGCGATATCGAGCGCGGCACCCTGTCACCGCGCCGGCAGGATTTCAGAACCCGCACCTATTACGAACAGGTCAAGCGCCCGCCGGCCGCCGGCACGCTCGATTTCACCGCCCCGGCAGCCGAACTTTCCCGCCTGGTGCGCGGCCTGGATTTCGGACCGACATACCTCAATCCGCTTGCCACGCCGAAAGTGCGGTTCGATGACGACGTGTTCACCGTCAGGAACCTTCGCATCCTTGACGGGGAACTGAACGGCGAACCCGGCCTGGTCCTCTCCGTCGGTGCCCATGGCGTGACGGTCGGCACAGCAGACATGCCGGTCCTGCTGGAAGCGGTCCGCAAGGATGGCACCAGACAGGTCGCGCTGTCTTCGGTCCTGCGGCCAGGCGACCGGCTGCCGCTTTTGAGCGAAGCGGAAAAACAGCGCTCTCGGAGGCGGTTTCGTCGCTCTCACAACATGAGACCTTCTTCCGCCGCGCGCTCGAATCGGGCACCGATATCGCCCTGCCTTATATAAGAGCGTCTGAACCCGGCCAGGCGCCGGATATCCGCACCATTCCCCTGCCGTTTTCCGGACAGCTCGCGGCAGGAGCGCGTCGCTTTGGCCGCGGCCTTCCTGATCCGCCTTTCCGGTCAGTCGAGATTCGACCTCGCCTATACGAACGACAGGCTGATGGATCTCGACATCCGTCATCGCGGATATTTCGCGAAATCCCTTCCGTTGCGGATCGACACCACCGGGCAAGCGTCGGTGGACGATCTGCTCGGGCATATCGACCGTTCCCTGAAGTCGCTGGACGAACGCCAGGGTTACTGCCGCGATCTTGCCGAACGTTACCCGGGCCTGGCTGCGCCACGGCTGACGATCGGCATCGCCGACATGCTCAATCCGGCGCTTGCCGACGAAATCGACGGCTGCGCCTTGACCTTCCGGCTCGGCGAGACCAGAGCCGACCTCCTTTACGATCGGCTACGCATCGACGAGCGGCAGGCGCAGGACCTGGCGACAGCATTCGCGGTCCTCGCTTCCGCGTTCGGAGACCGCGCGACGCTGCTGCAGGACCTGCCCCTGATGTCGAACGCCGACAGGAACATGGTCCTCTTCGACTGGAACCGGACGGAGCGGGAGTACGATACGGCCGCCTGCGTCCACCAGCTTATCGAGCGCCAGATCGACCGGACGCCGGACGCGGAAGCTCTGGCATTCCATGGCCGCTCCCTTTCCTATCGCGAAATGGACGAGCGGGCGAACCGCATCGCGCAGGTGCTGGTGGCCCAGGGCGTCGGCCCGGACGTGGCCGTCGGCCTTTACCTGCCGCGTTCGCTCGACCTTGTAGTCGGCGCGCTTGCGATCATGAAGGCGGGCGGCGCCTATATTCCGCTCGACCCGCATTTCCCGGCCGATCGCCTCGCATTCATGATCAAGGACAGCGGCGCCAGACTGGTCCTGACGGAGCGGCGGCTTGCGAAATCCGAGACGCTTGATGGAACCAGCTTCCTGTGCGTCGAGGATATCTTGAAGAACCAGGCGACAGCGGACCGCCCCACAAGCGATGTCACTTCCAGCAACCTCGCCTACGTCATCTATACGTCGGGCTCCACCGGCCTGCCGAAGGGCGTCATGCTCGAGCATCGCAACGTCGTGAACTTCTTCGCCGGCATGGACGAACGTGTGCCGCGCACCGCGGACCGTCGCAATGTCTGGCTGGCGGTCACCAGCCTCTCGTTCGACATCTCCGTGCTGGAGCTCTTCTGGACGCTGGCCCGCGGCTTCAAGGTCGTCATCCACGCCTCGGAAGTCATCGAGGCCAAGGCGAAGGGTATGTCTTCCGCCGGAAGAGGCACCAATCTCGATTTTGGCCTCTTCTACTGGGGCAATGATGGCGGATCCGGTCCGGACAAATACCGCCTGCTGATCGAAGGCGCGAAATTTGCCGATGCCAACGGTTTCGATTCCGTCTGGACGCCGGAACGCCATTTCCACGCCTTTGGTGGTCCCTATCCGAACCCTGCGGTCACCGGCGCGGCCGTCGCGGCTGTCACCAGAAACCTTTCGATCCGCGCCGGCAGCTGCGTTCTGCCGCTCCATCATCCGGCACGCGTCGCGGAAGAATGGGCGGTCATCGACAATCTCAGCAACGGCCGGGTGGCGCTTGCCTTCGCCTCTGGCTGGATGCCGGAAGACTTCGTGCTGCGGCCGGAAAACGCGCCGCCAAAGAACAAGGCGGCCCTCGCCCGCGATATCGAGATCGTCCGCAAATTGTGGCGCGGCGAAAGCGTCGATTTCGATTTCGGCGCCGGCACCGCCTCCGTCGTGACACAGCCGCGGCCGGTCCAGAAGGAACTACCAGTCTGGCTGACCACCGCCGGCAATCCGGAAAGCTACCGTGAAGCGGCCAGGCTCGGCGCCAACGTGCTGACCCATCTGCTCGGCCAGTCGGTCGAGGAGCTTGCCGAAAAGATCGGCATCTACCGCCAGACCCTGACCGAGGCCGGCCGCAATCCGGACGATTACAAGGTCACGCTGATGCTCCACACCCTGATCGGCGAGGATCGCGACGAAGTGCGGGATCTGGCGCGCGGCCCGATGAAGGAATACCTGCGCAGCGCCGCCGCCCTCATCAAGCAATATGCCTGGGCGTTCCCGGCTTTCAAGAAACCGCAGGGCATCGCCCAGCCGATGGATATCGACCTCCAGTCGCTCGCGCCCGAGGAAATGGATGCTATCCTGGAATTCGCCTTCCTGCGTTATTTCGAGGACAGCGGCCTGTTCGGCACAGTCGAGGATGCGCTGGAAAGGCTGGATCAGGTCAAGGCGGCCGGCGTCGATGACATTGCCTGCCTGATCGATTTCGGCCTCGCCGATAACATCGTCATGGAAAGGCTGCCGCTGCTGGCCGAAGTGGTCAAGACGAGCAGGAACCCCGCCGGCGAAGAGGCTGGAGACGGTTTTGCCGAGGAGATCCGCAAGCATCGGGTCACGCATCTGCAATGCACGCCCTCGATGGCGCGCATGTTCATGATGATCGACGAAGATCGCGCCGCATTGAGCGACGTCCGGCATCTCTTCCTCGGCGGCGAGGCGCTGCAGGGCTCGCTTCTCGCCGCCTTGCGAACCGTTACCGATGCGACGATCGAGAACATGTACGGCCCGACGGAGACGACGATCTGGTCTTCGACTTTCACCGCCGGCCCATCCACGGGCGTCGTGCCGATCGGCCACCCGATCGCCAATACCCAGCTCTATGTCCTCGACGGCGCCTATAATCCGGTGCCGCCCGGCGATGTCGGCGAGCTCTATATCGGCGGCGACGGCGTCGCCCGGGGATATCACAACCGCGAACAGCTGACCAACGAGCGTTTCCTGCCCAACCCGTTCATGGAGGGACGAATCTACCGCACCGGCGACCTCGCGCGCTTCGACCGGAATGGTGTCCTGCATTTCCTCGGCCGCACCGATCACCAGGTGAAGATCCGTGGCCATCGCATCGAACTCGGCGAGATCGAAGCGCGGATCGGCACATTCGCCGGCATCCGCGAGGCGGTCGTGGTTGCCCGCAAGGACAGCCCCGGCGATGTGCGTCTGGTGGCCTATATCCGCACCGACGGTTCCTCCGTCTCTGAACAGGAGCTGCGGGCCCATATCGCCGAGGCTCTACCCGATGCGATGATACCCTCGCATTTCGTGACCATGGAGGCGTTCCCCCTGACGCCGAACGCCAAGGTGGACCGCAACAAGCTGCCGGCCCCGATGGAAAAGGTCCAGGCGCCGCCGGCAACCTTCATCGAACCGTCCAACAATCTGCAACGGGATATCAGCGAAGTATTCGGCCGCGCGCTTGGGCTCGACAAGGTGGGCATATTCGACAACTTCTTCGCGCTCGGAGGTCACTCGCTGCTGGCGGTGCAAGTCCATCGCGAGATGAAGGCGAAGCTGGCACCGGACCTGACGATCACCGACCTCTTCCGTTTCCCGACCGTCGCTCTTCTCGCCGATCATATCTCTGGCAAGGGAAAGCGGATATTCAGCTGAGCCGGGCGTCCGAGCGCGCAGCCTTGCGCCGCAACGCGATGGAACGCCGCCCGACGCTGGTGCGGGTAGAGACGAAGGTCTAGCCGATGCTGCTGGAGGGCATATTCGACTCCTCCGTGTCGGTCGCCGAGTCCGACCTTCTGGGCGACGTTTCGAAACTCTATCCGGAAGAGAGAACGGCGATCGTCAACGCGGTAAAGAGCCGGCAGCGGGAGTTCACCGCCGGCCGCACCTGCGCAAGGCAGGCCATGGGGCATCTCGGCCTGCCCGAGATGGCCATACCCGTGGGGTCGGACCGGGCGCCGATCTGGCCGCCCGGTATCGCCGGAAGCATCAGCCACTCCACCACGCGCTGCGTCGCGGCCATCGGCCGCCATTCCGACGGCATCAGGGCCCTCGGCCTTGATCTGGAGGAGGCAACGCCGCTCAACGATGCATATGCGCAGGAAATCTGCACGCCACGCGAGCGGCAATGGCTCGACCGGCAGCAATGGGGCATCCGAGGCCGACTGGTGAAAGCAATCTTCAGCGCCAAGGAATGCACCTACAAGTGCCAATACGGCCTGACGCGCACGATGTTCGGCTTCGAGGCCATCCGCATCGAGCTGAACCTGGCGGATGGTCATTTCGCCGCCTATTTCGAGATCGACGTCCCACCCTTCAAGACCGGCGACCGGCTGGTGGGCCAGATCAGGCTGCGCGAAGGTTATGTCGTCGCCGGCATGATCATCCGCTGACATCCGCAGCCGGACCTGAACCTCCGCCGAACAGTGCGGGGCCGTCGATGGCAGGCCACGTCGAACGGCTTAGCTGGGAGCTGGCACCCGTCCCTCCCTTTGGAAACCGGTGCGTCTTACCGACAAGCGACCGGAACAAGGTCTCCCAGCCCGTGTCATTGTAAGGCCAATGGTCGATACTCAAGGCCGGGCTTTTGGCGCAACTCGCTGCATTCACTCCGGAATTTTTGGAGTCCGCAGGAGGATCCGGCTTCAATTGATACGCCCGGCATCAAATGGGCGTAGACAGGTCTGCGACGGTTCTACCTGCCCCAAAATAGGATGAGCCTACGCTTACTCGAACGGTGTAGCGTGGTCAGCTTAGAACGTTCGGCCCTCCCGTTATGATTGGCCACTTGAGACGCGATGTCGAAAGGGGCAAATCATGCAACAGGACATACTGAGCTTTGCAGCATTACTGTTGTCCGTTGTTGTTTTCGTTCCGACAGTCTTCTTCGCCATCGAATGCCTTGCCGGAAGCATCAAAGGGCGTGATGCACCGCAACGTCAGAACGAGCAGCGGCCGCAGGTCGCGATTCTTGTTCCGGCCCATAACGAGGAACTCCAGATCGTCGATACCATACGGAACATCCAAAGCCAGATGCGGGATGGCGATCGGCTGGTCGTCGTGGCGGACAATTGCAACGACCTCACTGCGTCGCTGGCGCACGAGGCCGAAGCGGATGTCATCGTACGGCAGGATCAGGTTCGCCTCGGCAAGGGATACGCGCTCGATGCCGGCGTGAGGTATCTCGGCCTGCTGCCGCCGGATGTCGTCGTCGTCGTCGATGCCGATTGCTGGCTGGAACCCGGGGCCCTCGACAATCTCGCCTGCATGGCCGCGGCAACGAATAGGCCCGTGCAATCCCGCTACCTGATGGTCGCTCCGCCGGGCGCAAGCACCAACCTTGCCGTTTCCGAATTCGCCTTCCTTCTCAAAAACCGTGTCAGGCCCCTCGGCCTGGCGAAATTCGGGCTGCCCGCCCAGCTGACCGGATCGGGAATGGCATTCCCCTGGGCTATCCTGCGGGATGCCGCGCTTGCAAATGGCAATCTGGTTGAAGATATGAAGCTCGGGCTGGACCTCGCGCAAGCCGGCCGTGCCCCGCTTTTCTGCGATGCCGCAGCGGTCAGCAGCAGGTTCCCCTATTCGAAGAAGGGCCTTGAAACCCAGTCTTCCCGGTGGGACGCAGGCCACTTCTCGCTGACGGCGATTCTTCTGTCAGCCCTGCTCGACATCAACACCTTCCGGAATCGTGCCTATCTGGCGCTGGTGGTCGATGCGCTCATCCCGCCGCTGACCTTGCTGGCGGCGCTTCACCTGCTCGCATTGTGTCCGGCGGTGTTTCTTGCAACTGCGGGAATTGCGATCTCGCCACTGGTCGTCTCGATCATCAGCATCCTGGTTTTCGACGCGGCGCTTTCGGTGGCGTGGTGGCGCCATGGTAGAGGCACGCTTCCTCCCCACGCCTTGGTAAACATTCCCGCACACATGTTCAGAAAGCTGAGCCTTTATCCTCGCCACATTCTCGAAGCCGGCGGAGCAGCCTGGATCAGAACCGATCGCGACAGAATCCACTGACCGACCGAACGACCGGGTCGAGGGGTAGCTTTTCAGAGAATGGGTTTCAGAACCGGGTCAGAGGCAATGTCAGCCTCTGGCCCGTTGTCTTTCGTCGCGGACAGCGTGCGAGCGATATGTTCGCCGACCCGCAGGGCGTTCGCCGCGATCGTCAGGCTTGGGTTGGCTCCTCCGCTGGTCGGGAAGAACGAGGCGTCCACGACATAAAGATTGTCCAGGTCATGCGCGCGATTGTTGATATCCAATACCGCGGTAGAGGGATCCGAACCGAAACGGCAGGTCCCACAGGCGTGGCCGTAGTTGAGATTGACTTCGGAGCCGAGCATCATCATCCGGTGCCGCTTGAACGCTTTTCGGTATAGCGCACGGAATGCCTGCATGCGTTGCCGCAACTCGTTGTGAACCGTGTATTCGAAATAGATGCTGCCGGGCTCTTTCGGATCGGGCTTCACGCGGTTTTCAGGATAGGGCCTATCCTCGAGGATGGAGGTGAATATCGTTGCGTTGCCTGAAATGAGAGCCCCGATCATCGCCGGGATGCGCATGAAAGGCTTGAGCGGCTTCAGCCAGATCCAGCCATTCTGGTCGATCAGGGATTTCAGGAAGTGAAGCACGTTATTGGCAGTCGCGGTCAATCCTGTTGACTGGATGACACCCAGCTTGAGGCCCTGATATTCATAGAAATCGCGAAGACCGATCGACTTTCCCGGCTCGGAAACACGGGTTCTGCCACGCGGCCAGACCGCGAAGAAGTCCGACGCGTGGAACATCAGGTTGCGTCCCACGAGATCCGAGGTGTTTGCGAGGCCGTTCGGCCAGAACTCGTTGGTGGAATTGAGGAGCAGCAAGGGCGTCGAAAGCGCGCCGGCCGCAAGGACATAGAACTTCGCCACGATTGCCACTCGTTTCCATTCTTCCGGCAGGACAGTTGCGTGACGGCCTCGTCATCGGCCGAGACCTTTTCCACGTTGCATTGATCGATGATCATCGCATTGCCGGTCGCCAGCGCCGGCTCGATGAATGCCCGCCGTGCATCCTGCTTGCAGGATTTGTGGCAGATGAAGCCGCCACATTGGTCGCACCCGTCAATATACCGGCAAGCGGTGTGAACCCGATAGGGATGCATGCCATTGGACTGCGCGGAATCGAAAAAGTGTTGGTCGCATCGCGTCATGGCAGGAGGCTCGATGACATCCGATTGGGGCTGCAGCGGGTCCTGGCTGCCACGGACATGCAGAAGGCGCTCCGCCGTGCGATAAAAAGGCTCGAGGTTTTCGTAGCCGATCGGCCAGGCCGGCTTTCCGGACTTATCGGCGGTCTTGAAGTCACTTGGAGAAAACCGTTCGAGCGCCGCGGCGTAGATGAGCGTCGAGCCGCCGACGCCGCAACCGAGTGCGGGAAAAACGCACGGGATGGGCGTCCACCGTACCGGAAATCTGCTGCGGCCACCGACCATTTCTCAGGCGTTTGGTTTCGTCCAAACTATCCGGGTCATCACTTTCATCCTGGAAAAATTGAGCCAGGCCCTTTTCGATGAAAAGGACACGATGTCCGGCTGTTGCCAGCGCGTATCCCATGGCCGCCCCGCCCATTCCGGCGCCGACAATGGCAACGTCCCATTCAAACTCCATCCACACCCCCAACTCAAAACAAGGGCTGCGGCAATTAAGCCTTCAGCCGGCGAGACCCCTTCACCGGCTGAGCCCCAGCATTCCAATGGTTGCTGACGTCCGTTTTGTCAGCGAGACAAGGTATTTTCATCTAAGGATGCGGACTATAAATCGATCTATACGCTATGCTGAAAGGAAAACACGTTAACCGCCAAAATTCCGAAGGTAAATTCGACGTTATAGAGAAACGAGTGTATTCAATCGGTCCAGCAACAAAAGTAGGTAATAGGGAGATCACTCTTAGGAGGTAGGCTGGATACATTGTACCTACCCACTCCTCGGCTATACTCGTATCGCTGATAGGGGTTTTTAACGATGTTCACACCGTTCGAGCCAAAGATAGGAACTGACTCCATATCGTATGAGCAGAAGCTTCAGCGCGGGGGCTGGGATATCACGTTATCGCCTATGTGGCTGCGGCGGCGGACTTCCTCTATCTTCTCGGAGCAACCGGCGTCGGTTTCACAGGTTATCAATATGTGGTTTTCGGGTCGGCGCCCGATCCCTCCCTGTTTATCGGCATCGGCCTTGTTCTATCGACGATCTTCGTGCTCGCCATGCACAGCGCCCAGGCGTACGGGCCGGAGAACATCCAGCTCCTGAGGCCACAAATCCGGCTGATCTGCGTCCTTATCCCCAGCGCCCTGGCTTTCCTGCTGACGGTGATCTTCTTCCTGAAGATCGGCACGACCTTCTCGCGCGGGGCGATCTTGATGACCGCTGTCATCTCGCTGTCCGGGCTGATCTGTACCCGCCTGTTCTGGCACTGGTATCTGCCCTCGGCGGCAGCGGCGGCTTCCTTCAAGATGAAGCGGATACTGCTGATCTGCCACGAGGAGTTTTCGGCCGAACATTGGCAGCATGAAGCCGCCGCAAGCGGCATGGCGCTCGCGCAGATCATCCGTCTCTCGGACGAAAATCTGCTGCCCGCCAATGCCCTGCAGAGATTCAGGCAGACCGACAACATAGACGAGGTATTCATCGTCTGGCGGGACTCGAACGTCTCCAACCTCGAATTCTACCTCGGAGAGCTCAGGCGTTCCGCCCTGCCGGTCAATGTCATCTTCGATGGCGTCGTCGGCCGGCTCACCAGCGCGCCCGCGCACAAGATCGGCAGCATGACGGCGTTCCAGACGCAACGCCCGCCGTTGAGCCTTTATGAACGCGGCACCAAGCGCGCATTCGACATCATCTTTTCGCTGACGGCCATCCTCTCGCTGTTCCCGTTGCTGCTCGTCGTCGCCATCGCCATCAAATGCGACTCCAAAGGTCCCGTTCTGTTCAGGCAGGTCCGCAAAGGATATGGAGGCCGCTCGTTCCGGATCCTGAAATTCCGCAGCATGACCGTCATGGAAGATGCGGGCGACGTTCGCCAGGCAACCCGGAACGATCCTCGCGTGACGAAAGTCGGCGCTATCATCCGCGCCGCGAGCATCGACGAATTGCCGCAATTCTGGAACGTCCTTCGAGGCGAGATGTCGATCGTCGGCCCTCGCCCGCACGCGCTCGCCCATGACGAACTTTATGACGCACAGATTGCAAAATATGCCTTCAGACGACATGTCAAACCCGGCCTCACCGGCTGGGCCCAGATCAACAACTGCCGCGGCGAGACGCCAAATATAGAAAAGATGGAAGAGCGGATATTCCACGACCTCTGGTACATCAACAACTGGTCGTTCTGGCTCGACATGAAGATCGTTGTCCGCACCGCGATCGAGGTCTGCGATTTCGGCAAGGCCTATTGATTTCACTTACAAAATCGGGAAGGCTTTACGCCGATGGCAGCGCCGGAATGTGGGTGACATCCCGCATCCCGGCGGCGTCTATGAGGACTTCCCGGGGCGGCTCGTGGCTGATGAAATGGACAGGGCTCGCCGTCAGCCCGTAAGCGCCGCTGTTATGCACGGCGACGAGATCGCCCTCTTCGATCCGCGGAAGCATGACCCCGATGGCAAGCCGGTCGATCGAGGTACAAAGAGGGCCGACGAGATTCACTTTCTCCGGCTCGCCCTGCCCCCAACCTTATGCATCGTATAGTTCCGATGCATCACCATGCCGAAATGGCCGGAGGCCGGCAGATGGTTGTTCATGCCGCCATCGCAGATGCCGATCCGCACCCCTCGGGATTCCTTGACCGAGACGACGCGCGTCAGAAAATATCCGGCCTCGCCGACGAGATATCGCCCGAGTTCCAGCACCAGTCGGGTACCAGCAAATTGCGGCAGCGCCTTCAGACCGTCGAGATCGGGCGCGATGTCGGTCGCGACGGCGGATAAGTCCAGCGCCAGGTCGCCGTCATGATAGGGGATCCCAAGCCCCGAACCGAACACCAGCTTCTCCGGCTGTGGAATGAAGGCTTCGCAAACCTCCCGGAAAATGCTGATGAAGTTGCGATAGTTCTCGCAGATCGCCTCGGGCTTCAGGCATTGCGTGCCGGAATAGATGTGCAACCCGACGATCTTGAGATGGGGCAGAGCGGCGATTTCCGGGATGTCTCTTGCGACGTCTTCCCAGTCTATGCCGAAGGCCGAAGGCCGGCCTGCCATTTGGTCGCCGAACCCTTTGGGAACCGTGGTCGGCGCGATGCGTATCAGCACATGCTGTATGCGTCCCAGTTCACCGGCGGCCGCATTCGCCAGCACCGCCTCGCGCACCGATTCCAGGATCAGTTCGCCAATACCGCCTTCGATCGCCTCCCGGATTTCGAACTGCCGTTTTCCGGGGCCGGTGAAACTGATGCGCTCGGCCCCCATCCCGCCGCAATCGCGGTCCTGAATTCGCCGATAGAGGAGACGTCGAGATATTCCGCCTGTCCCTCGATCAGGGACAGCAAGGCCGGATTGGGATTGCTCTTCGCGGCGAAGCTCAGCGCAAACCGGCCCCCGAAGGCTTGCCTCAGGAGCGCTGCGCGGCTCTCGATCGCCGGCGCTAGATAGACATAGGACGGGGTTCCGAATGATGCCGCCGCGCTCTGCAGCCAGACATCGAGCGCCGAAGAGTGGTTCATCAGGCGCTGGCTTCGGCAAAGCGGATGATCCGGGCAGGCGTATCGAAATTTTCCAGCGTGACGTCCTCGGCGCGAATGGCAAGGCCGGTCGATTGCTCGACAAATGCCAGCAGGTTCACCATCGACACGGAATCGAGGAGGCCGGAGGAGAAGAGTTCGCTCTCGCTGTCGGCATGGGCGATATTCAGGAGTCTCGCAGGTAACCGATCAACTTTCCATGGGTCAGGCTCATTGCAGGGTCTCCCTCGTTTCGGTCGCTTTGATCTGGGCTGCCGGCGGAGGCGTGCTCAAGGAACGTCTCCGCCCTGCATCAACTCGCGGCAAAGGCGCACCACATCCGGCCGCGCCAGCTTGCCGCTTGAAGTTCGGGGCATGTTTTCGGGCCAGACATGGAACTGACGCGGCACCATGTAGGATGGCATCGCGCGCCTGCAGTAACGCAGCAGGGCTTCTTCATCGAACTCGCCGATCGGCGTTATTGCCACGTGTACGGTCTGGCCCAGTTCCTCGTCTTCGACGCCGAAGGCAACCGCCTCCGCCACCGCACCGCTGCGGCAGACGAGATCCTCGATCTCATCTGGACTGATGCGAAAGCCGCTGGTCTTGATCATCGCGTCATTGCGGCCGATGAACCAGAGGTCGCCATCGGCGTCGATCCTGACGATATCGCCGCTATAGACGACCGGTTCGTCGCCGATCAGATGCCAGAGCTCCGGACACGGCCTGATCTTCTGTTCCGTCACCTCCGGCTTACCCCAATATCCAAGGCTCACGAGCGGACCGCGATGAACGAGTTCGCCCTGTTCGCCGGGATAGGCGACCCCTTCGCCATGCTTGATGACATAGACTTCGGCACCGGGGATCGCCTGGCCGATCGCCCCCATCTTGCGGGTAAACTTTTGCGGGGAGAGATAGGTCGAGCGGAAGGCTTCCGTCAGGCCGTACATCAAATAGACATCCGCTTCCGGGAAAACACGCGGTATCTCTTCGAGGATGTTGAGCGAAATCTTGCCGCCCGAATTGGTGATCCGCCTGAGGGCCGGAAACTCCACGGGGTTCTCCTTGAGCAGCCGCACGATCTGGCTCCAGAGCGGCGGCACCGCGGCCACGCCGGTCACCCGGTGACGCTGCATCGCCAGGACGATCTCGGTGGCCATCGGCACCGCCTGATGCACGACGGTACCGCCCATCAGCATCATCGTCGTCAGCTGGTTCAGGCCATAGTCGAAACTGTAGGGCAGAACGCTCAGCAACCTGTCGTCTTCCCTCAAACCCAGATAACGCGAGACCGAGCGGGCGCCGGCAACGATGTTGCGATGGGTCAGCATCACGCCCTTCGGCATGCCTGTGGAGCCGGAGGTGTAGATGATCATCGCCAGTTCCGTATCGAGGCGCGTGATCTCGTCGCCCAGGAGATCTTCCGGAAGATGATCCCAGACATCGAATATGGTTTCGGTCGGCAGTTTGCCTTTGACCAGAACATTGTCGACCGTGTCGGGCAGCTTACGCGCTGCAAGAGCCTCCGCGACCCTCGGCTCGACGATCATCAGGCGTGCGCCGCAATCACCGGCCACATATTCGAGCTGCTCGACCGTCCATTGCGTGTTGACGTTGACGATCACCGCACCGACCTTGGCGATGGCGAACATGGCGGTGACCTCGGCGAGGCTTTTGCGCAAATGCACGATCACCCGGTCGCCCGGCCGGATATTCCGGCTCTGCAGATAACCCGCCAGCCGATCCACGTCGGCCGCGACGGCGGCATAGCTCGTGGCGCGATGACCGTCGATGATCGCCGGTTTGCCCGGCCTTGCGCCGAGATTGTCGGCCAGAAGCTGATAAAAGTTGGTGGTCAACGCGTTCATGGCAAACTCCTCCAACAGGTGAATGGATCAGGGACTGGCATCGGTCTTGGTGTGTTCGCTCGAAAACGGGCCAAGGCGGGGATAGATCTTGGCCGGCGAGCCGATGACGATCGAATCCGACGGCACGTCGGTAGAGACGGCGGTATTGGCGCCGATCCGCACCCGGTCGCCGATCCGGATATCGCCGAGAATGGTGGAATTCACGCCGATAAAGACGTCGTCGCCGATCCTCGGCGCCCCGGCACTCATGTTCGTCCCGATCGTGACATTGTGCATGATGCCGCATCGTTTGCCGATCACGGCATGCGGGTGGATGGAGATCGACCCTTCGACGTGGATGATGTGAAAGCCCTCGCCCAGCGTCACTTCCGCGGGGATCCATACGCGCGTGAGCGTTGCAACGACCATGTTGATCGCGCCATAGACCTTCTGCGCGAGCCGCTTGGCCAGGTAGCTTCGGCGGCTGCTCGCCCATCGGCCGAAGCGATAGACCAGCAGCGAGATGAAGCCGGCATTGAGGATCGTCCTGCCGTGGCGCTCGTAATCCTTCCGCACCGATTGACGAAACGAGGCGGGAGGCGTCCGCTGAGATGCCCCACTATCGTGGTCCTGCATCGCATTGGGTTGTGGATGGAGAAAACGAAGCCGTGACGTCATGCGAGCACCATCTCCAACGTGCGGTCGATATCATCCCATTCGACCCTGAAGTTTTCGCAGGTTCCCTCGCCGACGACGAAAGCATAGCCCTGTCCCTGGCGATCGGTGATGACCTTGAGGGCGGAAACCACCCTGTCTGCCGGCTGGATGACGAAGAGGGTCGAATCCGTTGGCATGACCGTCAGTCCATGCACCAGATGGCTACCTTCGACGCCGGCGACGATGCGCGCTCCGGCGCAGGCGTGGATAATGTCGTCAACCGACGAAACCACCGGATCGAGGATTCGGAATCCGCATTTCGATGCGAACTGTTCGGCGATCTCGGTCTCGTTCGACAACACCCGGCTGTCTCCCCTGCTTCCCCGCAGGATGAAGACGCCGGGATGAACGGGAAAAGGCGGCGCCGACGCCAGGAGCCTTTCACGGACCCGGTCGGCGCGTTTTCTCTTGCTGGCGTTCTGTCCCTTGTCTCTGAAAAGGATGACCTCGTCGAAATGGACGTCACTGACGTAGATCGGCTTGATGCCGAGTTTTTGCGCGTATTGCGGCTCATGCCCCCATTTGACCGGCCGTGTCGTCACCGGGGTTTCATATTCGTCTGCCAACGAATAGGTCAGGCAGTCGTCCGAAAGCCAGTTGCCGAACCAGCGGTTGCCGACCCAGCTCTCGAACAACGCCCCGCTGGTCGATTGTTTGGGGGCACATAGACCGGCAGCCGGCGGCTGCGCGGTCGAAGGCTCCTCGAGGATTTCTGCCCATAGAGTACGCCGTCGATCAGGTCGATATTCTTGAGCCGGTAACCGACCGTAGCCTCCTGGGTGGTTTCGTAATTTCCCCTGAACCCTTTCAGGACGTCGGCGACGGAGCCGAACTCGGCGCCTCTGATGCGGTCGAGATGATGGGGAAGAAATTTCGCCGGGCAGATGAAGCGTCTGGCCAGCGGAGCAATGGTCCAGCGCTCGCATGCAACCGCCTCGATATCCGGAACGGGCATCCGGGCGGCTTTTCTCAAAGAGTGCATGATTGGCAGAAACGATATCAATCAACCATCCTCGCGAGCCTGGAATCGGTGCTTCAAACGGGGAGGCCCCATGCCTTTAAACTATTGCCCCGAACAGGATAATCGCATAGCGGCCAAGGGTTTCGCCGTAGTCTTTGGGCTATCGGCCTACTCATTTCGGAGTATCAGACGACGGTTGTTTCCTCATGCTCCAGAAGCGAGGCGATCGCTTGCGCGCTGATGCGATGGTGGAACTTCGCAGCGATCTTTGCCCGGGATGCCTGCCTCAACCGAAGCGAGAGATCGTCGTTCAGCAATACCCTTTCGATGGCGACGGCCATCTCCTCCGGACGCTGCGCCTGTACCAGCATGGCATCCACGCCATGATCGACGAGCTCGCTATTTCCACCGACATCGGTGACGATCACCGGCATCTCCATCGCCATCGCCTCCATGATGGCAACCGAAATCCCCTCGTTGAGACTGGCGAGCACAAATATATGCGCGTCCTCCAGTCCTTGCCGCACCCGGGTTTCGGAGACCGCTCCCAGAAGTTCGACACAGCCGCCAAGCTTCTTTTCCGCAATCAGGGCTTCCAGGGTCCTGCGATAGCCGCTGCCGCCCTGTTCGTCTTCGCCGGCAATCTGCAGGCGCACGTCGATATCGCGTCTTCGCAGAATTTCGACGGTTTGAAGCAGAAGGTCATGCCCTTTCACCGGATTGAGCCTGCCGCAGGTAAAGATCCGGCACGGCTCCCCGGGTTTCCATGGATTGTAGGGACGGCTCCTGCGGATCTGCTCCAGATCCACGCCCATCGGCGCAATCGCGATCCGCGACGGCTTCGTACCGTTGAGTTTCACGTCGATGTCGTTGAACAACCGCTTCGATATCACCGTCGCAAAGGCGGCGTTCTTCCATTTCTGCCGCTGGTTGGGGCCGTAACCCTCGAGCGTCGGACCGTGCAGCGTGAGGCTGTAGGGGATGCCGGACAAAAGCGAGGCCAGCGCCGCGACATTCGCCGCGTCGGCGCAGGAATGAACATGAATATGGGACCACTCTCCACGGCGGGCGAGCCGTACGAGCTTGCCGGCAACCAACAGGATGGCGAGCATCCGCAATCGACCGGCGGGAGACTTGATTTCCGCGCCGAAGACGGCCGCCAGGCTCCGGCCGATCCGGCGCGGACCCGCCCGAACGATCTCAACCATAGCGGCAAGCGCGCCACCGAAGCCGAGCGGCAGAAGATATTCGGTCTCCCGGCGGGCCTTCTCCGCCCAGGCATGCGATGCGATCGCCCTTGGAGGATGCGCCGTGGAAACAAATTGAGCCTCGATGCCGAGTTCCGACAAAGCCTCGTGTTCTCGCCACAGGAATATATGGGTCTGGCCTGGAAATTCCGGTATGAAGAAACCTATTCGACGACCCATCACCCTCCTTGTTCCGATGCCGCCCGATCTTCACGCAATGCGCGACCTCGCCGGCTGCGGCCCTCCCATGACAGGAACCGCCAACGAGCCGGTACCGCGGGTGCAAATCGGGTGAGCGCCGAAGGAACATGGTCGGGGTCCAGTCGCCGTTTCACAAGCTTTCCTGACGGCGGATCGCCCTATCCTAAAGGGGACGGACCGCTTTGGCGCTCATCCGTTCGGGTTAGAAACAAGGACCGGACATCTACCTCTTTGTGCCTTGTTTGCAGGTGCCGAGCGCGGCCGTAGTATAAACCGTCTTATCCCAGCTGGATGGGAAGGGGTTACCAATCATCGGGGGTCTATGGATGCGTGGGATAACGAGTCTCGCGGGGCTTTTGCTCTGCCTGACATTTGGAGACGTGGCCGCCCAGACGACGTACCGCCTGCAGCCCGGCGATACGTTGCAGGTGTGGATTGCCCAGGAGCCTGAGCTCACGCGTGAAGTCGTCATTGCGCCGGATGGATGGCTGTCATTCCCGCTTGCAGGTCATATTCAGAGCGCCGGGCTTTCCGTTTCGGAACTCGAGGCGCAACTTTTCGAGCGGCTGAAGACCTATTTCAACGACAGCCCCAATCTGACAATCATGCTGCGACCCAACGCACAGAATCCGCAGCTGATCTACGTCCTCGGCGAGGTCGCCACACCCGGTGCATACCCGTATCGTGCCAATATGACGGTGCTTCACGGCCTCAGCGTTGCCGGCGGGGTCTATCGCGCCGCGTTGCTGGCTGCCGATCAGGACCGCTCCGTGGTGGTAAAACGCGAAGTCGAGCACTCCCAGAAACGTCTGCAGGAACTACGGGCACGCATCATCCGCCTGGAGGCGGAAATGCGTGGAGAAAATCCATCGGCACGGCTGAAACCCTTGCGGCCGACCCGGCCCTTGCCGAGGAGCAGTCGCTGCTGGACGCCCGGATGGAAGCGCGCGCCATGGAGGAAAAAGCCCAGGCCCAGGCAAACGAACTCTCGGAGCGAAACAGTCTCGCGATGCAGGAGCAAGCCGATACCATGACGAAACGGATCGAGCTGGCCAGGCGCCGTCTCCAGAGCATCAGCGGTCTGGTCGCCAAGGGCGTGACTGAAGGCTCCCAGCAGATGGTCCAGGAAGGCACGATTGCCGAACTCGAAGGACAGATCAGCCGGATGACATCTGAAATCGCAGTCGCGGAGCGCCTGAAAATGGCCGACGTCGCTCGTTATGAAAGCGCACGCCAGGCACAAAAGACCCAGTTGCTGGTCGAACTCAATACAGCCCGCAGCGAACAGGAAGACGTCACGGCGCGGCTTGCCGACAGCACACGCATCATGACGATCTATGGCCAGAGCGCCGCATCGAGCCAGCAAAGAGAGCGGCGGGTGCTCGGCTATCACATCGTGCGGACCACCGACGGCCAGACACGGGAGTTCGTCGCAACCGAGATGACGCCGGTCTTGCCGGGCGATCTGCTGCGGGTCGTCTACAGTGATCCGGCCAACACCGGGGATGCGGGGACGAGCCAGCCGGTGGCCGGTGCCGAAAACCGCTCCCCGCCGAACTGACGACGACGGCGGCTCGATGAGGGGACTTCGTGATGACCCATGTATCTCGTACGCGAAGCAATGAGGCGACAGCATGATCAACGAGCTAGGACGCAATATCCTCTATTTTATCGAAATCGCACTCGCCAAACCTTTATACGCCATCGTACCGGGACTGATCACCCTCATGGTAGGCGCCTATTTGATCTACACCATGCCCCGGAGCTATTACTCCGAGGCACTGCTGCTGATGGAGTTCCAGCAGATACCGGCGGCGCTTGTCTCGCCGACCGTGTCGAACGACCGTCTGCAATTCATCGAGCAACGCGTATTGTCGCGCAATAACCTGCTGGCGCTGGCAGACAAGTACAAGCTCTTTCCAAATCTGACGGAGACTTTGGCCAAGAGCAATTTTGCAGGGTTGATCCGCAACCAGATCACCCTCCTGATATCGGTGACCGACGGTGCCGACCGCACCGCGAACAATGCTTCCGTCAGGATTGGCTTCAAATATGGCGATCCTGTCGTTTCCGCCAATGTCGTTTCCGACCTCGTGTCGCAGATCATCGAGGAAAACCGGCGCATCCGCATGGCCCGCGCCTCGGAAGCAACCAAGTTCCTGACGCAGGAGGCCAATAGCGTCACTCAACGTTTTCGCGAGAGGGAAACCGTATGGACGAAATATCTCGAAGAAAACAAGGAATCCCACCCGACGCGGATCCCAACCTTGCTGATTGAGCTCCAGGCAAAAGAACTGGAACTCGCGACACTGGATCGGGCAACCGTTGCATTGAACGAAGAGATCGGCATCTACGAAGCTCAGTTGCGCATGGGCGTCGGGCAGTCGGTCGAGAGTAGCCGTTTCCAGATACAGCTCGCCGATCTCGAGCGTGATTTCGCAGTCAAGTCAGTCATTTATTCCGACACGCATCCGCAGATCCGTGCCATGAAGCAACGCCTTGATGAGATGCGGGCTCAGGTCGCGCCCGCACAGCGCGGTGCGTCGGAAAACATGCCGACGCCCGAGGAGATCAAGACCCTTTCGCCCGAGCTCAAGCTGATTGCGGAACGTATCTCAATGGCAAAGCCGCGACAGGAACAGAATGTCGTCCAGAGGAACGCTATCGTAGGTCGCATCGCCCAACTGCGGGAGCTGATCTCTCACGCCCCCGAAGTCGGGGCGCAGATCCAAGCGAACGAAGCCGAAAAAGCCTCGCTGCAGCGAAACATGGACGAGATGCAGACCAAACTCGATGCCGCGCGGCTTGGCGAACGACTGGAGGAAGGCGACGCCGCCCAGCAGATCGAGGTGGTCGAGGAGCCGGAAATCCCCAAGGCGTCTTCGGGACCGCGGCGGCTCCAGCTGGCAGCCATGGTTTGCGCCGCAGCGGCCATGGCTGCGGCTGCGGGGATCTACGCCGCCCATTTGCTGGACCGAACCATCCGCGGCGCGTTCGATCTCAGCCAAGCGCTCGCAGGAGAAACGCTCGTCGTCATTCCACGATGGAAGCCGAAGCGTCGCATGGCCAGGGCATTCCGGAATTCTGCGTTCACGAACCCAAGTCCGGTTCCGGGAGGTTGACGTCATTCGGGTGCGACCGAACCGCCTTTAGTTGAAAATCCTATCGATGAGACAGGGCACGAATTACATGGAAATCATCAAAAACATTTCATCGCGGAGCAGAATGCCGGATCGGCTGGATGGTGCCGGTCTCGCCGATCTGAACACCGGCTACCTCAATGGGTACCATACCCATGAGGAATCTCCACCGCTGCTGGACATATCGCCGGTCTCTCCGACCTTCTTGTATTCAAATCGCATCATCGCCTTCGACAGCGACAGTCCGATGGCGCACTCCTACGACGTCCTGCGAAACCAGCTCTTGAACGAGCACAAGGACCGGGAGACGCGGGTGATTTCCGTGACCGCGCCGACAATCGGCTGCGGAACGACGGTAACCGCTATCAACCTGGCACTCAGCTTCGCCCGTGTACCGGGAGCCAATGTCTTGCTGGTGGACGCGAACTCCCGAGATCCCTCGATAGGCAACATACTCGGGCTAACGCCCACCCCCGATCGAGGATCCGGTCCACGGCTGGTTGACGACGGTGGATATCCGGGGTCTTCGCAGCCACCTGCTGCGTGCGGCCTGGGGGCAGGGAAAATCCCGCTACCCGCCGATCTGGCGCGCATGACGGCGCAGGTCGAGTTCGCCCGCCAGATGCTGAAACCGACGATCGTGCTGTTCGATCTGCCGCCGATGTTGAGTTCGGACGAGGTGATCCCGTTCGTCGATATGTCGGACACCGCCGTGATCGTGCTTGCAATCGGCAGGTCGAAACTTCCGGAACTGGAAATCTGCCGGAGTTATCTCGGCTCCGAAAAAGCATGCAGGTGGTCCTGAACAAGACGAAGAGGCACGGCCTTTGATGGACGACGAACATAACCAGCAAAACGGTGCCTCTCGGCCGAAACTGGTCGTCGTCATCGTCAATTATCGAACAGCCGATCTCACCATCGACTGCCTGGCCTCTCTGAGCGTCCCCGGGACCGTACCGGACGGTACGTGGATCGTTGCCGTCGAGGGAGGATCCGGCGATAGCTCGGCCGAACTCATCTCGGCCGCCATAAAGGAGTATCGCTGGACGAATACGGCATGCCTGCCGCTCGATACCAATGGCGGCTTTGCCTACGGCAACAATCGGGGCATCGAATACGCGATGGCGAACTTCGGCCGCCCGGACTATGTCCTGCTCCTCAATCCCGATACCATCGCCCGCCCCGGCAGCATCACGCGACTGGTGGAGTTCATGGACGACAGGCCCGACGTCGGCATTGCCGGCAGCCGTCTGGAACACCCCGACGGGAGAGGCCAGGCCTGCGCATTCCGCTTTCCCTCGATTGCAAACGAATTCGAAAGCGAGGCCAAGCTGGGACCGGTCACCCGCTTGCTCGCCCGTTGGCGTATCGCTCCCGACATGCCAAGGATGCCGAGCCAGATCGACTGGGTTTCCGGGGCCAGCATGATGATCAGGACCGAGGTGCTCGACAAGATTGGCGCACTCGACGAAGAATATTTCCTCTATTACGAGGAGGTCGATTTCTGTCTCCGCGCGGCGCGCGCCGGATGGTCCTGCTGGCATGTACCGCAAAGCCGCATCATCCACCTGGTCGGTCAATCGACCGGCGTGACACGGCATGTCAAACCATCGAGGCGGCCAGTCTACTGGTTCGAGTCCCGGCGGCGTTACCATCTCAAGCACCACGGCGCTCTCTACTCGGTCCTCTCCGACTTTGCCTGGCTTGGCGGACATATCGCCTGGCGTATCCGCCTTCTTGCCGAAGGCAAGACCTCCAACGGACCGCCGCATCTGCTGCAGGATTTCATCCGCCACTCGGGGCCATTTCGCAGGGTTTGACAGCGCTCTTGAAAGCGACAATCCGGTTCAGATAATTCCCGGACGGGCCATCAGCAGTTCCAGCGCCGCCGCCGATCGGTTGATGTCGTGCCGGTCGAGCGCCCGGCGTCGTCCAGCCTCGCCTTTGCGAAACAGCTCGACATCGCTTGCAGACAACGCCTGGCGCATCGCGCCGGTCAGCGCCTCCAGATCACCGGCCGGAACGAGCCAGCCATTGTCCGGTTGAACGAGGCTCCGGGATGCCGGCGATATAGGTCGAGATCACGGGGCGCTTCAAAGCCATGCTTTCCATCAGCACAACGGGAAGGCCTTCCGCGAAGCTTGGCAGAACCAGGGCCTTGGCACGAAGAATCTCGTTGCGCACATCGTCCTGCGAGATCGTGCCGGTCAGGACGACGGTGTCTCCGAGACCGAGCCGTTCGATTTCATGGTCGATTTCGGCTCGCAGCGGGCCATCGCCGACAAGCACGAGTTCAAAGCGCATCCCCTCGGCCCGCAGGTTTGCAGCCGCCCGAAGCAGCAGGAGATGGCCTTTCTGCTCGGACAGGCGTGCGATGCAGACAAGACGCGGATCGACGCCGTGCAGCTCCACGTCCTCGCTCAGGTAGCGCTTGTCGATCCCGCAATGGACGACCTCGACCTTGCGCCAGTCTGCAAGATCAGCCCAGCGCAGCAACTGGCTGCGGCCGTAGGAACTGACGGCGACGACGAATGACGACGCCCTGATCTTCTCGCAGAGCCCCAGCATTTCGGGCCGATCGAACTCCTCCGGCCCGTGCACGGTGAAACTGAACTTCATGCCGCCGATCTGATGCGCGAGCGTCGCGACCGTCGCAGGATTGGTGCCGAAGTGCACATGCAGGTGATCGATCTCATCCCTGCGGCACCAATCGGCCAGGATCATCGCTTCGAGAAAGTAGAAGAGGTGGCGCAGGTAATGCCCTCCGGACGTCCTCGCAAACCGGAACGCACTTCCCAATGCTCTCCACGAGGGTTTCGGGCGGGCAAGCAATTGCCGGGCGACGCTCGTAAAGGCGCCGATCACCGGGGTCCGCAGGATATGGCGGGTGCGGCGGGCTTCCTCGACATCTTCGGGATCCTTCAGCGCGCCGCGAAAGGGCCGCACCGCATATCTTTCGACCCGATGCCCCCTTGCCTCGAGCGCCACGATTTCGCGCCGTATGAATGTATGGCTTGGCGCCGGATATTGATTGGTGAAATACGCAATCCGCATTCCACAAGCGTCCCTTCATGTTTGCCGTCGCCGGCAATCCCACCCGCATCCGGTATAGCAAAAAGGGCTTTCGGGGCTCAGTGCGACAAAAAGCTTAAGGCCGCTGCACCGGCTTCCACCAAAGAGGTAAATTTACAGCGACGAACCGAAATTCTACAGACAGTATACGAGCTTATCCCGTTCGCTGACTGAGATCGCGACGGACGCCAAAAGCAACGCCGGGGATACGCATATGGACACCGATATCCTATTGCAGCGAGGCTATTCGGGGCTCGGGGCCGATGTCTGCGTCGTGGTGATCGGACGCAACGAGGGGCAGCGCCTCATCGATTGCCTCAACTCGCTGAAATCCCATCGTGAGCGCACGATCTATGTTGATTCCGGCTCGTCGGACGGAAGCGTGGAGGCGGCCACCAGACTGTGTGCCGAGGTCGTGCCGCTGGACATGACAATTCCGTTCACGGCGGCACGAGCGCGCAATGCAGGGTTTGATGCCGTCATGCGGCGCTGGCCGGACGCGGCCTTTATCCAGTTTCTGGACGGAGATTGCGAACTCGACGCCAAATGGATCGCCACGGCTGCGACCTTTCTGGTGATGCGCAAGGATGTAGCCCTCGTCTTCGGGCGCCGGCGCGAACGGTATCCGGAACGGACGGTCTTCAACGCAATATGCGACCGCGAATGGGAAGGTCCACCCGGCGAAGTCCCGGCATGCGGCGGCGATATCCTCATCAGAGCCTCGGTTCTGAAGGATTTCGGCGGTTATTCCGGCTGGCTCATCGCGGGAGAGGAGCCGGAGCTTTGTATCCGCCTGCGCGAGAGAGGCTGGAAGATATGGCGCCTCCCGTCTGAGATGACGCGCCATGATGCGGATATAAGCCGTATGAGCCAATGGTGGCGGAGAAGCGTCCGCTGCGGGCATGCCTATGCGCAGGTGTTCCATCTCCACCGGGCATCACCGTCCCGGATATGGACCAGAAATCTCCGCCGCGCGGTTTTCTGGGGCGGCTTGCTGCCGCTCGCGGCAGTCGTCGGCGCCGCCTCTCATCCGGCGGGCATCGCGCTTCTGCTGGTCTATCCGCTGCAGATCTTGCGCCTGGCACTCAGGAAGACGTCCGGATCGGACAAGAGGTGGCTTTTCGCCGCATTCGATGTGATGGGCAAATTCCCGGAAATGCAGGGTATTGCCCAGTTCCACCTGAACCGGCTGATCAACCGTCAGCAACGGATCATCGAATATAAGTAATAATTGCCAGGTGCTTGAGATCGGCGGCGATTGCCGGCTCTACCGGCGTGCCCCCAGAACACGCATTTTCTGAGCCCCGGCGGGAGACGGGATGGTCGGGTGCGCCATGCCGGTTCCCAGGCTTTTCATCCTTGCCCTGACCTTCTGGGAAACATCCCATTCAAGGCCGGGGCCGCGTGCCAGAAGTGCCGCGCAGAGACCCGAAAAAGGCCAGTAGATATAGGGGATGATCGAAACGCTGCTGGTCGTCGCGATGGTGAAAAGCATGGCGGCCAGTAGCGCAAGCACGCCTTCGTAGCTGACGATATCCGACTTGCTCGTCCAGAACAGTAGCCCGAGTTTGATGCCGAGCAGTCCGAAGAACATCACGAACAACAGCAAGCCGATCAATCCATAATGGAGTGAGATCTGCAGATAGGTGTTCACGACATCGACGATGCCTTGCCCTTGGATCATCGTCTGCATCTCCGGTTCGCGCACGAAAGTGTCAGATCCGAAAAGCGGATAACGTTCGATGACGATTATGGAGTTCTCGAAAAGCCTTGAACGATAGGTCTCGCTACCCTTGTCCGCGGAACCGACAAATGGAAGCAGGTTGGTGAAGCGGTCTATGAATGGCGGATGCAGAAATATCAGGCTGACGACGCCTGGAATTACCCCGACAAGCAGCTTGGACGAAGACCGCAGATTGGTCATCATCAGGACCACCACGCAGAGTGCGAAACCGAGCCAGGGCCCGCGCGAGACGCTGGACAGAAGCCCGATGATCAGCACCCCGAGCGCCGCGTATCGCCAGACGCCCAGCGATTTCGGCGTTCGCAGCGCCAGCAGGCAGCCCCCGCCGTCATGCACAGGAATCCGAAAGCAATCGACTCCACCGATGTGGTGGCGGCACGCAGAAAACCGTCGCGGAAAAGATAAACGGTGATCAGCACCACGTCCCACTGCAGCACAACCACATAATAGATCCGCCAGTTTCTCCAGATCTCGAAAAATCCGATCGCGGCAAGCGGCAGGGCGGAGACCACGAAAGCGAGCAGGACCTGATTTATCTCCAACGCCGACCGCAACGAGCGGCTGAAGACAAAGTAAGGAAGCAGGATGTCGAGGAAATATCCCGGGACGACCCGCAGAATGGAATTGATGTCCCCCAGACGCAAAGCAAGGAGCGATATGTAGGCGAAGAAGGCAATGACCACCACGTCCGGGCCGCGAAGCTCCCGGTTGTCATGCTCTCTCCATAACTTGATCGCGAGCGGCATCAGGATGGTCACCGCCAGCAGCCGCGGCGGATCGAGATCGATGATTCTGTTGAAAACGCCCGGAATGCCAACCCCACCGGAACACAGGGCGCCACGAACATCAGGATCACATAGAGCAGGATGGGCTGTTTGGAGTTTCGATGGATATAGATGCTCATCACGACGATCGCGGCAGCGAATTCGAAAAAGCTCCGGGACAGGAAAGTGGCGAAGGTCGCAATGACCCAGCAATTGCGCCAGAGCCTGAACTCCGCCTCGCCGATGAGCGGCACGGCGACCTTGCCGCCGATATAAAGTGCGGGAGCGCTGATGATCAGCACGTAGAGTAGAGCGCGGAGATATTCAGGCATTTAAGGTCTCGCGCCTGAATACCGCAGCCCCGTAAAGATGTTTCGCGCTGCTATTCTTCCCCATATGGCTGCCCTTTGCCAATGCGCAGCCCGGACTGCGCGTCTCGACTTAGGCTACACGGCCGGCTCGCCTTCCCCCACATATCCAAAAGAGCTAACGCCTACGCCGATCGTACTCCCCATGCCTCCATTTGCCTTGCTTGCCTGCGGTCCTGCTATGCCATTCGATTCAAGACGACAGTCCCAGTTCTAGCCGGCCGAAATCGACGGTCGGTGCCAGCATTAGGAAAGGATCCGCCATGAACCGCCGAACGTTTCTCCAAATGCTGTCCAGCGTCGCAATCTCGCCAGCCTTAACCGCTGTGGCTTCAGACAGCACCGCAACCGACGACCTGTTCCCTACTGAAATGGGATTGAACATCACGGGAATGAGCTATTGGGCGACGGAGCAGGCCTTTTCCAACCTCGCCTTCAATGCTTCGCCCTGGCGGGTGCAGGTGGAAGGCGCGCCCTTCACATGGGACACCCCGCTGCCACCGATGACGCCGGACGGATATCCCAAGGCGGTGCCGCCAAAATCCTTCGTCGAGAGCTTCCTGATCTTCACCACCCATCGGAAGAACCTGCCAGTCCAGCTTTCGGTCCATTACGATGGCAAAGGCAAGCTCGGCTATATCGCCGGCGCCGAACTGGAAGCCCGGTCGCCAGGGCGTGACGACGTGCGCAATCTTCGCAAAGATGCACCCTTCACCTCGATGGTTATGGAAACCGACCCCTCCGACCCGATCCGCAATATCCGCGTCTACGAGCGCGGGCCGGTGCCGAAGGAGACGTTCCGGGCGCCGTTCCTGGAGCGGCTGAGCGGCATATCGACGCTACGCTTCATGGACTGGATGGGAACCAACAATTCCAACGTCCGCAGCTGGAACGACAGGCCGAGGCCCGGTCATTTCGGTAAATCCGAACTTGGCGTGCCGCTCGAATACATGATCGAGCTCTGCAACCTGGTCAAATCGGATCCGTGGTTCAACATGCCGCATCTTGCCGACGACGACTACGTTCGCCGGTTCGCCGAACAGGTCAGGAAAGACCTCGACCCGGCTCTCGAAGTCCATGTGGAATATTCCAACGAAGTCTGGAACACCTCCTTCGATCAGGCCGACCATGCACGCAGCCGCGGCCTTGCCCTCGGCTTTTCGAGCAACGACTATGAAGCGCAGCTCCGTTATTACGCGCAACGGACAAGCGAAATACTGGCCATATGGGAAGATGTTTTCGGCGCCGCGAAACAGAGGATTATCGGCGTCTACGCGGCCCAATCCGTCAACGGATGGACCAGCGAGACGATACTGTCCTGGAAAGGCGTGAAGGCCCATGCGGATGTGCTCGCGATCGCCCCCTATTTCGGAGGCGGCCTCGGCGCGCCGGACCGGCAGGAAGAAGTTTCAAGGTGGTCGCTCAATCGCCTCTTCTCCGCACTCGAGAATGAAGTCGATACCGACAACAAGAAGGCCATCCAGGCACAGGCAGCGCTTGCCAAACAATACGGCGTCAAGCTCTACGCCTATGAGGGCGGCCAGCATCTGGTTGGCAGTAGCGGAGCAGAAAACAACGAAAGACTGACGAACCTGTTTATCGCGGCCAATCGCGACCGCCGGATGGGCGAACTTTATCTTCGCCATCTCAGGAACTGGCGGGTGTCGGGCGGGGACCTCTATGCGGCGTTTTCGTCGATGAGCGAACCCAACAAATGGGGTAGCTGGGGATTGCTCGAGGAAGAGGGCAGCACCCACCCGAAATGGCAAGCTGTCCAGCAGGTTCTTAAACGTAAACCTGCGCTCTAGATCCCCTCAGGGAACGGCTGAACATCAGATGACGATCGCGATGACGCACCCGTCAAACAACTGACCGGCTGCCCAGGTGGGCAGCCGGTCAGTTTACCACGCCGATACCCGAGGC
Source organism: Neorhizobium sp. EC2-8 (assembly GCA_045291535.1). Lineage (GTDB taxonomy): Bacteria > Pseudomonadota > Alphaproteobacteria > Rhizobiales > Rhizobiaceae > Neorhizobium. The sequence continues at coordinate 3,909,638 of CP147996.1, read as the reverse complement.
GTTCTGCTCAAGTCCGCACTACAAAATAGCACACTCGCAGATCGGCGATATGGCAATCGGGCCACACCTCAAGTGTAACTTTCCGATAGCTAATTTAGACACCCGATTAAGGAACGGATATTTACCTCAACCAAGATAAACTGATGTGGAGAAACAGAAATCAACCAGTGATTATTGAAATGAAAAATAGATACAACGATTAATAGAACCTAATCCTTTTGATTGAGTTGATGTGGCCTGCAGATGAGGGAATAATACTTTTGCCAAACAGACTGCTGAAGGCTCGAACGGGAAAAACGGTCGGGCCTTCTCCTTTTGGTGAACCTGACATTTTTCATGACTCGTGGTGTTATGGGGTCACGAGGCGTCCTGTCGGCCTCGGTTTACTTCCCGTGTTGCGGACGCCCTCGCTGTTTCATCGGCGAGGGCTTCTTTTGGAAGCACCGCAATCCATCTCCCGAATGCTTGTTGGAGACCCACGAAGGCCGCAGGGTTTAGGGGACGCGGCTGCGGACAGGCACGATCCTACGCCTTTTGAGGTATATCCTGCGGAGTGTTCGACATCGGGCGGCGTTGCGCCGCCCGGGCGGTCACGGCGGTCAGCGTTCGGTGAACGCTCTCGACATGCTGTCCATGATCGGCTTGGCCAGATAACTGAAGAACGTTCTGACCGTGGTCTGAATCATGATTTCTGCCGGCATGCCGGGCTGCGGGGTAAATCCCTTGATCCGGGCGATCTCATCGGGCGAGATATTGATGCGGGTGATATAGACATCGTGATTGGAGAGCCCCGCCTTGCTATCTTCCATGGCATCGGCCGAGACATAGAACACCTCGCCCCTCAGGACCGGGGTCGTGCGCTGGTTCAATGCGATGAGACGGACCGTGGCCTTCTGACCGACCTTGACGCTGTCGATCTCGTTGCGGGCCACCTTTGCCTCGAGGATCAACGGCACGCCGGCGGGCAGGATCTCCATGATCCCCTTGCCGCTTTCGATAACGCCGCCCGTCGTATGGTAATAGGTCCGCACGACAGTGCCCGAGACGGGCGCAAGGATCGTCGCCCGGCGCAGCACGTCATCAGCTTCACGGGATTGTTCACGCGCCGCGTCACGGTCGCCCTGGATCGATTGCAGGCGGTCGAGCGCCTCCTCGCGATAGGTTTCCTCTGCGTGCGATATCTCCTGCTGCCCTTTCAGAAGCTCGGCTCCTGTTTCCGCCACCTCCGACTCCAGCCGGCCGATCTGCCCTTCGGCATCGGCGATGGCCCGCTGAAGCGCCCGGACTTCCGTTGCGCGCAACAATCCCTTGGTCAGAAGGACCCGCTTGGTATCGTACTCGTCCTTGAGCAGCACGAGCTGCCGCGACATCGCCTCGCTGTGCCGGGCGTAACCTTCGCTGCGGAACTCCAGGGCTTTCATGTTCTGCTTCAGCAGGGAAAGTTCGGTGGCCAGCTTCATCTTCTGAGCTTTGAAGTTGAGCTGTTGCGTCAGGATGATCGCCGAGACGTCCGGGTCATCCCTGAAATCGTTCAGGTATGTGGAGATCTTCATGGTCTCGGCGGCTTCGGACTGAGCGGTAAGACGGGCGGCGGTAGCCTCCAGCCGCACGCGCCGAAGGAAGAGCTCTCGCTTCTTGGCCTGCGACGCGGTCTCGTCGAGCCTGACCAATGGTTGGTTTTCGACCACCTGGTCGCCTTCGTTGACCAGCAGCTCCTTGATAATGCCCCCTTCGAAATGCTGCACGATCTTGTTGCGGCCGGTCGCGACGAAACTGCCCTGGGCGATGACGGCTGCTGCAAGCGGCGCAGTCGCGGCCCAGGTACCGAAACCACCAAAGGCTATGGCCGTCAGCGCCAGACCGGCTACCGTCTGTTTCCAGACCGACCGCGGAACCTCCGAGTACCATTCGAGATCATGTATCTTCGCAACGGCAGACATGGCCAAACCCCTATTGCAACTGATGGCCGAACGAGCCGGTGTTGATATCAATGCCCCGGGCTTCAATCGCTTTCAGCACATCCGCCCTCATCCCGAACAGCGCGACGGTGCCGTTCACCAGCAGCAGAACCTTGTCGACGCTGCTGAGGAGGGCGGGACGCTGCGTGATCGTGGCGACGGTTATCTTGTGTTCCTTGGCGTGGCGCAGTGCTTGGAGCAGCGCCGCATCGCCCGCATTGTCGAGATTGGAATTCGGCTCATCCAATATCACCATCCTCGGATCGCCGAAGAATGCCCGGGCAAGCGCGATGCGCTGCTTCTGGCCGCCGGAAAGCGGGGCACCATCGGCCGCAACCACGGTTTCGTATCCGTGCGGCAGGCTGGCGATCATCTCATGGACATCGGCCAGCATCGCGGCGCGGTAGATCTGCTCATCGTCCGCGTCCAGCCTCATGCGGGCGATATTGGCCTTGATCGTGCCGGGAAAAAGCTGCACGTCCTGCGGTAAATAGCCGATATTTTCACCAAACTGGCGCTGGTCCCAGTTTCGCAGATCCATCAGATCCAACCGGACACTGCCCGACGTCGGCAGGATCGATCCCACGAGCATTTTTCCAAGGGTCGTCTTGCCGGCACCGGAATTGCCGATGATGGCAAGCGAATCTCCAGGCTGCAGAGCAAACGAAATGCCGTTGAGGACGACACGCTTGGTGCCCTGCGGCACGTAGAGAAGGCGCTCGACGTCGAGGCGCCCCTCCGGCTTCGGCAGGTTAAGGCGGTCGAAATTCAAGGGTGAGGATTTCAGAAGTGCCGTTATCCGAGCGTAGGCCGCGCGGGATTGGCTGTATTGGTTCCAGCCTTCGATGGCGCCTTCGATCGGTGCCAGCGCGCGACCGGCGATAATGGAGGCGGCGATCACCATGCCGCCCGTGAGTTGCCCCTCGATCGACAGGAAGGCGCCCCAGCCGAGCATTGCGATCTGCGTCAGAAGACGGCAGGCCTTCGATATGGCCGCTATGGTGATGTTGCGGTCCTGCGCGATGACCTGCGATTTCAGCGAGGTTGCCGTGTCCTTGCCCCAGAGCTGCACCGTCTCGGGGATCATGGCGAGCGCATTGATGATCTGCGAGTTGCGCGACATGGATTCCAGATGAAGGTTGGCCCTCACCTGCGCCGTATTGGCTTCGGCAAACGGCTCGGCAGTCATGCGCTGATTGATCTGGGTGAAGGCCAGCAGCATGAGAGCCGTCAGCACCACGATGCAGCCGAGATGCGGGTGGATGAGGAAGACCGCCACGACGAAGAGTGGGGCGATCGGCGCATCGAGAAATGACAGCAGGGTCCTGGAGACAAGGAACGCGCGGACCTGCGCAAGATCGCCGAGCACCTGGTATTCGCGGCCGTTGCTCTGTAGCGAGGCACGGGCGGCCGCACTCAGGATCGGAGCGCCGAGCTGCGCCGCGATTTCCACCGCGGTCCGCATCAGGATGAAGCGTCGAAGCGCGTCGAATGCCGCCTGCAGGATGACGGCGCCGATGATCACGATCGTCAGCATCACCAGGGTGTCGAGAGAACGGCTGGTCAGCACCCGGTCCGATATCTGAAACAGGTAGGTCGGGATCGCAAGTACGAGGATATTGCTGGCGACGGTGAAAAGCATGACGATCGCCAGGTTCCGCCGCACGGCGGTGACGCCGGCCCGCAGGCTGGCCGAAAAATCGACCGGCGGAAGACGCTTGTGAAAGGTTCCGTCGCCGCTGCCGTTGGACGGCGGCTTTCCGAAGATCTTCGTTTCGCTTCGCAAGGGTCCGGTGTCGGCATCGATGGTGATCATGCCCTCGGGCGCCTTTGCCTCGGTCGCTTCACGCACCGTGGGTTTCGGCTCGATTTCCGGTTCGACGATGCGGCCATTGGCAGGCATGGGCAGAATATCGGCTCCGGACGAGCTTGCATTCGTCCGCGTTAGGCCCTGCGGAGAGCCCTTCGGTTCCAACCGGGATATCGTTGCAGAAGGGGCTTCGCCATCGGATGACAGTTTCAGGCATTCGTCCACAGCACGCTCCAATTTTGCATAGATGTCCTCACCGGCAGGTTGTTGGCCTTCATCGTGATCGCGGGCCTGTTCCAGGTCGGCCCTTCTTTGGGCGTCCGACATGTTTCTCCCCATTATCCGAGCACATGTTGTAGTCCGTCGTTCTCGTAGTGGCCGTCATGATCTACAGGCACGCCATAGCCGGGCTCGGTCGGATCGGTGTGCAGCATTGAATCGTCGAGGAACGCGACTGCTTCGTTGACCAGCGCGTTGGGATCGTGTGCGGCCAATTCGGGGTTGCTCGAAATCAGTCCCGATTGGAAAAGCGTTTCCTGGGAATATTGCTCGCCGCCCACATAGGTACGGCCGAGAGAATCCAGATCGGCGATCGCAGCATTGTTGATGAGTGCATTTCCCCCGGTCGAGATCGACCATGTCGCGTCCGCGTGAGGATTGATGGCATTCATCGCCAGGGCGATCTGATCGCTGTCGCCGACAATGTTGGTCTGGCTGATATACTGGATGTTCAGCAAATCACCGCTGATATAGAGAACGCGCAATCCAAGCATTCCCGCAAAGGCCGAGTCGGTCAGAATTCCGTGGGGCAGATCTCTGCCGCCGCCGGTGAAATCGTTCGTCGCATCCAGATAAGTCGAAGGCAACGCGCTGAAACGATCGGCGCCGCCGATATTGTAGATATGGGCCTGGTTCCAGAGCAGGTTTCCGGCGCTGGAGATCGCCCCCTCGCCGGTCGTTCCGAAACCGGAGACGGCGCCCACCACGTCGTTGTCGAACAATATGTTCGTCTGGTGGATGATATTGGCATCGTAGAGGCTACCGCCGATCAGGATCAGATCGTAGGAATGACTGAGCTCGTAGATCGAGGTCTGGTTCACGCTGGTATTGTCGCCGGCAATCACCTTGGTCGTGGCGCCGGAAGACGACAGGATGCCGACATCGTTGTCGGACATGAAGATGTATTGCTCCAGCCAGTTGGCGATCAGCAGATCACCGTGGATTTCCGTGACCGCCCAACTTCCGGGATATCCGCCCCCATGCCCCGAAGCATGGCCGTCCTCGAGCGGATCGACCCTCTGGAATGTCGCGATGTTGAATATTTCATCGGGCGCGTTGTCGTTCGTCCAGCTGTTGATCGCCGAAGTAATGGCATCGACATCCTGGAGAACATTCACCTGGATGACCGCGTTGATCTCGAAATGATCGCCGACGACCGCCGTGACTGTCGCACCGGTCCAGATATTCTTGAGAACGGCATCGTTGACGACGGTATTGTTGCCGCCGACCAATTCGACCGATGCCTCTACCCGAACCGAGCCGTCGGCAAACACCTTGACGTTGGATGGTGGAGCGCCATCGGCATCGTCGCCGGAATCGGCAGCATCCTTCTTGAAGGAATGGTAGTCCTCGAGCTTCGGCGCCTCATCGACCAGCAGGCCGTTGACGTAAATGCCATCGATCGTCGCAGACTGGTGGACGAACGTCCCCGTGGGCGCGGGATCCGCGGAAAGTGACTCCACTCGTTGGCAACGGTCTTGATGATATCGATCAGGTCCGCCGCCGTTGCCGGCATATCGAGATGGCCGATCGGCGAATCCGAAAGGACCTGTTCCGCGGTATCCAGCAGTTCGCCGTTATCGACGGGCGTGGGATTGAAGGTGAGGCCATGCCCCCGACCGCGAAGCTGTCGTTGTCGGAAAGCGAGGCGGCCTGAATGATGAAATTCGCGATCGAACCCGGAGGCTGGATCTCCCACGTGAAGGACTTGCCGCTGACGTAGTACGGATGCTCGTGCTGCGGCATCTCGTGCAGGCCGTAATGTGTCCTGATGTCTACGAGGGGAATTGAAGGGTGGTCGTATCGACCAATGAAATGGGGATGCCAGATGGGCGTGAAACCGGCTGGAGCCTTGTAGGCCACGGACGGATCGAAGTCGATCAGCACGTATGGCGCCTCGAAATGGGATTGGCTCACGGCTGAGGGCGCAATGAATTGCTCGGGCGTATGAAGCGAAAAATCCTGATAGGCGTCCCGCGCGCGCGCATCCTCGACGTTCGTGTGGAATAGGCCGATGAAATGAGCGATTTCCTCGGTGATTGTGTCCATCGTCGTCATAACCGCTGCCTTTGTATGGGCATGCCTGCATCACAGGGCGTTCGGAATGAGGGACTGCGCAGGAACCTGCGCAGTCCACGATGTGAAGGTCCTTGCTTGAAGCAGAGAACGCTTGTCGGCCTAGACAGTGCCGCCGTCGTGGGTGTCGTCGCCTGCAACCGTGCTGTGAAGGTCGCCGCCGACGATCGTCATGTCGATTGCGTTCTGCTGCAGGTTCGCACCCATCACGATGTCCTGGTTGAAGGCGTGGGTGTCGATCGACGCGTCGGCCGAAGCGGAACTCGTGCCGGTCACGAAACCATCGTCACCGTTGTGCGAGCCCCAGACGCCGCCGTCGCCGCCGGCTCCACCGGCACCGGTATAGGCAAGGCCGCCATCGCCGCCGGCAGCACCAGCGCCGCCGAATGCCCAGCCACCCACTGCGCCGCCGCCGATACCATCGGCCCATGCGCCACTGAGTGCCGCACCGCCTTCGCCAGCACCGGATGTTGCGTCACCACCGGTAGCATCGCCACTGGTAGCTGCGTCAGCTGTTGCTGCGCCGCCGGTACCGGCAGCGCCTGCTGCGCCGTCGCCACCAAGCCCGGCACCAAGCCCGGCTCCGAAACCAGGCTCGAGGCCGGCTCCAAGGGCACCGCCGCCATCGCCGCCGTCACCGGCATCCGCGGTGTCGCCACCATCGCCGCCGGCACCGCCGGTCGGATCGCCGCCGGCACCGCCGGTGTTTCCACCGCCGTCACCGGCAGGGCCGCCCGCGCCGCCATCGCCGTCTGCAAAGATCGGGTTGAGCAGGCCGAGGCTGCTGCCGATGGTGGTCGCCGATGCTCCGCCGGTCGAATCCCCGCCGTCTCCGGCGTCGGAGGCGTTGCCGCCGGTGGAGTTGCCGGAATTGCCGCCTGCAGCGCCATCGCCGGCCGTATTGCTGCCGCCTTGATCACCGTCGCCGGCAAAGGCGAGCCCGGCGCCTAGGCCCAGACCGAGACCCAAGCCGAGACCAAGACCGTCGCCGCCATTGCCGCCACGTCCACCAATACCTTTGCCGCCATTGGCTTCGCTCTCGGCATCGCCGCTGTCGCCGTCGCCGCCGTCCGCATCGCCACCTTCGCCCTTACCGCCGGCTGCAATGCTTGCGGCCAGGCCACCCAGCCCGCTACCGCCAAGCGCGAAACCGCCGAGAGCCGTGCCGCCATTGCCACCGTCACCGCCATCGGCATCCGCATGGCTTCCGCCGTCACCGCCGCCGCCGCCGGCATTGATCCCATCGGAGGCAAGCGCAAGGCCGCCCTCGGCAGTGCCATTCAGTTCGAACGACCCGTCATTGCTGACGCTTGCGTTTTCGAGCTTGTCATTGTCCTGGATGTTGGCGACCTGGGTGAGGACGTTGCCGACATCGTTGCCTTCGCCGGTCAGGGAGTTATTGAGCAAGTCATCGATGCGGATGTTGAACATCCCATCGATGGAACTGTGCGTCATGTCCACATCGGCAAAGTCGTCGTCGGTCGGCAGGTAGTTATCGAAATCGACACCGACATCGACTGTGACGCCGACAGTGGTCTCATTGACATTTTCGTTGAAGTTGCCGTTGCCATTGAGGTTCAGGTTGCCGTTACCGTTCAGGTTCAGGTTACCATTCCCGTTGCCGTTGCCATTCCAGTTGTCGTTGTCGTTGTCGTTCGTGGAATCGCTGGTCTGATTCTGGCTCTGGTCGCTGGCCTGCTGCTGCTGCTGTTGTTCCTGCTGTTGTTGCTGCTGCTGCTGCTCCTGGCTGTCTGCCGGGTCGTCCACAACAGTGTTCAACGCGTTGCGTTTGTCTACCATCACAGTATCCTCTTATGACTGCGACAGCGTGACCGCCATTCATCTTTTTGGGGTCTTTGCTCGTCGCTGGAAGTGAACCATTGGCCTCTGGCTACAGGGCGCGCGTCAACGCGACCGTTCGCCGGTCTTTCTCTCGTGATGTCTGATTTTTAGCTCTCCCCTAGTTTCCCGAGAGGCTTAGAACGAGCAGCGACACAGGTCGCAGACTCGCCGCATCATGCGCCGACGAGCGTTCTTCGGCGCTCGTTCTTCGCGTGCTTCGGGATGGAGCCACTGTGTCCCGATTGCGCAGAAGAAATAAGGTAATATTTCGATTTAGCGCGACCTGATGAATACTACATGAGCATAGTCAGATGGTTTAAATGTTCTAACCAAGAAGACGTAGGCCGATAGACAATGAATTTCGCCTTTTGTATGCAGCAATTCGTTTTACACGGCAGGAAACGCTGTATGATCATGGTTCGTTCGCGTTAAAACGACCTTGGGACAACCATTCCGTCGTCGATTCGATCTATTCTGTAAATCCTTCGGTCTATTCCCACCATTCCGCTCTTGGTTTACCGTTCTGGTACAAGATCTTCGGAGCACCACTTTGCGTGTACTTTCGATCAACGACCGGAGGGCCTATCCGTGCAAATTCCGCATGGTGTTTCACAACATGTCGGCCTGGATCTGGCAACAAACGCCTTGAAGAGAATGAATGCGATCCGAACACTCCTCTTCATCTGCTCGCCGGGAACAATCTCCACCGCAATGACGGCGGCCATCGAAAGCGAATTTCCATGGCTCTGCGTCAAGACGGTTCCCGACCTGAAGCTCGCTTCGGCCGAATTCGACAATCCGGTTCAACTCGTGCTGGCGGATGTCCGCCTTGCCTCTGCGCTGGCCGGTTACTGGCCGGAACTCGCCAGCTACCATCCCGCCGCCACGCTTGCGCTGATGGGTACCGATGATGGTGAGATAGCCTCCGATCATCCGACCGCTAAAGAACTTGAAATCGTCCAGGGATTCTTCCGTTCAACGTCAATCTCGACGTCTTCCTGTCAGGCCTGCGGATTATATTGAAGGGCGGCACATATTTCCCTTCGACGGCTTACCGAGTTCCAAAAAATACGCCTCTGGAAACAGTCGAGGACGCGGCAGATCGCAAGCCTGCCTTATACAATACCGGCAAGCAGGCGATCGAAAAACTGACAAAACGGGAGAATGAAATCCTCGTCAGGATGGCCATGGGCAATCAGAACAAGATCATTGCCGCCACCCTGGGTCTTTCGGAACATACCGTAAAAATTCATATCCATAACATCATCACCAAACTCGGCGTGCATAACAGAACGGAAGTCGTCGCTCTCTATTTTGAATATCGGCGCAAGGATACGACCGGCAATGCAGGCGACACAAACCACGGCCAGGACGGCCGCTCCCTCTCAGGCGACAAGTACTAGGCTCCAGGACATACTGCTCCTGATCGGACAGCTGAACTACACCTGGACCAACACCGAAAGCCTGCTGATCCATATGATTGCCGGCCTTGCCAAAGTGGACAAGGAAACCGCGATCGTCATCTTCCTGACCTTGAATACGACACGCGCTCGCCTCGACCTGGTGGAACGGCTGACCAAGATGCGGAAGACCGCACCGGCCTGTCGCAGGGAAATCCTGGAGACCACCCGCCGTCTTTCCGAAGAAGCAAAGCTTCGCAACAAATACAACCATTGCATTTATTCGTTCGATCCCGACAGCGGCCGCAACGTCACGCAATCGATGCGGATTTTCGAAAGCAGGGACGAGATCAAATACGGGAAGATCGAAGAACTCGACGCGCGCGAAATCGGCCGGATCAGGGAAAGCATCAAGTCGCTGGTCGCGATCAACCGGATGTTCTGGGAAATCACAGAACGCTACGGTTTCCCCACTTAAATCCGCGCAAAAACTTACGCGAGGCTCGGCATCGCTATGCCGGGCATGAAACCCTTGAGGGCATCGGCCAGCGTAACGATCGATATCAGATGTCCGGCATCGTCGGTGATGGAAATCGCCCGCAATGCCAGGGCTTCTCCTTGCTGGATATGCTCGACGACGATGTCTCTTATTCCGGAGATGACTTCTGCCGTGGCTCTCTCGAGATCGATGAAATCGAGGCCCTCGGTATCGGGAATGACACCGTCTTTCAAATCGACATGCAGGAAATATTTCACCATGGAACGCAAACTCCGGGGTTAGCCTTGCGGCCGCTTGAACTGCGAAATCAACCCGTCGCGGAAGCGCGCGCTCACGACTTCAAGCACCTACTCCCCATGTCCCGATCTGCGCCTGAGCTTGATCAGAACATTAGTAGATATATAAATTACCCATCGCGCGGGTCAACCTGGAATTGGCGGGCTCACCTGGAATCTGGTGGAAAACTCGCAGCCATCGCTTGGCACTCCCTCTATTTTACGGGGTAGTCACGCGGGACCGGGAGTACGTCTCTCGGTCAACCAGCGCTTTGCCAAATGCATGTTGATGCTTGCCCAATCATGGTTCACTGCGGCAACGAACAGGCTGTCGTTCTGGACGATAATTTCCTGAAGATATTGTTGCAAGGCCGAAGCATTTCCGTCGAATTCCACCAGCCAGGTCGTTCCGGATAACTTGCAGGTTACGAGCGGCTGAATTCTTTTTCGCGCCCGATTGTATGCTTCGACCTTCTCGCAATCCAATATAACCAGAAACACTGCCATACATCGCACCTCCAGGCGGAGGAAAACAAATATCGTCGCGCAAAGTTCCGTTCAGAAATCCGTGAGAATCCTGGTAAGGCCCGAGCTTTCCTCAAGGAAACTCCGCGATGCCGACTAGCGTGGGCAGGCCCAGCACCACCTCCGGATATTTGTCCAGGTCGTGGACCGCGAAACAGCGGGGACATGGCATTTCCACCGCGCCGCAGCCGCAGCATCGGGTACCGGTATACGGTTTGGCAGGATGAGCTTCGCAAACCCAGCCCGTGTCCTTGCAGTCTGTGCACTTGAACATGAGCGAAATCCTCTCTGATCCGCAGGATCGGAGGATAACACGCGCGTGAGTCGCGGGCAGTTGCGCCAAACGAGCTATATCCATAGGCCTATCGGCGTCATCGCCCATTGCGGGCTTTTTGCAATCATGGGACCGGCCCTCGCCCTGTCGCGCCTTCCCCAGGGCAAACATTGCTCAAAATATCATCCAGTTGATCACGATCCTGATCCACGGCATAAACACCCGAACAGCCGGGATGTTCGCGATGGATGAAAAGTTCGATATTGGGGCTCGCCTCAACGCCATGCGCGTGGCCGCCGGCCTTTCGCAGCGCCAGGCTCGCCGAACGGGCTGGCGTGCCGCATGCGCAGATATCGAATGTCGAGACCAACAAGGTCAGCCCTTCGGTTTCCACCCTCCGCAAGATCCTGAGCGGCCTTAGCGTCGGCATGGGCGATTTTTTCGAACCCGAGCGCAGCCCGCCGAAAGGCCCGTTCTTCTCGGCTCATGAGCTGGTGGACCTGACCTCCAAGGTCGCCACCTCTCCGATTGCCGGCGGCAACGGCATGCTGATCTTCCGCCAGATCGGCGATGCGCGGGCCCATAACCTGCAGATCCTCCACGAGGTCTACGAGCCTCAAGCGGATACCGGCGAGACCCTGCTGCAGCACGCCTCTTCGGAGGGGGATATGTGGTCGAAGGCGAGCTGGAAGTGACCGTCGGCGACGAGGTGCGGGTGCTGAAGACCGGCGAGGCCTACCTGTTCGACAGCCGCGTGCCGCATCGGTTCCGGAATCTCTCAGACCGGCAGACGATCGTGATCTCGGCCTGCTCGCCACCCTATCTCTGATTTCTCAAATCGCCCTTGCTCAAAATAATGAGCAAGACTATAGCTGGGTCATCGACTTTAGGGGATACCGTCATGACCGTCTCAGCAGATCTGCAATCCCGCCAGAAGGCCGCCGTGGCGGGCGGCGTCGGAACCCGGGGTATCTTTGCCCAAAAAGCTATGAACGCCGAGCTCTGGGATGTCGATGGCAAGCGCTTCATCGATTTTGCGGCCGGCATCGCGGTCAACAATACGGGCCATCGCCATCCGGCCATCATGCGCGCCGTCGCCGAACAGGCCGAGAACTTCACCCACACCTGCTTCCACGTCGCGCCTTACGAAGGCTACGTGAAGCTTGCCGAGCGGCTGAACGCGATGGCGCCGACCGGGGCTGAAAACCGCACCATGCTGGTAACCACCGGCGCCGAGGCTGTCGAGAATGCCGTGAAGATCGCCCGCGCCCATACCGGCCGCGCCGGCATCATCGCCTTTTCGGGCGCCTTCCACGGCCGCACCATGCTCGGCATGGCGCTGACCGGCAAGGTCATGCCCTACAAGAAGAACTTCGGCCCCTTCCCCGCCGATATCTATCACGCGCCCTTCCCCAACCCCTATCTCGGCTTCTCGACCGAGGAAGCAATCGCCGGGCTCGACCGGCTCTTCGCGGCCGATGTCGATCCGGAACGGATTGCGGCCTTCATCGTCGAGCCGGTCCAGGGCGAAGGGGCTTCAACGTCGCCCCGAGGAGTTCCTCGTCCACCTTCGCGAAGTCGCTGACAAATACGGCATCGTGCTGATCGCCGACGAAATCCAGGCCGGCATGGCGCGCACCGGCAGGATGTTCGGCTTCGAACACGCCGGCGTAAAGCCCGATATGATCACGATGGCCAAAGGTCTTGCCGGCGGTTTTCCGCTTTCGGCGGTGACGGGCAGAGCCGAGATCATGAATGCGGCCCATCCGGGCGGGCTCGGCGGCACCTATGCGGGCAACCCGCTGAGCGTCGCCGCCGCCAATGCCGTCCTCGACGTCATTGAAGGTGAAAAGCTCTGCGAGCGCGCCGCCGAAGTCGGCCGCCGGATCACCGAGCGGCTGGCCGCGATCGCCGCCCGCCAGGGCATGGAACACATTGGCGACGTGCGCGGCCTCGGCGCCATGGTGGCGTTCGAAATGGTCGAAGATCGCCAGTCGAAGGCCGCATCCCCTGCCCTCGCCAACCGCATCATCGCGGAAGCGGAAGCGCGCGGCCTCATCCTCCTGTCTTGCGGAACACGCCTCAATGTGATCCGTTTGCTGCCGCCGCTCACCATCGAATGGGAGGTTCTGGAAGAGGGGCTTGCCATTCTCGAAGCTTCGATCGAAGCCGCCTTTTCCGACGCAACCGCTTCGGCGGCTGCCTGAGCGAATGGATCGCTACCGCCCGCAGGGACCGCTCGGCCCCGCGGTGACTTTTGGCCGCGGTCGCCTCCGGGCGGGCTGCACGAATTGAGGAAAAGCGCATGAACGGCGCCGATATGCTGTGTGACGTCCTTCTGGTGAACGGCGTCGATGTCTGTTTTGCCAATCCCGGCACGTCGGAAATGCATTTCGTCGCGGCGCTCGATCGCAAGCCGGCCATGCGTTGCGTTCTCGGCCTTTCTGAGGGCGTCGTGACGGGTGCGGCCGACGGTTATGCCCGCATGGCGGACAAGCCGGCTGCGACCCTCCTCCATCTCGGTCCCGGCCTCGCGAACGGCCTTGCCAACCTTCACAATGCCCGCCGCGCCCGCACGCCGATACTGAACGTCGTCGGCGACCACGCCTCCTATCACCTTCAATATGACGCGCCGCTCACCAGCGATATCGAAAGCCTGGCCCGGCCGATGTCCCATTGGGTCGGACGCGCCGCCGGTGCTGCCGATATCCGCCGCTGCACTGAAGAAGGTTATGCCGCGGCGCTTGCCAATCGCGGCGTCTCGACCATGATCCTGCCCGCGGACGCCGCCTGGGGTGAGGTCTCACCGGAAACGCTCACTCCCGCCGTGATCCCCGCTCCGCCGACGATCGATCCCGAAGCCCTGAAAGCCTCCGTTGCAGCATTGCGCAGCGGCAAGCGCGTCGTCCTCATGCTCGCTGGCCAGGCTCTTCGGGAAAAGCCGGTCGAGACCGCCGGCCGGATCGCGGCCGCGACCGGCGCCGTGCTCTTCTCCACATCCTCGGGCCGCAGCGCCCGCGGTGCCGGACGCGCACTTGTCAGGCCCGTGCCCTACAAGATCGAGCTCGCGCTCGAGGCACTCAAGGATTTCGAGGTCGCCATCTGCATCGGCGGCCCGCGTCCCGTCACCTTCTTCGCCTATCCCGGAAAACCGAGCACGACCCTGCCGCCTTCCTGCGAAGTGATCCAGCTTGCCGAGCACGAACACGATCTCGCAGAAGTGCTGGCCGCGCTCGCCGACGCGCTGGATATCAGGCCGGATGCGGATTTCGTCCGCAATCGCCTCATCCAAAACGATATCCAGGTGCCGACCGGCTCGTTGACGCCCGATGCCATCAGCTTCGCGATCGGCCGCCGCCTTCCGGAAAATGCCGTTGTTATCGATGAGGGCTGACCTCCGTCGGCCAGTATCCGGTTCTGGCGCCGGGACTTCCACCGCATGAGCACCTGCCGATCACCGGCGGCGCGATCGGCATTGGCATTCCGCTCGCAGCCGGCGCCGCGATCGGCGCCCCGGATCGCAAGGTCGTGGCGATGCAGGCGGACGGCAGCGGCATGTACACGGTGCAGGGCCTCTGGACCCAGGCGCGCGAGCAGCTCGATGTTGTCACCATCGTCTTCGCCAACAGCGCCTACCGCATCCTTCAAGGCGAAATGACCAATGTCGGCGTCAACGCCTACGGCCGCAACGCCCAGCGCATGCTCGATCTCGACGCGCCGAAGCTCGACTGGTGCTCGCTTGCCAAGGGTCTCGGCGTCGAGTCCGGCCGCGCGACGACGATCGAGGAATTCGTCAAGCTGCTCGATGGCGCCCTCAACCGCAAGGGACCGTTCCTGATCGAGGCCGTCATCGACTGATCACCGCGGACCGCAGCCGTCACATAGCGACCAGATGGCCGGGTGAAACGGTCTTGTAGTCGAGCGGATTGACGACATAATCGACGGAGCGGATCGGGCTCTTGAGCTCGTCGCTGGCAACCATCCGTTTTTCACGGCGGCGATCCGGGTCCGGCACCGGCACGGCGGCCATCAGTTTCCTCGTATATTCGTGCTGAGGATTGCCGAACACCGAGGCGCGCGGGCCGATCTCGACGATCTCGCCCAAATACATCACCGCCACGCGATGGCTGACGCGCTCGACCACCGCCATGTCATGGCTGATGAACAGGAAGGCGAGGTTGAGGCTTTGCTGCAGGTCGAGCATCAGGTTGATGACCTGCGCCTTGATCGACACGTCCAGCGCCGAGACGCTTTCGTCCGCGACGATCACCTTCGGTTCGAGCGCAAGCGCCCGGGCGATGCAGATGCGCTGACGCTGGCCGCCGGAAAATTCGTGCGGATAGCGGTTCACCATGTCGGGTGTCAGGCCGACCTTGCGCAGCATGTCGGCGACCACGTCCTTCGCCTGTTTCGCCGTCCCCATCTTGTGTTCGAGATAGGGCTCAGCGATCGCCTGGCCGACGGTCATGCGCGGATTGAGCGAGGCAAACGGATCCTGGAAGATCATCTGCACGGATTTGCGCATCTCGCGCATCTCCCGCTTGTCGAGCGCCAGCACATCGCGGCCCTCGACGACAACCGAACCGGCATCCGGCTCGATCAGCCGCATGATGGCCCGGCCCGTCGCCGACTTGCCGCAGCCGCTTTCGCCGACCAGCGACAGCGTCTCACCGGCATGGAGATCGAAGGAGACATTCTCGACCGCATGCACCCGTCCACTCACCCGACCGAACAGGCCGGAATGGATGTCGAAACGCTTGGTGAGGTTCTTCACCTCCAGAACCGGGCGTTCGTTGGCGGCGACCGTATCGGCGACCTCCACCTGCACATCGGATTCCCCGGTCGCCGTATTGACGACGGGAAAGCGCAGCGGCCGCTGGTATTTCTGCATCGAGCCGAGCACCGGCACGGCGGCAAGCAACGCTCGCGTATAAGGATGTTTGCCACGGTGGAAGATGTCGGGCGTGTCGCCTGTCTCGACCTGCTCGCCGCGATACATGACGATCGTCCGGTCGGCGACTTCGGCCACTACGCCCATGTCATGGGTGATGAACAGGACGGACGTGCCCTCCTCGTCCTGCAGCATCTTGATGAGATCGAGGATCTGACCTTGGATCGTCACGTCGAGCGCCGTCGTCGGCTCGTCGGCGATCAGCAGCTTCGGCTTGGAGGCCAAGGCCATCGCGATCATCACGCGCTGGCGCATGCCGCCCGAGAAACGATGCGGATATTCGTCGAAACGCGAGGCGGCCGACGGAATGCGGACCTTTTCCAGCAGCCGAATGGTCTCGGCCTTCGCTTGCGCCGCCGACATCGTCTTGTGGCACAGCAGCGCCTCGGAAATCTGGTCGCCGATGGTGAAGAGCGGGTTGAGGCTCGTCATCGGCTCCTGAAAGATCATCGCCACATCGTTGCCGCGCACCTTGCGCATCTCGTGTTCGGGAAGCGCCAGAAGGTTTCGCCCGCCGAGCATGATCCTGCCCTCGATGCGGCTGGTGCCTTCCTGCAGCAGCCGCATGATGGAAAGCGAGGTGACACTCTTGCCCGACCCGCTTTCCCCGACGATCGCCACGGTTTCACCGGGAGCGACAGTGAAGGAAACGTCACGCACGACCGACTTCCACTCCCCGTCCACGTTGAACGAGGTGGTCAGGTTCTCGACGGAGAGGACCGGAGCGGCTGCTTGCACGATTTTGGCTTCGGCGGTGGTCATGATGGTTCCCTTGTTTTTGTCGTTGGTCGCAGGGTTCGGCGGATAAGCCCCTCTCCCTTGTGGGGAGGGGTTGGGGAGGGTCTTCGCTCCGCATCAAAACCCTCCCGCCTGCCGGCCACCCTCCCCACAAGGGGAGGGTTAGTCTGCCGTGCTGTTCCTCAGTCCGGCCAGCGAAGCGCACCATCGAAACGGTGGCGGCTGCGTTCTTCGATCGGGGTGGCGATGATCTCGTTGGAAGCGCGGGCCTTGTCGGCTCTTCCGTCAGACGGGCCGCAACGACGGTTTCCTGGCCGGGATGCAGGTTGCAGGGATCGAGGTAGAAGTAGTGATGCTCCACCTCGTGGTCGCGGACGATGATTGGCGGATTGCCACGGCCGAGCGCTGCGGCCAGATCCCAGGCGGTGATATGCGCTTCCGGCGCGGAGATGATGACGCGCATGCGGTCGAGCGGATTGTTGGTCGGATCGGGTTCGATCAGGGCGGTGACGCCCGGGCGACCGTCGAGCGTCCGTTTCCAGAGATTGAGGTAACCCGTCTCGCGTTCGCGGATACCCGCATGATCACGCTTCTCCCAGGCTTCCAGCGCCGCCATGACGCCGAACACGCTTTCCTTGCCGACCTTCATGCCGCGGCCGATGCCCATGTTCTGCAGGAAGGCGCTGCGCACCAGCTCCTTGCTTCCGGCGACAATGCCCGAGGTCGGGCCGCCGAGGAACTTATGACCGGAATAAAGGACGATATCGGCGCCCTGCGCCAGGAACAGCTTGAGGTCGTATTCGGAAGCCGCATCGACGATCACCGGCACGCCCTTCGCATGAGCGATCTCGACGAACTCGACAAGGTTCAGCAGGCCGTAATCGACCACATGATGCGAGACGACATAGACGGCTGCCGCCGTCTTTTCGGTGATCGCGTTTTCCATGTGGTAACGGTGCGTCGAAGTCGCCTGGCCGACGAGCACGACCTTGCCGCCGGCAAGCCGGATCGCCTGGTCCACCGGCGCGCCATAGCTCACCACATGGCCCATCTGCACGAGC
The DNA here is from genome assembly GCA_045291535.1 of Neorhizobium sp. EC2-8. Taxonomy (GTDB): domain Bacteria; phylum Pseudomonadota; class Alphaproteobacteria; order Rhizobiales; family Rhizobiaceae; genus Neorhizobium. The sequence continues at coordinate 3,891,950 of CP147996.1, read as the reverse complement.
ACATCGTTCTTGTCCGGCGCGGTATCCGGCAGCTTCTCGATCGCCAGCAGGTTGTTGCCGGTGATCGCGCCTGCGACGGCGAGGCTGATACCCGAGGAGCAGGAGGCCGTCACGAAGCCCGCCTCACCGCCGGTCAACCGGGCGATGACCGCGCTTGCCTTGCGCTGCAGGTCGTTGATCTCCACGAATTGCGGCAGGATCGCCGCCATCGCATGGATCGCCTCCGGAACAACGATCGAGGCGCCGAGGCTCGTCATCGTGCCGGAAACGTTGATGACCGGGCGAAGGCCGATCTGGGTGCGGATATCATCGCTCATTGTGGTTCTCCAAAGTGGCGGCCAATGGCGAATTGCCATCGACAGATATGCCATAATAATGTAATAGCCTCTCGAAAACAGACGAGGAGCGTTGAATTGGACGCAAAGACTTCATCCGCAGACCTTTCCGGCGACGCCGGTTCCGAAGTCGAAGCCAAGGGCGTGCGCCGCTCGCGCGTGAGCGGCATCGACCGCGCGCTGCAGGTGATCGACTATCTCTACGAAACGGGTGCGCCGTCCGGCGCTTATGCTATCGCCAAGGCCGTCAAGGCGCCGCTGTCGACCGTTTATGTGATCATCGACGATCTGGTCGAGAAGAACATGCTCGCCCGCAATGCCGACGGCTCGATCTGGCTCGGCGCCCGGCTCTACCATTACGGCCTCGCCTATGCCCGGTCGCTGGATTTCATGAGCGTCGCAACCCACGAGATGCACGACCTCTGCCGGCAGGCGGGCGAAACCGTGCAGGTCTGTGGCCGCGATGGCGACTACATGCTGGTGCTCGCCATGGCGGACGGCCCGAGCCATTACCAGGTCGCCTCCCGCGTCGGCACCCGCGTGCCGCTCAACTGGACGGCCTCCGGCCGGCTTCTCGTCGGGCACCTGCCGGAGGCCGAGCGGATCGAGCTGTTCAAGCGCTGCGCCCGCACCTCGCCGACCGGCCGCGCCGAGATCGACGCCCGCACGCTGTCCGACTCGGCCGGTAAGGCCTTCGAGGAACGGCTGTCGATCCAGGTGGCGGAGTCCGACTATGCGGTTGCCTGCATCGCCTCGCCGGTCTGCGACCGGAGCGGTGAGTGCGTCGCCACCATTTCCATCGTGCTGCCGGAACAGAAAGTCGTGTCCGACGGGAACCACTATACGGAACACGTCCGTGCTTCCGCCCAGCGGATCGAGAAGCTGATGGGTTGGCGCAACCACTGACCTTGCCTCCTCAGTCGTTCAGCGAGACGATCGCCTCGATTTCGACGGTGATATTGCCCGGCAGCGAGCCGAAACCGACCGCCGAACGGGCATGCTGGCCCGCATCGCCGAACACCGCAATGAAGAGGTCCGAGCAGCCGTTGATGACGCTCGGATGATCCTCGAAATCCGGCACGGCATTGACCATGCCGAGCAGTTTCACCACCCGCTTCACCCGCGAAAGGTCGCCGAGCGCCTCGTGCATGACCGCAAGCAGGTTGATGCCCACCAGCCGCGCGTGCTGATAGGCGAGATCGACGCTGACATCGGCGCCCACCTTGCCGGCATGCAGATGGCCATCCGCCTCGCGTGGCCCCTGGCCGGAGAGGTAGAGCATATTGCCTTCACGCACATGCGTGACGAAATTGGCGATCGGCGGCGGCGGCGGCGGCAGCTTGATGCCAAGCGCGCTCAGCCGATCGTAAGGTGTCCGTGCCGCGGGAGCGGCCTTTGCTGAAGACGTGTTCACGTCGACTCCTGTCATGCGATTTCAAGAATGCGCCTCAACGCCACGAGTAACCGTGGCTGTGACGAACGAGCTTGCGGGCCCGCGGGATGTAGCGGCTGGCGGTGATCGCTTCCGAACCGATGACGGCGTAACGCGGCTCGAACAGTTTCCGCAGACGCGAAACGTCGCCGTTGGAATCGGTCGCCTCGAGATCTGCATCGATGAGATCGAAGATCGTGAAATCGGCCCGTACACCGACCGACAGCCGGTTTTCCATCGAGAGCTTGATGACCGAAGCCGGATGATGGGTGACCGCTTCCACAACCTTGTCGAAAGGCATGCCCACCGACAGCAGCTTGGACATGGTGGTCGCCAGGTCCCAGACCGGGAAGTTCATCGAATGGCCGTGCAGATCGGTCGAGATCGAATAGGGCAGCAGGCCACGGGCGATCGCCGCTTCCGCCACCTTGAAGGAGAAGGACGCGCCGCCATGGCCGATGTCGAGGCGGATGCCTTCGCCGGCGCAGCGTTCGGCGAGATTGTAGAGATCCTCGTCTTCCATGATGCTCGAACCGGCCTTGCCGTTGAAGCAGTGGGTGACGACGTCGCCGGGGCCGAGGATTTCCAGCACCTCGTCATAGAGCGCCGGCGGTTCGCCGACATGCACCATCATCGGAACTTTGAGGATCCTGGCGATCTTCTTGCCGAGCTTGACCGGTGTGACGCCCCAGGAGCCGGTGATCACATGGCTCGCCCGCACCTTGATGCCGACGATATGTTCCTTGTTCTCGGCGTAGCATTCGAGAATGCGATCGAGGTCGATATCCTTGATGTCACGCAGTTCCGGCACGCGATTGCAGGCGACGAGGCCGATCGAACCGAGATTCAGGAACGCCTTGATGCGCTCCTTCGACGGCTCGATAATATATTCGCGAAACCCGTGGAAATTTGCCTCGCCGGCGGACCCGGCATCGACCAGTGTCGTGACGCCGCGCTCAGCGCCGCATTCGGACGGACGAAGCGAGATATCGGTACCGCCATGCCAGATATGAACATGCAGGTCGATCCAGCCGGGCGAGATGAAGGCGCCCTTGCCATCGACGCGGATCGCATCCGCGGGTGCTGCAAGCGACGGGCCGATCGCGGAGATCTTTCCGTCGGCGGCGACCAGGATGTCGGTCGTGCCGGAGGCCGCATTGCCGCCAAAAGCCATCGGCTTCACATTGGTGAGGAGGAGCGGCTGGCCCGCTGTTTCACCGGTCATTTACAGGTCCTTTCGAAGTCTTGGATCGAGCATGTCCCGCAATCCGTCGCCAACCATCTGCAGCGACAGGACGGAAAGAATGATGGCGAAGCCGGGGAAATAGGTCATCCAGTCGGCTTGCCCGACATATTGGCGACCGGCGGAGATCATGGTTCCCCAGGTCGGGATTTCAGGGCTGACGCCAAGGCCGAGGAACGAGAGCCCGGCTTCGGCAAGCATCGCGCTGGCGAACAGGAACGTGCCCTGCACCAGGATCGGCGAGATGAGATTGCGCAGCACGTGCCGCGTCATGATGTGGAAGGTCGAGATACCCAGCGCTTTGGCCGCCTCCACATAGGGCAGTTCGCGGATCACCAGCGTCGAGGCCCGGACGATACGGGCGAGCCGCGGCGAATAAACGATCGACAGCGCGATGATCACGGTCACCAGCGATGGCCCGAGCGCCGCGACCAGCGCAATCGCGAGCAGGATGTCCGGGAAGGCCATCATCGCGTCGATCAGCCGGGCGATCGGGGTGTCGAGCCGTTGGAAGAAACCGGCCAGCAGCCCGAGCGTCACGCCGATAAGCGCCGAAAGGGTGACGACCGCGGCCCCCACGAGCAGCGACAGCCGCCCGGCATAGATGGTGCGCGAAAAGACGTCGCGGCCGAACTCGTCGGTGCCGAACCAGTAGATTTCGCTCGGCGGCTTCAACCGGTTGACGATCGATAGTTTCGACGGCGAATAGGGCGCGATCCACGGCGCGAACACCGCAAGCAGCACGAAGACCACGATGACGATCAGCCCGACCGCGACCGTCTTGCGTTTCAGGAAACGGCGGAAGAACTTGGCTCCCTCGCTCGAGGCCGGTTTGGTGGTGACAATCTCCGCCATCAGTAGCGCACCCTTGGATCGACCAGCAGATAAAGCATGTCGATCGCGAAATTGATCAGGACATAAAGAGCGGCGATGACCAGCAGCGCACCCTGGATGACGGGATAGTCACGCCGCAGCACCGCCGAGACCACCAGATTGCCGACGCCCGGCAGACCGAACACGGTTTCGGTGACGACGGCGCCGGAAATCAGCACGGCGGTGGTGAGGCCAAGCACGGTGAGGATCGGGATCAGCGCGTTCTTCAGCGCGTGTTTCAACACGACCCGCCGCTCGATCAGCCCTTTTGCACGGGCGGTGCGAATATAATCGTCGCCGAGCACGTCGAGCATCGAGGCGCGGGTAAACCGCAGGATCAGCGCCGAGGAGACGAGACCGAGCGCGAAGGCCGGCAATGTCAGGTGATACATGCGCTCGGCGAAGCTGGCGCCCGGCCCACCATAACCGGAGACGGGAAAGATGTTGAGCCGCACGGCGAAGAACTGCATCAGGATGAGACCGAGCCAGAAGCTCGGTATGCTGGCGGCCAGCATCGCGACCGTCGTCGCGGCCTGGTCCACGAAGGACCCGCGCCGATAGGCGGCGTAGATGCCGATCGGCAGCGCGATCAGGCTTGCAATGGCAAGCGAGAATATCGTCAGGAAGAAGGTCGGTTCGGCACGATCGAGCAGCGCCGACGTCACCGGCATGTTGAGAAAGATCGACTGGCCGAGGTCGCCCTTCAGCAACTGGCCGATATAGAAGACATATTGGACGACGATCGACTGATCGAGACCAAGACGCGTCCGCAGTTCGGCGACGTCCTGGGCCGAGGCGTCCGGGCCGAGCATGACCGCGGCCGGATCGCCGGGCGTCACGCGAACGATCACGAAGACGATCGTGACGACGAGGAACATCACCACGATCATGCCCGCAAGGCGTTGAAGAATATAGCGTATCATTCGAAGGTGTTCCTGTGTCCGGCCGTGCGGACATCATCGAGAACGGATGCCGATCCGTAAACCGGCATCCGCGTTCCCTGGGAGGATCTTACTTCTTGATCGACGCGTTCCAGAAGTAGGGCCACGGAGCCGGATCGACGCCCTGAAGCTTGGTCGAGATCGCAGAAACCGCGTTGAAATCGCCGATCTTCATGAAAGGCGCCTCGTCATACATGGCCTTCTGGACACCAGCCCAGAGTTCGATGCGCTTCTTCGGATCCGCCTCCGCCGAGAAGGCATCCACGGTCGCCTTCCTGGCAGGCGTATCCCACCAGCCCGGCGAAGTTGGCGCCAGCGAGCCGATCAGTGCCGGCTCCGGCAGGAACGGGCTGTGGGTGATGTAGATGTCCCAGAGCGCCTTGTCGGTGCGGCGCTGGGTGAGCGTCGCCCAATCGACCACCTGCATATCGACGGCAAAGCCGGCAAGCTTCAGGTACTCGGCTGCGACCTGCGCCATCTTGTAGTGGAACTCGTATTGGCGGCTGGTCAGGATGCGGATCGGCTTGCCGTCATAACCGGCGGCCTTCGCGGCCTTGGCAGCCCCTCCGGGTCGGCGACGTTGTAATTGCCCTTCACGCCGGCATCCGTACTCCAGGTAAAGGAGGCCGGATAGATGTTGCCGTCGAGCGCATAGAAGTCCTTGCTGCCGAAGGCGGCGGCGAGCATGTCTTCCATGCTGAGCGCCTGGCGGATCGCCTTGCGGACGCCAAGGCTCTTGGCGGCGCCTTCTGCGGTATTGAAGACAAAGACCGGGTAGCCGAACGGCTTGAGGAGCAGCGGCTGGGTGGCTTTCGAGGCCTTCACCTTGTCGAAGGATTCGACTGGCAGCGAGTCGATATAGTCGTACTGGCCGGAAACGGCGGCTTCGACGCGGGTATTCGGGTCCGGAACCGGCACGAAGCGGATCTCGTCGAGATACTGGTGGCGGGCGCCGCCATAACCGTCGCTCTCGCCCGAACGCGGCTTGTAATCCTTGAAGCGGGTGAGCTGGATATACTGGTCGGCCTTGCGCTCCTTCAGCATATAGGGGCCGGTGCCGATGAAATCGGTCATCGTATCGGCCTGCTTTTCCGACGGGATGATGATCGCGGCGGAGTTGTTGAAGGCGAGCAGCGAAACGAGCGGCGCATAGGGCTGCTTCAGCTTGATCGTCACGGTTGCCGGGTCGGCGGCGGAAATGGTGTCGATGAAGCCAACCGCCTGCTTGCCGCGCGAGGCGAGCTTGGTCCAGCGGGTGAGCGAGGCGACCACGTCTTCCGAGGTCATGTCGCTGCCGTCGTGGAACTTGATGCCGGTCCGCAGCTTGATCGTGTAGGTCTTGCCGTCGGCGCTTACCTCCGGCAGGCTTTCCGCCAGGAGCGGGGTGACGTCCCACTTCTTGTTGAACGTATAGAGCGTCTCGAAAATGTGCTGGGTGACGATGCCGACGAGATCGGCGGTAGAAGTCATCGGATCGAGCGTCGGCGGCTCGCCGATGGTTGCGACGTTGATGACGCCGCCCTTCTCCTGCGCCATCAGGAATGACGGCGTGGCGATCAGCGCCGTCGCAACGAGGAATGCAAGTTTCAATCTCATGGTAGGCTCCCGTTTATGTTCCACAATTATGTTATATAGGCTTTTATAACAGAATATAGAACGCAGCCGCCCTGTCAATGGGGACGGGAAACATGCCGAAGCGGGCCATAAGTTGCGAAGGCGGAGCGGCCGGACGCCCGCCGGCGGCGCCCCTCAATGTTACGTGAAGTGACCGGCGGCCCCTCACAAAATCTTGTCCGCTCTGTTACTTGGGCTGGACGAATACGTCATCGACAGCAAAAGGATGCAGCCTACGCATCCTCTTCAAATGCTAGGAGCCAGAAGTGACCGATTCCAATTACACGCCCCCGAAAGTATGGACCTGGAACAAGGCCAATGGCGGCCAGTTTGCGAGCACCAACCGCCCGATCGCCGGCCCGACCCATGAGAAGCTACTGCCCGTCGGGCGCCATCCGCTTCAGCTTTATTCGCTGGCGACGCCAAACGGCCAGAAGGTCACCATCATGCTGGAAGAACTGCTGGCACTCGGGCATTCCGGCGCCGAATACGACGCCTGGCTGATCAAGATCGGCGACGGAGACCAGTTCGGGTCCGGCTTTGTCGAGGTCAATCCCAATTCCAAGATACCGGCGCTGATGGACCGGTCCGGCCCCGAGCCGATCAGGGTCTTCGAGTCGGGGGCGATCCTCGTTTATCTGGCTGAAAAGTTCGGCGCCTTCCTGCCGACCGCCCCTGCCAAGCGCGCCGAATGCATGTCCTGGCTGTTCTGGCAGATGGGCAGCGCCCCTATCTCGGCGGCGGCTTCGGCCACTTTTACGCCTATGCCCCGACCAAGATCGAATACGCGATCGACCGCTTCGCGATGGAAACCAAGCGCCACTCGACGTGCTCGACCGACGCCTTGCGGAAACCGAATATCTCGGCGGCAGCGACTACACGATCGCCGACATGGCGGTCTTCCCCTGGTATGGCGGCCTCGTGAAGGGCTGGCAGTATGGCGCCGCCGAGTTCCTCTCGGTACAGGACTATACCAACGTCCAGCGCTGGGCCGACGCGATCCTGGAACGCCCGGCGGTTAAGCGCGGCCGCATGGTCAACCGGGTCAGCGGCGACCTCTCCCAACAGCTTCACGAACGCCACGACGCCAGCGACTTCGAGACGAAGACCCAGGACAAGCTGGCCGCAAGTTGAAGATAGCGTTTCGAACCAATCGGATGGACAAAACGAGATAGATGTGGCCCATTCGGGCCACATCTACTGGGAGGCAGATTATCAATATGACCGGCAATCTTATCAACACTTTCGCGAACGGCCTTTTCGTCGGCCGGGTCTGGAATCCGGCAGTTTCGGGGCCGAGCGTCGTCACTCCGCGTGGCGGCAGCCTGGTCGATATCACCAGCAGGCAAGCGCCGACCCTCAGCGCGCTTCTGGAGCGTTCCGATATTGCCGATTTCGTTCGCAAGGCCAGCGGCCCCGTCATCGGCACGTTGGAAGACCTTGCCGGAAACAGTTTAGGCCAGCCCGACCCGTCGCGTCCCCATCTGCTGGCACCCGCTGATCTTCAGGCGATCAAGGCCTGCGGCGTAACCTTTGCGCAATCGATGATCGAGCGGGTCATCGAGGAGAAGGCGGCCGGCAATCCCGACCGGGCAGCGGCCATACGCCAGACCGTCAGCACGATCATCGGCGGCAGCCTCAAGGACCTCAAGGCCGGCTCGCCGCAAGCCGCAAGCGTCAAGGAAGCGCTGATCAGGGAAGGCATGTGGTCGCAATATCTCGAAGTCGGGATCGGCCCGGATGCGGAAGTCTTTACCAAGGCGCCGGTGCTCGCCTCGGTCGGCTGGGGCGCCGATGTCGGCCTGCATCCGGTCTCGACCTGGAACAATCCGGAACCGGAAATCGTGCTCGCGGTCAACAGCCGAGGCGAGATCAAGGGGGCGACGCTCGGCAACGACGTGAACCTGCGCGACGTCGAGGGGCGCTCGGCACTGCTGCTCGGCAAGGCGAAGGACAACAACGCCTCCTGCTCGATCGGGCCTTTCATCCGCCTCTTCGACGAAAGCTACGGACTGGACGACGTCCGCAATGCCGAACTCGACCTGCGGGTTACCGGACCGGAGGGCTATATCCTCAAGGGCAAGAGCTCCATGTCGCAGATCAGCCGCGACCCGCTCGATCTCGTCAAGCACACCTGCGGCAGCCACCATCAATATCCCGACGGCTTCATGCTGTTCCTTGGCACGCTTTTCGCGCCGACCGAAGATCGCGACGTGCCCAACCAGGGTTTCACCCACAAGATCGGCGACATCGTCGAGATCTCGTCCCCAGACCTCGGCACGCTGCGTAACACGGTGCGTCTCTCCACCGAGTGCCCACCCTGGAACTTCGGCATCTCGGCGCTGATGAAAAACCTTGCCGCCCGCGGGCTGCTTTAGACGGAGCCTCCCTTTGTCCCGGTACCGGCTCTACCGGGACCTTCCCGACCCTCGCCACGGCCGCCAAATCGGTCTATGAGACCGAAACGCACGAGACGGGATGTTAAAAAGAATGAATACGCCCTGGACCAAGCCGGTCGTCATATCGATCGGCGAGCCGCCGGCCGAAACCACGATCGAGACGACGCAAGGTGCCGCGTGGGCGATGATCGAGGACTGGCCGGTGGAAGACGGCACGGCGCTCGACCGGGCTCTGGCAGTCTGCGCCGCCGTGGACGCCGGAAAAAGCAAGCCGGAGGAGGCACGCAAAGCCTTCGTCGATGCGGCTAAGGAAGCGCAGATCCTCATTCGCGCCTAAGCTTCCCGTCGAGACTGCGCGTCATGCGCGATGACCGGCTACCCGAGCACATCGCTTGCTCCCGTCTGGGGAACAATTTCCCTTCGGCGCGACCGGCGGTTATGCAGCTTTGCCAGGATCAGGTAGATGATCGGCGTCGTGTAAAGGGTCAGGATCTGCGAGATGATCAGCCCGCCGACGATGGTGATGCCGAGCGGGCGCCTGGCTCCGAGCCCGGGCCTGTGGCGATGATCAGCGGAACGGCACCCATGATCGCCGCAAGCGTCGTCATCAGGATCGGCCGGAAACGCTGCAGGCACGCCTGAAAGATCGCCTCGTCAGGGGAAGCCCCAGCCGTCGCTCCGCCTGCAGCGCGAAATCGACCAGCATGATGCCGTTCTTCTTGACGATGCCGATCAGGAGAACGATGCCGATGAAGGCGATGATCGTCAGTTCCGTGCCGCTGATCATCAGGGCGAGCAATGCCCCGAGGCCCGCCGACGGCAGGGTCGAGATGATCGTCAGCGGATGGGCGAGGCTCTCGTAGAGGATGCCGAGCACGATATAGACCGTCAGGATGGCTGCGGCTATCAACAGCGGCTGATTGTTCGACTTATCGCCGAGCCCGGCGTCTCCGGCAAATTCCGCATGTAGCGAAGCCGGAATGTGCAATTCGCCCACCGCATGCAGCACCGCGTCATTGGCATCCTGCAGCGTTCCCCCGAGCTTGACGTTGTAGGACATCGTCACCGAGGGAAACTGCCCCTGATGGTTGACCACCAGCGGTGCGAGCGTCCGCTCGACGGAGGCGACGCTCGCAAGCGGCACCAGCTTGCCGCCCGCCCCTGCACGTAGAGCCCGGAAATATCGGAAGGGTCGCGGGCAAAGCGCGGATCGGCTTCCAGCACAACCCGGTATTGATTGCGCTGCGTGTACATCGTCGAGACCTGCCGCTGCGCGAAGGCGCTGTTCAGCGCACTGTCGATCGACTGGATGCTGACACCCAGGCGCGCAGCTTCATCACGATTGATGTTGACAGTCGCCTGCAGCCCGTTCGGCTGTCGATCGGAATTGACGTCCGTCAGTATCGGCTCCTTGCGGAGCGCGTCGAGAACTTTGGCGCCCAGGCGGTCAGCTCGTTGAAATCCTCGTCCCAGAGCGTGAACTGAAACGGCGACGGCGCCGAACGGGCACCGATACGGATATCCGATGGCGAAAAAGATAGGAATTGAGCCCTGGAATGGTCGCCAGTTCCTTGCGCATCCGCTCGATCACCTCCGCGGTCGAGGCACGCTCGGAAGGCGGCTTCAGTGCGATCGTCAGCTGGCCGCGATTGACCGAACCGAAAAAGCCGCCGCCCGCCGAAGAGCCGATGCCGGACACCGCCGGATCCCGGCCGGCGATCTCTGCGGCCTGCCGCTGCAAGGCGACCATGGCCGGATAGGATATGTCGGTCGAAGCCTCCGTGCCGCCCTGGATGAAGCCGGTATCATCCTGCGGAATGAAGCCTTTCGGGATCTTCACATAGAGGTAGGCGGTCAGGCCGACACAGGCGAGGATCACGATGACGGCGGCGACCTGATGGTGGAGCACGGCTTTCAGGGTACGGCCGTAAAAACCGATAACCGCGCCCAGCATTCCTGCGCGTTCCCCGTCCCGCGCCTGGGCAGGCTTCTGACGCGCCCGCAGGCGGTGCGCGCAGATCATTGGCGTCAGCGTCAGCGAAACGGCCGTGGAGATGACGATCGCAAAGCCGAGCGTCAGCGAAAAGCTCTGGAAGAATTTGCCGATGATGCCGCCGAGGAAGAACATCGGAATGAAGGCGGCCAGCAGCGAAGCGCTGATCGAGATGACGGTGAAACCGATCTGCCGCGCGCCTTCCGTCGCCGCCTGCATCGGTTTCATGCCGGTTTCGAGATTGGCATAGATGTTCTCGATCATGACGATCGCATCATCGACCACGAAGCCGACCGAGACCGCCAGCGCCATAAGCGAAAGATTGTCGAGCGAAAGACCGCAGGCCCACATCGCCGCGAACGTGCCGGCGAGAGACAGGGGAACAGTCACACCCGCCGCAACCGTCGGCGTCGCGCGGCGCAGGAAGAGGAAGACCACCATCATCACAAGCACGATGGTGATCATCAGCGTCCACTGCATGTCATCGACACTGGCGTGGATGGTCGTGGTGCGATCGGCGAGGATGGCGATATCGACACCCGCCGGCATCAGGGCCTGGAGTTCCGGGATCAGCGCCTTGACGGCATCGACCGTCTTGATGACGTTGGCATCGGTTCCCTTGGTGATGTTGAGCAGCACCGCGGGTTTGCCGTTGTACCAGGCATCCGAACGGCGGTTGCGCACACCCGGTTCGACGATCGCGATATCCGACAGGCGCGTCGCGACACCGTTGCTGCTGCGGATCACGATCCGGCCATACTCTTCCGGCGTCCGCAACTGGCTGTTCATGCCGATCGAAAAAGCGAGATCGCTGCCGTTGATCGAGCCGATCGGCCCCAGCGTCGCGGCGCTGACGATGGCGGTGCGAACCGCATCGAGCGACAGCCCGATCGCCGCGAGCCGGCTGGGATCGAGCCGGACCCGGATGGCCGGCTGGTCTGCCCCGCTGACGCTGACGTCGCCGACCCCGTCCACCTGCGATATGCGCTGCACGACCAGCGTATCGGCGGCATCATAGATCGCGCTCGGCGCAACATTGTCGGACGTCAAAGCAAGGCTGAGGATGGGTGCAGCGGCAGGGTTGACCTTGCGGAACGACGGCAGCGACGGCAGGTCCGCCGGCAAATCGACCGCCGCCGCATTGAGCGCCGCCTGCACATCCTGCGCCGCCCCGTCGATCGTCCGCGCGATATCGAACTGGATGGTGATGTTGGTGGAGCCAAGCGCGCTCGACGAGGTGAGTTCGGTGACCCCGGCAATTGCGCCGAGATGCCGCTCGAGGGGCGCCGCGACGCTCGCCGCCATGCTGGACGGATCGGCGCCCGGCCGGCTTGCGGAAACGCGGATGGTCGGGAGGTCCACCGAGGGAAGATTGGAAACCGGCAGGAAATGGTAGGCTGCGAAACCGAGGATCATCACGCCGATCGCCAGCAGCGTCGTGCCGACTGGCCTCTGGATAAAGGTCTGCGAGATGTTCACGGCCCACCTCCGCCCTCACCGCTGGGCACGGATAGCGCTCCCGTCGGCCGGCCGACGATGCGGCTGCGCAGGGTCTCGAATGCCAGGTAGATGACCGGCGTCGTATAAAGCGTCAGAAGCTGGCTCAGGAGCAGGCCGCCGATGATGCTGATGCCGAGCGGGATGCGCAGCTCGGAGCCTGTCCCCTCCGCCATCGCCAGGGGCAGCGCGCCGAAGAGCGCGGCAAGCGTCGTCATCATGATCGGGCGGAAACGCAGGATGGACGCCTTGAGGATCGCATCGCGCGGAGAGAGGCCTTCGACACGCTCCGCCTCCAGAGCGAAATCGATCATCATGATCGCGTTCTTCTTGACGATCCCCATCAGGAGCACGATGCCGATCAATGCGATCAGCGACAGGTCCTGACCGAACAGCATCAGTGCCAGCAATGCGCCGACCCCGGCGGACGGCAGGGTCGACAGGATAGTGACCGGGTGGATGGCGCTTTCGTAAAGCAGGCCGAGAACGATATAGATGGTGACGATCGCAGCCAGGATCAGCCACGGCTCTCCGGCCAGCGAATTGGCGAATTCCTCGGCATCGCCGAAATAGTCGCGCTGGATCGTCGCCGGCACCCCGATCTCCTGCTCCGCCCCTTGATGGCGCTCACCGCCTCGCTGAGCGACGCACCCGGAGCGATGTCGAAGCTGATCGTCACCGAGGGGAACTGTTCGTTGTGGCTGATGACCAGTGGCGATGCGGCAAACGAGGTCTTGGCGAAGGCACCAAGCGGAATCTGCGTATTCGATGCGCCCGAGACATAAAGCCGCTCAAGCGATTTCGGATCGGACTGGTATTGCGGCGCCGCCTCCAGGATGACGCGGTACTGGTTGGATTGCGCATAGATCGTGGTGATCTGCCGCTGGCCGAACGCGTCGTTGAGCGTGTCGCTGACGGCCTGCATCGAGACGCCGAGACGCGAGGCGGTCTCGCGATCGATATCGAGCAGCAGGCGCCCTCCCCCATCTCGACCTCGGAGGAGACATCGACCAATTCGGGAAGCTGCTCCAGCCGCGTCGCCAGCCGGTCCGCCCAATCCGCGACGCTCGCCGCCGTGGCGCCGGTCAGGATGTATTGATAGGGCGCGCGGCTGACACGGGTACTGATGCTGATATCCCGCACGCCCTGGAAGGTGACGCGCACGCCCGGCAGCTGCGAAACCTCCCGCCGCAGCCGCTCGATGACCTCGGGCACGGACGACGCACGCTCGCTGCGCGGTTTGAGCACAAGGCTCAGCGTGCCGGTATTGAGCGTCAGGTTGTTCGCGCTCGCGCCGATCACGGAGACGACGCCGGTTACGTCCTCATCCCGCCGCAGCCTGTCGGTGACAACAGCCTGGGTCCGCTTCATCGCATCGAAGGAGGTCGTCGGCTCCGTTTCGATAACGGCGGTGATCAGACCCGTATCCTGCGGAGGCAGAAAACCCTTGGGAATGAAAACGTAGAGCGCGACGGTGGCCGCCAGCGTCGCGACCGTCAGGATCAGCATCAGTGCGCTGCGGTCAACCGCCCAGACCAGGCTTCGGTGATAACCCGAGATCACCCGGTCCATGACGCGATCGGCACCGGCAAGCAGGCCGCGCCGCCCTTCCGCCGGCTTCCGCAGGATGCGCGCGCACATCATCGGCGTCAGCGTCAGCGAAATCACCGCGGAGACCACCACAGCGATCGTCAGCGTCAGGGCGAACTCGCGGAACATCCGGCCGACGATGCCCGACATGAACAGCAGCGGAATGAACACCGCGATCAGCGAGACCGTCAGCGAAATGATCGTGAAGCCGATCTCGCCCGCCCCTTCAGGGCAGCCGTCATCGGGTTCTCGCCCTCCTCGATATGGCGGGCGATATTCTCGATCATCACGATCGCGTCATCGACCACGAAACCGGTACCGATCGTCAGCGCCATCAGCGACAGGTTGTCGAGGCTGAAGCCCGCGAACCACATCACCCCGAAGGTCGCGACCAGCGAAAGCGGCAGCGCGACCGCCGCGATGACGGTTGCCGAGAACGTCCGCAGGAAGAGGAAAACGACGAGGATGACAAGGCCGATGCTGACGCCGAGCGTCCACTGGACGTCGTGGATCGAGGCCCGGATCGTTTCGGTGCGATCATTGACGATATCGAGCGAAATGCCCGCCGGCAGGACCTCCCTCAAGCGCGGCACCTGCCGCAGAATGCTGCCGACCGTATCGATGACATTGGCGCCCGGCTGCTTCATCACATCCAGGATCACCGCCGGCTCGCCCTGATACCAGGCGCCGACGCGGGTGTTTTCGAGGCCCTGGACGATATCCGCCACATCCTTCAACCGCACCGGCGCATTGTTACGGTAGGCAACGACGACGTTGCCGTAGATTTCGGGATCGATGATCTGGTCGTTGGCGGCGAGCGTGAAAGACTGGTGTGCGCCATCGAGCGCGCCTTTCGCACCGGCGACGCTGGCGCTGGAAATCGCAGTTCGAAGATCCTCCAGCCCAATGCCATAGGCCGCCAGCCGCGGAATATCGGCCTGGACACGAATGGCCGGCCTGACCCCGCCCTGGATCGAGACATTGCCGACACCGGAAACCTGGGCAAGCCGCTGCGCGAGCAGCGTATCGGCAAAATCGCTCAGGTCCCGGATCGGATAGCTCGTCGAACGCAGTGCCAGCGTGATGATCGGCGTGTCGGCCGGGTTCACCTTGGCATAGGTCGGCGGGTAAGGCAGGTTGCGGGGCAGGCCCGAGCCGGCTGCGTTGATGGCCGACTGGACGTCCTGCGCAGCGCCGTCGATATCCCGGCCCAGCGCGAATTGCAGCGTCACCTGGCTGATACCGAAGGCGCTCGACGAGGTCATCGAGGTCAGCGACGGGATCTGCCCGAGCGGCCGTTCGAGCGGAGCCGTCACCAGCGCCGCCATCGTCTCGGGGTCGGCGCCCGGCAATTGCGTCGTCACCCGGATCGTCGGAAAATCCACCTGCGGCAGCGGTGCGACGGGAAGGTTGATATAGCCGAGAATGCCGCCCAACAGCACGGCGACGCCGAGCAGCGAAGTCGCGATCGGACGTTTGATGAACAGCGTCGATGTGCTCATTGTTTTGCTTCGGACGCCCCGGCCGGCGCAGCACTTGCGGCTTCGGCCCCGCCTGTCTTCTGCGGCCGGCGGTTGGGTTTTCGCTCTTCATTCGGATTGCCGGGCGTGGCGGCCGGCGGCAGTGGCTGCGAGGCGGCAACCTCCACATGTTCGCCGTCCTTCAGCCGGGAAAACCCGGTCGTCACCACCTTGTCGCCATCCGCAACGCCCTCGGCGATGACGGTGCGTACATCGTCCTGCTGGCCCAACTTGACCATCTTCATGCCGACGGTCTGGTCGGGTTTCAGGAGATAGACGAAAGTGCCGTTCGGCCCGCGCTGGACGGCCGCCGTCGGCACCACGATCACGCCTCTCAGGGTCTCGACGAGGAGACGGGCGTTGACGAAGGCGCCGGGCCAGAGCGCCAGCTTGTCGTTCGGGAAATTGGCCTTGATCCTGACGGTGCCGGTGGTCGCATCCACCTGATTGTCCACCGCCGCCAGCACGCCATTGTCGATCACGCTCTTTCCGTCGCCGGCAATCGCTTCGACCGTGAGCTGCCCGCCGCCGCTCGCCCCGGTGACGCGGGCAAGCTGCTGTTGCGGAATGGAGAAGACCACCGAGATCGGCTTGATCTGGGACAGCGTGACGATGCCCGCCGCATCGGAAGAGCTGACGATATTGCCGACATCGACATTGCGGATGCCGGTGCGGCCGTCGATCGGCGCCCGGATCGTCGTATAGTCCAGCGAGGCCTGGGCGCTGGCAATCGCCGCGTCGTCGGACTGTATCGCCGCGCGATACTGCTCGACTTGCGAGCGCGCCGTATCGAGCTGCTGCTGCGTGCCCGAACTCGATTGTACCAGCTTCTCGTAGCGGTCCAAAGCGAGCTCCGCATTCTGGAGCAGGGCCTGATCCTGGGCCTTCTTGCCAATCGCCTGATCGAGCTGGGCACGGTAGACCGCGTCGTCGATCCGCACCAGCACATCACCCTTCTTGACGTCCTGCCCTTCCTCGAAATGCAGTTCGACCAGCTTTCCGCTGACCTGCGGGCGGATGGTGACCGTGTTCAACGGCCGGACCGAACCGACACCGTCGATGAACACCGGCACGTCGCTCGCCCTCGCATCGGCCACCAGCACCGGAATCGGCTCCGATTGGCCCGATTGCCGGCCGTTGCGACGCCGCCCGCCAGCCGGTCGGCCTGGAGCCTGTGCCGCAGTGACTTCGGCCGGCGCCCATCCCAGCATGGCTTCCACGCGGCCCAGCCAGCGATCCCGAAGCGTATAGGCCCCGAAGCCCGCCGCGCCCAGGATTATCACAGAGACCAGGACCCAATGCCTACGCGCCATCGACCGTAACTTCTTGAAAGCTTGAAAAATCAACTGGATTGACGCTACCGCTCTGCCGCCCGCAATGGAAGGCGCTTTCCGCGGCCCCGGATTACAAATTGGAGAGATTGGCTCGGATGCGCCCCCGACCGCCAGCCGGAGCAAAGAAAGGCGTTGACAGCCGCACAGTTGGTTAGGGACAAGCGGAAGAGATTTCGCGCCTCGCCCTCTTCACGGCAGGCGTCAAGGAAGGTCGATCGACCTCGACGGGCAACATGATAACAGGGGACATCAAAGCATGACCGATTTCGACGCCGTGCACGAACGCCGGGGCACCGGCAGCTCGAAGTGGAGCAAATATCCGGACGACGTCCTGCCCATGTGGGTCGCCGACATGGATTTTCCCGCGGCGCCGGAGATCGTCGATGCCATCCGCAACCGGCTCGAACATCCGGTGCTCGGCTACGGCGTCGCCCGTGAAGAACTGCGCGCGCAGATCATCGCCGACATGCGGGAAAAATACGGCTGGACCGTCTCGCCCGACGAGATCGTCTTCCTCCCAGGTGTCGTGCCCGGTTTCAACATGGCGCTGCACGCGATGCTTCAGCCGGGTGACGGCGTGCTGGTGCAGACGCCGGTCTATCGGCCCATCCTCGAAGCTCCGGCGGACTGGAACCTTGTCCGCCGCGAAGCGCCGCTCGTGCCGACCGCCGAAGGCTGGGTGATGGACATGGAGGTTCTGGCGCCGGAACTGGCGAAGTCGAAGGCGCTGTTGTTCTGCAACCCCCACAACCCGACAGGCAAGGTATTCACGGCCGAAGAGCTGAAGACGATCGCCGACCTCTGCCGCCAGAATGATACGCTGATCATCTCCGACGAGATCCATTGCGACCTTCTGTTCGATGGCCGCCGACACGTGCCCATCGCCGCGCTCTCGGAGGATGCGGCAAACCGCACGATCACCCTGATGGCCGCCAGCAAAACCTACAACATCGCCGGCCTCAAGACCGCCTTCGCGATCGTCGGCAACAAGGCAATCCGCGAGAAATTCAACCAGGCACGGCTCGGAATGGTCGATAATGCCAACATCATCGGGCTTGAGGCGACGCTCGCGGCCTTCTCGAAGGCCGGCGACTGGAAGACGCGGATGCTCGCCTATATCGAAGCCAATCGCGACTATCTGTCAGCCGAAATCGCGCGCCGGTTTCCCAAGGTCAAGCTCATCAAGGCGGAAGGCACGTTCCTCGCCTGGCTGGATTGCTCGGAACTCGGCTTGAAACCGAATGCACAGAGCTATTTCCTCGAACACGGCAAGGTCGGCTTCAATGCCGGGTCGGAATTCGGGGCAGCCTATGGCAATTTCGTTCGCGTCAATTTCGGGTGCCCCCGCGCCCTTCTCGAGGAAGGCCTGAGCCGCATGGAACGCGCACTCGGCCGGAACACCTGATCGGATCCCGCCGCGATCAGATATGAAGAAAGGCCGCGGCTTGCGGCCGTGGCCTTTCCCTTAAGCGTAGGCGGACCCTCGCGGGCATCGAGGCGGGCAGAGGATCAGATGATCCCGCCGCCACCGCTGATCGAAACCGGCCGTTCGAGCGCGACCTTTTGCGATAGCCGCTGGCGCGATAGGCCGCGACTGGATCGATCGCTCCGCCTGCACGGCGGCGAGCTTCCGCAAGGATCGGCTCGACATCGGTGCGATAAGCGCGCTTCAGCGTCTCCGAGGCCATCAGCGCATCGTTTTCCTGCTGGAAGCCGTCGAGCGCCGTCCGATCGACCAGCAATGCCTGTGCATAGGCGCGTCGGATTTCATTCGCGCTCGAGACCAGGCTTTCGATCGGATCGGTGACGTTGTGCGACTGGTCGATCATATGAGCGGGGCGGAAATCCTTGATCCCGCGATGCTCGGCATCCACCAGTTCGTTGAAGACGAGGAAGAGGCGGTAGGGCTCGATCGCACCGGCATCGAGGTCGTCGTCGCCATATTTGGAATCGTTGAAGTGGAAGCCGCCGAGCTTTCCGAACTGGATGAGGCGCGCAACAATCATCTCGATATTGGTGTTCGGTGCATGATGGCCGAGATCGACCAGGCAGAAGGCCTTAGGCCCCAGCGTATTGGCGATCAGGTAGTTCGTGCCCCAATCCTGAACCACCGTCGAATAAAAGGCCGGCTCGTACATCTTGTGCTCGGAAAACAGCCGCCAGTCGTCCGGCAACGCCTTGTAGACTTCTGCCATCGACGCGAGATAACGCTCGAATACCCGCGTAAAATGGCTCTGTCCGGGAAGTTCGAACCGTCGCCGATCCACACCGTCAGCGCCTTCGAACCGATCGCCTTGCCGATCTCGATACATTCGAGATTGTGTTCGATGGCTTGGGCGCGCGTCGCGGCATCCGTATGGCTGAGCGAGCCGTATTTGTAGGAATGCGCCTGGCCCGGTGCATCGGAGAACGTGTTCGAGTTCATCGCGTCGAAGCCGAGGCCGAGCGCCTCACCCTTGGCCAGCAGTTCCTTCGGATCCGCCTTGTCCCAGGGGATATGCAGCGAAACGGTCGGCGTCGCCGTTGTGAGCTGATGGATCACCGAACAATCGTCGAGCTTGTCGAAAATTCCCCGCGGCTCGCCCTGACCCGGAAAGCGGGCAAACCGCGTACCGCCGGTGCCGACACCCCAGGACGGTACTGCGACGAAGAATTTTCCGACCTCCCGGGTGATCGTTTCGATATCGATGCCCCGGCGCGACAGGTTTTCGCCGAGTGCGTCATAGTCGGATTTGAGCGCTGCTGCACGCTTGCCGTTTTCGGCGGCGATAATATCGGTGGCGATCTTGAGCTCTGTCATTGAAAAATCCTCCCTTGGGGTCTGCCCCTCATCCGGCTGCCGCCACCTTCTCCCCATTGTAATGGGGAGAAGGGATATGCCGCGCCGTCTTCAAGTCCCGTGAACGGTAGCGTGTGCCACGTCCCCTCTCCCCGTGTGCGGGGAGAGGGTTTGGGTGAGGGGCAACTCGGCCTAGCGCGTAAAGCTCTGCGCGTTGCCGGCATCGACATTGATGATATTGCCGGTCGATTTGGCGGACGCATCACTGGCCAGGAAATAGATCGCCTCGGCAATATCCTCCGGGAAGACATTGAGCTTTAGCAGCGACCGCTTGCGGTAGTGCTCTTCCAGATCGCTCACCTCGATCTTGGACGAGGCCGCCCGCTGTTCGCGCCATTCGCCGTTCCAGATTTTCGAGCCGCGCAGCACCGCATCCGGGTTGACCGTGTTGACGCGGATGCCGGCATCGGCGCCTTCCAGCGCCAGGCAGCGGGCGAGATGGATTTCGGCGGCCTTGGCAGTGCAATAGGCCGATGCGTTCGGCGACGAGGCAAGCCCGTTCTTGGACGCGACGAAGACCACGTTGCCGCCGAGATCCTGGCGCCGGAACAGCCGGAACGCCTCGCGCGACACGAGGAAATAACCGGTCGCCAGGATGTCGATGTTCTTGCTCCACATGGCGAGCGTCGTCTCCTCGACCGGCGCGGAAGACGCGATCCCGGCATTCGAGACGAGGATATCGACGCCGCCGAATTCGACGCAGGCCTCGGCAAACGCCGTGATCACCGCATTTTCGGTCGTCACGTCAAGCAGAACCCCGCGCACCGCATCCTTGCCGAAGGACTTTTCGAAATCGGCCTTGGCCGTCTCCAGCGCGCCGCCGTCGATATCGGCAAGCACGACGCAGGCGCCCTCGCCCATCAACCTCGCGGCGGTCGCCCGCCCGATGCCGCCGGCGCCGCCGGTGACGAAGGCCACCTGCCCGGCGAGGCTCTTCGGCTTCGGCATGCGCTGCAGCTTGGCTTCTTCGAGCAGCCAGTATTCGATGTCGAAAGCCTCCTGCTCCGGCAGGCCCTGATATTCGGACACCGTCGAGGCGCCGCGCATCACGTTGATGGCGTTGACGTAGAACTCGCCGGCAATGCGGGCCGTCGCCTTGTCACGCGCAAACGACAGCAGGCCGACGCCGGGGATCAGGAAGATGACCGGGTTGGGATCGCGGATCTTCGGCGAATTGTCGTGCTTGCAGGCTTCATAATAGCGCGTGTAGTCGGCGCGGTAGTGTTCCAGCGCCTTGTCGAGGCCGGCGAGAACCGCATCGACATCCGGCTTCGCGGGATCGAAATCGAGGATCAGCGGACGGATTTTTGTGCGCAGGAAGTGGTCCGGGCAGGATGTACCGAGCGCCCCGAGCGGCTTCAGATCCTTGGAATTGACGAATTCCAGCACCGCGTCCTGATCGTCGAAATGGCCGAGCTTGCGCTCCGCCTTGCCGATCCGGCCGCGGATCTCCGGCATCAGTTTTGCGACGATCGCCCGGCGCTCGGCCGCAGGCAGGCTCTGCGCCACCGCGCCGCCGAAGATCGTCTTGCCTTCGGTCTCTTTGGCGAACCATTCGATCGCCTTGTTGATGATGTCGAGCGTCAGCCGTAGCAGGCCTTGGCGTCATTCGCCCAGGTGAACAGGCCGTGGCTTTCCAGCACGACGCCCTTGGCAGTCGGGTTAGCCTTGACGAAGGCTGCGAGATCGAGCCCGAGCTGGAAACCCGGCCGCCGCCACGGCAGCCAGCCGATCTCGTCGCCGAAGATCCGCTGCGTCAGCTCCTTCGAGTTCTTGGCAGCCGCGATCGCGATGATCGCATCCGGGTGCATGTGGTCCACATGGGTGAACGGCACGAAGCCGTGCAGCGGCGTATCGATGGAGGCGGCACGCGGATTGAGGTTGAAGGTGCAGTGCGGCAGGAAGCCGACCATGCGGTCCTCGTCCTCGACGCCCTTGTAAATACCCTTCAGCGCTTCCAGCTTGTCCATGTAGAGGGTGGCGAAACCGTCGAGCTTGATCGTGCCGACATCGCCACCCGAGCCCTTCACCCACATGACCTTCACTTTTTCGCCGGTCAGCGGATCGGTTTCCATCACCTTGGCCGAGGTATTGCCGCCGCCGTAATTGGTGATGCGCTTGTCGGCACCGAGCAGATTGGAGCGGTAGAGCAGCTTGCCCGGCTCGTCGAGCTTGGCAGCCCGGGCATCGTCCCAACGGTTTTCGAGAAGGCGGGTTTGGCCCGACATCGCTTGTCCTCCCAACGTGTTTCGGCTCACGGCGACGTGAGGTCGCCATCTCCCTGCTGTCGATATCGCGCATTGCCGCACCATCTGTCAATCACAAACGATCATAAACTTTCATTGTGCAGCGCAATAAAAGCGAATTTGATCGTTTCTGATTGACAACGTAAATTTTCCAGCAATAGTTGTCGGCGAGGAGGAGCCCCATGCACGAACGTGAACGCCATCGCATCATCTTGAGCGCTATCCAGGAAAAGCCCGTCATCACGGTGCAGGATATTGCTGAATTGACCGAGGCTTCGGAAGCGACGATCCGGCGCGACATCGCTTCGCTGCATGTTCAGGGCAAGCTCCGGCGCGTCCGGGGCGGCGCGGAGGCGGTGCATCCGCCGCAGATCGGTCAGCTCGCAGCCCGTTCGTTTCGGGTGTCGGAATCGGTCAACATCGACAAGAAGCGCGCAATCGCCCGCCGTGCCGTGGAACTCTGCGACGAGGGTGATTCTATCATCATCAACGGCGGAACGACGACGTTCCAGATGGTGCATTTCATGTCGGCCCGGCGCCTGCAGGTGATGACCAATTCGTTTGCGATTGCCGAACATCTGGTCAAGCATTCGAAAAACACGGTGACGATACCGGGCGGCGCTATTTACCGCGAGCAGAGCCTGATCCTGTCGCCCTTCGATAACGACGCGATCCGCAATTTTTACGCCCGTCGCATGTTCATCGGCGCGCAGGGCGTCGGCCCGCTCGGCGTGATGGAAGCCGACGCGCTGGTGATCCAGAGCGAGCAGAAGCTGATGCATCAGGCCGAGGAACTGATCGTGATGGTGGATTCGTCGAAGTTTTCGCGGCGATCGAGCCTCATCCTCTGCCCGCTGGAGCGCGTGACGACCGTCATCACCGATGATGGAGTGACAGACGACGCTGCACGGATGATCGAGGATGCGGGCGTCAAGCTGATTATTGCCGGTGCCGCAGCCGCGGACATGGCCAAGGAGGATTCCTCTTCGGCCGCTTGAGGAGCGACCGGCAGGGGAAGATTGAACTATCAACCGGGAGGACTAACCATGAAACTTGCCCAAAAACTTACTGGGAAACTCGCGATCGGCGTGGCGCTCGCCTTCGCCGCAATGACGACGGCGGCCAGCGCCGCCGATATGAAGATCGCCCTCGTCGTCAAATCGCTCGGCAACGGCTTCTTCGAGGCGGCCAACAAGGGCGCCCAGGAAGCAGCCAAGGAACTCGGCGGCGTCCAGGTCATCTATACCGGCCCGACCTCCACGACGGCCGAAGGCCAAATCGAAGTGATCAATTCGCTGATCGCGCAAGGGGTGGACGCGATCGCCATCTCCGCCAACGATCCGGATGCCGTCATCCCGGCACTGAAGAAGGCCGCCCAGCGCGGTATCAAGGTGATCTCCTGGGATTCGGCAGTGGCCAAGGAAGGCCGCATCATGCACCTGAACCCGTCTTCCAACGAGCTGATCGGTAAGATGTGCCTGACGCTCGCCAAGGACCATCTCGACGGCGGCAAGGGCGATTTCGCCATCCTTTCGGCCACCACCACCTCGACCAACCAGAACACCTGGATTGCCGAGATGAAGAAGCAGATCAAGGATTTCCCCGGCCTCAACCTCGCAACCACGGTCTATGGTGACGACCTCGCCGACAAATCCTACCGCGAAGCGCAGGGCCTCCTGAAATCACAGCCGAACGTCAAGGTCATCGTCGCCCCGACCACGGTCGGCGTGCTCGCCGCCTCGCAGGCCGTCAAGGATGCCGGCATGATCGGCAAAGTCTACGTGACCGGTCTCGGCCTGCCGTCCGAAATGGCCGGTGCCATCAAGTCCGGCGCGACCAAGGAATTCGCCATCTGGAACCCGATCGACCTCGGTTACTCGGCTACCCAGATCGCCTATCACCTCGTCAAGGGCGATGCCGACGCCAAGCCCGGTTCGGCCATCAAGGCCGGCCGCATGGGCTCGATCAAGGTAGGCGACAATGGCGAAGCCGCCATGGCCGACCCGTTCGTCTATAATGCCAAGAACATCGACGAGTTCTCCAAGATCTTCTGATCCGGAGAACTCCCCTCGCCGGCAGGTGCGAGCCCCCTCATCCGCCTGCCGGCACCTTCTCCTCATGGGGGAAGAGGTTTACCGCAACGTCTCCGTTCCTCCTCTCCCCAGCGGGCAGAGGGTGGCCGAGCGAAGCGGAGGCGGGTGAGAGGGTGACACCGCCTCAGCCTCAACGATTTTTGTCATCGGAAAACGGCCCCGCATAATGAACGGCGTTACAAAAATTCAAGACCGATCGCCTCAGCCGGCACCGACGATGGAAGCGATGCCGATCCTGGAAATGCGCGGCATCAGCCAGATCTTTCCGGGCGTCAAGGCCCTCGATGGCGTCAGCATCAGCCTCTATCCCGGCCAGGTGACGGCGTTGATCGGCGAAAACGGCGCCGGCAAATCGACGCTCGTCAAGATCCTGACCGGCATCTATCGCCCCAACGAGGGCGAGATCCTGATCGACGGCATACCCACCGCGTTTTCCAGCGCGCAGGCAGCGATCGACGCCGGCGTCACCGCCATCCATCAGGAAACCGTCCTCTTCGACGAGCCTGAGCGTCGCGGAAAACATCTTTCTCGGCCACGCGCCGCGCACCCGCTTCGGCACGATCGATTGGCGCAGGATCAATTCCGGCGCCAAGGCCCTGATGCTCCAGGCTCGAAAGCGAGATCGACCCGACGATCCGCCTGCGCGACCTCTCGATCGCCCAGCGCCATCTCGTGGCGATCGCCCGGGCGCTGTCGGTCGAGGCGCGCATCGTCATCATGGACGAACCGACCGCCGCCCTTTCCCGCAAGGAGATCGACGATCTCTTCCGCATCGTCGAAGGCTTGAAACGGCAGGGCAAGGCAGTCCTCTTCATCAGCCACAAGTTCGACGAGGTCTACGAGATCGCCGAAAATTTCGTGGTTTTTCGCGATGGCCGCGCCGTTGGGCAGGGCCGGTTGAAGCAGACGCCGCAGGACGAGATCGTCCGGCTGATGGTCGGCCGCGACGTGAAGGACGTTTTCCCCAAGGTCGAGGTTGCGATCGGCGCGCCGGTCTTCCGCGTCGAAGGCTACTGCCACCCGACCGAATTCCGGGACATTTCCTTTGAGCTTCGCCGCGGCGAAATCCTTGGGCTCTACGGCCTGATCGGCGCCGGCCGCTCGGAGCTCTGCCAGTCGCTGTTCGGCGTGACCCGGCCCTCCTCCGGCCGGCTGGTGCTGGAAGGCAAGCCACTCGACATCCGCTCCTCGGGCGACGCGATCCGCGCCGGCATCGTCTACGTGCCGGAGGAACGCGGTCGCCACGGCCTGGCACTGCCCATGCCGATCTTCCAGAATATGTCGCTGCCATCGCTCGGCAAGACATCACGCTCGGGTTTCCTGAAGGCCGCCAACGAACTGGCGCTTGCGCGAAAATATGCCGAACGGTTGGACCTGCGCGCCGCCGCTCTTTCGGTGCCGGTCGGCACCCTGTCGGGCGGCAACCAGCAGAAGGTCGTCATCGGCAAATGGCTGGCGACCCAGCCGAAGGTGATCATTCTCGACGAGCCGACCAAGGGCATCGACATCGGCTCCAAGGCCGCCGTGCACGCCTTCATCGGCGAGCTCGCAGCCGAAGGCCTGTCGATCATCATGGTGTCCTCGGAGCTTCCCGAAATCCTCGGCATGTCCGACCGGGTGATGGTGATGCGCGAGGGCCTGGCCGCCGGCATGTTCGAGCGGCAAGCCCTGAGCGCCGAAGCGCTGGTCCGCGCCGCGACCGGCAACCAGTGAGGAGAAACCGATGAACCGCCTCCTGAAGAACCGCGAAATCCTGCTGGTCATCATCATCGCGATCATGATCGCCGGCTTTTCCACCCGTGCGCAGGGCTTTGCAGCCCCGGCAACCTCGCCAACATCTTCAACGATACCTCGATCCTGATCATCCTGGCGCTCGGCCAGATGACGGTGATCCTGACAAAATCGATCGACCTCTCGGTCGCCGCCAACCTTGCCTTCACCGGCATGGCGGTCGCCATGACCAACGCCGCCTATCCTGACCTGCCGCTCGCCCTGCTCATCGTCATGGCGATCGGCATCGGCGCCTTTCTGGGCGCGATCAACGGCTACCTCGTCTGGGCGCTACGGATCCCGCCGATCGTCGTCACGCTCGGAACGCTGACCATCTATCGCGGCATGGCCTTCGTGCTGTCGGGCGGCGGTTGGGTGAACGCCCACCAGATGGCGCCCTCCTTCCTCAACGTCCCGCGTCTGCCGGTGCTCGGCCTGCCGATCCTCTCCTGGATCGCGCTTCTCATCGTGCTCGGCGCCTGGTTCGTGCTGACCCGTCTGCCCTTCGGCCGGGCGGCCTATGCATCCGGCGGCAATCCGACGGCGGCGGTCTATGCCGGCATCGATATCGGCTGGACCCGGTTCATCGCCTTCGTGGTGTCCGGCGCGTTGGCGGGCCTCTCCGGTTATCTCTGGGTATCGCGTTACGCGGTCGCCTATGTGGATATCGCTGCCGGCTTCGAGCCTGGATACGGTGGCCGCCTGCGTCATCGGCGGCATCTCGATTGCCGGCGGCATCGGCTCGGTTGGCGGCGCCGTGCTCGGCGCGCTTTTCCTCGGCGTCATCAAGAATGCGCTTCCCGTCATCGGCATCTCGCCATTCGCGCAGATGGCGATCTCCGGCATAGTCATCGTGCTCGCCGTCGTCTTCAACGCCCGCGCCGAACGCAAGGTCGGCCGCATCATCCTGCGCGACCGCGGCGCGAAAGAGGTATCCGCATGAGTGACGTCGCATCGGTAAAACGGGTCATCCCCGACAGGCTCGGCAGCAGAACCTCGCGCATCCTGGCAAGCTGGGAAGTGCTGCTCTTCGGCGTGGCGGTGCTGATCTTCGTCTTCAATTCGTTAGCCTCGCCTTACTTCCTGAACGCCTGGAACCTCTCCGACGCCACCTTCAACTTCACTGAAAAGGCGATGATCGCCTTCGCCATGGCGCTGCTCGTCATCGCCGGCGAGATCGACCTGTCGGTGGCGGCGATTATCGCGCTCGCCTCGACCGCCATGGGTGCGGCGGCGCAGGCCGGCATCGGCACACCGGGGCTGGTCGCGATCGGCATCGGCACCGGCCTTCTCTGCGGCGCGTTCAACGGCCTGCTCGTCGCCGGCCTCAAATTGCCCTCCATCGTGGTGACCATCGGCACGATGAGCCTCTTCCGCGGCATTTCCTATATCGTGCTGGGCGATCAGGCCTATGGCAAATATCCGGCGACTTTCGCCTATTTCGGCCAGGGCTACGTAGTCTGGGTGCTTTCCTTCGAGTTCGTGCTGTTCATCGCACTCGCCGCAGCATTCGCCATCCTCCTGCACGCGACAAATTTCGGCCGGCAGGTCTATGTGATCGGCAATAACGAATTCGCGGCGCGCTTTTCCGGCATCCCGGTGGAGCGGGTGAAGTTCATCCTCTTCCTGCTGACCGGCTTGATGGCAGGCGTCGCCTCCGTCTGCCTCACGTCCAGGCTCGGCTCAACCCGCCCTTCGATCGCCCAAGGGTGGGAGCTGGAAGTTGTCACCATGGTCGTGCTCGGCGGGGTCTCGATCCTTGGCGGCGCCGGCACCATCGCCGGCGTCGTCATCGCCGCCTTCGTGATGGGCCTCGTCACTTTCGGGCTGGGGCTTCTCAACGTGCCCGGCATCGTCATGTCGATCTTCGTCGGCCTGCTCCTGATCATCACCATCGCCATCCCGATCATCGCCCGCCGCATCAAGGAAATGAGCTGATGACGCTCGAGAAGCACGCCTTCAAGATGAAACTTTATCCCGGCATGGAAGCGGAATACCGCAAGCGCCATGATGAGATCTGGCCGGAGCTCGTGGATCTCCTGCACCAGGCGGGCGCCAGCGACTATTCGATCCATCTCGACCGCGAGACGAACATTCTGTTCGGCGTTCTGACACGGCAAGCAGACCACACGATGGCAAACCTGCCGGATCATCCCGTGATGAAAAAGTGGTGGGCGCATATGGCCGACATCATGGAAACCAACCCGGACAATTCGCCGGTCCAGAGCGATCTGGTGACGGTCTTCCACTTGCCATGACGATACCGAAAAAGATCGCCGTCCTCGATATCGGCAAGACCAATGCCAAGGTCGTCGTGCTCGACTGCAAGACCGGCGAGGAAATCGCCGAAAAGCGCGCGCCGAACAGGGTTCTGCCGGGGCCGCCCTATCCGCACTACGATATCGAAGCCCTGTGGACCTTCGCGCTCGAAGCGCTGTCCGCCTTTGCCCAAAAGCCCGGCTTCGACGCGATCTCCATCACCACCCATGGCGCATCGGCGGTGCTTCTCGATGCCGAGGGTGGACTGGCCCTGCCAGTGCTCGATTACGAGCACGAATATCCGGAAAACATCCGCAGAGCCTATCAGTCGATCCGCCCGCCCTTTTCGGAAACCTTCTCGCCGTCCCTGTCCGGTGGGCTGAATGTGGGCGCTCAGCTTCACTACCAGAAAACGGCCTTTCCCGAAGCCTTTGCCCGCACCCGCGCCATCCTCACCTATCCGCAATACTGGGCGTTCCGGCTGACAGGCGCGGCGGCGAACGAAGTCACGTCGCTCGGTTGCCATACGGATCTCTGGCAACCGCGCGAGGGCACCTATTCCTCATTGGTCGATGCGCTCGGCATCCGCGACCTGATGGCGCCGGTTCGTTCGGCCTTCGACACGCTCGGTCCGCTATTGCCGGACATCGCAGCCCGGATCGGCCTCACGACACCCGTCCCGGTCCATTGCGGCATCCACGATTCCAATGCCTCGCTGCTGCCGCATCTGGTGGGACGGGAACCGCCATTCGCGGTCGTCTCCACCGGCACCTGGGTCATCAATTTCGCGGTCGGCGGCGATCTCGACCACCTCGATCCGCGACGCGACGCTCTTGCCAATGTCGATGCCTATGGCCGCGCCGTGCCCTCGAGCCGCTTCATGGGCGGCCGCGAATTCGAGATGCTGACTGCGGAACTCGGCGCACTGTCGCCGGAAGCGGCACTTGCGGCCATGCCGGAAGTCATCGCAAAACGCCTGATGCTTCTGCCGAACATCGCGGGCGGTTCCGGGCCGTTCCCCGGCCGCGAGCGGCAATGGGTCAACGACGGGCAAGCCACGGCCGACCAGCGCTGGGCGGCGGCCTGCCTCTACCTCGCGCTGATGACCGAGACCTGCCTCGACCTCATCGGCGCGAAAGGACCGGCTCTGGTCGAAGGCCCCTTCTCCGCCAATCCGGCCTATCTCCAGGCGCTGAGCGCACTGCTCGGCCGCGACGTGGTCGCCCTTCCCGGCTCGACCGGCACCAGCCAGGGCGCAGCACTGCTGGCGGGCATCTCGCCGAAAACCAAGCCCGGCCGCGCCGTGCCCACGCCATCCTGGGACATTGCAGCCTATCGCGCCGTCTGGCACGAAAGACTGGGGTGTTGATCAGCCCGCGTTCGCCGGACGCCGGTTGCGGCGAAGGCGCCGCCCGGTCTGTTCCTCAAGCGCATTTTCCAGAATGCCGAGACGCCTTTCGGTGATCTCGGCAATCTGCGCCGGATCGCCGGATTCGATCGCCTGCAGCATGATCTCGATCAGTTCGAGCGACAGTGCAAGATCGGCGCGCGTATGCAGGGTCCGGTGCCGCATCGGCTCGACCCATTGCAGCAAAAGCTCCATCAGTTCCAGGACGAGGCCGTTGCGGGTCGCCTGCGCCAGAGCGAGATCGAAGCGCATCGTCGCAATGATGATCGAGTTGATGTGCTCCGGGCTGCTTTTGGTCACCTCCGGCGGCGGCAGCGCATCGCGGCCGAACCGGATTGCCTCCCGCATCCGGTCGAAATCCGCATCCTCGGCATATTGCGAGGCGATCTGCGCCACCCAGGGCAGGATCAGCCGGCGCACTTCGATCGCTTCGTCGATATCGCCCGGCCGCATTTCCGGCCTCGACACGATCAGGTCGAGCGGCACGATCTCGCTGCTGACGAACGTGCCGCCGCCGGCGCCTGGCCTGACGGTCAGAATATTCGCCTCGACCAGCAGCTTCACCGCCTCGCGCACGGTCGGGCGGCTCACCTGCATCTGTTCGGCAATGCTGCGTTCGGAAGGAAGCCGGGAACCGAGCCGGAAAAATCCGGTCCTGATGGCATCGGCAAGCCGGCGCGCCACCTCTTCATTCGGAAGCAGCACTTTGACGGGCTGAAAATGTCGATTCACCGGCACCTCCTATCCCGCTCAGACGGAAAGCACTTTGCCGGTATTCAGAATGTTGTTGGGATCGAGCGCCAGCTTGATGCGCGCCATCAGTGCCAGCTCCTCCGGCGTGCGCGACAGCTTGAGATAGGGCTTCTTCAGGAGGCCGATCCCATGTTCGGCAGAAATCGTGCCGCCTTCGCGCGCGATCGAACCGAAGACGAGTTCGGTGATCTCCTTGTGCGGCTGGTCGTTGCCGGCCGACGGAATGTTGCAGACGAGATGCAGGTTGCTGTCGCCGATATGGCCGTAGCTGACCGCAATCGCATCCGGCCAGCGGGCTTTCATCGCAGCTTCGATCTCATCGACCACCCGCCCGGCGGCGCTGGTCGGCAGGCCGACGTCGAAGGCGGTCAGCGGTCCCATCAGCTTACCGTATTCCGAAACGCTCTCGCGCACCGCCCAGAGGTCCCTGGTCTCGCGCTCCGAGGATGGCAGAACCGCATCGGAAACCCAGCCGGCTTCCAGCGCATCCGACAGCACCTGCTCCAGCAGCGCCCGGTTCTCCTCCGCATTGCGCCCGCCGGTTTCGATCAGCACATAGATCCCATGCGGCTCCTTGAAGGCGCGGCGCAGGTCTGGAAGCTTGCCGGTCATGAAGTCGTAAAAGCTCGGCCACATCACCTCGAACGAGGTCAGCGCCGATCCCATGCCCTGGCGGGCGCTCTTCAAGAGCTCCAGAAGCGACCGGAAATCCGGGCAGCCGCAGAAGGCGCTGGCGAGTTCCGCGGGCTTGGCCTGCAGGCGCAGCACGGCGCGGGTGATGACCCCGAGCGTGCCTTCCGAACCTATGAAAAGCTGTTTCAGGTCGTAACCGGCATTGTTCTTCAGCATCTTGTTCAGCGAGGTGACGATCGTGCCGTCCGGCAGCACCACTTCGAGGCCGAGCACATGTTCGCGCGCCATACCGAAGCGGATCACCCGGTTGCCGCCGGCATTGGTTGCGAGGTTGCCGCCGATGACGCAGGAATCCCGGGCGCCGAGATCGAGACCGAAGAACAGCCCCGCCTCTTCCGCCTTCGCCTGGATGACGCTGAGCGGCGTGCCCGCCAGAACCGTCATCGTCGCCATCACCGTATCGACTTCCTCGATACCGTTCATGCGGTCGAGCGACAGCGCCACGCCATTCTCGATCGGCCGTGCGCCGCCGGCAAGGCCGGTCAACCCGCCCTGCGGCACGACCGGTACCTTGAACTCGTTGCAGAGACGCAGCGTTACGGAGACCTGCTCCGTCGTGCGCGGCCGCACCAGCGCCAACGGCACGACCGGAGAAAGGCCGCCCCAATCGTTGTGGAAGCGGACAGGAATATCCTCACCGAAAAAGACATCGGAAGCGAGTTCGCGCTGGAGCGCCTGGATGAATTCATGCGTCATGAAAAGCGTTACCTCTGGAGGCCATCGATAAAGGTAAGTTTAACTGCCACTTTCGGTAAAATAAATATACCTCTCAATTTTATCTGAGAAAAGCGTGGTGAGACGCGCAGCCGCCATCAATACCGAGACTTGCAGAATTGCCTGCAGCCCAAAATGAAATCGGCGGACTGGCAACAAGCCAGCCCGCCGATTCTCCCTGGGAGGAGATTTTGGTTCAGCGCAAGGCCCCGGCCACCCGCTTCTGTTCGTCCTTCATGAAGGCGATGTCGCCGACCACGCGCACCCGCACCCGCCGCGCGTCACCCGGCAGATAGGCGATCGGAATGTCTTCCGTATCAAGCGTCACGATCGTATCGACGCTGGCGCCTGCCTCGACCGCGCGGGCGCGGGCGATACGCTCGGCCTCGGCGATCGCCTTTTCGCGCGACATGCCGGAAAACACCTGGTCGACTTCGCCGGAAACCTGCGCCATCGCAGCACCAAGCGCGTTCGCGACACCGGCATGTTCGACGCGCAGCACTTCGCTCGCACCTTTCAGCTTTTCCGGGATCAGGAAGGCGCCACCGCCGACAGCGATCAGTTGTACGCCCTCGGCCGAGGTCTTCATCCGATCGACGCCGTCTTCCACCATCGCCTCGACGCGCTTCAGGAGGTCTGCCACCAGCGCCTTGTCTAGATGCTTGACCCGGTCGCGATCGCCGATCTCGACCAGACCGGCGGCCACGGCCACGTCCGTCGTCGTCAGCGTATCTCCACCGAAGACCAGCGCCTTTTCGGTGATCCGGTAACCGACCGAACGCGGGCCGATCTTGCGGGTTTCCAGGTCGATGATCGTGCCGCCGCCGAGCGCCATCGGCAGCAGGTCCGGCATCCGGAACAGCGTTCGTACGCCGCCGACTTCGACGACATTGTTCGCCTCGCGCGGAAAGCCGCCGACCAGGCAGCCGACATCCGAAGTCGTGCCGCCGACGTCGATGACCATGGCCTCCTTGAGGCCGGTCAGGAACGCCGCGCCGCGCATCGAGTTGGTCGGCCCGGAGGCGAAGCTGTAGACCGGGTTGGCGGCGGCAACGTCCGCCAGCACCACCGTGCCGTCGTTCTGGGTCAGATAGAACGGCGCGTCGATGCCGGCCTGCTTCAACGCATCCTTGAAGGCGTCGATCGTCTTGCGGCCGAGCCCTGCAGGGCAGCATTCAGAAGCGTGACGTTCTCGCGTTCCAGAAGGCCGATGCGGCCGAGCGTGTGGGAAAGCGTGATCCGCGCATTCGGGATCACCGAACGGACGATCTCGGCCGCTTCCAACTCGCATTCCGCTGTCAGCGGCGAAAAGAGAGCGGTGATGCCGATCGAGTCGATGCCCGCATCGCGGATCTTCATCGCCGCGTCGCGCACTTCGTCACGGGCGAGCGGCACCAAGGGCCGACCGTCATATTCGTGACCGCCATGCACCATGAAGGAGAGCGGATCGACGGCGTCGCGCAATTCGTCCGGCCAATCGACCATCGGCGGCAGCGAGGCGCCGGCCGGCATGGCGATGCGGATCGCCGCGACGCGATCGAGCCGGGCGCGCTCGACCACCGCATTGGTGAAATGCGTCGTGCCGATCATCACCGCATCGACCGGTGCCGAACCCGGCGCCTGCGAGGCGACCACATGGCCGATCGCATTGACCACGCCCTGCATCACATCCGAGGTGGTGGGAAACTTGATGGCCGAGAGAACTTTTTCGCCATCGATGAGCACGGCATCCGTATTGGTGCCGCCGACGTCAATTCCGATCCGCTTCATGCTGCAAACACCGATTTGAAATCCAGGTCATATCCGAAGGCGCGCGGGCCGACATGTTCGAGGCCCTTGGCGCTGGTCAGCACCTCAGGCGCCGGCAGCGCGACGACCGTGACGCGCTGGCCGTACCGCACCGTCTCCGTGCCGATCGCCTCGCCCGACACCGTATCGAGCAGGCAGATCAGGTCCGGCGTCATGGCGATGGGCTGGCCGTCACGGAAGGCGACTGCCCACTCGTTCTGGAAGGCGAGCTCCACCTTCGAGCCGCGATCACCGTCGAGGCCTTCGATCATCGCCGAGCCGCGCAGGAAGCCGCCCGTCGTGGTGCGATCGACATCGGCGATCTTGCCCTTGAACAGCACCTTGCCGCCCTCATGGGCCAGAACCGCTTCGACCGGATCCGTATGGGCGGCGCGGGCGTCGAGCACGGCGCGGCCGAGGCTGACTGCCTTGGTCACCGTGTAGAGCACGCCCCAGTCCTTGACTTCCCGGCCGGTGCGCGGCGCCTTGCAGGTGGCCGCCGTCGAGCCGACTTCGGTGCAGATCTTGCGGGAAATCCGCTCCATCCACTTCCAGGAGGCGGCCTTGGCGACGATCGCCTCGTTGTCGCGGCAATCGACCAGCGTCAGCGGATACATCGGCAGGTCGCCGATCGCAAAGCTCGTCATCTGCGCTTCCGGATAGGCGCGGCCCATCGCGTCGGCATCCACGACCGGGATATCCAGCATGGCGCCGGCGAGGAAGGGCGACAGCGCATTGCCGCCGCCGATCTCGACGCTCATCACGGCGCGGAACTTGCGGCCGGTATATTCTTCCATGAGCTGCATGGCACGGGCGAGATGCGCGGGATCGACGAGGCGCTCCTGGCCGACCAGCGGCGCACCCATCTTGGAGACGACCGCGACGGCATCGCCGTCATCGAGCGCCTGCGGATCGATGAGCTTGACGCGCTTGCCGTCCTTGTAGAGCTTTTTCAGGTTGAGCTGCGCCAGATAGGGCTGCCACCGCCGCCGGTGCCGAGAATCCAGGCGCCAACGGCAAGCGGGTCGATCTCGCCCGCTTCGAAATCACGGATCATGTTTACCTCCGAAGAATGTGCTAGAACCTAGCCATGAGTGACGAAGGATGCCTATAGGGGACTGCCCCTAGAATGAGCTTGCCTTGATTTTAGGCATGCCCGGCGCCATCATGGTTTGACGATCGAAAGGACCGATTCCTGCACATGTCGAAGAGCCCCTATGCGCTGGCCCCGACCTCGCCGGAAGGTGCGGAACCGCACCACCGGGTGATGTTTCTGAGCGTCGGCCAGACGCCGCGTGCCGATCTCATCGGGGACATGCTGACCAATCTCGACGTGCCGATCGAAGCGCTTGAAATCGGCGCGCTGGACGGGCTTTCCAAGGCAGAAATCGATGATCTGAAAGTGCGTCCGGGGGAACAGAGCATCGTTACCCGGCTTGCCGACAATACCGATATCGTCGTGTCCAAGCCGCGGATCGCCGAGCGCATGGCAAAGATCGCCGCCGCTTTCCAGCCCAACGAATTCGATCTGGTCGTCATTCTCTCGACCGGCCTGTTCCGCGATTTCGAAAGCACCTGCCCGACGGTCAACGCCCAGCGCGCCATGGAATCGGCGGTGATTTCGCTTGCCGCGCACGGCGCTTCCGTCGGCCTCATCCAGCCGCTGCAGCAGCAGATAGCCGAACTCGATATCCCCGCGCTGGCGCCTTACAAGATCTGCGCCAGCTACGCCGCCGATGGCGACCGCAAACTGCTTGCCGGCGCGCTGGTCGATCTCGCCGATGCGGAGATCATCGTCCTCAATTCCGTGAGTTTCACGGAGGCCGACCGGCAGATGGTGGCCAAGGCGAGCGGCAAGCCCGTGGTTCTCGCCCGCCGCATCGTCGCAAGCGCCATCCGGCTTCTCCTGCATCGTTCGCAGCCCGTGACGCTGCCGGGCGTTTCGCCGGAATTTGCGGAAAAGCTTCTTCGCCTGACGCCACGCGAGCGGCAGGTGCTGTCATTGGTGGCCGAAGGTCTGTCCAACAAGGCGATCGCCCGCCAGCTCGGCATCAGCCCGAAAACCGTCGAGATCCACCGCTCGAACGTCATGAGCAAGATGGAGGTCACCTCCTCCAACGCCCTGATCCGCATGGTCATCTCCGCCGGCCATCCCTGATCGAAAATAAACGGTTTCGCGCAAGAAAATTGCGTCAAGTGACCTGTTTGCCTAAAAATTGGTCGCCTTGACCATGTCAGAATCATGTCGTTCTAGGGGCATTACCCTATAGTGAAGCCGCGCTTCCGGGCGCTAGGCTCCCTGTCGATAATGCCATGCAGGGAACGATGAGAGCATGCCTTCCACATCCAAGATCGCCTTCGTGACCATCGGCCAGACGCCGCGTATCGACGTCGTCCCGGAGATGATGACCGAGATCTGCATCGGCCTGCCGGAAGGCCGCGTCGAGTTCCGCGAATTCGGCGTGCTTGACGGCATGAATCCGGCCGAACTGGACGCGATGC
Source organism: Neorhizobium sp. EC2-8 (assembly GCA_045291535.1). Taxonomy (GTDB): domain Bacteria; phylum Pseudomonadota; class Alphaproteobacteria; order Rhizobiales; family Rhizobiaceae; genus Neorhizobium. Next base: position 3,856,114 of record CP147996.1, on the reverse strand, counting down.
GGGCCGTGGACGGCGAACATTCCTTCGCGACGCGCCTGAAGAGCGGGCAGGAGATCGTCACCTCCAAGGCGCGGACGGAAGAGAAACTCAACGTGCTTCTCGGCCGGATCGACAAGCAAGGCTTCGACCTCGTCGTTCTCCTCTGCACCGGTACGGCGATCGATCCGCTCGAAAACACGCTGGTCGTCGAAGCCCAGCGGATCGTCGATTCGACCGTCGAGGCGCTCGCCGCCTCCTCCCGCAAACTCGGCGTCATCCTGCCGCTCGAACGGCAGGTCAAGGATTTCGCCGATCGCCATGTCTTCAGCGGCGAGCCCAAATTCGTAGCCGCCTCGCCCTATGCCGGCGACGATATGGCCGAGCGGGCGAAGACGCTCGAAGGCTGCGACCTTATCGTCATGCATTGCATGGGCTATTCCGCCGGAATGCTGGACGAGGTGCGACGCGCGGTCGATGCCCCGGTCCTATTGTCGCGCCGCGTCGTCGCGGGCGTCGTCCGCCAAATGATCTGATACCGAGCCACATGAAAAACAGAGGGAACCAAATGTTCGGAAAAATCCTGAAAACCGTCGCGGTCGCGGGGCTGCTCGCCTCCTCGATTCTCGCCGCGCCCGCCGGCGCCTTCGAGCGCACCGACAAGGGCAATGTCATCGTCTTCGGCGGCCGCCAGGCGATCCCCGTCCTCGACCCGCACGTCCGTTACGACTGGTCGACGCGCATGATCCAGCAATCGGTCTATGACGGCCTGGTCAAATACGAAGGCAACCCGGCCGAGATCAAGCCATGGCTCGCCGAGAAGTGGGAAACCAGCGCCGACGGCAAGAGCTGGACCTTCCACCTTGCCAAGAATGCCAAATTCCACAACGGCGACCCGGTGACCGCCGAAGCCGTGCGTTACTCCTTCGAGCGCGGCCTGAAGCTCAACAAGGGCGTCGCCTGGATGCTCAAGGACTTCCTGGCGCCGGAAAACATCGTCGCCGTCGACGCCAATACGGTCCGCTTCGACCTCAGGGCGCCCTACGCACCTTTCTTGTCCTTCCTGCCCTGGTGGTTCGTCGTCAACCCGGCGGAAGTGAAGGCCCATGAAGTGGATGGCGACTACGGCCAGAAGTGGCTGACCGACCATGCCGCCGGCTCCGGCCCGTTCAAGCTCGGCCGCTGGGAACCGAATGTTCTTTATGAGATCGAAGCCAATGACGGCTACTGGAAGGGCTGGCCGCAGGGCGAAAAGAACCGCCCGGCCGGCGTCATCTACAAGATCATCCGCGAACCTGCTGCCCAGAAGGCTGCCCTCCAGCGCGGCGAAGCCGACATCGTCGAAGGTCTGACGCCGGACGACTATATCCAGATCAAGCGCGTCCCCGGCGTGGTCATCCAGGACCACAAGGGAATGACCACTTTCGGGATCAAGTTCAACACCCAGAAGGGCCCGACCGCCGATATCAACCTGCGCAAGGCGATCGCCTATGCGCTCGACTACGATGCCCTGATCCAGATCTACAACGGCGCCGCCTCGCTTGAAACGAGCCCGTTGCCGGACGCCATGAAGGGCTTCGTCCCGGTTCCGGGCATCCCGCGCAAGGATCTTGCCAAAGCCAAGGAATATCTGGCGAAATCGGCCTATCCGAACGGCGGCATCACGCTCCCTTACGTCCATGTCGCAGGCCTCGAAGAAGCCCGCCGCATCGGCCTCGTGCTGCTCGACAACCTGAAGGAACTCGGCATCACCGTCGAGGTCAAGCCGGAACAGTGGCCGAACATGGTCGCCGCCGGTTCCAAGGTCGAGACCTCGCCGGCCATGACCTCGGTGTTCACCACCCCGGTCTCGACCGACCCGGACGCCGTCGCCTACCAGTATCACAAGGCGAGCTGGGGCCAGTATTACGCGATGATGTTCTACGACAATCCGAAGGTTTCGGAGATGATCGACCAGGCCCGCGCCGCAACCAACTGGGACGACCGCGCCAAGCTTTATGCCGATATCCAGAAGCAGATCGTCGCCGACCAGCCGGAAGTCTTCGGCATGCTGCAGAACCGCCGCTGGGCACATCGCGATTATCTGCAGGGCTTCCAGTTCAGCCCGGTCCGCTTCACCGGTGAGGTCGATCTCTATCCGATGTGGGTAAAGGCCGAATAACCACTGGCTGTCCTCCCACCTTGCAGCCAGAATGGCGCGCATGGCCCGGACCATCCCAACCGGTCGGGCCATGCGCAGTTTTTAGTATAACCACCGGAGAAGACGATGTTGACATTCGCCTTCCGTAAACTGCTGACGCTGGTCGGAACCATGATCGGCATTGCGGCGCTCACCTTCGTCATCACCAATGTCGCGCCGGGCGATCCGGCGCGCCTGGTCGCCGGTCCCAACGCGACCGAGGACATGGTGACGACCATCCGCACCGAATACGGCCTAGACAAGTCGCTGCCGCAGCAGTTCGTCGTCTATATGGGCGACCTCGTCACCGGCGATCTCGGCCAGTCGATCGTCACCACCAGGCCGGTGCTGGAAGAAGTGCTGCGTTATGCACCGGCAACGCTGGAACTGGTTTTCGTCGCCATGGCGCTCGGCATCGTCGTCGGCGTGCCGCTCGGCATGCTCTCGGCCGTCTACAAGGACGGCCCGATCGACCATGTCACCCGCATCTTCTCGATCTCGGGCGTAGCACTTCCGGCCTTCTGGTTTGGCATCATCCTGCAGCTGACGTTTGCGGTCGATCTCGGCTGGTTGCCGGTCTCCGGCCGTCTGCCGCTGGTCACCCGCCCGCCGCAAACCGTAACCGGCCTGCTCCTCTTCGACAGCCTGCTCGCCGGCCGCCTCGATACGTTCTGGACGGCGCTGCGGCACCTCATCCTTCCGGCGATCGTGCTTTCCTTCCCTGCCTCGCTTCGATCCTGCGCGTCAACCGCGCCGAGATGATCGAAGTGCTGCAGTCAGATTACATCGTCGCGGCCCGCGCCCACGGCATCGCCTCGTTCCGCATCGTCGCCGTCTATGCGCTGAAGAACGCGCTGCTGCCGACGCTTGCGATGATCGGCCTGCGTTTCGGCTGGATGCTTGGCTCCACTGTTCTCGTCGAAACCGTCTTCGACTGGCCGGGCATCGGGCTATATGCCGTCTCCTCGGCGCTTTCATCGGATTTCAAGCCCGTCATCGGCGTCACGCTGGTGATCGGCTTCTTCTTCATCGTCGCCAACACCCTTGTCGATCTCGCCTATGCGTGGATCGATCCCCGCCTCAGGAGCGCCTGATGACGACGCCCGTGGAACTTTCCCGCGCCCTCACCTTCCGCGAACGGCATGAAAGCAAGATTCGCCAGTGGCGGCTCTATGCCCACATGTTCGGCAAGAGCTTCTCCTCCATGCTCGGCCTCGGCCTGGTCGTGCTCTTCCTGTTGCTCGCAGCACTTGGCCCATGGCTTGCGCCCTATCCGGAAGACACCGTCGGCGCCTTCAACATGGCCAACAAGCTGATGGGGCCAAGCGCCGGTCACTGGTTCGGCACCGACGAGATGGGCAGCGACATCCTTTCGCGCGTCATCATCGGCGCCCGCACGTCACTCTGGATCGGCCTGATCATCACCGGCGTCGGCGCCGTGATCGGCGTGCCGCTCGGCATCATTGCCGGTTATCGCGGCGGCTGGGTGCGTGCCGTCATCATGCGCATCACCGAACTTTTCCTCGCCGTGCCCGGGCTCGCGCTCGCGCTGGCGATCGTTGCCGCCCTTGGCCCCGGCATCACCAATTGCGTGCTGGCTCTGTCGCTCGTCTGGTGGCCGGGCTATGTGAGGCTGGTGGAGGCGAAGACGCTTTCGGTCAAGGAAGAGCTGTTCGTCGAATCGGCCCGCTCGATCGGCGCCAAGACGCCCTGGATCCTCTGGCATCATATCCTGCCGAACTGCATGTCGCCGATCATCGTCAAGATGAGCATGGACATGGGCATGGCGATCCTGTCGGCCGCCAGCCTCGGCTTCATCGGCCTCGGCGCCCAGCCGCCGGCACCCGAATGGGGGCGATGATCTCGGTCGCCCGTACCTACATGCCGGACTGGTGGTGGTATTCGCTGTTTCCGGGCGCCGCGATCTTCCTGACCGTACTCGGCTTCAACCTGCTGGGCGACGGCCTGCGCGACATTCTCGATCCCCGGAGCCGCGACCGATGACCGGACCTCTTCTCGACATCCAGCACTACCGGCTCGACATCGGCACATTCGACGGTCCGGTGCATGTGCTCAAAGACATCAACCTGACCGTCAATCGCGGCGATACGCTCGGCATCGTCGGCGAAAGCGGCTCCGGCAAGACGGTGCTGGTGCGCTCGGTGCTCGGCATCGGGCCGAAGGCGTCGAAAGTGGTCGAAGGCAAGATCGCCTTCGACGGCCAGGACATTACCGCACTCCCCGAAAAGGACTGGACCAAGATCCGCGGCATCCGCATCTCGATGATCTTCCAGGACCCGATGACTTACCTCAACCCGCTCTTCACCATCGGGCGGCAGATTTCCGACGTCATCGCTGCCCATGAAAAGGCAGCCGGCCACGGCGTTTCCACAAAGGCCGCCCGCCGCGCCCGCACCGAAGACCTGCTCGACCAGGTCGGCCTGCCCAACCCGGCCATGCTGTTCGGCCAGTATCCGCACCAGCTTTCCGGCGGTATGCGCCAGCGGGTGCTGATCGCCATGGCACTGTCCGGCAAGCCTGACCTGCTGATCGCCGACGAGCCGACGACGGCGCTCGACGTGACGGTCCAGGCGCAGGTGCTCGACCTCATCAATTCGCTGGTCGAGAAGCTCAACCTCACCGTCATCATGATCAGCCACGATATCGGCGCCATCGCCACGATCGCGAAGCGCTGCGCGGTCATGTACAAGGGCGAGATCGTCGAACAGGGCCTGACGGCGGATATCCTGAGCGCCCCGAAACACGAATACACCAAACGTCTGCTCGCCGCCGTGCCGGATATCGATACAGCAGCGGTAAAGGCCGCCGCCGAACCGGCAGTCGGCAAACCCGCCAAAGCGAGCGTGCTTCTGGAAGCGATCGATCTCAAAAAGTCTACCGCAGCCAGTCCGGCATAGAGGTGACGGCCGTGGACGGCATCAACCTCTCGGTCGCGACCGGCGAGATCTTCGGCGTGGTCGGCGAATCCGGGTCCGGCAAGTCGACGCTGGCGCGCATGCTGCTGCGCCTGATCGAGCCGACCTCCGGAGACATCATCTTCGACGGCAAAAACATTTCCGGCCTGACCGGCGAACCCCTGCGGTTGATGCGCCGGCACATGCAGTTCGTCTTCCAGAACCCGCATTCGGCGCTCAACGGCCGCCACACGATCGGCGATGCCATCGGCGAGCCCCTGCGTATCCAGACGAATATGAGCCGCCGCGATATCGAGGCGCGCGTCGAGGCGCTGCTCGACATCGTCCAGCTGCCGAAAACGTTCAAGTACCGCTATCCCCACGAGCTGTCCGGCGGCCAGAAGCAGCGCATCTGCATCGCCCGCGCCATCGCGCTTAATCCGCGCCTGCTGATCCTCGACGAGCCGACCTCGGCGCTCGATATCTCGGTGCAGGCGCAGGTGCTCGACTTCCTGCAGGAACTGCGCGCCGAACTCGACCTCACCTATGTCTTCATCTCGCACAACCTCGCCGTCATCCGCCAGATCTGCGACCGGACCATCGTGATGAAACGCGGCGTCATCGTCGAACAGGGCAAAACGGAAGATGTCTTCCTGTCGCCCCGGCACGAATACACCAGGGCGCTGATCGAGAGCGGGCGCAAGACCTCGCATGCGGCGAACCTCCCGGCTGCTGTTGCCTCGTGATGAAACGCATTCCGCCAAAAAATAATTGTGCGGTGCAGCAACGTTACCCATATAGGGAACGTTGACGTTGATCACTGCCATCCCGGCAATGATTGCCAGGAGACATTATGAGATCGTTGTCGGACACGCTGGAGCGGCTTGCGCGCTTGAAATCACTGGGTCGCGAACAGACCGAAGCCCCCAGCCATCTGGAGGCGCTCGAAGGTTTCGGATCCAATCCCGGAGCGCTGGCAGCGAAGGTCTACGTCCCCTCCCTGCTTCCCAAAAACGCCGGCCTCGTCGTGGTTCTTCACGGATGTACGCAGACCGCGTCCGGTTATGATCACGGCGCCGGATGGTCAAAACTCGCCGAGCGCCACGGCTTCGTGGTCCTGCTGCCAGAACAGGTCCGGGCCAATAACGGCAATCTCTGCTTCAACTGGTTCCTTCCGGGCGACACGCGCCGCGGCCAGGGCGAAGCGCACTCGATCCGCCAGATGATCGAAGCCGTCGTCTCCCGGCACGGGATCGATCCTTCGCGTATCTATGTGAGCGGGCTGTCCGCCGGCGGCGCGATGGCCAATGCCATGCTGGCCGCCTATCCCGAAGTTTTCGCCGGCGGCGCGATCATCGCCGGCCTGCCCTATGGCGTCGCCGCGACGGTTCCCGAAGCATTCGACCGGATGCGCGGACACGGGCTGCCGGAGCCTTCGGCGCTTCAGTCGCGGTTGAGAGCCGCGTCCACCCATCAAGGATCCTGGCCGATCATCTCGGTGTGGCAGGGTACCCAGGACAACACCGTCGCAGCGGCAAATGCGCAGGCGATCATCGACCAATGGCGGGACGTTCACGACGTCGGCTCACGGCCTGACCTGGAGGAGAAGGTCGATGGCCAGTCGAAAACCGTCTGGAAGGATGCCCGCGGCAGGCAAGTCATCGAATATTACAGCATTGCCGGAATGGGTCACGGAACACCGATAGACCCTGCGCTCGGCTACGAGAACGCCGCCCCTATCTGCTGGATGTGGGCATATCTTCCACACTTCATTCGGCAAAAAGCTGGGGCCTGCTTCGCGAAGGCGTGGAGCCGCTGCAGGCGGAGAGCGATCGACCCAAGCGGGCATCCGCTCCCTCCCAAGAAGCAAAAGAGCCTGAAGGCATCCAGCAGATCATCGAGAATGCACTTCGCATGGCAGGCCTGATGCGCTGATCGACTGCGTTGGATTTCGCCCAAGATAGGACCGGAAGAAAGAGCGCGGCGACGGCCAGGGGAGAGGGAACGGCCGCCGCCGAACGCTCCCGGCTTAAACGCCGGAAGCAGCGATATCCGCATCAAGGCGTTCGCGAGCCTTCTTGGGCAGTTTCGCGGTCTTGATGGCCTCGAGATTGGCAGGAGTGTTGCCGACAACGACCAGACCGATCATGCCCATGCCGACATGCGGCGAGCATTTCACGGCATAGGCTCCTTCGACGTCGAACGTGACCTTGACGCTCTCGTTCATCTGGCCCTTGAACGGCTTTGCGCCATCCGGGATCAGCCCGTCGATGGTTTCGGCGTTGTGAGACTTGTCTGTCGGGATGAAGGTGACGGTGTCGCCCTTGGCGATCTTGAGGAGCTCGGCTCGAATACCATCGCGCCGTCCTTGCCCTTGTTGAGCATATGCACTTCGAAATCGGCAGCCGACGCCACCGTGGCGCAGACAGCCGTGACGATCGCCGCACCGACCAGGGATGCCAAAATCTTCTTCATTTTCTTAACTCCTTGTCTGGAAGCCCTCGGCTTCGTTGAAATTCACACTAAGGCAAAATCGCCGGTGCTCTTTGACGTACGACAAACGGTTTTGAGTTTATCGCGGCTCGCCTTTGCGTCGGCGCGAGCCAAAAAGGGCGCAGTGATAGTCACGTTGCCCAGCCCGCCTGGCGAAGCGTCTTTAGGACTGGCGCATACCAGCGGGTGGATTTGACCAGGCGGAAGCCCAGATTGTCCGGCGGCGTCCCGACTGCGCAGCCGCCGCCTTTCGGATCGCGGATGAAGGAACTCATTGGCGATCGATGCGTGCCGACGGTCACGTAGACGCCGCAGATCTCCTCGGAGGCTCGAACGGAACCGTTCACATAGAGATGGACCCGGCGATGACAGGTGGCCGTCCATTCCCAGATGTTGCCGCCGAAATCGGCCAGGCCATATTCGTTTTCGCCAAAACTTCCCGTGGGCCGGGGCACGGGATTGCCGACCGCCCGCTCGCGCGCTTCGCGCTCGTAGTCGGCGAGCCAGCGCAGGGCCGGGTTCTTGCTGTCCGGATCGAGGCCGAGCGCATCGTCCGGGAACCTCCTGCCCGCGGCCTGAGCCAGTTGCTCATCGGTGGGCAGGGCCCAGTATTCGCCGGTCACCTCGGAGAGCCAGCGGGCATAGGCCGTGGCATCGTCGAAATTCACGCCCGTGGCCGGAACGTCCGCCTTCGACGAGGCCGCCTCCGAAGACCTGCAGGCGCCCGCCGTTACGCACACCCGGTATTCCGAAGCGGTGACGTGATTTTTCATGATCGTCAGGCTCGGCCCTGCGACCACCGTCTTCATCGGCGCATCGATCGGGGCCGTGCCCTTCAGGAATTCTCCGTCGCTCCTGTAGCTGTAGGTGCGGGGAGGAACGACGACCGTCACCGGCTCATAGACCGCGCCCTCTGGGGGCATCGGCTTCATGAAACCTACCTGATGGAAGATACCCGCCGCCAAGACGGCGATCAGCGTGATCGGAAGCCCGGTATGGAGGAGCGAGAGTTTTGCCCTGTCGTGTGTCCATGGCATGTTCGCCTCCCAAGGCGAAATCTGACGCAAGATAATTGAGTGTCGAAGGCCGGCCGGGAACATGGTCATGCCATGCTCCCGGCCGTTTCCGATCAGCTGCCGCTCGGCGCGACGACCGACGTCATCAAGTCGTCGTTCCATTCGCCGGTGACCTTGAAATGCGCCGCCGCACCCAGTTCGAAGGCCTCGATCAGGTTGTGATTGACGTAGGCGTATATGCCGGGCTGCTGGAAGGTGTAGAACGCAGCGCCTGCTGCACCGCCCGGGATGAACCAGGTTTCCTGGTCGAGTTCCGGAGGATTGGCAAACTTGCCGGTGGCCCAGACGTAGTCGCCGTGGCCGCCGATGAGGTGAGGCCGCGTGTCGCGGTTTGCCTGCGAATGGACGATCAGCACCTTCTCGCCCACGGCGGCAGTCATCGCGTTCTGGCCCGTCAAGGCACCGACGGCCCCGTTGAAGACGATATGCGACGGGGTCAGCGTCCGCATGACCGCGAGCGTATCCTCATAGCCTTCGCCGGCGCTGGCGTATTTCTTGAACTTGCCGTTCTCGTCGCGCGGCACGTAGAAATCCTGTTCGCCCACATAGTAGATCTTGTCATAGGTGAGCGGTTTCCCGTTGCCGTCCTTGAGGCCATCGCGCGGCAGCACCATGATGGCACCGTTCATGCCCGAGGTGACGTGCCACGGCACCATTCCGGGAGGTGCGCAGTGATAGACAAAGACGCCGGCCTTGGTTGCCTTGAACCTCAGAACGGTTTTCTCCCGGGGTTCACCACCGTCAGCGCCCCGCCACCGAGCGCCCCGGTCGCCGAGTGGAAGTCGATATTGTGCTGGAGTTCGTTGGTGTCGGGATTGATGAGGGTCAGCTCGACATAGTCGTTCTGATGGACGACCATGAGCGGGCCTGGAACCGACCCGTTGAAGGTCATCGCGTTGACCTCCGTCCCTTCCTTGTCGAGGACGAGCTTCTTTTCGTGGATGGTCAGCGTGAACTCGACCACTTTAGGCGGGCCGTCGGCTTTCTGCGCATGAGCATGGACGAAAGGCGGCTTGACGAGCTCGATCTTCTCGCGACGGAGGCTCGAAAGGTCCGCCGGCTTCATCTTCGCCGGGGGCGCTTCGTCCGCATGGGCGAAAGAAGCCTGCACGACCGGTGCGATAGCGCCAACGAAGGCTGCCCCCGCGAGGATCGAGCGTCTGGTCATCTGAATCTTGTCGGTCATGGTTTCTGTCCTTCGGAACAAGGGGCGGAGTAAATCGCCGTCCTCTGGAAACAGAATTTATGTCCACGCCGACATCTACTCTTTGACGTGAAACAAACAGGGCATGGGCTTTTACTTGCGCTTTCGCAAGAACGCAGGGCAAATCGTCCGGTGGGCGGCCAGCCACGCAGTCTCACACCTAGCCAGCCCCTCGTATTCTTCAACCTAAAGAGCGTGGCGGCGGATGGCGTCCCGGTCCAAGGACATTCCCCAGCCGGGCGCATCCGGAATCCGGGCCGTCCCGTCGATCAGCTTTATCTTCTCCTGATAGAGCGGCGCGAACCATTCCACATATTCCAGTGAATGGGCCGTCGGAACATGCGCCAGCAGTTGCAGGCTCATTTCAGGGAAAAGATGCGATGAGATCGGCAGGTCGAAACTTGCCGCCAGCGCGCCGACGCGGGCGAATTCGGTCACGCCGCCAACCCGCTGAAGATCGGGCATGAGAATGGAGGCGGCACCCGTTTCGATCATCCGCCGGAAGCCGTATCGGGTATATTCGTTCTCACCGGAGGCGATCGGCATGCGCAGGGCCTTTGCCACCCTGGCCGAATCCTCCAGTGCATGGGCCGGTACCGGCTCCTCGAACCAGGCGATATCCAGCGGCGCCAATGCATCGCCGAGCTTGATTGCGGCATCGGCGTCGAGCACCTGGTTGGCATCGATCATCAAACCGATATCGCTGCCTATCGCGGCCCGGACAGCCCTCGCGCGCGGCAGGTCGATATCGATCCGCCCCGCAAGCCGCAGTTTCATCGCCTTGAAGCCGGCCGCGACAAAACCCTCCGCCTGCCGGACGAGCGACGGGATGTCCTGGGTGAGCCACAGGCCGCCGCTCGCATAGGCCGGGATGGTTTCCCGGCTGCGCCCCAGCATCCGCGAGATCGACAGCCCTGCGCGCTTGGCTCTCAGATCCCACATGGCGCCATCGATCGCCGAAATGCCCATGATCGAGACACCGGCGAAGCCGATGAAGTTGATACGCCGCCAGGCATCGGCCCAGAAGGCCCCCGTATCGTCCGGGTCGCGCCCGATCACCGCATCCCGCAGCACATGCACCATCGCGTCGAGAAGCTTCAGCTGTTCCGGCCGGATGGTGAAGATCAGGTTTTCGCCCCGCAATCCCTCGTCGGTAACGAGATCGATCACGATGCAGGAGAATTGATGAATGATCGCCGTGGCATTGCCGAGCGGTTCGGCAAGCGGCAGGCTGACGGCGGTAGTAGTGAGATCGGTGATTTTCATGGGATCGTTACCGGTTCAGGGAACGGGGACGTTCGGTATAGATGGGATCATCGACGAAGCCGCCGCCCTGCCATTTGGCCTGCGACGAATTCTTGTCCGGAATGCCGGGGTTCAGCTGCAACTCCGCGCGGTAGATCTCGGCACTGTCCTTCGGGACCCAGCCCAGATAGGCGGAAGCGGAATTGTCCCACCATTTCGGCTGATTGTCCGATACGCCCCAGATCGTCGGGCAACCGAGATACGGCACCTTGAAGACCCTCTCCGCAAGCGACGCCATGTCCTCGAAACTCAGCCAGATCGACAGCATCCGAACCGTCGTCGGCCTGGGCCAGCAGGCTCCGATCCGCACGATCGCCGTTTCCTGGCCGAATTTGTGGAAATACATCTGCGCCAGGGCTTCGCCGAAACATTTCGAGACGCCATAAAGGCCGTCCGGCTTGGCGGGTTGATCGACGCCGATGAACTCGTCCTGACGATAAAAGCCGACCGTATGGTTGCTGCTGGCAAACAGGATGCGCGGCTTTCCGTGCTTTCGCGCCGCTTCGTAGAGATTGTACAGGCCGCGGATATTGCCGTCGAGAATGCTGGCAAAAGTGTTCTCGGAAGGAATGCCGCCAAAATGCAAAATCCCGTCACATCCCTCCACCATGCGCTGGACCGCATCCGGGTCCGCCAGATCGCAGGCAAACGGTTCTTCGTTGGCCGCGACATCGTCCAGGGGCACGATATCGGAAACGCGGATGACCTCCGCCAGGTGCCCGAGCCGCTGGCGCATGGCCCTGCCCATGTTGCCGGCCGCTCCGGTGATCAGAAGCCGCTTCATCCCAATGTCCTCCTCGACTTGCCGCCCCAATCTAGAAGGCGCTCCAAACGCTCGTCAACTCATAATATGACATCAGCCATACGCAATGAGATGTTGCGGAAATTATTATCAGGAAACCTGTGATGGTAGCGCAAATACGCGCTGTCATAGCCATATCGGTTGACGGAGATTATCTTTTCAGTCTTCATACAAGGTGGCATCTCATGTGACGTCATACTCTCATATGAGGGCCTCGAATGGAGGAACCCCAAATGAAATGGATGAGGCATGTGGCGTTCGCCACGGCTATGACCCTGTCTGCGCCGATCGGCGCATTCGCCGATACCCCCGCCGACCAGCTGATCGTCGGGCTGAGCATGAACAATATCCTGACCCTCGATCCGGCGGCGATTTCAGGCCGCGAGGCGACAGGCGTCATTGCCAATCTCTATGACACGCTTGTGGAGCTTGCTGCCGACAAGAAGACCGTCAATCCCGGTCTCGCCAGCGCCTGGACGGTCGCCGAGGATGGCTCGATCACCTTCACGTTGAGGGACGGCGCGAAGTTCACGTCCGGCAACCCGATCAGGGCCGAAGATGTCGTCTGGTCGATCAAGCGCAATATCAGCCTCGGCCTTGTCGGCGCGGGCGTCTGGTCGTCCTTCGGCTACAAGGCCAACAATATCGACCAGCTGCTGACGGCCGACGGCAACAAGATCATCCTCAAGCCGGCTCAGCCGACCGATCCGCAGCTCACGCTCGACATTTTCGGCAAGCCGGATGCCAGCGCGGTCGTCGATATGAAGACCGTGATGAGCCACGAGACAAACGGCGACAAGGGCGCGGCCTGGCTGAAGATCAATGTCGCCGGCTCCGGCGCCTTCAGCCTGACACGCTGGGCCTCCAACGAAATGCTCATCCTGACGCGCTTCGACGATTACTGGGGCGAAAAGCCCAGGATGAAGCGGGTCATCTTCCGGCACATGCCGGAATCCCAGACCAAGCGGCTGATGCTGGAAAAGGGCGACGTGGACGTGGCGATCGGCCTTTCGGTTCCCGATATCGTCGCGCTCGGCAAGAACAAGGACGTCGAGGTGCAGAGCACCCCGAGCTCGGGCTTCTACTTCCTGGCCGTGAGCATGAAGGACGAGCGCTTCAAGAACCCCGACGTACGGCTCGCGATCCGCCACCTGATCGACTATGACGGCATCAACAAGACGATCATGCCGAACTACGGCACCAAGCGTCTTCGCCCGGTCGCCGAAGGCGTCGTCGGCAGCCTGCCGGATCCTGATTACAAGATCGACGTCGCCAAGGCCAAGGAACTGCTGGCCAAGGCGGGTTACCCCGATGGCTTCCCGGTCCGGCTCCTGACGCTCAACGAGCCGCCCTTCACGGACACCGCCACCGCGATCCAGGCAACGCTGGCCCAGGCCGGCATCAAGGCCGAGATCGTCCAGGGCGCCGGCGACCAGATCTATGGCCCGATGCGCGAGCGCAAGTTCGAAATGCTCGTCGGTCGCGGCGGCGGCGGTCAGGAACCGCATCCGCATTCCAACCTGCGCGCCCTCGTCATCAACCCGAACAACGCCGACGACGCCAAGCTCAGCGGCATTATTGGCTGGCGCACGTCCTTCTTCGACCAGCAGCTGAACGACATGTCCGCCAAGGCACTGGTGGAGCGTGACCAGGCGAAGCAGAAGACCGCCTATGAAGACATTCAGAAGCGATACGAGGAACTCGTTCCTGCGCTGCAGCCGATCTCGGCGGTTGTCGATAGCGTCGTCTATCGCGCCGACGTGAAGGGCTATGTGAACCACTACGGCTGGACGGTCCGCCTGCGCACCGTTTCCAAGCAACGCTGATCATCAACCGACAAGTCCCTCCCAGGACGGCGCTCGCAACTTCGGTTGCGGGCGTTTTTTATGTGCCGCAAACGCTCGGGCCACGGAAACGAAAAAAGCCGGCAGGGTGGACCTGCCGGCTGATGCTCGCGGGGGAGGTGTGGAGGAAGGTGGCTTATTCAGCCGCCTGCGTCCCGAGAGCGTTATTGCGATAGGGTTCGCAGAGAGCCCCCATCATCTTGACTTCTTCGGCGGTCAGATCGGTCAGCGGGGCGCGAACCGGACCTGCATCGAAGCCCATCAACCGCACGCCGGCCTTGATGGCGGAAACCGCGTAACCCTTCTGGCGGTTGCGGATCTCCATGAACGGATAGAAGAAATCGATCAGGATCCGGTTGGTGGCGGCCGTATCGCCCGCCCGGAGCGCCTTGTAGAACGTCTGGGCCAGCGCCGGAACGAAGTTGAAGACAGCTGACGAATAGGTGGTGACGCCGGCGCCGAGATAGGCATCCGCGAAAAGCTCGGCCGTCGGCATGCCGCCGAGATAAGTCAGGCGATCGCCCATCACCGCGGTGATCTTGCGCACCAGGCCGATATCGCCGGAACCGTCCTTGAAGCCGACCAGATTGGGGCAGGCTTCGCAAAGGCGGGCCAGCGTTTCCGCCGTCAGGATCGAATTGTCGCGATTATAGACCATCACGCCGATGCCGACCGACTGGCAGACGGTCTTGATGTGCTGGTAGAGGCCCTCCTGGCTGGCATCCATCAGGTAATGCGGCAGCAGGAGGATGCCGTCGGCACCGGCCTTTTCGGCAGACTTGGCGATCGAGACCGCGATACGCGTGCCGTAACCGCAGCCGGCGACGATCGGCGTGCTGCCGGCCGAAGCCTTGGCGGCGACGATGATGTCCGGAATTTCTGAGGGCTCCAGCGAGAAGAACTCACCCGTGCCGCCGGCGGCAAAGAGCACCGAAGCATCGAACCCGGCCAGCCAGCCGACATGCTGCTCATAGGCCTTGCGGTTGAAGAGGCCATCCTTGCCGAACGGCGTGACGGGGAACGACAAGAGCCCGGCGCCGAGCGCCTGCTTCAGTTCAATTGGATCCATAGACATGGCTGTCCCTTCCTGGTTGATTTCCGGAAGGCTACCGAGTCATATTATGACTGTCAATACTTATATTATCTTTCTGACAGGCATCAGGGGCGCCGTATCAGCGACCGGTAGCGCTGCTGGCTGCCTTTGAGGTGCATGCGCATGGCGTCGCGAGCCGCCGAATCATCGCCATCCGTGATCGCGCGGGCGATATTGCCGTGTTCGTTCTGGATCTGGGTCAGGTACTCCGCCGGCGAAATGTCGATCTCGCCCTCCTGCAGCAGTGACCGCGGAATCATCTGTTTGCCGATCGCTTCCAGGAGTTCCCGGAAACGCGGATTATTGGTCGAATCCGCGATGGCGAGGTGGAAAGCCCGATCGCTTTCGATCGTGGCGGCACCGGCAGCGATCTGGCGCTTGATCGTTTCGAGGCATTCGAAGATCAGCTCCTGCTGCGCAGGCGACGAGCGGACGGCGGCAAGGCCCGCGGCCTCGATCTCGATAGCGGCACGGACTTCCAGCATCTCGATGATGGAGGAGACGCGGCTGGCATCGACGCTGCGAAAGCCGCCCTGCAGCCCGCCTTGAGGCGCCAGAACGAAAACGCCGACCCCATGGCGGACCTCGACGAGACCGTCTGCGCGCAGCGAAGCGATCGCCTCACGGATAACCGTGCGACTGACCTCGTATTGCTGCGTCAACCCGCTCTCCGTCGGCAGTTTATCGCCAGGTTTCAGCTCGCCCTTTTCGATCGCGTCCCGCATGCGCCGGCCAACCGTCTCGACCAGATTGCGGCCTTTTCGCGAGGAGTCTCTCCGGTCATGTTATCTTCTCTCTTCAAAGGACACCCGTTCCCGTCGCTTTGGCATTTCAGCCACTTAGAGGGGTAAAACCGGGGTCTGTTGTCAAGCGCCGGGGAAGAAATTAATTGACGCCAGCGACTAGACCTATAGTATGACATGACCTATGAGGTATTACGACATCGCGGACCGATGTTTTTCGCCATCGATCCGCCCACGAGGAAGACCGCTCCATCACGGCAGCATCCACCTCGGCCGGCGATCCGGACGATGCGCGAACGACAGATTACTGCCGCCGACCGGGCGGCTCCGATCCGGCCCCGGCCAGGTCCCGAAATGAAATGGCGGGGGCTCGTCCCTCCGCTTCTGACAGGAGGAATTTCGTGAAGATCGTAGACGTCAATGTGCGGGTATTCTCCCATACGACGCGCCGCCATCAGGATACCGCCGGCCATGCCCATCCGGGCCCGCCGCACAAGGTCAATCTGGCGCTGCTCACCATCGTCGATGACGATGGTGCCGAAGGTTACTGCTTCGCCCCGCCGGAAGTCATCCGCCCGCACGTGATCGACAAGTTCGTCAAGAAGGTGCTGATCGGCGAAGATCCGTTCGCCCGCGAAAGGCTGTGGCAGGACCTCGCCCACTGGCAGCGCGGCAGCGCGATGCAGTTGACCGACCGCACGTTGGCGATCGTCGATTGCGCTCTGTGGGACCTTGCCGGCCGCAAATTGAACATGCCGGTCCACAAGCTGATTGGCACCTACCGCGAAAAGATCCCGGCCTATGGCTCGATCATGTGCGGCGACGAGCCTGGAGAACGGCCTCGCAACGCCCGAGGATTACGGCCGCTTCGGCGAAAAGCTCGTCAAGCGCGGCTACAAGGGCATCAAGCTGCACACCTGGATGCCGCCGGTCTCGTGGGCGCCCGACGTCAAGATGGACCTGAAGGCCTGCGCCGCGGTGCGCGAGGCGGTTGGCCCCGATATCCACCTGATGATCGACGCCTTCCACTGGTATACCCGCACGGAAGCTCTGGAACTCGGCAAGGGCCTCGAAAAGCTCGGCTTCGACTGGATCGAGGAGCCGATGGACGAACAGAGTTCGGCCTCCTACGCCTGGCTTGCGGAAAATCTCGACATTCCGGTCCTCGGCCCGGAAAGTGCCGGCGGCAAGCATTTCAGCCGCGCGGAATGGATCACCAGCAAGGCCTGCGACATCCTGCGCACGGGCGTTCATGACGTCGGCGGCATCAGCCCGGCGATGAAGACCATGCATCTCGCCGAATCCTTCGGCATGAACTGCGAAATCCACGGCAACGGCGCTCCGAACCTGATCATTGCCGCCTGCACCAAGAATGCCAAATGGTACGAACGCGGCTTGCTGCATCCGTTCCTCGAATACGACGACGGCTTCGAATACCTGAACGCCCTCGTCGATCCGATGGATGAAGACGGTTTCGTTCATATTTCCGACAAGCCCGGCATGGGCGAAGACATCAACTTCGACTTCATCAACGCCAATCTGGTCGCCTGAACCGTTTATTCTGCCTCCCAAGCAGGAAAGAGAAGCCCGGTCCCATTTTGGAGCCGGGCTTCTTGCTTTACGATCGGCGCAGATTTCTTGCCTATGGTTAGATCCTCGGCACGAGGCCGAGGATGACGAGTGGGTTGGAAGCCCTGGCGAAAACAGCAACCTCCGCTCGCGGTGACTGTCGGCTCGAAGCAGGTCACGACACCCTCTCTTCCGTCGGGCTCGGGCTCGTCCCGAGAATCTGACCACGGAAGATGGAAGTCCTCCACAAATGCGTTCAACTCTTCGCCAACACTCCGGAGCCCCGCGCAGTCTCCTGCCGTGGTTTTCAAAGATCGGAGAGCCCACACGAATGCGGAACCTCAATAGATTTAAGTAGGTGGCTCCGCATTCGCGTGGCCTTCGGCGTCTTTTCGGGGCTTCCGGCCCCTACAGGTGATCACCTCGCCCCACTGCATGGCTTCGTTCGCGGTCTCCTTTCGGGAAACCTTGCCACTTGCACGGCTCAACCGAACCCGGCCCGGCGGCCAGGGGAGGCTTGATAGGAATGTTCGGCTTTCGACGAGCACTCCATGGCTTTCACCTCTTCCACCATCCCCGCACGTTACGGTTTGGGTGGAAGCGCCGGCCCCGCTTGCCCGCGAACGTCTCGCGAAACACTCCGGCGACGGAAGCACGGGGATTGTAGGCGGAAAGCTGGAGGCCGGGGATGACGAAGCGGTTAAGTTATTGGAGATGCTGGAAGGCGGCGATGAATTGTCCACGGGGCAAAGGCCGGGAAGGGATCGGATGCTTGCCTTGTTATGCCACCACTGTGCTGCCGGGCATCTCTCCATTGAAGCGAGGGCTATCGCGTATGGGGACGTATGGCGGCGCGTGGAGCCCCTCCCCTTGTGGGGAGGGGTTGGGGAGGGACTTCGCTCGGAATAAACCCCTCCCGCCTGCCGGCCACCCTCCCCACAAGGGGAGGGTTAGGAATGCCGCGCCGCCTCGCATCCCATCCCCGGCATGTCCTGACTTCAAGGGGAGATGTCCGGCAGGACAGAGGGGGTGCCTCGCGGCATATTCGCGGCCATTCAGGAAGGCGGTGGAGGAAAGCAGGCCTCGACCATCCAAGCCCGCATTTCGCGAAGAACTTGCCTTACCTCACATCGCCCGATCGAGCCAGTCCATCGCATGGTCCTGCTGATCAACCGGGAATGCATGAGCCGCGCCGGGCCAAAGTCGCGTTTCGAGGCAAGGTTCCGCATCCGCGCCCGCCCAGATCGCGTGCATCTGCTCATGCGCCGCCAAAGCCGTCGCCTCCGGGAAATGTCGGTCGTCGGCGCCGCTGAAGATCAGCGCAGGCTTCGGCGCGGCGAGCCCCGCGAAATGCGGATAGTCCAGCTTACCGGCGATCTGCGGATGCAGCATCGTGAAGGCCGACTGTCCGCGAAGCTGGTTGTTGCCCGGCTGCATGAGGCCCTGGAGCGTCCCCATCCAGCCGCCGGCGACACAGGCTTTAACGTCATCCGAAAGTGCTGCGAGTTGCCAGGCGCGAGAACCGCCCATCGAATAACCGAAACTCGCGACGCGGCGGGCATCGATACCGGGCATGCGGCACAAGAGGGCAAGCGCCTCCAGGTCTTCCCGCAGGATCACCGAAGCGTAGGAAACTCCGAACTGCATGAGATTGGCCGCCAGCGCCTGCTGCGCCTCGTAACCGTTGCCTTTCCGGCTTCCCCAGCCGAGCGTATCGGCGCAAAGCACCGTATAACCGCGCCGGGCCAGTTCGTTGCCGACGTGTCGGCCGCCGTAAAGCCTTGCCGTCCAGTGGTCGATATCGGCTGCGATCTCCGCGGCTTCGCCAGGCCGGCGGATCAGTTTCTCCTTGCCGATCGAAAAGAACGAGCCGTGATCGTGCAGCAGAATCGCCGCCGGGGTCGGAGCGTCGGTGTCCGGCCGAAGCAGGTAGGCGCCGGTGATTTCGCCGTTGGAGAAGTGAAGCTGCAATTCCTGGCCTATGCAGCCGTCCCCACTCCATTCACTCACCACGCAAGCGTCCGCGGGCGTTATGCTTTCGACCCCGAGCGCCGCCCGAACCCGGTCGCGCGTGCGTTCTCTCCAGGCCGCAAAATTGTCCTCAACCGGATCGAAGTTCCATGTAAAGGACAGGTTGTCGCGAAGCCTCACGGCCAGGCTCGACATGTTCTCGCCATCGATCATGGCGTGTTCCGCGACCTCGCGATCAGCCGGTCACGGCTATCGGAAAGGTGTTTGCGCATGGCCGCGCGGGCACCCTCGACGTCATTGCCTTCGATCGCCAGGAAGATCGCCTTGTGCTCATCGTTGACGCGCTGAAGATGCCCGGCGAAGGTTTCGTCATTGACCTGATGCGCCTGCATGCGCATGCGCGGCATCAGCGTTTCGCCGAGATAGTTGAATATGCCGATGAAGTGTTCGTTCTGGCTGGCGGCCGCGACAGCGCAGTGAAACTCAAAATCCGACTGCGTGCTGCGGTCGAGCTTCCTGATCGAACGGTCCATGGATTCAAAGGCGGCATGCATTGCCGCGATATCGACGGCGGTTCGGCGCTCGGCAGCGAGAGCCGCGGATTCGGATTCGATGCCGACGCGCAGTTCGAGGCCCTTCAGCACGCTTTCGACCCGCATCATATTTTCATCGGTGAGCCGGAAAGGCGTGACGCCGGCATCCTCGCGCACGAAAACGCCGATGCCGTGATGGATGGACACGTGCCCGCTCGCCCGAAGATTGGCGATCGCCTCGCGCACGACGGTGCGGCTGACGCCCAGCTGGTCGATCAGCGCCTTTTCCGTCGGAAGCTTGGATCCTCGCGGATATTCCCCGAGCTTGATGCGCTCGGCGATCATGCGCACCACCTGCGAACTCAGGGTCTCCCTGCGGCGCCAGGTGGCGGATGGGGTTTCGGCTGTCATCGGGGCACCTCCATGGCGTCTCAGACGCGGAACTCAGACAGCGTGGTCGTATTCGAGGCTCGCCTGGATCAATTCCCGGGCATAGGGATCCTTGGCTTGCCCCGTCGCCAGCACATCCCGGCTCATCACCTCGACCACGCGGCCATGCTGCATCACCGCCAGCCGCTCGCACATATGATCGATCACGGCAAGATCGTGGGAGACGAAGAGATAGGTCAGGTTGCGTTTTGCGCGCAGATCGGCGAGCAGATTGAGCACTTCGGCCTGCACCGAAACGTCGAGCGCCGAAGTCGGCTCGTCGAGAAGCAGGATGCGCGGTTCGAGAATGAGCGCGCGGGCGATCGCCACGCGCTGTCGCTGGCCACCGGACAATTCGTGCGGATAACGCGACAGGAAGGCCGGGTTGAGACCGACATCGATCAGAGCCCGTTCCATGCGTTCCACCTGGCGGTCCATGCGATGGATGCGCAGCGGCTCCTGAAGCGCGGTGCGGATCGACTGGCGGGGGTGAAGCGACCCGTAGGGATCCTGGAAGACCATCTGGACCGTGCGGCAATATTCGACAAAAGGCATGTCGGCCACCGACCGCCCCTCGAGCTCGATATCCCCGTCCCAGGCATTCAGCAGACGGGCGATGCAGCGCAGGATGGTCGATTTGCCGGAGCCGGATTCGCCGACAAGCCCGAAGGATTCCCCGGCCTCGACCGAAAAACAGACATCGCCGAGAATGCGCTTCTTGGCCAAACCGTAGCCGAGGTCGATCGAGAGATTGCGGACGTCGATGGCGGTCATGCGCGCACCTCGCTGGCTGCATTGGTCAAAGGCTCGCGGTTCAACACCGGAAGTGGCTTGCGGCTGCCGCCGATATGCGGCTGAGCGGCAAGCAGGCCTTGCGTATAGGGATGCGTGCAGTTGCGCATATCCCGGGCGGCCCGCTCCTCGACGACCTCGCCGTGGCGCATGACGAGAACGCGGTCGCAGAAATTGCGCACCAGGTTGAGGTCGTGGCTGATCATGATCAGTCCCAAGCCCTTGTTGGTCACCAGGCTCGTTCAGGATGTTCAGGACCTGCATGCGCACGGTGACGTCGAGCGCCGAGGTCGGCTCGTCGGCGATGATGATCTGCGGTTCGGGGATCAGCATCATGGCGATCATGATGCGCTGGCCCATGCCGCCCGAGACTTCATGCGGGTAGAGACCGAAGACGCGCTCGGGATCGCGGATCTTCACCGCGTCCAGCATTTCCAGTGTCTTCTGCCTGGCGACCTGCGCCGACGCCTTGGTGTGGACGCGATAGGCCTCGGCGATCTGGTCGCCGACGCGATGCACCGGGTTGAGCGAAAATTTCGGGTCCTGGAGGATCATCGAAATGCGCCGGCCGCGGATCGTCAGCATCTGTTTTTCGCTGGCGGAAATGAGGTCGGTACCACCGAAATCCATGCGGTCGGCCTCGATCTTCGCGGTCGGCAGCAGCTTCAGCAGCGCCCGGCCGATGGTCGATTTGCCGGAGCCGGATTCGCCGACGATGCCGAGCCGCTCGCGGCCGAGATCGAAAGAAACGCCCTTGACGACGGTATTGTAGGTCTTGCCGGCGCGATAGCTGACGCGGAGATTTTCGACCTTCAGGAGTGCTTGGCTGTTATCCATGGCGGAATCCTAACGCTGTTTCGGGCCTATCTTTGCTTCGGATCCAGCGCGTCGCGCAGGCCGTCGCCGAGAAGGTTGAAGGCGAGGCTGACGAGCAGGATGGCGCCGCCCGGGAAGGCGACCAGCCACCAGTTGTCCAGCATGTAGCGCCGGCCGGTGGCGATCATCGCGCCCCATTCCGGCAGCGGCGGCTGCGCGCCGAGGCCGAGGAAACCGAGGCCGGCGGCAGTCAGGATGACGGTCGCCATCGATAGCGTGATGCGCACCAGCACCGAAGGAAGGCACATCGGCATGATCGACTTGATGATGATGCGCAGCGCCGACGCTCCTTGCATGCGCGAGGCCGAGATATAATCGGCGCCGCGGAAGGTCAGCGTTTCGGCGCGTGCGAGGCGGGCGATCGGCGGCCAGGTGGTGAGACCGATGGCGATGATTGCGTTTTCAAGGCCGGCACCGAGCGCCGCCACGAAGGCGAGCGACAGGATGAGGCTCGGGAAGGACAGGAAGATATCGGTGATACGCATCATGATCGTGTCGTACCAGCCGCCGAAATAACCGGCGGTCGTGCCGACCAGCAGCCCGATCGGGCCGACGATGACCGAAACGATGGTGATGATCGTCAGGCTGATGCGCGTGCCGTAGATGATGCGGCTCATGATGTCGCGGCCGAGTTCGTCGGTCCCGAACCAGTGGCCCGCACTTGGCGCCTTCAGCGTGTTGCCGAGATTGATGATATTCGGATCATAGGGCGCGATCAGCGGCGCGACGATCGCCGTCAGGAGCAGGATGGTGATGACCACCAGGCCGAACCCCGAAGACGGGTTGCCGAGAAGCTCGCGGATGATCGCGAGGAAACGGCGGAAGGCCGAATTGGGATTTGAGCGAGAACCGTTCATGGCCACGTCCTGCATATCGAGAGATTGAGCCGCCATATCAGCGCGTCCTCGGATCGAAGATCTTGTACAGCGCGTCGGAAAGCAGGTTGAGCGCGATGAAGATGATACCGACCAAGAGCACGCAGGTCATCACCGCGTTCATGTCGCCGATCAGCATGTTGTTGGTGATGTATTGGCCGAAACCCGGCCATGAGAACACCGTCTCGATCAGCACGGCGCCTTCCAGCAGGCTGCCATAGGCGAGCGCCACGATCGTCACCAGCTGCACCCGGATATTCGCGAATGCGTGGTGCCAGATGGTGCGGTTCTTGGAGAGGCCCTTTACCCGCGCGGTGATGACATATTCCTGGTTCAGCTGGTCCAGCATGAAACTGCGCGTCATACGGGTGATATAGGCCATCGACGAATAACCGAGGATGCTCGCCGGCAGCAGCAGATGGTTGATCGCATCCCGGAATACTTCCCAGTCGCCGGCGATGACCGCGTCGATCAGCAGGAAACCGGTCGTTTCCGGCACCAGCCCGATATAATAATCCGACAGCCGGCCGCCGCCGCCGACCAGATCGAGCGCCGCATAGAAGATGATCAGGCCGATCATGCCGGTCCAGAAGATCGGCATGGAATGCCCGATGAGGGTCAGGAAGCGGATGACGTGATCGACCGGCCGGTTGCGGCGCACCGCCGCCAGAATGCCGAGCGGAATGCCGAGACCCGCGCCGACGATGATCGCGAATGTCGCAAGCTCGATCGTCGCCGGCATGACATGCAGGATGTCGTTGATGACCGGCTGCCCCGTCCGGATCGACGTCCCGAAATCGCCGTGAGCCAGATCGCTCACATAACGGAAGAACTGTCGGTAGAGAGGAAGGTTGGCGCCGATCCGCTCCGCAACCGTGTCGTATGTGGCCTGGTCGGCCTCTTCGCCGACGATGGCGCGGACCGGATCGACCGGCATCAGCCGTCCGATGCAGAAAGTCAGGACCAGCAGCCCCAGAAGGGTTGCCAATATGGTGCCGGTCTGCCGCGTGAAAGCGGTGAGACGCTCGTTTATCATGGGGCTTCCTCAGGATCGTACCGGACGCCGCGGCGCTCAGGCAACAAGGCCCGCGCCGCGGCAGCCGACGATTATCGTTCTTTCTTGACCGTGCGAAGCTGGGTCGACCAGGACGGGTTCAGCTCGAGACCCTTGATGTCGGCCCGGAAGCCGACGCTATCGACCACTTCGGAAAAGGGCTGGATGGACGGCACCATATCCGCGTAATAGGTCTGGATGTCCTGGTATTCCTTGATCTGCTTGTCCTTGTTGCCTTCGACGAGAGCGTCATCGATCATCTTGTTGATCTTCTCATCATAGAAGGACGTGCGCCAGCCCTGGAAGTTCGTCAGCTTCGCCTCGTCCGCATTGTTGGGATTGTAGACGATGGCGCGGAAGTTCGAGTCCGGATGCGGCAACTGGCCGCCGCCGCCGCGACCGACGACGAGCTCATATTTGCGTTCGCGCATCGCGCCGTAGATCTGGTCGCCGGAGCCGGTGATGATCTCGGCCTTGATGCCGGCCTGCGCAAGCGTCGCCTGGATGGCCGTCGCAAGGCTCATGAACGGTACGTCGGAAATGGCGCGCAGCGTGGTCGAGAAGCCGTTCGGATAACCGGCTTCGGCAAGCAGTGCCTTGGCCTTCGCAACGTCGAGCTTGTAGCCCGCATTCGGCAGGGCGCCGAAAATGCCTGCGGGAACGGGACGATCGCGCAGCTTGCCGAAATAGGGCAACACGCTGTCGTTGAGGCCCTGGTAGTCGATGAGATAACGCAGCGCCTCGCGAACCTTCGGCTTCTGGAACTTCTCGTCCTTCATGGAAACGGCGAGGTAATAGAAGCCACTGCCGCCATTCGTCTGGATCTTGACGTCCTTGCTGCTCTCGAGCGCCTTCAGGTCGGCTGCGGACATGGAGAAGGCGATATCGATATCGCCCTTTTCGAGCATCAGCCGCTGGCTCTGCGATTCTGCCAGATGGCGCATCATGATCCGGCGCATGGCCGGCTTCTCGCCCCAGTATTTGGGGTTCTGCTCAAGGGTGACGCGCTCGTTCGACTGCCACTGGCCAAGCGTGAACGGGCCGGAGCCGGCGGAGTTGTTGGTGAGCCAGGCACCGCCCATATCGCCGTTCTTGTCGTGCTCCATCACCGTCTTCATGTCGAGGATGGAACCGGGACCGACGATGCCGAGCGTCTGCACGACGATCTGCGGATCGACCTTCTTCGGCAGCTTGATGACAACCGTGCCGTCGTCCGGAGCGGTGAAACTCTGATCGGCATTGGCGGCGGAGAAGCCGTGCGTCTTGAGGAACGACGCCTGGGCAAGATTGAGCTTCATCAGGCGCTTGAAGGACCAGACGACGTCCGCCGAGGTGACCGGATTTCCGGAAGCGAAGGTCGCTCCCTTGCGCAGCTTGAAGGTGATCGAACCGTTATCGTCGGCGACCGTCCAGCTTTCCGCGAGCTGCGGATCGACCTGGGCGCGATTGACGGCATCGAGCGCCACGAGGTTATCATATATGTTTGCGAGAACCTGTACGGTCTCCTTGCCGGTGATGGCCGCAGGATCGAGCGTCAGGATATTGGTCATCGAGAAACCGACGACCAGCATATTGGGCGGAGTTTCGGCATAGGCAGGCTGGAAAAACAGGGTGGAACCGAGCAATACCGGTCCCAGAATTCTCATTAGCGGCTTCATGGCCGATCCTCCTTGGGGTCGCCGGTCTCCTCCCGGCAGATAGATAATGGCAATTCAAGAGATATGATGTCTTACGACACGTGTCAATCCGAAATGCCGCTTTCAACGACTCTTGCGAAGTCGCAGCGAATAAGCGCCAGCCATACTTCCAGGCCTGCCGTCCGGACATGCGAAATCGCCCGATGCCCTGGCCGGACCCGGTGGTGGTGCTTTCACGGAATGAATTCGCGGCTGATGCTCCCGCCCCTTACCCAGGGCAATCGCATATGGGATGCGAGGCGGCGCGGCATTCTGAACCCTCCCCTTGTGGGGAGGGTGGCCGGCAGGCGGGAGGTTTTTACTCGGAGCAATCCCCTCCCCACAAGGGGAGGGGCTCCGCGCGCCGCCATACACCCTCATATGCGATTGCCCTGCCAGCCGCCGACCTGAGCCGGCCGTGGCTGATCAGCCGGCGATCTCATAGATCGATGCGGCGATGAAGCGATCCTGATCGCTGCCGTAATTGTAGTAATAGACGCTCAAAAGCTTGCCATCCGGCCGCACCACGGTGCGGGGATAGCCAAGATCGGACATGCCGCCGTCGTCGCGGATGATGATGTCGTCGCTCCAGGTCCTGCCCTCGTCGGAGCTTATCCGCGCCCGCAAACCAAAGGGCGCATCACGATAACCGAAGACCAGCGCCAGCCGGCCGTCCTGCAGCCTGTTGATCGTCGGCGGATTGCCGCCATAACCGGTGTTCGGCACCGGCCGGCCGATCGGCTCCCAGGTCTTGCCTTCATCACCGGAGACATAGGCATCGATCCAGGCCTTGCGATCCGGTCCACGGCTGGCGGTTGCGCAACGCACTAGCGTCAGCACCTTGCCGTCCTTCAGCCGGATGGAAGCCGGCATGATCGCAAAACCTTCCGGTTCCTCACCGACGAAGCTTTCGAAGCTGAAACTCCGGCCGCCGTCGCGGGTGCGGACGCAGAAGACCTGCCCTTCCTTGCCGTTAGGCTTGGCAGCACTCAGGAGAAAGAGCGCATCGTGCTTGCCGAGCGGCACGATGTCGGTACGCGCCGAAATGCCCGGCAGGCCGAAATCGCCGAGCCGGTACGGCCCGCGCCACGTCCTCGCCCGGTCGTTGCTGACATAGAACCAGCTGATCGCGCCGCCCAGCAGGCCGGTACGGGCGCACATGACGATCGTTTCCGGATCGGTGAAGTCGATCGGCTCGTCCAACGGGCGCAGATCCCGGTCGAGGTCGATCTTCGGCTGGGCCTCCAGTTCCGGCAGGACATGCTCGTCGCCGGAAAGCGTCTGGCTGCCGGGCACGAAGGCGTTGAACCGTTCGATCGTCCAGGTCTCGCCGCCATCCATGCTGCGGGCCTGGACCGGAATGAAAGGCCGCGTCTTGTCGCGAGCATGCAGGTTTTCGGCCTCGCCGCGGAAGCCCTGCACGAAGATCGTTACCGCCTCGTCGCCCCACAGCCACAGGCCGTAGTTGGCCGGCCATGCGGCGAATTCACCCTCTTTCCGGTAAACTTCGACATTCTTGATCGAATTTGGCTTGGTCACAGGAATCCTCCTTGCCGCGGAAGCGGTCTCGTTCATGTCTTTGTCGATGGTCAGCCCTTGACGCCGCTCGTCACGGCACCGTCGATCACATGGCGCTGGGCCAGCAGGTAGACGATGATGACCGGCAGGGTGATCAGGGTCGCCATCGCCATGACGACGTTCCAGCGCGCATCCGGTCCGCTCTGCAGCAGCTGCAGGCCGATCTGCAGGGTCGCCATCTCCCGATGCGAATTGAGGATGAGCGGCCAGACGAAGTCGTTCCAGGCGCTCTGGAAGCTGAGCACCCCGAGCACGGCGAGCGAAGGCCGGGCCAGCGGCAGCAGGATGCGCCGAAAGATCGTGAACGGCGAGGCGCCGTCGAGCTTGGCGGACTCCTCGTACTCCATCGGAATGCGGGTGAAGAACTGCCGCATCATGAAGATGCCGAACGGGGTTGCGGCGGTTGGTAGGATCATGCCCCAATAGGTGTTGAGCAGGCCGGTGCCGCCATTGCCGAGCCAGTCGTTGCCGCCGGCGAACGGGATCTTCTGGACGATCAGGAAGACAGGGACGATCTGGCTCTGGGCCGGCACCATCAGCAGGCCGACGACGAGTGCGAAGATCAGGTTGCGGCCGGAAAACTGCATGCGGGCCAGCGCGTAACCGGCCAGCGAGCAGAAGACGAGGTTCGAGACGGTGGAGCCCAGCGCGTAGATCAGGCTGTTCACCAGCTGACGGCCGGCATCCGGCGAGGCCATGGCATCAAGGTAGTTCTGCCATCGCAGGCCGTCTGGAATGAAACTCGGTGGAAACCGGAAGATTTCCTGGTCGCCCTTGAAGGAGGTCGAGACCATCCAGAGGAAAGGCATCACGGTGGCGAGCGCCGCAAACAGCAGCAGCAGGTAACCGATGACGTTCATCACGTCGAAGCGCGGGAATTCGCGTCTGCGACCGCGGGCCGCGATCTGCCGTTCCATCGCTGCGGGTTGTGCAAGGTCGGTCACGCGTCTTTCCTCCGCATGATCCTGGTGCCGATGATCGAGAACACCAGAATGGTCAGGAAGAGCACGGTCGACATGGCCGCGCTATAGCCGAATTCGGTATAACCGAAGGCCGTCTGGTACATCTGGTAAACGACGGTTTCCGTCGAACCGAGCGGCCCGCCCTGGGTCATCACGTAGATCGCGCCGAACACCTGGAAGGTCTGCACGATCAGGATGATCAGCAGGTAGAAGGTGACGGAACTCAGCATCGGCACGGTGATGCGCAGGAAGATATCCCGGCCCTTCGCCCCATCGAGACGTGCCGCCTCGTAGAGGTCGTTCGGAATATCCTGAAGGCCCGCCAGATAGATGATCATCGCGGTGCCGAAGTCGCGCCAGATCGCCATGATGATCAGCGCGTTCATCGCAAGGCTGGGGTCCTGCAGCCACGGCTGCGGCGGCAGGCCGACCCGGGTCAGGACACCGTTCAGCGGCCCGGCATAGGGCTCGTAGACATAGGCCCAGACGACGGCGGCCGCGATCAGCGAGGTCAGGACCGGCAGGTAGAAGATCGTCCGGAAAGCCATACGCCCCGGCACTTTTTGATTGAGTGCGACCGCGGCCAGCAGGCCGAGCACCATGGTCGGAAAGGTCACGCCGATCGTATAGTGGATGGTGTTGCCGACCGCCTGCTGGAAACGCGTGTCGTTGAAAAGCTTGATGTAGTTGTCGAAGCCGACGAAACTCGTCGGCTTCAGGAACGAGACGTCGGTAAAGCTCATCAACAGCGTCGCCACCGCCGGCAGGAGAAGCGACAGGAACAGGATGACGAGCGCGGGCGCGAGGAATGCGTAGGCGCTCCAGTTCTGATGAAAACTGACCGTTTTGATCGGTCCGGATGTCGGGTTCCGAAGCGCCATACCCTGGTCCTCAGCCCTTTTTCAGCAATGTCTGCACTTCGTCCGCGGCCGCCTTCAGCGCCTTGTCGGGCGTGTTCTTCTGGAAGATGACTTCCTGAACGCCACGCGCGACGAGCGTCATCATGCGGGGAATACGGGCGTTGCCGGCGCGGTCGGCGGGGCGTAGCTCGCGGTCTTGATGAACTTGGAGAGGTAGGGGTCAGCCTGCACGTCCTTGTTCTGCTGGGCGGACTTCAGGGCCGGCACGTTCTTGCTGGCGACCGCGAAGGCGACCTGCTGTTCCGACGACATCGCAAACTCGACGAGCTTGAGGGCCGCTTCCTGGTTCGGCGCCCCTGCCCGGACGGCGAAGCAGAAGGGATCGACGAGCGATGTGAACCCGCCGCTCTCCTTCGGGAAGGGAACGACGTCGAATTCGACGCCGGCCTTCAGCGCGTTGTTGGTGGAATAGTTGCCCGCGATCAACATCGCGGCGCGTCCCTGGTTGAACGGGTTCGCCATGCCGCCAGGGCCGACGCCGAAGCCCGGATCGGTGATCTTGTCGGTCACGACGAGGTCGCGCAGGAAGGTCAGCGCCTTGACGCCTTCCGGACCGGCAAAGCCCGGCGCCGACAGATCCGCCGTCAGCAGCGATCCGCCCGCCCCTGCAGCAGCAGCGTGAAGAGTTCGAAGGCTTCGAGGTCGTTCTGGTAGAGCTGGATGCCGGAGACCTGCAGCATGCCGCCGCCCGGGCGCTTCGTGACCGCCTTCGCCCATTCGCGAAGTTCGGCCCAGTTCTGCGGCCCCTTGTCCGGATTGAGGCCGGCTTCGCTGATGAGCTTGCGATTGATGCCAAGACCGCGCGAAGTGCCGTAGAGCGGCATGGAATACTGGCCGCCGTCGGCACGGCCGTAGGCGAGCAGCGAGGCGTCGAGATCGGCCGTCTTGACGTTCGGCAGCGCCTTGCCAAGTTCCACGAGCTTTTTGCCCGATGCATAGGTGAGATTGTAATCCCAATGCTGGACGATCAGATCGGGGCCGGTATTGCCGTTGATCGCCGTCAGCATCTTTTCATTGAGCTGGGACGGTTCGGCATAGAGGCTGGATTGCAGCGCGACTTCCGGACGCGCGGCCTTGAAGGCGGCTTCGAGCGCTTCGCCGGCGGCCTTCTTGCTGCCCGCGAGCTGAGACCAGAAAACCAGTTGCTGGTCGGCGGCAAGTGCGCGGCCGGAAGCCGACATCAGGATCGGCAGGCCCGCGAGGCCGGCAGCGGTGCCTGACAGAAATGCGCGGCGTGTAGGCTTCATGGCATGCATGACATCGTTCTTCATCGTAAACTCCTCCCGATTTATCGACGACGATTATTTCCGACTGACTGTTTTCCCCGCGGCATCGAAGACGTGGATATTCGCCGCATCGCAATAGACGTTCAGCTCCCGGCCCGGCTCGATGGCCTGATCGCCGGCAAACACGCAGGTGAAATTCTGGGCTTCGATCGCACCATGAACGATCGTCTGGGCGCCCAGCCTCTCGACCGATCGCGGAACGACGCCGATCTTCACCAGCGGCTCGCTGCCGGCCGGACGTGGCGCCAGGAATTCCGGGCGAATGCCAAGCACGACCTCCTCGCCGACCTTGAGACGCTCCGCCAGCCCGTCGATGACGATTGTCCCGATGCCGGCCGCCTCGAAGGAATAATATTCGCTTTCGATCGCCTTCACCTTGCCGCGCAGCATGTTCATCGGCGGACTGCCGATGAAGCCCGCGACGAAACGATTGACCGGCCGGTGATAGAGGTCCATCGGCCTGCCGACCTGCTCGACCCGCCCGCCGTTCAACACCACGATCCGGTCGGCCATGGTCATGGCTTCCAGCTGGTCGTGGGTGACGTAGACCATGGTGGCGCCGAGCTCCTTGTGGAGCCTGGGTGAGTTCGGTGCGCATCTCGATGCGCAGGGCGGCGTCCAGATTGGAGAGCGGCTCGTCCATCAGGAAGATTTTCGGCTTGCGGACGATGGCGCGGGCGATCGCGACGCGCTGCCGCTGGCCGCCGGAAAGCTTCGAGGGCTTGTCCTTCAACCGGGTGGAGAGCTGCACCGTATTGGCAGCCTTCTCGACCTGCTGGCGGATATCGCCCTTGGAACGGCGCTCCATCTGCAGCGGAAAGGCAATGTTGTCGTAAACGCTCATATGCGGATAGAGCGCGTAGGACTGGAAGACCATGGCGACGCTGCGCGTGCCGGCCGGCCGGCGGGTGACGTCATCCTTGCCGATCCTGATCGCGCCGTCGCTGATCGGGTCGAGCCCCGCGATCAGCCGCAGCAGCGTGGACTTGCCACAGCCGGACGGGCCGACGAAAACCGCGAATTCTCCGTCCTCGATGGCAAGCGATACGTCCGTGATGGCATCGAACGCCCCGTAGCTTTTCGAAACGTTGGATAGCTCCAGACGCGCCAAGCTCGGTCCTCCCTGAATTGCCTCTCCCACAATGTCAGATACCCTGACAGCTTCACCATGCACCAAAAATTCGGACCTGTAAACAGGTTGTTCGACAACTTCTCCACAAACTTATATGATCAGTCATACATCAAGCACAACGATAGCCCCTCCCCGCCGCCTGCGGGGCCGAGCTAAAGCGACAATAAGATCCCGAGGATGCTGGTCAGAGCTCGATTGCCCGTTCGCGGGCATGCATGATGTGACGGTCGATGGCATCGCCGGCCGCATGCGGATCGCGGGATTTGATGGCTTCGATAATCGCCAGATGATCGGCGAAGGCCGGCGGCAGGACCTGCTCGGAAAGGCTGATCCTGTCGAGCTTGATGAGCCGCATGCGGATCGCATTGACCGCATAGGCCTGGATCAGCAGATCGTTCTGGGTCGAATCGACGAGGAGGTTGTGAAATCCGTCATCGACCTTCTGGCCGCGTTCGAAGACATCCCGCGACGGCGCATTGCGGACCTCGTCGAGGATCGACTGGTGAAGTTTGGCCTGTTCGTCGAGAACAACGTCCGGCATCCGCCGGACGGCCGTCAGCACCGCCTCGCGCTCCAGCGCCATGCGCACCTGGAAAGCCTGGCGGATGATCGAGAGATCGATCTGGGTGATCTGGATGCCCCGCTGCGGCATGACCACCAGAAGGCCTTCATATTGCAGGCGCGGCAGCAGCTCGCGCAGCGCACCGATGGAAAGGCCAAGCAGAGCGACGAGCTCCCGCTGGGACACGAACTGACCCGGCCGCAGCCGGCCGTCGAACAGCGCCTCGCGAAAACGTTCATAGGCGATCTGTTTGACCGAACGGAGTTCTGGCTGTTCGGTGCCGGGCGGTGCAGTACGTGCGCTCATCTGTCTCCTCTCGCCGGCAGCACCGGGCGGGTCAAGCAGCGGCGCGATAACCCGTCCGCTCAAACAATTCAATGAGCATAGCACGATCGCGCTGGTTGAGAGCAACCAGAGGCGGCACCGCATATGCCAGACTTTCGTCTTTCCGATAATGGGCAAGGGCCGCCTTCAGGGCAACGAGCGATCCGTAAGCATCCACTGCCTCGATGCGCCGCGACTGCTTCTCCAGAAGACCGGCATCGTCGGGATTGTCGTAAAGCCCCTTCAGGTCGCCGGCAAAGACGTTCGGCATGCCGCCGATCATGCCGGCGCCCCCGGCCTTGACGAGCGTGGGCAGAACCCGGTCGTCGCCGGTGAAAACGGCGAGCTCCGGGAAGGACTTCACCAGCATCAGGCCATTGTGGAGATCCCCGGTCGAATCCTTGATCCCGGCGATGCGACGACCGTGCCTGCGGATCAGAGCCGCGACCAGCGGCTGGGTGAAACGGACCCGGCTGAGCTGCGGGATGTTGTAGAGCACCAGATCGATTGCCGTCTGCGCCCTGGTCCGCTCGATCAGCGCGTCGAAGAAAGCCGCGACGCCATCCTCGCTCGCTCCGTAATAGAAGGGCGGCAGCACGAGCGCGGCCCGACAGCCGAGTTCTCCATAGGCGACCAGCGACGTGACCGCGTCGTCGAAGCTGGCGGTCATGATCGCCGGCAGCTGACGCCCCATATCGGCCCCGGCCGCTTTCAGGGTCTTGAGAGCCTCGAGCTTCTGCACGGTCGAAAACGACGCGCCTTCGCCCGTCGTGCCGAACGTGGAAATGAAGCTGCAGCCGGCTTTCAGCAGATGATCGATATGCGCCTTCAGTCGGACGGTATCGATACCAAAATCGGCCGTCACCGGCGTGACGGAGGCGGCAACAATGCCTTTCAGGGCAGCATTCGACATAATCAGTTCCTCGTTATAGAACTGATATAATCAGTATAAGTATCAGTCGTCAAATGTCTATTTACATCAGCCCGTCGCTGCGGCATGTTGCGGCGGGATCGGCGATGGAGGAATGAATGCCCGACCGCCGCCGACGCTTTTAAACCGTGCGAAATCCATTGATTTTATTGGGATGGCCGAGAATTCGGCTATTGGTAGTGATTGTGAATGCCCTGTGGCTTCCATCTCCAACCAAGGAAACTGAGCCTATGCCTGATACGTCCACCGACACCCGCTCGACCCGTCTTGCGAATGCGATTCGCGATGCCATTCAGTCGGAGACCGTGCTTGATCCGGAACCATTTCTCGGGCTGCCGCTGGCGGATGCCTATGCGGCGCAGACCGAGGTATTTGCCGCGCTCGGCCATCCGTTCAAGGGCGCCAAGCTCACCCTGAAGGGCGATTTCTGCCAGAGCGCACCGCTTCTGTTCGTCAACGAAGAAACCCGCCATGCCCACCAGCCGGGTATTTCGCTGGAAGTGGAACTCGCCTTCGTGCTCGGCAAGGATGTCGTGGCCCGCGACGGCGCCGTGACCCGCCAGGATATCGTCGATGCGATCGGTTCGGTGCGGATCGGCGTGGAGCTTCTCCGCAGCCGCTACCAGGGCGGCTCCCGTGGCGACCCGGCTCTCGCTGCCGCCGACATGATGAGCAATGTCGGTTATGTCCTTGGCCCGTCGCTGGATCGGAGCCTGCTGGATGAAGGCGCATCGATCGGCCAGCTGTCGGTCATCATCAACGGACAGATCGGCTTCGACAGGCCGGCGGCGCATTCCGATGGCGATCCGCTGAAGACCATGGTCGTGCTGGCGAACCAGAACCAGCTCTCCTCCTTCTCCATGCTTAAGGCGGGACAGGTGATGACGACGGGGACATTGTGCGGACTGATCCCGGTCGGGGAGCCGGGCAGGATCGAAGTGAACATGGGCGGACAGCGGTTCGTCCTCGACTTGAGCTGACGCGACCTCCGGAGGATCTGGTGATGACCTATTTCGTGGGCGTCGATGTCGGCACGGGGAGTGCGCGTGCAGGCGTGTTCGATGCGGCCGGCCGGCTGCTGGGCTCGGCATCGCGGCCGATCGCGACATTGAAGCCCGCGGAGGATTTCGTCGAACAGTCGTCGCGGGACATATGGGAAGCGGTGTGCGATTGCGTGCGCCGCGCCTGCGCCGAAGCAGCAATCGATGTCGGCACCGTTGCCGGCATCGGCTTCGACGCCACCTGCTCGCTGGTCGTGGTGGATACGGACGGCGCACCGGTGACGGTGAGCCCCACCGGCGAGGACGACTGGAACGTCGTCGTCTGGATGGACCACCGGGCGATCGGCGACGCGGAAGCGATCAACGGCTTCGGCGGCCGGGTGCTCGACTATGTCGGCGGCGTCATCTCGCCGGAGATGGAGATCCCCAAACTCCGCTGGCTGAAACGGGAAATGCCGGTTAGCTGGAAGCGCGCCGCCGCCTTCTTCGACCTGCCCGACTGGCTGGTGTTTCGCGCCACCGGCTCGGCTACCCGCTCGCTCTGCAGCACGGTCTGCAAATGGACCTATCTTGGCCAGGAAGGCATGAACGGCGAAGGCTGGGGACCGGGCTTTCTGGAGACCATCGGCCTCGGCGACCTGGCAAAGGACGGCTTTGCCGCCATCGGCCAGCACTTTGCAGCACCCGGCGACAAGGTCGGCGTGCTGTCGGGCATGGCAGCGGTCGAACTCGGACTGCCAGCGGGCGTGGCGGTAGCGGCAAGCCTGATCGACGCCTATTCCGGCGCCCTTGGTACGCTGGGCGTCGGGATGGAGCACGGCCCTCTCGACAGCCGGCTGGCGCTGATCGCCGGCACCTCGTCCTGCCATATCACAGTCAGCCCGGAGCCGCCTTTCGTGCCGGGCGTCTGGGGTCCCTATTACTCCGTGCTGCTCGCCGGCCTGTGGGCAAACGAGGCAGGCCAGTCAGCCGCCGGCGCCCTGATCGACAGGGTGATCGATGGCCATGGCGCGACAGCCGAGGCGAGAAAGCGCGCATCCGAACGAGGCATTAGTCTGTTCGAACTACTTGATCGGCGTCTGGAAGACATGGCCGCGGCAGATGGCGAAGGAGAGACCGCGTTCCTGACGGCCGGCCGGCATGTGCAGCCGGACTTCCACGGCAACCGGTCGCCACTCGCCGATCCGCTGCGTAAAGGCGCGATCGTCGGGCTCTCGCTGGATCGCGGCGTCGATGACCTCGCGCTCGACTATCTCGCAACGCTGCAGGCTCTTGCTTATGGCACCCGCCACATCATCGAGGAGATGCGCGCGAACGGGGTGACGGTCAAGACGCTGGTGGTCAGCGGTGGGCTTGCCCAGAACCGTCTGTTCCTGCGCGAACATGCCGACGCCAGCGGCTGCCTGATCGTGGTGCCCGACCAGAAGGAACCGGTGCTCGCCGGCAGCGCCATGCTCGGCGCGGTGGCCGCAGGACACTATGCCGACCTGCCCGAAGCCATGGCCGCGATGAGTGGCGAAGGCACCGTCATCGCGCCACGCGGTGGAAAAGTAGCCGCCTACCATGACCGCAAATACCGGGTCTTCCGCCGCATGCAGGAGGATTTTGCGACCTATGCCGCGCTGATGGCCGAATGACGACGAACCGGCCGGTTCACCGAATGAGGGATGAGGATATGACCAAGGAAATTGCACTCTTTGCCAGCGGCGACCTGCGGCTCAGCGCCAACCAGCAATGCTGGGCGGCCC
Organism: Neorhizobium sp. EC2-8; assembly: GCA_045291535.1. Classification (GTDB taxonomy): domain Bacteria; phylum Pseudomonadota; class Alphaproteobacteria; order Rhizobiales; family Rhizobiaceae; genus Neorhizobium. The sequence continues at coordinate 3,820,265 of CP147996.1, read as the reverse complement.
AGGAGGCAATGGAGAAAAAGCTCGCCGACGTGCTGGCCGGCATGGGTTACACTGTCAGCCGCGCCCATCCCTACAAGCCGGAAGAGAAGCACGGTTTCCTCTCCTCCCAGCGCGAGGGCATGGACGCCTTTGCGGCGATCGACCCGCATGTGCCGGTGATCGTCGCCGAAGCCGTCTGGCAATACTCCCATCATGTGCTCGCGGGCCTGACCTCGCACAAGGGGCCGATCCTCACCGTCGCCAACTGGTCCGGCCAGTGGCCCGGCCTGGTCGGCATGCTGAACCTCAACGGCTCGCTGACCAAGGCCGGGGTCCGCTATTCCACACTCTGGAGCGAGGCATTCGACGACACCTTCTTCCTCGGCGGGCTGGCGGAATGGCTGGAGACTGGAACGATCCGGCACGATACGTCCCACGTCACGCCGCTCGATGCAGCGGCACTGCCCGCCGACCTCAAGGCGCTGGCGAGAGAGATCGCCGAAGACTTCCGCCGCAACAAGGTCATCCTCGGCATTTTCGACGAGGGCTGCATGGGCATGTACAATGCCATCATTCCGGATGAACTCCTGATGCCGCTCGGCGTCTTCAAGGAGCGCCTGTCGCAGTCGAGCCTCTATTACGCCACCACCCAGGTGCCGGTCGAAGAAGGCAGGGCCATCTATCATGATCTCCTCGCCAAAGGCATGACCTTCCACCTCGGCTCCGATCCGAAGACGGAGCTTACCGAGGCGCAGGTGATCGACCAGTGCCGCATGTATATTGCAGCCGTCCGCATCGCCGAGGAATTCGGCTGCGAGGCGATCGGCATCCAGTACCAGCAAGGCCTGAAGGATCTGTTGCCCGCTTCCGACCTCGTCGAAGGCATTTTGAACGACGACGGCCGGCCAGATGTCAGAAACAGGCGGGGCCAGGTGATCCGCAAGGGTGAGGCGATCGTCCACTTCAACGAGGTGGACGAATGCGCCGGCCTCGACGGACTGATGACCAACCGGCTGCACCGGGCGCTCGGCCAGCCGGTCGAGAACACGTTGCACGACCTGCGCTGGGGCGACCGGGATGCCTCGGGTTCCGTCGATGACTTCGTCTGGGTGTTCGAAATCTCCGGCGCGGTTCCCCCGTCGCATAACGAAGGCGGCTGGAAGGGTTCCGACAGCCGGCGCCAGCCGGCGATGTTCTTCCCGGCGGGCGGCGGCACGCTGCGCGGCATCGCCCGCCCGGGCGAGATCGTCTGGTCGCGTGTCTTCGTCGAGGACAACAGGTTGAAGATGGATATCGGCCGCGGCCGGGCCATCTCGCTTCCGAGGAGGAGACCGAACGTCGCTGGAAATCCACCAACGAACAATGGCCGATGATGCATGGCGTGCTGACCGGCGTTTCCCGCGACCAGATGATGGCCCGCCACAAGGCCAATCATATCCAGGTCGCTTATGCAAACTCGCCGCGCGAAGCCGACCGCGCCGCCCTCGCCAAGGCTGCCTTGGCGGCGGAGCTTGGGATCGAGATCAGTTTCTGCGGCTTCAGCCAGAGCCAGCTCGCCTGATTGCACGGGAAGGGCCGACCCCGCGACCGGCCGTTCAGCGCATGTCTCGAAATCCCTCAAATTACCTAGTTGATCTCTGACATGTTAGTATGCCAATGTATATTCCAACACTGGGAGGATAAATAATCTAATATGAGTTTCGGGCTCTCTGTCGCACTCGCGACCCCTTTTCACGAAGACGGCCGGATCGCGCTTGACGCGATGGTCGCCCAGGCTCGCCGCAGCCTCGATGCCGGCTGTGCCAGCGCCACGATTTTCGGTACCACCGGCGAAGGTTGCTCGATCGGCAATCGCGAGCGGGAGGCGGTCCTGTCCGCCATGATTTCGGGCGGCATTGCCCCGCATCAGATGGTTGCGGGCGTTCTCGTCGATGCGGCCGAGGATGCCGCCGAACAGGCCGCTTATGCCTTGTCCAAGGGTGCACGCAACATTCTGCTCGCCCCGCCATCCTATTTCAAGAATGTCAGCGAAGAAGGCCTGTTCGGCTGGTACTCCACCGTATTCAGGCTTCTGGGCGACAAGGCCCGCGACATCATCGTCTACCACATCCCGTCCGTCACCATGGTGCCGCTCAGCCACGCGCTGATCGGCCGGCTTCGCCAGGTATTTCCCGGCATCGTCACCGGCGTGAAGGATTCGGGCGGCGAATGGGCCTTCACCGAAAAGCTGCTCAAGGACCATGGCGACCTCATCATCCTGATCGGTGACGAGCGGCATCTGGCCCAGGGCGTACGCCTCGGCGGACAGGGCGCGATCTCCGGTGTCGCAAACTTCGCCCCACGCGAAGTCCGCCGCATGGCGGTCGAAGGCGAGGACGATCAGCGGATCGTCGACCTCGTCGTCGAGCTGCTGAAATATCCCGTCACTCCGGCCGTAAAGGCGATGATCGCCCATCTTTCCAACGACCGATCATGGCTGGCGGTGCGGCCGCCGCTTCTTTCGATCACCGACGAAGGCCAGCGCCTGTTGGCATCGGCTTTCGACACGCTGTTCCGTTCGAAGGCGGCCTGAAGGCCATGGATCAGGGGAGCGCCACGGAAAGCCAGGCCGAGGAGCCATCGACGCTGAGGGAGAAGGCTTACGAGAGCTTCACGCGCCACCTTCTGGCGCGTGACGTTCGCCCGGGCCAGTTCGTCTCGCAGCGCCGGCTGGTGGAATTGACCGGCCTGACGCTCGGCGCCATCCGTGAACTCGTTCCGAGGCTGGAGGCCGAGGGACTGATCAAGACCGTACCGCAACGCGGCCTGCAGATCGCCCATATCGACCTCAACCTCATCCGTGAGGCCTTCCAGCTTCGGCTTTTTCTTGAAAAGGAGGCCGTCGCGCTCTTCGTGCATTCGGCCTCCGATCAGGCGGTCGCGAAACTGCTCAGGCAGCATCGCGAGATCGCCGAGGCGGTTCAGGCCGGCAACGACAGCCGCGAGCTGGAACTCCATGCGCAGGCGGTCGGCTGGGGCATGCACAACGCCTTCATCGATGCGCTCGGCAACACGATCGTTTCGAACGTCTACCGGGTGAATTCCATCAAGATGCGGCTGATCCGGCAGGAGCGGTTCCGCATTGACGGCCGGGTCGGGCCCGTCATGAACGAGCATCTGAAAGTGCTCGAAGCGATCGAGCGGCGCTCCGTGGAGGAAGCGGTCGCCGCACTCGTCGCCCATATCAATCACGCGAGGGATCGCGCGATCAGACTTTAGAAAAAGCAGCCGGGGACAAGGGTATCCGGCGCATTAGGAGGAGGGAATAGCATGTCATCTTCGTTCTGGAATCCCACCCGCCGCAGCTTCCTGGCCGGCTCGGCAGCGCTCGGCGCCGCCGGACTGGTCGGTTCGCGCCCGGCATCGGCTGCCGACTGGAAGCGCTTCGCCGGCACCACGCTGGAAGTGAACCTCGTCAAAAGCCCGCGCGGCGACACCATCATCAAGTACCTGGCCGAGTTCGAAGCCCTGACCGGTATCAAGGTCAATGCCGAAGCCACCCCGGAACAGCAGCAGCGCCAGAAGGCGACGATCGAGCTCTCGTCCGGCAAGCCGAGCTTCGACGTCATCCACCTGAGCTACCACGTCCAGAAGCGCCAGTTCGAAAAGGGCGGCTGGCTTGCCGATATCAGCGGCTTCCTGAAGGATCCGTCGCTCACCGACCCGTCGCTGACGGAAAGTGATTTCGCCGAAGCCGGCCTCACCTTTGCCAAGGACAAGGACGGCAAGCTGCGCTCCCTGCCCTTCTCGGTCGACTACTGGATCGTCTACTGGAACAAGGAACTCTTCGAGAAGAAGGGCCTCGCCTACCCGAAGACCTTCGAGGAAATGGCAGCCGCTGCCGAAGCGCTGACCGACAAGAGCACCAATACCTACGGCTTCGTCGCCCGCGGCCTGAAGAACGCCAACGTTCCGGTCTGGACGACGCTCATGCTCGGCTATGGTACGACGCCGCTTGGGGCCGATGGCAAGCTACGCACGACCTCCGACGAGGCCATCGAAGCCGCCAAGCTTTACCAGCGCCTGATGACCAAGTCGGCCCCGGCCGGCATCTCCGGCTTCAACTGGGCGGAATCCCAGTCGGCCTTCCTGCAGGGCAAGGTCGGCATGTGGCTGGATGGCGTCGGCTTTGCTCCGCCGCTTGAAGACCCGCAGAAGTCCCGCGTTGTCGGCAAGGTCGGTTACGGCGTCATGCCGAAGGGGCCGAAGGCGCAGGCAGCCGCCACCACCGGCGACGGCATCGCCGTCACCGCCGGCAGCCAGAAGAAGGAAGCGGCCTATCTGTTCTGCCAGTGGGTCATCTCCAAGGAGATGGGTGCACGCCTGCTGCAGGCCGGTGCCGGTGTTCCCTTCCGCCAGTCGATCCTCGCCGATGCGGAAGTCCGCAAGGGTGTCACCATGCCGAGCGCATGGGTTGATGCGGTTGCCGCTTCCGGCAAGGTGTCGCAGCTCGCGCTGCCGGTCATCATTCCGGTCACGGAATTCCGCGACATCTACGGCGTCGGTCTGACCAACATGATCGGCGGTGCCGACCCGGCAACCGAACTCAAGACGGCAACGGCACAGTTCGAACCGGTCCTTGCCAAGAGCGAGGGATAATGGCCTCCGTGAGCATCGAAACAGCACGGGCCGAAACCGGGAACAAGAGGAGCAAGCCGAGCCGGCTTGCTCCCAACTACTGGCCCTTCGTCGTCCCGGCCCTGGTCGTCATCGGCGCGGTCATCGTCTTCCCCTGGGTTTTCACCCTGTGGATGAGCGTCAACAGCTGGACGCTGGGACAGGCGCAGACCTTCGCCGGCCTGGACAACTACATCCGGCTGGCGACCGATTTCCGCTTCTGGGAATCGCTCTGGCACACGCTGATCTTCACGGTGCTGGCGGTCGTGGCGCCGCTTGTCCTCGGCACGCTCGCAGCACTGATCTTCGATGCTCAATTTCCGGGGAGGGGTTTCCTTCGCGGCGTCTTCGTCATGCCGATGATGGCGACCCCGGTCGCCATCGCGCTCGTCTGGACCATGATGTTCCATCCGCAGCTCGGCGTGCTCAACTATCTGCTCTCGCTGGTCGGCATCGGCCCGCAGGAATGGATATACAACCGTTACAGCGTCATTCCCTCGCTGGTCCTCGTCGAAACCTGGCAATGGACGCCGCTGATCATGCTGATCGTGCTCGGCGGCCTCGCCTCGCTTCCGCGCGAACCCTATGAAAGCGCCGAGATCGACGGCGCCAACGCCTGGCAGAAATTCCGCTACCTGACGCTTCCGATGATCGCGCCTTTCCTGATGATCGGCGTCATCATCCGCGCGATCGACGCGATCAAGAGCTTCGACATCATCTACGCGATGACGCAAGGCGGGCCGGGCACGGCCTCCGAGACCATCAACATCTACCTCTACAACACCGCCTTCTCCTATTACGACATCGGCTACGGCTCGGCGATGGCGGTCGTTTTCTTCGTCATCATCGTCGCGCTCTCCTTCGCGTTGATGATGGTGCGGGCACGGGCAAACTGGTCGGATATGGAGACGCGCTGATGAACCGCCCTCTCGCCAAAAGCCCCTCATCAAGCGCCCCCTCATCAAGCGCAAGACGCTCGATCGCATCGGCCTTCTGTTCGCGGCGCTCGTGATGGTGTCGCCGGTCGTGCTGTTCTTCCTCTGGATGATCTCGCTGTCGCTCAAATACGAGATCGACAACGGTGCCTATCCGCCGATCCTGATCCCGGAAAACTTCGCCTGGTCGAACTATGTGCAGGTGTTCCGCGAGAACAATTTCTTCCTGTACTTCTGGAATTCCGTGCTGGTGACGGGGGCAGCGACATTGCTGGCGCTCATCATCGGCGTGCCGGCGGGCTACGGCATCGCACGGCTGAAGGCGGAAAAGGCGGCGATCGTCATCATGATCGCCCGCATGACTCCCGGCCTTTCCTTCCTCATTCCGCTCTTCCTGCTGTTCCAATGGCTGAACCTGCTCGGCACGCTCTGGCCGCAGATCATCATCCATCTCGTCGTCACCGTGCCGATCGTCGTGTGGATCATGATCGGTTATTTCGAGACGACGCCGATGGAGCTCGAGGAGGCCGCCAGCATCGACGGCGCCACGCCCTGGCAGGTGTTCCGGCTCGTCGCCTTGCCGATCGCCAAGCCCGGCATCGTGGTCGCCTTCATCCTGGCACTCATCTTCTCCTGGAACAACTTCGTCTTCGGCATCGTGCTCGCCAGCCGCACCACGCGAACGCTGCCCGTTGCCGTCTACAACATGCTTTCCTTCGAACAGGTCAGTTGGGGGCCGCTCGCCGCGGCTGCGCTGATCGTCACCCTCCCCGTGCTGGTACTCACCCTGTTCGCCCAAAAGCAGATCGTCGCGGGCCTGACGGCCGGCGCGGTCAAGGGCGGCTGAGCAGGCTCACAAACAGGATCGAATTTCATGGCAACCGTTACTCTCCAGAACATCCAGAAGCGCTTCGGCGCGGTCAACGTCATCGAGAACCTGAGCGTCGATATCGCCGACGGCGAATTCGTGGTTCTCGTCGGCCCCTCGGGCTGCGGCAAGTCCACGCTGCTGCGCATGGTCGCTGGCCTCGAAGAGGTCAGCGGCGGCGAAATCCGCATCGGCGCCCGCGAAGTCAGCAATCTGCCGGCCCGCGACCGCGACATCGCCATGGTGTTCCAGAACTACGCGCTCTATCCGCATATGACGGTGGAGGACAACATGGGTTTCGCACTGAAGCTCAAGAAGGCGAACCCCGCCGATACCGCCGAGCGGGTGAAGAAGGCGGCCGCGATCCTTGGCCTGGAAAAGCTGCTCGACCGCTACCCCCGCCAGCTTTCCGGTGGCCAGCGCCAGCGCGTCGCCATGGGCCGGGCGATCGTCCGCAATCCGCAGGTGTTTCTCTTCGACGAACCTCTCTCGAACCTCGACGCCAAGCTGCGCGTGGTGATGCGCAGCGAGATCAAGGCCATGCACCAGCGCATCGGCACGACAACGATCTACGTGACGCATGACCAGATAGAGGCCATGACCATGGCCGACAAGATCGTCGTATTGCATGACGGCAATATCGAGCAGGTCGGCGCTCCCCTGGAACTCTATGACCGGCCGGCCAACCTCTTCGTGGCGGGCTTCATCGGATCGCCGGCCATGAATTTCCTGGATGGCAGGATCGAGGAAGGCGTTTTCCGTACCGACAAGGGGCTGATCCTGCCGCTTCCGGCCGACATCTCGCCGGCCAGGGCGGGTGGCCGCCCGCTCGTCTACGGCATCAGGCCGGAGCATATCCGCGCCAGCGACCAGGGCATCCAGGGTCGCGCGACCATCGTCGAAGGCACCGGCTCTGAAATCTTTGCAAAGCTCGATTGCGGTAGCGAGCAGCTCTCCTGCCTTTTCCGCGAGCGCATCGATATCAGGTTCGGCGACACCGTCGGCATTTCGATCGACGCGAAACAGGTTCACCTCTTCGACAAGGCGACGGGCCACAGGCTCTGAATAAGAGCTGGGTGCGTCTTGTCCATTTGCGCAAGCGCAAAGACAGCCGCTTCTTTCTTCTCAATCTGAGGGGCATGAAAGCTGATGTCCCAATTCCCCGTCACTACGCCAATCTCCAGGATTTCGTAGCCCTCCTGGAAAGCAGGGGACGGCTGAAGCGGATATCGCAGCCCGTTTCGCTGGTCCACGAGATCACCGAGATCCACCGCCGGGTCCTTTTGGAAGAAGGGCCGGCGCTGCTGTTCGAAAAACCGGTCGATGCCTGCGGCAATATCCAGGGATCCCGCTTCTCGCCAACCTGTTCGGAACGCGCGAGAGGATCGAATGGGGCCTGGGGCTCGCAGAAGCCGGCATCTCTCGGCTTGCGGATTTCCTGAGCGAGCTGCGCGAGCCGCGGCCGCCGAAATCCATGTTCGACGCCTGGCGAAAACTTCCGCTGCTGAAGGCCGCGCTCTCGCTGAACTCCCGCTCGGTCTCGCACCCACCGTGCCAGGAGATTGTCTGGCAGGGGCCCGATATGGATCTCGACCGGCTGCCGATCCAGTCCTGCTGGCCTGGCGAGCCTGCGCCTCTCGTAACCTGGCCACTGGTGATCACCCAGGCGCCGGACGATCCGACGGATGTCAATGTCGGCGTCTATCGCATGCAGAAACTCGGCAAGGACCGCCTGATCATGCGCTGGCTTGCCCATCGCGGCGGCGCAAGGCACCACAGGATGTGGCAGGCGCTCGGCCGCGACATGCCCGTCGCGGTCGTCATCGGCGCCGACCCGGCGACAATCCTCGCAGCCGTCATGCCGCTGCCGGACACTATGAGCGAATTGAATTTCGCCGGCGTCCTGAAAGGCAGGCGTCAGGAGGTTGCGCCCGGATTTTCGGTACCGCTTCCCGTTCCCTCCCAGGCGGAGATCGTCCTCGAGGGCACCGTCTCGGCCTCCGAGATCGCGGACGAAGGCCCCTATGGCGATCACACCGGCTACTACAATGCCGTCGAGAGCTTCCCCGTGCTGTCCCTTTCGGCGATCACGATGCGCCGCGATCCGGTTTATCTTTCCACCTATACCGGTCGCCCTCCCGATGAGCCCTCCCGCCTCGGCGAAGCCATGAACGAGCTTTTCATCCCGTTGGTCAGGCGCCAGTTCCCTGAGATCCGCGATCTGTGGCTGCCGCAGGAGGCCTGTTCATACCGGACCATGGTGGTGTCCATCGACAAGCGCTATCCGGGCCATGCCCGGCGGATCATGATGGGTCTCTGGTCGATGCTGCCGCAGTTCAGCTACACCAAGCTGATCATCGTCGTGGATCCCGACATCGACGTCCGGAGCCTGGCCGGATGTCATGTGGGCGATCTCCACCCGCTTCGATGCCAGCCGCGACCTCATGGTGGTCGACAACACGCCGATCGACTATCTCGACTTCGCCTCTCCGCAATCGGGCCTCGGCGGCAAGCTGGGGCTGGATGCCACGACCAAGATCGGTTCCGAGACGGCCCGGGAATGGGGCCGGGTTCTCGAAATGTCTCCTGAGATCATCGAAAAAGTCGACCGGATATGGGCATCGCTCGGCCTCGCCGAGGTCTCGCCGTGACAACCCTGACAATTGCAACTAACCTTCATCGACCTGAGGAAGAGCGATGCATATCGAACGGGACCCGAACGGCGACTTTATTCTGGAATCCGGCGAGATCGCCGCTCGGTTCGGGCTGTCTCGCGACGATTTCCGGCAGAGAATCCGCCAGGGTCTCGTGACGAGCACGGTCGAGCGCGGCGAAGATGAGGATATCGGAACCTCCCGCCTGAGCGTTCGTCTCGGAAACCGCCAGTGGCGCGCTGTCCTGAATACCGAGGGCGAGGTTCAAAACGAAGCCGTGACCTTCGTTCGCGGGAGAGGCAGATCCGGCGGATCCTGACGCCGCAGCGGCGACCTGCTTACCCGGTTCTCGGGGGACACTTCCAAGAACCATCATCCTTCTTTGCGCCAGGTCAAACACCGCGGCTTCGGCAGCCGATAGCCTGTGTCTGCATTTCAGCAGGATGCATAAAATGGAATTTCCCCACGTGCTCGCCATCCCTTTGAACTACATGCCACTTGCGGCGATCGAAGGAGCGGCGGGACTGCTCTTCCAGCGCGTCCTCAAGGAACATCCGGACCTGTTCGAACGGCTGGGCGAATACGGGGCGAAGCGGTTTGCCTTTCTTCCGAGCGATCTGCCGCTCGCCTTCATCGTCGAGCCAGACAAGCCATCGATCCGCGTCACCCGCAAACCGTTGATGCAGGATCTGGCCGATGCCTCCGTCGAAGGCCCGCTCTTCCTGCTGCTTGCCCTGCTCGAAGGCAGGTGCGATGCCGATGCGCTGTTCTTCTCGCGCGACCTTTCCGTCACGGGCGACATGGAAGCCATGCTTGCGATGCGCAATGCGCTCGATGGTGCCGACATCGATCTGCCGCGCGATCTGTCGAGGCTCGCCGGCCCTTTTGCGCCCCTCTTCGGAAAGATGGCGGAGAGCATCCGGCGCCGCGCGCTGAACAACGAGGCGTCCTCATGGAACTGATCTGCCCCGCCGGAACGCCGGCCGCCTTTCGCGAAGCCGTCGATGCCGGCGCCGACGCCGTCTATTGCGGTTTCCGCGACGAAACCAATGCCCGCAATTTTCCCGGCCTCAATTTCAGCCGCGACGAACTGCGCGAGGCCATCGCCTATGCCCGACGGCACGGCACGCAGACCTTCGTCGCCCTCAACACCTTCATGCGCGCCGGAGACGAGGAAATCTGGTACCGCGCCGCCGCAGATGCCGTCGCTCTCAAGGCCGATGCGCTGATCCTCGCGGATTTCGGGTTGATGGCGCATGTCGCCGAGCGCTATCCGCAGCAGCGCCTGCATGTCTCGGTTCAGGCCTCCGCCTCGAATGTCGATGCGATCAACTTTCTCGTTGAGGCCTTCCATGCCAAACGGGTCGTCCTGCCGCGAACGCTCACCATTGCCGACATCGCCCGTATCGCCCCCAAGATCCGCTGTGAGATCGAGGTCTTCGTGTTTGGCGGGTTGTGCGTCATGGCCGAAGGCCGCTGTTCCCTCTCGTCCTACGCGACGGGAAAGTCGCCGAACATGAACGGCGTCTGCTCACCTGCAAGCCATGTGCGCTATCGCCAGGAGGGCAAGGAGCTGGTGTCCGAACTCGGCAATTACACGATCAACCGCTTTCCTGCCGGCGAAGCGGCGGGCTACCCCACCCTGTGCAAGGGCCGTTTCGATATTGCCGACAGTCCCGCCTACGCATTCGAGGATCCGGTTTCCCTCGACGTGATGGGCGAGATCGATGCGCTTTCGGCAGCAGGCGTCAGCGCCTTGAAGATCGAAGGCCGCCAGCGCGGCAAGGCCTATGTCGCCGAAGTCGTCTCGACCCTGAAAAGGGCCCTGTCGGCCAGCCCGGCGCAGCGAACGTCTCTGCTGACAGGCCTGCGTGGCCTGAGCGAAGGCCAGAAGACCACGTCGGGCGCCTATGAGAAGCGCTGGAGATGAGCATGAGCCGCACCGTTTCGCCCTCCCTGACGATGGGACCCGTCTATTATCTCTGGGACGGCCCCAAATGGCGGGACTTCCATTTCCGCATCGCCGACGAGGCGCCGGTAGACCGGGTGGTGATCGGCGAAACCGTCTGTTCCAAGCGACAGCATTTCATCGAACCGCATATCGCCGAAGTGATCGAGAGACTGGAGGCCGCGGGCAAGACCGTGATCCTCTCGACACTGTCGCTCGTCACCCTGGAGCGCGAGAGCCGCCAGATCCGCGGCTCGTCGCCGACGGCGAACACATGATCGAGGCCAACGACCTCTCTGCCCTCGGGCTGCTGAACGGCAAGTCCCACAGCATCGGCCCTCTGGTCAACGTCTACAACGCACCGACGGCAAGACTGCTTGCGGCCCGTGGAGCGACCAGCATCTGCCTGCCGCCGGAATTGCCTTTCACGTCGGTCGAGAGGATCGTCGCCGACGCACCCACAATTGCATTCGAGGTCTTCGCCTTCGGCCGCATGCCGCTTGCCATCTCGGCGCGGTGCGCACATGCCAGATCCAAGGGCAAGATCAAGGACAATTGCCAGTTCGTCTGCGGTGAAGATCCGGACGGATTGCCGGTGAAAACCCTCGACCGGCAATCCTTCCTGGCGCTCAACGGCGTGCAGACCGTGTCCCACACCTGCCAGGCGCTGCTCGGCGAGCTCTCCAGCCTCGCCGCCTGCGGTATATCGGCGATCCGCCTGTCGCCGCAGGACTGCGACATGGTGGCGGTCGCAGAGCTGTACCGCGCCGTGCTCGACGACGCGCTGGATGCAGACGAGGCGATCATTCGGCTGCGCGAGATCTATCCGGCGGCTCCGTTGTCGAACGGTTTTCATCATGCCCGCGAAGGGGCCGCCTGGGTCGCGCGAGCCCGCGATACGGCCCACTGCCACGCCTGAGGACGATTGCGTCGCTTGCCTCGCGAGGCAGTCAAATGCCGAGGAAGAGGAGCGGATCCGCGCCCACCAATGCCGCATGCCCCCCACCGAGAAGCCAGACGAGCAACGCCACCGTGCAAAGCATGGCAGCAGCCATCGGCATATCCATTGTAACTTTAGCCTTACCGTAAACCGCAGCTGCGAATGGAATGACCGAGGATTGCGAGGAGGCTGCCGGCCATGCAGGTCCGAACGCCCGGCGCGCCCGCTTTTCCAGCATGACGAAGCCGCCGGCGGAAAAGGCGGCGAAGCCGCCGAACAGGAACAGTGAACGCAGGTCTCCATTGGGAGGAATGTGCCCCACCGACCAGCAGAGGAAACCCCAGAGGACCGGATGGCGCGTGATCGACACGATCGCATCCGGCTCCCCTCCCTTGCGGAACGAGATCGAGAAGGGATTGCGGCTGAAGAGGCCGGCCAGCACCAGGAAGACCCCGATCGGCGAGAGCAAGAAGGTAGGCCATGCCTGCCACGGCCGGGGCTGCCAGATTTCCACATAATCGAGGCTGAGGGCAGACAGGAAAAGCCAGGCGAGAGCCGCCGTGGAAACGACGGAATAGGCGGCGATATAGCTCCCATGCCCCATCCACCCGATCAGCGTGCTACGGATCCTTGGGATCGCGGGGATGGAATGCAGGGCGATGAAGGCCCCGAAAGCCAGCAGAAACTGCGCCATGGCAAGGCCGCTATTGTTGCCAGAAGAGGACGCCCGCGATGGCGACCGAAAAGACGACCGCGGCGAGCGAGCTGTAACCCTGCAGGACGCCCATCCGCTTCAGGGCGATGGCGAATATGACAATGATCGGGGCGGCCATCAGCAGGCCGACTTGTGCATCAGACATGGCAAAATCCTTAGTTTGCCGTCATCCTAATCCCTCTATCTGCCGTTTCTTTGCGATATGACAAAGAGCGGTATCTGTATTGCCTCCATCTTCCTTTGCGCAAGAATATCGGAGGTTTCGGAATGGCGGCAATCTCGGTCACCGAAGAGAGGGATGAAGGCGGTGACCTTCTTCTCTGGGTCCTCGTCTGGGGCGAGCTCGCGGCTTTCGGCATCCTGCTGACCGGCTATGTCGTGGTGTCCCTGCTTCATCCGGAAAGCTTTGCGCTCGCCAAGCTCCACCTCGCACCGCGGCTGGCGGGGCTCAATACCGTCGTGCTGCTGGCAAGCAGCTGGCAGGCGGCGCTGGCGGTCAGCTCCGAAGGAAAGCCTCGCCTGCAGCGCCTCTTCCTGCTCGGCGCGGCATTTCTGGGTTTCTTCTTCGTCGCCCTCAAATTCGCCGAATACAGTTCCGAATGGGCGGCGGCGGGCGACGAGAACCTGCAGAGCTTTTTCGAACTCTACTTTCTCATCACCGGCTTTCACCTCGCCCATGTCGCCTTCGTGGCCTGCCTCTTCGTGCTGGCAGCGATCCGGCTCGAGCGTTCGACGATCGTCACGCTGACGACCATCTGGCACGTCATCGACATCGTCTGGCTGGTGATGTTTCCCTTATCTACCTGAGCTAGAGCGAAGGACACGCAGATGGACCACTCGAGACTGTTCGGCAGCGGCAACTGGATCATGATGCTCGGCATCACCGGCGCGCTGATCGCCGCGCAATGGAAACATGAAGTGATCCCGGCGATCGCACTTGCCGTCATCCTCGTCATGGCCATTGCGAAGATAAGGCTCATCGTGCTCGACTTCATGGGTCTGCGGGGCATGCGGCCCAATCTGGCGCGGGCGCTGATGATCTGGCCGGTCTTCTTTTCCGTCCTGTCCCTCGGCAAGGTCGTGCTGGCCGCCATTCTCTAGCCGGGTCTCGCCCGTGCCGTTCTTTCAGAAGCCTGCCTGATCCGCGGCTGGTAGCCGCCGTGCGGCCATTGGAAAGCAGATACTCACATTTGAAAAATAGCGGGCTCCCGAGGAGCACCGCTTTTTTGTTTGGTAAATCGCAAAGAACGTCATCCGAAATCCGCTCATAGAAGCTCCGTGGGTCCGGTCGCCTTATTCGGACGGGATCCCGCAGCAACCCGCAAGGCATCCGCACAAAGGGGACATGAGGATGGCAGAACGCCTCACAAAGACCGGGGCACGTAACGTCTTTTACGGCGGCTCCGCGTTCTTCTTCGCAATCTTTCTCGGGCTGACCGCCCACAGTCACTACTACATGCGAACCACGTCCACGGACGAATCGACGCTCACGGATTCCGTCGCGCGCGGCAAACACGTCTGGGAAAAGAACGCCTGTATCAACTGCCATACGATCCTCGGGGAAGGCGCCTATTTCGCCCCCGAACCGGCAACGTGTGGAAGCGCTGGGGCGGCGACACCGATCCCGACACCGCCCGCGCGACGCTGAAGGCCTGGATGGCCGCCCAGCCGAGCGGCATCGAAGGCAGGCGGCAGATGCCGCAGTTCAACCTGACGGAACGGGAACTCGACGACCTGGCCGACTTCCTCGAATGGACGAGCAGGATCAAGACCCAGAACTGGCCGCCGAACGATGCCGGCTGATCTCACGGGAAGGGAAAAACACATGAAATATCAAACCCAGAAGGTCGCCATGCTGTATTTCTACGGCGCGCTCGGCCTGTTCATCGCCCAGGTTCTGTTCGGGGTGCTGGCGGGAACGATCTACGTCCTGCCGAACACGCTTTCGGAACTGCTGCCCTTCAACATCGTCCGGATGATCCACACCAACGCGCTCATCGTCTGGCTGCTGATGGGCTTCATGGGATCGACCTACTACCTGCTGCCCGAGGAGGCCGAAACGGAGCTGTACAGCACCCGGATCGCGGTTGCGCAGTTCTGGCTTTTCCTCGTCGCGGCGGCAATCGCCGTGGTGGGTTACCTGTTCCACTATCATGAGGGCCGCGAGTTTCTGGAACAGCCGTTCCCGATCAAGGTCGGCATCGTCATCGTGGCGCTGATGTTCCTGTTCAACGTGACGCTGACCGTGCTCAAGGGCCGCAAGACCGTCGTCACCAACATCCTGATCTTCGGCCTCTGGGGCGTGGCGATCTTCTTCCTGTTCGCCTTCTACAACCCGGTCAATCTCGCGCTCGACAAGATGTACTGGTGGTACGTCGTCCATCTGTGGGTCGAAGGCGTCTGGGAACTGATCATGGCCTCGGTACTGGCCTTCCTGATGATCAAGCTGAACGGCATCGACCGCGAAGTGGTCGAAAAATGGCTCTATGTGATCGTCGGCCTTGCCCTCTTCTCCGGCATTCTCGGCACCGGCCACCACTTCTACTGGATCGGCGCTCCCGGTTACTGGCAGTGGATCGGCTCGCTCTTCTCCACGTTGGAAGTCGCGCCCTTCTTCACCATGGTCATCTTCACCTTCGTGATGACCTGGAAGGCAGGCCGCAAGCACCCGAACCGGGCCGCACTTCTCTGGTCGATCGGTTGCTCGGTCATGGCCTTCTTCGGCGCCGGTGTCTGGGGCTTCCTGCACACGCTGTCGTCGGTCAACTACTATACCCACGGCACGCAGGTGACCGCGGCGCACGGCCACCTCGCCTTCTTCGGCGCCTACGTGATGCTGAACCTCGCCGTCATGGCCTATGCCGTGCCGGAACTTCGCGGCCGCAGCCCCTATAACCAGTGGCTTTCGATGGTCAGCTTCTGGATCATGTGCACGGCCATGTCCGTCATGACCTTCGCGCTGACCTTCGCCGGCGTTCTTCAGGTTCACCTGCAGCGCGTGCTGGGCCAGGGCTACATGGATGTCCAGGACCAGCTGGCGATCTTCTACTGGATCCGGCTCGGATCGGGTGTCTTCGTGCTCATTTCGGCGCTGATGTTCCTCTGGGCACTGTTCGTCCCGGGCCGCGAACGGCAGTCCGCCGGCACCCCAAGCATCCAGCCGGCCGAATGATGCAAAGCGGCTCCGTTTCAACGACGGAGCCGCGCTCCCTATCCCTCCAGGATCCCCATCTCTAAAGAGGACATCCCGATGACCATCGTTTCTCCGATAAAGCCTGTCGAGGCCGGACTGATCCCTCACTACATTCCCGCCGGCAACGAATGCGAACTCTTCGAAATGGCCTGGAAGCGGCAGCTTCCGCTTCTTCTGAAAGGGCCGACCGGTTGCGGAAAGACCCGCTTCGTCTCCCATATGGCGGAGCGTCTCGAACTGCCGCTTGCGACCGTTTCCTGCCATGACGATCTGGCCGCCGCCGATCTGACCGGCCGCTTTCTCCTGAAGGGCGGCGAGACCATCTGGGTCGATGGCCCCCTGACGAAGTCGGTGCGCGGCGGCGGCATCTGCTACCTCGACGAAATCGTCGAAGCGCGGAAGGATGTCGCCGTCGTCATCCACCCGCTGACCGACGATCGCCGCATTCTGCCGCTCGAAAGAACCGGGGAGGTGCTGGAGGCGCCGAAGGAGTTCATGCTCGTCGTTTCCTATAACCCCGGCTACCAGAACATCCTCAAGGCGTTGAAGCCTTCCACCAAGCAGCGTTTCGTGGCGATCGAATTCGACTTTCTTCCCCGTGAACAGGAAGTCGCGATCGTTACCGCCGAAAGCGGCCTTTCCGAGCGCCAGGTCGTGCCACTGGTACACCTTGCCCACCGCCTGCGTGCGCTGAAAGGACACGACCTGGAGGAAGGCGTTTCGACCCGCCTGCTCGTCTACTGCGCAGCGCTCATCGAAAGCGGGCTCAACCCGCGTCAGGCGATACGGGCTGCCCTGATCGAGCCGCTGACGGACGATCCGGACGTGCGGGCGGCCTTGATCGAAGTGGCGAATGCCGTGGTTGCCTGAGGTGCTGTGATGCTGGATTTTCTCGAGCTGGAAGAAACCGTCGGCAAGGCCTGGCATCGCCTGGTCGGCCAGACACGCAGCATGCCCCGCTATCCCGAGCAGGCGGTGGCGCTGGACGAGATGAAACCGGTCCTCGCATCCTGTTTCCGGGGTTTCGGGGGCGATCATGCGATCCAGCTCGCGGCGGCCCACCAGCGCACATCGAAACATCGCCTGAAGCTGCGCCAGCTGATCGGCCTGGGCGAAGAGCGGATCGCCCGCTCCGGTCGGGATTTCGCCCGCGCGATGCTGCCCGATGTCATCGACCTCTTCCCGGACCGCCGCCTGAACCGGGCGCTCTCCATCTGGCTGACGGCAGCTATTGCCACGCTGCCCGAGACGCAGCCGGCCGCCGCCGATCCGCTCGCGCGGGATATCGAGCGGCTGCACATGGCAATCTCCCACGTGGACGCGACGCTTGCCGCATTTCCGGGCCTGCGCTCGGTCTACCGCGATCTGTGCCGGGCAACGCTTGCCGAGCGCACCCGCGGCACCCTTCCCTCGGTGGAAAGACTGCTGGAAGGCAGGATCGTCAGCCTTCTGCGGGCAGGCGCCGGCCTGCCGGACGATACGCCGAGCGCGATCTTCCCACGCCACGCCCCTCCGGGCTACCAGCCGATGATGGACGTGCCGCTCTGGCCGGAATTCCTGGCCCAGGAGGAAAGCCGTTCCTCCGCGGAGGATACGGAAACCCCGCTCGGCGACCCGCAGGGTTCGACTGGCAAGAGGCGGTTCGGCGCCAAGCGCGAGCGGGAAGACGAGAAGCGCTCCGAGCGGAGCCCCTTCATCCTCAACCGCTTCGAAAAATCCTGGCGATGGCGGAAATGGTCAATATCGACCGGCCGACCGACGACAAGCAAGAGGAAGACGGCAAGGCGGCCGAGGATCTCGACGAAATGGTTCTCGGGCACCGCAAGGAACGCCCCTCTTCCCGTTTCCACTTCGATCTCGACCTTCCGCCGGAAATGGTCGATCTCCAGGAAATCGCCGCCGAACTTACCTATCCCGAATGGGATTATCGGAATGCCACCTATCTGAAGAACCATTGCCGGGTTCTCGCTGCCCCGACATCAGCGAGCGGCGACCGCCTCGAGACATCGGAAGACACGAAGGCGCTGGTCAGGAAGGTACGCAAGCAGTTCGAGATCCTGCAGCCGCGCCAGGAAGTGCTGAAATCGCAGCTGGACGGCGTGGAACTCGATCTCGACGCCGTCGTCCGGCGCCGGACCGATCTGCTGGCCGGAGGGCAGGCAACGGACCGTATCCATGTGGCAAGCCGGCCGCGCACCCCGATCTCGCCGTTACCATTCTTGTCGATGTGTCGCTCTCGACCGATGCCTGGATCGACAACCGGCGGGTTCTGGATGTCGAGAAGGAAGCGCTTCTCGTCCTGTCGCAGGGCCTGAGCGCCTGCGGGACAGATCACTCGATCCTGACCTTCACCTCCCGCCGCCGCTCCTGGGTGCGGGTCGAGACGGTGAAGGGCTTCGGCGAACGGCTTTCCCCAGCCGTCGAGGATCGGATCGCCGGCCTGAAACCAGGATATTACACCCGTCTGGGAGCCGCACTGCGGCACGCCACGGCGGACCTTGCGAAACGCCCGAACCGGACGCGGCTGCTTCTGGTGCTGACCGATGGCAAGCCAAACGACATCGATCACTACGAAGGCCGTTTCGCGATGGAGGACAGCCGCCGCGCCGTGCAGGAGGCGAAGCGCCTCGGCGTCAACATCTTCGCCGTGACGGTCGATAAGGATGCGAAATCCTATCTGCCGACGATGTTCGGACGCAACGGTTATGCGGTCGTCGGAGACATCTCGAAGCTTCCGGCGGCCCTGCCCGCCATCTATCGCGGCCTGACGGGATAGGGGATCCCGGCCGCGCGGGAGGTCCGGCCCGGCGGACTGCCGGACCTCCATTTTCCTTCCCTCAAGCCGCCTTGCTGAAGGACCTGCCGGACTTGTTCAGGTAGGCGTCGAAGGCCGAAGCTGCCGCCCGGACGATGAACCGGTGATCCTCCGAGACCTTGATGACCCCTCCCCGGCGCTCGACCAGCCCGTCGCGTTCAAGCTCATCGAGCCGATCATTGCCCCGTAGCAGCAGGTCGGCATCGAAGCCATGCGCCGCCGCAAGCGCTGCGATATCGACCGCGAAATCGCACATCAACCTTTCGATCACATCGCCGCGCAGACGGTCTTCCGGGGTGAGGCGGTAACCCTTGGCGACCGGCAGTTCGCCTTTCGACACCCGGGTCGCATAGAGGCCGGGGGAACCTCGTTCTGGATATATCCCTGCGGCAACTTGCCGATCGAGGAAGCGCCAAGCCCGATCAGGGCCTCGCAGGCATCCGTTGTATACCCCTGGAAATTCCGGTGCAGCCGGCCTTCGGTCTGCGCAAGCGAGAGGTCGTCACCGGGCAGGGCGAAATGATCGAGGCCGATCCGGATATAACCTGCGGCCACCAGGGCGTCTGATATCGCGGATGCCTGGAGCGCGCGCTCACGTGCATCGGGAAGCGCTGCCTCGTCGATGAGCCGCTGGTGCTTCTTGAAGCTTGGGATATGCGCATAGCCGAAGACGGCGAGACGATCCGGCCGCATGCGGACGGCCGCTTCGACCGTCTCGACGCAGGATTCGACCGTCTGAAACGGCAGCCCATAGATCAGGTCGAAGTTGATTGCGTTGATGTCGTTACGGCGAAGGTGCTGCACCGTCTCCATCGTCGTTCCGACGCTCTGGATGCGGTTGATCGCCTTCTGGACCTTCGGGTCGAAGCTCTGGACGCCGAGGCTTGCGCGGGTGACGCCCGCCTCCCCGAGCGCATCCGCCATCTCCCTGGTCAAGGTTCGCGGATCGATTTCTACCGCCGTATTGACGACCCCCGCGAAACCGAGACGATTGCGGAACGCATCCATCAGCGCGATGAATTCCTCCGGCTTGATGATCGTCGGCGTGCCCCCGCCGAAATGGATCTCCCCGACACTGAAACTGTCGTTTCTGACGGATGCCAAAAGCTCGATCTCCCGGTGCAACGTCTCGATATAGTCGAGAATAGGCCTGTCGCGCTCGGTGATCGTGGTGTGACAGCCGCAATACCAGCACATCGACCGACAGAAGGGGATGTGAATATAGAGCGACGTGGGTTGTCCTTCGGGCAGCGCCCTCAGCCAGGCAGGATAATCGAGAGCGTCGAACTCCGGGCTGAAGTTGGGAGCCGTCGGATAGCTCGTGTAGCGCGGCAGCCGCGCATCGCCGTATTTCTCGATTATCGCTGCGGACATATCGGGCTCCTTTTGCAGTTTTCCTGGGCGAAGCATTAGCTGCCCGGCGCCCGCCCCTCTTTGTGCAAAATCAACGACGGCCTCCCCTTTCTGCGAAATATTTGTCCCGACGCAAATTTCGTCGATCGCGCCGCTGCTAAATCATCAAGGCGGCCGGGATCGGCCAGGCCGCTGCACCACTCGAAAGGCCCGGAACACCATGTCGGATATTCAGATCCCTTCCATCGATGTCAGGACGCTCGCACCCGCCGAACGTCACCCGAAGATCTTTGGCGTGCTGACCGCCCTCACCCCCGGCGGCATCATGCATGTCACGAGCGATCATGATCCCCGGCCGCTGCACTACCAGATCGAGAGCCGGTATCCGGAACAGTTCGACTGGCAATATCTCGAACAGGGGCCGGATGTCTGGCGCGTCGAAATCCAGCGCGCACAAGGCTCCGGCTGCGACTGCTGCTGCGGTCACTGAAAGACGAGAGCCATGCCCGGCGCCACCCTCTCCCCTGGACGATGTCCTATTTCGCGACGGCATTGGTCTGTCTGGTCGCCGGGCTGGCCTTGACGATATCGGGCTTCGGATATCCATCCGCTCCCATCGACGACCCGGCCTCGCTGGTGATCGTTCATCTGATCGCGATCGGCTGGCTCGGTCTCCTGTTTGCCGGATCGCTGCTTCAGTTCGTGCCGGTGATCGCCTCGCGGCAGCTGCAATCTCCCCAGCTCGCTCTGCCCGCGCTGCTCCTGACCATGATCGGGCTTCTCCTGCTGCTGACGGGATTTCTGGGGCTGGCCGATGTTCTGCCGCTCTGGACATGGACGCTGCCGGCCGGCGGCATCCTCCTCACGTTGGCATTCGCGGGCCTTTGCTGGATGGTCGCGGGCACGCTTGCGGCAGCCCGACCCTGCTCGCTGCCGGCAAAGTTCGTCGCACTCGGCTGCGCGTCGTTGATCGGCACCGCCGTGGTCGGGTTGCTGTTCACCCTTCCCCTCGCGGGCCTCACCGATGAACCGCATCTCGTCGGCCTGGTGCTCTCGGCCGGACCGGCACATGCCTATCTCGGGCTTTTCGGGTGGATGACCGTCACCGCGATCGGCGTCAGCTACCGGCTCCTGACGATGTTCCTGCTGTCGCCCGAAAGGACCCGCGGGACAAGCCGGGCGATCGGCTGGCTGATGGCCGCCGCTCTCGTCGCCGTCGGCTGCGGCATCGTCCTCGATGGTGCCGGTTCGCCGACGGGCTGGGCGCTGACCCTGGCACTCGCCGTCGCCGGCCTCGCCGTCTTTCTCTACGCCCTCGATATCCGCGGAATCGTCCGCGAACGGAAACGGAAGACGGTTGAACTGAACGTCATGGCGAGCCTCGTGGCGATCGGCATGCTGATCATCTGCTTCATTCTTTTTGCCGCTTCCCTCGTGATCGGCAACGCGGCCGAAATGCTGATGCCGATCGCCTATCTCTTCACCTTCGGCTGGCTGACCGGCCTCGGCCTCGGGCAGCTCTACAAGATCGTCGCATTCATCACCTGGCTGGAGTTTTACGGTCCCGTTCTTGGCCGGATGGCCGTGCCGCGCGTCCAGGACCTCGTCAACGAGCGGCGCGCATCGGCATGGTTCTCGCTTTATTTCGGCGCCACTGCCGCGGCGACCATCGCCCTGTTTCTCGACATGCCGGACATGTTCCGGGGCGCCGCACTGGCCCAGGCTCGCTTCTGTCTGCGCTTTGGCCTTCGAGTTCATCCAGGCTCGCCGCCTCGCCATGGTTCCGGCCGCAACCAGGCTTCCGCCCGGCATCACCGCATGGCGGCTGTTCTTACCAAGCTTCAACGGGAGGTCACGATGACCCAAGAATTCAAGGAACTCGATGTCAGGCCCCTTCTGAAGAACGGCGGTGAGCCGTTCGAAGCGATCATGACGGCGGTCGGCGCGCTGCAGCCCGGTCAGGGCCTGAAGCTGCTTGCGCCCTTCAGGCCGCAACCGCTCTACCACGTCATGGATGCGAAGGGCTTCGATCACGCCGTTTCGGAACTCGACGGCGGGGATTTCGAGGTTCGCTTCACGCCGCGCCAGGAAGAGGCGGTGGAGCTCTCCGAAAACGCGGTCTCGCCCGAACTCTGGGCGGAACCGTCCGTACAACTCGACCTTTCCGAACTTGATCCGCCGGAACCGATGCAGCGAATTCTCAGCGAGACCGAGGCGCTGAGCCCGGGCAAGGTGATCTTCGCGGTGCTTGCGCGCGAACCGGTCTTCCTGTTCCCGGAACTGACGCGCCGGGGCCACCAATGGGTGGGCAATTTCGACCGCGACGGCAGCGCCTACCGGATCATGATCCGCATCGGCAAAGGTGCTGCCGATGCCTGACACGTCCGACCAGATCGACCTCACAGAGCAGGTCAGCCGACAGCTTTCGATGGTCATCGATCCCGAGATGGGCCGCAGCGTCGTCGATATGGGCCTGATCTACCTCATAGAGGCTGATCCCGCCGGCGACATGCACATCGTGATGACCACCACGACGAAAGGCTGTCCCGCTTCGGCCTTTCTGAAAGACGCCATCCAGGCCTGCGCCGCATCGGTCTGCGGCGTGAAGAGCGTCACCGTGGAGCTGACCTACGATCCGCCGTGGAACCCTTCGATGATGACGCCATGAGGTTCCTGAATCTGATCAGGCGATGGGGAGGGATGCGGAACCACGACAGGGCGCCGCTCCTCCCGCCTGCGAAAAATATCACCGACAACCGTCTTGCGGCCTACGAAATGGTCGCGGCCGGCGCTGCGGCCGATCCGGCATTGTTCATCCTCGAAGAGATCGAGCGCCTGAGCGAGTCGGTCACCCGGGATTTCTGAGGCATTTCCTTGGATTGCGCGGCTTCGGCTTCAGACGGTCGTCCACCCGTCTGTCCCGCTCTCGCTATCCCTTGGTGCTTTCCGCGAGGGCAAGCAGGCCTTCGGCATCCTTCACCAGCAGCTTCTGGCGTCCGCCTTCGACCAGCCCCTTCGCCTCCCAGGCGCTCATGATCCTTGAGACGGTATGCAGCGTCGTGCCGGTCATCTCGGCGATATCCTGTCGGGAAATCGGGAAATCGACCCGCACCGCGTCTCCTCCTTGCGGCCAGCCTGCTTGATCAGCCTCAGAACCGCGTGGGCGACACGCTGTTCGACTTCCTGCGTCGACATTTCCCGGATACGGGCATGGGCTTCTTCCAGGCGCTGCCCGATCGTCTGCATCGCGGTGACGGCGAGACGGGGATTGCGATCGACGAACTGGGGCCAGAGTTCCGTCGGCCAGCAAAGCGCGATGCTTTCCGCGACGGCCATCGCCGTGCCGGGATAGTCCATCCGTTGAAGCGCCTTGGCAAAGCCGAAGAGATCGCCCGGATGCACCACGCGGACGATGATCTGCTGACCGTCCTCGGTGACCTGCGTCACTTTCAGCCTTCCATGCAGAAGCAGATAGAAATGCGTCGCGGCCGCCCCTGTTCGAAAACGGCTTCGCCAATCGGCACCCTGCGGGACGTCGCGTGCGTAAGAAGGGCATCGGTATCGGCATCCTCCATCCGCTCGAACAGGGGAAAACTTCGGACGAGGCTCTTATCGATCTTCAACGGCTTATGCTCCGCAACGGGTCGCACGACACTAGCACAACCTCTGACGAGATCGAAGATGCGGTATTGCCGCGCCCCGACATTCAGCCGATCCAACCGATATCGCGTCGGGGAGCATCACCCTGAAACAAACCTCCCCGTTTGCTTGCGGCGCCGCAAAGAAGGGCGACAGCGCCGCCGCTACAAGCGTGTCGGAAATCAAGGAGTTCCGAAGATGACCACAATTCCGGCTGCGCGGCGACCCGGCGGCGTCCCGAGAGGACTTTCAACAACCGCCCCGATCCTATTCTCCTACGGCTTCAGGCCATTTTTCCTGTCGGCCGCGCTCTGGGCGCTCGTCGCGATGCTGTTCTGGATAGGGAGCCTTGCCGGGTTGATCGACGTGGCGGGAACGTACGGCACGGTCCATTGGCATGCGCATGAAATGCTGTTCGGGTATGCAAGCGCCGTGCTTGCGGGTTTCCTGCTGACCGCGGTCCCCAACTGGACGGGCAGGTTACCAGTGTCCGGATGGCCGCTCGTCTTTCTTTTCCTCGTGTGGGTCGCGGGCAGGCTGGCGCTGCTTCTGTCCGACTATACCGGGACTACGGCCGCCATCCTGGCCGACAGCGTCTTCCTTCCCCTCCTCCTCTTCATCTGCGTGCGCGAAGTGGTCGCAGGCCGGAAGTGGAAGGATCTCAAGGTCGTCGCCGGCCTGTTGGCCCTCTCCGCCGCCAACATCCTCTATCACCTGGCGGTAGCGGGCGAGCAGCACCCATCCCTGGGGATCAAGCTTGCCCTATCTGCCTATACCGCGATGATCCTGATCGTCGGTGGGCGGATTATCCCGAGCTTCACCCGCAACTGGATCAACAAGACCGGGCGGACGGATTTTCCCGCCGCCTATGACCGGTTCGATACGGCCGCCATCCTGTGCGGGGTCGCCGCGCTGGCGGCCTGGGTTATTCTCGGCGACGGAAAGCTCGTCGCGGCGGCGGCAGGACTGGCCGCGGCCATGCATACGGCTCGGCTCTTTCGCTGGCGGGGCTGGACGACGACGGCGGAAATGCTGGTGACGGTCCTACACATCGCCTACCTGTTCGTGCCGCTGGCATTCTTCGCGATTGGTCTTGCCGCTTTAAACCTCTTCGACGAGACCTCGGCGACCCACGTCCTGAGCGTCGGGACCGTGACCACGATGATGCTCGCCGTTATGACAAGGGCGAGCCGAGGCCATACCGGATGCGTGCTGACCGCATCGGCGACGACCATCGCTTCCTATGCGGCGATCGTGCTTTGCGCGCTCCTGAGGCCAAGCGCCGGCCTTTTCCCGGAACACGCGAGCTTGATCTATTCACTGTCCGGCGTCGCATGGCTTGCCGCCTTCGGCCTTTTTGTTTTCGAATATGGCCCGATGCTGGCCCGCGTGCGGCGGCGGGTGGCGGAGGGATGAAGATCGGTTTCGACGGGCGCTCGACAAGGCGCGCTCCCTCGGGCCGGGCCACCGGTCAGGGCTGGATCTCGATCTCCCCTTCCACCCTCGTGATCTCGAAATCGCTGACGATCACGTCGAGGCGAAGTCGCCACCGCCCGGGAATGGGGAGCACGATGTCGGGCACCGTCCAGCCGTCCTTTCCTTTCTCGGCCTTGCGTCTGATCGGCTCGATCTCCGCCCCGGGGTTGGACAGCACGACCGTCACTTCCTGAGGATCGAGCGGAGACCGGTCGCCTTTGGCGATGACGGCGAATATCGCCAATTCCCCGACCCTATCGGGCGTGATCGTGACGTCGGCCACGGCCTTGCTGGCCTGCAGATGAACCACGGCACCCCTTCCGGCTTCGGCAAGCAATGTCCTTGGCGGCGGAGTGAAGCGCCATGTCGCGGCCACCGCGAAAATGAGGAGCAGAATGGCGGTTTCCGCGGCAATCGAGCGGGCGAGGAGCCGGATCGCCGCAGGCTCTCCCTTTTCCGAACCGGACGTGAGCTTCCACCGGTTGAAGGTCGCCAGCGCGAACAGCAGGACGAGCAACCCGAGCTTGACGAGGAACACGATCCCATATGCCGTCGTCACCAAACCGGCCGGAGTGCGAACCTGAACGACTGCGAGCACGCCGCCGGCCACGACGAGCAAAAGGACGGCCGATGGAATGAAGACCGAGAAACGGTGCAGTGCGGCACCGGCCGCTTCTCCGCCCTTTCTGAACTCCGCCAGGAGCGGCAGCAGCGCGCCGGCCCAGATTGCGATAGCCGCGACATGCAGGAAAACGGCCGGTCGCATCAGCCATTGCGGGTCTGCCGCACTTGCGTGTCCGCTGAGGCAGAGGGCGAATGCGGCGGTGATGACCGCCGATATGGATATCCAGCGGGCGTCCCTGCCCCGCCCACACGCCAGAGCAAGCCCGGCAAGCGCCAGCGCCGCAATCGCAAAGATGACCGTCGGGCCGAAACTCGTGATCATTCCCGCCTTCCAGACAGCCGGCGCGAAGAAGCGCCAGATCGGCTCACCGACCGTATCGAGCCCCTGGAAGCCGGCAGAAAGCAGCGCACCGACCAAACCCGCACCAAGAGCCCCGGCAATCTGCCTCACCGCGTTTCCGGAGCCGTCCGCGAACCAGTGAATGGCAAACACACCACCGATCCCGAAGAAAAGACCGACATAGAGCCCGACCTTGCCGATCCAGAGGCCGGCGCGGACAGGCCAGTCGATATCGGCGGTAGCGCCCCGAGGATTGGCGTTCGGTTGCCCGATCGAAAAGACGACCGAGCCGCCGATCGGGTGACCATCTTCTGAAACGACCCGCCAGGAAAGAAGATAGCTACCGTCCGAAAGGTCGCCGGGCGGCGTGATCTCGACCGTCTTGTCCTTCACCACGAAGTTCCGGAGGGTGACGGTACTGCCGTCCGGCCGCGTGAACCGGAGGCTGGTCGGCGAGACAGGCTCGCTGAACGTCAGGGCGATCACGCGCGGGGCCACGGGCACGACCGAACCGTCGCGCGGCTCGGTCGTGTTGAGGGATGCATGGGCGGATGCCGCCGCCGCCATGACCAGCCACAACAGGATCGCAGACACGAACCGCTGCAGAGTGCCGGCCGGTGAATTTGCCTTGCGGCGGAACGGCGTCATCAGCCTTCATGCTCCCAGGTGGATGGATCGCTTAGAGCGCCGTGCGTCATTTCAGACGTACAAAGGACGCTCTAACACTTTGAATCTACGCATCATGACTCCCGAAAATCGATTCCGATTTTCGGGCCGATACGCTAGTTGCCTGCCTTCTGCAGAAGCTTGACGGCCGGGGCCGGGAGCTCGAGGTCCGAAGTCTTCTGGCCGGCGGCCGGTACTTCGATCCAGCGTTCCTTGAGGCCTTCCGGGCATTCCTGGATCACCGGGAAATAGAGCATGTCGCCGGCCTTCAGATCGGCGGCAATCGTGCCCGCAGGACGAACTCGTCATACTCGTCGTCGCCGAGGTTACCGCCGCTCCAGACCACTTCCTTGACCCCTTCGGTGACGGGAGAACCGTGATTGTCGTAAGCCTTGGCATAGGCACCCTTGACCTTGTCAAGCGTCCAACCAGCCTTCGGCTGCGGCTTGACGCCGTAGAAGCCTTCCGGAATCTGGACGCGCACGGTGTTCGTGGGCTTGCCCTCGCAACCATGCGGAACGCGCAGCACCGCTTTATAGGTCGAGCCCACAGGCGCCTCCCTTCCTTCCAGGGTGACATGCGCCAGCGCGGCGGTGGTGCCGAACACGAGAATGGCGGCGGTGGTCGTGATTGTCTTCAACATGTAACTCTCCATGCCTGGCCGCACTACGGGCGGCCTGATTTCGAACGGCTGGCAGCCAGGATGGCTCCGGCCCGGATATGGTTGATGGCTTGAAAAGGCGATCCCGCGTGTTCCGTTCCGGTCGTCCGCGCGGCGCGACACACGGCTTCCGCCGCTTCGGCTGCCCGGATTAAGTTCACCGGATGAAAGTCCAGGGATTGCCTGACTTAGAGCGCTCGCGAGCTTTCAGGTCGCTTGCCACGCTTTAAGCCCTTGTTTCGCATGTCCCGTCGCAAAACCGTTGCACGCTTTTTGCGCGACAGGCTTTCAGGCGGCGAAGGGTGGCGCGCGGGGTTTTCCAGGAGAGGTCTCGGGGCGCTCGAAGGGACCTGGGTCCGCTTCGGCCGTGACCGGCTTGGAATTGGTCTCCAGCCGGTTGCTCAGAAAATTATCGGAGAATTGCGGTGCAAGGACCGGAGCCAGAACACTGCACGCCTGCGTGCAGCACTGGGGCAGCTTTGAGCTGTCCTTGTGATCGGATGGCCCGCTGGTCTCCGCATGGGTAATGCAAAGCGGGTTGCCAAAATCATCGAGGATGGGAGCTGCGACCGCCGAGCCGAGAAGAACCGACCCAAACAGCATCTGTACGACGAGCGCGAAGGCCGCGATCATCGTGAAGACGATATTTGAGGCAGATGTCCTGCGGTTTCTCACGATCCCCTCATCGGTTGTGCCGGCCGTCGATGTCCGTTGTGAACACCCGTTACTGGCACGGCACAGTCACATCTGTCTATGCGCCCTTCCGCCACAGTGTTCTTTGATGCGGGTCAAACTCGCTGGAGCAGGTCGCGTAAATTTTCCGCGCCCATGTCGATCCGGCGAAGGCTTGGCGTCCCCGGATCCGCTCCGCTCCCGCTCTGTTTCGGCGCACATGCCCCCTGCCGACGATCACTCGATCGCGGTCATGAACGCCGGGACCTGCTGTTCGAAGAACTTCGAAAAAGCGGCGATACGCGGTGGAAGCGCCTGATATGGTGGGTAATATAAGGTCAGCCAGAGGTCCGGCGGCGACCAGTTCGGCAGGACGTGGATCAGCCTTCCGGTGCGCAGATGCTCGGCAACATGGAACCTCGGCAGCATGGCCACCCCTGCCCCATCGACAGCCATGCTCGCAAGGACTTCGCCATTGTTGGCACTGAATGCCCTACCCGCGGAGATGCTCGCATTGCCACCGCCATCCGACAAGGCCCAGGTCTCGCGTTTGCTCCCGCCGCTGTAAGCGAGGCAATCGTCGGGTGACAGTTCGTTGGGATGTTGCATATCCGCAAATCGGCTTCCGGGGCGGCGACTAGTATGCGCCGTACGACGCTGATCTTCCGCCAGATGGTGAACTTGTCGGATGGCGCTGCGGAGATGCGGATGGCGAGGTCGTAGTCATCGTCGATGATATTCACCAGTCCGTCCGCGAGGGAGATTTCAAAGCTGATCTTCGGAAATTGCTCCCGGAACCCTGCAAGGATGGGAGGAAGGACCTGCTGGCCGAACCAGGTCGGCGCACTGATCCGCAACCGGCCGTGATCGGCCTTGTGCGTGTTCATCACGTCCTTGCGCGCCGTCTCCAGCGCATCCATCGCCGGCTGGATCTGCGCGGCATAGATCGCCCCGTCGGTCGTCAGCGAGACCTGGCGCGTGGTCCGGACGAAAAGCTGCACGCCGAGATCTTCCTCGAGGGCAGCGATCGCTCGCGTCACGGCAGCGGGTGTCATGTCCAGTTCCCGCGCGACCTGCGCAAAGTTCCGCTTCTCGGCAGCCAGCAGGAAAGTTCGCAGAGCCTTGTAGTCGTTCATTACATTATTTCATCCAGCGCAATACATTCGTAATTATTATTACAATTCTGGCGACTGAGCAACTGGCTTAAATCTCCAATCACAGCAGACGAACGAACTCAGCCGCAGAAAGGCGACCGTCATGATCAAGGACATCAAGGGACTGCATCACATCACTTCCATGGCGTCGGATGCCCGCCAGAACAACGCATTCTTCACGGACACCCTCGGCTTGCGCCGCGTGAAGCAGACCGTGAACTTCGACGATCCGAATGTCTATCACCTCTATTATGGCGATGAGAATGGCACCCCGGCTCCGTCATGACCTACTTCCCGTTTCCCGATGTCATGCGGGGCCGCCCCGGCGTTGGCGAAGTCAGCGAAACACAGTTCGCCGTTCCCAAGGGGTCGTTGTCCTTCTGGCGGGACCGCCTGACGGCAAAGGGAGCCGGCAACCTGCAAAACGGCACGACATTCGGCGCCAACCTGTTGCGGTTCGAAGGACCGGACGGAGAAGGCTTCGCGCTGATCGAATCGGACGATGACAGCCGCAAGGCCTGGAGCGGAGCCGGCATCGATGGCAGCGTCGCCATCCGCGGCTTTTCCGGTGCCAGGTTCCGCCTGCATGATACCGCCGCCACATCCGAGCTGCTCGGTTTCATGGGCTACCAGCGCGCTGAAACCGAAGGGGACGTAACGCGTTTCATCATCCCTGGCGGAAATGGCGCCGACACGATCGACCTTGAAGCCCTTCCAAAGACGCCCTTTGCAAGGCAGGGAGCAGGATCGGTGCATCACATCGCCTTTGCCGTCGAGAACCGCGAAAAGCAGCTTGAAGTCCGCAAGGCACTGATGGACACTGGCTATCAGGTTACCCCGTGATCGACCGTGATTATTTCTGGGCGATCTACTTCCGCACCCCTGGCGGGGTGCTGTTCGAAATTGCCACAAACGAACCCGGTTTCGACCGCGATGAAGACACTGCGCATCTCGGCGAGGTCTTGAAGCTGCCGGCACAATACGAGCCTTATCGCGAGCAGATCGAGGCCGGGCTGACACCGCTCGCAGCCTGAGGTCGTTTCGGACCGACAACCTTTTCCGTCACGCGCCACGGCGCATTGCTTCCGGAGTTGCCGCGGCCGCGGCCATGGCACCTCCCGCATCGTTCGGCCTTGCGGCCAACGCTATTTCCACCCCGCGTCAATCAAAGGAGATACTACAATGGGCTACATCACCACCAAGGACGGCGTCGAAATCTTCTACAAGGATTGGGGGCAAAGGATGCCCAACCCATCGTCTTCCATCACGGCTGGCCGCTCTCGTCGGACGATTGGGACGCCCAGATGCTGTTCTTCCTCTCGAAGGGCTATCGCGTCGTCGCCCACGACCGTCGTGGCCACGGCCGCTCGACGCAGGTCTCCGACGGTCACGACATGGACCATTATGCCGCCGACGCTTTCGCAGTCGTCGAAGCGCTCGATCTGAAAAATGCCGTTCATATCGGCCACTCGACCGGCGGCGGTGAAGTTGCGCGTTATGTCGCCAAATATGGCCAGCCGGCCGGCCGCGTCGCGAAGGCCGTTCTGGTCTCCGCCGTTCCGCCTTTGATGCTCAAGACCGAGACGAACCCAGGCGGCGTGCCGATGGAAGTCTTCGACGGCATTCGCAAGGGCGTTGCGGAAAACCGTGCGCAGCTCTTCACCGACTTTCCCGCCGGTCCGTTCTACGGTTTCAACCGCCCCGGCGCGACGGTTTATCAGGGCGTCATCCAGAATTGGTGGCGGCAGGGCATGATGGGCAGCGCCAAGGCTCATTACGATGGGATCAAGGCCTTCTCCGAGACCGACCAGACGGAAGACCTGAAAGCGATCACCGTCCCGACCCTCGTCATGCACGGCGACGACGACCAGATCGTGCCGATCGACAACGCCGGCAGGCTGTCCGTGAAGCTGCTGAAGAACGGCACTCTGAAAGTCTACGCAGGTTATTCGCATGGCATGCTGACAACCCATGCGGATGTCCTGAACGCCGATCTTCTGGCGTTCATCGAAGCCTAAGTTTCCCATCCGGGTGCGGCCGTTACTGCCGCATCCGGATCCGGGCAAAATAACCCGGCAGCCGGAACGGCCTGTTTTACAGTCCTGTGACAGAAATGAAAGACAGCTGGAAAACTCTGTAACCGGCCTGACACGATAGCGCTCTAAGGAACCGTAAACGCCTTCGCACCTGCGAAAGGTATTTCGCGAGACCGGAGAGCTGCCGTGAAGATCATCCAGATTACCGATACCCATTTCAGCCCCGAAAAGACGCATTTCAACGGCAACTGGGCGCCGCTGCTGACCTGGATCGAGGATACCCGCGCCGATCTCATCATCCACACGGGGATCTGACCGTCGATGGCGCCGATAAACCGGGCGACATCACGTTCTGCATGGACCTGATGCGGCAGACTTCGATCCCGATGCTGATCCTGCCGGGCAATCACGATGTCGGCCACCTGCCGGGTTCCGAACAGCCGGTCAATGCCGAGCGCCTCGAGCGCTGGCGGGAGCTCGTCGGAGAGGACCGCTGGTTCGAAGACAGCGCCGGCTGGCGTTTCATCGGCCTCAATTCGCTCCTGCTCGGCCATGAAAACGATGAAGAAGAAGCGCAATTCGAATGGCTGCGCGAAACCCTCGAGGCGCGTCGCGGCCGCCGCGTCGCCCTGTTTGCCCACAAGCCGCTGTTCGTCGATGAACCGCATGAGGGCGACACGGGTTACTGGAGCGTCCGCCCGGCACAACGCAAGCGCCTCTACGACCTGATCGCCGCCCATGATGTGGCGCTTTTCGCGAGCGGCCACCTGCACTGGGCCTGGCAGGGCCGTTTCGAGAATACCGCACTCACCTGGGGTCCGTCGGCCGCCTTCATCCTCGACAAGATGGTGCGCGAAATGCCGGGCGAACGGCTGGTCGGCGCGGTCGTGCATGAATTCGGGGACGCCGTTCAAAGCGATATCGTCGCCGTGCCCGGCATGACGGCCTATGTCCTCGACGAGGTCATCGAGGAAGTCTATCCGACCAATGCCAAGGAAACGGAGAGCGCCGAATGACCGCTCTTTCGCTTCGCAACATCGAAAAATCCTTCTCCGGCAACGCCATCCTTAAGGGCGTCAGCCTCGATGCCGGTCCGGGCGAATTCATCGCCCTTGTCGGTCCTTCCGGCTGTGGAAAGAGCACGCTCTTGCGCATCCTCGCCGGCCTCGAGAGCGCAGACGCGGGTGAGATCGTGCTTGGCGACCGCAACCTGTCGCCGGTGCCGGCGGCCGATCGCAACATCGCCATGGTGTTCCAGTCCTACGCGCTCTATCCACATCTGACGGCGGCGCAGAACATCGCCGTGCCACTCATCATGCGCAGGCTGACGCGGGCGCAGCGCCTGCCGCTGATCGGCCCGCTGATGCCCGGCCAGCGCAAGGCGGTGGCGGCGATCAAGCGCGACGTGCGCGAGATGGCCGTATCACTGAAGATCGACCACCTGCTCGATCGCAAGCCCGGCCAGATGTCCGGCGGCCAGCGCCAGCGCGTCGCGCTCGGCCGCGCCATGGTGCGCCGCCCCTCCGTCTTCCTGATGGACGAACCGCTTTCCAACCTCGATGCCAACCTGCGCGTCCACGCCCGCGGCGAGATCGTCGAACTGCACCGCCGCGCCGGCGTACCGACGCTTTATGTCACCCATGACCAGGCGGAAGCCCTGTCGATGGCCGACCGCGTCGCCGTCATGATCGGCGGTTCGCTGCTGCAGCTCGCCTCGCCGCAGGTGATCTACGACGATCCGGCGCATATCGAAGTTGCCCGCTTCATCGGCCAGCCGCGCATCAATCTGTTTCCGTCGCAGGTCGGGGCCGATGGCACGATAGCGCTCGGCGATATCCGGGTCGGATTGCCCCGCGAAACGGTTGCCCCCGGCGCGTCGGTGACAATCGGCATCCGTCCGGAATTCGTCCGCGTCTCCCGCAGCGGCCAGCACGGCCTGCCGGCCCGCATTGACCGCATCGAATTCCTGGGTTCCGAGATCATCCTCTATTGCCGCCTGGATGCGATCGGCGAAACCATGGTCGCCAAGCTTTCGCCTGCAGAAGGCGTCGGTCTCGCCGCCGGCATGCCGGTGCGCCTCGAATTTTCCGCCGACCGTCTCTTCGTCTTTGCCGAGAACGGCCGCCGCCTGCCCTCGACACCGGTCGATGCGCCCGCCAGTTTGGAGACGGCTCATGGCTGAGGCGGTCGCTGCTCCACTCCCCGTCGTCAGGAAACCCGCCCGCTCGGCCGCCGACCGGCAGGAGGCACGTGCCGGGCTCATTCTGTCGCTGCCAGCCATGGTTCTTCTGTTCGTCTTCATCCTGCTGCCGGTGGCGGTGGTCATTCTGTTCGGCTTTACCGATTACGAACTCGGTTATGCGGGTTTCCGCTTCGTCGGCTTCGACAACTACGCCGAGCTCTTCACCGACCGTACCTTCCGCCGCTCGCTGTGGAACACGGCAGTCTATGCGGCGATCGTCGCACCCGTCTCCATCTTCATGGCGCTCGGCCTTGCGATGCTGATCGAAAGCGAGAATATCGGCCGGTCCTTCTTTCGAACCGCCTATTTCCTGCCGGTCGCCTCGCTGCTCGTTGCGATGGCCACCGTCTGGCAATATCTCTTCCACCCGACGATCGGCCCGATCAACGCGCTTCTGGCGCTCGGCGGCCTGCCGCGTCCCAACTGGCTCGGCGCCTCCACATCCGTTCTCTACAGCCTGTCGATCATCGGCATCTGGCAATCGGTCGGCTTCAATCTCGTGCTGTTCCTGGCCGGCCTCACCGCGATCCCCCGCGACCTCTATCAGGCTGCGCATGTGGATGGCGCCCGCTCCGCCTTCGATCGGTTCAGGCTGGTGACCTGGCCGATGCTCGGCCCGACGACGCTGTTCGTCACGACGATCAGCATCATCAACGCCGTCAAGGTGTTCGAGACGGTGAAGACGCTGACCGAAGGCGGGCCGAACAAGGCTTCCGAAGTGCTGCTCTTCACCATCTACCAGGAAGGGTTCGTCTACCTGAAAGTCGGTTACGCCTCGGCAATGACGGTCGTCTTCCTGCTCATCCTGGTGGCGCTGATGTTCCTGCAATACCGCGTCCAGGACAAGCAGGTGCATTACTCATGAACGCGCAAGCCTTTACATTCGGTCGCGCCGTCCGCCTGTCGATCCTGATCTTCGGGGCAGTGATCTTCCTCGCCCCCTACATCTTCATGATCTCGACTGCCGGCAAGGCGCAGAGCGATATCTTCTCCTCGTCGCTGTCGCTCATCCCGCAACACTGGTCCTATGTCGCCAACTTCACCAAGGCGCTGACCCGCGTCTCGATGACGACGCTGCTGTGGAACGGCGTCGTGGTCTGCGCGCTGATCTTCGTCTTCCAGGTGATGATCGCCATCCCCTGCGCCTATGCCATGGCGAAGCTGAAATTCCGCGCCGCAAGGCTGATGATGGTGCTGGTCATGCTCGGCCTTTTGGTGCCGATCCACGCGACTGCCCTGCCCCTCTATGTCGCCTTCGACCGCATGGCGGTGCTCAACAGCTATTTCGCGCTGGTCGCCCCCTTCACCATCTCGGTCTTCGGCATCTTCCTCTTCCTGCAGTTCTTCCGCGCCATTCCGGATGACCTGATCCATGCCGCCCGGCTCGACGGCATGTCGGAACTCGGCATTATCGGCCGCGTGATCGTGCCCAACGCCTGGCCGGCGATCACCGCCTTTGCGATCTTCTCGGTCGTCGCCCACTGGAACGACCTCTACTGGCCGCTGATCGTCGTTTCCAACCAGTCCTATGCGACGCCGCCGCTCGGCCTCCTCTATTTCCGCGCCGCCGAGGCCGGCGACGACTACGGCGCGCTGATGGCCGCCACACTGATCATCACCACTCCCCTCGTTGCGGCTTTCCTTCTGGCACAGAAGCGCTTCGTCGAGGGCATCACCATGACCGGTCTCAAAGGCTGACCGGCATCAACCAGGAGACTATGCGATGAAGCATCTCACCAAGTTTTTCGCCGCCGCGGCGATTGCCATGACGGTGTCGCTTCCGGCCCATGCCGAAACGACATTGACCGTGCATTATCCCATGCCGGGCTTCTTCAAGGACGTGATGGACACGATCTCGAAGAAGTTCATGGAAGAAAATCCGGACATCAAGATCCAGTTCGCCAACCCGTCCGCAACCTATGAAGAGGGCATCCAGCTCATCATGCGCCAGGCCGGCACGGCGGAAATGCCCGACCTGACCTTCATCGGCCTCAACCGCCTGCGCATGGTTCAGGAGCGCGACTTGCCCGTCGATCTCGCTCCGTTCATCGCCAAGGAAGGCGACATGGGCAAGCTGGGCTTCTCCGACAACATCCTGAAGCTCGCCCAGGTCAAGGGCAAGCAGGTCGGCCTCGCCTTCGCGACATCGAACCCGATCATGTACTACAATGCCGACCTGGTGAAGGCTGCCGGCGGCAATCCGGACGTTCCGCCGAAGACCTGGGACGAAGTCATCGCGCTCGGCGCCAAGATCAAGGCGCTCGGCAACGGCGTGGAAGGCATCGATTTCCGCTGGCAGGGTGACGACTGGATGTTCTCGGCGCTGTTGTTCGGAGCCGGCGGCCAGATGCTGGGTGCCGACGAAAAGTCCGTCGCCTTCGCCGGACCGGAAGGCCTGAAGGCCGTCGAAACGCTCGACCGTATGGTCAAGCAGGGTGGCCTGCCGGTCTTCACCGCCCAGGCTGGCGAACAGGCCTTCTTCGCCGGCAAGGTCGGCATCGAGTTCAAGACGACCGGCGCCCTGCGCAACACGATCAAGAGCGTCGGCGACAAGTTCGACCTGCGCACCGCGCAGATCCCGCTGATCGATCCGGTCAAGGGCAGGCTGCCGACCGGTGGCAACGCCGTCGTCATCCTCGCCCGCAATGCCGAGAAGCAGCAGGCCGCCTGGAAGTTCGCCAAGTTCGCTGCCGGTCCGTATGGCGCCTCCGTCGTCGTTCCGGGCACGGGCTACGTTCCGAACAACGAGCTTGCCGCCAAGTCGCCGGACTATTTCGGCAATTTCTACAAGCAGAACCCGCTCTTCGTCGCCGGCCTCAGCCAGATGGATCGCATGGTTCCCTGGTACGCCTTCCCGGGCACCAACGGCGTCAAGGTTACCCAGGCGATCGTCGAGAACCTGTCGCGCATCGTCGAACAGCAGGCGACCCCGAAGCAAGCCCTGGAAGACGCCGCTTCCGAAGTGAAGGGCCTGCTGCCGCGCAGCTAAGTTGCTTCACGTTTGAAGACAAAAAGCCGCCGCTTCCGAAGGGAGGCGGCGGTTCTTTCGTTTGGAAATGCTGCCGCTGGCTCGACGTCGTCCTCGGCCTTGTGCTGAGGATCTAAGCCGGTTCGGCACATTGAACGTGGATAGATTCTCGGCACAAGGCCGAGAATGACCGCAGAGAGCGTCGTTGCGGCTGTAAAACTGCAATTCCCGGCCGGCTTCAAATCGCCCGCACGGTACCGCCCCGGCGCAGCATGTAGGCAAGCTCGAGATGGCGGGCGGGTGCGGCGTTCTCGGCCATGTCGAGCAGCAGCGAAGCGGCTGACGCCCCCATGGTCGCATCCGGCATTTCCACCGTCGTCAGTGGCGGGTCCATCAGCCGCCCGATGGCGATCCCGTCGAAACCGGCCACGGAAATATCCCTTGGCACGGAAAGTCCTTCACGCCGGAGCGCGCCGATGACGCCGAGTGCCAGGAGATCGTTGGAGGCGATGATTGCCGTCGGCGACGCGGCCGCGAGCACCGGGCTGAGATCGAGCTGATCGTAGCCGTCGGCGAAGGAAATCTCGATCGCTTCCAATGGTGCAATGCCATTGTCGATCATCGCATCGCGATAACCCTCATGCCGGCGACGCGCACGGTCGGAAGCCGTGAAACTTCCGGAAACGAACAGTATCCGCCGGTGGCGAAGGTCGATCAGCGTCTGCGTCAGTTCACGGCCGGCACCGCGATTGTCCACCGTCACGGCGGCGGGAAACAACGCGGTCGGCATGTTGTTGAGAAGCACGGTTGGCGGCAGCGAGGGCGTGAGGGCAATACTCGTGCCGGGATCGCAAACGGTCAGGATCAGGCCGGTCGGCCGGTCGTTGAGAAGCGAGGCGACCGCGTCCGCCTCACGCGCCGGGTCGTAGTTCGACTGGGCGATCAGCACGCCATGGCCGGCAACCAGCATGCGGTTCTGGATGCTGGATAACGACGAGGCGAAGACGGGGTTGGTGATGCTGGGGATCAGCACGCCGACAACGGGCCGTTGTCCAGGTCTGCCGGCCGCGGAATTTATCGGCCGATAGCCGAGCTCTGCCGCCGCGCGGCGGACCCTGCGGACCATGCGGTCGCTCACATTGCCGTTGCGATTGAGCGCCCGGCTCGCAGTCGCAAGCGAGCATCCGGCTCTTATCGCCACCTGCTGCAATGTCGTCATCAGAGATGCCTTCTTCCGCTCGTCCGGCCTCAGAGCCGGATGGCGGCACCCTTCCTCCCGTCATGTAAGAGTTTTATGTCAGCAATGAAGGTTTTTGCCGCAGCGGGCACCGTCCCACCGAGAAACCGGGACTTCGCCCTCACGGTATGAGACCCGTCGTCCGATAGGCTTTGATCGTCCGGTCATAAATCCCGATATCCTGACAGCCGCGGGCGACCAGCTGAGCCCCTTCAATGGCAGCAAAGATTGCCATCGCGTGTTCCTTCAGATCCTGCTCACTCATCTCAGGCTTCGCCAGCCCTAGAACCCTGGTGATCCAGACAACGTTCATCGCGGCGAATTTATCGACCTCGGACCGAACCTCCGCCGGAAGGTCGTCGAGTTCCGCGCTCATGATGCCGCACAGGCACATGCGATTGTCGTTGGCCAGGG
Organism: Neorhizobium sp. EC2-8; assembly: GCA_045291535.1. Lineage (GTDB taxonomy): Bacteria > Pseudomonadota > Alphaproteobacteria > Rhizobiales > Rhizobiaceae > Neorhizobium. The sequence goes on along the minus strand of CP147996.1, from coordinate 3,782,080 downwards.
CGGAGCGGAAAATCTCCGCGTATCTCTCCATGCACCAGGCCGCATCCGCCGATGTCGCCAGCAGCTCCGCCAGATAGGCTGCCCCTTCCTCGGTGTAGCGACGCGCCAAAGCAGCGCCAAGATCGCCCTTGGTCGGAAAATGGTAGTGCACGCTGGCGCTCTTGATCCCGACCTCTTTCGCGAGCTCGCGGAAGCTGAGCGCATTGTAGCCATGCGCCTGCACTGTTGCTTTTGCGACGGCCATGACCGCCTCGCGCATATCAGTTTTCGTTCTAGCCATCATCGATCCATTACCTATCACTCGATAGATAGTTGTTGACGCCGAAAAAGGGAAGAGCTAAGCATCGAGCCGTAATCTATCTATCGATAGACAGATAAAGGATCTCTCATGAAAATCTTCGATCGTCCCGGCTTTCCCAATCCGGCCCGTATCCGCATCGTGCTCGCCGAGAAGGGGCTCGAACCGCAGGTCGAGTTCGTCTCGGTTGACCTGATTGCCGCCGAACACAAGCAACCCGCCTTCCTCGAAAAGAACCCCTTGGGCGTGCTGCCGGTCCTTAAGCTCGAGGACGGCACCTACATCAGCGAGGCAACCGCCATCACCGAATATCTCGACAACCTCGATGGCGACCCGCGGCTCACCGGCAGGACGCCGAAGGAAAAGGCCGTCATCCACATGATGCAGAAGCGGGCGGAAACCGAGCTGCTCGATGCGGTCGGCAACTACTTCCACCACGCGACCCCGGGTCTGGGCGCCGAACTGCAGGTGTTCAAGAGTCCGGACTGGGTCGGCCGACAGGAATGGGGCAACCGCCAGCGCGACAAGGCGCTCGCCGGCATGAAATATTTCGACACGGTGCTGCGGGACCAGTCATTCGTCGCCGGCAACGCATTCTCCATGGCCGACATCACGGTGTTTGCCGGGCTGATGTTCGCCGACGCTGCCGGCATCGCCACCCCTGAAGACCATTCAGCACTGAAGACCTGGCGCGCAAAGGTCTCCGAGCTGCCGAGCGTCAAAAACCGTAGCGGCCAGATGTTCGTCGCCGAAGACCTGCGCAGGCTCGGCTTCTAAAACTCACACGCGAAAGCGGTTCGAACACCGTCCGGACGCGGCTCACCCACGCTCATTGCTCACGTCGCCCCACGGGGCTTGTTTCTCACGGAGTTTCCATGTCTACGATCTCAACACCCGATAGCCCTTCCCGGCGCAACCTGCTGAAAGGGGCCGCCGTCGCCGGCGTTGGACTTACCGCTGCCGGTGCCAGCCCGGGGATGCAAAGACACAAGCACCTGCCCGACCGGCTAAGCCAACGGCGGATCGTCTCGTCACGAAAGACGGCACCAGCCTTTACTTCAAGGATTGGGGCGAAGGACCGGCTGTGGTGTTCAGCCATGGCTATCCACTTTCCTCCGACGCCTGGGAAGACCAGATGTTCTTCCTGCTGCAGAACGGCTATCGCGTCGTCGCCCATGACCGTCGGGGCTTTGGACGGTCGAGCCAGCCGTCCAGCGGCTACGACTACGACACCTTCGCCGACGACCTGGCCCACCTGGTCGAGGCGCTCGATCTGCGCGAGGCAACTTTCGTCGGCCATTCGATGGGTGGTGGCGAGGTCGCACGCTATGTGGCGCGTCACGGCCAGAGCCGCGTCGCCAAGGTCGCCTTCGTCTCCTCTGTGACGCCTTTCCTGCTCAAGACCGCGACCAACCCGACCGGTGCGCCGAAGGAGCTGTTCGATACGTTCCGCGCCGCCGTCCAGGCCAACCGGTCGCAGTGGAATCTCGATGTCACCATGCCGTATTACAGCTTCAATCGGCCGGGGGCGCACATCTCGGAGGGCCTGCGGGAGAGCTACTGGCGGCAGGGGCAGGCAACAGGCTTTCTTGCTGCCTACCATGCGCTCGGCGCCTTCTCGGAGACCGACTTCCGCGATGACCTGAAGAAAATCACCGTGCCCGCGCTCGTGGTCCACGGCAGCGACGATCAGATCGTCCCGCTGGAGATCTCCGCGAAACTGACCGCCGGGCTCCTTCCGCATGCCAAGCTCACCGTCTACGAAGGCGGCTCGCATGGATTGTTGCATATCGACAAGGACCGTTTGAACGCCGACCTGCTGGCATTCCTTCGCAGCTGACGCTGCTTCGTCCAAAGGCCGGGGCTGGCCACGGCCACCCCGGCCCTCTTGAGAGCCATCGCACCGGAGTTCAATGAGACAACGCGGTCCAGGTTGACACTGTGCAATTACACACTTAGATATGTCCCATGCCTGCACCAACCGGTCCCCATCTCTGTTACGCCCTTGCCGCCCGCCAGAACGCGCGACACCTGAGCCGTCTTTACGACAATCATCTGGCGCCCGCCGGTCTGTCCGTCTCGCAGTTCTCGATTTTATCGCTGCTGGAAAGCTACGAGAGCCTCAAGATCACCGAGTTGGCGCATATGCTGAGCATGGAGCGCACGACGCTGGTCCGCGCGCTGAAGCCGCTGCAGGCGGCCGGATGGGTCCTAGCCGACAGAGCTGACAGCGGCCGCTCCTTCGATGTCGGGCTCTCCCCTCCGGCGTCGCAAAGGTGGCCGAGGCCATTCCTCTTTGGAAGGCTGCCCAGGCCGCATTTGAGCGGGAGGCTGGACAGGACCGTGCCGTCCGCATCCGCAATGAAATTCTGGAACTGAACCTGGGCGGATAGTTCCTCTTTTTTGACCTCAAATGTGTAATTACACAGTATCCGATCTAACCAGCCACAAGGAGATAGAAATGACCGACAAGTTCCTCGTCACCGGCGCGACCGGCGAGACCGGCCGCTACACGGTCCGGCGGCTGCTCGAGAAAGGCCATGCCGTCCGGGCGATGGTCCACAGACAAGACGAGCGCGCCGACGCGCTTCGACGAGAAGGCGCCGAGGTCGTGGTCGGCGACCTCTTCGAGCATGACGACGTGATCCACGCCACGGTCGGCACCACCGCCGCCTATTTCTGCTATCCCGTTCGCCCCGGCATCATTCAGACGACGGCATACTTCGCCGATGCCGCTAGGCGAGCGGGGCTGAAGGCCGTGATCAACATGTCGCAGATCTCTGCGCGGGAAGACTCAAAGAGCCATGCGGCGCGCGATCACTGGATCGCCGAACGGATCTTCGACTGGTCGGGGGTTCCAACCGTACACCTGCGGCCGACCTTCTTCTCGCAATGGCTGCTCTATCCGTTTGCGCGCAAGACGATCGTCGAGCAGAGCATCATCGATCTTCCCTACGGGGCCGGGCGTCATGCACCCATCGCGGCGGAAGACCAGGCCCGATTGATCGCGACGCTCCTGGCGGAGCCGACCGCCCATATCGGCAGGACCTACACCCTCCATGGACCGGTCGAACTCGATCAGCACGGTATCGCCGCCGCCATCGGCGAGGTGCTCGGCCGCAAGATCGGCTATCAGCCGCAGACCATCCCCGCCTATCGCGAACGCCTCGAGAAGTTCGGCTTGCCCGAGTTTCTGATCCAGCATTTCTGCGCGATCGCCCTGGATTATCAGAACGGCATCTTCTCGGGCGCCGACAAGATCATCGCCGAAGTCACGGGCGTGCCGCCGATGACCGTTCAGGACTTCGTCACGTCGCACCGGACCGCCTTCGACAGTCTCGAAGCGGCAGCATAAGGTCGCTCCGGCAGGTTCGAATGCCGCACGCCAACTCTTCAGCCATCGCGGTTCGAGAAGCCGACGCACCCTGATCTCGCATCGACATACAGCACGGTCGGCACGTGCCCGCCGGCAGGGACAGCCTCTTCGGGCCCTGTCCCTGCCGGCGGGCGCACGCTACCAGCACGAGCCGGGCCGTATTGGAGAATCGGACGGCCGGAAATTGCACGCAATCGGCTATCGAAACCGCCTTGCATGCTCGACCAGGGCCCGCAGCTTGGGGGCGAGATTCCGCCGGTTGGGAAAATAGAGGAAAAAGCCTGCGAACGGCGGGCAATACTCTTGGAGAAGAGGCACCAGTTGGCCGGACGCGACATAGGGTCTGAGGGTCTCCTCCATCCCGAACGTTATGCCTCCGCCTGCGCAGGCCGTGCGGATCATCAGCCACATGTCATTGGTGGTAATCTGGGGATTGACCGCCACGTCGAACTCGCGTCCATCTTCGCCAAACTCCCAGCGGTAAGGCGCGGTGTGAGGCGCGGGACGCCAGCCGATACACCGATGCTGCGCCAGTTCCGAGGGATGCGAGGGCTTCCCGAAACGCTCGATATAGGAAGGCGCGGCAAACGCGCTCTGACGTTGTTCGCCGGACACCGGGATAGCGATCATGTCCTGATCGATCACTTCGCCCAGCCGCACTCCCGCGTCATATCCCTCCGCCACGATGTCGAATTCCTCGTCCGTGACGGTCACATCGATCTGAACGGCGGGATAGGCGTCCGCAAAACTCGCCAGCAGCGGCCCTGAAATGAACCGCTCCGCAATCGAGGACACTGCCAGTCGCAGAAGGCCGCTCGGCGCGCTATCCCGATCGGCGGTGGCGTCCAAAGCCAAGCCGACCTCAGAAATGGCCGGCGCGACGCGTTGGTAAAGCTGCTCGCCTGCCTCCGTCAGGCTGACGCTCCGTGTCGTTCGCTGAACGAGCGCGACGCCGAGCCGATCCTCGAGGCGGCGGATCGTCTGGCTGACCGCTGACCGCGTGACGCCCAAATGCTCCGCTGCCGCGCGGAAACTTCGTGCTTCCGCGACCGCCAGAAAAACAGAGATGCCGTTCAGATCGATAGACATTGGTTAGATTTTCTTACCAAGATGGTTACGATTGGGCAAGTTGTCCTCTCCTCTGGGAGCTTCTACTTTTGGCTCCATAACTGGAGACCAACCGATGACACTCGAAAACTACAAGCTACTGGGACGCTCGGGGCTGCGTGTTTCGCCCTTGAGCCTTGGCACGATGACCTTCGGATCCGATTGGGGATGGGGCGCGGACGGCAGCGAAGCCCGCCGCATCTTCGATCTTTATGTCGATCGGGGCGGCAATTTCATCGATACCGCGGTGAATTATACCAACGGCGCGGCCGAACGCCTCCTCGGGGAATTCGTCGGCGACAAGCGTGAACGGCTCGTTCTTGCAACGAAGTTCACGATGGCCCGCGAGCCCGGCGATCCCAATTCGGGCGGCAACCATCGCCTCAACATGATCCGGTCCGTCGAGCAAAGCCTTCGGCAGCTCGGCACCGATCGTATCGATCTCCTCTATCTGCACGCCTGGGACATGACGACCCGGGCGGATGAGGTGATGCGCGCCCTCGACGATCTCGTTCGATCCGGCAAGGTCCTCTATCTGGGCATCTGCAATACGCCCGCATGGCGGATCGCGGAAATGCAGACGCTCGCAGACATGCGCGGGTGGTCGCCCTTCGTAGCGCTCCAGATCGAGTACAGCCTCGTGGAGCGGACCGTCGAGCACGAACTCATGCCGATGGCCGCGGCCCTGGGGCTCGGCGTGCTTCCATGGTCGCCATTGGGCGGCGGCGTGCTGACCGGAAAATACTTCCGAACGGACATCGAGGATTCGCGAGAGGCCGCCGTGTCTCCCAGCCGCAAGGGCGTCATCGCCTCCTCCGGGCATCTCAACAAACGCTCGATCGAAATCGCCGACGAGGTTCGCGCCGTGGCCGAGGAAGCGGGCTCGACGCCATCCCGGATAGCGCTTGCGTGGACGCTGACCAACCCCGCTGTCGTTTCCCCCGTCATGGGTGCCCGCACCCTTGCCCAGGCCGAAGACAATCTCGGCGCCTTGGACGTGGCGCTGTCGCCAGACCAGCTCGATCGCCTGAACCGGATAAGCCAGCCGGATCCGATATTCCCGGCCCGCTTTGTGGAACGTCCATTGGTCCAGCAACTCATCTTCGGCGGAGCCACCGTGGCCCGCCAGATCTGAGTTCGGGAGTACGACATGCGTGAAGGCCGCTCCGCAACCGCGGCCTTCCCAACCTTCCAGTCAAGATACGCAACAGATGTTTAGGAGCCCGATCATGCGGCATGCATTTGCAGTCCTGATGGCTGCCACACTCTTCAGCCAATCCGTAAAAGCAGAGGAATCCAACTTGCAGACGAACCATCCCTACTCCGGAATGTGGGTGACCGACGACGGTCGCGTTCGCCACGAACTTCTGCCGACCGGACGCTATGTCGAGGCCCGCGGCAGGCGCGAGCGCGCCTATGAAGGGCGTTACGAGGTATCCGGCACCCATATCGAATACTGGGACGATACCGGCTTCACCGCCGACGGCGACTTCGTGGACGCAAACACCCTGCACCACGGCGGCATGGTTTTGCGCCGCGTTACCAATCTTGACGCCGCCCCACCCGTTCCGATGCGTTAGCGCGGAAGGCGCAATGTTTTTTGACCGAGCGCATTGGCCTGGGCCTCCCAGGCCTGTAATCTGGTTGAGGTGACGATCGAATTCTTCGTGGCCATGGCTAAAATGCCGTCAGATTTGTTCACGCGGCATTTCAGCGAACGTCTTAAAGATGGTGACCAGTGCAAAAGCTCCGTTAACCGATGTCTCTGCAATTTCCTCGTCGTCAGGCCCTGGCCGCTCCGCATATCAAGATGGCAACGCTGCGTGCCCTTGCCTGCGCGATTGGAGCCACGGCGGTCGTTTGGGTATTGAACCTGCTTTTTCCCGACCGTCCATTCTGGGTGGATTTGACCGCTGTGGGGTTGATATCGGCTGCGGTCACGGTTTGGCTTCAACTGGCAATCTCGCTGCGCAATGAAGCGCTTCGTGAGACCCAGAAAGAACTTCAGCACGCGCTCCGTCATGACCCAGTCACGGGCACGTTGCGCGCCAGCGAATTTGCAAGCTCGGTCGAACATGCGATAGACCGCCGGCGTATTAGCACCGCGGAAAACCCGGATGGCGTCATGCTCGTTCTCAGGGTCGGTAATTTCGATGAGATCGGTCGTCGCTATGGTCCGCAATGGGCCGATACGCTGCTTCAATCAATTGTCCGGATCGTACATTCTTCCGTGCGTCATGGTGATCTCGTGACCCGCCTTGCCTCCGACGAACTCGGCATCTATCTGCCCGGCACAACGCCGGAAAATGCCAGCAACATCTCAGAGCGCATCCGCGCGCGGGTAAAGGAGACCACGTTCACAGCCGGACAGGAGCGCCAGATATCGGTGGAAGTGCGGCTTGGCGGGACCAGGGTCGGAGACGAGGCCGACTTTCAGGCACTCCGCGAGGCCGCCAATCGCGCCGCCCTCGCGGAGGAGGAAGCTGGCCCACCCCTGTTCCGGGAATTATTCTCGTAAACGGCAGGCTTTAGGGTCTGCCGGCGGTGGCCGCAACGCCGGCCGGGCTCAAGGCGCCGCAACGCCAGACGCTGTAGACCGGCTGGGTGTCCCAGTCATAATAGAAGGCCGCTTTCAGCCTTCCCTTCTCCATCAAATCCGCAAAGCTGCGGCGCACGGCACGGACCGCCGCTTCCCGCTCGCGATCATCGACGGGGCAGGAGAGCGTGGTGTTGGCAATGCCCCATTCGGTCACCCAGCACGGCTTGCCCTCCCCTTCAGGTCGGCAAAAGTCGAGAAGCTTCGTCACATAACGTGCAAGCGCCGCGTCACCTTTGCGCCCCGGATAGGCATGAATGCCGTAGCCATCGACCAGCGCATCGATCCCCGCTTGCGCAGGAGTGAGATGAACTCGCCGGGTTCGAGCCGCTCCATGCCGCGACGGTCTGCCTCGCCGGTGCCGACATCGGAAAGTCCGGCCGAAATGAGAAGCGCGCCGCGGCTATGCGCCGTCGCCCGCAATTCTTCCCCGGTAATGCGGAGGACGCCGACATAGGCATCGAGCCCGCGTTCGAAGGCCGAGCGATTTGCGACTTCCGAAACGTCGCGGGGCGTCTGCCGCCCAGGCTTTTCATAGACGGCGAGGTCGCCATTGTAAGCGCTGTAGTTGATTTCATTTCCGGGCTCCACGGCGTCGATGCGGATGCCCAATGCGTCAATGCGGTCAAACGCCGAACGCAGCTGCGTTCGATAGAGATCGAGGTCGAGATCCGAAAGCCGTTGAACATCCCAGATCCGCCCGAAACCGGGGCGAGGACGCGCCTGCGCGGGATAATAATCCTTGTTGCCGAGTGGATCTCGAGGAGGATTCTCAATCCCAGCCGGTTCGCCGTTTCGAGCGCGTCGATGCTCTTGTCCACCGGCCCCGACAACGAAAGCCGGACATGGGTGATGCCGCTTGCCGCGATTTCATTCAGCACGCGCTCCTGATCGGCGCGGGAAAGCCAGGCCAGGTTCACGCGGTTGACGCCGATGCGATCGGGAAGCCCATCGCCGGCGCCTGCCGGCAGCGCCGGGGCAAGGGCCCAGAGCATTGCCAGCGCGCAAGCAAGGGGCGCTCCTTCGCGCCACCGCCCTCATCCGCTCAAAGTCCGATCTGCCCCAGAGCATTGCGGAAATTCGCCTCGCAAGCTGAATAACGGTCAATCACCGCCTGCGTGTCGATCTTGCCGAGGAAATTGGCGAGATAGGTGCGCTTGTCCGCCTCCCTGTTCCAGGTGCCTGCCTCGATATAGGGAAACCCGATGAATTCCAACATCTCGCGCATGCGGTCATCGACCGCGATCATGAGGGCGGGCGTGCCGGCCTGCATGCCGATGATGCAGCCGTGAAAGCGGCGGCCGAAGCAAAGATCGCGCTCGGACATCGCTCCGCGCCACTGGTTCGTATCGAAATAGACCAGCAGTTCGTATTTCCGCTGCCATTTCTCGGAATGTTTGTACTCCGTCCCGCCGGTGATGCGCGCGCTCGACCGGTCATAGACGATGTCATTGTCATTGCCGGTCAGGGAGAGGTTATAGGCAACCACCTCGTCCTGGATGACATAGCTTGCAACGCTGTCGGGCTTCAGCAGCGCATGAGCATCGACGATCGTGTCGGCAACGCTGCCGAGATAACCGCCGAATGCGATCTTCTGGGCCTCAGCAAGCGCCGGATTGGCGAGCGCCGTGAGCGAGCGCTTCATGTCGTTCGGCGAAAAATAGAGCGACGGGCAGCCGGTTGGTTTGACGAACTTCATTCCTTGTTCCCTAAGGAATTCGGCCGTGAAGTAGCCGCGTGTGAGGAAGTAGCTTTCCTTGTTCCGCAACACCTCCAGGAATTTCAGCGTGCCGGCCGGCAGCTGATCCTTGAGGCCCTCCTTGCGCTGGATGCCGATGCCCATGACCACAACCGGCATCTTCAGCTTCGCAAAGATTTCCGCTTCCAGATCGGCGGAATAGCCGGGGCGCAGCAGATTGGCGGAGGCAAAGACGCACAGATCGAACTCGCGGTTGACGCGGTCGTAAAGCTCGTTCGAGTCCCGATTGTTGGCGAAATGCCAGAACGGCAGATAGGTGACGTCGTGACCGCGCAAGCTCTCGGCCGCTCCTTCACCGATCAGGTAGTTGCCGGTGTTGGCGATCTTCCTGACCTGCGAGATCAGGTCCTTCCTGGTCCTGGTCTCGTCGAAATAGGGCCGATGGATGACGGTCGTGCCTGAGACGTCCGAAATCGTTCGCTGCAAATAGGATGGAATGCCCGTGAGCAAGATACGCATAACTGTCCTCTGAACCGAGAAGTGATGGGCCCTTAGAGCGCCCTGCGTCCGTTCGGACGCGCTCATGACGCTCTAACTCTTTTGAATCCACGCATCGTGCTTTCCGACAATCGATTCCGATTTTCGGGCCGATGTACCCGGCCGCTACAAACCGACGCCGATTTCGCGAAGCGTGTTGCGGAAAGCGCGCTCGCGATCGGAATATCGATCGACAAGTTCGTTCGCGTTGAGCTTTGCCAGATGATCGGCCACAAACTCGGCGCGGTTCTCCGCCTTGTCCACCTCGGTGATGTCGACCGCGGGCAGGCCCGTGAAGCCCAGCATCTCGCGCATGCGGTCGTCCACCGCCACCATCAGGCTCGGCACTGCCGCCTGCATGGCGATGATCGAACCGTGAAAACGCCGACCGAAATTGAAGTCCATCGACGAAGCCCAGCCGCGCCACTGGTTGTTGTCGAAGAAGGTGCGGACCTCGAACCGCTGCTTCTCCCGTTCGATGCCGGGATAGGCCAGATCGCCGATCATCAGGCCCGACGCGGAATCATAGACGCGTCCCTCGTCATTGGGCTCCACCTTCATGTCGAAGTGAAGGAACTCGTCCTGCACGACGTATGGCGGCACGGTATCCTGCGGGGCAAGCGCGTTCGCATCCAGGATCGCATCCTGATTGCCGCCGAGATAGCCCGAAAAATGGTCTTCGCCTTGCCGATCTTGACGCTCGACAGCTTCTTCATCGACCGGCGCATGTTGTCCGGCATGAAATAGACGGAAGGGCAACCGGTCGGGCGCACGAAGGAGAAACCCTGGTCCTTCAGGAAGCCGGCGGACTCGTGGCCGCGCGTCAGGAAGTAGTGCTCGCGTTCCTTCAAAACCGCCAGAAGCCGCTTCGTTCCCTCGGGAAGATTGTTCTCGAGATCCTTGCGGTTCTGCAGGCCGATGCCCAGCATGACGATCGGCATGTTGAGCCGGCTTAGGACATCCGCCTCTGCGTCCGCGGAAAGCCCCTTGCGCAGGAGGTTGGCGCAGGTGAAGACGCAGATGTCGAAATTGGCGTTGAACTCGTCGAACCCGGCGCCGCCGTTCTTGCTCAGATTGTAGAGATGCCAGAAGGGAACCTGTTTTGCATGCGGCGCGAGCGCGCGCAGAGCGCCTTCGCCGATGAGGTAGTTCCCGGTATTGCTGATGTTGTGAAGCTCCTGCAGGAACTCCTCTTTCGTTTCCGGCTGCTTCTGCCGCTCCGAATAGGAGACGGAGGAACCGTGGGCGCCGTTGGCAAGGCGTGTGTAGTGACCGGGAATACCTGTCACGAGAATTCGCGGACGCATTCAACTAGACCTTTCTGTTTCAAAGAAGCGGCGCGGCAATCAGCCAATTGCCGCGACCACCGGATTTGCCGCCGCCTGCTCGCGAAACACCGCAGCGCGGGACAGTGACGAATTTTTCACGGACCGATCGCTCCACGAGATGAACTCCGAGAAAGAGGAAGCCCATGACCGGCGTGCGGAGGTCCTGATGCAGCCCTCCATGAGCGGAGCGAGCCTCTCACGGTTGCGCGCGACCTCTCCGATGACCCGCGCCATCTCCCTCACCACCTGCGGATCGGACGCCGCGTTGATGAGAATGCCGTCCTCGCCGTCGGAAATGAGTTCGTCCACCGCGCCGACCGCGGTCGCAATCGGCACGCAGCCGAGTTGCTGCGCCTCGGCGATCATCAGCGGCGCGCCCTCCCACCGAGAGGGCATGACGAGAATGTCGGCCCAGCCCAGCGCCTTGATCAGATCCTTGCTCGCGAAAACGGGCGGGCGCACATCGACGCCCAGGTCCTTCAGCCGCTCGCTCCAGGAGACCCTGGAATCGGCGAGGATTTCCCCCGATGGCCCGTGCTTCGAAGGCGACGTTGGAAGCCCGCAGGTCCGCAAGCACGGCCGCCAGCCGGTCGATACCCTTCTGCTGATCGAACCGGCCCATGTAAAGAAGCCGCAAGCGATCATCCTTGCGCTCGATCCGCCGGATGGTCAGAACCTCCGCCAGCACCTTGGGCGGCACCGAGAAGCTCGCACCGTTCGCAACGGCGAAGACTTTCTCGTGGGGGATACCGTAGCTGTGCAGATAGATCTTGAGCTGTTCGGAACAGGTCAGGAAGGCGTCGTAGCAATGCTCGTGGGCAATCGCTGCGAAGGGTTGGCCGGCGGGCCTCTTGAAGACCGTGTTGTCCACGACGTGAAGATAGCAGGCCGTGCGCGTGCCTTCGGAGCGAAGTCGCGCGATGAGGGGATGGACGGCCATCACGTGGTTGTTGATAACCAGGTCGAAGCCGGAAAGCTGCCCCTTCAGGGCCTCCCAGTCGACCGAATGCCCCTCGTCGATGAAATCCTGTCCCAGGAACGAGCCCGACCCTCCCCAGGCCGGAATTCCCGCCTCCCAGAAGTGAATGTAATCGAAACTGGAATCGAATTCGTCGATCACATCCATCCGGGACGTGCCGAGCACGAAGAGATGGGTTTCGTAACCCGCCGCCTTCAATTCCCGGGCGGCCGCGTAGACGACCTTTTCGGCTCCGCCGAACGAGGCGTTCGGCACCAGCAGAGCCACGGTCCGCTTGCCGCCGCTATGCCCGAGCGGTAGGACCGGTGATCCTCCGACTTCCTTGCGCAGCGCCTTGTAGAGATCCGTGTAGGGCACGAGCCGCGCAGGACGCCAGGTCCACCGCCTGCCCGCCGTCTCGCGGAGCGGGCTCATGGCAATCGCGTTGACGCAATTGATCATCACCTGCTGAGGTGTGATGAGAGAGCGGCGCGGAAGGCTTCTTGGAAAAGGGAAGCGCACTTTCAGAACGGTCGATGTCGGCCATACCTGCTGGCTTCCGATCGAGGCGAACCAGTCCACGGCATTGTTCTGGACCACCTCCTGGACAAGCCGGATCGAAAGGAAAACGAGATCCGCGGGACCGATTTTCTGTCCGCCCGCCCCATGAACGATCGGCTCGATCTTGCGCTGGGCGGCATCGTTGGCAAGCTGGACGAAGACGACGTTGCTGGTCTCGCTCAGGCGCTCAAGATGGGCAAGCACGTTCGGCAACATGCGCGAACGCCGCAGAAGGTCGAGCGCCGCGCCGCTTCCGGCGACCAGGAAAGGCGGGAAATGTTCATTGTCTGGCTCGCCCATATTGCCCCAGAACGCCGGAATGATGTCGTCGAGGCGAAGAATCGTCGGTGGTTTGGTGGGATCGGTGAACAAGGAGATGGCCGTATCTTCGGTTCGCGCAAACAGGTAGCGCGGGCATTCCTCATGTTCGAAATCCACCAGCATCGGGCGCTGGAACAGCGGCCTGTGGCGCTTGCGCAGGAAACTTACCGACGTGGCACGGTCCCGATTGGCCTCCTTGAAGCGGCTTTCCGCCCTCAGCCTGTATTCGAAGACCGTGTCATGGCAGGGCGTGCCGACGAAACCGTGCTCGATACAGGACAGCCAGAATTCCCAATCCTCGAAGCCGTTCTGCCTGTCGTCGTTGAAACGGACGCCTTCCTGGAAAACATCGATCGAGATCATCGATCCCGTATCGCAGATGTTGTCGGTGATGCAGTGGACCAATCGGGAATAGCGGTTGCCGTAGTGGGCGCGCCAGCTTACCGAAAATGTGTCGATATTCGTGTAGACCCACCCGCAGCCACTGGAAAGAAGCTTCCGGTAAAGCGTCTCGATGGTGCCGGGAAGGACGCGATTGTCGGCGTCGAGGAAATAGACAGCCTTCGTCTCCGGAAAGCGCTCGAGGACGAAGTCGATGGCGCGATTGCGCGCACCGCCCGGCCCCGCATTCTGGCCGAACACGACATGGACGCAAGGATGGGCCGCGGCGTAGAGCAACAGCTGATCGAACGTCTCGTGTCGTGGATCGCCGTCTACCGAGATGACAATGACGAGCCGGCAGTTGCTGAGATTCGCGGCAAGTACCGACTCGATTGCCTCCAGGGCGAGTGCCGCGTGGCCGTAAAGGGGCATGGCCACGGCGATCAGGTCCGTGGGCTCCCTGTTACTGGACATCGGCGGCCTCCGTGAATTGTTTGACCAGCCTGAAGCCGGACACCTTGAGCCAGGAGAAATCGACCGACCCCGTGACTGCGCGGCTGAGGATCATCAGGTCCATCGGGCCGCGCGCCGGTTCGTCCAACTGGATGTTGATGTTGACCACCTCACTGGAGCTGACCTCGCGCCACCCGCTGAAGAATGCCGACGGCTTGGCCTCGCCCTTTCGGGCGAGCTCGGCCACCTCGGAACGGGCATTTGAATTCGCCGGTGCGAGCAAGAAGCTGACCGCCGCGGGCTGGCCTTCCGGATGATCGATAAAGGCGCTCGCCGAAAAGGATATCGTTCCGGGCTCGACGGCGCGACTGACCGCACCTGCCGATATGCCGCTCGACAACGGGTGGCAGACAACGGCATGCTCGTGCTCGAGGAACCGCACCGTCTGGAAATCCGGGACGATCGGCGTGACCGAAACATCCGCGATCTGGCTCAACGTAGCGACCGCCAGGCGATAGTCGATGGTGTACTGGCCTTCGAGCAGGTTGCTCGGCGCGATCATATTGGGCGTTCTGGCGGGCTTTACTCCCGGCAAACCCGTGAACACCTTGAACGCCAGCGGGCGCAGGTCGAGATCCGGATGCGGAAGCTCCGACCGCGCCGAATAGCGCTCGCCGGCGATCGGATAACCGAGCGAAAGGCCGATGGTCTCCGGTCCGGTCGCGGATATCCGCATCCGAAGCGTACGCGCAGCCCCTCCGCAGGCGCGGGGCAGCGAGAAGAAATTCCAGTTCGGCACGAGTTGCCCGTAAGGTACGGTCCACTCGGCAACGCCTTCGCCGCTCTCGAGGTAGCTCAATGCGACGACCAGCTCTCCGGTGGCCTTGGGCACCGAGTGCAGGTGGAGGGCAAATCCTGCCACGCCGAGGCTGGATACCGGCAGCAATTGCTCGACAAAGGCAGCGCCAAGCAACGGACCGATCCCCTCGTCCTTCGGGTCGGAATAGGGATCGTGGGAGAAAATCTCGGAAACCGGCTCCCAGTTTCGTGCCTGGAACGCATCCTCGAGCGCCCGGTAGTTTTCCAGCAGCGTTTCGCGTTCCCGGCGCAGGATCGCAAGCTCCGAGGTGATCGAGGCGCTGTACCGGGCAAGCCGGCCGACGCCACCCTCGGTCAGCGCCTGCAGAAGCGGAAAACTGTCCGACTTATTGACGGGATCAAGCCGCTGTATGGGAACCGCGGGCACAGTTCCCAGCGGTCCAAGCAGCGCCAGACGCTCCCGCAAATCCGCCTCGCCCTCTTCGGAAAAGGCGACGGCGATCAATGGAAAAGCATTGCGCAATGTCACGGGAGAATCGCCATCAGCATCGAGGTAAACAATCAGATGCTCGATATCGCTCCCTTCGAAGCATGACCGATCCAGGCCCGATGCCGCTATCAGCTTTCTCGCCACCAATCGTTTCCCAATGCCGGAAGACGTTAATTCTTGCACGCGCGGCCTCTGAAGAATTAGCTCGGAACAAACGCAAAGATGCCGGATAATCAGATATTTATTCAAATATCCGGCGTCATATTCGAAAAGCCTAACAACTAAAGTTGCGGTGCACAATAATAAAATTCAGTCGTCGCAAAGAAAGAATTTCGTAATTACTTTAATAATCAAAGTAATTACGACTGATTCATTTCCGAACCGCGATTAAGTGATTTTCCGCTTAGTTTCTCAAGCAGATCTTGTTGCCGATCGAGGCAGTCCGTCAGCCGAAAACGCCTCTCGACCGTTCGGCGCGCTGCGGCACGCATCTCAAAATGGTGCTCGGGATTCTTCAGGGCGCCGAGAATGGCCTCAGCGAGTGCATCCGTATCGAAGAACGGCACCAGCAGGCCGTTCCGGCCGGAGCGGATCACCTCCTGGACGGGCGCGGTATCCGATCCGATGACCAGGGCGCCGCACGCCATCGCTTCCAACATCGACCACGACAGAACGAACGGATAGGTCAGATAGAGGTGCGCGGCCGAGATCTGATAAAGCTGTCGCAGAACCGAATGCGGCACCACGCCGGGAAAGACGACATTTTCCCGCGCTATGTCCAGCGACTTGAGGAGATGGTCCTTCCATGCCCCGCCGCCGGGTGGCGGCACGCCATAGCTGATGCCATCTCCTCCGACGAAAACGAACAAGGCATCCGGGCGTTGTCGCACAACCTTGGCGGCAGCCTCCAAAACCTGTGGAAATCCGCGATACGGCTCAAGGTCGCGCGCGACAAAGGTGACGATGGGAGGACCCCGGCGCTGAGCACGCGTCCGTCCGGAAGCGTGACCGAAGCTGTCGGGTCCGGTCGAAACCGCGCCGTATCGATCCCCTCGTGACATACCGAAATGCGCCCCTGGGCGTCGGCGGGGTACAGGCTTCTCTGCCACTGGGTGGGGCTGATTCCGGCCTCGATGGCCTCAAGGGACAGGAGCTGCGCAACGTTGCGCAGCCGCAGCCTCTTGCGCGTCTCCAGATCGGGCTGATCGTCGGGCGAAAACCCGATATCCGCCCCTTCCGATCGGTAGAAGAACTCGCAATATCCCAGTGCGGGCACCTGCGGCAGCACGTCCTTCAGGAACATCATGCTTCCCCAGCCGATATGGCCGACGACAATGTCGGGCACCAGCCCCTGCCGCGCCATGGCGTCGAGCGTTTCGGCGACGCGATGGCCGATTCGCGCATGGTGATCGGGAGTACCCATGTGTCGGGCCATATGCGGATCTGCACGCGGGCCGATTCCGCTCGATGTCGAACGACACGAACGGATGGGATCTTCTGGTCTATGGTCTCGGTGATGAGGCTGACCTCATTGCCCGCCTGCGCGAGCCTGAGCGGCCAGGGCAGCGAACTGACCGAAACCCCGTCGATGAACAAACGCCACATGCATAGCGTCTAGCCCACCGCTGCCGGGTGTGCGGCAACACTCGCCACCTAGACGCCGTACCGTGAAGCGCTGCCCCAGGCCAGTTCGAGCTGGTGCAGTGTCTGGAAGGCCGTCTCAAGCATCCGCTGGTCCTGGTCGCCACGATTCACCGCACGCTCGTAGGTCATCGCCGCGTCGCGGAGATTTGCCCTGAGCTGCCGCCCCTTCTCCGTCAGCTTGATGCGTGCCGACCGCTTGTCGCGCTGGGAGGCAACGCGATCAATGTAGTCACCATCACCCAGCTGCTTCAGATAATAAGAAACGTTGGAGCCGACATAATGCCCACGATCCAGGACTCGGCTACCGACAGCTCCGAATCGCCGATCGCCAGCAGAATCATCGCCTGTGCCGGCCCGATATCGTCTACGCGAAGCTTGGTCAGCTCCGCGCGGATCAGTCCCGAAAAACGCCGGCTCGCCCGTTCCATGAGGCGAGCGAGCTCGAAATACGTAACCTGTTGGAGGTCAACAAACTCGGCACCCTGAGGAAGCCGGGGGTCTGTCTGTGCTGTCTGGCTTATTTGAAAACTCAGATCGTCATTCAGTTCCTTGGGTAAACTGAACACATCATTTTCTTTCATTCGACTCTCCGTTTCAAGAAACTACTTCAAAATTTGAAGTAATATTCAAATACGCTCATCACCGTCGATCACCATGAGCTTGCACAAGCCCGGCATTATGTGCCAGATTGGCAGAAGCAATACTACACTTAGGCTCAGTTACAACCGAATCTGTCCTCCAACAGATGGATCTAACGTTAACTCGAGGCAAATTTCCATGCGTGATACAGTTCAAAATGGGACAGGAAGCAAGGGGCAAATGCGGAGAGGAAAGAAGCATGGCAGCCCAGGGTTGCTCATTTCGCAAGCCAAGCGTGTATTTCTGTCAGGGCTGCTTTATGCAGCGGCACTGAGCGTGTGCCTGAACATATTACAACTGACGATGCCTCTGTTCATGCTGCAGGTGCATGACAGGGTGCTCAACAGCCAGAGCATGGACACGCTCACAATGCTCATGATTTTGGCCATCGGCGCCCTTGTGGTGCTCGGTGTTCTGGAATTCATCCGGGCGCTTTCGTTCCAAGCCATCGGAGGCGCGCTTGTGCGCCGGCTGAACATGCCGGTCCTCGCCGCCGCCGTTCAGGCCTCCGTCGACCAGGGGTTGTCGCGCGCCACCCAGTCGCTTCGCGACATCTCGGAATTGCGAAGCTTTCTCACCTCGTCCGCGGTCACTGCGCCCCTGGACGCCGCCTGGTCACCGATTTTCCTTGGCGCCCTTTTCGTCTTGCATCCGCTTTTCGGCCTCATCGGAGCCGTCTCCGTCGCTCTGCTCATTGGCGGCGGCCTGGTGACATACATGTTGACGCATCAACTCACCAAGGAAGCGAACCAGACAAATATCGAGGCCGTGTCCAGGATCGGCGCTTCGCTGCGGCATGCCGAAGCCATCGAGGCGATGGGCATGCTGCCGGCTCTGGCGGCCCGCTGGCGCGCCCTTCAACTGCACGCTCTCAACGACTTTGAGACCAGTGGGAGCAGGAGCAAGGCGATGTCGTCCATCACCCGCAGCCTGCGCTATTGCATCCAGATCACCACCCTGGCGGCCGGAGCGTATCTGGTGCTGCAGCAGGAAATCACCCCGGAGCGATGATGGCATCGAGCATTCTGGTCGGGCGCCTGCTGATCCCCTTCGATTCGATCATCGAGAACTGGCGGCAATGGGTGCTGGCGATCGCCGGCTGGCGTCGCCTCGAAGCCATTCTGGGCGCCGACCTTGCAGTCCGCCAGACGATGCCCACGCCGCATTCGTCGGGCGACATTGTGGTCGACAAGCTCGTTTACGCAGCCCCGGGGCTGGAGGTGCCTATCATCAAGGGCATTTCCTTCTCGCTCTCTCCAGGCGAGGTCCTGGGCGTGATCGGTCCCTCCGCGGCCGGCAAATCGACACTCGCGCGCCTGCTGGTCGGTATCTTGCGCCCGACATCCGGCGGCGTTTTCCTCGACGGCAACAACACCTATCTCTGGGAGCGCAGCTCGTTCGGCCAGGTGGTCGGATATCTGCCGCAATCCGTCTCGCTTCTGGAAGGCACCATCCGAGAAAACATCGGGCGAATGGCGGACAGCGACCCATACAAAGTGCTGGAAGCGGCGCGATTGGCCGACATCCACGAAATGATCGGACGCCTGCCACTCGGTTATGATACACCCGTCGGCGACGGG
Source organism: Neorhizobium sp. EC2-8 (assembly GCA_045291535.1). GTDB lineage: Bacteria > Pseudomonadota > Alphaproteobacteria > Rhizobiales > Rhizobiaceae > Neorhizobium. The sequence continues at coordinate 3,763,293 of CP147996.1, read as the reverse complement.
CATCTGACCCTTTCCGGAGGGCAACGGCAGCGCATAGCGTTGGCACGCTGCCTCTACAACCAGCCTCGCCTCATCGTGCTCGACGAGCCGAACGCAAACCTGGACTCGATTGGCGAGCGGGCCCTTATCCGCGCGATCCAGCGGGCGCGCGATGATGGCGCCATCGTGGTCATCATCGCTCACAGGCCGGCCATCATGCAGGTCGCTGACAAGCTGCTCGTGCTCGAGAACGGCCGGGTTACACAGTTCGGACCGCGAACGTCCGTGGTTTCGGTTACGATGCCGGGCGAACCGCAGCGCGAGGTAGCCGCGATATGACCGAAAAGAGCCCCTTGCGATTCGCGCCGATCTCTCCGAGCGTCGCCTCCAGCGACATCAGCCGGCGTCGCTGGAGGCCGACCCGCCCGAGCCTGGAGCTCGACCAGTTTGACAACCGTTCGCCGCTCCGCCGTCTTGTCGTCGCGGGGCTCGCGACGATCCTTGTGTCCTTCGGCGGATTTTTTGCCTGGGCGTTTTCCGTCGAACTCAGCAGCGCGACGGTCGCCAACGGCACGGTCATCGTCGATTCGAAACGAAAGACCATCAGCCATTTCGAAGGCGGCGTGATGAGTCGGCTGCTCGTTCAGGAGGGAGACAAGGTTTCCGCCGGCCAGCCCTTGATCGAGTTGGAGGATACGCGAGCCCGTTCCAGCCTGCAGTCGCTCCAGATCCGACGCGTTGGCCTGATCGCGAAACTGGCTCGATTGAAAGCCGAGCAGACTGACCTGCCCCAAATCGGCTTTCCACGCGATTTCGGTCAAGCCCAGAACTTTGCAGTCGATGACGCCGTCAGGGCGGAGACGATATTTTTGAAAAGCGGCGCGAAACCAAGCTCGGACGCGTCGAAGTCCAGAAAAGACCATCGAGGAGCACCTCGAACTGGCAGCGTCATACGGCATCCAGATCGAGGCGACCGACCGGCAAATCGGCTTCATCAAGGAGCACCGAGCGGCGATGGACTCATTGGTGAAGATAGGCGCCGTACCGCGCACTCAGATCATCGAGATCGACTCCAGACTCAGCGAGCTTGCGAGGCAAAGAGGCGAACTCGTTGGCAACAAGGCCCAGTCCGAAAAGGCCGCAGCAGGCGCACAGCTGGCGCTGACCGGGATCGAAAGCGACTTTCAATCGACGATTGCCGGCGAAATCACCACGGCACGCATCGATCTCGCGGATGTCGAAGAGCAGATCACCGCTTCGAAGGACGTGCTGAGGCGCCTCGAGATCCGCTCGCCGCAGGATGGCATCATCAGCAACATCTTGCTGCGCACCCTGGCAGTGCCGTCACGCCCGGCCAGCCATTGCTCGAGATCGTTCCTGAAAACGAGCCACTGCTGGTCGAGATGCGCGTCAATCCTCGCGACATCGACAGCATCGCCGTAGGCTCGCACACGCAAGTCCGGTTGACCGCCTATAATCAACGCTCCCGCCTGCCAATGGAAGGCACCATCACATATGTTGCCGCCGACCAGTCGGTGGATGAAAAGTCAAACAGCGCATTTTTCGTCGCGCGCGCCAAACTCGACCCGGTCTCACTCAAGGCAAACCCGGATGTCCGCCTCTATCCCGGCATGCCCGCCGAGGTGCTGATCATCCACGCATCACGCCGTGCGATCGACTACATCACCTCTCCCGTCCTCGAGAGCTTCAATCGCGCATTCAGGGAAGATTAGATTTTCCACAAGCCGAAGACTTCCGAATAAAAACTATTTCAAATTTTGAAGTAAAAAGTAAGTAATGTACTCAAATTTTACTTTATAAAAACGGCAATTACCGAAATAATGTGCCAATAGCACTCATATTAGGAAATTTATTTCTCGAGATATGACATTTTAGTCCCAAGATATGCTTGCCTCGCGCTTTGTTGCAATGCACAGTTCAGGCGCGAAATCGTCGCACCCTGCGCCGACAACGCGTTCACATGAACCTTAAGAGGAGAGGCAGATGGCCACATTAGAAGGCGGAGCATACGACGATGCCCTGTTCGGCTCCCGCTTCAACGACTTCATTCGCGCCCATGGGGGCGATGATTTCGTGAGCGGCGGCAACGGGCACGACATCGTGTTCGGTGGTGACGGTGACGACCTGCTGTTCGGCGGAAAGGGACATGACTCCCTGTTCGGCGGCGAGGGCAGCGACTTGCTGAACGGCGAAGACGGAAATGACAACCTCGTCGGCGGCTGGGGGATGACCTCCTGTACGGCGGCAAGGGCAACGACACCCTTCTCGGCGGACAGGGAAGCGATCTTCTGTCCGGCGGCAAGGGCGCCGACATCCTTTATGGCGGCGATGGTGCCGACATCATTGATGGCGGTGCTGGCAACGACGTCCTGGTAGGCGGTGCCGGCCACGACGTCTTCGTCTTCGACGGCGGCGGCGGGAATGACGTCATTCTCGACTTCAACGCTGGCGAGGATCTGCTGCAGATCTCGAAGGGCATCAACGGCCTCGACGTGTCTTCGCCCGAAGACCTGGCCTCGCGTGTCACGCAGGTCGGCGGCAATGTCATCGTGGATCTTGGCCACGGCGATACGCTCACATTGGTCAATGTCGATGCCAACGACATCCATGCCAATCCCGAGAACTACTTCACCGTTCACTGAATATGAACCCCGCGCGTCCTGCCTCCTCCCGTGGGGCGCGCAATTCCGATCCAGAGGGGTAGCGCGTGACGTTCGACGAATCGACAGACGCCACTGGCGTTTTCAGAAACGCAAAGATCTTCCGGCTCGGCGCGGACCTCGCCGTCCTGATCTGGGACCTTCCTCCCTCCCTTCCCGCCACCACAAAGTGCCTGTTGTCCATGGACCAGTCGCCGGTGCCGCTGGTCAGCATGATGCTTCCGCTCGGCAACGGAAGACAGCGCATGTTCTGGGCGATGAGACCGGAAAGCCAGCCCGTAAGTGTCGGCATCTGCACGGAGAACGGCAGCACCGCCGAAACGATCGTGATGCCGCCGGCGCGCCTGCTCGCGCCCCTCGATGTGGAGGCGCTGTTTACGGATCTCGCGCCGGATGCCCGCATCAAGTTCGTCAACAACCTGCTGACCGTGTGGCGAAGCGCCTTCCGCATCGCCGGCGACCAGCTTTTCCATATGGTGGTCGAAGACGCCCTTCACGCGCTCGTGCCCGAACCGCAGGCCGCCAGCCTCGTCTGCCAGGTTGCGCAGGGGCGCCATCTGATCGAGACGGCTATCAATCCGGATCTCGGCGATATCACAGCGATCTATGCGATCGGCGCAGCTTCGATCACACGCATGGCCGTAAGGCTTGTGCTCGGACGCAACGCCAAGAACGGCCTGCAATCGTGCCATTTCATCGCAGAGGCGCCTTTCCCTTCCCCTCCGTTTCTCATCGTCCTCCTGAGCAGGAACGGCGCCGCCATCCGTCAGCTTGCTGAAGGCAGGCCTCGCCATCCCAGCCTTCAAAGCTGGTGGAGCAAAAACCCCGAGGCGGTGGAACTGCGCGAAATGATCGTCCGGCAGCTCGCCGCGCTGCCCGAAAGCGGCGCCGCCACGGCGATCGACCTTCAAGTTCGCGCACCACTGGCGACAAGCCGGATTGCCAAGTCGTCGATGCATCCTTCCGGCGAGATCGATCTCGCGCTCGCGCTCGACGGCGGCCTGCTGGCCGGCGGCTGGTTCCATGCGCCGTCATCCGCGTTCGCCGGTATCGACTACGTCAAAGAGGACGGTACAGCCGTGCCGCTCGACGGCAACAGCTACGAATTTCCCGCATGGGCGCAAGGCAAGGATGAGAAGAGCAAGACCGATGTCACCGGTTTCGTTGCCTGGGTCCCACTGGCGGAATCCCCGGCCCGCTTCTGCAGCCGCGGTTTCAGATGCGTCTTGCCTCGGGAGCAGTCAGGCCGCTGATACCCACGCCGCAGCCGTTCGAGCCCGCGACCCAACGAAACCATCTCCTGCGCGCCGTGCCACCACAGCATGCGGTCGATGGCGCCTTCCGCACGATCCTTGCTCCTGCCCTGCAGGACATAGAACGACGATTGGGCAGGACCATAGAGGTCGATAGCACGAAGGACTACAGCCTGCCCAAGAGTGCACCCCTCGTTTCCATTGTGGTGCCCCTCTACAAGGTTCTCGATTTCCTGCGTTTCCAACTGTCGGGTATGGCCACGGATCCGTGGCTCGCAGCCAACGCCGAGGTCATCTATGTCCTCGATTCACCGGAAATCCAGGATGAGACGGAGCACCTGCTGGGCGGCCTGCATCTTCTGCACGGTCTGCCGATGAAGCTGGTCGTCATGAACCGCAACGGCGGCTATGCGCGTGCCTGCAATGCGGGCGCACGTTTTGCACGCGGCGCCATATTGGTCATGCTCAATTCGGATGTCGTGCCCAGCGCACCCGGCTGGCTTCAGGTGTTGTCGAGAGGACTTCTGGAAAGCAGCAAGCTGGGCGCCGTCGGCCCGAAGCTGATCTTCGAAGACGGATCGCTGCAGCATGCCGGCCTGTATTTCGGCCGCGACCAGCGCGGGATCTGGCTGAACCACCATTTCCACAAGGGCATGCCTGGCGACTACGCGCCTGCGCAACATGCCCGCGACGTTCCCGGCGTTACCGGCGCTTGCCTCGTGGCCCGCAGGGACACTTACGAGCGCGTCGGCGGCTTCACCGAGGATTACGTGATCGGCGACTACGAGGATAGCGACCTGTGCCTCAAGATCCGCCGCCTCGGGCTGCAGATTGTCTATGAGCCGGCAGCGTGCCTGTATCATTTCGAGCGTCGCTCGATCCGCCGCAGCCAGGACTATATGCGCGGCGTTGCAAGCCAATACAATTCATGGCTGCACACGCAGCGCTGGGACGACGATATCGCCGAACTGATGGCGAACCAATTCGATAAGGACCGCGGCCGACCCGCCGCTGCGGGCGCGAGAATTCGGGAAAGGAACGCGGCATGACTGAGGCGGCACTCCTGCACCCCACCAGGCCGACCCGGCTGATCGATGAAGACCGACTTCGCTGGCTGGTCGATTCCGTCCGGGAAAACCGTTTTCTGCCGCAACCGGAATCCACCAACGTCTTCGTAGGAGACGGTGACTTTCGCGCGATAGGAGCGGAGTTTCTCAGCTACTTCATTCGCATCGGCGGCCTGCGCGAAGACAGCCGCGTGCTCGACATCGGCTGCGGGATCGGCCGGATGGCCGTGCCGCTCACTCAATATCTGGATCCGCAGACAAGCCGCTACGATGGCATCGATCCGGTCGAGGATGGTATCGGCTGGTGCCAGCGAACGATTACGCCGGCCTACCCCACCTTCACCTTCCAGCGGCTGGACATCGCGCACGAACTCTACAATCCGGACGGCAAGGTCAGTGGGAAGACCCTGAGGCTTCCTTTCCGGATCGTCATTTCGACTTCGTCATCATGACGTCCGTGGTCACTCATCTGCCGCCCGCGGAGGTGCTAGTCTATCTCGCCGAAGTCCGCAGGGTCCTGTCACCCGGTGGGCGTCTGTTCATGACCGCCTTCGTGGTCGATCGGATCGCGGCGGCAAACGAACACCGGCGGCGCGACCCGCGTCTCGCCTTCCGGCGCTATGGCGAAAGCCCGTGCTGGTTCGTACCCAACCAGCCGCCGCTTGCCGCGGTCGGCTTCGAGGACGGATTTCTGGACAAGGCGCTCGAACGGGCCGGCCTCTCCGTCGCCCTGAAATCGCTTGGCCACTGGCGCGGCACCACCGCCAGCCACCATCAGGACTTCATCGTGGCGAAGCGCCGGGGAAATGGCCGATGAGCAAGCGCATTCTGGTGGCCGCCCACAATCATCCGTCCCTTCACCCGGGTGGAACGGAGATATTTGCTCACGACCTGTTTCGCGCCTACCAGCGCCAGGGACACGAAGCCCTGTTTCTCGGTGCCACGAACCAGATCCATCGCGAAGCCAGACCCGGTACGAGCTTTCAGAGCATCGGTTCGGCGGGAGACGAGATCCTGCTGTGGTCCGGGCACTTCGACCGCTTCTTCATGAGTCAGATCGATCTCTATGGTGTCGTGCCCGACATAGCGGAATTGCTGCGGGATTTCCGGCCCGATGTGGTTCACCTCCACCATCTGCTGCTGCTTGGCGCCGAGTTCCCTCACATCGTCCGCCGCACCTTGCCCGACTGCCAGATCGTCATGACGCTGCATGACTACTACCCCATCTGCCACCATGACGGCCTGATGGTGCGCACCGGCAGCAAGGAGCTTTGCCACCAGGCCAGCCCGGACCGCTGCCATGGCTGTTTCAAGGACATTCCGCTCGATCGCTTTACCCTGCGCGAGCGCCACCTGAAGTCTCTCATGAGCACGGTTGATCATTTCGTCTCGCCGAGCGCCTTCTTACGGGACCGTTTCGTGCAGTGGGGACTGGACGAAGATAAGATCAGCGTCATTCCCAACGGTATCCCAGGCCGAGATGCCGGCGCGCGCAGGGAGTTGCTGCAGGGCGGAAAGCCGGTCTTCGGATATTTCGGAAATCTCAACCCCTGGAAGGGGTGACCGTGTTGCTCGAGGCTGCGCGCCAGCTTCTGGCCGATGGCTTCGATTTCGAACTCCGCGTCCATGGCGGAGCGCCCTTCCAGAGCGAGGCCTTCGTCGAGGAGATCAATCGGCGCTTTACCGAGACGTCAGACTCCGTGCATGCCCGAGGCCCCTACCGACGCGAGGATATTGCCGATCTGGTGGCCGCGGTCGATTGCACCATCGTTCCTTCCGTGTGGTGGGAGAACGCGCCGCTTGTCATTCAGGAAGCCCAGGCTCAAGGCCGCCCGGTCATCGCCAGCAATATCGGGGGAATGGCCGAAATGGTCGAGCATGGCGTCAACGGCCTGACCGTTCCACCCAACGATGCCCGAGCGCTCGCCGCGGCGATGCGGAAGATAGTCGAAGAACCGAACCTGCTGCACCAGTTCTCCGAAAACGCTCGCAAGCCCGACGACATCGACACGACCGCACGCCGCTATCTCAAGTGGATGGAGACGGCACAGGTTCAGGCATTGGAGAGCGCATGACCAGTCCCGCTGAACGACCGGATGCCGCATCCGAACAGGACAACGCCAAGCCGATGAACGGCCGCGTGGATGCCGTCGATATGGGCAGGATCTTCGGCTGGGCATTCGACCCGATGGCGCCGGACCAACGGTTGACCATTCGTGTCCTCCTCGATGGCAAGGTGATTGCCGAGGCCGTAGCCGATCGAAATCGTCCCGATCTCCGACGCAACGGTATCGGCGACGGCAAACACGCATTTGAAATCGCACTGCCCGATCCCCTCCACTCTCGGGCGAACGATATTGTCGTCATGGCGCGAAATGAAAGCGGTTCCGAGCAGGCCCTGCGCGTTCCCCAGCCAAACGAGCAGGCGGCCGAGGCTCTTATCGCCGCACCGCTGGCGAAAGTGCTCGATAAGCTCGATGTGCTGATGGCGGCGCAGCGGCAGCTGCAGGTCTCGCAACGCTCGCTGCAGCGCGCACCGGAAATCGATGCCGACAAGACCGAGACTGCCGGCCTGACCGAGGTCAGCAATGCCGTCGAAAACCTCAAGGTGGATATCAGCCAAAGGCTGAACGACCTCGATGTCCACCTGATGCGGATGGATGGGGTCGTGGCAGGAATGGAGAAGAACCTGAATGCTTTGCGCAAGCGTGCGAACGGCGAAATAAAACCGCTGCTGCTGCTGCTGTTCGTTCTGGTGGGATTTGCCGCCGGCGCCAGCCTTGGGCTGATTGCCAGAATCTGATCCAGGGAGGGTATAGCGTGCTGGTTACGGAACAATCCCCGCTGTCATCGGCCCCTCCGCGGGCGGGCAAGGGGCGAGCAGGGCAATGCGCTCCGGAAGGGTTATCGGCTGCCGCATCGACGAGACGACCTTGCTGATCATCGGTCTCGGCCGCGTCGCGCCCGGCGATGTGGTGGTCGGCCTCGGTGAGGATCGAGAAGTCACGCAGAGCTCGTTTGTCTCGGAATGGCGATTGGCCGCGCCCTCGCCGCGGGCCAGGCACGGCTTTGCAGCGCTCCTTGCCGCTGGGGACACTGACCTGGCCATGACCACGATCCGGTTCGGAGAGGAAGAGACGGGCGCACGCTACATCTTTGCACCCCGGCTTGCCTCCCCGGAGGAAGCAGCCGCGCTTGTGGTCGAGTCCGCGGGATCTCAGTCAGCCGCCGTCCTCAACCGTCTCGTGGACGCTCTGATGGTCGGTAATGTTAGCCGCCGCAGACTTCTGACCATAACCTCGCTTTTACAGTCAGCACACGCCAGCGATGGTTTTATCGAGTTGATTGGCGAGAGCCATGATGGCGCGACATTCCTGCAGGGCTGGAGCCGCAGCATGGCGCCGGGGCCATGCCGGGTGTCCGTGGTCGGCAATGTGACCCCCGTGGTCGCGGAATGCGGTATCGCCCTCTTTCCTCGCCCCGACGCTCCCGATGGCGCCTCCGGTTTCGTCGGCCTTCTCGAGGCCAACCAGGCTGCCCGCGCTCTCGACATCGAAGGTCTGGTCTTTCGGGGGCGCGCCGGTTGGAGATATGTTGCAGTCCACTCCCGAAAGCGCATCGCCGGCCCGCTGGAAACACCCGAACACATCCGGTCTGTCCTGTTGCGGACCCATGGCGCGCCGGACGTGCTCCTGTCCCTGCGAGCAGCCGCAAACAGCTTCGAGGGCAAGGAAACCGTTTCCAGCCTGCCGTATGCGGTCCGGATGGGAATAGACAGCACGTTTGAGGCCGATGGAGGAAATCTCCTCGTCTGCGGCTGGCTTTATGACCCCGACGGCCATGTCGCAACGGTCAGGCTGCGCCGATCTAATGCCGCGGCTCGCCTCGACGAACACTGGACACGTTTCGATCGCCCCGATGTCGTGGACAGTTTCAGCGACCAGAACTTCGCACCGAACCTTTGGAGCGAACAGCGCGCACATGGCTTCATCGCCCACGCCCGGTTGCCGAATGGAGATCCTGGCGCGCCACTCTATTTCGAACTCACCCTGCACGATGAGCGCCGTGCGTTTCTGCCGGTGAAACCGACGCGGGTTTCGGCGCGCCTGGCGGCATTGCGCCAGATCGGTTCCATCGATCCTGCCAACTATGCGCTGCCGGCGATCGTCGATTCACAACTTGTCCCGTTCCTCAGCCAGTCCGGAAGGTCAACGCCGGTCATCGAGACAATCCTGGATGCCGGCTCCTTCGACGAGGAAGCCAGCCCGCCGATCGTCATCGGCGCCGGGGAGAGCGACGAAGAAATTTCCCCGCTGCTGGCCTTGCTGGCGCTCGATCCGGAGACCCGGCGCGTACCGATCGTGATCGCCATGCCGGCGGAGCGCTTTCGCCGGCAGGCTGCGCGCCTCAAGGAACTCGCGCGGTTCTACGGCCTTTCGGCCAGGCTGGTAGCAGCGAAGGGAACAGGCGACGTCTACGACATGCTGGAAGCCGGCACGCAAGCACTCTCCTGCGAGACGGTCGTGTCGCTTTCCGCCTCACTGATCCCGCACGGGACCGGCTGGTACGGTAAGCTCCTGGCCACGGCCGCGACGCTGAAAGGAAGCATCGTCTCGCCCGTCCTGGCTTACGAGGACCATTCCATTCGCTGGGCGGGAAGCTGGATTGATGACAGCAACGGCGACGAACCCGTTGTGGGCCGCTATGCCGGATATCCGCTCAAGGCGGTTACCGACATGAAGCTGACCCGTATCGCCGCGGCCTCGCTCGAGTGCTGCGCCATGCCGCGCGATGCCCTGTCGCACGCGGGCGGCTTTTCCGGCGGCTATCTGGGCGCGCAGGAAAAGGGTCTGGATCTGGGCCTCCGTCTCAGCCGCTCCGGGTTTGATGCCTACCTGCTGCCTTCGGTGCAGATGTGGGGCAGCGACGACGCACGCGACGGTGACAGTCCGGCAATGGCGACCCTGGTGGAGGAGATCGACCGAAAGATCTTCAAGAGCCAATGGCTGCCTATTCTTACCGTTGAAAAGCACCTGGAAAAGAGGCCCGCATGAACGAACAGCTTCGCGTCCTTGTCGTCTCGCATGCGCATCCGACGGTTTCGCTCGGTGGGGCGGAAATCGCGTCTCACAACCTGCATCGCGGCCTGAACGCATTGCCGAACGTGCAATCGGTCTATCTCGCCCGGGTCGGCCACCCGGTCCCGCGGCATGCCTCGTCCGCGCTGATGAGCCTTCGCCTTGCCGAGGATGAATTGCTGTTCCACGCGGACGACTACGATCACTTCTTTCTGTCCAATGGCGATACCCAGGCAATCAGCCGGGACCTTTTGCGTTTCGCGCGCGATCTCAGGCCGCATGTCATCCATTTCCATCATGTTCTCGGTATCGGCCTCGAAGCGCTCTACGCCCTGAGAGAAGCGTTTCCACACGCGGCCATACTCGTCACGTTTCACGAATATCTGTCGATCTGCCATAATCACGGGCAAATGGTGAAACGACCTTCCGGTCAGCTCTGCGAAACAGCATCTCCCGTCGCCTGCCACGGCTGCTTTCCCGACATCCCCGTCTCACGCTTCCTGAAACGGGAGCTGTTTGCACGCGGGATGCTTGGCCTCGCCGACGCTTTCGTCTCCCCCAGCCGGTTTCTGGCGGAGCGTTATGCCGCATGGGGCATCGAAAAGGACAAGCTCAGCGTGATCGAAAACGGCATCGCCGTGGAAACAGCCGTGCCCGCGCGGGAGGTGCAAGGCCCCAAGCCACGCCGCAACCGCTTCGCCTATTTCGGACAGATGACGCCGTTCAAGGGAGCCGACCTCCTGATCGACGCCGTTTCGCGCATCCCGAAGGAGATATGGGGCGAAGACTCCTGCCTGATGATATTCGGCGGCAACCTCGAGCGACAGCCGGTCGAATTCCAGGAGCGGATGAAGAAGCTCATCGCAGACGCCGGCCACCGCGTCCGTTTCTATGGCGCTTACCAGAACGCGGACGTGCCGCGCCTCATGCGTTCGGTCGACTGGGTGGTTCTGCCGTCAGTCTGGTGGGAAAACTCGCCCGTCGTGATCCAGGAGGCCCTGCTCCATCGCAGGCCGATGATCTGCTCCGACATCGGCGGGATGGCCGAAAAAGTACGGGACGGAAAAGACGGCCTGCACTTCCGCGCCGGCAGCAGCCAGGATCTCGCGGACCGCATCGTCGAGGTCTTGCGCGACAGCCAAATCTGGGAGCGGTTGCGCGGCTCCATGCGCAAACCCGCCGACCGCCTGACCTACGCAAAGGAACACGTCGAACTCTATCGCTCGCTACTGCAGCGGAAGCTCGATCCCGCGATGACCGAAAGCCCCGCGCTTCTCTCGCAATCGCTTTGACGACGTTCACCTTGTGGAGGGCTTCGACCGGAGACGGTAGATAAGGAAACCCTTCCCAAACCGTGCAAGGTCGCATGGGGCTCCCACATGCGCAGGAAAAATCCGCGAGCCCATGATCCCCACTGCCGGTTTGGGAGAAGGATGCCACCGGCAATCAAGAGCGTGGGACCTGGGATGAGCGGTCACTCTTCAGCACAAGAGCGCCATCCTGTCGAACAGACCGGCAATATTCGGATCACGAATGCGCGGCGTCATCCACCCCGGGAGCACGCGCGATACGGCCGTCCAGTTCCGCTATCCGGCGGGCGAAACCAAGATTTTCCGGCTGATACGTCATGGCGTCGGCAAGCATGGTCCGCGCTGTCGCAAGCTCGCCGTCGCGAATGTGGCGGTTGGCCCGATGATAGAGAAAGTTTGCCCGCTCGACCGGAGAGAAATTCGAGCCGAAATGTGCGTGGAACCGATCGGCCCAAGCCTGGTGGCGGGCGATCGCTGTAACCGCGATCTGATAAGGCCGCATCGGCGCCATGACCCGAGCTGCGCGGGCCAGAGCGCGTAGAGCCGGAAGATCGTCTTCGCGGCAGGCCTCGATCAACGACAGGGCGCGCGCCGTTCCGGTAAACGCCCGAACGGTGCCATGGCCCGTCATGTGGACCGGCACGAGATGCGTCCTCTCCTGCAGGGCCGCGATTCGAACCGCGTGCTTACGATCGGCAGCGTGGAACGGATCGAAGAAGAGATAGGCGCGGCCAGCGGCGTGATCGGGCGCGATCCCCATATTGCCGTGGAGATCGGGCGAGAAATGGCGCGCAAACCTGCCGTCGAAAGGAACGGCCTTCGGATCGATCGAGACCTGAGGGCAGAAGGCGATGGCGACGGCGGCGTTGAAGCGCCTTCGGTACCGCAACGCCGCGTAACCGCCCTGCGAGTGCCCGTAAAGGATCCGCTCCGGTGCCGCGGCAAGGATGGGCGCGGCGGCCTCGACAGCCTTGACGATGCTCGCCGCCGGAAACCAGTTCGGCCGCCGGCTGATGAAGCCAAGCGCCGAAATGTCAGCCTTTTCGCAGAACCGCTGCCCCCAGAACCGGCTACCGTTCGCCTTCATCTCCATCTCGTTGAACGTGACGAGAAGATAGGGAGACGATCCCGAACGATGTATCACCTCCAAATTTTCATCTGAAAATACGAGCATACGGCGATCCAACCAGCAATTACCGCGTAAATATACTTCAATATCTGAAATATACCGCCTACACTGAAAATATGCCCGGAACCATACTTAAAATCAACTCCGGTTTTATACCGGCGCATGGATGATATATCTCCAGATAGCTTACTCGGGATCACTGAAAACGCTTATCCGCTTCGCAGTGAGGTATCATCCACGTCCAGTATGCGCGCATGAATCGCACGCCCGCGTGCGGCTCCTCTGGGGTCATTTGTTTTGCTGTCTGGGGAGATTATTGGAGTGATTGTATGGATTGGGTGGTTGGGCTGGGTTGGGCACGGCACGGAGCTTTGTGGAAGCTTTGCGGTGTGTTCAGCCCGGCGGCCGGCGTTGGGGGTTATGCTGTTCAGTCATTGGAATTGGGAAGGGTTTGGTTGCGGGGGCAGGATTTGAACCTGCGGCCTTCAGGTTATGAGCCTGACGAGCTACCGGGCTGCTCCACCCCGCGTTATAAGCTTTTTGCCGGAGGCAAAATAGCGAGCGTAAATCCCTTTGGATTTATCGCGGTGATGTAACCGCGAAGCGGTTCCATCTTCTGCCTGAGCAACTTGGCGAAGCCAAGTTGTCTCATGTGAGGGACGCGCCGATTGATATGGGCGTTTTCCTCGCATTTCATATTCTACAAAGCGAAAGGGCCGCTTTGAGGGCGACCCTTGAGATCGGCTTCAAGGGCCGTTAGTTTTCGTGATGAGAAGATAATCTATGTTTTCGCATGCAGCTTTCCGAAGCTTTCAGCTTCGGGCGCATGCGTGTTGCGTTTGGCAGACCTGGCAGCGACCTACTCTCCCGCGTCTTGAGACGGAGTACCATTGGCGCAGGGGCGTTTCACGGCCGTGTTCGGAATGGGAACGGGTGCGGCCGCCCCGCAATAACCACCAGGTCAGCGAAGCGCAACATTTTGAGAAGCTGGTGAGGCGATAAAGCCTCGTTTTTAGTCTTTGAACACGTCGTTTAACCTTTTCGGACCCAAGGGTGCTTGTGGCACCCATACAGGCCAGAGGCCGTCGCCAATCGTTTGGCGGGCCGTCCGCAGCGCAGCATCCGAAGGATGCGACAGCGTCAGGACAAAGGTCTAATGCCATCAAGCTTTGCTTGATGAGCATGGTCAATGAGAACGATCAAGCCAATCGGGCTATTAGTACCGGTAAGCTTCATGCATTGCTGCACGTCCACACCCGGCCTATCAACGTGGTCGTCTTCCACGGCCCTGATAGGGAACACTCGTTTTCAGGTTGGTTTCCCGCTTAGATGCCTTCAGCGGTTATCCATTCCATATATAGCTACCCTGCTATGCCCTTGGCAGGACAACAGGTCCACCAGAGATATGTCCATCCCGGTCCTCTCGTACTAGGGACAGATCCTGTCAATATTCCTACACCCACGGCAGATAGGGACCGAACTGTCTCACGACGTTCTGAACCCAGCTCACGTACCGCTTTAATTGGCGAACAGCCAAACCCTTGGGACCTGCTCCAGCCCCAGGATGCGATGAGCCGACATCGAGGTGCCAAACAACCCCGTCGATATGGACTCTTGGGGGTCATCAGCCTGTTATCCCCGGCGTACCTTTTATCCGTTGAGCGATGGCCCTTCCACGCGGGACCACCGGATCACTATGACCGACTTTCGTCTCTGCTCGACTTGTCAGTCTCGCAGTCAGGCGGGCTTATGCCATTGCACTCGACGACCGATTTCCGACCGGTCTGAGCCCACCATCGCGCGCCTCCGTTACTCTTTCGGAGGCGACCGCCCCAGTCAAACTACCCACCATACACTGTCCCGGATCCGGATGACGGACCGCGGTTAGACATCCATGACGATAAGGGTGGTATTTCAAGGATGGCTCCACGAAGACTGGCGTCCCCGCTTCAAAGCCTACCACCTATCCTACACATGCCGACACGAATGCCAGTGTAAAGCTATAGTAAAGGTGCACGGGGTCTTTCCGTCTAACCGCAGGAACCCCGCATCTTCACGGGGAATTCAATTTCACTGAGTCTATGTTGGAGACAGCGGGGAAGTCGTTACGCCATTCGTGCAGGTCGGAACTTACCCGACAAGGAATTTCGCTACCTTAGGACCGTTATAGTTACGGCCGCCGTTTACTGGGGCTTCGATTCAAAGCTTGCACCTCTCCTCTTAACCTTCCAGCACCGGGCAGGCGTCAGGCCCTATACGTCGTCTTTAGACTTCGCAGAGCCCTGTGTTTTTGATAAACAGTCGCTACCCCTGGTCTGTGCCACCCCATTATGGTTGCCCAAAATGGGGTCACGCTTCTTCCGAAGTTACGCGTGCAATTTGCCGAGTTCCTTCAACATAGTTCTCTCAAGCGCCTTGGTATACTCTACCTGACCACCTGTGTCGGTTTCGGGTACGGTCTATACGGTGGAGCTATTTCCTGGAACCGCGTCCCTGCAAGATCAATCCAATAAGACCTCACAAGTTGAGCAATCCGTCACTACCACCAGGCCCACGAATATTAACGTGGTTCCCATCACCTACGCGTTTCCGCCTCGGCTTAGGGGCCGGCTAACCCTGCTCAGATTAACTTTAAGCAGGAACCCTTGGTCTTTCGGCGAGAGGGTCTCTCACCCTCTTTATCGTTACTCATGTCAACATTCGCACTTCCGATACCTCCAGAGGCCCTCACGGGTCCTCCTTCACAGGCTTACGGAACGCTCCGCTACCACACGTGACAAGTCACGTATCCTCAGCTTCGGTGCATGGCTTTAGCCCCGTTACATTTTCGGCGCAAAGACCCTTAATTAGACCAGTGAGCTGTTACGCTTTCTTTAAATGATGGCTGCTTCTAAGCCAACATCCTGGTTGTTTTGGGATCCTCACATCCTTTCCCACTTAGCCATGACTTGGGGACCTTAGCTGGAGGTCAGGGTTGTTTCCCTTTTCACGACGGACGTTAGCACCCGCCGTGTGTCTGCCGATTAGTACTCCCAGGTATTCGGAGTTTGGTTAGGATCAGTAAGACGGTGAGTCCCCATAGCCCATCCAGTGCTCTACCCCTGGGGTATTCGATCGACGCACTACCTAAATAGTTTTCGCGGAGAACCAGCTATTTCCGAGTTTGATTGGCCTTTCACCCCTAGCCACAAGTCATCCCAATCTATTGCAACAGATGCGGGTTCGGTCCTCCAGTTGGTGTTACCCAACCTTCAACCTGCTCATGGCTAGATCACTCGGTTTCGGGTCTAATGCAA
>CP147996.1:3317500-3742500 GCA_045291535.1 Neorhizobium sp. EC2-8 | reverse complement strand
ATCACCGGGCCACGGTCGCACTCGACGACCATGGCCGCTTCATCGCCGGCGAAGAACCGCCGATGCTCGATGCGGTCGCTTCGGCCTTCAGCGAACAATCACCTCAGATCGTCGCCGGCCGCGAACTGCCGCGGGTCTACGACGGCATCTACCGGGCCGCGCTCTCCTACGGCATGAGCAAGGAGATGACCGGCACCCTGGTAAAACTGCTTGCCAGCAATGTCGATCTGCAGGCCCAGCTGAAACCGACGGACAAGATCGAGGCATTCTTCTCGGTTCCCGACGAAAAAGGCCAGGCGAACAAGGATTCCGAACTGCTTTACGTGAATGCCCGTTTCGGCGACACGACGAGCCGCTTCTACCGTTTCCAGAATGCCGACGACAGTTCGGTCGATTATTTCGACGAGGACGGCAAGAGCATCCGGCAGTTCCTGCTGCGCAACCCGCTCCCGAACGGCCGCATGACCTCCGGCTTCGGCATGCGCGGCCATCCCATCCTCGGCCGGGCGCTGATGCATACCGGCACCGACTGGGCAGCCCCGCGCGGCACGCCGATCATCGCCACCGGCAACGGCATCGTCGAAAAGGCCGGCTGGGATTCCGGCGGCTTCGGCAACCAGACGCTCATCCGCCACGCCAACGGTTACGTCTCCTCCTACAACCACCAGAGCGCCATCGCGCCGGGTGTTCGCGAAGGTGCCAAGGTCACCCAGGGTCAGGTGATCGGCTATGTCGGCTCCACCGGCCAGTCCACCGGCGCCCATCTTCACTACGAGTGATCGTCAACGGCACCAAGGTCGATGCGATGAAGGTCCGCCTGCCGGGCGGCAATTCGTTGAGCGGCAAGGCGCTGGCTCGTTTCGAGGACGAACGCAAACGCATCGATACGCTGCTCAACACCCAGTCGGCCGACGAGGTCGCCAGCCGGTAGGTCTTTCCGGACAGACATGGGCGGAAACGAAAATGGCGGCCGAGGCCGCCATTCTGCTTTCGGCGTTCAGCTCGGCTTACGCAGCCTCGCTCACCGCCCGCTTGACGCGGAAGAGCAACCGGTCGGAACCGGCGCTGACCGCAACGGCCGAGCCGTCCGGGATCTGGCCGCCGAGGATCTGCTCGGCGAGCGGATCCTGGACGAACTTCTGGATCACCCGCTTCAGCGGACGCGCGCCGTAGACCGGGTCGTAACCCTTGTCGGCCAGCCATTCGCGGGCGTCCGGCCCGAGATCGAGGGTGATCTTCCGCTCCGCCAGAAGCGACAGCAGCCGCTTCATCTGGATATCGACGATCGCGCCCATCTCGTTGCGCTTCAGCCGGTGGAACAGAATGATCTCATCGACGCGATTGAGGAATTCAGGCCGGAACGAGGCTTTCACCACGTCCATCACCTGATCGCGCACGCTCTCGGAATCCTCGTCCTCGCGAAGAGCGGTCAGATATTCCGCCCCCAGATTGGAGGTCATGATGATCATCGTGTTCTTGAAATCGACCGTGCGGCCCTGCCCGTCCGTCAGTCGCCCGTCGTCGAGCACCTGCAGGAGAACGTTGAACACATCGGGATGCGCCTTCTCGATCTCGTCGAACAGCACGATCTGGTAGGGCTTGCGCCGCACCGCTTCGGTCAGCGCGCCACCTTCCTCGTAACCGACATAACCCGGAGGCGCCCCGATCAACCGGGCGACCGAGTGCTTTTCCATGTATTCCGACATGTCGAGGCGAACCATCGCACTCTCGTCGTCGAACAGGAAGCGAGCCAGCGACTTGGTCAGCTCTGTCTTACCGACACCGGTCGGACCGAGGAAGATGAACGAGCCGATCGGTCGGTTCGGATCCTGCAGCCCGGCGCGCGCGCGGCGAACCGCACGCGAGACCGCCTGGACCGCATCGCCCTGGCCGACGACGGATTTCGCCAGCTCGTCTTCCATGCGCAGCAGCTTGTCGCGCTCACCCTCCAGCATCTTGTCGACGGGAATGCCGGTCCAGCGCGACACCACATGGGCGATAGCGTCCGGAGTGACGACTTCCTGCACCATGGCATTGGCCGAACTGTCCTTGGCCTCGGCCTCGACGAGACGCTTTTCCAGTTCGGGGATCACGCCATAGGTCAGCTCGCCGGCACGCTGGAACTCGCCCTTGCGCTGGGCGGTCGCCAGTTCGTTGCGGGCTTCGTCGAGCTGCCGCTTCAGGTCGGCGGCGAGGCCGAGCTTCTGCTTTTCCGCCTGCCAGCGGGCCGTCAGCGCATCCGCCTGCTCTTCGAGCGAGGTGACTTCGCTTTCCAGCCGCTGCAGCCGGTCGGCCGAGGCGCTGTCGGTTTCCTTTTCAGGGCTTCGCGCTCGATCTTCAGCTGCATGATGCGGCGGTCGAGTTCGTCGAGTTCCTCGGGCTTGGAATCCACCTGCATGCGCAGCCGCGACGCGGCTTCGTCCATCAGGTCGATCGCCTTGTCCGGCAGGAACCGGTCGGTGATGTAGCGATTGGAAAGCGTCGCAGCCGCGACCAGGGCCGAATCCGAGATGCGGACCTTGTGGTGCTGTTCGTATTTTTCCTTGAGGCCACGCAGGATCGAGATCGTGTCCTCGACCGTCGGCTCCTCGACCATGACCGGCTGGAAACGACGGGCAAGCGCCGGATCCTTTTCCACATGCTTGCGGTATTCGTCGAGCGTCGTTGCGCCGACGCAGTGCAGCTCGCCGCGGGCAAGCGCCGGCTTCAGCAGATTGGACGCATCCATCGCGCCGTCGGACTTGCCGGCCCCGACCAGCGTGTGCATCTCGTCGATGAACAGGATGATCTCGCCGTTTTCCGATTGCACTTCGTTGAGTACGCTCTTCAGCCGCTCCTCGAACTCGCCGCGATATTTCGCGCCGGCGATCAGCGCGCCCATGTCGAGCGCCATCAGCTTTTCTCTTTGAGGCTTTCCGGCACGTCGCCGTTGATGATGCGCAGCGCCAGGCCTTCGGCAATCGCAGTCTTGCCGACGCCGGGTTCACCGATCAGGACCGGGTTGTTCTTGGTGCGGCGGGACAGAACCTGGATCGTGCGCCGGATTTCGTCGTCGCGGCCAATCACCGGATCGAGCTTGCCGTCGCGGGCTTCGGCCGTCAGGTCACGCGCATATTTCTTCAGTGCCTCGAAACCGGCCTCGGCATTGGCGCCATCGGCGGTGCGGCCCTTGCGGATGTCGTTGATGACCTGGTTGAGGCCTTGCGCGGTCAGGCCGGCCTTTTTCAAGGTCGCCGAAGTCGAGGCCGAACTTTCGATCACAAGTGCCAGAAGCAGGCGTTCGACGGTGACAAAACTGTCGCCGGCTTTCTTGGCAGCCTCTTCCGCGGTCGAAAAAACCTTGGCGAGCGGCGGGGAGAGATAGATTTCGCCATTGCCGCCGGAGACCTTGGGAAGTTTGGCGAGTGCGGCGTCATTGGCGATCCGCGCTTCCTTGGAATTGCCACCGGCCCGATCGATGAGCGAAGACGCCATGCCCTGGTCGTCGTCGAGCAGGACTTTCAGCACATGTTCGGGCGTGAACTGCTGGTGGCCCGAGGCCAAGGCCTGGGTCTGAGCCGACTGCAGGAAACCGCGGACGCGCTCTGAGTATTTTTCGATGTTCATTCTGACACCTCCAGTGATCGACCCGCCCTTGATAAGGCACGGAGCGATGATTGAGATTGAGCTCCCTCAAAGGCGAGCCCGGCCGAAGTCTCGGCGTTGCTGGAAATATGGTAAGGCGATTCTCGTGTTTAAAGAGTTCAGACGCTCAAAATCCGTCAGCAAAAAACGTCGCAAATTTCCGCGTGACAATCCGCGGTCCAGCGAATACAGAAACCCCATGTCATTCATGTCCACCCACGCCTCGCGATTTTATAGCTACCGCTTTCCCCAGCGGATGCGGGTCCGTGCGTAGCTGATTTCGACGCAACGACATTCCCTAAAGCCGCTAGTCTACCTGGCGGCTTTTTCAATTCCGCACGGTATGACCAAACAGGAGCCAGACCGTGCCGAACGCCAATCCCGCAAACACCGTCGATGATCGCCGCATCGTCGAGCTCATCCCTCTGACCACGCCTGCCGACATCATCGCGGAAATCCCACGCAACGATGCGGTCACCGAAACCGTGACCCGTGCCCGTGACACGGTCCACCGCATCCTCCACGGCGAGGACGACCGGTTGATCGTCATCATCGGCCCCTGCTCCATCCACGATCCGGTCGCGGCAATGGATTATGCGGCCCGGCTTCAGGAACAGCGACGACGCTTCGGTGACGATCTCGAGGTCATCATGCGCGTCTATTTCGAGAAACCCCGCACCACCGTCGGCTGGAAAGGCCTGATGAACGACCCGCATCTCGACGGCAGCTATCACATCGAAGAAGGTCTGCGGATCGCCCGGCGCCTGCTGCTCGACATCAACGCGATCGGCCTGCCGGCCGGCTGTGAATACCTCGATACGATCACCCCGCAATATATCGCCGATCTCGTCAGCTGGGGCGCGATCGGCGCCCGCACGACCGAAAGCCAGGTGCATCGCCAGCTTGCCTCGGGGCTTTCCTGCCCGATCGGTTTCAAGAACGGCACCGATGGCGGAGTCGGGGTCGCGCTCGATGCCATAATGGCGGCATCCCAGCCGCATCATTTCCCGGCGGTGACCAAGGAAGGGCGGGCGGCGATCGCCTCGACGACCGGCAACGAGGATTGTCACGTCATCCTGCGCGGCGGCAAAAGCCGAATTACGAGGCGGCCGATGTTGCGGCGGTGTCCGCTGACGGGGCAAAACGCGGTCTCGAACCACGCATCCTCATCGATGCCAGCCATGCCAATAGCGGCAAGGACCCGATGAACCAGCCGCTTGTCGTCAAAGACGTCGGAGCGCAGATCGCCGCCGGCAACATGGGGATCAAGGGCATGATGATCGAAAGCAATCTCGTCGCCGGCCGCCAGGATCTGGTGCCGGGCAAGCCCTCACCTACGGCCAGAGCATCACGGATGGCTGCATCGACTGGGAAACATCGGTCTCGGTGCTCGAAGAGCTTGCCCGCTCCGCCCGCGATCGGCGCAAGTCCCGCGCCTGAAGCAGAAGAGCTTAAAGAAGAAGGCCGCCCGAAAGAGCGGCCTTCTTGATCTCGTTATTCCAAAGCGGGGCTTATTCCGAAGCGGCATCCGCCAGGGCCGGCTGCGAGCCGTCGCCCGAGGCTTCGCCTTCGGAAGCGCCCTCTTCACCGGCGCCTTCGCCACGGCGCGGACGACGCGGGCGGTTGCTGGCCGTGCGGCGACGACGCGGAGCCGCCTCCGCCTGAGCCTCTTCCTCGACTGCCACTTCGGCAGGCGTGCCTTCGATCACCGGCTGCGGGCCGGAACCATCGACCACCGGAGCGACCGGCTGAGGTGCTGCGACCTGGGCCGGAACCGCTGCGACGGCCGGCTGTTCCTGACGGTTTTCCCGGCGGGGCCGTTCGCGCTGCTGGTCACGCGGCTCGCGCTGTTCACGGGGTTCGCGTTGTTCACGCGGTTCCCGCTGCTCGCGCTGTTCCCGGGGCTCGCGGCGCGGCTGCTGTTGCTGGACCTGCGGCTGGGGAGCCTCATCCATGGACGGCTGCTGCGAGTAACCATTGTCCTCGCCGTCGCTATTGTCCATGTCGTCCTGATCCTGAACGTTGCCGTCCCGATCCTGATAGTCGCCGCGATTGTCGTGCTGGAACCTGTCCTGCATCTGCGCCTGTGCGGCGGCAATGATGCGGTTATAGTGTTCGGCGTGCTGGAGATAGTTCTCCGCAATCACGCGGTCGCCGGAGCTTTGGGCGTCGCGGGCGAGTTGGCTGTATTTTTCGGCGATATGCTGGGCGGTCCCACGGATCTTTACGTCCGGGCCGGAGCTGTCATAGGTGCGGCTGAGAGGATTGCCACCCTTACGGTTGAAGTTGTTATTTCCACCGCCGCCGCCGCCGCCATTGTTGTTATTGTTATTGCCGCGCCCTCGACCGCGTTTGTTCTGCTGTCCTGGCCTCATCTATCGTTCACCAATTCTCTGTCTTCGCTGATAAGGGGCCACGCGGCCTGCCGGACAGAGCCGAACAAGACTTCGCGTGCTGCGCACAGGCCGACCAAAGCGTCCTGCCGCTTGTGAAAGTCAAATTAACTGATTCACGCACCGGGAATTGTTCAACCTTCGCAACTCTTCGAAAAGAGAAGGATCAAAGGGTTGCCCTGTAACCCGAACGAATCGCTGTTCATTCCCAGCCGTCCCAGTGCGTATATGCAAGCTATCCCGCTTCCTCCGGAAATCCAAGCCTTTTCTTTTGCTTGCAAAATCAAGGATGATTCACGGTAAATACGAGAACCCGATCATTGTCGCCGTAGTCGCGCACCGCCTCTACCGGCGTAAAGCCGGCGGCACGGAAAATCGCGATCACGGTTTCCTTCTGATCGAACCCAATCTCGACGCCGATAACGCCGTCCTTTTCGAGGAAATCTCCTGCACCCGCTGCAATCGCGCGATAGGCTTCGAGCCCATCCGGACCTCCATCTAGCGCTGCCAGCGGATCGAAATCCCGGACTTCCGGTTCCAATGCGGGGATAACATCGCTTTGTATATAAGGCGGATTTGACACGATTATGTCGAAGCGGCCGGAAATTGCGTCAAACCAGGAGCTGCGGATCGCCTGAAATCTTTCGGACAGCCCCAGCCGTGCCGCGTTCCGCGCCGCCGTTTGCAGGGCATCCTGCGAAATATCGCTGCCGACCCCGTGAGCCTGCGGGCTTTCCTTGAGGAGCGCCAGAACGATTGCGCCAGTGCCGGTACCAAGATCGAGGATACGTACCGAACCCTTGCCTGCGACAATCCGCCTCATGTAGGCAAGGATCGAATCCACCAGGATTTCCGTGTCCGGGCGTGGCTCCAGCGTTTCCTTCGAAATCAGGAGCTCCATGCCGTGGAATTCACGTGATCCCAATATGCGGTGCACCGGCTCCCGTTTCAAGCGCCGCTCGACCGCTTTCGCAATCCGGCCGATTTCCTCCGCCGTCATCACCCGGTCACCGCCGGTAAAGACCTCGGTGCTCGAAAGTCCGAGCAGCCCGCCGATCAGGAGCCGCGCCTCGATCGCCGCATCTGGAAGGCCCGCCGCCGAGAACCGTGACCTGGCATCCGCGACGGCAAGGCCAAGTGTCGTCATCCCTGTTGCTCGCCGAGCTGCGCCAGCTGGCCGGCCTGATAGTCGGAAATCAGCGCATCGACCACTTCGTCGATATCGCCTTCCATCATCCGGTCGAGCTTGTAGAGCGTCAGGTTGATGCGATGGTCGGTCACCCGTCCCTGCGGGAAATTGTAGGTGCGGATGCGCTCGGACCGGTCGCCGGAGCCGACCTGGCTCTTGCGGTCGGCGGAACGTTCGCTGTCCGCCTTCTGGCGCTCCATGTCGTAGAGTCGGGTCCGCAGCACCTGCATCGCCTTGGCGCGGTTCTGGTGCTGCGATTTTTCCGAACTGGTCACCACGATGCCGCTCGGCATGTGAGTGATGCGCACCGCCGAGTCCGTGGTGTTGACGTGCTGGCCGCCGGCGCCGACGAGCGCATCGTGTCGATGCGGATATCTTCCGGCCGGATTTCGATGTCGATCTCTTCGGCTTCCGGCATCACGGCGACGGTCGCAGCCGAGGTGTGGATGCGGCCGCTCGCTTCCGTATCGGGCACGCGCTGCACCCGGTGCACGCCGGATTCGAACTTCAGCTTCGAAAACACGCCGCGCCCGGTGACCGTCGCGATGATTTCCTTGTAGCCGCCCGCCTCGCCTTCGCTGGCCGACAGGACCTCGACCTTCCAGCCCTTGGTCGATGCATAACGCTCATACATGCGGAACAGGTCGCCGGCGAAAAGCGCGGCCTCGTTGCCGCCGGTGCCGGCGCGGATTTCGAGGATCGCGCTCCTCTCGTCCGCCGCATCCTTCGGCAGGAGCAGAAGCTGCATGTCCTTTTCGAGCCCCTCGAGCCGTTCCTCGGCCTCCGGCAGCTCCATTTCCGCGAGCTCGTGCATCTCGCGGTCGGTCGCCTTGTCGGAGAGCATGGCTCTGAGATCGGCCACTTCATCGACCGTCTTCTGGTATTCGCGGATCTTGCGCACCACCGGCTGCAGTTCGGAATATTCGGATGCCAGCTTCACATAGACGTCGGCGGCAGGGCCTTCCGCCATGCGCGCCTCGATCTCGCCGAACCGGCGTTCCAGCTCGCGCATCTTTTCGACAGGAAGCTTCGCCAATTATAAAACTCCAACTATGCCATTCGTCATCCCGCTACCTATCGGCGTGGATGGATCCTCGGGACATCCTCGGATTGATCCGTGGACCGAGGATGACGATGAGAGCACATAGCTCGACCAATGGCCGTCATTCAATCGTCAAACCGGAATATTGTTGGCCGCGGCGAACCGCACAAGCAGAGCGCGGATCGGCTCCGACGACCTTATGTCGTCAAGCGCCGCGTTCAATTCTGCCGACAACTGGTCGATGTCAAGCCCGAGCAGCATCGCCTTGACCGGACCGATCGAGGTCGGGGACATGGAAACCGAGCGGAAACCGACGCCGAGCAGCGCCATGGCCGAAAGCGGCTTGCCCGCCATCTCGCCGCACAGCGTCACCACCGTCTTGTTGCGTTCGCCGGCCCGCGCGATATCGCGCAGGATGCGCAGGAACGGCTTGCCGAGATTGTCGAAACGGTCGGAAACCCGGGCGTTGCCGCGGTCGGCCGCCATGGTGAACTGGAACAGATCGTTCGAGCCGACCGAGACGAAATCCACTTCCGCCATCGCTCGTCGAGCTGCCACATCAGCGCCGGCACTTCGAGCATCGCCCCGAACTGCAGCTTGCGCGGCAGGCTGTGGCCGAATTTCGAAAGGTGCTGCACTTCCTTCTGCATCAACTCGCGCACCGCATGGATTTCCGAAACCTCGGTCACCATCGGCAGCATCATCTTGAGCTCGGCGCCGGCAGACGCCCTGAGCAACGCCCGAAGCTGGGTGCGCAGAAGTCCGGGCCGGTCGAGGGACAGGCGGATGGCCCGCCAGCCGAGCGCCGGGTTTTCCTCTTCCTGGGCCCGGAAATAGGAGACGACCTTGTCGCCACCGATATCGAGCGTGCGGAACGTCACCGGCCGCCCGGCCGCCTGCTTGATCACATTGCGATAGAAGCTTTCCTGCTCCTCGAGCTTCGGCATGGTCGAGGCGATCATGAACTGCAACTCGGTGCGGAAGAGGCCGATGCCATCCGCGCCGGATTCCGAAAGCTGCGGCAAATCCACCAGCAGGCCGGCATTCATCTGCAGGCTGATGCGCTTGCCATCCTTGGTGAGCGGCTCGACATCTCTCAGCGCCCTGAACTGCTCCTGCCGGCGGGCCCGCAGGCGTACCTTTTCCTCATAAGCCTTCTGCAGGTCGAGTACCGGCCGCAGATGAACCTGGCCGTCGTCACCGTCGATGATGATCGGATCGCCGTTTTCGGCAAGCGCCACCACGCCCGCTGCCTGGCCGACGACCGGAATGCCCATGGCCCGGGCAACGATCACCACATGGCTGGTCACCGCGCCGTCTTCGAGCACCAGGCCGCGCAGGCTGGCGCGCGGATAATCGAGCAGCTCGGCCGCACCCATGGCGCGGGCCAGAATGATCGCGTCGGCCGGGAAACCTTCGTCGAAAGCGCGGCCGGAAAAACCCGTCAGCTGGCGCAGGAGCCGGTTGGCCAGGTCGTCGAAATCGTGCATCCGCTCGCGCAGATAAGGATCGGTGAGGCGCATCATCCGCGCCTTGGTGTCGCTCTGGACCTTCTCGACCGCCGCTTCCGCCGTGAGCCCGTTATGGATCGCCTCTTCCATGCGGCGGACCCAGCCCTGGTCGTGGGCGAACATCCGGTAGGTTTCGAGCACCTCGCGATGCTCGCCTTCCTGGGAGACTTCGCGGCGCGACAGCATGTCGTCGATCGAGATGCGCAAGGATCCGAGCGCTTCCGCCAGCCGCGTGACTTCCTTCTCGGCGTCCTCGTTCAGGAGATTGGTGACGACGATGCGCGGCTCGTGCAGCACCACATGGCCAAGGCCGATGCCCTCGTTATAGGCGTCCGCATCGATCGTCACCGCACGGGTCAGGTCGAGTTCGAGGCCGGGCCTGGTGATCTTCTTGAGTTCGCCGGTGGCGATCATCTCGGCGATCACCATCGCCGTGGTTTCGAGCGCCTCGACCTCGTCCTCGCGGTAGTTGCGGCTCGCCTTGTTCTGGACGACGAGAACGCCGAGCGTGCGGCCGGCCCGAAGGATCGGCACGCCGAGGAAGGAATGGTAGATCTCTTCGCCGGTTTCCGGGAGATAACGGAAGGCCGGGTGCGCCTGCGCGTCGGAAAGGTTGAGAGGCTGGGCGGAGGCGGCGATCGTGCCGACGAGGCCCTGGCCCATCTTCAGCTGCGAGGTGTGAACCGCCTCCTTCTTGAGGCCTTCGGTCGCATAAAGTTCGAGGACGCCGTCCGAGCGGAGCACATAGACCGAGCAGACCTCGGCCACCATGTTGCTGGCGATCTGGCGGACGATCCGGTCAAGGCGCTCCTGTGGCTCGAGCGGCTCCGCCATCAACTCGCGTAGCCGCTTCAACAGAACGCGCGGACCTGCCGACAGGTCTCTCATCGGCATATGCTCTCCCGAAACGAGGTCACCCCAACCGGAAGGCGGCGCGCCCGATTGCCGGCGCGCCGAACCGGCTCATTATCAACTCTTATCGAGACCGTAAGCGGAATGCAAAGTCCGAACAGCGAGTTCCGAATAGGCACCGTCAATCAGGATCGAAATCTTGATTTCCGAGGTGGTGATCGCCTTTATGTTGATCGATTTTTCGGCAAGTGCCTTGAAAGCATGCGCGGCGACGCCCGCATGGCTGCGCATGCCAATGCCGATGACCGACACTTTCGCGAGACCTGATTCGGTCTGGACGACGTCGAAGCCGATCTTTTCCTTGTTGTCGTCGAGCACCTTCATGGCCTTCTGCACGTCCCCGGACGGCACCGTGAAGGTCATGTCGGTGCGCGAGCCGTCTTCCGACGTGTTCTGCACGATCATATCGACATTGATATGCGCTTCGGCGAGAGGGCCGAAGATCGCCGCCGACACGCCCGGCCGGTCGGCAAGGCGCCGGAGCGAAATCTGCGCTTCATCCTTGGCATAGGCGATGCCGGTGACGACTTCTTGTTCCACGATTTCTTCCTCGTCGCAAATCAAAGTACCGGGCGGGTTCAGAAGGTCGCCCATGCCCGGTGCATCGGGATCCTCGAAACTGGAGCGCACGAAGGTGCGGACCTTGTGGACCATGGCGAGCTCGACCGAGCGCACCTGCAGAACCTTCGAACCGAGCGATGCCATTTCCAGCATTTCCTCGAAGGAGACCTTCTTCATGCGGCGTGCCTGGGGCACGATGCGCGGATCGGTCGTGTAGACGCCATCGACGTCCGTATAGATGTCGCAGCGGTCGGCTTTGACCGCGGCCGCGATCGCCACCGCCGACGTATCGGAACCGCCGCGGCCGAGCGTGGCGATCCGGTTGTCGGGGCCGAGCCCCTGGAAGCCGGCGACAACGGCCACCTGCCCCTCGCCCATCCGCTTGATGATCTCGGACCCGTCGATCTCCATGATCCTTGCTGCGCCATGGGCGCTGTCGGTGCGGATCGGGATCTGCCAGCCCTGCCAGGATCGGGCATTGATGCCCATCGACTGCAGGGCGATGGCGAGGATGCCGGACGTCACCTGCTCGCCGGATGCGACGACGGCGTCATATTCGCGTGCGTCGTAGAAAGGCGAGTTGGCGCCGGCGACCTTGGGCATGTCCTGCACCCAGCCGACCAGGCTCGTTGGTCTTGCCGGACATCGCCGACACCACCACCGCGACCTCGTGTCCGGCTTCGACCTCCCGTTTCACATGGCGCGCGACGTTGTGAATGCGTTCGAGATTGGCGACCGAAGTGCCGCCGAACTTCATGACGATGCGAGCCATACCGACCAAAACCACTGTTTCGCCCCCAAGGCTTCAGGAGCCCGGGGCGTCTGCTTTCAAAACCGCCTCGAAATCCCGCCTTTTGTGACAGGATCATCAAGTTGCGGGGTCTCTTATCGAAAAGGCTGAAAAGGCGCAATGGTCAGAACATAGGCAAACGGTACGCTGCGTATAGAGGCGTCACACTGCCGGACGCAAAAGGCCACCCGGAGGTGGCCTTTCGAGATGATCACTAGGTCAGCGGTTCGGGTTGCAGCCCGCACCGAGGCATGGCCGCCTGGGAGCATCGGGCTGCAACGCGGGATTGCCATCCGGTTGTTGCGCCTGCTGTTCATCCCTGGGATCAGGGCGTAGCGGCGCCCGGCGGTCATCTCGACGCTCGACACGCTGCGGCGGAGCTTGCTGGTTCTCGTCGCGACGGTCGAACCGCGGCGGGCCGCGGCGGTCGTCGTCGCGATCGAAACGCGGCGGAGGCGGCGGGCTGCGATCAACCCGATCACGGTCCCTATACCGGTCGAAACGGTCACGATCTCCCTGCCAGACCGGCGGGCGCGGCGGCCGCGCGTCACCAGGGCTCCAGCTGCGGTCGCGATCCCAGCGCGGGGCTCCGTCACGATCCCAGCGCGGCGGCGGAGGCGGGGGCGGCGGAAGACGCGATTCGCTCCTCCAGTCGTAGCGGCTCCAACGCCCGCGATCACGGTAGAAGTCACGGTCGCGATAATAGCGGCCCCAATAATTATCGACGTCGAAGGTGACCATCGGAATGCCGAGGCCTTCGTAATAATCGGGCGCCACGTAGACACGGTTGGAGCGGTACGTCGCCTGGACATAATTGCCCGACACCCAGCCGCGGCCACCGACGAAGGCGACGTCGCACCAGTTGACGCTGCTCATGCAGCCATAAATCGTTACCGGCGAACCGACCGGAACGACATCGACGGCCGGATAGCGGGTGCTCGGGCCGGACCGCATGTTGACATTGGCCGTGGCGACACCGCGCACAGCCGCGTCCGCAATCGACGGCGCCATAAACAGGGCGCAAAGTGCCGCAACGGACATCAGAATTTTCTTCACGGGCTTCCTCCTGAGAAACCGAATAACGTTCGAACCTGGCTTGACCATCTGCCGAACGGATTTCGCCGGATATCAATGTTCGAGACATCCGTATTGTTCCAGCATGCCGCTGAATGGCGCATGAATATCCTGTTGGCCGACGTTAACCTCTGGCCGGCCCGGTCGATTGCCGCTCGGCGATGTGGCAGGCGAGTTCCACCCGCCGCGCCGGATTGGCAAATCCCGTCATCCCGTCGCGCAGGAGATCAAGTGCCACTGCGCCGAGCTCGCGCATCGGGATATGCACGGTGGTCAGCGGCGGGTTGAGGAAGGCCGCCTGCGGCAGGTCGTCCATGCCCATCACCGAGACGTCGCCCGGCACCGTGTAACCCATCTGCTGCACGCCCATCATCGCCCCGACGGCCAGACTGTCGCCGGCGGTCAGCACGGCCGAAAAATCGAGCCCGTTCTTGCGCACCCGGTCGCTGATCGCCTGGGCGGCGAGTTCCGGCAGCCAGTCATCGACCGGGACGACCAGATCCGGAGGACACGGCAGTCCGTGATGTTCGAATGCATCCTGCCAGCCTTCGCGGCGCCGGTCGATCGTACGGCGACCGGGGCGCATCAGGAACAGGATCCGCTTGTGCCCGAGCCGGATCAGATAATCCGTCGCCAGGTGAGCCGCCGAGCGATTGCAGGGCGTCACGCTGGAAAGCCGCATCATCGGATCGTCGCCATTGATCATCACCACCGGCTTTCCGAAACCGCGGGTGGCTTCGAGCATGCCCTCGTCATCGACGGTGAGGAACAACAGGCCCGCGACGTCTGGATCGACCCGCGCCTCTTCCAGCACCGCCTTTTCCTCCGACTGGTCGGCGACTGCGCGGGTGACGATGTCGAGCCCGAGCGCCTGGGCGCGGTCCCGCAAACCCTCCAGCACATAGAGCGTGAACTGGTTGCGCACATAGTCGATCATCGCAGCACTCGACGCGGCCAAGATCACCTTCTTCCCCGCCACGGGCGCGGGCATGGCATAGTTGGCGTCCTTGGCGGCTTCGAGGATCCTCTGGCGAATGTCGGCACGCACGCCCTTCTCGCCGGCCAGCGCCCGCGAAACGGTGCTGAGCGACACGCCCACTTTTTCGGCAATATCCTCCAGGCGCACTCGCCGGCTTTTCTTGCCGCGTTTTCCCGCCACGACTATAGCCGCCATCACATCCTCCCGTTCCCGGATGCGCACACTGCAAAAAATTTTCAGATTGCGCAATCAATTTTCAGATGTTTTCATAAGATCACCGCTCGGGAGAAGCGGATCGACAGGCTGCACGGCAAATGCCGCAGCAAAGGGAGGAATTGAGACATGGGCCTTTCAGCCCGGGACATCCGTGAAAAGCTTGACCGCCTCGTTGCCGGCATAACCGGGCTTCGCGACGACGGTCGTTTCCACGAACCCAATCTCGACGGAACCGCCGGCGACTATATCTCTTTCGAAAGCTGGGAATGGCCGCAGGGCGTCGGCCTCTACGGCCTGATCCGGCTGTGGTTGTTCACCGGTCGCGAAGATTTGAAGGCGCTGATCGAGAACTGGTACGCCTCCCGCATCGAAGCCGGTCTCCCGACGCTCAACGTCAATACCACGGCGCCGATGCTCGGCCTGTCCGTCCTCTGGCGCGAAACCCGCGACCCTCGCTGGCAACCGGTGCTCGACACCTGGGCAGACCGAGTCATGAGCGAAATGGGCCGCACCGAGGAAGGCGCCTTCGAGCACCACGTCTCCGACAAGGTCAACGACGACGAACTCTGGGACGACACGCTTTACATGGTCGCCCTCTTCCTCGCGTCTTACGGTGAGGCAAGCGGCCGCCGCGAACTGGTCGATGAGGCGTCGAAGCAGTTCCTCGTCCACACGCGCTATCTCGCCGACAGGAAGACCGGTCTCTGGTTCCACGGCTGGACCTTCGAGGGCCACCACAATTTCGCGGAAGCCCGCTGGGCTCGCGGCAATGCCTGGATCACCGCCGGCATGCTCGATCTTTTCGACCTCGCCGAGATCTCGAAGCCGGTGAAGGATTTCCTTCTCGGCGTGCTGACGGCGCAGGTCAACGCGCTGCTGCCGCTGCAGACCGCTTCCGGCGCCTGGCGCACCCTGCTCGACGATCCCTCCTCCTACGAGGAAATTTCCGCGACCGCGGGCTTCGGTTACGGCCTGCTCAAGGGCTACCGCCTCGGCCTCGGCACCCATGAATGGCGCGTCGCCGGCCTCAAGGCCGTGGAAGCGGTGCTCGCCAATATCGACGAAACCGGCACCGTGCTCAACGTCTCCTACGGCACGCGCATGGGCCATGATCTGCAATTCTATCGGGATATTCCGATCCAGCCGACCGGCTATGGACAGGCGCTTTCGATCCTCTGCCTCTCCGAAGCCATCCGGCATGTGGAAACGGGAGGCGAGACAGCATGACGATGAAGGTTCTCTACGGGGCCGGCCCCAACGACATCAAGACCTACGATACCGCGCGCCTGCGCGCCGAATTCCTGATGGAAGACCTGTTCCAGGCCGATCAGGTGAATTTCACTTATACCCATGCCGACCGCCTGATTGTCGGCGGCGCGGTTCCGGTATCGTCCACGCTGAGCTTCGGCTCGGGCACCGACATCGGCACGCCCTTCCTGCTCTCGGCGCGCGAAATGGGCATTGCCAATCTCGGCGGAACCGGCGTCGTCTCGGTCGATGGCAAGAGCTTCACCCTGGAAAACCGCGACGTCCTTTATATCGG
The DNA here is from genome assembly GCA_045291535.1 of Neorhizobium sp. EC2-8. Lineage (GTDB taxonomy): Bacteria > Pseudomonadota > Alphaproteobacteria > Rhizobiales > Rhizobiaceae > Neorhizobium. The sequence goes on along the minus strand of CP147996.1, from coordinate 3,726,666 downwards.
CCGCGGCGCCCGGGAAATCTCGGTCGCCAGCGCCTCGGCGGACAAGCCGGCCCGGTTCTACATGAACTCGGTACCCGCAGGCGCCGATATTCCGCACCGCCTCATCAAACGGTCGGAATCGAAGATGCTGACCTTCGGCGATGCCAAGCGCGCCAACCTGCGGAATCTCCGCATGTACATCCATCCGGAAGTCACGCCGTCCTGCCTGCTTCTGCTCGGCATTACCGATCTGGCGGACGGCAGCATCTGGAACACCATGCCACCGCATCTGCACGAGCGCCGCATGGAAGCCTATTGCTATTTCGACCTGCCCGAAGAAGAACGCGTCATCCACCTGATGGGCCGCCCTGAAGAAACGCGCCATCTCGTGGTCAAGAACCTCGACGCGGTTCTGTCTCCCGCCTGGTCGATCCACATGGGCGCCGGCACCGCGCAATACGCCTTCGTCTGGGGCATGACCGGCGAAAATCAGGAATATAACGACGTGGCCCCCGTGGCCCTCAGCGAACTGAAGTGAAGACGACCATGAATCCCGAAGCAAACTGGATGCGAAAGACCTTGAAGCCGGGCGAAGCCGTCCGGTACTGGCAGCTCGGCGCCATCGCGCAGGAGCGCTTCGACGTGCCGGACGCCCCGATGAAGGGCGAGATGGACCCGTTCTTCTTCCTCACCAAGGTCAAGAACTTCATCCCGCACGAATATCCCTGCCGCACCATCTTCGCCGAGACCTATCGCGGCAAACGCCCGGATGTCCGCGGCTCCTTCGATGCGACCCGCTGGTGGCTGCCTTTCGGTTCGCCGCGGCTTGACCTCTCCGGCTTCTGGTTCCGCCCGACCCGTCTCGCCACCTGGACCCGCACCTATATCGAGGCGGAAACCGCCGGCACTGCGAAGATCCGCCTCGGCACCTGCGGCGGCGCGGTCATCTGGATCAACGGCACCGAAGCCGGCTGGATGGCGCCCTATAGCCGCAATCTCGAAGCCAAGCAGGAATTCGAACTGCCGCTCGTCGCCGGCCTGAACGAGATCACCCTGTTCTTCGACGATCTCGCCGAGCGTGACGCCCGTTATTTCTACCAGTTCGACTATCTCTCCGGCCCGGCCGCCAGCGTCGCCCTGCCCGTCCCGGTCGCAAACCCGGTCGCCGCCAGCCTCGAACAGGCACTCGACACCATGTATTTCGACCGCCAGCATTATTTCGGCGGCGATATCACTCTGCTCCTCTCCGAGCCGCTGCCGGTCGAGGTCAAGGTCAATGTGGCAGTCGAAGGCGACTTCATGTCGCGCGAGCGCTTCGATCTGGACTTCGCCCTGCCCGCTGGCGCAACCAGCCTCAATATCGGCCCGTCCGAAAAGGCACCTGCAGATTTCCGCCATTTCCGCATCACGCTCGATGCCGGCGGCTTCGTCGTTTCCCGCTCGCTCGGCGTCGAGATCTGCCATGCCGCCCGCCAGGGCGAGGCTGCGACATCGCTCGCCGGCCGCATCACCGAAACGCTGACCGAGGTCTCGGAAAATTCCGAGCGCGATACCGTCCGCGCCTTCGCCCGTCTGGCGAGCGGCCGTTCGGGACCGGACACCGATGCGATGATCGAGGAAATCCTTCCCTCGATCGAGGACTGCCACGACTGCGCCGACTTCTCGCTGGTGCCGCTCATCTGGTCGCGCACCGTCTGGGGTAAGGACATCAACGAAAAGACCCGTGCCCGCATCGACGGCGCTATCCTCAACTACCGTTACTGGATGGATGAGCCGGGCAACGACGTGCAGTGGTATTTCTCCGAAAACCACGCGCTGCTCTTCCATACCTCGGCCTACCTCGCCGGCAGCCTCTTGCCCGACGCCACCTTCATCCGTTCCGGCCGCAAGGGCTCCGAGCAGAGCGCCGTGGGTGCGGCCCGCGTGCGGGCCTGGCTGGATCATTTCGAACACTGGGAAATGGCGGAGTTCAACTCCGCCCCTATTTCCCGATCGATCTCAAGGGCCTGACCGCGCTTGCCGCCTTGTCTCCCGACAAGGATATCGCCGACCGCGCCAAGGCCGGCATCGTGCGCCTCTGCGAAATCATTGCCCGCTCCGCCCATCACGGCATGGTCACCGCCGCCCAGGGTCGCTCCTACGAGCACACGCTCTGCGCCGGCCGCTCGCTGGAACTGTCGGGCGTCGCCCGCCTGCTCTGGGGCAAGGGCTGGTATGGCCGCCGCGTGCATTGCCTGCCGCAGATGGCGGTGTGCCTGCGCGACCACGGCCTCGAAATCCCGGCCGAGCTTGCCGCGATCGCCGATCATCGTGGTACCCAGCACCAGGAATGGCGTTTCGCCCAGGGCGAGAATTCCTTTGCAGCGCTCTATCACTACAAGGGCGAGCATTTCGCCATGGGCTCGACGGTCCATTACCGCTGGGACGAATGGGGCTACCAGGAAACCGTCCTGCACCTGCGCCTCGGCGAGAAGCCGGAAGCGGCGATCTGGATCAACCATCCGGGCGAGACCATTCAGTTCGGTTACGGCCGCCCGTCCTATTGGGGCGGCTGCGGCACCATCCCGCGCGCCCAGCAGTATCGCGGCCTCGCCGTCCTCGAATTCACCACCTATGAGGAACAGCCGGATTTCACCCATGCCTGGTTCCCCAAGGCCGAGTTCGACGAAACCCGCGTTTCCGGCGGCGTGGCGCTTGCCCGCTCGGGCAAGGGCGCCGTCATGCTGCTCAGCCCCTCGAAACTGCATGCGGTGACCGAAGGGCCCTCGGCCGGGGCTGAACTGCGCCAATACGGCCAGAAGACCCGCTGGGTCGTGCGCGTGTGCGAAGCGGCCAATCTCGCAACCGTCGAGTACCGCTTCAGCGGGCTCGCACCGAGGCAGGCGGGCGATGGAACCATCGTCGTCGAAGACCCGGAATATGGTACTGTCCTCTTCAGGAAGGACGGCTCCGTGGAGGCCGAAGGCCGCGTCATCGCGCGGGCGGATTATACCGTAAAGGGCGAAGCCACGATGCTGAGCCCTGCAAAATGAGGATTTCAGGTTAAGGCGCACCGACAGGTGCGCTTTAGCAAACCGGACGGGAGGAGGCCCCGTCCATTCAGAGGAGGAAATGAGCATGAAAACCAAATCGCTTCTGGCGGGCGCAGCGCTCGCCCTTCTCATGCCGACGGCAGCACATGCCGGCGACGTGCGGATCATGTGGTATTCGGACGGCGTCGAAGGCGACGTCATGAAGGACCTCGTCGGCCGTTTCATGAAGGAAAACCCGGGCATCAACGTCACGCTCGACAACGTTGCCTACAGCGTCATCAAGGACCAGCTGCCCGTCCAGGCTCGAAGCCGGCAACGGCCCGGACATCGCCCGCGTCACCGCAATCAAGGACCTTTCCAGGCACTGGCTCGACCTGCGCCCGCTGGTCAAGGACGCCAAGTACTGGGACGATAATTTCGGCGCCCAGGCGGACTGGATGCGTCCGGACGGTTCCAAGCAGATCTCCGGCTTCATGACGCAGATCACCCTGACCGGCGGTTTTGCCAACAAGACCCTGTTCGATCAGGCCGGCGTTCCGATGCCTGGCCCGAAGGCCACCTGGGAAGAATGGGCCGCAGCTTCCAAGAAGGTCAAGGATAGCCAGAAGCTTCCGTTCGCCATGGCGATCGACCGCTCCGGCCACCGCCTCACCGCTCCGCTCCTTTCCTACGGCGCCAACTATGTCGGCGCTGACGGCAAGCCGGCTCCGCTCGACAAGGGCGCCAAGGACTTCCTGACCAAGTTCGTCGGCTGGGTTGGTGAAGGCTCCTTCGCCAAGGACGTGTGGGTCTCGGCAGCCGGCTCGACCTACCGCGCTGCAGCCGAAGACTTCATCAACGGCCGCTCGCCTTCTATTATTCCGGTTCCTGGCAGGTGGCCAACCTCGCCACCAAGATCGGCAACAGCTTCGACTGGGTCGCCACCGGCAGCCCCTGCGGCCCGGCGGCCTGCACCGGCATGCCCGGCGGCGCGGCACTCGTCGCGGTGAAATACACCAAGAACCCGAAGGACGTCGCAGCCGTCATGGACTGGTTCGCCCAGGAGAAGATCGTCAAGGAATTCTCCGAGCGTACCCTGTTCCTCCCCGGCCACAAGGGCGTGGTCGACAAGGGCGGCCTGGACTTCAAGACCGACAATGCCTTCGCCAAGGCTGCTCTGACCAAATATGTCGAAGCATCCAAGACCACCGCCGACACGGCTCTGAAGCTGCCCGGCTGGCGCTGGTCCGACACGGTCTATGCCGCGATCGTCACCCGCGTCGGTCAGACGCTGGCCGGCGAGCTGAAGCTCGAAGACGCGTTCACGCGCATCGACGCGGATATCGCCCAGAAGGTCAAGGACAGCGGCCTTTGATGACAGCCTTGGGGTGAGCCCTCACCCCGCCTCCGCTCCGCTCGGCGCACTACCGGGGACGAGCCGCGTGTCTCGCCCCCGTCCTCCGGACCCCCGCAAGCGGGGCGAGGGGGAACGCCGACGGCGCGGCATATCCCTTCTCCCCGCCTGCGGGGAGAAGGTGCCGGCAGGCGGATGAGGGCGAGCCTCGCCATCCGGACAAGAAGACAAGGAGGGATGGAATACGAACATGAGCACGACGTCTCTCACCGAACGCCTCGGCAGCCTCCTCATGGCGCCCGTGCATCTCCTGATGCGCATCATCGACATACCGCTCCGCGCCGTCCAGAAGGCGGCCGGCATCGGCGGCATGGCGACGGTATTCCTTGCTCCGAACATGCTGATCTTCGGCATTTTCGTGCTCCTGCCCCTCGTCATCAACTTTGTCTACTCGATGACCGGCGGCACAGCCTTCTTCCTTTCCGAGCGCAATTTCGTCGGCGCCGAGCAATATCAGCGCCTCTTCACCTGTACGAACTATCTCGACCCGATGTCCTGCCAGGAGGATGCCTTCTGGACCGCCGTCGGCAACACGTTCTGGTTCGTCATCCTGCAGGTGGCGCTGATGATCGGCGTTTCGCTGATCACGGCGCTGATCCTCAACCGCGATCTCGCCGCCCGCTCCTTCTGGCGCGCCGTGTTCTTCTTCCCGGTCCTTCTGTCGCCGGTCGTCGTCGGCCTGATCTGGAAGTGGATCCTGCAGCGCCAGGGCCTGCTGAATTTCGGTCTCTACCAGTTCGGCATCGAGCCCTATACCTGGCTCACCGACCGCAACTGGACGTTCATCGCCACCATCGGCGTATCGATCTGGGCACATATGGGCCTCTACACGCTGATCCTGCTCGCCGGCCTGCAGGCGATCCCGAAAGATCTCTATGAAGCCGCCGAAATGGACGGCACCAAGCCGGCGCGCGTCTTCTGGCGCATCACGCTGCCGCTTCTCGCGCCGAACCTTCTGGTCGTCGTCGTCCTCGCCCTGATCAAGGCCGTGCAGATCTTCGACGAGGTCTACGTGCTGACCGGCGGCGGTCCCGGCACCAGCACGCTCTATCTGACCCAGTATATCTACGAGACCGGCTTTGCCTCGGCGCTCCGCAATCCGGGCCTTGCCGCTGCCGCCTCGATCCTGATGGGCCTTGTGCTCGTCGTCCTGACACTGATCCAGGCTCGGCATAGGCCAGCGCGGCGAAAAGAAGGGGAAACGCTGATGGGTGTAGCCTCTCGCTTCATTCTGCGCCGCCGGGGCGGCAAGAGCTGGCACTGGACGGATATCGTCACCTGGGTCTGGCTCGTCGGCGGTCTGATCATCATGTTCGGCCCGGCCGTCTGGCTCGCCTTCTCGTCCTTCAAGACGCCGGCGGCACTCGCCGAGTTCCCGCCGTCGATCCTGCCCTATGTCACCAGCCAGGCGACGGTGCAGGGCTACGACAAGCCGCTGCAGCTCTTCGACGCGAAAATGCCGGACGGCTCCACCAAGGTACTTGCCGAAGTGCGCCGCATCGGCCTCGTCGCCCAGATGGTCGATCCGAAGACGCCGGGCGAGATCGTCCGCGTCAATATCGGCAATCGCACGCCGGTCCGCTCCGTCTCGTTCGCCACGGAAAACTACACGACGCCCTTCACCCAGTTCGATTTCCTGCGCTACCTGTGGAACTCCGTCTTCGTGACGGTGACGGCGACGCTGATCACCCTGATCGTCAATTCCATGGCGGCCTTCGCGCTGTCCAAATACGAGTTCAAGGGCCGTTCGCTCGCGATGCTGATCATCCTTGCGACGCTGATGGTGCCGCTTTCGGTGATCATGGTGCCGCTCTATTCGATCATCTCGTCGCTCGGGCTTTTCAACAGCCTCTGGGGCGTCATCCTGCCGACGGTGGCGACGCCGACCGGCGTGTTCATCCTGCGCCAGTACATGCTGACCATCCCGGACGAACTGATCGACGCGGCGCGTATGGACAAGGCGTCCGAATGGCAGATCTACTGGCGTATCGTGCTGCCTCTGACGGCACCGGCGCTCGCGGTTCTGGCCATCTTCTCGGTCGTCTGGCGCTGGAACGACTTCCTGTGGCCGCTGATCGTGCTGTCGCGCCGCGAACTCTACACCCTGCAGGTGGGCTTGAGCATCTATTCCGGCGAGTTGAACGTCCAGTGGCACTTCATCCTGGCGATGACGGTCGTGACCATGATCCCCGTCGTGCTGGTCTTCATCTTCCTGCAGCGTTTCATCACCACCGGCATTGCCGGCACCGGCCTGAAGTAAGGATCACCGATGGGCGAGATCACCCTCACCAAAATCAAGAAATCCTTCGGCGCAGTCGACGTCCTGAAGGACATCGACCTCGATATCAAGGACGGCGAGTTCATCGTTTTCGTCGGCCCGTCCGGCTGCGGAAAGTCGACCTTGCTGCGCACCATCGCCGGCCTTGAAAAGGTGACCGGCGGAGAGATCGAGATCGACGGCAAGCGCGTCAACGAAGTCTCCGCCGCAGACCGGGGCCTGGCCATGGTCTTCCAGTCCTATGCGCTCTACCCGCACATGAGCGTGCGCCAGAACCTCGCCTTCGGGCTCGAAAATTCCAACATGCCGAAGGCCGAAGTCGCCGAGCGCATCACCGAAGCCGCCCGCATGCTGGAAATCGAACCCTACCTGGAGCGCCGGCCCGGCCAGCTTTCCGGCGGCCAGCGCCAGCGCGTCGCGATCGGCCGCGCCATCGTGCGCCGCCCGACCGCCTTCCTGCTCGACGAGCCGCTGTCGAACCTCGACGCCGAACTGCGCGTCTCGACCCGCGCCGAGCTCGCGGCGCTGCATGCCCGCCTCGGCTCGACGATGATCTACGTCACCCATGACCAGGTGGAGGCGATGACGCTTGCCCACCGCATCGTCGTCATGCGCGCCGGCAAGATCGAACAGGTCGGCACGCCGCTCGACCTCTACAACACGCCCGCCAACCGCTTCGTCGCCGGCTTCATCGGCGCGCCGCACATGAACTTCCTCGCCGGCGAAGTCGCCGAGCTGCAGACCGGCACCGCGACGCTGACGACATCCGGCGGCCACCGCCTGCTCGTGCCCTTCTCGGGCCATGGCCTTTCCGTCGGCGACAAATTGACGATCGGCATCCGCCCGCAGCACATCACGCTCGCCAACGATCCCGGCAGCCTGAAGGTGAAAGTCCGGCTGGTCGAAGCCCTCGGCTCCGAAACGGTCATCCATGCGGACATGAACGGCGAAAAACTCCTCGCCGTCGTTCCCGGCCAGAAGCAGCTTTCGCCGGGCGACGAAGCCTATTTCTCCGTCGCCGGTGCACCCCTGCATCTGTTCGACCGGAATGGGCTGAGGGTGAAGGGGAGCTAGTCCCCCCTTCATCCTATCGAGCCGGCCTCGACCGGAAGATCGAATGGCCGGCCGATTGCGCGAACGGTACAATTCCTCACCAACCGCAGCGGGAGGAGAGGTTCCGATGTTCCGTATTTCCCTGATCCTATTGTTGGCCATGGTCTTCGCCGGCCCGGTCGCATTATCCCCGGCCCATGCCCAGACCAAAATGGTCAAGGCCAAGCCGACGCCAGCGACGATGGCGGCCGGCGAATCCGTCCTGTACGACGACAAGAGCTGCCCTGCCGGCATGATCGCCCGGTATACCAAGTCGCAGCACAAGGAGCAGATTGGCAAGAGATGCGTACATCTGAACGGCACGCGGTAGGGCGCAGGATCGGTGTGGAGATCGACGTCGTTGGGAAGATATCGCCGGTCTGACTGATCTCTTCAGAGATACTCTTTGAAGAACGCCAGCATGGCGTTGCGCATCGCGGCCGTCTCGCGATGGCCGACGCCCGCCTCCGGCAGGAACGCCAGAGCACCGGGCGCCTCGGCCTTCAGATAGGCCGCCTCCGTTTCGGCAAGGGCGCGTTCCACGGCCTCGGGCGGCGTCAGCGGGTCGTCCTGACCAACGCAGATCAGCTGCGGACGCGGCGCCGCCAGTCCGGCGATCTCGCCGATCGAGGTCTCCTTCAACAACCCCGGCACGGTGAGGTAATGACCATGAAGGTCATGCGCGCCGGTTTCAACCAGCGTCGCGAAATCCGCATAGCAGCACAGGTGCGCGTTCGCCTTCACCCGCGGATCGAGCGCCGCGAGGAAATAGGCAAGCGTCGCCCCCATCGACAGGCCCGCGACGCCGATCCTTTGCGGATCGACCTCCGGCCGGCCGGCAAGCCAGGTGAGCGCCGCCGCCTGTTCGGACAGCATCTGCCCGAACAGCGTTTTCCCATGCCAGAGCGCGGCCTTTGTCGCCACATCCTCGGTCTGCCCGGCACGCTCGCCGAATGTCGGCATATCGATGCACAGCACCACATATCCCTCGCGTGCCAGCGCCGGCCCCGGCGCATCGAGCAGGGCCGGCCGGCCATCGATCAGTTCGGAGGCCCCGATATCCCAGCGGGCGCCGTGTGCATGGGCATGGAGAATGGCCGGCCCCGGAGTGAGAAACCCCTCGCTCGGCCGGGTCAGGAAACCGCGCACCTCCGTGCCGTCGCCCAGCCGAAACCGAAGCCTCTCGAGAATATAGCCGTCGCGGATTTCCGTGGAACTGTCCGAAAGCGTCAGGCAGGCCTCCTCGAAGGCAAGCAGCTGCTTCAATCGCTCAACCGTGATCGCCATCGTCTCTCCTCCCGGCTGGTCATCTTAGCCCTCCAAGCGAGGATGACCGCCACCTATGCCCTGCGGCTTTTCAGAGACATAACCGAAATCCCGTCCCCTCGCATCCCCGCCTTACGATCCCATGCCTACAATTGGCCCGTCCCGTTTCGGCTACACCGGCCCGCATAACCGGCGAGACGGGACCGGCGATCTGACGAACCGCAGTTATGCATGCGGGTCGTCAGGGGCTGCGCAGAAAATGGTCCCCCTCTCGCCTCAAGGCGGGGCGTGCGTGTGTCGCACACAACCCGGTATGGCATCCGTGCTCATTTCCACGGAGTTAAATTCCATATCGCCGCAGAGGGACCGGAGTTGCGCGGAAAAACACACTGAACGGGACACGTCGCGTATCACTATTAAAATCTAAATTCGAGGCACACGACGTGTCCCGGCCGATCCTCGGGTTCGACCCGAAACTGAAAATGACTGGCATCACCAAGGACGGACTCCGTCTTGCAAGAGGTTCACGGAAGAACATGGATAAATCGGGTTTCAGCGACTACGAAAAGCTTCGCGCCGAACAGCATGAGGAGTTATGCCGCGCCACTGCGTCGATCGGCTTTCTGGGCAACGGCTTCTGCCGTTTGCGGGTCTGCCGCCGCCGGCGTGTCTGCAGCGGCCCGATGCTGCCGTCGGTCCATCAGATCGGGAAAGTCCGCGCCCAGCAGGAAATCGGCCTGAGCGGCAAGGTCTGCGCCGATCTTCCGCTTTGCATCGCCGATCGCGAACCGGAATATTACGAACTTTTCAGACAGGCCATGCAGGAGCTTCAACAGGCCGCAGCGGAAGAACCGAATGTCGATCTGCTGCGCGTCTGCATCTGGGCTGCGGCAAGGCGGCGCCCCGCGAGAAACATCTCTTGACTTCTCGCCCGCTGCATCCGACTTCAACGATAGAACAAGGAGCAGGACCATGACCGAAGCCGCCCGCAACACGCTCGATCCCCGCACGACGATCGACCAGAGCGAAGTCGACCGGTTTTCCGCGATGGCCGCCGAATGGTGGGACCCGACCGGCAAGTTCAAGCCGCTCCACAAATTCAACCCGGTGCGGCTCGCCTATCTCCGCGACCGCATTGCCGAAAATTTCGGCTGCGATCCGAAGAGCCACCTGCCCCTGTCCGGCCTGCGCATCCTCGATATCGGCTGCGGCGGCGGCCTGCTGTCCGAGCCGATCGCCCGCATGGGCGCCACCGTCGTCGGCGCCGACCCGTCGGAAAAGAACATCGGCATCGCCTCCACCCATGCGGCGGAAACCGGAACCTCGGTGGACTACCGCGCCGTCACCGCCGAACAGCTCGCCGAAGCCGGCGAGACCTTCGATGTGGTGCTGAACATGGAAGTGGTGGAACACGTCGCGGACGTCAATTTCTTCATCACCACCTGCGCCAACATGGTCCGCCCCGGCGGCCTGATGTTCGTCGCCACCATCAACCGCACCTTCAAGGCCGGAGCCTTGGCGATTTTTGCCGCCGAAAACATCCTGCGCTGGCTGCCCCGCGGCACCCACCAATACGAAAAGCTGGTCCGCCCGGAAGAGCCCGAAAAGCCGATCTCCTCCGCCGGCATGGACATCATCCACCGCACCGGCGTCTTCTTCAATCCCCTCCAGGATCGTTGGAACCTGTCGCCGGACATGGATGTCAACTACATGCTGCTGGCGAAACGGCCGGCGTGAGGCCGCTTCCTCAGCCGGGCGTTGCTATGATAAGCTAGGTAGCATCCCATTTTGGAGAAGCCGATGGCCGAAGCCGTGAAAATCACCGTGACGCTGGAGCCGGATATCCAGGATTTCGTTCGCGACGAGGTCGAGCGCGGATCGTTTGCTTCGACGAGCGAGTACATCGAGACGGTCCTGCGCCAGCGCCGGGAGCGCGAACGCGCACGCCAGCAGCTTGATGCAGAATTGCAGAAAGGCATCGATGACATCGAAGCCGGACGGATGATGTCGATCGAAGAGGCTTTCGACAGCGTTTACGAAGAACTTGGCTGGAAACGCACGGCGCGATGAAGGTCGCCTTCACTCGGCAAGCCCGCCAGGATCTTGCGGAAATCGCCCGCTGTCTCGCAGGCCAGAACCCGGGCCGGGCTCGATCCTACATCGAGGAATTGCGGTCCGCCTGCCTGGAAATCACCGATACGCCCTATGGTTTTGAGCTTCTGGAACAATCAGAACTTTCCGGTATTCGCCGTCGTGTCTTCGCACCCTATCTGATCTTCTACCGGGTGGAAGGATTGCAGGTCAGGCTCATCCGCATCCTCCATGGCGCCCGAGACTATCCGCCTATTCTCGATCGGCGTTGAAACGTCTCATCCCCGCCCTCTCCCGCTCTGCTACACTCCAACCAAAAGCACATGCGCCAGCAGATCCGTCTGCTTCTCCGCATTGCGCGCCGCGATCTGGCGCACTCGGGCCCGGTCGATGGCGATCCTTCCACCATTCGGCCCGTAGGGTTCTTTGAAAATGGAAACCTTTGTGCTCGGCCGGTCTCAGTTCGCGTCTTCGGGAATGACCGGCAACGGAGCGATCTCGATGCCCTCGTCGAGCAGGTCGCGCACCTCGCCGATGCTCGCCTGACCGATAATGCCGCGGGCATCCGCCTCGCCATAGTGAATCTTGCGGGCTTCCTCGGGAAATTTCTCGCCGACGTCCTCGGCATTGGCCTTGATCGCCGCCACCGCTTCCTTGAGCTTGGCGATAGCCTCCTGGCGGGCAAGGTCCATCACCATCGCCTGCTTCTCTTCCTTTTTGCGGGCGGTCGAAACGGAAGGCGCCATCAGCGTCTTGGAAATCGAAGCGGAATTGCAGACCGGACAGGTCAGGAAGCCGCTCGCCACCTGTCGGTCGAAATCGGCGCTTTCCGAAAACCAGCCTTCGAACGTGTGAGCATTGTCGCAGGAGAGCGAATACTTGATCAAGCGGCTACTCCTCCCGCCGCGTCGGGGACCGCATCGAGCGAGAACTCGCGGGCGTTCTTGAGGTTGGGGATCTTGCCCCGTGCAGCAGCGACTGCGGCAATGTCGATCTCGGCGAGAACGACGCCTTCGCCGGTGCCGCCGGCGGATGCCAGCACCTTGCCCCAGGGATCGACGATCATCGAATGGCCAAACGTTTCGCGGCCGTCTTCATGCACGCCGGCCTGGGCCGCGGCGATCACGAAGGCGCCGTTCTCGATCGCACGCGCCCGCAGCAGGATTTCCCAATGGGCCTCGCCGGTCTGGCGGGTAAAGGCCGCCGGAACAGTCAGGATCTCGGCGCCGGCCAGCGCCTCCGTGCGGAAAAGCTGCGGGAAGCGCACGTCGTAGCAGATCGCGAACCCAAGCTTGCCGAACGGCAGGTCGGCGACGCGCGCCTCGCTACCCGGCTCATAGGCCGAGCTTTCGCGCCAGCTCGCCATTGTCCAGATCCACATCGAACATATGGATCTTGTCATAGGTGCAGATCTGCCGGCCGCCCGGTGCGAAGAGGAAGGCACGGTTGGCGATCTTGCCGCCATCGACGGCAATCGCCGTCGAGCCGATATGCAGGTGAATGCCGAGTTCGTTTGCAAGGCTGCGGGCGGTCGAAACGATGATGTCACCCGCCTCGTCGCGCAGCACGGCGCGCATCGCCTTGCGGTCCCGCTGCAGGAAGCCAGTCATCTCCGGGGTCTGGATATAGACCGCCCCGTGCGCCGCCGCTTCGCGCACCAGCCGCGCCATGTCGGCGGCGTTCTTTTCCGGATCGACGCCGGAGCACATCTGGATGGCAGCAACCTTAAAAGCCATGGGAAAAACCTCTCAGTTCGCCAGCATCGGGTCCAGCTTGCCGGCCCGGTCGAGTGCGTGCAGATCGTCGCAGCCGCCCACATGTGTGCCGCCGATGAAGATCTGCGGGAAGGTAGCGCGGCCGTTCGACTTGCCGATCATCTCCTGGCGCAGCTCCTGCGAATAGGTGGCGTCATGCTCGGTATAGGCGACGCCTTTCGTGTCCAGCAAAGCCTTCGCACGGGCGCAGTAACCGCAATATTCGCGGGTATAGATAGTGACCTCTGCCATGATCGTCTCCGGACGCGGCCCAGGGGGAAGGATGTCGGGGAAAAGGCCGCGCGCAATAGTGTCTTCTTCTGTTCATATAGGCGCGGCGACAGCCATTGCAAAGGTCAAAACCGTGACCTCCGCGGCACCAGCTTTTTCAATGCGCGTGTGGCAGAAGAAACCGTCGCACCGGTGGTATAGACGTCATCGATCAGTACCAGACGCTTGCCGAAAACACGGTCCTCATGGCCCGGCGCGATGGCAAAAGCCGCCCGCACATTGTCTTCCCGGGCCCGTGCCGAAAGCCCCACCTGCCGGTTCGTGCGCTTGACGCGGACAAGGGTCGAGGCGAGGAACGGCCGGCCGGATTTCTGCGACAGATGCCGGGCAAGTTCCGCCGCCTGGTTGAATTTCCGCGAAGCGAAGCGAGAACGATGCAGCGGCACCGGCAGGATGCCGTCACAGGCCGCGATATGCCCATCGGAGGCACGCAGCATCCAGCCGGCCATCATCCCTGCAAGGTCGGTGCGGTCGCGGTATTTCAGCGAATGGACGAGATCGCGCGCCGCTCCTTCGAAGATCGCCGCCGCGCGTAGGCGGTCGAAGACGGGCGGTTCGGCAATCGCCTGTGCGGACAGGATGCCCGGCCCCGGGTCATAGGAAAACGGCAGGCCGAGCTTCTCGCAATAAGGCCGCTCGATGAAGCGGATCTCCCGCCAGCAGGAAGGGCAGAAGCCCTGATGCGCCCCCGTCCTGACGCCGCAACCGGGACAGGTCGGCGGATAGACGAAATCGCCGACCCATCTCGTCCACCCTGCGGCGAACGATGTTAAAAGTCGCAAGGGGTTGATCTTCCGCTCGGTGGACATGACTTGACAATAGCCGACGGAGCGCGCCTTTGCGACGGCAGAATACGAGTGGACGGCCATGGAAATTCTTTTCGACGAACAGCTTGTGAGCGCCCGCCGCAGACGCGCGATAGCTTCGCAGGACAGCAACGCTTCCTTCCTTCTGGACATCGCCGGCCGTGAACTTGCGGACCGCCTGACCGTCGTCGAGCGCCGGTTCGAAACGGCGGTCGAATTGCACGGCGGAACCGGCATCACCGCCCGCGAGGCGTTTGCCACCGGCAAGATCGGCACCTTGAGCCGGGTCGAGACCGACGCCGCCTTTGCTCGGCCCGGTGACAGCTTCACTGCCGCTCCATTGGAAGACGTGCCGCTCGAACCCGATTCCGTCAATCTGGTCCTGTCACCATTGTCGCTGCATCTGGTCAACGATACGCCCGGCACGCTGATCCGCATCCGCCGGGCACTGAAGCCGGACGGGCTTTTCCTGGCGGCCATCCCCGGCTCGGGCACTCTTCAGGAACTGCGCGACGTCCTTCTCTCCGCGGAGGCGGAGCTGACGGGCGGGGCAAGCCCGCGCGTCATCCCGTTCGCCGATGTGCGCGATATCGGCGCCCTCCTGCAGCGGGCCGGCTTCTCGTTGCCGGTCGTCGATGCAGAGACCTATACGGTGCGCTACGACTCGCTCTTCCCGCTGATGCGCGACCTCCGGGCGATGGGCATGACCAATCCGCTCGCGGGACGCAGTCGCGTGCCGGTGACGAGGCGTTTCTTCGTGAGGGCTGCGGAGCTTTATGCCGAACGTTATTCCGACCCGGACGGGCGCATCCGCGCGACGTTCTCGATCATCTACGCATCGGGCTGGGCGCCGCACGAAAGCCAGCAGAAGCCGCTGAAACCGGGCTCCGCCAAGATGCGGCTTGCCGACGCGTTGCGCAAGGAAACGGAATAGGGCGTTAGTGGGTGGCGTTACCGTAGGTCTCGGCGATCCCGCCGAACATGTTGTTCATCACGTCGTAATAACCGCCGAGCGCGACAAACAGGGTCACGGCAATAATGGAAACGATGAGGCCATATTCCACGGCCGTCGCGCCGCTGTCATTCTTCAGAAGGAACCTGAAAAGGTGCATGGACTGACCTTCAAATCAAATAGGAGTCGAGCCTGAAGGCCCAACGTCAGCAGTCGTTGCCGTCGCCATAGCCCTGTACGATGCAGACCGAACCGGGCGTTTCCTGCAATACGCTGCGCCGGATCGTATAATGTCTTGCGCCCTTCTCGCCGGGCTTGATGGAGCCGGTGCTGATCAGGTCGAAATCTTCCTGGACATGCGCCAGCCGGCGCTCGTCATTGCGGCTCGCGAGCATCGGCGTCACGATCAGCGAAAGAGCGATCGCGGCCGTCCCGAACAGGAGTGCTATATTGAGCGCGCCGGTTTTGCCGGAGCCATGCGTCGTCCGTTGGCGGACCCGCACAGTTTTCCAGAATTCCTCGTCCATGCCTTCTAAAGCCTCGTCAACGCAGTTACGTGATGAGCCTTGAAGGTGCCACAATTGGCTAAACGATCCCTTAACGCGGCATAAATTCGATTATTCTAATTTTATCGATCAGAGCAGATCCTGCAGGATCGGGATCAGCGGCTCGTCGGCCGGCGGCATCGGATAATCGCGCAGCGCGTTCGGCTGCACCCATTTGATCGCCTGTCCCTCCCGTCCGATCGGGATGCCCTCGAACCGCCGGCAAATATAGAGCGGCATCAGGAGGTGGAAGGTTTCGTAGGTGTGACTGGCGAAAGTGAGCGGCGCAAGGCAGGGGATCTTGGTTTGAATGCCGAGCTCTTCCTCGAGCTCGCGCACCAGCGTCTCTTCCGGCGTTTCGCCGGGCTCGACCTTGCCGCCGGGAAACTCCCAGAGGCCGGCCAGCGACTTGCCTTCCGGCCGCTGCGCCAGAAGGATGCGGCCGTCTGTGTCGATCAGCGCGCAGGCGGCGACAAGCAGGATCTTGCGGAGGGTCTCGCTCATGCCCGGCCTTCCTGTCGCCAGTAACGGTATTCGTAGGCCTTGCGGAAGCCGAACTTGCGGTAGAGCGCCAGCGCCGGCTCATTGGTGGAAACCACCTGCAGCCAGGCGGATCGCGCGCCGCTAATCCGCGCCCAGCGCAGCGCCGAAGACAGGATTTCGGTGCCGAGCCCCTCGCGCCGATGCGCTTCGGCGACGGCGAAGGAAATGATGCCGGCCAGATCGTTGTCCTGCACGCAGAGCGCCACGGCGGCTGCCCCTTCCTGCGGGTTCTCCTTGATGAAGAAGCCGGAGGTCGGTTTGATCGAGCTCAGGATCTCGGCAAGCGCCGGCTTCAGGCCTGCATCCTCGCCATCAACGGCAAGGCTCGCGTCGCAGAACCGGCCTATATCGTGGCTCGGCAGGTAATCGAGCGTATCGGGCAGTTCCAGTTCAGTGAGGCTGACGGTCAGGACATCGACGGTCTCGAACGCCCGCCAGCCGGCGGCGTCGAGATGATCGATAAGCCTGGGAGGAGCGAGCGGCGTCTCCCGGACGACCAGTTGACGGCCGTAATCCTCGAACCGCTTGCGCGCCTTCTCGAGCCGCATCGCCATGTCGCGGTGATCGGAGGGGTCGAGCGGGACGATGCAGTTCAGGCGCTTGGAAGGATGACCACCGGTCAGCCGCACCTGCCAGCTCCCGTCATAAATGACGGAGGCCGCCGGCCAGGCCGAAAGCCGACGGCTTCGAGCCGCCGGACCAATGGCAGATCGTTCTGAGGAGAGGATGCTTCGTTCAATTCCTGTCAGCTCCGGTAGTCGCCGTTGATGGCAACATATTCCTTGGTGAGGTCGCAGGTCCAGACGGTTGCCCGGCCGTTGCCCAGACCGATATCGACCTTCACCGGAATGTCCTGTTCCTTCATCACGGCGGTGGTCGCAGCTTCGGAATAGGCCGGATCCCGCTCACCGCCGACGGCGACGCGCACATCGCCGAACCAGATCGCCAGACGGTCGCGGTCGGCCATTTCGCCCGACTTGCCGACAGCCATGACGATACGGCCCCAATTGGCGTCTTCGCCGGCAATCGCGGTCTTGACCAGCGGCGAATTGGCGATCGAAAGGGCGATGACCTTGGCCGCCGCATCGCTTTCGGCGCCGGTGACGGTGATCTCGACCATCTTGCGCGCACCTTCGCCGTCGCGCACGACCTGCAGGGCCAGATCCTTGAGCAAGTCGTTGAGGGCGGTGCGGAAGCTTGCGAGGCGCGGATCGTCGGCGGTCTCGACACGGGCCTGACCGTCGGCGCTTGCAGCGCCCGTCGCAAACAGCATCAGCGTGTCGGAAGTCGATGTGTCGCTATCGACGGTGACCGAATTGAAGCTCGGGCCGACCCCGGCGGAAAGCAGGCTCTGCAGCGCCGGCGAGGCGATGTCGGCATCGGTCGCCACGAAGGACAGCATGGTCGCCATGTCGGGTGCAATCATGCCGGCACCCTTGGAAATGCCGTTGATCGTCACCGTGACGCCGCCGATCTCGGCGGTGCGGGTCGCGACCTTCGGATAGGTGTCGGTGGTCATGATCGCCTTCGCCGCTTCCAGCCAGAAGTCGCCGACGGCGCCCGAATTCATGTCGTCGAGCACACCGGCAAATTTCGTCGCATCGAGCGGCTCGCCGATGACCCCAGTCGAAGCCAGATAAACCTCGTTTTCGCCGCAGCCAACCGCTTCGGAAGCCGATTTTGCGGTGAGCGCGGTCGCAGCCTTGCCCTTGACGCCGGTAAAGGCGTTGGCATTGCCGGAATTGACGACGACGGCCCGGGCCAGCCCATGCGACAGATTGGCGCGGCAGAAATCGACCGGCGCCGAAGGGCATTTGGAACGGGTGAAGACGCCGGCAACGGTCGCCGGCGCGTCGAACACCATCAGCAGCACGTCGGTGCGGTTCTTGTACTTGATACCGGCGGCAGCGGTCGCCATTCGGACACCGCGGATTGCCGGCATGTCGGGATAGGATTTGGGAGCAAGCGGCGAAACGGAATCGGACATCGGAAAACTACCTGGCTCAAATAGGAAAAGGGCCCGGAAGATCCGGGCCCGTTGTCAAAAGATTACTGCTGAACCGGCGCGTCGCCCGCTTCCTGCATCTTGCTGACATCGTCATAACCCTTCTTGAGGGCCGCATCCTTGATGTCGATCTTCTGCTCGCTCTTGGCCTTGGTGATGAGAGCGACGTACTTGTCGCGCATCACGAGCTGCTTGACCTGGTCTTCGACCTGCTCGAAAGCGGGAGCCGGAGCATCGCGGGTGTCTTCGAGCTTGATGACGTGGAAGCCGAACTGCGACTTGACCGGCGTCTTGGTGTATTCGCCCTTCTTCAGCGCGAAAGCGGCTTCCTCGAATTCCGGAACCATGCGGCCGCGGCCGAACCAGCCGAGATCGCCGCCTTCATCCTTGTTGCTGTCCTGCGACTTTTCCTTGGCGATCGCGGCGAAATCCTTGCCCTTGCCAAGATCGGCGATGATTGCCTTGGCCTCTTCCTCGGTCTTTACGAGGATATGACGGGCATGCACCTCTTCCTGCTTGGGCAGGGAGGCGATTTCCTTGTCGTAACGGGCCTTGACCTCTGCCGGGGTGGTGGCGTCGATCACATGCTTGCGGAAGTAGGCGTTGTGCAGCTCGCGGTCGGCGATATAGTCCATCCGCTTCTTGAAGTCGGGAGTGTCCTTGATGCCTTCGGCGAGAGCGCCCTTGGCGAGCAGCTTGACGTCGATGGCGCCGGAAAGGGCTGCGACCTTCTTCTGGTCGTCCGGAAGCTGGGCGAGCTGCGGGTCGAGATTCTGAACGGCAATCTCCAGTTCCGACTGGTGGATTTCCAGGTCACCGACCTTGGCAACGACCGGATCCTCAGCCGCAAAGGCAGGAGCCTGGCAGAGGATCGCAGCGGCCAGCGCGGCCGTCATGAGAAATTTGTGGCGCAACATCGATAAAGACCTTTCGATAGGGTACCGGTTTCACAAGCCTGATTCCGGCCAGAAAACCTTCACAAACACCGGATTGTGGCCATTCTGTATCGGCCGCCACCGTTGACATCATTCGACCCCCTCTTATCTGTCACGCAACTTCGCGTCCAGCAGAGTTTCCGGGCGTGACGGGTCATTTTGTCGGCATCAAAACCGATAGTTCGACCGGTCCGGCGCCCCCATGGGACAGATTTCAGAAAGGACCATTCGTATGGTCAGCATTGGCGGCATCGCCCGCAAACTGTTCGGTTCGGCTAACGATCGCCGCGTGCGCGGCTACCGGCCAACTATCGACGCCATCAATGCAATCGAGGAGAAGACCAAGGCTCTCTCCGACGAACAGCTTGCAGCCCAGACGGTGGAGTTCAGGAAACTGCTCGCCGAAGGCAAGACGCTCGACGACATCCTGATCCCGGCCTTCGCGGTCGTGCGCGAGGCTTCCCGCCGCGTGCTCGGCATGCGCCCGTTCGACGTGCAGCTGACCGGCGGCATGATCCTTCACGATGGCGCGATTGCCGAGATGAAGACCGGCGAAGGCAAGACCCTCGTCGGTACCCTGCCGGTCTATCTCAATGCGCTCGCCGGCAAGGGCGTGCATGTGGTCACCGTCAACGACTACCTGGCCCAGCGCGACTCCCACACGATGGGCAAGCTCTACGGCTTTCTCGGGCTGACGACCGGCGTCATCGTCCACGGCCTCAACGACGACGAGCGCCGCGCCAACTACGCCTGCGACATCACCTACGCCACCAACAACGAGCTCGGCTTCGATTATCTGCGCGATAACATGAAGTATGAGCGCAGCCAGATGGTCCAGCGCGGCCACAATTATGCGATCGTCGACGAAGTGGACTCGATCCTGGTCGACGAGGCGCGTACGCCGCTGATCATTTCCGGCCCGCTCGACGACCGTTCGGAACTCTACAACACGATCGACGCCTTCATTCCGGTGCTGACGCCGGAAGATTACGAGATCGACGAAAAGCAGCGCTCCGCCAACTTCTCCGAAGCCGGCACCGAAAAGCTCGAGAACCTGCTGCGCCAGGCCGGCCTGCTCAAGGGCGAGTCCCTCTACGACGTCGAGAACGTCGCGATCGTCCACCACATCAATAACGCGTTGAAGGCCCACAAGCTCTTCACCCGCGACAAGGACTACATCGTCCGCAACGACGAGATCGTCATCATCGACGAATTCACGGGTCGCATGATGCCCGGCCGCCGCTATTCGGAAGGCCAGCACCAGGCGCTCGAAGCCAAGGAAAAGGTACAGATCCAGCCGGAGAACCAGACGCTCTCCTCGATCACCTTCCAGAACTATTTCCGCATGTACGGAAAGCTTGCCGGCATGACCGGTACGGCACAGACCGAAGCGGAAGAGTTCGGCAATATCTACAAGCTCGAAGTGGTCGAAGTGCCGACCAACCTGCCGATCCAGCGTATCGACGAGGACGACGAGGTCTACCGGACCTTCGACGAAAAGTTCAAGGCGATCATCGCCGAGATCAAGGATGCCCACGAGCGCGGCCAGCCGGTTCTGGTCGGCACGACCTCGATCGAGAAGTCGGAACTGCTGGCAACCCAGTTGCGTCAATCCGGCTTCAACAATTTCCAGGTCCTGAACGCCCGTTACCACGAGCAGGAAGCCTATATCGTTTCGCAGGCAGGCGTGCCGGGTGCGGTAACGATCGCCACTAACATGGCCGGCCGCGGCACCGACATCCAGGCTCGGCGGCAACATCGACATGCGCCTCGAACGCGAACTCGAAGGCATCGAGGACGAGGGCGAACGCGCGGCGAAGGAAGCCGCCGTCCGCGAGGAAGTGAAACAGCTCAAGGAAAAGGCGCTGGCTGCCGGCGGTCTTTACGTCATCGCCACCGAACGCCACGAAAGCCGCCGGATCGACAACCAGCTGCGCGGCCGTTCCGGCCGTCAGGGCGACCCCGGCCGCTCGAAATTCTACCTGTCGCTCCAGGACGACCTGATGCGCATCTTCGGCTCCGACCGCATGGACGGCATGCTGCAGAAGCTCGGCCTGAAAGAAGGCGAAGCGATCGTCCATCCGTGGATCAACAAGGCGCTCGAACGCGCCCAGAAGAAGGTCGAAGCCCGTAACTTCGACATCCGCAAGAACCTCCTGAAATACGACGACGTCACCAACGACCAGCGCAAGGTGATCTTCGAGCAGCGCATCGAGATGATGGATTCTCCGGACGTCTCCGAAGTCGTCGAGGAAATGCGTGCCGAGGTGATCGAGGTCCTGGTCACCAAGCACATCCCGGAACGCGCCTATGCCGAACAATGGAATGGGGCGGGTCTGAGGGAAGATGTCGATCGCCTTCTCAATCTCGACCTGCCGATCGAGGACTGGGTCAAGGAAGAGGGCATCGGCGAGACCGATATCCGCGAACGGATCACCGCCGCCGCCGATGCCGCCGCCGCCGATCGCAAGGAGCGTTTCGGCGCCGATATCATGACCTATGTGGAGCGCTCGGTGCTGCTCCAGACCCTCGACCACCTGTGGCGCGAGCATATCGTCAACCTCGACCACCTGCGTTCGGTGATCGGCTTCCGCGGCTATGCCCAGCGCGATCCGCTGCAGGAATATAAGGCGGAAGCCTTCGAGCTGTTCCAGGCACTGCTTGCCAACCTGCGCGAGGCGGTCACGGCCCAGCTGATGCGCGTCGAGCTGGTGCAGAACCCCGAGCCCCCGCAGCCGCCCGCGGTCTACGACGAACAGCATGTCGATCCGACGACCGGCCTCAACCAGATCACCGGTTTCGACAGCGAGAACTTCATCGCCGCCCCGGAAGACCGCCGTCCGGAAGATCCCTCCACCTGGGGCAAGATCGGCCGCAACGAGGCCTGCCCCTGCGGATCCGGCAAGAAATACAAGCATTGCCACGGCGCCTTCGAACAGGCCTGAGACTTCTTTCGAAAAACCAATGTGAACGCCGCCCGTTGAGGCGGCGTTTTCGTTTCCGCTACCTGCAATGCATCGCGCAGAACCCGGATCAACCTTCAACCACATCTCCCGGCACGGCAGACCCGGCGCAGACTTCGCGAACACAGGACCGCAGCCAGCGGTGGGCCGGATCGGCATCCAGCCGTGGGTGCCAGAGCAATGACACCGTGATCCCGGGCACTGGGACCGGCAGGGCAAAGCTGAACATTCCGGCGCGCAGGTTGCCGCTATGCTGCTCGGGAACGCTGGCGATCAGGTCGGACGACCGGGCGAGAACCAGCGCGGTGGCAAAGCCATCAACGATCGTCATGATCCGCCGTTCCAGCCCCGAGGACGCCAGCGCCTCGTCGATCGTCCCCTTTTCGAGGCCCCGCCGCGAAACGAGGATATGATCGCCCGCCGCATACCGGGCGGCCGTGATCCCGCCCTCGCTCAGCGGATGGCCATTGCGAACGACGCCGATGAAACGGTCCCCAAACAGAGCCTGCGCCCGCACCTCCGGACCCATGGCCTTGCCAACAACCCCAGTCTCCAGATCGACGCTGCCGTCTCGAAGGGAAGCGCTATCCTTGTCCGGCTTGCGCACGAACCGCAGCCGCACCCCATGCGCCTGGCTTGCGACGCGGGCAATAAGGCTGGAGCCAAAATTCTCGACGAACCCCTCGCTTGTGCGCAGCGTGAATGTCCGCACAAGCCGGGCAAGATCGAGCATTTCGACCGGCCGCAGCACCGCTTCCGCATCCTGCACCAGGCCGCTGACCCTTTCGCGAAGTTCGAGCGCCCGCGGTGTCGGCACGAGACCACGGCCTGCCCTCACCAGCAGCGGATCGCCGGTCGTCTCCCGCAGCCTTGCCAGAGCCCGGCTCATCGCCGAGGGGCTGAGCCGCAACCGCTTGGCGGCACCGGCGACACTGCCCTCTTCGAGCAGCACGCTGAGGGTGAAGAGCAGGTTGAGATCGGGGCGCGACATGCGGTCTCCGGAGAACGATTGGCCGATGATATGGCGCTTGACGCAAGAATACCATGCAAATGCTGCGTATTCCGCCATCCCAGGCAAAAGACTAGGTTTCGAATGGCTCTGCTCGGGAGCTGCCGGAACGGAGATTGGACGAATGCGGATCACGACAGGACACGAAAAGATGATTGCGGGTCACAGCGGAAACTCTCCATCGGCCCGAGCCGCACTGACAAGCCTCTCCCTCTGCACGCTGCTTGCAGCCCTCGGCACCAGCATCGCCAATGTCGGACTGCCGACGCTGGCGGAAGCCTTCGAGGCACCCTTCCAGCAGATCCAATGGGTCGTGCTCGCCTACCTGCTCGCCATCACCACATTGATCGTCGGGGCCGGCCGGCTCGGGGATATCATCGGCCGCCGAAAGCTGCTGCTGATCGGCCTTGGCCTGTTCACCATCGCCTCCGCCGCCAGCGGCGCGGCGTCGTCGCTCTGGATACTGATCGCGGCACGAGCGGCCCAAGGCCTCGGCGCCGCCGTAATGATGGCACTCGCCATGGCCTTTGTCGGAGAAACCGTACCGAAAGAAAGGACCGGCAGCGCCATGGGTCTGCTCGGCACCATGTCGGCGATCGGCACCGCCCTCGGCCCGTCGCTCGGCGGCCTGCTGATCTCCGGCCTCGGCTGGCGGTCGATCTTCTTCGTCAGCGTCCCGCTCGGTTTCCTGACGCTGCTCCTTGCGTATCGCACGCTCCCCGCCGACAGCCGCGATCCGGGCAAGGCCCCGGCCCGTTTCGACAGTCTCGGCACCCTGCTGCTGGCCGCAACCCTCGCCGCCTATGCGCTCGCCATGACGCTCGGGCGCGGCAGTTTCGGCGCGCCGAACATCGCCCTGCTGGCCGCCGCCGCATTGGGTATCGGCCTCTTCATCCTGACCGAAGCCAGGGCCGCCTCTCCCCTGATCCGGCTTTCGATGCTCCGCAACCCGATCCTGAACACCAGCCTTGCCATGAGTACCCTGGTTTCGACCGTGATGATGGCGACGCTGGTCGTCGGGCCTTTCCATCTGTCGCAGGCGCTCGAGCTCGACGCCGCCCATGTCGGGCTCTCGATGTCGATCGGTCCGCTCGTCGCCGCGCTGGCCGGCATGCCGGCCGGCCGCCTGACGGACAGGTTCGGCGCCTACGGCATGACGGTCACCGGCCTCTCCGCGATAACGGCAGGTTCGGCCCTTCTATCGGTTCTGCCGGCGACGTTGGGCATTGCCGGCTACGTCGCCCCGATCGTCGTCGTCACCGCCGGTTACGCGCTGTTCCAGGCCGCCAACAATACCGCCGTCATGGTCGATATCCGCCCCGACCAGCGGGGTGTGATCTCCGGCATGCTCAACCTGTCGCGCAATCTCGGGCTGATCACCGGCGCTTCTGTCATGGGTGCAGTCTTCGCGCTCGCATCGGCAACGGCCGAGATGAAGACGGCGGCCCCCGCAGCCGTGGCCGCCGGTACGCAGTTCACCTTCCTGGTCGCGACAGTGTTGATCGGCGCGGCACTCGGCATTGCGATTGCGGGCCGCGCGTTTGCAAAACGCCCTGCCCCATCCACGGACAATGCTTAGAACCAGGTTTCGCCCGGCCATCCCGGGGCAGGTGACGTGGGTTCCGGATCGCTCTTTGTTGAGAGGCTCGGGCCGCAAATGTGAACCCTTTAACCTTCGGGCGAACCCTTTCTTAACCCTGCTGTGGCAACACTTTTGCCCATTGTTCCCGTCGTCGTTACGAGTATTGCGTGCCCATCATGGCGGTTATCGAAACAGCGGAAAGATTGCTTCCGGCTGGTCTCAGGACCCGGCTTGCTCCGCTGATCCGCAAGCTCGAATCCATCCTTACCGACGACGACGAGACGGCCCGCGCCCAGCGCCGCGCCCTGATCGCCTTCGTGATCCGGGTCTTCAGCGCCGCCATCGCCTTCGTGTCGCAGATCGTGCTCGCCCGGCTGATGGGTGAGTTCGAATACGGCATCTTCGCCTTCGTCTGGGTCCTGGTCGTGCTTGCCGGCAATCTGTCCTGCCTCGGCTTCCACACGTCCGTCATCCGCTTCCTGCACCAGCACAAGGCACGCGACGAGGTGGCGACGGTACGCGGCCTCAATCTCGCCGTCCGCCTGGTGGCGCTCATCTCGGCAAGCACGGTGGCGGGCCTCGGCTTCCTGTTCCTGCATGTCTACGGCCACACCGTCGAGCCCTACTATCTCGTGCCGGTGTCGCTCGCCTTCTTCACCCTGCCGATGATCGCGCTCGGCGACGTGCTCGACGGCACAGCGCGCTCGAACGGCTGGACGGTGACGGCGCTGAGCCCCACCTACCTGATCCGACCGACCCTGATCCTCGCCTTCATGCTGGCGGCACTCTGGTTCGGCGCGCCGCAGACGGCGGTGACCGCCATGGAAGCCGCCCTTGCAGCAACCTATGTCACGACCCTCTCGCAACTCCTGCGCCTGACGCTGCGCCTGCGCCGGCTCTACGGCACCGGACCGGTGCGCTTCGAGATCGGCGCCTGGTTCCGCTATTCGCTGCCGCTCTTCCTGGTCGATGGCATCGGCTTCCTCTTGACCAATGCCGACGTCGTCGTCGTCGGCCTCTACCTGCCGCCGGACCAGGTCGGCATCTATTACGCCGCCGCAAAGACGATCGTGCTGGTGCAGTTCGTCTATTTCTCGATCAAGGCCGCCGCAGGGCCCCGCTTTTCCGCGATCATGGCCGAAGAAGACATGGCGGCGCTGGCAGCCTTTGCCGGCCAGACCGCGCGCTGGAGTTTCTGGCCCTCGCTCGCCGTCGGGCTCATGGCGCTGGCATCCGGCGAACTGCTTCTGTCGCTGTTCGGCAGCGCCTTCACGGCCGGTTACTGGCTGATGGCGATCCTGTTTTGCGGCATCCTCGCCAAATCAATGGTCGGCCCCGGCGAAGTCCTGCTCAGCATGGCGGGCCGCCAGAAGCTCTGCGTCCTGCTCTACGCCGTCACGCTCTCGGCAAGCATCGGCCTCAATATCGTGCTGATCCCCGCTTCGGCCTCACGGGTGCTGCAATCGCCACGGCATCCGCGATGATGATCGAGGCGATCCTCTTGCATATCGCAGTCCGCCGCACGCTCGGCATCGTGCTCTTCGCTTTTGCCGATCCGACGCCCTCTGCTCCTTCAAAGGCTTCCTGACCATGGCGTTACCTCCGTTCAGCAGCGAATTCGAGGGCAATGGCGGCGGCCGCGTGGGCATGATCCAGGCATTCCGCGCCGACCGGCCCGATGCCGATACGCATCTCCAGGTCGGCCGGCCGGGCCGCGAACTCTGCCTCTATCCCGCCGCCTTCGGTTACGACCTGCAGGAAGAACTCGAATTCCTCTCCAACCGCGCGCTCGAGCCGAACATCTTCTTTTCCGCCCGGCTGCTCGCCCCCGCCATGCCGCGGGTCGAGGACAAGCAGGTTCGCCTGGCGCTGATCCGCGATGAAACCGGTGCCCGCAGCCGGATGCGGCTGTTGATGCCGTTCACGATCGAAAAGCCGGGTTTTTCCGTCGGCGCCTCGATCATCCGCGCCTGGGCCAATCCCTTCGGCCCAATCGGCACGCCACTCGTCGATGCGGAAGATTCAGCCGAGACGATCGACAACCTTTTCGACGCGCTGAGCATGCGCGAAGCCCGTCTGCCCTCCGTGCTGGTCATGCCGGACGTCAGGCTCTCCGGCCCCTTCGCACAGCTCGCCAAGGCGGTGGCGATCGGTCGCAACCTGCCGGTCACCGTCACCGACCCTTATCTCCGGCCGATGCTGGAAAGCCTGCTCGACGGCGAGGCCTATCTCAAGCACGCGATCTCCTCGCATCACTACCGCGAAATGCGCCGCCTCTGGCGCAATCTCGCTTCCAGGGGCTCGCTTTCCTACTCCGTCGCCCGCCAGCCGGAAGAGATCCGCCTGCGGATGGAGGAATTCCTGGCGCTGGAAGCCAAGGGCTGGAAGGGCCGCAAGCGCTCGGCCCTGATCAACGACCGCTACCGCGCCGCCTTCGCCCGCGAGGCGATCACCAACCTTGCGGAAGTCGATGCGGTCCGCATCCACACCATCGATTTCGACGGCCGCGCTATCGCTTCGCTGATCGTCTTCATCATGGCCGGCGAGGCCTATACGTGGAAGACCGCCTATGACGAGAGCTTTTCCCAGTTCTCGCCCGGCAAGCTCTTGATGGTGAAGCTGACCGAATGGCATCTCGAAGACGCCAACATCATGCGCACCGACAGTTGCGCGGTTCCCGATCACCCGATCATGAGCCGTTTCTGGGAAGAGCGTGAGGAAATGGGCACGCTGGTGATCGGACTGCGCCAGAACGGCGACCGCGACGTGCGCCAGGTGGCAGCGCAGCTTCACCTCTACCGCAACACCCGCAACATGGCCCGCCTGTTGCGGGAAAAGATCATGTCGCTCGCCGGCCGCTCGGAGTAACTACTCGGCGGCTGCCTTGTCGCGCAGCAGCCGGCGGATGACCTTGCCGCTGGTGGTCAGCGGGATGTCATCGACGAAGGCTACCTCGCGCGGATATTCGTGCATCGAAAGCCTGGTCTTCACCCAGTCGCTGATTTCCGCAGCCAGGCTCATCGCTCGGAAGATAGCCCGGCGCGAGCGCGATATAGGCCTTGACGATCTCTGTGCGGATCGGATCCGGCTTGCCGACCACCGCCGCCAGCCGCACCGCCGGATGGCCGGTCAGGCAGTCCTCGATCTCGCTCGGCCCGATGCGGTAACCGGACGAGGTAATAACGTCGTCATCCCGCCCGACGAACTCCACGTAACCGTCGCGGTCCTGCCGGCCGAGATCGCCCGTGATCAGCCAGTCGCCGACGAACTTCGCCTCTGTCGCAGCCTCGTCGTTCCAGTAACCGAGGAACATCACCGGATCAGGTCTGCGGATGGCGATCTGCCCCATCTTGCCGGCCGGCAGCTCGATACCCTTGCCATCGACCACCGCCACGTGATGGCCGGGCACCGCCCGCCCGATCGCCCCGCCGCGCGACACGCCGAGATTGGCGGCCGAGGACAGCACGAAATTGCACTCGGTCTGGCCGTAGAATTCGTTGACCGTCAGCCCCATCGCCGCCTTCGCCCAGTCATAGGTCTCGCGGCCGAGCGCCTCGCCGGCAGACGCGATCGTCCGCAGCCTGAGATCGTATTTTTCGAGCGGCTTTTCGACGGATTTCAGCAGCCGGAGCGCCGTCGGCGGGATGAAGGCATTGCGCACATCCATCTCGCTCATGATCCGGAAGGCCATGTCCGCATCGAATTTCTGGGCCGGCGAGGAGACGACGGGAATGCCGAGCATCAGCGCCGGCAGCAGCACGTTGAGCAGGCCGCCAGCCCAGGCCCAGTCCGACGGCGTCCAGATCCGGTCGCCTTGCTGCGGCGCGAATTCATGCGCCAGCTGGAAACCCGGAATGTGGCCGGCCAGTACCCGGTGACCGTGCAGCGCCGCCTTCGGCGGGCCGGTCGTGCCGGAGGTAAAGATCATCAGCGCCGGATCGTCCGGGCCGCTATCGACAACCTCGAACACCGGAGGATGGGCGGTTATCAGCGCGTCGAGCCCCAGAAGGCCCTCGCCGGCCGGCGTCTCGCCCGTGACGATCACATGCCGCAGCTCCGGCAGTTTTTCGCGCAGGCCCGCAAGCCGCGACAGACCGAAGGGATTGGTGACGATCGCCGTCGCGCCCGATGCCTTCAGCCGGTATTCCAGCGCCTCGGCCCCGAACAGAAGCGCCAGCGGCAGGGCGATGCCGCCCATCTTGTAGATCGCCACATGCGCGATCACCGTCTCGAAACTCTGCGGCAAAAGCAGCGCCACCCGATCGCCGGGCTTGAGGCCGAGCGCGACGAAGGCATTGGCAAGCGAAGCGGACCGCTCGGACAGCGCGCCATAATTCAGCGCCCGATGGTCGCCATCCGGGCTGAAATGCTGGAGACAGATGCGCTCCGGAAATTCTTTCGCCCAGGCATCGCTGACCACCTCCCCTATATTGAATCGCTGGGGGATCTCCCAGGCGAAATCGTCAAAAAGGTTTTCATAGGTGGTGCGGGCAGGCAGTTTCATCGGCAGCGCTTCTATTTTTGCTGCACCAGCTAACATCCAGCATGCGAAAAATACAAGGGGGACATCGGAGGGGACCTGATACGACGAAACCCATCCCCTTCGATGGAGATGGGCTTCGGAACATCCGGTTGCTCAGCGAGAGGCGCTCATCCGCAGCATGCGGCAGAGAGAGACGAGTGCTGCATCTCCGCCGCCGGAGGCAATGTCGGCACAGCGGTTGAGCAGATTGCGTCGCTCGGTTTCCGACATCGCCTCGAAAGCCTGGCGCTGCGGACCGGTCAACGCGCCCGCACCCGGAGCACCCGCGGCGCCTGCACCGCCCAATGCGGCTGCGCCGATCCCCGTACTTCTGAGGCCGAACAAATCGGGGGCGGAAGCCGCACGAGAACCGCTGCCGCCGCCAACCGATGCCGTGGTCCCGACATCGACGCCATCGCCGGTGCCGAGCGCGAGGCCGGCATTGACGCCATTTCTGCCACCGAGGGAAACGGCGGCATCCGCATCGAGCCCGCCGCCTCCACCGATATTGGCATCGGCACTCAAACCATCACTGCCACCGACCGACGCATCGACATCCGCCACGCCGGCGCTGCCGCCGATACCGACATCGGCACTGATGCCGTTCTCGCCGCCGACCGACAGGCCCTGTGCAAAGGTCTGCCCGGCAAAGGGCAGGGCAATGCATCCGGACAGCAACAGGACACGCAATGATTTTCGCATGATAGTCTTCTCCTTCCGAACCCCGGCACCATTGCCGGGCCTCCGAAACCGAATGTCCAGGCGGCGCGCATGTTTCAGAAGACACTAAAGAACGGCGAAATGCCGTTAAGGAAAGGGAAAACCCACACCCGGCTGTCTTGGTCCGGGACAATCCCGCAGGCGGTGGGGATGCGAGATTGCAGCCTCACTTCACCCTTGCATGCCGGTGCGACGCCGTGATAGAGCGCTTACCGCTACCCGAGTGCCCCGTTGGCGGAATTGGTAGACGCGCCTGACTCAAAATCAGGTTCCGAGAGGAGTGCTGGTTCGATTCCGGCACGGGGCACCATCTCTCTTGGCGGGAACAGCAAGGACCCAGGTCGAGGACCATATCTGGCGGGCCACCTTCAGAGACTACGATCTGAGATACTTCGACGCTGAGACAGCAGGCTTGAACCTTTGCCGAACCCTTTCAGGCCAAAAGTGTTACCTATGTCTCAGGAATAAAACGTAACCTATGTGTCCAAAACGGACCTGGGGAAAATGGCGCACCCGACAGGATTCGAACCTGTGACCTTTGGAATCGGAATCCAACACTCTATCCAGCTGAGCTACGGGTGCTAACCTTGAGAGACGATGACTCGCCTCCGTCCGATGGTGGTTCTTAACTCAGGATGTAGCCCGCATCAATCGCCAATTTGCGATGGGCGCAAATCATCTCGTGGCGGCTCTTGGTTTTGCTCGAAGCAAGGAGCTCCGTGGGTTCCGGCGCCGCGGCGATCAGGGCGCCGAGTTCAAGATAATTTGTCTTACCGAGCCGGCACATCTGCTCTAAGTGAGGCCATGGCGTCCCGGCCGGTCGAAACATTTGAGGAGAAGCGCATGGCGCTGACAGCTTCCACACCCCGTTCCCGCGCCGGTATCGGCTATGCCGTCGTCCTCACCCTCGGCATGGCGGCGACGGTCAGCGGGGCGCTCGCCTTCCAGTATATCGGCGGCTATATCCCCTGCGCGCTCTGCCTGCTGCAGCGCAATCCCTATTATTACGGCATTCCGGTCGGCATTCTGGCGATCATCGTTGCGGCGATCGGCCTGCCCTCCTGGGTCACCCGCGCTCTGCTGGTCGTCATCGGCGTGATGATGCTGGTCGGCGCCGGCATGGGCGTCTATCACTCGGGCGTCGAATGGGCCTTCTGGGAAGGCCCGGCAAGCTGCGGCGGCGGCGCGGGCGTCACCACCAATGCCGGCAGCCTGCTGTCGGATCTGAACACGGTCCACGGCCCGTCCTGCACGGAGGCAGCCCTTCGCGTACTCGGCCTTTCGTTTGCCGGCTGGAACGTGATCGCGAGCGTCATCCTCGCCGCCATCGCTTTCGTGGGCGCAAAAAGGCCGCGTGAAGCGGCCTTCCAAGAATCCAGTCTCGGGCGCGATCCGCTCTGCCTTACGGCTGCAGTTCCGTATCCCAGTAGAGATAGTCCATCCAGCTTTCATGCAGATAGTTCGGCGGGAAGAGCCGGCCATTATTGTGCAGGTCCTGCACCGTCGGCTGATAGGGCTTCTGGTGCGGGAACATGCCGGCCTGCTTCGGCAGCTTGCTGCCCTTCCTCAGATTGCAGGGCGAGCAGGCGGCCACGACATTTTCCCAGGTCGTCTCGCCGCCATGGGCGCGCGGGATGACGTGGTCGAAGGTCAGGTCGTCGTGTTCACCGCAATACTGGCACTCGAACCGGTCGCGCAGGAAGACATTGAACCGGGTAAAGGCCGGGTTGCGCGTCGGCTGCACATAGGTCTTGAGGCTGACGACGCTCGGCAGCTTCATCGAGAAGCTCGGCGAGCAAACCGACTGATCGTATTCCGCGATGATGTTCACACGGTCGAGGAAAACCGCCTTGATCGCGTCCTGCCAGGACCAAAGCGACAAGGGATAATAACTCAGCGGCCGGTAGTCAGCGTTCAGAACGAGCGCCGGCAGGGCCTGCGGGGAGACTGCAATCGTCAAGTGACGCTCCTACCCGATTCGGCATCTGTTCTTTCTATATTAGGTCCGTTGTTACAGGATTGTGAAGCCCAATAAACGCAGTGGGATACTCTGGCCCGACTTCAGGTCAAAGGTGTGACATCGCGACGCATTTTTGCCGCGTAATAGGCCCAGAAAAGCCTTGCCGCGACAGAACGCCACGGGCTCCAGATGCCGGCCGTGATCGCTAGTTTTTGGACGAAGGCCGGGTTTCCAGACTGAAGGCATGGGCCACCGCCGCCTGCAGCGCCACGTCGCCGGACGGGAAGATATCGGCATGTCCGCCGCAGAACATCAGATAGACTTCCGCGGTCCAGGGGCCGATGCCGGGAAGTGCCACCATCTGCCGGATGGCGTCTGCCGTTTCGAGCGCCGAGACGGATGCGAGATCGAAACGCCCTTCCGAAATTGCTGTGGACAGAGAGAGAAGCGTCGCGGCCTTGGCCCGCGACAGGCCGAACGTGGCGATGACGGCAGGATCGAGCGCCCGATACCCGTCGGCGGTGACCGGGCCCGCTGCCGTTATTCTCCGCCAGATCGCCTCGGCACTCGCCCTCGACACCATCTGCGACACGACGATCGAGGCAAGGCCGGAAAAGCCCGGTTCGTTCAGCCGGAGCGGCACCGGGCCGGAGGCCTCGACGATCGCCGCAAGGCGCGGGTCGAGCTCGACAAGCGCCTCCAGCCCCGCCTGAATGTCCGAATGATCGCGGATGATGGACACCCTCACCTCTCCCATGGCCGTTTTTCCAAAAGCATGGCAGAAGAAACCATGCCCGCCTCGCCTTCAGATAAACCGGTCTATCGTTTCGCGCCAAGCCCGAACGGGTTTCTGCATCTCGGCCACGCCCTGTCGGCGCTCCTCAACCATGATATGGCGAGGGCAGATGGCGGCCGTTTCCTGCTGCGCATCGAGGATATCGACCTGACGCGCTGCACGCCGGAATTAGAACAGGCAATTTATCGCGATCTCGCCTGGCTGGGGCTCCGCTGGGAAGAACCGGTGCGGCGCCAATCCGAACATTTCGGCGTCTACCATGCGGCGCTCGATCGGTTGACAGAAATGGGCCTGGTCTATCCGGCCTTTCTGACCCGCGGCGAGGTTAAGGCCAAAGTCGCGGCTTTCGAAGCCGGCGGCAAGACCTGGCCGCGCGATCCGGATGGCTCGCCGCTTTATCCCGACGACGACCGGCACCGCAGCGAGGCGGAGCGGCGGCGGCTGATCGCCGATGGCGTCCGGCATGCCTTTCGGCTCGACATGCAGAAGGCACTCGGCCTGGTCTCGGCGCCGTTGAGTTGGACAGAGACCGGCGATCGCGACCGCGGCGAGATCCGAGCCGACCCGTCGGTCTGGGGCGATGTGATCCTCTCCCGCTCCGATGCGCCGTCGAGCTATCATCTGTCGGTAACGGTGGACGACGCGGCGCAGGGGATCACCCATGTGGTGCGCGGGCTCGACCTCTTCGAAGCGACCGCGGTGCACCGCCTGCTGCAGGACCTGCTGGGGCTTCCGCAGCCGGTCTATCACCACCACCGGCTGGTCGTCGGTGCCGACGGCAGGAAACTGTCGAAGAGCGAGGGCTCAACCGGGCTCGCGACGCTTCGCGACCAGGGCCTCACGGTTGCCGATATTCGCGGCCTGATTGGCCTCTAGGCGGGCTTCCTCCCGCTCGCGGCGCTCCCTTCGCCGACGCGAAAACACCGAATAGATCTTGTATTTCATCAGCGCGGCGTTGAATTCGGCACCGAGCATGAAGATCACCCCCACCATGTAGAGGAAGATCAGCACGATCATGATCGACGCGAGGCCGGCATAGGTGGCGGTATAATTGGCGAAGGTCGAGAGATAAGCGGCAAAGCCCAGGCCGAAACAGGTCCAGACGACGATCGTCAGCACGACGCCGGGGAGAATGTCGATCAGCCGGCGATTGCCGGCCGGCAGCCATTTATGGGAGGCAAGCAGCCCGATCAGCAGTAGCAGGGCCGTGCCGTAAAGCCCCCAGTTCGCCGCGGTGGTGAGATCGCTGATCAGCCAGGGAAAATAGAACCGGGTTTCGGCAAAGCGCAGCGCCACGGGAACGGCCAGAAGCAGAATGCTGAGCACCGCGAAGATGACCACCAGGATGATGACATAACCGAGACTGGCAAGCCGGGTCACATACCACGGCCGGGTTTCCGTGACGCGATAGGCCCGGTTGAGCGAAATGCGCAGCGCCTCGACGCCGTTCGACGCGAAATAGGCGGCCGCGAGCACCGAAATCGTCAAAAGGCCGCCGCGCGGGATTTCGAGGACGCGTTGGGCTCGGAAGCGATCGGCTCGGCAATGTCCGCCGGCCACGTGTCGAACAGCAGGTGCACCGTCGTCTGCGAGAAGTCGCCGGCACCCAGAAAGCCGGCAAGCGCCGTGCCGAAGATCAGGAACGGGAACAGCGCCAGCAGGCCGGACAGCGCGACATGGCTCGCCATTGCCCAGCCATCGTCATCCGAGAAGTGCCAATAGGCGTCCCAAAGCACCTTGAAGGCGAGGCGATACCACCGGACTGGGCGGTTTTCTTCGGACATTGCAACTCCGTTGTGACGTGGCCGGAAATATGGGAGGAACTCTCTCGATTGTACAGGGAACCTTATTCAATGGCCGAAAATAGAACGATCATCGTTACCGGCTGTTCCTCCGGCATCGGCGCCCATTGCGCCCGGGCTCTGAAGGCCGATGGCTGGCGGGTGTTCGCGACGGTGCGCAGGGAGGCTGATCTGGCGCCGCTCGAAGCTGATGGCATCGAAGCCCTGCTGATGGACTATACCCGGCCGGAGACCATCGCGGCCCTGGTTGAAACCGTGCTCGAGCGCACCGGCGGGCGGCTCGACGCCTTGTTCAACAACGGCGCCTACGGCCAGGCAGGCGCCGTGGAGGATTTGGCGACCGATGTGCTGCGCGTGCAGTTCGAGACCAATTTCTTCGGCTGGCACGAGCTGACCCGGCGGGTGATCCCGGTGATGCGCGCCCAAGGCCACGGCCGCATCGTCAACTGCTCTTCGATATTGGGCCTCCTGCCCTATCGATACCGCGGCGCCTATACTGCCTCGAAATACGCGCTCGAAGGCCTGACCGTCACGATGCGCATGGAGCTCGAAGGCAGTGGCATCGGGGTGAGCCTCATCGAGCCCGGACCGATCGCCTCGCGCTTCACCGCCAACGCGCTCTTGAAGATCCAAGAGCATGTGGATCTCGAAGGTTCGGTGCATGCCAGACAATATGAGCGGCAGTTGAAGCGCCTCGATGGGCGGGGCCAGGTCAGCCGCCATAAACTTGGGCCCGAAGCGGTCTACGACGTGTTGACGCATGCCTTGACCGCGCCTCGCCCGAAGCCGCATTATCTGGTAACCAAGCCCGCCAAGCAGGGCGCTTTCCTGAAAAGAATACTCCCAGCCGCGCTCTTTTATACATTGATGCGCCGTCTGGATTGAAAGGCAGTAATCCGATCATGTCCGCTTTCACAACCGTCCTTGCCCTGATCGCCATGGGCCTCGTCGTGCTCGTCCTCATCCGCGGGCTGTTCAACATGGTCAAGGGCACCGATCCCAACAAATCCAACAAGCTGATGCAACTGCGTATTCTCTTGCAGGCGGTTGCAATCGTCCTCATCATGCTCACTCTCTGGATTACGGGCGGCGGTCGCCCGACCTGATTCTGTGATGGTGGATGGTAAAGCTCAACAAGATCTACACGCGCACTGGCGATAACGGCACCACGGCGCTGGTCTCCGGCCCGCGCCGCGACAAGCACGACCTGCGCGTCGAGGCCTACGGCACGATCGACGAGACCAATTCGACGATCGGGCTCGTCCGGCTCCATACGGCCGGCATGGCCGAACTCGATGCCATGCTGTCCCGCATCCAGAACGACCTCTTCGATCTCGGCGCCGATCTTGCGGCGCCCGATACAGGCGAAAAGCTGGACTACGAGCCGCTTCGCATCATCGAAGCCCAGGCGACAAGACTGGAAACGGAAATCGATAGACTGAACGCCCATCTCGATCCGCTGACGTCCTTCGTGCTGCCGGGCGGTTCGCCTGCCGCTGCCTATCTCCACCTTACCCGCACGGTATCGCGGCGAGCCGAGCGGCTGATGGTGGAGCTCTCCCGACGCGAAACGGTCGGCGCTGCCGCGCTCAAATACATCAACCGGCTTTCCGATTTTCTGTTCGTCGCAGCGCGTTTCGCCAATGATGGCGGCAAAGCCGATATACTCTGGATCCCGGGCAAGAACCGGTAACCACAACGGCGGAGGAGCCACAGCATGTTCATCCCGCTGCACGACGCCGTCGAACTCAAATATATTCGCGTCCAGTACGTCACGATCAGCATCATCGCCATCAATGTGCTGGTTTGGCTGTTTACGAATTTCTCCTCGCCTGAAGTAGCCGAACGCGCCTCGCTCGGGCTCGGCTTCATTCCGGCTGTCATCTTCGATTATGCGACGCTCGATCCCTCGCTGGTGATCGTGCCGGACGATCTGACCTTCGTCACCTATGCCTTCCTGCACATGGATTTCTGGCACCTCGCATCGAACATGCTGTTCCTCTGGGTCTTCGGCGACAATGTCGAGGATGCTCTGGGGCATGCGAAATTCCTCGCCTTTTATCTCCTCTGTGCCGCGGCCGGCGCCGCTCTGCACGGTTTCGTCGCATCGAATTCGGAAGGCCCGCTGATCGGCGCTTCGGGGCAATCTCAGGCGTCGTAGCCGCCTATTTCCTGCTGCACCCTCGCGTGCGGGTCTGGGTCCTGGTGCTCTTCCGTATTCCGCTGCCCCTGCCGGCCTTCATTCCGCTGGCGCTCTGGATCGTCCAGCAGTTCGCCATGCTGGCGCTCGATCTCGACGGCATGATCTCCTGGGGCGCGCATGTGGGCGGCATCATTGCCGGCGCCATCCTCGTTCTGTTCATGCGCCGCAAGGGCGTGCCGTTGTTCGACCGCAATATCGTGACCCCGAAGGCTGTCGAACGGAAGCCGGGCGTTCCCCAGGTCGCTGCGGCCACCGAATAGAACTATGAGAAAACGGCAATGCCCGGCGGCAAATCCGCGTTGTAATCGCGCGAAAAATGCGTATCCATGTCGCCCACTGACAAATGAGGACGCGGCAAATGTCGCAATTTGCGGCCGGAGATAGTCAAGGAAGGACCCCATGAAGATTCTCGTGCCTGTGAAGCGAGTGGTCGATTACAACGTGAAGATCCGGGTGAAGCCGGATGGCACGGGTGTTGAACTCGCCAACGTGAAGATGTCGATGAACCCGTTCGACGAAATCTCCGTCGAGGAGGCCCTGCGTCTGAAGGAAGCGGGCAAGGCCGAGGAAGTGGTGGTCGTGTCGATCGGCCCGGCCAAGGCCGAAGAGACCCTGCGCACGGCGCTCGCCATGGGCGCCGACCGGGCTATCCTGGTCGAGACCGACGACCTAGTCGAGCCGCTTGCCGTCGCCAAGATCCTGAAGGGCATCGTCGAGGCAGAACAGCCCGGCCTGATCATCGTCGGCAAGCAGGCGATCGACGACGATTCGAACCAGACCGGCCAGATGCTGGCGGCCCTCATCGGCTCCGCCCAGGCGACCTTCGCCTCCAAGATCGAGCTCGCGGATGGTTCCGCAAAGGTCACCCGTGAAGTCGATGGCGGCCTGCAGACGATCGAAGTCAAGCTTCCGGCCGTGGTCACCACCGACCTGCGCCTCAACGAGCCGCGCTATGCCTCCCTGCCGAACATCATGAAGGCCAAGAAGAAGCCGCTCGACAAGAAGACGCCGGCCGATTTCGGGGTCGATACGACACCGCGTCTGAAGGTGCTGAAGACGGAAGAACCGGGCGGCCGCAAGGCAGGCATCAAGGTCAAGACAGTCGAGGAACTGGTGTCCAGCCTCAAGACCGCCGGCGTGCTCTAAGCGAAAGGAACTTTTGGATGACTATTCTTCTTCTCGCAGAACACGACGGTTCGGGCCTTAACGACCAGACCGCCAAGGC
The DNA here is from genome assembly GCA_045291535.1 of Neorhizobium sp. EC2-8. Lineage (GTDB taxonomy): Bacteria > Pseudomonadota > Alphaproteobacteria > Rhizobiales > Rhizobiaceae > Neorhizobium. Next base: position 3,688,922 of record CP147996.1, on the reverse strand, counting down.
GCTCTCGGCCGCCTCCAAGATCGGCGGCGACGTGCACGTGCTGGTCGCCGGATCGGGCGCCAAGGCGGCGGCCGATGCCGCTGCAAAGCTTGCCGGCGTTTCCAAGGTCCTGCTTGCCGACGACGCAGGTCTCGCCAACAACCTCGCCGAGCCGCTGGCGGCACTCATCGTTTCGCTCGCCGGCGCCTATGACACGATCATCGCACCGGCGACGGCATCGGCCAAGAACGTCATGCCGCGCGTCGCAGCCCTGCTGGACGTCGCCCAGGTCTCGGAAATCATCGAAGTGGTTTCCGCCGATACCTTCAAGCGGCCGATCTATGCCGGCAACGCGATCCAGACGGTGCAGTCCACCGACGCCAAGAAGGTGATCACCGTCCGCACCGCCTCCTTCCAGGCGGCTGGCGAAGGTGGTTCGGCTTCCGTGGAGACGGTCTCGGCTGCGGGGAACCCTGGCGTGTCGAGCTTCGTCTCGGATGCGCTGTCGTCTTCCGAGCGTCCGGAACTAACCTCCGCCAAGATCATCATCTCTGGTGGCCGGGCGCTGGGTTCGGCGGAGAAATTCCAGGAAGTGATCCTTCCGGTTGCCGACAAGCTCGGCGCCGCCGTCGGTGCAAGCCGTGCCGCGGTCGATGCGGGTTACGCCCCGAACGACTGGCAGGTCGGCCAGACCGGCAAGGTGGTCGCACCGGCGCTCTATATCGCCGTCGGCATTTCCGGCGCCATCCAGCATCTGGCCGGTATGAAGGACTCGAAAGTCATCGTCGCCATCAACAAGGACGAGGAAGCCCCGATCTTCCAGGTCGCCGATTATGGCCTCGTCGGCGACCTCTTCGAAATCCTCCCGGCGCTCGAAAAGGCGCTGTGAGCCCTTGTTCATCTCGCAGGCGCGAAAAATGCTGGCAAAACGGCAAGTAGCGGAATAACAATCTGCCGGGCTGCATACATGCAGTCCGGCATTTTTATGAAATCGGCGTACGCTAGAGATGGCGTAAACGCCCAGGGAGCAAAACCATGGGTTTGGTCATCAAGAGTATCGGCATCATAGGGGCAGGCCAGATGGGCTGCGGTATTGCCCATGTTTCGGCTCTCGCCGGTTACAAGGTGCAGATGTACGACGTCTCCAAGGACCGGATCGAGGCAGCGCTCGCAACCATCAACGGCAATCTCGCCCGTCAGGTCTCCAACGGAAAACTCGGCGATGACGAGCGCAAGGTTGCCCTTTCGCTGATTTCCGGTTCCTCCGACCTCAACGACCTCGCCCCGATGGACATGGTGATCGAGGCTGCGACCGAGGACGAGAGCGTCAAGCGCAAGATCTACGCGCAGGTCTGTCCAGTCCTTAAACCCGAAGCCCTGCTCGCCACCAACACCTCGTCGCTTTCCATTACCCGCCTCGCATCGGCCACCGACCGTCCGGAGCGCTTCATGGGTATACATTTCATGAACCCGGTGCCGGTCATGAAGCTCGTGGAACTGGTACGCGGCATCGCCACCGACGAGCCGACCTTCCGCGCCGCCAAGGAGTATGTCGTCGCGCTCGAAAAGACTGCCACGGTCGCTGAGGATTTCCCGGCCTTCATCGTCAACCGCATCCTGCTGCCGATGATCAACGAGGCGATCTACACGCTTTATGAAGGCGTCGGCTCGGTCGAAGCGATCGACACCGCCATGAAGCTCGGCGCCAACCATCCGATGGGCCCGCTGCAGCTCGCCGATTTCATCGGCCTCGACACCTGCCTGTCGATCATGCAGGTCCTGCATGACGGCCTGGCAGACTCGAAATATCGCCCCTGCCCGCTTCTGGTGAAATATGTCGAAGCCGGCTGGCTCGGCCGCAAATCCGGCCGCGGGTTTTATGATTACCGGGGCGAAGTGCCGGTACCGACGCGGTAACGGGCTGTGAGGTCGCCTCGACCTTGCTAACGAAGCCACCCCGCGCTATATTTCTGGGAGTGAGAGGCGAGCTTTCGCCCGCCTCCCGTGGCTCACCTCCGGAATAACACCCGCACGCTTGCCTGCCACTCGTGCGGGTTTTCCGTAAGCTGAACGTGATACTAAATGGCTTGAGCCACATAGATCACCCTCCAGTTGGATGGCGAGGCCCCCGCCTTGGTCGAAGTGGCCCATCCTCTCCGATGCGCCCGGCAGCGCGCGTCTGCTTTGGCCATCACAACCAAAAGCAGCACAGAGTAGAGATTTACGTTACTTCAATTGGAAAATTGCCCGGATTACAGCCCCTTGGCCGCAGTGATGAGCGCTTTCGCATCCGGACTATCCCAGGCTGCCGGGCCGTTCATCGCCGAGATCAGGCAGCCCTTCTTGTCCATAACCAGCGTCACCGGCAGGCCGAAGGCGAGGCCTTCCTTTTTCAGCGAATTGAAGACGCCCATCGAGCTGTCGCGGTAATAACCGAGCGTGTCGATACCGTATTCGGCGAGGAAGGCCTTGGGTTTCTCGTCGCTGCCGATATCGATATTGACCGCCACGACCTCGAAGTCCGTGGCCCCCATGCCCTTCTGCAGCGCGTTCAGCGCCGGCATCTCTTCCCGGCACGGGCCGCACCAGGTGGCCCAAAGATTGAGGAGCACAGTCTTGCCCGCAAAATCGGCGGTCTTGAGGTCCTTCCCGTCGGGTCCCTTGAAGGCAAGATCGAGTGGCCGCGGTGGCTGGGCGGCGACCATGGCGGCGACCTGGCCCCTGGAGAATCGCGAGACCGACTTCACCGTCTCGACAGCCCCTCGCAAGCCCCGGAGGATTGGGCGGAGAGGGTGCTCTCGCCATTGCCAGACCCCACACTCCTCACGTATACCGCCACGGCACCGGCAAGTATTCCCGCAACGGCGGCAATCACGATCAATCTGGCGGACGGAAGGCCGAAAGGTCTCTTGGTCGTCATCAACTACTCCAGGACTAAGCATCATGGCTGACGGCACGAAGGACGCAGTATCCTCCAACCAGATGTGGGGCGGACGCTTCGCTTCAGGACCGGATGCGATCATGGAGGAGATAAATGCCTCGATCGGTTTCGACAAGAAGCTGTTTGCCCAGGATATCCGCGGCTCAATAGCGCATGCAACGATGCTGGCGGAAAAGGGCATCATTTCGAGCGAAGATAAAGACAAGATCGTATCCGGCCTGAACACGATCATGTCAGAGATCGAAAGCGGCCAGTTCGAATTCTCGCGCAAGCTCGAAGACATCCACATGAACATCGAGGCGCGGCTGGCGGTCCTGATCGGCCCTGCGGCCGGACGCCTGCACACCGCCCGCTCGCGCAACGACCAGGTGGCGCTCGATTTCCGCCTCTGGGTGAAGGAAGAGCTCGTCAAGACGGAAGCGATGCTGACCGATCTGATCGCCGCCTTCCTCGACCGGGCGGAAGAACATGCCGATACGGTCATGCCCGGCTTCACCCATCTGCAGACTGCCCAGCCGGTCACCTTCGGCCATCACTGCATGGCCTATGTGGAAATGTTCGGCCGTGACCGCGCCCGTGTGCGCCATGCGATCGACCATCTCGACGAAAGCCCGATCGGCGCCGCAGCGCTCGCCGGCACGCCCTATCCGATCGACCGCCACATGACGGCCAAGGCCCTCGGCTTCCGCGAGCCGACCCGCAACTCGATCGACACCGTTTCCGACCGCGACTTCGCGCTGGAATTCCTGTCCGTCGCGGCGATCTGCGCCGTGCACCTGTCGCGGCTTGCCGAAGAGATCGTCATCTGGTCGACGCCGCAATTCGGCTTCGTGCGCCTCTCGGACGCCTTCTCGACCGGCTCCTCGATCATGCCGCAGAAGAAGAACCCGGATGCCGCCGAACTGGTCCGCGCCAAGACCGGCCGCATCAACGGTTCGCTGGTGGCGCTCCTGACCGTCATGAAGGGCCTGCCGCTCGCCTATTCGAAGGACATGCAGGAAGACAAGGAACAGGTCTTCGACTCTGCAGAGAACCTGGAACTGGCGATCGCCGCGATGACCGGCATGATGCGCGACATGACCATCCGCGCCGACAAGATGCGCGCCGCGGCCGGAGCCGGGTATTCGACCGCGACGGACCTCGCCGACTGGCTGGTGCGCGAAGTCGGCCTTCCCTTCCGCGAGGCCCATCACGTCACCGGCCGCGCCGTGGCGCTCGCCGAAAGCAAGAACTGCGACCTGTCCGAACTGTCGCTCGAAGAGCTGCAATCGATCAATCCTGATATCACCGACAAGGTTTTCAACGTGTTGTCGGTCGATGCGTCGGTCGCCAGCCGCACCAGCTTCGGTGGCACCGCGCCGGCCGAAGTGCGCAAGCAGATCGCCTGGTGGCGTGCCAGGAATTGATGTCGGCCGCAACGAACGCTGAGAAGTGATGCCGGATAGTGACTGCACAAGGGCGTGGAACTTCGCTATGAAAGTTCCGCAGCCGTGCCGGAGAAGGAATAGAATGTCGAAGTCCCTGGTAAAAATCGCCCGCATCACCCTTGTGCTGAGTCTCGCCGGCATCGTTGTCGTCGGCTGCGGCCGCAAGGGCGGCCTCGATCGCCCGAGCACGCCGGTGGAGCAGCAGAACATCCGCAAGAGCGGCAAGCCGAGCGAGAAGAAAGCCGAGCCTGTCGCCGAACGGCCTTTTGTCCTAGACCCGCTTCTGTAATTTCGAGTTTTACCGTGAACCATTTTCATTACATCGACGGCGTGCTGCACGCCGAGAACGTGCCGATCCCGGAAATCGCCAAGGCGGTCGGCACGCCATTCTATGTCTATTCGACCGCTACTCTGGAACGCCACTACAAGGTCTTCGCGAAGGCGTTTTCCGATGTCGATGCCATGGTCTGCTATGCCATGAAGGCGAATTCCAACCAGGCGGTGCTGAAGACACTCGGGCGGCTCGGTGCGGGCGTCGATGTCGTGTCGGGCGGCGAGCTGCGCCGCGCGCTGGCCGCCGGCATTCCGGCAAACCGCATCATGTTTTCCGGCGTCGGCAAGACGGTGCAGGAAATGGATCTGGCGTTATCGGCCGGCATCTACTGTTTCAACGTCGAGTCCGAGCCGGAGCTGGAAGTCCTCAACCTGCGCGCCCGGAAAGCCGGCAAAAAAGCGCATGTCTCCTTCCGCATCAATCCGGATGTCGATGCGGGCACGCATGCCAAGATCTCCACCGGCAAGAAGGAAAACAAGTTCGGCATCGCCTATGAGCGGGCCCGCGCCGTTTACGCTCATGCCGCGACGCTCGATGCCATCGACGTCAAGGGCATCGACATGCATATCGGCAGCCAGATCACCGAATTGCAGCCGTTCGAGCACGCCTTCCGGCTGCTGCGCGAACTGGTCGAAACGCTGCGCACCGACGGCCACCGCATCGATCACGTCGATATCGGCGGCGGTCTCGGCATTCCCTACCGCCAGGACAACAATCCCCGCCGCTGCCCGATGCCTATGCGGAAACGGTGAAGCGCCAGCTGCGGTCGCTGAACTGCAAGATAGTCACCGAGCCCGGCCGGTTGATCGTCGGCAATGCCGGCATTCTGGTGACCGAAGTCATCTACGTGAAGGACGGTGGCGAAAAGTCCTTCGTGGTCGTCGATGGCGCGATGAACGACCTGATCCGTCCGACGCTCTACGACGCCTATCACGAGATCCGTCCGGTCGTCGTGCCGGCCGCCGATGCGTCGCGCATCAAGGGCGACGTGGTCGGCCCGGTCTGCGAAACCGGCGACTATCTTGCGCTCGACCGCGAGATGGCCGAACCCAGGCCCGGCGATCTGATCGCAATCTCGTCGGCCGGCGCTTACGGCGCCGTGCAGGCAAGCACCTATAACAGCCGCCTGCTGGTGCCTGAGGTTCTGGTGAAGGGATCGGAGTTCCATGTGGTGCGCGCGCGGCAGCTACGAAGAGCTCATCGGCCTCGATTCCGTGCCGGCATGGCTTGACTGAACATTTAACGCGCCGTTCACTTTTACGGGAAAGCCCGGAAAATATGGGGGCGAATTGCCCCCGCCCTCGTCTTCGCCACAAACATCGTTATCTTGAATGCTTGATTTGCGCCGCCACGACTGGAGACGGATCGCATGAGCTTCATTCGCAAAGGTGCCTTCGAGTTGCATCCCGTGCTTGCGCGTCGCGTCGCACTGAAACGGTCCTTCGCACGGATCGTGTTGTTTTTCGAACGGATTTTGCCGCTGCTGCTCGCTCCTCTGGGGATCGCGGCTCTCTTCCTGTCGGCTGCCTGGTTCGGGATTTTCCGGGTCGCGCCGGACTGGGTGCGCTGGGTCCTGGTCGGCGGCTTCGCCTTTGCCTTCGTGTATGCCCTGCTGCCGTTCAGCCGCCTTCGCTGGCCGGCAGTGGCTGATGCGGACCGCCTTCTGGAAGTCCGCAACAACCTGCCGCACCAGCCGGTTGGCGTGCAGGACGATCAGCCGGCTTTCGAAACTCCCTTTTCCCGCGCACTCTGGAAAGAGCATCAGATCCGCATGGCCGAGCGGATCGCAGCACTCGACGCCGGCCTGCCGCAGCCGGATATCGCCCGGCACGACCGGTTCGCGCTCCGCGCCATCCCCGCTCTCGTCTTCGTCGTGGCGCTTGGTTATTCCTTTTCGAACGGCGGCGGCTCCCCGGCCGATGCCTTCCGGCCCGCACCACCCGCGCCGAGCATCAACCCGGACCTGCGCATCGACGCCTGGCTTACACCGCCCTCCTATACCGGTCGTGCGCCGATATTTCTGACCGGCCGCGAAGCGACCGCGACCGTCGCCTCGGTTTCCATTCCGCAAAATTCGGCGCTGACTGTACGCGTCACCGGCGGTGAAGGCGGCGAGGCAGTGATTTTCGCCCCTAAATCCGGCGGACAACCATCGACGCTGACCACCGAAGAAGCCAGGAAGGCTGCGGAAGCGGCCGCACAGCAGCCGCAGCAGGGCACCCCGGGACAGCAGGCAAAACAGCCCTCTGCCCCACCGACATCGGCCCAGCCGGCCACTTCGCAACAGCCCAACCAGCCGCGGCCGCCCCGCACCTATGCACTGAACGTTGCCGAGAGCGGCAGCCTGACCGTCAACGGCCAGACCTGGGCCTTCGACGTCATTCCGGACCGCCCCGGAAATCGCCTTTGACGGCCAGCCGAAACGCTCGGTCAACGGCGCGCTGGAAATCGGCTTCACCGGCAAGGACGATTACGGCATTCGCGAAGCCCATGCGCTGATCGAGCCCGTCGGCCCGAAGGACCCGGCCGCGACCCCGCTTTATCCGCTGCCGGACTACCGGCTCGACCTGCCGCGGCAGAACGGCCGCGAGGTCAAGGGCCTGACGAGCCGCAGCCTGATCGAACATCCACTCGCCGGCAAGCGGGTCAGGATCACCCTGATCGCCAAGGACGGCGCCGGCCAGACCGGCCGCAGTCCGCCCCACGAAATGGTGCTGCCGTCGCGCGGCTTCTCCGAACCGCTGGCCGCCGCCGTTGCCGAAGAGCGCCAGGTCTTCGCACTCGACACGCGCCAGATGCCGCGCGCCATCGAGCTCAACGAGGCGCTGGCGATCCGCCCGGACGAAACCATCCCGAACCTCAGCCACTTCCTGCTGATCGCTCGGCGCTCGAGCGCATGAAGCTCGCCCGCAACGAGGAACAGCTGAAGGATACCGCCGAATATCTCTGGGAGATCGCGCTCGGCATCGAGGACGGAGACCTGTCGCAGGCCGAACGCCGGTTGCGCGACGCCCAGCGCAATCTTGCCGAAGCGCTGCAGAACAAGGCGTCCGACCAGGAAATCGCAAAGCTGATGCAGGAACTGCGCGAAGCCATGCAGCAGTTCATGAACGAGTTGGCGCAGCGGATGCAGAACGCCCCGCAGGCACCCAACAACATGCAGTCCCAGAACGTCATACGCCAGCGCGACCTGCAGAACATGATGGACCAGATCGAGAACCTCGCCCGGTCCGGCAATCGTGATGCCGCCCAGCAGATGCTCAACGAGTTGCAGCGGATGATGAACAACCTGCAGGCCGGCAGGCCGCAGCGCGGCCAGCAGGGCCAGCAGCAGCAGAACGGCCAGATGCGCCAGCAGATCGACAAGCTCGGCGAAATCATGCAGGAACAGCAGCGTCTGATGGACCAGACCTTCAAACTGGACCAGGCGCTGCGCGACCGCATGCAGCGCGGCGACCCGAACGAACGGCCGGGCCAGGAAGGCCAGCAGCAACAGGGCCAGCAACAGCAAGGTCAGCAGGGCCAACAGGGTCAGCAGAACACCGACCAGATGACCGCCGAGCAGCTTCGGGAAGCGCTGAAGAACCTCCGCGCCCAGCAGGAAGGCCTCGGCAAGAAACTGCAGGAGCTGCAGCAGGCGCTGAAGGGCCTCGGCATGCAGCCCGGCGAAGGTTTCGGCAAGGCTCAGAGCGAAATGGGCAATGCCGGCAAGGCGCTGGGCGAAGGCCAGGGCGAACAGGCCGTCCAGGGCCAGGGCAATGCGCTCAACGCGCTTCGGCAGGGCGCCCAGAACATGATGCAGCAGATGATGCAGGCCATGCAGCAGCAAGGCCAGGGTCAGGGCCAGGAGCGCGGTGGCCCGGGCGAAAACATGAGCTCGCAGGGGGCCAGAACGGACGCGATCCGCTCGGGCGCCCGCGTTCTACGTCAGGCCCGGATTTCGGCGATCAGGTGAAGGTGCCGGATGAAATCGATGTCCAGCGTGCCCGCGAGATTCTCGAGGCGATCCGCCAAAAGCTCGGCAATGCCCTCTCCGGCGAGGCGGAGCGGCAATATCTGGAACGGCTTCTGGATATTCGCTGAGCCTGGATATTCGATGAGCGAAGTCCGCTTGCGGACTTCTTAGGCGGCCCGGCAGTTCCCGGACGCCAGCGCCGAGGCGACAGCCCGGCGGATATCGGGAAGCGCGAACGGCTTCTGCACCACGTCGATGATCTTGGCCGCGAGGTCGTCGGCCCGCTCCCGCTGTTCGGCATAACCGGTCATCAGCAGGATCTTCAGATCGGGAAACTTTGCAGAAGCCTGATGCACCAGTTCGATGCCATCCATGACCGGCATGCGGATATCCGACAGCAGCAGATCGAAGGTCCTCTCGCCCAGCTTTTCAAGTCCCTCCGCGCCGTCAGCCGCCTCATGGGTCTCATGACCATCGAGACGAAGCGCCCGCGCAACGAACATGCGAAGCGAGTCCTCGTCCTCGGTAATCAGGATTTTTGCCATGGTGGTGATCGCTCCCGTGTTTTGTTTGTATGGGACGCAAATCAACAGAGTTTTCTTGTCGAGGAGTAAACGCCGGCCCATTGCGGGCCGACATGGTTAACACCTCGTCTCGCCTGGTGCAGGCAAATCGGTTAGGCGTCGCCGGTCACGACACCCACGAAAGGCAGCTCGCGAAAGGCATAGGCGACATCCATTCCATAGCCGACGACGAAGTAGTCCGGGCATTCGAAACCGACGTAATCCGCCTCGAGATCCTCCTGGCGCTTGACCCGTTTATCGAGCAGCACGGCGACGGAAACATTGCGGGCACCGCGCTCATAGAGCATTTCCTTGGCGAATTTCAGCGTCCGGCCGGATTCAAGAATGTCGTCGATCAGCAGCACGTCGCGGTCCTTCACGTCGCTGTCGATGTCCTTGACGATCCGGACCCCTTGCGAAACGGTGCCGGCACCGTAGCTCGACAACGTCACGAACTCGACCTCGGGCGCAAGACCGACGTCATGCAGCGCCCGCAAAAGGTCGGCGGCGAAGATGAACGAGCCCTTGAGGATGGCGATGACCAGCAGGTCCTTGGTCGGCCCTGTGGCGATCTGCGCCGCGATCGCGTGGTTGCGCTCGGCGATCTGTTCGGCGGTGTAAAGCGGCTCGATGTTTTTGCCGCGTACGACGGGCATGAGGTTCTCCTACGTGTCCGTAAAAAACCGCGATACCACAATCTGCCGAGAAAGCGAAAGCTCTACGCTCCCCGTTCGGCAAACGAAAGCCGAAGATCGGGCAGTTTTCCACCAGGGTGGGGCACTCGGGCCGAAAAGCCGCGGCTCTGTCCGCCTTCGATGGAGGAGACCGGCGGCGAGATCAGCGTCGTCGCAACGAGCGACTGGCCGGACATCAGGTCGGCGCGGATCTTCGGCATGGCTCGATTGTCGCCGCTGCGGTTCTCGACGATGCCGTTTATCAGCAGCACGCGCATGCCGTTGGCATCCTGCGGGGTCATGGTGACATGGGTGATGTCGAGGGTCGGCCCGGTTTCCGCCGTCGCCGAGCCGGCGAACAGGAACGTGAAGCCGCCCGCAAGGCTGAATACGGCAACGAAGACGACTGCCACCACCGCCGAGAAAAATCGGCAGAAAGACGCATCAGGCAACGCTCGACGCCGGCAAGGGCTCGCTCCGTAAACGGCAGCGCGGCGACCGTGGATGCCGCCGGCCTCGTGCGATTGTCATTGTGCGAACGCGGCGTCGGACCGCGACGGGAGCCTTCCCGAACCGGGACGAACTGGGCATCGACGACCTCGCCACGCCTCTGGTTCGCCCGCCTGTTGCGCTGGGAAGGCTCCGGCGGCAGAATGTCCATCTGGAGGATCGTCTTGCCCTGATGGCTGCTAAATGTGCTCATGGGGCCCTCTTCGGCCCGTTTTCCCCGTTGTTCGGGATGGCGGGCATTGAATCGACTCCCGCTCAGTCGTAAATTGAAATGGTTAACGCTTCGCAAATAAGGCCTGAAATTAGCCCTTTTCCGCGCGCGATTTACCGTTCGTTTACCCGGGTCGTTAAGAGATGGACGGGCACCAGAGAGTCGAAAGAGCGAGGACTGGGTCATCCGTTGATTCATTTCGAAAATGTCGGTCTGCGCTATGGGATGGGTCCGGAGATCCTGCGGGATATGACCTTCGACATCCCCAAGCGCTCATTCCAGTTCCTCACGGGCCCATCGGGCGCTGGGAAGACCACCCTCCTGCGTCTGCTGTTCATGTCGCTGCACCCGACCCGCGGCATCATCCATATGTTCGGCCGCGACCTCTCGCAGATCCCGCGCACCGAACTGCCGATGCTGCGCCGGCGGGTCGGCATCGTCTTCCAGGATTTCCGTCTCCTCGACCATCTGACCACCTATGAGAACGTCGCGCTGCCTTTGCGCGTGCGCGGCAAGGAGGAGAGCTCCTACCGCAACGACGTCATCGAACTGCTGAAATGGGTCGGGCTCGGGGAGCGCATCAACGTGCTGCCGGCCGTTCTGTCCGGCGGCGAGAAACAGCGCGCCGCCATCGCTCGCGCCCTGATGGACCAGCCGGAAATCCTGCTTGCCGACGAGCCGACCGGCAATGTCGATCCGCCGATGGCGCGCCGGCTCCTCAATCTCTTCCTCGAACTCAACCGGCTCGGCACCGCTGTCGTCATCGCCACCCACGATCTGGCGCTGATGGACCAGGTGGATGCCAGGCGGATGATCCTCACCGAAGGGCGGCTCGACATCTATGAATGAGCTGAGCCGCCCGAAAGCGACGAAGAGCGCCCAGTCGCAGAAGCCAGGAAGCGAGCAACAGCCTGCGCCGGCGGGCCAGAAGCAGGCGCGCCGCGTCGAGATGCGGGTGCGCCCGACCGCCCCGATCCTGCCGCCCTCCAACATCCAGGGCAATGCGCTGATGGTGGTCATCGCCATCATGGCCTTCCTCGCCTGCCTGACGCTCGGAGCGGTCAGCATGGTCAGAGCAACGGCTTCCAGCTGGCAGAGCCAGATTTCCCGCGAAATCACCATCCAGATCAAACCCGATGACGGTCTCGACATGAACGCGGCCTTGAAGAAGGCCCGCGACCTGGCGCTCACCTTCGTCGGCACCCGCGAGGGCACGATCATGGACGAGAGTGCGACGGCAAGACTTCTGGAGCCGTGGCTCGGCACCGGGCTGAACCTTGAAGATCTTCCGGTGCCGCGCCTCGTCATCGTCACAATCGACGAACAGAACCCGCCCGATTTCGCAGGAATGCGCGATCTCCTGAAGACGGAAATCCCACAGGCTTTCCTCGACGACCACCGCACCTGGGTGGACCGCCTGGTGTCGATGGCCCACACCACGGTGCTGATCGGCACCGGCGTCCTCGTTCTCGTCTTCACGGCGATGATCCTGACAGTGATCTTCGCCACGCGCGGCGCGCTGTCCGGCAATCGCCACATCGTCGAGGTGCTGCATTTCGTCGGCGCCGAAGGCTCGTTCGTGGCCGGCGAATTCCAGAAACATTTCCTGAAGATCAGCATCAAGGGCTCCGCTGCGGGCGGTGCGCTGGCAGCCGCGATGTTCGCTCTTGCCAACATGTGGCAGGCCAATTCGCTGGCGACGCCGGAAAGCGACCAGGCAAGCGCCCTGTTCGGCTCCTTCACCATCGGGGTCGGCGGCTATCTCGGCATCTTCGCGACGATGATCGTGATCGCGCTGCTGACGACACTGACCGCACGGTTCACGGTCATGCGCACGATCGACGAAATCGACCTGATCCGTTCCGATCCCGCGCGTTCCGACGGATTATCAGCTTCTTGAATCGGGTGCCGTCCCTCTGTAGGTTGGCCCTGTTCTCGCCACGAATCTCCGGCTATGGACGATCATGACACCGGCCCCGACCACACCCGAAAATGGAACGGAGCACCACCCTCGGCGGTGGTTCGGTGGAGTGTTTTCGCGTAACAGCCGGCTGCGATGGGCCGCGCGCCGTATCATCATGGCCTGTGTGCTCGGATTGGCCCTGCTATTCGGCGGCTTTTTATGGTTTGCAAACGCCGTCACCTCGCTGAGGGCGCCCGACGGCGTCAAGGCCGACGCGATCGTCGTCCTGACCGGCGGTTATCTGCGGATAGAGCAGGCGCTCGGGCTATTGCGGGACGGGGCCGGCCAGCGACTGCTGATCTCCGGTGCGCATCCGTCCACCAGCCCCACCCAGATCCGCAAGGTCACTCAGGCCTCGCCCGACCTCTTCGCCTGCTGCGTCGATATCGGCTACGATGCGATCGACACGATCGGCAATGCCAACGAAATCACCCGCTGGATCCACGACCACGGCTACAAGTCCGTGCTGGTGGTGACCAACAACTATCACATGCTGCGCAGCCTGCACGAACTGCGCCGCGCCGATCCGGTGACCGAGTTCATTCCCTATCCCGTGGTCAGTTCCGATCTCACCCGAAAAGCCTGGTTCGCCGAGCCGGATGTGTTGCGCACCATGCTTTCGGAATACGGCAAGGTCGTGCTCGCCACCTGTCGCGACTTGTTCGGCATCGAGCGCGGCAGCGGATTGCGCAACGAGGACCCGCCGAAGACCGCGACAAAGACCGCGCCCTGACACTTTTCCCTCCGCATGAGGCCCCGGCGCTTTTTCGCAGCGCGATCTCGTGTAGGCAACGCCTGTCCAAGAGGAAGCTTCCATGCTGCTGGTGCGTTCGGTTCTTTTCAATACCGCCTTCTACACAAACCTGATCGTCCGCATGATCGTGCTGAGCCCGATCTATTTCCTGATGCCGCGCAAGGCGGCCTACCGGATTCCGAAAGCCTGGGCCGCCTCCTGCAACTGGCTGATGGCAAAGATCGTCGGCGCCACGTTCGAGATCGAGGGGCTGGAAAACGTTCCCGAAGGCGGCTGCATCTTTGCGCCGAAGCATCAATCCGCCTGGGATACCGTCGCACTCCTGCCCTGGCAGCGGGACCCGGTCTATATCCTCAAGCGCGAGCTGATGTGGATCCCGCTGTTCGGCTGGTATGCCGCCAAGCAGAAGATGATCCCGGTCAACCGCGGCGCCCGTGGCAAGGTCATGGTCGATGTCATGAACCGCACGAAGGAGGAGATGGCCAACAATCGCCAACTCATCATCTATCCGGAAGGCACGCGCCGGCCGCCGGGGCCGAGCCGCAATACCGCTACGGCATCGCCCGCATCTATCGCGACGTCGGGGTGCCCGTCGTGCCGATCGTCGCCCATTGGGGCCTGTTCTGGGGTCGCCGCAAGCTCATCAAATATCCCGGCCATTTCAAGGTCCGCATCCTGCCGCCGATCGCGCCGGGCATGGATCCGGATGCTTTCTACGCCCACTTGGTCGAGACGCTTGAACGGGAAAGCGACAAACTGCTGGTCGAAACCGTGGCGGCCAACCCGCATCTGCCGCTGCCGCCGTCGGCCGCGAAACGGCTTGCAGAGCTAAAGGCTCAGACCGCCGCCTGAGCACCGTCTCCGGCTGCGACTGCCGCGCCGACACCTTCCAGCCAGTGATCGCGGATACCCATGTCCTTCAGATGCGCCAGCGTGTTGAACACATAGGCATCGTTCGGCCCCGATTGCCCGACAGAGACCCGAACGATCTCGGCTGCCTGCTCGATATCGAGCGCTCCCGCATATTGGACATGGCTGCGATCGACGATGTAGCCCACCGCCCTCACCTGCCGCCCGTCGCCGAGCGTCACCGGCAGGATACGCTCCAGATAGACATTGGTGACCAGCTCCCGGCGACGCAGGTAATCGAGCACATCCGCACGGTTCTCTTCGCGTACCCGGAAGGCAACGCCGCGGCATGAGCCGCCCCGGTCGAGACCGAGGACAAGGCCCGGATGATCCGGCGTGCCGCGATGCACGTGAGACCAGACGCAGAGGGAGCGGCGGAAGCCGAAGGCACGTGCGGGCAGTCTTTCCTCAAACGCAAAACCCGGGTTCCACATCAGGGACCCGTAGCCAAACACCCAAAATTCGTCCATATCCCGCGCCACACCATTCCATCTGAAGCAACCCGCCCCAAGTTTTCAGCACCATTGGAGAACATCATGGCAGCGTCAAGCCGAACTGGCGTCAGCGGAAAATTATGGCTACTCGCCTCCGGCGTGGTGCTGGGGATCGCACTTTATACCGCCGGCTGGTTCTACGGCGCCTCGGTATTGAAGGAGCGGACGCTCGCCCTGCTCGGCAGCCAGGAAAGGCGCGGCATCTCGGCTGAATGCGCGGATGCGGACTATCGCGGTTATCCCTTCCGGATCGGCCTGTTCTGCTCGAAAGTCTCGGTCGATGACCGCACCAATGGCATTTCCGCCACGTTCGGGGCGCTGCGGTCCGCCGCCCAGGTCTACAATCCCGGCCATATCGTCTGGGAACTCGATTCGCCGGTCGAGATCCGCACCGGCCACGGGCTTTCGGTCTCGACCACCTGGGAGAATTTCCAGTCGAGCCTGATCACCCGGTTTCGCGGGGTGGAGCGAACCTCGACGGTGATCGAGAACGCCAAGACCAACGTCCTCTCTTCGGCAACCGGCCAGGCCTTTAATATCAGCGCCGGCCATACCGAGATCCATCTTCGACAGAACGGTCCTGACCTCGACGCGGCCCTGACGCTGCAAAACACCGACATGGTGATGAAGGATCTGCCGCAGCTTCTGCCACGGTTCACCGCCAATCTCGACCTGACGCTCGCCGGTCGCGCCGGCATGATCGACGGCAGCGATCCGAACGGCACCGCTCTCTACGGCACCCAAGGGCAGATGCGCAGCCTTTCGGCGGATCTCGGCGACGGCAAGCTGATCACCGTTTCCGGCCCCTTTTCCTTCGACGAGCAGGGTTACCTGTCTGGCAAGCTGAAGCTCCGCATCGAGCAGATCGACGCCTGGCGCGACAGCCTGGCCCAAGCCTTTCCGCAGATCGCGCCGACGCTGAAGACCGCCGCCAACATGCTGTCCGCCCTCGGCCGCGGCAAGAGCGCGTCGCTGGACCTCACCATCAACCGCGGCAAGGTGTTCGCGGGCGGGTTTATCCAGATCGGCGAGATCCCGCCGATCTGAAGTTTGGCTACGGTTTTGATTTGGTAGCAGAATTAATTTTATACAATTTAATGTTGTATTTCTATCGCGACTGAGGCAAGCTCCCATCATCTTCTTGGGGGCAAGAGAAATCAAGCCGATTCCAAGCTGGACGGCATCCAGTACTGGGTCGTCGGATCGACCGGCGGAGACACGAAGGAGGAAGCCCCAACGCCGGCGATCTCCATCACGTGACGACGCTGTCGCTCTCCGCCAACGACATCGCGTTCAACATGATCCCGCTCGCGCCTTTCGTGCAGAACACATGGACGGATCGCAGCGTGATGGACCAGGTCCAGGCGATCGCGGTGATCCTCGGCAACAGCTACAATTTCAATACGACAGCCCAGGTCTTCCTGCAAAACGGCCAGCTCACCGGCACCTGTGGCGCAAGCACGCCGGCAACCATATCACTTGCCGATATCGGCAATGCCATCGCCGAGCCCGTCAATGTCTCCATCGTCTTGAACTCGCCGACCACCATGCTTTCGGCAGGAACGTTCGGAGCCAATTTCTGCCAGACGGATATCGACCAGTTCAGCTGCCAGCTGGCTCCTCAGCGGGCGTTGCCGTTTCCAACAACTCCGTCGTGGAGATGTCGCAATACCCGCCCCCGCCGCCGCTCTGGAGCGGGACGGTGGCTCCCAAAAACGGCGCGAGCCCTGCGGTGGGAGACCCGCTGACCCTCGAACTGACGATGGCCTTCAACGAAGAGAACCAGACCTACGCCATCTCGACGCTCGCAAACACCACCGTGAAGACGTGCCCGTAGGCGGCCGCGCGGGGCAGCGACCGCCGGCTTATGGTCACGCCTTCTTCGGATCGAGCGCGTGACGGCCGAAATCCGGCGCATCGACATCCTGGCCGGCCTGGACGATCGAGCGACGGATGGCCCGGGTGCGGGTGAAGAGTTCGAACAGCTTGTCGCCCTCACCCCAGCGGATCGCCCGCTGCAGATAGGCGAGGTCTTCCGAAAACCGCGCCAGCATTTCCAGGATCGCGTCCTTGTTGTGCAGGCACACATCCCGCCACATGGTGGGATCGGAGGCTGCAAGACGGGTGAAATCGCGAAAACCCGAGGCGGAATATTTGATGACTTCCGCGTCCGTCACCGTCTCGAGATCGTCCGCCGTGCCGACGATATTGTAGGCGATGATATGCGGCAGGTGGGAGACGATCGCCAGGACCTTGTCATGGTGCTGCGGATCCATCTCGTCGATCCGCGAACCGAGCGCCATCCAGAACGATTTGAGCCTGTCGAGGGCCGCCTGATCCGTATCCGGCAGCGGCGTGAAGATGCACCAGCGATCCCGGAACAGACCGACGAAGCCGGCATCCGGGCCGGACTTTTCCGTGCCGGCAAGCGGGTGGCCAGGAATGAAATGCACGCCTTCTGGAATATGCGGCGCCATCTGTGCGATCACGGAAGCCTTGGTGGAACCGACATCGGTAACGATGGCGCCGGGCTTCAGGCTGCCGGCGATCTGCTGGGCGACCGCTTCCGATGCGCCGACCGGCACCGAGACGATGACGAGATCGGCATCCTTCACCGCTTCCGCCGCAGACGCGACGTAATGGGTGCCAAGCGCCAGCTCTTCGGCGCGCTTGAGCGTTTCAGCGCTTCGCGTGGAGATCACCACCTCGCCGGCCAGGCCGAGTTCCTTGACGTCGCGGGCGATGGACGAACCGATCAGGCCGATGCCGATCAGCGCGATCCGGTCGAAATGCGGCGTGCTCATGCGTTTCTACCCATGAATTCGCCGAGCGTTTCGATGACGCCGCGATTGGCTTCTTCAGAGCCGATCGTCATGCGCAACGCATTCGGGAAGCCGTAGCCGCGGACGGCTCGCAGGATATAACCCCGGCTGGTCAGGAACGCATCCGCTTCCGGCGCCCGCTTGCCGTCGGTATCGGGGAAATGGATGAGAACAAAATTGGCGACAGACGGCGTCACCTTGAGGCCGATCGCCTCCAGTGCATGGCTAACCTTGTCCTGCCAGAGGGTGTTGTGCTCGACGGCCTTTTCGACGAAGGCCTGGTCGCGGATGGCGGCGGCACCCGCGGCGATCGCCGGGGCGTTCATGTTGAACGGGCCACGCACGCGGTTCAGCGCGTCGAGAATGCCGGCCGGGCCGTACATCCAGCCGATCCGCAGCGCCGCAAGCCCGTAGACCTTCGAGAAGGTGCGGGTCATCACGACGTTCTTGTTGGAAGACACCAGTTCGAGGCCGGCTTCGTAGTCGTTCTTGCGCACATATTCCGCGTAAGCCGCGTCGAGCACCAGGATGACGCTCTTCGGCAGCCCGGCATGCAGGCGGCGGATATCGGCGACCGGGACATAGGTACCGGTCGGATTGCCCGGATTGGCGATGAACACCATCTTCGTTTTTTCGGTGACGGCGGCGAGGATCGCATCGACATCGACGGTGCAGTCCTTCTCCTTCACCTCGACCACCGTGGCGCCGGCGCCCATGATCTGGATCTTGTAGACCAGGAAACCGTGCTCGGTGATGATGGCCTCATCGCCGGCGCCGAGATAGACGTGGCAGAGCAGGCCAAGCAGCTCGTCCGAGCCGTTGCCGCACATGATGTTCGCGATGTTGAGGCCGTGTACCGAGGCAATCGCCTCGCGCAGCGCGATCGCCTGGCCATCCGGATAGAGTTCCAGATTACCGGCCGCCTGTTTGAAGGCTTCGATTGCCTTGGGGCTGGCGCCGAGCGGCGTCTCGTTGGATGAGAGCTTGAAGACGCGCGCCACGCCCGGAGCATGTTCCTTGCCGGGCACATAGGCGGCGATATCTAGAATGCCTGGACGCGGAACGGGCTCACTCGTGACGATGCTCATCGGATCAACCTTCTCGGAAATGCCTGAAACGGCGGTGATCTTGAGGCATTAAAGCCGAAAAACGCCTTTGTCGAGGGTGTGCTTGAGGGGATAGCCGGTGCTTGTGGTCAATGGATACGGAGCGTGGGAGATGCCCCTCATCCCCTGTCGGGACCTTCTCCCCGTTCTGACGGGGAGAAGGACGCAAGAGGCTTGCTCCTCATTTTCTCCACTCATGTCCCAGGCAAAAGGGAAGGCAAAACGGTGCCACAAATCCCTTCTCCCCGCGCGCGGGGAGAAGGTGTCGGCAGGCGGATGAGGGGCGGATCCAGGGCCGCTCACCGCGTCCGCGTCGTCGGCACACCCTGCGGTGCCAGCACCGGCACGAAGACGCGGCGCGAGGCGCGGGCGGCGACCGGCAGGCCCTGGTAGAGGCGCTTCTGGGCCTCCAGAACGATCACCCCGAAAACACCGGCCAGAAACGCCGGCCCAGGCGCTCGAAGGCGTGACGCAGCCTTAGCACGGCCCGGATCTTCGACGGCGGGAAGAACAGCGCCTCGGCGCTGGCGCCGGGCGTGAAATTGGTCTCGCGCAGGAGCGAGGTAAGCTGGCCACGCGAATAGGGCCGACCGGAACCGAACGGCGTATGTTCCATGCGCGCCCAGACGCCGCGCCGGTTGGGCACGACGATGACCAGCCGGCCACCGGGCGCCAGCACCCGCCAGAGTTCCTTCAGGGTCTCCCGCGGGTTTTCGGCAAACTCCAGCGAATGCACCATCAGCACGCGATCGACGGAGGAATCCGGCAGCGGCAGTTCCTCGTCGAAAACGAGAGCGGTGGAGGAAAGTTCGCCGACCGGCCAGTTCACCGCCCCTGCCCAGCCGGCATGAAGGCGAAGGTGCGCTCCGTATCGGCGCGGAAACGGTCGAGATAGGGCACGGCATAACCGAGGCCCACCAGCCGCTCTTCCGGCAGTCTTGCCCAGAGTGAGGACAGCGCAAACGCAATCGACTGCTCTGCGAAATGGCCCAGAGGAGAGTGATAGAATTCGCGGAGATCGACGATATCGGCGTGCATGCGTAATTTGGTACCAGACGGTGGTTGGACTTCAAGGGACCAGTCTCTACATTGTGACGCAAAACTCTCTCAGCAATGGGGCTATGTTATGAGACCACTGGAACTCGAAATTTTTTCATGCCGCAGCGATAATTACGGCGTTCTCGTGCACGATCCGGAAAGCGGGCTGACGGCCTCGATCGACGCGCCGGAGGAAAAGCCGATCCTCGAAGCGGCCGCCCGCCGCGGCTGGAAACTCACCCACATTTTCACCACCCATCACCATGGCGACCACGTGGAAGCCAATCTCGCGCTCAAGGAAAAATACGGGCTTCAGATCATCGGCCCGTTCAACGAGGCAGTGGCGATCCCCGGCCTCGACAAGACCATGGCGGACGGCGACGAATTCCAGTTCGGGGAGCATCTCGTGCGCGTCATCGAGACCCCGGCCACACCGCCGGCCATATCTGCTACCATTTCCCGGACGACAAGATCCTGTTTGCGGCAGACACGCTGTTTGCGCTCGGTTGCGGCCGGCTGTTCGAGCGCCCGGCCGCCGACATGTGGCATTCGCTGCAGAAGCTCGCCGTGCTGCCGGACGAGACGGCCGTCTATTTCGGCCACGAATATACGCTTTCGAATGCAAAATTCGCGCTCAGCGTCGATCCGGACAACGAGCGCCTGCAGGCCGCGCGCGCGAGATCGAGGCGCAGCGCGCTGACGGCCGGTTCACCATTCCGACGACGATAGGGCTGGAAAAGGAAACCAATCCGTTTCTCCGAGCCACCGACCCGGCCATTCGCCGCAACCTCTTGATGGAGAGCAAATCCAACGAGGAAGTCTTTGCCGAAATCCGCAAGCGCAAGGACAATTTCTGAATGACGCCGCCGGAAATCATCGCCACTCTCGGCATGCAGCGCCATCCCGAGGGCGGCTGGTATGTCGAGACCTTCCGCGACGAACAGGGCGGCGCCCGCGGCCATTCGACGGCGATCTATTACCTGCTGGAAGCCGGCGAACGCTCCCACTGGCATCGCGTTCGCGACGCGGCGGAGATCTGGCACTTTTATGCCGGCGATCCGCTGCTGTTGCGGATTTCCGACGGCGGGATAGTCGAGGAAGTGACGCTCGGCATCGATCTTGCCAGGGGCGAGCGGCCGCAGGCAGTCGTCCCCACCGATGCCTGGCAGGCGGCGGAACCGCTCGGCCGCTTTACCCTGGTCGGCTGCACGGTGGCACCCGGCTTCGAGTTTTCGAGCTTCGAGATGGCGCCGCCCGGCTGGGAACCGTTAGCCTAGGACGACGGCAGGCCGGCAATCGCCAGCGTGAAGACGAGCTGCGCCATGAAGTAGGTGCCCCAGACGAAAGACCTCAGCCTCGAAATGACAGGGGCATCGCGCTTCACCAGGAATGTCTGGATCGCCAGCGCCGTATCGGACAGCACGAACAGCACGGCACCTAAAGACGGCAGGATCGGCTTCACAGCCAGCGCCGAAAGCGCCATGGCAAGGATCGCTATCCCATAGGCAGTGACCGGAATCGCGAGCCGCCCAGCCGGCCGCCACAGCATGAAAAGCGTCATGCCCGTCAGCACGACGACGATCCAGGCCGCGGTATAACGCCAGGCGGCACCGACCAGCAGGCCGGGCTGTATCGACGGCCAGAACAGCGTCGCATAGGCAATATGCACAGCGAGGAAGGCCAGAAGCCCCGCGACGAGAGCCGTCTCTCCCTCATAGGCGAGGCAGGCGTCGCCGAGCGCGGCGAATATCAGCGCCATGATGAGCAGTTCCGGCGCCCCGGCCAGAACCGCGTAGAGCGCAAGCAGCAGGACCGGCACGGTCTTCAACACTGTGCGCAGATGACCTTCAGGCCTTTTCAGCCAGCGGAAATAGCTGACCGCAAGCACGATCGAGACGGCAGGCACCGCCCATGACAACAGAACCATATCTTCCCCCACGTCCCCGTTCCATCAGGGACGCCTTATTCGGCAACGACCTCGGTTATCGACTTCGGCCGGAACATATCCCGCGCTGCCAGCACCGCCCCACCGGTGATCAGCAGGCAGGCAAGCAGAATATTCCAGTTCGCTTCGGCAAAGCCGGAAGCGACCAGGATCAGCGTCGACAGTAGCGGCGCGGCGTAGCTCGCTGCGCCGATGATCTGGATATCGCCGTTCTTCACCCCATAATCCCAGGCATAGAAGGCCGCACCGACCGGCAGTAGGCCGAGCCCGGCGACCGCCGTCCACTCGCCGCCATTGGCCGGCCAGACGGTCGTCTCGAGCGCCAGATGGCAGACCAATGAAAGAAGCGCGGTGCCGAGGCAGAAGCCGGTGACGACATCGGTCGAAACCCGGTCGAAGCGCCGCGTCAGCAGCGAATAACCCGACCAGGTGAAGGCGCAGAGAAAGGCAGCCCCGTAACCCATGAGATAGGCGTCGTCGAAGGCAAGCCCGTTGCGGGACACGATGGCGATCGTGCCGCAAAGGCCGGCGATGGCGCCAGCCACATGATACCAGCGCAGCCTCTCGCCCGGCAGCAGGGCCGAGCCGACCACGATGAACAGCGGCCAGAGATAGGCGATCAGCCCCGCCTCCACGGCCGGCGCGTTCCGCAGCGCGGTGAAATAGAGGAAATGGTAGCCGAAAAGGCCGCCAATGCCGGTGATCCACACTTTCGGTGGCTGCTTCAGGAAAGCAATACGCTCAGGCTTGACGATGAAAAGCACGATGCCCGGTAGGCTGCCGATCGCAAACGTCATAGCACTCATCTGGAAGGGCGGCACTTTTCCGGATGCGGCCGTCATCAGGGCCAGCAGCGACCACATCAGGATCGCTGTAAAACCGATCAACGTTCCCCGGATTTTCACTCCCGCCCCCTTGGCGCCCTCTGGGCGCCCGGACGAGCGCCCCATCAGCCGCCGTATTTGACGGCGGTCACGTAAACCTGCCCCATCCTCGTCGGGATGACGGCATAGACGGGAGCATATACATTTACAGACTGGGCCTTGGCAAACCAGATTTCTATCGGCGTCTTGCGCAGGTATTCGATATCGCTGCGGCCGCGCCGAAACCTGATCTGGGAAGGTAGCGGATCGAGCAGACGATCGCTTCTCCCTTGAAACCATCCGTCGAGAATGGCTTGGTGCCTTTCGGCGTCAGCACCAGATCCATCCGCGACTCACCGTCATAGATCGGCAGCTGGCTGGGGCAGACCTTGGCGTCTCCGGGGAATATGAGACCACTCAACGGGTCGAGCACGGCGCGCAGGTCCTTGTCGGTCACCGGAATCCAGGTTTCCGGATTGCGGGTCGGCTCGGGCTTCACGGTCGTCTCGGTGACGTTGCCGTTGCGGTACTCGACGTCGTAGACACGCGTGCGCTTGCCGGCGCTGTAGACGAGATTGTAGCGATCGGCCTGCAGCTTGTCGGCCTGCATTCGCCCGCTGACGCTGGTTTCGGCGGAGATCCGGCTGATGATATTGACGATCCCGGCCGATTTGAACGTTCCGGTGATCTTGTAGTCGCTGCTGGTGAATTCGCTGGCGAAAGACGCCTTGGCGATCGGCAGGATTCCGAGCGAGATATCGTATTCGCTGACATGCCGGATTTCCGCCGAGCCGAGCGGAACGGTCGTGAACCCGAAGATGAGCACGAAGGCACTGACGAAACAGCCGCGAAGGTTCATGATTCTGCCCTGACCGATGAGGACGCCGGACAGCGTCTTCCTCAGGACATATAGACGGTGCATCATGGCAAGAAAATAGCCGCTTTACGGCACTGCGGGCGGAATCTCTTGGGCTGAGGTCAAGGTTTTGGCTTGACGCGACGAGCCCCACTGACTATAGAACCGCAACTTTCCACTCAGGACCAGTTGGATCGGCGCGCCGGGCATTGCCCGGAAGTACCATCCGATTGAAGAAGAACAAAGGTGTATCCATGTCTCGTGTGTGCGAACTGACCGGCAAGGGCGTTATGACCGGTAACAACGTAAGCCACGCCAACAACAAGACCCGCCGTCGGTTCCTGCCGAACCTGTGCCAGGTCACGTTGATCTCGGACGCTCTCGGCCAGCGTTATCGCCTGCGCGTTTCGGCACACGCCCTGCGCTCCGTCGAACATCGCGGCGGCCTCGATGCCTTCCTGCTGAAGGCCGACGAGACCGAACTGTCGATGCGCGCCCGCCTGCTGCGCCGCCAGATCGTCAAGAAGACTGCCGAAGTCGCTGCTGCGGCTTAATTGGTCTGACGACAAATCATCCGGCTTTGAGTGAGGCTTGAACGGGTAACGCCGGCCAGGCCTTTTCTCTTGGCATCATAAAACTCCAACTGGTGGCATCACCCAGGATAAAAATGCTCAAGCTCCGCTATACCCTTACCTATGCCCTGCTGATGGCAGCCGTTGTCGTCGCCTCCAATTTCCTGGTGCAGTTTCCGGTCACGGGAACGCTCTGGAGCATCGCGCTTGGCGACCTCCTCACCTGGGGCGCATTTACCTATCCCGTCGCATTCCTGATCACCGACCTCACCAATCGCCAGTTCGGTCCGTCGATCGCGCGGCGTGTGGTGCTTGTCGGTTTCGTCGTCGGCGTCGCGCTGTCCTTCTGGATTTCCGTTCCGCGCATCGCCATCGCATCCGGAACGGCCTTCCTGATCGGCCAGCTTCTCGACATCTCGGTCTTCAACGAGCTGCGCCGCCGGACCTGGTGGAAAGCACCGCTCGCGGCATCCCTGATCGGCACGGTGATCGATACGGTCCTGTTCTTCTCGCTCGCCTTCGCCCCGCTCTTTGCCTTCATCGGCCCCAATGAGGACTTCGCGATCCAGTCCGCACCGATCCTCGGCGCGTTTGCCGCCGAAGCCCCGCGCTGGATCTCCTGGGCGCTTGGCGACCTCGTGGTCAAGATCCTGGTCGGCGTCGTGCTGCTCCTGCCCTATGGGGCGCTGATGAACGTACTGAAGCCGATGCCGCAGGTAGCGAAGGCTGCGTAAATTCCCTTGAGGAAATGCGTCAGGACCTGAGGAAGCTGGCACGACGGCTCTAAAGCGTGTTGCAGCTAACCAGATTCAGGATTCCGCATTTGGTGGATTTGTGATTCACTTGGCCATGGAAGGAGATCGCCATGGGCAAGCCGCATCCGATCGAGTTGCGTGCGCGTGTCGTAGCGTTTGTGGAGGAAGGCAACAGCAATCGGGAGGCTGCCCGGCATTTTCGGGTGTCGCCGCGGTTCGTCAATAACATGATGATCCTGCAGCGATCGTCAGGCTCGCTTGCTCCCGCCCGGCAGGGCCATCCACCCGGCAGCAAGCTTTCAGCCCATAGCCAATGGATCAGCCAGAGGGTGTTGGGCCAAGGCGAAGTGACATTAGATGAGCTGTGCGTCGAACTGGCCGGGCGGGGTGTCGAAGTGCATCGCGCCACGGTTGGCCGGTTTTTGCATCGGCTTGGATTGAGCAATAAAAAAGCCTCAGGGCAAGCGAACAGCACAGGCCGGAGATCGCCAAGGCGCGTGACCTATGGATCAAACGTCGAAGGCGCTTCTTCAACAAAGCGCTGGCGCAGCTCATCTTCATCGACGAGACATCGACGAATACCCGACAGACCAAGCGCACCGGATGGTCCCGCAAGGGCCAGCGGTTCGTCGCCTATGCTCCCTTCGGAAAATGGAAGACGCAGACGTTCACTACCGGGCTGAGGTGCCACGGATGCGCCGATGAACAGCCGCATCTTCGAAGTCTGGATCAAGACCCAGCTCGCACCGACGCTGTCGCCAGGCGACGTCGTCATTCTCGACAGTAAGGCGGAGAATCAAATGATCCAGTGAATCATTTGCCCGCCGAACGGCTTCCACAAAAGCGAGCGGGCAGAGCAACTGGTCAAGGCCAAAGGCGCATGGATGCTCTTTTTGCCGCCCTATTCACCGGACCTGAATCCGATCGAAATGGCGTTCTCGAAACTCAAGGCACTGCTGAGAAAACGGGCGGCCCGCAGCTTCGACACCATCACACAGGCGTTCGGCGATATTATCAGCCTCTTCTCCGTCGCCGAATGCCGAAACTTCTTCAAAGCGGCAGGCTATGAGGCAGAATAGGTGCGACATGCGTTAGGTCACGCCAACATCAGTGCGTCGGTACAATTCGAATAACCGACGCACGCAAACTCAGACACGATTTTTCATGATGAAAATGTCGTGCTCTATTCTCCAATAGAATCCCTTTTCCCTCGCCCAGTCGATCAGCCGCGAGATATCGGGGTAGTGATATTTCTCCAGGTTCTCGGGCAGAAAGCAGCGAACGTCATCAATCATAATCGCGACCGATCGAAAATTGCTCATATTCGTGGAGATGGCTTCCAGTTCCTCGATTACCGGACAGTCCTGCCCACCTTTAAAGGTAACTCCTCCCGAGTAATGCCCATCGAGCCAGAAATTTATATCTTCGCTGAGTTTCGGTAACAGTCCCGGCAGGATCTCCTCGCTGGTCCCCTTGTATATCTTGACATTCTGGCCGGCAAATTTCTCCGATGCCTTGCGATAGAGATCAGGCTCTGGTTCGATCGAATGCACCGAGGGGAAATTTTCCGACAAAAACCGGGTCGTCGTCCCCTTGTAGGTTCCGGTCTCGACCCACTGCCCGCCGGTTATCCCATGCTTCAGAAGCATTCGCTCCTTGATGAACTGCGGTGATTCCTCCGAATAGTCACGTTTCTCCCAGGCCTCAAAGTCCTTGCGAATTGACCGAGGCTCTGCGCCTCTCTGAGGCCGTGCCAAATAGATTCAACTTATCGAACATATCGCATCCCGATTGTAGGTATCAACTGAGTATTGTCAGCGGACAGAATGGGCAAGAGGCATGCTCAATCATTCAACCGGAATTCCAGCATGACATTGCGCTGAAGCAGGTTGCCGTTATCGTCCGAGATGAGGATCAGATGCGGCCTGCCCTCCGGCCCCATGACGACATCTAGCCCTTCCATGTTGTCGATCGCATAACCCATGTCGGCATCGATCAGCACCTGGCCGTCCACGATGGCGCCGGGGCGGATGCTGTCGCCCTTGATGAGGCGGATGCGCATGCCGAGACCACCGAGGAAGCTGAACCGGCGCTCCAGCAGCAGGAAATCGCCATTCGGCAGGAAGGCACCATCGGTCGCGTCATAAGGATCGTGCCGCACCACCTTGAACACGCCCTTCTGCGGCCCTTCCAGGATCGCTGCGAAGAGATTGCCCTGGTTGTCCAGGCTATGTTCGGTGACGACGACGGGCGAGCCTTGGAGCGGGCCTGATTTCGGCGAGACCGCCACCGTCTCCATCCCGGCATTCATCCGGAATTCGTGGCGCGGGATCGGGAGATCGAGGCTCTTCAGGGGGCTGATGTCTCGAACCCCGGATCGGGATAGGCATCGACACGATGCAGCTGCTCGAAACTGACAAGCGCCTCGCCATCCCTCAACGCCAGCCCTTCGGCATCCGAATTATATTTCGAACCAACCCGGCCGCCACGGATGAGGATCGGGTTGATGGCGAGATCGCTCAAGCTGGCAAGCCGCCCCTTGGCATCCCGCTTGATGCGGCCTGTCAGCCAGGAGCCGGTGTCGAGCACCGACACGAAACGCTCCCCATCGGCGCGGAAGCGGATGGCCGACAACGACTGCAGGCGGCTATCGGACGACGAGAACTCGATCCCACCGAGAAACTCGAGCGCACCGAACCGCGTTTCCGACGAACCGCGCTTGAACTCGGTGATCGTTCGCGCGCTAACCGCCATTTTATCGGTGGCAGGCGCCACCGGGGAAGCGATGGCACCGAAAAGGCAGGCCCAGACGACGAAGCGGGACAATTTCAAGCAGCGGACCTCAGCTGGCCCGTCGCATGCGGCCCTGCTGCCGGCCGTTTTCCGCAAACAGTTCGGCAAGCTGCTCGGTCATCGCGCCCGCAAGCTCGTCCGCATCGACGATCGTCACTGCCTTGCGATAGTAGCGTGTCACGTCGTGGCCGATACCGATCGCCAGGAGCTCGACTGGCGAGCGCGTCTCGATCTGTTCGATCACGGCGCGCAGGTGCCGTTCGAGATAATTGCCCGGATTGACCGATAGCGTCGAATCATCGACCGGCGCACCGTCCGAGATCATCATCAGGATCTTGCGCTGCTCGCGGCGGGCAATCAGGCGGTTATGCGCCCACATCAGCGCTTCGCCGTCGATGTTTTCCTTGAGCAGGCCTTCGCGCATCATCAGACCGAGATTGCGGCGCGAGCGGCGCCAGGGCGCATCGGCCGACTTGTAGACGATATGGCGCAGGTCGTTGAGACGGCCGGGCGTCGGCGGCTTGCCGCTTGCCAGCCACTTTTCGCGCGCCTGCCCGCCCTTCCAGGCCTTGGTGGTGAAGCCGAGGATCTCGACCTTGACGCCGCAGCGCTCCAGCGTGCGGGCCAGGATATCGGCACAAGTGGCGGCAACCGTGATCGGCCGGCCGCGCATAGAGCCGGAATTGTCGATGACGAGAGTAACGACCGTATCGCGGAACTGCGTGTCGCGCTCCTTCTTGAAGGAGAGCGGCTGCATCGGATCGATGATCAGGCGCACCAGGCGGGCCGGATCGAGGTAACCCTCTTCGAGGTCGAAGTCCCAGGAACGGTTCTGTTGCGCCATCAGGCGCCGCTGCAGGCGGTTGGCCAAGCGGCCGACCGCGCCCTGGAGGTGGGCGAGCTGCTTGTCGAGGAAAGCCCGCAGCCGATCGAGCTCCGCTTCGTCGCAAAGCTCTTCGGCCGTAATTTCCTCGTCAAATTCCTGGGTGAAGATCTTGTAGTCGACCTTCTCGTTGAAATCGTCGAACGGGCTGTTCGGCCGCCGGGTCTCGCCGGGCGTTTCCGAATGCTCGTCGCTGTCGTCCGACATGTCGTCGTCGGACATTTCCGCGCCGTCCATCTCGCCGTCGTCCATTTCCTCATCGGAAGCGTCGCTCTGCTCGGCGGGAGCCGCGTCGGAGCCGGCCTCTTCCTCGACCTCGTCGTTCTCGGTCTCGTTGCTGCGCGGCTGGTCGTCCTGGTCCGGGTTCTCCATCTCCTCCGGATCGGTATCCTCGTCGGCAAACTCCTCCGCCATCTGCATGGAGGTGAGCATGTGCCGCACCAGCTTGGCGAACGCCTGCTGGTCCTCGATCACATTGCGGAGGTTGTCGAGATCGCCGGCCGCCTTGTCCTCGATGAACGGACGCCAGAGATCGAGCACCTTGCCAGCGCTCGCCGGCGGCTTGATGCCGGTCAGCTTTTCGCGCACCAGCATGGCGACCGCTTCGCCGATCGGCGCGTCTTCCTGCCGTTCGACGCCGGAAAAATTCGCCTTGGAGTATTTTTCCGCATGCATCGAACTGAGGTTCGACGCCATCCCGGCCATGCGCAATGCGCCGATCGACTCGACGCGCGCCTGTTCGACGGCATCGAAGACCACGCGCGCATCAGCGCCCTGCGGCGACATGCTGGCATGCACATTGCTATCGTGGCAGGCGATCCGCAGCGCCATGGAATCGCCGAGCCCGCGGGTCACCGCGAGCTCGTGGGCCGTCGGCCGCTTGGAGATTTCCGGCAGGCGGATGCGCTCGCCGGCAAGGCCCGGACGCTCGTTGGCGAACGTGACCTCGACTTCGCTATTGCCGGCAATCGAACGGACGCAGCCGGTTATTGCCCGCCGCAACGGCTCGGTATCCACCGGACCGCCGGATTTGGCTTTCGAATTGTCTCCGCGACCTGCCATGATCTCGTCTCCGCTTAGGCTCCGAGAACGATGTTGGCGGCACTTTCCTTCAGCTCGACGCCGAAAGCGCGCTGGTAGTGTTCGGCGACCAGCGTGCGTTCCAGTTCGTCGCACTTGTTGAGGAAGGTGATGCGGAAGGCGAAAGCGATGTCACCGAAGATCTCGGCATTCTCAGCCCAGGTGATGACGGTACGCGGGCTCATCACAGTCGAAAGATCGCCGTTGATGAAGGCCGAACGGGTGAGATCGGCGACGCGAACCATCTTCGACACCGTCTCGCGGCCTTCGGCCGTGCTGCCGAAGGATTTCACCTTGGCGGCGACGATATCGACTTCCTTCTCGTGCGGCAGGTAGTTCAGCGTCGTCACGATCGACCAGCGGTCCATCTGTGCCTGGTTGATCTGCTGCGTGCCGTGATAGAGGCCGGTCGTATCGCCGAGCCCGACCGTGTTGGCGGTCGCGAAAATACGGAATGCCGGGTGAGGACGGATGACGCGGCTCTGGTCGAGCAGGGTCAAGCGGCCGGAGGATTCGAGCACGCGCTGGATGACGAACATCACGTCCGGGCGGCCCGCATCGTATTCGTCGAAGACCAGCGCGACATTGTGCTGGTAGGCCCAGGGCAGGATACCGTCCTTGAATTCGGTGATCTGCTTGCCGTCCTTCAGCACGATCGCGTCCTTGCCGACGAGATCGATACGGCTGACATGGCTGTCGAGGTTGATGCGCACGCACGGCCAGTTGAGGCGGGCCGCGACCTGCTCGATATGGGTGGACTTGCCGGTGCCGTGGAAGCCGGACACCATGACGCGTCGGTTATGAGCAAAGCCTGCGAGAATGGCGAGCGTCGTATCGCGGTCGAACAAATAGTCCGGGTCGAGATCCGGAACGTAGGGGTCGCCGCTGCTATATGCCGGAACCTTGATATCGCTGTCGATGCCGAAGACTTCCCGGACAGAAACGGTCGTGTCGGGAAGGTTTGAAATGTCTAGATCAATCTTACTCATCGTCTCTCCAAGGCGCGAGCCGCCGCCCGGCCGTCATCCTCACTGCCATAATTTTTACGGCTTAGCAGAAACCCGCCTGCTTCAACAACTGATATGCTTGAATGACAGCACGAAAACGTTCTTCCGAACCGCGGTCGCCCCCATTCGCATCCGGGTGGTGTTTCTTGACCAGTTCCTTGTAGCGGGTTTTGATCTCTGCCGCCGTCGCATTGGCCGGCAGCTCCATCGTATCGAAGGCCTTGGCTTCGAGTGTCTTCAGCTTGCGCCCCTGCGTCTGGAAACGCGAACCGCCGGTCGCCCGTGCACTGGACACGAAACCGAACGGATCCTTGAAGCGCTGCTGGGTGCCGGTAGCGCCGGCAGCCCCTGAACGAGCCGTGGAATGGAGCGGCGCATCCTTGGCGTCCTTGTTGACGCCGACGGTCCAGGTCGGTCGATGGCCGGTGATGGCTTCCTTCTGGTAGCGGGCGATCTCGCCGTCCGAAAGGCCGGAGAAATAATTGTAGCCCTTGTTGTATTCCCGCACGTGCTCGAAACAGAACATGAAGAACTGGCCTTCAGCGTTGCGGCCCACAGGTGCGCGATGGGCGCCGGGCTTGTCGCACCCGTCCCATTGGCAAGTGGGCGTTTCAGGCACAGCTTCCTGCTGCCTGTTCTTGCGCGTCCGGATGCGGTCGAAATATTTGGAATCTAATTTCATAAGGCCCTCATTATGGGGCGAGGAAGAGGGCGCGGCAAGAATTGACAAAGTCCTTTCTTACTGGTTTGTGGGATGCCCTTTTGCGTCGCAACGGAGACCGAAATGTCCGTCAAATCCCGGATCGAAGTCACTCTCACCGAAAATCTCGAGCCCGAACGGCTGGTCGTCATCGATGAAAGCCATCAGCACGCCGGCCATCAGCCCGACATTACCGGAACCGGCGAAACCCATATGCGGGTCCGCATCGTCTCGAAAAATTTTCCGGGATGAGCCGGCTCGACCGGCATCGGACGGTGAATACCCTTTTGAAGCCGGAACTCGACGCCGGACTTCACGCGCTCGCGGTGGAAGCCTCGGCACCGGGCGAGCCGACGCGCTGGTAGCGTGACTTAAATAGGGACGAGGCGGTCGAAGGCCAAGATCCCAGCCTCGGTCGATATCAGACGCTCCAGGAACGACCTGATATTTTCGCAGGCCAAGCGACTGATTGCGATTGCTCCTGCGCCTAATTTGTTCATTATCCGCCTGGGTCAGCCGATCCGCAACGGAAGCGGCGGGGAAGGAAATTATCACAGGCACGCGTGGCACGGACGTGGGGACGAGGCGACATCGGTCCCACGGGAGTTGATCCGCTGGCTGCAGGTCAGGTCGTTGTTGGGGAACTCAAGTCCATGCCGAAATTTGAACCTGTAAAGCAGGTCCTTTCCTATTGCTCATGGCCGCTGGTGTTCTTTTCCGGCCTTGCCGGCTCATATTTCGCTTTCTCCAGCGACCATCCGATGGTGGCGTTCTCGGCCGTCTATGCAGGTGCGATTACAGTTCTTTTCGTTCTCGAACGATACCTTCCCTACGAAGGACGATGGCTCCAGCCGGACGGCGAAACGGCAAACGATATCGCCCATACGCTCCTCACCAAGGGGCTTTTGGAGATCGCCGCGCTCCTGGCTGCGATCTTCCCAATGCTCGCCGCCAGCCTGTTGCAGCCGCTGGCCACGCTGCAATTCAACCTGTGGCCCTCAGCCTTGCCGATGATCGTTCAGATCGTGCTGGCCGTGACGATCGCCGAATTCGGCCTCTACTGGTCGCATCGTATCGCCCATGAAAAACTGTTCTTCTGGCGCTTTCACGCGCTGCACCACAGCGTAACCCGTCTTTGGGTCGTCAATACCGGACGCTTCCATGTGGTCGATTCATTGTTCAAGCTCACGCTGAGCCAGATCCCGCTCTATCTCCTCGGCGCGCCGCTGCAGGTCTTCTGGTGGCTTGCCGCAGTGACTGCTTTCATGGGCATCCTCACCCATTGCAATGTCGATATGAAGACCGGGCCGTTCGACTTCGTGTTCAGCACTCCGCGTCTTCACCGGTGGCACCACTCGCAGGAAATTCACGAGGGCAACACCAATTACGGCGAGAATATCGTCGTCTTCGACCTGTTATTCGGCACCTATTTCAATCCCGACCGCCCCTCATCCACGGATATCGGCATCAAGGGGCAAATCGCGCGAGGCTTCCTGCCGCAATTGGTTCAGCCCTTTACCAGGGAAGGGGTCCGCCAGATCCTTGGGCGGCGCCCGAAGGGCAACTAGGACCGAACGCAAGGACGACTGTCCGTGGACGCGGTAGTGATTACTCCGCCGGTGAGGTAGCATCTTCCGCAGGCCTGATCCTCAGCCTCGTAATGCGGTTCTTCTCCCGCTTCATGACCGTGAAGCGCTTGCCATAGAACGTGAAAGCCTGCCGTTCCTCCGGAATGAGCTTCGATTCGTGGATGACGAGGCCGGCGATCGTGGTTGCTTCGGCGTCCGGCAGGCTCCAGTCGAGCGCACGATTCAGATCCCGGATCGGCACGGAACCATCGACGACGATCGAACCGTCGGCCTCCTGGCGCACACCCTGGATCTCGATATCGTGCTCGTCGGCGATATCGCCGACGATCTCCTCCAGGATGTCTTCGAGCGTGACGATGCCCTGCACCTCGCCATATTCGTCAACGACGACGGCGAAATGCCCCTTGCGTCGCAGGAAGGCGCTGAGTGGTCCTTGAGGCTGGTGCTGTCGGGCACGAACCAGGGTTTCTGGGCGATCTTGACGATATCGAGGTTTTCCGGCTCGACATTCGGCTCCGCGAGCGCCCTCAGCAGATCCTTGGCATGCACGACGCCGATGATGTTCTCGGTCGAATTACGCCAGAGAGGCATGCGCGTATAGGGGCTTTCGAGCACGGCGCGGACCGCCGCTTCCGGCGGATCGTCGGCATTCACCGCCCGCATCACTGTGCGGTGCTTCATGACGTCGGAAACCTCCAGGCTCCTCGAGCTCGAAGAGCCCGCTCAGCCGGTCGCGATCCTCCTTGTCGAAATTTCCCTCGCGATGGGCCGCATCAAGCGCCTCGTGCAGGTCGTCATGGCTGGAAAGAGCCAAGGTCTGTTCCGACAGGGAAACGCCGCACGCACGCAGAAGCCCGCGGATCACCGCGTTGACGGCACGCGACTTGAGGCCCGCTTTGGACGTCATTTCGGCCGCTTTTCCTCCAGGAAGCTCAAGACCTCGGACGACGGCACGTCGTTGGCGACGAAGGACTGGCCGATGCCGTGGGTCAGGATGAAGGTGAGCTTGCCGCCCACGACCTTCTTGTCCTGCGCGATTGCATCGAGCAGCTTTTCCGTCGGCGGCAGTTTTCCGGGAACATCGCTCATCGACGTCGGCAGGCCGACGGCCTTCAAATGGGCCGTGACCCGCACCGCGTCATCGGGGCTTGCAAGGTTCAGCCGCGCCGAGAACTGGTGCGCGAGAACCATGCCGATTGCCACGCCCTCGCCATGCACGAGGCGGCTGCTGTCGTATTCGGTCGCTGCCTCCAGTGCGTGGCCGAACGTGTGGCCGAGATTGAGAAGCGCCCGGCGTCCGGTCTCGCGCTCGTCCTCGACGACGACGTCGGATTTGGCCTGACAGCTGACCGCAATCGCCTCGATCCGTTCCGGACCGCCGGCAAATACGGCTTTCCAGTTCTTCTCGAGCCAGGCGAAGAAATCCGGCTGGTCGATGAGGCCATATTTGGCCACTTCCGCATAACCCGCCCGGAATTCCCGCTCCGAGAGCGAATCGAGCGCCGCAGTGTCGGCGAGCACGAGATCCGGCTGGTGGAAGACGCCGAGAAGGTTCTTGCCGTGGCGGGTGTTGACGCCGGTCTTGCCGCCGACCGACGAATCGACCTGCGCCAGAAGCGAGGTCGGGATCTGCACGAAACGCACGCCGCGCCGCACGATGCCGGCTGCAAAGCCGGCGAGATCGCCGATCACGCCGCCGCCGAGCGCGATCACCGCGTCGTTGCGCTCGATCCGGGCGGAAAGCACCATGTCGCAGACCGTTGCCAGGTGTTCGAAGCTCTTGGTCTTCTCGCCGGCCGGCAGGGTCAGCGAGACGGCTTCGATCCCATCGGTCTGCAGGCTGTCCATCAACGCTTCGAGATAGAGCGGCGCCACGTGCTCGTCGGTGACGATCGCCGCCTTGCGGCCTTGAGCCGGGCGGTGATCTCACCGCCCGCACGCGTGATCAGGCCGGGGCCGATCAGGATATCATAGGCCCGTTCGCCAAGCGGCACATGCACCAGACGCTCAGCGCCTCGTTCCTCGGATCGAGAAGACATGTTCATTGCAGTTCACCTTCGCTGGGCAATTCACCATCGCTCGCCAAATTGGCCACCGCGGAAAGCACCTCGTTGACCATCACGTCCTTGCGGACATTCTCGGACTGAACCGTCAGATCGGCCTCGGCATAAATCGGATAACGCTGGATCATCAGGTTTTCGAGCGTCTGCCTGGGGTTCTCGGTCTTCAGCAACGGCCGGTGCTCGCGTTTGCTTACCCGTTCCCACAAAACGTCGAGATCAGCCTTCAGCCAGACGGAAATGCCGCCGATCTTGATCTGGTGGCGGGTGTTTTCGTTGATGAAGGCGCCGCCGCCGGTCGAAACCACGCGGGGGCCACCTCGGAGCAGGCGCTCGATGACGCGGGCTTCCAGCGCCCGGAACTCCACTTCCCCATAAGCCGCGAAAAGTTCGCTGATGGTCATGCGGGAAACCTTTTCGATTTCCGCATCGGTATCGATGAAGGGCACAGAAAGGCTCTGCGCCACCAGCCGGCCGATCGCCGATTTGCCGGCTCCCATCAGCCCCACGAAAATCAGGTTACGCTTGCCGAGAACGGCGCGCGCCTTTTCGCTGAGTGCCGGTGCGGCGGAGGTTGCGGATTCTGTCATTGTTAGGTCCGTTTCAAAAAACGGTATCGACAAATGCATCGGCAGCGTCAAGCCGTCGCAACCCTCAAAGAATGCGGGGGATTGTTTGTTCTTGCTGATATGTAAACCTTTATCGATATATTGCCGCGCAACCCCAGGAGTCGTGAATGCCCACCCTTTTCCGTTTCCTCTTCGTGCTGGCGGCAATCGCAGGCATCGTTTATGGAAGCATGGTGGCTCTGGTCATGCTGGTAAACCCGCACGAGCGCGACGTGACCGTGCGAATTCCTTCGGAGCGGCTGAATCCGACAACGCCGCAGCAATAGGGGAGAACGGACAATCGCCGACCTTTCCCGAGCCCATATCGAAGCCTTTCTCGAAATGATGAGCGCCGAACGGGGAGCCGCCGGCAACACGCTGTCCTCCTACGAGCGCGACCTCGAAGATCTGCAATCCTTCCTCCTCGCCAGCAACGCCACCGCCCTGACGGCGCAAAGCGCCAATCTCTCCGCCTATCTTGCCCATCTTGGCGCCCAGGGTTTTGCCGCTTCCTCCCAAGCGCGAAAACTGTCGGCGATGCGGCAGTTCTATAAATTCCTCTATGCCGAAGGCCTGCGCGGCGATGATCCGACCGCGATCCTGGATGCCCCGAAAAGGGCCGCTCGCTGCCGAAGATCATGAGCGAAGATGAGGTGACGCGGCTTCTGGAGCTTGCCGCCCAGGAGGCCGCCGAACCCGGCCCGGAACAGCTCGCGCGCCTCAGGATGCTGGCGCTGCTCGAACTTCTCTATGCGACCGGCATGCGCGTCAGCGAGTTGGTGTCCCTGCCGGTCAAGGTTCTCGACCAGGAAGGCCGTTTCCTGATCATTCGCGGCAAGGGCAACAAGGAACGCCTGGTGCCGCTGTCCCGCTCGGCAATCGCCGCCGTCGCCTCCTATGGCGAGGTACGGCGACTGGTACTGGCAAAGACCGGCGACAGTCCGTGGCTGTTTCCGTCGGCCGGCAAGGAAGGTTACCTGCCGAGGCAGGTGTTTGCCCGCGACCTCAAGGGATTGGCGGCCCGCGCCGGACTTAGAGCCGCCGCAATCTCCCCGCATGTGATGCGCCATGCCTTCGCAAGTCACCTCCTTCAGAACGGGGCGGACCTTCGCGTGGTGCAGGAATTACTCGGCCATTCGGACATTTCAACCACACAAATCTACACGCATGTATTGGAAGAACGGCTGCGAGAGCTGGTTCAAACACACCACCCTCTTGCAAAACAGGCCAAAAACCGGGATTAGAGGCCCCAAACAGAAAATGGGAACTCTGTGTTCCTGAGATAAAACAACCGGAAACCGGCTCTCATGCAGACCTATCTCGATTTCGAAAAGCCAATCTCGGACCTCGAGGGCAAGATTCACGAGCTGAAAAAGCTCGCCTCGGAAGATGAGAGCATCGATACGTCCGAGGAAATCGGCAGGCTGGAGACCCGGGTCCGGGAAGCCACGCGGGAAATCTATTCCAAGCTCGGAGCCTGGGAAAAAACGCAGGTCGCGCGCCATCCGCAGCGACCGCATTTCCTCGATTACTCCGCCCATCTGTTCACCGAGTTCACGCCGCTTGCCGGCGACCGCAATTTCGGCGAGGACGCCGCCATCCAGGCCGGCCTTGCCCGTTTCAACGGCATGCCCGTCGCCGTCATCGGCCAGGAGAAGGGCCATGACACCAAGACCCGTCTCAAGCACAATTTCGGCAGCGCGCGTCCCGAAGGTTATCGCAAGGCGATCCGCGTCATGGAAATGGCCGATCGTTTCGGCCTGCCGGTGATCACCCTCATCGACACCGCGGGCGCCTATCCGGGCGTCGGTGCCGAGGAACGCGGCCAGGCGGAAGCCATCGCCCGCTCGACCGAAATGTGCCTCGGCCTGAAAGTGCCGATGGTGTCAGTCGTGATCGGCGAAGGCGGCTCCGGCGGAGCCATCGCGATCGCCACCGGCAACCGCGTCTACATGCTCGAACATTCGATCTATTCGGTCATCTCGCCGGAAGGTGCGGCCTCGATCCTCTGGCGCGATTCGACCCGCGCCCGCGAGGCAGCGACCAACATGAAGATCACTGCCGAAGACCTGAAGGGCCTCGGCATCATCGACGACATCATCCCCGAGCCGATCGGCGGCGCGCATCGCGAGCCGGAAGCCGTCATCACCGCGACAGGCAAGGTAATCGCTTCGGCTCTGGAAGATCTCGGCCGCCTTTCGGGTGAGGAAGTGCGGGCAGCGCGCAGGCAGAAGTTCCTCGATATCGGCCGTAATCTCTGATCTGCGGCCCTCTGCCGCTCAATCAGCCAAATTTGGCCATATTGCTGATAACATTGGGTGCCCGGCGGTTTTGCTGGACAGGCCGGCGCAAGCGGTTAAGAATATGTAAAGATTACCGCTTTATTATCGAAGTCCTGTACCGAATTCGTTCGTCGTTCCAAGTCTATGTGGTCCGTACCGATGCGCCTGAAACACATCGCTTTCGCTCTCCTGGTGGCAACCGCCCTGACGGGCTGCAACGATACGCTCGATTCCGCGAGCATCGACCTGAAGAGCGTCAAGAACAAGGTCGAACAGCCGCTGCCTTCCAGCATTCTCGCCGAGATGCAGAAGAAGGATATGCCGCGCACGTCGCCGATCATGATCCGCATCCTCAAGGAAGAGGGCAAGCTGGAGATCTGGAAGGCGAGGGCCGACAACCGCTTCGAGGTGATCAAGAGCTACGACATCTGCGCCTGGTCGGGCAAACTCGGTCCCAAGGTCAAGGAAGGCGACCGCCAGGCGCCTGAAGGTTTCTACAGCCTGACGCCGGCGCACCTGAACCCGAATTCGAAATATTACCTCGCCATCAACACCGGGTTCCCGAACCGTTATGACGCCGCAAACGGGCGCAGCGGATCGAACCTGATGATCCATGGCGCCTGCTCGTCGTCCGGCTGTTATTCGATGACCGACGAACAGGTTCTGGAAATCTACGCTTTTGCGCGCGACGCCTTCAAGGGCGGCCAGACCTCCGTGCAACTCCAGGCTCTCCCCTTCCGGATGAGCGCTGAAAACATGGCGCGCCACCGCGACAGCCAGAACTTCGACTTCTGGAAAATGATCAAGGTCGGCTACGACAATTTCGAAGTCACCAAGCGCCCGCCGGAAGTCAATGTCTGCGAAAAGAAATACGTTTTCAACCAGCAGCTTACCGGCAATGGCACGTTTGCTCCGGCCAGTGCCTGCCCGCCCACGTCGACGCCTCCGGCGCTCGTCTCGGCGCTGACCTCCTACGAAAAGACCTACCAGGTCTCCTACGCGAAGGCGCTGGAGAAATTCGACGGCAAGGTCTGGTACGAGCCGACCGAAGCCGAGCGCAAGGCGGTCGTCGCCGGCAAGCGCAAGGGCCGCGACATCGCCTATGCACCGACGGGAACCTCGCTCGAAGCCGGCAAGCTGCTCAGCCAGTCCGAATTCCAGGAGATGATGGAAAAGCGGATGGCCTCCCAGAACAAGCCGGCCAATACCGTGCTCGCCTCCGCCTCGCCCGTCACGTTTCGTCCCGGCTCCGCCGCCGACCGCATGAAGCAGGACCGCCTGCCGACAGCCGGCCCCGTCGCACAGGGCAGTGCCGCGCAGGGCAATATCGCGCAGAGCACCGGCACGATCCCGACGATCGCCACGGCTCAGGGCACGACCACGACGGTTCCGATCCCGGCCCAGAATCCGCTCGCCTATGCGGCACCGCCGATCACCGAAGAAAAGAAGAAGCCGTTCTGGAAGTTCTGGAGCCAGGAATGAGCGTCGGGACCATTGGCCTCTACGATCTGAGAGGCCTGAAGTGTCCCCTGCCCGTGCTGAAGACGCGCCGCCGGCTGAAAACCATGCCAAGCGGCACTGAGCTTGTGATCGAGACCACCGATCCCCTGGCCGGCATCGACATTCCGCATTTCTGCAATCAGGAAGGCCACGAACTGCTCCGCTCGGAAAAGACCGAGACCGGCCATCGTTTCCTGATCCGTAAGGGATAGCTGCTCGCTGATTCGCCCCTCATCCGCCTGCCGGCACCTTCTCCCCACATGTGGGGAGAAGGACATTTGCCGCGCCGACATCGCCTCGATTACCAACTACGAATGGGCCACGTCCCCTCGCCCCGCTTGCGGCGAGAGGGTTAGGGTGAGGGGCAATCCTTGAGAAATCACATCCGAAGGCCGGGCACGGCCAGCGGATTGTCCTCCAGCGCCGCGCGGTCCGGCCGGTCGATGCGCGGCTGGCCCGTAAACGCCGCGAAAAGATCCGAAACGAAAGCTTCTTCCAGGTCCTGCGTGATCAGCACCATACGGGTGCGGCGGTCGGAGCCATCAGGCCATTTCGGCAGGCGCTGCGGCGGGTGAAAAACACTCTGCACCCCGTGCAGCACCAGCGGCCGCTCTGGATTATCGGAGAGCGCCACGATCGCCTTCATCCGCAGCAGCTTTTCGCCATGGGCCGAGCGCAGGAGGTCGATGAACATCTCGATCGCCATCGGATCGATCGGCCTGTCGTGGATGATCGAGAAGGAGCGGATGTCGTCGCCGTGACGGGTCACGTCATGATGATGGTGGTGCCCATGATGGCCATGTCCGTGGTGCTTATGGCCATGGTGATGATCATCGTGGTGGTCGTGACCATGATCGTGGTGGTGATGCCCCCGGCATCGTTCGCCATTTCGTCGTGCAGCCAGCGGTCCACGTCGGCGATCTTGGTCGCCGGATCATAGAGGCCGTTCACCAGAATGGCCGCTGTGCCGGCCTGTTCGCTGTCGCCATCGACGATCGGCGCTCGAGGATTGAGTTCTGCGAGCCGCGATTTCAGCGCCGCAAGCTGGGGCGCATCCGCCATCGACAGCTTGGAGATGATCAGCCGGTCGGCCACCGCCACCTGCTTCACTGCCTCCTGGTGACGGTCGAGCGTCGAGACGCCATTGACCGCATCGACCACGGTGATGACGCCGTCGAGCTCGAAATTCTGGGCGATGACCGGATTGCCCATCACCGACTGCATGACCGGTGCCGGATCGGCAAGGCCGGTCGTTTCGATGACGATGCGGCGGATCGGCCGCAGCCGGCCGGTCTGGATGCCGTCCATGATCGAGGCAAGAGAATCCACCAGCTCGCCGCGCACCGTGCAGCATAGGCAACCGTTGGCGATCTCCAGCAGAGCATCGCCGGAAGCCTCGACCAGGAAGTTGTCGATCCCGACCTCGCCGAATTCGTTGATGATCACCGCCGTATCGCTGGTGCCGGGATCCTTGAGGATACGGTTCAGCAGCGTCGATTTTCCTGCACCGAGAAAACCGGTGAGGATGGAGACCGGAATCCGGCTCTGGGCAGAAGACATCATCTATTCCCGTTCAGAATGTCGGGCGCGGCTGCGGGATCGGCACGTTGGCGGCAACCGCTGCCTTCTTGGCCGCCTTGGGCGGTGGCGGCGGAGCCTCGCCACCGGAAAGCAGGGCGATCGGCGTATAGACCGGCGGCTGGGCCATTTCATGGATATAGGGCGAATGCTGGATGGTGCGGCCCGCATCGTCACGCGTTTCGCTGCGCACCTTGGCAGCCTTCGGATTGCAGATTTCAGCGCTGACGTCGTTGATCTCCGCCGTATCGCCATAGGGTGCGAGCGCCGAGAGCGCCGCCCCTGGGAGACCGTCGAACTCAGCCCCTGCTGCAGCAGGTTGGCGGTGTCGTCGGCGCGGCCGGCAAGGCTGTCCGAGCCGAGCACCACTGAAATCACAGTACGGCCGTCACGCGTTGCGGAGCCGATCTGGTTGAACCCGGAGGCGCAGATGAAGCCGGTCTTCATGCCGTCGGCACCGTCGAAACGGCCTATCAGCGTGTTGAAATTGGGATATTGCTTGGAGCCGGTATCGATGCCTTCCAGCGAGAAATAGCTCTGGTATTCCGGGAAATCCTGCTTGAGCCTGAGCGTCAGAAGAGCAAGGTCGCGGGCTGTCGAGAACTGCCCCTTGCCCGGCAGGCCGTGCGGATTGATGTATTGGGTCGAATTCATGCCGAGCGCCTTGGCCTGGGCATTCATCATCGCCACGAATTGTTCCTGCGTGCCGCCAACGGCCTCGGCCACTGCAACCGCCATGTCGTTGGCCGACTTGACGAGCATCATCTTCAGCGCGTTGTCCATCGTCATCGTCGTGCCGGGCGTGAAATACATCTTGCTCGCCGGCTGGTCGGCCGCACTCTTGCTCATCACCACAGGTGTGTCGAGCGAGAGCCTGCCGGTCTTCAATGCCTTGAAGGTCACATACGCCGTCATCAGCTTGGTGAGCGACGCCGGATACCATTTGAGGAAGGCATCCTCATGGGCGATCACTTTGCCGGTCCTTGCATCGACGACGATCTTCGGATTGGCTAAGGCGTTTCCGGCGGAAGCGACAACGGCAAGCGCCGAGAGGGCGCAGATCAGCCGGGTGGCGGAGGCGGATCGGATGCGGAAAGTCTGCAATGTAGTTCCTCGTTCGGACGGCTTAACGAGTGTGGCGCATATGCGACCTCTGTGGCCAACCAATGGCAAAGAAGATTGATTACGTCAATCATGACAGGCACACTCCGACCGGGAGGACTTGTCATAACCGCGTGACCAGCCAACGACAGGGAACAGTATGCCGATTTTGAACCGGGCCGCCGAACTTCAGGGCGAAGTCAGCGAGTGGCGACGATATCTTCATGAAAATCCCGAGATTCTTTACGAGGTCGAGAACACCGCCTCCTTCGTGGAGCAGAAACTGAAGGAATTCGGCGTCGATGAAGTCGTGCCCGGCATCGGCCGCACCGGCGTCGTCGGCATCATCCGCGGCAAGGCCCCGGGGGCCGCACGATCGGCCTTCGCGCCGATATGGACGCCCTGCCGCTCACCGAAATCACCGGCAAGCCCTGGGCTTCGAAGACACCCGGCAAGATGCACGCCTGCGGCCATGACGGCCACACGTCGATGCTTCTCGGCGCGGCGAAATACCTCGCGGAGACCCGCAATTTCAACGGCACCGTCGCGTTGATCTTCCAGCCAGCCGAAGAGGGCGGCGCCGGCGCGCTGGCGATGGTCGATGACGGCATGATGGAGCGTTTCGGCATCGACGAAGTCTACGGCATGCACAACATGCCGGGCATTCCGCTTGGCCAGTTCGCCATCCGCAAGGGCGGCATCATGGCGGCGCCCGACCGCTTCACCATCACCATCAACGGGCGCGGCGGCCACGCGGCCCAGCCGCACAAGACCATCGACCCGATCTTCATCGGCTCGCAGCTGGTCGGAAGCCTGCAGGCGATCGCCGCGCGCAATGCCGACCCGGTCCACTCAGTCGTCATCTCGGTGACCCGCTTCGACGCCGGCACGGCCTATAACATCATCCCCGACCAGGCGACGCTCTGGGGCACGGTCCGGACACTCAGCGAAGAAAGCCGCGACCTTGCCGAAAACCGCATCCGACAGATCGTCGAGGGCATGGTCAGCGCCCATGGCGCCACGTCCGAGATCGATTATTATCGCCAGTGCCCCGTCACCTTCAACCATGACCTCGAAACCGACCACGCGATCGGCGTCGCGACGGAAGTGGTCGGCGGCGCCAACGTCGATACCAATGTCGATCCGACCATGGCCGGCGAGGATTTCGCCTTCATGCTGAAACGCCGCCCCGGCGCCTTCATCTTCATCGGCAACGGCGATACGGCAGCCCTCCATAACCCCCACTACGATTTCAACGACGAGGCGATTTCCTACGGCATATCCTACTGGGTTCGGCTGGCGGAACAGCGACTGACGGAATGAGGACAAGGAAAAGGCTTGGCTAAACGCCCCGCCTTTTGTATGGAATGCCTCATGTGGTCCCATAGCTCAGCAGGATAGAGCGCAGGATTCCTAATCCTGAGGCCGATGGTTCGAATCCATCTGGGATCACCACCTCCCTTACCGGGCAATCGTCGGCGTCTGGTCCGTCCGTTTCGGTCGCCTTACGGTGTGGAAGATGCCGCGACGGGCAGCGCCCAGAAGCGCTGCGATCAGCCAGCCACAGAAAAGCCCGCCCGCCGCCCAGGCGAGGCCTGCGAAATCCGCCGGCACGCCCGGCACGAAATCGCGCCAGGCATTCGCAAACGTCGTCGAATCGGGGTTGCGCATCACCACGAAAGGCTTGGTGAAGGGCGGCGCCAGCGTGAGGTCCTTCTGCTGCTCGGCAAGCATTTCATAACGGGAAAAGGTTCGCCGCATGGCTTCGCCCTGGTTGCGCAGGAAGGCCTGCGGCGAGGCGGAATAGATGTTGAGCGCCTCCTGACGATCAAGGCCGTTGTGGTTGGCCTGGGCGTCGAATTCGAAGATCAGGATCTTCAACTCGTCGATCGCTCCTCCGATCCGCTGGCGATATTGCTGCGCGAATTCCGGCGCCTGCGAGAAGAAGATCCCGCCCAGCAGCGCCATCGCCATCGTGAGCATTCTTCCAAGCATGAGCATGGCAAGACCTCGGTTGTTTTGCCGATCAACGACGCAAAGACCTTAAAGGTTGCCTTGTTTCACCCGCACATGCTCCATGCGGAAGCCGAGGCCGATCAGCCGGCCGGCGAGATGGGCGAGCAGCGGAAAGCGGGCGATGCCCCGGATGAAGGCCGGTGGACCC
This sequence comes from Neorhizobium sp. EC2-8, assembly GCA_045291535.1. Classification (GTDB taxonomy): domain Bacteria; phylum Pseudomonadota; class Alphaproteobacteria; order Rhizobiales; family Rhizobiaceae; genus Neorhizobium. The sequence continues at coordinate 3,644,906 of CP147996.1, read as the reverse complement.
TTGCTTTTCCGATCGTCCGCCTGATCCGTTCGCCGGCTACTCCTCATCATCAGTTGCAGCTTCTGCGTCGCCCTGGTTGGGAAACCGCGCCGCTTTTCGACGGCGGCGAGATCGGCATCGGCGAGACGTTTTTCGCGGAGCGGCGCGGCCAGGATGTTAGAGGCCGCCACCGCATCCTGGATCGCCAGATTGACGCCGACACCGCCGATCGGCGACATCGCATGCGCCGCATCCCCGATGCAGATCAGCCCCGTCCGCCACCATTGTTTCAGCCGGTCGATGCGCACCGTCAGCAGGTTCGTATCCTCGAAGCTGCGGATTTCCTGCATCCGCTCGGCTGGCAACGGCGAGACGTCGATGACCATCCGCCTAAAGGCCTCTATGCCCTTGTCGCGGATTTCCGAAAACGTGGTGCGGCGGATCACATAACCGCATTGCCAATAATCGCCACGGTCGATCAGCACGAAACCCTGGCGCGGGCCGGCATGGCCCATCACCTCGTTCGGATCGCCCTTCTGCTTCGACAGCTTCATCCAGACAACCTCGCTCGGAATGCCGAAACTCTCCACATCGAGACCGGCCTTCTCCCGGACGACCGAATTGCGCCCATCGGCACCGACGACAAGCGTCGAACGTATGGTGAGCTTTCCTTCGGGCGTCTCCAGGATGAGGCCGGAGATCGCTCCCTGATCCTCCAGCACGTCCGCCACCCGCGCCTGCATGATCAGCCGGAAGTTGGGGTAGGCTTGTGCCTTCTCCGCGAGAAAACGCAGAAAATCCCATTGCGGCATGAAGGCGATGAAGCGGTTCCTGACCGGCAGCCGCGAAAAATCCGCGATCGTGATCGTCTTCCCGCCCATCTCGGCGGAGAGTTTTGGCGCCCGCGTATGCGGCAGCGTCAAAAACTCGTCTATCAGGCCGAGTTCGTGCATCACCTCCAGCGTCGAGGGATGGATCGTGTCGCCGCGAAAATCCCGCAGGAAATCGCTGTGCTTCTCGACGACCACGACATCGATGCCGGACCGCGCCAGCAGGAGGCCGAGCATCAGCCCGGCCGGACCGGCGCCGGCGATCACGCATGTCGTCTGGATTTCCTGCAGCCTGTTCATCATCCCACTTCGCCGAAAGATCGTCCGTCGTGCAAGCTGCACTTGGTCGCAGCCTGCCGAATTTAAGCCTGCTCTTGTGAGCCGGGGCTTTCACTTGTAGACCAACGGCAGCTTTAGGAAATGGAAGACAGCATGGCCGACATCGGCAAGCGCCGCATCAGCATCCTCGGTTCCACCGGCTCGATCGGCGTCAATACGTTGGATGTGGTGAACCAACTCGGCGGCCGCGAAGCCTTCGAGGTCGTGGCAATCACCGGCAACAGCAATATTACGCTTTTGGCCGACCAGGCCAAGGCTTGCGACGCCAAGCTCGCGGTTACCGCCGACGACCGCCAGTATGCGGCGCTGAAGGACGCGCTCACTGGCACCGGCATAGAGGTCGCCGCCGGCCGCGAGGCGCTGATCGAGGCGGGCGCGCGCCCATCCGACTGGGTAATGGCTGCAATCGTCGGCACCGCCGGCCTTGCCCCGACGCTTGCCGCAGCCGAACGCGGCGCCGATATCGCACTCGCCAACAAGGAATGCCTGGTCTCCGCCGGCGAACTCTTCGTCAAGGCGGTAACCGAGGGGGCGGACGGCTGATCCCGGTCGACAGCGAACACAGCGCCATCTTCCAGTCTCTCGAAGACGACCAGCACCACGCCGTCGAACGCATCGTGCTGACAGCCTCCGGCGGCCCCTTCCGCACCTGGACCCGCGATCAGATGGCAGGCGTCACGGCCGAAATCGCTCGTGCCCACCCCAACTGGTCGATGGGCTTGAAAATCTCGATCGGCAGCGCCTCGATGTTCAACAAGGCGCTGGAGATGATCGAGGCAAAACATCTCTTCGACCTGCGGCCAGACCAGATCGAGGTGATCGTCCATCCGCAGTCGGTCATCCATTCCATGGTCGGTTATGCCGACGGCTCGGTGCTGGCCCGCTCGGCTGCCCGGACATGCGCACCGCGATCGGTTACGCGCTCACCTACCCGAACCGCTCGAAGCTCGATGTGGAACGGCTGGATTTCGCCAAGCTCGCCCGGCTCGATTTCGAGGCACCGGACGAGGTGCGCTTCCCGGCGCTTCGCCTCGCCCGCACGGCGCTGGAGCGCGGCGGCCTGCAGGGCGCGGTGATGAACGCGGCCGAGGAGATCTCCTTCCATGCCTTCTGCGCCGGCCGCATCGGTTTTCTGGAAATGGCCGATGTCGCAGAACGGGTTATGGACGACATGATCGGGGTTGCCGCGGCGGCGACAATGGACGAGATGTTTGCTGCCGATGCCGAGGCAAGGCGGCGAGCCGGGGAGATCGTCGCGCAGAAGGAGATGGCGGCTTAACCGTCCGTCACAGCCTCTCATCCGTCAAAGTCCTGCGCCGGCGCTCAAATTGCTTAAATTGGCCGGGGTAAGACATTGCTTATTAAAGCTCAGCCCTACCGATAAAGTACATCCTTCAAAAACCGTTCGGACGTGGCATTATTTCCATGCGGATGGAGGTTTTGTATCGTGTACCAGTTCCTAAGCCATTGGATAGATCTTCCTGTTGTTGATGCGCTTCAAAAGCTATCCCATCACAGTGAGATAGCGGATGTTGTTCTGGTAAAGATTCTGACCAGACCAACATTCAAGATGTCCCCATACGTCATCTTCGCAATTTATGTTTTCTTTTGCACCAAAGATGATCGGAAAAATGCATTTATATGCAATCTGATAATCGGGGCTATTCTAACGATGGCATCCAGCCGGCTGTTGCAGGATTTTCTCCCGGCGCGCCCGAGGCCACTTCACGCCAATATTCCCCATTTCGTTCCCCCTTCGGCATAGGAGATGAAATCTTAAAGGACTGGAGCTCGTTTCCCAGCGATACCATGGCGTTAGCCATGGCCATGGCAACAGCTATCTTCCTGCATTCTCGGCGCCTCGGACTGCTGTTTTTCATCTGGTCTATCGCGATCGTGGGTTTTCCGCGAATGTATGCAGGATTTCACTATACGACCGACGTTGTCGGCGGAGCATTTCTCGGCGTGGCGGTGACACTACTGGTGGACAAGCTTCTCCGCAAACACCTCGTGAAAATGCTGCGATACTCCTTGGCCAACCATTTTTGGGTCACCAACGTCGCGCTGATTTTGTTTCTATTTCAGGCGGCAACCATGTTCGATGACTTGCGATCGTCAAGTAGCGACCTCAGACGAGCCATAAAGCAAGACTATCTCAAGATAGCTCACGGATATGATGATATTACTGTCTCCGCGCGCCATAACTGAGAGCGGAACCTTATCGAACAAAGGATGCCAACACGACTAAGCGACGTGGCGAGCCAGCGCGCAGCGCGACCAGAGCTGGTGCAGCGAGCCGACCAGGTGCTCGATGTCCGCATCGCTGTGCAGCGGCGTCGGGGTGATCCGCAGGCGTTCGGTCTTGCGCGGCACGGTCGGATAGTTGATCGGCTGCACATAGACATTGCAGGTGTCGAGCAGGATATCCGAGATCCACTTGCACTTGGCCGCATCGCCGACCATGACCGGAACGATATGGCTCGGGTTGTGCATGTGCGGAATGCCCTGCTGGTCGAGCATCGTGCGCAGCTTCTTGACGCGGTCCTGATGGCGGATGCGCTCGAACGGGCTTGCCTTCAGATGCCGGATCGAGGCGATCGCCCCGGCTGCCAGCGTCGGCGGCAGCGCCGTCGTGAAGATGAAGCCCGAGGCGAAGGAGCGGATGAAATCGCAGAGCGCGGTGGAGGCGGCGATATAACCGCCCATCACGCCAAAAGCCTTGCCGAGCGTGCCTTCGATGACCGTCAGGCGGTCCATCAGGCCTTCGCGTTCGGCAATGCCGCCGCCGCGCGGGCCATACATGCCGACCGCGTGCACTTCATCGAGATAGGTCATCGCGCCGTATTTATCGGCGAGGTCGCAGATTTCCTTGATCGGCGAGATATCGCCGTCCATCGAATAGACGCTTTCGAAGGCGATCAGCTTCGGCGCGTTCGGATCGGCGGCAGCGAGCTTCGCTTCGAGGTCGTTGAGATCGTTGTGCTTCCAGATCACCCGTTCGCACTTGGCATAACGAATGCCTTCAATCATCGAGGCGTGATTCAGCGCATCGGAGAAGATGATCAGGCCGGGGATCTTCTGGCCGAGCGTGCCGAGCGTCGCCCAGTTCGACATATAGCCGGAATTGAAGATCAGGCCGGCTTCCTTGCCATGCAGATCGGCAAGTTCCTGCTCCAGCATGACGTGGTAGTGTGTGGTGCCAGAGATATTCCGGGTGCCTCCCGCACCCGCGCCACAGTGATCGATGGCTTCCTTCATCGCCTCGATCACGGCGGGGTGCTGGCCCATGCCGAGATAATCGTTCGAACACCAGACGGTCACTTCCTTCGGGCCATCGGGAGTATGGCGCGTGGCGCGGGAAAATTGCCGCGGTGCCTCTCCAGATCGGCGAACACACGGTAGCGGCCTTCCCCATGAAGTCCGTCCAGTTCGCTCTTGAAAAATGCCTCGAAGTCCATGCTCACACTCCAGAACCTGCCTCGGTTTTGGTTTCAGCCGCGCTTTTCGTCAACCCCGGATCGCGCGAATAGAACCAACCTGCGGCAAAAGGCCCGCCTTTTTTGAATTATTCCAATAAAAAAGTAAGCGATTCCGTAAATACGAGAATTGATCCACGTCAAGCAGCAAAAGAAGAGCGGTGTTCCCGCTCTTCCAAGCTTTCACCGTTGCTCTCGATTCGCCTCAGCCGGCGGACGCCACCGCCCTTTTCGCCATGACTTTCACGAGATTGGCGCGATATTCCGCGTTCGCGTGCAGATCCGCCATCAGTTTGGAGGCATCGACCGCAACATTGCCCAACGCGTCCGCCGACCAGTTGGAGGCGAGCGCCTGTTCGAAGCCGGGATGACGAAAGACGCCGGATGAGCCGGCGCCCGTCACCGCGACGCGGACGCCGCCGGCGGTCCTGGCCACGAACACGCCGGTCATCGCAAAACGCGAAGCCGGATTATTGAACTTGGCGTAACCCGCCTTTTCCGGCGCCTCGAAGGTAACCGACGTCACCATCTCGCCCTCCTCCAGCGCGGTCTCGAAAAGACCGGTGAAGAAGTCGTCGGCCGATATCGAACGCCGATCGGTAACGACGGTCGCGCCAAGCCCGAGCAGACCCGCCGGATAATCCGCCGCCGGGTCGTTGTTGGCAATCGAACCGCCGATCGTGCCCATGTGGCGCACATGCGGATCGCCGATATGGCCGGCAAGCTTGCAGATCGCCGGACAGATCGCGGCGAGCTCCCGCGAAGCGGCCACGTCCGCATGCGGCGTGGCCGCGCCGATCGTCACCTTGCGGCCGTCGATCGAAATCCCGCGCAGCGTCGGAATATGGCGAAGGTCGATAAGGTCGCTTGGTGCGGCGAGCCGCTGCTTCATGGTCGAAATCAGCGTCATGCCGCCGGAAAGGTATTTGCCCTCCTCATTGGCGGACTTCAGCTTGACGGCATCTTCCACCGAGGATGCACGATGGTAACTGGTAGCGTACATATCCGTTCTCCTCAGTGAGCCGCGTGCAATGCCTGCCAGACCTTCATCGGGGTCGCAGGCATGGTGAGCTTGTTGTGGCCGATCGCATCGGTGATGGCGTTGATCAGCGCCGGTGGCGAGCCGATCGCGCCCGCCTCGCCGCAGCCCTTGATGCCGAGCGGATTGCTCGGGCAAGGCGTATTCTGGTGCGACAGCGTGAATGACGGCAGGTCGTCGGCGCGCGGCATGGCATAATCCATGTAGCTTGCCGTCAGCAGCTGGCCGTTCGCGTCATACTGCACGTTCTCGAGCAGAGCCTGGCCGATGCCCTGGGCAATACCGCCATGCACCTGGCCCTCGACGATCATCGGGTTGATGATGTTACCGAAATCGTCGGCCGCGACGAACTGGACGATATCCGTTTCGCCCGTGTCGGGATCAATCTCGACCTCGGCAATGTAGCAGCCGGCCGGGAAGGTGAAGTTGGAGGGATCGTAGAAAGCTGTTTCCTTGAGGCCCGGCTCCATGCCGGACGGCAGGTTGTGGGCGGTATAGGAGGCGAGCGCCACCTGGAACCACGGCACTGCCTTGTCGGTGCCGGCGACCTTCAGTTCACCGTTCTCGATGACGATATCCTCTTCGGAGGCCTCCATCAGATGCGCGGCGATCTTCTTCGCCTTGGCCTCGACCTTGTCGAGCGCCTTGACGATCGCCGACATGCCGACGGCACCGGAGCGTGAGCCGTAGGTGCCCATGCCCATCTGCACCTTGTCGGTATCGCCATGAACGATGCTGATGCTCTCGATCGGCACGCCGAGACGCCCGGCGACCAGCTGCGCGAAGGTCGTTTCGTGGCCCTGGCCATGGCTGTGTGAGCCGGTCAGCACCTCGATCGTGCCGACCGCATTGACCCGCACTTCCGCTGATTCCCACAGGCCAACACCGGCGCCGAGCGAACCGACCGCCGCCGACGGCGCGATGCCGCAGGCCTCGATATAGCAGCTCATCCCAATGCCCCGCTTCTTGCCACGGGCTTCGGATTGCGAGCGTCGGGCGGCAAAACCTGCCCAGTCGGCGGCTTGCATCGCGGCATTCAGTGAGGCTTCATAGTCGCCGGCGTCATAGTTCATGATGACAGGCGTCTGGTGAGGGAAGGAGCGGATGAAGTTCGTCTTACGCAGCTCCGCCGGCGAGATGCCGAGTTCCCGGGCCGCCGTCTCCATCGTCCGTTCCAGCAGATAGGTTGCTTCCGGGCGGCCGGCGCCGCGATAAGCATCGACCGGCACGGTATTGGTATAGACGGTGCGGACATTGGCATGGATCGCCGGGATGTCATACTGGCCGGACAGCAGCGTCGCATAGAGATAGGTCGGCACCGCCGAGGAGAATAGCGACATATAGGCACCGAGATTGGCGATCGTATCGACCTTCAGCGCCGTGATCCGGTTGTTGGCATCAAACGCCATCTTCACCTTCGAGACGTGGTCGCGGCCATGCGCGTCGGTCAGGAACGCCTCGGTGCGGTCGGAGGTCCATTTCACCGGCACGCCGGTCTTTTTCGACGCCCAGAGACAGATGATCTCTTCCGGGTAGATATAGATCTTCGATCCGAAACCGCCGCCGACATCCGGCGCAATGACGCGCAGCTTGTTTTCCGGCGCGACATTATAGAAGGCACTCATCACCAGACGTGCCACATGCGGGTTCTGGCTGGTCGTGTAGCAGGTATAGTGGTCTTCCGCCGTGTCGTAGATGCCGAGCGTGGCGCGCGGCTCCATCGGGTTCGGCGACAGGCGGTTGTTGAGGATCTCGATCTCTGTGACGTGAGCGGCCGATGCGATCGCCTTGTCGACCGCATCCGGCTCGCCGATCTGCCAGTCGAAAATCAAGTTGCCGGGTGCTTCCGGATGGATCTGGGGCGCGCCGGAGGCAAGGGCTGCGACCGCCTCGGTCACGGCAGGCAGCTGCTCGTAGTCGATGACCACGGCTTCCGCAGCATCGCGGGCCTCGGCGGACGAGTCGGCAACCACGATCGCGATCGCATCGCCCACGTAACGCACGGTATCGACGGCGAGCGGACGCCAGGCGCCCATCTTCATCGGCGTTCCGTCCTTCGAATGGATCATCCAGCCGCAGATGAGATTGCCGATGCCGTCTGCCTGCAGCTGCTTGCCATCCAGCACATCGATGACACCAGGCATGGCTTTCGCCGCGGTCGCATCGATGTTCCTGATCTTCGCATGTCCATAAGGACTGCGGACGAAATAGGCATATTTCATGCCGGGGACGGTCATGTCGTCCGTGTAGCGGCCCTTGCCGGACAGAAAACGCTTGTCTTCCTTGCGGGTAACGCGTGCACCGATTCCTTCAACACCCATTTTCATCTCCTCCCGAGATGGTGATTAGTGATGGTTAGGGAGTGGGAATAGTCGGTAGTGAGTGGTTCGGGAGTGATATACAAAGCTCCGCTCGAACCACCAATCACTAGCCGCTATTGACTACTCACTCAGCCGCCTGCCGCCCGCCGGCCATTTCGGCATCGGCAGCGAGGATGGCTTTGACGATGTTGTGGTAACCGGTGCAACGACAGATATTGCCCTCAAGCCCGGCGCGAACCGTCTCCTCGGTCAGCTTTCCGCCTTCGCGGTTGATCAGATCGACGGCCGTCATCACCATGCCCGGCGTGCAGAAGCCGCATTGCAGGCCATGATGCTCCTTGAAGGCCGCCTGAACCGGATGCAGCTCGCCCTGGCCGGCCAGGCCTTCGATCGTCGTGATCGTCGAGCCGGAAGCCTGCACCGCCAGGATCGAACAGCTCTTCACCGAATGGCCGTCCATATGGACAACGCAGGCGCCGCACTGGGTGGTATCGCAGCCCACATGCGTTCCGGTCAGGCCAAGTTTTTCGCGGATAAAATGCACGAGCAGGGTGCGGTCCTCGCACTCGCCGCTAACGGAGCGGCCGTTCACGGTCAGCGTCACTTTCGTCATATTGTCCTCCTCGCGTCCCTCCCGGACACACGGCCATCATTTGCTTTTTTACGGAGCGGATCAACCGCTACTTTCTACGGAAATGCCATTATTTTGGCCCGCGACCGGGCAGCCGATCACGCCGAGATTTCATCGAACGTGAGGTAACCGCCCCAAAACAAAAACAAAAATCCTGGCCTAAAATATTGAGCTCATATGGACTCTTTCACATAGCGACCTATTGTTCCCCTTGATGGCTATTGCAGAATTGGCCGGCGGAGACATCTGGCGCCTGCAGGACAGCCGGGCAAAACGAAAAACAAACAGGAGGATTCCATGAAGAAGGCCTTGGTGCTTTTGATCGTCGGCGCTTCACTCGCGAGTTGCACGGCAACTGAACAGGGTGCCGGCATCGGCGCTGCATCCGGCGCCGTGATCGGTGGCCTGGCAACGGGCAATGTCCGCGGTGCGGCCGTAGGCGCTGCGATCGGTGGCGTTTCCGGTGCCGTGATCGGCTCGGTCGCCGAACAGCCGGGACAGTGCTACTACCGCGACCGCTATGGCCGCCGCTATATCGACAGCTGCCCGCGCCGTTACTGATAGACGCGTGGATTGCGGCCAAAAATGCAGCCTCGGAGCACGCTCCGGGGCTTTTTCTTGCATGAAATCATTGCGAAGGGGTACCCGCCTTCGTCTTTTGCAGTTAGATAGTTCGCTTCGTCGGATGCTATGAGGGCTTCCAGCCGGGGATCCACAGCAGTTTGCGTATGCGGAACGAAAACACTGGGCGGACAGAAAAACGGAAGCTGAGGGGAGCAGGCACCGCCGCGATGCTCGCCGCTGCACTTCTCGTTTCCCCACCGCTTTCGGGCAAGGCCTACGCATTCAAACTCTTCGGCATTACTCTCTTCGGCGGGGATGACGACACGGTCGAAGTCATTGATCCTGTCCGTTACGACGCGACGCTCGAAGCCGGCAGCGCCGACAAGGACCTCAAGAAGCGCCTCGAATCGGCCGCCTCCTGATTACCGACGAAAAACAGCCGGTCTCCGGCGATCTCGGCGTGATCATCAAAGCGCGCGAAGACCGCGACCGGCTGATCGCCGTGCTCTACGAAGAGGCCCGTTACGGCGGCACAGTGCATATCTCGGTCGCCGGCACCGATATCGACCGCCTACCGCCAAACCCCACCTTCAATCACTCGGCGCCCGTGCCGGTCACTGTCCGCATCGATCCCGGCCCGGTCTTCAAGCTCGGTTCGGTTCGCTTCGATGGCGACGCCGCCGGCCATGATCCGGAAAAATACGATCTCGTTCCTGGCGGCGAGGCGGGTTCGCGCCTGATCCTCAAGGCAGGCGAGCAGCTTCTCGTCGATTTGAAGGCCGAAGGCCGTCCGCTCGCAAGGCTGACCCGGCGGCAGGTGACGGCCGATCATCGGACCAACACGATCGACGTCGTGCTCGGCGCCGTCGGCGGTCCGGTCGCGCCGTTCGGCACCGTCTCCGTAAAAGGATCGCGCACCGTCAATGCCGATTTCATCAGTCGTTACTCGCGGCTCGACAAGCACGGACAATATTCGCCTGTGCAGTTGAAGAAGGCGAACGACCGCCTGCGCGAACTCGGCGTCTTTTCGAGCGTGACGATCCACGAAGCGGATAAGCTGGCGCCGGATGGTTCGTTGCCGCTGACGATCGAGGTATCGGAAGGCAAGCATCGCTATTTCGGCTTCGGCGCCGAATATTCCTCGATCGACGGCGCCGGCCTCGAAGGCTACTGGGGCCACCGCAATCTCTTCGGGGAAGCGGAATCGCTGCGCATCGAGGGCAAGGTGTCGGGCATCGGCGCAACCACCGACGTCACCACCTTCGATTATTCCGCCGGCATCATCTTTACCAAGCCCGGCGCCTTCGTACCGGAAGCGACCTTTGAATCCCGCCTGGAAGCCAAGAGCGAAACGCCTGACGTCTACGAGGCGCAGACCATCATCTACTCGGCCGGCATTTCCTACGAGCCTGAACGAGACCGACAAGCTCAAGGGCGGCGGCGAGATCGCCTATATCGACGCCGACGACGCCTTCGGCAACAACCAGTACCTCACTCTCAGCCTGCCGGTCAGCTTCGAGCGCGACGCACGAGACAACAAGCTCGATCCGACCAAGGGATATTACGCAACGCTCTCCGCCAAGCCGAGCTACGAACTGATGGACGGCACGATCTTCTCGTCGTTCGAGGGCTCCATCTCGGGCTATCTCGGCCTTGGACAGGAAGACAAGGTCGTGCTGGCGGCACGGCTTGCAGCGGGAACGCTGGTGGGCGGGAGCGACCTTGAAAGAATTCCGGCGACGCGCAGATTCTTCGCCGGCGGCGGCGGATCGGTGCGCGGATACGCGTTCCGGGAAATTTCGCCTTACAACAGTGCCGACGAAGCCACAGGTGGACGATCTTATACTCTGGGATCTTTCGAAGTGAGGGTAAAAGTGTCAGAAAACATAGGCATTGTACCTTTTGTCGATGTCGGTACGGTATCGACCGGAATCGTGCCTGATTTTTCTGATATACGTGCTGGCGCGGGGATCGGCGTGAGATATGCCACACCTTTCGGACCGCTCCGATTGGACGTTGCAATTCCGTTGCAGCGCTATGACGGCGGGAGCCAGTACGGTATCTATGCGGGCATAGGACAGGCATTCTGAAAGGCAGTAAAAGGGTAACGTTCAAGGCATGATGCTGATGGTTCGCCTGTTGAAATGGATTTTGAAGACCGCGCTTGGCGTGGTCGCGATCCTGTTCGTCATGGCGTTGGGCGTCGTCCTCTTCGTGGCCCTTACCCCGGTGGGCGGACGCGTCGCGGCGGACCGCATTTCGGCCATCGTCTCCACGCCTGACCGCGGCATCTCCTTCACCCGGCCGGAAGGCCTTCTGACCGGCGACCTGCGTATCGACGCCCTTACGCTTTCCGACGACATGGGCCCCTATGCCCAGGTCGGCGGCATCAAGATCGACTGGTCTCCGACGTCGCTGGTGACCGGCGTCTTCCGCGCCGAGCATATCTCAGCCGATACCGTCAACTTCATCCGCGCGCCGCGTCCGCCGAAAACCCCGGCGGCCAATCAGGCGACGACGACGAATTCTTCCGGATCGCCCCTGCCGCTCGGCATTCGTGTCGCACAGATCGACCTGCCCGATATCAATCTCGCGCAGGCGCTTTCGGGACGCGACTTCTCCCTGTCGGTCAAGGGTTCGGTCAACGCCACCGGTCCCGACATTTCGATCGATCTGCAGGCAACCCGCAAGGACGAGCCGGACGCCAAGGCATTCGCCGACGTTGTCTATGCACCGTCCCAGAACCGCCTCACCCTCAAGGCATCCGTCTCCGAGCCGCAGGGCGGCCTGCTCGCCCGGCTTTTGCGGCTTCCCGGCGCACCGGCGGTGGAACTGGCGCTCGGCGGCGAAGGCCCGCTTTCCGACTGGGCCGGCAAGCTGCAGGGCAGTGTCGGCGGCACTCCCGTCATTTCCGTCGGCGGCAAGCATGTGCAGGTCGAAAACGGCAGGCACCGGGTGGAGATAACCGGCGGCGGCCAGCTCTCGACGCTTCTTCCGCCCGCCTTCCGCCCACTGTTCGGCGGCACGACCGACATCAACATCGCCGCCGTCTATGCGCCGTCCGGCCGGGTGGATATCGAACGCGGCGAGCTCACCTCCGGCGCCGTGAAGATCGCCGCCAAGGGTGCATGGGATCAGACGGGCGACAACAGCCTGACGGCCAGCCTCAACGGCGTGAAGGGCCCGGTCGATTTCATCTGGCCGATCAACGGCCAGGAGAGCCGCTTCTCCTTCGAAAGCATCAACTTCACGCTGACGGGTGCAGCCACATCCGCCCGCTTCAATGCCACCGCCGCCTTGAACGCCGCCGACCTGCCGCAGGGGCGCTTCGGCCAGATCCGCCTGCAGGCGGAAAGCGAAGACCTCAATCTCATCAGCCGTTCGGGCAGCATACGCAGCCGCTTTACGGTCGCCCGCACAAATTTCACCAATGACGACCTCGACCGGGTCATTCGCGGGCCGGTGACGCTGGATGCGCCGCTGAGGCTGGCGCCGCCGGCGATCGGCCTCGATGCGGCAACCTTCGACAGCGGCAATGTCAACGGCACGCTTTCCGGCGCCTATGACATGTCGAAACAGGCGGTGACCGGTAATTTCCGGATTTTCGCCAACCCGGCCATTCTGCCGCCCGCGCTGGTTTCGAAATTCGAAGGCAAGCTTTCGGCGGAAGGCTATGTCAACATGGTAAGCGGCGGCCGCGTGAGCCTCGAAAACTTCGTCATGCGTTCCAACGCGATCGAGGCGCATGGCAACATGCTTTTCGAAAACCAGAACGTCACCGGCCGCCTCGCCGGCCGCGTGCCGGACCTGAAGCGCTGGTTGCCTGAAGCCGAGGGCGCTGCCGGTTTCGACATTTCCGCCAAGGGTCCGCTGGCCGCCATCGGCGTCAAGGCGATCGTCAATTCCGCAGACGCGCGATTGGTCGGCCGCAAGCTCAAGGACATGAGCTTCACTCTCGAGGGCACCGCCGATCCGAACTCCCCAAAGGCAAGCTGACCGCCATAGGTTCGCTCGACGGCCAGCCGATCCGGATCAATGCGGACGTCGCCTCCGTGCAGGGCCGCACAAGCGCGCCGGCGATCACTGCCGAGATCGGCCCGAACAAGCTGACCGGCGCCTTGAACTTCTCCCCGCCTTCCTGCCGGAAGGCCAGCCACCTTCGATTTCCCGGACGTCTCCCTGCTGGCAGCCCTCGCGGCCCAGCAGGCCCAGGGCGATCTCAAGGGAACGGTGATGTTCAGCAATACCGGCGGCAAGGCCGGCGCTGCGATCCGGGCGTCCGGCGGCGCCCTTCGCCGTGGCACGATCGAGATCGCCCAGCCGAATATCGATCTCGCGATTCCCGACATCAAGGCGATCGCAGCCGAAGGCACGGTTCGCGCCACCCGCATCGGCGCCGGCTCGGTCGGTATCAACGACGTCAACCTCGGCGTCAGCCAGGGCGGCAACCGGACCAATTTCAAACTCGCCGCCCAGTATGACAACGCCCCGCTCACCGCGGTCGGCGACATCCAGACCGGCGCCGATCTCTCGGTCGGCATCGAGAGTTTTACCGCGGCGCCGCGCAGCATCCCCGTCCGGCTTGCCGCACCGACCCGCATCGCGATCGCCAACGGCGGTGCGCGCCTTGCCGATCTCACCATCGCAACCGGGACCGGCAGCGTCACCGTCAACGGCTCGGCCGGCTCGGCACTGGATCTTACCGCCAATATCAAGGCCCTGCCCGCCAACCTCATCAACGCTTTCGTGCCCGCAATCAACGCGGCTGGCACGATTTCCGGCACGATCAACGCCACCGGCACCACATCTGCCCCAGCCATACGTTACGATTTAGAATGGAGTGATGCACAGCTTCGCCAGTCGCGCGACGCTGGCATCAGTCCATTTCGAGTCCAGGCAAGCGGCGGCTTCGCCAACGGGACAGTCACATTAGACAAGACCCGCCTGACGGGCTCGGGTGGTCTCGACCTCACCGCCGCCGGCAAGGTCATTCTGAAGGATGGCATTCCGGCGCTCGACATCAATGCTCGCGCCAATGCCGTGCCCGCCAGCCTGGTCAACGCCTTCGCGCCAAGCCTCGGCGCTCGCGGCACGATTTCCGGCACGGTCACCACGACGGGGACGCCGCAGGCCCCGCCGTTCGTTATGACCTGCGCTGGGCCGACGCCGGCGTTGCGCAGACCACGTCCGCAGGCATCGCGCCCTTCAACATCACCGCCGGCGGCACGTTCCAAAACGGCACCGTCACCGTCGATACCCGTCTCTCCGGCGGAGGCGGCATCTCCTTGTCGGGAGGCGGCTCCGTCTCGCTCGCCGGCGAAAAGCCGCTCAACCTGAAATTCAACGGGCAACTGCCCTTCTCGATCCTCGCCGGACAGATGGCCGCGCAGGGTTTCGTGCTGGAAGGCACGGGCAATGTCGATCTCGCCATCGGCGGCACGGCGGCGGCGCCGGCGATCACCGGCACGGCATCCTCGTCCGGTGCCCGGCTGGTGGATGTCCGGCGCAATCTCGCGCTGACGGACCTCGCCGCCAATGTCGCTTTCGACGGCAAAAGCGCCAATATTTCCAAGCTCACCGCCAAGCTCTCCGGCGGGGGCACGGTCTCGGTTCAGGGTTCGGTCGGCATTACGCCGGGCTCCGGCTTTCCGGCCGATCTGAAGATCACTCTCGCTCAGGCATCCTATGCCGACGGCGCGCTCTTTGCCGCGACCGCCGACGGCGCCCTGACGATCACCGGCCCGCTGACATCGGGCCCGATCCTCGGCGGCAAGGTAACGCTGACCAAGGCGGCGATCACCGTGCCTGCCCGCCTGCCGACCTCGCTGTCCGCCATCGACATCCGCCATCGCAACGCGCCGCCCGACGTGCTGCGGCAGATGGAGAAGTTGCGGCCGAAGGGCGCCAGCGGCAGCTCGAACCCGATCGCACTCAACCTTCAGATCAGCGCCCCCAACGGCATCTTCGTGCGCGGACGCGGCATCGACGCCGAACTTGGCGGCGACCTGACCGTGACGGGTACGGCAATCGCGCCGGTCGTCGCCGGCGGCTTCAAGATGCGCCGTGGCCGTATCGTCATCCTCGCCAAGCGGATGGATTTCACCGACGGCGACATCACCTTCGGCGGCGGCCTGATCCCGGTTCTCAATATGGAGGCCAACACCACCTCCGCCACGACGACGATCACGGTGAAGGTCACCGGGGTTGCCAACGACCCGACGATCGCCTTTTCCTCCTCCCCGCCCTGCCGCAGGACGAGGTTCTGGCGCGGCTGATCTTCGGCCAGTCGATGTCGCGGTTGTCGCCGCTGCAGATTGCCCAGCTGGCTGACGCCGTCGCCCAATTGGCCGGCGGCGGCTCGACGTCGCTGCTCGAAACGCTGCGCAACAATCTTGGCGTCGATGACCTCGACATCAACACGGATGCCACCGGCCAGACCACAGTGTCGGTGGGCCGCTACATCAACAACCGCACCTATATCCAGGTCGAACAGGGCGGCGAGAACGGCGCCGAGGCGACGATCAATCTCGATGTCGGCCGCGGGGTGAAGCTGAAGGCGGGCGCTGGCACCGAAGGCGGCAAAGCCGGCATTTTTTATGAGCGCGAATACTGATTTCGCATTCGTTTGATTCCCGACCATGGTGGGATTGACCGCGAGCCTCTTGGGTCGATGCGCATTCGATCACCAGCCACTTTCAGCCCAGCATTTCGGCTGCGTTTCCTCAAAAGAACGATCCGGATGTATTCCCATAGTAATTTCGGCGCGATTCGAAATGAAGAATACCAATATATACTATAGGATGGCGAAATTTGACAATTTACAAATCATCTACGTATTTTCCCCATCGTTAATATATGAAACCATTGACCTCACATTAATTTTTAAAGGCTACTTTTTGCATGACTCAAATGTCACTTGCAGCGCGGCGCTTTTCGCATAAGGGAGCAGACTGACAGCTTGAGCCGAAACACCAACACACGGTCGGGAGCAGGCAAACGAGATGTCCATACTTTCACTCCCAGGTACTGACGCGAAAGCAGTACTTGCAGCGCTCAATAAATCGCAGGCCATTATCGAGTTTGATTTATCCGGAAACGTCCTCACCGCCAACGAGGGCTTCTGCAAGACTCTTGGCTACACACTCTCCGAGATCGTCGGCAAGCATCACAGCATGTTCTGCGACCCGGCCTACGTGAAGTCGCAGGCCTACAAGGACTTCTGGGCGAACCTCGGTAACGGCAAATTTGATGCCGCCGCCTATAAGCGCATCGGCAAGGGTGGCCGCGAGATCTGGATCCAGGCTTCGTACAATCCGGTGATGTCCGGCGGCAAGCCTTACAAGGTCGTCAAGTTCGCAACCGACATTACCGCTGCAAAGCTTAAATCCGCCGAGGACGAAGGCAAGATCAACGCCATTTCGCGCACCCAGGCGGTCATCGAGTTCACCCCCACCGGCGATATCCTGACCGCCAATGAGAATTTCCTCGCCTGCCTCGGTTACCAGCTTTCGGAAATCGTCGGCAAGCACCACGGCATGTTCTGCGAGGCATCCTTCCGCAACAGCGCCGAATATCCCGAATTCTGGAAGAAGCTTGCTGGCGGTGAAGCGATTGCCGCCGAATTCAAGCGTATCGGCAAGGGCGGCAAGACGGTCTGGATCCAGGCCTCCTACAACCCGATCTTCGATGCCGACGGCCGGGTCTTCAAGGTGGTCAAGTTCGCGACCGACATCACCGAACGCGTCCGGGCCGTCGATGACATCGCCGGCGGCCTGACATCTCTTTCGAACGGCGACCTGACGGTCCGGATCGAAAAGCCCTTCATTTCGACGCTCGAACAGATCCGCACCGATTTCAACGAAGCCATCGCGAAACTCGCGGATGCCATGGGCACTGTGGGCGAGAATGCCGTGGGCATTGCGGGCGGCTCCAGCGAGATCCGTCAGGCTTCCGACAGCCTTGCCAAGCGCACCGAACAGCAGGCGGCAGCAGTTGAAGAAACCGCCGCGGCTCTGGAAGAAATCAGCCGCACCGTGACCGACAGCGCCAAGCGGGCGGAAGAAGCCGGTACCCTCGTCTCGCACGCGAAAAGAAGCGCTGAACACTCCGGCGCGGTGGTCCGCAATGCGGTAAGCGCGATGGGCCAGATCGAGAACTCCTCCAAGGAGATCTCCAACATCATCGGCGTGATCGACGAGATCGCCTTCCAGACCAACCTTCTGGCTCTGAATGCAGGCGTCGAAGCGGCCCGCGCCGGTGAAGCCGGCAAGGGTTTTGCGGTTGTCGCCCAGGAAGTCCGCGAACTCGCGCAACGATCCGCCAGTGCGGCCAAGGAAATCAAGACACTGATCTCGACGTCGTCCGAACAGGTGAAGCGCGGTGTCGCGCTCGTCGATGAAACCGGCAAGGCGCTCGACGAGATCATGTCCCAGGTGGACGAGATCAACGGCAATGTCGCAGCGATCGTCGAGGCGGCCCGAGAACAATCGACGGGTATCAAGGAGATCAGCAAGGCCGTGAATTCCATGGACCAGAACACGCAGCAGAATGCTGCGATGGTCGAGAAACGACGGCCGCCAGCCACAGCCTGGCACGCGAAGCCGAAACACTGCGCGATCTCCTGGCACGATTTAGATTTGCGCAACATTCTTCGCATAAGATTGCAATAGCGCGACCTGATGCACGACCCGTTGCATCGCCGGCACGCAAACTCATGGCAACGGTCGCGCGGACCGCAACAGGCGCCGCCGCAGCCGCTCAGGCAACGGATAGTTGGGAAGAATTCTGATGGCTACGACGATCAACTCCACAAGCTACAGCGGCGAAACGCTGGAAATCATCGCCTTCCGTCTCCATGACCAGGAATTCTGCGTCAAGACGACGACGATCCGCGAAATCCGCGGATGGGCGCCTTCGACACCAATCCCGCACGCGCCGGCCGATGTTATCGGCGTCATGAACCTTCGCGGCTCCGTAATCCCGATCATCGACCTTGCCTACAAGCTCGGCATGAAGAGCACGGTTGCCAACGAGCGCAGCGCCATCGTGGTCGCGGAAGTCCACAACATGGTGATCGGCATGCTCGTCGATCGCGTCTCGGACATCCTGACGATCCCCTCGAGCCAGGTTCAACCGGTTCCGGAAATCTCCGCCTCCTTCGACAAGTCCTTCTCCGAAGGCATCATCGCCAACGAAAACGGCATGATCTGCTTCCTGAACCTCGCCAAGATGTTCAAGGGCACCGAAGCCGACGATCTGGCTGCCTGATTTCCGGCAGGCGAGGCTAAAGGAAGCGCCCGCGGCACATCGGGCCGCAGTGCATAACGACCTCAAGGCCAAGGCGGTTGGCTGGCAAGATTTCTAAGCCGCCATGCGAATTATGAAGCCCGCAGCGTTGAAGCGCCGCGGGCTTTTTCATGACTATTCCTTCGGCTCGAACGGCGCCGGCCGGCGCCCGGCACCCTGGCGGGACAGCATCCAACCCGGATATTCCGGAGCAAGCGCGCTCACCTGGTCGAGCTTTTCCATATCCTCGGCGTCGAGCTTCAGCTTCACGGCCTTCAAATTCTCTTCGAGCTGTTCCAGCCGCTTGGCGCCGATGATGACGCTCGTCACGAAGGGTTTCGCCAGAATATAGGCGAGCGCTACTTCCGCGACGCTCGCGCCGTGCCTGGCGCCGACCTCGCGCATCGCCGCGACGCAGGCCCAGGCGCGGTCCTTATCCACCGGCGGGAAATCGAAGTTGGCACGGCGACCCTCGCCATTGCCCGGAGCACCCGGACCATATTTGCCGGAGAGCAGCCCGCCGGCGAGCGGCGACCAGACCATCAGGCCGAGCTTTTCCTCCTGCATCAGCGGCACGATATCCCGCTCCAGGTCGCGGCCGGCGATCGAATAATAGGCTTGCACCGTCTCGAACCGGGCATATCCCTTACGTTCGGAAATGCCGAGCGCCTTCGCCATCCGCCAGGCCGCCCAGTTGGAAAGGCCGATGTAACGGACGAGACCGCGCGACACGAGATCGTCGAGCGCCCGCAACGTCTCGTCGATCGGCGTCACCGTATCGGTGCCGTGGACCTGGTAGAGATCGATATGGTCCATCTGCAGTCGTTCGAGGCTCTGCTCGACCGAATCCATGATATGGCCCCGCGAAGCGCCGCGATCATTAGGCTTGTCGCCCATCTGGCCGTGGAATTTGGTGGCGATGACCACGTCCTTGCGCGGCACGCCGAGATTCTTGATCGCCTGGCCGAGGATCTGCTCGGATCGACCCTCGGAATAGACATTGGCGGTGTCGATGAAATTGACACCCGCGGCAAGCGAGCGCTCGACGATCCTGTCGGCGGTCTCCTGGTCGAGACCTGCGACGGCGCTCCAGACCGCGCCCGTCTGGTTCTCGCCGAAGGTCATCGTGCCGAGGCAGAGTTCAGAGACGAAAAGACCGGTATTGCCCAATTGATTGTAGCGCATGGAGAACTCCCGTGTGCACTGAAGATATGAAGAGATAAAAGCAGTCGTTCGGAGCCAGGTTGCGCACGCGGGTGCGTGCGATGCGCTGGGGAAGCGTCTTCGGGCTCCAGACCACAATCTAATCCGGATTCCGCCGGCGTCAACCGGAGCCTCCTCCGTTTTTATCGTCACATTTTCGTGCGGGCAAAAAGAAAGGGCGGCCGAAGCCGCCCTCTACCGTCATTCCTGTCGCTGCTATCAGCCGAACAGCACCAGGCTGCTCCGCAGCGTCACCCACACACCCCAGAGGAGCGGGATGCCGACCACGGCCCAGGCAAGTGCGGCCCTGGCATCCAGACCGCCGGTGCCGATGCCGAAGGACCCGGTCGGGCCGGCACTCGCGGCAGCGGTCTTGGCCTGCAGCGAAGCGACTTCGTGGTCCGACATGAACCACTTGTCGGCAAGCGGACGGACCAGCGAGTTGGCGATCAGACCCAGCACCAGCATGCCGGCGAGGATGTACATCGTGCCGGTATAGAGCGCCGGTCCGGCGGGCACGCCTGCAGTGAGCTGCGCTTCGCGGATGTAGTTCACGACGACGGGACCCAGAATGCCGGCCGTCGCCCAGGCCGTCAGAAGACGGCCGTGGATGGCACCGACGAACTGGGTGCCGAAGATATCCGCGAGATAGGCCGGGATGGTGGCGAAACCGCCGCCATACATGGACAGGATGATACCGAAGGCGAGCACGAAGAGCGCCTTGCTGCCCATATCCGCAAGCGTCGGAGCGAGCGCATAAAGCACGATGCCGAGCACGAAGAACGTATAATAGGTGTTCTTGCGGCCGATCTTGTCGGAGAGCGACGCCCAGAAGAAACGGCCGCCGATGTTGAAGAGCGACAGAAGCCCGGCAAAACCGGCGGCGATCGTGGCGATCTGTGCCTTCTGGCTCGCATCAAGCTGCGAGAAGGTCAGGTTCGGCAGGCCGATCAGCGAGCCGGCGAAGATTTCCTGCAGCATCGGCGATGCCATGCCGATAACCCCGATGCCGGCCGATACGTTCAGGCAAAGCACCGCCCAGATCAGCCAGAACTGCTTGGTCTTGTGCGCATCGCGCAGATGGACATGCTTGGTGGTGATCATCGTCGTCTTGGAGGCCGGAGGCGTCCAGCCCTCCGGACGCCAGCCCGCCGGCGGGATGCGGTAGCCGAAGGCGCCACCCATCATGAAGCAGAAATAGATCACCGCCATGCAGATGAAGGTCTGCCACACGCCGACCGAAATATCCGTCTTGAAATAATTCATCAGCAGGTTGGCGAGCGGGGCGCCGATCATCGCGCCGCCGCCGAAGCCCATGATCGCCATGCCGGTCGCCATGCCGCGGCGGTCCGGAAACCACTTGATCAACGTCGAGACCGGTGAAATGTAACCAAGGCCGAGACCGACGCCGCCGATCACGCCGGCGCCGACCCACATCAGCCACAACTGATGGGACATGACGCCGATAGCCGCGACGACAATGCCGCCGCACCAGCAGCAGGCCGAGACGAAACCGGCCTTGCGCGGGCCGACCCGTTCCAGCCAGCCGCCCCAGATCGCTGCCGAGCAACCAAGCAAAACGAAGAACAGCGTATAGATCCAGCCCAGATCCGCTACGCGCCAGTTGCAGCTTGTCGTAAACAGAGCAGACAAGAGGTTCAAACTGGCGCAGGATGGGTCTGCAGCTCCCGGAATGGCCTTGGAAAGCGGCAGCCAGAAAACGCTGAAGCCGTAAGCCATGCCGATGCAAAGGTGAATGGCCAGCGCTGCCGGAGGCACGAGCCAGCGGTTGAAACCTGGTTTTGCGATAATACGTTCCCTATCGAGGAGCCCGACATTGCCTGTCAGGCCCTCGTTCGTCGTTCCTGCAATTGCCATTTAAAATATCCTCCCTCTGGATGATGGCTAGGCTCTATCCCCTCCGGCCCCTCACCTGCCGGATGGATGAATTCTTATGGATGAATTCATGCGGCGCTTTCCGGAATGCTCGGTTCGGAAAGCGATTCTCCTTCGGCGGGTCCCTTGCCGCCTGGCGCCCTTGACTTGCATCCTGCCCGACGCCGACGCCCAACCCGACCTTGGCTTCCGGCCGGCGGATCAGCGTCGAGGCCTCGATGACGAGCGGCAGCAACCCCGCCCCGCCATTGTCGAGATGTTCGAAAAACTGCCGGCGCATCCGCGGCTCCCAGAACTTGTTGATATGCGTTGCGACGCCCTCGGCGCGCACGTTTTCCGGCTGCGACAGGAAGAAGGTGGCGATCTGGTTCGCCATCCGGACCAGTTTGTCGAGCACCAGTTGCTCGGGGCTTTGGTCATGCGACATCGGCGACAACTCCAGTGGTTATGCGATCGGTACGCGTAAAAATTTCAAAATCCTCGCCGCGCGTCAGGGCGATCAGCGTCATGCCCGCCTCCTCCGCCGTGCGGATGGCAAGCGCGGTCGGGGCGGAAATGGCAATCAGCACCGGGCTTCCGAGGATTGCCGTCTTCTGCACCATCTCGACGGAAATGCGGCTGGTGACGACCACGACGCCATGCAAACCCATGACGCCCTTGCGGATGACCGCTCCCGCAAGCTTGTCGAGTGCGTTATGCCGGCCGACATCCTCGCGAACGGCGATCAACCCCTCACCCGGCACGAAGAAGCCCGCGCCATGTACCGCATGGGTCTCCCGATGCAGCGGCTGGGCGCTGTTGAGTGCCGCGACGGCCTCGCTCACTTCGTTCGGGTTGAGCGCCATCGCCACCGAGGAAACATCCGGCACCGGACGCATCGCCTGCTCGATCGATTCGATACCGCAGAGCCCGCATCCCACCGGCCCCGCCATATGCCGCCGGCGGGCGCGCAGTGCATCTTCCTTGTCCTCGGCAAGTGTAACCTGAACGTCGAGGCCGGCCCCTTCCTCGACAACGGAAATGCTCTCGATCTCCGCCATGGAAGCGATGATCCCTTCGGTCAGGCTGAACCCTACCGCAAAATCCTCAAGGTCGGCCGGCGTGCCCATCATCACCGCATGCGTGGAGCCGCCATAGGAAAAGGCGATCGGCACTTCCTCCGGCACCACCCGCGAGCCGGCCCGGGTCACGCCGTTGCGGCGGGCGATCTCGGGGGCTGTGGCGGTGGTTTTGAAGGAGGTCATTGGACGCCGGGGCAAGAATACCCCCTCTGCCCTGCCGGGCATCTCCCCACAAGGGGAGATTGGATGCGGCGATGCATCGCCTACTATTAACGGAGACGAGTGAGCAAACCTGTTTCCAATGCTGAAGAATGCCAGCGGCGCGTCTTGCCGATCTCCCCCTTGTGGGGGAGATGCCGGCAGGCAGAGGGGGTAACGCGGAGCACGCCCGGCATTTGTATCACTCAGCCGCCTCCAGCTTGCCCGCAATCCGCCGAGACCGCCGCGACAGCTCGTCGTAATCGCTTTGCCATTCCGTCGGGCCGTTGGAGGGCGATACCTGCACCGCCGTCACCTTGTATTCCGGGCAATTGGTCGCCCAGTCGGAAAAGTCGGTGGTGATGACATTGGCCTGCGTGTTCGGGTGGTGGAAGGTCGTGTAGACCACGCCCGGCGCCACACGATCGGTGATCAACGCCCTGAGCGTCGTATCGCCCGAACGGCTGGCGAGCTTGATCCAGTCGCCTTCCTTGATGCCGCGCTGTTCGGCATCGTGCGGATGGATTTCCAGCCGGTCTTCCGCATGCCAGGCGACGTTCTCGGTGCGCCGGGTCTGGGCGCCGACATTGTACTGGGACAGGATACGGCCGGTGGTGAGCAGCAGCGGGAAGCGCGGACCGGTGCGTTCGTCGGTCGCGACATATTCGGTGCGGATGAACTTGCCCTTGCCGCGCACGAAGCCATCGACATGCATGATCGGAGAGCCGACCGGATGCGCCTCGTTGCACGGCCACTGAACCGAGCCCATCTTGTCCAGATAGTCGTAGGAGACGAGCGCGAAGCTGGGTGTCGATACGGCGATCTCGTCCATGATCTCGGACGGATGGTTATAGTTCCAGGCAAGCCCCATGGCCTGTGCGAGCTTCTGGGTCACTTCCCAGTCGGCGTAACCGTTCTTCGGGCTCATCACCTTGCGGACGCGGTTGATGCGGCGCTCGGCATTGGTGAACGTGCCGTCCTTTTCGAGGAAGGTCGATCCCGGCAGGAAGACATGCGCGTAATTGGCCGTCTCGTTGAGGAAGAGATCGTGGACCACGACGCATTCCATCGCGGCAAGACCGGCCGACACGTGCTTGGTGTCCGGGTCTGACTGCAGAATGTCCTCACCCTGGATATAGATGCCCTTGAACGAACCTTCGACGGCAGCATCCAGCATGTTCGGGATGCGCAGGCCCGGCTCGTTGTTGAGCGTCACGCCCCAGAGCTTCTCGAACGTGTCGCGGGTCGCGTCGTCGGAGATGTGGCGATAACCCGGCAACTCGTGCGGGAACGAACCCATGTCGCAGGAACCCTGGACATTGTTCTGGCCGCGCAGCGGGTTCACGCCGACGCCCGGGCGGCCGATATTGCCGGTCACCATGGCAAGGTTGGCGATCGCCATGACGGTCGTCGAACCCTGGCTGTGCTCGGTGACGCCGAGGCCATAATAGATGGCGCCATTGCCGCCCGTGGCGTAAAGCCGGGCCGCGCCGCGCACCAGTTCCGAAGAAACACCGGTGAACTTTTCGGTCGCTTCCGGGCTGTGCTGGTCCTCGGAAACGAAGGCAGCCCAGTCCTCGAACTCGGACCAGTCGCAGCGTTCGCGGATGAACTTTTCGTCGAACAGGCCTTCGGTGACGATGACATGCGCCAGCGCCGTCAGCACCGCCACGTTGGTGCCCGGCTGCAACGGCAGGTGATAATCGGCCTCCACATGCGGCGTGCGCACCAGATCGATGCGTCGCGGATCGATGACAATCAGTTTTGCCCCTGGCGCAGCCGCTTCTTCAGCCGCGAGCCGAACACCGGATGCCCGTCGGTCGGGTTGGCGCCGATGACGATGACAACGTCGGTATACTCGACCGAGTCGAAATTCTGCGTTCCGGCAGACGTGCCGAAGGCCTGGCCGAGACCATAGCCGGTCGGCGAATGGCAGACGCGGGCGCAGGTATCGACATTGTTGTTGCCGAAGCCGGCGCGGATCAGCTTCTGCACCAGGAACGTTTCTTCATTGGTGCAGCGGGACGACGTGATGCCGCCGATCGATTCACGGCCATACTGGTACTGGATGCGCCGGAACTCGGAAGCCACATGCGCAAACGCTTCGTCCCAGGTCACTTCCCGCCACGGATCGGAAATCTTCTCGCGGATCATCGGGTTGAGGATGCGGTCCTTGTGGGTGGCATAACCGTAGGCAAAACGGCCCTTGACGCAGGAATGGCCACGGTTCGCCTGGCCATCCTTCCACGGCACCATGCGCACCAGGCTCCTCGCCGCGCATTTCCGCCTTGAACGAGCAGCCGACGCCGCAATAGGCGCAGGTGGTGACCGCCGAATGTTCCGGCTGGCCGATCGCGATCACCGATTTTTCGGTGAGCGTCGCCGTCGGGCAGGCCTGCACGCAGGCGCCGCAGGAGACGCATTCGGAATCGAGGAAATGTTCATGCGCGCCGGGCGAGACGCGCGATCCGAAACCGCGGCCCTCGATCGTCAACGCAAACGTGCCCTGCACTTCCTCGCAGGCGCGAACGCAGCGCGAGCAGACGATGCATTTCGACGGGTCATAGGTGAAATAAGGATTCGACTCGTCCTTCGGCATCCACTTGGCGTTGATCTCGCCGCTATTGCGCGCCCGGACGTGATTGTCGCCCTCGTAGCCGTAACGCACGTCGCGAAGGCCCACGGCACCTGCCATGTCCTGCAATTCGCAGTCACCGTTGGCGGCGCAGGTGAGACAGTCGAGCGGGTGGTCGGAGATATAGAGCTCCATGACGCCGCGACGGATGTCCTTCAGCCGGCCGGTCTGGGTGTGCACCACCATGCCCGGCATGGCCGGCGTGGTGCAGGAGGACGGCGTTCCGTTACGCCCCTCGATCTCCACGAGACAGAGGCGGCAGGAACCGAAGGCATCGACCATATCGGTCGCACAGAGTTTCGGCACCTGGATGCCGGCCTCCATCGAAGCGCGCATGATCGAGGTGCCTTCCGGCACCGTGATCGCTCGGCCGTCGATGGTGAGTGTCACCTGGGCTTCGGACCGGGAAGCCGGCGTACCGTAGTCGATTTCATGAACGAGGGACATTGTGTGTCTCCTGTGCGGAAAAAGTGAACACGGGAGCAAGAACGCCCCCTCTGGCCTGCCGGCCATCTCCCCCACGGGTGGGGAGATCACAAGCGGCATGGCCGCCGCTTCAGAAGAATCGAAGCGGAGGATGTGACTTGAAATGGAAAGCGGTGAGCCCGCACCCAGCCGATCTCCCCACCCGTGGGGGAGATGGCCGGCAGGCCAGAGGGGGCGACTTGCGCCGAAGCAAAGATAGGAGCGTCCATCATTCGGCCGCCTCCACCATTGGCGCCGGAGAAAAATCCTCCGGAAAATGGTTCATCGCGCTCATCACCGGATAGGGCGTGAAGCCGCCAAGCGCGCACAGCGACCCGAACTTCATCGTGTTGCAGAGATCGGCGAGCAGCGCCTTGTTCTTCTCCGGCTCGATCCCCTGAGCGATCTTGTCCGCCGTTTCCACCCCGCGGGTCGAGCCTATGCGGCAGGGCGTGCACTTGCCGCAGCTTTCGATGGCGCAGAATTCCATCGCAAACCGCGCCTGCTTCAGCATGTCGGCCGAATCGTCGAACACGGTAATCCCGGCATGGCCGATCAGCCCGTCCTTGGCGGCGAAGGCTTCATAGTCGAACGGCGTATCGAACAGCGCCCGCGGGAAATAGGCTCCGAGCGGACCGCCCACCTGCACCGCCTTCACCGGCCGGCCGGTCGCCGTACCGCCGCCGATATGATCGACGATCTCGCCGAGCGACAAGCCGAAGGCCGTCTCATAAAGGCCGCCATATTTGACGTTGCCGGCGATCTGGATCGGGATCGTGCCACGCGAACGACCCATGCCGAAATCGCGATAGAATGCGGCGCCCCGGTCCATGATGACCGGCACCGAGGCGAGCGAGATGACGTTGTTGACGACGGTCGGCCGGCCGAGAAAGCCCTGCAACGCCGGCAGCGGTGGCTTGGCGCGCACGATGCCGCGCTTGCCTTCCAGCGAATTCAAGAGCGAGGTTTCCTCGCCGCAGACATAGGCGCCGGCGCCGGAGCGGATCTCCATATCGAAGGCATGCACCGAGCCCATCACCGACGGACCGAGTATGCCGGCGGCGCGAGCGATCTCGACGGCTTGCGTCATCGTCGCGATCGCATGCGGATATTCCGAGCGGATATAGACATAACCCTTGGTGGCGCCCGTCGCGATGCCGGCGATGATCATGCCTTCGATCAGCACGAAGGGATCGCCCTCCATGATCATCCGGTCCGCGAACGTGGCGCTGTCGCCCTCATCCGCATTACAGACGATGTATTTCTGCGGCCCCGCCGCATCCATCACCGTCTTCCACTTGATGCCGGTCGGGAACCCGGCGCCGCCGCGGCCGCGAAGGCCGCTATCGGTCACCTGGGCGACGATCTGAGCCTGCGTCAAGGCGATCGCGTTTTCGAGGCCCTTGAAGCCCTGATAGTGGCGATAGTCGTCGAGCGACAGCGGATCGGTGACGCCGCAACGGGAGAAAGTCAGTCGCGTCTGCTGCCGCAGGAACGGGATGTCCTTGGTCGGCCCAAGATGCGAAGCATGCTGTCCACCTTCCAGGAAACCGGCATCGAACAATCCCTTGACGTCGCCTGCCTTCACCGGTCCATAGGCGATACGGCCCTGTTCCGTGCGCACCTCGACCAGCGGCTCCAGCCAGAACATGCCGCGCGAACCGTTGCGGACAATCTGGGCATCGAGCCCGCGGGCCTCGATCTCCTGGGCGATCGCCTTCGCCACCTTTTCGGCGCCAAGCGCCAGCGCAGCGGCATCGCGCGGAACGAAAATCGTTACCGTCATCGGCTTAGCCCCGCAACGATTTCGGAAAGACAGAGCTCATCGACCCGGCCATAAACTTCGCCGTCAAGCATCGCAGCCGGCGCGCAGGCGCACAGCCCGAGACAGTAGACCGCTTCCAGCGTCACCGCGCCATCGAGCGTCGTCTGGTGGAAGTCGATCCCGAGAAGCTGCCGGGCGCGGTCCGCGATGCGGTCGCTGCCCATCGACTGGCAGGCTTCGGCGCGACAGAGTTTCAGCACGTGCCGGCCGGCCGGGTGGTCCCGGAATTCGTGATAGAAAGTGACGACGCCATGCACTTCGGCGCGCGAAAGGTTGAGCTCGCTGGCGATGACCGGCTTCACCTCTTCCGGCACATAACCGAACTCCGCCTGGATCGCATGCAGGATCGGCAGCATCGGGCCTTCCAGATGCTTCAAATCCCTGATGATCTGAAGCGACCGCTCGGTGAGATCACCGGCGGGAATACGCATATTCATAAGTCATAGCCTCCCGGCTGATCCGCTTCCGGCGTTATGGCTGCGGCGCCACCATGCCTGTGCGCGGACCAGAACGCTGACGAAGTTGTCCGACAATCGTACTTCGCCTACTGCGGATGAAATGTCGCAACCGCCACCTCAACCGTCAATAAAGGAGATCGGTTACGCGATAGAAAAAGCTATCAAGCCATGGCCGCGGGAGTGAGGCTGCGAGCCTCGTGAAGCAGGGCCGACACCAGCGGCGTAAACGGCTCGCGGTGGGTCGCAACCAGCCCCACGATATGCGTGGCTTCCGGATCGACGATCGGGATCGTCCTGATTTCTTTTGTAAACCCGAATGATCGCGCCACGTTGCGCGGCATGATGCTCGCCCAGCGCCCGGTCCCCACATGCGAAAGCAGCACCACCATGGAGTTCGATTCGAGCATCGGCTTCACCGTCACCCCGGCTTCGGCGAGGTGCTGGTTGATGATCCGGCGGTTCTGCATGTCCGGCGTCAATAGACAGAGCCTAAGATCGGCCATTTCCTTCCAGGTGACGCTTTCCCGATCGGCATAGGGCGCGCCTTCGGCCGTCACCAGATTGTAGCGCTCCGCATAAAGCGGCACGCTCGTCACCCGCCCCAGCGGCTCGTTGTCGAGATAGGTAATGCCCGCGTCGATCTCGAAATTGTCGAGCTGCGAAAGCACCTGCAGGGAATTGCGCGAGACGACGGAAAAGGTGACCTCCGGGTGCTTGGCCTGGAAGGGTTCGGTCAACCTTGGGATCATCGCCAGCGCCGTCGGGATCGACGCCAGCCTTATATGGCCGACAAGACCCTTGCGGGCGGCGCGCATTTCCTCGCGCATGGTGCGCGCATCGCCGACGATGCGTTTTGCCCATTCCAATACGCGCTGGCCTTCCGGCGTCAGGCCCTGGTAACGCGAGCCGCGCACCACCAGCTGAACCCCGAGCTGTTCCTCGAGTGGCGGATTGCCGCCGAAAGCGATGGCTGGGATATGCCGCATTCCTCCGCGGCGCGGCCGAAATGGCTCTCGCGCGCCAGGGCAATGAAGAATTCCAGCTTGTCGATCATCGCGTTCCTCCGCCGACAAGGGCTAACAAGATGGCGCGGCACATACAAGCGGGTATCCGGCCGCAATGATAGCCACCACCAGGAGCCGACTACCGCCCAAAGAAAAAGGCGGCCTTACGGACCGCCTCGATCTTTCGCAGAGAATTTCGACGTATCAGGCCGGAACGACGACACCGTTGAGGTGGGTCAATTCCGCCAGGAACTGCTCGAGCTTCGTCTTGTGCTCGTCGGTCTGCGCATGGTTGATTTCGGCCTGCGTGGTCTCGATCCGCTTCTGCAGCGTGGCGCGGGTCAGTTCGCTGGCCGGAACCGCGGATTCCGCAAGCAGCGTGCAGCCGGTCGGCAGGATGTCGGCAAAGCCGCCGAAAACAACATATTTGTTGACCTGGCCGGAGGCGAGCTTCACCGAAACCACACCCGGCTTGATCGTCGTCATCGTCGGCGCGTGATTGGCAAGCACCGTCATTTCGCCAAGCGTCGCCGGGATCACCACTTCGGTGACCTTTTCCGAGACGAGCAGGCGCTCGGGCGAAACCAGTTCAAAGTTGAAAGCGTC
Organism: Neorhizobium sp. EC2-8; assembly: GCA_045291535.1. Lineage (GTDB taxonomy): Bacteria > Pseudomonadota > Alphaproteobacteria > Rhizobiales > Rhizobiaceae > Neorhizobium. The sequence goes on along the minus strand of CP147996.1, from coordinate 3,615,091 downwards.
GGCCATGAAGGTCCACTTCCTCAAAGCAATTCCAGCAAAAGTGCAAAGCGGTTTTGCGTCCGGAATTGCGAAAGACTAAATCATCAGGGCATCGAGGCAATTTTTTGCCGAGAAGCCCGCGTGTTTATGCGAGGAACGGCGCGCTGGAGGACCTCCCGCGCGCCATCTCGTAATATCAAGCGGCTTCAGCCAGCTTCTTGGCCTTTTCCATGGCTTCTTCGATCGAACCGACCATGTAGAAGGCAGCTTCCGGAAGATGGTCGTAGTCGCCGTTGACGAGGCCCTTGAAGCCCTTGATCGTGTCTTCGAGCGCGACGAGCTTGCCCGGCGAGCCGGTGAAGACTTCGGCGACGAAGAACGGCTGGGACAGGAAGCGCTCGATCTTGCGGGCGCGGGCAACCGTCATCTTGTCCTCTTCGGACAGTTCGTCCATGCCGAGGATGGCGATGATGTCCTGCAGCGACTTGTAGCGCTGCAGCGTGGTCTGCACCTTACGAGCGATGTCGTAATGCTCTTCGCCGACAACCAGCGGGTCGAGCATGCGCGAGGTGGAGTCGAGCGGATCGACGGCCGGGTAGATGCCCTTTTCAGCGATCGAACGCGACAGAACGGTCGTAGCGTCCAGGTGGGCGAACGAAGTTGCCGGCGCCGGGTCGGTCAAGTCGTCGGCGGGAACGTAGATGGCCTGAACCGAGGTGATCGAGCCCTTGGTCGTGGTGGTGATGCGTTCCTGCATCTGACCCATGTCGGTCGCGAGCGTCGGCTGGTAACCCACGGCAGACGGGATACGACCGAGCAGAGCCGACACTTCCGAACCAGCCTGCGTGAAGCGGAAAATGTTATCGACGAAGAACAGAACGTCCTGGCCCTTGTCGCGGAAGTCTTCAGCGATAGTCAGACCCGTCAGAGCGACGCGAGCGCGGGCGCCCGGCGGTTCGTTCATCTGGCCGTAAACGAGGGCCGCCTTGGAGCCTTCGCCGCCGCCATGCTTGTTGACGCCCGATTCGATCATTTCGTGGTAAAGGTCGTTACCTTCGCGGGTACGTTCACCCACGCCGGCGAATACCGAGTAACCACCGTGCGCCTTGGCGACGTTGTTGATCAGTTCCATGATCAGAACCGTCTTGCCGACGCCTGCACCGCCGAAGAGGCCGATCTTGCCGCCCTTTGCGTAAGGAGCGAGAAGATCGACGACCTTGATGCCGGTGACCAGGATCTGGCCTTCGGTCGACTGATCGACGTAGGAAGGCGCTTCCTGGTGGATGGCGCGCTTGCCGGACGTTACCAACGGACCGGCTTCATCGACGGGCTCGCCGATGACGTTCATGATGCGGCCGAGCGTTTCGGGACCGACTGGAACGGTGATCGGAGCGCCGGTATCGGTGACGTGCTGACCACGAACCAGACCTTCGGTCGAGTCCATCGCGATGGTGCGGACGGCGCTTTCGCCGAGGTGCTGCGCGACTTCGAGAACGAGGCGGTTGCCGTTGTTATCGGTTTCAAGCGCGTTCAAAATCGCCGGCAGTTCGCCGTCGAAAGCGACGCCGACGACAGCGCCGATAACCTGGGTCACCTTGCCGAGGGACGTGCCCGTTGCGGTAGCCATGATTCTTACCCTCTTTCTTTACCTCAGAGCGCTTCCGCGCCCGAAATGATTTCGATGAGTTCCTTGGTGATCTGTGCCTGACGCTGACGGTTGTAGGAGAGCGTCAGCTTGTTGATCATGTCACCGGCATTGCGCGTCGCGTTGTCCATTGCGGACATCTGCGCGCCATAGAAGGAAGCGTTGTTTTCGAGCAGAGCCCGGAAGATCTGCACAGCCACGTTCTTCGGCAGCAGGTCTTCGAGGATTTCCTCTTCGCTCGGCTCGTATTCGTAAAGCGCCGAGGAGGCAGTCGCCGGCTCGGTGGTGTCGAACTTGGCCGGGATGATCTGCGAAGCGGTCGCCACCTGCGAAATCACCGACTGGAAACGTGCGTAGAACAGCGTCGCGATGTCGAACTGTCCGGCATTGTAGAGCGCCAGCACCTTGTGGGCCACTTCGTCAGCCTGGGCAAAACCGAGCTGCTTGACTTCGCGGAACGTCACGTAATCGACGATGTTTTCGCGGAACGAGCGGCGCAGGATGTCGTTGCCCTTGCGGCCGACGGTGAGGATCTTCACCGTCTTGCCCTGGGCAAGCAGCTTCAGCGCGTGATCGCGGGCAAGACGGATGATCGAGGAATTGAACCCCCGGCCAGACCGCGTTCGCCGGTCGCGACGATCAAGAGATGAACCTGATCCTTGCCCGTGCCTGAAAGCAGGAGCGGCGCTTCGGCATTGCCGGCATTGGCGGCCGAAAGGCCAGCCAGTACCTTGGTCATACGTTCCGCGTAAGGACGGGCAGCCTCGGCCGCCTCCTGGGCACGGCGCAGCTTCGCCGCGGCGACCATTTTCATCGCCTTGGTGATCTTCTGCGTCGCCTTGACGGAGGCGATCCGGTTTTTCAGATCCTTAAGTGAAGGCATCCGTTATCGGTCCTCGAGATTGATCCGTTCTCAGGCGAAAGACTTGGCGTAGCTGTCGAGAGCGGCCTTGAGCTTCGCGCGGGTGTCGTCGGAAAGCTGCTTCTCGGCACGGATCGTATCGAGGAGAGCCTTGCCTTCGGAGCGGAGGTACGAGAGGAAGCCCTGCTCGAACTTGCCAACCTGGGCAACCGCGATCTTGTCGAGGTAGCCGTTGACGCCGGCGAAGATCACCGCGACCTGCTCTTCCGTCTTCAGCGGCGAGAACTGCGGCTGCTTCAGGAGTTCGGTCAGGCGTGCACCGCGGTTCAGGAGGCGCTGCGTCGAAGCGTCCAGGTCGGAACCGAACTGGGCGAAGGCGGCCATTTCGCGATACTGGGCGAGTTCGCCCTTGATCGAGCCGGCAACCTGCTTCATCGCCTTGATCTGCGCGGCCGAGCCGACGCGGGAAACCGACAGACCGACGTTAACGGCCGGACGGATACCCTGGTAGAACAGGTCGGTTTCAAGGAAGATCTGGCCGTCGGTGATCGAGATCACGTTGGTCGGAATGAAGGCCGAAACGTCGTTACCCTGGGTTTCGATGACCGGCAGAGCCGTCAGCGAACCATTGCCGCGCTCGTCGGAGAGCTTTGCAGCACGCTCCAGAAGGCGGGAATGCAGGTAGAAGACGTCGCCCGGATAAGCTTCGCGGCCCGGCGGGCGGCGCAGCAGCAGCGACATCTGACGATAGGCGACAGCCTGCTTGGAAAGGTCGTCGTAACCGATCAGGGCGTGCTGGCCGTTGTCGCGGAAGTATTCACCCATGGCGCAGCCGGCGAACGGTGCCAGATACTGCATCGGAGCCGGGTCGGAAGCGGTCGCGGCAACGATGATCGAGTACTGCAGGGCGCCACGCTCTTCGAGAACCTTGACGAACTGGGCAACCGTCGAGCGCTTCTGGCCGATAGCGACGTAGACGCAGAACAGCTTTTCCGAGTCCGGGCCGTTATCGTGAATGGCCTTCTGGTTGAGGATCGTGTCGAGAATGATCGCGGTCTTGCCGGTCTGGCGGTCGCCGATGACCAGGCTCGCGCTGGCCGCGGCCGACCGGGATGAGGGCGTCGATAGCCTTGAGGCCGGTCGGCGTCGGCTCATGAACCGACTTGCGCGGAATGATGCCCGGAGCCTTGACGTCGACGCGCGAACGGCGGGTCGCATTGATCGGGCCCTTGCCGTCGATCGGGTTGCCGAGTGCATCGACGACGCGGCCGAGCAGTTCCGGACCGACCGGTACGTCAACGATGGCGCCGGTCCGCTTGACGGTGTCGCCTTCCTTGATCGCACGGTCGGAACCGAAGATGACGACGCCGACATTGTCGGCTTCGAGGTTGAGCGCCATACCACGGATGCCGCCCGGGAATTCGACCATTTCACCGGCCTGGACGTTGTCCAGACCGTAGACGCGGGCAATGCCGTCGCCTACGGACAGAACCTGTCCGACTTCGGAAACCTCAGCCTCCTGGCCGAAGTTCTTGATCTGGTCTTTCAGAATTGCGGAAATTTCCGCGGCGCGGATATCCATCAGCCAACCTCTTTCAGTGCAAGCTTAAGGGTGGAAAGTTTGGTGCGAAGGGAAGTGTCGATCTGACGAGAACCGACCTTGACGATCAGGCCGCCGAGGATCGACGGATCGATCGTCACGACGATTGCGACGTCCTTGCCGGTTACGCCCTTCAGCGCCGACTTGAGTTCGTTTTCCTGCGCCTGGGAAAGCGCATGCGCCGAGGTGACCTCGGCAGTGATTTCACCGCGATGCTCTGCGGCGATCTGGCGGAAGGCGCGGATCATGCCAGGCATCGCGAAAAGACGACGATTGCCGGCGACCACCTTCAGGAAATTGGCGACGAGACCGGAAATGCCAGCCTTCTCGGCAACGGCGATCACGGCCTTCTGTTGATCCTCGGCGGAAAATACCGGGCTTGCGACCAGGCGACGCAGGTCTTCACTCTCATCCAGCAGCGCCTGAAAACGATCAAGATCGGCACCGACCTTATCGACCGAACCGGCCTCGAGAGACAGTTCGAAAAGCGAGGAAGCATAACGCTCCGCTACACCGGAAATAAGCTGGGACGTGTCAGCCACGGGCACAGTTTCCCTGTATTGCCATCCAAGCGCCAGACCCTACGGGAGAGGTGAAGCAAGAGCTTGAAATCGTTTGATTTTTCTCAGAACCTGCAGGGATCGCGCCCTACCCTTTCCGACTTTCGCGGTCCGTCTAGCATAGGCTGTAAGGACTCGCAACACGCCTGATAACGGAAAAAGCCGGACACGCAAGGGCTGAGAGCGATTTTATACCGGAAGCGGAAGGATTTTCGGCAGGCTGAAGCTCGAAATCCCGAACGGAAGCGTCAGATATAGCCGAACACATAGGCGAGCGGCCCGCCGGCCAATACAACCTGAAGTAAGGAAAATGCGATATTTCGGGGCGTGAAGCCGCGATCCAGAGCACAGGACAGCAATCGCCCGAGAGCGGCAAATCCGAGCGCGATGCCGAGCGTCATGTAGATCCAGTCCTGGGCCAGCATGATCGCCGCAAGACCGAACCCGAGATGATGAGCACCGGTGGACCGGACGGCGGCATAGCCTTCGGGCCGGACTTCGCCGATCTGGAATGCCGCCAGGCGCAGAACGGTGGCGGGAAACAGGAAGATCAGGAGGCCAAGCGCTGCGACTGCCGCCGCACAGACGAAAGCTACCTGCTCGCCGAGTTCAGTGGGAAAGTAGAGTTCCATTCCGGCCTCGCATCATTCGAATCGCCAGATTCTATCGCAAGCGGTAAACAAGTCGCAAAGAACCGCGATCAAAGAAAACTCTGCGGGTCGATATCGAGCTGGATCTGCACCGAACCGCGCTGTTTCGGGCCGTTTTCCATCATCGCCCTCAGAAACGCCTGCATGTCGGAATTGCGCCGCCCATGCACCAGCAGCCGGAAGCGATGCCTGCCGCGCACCAGCGCCAGCGGCGCTTCCGCCGGACCGAGCACCGATATGCCGGTGACTTTTGGGGCAGCCGCCCTGAGGCCCCGTGCATGGGTTTCTGCATCCGCCCGCGTATCGGCGGATACGATCAGCGAGGCAAGCCGGCCGAAGGGCGGCAGGATCGCCTTTTCCCGCTCGGCGATCTCGCGTTCGTAGAAGGCTCCGGCATCGCCCGAGACGATCGCCTGCATCACCGGATGCTGCGGCTGGAAGGTCTGCAGAAGGCCATGGCTCTTGAGGCCGGTTCGCCCCGCGCGGCCCGTGACCTGGGAGAGAAGCTGGAAGGTGCGCTCGGCCGCGCGGGGATCGCCGTTGGACAGGCCGAGATCGGATCGACGATCCCGACCAGCGTCATCAGCGGAAAATTATGGCCCTTGGCGACGAGCTGCGTGCCGATGACGATATCCGCCTCGCCCTTGGCGATCGCCTCCAGCTCCAGCCGCATGCGCTTGACGCCGCCGAGCAGGTCCGACGACATGACGATGGTCCGCGCCTCCGGAAAATGTTTTTCGACCTCCTCGGCGATCCGCTCCACCCCGGCCCGCAGGCAACCAGATGGTCGAACGTGCCGCATTCCGGGCAGGCTTCGGGCGTGCGTTCCGAATAACCGCATTGATGGCACTGGATCTGGCTCTTGAACCGGTGCTCGACCAGCCAGGCTCGAACATTGCGGGCACTGGAACCGGTGGCCGCAGACGCGGCAGAGCGTCAGCGGCGCATAACCACGCCGGTTGAGGAAGAGCAGCGACTGCTCGTTCCGTTCAAGGGTTTTCTTCATGGCCCGCAAGAGCACCGGCGAGAGGAAGCCGCCGCGCTCCGGCGGGTGGCGCCGCATGTCGATCAGATGCAGGTCCGGCAGTGCCGCATCGCCGAAACGGGTCGGCAGGTGCACGGTGTTGTACCGCCCGGCGAGGCCATTGACCTGGCTTTCCACCGAGGGCGTAGCCGAGACCAGCACGATCGGAAAATCCCCGATCCGGGCGCGCACCACCGCCATGTCGCGGGCATTGTAGAAGACCCTGTCCTCCTGCTTGTAGGCGGGGTCGTGCTCCTCATCGACGATGATCAGGCCGAGATCCTCGAAGGGAAGGAACAGCGCCGACCGCGCGCCTGCCACCACCTTCACCTCGCCGGTCACCACCCCGCGCCAGACCTTTTCGCGCATGCGCGGGGCAAGATCAGAGTGCCATTCGCCTGGCTTTGCGCCGAACCGTTCCTGGAAGCGCTCGAGGAAACTTGAGGTCAGTGCGATTTCCGGCAAAAGGATCAGCACCTGTTTGCCGCGCCTGAGCGTTTCGGCAATCGCCTCGAAATAAACCTCTGTCTTGCCCGAACCGGTGACGCCGTCGATCAGCGAGGCGGAAAACCCGCCCGCTCGGATCGAGTCCACGATCTCCACGGATGCCTGTTTCTGCGGCCCCTCGATGCGCGGGCTGATATAGTCCGGATCGGGTAGCGCGACGACGGGCGGCGGAGCTAAAAACACCGTCTCGAAAATCCCTTGCGCAGTCAGCCCATCGACGACGCTCATGGAAACGCCGGCGGCATGCGCCAGCCCGCTGCGGGTCCACGGAATTTCTTCCTCGCCGGCAAGATCGAGCACGCGCGCGCGCGCCGGTGTCAGCCGCTCCGGCTGGCCGCCGAGATACCGCAGGCCTTCGACCATCGGCTCGGGATCGAGCGCCGCCGGTGCCCGTATCGCCATACGGGCCACGAGGCCGGGCGGCGAGTGTATAGCTCGCCACCCAATCGACGAAATCGCGCATTTCCTTGGAAAGCGGCGGGCAGTCGAAGGCAAGCGTGATCGGCCTCAGCTTCTTCGGATCGAGCTTGTCGTCGTTGTCGCCGTCCCAGACGACGCCGATCAATTGCCGCGGGCCGACCGGCACCTGCACCACGGAGCCGGGCTCGACATGCACGCCCTCCGGCACGGCATAGCTATAGGCGACCGGCACTGGCAGCGGCACCAGCACCGGCACCACCCTCACCAATGACGGCGCTTCAAACAGCGAACCGAAGAGATCGGACGAATCTATGCCCATGGGCGGCGACCATGCCCAAACCCGGAACAAAAGTGAACCCTAAACAGGACTAGTCCTCTTCGTCTTCGTCGTCGATGACGCCGGTCAGCCGCATCCCGTCGATCCAGGTGGCCCCTTCCTTTCGGATCACCCGCCGCGGCCGCGTGCCGCAACGCTCCTGGACGGCCGAGGCGAGCGGCTCCGAATGAGTAACGATCCAGACCTGGCTGTGGCGCGCGGCCTGGGCGATCATGTCGGCCAGCGGCGCCAGCATGTCCGGATGCAGGCTCGCCTCCGGCTCGTTGAGCGCGATCAGCGGCGGCTGGCGATAGGACATCAAGGCGGCAGCAAGCCCGAGAAAACGGATCTGCCCGTCGGAAAGCTCGCGCGGCTGAAACACCCGTTTGGGGAAATCCGGAAAGACCAGACCGAATTCCGCATATTCGCCGGGATCGGGAACCCGAAGCCTTGCCCCGCCTAACGCATCGGCGATCGCCCGGTCGAGCTCCACCGTATCCTCGCGGGTATGCACCAGCGTCGCGAACACGGCCGCCAGATTGCTGCCATCCTGGTCGAGCAGCGGCGAGGTCACCGCAAGGCACGGCTGCCGCAGCGGCGAATCCCGATCGGTGCGAAAACCGTGGAAGAACCGCCAACCATCCACCATCCGCCGGAAAGCCCCGACTTCCGGATAGTGTCCTGCATCGCCAAGTAGCGCCACCGCCGTCTCGGAGGTCATCGCCTGCTCCGGATAATCCTCCATCCGGCCCCGCTCGCCGCGAACCGAGATCCCCGGCCCGGCGCGCTTCATCATCGTCACCGGCCGCGAACCGGTTTCGACGACAAGCTCCTCCGCCTTGATCTGCGGCTCGAAGGCAAATCCGGCGGCAAGAGGCGGACGCAACCCTGCCTCGACCCGGTAGCGAAAAGTGACGGCGCGCTCCTCGTCCATCACCTCGACTTCGAGCTTGATGCGGAAATTCTTCTCGTCCCGGCGTGTGCCCGACCAGAGCGCCGAGGCCATGCCGCCCTCGGCGGCGATCTCGTAGGCAAGATTGCCGCGCACGGCGGCCTGCACCAGTTGCAGCGCACGGTAGAGATTGGATTTTCCGACGCCGTTCTCACCGATGAACAGGTTGACGCCGGCCAGATCCATGCGGATCGAGCGCAGCGAACGGTAATTGGCGGCAAACATCGAGCGAAGCAGCATGCCCTATTCCTAGCCGAACCGCGGGATGAAAAGAATGCCGCTCAGGCGAGGCGCAGGGTATGCGTATAGCTCTCGCCGGTCAGCGGCTGAAACCCCATGGCCTGCCAGAAACGGCGGGCATCGTCGCTGCCGGCATGAACGGTCACCACCGTAGTGAAGGGGCGGGCATGTTCGATCAGCCGCTCGGCAAGACGCCGGCCTATTCCCTTGCCCCGATATGACTGCGACACATAAAAGCGGCGCATCCGCAGCCAGTCAGCCCGCGACGGCTCGACCGTCATCCCGCCGACGGCGATCAACCGGTCCTGATCGCGGGCACCGAGCAGGCTTTCGCCGCGCCGTTCGAACCGGTTGATTCCCGCGGACCATTCCTCGGCAATCCGCAGGATGTGATTATAGCCTTCCTGCCTTGCAGCCTCGGCCAGCAGTCCGATGTCACCGGTAAGCGGATCGCCGAGCGGCGCAATCACGACACCCATGTCCTTCACGCCGCCGACGCCGTCTGCGCCTTGTCGGCGGGTTTGAACACCGCATCGCCATCGGCTGCAAGTTCGAACACCGTGTGTTGTTCCAGCGCCTTGGTGACCTCCGTCATGTCGCCGTCCAGCGCATCCGGCTGGATCATCCGACCGACAGTGAAATCGAAATGATCGCCCTTCTTGTTGAGCAACTCGTAGAACACGGTCATGTCGCGCAGTTCCGTCGACCATTTGGCGAACCAGTAGAACAGGCCGGAATTGCGAGCCCGCATGTGGATCGGCAGGATCGGCAGATTGTATTTGCGCGCGAGGCTGACGGCGGACGTTTTCCACGGCCGCTCGTTCAGCCGGCCGTCCGCCCAATAGGCGATGCGGCCCGAGGAAACAGCACCATGACCTTGCCATCCTCGATGGTCTTGTTGGTCAGAACCAGCGTCTCGCGGGCCTTGAGCTTGGTCTTGTATTCCTCCCGCCACTCGACGGGGATGATCATTTCGGCAAACCGCGGATTGACGCGCACCGCATCGCGGTTGGCAAACACCATCATGTCGGGGCGGCGCGACTTCAGGAGATCGAAGACCGCAACCCCGTCGGCGATCCCCGTCGGGTGATTGCTCACCAGAATGAAACCGCCCTTTTCGGGGATGCGCTCGGCATTGGCGACCGTCACGTCCAGCTTCAGGAGGTTGCTCATGTATTCGAAGCACTGGAAACCGCTGAGCGTCGAGATGTCGTTGGCGAACTTGATCGCCCGGCCATAACGCAGCAGCGTGTAGAGAAACGGCCGCATCACCGGCCAGAGCGGGCTCTTGACGATCCGTTGGCCGCGTTCGGCAATCAATGTATCGACGATATGGCCGGGTCTGCCTTGCGAGACGAGGGCGATGGTTTCCGCGAACTGTCCAAAAGTGGTCGTAGAATCACGGCGCGCCATAGAAACTCCCGCAGACAGGACCTGCCGGATATCGCAGCCCCATATGATCGAACGATGACAACGTCAGCCAAGACTAAGGCGGGTTTAGGGATTTCGTAACGCCATCCAGAGCAATCTGGGGTGCTCCCCTCCGAATTCAACGGGTCAGATCTTGAACGAATTGCTGATTATCGCCGCACCCGATCTGACCGAAAAACGCCGCGAATGGCTGGAGAGCCTGGCGAGCGAACGCCGGCTTTCGGGAAACACGCTCGATGCCTATGAACGCGATACGCGCCAGTTTCTGACGTTTCTGACCGGACATCTGGCAGGTCCGGCGAAAATCTCCGACATCCACACCCTGCGCCCCGCCGATCTGCGCGCCTTCCTCGCCTCCCGCCGCCGCGAGGGTGCGGGTGCCAGATCGCTGGGCCGACATCTCGCCGGGCTCCGTTCATTTCTTCGTTATCTCGAACGCAAGGGTCTGGTGAATGCCGCAGCCGCCGGCGCGATCCGCGCGCCGAAACAGCCGAAATCCCTGCCGAAGCCGCTGACCGACCGGCAGGCGCTCAATCTCGTCACCACGGGCGCGCAGTTGCAGGAAGAACCATGGATCGCCGCCCGCGACGCCGCCGTGCTGACGCTGCTCTATGGCTGTGGCCTGCGTATCTCCGAGGCGCTCGGCCTCCGCCCTGACGACTTGACGCCGGGGGCCACCACGCTGCGGATCACCGGCAAAGGCGGCAAGACCCGCCTCGTGCCGCTGCTGCAGATCGTCTTCGATGCAGTCGAGACCTACAAAAAACTCTGCCCTTACCATCTGGAAGCCGAAAAGCCGCTCTTCCGGGGTGCCCGCGGCGGCCGCTGCAGCCGGCGATCATCCAGCGGGAAATGCAAAAGCTCAGGAGCGCCTTCGGCCTGCCGGAGACCGCAACTCCGCACGCGCTGCGGCATTCCTTCGCCACGCATCTGCTTGCCGGCGGCGGCGACCTGCGCACCATTCAGGAACTGCTCGGCCATGCCAGCCTCTCGACCACCCAGGTCTATACGGGCGTCGATTCATCGCGGCTGCTGGAAGTCTACGACCGCGCCCATCCCCGTGCTTAGTCCCTGCGTGAACCAAGTTTTAACCAGTTGCGTTAAGCGCTTGTGCAGCCGGCATCGCTAACATGCCTGCGACCCTTGCCGACGGATGACATGATGACTCCCGCCTTTGCCTCCCCACCGGCGCTTTCATGAAGCGCGCCCAAGGTTTCGTGCTGTGGCTGATCGCAGCTGCGCATATTCTGGCGCTTGCCTCCCTTCTTCTGATCCTCGGCTCATTGTCCCCGGCGCGGGCGGAAACGCCTGCCTGCGACGGCCGGAATCTCCTCGCGGAGATGAAGGCCGAAAAATCCCCGCTCTACGACCGGATCGTCGCGGAAGGCGCCAAGGTACCAAACGGCAAGGGCATCTTCTGGAAGATCGAGAAGGCTGGACTGGCGCCATCCTATCTGCTCGGCACCATGCACGTTTCCGATCCGCGGGTGCTGAAAATGCCGCTCGGCGCCGCCGAAGCCCATTCCAAGGCCAGGACGATCATTATCGAATCCGACGAGGTCGTCGATGAAAAGAAGGCCATGGCCAAAATGCTGGCCAAGCCTGAACTGATGATGCTGACGGATGGCAGCACGATCGATCGCTCCTGCCGAAGGACGACGTGGCGCTGCTGGAAGCCGGCCTGAAGGCGCGCGGGGTGCCGCTTTCGGCCGTCTCGCGGATGCGGCCCTGGATGCTGATGGCGCTGGTTTCCGTGCCGGCCTGCGAACTCGCCCGCAAGGCGCAGAACGTCGCCTTTCTCGACAGGAAGATCGCCGAACAGGCCACCGCCGAAGGCAAGCCAGTCAAGGGACTGGAAACGCTCGAGGAACAGGCGGCGGCGCTGAACGCCATACCGATGGAGCTCCACCTCAAATCGCTGATCGAAACCATCAAGCTCGGCAAGCGCGTCGATGATGTCTTCGAGACGCTGACCGACGTCTATCTTTCCGGCGAGATCGGCCTGGCGATGCCGATGCTCAAGGCCGTGGCGCCCGATGGCACCGAAGACGAAGCCGGTTACGGCGACTTTGAGAATCTGGTCGTCAGCAAGCGCAACCACATCATGGCCGACCGGGCCACCCCTATCCTCGGACAGGGTGGTGCATTCATGGCCGTCGGCGCCCTGCACCTGCCTGGCGAAGAAGGCCTCGTCGAGCTGTTCCGGAAACGGGGCTTCAAGGTGACCGCGATCAACTAGAATCTGCTGGACGCGCAGGAAGAGCACGCTCCTCGGGAAATGTCCTGAACCTGTGGATAGCGTGGATCATGAATTGCGCCGGTCGCAATTGTCGTCGATCTTTCAACCAAAGATATCATTAATTTTGAGCTTGCGGCTGCTTGGTACGCCGCATCATTTCAGTTGGTTGATATGGTCGCATTTGCATTGAGTTCTTCCCTCCGCAATCTTTCAAGACGATCCCAGGCAGCCAGACGACGCCTTGTGCCAGCAGGTAGTTTGGTCATTGCCGCTACCTTTTCTTTCCTCTTGGTTCCCGTCCTTTCGGCAGGAGCGGAAAACCTGTCCTGCGGCGGCAAGAACCTGCTCGAACAGTGGAAGACGGAAAACCGCGCGGAATACGAACAGGCGTTTGCGGAAGGGAATAAGGTTCTTAACGGCAAGGGCATCTTCTGGAAAATCGAGAAGGAAGGAACTGACACCTCCTATCTGCTGGGCACGATGCACCTGTCCGATCCCCGCGTGCTGGACATTCCGATCGACGCCCAGGACGCGCAATACGATGCCCGGATCTTGCTGTTGGAATCGAACGAGATTCTCGACATAAAGAAGGCAATGGGTCACATGCTCATGAAACCCGAGCTGCTGATGCTACCGCCCGGCAAGCGTATCGAAGATTTTCTGACGAAGGAACAGACCGAGACCCTGACGGAAGGGCTGAAAGCCCGGGGCATTCCCCTTGCCGCAGTCAATCGCTTTAGGCCCTGGATGATCACCTCCTCCATAGCCGTATCCAGGTGCGAACTCGCCCGGAAGGCGAAGGGCGCCAAAGTCCTCGACGAACAGATTGCCCTGGATGCGGCTGACTATGACATTCCGGTCGAAGGCCTTGAAACCTTCGAAGAGCAAATGACTGCGATGAACAGCATGTCGATCGACAACCAGGTGAAAAGCCTTCTCGCAACGCTCGCTCTAGGTAACCGAGCGGAGGATGTTGCCGAGTTGATGATCGAACTTTACGAAGCGAGAAATCTGGGGCCGTTTGCGTCACTGCTGCTTAAGGGATATTCCCAGGATACAAGCACGGCAACGGATGGCATCTATTCTGAATTCGCAAATACGATGATCATCAAGCGCAATCACACCATGGCCAAGCGTGCCACACCTCACCTGGCGGAAGGCGGTGCCTTTATCGCCGTCGGCGCACTGCATTTGCAAGGCGAAGAGGGGCTGGTGGAATTGATCCGCCAGCAGGGTTACACGGTCAGCGCGGCCGAATGATCGGAGTTATCGGCTCCCTGACGTCATCCGCTTCAGCACATCGGTCTTCCAGTAGAACTGGTGCACCAGAGTGCCTGCAACATGCCCGATGATCAGCACCCACATGAGCAGTTTCATCGGTCCTGAATGGACGAACGCGGCCGTCGTATTGCCGAAATACCAGGCGCCGATACCGGCAAGCGGCATGGCGAAGAAGAGCGCATAGAAGGCCCAGTGACCGATCTTCGCGACGACGCGGAGCAACGGTGGCTCCTGTTCCGGTTCCGGTGGCACGCCCTGGACGAACCGCAGACAGAGACGAATGAGGCCGAGAACCAGGACACCGATGCCGACATAGGCATGGATATTCGCCGCACTCACCTGCTCGGGCGTCAGCGCCTGACCGCGGAACATCAACCGCCCGGCGGTCTCCATGGCATCGCTGAAAATCAGGTTGAAAAGAATGAGAGCTGCCATCAGCCAATGCAGGATGCGCTGCGGCACGGAGAAGGATAAAGCCATTTTCTTGACCTTTTTCAGAAGGTTAGATAGAATGGAATCAATCTAGGGCCATTTGCCCGAGGCTCAAGCGAAACCGCCAAGCCTGTCCAAGATTTAATCCTGGAATTGATGTTCCGCAAAAGATAAACAGTCGTTATCGGGCTTCAGAACCCACAAGCCGTCTCCCCACATTCGACAGCATCGCCGAAACGATCAGGTTATGAAACGGTGTGATAACGGCAATGTAAATTCTGCCGAGCAAGATTTTCCGCCGCACCAGCGTGGTGACGCCGACCACCTTGCCTTTCGGACTGTCATCGACATCGACGACGATGCGGAAATCGAGATGACGATCATCGAAACCGAGTACGGCCTGTTGCGGCGATTGGGCGATTACCGGAAACAGGCCGATCATCTCCGCCGCGTTCGGCGAATGGTATCCCGACGATTTGAGGCCGAAGGGCGCGACCATCGTATTCCTGATCGCCATCAGGACCCGCGCCCAGAGTGGAAAATGCCCGAGCGCCAGCCGGGCGGCGTCGATTGCCGTCAGTCCCGTTGCCGGCACGACGATTTCATAACGATCCGCCCAATCCGCCAGGGGCAGTGCCGGGTCCGGCAAGCGGGGCACCGTTTTGGTAGGCTTCGTGGACATTTGCATCATGAGTGCCATCGCGATCCCGGATCGGACCTCACATTAACATGCAATTGCCGCCGCCGGTAAACTCGATAAGCGCTGCGGCAATATGGCAGCGGCTGAGGGCTTTCCATAAACGGCAAAGGCCGCCGGATAGTGAAATCCGACGGCCTTTCGGTCTCAGTTCGTTCTTACATATGGATCGGCTTGAAGAACGTCGCGAGCGCGGCTTCCTTGACGGCTTCCGACATGGTCGGGTGAGCGTGGCAAGTCCGCCCGAGGTCTTCCGAAGAGCCGCCGAATTCCATCAGCACGGCGATCTCGTGGATCATCTCCCCGGCGCCGAAGCCGACGATATGGCCGCCGAGAACGCGATCGGTATCCTTGTCGGCGAGGATCTTCACGAAACCGTCCGTCGCCAGCATCGCGCGGGCGCGGCCGTTGGCGGTGAACGGGAACTTGCCGACCTTGTAGGCGATGCCCGCAGCCTTCAGCTCTTCCTCGGTCTTGCCGACGGACGCCACTTCCGGCTGGGTGTAGACGACGCCGGGGATGACGTCGTAGTTCACATGCCCGGCCTGGCCGGCGATGATCTCGGCGATCGCAACACCTTCGTCTTCCGCCTTGTGGGCGAGCATCGGGCCGCGAACGACGTCGCCGATCGCGTAGATGCCTGCGACATTGGTCTTGAAGTGGCCGTCAATCTCGACGCGGCCGCGGTTGTCGAGCTTGACGCCTGCTTCTTCCAGGCCGAGGCCCGCGGTGTAAGGCTTGCGGCCGGTGGCGATCAGCACGACGTCTGCTTCGAGCGTCTGGGCGTCGCCGCCCTTGACCGGCTCGTAAGTGACCTTGGCGCCAGTGGCGGTCTTTTCAACGCCGGTGACCTTGGCATCCGTGCGGATGTCCATGCCCTGCTTTGCCATCATGCGCTGGAACTGCTTGGAAACCTCGCCGTCCATGCCGCCGAGCAGCTTGTCGAGATATTCAACGACGGTGACCTTGGCACCGAGGCGCGACCAGACAGAGCCGAGTTCCATGCCGATGACGCCGCCGCCGACCACGATCAGATGCTGCGGTACCTTTTCGAGCGCGATGCCGCCGGTCGACGAGATGATCACCTTTTCGTCGATCTCGACATTGACGCCCGGAATGCCGGCAACGTCGGAACCGGTGGCGATGACGATGTTCTTGGCTTCCAGTTCCTGGACCTTGCCATCGTCGCCGGCCACGGAAACCTTGCCGGCCGAGACGATCTTGCCGGTGCCGATGAAGCCGTCGATCTTGTTCTTCTTGAACAGGAAGGAAACGCCATCGACATTCGACTTAACGGTGGCGTCCTTGTGGGCCATCATCTTTTCGAGATTGAGCTTCGGCGCGGAAACCTCGACGCCGAGCGTATCCATGCCGTGGGCGGCATGGGCGAACATTTCGGACGCATGCAGCAGCGCCTTCGAAGGGATGCAGCCGATATTGAGGCAGGTCCCGCCATAGGTGGCGCGCTTTTCCACGACCGCCACCTTGAGGCCGAGCTGGGCGGCCTTCACCGCGCAGACATAACCGCCGGGGCCGCTTCCGATTACGACGAGATCATATGCCATAGTTCTTTTTCCTTCTCTTCATCTCTTAGCGCCCGCCGCTCACGTCGAGTATGGCGCCGGTTACATAGGAAGCCGCTGGCGACAGAAAATAGAGGACGGCATCCGCCACCTCTTCCGCCCTGCCCGGCCGTTGCATGGGTACGCTGGGCGCCAGGTCGCGCGCCCGGTCCGGCAGGCCGCCGGACGCATGGATATCTGTATCGATAATGCCCGGGCGGATCGCATTGACGCGCACGCCTTCGGTCGCGACTTCGCGTGCCAGGCCAATGGTCAGCGTGTCGATCGCCGCCTTCGAAGCTGCGTAATCGACATATTGCCCCGGCGAGCCCAGCTTGGCCGCCATCGATGAAATATTGACGATCGCGCCGCCCTTGCCGCCGTGTTTCATCGACATGCGGCGCACCGCCTCTCCGGCACACAGGATCGAACCGGTGACATTGATCCGCATCATCCGCTCGATACGGTCGGCGCTCATCTCGTCGATGCGCTGCGGCATGTCGACGATCCCGGCATTGTTGACCAGCCCGTCCAGCCGCCCGAAATGCCGATCGACCGCCTCGAACATCGCGACGATATCCGCGGCACTGCCGACATCGGCCTGGACCGCGATCGCCTCGCCGCCGACAGCCCTGATTTCGGCGACCACCTTGTCGGCCGCCTCACGATTGGAGGCATAGTTCACTGCCACCCGCCAGCCGCGGCCGGCGGCCATCAGCGAGACCGCCGCGCCGATGCCGCGGCTTCCGCCGGTCACCAGGAGTACAGGGTTTTCGCTCATGCCTTGCATTCCTTGAATTCGTAGAGGTCCCAAGGCACCTGCTTCAAACCGCTTTTGGCCCACAGGGTCGAATGGCGGATCGCCGGCCCGAAACCCGGCATCAGGATCGCGTCCGGTGCCGGCGTATCCGCCGCGCCCAATATGTCGATATGGCCGGTCGCCACATCAAGGGCGTAGGGCACGCCGGTCCAGACGGTGCAGGCCCTGAGCTCCGCGCCCGTCGCATCGCCCTGCGGGCAGTTGTTCGTCACCATGCCGCCCGGCCGTTTGGACTCGTCGTCATACATCACATTGCCGTCGAGCTTCAGCTTGCTCCCGGTGATCGTGAAGAGATGGCTGACGACAGCCGCATTCGAACCGACCGGCTTGAACGAAAGCACCGTCCCGGCGGTAACCTCGACGAACACGGCCTTCTCGATCGCGCATCGTTCGGCAGCCGCGGCCATGCCCGGCACCATGCAGAATATCGGAAGCCATGTTTTCAAGGATGTGATCATGGCGTCACCGGAAGAGCGCGATTGTCATGGCGAGAAGCCCGAACAGGCTGATCAGCCAGACAAATGACCGGAAATAGGGAATGCCGGCGAGATAGAGCGGCACATAGACGATCCGCGCCGCGAACCAGATCCACCCGCCGACCAGCCCCCAGCTGGACGCGTCGTCGCCGGCAAAGGCGACGCCGAGCAGAAGCCCGACGAAGGCCGGATAGGTTTCCTGGAAATTCTTCGAGGCGCGTGCGGCGCGACCGGCAAACTTGCCCGTCGGCTTACCCCCTTGTCCCGCGGACCGGCATTCCAGTCGCGACCGAGCCCGGGTCGAAAGCACGCCCTGCAGCAGGACGTGGAAGACCAGCAGGACAACGCTCAGGGCCAGCAGCGTCATGTAAGGCGTTGCGGTAACCCCGAGCGTTTCCATAGGTTCGTTCCCGTCTTAGAGATCGAGAACCAGACGTTCCGGATCTTCGAGGCTTTCCTTGACGCGCACCAGGAAGGTCACGGCTTCCTTGCCGTCCACCATGCGGTGATCGTAGGAGAGGGCGAGATACATCATCGGGCGGATGACGATCTGGCCGCCGATGACCACCGGACGGTCCTGGATCTTGTGCATGCCGAGAATGCCGGACTGCGGAGCGTTGAGGATCGGCGAAGACATCAGCGAACCGTAGACGCCGCCGTTCGAGATGGTGAACGTGCCGCCCTGCATGTCGGCCATCGAGAGCGCGCCATCACGGGCGAGCTTGCCGAGGCGGCCGATATCCTTCTCGATTTCGGCGATCGACATCTGGTCGGCATTGCGCACGACCGGAACCACGAGGCCCTTGTCGGTGCCGACGGCGACGCCGACATGGCAGTAGTTCTTGTAGATGATGTCGGTGCCGTCGATCTCGGCGTTGACGGCCGGCAGTTCCTTCAGCGCGTGGGTCACGGCCTTGGTGAAGAAGCCCATGAAGCCGAGCTTGACGCCGTGCTTCTTCTCGAACACGTCCTTGTAGCGATTGCGCAGGTCCATGACCGCCTTCATGTCCACCTCGTTATAGGTGGTCAGCATCGCGGCGGTGTTCTGCGCGTCCTTGAGGCGGCGGGCGATCGTCTGGCGCAGGCGCGTCATCTTCACGCGTTCTTCGCGGGAAGCGTCGTCGGCCGAAGAAACCGGGCGCGGTGCCGCCGGAGCGGCAGGTGCCTGGGCCGGAGCGGAAATGCCCTTGGCGACGGCGGCGATCACGTCGCCCTTCAGGACCTGGCCACGCTTGCCCGAACCATCGATGTCGGCGGTGGAAACGTTGTTTTCAGCCGCGATCTTTGCAGCAGCCGGAGCCGGCGGCATCGAAGTGGCGATAGCGGACGCGCTGGCGGCAGCGGCGACCGGCGCCGGAGCTGCCGGTTCGGCAGCCTTGGCCGGAGCGGCTTCCGCGGGCTTTGCAGCCGGAGCGGCGGTGGCAGTGGCTGCAGCACCTTCGGCGATCTGGCCGAGCAGGGCGCCGAGGCCGACGGTCTCGCCATTGGCGGCGACGATCTCGGTCAGGACGCCTGAAGCCGGCGACGGAACCTCGACGGTCACCTTGTCCGTTTCGAGCTCGAGGAGCGGCTCGTCGGCCTTGACCGTATCGCCGACCTTCTTGAACCAGGTGCCGACGGTCGCCTCGCTGACGGATTCTCCGAGGGTTGGGACGCGGATTTCAGTGGCCATTGTGTGAGTTCCTGAATGGTTGTTTTCGTTTAGACGGCGGCCGCGGCACTCGCCGCAGACGTCCGCAGAATGATGGATGGCATGGGAGACGTTTCGAAGCGGAAGCCGAGAGCCGCCTTGATCACCGGATCGTTGTCGCCGAGCGCCTGGGCGGCCGCCGCATCCGCGGCCTCCACGACCGCGATGCCAAAAGCCCCGCCTTCCGAGAAGACGGGACCAACGGCAATCGCGGCGCCACTCTCCGCAAGGCCCCGCCAGTAAACGGCGTGGGCCTGCATCGCCGTTTTTTCGTCCGGCGTTGCGTCATGCGGAAAGCCCGGCCGCGGCGACACGAGCTTCAGGTGAAAATAGGCCATCCGCCCGTCCCCTCAGCCGCCGAGCGCGTCTTCGAGGAAGGCTTCGAGCTGTGCGAGATGCTTCGACATCTGGCCCGTTGCAGGCGAGGCCGCTGCCGGCCGGCCCGTGTAACGAACGCGCTGATACTTGGCATCGATATGCGCCAGAACCCATTCCAGGTACGGGTCGATGAACGACCATGCACCCATGTTCTTCGGCTCTTCCTGGCACCAGACCATTTCCGCGTTGCGGAAGCGGGAAAGCTCGTTGATCAGAGCCTTGGCCGGGAACGGATAGAGCTGTTCGATGCGCAGCAGGTAGATGTCGTCGATACCGCGCTTTTCGCGCTCTTCGAGCAGGTCGTAATAGACCTTGCCGGTGCAGAGCACGACGCGACGGATCTTGGCATCCTTCTGCAGCTTGATCGGGCCGTCCTTGATGACCTCCGCATCGTCCCAGAGCAGGCGATGGAAGGAGGACTCACCGGCCAGTTCAGCCAGCGTCGAGGTGGCCCGCTTGTGGCGCAGCAGGGACTTCGGCGTCATCAGGATAAGCGGCTTGCGGAAGTCACGCTTGGTCTGACGGCGCAGGATGTGGAAGTAGTTCGCCGGCGTCGTGACGTTGGCGACCTGCATGTTGTCTTCGGCGCACATCTGCAGCCAGCGCTCCAGGCGTGCCGAGGAGTGTTCCGGACCCTGGCCTTCATAGCCATGCGGCAGAAGGCAGACGAGGCCGGACATGCGCAGCCACTTGCGTTCGCCCGACGAGATGAACTGGTCGAACACGACCTGCGCACCGTTGGCGAAGTCGCCGAACTGGGCTTCCCAGAGGGTCAGCGCATTCGGACGGGCCAGCGAATAACCGTATTCGAAACCGAGAACCGCCTCTTCCGAAAGCATCGAGTTGATGACTTCGTAGCGGGCCTGGGTCGGCGACAGGTTGGCGAGCGGAATGTAGCGCTCTTCGGTATCCTGATCGTAGAGAACCGAGTGACGCTGCGAGAACGTGCCGCGCTCGCAATCCTGGCCGGACAGGCGGATCTTGGTGCCTTCGACGGCAAGCGAGCCGAAAGCAAACGCTTCCGCCATCGCCCAGTCGATGCCTTCGCCGGTCTCGACCATCTGCGCGCGGTTTTCCATGAACCGCTTGATGGTGCGGTGGGCGTTGAAGCCTTCCGGAATGGTCGACAGCTTGCGGCCGATCTCCCGCAGTTCCTTCATCGGCATCGCGGTCTTGCCGCGGCGCTGTTCGTCGGCGTTGTCGGCCGAGCGCAGGCCCGACCACTGGCCGTCCAGCCAGTCAGCCTTGTTCGGCTTGTAGCTCTGACCGGCTTCGAATTCGGTTTCGAGATGGGCGCGCCAATCGGCCTTCATCTTCTCGAATTCGCCGTCGGTGACGAGGCCTTCGGCAATCAGGCGGTCGGCGTAGATCTGCGCGACCGTCTTGTGGGCGCGGATGACCTTGTACATCTTCGGCTGCGTGAACGCCGGCTCGTCGCCTTCGTTATGGCCGAAGCGGCGATAGCAGAACATGTCGATGACGACCGGCTTGTGGAACTTCATCCGGTATTCGGTAGCGATCTTGGCGGCGTAGACAACCGCTTCCGGATCGTCGCCGTTGACGTGGAAAATCGGCGCCTCGATCATCTTGGCGACGTCGGACGGATAGGGCGACGAGCGCGAGAAGGCCGGGTTGGTGGTGAAGCCGATCTGGTTGTTGACGATGACGTGCATCGTGCCGGCGACGCGGTGGCCGCGCAGGCCCGAAAGCCCGAGAATTTCAGCAACGACACCCTGGCCCGCGAACGCGGCATCGCCGTGCAGCAAGAGCGGCAGAACCTTGGACCGTTCCTTCAGCGGAATGATGTCGCCGTCCCAGGCCTTGGCAAGCATGTCCTGCTTGGCGCGGGCCTTGCCCATGACCACCGGGTTGACGATTTCCAGATGCGAGGGGTTCGCGGTCAGCGACAGGTGTACCTTGTTGCCGTCGAACTCGCGGTCGGAGGAAGCGCCGAGGTGGTACTTCACGTCGCCCGAACCTTCGACTTCGTCGGGCTTGAAGGAGCCGCCCTTGAACTCGTGGAAGATGGCGCGGTGCGGCTTGCCCATGACCTGGGAGAGCACGTTCAGGCGGCCGCGATGGGGCATGCCGAGAACGACTTCTTCAAGCCCGTCCTGGCCACCACGCTTGATGATCTGTTCCAGCGCCGGGATGAGCGATTCGCCGCCGTCGAGGCCGAAGCGCTTGGTGCCCTTGAAGCGGACATCGAGGAACTGTTCGTAACCTTCCGCCTCGACCAGCTTCTGAAGGATCGCCTTCTTGCCGTTGGCGGTGAATTCGACGCCCTTGCCGGGGCCTTCGATCCGCTCCTGGATCCAGGACTTCTCTTCCGGATTGGAGATGTGCATGAATTCGACGCCGAGCGTCGAGCAATAGGTGCGCTCGAGGATCTCGATCATCTCGCGCAGCGTCGCGTATTCGAGGCCGAGCACGTTGTCGATGAAGATCTTGCGGTCGTAATCGGCCTCCGTGAAGCCGTAGGCCGTCGGGGAGAGCTCGTTATAATCTTCGACCGGAGCGGCAAGGCCGAGCGGGTCGAGCTTGGCATGCAGGTGGCCGCGCATGCGATAGGCGCGGATCATCATGATGGCGCGCACGCTATCCCGCGTCGCTTGCAGCACTTCCGCTTCGCTGACCGGCTTGCCGGTCGCCACGGCAGCAGCTTCCGCCTTCGCCTTGACCTTGGTTTCGATCGCCTTTTCAACGACCGGCCAGTTGCCGTCCAGCGCCGAGACCAGTTCGCCATTGGCCGTGATCGGCCAGTTCTTGCGCTGCCAGGAGGCACCCTTGGCGGCTGCCTTCACGTCATCCGGGTTGTCGGCGAGCGCCTTGAAGAAGGCCTGCCATTCCGGCGCGACGGAAGTCGGGTCGTCTTCATACCGGGCATGAAGCTGCTCGATATAGGCCGCGTTCTGTCCGTCGAGGAAAGAGGTGATGAGAAACTGCTCGTTGGCTTCTTGCCGTGCCATGGTTTTTGCGGGCGCCGCGCCCGCCTCCTGACGTAATCGGAACCGGAAAACACTTCCGGCCTCCGCATTTTCTTGGTCTTCGTCTTGGTACCGAACCGCGCTTGGCGGCCACACGTCCCCGGAAGTGATGAGACGCGAAACATGGACAGGCGAAACAATGTGGCGCTTCGCCTGTCTGAAGCTTGCCGGATCAATCGCCAGCTATCTAGAGCCGGCGAGTGTCCTTTATGTGGCGTCAGCCCTTGAGGACTTCAACCAAGGTCTTGCCGAGACGGGCCGGAGAAGGCGACACCTTGATGCCTGCCTGCTCCATCGCCGCGATCTTCGATTCCGCATCGCCCTTGCCGCCGGAAACCACTGCACCGGCGTGACCCATGGTGCGGCCCTTCGGTGCGGTACGGCCGGCGATGAAGCCTGCCATCGGCTTCTTGCGGCCCTTCTTGGCTTCATCGATCAGGAACTGTGCCGCGTCTTCTTCGGCCGAACCGCCGATTTCGCCGATCATGATGATCGAGGTCGTGGCATCGTCAGCGAGGAACATCTCGAGCACGTCGATGAACTCGGTGCCCTTGACCGGATCGCCGCCGATGCCGACAGCCGTCGTCTGGCCGAGGCCTTCGTTCGAGGTCTGGAACACGGCCTCATAGGTGAGCGTGCCCGAACGAGAAACAATGCCGACCGAACCCTTGCGGAAGATCGAGCCCGGCATGATGCCGATCTTGCATTCTTCCGGCGTCAGCACGCCCGGGCAGTTCGGGCCGAGCAGGCGCGACTTGGAACGGTCGAGGCGAGCCTTGACGCGAACCATGTCCATGACCGGAATGCCTTCGGTGATGCAGGTGATGAACGGGATCTCGGCGTCGATCGCCTCGATGATCGCATCGGCCGCGCCTGCCGGCGGAACATAGATCACGGACGCGTCGGCGCCGGTCTTTTCCTTGGCTTCTGCGACGGACGCGAAGATCGGCAGGCTTTCGCCCTTCGAACCGGTCCAGGTCTCTCCGCCCTTCTTCGGGTGGATGCCGCCGACCATCTGCGTACCGTAGTACGCGAGTGCCTGTTCGGTGTGGAAGGTGCCGGTCTTGCCGGTCAGACCCTGAACCAGGACCTTGGTATTCTTGTTGACGAGAATGGACATGCGAGGCCTTTGTTTAGGAGAGGTTGGAAGACGTGGGGGACGTGCGACGATAGCTGCCGCTGACGACCTCCTGCCAGGTATCGCTGCCTGCAGGCGAAAAGCTCACGCCCATCCGGTAGCGGTCTTCATTTTCAAATGTGAACACAATGCGCTGCCTGCCGCGCGCAGACGTCTTCGTCAGCACGAGTTCATTGCCGCTCCACTCCCCGGAAGCCGGCGAGGGTGGCACAAAACCGGCAGTATCAAACTGGTAGAGTTTGTAGGCCTGCTCCGACCCGTCGAAACCGAAAACGTTACGGGCTTCGAACGACACGGCACCATCGCGCGTCTGGCGATAGCGCTGCTCGAGGAAGAAACCACCGAAGAGCACATCGGCGGAGAGTTCAGCGCTGGCCTGGCCTTCCGTCGTCCACGCCGACGCCGCCACGCGCTCTTCCCCTTCCCAGACGCCGACGAAGGCGTTGAGACGAAGATGCTCGGCAGAGGGGTGGACTGGAAGGCCATGACCGGTTCTTAGCCCTCGATCGCCGCGACGATCTTCTTCGCCGCGTCGTCCAGATCGTCGGCAGCCGTGATTGCCAGACCGGACTCGTTCAGGATCTTCTTGCCGAGGCTCGACATTGGTACCTTCGAGACGAACGACGAGCGGAACCTTGAGACCGACTTCCTTCACCGCGGCGACGACGCCTTCGGCAATGATGTCGCACTTCATGATGCCGCCGAAGATGTTGACGAGGATGCCCTCGACCTTCGGGTCAGCCGTGATGATCTTGAAGGCCGCAGCCACCTTCTCCTTGCCGGCGCCGCCGCCGACGTCGCAGAAGTTAGCCGGCTCCTTGCCGTACAGCTTGATGATGTCCATCGTCGCCATCGCGAGACCGGCACCGTTGACCATGCAGCCGATATTGCCGTCGAGGGCGACGTAAGCGAGGTCCCACTTGGAGGCTTCGATTTCCTTGGCGTCTTCTTCGGTCTCGTCGCGCAGCGCCTTGACGTCGTCGTGGCGGAAGAGCGCATTGCCGTCGAACGACATCTTGGCGTCGAGAACGCGCAGATGGCCGTTCTTCATGACGATCAGCGGATTGATCTCGAGAAGAGCCATGTCCTTCTCGTTGAAGGCCTTGTAGAGCAGCGGGAAGAGCGACTTGGCGTCTTCGGCTGCAGCGCCGTCCAGTTCCAGGGCCTTGGAGATCGCAGCGATATCGGCAGCCGTCACGCCGGCTTCCGGATCGATGGCGATCGTCTGGATCTTCTCAGGGGTATCGTGGGCAACGGCTTCGATGTCCATGCCGCCTTCGGTCGAAACAACAAAGGCTACCTTGCCGACCGAGCGATCGACCAGCAGCGAGCAATAGAGTTCGCGGGCGATATCGGCGCCGTCTTCGATGTAAAGGCGGTTGACCTGCTTGCCGGCTTCGCCGGTCTGCGCGGTGACGAGCGTGTTGCCGAGCATTTCCTTGGCATGCGCCTTGGCTTCCTCGATCGAGAAGGCCAGGCGAACGCCGCCCTTGGCGTCGGGGCCGAGTTCCTTGAACTTGCCCTTGCCGCGGCCGCCCGCATGGATCTGGCTCTTGACGACGTAGAGCGGGCCGGGAAGCGACTTTGCAGCCGCTTCCGCTTCTTCAGCCTTCAGGATGGCGACGCCTTCCGCAACCGGTGCGCCATAGCCCTTCAGCAGAGCCTTGGCCTGATATTCATGGATGTTCATGGGTTTATCCCTGTTTCGATGACTTCGGCGCGTCGGTTACTTGAGAGCCGGTGCGATGTTGATGCAGGCTTCGCAAAGACCGGCGACGGCGCCGACCGACTTCTGGAAGGCGGCTTCTTCGTCCTTGTTGAACTCGACCTCGATGATGCGCTCGACGCCGCCGGCGCCGATGATCGTCGGAACGCCGACATACATATCCTTCACGCCGTACTGGCCGGAGAGATAGGCGGCAGCCGGCAGAACGCGCTTCTTGTCCTTGAGGAAGGACTCGGCCATTTCGATCGCCGAGGCGGCCGGAGCGTAATAGGCGGAACCGGTCTTGAGCAGGCCGACGATTTCGGCGCCGCCGTCACGGGTGCGCTGGATGATTTCTTCGAGGCGCTCCTTGGTGACCCAGCCCATCTTGACGAGGTCGGTGAGCGGAACGCCGCCGACGGTCGAGTAACGGGCGAGTGGCACCATCGTGTCGCCATGGCCGCCGAGAACGAAGGCGGTGACGTCCTGGACGGAGACGTTGAATTCTTCGGAAAGGAAGAGGCGGAAACGGGCCGAGTCGAGCACGCCGGCCATGCCGACGACCATGTTCTTCGGCAGGCCGGAGAACTTCTGCAGAGCCCAGACCATCGCATCGAGCGGGTTGGTGATGCAGATCACGAAGGCATTCGGGGCATACTTCTTGATGCCGGCGCCGACCTGTTCCATGACCTTGAGGTTGATGCCGAGCAGGTCGTCGCGGCTCATGCCCGGCTTGCGGGCGACGCCGGCGGTGACGATGCAGACGTCTGCGCCTTCGATGGCGGCATAATCGCTGGCGCCGGAAAGCTTGGCGTTGAAGCCCTCGACGGGGCCGGACTGGGCGATATCGAGGCCCTTGCCCTGCGGGATGCCGTCGGCGATGTCGAAGAGGACGATGTCGCCCAGTTCCTTCAGACTGGCGAGATGCGCCAGAGTGCCACCAATCATGCCAGAACCAATAAGTGCGATCTTCTTGCGCGCCATCGAAAAGCTTCCTTTCGAGATCCGAATCCATGGCAGGCTACGGCTCGCCCACCAATGTGCCAGACCGCATACCGCCATCCGTCGAAAATGGCAATCGATTATTTTGGGCTCAACTTTTTCAATCGGTTAGATGATCAATATCTTACGTAAACGTAAGAGTTTCTGTCACCAAACCGTTAAAATTCAGCGACGCTTTTCCTGGTGCAACGCGAGATAGTCGGGGCTGCGCATCTCGAAAAGACGCGAGACGGTGCGATCGAACTCGAAACCTTCGGTGCCCTTCCGCTCCAGAAGAATATCCTCCGGCGCCGTGGCCGCGGAGACGTAGAGTCGTACCGTGTGATCGTAGAGCGCATCGACCAGATTGATCAGGCGCTTGGTTTCGTTGCGCTTCTCCGGCCCGAGCCGCGGAACGTGCTCGACGAAGATGGCATCGAAACTGGCAGCGAGCGCCAGATAGTCCGAGGCGCCGAGCGGCTTGCCGCAGATGTCCTTGAAGTCGAACCGCGCCGCCCGCCCCGCAGCCGCAGGCACATGGATGCTGCGGCCCTTGATCGGGATCTCGGCGGGCCCCGCCTTCTGGCCCTCGGTCACCTGATGCCAGGCGGATTCCATCGCTGCATCGGCGCGCGCATCGAGCGGCGTCACGTAGACCGGCAGGCTTGCAAGCTTCTGCATGCGGTAATCGTTGGGAGAATCGAGCGTGACCACGTCCACGTAACGGTTGAGCAGCGCGATGAACGGCAGGAACAGTCCTCGGTTCAGCCCGTCTCTGTAGAGATCGTCCGGGGCAACGTTCGAGGTCGCAACCAGCACGCAGCCGAGCGAAAACAGCTCGGTGAACAGCCGCGCCAGGATCATCGCATCGGTGATGTCGGTCACCGAGAATTCGTCGAAGCAGAGAAGCTCGGCTTCCGCAAACAGCCCGGCGGCGACCGGCGGCACGGGATCAGCCTGCTTGGTCTCGCCGCGCTTCAGCTTCTGGCGATGTTCGTGGATGCGGTTGTGGACATCCGCCATGAATTCGTGGAAATGCGCCCGGCGCTTTTTTGTCGTCGGGGCCTTCTTGAAGAACATGTCCATCAGCATGGTCTTGCCGCGCCCGACGCTGCCATGCACGTAGAGACCGCGGATTTCGCGCGGCCGTCCGCCGCCCTTGGCGAAGAGCCAGCCGAGCGCGCTTTTTTCTTCGCCGGTTTCGTCTCGCGAAGGCAGGTCAAGAGATGGTCGAGCTTTGCGGCAACCGCGAGCTGCGCCTTGTCGGCGCTCAGCACGCCGGACACGGTGAGAGCCTTCAGGCTCCTCACCGACGCTCGTCGTGTATTCGGGGATGGGTTCCAACCGGACGCCCTCGAAACTTCAGGGAAACCGCTTAGCGGCTGAGGCTGACCTGCTGGCCGGAATTCATCGTACCGTCGAAGCGGTTCTCGGCGCTCTTGTAGACACGTCCGATCACATCGCCTGCGCGGTTCTTGAACTGCACCATCTTGCCCGACACTTCCCAGGAACCCATGGCCGTCAGTTCGCCGGCGCAGCCTGGGTGCCGCCGCGCGAACCGCCGCCGAGATTGGTGAGCGTCAGGAACATGTCGCAGGAAGAACCACCATTGGACACCCGCCAGTTGCCGACCATGGCTTCCTTCTTGACGTCGAGCGCGCTTGCCGGCGGTGCCGACGGATTGGCCGACGCCACTGCGGTATTCGCGCCGGGCGCGGTCGGGAACTGTGAAGAACCCGCAGTGCCGGGAGGCGGCGGCAGCTGGCCGCCCTGAACGGACGGCACCGGCTGCGCCTGAAGCGGGGCAGGTTGGGAAGGCTGGGCGGGCAGATCGCTATAAGGGCTATAGGAAGTGCGCTGGCAACCCGCCAGTGCTACTGCAAGAACAAGTCCCGTCGCCACATATCTGAACTGCATCATCAAACTCCTGCTTTCAGCCGGTACCCGCCACCGATGCCACTGAATTGAGACCGAATTATCGTAAACCACTTTGGTTAATCAAGTCGTACTGGAACAATTCGGCACGCCCGCTCAAGAGAATGCTGCAATGCGCTCGATCCCCGCGAACACGGGGACCGAATGGTCAGAATGCCTCAGACGCGACGCTCGACCATCATCTTCTTGATTTCGGCGATCGCCTTGGCCGGGTTCAGACCCTTCGGGCAGGTCTGGGCGCAGTTCATGATCGTGTGGCAGCGATAGAGCCGGAACGGATCCTCGAGATTGTCGAGACGCTCGCCCTTGGCTTCGTCTCTGGAGTCGATCAGCCAGCGATAGGCCTGCAGCAAGACGGCCGGACCGAGATAACGGTCGCCGTTCCACCAGTAGCTCGGACAGGAGGTCGAGCAGCAGGCACAGAGGATGCACTCGTAGAGGCCGTCGAGCTTCTGGCGGTCCTCGTGGCTCTGTTTCCATTCCTTGGCCGGCTGCGGCGACACCGTTTTCAGCCACGGCTCGATCGAGCGATGCTGGGCGTAGAAGTTGGTGAGGTCGGGAATGAGATCCTTGACGACCGGCATATGCGGCAGCGGATAAACTTTCACCGTGCCGCTGATATCGTCCATGCCCTTGGTGCAGGCGAGCGTGTTGGTGCCGTCGATATTCATGGCGCAGGAGCCGCAGATGCCTTCGCGGCAGGAGCGTCGCAGCGTCAGCGTCGGGTCGATATTGTTCTTGATGTAGAGAAGACCATCGAGAACCATCGGGCCGCAATCGTCAACGTCGATATAGAACGTATCGATGCTCGGATTTTTGCCGTCATCCGGGTTCCAGCGGTAGATGCGGAATTCCCGGACATTCTTGGCGCCCGCCGGCTTCGGCCAGGTCTTGCCTTCGGTCATCTGAGAGTTCTTGGGGAGAGCGAGTTCAACCATGCGACCTATCCGTTCTTTCCTTGCGCCGATCCTTGCGAATGACCAGCTTCAGCGCCGACCATATGTTGTCGACCGCGGCCACCTTGACATCCACCAGATCGAGATCGAGAGCCGCTGCACGCACGACATCCTCGGTCACGTCCGTCCTAACCTTCGAAGCCTTCTTCGGCCAGGAGACCCAGATCATGCCATCCGGCCTGATTCGGTCCTGAAGACCGGAAAGCTCGTTTTCAATCTCCGCCCTCATGATCGTGAAGGCGTGGATCGCATCATAAGCCTTGCCTGCCGCACGCATCGCTTCCCAGGAGGAAAACCGGTCGCAGGCGGCGAATTCAACCGAGGTTCCCAGCTCTTCCAGACTGTCCGGCAGCGCAACGAACGCTGCCGTCATCCCAGGCTTGAAACCCAGCTTCTTGACGAGCGGCGTTCCGGAATATCCCGCATCCGCCGCCGCCATGATCAGTACACGCGTGCCTTCGGTTCGATCTTGTAGGGATCGATGCCTTCGGCAATGAGCTCGGTGTGAACCGGGCGGTAGTCGAGCTTGACGTCGCCGCTGTCGCTGACCCAGGCAAGCGTATGCTTGCGCCAGTTCTCGTCGTCGCGGCCGGCGAACGGGCCGGACGTGTAGTCCTCGCGGGCATGGGACCCACGGCTTTCCTTGCGGGCTTCCGCGCCATAGACCGTGGTGATCGCGTTCGCCATCAGGTTCTGCAGTTCCAGCGTCTCGACGAGGTCGGAATTCCAGATCATCGAACGGTCGGTGACCTTGATGTCCTTCATCTCGCCCCAGATGGCCGAAAGCCGCTTGCAGCCGGATTCGAGCGATTCCTGGGTACGGAACACCGCCGCGTCGTCCTGCATGGCGCGCTGCATCTTGTCGCGCAACACGGCCGTCGGCGTGCCGCCCTTGGCGTGGCGCAGGCTGTCGAAGCGATCCATGATCTTGTCGCAGGCGGCAACGTTGAGCGCCGGGATCGGGCTCGCGCGGTCGATGACCTGGCCGGCGCGGATCGCAGCGGCGCGGCCGAAGACGACGAGGTCGATCAGCGAGTTGGAGCCGAGGCGGTTGGCGCCATGAACCGAGGCGCAGCCCGCTTCGCCAACGGCCATCAGGCCGGGCAGGATGCGTTCGGGGTTGGCGCTGTCGGCGTTGAGGACTTCACCCCAGAAATTGGTCGGGATGCCGCCCATGTTGTAATGCACGGTCGGCAGGACCGGGATCGGCTCGCGCGTCACATCCACGCCCGCGAAAATCTTGGCGCTCTCGGAAATGCCCGGCAGGCGTTCGTGCAGAACGGCCGGATCGAGATGGTCGAGATGCAGGAAGATGTGGTCCTTGTTCTTGCCGACGCCGCGGCCTTCGCGGATTTCCAGCGTCATGCAGCGGGAAACCACGTCGCGCGAGGCAAGGTCCTTGGCCGAAGGCGCGTAACGCTCCATGAAGCGCTCGCCCTCGGAATTGACGAGATAACCGCCTTCGCCGCGTGCGCCTTCGGTGATCAGACAGCCCGAACCGTAGATGCCGGTCGGGTGGAACTGCACGAACTCCATGTCCTGCAAGGGCAGGCCGGCACGGGCCACCATGCCGCCACCGTCGCCGGTGCAGGTATGGGCGGACGTTGCCGAGAAGTATGCGCGGCCGTAGCCGCCGGTCGCCAGCACCACCATCTTGGCGGTAAAGCGATGGATCGTGCCGTCGTCGAGGTTCCATGCGACGACGCCGGTGCAGCGGCTGCCGTCATCCGACATGATCAGGTCGAGTGCGAAATATTCGATGAAGAATTCCGCATTGTTCTTCAGCGACTGGCCGTAGAGCGTGTGCAGGATGGCGTGACCGGTACGGTCCGCCGCGGCACAGGTGCGCTGCACCGGCGGGCCGGCGCCGAAATTTTGCATGTGGCCACCGAACGGGCGCTGGTAGATCTTGCCTTCCTCGTTACGCGAGAAGGGCACGCCGTAATGCTCGAGTTCGTAGACGGCCTTCGGCGCTTCCATGACCATGTACTGCATGGCATCGACGTCGCCGAGCCAGTCGGAGCCCTTGACGGTGTCGTAAAGGTGCCACTGCCACGAGTCAGGCGTCATGTTCTGCAGCGAAGCGGCGATGCCGCCCTGAGCCGCGACCGTGTGCGAGCGGGTCGGGAAGACTTTGTGATGCAGGCGGTCTTGAAGCCCTGTTCGGCCATGCCGAGCGTGGCGCGCAGGCCCGCGCCACCGGCGCCGACGACGATCACGTCATAGGAATGATCGACATAGGTATAGACCTTGCCGTTCTGGGCGGCCCCATTCGGGGCAATAGGTGTGACTGATGCCATGACGGGTTATCCTGCGAATGCGATTTTCAGAACGGCGAACAGACAGAGCCCGGCGATCAGGATCGTGAAGAAGGTATTGAGCATCACCAGCGCGACCTTGCCGAACTCGCCATGCACGTAATCCTCGATGATCACCTGCATGCCGAGCCTCATATGGATCACGCCGGAAATCACCACGAGGCCCATGACGACCGCGACGAACGGGTTCGAAAGCGCGGCGATGACTTCGGGGTAAGGCTTGCCGGCATAGATGATCATGAAGATCACGAAGAAAGTCATCAGCGGCACGTTGGCAACGGCGGTCAGCCGCTGGCGCCAGAAATGCTCCGTGCCGTCCTTGGCGGAGCCCAGTCCGCGAACCTTACCGAGCGGGGTACGCATATCCATGGATGAGAACCTTACCGAACGAGGAAGCCGATCACCCAGACCAGCACGGTCAGACAGAGCGATGCGATGATATTGGCGATGGCGAGCTTGGTGGAGAATTCCTTCTCGAAACCGTGGCCGAGGTCCCACATGAAATGGCGGAAGCCGCCGAGCATGTGGTGGATCAGCGCCCAGGTGTAACCGAGCAGTACGAGCTTGCCGAGAATGCTGCCGAGCGCCCAGTTGGCCCAGTCGTAATAAGCCGGGCCGCTGGCGGCGGCGATCAGCCACCATGCCACCAGAATGGTGCCGACGTAGAGCGCGCCGCCGGTGATGCGGTGCACAATCGACATGATCATGGTGGGAATTGGCTTGTAGATTTGAAGATGCGGCGACAGGGGCCGGTTATTTGTCACATTCGCCATCAGAACCTCGCGGCGTCGTATGCGGTATCAAGGGCGGGCGCCCAGCAATGCACTCATGCCGAAGAAATGTGCATTGCATCATTGGCGTGGTTTAATCGCACGGATGTCTGACGACAAGAACAATTCAAACCGATTTTCAATTTAATCGATTGTGTCTTTCTCGTGGCTTGCGCGGGTCAACCCGGCGGTCACGTTAACTACCATTTGGAAAGATTTCGTTGCTGCCGGGACGGAGGCGCCATTTGATGTTAGGAATTGATTAACCACAATTGCCGGAGTTCGCCATGATCGCGAATCACATGAAGCCTGTTTTCCTCGCCGCCGCCCTATCTGCGGCCCTTGCCCCGGCCGCCGACGCCCGCGACCGCTGGTCCGATACGGCCGGCAGCGTCTATCGCATTGAGACCCATCGCGACGATCCCGCGCCGGAAGGCGAGTTCTACCGCATCGTCTATACGGGGTCGGCTTCGTTCGTGCGCAGGCTCGGCATCTTCAGCGGCGCACTGCAGGCTCCCCGCCCCGCGACTTCGGCATTTTCCTCACCGGCGGCTACTGGCTGGGCGAGGCCGAAAGCCGCGCGGCGCTGGCGCCGAAAGCCAAGATTATCAATGTCGATAGCGGCCTGCGCGGCCACGCCTTCGCCACCGACGGCGCCTGCTCCTTCGAATCCGGCGTCTGCGTCATCCGCGGCGGGAATTGAGCAGCAAGCGTCCGCGAGCTATGAGACGGCGAAAGCAGGCAGAGGGGGCGGGCTTGGGCACGTCCTATAAGATAGAAACGCAAACCTACACAAACCGCCAGACCGTGGTCCTCTTCACTTCGCTATCCTCCAGCGCCCGCGTCACCGGCACCTCATAGACACCAAGCGATTCCAGCCGATCCTTTGGCAGATAACTCCGCCCGGGATCGCCGACCAGAACCAGCTTGCCCTCACCCGCGAGCCGCGTGAACCACGGGACAATCGCAGCCGCGAAATCCCGGTCGTAGAAGACGTCGCCGGCGAGGATCACATCCGCCGCAACCGCACCGCCGATCAAATCCTCGGCCGCAAACCGGACCGCAACCCCGTTCTCCGCCGCATTCAGCGCGACCGCACTTTCCGTCCACGGATCGATGTCCGCCGCCAGCACGCCGGCGGCGCCGGCGAGCTTCGCGGCAATCGCCACCAGTCCCGACCCGCTGGCGAAATCCAGCACCTGGCGGCCGGCGACCACTTCGGGATTGTCGAGGATATAGCGGGCAAGCCCTTGGCCGCCCGCCCAGGCAAACGCCCAGAAGGGCGGCGGCAGGCCGATCTTTTCCAGATCCTCTTCCGTCTTCAGCCAGAGGTCATGCGCCTCGCTCGCCAGATGTAGCCGGATTTCAGGCACATGCGGCGGACGCATGATATCGGTATTCTCAAGGATGAAGGTCCGCGGATCGGTCTTCAAGAGCGCGTCAGGCCGGCGATTTCGGCGGGTTGTCGAGACCGCCGAGCCTGCAGATCTCGAAATATTCCTCGTCGGTCACCGGCTGCACCGAAAGCCGCATCGAGGTGACGAGGGACATCTTCTCGAACTTCGGATTGGCCTTGATATCCCTCAGCGTCACCGGCTTCGGCATGTCGGTCACGGCGCGGATATCGACGCAATCCCACTTCGGATCGCCCTTGGCCGTCGAATCGGGATGGGAAAGTGCGCAGACCTCGACGATCCCGACGATCTCCAGCCCGTCATTCGAGTGGTAGAAAAAGCCCTTGTCGCCGATCTTCATGGCCCGCATGTTGTTACGCGCCAGATAGTTGCGCACGCCGGTCCACTCGGTGCCCTTTTCGCCCGCCGCCTTCTGCTGTTCCCAGGACCAGGCGGAGGGTTCGGACTTGTAAAGCCAATACGCCATCTGTCGCCTCACTCCGGCTTGTTGAAGACCCAGTTCCAGGCCTTCACTTCGACCTTTTCGAACAGGCCGGCGTGATAATAGGGATCGGCTTCGGCGATCGTGCGGGCAGCGGCCATGTCGGCGGCTTCGACGACCACAAGGCTGCCGTTCGGCTTGCCGTCATCATCAAGGAACGGGCCGGCGAACTTCAGCACGCCCTCGGCATTGAGCTTGTTCAGGTGCTCCAGATGGATGGGGCGGGTTTCCATACGGACGTTCAGATGGCCGGGCTTGTCGGTGCACAGAAAGGCAAACAGCATCAGTCTCTCCTTGGATGATCCTCTTGGGGAATGATCTTATTCGGTGGTGATCGGCCGGGTCATCAGCTGTTCCATGGCCGTCATGATATCGAGCCTGCCGTCGATGATATCGGCCACCGCGTTGGTGACCGGCAGTTCGACGGAGAATTTTTCACCGAGACGCGCCGCGACGGAGGCCGCAAACGCCCCCTCGACGAGCGGCCCGCCTGTGGTTCCTGCCGGCTCGCCCTGACCCAGCGCAATGCCGAACCGCAGGTTTCGCGACTGATGGCTGGTGCCAGTCAGCACCAGGTCGCCGAGGCCCGACAGTCCCCGCACCGTATCGGCCTTGCCACCCATCGCCTCGATCAGCCGCGACATTTCCGCAAGCCCTCGGCTGATCAGCGCAGCACGGGCCGAATCGCCGAGCCCCGCGCCTTCGATGATACCGCAGGCAATCGCCAGCACATTCTTCAGCGCCCCGCCGAGCTGCACGCCGATCCGGTCGGTCGAGGCATAAAGCCGGAAGGTGCGGCTGGAAAGCGCATTGGCGAGCCGTTCCGCCAGGGCCTGATCGGTCGCGGCAATCGCCATCGCGGTCGGCAAGCCGCGGGCGATATCCGCCGCAAAACCCGGCCCGGAAAGTACCGCCACCGCATGATGCGGCAATTCCGCCTCCAGCACGTCGGTCAGCAGCCGGCCGGACGATTTGTCGATGCCCTTGGCGCAGGTAACGACCACCGCGCCTTCGCCAAGATAAGGCCCGTAGTGCCGCGCCGCATCCGCCTGCGCCTGCGAAGGCATGGCGAACAGAACAAGGCTCGCCTCACCGATCGCATCCGGCTCGGCCGAAAACTCCAGCGCATCCGGCAGGGGCACGCCGGGAAGGGCGGCATCATGCACCCGGTCGTCGCGCAGGTCGCTCATCAGCGAGGGATCCCGGCCGATCAAGGTGACCGGATGCCGGCCTTCGAGCGAGATGACTGCGGCAAGCGCGGTGCCGAAGGCACCGGCGCCGATGACGACGATCCGTTCTCCTGGCCGTCCCCGCCCGCTCATGCCTTGGCACCCCGCTTGCCGGAGCCGAGCAGCGTCTTTGCATCCTTGTCGAGAGGCCAGCGCGAACGCGGCGCCACATCGAGACCGTCAGCCGGCAGATCTTCCGCCATCCGCTCGAGCCCCGCCCAGGCGATCATCGCCGCATTGTCGGTGCAGAGCCGGAGCGGCGGCGCGATGAACCGGAAACCGTTTTCGATGCAGAGCGCCTGCAGCGTGCGGCGGATCTCCTGATTGGCGGCCACTCCGCCGGCAACCACCAGTGCCCGGTCGGCATCGAGATGCGCGAACTCCTGCTTGAAGCGGGCAAGCCCCGGCCGATGCGGTCGCGCAGCGTCCGCGAAATCGCCTTCTGGAACGAGGCGCAGATATCGGCGACGTCCTGGTCGCTGAGCGGCGCGATCTCGGTCGCCGCCTGCCGCACGGCCGTCTTGAGGCCGGAGAACGAGAAATCGAGCCGCGCCTCGCCGACCAGCGGCCGCGGCAGCGAGAACCGGTCGGGATTACCCTTCAGCGCCGCCTTTTCGACCGCAGGCCCGCCGGGATAAGGCAGGCCGAGCAGTTTCGCCGTCTTGTCGAAGGCTTCCCCAGCGCATCATCGATCGTCGTGCCCCAACGCTCGTATTCGCCGACGCCGCGCACCAGAACCAGCTGGGTATGACCGCCGGAAACCAGCAGCATCAGGTAGGGAAAGGCAAGCCCGTCGGTCAGCCGCGCCGTCAGCGCATGGCCTTCCAGGTGATTGATCGCCATCAGCGGCTTGCCGGCAGCCCGCGCGATCGCCTTTGCCGTCATCAGCCCGACGATCAGCCCGCCGATCAGGCCGGGCCCGGACGTCGCCGCCACCGCGTCGATCTCGTCGAGCGAAACGTTGGCGCGGGTCAGCGCCTCCTCTATCAGCCCGTCCAGCGCCTCGACATGCGCGCGCGCAGCGATCTCCGGCACGACGCCGCCATAGGCGCTGTGTTCGTCGAGCTGCGACAGCACCACGTCCGAAAGAATTTCGCCGCGGCCGTCCTCATGACGCGCGACGACGGAAGCCGCCGTCTCGTCACAGCTGGTTTCGATGCCAAGGATGCGAAGAAAGGTCGCCATACGCCTATCGATAATTGCGATGCCGGATAAACCGGTCTACGAAAGCCTCCGGTAACAATGGAATGACGCGGATGCAAACAAAACCTTTCCGGATCGGCACGCGCGGCAGCCCGCTGGCGCTCGCCCAGGCGTTCGAAACCCGCACGCGGCTGATGGCGGCGCATGGCCTGCCGGAGGACATGTTCGAGGTCGTCGTGCTGTCGACCACCGGCGACCGCATCACCGACCGGTCGCTTTCGGAGCTCGGCGGCAAGGGTCTCTTCACCCAGGAACTGGAGGAAGGCCTGATTTCCGGCGATCTCGATTTCGCCGTGCATTCCTCCAAGGACATGCCGACAAAATTGCCCGACGGCCTGCGCCTCGCCGCCTACCTGCCCCGCGAGGATTTTCGCGATGCGTTTATCGGCCGCACCGCCCACACGCTCGCGGCCCTTCCCGATGGCGCCACGGTCGGCTCCTCGTCGCTGCGCCGCCAGGCGCTGATCCGCCGAATCCGGCCGGATATCGAGGTCATCACCTTCCGTGGCCTCGTCGAAACGCGGCTGCGCAAGCTCTCCGAAGGCCAGGTGGATGCCACCCTACTCGCGTATGCCGGCCTGAAGCGCCTGGCAAAACAAGACGTGGTCACCGAACTGCTCGACCCGGAGGATTTCCCGCCGGCACCGGCACAGGGCGCGATCTGCGTCGAAAGCCGTGTCAGTGATGCCCGCATCGACGCCCTGCTCGACCCGATCAACGACCGCCCGACCTTTGACGCGGTCTCCTGCGAACGCGCCTTCCTGGCCGCACTCGACGGTTCCTGCCGCACCCCGATCGGCGGTTACGCCATCTGCGAAGGCGAGCACCTGAAATTCTCGGGCCTCATCCTGACACCGGACGGCCGCAAGGAACACTCGATCGAGACCGAGGGAAAACGGGCGAACGCCGAAAAGCTCGGCCGCCAGGCCGGCGAAGCCGTCCGCGCCGCCGCCGGCCCCGATTTCTTCGAAGGCTGGTCGTAAACCGATGCGGGTCGTCGTCACCCGCCCCGAAAGTGCTGCCCGCCGCACCGCCGACCGGCTGCTGAACCTTGGCCACCAGCCGGTCATGCTTCCGCTGACCAAGGCGGTTCATCATCCAAAAATCGCCGGGGCGGCGCTTGCGGCCCCCATTCTGCGCTGGCCGTCACCAGCGCCGAAGCCATTCGCGTGCTGTCCTCGCTGGGCGAGCGTCTGACCCCGTTTCTCGGCCAGACCCTTTACACCGTGGGAGAAACGACGGCGAAAGCAGCCGAAGATTCCGGCTTCCGGAACATTCGTCCCGGCCCCGGAACAGGCGTCGAATTGGCCGAACTCATTGCAGGCTATGCACCGGATCTCGGTACGCCCCTCCTCTATCTGACCGGCAAGCCGCGCTCGCCGAGATTAGAGGACGGCTTGGCGGCCGCAGGCGTCCCCTTCGAGACTTCCGAAATCTACGAGATGATACCCATAGCCTACGATGAAATCGTTATCCGCAGCATCCTCGTCGATCCGCCGGCGGATGCGGTACTTCTCTATTCGCGGGAAAACGCCCGGCTTTTCTGCGCTCTCGCTGCGCCGCACCTGAAAAAGCTCGCATCCGTGCGACTGCTCTGCCTCAGCGAAAATGTGGCCGAAATCATTCCGCGGGAATTTCACAGAAAGATCAAGATCGCCAGCCACCCTGACGAAGACGGGATTTTCGCACTCCTTTAGTAGAGGTCTGGCGGCAAAATCCCGCCCGCCCCTTTCTTTCCGATGACCCACCCACTAGTTTCCTGTGAGCGCATGCAAAAAGAGGTCGAGATGGTACCGGAACAACCACCCCGCCGATCCAAGACAGACAAGGAGCCGGTCACGATCGACCTGACCGCCGAGCAATCGGATGTCGTCGCCGAGCCCGTCCGCAGCAATGACACCGATGACGCGGTGAGCGCGACGGAGCCGGCCGAGGACGGATGGACAAGCGGTGAAGCACCGGCGAAGACCGAACGCGAAGATGAACCCACGCCGGGCCTTTCGGCCTCTGACAAGCCGCCTTTCGACACCGATCCGGTAAACGCAGAGACAGACCCACAGCCCGCAACCGTGGCGTCCGAACCGGAGCCGACCCCAGTTGCGCCTCAACGTCCGAACCCTGCAACATCGACGTTGATCGCCGCCGGCATTTTTGGCGGCCTCGTCGCGCTTCTGCTCGCCGGCAGCATGCAATATGCCGGCT
Source organism: Neorhizobium sp. EC2-8 (assembly GCA_045291535.1). Classification (GTDB taxonomy): domain Bacteria; phylum Pseudomonadota; class Alphaproteobacteria; order Rhizobiales; family Rhizobiaceae; genus Neorhizobium. The sequence continues at coordinate 3,576,010 of CP147996.1, read as the reverse complement.
ATCTCCCTGCTGCCACGCCCGCTCCCGCCGCCTCGAATACACCCGGTCTCTCCTCCGAGATCGCCCAACTGCGCCAGGAAATGACCGCGCTGAAAAACCGGCCAGCCGCCGCGGCAGCCCGGATGCCGCGCTCGCCAATCGCGTCGTAGCGCTTGAGGGGTCCGCTCGGACACCGAATGGCGCCAGCGAACAGGCGGTTGCCGCGCTGAAGGCCGATCTCGACCGGCTCCGCGCCACCATCCAATCGGCCGCAAGCGCCGATTCCGGTCTTGCCCAGCGCCTGGACCGGGCCGAAGCCAAGCTGAACGATCGCGGCCCGGAACAGCAGGTGGCCCGCGCCGTCGCCGCTGCCGCCCTCAAGGCCGGCATCGACCGCGGCGGCCCCTTCGAGACCGAACTCCAGACCTTCGCGACCGTCGCCGGCGATGATCCGGCCGTCGCCGATCTGCGGAAATTCGCGTCCGCCGGCGTACCCGCCCGCGCCGAACTGCAGCGCGACTTCCCTCGCATTGCCGATGCGATGCTGGAAGCGGTCGTCCAGCCCGACCCGAACGAAGGCATTGCCGGCCGGCTGCTGTCGTCCGCCCTGTCGGTCGTCAAGGTCCGCCGCGTCGGCGACGTCAAGGGCGATACGCCGGATGCGATCGTCGCCCGGATGGAAGAAACGCTGCGCAACGGCAATCTCCAGGCTTCCGCCCGCGAATGGGACGCGCTGCCGGAACCGGCAAAGGCCGTCTCGCGCGAATTCAAGCAGAAGCTCGATGCCCGCATTCAGGTGGAAAATCTCGTGGGCGGAACGCTTTCGCGCGCCGTCGCCGGCACCCAAGGCTGAGGACGGAAGAACCGGATGGTCAGACTTTTCATTTTTCTCGTTGTGGTGCTGGGTCTCGGTTGGGGTTTCTCCTGGCTTGCGGATCGCCCCGGCCTGATTTCCATCACCTGGCAGGACCACCTGATCGAAACCAGCCTGATGGTGGCCGCCACCGCCGTGGTCGCGCTGATCGGCCTTGCGATGATCCTATGGTGGATCGTCGGGGTGATCTGGACCTCGCCCTATTCCGTCCGCCGCTATTTTCGCGCCCGCAAGCGTGACCGTGGTTATCAGGCGTTATCGACCGGCCTGATCGCCGCCGGCGCGGGCAATGCGCTGCTTGCACGCAAGATGAGCCTTCGTACCCGAGGGCTGATCAGCGCCGACCAGGAGCCGCTGATCCATCTCCTTGAAGCGCAGGCAGCCCTGATCGAAGGCAAGCACGACGAAGCCCGCAAGAAATTCGAGCAGATGGCCGAGGATCCCGAGACGCGGGAACTGGGCTTACGCGGCCTCTACATGGAAGCACGCCGTCTCGGTGCCAACGAGGCGGCCCGCCAATATGCCGAAAAGGCCGTCGAACACGCGCCCTACCTGCCCTGGGCCGCCCAGGCGACGCTCGAATCCCGCAGCCAGTCCGGCCGCTGGGACGATGCGATCCGGCTGCTCGACCAGCAGCGCATGGCCAATATTCTTGAAAAGCCGCAGGCCGAACGCTGGAACGCTGTGCTCCTGACTGCCAAGGCAAACGACAGGCTGGAAGGTGATCCGAAGGGCGCCCGCGACGACGCGATGGCGGCTTTGAAGCTTGCCAAGGATCTCGTCCCCGCCGCCATCATCGCCGCCAAGGCCTGGCTGCGCGAGGACAATGTCCGCAAGGCGGCCTCCACCCTCGAAAGCGTCTGGAAGCTCGGACCGCATCCGGAAATCGGCCGCGCCTATATCCGCGCCCGCAGCGGCGACAGTACGATCGACCGGCTGAAACGCGCCGAAAAGCTGGAGGCGATGCGCCCCAACAATATCGAGTCGCTGCTCGCCGTCGCCCAGGCGGCGCTCGATGCGCAGGAATTCAAAAAGCCCGCGCCAAGGCGGAAGCCGCCGCCCGCATGGAGCCTCGCGAGGCGGTCTACCTGTTGCTCGCCGATATCGAGGAGGCCGAGACCGGCGATCAGGGCCGTGTGCGCCACTGGATGGCGCAGGCTCTGCGCGCCCCGCGCGATCCGGCCTGGGTGGCCGATGGTTTCGTTTCCGAAAAATGGCTGCCGCTTTCTCCCGTCACCGGCCGGCTCGATGCCTTCGAATGGAAGGCGCCGTTCGACCAGGCTCGAAGGCCCGGTCGAGGAAGGTTCGCTCGCGGGCGATACGGCAATCGCCAGCCTGCCGCCTGTCCGCGAGGTAAAACCCGAACCTCGCGCCGAAGAGGCGCCGAAGCCTATCCTCGTCAAACCTGCTCCGCAGGAAATCAAGCCCGTTCCGCAGGAGGTAAAGCCGCCCCAGAAGGAACTAGCTGTTGCAGCAAAAACAACAGCACCTGCGAATGTGACGCCGAAGGGCGGCAAAACCCCTGAAAATGGGGAGGAGCCCGTTCCCTTTTTCGGCCGGCCACCGGATGATCCGGGCGTGAAAGATCGTGACGCCGCACAGCCCGCAACGAGGCTCCGGCTCTTTTAAGAATGGCGAGGGCCTGGAGATAGATGTTAGACCGCATTCAGGCCTTCCTCCACACTCTGACCGGCTCTCATCACGCGGAAGAATTCGCGCCCGATGATCCGCGGGTGGCCTTCGTCGCGCTCTGTTTCCAGGTCATGGAGGCGGATGGCAATATCTCCGATCAGGAACAGCAGAAGTTTCGTGACCTGCTGCGCGAACGCTACGACCTGAGCGAGGATCGCCTGAAGGCGCTGATCGAAGTCGGCCACCAGGCCGGCAGCGAAGCGGTCGATTATTACCGCTTCACGTCCGATCTGAGAAAACACCTCGTCAACGAAGACGACCGAGTCGAGCTGCTCGGCATCCTCTGGGATATCGTTTATGCCGACGGTCAGCGGAGCGAGATCGAAGACCACGTGATCTGGAGGATTGCCGATCTGCTGGGCGTTTCGGCGCGCGACAGGGTTCTGGAGCGCCAGCAGGCGGCCGCCCGCGCCAACGAAGGAGATCAGGGGGAGACTGACGGCAGCTATTGCCGACGCTCCCTTCCCTTTCGCCGAAAACGTCCGATGTTTCCCATGCCGCACTGTTCACGGCGAAAAGGCCGGCAGAGGCCTGCTCAGCGCTCAGGCGCTTCCAGGCTGTCGATCCGGCGCAGCTTCGGGAAACCCATGGACCAGACGATCGCGACGGCGAGCGTGCCGATACCGCCGATCACGACCGCCGGCACGGCGCCGAAGATCGAGGCCATCGTGCCCGCACGGAACTCCCCAAGTTCGTTCGAAGCACCGACGAACACCATGTTGACCGCATTGACCCGGCCGCGCACCTCGTCCGGCGTCCACAGCGCGATCAGCGTCTCGCGCACATAGACCGAAATCATGTCCGACGCGCCCATCAGCATCAGCGCGCAAATCGACAGCCAGGGCGCCACTGAGAGACCGAAGATCAGCGTGCCCACCCCGAACAGGCCGACGCCGATGAACATCGCAATGCCTGCATGGTGGCGGATCGGGTAGAAGGCCAGATAGATCGCGACGATGATCGCGCCGACGCCCGGCGCCGCCCGCAGCATGCCGAGCCCCCAGGGACCGAGTTCGAGAATGTCGCGCGCAAAGATCGGCATCAGCGCCACCGCGCCGCCGAGCAGAACCGCGAAGAGATCGAGCGAGATCGCCCCGAGCACGATCTTTTCACCGGAGATGAACTTGAAGCCGGCGAGGATCTGGCCCCAGCTGACCTTCTCCACGGCGTTTCGCTGCGGAGGCTTCGGGATCATGAACACCAGACCGGCCGCCAGGATGAGAAAGACGAAGGCAACGGAATAGGCGGCAACGGCGCTGACGCCGTAAAGCAGGCCGCCTGCCACCGGGCCGAGGATTGCCGCCGTCTGCCAGGACGAGGAGTTCCAGGCGACCGCATTCGGCAGATCCCGTTCCGGCACCAGGTTCGGTCCGAGCGACTGGACCGCCGGCCCCATGAAGGCGCGTTCGATCCCGAACACGATCAGGATGCCGAACACCGGCCAGGGCGCAAACGAATGCGTGACGGTAAGCGCCAGAAGCGCGCCGGCGCAAAGCGCCCCGACCACCATGCAGGCTGCCACGATCACACGGCGGTTATAGCGATCGGCGACGGAGCCGGTAACGAGGATCAGGACCAGTGACGGCAAAAACTGGAAAAGCCCGATCAGGCCGAGATAGAGCGGATTGCTGGTTTCGTCATACATCTGCCAGCCGACCGCGACGCTGATGATCTGGATCGCGAAAGCCGAGAAAAGCCGGGAAAAGAAGAAGCGGGTGTAGGACGAGTGCCGGAAGGCGGCAAAACGATCGCCCGATACGGGAAGAGACATTGGGCTGCACTTTCAGCGGGACCGAAGCCGGCGTGATGCCTGCCGCCCGTTAAACATGATTCGGTAGAGGCGCGGGTGCGGCACTTGCCCGTTAGTTCGCCAATGTCTACATGTCTGTCAACAAAGAAATGGAGACGTTAATGCTCGCCCTGTTTCAGACCATCGATTTGGCCTTGAACCTCTATACCTGGGTGCTGATTGCCAGCGCCATCTTCTCGTGGCTCTATGCCTTCAACGTCATCAATTCGAGAAACCAGTTCGTCGATGCGATCGGCCGTTTCCTCTTCAACGTGACCGAACCGGTGCTGCGCCCCATCCGCCGCATCATGCCGGATCTCGGCGGCATCGACATCTCGCCGGTCGTCCTGCTGCTGATCATCTTCTTCATCCGCTCGCTGATGTGGACGTCGATCTATCCGCTGTTTGCGTGAACGGTCCCTATAGCAAGCATTCAGACCACCTGCGGCTCGCAATCCGGCTCACGCCGAATTCGGGCCGCAATGCTGTCGATGGCATGGAGACCGGCGCTGATGGCGAGGTCTTCCTGAAGACACGCGTCACCGCCGTGCCGGAGGATGGCAAGGCCAACAAGGCGCTGATCCTGCTGCTGGCCGACACGCTCCGCCTCCCCAAATCCTCCATATCGATCCTGTCGGGCGAAACCGCGCGCAAAAAATCCTCCGGATCGAAGGCGACCCGGAGGATTTGGAAGAGAAATTCAAAAAGGTCCTGAAGGACTGACGGCTTACTTCTGGGCCTTGTAACGCGCGATGGCTTCGATGATCAGCGTCTTTGCCACATCGACATTCTGCCAGCCGCCGATCTTCACCCACTTGCCGGGCTCCAGATCCTTGTAGTGCTCGAAGAAATGCTCGATCTGCTTCAGCGTGATCTCGGGCATGTCGGTATAGTTCTTGATCTTGTCGTAGCGCTGGGTCAGCTTCGGCACTGGCACGGCGATGATCTTCTCGTCCTTGCCGCCGTCGTCTTCCATGATCATCACGCCGATCGGGCGCACGTTGATGACGCAGCCCGGAACCAGCGGACGGGTATTGCAGATGAGGACGTCGATCGGGTCGCCGTCTTCCGAAAGCGTGTGCGGTACGAAGCCGTAATTGCCCGGATAGGTCATCGGCGTGTAGAGGAAGCGATCGACGACGAGAGCGCCGGCTTCCTTGTCCATTTCGTACTTGATCGGCTGGCCGCCGACCGGCACTTCAACGATGACGTTGACGTCTTCAGGCGGATTCTTGCCAACGGAAATTGCATCGATACGCATTCTGGTCCCCGGTGAGGTTCGACAAAGTTATGCGTCGATAGCGGGAATCATGGTGCAAGGCAACAAGGCTTTGCGCCATTGTTAAACTGCCGTACGCGCTGCAACATTAGAAAGCGTTCAAATTCGGGACTGTTCAGGCGGGCGCTCAGGGCCAGACGAAACCGATCTTGCGAAGCTGGGTACCGCCGAAATCTTCCATGCCTTCGGCGAGATCCACGCCGCCATGCCGCCGGAAGAAACGCGCCGCATGCTCGCTGTCTTCCAGGCACCAGACGACCAGACCTTCGCAGCCGAGCGACTTCAGCAGCCTGCGGCTTTCGCCGAACAGGCGGCGGCCAAGGCCGATGCCCTGGAATTCCGGACGCAGATAAATCTCGTAGACTTCGCCGTCATAGGGCAGCGCCCGAGCGCGGTTGAGGCCGATCGTGGCGTAACCGGCGACCTGGTCGGCGACGTCGAGAACCAGAAGCGTGGCCGGACCACTCGTCGCCTTGCGCCACCAGGCCTCGCCCCGGCGCTCCAGCATCTGGGTCAGCGGCTTGTGGGGAATGAGCCCTGCATAGGCCTGAGTCCACGCCTGGCGATGCGCCTCGGATATGGCGCGGGCGTCTTGCGGTTCGGCCCGCCGGACATCGATCGACAACGTTTTCATAACGCTTACTCTAGGCCCTGGAGCAGGCAATCCGCCATTCCGCCATAATGCGTAGCAGGGATTGCCCACAGACTTCTCATGTGGACGACGAGGCAACGTTAACGTGTTTTTAACCTTTGCGACAAGACCGGGCGGACCATAGGACAGAAAAAACCCCAGCATTTCTACTGGGGTTTTGAAAGGCTTTGAAAGATGGCTGTCGAGATCAGGCGATCTTCGCCTTGCCGAAACGCTTGCGGTCGTTGGCGTCGAGATAGGTCTTGCGCAGACGGATGCTCTTCGGCGTCACTTCCATCGCTCGTCGTCCTGAATCCAGGACAGCGCGCGGTCGAGGGTCATGCGGATCGGCGGGGTCAGGCGAACGGCTTCGTCCTTGCCGGCAGAGCGGATGTTGGTCAGCTGCTTGCCCTTGAGCACGTTGACCTCAAGGTCGTTGTCTCGGCTGTGGATGCCGATGATCATGCCCATATAGACCTTCTCGCCCGGCTCGATGATCATCGGGCCGCGGTCTTCCAGGTTGAACATCGCATAGGCGACGGCTTCACCGGCCTGGTTGGCCAGCAGAACGCCGTTCGTGCGGCCGCCGATTTCACCCTTGTAGGGCTGGTAGTCATGGAACAGGCGGTTCATGATCGCCGTGCCGCGAGTGTCCGTCAGAAGTTCCGACTGGTAGCCGATCAGGCCGCGCGTCGGCGCGTAGAAACGCAGGCGAACGCGATTGCCGCCGGACGGACGAAGTTCGACCATCTCGGCCTTGCGCTCCGACATCTTCTGAACCACGACACCGGAATGCTCTTCATCGACGTCGATGACGACTTCCTCGATCGGCTCCATCGTATTGCCGCTCTCGTCCTTGTGCATGACGACGCGCGGACGCGATACGGCCAGTTCGAAGCCTTCGCGGCGCATGGTTTCGATCAGAACGGCCAGCTGCAATTCGCCGCGGCCGGAAACGTAGAACGAATCCTTGCCCTCGGCCTCTTCGATCTTCAGCGCAACGTTGCCTTCCGCTTCCTTGAAGAGGCGGTCGCGGATGACGCGGCTCGTGACCTTGTCGCCTTCGGTGCCGGCCAGCGGGCTGTCGTTGACGATGAAGGACATGGTCACGGTCGGCGGGTCGATCGGCTGCGCGGTCATTGCCTCGTTGACGGCCGGATCACAGAACGTGTCGGCAACCGTGCCCTTGGACAGGCCGGCAATGGCGACGATGTCGCCCGCATGCGCTTCCTCGATCGGCTGACGCTCGATGCCGCGGAATGCGAGGATCTTGGAGATACGGCCGGTTTCGACGGTCTTGCCGTCCTGGCTCAGAACCTTGACCGCCTGGTTCGGCTTGATCGAGCCCGATGCGATACGACCGGTGATGATACGGCCGAGGAAGGGGTTGGCTTCGAGCAGCGTGCCGATCATGCGGAACGGGCCTTCGCCGACATTCGGCTCCGGAACGTGGCTCAGCACCAGATCGAGAAGCGGTGCCAGACCCTGATCCTTCGGACCTTCCGGATTGACGTTCATCCAGCCATCGCGACCGGAACCGTAGAGGATCGGGAAGTCGAGCTGTTCGTCGGTCGCGTCGAGATTGGCAAACAGGTCGAAGACTTCGTTGATGACTTCCTCGTGGCGGCCGTCCGGACGGTCGATCTTGTTGATCGCGACGATCGGGCGAAGACCGACCTTCAGGGCCTTGCCGACCACGAATTTGGTCTGCGGCATCGGGCCTTCCGACGAATCGACGAGAACGATCGCGCCGTCCACCATCGAAAGAATACGCTCGACTTCGCCGCCGAAGTCGGCGTGGCCGGGGTATCGACGATGTTGACGCGAACGCCCTTCCACTCGATCGAGGTCGCCTTGGCGAGAATGGTGATGCCACGCTCTTTTTCGAGATCGTTGCTGTCCATCATGCGTTCGGTGGTGCGCTGGTTGTCACGGAACGAACCGGACTGCTTCAGCAGCTCATCGACAAGCGTGGTCTTTCCATGGTCAACGTGTGCGATAATCGCGATATTTCGCATCTTCATGTTTTGAATCTCTGAGCTTGGCGCGGCAACGGGAGGCGGCGCTTAATTCGTTTTGCGGCCTCATACCCTGTTTTTCGCATTTGCGAAAGGGGTGAGCGCGATGATGGTTGACGACTACTCCGCCACCAGCCCGCTTCGCCTCAATAGGGTAAGCAGGAGAAGCGGCAGAAGGGTGGTGATCACGATGGCGATGAAGGCCATGGCCATGCCGAGCCCGATCGAGCCCTGTTCGAACTGCCTCCAGATGAAGGTGGCGATCGTCTGCATGCCGACAGGTGCTACGACGACGGAGGCCACTAGCTCGCGGGAAGCGAGCGCAAAGACGAGCAGCATGGCCGAGGCAAGGCTCGGAAAGACCAGCGGCAGCAGGATCCGACGGAAGGCCGTGACGCCGCTCGCGCCGAAGACACGCGCAGCCGCCTCCAGATTGTCGCCGATCTGCTGGAACGCCGCCGTCGTATAGCGCACCGGCTGCGGCAGCAGGATGCAGCAATAGGCAAGCAGCAGGATGAAGGCGGTGTTGTAGGGTGTCGCCGGCAGCCAGGGCATGTTCCAGGCGAGAATCAGCCCGACCGCGACGACAATGCCCGGCAGCGCGTTCGGCAGGATGGTCATGATATCGATGATCATGCGGCCGCGCATCCGCGTCTTGACCACCGTATAGGCCGCCGTCACGCCGATCAGCCCGGTGATCAAAGCCGTGGCAATGCCGAGCGAAAAACTGTTGACCAGAGCCTCGACGGCGCCGGCGCTATTGCTGAACACCAGGATGAAATTGTTGAGGCTGATATTGCTGAACGCCAGCCCACCGGAAATCGTCCGCGACAGGGCGGTCGCCAGGATCGCCAGCAACGGCACTCCGGTGGCCAGGAACGCCACGACTGAGAAGGCGATCATGACAGGCACCTTCAGGGCGCCGAGCGGCCGCTTGTCCTTGGCGCTCGGCTTGCCACCCACCGTCTGGTAGGAGCGCCGCGCCAGGATCCAGCGCTGCATAAGGAAAGTCACCAGCGACATGGCGACCAGCAGCAGTGACAGGATCGCCGCACCGGGAAGATCGATCGGCCAGTCGGTGATGCGAAGGTCGATACCGGTCACCAGGACTTGAAACCCGGCGCGGCGGCCGAGTGCTGCCGGCGTGCCGTATTCCTCGATCGCCGCTGCGAAGACCAGCATCAGGCTTGCCGCAAGGCCGGGCGCCGACAACGGCAACGTGATCCGCCAGAAGGCCCGCGCCGGTGTCGCACCAAAGACGCGGCCGACATCCGCATATCGCGAGCCGACCGCTTCCACGGTGCGCGACACCGCAAAATAGACGACCGGGAAGGTGTTGAAGGCCATGACCAGCGTCATGCCGAACAGCGAGAAAAGGAAGGGCGCGAGATTGAAGCCGACAAGCTGCTGCAGGTAACCGCGCGGCTGCAGCGTCATGATCCAGCCGAGCGTCGCGATATAGGGCGGGATCATGAAGGGCACGAGCAGGACTACGTCCCAGAACTGCGCGTAGGGAATGCGGTAGAGCGCCCGGAATACCCCGAGCGGCACGGCAACCACCGCCGAGGCAAGCACCACGCAGCCGCCAAGCAGCAGGGTATTGCCGGCCATGCCAATCAGCGCGCTATCGGCGAGCGTCGCCAGCAGCGAGGAGAAAGGGCCCGAAAACGAGCCCTGTCCGAGATTGGGGAAGATGCCCTGCAGCACCACGGCGATGAAGGGAACGGCGACGACGACGGCCAGACCCGCAATCGCGAGCCAGGCGGCCGGAGCCGCGCCGCCGACGCTGTTCGCCTTCATGCGTGCCGTTCCTTACTTGCCGCCATAGATCTTGGTGATCTCGGCCAGCGTTTCCTTGCGCTTGCCGTAAACGGCAGCGGTATCGTATTTCAGCAGCTTCAGATCGCTGATCAGCGGGCGGTTGGCCGGGATGTCGGTGCGGGCCGGCATCAGCATTTCGTCGGCGACGGCCTTCTGGCCTTCGTCGGACAGCATGTAGTCGATGAACTTCTTGGCGTCGTCCTGGTTCTTGGACCAGTTGAGGATCATCGCCGGGCGCGGCGCGATGACCGTGCCGGACGCCGGGAAGATCACGTCGATCGATTCACCCTTCGCCTTGGCGGCGAGCGTGATGTAATCGACGGCGCCGAAGACGGCAGCCTTGGCACCTTGCAGAACCGGGTTCAGGGCATCGGCATTGGCGCCTGCGATGATCGCGCCATTGGCCTTGAGGTCGTTGAAGAGCTTGAAACTGTCCTGGCCGGCGAGAGCGGCGGTCAGTTCGAAGGATGAGCCGGACTGGGCCGGATCCGGGATGTTGACGAGGTCCTTGTATTCCTTTTTCGTCAGGTCGGCCCATTCGGTCGGCTTCGGCGTGCCGCTCTTGGTGTTCCAGGCAATCCCGAGCGCCGAGATGCCTTGTGCAACGGCGCCTTCCGTCTTCAGGAAGTCTGGAACCTTGGCAGCGTTGGGGCTCGCATACTTGACGAGCCAGCCGCGCTTGGCGAAGTCGGTTGCGGTATCCCAGGAAGCCGAAACCAGAACATCGACGACCGGGTTTGCAGCCTCGGCTTCGATACGGGCCATGACCTTGCCGGTCGTTGCCTGGAAAACGTTGACCTTGATGCCGGTCTGCTTGGTGAAACCGGCCGACAGCTTGTCGATCAGGCTCTGCGGGCCGGCGGTATAGACGGTGACGTCGGCATGCGCGACGCCGGCCATCAGCGCTGCGGCAACGACGCCGAAAGTGATGCTCTTCAATGATTTAAGCATGTTCCAAATTCTCCTTTTTGGATGAATGAATCTCCGGGGCAAACCAGCGGACCTGATTCGTATCGATCGAAAGGCCGACGCCGTCGCCCGGCCGAAGCTTAAGGCGGCTGAGAACCTGCAATTCGACATGGGTGGGGCCGACGAGCGAGACAGTCGCCAGGTGCCCGTCGCCGCGGAACTGCGAGCGCAGCACGGTCGCCGCGAGACGCCCCGGCCCGATGTCACTGACGGAGATCGAGCCGACCGGGATGAGCACGCGGGCGCTCGCACGAGTGGCGCCGGCATCCCCAGCAGCGCCACGTCGCTGCCCTTGAAGACCCACAGCCCATCGCGATGATCGAGATCGGCGATGCCGCCGAGCCGCAGGAAATCCGCGACTTCGGGCGTTGCCGGCTTGTCGATCAGCTGGTCGGGAGAGGCGAGTTGCTCGATCAGCCCGCCGCGCATGACGGCGACGTCGTCGGCAAGCGTCAGCGCTTCCGCATGGTCGTGCGTCACATAGATGGCCGTCAGGCCGAGCGTCGCGATCAGTTCGGCCAGTTCGCCAACCATGTTTTCGCGCAATTCGCGGTCGAGGTTTGAAAGCGGTTCGTCGAAGAGGATGAGCTGCGGCTCGGCGACGATCGCGCGGGCAATCGCCACGCGCTGCTGCTGACCACCGGAAAGATCGCTCGGACGACGATCCGCATAGGCCGCGAGACCGACGCGCTCCAGCGCCCGCATCGTGCGCAACTGACGCTCGGCTTTGCCGAGGCCGCGCATCTCGAGCGGAAAGGACACATTGCCGCCGACCGTCAGATGCGGCCACAGCGCGTAATCCTGGAAGACCATGCCGAGATTGCGCCGTTCAGGCGGCGCGAAAGCGCCTGTCGCAGCATCCGCGACCACCTGGCCGGCGATCGAAATAGAACCCTGGTCGGCGCCAGCAATCCGGCGACGAGACGCAGAAGCGTGGTCTTGCCGCAGCCGGAAGGGCCGAGCAGGGCAAGCGTTTTGCCCTTCGAAAGGGAGATATCTATGCCCTTCAAAACCGGCGTCGCGCCGTAATGCAATTCCACCCCGGCCGTCGAGACGGCGGCATGTGTCGCTGGGGGCTGAAAGGTCATGGGAACCGGCATCGGTTGGAGGCGATGCCGGTTTCCTATTAAGGTTCCGTGACAGTGGTGTTACGGTTTTATGACGAGTGAATGACAGGCCGATGATTGGTAAATCGCCGCCCTGCCGCAGCTTGTGAGACCGGGATCACGGCGCCTTTCAGGCGTCGCTGCCGGAAAGCTCCTCGACCATCGCAAGGCCCTTTTTCTTCAGCATCGCCTGCGGATCCGGAAGCTTGCCGCGGAAGGCCTTGTAGGCCTCTTCCGGGTCGATCGAGCCGCCGACGGAATAGATATTGTTCTTGAGCTTGCGCGCCATGACCGGATCGAACGCATTGCCGGTTTCCTCGAAGGCGGAGAAGGCGTCCGCATCGAGCACTTCCGACCACATGTAGGAATAATAGCCGGCCGAATAACCGTCGCCCGAAAACACATGCTGGAAATGCGGCGTGGCGTGGCGCATGACGATCGAAGCCGGCATGCCGAGCTCGGCCAGAACCTGCGCCTGCACGGCCATCGGATCTTCGACGGCACCACGGGTATGGAACGCCATATCGACCAGCGCCGAGGAGGTGAATTCCACCGTCGCAAAACCCGCATTGAAGGTGCGCGCCGCCAGCACCTTGTCGAGCAAGGCCTTCGGCATCGGTTTGCCGGTCTCGTGGTGCACGGCGTATTTTTCAAGGATTTCTGGCACGGTCAGCCAGTGTTCGTAAAGCTGCGACGGCAGCTCGACGAAATCGCGCGACACGCCGGTGCCCGAGACCGACGGATAGGTCACGTCCGACAGCATGCCGTGCAGCGCATGGCCGAACTCATGGAACAGCGTGCGGGCGTCGTCGAGCGACAAGAGCGCCGGCTTGCCTTCGGCGGGCTTGGCGAAATTGCAGACATTGTAGATGATCGGCAGCTCGCCCGTGGCACCGTTCTTCAGCGGCAGCTTGTGCTGCGACTGAAGGGAATTCATCCAGGCGCCGGAGCGCTTCGAGGAGCGGGCGAAATAGTCGCCGAGGAACAGCGCCTTCAGCGAACCGTCCCTGTCGTGGATCTCGAACACCCGCACGTCCGGATGATAGGCGGCAACACCCTTCACCTCGACTGCCTTGATGCCGAACAGCCGCTCGGCCACGTCGAAGCAGGCCTCGATGATCTTTTCGAGCTGCAGGTAGGGCTTCAGCTCGGTCTCGGAGAAATCGAAGGTCCGCTGGCGCAGCTTCTCGGCGTAGTGGCGCCAGTCCCAGGGCATGACCTCATGGTTCTTGCCTTCCTCGGCGATCAACCCGCCAAGGCTCGCCTCTTCCTCCAGCGCCTTGGCGCGCGCCTTGTCCCAGACCTTGCGGAGCAGCGAATTCACCGCATCCGCGGTCTTCGCCATCGTATTGTCGAGCTTGTAGGCAGCGAAATTCTCGTATCCGAGCAGCTTTGCCTTTTCCGCCCGAAGCGCCAGCGTTTCGCGCACAGTCCCGAGATTGTCGGTCTCGCCGCCGTTTGCGCCGCGTGCCGCCCAGGCTTTGAACGCCTGCTCGCGCAGGTCCCGGCGGGTCGAGAAGGTCAGGAACGGCTCGATGATCGACCGCGACAGCGTGACCACATACCCATCCGTTTCACCGCGCTCGCGGGCCGCGGACGCCATGGCATCGCGCAGGAATGCCGGCAGGCCGTCGAGATCCGCTTCCTCGGTGAGCTTCAGCGACCAGCTCTTCTCGTCGCCGAGAACATTCTGGCCGAACTTGGCGCCAAGCCCGGCAAGCTTCTCGTTGATATCGGCAAGCCGCTCCTGCTCGGCCTTGGCGAGCTTGGCACCCGCCTTGACGAAGCCCTTCCAGTGCCGCTCCAGCACCCGCTCTTCCTCAAGCGTCAGGCCAAGCTCCTTGCGCTTTTCCCAAAGCGTATCGATGCGGGCAAACAGCGCCGCATTCATGCCGATCTTCGAATAGTGGCGGGACATTTTGGGCGCGATCTCGCGCTCGAGCGCCTGGATGTTCTCGTTCGTATGCGCGCCGGCCTTGCCCCAGAACAGCGACGAAACGCGCGACAGCTCGTCGCCAGCGGTTTCCAACGCCACGACCGTATTGGTGAAGGTCGGCTCTTCCGGATTATTGGCGATCGCATCGATCTCCGCTTCGTGGATGCCCAGTGCCGCATCGAAGCCGGGAGCGAAATCCTCGTCCTTCACCTGATCGAAACGCGGCAGGCCGTGATGGCCGTTCCAGTCCACGAGAGCGGGATTCACCAGAAGATTAGAAGACATGCAAATATCCTTCGTAACGATGCTTCGTCATTCATATAGGAGAAGGCGGCGGGAATGGGTATGCGCCCGTCCATTTTCGTTTTTCAGCAAGAAATCATACACAACAATTAACGGTTATTAACCATTTGACGCAGTGCAGTATTCGAAGGTACGCTTGGCCCAGTATCCGATGAATCAGGATATAGCCATGGAAATCAGTTCCTTGCGCTGGTCTACCAACTTACTGCAAAGAGACCATTCTCGGAACAATAAAGTCGAGAAATCATCGGAGCACGGAAGTCGGCAGAGCCAGATCACCTTTCAGGTGCCCGACACGGATGAATCGCCGATCGATTATTCGGCGATCACCCCGCGGGATCTCCGTGCCCTCGCGCTCGAAAACTACCAGGCCGGCAGAATAGACCAGGATACCTATATAACGCTCTCCGAAGAGCTTCCGACCCATGCCGTCGATGCTCAGGGACAATTGATGGACCTGTCGCAGGTTACTGACGAAACGGGCTTCAACTTCCACGACTTTTACCGAAACCAGCTTGAGATCGCCATGTCGCTCGGCGATACGTCGCGCGCCAACGTTCTGCGCGCCGTCATGGACTTCATCGAAGTCTGATCGGAAATCGGCGAGACCGGCGTCGCACTCAGGCCCGCCGGTAACCGAACAGGCCCGGCGCCGAATGCCAGAGCGCCTGCACGGCAAAGCCCATGAACAGCAGGCCGGAAAGCCGGACGATCACCCTTTCATGTTTGCGATAGAACCGCCGCACCACGCCGGCGCCGATAATCCCGATCAGCACCAGATCCGCCGTCAGAAACCCGATGAGCGATACGGCAAGCAGCACCGGCAGCTCGCTGAAATCCAGCGCATCGGCCGAGCTCGCCAAAAGCGCCGTGAAGGTCGCCAGCGCCACCGGATAACCTTTCGGATTGGTCAGCCCGAAGATCAGCCCGCGCCGCAGCGGCTTTTCGACCGTCATCAGGCCTCCGCCATTCTCCTTCGGTTTTGCCCGCAAGGCGCTCCAGCCGATCCAGCCGAGATAGAGGCCGCAGAAAACCCCGAGTATGTCGAACAAGGTCGTGCCGATCGTCTTGGCGCCGATGATCGCCACCAGCGCCAGCCCGGACCAGAGGATGTCCCCTGCCAGATGCCCGCCCATGAAGAAGGCCCCGGCCTGCCTTCCCTGTCCGGCACCGATGCCGAGCAGCGCCAGGAAGGCCGGCCCGGGAATGAGCGTATAGGCGAGCGCCGCGAAAAAGGCGCCGGCAAGCAGCGATGAGGACATGGAGAGACTCCGTCGGAAGGCTGTGACAATTTCGCTGCAGGTTTTGCCGCTGTCAATGCAACCGGACCCGGTTTTCCATTTGCCTCCTCCCCGAAAGATAGTAAGGGTGCCTTACAAAATTGGCAGACAAGGCGAAGGGCGCCAGGGGATATGGACAGTTTGGGATTCCTGATCGTCGACAGTGCCCGATTGCTGCGTGCCGCCTTCGAGCGTCGCATCGCCCAGGCCGGCCTCGGTCTGACGCCCGGAGAGGCGCGGGCGCTGATCAACATCGCCGCCATCGATGGCAGCCGCCAGCTCGACATCGCCGCCCGCATGGGTGTCGAACCGATGACGCTCTGCGCCTATCTCGATAAGCTGGAGGCGCTCGGACTGGTCGAAAGACAGCAATGCTCCGCCGACCGCCGTGCCAAGCGGGTCAACCTTACCGGCGCCTCCGGCGAGATGATCAGCTCTGTCCGCAAGGAACTGAACGCCATCCTGGCCCAGGCGACCGAAGGCTTGAGTGAGGAAAACAACCGCATCCTGCGCGAGGCCTTGGCCGTGTTCAACGCCAACCTCCAGGCCCTAACCCCTTCCGTCACGCTTCAGACCGCATCCGATGAAAGCCGATAACATGCCGCCTGTCCCCGCTCGGATGAGCGAACGCCGAACCACGATCATCGGCGCGCTCCTGACGGCGATAGGTCCGATCTCAATGGCGATCTACACGCCCGCCATGCCGGAACTGGTGCACGCCTTTTCCACCACGGAAGCGGCGATCAAGATGACGCTGTCGCTTTATTTCGCCGGTTTTGCGCTGGCGCAGCTGGTCGCCGGCCCCGTCTCCGACGCCTTCGGCCGCAAGACCGCCTCGTTGAGCTTCCTGATCATCTACCTCACCGGCTCGCTGGTCTCGGTCTTCGCCCCGACGGTCGAGTGGATCCTGGTCGGCCGCCTGATCCAGGGCATCGGCGCCTCGGTCGGAATCACGGTGTCGCGCGCCATCGTCCGCGACCAGTTCACCGGCGCCAAAGCCGCCGGCATCATGAACACGATGGGCATCATCCTGGCGATCGGCCCGGCCGCCGGCCCGACCATAGGCGGCCTGGCCCTCGCGGCTTTCGGCTGGAAGTCGATCTTCCTCCTCATGGTCGGCTTCGGAGCGATCCTCGTCTTCCTTTCGATCGTCTTCCTCAAGGAAACGACGGTCCCCGACAGGAGCCGGCTGCAGCCGGCGCGGCTTCTGCAGGCCTATGCGGAAATCGTTGTCCTGCCGCGCTTTCTCTGTACATCGCTGATCCTTGGCGGTTGCGTCGGCGCCCTTTATGCCCAGGCGGCGGTGTTGCCCTTCATCCTGATCAACGAGGTCGGCCTGACCCCGACCGAATACGGAATGGGCATGCTGATGCAGTCCGGCTTTTCCTGATCGGCTCTGTCAGCCTGCGGCTGATATCGAAATGGCTGCCCGGGGCGAAAGCCCCGCTGTCGGCCTCGTCTTCAGCGGCGGCGGCGGCATCATCATGGCGCTTTCGATCTATTTCCTGCCGCCGTCCTTCCTGTCGGTCATGGGGCCGGTGGCGATCTGCACTTTCGGCACCGCCTTCGTGACGCCCTACATCATTACCGCCGGCCTGGCGCCCTTCCCGCATATCGCCGGCTCGGCCTCTGCGCTGATGGGCTTCATCCAGATGGGCGCGGGTTTCGTCGGCGGCGTCGCGGCAGCCTCGATCGGCCTGCCGCTGCACGCCTTCGGCATCATCATTCCGACCATGCATATCCTTGCCGTCCTGGGCTTCTTCGGTTTCCTCGCCACCAGCCGCAGGGCATGAAAAAGCCCGCCTGCCTTGTCAGGCAAGCGGGCTTCGATGATGGGGTTGGTGCGGATTATTTGCCGAGGTTGCGCTTGGCGAGCGTGCGCAGGCGCAGCGCATTGAGCTTGATGAAGCCCGCCGCATCCTTCTGGTCGTAGGCGCCCTGGTCGTCCTCGAAGGTGACCAGCTTGTCGGAATAGAGCGACTTGTCGCTCTCGCGGCCGATGACCATGACATTGCCCTTGTAGAGCTTCAGCGTCACTTCGCCTTCCACATGCTCCTGGCTCTTGTCGATCAGCGCCTGCAGCATTTCGCGCTCCGGCGAGAACCAGAAGCCGTAATAGATGAGGCTCCGCGTAACGCGGCATGATGTCATCCTTGAGATGCGCAGCACCACGGTCGAGCGTGATCGACTCGATCGCACGGTGGGCGGCCAGCAGGATCGTGCCGCCGGGGTCTCGTAGACGCCGCGCGACTTCATGCCGACATAACGGTTCTCGACGAGGTCGAGACGGCCGATGCCGTTGTCGCGGCCATAATTGTTGAGCGCGGCAAGCAGGGTCGCCGGCGACATGGCGACGCCATTGATGGAAACCGCATCGCCCTTGTTGAAGCCGACCTTGATGACGGTTGCCTTGTCGGGTGCGGCTTCCGGCGAGATCGTGCGCATGTGCACGTATTCGGGAGCCTCGATGGCCGGGTCTTCCAGAACCTTGCCCTCGGAAGAGGAGTGCAGCAGGTTGGCGTCGGCGGAGAACGGCGCTTCGCCCATCTTGTCCTTGGCAACCGGGATCTGGTTTTCCTCGGCGAACTTCAAAAGATCGGTGCGGCTCTTGAAAGTCCAGTCGCGCCAGGGCGCGATGACCTTGATGTCCGGGTTCAGTGCATAGGCCGAAAGCTCGAAACGGACCTGGTCGTTACCCTTGCCGGTGGCGCCATGGGCGATCGCATCGGCGCCGGTCTTTTTGGCGATCTCGATCAGGTGCTTGGAGATCAACGGACGGGCGATCGAGGTGCCGAGCAGGTAGACGCCTTCGTAGACGGCATTGGCGCGGAACATCGGGAAGACGAAATCGCGCACGAATTCCTCGCGCACGTCCTCGATATAGATCTCCTTGATGCCGAGCATCTCGGCCTTCTTGCGGGCCGGCTCCAGCTCTTCGCCCTGGCCGAGATCGGCGGTGAAGGTCACCACCTCGGCGCCGAGTTCGGTCTGCAGCCATTTCAGGATGATCGAGGTGTCGAGACCGCCGGAATAGGCGAGGACGACCTTCTTTACGTCTTTCGGGAGTGCCATGTTTTGCGTCCGTCTGCGGGTGGTGGCGGCCTTGATAGAGCCGTCGTGTCGGGAATGCGGCACTTTTAGCGAGTTTCCGGAGGCACGCAAGAAAAACCGGGGATGGATTTCACAAGCGATTATCGCTCGCCGCCAACCTCCGCCTGCTTCCCGCGCAGGAACTCCTCAAAATCGAACGGCTCCGGCTCACCGGAAGCCTCGCCCTCGTCGATGGCGGCGCAGATCGCTTCGAGGATTCCCCCTCACTGTGCTTCAGCAGGCGTAGCGCCTCTCCCACCACCTCGCTCACCGAACCGTAGCGCCCGTCATCCACTTTCCTCTGAACGAAGGCGGCCAGTTCCTCATCCATCGCAATCGAGATGATCGTGCCCATCTGCTTTCCGCTCCGGTGTGACGCCTCTGTCATGTTGACAGGTCTTAATCAGGTTACCATATCCCGCCCGACCTTTGAACAGCAGCGCCCTAGAGGAGATCTGCCATGACCATCACTCATCCCGCTCTGAAAAAGGACAATGTGGCGGTGATTACCGGTGCCGCATCGGGCATCGGCCTTGCCGCCGCGAAGGAATTTGCACGGATGGGCCTTTCGGTCGTCCTTGCCGATCTGGAGGGCGACCCGCTCGCGGAAGCTTGCCGCGAAGTCGCGGCTCTTGCCGAGGACGGGGAAGCGGATGTCGCCGCCATCGGCACCGACGTTTCGAAGCCGGACGAGATCGAGGCGCTGGAACGTGCCGTCATCCAGCGTTTCGGCCGGGTGCATGTGCTGATGAACAATGCCGGCATCAGCCCGGGAAGCTCGATATTCGGACCGCAGGTCAACTGGGACAGCGTTTTCGCCGTCAATCTTCTCGGCGTCATCAACGGCACACGGACATTCGGCCCGGCGATGATCGCCCATGGCGAACCGTCGCTGATCATCAACACCGGCTCCAAGCAGGGCATCACCACCCCACCAGGCAATCCCGCCTACAACGTCGCTAAGGCCGGCGTAAAAGCGTTCACCGAAGCGCTGCAGCACGAGTTGCGCAACACGCCGAACAGCCAGGTCTCGGCGCATCTGCTCATCCCGGGCTTCGTGTTCACCAGCCTGACCAAGGGCGACCGCATCGAAAAGCCGGCCGGCGCCTGGACGCCGGAACAGACGGTCGAGTTCATGCTGGCGAGCCTCGAGCGCGGCGATTTCTACATCCTGTGCCCCGACAACGACGTGGACCGGGCAACCGACGAACGCCGCATGGCCTGGGCGATCGGCGACATCATCGAGAACCGTCCGCCGCTGTCTCGCTGGCATCCGGATTTCGCCGATGCATCAAAAGAATTCATCAACGGCCGTTGATAGATTGATTTGTGACGGCTTCGAATGCCGGGTAAACGGAGTAATCCTTTAGCCGGCCATTCGAGCGCACCCATGGATTTCCTGCCGAGCCTTGCCACCCTGCTTGCCTTTACCGCCGCCGGCCTGCTTCTGGCGCTGACGCCGGGGCCTGACATGACGCTGTCGATCAGCCGCGCGCTTGGCCAGGGCCGGCGCCCGGCGCTGTTCGTGGTGCTCGGCACCAGCCTCGGCGTCGTCTGCCATACGCTGCTCGTCGCCTTCGGCATCTCGGCGCTGATCACCGCTTCGCCGACCGCCTTCTTCATCCTCAAGACCGGCGGCGCCGCCTATCTCTTGTGGCTGGCGATCCAGGCGATCCGTTTCGGCTCGAAACTGTCGGTGGAAAAGGTCGATCAGACCAAGACCAGCGCTCTCGCCAATATCTCGACCGGCTTCTGGGTCAACCTTCTGAACCCCAAGGTCATCATCTTCTTCATGACCTTCCTGCCGCAATTCGTCACCGCCGGCGATCCCGACGTGACGAGCAAGCTGATTTTTCTAGGGATCTATTTCATCGTCATCGGCATGCCGGTGAACGTCATCGTCGTCCTGGCCGCCGACCGTCTGGCCAACTGGCTGCAGGCCAACCCGAAGGTCCTGCGCGGCATCGACTATACGTTCGCGGGCGTCTTTTCGGTCTTCGCGGCCAAGATCTTTTTCACCCAGGCGCGCTGATAAAAGGCCGGCAAAGCCGGCCTGGTCTCATCAATCGTCTTCGCCGTGCCCGGCGATCATCATCGCCTCGAAGGCGAGACGGTCGGTCTTGCGCATCCGCTCCGATTCCGACTTCAGCTGGCCGCAGGCGGCGAGGATGTCGCGGCCGCGGGGGTGCGGATCGGCGAGGCGTAACCCGCCTGGTTGATGAAATCGGCGAATTTTTCGATCTGCGCCCATTCCGAACACTGGTAGTTCGTGCCCGGCCAAGGGTTGAACGGGATCAGGTTGATCTTCGCCGGGACGCCCTTGAGCAGCTGGATCAGCGCCTTGGCGTCCTCCAGGCTATCGTTGACGTCCTTCAGCATCACATATTCGAAGGTGATGCGACGCGCGTTCGACAGACCGGGATAGTTGCGGCAGGCCTCGATCAGCTCCTTCAGCGGATATTTCTTGTTGATCGGCACCAGCATGTCGCGCAGGTCGTCGCGCACCGCATGCAGCGAGATCGCCAACATCACGCCGATCTCGTCGCCGGTGCGGAAGATTTCCGGGACGACGCCCGAGGTCGACAGAGTGACGCGCCGTTTCGACAGCGACAGCCCGTCACCATCCGTCGCGATCAACAGCGCCGTCTTGACACTCTCGAAATTGTAGAGCGGTTCGCCCATGCCCATCATCACGATATTGGTGACCTTGCGGTCGCCGGTCGGCACGAAGGCGCCGGGCGGCGTGTCGGTGCCCGGGAAATCGCCGAGCCGGTCGCGCGCCAAAAGCAACTGGGCGAGGATTTCCTCGGCCGTCAGGTTGCGCACCAGCCGCTGCGTGCCCGTATGGCAGAAGGAACAGGTGAGCGAACAGCCCACCTGGCTTGAAATGCACAGCGTGCCGCGGCCTTCTTCCGGAATGTAGACGGTCTCGACTTCGACCGGACGGCCCGCACCCCGCGGCGGAAAGCGCAACAGCCACTTGCGGGTTCCGTCATTGGAAACCTGTTCCTCGACGATCTCCGGGCGCGCGATGGTGAAATGCGTTTTCAGCATTTCGCGCATGTCCTTGGCGACATTGGTCATGGCGTCGAAATCGGAAACGCCGCGGATATAGAGCCAGTGCCAGAGCTGGCTGACGCGCATGCGCACCTGCTTTTCCGGTACGCCCTTTTCCTTCAGCGCTGCCGCCATGTCCTCGCGCGTCAGCCCGATCAGCGACGGCTTGGTGCCGAGGAGATCCGGATTGGCGACGAGCGGCTTCTTGATGGCGAGCGGCGCCAGAGCCTCTGAGACTGACATTCTTTAATCCCGTTCGAACATATGCACCTTTCCCACGCTCGATCAGCGGGGAAGTGAGGGCATGTTGGGTGCGTGAAACCTGTATCGGCCCATAGGGCACATGTGCCGGACCTTCGTTGAGGCGGGCTTTATCATCAAATAGCCGCCGCGTCACTATTCTTCAAGAAATGCAAAAGGCCGGTCACGGGACCGGCCTTTCACACTGTTCTTTGGGGCAGACGCTTACTTGCAGGTTTCGATCTGCTTCAGCGCCGCCGCGATGCCCTGCAGCGAATAGGCATAGGAGGTCTTGGTGCCGCGGCCGGAAACGGCGCTGACACTCATGTTGTGACCTGTCTTCATCGCCGCCACGAGCGCCGGCTCTTCGGCCGCGTTCTCGACCCAGGCCGCCTTGTCCTTGGTGAACATGGTGAAGTTCCTCTTGTCGATCGTCACCGTCACCTTGGAATTCGGCTGCAGCACGTAACCGACCATGGCCTGCGGCTCATAGGAAATGTTCTGGCCGGGCCTCTGCGAGACGATGAAGAAGATATCGCCGTGATCGACGCTGGCCGGTTCCTTGGTGGTCGGCACCGAAAGCACGTAACAGACGTTGCTGGCGCCCGACTTGTAGGAATAGGCGCCCCATGCCTTGAACTGCTGGATGCGGGTGGGGCCGGCTGCCGGGGCTGCCTGAGCGGGCTGCGGCTTGGCCGGGGCGGTCGCCTTCGGCGCCTGAGCCGATGCCATACCGGAGCTTGCAGCCAAGATTGCCAATGCGGTTGCGATTGTTCTTACGGACATGGTCTCCTGCCGGTTTTGTTCGTTCAACGGCCCGAGCGGGCAAGCCTTGCCAGGCATGATCCTGATTCGGTGCATTTTGACTTGATCCTGGTTACCAAACCGTCAACCAGATTATTAGAATCCGCTGTTTCTCCTGCCGTGGCCCGCAGGTCGGGGCGAATAGCACTCCCGCTTTTCCTCCAGAGACCCAACCAGCAGAAATTCCATGCGTTTCGTCAATCAGTGACACAAGGATTGGGGCAAGAGTTTGTCCTTTTCCTAACTCTCACAATGACATTAGAATGGTCGAATATGACGCGAATCTCATCGGAAACTTTGCGCAGCGTAAATGGATGTAGACGAAAGAGACCACTTCGCCGGCTTGGTAAGGGCAGTGGCCGATGAGCGCGATCAAGCAGCTTTTACCGAGCTGTTCGATTATTACGCGCCGCGTCTGAAATCCTGGCTGGTGAAACGGGCGATGCGGCCCGACGATGCGGAGGAACTCGTCCAGGAGGTGATGGCCGTTCTCTGGCACCGCGCCGCTCTCTACGATCCGGCCCGATCCTCCCTGTCCACCTGGCTTTTCCGGATCGCCCGCAACCGTCGCATCGATGCGGAACGCCGCGCGAGGCACAAGCAGCTGGATATCTACGAATCGCTGTTCCTCGTAACCGAGGCGCCGGGAGCCGATACGATCTTCGAAAGCGAGGAACGGGATGCGCAGGTCCGCGCGGCACTCGCCAATATCCCCGGCGAACAGATGGAACTGGTTCGGGCGGCCTTTTCCTCGGCCAGTCCCATTCGGAAATCGCGTCGTCCACGGGGCTCCCGCTCGGCACGGTGAAATCACGAATCCGGCTGGCTTTCGAGCGCTTGCGACGGGCACTTGACGATCCTTCGGAGGGATGACGCCCCTTGGGACTATTTGCCGCGGACGCCGTCGGCAATGTCCGGATTGTCCGCCAGCGCCAAATCCGCGGCTTCATAATGACGGTCGGTGATATGCCCCTGGATCATCCGGAAGGCGGCGGCCAACACCGCGACATCGTCGGTAAAGCCGACAAGAACGAACATGTCCGGCAGGAAATCGATCGGCATGACGAAATAGGCGAGCGCCGCAAGCAGCACGCCCCGAACACGCGTCGGGGTCCGCCGGTCGATCGCACAGTAATAGGCCGCAACTAGGTCGCGGCTGAATGGAACCTGCCGCACGGCCCGCTTCAGGGTCGGCCAGAACTTCGCGCGGACCCGCCGCTCGCGGCGCTCTTGCGTGTCCACGTCACCCGGCAGCAGAATTTCGCCGATCTTCACGTCGTCCATGGTCGCTCCGTTCGCTCAACGTGTGCCCACCCAATATGGGCTTTCGACCATGAAGTTCAATTGCGGCGCAAGGATGCCTTGTCCATTGCCCGGGCCAGCTTGAAGTCGATGTTGGTCAGGCTTTTCGTGTCATGAGTGGTCAACAGCACATCCACGCGTGAATAGACGTTCGACCATTCCGGATGGTGGTTGAGCTTCTCGGCCGAGATCGCGCACTCGGTCATGAAACCGAAGGCCTCGATGAAGGTCCTGAACTTGAAGCTCTTGAAGATAGCGTCGCCTTCCGGCTTCAGCTCCCAGCCTTGAAGCGTCGCCAGCTCGCGTTCGACGCCGGCCGCATCCAGTTTTTCGTAGTTCATCGTACAGGACTCCTTCCGGTTGAAGGGCTCCCTAGGGTCAAAGGAGGCTCTTCACCGGCTCCATCTCGCCCGCGTAGCCGGTGCCGTAGCTCACTTCCTGCAGCGGGAAGATCTCCTCCGTCAGATACGGCCCGCCGCCGACCGATTCCTTCGACGACAGCAGCACGAAACGGGGGACGGTGAAGGCTGCGGTGTGGAAATTGCCGCGGCCGGAAAGGTAGTGAACCACATCGTCCAGCCGGCAGTTCTTGAGCCGTGCAAGCGTCACATGCGGCGTGAACTTGCGGGGATCCGGCGGCAGGCCGATCCGCTGGCAGATCCGCTCGATCTCCGCCTGCAGCGCGTAGATTTCCGGCGAGGGCGAAACGCCGGCCCAGATGGAATGCGGCTTCTTCGATCCGAAGGAGCCGATCCCGGTCAGGCTCGCCTGGAATTCCGGCCGGTCGATACGGTCCAGACGATCGACGATCTCGTCGGCGGTTCGGCCATCGACATCGCCGATGAACCGCAGGGTGATGTGATAATTTTCCACGTCGATCCACCGGGCACCGGGGATCCCGCCGCGCAGGAGAGACAGGCTCATCGCTACATTGCGCGGAATTTCGAGGGCGGTGAAAAGTCTCGGCATAGGGACCTCCTCGAATCTTTTGCAGATGCTAACAGCGAATCATGCAACGGAGTTCCGCGCAAGCTGTTATTTTCCCGTATCCTTAATAGCCCCCAGGAAGCTTTTGACAGGTTTGAGGCTCTTTTCGACCATTACAGTTACCCCTTTGGCATTGGGATGCATGCCGTCCGAGAGCTGCAGGCTCGAAATGGTCGCGACGCCATCCAGGAAAAACGGATAGAGCGGCACCCCGTATTTGTCGGCCAGCCGCTTGTAGATCGGGTTGAACTTCTCGGCATAATCCGCGCCCATGTTCGGCGGCGCCAGGATGCCGATCAGGAGGACCGGGATCTTCCGCTCCTTCAGCCGCGCCAGGATCGCGTCGAGATTCTTTTCCGACTGGTCCGGCGAGATGCCGCGCAGCGCATCGTTGGCGCCGAGTTCGAGGATAACCCCGTCCGTGCCGTCAGGCACCGACCAGTCGATGCGCGAAAGCCCGCCTGCGGTCGTATCGCCGGAAACGCCGGCATTGGTGACCACGACTTTCTGCCCCTCGGCCTTCAGCGCCGCCTCGAGCTGCGCCGTGTAGGATTCGGAAGGCGCAAGCTGGTAGCCCGCCATCAGGCTGTCGCCGAAACCGACGAGCTGGATCGCCCGGTCCTGCGCAGCGGCCGGCAATGCAGCCAGCGCCAACGCGGACATGACGATGAAGTGAAGCAGGCTTGCTTTAAAACTCACGATCCGTCTCCTAGATTGAGCGCTGCCGCAATGCGGTCTTCGGGTTACGCTTCACGCCTAATATAGGACGGTTCGATTTGACTAAAACCATCATCACGCTGAAGAAAGCCGATCTGACCTTGGGCAGCGCGGCGGCCTCGGTGCATGTGCTGAAGCAGATCGACCTCGAAATCCGCGCAGGCGAAGCCGTCGGCATCGTCGGGCCGTCAGGTTCCGGCAAGTCGACGCTGCTGATGGTTCTGGCCGGTCTGGAACGCCTCGACAGCGGCGAAATCGTCATCAATGGCGCCCCCTTCATTCCCTGTCCGAAGACCGGCTTGCGGATTTCCGCGGCCGCAATATCGGCATCGTCTTCCAGTCCTTCCATCTGATCGCCAACATGACGGCTCTCGAAAACGTCGCCGTGCCGCTCGAACTCGCCAACGTCAAGGACGCCTTCGAGATTGCCCGGCGAGAGCTGACCGCCGTCGGCCTCGGCGAGCGGCTGAGCCACTATCCCGGCCAGCTTTCCGGCGGCGAACAGCAGCGCGTGGCGATCGCCCGGGCACTGGCCCCCTCGCCCTCGGTGCTGATTGCCGACGAACCGACCGGCAATCTCGACACCGAAACCGGCCGGCAGATCGCCGACCTCCTGTTTTCGAAACAGGCCGAGCGCGGCATGACCATGCTGCTCGTCACCCATGACAATGCGCTTGCCGCCCGCTGCTCGCGCCAGATCCGCGTCCGCTCCGGCGAAATCGTCGGTGACAGCGCCACCGCCCATCACCCGGCACAGGCGGTCTCCGCATGAGGCTGGCCTTTCCGCGCCTCGCTATCTCCTTCCGCCTGGCGCTGCGCGAAATGCGCGGCGGGCTTGCCGGCTTCTACATCTTCCTCGCCTGTATCGCGCTCGGCACCGGGGCGATCGCGGCGGTCAATTCCGTCTCCCGCGCCATCACCGGCGCCATTGCCTCCCAGGGGCAAGAGATCCTTGCCGGCGATATTCGTTTCGAGCTGAACAACCGGGAGGCGACCGACCAGGAGCGCGCCTTTCTGACGAGCCTCGGCAAGGTCTCCGTCTCCACCGGCCTGCGCTCCATGGCGCGCAAGCCCGACGGTTCCGAGCAGGCACTGGTCGAGGTCAAGGCGGTGGACGACGCCTATCCGCTCTATGGCAGCTTCGGCGCCGAACCTTCCGCGCCGTTGCCCGATCTCCTCGCCAGGCAGGGCGATACGTTCGGCGTGCTCGCGGCACCGCTGCTGCTCGAACGCCTCGGACTGAAGGACGGCGACCAGCTTCTGCTCGGCAATGCCCGGCTAACGCTGCGCGGCACGATCACCGCCGAACCCGACGCGCTTTCGGAAGGTTTCGGTTTCGCGCCGCGCCTGATCCTCAGCCGTGAAGCACTCGCCGCCTCCGGCCTGATCACCACCGGCAGCCTCGTCGAGCATGCCTACAAGATCCGGCTCGACGATCCGGCGATCCGTTCGACGCTTGCCGCCCGCGCCAATCGCGAATTTCCGAGTGCCGGCTGGGCCATCCGCACCAGCGACCGCGCCGCCCCTTCGCTTACTGAAAACGTCGATCGTTTTTCGCAATTCCTGACGCTGGTCGGACTGACCGCATTGATCGTCGGCGGCGTCGGCGTCGCCAATGCCGTGCGCGCCTTCCTCGATGCCAAGCGCACCACGATCGCCACCTTCAAATGCCTTGGCGCCCCGGCCTCGGTGGTGACGATGATCTACCTCATCCAGATCATGCTGCTGGCAGTGGTCGGCATCCTGATCGGCCTCGTCATCGGCGCCATATCGCCCTTCGTCGCGCTCCAGTTCCTGGAAGGCGTGCTGCCGGTTCCGAAGGAAGTCACCTTCTACCCGTCGGCGCTGGCGCTCGCCGCGCTGTTCGGCATCCTCATCACCTTCGCCTTTGCCGTTCTGCCGCTCGGCCATGCCCGCGAAGTGCCGGCAACCGCCCTCTTCCGCGAACAGAGCTTTGACAATAGCCGCCTTCCCTCCTGGCCTTATCTTCTCGCCGCAGGCCTGGCGCTCGCGGCCCTGGCGGCACTTGCGATCGTCTCGGCCGAAGAACGCTTCATCGCCTCGGTTTTCCTGGCGGCGGTCGCCGGCGCCTTCGTGCTCTTGCGCCTCGTGGCAGCCCTCATCGCCGCGCTTGCCAGAAGAAGCCCGCGGGTCAATTCGCCGGCGCTGAGATTGGCGATCGGCAATATCCACCGACCCGGCGCGCTGACGCCCTCCGTCGTACTGTCGCTCGGTCTCGGCCTTGCGCTTCTCGTGACGCTCGCCCTGATCGACGGCAACATGCGTCGCCAGCTGACGGGCAGCATCGCCCAGCAGGCGCCGAACTTCTTCTTCGTCGATATCCAGGGATCGGAGCGCGAGGGCTTCGTCAACATCCTGAAACAGCAGGCGCCGGAGGGTGCGATCACCCAGGTGCCAATGCTGCGCGGGCGTATCCTTGCCTTCAACGGCCAGGACGTGACCCAGATGAGCGTGCCGCCCGCCGGCCGCTGGGTGCTGCGCGGCGACCGCGGCATCACCTACGAGGAAAAGCTGCCTTCCAATTCGTCGCTGACCGCAGGCCAGTGGTGGAATGCCGACTATACCGGTGAGCCGCTCGTTTCCTTCTCGGCGAATGAAGCCGGCGAACTCGGCCTGAAGATCGGCGACACTGTCACCGTCAACGTGCTCGGCCGGAACATCACTGCCCGTATCGCCAATTTCCGTAAAATTCAGTGGGAATCGCTGTCGATCAATTTCGTGATGATCTTCTCGCCCAATACTTTCCGTGGCGCGCCGCATGCCTGGCTTGCGACGCTGAGCGATCCCAAGGCCACCGCCCAGCAGGAAGCCACGATCCTGCGCGCCGTCACCAATGCCTATCCGACCATCACCAGCGTTCGGGTGAAGGATGCGATCGACATCGTCGATCAGCTCGTCGGCCAGGCTCGCGACGGCGATCCGGGCGGCGGCGGCCGTTGCGCTGATCGCCTCCGTGCTTGTGCTTGCCGGCGCGCTTGCCGCCGGCAACCGGGCCCGCACCCACGACGCCGTCATCCTGAAGACGCTCGGCGGCACGCGTAGCATGCTGATGCGCGCCTTCAGCTACGAATACATGATCCTCGGCGCCGCGACTGCGCTCTTTGCGCTCGTCGCCGGCGGGCTTTCCGCCTGGTTCGTCGTCAGCCGGATCATGCGGCTCCAGTCGGCCTTTCTGCCCGATGTCGCGGTGCTTACGCTCGCCGTTTCGCTGGTCCTGACCGTCGGCATCGGCCTTGCCGGCACCTGGCGGATATTGGGCCAGAAAGCCGCACCGGTCCTTCGCGAGCTCTAATTCTCCCAAAGGTAGTATTTCCAGTTCACTCGCGGATCAAATTCCCGTCAGAGCATCCCATAGGTTGCTAAATAGCTCCTATGGCTTGCGTTTTTCACTTACCGCACCTCTTGTATGTGAAACGATCTCGCATCATATTTATGCGCAGGCTTGCTGGAGCTCCGCAGCGGCGCCTGGGTCCGTCAAAAAGATGGCCCGACACCGTGAATAATTCCGGAGCTTAAAGAGGAAACAATGGCTGACTTTAACAACTACCAGACCCGGGCGGCGCAGGGTCGCGCCCAGTCCGGCGCGATGATCGATGAAGGCCTGCGCGCCTACATGCTCAAGGTCTACAACCTGATGGCTGTCGGCTTGGCTATCACCGGTATCGCCGCCTATGGTATTTCGGCCCTCGCAACGACGACGGATGCAGCCGCAGCTGTCGCCCGGCTTCCGAACGGCATCCTCCTGACCAGCCTTGGCGCTGCGATCTACGGTTCGCCGCTTCGCTGGGTCGTCATGCTCGCACCGCTCGCGGTGGTGTTCTTCCTGAGCTTCCGCGTTCATAAGATGAGCGTCGGCGCTGCTCAGAGCACCTTCTGGGGTTACGCTGCGCTGATGGGTCTGTCGCTGTCGTCGATCTTCCTGGTCTACACCGCCCAGAGCATCGTTCAGACGTTCTTCATCACGGCCGCTTCGTTCGGCGCCCTGTCGCTCTATGGCTACACGACGAAGAGAAGCCTGTCGGGCATGGGTTCGTTCCTGATCATGGGTCTGTTCGGCCTGATCATCGCCTCGATCGTCAATATCTTCCTGGCGTCTTCCGCACTCGGCTTCGCGATCTCCGCGATCGGCGTGCTGATCTTCGCGGGCCTCACCGCCTACGATACCCAAAAGATCAAGGAAATGTACTTTGACGGCGACGACGTCGCGGTTGCTGGCCGCAAGGCCATCATGGGCGCTCTGACCCTCTACCTCGACTTCATCAACCTCTTCACGTTCCTCCTCCAGTTCCTGGGCAACCGGAACAACTAATTCGAGGAATACGAACAGGAAAAAGGCGGCCTCCGGGCCGCCTTTTTGTTGCCCGGATTCGCATCGGGGCATAGGCTTGGCCATTCCTTCCACGGCCTGAAAATTCAATGACATTCCATCTCCGCGACGCCTCCTCCGCCGATCTTCCCACGATTACCGAAATCTATCGCGACAGCGTGCTGAACGGCACCGCCAGCTACGAAATCACGCCGCCCGGCCAGACCGAGATGGCAGCCCGCTTCGAAGCCATCAGGGCCAAGGGTTATCCCTACATTGCGGCGGAACAGGAGGACGGCACGCTTCTCGGATACGCCTACGCGTCGGCCTTCCGTACCCGGCCCGCCTATCGCTGGCTGGTCGAGGATTCGATCTATCTGGCGCCGGAAGCGCGCGGCAAAGGCGTCGGCAAGGCATTGCTGAAAGAACTGCTTGTGCGGTGCGAGGCGTTGGGTTTTCGCCAGATGGTCGCCGTCATCGGCGGCGCGAGCCCGGCTTCCGTTGGCCTTCATCGCGGCCTCGGCTTCGAGTGACCGGCACGCTGAAGGGGACCGGATTCAAACACGGGAAATGGCAGGATACGGTGCTGATGCAGGTGGCGCTCGGCGAAGGCAACGAAACCGATCCAGATCCGGCAATCTATCCCGGCTCGCTCTTCACCGAATAACCGGCCGTCTCAATCGATCAGTTTCAGCACCTTGTCGAACACCTTGAGCACCTGCGGCAGTTCATGGCCGCGCTTCATGATCAGGCCATGGGTGTTCATCACCGAATAGGCGCCCTGCTTGGCGGCAAGCTTCGGGTCCTTCTCTATACGGAAAAGCGGTGTTTCGCCCGAACGCTTGAAGATGGAGAACACCGCCCGATCCTTGAGGTGATCGATCGCGTAGTCCTTCCACTCCCCTTCGCCGACCATGCGGCCGTAAATCCTTAATATCGCATCGAGTTCGCGCCGATGGAACGTGACTGGTGCGGGATCGCGGTTCTGCCGATAATCACTGAGATCGACGACGACGGCTGTGTCCTGAGGTCTCTGGCCCCCGGCAAATCCGGCTGATCTGTCATCAAGACTCCCAAATCGTCAAATGTCAGAGATATGACAGTGTGCCCGAGAGGCTGCAAAAATCAACCCCGGCCTTCCCGCGGGGGACGAACCGCACGATTTTATTCTTGCCCCATTTCGAACAAAAGAGCGCCCGATTTCGAAGCGAAAC
Organism: Neorhizobium sp. EC2-8; assembly: GCA_045291535.1. Classification (GTDB taxonomy): domain Bacteria; phylum Pseudomonadota; class Alphaproteobacteria; order Rhizobiales; family Rhizobiaceae; genus Neorhizobium. Next base: position 3,544,595 of record CP147996.1, on the reverse strand, counting down.
TGATAAAGTTGGTTGGCGCCGTTTTCAGCGCCATATGGCCCGGTCCGGTCGCATTGACCCTTACCCCCAGCCCCCAATGTTATTGGATCGGGCCGCCAACAATGCTCGCACACAATCCGGCAAGCCTCGAACCGCGCCCGCGGTCAATTATTTCTTGTGGCCTGCCATCAGCACCGTCGCGCCGAGAATGGCGCCCGGCTCGCCGCCCGGCCCCGAGGCCTGCAGCAGGATCGCACAGCCATCCTTCTTCGACTTGCCCATCAGCTTGCCCGGCAAGGTCAGTTTCATGCTCTGCCCGTTCCAGGTGCCGACCGACTGCACGTCGTAGACGGCGTGCCAATAGTCCATGGTCTTGCCGCTGTTCTCGCCCTTGGTGACATCCACCTGCTGTCGCTTGGTGAAATAGGCGACGACGACGTCCGCCTGCCCCTTGCCGCCGTCGATCTCGATCTCGATCTCGTCGCCGCGCATCGCGGCAGTGACCGGAACGTCGAGCCCCTTGCCATTCTGGCTGAGCGCCTTCACCTTGTCGTTGATGACCGCAAGATCCGTGCCCTTGACGTGATCGCGGCCGTTGATGACAGCCTGGGGAGTATAGACGCCACTGCGCCCCAGCGACTTGGCATAGCCATATTGCCGCTCGGTATTTTCCTTGGAGCTCAGCGTATCGGTCCAGCCGAGATAGTTCCAGTAATCGACGTGGTAGGAGAGCACGACCATGTCGCCCTGAGCCACCAGCTCGCCCAGCGCCGCATCGGCCGGCGGGCAGGAAGAACACCCTTGAGAAGTGAAAAGCTCGACCACGCCCTTCGGCGCCCTGACCTCTCCCGCAAATGCGGCGCCCGCATAAACTAGGCCCGCAACAAGGATTACGGAGCGGAAACGAAAGGGCATGGGTGGCAGACCTTTTTATCAGGGTAGCTGTTATCCACGATTGCTCGTGGCGATCAAGGGCCTAACGCACTGGATGGCGGAAAGTAACCACCGGGAACCCTCAAGAGAAAGTCACGAAGGGGTGAAGAGCGGATAATTGATCGGTTTACGAAAACGTTTCGTTGGATGCCAAATTTCGCGAAAACCACGCGGGGGTCAAATCAGTTTGAGCAGCCCCTGGGTAAAATAAACGGCACCGACGCCGGTGACGATCCAGCGCGTCCAGGCGCGGAAATTCTGGTCGGTCATCTTTTGCAGGATGTCGTTGCCGGCCCGCGCTCCGAGGATGGCGATCGGCGCCGCCACCAGCACCGCGATCCACTCGGTGGTCGGCAATTGCGAGGCCGCATTCCAGTAGAACACCACCTTCGTGGCATGCGAAGCGACCTGCACCGCCGCCTTGGTGGCGATCACCTTGCGCCGGTCCATCGCCGTGCGGATGAAGAAGATGTCGATCGTCGGCCCCGACACCCCGACGCCGACGGTCAGCGCCCCGGCAATCAGCCCGCAGACCAGCGCATGCAGGGGTTTGGAAGCATCGAGCTGCAACTTTGACACCGGCATCCAGACGAGGATCGGCATCAGCCCGATGGCGATCGACACGACGATCAGATCCGGCTGGTAATCGACGATCAGCAGGATGATGCTGGAGATAATCAGACCAAGCCCCAGGATGCCAAGGATGCGGTAATCGATATAGGCGCGGGAAAACCAGGCGCGCGACCCGTTCGAGACCATCTGGATGACACCATGGATGGCGATCGCGGTGCCGACGGGAAAGAGGAAAAGCAGCACCCAGAGCAGGATCAGCCCGCCCGCCATGCCGAAAATTCCCGAAAGCAGCGATGTCAGGAAAACGGTGACGGCCATTCCGGTGAGGATGACGACGGTCAAGGGTACGGGACCTTAGATGTTGGAGCTGCCCCTCATCCGCTTGCCGGCACCTTCTCCCGCTCGCGGGGAGAAGGACACGAGCCGCAAACTTTCAAGTCCCTCTCCCCGCGTGCGGGAGAGGGTTGGGGTAAGGGCAGCGTAACTCTCGTGGAGAAATGAGCGACCCGCGGGCAAAGCCGGCGGGTCGTTGTTGTTACTTAGGCAGCCAGATCGCGGAGAACCGTCTGCAGGATGCCGCCATTGTTCATGTAGACGACCTCGTCGAGCGTATCGATGCGGCAAAGGATGTTGATTTCCTTCACCGTGCCGTCGCCATAGGTGATCTTGGCGATCTTCCATTCGCGCGGCTTGATATCGCCTTCCAGGCCCTCGATGGTGACGGTTTCATCACCCTTGAGGTCGAGGCTGGCCCAGGTCGTGCCTTCTTCGAAGACGAACGGAACGACGCCCATGCCGACTAGGTTCGAGCGGTGGATACGCTCGAAGGACTGGGCGATGACAGCCTTGACGCCGAGCAGGTTGGTGCCCTTCGCGGCCCAGTCGCGCGACGAACCGTTGCCGTATTCGACACCGGCGAAGATCACCAGCGGAACGCCTTCTGCCTGATACTTCATCGAAGCGTCGTAGATCGACATCTCTTCCTTGGACGGATAGTGGAAGGTGTAGCCGCCTTCCTTGCCGTTCGGGCCGAGCATGTAGTTACGGATGCGGATGTTGGCGAACGTGCCGCGCATCATCACTTCGTGGTTGCCGCGGCGCGTGCCGTACTGGTTGAAGTCCGCGACAGCAACGCCGTTATCCGTGAGGTAGGCACCGGCCGGCGAAGCAGCCTTGATCGAACCGGCCGGAGAAATGTGGTCGGTGGTGATCTTGTCGCCGAAGAGACCGAGGACGCGGGCGCCCTTGATGTTCTTGAGGCCCGAGCCCTTTTTGCCCATGCCGACGAAGTAGGGCGGGTTCTGCACGTAGGTCGAGTTGTTGTCCCAGGCATAGGTCTGGCCCGGAGGAACGTTGACCGCCTGCCAGTTGGCATCGCCCTTGAAGACGTCGGCATACTTCGTTTCATAAAGCTCGCGGGTGACGTATTTCAGGATGAATTCCTGCACTTCGTGCGAGGTCGGCCAGATGTCCTTGAGGAACACCGGGTTGCCGTTCTGGTCTTCACCGAGCGGTTCCGTGGTCAGGTCCTTCTGCACCGTGCCGGCGAGCGCATAAGCGACGACGAGCGGCGGCGAAGCGAGGTAGTTGGCCTGGACATCAGGCGAGATACGGCCTTCGAAGTTACGGTTGCCCGAGAGCACGCCGGCGGCGATCAGGCCCTTGTCGTTGATCGTCTTGGAGATCGGCGCCGGCAGCGGCCCGGAATTGCCGATGCAGGTCGTGCAGCCGAAGCCGACGAGGTTGAAACCGATCGCATCGAGCGAAGCCTGCAGACCGGACTTGGCGAGATATTCGCCGACGACCTGGGATCCCGGTGCAAGCGACGTCTTTACCCACGGCTTGGACTTCAGGCCCTTGGCAACCGCGTTGCGGGCAAGCAGGCCGGCCGCGATCAGCACCGACGGGTTGGACGTGTTGGTGCAGGAGGTGATGGCGGCAATCGCTACGTCGCCATGGCCGAGATCGAAGTCGGTGCCTTCAACCGCATATCGGTTGTTGAGTGGCCGGGCTTCTTGTATTCCGTTTCCAGCGAACCGGCGAAACCGGATGCGATCTTTTCGAGCGGGATGCGGCCTTCCGGACGCTTCGGTCCGGCCATGGCCGGCACCACGTCGCCAAGGTCGAGTTCCAGCGTGTCGGTGAAGACGAGGTCGGAACCGTCGCCGTCACGCCACATGCCCTGCACCTTGGAATAGGCTTCGACGAGCGCGATGCGCTCCTTGGTACGGCCGGACATGTTGAGGTAGTTGATGGTTTCGCCATCGACCGGGAAGAAGCCGCAGGTGGCGCCGTATTCCGGACCCATGTTGCCGATCGTCGCACGGTCGGCGAGCGGCATGTTATCCATGCCAGGGCCGAAGAATTCGACGAACTTGGAAACCACGCCCTTCTTGCGCAGCATCTGCACGACCATCAGAACCAGGTCGGTCGCGGTGACGCCTTCCTTGAGCTTGCCGGTCAGCTTGAAGCCGATGACTTCAGGCAGAAGCATCGAGACCGGCTGACCGAGCATCGAGGCTTCCGCTTCGATGCCGCCGACACCCCAGCCGAGAACGCCGAGGCCGTTGATCATCGTGGTGTGCGAATCGGTACCGACGCAGGTGTCCGGATAGGCGATCGTTTCGCCGTCCTCTTCCTTGGTCCAGACCGTCTGGCCGAGATATTCGAGATTGACCTGATGACAGATGCCGGTGCCCGGAGGAACGACGCGGAAATTCTTGAACGCCTGCTGGCCCCACTTGAGGAAGCGGTAACGCTCGCCATTGCGCTCGTATTCGAGCTCGACGTTCTTCGCAAACGCGGTCGGCGTGCCGAACTCGTCGACGATGACCGAGTGGTCGATGACGAGATCGACCGGAACGAGCGGGTTGATCTTTTCCGGATCGCCGCCGAGCGAAACCATCGCGTCGCGCATCGCCGCAAGATCGACGACGGCGGGAACGCCGGTGAAGTCCTGCATCAGCACGCGGGCCGGACGGTAGGCGATTTCCGCTTCGGTAAGACCCTTGTTGTTCAGCCATTCGGCGACGGAGAGGATCTGTTCCTTGGTGACGGACTGGCCGTCTTCGAAGCGGAGCAGGTTTTCGAGCAGCACCTTCATGGAGAAGGGCAGCTTCGAAACGCCGGCCAGGCCGTTGGCCTCGGCCTTTGGAAGGCTGTAGTAAACGTAATCCTTGCCGCCTACGGTAAGGACGGAGCGACAATTGAAACTGTCGAGAGACTTAGCCACGGAATAAACCCCGCTGATAAAAGAGCCAACACGCGCGTGCGGACGCCTATGCACTTCATGCACATCAGGATGCGGGTACGACCATTTCCGCTGTCCGCACGAGAAGATTTTTGGGATCTTCAGGTTCGGCGGAAGATTGAAATCACGCCGGCCGCTGGCGTGGTTGCAGTGCTTATAGATAATTTCTAAGAAGGGTTCCAGACGGTTGGCGCCCATTCCGAATAAATTTTCGGAACGCGATGATTAAAATCTTAATGAAGGTCTCCGGCATGCGGCTGACAGCCGAAAACTTGAGCGCAAGACGCGGCGAAGACCTGATTTTCACGGACATCTCCTTTACTCTCGGAGCCGGTGAAAGCCTCGTCCTGACCGGCCGCAACGGATCGGGGAAATCGACCCTGCTGCGGGTCGTCGCCGGATTGCTGCGCCCGGAGGCCGGTCGCGTGACCTGGATTTCGGACAAAGCCGAATCGGGCATGCGCGCCGCCGAGGCCTGCCACTATCTCGGCCACCGCAATGCGATGAAGGCGGAGCTGACGGTGTTCGAAAACCTGAGCTTCTGGAAGGATTTCCTGGGCGATGCGGAGGACGGCAAGGGTGTTTCCCGGGCGAGGCCGCGGAGGCCGTGGGTCTCGGGGGATCATCCATCTGCCCTTCGGTTATCTCTCCGCCGGCCAGCAGCGCCGCATGGCGTTTGCCAAGCTGCTCGTCGCCTATAGGCCGGTGTGGATTCTCGATGAGCCGACCGCGGCGCTCGATGTCAATGCGGAGGGTGTGTTCACGGGGTTGATCAATGTGCATCTTGGGACCGGCGGTATCGTGCTGGCGGCGACTCATCAGCCGCTGGGGCTGGAGAATGCACGGGAATTGAAGATGGCCGGGTTTGCGGGCGTGGCGGAGGAGAGATGGTGAACGTCGAGCCCTGCGTTACCCCCTCTGCCCTGCCGGGCATCTCCCCCACAAGGGGGAGATTGGCCAGCAGCCGGACCTTCGCCAAACATCGGCCGTCGTCTTGAGATCAGCAAGGAGGCTTCCGGATTGGCGCCGACAGATTGAGAGTCGACTTTGAGGCGGGACGGCCGCCCCATCCAATCTCCCCTTGTGGGGGAGATGCCCGGCAGGGCAGAGGGTGCGCCCCAGATGCAAGGCTTCACGGCATGACCGCCCTCCTCCTCCGCGACCTCAAACTGTCCGTCCGCGCCGGCGGAGGCGCCCTCATTGGCGTCCTCTTCTTCATGACGGTCGTCGCCGTCATCCCCTTCGGCGTCGGCCCCGACCTCAACCTCCTTTCTCGCATCGGCCCCGCGATCGTCTGGATCGGCGCGTTGCTCTCCGGACTGCTCGGCCTCGACCGGATGTTCCAGACAGATCGCGAGGACGGCTCCCTCGACCTGCTGCTGATGCAGGAACACCCGCTGGTGCTGACCGTGCTGATGAAATGCCTTGCCCACTGGCTCGGCAACGGCCTGCCGCTGGTGATCGCCTCGCCGCTGCTCGGCCTGTTCATGAACATGGACGAGGTGGCGATCGGCGCCACCATGTTGACGCTTCTGGTCGGCACGCCGGCACTGACCTTCATCGGTGCGGTCGGTGCTGCCGTCGCGGTCGCCCTGCCGCGCGGCGGGTTGCTGGTTTCGATCCTCGTCCTGCCGCTGGCGATCCCCGTGCTGATCTTCGGGGTCAGCGCTTCCTATGCGGCTGTCCAGGACCCTGCCCCGTTTATGCCGCCTTTCTTGATATTGGTGGCGATCACGATGTTTTTTGCCGTGCTTGGCCCGCTCGGCGCGGCACTGGCGTTGCGCAATGCCGGCGATTGACTAGAATCGGATCAGGTTGACCAGGATCAAGCTGCTTTTCCGCGCGCAGATTAGAAAGTGCCCATGACCGAAAGCCTCGCCATCAGCAAGTTCAGCGACCTGGCCAACCCGACGCGGTTTCTGGCGCTGGCGGCCCGCATTCTTCCGTGGATGGCGGTCACCACCGCGATCCTGTTCGCGATCGGGCTCTACCTGAGTTTTACCACGGAGGGCGACTACCAGCAGGGCCTGACGGTGCGCATCATGTATGTACATGTGCCGGCAGCCTGGCTGTCGATGATGTGCTACACGGTGATGGCCGTTGCGGCGATCGGCACGCTGGTCTGGCGCCATCCGCTCGCCGACGTGTCGCACAAGGCCGCAGCCCCGCTCGGCGCCGCCTTCACCCTGATTGCACTTGCCACCGGCTCCCTCTGGGGCCGGCCGATGTGGGGCACCTGGTGGGTGTGGGACGCGCGCCTCACCTCCGTCTTCGTGCTCTTCCTGATGTATCTCGGCCTGATCGCGCTGAACCGCGCCATGGACGATCCGTCGCGGGCGGCGCGCGTGTCCGCGGTGCTGATCCTCGTCGGTTTCGTCAACATCCCGATCATCAAGTTCTCGGTCGACTGGTGGAATACGCTGCACCAGCCTGCCAGCGTCATCCGCATGGGCGGCCCGACCATCGACCAGGAATTCCTCTGGCCACTGCTGATCATGGCGATCGCCTTCACAATGCTGTTCTTCACCCTGCACGTGATGGCGATGCGCAACGAGATCTGGCGCCGCCGAGTCGCAGCACAGCGCCGCATGGCCGCGCGTTTGGCCGGCCATGCAAGCGGCTCGGAGGCGTAAAACCATGACCCATACCTTCTACATCGCCATGTCCTACGCCGTTGCTGCCCTCGTCATTCTCTGTCTGATCGGGTGGACCTGGCTCGACGGTCGCGCCCGCAGGCAGGAACTGGCCGAACTCGAAGCCTCCGGCATCCGCCGCCGTTCCGCCCAGACGAAGGGGAGACGGTATGAGCGTCGAAACCGAAAACCGGCCTGCCGCGCGCAAAAGCCTGTCGCGTTACGCACTGCCGCTGATCCCGCTCGTCATCTTCCTGGGTTTCGCCGCCGTCGCCGGCAAGATGCTCTACGACCAAGATGTCAACGGCCGCGACGTCTCGGCCATTCCCTCCGCCCTGATCGGCAAGAAGGCGCCCTCGCTGGCGCTGCCGCCGCTCGAGGGCTCCAACACCGCAGCCCTGACGACGGCCGCGATCACGGGCAAGCTGACGCTTGTCAACGTCTTCGCCTCCTGGTGCGTGCCCTGCCGGCAGGAACACCCTATCCTCAAGGAACTGGCAAACGATAGCCGGCTCACCATCGTCGGCATCAACTACAAGGATCGCAACGACAACGCGCTGCGTTTCCTCGGCGAACTCGGCAACCCTTACAAGGCGATCGGCGTCGATCCGAATGGCAAGGCGGCGATCGACTGGGGCGTCTACGGCATTCCGGAGAGCTATCTGGTCGGGCCTGATGGCACCATCCTCTACAAGCGCGTCGGACCGTTCGATCAGCGCAGCCTGACGCAGGATCTCCTGCCGGCGATCGCGAAGGCTTCCGCCAAAAGCTGATCAGGTGCCCAAAACGGATCAGGCACGAAGATCGGATGCCGAGACGACCCTGAGCTGCGGCGGGATGCTCGCCGCCTGCTGGCCTTCCAAAACGACCTGGTTACGACCACCGGATTTGGCCGCATACAGACAGGTATCGGCACGCCCGATCGCGTCATGCATGGAATGATCGCCGCGGGCGGTCGAGGACACGCCGAAGCTTGCCGTGACCTGCTGGGTGACGCCACTCTCCCGCCAGTCGCGGGCGGCAAAAGCGAGCCGGATGGCATTGGCGAGCACCCCGGCCTCCGCAAGCGTCACGCCCGGCAGAAACGCCACGAATTCCTCGCCGCCGAAACGCGCCACAAGCGCATCCTCTGGCAGCCCGTCGCGGAGCGCCGCGGCCAGGCCGACGATCACCATATCGCCGGCGGCATGGCCGAAACGATCGTTGACCAGCTTGAAATGGTCGATATCGCAGACGAGGACGGCGCCCGAGGGGAAACTCTCCCTGCGGAAATCCGGGATCGTCCGCTCGAAACCGCGACGGTTCAGGAGGTCGGTCAGCGGATCATGCTCTGCCGCATGGCGATGCTGCCAGACGACATCCAGCATGACCGTTCCGAGCACCGTCAGCGCCAGCAGGAAGCCGATGATGCTTGCGGTCATCTGCATGAAGAAAGCGTAGTCCGATGCCAGGAAGTCGTCGAGCGACGCATGGGTCCCGGATGACGTAAGGACCAGGAGGGCCGAGACCCTGACGAGATTGTCGGCGATCACCAGGCCGACCATGGCTGCGAGCAACCGATCGATCGGCCGGCGGATATGGCGGCGGACCTGCCATAGCGGGATGATCAGCAAGGTCGAGCAGGCTATGTCGCTGACGGCAAGCTCTCCCCGCAGATCGTGTTTCACGAGGATCAGGTAGGTAATGCCGAGGAATGCGGCGGCGCAGAATATCAGACGCTCGACAACCAGAGGCGGCTGCCGGAAGCGGGTGAGAAAGGCATGCCCGTAGCAGAAGAACGCAGCCAGGAAAAAGCGTTGGAGACCATCGCCTGAATCGGGAACGGCAGGCCGGTCAGGATCAGGGGCGAGGCGAATCCAAGCGCTGCGCCGATATACCCGAAACCCCAGTAGCGGGACGAGGCGGAACCCCAGCGCTCTAGAAACAGGAACGTGCCACCGAATACGAAAAAGATGAACGGCAGCAGGTAGGCGAAATTGTCGTGCGATTCCATAAGACCCCCGCACGAAAGCATTCCCCAAACGTTCGGTGCTGGCTGCGAAATCTAGCCGCTTGTCGTTAAGAAAACTTGACCAGCAATCCAAAGGTCTGGATCAAAGCTGTATCATTTCGGTCCCTGAATGCGTCGAAGTGAGCACAAACCGCGACCGCATCGAGCCTCCCTTGAACGCATGCAGCTTTGGCCGCGCCGGACGTCTTGTCCGGCGCGGTTTTGATTTGGGAATGGGGCAGGCGGTATCGGGTATGTGGGAGGTCGGTGGTCTGTGCCTGCCCCGGCTGCTTTTGGCGGTTGGTCGAGGATTTCCGAGCCCTCGTCACCCGCCTTGGCAACCATCACCGGAAACCGGGGTCCGAAAACCCTTGATGAGGAGCCGGTTCGCGAACCCGGTTTCCCATCCGATGACCGGGTGATTATGGAGCGGCTTCGGAAAGCGGGGACGGATGGGGAAGCGAATTTGCGTAAGGTGTTGATACGGTTTGACCGATTTCTCATGGGTAAAGGAAATCGTCCCCGGCAAAATGCCCCTGGCCAATTCTCCCGGTTCTCTCGTCAACCGATTCCTGACGACAATCTGTGACGGGTCTTCCGGCGCCGGCATGAGAATCATGATGCTTGCCGTCTTCGCCATCACCACCGGCGGCAGCGATCATCCGCGAATGAGGGGCTTATTTTGCCTTGTCCCGCAGCGTGCCGGCAAGCAGATCCGGCCGGCGCTCGGCGGTCAACTTCCGCGCCTCCTCCAGCCGCCATTTCTCGATCGCCGCATGATTGCCGGAGGTCAGCACGGCCGGGATTTCCTGGCTTTCGAACACCTGCGGCCTGGTATAGTGCGGATGTTCGAGCAGGCCGTTCTCGAAGCTCTCATGGGTGCCGGACAGCGCGTTACCCATGACACCCGGCAGAATGCGCACCACAGCGTCGAGCAGCGTCAGCGCCGCCGGCTCGCCGCCGGAGAGAACATAGTCGCCAATCGAGACTTCCTCGAGATGGCGGGCATCGATCACCCGCTGGTCAACGCCTTCGAAGCGGCCGCAGATAATCACCACGCCGTCACCGGCCGCAAGCTCGCGCACCCTCTCCTGGGTCAAGGGTTTTCCGCGCGGGCTCATCAGCAGGCGGGGGCGGTTGTCGCCATCCGAGACGTCGTCGATCGCCTTGGCGAGAATATCCGGCTTCAATACCATGCCGGCGCCGCCGCCGGCCGGGGTATCGTCCACCGTGCGGTGCCTGTCTTCGGCAAAATCGCGGATCTGCACGGTGTCGAGCGACCACTGCCCGCGCTCCATCGCCTTGCCGGCGAGCGAATAGCCAAGATGTCCCGGAAACATTTCCGGATAAAGCGTCAGGATGGTGGCGCGAAAGGTCATCGCACCTACTTGCCTTTTTGGGGAAACCCGGCGCCGGGCCGTCGTCTTCCGGGTTCTCGGCAAGCCCCGCCGCCTGCGGATCGATGAGGATCTTTCCCCTTCGAGGTCGATTTCCAGCACCGCCGCCTCGGAGAAGGGGATAAGGGCAGGACGGCGGCCCGGGCCTTTCAGCTCCAGAAGATCGCCGGCACCGAAGTCAAACACCGCGCTTACCGTGCCGTAGCTCTTGCCTTCCTCATCGACCGCTTCGAGGCCTTCGAGATCGGCGTAATAGAACTCGTCTTCCTCGAGTTCGTCGTCCGGCAGATTGTCACGCTCGATGAACAGTTCGAGGCCGGCCAGGGCTTCGGCCGCATTGCGGTCGTTGATGCCGCGGAAACGGACGATAGCGATGTTCTTTGCCTCGCGAATTTCGAGAATCTCGAAGACCCGGCCGTCTTCGCTGTGCAGATTGCCGTAATCGGCGAGCGCTGTCGCATCCGCTGTATACGTGCGCACCCGCACCTCGCCCCGGAGACCCTGGGCGGCGCCGATGGTCGCCATCAGAACGGGATTTTCGAGCTTGGTCATAAAGGTCGTGATCTCGGTTGTCGTGCGCTCATTTAAGCTTTGCGCGCTCAAAAGCAAACAGCAAAACGGGCAGCGCGTTGCCGCGCCGCCCGTCGTTTAACAAAGAATGGTCGCGAAGCTTATGCTTCTGCGGCAGCGGCTGCTGCTTCTTCGGCCTTCTGGGCGCGTTCCTTGGCACGTTCCTGTGCCTTCTTGCCCGGCTGGCCCTTGCCCGGGTTGTTCTTGGCTTCGCGCTGGGCAATGCCGGCTTCGGCAAGGAAGCGCAGAACGCGGTCGGTCGGCTGGGCGCCGTTGTCGAGCCAATGCTTGATACGGTCGGCGTTCAGTTCAACGCGCTTGGCATCTTCCTTGGCAAGCATCGGGTTCCAGGAACCGAGCTTTTCGAGGAAGCGGCCGTCGCGGGGCGAGCGGGCGTCGGCAACGACGACGGTGTAGTAAGGGCGCTTCTTGGAGCCGCCGCGGGCGAGACGAATTTTCAGGGACATTGCAATTACTCCTAGGTTTTTCTGAGCCGCCATCGGCGGGCCGGGGTTCTTGTTGCGCCCGCCATCAGGCGGGCTGATTCATGCTGTCTTCGTGCCGACGTGTTCGGCGGCAATGGCTTCATGGTGCCGGATGACTTCCTTGATGACGAAGTTCAGGAACTTCTCGGCGAAATCCGGGTCCAGATGGGCTTCCTTCGCCAGGCGGCGAAGACGCTCGATCTGGAATTCTTCGCGCGCCGGGTCGGCCGGCGGCAAATCGTACTGGGCTTTCAGGACGCCCACTTCCTTGGTGCAGCGGAAACGTTCCGCCAGCATGTGCACGAGCGCCGCGTCGATGTTGTCGATCGACTGGCGGTAGCTTGCGAGTTTTGCTTTGACCTCGGGGTCAACCATCGGCGTCTCCTCCCTCACTTCTTCTTGGGCAGGCCCGGAAGACCCGGGAAACCGCCGCCGAGGCCGGGCAGTTTCGCGCCACCGAGACCTGGCATGCCACCACCCGGAAGACCGGGCATCGAGCCCGGCTTCAGGCCAGCGGCCTCAGCCTGCTTCTGCAGCGCTTCGAGCTGTTTCGGATCGAGCTTGGACAGGTCGGGCATGCCGCCCATTCCGCCACCCATGCCACCAAGACCCATCTTCGAGGCAAGGCCGCCCATCATCTGCTTCATCATGCCGCCTTTGCCCTTACCGCCCATCATTTTCATCATGTCGGCCATCTGGCGGTGCATTTTCAGAAGCTTGTTGATCTCGGCGGCATCCGTGCCCGAGCCGGCGGCAATGCGCTTCTTGCGGCTGTGCTTCAGCATGTCCGGGTTGGCGCGCTCGGCCCTGGTCATCGACTGGATGATGGCGATATGGCGGGCGAATGTCTTGTCGCTCATGCCGGCGGCCGAGAGCTTGTCCTTCATGCCGCTCATGCCGGGCATCAGGCCCATAATGCCGCCCATGCCGCCGAGCGACTGCATCTGCTTGAGCTGTTCGGCCAGATCGTTCAGATCGAACTTGCCCTTGGCCATCTTCTCGGCCATGGCGCGCGCCTTGTCGGCGTCGATATTTTCCGCTGCCTTCTCGACCAGCGAGACGATGTCGCCCATGCCGAGAATACGGTCGGCGATGCGGCGGGGATGGAATTCCTCCATCTCCGTCATCTTTTCGCCGGTGCCGATCAGCTTGATCGGCTTGCCGGTGACGGCGCGCATCGAAAGCGCGGCGCCGCCGCGGCCGTCGCCGTCCATGCGGGTTAGCACGAGACCGGTAATGCCGACGCGTTCGTCGAAATTGCGGGCGAGATTGACGGCGTCCTGGCCGGTCAGGCTGTCGGCGACCAGCAGGATTTCATGCGGGTTGGAGCGGCGCTTGATCTCCGCCATCTCCGCCATCAGCGGCTCGTCGATATGGGTACGCCCGGCGGTGTCGAGGATGACCACGTCATGGCCGCCGAGCTTGGCGGCCTGCACGGCGCGGGCGGCGATTTCCACCGGCGACTGGCCGGCAATGATCGGCAGCGTATCGACGCCGGTCTGGACGCCGAGCGGCGGAGCTGTTCCTGGGCGGCCGGGCGGCGCGTATCGAGTGATGCCATCAGCACCTTCTTGCGCTCGCGTTCGGTCAGCCGCTTGGCGATCTTGCCCGTGGTCGTCGTCTTGCCGGAGCCCTGCAGGCCGACCATCATGATCACGACCGGAGCGACCGCATGCAGGTCGATGCCGACACCTTCGGAGCCGAGCATTTCGATCAACTCGTCATGGACGATCTTGACGACCATCTGGCCGGGCTTGATCGACTTCAGGACTTCGGCGCCGACGGCCTTTTCGCGCACCTTGTCGGTGAAGGAGCGCACGACTTCCAGCGCCACGTCCGCTTCGAGCAGGGCACGGCGAACCTCGCGCAGAGCGGCGGACACATCCGCTTCGCTCAATGCGCCACGGCCGGTCAGTCCACTCAAGATGGAGCCAAGACGGTCCTGGAGGCTTTCGAACATCGTTTCTTCCTTCTCGCGTTTCGGATGACCGAAACGTCGGGTTCTCATCCGCCAAAAACAAGAGACAAAGCCAAAAAGCACCCGAGGGCGCAACGCGCTGTCGGGTGTTGACCTCCGGGCTCATTATGTCGGCCCCGGTCGGCGGCTCCAAGTCGTAACTTGTCAGCAGATGGGCGGGCTTAAACAGCAAGCGGCCGGGAAAGTCAAGGCTGACAGCTTCAACCGCACTTCGGCTTGCAGGGATATTCATTTGGACTATATTGAATATTCCTGCAGCTCTGCAAGGGATTGGATGGACCGTGTCTCTATATATCCGCGACGACAAGGTCGATGAACTGGCAAACGAAGTCATGAGACGGCTTGGTACGAAGACCAAGACGGAGGCCGTGCGCGTGGCGCTGGAGAACGAGCTGAGGCGGACCGGTGAGAAGCTGTCGTTGGAGGAGCGTGTGAAACGGCTGCAAGATCGCGTCGCCGCTCGCATGGGGCCGCATGCCGCCGATTTTGATGAAAAGGCCTATATGGACGAGATGTGGGAAAGCTGATGTTTCTCGACGCATCGGCCGTGGTCGCCGTTCTGACCCGCGAAGAAGAGGCCGAGGCCCTGCTTGCCAAGATCACCGGTTTCAGGGAGCCTATCCACTATTCATCGGTAACGATGTTCGAGGCCGTGATCGGGATTTCCCGAAAAACAGCGATCAGCCTTTATGGAGACCAGCGCCCCACTCCGCCGGAGCCTGATCGCGCAAGCTCAACAGGACGTGGAGGAGTTCATGCGGGATATCAGCGCCGTTGAATTTATCTTTCCACCCGGATTGCACGGAGCTGCCCTCGATGCGGCGCGAACCTATGGTCGGTTCGTCGGCCATCCCGCCAAGCTGAACTTCGGCGATTGCTTCTCCTATGCCGCCGCGAAAATGCTCCGATCGCCGCTCCTTTTCGTCGGCAACGATTTTTCGAAGACGGATATCGAGGTCGCATGATCGTGTTCGCGGGTTCTCGATTTGAGTTTTCAGATGCAGCCTGACGCTGGTAGATAACTACCATGAACCGTCGAAGATTTCTGAAATGGTCCGGCATCGGTGCGATCGCTGCTCTTGTGGGCGGGTTTGCGGTAAGGGGAGCCATGGCTGCCAACAAGTATTATTCCGGTCCGGTCTCCGATCATTTCGACGGAACCTATTTCTTTAATCCCGGCGGCGAGGATCCGCGCGGCGGCCTCGACCTGCTGCGCTGGAAGCTCGCAGGCAAGAATATCGCCTGGCCGGACAGTTTTCCGAGCCCGTTTCCGCAGGCCGTGCCCGAAACCCGCGTCTCGGGCGATCGGCTGACCGTTACCATGGTTGGTCATGCCGCGATTCTGATCCAGGTCGCCGGCCTCAACATCCTGACCGATCCGGTCTGGGACGACCGGGCCAGCCCGGTGCGGTTTGCCGGTCCGAAACGCGTCAACCCGCCGGGCGTTCGTATCGGCGACCTGCCGCCGATCGATGTCGTGCTCGTCACCCATAATCATTACGACCATATGGACCTCGAAACCCTCTGGGTGCTGCAGGGCCGCGACAAGCCGCATTTCATCACGCCGCTCGGCAATGACGCGCTGATCCGTTCGCGCATTGCGGACGCGAAGATCACGGTGATGGATTGGGGTGGCCGCAGGGAGATCGCCGCAGATATCGGTCCAGGCATCGTCGTGCATTGCGAGCCCTGCCATCACTGGTCGGCGCGCGGAGTTGGCGACCGGCGCATGGCGCTGTGGGCCGCCTTCGTCTTCGAAACCCCTGCCGGGAAGATCTATCATATCGGCGACACGGGCTTTCATCAGGGTATCAACTATCGCGCCGCCCGCGAGAAACATGGGCCGTTCCGGCTCGCCAACCTGCCGTTCGGCGCCTACGAACCGCGCTGGTTCATGCAGGCGCAGCACCAGAACCCGGACGAGGCGGTAGAAGGCATGCTTCTCTGCGATGCAGCTTTCGTCGCCGGCCATCATTGGGGCACGTTCAATCTCACCGACGAGGGTATCGAGCAGCCGCTGGCGGCGCTTCATGCCGCTCTCGATCAACGCCGTCTTTCCCGTGACCGCTTCCGGCCGATGCGGCCCGGCGAAGTCTTCGAAGTACCGCCGATTTCCGTCTGAGCCCGCCGGAACTGTTGCGGAAACGCGACGAATGGTCCGGACCGGCGAAAATTTCAATCTCTGCCGCCACCGGGCGCGCTTTTGTCCAACACGCTGATTTTGCATAAAAACATGATAATGATAATCATGTTTTTTAGTTTTCCTTGGATTCATTCCAAATCATCGATGTTGAATCATTTTTTAGGCGGCGCTAAACGCGGTCCGATTGGTCGGGCAAGGTTCCGACATTGGGATAATCGACTTGGATATCGGACTTATCGAGCAGTTGCAGCGGACCGAGGAGGGGAAGCTGCGACGCTTCTTTCTTCGGCGTCTGCGCAATAGGGAGGATGCGGCGGACGCGACACAGGAGACTTTTCTGCGGCTGCTGACGGCATCGCCGAAGGAAGACCTGCGCAATCCGCATGCCAATCTTTTCCAGGTCGCGCGGTCCGTGGCTCATGGCATCACCGCGCGGCTGATGCGTGACAGCGCTCTTTTCGCAGATGAGACGGACGAGACGCAGGTTGCCGACGAGGCACCGAGCCCGGAGCGGGTTCTAGCCGCCCGCCAGCAGCTCGGACTTCTGATCGAAACGATTTCCGCCTTGCCGCCGAAATGCAGGGTCGTCTTCGTGCTCAGCCGGCTCGAGGGACTTTCCAACGGGGAAATCGCGATCAAGCTCGGGATCTCCCGGAATATGGTTGAAAAACACATCATCCGTGCACTCATGGCTTGCCGTCAGGCTCGCCTTGCGGCATTGCCTCCGTCCGGGGAAACACATATGACTAATGTCTCGGATAAGGCGCGCGAAGACGCTATTGCGGAGGAAGCGGCGGGCTGGGTGGCGCGTCTCGGATCCGATGACGCGACCGACGCGGACCGCCGTCGTTTCGAATTCTGGAAAATGCAGGATCCGGCACATGCCGCGGCCTTCGAGGAGATGAGCGCGCTGTGGGGCGATCTCGCCTCGGTGCCGAAAACGGTCGCGCCGCGCCGGCGCCGGATGCTCGGCGGCGGCATTGCCGCCCTGCTTCTGCTGGGCTGTCTTGGCGCCATCGCCAGCGATACCGGCCTCATCGCCTGGTATCGTTCGGATTTCTACACACCGGTCGGCGTCATCAAGCGCATCGACCTCGACGACGGGTCGGTGGTGACGCTCAATACCGACAGCGCCATCCAGGTGCGATACGGCCACACGGAGCGCCGGATCGTCGTCCTGCGCGGCGAAGCCTTCTTCGACGTCGCCCCGAACCCGGCACGACCTTTCGTCGCCAGCGGCAACGAAGCGCAGGCAATCGCGCTCGGCACCCACTACGCGGTACGCGTCGGTGAGCACGACGAAGTGCTGGTCGAGGAGGGACATGTGGCGGTCACTTCCGGCTCGCAGCGCGCGGTGCTCGAGGCCGGCGGCACGGCACGTCTCGATACCGAGGGTCGCTTGACGGTCGGCTCCGGCGATGTCGCCAACCTGACGAGCCGGCGCAGCGGCAAGCTGGTATTCTCCGGCCTCCCCTCAACGAGGTGCTCGACCAGATCGGCCGTTACCAGCGTGGCCGTATCATGGTGCTCGACGATCAGGCGGCGCAACTGCGGGTCAGCGGTGTGTTTTCCGCAAACGACATCGACCAGGCTTTTACGGCCCTGCAGGACAGCCTGCCGATCCGCATCACCCGGCTTTCCGACTGGGTCACGCTCGTCCGGTCCCGCTGAGGCAGGCCGATCAAAAAATCTGAGCATCATAATCATCTTTTTCGAAAACCGACGTCAGGAGGCGGAGCCCTCTTTCACTCATAGCCATCGGGGCCGCGTTGAGAGCGGTCACGATGTTTGAGTACAGGGGGTCAAAATGAGTTTGACGGGACCGCGTCTTTCGCGGCATATCCGGATCGCGCTTGGCTGCGCATCCTTGCTGGCCGCTATCGCTCCGGCCATCGCGCAACAGCCGGCGCAAGGCGTCCAGTCACAGCAGGTCGCCATTTCCATTCCGGCAGGACCGCTTGAAAACGCGCTTCTCGCGCTCGGCCGCCAGACCGACCTGCGTCTCGTCTATCGCAGCGAGATCACCGCGGGCAAGACAACCGCCGGCGTGACCGGTTCGCTGACGCCCTCGGCGGCGCTCGCAAGGCTGCTCTCCGGCACCGGCATTTCCTCCCGGATGAGCGGAAACACCGTAATGCTCGAGGCCGGCACTTCGGCGGCCGCAGCAACCGGCGGCGATCCGGATACGACGCTCGACCCGATCATCCTGCGCGACGGCGGCAACGGCCGGCCGGCGGATGCGCCTTACGAGACGGCGGGTTCCACCAGCTATATCTCCTCCGAGCAGATCGAACGGTTCCGCGGTTCCAGCGCCGGCGACGTATTCAAGAACGTGCCGGGCGTCATTTCGGCCAGCAATCACAATGGCGGCGCTGTCAACGTCAATATCCGCGGCCTGCAGGGCCAGAACCGCGTCCGCGTTGCGATCGACGGCACGCAGCAGACGACCACGACCTGGCGCGGTTACGCCGGCGTAGATGACCGCACCTATATCGACCCGGACCTGATCGGCGGCGTCAGCATCTCCAAGGGCCCGTCGGGCGGAGCGGCCGGCGCCGGCGTCAACGGCGGCGTGGTCGGCATCCGTACCATCAACGCGAAGGATATCGTCGAGGACGGCAAGCAATATGGCGGGCGCATCAAGATAGGCGCGCAGGACAATACGACGTCCGATTTTACCATCAACTCGATCGTCCAGCAGACCGATTCCGCAGATTTCTTCGACTTCACGAACGGCAACGGCAGCGTCGCGCTGGCGACTGTGCAGGACAATTTCGATCTGGTGATCGCCGCGGCGCGCCGGTATCGCGGCAATTATTTCGCCGGCTCGAAAGGCCCGACGACCTATAATTTTGGCAATCGCGATTGGCCCCTGTCCTATACCAAACCGGGCGAGGAAGTCTGGAATACCTCAAGTGAATCGACCTCCTTCCTGGCCAAGGGCACGATCCATATAGACGACGACCAGAGTCTTGAGCTCGGTTACGTCCACTACGAAGCCGAATACGGCGAGGCCATGTCGTCGCTGCTGTTTACGCAGCCCGAGACTTTCCGCCAGGCGCCGCTCTCGCACGTGGTGACGGATACGTTCACGAGCCGCTACCGCTATAATCCGGACGACATGGTTGATCTCAAGGTCAATGCCTGGATGAGCATCGTCGACCAGATGGACATGCCGACCGGCCTCGCCTTCTACCTGCCGCAGTACGGTCTCACGCCTGCCACCAGGCCCCCAGGCGACGATCCGCGCTATGCGATGACTCACACCTACGGCGGCGACGTGTCGAATACGAGTAAGTTCGACACGGGATACGGCGCAGTCAAACTCGATTATGGCGTGTCGTATCTTTTGGAGGACATCGACTCCCGACCCTATTGCAGCCGTATCTACGCCGCCGATCCTTGCGGCACCCCCATGAAACCCAGCATCGGCAGCCGCGCCATCGCCAGCGCCTTTACATCCGGCGAATGGGAAGCGACGGACTGGCTGACCTTCAATGCCGGTCTGCGTTACGATCACTACTGGCTGAAGGACGACGGCATCGAAACCAAGACCGGTGTCCGGGAAAAAGATGGAGGACGGCTCAATCCGTCGATCAGCGTAACCGTGGAGCCTCTCGACGGCCTGCAATTCTACGCACTTTATGCCGAGGGCTTTCGTCCGCCGACCATGCGCGAGACTATGGGTAATGACGGCAACGTCCGACAAAACCCGAACCTCAAGCCGGAACTGTCGCAGAACTGGGAAGTCGGCGTCAACCTGAGCAAGGACGGATTGATCACCGAGACGGACTCCGCCCGTGTGAAGCTTGCTTATTTCAACAACAACTACACGGACTACATTTCCCGTGTTCCGAATAAAACCGGGACCCCTGAGTTCTATACCTTTGAAAACCTTGAGTCTGCCCACTTCTCGGGCATCGAGGTTTCGGCATCCTACGATCTTGGCTTCCTCTATGCCGAGGGATCGCTCACCTACTATACCGGCTACGAGTTCTGCCGCAGGTCCAAGCCATGCTCGGACACGACGGTCGACAACGACTATGCCGCAAACCATATGCCTCCTGAGATCATGAAGCGGCTGACGATCGGTACGCGGCTCTTCGAGGACAAGCTGCAGGCCGGCATCCGCATCACCCAGGCCGGTGCGCGCATGTCGCCGGTCACCCAGGGTGCGCGCATGTATACCGCCATGTGGGTCCCCTATACGACCGTCGATGCCTTCGCGACCTATAAGATCACGGAAAACTTGACATTCGACCTCCAGGCCGAAAACTTGACAGATCGGTTCTACATTGATGCCCTTGATGGCTGGAACCCCGCGCCGGGACGGACGATCCGGGCCACACTGTCCGCCAAATTTTAAAAAGTATCCGAACGGAAAACATAATGCAGATCGAACTTGAAACACCCGCCGCCCCGACCCGGATCCAGCGCCTCAAAGCCCTGACCGATGCCACCCACGAGCGCCTCGACAAGCGCATCATGGCGGCCGATCCCTTCGCCAGCCGCGAGCGTTACGCGCTGTTCCTCGCCGTGCAGCACCATTTTCACGCCGATGTCGATCCGCTGTTTACCGATCCGCGGCTGAACCGCCTCGTGCCCGATCTTCCAAGCCGCGTCCGGCTTGAAGCGCTTCGTCAGGATATTTTCGATGTCACCGGGACCGAAGCTCCGGTTCTGACCGCGGGCACCAGCGAACTCGATATCCCGGCTGCCCTCGGCTGGCTCTACGTCGCCGAAGGCTCGATCTCGGCGCCGCCTTCCTCTTGAAGGAAGCGGCGAAGCTCGGCCTTTCGGGAGAATTCGGCGCCCGCCACCTCGCCGGCCACCCCGCCGGACGCGGCCTGCACTGGCGCACCTTCGTCGCCGCCTTCAACGGGTTCGACATGTCCGAAGCGGAGGAAGCGGACATGGCCGAAGGCGCCAAGTCGGCATTTCGGCGGGTGCATGCGCTGGTGGATGAGTTTTTCGTTTGATGGGGATGCCTGGATCCTCGGGTCAAGCCCGAGGATGACGGCTTTGGACGTTTTCGCAAGGGCATCAGAACGGCTAGGGCATCAGACTTGAGGGACGAGGTCCGGGGTAGGACAATATTGGAGTACCCCACGCCCAACAATGAACGCGCTTATCCGCGCTCGGCGACTGCTTTGCGCGCCCTCGCTCTACCCTCTACTTCGTCATCCTCGGGCTTGACCCGAGTATCCACAAGCGGCGCATTCCAACGTTTCCACGAGCTTATCCTCTTTTGTGCCCCGCCCTCCCGGCCCATGCCCACAATTTTGCTTTGTGCGCGATACTCCGGGACAAGCGCGACCTGTCGCCACGCCGAGGGCTATGCCCAAGCCCCCACTGGTAATTCCCCGCCTTTTCCGCCATATACAGCCCGATAAGCGGGCAAATGGCCCGGAATGGATTGTTGTCATGACGGAACTGGTGGAATTCGCGCGGATGAACGGACTTGGCAACAAGATCCTGGTCGTCGATATGCGCGGTCGTGCCGACAAGGTGACGCCGGAAGCCGCCGTCGCGCTGAACGCCGATCCCGCCACCCAGTTCGACCAGATCATGGCGATCCACGATCCGAAGGCCGAAGGCACCGACGCCTGGATCGACATCCTCAATTCCGACGGTTCGAAGGCGCAGGCCTGCGGCAACGGCACGCGCTGCGTCGTGCAGGCACTCGCCGCCGAGACCGGCCGCAAGACGTTTACCTTCCAGACGGTCGCCGGCATCCTCAATGCGGTCGAGCATGAGGACGGCACGATCTCGGTCGATATGGGCAAGCCGGTATTCGAATGGGACCGCATTCCGCTGGCGGAAGAATTCTTCGATACCAGCCGCATCGAACTGCAGATCGGCCCGATCGATGCCCCGATCCTGCACTCGCCCTCGGCCATGTCGATGGGCAACCCGCATGCCATCTTCTGGGTCGATCGCGATCCGATGAGCTTCGATCTCGAGCGTTTCGGCCCGCTGCTCGAAAACCATCCGATGTTTCCGGAAAAGGCCAATATCACGCTGGCGCAGGTCACCTCGAAGTCGTCGCTGCGCACCCGCACCTGGGAACGCGGCGCCGGGCTGACGCTTGCCTGCGGTTCTGCCGCCTGCGCCTCCGCCGTCTCCGCCGCCCGCACCGGGCGCACCGGCCGCACGGTGACGATCGACGTTGCCTCCAGCCCGGTCCGCCAGCCGCTCGTCATCGAATGGCGCGGTGACGATCACGTCGTGATGACCGGTCCCGCCGAATGGGAATGGTCGGGCAAGGTCGATCCGACCATCGGAACCTTTACCCGTGACACCGTGCAGGACGCCGACGGCCCGGAGGCTCGGGTCAATTGAGCGGCGTCGAGGTCATCACCTTCGGCTGTCGGCTCAATACTTATGAATCGGAAGTGATGCGGGCCGAAGCCGAAAAGGCCGGGCTCAACAACGCCATTCTCGTCAATACCTGCGCCGTGACCGGCGAGGCCGTGCGCCAGGCCCGCCAGGCGATCCGCCGCGCGCGGCGGGAAAACCCGCACGCCCGCATCATCGTCACCGGCTGCGCCGCCCAGACGGAAAAAGAGACCTTTGCCGAGATGGCCGAAGTCGATGCCGTGCTCGGCAACGAGGAGAAGCTGAAGAGCGCCTCTTACCGGGCGCTGCCGGATTTCGGCGTCTCGGCGGAAGAGAAACTCCGCGTCAACGACATCATGAGCGTGCGCGCCACCGCGCCGCAGATGGTCAGGCATATCGACGGGCATGTGCGCGCCTTCATCCAGGTGCAGAACGGCTGCGATCATCGCTGCACCTTCTGCATCATCCCCTATGGCCGCGGCAATTCCCGCTCGGTGCCGATGGGCGCCGTGGTCGATCAGGCCAGGCGGCTCACCGAAAGCGGTTATCGCGAGATCGTGCTGACCGGCGTCGATGCCACCAGCTATGGCGCCGATCTCCCCGGCCAGCCGTCGCTCGGGCTTCTGGCCAAGACGCTGCTCAAACAGGTGCCGGAGATTCTGCGCCTTCGCCTGTCCTCGATCGACAGTATCGAGGCGGACAAACATCTCTGGGACCTGATCGCCGACGAACCGCGGTTCATGCCGCATCTGCACCTGTCGCTGCAGCATGGCGACGACATGATCCTCAAGCGGATGAAGCGCCGCCATTCGCGCGCCGAGGCGCTGGCCTTCACCGAACAGGCGCGGCGGCTCAGGCCCGAGATTGCCTTCGGGGCGGATATGATCGCCGGGTTTCCGACCGAAACGGAAGAGATGTTCGAGAACGCCGCGACGCTGGCCGAAGAGGCCGGCATCTCCTTCCTGCACGTCTTCCCCTACAGTCCGCGTCCCGGAACGCCGGCGGCCCGCATGCCGCAGGTCGATCGGGCACTGGTCAAGGATCGGGCGGCGCAGTTGCGGGCGCGGGGTGAGGTGCTGCATCGCGCCCATCTCGACCGCATGGTCGGCACCGAGCAGGCGATCATCGTCGAGAATAACGGCATGGCACATACGGAAAACTTTTCGCTGGTGGCAGTTCCGCGCCTTGTTCCCCGCGACTTCAAGCGCGTTATGATTACCGGCCATAACGGCAAACATCTGGAAATGCAGGTCACGTCCGCCCTTGTCCCATCTCGGACGGCGTAACCGGAACAGGTTCTCATGGCATTGGGCTTCATCAAACGCGTCTTCACCTTCGGCAAGCCCGCCGAGGAACCGGCACCCGATGCGGTAAGCCCCGATGATCTGGCCGCCGTTCAGACGGAACTGGAGCCGAAGTCGCGTGACGAGGATCTGCCGGTCTCGCCGGTCGATCCGGTCGCCCCGGCAGAGATCGAAACGGCTGGCGGGCCTGTCTCGGATTTGGCGGTTGAGGATGTCGAGCCGGAGACTGCCGGAGACGATGAACCGGCGCTGCTTGCCGGGGTCGAAGCCGTATCCGATATCGGTATGGTGCCATTGTCGCTGTTGCAGGCGGAAGCCGAGGCTGAAGAGGAAGGCGTCGCATCTGCGGAAGCGCCCCCTCTGTCCTGCCGGACATCTCCCCCGCAAGGGGAGATCACGGATGCGCCGTCGTCGCCAGCATCGGATATCCGCGCACCGGGCTCTGATATTGGCGCCGCAGGCTCTGGTGTTGGTGTTACGGACTCTGATTTCGCTTTGGAGCGAGGAGCAAGCCACTTGCCGATCTCCCCCTTGAGGGGAGATGTCCGGCAGGACAGAGGGGGTGAGCCGCGGTCCGCTGAGCAGAGCAATCGATCCAGTGAATCGATTGCAGCAACGAACACCCTGAGCCAAAGCGAAGGGCTGGACCGGCCGGCAGAACCCACCCTCCCCAAAGGCTTCTCCACCGCCCGCCTCGAGCCCACGCCGGAACCCGTCGCTCCCGCGCAAAAACTCACCTGGTTCCAGCGCCTGCGCGCCGGCCTTGCGCGTACATCGTCGCAGCTCACC
Organism: Neorhizobium sp. EC2-8; assembly: GCA_045291535.1. Classification (GTDB taxonomy): domain Bacteria; phylum Pseudomonadota; class Alphaproteobacteria; order Rhizobiales; family Rhizobiaceae; genus Neorhizobium. Next base: position 3,520,232 of record CP147996.1, on the reverse strand, counting down.
GGCCAGATCAGTGCGCTCTTCACCAAGCGCAAGCTGGACGAGGATACGCTGGAACAGCTCGAAGACCTGCTGATCCAGGCCGACCTCGGGGTCGAGACCGCCATGCGCGTCACGGGCGCGCTCTCTTCGGAGCGGTACGGCAAGGATGTCACCGGCGAGGATGTGTCGCGGATCATGGCGGCCGAAATCACCAAGGTCCTGGGCCCGGTCGCAAAACCCCTTGAGCTCGATCTCAATCACAAGCCGCATGTCATCCTCGTCGTCGGCGTCAACGGCACCGGCAAGACCACGACGATCGGCAAGCTGGCGGCAAAACTGTCCGGCTCCGGCCTCAAGGTCATGCTCGCCGCCGGCGACACGTTTCGCGCGGCCGCTATTGAACAGCTGAAGATCTGGGCGGATCGCACCGGTTCGCAATTCATCGGCACCAAGCTCGGCGCCGATGCGGCCGGCCTTGCCTATGACGCCTACGAGCAGGCGCGCGCCAACAAGAGCGATGTCCTGATCATCGATACTGCCGGCCGGCTGCAGAACCGCACGGAGCTGATGGCCGAGCTTGAAAAGATCGTCCGGGTGCTCGGCAAGCTCGATCCCGATGCGCCCCATACCGTGCTGCAGACGCTCGATGCGACGACCGGCCAGAACGCGATGAGCCAGGTCGAGATTTTCCGGAACGTCGCGGGCGTGAGCGGCCTGATCATGACCAAGCTCGACGGCACGGCGCGGGGCGGCATCCTCGTGGCGATCGCCGCCAAGCACAAGCTGCCGGTCTATTTCATCGGCGTCGGCGAAGGCGTGGACGATCTCGAACCCTTCGAGGCGCAGGATTTTGCACGCGCCATTGCCGGGATCGCCCATTGATGCCACAAATCTGCCTTGGCGCTCGCGCAGGGCCAGGGCAGTATAAGCAGGTTTGACCAATATATGAAATTCGAAAGCGACACGACGCCCACCGCCGCCGACCGGCACCATCCGATGCTGAAGCTCTCGCTTGAGCTCGGGCCGCTGCTCGTCTTCTTCTTCGCCAATCTGCGCGGGGAATGGCTGGCCGCGACCTTCCCGTGGCTTTCGGTGCTCGGCGGCCCGCTTTTCATCGCCAGCGGTCTGTTCATGGTCGCGACCGTCATTTCGCTCGTCGTCTCGAAGGTCGTGCTCGGCCACCTGCCACTGATGCCGTTCATTTCCGGCATTGTCGTCCTCGTTTTCGGTGGCCTCGGCATCTGGTTGCAGGACGAGCTGTTCTTCAAGATGAAGCCGACCATTATCAACACGCTGTTCGGGGTGGTGCTGCTCGGCGGCCTGCTGTTCGGCAAATCGCTGCTCGGCTACGTCTTCAACGCAGCCTTCCAGCTCGACGAGGCCGGCTGGCGCAAGCTCACCATCCGCTGGGGGATCTTCTTCCTGTTTCTGGCCGTCCTCAACGAAGTCGTCTGGCGCGGCGCGAACGCCTATTACCTGCCCGACGCCAAGGCGGCCGATAATTTCTGGGTCGCCTTCAAGGTCTGGGGCACGATGCCGATCACGCTGATTTTCACCATGACCCAGATGCCGCTGATCATGCGCCATACGGTCCAGGAGCCAACAGGCGAAACCGAGGTCGAAAAGTGACGGCAGCTGAATTTTCTCCTTCGAGTTCGTCTTCCCGACGCTGGCTTCTCGCCGCGCTCGTCCTCTTTCTGCTCCAGATCGCCATCCTTTACGCCATGGGCCGCATTCCGATCTGCGAATGCGGCTATGTGAAACTCTGGGAAGGCGGGGTGAACACCAGCGGCAATTCGCAGCATCTCTCCGACTGGTACACGCCGTCGCATATCATCCACGGCTTCCTCTTCTACGGTCTCGGCTGGCTCATCCTGCGCCGCGCGCCGCTGACTGCCCGCCTTTCTCTGGCGGTGCTGATCGAGGCGGCCTGGGAGATCGCCGAGAATTCGCCTCTGATCATCGACCGCTACCGCACCGCGACCATGGCGCTTGGTTATACCGGCGACAGCATCCTCAATTCGGCGATGGACACGGTGTTCATGGCACTCGGCTTCTTCGCCGCCTCGCGCCTGCCGGTCTGGCTGACGGTCGCGATCGCCATCTTCTTCGAGTGGCCACCGGCTATATCATCCGCGATAACCTGACGCTCAACGTGCTGATGCTCGTCTGGCCGGTCGATGCGGTGCGGGTGTGGCAGGGCGGATTATAAAGCGCCCGCCGCGGACCGTTCGGCCGCCGGCGATAGCGTTGATGTTTCCTCATCCCTGCGCTCGGATAGCGACTACGGCGAAACGCGGCACTGGCGGGCTTTTTCGTCACAAAATCGCAGTCAACGGGATGACAAACCCAAGTCTTTCGTGTATTGGCCCAGCCGGAAATGGGAAATATCCCGTCGACCAGCAACAAAGAATGGCGAATTCGCTCTGCCGGAAAGGCAAATCCCCAAGGGCTTGGACCAAAGGGACAGACTTGAGCGCTCTGGCTGTTTCAGAAGAACCAAAGGTTTGAGACGATGAATATCATCCAGGAATTGGAAGCCGAACAGGCCGCCAAGATTGCAGCCAAGCGCACGCTTCCGGAATTTTCGGCCGGCGACACGCTCCGCGTCAACGTAAAGGTTACCGAAGGCAACCGTACCCGCGTACAGGCCTATGAAGGCGTCTGCATCGCCCGTTCCGGCGGCGGCCTCAACGAGAGCTTCACCGTTCGCAAGATCTCCTACGGCGAAGGCGTCGAGCGCGTATTCCCGGTCTACTCGCCGATGGTCGAGAGCGTCGAAGTCGTTCGCCGCGGTAAGGTCCGTCGCGCCAAGCTTTATTACCTGCGCGATCGTCGCGGCAAGTCGGCTCGTATCGTCGAAGACACCGGCGTTCGCGCCCGCAAGCTGAACGACGCCGAGCGTCAGGCCGTTGCCGACGAGAAGGCACGTCTCGAAGCCGAGAAGGTTGCAGCAGCTCAGGCTCTCGCCGCCGAAAAGGCAGCAGCGGAAGCCGCTGAAGCAAAGGCCGCTGCGGAAGCTGCCGAAGCCGCCAAGGCTGCTGAAGCTACTGCTGAATAAGCTTCGAACATCGATTACGGAAAAGGCGGTCCTCGGACCGCCTTTTTGTTGCCCGGATTTTGCGGTCAGGCCACGGCCGCCCGCTGTCGCGACACCATCATCCGCCCGACGACCATGACCAGCACGCCAGCCACCGCGAGGCAGGCAGCCAGGAAGAACATCGGCATGATGTTGCTGCCGGTCTGGTCCTTGATCCAGGGCACCGCATTCTGCGCAATGAACCCGCCGAGATTGCCGACGGAATTGATCGCCGCGATGCCGGCCGCGGCACCTGCACCTTTGAGGAAACGCGACGGCAGGCTCCAGAACACCGGCTGGCCGGCGAAGATGCCCGCAGCAGCAACGCAGAGGAAAGCGAACTGCAGCGTCGGTTCGGTGAATATCGCCGACAGAGCAAGGCTGATCGCCCCGACAAAGGCCGGGATGACAATATAGGGCGTCTTGCTGGCCGCCTTGTCGGCCGCAGTCGGTACGGCCCAGAGCGCGACGGCCACGATCACCCACGGAATGACGTTGATGAAACCGTTGGCGGTGTTCGAGACGCCGAAACCCTTGACGATGGTCGGCAGCCAGTAGCTCAAGCCGTAAGCGGCCAGCGGAAACCCGATATAGCAGAGCGCCATGACGAGAACCCGCGGATTGAGGAGCGCCTTGAAGCCGTTGTCGGAATGCTCGTCCATTCCGGATTTCTCCCGGGCGAGACGATCATGCAGCCACTTCTTTTCCTCGTCGTTCAGGAACTTCGCCTTTTCGGGCGTATCGTCGAGATAGAAGAGAGTGACGATGCCGGCGATCACGGCTGGCACGCCGGTCGCGAGAAAAACCCATTCCCAGCCGGCAAGGCCGAGAAGTCCGTCGAGATCGAGCAGCGTGCCGCCGAGCGGCGCTCCGACGGCATTGGCGAGGGCACTGAAGATCATGAACAGGCCGACCATGCGTCCGCGATAGTCCTCCGGAAACCAGAGGGTCAGCAGATAGAGGACGCCCGGAAAGAACCCGGCTTCGCACACGCCCAGCAGGAAGCGCAGGATGTAGAACATCGTGGCGTTCTGCGTGTAGGCAAGCGCGATGGTGACGATGCCCCAGGAAACCATGATGCGCGCGAACCAGCGGCTGGCACCGAACCGCGTGAGAAACAGGTTGCTCGGCACTTCGAACAGGAAATAGCCGATGAAGAACAAGGACGCGCCGAGCCCGTAGGCATATTCGCTCATGCCAAGCGCGGCCACCATCTCGAGCTTGGCGAAGCTGACGTTCTGGCGGTCGATATAAGCGATCAGATAGAGCACGCCGAGAAACGGCATCAGCCGCCAGGTGATCTTGGAGATCAATTGCTGTTCTGAAACCACGGACCTATCCTTTCGGCAGCTGAAACGCGCAGAGACACAGAGACGTTTGTTGGCGTTAAGGCGGCATGAGCCGCTTTGTTCCAGCGCACGGGAAAGTTGATGCCCAAGCGCTCCACATTTCGCCGCAGGCCACTGGAGATGGTTGCGAAGAGACAGAGCGTTGACGCTGCTCGCGGGCAGTCCACGCCCCGCAGCGTCAACGACGGCGGGGCGCGGTTCCGATCAATAGACGTCCGGAACGTACATGTCCGCCGGCACCGGATGACGGATATAGTCGTCGTGGCGAACGCGGCCCGGCAGCTCGATCGATTCCTTCGGCACGGTCTCGTAAGGCACCTGGGAGAGAAGATGGGAGATCATGTTGAGCCGCGCCTTCTTTTTATCGACGGCCTGCACGACCCACCAAGGCGCTTCCGTGATATGGGTGCGCTGAAGCATCTCTTCCTTGGCCTTGGTATATTCCTCCCAATGGACGCGGCTTTCGAGGTCCATCGGCGACAGCTTCCACTGCTTGAGCGGATCGTGGATGCGCATCTTGAAGCGGAATTCCTGCTCCTCGTCGGTGATCGAGAACCAGTATTTGACGAGGATTATGCCGGAGCGGACCAGCATGCGCTCGAATTCCGGGACCGAACGGAAAAACTCTTCGAGCCTCGTCCTTGCTGCAGAAGCCCATGACGCGCTCGACGCCGGCGCGGTTGTACCAGGAGCGGTCGAACATCACCATTTCGCCGGCGGTCGGCAGATGCGGCACGTAGCGCTGGAAATACCACTGGTTCCGCTCGCGCTCGGTGGGCGCCGGCAGCGCCACGACACGGCAGACGCGCGGATTGAGACGTTGCGTGACGCGCTTGATGGCGCCGCCCTTGCCGGCCGAGTCGCGGCCTTCGAACAGCACGACCATCTTCAGCTTCTTGTACTGCACCCAGTCCTGCAGGCGGACGAGTTCGTGCTGGAGGCGGAAGAGCTCGCGGAAATAGATTTTCCGGTCGATCGTCGGCTCGGCTGGCTCGGACATGCCCTCGGCGACCAGGCTCGTCGAGCCGGTCCTCCTCCATCTGCATTTCCAGCTCTTCATCGAAGCTGTCGGCGATTTCGTCCTTGATGCGGCTGAGTGGTCTTGAATGGGTTCGGACATAGGGCATTCCTCCGTTCTGGAAACTGAGATCAACCACGTTTCCGCGAAAGCTTTATGACAATCTTGCGACAGGTTTCCGATGACGCAATTCGATTGCCGATTTCTGCAGAAACTGCTATTGCAGCGGCCATGGGATCGAAATTCGGATGCCTCGCGAACCATATCGTCGTGCTGCAGGACCACAAACGTCTGCCGGCACGCTTTTTCGCGCGCGTATCCGGGGCGCTTTGCGACCGACTTAGCTGACCTTCCTCAGCTTGAGGCAGCCCCGTGCTGCCGGATACCCATTTCCTGTTTCAGTCAGCTTTACGGACAGCAGCCATGAGCGCACCTCGCACCCTTTATGACAAGATCTGGGACGACCACGTCGTTTCCGAGGATGAAAACCACACCTGTCTTCTCTACATCGACCGTCACCTCGTTCACGAAGTGACGTCGCCGCAGGCCTTCGAAGGCCTGCGTTTGGCCGGCCGCAAGGTCCGCGCGCCGGAAAAGACGCTCGCCGTTGTCGACCACAACGTGCCGACGACCCTCGACCGCTACGAAGGCATCAAGAACGAGGAGAGCCGCATCCAGGTCGAAGCGCTCGCCCAGAACGCCCATGACTTCGGCGTCGAATATTATTCCGAGAAGGACGTCCGCCAGGGCATCGTCCATATCGTCGGCCCCGAACAGGGTTTTACCCTGCCGGGCATGACCATCGTCTGCGGCGACAGCCATACCTCGACCCACGGCGCCTTCGGGGCGCTGGCGCATGGCATCGGCACCTCTGAGGTCGAGCACGTTCTCGCCACCCAGACGCTGGTGCAGAAGAAGGCGAAGAACATGCTGGTGCGCGTCGATGGCCAGCTGCCGCCGGGCGTCACCGCCAAGGACATCATCCTTGCCATCATCGGCGAGATCGGCACCGCCGGCGGCACCGGCCACGTCATCGAATTTGCTGGCGAGGCGATCCGTTCACTCTCGATGGAAGGCCGCATGACGGTCTGCAACATGACGATCGAAGGCGGCGCCCGCGCCGGCCTGATCGCGCCGGACGAAAAGACCTTCGAATACATCAAGGACAAGCCGCGCGCCCCGAAGGGCAAGGCCTGGGATATGGCGATCGACTACTGGAAGACGCTGCAGACGGAAGAAGGCGCGCATTTCGACAAGGTCGTCATCCTCGACGCCGCCAACCTGCCGCCGATCGTCTCCTGGGGTTCCTCGCCGGAAGACGTCATCTCGGTTGAAGGCTCCGTTCCGAACCCGGACGAGATCCAGGACGAAACCAAGCGCACCTCCAAGTGGCGCGCGCTGGACTATATGGGCCTGAAGCCGGGCACCAGGATCACCGACATCGCGATCGACCGCGTCTTCATCGGCTCCTGCACCAACGGCCGCATCGAAGACCTGCGCGCCGCCGCCAAGGTCGTCGAAGGCCGCACCGTCGCATCGACCGTATCGGCCATGGTCGTTCCGGGCTCGGGCATCGTCAAGGAACAGGCGGAAGCCGAAGGCCTCGACAAGATCTTCAAGGACGCCGGTTTCGAATGGCGCGAGCCGGGCTGCTCGATGTGCCTGGCGATGAACGACGACCGGTTGAAGCCGGGCGAGCGCTGCGCCTCCACCTCGAACCGAAATTTCGAGGGCCGCCAGGGTTACAAGGGCCGCACCCATCTGGTCTCGCCGGCCATGGCCGCCGCCGCCGCGATCGCCGGCCACTTTATCGACATCCGCGAGTGGAAGTAAACCACTCGCAGAATGCGAAGAGGCTCAATCTCCCCGTCATGCTCGGGCCTGTCCCGAGCATCTGCGAGGATTAGATTGATCGAAACGGCTTGGATCCTTGGGACAAGCCCAAGGATGACGGAAATAAAAATGCCCGGCCTCAGCGCCGGGCATTTTCGTTTCAGACAAGCGGTCTCCTCACTTGCGATTTCTAACACTTAGCTGAAGCTAAGATGTTGAAATCGCTTTCTCCCGCAAGGGGAGAGATAGAGCAGCCGCGCTGCCGCAGCCTACCTCTCCCCTGCGGGAGAGGTTACAAAATCAAGATCTTAGCGCAGCTAAGTCTTAGATTTTGTTGGTGAGGGGCAGGCCGCTATCTTATCCCAGCACCCTCACCACCGTTCCCCTGCGCATGAAGCGGATGAACCGTTTCATGTCCTGCAAACTGACGGCGATGCATCCCGCTGTCGGCTGGTAGCCGGACTTGATGAGGTGGAAGAAGATCGCTGAACCCCGGTTGCGGGCTCGCGAGGTGATGTTCCAGTCGAGAACGAGGCAGATGTCGTAAAGCCCGTCGGCCCGCATCATTTCCTCGTGGCTTGGCCTGAAAGGGGCTTTGACTGGACGATTGTAGGAGGGGTGCTCCGGCTGATCACACCACAACAAGTCTTTTCCGATGCTTGTGATCGGAAGCGCAGTCGGGGGCAGCCTGACGCGGTCCCCACGGACATATCCATGGAGAAGCCTCATGGCCGCGATCGGCGTCCCGCCGTCCCCTTCCCGCTTCAAAGCAGTGGTGCCGGAACGCCCAAGCGCGGCCTGAACGGTGATGCCCCCGAAGGAGACGATCGCCCGCCGCCGGTCGCGTGGCGCGGTCCGGACTGTGACGACATCAGTCTTTTTGTGATTTCCCTCGCGAAAACGCTGCATTTCTCTCACAAGGTTTTGCTTTGAATATGATTTCGTTTGAATTCATAGCACGATGAGATTTAGATCGAACAACCCTAAATGCGCTTTAATTGGCTGGTGATTCCAGTCTCGGTGCAACGGGCGAGACGAAAGGCAAGAACGCATGGCAGCGCGCACGATACTCCTGGTGGATGACGACGACGATCTGCGTGAGACGCTCGTCGAGCAATTGTCGTTTTACGACGAGTTCGCAATTCTCCAGGAAGCGAATGCCGCCAAGGCGCTGAACACCGCCAAGAGCGCCCAGATCGATCTCTTGATCATGGATGTCGGCCTGCCGGACATGGACGGCCGCGAGGCGGTGAAACTGTTACGCAAGAACGGCTTCAAGGCGCCGATCATCATGCTGACCGGCCACGACACCGATTCCGACACGATTCTTGGCCTCGAAGCCGGTGCCAACGACTATGTAACGAAGCCTTTCCGCTTCGCCGTGCTGCTTGCCCGCATCCGCGCCCAGCTTCGCCAGTACGAGCAGAGCGAGGACGCCACGTTTACGGTCGGCCCCTATCTCTTCAAGCCGAGCCAGAAACTGCTGACCACCGAGGACGGCAAGAAGATCCGCCTCACCGAAAAGGAAGCGGCGATCATCCGCTACCTCTACCGCGCCGGCCAGAAGGTGGTGACCCGCGACGTGCTGTTGGAAGAGGTCTGGGGCTATAATTCCGGCGTCACAACGCATACGCTGGAAACCCATGTCTACCGTCTTCGGCAGAAGATCGAGCGCGACCCGTCGAGCGCCGAGATCCTGGTCACCGAAAACGGCGGCTACAAGATCGTACCCTGAGCAATTCCAGGAAAAGTGTGATGCGGTTTTCCGTCCGGAATTGCGGCAAGCAGAGAAACTAGAGCCCCGATGTCGCTGACCGAAGATATCCGCCTGCTGTCGCAGGTCCCGCTGTTCCGGGACATGAACGAAGACCAGCTGCGCCTCATCGCCTTCGGCGCCGAGCGGCGGCAGGTGACGATCGGCCAGCAGCTGTTTCGGGAAAGATCTCCGGCGGAATCGGCCTTCATCGTCGCAAGGGGCCGTTTCGAGCTGCTGATGGCGGACCGGGGCGGCGAGATGAAGGTCGAAGCGACCGTCGGCCCCGGCACCTTGCTGTCGGAGCTTGCGCTGGTCACCATGGTGGAGCGCAAGTTCACCGCCGTAGCGATCGAGGATTCCGAAGCCCTGAAGATCAGCCGCGCGCTGTTCCACCGCCTGCTGGAGGAATATCCGCAGGTCGGCCGGGTGATCGAAAGCCGCATCCGCGACAATATCGCCAGCCTCGCCAAGGCGGCGGCGGCGATGCAGGACCGGTTTGCCTGATTGGCTTGCTGCTCCGTAGATGCCCCTCATCCGCCTGCCGGCACCTTCTCCCCGCTCACGGGGAGAAGGACATACGCCTCGCCCTCTCCGTCCCCTCACATCGGTCTCGTGGGGCACGTCCCCTCTCCCCGCAAGCGGGGAGAGGGTTAGGGTGAGGGCAGACGCGAACGCAGACGCGCGCCCTTCAATCTCAGAACTTGAACACCGCCGTCACTGGCACATGGTCCGAAGGCTGGTTCCAGCCGCGGGCTTCTTTCAGCACCTCGATGCGGTCGAGGAATGGCCCGAGATCCGGCGAGGACCAGATATGGTCGAGGCGACGGCCCTTGTTGGCCGCTTCCCAGTCCTTGGCACGATAGCTCCACCACGTATAGATCTTTTCCGGCTCGGGCGTGTATTGGCGCATCAGGTCGAGCCAGCCGCCTTTGGCGATGATCTCCTTCATGCCCTCGGTCTCGACAGGCGTGTGGCTGACGATCTTCAGGAGTTGCTTGTGCGACCAGACGTCGTGCTCCAGCGGCGCGATATTGAGGTCGCCCACCAGGATCGACGGGATGCCGGGCATGGCATCCGCCTTCAGTGCCTTCATCTCCTCGATGAAATCGAGTTTATGGCCGAATTTCGGGTTGATCGTCCGGTCCGGTTCGTCGCCGCCGGCGGGCACGTAGAAATTATGCAGGCGGATGCGCCGCGAGCCACGCTCGAAAAGCGCCGAAATGTGCCGGGCATCGCCGACATTGCAGTAATTCTGGCGATGGTCTTCGAGGAGCGGCACCTTCGAGGCGATGGCGACGCCGTGATAGCCCTTCTGGCCGTGGATGATGATGTGCTGGTAACCGAGGTCCTTCAGCGGCTGCAGCGGAAATTCCGGCTCCTGGCACTTGATTTCCTGCAGGCAGAGAATGTCCGGCTTGTGGCGGACGAGGAACTGCTGGACGATCGGCATGCGCAGCCGCACGGAGTTGATATTCCAGGTCGTGATCGAAAATGTCATGATATCCCTCGGGCTTCGCCGCGAGGTTTAGAAAATTTTGGCGCCGCTGAGAAGCGAAAAGGGCTGCGCAACCAGGCGCAGCCCTTACTTCATTTCAGGCCCTGCCGACGTCAGCCCTTGCGGACGTCATCATAAGGGATGGTAAAGACCTTTTCGTCGAGATTGACCCCGTTCTGAACGTTGTAGATCATCACCGACGTGTCCTTGTTCTGGGCGTCGGTGATCGTCCACTGGCGCAGGTCGTAGGTCTTGGAATCGAACATCATGGTGATGGTCGAGTCTCCGAACACGGTCTTGTTGCCGAGCACGATGGTGGTGAGGTCAGACTCTTCCTTGACGTTGCGGACCATCTGGTTGCCGAGGTCGATGCGGCTGGCGAGCAGCAGGCTGAGCGGCGTCTTGGAGAGCGGATAGATATCCCAGGTCTTCAGCTTCATATTGCCGACGACGACGTTGTTGCCATCAGCGATGACGCGGATCGGCGACGGATCCTCGAAATTGAAGCGCAGCTTGCCTGGGCGCTCGATGAAGAATTTTCCGCCGGTCTGTTCGCCGCGCGGGCCGAACTGCACGAATTCGCCCATCATGGTTTTGACCGAGGAGAAGTGGTCTGCGATCTTTTGCGCAGCCGCGCTGCCGGCGCTCTGGGCGAAGCCGAGATTCGGCGCAAAGGCGGCCGCTGCCAGGCCCGCAAGCCCGAGCGAAAACTGCCGGCGGCCGAGCGCGCCGGAAGCGATGTTTGAAAGGATAGTTTTTTCGTTTTTCATTCTGATCTCCTTTCGTTACTCCTCCGTACCAAAGGCGGCAGCTTGATGGCCGGCCCCTGGCGATCACGAAAGCCTTACCGTTCGAGGATGTCGCCCTCGGTCGGCACCAGGATTTCGCGTTTGCCGGCATGGTTGGCCGGTCCGATCAGCCCCTCCTGCTCCATCCGCTCGATGAGCGAAGCGGCACGGTTGTAACCGATACCGAGACGGCGCTGGACATAGGACGTCGATGCCTTGCCATCCCGCAGCACGATTGCCACCGCCTGGTCATAGGGGTCGTCCGACTCCGCGAGATTGGACATGCCGGCCGGGCCGGCACCGTCACCGTCCTCGTCGTCATCGGCCGTGATCGCATCGAGATATTGGGGTTGGCCCTGGGTTTTCAAGTAGGCGACGATGTCTTCCACCTCCGTATCGGAGACGAAAGGCCCGTGGACGCGCTGGATGCGGCCGCCGCCGGCCATGTAGAGCATGTCGCCCATGCCAAGCAGTTGTTCGGCGCCCTGCTCGCCGAGAATCGTGCGGCTGTCGATCTTCGAAGTCACCTGGAAGGAAATACGGGTCGGGAAGTTCGCCTTGATCGTACCGGTGATGACATCGACGGAGGGGCGCTGCGTCGCCATGATCACATGGATGCCGGCGGCACGCGCCATCTGTGCCAGGCGCTGCACGGCGCCTTCGATATCCTTGCCGGCGACCATCATCAGGTCGGCCATTTCGTCGATGATCACGACGATATAGGGGATCGGCTGGAGATCGAATTCCTCGGTCTCGTACATCGCCTCGCCGGTATGGCGGTCGAAGCCGGTCTGCACGGTGCGGGTCAGCACCTCGCCCTTTTCGAGCGCCTGCTCGACGCGGCTATTGAAGCCGTCGATATTGCGCACGCCGATCTTCGACATCTTCTTGTAGCGCTCTTCCATCTCGCGGACGGTCCACTTGAGCGCGACGACGGCCTTTTTCGGGTCGGTGACGACGGGCGACAGGAGATGCGGGATGCCGTCATAGACGGAGAGTTCGAGCATTTTGGGATCGATCATGATCAGGCGGCACTTCTCCGGCGTGTAGCGATAGAGAAGCGAGAGGATCATGGTGTTGATGGCGACCGACTTACCCGAGCCGGTGGTACCGGCGACGAGCAGATGCGGCATCTTGGCAAGATCGGCAACGACAGGCTCGCCGCCGATCGTCTTGCCGAGCGCCATGGCAAGCTTCGCCTTGCTGCCCTCGAAATCCTTGCTGCCGATCATTTCGCGCAGGTAGACCGTCTCGCGGTTGCGGTTCGGCAATTCGATGCCGATCGCATTGCGGCCGGGAACGACGGCGACGCGGGCGGCGATCGCGCTCATCGAGCGGGCAATGTCGTCCGCAAGGCCGATGACGCGCGACGACTTGATGCCCGGCGCGGGCTCCAGTTCGTAAAGCGTGACGACCGGGCCGGGACGGACGTGGATGATCTCGCCCTTGACGCCGAAATCTTCGAGAACGCCTTCAAGCAGCCGTGCATTCTGCTCCAGCGCATCGGCGGACAGCGAGGCGTCGCGGGCGACGGCCTTCGGTTCGTTCAGGAGATGCACGGAGGGAAGCTGGAAGCCATCCGGCGTGATGAACGAGCCCTGGGCTTCGCGGGCAACACGGGCGCTCGGCTTCGGCGGCGTGGCCGACGGCGCCACGCGCTGCTGGACACGAACGCCATTGACGGTCTGCGGTGCGCGCGAGGCGACGAACGGTGCATCATCGTCCTCGTCGTCATCCGGCAGGATGCCGGCCGGGCGTGGCAGCATGCCATCCCGGTCGAACGGCGGATCGTAGTCGTCGTCCTCGTCGTGGCTGGAAATCGGCGGAGCCGACACCACTCGTCGCGGCGATGTGACCCGCTCGGCAGGGCCCTCGAGCGAGGGCTCCATGCGACGACCGGGAGCCACCGGGGCCGACCGAGCGCGGACCGGTTCGTTCAGCGTGCCGAATTCATCCTCGTTGAAATCGTAGGGTTGGTCGAAATCCGTCCGGCGGCGCGGCTTGATGCCGGCGAGGCGGCGCAACCGCGCCTGGGCGATATACCAGTAGTGAGCAAGGGCCCCGAAGGCCAGGAAACCGGCAAACCGGTCCTCGTCGTCGTCTTCCTCGACCTCCTCGCGCTTGGCGCGGGCCTTGACCGCCGCGACCGGCTGATCGTCATCCTCCGCTTCGTCTTCGAAAGCTTCGCCGACCAAGCCGGAGGCGAACAGCATCAGCCAGGCGCAAGGGATGGTGAAGATGCAGCCGAGCACCGTCGCCACGGTTCCGGTCGGATAAGCGCCGACGAACAGCGCCGGGAACCGCAGGATCATGTCGCCGATGACGCCGCCGATGCCGTTCGGGATCGGCCAGGTGAGCGGTGCGGGAAAGCAGCCGAGCGTCGCCGACGCAAGCAGCGTGCCGCCGCCCCAGGCCGCGAGGCGAGCCGGAACGCGGTCGTATTTGCGCCCCGCGATCAGCGCCAGGGCAAAGGCGAGCACCGGCAACAGCGCGACGAGGCTCGCGAGACCGAGGAACTGCATCATCAGGTCGGCGAAGGCCGCACCCGGAAAGCCGAGGATGTTGTTTGGCGCATTGTCGGTCGCGTAGGAAAAGCTCGGGTCGGCGACGTTCCAGGTGGCAAGCGCCGCAACGGCCAGTGCCAATGCGAAAAAGATGCCGAAACCGACGAGCGCCAGGGCCTGACGCCAAACGAAGGCGGTGAGCACCAGGCGGGTGGACCGGTTTGCCATAGCCGCTGAACTGCTTCTGCCCATCGTATCTGCCGCCGTCCTTGAAACGCAACTACGAGCGCGAATCGGCAAGCTGAGAGCTGATTCACGCAATTCCAGCGCATATTAGCGCGGGGTTGGTTAATGTCCCTTTAACCACAACGGGCCTTCGAGCGGCTGAAAACATGAATAAAAAGCCCGGACCGAAGTCCGGGCGATGCATATTCTCAAAAAAGGCTGCGGCTTGGTACTGCAGCGGCGGTCGCCCGCCGCCGCAGTCATTGATCAGGATGCGTGATACGCGGCTTCGCCGTGGGTCGCGAGGTCGAGACCTTCGCGTTCGGCTTCGACGGTGACGCGCAGACCGACGATCAGATCGACGACCTTGTAGAGGATCGCCGAACCGATGCCCGACCACAGAAGGGTCGTCAGAACGCCCTTGAGCTGTGCCCAGACCTGGGTTGCGGTGCCCGAATAGGAGGCAGCGAAGTCGGCCGTCGAGTAATCGACGATGCCTGCACCGCCGAGAGCCGGGTTGACCAGGATGCCGGTGCCGATGGCGCCGAGGATGCCGCCGACGCAATGGACGCCGAAGACGTCGAGCGAGTCGTCGTAGTTGAACTTGTTCTTCACCACGCCGACGAAGAAGTAGCAGACCGGCGAAACGATGAGGCCGAGAACGATCGAGCCCATCGGGCCGGCAAAACCGGCAGCCGGGGTGACGGCGACGAGACCGGCAACCGCACCCGAGGCAGCACCCAGCATGGAGGCCTTTCCGCGGGAGAAGGTTTCGACCAGGCACCAGGACACGGCGGCGGCAGCCGTCGCGACGAAGGTGTTGATCATGGCGAGCGATGCGTAGGAGTTGGCTTCGAGGTTGGAGCCGGCGTTAAAACCGAACCAGCCGACCCAGAGGAGCGAAGCGCCGACCATGGTGAGGGTCATGGAATGCGGTGCCATGATGTCCTTCTTGTAGCCGGTGCGCTTGCCGAGCATGATCGCGCCGACGAGGCCCGCAATACCGGCATTGATATGAACGACGGTGCCGCCGGCAAAATCGATCGCTCCATAAGAGAAGATCAGGCCGGACGGATCCGCATAGGCGCTCGGGCCGCCCCAGAACCAGACCATGTGCGCCATCGGGAAGTAGATGAAGGTGACCCACAGGATGACGAAGAGCATGACGGCCGAGAACTTGATGCGCTCGGCAAAGGCGCCGACGATCAGGGCCGGCGTGATGCAGGCAAACGTCATCTGGAAGCAGACGAAGGTCAGTTCCGGAATGGCGACGCCCTTGGTGAAGGTTTCAGCCAGCGACGTGGTGGTGACACCGGCCAGGAACATCTTGGAGAAGCCGCCGACGAAGCTGTTCAGCGAACCGCCATTGGTGAAGGCGAGCGAATAACCGTAGGTGACCCAGATGATCATCACGACCGCGGTGATCATGAAGACCTGCATCAGCACCGAAAGCATGTTCTTGGCGCGAACCAGGCCACCGTAGAAGAGCGCGAGGCCCGGGATGGTCATCAGCAGGACGAGAATGGTGGAAACGAGCATCCAGGTGTTGTCACCCTTGTCCATCGTCATGGCCGGAGCGGCAGCAGCTGCAGCGGTCGGTGCGGCGGCCGTCTGCGCAAAAGCGACGGCGGGCGCGAAAAGCGCCACAGCGGCGGCACCCAGGCGTCCAAGAGTGGAAATCCTATTAAATTGCATAGCTAAAAACTCCCCTGTCAGCCGTGCTTAAAGCGCTTCTGTGTTGGTTTCGCCGGTACGGATGCGCACGGCCTGCTCAATCGAATAGACGAAGATCTTGCCATCGCCGATCTGGCCGGTCTTGGCGGCCGAAGCGATCGCATCCACGGCCTTTTCGACGAGGTCGGAGGGGACGGCGATTTCGATCTTCAGTTTCGGCAGAAAACTTACGGCGTATTCGGTACCGCGATAGATTTCGGTATGTCCCTTTTGGCGTCCGTAACCTTTGACTTCGGTCACGGTCAGGCCCTGGATACCGACAGCCGTGAGGGCTTCGCGCACCTCATCCAGCTTGAACGGCTTGATAATGGCCATCACGATTTTCATCTGGCTTTCCCATCCTTTGTTTGTCCTCGGCCAAGGCCGACTCTCCTCATCGTCGTCAAGTTCATGACTGCGACTAGTGAGATACATTCAAGGGGCGTGCCAGTTTCGAGGCAACATATAAGTTATTGAAATGTAAAGAATTAAACTGCCAGCCTCAAAAAACGGGCATTTGGATGGCGCAATGACGTCCAAAATTTGTGCAAATTTGTAAAATTGCACAACCGTTAATCATTTGCCTTTTTCCGAATCAGTCCTTCCTGGGCAACCGAGGCGATCAGTGTGCCAGAACGGGTATAAATGCTGCCGCGGGTCATTCCGCGTGCGCCCGACGCGCTCGGGCTATCCTGGGTGTAGAGCAGCCAGTCTTCATATGTGACGGGCCTGTGAAACCACATAGCATGGTCGAGGCTGGCCGCCTGGAGGGTCGGATCGAAAATCGAGGTGCCGTGCGGATAAAGCGAGGCGTCGAGCAGCGTCATGTCGGATAGCCAGGCGAGCACGGCCGCCTGGTAATGCCGGTCGTGCGGCACTTCGCCCACGGTGCGGACCCAGATGTCCTGCCGCGGCTCGAGCTTGTCCCTGGTGAGGTAGTGTACGAGCGAGGTCGGGCGCACTTCGATCGGCCGTTCCCGGCTCCAGTAGCGACGCACGTTCTCCGGTGCATTCTTCATGAAAAGTTCCTTGAACTCCTTTTCGCCCATCAGATCCTCCGGCTGCGTCACCGGAGGCATGTCGATCTGGTGCTCATAACCGCCCTCCTCGACCTGGAAGGAGGCGGACATGGCGAAGATCGCCTTGCCGTGCTGCACCGCCACCGCCCGCCGGGTGGTGAAGCTTGACCCGTCGCGGATGCGCTCCACCTGATAGAGGATCGGCACGGAAGGATCGCCGGGACGCATGAAATAGGCATGCAGCGAATGCACGAAACGGTCGGCATCGACGGTGCGCTGGGCCGCCATCAGGGCCTGGGCGATCACCTGGCCGCCAAAAACCCGCTGCCAGCCGACATCCGGGCTGGTGCCGCGATAGATATTTTCCTCGAGCTTTTCGAGGTCGAGCGTCGCGATCAGCTGTTCCATTGCGGAAGGGGAATCGGTCTGGCGCGACATTATGACGAACTCCGGTGATAGGAAGCGGCTGCGGGATGATCTATATCCAGGACATGATATTCTCAAGTCTCACGGGAGTTTAGGCAAATGCTGGACATGCTGGTTGTAGGAGGCGGTTATGTGGGTCTCGCCGCCGCGGTCGCGGTCAAGCAGGCGGCGCCGCACCTGAAGATCGAGGTGATCGAGGCCGCGCCCGCCGGCGCCTGGGAAAAGGACGAGCGCGCCTCGGCCATCATCGCGGCGGCGACGCGCATGCTGGACGTCATCGGCGTCTGGGACGAGATCGCCGTCGATGCCCAACCGATAAACCGGATGATCGTCACCGACAGCCGCACCTCCGATCCGGTGCGGCCGGTCTTCCTCACCTTCGACGGCGAAATCGAGGAAGGCAGGCCATTTGCCCATATGGTGCCGAATGTCGCCATGGTGAGAGCCCTGCGCGGCGCGGCCGAACGTCTCGGCATCACCATCCGCCACGGGCTTTCCGCCACCGGCTTCCAGTCCGGCAGCACCCGCTGCACGGTATCGCTCTCCGACGGCTCGACCATCGAGACGCGCCTCCTGGTCGCCTGCGACGGCGTCCGCTCGAAGCTGCGCGACATGGCCGGCATCAAGACCGTCACCTGGGATTACGGCCAGTCGGGCATCGTCGCGACCGTCGCGCACGAGCGTCCGCACGAGGGCGTCGCGGAAGAACACTTCCTGCCGTCCGGCCCCTTTGCCATCCTGCCGCTCACCAACAACCGCTCCTCGCTCGTCTGGACCGAACGGACTCCGGAAGCCAACCGGCTGGTTGCCTCGGATGATCTGGTGTTCGAGGAGGAGCTTCAGCGCCGCTTCGGCCACAAGCTCGGGGAACTGACGGTGGTCGGCGGCAAGCGCGCCTTCCCGCTCGGCCTGACGCTCGCCCGCGCCTTCGTGGCGCCGCGCATCGCCCTTGCCGGCGATGCAGCGCATGGCATTCACCCGATCTCCGGCCAGGGCCTCAATCTCGGCTTCAAGGATGTCGCAGCGCTGGCGGAAACGGTCGTGGAAGCCGATCGCCTCGGCCTCGATATCGGGGCGCTCAACGTGCTGGAGCGCTACCAGTCCTGGCGGCGTTTCGACACGTTCCGCATGGGGGTGACCACCGACGTGCTGAACCGGCTGTTCTCCAACGACATCACCCCGATCCGTATCGCCCGCGACTTCGGGCTGGGCATTGTCGAACGAATGCCGAAGCTGAAAAGCTTCTTCATCGATCAGGCGGCGGGCAAGAGCGGCGAGAATGGGCCGAAGCTGCTGGCGGGTGAGGCGATTTAGGCAGGGCCCGGAGCCCTCATCCCGCTGCCGCGACCTTCTCCCCGCATGCGGGGAGAAGGGGTTATGCCGCGCCGTTCTGCTCAAACAACTACCGTAAGCGACTTATGGTGATGTGAGAGATGGAATAGGAAGGCCGCCTCGAATTCCTTCTCCCCGCAAGCGGGGAGAAGGTGCCGGCAGGCGGATGAGGGGCAAGCCATAGTCGCCACGCCTCAATCCTCGATCTTGCGGGCCTCGGAGATCAGCATGATGGGGATGCCGTCACGGATCGGGTAGGCGAGCTGCGCCTTCTCGGAGATCACTCGTTGGTCTCTCGGTTGAAGGACAGCCGGCTCTTGGAGAGCGGGCAAACGAGCAGGTCGAGCAGTTTCGGATCGACCTTGCTGAGTTTCTCGTCCATGGGCTTGGCGCCTACTGAAGCATCGTGTCGGAATCGCCGAAATCCCGCGCCAGCAGGATTTCCGTGATCGCGATCAGCGTTTCGGCGCGTGTACGAAGGTCCGGCGCTTCGAGAAGCGCCTGTTTCTCCGCCGGTCCGAAGGGCGACATCATCGACAGCGAATTGACGAGCGTGCGGTTTCCGGCGCGCTCCACGCTTTCCCAATCCGCCTCCAGCTTGTTGGCGTCGAGATAGGCGCGGAAGACGCGCAGCAGTTCGGCGCGATCGACCGTACCTTCGTCGTCCTCGGTGGAGAGGTCGGTCATGAGAGGCGCGATCTTGAACCTGCGATAGGGATGGCCCTGGCCCACCTCTTCGATGAGCCGGAAGCGGCAGATGCCGCTGATCGAAGTGATGTAACGACCGTCTCCCGTTTCGGCAAACGAGGTGATGCGGCCGATGCAGCCGACGGTCGAGAGTGGCGCGCGCGGCCCTCGGCGGCCTCGCCGGATTCGAGCAGCGACGGTTGCACGATGCCGATCAGCCGATCACCCGCAAGCGCCGCATCGAACATGGCGAGATATCGCGGCTCGAAAATGTTAAGCGGCAATTGTCCACCCGGCAGAAGCAGGGCGCCGGTGAGAGGAAAGACAGGAACCGTTTCCGGCAGATCCTCACGCTTCAGATATCTTGCGTTTCCCACATGCATGGGTCCGACACCTCCAAGAGGATCACTGGCCAGACGACCACCGGCCAAGACCAAAGATTCGCCGCATCGAATTATGTGGGGCGCCTACCCGAGAACGCAAGACCAATCCTTGGGGATTGGCCCCAGCTTATCAAAACAGGCCCGGCCTCACGAAAACAGGATGGAGGACAGGCGCCGGCGGGCGGCGATCGTCGCCGGATCCTTCGCTCCCCAGACCTCGAAGAACGACAGGAGCTCGCGCCGTGCGCCATCATCGTCGAACGTGCGGTCCTTGCGCATGATCGTCAGCAGGTGCTCGGCCGCCTTGTCGCGCTCGCCCTGAACGTTGAGGATCTTGGCGAGCTTCAGGCGGGCGTCGTGGTCGTCCGGATCGGCGTCGAGCTGGCGCTCGAGAGCCACCGGATCGCCGAGCTTGCGGGCCTCCTCGATCTGCTCCAGCTTCTTGGCGACCGCCTGGATCGCAGGATCCTTCACAAGCTCTTCAGGGAGGGAGGCGAGCATCTGGCTGGCGCGAGCCGTTTCGCCCATGGCGATCAGGCACTGCATCATGCCGGCGGCGGCCTTGGCATTTTCCGGATCGGCCTGGAGGACCGCGCCGTAAAGCTGAGCGGCTTCCTGGATTTCCCCGCCCGCAAGCAGGGTGTCCGCCTCGGCGAGGGCCGCCTCGATCTCGGCAGCCTGATCTGCACCCGGAGGGCCTGCGAGCTTGTCGATGAACTGGCGCACCTGGCTTTCCGGCACAGCCCCCATGAAACCATCGACCGGACGGCCGTCCACGAAGGCGATGACCGCCGGGATCGACTGAATGCCGAGCTGGCCCGGGATCGACGGATGATCGTCGATATTCATCTTGACGAGCTTGACCCGGCCCTGGCCCTCGTTGACGACCTTTTCGAGAACCGGCGTCAGCTGCTTGCACGGGCCGCACCATGGCGCCCAGAAATCCACCAGCACCGGCTGGCGGCGCGATTCTTCCAGAACGTCCTTGGTGAAACCGGCCGTGCTCGTATCCGACACGTAACCCCTGCAGGAGCCGATGCGGCCGGGGCCGCGCCAAAGCTTGCCGAAGCGGTCATCTGTCCGCCGTAGGAACCGCCATAGGGGTTATTGCTGCCGCTCATGAATGTTCTCCCGGGAACGCTTCGCATCTTTGCCGTCTAGGCTGCAAAGATCGTATGTCAGTCTGTCACTTTCAAGACAAGCGGCGCGTGGCCGGTCGCTTCCAGAAAGCGGATGAGATCGCTGCTGCCGATCGACGTGGTGGCATCGTTCGACAACGGATGGCCGTTGATGATGTCGTGCTTCATCAGGTCTTCGTCGAGAACGAAGGTAACATTTCGGCCGGTATCGTTGAAAGCGCCGAACACCGTCACCGAACCCGGAACCACGCCGAGGTATTCCAGGAGCATTTCCGGCCGTCCGAACGAGACCCGGCTCGAAGCGCCGATCACCTTGTGAACGGTCTTCAGATCGACCGTGGCGCGCTCCTCCACCGTCAGGACGAAATACTGGTCCTTCTTGTCCTTCACGAACAGGTTCTTGGTATGACCGCCGGGGATTTCATCCCGCAGGCTTTCGGACTCCGCCACGGTGAAGACCGGCGGGTGCGTCCTGGTCGAATGCGAAATGTCGAGGCTGTCGAGGAAACGGAAAAGATCCTCGGCGGTTTTCGGCTCTGTCTGGCTCATGCTGATGGAATTGGCTCTGTTGGCGGGGCGGGCGACTATACCCTCAATGCCACGGGCGGCCAAGGTGAGCAGACACGATCTCGTGAAGAGCTTGACGCGGTGGGACGGCCGACCAATTTATTGCAGCTGAGGAGGACCGGTATTGCTGGTATCCCGCTGATAAACAATAACTAATCTCATTTACTCAAGTTTCTGCCGTCGCGAATTTTCGCGTCCCTGGCTACCGGCTTCAGCCGATAGCAGCCGCTTCATCTTTCACGCCGGCGCAGCGCCCGGCTTCTCATACGAAAGGTCCTTTCATGGTCACCTTCATGCTCAACGGACAGGAAAGAACGTTCGACGGCGATCCCGAGACCCCGCTTCTTTGGGTCATCCGCGATTTCGAAAAGCTCACCGGCACCAAATACGGCTGCGGCGTCGCCCAGTGCGGCGCCTGCACGGTCCATCTCGACGGCATGCCGCGCCGCTCCTGCGTGACCCCGATCTCAACGATCGAAGGCTCCGACGTCGTCACCATCGAGGGCATTTCCGGCACGGAAGCCGATGCGGTGAAGACCGCCTGGACCGGGCTCGACGTGCCGCAATGCGGCTACTGCCAGTCGGGGCAGATCATGTCGGCGGTCGCCCTGCTGCAAATGGTGCCGAAGCCGACGGACGCGGATATCGACGGCGCGATGGCCGGCAATATCTGTCGATGCGCCACCTACCATCGCATCCGCGCGGCGATCCACAATGCCGCCAGTTCGATGGAGGGCTGAGCCATGACCATCCAGGACCTCAACACCACCCGCCGCGGCTTCCTCGCCGGCTCCGGCCTCGTCATCGGCGTTGCGATTGCGCCCAAAATGCTGCCCGCTGCACCGACTGGCGTGCAAGGCGGCGGCGATCCGGCGCTCGCCCCGCTGAACGCCTTCGTCAAGATCGGCACCGATGACACGGTGACGGTGCTCGCCAAGCACATCGAATTCGGCCAGGGACCGTTCACCGGCCTTGCGACGCTGGTCGCCGAAGAACTCGACGCCGACTGGAGCCAGATGCGCGCCGTCCACTCGCCGACCGACAACAAGGTCTATGCCAACCTGATGTTCGGCCTGCAGGGCACCGGCGGTTCGAGCTCCATTGCCAATTCCTATGAGCAGATGCGCAAGGCCGGCGCCACGGCCCGCGCCATGCTCGTCGTTGCCGCTGCCAACGAATGGAAAGTGCCGGCCTCCCAGATCACCATCGAGAAAGGCCGCATCAAACACGCCGCCTCGGGCAAGGAAAGCGGCTTCGGCGCATTCGCCGAAAAGGCGGCCCGCCTGACACCGCCCACGGACCCGAAACTCAAGGATCCCAAGGATTTCGTGCTGATCGGCACCGAACTGCCGAAGCTCGATACCCACGGCAAGACCAACGGCACGGCAATCTTCACGCTCGACATCACGCCGGACAATCTGCTGATCGCGGTGGTTGCCCATCCGGAACATTTTGGCGCGACAGTGAAAAGTTTCAGCGATACCGAAGCCCGCAAGGTGAAGGGCGTGGTCGATGTCAAGCAGGTGCCGTCTGGCATCGCCGTTTATGCGGACAACACGTTCGCCGCGCTCAAGGGCCGCGATGCGCTGAGCATCGAATGGGACCTCTCCAAGGCCGAAACCCGCTCCTCGGAGGAGCTTTCCGCCGACTACAGGAAGCTCTTCGGCGAAAAGGGGCTGGAGGCGACCAATAGCGGCAATGTCGATGACGCCTTCAAGGCGCCCGGCCTGCAGACGGTGGAAGCGGAGATCGTCTTCCCCTTCCTGGCACATGCACCGATGGAGCCGCTCGACGCCGTCTTCATCAAGGCGGCGGACGGATCGGTCGATATCTACAACGGCGCGCAGTTTCCGGGCATGGACCAGGCGGTCGCCGCCAAGGTCCTCGGGCTCGACGAAACGAAAGTGCGGGTGAACACCCAGCTCGCCGGCGGCAGTTTCGGCCGCAAGGCACAGTTCGGTTCGCCCTATATGCAGGAAGCGGCAGCCGTCTATGCCGCAACCGACCGGACCCGTCCCCTCAAACATATGTGGACCCGCGAGGACGACATCCGCGGCGGCTATTACCGCCCGATGTATGCCCACAGGATGCGCGGCGCCATCAACGCGCAGGGCCAGATCACCGCCTGGGAACAGGTGATCGTCGGCCAGTCGATCATGGGCAAGGCCGATCTCGATCCGACTTCGGTGGAAGGTGCGTCCAACCTGCCTTATACGATCCCGAACCTGAAAGTCAGCGCCCACAACGTCCAGCTCTCCGTCCCGCCGCTCTGGTGGCGCTCGGTCGGCCATACCCATACCGGCTTTGCGGTCGAGACCTTCGTGGACGAACTCTTCCAGAAGATCGGCAAGGATCCGGTCGAGGGGCGTCTCGCGCTGCTCGGCAAGAAGCCGCGCCATGCGGGCGTGCTGAAAAAGTCGCCGAGATGGCGAACTGGGGTTCTCCGGTGCCGGAAGGCCGCGCCCGCGGCGTTGCGGTGGTGGAAAGCTTCGACACCTTCGTCGGCCAGATTGTCGAGGTCTCGGTCGGGCCGGAAGGCGCACCGCGCGTCCACAAGGTGTGGGTCGCGGTCGATTGCGGTGTCGCGGTCAACCCGAACGTCATCAAGGCGCAGATGGAAGGCGGCGTCGGTTACGGCCTCGGCGCGATCCTCTTCGACGCGGTGACGCTGGCCAAGGGCGGCAAGATCGTGCAGTCGAATTTCCACGACTACCGTTCGATCCGCATCAACGAGATGCCGGATGTAGCGGTAGAGATCATCAAGTCGAGCGAAAAGCCGAGCGGCGTCGGCGAACCCGGCGTGCCGCCCGTCGGCCCGGCGGTGGCCAATGCCTGGCGACGACTGACCGGAGCACCGGTCCGGCAGCTGCCCATCGTCAACATCGTTTCGGCCTGAGGATCAAAACCCGATGAATTGGAAACTCGTTACCACCGGCGTTGCCGCCCTTTGTCTGTTCGTGGGCGCCGGCACGCTGCTGTCGCCCGCCTCGGTCGCCCAGGACGCCCAAGCCAATGCTAAAACGCTGAAGCCCGCCGCCTCCTTCCAGTCGATCGCCAACGAGCGGGAACGCTCCGTGGCGCTCTTCCAGGAGGCCGGCAAGGTCATCCAGCACCCGCGCTGCGTCAACTGTCACCCGGCGACCGACAGGCCGCTGCAGGGCGCCAACATGCACCCGCACCAGCCGCCGGTCTTCCGCGGCGA
This sequence comes from Neorhizobium sp. EC2-8, assembly GCA_045291535.1. GTDB lineage: Bacteria > Pseudomonadota > Alphaproteobacteria > Rhizobiales > Rhizobiaceae > Neorhizobium. The sequence continues at coordinate 3,495,738 of CP147996.1, read as the reverse complement.
CGGCGGCATGGGCATGCCCGGCATGCAATGCACCACCTGCCACAGCGCGGACAACACGCCGGTCGTCGGCCAGGCCGATACGATCAAGAGCATCCCCGGCAATCCCGCCTGGCATCTCGCGCCGATCGAAATGGCCTGGGTCGGAAAATCGCTCGCCCAGATCTGCCAGCAGATCAAGGACCCGGCCCGCAACGGCGGCAAGAGCATGGATCAAATTGTCGAGCACATGGCGCATGACGAACTGGTCGGCTGGGGCTGGAACCCGGGCGCCGGCCGCGAACCGGTGCCGGGCACGCAGGCGGAATTCGGCGAGCTCATCACCGCCTGGGTGAAATCCGGGGCCACCTGCCCCGCCTCCTGAAAATGAAGTGGCCGCCGGTTCCGGCCGGAACCGGCGGTTTGCAAGGCGTTTGGCGGGATCGCAATTTTTCTTCGCGCCAATCGTCATTTCCCTGTTGCATTTGAAAAAGGACTGGGCCATATAGCGCCCGTCGCCGGCAACGAGCCGCGGCGCCACGGTCTAGCTTACTACCACGGACCGGTGGATTGATGAGCGGGTGTAGCTCAGTGGTAGAGCACAACCTTGCCAAGGTTGGGGTCGAGGGTTCGAATCCCTTCGCCCGCTCCAAATTTCCCCAAGCATGAGCCAGAGACGCGGGTAACCGGACCGTACCCACGGCATCAGCGGCAACGTTATGCCGGACGGTGCCGAGCGTTTGCAAGCCCCTCCGGGATGTCGCAATCAGCCGCGCTGAAATCTCTTGTCCCGCAATCAATCAAAGATCGCGGCGGGAGCGTCTTGCTTTTCAGTGGTTGTATCCCGTGATAAGGCAATTTCCGGTTATCTCTACGGCAGAGGGGGAATTGCCATGTTGATAGATGTCAAACTTGATTTTCCGAACACGAGAAGCCTCACCGGTAGGAGACGGGATTTCTGGAGGATCTTCCAGGAACTGAAGACTCGCGACTTCGCTGGTATTGGCGAGTCGATCGTTCTTTCCCAAGAGGAAGCCGATGGGTACGAGCGGCGCTTTGCAATGGGCTTCCCGGTGGAACTCCAGAGGTTGGTGAACACCCAATTGGAATATCGCCGAGATCGCCGCGACTCATTCTCCGATCAGCCTCGGAGGATCGAACTCCAGCTTCGAACCGTCGAATACAACTCGATACATGCGATCATGGAGTTGATCGGCGTTGATAACGCCGAACTGCACGAGTTCGTGCTGACTTTGCTTGCGATCTATGCACCCGTCGCATTTCGGGAGGCGCTCGACATAGACGTTTCGATGAACGCTTCCGTTTCGGTGATCGAAAAGCCCGTAACCACCGGCTCGACCACCGCTGCGGCAGCGGGCCGATCCAAACAGTTTTTGAACCAGGCTTGGTTCATTGCAAACACGTCGCTCGTCCTGCCCGTCGCCCTGGCACTGGGCGTTTGCTACTTTGCCTTTCTGGCGATGACACAAGAGACGGAAAGACTTAAAAGTCAGAGCAATGTGCTTGGAACACAAAACGCCGACCTCCTGAAGGCGGTTGTTGACCAGAACGTCAAGCTCTCGGCCCTGCTCGTTGAACAAAGCAACAAATCCGAAACAACGGCAAAAGCTCTCCAGGAACTGCTGGTAGGCATGGTCAAGAAAAACGATCCCACCCGGATTCCGTAGATGCGCGGTACCATCTCGTCGCGCCGGTTTCGTAGCGCACCAAAGCCATGCCAGGCTTCCCCTCAATCAGCCATTGCTTCGCGAACTTAATGATTCCCGTACATCTTCACCAAAAGCGCGAGATGGAATACCAATTGCAACCAGACCCACGAGGCCGCGCCGGTGATTCGGCGGTTGAATTGGAGATGTGCCGTCATGGAATCTCGTCCAAACCCACGGAAACCGAGCCAGAAAACAGCCGTTGAAATCATGCAGCGGCTCGAGGGGATCGTCACCTCGGCGATGGACGGGATCATCACCATCGACGACGAGCAACGGGTGATCCTGTTCAATCCCGCCGCCGAGCGGATGTTTGGCCTGTCGGCCAACGACGCGCTTGGCCAGCACATCTCCCGTTTCATGCCGGAACGCTATCGCCCGACCCACGCGGCGCATATTCACCATTTCACCGAGACCGGCGTGACCACCCGTCAGATGGGCTCGCTTGGCGCAATCAGCGGTTTGCGCGCCGACGGTACGGAATTTCCGATCGAGGCTTCAATCTCGCAGGTCGAGGTCGGCGGCGAACGCCTGGCCACCGTTATCCTGCGCGATATCACCGAGCGGAAGGCCGCGGAGGATGCTCTGTTGGAAAGCCGGCGGCGAATGGAAGGGATCGTGGAATCGGCGATGGACGCGCTGATCACCGTCGATGAAGGCCAGCGGATCGTCCTGTTCAATCCGGCTGCCGAGCGCATGTTCGGCGTCGATGGCAAGAATGCGCTCGGTTTGTCGATCGAGCGGTTCATCCCGGAGCGGTTTCGGCATGGACATGCCGAGCATATCCGACTCTTCAAGGAGACCGGGGTCACCAACCGCCGGATGGGCGCATTGGGCGCCATCAGCGGCCTGCGCGCCAATGGCGAGGAGTTTCCCTTGAGGCGTCTATCTCGCAGGTAAAGATCGGCGAGCGAAAACTTGCGACCGTCATCCTGCGCGACATTACAGAACGCAAGGCCAACGAGGATTCCAGACAGCTACTGGCCCGGGAAGTCGATCACCGGGCCAAGAATGCCCTGGCGGTCGTGCAGGCGCTGGTCTCCTGACGCGCGCCGACACCAAGGAGGCGTTCATCGCCGCGGTTCGGGGTCGTGTTTCGGCGCTGAGCCGCGCCCATTCGCTGCTCGCCCAGAACAGGTGGCAGGGCGGGGATCTCGCCGCGATCCTCGCGGAGGAAACAAAGGCCTATCAGAACGTAAGCCAGTTGCTGATCGGCGGCCCGGCCGTCACGCTTGCCCCCAACTCCGTGCAGCCGGTCAGCCTCCTCATCCATGAACTTGCCACCAATGCCGTCAAATACGGGGCATTGTCGGCGTCAGAAGGACGGGTTGACGTCTCCTGGCGCATCCTTGCGTCCGACGAACTGGAGCTTCGCTGGATTGAGACCGGCGGGCCACCGGTAGAAAAGCCCCGATCCAAGGGCTTTGGCTCCACCCTGGTGACGGAAGTCGCCACCCGCCAATTGGGCGGCCACCGACACCACCTGGCCCACGACCGGCATGTGCCTGGTGGCGACGTTTCCCCATCGGTCTACCGTCCCGACATGTCATCCGGCTCGGCTCACGATCGGGACGTCACCCGCAAGTCTTCCGAGGCCGTCACGGCGGGCCGGATACTGGTCGTGGAGGACGAGGCACTCATCGCCATGGAACTTTGCAACGAGCTCGAGTCACGAGGCTGGGAGGTCGTCGGGCCGGCGGCCACAGCCGACGAAGCCATGCGTCTGGTCGGCGGCTCCCGACTCCCCGACGTCGCGGTTCTCGACGTCAATCTTGGCGGAAAGCCGGTCTATCCTTTTGCCGAATGGCTGCAGACCCGTGGCGTGCCCTTCCTGTTTTGCACCGGCTATGAGCAGCTCGACGATCATCAGTCCTTCAGCGACCGCACGACCATTCGGAAACCCGTCAACATGACGCTGCTGGAAGGCGAGCTGCGTCGCATCCGCCAGCCGATTTGACAGGGGATTCGACGCCGCCACGATTGCGGCGCCGGATGAATTTGTCCGTCAGGCCGCGCTGCCGGAAGCATATGTCGCCGGGCGCTCCCTGCTGCGATCATTGCTTCGAGAAGACATAGTCCGTGTCCTGCCGCAACACCTCGCCCGGACGCAGCACCGCATTGGGGAAATTGGCGTGGTTGATCGCGTCCGGCCAGACCTGGGTTTCCAGGCAGAACCCGGCAAAGGGTCCATAGTGGCGGCCGTCAAGCCCCGGCACCGGGATCTGCGGCAGCTTGAAGGCGGCATAGAGCTGAACGCCCGGCTCGGTAGTGCGCACTTCCATCGCGACGCCCGAATGGATGCTGCGTACCAAAGCCACGGAACGCTTGTCCGTCCGCTCCGGAGAGAGGCAAAAATTATGGTCGAACAGGATCTGTGCGCCGCCGTCGAACCGCTTCATCGGCCCCATGTCGCGCAGGTCGAAAGGCGTACCGGAGACCGCCCTCAATTCACCGGTCGGCACCTGCTTGTCGTCGAGGACAAGCACATGGTCGGCAGCGATCATGATGTCATGGCCGAGCGCATCCTCGCGGCCGTCGAGGTTGAAATAGGAATGCTGGCAGATATTGGCGGGCGTCGGCCGATCGGTGGTGGATTCGTAGACGATGGACAGAACGCCATCTTTTTGAGCTGGTAGGTCGCCGTGATCGTGCAATTTCCCGGATAACCGGCGCGGCCGTCCGGATCGGTGATCCGCAGCACGACCCTGTCCGCCGCGTGTTCGACGATCGTCCAGTTGCTGCGGCCGATGCCGTCCGAGCCACCATGCAGATGGGTGACGCCCCGCTCGTTCACTTCCAGCTGATACGGCTTGCCATCCAGCGTGAAACGGCCACCGCCGGTGCGATTGGACGAGCGGCCGGGCGTCGCGCCGAAATAGGGGAGTGGTTCAGGTAGTCTTCAAACCTTTCGAAGCCGAGCACGAGCGGCGGCTGATGGCCTTCCAGCCGAAGATCCTGGATCACCGCACCCCAGGTGATGACGCTGGCGGTCAGCCCACCACCGGAAATCCGGACGCGATAGACGGTTTCGCCCTTTTCCGTGGTGCCGAAAACTTCGAAATTCTGATCCGCCATATTCTGGTCCGCCATGAGACTGCTCCTCCACCAATATGTTTTGCGGCAAACTGCGCGATTTGACGGCAGGCCGCAACGCCGGGGACCGATAAAGTTCAGGGAAAAGCAAAGTCAGCGGGTCAGCGTACGGGTCGCCTGCTCCAACCCGCCAAGCGTCAGCGGAAACATGCGCTCGGTCATCAGGTGCCGCATCACCCCGATCGAGGTTGTATGGCTCCAATGCTCCTGTGGCACCGGATTGAGCCAGACGCAGCGGTGGAAATGATCGGTGACGCGCCTGATCCAGGCCTCGCCCGGCTCCTGGTTCCAGTGTTCGACCGACCCGCCGGTATGGGTGATCTCATAGGGGCTCATCGAAGCATCACCGACGAAGATCACCTTGTAGTCGGCGCCGTAGCTGCGGATGAGGTCGAGCGTCGGCGTCCGGTCGGACCGGCGACGGTTCTCCTTCCACACGCCTTCGTAGAGGCAATTGTGGAAGTAGAAATGCTCCATATGCCTGAACTCGGCGCGAGCGGCCGAGAACAACTCCTCGATTACGCGGATATGATCGTCCATCGAGCCGCCGACATCGAAGAACATCAGCAACTTGACCGCGTTGCGCCGCTCCGGCCGCGTCTGCACGTCGAGATAACCGTGCTCTGCAGTGGAACGAATGGTGCCGGGCAGGTCGAATTCCTCGACCGCCCCTTCCCGCACCCAGCGGCGAAGGCGCTTCAGCGCCAGCTTGATATTGCGGGTGCCGAGCTCGACCTTGCCGTCGAAATCGGCGAATTCACGCTTGTCCCAGACTTTGACCGCCCGGCGGTGGCGGGACTGGTCCTGTCCGATCCGCACCCCTTCGGGATTGTAGCCATAGGCGCCGAATGGCGAGGTGCCCCCGGTGCCGATCCATTTCGAGCCGCCCTGATGCCGGCCCTTCTGTTCCTCCAGCCGCTGGCGCAACGTCTCCATCAGCTTCTCGAAACCGCCGAGCGACTCGACGAGCTTCTTCTCCTCGTCCGTCAGGTGCTTTTCGACGAGCTTGCGCAGCCATTCTTCAGGGATATGGGCGACATCCACGCCCGGCTCGCCGGAAACCGATTCAAGCCCGCGAAAATAGGAGGAAAACACCCGGTCGAACTTGTCGATATGCCACTCGTCCTTCACCAGCGCGGTGCGCGCGAGGAAATAGAAGGCTTCGACATCGAAATCCGCAATCCCTTGTTGCATGCCTTCCAGAAGGATGAGGAATTCCCGGAGCGTCACCGGGATCTTCGCCTCTTTGAGATGCAGGAAGAAGGGAATGAACATCGCGTCGAGAACCTATTTGGTGCCGATCTTCTCCGGATCATAAGGTGTCGTCTGGTAGATCTCGTTGATCCAGTTGCCGAACAGAAGATGTGCATGGCTGCGCCAACGGTTCAAGGGCGTCAGCGTATCGTCGTTATGCGGGAAATAGTTATGCGGCATCTTGATCGGCACGCCGGCATTGACGTCCCGGAAATATTCGTCCGCCAGCGAGGTGGAGTCGTATTCCACATGGTTGAACATGTAGAGCCGCTTGCCGGCCTTCTCATGCACCAGGCAGATGCCCATTTCCTCGGATTCCATCAGGATTTCAAGGTCCGGATGCCGCTCGATGTCGGCACGGCGCACCTCCGTCCAGCGTGACACGGGCACCTGGAAATCGTCCGAAAAACCATTGAGATAGATCGACGACGGCACGAGGTTGCGGTGGCGATAGACACCGAACGCCTTTTCCTTGAGCTCGTATTTCGGCACGCCGTGGAAATGATAGATCGCCGCCATCGCACCCCAGCAGACATTCATCGTCGAATGCACGTTGGTCGCGGTCCAGTCGAGGATCTGCCTCATCTCGTCCCAATAGGTGACGTCCTCAAAGGGAAGCGTCTCGATCGGCGCGCCGGTGATGATGAAACCGTCGAACTTGCGGTGCTTCACCTCTTCCCAGGTCTCGTAGAACGAGAGGAGGTGATCTTCCGACGTGTTCTTGGCCTTGTGGCCGCCGATGCGGACCAGCGAGAACTCGACCTGCAGCGGCGAGGCGCCGACAAGGCGCGCCATCTGCAGCTCGGTCTTGATCTTGTTCGGCATGAGATTGAGAAGCCCGATCTGCAGCGGACGAATGTCCTGCCGCACCGCCATGGTTTCGGTCATCACCCGGACACCCTCGGAAACAAGGGTGCTGTATGCGGGCAGCGTATCGGGAATCTTGATCGGCATGTCTTTACCCAACAAAAATAAAACCGGCGGCAAGATAAATCGCGACCGGTCCGTGGGAAGACATCTTCTCGCGGCCCTTTAGCGACTTTTTTAACGTGGCTGCAAGCCGGCCGGCCAAATCACCACGAATTCTCGAAAACTCAAATACGCCTTGCTACGGGCCCCGTCAATGGGAGCAAAATCTTGCCGCTATGACCCGCCCTTGAGAACAAGCGGAAGCGCGTCCGCCATCCCGCCCCCAGCTGGCGCGCCGCCTCGTCCAACCGCATCCATGAAAAGCGAAAACGAATCGGCTCGCCGCCATCGAAGCGATGTTCCTCGAGATGGATCCAGGTATCGGGATAGTCCCCCGCCAGGCGGAGCAGGAAATAGTGCCGGCGATGACAGGTCTCGCCGCCATCCTTCGGAAAACGATAGTCGTGGACCATAAGCGGGTGCAGCGGAACCACGACATCGAGACCCGTTTCCTCGTGAAATTCACGGGCGGCGGCGATATCCGGCGCTTCCCCTGGCTCGATCGTACCGCCCGGCACTTGCAGCCATTGATCGGGAAAATCCGGTTCGTCGAAAACCAGGAGCCGATCCCGCCAAACGGCATAGATCAGGACCTTGAACGCATCAGGTATCATCTCTCCCGCCGCGCCATGAAGGCTATGCGCTCGAAGAGATGCACGTCCTGCTCGTTCTTGAGGAGAGCGCCATGCAGCTTCGGCAACGCGTTCTTGACGTCGCCGCGCAGGTCCGACGGATCGACATCGTCGGAGACCAGAAGCCGGATCCAGTCGAGCGCTTCGGAGGTCGAGGGCTTCTTCTTCAGCCCCGGCATCTCGCGGATCTCGTAGAACTGGGTGAGCGCATTGCGCACCAGCGTCTGCTTGATGCCGGGATAATGGACCTCGACGATGCGGGCGAGCGTATCGACATCCGGGAAGCGGATGTAGTGGAAGAAGCAGCGGCGCAGGAAGGCGTCCGGCAATTCCTTCTCGTTGTTGGAGGTGATGATGACGATCGGCCGGACCTTGGCACGGACCATTTCGCCGGTCTCATAGACATGGAATTCCATGCGGTCGAGTTCCTGCAGCAGGTCGTTCGAAAATTCGATATCCGCCTTGTCGATCTCGTCGATCAAAAGCACCAGCTTCTTCTCCGACGCAAACGCCTGCCACAGCTTGCCACGGCGGATATAGTTCGCAACGTCATGGACGCGTTCGTCGCCGAGTGGCTGTCGCGCAGGCGCGAAACCGCGTCGTATTCGTATAGCCCCTGCTGCGCCTTGGTAGTGGACTTGATGTTCCACTCGATCAGATCGAGCCCAAGCGCATTGGCCACCTGCCGCGCCAGCTCGGTCTTGCCCGTACCAGGCTCGCCTTTCACCAGCAGCGGACGTTCGAGCCGGATCGCGGCATTGACCGCCACCATCAGATCCTTGTCGGCAATATAGTCCGCTGTACCCTGAAACTGCATCTTGGCATCCCGATCAATCAACGCGCCGCAAACTAAAAGCTGATCCCCGGTGGTGCAACAGCTTTCCCTTTCGGCCGGCTTTGCGCTATGGGCAATGCGCATGACCCATTCGACCTTCACCATTCTGCTCGGTGGCAATCTCAAAGTCACCGACCGCCTGCGGGACGCAGTTGCCGGCAGCCGCTTCATCGCGGCCGACAGCGGCATGCGGCATGCGGCGGCACTGGGCGTGACGCCGGAGCTCTGGGTCGGTGATTTCGATTCCTCGGATGCCGCGCTGATTGCGCAGTTCCCGGACATCGAGCGGCAGACCTACCCGCCCGCCAAGACCGAGACCGACGGCGAGATCGCCACCTCGGAGGCGACGGACCGCGGCGCGACGAGGCTGATCTTCGTCGGCGCTCTCGGAGGCGAGCGCAGCGACCACGCGCTCCAGCACCTCTTTCACGCCATGAGCCTTGCCGAACGCGGCCTCGACATCCTGCTGACCTCGGGCGACGAAGAAGCCATGCCGCTGCTGCCGGGCGCAAGGACGCTCGACCTGCCCAAGGGTTCGCTGTTTTCCGTCATCGGTTTTTCGGACCTGGAAGGGCTCGACATCATCGGTGCGCGCTATCCGCTCGACAACTTTTCGCTTCCCTTCGGCTCCTCGCGCACGGTCTCCAACGTTGCGGAAGGCCGGGTGGAATTCCATCTAAAGAGCGGCAGGGCGATGATCCTTGCCCGCCCCTATGACATGACAGGAGCCTGAACACTTGGCGCCCCCGATCCTGAAACTTGACGATATCTTCCTGAGCTTCGGCGGTGCACCGCTGCTGGCCGGCGCCGGCATGCAGGTGGAGCCGGGCGACCGCATCTGCCTCGTCGGCCGCAACGGCTCCGGCAAATCGACGCTGATGAAGATTGCGGCCGGCATGGTCGAGCCGCAATCGGGCGAAGTGTTCCGCCACCCGTCCTCGACCATCCGCTATCTCGAACAGGCGCCGGATTTCGCCGGTTATACGACCGTGCAGGCCTATGCTGAAGCGGGCCTCGGCCCGGGCGACGATCCCTATCGCGTCACCTACCTGCTCGAACACCTGGGCCTCAGCGGTCACGAAGACCCGAATACGCTTTCCGGCGGCGAGTCCCGCCGCGCAGCCCTTGCCCGCGTCATGGCGCCCGAGCCGGACATCCTGATGCTCGACGAGCCGACCAACCATCTCGACCTGCCGACCATCGAATGGCTGGAAGACGAGCTGCGCAAGACCAGAAGCGCGCTGGTGGTGATCTCGCATGACCGTCGTTTCCTCGAAAAGGTCTCGAATGCCACGGTCTGGCTCGATCGCGGCACGTCACGGCGCCTCAACCGCGGTTTCGGCGAATTCGAGGCCTGGCGCGACGAGGTGCTCGAAGCCGAGGAACTGGAACAGCATAAGCTCGGCAAGGCGATCGAGCGCGAGGAACACTGGCTGCGCTACGGCGTCACCGCCCGTCGCAAGCGCAACATGCGCCGCCTCGGCGAGCTGCAGACGATGCGCGGCAATTACCGCGGCCACAAGGGACCTCAAGGCACGGTGCAGGCGACCGTCAGCGAAGGCCGCGAATCCGGCAAGCTGGTCATCGAGGCTGAAAACATCACCAAGAGCTACGACCGGCCGATCGTCGCGCCGTTCTCGATCCGCGTGCATCGCGGTGACTGCATCGGTCTCGTCGGCCCGAACGGCGCCGGCAAGACGACGCTGCTGAAAATGCTGACCGGCCAGCTCGCGCCCGATACCGGCACCGTCAAGCTCGGCACCAACCTGGAAATCGCCACGCTCGACCAGAAGCGCGAGGACCTGAACCCCGAGGACACGCTGTCCCATTATCTGACGGATGGCCGCGGCGAGACGCTGCTGGTCAACGGCGAGCAGCGGCACGTCGCGGGTTACATGAAGGATTTCCTGTTCCAGCCGGAGCAGATCAGGACACCGATCAAGAACCTTTCCGGCGGCGAGCGCGCCCGCCTGATGCTCGCCCGCATCATGGCGCGGCCGTCGAACCTTTTGATCCTCGACGAACCGACCAACGACCTCGATATCGAGACGCTGGATCTGCTGCAGGAAATCGTCGCCGGCTACACCGGCACCGTCATCCTCGTCAGCCACGACCGCGACTTCCTCGACCGCACCGTGACCTCGACCATCGCCCCCGCCAACCCGGACGCGCCAGACGGCCGCTGGATCGAATATGCCGGCGGCTACACGGATATGCTGGCCCAACGCAGGGGCGCGCAGGAAGAAAGACGCCGCGCCGAAAAGGCCGACAAGGCAAAAACCGATGCCGCCTCTCCCGCGGCCGACGCCCCCAAGGCCAAAGGCAAGCTCTCCTACAAGCAGAAATTCGCCCTCGAAAACCTGCCGAAGGAAATGGCGAAAGCCGAAGCCGAGATCGCCACCCGCGAAAAGAAGATGGCCGATCCCAACCTCTTCACCAAGGACCCCGCTGCCTTCAACAAGCTGGCCGCGGAGATGGAAAAACTGCGCCAAAGCATCAGCAAAATGGAAGAGGAATGGCTGGAGCTTGAAATGCTGCGCGAGGAAATTGAAGGATAATTTTACTATTTATTATGCTTAACAAAGAGTTAGCTGAAAAAATATTTGTCGCGGACCGGAACATGTAGCCTCCCGACACGTTCGATGGATCAATAACGGTCGGGATGTCCTGGGGACTCATCGGCCCGCGAGGAACCGATCAACTGAATGGGGACATCCAATGCTGACAAATGTTACGCGTCGTCGGCTGGCCACCGAAGCGATGAATCAACGAGTGATGATCGTCGAGGACGAGTTTCTGATCGCGCTTGATGTGGCTGAAACCGTCGAATCCATGGGTCTCAAGGTCGCTGGTTTTGCCAACGCCCGCAAACATGCTTTGGCGCTCGCGGCCTACGCCGATATCGCCCTGATCGATGTCAATCTCTCGGACGGCCGGACCGGTCCCGAGATTGGCCGTGAGCTTGCCGAACAATACGGCATCACCGTCGTCTTCATGACAGGCAACCCGGAAGATGTGGAAGGCGGCGTCAAGGGCTCGCTCGGCGTGCTCACCAAACCGGTCATGCCTGATGTGGTCGAGAAGACGATCGACTACGCCATCGCCAACCGTCTCGGCGGCATGGCGGTCGTTCCGCGCGAACTGAAGGTGTTTTCTCAGAACCACTGAGAAATTTCGATCCCGCGGGATACGCCCGGAGCCGGCAGAAGACCGCCTCTTGCCAGCCATTCCCGACGCCGCTAAATCTGATCTCGCTCTAACGGGGTGCCGCGTGTTTACGCGCGGCTGAGAGGCCTTGAGGCCAACCCGCGGAACCTGATCCGGTTAACACCGGCGGAGGGATTAGACGGCTCTTCATCAGCGCCTATTCCCCTTGTCACCAAAAGAGGAGGCGCCGATGCGCAGGACCATTCTTTCGATAATTGCGGCTGCAGCCGCCCTTTCCCTTTCTCTGCCTGCCAAGGCGCAGGAAAAGACACTGACCGTCTATACCTATGAGAGCTTCATTTCCGATTGGGGTCCAGGCCCCAAGGTGAAAGAGGCGTTCGAAAAGACCTGCGCCTGCAAGCTGAATTTCGTCGGCGTCGCCGATGGTGTGGCGCTTCTCACCCGCCTCAAGCTCGAAGGCCAGGGCACCGATGCCGATATCGCGCTCGGCCTCGACACCAACCTGATCTCGGAGGCGAAGGCGACCGGCCTCTTCGAGCCGCATGGGCTCGACGCCTCCGCCGCCAAGGTGCCGGGCAATTATAGCGACGACACGTTCATTCCCTATGATTACGGCCATTTCGCCGTCGTCTACGACACCCAGACGACGAAGAACCCGCCGAAAAGCCTGAAGGAACTGGTGGACGGTGATCCGGCGCAGAAGATCGCCATCGAGGACCCGCGCACCTCGACGCCAGGCCTTGGCCTGCTGCTGTGGGTAAAATCGGTCTATGGCGATAAGGCCCCTGAAGCCTGGGCAAAGCTCCGGAAACGCGTGCTGACCGTGACGCCCGGCTGGTCGGAAGCCTATGGCCTGTTCACCAAGGGCGAGGTGCCGATGGTGTTTTCCTACACGACCTCGCCTGCCTATCACATGGTCGAGGAAAAACGGACCGCTATCAGGCAGCCGCCTTCTCCGAGGGGCATTATATCCAGATCGAAGTCGCCGGCATGCTGAAGGGCGCTGATGACAAGGATCTGGCGAAACAGTTCCTGAAATTCATGGTGTCACCCGGGTTCCAGGATGTCATCCCGACCACCAACTGGATGATGCCGGCCGCCAAGACTTCCCAGCCGCTTCCCGATGCCTTCGGCAAGCTGGTGCAGCCGACGAAGACGTTCCTGATGGGGTCCGACGAGGTCGCCAAGAACCGCCAGGCCTGGATCGACGAATGGCTGACCGCCATGAGCTTGAACTGATCCCATGCTGACACGGGCCGAACGGAGACGGGGATTGGCTGGGGCTGCTGAGCCTCATCGGTATCGCCCTCTTCGTCGGCATCGCGGTTGCCGCCCTTCTGTCCTGGGATGCGGGCAATACCCAAAGCCGGCTGTTCACCGCCTATACGTGGCGGATCCTGCGTTTCACCCTGCTGCAGGCGGCTCTGTCGACACTGCTGTCGATCGTTTTCGCGCTTCCCGTCGCCTTGGCGCTCGCACGTCGCTCAAGCTTTCCGGGCCGCGTCTGGATCATCCGGCTGATGGCGCTGCCCATGGGCCTGCCGGTTCTGATCGGCGCGCTCGGCGTGATCGTCATCTGGGGCCGGCAAGGGGTGATGAACAGCCTGCTGTTGAAACTCGGCCTCGAGCAGCCGGTCAGCATTTACGGCCTTTCCGGCATCCTGCTGGCGCACGTCTTCTTCAACCTGCCGCTTGCCGCAAGGCTGCTGCTCGCGGCGCTGGAGCGTCTGCCGGCGGAATATTGGCTGCTTTCTTCGAGCCTTGGAATGCAACCGCTTTCCGTCTTCCGTTTCATCGAGTGGCCCGCGGCGCGTCGTCCTCCCGGCATTGCCGGGTTGGTCTTCATGCTCTGCGCCACCAGTTTCACGCTCGTCCTGGTGCTCGGCGGCGGACCGGCCGCAACGACGCTCGAAGTGGCGATCTACCAGTCGCTGCGTTTCGATTTCGACCCGCCGCGCGCTATCGCGCTGTCGCTGCTGCAGATCGGCATCACCGCGCTGATCCTGATCGCAATCTCGCTTTTCCCGGCACCTGACGAAGCCGGCATCACCGCCGGCCGGACCGTGCGACGCTTCGATGGCCGGACATTGCCGGCACGGCTTTGGGATGGGCTCGCCATCCTGCTTGCCACCGCCTTCCTGATCCTGCCGCTTGCGTCCATCCTCGCTGCCGGCATCAAGGCCAATCTCTGGAGCCTCGTCACCAGTGCCGCATTCGTGCGCGCCGCCTGGACCAGTTTTACCATCGCACTTTCCGCCGGCCTGCTGGCCGTTCTCACGTCGCTGGCGATCATTGCCGGGCGCGAGGCGGTTGCCGACATGAAGCGGCCGGGCGCAGCGGCCAGGACATTCTCTATTTCACTCGGCGGCATGTCCTCGCTGGTACTGCTGGTGCCACCCGTCGTACTCGGCACCGGCTGGTTCCTGGCACTGAGGCCTTTTGGCGATGTCGCCCGTTTCGCCCCGGCGCTGGTCGCAATCATCAATATGCTGATGGCACTTCCCTTCGTGATGCGTGTCCTGGCGCCCGCGGTCGAAACGCACCGCAGGCGGACTAGGAGGCTGTCGGCGAGCCTCGGCCTTTCAGGCTTTTCACGCGTATGGTGGATCGATCTTCCGGTTCTCGCAAAACCGCTGCTGACATCGCTCTCCTTTGCCATGGCCCTGTCGCTCGGCGATCTCGGAGCCGTGGCGCTATTCGGCTCCAGCGATCTCACCACCCTGCCCTGGCTTGTCTATAGCCGGCTATCCAGCTATCGCACCAATGATGCCGACGGGCTGGCACTCATCCTCGGCGTTATCTGCCTTGGGCTGACGGTAATCGGCACGGCTGGTCAAAGGGAGACACGACATGGCTGACGGGGTCATGCTGGAAAAGGTCGAGTTGAAGCTCGGCACGAAGGAATTCCGCTTCGATTGCCTGCTCCCGGCCGGCGCGGTGACGGCGGTCACCGGCCCCTCCGGCTCAGGCAAATCGACCTTCCTTAACCTCGTTGCCGGCTTCGAGACACCCGATCGCGGCCTTATCCGGATCGCCGGCGAGGATGTGACGGGGAAGCACCCCTCGGAGCGGCCCGTCTCCCTGATCTTCCAGGATAACAACCTCTTCGCCCATCTGGACCTCGCCACCAATATCGGGCTCGGCATCAATCCGTCCCTGAAACTCTCACGCGATGACCGCACGGCGATCTCGCAGGCGCTGGAGCGTGTCGGCCTGGGCGGCTTTGAGAAACGGATGCCGGGAACGCTTTCCGGCGGCGAAAGACAACGCGCCGCCTTCGCCCGGGCTCTGGTGCGCAGGAAGCCGGTTCTGCTGATGGACGAACCGTTCGCGGCGCTCGATCCGGGCCTCCGTCTTTCGATGGCCAGCCTGCTCATCGACCTGCATCGCGAGACGGGTAACACGGTGCTGATCGTGACCCACGATCCCGACGAAGTTGGCCGGCTTGCCGATCTTGCCGTGTTCATCGATCACGGCAAGATCCTGCTGCAGGCTCCCGCCGCGGAATTTCTGGCGCGACGCGATGTTCCGGCACTTGCCGAATTCCTCTCCGGCTGATCAGGCCGTCTTTCCCCGGAACCAGGCGCCGGAGCGGATGGCGAAGAACAGGATGCCACCGTAAGCGACCAGTCCGGCCGCAAGCGCGAAGAACAAGCCGCTCAGCGACCCGGTGAATTCCAGCGCCAGCCAGCCGCCGAGCCCGGCGATGGCGAGACGGAGGAAACCGCAGGCAAGCGGCCAGAGCAGCTGACCAGCCCCTTGGGAGGCGAAATAGAGCGCCAGCCCGGCACCGAAGAAACCATAGACCGGCCCGACGATCTGCAGATAGGCGACCCCCGCATCGATCGCGCCGTGCTCCTCGCTGAATAGCGAGATCCAGGCAACCGGGAAGATCGCCGCGATCAGTCCGATCGTCTCGGTGATGACGAAGGCGATGGCAGCTCCGGTGAAGGCGATGCGGATCGCACGATCCTTCTGTCCGGCGCCCATGTTCGTGCCGACCAGCGCCACCATCGGCGCGCCGATGCCGAAGATCACCGGGATCAGCAGATATTCGAGCCGTGCGCCGGTGCCGAAACCGGCAACTGCCGAAACGCCCGCCTTGGTCGCCACCAGGGCCGTGGCAATGCCGATGGTCACATTGGTGAGCACGGAATTGATTGCTGCGGCGGCTCCGAGACGGACGATGTTCCGGAACATCGCCCAGCGAAGCGGACCGAAGCCGAAGCGCACGAGATTGCGGCCGGAGGCGATATACCAGGCGAGAACCGCGGTGCCGCCGAAGCTGTAGAGCACCAGGGCCAGACCACCGCCGGCAATGCCGAACCCTGGAACGGGCCGAAGCCGAAGATCAGCAACGGCGATACAGGCACGAGCAGCGCTGCCCCCACGCAGGTGACTAGTGCTGGAAACAGCATGTTGCCGGTTCCGCGCACGACGCTTGCCAGGCCGTTCATCAGCCAGACGAAGATCATGCTGCTGAAGACGACATTCGAATAGATGAGTGCGGCTTCAAGCTCCGGGCCTTCGCCGCCAAGCGCCTGATAGATCGGCCGGCCGTAAGCCAGCATGATCGCCGAAAACAGCAGCCCGAGCGCGACATTGACCACGACGGCATGCCAGGCAAGCAGGTCTGCTTCGTCACGCCGGCCGCTGCCGAGCGCTCGGGCAATGGCAGACGAGATCGCCCCGCCGAACCCGCCGGCCGACATCATCTGCATCAGCATCACGGCCGGAAAGACCAGCGCCATACCGGCCAGCGCGGCAGTTCCCATATGCGAGACCCACCAGGTTTCGATCAGACCCGTGGAGGCCTGGGCCAGCATGATCAGGATATTGGGCCAGGCGAGCCGGATCAGCATCGGCAGGATCGGATCCTGCAGCAGTTGAAGGGTACGCGGATCGATCGGCGCCGCATCCACGTCTTCGAAGATAGACGCCGCTTCGACGGCTTCGGTGGTAACGGCGCTCATCGGTCAGCCTCTCTGTGCTGCGGGAACTGGTTCATGGATGGATAACGGCGCTGGGTGCGTTCATTCGCGGCCGGCCCTGCCGCATTGGTGAAGACAGGGTCGCTGAGCGGCCTGCCGCTGCGGCGGTCGATCATCACCGGTTCGGCCTGCTCGCCGGTCTCCTTGTTGACGATCACCACGCTTTCGCCTTCCGGCGCCAGATGCTGGTTGCCCCAGGCGAGCAGCGCCTGCATCACGGGCCGGAAATCACGGCCGCGCTGGGTGAGATGATATTCGTCGCGTGGTGGCCGTTCGCAATAGCGCCGCCGCTCCATGAGGCCGGATTCGACAAGCGACGACAGCCGGTCGGTCAGGATGTTCGGAGCAATGTCGAGATTGCGCTGGAATTCGTCGAAACGGGTCATTCCCGCCAGCGCATCGCGCAGGATCAGGAAGCTCCAGGCCTCGCCCACATGTTTGAGACTGCGCAGCACCGGGCATCCGGTATCGATGGGACCTGCTCTTTTCATGGGATCGCTCCAGGTGACCGCAGCCTTGTGACATAAGTGACTAGCAAATTGCAAGTAACTATCTGCGTGATCACGTTTCGCGACGGAGGCGGCTGGACCGTTAGAAGAGCTGCCACAATTTGGACGTGCCACGATGGCATCGCGGAAAGGCAGCGGGGATTTTCATTGCAAACGCGCCAGCAAGACATATTTCAGTAAGAGCATCTGTGCATGCGACGCGAAAATCGCTAAGCGACATAGAGAAGGAGCCGGCTTGGATCGAGACAGTCTCTGCCAAGCTGGATGGCGGACCTTGGGAATGATGGTGCGGAAGACAAGGACGATGAGGCGCGAGGCGATCCCGGCTGTCGGGACGATTGTTCGCGCCCTGCCCGGCTGGCGGGCCTTGAGCGCCCTGCTGCTGAGCAGCGCGGTCCTCGCCGGCTGCCAGTCGATCTTCGATCAGGCCTATACGCCGAATGTCTCCCCTTCCGACTCGCCGCAAATCGTCGATGAGGTGCAGAAGAACGATCCGCGGGCCCAGATGGGGGCGCGCGAGCATCCGCGCATTGTCGCCAGCTACGGCGGGGAGTACCGTGACGCCAAGACCGAGCGCCTGGTCGCCCGCATCGCCGGCGCGCTGACGGCCGTTTCGGAAAATCCCAACCAGTCGTTCCGCATCACCATTCTGAATTCGCCGGCGATCAACGCCTTCGCGTTGCCGGGCGGCTATCTTTATGTGACGCGCGGGCTTCTGGCGCTCGCCAACGACGCTTCGGAAGTCGCGGCCGTGCTCTCGCACGAGATGGGCCACGTCACCGCCAATCACGGCATCGAGCGCCAGCGCCGCGAAGAGGCAGAAGTCATCGCGAGCCGCGTCGTGGCGGAAGTCCTCTCCAGCGATCTCGCCGGCAAACAGGCGCTTGCCCGCGGCAAGCTTCGCCTCGCTGCCTTCTCGCGTCAGCAGGAACTGCAGGCCGACGTGATCGGCGTGCGGATGCTCGGCGAAGCCGGCTACGACCCCTATGCGGCGGCACGGTTTCTCGATTCCATGGCGGCTTATGCCCGGTATTCGGCGGTCGATCCGGACAATGACCAGAGCCTCGACTTCCTCTCGAGCCATCCGAACTCCGCCCAGCGTGTCGATCTCGCCCGCCGCCATGCCCGCAATTTCGGCCAGGAGGGTACCGTCGGCGACAAGGGCCGCGATTATTACATCGCCGGCATCGACGGCCTGCTTTACGGCGATAGCCCGCAGGAGGGCTACGTCCGCGGCCAGACCTTCATGCATGGCAGCCTCGGCATTCGTTTCGACGTTCCGCCGGATTTTCGCATCGACAACAAGGTGGAAGCCGTTTTGGCGACCGGCCCCGGCGAAACAGCGATCCGTTTCGACGGTGTCGCCGCAGGCGACAACAACAATCTGTCGAACTATCTGACAAGCGGCTGGGTGGCCGGTCTGCAGCCGGAGACGGTGCGGGAGATCCAGGTCAACGGCATGCCCGCCGCAACCGCGCGTGCCTCCGCAGAACGCTGGGATTTCGACGTGACCGTCATCCGCGTCGATAACCAAATCTTCCGCTTCCTGACGGCTGTACCGAAGGGGAGTGCCGTACTTCAGACGACCGCCGAGACGTTGCGCTCGACTTTCCGCCGGATGACCTCTCAGGAAATAGCGTCGCTCAAACCGCTGAGAATCCGCATCGTCACCGCCACCAAGGACGACACGGTCGCTTCGCTATCCGCGCGCATGATGGGCACCGACCGCAAGCTCGACCTCTTCAAGCTGATCAACGCATTGCCGGTCAGCGCGACGATTTCGCAGGGCCAGAAATTCAAGATCATTTCGGAATAAGGCCGGAGAGCCGCCTCAGCAGGCGGCCGCTGCCATCTGCGGATTGGCGGACACCAGTGCCGACTTGAGCTTTTCGATCGCCCGGCTTTCGATCTGCCGCACACGCTCCTTGGAAATGCCGAGCTCCGCCCCCAGAGCTTCGAGCGTCGCGCCGTCATCGGTCAGGCGGCGGGCCCGAATGATCTTCTTTTCCCGGTCGTTGAGCTTGGTGAGCGCTCCCTGCAGCCATTTCAGGCGGCGTTCCCCATCGATCATCCCAGAAACCTGTTCGTCCGGCAGCGGTTCGGCGCTGGCAAGCATGTCGAGCCGCTCGCCGCTATCCGCATCGCCGGCGATCGATGGCGCCTGCAGCGAAGAATCGTTGCCGGAAAGCCGGGCATCCATGGTCTGGACGTCGGCGACGCTGACGCCGAGCGCGACCGCGATCTCTTCATGAATGGCCCGGGCGGTGAGATTGGAATCGCCGCGGGCGAGCTTGGCGCGCAGCCGGCGGAGATTGAAGAACAACGCCTTCTGGGCGGAACTGGTGCCACCGCGCACGATCGACCAGTTCCGAAGAATATAATCCTGCATCGAAGCCCGGATCCACCAGCTTGCATAAGTCGAAAAACGCACGTCGCGGGCCGGTTCAAACCTTGCCGCGGCTTCAAGCAGCCCTACATAGCCCTCTTGTACGAGATCGCTCATAGGCAGTCCGAAGCCACGGAACTTCGAGGCCATGGCGATCACGAGACGCATATGCGCAAGGGCGATCTGGTTGCGGGCATCCTGGTCCTGATCGTCCTTCCAGCGGACGGCCAGATCGCGCTCCTCCTCGCGGGCGAGATACGGAGCGGACATCGCTATCTTGATCATGGTGCGGTCTGCGGACATGGCTGTCATCGTGTTCTCCGTGAACGGTCTGATCCCGACAGAAACAGCGAGGCACAAACAAAAAACACCGTGCACGCGACAAGCCCGAACGATGATTGCGTGAGTTTCCTGCCGCTTCTGCTCCCCTCGTCGTGAGTTCAGCGGGGGATCCACATTGGCCCGAAGGCCGATCTTCCGCCCCGCATTTAGCTGTCCCGAACGCAAACCGATGCACATCAGTTCGCCGTTCCGGCGGGGTAACGCGGAGGCAGGCAAAAGTTCCAATAAAAAACCCGGCTCGAAGGCCGGGTTTTTTGGGAGAAGCTTGAGTTTGGAGGATCAGGCCGCTTCTTCCTGCGCCTCATCTTCCTCAACATTCTTGCCGCGCTTGGGACCCTTGGCGAGATTGACCTCGACAAGGCGGACGGCTTCGGTTTCAGACATCTTGTTCACGGCCGCGATTTCACGAGCCATGCGGTCGAGAGCGGCTTCGTAAAGCTGACGCTCGGAATAGGATTGTTCCGGCTGGTTCTCGGCGCGATAGAGGTCACGGACCACTTCCGCAATCGAAATCAGATCACCGGAATTGATCTTGGCATCATATTCCTGGGCGCGGCGCGACCACATGGTGCGCTTCACGCGGGCCTTGCCTTGAACGACCTTGAGAGCACGCTCGACAAAATCCGTTTCGGACAGCTTGCGCATGCCGATGCTGACGGCCTTTGCGACTGGCACCTTGAGGCGCATCTTGTCCTTTTCGAAATCGATTACGAAAAGCTCGAGTTTCATGCCGGCAACTTCCTGCTCTTCGATAGCAGAGATAGTGCCTACACCATGAGCGGGGTAAACAATCGATTCACCAGTCTTGAAGCCCTGGCGTGCGGGAGAAGTCTTTTTCTGCTGAGTCGTCGTCATTCGTTTCACAAACTCCCTGTTACTCACCCGTTGCCGGGTCGGGGGAACCGGGTCTGTCAGGCCCGGATGAGACGGGGAAACCGTCGGGTCACTCCATACTGGTCCGACCAACGCGAGCGAAAAACACCCCTTCGCGAACTGCGACCGACAACATCTAAGCGTTGCAATGTCACGGAAACCGCGCGTTGGGTGGTCTGTTGCTTTCGTGATGTTTTTGGGCACGCAAGTGCCGCCTTGTGGAACAGTTCTTATTGTCTACCACAAAAAAGTGCGGAAATCAATAATTTGCTTTTGCACGTGCACAGAACGCCACACTCGTACTGTGCACAACAAAAAGGCAAAGTGATTCGAAACGGTTCCCGAGCCATGCAGGCGCAGAATCTCAATCGCCCTTGCCGGGTTCGGCGGAGAAATACTGCTCATATTTTTTGGCGATGCCGTCCATCTCCTTGGCCTCGGGCAGGGCATCGCGCTTGATCGTGATGTTGGGCCAGATCTGGGCAAAATCGGAATTGATCTTGAGCCATTTGTCGAGACCCGGTTCCGTATCCGGCTTGATCGCCTCGGCGGGACATTCCGGTTCGCAGACGCCGCAATCGATGCATTCGTCGGGATGGATGACGAGAAAGTTTTCGCCTTCATAAAAACAGTCGACCGGGCAGACCTCGACGCAGTCGGTATACTTGCAGCGGATACAATTGTCGGTCACGACATACGTCATGCGGCACTCCAGGACTATCGCGGATCAGCGGCACGTCGACGGATGGAAAGCGCCGGCACACCGGAAAGCCGGGAGAGGCGAAAACCCAACTGCGAAACTGACAGGAGGTAGGCGGATCCGGCTTTTCGACAGTCAGGTAAAGCCTTTGGCTTTGCTTAGCAAGGATATCCGTGCTGAAAACTAACGCGTAGCGGGTGGTTTTTTCTAATCCAGGTCCATGTCGATACCGGGAAACAGCCGGTCGGTCTCCCGGCGTTCCTTCTTGGTCGGCCGTCCGCTTCCCTGCGCGCGTTGCGCCTGTTCGAACAGCGTGAGCTTTTTTGCTTCTTCCGGGGATGTGCTGAGATCCTCGTAGAGCAGCCGGGCCTCTTCGAAAGGTCCCCGCCTTTCGCCCCCGGCCTTGACCACCAGCACCAGGTCGCGCCGCTCGAGCGTCAGATCGATACGATCCCCGGCTTCACCTGCGCGCTCGCCTGGGAAACAAGATCGCCGTTCACCCGCACATGGTTGGAGCGGATCATGTCCTGGGCGATCGATCGCGACTTCGCCATGCGGGCAAAAAACAGCCACTTGTCGATGCGCTGGCGCGAACCGGATTGTGGCTGTTTTTCCGTCATGGCTTACTTCTTCATCTGCTCCTTGAGAGCTGCAAGTTTTGCAAAGGGCGAATCCGGATCGATCGGCTTTTCCTTGCGTGGCGGCTTCGCCTCGAAACGGGCCGGCTGCGGCCCTTTGCCGCGGTCGTTACGTTCGGGACGCGGCCCGCCTTCGTGGCGCTCCCCGCGGTTGGGGCGGTCGCCCCCACGGTTGTTGTTGTCGGGCCGGCGGTTGTTGTCGCGGTTCGGCTTGCCGCCATCCCTGCGGTCACCGCCGCCATTGCGCTCGCCACCACGTTCGCCCGCCGGACGCCCATCGCGCCGCTCTCCGCCGTCGCGACGGTCATCGCGGCGACCCTGAGCCGGCTGAGCCGCCTCGCCTCCGGCGTTGTTGCGCTGGCCGCCATGACCACGACGATCGCCATGCTGAGGACGTCCGCCACGCTGGTTGTTTTCTCGGCCGCCGCCCGGACGCCACAGCAAGACCGGCTTGGGTTCTCCAGTCTCGGCAGCTTTTGCCTCGTCGGTCGCTTCGCCGGCCGGCGCCTGTTCCGCGGGAGCTTCTTCCGAAGCAACCGGCTCGGTTGCCAAGGCTTCGGCGGGAGCCGTCTCCGCAGCAGTCTCGGCGGGAGCGGTTTCCGCTGCAGCCTCGGTCGGAGCAGTCTCGGCCGAAGCATCGCTCGTATCGGCATCATCGGCTTCGGAAGATTCCGGTGCGTCTCCTGCCGGAGCCGGAGCGGCTGCAGCAGTCGCCGGACCTACATCCTGGCCTGCCAGGAACGCCTGTGCCTCTTCCGCCTTCACGGCATCGGCGCGATATCCGAGACCCTTGAGGATTTCCTCCATGTCGTCGGGCGTCGCGCCGAGAATGGAGAGCATGGCTGTCGTGGCCACGAAGCGGCGGCCGTCATATGCTCCGTCCGGACGCGGCGTCGAACCCGGCTTCCACTGCAAAAGCGGACGGATGAGATCGGCAAGGCGCTCCAGGATGTCGATACGCACGGCGCGCTTGCCGAGGAAACGGAACCCCGCAAGCTTGTAGAACATCCGCTCGAACGTCGGATCGGCGACCACCGACGTGCGTCCCGCGGCCAGTGCCGGGATGAGATCGCCGTAACCGGGCTTGTCGAGGCCGTCATTTCCCAGCGCCCAGAGCAGCGTGATGAGCTCGGCCGGCGCCGGCTTCAGAAGCAACGGCATGAAGACGTGATAGGCGCCGAAACGGATGCCATACCGGCGCATCGAGGCACGGGCATCCTGATCGAGCGTCTTCACGTCGTCGGCGACGTCGCGCCTGAACAGCACGCCAAGATTTTCGACCAGCTGGAAGGCCAGCCCCTTGGCCAACCCCTGAAGGTCTTCCGCGCGCGACAGATCGTCGAGCGGCTTCAAAACCGTCGCGATGTGATGATTGACGAAGCGCTCGAGGCGGGCAAGCACATGTTCGCGGGCATTGCCCGTCAGCTGCTCGTCGGCGAGCAGGATGACGCGCGGGCGCATGACATGGTCGCTCGCCGCAAGACGGGCGATAGGCTCGCCGACCCAGCGTACGAACCCATCGGAGCCGACCGCCAGATCGCTGTTGCCCGAAGCATAAAGCCTAGCCGCTCTCGCCTCGAATTCGAGCGCGAGCGCTTTCTGAGCCGCCCCTGTACCGCTTTGGCGTCGGGTCCCTCGGTTCCCGAAACGGGCGTGAACCGGAAACCGGCCAATTGCCCGACGTGATGTCCTTCTACAAAGACATCGCCATTCACACTGATTTCAGCTTCCAGCATCGCATTCTCTCTCAGGCGCTTCATGAGCACAGATGTCCTGCGATCAACAAAGCGTTTCGTCAACCTTTCATGTAGCGCGTCCGATAACCTATCCTCTATTTCCCGTGTCTTTTCTTGCCAGTGTGTCGGATCGGCAAGCCAACCAGGGCGATTAGAGACGTAGGTCCAGGTCCGGATCTGCGCTATGCGGGCCGACAGCGTGTCGATTTCACCATCGGTGCGGTCGGCGCGGCGAACCTGTTCCGCCATGAATTCTTCATTCACCGTCCCGAAGCGCACAAGATCGGAAAAAGAGTCGAAATAAGGTCGGCGTGCTGCGCTGGCGCAATACGCCGATAATCCGGCAAGGCGCAAGCCTCCCAGAGTTTCTCGACCCGCTGCGGCGTCGTTGCGACGTCCTTGATCTCCGGATAACGCGAAAGATAATCAAAGGCTTGACTATCGGTCGCAGGAAGCGCCCGCGTCAGGCCTGAAAGGGTTGGCGCAGCATCCAGGCTCTCCCGCAAAGCCCGGAGCGACGAAAAATCGAGGTTCTTCGAACGCCACTGCAGCACTTTCACCGGATCGAAGTGATGACTTTCGATTCGCTCGACCAATTCATCCTCGAAAGGTGCGACCTGACCGGTCACGCCAAATGTCCCGTCCCTCACATGCCGCCCGGCACGGCCGGCGATCTGCGCCAGTTCTGCCGGATTGAGGCTGCGGAACTGGTAACCGTCGAATTTTCGGTCCTGGGCGAACGCCACGTGATCGACGTCGAGATTGAGCCCCATGCCGATCGCATCCGTCGCCACGAGATATTCGACGTCGCCGGACTGGTAGAGCCCTACCTGCGCGTTGCGGGTACGCGGGCTGAGCGCGCCGAGCACGACCGCTGCGCCGCCGCGCTGGCGGCGAATGAGTTCGGCAATCGCATAAACCTCGTCAGCCGAAAATGCCACGATCGCGGAACGCTGCGGCAGGCGGGTAATCTTCTTCTGGCCGGCATAAAAGAGCTGCGAGAGGCGTGGCCGCTCGACCACGGTTATTCCCGGCAGAAGTTTTTCGAGGATCGGCCGCATGGTGGCCGCGCCGAGCAGCAGCGTTTCGTCACGACCGCGCAGGTGCAGGATGCGATCGGTGAAGATGTGGCCGCGCTCGAGATCGCCGGCGAGCTGCACTTCGTCGATCGCCACGAACGAGGCTTTCGTCTCCCGGGGCATGGCTTCGACGGTGCAGACGGAAAAGCGGGCATTCGGCGGCGTGATCTTCTCCTCGCCGGTGACGAGCGCCACCTGGGAGACCCCGACCTTCTCGACAAGGCGCGTATAGACCTCGCGTGCCAGCAGCCGAAGCGGCAGGCCGATCACACCGGTGCCATGTGCCACCATTCGCTCGATGGCATAATGGGTCTTGCCGGTATTGGTGGGTCCGAGGACGGCGGTGACGCCGCGCCCGCTGAGCATCATGGGCTGGAAATTCAATGCCTGGTTCCGCGCATCACATAAGCCTCAAGTTTCGCGCCTGCGCCCAAAACTCCAAGCCTCGCAACACATGGCGATCTCGAGCGGCAAACGCAAGCCTGAAAGAATGGTTTTGCGGCCGAAGAATACCGGCTGAGGGCGCCAGATCGGGATAAGGCGATTCGAATTTTACCAGTGAAGGAACAGACGCGAACGAATCGGAGACAATCGCAGACTCCCGAGGATTCAGCTTTTGTTCACCGCTATATATTGATGAGACTCCGGATCTCTCCACGACATCCTGAATCTGTGCCGGACTTGGATGCGCACAACTGGAGATTCACCCGCAAGCTGCACTTTCACGAAGAATCTGAAGAGTCAATCCATTGATATGGTTAACGTTTCATCAACATATCCGGCAATTTCCAACCCACCCGGGATGTGGAATTAAGATTCAGGCCAAAGGCGGAACGAATCGCCGACGAATCACAGACATCCAAGTCTTCGCCATTTGTTCTCACAAGATATGGTAGGTGTCATCAGGAAAGACCCGCAAGAAAATCGTCGTGATAGCGACCTCGGAAGTGAATCGTTCAGGTGCCATTAACGTTGGCTAACGCACTTTAACCCCACGGGAGCGCACACGCTTGCAAGCGGATGGAACAAAAATCGCGGCGCCACGTTTCCTCGCCAAATCCATATCGGATTGTCTAGCGGAGTAGAAAACCATGCTCGGAACCGTGTTGCTTGTCATCCTCATTCTGCTACTCGTTGGCGCTCTGCCGAATTGGGGGTATAGCCGAGGTTGGGGCTATGGTCCGTCGGGCGGATTGGGCCTTGTTGTCCTTATCATCATTATCCTGCTGCTGATGGGCAGGATTTAAAAGCGGCGTAGCCGTGTGTACCAAAGGGAAGGGAAAATGACATGATGAAGAAGATTCTGATTGCAGCCTGCATGATCGGCACGCTTGCATCCTGTACTGCGACTGAACGGGGTACCGCCATCGGTGCCGGCTCGGGTGCCATTATCGGTGGCGCCGTGACCAATAGCTGGGGCGGTGCAGCAGTCGGCGCGGTTGCCGGTGGTCTTGTCGGCGCTGCAATCGGTCAGTCCTCGGAACGCCGCGGATATTGCATCTATCGTGACCGTTACGGCCGCCGCTACGAGGCTCGCTGCCGCTAATCGCGGATTAATATCCGATCCCTCAGGACCGGCGCCCGAGCAATCGGCGCCGGTTTTGTTTTAGCCGCAACAACGCCGTTGTTAACCTCTGGCCAAAGCCGGAACGAATCGCTGACGAATCGGCGACATCGTCCGTTTCCCGGTTTGTTCACCGCAATATCTCGTGGGAAAACAACCTGTTAACCATATAAGCAGGCGGTTTCGATGCACGAACATGCACCGAAACCCGCTCAAAGGTTAATGGCGAGGATCAACCCGCAAAGAACTGACCGCCATTCGCCGTCAGCGTCGAACCCGTGATGAAACCGGCGTCGTCCGACGCGAGGAAGACGACGCAGCGGGCGATCTCTTCCGGCTCGCCCAGGCGTCCGACCGGGATCAGCGGAATGATCCGCTCGTTCAGCACCTTTTCCGGTACCGCACGCACCATTTCGGTGGCGATGTAACCCGGGCAGATGGCGTTGACGGTGATGTTCTTTGCAGCACCTTCCTGAGCCAGCGCCTTGGTAAAACCGAGATCGCCCGCCTTGGCCGCCGAATAGTTCACCTGGCCCATCTGGCCCTTCTGGCCATTGATGGAAGAGATGTTGACGACACGGCCGAAACCGCGGTCGCGCATGCCCGTCCAGACAGGATGCGTCATGTTGAAGAGGCCGCTCAGATTGGTACTGATTACCTCGTTCCACTGCTCCGGCGTCATCTTGTGGAACATGCCGTCACGGGTAATGCCGGCATTGTTGACGAGCACCTCGATCGGGCCGAGTTCGGCCTCCACCTTTGCGATGCCATCGACGCAGGCCTGATAGCTGGAGACATCCCATTTGAAGACCGGAATACCGGTCTCGTCGTGGAATGCCTTCGCCTTTTCCTCATTGCCAGCGAAATTTGCAGCGACGCGGTAACCCGCCGCCTTCAACGCGATGGAGATGGCTGCTCCGATCCCACGCGTTCCTCCCGAAACCAATGCAACCCTGCTCATGCGACTTCCCCTCTTCGATTCGATCCGGTCCTTCTGTGTGACTGGATACTTACCTAGCTTGACATGCTTTCAGCGGGGAGATAGTCCCGCCGCGAAGTTTTGCAACGCTGGCGGGATTATCCACAATCCTTCTGGCGTATCACATGGCTTCGAGACACATGGCGACGCCCATGCCGCCGCCGATGCAAAGCGTTGCGAGCGCCTTCTTGGCATTGCGGCGCTTCATCTCGAAAAGAAGCGTGTTGAGGATGCGGGCGCCGGACGCGCCGATCGGATGGCCGATCGCGATCGCGCCGCCATTGACGTTGACGAGCGACGGGTCGAAGCCGAGGTCCCTGGTGACTGCGCAGGACTGGGCCGCGAAAGCCTCGTTGGCCTCGATCAGGCTCCAGATCGGCGACGCGCCAGCCGGCCTTTTCGAGCGCCTTGCGGGAAGCCGGGATCGGGCCCGTGCCCATGATCTGCGGATCGACGCCGGCCGTCGCCCAGGACACGATGCGCGCCATCGGCGTGATGCCGCGGCGGGCGGCTTCCGCTTCCGTCATCAGCACGGCAGCCGCCGCACCATCATTAAGGCCCGACGCATTGCCGGCCGTCACGGTGCCTTCCTTGTCGAAGGCCGGGCGCAGCTTGGCCATCGAGTCGAGCGTGGCGCCGGCGCGGATGTATTCGTCGTTCTCGACGGTCACGTCACCCTTCCGCGTCTGGATGACGTAGGGGATGATCTCGTCCTTGAAGCGGCCGGCATTCTGGGCCGCTTCCGCCTTGTTCTGGGAGGAGACGGCAAACTGGTCCTGCTCCTCGCGGGAGAGCTGCCACTGGCGGGCGATGTTCTCCGCCGTGATACCCATGTGGTAGCCGTAGAACGCGTCTGTCAGGCCGTCCTTGATCATCGTATCGATCATCTTGAAGTCGCCCATCTTCACGCCGCCGCGAAGATGCGCGCAATGCGGCGCCATCGACATCGATTCCTGGCCGCCGGCCACGATGATCTTGGCATCACCGAGCGCGATCTGCTGCATGCCGAGAGCGACCGCGCGCAGGCCCGAGCCGCAGAGCCTGGTTGATGCCCCACGCGGTCGCTTCCTTGGGCACGCCCGCCTTCATCGCCGCCTGGCGGGCCGGGTTCTGGCCCTCGCCGGCCGGCAGCACCTGGCCGAGGATCACCTCATCGACTTCCGCCGCCTCGACGCCGGCGCGCGCGAGCGCGCCCTTGATCGCCGCAGCACCGAGTTCATGCGCCGGGACATTGGCAAAGGCGCCATTGAAGGAGCCGACCGCGGTACGGCCGGCGGCTGCGATCACGATGGATGGGTTGGTCATGGGCGTTTCCTCTTATTAGATATTTATCCATGAGACTGGCAAAGCTTTAGCCGAGAGTCAAACGCCGATCGGCCGCCGCGAGGCAGGGGCCGGCTCTCTTCGAAATGCCCGTTAGATTCCACGGGTTTGCTGCGCAACAAAGCAATCGCCGCGCCGCACAAATCGTTTGTAAGTCCTCGTCATTTAGGCTTACATTCCTGTCGGGAGACAGTATGCCAATCGATAATGACCAAACCATATTGACGGGAGCAGGAGGCAATCATGGCGAAGACCGAAGGCGAAATCATAATCAAGAAATATGCCAACAGGCGCCTCTACAACACGGGCACCAGCACCTACGTGACGCTGGAAGACCTGGCGAAGATGGTGAAGAAGGGCGAGGAATTCACCGTTCAGGACGCCAAGAGCGGCGAAGACATCACCCATTCGGTTTTGACGCAGATCATCTTCGAGCAGGAATCGAAGACCGGCAACACGCTGCTGCCGATTTCCTTCCTGCGGCAGCTGATTTCTTACTACGGCGACCAGATGCAGATGGTGGTGCCGACCTTCCTCGAACACTCGATGAAAGCCTTTACCGACCAGCAGGTTCAGATGCGCGAGCAGATGACGCGCGCCTTCGGTGACACGCCGCTGAGCAAGAACCTGCAGATGCCGATCCAGATGATGGAAGAACAGGTGCGCCGCAACACGGACATGTTCCGCCAGGCCATGCAGATGTTCACGCCGTTCACGGCGCAGCCTTTGGCGCCCGCCGCCAAGAAGACCGATGCCAAGGATATCGACGAGCCTGAAGGAACAGCTCCGCAGTCTGCAGAGCCGCCTCGACAATCTCTGAGACTGGCGGCCTCTTCAGAGCCCGATCGACACGTCGC
Source organism: Neorhizobium sp. EC2-8 (assembly GCA_045291535.1). GTDB lineage: Bacteria > Pseudomonadota > Alphaproteobacteria > Rhizobiales > Rhizobiaceae > Neorhizobium. The sequence goes on along the minus strand of CP147996.1, from coordinate 3,466,107 downwards.
GGCCGGCCGAGCGGATAGCAACCGCAAAGCCGCCGATGACATCGACGAAGGTGATCGTCATCAGGATGAAGAAGATCTGCGTCGCGGCATCCCGCACCAGCAGGAATTCGACCAGATAGGCGATGAAGACCAGCATTGACAGCATGTGGTTGATCAGCGAGCCGCGGCCGTTGCGGCTGGCTTTCAGGATTTCCACGAACAGGAAGACCAGCGAGACGACGATGATCACGTCGCCGAGCGTCATCGTCCAGACCGCCCCCGACAGCATCTGCAGCGAACTGATCACATTGCCGAGCGACGCGACCCCGCCGCCGCCCAGGATGCCGAGCATGGCGAGATTGTAGAGAACGAAGGGAATGATCATCAGCGGCAATGCGGCAAGCATGGTCTCAAGACTCCAATCGGCATGGCCGGACTGTACGTGCTTGCCCTGCTTTCGCAAGTCTTCGCGCAACAAAACGGCTTTGCGCGCAACAAAAAGGCCAGCAGAGCCAGCCTTTGATGCAATAGAAGTCAGAAAACGCTTATGCGTTTTCCTTCGGCGTCAGAACCTGACGGCCGCGATACATGCCGGTCTTCAGATCGACATGGTGCGGGCGGCGCAGTTCGCCGGAGTTCTTGTCTTCGATATAGGTCGGAGCCTTGAGTGCGTCTGCGGAGCGGCGCATACCGCGCTTCGACGGGCTCGTTTTCTCTTCGGTACAGCCATTTTCGTTACTCCACTTGTCGGCAAAACAAATCCCCGGCCGGAACTGAGGCCGATTGGACATGTCTCGATCTCGGAAATTTGGGCGGCTTATACATGCCCTGCCGGGCTTTGACCAGTCCCCGGGCCGAATTTTTCGAAATTCCCGCTCAAACCTCGTCTTCCGGCACGATCCAGGTTTCGGCAAGCGCCGCCTCCTGCCACTTGAGCCAGGCCGGATGAGATTTCACCGCCGTCATATAGGCGAGCGTCTCGTCGTCGATCGTCAGATCGTAGACGTCGAAACGACTGACGACAGGCGCAAACATCGCATCCGCCCCGCAGAATTCGCCGAACAGGAACGGGCCGCCGGATTTTGCCCTGAGCTCGCGCCAGATCGTCTCGATGCGCGCCACGTCGTCCATCACGCCATCGGCAAGCGCGATCCTCGCCTTCGGCCAGCGCATGTTCATCGGGCATGCATTGCGCAGCGCCCCGAAGCCGGAAATCATCTCCATCGAGACGGAACGCGCCACGGCACGGTCGGCAGCGGCTTTCGGCCAGATGCCTTTGTCAGGAAAAAGCTCCGCCGCATATTCGATGATCGACAGCGATTCCCACACCCGGACATCGCCGTGATGCAGAACCGGCACCTTGCCGGTGGGCGAGATCGGCTTGAATTTCGGATTGCCCGCCGGGAAATCGAAGGGGATCAGCACTTCCTCGAAGGGAATGCCCGCTGCCGTCAGCGCGATCCAGGGGCGGAAGGACCAGGAGGAATAGTTCTTGTTACCGATATAAAGCGTGAGATTTTCCATATCGCATCTCCGGTTGATCTGTTCAGCCTATACTGGCGGCGGCCGGAGACGACCAATGAAATCCATAGACCTCAATCATAAATGCATTTGATGTAGTCGCCCGAACCTCGGGCCCGGCTCTCGACGACGCCAGCCAGCCGCTGCACGCCGCGGCTCGGCTTGCTGGCGACGCGGGTAATCGGATTGGGAAGCGCGACCGCCAGAAGCGCCGCTTGTCGGGCACTCAGTTTCGAAGCCGGGACCTTGAAATGATATTGCGCCGCCGCCTCGGCACCATAGATGCCCGGCCCCCACTCGGCGATGTTCAGATAGATCTCCATCATCCGTCGTTTCGACCAGACCAAATCCGCGCCGAGCGCCAGGGGCAGCTCCAGCCCCTTGCGGATGAAGGAACGGCCGTTCCAGAGGAACAGGTTCTTGGCCGTCTGCATCGGGATGGTGCTTGCGCCTCGCGTCGCCTCGCCATCGAGCGCGTCTTCGACCACGCCGCGCATCTGGTTCCAATCGACGCCGCCGTGGAAACAGAATTGGCCGTCCTCGGACATCATCACCGAACGGACGAGATTGGGCGAGATCTGGTCGAGGCTCACCCAGCGCCGGTCATACCCGCGAAACAGCGCAAGTTCGGACAGCATCAGCGTCGAGACCGGGCGTGTAAACGGCAACACATAAACGAAGATCAAAAGATAGGGCAGCAATAGCAGCGCGACCGCGATCAGCACGATCCGGCGGATCAGATTGCCGGAAACCGGGTGCCGTCTCCAGCCAGCCCTCACGGGCTCCTCCTCCTGGACCTGCTGTTCGGGTGTGAAGTCCAATATTCTACTCATCCCTCGTTTTGAGTTTCATAACCGGTCAACGTGGCCAAGGCGAGTCTGGCGCCGAAAACTTCGCGTATCCTGGTGAATGACCGTTGCCAGCCACCCATCGGCATGCCAAACAGCGGCCATGACGGACGCGAAAACGGCATTCGAAACACGCCTGCGGCAGAGCGCCGCCGAGACGGGAGCACTGCTTTCGTCTCTCCTGTCCGATACCTCTCTTTCCGACGAGACGACACGCCCCGCGCATCTGATGGCGGCGATGCGGCATGGGTCGCTGAACGGCGGAAAACGGCTGCGTCCCTTCCTCGTCCGCGAGAGCGCTGCCCTGCTCGGCGGGCCGGCGGATGCAGCACTTCGGGTCGGCGCTGCGCTGGAATGCCTGCATTGTTATTCGCTGATCCACGACGACCTGCCGGCCATGGACGACGACGACCTGCGCCGCGGCCAGCCGACCGTGCACAAGGCTTTCGACGAGGCTACCGCCATCCTCGCCGGTGACAGCCTGCTGACCTACGCCTTCGATATCATTGCCGCGCCGCAAACCGAGGCTCGCCGACCGGCTGAAGACGGAACTCGTCCTGTCGCTTGCCCGCGCGGCGGGACCGGGCGGCATGGCGGGCGGCCAAGCGCTCGACCTTGCCGCGGAAAAATCGCCGCCCGACGAGGCTGGCATCACCACATTGCAGGCGATGAAGACCGGTGCGCTGCTGCGGTTTGCCTGCGAGGCGGGCGCAATCATCGCCGGTTCTGAGTCGGAGCATCGCGAACGGCTGCGGCTCTTCGGCCAGAAGATCGGCCTTGCCTTCCAGCTCGCCGACGATCTGCTCGACCTGACCTCGGATGCCGCAACCATGGGCAAGGCGACCGGCAAGGACGCCGGACGCGGCAAGGGCACGCTCGTCGCCCTGCACGGCATAACCTGGGCGGAAGGCCGGCTCGATGTTCTGACGAAGGAGGCCGTGGAACTGCTTGCGCCCTACGGCGAAAAGGCGTTCATTCTGCAGGAGACCGCGCGCTTCGTTGCCAGCCGGGAAAATTAGACAGGGATAGGAAATAAGAATGCCGGACGTCCTGAGCTATCTGCCCTACATGTGGCCGGCCTATGTTGCCTATGTCATCAATGTCGCGAGCCCAGGCCCGGCCAATTTCGCCATCATCGGCACCTCGATCTCGCAAGGCCGCCGCGCTGGCCTGATCACGGCGCTCGGCATCGCCTGCGGTTCTTTCACTTGGGCTTGCGCCGCGGCGCTCGGTCTTGCGGCACTGCTCCGCAACTATGCGATCGCGCTGGAGATCATGAAGGTGCTTGGCGGGATCTATCTGATCTACCTGGCCTGGAAGGCCTACAAATCCGCGCGCCTGCCGGATTCCAAGGTCGCCCTCGGCAATGTGAAAACGAATTATACGGCGCGCCAGCTCTGGCTGCGCGGTTACGCGGTCCACGTCACCAATCCGAAGGCGATCTTTGCCTGGCTGGCGATCATTTCGCTCGGCCTGCCGGACAACGCGCCGACCGCGGCGATCCTGCTGATCATCGCCGTCTGCATGAGCTCGAGCATGCTGATCTTCACCACCTATGCGCTGGTCTTTTCGACATCCCACGCACTGCGCGGCTACAAGGCCGCACGGCGCTGGGTCGAAGGTACGATGGCGGTGTTCTACAGCGTCGCCGGCTTGAAGCTGCTGACGAGCCGCATCTGAGCGGCTCGCCTTTTCATCCGATTTTCTCGGTCAACCCTGGGTGATCGGTGCGATCGCCACTTCGACGCGGCGGTTCTGGGCGCGGCCGTCCGAGGTCGCGTTGGAGGCAACCGGCTGTGACGGTCCGAAGCCCATGGTCGACATGCGGCGCTGGTCCACACCACCGCGGCTTCCGAGATAGTTGGCGACGGAAGCGGCGCGGCGTTCGGAGAGAGCCTGGTTATGCTGCAGGCTGCCGGTCGAGTCCGTGTGGCCGTTGACGTCGATCAGGGTGCGGTTGAACTTGTTCAGCACGATCGCGACGGCATCGAGCGTCCGGTAGAAGGGCGGGATCACCTGGTCCTGGTCGGTGGCGAACGTGATGTTCGACGGCATGTTAAGGATGATGCGGTCGCCGACGCGGGTCACAGAAACGCCGGTGCCCTGCAGCTGGGCGCGCAGTTCCGCTTCCTGATTGTCCATATAGGCGCCGATACCGCCGCCGGCGAGCGCGCCGATGCCGGCGCCGATCAGTGCGTTGCGGCCCGCATGGCGTCCGCCGGTCAGGCCGCCGGCAAGCGCGCCGAGACCGGCCCCGATGGCAGCGCCGCCGGTGGTGTTGGAAATCTTCTGTTCCCCCGTATAGGGATCGGTCGTGGTGCAGGCGGAAAGATAGGTCGCGCAAAGTGCGACGATTGCGATTTTCTTCAGCATGTAGATAGATATCCCCGTCGTCAGTGGTGATACCTCATTTACCATGAATTGCGGCAATAGCGAGGAGGCCGGCGTGTCTTCGTCACGGATCAGCAGGCCGGCGCGAATGGTGCCGATCAGGACACACTCAGAAGAAATCCAGTGCGGCGAAAAAAGCGGCGAATCAGCCGACCGTCGGCAGGGTTTTGAGGACTTCGAGCAACCGGTCGCATTCGGCATCCGTGCCGATGCTGATGCGCAGATAGTCTTTTATGCGCGGCTTGTTCCAGTGGCGAACCAGCACGCCCTCAGCCCGGAGAGCCGCATAGACATCCGCGCCCGGCAGTGCCGGATGCCTGGCGAACACGAAATTGGCCTGTGACGGCAGCACATCGAAACCCATCGCGCGCAATTCATCGCCGAGGCGGTCGCGCGTCGCGATGATCTTCTGCCGGCAGGTCTCGAACCATTCCACATCTTCGATCGCAGCGGTCGCGGCAACCTGCGCCAGCCGGTCGAGCGGATAGGAATTGAAACTGTCCTTCACCCGTTCCAGGGCATCGATCAGATGCCGCTGGCCGAGCGCGAAACCGACGCGCATGCCCGCCAGCGAACGGGATTTCGACAGTGTCTGGATGACGAGAAGGTTTGGATAGCGGGCGATGAGGCTCGCGGCGCTCTCGCCACCGAAATCGATATAGGCTTCGTCCACCACGACCGGTGCCTCGGGACGGGCGGCAACCAGGGCCTCGATCTCCGGGAGGGAAAGGCCGACACCGGTCGGCGCATTCGGGTTCGGGATGATGATCGCGCCGCAGGGGCGGTCGTAGTCGGAAAGCCTGACCCGGAAGCCTTCGTCGAGAGGGATTTCGACCACATCGATATCGTAGAGCCGGCTATAGGTCGGATAGAAACTGTAGGTGATATCCGGATAAAGCAGCGGCTTGTCGTGTTTCAGCAGCGCCTGGAACGTATGCGCCAGCACCTCGTCCGAACCATTGCCGACGAAGACTTCCTCCGCCTGCACGCCGAACCGCGCGGCGATCGCCTCCCGCAATGCCGTGGCCGACGGATCCGGATAGAGCCGCAGCGCGTCGCCCGCTGCCGCCTGGATCGCGGCGAGCACCTTCGGAGAAGGCCCGTAGGGGTTCTCGTTGGTATTGAGCTTGACGAGATTCTGGATGCGCGGCTGCTCGCCCGCGACATAGGGTGAAAGCCGGCTGACGATCGGAGACCAGTATTGGCTCATAGGATTATTCGGCAGCCGTGCGCTGGCCGAAGCGCTTCTCGATATAATCGACGACAAGAGCTTCGAAATCCGAAGCGATATTCACGCCCCGCAGCGTCAACGCTTTCTTGCCGTCGATGAAGACAGGCGCTGCCGGCGTTTCGCCGGTGCCCGGCAGCGAAATGCCGATATCGGCATGCTTGCTTTCGCCCGGACCGTTGACGATGCAGCCCATGACCGCGACGTTGAGCGCTTCGACGCCCGGATATTTCTCGCGCCAGACCGGCATGTTCTTGCGCAGGTCGTTCTGGATGTTCTGGGCGAGCTCCTGAAACACCGTCGAGGTCGTCCGTCCGCAGCCCGGACAGGCGGCGACGACGGGTACGAACTGGCGGAAACCCATGACCTGCAGCAGTTCCTGCGCCACCTGCACTTCGCGGGTGCGGTCGCCGTTCGGCTCCGGCGTCAATGAAACGCGGATCGTATCGCCGATACCGTGCTGCAGCACATAACCCATGGCCGCCGACGAGGCGACGATACCCTTGGAGCCCATGCCGGCCTCGGTGAGGCCGAGATGCAGCGCATGGTTGGAGCGCTCGGCGAGCATGGAATAGACGGCGATCAGGTCCTGCACCTGGCTGACCTTGGCCGACAGGATGATCCGATTGCGCGGCAGGCCGATCTGCTCGGCAAGCTCGGCGGAAATCAGCGCCGACTGGACGATCGCCTCATGCATAACCTGACGGGCCGACAGCGGCGAACCGTCCGCCGCGTTGCGGTCCATCAGCGTGGTCAGCAGGTCCTGGTCGAGCGAACCCCAGTTGACGCCGATGCGGACAGGCTTGTCGTAACGGATCGCCATCTCGATGATGTCGGCGAACTGCTTGTCCTTCTTGTCCTTGAATCCGACATTGCCCGGGTTGATGCGGTATTTTGCCAGCGCCTCGGCGCAGGCCGGGTGGTCGGCGAGCAGCTTGTGGCCGATATAGTGGAAGTCGCCGACCAGCGGCACATCCATGCCGAGCCGCAGCAGACGTTCGCGGATCTTCGGCACCGCGGCAGCGCTCTCGTCGCGATCGACCGTGATACGGACGATTTCCGAACCGGCCTTGTAGAGTGCCGCGACCTGCGCGACCGTTCCGTCGATATCGGCGGTATCGGTATTGGTCATCGACTGCACGACGACTGGCGCGCCTCCGCCGACGATGACGCCGCCGACATCGACTGCGACCGTGGCGCGGCGCGGTTTCGGATCGTAATCGACGGGTGCGGTCATCGGAAGTCTCGTCGCCTTGGGAATGAAGCGCCTTTCAGGTGGCGTATGGCTTGCGGCTTGTCAACCGCCGCGACACTCACTTTATCGCACCGGCCCTTCCCGTTCCAGTCCGGCAGGCTGACGCAGCCTAGTGATGCGCCGTGTCCGCATGTTTGGCCAAAGGCGAGAGCAACAGCACCACGACGATCAGCGCCGAAAGGCCGGCGAAGATGATCGCAAGGCCGGTATGTTCGGCGATGAAGCCGATCGCGGATGGCGCAACGAGGATGCCGGAATACCCCATGGTCGTGACCACCGAGAGGCCGACGCCGGCTGCCATGCCCGGCAGATTGCCGGCGGCCGAAAAGGCGATCGGCACGATGTTGGAAATGCCGATGCCCGTCAGCGCAAAGCCGGCGATCGCCATCGGCGCATTCTGCGCAAAGCCTATCAGCAAGAGGCCGAAGATCGAGATGACGGCGCAGACGCGCAGCGTCTTCACCGCGCCGAAACGGTCGCGGATCAGGTCGCCCGCAAACCGCATCGTCGCCATGGTGAGCGAAAACGCCGCGAATGCGAAGCCGGACAGGGTGACCGAAGCCGCAAGCTCGTTGCGGAGATAAAGCGCGCCCCAATCGAGGATCGCTCCTTCCGGGATCATGCAGAACAGCGCCATGATACCGATCAGCCAGGGCAGCGGCGAACGCGGCAGGCGGCTTCCGCCGTGCTTGGCTTCATCCGGATGCGGCACATCGTGCAGCACGGTCCGCCAGGCAGCGACGATCATCACCGCGGCAAGCACCGTGACCAGGATGGCATGCACGGAAACGCCGATATGTTCGATCAGGAAACCGCCGGTCGATGAGCCGATCAACCCGCCGAGGCTCCAGAACGCGTGGCAGGACGACATGATCGCCCGGCGCATGTTCTTCTCGACCGACACCGCATTGGCGTTCATCGCCACGTCCATCGCTCCGATCAGGCCGCCGAACAGGAAGATCGCCAACGCGCCGGACCAGATGCTGCCGACCCAGGTGAGAAGCAGCAATGTCGGCGTCAGCAGCACTGCGACATATTTGGAGACCTGGCTCGATCCGAACCGGGCGATCTGGCTTCCCGCAAGCGGCATCATCACCAGCGACCCGAGGCCGAAGGTCAGGATCATGAGCCCGAGCGAGCTCTCGCTCAAGCTCAGCCGACTTGCGAATTCAGGAATTTTTGGTGCCCAGGCGCCGACCATGAAGCCGTTCATCAGGAAGAGCAGCGACACGCCCACTCTTTCGCGGGTGATGAAAGTCCGTGAGCCGGAGGGAGCGTTTGAGGGCGCGCGACTATCCATGGGTAAGTTCCTTTTCGATCGCCGCGAACATATTTAAATCGATTGAATTTGCAAGATTGCAACGCGCACTCCCTCTCACAAATTGTATCCAGGCGAAACCCGCAACGAAGGGAAAAGTTCGCGGCGATTGAAAGCGCCTCGAAACTCCGGTTTCCGAGCGGTCACAGAAACGCATCCAGATGGCTGGCCCGGGCTTTCGCGCTCGATTTACTGGCGTGGGGCGATCTGCCCGCCGAAAACGTCAAGGCCGGCGCAATCCCGATCGGAGGCGCCGGCCTGATGATCAATTCGGTGAGGCTTGGCCGGAAAGTCCGGGTAGCCGGATAAAACGGCTGAAATCAGTCGCCGTAGACGATCAGCAGATCCTTGGCGTCGATCTGGTCGCCTGCCTTGACGAGAACCTCGGCAATGGCTCCGTCCTTTTCCGCATGCAGCGCCGTTTCCATCTTCATCGCCTCGATGGACAGCAGCACGTCGCCGGCTTTCACGGCCTGGCCCGCTGTCGCGAAGACGCGGCTGATGACGCCCGGCATCGGCGCGCCCAGATGGGCGGCATTGCCCATATCAGCTTTGCGCCGCACGGCCGAACCCGAAGCGCCATGCGCCCGGTCCGGCACCTTGATGCGGCGCGGCTGGCCGTTCAATTCAAAGAACACCGTGACCATGCCCTGGGCATCCGTGCCGCTCATCGCCTGGTTGACGACGACCAGCGTCTTGCCGCGCTCGATGTCGGCGAACATCTCCTCGCCATCGCCGAGCCCGTAGAAATAGGCATGCGTCGGCAACACCGAGACCGGCCCATAAGTGTCGGACGCCAGCGCGAAATCGGTGAACACCTTGGGATACATCAGGTACGAGGCAAACTCGAAGTCATCGACCTTTCGCTCCAGCTTGTCCTCGATGACTTTGCGCTCCGCAGCGAGATCGGCTGGGGGCAAAAGCGAGCCGGGCACGGCCGTATAGGGTGCCTCGCCCTTCAGCGCCTTTTTCTGCAGCGCTTCAGGCCATCCGCCGGGGGCTGGCCGAGATCGCCCTTCAGCATCGATACGACTGAATCCGGAAACGCGATGTCCTTGGCCGGGTTCTCGACATCGGCGACCGTCAGGTCCTGGGAGACCATCATCAGCGCCATGTCGCCGACCACCTTGGAGGACGGCGTCACCTTGACGATATCGCCGAACATCTGGTTCACGTCGGCATAGGTCTGGGCGACCTTGTGCCAGCGGGTCTCGAGACCGAGCGAGCGGGCCTGTTCCTTGAGGTTGGTGAACTGGCCGCCCGGCATTTCGTGCAGATAGACTTCCGAAGCCGGCCCCTTGAGGTCGCTTTCGAACGCGGCGTACTGGCCACGCACCGCTTCCCAATAAAACGAGATGCGGCGGATCCATTCCGGATCGAGGCCCGGATCGCGCTCCGATCCCGCCAGCGCCTCGACGATCGAGCCGAGGCAAGGCTGCGACGTATTGCCGGAAAGAGCATCCATTGCCGCATCGACGGCATCGACACCGGCGTCAACCGCGGCAAGCACCGTTGCGGCCGAGATGCCGGACGTGTCATGGGTGTGGAAGTGGATCGGCAGGCTGGTCGCTTCACGCAACGCCTTGAACAATACTCGCGCGGCAGCGGGCTTCAGGAGACCGGCCATGTCTTTCAGCGCGATGATATGCGCACCGGCCTTCTCCAGGCTCCTCGGCGAGAGAGACGTAATATTTGAGATCGTATTTCGGCCGCGCCGAATTGGTGAGATCGCCGGTATAGCAGATCGCCGCCTCGCAGAGCTTGTTCTCCTCATTGATCGCGTCCATCGAAACGCGCATGTTCTCGACCCAGTTGAGGCAGTCGAAGACACGGAAGAGATCGATGCCGCCCCCTTGGTCGAACCTTGGGCCGCCTGGCGGACAAAGTACTTCACGACATTGTCGGGATAGTTCTTGTAGCCGACGCCGTTGGCGCCGCGCAGCAGCATCTGCAGGAGGAGGTTCGGCGCATCCTCGCGGATCATCGCCAGCCGCTCCCACGGATCTTCCGTCAGGAAGCGCATGGAAACGTCGAACGTCGCGCCGCCCCAGCATTCCAGCGAGAACAGGTTCGGCAGCGCCCGCGCATAAACGCCGGCGACGCGCGCGATGTCATAGGTGCGCATGCGGGTGGCGAGCAGCGACTGATGGCCGTCGCGCATCGTCGTGTCGGTGATCAGCACGCGCTTTTCGTTGCGCATCCATTCGCCGAATTTTTCGGGCCGAGCGTGTCGAGAAGCTGCTTGGTGCCGTCCGGGATCGGGCCATTGATATAGGGCAGGACAGGCTTGGCGGCGTGCGCGGCCGGCGCCGGACGGCCCTTGGTTTCCGGATGGCCGTTGACGGTCACGTCGGCCAGGTAGGTGAGCAGCTTGGTGGCGCGGTCGGCACGCTTCACCTGCTCGAACAGTTCCGGGGTCGTATCGATAAACCGCGTCGTATAGGTGTTGTCGCGGAATTTCGGGTGGCCGATGATCGCTTCGAGGAAGGTCAGGTTGGTCGCCACGCCGCGGATGCGGAATTCCCGCAGCGCCCGGTCCATGCGGCTGATGGCTTCCTGCGGCGTCGAGCCGGCAGCCGTTACCTTGACCAGCAGCGGGTCGTAATAACGGGTGATGACGGCGCCGGAATAGGCCGTGCCGCCGTCGAGACGGATGCCGAAACCGGCCGCCGAACGGTAGGCGGTGATGCGGCCGTAATCCGGGATGAAGTTGTGCTCCGGATCTTCGGTGGTGATACGGCATTGCAGCGCATGGCCGTGGAGGCGGATATCAGCCTGAGCCGGCACACCGGATTCAGGCGTGCCGATCGCAAAACCCTCGAGGATATGGATCTGCGCCTTGACGATATCGATGCCGGTGACGACCTCGGTCACCGTATGCTCGACCTGGATGCGCGGATTGACCTCGATGAAGTAGAATTTGCCGCTATCGGCATCCATCAGGTATTCGACCGTGCCGGCGCCGACATAGTTGGTGGCCGCGGCGATCTTCAGCGAATAGGCGGCCAATTCCTGCCGCTGGGCTTCCGACAGATAGGGAGCCGGGGCACGTTCCACGACTTTCTGGTTGCGGCGCTGGATTGAACAGTCGCGTTCGAAGAGATGCACGACATTGCCGTGGGTATCGCCGAGGATCTGGCTTTCGACGTGACGAGCCCGCTCGACCAGCTTTTCGAGATAGACCTCGTCCTTGCCGAAGGCCGCCATCGCCTCGCGCTTGGCTTCGGTCACTTCCTTGGCGAGGTCTTTCGGATCGCGAATGGCGCGCATGCCGCGCCCGCCGCCGCCCCATGACGCCTTCAGCATCACCGGATAACCGATCTCTTCTGCCATCCTGGCGACTTCGGCCATATCGTCCGGCAGCGGTTCGGTCGCCGGCACCACCGGCACACCAACTGAAATGGCAAGGTTACGGGCCGCGACCTTGTTGCCGAGCTGGCGCATCGTATCCGGCCGCGGGCCGATGAAGATGATACCTGCATCGTTGCAGGCCTCGACGAATTCCGGGCTTTCCGACAGAAGGCCGTATCCCGGATGGATGGCGTCGGCGCCGGAAAGCTTGGCGACGCGGATGACTTCGGGAATGGATAGATAGCTTTCTATCGGCCCCATGTCCTTGGAAAGATGCGGGCCGCGACCGACCTGATAACTCTCGTCCGCCTTGAAGCGATGCAGCGAGAGTTTGTCCTCCTCCGCCCAGATCGCAACAGTCTTTATGCCAAGCTCATTGGCGGCCCGGAATACCCGGATCGCGATTTCTGAACGGTTGGCAACCAGTATCTTCGAAATCGACAAGACGGATCTCCCCACGCGCCATCGAGAAAAATGCTGCACTGCAAGGAAAGCAATATCGTCTTAATTACGCAAGCGCAATTTGCCGGGAAGGCCGGATGACAAATTTATGTCGTGACGAAACCGGGCCGTCCGTCTTTGCTTTTACCGCAATTGCCGACGTAACCGTCGCGCATTTTGACGGGAATTGCTTTAGGTGACAAGACCGAGGCGAAAAGCTGAAGCGACCACATGCTGGCGGTTCTTGGCGCGCAGCTTCTCCTGGAGCCCGTTGATGTACCAATCGACCGTATGGCTGGAAATATCGAGCGACTTTGCGATCTCGTTGGAAGTCATGCCGTCGGCAAGCAGCACGATGACTTCCATCTCTCGACGGGTAAGCTGGGTGTCCACCTTTGCGACGGCCTCCAGTTCTTCCGCCTGACCGCGCAGGTCGAGAAAACGCCAGAACATTTTTTTGGCGGCGACATCGAAGAGCGCCATTTCGGCAGGCGAGAGATCGACCGGCCGGCCGCCGAGGCTCATGTTGCCGAGCAGGCCGTTGCGGCCATGGACCGGAAACATGTAGCCGTCCTGAAGGCCGTAGCGTGTCCCCTCCTGCATCATCCGCTGCATGCGCTGCCGATGCGGATCGTTGCGGAGACGGAGGACCCCATCGCGCCAGCGGAACGGTCTTTGCGCGATGCTCAGCATGCGGACGGTCGGATCAACCAGCTGATATTTACGGGTGATATAGATTTCCTGCCAGCCTTCCGGCCAGCGGGAGGCCAGGACAAGCCCGGCCTGATCCTGCAGGGAACGGGGCTGGATCGCCAGTCCGTAATATTCAAAACCATAGGCCTTCAGCAAGGATTCGAGCTGCGCCGTCAGTTCCGCCTCGGTCTTGACTTCCCCTACGAGTATCAAGAGTTGCACGACCAGCTGAATGTTCACGACATGCTCCCCGCGCGCTCTTTCCGGGCGCTTTTTCTCTTTACGTTAAATTTCAGTAACTTCCCTAATTCACAATCGATTAGCATAGTTATCATTCATTGAAGGTATACCGCGAAATCTAGCCCTTGACGCCGTTGGGCGAGAAGCCGTGAACGGATCCAAGACACCGAATGCGCGAAGCCTTGCCCTTGATAAAACATTTCTGGCAGAAGAGTATTATCTCCGGCGTCCGTCGCGGAATTGCCGTTTCCGATCATTAAATTACCGATGCCGCCGCCATGGCGGCTCCACATGAAAAAGGTTGCGCAGTTGACGCTGTTCCAGGTTTACGCACGAGCCCTTCAATATCTGGCGAAAAACAAATGGCGTGTCACCGCCGTCGTCATCGCCAATATCGTGCTTGCCGTCATCACCATTGCCGAGCCGATCCTCTTCGGCCGGATCATCGATGCCATTTCGTCCGGCACCACCGTTACTCCGGTCCTGATATTGTGGGCCGGTTTCGGCGTCTTTAACACAGTCGCCTATGTGCTTGTTTCCCGCGAGGCGGACAGGCTCGCCCATGGCCGGCGTGCATCGCTGCTGACCGAGGCTTTCGGGCGCATCATCTCCATGCCGCTTGCCTGGCACCACACCCGCGGCACCTCCAATGCGCTGCACACCCTGCTGCGCGCGGCGGAGAGCCTGTTCGGCCTGTGGCTCGAATTCATGCGCACCCATCTCGCCACCGCAGTGGCGCTCCTGCTGCTGATCCCCACCGCGATTTCCATGGACTGGCGGCTCAGCCTCGTTCTGCTGGTGCTGAGCATCCTTTATTGGATCATCGGCGTGACGGTGATGAACCGGACCAAGGAGGGGCAGGCCTCGGTCGAGAACCATTACCACACGGTCTTCTCGCATGTGAGCGATTCGATCAGCAACGTATCGGTGCTGCACAGCTACAATCGCATCGAGGCCGAGACCCTGGCGCTCAAGGACTATACCAAGGACCTGCTTGCCGCCCAGTATCCGGTGCTCGATTGGTGGGCTCTGGCGGGCGCGCTCAACCGCACCGCATCGACCGTTTCCATGGGCGTCATCCTCGTCATCGGCACGATGCTGGTGCAGCGGGGCGAAATCCGGGTCGGCGATGTCGTGGCCTTCATCGGCTTCGCCAACCTGCTGATCGGCCGTCTCGATCTGCTGCGCCAGTTCGCGACCCAGATCTTCGAAGCCCGCTCCAAGCTCGAAGATTTCTTCGCGCTTGAGGATTCCGTCGAGGAACGCGCCGAGCCGGCCGATGCCACCGATCTCGGCGAGGTTCGCGGCGAGGTGGAGTTCCGCGATGTCTCCTTCGGCTTCGCCAATACGAGCCAGGGTGTCCACAACGTCTCCTTCACCGCAAAGGCGGGAGAGACGGTCGCCATCGTCGGTCCGACCGGCGCCGGCAAGACCACGCTCATCAACCTCCTGCAGCGCGTCTACGATCCCCAGCAAGGCAAGATCCTGATCGATGGCGTCGATATCGGCAAGGTGACACGGAAATCACTGCGCCATTCCATCGCCACCGTCTTCCAGGATGCCGGCCTCCTGAACCGGTCGATCAGCGAGAACATCCGCCTCGGCCGCGAAGGCGCGAGCGAGGAAGATATCGCCGAGGCGGCTGAAGCCGCTGCCGCCGCCGAATTCATCGAGACCCGGTTGAACGGCTACGAAACGCCTGTCGGCGAACGCGGCAACCGCCTGTCCGGCGGCGAGCGCCAGCGTATCGCCATTGCCCGCGCCATCCTCAAGAACGCACCGATCCTAGTCCTCGACGAAGCGACCAGTGCGCTGGACGTCGAGACCGAGGCACGCGTGAAGGGGGCGATAGACCGCCTTCGCGAAAATCGCACCACCTTCATCATTGCCCACCGGCTCTCGACCGTTCGCGATGCGAACAAGGTGATCTTCCTCGAGAACGGGCGCGTCGCCGAGATGGGCAGCTATGACGAACTCAGCGAGAGCGGCGGACGCTTCGCCTCGCTGCTGAAGGCAAGCGGCATCCTCACCGACGACGAAGCGGCGGATCATGCCGGGTCGGTGGCGCAGCCCGCCTGATCGGTCACGACTTTCAATTACAAAAACCCGCCGCCATCTGCATGGCGGCGGGTTTTTCTTTGTCTGTCGGCCGGTAAGCCGGGAACTCAGCTATTGGCCGGTTCCGGCAGGAGCTTCGCGGCTGCTCCGGCGAGCAGGAAGCCTTCCGTTTCATTGACCGCCTGACCGTCGATCGTCACCTTGTCGCCCTCGACGGCGATCTTGTGCACCGTGTCCTCGATGGTCAGCTCGGCGGTAAAGCCATTCCAGTCGCTCGGCAGCGCCGGATTGACGAACAGCCGGTCGCCCTGGCGACGGATGCCGAGGATGCCCTCGGTGGCCGCCCGATAGAGCCAGCCCGCCGAACCGGTGTACCAGCTCCAGCCGCCGCGGCCGGTATAGGAACCGTGACCATAGACATCGGCCGCGACCACATAGGGTTCGACGCGATAGGTCTCGGCCGCGTCACGATCGAGCGCGTGATTGATCGGGTTCAGCATCTGGAAGCAGTTCCAGGCATCGTCGCCCCTCTTCAGCGCTGCGAGCGCCAGCACGACCCAGATCGCCGCGTGGGTATACTGGCCGCCGTTTTCACGGACGCCCGGCGGATAGGCCTTGATATAGCCCGGATCCTTGCGGGTATCCTGGAAGGGCGGCGTGAAGAGACGAATGATGCCCGCTTGCTTGTCGACGAGCTTTTCGAGCACCGCGTCCATCGACTGGGCGGCACGTTGCGGATCGCCGACGCCCGAGAGCACGCTCCAGGACTGGGCGAGCGAGTCGATACGGCATTCGTCGCTGGTGCTCGAACCGAGCGCGGAACCATCGTCGAAATAGCCACGGCGGTAATAGGTGCCGTCCCAACCGGACTTTTCGAGCGCCTGCTTGAGCGTTTCGATATGGTCGGTCCAGCGCTGGACGCGCTTCCTGTCCTTGCGGGCTTCCGCATAGGGAAGGAAGTTGCGAAGGGCCGCGGCCAGGAACCAGCCGAGCCAGACGCTCATGCCGCGGCCGCCGACGCCGACGCGGTTCATGCCGTCATTCCAGTCGCCGCCGAGGATGAGCGGCAGGCCCTTGTCGCCGGTCCGGGTGATCGCCAGGTCCAGCGCCCTTGCCGCATGCTCGTAGAGGGTCGCGGTTTCGGTCGAGATCGTCGGCTGGATGAAGGCATCGTGCTTGCTCTTTTCGAGCACCGGGCCGTCGATGAACGCCAGTTCCTCGTCGAGCAGCGATTGATCGCCGGTCACCGAGACATACTGGTGGACGCCGTAGGCGAGCCAGACGACGTCGTCGGAGATCATCGTCCGGACACCGGCGCCCGAGCCGGGCAGCCACCAATGCAGAACGTCGCCTTCCTTGAACTGCCGCGAGGCCGCATTGACGATCTGGCGGCGGGCCAGCGACGGCTCGTGCACCAGGAAGGCCAAGGTATCCTGCAGCTGGTCACGGAAGCCGAAGGCGCCGGACGCCTGGTAGAAGGCGGTGCGGGCCATGATGCGGCAGCCGAGCGCCTGATAGGGCAGCCAGTGGTTGACCATGTTGTCGAGCGACTTGTCCGGCGTCGAGATCTTCAGGTGGCCGGTGAAACCGGTCCAGAAATCGCGATTCGCCTGGAGGATCGGAGCGAACTCCTCGCCGCGCAACTGAGCAACCAGCGCCTGGGCCTCTTCCTTCGTATCGGCATCGCCGAGATAGAAGGTAACCGTCCTCTCCTCGCCCGGCGCAAGCTCGACGTCATAGGCGAGTGCCGCGCAGGGATCGCCGTCGAGATCGAGCGCGTTGCTGAGCGCCGAGGTGGACATCACCGCCGCCGGCATCTGGACCGAACCGAAACGGCCGATGAATTCGCGGCGGCTGGCCGTGAAGCCGACCGGCGTCTCCTTCATGCCCATGAACGCAACGCGGCGGTAATCGACGCTGTAGGAGTTGGTGGCAAAGAGTGCGCCCGTTTCCTCGTCGCGGCTGGAGAGAATGAACGGGATGGACCGGGACGGATTGGCGCCGAGCAGCCATTCCACATAACCGTAGATGCGCAGCTTGCGGGTTTCCGAACCACCGTTGTGGAGGAGGATGGACGAGAGCTTTGCTGCCCGCGTCCGGTCGACCGTCTGGGTCAGCCTGATCTTCAGGCCGTCTTCCTCGCTCGAGAAGACCGAGTAACCAAGGCCGTGCCGGGTTTCGAACTTGACCTCCGGCTTGCGCGACAGGACCGCGAACGGCGTCATGACCGCGCCGCTATCCCGATCGGCGACGTAGAACGCCTCGCCGGGCCGGTTGATGACCATGTCGTTGGTCCAGGCGGTCAGCTGGTAGTCGCGGGAGTTCTTGGCCCAGGTGAAGCCTGAACCTTCTGCCGCGATGTGGAAGCCGAACTTGTCGTTGGAGATGATGTTGATCCACGGCTGCGGCGTCGACTGGCCGCCATGCAGGCGCACGACGTATTCGCTGCCGTCCTTGGTGAAACCGCCAAAGCCGTTCCAGAAATCGAGATCCACCGGTGCCTCGATCGGAGCCGGAGCCTGGAAGATCTCTCCGTTCAGCAGCGGACGACGATCGACCTCGATCTCCTGATCCTTCGGCGGCGCAAAGATCGTCGCCGTACGGTTGAGCCTGGTCGCTGATCTTGCCGTTGCGGGCATGCAGAACCACGCGGGACGCGGCGATCAGGCCTTCCGAACCCGCATCGTCCATGATGTCGCGACGCAGCGAGAAGACATGCTGGCGCTGGCCTTCCTGCTGGCTGAGGCGGCGGGAGCTCTCGGAGAGATGTTCCAGCGCCTGCTGCATTTCCTGCGCATAGGAAGCCGCCCGCTCGTTGAAGATGACGAGGTCGGTGATGACGCCGCGCGAGCGCAGATATTCCTGGGCGCTCATCGCCTCCTTGGCGACCGGCATGTCGTTGTCGTCGTTGATGCGCAGCGTGAAGATCGGGAAATCGCCGGAAACCGACGAGGGCCAGAGCGCCGACTGCTGCTGCATGCCCGCATGGATGGTCGCCTGGTCGGCGCGCAGCTGCATGTCGGGATAGATGAGATAGCGCGCCAGGTGCTGGAACGCCGCCGCATCCTGCGAAGAGACGCCGAGATGGCGCATCTGCACCTGGGTGCGCGTCCAGGCCTGGGTGAGCTCGGTCTGGAATGCGTCCGGATGACGATAACGTTCGATCGCCTGGTCGAGTTCTTCGCGCCGGGGCGCTGCGATCGTCCAGAAGATCACGCTCACCTTCTTGCCGGCCGGCACGCGCACGACGCGGCGCAGCGACAGGATCGGATCGAGCGTGAAGCCGTCGGTGCCGGACAGGGTCGCGCCGGGATCGAAGGCGGCGGCTTCCGCAAGCGTGCGGCCCCGGCCGAGGAACTTGCGGCGGTCGGTCTCGAATTCGGTCGGGCGAGCCGAACCGGCATTGTCGGCCGCCAGATGGGCGATGACCATGTCCGGCTCGTTCGGCGCGCGCTTGTTGCGCCATGCGCGGATGACGTCGCCGCGGCGGCCGATTTCCGTGCGGACGAACATCCGCTGGAAGACCGGATGGGCGTTGTCATCGTCCTCGTTGGTCAGCACGGGTTCCATATAGGAGGTCACTTCGATGAAGCGGTCCTCGGTACCCATGTTGAGAAGCGTCAGGCGACGGCCTTCCGCATCGTGCTCGGTCGCGACGATGCATTCCACCGTGCTCGTGAGGTCGCCGATGGTCTTGTGGAATTCCGCCCGTTCGTCGGAGAAGATCGCCTTGGTCTTTTCGCCCTCGATACGGCGCGGTTCGGCGGTGGCGGACCACCATTCGCCGGTCGTGGTGTCGCGCAGGAACAGGAACTGGCCCCAGCGGTCTTCCGTCGGGTCGGGCTTCCAGCGGGCCACCGACAGGCCGTTCCAGCGGGAATAACCCGTGCCGGTCGCAGTCAGCATGACCGAATAATGGCCATTGGAAAGCAGAACCAGCTCGCGATCCTTGGTGGCCGGATTGTTGATGGTGCGGATTTCCGGCCGCAGCAGTTCGCCCTGGCCCTTGCCGGGGTTTCCTCGTGCTTGGCGCTCATCACCGGAATATCGCGCGGCGCCTTTTCCTGCAGCAGCAGTTCGGCGGCCTCGATGATCGGGTCGGAGTGGAAGAGCTCGCGCAGCAGGCCGTTCATGACGACGTTGGCGACCGCGGCGATCGACATGCCGTGATGGTGGGCATAGTAGTTGAACACCACCGCGCAGCGTTTGCCTTCCGGCACGCGGGTCGGCGTGAAATCGACCGCATCATGGAAGCCGAACATGCCGAGCGCGCCGAGCGAGCGCAGCTCGCTCAGGTTTTCCAGCGCGGCGACCGGGTCGTACTGGCTGGCCAGGATCGATGCATAGGGAGCGATGACGGCGTTCTGGCCGAGACCGCGCTTGAGACCGAGCGTCGGCACGCCGAAGTTCGAATATTGATAGTTCATCTGATGGTCGAGAGCGTTGAATGCCGCTTCCGAAATGCCCCACGGCGTGCCGAGGCGGCGGCCATGGTTCATCTGTTCCTTGACGATCAGATTGTTGGTCTGGTTGAGGATGCCGCCCTGGCGCTCCTGCATGACGAGCGGCGGCATCAGGTATTCGAACATCGAGCCGGACCAGGAAACCAGGGCGCCCCGCGCCCCGATCGGCACGACCTGGCGGCCGAGCTTGTACCAGTGTTCGGTCGGCAGATCGCCCTTGGCGATCCCGAACAGGCTGGTCAGACGCGCTTCGGATGCGAGCAGGTCGTAGCAGGCCTCGTCGATCTCATTGCTTTCGACGCGATAACCGATCGACAGAAGACGACGGTCCTTGCGGAACAGGAAGCTGAAATCCATCGAAAAGGCGAGGTTGCGGGTTCGGTCGCGCAATACGGCGAGCCGCTCGCGCAGGGACTCGATATTGCCGTTGTCGAAGACACTATCGGCGATATGAGCCTCGCAGGCGGCGACGAGAGAAGCCGACCAGCGGGTAACTTCCTCGCTCTGCGCAGAGCGAACTTCCTGGTCGAGGTTGATCGCCAGTTTCTGGATGTCGCGCGCAAGCACGGAGAGGTTGATGATCCGGATCGACGCGAACTCGTGCTCCCGCTTGACCGCGGCAAGCGCGTTGCCGAAGCCGACGATACGCTCTTCGAGACGATGGCGCAGCGGACGCACGGTCTTGCGATCGTCCGGCAGCGCCTTCAGCGTTTCGGCCAGGATGCCGGAGACGTCGCCAAGGCCGTCGAGATTGCCCTGAAGGTGCGCGGAAGGAGCTTCGGCCCAGATACGCAGCGCCGACGAAATGGCGATCAGGTGGCCGGCAAAGTTGCCGCTATCGACCGACGAGACGTAGCGCGGCATCAGCGGCTTCATCGTGTCGGTGTGATACCAGTTGTACATGTGGCCGCGGAATTTCTCGGCTCTTTCAACCGTCGAAATCGTCTGTTCGATGCGCTCGATCGTGTCGGTGAAGCTGATCCAGCCGAAATGCCGCGCCGAGATCGTCGATAACAGATAGACGCCGATATTGGTGGGGGATGTGCGCTTGGCGATGACCGGGTTCGGCCGCTCCTGGAAATTGTCCGGCGGCAGGTAGTTCTGCTCCGCGGTCACGAAGGCCTCGAAATACCGCCAGGTGCGGCGGGCGATCTTGCGTAGTTCGACGGAAACGGGTTCCGGCACGAACAGCCGGTCTTCGGTCTCCGCCGACTGGCTGACATACCAGGCGACGAGCGGCGAGAAGATCCACAGCACCGCAAACGGAATGCCGACCAGGAATGCGTTGTCGCCCGGCATCGCCGACAGGATGATGCTGAGCACGGCGATCGCCGGCGCATGCCACATCGTCTTGTAATAATCCTGCGGGCTCCCTTGCGCGCTGGACTGGATCGAGGCTGCGGTGCGCCATTCGAGCATCAGCTTGCGGCTGAAGAACAGGCGGTAGAGGGACCGGGCGATGGCATCGGTCATGATGCAGGCGGAATCCGCGATGAAGACGACGCGGAGCGCGACCTGCGCATTGGCGGAACGCATGTCCGACCAGACGGAATAGAAATGCGCGCCCGGAACGATATCGGTGGAACCCGGCAGGAGGCCGGTGACCAGGCCGAGGGTCGGGGCGACGAACAGCGAGAAGATCAGCAGGATCTGCCAGATCAGCGCGCCGAGCGGGTCCATGAAGTACCATCCGAGCACGGACGCGAAGAACCAGGCGATCGGGGTCAGCGACCGGCGCAGGTTGTCGATCATCTTCCAGCGGCCAAGTGCCGTCACGCCCCGCTTCGGGTCGAGGATGTAAGGCAGGAGCTGCCAGTCGCCACGCGCCCAGCGATGCTGACGCGAGACTTCGACCTCGTAGCGGACCGGGAAGTCCTCGACCAGTTCGACGTCGGTCACGAGGGCGCAGCGTGCGAACGAACCTTCGAGAAGGTCGTGGGAGAGGACCGAGTTCTCGTCGATCCGGCCCTTCAGCGAAGCTTCGAAGGCATCGACGTGATAGAGGCCCTTGCCGGTGAAGCTGCCTTCACCGGTCAGGTCCTGATAGACGTCGGAAACGGTGAAGACGTAAGGGTCGAGGCCGCGGCCGACCGAGAAGACGCGCTGGAAGACCGAGGCTTCCTTGCCGGTCGTCAGCGACGGCGTCACGCGCGGCTGCATCAGGCCATAGCCATGGATGACGCGATTGGTTTTCGGATCGAGCACCGGCCGGTTGATCGGGTGGTGCATCTTGCCGACGAGCTTGGTCACCGCATCGCGCATCAGGCGCGTATCGGCATCGAGCGTCATGACATATTGAACGTCCGGCGGGACGATATTGGCGCCCGGCAGATAGCTGGTGTCGCGGTCGCCGCGCAGCAGCATGTTGAGCTCATGCAGCTTGCCGCGCTTGCGCTCCCAGCCCATCCATACGCCTTCGCTCGGATTGAAGAGGCGGCGGCGGTGCAGCAGGTAGAAGCGCGCCTTGCCGTCCTCGTCATACTTGGCGTTGAGCGCTGCGATCTCGCGCTTCGCATAGTCGAGGATTTCGAGATCGGTATCGGTTTCCTCGAACTTGCTGTCGCGCCAGTCGCTGAGCAGGGAGAAATAGATCTCGCCGTGCGGATTGGCGAGATAGTGGACTTCGAGATTGCGGACGAGTTCGTCCACCGTGTCGCGGTCGGTAATCAGGCAGGGCACGGCGACGAGGGTCCTTGCCTCTTCCGGAATGCCTTCCTTGAATTCGTAACCAACCAGCCGCGCCGGCCGCACCACATAGGTGACGAGCGTATTGAACAGGCCTGTCGCGCCTTCGGAAGCCGGCAGCGCGAACATCAAGAGGAAGCAGAAGACGACCGGCAGCGAAATATCCGCCTGCACCAGGAACCAGCCGGCAACCGCCATGGCAAGCACGGTCAGGAGGATCACCGGCCCGGCGATCGCAAACCAGTTGAGGCGACGCACGAGGCGGACGAACCTCTGGACGAACAGCAGATTGTAGCCGACGGCAGCTTCCAGCTCCCGGCGGCGGCGGCCGACGACGAAGGCGCCGACATTGGTCTCGCGCGGATCGGCATTTTCCTCGGCGGACGCCTTTTCGGCGAGCTGGATGGCGGCTTCCGCAACCTCGGCCTCGCTCCGGCGGGAGCGGCGGGCAATCTGCTCGATGCGGTTGCGATAGGCATTGCGCGAGCCGAAATCGAGCGCTTCGTAATCGGTGCGCTGGCGGAAGATCTTGTCGATCTGCGAAACGTCTTCGAACCAGACGCTCCATTCCGTATCGTCGATCTCGCGCAGGCTCTTGATGATGTTGCCCATCGTCACGTTGCCGGACGAAAGGCGGTTCTGCTCGGCGAGCATTACTTCTTCGACGTCGGTGCCGGCCTGTTCGAGACGCTGCTCAAGCCATGCGACGGCAAAGCCCGAGGCCTGCGAGGCATTGCGGAGGCGATAGAGGAACTGAGCGGTGAACGTGTTGTCATTCGTCAGGTTCTCGATGCCCTTCAGGACATCGGCGCTCGCTTCCTCGTTGTTGAGGCGGATGATCTCGTCGGCCGTCTCGTTGGCGCGACGGCGCATGTTGCGCGAGCGATCGACCCGGGTCGCGATGCGGCGCAGGTTCTCGATCAGCACGAAACGGATGAACGAGGGCAGCGCCCACAGTTCGCCGATCTCGAGCGGTTCCTTGACCTGGAAACCCTCGACCATCGCGGCCAGGCCGTCGCGGTTCAGGCTGCTATGGGTATGGGCGACATAGAGCCAGGCAAGCACCAGCGTGCGCGGTATTTCCTGGCCGCCGACCATCATCGTCGGCAGCTGGCGGAAGAACTTTTTCGGGAAGTCGCGACGGACTTCCTGGATCGCCTCTTCGACGATGTAGTAATTGTCCAGCAGCCATTCGGCGGCGGGCGTGATCGTCGCCCCCGCATCGACGTCGATTGCCGTCGCCCGGTAAACCCGAAGGATCTCCTTCTCGTTCTCCTGGTGCCGCTTGAAGAACTCGAACTCCATCAAGCCCGGCAGGCTGGGCGTGCCCTCCTTGCCGAGTTTCTCCCCGCATTCCCTCAATGCATCGATGTTGAAATAGGTCGAGCGGATCGAGTCGTTATGATCGATCTGCTTGGCTTCGGTTTCGCGCGAGGAAGCTGACGGCGTAGTGTGAAATGACATGGATACGGGCTTCTGGTGAAAACTCTAAGGGTTTGTCGGCCTCGCCTTACTCGGCCTGCATCGGAAGCGCCAGTCATCATTTGGATTATGGTGACCGGCCGGATGCAAACCCGCGAGGATGGGAAATAGAGAGCAGTCAGGATATTGCAAATGACTAACGGAAATCTATTGCTCACTTCCTGCGGATTGACACGTGTTCCGGCTCTAACGAGCCTAGCCTGAATGGAACCTGAACGGAAGCAGGCCATTGAAAATACGACGAATTTCTGAACCGGCCAACCGCCCTGATCGGGCGTCTTGCGGCATTGCGGACGGCGAAATTAATCGGCAAGGGTTACCTTCCGCAGGCCGCGCTGTTATTCATCGGAACGCGGGGCCGATCTCGTCTTGCCCGCGACCAATCCAATCGAACTTTCGGTGTTTTGAGCGATGACGATTCAATTTTCCAACGACATGGCCGAAGTAGTCGCCAACCGCCGCTATCTTCATCAATATCCGGAACTGGGCCTCTCGGAATTCAACACATCCGATTTCGTCGCAAGACAGCTTGCCGACCTCGGATACGAAGTCACCCGCGGCCTCGGCCAGACCGGTGTGGTCGCGACTTTGAAGAACGGCACCGGCGGCCGCTCGATCGGCATCCGGGCCGATATGGACGCGCTGCCGATCGAGGAGGAAACCGGTGCGGAATATGCGAGCAAGAACAAGGGTCTGATGCATGCCTGCGGCCATGACGGCCACACGGCCATGCTGCTGGGCGCCGCCAAGATCCTTGCCCAGAGGAAAAATTTCGACGGCACCATCCACCTGATCTTCCAGCCGGCGGAGGAGAATTTCGGCGGCGCCAGGCTGATGATCGAGGACGGCCTCTTCGAGCGCTTCCCGTGCGATGCCGTCTTCGGCCTGCACAACGATCCCAGCCTGCCTTTCGGCCAGATCGGCGTGAAGGAGGGCCCGATGATGGCGGCGGTCGATGAATGCCGCATCACCGTCAATGGCCGCGGCGGCCATGGCGCCGAGCCGCAGGATACATCGGACCCGATTGTCTGCGGTGCGAGCATCATCATGGCGCTGCAGACAATCGCATCGCGCAACATTCATCCGCTCGATCAGATGGTGATCACCGTCGGTGCCTTCCATGCCGGCGTGGCGAGCAACGTCATCCCCGAGCGGGCGGAAATGCTGCTCACCATCCGCTCCTTCGATCCGGGCGTCCGCGACGAACTGGAACGCCGCATCCGCATGGTCGCCGAGGGCCAGGCCGCCAGCTACGGCATGAGTGTCACGCTCGATTACAGGCGCGGTTACGAGGCGACCGTCAACCACAAGACGGAAACGGATTTCGTCCGCGATCTCGCCCGTCGTGTCGTCGGCGAGGACAAGGTCGTGGACTTGCCGCGCCCGTCGATGGGCGCCGAGGACTTCGCCTATATGCTGGCGGAGCGGCCGGGCACTTATTTCCTGCTCGGCACCCGGCGCACAGATAACGACCCGCCGCTGCACCATCCGCGTTTCGACTTCAACGACGATGCGCTGCCGATCGGAACCAGCTTCTGGGTGGAGCTTGCCGAAGCTTATCTTGCGGCGAAATAGGCCCCGAAACGAAAACACCTCCCGGGCGACGAAGCGCGGGAGGCGTCTACGGCCTTGGGAGGACCAAGCCCGAATGTGAAAAGGCGAAACCTGAAAACCTCAGGGGAAAAGCCCGAGCGTCACGGCGCCGACGAAAATGAAAGCTGCCGTCACCAGGGCCGCATTTGCCGCCCACTGCCATTTGCCCGCGGCACCGCGGACTGGGAAAGACCGTGTCTGATGCTCGATGTGACGCATGGATGTCTCCCGGGTTATGGTTCGCCCTTTTCGAGCGTTGTCCTATGCTATCTTATCTCTACCAAGCCGATAGAGATAATGTTCCAAGCACGGGCCAGTTCCGTAGAAAATCCTTTTTCTTAATGACGCTTCCGGGCAGTTAACAGTTTATTATGCCTGCGGGCTTTCAGGCCGCCTCAAGCGCCAAAACCGTCCAGTGCCATGCGGAAGACGCCCGGATCGATATTGCCGCCCGAGCAGACCGCGATCACGGTATCGCCCAGGGTCTCGCCATGAAAGAGCGCCGCTGCCAGGGCCACGGCGCCGCCCGGTTCCACGACGATCTTCAGCCGGCTGAAAGCGAGCGCCACCGCATGCAATGCTTCGTCGTCGGTCACCACAAGACCCGCGCCGCAGAGCTTCGACATGATCGGGAAGGTGATGTTGCCGGGTTGCGGCGTCACGATCGCATCGCAGAGCGAGCCGCCCTGGGTGGCATTGCGCTCGATCTTTCCCGATGCCAGCGAACGCGTCACATCGTCGAAGCCCTGTGGCTCGCAAGGGTGCACGACAAATCCGGGCGCCTTGGCGTTCAATGCCAGCGCCACGCCGGAAATGAAACCGCCGCCGCCGGTCGGAACCAGCACGTCGGCCTTCTCGATGCCCTCTTCTTTGGCCTGCTCGGCGATTTCGAGCCCGGTCGTGCCCTGGCCTGCAATGACCAGCGGTTCGTCGAACGGCTTGATCAGCGTCAGGCCGCGCTCCTCAGACAGCCGCGCGCCGATCGCGTCGCGGTCCTCGTTGAGGCGATCGTAGAGCACGACCTCGGCACCGTAGGCGCGGGTATTCTCGATCTTGATGCGCGGCGCGTCGGACGGCATGATGATCACGCTCGGGATGCCATGCATCCTCGCCGCCAGCGCCACGCCCTGGGCATGGTTGCCCGACGAAAACGCGATTACGCCCTTGCTCCGGACCTCGGGCGATAGGGCCGAGATTGCCGACCAGGCGCCGCGAAACTTGAACGAACCCGTATGCTGCAGGCATTCCGGCTTCACGAAGACCCGCCGCCCGGCGATATCATCAAGGAAAGGCGAGGACAGAAGCGGGGTGCGGCGCACATGGCCATCGAGACGGGCGCGGGCGGCTTCGATCATGGCGATATCGGTCATGCGGGGGATCCATTCGGAAACGATGAGGCGGGTGCAACCGCAAACCTATCGACGGTTTCCATTTCGGTAAAGGCCCGCAAGGATGGGCTCAGGCTCGCTTCCGCTTCCTGGGAAAACGGCAGGGAACCGAGCTTCACCAAAGCCTTGATCGGCAGATGATCGGAGGCGAGCCGGGCAAGCGGGCTGTCATGGGTTTCCACCGCATCGATCAGCCCCGGCCGGTTCGCCATGATGCGGTCGAGCGCCAGCACCGGCAGTCGCGATGGGAAACTCGGCACAGCCGCCGGCAGACCGAACACCGTCGCGAGCGTATTGAGGAGGAGCGGTCCCCGAGCCGCCATTCGTTGAGATCGCCCATCAAAACGGTCGGCTGCTCGTCACGCGACCGTAGGATGTCGAGGATCATGCGTGCCTGCTGCTGCCGCGAGCGGTTGAGGAGGCCGAGATGCGCGGCGATGATGCGAAATGCGCTGCCGTCCTTGAGTTCCAGTTCGGTGATCAAGGCGCCGCGCGGTTCGAGCCCCGGCAGCTTGACCTGATGGACATCCCGCACCAAGCCTTCGCGGAAGAAGACCACGTTGCCGTGCCAGCCATGTGCCCTTGCGACACCCGAGACCGGCACCGGAAACAGCCCCGTCTCGCGCTCCATCCAGGCAAGGTCGAGGAGGCCACGCCGCTCACCGAACCGGGAATCCGCCTCCTGCAGCGCGATCACATCGGCGCCGATCTCACGGATCACGTGGCTGGTGCGGCCGGGATCGAACTTGCCGTCGATGCCCACGCATTTGTGCACGTTGTAGGAGGCGATCAGCATGCCCTGCCCGCGTTCACCCCCTCATGCGTTCCGGCACCGCGGTTCCTTCGAGCCCGGATCGAAGCCAGAATACTTTTCGGAAGATTTGGGCGTTTTTCCCGCATGGTTCTTTTTGCTATTCGCCGATCATCAAAATTATAAGGCAACGCACCCGTCTATCCAGAAACTAGAGATAGGGCGAGCCCAGCCAAAGCACGCGTTCGATGAGACGAACGACAAAGGGCCTTGTCATCAACCCATCGAGCGTCACTTCGGTTGCGGAAGAAATAGCGAAATCTATCCGCCGTTCCAAGGCTTCCGCGAACGGGCAATCCAGAACTTCGAGATCGACCTCGAAATTGAGCCGGAGCGATCTTGGATCGAGGTTCGATGAACCCACATAGGCCCAGCGCCCGTCGATCACCAGAAGCTTGGAATGGTCGAACGGGCCGGACGCCCGCCAGATGCGGCAGTAATTCTTCAGCATCTGGTCGAACTGCGCGGTCATCGCCCGATCGACCAGAACCAGATTGTTGGAGGTCGGCACGACGATATCGACCTCAACCCCACGCCGGGCAGCCGTGACGAGCGCGGTGATCAGTTCGCGGTCCGGAAGGAAATACGGCGAGACGATGCGGATCGAGGTACGTGCGACAGAAAACGCGCCCATCAGCATCTTGTGGTTCGTCTCGACGCTGCGGTCTGGCCCGGATGAGACGGCGCGCATGACGACTGGCGAACCGGGCTCCGTCTCCGGCGCCTGCACCGCCCAGGCCTCGCCGTCCAGCGCCTCGTCGGCCGCAAACCGCCAATCCGCTGCAGCAATCGCGAACAGGTCGGCGACAACCGGCCCGGTCACCTTGAAATGCGTGTCGAACGAACATTTATCGCCGCTGATCTCGCTCGAAAAACCCTCGCGAATGTTCATGCCGCCGGTAAAGGCGACCCGACCGTCGATGACCAGGATCTTGCGGTGGGTGCGCAGGTTCGCGTAGGGCAGCCGCAGGCCCATGATCACGTTGCCGTTGAAGACATCGACGGTGACCCCGCCGTCTCTCAGCATGCCGAGCACGCTCGGTACCGAATATCGCGCTCCGACCGCATCGATCAGCACGCGCACCTCGACGCCGCGCTTGACCGCCGCAATCAGCGCATCCGCGAACCGGATGCCGATCCGGTCCCGGTCGAAAATATAGGTCTCGAGGATGAGGCTGCGTTTCGCTTCGCCGATCGCCTCCAGCATCGCCCTATAGGCCTCGTCACCAGTATCGAGCGCCACGATCGTATTGCCGGTCGTCAGCCGGTGGCGCGTCACCCGGTCGCCGAGCGTCTTCATCGCCCGGAAGCGGTGCCCGAATTCCTCGATGACCAGGTCGTTGGTCGCATCGTAGGAAACGACATGCGCACGGATTTCTCCCTGCAGCAGCGCACGGCGGTCGCTGATGACCGAACGACGAATACGGTTTACCCCCGCCACAAGATAAAGCAGCGCGCCGATGATCGGCGACAGAACGATGACGCCGACCCAGCCGATAGCGGAGCGGACTTCTTCCTTGGTCATGGCCGCATGGATAGCAGCGGCAGCCCCCATCAGGACCGACAAAATGAAGAGGATATGCGGCCAATAGGGTTCGATGAGATCCAGCATGGCGAGCAATATAGGCGCGCTTCGCGCAATCGCAATCGGAGCCGCGCCAATAGGTTAGCCCGGCTCCGGGAGGTATCAGGCAGCGAGCTGCTTCGCGAAGACTTCGAGCGACGCCTCGAACGTGTCGAAGATCGTGTCGATCTGTTGCTCGTTGATGATCATCGGCGGGCAGAGCGCCAGAGAATCGCCGATCGCCCGCGAGATCAGGCCCTTTTCGAGCATGATCGCCAGCAGCTTGGGGCCGAGCGGCCGGCCGCAAAGCCATCGCGCGGCTTGAGTTCGAGAGCGCCGATGAGGCCGACGCCACGGGCTTCGATCGCCAGCGGATGGCCTTCCAGCGCCTTCAGCCTGCTCTGGAACTTCGGCGCCAGCGCCCGAACATTGCCGACGAGATCGCGCTCTTCGATGATCGCTATGTTCTCGAGCGCAACCGCAGCGGCAACGGGATGGCCGGCCGCGGTCACGCCATGGCCGAACGTGCCGATCTTCGCCGACTCGTCGGCAAGCGGCCCGTAGACATTCTCGTTGATCAACAACGCCGAGATCGGCTGGTAGGACGACGAAATCTGCTTCGACAGCGTCATGATATCAGGCTGCAAGGAATAGGTCGTGGTGCCGAACATCTCGCCGGTGCGCCCGAAACCGCAGATCACCTCGTCGGCGATCAGCAGGATGTCGTATTTCTTCAGCACCTTCTGGATCGCATCCCAATAACCGGCCGGCGGCACGATGACCCCGCCCGCACCCATGACCGGCTCGCCGATGAAGGCGGCGACCGTTTCCGGCCCTTCCTTGAGGATCAGATCTTCGAGATCCTTGGCGCAACGCTCGACGAAAGCCGCCTCCGTCTCGTTTTCCTGCTTGAAGGCGCGATAATGCGGGCAAGTCGTGTGGAAGACGCCGGCAAGCGGCAGGTCGAACGATCGGTGGTTGTTCGGCAGGCCGGTCAGGCTGGCGCTGGCGATCGTCACGCCGTGATACCCCTTGATGCGCGAAATGATCTTCTTCTTTTCCGGCTTGCCGAGCGCGTTCGAGCGATACCAGACCATCTTCATGGCGGTGTCATTGGCTTCGGAACCGGAATTGGTGAAATAGGCCTTCGACATCGGCACCGGAGCCATCTGGATCAGCTTCTCGGCAAGATCGATCGACGGGCCGTGACTGCGGAGGGTGAAGGTATGGTAATAGGGAGCTTCGCCATTTGCCTGGCGGCCGCTTCGACAAGCCGGCTTTCGCCGAAACCGACGCCGACGCTCCAGAGCCCGGCCATACCTTCGATATATTTGTTGCCGTTGACGTCATAGACATAGATGCCCTCGCCGCGGTCGATCACCAGCGATCCGTCGCGCTCCAGTGCGCGGGCATTGGTATAGGAATGCAGCTGGTAGGCCTTGTCCCGGGCTTCGATGGAATTGGGCTGAATAGTCACGACGGACCTCCTGTGAGACACGCAACGGTTTAGGATTCCATAGGCGGAAACGGCGATATTGGACAGCCCAAATCGCCGTTTCAGAGAGGCCGACCGTTCAAAATAGTTGACGCGTCGATCAGATTATTTGGTCATTTCAGCGTCATCGCCGCCACCGGGGGTTCGGCGCCTTCCGGGATGGGGCTCTTGTAGTCCTGGCCCTTGCGCCGCTTCTTGAGATCGGCCCAGGCCGCCTCGCGCAGCTGATCGCTTGTCATGGCGGCAAGCCCGGTCGCGGCCATCGCCTTGGCGGCGGAGACCATGCCCTTGTGGGCAAGCGGGCTCTTACCCTGCGCCACCACCTGCCAGGTATGAAGCTGGGTGCCGACGGCAAGCGTCGCACCATAGGCCTGTACGGTCGGCACAACCCAGCTGACATCGCCGACATCGGTCGAACCGCCCATCTGCCGGTTCTCGGTGTGCGGCGGCAGGATGAAATCGGCAAGCGGGACGTCGCGCTGCTCCAGGCGTTCCTGGTTCCAGCTCGCCGCGATGTCTTCGGGCGTCAGCGTGGCGCGGATCTTTTCGGCGAAAGCGATGTCGGCCGCATCGAAGGGCGGCGGCCCCATGCTGTCCCAGACGTCCTGCATCACGTCCATCAAAGGCGTGTTGACGACGAGGTTGGAAACGCCGGCCAGGATCGTGCTTTCGACTTTGGTCTCCGTCATCAGCGCCGCGCCCTCGGCGACCTTCCTGACCCGTTCGATCAGCGTGAAAAGCCCCGGCAGGTCTGCCGAGCGGACGACGTAACGCACCTTGGCATGCGCCTGCACCACATTCGGCGAAATGCCGCCGCTATCCAGCACCGCGTAGTGGATGCGGCTCTCGGATGGCATGTGCTCGCGCATATAATTGACACCAACGCTCATCAGTTCGACGGCATCGAGCGCGCTGCGGCCAAGTTCCGGCACCGCCGACGCATGCGCCGCGCGGCCGGTGAACGTGAAGTCGATGCGGCAGTTGGCAAGCGAGGTTTCGCGCTGCACGCCGGCGAAATTGCTCGGATGCCAGCTGATCGCGATATCGACATCCTCGAAAGCGCCGGCGCGCACCATGAACGCCTTTGCAGCACCACCCTCTTCCGCCGGGCAGCCGTAGTAACGCACGCGACCGGGCGTGCCGGTCTTTTCGAGCCAGTCCTTGAGCGCGGTCGCGGCCAGCAGCGATGCGGAGCCGAGAAGGTTGTGGCCGCAACCATGGCCATTGGCGCCGGGGGTCATCGGGTCATGCTCGGTGAGGCCTGCCTTCTGGCTGAGACCTGCCAGCGCATCATATTCGCCGAGGAAGGCGATCACCGGGCCGCCCTCGCCCGCCTCGCCGATCAACGCGGTCGGAATGTCGGCGACGTTTCCGGTGATCCTGAAACCTTGCGCCTCCAGCATTTCGCGATGCGCGGCGGCCGACAGCGTCTCCATGTAGCAGGTTTCCGGCGTCTCCCAAACGCGGTCCGCGAGTTCCGTGAAGACCTCTTTTTTGCGGTCGATGAAATCCCAAACGAGGGGAGATTGGAATTGCCTGTCGTCATGAAACCTTGCCTCGATACGTCTATGCTGTTCGGAAGTTCCGGACCGTACCCCATTCTGAGCCGATGGCAATGCGGCATTGCAGCGGAAATCGGAGCTCCGGAGAGATCGGACGGAAGGGATGAGAATGTGACCAGAGCGCGAATGTTCGCATCTCGACAACGGGATGATAATCGCTATGCTCGCGCCCCACGGCCCGCAGGCAAATCTACGGTACGAGCCGAAAACAATAAAAATGCACCGGGATTTTGCCAATTTTGTGGAAAAATTTCTAAAAAACAAAGCGGGCGTGAAATCCGATACGGCGGGAGGCCGTTGATCGGAATCGAAGAACATATAGGGAGATGCGCGGCCGCAAGGCCGGCGCGGACCCGCCAGGAGAAACGCATTTTGAAGGCCGGCCGCAGCGAAATATCGCCGGCCAGGAGGTGGACACAGGAATACCAGTCGTTGGGCGCGCTAGTGCACCATTCCAACTGAAGACATCAACCGGGCACGGCGATAAGCCGGCCACAGGTCATCGGGAGATCCATATGAAATACAAACTCACCCTTGCCGCAGCGCTGCTGTCGGCAACCTTCTTCGCAAGCGGCGCCAGCGCCAAGACCTTCGTATATTGCTCGGAAGGTTCTCCGGAAGGCTTCGATCCCGGCATCTATACCGCCGGCACGACCTTCGACGCTTCGGCACATCCGATCTACAACCGCCTGCTCGAGTTCAAGCCGGGCACGACCCAGCCGGAAGCAGCGCTTGCCCAGAGCTGGGACATTTCCGCTGACGGCACCGTCTACACCTTCAAGCTGCGCCCGAACGTCAAGTTCCAGACGACCGACTTCTTCAAGCCGACCCGCAACCTGAACGCCGACGACGTCGTCTTCTCGCTCGGCCGCCAGATCGACGAAAAGAACGCCTGGAACAAGTACATTTCCGGCGCGACCTGGGAATATGCCGATGGCATGGGCTTTCCGAAGCTGATCAAGTCGATCGAGAAGGTCGATGACCTGACCGTCAAGGTCACGCTCAACCGTCCGGAAGCACCGTTCCTCGCCAACGTCGCCATGCCGTTCGCCTCGATCATGTCGAAGGAATATGCCGACAGCCTCGACAAGGCCGGCAAGAAGGAACAGCTGAACCAGATGCCGGTCGGCACCGGTCCGTTCACCTTCGTCGGCTACCAGCAGGACGCCGTCATCCGCTACAAGAAGAACGCCGATTTCTGGGGCCCGGCTCCGAAGATCGACGACCTCGTCTTCGCGATCACCACCGACGCCGCCGTTCGTTACCAGAAGCTCAAGGCCGGCGAATGCCACCTGATGCCCTATCCGAACGCAGCCGACGTGAAGGCCATGAAGGCTGATCCGAACCTCCAGGTTCTGGAACAGGAAGGCTTGAACGTCGCCTACCTCGCCTACAACACGACCAAGGCTCCGTTCGACAAGCTGGAAGTCCGCAAGGCGCTGAACAAGGCGATCAACAAGAAGGCGATCGTCGATGCCGTCTTCCAGGGCATGGCGACGCCCGCCGTCAACCCGATCCCGCCGACCATGTGGTCCTACAGCAAGGCCACCCAGGACGACACCTACGACCTCGACGCAGCCAAGAAGATGCTCGCCGATGCAGGCGTCAAGGACCTCTCCATGAAGGTCTGGGCGATGCCGGTTTCGCGTCCCTATATGCTGAACGCCCGCCGCGCGGCCGAAATCATCCAGGACGATTTCGCCAAGATCGGCGTCAAGGTCGAGATCGTTTCTTTCGAATGGGCTGAATACCTGCAGCGTTCGAAGGACAAGAACCGCGATGGCGCCGCCATCATGGGCTGGACCGGCGACAACGGCGACCCGGACAACTTCCTTGACACCCTGCTCGGCTGCGATGCCGTCGGCGGCAACAACCGCGCTCAGTGGTGCAACAAGGAGTTCGACGAACTGGTGAAGAAGGCCAAGGTCGTTTCCGACCAGGCCGAGCGCACCAAGCTCTATGAACAGGCTCAGGCGATCTTCAAGAAAGACGCCCCCTGGGCAACCATCGATCACTCCCTCGCAGTCGTTCCGATGCGCAAGGGCGTGACCGGCTTTACCCAGAGCCCGCTCGGCGACTTCACCTTCGAAGCAGTCGATATCGCGCAGTAATCGCTGCTAAACGACGATTTTGCCGCGGGACGCGTTGCGTTTCCCGCGGCATTTTCTTATGAGACGGACAAAATTTGGCGCAGACGCCAGGATTGCCGCCTTCATGGCTTGACAAAGCTGCGAACGGCCACAAACCAAAAACCATTGAAGGTTTCGAATGTTTGGCTTCCTTTTGCGGCGTATCGCCGTGTTGATCCCGACTTTCATCGGGGTCTCGATCATTGCCTTTTCATTTATCCGACTTCTGCCGGGTGATCCGGTCGCGCTTCTCTCGGGCGAACGCGTCATGTCGCCGGAGCGGCATGCCCAGATCAGTGCCCAGCTCGGCATGGATCGGCCGCTGGTCGTCCAGTATTTCGATTACCTTGGCGGCGTGCTGACCGGCGATTTCGGATCGTCGATCGTGTCCAAGAAGCCGATCCTCGACCAGTTCTGGGCGCTGTTTCCGGCGACCGTGGAGCTTTCCTTCTGCGCCATCGTCATCGCCATCGCACTCGGCATTCCGGCCGGCGTGATCGCCGCGATCAAGCGCGGCTCGATCTTCGACCAGGGGCTGATGGGCATCGCGCTCGTCGGTTATTCGATGCCGATCTTCTGGTGGGGCCTGCTGCTCATCATCCTTTTTCCGGCACCCTGCAATGGTTCCCGGTTTCCGGCCGCATCTCGCTGATGTTCTTCTTCCCGCCGGTGACCGGCTTCATGCTGATCGATTCGCTGCTGTCGGGACAGAAGGGCGCCTTCGCCTCGGCGCTCAGCCATCTGGCGCTCCCTTCAATCGTGCTGGCGACCATTCCGCTCGCCGTCATCGCCCGCCAGACGCGCTCCGCCATGCTGGAAGTGCTCTCGGAAGATTACGTCCGCACCGCCCGCGCCAAGGGCCTCTCCCCGTTCCGCGTCGTCGGCATCCATGCGCTGCGCAACGCCATGATCCCGGTCATCACCACGATCGGCCTGCAGATCGGCGTCATGCTCGCCGGCGCCATCCTGACCGAGACGATCTTCTCCTGGCCGGGCATTGGCAAGTGGATGGTCGACAGTGTCTTCCGCCGCGACTACGCCGTCATCCAGGGCGGCCTGCTCCTGATCGCGGCCATTATCATGTTCGTCAATCTCGTCGTTGATCTGCTCTACGGCCTGATCAACCCCAGAATCCGACACTGATCCGGCACCAAGAAGGAGAAAATCCCATGGCCGATGCCACTGTTCCCAAGATCGCCGAACCGGTTTCCAGCGCCGCGATGCGCCGCCAGATGCTCCGCGAGTTCTGGTTCTACTTTTCCGAAAATCGCGGCGCCGTTCTGGGCCTCATCATTTTCGTCGCCCTCGTCATCGTGGCGGTCTTCGCGTCGTTCATCGCCCCGCATTCGCCGTTCGAGCAGTATCGCGATTTCGCGCTGCTTCCGCCGGCCTGGGCTGAGGGCGGCAACCCGTCCTATCTGCTCGGCACCGATCCTGTCGGCCGCGATATCCTGTCACGCCTGATCTATGGCGCGCAGTATTCGCTGTTCATCGGCGTCTTCGTGACGACGCTGTCGCTCACCGGCGGCATCATCGTCGGCCTGATCGCCGGTTATTACCGTGGCTGGGTCGATACCGTCATCATGCGCCTGATGGATATCATCCTCGCCTTCCCGTCGCTGCTGCTCGCGCTTGTGCTCGTCGCGATCCTGGGCCCAAGCCTCACCAACGGCATGATCGCCATCGCGCTCACCCTGCAGCCGCATTTCGTGCGCCTCACCCGCGCCGCCGTAATGGCCGAAAAGACCCGCGACTACGTGACCGCCGCAAGGCTTGCCGGCGCCGGTCCGCTGCGCCTGATGTTCCGCACCATCCTGCCGAACTGCACCGCGCCGCTGATCGTCCAGGCGACGCTCTCCTTCTCGAACGCCATCCTCGATGCAGCCGCCCTCGGCTTCCTCGGCATGGGCGCTCAGCCGCCGGCACCGGAATGGGGCACGATGCTTGCCGAAGCGCGTGAATTCATCCTGCGCGCCTGGTGGGTCGTCACCTTCCCCGGCGTTGCCATTCTCGTCACCGTTCTCGCCATCAACCTGATGGGCGACGGCCTGCGCGATGCGCTCGACCCGAAACTGAAGAGGTCTTAGAGAATGGCGCTCTTGCAAATCGACAATCTCACCGTCGAATTCGAAACCGCGACCGGCTGGTTCCGTGCCGTCGACGGCGTCTCCGTCTCGGTCGAAAAGGCCGAGGTTCTGGCCATCGTCGGCGAATCCGGCTCCGGCAAGTCCGTCGCCATGCTCGCCGTCATGGGACTTCTCCCCTGGACCGCCAAGATCACCGCCGACCGCATGCTCTTCGAAGGCCGCGACATCCAGAACATCAGCCCGGCCGAGCGCCGCAAGCTGATCGGCAAGGATATCGCGATGATCTTCCAGGAGCCGGTCGCCAGCCTCAACCCGTGTTTCACGGTCGGCTTCCAGATCGAGGAAGTGCTGCGCATCCATCTCGGCCTCGACAGCAAGGCCCGCCGCGCCCGCGCCATCGAACTGTTCAGCCAG
The DNA here is from genome assembly GCA_045291535.1 of Neorhizobium sp. EC2-8. Lineage (GTDB taxonomy): Bacteria > Pseudomonadota > Alphaproteobacteria > Rhizobiales > Rhizobiaceae > Neorhizobium. The sequence goes on along the minus strand of CP147996.1, from coordinate 3,429,111 downwards.
GTCGGCCTGCCCAACCCGGAAGAACGGCTGAACCACTTTCCGCACCAGATGTCCGGCGGCCAGTGCCAGCGCGTGATGATCGCCATCGCGATCGCCTGCAATCCGAAGCTCTTGATCGCCGACGAGCCCACCACCGCGCTCGACGTGACGATCCAGAAGCAGATCCTCGACCTGATCATGGCGCTGCAGGCCAAGAACGGCATGGGCCTGATCATGATCACCCATGACATGGGCGTCGTCGCCGAGACCGCCGACCGCGTCGTCGTGCAGTACAAGGGCCGCAAGATGGAGGAGGCCGACGTGCTCTCCTCTTCGAAAACCCGAAGAGCAACTACACCAAGGCGCTGCTGGCGGCACTGCCGGAAAACGCCACCGGCAACCGCCTCACCACCGTTTCCGCCTTCTTCGACGGCAATCCGGAACCCGCACCTGGGGTAAGCGCATGAGCGAGACCATGACCGACAACACCATGCTCGAAGTGCGCAACATCAAGCGCGATTACGAACTGCCGGGCGGCCTCTTCAAGCCGAAGAAGATCATCCATGCGGTGAAGGGCGTCTCCTTCAAGCTGGAACGCGGCAAGACGCTGGCAATCGTCGGCGAGAGCGGCTGCGGCAAGTCCACCCTTGCCCGCATGCTGACCTTCATCGACGAACCGACCGGCGGCGACCTGCTGATCGACAACAAGATTGTCGATACCCGCCCCGGCCACCTGACCCAGGACATGCGCCAGAAGGTGCAGATCGTCTTCCAGAACCCCTATGGTTCGCTCAATCCCCGCCAGAAGATCGGCGACGTGCTTGGCGAGCCGCTGGCGATCAACACCGCCATGTCGGCTGCCGAACGCCGCGACCGCGCCAGCGAAATGCTGACCAAGGTCGGCCTCGGCCCGGAACACTACAACCGCTATCCCCACATGTTCTCCGGCGGCCAGCGCCAGCGCATCGCGATCGCCCGCGCGCTGATGCTGAACCCGAAGCTGCTGGTATTGGACGAACCGGTCTCGGCCCTCGACCTTTCGGTCCAGGCCCAGGTGCTGAACCTGCTCGCCGACCTGCAGGACGAATTCAACCTCACCTACGTCTTCATCAGCCACGACCTGTCGGTGGTGCGCTACATCGCCGACGAGGTGATGGTGATGTATTTCGGCGAAGCGGTGGAATACGGCAGCCGCGAAGAGGTGTTCTCCGACCCGAAGCACGACTATACCCGCACGCTTTTCAAGGCGACGCCGAAGGCCGACATCGAGTCCATCCGCGCCCGCATCGAAAAGAAAAGGGCGGCAGCGGCGGCCTAAACCTCCTTCGAAGCGACCGCATCATGCTTTCCGAAAAGCCGATTTTCGAGTGCGGCCGTCAGGCGATTTGAGAGAGGCCGTGGCCCGTCATACCCCCTCTACCCTGCCGGGCATCTCCCCTCAAGGGGCAGGGCAATCGCATATGAGGATGTATGGCGGCACGGCAGTCTTAACCCTCCCCTTGTGGGGAGGGTGGCCGGCAGGCGGGAGGGTCTTGCGGCGGAATGAAGTCCCTCCCCAACCCCTCCCCACAAGGGGAGGGGCTCCACGCACCGCCTCGTATCCCATATCTGATTGCCCCGCTCTAGGGGATGAGGCACGATCCAGCGAAGCCGGAGCGATCGATCGCAGTGCCGAACGTCCGGCAGGACAGAGGGGTATCGCGGGGCACGCCTTTCCATGCTGTCTTCGGTTTTGCCCCGTGGACAATTCATCGCCTCCGCCCAGCATCTCCAATGACTTAACCACGTCATCATCCACGGCCTCCCATCCCATGCCTACAATTGCCCCGCTTCCGTCGCCGGAGTGTTTCGCGAGACGTTCGCGGGCAGGCGGGAGCCGGCGCTTTCATCGGAACCGTAACGTGCGGAGATGGTGGAAGAGGTGAAAGCCATGGCGGCGATGTCTTCGGATCAAGCCGCCTATCAAGCCTCCCCTGGCCGCCGGGCCGGGTTCGGTTGAGCCGTGCAAGTGACAAGGTTTCCCGAAAGGAGATCGCGAACGAAGCCACGCAGCGAGGCGAGATGATCACCTGTAGGGGCCGGAAGCCCCGAGAAAACGCCGAAGGCCACGCGAATGCGGAGCCACACTATTATTTACTATGAGGTTCCGCATTCGTGTGGGCTCTCCGATCTTTGAAAAGCCACGGCAGGAGACTGCGCGGGCTCCAGAGTCTTGGCCGAAGATTGGAAGTGACGTGTTTGATTCCAGGTCCGGACGCGTCCTGTGCAAAGATGATTGGGGATACAACAGAAGCTGCCCGATCGAATGGATCATCCCGCCGGCTTCACCGAATCCCGATCTCACTCGACGAAAACCCTGACACTCGCGGCCCGCCCTGCGGCGTCGATCACCGTCAGCGTCGAATATCCGGCTCCGTCCGGCGTCCATTCATTGGTGCGGCGACGGGACAGTTCGCTGAGCGGCTTGCCGTTGGCGAGCCAGCGGAAGGGGCACGGCCGCCCTGCAGCTTCAGGACCAGCGGCGAGATATCGCCCGATTGCGCCCCGAGATCGACCCTTGCCCCTTCCGGCGGATAGACGATCTGCGGCGCCGGCTCGCGCGTCGAGGCGGAGATAAGCCCGCTTGCCGTCATCGAGAAACGCCGCTGGCTGATCGGCAGCTCGGCCTGCGCAATGCGGACGGCGCCCGACGGCGCCGAGGGCAGCGGCGTGATCGGCACGCCGGATTTCGAAAAGGCTTCGAACAGGATCGGCGCCGCCGTCTGATAACCCGCGATCCCCGGCACCGCGCCATTGTCCGGCCGCCCGACCCAGACGCCCAGAACATAACGCCCGTCGAACCCGACGGACCAGGCATCGCGATAACCGTAGCTCGTACCGGTCTTGTAGGCGATGCCGAGCCGGCGGCTGCCCTGCGGCGGCAGGACGTCCGACAGGATATCGGCGACATTCCACACCGCCTGCGGTTCAAGCAGCGGCTCGCCGTCGATCAAACCGGGTCTGTCCTCGATACCGTTGCCGATCCGCATCGGAATGCCGCGATTGGCGAGCGCCGCATAAGCCTGCACCAGATCCTTCAGCGTGATGCCGACACCGCCAAGCCCGATCGCCAGACCCGGCGCCTCGTTGGCCGGCAGGACCGGCCGTACATCGGCGCGGCGAAAGCGGATCATCAGCCGCGACGGGCCGACCGCATCCAGCAACCGCACCGCGGGCACGTTGAGCGACAGCTGCAGCGCCTGCCGGACGCTGACATCGCCCTGATAGGTCATGTCGAAATTTTTCGGCCGGTAGCCGAAGAAATCCGCCGGGCGGTCCTCGATGATCGTCTCCTGGGACACCAGCCCCTGCTCGAAGGCCAGCCCATAGATGAAGGGCTTCAGCGTCGAGCCCGGCGAGCGGTTGACCCGCGTCATGTCCACCCAGCCCGACCGGCTCGCATCGAAATAATCGGCGGAGCCAACTTCGCCGACGATCGCACCGGTGGTGATGTCAGCCATCACCATGGCGACGGAAACTTTTGGAGCGAGCTTGACTGAAGCCTCTCTCGCGACCTGCTCCAGCCCCTGCTGGATGCTGCGTTTCAAGGTCGTCTTGTGCTGCTCGACCTTCGGCTGTTTGTGGATCGCCGCTTCGGCGAGATGCGCCGCATAGGCCGGCAATTGCAGCCGGCGCCTGGGAACGCCATCGCCCGCCGCCCGCTCCGCCTCGCCATCGCCGGTAACCGCGGCCACGGCCGAGCGCATCAGCACCCGCTCGCGCGCCGCCCGGGCAACCGTGAAATGCCGGTCCGGCCGCCGGCCTTCCGGCGATTGCGGCAGGGCGACGAGAAGTGCGGCCTCGGCGACGGTCAGACGCCGCGGCTCCTTGCCGAAATAGGCAAGGCTTGCGGCCCGCACACCCTCGAGATTGCCGCCATAGGGCGCATGCGTCAGGTAGAGTTCGAGGATTTCCGTCTTGGACAGGCGCCGCTCGATCTGGATGGCGCGGACGAGTGGCGCAGCTTTGCCGCAACCGACCGGCTCTCGCGCGGCTCGATCAGCCGCGCCACCTGCATCGACAGCGTCGAAGCGCCCGAAACGACGCGGCCATTGGTGACAAGCTGCAGCGCGGCCCGGCCGAGTGCCCAGGGGTCGATGCCCGCATGCTCGTAGAAACGCTGGTCCTCGTAGGCGACCAGCATTTTCAGAAACCGCGGATCGACATTCTCGATTGTCGTGCGAAGCCGCCAGCGGCCCTGCGGCGTCGCAAACGCCCGCAACAGTTCACCATCCGCATCCAGCACCTCGGCAGAAACCACCCGCGCCTTTTCGAGCGGCGGCGGATAGGCCCTGTCGGCCGCTTCGAGACCGGCGATCAGCCCCGCCGTGACGACGAGGCCGATAGCCAGACCGATCGAAAGTTTCCACCTGAGCTTCATTTGGGCGAGCTGCCGCTTACTGGGCGGCCAGCACCTCCATCTTGCCGGTTGCCGTACGGGCCGAGAACTGCGGACGGTACATGTCCTCGACCTGGGCAGCCGGATGATCGTAGACGCCGGGCGTCACGGCGCGGACCACATAGGCAAGCGTGATCTCGCGGTTATCGCCGGCGCTCCGGTCGAAGGCCGCGACGAAACGGTCGTTGCGGAATTCGGTATGGGCGGCCTGCACGTCCTCGATCCAGTCGAAGTTTGCAAGGCTGGCGCTGCTGACGATGCTCGGATTGTCGATCTCGAACCCGGCCGGCAGAAGGTCGGTGACGACAATGCGCGACGGCCAGCTGTTGCTCTCGGTGATCTTGATCACCGCCACATAACGCTGGTTCTGCTGCGCCTCGCTGACATTGGCCTCCTCGCCGTCCATCGAGTAGTAGGTCCGGGCGATCTGGAAACCGTCACCACCGGCCGGCAGCGGCTGGGCAGGCGCCGCGACCGTGGTGATCGAGGCGGAAAGCGGATCGGCGCTGTTGTTCTTGATGGTCAGCGGATGGCCGATCAGCGCATCGCCGGTCATCTGCGACATCAGCGTGCCGCGATGATCGGCGCCGTTGACCTGCAGGCGCAGACCGTCGTCACCGTTCTGCAGCGCGCGGGCGGCCAGCAGCATCCAGGTCTGTTCCTGGGTGCTGGTATATTTCTTCTGCCCCCATTCCTTGGCGACGATAGTTGCGAGCGCCGGAACGATCGGCGGCACCGGCCGGCTTTCGGCGGCGAGAGCGAGAACCGCGGCACCGTCGCGGAGCGAGGAGCCGTAGTCCGAACGTGACAGGCTGACCCGGTGGATCTGCGCGTCCTGCGACATCTGCAGCGAAGCCGCAAAGATGTTCTTTGACCGCTGGGCATCACCGTAAAGCGCCAGCGCCGCGGCGATATGCGCCTTGGCGAGCGGCGTCGGGAAATCGTTCAGCATCGTGTCGGCGTAATAGCGCAGGTCGCTGATCGCGGCCTTGCGGTTGCGGGCGAGCACATAGAGCGCATAGGCGATCTCGTTGCCCTGATCCTTGACATTGTTGGTGAAGCCGAGCGAGTTCTGCAGACTGTCGAGAGCCTGGACGAGCGCCTGCTCGGGCACGTCGTAACCCTGTTCGCGGGCACGGCTGAGGAAGTCGCTCACGTAGGAATCGAGCCACAGATCGCCGCCGCCCGGGGCCCAAAGGCCGAAACTGCCGGCCGAGGACTGGTAGGACAGCACGCGATAGATCGCATCCTGCACCCGCTTCTTGACCTCTGTATCGTCGGCAAGGCCGTTCTGCACCGCCATCTGGCTGAGGTAGAGAAGCGGCAGGGCGCGGCTGGTCGTCTGTTCGGCGCAGCCATAGGGATACCGGCTGAGGCTCATCAGCAGCGCCGGGATATCGAAGGCGGTCGAGCGGCTGACATTCACGCTGATCGAGGCACCGGGCAGGATGCTGTCGGCGAGCAGGTTGGAATCGACCGTGACGCTGGCGCCCGGTTTCAGCTCGACGAGCCGCTGCTGGGTGATCGGCATGGCGGCCGGCCGCACCGGAATATCGAGCACCTGATCCAGCGACATGCCGGAACCATTCGAAAGGCGGATCGAGATCGACCCGTCGCCCGGCTCGACGCCGCGAAGCGCAAGTGTGACGTCCGACTTGCCGCCGGCTGCCAGCGTGATCTTTCCGGTCCCCTTCTGATCGACGGCGACCGGCTTGTTGGTGGTGATGGCGAGCTGGTAGTCGCCGGCCGGCGCATCGGTATTGGCGATGTCGAGCCTCAGATTGGTCTGGTCACCGGGCGCCAGGAAGCGCGGCAGGCTGGCAGTGACCACGACCGGATCGCGGATCACCACGTCCTTGACGCCATGCCCGACGCCGGTCTTCGACCAGGCGACCGCCATGACCCGCGCCGTGCCGTTGAACTGCGGAATGTCGAAGGAGACATTCGCCTTGCCCTGTGCATCGAGCTTCACCGGGCCGGAGAAGAAGGCGATCAGTTTTTCCTTGGGCGGACTGCTCTGCAGCGCCGTGCTGCCGCCGTCACCGCCGGTGCGCAGCCGCCCGGTCGCCCCGAGCGAACCATCGATCAGCCGGCCGTAGATGTCGCGGATTTCCAGCCCGAGGCGGCGCTGGCCGAAATACCAGTCGTCCGGCGCCGGTGGCTGGTAACGCGTCAGATTGAGGATACCGACATCCACCGCGGCGACGGTGACATAGGCGTCCTGATTGGCGCCCGCTCCGGCCACCTGCAGCGAGATGTTGAGCGGCTGGCGCGGCAGCGTCTTCTCCGGTGCGGTGATAGACACCTGCAGATCGCGGCTTTCGGGATCGACCTTCAGCCAGGTGACGCCGATGGCGCGCATCGGCATACGGCTTTCCTGCGCCTGGCCGGGACGATAGAGCGTCGCGGTGACATAGGAACCGGCACCCCAGGCTGCGGTGACCGGGATCTCCACCTCACCGCCACTGGCGCCGATGCTCGCGGTCTTGACCGCGATCAGGCTCTCGGAACCCGAGGTGATCATCAACTCGCCGGCATAACGCGACGAAACCTTGAGCTTGGCCGTCTCGCCGACCTTGTAGCTCTGCTTGTCGAGCGCGATTTCCAGCGCATCCGGGGTTTCGGTCGAGGTCGCGGTCACGAACCAGCCGGCATCGAACTCGACGCTGGAGGTGGGTCCGCCGATATCGGCGGTTTCGACCTCAAGCCGGTAGCGGCCCCACTTGACCGGAACGGAAACCTTGCCGCCATCCGCCGTGACATTCACCGTGCCGTTGGCCGCCTGGCTGGTGCGGGTCACCGGCTCGAACCGCCAGGACGAACCCTCGCGATACCATTGGTAATCACGGTCGATCTTGATCAGCTTCCAGGGCAGGTTCTGCACGGCCTGCTTCTTGCCGGCCTCATCCACCATGATCACGGTGAAATTGCCGACGGAATTCTCGCCGAGATCGCCGGAAAACTCCGGTTTGATGCCGATCCGGGCGCCTTCCGCCTTGACCGGCAAGGTGATCGAACGCTCGATGGCGCGGCCGCCCGCCTCCTGCATGCGCACCACGATATCGGCATTCACCAGCTGCGTCGTCGAAGGCGCTTCGGCAACGGTCGCATCGAAGGTTACCTTGCCGTCGTCGTCGAGCGGTTCGAGCCCCTCCAGCGGAATGCGCACCGCTTCGCTCGCCTCTTCGTCCACGAGCCCGAACTGATAACCCGGGAAGGCCGGGTTTTCGCGCGTCGTCTTCAGCGCGATCTCGCCTTCGAGATTGAGGCCGGCGGCCGGCGCCCCATAAAGATAACGGCCATCGATATTGACCGGCACCGGCTCTCCGACGGCGATTTCCTTGGCATCGCTGGTCATGTCGAATTCGATGCGATCCGGCACGAAGTCATCGACGAGGAAGGTCTTTTCGCCGATCGCCGAACCCTTGGGATCGGTGAAGATCTGCATCGTCCAGGTGCCGCGCATCGAAGTGGCCAGCAGCGGCAGGTCGAGCGTGTAACCGCCGAGCGAACCGTTATTGACCATGCGCCGATCCTCGACACCGTCGGGGCGCAGGAAAACGAAGGTGAGCGGCAGGTTCTCGATCGCCGTCGCATCGATATTGCGGGCAAGCGCCGAGGCATGCACGGTCTCGCCGGGCCGGTAGATGCCGCGTTCGGTCCAGGGCAGGACGTCGATCGCGCCCGGCGCCGGACGTCCCGTGACGCCGCGGTCGGACAGGTCGAAGCCGGCACGTGCCATGTCGAGGAAGACATAGTCCTGGCCGTTGTTCTGGGCGGCCAGCACGGCCGGCACCATGGCCGCCGTGCCGCGCATCAGGCCGGCGGTGAACACCGCGCGGCCATCCGCATCGGTCTTCGCCGTGCCGAGGATTTCGTTGTTCTTGGCGAGAAGCTGCAGATCAACGCCGGCCATCGGCTTGGCGCTGCCGAGCGAGCGGGCAAAGACGTTGAGGCCATCCGTGCCGGCATAGGTGGTCAGCCCGATATCGGAGACCACGAACCACTGGGTCGCCTTGGTATCCCATTCCTGGCTCGTGGCGTTGGCGGCAGCCGCCGTCAGCATATAGACGCCGGGCTTGCGGGTCGGCAGGGCCTCGTCGACCGGGAAGCTGGTCACCACGTCCTTGTTGAGGTCCTGGGCGATATCGATCGTGCCCTGCCAGACCAGTTCCCCGCTCTGCTCCTCGATCTGGGTGGCATTATAACCGTCCATCTGGGTCAGGAACTGAGAATTGGCGAGCAGCGGGGCGATGCTGCGGTCACCGACCCTATAGAGCTTCAGATTGGCCTTTTCGGTATTGACCGAGACGATCGGAATGCCACGGCGCGCGGTCGACGGCAGTACGAAACTGTCGCCGGTGAAGCGCACGGTCGCCGAGCGGTCCTTGACGTAGATGTCGATATCGACCTGGGCGGCAAGCGGCTCGTCCACGGAGGACGGCAGACCACGGCGCAGCGAGAGCTTGTAGCGCTGGCCATGGGTGAGGCCCTCGACGCAGATCTGGCTATCCTTGGCCTCCATCGCCTTCGGCGCCTGGCCGTTGAGCACGACGAAAGGCGCGTAATCGACGCCGATCTTCACCAACGGCTCGGAGAACTGCACGCAGACGCGCGGATTGGCGCTGTCGGCATCGACCGTGTTGCCGGTCATCCGGAAACCCTGACGTTCGCGCAGGTCGTTATAGGCGGCCTGCACGGTGCGCGCGTTCACCAGCGCAAGGCTTGCCTTGTAGGCATTGAGCGCCGCGCGATAATTCTGCTGCTTGGCAAGCGCTGCGCCGAGAACCGCCAGCGCATCGGCGCGGGTCTGCGTCGTGCGCGAAAGCTGGTAACCGTTGACGGCGGCAAGCGTGCCTTCGCCATCGGCGGAGCTGTTGTTCTTGGCGGTGCTGGCAGCACGGGCAAGCTCGATCCACAACGCACCGTCTTCGGGGATGATCGAGAGCGCGCCTTTGAAATTGTAGATCGCCGTATCGACATTGCCGCCCAGGACCTGGCCCTGAGCGATCGTCTTGAGGTTCTCGACGCCATAACCCTGCTGGTTGTTACCGAGCGTCAGGCCAGCCTTCTGATCGCGCGCCTGCTGGAGAACCTCTTCCGAGAGGAAGGAGAGTTTCGGCGGGGCGCCGATATCCGGTTCCACGGCGGTTACGACGATCTTGCCGGCCGTGGCACCCGGGAACGGATTGAGCTGGCTGTAATCCGACTTGAGGAAGCACCATTTGGCCTTCTCGTTATAGGTGAAAGCCTTGCAGGCATTGTCGCCGATGCAGGCCGCCTCGCACTGGGGCTGGCTGACATTCTTCACGGTTCGGAGATCGAAGCCGAGATAATCGCTGTTCGGAGTGCTTTCGATCCGCCGGTCGGCCGCAGTGAGCGGCGAGACGAAGGCGAATGCGGAAACGATGAGAGCGAGAAAGCCGAAAAACGCGCGCCTAGACATTGAAAGTCCCCGTGGCTGCCGCCGGAAGTTGGCAGTTTTCTAATCTATCCCGTGACTTGTCAACGAACCTCAGCAGGTCGCGCCGTCTATTTTTATGAAGAGATTGTCATATCACGAAAGGCGCGTCGGAACGGATCAGGCCATCAGCCCGGCAGCGATAAATCCGCCGTCTACGGCAAGGATCTGGCCGGTCACATAGGAGGACTGCCGCTCGTCGACGAGGAAGGCGATGGCCGTGGCGATCTCCTCCGGCCGGCCGTAGCGACGCATCGGGACGGTGCGGTTCCACTCCTCGCGCGTCACGGCCGTATGGTTCTCCTTGACCATCGGCGTCTCGATCGGTCCAGGCGCAATGGCGTTGACGCGGATCAGGTCGTCGGCCAGGCTCGACTGCCATGATCTTGGTGAGCGTGACCAGTGCGCCCTTCGAGGCGCCATAGGCGGAGCGGCCGAGATTGCCCTTGATGCCGGAGACCGAAGCGATATGGACGATCGAGCCGCCACCGTTTTCCCGCATGATCGGGGCGAGCGCCTGCGACAGCGCGAACGCGCCGACGACATTGACCTCATACATCCGCCGGAGTGATCGGTCGTGGTCTCGGCGAACCGAACGTTCGAACCGATGCCGGCGCTGTTGACCAGTGCCTGCAGCGGGCTGTCGAGCGCCTGGCATCGCTCAGCAAGATCCGCGATCGCCCTCTCGTCGGTGATATCGAGGAGAACGGTGGTGAGGAGACCGGCGCGATTGCCGAGCTGTTCCGTCAGCCGTTCGAGTGCTGCGGCATCGCGGTCGGCGGCCAGCACATGCCAGCCGGCTTCGATCAGAAGCTCCGTCGTCGAAAGGCCGATACCCGATCCCGCACCCGTGACGACGACGCTTCGCATGTTCAGCTCTCCCGGTTTTCGATGATGACCAGTTCGAAGGTGACGCCGACCGGATTGTCGCCGCGCGCCAGCCGGCCGTGATAGATCACGCCGTCCGTATCGACGACCGCGGCATCGATCGAAGCCCGGAGCCCGTCTGGCGTGTTTTCGAGCACACCGTTCTCGATGGCGATCTCGGTCGCGAGGCAAACGATCCGGCGCCCATCCTCGAAGACAGGCTCGTTGATGCTGCCGATGCCGTAGATGCGGGCGCTCTCGATGCCGTGTGCCTGACAGACTTCCTCGATCGCTATCCCGACATCCTCGTTCGGGCGCACCCGCAGCAGGATGCCGTTGCCCTCGCCGCTCTCGCCCCTGGCGGAAAACAGCGTGAAATTCGTTTCCGGATCGGGGATCGACGAGAAGGTTGCAGTGGCGCTGCCATAACCTTTGACTGCGATCGGCCGGCTGACGATGCTGTCGAAGGGCAGCACATGCCCCATGCGCAGGGCCCCTTCGCCGGTATCCCAGATGCCGTGGCAATGCAGGAACGGAGCGCCGTCCCGTTCGCCGACCATTGCTGTCGCGGTCTGGAACCTGCCGCCCGCTTCCGGCGCGAACGTGGCGCTGTACCAGGCGGCATGGTCCTCGTCCGGCGAGAAGGCCGGCAGGACATAACGGAACGGATCGCAGGCGCCGCCCTCGACATTGAGGAAACCGCCCTTGCAGCCCGCCTCCGCGAAGATGCGCGCCACCTCGGCCATGAAAATCTCGCCGGGCCGCAGCACGCCTTCGACCGGTTTCAATTCGGTACGCACCGCCTCGCGCCTGATCGGCGCAACAGGGCCTGGATGTTTCAGCTGGCGCATCGCCGGCAAATCATTAGCCGGCTTATTATCGAGCTCGCCGCGCGCCTGCAGCTCCTCGCGGATCATCTTCTTGGTGATCTTGCCATAGGCGGATTTCGGCAGCGCGTGCCAGAAGATGAAGCGTTTCGGCATCTTGTAACGGGACATCTTGCCGTCGATGAAGGCGAACAGTTCCCTCTCGGTCACCGCCGCACCCGGCTTGGCGACGCAGACGGCGATCCCGACCTCGCCCCAGAGCGGGTCCGGCACGCCGAGCACCGCCACCTCGCTGATTGCCGGATGGGTGAGGAGCTTTTCCTCGATCTCGCGCGGATAGACGTTCGAGCCGCCGGAAATATACATGTCGGAGGCGCGACCTGTAATGTAGAGAAAACCCTCCGCATCCATGTGGCCGAGATCGCCGGTGCGGAACCAGCCGTTGCGGAACGCCTTTTCGTTAGCCTCCGGATTGTCGTAATAACCCGCGAAGACCGCCGGACCGATGCAGCAGATCTCGCCGGTCTCGTAAGGCCCGACCTCCTCGCCCGCATCGTTCTGGATCGACACCTGCATGCCGGTGCGCTCCATGCCGCAGGTACCGATCCTGGCAGCTTCGCCGTCCTCGGCTGAATGTTGCGCGGGCGGCAGGACGGTGATCGCACCGGTCACTTCGCCGAGCCCAAAATACTGCACGATCACCGGACCGAGGCTCTTCAATGCCCGCTTCTGGTCTTCGCGATACATCGGTGCGCCGGCATAGATGACGTAGCGCAGCGAGGAATGGTCGTATGTATCCGCCGCCGGATGCTCGACCAGCAGCTTCAAAATGGTCGGCACGGTGAACATGGTCGAGATGCGCCATTTTTCGACCAGCGCCCAGGCGGCGTCGATATCGAATTTTTCGGTGGGCAGCAGGATGGTCTTCACCCCATGCGCCACCTGGGTCAGTTGATGCACGCCAGCACCATGCGACAGAGGCGCGACGACCAGCGCGGCATCGGCGGAGGTTACGCCCGGCATCAGGTCGCAGAGATGGTTGTTGATCACGAAGGCCATCTGCCCGTGGGTCAGCACCGCCGCCTTCGGCCGCCCGGTCGTGCCCGACGTGAAGAAGAACCAGCAGGGATCGTCGCGCTCGACACGCGCTTCGACCGGCTTTTGCCATCAAATTCCGCGACAACGGCATCATAGGACGGACCGAAATCCGCTTCCCCGATCGCCACGACGAAACCGATCTCCGGATTGCTCTCCCGCACCACTCGCGCATGATCCGGAAACGAAGCATTGCAGATCAGGCCGGTCGCGCCGCTCGCCTTGGCGAGATAGGCAACCTCTTCCGGCGTCTGCCGGAAATTGGTCGGCACCCAGACCGCGCCGATCCGGAAACAGGCGAACATGCTCTCGAACATCTGGTTGCAGTTCTGCGACTGAACCAGGATGCGGTCACCCTTGCTCACCCCGAACCGCTCTTGCAGCGCCGCAGCCATCGCGTCGATGCGTGTCTCGAACTCTTCCCAGGTCCAGGTCTTCTCGGCCCAGACCAGCGCGATGCCCTGCGGTTCGCGACGCATCGCCTGCGTCACGAAACGGGCGAGGTTCATCACCCGCGTCGAACGGGGGCTGAGGCCACCCTTCGGCTCAGTCCGATCGCCGACGCCAACCGAGGTCGTCGCATTCATTTCGTCCGCTCCAGGATCGACACGTAGTTGGCGACGGCAGCGCCGCCCATGTTGAAGACGCCGGCCATCGTCGCCTTCGGCAGCTGCATGTCGCCCGCCTCGCCGCAGAGCTGCATCGCCGCCATGACATGCATGGAGACGCCGGTCGCGCCGATCGGGTGACCCTTGGATTTCAGCCCGCCGGACGGATTGACCGGCAGGCGGCCGTCCTTGCGGGTGATGCCTTCGCGGATGACGCGATACCCCTTGCCGGGTTCGGCAAGCCCCATCGCCTCGTATTCGATGAGCTCGGCGATGGTGAAGCAGTCATGGGTTTCGACAAAACTCAGGTCGTCCAGCGAAACGCCCGCCTCCGCCAACGATTTCTGCCAGGCCATGCGTGCGCCCTCGAAAGCGATCGGGTCGCGCCGCGACATGGCAAGGATATCGTTGACATGATTGTGCGCCTTGAAGGCGACGGCACGCTTCATGCCGGCCGCGACTTCGGGCGAGGCGATGACTATCGCCGCCGCACCGTCGGACACCAGCGAGCAGTCGGTGCGCCTCAGCGGCGCCGCCACGTAGGGGTTCTTGTCGGATACAGTGTTGCAGAAATCGAAGCCAAAATCCTTCTGCATATGGGCATAGGGGTTCTTCATGCCGTTCGCATGGTTTTTCGCCGCGATCATCGCGAGTTCTTCCGAACGGTCGCCATAACGCTGGAAATAATGGCTGGCGATGCGGCCGAAGAGGCCGGCGAAACCGCCTTCGACATCGGCCTCCTCCTCGCGATAAGAGGCCGACAGCAGGATATCGCCGGTTTCCTTGGTGGGCAGCGCCGTCATCTTCTCAGCACCGACGACCAGCGCGATCTTGCCGCGACCGGCCGCGATGAAATCGAGCGCCTGATAAAGCGCCGCCGAGCCTGTGGCGCAGGCATTCTCCATCCGCACAGCCGGCACATGGTCGAACCCGTCGGCCGCCATCGCCACCAGCGCGCCTTGAAAATCCTGCTTGGAAAAGCCGTTGTTGAACACGCCGACAAAAATTCCATCGACATCCCTGGCCGTGATGCCGGCGTGTTCGAGGGCCGGATTGATCACCTCGGCCATCAATTCCCGCGTCGAGCCCGCTTCGGACTTGCCGAATTTCGAGTGGGCCCAACCGACGATCTGCGCTCCTGCCATGACCTTCTCCTTTGGTTCAAACACGTTCCGGTGTTCTCGACCGGGCCGTCTGCGGCGCTTTTCGAAGCGCCGGATTTTCCGAACTGAACAGCGATTTCAGCTTGCCCTGCACCCGCTCGACCTCATGGGCCAGCTGGGCCGCAAGCTCCTTCTGGCGCAGCTCGCCCATGCGGCTGTCGATCGCGGCGATCGACAGCGCGCCGGCGAGCCGCCCGTCGGGCAGGAGGATCGCCATGCCGATCCCCCAGGAATTGGCGATTACCCGCCCCGGGTTGAGCGCATAACCGCGCTCACGCGTCCGGGTGACATCCTCGCGGATGATCTCCGGCGAATAGCCCGGATATTGGGCGGCGATGACGCCTTCAATACGGCCGAGGATCGCCTCGATTTCCGCATCCGGCAATGCCGCCAGCATGGCAAGCGATCCGGCACCGATGCCGAGCGGGTTCTGGTCGCCGGTGAGCAGCGCGTGGGTGCGCACCGGATGCGTGCCCTCCTCGCGATGCAGGCAGACGCCATAATCGTCCCGCCGCATCGACACGAAACTCGTATCGGCGGACTTGGCCGAAAGCCGCTTCAGGCTCTCGCTCGCCATTTCCAGGAGGCCATGCCGGCGCGAGGCCAGCACGCCCAGCACATAAAGCTCGCCGCCGAGATAATATCGGCGGGTCAGTTCCTCCTGCTCGACGAGGCGGGACCGCATCAGCGCCATCAAAAGCCGCCGGGCGGTAGGTTTGTTGAGGCCGCTATCGGCGACCACATCGGCGAGCGCCACGCCTTTTTCCGCCCCTCGACCGACGATGGAGAGAAGCTGCAACGCCCGCTCCACCGCCTGCGCACCCGAGCCGGAAGCGGCACTTTCCCGAAGACCAGACAGGTTTTCGATCACTTGTTCCATGTACCGCTTCCCACCCGATGCATGTCCGCCACCGATCAGCTCAACGACTTGCCGATGGCCTTTTCGAGAATGGCCCAGGCCTCGTCGCCATATTTCGCCTTCCAGTCCTTGTAGAAATTGGCAGCGCGCAGCTTTTCCTGGAAAAGCGCGCCATCCGGCTTGTTGAACTTCATGCCCTTGCCTTCGAGCTCAGCCTGAACGGTGGCGTTGAGGCCCATCACGTCCGTGCGCTGCAGCTCGGCGGCGGCGTTGAAGTGTTTGGAGACGATCGCCTGCAGATCTGCCGGCAGCGCCTGCCAGGAGCGGCGATTGAGCAGGATCCAGAAGCCGTCCCACATGTGGTTCGTCATCGAGACGTATTTCTGCACTTCGAACAGCTTCGCGGTCGTCAGGATGGCGAGCGGGTTTTCCTGCCCATCGACAATGCCGGTCTGCAGCGCCGTATAGGTCTCTGCAAAGTTGATGCTGGCGGGCGCCGAGCCGAAGGCGGTGAACATCGACGTCCAGAGCGGGCTCACCGGCACGCGGATCTTGAAGCCTTCGAGGTCCTTCGGTTTTTCGATCGGTCCCTTGGACGAGGTGATCTGCCGGAAACCATTGTCCCAGATCTTGTCGAGCGTCAGCAAGCCCTTCTTCTCGATCTCGGCGCGAACATATTTGCCGAGTTCACCGTCCATCGCCGGCCAGACCTTGTCATAGCTCGGGAAGGCGAAACCGACGCCGTTGAGCGAGGCATTCGGCACGAGCGTCGGCAGGATGATCGGCGACAGGCTGAACATTTCGACGCCGCCGGAGCGCACCTGGTTCAGCATGTCGGTGTCGGCGCCGAGTGGCTCGACGGGAAGATGTTGATGGCCATGCGGCCGCCGCTCTCCTCCAGGATCTTGGCGACGGCTTCCTTGGCGCGGACGTTCATCGGATGCGTCAGCGCCTGGTTGTTGGCGAACTTGTAGGTGAACTCGGCGGCGTTTGCCGGCCGTGTTCGGATCGAAAAGGTGGTGGCGATGCCGGTCGTGGCCGCGCCCAAAAGAAGCGTTCTGCGATTGACGTTCATGAAATCCTCCTCCGATTTCAGTTCCCAGGTCTTTTTGGTCTCACGGCGTTCAAAGGAAAACCGTCGAGAAATAGGGCACGGCTGCAATCACCAGGAGGCCGATCATCAGCGCGCCGATATAGGGCCAGATGGCCTTCATGGCGTCATCCGGCGAGACATTGCCGATCTTGCAGGCGATGTAGAAACCGATGCCGATCGGCGGCGTCATCAGGCCGATATTCATCGCCGTCACCACCACCATCGAATAATGGATGTCGTTGATGCCGAGCGAGCGGGCGACCGGAAACATGATCGGCGCCATCAGCACGATCGCCGGCAGGCCTTCCAGCACGCAGCCGAGCACCATGAAGATCAGGATGGTGACGCCCATGAAGGTCAGCCAGCCGCCCGGCAGGCCCTGCACCGCCTCGACGAGCCTGGGCCGCGAACCCGGTCTGGGTCAGCGCCCAGGCCATGGCGGAAGCGGCGCCGAGGATCATCAGGATCGCGCCGGAGAGTGCCGCCGTTTCCACCAGCATGGAATAGAGCTTCTTCAGGCTGATGCCGCCATAAAGCGTCGCGCCGATGATCATCGCGTAAAGGACCGCGATCGTCGAAACCTCGGTCGCGGTCGCGATCCCCTCGCCGACGGCGGTGCGGATCAGGAAGGGCAGGACCAGTGCCGGGGCAGCGACCAGAAACGCCTTCTTGATCACCGAAAGCGGCGCGCGGCGAACACCGGCCATGGATTCGTGCCGCGCCTTCCAGCGCGCCAGGATCGCCAGCACCAGAAGCAGAACCATGGCAATCGCGAAACCGGAGGTGAACAGCCCGGCGATCGAAACCCCGGCCGCCGAGCCGAGCACGATCAGCACGATCGACGGCGGCACGGTTTCCGCCATTGCCGCGCCGGTCGCCAGAAGCGCGATCATCTCCGGCGGCCTGTGGCCGCGTCGCTTCATTTCCGGAAACAGCGCCGGAGCGACCGTCGCCATGTCCGACACCTTGGAGCCGGAAATGCCGGACACCAGGAACATCGAGCCGAGCAGAACATAGGACATGCCGGCGCGGACATGGCCGAGCAGCGAGGCCAGAACCTCGACGATCGCCCTGCCCATGCCGGTCGCATCGAGCACGCAACCGAGCAGCACGAAGATCGGCACCGAGAGCAGGATGATGCTCGACATGCCCTCGTCCATACGGCCGATCATCACGAATACGGGCACGGACGTGGTGAAGGTCAGGAAGGCGAGCGTCCCGAGGCCGAAACAGAATGCGATCGGCACCCCGAGCACCAGGAACAGCGCCACCAAACCGACGAGGAAGATCGGGATGTTCCAGTTGCCGATCTGCTTCAGGCTCGGCCCGACGAGCCAGAGGAGGGCCGTCACGGCGGCGATCACCACCACGGATATCTCAACCTGCCTGAAGGTTGATCCCTTCAGCGCATTGAC
Source organism: Neorhizobium sp. EC2-8 (assembly GCA_045291535.1). Taxonomy (GTDB): domain Bacteria; phylum Pseudomonadota; class Alphaproteobacteria; order Rhizobiales; family Rhizobiaceae; genus Neorhizobium. The sequence goes on along the minus strand of CP147996.1, from coordinate 3,411,306 downwards.
CACCGCGAGGATCAGCATCAGCCCGACGCCGACCGGCAGGGCCGCGGCGCGAAAGCTCATCGGGATGTTGAGTGCGGCCGAGGTGATGTAGGATTCCTCGATCGCATATTCATAGGCAGGGCGCAGCATGACGCCGAGGAAAAGCGCCATCAGCAGCAAGGCCAGCGTATTTGCCAATCCGTGCAGTTTTTCCGGCAGCATGCCGACGAAAAGCGTCAGCCGCAGGTGCTCGCTGCGATCGACGGCCATGGCCGAACCGAGCATGGCGAGCCACAGGAACGAGATCGACGCCACCTCGTCGATCCAGACGATCGGCAGCGAGAAGACATAACGGGAAACCACCCCCGCGAGCAGAAGCGCGATGATACCGACGAGAAGGGCTGCGGCAATCGCCTCGACCGGCCGCATCCACACGGAACCGCTCTGCTGCTGAGCCACGCCTTCAAGGCCGGCGAGCAGCGAAGCCTCGTCCATGGACTCGATCGTATTATGGGCTGCCGTCACGCGTCATCCTCCCTCTTGCTGCGAAGGAGACAAACGGAAGAAACGCTCCGGATCGATCACGGGTCAAACCGCAAATCCAGGCGGACCACACCCTCTCCGGCATGACCGCATTTCCTCCCGACGTCCGGCTCCTCCAGCCATCCGCAGTGGTCCATTATCTGGATCTTATTCGTCTTGAAGTTGCCGGAGTTTGCTGAAGACGGACGGATTAGGCAAGTCTAATTTTACCGACGAGCAAAAATTTCTGGAATAGATCCATATTATGGAACACTTCCCACCGGTGATTTACCTCAGTTCAAGCTGCCGGAAACCGTTACATGCAGCCCGCCATCGATAGGAAGTTCGACGCCGGTAATGTACTTTGCCTCATCGGACGCGAGGAAAACCGAGGCCCAGGCGATGTCCCAGCCGTCTCCTTGGCGTTTCATCGGCGAAATCGCGTCACGTTTGGCCTTCATTTCGTCAGCGGAGCCATAATAGCCGCTGATCTGCTTCTGGATATGCGGCGTGTCCATGACCCCCGGCAGAATCGCATTCGCACGGATGCCCTTGGCCGCATATTCGATCGCAATCGCGCGCGTGAAGTGGTTCAGCGCCGCCTTCGATGCATAATATGAAACGTATGGATAACCGGTCCACCTGATGGAGGCGAGCGAGGAAATATTGACGATCGCGCCGCCGCCCTGCTTTTCCATGATCGGCAGCACGGCCTTGCAGGTGAGGAATGCACCGGTCAGGTTGACGTCCATTACCTTGCGCCAGCTCTCTTCGGTTGCCTCCACTGCCCCGCCCGGCAGGTTGATGCCGACATTGTTATGCAGCACGTCGATACGGCCGAAACGCTCCATTGTCTCATCGACAACCGCAGCAATATCAATGGATCTGGTCACGTCGGCGGCGAGCGCGAGGCCCGTGCCGCCCTCGGCTTCGATCACCTCAAGCGTGTTCTTCGCTGCATCGAGATTGACATCGACGCAGATGACGCTACCGCCCTCGCGAGCATAGGCCACGGCGGCAGCCTTGCCGTTCCCGAAACCCGGGCCGATCGAACCGGCGCCGAACACGAGAACGACCTTGTTCTTCATGCGATCCATAAATTGCTCCTCCAGCCACCCTCCCCGGCGGCTCAGGCAACTTAGGGTACAGTTTCCCTTCGGTCCATGTTCAATCGCGAACAGGCTATGTGCGGAAACCTATGCAAACCGAGGCTTCTCTGTCAGGCGGCTGGGGCCTCATCGCAAGCCGGCTTGAGGGCTGCCGGTCCGAAAGGTCCGGATCATGCGGGACCCATTGGCGGCCGGGCCAACTCTACTTCCCCTCGGCAGGACCGGCTTCGAACGCGTCGCTCGCCAGATGGCGGGCATGGTCCCGGAGATCTCTCGGCCAACTCTCCGTCAGTTCATTGAAGCGTTCCGCCTGCCCTGCATAGAGTGCCCTCGCGGCTTCCTCGTATCCCGGCTGATCACCGCCCATCGCCCGCATGAAGCGATCGGCAGCCTCCTGAGCTCGACGCCTGCCGTCTTCCGCGCCACTGGCCGCGCGCGCCGCATCGACGAGTTTGCGCAGCACCACCGAGGCGCCGCCCGGCTGCTGGCCGAGCCATTCCCAATGCCGCGGCAGCAGCGTCACTTCGCGCGGCACCACGCCAAGCTTCGGCCGTCCGGGCCGCCGTTCCGCCGGTTCGACGGCTTCCGCCTCATCCTTGGGGAGACGACCGAGACAGTCCTCGAGGCTACCGCGCAGGTCCAGATCGACCGGCTTTCCGGTCGCATCGTCGAAGACCATCACGCCGTCTTGGCCGCCGGCCTTGATGGCCGTCACGACTTCCACGGGCGACCCGCCGGCGATGCGGCTTTCGCCCTGGAAGGCTGTCCAATGAAAATCCGTCATCCGCTTCCTCTTGATCGAACGGCAGATTTTATCCGGGTAAAATAAGCACGTCAATTCGAATCAGGCGGCCCGCTGTCTCAGGCGCCCCAAACCGTCGCGAAGATGACCAGCAACGCGGATGATCGCCCGCCGTGCCGCCGGTTCGATGGTCTTGGCAATCACCCAGGCAACGAAGAGCAGGACGGCAATCAGCACCAGGGCGACGAGCCAGCGGTTCTGATCCGTGCCGAAACGGGCAAACACCGCGTAACCGATATTCTGATGCAGCAGATAAAGTGGATAGGTGAGGCCACCGAGGCCGATCGCCAGTGCTGGAGAAATGCGCAGCGACGGCAGTGTCGCGCAGACGCTAACCGCGGCAAGCGCTATCGGCCCGATCAGCATCAGCCCGACGGCGTTGCGGCTCAGCCCGTAGGTCGCGACAAAATCCGGTTCGGTCAGGAAGGGTGTGGCCATCGCCCAGCAGGCGGCGGCGGCAAGCACGCAAAGGCTCGGCAGGGATGCCTGTTGCCTCACCTTGTAGAGTGCCAGGCCGAAGGCGAAATAGCCGGAATATTCGGTGATCAGCAGTTTCTGGATCGCTCCACTGCCGAGGACGGCTTCGTTGAGGACCGAAATCGCCAGCCACGCCAGCACCACGACGCGCCAGCCGCGCTCGAAAAGACCGGTGGCGATCAGCAGGAAAACCCAGAAGTAGAAGATGATCTCGTAAGCGATCGTCCAATAGGCGCCGTCAAGGAAGGGCTGACCGAGGCCGCGCGAGATGATGACGGCATGCGCCAACCATTGCCTGACCGTCGGCGGATCGAGGGTCGGTACGTGCCAGATCGCAAGCACGACGGCGGTGATGGTCGCGCAGACGAAGAAGGTCGGCCAGAGCCGCGCGAAACGGCCGGCCGCGAAGTCATAGGCGGAGCGGCCTTCCGCAGACATGGTGATGACATAGCCGGAAATCGCAAAGAAGATCAGCAGGCCCGTATCGAACCACATGGCGAAGGGCGCGAGTTCCGGAAAGCCGCTGCCACCGCCTTCGCCGGAAATGCGCATGCGAAAACCGTAATGGAACGTCAGCACCATCAGCGCCGAGACGAGGCGCAGGATATCCAGGTTCAGGAGCCTTGGCGTCTTTAGGGCCGTCATCCGATCCTCGGGGCGTGAAACAGGTTGGCCCGACCCTATCCCACCGGCCTTTGGAAAACGTGAATCCTTACCGAACAATACGAGCGGTTTCGACCGGGCGGAGCCAGGTAAAGCAATCGCTTCCCTTTCCTCCCCGAATATCGTTTCTTATCAAATTCATGACGGGGCCTGCCGAAGGTCCCGAGGGAGGGTGCGATGTCGATTTTCTCTGCGGCGCCTGCGGTACGTCTTTCGAAGAGGCGCAGGATGCGCCGCAAACTTGCCCGATCTGTACGGACGAGCGTCAATACGTACCGCCTTCGGGCCAGGCCTGGACTACGACCGAAAAGCTTGCACGGACGCATCGAAATGCCTGGGTTCAGCTAGAGCCGGAGTGATGGCGATCCAGACGGTCCCTGCCTTCGCCATCAACCAGCGCGCCCTGCTGCTGCGGACACCGGCCGGAAATATCCTGTGGGACTGCATCGCGCTCCTGGACGACGCGACCAAGGCAATCATTCAGGCGCTCGGCGGCCTCAGCGCCATCGCGATATCCCATCCGCATTATTACACGACCATGCAGGACTGGGCCGCGGCCTTCGATGCGCCGATATATCTGCATGCTGCCGACAAGGAATGGATCTGCCGTCCCTCCGATCATGTCCGGCTCTGGGACGAGGACGCGCTGGTGCTTTCATCCTCCGTCACTCTGGTCCATGGCGGCGGGCATTTTGCCGGCGGCACGGTGCTGCATTGGACGGGTGAGGACGGCAAGGGCGTATTGCTGGCCGGCGATATCGTCCAGGTCACGCCCGGCGCCGACCATGTCTCCTTCATGTGGAGCTATCCCAATATGCTGCCGCTCAGTGCCGCCGAGGTGGCGGATGTCGCCGAGCGACTGGCGCCCTGGCCTTTCGAGCGCATCTACGGCGCCTTTTCGCACCAGAATGTCCGAAAGGATGGACAGGCGATCGTCGCCCGCTCCGCCCGGCGTTACATCGACCGGCTCTCCAAATGAAAAACGCGCGGGCATTGCCGCCCGCGCGTTCGATAACTCCAAAATCCGGATCGCTTATTTCAGGCCAAGGAGCTTCTTGGCATTGCCCTCATAGATCTTCTGGCGGGTGGCGTCGGAGATGTCCATGTTGTCGAGAACCTTGATGGTTTCGCGGATGTACATCGGGCCGCCTTCCGGATCGAACGGCGCGTCGGATGCGAACAGCACGCGGTCTTCGCCGAAGAATTCGATTGCATGCTCGATGGCCTTGGTCGAACCGAAGCTCGCCGTATCGGCATAAAATTCCTTGAAGTATTCGAGATGCGGGCGCTCGAGAGCCTTCAGCACGACCGAAAGGTCGCGGTCGGACGTGCGCTTGCCCATCTGGTCCCAGCCCGCACCGACGCGGCCTTCGAAGAACGGCACCATGCCGCCGGCGTGATGGGTGACGACCTTGAGGCCCTTGTACTTGTCGAAGATGCGCGAGAACACGAGGCGGGCCATCGCAGCCGAGGTTTCATACGGCCAGCCGAAGGTCCAGAAAATCTCGTATTCCGAGCGGTCTTCGGTCAGGTAGTCCGGGAAGTTGGCGCCGCGCGACGGATGCAGGAAGACCGGCTTGCCGGACTTTGCCATATATTCGAAGAAGGGCTCGAACTGCGGCAGGTCGAGCGGCTTGCCGCTGTAGTTGGTGAAGATCTGGACCGCGCAGGCGCCGAGATCTTCGACGACCCGCTTGGTTTCCGCCATCATCCATTCCTGGTTTTCCATCGGCACGGTAGCGATGAAGGCCGGGAAGCGTTCCGGATATTTTTCGCAGAGTTCCGCCTGCGAATCGTTGCCGATCCGGCCGAGATCATAAGCGCGCTCCGGGCCGGCCAGCTTCTCAAGCGGCGGCGAAGCAAGCGACAGGACCTGCTGGTAGTCGCCGCCGAACATGTCCATTACCTGAAAGCGACGGTCGAGATCGGTCATCATCGGCACCGCGCCCGAGCGCATGGTGACGTCGGTCATCGTGCCGATATAGCCGATCAGCTTGTCAAAAAAGGGCTTTGGCCAGATATGATTGAAAGCGTCGATCTTCTTCATGGAATGCTCCTCCTGCCTGTCCTGATGCGGCACCGCGAACTTGGGTGAAGTCCAGGGCACCTGGGGCGTTTAAAAAATCCGCAGGCGGAGACATGCCAGTTCCGGCCACGCTCCGCGGCGGCAAGATGCGAAGACAGCCGTCTAAAGTCAACAGATTTCTTGTAATATGAGATTATTGTCGCGAAACTCTGTGCCGATGGGAGGCAAGCGCAGCGCTGATTTCACCGGCTGCAAGCAAGACTTCCCCGGCGATTTCCTCTCCGATGGCCCCGGGAACATGATCCTGGGCGATCGACACGGAAAAACTTGCGATAGGGCTCTGGCCCACGTCGAAGATCGGCGCAGCGAAACCGACGACACCCTGGGTTACTTCCCCGTAAGCCACGGCATAACCCTTCTTGCGCACCGATTTCAGCCCGTCGAGGACAGCGTCCACGGTATCGCCGGCGCCGGCGGCCTGCCATTCGTCGAGCGTGCGCGTGATCAGCGGCACCAGATTGCGGCGCGGCAGGAAGGCAACGATCGACCGGCCAATTGCACCGCGGCTGAGCGGCATCGGCCGCCCGCGCGGATAACTGCTGATCGCCTCGCGGCTGGAGCTGATCGAATCGACGCAGAGGATCTTTTCGCCGTACCAGCGCACCAGAAGCGCGGTGCACTCATATCGCCCGGTGAGCTTCCGGAGATAGGGAGCGCCGGAAAGGATGAGGTTGTCGGATTTCCGCAGGAGATAGTCCATCTCCACCACCCTCGGCCCCAGCGTGAAGCCGGTATTCGGCATGGAGGTCAGAAAACCGCCGTCCTTCAGGATCTTGAGGTACCGATAGAGCGTCGGCCGGCTATAACCCAGCTCCTCCATCAGCTCTTCCGGGGTCCATTCCAGGCGGTCCTCGGTAAAAACCTCAAGGACTGCCTGCAGGCGTTCGAGACTGTTGACGGCCTTTTTCCTCAAGATGCTCCCGCTCTCTCCTGCCGACGCACGACGTCAGGCCGGCCGGACATATGCGGCAATAACGATAACCCCGAAAACTGCAATGGCAAGTGATGCTACTCGGCGGCTTTCAACGGAGGCAGGCGGGCGCCGTCCGCGGCGCTCACCGTCTCTTCCGTTGCGACTACGCGGCGGATCGCGGCCAGATATTCCGCCTGAAGGGCGGTCGGCTGCCAGTTGCGGCGGGTGGTGATGCCGATCGACAGCGGCTTTCCCGGCACGTCGTAATTCAGTAGCGTCAGGAAGCCGGCCTTCAATTCATGCCGGAGTTGGTGGCGGGACAGCAGCGCCAGCCGGTCCGTCTGCATCAGAATGCCGCGCAACGCCGTCAGCGAACCGGTTTCCACGGTTCCCTGCATCTGCGGCCCATCGGGGAACTTCGCCGCCAGGGCATCGAACGTGCTGCGGTTGGGCGTGCCCTTGCGGGCCACGACCCATGGATAGGCGGCGAGTTCGGCAAGCGAGACCTCCGCCTTCCCGGACAGCGGATGACCGGCGCCGGCAACAACCGCGAGCCGGAAATCGAAAAGCGGCTCCTGGCTCAGAGACGGCGTGAGCCGGCTGCGCAGCGCACCGATCAGGAAATCGATATGGCCCATTTCCAGATCGCTGAGGAGCTGCTCATAGCTGCCTTCCAGAATTTCGAACCGCGCCAGCGGGTGGGTGAAGGCGAGCGACGCGATGGCGTCTGGCACGATGGTGGTGCGCGCCATGGGCAGCGCGCCGATCGAAACCAGGCCGTCGAACTTGCCGCGCAGCTCCTGCACCTCCTCGGTCGCGTTGCCGAGTTCTTTCAGCGAAAGGCCGGCCCAGCGGGCGACGGCGCGGCCGGCGCTGGTGAACCGCGTCGCCCGGCCATCGGCCTCGAAAGGCTTGTGCCGAGGATCGCCTCGGCATTGCGCGCCGTGCGCTGAACCGCAGCGCCCGATTGTTCGAGAATGCGCGCGGCACCTGGAAAACCTCCGGCCTGGGCAAAGGCCTGCAGGGCGCGCAGGTGAGAGATCGTCAGCCGGGCGTCCGCACCGGAGCCGCGCGACCCCGAATCCGCCTGGAGTTTCTGGCAGCCGGTGCGGATCAGTTCGAGCGCGCGCAGCGACCGGGCATGGACGACGCGGCCTTCCGGTGTCGCCATGGCATGTCCGGGCCCTCGTTCGAGAAGCCGGATACCGAACAGGTCTTCGAGACGGGAAATCGCCTGCGATGCCGCAGGCTGGGTCACGCCGACGATATCGGCCGCCTGCGTCAGCGAGCCGGTGCGCAGGCAGGCGCAGAAAAGACGAATGTGGCGCAGATTAGGATAGTCCACGTATCTGTCCTCCCTGCCTTTCTCCTCCCGGCAGCGGCGAAGCGGAGCGGGTCCAGCCTGCTCCGCTTCGGTTAAGTCACGGTGCGATGCTGCGCTCTCCGGTCAGCTGTTCGTTCATCCATTCGCCGCTGGCGCGGATACCGCCGAGCGGGAAAACATGGATGCTGTCGATCAGGCTTTCCGGATGGGCGGCCTTGTAGTCGGCAATCTCGGTCAGAACCTCGGTCGGCTCGTAGGGAACCAGCAGCTTGCTGAGGTCCATCGCCCGTTTCTGAAGCACGCCGAGCGACGGGCCGACGCCGCAGGCGATGGCAAACTTGATCAGCGTCTGCAATTTGGTCGGGCCAGCAATCCCAAGATGGATCGGCAGCTTGACGCCGGCGGCGGCGATGCGCTCCGCCCAGGCGATGACCGGCTTTGCGTCGAAGGCGAACTGCGTGGTGATCGCCATCTCCGCATCGGTCCGTTCGGAATAGGCCTGCTTGAACTTCAGCGCCTCATCGACGATCCGGTAACTGCCATCCTTGTCGATGTCCTTGTTGCCTTCCGGGTGGCCGGCGACATGCAGCCGCTTGAAGCCGTAGCGGTCGAACAGGCCGGTCTCGATCAGCTGGATGGAACTGTCGAAATCGCCAGCCGGCGTCGAGACGCCGCCGCCGAGCAGCAGTGCCTGGTCCACGCCCGCCTCGTTTCTGTAGCGCTTGATCCAGTCCTCCAGGATCGCAAGGCTAGGAATGATGCGGGAGGGAAAATGCGGCATCACGGGGAAGCCGTCTTCGTGGAGGCGCCTTGCGGTCTGCACCATGTCCTCGATCGGCGTCCCGTCGATATGGGCGATATAGACCCGCGTACCCTTCGGCAGCAGGGCCTTGAAATCTTCAATCTTGGCCGCCGTGCGCGGCATGACTTCGATGGAATAGCCGTCGATAAGGTCCCTGAAGCTGGCCGGCTCCACGGACTTCTCTTCCTGCTTGCCCCTGAACAGATTCAAAAGTGCCATTGTTGATCCTCCCCCGGTTTAGCCAATGAAGAACGTCCGGTCAGACGGACGGAGCGGCGTGCGAGAACGACCTGTTCTCGCACGCCTGGCCGTTAGAGAGCCTTCTTTGTGCGCCAACTTTCGGCGTAATTTTCACGTGCTTCCTGGGCATAGGGCACGGCCGCGACGCGGACGCGGATCTCGGCCTGCTTGTGGCCCTGTTCGACCGAGGTCTTGGAAGTGCCGCCATCCGGCTCGCCCCAGATGAGCGTCAGGATGTCGTTTTCCTTGATGTCGGCATCGACCACGCCGAGCGACAGCATCGAACGCTCGTTGTAGCTATAGCCGTTGAACATCGACAGGCCGACGACCTTGCCGTCCTTCAGAACCTTGTCGAAGCTCGACGAGGCGTAGTTGGAAAGAGGAAATCGATCCACTTGGCGGCCTGTTCGCCCGGCTGGAAGGCAGAAGCGATGACCTTGACGACGTCGTCGGAGTTCCACTCGAAGGTGACCTTGCGACGCTGCGGGGTTGCCTTCTGCTTTTCGACGGCGGCGCGGCCGACGAAGTCGTGGTCGAACTTGACGTAGACGCCGTAACCCAGCTCGTACGGGTTCAGGTAGTAGTCTTCGATATTGTCGGAAACGAAGCTGCCGCCGATCGAACCCGAAGCTTCGTAGCTCTGGGCGGAGAGCCAGTCGCGATAGGCCTGCAACTCGTCACCGGTGTAGATCGCCGGGAGCGGCGAGGGGATCCAGCCGGATTCCAGGGTATTGGTGGCATAGGCGCGGCTACCGACTGGACGCAGATCGACGCCGGCCTCTTCGGCTGCCTTGATGATGGCGGCGCGGACTTCGTCCTTCTCCGCATACGGACCCCAGATTTCGAGACCCGGAGCGCCGGCCATGCCGTGACGCAGAGCCTGAACCTTGCGGCCGCCGACATTGATCCAGTCGGCGTGGAAGAACTTGATCTCCGGGATCGGACCGCCGTTCATCTTTTCGAAGACCTTCGGCGCATCCGGACCCTGGATCTGGAAACGGTAGTGGATACGGGTGACGAGCTTGCCGTCCGGACGCGAAGGCGAACGCGGGTCGTGGGTCAGCTTGACGTTGAACTTGCCGAGCGATGCGTTGTAGAGCAGCCAGTTGGCGGTCGGTGCCCGGCCGACGAGAACGAACTTCTCTTCGGTTTCGCGGAAGATGATCATGTCGCCGATGACGTGGCCGGCGGGCGTGACCGGAACGTAGTGCTTGGCGCGATCGACGCCGAAATTGGCGAAGCTGTTGATCGACAGGCTTTCGAGAAACTTGGCAGCATCCGGACCTTCGACGACCAGTTCGTCCATGTGATGCGACTGGTCGAAAAGAACGGCGCCTTCACGCCATGCAGCCTGTTCCGAGCGCCAGTTGGAGAATTCCGGAGCGACGACCGGGTATACATAGATGCCGGTCTTGGAGCTGCGCAGATGCTCGACGGTGTTGCCCGCATCCTTCAAAACTTGAGTGAGATTGGCCTGAGTCACGGAATTCCTCCCTATGGTTTGTCTGTGGCTTGAGACGTCGTGTATACATGACGGCATCGGCAGACAAATTCAAGGGAAAATATTCGGGAGGCTGACGATCGCCTTCCGACCGCAAACCGAAGGCGGCACGCCACTAAAAACCTCGGACGAACGCGCCCGACGTCTCAGGAGTTGAGGAGCACGAGGCCAGGAACGGTCAACATCAGGCTCCGGATCCTCGAAGACGGCGTATTCGAGGTTCTTGCGGGCGATGCGGGCATGCTCGCGAGCGATGAATTCGGCTCTTGCCCCTTCGCGGCCGGCGATCGCCGATACCAGGGTGCGATGCTGGTCCTGGGCGATATGCAGCGACTGGCGGAAAGCCGCCACATGGGCCCGGCCCGACAGGAAAGCCGACGGTGATGCGAAGGGCAGCCGCGTCGCGCGCTCCACCTCCCGCTGGATCACCGTACTGCCGGAAAGCTCGACCAGCACGATGTGAAATTTCGCATTCGCTTCCGAATAGGCTTCCAGATCCACATCGTCCGCGGCGTCGCCGAAACAATCGTCGAGGCGGGCCTGAATTTCGCGAAGCTGGTCCATTCCCGCCTGGGAAACGCCGCGTTCGGCAGCCAGTCGCGCCGCCGTCCCTTCCAGCACGCCGCGCAGCTCGATCGCGTCCACGGCATCCGCATAGGTGAAGCTGCGGACCACGAAACCGCCATTCGCCAACCGATCGAGCAGCCCCTCTTCCGCAAGACGCGACATCACCTCTCGAACGGGCGTTCGGGAAATCTGCAGCGTCTCGGCCAGCGACACTTCGAAAAGCCGGGTGCCGCCGGGATAGTCGCCGCTGAGGATCTTCTTGCGCAGCTCCATCAGCGCGCGCATCGTATGGGTCGTTCTCGAGGTCTCTTCCAAATCCGCACCTTTGCCTGAGACAAGCCGGCGCAACCTCCGCCTGTCGATCACAAATCTTAGCCACATCTGATGGATTGGCCAAGCCTCATGTATACAGGGGTCGGAACTGTTGATGAAGGCGCTCGTTCAGAGCGGAAAAGAGCGGCGCGTATACAGGGAATGCCCTGAAGAGACAGACTTATTTGCCTTGGCCCCGGGCCGAAAGAACCCGCGCGACGGTATCCCTGAGATCGTCGGTCGGCTTCACGCCGCTCGCCGCCATCTCGTCCTGAACGGCGGCGATCTCGCGGGCAAGGCCGCCGTTCAGCCCCAGCGCATCGAGCGTGACGCCGCTTTCGCGCATCTCCGCAGCCCGGCGGCGACCGTGGCGGGTGGTGCGCTCGAACTGGTAATCGGGGAATTTCGACCAGTCGAGACCCGGAAAGCTGCCGGAAAGCGAAGCCAGGATTTCCTCGAAACAGCCCGAGGCCTCCGCCGCGAGCAGCGCCTCGACGGTGATCGCCTCCAGGCCCTTGACGAACACGGAGCGCACCATCTTGATGGCCGTCGCCGCGCCGACCGCCTCGCCCGCAACGTCGGCGCTGAAGCCGAGGCCGCGAAAACGCTCCAGAAGCTCGGCCGCACCCTTGCCGGCAAGCAGGACCGGGGTCGCATGGCCCTTCGGATGGACCGGAGCCATGACGGCCATGTCGAGATAATCGGCGCCCGTTTCATTGATGAGGGCAGCCGTCTCGCGCTTGCGGCCGGGGAGACGGAATTGATGTCGATCAGCAGCGCGCCTGGCCGAGATGCGGCGCGATCGACCGGGCAGCCTTAAGGCTCTGGTCGGCCGTGACCGCGCTGAAAATCCACTCGGCATCTGCGAGACCCGCCGGCGACGTTTCCGGCGTAATGCCTCGGCTCGTCATCGCCGCCCGCATCTCGCCCGCCTTCTCGGCGTCGTCGAGCAGCACGTCATAACCGCGGAATTCGCCTTTCTCGAGCCTCAGCGCAAGACTGTCGTGAAAGGCGCGTGCCGCTTCGCCGAAACCCAGAAATGCGATCCTCATGCCCCGTATCCTTTACCCTCAGTCGCCGAAAACCACGCCGTCGAAAAGCTTGCGCGCCGTACGCAGCACCGCCGCACGATAGACTTCGCCATCCTTCATGGTGGCGATGACGCTCATCTCGCCGGTCGGATGCTCGATCGACAGCAGCTTCTCGTCGCCGTCCGGAATGACGGATAGTTCCGAAGCCGGGCCTTCCGGCAGGAGGCAGGCCGTCGCGACGCTGACCGCGCCGAGCACGCCGATCGCATCATGGCACGTATGCGGTATGAAAGTGCGGGTCGAGATCGCCCCGCCCGCCGTGGGGCCTGAGACCATCGTCATCTTCGGAACGGATTTTTTAGTGACGTCGCCAAGGTTCATCATCGGCCCAGCCTTCAGCCGGATCGCTTCCAGCTTGGCCCGCAGTTCCTGGTTGGCTTCGAGATCCTTGGGACTTTCCGTGCCGGTAATGCCGAGCACATCGCCGCGCATGACGACGCAGGGCATGCCATTGTCGATCAGCGTGCAGGCTATGCCATCGATCATATCGACCGCATTTCCGGTCGGCAGCAGCGCGCCGCAGGAAGAGCCGGCCGTATCCGCAAACACGATCGGCACCGGCGCGGAGGTTCCCGGCACGCCGTCGATCCGGGCCTCGCCCTTGTAGGTTACCTGGCCGCCGGGCGTTTCGATCGTCGCAATGGCGATCTGCCCGGTATTTTCCATGAAGATCGAGACTTCGGTCTTTTCGCCCTTGACCGCCACCAGGCCGCGCTCGATGGCGAAAGGCCCTATACCGGCAAGGATATTGCCGCAGTTCTGCGCGTCGGTGACGATCGGCTGATCGACGAACACCTGCAGGAAAAGATAATCGACATCGACCCCTTCCCGCTCGGATTTCCGGACCACCGCCACCTTCGAGGTCAGCGGATGGGCGCCTCCCATGCCGTCGATCTGGCGGGGATCGGGCGAGCCCATCACCCGCAGCAGGAAATTGTCACGATCGGCGGGCAGGTCGGAGGTGAGAAAATACCCGCCCTTGGATGTTCCGCCACGCATCCACATGCAGCGGATGCCGGTTTCAGTGTCAGTCATTTTCGACCTCCCTCTTCTCCCCGTAGGAAAGGGAAAAGCAACTTTCGCTGCAACGTGATGGAAAAGGCTTCAACCTTCTCCGCCGTCATCCTCGGGCCTGTCCCGAGGATCTGCGACAGTCGGCGTGGATGGATCCTCGGGACAAGCCCGAGGATGACGTCCAAACGCACTGCATTAAATGTACTTCAGGCCCTTTTCGGCAAGCTTGCCGCGCATGTCGTAGATATCGAGGCCGAGTTCGCCGGCGGCGAGCCGCTTGCGCTTGTCCTCTTCGGCAGCGACACGGGCTTCCGCCTTCTTGGCGACCGCTTCGGCTTCCTCGCGAAGAACGACGCAGACGCCGTCGTCATCGGCAACGATCACGTCGCCCGGCCGCACATAGGCGCCGGCGCAGACGACCGGAATGTTGACCGAACCGAGGGTTTCCTTGACGGTGCCCTGAGCATAGACCGCCTTCGACCAGACCGGGAATTTCATCTCGGTCAGATCGACCACATCACGGACGCCGGCATCGATGATCAGCCCCTTGCAGCCACGTGCCTGTGCGGAGGTGGCAAGCAGATCGCCGAAATAGCCGTCTTCGCAGGGGCTGGTTGGAGCGAGAAGCAGGATGTCGCCGGCCTTCAGCTGTTCGATCGCCACATGCAGCATCCAGTTGTCGCCCGGAGGCGCCGAGATGGTGACAGCGCTCGCCGCAAGCCGCGCGCCCGGATAGATCGGACGCATGTAGCTGGCGAGCAGGCCCTTGCGGCCCTGCGCCTCATGCACCGTGGCGACACCGCAGGCAGCCAGCCGGTCGATGACCGACGGGTCCGCGCGCTCGATGTTCTGGACGACGACCGGCATCAGAACTCACTCCCCTCAAAGTTCATCGACGGTGCGCGGGAAGACCGACTGGAAACCTTCCGCATGGGTCGATTTGCGTCCGCTGGCCTGGCCGCCGGAATTGCGCATGAAATGGTTGCCGCGGTTTTCGGCGACGTTCTTGTAGAAGTGCCAGAGGTGCTCCTGGCCTTCCATGCACTGGATGGCCGCCCACTTCTTTTCCCAGACGGACGAGATGTCGAGGAAGACGTCCGGCTTCCATTCCATCTGTTCGGTCTGGTGCGGCTCGAACAGATAGAGCTGCGGCGCGCCGAGGATCTTTTCCCCGGATTGTGCCCCCAGGCCTGGGCTATCATGCGGGCTTCGATCGCCACCTGCGTCGCGTACATGTGGTCGGTGTTGTAGGGGTCCCACTTGGAGTGCGAGAGCATGAATTCCGGCTGCACCTTGCGGATCACATCCACCAGCTTGAACTTGGCGTCCTGATCGACGACCAGCGGATAATCGCCGAGATCGAAGAACTGGATGTCGGTGACATTGAGCGCCTTGGCAGCGTTTTCCGCTTCCTTGCGACGCTCGCTCTTCACCTTCTCAAGCGTCATGCCGGGGTTCTTCCAGAGCTTGGCGCTTTCGCCGCGCTCGCCATAGGACAGGCAGATGACGGTGACGTCGTAGCCCTTTTCCTCGTGGAGCGCGATTGCGCCGCCGCAACGCCAAACGAAATCCGCCGAATGGGCGCTGATGACCAATGCTGTCTTTGCCATGGGATGCCTCTTGACTTACTTGTGCGCAACCGGCGGCGTGCCGTGCGTATGGAAGGTTTCGATCGTCTTCATGCCCCAGGCCTGGCCCTTCTTGCGGTCAATTTCGGTCCAGACGACCGGCTTCCAGTCCGGCCGCAGGATCAGGCGAGCGCCCGCATTGGCGAGCTCGACGCGATTGCCGGCCGGCTCCCAGACATAGAGGAAGAACGTGCCCTGGATCGCATGCTTGTGCGGGCCGGATTCGATATGGACGCCGTTTTCCAGGAAGATGTCGGCGGCGCGCAGAATGTCCTCACGCTGGTCGCAGGCATAGGTGACGTGGTGGAAGCGGCCATGCGAACCGGTATGGTCCTCGGAGCAGGCGAGGTCATAGGTCTTGTTGTTGATGGTGAACCAGCAGCCGCCGAGCCGGCCGTTGTCGAGCTGGATCATCTCGGTGACCCGGCTGCCGAGCGCCGTGGTCATGAATTCGCGGATCTGGCTGACATCGGCGGCGAGCAGGTTGACGTGATCGAGGCGGCGCGGGCTTGCGCCGCGGCCATGGTAACGCTGGGCGATGTTTTTCAGCGCCGGCTTCTCTTCCGGCGGCGCCACATATTCCCTGGTATCCCAGTAGAGTTCGAACAGATGGCCGTCCGGGCTCTTGAACTGGTAGGCGCGGCCATGACCGCGATCGCCGTCCGTCCAGCCCACGCCCCAGCCCTTTTCCTCGATTACCTTGACCCGGCGCTCCAGCGCTTCCGCAGATGACGTGCGGTAGGCGATGTGGCCGACACCCGTGGTGTGATGCCGGGTGAGCTTCAGCGTGTGGAACTCGTAATCGTCATAGGCGCGGAGATAGACGCTGTCGCCCTCGCGGCCGCTTTCGGTCAGCCCGTAGACACGGGTGAAGAAGTCGAGCGACTCGTCGAAACGGTCTGAATAGAGCTCGACGTGGCCGAGATGAGCGACATCATAACAGGGTTCGGTCATGGCTTTTCCTAGATGGTCGATCTGCTGCGCCCGGCGGACAGGCGCATCTCCTCAAAAATCGAGCCCGCGTCCTCCACTCCAACACGGCCGGCGCATGGGCGCCACAGCATGGCATGAAGACATAAAAGCAGATCGGCAGCCTGACGAATAGGTTCTGCTGCCGTGGCATAAGTTTTGGTTGAGATCAGGGAAAAGCGGCTCGGCGCGCAATGGCGGCAAGCAGGGTTAAAACAAAAAAGCACGACGGAAAATCCGCCGCGCAATTTGTGTCGCCTCACGGCATGAAGTTGTTGGCGAGACCGATTAGCCGGCCGGCGCAGGTGTCGGCGTGCTATGGCCTCCGAGGAAGGGCAGCCAATCGAACGTCCCCGGCCATATGGCGTCGGCTCCATCCAGGAGCATCTTCAGTGCCACGTAGAGGATGATGGCAAGACCGACATAGGCGATCCAGCGATGGCGGTTCAGAAGGCCCGCGATGTAGCTCGCCGCCAGACCCATCATGGCGATCGAAAGCATCAGCCCGACGATGAGGACCCAGAGATGCTCGCCAGCGGCACCGGCGACCGCCAGAACGTTGTCGAGAGACATGGAGACGTCGGCAATGACGATCTGCCAGGCAGCCTGGGCAAAGGTCTTGCGCGGCGCGCCGCCGGCGATCGTGCCGTCGGCGTTGAGATCGGCATTTTCCAGAGCCTCGTTGGCCTCGTTCTCATGATGGTGCGGCGTGCGCAGCTCACGCCACATCTTCCAGCAGACGTAAAGCAGCAATAGGCCGCCGGCGATCAGGAGCATGCCGCCGAGTTCGAGCAGTTGCTGCGTAATCGCCGCAAAGAAGATACGCAGGACGGTCGCCGCGATGATGCCGACGAGGATCGCCTTCGCGCGCAGTTCCTTCGGAAGACCTGCCGCAGCAAGACCGATGACAATCGCGTTATCGCCGGCCAGAACCAGGTCGATCATGATAACTTGCAGAAGCGAGAACAGCGCCTCCGCGGTGAAGATTTCCATCATTGTGGCACCCTATCTCTTGTAGCGCGGGAGGCGCCGCGTGACGTGGAGCGAGACGAACTGCAACGCATGCGACCGGCCAAAGGCCGTCGTTGGTCACCGCCGTTGTCGTCACATGATTTCCACGAACACCAGGCACCCAAGTTGGACTAATCCAGTCCGACATCACAGCTCAAAGATGAACTGTCAGAGGGGCCCGGTCCTGGTGGGCTGAGATTTAGCGGCATGATTGCAAAAACTCAAGTGGCGAGTTTATGAAACAGCCCGGATCTGCCGTATTTCCGGCCGGATCATTGACAATCCGTTGCATTCTCACCCGCCGGTACAGATGCAGGTGGCGGCCGGCTTTGGGCCGCCACCCCAGATTACGCCACCACTTAAGATCACGAAAGGGTCGGGTCGAGCTTGTCGCGCAGCCAGTCGCCGACGATGCTGATCGACAGCGTCGTCAGCATGATCACGACCGAAGGGGCAAGCATGATCCACGGCGCGCGGGTCAGGTATTCGCGGCCGAAACCGACCATGTTGCCAAGGCTCGTTTCCGGCGGTTGCACGCCGAGGCCGAGGAAGGAAAGGCCGCTTTCCATCAGGATGATTTCCGGGAAGGTCAGCGTCATCGAGACGATCAGCGTCGAGGCGACGTTCGGCAGGATGTGGTGGAAATAGACGCGCGCCGGTGTCGCGCCCAGTTGCACGACCGAGGCCGCATATCCTTGCGAGCTGGCCGAGATCGCAAGACCGCGGGCGATGCGGGCGTAACGCTCCCAGCCGTAGAAACCCATCAGGCAGACGAGCAGCACCATGGAGGAGCCGAAGAAGGCAAGCACCGCGAGCGACATGATCAGGAACGGCAGCGCCGCCTGGAAATCGGCAAGCACCAGCACGAGATGTTCGACCGTACCGCGAAACTGGGCGGCGGCAAAGCCGAGTGCCGTGCCGAACACCGCCGACAGGATGGTGGCGCCGAAAGCGATGATCAGCGATACCCGGACCGACTGAAGCAGGCGCGAAAGCACGTCGCGGCCGAGCTCGTCGGTGCCGAGCAGGTGTTTCAGAGCGCCCGGATGGGAAAGGCGGCTCGACAGGTCCATCGCAGTGATGTTGTAGGGACGGATCTGGTCGGCGAAGATCGCAACCACCACCACGGCCGCCAGCCAGAGGATACCGAGCCCGACGGTGAACGGCACGTTGCGTCGCAGGCGGGTGATGAAGGTCGCATACCAGCCGGGCGTCCGCGAGCTTTCCGACAGATTGATCGTAGCCATATCTATTTATCCTCAATGCGCCGCGTTGGAGCGAAGGCGGGGTCGAGCCAGCCGTAGAGCAGGTCGGCGACGAGGTTCGAAACTACCATCGCGGCGGCAATGATCAGCAGGATGCACTGGACGACGGCAAGGTCGCGGTTGCTGACCGAGACGATCAGCAGGCGGCCGATGCCCGGCCATGAGAAGATCGACTCGACCACCACGGCGCCGGCAATCAGCGAGCCGACCATGAAACCGACGATCGTCACGATCGGCACGGCCGCATTCGGCAGCGCATGGTTCCAGACCACGTCATGCCATTTCAGGCCCTTGGCGGAGGCCGTGCGGATATAGGGCTGGCCCATCACCTCGATCATCGCGCTGCGCGAGAAACGGGCGAGGATGCCGATGCCGCCGATACTCATGGTCACCGTCGGCAGGATGCCATGCACCCAGGTATCCTGCCCGCCGGAGGGCAACACACCGAGAGTGACCGCAAAGATCAGCACCAGCAGGAGACCCATGACGAAGGACGGGATCGTGAAGCCGAGGACCGCAAGCAGGATCACGCCGCGATCGGCAAAACTCTGGCGATGCAGCGCTGCGTAGACGCCGGCCGGAATGCCGAACACCAGCTTGAGAAACAACGCCGGCAGGGTGAGCTGCAGCGTCGCTGGAACGCGCTGCAGAACCAGATCCAGCGCCGACGCCTTGTCGCGCATCGACACGCCGAAATCGCCGGTGAAGATCGATTTGATATAGGCGAGATATTGGATCCAGACAGGCTGGTCGAGCCCCCAGGAGCGGCGGAACGCATCGACCGCCTCCTGCGGCACGTCCGGGCCGAGCATGACCTGCGCCGGATCGCCCGACATGCGCAGCACGACAAAGGCGAAGGTGACGACGGCAAAGATGGTGATCAATGCCCGGAGGAGGCGAACGGCTATGAAGCGGATCATCGAAAACTCCTCTCAGGCTGCGATCGGGGCGGCTTCGCCGGCCACCACATGGCACGCAGCCGTGCGGCCGTTGCCGATCGGGCGAAGCGGCGGAACGACGGTGCGGCAGACATCCTGCGCCAGCGCGCAACGGGGATGGAAGGCGCAGCCGAGCGGACGATTGGCCGGGTTCGGCGGTTCGCCCTGAAGGATGACACGTCCTTCGAGGATCTTGCCCGGCACCGGCACGCTGGAGACCAGCGCCTTGGTATAAGGATGCTGCGGCGAGTGGAAGATCACGTCGGAAGAGGCTTCCTCGACGATCCGGCCGAGATACATCACCGCCACCCGGTCGGCGATATTGCGCACCACCTTGAGGTCATGGCTGATGAACACCATGGCGATGCCGTTCTTTTCCTGCAGGTCGCGCAGCATGTTGACGACTTGCGCCTGGATGGAGACGTCGAGCGCGGAAACCGGCTCGTCGCAGACCAGAAGCTTGGGGCGTGCGGCGAGCGCACGGGCAATCACGGCGCGCTGCCGCTGGCCGCCCGACAGTTCGTGCGGATAACGACCGGCCTGGTCCGGCCGCAGGCCGACGGCCGCCATCAGTTCTGCAACCCGGGCCTCCTGATGCTGTTTCGGAATGAGCTTGTGGATGTCCAGCGGCTCGCCGATCTGTTTTGCGATCGTCACGCGCCGGTCGAGTGCTGCCAGCGGATCCTGGTAGACGAACTGCATCTTTGCCCGCAGCGCGCGCCATTCCGGCGTCTTCAGGTGCGGCATCGGCGTGCCTTCGAACCGAACCTCGCCGCCCTGTGCGGCATCGATGCCGAGCAGCATCCGGCCGAGAGTCGACTTGCCCGAGCCGGATTCTCCGACGACGCCCAGCGTCTCGCCGGGCTTCAGCGCCAACGAAATGCCGTCCACGGCACGCACCGGATGCGGCTGTGCAAACACGCCGCGACGGATCTTGTAGACGCGAACGAGATTGTCCGCTTCGATGAGGGCGGTCATTGCAGCATGTCCTCGGTCACTCTGGTTCTTGGCTCGGCGGGCTCGTTGGCCTGAACCGGCCGGAAGCAGGCGAGATGCCGGCCATCGGCCGACGTATCGAGCGCAGGGCGCTCGCTGCGACAGGCCTCGACCGCGCGAAAACAGCGCGGCTGGAAGGAACAGCCTTCGGGGAGATGTTTCGGGTTCGGAACCGTGCCAGGGATCGGGATGAGCCGCTGGCGGGGGCCGTCGATCCGCGGGATCGCGTCGAAAAGACCGCGCGTATAGGGATGGCGCGGCTCGGAGAAAAGCTGGGCGACAGTGCCTTCCTCGACGATCCGGCCGGCATACATGACGCAGACCCGTTCGCAGACCTGGGAAACGGCGCCCAGATCGTGGCTGATGAACACCGTCGCCATGCCGGTCTCAGCCCGAAGCTGGATCAGCAGGTCGAGAATCTGCGCCTGGATCGTCGCGTCGAGCGCCGTGGTAGGTTCGTCGGCGATTAGGAGATCCGGTTCGCCGGCAAGCGCCATGGCGATCATCAGGCGCTGACACTGGCCGCCCGAGAATTCGTGCGGGTAGAGATCGAAACGGCGGCGGGCATCGGGAATGCCCACCATGTCCAGCAGCCGCAGCGCCTCTCTTTTCGCCGCATCACCCCTGAGCCCGCGATGCAGCGACAGCGCCTCGACAATCTGGCGGCCGATCCTGAGCACCGGATTGAGCGAGCTTGACGGATCCTGGAAGATCATCGCGATCCGGCCGCCGCGCACCTGTTCGAAGACTTCACGGGGACCGCCGGCGAGTTCCTGCCCATCAAGCCGCACGGAACCAGTGACGCTTGCCTTGCCGGGAAGCAGCCCCAGAGCCGCAAGCCAGGTCACCGACTTGCCGCACCCGGATTCTCCGACGAGACCGACTGCTTCGCCCCGGCCCACATTGAGATCGATGCCGTGCAGAACCTGGACGCCGTCGAAGGCGACCTTCAGGCCACGCAGCTCCACCAGATTGGACGATGCTCTATCCATATCCCGCCATACTCCTGCCTTCCGCCGTTTCCGGCCGGGGCATTGCCGCTTTTCAAAACAAATGCTCCGGCGGCCACACGGTCGCCGGAGCAGAGGGAGAGATCCGATCAGATCACCCAGTTGGAGGCGCGGAAGTCCATCGCGAATGCGGGAGCGGCCTTCCACTTCAGCGACGACTTCATGCCCGTGAACACGGCGTTCTGGTGCAGAACCTGATAGACGGGGTCTTCGCGCTCGCAGATTTCCAGCATGCGGGCGAAAGCCTTCTTGCGGGCAGCCGGGTCGGTGCTGGTTTCCAGGATCGAAGCCATCTGGTTGGCTTCCGCATTGGTCCAGTCCTTCTTCTGCTGCACTTCGCCGTTCGGGCCGAACTGGGCGACGATCGAGGAGACCGGATCGCTGAAGGCGGCCGAGGCCGACCAGTCGCGAACACCCTTGACGCCGGCCGGATCGTGGATCTGGCCCCAGTTTTCCTTCATTTCGATCTGAACGTTCAGGCCGACCTGCTTCCACATCTCAACCATGATCTGACCGTTGGAGGTCTGGTTGGTGTAGTAGTTGTTGAGAAGGCGGAACGGGATCACCTCACCCTTGTAACCGGCCTGCTTGATCAGGTCCTGGGCGAGCTTGGCGTTGAATTCCGGAACCTTCCAGCCTTCGACGAACATCGGGCCGTAGAACGGGAACTGCAGGCCAGCCGGGATCTTGGTCTGGCCGGCCCAGAGCGCTTCGACGATCGCCTGGCGGTCGATCGAATGCGTCATGGCGCGGCGCATCAGCGGGTTGGCAAGGATCGGGTTCTGGGTGTTGAAGACCGAGATGCGGTGGTTGTTGATCGTCGAGCCCTGAACTTCAAAGCCCTTGGCGGCCTTGACGGTCGCGATCTGGTCCGGCGGCAGGTCGCAGGCGAAGTCGTATTCCCCGGAGAGCAGGCCGTTGACGCGGGAAGCGACTTCCGGAACTTCAACGAAGCGGATCTGGGCGAGCGGCGGGCGGCCACCCCAGTATTCGTCGAAGGCGACGAGCGTCAGCGAGACGTCCGGCTTGTAGTCGCCGACCATGTAGGCACCGGTCGTGACCGGCTTGCGTGCCCATTCGACATAGGTCTTGGCTTCGTCCCAGGCGCGGCGGTTGGCGATCTGGCTGCCGAAGGCGTAGAGCCGGCCTTCGAGCGTGACATCCGGCGTCGCGTTGTGGAAACGGACGGTGTATTTATCGACGGCTTCGACGCCGGCGAGTGCCGGCCAAAGGCGACGGCCGACACCGGGGATGTTGGCCGGCAGTTCCTTGGCGGTAATCGGCTTGTTGTCGTCCGCGAAAATGGTCTTGCCGCCGGCCGGCTGGGTATTGCCGAACAGGCGCTGGGCGGAGAAGCTGAAGACGACGTCTTCGGCGGTCAACTCGTCGCCGTTGTGAAACTTGACGCCCTTGCGAAGCTTCAGTTCGAGCGTCTTGTCGTCGATACGCTTCCATTCGGTTGCGAGACCCGGAAGCGGACCCTGGTTGCCCATCCAATCACGCAGGATGAGGCCTTCCCAGACGTTCGGGAAGAAAACGCGCTCGCCGACGTTCGACTGTTCATTCCAGATGTCGAGCGTATTGTTGTTGGTGATCTTCTGAACGGCGATCGTGATCGACGGGCGCTTGGTGCCCTGGGCGAACGAAAGGCGAGGCAGGATCAGCGAACCGGCAGCGGCGCCGGCAAGGCCGAGAGTGCTGCGGCGGGTGAGGTTGACCATGGAGAGTAGCCCTTTGGTTTCGGGTTAGAGAAAGAGCTCGATCAGCCCCTGCGAGGCTCGAGCGGTGACGGCTGAGGGTCGTTGGTGGCCCGCCAACGGCACGCCATCCGCTCGGGCTGCGGACACGAAAGCCGCTCGCCTCGATACACAACGTTGAGAAGCGTATTGCTGCCGCTCACGGATACCCCTGATTTACACGGGCTATTTGGCCAGCCTGTGTATCAGTTCCGTGACGCTATCTTGGCGATTCAATGAAATTGAACACGGATGCAAACTTCATGATCCTGCGTTACAAATGTAATACCATTGACACAAAATTCTGACATGGAGGCCTTTGCGCGGGTTTTCTCCCAACGCGTTTTCCTCCCCAAATTTCCTTTGTCTTAATGGAGTTTTCCATGTCCTCCCTTCCCGTGATCGGCGCCGCCATGACGCTTGGCGAGCTCGAAATTCACCGCAACTGGCTTTTCGAAAAGCAGCGCGATCTCGAACTCCAGGATTTCACCACAGGTGACGTTCTCAACGGAGACTGGACGCCGCTCGCCGAGCGCGCCAGGAAGCTGCTCGATGGTTTTGAAGGCCGCCTCGGCATCCACGGCCCGTTCTGGGGCTTCACCATCGCTTCCCAGGACCCGGATATCCGCGCCGTCGTCGCCAAGCGCCTGAAGCAGGGCCTCGACGTCTGCGCCGCGATCGGCGCGACGCAGATGGTCGCCCACAGCCCCTACACCACCTGGTCCTACAACAACCTGGACAACAACAAGGGCGAGGGCGACCGCGTCGTCGAGCACGTACACATGACGATGCGCGATGCCGTCAAGCAGGCCGAGGATATCGGCGCCGTGATCGTTCTGGAAAATATCGAGGATATCGACCAGCACATCCGCGTGGCGCTCGCCGACAGCTTCAATTCGCCGGCCGTCGCGGTCTCGATCGATACCGGCCACGCGCATTACGCGCATGGTTCCACCGGCGCTCCGCCGGTCGACTATTATGTGAAGGCCGCCGGCAACCGCCTGCAGCACGTTCATCTGCAGGATGCCGATGGCTACGCGGACCGCCACTGGGCGCTCGGCGAAGGCAATATCCTCTGGCCGTCGGTGTTCCAGGCGCTCGCCGATATCACCAGCAATCCGCGCCTGATCGTCGAGATCAAGGACAAGTCGAAGATCCCGGCTTCGGTCGAATATCTCGCTTCGCTCGGCCTCGGCCAGTAGGCCTCGATTTCAGGCTTCCGCCCCGGCGCACCGCGCCGGGGTCACCGCAGTTCCGGGGACATGTCCCGCAGGTGCGATTGGGTGGCGAGGATATCCCCCACCATCATCTCCCGCGCGAGCGCGCCGTTGCGCTCCCGAAGCGCAGCAATGATCCGGAAATGATAGGACGAGAAGGGATAGACGACGCCCTTGTCGAATTCCTTTTCCACGTAATTTGTCAGCATCCGCATATAGGGGCCGAACCGCAGCCAGAGCATCTCGATATGCTGCGGCAGCACTTCGGAGCGCGACGCTTCGTAGATGCCGAAATGGAACTCCTGGTTCTTGCGCAGCATGCCATAGACGTCGCCGGCCTTGCCCGTCTCCTCGTGCTCGCGGGCGAGTGCTTCCGAGCGGTCGATATCCTCGTCAGTCATGTGTGCCGCGGCAAGTTCCGTCGCCAGCCCCTCGAGCGCGATGCGCGCCTGGCAGAGATCGTCGAGGCGCTCGCGGGAAACCGCCGGCACCCGCGCCGATCCGTTATGGCCGATCTCCAGCCCGTTTTCCGCCGCCAGCCGTCTCAACGCCTCACGCACCGGCATGTGGCTGGTGCCGAACTCGGTTGCCAGCGATGAAATGGTAATCGCCTGCGCCGGGGCGAAGGAACCCCACATCAGCGCCCGGCGCAGCTGCTCGTAGACCGTGTCCTGAACAGTTACGCGCGACGTGACCTTCAAAAGCCCGCTATTCGCCATCCTTGCCCTCTGATCCATTCGTATCACAACCAGGCCTCGCATAACGGGCCGCGCTCTTCAAGTCTGCCAGCGTCCGGCCATCTCCTGTTCCCGACGCGATTCCCCTTGATCAAATGCCGAGGGCACAATAGAACATTTGAAAGTTTGATCAAATGCTCATTAGGCTGCGGGCGAACATAATCGGGAGAGGCTGATTGTCACCTCCCTCCCTCCTCATCGATCCACGACATCTGGGAGAATTCCATGAACACGCATGTGACCGCGGGCGATAACCTCGCCAAGGCTTTTCCGGTCGATGAACTCAGGCTGAAATTTCCCGCCCTCCAGAAATACAAGGATTTCATCTTCTTCGAAAATGCCGGCGGTGCCCAGGTGCCCCAGGCCGTGGTCGATGCAGTCGCAGCCCATCTCGTCGATTGCAACGTGCAGCGCATGGCGCCCTACCTGCACAGCCAGGGTGTCGATCGCACGATCGCCGAGGCCCGCGTCTCGGTCGGCCTGCTGGTCAATGCCTACCGTCCCGAGGAAATCTCCTTTGGCCTCAACGCCACGTCCTTCATCCGCCTCGTCAGCCTCGGCATCGCCAAGATGCTACAGGAGCGCGACGAGATCATCGTCACCGACATGGACCATGATGCGGATATCGCCACCTGGACGGCGCTCGAAGCCGATGGCGCCAAGATCGTCTGGTGGAAGATGCGCGAAGACGGCATGCTGCACACCGACGACCTGAAACCGCTCCTCAACGACAAGACCCGCCTCGTGGCCTGCACCGTCACCGCTCATTCGATCGGCACGATCGTCGATGTGGCAACCGTCGGCAAACTCGCCCATGCGGCCGGCGCCGAAGTCTTCCTCGATTGCGTGCATTACGGCCCGCATGCGCTGATCGACGTCCAGGCCTGGGATTGCGACTATCTCGTCTGCTCCGGCTACAAGAATTTTTCGCCGCATATGGGCTTTCTCTGGGGCCGGTATGACGCGCTGGTGAAGCTGCCCACCTTCAAGGAAGACTTCATTCCGAACGTGCCTCCCTACAAGATCGAGGTCGGCACCTTTACCTACGAAAACGTCGCCGGCATGAATGCCGCCGTGCTTTACCTTGAAGACCTCGGCCGCAAATTCCTTCCCGAAGGCGAGCATTCGCGCCGCGATGCGCTTGCCGCCGCCATGGGCGCCATCCGCGCCTACGAGCAGACGCTGTCAAAAAAGATGCTATCGGTGCTAAAGAAGCATGGCGCCACCATCTACGGCGTTTCAGACGAAACCCAGGTGGAAAAGCGCGTCCCGACCATCTGCTTCAACATTCCAGGCCTGACCCCGCAATTTCTCTCCGCAGAACTCGGCAGGAACAATATCGGCAGCCGCGACGGCCATATGTTCGCGCCGCGCCTGATGAAGCGCCTCGGCCTGACCATGGAAACCGGCTGCATGCGCGTCTCCATGGTCCACTACAACAAGGCGGAAGAGATCGACCGGTTCGATACAGTGCTCGGCGAGATCATCGCCAGGGCGAAATAAACGAGAAGCCCCGCCGGAGGCGAGTTGATTTCTCGACGCCATGCTCGGGCCTGTCCCGAGCATCTGCCGGCATCAGCGTTTGCAGATGCTCGGCACAAGGCCGAGCATGACGAATGTTTGGGCTTGGCCGCCGCGAAACAAGCTCGCTTATTTGAGATGGTGGTAACGCCGCCGGAAATAAACGAGCGCTTCTTCATCCGCCGGGCCATGAGCGATCCCCAGCACCCGGCAGAACAGCACGTGATGGGTGCCGCTTGCGACCGCGTTTTCCACTTCGCAGTCGAACGACACGATGGCATCCGTCAGCCGCGGCGATCCCGTCGCGCCGAGCACCCAGTCACCCATCGCGAACCGGTCGTCCTGAGACGTCGAGCCACCGAACAGTTTCGACATCGCCTCGTGGCCGGAAGCGAGCGTATTGACGCAGAGCACACGGTTCCTTTCGAACATCCCCGCAACCGAGCTCGACCGGTTGAGGCAGACGAGAAGGGTCGGTGGCCGGTCCGTCACGCTGCAGACGGCCGAAGCCGTGAAGCCCGCCAGTCCGCCCGGCCCGTCGGTGGTGACGATATTCACCGCTGCCGCCAGCCGCGCCATGCCTTCCCGGAAGGCGAGCCGGGTCGCTTCCACTTCGTCGCTCAGCATATCCATCGTCATTCCACCCTCAGCCCCGCTTCTCTCAACAAAGGCATGACGCGATCGCAGAAGAAAGGCAGCTCATAGGTGTAGTTCACGAAGGACATGGCAATACCCGAATACCCCTGTTCGGATATGGCGATCATGTCTTCGACGATTTTTTCGGGCGTACCGATCAACGGATATCCCCCGCGCCACCCGCGAACCGCTTGCGATAGAGATCGTAGGCGTTTTTGTCATGCGATTGGGTGAACTCCTTTTTGCCGGCCATATGTGCATCGACCGCCTCGTGATCGGCCATGGTCACCGCATAACGCTCATAATAATCCTCTGCCTCCTTCTGGGTTTCGCGGCAGACGACATGGCAGACCGTATAAGCGCCGACATTGCGGCCAAGCTTGTCCGCCCGGCTCTTGATGTCCTCCACGTGTCTGCCTGCCCCGGCAATCTCGGTGAAGGTCGTGAACAGATATTCGCAGTTCTTGGCCGCGAAATCCCGGCCCGGCCCACCGAAGGCGGCGTTCATGGTGACCGGCCGCGGCGATTGCAGGCTGGACGGACGGCTGACGACATCCTTCAGCTTGTAATAGGTGCCATCGTAATCGAACGGCGCATCCGATGTATAGGCCCGCTCCAGAATCTCCAGCCATTCGTCGGCCTGGTCGTAACCCTTCTCGACCAGCGGTACGCCGAACATGCCGAATTCTTTCGGGTTCCAGCCGCAGACGATGTTGAGGCCGGCCCGGCCGCGGCTGATATGATCGACCGTTGCCAGCGCCTTCGCCGCATAGAGCGGATGCACGAGCGGCACGTGCACGGTCATGAACAACCCGATCCGCTCTGTGACCGAGGCGAGGCCGGCCGCCCAGGTGAAGGTCTCGAACGACCATTCGCGCACCCGGTTCTTGCCGCCGAACCCCTTCCAGCGGGCGATCGGCAGGAAGAAATCGAGCCCGCCGCGATCGGCGATCTGCACGGCGTTGAGATTGTCCTCCCAGCGCGCCTGCCAACGTTCCGGCACGTCGGTAATCGCAAGCCCCCGTCTGCATTCGGCGAAAAGACGCCGAGTTTCAGTTTGCTGGGGCCTTTCAGCGGATGCGGCTTGATCATGCTGTTCCTCTCTTTTGTATTCTTCTGCGGACGGGACGCGCGGTCTGCGCCTCCTGCAACTGGCGCCGTCGGACGGAGAGATAGGCTTCTTCCGCCGCAAACATGAAAAGCGTCATTCGGTCCTGAACCATCAGCGGATCGTGCGCGAGGAAGGCCGCGTGAATACGGGAAAGACCGTCGATATACTGATAGGCGGCACCCGGATCGGCGAACGTGCCGAGCCGCACCGACTGGAAATAATCGATGAAGCGGGAAATCGTCGCCGCCATATGCGGATTGTTGACCGCCTTCAGCCAGGCATTGCGAAAATCGACATTGGCCGCCAGCAGGGCGGGAATATCGCTTTCGCTCAACGCCCGTTCCACCCGGTTCATCGCCGCCGTAATCTCCGCTTCGATCTCGGGCGTCATGTCGCGGGCAGCACAGGCCGCCGCGCGGGCTCGAGCTGGCGGCGCACCTCGAAAAGCCCGGAAATGTCCTCAAGGGACAATTCCCGGACTGCAAAGCCGCGCGTCGTGCCGACGAGATAGCCTTCCGAAACCAGCCGCAGCAGCGCCTCGCGCGCCGGCATGCGGGAAATGCCGTGGGCATTGGCGATCTCGGTATCCACCAGGCGATCGGTCGGCGAAACGGCGCTTCGCTGCAGCTTCAGCCGCAGGTCGGCATAAATCGCATCCACCAGATTGTCGCTCGGCTTCAACATAGAAATCTCCTGCGCAAACCGTATACCGATCTCGTCCTATATCAAGCAAATTTTCCCGGAATGTATATAGAAACCCTATTTTCTGTAATTTTCAGTATACCGTTTAATTCGCTTGCAGCCCCAGGAACTTTAGGCTTAAACTTTAATTTGGCGCAGGCTTCAAAGCCGTCTCGGCAAATTTCATAAGGCATCCCGATGAGCGACTTCCGCAGAAAATGTATCGGTCATGAGCGCGTCATCGGTACATTCGCGGCGATCCCGCATCCGGTCGCAATCGAGGTGACTGCGGCGGCGCGCCTCGACTTCATCTGCATCGATGCCGAACATGCTCAGATCGGCCGTGAGTGATCGAAAATCTCGTCCGCGCCGCCGATGCCCATCGCGTGCCCGCCATGGTGCGCGTTCCGGGCCACGCCCCGGAATCGATAGCCAGCGTGCTCGACGCCGGAGCTGCCGGCGTGCTCGTGCCGCGGATCTCGAACGCCGCCCAGGCCAAGGCCGCCGTCCTGGCGACCCGTTATCCGCCGATCGGCGAACGCGGCGTCGGCCCGGGACGTGCCGCAGGCTACGGTTACCGTATTCCCGACTATCTGAAATCGGCGAATGAAAGCCTCGTCCTCGCAATCCAGGTCGAGACCGCCGAAGGGCTCGCCAATGTCGAGGAAATCGTCGCCGTAGAGGGCGTCGATGTGATCTTCATCGGTCCTGGCGACCTCTCCGTCTCGATCGACGCAATGGGGCCGGACGGAGCCAGCAAGCTCGACACGGCCATTCTGACGATCACCAAGGCTGCCCGCAAGGCGGGCAAGGCCGTCGGCATCTTCCGCCCCTCCGCCGATGACGTCGGCAAATGGTCGCAGGCCGGCATCAGCTTCTATCTGCTCTCGAGCGATACGAGGTTTCTCGGCGCCGGCATCGCTGCCGACGTCGCCGCCGCGCGCTCCGCCTGAGCCGCATCAACTTCCGGGGAGTGAAGACGTGAAGGCCATCCAGTACAGCGAACACGGCGCGGCCGATGTCATGCATTATGTCGATCTGCCCGATCCGGTCGCGGGACCGGGGCAGATCCTCGTGAAACTCGAGGCCGCCAGCGTCACACCCTTCGACTGGAAGCTCCGCGCCGGATATCTGCAGAACCATTTCACCCTGCCTATGCCGAGCGTGCCCGGCCGCGACGGAGGCGGCCAGGTGATTGCCGCCGGCGAGGGCGTCACCGAGTTCAAGCCGGGCGACCGCGTCGCGATGATGGCCGGTGTCTTCGCCCAGGGCGGTTATGCGGAAATGATCGCCGTCGATGAAAAGCATGCTGTCAAAATTCCCGACAGCCTTTCGATCGTCGATGCGGTCGCGCTCACCAATGCCGGCGTGAGCACCTGGATCTCGGTGCGCACCGCCGAAGTCAAATCCGGTGACAAGGTCCTCGTCCATTCCGGCTCCGGCGCCGTTGGCGGATTGCTGGTCCAGCTCTGCCATCATCTCGGCGCCTACGTCACCGCCACCTGCCGCTCGACCAACCGCGACTACGTGCTTGGCCTCGGTGCCGATCGCGTCATCGCCTATGACGAAGAGGATTTTTCCGAACTCCTCGCCGATCAGGATATCGTCTTCGAACTCATGGGCGGCGAAGTCCACGACAAGTCCTACAAGGTCTTGAAAAAGGGCGGCCATATGGTCTGGCTGGTCGCCGATCCGATCAGGGATCGCGGTGCGGAATTCGGCGTCAAGGTCACCAGGGCGATGATTACCGACGACCGATCGGTACTTCAATCGATCATGGATCTCGCCGGCACCGGCATGCTCAAACCCCAGGTCGCCCGCACCATGCCGCTGTCAGAAGCCGCCGAAGCCCATCGCCTGATGGAAAAAGGCGCCATCTCGCGCGGGCGCCTGATCCTGACGATGTGATGCGCATGTTGCCCAAAACTGTGAAACAGTTTGGGTAGCGAAACGCACGGTCAATGAAATCAGCTGCCGCTCGGAAACAGCGGCGCCTCGCGGCCATTGGCCACGAAAGTCCGGAAATCCTTGATCGCGTCCTCATTGGCGAGCGCGCAGAACGGCCCGCGGCTCACCTCGATGCCATTGATCTTCTGCAGCCGCACATCCATCTCGGCGCTTTTCAGCGCCACCGCCGCCGTGTTGACGACAGGCGCATGCAGGACCTTGAATCCATACTCGCCGCCGACCAGAAGGCCCGGCAGCACGCCCGCCGGCACCACCACGTCGGCGCCATCGCGCACCAGCGGCTCCGCACAGGCGGTGAAGTTTTCCAACATCCGCCACCGCGCCTCATCATCACCCGCAAAGGCGGCGCTGAAATCGGAAGGCTCGCAATTCATGCCGACCACGTGCTTCACCCGGCTGCCAAGGCCGTAGAGGTCGGCCTGCTCGTAGTGCCAGACCTGGAAGACGTCGTCGAGCGTGACGAGCGCCATGCGCCGACCAAGCCGCGCGGCGTAATGCATGCAGACCTCGCCGGCGCCGATCACCGGAATGGTCAGAGCCGACTTGAGCTCATAAAGGCCCGGATCCTGAAAATGGCCGATGACGACGGCGTCGTAACCGCGGCTTGCCGCCTCCAGCCCGTTGTCGATCGCGATCGCAGCGCAGCGAAATTCCGCCAGCCGCCCGAAATGCCGGTCCGGCGGGCTGATGCCGAAGACGTCCACCACCGTGCCTGGTTCGGCAATGCTGTTCAGATAATTCGAGAGCCGCTTCATATAGGCCGCGCTTGACGTCGCGTCGATGAAGCTTTGCCAGAAGATGCGCATGTTCCCCTCGTTTCGTTCGCTTGTACGGTTGCGATTTCGCACTCGTCAAAACATCAATTTAAGGCTTTACTCCCGTTGCAGAACCCGCCCCGGAGAACCGCATGACTTTGCCGACCACGCCCGAAAACCCGCTGAGCGATACGACCGTCGAAATGTCGGAAGCGGCGCTGACGGAGTTCGAATGGTCGCTCTGGCGGATTTCCGCCGCCTTCCTGCGCTGGCAGGCGGAATGCTCCAGCGAACTGGCCGGCGCGGGCCTGAGCGGCCTCGACACCGCCATCCTGCACACGATCCGCTACCGCAACAAGCCGAAAGGGCTCGGCGAAATCTCGAGGCTTCTCGGCCGCGACGACACCGCCAATATTCAATACGCCATCAAGAAGCTGCAGACCCTGCAGCTGATCGAACGCGTGAAGGGCCGCTCGCGCAAGGATACGCTCTACACGCCGACCCGCAAAGGTACCAAGCTCGCCCAGGATTACCGCGCTTTGCGGCGGCACCTGTTGATTTCGCTGATCCAGAAGATGGACCATGCGGAACAGGGGCTTGGCGACGCGACGGAAATGCTGGAACTGCTGACGAGCTTTTACGACACCGCCGCCCGGCGCGTGGCGAGCGGCTCTCATCCCGTCGAGCGCTCCTGAACAAGCGCCAGCACGCGCAACGGGCTGCCCGATCCATTCTGGATTTTCAGCGGTGCCGCGACGATCATGGCACCCGTCGGCGGTAGCTGGTCGAGATTGGTGAGGCACTGCAGCCCGTAGCGACCCGCGCCATGAAGGTAGTGATGCGCCGGATACGGCGGCGAGAAATGCCCGGCTTGGCCCGCATCCGTGCCGATCGTTTCCGTCCCGAAACCGATAATATCCCGCTCTGCCACGAGCCAACGCATCACTTCGGCATCCGGGCCGGGCGTATGCGCGCCATCGGCCTGCAGGTTGGCATAGGCGGCGCCGGATTTCTGCGACCAATCGGTTCTTAGCAGGACCCACGAGCGCGGCGGAACGCGGCCGTGCTGCTCTTCCCACGCCATGACATCCGAAACGGTGAACAGGAAATCCGCATCCTCCGCCGCCTGCCGGGAACAATCGATCACGCAGGCCGGGGCGATCATATCGGCCGGCGGCAGGGTATCGACGGAATTGAGCGGCAGATCGCGGCCGGTATACCAATGGATCGGCGCATCGAAATGCGTGCCGGTGTGCTCGCCGAAGGAGAGGTTGTTCCAATACCAGGCCGGCCCGCCGCCATCGTAGCGGGAGATCCTTTCCATGCGGAACGGCGCGGATTGCCCCAGTTCCGGCGGCATGACGATGACCGGGAAATCCGGCGACAGCGTGTGGGTGAGATCGATGACGCGGACCGCCCCGCTCGCCAAGGCCCCGGCGAATTTGCCCAGAATATCGCCGCTCATTGGCCAGCCTCCCGTTCGACGGCTTTCGGATTGTCGAACAGCCGCGCCTCGATATCCTTGGCGACATCGCCGACGTAAATATCTTCCAGACCCCGCTTCAACCCGTCGAGAACGGCATCGGCCACAGCCCTTGGCGCCACTTTCGGCGGCGGTACGGTCTGGAACCATTCCGTATCGAGCGGCCCGGCGAACGCATTGATGACCCGGATGCCGCCCGGTCTAAGCTCGGTGCGCAGCCATTGCGACAGCGATAGGCAGGCGGCATGGGCGGCGGAATGGACACCGAACTGCGGCACATTGCTGAGCCCGTGGGCCGAGAGCACATTGACCCAGGCGACGGCTCCGGCCGCACCGTCGGCACCGCGCGAGCGCATTACAGGCCCGAAAGCCTGGGCAAGGCGCATCATTCCCATCACGGTATGATCCATCGCCTCGCGCGCCGCATTGGCCGCGCCAGCATCGAAGAGATGCGCCGGCCGGACATGATCGGCGGTATTGATCAGGATCTCCACCTTGGCGCCGATATCCATCGCGAGATCCTGCACGGAACGCTCGCTCGTCAGGTCCAGATCGACGAGTTCAACGCCTTCGATCGCCTCCAGCGACGCCTGCTGGTCGAAGGGTTTCCACCGATCGGTCACGCCTACGAAAATCCTGGCCGCTCCGGCCTTCTTGAGAACCTGCGACAGCGGCAATGCAAGCGGGCTGCGCCCGTCGGTGATCAAAACCCGGCGGTGTCTCGGATCGGCGGTCATTTCCCGCCACTGGGGATCGTCTTCCATGTGCGGCACCTCCGAAACGGGTTTGGCGAAGAACACGGCCTGCCCGGCCCGGTCCAGCTGCAAGGACAATGTGAGCCGAGTATCAGGGTCGCCGCAACCGCCATGGAGATGCGCGATGGCGATCGGCCCGCAATCCAGCTGAACCAGCCCTGAGCGCCAGGGCATGTGTTCGCGAAAATAGGGATCGCTGGTGACCTCGATCCGGGTTTCCGACAGCAGCAGACCACCGGTCGGCGCATCCTTGAACACCAGGCTCGGACGAAAGGCAATGCGGGCAGGCTTCGCGCGCCGGATAGGTGTAGCGCCCGCATTCGCCGCAGCGTTGCAACATGAAGCGGCCGGTCGCGGCCGCGAGCGTCAACCCGTGCGCCTTGCGGCTACGCGCCGAAGGCGGCAGCAGCGGCTGCGTGGTGCGGACGAGCGGGTTCTTGCGTTTCGGCTTGAGAAAGGGTCCGGTCATGATGCCCTCGCCAGGATGGCGGCTGCGGAAGCGAGCCCGCGGTCGTAGTTGATCATGCCGAAGCCCGAAACCAGCCCGAGCTTGGCATCCTCGACCTGCCTACCCTCGGCCGTCCCCAAAAGCTGACGCATCGCTTCGGTAATTCCCAGATGCCCGCCTGCGGCACCCGCCTGACCGACCGAAAGCTGGCCGCCGGACGTGTTGTGCGGGAAGGATCCGTCCACCGTGAACGTGTGCTGGCGCACGAAATCCGGCCCCTCACCCTTGGCGCAAAAACCCAGATCCTCGAACTGCATCATCGAGATCACCGCATAATCGTCATAGGTCTGAACAAAATCCATGTCGCCTGGCGCCGCACCGGCCATTCCGTAAAGCTCGTCGCGATCAACCACCCAGCCGCCGCGCACCTGCACCGGATCCTCGGCAAACGCATTGTGCCGCTCGATCGCCGACATTAGCCGAACGAAGGAAGCCCAAGCGAAGCGGCCGTCTCCTCCCGCATCACCAGAAAGGCTTCCGCACCGGCGCAAGGCATGACGCAATCGAACAGATGGAACGGTTCGGCGATCGCCCGCGCCGACATATATTGCTCCAGCGTCAGCGGCTTTTTCATCAACGCATCGGGATTGCGCAGCGCATTGTCGCGTTGGGCGACGCAGAGCTTGCCGAAATCCTCGCGCTTTGCGCCATAACGATCCATGTAATGCCGGGCAATCAGCGCAAAACTGCCATTGGCGCCGCCGGCACCATAGGGATAGACGGCATCCTGCGAAAACCGCGAAAAGCCGGCCAGCAGGCTGCGGAAACTGTCGGCCGATTGGTGTCGGCCGCCACGCAGGCGACGATATCCGCATCACCCGCCTGCACCGCCCGTGCCGCGCGGCGAAGCGAGACGATACCCGCAGCCCCGCCCATCGGCACATGGTCAATATGGCGCGGAGAGAGGCCGAAGTGCTGGGTCAGGCCGACCGCGACATCCGGCCCCATCGTAAAGCTCGCAACCGAAAAGCCATCGAAATCCCGATGGCTGATGCCAGCGCCATCCGCCAGCGCCCTCAACGCCTTGCCCATCCACCAATGCGCGGTCTCGATGGAATAGCGCTGGTAAGGCACCGTCACCGGCACCGCCAGAACCACGCCATCATAAGATTGCCGCGCGCGGGACAAAACCATCAGGCCACCGTCAGCTTGACGTCGACATTGCCGCGCGTCGCATTGGAATAGGGGCAGCGCTCATGCGCACCGGCGACGATCTCTTCCGCGACTGCACGCTCGATCCCCGGCAAGGACGCCACAAGCTCGACCGCCAGCGCGTAACCGACCGGCACCGGGCCGATACCGACCTTGGCGGTGATCGAAACGTCATCCGGCAGCGCGATCTTGCTGGTGCGCGCCACGAGTTTCACCGCGCCGAGGAAACAGGCCGCATAACCGGCTGCGAAAAGCTGCTCTGGATTGGTCCCGTCGCCCCCGGGCCGCCGAGCCCTTTCGGTACCGAGAGATTGACGGCAAAGCTGCCGTCAGTGCTCTGCGCTTTTCCTTCCCGACCGCCGTGAGCGATGACGGACGTCTCGTAGAGGATCTTTTCCGGGGTCATGCACGCCTCCATATCATGATTTAAGCTGTGATTTATGGTATATCAGATGCGACGGAGAACCGTAAGAGAATTCAGCCCGACTTGCGGATCGATGCCTTCAGCTTCCTGAGGTCGATCGCCGAACCGTCCTCGACCGCCTTGGCCGCCATCGTCTTGATCTCGCCGCGCTGCAGTTTCTGGGTCGAGGCTCACCGGTAGCCTGTCGATGAAAACCACGTAGCCGGGCAGTTTGTGATAGGCGATATGGGCGCCGGCCGCCTCGATGATCCGCTTCGCCTTTTCGACCGGCTCGCCCGCTCCGCCGAATTCGCTTTCGACGATGAAGGCGAAAACCTCCTCGCCGCGCAGGTCGTCCGGCACCGGCGTTACCGCTGACGCCTTGACCACCGGATCCTTGGCAAGGGCTGCCTCCACTTCCAGCACGGCGATGTTTTCGCCGCTGCGCCGCACGATGCTCTTCTTGCGGTCGAAGAAATAGAGAAGCCCCTTGTCATCGGCATAAACGACGTCGCCGGTATGGAACCAGCCGCCTTCCCAGGCCTCTTCGGTCGCCTTTTCGTCCTTGAGATACCCGCTGAAGAAACCGTCGCGCGGGCTTCCGCCCTTGGCACGCACAAGCAGTTCGCCCGGCTTGCCGGTTTCGGCGTCATTGCCCGCATCATCGACGATGCGGAAATCCATTCCGGCACGCGGCCGGCCGATGCAGCGCAGCCCCGGTGTATAATCGTCGGCAGCGGTGGTGGTCACGGCCCGCCCGCCGGTTTCGGTCATCGCCCAGGCCTCGACGATCGGGATGCCATAGCGCGCCTCGAATTCGATCTTGTGGCGGGCATCGACGCCCGGTCCCAGCGCGAATTTCACCTTGTGTGCCCGCTCGGCTTCGACGGTCGGGAGCTGCAGCAGGATGGCGGGAATGACGCCAAGACAATGGATGATCGTCGCGCCGGAATCGGCGATCGACGCCCACCAGCTGCTCGAGTGGAACCGGTCGAGCGGCACGATCGCGCCGCCCTTCATGATCATGCCGACCGCCGTGCAGCCGAGCGCGTTCATATGGAACATCGGCAGCGGCGTCAGCGCCACCTCGGTTCCCTCGCCCATCTCGGCGATGCCGCCTTGCGTCGTGTACCATTCGGCGATGCCGATGAAGTAGATGTTCGAGAGAATGCAGCCCTTGGGTTTGCCGGTGCTGCCGGATGTGAATAGCAGCGCGCATTCGGCATCCGGGCCGCCGGGCCGGGCCTCGCGTGTTTCAGGCGAAGGTGGAATGTTATCGCCAACTGTGATCACCGTCACCTTGCCGGGCGCGATGTCCCGCAGATCATCCAGCCGCTCGCGGATGACAACCATCAATGGGGCCTCGGCCATGTCGAGCTGGAACAGCAACTCGTCGTGGCGCAGATCGGGATTGACCGGCACGATCGAGACGCCGATCGCATTGAGTGCCAGCCAGTAGTCGAAGAATTCCGGGCGGTTTTCGAGGAGGAGCGCCACGCGGGTTCCGATCCCGTATCCCGCCGCCGCAAACTTCTGCTTCAGGAGAGCGACGCGCGCGAAAACCTCGCCATAGCTATAGCGAAAACCCTCGGGCGCATAAGGCAGCTTGGCGCTGGGCGGCGCGATCAGCATCGGCGCATCCGGGTTTTTCAACGCCTGGTTCTCGAATAGGAGGTAGGGAGAATGCATGGCTCTGTCCTTATGCCCGTTCCAGGATGCCCTTGATCAGGAACATCTCGGCCTCGTGGATCGTGCCGAACTGGATCCATTCCGCATCCGTCTGCGTCTCCAGCCGCCAGGTCAGCAGCGTCACCACGCACTTGTCCGGCCCCATGCGCAGGAGTTCGCCCGGAATGACGCGGGACATGTTGCGGAACTGCATGGCGTCCTTGGCAGCACCGACTTCGTAATCCACCTGGAAGCGGGCGCGATCGACATTGAGCCGGACGAATGTCTGCTTGCCGGTAAAGGTCGAGGTGCCACAGAAGAGGCCCGGCTCCACCTCGGTGCGGTTGAGGCTGCCCCAGGCCCACTGCCCCTGTTTCAGTCCGTCCGACATGAGTTCGAAGGCGACCGCCGCCGGGCGCTCCACCATGATGCTGCTGGAATGACAATGCGGATCGATCATGAGCGTCCCTCTTTCAATAGCTTTGAGGCGTCATTTTTCTAAAAGACATTTTAAGCATAAAATAATTGGAAAGGACGTCAATGGATTTTTGCGGACCTCGCTTTTGCCCCGCGAATTGGCGCCCGTGTCCGTTGAGGTTCTCAACCTGCAGGCTGGCAAAAACCCCGATTTTCGGCCATTTACACGCAGAAGGCGACTGCATTTTCAATTTCTCACGATCCGAAATTTTAGGCTTGAAGTAATTTATACCTCGTTCTACGATCCCCTCAATTGTTAAGGGGACGACCGCGAAAAGCGGGTCAAAATAAAAATCGAAGCCCCTGGCAGGATTGCAGGCTTGCGTTCACCAACCGCCGCAGGTCCGTCGGTCGCGATCGACGGGCAGAACCAGAGGGATCGTCATGACTTTTGAAATCGACCGCAGAAATCTCCTGCAGATGCTCGGCCTTGCCGCGGTCAGCGGCTCCGTGCTGTCACAGGCCACAATCGCCTTCGCTGCAGATACCGACAACGTCACCATCGGCTGGCCGTCCGACGTGCCGTCCTGGGACCCGAACCTCCGCTTCGTTCCGGATGCGCAGCCGCTCTTCAAGATGGTCTTCGACCAGCCGCTCGATCAGTCCCCGGACCTCAAACTGATCGGCAATCTCATCACCAAATGGGAACTGAAGCCGGATGGCCTTTCGATGCCGTTCGAAATCCGCAGCGACGTGAAGTTCCACAACGGCGATCCGATGACGATGGAGGATTTCAAATATACCTTCGTCGACCGCATCAAGTCCGGCCTGAAGCTCGACATCGCCAATTCCTGGCGCACGCTCACCGACATCGAGATCCTCTCGCCGACATCGGGCGTGATGAAATTCTCCGCCCCGACCCCGACCGCGCCGCAATGGCTCGCCTTCCTCGGCAGTTATCTCGTTCCGAAGAAATATATCGAATCCGTCGGTCCGGAAGAATTCGCCAAGAAGCCGATCGGCACCGGCCCCTATAAGCTGGTCGATTACCAGATGAATTCGCGCATCGTGCTGGAGCGCAACGACGCCTATTTCGGCACCAAGCCAAAGATCAAGCGCGTCACGATCGACATCATCAAGGATCCGTCGGCCCGGACCGCCGCCATCCAGTCCGGCCAGGTAGACCTGACGGTCAACATCCCGGTCCGCGAGGCCGAGCGTCTCGGCAAGACGGAAGGCCTGACGGCCGAAATCAATCCCTTCACCCGCCTGATCCTTCTGCAGATGCGCAACGACCTGGGCTTTACCGACAAGGCCGTCCGTCTTGCCGCCCACCACGCCATCGACAAGGCAGCGCTCTCCAAGGCGTTCTACGGCGGCGCCGCCGTGCCGCTCTCGATTCCGGCGACCCCGGCACGCCGGGTTACCTGCCTGACTACAAATTCCCCTACGACCCGGAACTGTCGAAGAAGCTCCTGGCCGAAGCGGGCTACACGGCGGACAAGCCGGCAACCTTCAAGCTCGCCGCCACCAACGGACAGTTCCCGAGCGACTTCGATATTGCCCGTGCCCTGGTGCAGATGTGGCAGAAGGTCGGCCTCAAGGTCGAACTCGAACAGATCGAATATTCGAAATATTTCGAGCTCAACCGCGGCGGCAAGCTGCCGGAAGCGACCCTCTACAGCTTCGACAACGCTACCGGCGACCCGGAAATCTTCTCCGGCTATCTGATGAACCCGAAGATGCCGTTCGGCGCCTGGAAGGGGCAGGAAATCGGCGACAAGATCCTCAAGCTCTTCGTCGAGCCGGTCTACGAAAAGCGCATCGCCGGTTATAAGGCCGTGGCGCAGGAAGCCGTCGAAACCGGCGCCAACATCCCGATCCTGCAGAGCGTCCAGACGCTGGTCAAAAAGAAGAGCCTCAACTACGTCAAGTATGGCAATGCCTGGGTCCTGGGCAGTACCATGTCTTGGTCATAAGCGAAGATCTGACCGATCTATCTGTATTATTGGGTCCGGATCTGATCCGGGCCCCTCCCTGACATCGTAAATACGGGGCATGCGCATGTTTGCGACCATTGCCAAGCTTTTGGTAAAGCGCGTGCTGACCGCGATACCGATCCTGCTGATTGTTTCCGCGCTTCTCTTCTGCATCCTGCGCATCCTGCCGGTCGATCCGGCCGCCATGTCCTTGCCGCCCAACGCGACGGTTCAGGAGGTCGAGGCGATGCGCACTGAAATGGGGCTCAACCTCCCGCTCTATCAGCAATACGGCATCTGGCTGAACAAGCTCTTCCATGGCGATATCGGTCGCTCCATCCATTTCCGCCAGGACGTGACGAGCCTGATCGGCTCGACGCTGCCTGCCACCATCGAACTCGCCCTGATCGCCATGGTGGTCGCCACCGTCTTCGGCCTCGCCGGCGGTCTCTTCCTGTTTTACGTGCGCGGCACTCGCGCCGAAGCGGTGATGGATTTCTTCTCCATCCTGCTGCTCTCCCTTCCGGAATTCCTCTGGAGCCTGTTCCTGCTCCTGATCTTCGGTGTCTTTTTCGAAGTCCTGCCCTTCACCGGGCGGCTGAGCCCCGGTTTCGAACGCCCGGTCGTTACCGGCTTCCTGCTGATCGACAGCCTGATCACCGGCAAGATCTCGACCTTCTTTAACGCGCTGGAACACATGATCCTGCCGTGCCTCGCTCTCGGCATCGCGCTGTCGCCGTCGCTGATG
Source organism: Neorhizobium sp. EC2-8 (assembly GCA_045291535.1). GTDB lineage: Bacteria > Pseudomonadota > Alphaproteobacteria > Rhizobiales > Rhizobiaceae > Neorhizobium. The sequence continues at coordinate 3,370,612 of CP147996.1, read as the reverse complement.
CGGGTACTGCGCTCGAGCCTGCTCGATGCCTATCAGGACGACTATATCCAGCAGGCGCGGCTTCGCGGTCTGTCCGAAAAGCGCATCCTCATCCGTCACGGCCTGAAGAATGCCATCCTGCCGACACTGAGCCTCATGGGCGTGCAGTTCGGCTTCCTGTTCGGCGGCACGCTGCTGGTCGAAATCATCTATTCCTATCCGGGCATGGGCAACCTGATGGTCGATGCGATCCGCAACGCGGACCTGCCGATCATCCAGGGGGCGGGGTTGACCTATTGCATCGCCGTCCTGGTGATCAGCATCGTCGTGGACAGCCTCTACCTGATCCTCAACCCGAAACTGAGGGTGCGCTGACATGCTGCGATATGCGAAGGGGCGACCGCTTCCACTCTGGCTGAAATCCGGCCGCGTCCAGACGGGCCTGGTGATCATCCTCATTCTCGCCGTCTGCGCGATTTTCGCGCCTTACCTCGCCCCCAACGATCCGAACGAGCAGAACCTGCTGTCGATCCTGACGCCGCCGATCTGGGCCGATGGCGGCGATGCGATGTTTCCGCTCGGCACCGACAGCCTCGGCCGCTGCGTCCTCTCCCGGCTGATTTTTGGCGCCCGCGTCGCGCTCACCGTCGCGTTCAGCGCCTCGATCGGTGCGATGATCATCGGCGCCTTCTTCGCCCATGTCGCCGGGTATTTCGGCGGCTGGGTCGATTGGCTGATCGGCCGCGTCGTCGAGATCTGGCTGTCCTTCCCGCCGGTCATCCTGTCGCTCATCCTCATGGTGGGCCTGGGAACCGGCCTGCGCAACGTCGTGCTGGCCATCGTCCTGGTAGACTGGACGCGCTTCTGCCGCGTATTGCGAAGCGAAGTGATAGTGCTGCGCAGGCGAGACTACGTTTCCGCCGCCCAGGCTCGTCGGCTTCTCGCACTGGCGCACCATCACCCGCGAAATCCTGCCCGGCACCCTGCCGCTGCTGATCACCCTGATGAGCCTCGAAATGGGCGTCGCCATCATCGTCGAAGCGATCCTTTCTTTCGTCGGCATGAGCGTCGGCTCCGAAACCGCCGCTTGGGGCCAGATGATCGCCGATGCGCGTCAGAATATCTACGACGCGCCGTTCAACCTGATCGCCCCGATCTTCGCGATCTTTTCGCGGTCTTCGGTTTCAATATCCTGGGCGACGGCCTGCGCCGCACCCTCGATACGCGCCTGACCCAGACGGAGCGCACCTGATATGGCCATTCTTTCAGCAAAGAATCTCTGCGTTGAATCGCTCGGAGCCAGGGAAAGCTTCCCGGTCCTGACCGATCTCAACTTCTCGCTGGAGCCCGGCAAGATCCTCGGCCTGGTCGGCGAATCCGGTGCCGGGAAGTCGATGATCGGCCGCACCATCTCGCAATATCTGCCGAAGGGTTTTGCCGTCACCAAGGGTGCCCTTTCCTTCGATGGCGAAGACCTGGTGTCGATGGCGGCAGAACGCCGCCGCAGCCTGCTCGGCCGCGACATCGCCTTCATCCCGCAGGAGCCGCTTTCCGGCCTCAATCCGGTCCTGACGGTCGGCCAGCAGATGAAGGAACATCTTCTGCGCATCGGCCTTGCCCCCGGAGAGCACTGGCGCGAGCGGGCTCTGAAGGAATTCGAGGCTGTCCATCTGCCGCATGGCGCGGCGCTGCTGGAGAAATATCCTCACCAGCTTTCCGGCGGCATGTGCCAGCGCATCCTGATCGCCATGGCCTTTGCCAGCCGCCCGCGCCTGCTGATCGCCGACGAACCGACCACCGCGCTCGACGTCACCATCCAGGCCCGCATCGTCAAGCTGATCGCCGAAATGCAGAAGCGCGACGGCACGGCGGTGATCTTCATCACCCACGACCTGCGCCTCGCCTCGCAGATCAGCGACGAGATCATGGTGCTATACGCCGGCCGCCCGGCGGAACGTGGCCCGGCAAAACAGCTTTTCTCGGCACCGGCACATCCCTATACGCGCTGCCTGCAGCTCGCCAACCCGACGATAACAGGCCCGCGCCGTGGTCTCTTCATCCTGCCCGAGCGCATGCCGGGCCTGCGCGTGCTGAAGGAACTGAAGGGGTGTCGCTTCGCATCCCGCTGTCCGAACGCGATCGAGGCCTGCACCCAGACTGAACCGCCGCTTGCCGATATCGGCCCCAACCATATCGCCGCCTGCATCCGCACCGAAAAGACGCCTGACATCGTGCCGCCGCCGCTGGCGCCGGCCGCGAGATCGCATCCACCAAGGTCCACCTCAACGGCGAAAAGCTGACCAAGGCCTATACGACCGCGTGGAGCCCGTTCGCCAAACGCAACGCCTTCAAGGCGGTCAACAACGTCGATTTCACGCTGGGCGAGGGCGAGTTCGTCGGCATTGTCGGCGAGAGCGGCAGTGGCAAGAGCTCGCTCGCCCGCTTGGTCGTCGGCCTCGATACGCCCACCGATGGCAGGATCACGCTGGCCGGCCGCGACATCACCGCCAACGGCAATGCCGACAAGGCCTATCGCCGCGAATACATCCAGATGGTCTTCCAGGACCCGCAATCGGCGCTCAATCCACGCCGGAGGATTGGCAGTATCGTCACCCAGGCGAACGAGGCGAGCGGGCTGCGCAACAGCACCCGCGAGCGCATGGACCGGGCCACCGAACTGCTGAAGGAAATCGGCCTGCCGCCGGACGCGGCGATGCGCTTCCCCTCCCAGCTTTCCGGCGGCCAGAAACAACGTGTCAACATCGCCCGCGCGCTTTGCACCCTGCCGCGCATCCTCGTCGCCGACGAGATCGTTTCCGGCCTCGACGTCTCCGTGCAGGCCCAGCTTCTCGACCTTCTTCTGAAGCTTCGCGACGAACACGGTTTCTCGATGCTGTTCATCAGCCACGACCTTTCTGTCGTCCGTTATCTCTGCGACCGAGTGATGGTCATGTATCGCGGCGAGGTGGTGGAGAGCGGGAGGACCGAAACCGTATTTGCCGATCCCCAGCACGCTTACACCCGCAGCCTGCTTGCCGCCGTGCCGCCGGATGACGTCAACGCCGACTGGTCACCTGTGCTGGCCGAAGCCGGCTATCAGGTCGAATGATGGCGATTGCCGCTCGGAGATATTACAGCGGCAGGGATCTCAACCGCGCCGTCACCATCGCCGACCTCCAGGCCATGGCGCGCAGCCGCCTGCCCGCCTTCGTGCTGGAATATCTGGAAGGCGGCGCCGAGAACGAATGGACGCTCCGCCGCAACCGCGAAGTCTTCTCGGACATCGAATTCCGCCCCTCGACGCTGACGGGCGTCGGCGTGCCCGACCTTTCGACAACCATCTTCGGCCGGAAGATGCGGCTGCCCCTCATCATCGCCCCGACCGGCTTCAACGGCCTCTTCCAGTATCAGGGCGATCGGCTGCTGGCCGAGGCCGCCGCAAAGACTGGCGTCACCTTCACCCAGAGCACCGTCTCCAACATGCGGATCGAGGAACTTTCCAACATCCCCGACCTGAACCACTGGATGCAGCTTTACGTCTTCCGCTCCCAGACCTTCATGAACGAACTGGTCGCTCGGGCCGAAAAAGCCGGTTGTCAGGCGCTGATGGTGACGACCGACGCGGCGACCTTCGGCAACCGCGAATGGGACCGCCGCAACTACCGCTCCGGCATGGACCCGACGTTGCGCCACAAGCTGGATATTCTCTGCCATCCGCGCTGGGCGCTGTCGGTCATGGCGCGCGGTATTCCGCCCTTCGGCAACCTTCTCGATTTCCTGCCCGCGGACCAGCAGACCTTTGCCCGCACCGCCATCTGGTCGCGCGAGCAGGTGGAGCCGGACCTTCACTGGAGCCACATCCGCCATTTGCGAAAGATCTGGAAGCGACCGCTGATCATCAAGGGCATAATGACGATGCGCGATGCGGAACTGGCCGTCGATGCGGGCGCCGACGGCATCGTCATCAGCAATCACGGCGGCCGCCAGGCTCGACGGCGCCCCTCGCCGATGACAGTCTTGCCGAAGATCGCCAACAAGCTGAAAGGCAGGATCACCATCCTCGCCGACAGCGGCTTTCGCCGCGGCACCGATATCGTCAAGGCGCTCGCCCTCGGAGCCGATGCGGTGATGACCGGCCGCGCCACGCTCTATGGACTTGCAGCCGGCGGTGAGGCGGGTGCGGCTCGCGCCATCACCATCCTCGAAGAAGAGATCCGCCGCACCATGGCGCTTCTCGGCTGCCGCTCGGTCGCGGATCTCGACCGCGACCACATCAAGCTCTGAACGGTTTTATCCCCTTACGGAGCGATGATCCGAGTTTCCATCGGGAAGTGGGAATTGCCGCCTTCGAAGGGCGGGAAGGTCTTGAAGTCCTCGCGCATGGCAATGCGCGCCGGCGATTGCAGCGCCGCCTGCAGGGCTGCCGGGCTGTCGAACATCACCCGGTTGCGCTGCATGTGGTTGACCCGTTCCCAGGGCAGGAAGCCGCACCAGTCGATCCGCGACAGGACCTCGATCTTGCGTATGCCCGGAAAAGTGCGCATCACCTGCGGGTGATGGCTGACATAGTGGTGCATCCAGACGTTCAGATCTTCGGCCGGCCCCGTGTAATGCACCACGTAGGAACAGGGATTGCCGTTCTTTTCGAGATCGAGCCTGGCCTCGTCCACCGGGAAATGCCGAGCATACATGGCCTGCTGCGTGCCCTTGGCGCCGCGGATGCTGGACAGCACTCCGGAGGCCGCGAGCCTGGTGCAGATGGCCGGCCGGCGCCATCGCGTCTTCCAGGTCGGTCAGGTCGTTGAAATAGAGCTGCATGCCGAAGATCGGCGACTGCTCGTCCTTGTTGTACATGTCCTTGGTGACTTCCGGCGTGTAGAGATTGGCCGAGGTCAGGCCGGGCGTCAGCTTGACGATCTCGGCAACCGTCTCGACATCCGCCTTGCTCACGGCGAGTGGCTTCCGTCGATGTTTTCGAAAAAGGCGAAATAGGCAAAACGCATGGCGTGGCTTCCTGCTTTTCTATGGGGCCGCAACGATTGCCGGCGGCCTCTGTTCCCCGGTCCTGCCCACTATCGAACCGGCAGAAAGAAAAACAAGTTTAAACCTAAACTATTTGCGAGCCGTAATTTAATCACCCGAATAGACCGCCCGGACATGATTTAAGCTTCAATCTTTCCGCTTGAAACTTGCCGGATTTTCCATCACGATCCGCTCCAATCGCGCGTGGAAAGAGGGGATGAGACAGCGCCGGATTGCTCTTGGGAGAGAGCTTGTGCCGGGCCGCTCCATTTACCAACGACCAAGAAGAATCGCATCCGATCCGGCAGAGGAAAATGCCCGCCGGTCACGAAAACAGAGGGAACGAAATCCATGACCATGCCTCTCTTCCGCCGCGCCTTTTTCGGCCTCGCGAGTGCCGCCGTCCTCTCCGCCGCGACCGCCGGCTTTGCCTCCGCGGCCGCGCTTGCCGTCGGCTCCTATCCGAGCAATCCGCCCTTCGAATACAAGACGGCAACCGGCACGTTCGAAGGTTTCGAAGTCGATATCGTCAATGAGGTGGCAAAGCGCCTGGGCATGACGGTCGAGATTTCCGACCTCGGTTTCCAGGCGCTGTTCGCCGCCACTTCCTCCAAGCGCATCGATGTGGCGATCTCGTCGATCACCATCACCAAGGAGCGCCTCGGCAGCCAGTCATTCACGCAGGCCTATTATGACGCCGACATGGGCATCGCCACCCGCAAGGAAGCGACCGTTTCCAAGGTCGAAGACCTCAAGGGCAAGGTCGTCGGCGTTCTGGCCGGCTCCACCGGCGACAAGTGGGCCAAGGATAACAAGGAAAAATACGGCATCAGCGACATCAAGAGCTACAATGCTCAGCAGGACTTGCTGATGGATCTCTCCGCCGGCCGCGCCGACGTGGCCGTCAGCGACGTTCCCGGCATGGAATACGCCTTCCTCAAGATGAAGGACCTCGCCGTCAAGGTGCGCATCAAGACCGGCGAACAGTACGGCCTGATGATGACCAAGGATCACCCCCTGCTTGCCAAGGCGAACGATGCGATCACCGCCATGAAGAAGGACGGCACGCTGGCCGCAATCCACAAGAAGTGGTTCGGCTCCGATCCGGCCGCCGGTTCGGCATCCGCCGTCGAACAGCCGCTGCCGAAGCCCTGAGCCGGCTACCGATAACACACCTCTAATCATGCCGGCCGGCGACGGCCGGCTTTTTCGTGAGCATAAGGGCACCAGGAAATGACCCTCCTCGATACATTCTTCAACCTCGGGGTTCTCGGCGACGCATTTCCAGCGCTGCTGCGCGGACTGATCAACACTTTCCTGCTCGGCATCGCGGGCATCGGCATCGGCATTCCCATCGGGCTGGTGATCGCGCTTTTGCGCCTCTACGGACCGAAGTCGGTGCGTTATCTGACGGTTTTTTATATCGACATCTTTCGCGCGGCGCCGATGCTGGTGGTGCTGATCCTCATCTATTACGCGTTGCCGTTCGTCGGCATCCGCCTGTCCTCCTGGACGTCCGCCGGTCTCGCCTTTTCGATCGTCATGGCCGCCTATTCGGCGGAAATCTTCCGCTCCGGCATCGAAGGCATCCCGCGTGGCCAGTTCGAGGCGGCCGCGGCCCTCGGCCTGCCCTTCTTCGTCACGCTGCGAAAGGTCGTGCTGCCGCAGGCGATCCGCATCGTCATCCCGCCGATGACCAACAATTGCGTCTCCATGTTCAAGGATACCTCGCTCGCCTCGACCGTCGCGCTACCGGAACTGCTCAAGGAGGCGACCGATGCCCAGGCGCTCTATGCCAACCCGACGCCGCTGATCGGCGCAGCGCTGATCTACATCGCCTTCCTCTGGCCGATGGTGCGGCTGGTCAATCTTCTCGAACAGCGGTTCAACAAGGAAAAGAAGCGCTGATGCTGGCGAGGCCTATTCGAAGGCGGCGCCGGAGAGATGGTTGCTGGCGGAGCTCTTGACCGTGCCGATCTCCGACCACAACGCCGTGACCATGCGCGGATCGACATCAGCCATCATGTCCTGCAACCAGCCCTCATGCGCTGCCGCCATGGCCGCAAACAGCGTCGTACCCGCCTCGGTGAGTTTCGCGACGGTCACCCGCCGGTCGCCGTCCGGCGTCACTCGCTGGACATAACCGTCCGTTTCCAACCTCTCGACAAGGCCCGTGACATTGCCATTGGTGACCATGGTGCGCTTCGAAAGCTCTCCGAGCCGCAGCCCGTCCTTTTCGCGGTAGAGCTGGGCCATCAAATCGAACTGCGGCAGCGTCGCGCCGAATTCCGCCCGCAGGCGGCGGCGGATTTCCTGGCTGATCAGCTTGGTCGTCGATAGCATGCGCAGCCACAGACGCAGCTCGGGCTTCGACCGCCCCTGCGCGCCCTGAACGATGATCTCCAGATCGACACCGATCGCTTCCGCTTCTGCCATTTCCGAATGTCGCCTCTGTAACCGATCCAAGGTCTAGAAGCAGATATTTGAAATGTCAAAGGTTCGCGCTCAGCGTTTGCCGGCAAGCATCTTCGCCAGCATGAAACCGGAGCCAGCACCGGTGCCGGCACCGGGCCACGTGGACGCGCCGCAGAGATAGAGCGACTTTACCGGCGTTTTATAGCGCGAATAACCCGCCACCGGCCGGAACAGGAAATTCTGGTCGAGATGGTGGCTGCCGGAAAGATTGTCGCCGCCGATCAGGTTCGGGTTTTCCCGCTCCAGATCCAGCGGCGAAAACACCGCACGGCCGAGGATTTTGGCCTTGGCGCCCGGCGCATAGGTTTCCAGGATATCGAGCACGCGAGCGGCATAGGCGTCCTTCACCTCATCCCAATGCGTGCCCGCGATGATCCCGGCCGCATCGCCACGAATCTCCGCCGGCAGGACGCGCACCTGCACCCAGAGCACATGCTTGCCATCCGGGGCACGCGACGGATCAAGCGCGGTCGGCTGGCCGACGACGAGGGCCGGTTCGACCGGCAGCAGGCCGCCCATCGCCTCGGAATAGACCCGCGACATCATCGCCAGATCCGGCGCCACATGCACATAGGCAAAACGCTTCAGCGCCTCGCCGGCCATCCAATCCGGCAGGCCGTCCATGGCAAGATGGATCATCATCGTTCCCGGTCCGGCACGGAATTTCTCGACTTTGCGATCGAATGCCTCCCGGGCCGGGTCAGACGCCATCAGCTTGCCGAACAGTAGCTTGGGATGAACATTGGAGATGACTGCCTTGCGGGCGGTGATCACCCTTCCATCGACAAGTTTGACGCCGGTTGCCGCACCGTCCCTTGTCTCGACCCGTTCGACCGGCGTGCCGAGCATCAGTTCGCCGCCCTTGGCTTTCAAAAGCCCGGTCATTGCCTTGATGATCGTATCGGCGCCGCCCTTACCGATCACCATGCCGAATGCCTGGTTCGCCATGCTTTCGAGATAAGGGAAAAGCGCGCCGCCGGCCACGTCCGGGGCGAAATCGAGGTGCAGGCCCCAGGCGCTCATCATCGCCTTGACCTTGTCGTTTCGGAACCGCGCGTCGAGAAAGTCGCGGGGCGAGGCGAGCAGCATGCGTGCCGTGTCGTAAAGCCAGCCGCCGCCCTTTTCCCGCCACGCCTTCCAGACCACTTTCGCCGCGTCAAAGGACGGCATGGGCGAACCGAGCAGCCCGAAAATATGCGGGGCGTCGGAGCCGAATTCGGCAAACAGCTTGCGCCATGCCGCGGCATCTTCCGGAGAGATCGCCGCAATCGCACCGGCCGTCTCTTCGAGATCGGTCGAGACGCCGAGATGCGTCCCATCCCGGAACACGCTGGCAAAACAGTGGCTGGCAGGCACGAGGCCAAGACCATGGGCGATCAGTTCGTCCCTATATGCCGCAAAGAAAGGTGAGCCGGCAAACATCGACAGGTTCATGGCCGCGAAATCGTGCCGGAAGTCCGGTAGTGTGAGTTCGCGGGTTTTGACTGCGCCGCCGGGAGCTTGGTGCCCTTCGACGACCGCCACCGACCAGCCCTGCGCGGCGAGGTGGATGGCGCTCGCAAGTCCGTTATGGCCCGCCCCGATCACCACCACATCGTAAGCCGTCATCACCCGTTCCCTCTGTTCCCGTTATTTATCCATATGCATACATCTTCTGGAAACGGCATCAAGGGCGGGCAACCTGCCGGCAGCCGAATGGAAGGATGTCTCCTCCCTCCATGGAGTCGGTAGCGCACCGGGTTTTCATGAAAATGCCGGGTATCTTCCCTGTGACGGGACTCCGCAAATTTGCCCGCCGCAGCCGGGTCCGATTGCTTGCATCCTCATATTTTCTGCAATAGGCTCGCTCATCGGTTAGCGGCGACCGGAGAGGAAACTGGCCTGCCGCCCGGCTCACGAAACCGGTCACAAGGGAACCCGGCACCATGTCTTCCACCACGCTCACCAGTCTCGCTTCCGCTCTTCTCTCCGGCTCGGTCAAGGTCGTCGATCTGACGGCGCCGCTCGGGCCGGATACCCCGTTCTCTACCTGCCGCCGCAGTTCGGCAAGAACACGCCGAAGGTCGCCGTCCACACGATCTCCGAATATAACGAGGATGGTCCGTTCTGGGCCTGGAACTGGCTGGAACTCGGCGAACACACCGGTACCCATTTCGATGCGCCCAGCCATTGGATCACCGGCAAGGACAAGCAGAACAACACGACCGACACCATCCCGCCGCAGAATTTCGTGGCGCCGGTCAATGTCATCGACCGCTCCAAGGAAGCCGCAGAAAATGCGGACTATCTGCTGACCGTCGATAGCATCAAGGAATGGGAAGCCGAGCACGGCGCGATCGAAGCCGGCAGCTGGGTGCTGATGCGCTCCGACTGGTACAAGCGCAACGGTTCCACCGAGACTTTCCTGAATGCCGACGAGAACGGCCCGCATTCCCCTGGCCCGACCGCCGAGGCGATCCAATACCTGATTTCGAAAGACATTATCGGCTGGGGCCAGGAAACCATCGGCACCGATGCCGGTTCGGCCGGCGGCATGAACCCGCCCTTCCCGGCCCATAACCTCATGCATGGCGCCGGCAAGTACGGCCTCGCCTCGCTGTCGAACCTCGACCAGCTGCCGCCGAAGGACGCCGTGCTGATCGCGGCGCCGCTGAAGTTCGTCAAGGGCACCGGCTCGCCGGTCCGCGCGCTCGCGCTGATCGCCTGATCCAATCGAAGGGCCGGACCGGAAGGTTTCGGCCCTTTCTGTATCCAGCAGAAAGACGGCGGCATGGCGGATTTCGACTACATCATCGTCGGCAGCGGCATCAACGCGCTGGTCGCCGCCGCCATGCTCGGCAAGAAGGGCAAAAAGTCCTCGTTCTGGAACGCAACGACCGCATCGGCGGTTGCCTGTATACGGACGAAATCACTGCGCCGGGCTTTACCCACGACGTGATGGCCACCACCATGGTGCTGTTCCTGACCTCCCCGCCTATGGCGCGCTCGGCAAGGATCTCGAAGCGCGTGGCCTCGAATTCGCCCATGCCGACCTTCCGACCGGCGTGCTCCGACCGGACGGTTCCTCCGTCATCTTCTCCAAAGACCGGCAACGCAATATCGCAACCTTCGAGGCCCTCGCGGCCGGCGACGGCAAGACTTTCGACAAGGAAATGAACGCTCTCGGCGCGGATGCGGCGTTCCTGTTTTCACTGCTCGGCGGCGCGCTCTGGTCCGGCACGACGCTGAAGACGGTCGCCAGACAGGGCTGGGGCAAGGGCCTGCGCAAACTTGCCTCCTGGTTCGGCGATGCGCTGACACCGGCGCGCGGTTACCTTGAAACCAGCTACAAGTCCGAAGCCGCGCATGCTCTCTGGGCGCCATGGGTCCTGCATTGCGGCCTTGCGCCGGAAAGCGCCTATTCCGCCGAAATGGTCAAGGTCATCGGTTTTGCGATCGAGCTTGCCGGCTGCCCGATCGTCAGGGGCGGTGCGGTCAATCTCGTCAAGGCTTTCGAACGGCTGATAGCCGATCAGGGCGGCGCGATCCGCACCGGCGCGGATGTCGAGCGCATCCTTCCCGGCCCCGGCAACAGGGCCGGTGGCGTGCGGCTGGCAGGTGGCGAGACGGTCAACGTCACGTCCGGCGTCGTCTGCTCTACGACGCCGAACCAGATCTATGACCGCCTGCTCAAGGACTGGCCGCAACCGGCACCGACCGATATCCGTGAAGGCGTCGAGCGTTATCGCTACGGCAAGGGCAATATGCAGATCCACTACGCCCTTTCCGCGCCGCCGCATTGGAGGGGGATCCGGATCTCGCCAAGGTCGCGCTGCTCCACCTGACGCCCGGCCTCGACGGCGTCTCGCGCGCCACCAACGAATGCGAACGCGGCCTGCTGCCGGCCGAGCCGACTGTCTGTGTCGGCCAGCCGGCAAGTTTCGATCCGTCGCGTGCGCCGGAGGACAAATCCATCCTCTGGCTGCAGCTTCCCGAGGCGCCGCGCTTCATAAAGGGCGACGCGGCGGGTGAGATTGCCACGCCCGCCGATGGCCGCTGGACCGATGAGCTGCGCGAGCGATATGCCGACCGCATCGAAGCCCTGCTTTCCCGCCATATCGCGAACTTCGCCGAGATCAAGCTCGCGCGCCGCGCCTATTCGCCGGCCGATCTGGAGTCGCTGAACATGAACCTCGTGGGCGGCGATCCCTATGGCGGCTTCTGCGGGCTCGACCAGTTTTTCCTCTGGCGACCCTTCAAGTCGTCTGTTAACCACCGAACCCACGTGCCGGGCCTCTATCATATCGGTGCCTCGACCCATCCGGGACCGGGGCTATCAGGCGGCTCGGGCTTTCTGCTTGCATCGTCGCTGCGTTGAAGCGGGGCGACTTAGGAGAGATGGATTTCATGGCAGAACGGTTTTCAGGCGTGGTGCTGCGCTGGCACCAGGAAGGCGATCAGGAAAATCGGCCGACCATGGGCGAGATCGGCCTCAACCATTTTGCACCCTACCTGATGAACCGCATCATCTCGCGCTGGAACGCCAACATGGCGGAGGAACTGCGCGAGTACGAACTATCGACCGCCAAAATGCGCACGCTTGCGGTGTTAAGCGTCTCCGCCTCGCTCACCATCAACGAGCTTTCGATCTTTGCCGTCATCGAACAATCGACCATGAGCCGCACGCTCGATTCCCTCGAGGAGCAGGGCTATATCCGCCGCACGCCACGTGCCGAGGACATGCGCATCCGCGACGTGACGATCACCGAGGAAGGCCGCACAGCCTTCGGACGCTTCTGGCCGACCATGTATGATTCACTGCTCAGGATGTTCGACGGCATCGACGAGGAGGAATACCGCGCCTTCACGGGCACGCTGCACAAGATCCTTCTCAACATCCGCAAGCACGAGATCTGATCGGTCTATTTCGTCAGCCGTGTCTGCAGACTGTCGCGGATGCGCTTGCCCAGCGCCTGGTAGTTCTCGTCGAAATGATGCCCGCCCTCGATCGGCACGACTTCCACGCCCTTGTCCTTCAAGGCCGGGCAGGGATCGTCGTCCTCGTCGGTGCCGTAGACGCACTGGAGGATCTTCGGATCGATCTTGACGACGTCCTTCATCGTATCGCCGCCCTTGCCGCCGCCTCCGACGCCAAGCCAGCCGGTTACCGAAATCTCGTAGTCCACGTCACGCGACAGGCCGAGCAGCGTGATCTGCTTGACCCGTGCACGGTCTGCGGCCGGCAGGGAATTGTAGGTCGCCGGCAGCACGTCCGCGCCGAACGAGTAACCGATCAGCAGCACGTTCTGGACACCCCATTGCCGGCGATAGTGCTCAATGATCTTTGACAGATCATCCGCCGTCGTCTGCGGCGTGCGTTCGGACCAGAAGTAACGCAGCGAATCCAGCCCGATCGTCGGGATGCCCTGCGATTGAAGATAACCGCCTACCTCGCTGTCGAGGTCGCGCCAGCCGCCATCGCCGGAAAAGATCACCGCCATCGTGTTCATGGCCGGCTTGGCCTGGAGAATGGTCAACGGCAGGTCGAGCGGCTGGTTGGTCCGTCCGGCAGCCGCGAGGCGGGTGGCGAGCACTTGCGACAGCGCCACATCCGGCGCTTCGCCGGAATTGACCAGGTCGATCTCCGGGTGTTCCTGCTTCAGGCGCAATCCATGCGCCTTGCCCGCGGCATCGGCGGTAGGCGTAGAAACGATCGTCACCGCCGCCGGCAGCGCCCGTCGTCAAAGCCATAGACCGTGCGATCACCCAGCTTCTGCTTGGACGCCGGCGTGCAGAGTTCCTTGGCGAGCGGAATGCCCGCCAGCGGATCGACGGCAATCGCCTCCTCGATCGTCGCGGCAGGGCTCTGGGAAATCATCGCAAGCGCCAGTGCACCACCTTCCCCGATGCCGGTGACGACCGGGTGGCGGTATTGCGGATTGCCGATCCGCCGCTGCACCTGCTGGGAGATATCCTCGATATCGGAGACCATGTAGATGCATTCGCCCTCATCGGCGCCGAGCGATTTGACATAGGAAGGGAAGTCGATGCCGACCACCGCCGCACCGGCGGCAAGCAGCTTCTGCGCCTCCGCATCCTCCCGTGCCCCCAGCCCTGGCCGCCGGAGATCAGGAAGACGATGCCTTCGAGATCGCTGCCATTGGGCACGAGGATGCGCGGCTGGGGATCATGCCCGTATGGTAATCCTGCTGATCCTGGGCAACAGCCGTCAAGGCGCCGAACAACAGTGCCGCAAGCGCGATGGAAAGAGAACGCAAAGACATCATTTACCGACCACTCCTCTCAAGCCGCCGCCGATCAGAAGCGTGGCGTCCATCATGACAATGGCGGGGCTGACGCCCCTGCCACAGCCAGATAACGCGGCTCCCAGTCGGGCTGGAACTTCGACTTGAAAGCCTTCAACCCTTTGAAATTGTAGAACCGTTCGCCGTGCTCGAACACGACGCTGCCGATCCGGTCCCAGGCGAGTGCCGCCTCGCGTGTGGACATGCCGGAAAGCGGCGCCATGCCGAGATTGAAATGTCCATAACCGGCATCGCGAAGATATTCCATAATCTTCACGAACAGGAAATCCATCGAACCCTTCGGCGCATCCGGCATGAAGCGCATCAGATCGACGGTACCTTCATACTTCGTGTCGGTCAGCGACAACGTCGCGAAGGCGACGATCCGGCCGTCCTTCCGGAGGATGGCGACCGGTTGGGCGCTGACATAGTCATCCCGGAAAGCACCGAGCGAGAAAGTCTTCTCGCGCGTGTTGTGATCTTCGAGCCATGCATCCGACACGCGCCGCAGCTCTTCGAGATGTGCCGTCACATCCGGCTGCTTGATGACGGAAAACTCCAGCCCTTCGCGCACACCCTTGTTGACGGCCTGGCGAAGCGCGGCAAGCCGGCTGCCCTTGAGGTCGAAATGTGACAGATCGACGATCGCCAGTTCGCCGAGCTTGAAGGCCCGGAGACCCGCATCGACACAATGCGAAAGCAGGCCGGGCGATATCTGATAGAGCACGGCGCGGCCACCCTGGGCGCGGGCTTCCTCGACGAAACGCCAGACCAGATCCGACTTCTCCTCCTGCGGCCCGACCGGATCGAAAAGCGCGATCCAGGAACGGCCCTGAATACCGTACATGATAAAGGCATTGCCGCTTTCGGAGAACATCAGCCGCTTGTCGCCCATCCGGACCAGGTTGGCGTCGGCATTGTCCTGGGCCATGACGAGCGCGACTGCCCGCTCGAGATCGTCCGGCGTGGACAATGCCGAACGCCGGGCCGCCGGCCGCAACAGGCTGAACATGGAGATCGTCGCGGCGAAAATCGCAAGGCCGAGGACCGAGCGCAATCCGCGCGGCGCTTCCTCGGAGAATTCGAACTGCCACCAGAGCTCGCGGCTGTAGTCCACCTCGCGATAAACGAAGAGCAGCACGGTGATCGCCGCGGCGACCATGATGAACATGGCGGCGATCCAGGCTCGGGGTCAGGACCTGACCGAACAGCGACGCCCGGCGCTTGAATTGCTTGGCGCTGAGGAACAGCCCGATCAAAAGGATGATCAGGAAGGACGCCTCGAAAAGCGCCAGCGCCCGCATGAAGGCCAGAACCAGCGCCAAGGCTGTGCAGATCATGCCGGTCCACCACGCGCCGTCCAATCGCTGGCCAATGCCGCGCGCCGCGATGAACAGCAGCAGGCCGAGGATGCTGGACAGGAAATGTGCGCCTTCGAACACCGGCAGCGGGAGATAATTCCCAAGGAAATTGATATCGGAATCCGGCGTCGGCGTCACGCTCGAGAAGATCAGCATGGCGCCGGCGATCATCGAGAAGGTTGCCAGAAGCGGCGGCGCGAGGCGGAATTCGAGCTTGCGGAGCGTCGAGGCAACGGGGTGGTGCGCAAGCTGGCGAAGTTCGACACCGATCACCACCAGCGTGGCTATGAGCAACGGCAGAACGTGATAGATGACGCGGTAAAGAACGAGGCTGCCGAGCACTTCGTCAATGCTGACCCTATTGCCCAGTGCCGCCACGATCACCGTTTCGAAGACGCCGAGACCGGCCGGCACATGGCTCAGGACGCCGAGGCCGACAGCAGTCGCATAGATCGCCAGGAAGGACGGCCAGCCGATTTCCGTCTGCGGCAGGAGCACGTAGAGAACGGAGGCCGAGGCGGCGATATCGAGCGCAGTGATCAGGAACTGCTGCGAGGACGTGCGGGTATCCGGCAGACGGATGCTCAAGCTGCCGACAGAAACCGTCCGGCCGTCTCGTCCGAGGATCACGACAGCGGTGAGCACGATAATGATCACAACCGCGCCGGCGCGCACCCAGTCGCCGTCGATGTCGAGAATTGCGCCGATCCTCGGCGCCGTGACCAGCGATGCAAGTGCGGTGACCGCCAGAAGCCCGATGCCGAAGGCAAGTGTCACGAACGCGATGACGCGACCGATATCGTCCGGTGAAAGCCCCAGGCGCGAATAGGCGCGGAACCGGATGGCACCGCCGCTGAGCGCCCCAAATCCGGCCGTGTTACCGACGGCATAAGCGCTGAAGGCAGTGATCGCGACGGGGACGAAGGGCAGCGATCGGCCGATATAGGTGATCGCGTTCACGTCGTATCCGACCAGTGCCGCGAAACTCAGTGCCGTGAAAAAGATCGCAAGGCCGATCGAAGACCAGCGCGTGTTGGCGAGGGCCTCGATGACATCGTCATAGCTGACTTCGTTCGTGAGGTTGTAGATCGCAAAAGTCGTGAACGCGAAAACCGCCAGCGCCGCCGTGGCGATGAGGTAAGGACGATACGTCTCAAGGATGTCTCGAAAGCGACTTGGCTGACGATCCGTGGATTCCATGTGCGCTGCCGGTGCTGAAGAACTTCTTATCTACTTTTTGGTCAGATGCGCAGCAAAAGCAACGGGATCGCGGCTATAATGTGTCTGTATGCTTAAAACCGGGGCCTTGCAGGCAGCTTGAGCATGCTTTGCGCGCGGTTAGGCGGGGCCGCCGCGGCCCGGCCCGACGCCGAGCACATCCACTGGATGCGTGTATTATAAAGACACCATAGCTTTTGATTGCGAAACGAGATGTCATCGCCGCGCCGCCGTGAGCGGCCGCGTTTCAAAGCGTGGAGACCGTCTTTAATGCGCCATCCAGCGCTATGCCGCTTTCATCCAGCAATGCCGCCTGGCGCAGGCGTTTCATCCAGGCCGCGCCATCCTCCCGGTTCTCAAGGATCGTCAGTGCCGACATCACCCGGTCGAACTTCGAAAGCCCGCGCGCATGGGTGTCGGAATACCCCTTCACCAACCGGCGGTTATTGATCACCTCGACCGCGAGATCGTAGTTCCGCGACAGAAGCGACGCGGCCACATTGAGCCAGGCTTCGCGATGTTCGGTTTCGCGTGCGTGCCTTAACGTGCCGCGACGGGTGCGGCGCAGGGCGGCCAGCGTATAAAGCGTCAGGAACCAGAAGAGCGTGCCGGTCTGCACCCGGCGGCCCTTGTTGATGCGCCGGTCGAGCCAGGCGAAAACCTTCGGACGGTCTTCGACCCAGAGGCCAAGTTTCTTCGGCATGGTCCCAACCACCTCTTCCATGCGCGGATGCATGTATTCGGTCATGTAGAGGATCTGGTCCTGCTTGACGCCGACCTCCTTGGCGACGCGATCGAAACGGGTGCCGCGGGTCTTCAGGTCTGCGACGCGGATCACGTCGTCATAGGCCATGGCGACAGCGACGTATTTCGCCGACTGGACGGTGAAGGCGAAGTCCCGGTCTTCCCCGCCATTGGCACGGTCGAGCGCATGGAGTTTGCCGACCCGATCGAGATATTCGCCGGCATAAGCCGGGTCCTGGAAATCCGTAAGCTTCTTGACGCCAGCAAACAGCAGCGGCCATGCGATCTCCGGAAACTCGGCGCGCATGCGATGCACCAGACGGTCAAGGTCCGGATGGCCGGCGGTTTCCGGCATGACGTCGAAACGTTTCGGCGCCGAGGCGGTGACTTCGTCGCGTGGCTTGGCCTTGGTGCGCTCATAGGCGGCGTTGAAAGCACGCAGGCTGGGCTCCACGCCCTTGCCACCACCACGGATCGTCGCCTCGAAGGCTTCCTTGGAGAAAGGCAGTACGTCGGCCGCGGCAAGCGCGCCGAACATCGAGGCGGAGATCACGCTGCCGTTCTTCAGCGCCAGCGTATCCATGTCGAAGGCGATGGTGCGCTTGGCGGCGAAATCGGTCGCGCCGACCACCACGGTCGGATCGCCGATGCCATCACCCGGCTTTTCCTTCTCACCGACCGCGAAAGAGCGGTGCGTCGAGGCGATCAGCGTGGTCTTGTCCGGCGTCACGAGGCCGCGCAGCACGGAGCGGCCGGCTTCCATCAACTCCGCGGCCAGCACGACATCCACATCGCCCGGCGTCGGCATCAGCGAGAAGATCGGCGACACGCCGTCGCGGGCCGGCAGCATCTCGATGTAGTAGATCGTCGCGCCGGTGCGCTGGGCGACGCCCGGTACCGAGGTCGACTGCGCCATCCAGCCCTGTTCTTCGGCCAGGCCGACGATCCAGTCGGCCAGCACGCCGCCGCCCTGGCCGCCCATGGCCATGATCGCCAGCGCCAGCGGCTTGTCGGAAGCGTAGAGCGCCTTGAGGTTCACGGTCTCGTTCATCGATCAAGCCTCCGCGAACACGACGCGGCCGGCGGCACGGCGGGCCTGCAGCCAGCCGATCACCGAAGCGCGGAATTTCGAGAGGAACTTGTCCCAGCCGGTCGGATTCATGATCACATCGGCGCGATAGAACGACGGACAGAGAACGGCGGCCTCGGAAACCTCGCCGCAATTGCCGCAGCCGACGCAGGAATTGTCAATCGCCGCGACCGGATCGTCCTTCAGCGGATCGTCGGTATGTTTGACTGATAGCGACGGGCAACCGGAAAGCCGGATGCAGGCGTGATCGCCGGTGCAGACGTCCTCGTCCACCCCGAAGCGCTCCTTCACCATGCGCTTGCCGTCCTTGACTGCCTGGTTGAACTGCGGCTTCACACGGCGCTGCTTGTTCAGCATGCATTCGGACGAGGCGACGATGATCTTCGGGCCTTTTTCCTTGCTCGTCAGCGCTTCCTTCAACGTATCGCGCATCTTGGCGACATCGTAGGTGCGGTCGATCTGGCGTACCCAGGTGGCGCCGATGCCCTTGACCGCGTTGACGATGGAATTGTTCGTCTTGCGGTTCGGGTTGATGGCGCGCGACGACAAGATGTCCTGGCCGCCGGTCGCCGCCGAATAGAAATTATCGACGACGAGAATGACGCCGTCCTGCTTGTTGAACACCGCATTGCCGACCGAGGTCGCAAGGCCGTTATGCCAGAAGCCGCCATCGCCCATGACCGCAATCGAGCGCTTGTCCGCTTCGACGTTAAAGGCGGAAGCAGAAGCTGGGCCAAGACCATACCCCATCGTCGTGCCGCCGATGTTGAAGGGCGGCAGGATCGAAAACAGATGGCAGCCGATATCGGCCGAGACGTGGTGTTCCCCGAGTTCCTTTTCGACCAGTTTCATCGCCGCAAAGATCGGCCGCTCCGGACAGCCGGTGCAGAAACCGGCCGGACGTGCCGGCACGACTTCGGCCAGAGCCTTCACCTTGGGATCGTTGAGGATGGGCGTCGGATCCGGCACCGGCGGCTGGTTGCCGAGCAGCAGGCGATCGTACATCTCGATGAAAGTCTTGAGCCCCTTCATCATCACGGGCGCGGTATATTCGCCGCCGAGCGGCAGGATGTCCTTGCCGTGCAACCGGGTCTGGATGTCGCGGCGGCGCATCAGCGTGTGCAGCGACTGCTCGATATACTCCGGGGCGCCCTCTTCCACCATGATCACGGCCTTCTTGCCGAGACAGAAATCGACCACCTCGTCGTCGATCGTCGGGTAGGCGACGTTCATCACGTAGATCGGCACCGACGAATTGCCGTAGACATCCGCCAGGCCAAGCTGCTGCAGGCCGCGCATGACGCCGTTGTAGAGACCGCCAAGCGTGATGATGCCGATCTCGCCTTCCTCGGGACCGAAATGCTCGTTGAGCTTCCTTTCCTTGATGAAGTTGACGGCAGCCGGCCAGCGGCGCTCCAGCTTGTCCTTCTCCTGCCCGAAATTCGCCGGCGGCAGCACGATGCGGTTGACGTCGCGGACCGGGTTTTCCAGCGCCTCGCGGAGCGTGAACTTTGGCCGCTGGTTATCCTTGGCGACGAACTGGCCGTGCACGTGACAGGCACGAATGCGCACTTCCAGCATGACAGGGGTGTTGGAGGCTTCCGAAAGCTGGAAGCCATCTTCCACGGCCTGAACCATCGCCGACAGGTTGGGACGCGGGTCGAGAAGCCACATCTGCGACTTCATCGCGAACGCATGGCTGCGTTCCTGCATGATCGAAGAGCCTTCGCCGAAATCCTCGCCGAGGATGATCAGCGCACCGCCGTTGACGCCGCCGGAGGAGAGGTTGGAGAGCGCATCCGACGCGACGTTGGTGCCGGCCGTCGATTTCCATGTCACGGCACCGCGCACCGGATACATGACCGAGGCAGACAACATCGCCGCCGCAGCCGCTTCCGAGGCGGAGGTCTCGAAATGGACCCCGAGATCCTCCATGATGTCCTTGGCGTCTGCCAGCACGTCCATCAGGTGCGAGATCGGCGAACCCTGGTAGCCGCCGACATAGGAGACGCCGGATTGCAGCAGTGCCTTGGTGATGGCGAGAATGCCTTCACCCCGGAAAATCTCGCCTTCTCCCAGCTTGAGATCCTCGACTTCGCGCGCAAAAGATCGCTCGGCCATGGCAGTTCCCCTTCGCCTTGTCGGCTTCATTCGATAATCATTTGCAAAAGCATATTTTCTGCACCGGGCTTTTGTCAATTCACAAATGCTGCGGAGATAGTAAGCGCCAATTCAGGCCTTCACCCCCATCGAGGGATGCCAGCAGGAACCGCATATATATGCATACACATATAATTTGATGCCTGGAGGACAAAAATCGCGTGCCTTCGGTTGCAAATAGTCCTTGCCGCCGTTTCGCACTTATTTTAACGTTCAACCATTCACACGAATGAGCCCGACACGGACGGCCTGTCCGCAAGTTTGGCCACCAGGGAACAATGGAGTTAGATCATGACGACGCTCTCCCGGCGCCAGGCATTGAGCCTTGGTGCGGCCACCTTTCTGACAGGCGTATTTTCCGGACGTAATGCAGTTTTCGCGCAGGACAGCTCTACGCTGACCATCGCCTATAACGTCAACCTGCCCTCCTTCGATCCGACGGTCGGCCCCTCGGCGGTCAACCCGACGATCCAGGCCATCTACCGTTCGGTCTTCGACCAGTTCATCGGCCAGGGTCCCGACCTTTCCTTCCAGCCGGGCCTGCTGACCGCCTGGGGTTGGAACGACGACAAGACCAAGGTCTGGATGGATGTCCGCGAGGGCGTTAAATGGCATGACGGCTCCGATTTCACTCCGGCCGATATCGTCTGGTCGCTGGAGCGCGCCGCAAAGCCGGAGACCGGCAACCCGATCCAGTTCGTCTGGGGCGGCGTCACCAACTACAAGGTCGGCGGCAAGCGCATCACCGGCGACGTCAAGCAATACGACCCGACCTTCTTCAAATGGATGGCTTTCCTGACCGGCTATGTCATGCCGAAGGCGTATTATGAAAAGGTCGGCACGGAAGGTTTCGAGAAGAAGCCGATCGGCACCGGCCCGTATATGGTCGACGCCTACGAGGGCAACGCCTTCCTGCGTCTGAAGGCCAACCCGAACTATTACGGCGGCAAGCCGGCCTTCGATACGGTCGTCTTCAAGTTCGTGCCGGATGCGACAAGCCGCGTCGCCGAAATCGAATCCGGCTCCTCCGATATCACGCTTGAAATCCCTTACGAGGAATACGACCGCCTGAAGGACAAGAAGGGCCTGAAGGGCGTGGCAAAGCCGATTTCGGATATCGGCATGATCTTTCTGAACAATATCGACGCCATGCTCGACAAGAACGTGCGCCTCGCCGCCCATCACGCGATCGACAAGAAGTCGATCGTCGACCGGCTGCTGAAAGGTTACGGCGTACCGATCGATACGCTGGAGGCGCCGGAATACGACGCCTATGACGCCTCGATCAAGGTCGGCTATGACCAGAACAAGGCGAAGGAACTCCTGAAGGCCTCCGGTTTCTCGACGGAAAAGCCCGTAAAATTCAAGATCCAGACGACGCGCGGCTTCAAGCCGAAGGATTACGAAATGATCCAGGCGATCGTCGGCATGTGGCGCCGCGTCGGCATCGAGGCGGAGATCGAGGTCTACGAGATCGCCAAACACTACGAGCTGCGCGCCGCCGACCAGCTCGCCCCCGCCGCCTTCTACAACTGGGGCAATGCGATCGCCGACCCGACGACCTCCACCGGCTTTGCCATGTTCGGCCCCTCGCCGCACTCGGTCTGGAATACGGACGATCTCGACAACATGATCATGCCGCTCTGGGGTGAAAAGGACGAGAAGAAGCGCATCGCCGGCTGGAAGGCGGTCAGCAGATACATCGCCGAACAGGGCTATGTCATCCCGCTCCTCCAGTATGTCCAGCCGATCGTCTACAAGGACAAGCTGAAGGTCGTGCCGAACGTGTCCGGCGCGCTGCAGCCGGTACTGGTGTCGAAGGCTTAAATTTAGCTGCCGCAGGGCAAATCGGCTCCTCATCCGGCTGCCGCCAGCTTCTCCCCGCTCGCGGGGAGAAGGGATATGCCGCACCGCCTAAATCAGGCCTCAAGGTCGCGTGGGGCACGTCCCTCTCCCCGCATGCGGGGAGAGGGCTAGGGTGAGGGGCAAGGGACTTCTCGACTTATGATCGCCATATCCATCCTCAATCGACTGATCATGGCAGCAGTCACGCTGTTCGGCGTTGCGCTGATCGTCTTCGTGCTGTTGCGCGTCGTGCCGGGCGACCCGATCGCCATGATGATCGCACCGGGGGCCAGCCCCGCCGATATCCTGGCACTGCGTGCCCGATACGGCCTCGATCTCAGCCTGCCGGCGCAGTTCGGCGTCTGGCTTCAGTCTGTGCTGGTCGGCGATTTCGGCACCTCGATCTCGCTGCGCCGCGACGTGCTGGAACTGCTGCTCGGGCGCCTGCCAGCAACGCTCGAACTCGCCTTCGCGGCACTGATCGTCGCCATGCTGATCGGCGGAACGGTGGCCGTCATCGGTACCCTGTCCCGCCGCACGCCACTCGAACCGGCAATCGACGCGACCAACGGCGTGCTGCTGGCGGTACCCGATTTCGTCTGGGCATTGGCGCTGGTCCTGCTGCTCGGCGTGCTTTTCCCGATCTTTCCGCTTTCCGGCCGTATCGACCCGACCCTGTCGATCGATTTCGTGACACCGTTCTATCTTGCCGAAAGCCTCGTTCGCCTGCGCTTCGATGTCTTTCTGGATGTCGCGGCCCATATGGTCATGCCGGTGCTGGCGCTCGCCCTGCCGCTCGCAACCGTCATCACCCGCATTCTCAAGGAGGCGTTGCTCGAAGCCATGGTGCAGGATTACGTGCTGCTGGCCCGCCTCAAGGGCATGTCGGAAATCCGACTCGTGCTGCAGGAAGCGCTTCGCAATGCCATCGGCCCGGCTTTGTCGCTGACCGGTGTGCAATTCACCTTCCTGGTCGGCGGCACCGTTATCGTCGAGCGCATCTTTTCCTACCCCGGCATCGGCAACATGGCGATCGACGCGGTGATCAACCGCGACCTGCCGCTGATCCAGGGACTGGTGCTGATCTTCGGCGCAATCTTCATCGTCATCAATCTCGCAGTCGATCTCCTGGCCGCGGCTCTCAATCCGAGGTTTCGTCATGGCTGAGCCGATCACCATCGCCGCGCCTGTGGCCCAGCCCCGACCGTCCTCGCGTTTCAAAACGCTGCTCACCGAGCCGAAAGTGCTGTTCGGCGGCGGCTTCATCCTGCTGTTGCTGGTCATCGCCATCTTTGCGCCGCTCATCGCGCCAAAAGACCCGCTCGAGCAGGACCTGATGCTCGGCTCGCTGCCGCCGGCCTGGCTGGATGGCGCCGAGCCCGGTTATTATCTCGGCACCGACGACCTCGGCCGCGATGTCCTCTCCCGCCTCCTTTACGGCAGCCGCATCGCGCTTTTCGTTGCCTTCGTCTCGGCAAGCCTCGCGGCGCTGATCGGCACCGCACTTGGCCTGCTCGCCGGCTGGTACGGCGGCTGGACGGACCGGATCATCTCCCGGATCGTCGATATCTGGATGGCCTTCCCGCCGGTACTCCTGTCAATTCTGCTGGTCGCCGTCTTCGGCTCGGGCGTTCATTCGGTCATTGCCGCGATCGTCATCATCGACTGGACCCGCTTTTGCCGTGTCGTTCGCGCCGAGACGCTGGCCCAGGCGCAGCTCGACTATATTACCGCCGCCCGCACCGTCGGTTTTCCTCGGATGAAAATCCTGACGCGGGAAATCTTTCCCAACATCGTCCCCGTGCTGATTGCGCTCGTCAGCCTCGAAATGGGTATCGCCGTGGTGGTCGAGGCGATCCTCTCTTTCGTCGGTCTGTCGATCTCCTCCGACACGCCCACCTGGGGCGGCATGATCGCCCAGGGGCGCCAACTGATCCACCACACCTGGTGGCTGCTCGTTGCACCGCTAACCGTGCTCTTCGCCACGGTTCTCGCCTTCAACCAGCTTGGCGCCGGCCTGCGCCGGGCGCTCGATCCGGTGATGAGACGATGACCGACGCTCTTCTCAATGTGACCGCCCTCTCCGCCGTCTCCGATCGCGAAGGCGGTTTGCCGGTGCTGCGCGATGTCAGCCTTTCCCTGAAAAAGGCGAGGTCCGCGGCCTCGTCGGCGAAAGCGGCGCCGGCAAGTCGACCATCGCCAAGGCGATCCTCGGCATCCTGCCCCGCACCGTTCGCGTCACCGGCGGCTGGATCAATTTCAAGGGCCGCGATCTTTTGGGCATGAAGCCGCCCGAACTGCGGAGCATCATGGGTTCGGAAATCGCCCTGATCCCGCAGGACCCGCAGACGGCGCTCAATCCGGGCCGCCGCATCGGCGCCCAGTTGGCGGATGGGCTCAGGCTCAACCGGGGGCTTTCGGCCAGGGCGGCCGAAGCACGTGCCTTGCAACTGCTCGCCGACGTGCAGATCCGCGATCCCGACCGGGTGATGGCAAGCTTTCCGCACCACCTCTCCGGCGGCATGCGCCAGCGCGTGCTGATCGCCGCGGCCTTCGCCGTCGATCCTGAACTGGTCGTCGCCGACGAACCGACGACGGCGCTCGACGTAACGGTCCAGAAGGAAATTCTCCGCCTTATCCGCCGCATGCAGGAGGCGCACGGCACCGGCGTGCTGTTTGTCACCCACGATCTCGGCATCGTCGCGCAGATCTGCGACAGCGTTACGCTTCTTTATGCCGGCAAGGTCATCGAGGACGGACCGGTACGCTCGGTGCTTGAGAACCCGCAGCATGCCTACACCAAGGCGCTGATCGCCGCAGGCCCGCGCTATGATCGGCCGGATGCCGGCCTGGAACCGGTGCCCGAAGAGGTTTTCGCGCGCTGCGCCAGGAAATCGAGATCCGCTGATGGACAGAAACCTCCTCGTCGCCACCGGCATCGAAGTCACCTACGGCCAGCGCGCCGGCCTGTTCGGCGCCGGCAAGCCCGCAACGCCGGTTCTCCATGGCATCGATATCCGCATCGGTCGCGGCCAGACGATCGGCATCGTCGGCGAATCCGGTTCCGGCAAGACGACACTCGGCCGCGCACTGCTGCGCCTTATCGACGTCTCCGACGGCAGCATCACCTTTGACGGCAAGGACATCACTCATATCCCGGAAAACGACATGCGGCCGCTGCGGCGCCGCATGCAGATGATCTTCCAGGACCCGATGGCCTCGCTCAACCCGCGCCATACGATCCGCCGCATCCTGACCGGACCACTTCTGCTGCATGGGCTCGCCGACGATACCGCCGAGGCCTTAGCGCGGGTCAAGGCCGTTCTCGACCGCGTCTCATTGCCCGCCGCCTGCCTCGATCGCTACCCGCACGAGCTTTCCGGCGGCCAGCGCCAGCGTATCGGCATCGCCCGCGCCGTGCTGATGGAGCCGGATTTCGTGCTTGCCGACGAGATCGTCTCGGGCCTCGACGTCTCCACCCAGGCGCAGGCCCTGAAGCTGCTGAAGGAGCTTTCGAAGGAACTCGGCCTTGCCATGGCCTTCATCAGTCACGATCTCTCCGTCATCCGCGCCATCTGCGATCATGTCTATGTGCTGCGTCTCGGCCGGATCGTCGAGGAAGGCCCGTGCGAGCAGGTATTTGCCTCGCCTTCCGCGGCCTATACGCGTGCGCTCCTCGATGCGATTCCGCTGCCGGAATACGATCCGGGCTGGCTGGAGCGGAAAACCGAAGCCTGAACAGGCCGCCCGATAAATGCCATGGCGAGGGAATTATCCGCTTGACGGTTTGACCAGACGCCATATAGTTTAAACTTAAAATAATTGGTGACTGAACTTCAGGAGGATTTGGATATGCGCATCGTCTGTATCGGTGGCGGCCCGGCCGGCCTCTATTTCGCGCTCCTGATGAAGAAGCAGCATCCGGAGCACTCAATCTCCGTCATCGAACGCAACAAGCCTTACGACACGTTCGGCTGGGGCGTGGTTTTCTCCGACGCCACCATGGTTTCCATGAAGGCCTGGGACCCGGAAAGTGCGGCCGAAATCGAGGATGCGTTCAACCACTGGGACGATATCGAGCTACTGTTCAAGGGCACGCGCCAGCGCACCTCCGGCCACGGTTTCGTCGGCATCGGCCGCAAGAAGCTGCTCAACATCCTGCAGCGCCGCTGCGAGGCGCTCGGCGTCGAGCTTGTCTTCGAAACCGATTCCAGCGGCGATCTCGACTATCCGGATGCCGACCTGATCATCGCCTCCGACGGCTTCAATTCGAAGATCCGCAACCGTTATCCGGAAGTCTTCGAACCGGATCTCGCGGTGCGCCCGAACCGCTATATCTGGCTCGGCACCAACAAGCTGTTCGACGCCTTCACCTTCGATTTCCGCAAGACGGATCACGGCTGGTTCCAGGCGCATATCTACAAATTCGACGACAAGACCTCGACCTTCATCGTCGAAACGACCGAAGAGGCCTACGAAAAGCACGGCCTCGGCCAGATGGACCAGCAGGGCTCGATCGATTTCTGCCAGGACCTGTTCTCGGAAGTTCTCGAAGGCTCCGGTGATGACCAATGCCCGGCATCTGCGCGGTTCCGCCTGGCTGAACTTCAACCGCCTGATCTGCGGCAAGTGGAGCCATTTCAACGGCAATTCGCATGTCGTGTTGATGGGCGACGCCGCCCATACCGCCCATTTCGCGATCGGTTCCGGCACCAAGCTGGCCATCGACGATGCGATCGAGCTCACCAACCAGTTCAACAAGCTCGGCCATACTAAAGACAGGATCCCGGCGGTTCTCGAAACCTACGAGGAAATCCGCCGCGTCGATGTCGCCCGCATTCAGAATGCGGCCCGCAACGCCATGGAATGGTTCGAAGTGGTCGGCCAGCGTTACGCCGACACGCTGGAGCCGGAACAGTTCATGTATTCCATGCTGACCCGCTCGCAGCGCATCAGCCACGAGAACCTGCGCCTGCGCGACCCAAAATGGCTGGAAGGCTACGAGCGCTGGTTCGCGAAGAAAAACGGCATCGACGTCACCGGCAACGGCCGCACGCTGCCGCCGATGTTCACGCCCTATTCGCTGCGCGAAACCCATCTGCCCAACCGTATCGTCATGTCGCCCATGGCAATGTATTCCGCCAAGGACGGCATGCTGGACGACTTCCATCTCGTCCACCTCGGCTCCCGCGCGCTCGGCGGCGCCGGCCTGGTGTTTGGGGAAATGACCTGCGTCTCGCCGGATGCCCGCATCACCCCCGGCTGCCTCGGTCTCTGGAACGACGAGCAGGCGGCGCAGTGGAAGCGTTTCGTTTCCTTCGTACACGATAATTCAGCTGCCAAAGTGGGCATCCAGATCGGCCATGCCGGCCGCAAGGGCTCGACCAAGGTCGCTTGGGAAGGCATCGACCAGCCGGTCGAGCAGGGCGGCTGGGATCTGATCTCCGCTTCGGCGCTGCCATACCTGAAGACCAGCCAGGTTCCGAAGGCGATGGATCGCGCCGATATGGACCGGGTCAAGGCCGACCACGTGCGCGCTGCGAAATATGCGGCCGAAGCCGGCGCCGACTGGTTGGAGCTGCACTGCGCCCACGGCTATCTGCTGTCGAGCTTCCTCTCGCCGCTCACCAATATTCGCACCGACGAATACGGCGGCAGCCACGAGAACATGGCGCGTTATCCGCTGGAAGTCTTCAAGGCGATCCGCGCGGTCTGGCCGGCCGACAAGCCGATTTCCGTGCGCCTCTCCTGCCACGACTGGTTCGAGGGCGGCAACACGCCGGAAGATGCCGCGATCTATGCGCAGATGTTCAAGGATGCCGGCGCCGACCTGATCGATTGCTCGTCCGGTCAGGTGTGGAAAGAAGAAAAGCCTGTTTATGGCCGTCTCTTCCAGACTCCGTTCTCCGACAAGATCCGCAACGAGATCGGCATCCCGACCATCGCCGTCGGCGCCATCTCCGAAGCCGACCACGCCAACTCGATCATCGCCGCCGGCCGCGCCGATCTCTGCGCCGTCGCCCGCCCGCATCTGGCCGACCCGGCCTGGGTGCTGCACGAGGCAGCGAAGATCGGCCTGACGAACATCCCGTGGCCGAAGCAGTATTATTCCGGCAAGGCGCAATACGAGACCAACCTCGCGCGTGCGGCCGCCGCCGTTGCCCCTCCCGCCGTCGGCCCGACGGCAGCGGCGAAATAAGGATCGCGTCATGAGCGAAGCGACCTCTGCCAGGCTTGCCAACCGCCATGCCCTCGTCACCGGCGCGGGCTCGGGCATCGGTGCGGCGATCGCAACGGCGCTGGTGGAAGCCGGCGCGCGGGTGACGCTCGCCGGCCGTCGGGCCGAGCCGCTGGAGGCGCTGGCCGAGAAGCTCGGCAAGGACAAGGTCTGCGTCGCAGACGGTTTCGACGTCACCGACGAGATCGCCATCGACAACGGCCTGAAGACGGCGCATTCCGCGTTCGGCCCCGTCGATATCCTCGTCAACAATGCCGGCGAAGGCCCCAGCGCGCCCTTCGAAAAACCTCGCTGGAGATGTGGAACCGGGTCATGTCCGTCGATTTGACCGGCGTCTTCCTCGTGACCCAGGCCGTGCTGCCGGATCTCAAGGCTTTCGGCTCAGGCGCCCGCATCATCAATATCGCCTCGACCGCGGGGCTTACCGGTTATGCTTATGTCTCGGCCTATGTAGCTGCCAAGCACGGCGTTGTCGGCCTCACCCGCTCGCTGGCGCTGGAACTGGCGAAGACCGGCATCACGGTCAATGCCGTCTGCCCTGGCTTTACCGACACGCCGCTGATCGCCCGTTCGATCGAGACGATCGTCGCCAAGACCGGACGGACGGAAGAGCAAGCATTGAAGGAGTTTACCAAGAGCAATCCGC
Organism: Neorhizobium sp. EC2-8; assembly: GCA_045291535.1. Classification (GTDB taxonomy): domain Bacteria; phylum Pseudomonadota; class Alphaproteobacteria; order Rhizobiales; family Rhizobiaceae; genus Neorhizobium. Next base: position 3,341,550 of record CP147996.1, on the reverse strand, counting down.
AGGGGCGGCTGGTGAAGCCGGAGGAGGTCGCAGACGCGGTTCTGTGGCTGGCATCGCCAGGTGCTGCATCGATCAACGGACAGGCAATCGCGGTTGCCGGTGGGGAGGTATTGGCAGGATGAGCGAACAGGCTTCGATGGCGGGACATCTCCGCCCCTTCAAGGACTATCAGCCGAAGCATTTCCTCTGGGAAGTCAGCGAAAACGGCCGCGTCGCGACCATTCGCCTGAACCGGGCGGAGCGCAAGAACCCGCTCACGTTCGAAAGCTATGCGGAACTGCGCGATCTTTTCCGCGATCTGGTCTACGCGTCGGATATCCGCTCGATCGTGCTGACCGGCGCCGGCGGCAATTTTTCGTCCGGCGGCGATGTTTTCGAGATCATCGAACCGCTGACCCATATGGCGATGCCGGATTTGCTCGCCTTCACCCGCATGACCGGCGATCTTGTCAAGGCGATGAAGAAGTGCCCGCAGCCGATCGTCGCTGCCATCGACGGCATCTGCATGGGTGCCGGCGCGATCCTCGCCATGGCCTCCGACATCCGGCTGGCGACCCCGGAAGCCAAGACCGCGTTCCTCTTCACCCGCGTTGGCCTCGCCGGGGCGGACATGGGTGCTTGCGGGATACTGCCCCGCATCATCGGCCAGGGCCGCGCCGCCGAACTTCTGTTCACCGGCCGCACGATGAACGCCCGCGAAGGCGAAGCCTGGGGTTTCTTCAACACCATCCATCCCGGTGACGTTCTTGAAGCCGAAGCGGTCAAGCTCGCCCATTCACTCGCTGACGGCCCGTGGTTCGCCCACACGATGACCAAGACCATGCTGAACCAGGAATGGGCGATGGGCATCGACGAAATGATCGAATCCGAAGCCCAGGCCCAGGCGATCTGCATGGCGACCAAGGATTTCCGCCGCGCCTTCGAGGCCTTCGCCGAAAAGCGCAAGCCGACATTCGAGGGCAACTGATGGCCGCCCCAACAACGCTTAAAGGGCCGGCACGCGATTTCCTCGACTGGCCATTCTTCGACGAGAGCCACAAGGCGCTCGCCGAAAAGCTGGACGCCTTCGCGGCTTCCGGCGCGCTGAGCCATATCGACCATTCGGACACGGACAACGCCTGCCGGGCGATCGTCAGGGCGCTCGGGCAGGCCGGCCTTCTGGATGCCGCGACCGGCGCCGGCGGCAGCCAGCCGATCGACAGCCGCGCCGCCTGCCTGACCCGCGAAACGCTTGCCTGGCACGATGGCCTTGCCGACTTCGCCTTCGCCATGCAGGGCCTCGGCACCGGCGCAATCGGCCTTTCCGGTTCCGAGGAACTGCGCCGCACGGTTCTGCCGAAAGCACAGTCGGGCGAATGGATTTCCGCCTTCGCGCTGTCCGAAAAGGAAGCCGGTTCGGATGTCGCCGCCATGGCCTGCGCCGCCAGCAAGGACGGCGACCACTATATCCTCGACGGCGAAAAGACTTGGATCTCCAACGGCGGCATCGCCGATGTCTACACGGTCTTTGCCCGCACAGGCGAAGCGCCCGGCACCCGCGGCATCTCCGCCTTCGTGGTTTTTGCCGACGATCCGGGCTTCTCGATCGCCGAGCGCATCGACGTGATCGCCCCGCATCCGCTGGCGACAATCCGTTTCGAGAACTGCCGCATTCCGGCTTCGCGCCTGCTCGGGTCGCCCGGCGAAGGCTTCAAGATCGCCATGCGCACGCTCGACATCTTTCGCGCATCCGTCGCAGCCGCCGCTCTCGGCTTTGCCAAGCGTGCGCTGGACGAAGCGGTCGCCTATGCCAAGGCACGGCCGATGTTCGGCAATCACCTCTCCGACCTGCAACTGACCCAGGCCGCTTTCGGCGACATGGCGGCTCAGATCGATGCCGGTGCGCTTCTCACCTACCGCGCCGCCTGGCGCCGCGACGCGCAGGGCCTGCCGACCACCAAGGAAGCCGCCATGGCCAAGATGGTCGCGACCGAGAACGCTCAAAGCGTCATTGACCGCGCCGTGCAGATCTTCGGCGGCCGGGGCGTGAGGAGCGGCGAGATAACCGAAAGCCTCTATCGCGAGATCCGGGCGCTGCGCATCTATGAAGGTGCGACCGAGGTCCAGAAGCTCATTATCGCCCGCGAACTGCTGAAGGCGTGAGGGCGACCATGGCTTACACGACCTCCCGCCGCCTGAACTTCGGAGATTGCGATCCCTCCGGCATCGCCTATTTCCCCTCCTACCTGAACATCATGGTCGGCGTTTGCGAGGAGTTCTTCGGCGCGATCGGCTCGCCATGGCCGGACATGATCGACCATCGCAAGATCGGGGTGCCGACGGTGACGCTCGACATCGCGTTCAAGAGCCCAGGCTACCACGGCGATATGATGGATTTCACCATCAAGGTTATGCGGATCGGCAACAGCTCTGCCGATCTCGAATACGAGGTGCGGGCCGGGGACCGGCTGCTCTGGACGGCGAAGCAGCGGCTCGTCGCCACCTCGAACGAAACCCACAAGGCCCTTCCCTGGCCGGACGATATGCGCGCCGCGCTGACACAGCATTTGGAGAACAATGATGCACACGATTCTGCAGCCTGAAGGCTGGGCAAAACCGATCGGTTACGCCAACGGCGTCGCCGCCAACGGCCGCCAGATCTTCGTCGGCGGGCAGATCGGCTGGAACGGCCAATGCCAGTTCGAGACCGACGATTTCGTCGGCCAGGTCAAGCAGACGCTGCAGAACGTCGTTGCCGTATTGGCCGAGGCCGGGGCCGGGCCGGAACACATCACCACGATGACCTGGTACTTTACCGACAAGGCCGAATATCTCGGCAACCTGAAGGGCATCGGCCAGGCCTATCGCGAGGTCATCGGCAAACATTTCCCCGCCATGGCCGCCATGCAGGTGGTGGCGCTGGTGGAAGACCGCGCCAAGATCGAAATCCAGGCGACCGCCGTCATTCCGGCCTGAGGTGATCATGAGCGAGACGATCGAATTTTCCGCCACGGTTTTTACCACGACCCGCAACGGAGTTCTGGTCGTCACGATCAACAACCCGCCGGTCAATGCGACCTCCGTCGATGTCCGCGACGGGCTTGAGAAAGCGCTCGCCGATGCGGAAGCGGCCACTGGTGTAACCGGCGTCGTCATCACCGGCGCCGGAAAGACCTTCATCGGCGGCGCCGACATCAAGGAATTCGGCAAGCCGGCCATGGAACCGACCCTGCCGGCGGTTATCGAAAAGATCGAAAACCTGTCGAAACCGGTCGTCGCTGCCCTGAACGGCGCAGCATTGGGCGGCGGTCTCGAAGTCGCCCTTGCCTGCCACTACCGCGTGGCCGCGCCGGCTGCGCAGGTCGGCCTGCCCGAGGTCAAACTCGGCATCGTCCCGGGCGCCGGCGGTACGCAGCGCTTGCCGCGCCTGATCGGCATCCCGGCGGCACTCGACCTGATCACCTCGGGGCGCGCAGCGAAGGCCGAGGAAGCCCTGAAGCTCGGCATCGTCGATGAGCTGGCAGCCGGCGATCTCGCCGAGGCAGCAATATCCGCAGCATTGGCATTGGCCGGCAAACCGCTCCGTCGCACCGGCGAGTTGAGCATAGCCGCCATCGATCCGGCCGAAATCGAAAAAGCCTCGGCCAGGATCCTCGCCAAAGCACGCGGCCAGAAGGCGCCGGGCGAAGCGGTCCGGTTGGTTACCTCGTCCGATCGCCCCCTTGCCGAGGGCCTGGCGGATGAACGCGCCACGTTCCTCGCGCTCCGCGACAGCCGCGAGGCGGCGGCCTTGCGCCATGTCTTCTTCGCCGAACGGGAAACCTCCAAGGTCGAGGGGCTGGAAGGCATCGAACCTCGCCTGGTCAGGACGATCGGCATCTGCGGCCTTGGCCTGATGGGCAGCGGCATCGCCGTCGCAGCCCTTGGTGCCGGTTATTCGGTGATCGGCCTCGACCAGACCGGCGAAGCCGCCGAAAGAGGCCACGAGCGCATCGTCGGCCTGCTGGAACGCAATGTCGCCTCGGGCCGCCTCGACCAGGCCGGTTTAGAAGCCCAGAAGGCGCGGCTTTCCGTGACTGCGGAAGATATCGACCTCGCTCCCTGCGATCTCATCGTCGAAGCCGTGTTCGACGATCTCGCCGTCAAGACCGATCTCTTCCAGCGTCTCGACAAGGTCATCCGCGCGGATGCTGTGCTGGCGACCAATACCAGCTACCTGAACCCCGACGAGATCGCCGCCGCGACCGCCCATCCCGACCGGGTGCTCGGTCTGCATTTCTTCTCGCCGGCGCATGTGATGCGCCTCCTTGAAGTCGTGCGCGGCGCCCAGACGGCGCCGGATGTGCTGGCAACAGGGCTGGCGGTCGCCAAGAAACTGCGCAAACTGCCGGTCGTGACAGGCGTTACCGAAGGTTTCATCGGCAACCGCATCTTCTCCGCCTATCGCCGCGAGGCGGAATTCCTGCTGGAAGACGGCGCTCTGCCGCACGAGATCGACGCCGCGCTGGAGGATTACGGTTTCCCGATGGGCCTTTTCGCGGTCTACGACATGGCCGGCCTGGAAATCGCCTGGGCGCGCCGCAAGCGGCAGGCGGCGACCCGCGATCCCTCAGTGCGTTACGTCGAGATTGCCGACACGCTCTGCGAAGCGGGCCGGCTGGGCCAGAAGGCCGGCCGCGGCTGGTACGCCTACCCGGACGGCAAGCGGACGATCGATCCCGAAGTGACCGCCATCATCGAAGCCGCCCGGGCTAAAAAGGGCATCACTCCCCGTACATTCTCCAAGGGTGAGCTTCTCGAAAGAATGCTCGGCGCCATGGCTTTCGAAGGCGAGGCGTTGCTGACGGAGCGGATAGCCGCAAGGGCCGGCGATATCGACCTGGTGATGATCAACGGTTACGGTTTTCCGGCCCACAAAGGTGGCCCGATGTTTGCCAGCGCCTGACGCCAACAGCGCAGTCAACATATAAAGCATTGAAACATTTTGGACTTTTCGACGCGCCGGGCGCTTCGGGAGCGATTTCGCATGCGTGTAATTCGCCAGTCAAAAGAGTTACGCTCATTTGATCAAACATGCTTGCATGTTTCCTTAAATCGCCTATTGTTTGCCCAAGCCTCGCAAGTAGGCATCGAAAACAACGACAGGGAACGCTGCATGCTCACACTTTCCGAGTGACTCCGTCGAGATGTTTTAACTTTAAAATATCACCCGCATCGTCGTCCCATTCCGGTTGTCTCGTGGGCGCTTAGGAGATCATGATGTCTTTCTCGTTTTCCGCATTCAAACGTCAGATGCTGCTGGGCACGATCGCTGCAGCCGCGCTGGCCGCCCCGCTTGGCGGCATGGCTGAGGCCGCTGACTTCAAGTTCGCCGGCCCGCTCGATGCCTATACGCTCGATCCGCATGCGGTTTCCAACACGCTGATCTTCGCCGTTCTTGCCAATGTCTACGAGCCGCTTGTTCGCCGTAACGCCGAGCAGAAGATCGAGGGTGCACTTGCAACCGACTGGAAGCAGGTGGACGGCACCACCTGGGAATTCAATCTTCGCAAGGACGTGAAATTCTCGAACGGCAACGCCTTCAACGCCGATGACGTCATTTTCTCGCTGACCCGCGGCCAGGCCGGCGGCATCAAGGCGAACCTCAATTCGATCGCCTCGATCGAGAAGGTCGACGATTACAAGATCCGCATCAAGACCCGCGCCATCAACCCCATCCTGCCGAACCAGATCACCAACTGGTACATCATGGACAAGGAATGGGCCGAAGCGAACAACACCGTGCAGCCGGGCGCCGCCAACAACGCCACCGAGACCTTCGCCAACCGCAATGCCATGGGCACCGGCCCCTACGTCATCAAGGAACGCGATCCGGGCGTGAAGACCGTCTTCGCACCGAACCCGGGCTGGTGGGACAAGAAGACCGGCAATGTCGACAATGCGACGTTCTTCGTCATCCCCAACCCTTCGACCCGCGTATCCGCCCTCATCTCCGGCGAAGTCGATATGATCGACGGCGTGCCGCCGCAGGATGCCGAGCGCATCGAGAACGATCCGAAGCTGCATATGCAGGCCGGCCCGGACCTTCGCACCATCTACATCCAGCCGGATGTCGCTCGCGACAGCCTGATCTTCGGGAGCGAAAAGACCAAGAACCCTTTCAAGGAGCTTAAGGTCCGCCAGGCGATGGAACTGGCGATCGATACCGGCGCGATCCAGAAGCGCATCATGCGCAATTTCTCGGTCCCCGTCGGCCTGCCGATCGGCAAGGAGGTCAACGGGTTCGACACAGCGCTCGGCGCACCGGTGAAGCCGGATGTCGATAAAGCCAAGGCCCTGATGAAGGAAGCCGGCTACGAAAACGGCTTCTCCGTGACCTTGGATTGCACCAGCGACCGCTTCATGAACGACGAGGCGACCTGCCTTGCCGTCGCCGCCTCGCTCGCCCGCATCAATATCAAGGTCGATCCCCGCGCCCAGCCGACCGCCAAGTGGGCGACTCAGGTCAACCCGCCGGAATACAATACCAGCATGGCGATGCTCGGTTATTCGCCGGCCACCTATGACGCGCACATCTTCCTGACTTCGATCGCCGCCACCCGTGACGCCAAGAGCGGCCTCGGCGCCTTCAACATCGGCGGTTATTCCAATCCGGAAGTCGACAAGCTGATCGACTTGATCGGCAAGGAGACCGACCAGGCCAAGCGCACCGGCTATATCACCCAGGCCTTCAAGCTCATGAAAGCCGATGTCGCCTTCATTCCGCTGCACCAGTTGAACATTCTCTGGGGCGTCAAGGACAACGTCACCGTCGTCCAGCCGGCCGACCTTGCCTATCCGCTGCGTTATTTCACGGTGAAGTAATGACGATTGCATCCGACATCTCGCGGCAGCTTGCAGGCCTCGTCTCCTTCCCGACCGTCAGTGCCGTTTCCAACCTCGACCTGATCAAATATGTCGAAGACCAGACCGCCCCCTTCGGGGGCGCGTGCGGCGCTTCGCCAATCCCGAAGGCGACAAGGCGAACGTGCTGATCTCGATCGGCCCGGAGGCCCCGGCGGCATCATCTTCAGCGGCCACACGGATGTGGTGCCGACCGAAGGCCAGGCCTGGACCGGCGATCCGTGGACGCTGCGGCAATCGAACGACCGCCTGATCGGCCGCGGCGCGACCGACATGAAAGGCTTTCTCGCCTGCTGTCTCGCGGCCGTGCCCGGCATTGCCTCGAAAAACCTCAAGAAGCCTATCCATCTGGCCTTTTCCTATGACGAGGAAGTCGGCTGCACCGGCGTCGGCTCGATGGCCGAATGGGTGGGCGCAAGCGACCTGAAGCCGCGGCTTGCCGTCATCGGCGAAGCAACCAGCATGGACATGATCGCAGCCCACAAGGGCGGCCTGATCGGCTGGTGCCGCATCAAGGGCAAACCCGGTCATTCCTCGCAGCCGGACCGTTACGTCAACGCCGTCATGGTCGCCGGCGACATGATCTCCGAGATCAACCGCATCCGCGAGGACATGCGCGACGGCCCGCGGTTCGAAGGGTTGGATCCCCCTATTCCACCATCCAGGTGAACCTCATCAGGGGCGGGCTGCACGGCAATATCGTCTCTGAAAGCTGCGAATTCTTCTGGGAAATGCGCCTCATTCCGGGCCAGAATGTCCATGAGGTGCTGGACGGCATGAAACGTTTTGCCGCCGAAAAGCTCGAGCCGGCCATGAAGGCGGTCGATCCCGCCTGCGGCATCGTCTTCGACGTTCAAGCCAGCATTCCGGGTCTCAAGCCCAATGACGATCCGGCGCTCGACGCAGAACTGTTGGGCCTTCTCGGCCGCACCGAACCCCGCTATGTTTCCTATGGCACGGAAGCGGGCATTTTCCAGATCGCCGGCGTCCCCTCGGTCGTCATCGGTCCGGGCGACATCGCCGACGCCCACCAGCCGGACGAGTCGGTTGCCATTTCCGAGGCTCGAAAAATGCACCGCCTTCCTCGACCAGGCTCGGGGATAGCTGCTGCTGAGGGATCTGTCGTGCTGAATTATGCCGCGTCACGGATCGCGCAGACGGTCATCGTCCTGCTCGTGATCAGCTTCATCGCCTTCCTGCTGGTCGCCAATATCGGCGATCCGCTGGCGGCCCTCCTCTCTGCCGATGCGACCGTCAACGAGCGGCTGGAACTGATCGCCAAGCTTGGCCTCGACCAGCCGCTCTGGACGCGGTTCCTGCATTTCATCGGCAATATGCTGCAGGGCGATTTCGGCTTTTCCTATCGCACCCAGGACCCGGTCGCCAACCTGATCGCCGAACGGCTGCCTGCGACCGTCGAACTCGCCTTCGTCAGCCTGCTGATCACCATCGCGGTCGGCGTGCCGGCCGGCATCTATTGCGGCGTCAATCCCAATTCGTTGTTCGGCCGCTTCATCATGCTGATCTCGACGGCCGGCATTACGCTCCCGAATTTCGTCGTCGGCATCCTGCTGATCGCGGTGTTTTCGGTTCAACTCAGCCTGCTCCCGTCCTTCGGGCGCGGCACGGTCGTCGATCTCGGCTTCTGGAAGACAGGGCTTCTCAGCGTCTCCGGCTGGCGGGCGATCCTGCTGCCGGCAGCGACCCTTTCCACCTTCCAGGTCGCCTTCATCATCCGCATGCTCCGCACCCAGCTGATGGAAGTCGGCCAGAGCGAGCACATCCGCTTCGCTCGCGCCCGCGGCCTGTCGGAAGCCCGCATCTGGTATGTCTATGCGATCAAGAACACGCTTCTGCCGGTCATCACCATGCTCGGCCTGCAGCTCGGCAATATCATCGCCTTTTCGGTGGTGACGGAAAACGTCTTCGCCTGGCCGGGCCTCGGCTCGCTCTTCCTGCAATCGATCCAGGGCGCCGATATCCCGGTCATCGCCATCTACCTGATCTTCGTCGGCCTGGTCTTCATGGTCATCAATCTCATCGTCGAACTGCTTTATCCGCTGATCGACGCCCGCGTGTTGAGGAGGCAATCATGACGCCTGTCGTCAACACCCCAGCGGCCGGCCCCGCTCGTCGTAGCAGAGGCACCAAGCTTTTGCGCGCCATGCGCAGGGCACCCGGCCCCACTCTCTGCGCGATCGTGATCATCGCGCTGCTGATCTACGCCTTCGTCGTGCCGCTGTTCTCGCTGAACCCGTTCGAATTCTCCGGCATGTCGGTGCTGGACAGCTTCATTCCGCCGGCATGGATGGCGGAGGGTTCTCCCGATTTCCCGCTCGGCACCGACGACCAGGGCCGCAACCTGATCACCGCCATGGCCTATGGCATGCGCACCTCGATCATCGTCGGCTTCCTGTCGGTTACGATAGGCCTCGTCCTCGGCGGCAGCCTCGGCCTGATCGCCGGCTTTGTCGGCGGCAAGGTGGATGCCTTCATCATGCGCGTCGCGGACGTGCAGCTCGCCTATCCCGCCCTGCTGCTCGCGATGATCATCGATGGTGCCGCCCGCGCCGTGCTCGGCACCGAGCGCAGCGTCGGCACCGCGATCGCCATCGTTGTGATGTCCATCGGCATCGCCTTCTGGGTCCAGTATGCCCGCACCATCCGCTCTTCCGTGATGATCGAACGCGACCAGGACTATGTCTCGGCCGCCCGCATCACCGGCCGCAGCAACCTTTCCATTATCGTCCTGCACATCCTGCCGAACGTCATGGCACCGGTCCTCGTCATCGCCACCATCAATCTCGGCATCGCCATCATTACCGAGGCGACACTGAGCTTCCTCGGCATCGGCATTCCGGTCACCTCGCCCTCGCTCGGCACGCTGATCCGCAACGGCAACAATTTCCTGCAGTCGGGCGAATGGTGGATTTCGGTCTGGCCCTGCCTGATCCTCGTCCTCTTCGTCGTGTCGGTGAACATCCTCGGCGACCATCTGCGCGATGTCTACAATCCGCGCCTGCGAGGCCGCTCATGACCGCCCTGACCACTCCGCTCCTCGACGTCCGCGATCTCACCGTCACCATCAACCGCGAGGAGGGCTGGTCACCGCGCTCGACAAGGTGTCCTTTTCCATCAATCCCGGCGAGGTGCTCGGCATCGTCGGCGAATCCGGCGCCGGCAAGTCGATCACCGGTGCTGCGATCATCGACCTCCTCGTGCCGCCGCTGAAACGCACCGGCGGCACCATCACCCTTGCCGGCGAACGGCTGGACCAGCTTTCGCCGAAAGCGATGCGAAGCGTGCGCGGCGGCCGGATCGGCTTCGTCTTCCAGGACCCGATGACCAGCCTCAATCCGGTCATCACGATCGGCCAGCAGCTCTGCGACACGATCCAGGCGCATCTGAAACTCGGCGGCAGCCAGACGAAGAAAAGGGCGCTGGATTGGCTCGATCGCGTCGGCCTGCCGAACCCGGACGTGCAGTTCAAACGTTTCCCCACCAGCTTTCCGGCGGCATGCGGCAGCGCGTGGTGATCGCGCTGGCACTCTGCGCCGACCCGGCACTCGTCATCGCCGACGAGCCGACCACCGCCCTCGACGTCTCGGTCCAGGCACATATCCTCGAACTGCTGCGCGACCTGCACCGCGAAAGCAATGTCAGCATGATGCTGATCACCCACGACCTCGGCGTCATCGCCAAAATGGCCGATCGCGTCGCTGTACTTTATGCCGGCCGCGTCGCCGAGATCAGCCCGGTCGGTGAGCTCTTCAACGCCCCGAAACACCCCTATACCCGCGGCCTGATCCGCGCGACGCCGATGCCGTCGGCCACCGGCGAGATGCGGCTCGACCAGATCCCCGGCGCCATGCCGGGGCTCGAGCGGTTCCGCCCGGCTGCGCCTTCAATCCGCGCTGTTTCAGGGCGGAAGGCGATTGTCGCGCGACCATTCCGCCGCTCCAACAGGAGAAAAGCTCCGCCTTTTCCTGTTTCCATCCGCTGGAAAGGGTGACCGCATGAGCGCTTCCGATTTCCTGATCCTCAGCCATGTCAGCAAGGTCTATCGCCGCAACCAGAGCCTTCTCGAGCGACTGAAGAAAAACGAGGCCGGCGGCACCAAGGCCGTCAGCGACGTCAGCCTCACCGTTCGCCACGGCGAGACCATGGGCCTTGTCGGCGAAAGCGGCTGCGGCAAGTCTACGCTGGCGCGCCTCGTCTCCGGCCTGATGGCCCCGACATCCGGCGAGATCAGTTTTCCGCCGAGTGCATCGGGCAACAAGCCACGCCTGCAGATGATCTTCCAGGACCCCTATTCTTCGCTCAACGGCCGCTGGACGATCGAGGACATCATCGCAGAACCGATCCGCGTACATAAGCTGCGCCAGGGCCGCGCCGCGATCCGCGCCCGCGTCGATGAGCTGCTGGTCCAGGTCGGTCTTTCCGCCGCGGACGCGGAAAAATATCCGCAGGAGTTTTCCGGCGGCCAGCGGCAGCGCATCTGCATCGCGCGGGCTCTGGCCGGCGAGCCGGAATTCCTGATCCTCGACGAGCCTACCTCGGCGCTCGACGTCTCGGTACAGGCGCAGATCCTCAATCTGCTCCGCGACCTGCAGAAGAACCTGCATCTCACCAGCCTGTTCATCACCCACAATCTCTCGGTCGTGCGCATCATGGCCGACCGGATCGGCGTCATGTATCTCGGCGAGCCTGGTCGAGGAGGCGACTTCGGAAGAACTGTTCCGCAAGCCCCGCCATCCCTATACGCGCCTGCTGATCGATGCCGCACCGGACATGGATACCAGCGACCGGTCGCTGCATCCGATCGCCGGCGAACTGCCGAACCCGGCCTTTCCGCCCTCCGGCTGCCGTTTTCACACCCGCTGTCCCTTCGCGCAGGAGATCTGCCGCAATACCGCACCGCCGCAGAAGGCGACCGGGACAGGCGGCATGTTCCGCTGTCATTTCGATCTCGACCTCTCGGACAGTTCGGCCCTGCCGCCGGTCGCCGAGGTCAAGACCGCTGAATTTGCAAGGATGCCCGGATGACGACCGCCTCCCGCCAAGCAGCGATCGACAAGGCCCTCGGCTATCTCGATGACGGTTCCTTCGAAGAAACGCTGCGCAAGCGCGTGGCGATCCCCTCTGCCAGCCGCGTCGCCGCCAACAAACCGGACCTCTGGCGCTATGTCACCGAGGATATGTTGCCGTTTTTCGAGCGGCTCGGCTTCAAGACCAGGATCTACGAGAACGACACGGCACCCGGCCCGTTTCTGCTCGCCGAACGCATCGAGGACCCGAACTTCACCACCGTCCTTCAATATGGCCACGGCGATGTCGTCGCCGGTCTGGATGGCCAATGGGAAGAGGGCCTTTCACCCTTCCGGATGACCGAACGGAATGGCGCCTGGTACGGCCGCGGTACGGCCGACAACAAGGGCCAGCATGCCGTGAACCTCGCCGCCGTCGAGGCATTGCTCGCGACAAAAGGTTCGCTCGGCTTCAACCTCAAATACCTGATCGAGATGGGTGAAGAATCCGGCTCGCTGGGGCTGGAGGAGATGTGCGCGGCGCATCGGGACGAGCTCAAGGCGGACGTCTTCATCGCCTCCGACGGCCCTCGCCTCGCCCTTGAACAGCCGACTATCTTCCTCGGCGCCCGCGGCGGCATGTCCTTCCATCTGGAGATCAATGCCCGCGAAAGTTTTCAGCATTCCGGAAACTGGGGCGGCATTCTCTCCAATCCCGGCATAGAACTCTGCCACGCGATCACCGCGCTGGTCGGCCGCACCGGCCAGATCAGGGTGCCCGAGATGACGCCGGGCTCGATCCCGGAAAATGTCCGCGTCGCGCTGAAGGATTGCCACATCGCGCCCGCTGCCGGCGATCCGCCAATCGAGCCCTGGTGGGGCGAACCCGGCCTGACGCCGGAGGAGAAGGTTTTCGCCTGGAGCTCCCTCGAGGTGATGGAGATGGAATGCGGCAACCTCGCCCAGCCGCTCTACGCCATCCCGCCCAAGGCCCGCGCCCGCGTGCAGCTTCGTTTCCCGGTCGGCGTCGATCCGGATGCGGTAATGCCGGCGGTCCGCAAGGCTTTGCTCGATGCGGGTTACGATCGGGTCGTGGTCAAGGATCCCACCGACGCGATCTTCCTCGCCAGCCGCCTCGACCCGGATCATCCCTGGGTCGGACGGGTTGTCGCCTCGATCGAAAAGACACTCGGCAGCCCGCCGGCCATCCTGCCCAATCTCGGTGGCTCGCTGCCGAACAACATCTTTTCGGACCTGCTCGGCCTGCCGACCATCTGGATTCCGCATTCCTATCCCGGATGCCTGCAGCACGCACCGAACGAACACCTGCCGATCTCGATCGTCCGTGAGGGCCTCGCGATGATGGCCGGGCTCTACTGGGATATCGGCGAGGCTACGGCCTGAACTTCACGCCTCGGCCACTTCAGCGTCGGGTCGAGCTTGTCGGGCAGCCAGCCGCCATTCGTCAGAGCCTGCGGGCGGCGCCGCTCGCCACGATCGGGCCGGTGGGCAGGCCGGTCCGGGAACCGCCGAACGGTTCGAGGCTGACGGCAAGCGTCGCGCCTTCGGCCATGTTGCCGCGAAGATCGGCGGGGATCACAAGTTCTCCTGCCCGGTCCGGTTGGAACACGCCGAGAGACCGCGGATTGCCGCTTCCGGGCACCAGCCAGAGCTCAAGCGACTTCTCTTCGCGCCCGCCGGCAGCGACCGGCACGATCCGCAAACGGCCGTTTCCTGCATCATAGGAGGCAAGCAGGCTGATCTGGCTGTTGCTCGAAGACAGTTCAGCCACCAGCGGAGCCGATCTTGGAGGCTTCGGGACGACGCCTGCCGCATAGAGGAGAGCGGCGACAGCGACCGCTGACGTGGCAAGCGAGAGCCGCCGCCAGAACAGTGCGGAATTCCACAGCCCCCACGAGGGTGCAGCAACCCGGGCGGGGCCAAACAGACGCGTCTCGATCCGGCCGAAAATGACCGGGCGGGGCGCCACGTCCTCGTAATCGTCGTTGAAGGAGGCGAGATCCGCCTGCCACCGCTCGACGATCCGGGCGAAGGCACGATCGTTCGCCATCCGCGCTTCGACGGCGTGACGGGCCTCAAGGGACAAGACGCCGAGCACATATTCGCCGGCCAGGATTTCGTCCTGCGGCCGCCTGCCCTGACTTTGTTCACCCGAGGTCATCGCTGCATGCACTCTCTCAGCTTGAGAAGGCTCCGGCGCAGCCACGTGCGCACCGTATTCAAAGGTACCTTCAATTCTTCCGACAGTTCAAGATAACTCAAACCTTCCACATAGGCACGTCGAACTGCACGCGCATGCATGGGATCGAGCTCCTGCATGCAATTGTCGATCCGGCGGCCTTCGTCAGCCATGGCTACCTGCTGCTCCGGGTTGAGAATGCCGTCGTCGGCAAGATCGTAGGCGTCATCCAGGTCTTCCGTGACAGGCTTCCTGGCCCGGAGGATGTCGATCGCGTGATTACGCGCGATCGCCGCCAACCATGCCAAGGGCGAGCCGGTCTCCACCGCAAAAGTCTTGGAGCGCTGCCAGACCCTGACATAGATTTCCTGAAGCGCCTCTTCTGCGTCGGTCCTGTCTTTCAAGATACGCAGGCAGATCGAAAATAGTTTCGGGCTCGTTGCATTATACAACGCGACGAACGCTTTGCGATCGCCCATCGCCACGCGATTGATCAGATCTGCGATCTCATTGCCTTGCATTCGAAAAACCTCGCCGCTTGCATCTATAGAGACCGATGATCTCGAAAGACAAGGCGTGTTCGTCGCAAAACTCGGCATTCGCCTGTCTCCCGGCCGCCGATAGCTGATCAGCGGACGAGCCATCGGCTTGATGCTGATCATGGCCTCCCGAACATTCGGGGGCCTTTGACCGTGACCGGTCAGGAGGGCGGCATCTTCTCGAACCTCGGGAGGTCCGGATCGATGCGGTCCCATCGGTGGCCGGCCGCAGTCCAGCAGACGAATTGCGGTTTGTAGCGGCTCGGATCCTCCAAGCTGCCGGCATAGATCACGAAGATATCCGGGACGGCCGGCAGGGTCAGGAAAACCAAGGTTCCGCAGGTGGGGCAGAAGCCGCGCGATTTGACGTAACCGTTGTCGCCGACGATATCCCAGGTGCCCGCCTCCCCGTGAACCGTGGCCGCAGCGCGCGGAAAGGTCAGGTAGGACCCGTGCCCCGTGCCGCTGTCGCGCTGGCATTGACGGCACTGGCAATCGTTCATCACCAGCGGTTCCGCAGAGATTTCGTAGTGAATGGCGCCACAGGCGCATCCGCCGATATAGGACTTGCTCATGTCTTGTCTCCTGGTTTGGGAACGGAGGTTTCGTCAGTTGCTGGGCGCAAGGCCGGGATTGACGTCGATGGAAGGCGTCGTCTGCTGGCCCTTCGGAAAAGGCTTGAAGATGAGCGCAATCAGGAAGGCGCCGATGCCGATCCCTGATGAACCGACATAGAGCCAGGTGTAGCTCGCGAGCGTGTCGTAGATCAGCCCGCCGGCGAGCGGACCGGTCGCCATGCCCAGACCGCCGGCCATCGCCGTTCCGCCGATCACGGTGCCCATCATCCGCATCGGAAAATTCTCGCGGGCGATCACCGCATAGAGCGGCATGACGCCGGCATAGATGAAGCCGAACAGGGCGGCCACCGTGTAGAACGACCCGAGCCCTTGCGCGAAAACATAGGCCAGGGCGCCGAATGCCTGGGCCAGCAGGCCGAGAACGAGGATCCGTTTGGCGCCGAACCGGTCGCCGAGGATGCCGAAGACAACGCGACCGCCCATGCCGGCCAACCCTTCGACGCTGTAGATCGACACAGCCGCGATCATCGGGATGCCGCAGGTTACCGCATAGCTCACGGTGTGGAAGATCGGCCCCGAATGCGTGGCGCAGCAGAAGAAATTGGTCAGCAGCAGAATGATGAACTGAGGCGACCTCAGGACCTGGCGCGTGGACATCGACGACTGAAGGTCTTCAGCCGGCGGTGCGGCCGCATCGCCGCTTTCCGGAACCGGCGCGCGCCGGACCAGAAGGAGACCGGGATCATCACGGCGGCGACGAGCACGGCGATGATCTGGAGGAGGTTCTCCAGTCGTAGATCGACACGAGCCACGCCGCGAAAGGCGACATGGTCATCGGTGCCATGCCCATGCCGGCGGAGACCAGCGAGACCGCAAGGCTCCGGTGCGTATCGAACCAGCCTGTGACGCAGGCTATCATCGGCGCAAAGATTGCCGCGATCGCCGTGCCGACGGCGAGCCCGAAGATGAGCTGGAAGGCCATAAGCGATGTCGTCAGGCTTGCGGACGCTAGGCTGGCGCCGAGCAAAACCGAGCCGGTAAGAACGATGGGGCGAGGACCCCACCGGTCGAAAAGGCTACCCCAGGCAATGCTGGCGAATGCCATCGCCACAAATCCGATGGTCATCGCGCTCGATAGGCCGGTGACCGACCATCCCGTGTCACGCGCGATGGGAAGCAGGAAAACGGGCAGGAAAACATGGATCCAATGGCAAGGCAGCCGAGCAGGCCGCCAGCCGCCACGATGATCCATCGATATTGAGTACTGGTCATTTTCGTCTCCGTTTTGCGGCACGCAGCGGCCAGCGATCGCGGCAAGAGGGTTGCCCGCGCGCGGCTTCGAAGTGCCGGCATGTCAAATGCCCGATGCCAGGGCCGGGCCGGCCATGGGCGGCCGACTTCCCATGGAAGGCGGGCCCATTTTCCGGGCGTCACCTCAATATTGGTCATGCCGGCGCAGCCAGGCCAATCGACATTGCTCCGGCGAAACGACTTGCTTTCGCATATGAACCTCCTGTTTGTTGGGATGCAGGTTGCTGGTCGAGAGCTAGACTATGGCCGGATATCGAATGGTGAGAGTGACAAGTGTGACGGGATTTCGATGGACTCGCTGATCATCGCCGCGGCACATGCGCTCGCCTCGGGCGATCCCCTTGGGGCATTGAAGCGGGTGGCGCTGCGCGACGATGCGCCCGCGCTCGCGCTCAGAGGCATCGCCATGGCGCAGCTCGGCGATCTCGTGCGGGCAAAGGCTCTGCTCAAGAGAGCCGGCCGCGCATTCGGCCCGAAAGAGGCGATGGCCCGCGCGCGATGTGTCGTCGCCGAGGCCGAGATCGCGCTCGTTTCCCGCGATCTCACCTGGCCGATGAAGGCACTCGATATGGCGCGGGCAGTCCTTGAGGCCCATGGCGATCGGGTAAACGCGGCGCATGCGCTCAATCTGGAGGTCCGGCGGCTGCTGCTGATCGGCCGCCTCGACGAGGCTGAGCGCATGTTCGACGCCTTCGAACCGCCTCCGTTGCCACCGGCATCGAGGGCCGCCTACGAACTGGTGGTCGCGGGCATGGCAATCCGCCGCCTGCAGACCAAAACGGCCCGCGCCGCACTTGCCCGCGCGGAGCAGGCCGCGCGGGAAGCCGACATTCCGGCACTGACGGTGGAGGTCGAAAACGCATCCCTCGTCCTGAAGACGCCTGCGGCGCGCCTGATCGCTCGAGGCGAGGATAGCCCACTCCTTCTTGAGGAGGTCGAAGCAATCCTCGCCTCGGGCGCGCTGGTGGTCGATGCATGCCGCAATATCGTGCGGACCGGAGATATCGTCGTGTCGCTCGCATCACGCCCGATATTGTTCGCGCTTGCCCGCGCTCTCGGCGAGGCCTGGCCGGGCGATGTACCGAGAAGCACGCTGCTCTACCGCGCCTTCCGGGCCAGGCACGCGGATGAATCGCATCGCGCCCGGCTGAGGGTCGAAATCGGCCGGCTGCGTGTCGAGCTTCAGGCACTGGCGGAGGTGACGGCGACGAAGAGAGGTTTTGCATTGTCGCCGCGAGGAAATGGCGAAATCGTCGTACTGGCGCCGCCCGTGGACGAGCAGCACGCAGCGGTTCTCGCCTTCCTTGCCGACGGAGAAGCCTGGTCGAGTTCGGCGCTGGCGATCGCGCTCGGAGCGAGTGCCCGCACCGTGCAGCGGGCACTCGAGCAGCTTTTGGAGGCCGGCAAGGTGCAGTGGTTCGGCCAGGGGCGTGCGCGGCGGTGGATGGCCCCGTCGGTGCCGGGCTTCCCGACAATCTTGTTACTCCCCAGCCCGCTCCCGAGCGACTAGGGTCGGGATGCGTTGAATTCATCCAATCTGTCGGTCGCGTGGGATTGAATGAATTCAACAGGTCTCGACCGGAGGATGAGCATATGAAAAAGTCTCAAGCCGAAATAATCCGAGAATATGGTCCCTTCCCGGGGCCGATCGCGTGAATGGCGTCACCTTCGACGGCGAGAATGTCTGGTTTGCGTCAGGGGACAAACTGAACGCCTTCGATCCGGCGAGCGGCGAGACGGTGCGCGCGATCGATGTCGCGTCCCATGCGGGAACGGCCTTCGACGGCCAGCACCTGTTCCAGATCGCCGAAGATCGCATCCACAAGATCGATCCGGAGACGGGCACCGTGCTTGCGACGATCCCGGCGCCCGGAAACGGCGGCGATTCAGGGCTCGCCTGGGCCGAAGGAACACTCTGGGTCGGCGAATATCGCGGTCGCAAGATTCATCAGATCGATCCCGATACGGGCGGGATCCTTCGCACCATCGAGTCCAGCCGCGTTGTTACCGGCGTGACCTGGGTCGATGGCGAACTCTGGCATGGTGTCTGGGAAGGCGACGAGGGTGAACTGAGGCGCGTCGATCCCCAGACGGGAGACGTGCTGGAAATGCTCGAAATGCCGCCGGGGCTCGGCGTATCAGGCCTCGAATCCGACGGCGCCGGGCAATTCTTCTGCGGTGGCGGAAGCAGCGGCAAGGTACGAGCCGTCCGTCGCCCCAGATAGAGCCCGGCGGCCGCTTCGAATGCCTCCACAATTATCGACGCACACACCGGTACCAAAGGAACGCCGTCACGGACCGCTGCGCGCCGGTTCCCCCGACATCCGGCATCGCGCCGGTTTCAGATCGAAGGCATGTCGGATCCCGAGCGTCGGCGGAGGGTCAACGAGAAAAACAGCGTTCGAAAGCGGCATCGATGATCGCAAGTTTTACCGCCTGCGCCTCCATCATTTCGCGAACGAAGCCGACGGAAACCCACATGGCGGAGTGGCCCCGCCGTCCCATCCATCCGAGACTTCCCAGCGCTTCCGCCTCGCCCAGCTTGCGGGCGAGGTGGGTGCGCGACAGCTTCAGCCATTCCGCCATGTCGGCCACCGAGGCCACCGACGTCGGATAATGCCGACCATCGGAGCCGATCTCGCCGAGCCCGGCGATGACCCAGTCCATGATGATGCCGCCGTTGTTGAGCCAGGTGAACAGCGAGAACGTGTTCCGGGGCTGGCGGATGGCGGAGGTCGTCAGCAAGCCGTCGGCGATTTCCGGCTGCAGCCGGGCGATTGCCCCTTCCGCGGCTAAAAACACCTCCAGGCGATGACCGCCGTCGAGCCGGTCGAGTGTTGCGAGATGCGCCAGGGCCCAGCCATAGATCGCCTGCACTGCGGATGCGGAGATGGAAATCGGCCGCAGGCGCCGGTCCATCGGAGCATCCGTCAGCTCCGCATAACCGTAGTGGATCATCTCCTTGACGAAAGCGTCGGCCGTGTTCCGACTGGAGACGGCGTGCTCGGCGACCCTCGCAAGGAAACGGGAGAGCGTCATCATCCCCTCGCCACTGGCCGCAGCGCGAAAATGAAGACCCATTGCCGTATGCGCCAACAGCCAGCGCTGCTGCGTCGCGAAGACCGAGGTCAGCCGCGGATTGGCACCAAAGGCCTCCAGCATCGTCGCCGACTGACGCTTGATCAAGGGGAGGATCAGCGCGCTGTCCGCTATCTGCTCGGCCGTCATCGCCATGAGTTGATCCAAAGGATTTTGCAAGTTGGCGGTGACGCCAATAAAAATGAAAGCGCACAAAGCGGACCGCGTCCGGAACCGGACGCTTCCCGCAGCAATGCGCGTTATTAGCGGGCCAGACGAGACGAGGCAAGCCGGCCTCACGCCCACATGCGGCTCATCTGGGGTCATTTGTGTTGATGTCTGGGAGATTACTGAGATGTTTGGTAAGCCCACGGTGAGGGCCGCCTTGTGAGGTGACGCTGAACATCGGAAGTCCTAGTGCAAACACTAGGGATAGTCCTATGACGAAGCATCCGATTGAAGTGATCACGTCTGTTGAGCGCCGTCGGCGGTGGTCTCGCGAGGAGAAGGAGCAGTTGGTCGCTGCCTGTCTTGAACCTGATGCGGTGATCTCCGATGACCTTGCCCCCAAGTTTTATCCAGTTTTGAGTTTGCTCCAGCGGTTTTTGGTTGCTGTATTTGGAGTGGTAGCGGCGGGTTGCGGTGCGGAGCCATTTCGGCTGCGCAGCACTGCATCCCGTCGCGGGTTGATGGTCTGAGCGAATTCGGCAGGTGTCATCCAGCCGATCCCCGAGTGCGGCCGGTGATCGTTGTAATCCACGCGCCAGTTTGAAAGAGCTGATCGAGCTTGAGGCAATGACGAGAAGAGCGTCTCGTTCAATAACTCGTCGCGCAGCCGCCCGTTGAAGCTTTCGATGAAGGCGTTCTGGATCGGCTTGCCTGGGGCAATGTAATGCCAATCCACCTTGCCCCGATCCGTCCATTGCAAGATGGCGTTGCTGGTGAATTCGCTGCCGTTGTCGCTGACGATCATCCTGGGTTTGCCGCGTTCCTCGATGATCCGATCCAGCTCACGGGCGACCCGCAGGCCGGAAAGCGATGTATCGGCGACGAGAGCCAGGCATTCCCTTGTGCAATCGTCCACGACCGTCAGAATCCGGAACCTGCGGCCATCGGTGAGTTGATCCGACACGAAGTCCAGCGACCAACGATCATTGGCAGCCATCGGGATCAACATCGGCGCTCGGGTGCCTATCGCTCGCTTACGCCCGCCACGCTTGCGCACGGTCAGCTTCTCCTCCCGATAGAGCCGGAAGAGCTTCTTGTGGTTCACAAGGTGTCCCTCGCGTCTGAGCAGCACATGAATGCGTCGATATCCAAAGCGGCGGCGTTCATGCGCCAACGCCTTCATTCGCTCGCGAAGGCCAAGGTCGTCGCTGCGCCTGGTTTCGTAACGGATCGTCATGCGGCAAAAACCGATGGCTTTACACGCCCGCCGTTCGCTCATCCCATGTTCGTTCATCAGATGCGCAACAGCGTTCCGCTTTGCTGCGGGCGTCACCACTTCTTTCCCAAAAGGTCTTTCAAAGCAGCATTATCGAGCATGGCATCCGCCAGAAGCCGCTTCAGCTTCGTGTTTTCGTCCTCCAGCGTCTTCAGCCGCTTGGCCTCGGACACGTCCATGCCGCCGAACTTGGCTTTCCACTTGTAGATGCTGGCGTCGCTGACACCGTGCTTGCGGCAAAGCTCCGAGACCGGCGTGCCTGCCTCGTGCTCCTTCAATATGCCGATGATCTGTTCGTCTGTGAAACGGTTGCGCTTCATTCTCTGGTCCTCTCAATGGGCCAGAGCTTACTTCAAAATGGATTATTTCAACGGGGCAAGGTCACAACCTGCAGCAATTGCTTCCGTGGAACTGGCAGCCAGACGCGCTGAACACTCAGGCGGCATAACCTGCGGCCTCCACCGGAGGCTTACGATGTTAATATATGATCGCGTGGTCGAGTGGTTTTGGCTTGATGCCGAGCGTTGTGGTGTGTTCAGCCCGGCGATCGGGGTTGTGGGTTATGCTGTTCAGTCATTGGAATTGGGAAGGGTTTGGTTGCGGGGGCAGGATTTGAACCTGCGGCCTTCAGGTTATGAGCCTGACGAGCTACCGGGCTGCTCCACCCCGCGTTATAAGCTTTTTGCCGGAGGCAAAATAGCGAGCGTAAATCCCTTTGGATTTATCGCGGTGATGTAACCGCGAAGCGGTTCCATCTTCTGCCTGAGCAACTTGGCGAAGCCAAGTTGTCTCATGTGAGGGACGCGCCGATTGATATGGGCGTTTTCCTCGCATTTCATATTCTACAAAGCGAAAGGGCCGCTTTGAGGGCGACCCTTGAGATCGGCTTCAAGGGCCGTTAGTTTTCGTGATGAGAAGATAATCTATGTTTTCGCATGCAGCTTTCCGAAGCTTTCAGCTTCGGGCGCATGCGTGTTGCGTTTGGCAGACCTGGCAGCGACCTACTCTCCCGCGTCTTGAGACGGAGTACCATTGGCGCAGGGGCGTTTCACGGCCGTGTTCGGAATGGGAACGGGTGCGGCCGCCCCGCAATAACCACCAGGTCAGCGAAGCGCAACATTTTGAGAAGCTGGTGAGGCGATAAAGCCTCGTTTTTAGTCTTTGAACACGTCGTTTAACCTTTTCGGACCCAAGGGTGCTTGTGGCACCCATACAGGCCAGAGGCCGTCGCCAATCGTTTGGCGGGCCGTCCGCAGCGCAGCATCCGAAGGATGCGACAGCGTCAGGACAAAGGTCTAATGCCATCAAGCTTTGCTTGATGAGCATGGTCAATGAGAACGATCAAGCCAATCGGGCTATTAGTACCGGTAAGCTTCATGCATTGCTGCACGTCCACACCCGGCCTATCAACGTGGTCGTCTTCCACGGCCCTGATAGGGAACACTCGTTTTCAGGTTGGTTTCCCGCTTAGATGCCTTCAGCGGTTATCCATTCCATATATAGCTACCCTGCTATGCCCTTGGCAGGACAACAGGTCCACCAGAGATATGTCCATCCCGGTCCTCTCGTACTAGGGACAGATCCTGTCAATATTCCTACACCCACGGCAGATAGGGACCGAACTGTCTCACGACGTTCTGAACCCAGCTCACGTACCGCTTTAATTGGCGAACAGCCAAACCCTTGGGACCTGCTCCAGCCCCAGGATGCGATGAGCCGACATCGAGGTGCCAAACAACCCCGTCGATATGGACTCTTGGGGGTCATCAGCCTGTTATCCCCGGCGTACCTTTTATCCGTTGAGCGATGGCCCTTCCACGCGGGACCACCGGATCACTATGACCGACTTTCGTCTCTGCTCGACTTGTCAGTCTCGCAGTCAGGCGGGCTTATGCCATTGCACTCGACGACCGATTTCCGACCGGTCTGAGCCCACCATCGCGCGCCTCCGTTACTCTTTCGGAGGCGACCGCCCCAGTCAAACTACCCACCATACACTGTCCCGGATCCGGATGACGGACCGCGGTTAGACATCCATGACGATAAGGGTGGTATTTCAAGGATGGCTCCACGAAGACTGGCGTCCCCGCTTCAAAGCCTACCACCTATCCTACACATGCCGACACGAATGCCAGTGTAAAGCTATAGTAAAGGTGCACGGGGTCTTTCCGTCTAACCGCAGGAACCCCGCATCTTCACGGGGAATTCAATTTCACTGAGTCTATGTTGGAGACAGCGGGGAAGTCGTTACGCCATTCGTGCAGGTCGGAACTTACCCGACAAGGAATTTCGCTACCTTAGGACCGTTATAGTTACGGCCGCCGTTTACTGGGGCTTCGATTCAAAGCTTGCACCTCTCCTCTTAACCTTCCAGCACCGGGCAGGCGTCAGGCCCTATACGTCGTCTTTAGACTTCGCAGAGCCCTGTGTTTTTGATAAACAGTCGCTACCCCTGGTCTGTGCCACCCCATTATGGTTGCCCAAAATGGGGTCACGCTTCTTCCGAAGTTACGCGTGCAATTTGCCGAGTTCCTTCAACATAGTTCTCTCAAGCGCCTTGGTATACTCTACCTGACCACCTGTGTCGGTTTCGGGTACGGTCTATACGGTGGAGCTATTTCCTGGAACCGCGTCCCTGCAAGATCAATCCAATAAGACCTCACAAGTTGAGCAATCCGTCACTACCACCAGGCCCACGAATATTAACGTGGTTCCCATCACCTACGCGTTTCCGCCTCGGCTTAGGGGCCGGCTAACCCTGCTCAGATTAACTTTAAGCAGGAACCCTTGGTCTTTCGGCGAGAGGGTCTCTCACCCTCTTTATCGTTACTCATGTCAACATTCGCACTTCCGATACCTCCAGAGGCCCTCACGGGTCCTCCTTCACAGGCTTACGGAACGCTCCGCTACCACACGTGACAAGTCACGTATCCTCAGCTTCGGTGCATGGCTTTAGCCCCGTTACATTTTCGGCGCAAAGACCCTTAATTA
>CP147996.1:3117500-3312500 GCA_045291535.1 Neorhizobium sp. EC2-8 | reverse complement strand
ACACTTATAGTCAGGCCTTCCTAAACGGCACGCGCCCAAAAAGCTTCGACAAGGATTTCATCCGCGCCTGGGTGGTAGAGCGTTGCGACCCCTATAAAGACGAGATCCCGGCGATCCCGGCCGAGCTCGTCGAGGAGACCGCCAAGGTCTATCGCACCGCTTACGAGACGATCACCGGTGAGACTTTCGTACCCGATACCAGCGGCACGACCGTGCTCGACCGTATCCGCAGCAATTTGGCGCCCTATTTCAGCACGCGTTGAACAATTGGCCGGAAAACAGATCCGGCATCATGAAAGGCACAGGGTGCGCAGACCAAGACGCAAAGCGGAAGAAACGCGGGAAGATATCCTCAACACGGCTGAAACCCTCTTCCGCGAACGGGGATCGCCAAATGCGCGATCGCCGACGTCGCTCATGCTCTGCATATGTCGCCCGCCAACATCTTCAAGCATTTCCATTCCAAGGCATCGCTGGCGGACGCCATCTGCGACCGCCATATCAGCCGGATGATCGGTCGGTTCGAAACGCTCGACGAGCCGGCTCCCGCGCCCGAACGTCTGGCGATCGTCGTTCGCAAGCTGATGGAGGCGCATCTCCAGGATCTCCGCGACAATCCCTTCCTGTTCGAGATGATCTTCCTGATGTCGGAAGCGGATCTTCCGAGCGGTCAGCATTACAAGCGGCTGATCGAGAGCCTGTTCACCGACCTCATCCGGCAAGGCGTCGAGAGCGGCGCCTACAGATGCAGCGATCCCCAGACTGTCGGCCGGCACGTGGCGTCAGCCTTTGCGAGCGTGCTCCATCCGGTTCTTCTGGCCAAGGCCGACGAGGCGGAATTGCATGACCGGTGCGAAGGTCTTTCCAGACTTGTGAATGCTGCGCTGCAAAATCCGCTTGCAAAGTGACGATTTTACACTTACGTCACTTTCCCAGCCTTGGAACATTGGTTGAATCTCGCTGATCGACCGCCACTGTTCCGACCGCTTGAGACGGGTTAATCTCCCCGACTTCCGCCCCGGCACGTCTCGTCTGCCGCGGCGATTACCCAGACGCTTGCTTGGATGACGCCATGACCGGACGCAAACTGATACTTCCCCTGTTTCTTACCGTAGTGCTCGCGGCCTGCAGCGACTCGAGCCAGAAGCCGGCCGGCAACGCCGCGGCAGGCGGCGCTCCGCAGCGTCCGCCGCAACCGGTCAGCGTGGTGATCATGAAGAAGTCCGAGCAGCCGATCACGGCGGTCCTGCCGGGTCGGGCGGCACCCTTCCAGATCGCCGACATCCGCCCGCGCGTCACCGGGGAGATCAAGCAGATCGCCTTCAAGCAGGGCAGCGAGGTCAAGGCCGGAGATCTTCTCTACAAGATCGAGGACAGCACCTATTCAGCCGAGGTTGCCCAGGCGAAGGCGACCGTTTCCAAGGCGGAAGCAAGCATCCCGAGCGCCCAGGCGAACCTCTCCCGCTACGAACGGCTGGTCAACAGCGGCGCGACCCAGATCGAGTATGAAAATGCGCGGGTGACCCTGCTGCAGGCGCAGGCGGATGTCGCTCAGGCCAATGCAGCGCTCAATGCCGCCCAGATCAACCTGGATCTCACCGAGATCCGCGCGCCCTTCGACGGCGTCACATCGATCTCCAATGTCAGCATCGGCAATATCGTCACTGCCAACCAGACGACGGCACTGACGACGCTTCGCCGCCTTGACCCGATTTATATCGACCTCATCGATTCCAGCACCAACCTGCTGGAATTGCGCTCGGCCATGGCCTCCGGCCGCCTCAGCGGCGACCCGCGCAAGGCGGATATCCGCCTGAGCCTGGAAGACGGAACCGACTATCCCCTGACCGGCAAGCTCGACATGGCCGACATGGCCGTCAGCGAAACGACGGGCACCTACCAGATCCGCGCACTCTTCGATAATCCCAGGGACATGATCCTGCCGGGCACCTATGTGCGCGCCACCATCACCCTCGGCAACGAGAGCGGCTACCTGATCCCGCAACGGGCGGCGACGCGCAATGCCCGCGGGGAGCTTTCCGCCAAGTTCGTCACCTCGGACAACAAGGTGGAACCGCGCACCTTCCCGACCAGCGCGGTCTCCGGCAGCAACTGGCTTGTCACGCAGGGTGTCGCCGACGGCGATCGTCTGATCGTCGACGGCTTCCAGTGGATCGCGGATGGCGCCGCCGTCCAGCCGGTCGAGGCGACGGTGAACGACAAGGGTTTCGTCGTCGAGGCGCCGAAACCGGCCGCTGCGAAGCCGTGAAGGCTGGAGCGGAAACGATCATGACGAAACGCGGCAAGGAATAATCTCAATGGCCAAGTTCTTTATCCGGCGACCCGTATTCGCCTGGGTCATCGCGATCGTCATCATGCTGGGCGGCGCGCTCGCCATTGCGACGCTCTCGATTTCGCAATATCCCGACATCGCGCCGACCACGGTCAGGATCACCGCGAGTTACAACGGCGCAAGCGCCGAAACCGTCGAGAAATCGGTGACGACGATCATCGAGGACGGCATGACCGGCCTCGATGACCTCACCTACATGACGTCGTCGTCCTCGACCGGCCGTGCCACCGTCACGCTGACCTTCGGCAGCAGCGTCCTTCCGGACATTGCCCAGGTGCAGGTGCAGAACAAGCTGCAGCTCGTGCAATCGCAGCTGCCCGATGTCGTGCAGCAGGCAGGCATCGAGGTCGCCCGTTCGACCTCCAGCATCCTGATGGTCGGCGCTCTGGTTTCGACCGACAAGAAGCGAAGCTCCGTCGATCTCGGCGACTTGTTTTCCACCCAGATCGAGGATCAGGTCAAGCGCCTGGAAGGCGTCGGAAGCATCGACATCTTCGGGTCCGGATATGCAATGCGTGTCTGGCTCGACCCCTACAAGCTGCAGAAATACCAGCTGACGCCCGCGGATGTGACCTCCGCGATCCAGTCCCAGAACACGCAGGTTTCCGTCGGCGCCCTGGGTGGCCTTCCGGCCAAGGCGGAGCAGCAGCTGACCGTCACCATGACCGCGCAAAGCCAGCTGACGACGGTCGATGATTTCGAGCGGATCATCCTGAAGGTCGAACAGGACGGCGCGACGGTGCGGCTGAGCGATGTCGCCCGCGTCGAGATCGGTGAAGAGAGTTATGGCGGCGGTTCGCGCCAGAACGGTCTGCCCTCCACCGGTTTCGCCGTGAACCTCGCGACCGGCGCCAACGCCCTCGATACCGCCGCCCGCGTCAGAGAATCGCTGACCGCCATTGGACCCAATCTTCCAGAGGGCGTCGAGATCACCTATCCCTATGACACGACGCCCTTCGTGCAGCTGTCGATCGAGAAGGTCGTCCACACGCTGATCGAAGCGATCATCCTGGTTTTCGTGGTCCTGCTCATCTTCCTCCAAAATCTGCGCGCAACGCTGATCCCGATGATTGCCGTGCCGGTCGTCCTGCTCGGCACGTTCGGGGTGCTGGCGATAACCGGATACTCCATCAACACGCTGACGATGTTCGCCATGGTTCTGGCCATCGGCCTTCTCGTCGACGACGCCATCGTCGTCGTCGAAAACGTCGAACGTATCATGGACGAAGAGGGGCTGAGCCCGCTCGAGGCGACCGAAAAATCGATGGGAGAGATCACCGGCGCCATCATCGGCATCGCGCTCGTCCTGACGGCCGTGTTCATTCCCATGGCCTTCTTCGGCGGATCGACCGGCATCATCTACCGGCAGTTCTCGATTACCATCGTGTCGGCCATGCTGCTTTCGGCTCTGGTCGCCATCGTGCTGACGCCGGCGCTTTGCGCCACCATGCTGAAGCCGATCGATCACCACAAAAAGCGTCGCGGCATCGGCGCCTGGTTCAACCGTGGTTTCGATCGCTCGACCCGGGGTTATGTCAGCACGATCGGATACCTTTTGAAGCGTCCGTTCCGCGTGATGCTGGTATTCCTGCTGGTGATCGGCGGCTGCGCGTGGCTTTTCACGAAACTGCCGAACTCCTTTCTTCCACAGGAAGACCAGGGCGTTCTGCTGACCATCATCCAGACGCCGGTCGGCGCCACCACGCCACGCACGGACGAGGCGGTCAAGAAAGTCGAGGCCTATTTCCTTGAAAAGGAAAAGGACAATGTCGATGCTGTGTTCGGCGTCCTCGGCTTCAGCTTCAGCGGAAGCGGCCAGAACAATGCGATCGTCTTCACCAAGCTCAAGGATTTTGCGCAGCGTACCAGGCCGGAGCAATCCGCCGCGGCGGTCGTCCGGCGGGCGAGCGGGTATTTCTTCACCATCCGCGATGCGCAGGTCTTCGCCCTTCTGCCGCCGGCCATCCAGGGCCTGGGCACGTCGAGCGGCTTCTCCATGTATCTGGTCGATAGCGGCAACCGCGGTAACGCGGCTCTGACCACGGCATCGCAGCAACTCATGCAGGCCGGTGCGGGCAACCCGAACATCAGTTCGCTGCGCAGCAGCACCCAGCGCTCGAAACCCAACTCAAGATCCTGCTCGACCAGGAAAAGCTGGGCGCGATGGGCGTCGATCTCGCGTCCGTCAACTCCATGCTGGCAACTATCTTCGCCGGACGCGACGTCAACGACTTCACCCTCAACAACGAGTTGAAGCCGGTCTATGTCCAGGGCGATGCGCCCTACCGTATGCAGCCGGACGACCTGAAACACTGGTTCGCCCGCAACAACAAGGGCGAGATGGTACCCTTCTCGTCGTTCAGCACGGTCCAGTGGATCAACGGCACGCCGCAGCTGGCGCGCTTCAACGGCACCAGCGCCATTCCGCTCGACGGCGCGGCCGGTCCGGGGTCAGCACCGGCCAAGCGATGGACGAGATGCAGCGGCTGACGGAGCAATTGCCGGGCGGCTACTCGGTGGCCTGGCAGGGGATCTCCTACCAGGAGCGGTTGTCGGGCTCCCAGGCGCCGATGCTTTATGGGCTATCGGTCCTGATCGTCTTCCTCTGCCTCGCGGCGCTTTATGAAAGCTGGTCGATCCCGTTCTCGGTCATTCTCGCGGTCCCGATCGGCGTGCTCGGCGCGCTTGCCGCGGCGCATTTCTTCGGCCAGGCAAACGACGTCTACTTCAAGGTCGGGCTTCTGACGACGATCGGCCTGGCGGCGAAAAACGCCATCCTGATCGTCGAATTCGCCAAGGATCGTCAGGCCGGCGGGATGAAGATGATCGAGGCGACCCTCGAGGCCGCGCGGTTGCGCCTGAGGCCGATCGTCATGACGTCACTCGCCTTTATCCTCGGCGTCGTGCCTCTGGCGATCGCGACAGGCGCCGGGTCCGCAGCCCAGAATGCCATCGGCATCGGCGTGCTGGGTGGTATGCTTTCTGCAACACTCCTCGGAATTTTCTTCGTTCCGTCCTTCTTTGTGGTCGTTAGACGGTTATCAAAACGTGAAAAAGAGTAGGATGATGATTACGTTCGTTAACGTATTCGACTTTTAATGCCGTCAGAAGCTGCACGAATCGCAGCTGGCGGGACAATCGGAAGGG
This sequence comes from Neorhizobium sp. EC2-8, assembly GCA_045291535.1. Taxonomy (GTDB): domain Bacteria; phylum Pseudomonadota; class Alphaproteobacteria; order Rhizobiales; family Rhizobiaceae; genus Neorhizobium. The sequence goes on along the minus strand of CP147996.1, from coordinate 3,307,000 downwards.
GCATGAGTGCTGACCTTCCACGCGTTATAGGGCACTGGGACAGAAAAATGTTATCCATTCGCGTTATTGCTCCTCTCACTATGCTGCTGCTCTCGGGCTGCGTCGTTGGTCCAGATCACAAGGCCCCGGAAATTGCTCTTCCGGGTAAGTTTGCCGAAGCCGGCAAGACCAGCAATGGCGACGTTTCGCAGGTCGCCTGGTGGACCGCCTTTAACGACAGCCGGCTGAACGGCTATGTCAATCAGGGCATCGGCCAGAACCTCGATATCCTGCAAGCGCTGGAACGCATCAACTCGGCGCAGGCGAGCGTCACCGTCGCCGGCGCGGGTGCTCTGCCGTCGCTGGATATCTCGGCTGCCAATACGACCACCGGCGCTCGCAGCGACCCCGGTTCGTTCTCGCGGTCGACCGTGACCGCAGGCACGGCTGATGCGTCGTGGTTCCTCGACCTCTTCGGCCTCTACAGGCGCTCCAAGGAAGGCGCGCTCGCAAGCCTCGACGCTGCCTATGCCAGCGAAGACGTCGCACGCCTCTCGTTCCTGTCTCAGGTCGTGGCCGCCTATATCGACGTACGCTACTATCAGGAGCGTATCGCGATTGCTCGCCGGAACCTCGATTCGCGGCGCGAAACCCTGAACCTCACCAAACTCCAGCTGGATGCCGGCGCGGCTTCGCGTCTCGATGTCGTCCAGTCGGAAGGCTTGGTGAATTCGACGATCGCAGAAATTCCGGGCCTGGAGACGAATTTCCGGGGCGCGGCACACCGTGTCGCCACGCTGCTTGCCATGCCTGCATCGACACTCGTTCCCGAACTGCAGAGGGGCGCCCGCCAGCCGGTCGCCCGCTTCAATACCAAGGCCGGCATTCCGGCGGACCTCATCCGCAACCGTCCGGACATCCGTGCCGCGGAACGCCAGCTTGCGTCGGCGGTCGCCGAAATCGGCGTCGCCGAAGCACAGCTCTATCCGGCGATTACGCTCGGCGGCTCCATTTCTCCGAGATACAACGCCATTGCCGGCGCTCTCGACGTCCGGTCGCTGACATGGTCCTTCGGACCGCAGCTCAGCCTGCCGATCTTCGACGGCGGCCGCCTGCGCGGCAACGTCAAGATCGCCGAATCCAGCGCCCGCGGCCGGTATCTGGCCTGGAAGCAGACGGTTCTGAACGCTGTCGAGGAAGTGGAAAATGCGCTGGCTGCGGTTTCGCGCGACAGCCGGACGGTTTCCTCGCTGCAGGCCACTGTGAAGTCCTACGAAGAGGCCCTGCAGCTCGGCACCGCCAGCTATCGTGATGGCGCTTCCTCGCTGCTCGACGTTCTCGACGCCCAGCGTCAGGTCTCGACCGCTCAGTCGAACCTCGCTGCCGCCGTCCGTCAGATGGCGCAGGACTACGTATCGCTCAACGTTGCGGTTGGCGGCGGTTACGCCTTCGGCAAGACTGATACCAAGGTCGCATCGGTGGTCATCAAAAAGTAAGCTGCACCCCAAATCACCACAACAAAAAAACCTCCGAAGCCGACGCTTCGGAGGTTTTTTATCATGTCCGGAAGGACCGTGAATGATCAGTTCTTGGCGCGCTCGACGTAGGAATTGTCTTCCGTCGCGATGACGACGCGGGTACCGGCATCGATATGCGGCGGAACCGCGGTGCGGATACCGTTCGACAGCATGGCCGGCTTGTAGGACGAGGAGGCTGTCTGGCCCTTCACGACCGGCTCCGTTTCGACGATTTCGAGCGTCACGTGGCGCGGCAGCTGCAGAGCCAGGGCAATGCCTTCATGCATGGAGAGAATGCAGGTCATGCCTTCCTGGAGATAAGCCTTCTGGTCGCCCATCGTATCGACGTCCACAACGACCTGATCGTAGCTTTCCGGGTTCATGAAGTGGAAGCCTTCGCCGTCTTCATAAAGGAACTGAAAATTCACGTCCTCGACGAAGGCGCGTTCGACCTGCTCGGTCGTCCGCCAGCGCTCGGACACCTTCACGCCATCGACGATACGGCGCATATTGACCTGCGTGACGGGCGTGCCCTTGCCGGGATGGAAGTTCTCGGCGGTGAGAACGACATAAAGCTTGCCGTCCACATCGATGACGTTGCCCTTGCGGACGGAAGAGGCGATGACCTTGACCATGGGTTTCCTTGTGGTGCGAACCGGCTTGTAACTGCCGAAAATGCGTCGTAGAGGACCGGGCGATAACCGGCCCGAAGGACGGATCGTCTGTTTTCCGGCCGGAACTACTCTAAAACCGCGCAAAGTGGAAGCCTTGCCGGGAAGAACCGGCGAAGAAAGCCGCAAATGAGCCTGTCCCGACCTGCCATACCCCGCTCGCCCTGGTGGACGCCGGTAAACCACGCGGACCGCCGGCCTTTCCTGAAGGGCCGCAACGCGGTTCAGGCTGCGCTGCGCGGTTTCTTCTCGAAGCGCGATTTTATCGAAGTGGATACGGCGACCCTCCAGGTCTCGCCGGGCAACGAGACGCATCTGCATGCCTTCGCAACGGAAGCGATCGCCATCGACGGCGGCCGGGCACCGCTTTACCTGCACACCTCCCCGGAATTCGCCGCCAAGAAGCTGCTGGCCGCCGGCGAGAAGCGTATCTTCACCTTCGCGCATGTCTATCGCAACCGCGAGCGCGGGCCGCTGCACCACCCGGAATTCACCATGCTCGAATGGTACCGCGTCGGCGAAAGCTACGAACAGCTGATGGCCGATTGCGCCGACATGCTGGCACTGGCAGCCGAGACCGCCGGGACCGGGCGCTTTGCCTTCCGTGACATGGAGATCGATCCTTTCGCCGAACCGGAACGCCTGACGCTTGCCGAAGCCTTCGACAAGTTCGCTGGCATCGACCTGCTTGCCTCCGTCGCGACGAATGGCGAAACCGACCGGGACCTGCTGGCGGCCGGCCTTCGGAAGGCCGCCATCCGCTTGGCCGCAGACGACACCTGGGCCGACCTTTTCAGCAAGGTGCTGGTCGAGAAGGTCGAGCCGCATCTGGGGCAGAGCCGCGCGACCATCCTGCACGAATACCCGATTTGCGAAGCAGCACTTGCCCGGCCCTCCGCTCGCGATCCGCGTGTCGCCGAACGTTTCGAACTTTATGCCTGCGGCGTCGAACTTGCCAATGCCTTCGGGGAATTGACCGACCCCGGCGAACAACGCCGCCGTTTCGAACACGAAATGGCGGAGAAGGCACGCATCTACGGCGAGCACTATCCGCTCGACGAAGACTTTCTCGACGCGCTGTCGATCATGCCGGATGCCAGCGGCGCAGCACTCGGCTTCGACCGGCTCGCCATGCTCGCAACCGGCGCGACGCGTATCGACCAGGTGATGTGGGCGCCCGTCGCGGAGGTGTTTTCGTGACGGCATCCCGCTCATTGAAAACCCCGAAGAGCTGTCGGCTACCGGCCTGATCGAGCCGCAAGAACTCGATGGCATTCGCGCAGTCGCGGACCGTTACGCAATCGCGCTGACGCCGACGGTGGTTTCGCTGATCGACAGAACCGATCCGGACGATCCGATTGCCCGGCAGTTCGTGCCCCATCCGAGCGAATTGCTGACGACGCCGGAAGAGCGCGCCGACCCGATCGGCGATCAGGCGCACAGCCCGGTCAAGGGCATCGTCCATCGCTACCCGGACCGGGTGCTCCTGAAGGCCGTGCATATCTGCCCCGTCTATTGCCGCTTCTGCTTCCGCCGGGAAATGGTCGGCCCGCAGGGCGACGGCACGCTTTCGCCCGAGGAACTGGCGGCGGCGCTTGCCTATATCCGCGAGCACGAGGAAATCTGGGAAGTCATCCTGACTGGCGGCGATCCGCTGGTTCTCTCCCGCGCCGGCTGGCGGCGGTCATGCGCGGCCTTGCCGAGATCTCCCATGTGAAGATCGTCCGCTTCCATACGCGGGTGCCGGTGGTCGAGCCGGATCGCATCGACGAGGCAATGATCGCGGCACTGAAGGAAAGCCGCAAGGTCGTCTATGTGGCGCTACATGCCAACCATCCGCGCGAGATGACCGATGCCGCCCGCGCCGCCTGTGCTGCACTGATCGACGCCGGTTTCCCGATGGTCAGCCAGACGGTGCTGCTTGCCGGCGTCAACGACGATCCGGCCGTGCTCGGCGCGCTGATGAAGGCCTTCGTCGAAACCCGCGTAAAGCCTTATTACCTGCACCATCCGGATCTTGCGCCCGGCACCGGCCATTTCCGCCTCGATATCGCCGAGGGCCAGAAGATCGCCTCTGCGCTCCGCGGCACCATTTCCGGCCTCTGCCAGCCCACCTATGTGCTGGATATTCCCGGCGGCCACGGCAAGGCGGTGATCGGTGAAAGCGCGGTGCGCAGCGAAGGTGGCTGCTATTCCGTCAGCGATTTTCGCGGCGAGGAACATCAATATCCTCCGAAGTGACGCGCGTCCGCCTTCACGCGACAGCTTTTGCCCGTGTTCTGGAGAGCCCACACGAATGCGGAACCTCAATAGATTTAAGTAGGTGGCTCCGCATTCGCGTGGCCTTCGGCGTCTTTTCGAGGCTTCCGGCCCCTACAGGTGATCACCTCGCCCCGCTGCATGGCTTCGTTCACGGTCTCCTTTCGGGAAACCTTGCCACTTGGACGGCTCAACCGAACCCGGCCCGGCGGCCAGGGGAGGCTTGATAGGAATGTTCGTCTTATCGACCAGCACTCCATGGCTTTCACCTCTTCCACCATCCCCGCACGTTACGGTTTGGGTGGAAGCGCCGGCCCCGCCTGCCCGCGAACGTCTCGCGAAACACTCCGGCGACGGAAGCACGGGGATTGTAGGCGGAAAGCGGGAGGGCGGGGATGAGGATGCGGTTAAGTTATTGGAGATGCTGGGGAGAGGTGGTGAAATTGTCCACGGGCAGAACCGAAAGGCAGTATTGGAAGGTGTACCCCGCCGTACCCCCTCTGTCCTGCCGGACATCTCCCCTCAAGGGGAGATCGGCCAGAAGCAATGTCTTACCCGACCAAACGGCCTTGAGATTGCCGAACCCCACTCCCTGCAAGCTTCCTGCCGTCGCATAAATTACAGAGGGACCTCCGAGCAAGCCTCCTTCGATCCCCCCTTGAGGGGGAGATGTCCGGCAGGACAGAGGGGGTGAACTGGCCGCGACCTGAACTGGCTTCGACCTGAACTAGCCTCGACGCAGAAAAGCATGGATCAGCTCACCCCTTCACCACCGGCATATAGAGATCGCCGCCCTCGCGGTATTTGGCGGCCATCGCTTCCAGGCCCTCCTTCTGCGCCTCGGCGCGAATATCGTGCGAAATCCGCATCGAACAGAATTTCGGTCCGCACATGGAGCAGAAATGCGCCACCTTGTGCGCCTCCTTCGGCAGCGTCTCGTCATGGAAGGAGCGGGCCGTTTCGGGATCGAGCGAAAGGTTGAACTGGTCCTCCCAGCGGAATTCGAAACGGGCACGCGACAGCGCATCGTCGCGCACCTGCGCCGCCGGATGGCCCTTGGCGAGATCGGCGGCATGCGCGGCGATCTTGTAGGTGATGACGCCCGTCTTGACGTCATTGCGATCCGGCAGGCCGAGATGTTCCTTCGGCGTCACGTAGCAGAGCATGGCGGTGCCGAACCAGCCGATCATCGCAGCCCCGATCCCCGACGTGATGTGGTCGTAGCCCGGCGCGATATCGGTCGTCAGCGGTCCAAGCGTATAGAATGGCGCCTCGCCGCAGACCGCGAGCTGCTTGTCCATGTTCGCCTTGATCTTGTGCATCGGCACATGACCCGGACCTTCGATCATCACCTGGCAATCCTTCGCCCAGGCGATCTTCGTCAGCTCGCCGAGCGTTTCCAGGCTCCGCGAACTGCGCCGCATCGTTGGCATCGGCGATCGATCCCGGGCGCAGGCCATCCCCGAGCGAGAAGGAAACGTCGTAAGCTTGGGCGATGTCGCAGATTTCCTCGAAATGTTCGTAGAGAAAACTCTCCCTGTGGTGATGCAGGCACCACTTGGCCATGATCGAGCCGCCACGGGAAACGATGCCTGTGACGCGGTTGACCGTGAGCGGGATATAGGCGAGCCGCACGCCGGCATGGATGGTGAAGTAATCGACGCCCTGTTCCGCCTGCTCGATCAGCGTATCGCGGTAGACCTCCCAGGTCAGATCCTCGGCAATGCCGTTCACCTTTTCGAGCGCCTGGTAGAGCGGCACGGTCCCGATCGGCACCGGTGAATTGCGGATGATCCAGTCGCGGATATTGTGGATGTTGCGGCCGGTCGACAGATCCATGACCGTATCTGCGCCCCAGCGGATCGCCCAGACCATCTTCTCGACCTCCTCCGCCATCGACGAGGTGACGGCGGAATTGCCGATATTGGCATTGATCTTCACCAGGAAGTTGCGGCCGATGATCATCGGTTCGGATTCCGGATGGTTGATATTGGCGGGAATGATCGCCCGGCCTTCCGCGACTTCACGGCGAACGAATTCCGGCGTGACGAAGTCCGGAATATGGGCGCCGAAACTTTCGCCGTCGCGGACGAGCGGTTCCTTCGCCGCCTGCCGGCCGAGGTTCTCGCGGATGGCGACGAATTCCATCTCCGGAGTGATGATGCCGGCCCGCGCATAGGCGAGTTGGGTGACCGCCCTGCCCGGCTTCGCCTTGAAAGGCGGGTTGCGGACCGGGAATTCCGGCGTCAGCCGGTCGCCGGAGACAAAACCGTTATCCTCCGGCCTGACGATGCGGCCCTCATAAGGTTCGACGTCGCCGCGGGCGAGAACCCAGCTTTCGCGCAGACGCGGCAGGCCCGCGTCGATGCTGATCGCGGCATTTTCGGCGGTATAGGGGCCTGAGGAATCATAGACGGTGACCGGCGGTTCGCCGGAGGTCGGATGCAGCGCGATCTGCCGCATCGGCACCCGGATGTCCGGATGGATGGTGCCGGCTTTGAGAACTTTCGTGGAAGCGGGAAGCGGGCCGGTGGTGACGACCGGGGTGAGTTTGGTGGTTGCGATATTCACGGTTCGAGGCTCCAAGGTTTGACGTTTGGAGACCCAGTTCCAGTGTTGGAATGATGAAAGAACGCACCGGAATCCGAAGAACGGAATTCCGCCCTGGCTGCCGCTGCGCTCACACCGTCCCTACGCCAGTATGAACTGGATCAGGTTCAACGGGTCACTGCGCCTCGGGCGGCCAAAGCCGATCCGACCAGCAGTATCTCAGCCCCTTGGCGGGACCCCCTGGTGAATGCGGCCATCAGAAACCGGCCGGCCGCGCATGTCAAGCCGATCCATACGGGGGCCGATCGATCGAATTTTAAGGAATCCCGCAGCTCCAAATTGATGACGTTTATTACCGGAATCTTATGCTATCCTGCGTAATAACGTGGCTGGCGATGAACGCAGAATTCGAACGATCCGGAGATGTCGAGATGAACGAGACCATTCGCGAATTACTGACACGATTAGGCGGCCTTCCGGTCGCGGTGACGGAACTGGAAGACGGCGCCGACCTTTATGCCGCCGGTCTTTCTTCCTTCGCATCGGTGCAGCTGATGCTGGGCCTGGAAGAGGCCTTCGACATCGAATTCCCGGATAGTCTTTTGAACCGCAAGTCCTTCGCCAGCATTGCGGCGATCGAGCAGACGGTTTCCCAGATCCTGAAAGCCCGCGAGGCCGCTTGAGATGAGCCTCCTCGCCTTTGCTGCCGACATGGCCTTGAGTGCCCGCGCTCAGCGCGTGGCGGCCGTGGCGGCCGAATTCGCCGACCGCGTCGATCATGACGGCCGCTTCCCGCGCGAGGCGGTCGATGCCATGAAAGCCGAGCGTCTCCTCGGCATCCAGATCCCGACCGGGTTCGGGGGCGAGGGCGCTTCCATCACCGAGATCGCCGAGGTCTGCTCCATCCTGGGACAGGCCTGTGCGTCGAGCGCCATGGTTTTCGCCATGCATCAGATCAAGGTTTCGAGCCTCGTGGCGCATGGAGCCGACAGCGCCTGGCACACGGATTTCATGCGCGAGCTCGCCGGTCGCCAGCTTCTCGTCGCCTCTGCGACGACCGAAGGCGGTATCGGCGGCAACATGCGCAACTCGATCTGCGCGATCGAGGTCGATGGCGACACCTGCCGCCTGACGAAGGATGCCACCGTGATTTCCTACGGCGCCCATGCCGATGCGATCATGGTCACCTCCCGCTCGAATGAGAAGGCCGCCCCGACCGACCAGGTCATGACGGTGTTCAGACAAGGCCAGTACACCCTTCAGAAGACGGTCGGCTGGGATACGCTCGGCATGCGCGGAACCTGCTCCGACGGTTTCCTCTTCCAGGGCGAAGCACCGTCGGCCCAGATCTTCCCGAAGCCGTTCGCCGAGATCGCAGCGCAGTCGATGCTCGCCACTTCGCATCTCCTCTGGAGCGGGGTCTGGTACGGCATCGCCGCCGATGCGGTGCTGCGCGCCCAGGCTTTTGTGCGCGCTGCGGCCCGCAAGGCCAGCGGCACCCAGCCGCCCGGCGCGCTCAGGCTCGCCGAAGCCTCGAACCTGCTGCAGCTCCTCAAGGGCAACATCCTCTCGGGCCTCAAGCTTTATGCGGATGCCAGGCTCGATCACGACCGGCTGTCGTCCATGGCCTTTTCGATCGCCATGAACAACGTCAAGCTCGCCTCTTCCGAGACGATCCTGACCATCATCAACCAGGCGATGATCATCTGCGGCATCATGGGCTACAAGAACGGTACGCCCTACAGCCTCGGCCGGCACCTGCGCGACGCGCATTCCGCCCAGTTGATGATCTCCAACGACCGCATTCTCGGCAATACGTCGACCATGCTGCTCGTTCAGAAACCGGACACCAGCCTGCTCGGCTGACGCCCCGTCATTTCAGATGTAATTTGTTGAAAGAATGAGGTGAAGCCATGGATATTCAGGTGCCCTTTCTCGACCGCCTGTTCGATGCAGGCCTGCTGATCGAGACCGGCGTTGACGGACTGTATGGCCGCAGCGGCCAGTTCGAAGACGTCATTGCCGCCTTCGAACGCCTGATCGACAAGGTCGGCGGCGCCGACGGTGCGGAAGCCATGCGTTTCCCGCCGGGCATGAACCGCGCCTTCTTCGAGACCAGCGGCTACATGAAGAGCTTTCCCCAGCTTGCCGGGACGATCCATTCGTTCTGCGGCAACGAACTCGACCACATGAGCCTCCTGAAATGCATGGAGGTCGGCGAGGAAGACTGGACCAAGGGCCAGGAGGCGACCGACATCGTGCTGACGCCGGCCGCCTGCTATCCGCTCTATCCGACCGTTGCGCGACGTGGCAGGCTGCCCGCCGGCGGCGGTCTCTTCGATCTGCAGAGCTACTGCTTCCGCCACGAACCCTCCAAGGATCCGGCCCGCCAGCAGCTGTTCCGCATGCGCGAATACATCTGCATGGGTACCGAACAGCATGTGACCGATTTCCGCCAGCTCTGGATGGATCGCGGCGTCGAGATGATGAAGTCGGTCGGGCTCGAAGTCACCATCGATATCGCCAACGACCCCTTCTTCGGCCGCGCCGGCAAGATGCTGGTCAACAACCAGCGCGACCAGAACCTGAAGTTCGAGCTGCTGATCCCGATCACCTCGCCCACCAAGCCGACCGCCTGCATGAGCTTCAACTACCACCAGGACTCATTCGGCCTGAAATGGGGCCTGAACCTGGAAGACGGCAGCGTCGCCCACACCGCCTGCGTCGGCTTCGGCCTGGAACGCATCGCGCTGGCGCTGTTCCACACCCATGGTCTCGACGTGAAGACATGGCCGGAACACGTCCGCGCCACGCTCTGGGGTTGATCCGATGACGGCGGTTTTCCCGCTCTCGATCCGGCGAACTACACGACGCATGCGCTGCATTCAGCCGAGCGCATGTGGCCGGAGACGAATTGTTACGTCGATCTGTGGATCGAGGTGCTTTCGGCCCGGGCCTGCCGCCGGAAGCCATGCTCGGCTTCACCCTGACCCAGGATTTCGAGGGCGACCAGTTCACCTTCTTCAAGGTGCCGCTGGAGGATCTCGAAACGCTCTACGGCATTCGCGTGACCGAACTGGCGATCTTCGACCGGCCGGAATGGCATGCCGCCGAACAGATCCGCCGCGGCCGGCTGACGCTGCTCGAACTCGACAGCTTTTACCTGCCCGACACACGCGGCGTCGCCTATCGCCAGGAACACGGCAAAACGACGGTCGCGATCAACCGCCTCGATCTCGAAAAACGCGAGCTCGACTATTTTCACAATGGCGGCTTCTTCACCCTGTCGGGTGATGATTTCGACGGCCTGTTTCAGTTGAACGCCGGCCCGGAAGCACTGCCCTTCCTGCCCTATACGGAATTCGCGAAATTCCCCGCAGCCTATCCGGATGCCACCGACATTCGCGAGACCGCGTGGAAACTGCTCAGGCATCATTTTGCCCGACGCCCGGACGACAACCCGATCCGCGCGTTCGCAAGAGTGTTCCCGGCGCAGGTGGAGCGTATTGCCGACAGGGATTTCGGCTTCTTCCACAAATACGCCTTCAACACGCTCCGGCAGGTTGGCGCCAATTTCGAGCTTCTGGCGAGCCATCTCGCCTGGCTGAACCACAAGACATTCGCGCAGGCGGTGGAACAGGCGCTGAGGATTTCGGAAGTTGCGAAATCCACCCAGTTCCAGCTTGCCCGCGCCGTCACCCGCAAGAAATTCGAACCGCTGGCAACGGCGCTCGATCCGGCCATCGATGCCTGGGACCTGCTGATGGGCGACCTGGCGCTGACGCTGACCCAAGCCCGCGAGGCCGCGTGAGCCTTCTTTCCGTCATTGGATCCAGGGCCAGCCTTCTCACCGAAGGCTGGTCCTTGACGTTGACCGAACCCGGCGCCTGCGTGCTGCCGAGCGACCTTCCCGCCGGCTCGGACAGCATTCCGGCCCTCGTCCCGGGCACGGTTGCAGCCGCCCTGGACGCCGCCAGCCGCTTCGATCGCAACGATCCCGAGGCACTGATCGACAAGGATGCCTGGTACCGCCACCCGCTTGCCGACGAGGCACCGGGACGGGCGGTCCTGAAGTTTGCGGGGCTTGCGACCGTCGCGGAGGTGTTTCTCGACGAGACGCTGATCCTGTCTTCGACAAGCATGTTCGAAAGCCATGAGGTCGCCGTCGAGCTGACCGGCAGGGAAACGCTATCGATCTGCTTTCGCGCGCTGAAACCGCATCTGGAAAAGACCGGACCTCGCGCCCGCTGGCGGCCCCGGTTGATGAACCAGCAAGGTCTCCGGCTGATCCGCACGACCGCTCTCGGCTTCATGCCGGGATGGAGCCCTGAAATTCATGCGGTGGGTCCTTGGCGGCCGGTTTCGGTGATCAGGGCCGCCGACACTATCGTCTCTCCTGGGGGAAGAAGTGCCGAGCAAACGCGAGTCGATAAGGTCCGCGCATCGGCCTCATCGGACCCTACGGGTCACCTTCTCCCCGCCATCTCCGCCGAGCTTGATAAAAGCGGAACAGGCATTCTCAAAGTCAGCCTTGCCTACGACGGACCGCCCAGCGATCTCAAACTCGTCTGCAACGGCAGCGGGACGGGTTTCACGAATGACGGCGGCAGATATTCGGCCGAACTTCGCCTGCCGGATATCAGGCCATGGTGGCCGCATACCCATGGCGAACCGGCGCTCTACGACGTTGCACTCATGGTGGACGGCAAGGAATTCCCGCTCGCCCGGACCGGCTTCCGCAATCTGGCCGTCGATCGTGGCACGGATGGCAGCGATTTCGCCGTCATCGTCAACGGCCGGAAGATATTCTGCCGGGGCGCCGTCTGGACCTGCGCCGACATCGTCGGGCTGCCGGGCGATCGCGCGAGCTACGAACCCTGGCTGCGGCTCGCGAAGGATGCGGGCATGAACATGATCCGCATCCCGGGCATTGCGACCTATGAAAGTCCCGAATTTTTCGCGCTGTGCGACGAACTCGGCCTGATGGTCTGGCAGGATCTGATGTTCGCCAATTTCGACTATCCGGTCGCCGATCCGGATTTCGTGATTCACGTGAAAACGGAAGTCGAGCAGTTCCTGACGGCGGCCCAGGCCGCGCCGTCGCTTGTGGTCCTTTGCGGCGGCAGCGAGATCTATCAGCAGGGTGCCATGCTCGGCCTGCCGGAACGCATCTGGAAAGGCCCGCTCTGCGAGGATATCCTCCCGGCTTTAGCAGCCGACTGCCGGCCGGACCTGCCCTATGTCGCGAACTCGCCCTCCGGCGGCGCGTTGCCTTTATCCGAATGCCGGGGTCGCCCATTATTACGGTGTCGGCGCCTACAAGCAGCCGCTTGAGGACGCACGCCGGGCGGATATCCGTTTCGCGGCCGAGTGCCTGGCTTTTTCCAACCTCTCGGATTCGGAAACGCTGGCTGGCGGCAAGGCCGGCATCCCGCGTGATGCCGGAGCCGACTGGGATTTCGAGGACGTGCGCGATCATTATCTCGGCACGCTTTACGGCGTCGATCCACAAGCCCTGCGGATGCATCAGCCGGAACGGTATCTTGCCCTTTCCCGCGCCGTGACCGGCGAGGTGATGGAAGCGGCTTTCGCCGAGTGGCGGCGACCGGGCTCCACCTGCAACGGCGCGCTGGTCTTCACCTTCCAGGATGTCATGCCGGGTCCCGGCTGGGGCGTGGTCGGCGTCGATGGCTCCCCGAAGCCTGCCTGGTTCGCCCTGAAGCGGGCTTTCCGGACGGTCCAGGCCGTATTTGCCGACGAGGGCACCAATGGGCTGGATGTCCATCTCCTCAATGAAACGCCGGCCGACCTGCCGGTGGTCCTGGAAATCGCCTGCCTGCGGGACGGCAGGATGCCCGTCGTATCGGGCCGCCGCGACCTGACGCTGGCCGCCGGAAGCACCGGGAGCGTCGCCTCGACCGATCTGTTCGGCGCCTTCTTCGACACCAGCTATGCCTATCGTTTCGGCCCGCCCTCTCATGACGTCACGGTGGCGCGGTTGAAACATGCGGAAACGGGGAAATTCTGGCCGAGGCTTTCCATTTCCCGCTTGGCCGCGCTCACGCCATGCACGACGCCGAGATCACGGTTTCGGTGACCGAGAATGAGGGAGAGTTCTGGCTGGAGCTTTCGAGCGATGCCTTCGCCCAGTCGGTCAGCATCGAATGTGCCGGTTACCGCGCCTCGGACAATGGATTCCATCTGGCGCCGGGTGCAATCAGGCGCATCCGCCTGACCGCACTCTCCAGAACCGCAGACGGACCGAGCGGCACGATCCGCTCACTCGGCAGCAGCCGAACCGCGCTTTTTGAATAGACGTCTTCTTCCAGGGGAAAGCGGAAAGCCATTTTCCGCAATGCCTCAAGATAGACCTTGCGGGCATGTTCAGGCGTCAGGTTGTGATCGGCATCCGGAATGATTTCCGGCGACACATTGGGAAAACGAGCCAGGCCCGCCCCACCATGACCGAAATAGAAATCATACTGCTCGAGGCCGAGATCGTTCTCGGTGTAGATCAGCGAGACGGGAGTGCCGCGGTGGTGGAGGGTGCGGAAAGCACCGTAGATCGCCCGCCCCTCCGGCAGGAAACCGCGGAAGGCGTGCAATACCTTGCTCTTGGCCCGGTTGCCCAGACTTTTGCCGATATTGCGGATGGCGGAGACCGTATTGACCTCGCCTCTCAGGATGCGTTTGAAGGTTTCGGCCCGCAAGGCCCGCTTGCGATAGTCGCGAAGGCTGCGCGCGCCATTGACGATCATGTCCTCTACGGATCGACCGGGGCGCCAGCGGAAGACCGCCGGATTGACCGAAACAACGCCGGCGATGCGCGGCTCGACAAGCGATGCCCGAAAGGCGAGATAGGCACCGCTGCAGCGGCCGGCGGCGACGACCGGTGTCAGCTGGCAGGCTTCCAGAAAATCGATCGCTTCCGAGACGTCGGCATTCTGGTCCGAATGGTAGAGAACCTGATCCAGCCGACCGGGCACCGGCAGGCTGTCGCCGACATTGGCCGTATCGAAACGCAGTGACGGAATGCCGGAACGGGCGAGCGCCCGAGCCAGGGCCACCGTCGCGCGGCCCCAGCCGGCATGCCGGTCATAGGCCGAGGTCAGGAAAAGCGCCGTCGCGCCCACGCGGCCGTGCAGCGGCTCGCAGAGAACTCCCGAAAGCCGGCCGTCGAGACCGAAGCGCACCGGCGTTTCGGCAAAGCCGTCGCCGGCGAGGGTGCGGCGGGCATGGGCGGGGATGATGGCACGGAAGCCGGTTCGGATGGCAGCGCGGCGATCCAGTTCGTCAGATTGTCGGCAACCGGCAGCGGCAATGTGACGATGACCGGGTTGGAGACGAGCTTGTCGTAACCTTCGAAAGCCTGTTCGTCCACATCCGCGCCAAGCGCCCGGAGCCGTTCGGCAAACCCCTTGTCGGACGGCCGGTCGGCCCGGCCGACGACTAGCGCGCGCGGGGCAGGCAACCGGTCGATCGTCAACAGATTGACATTGCGAACCTCGTCGACGATCTCGCTGGGCATGGTAAGCGACGCGATAGAGACGCCTGTCCTGCCGGGCTGCTCGTCGGGAAGGCCTAGATTTTCGTCCACCACCTTGGACCAGACGGCAAGCTCGCGGATATGCAGGCGCCCGGAAACGACCGGTGCCATATAGACGATGGCATCAAGCCCTTCGATCGCATCGGCGGCCTTGGTAGCGACCACCGCCCCCAGCCCCTGCGAGACGACGACGATACGTTCGCAGCCGGAAAGCGCCTTGAGATGCGCCGCAGCAGAGGCGAGACTGTCGGACCAGACCGAAAGGCCTTCCTCGAAATCGACGTCGTCGAGCGCATCGCCGGTGCCGGGATAATCGAACCGCAGGCTTGCAATGCCGCGATCGGCAAGCTTTTCCGAGATGATGCGCCAGAACTTGCGCGTACACATTTCCTCCAGCCCCCAGGGACTGGCGAACAGCACTGCGATGTTGGAGGGTTGAGTTCCGGCCGAGGGCCGCGTGAAAAGCCCGACCGTGCCGTTGAAGGTCAAGGGTTCGGAAGCCGAGCGAGGTAGCAGCGGCAATAGCTCCCCGGCAGACGGGGATGTGTTTCGGGCGTCCATCATGGCCATGCCGGCAGTTTTTCCGTTACTGCTCCAGCAATACGCCCGATCTTGCTCATAAAGGCTTAAACTATCCGCGGCGATTTTACCGTTCGCAGGCGGATTGTTCCGAAAAGACGCGGGAGAGAACCTGCATCTGCGGCCGGTCGCCGCTTTGGGTCGGCTGTATGTTGAGCGGCTCCTCTTCCGGCCACCAGTCGCCGCCGGCCCAATAGGACCAGCCGAGCCAGACATCGGCGCCCTGCTCCACTGTCTTGACCATCTCGGCAAGTGCCGGCAGGCACTCCGGAGCGGCAGGCGCTGCGAATTCGCCGAGATATCCGCGCTGCCCGTGTTCGCGAAGCCAGCCGGCAACGTCGCCGATCGCCTTCACCGCATCGGCCGCCCGGGAGCATTCGGCATTCTTGCCGGAAAAATCCGTGTCCAGATATTGATGGACCTCGTAAGCATAATTGTCCTTCGGGTCGGAGATGGCGAGCATGACGGAGGCGTTCGCCGTGCCGTAATCGCCGGCGAGCCAGCTATGGGCGCCGGTCCAGGCCGTGCCCGGCACCAGAACAAGGTTATTGGCTCCCGTCTGGCGAATGGCGCCGATCGCACTGTTGGCCGCCGACAGCCAGTCCTCCGCCGGGATGTCGTAGGGCTCGTTCATCAGACCGAAGGCGATCCCGTCGATGCCCTCGACGGCCGCCGCAAGCCGGCGCCAGAAATCGGCGAAAGCGCTTTGCGGCACCATTTCGGAACCGATCAGCTGGCCACGGAACCGGGCATAATTGTGCGGATCGAGAATGACGGCCATGCCGCTGGCGCGGATAAGCCGGACTGTGTCGCGCAGCCGCTTGAGCTCGGCCGGATCGAACCCCTTGTAGAGCTTCGGTTGCAGCCTCTCCCAGAGGAACGGCAGACGCACGGTGTTGAAGCCCCTGGCGGCGAAATAACCGATCGTTTCCTTCGAGGGATAGATATAACCCTTGCCATAACCATCGCCGAGAGCGCCGAACTCGGCGCCGGAAAGATTCACGCCGCGCAGGCAGGCGGTCTTCGCCTCGGCCGAAGCGCCCGCCATTGCCAAGGACACCAGAACGCCCAACACACGCGAGACGCCACGGCCGATTTTTCGGGACCCCTGCTTCAAGTCTTCCTCCAGTGCGAAGCTGCAACCTGCCACTATAACCTTTAGCAAATGCGAATCGTTGCCCGAACCGGGTTCCGCGGCGGTGATGCGCGCGCCGACGGCGCAAAGGGAACGGAATTTTGTGCGGCCGGCCTTAAGGTCGAGGAACCGGAAGCGGATGCAGACGGACATTGTGAAACGCTGTACACATTATCGGAATGAAGACGGGTTTGCCGAGGCAATTTTCCTTTTCCGGCAGGGATGGATATTGTCCGGCATCGACTTTATGTATACACGAGATGGCCATCCGATGGCGGAGGAGGGAGAATTAGATGAATAACTATGTCCTGACCGTATCCTGCAAGACAACGCGGGGCATTGTCGCAGCGATTTCCGGCTTTCTGGCGGAAAAGGGTTGCAACATCATCGACTCATCCCAGTTCGATGACCTCGACACGGGCAAGTTCTTCATGCGCGTCAGCTTCCTTTCCGAAGAAGGCGCCGGGCGTCCGGCGCTTCTCGAAGGCTTCAAGCCGATCGCCGACCGGTTTGAGATGGAATGGGAGATCTTCGACACCGCCGAGCGGATGAAGGTTCTCCTGATGGTCTCCCGTTTTGGCCACTGCCTGAACGACCTCCTCTACCGATGGAAGATCGGCGCACTGCCGATCGATATCGTCGGCGTCGTCTCCAACCATTTCGACTACCAGAAACTGGTGGTCAACAACGACATTCCCTTCCACCACATCAAGGTGACGAAGGAAAACAAGCCGCAGGCCGAAGCCCAGCTTCTCGATCTCGTCGAACAGAGCGGCACCGAGTGATCGTGCTCGCCCGCTACATGCAGGTCCTGTCCGACAGTCTCTGCAAGAAGATGTCCGGCAGGATCATCAACATCCATCACTCCTTCCTGCCGAGCTTCAAGGGCGCCAACCCCTACAAGCAGGCCTATACACGCGGCGTCAAGCTGATCGGCGCCACGGCGCATTACGTTACCGCCGATCTCGACGAAGGTCCGATCCTCGAGCAGGATACGGTGCGCATCACCCATGCCCAGAGCGCCGACGACTATGTCTCGCTCGGCCGCGACGTCGAAAGCCAGGTCCTGGCGCGCGCCATCCACGCCCATATCCATCACCGTACCTTCATCAACGGCAACCGCACCGTCGTCTTCCCTCCGAGCCCCGGTTCCTACGCTTCGGAGCGCATGGGCTGAGGCTCGGCCAAAGTCGGTAAAAAGGCCTATGGACGCGGGCTTTTAACGCTCTATCCTCTTCGGAAGCGCCCTTCCGGAGAGGTTCATGTCCGACGTCCTGCCAGAACTTATAGAGCCTCCTTCAAATGACCTCCCGATCGACGCGATCGAGGACGTTCTACGCGACCACTACGGGCTCTCGGGGCAGGTTTTCCCGATCGAGGGGCGGCAGAACCCTTACTTCCTGATCGACAACGGCCATATGCGCTATCTGCTCAAGGTGGCGCCCGCCGATGGCCCCATCGAGGAGATCGAGGCCGAACATGCCTTGATGCGTCATATCCTGCGCAGCCCCGACGGGCCGCGGGTTCCCGAACCGGTGGCGACCAGGGATGGCGGCGATACGCTCGTCCTGCCGCTCGGCGGCGAAGACCGGCGCATCCGTCTCCTCACCTTTCTCGAAGGTGAACCGCCGCCGGCGGGTGAAAAACTGTCGGATCGATCCCTCGCCGCCTTCGGGGCGATCTCCGCGGCGCTTGCCAAAAGCCTCGAGGATTTCGAACATCCGGTCCTTGAGCGCGAGCCGGAGGGGGACCTGCGCAAAGCCGGTCCGCAGACGGTCTCGCTTCTCTCCGCGGTCACCGATCAGGACATCCGCGACGTGATCGCCAAGGCGATGGTGACGGCGCTCCGGCGCATCCAGCCGCTGGGGCCGAACCTCAGGGTCGCCGCCGCGCATCAGAAATTGAATGCCGGAACCGTGATCGGCGAAGATCGGGACGGCACATGGCTGCCGACCGGCGTGACGGATTTCAGCGGCATTTCGAACGGCTGGCTGGTCGCCGGCTTCGCCAATACCTGCGCCTATCTGCTCGCCGACCGCGATGGAGACCCGTTCGCACTGCTGCCGGCGATCCGCGCTTATCACGAGATCTATCCGCTCACCCTTTCCGAACTCGAAGCCTTGTGGCCGCTGGTCGTCGCCCGCACCGGTATTCTCGCAGCCGAAGCCGAGAGCCGGCACGCCGGATCGCCCGATGACCCGCAAGCCCGGCAGGAGGCCGGGAACCGCCGTGCGGTGCTGGACCACGCGACGTCCGTCTCGTCGGCACAGGTGTTTGCAGCCATCCTTAATACCACCGGGACCGAAACGCCGTTGCCGGAGATCGGCCGGCTCCTGCCCGATATCGATCCCGAAACCTTTCGGATGGTGGATCTGAGCGTCACCAGCCCGCTCCTTTACGGCGGCAACTGGACGGATGCCGACAACGACTGGAAGCTGCTCGCCCATATCGCCTGGGAAACCGGCCGCGCCTGCACCCGCTACGGCGAATACCGCCTTTCGAAAAGCCTCACCGATCCGCAGCAGGAACCGGAGAGTTTCGCGCTGCATATCGATGCCTGCATCCCCGCCCGGACGGCGGCGGTGGCACCCTTCGCTGGGACGCTGAAAAGCGCCGGCCCCCGCCTCGTGCTCGTCGGCCGCGATCTCACCCTGCATGTCGAAGGTCTAGAGTGCACGCTTGCCGAAGAGACGGAACTTGCCGCGGGCGACCCGCTCGGAGTGATCGCCGGGGCTGACAATTCCGTCGGTGGCCTGCGGCTCAGGTTCTGCCGCGATGCGGATCTGGTACCGCCGCTTTTCTGCGCGCCCGCGGAGGTCGGCACGTGGTCGAGGCTATGCCCCTCGCCCGCGGCCTTGCTTGGTATCGACGCGAACGCGTCGGCTCCGAAACATGCCGATCAGCCCGCCCGCGGCTGGAAGGAATATCTCTTCGACGCGACGGGCCGCACCTCGCTCGATCTCGGCGGCCGGGCCCCGCTGATCGGCCACGGCCACCCGCGCCTTGCTGCCGCGACCTACCGCCAGGCCCTGCTGCTCAACCGCGCCCCGGCCGGCCGGCGGAGCCGGAAGAGGTTTTGCGCGCGCAATTGGCTGAACTCGCGCCGGAAGGCTTGAGCCATGTCTCTTTTGCGGCAGGCCGAAATGATGCCCTGGATCTCGCCTTCCGGCTTGCCCGCGTCCACACGAACAAGGGCCGCATCATCGGCCTGCCGGGGATCCGGGTGGACCGCCGGGACCCGGATTTCTTCACGGTTCCATCCATAGGGACGGCTGTAGACATGATCCACGACCTCGACGATGTCGCGGCCGTACTGGCAGAAGGTTTTGGCGAGGCCGCGCATCTGGGCGACCCCTGGCGGAACTCCGGGAAAAGGTGGGCCTGCTGATTGTCGATGAAACCGGGACCGGCTACGGCCGTCTTGGCCACCATACATGGGGATTTTCGCACCGGGGCTCACGCCGGACATCCTGATCGCAGACGGGCCGGACGGGGAGCCCCGGCGCTTGTGATGACGCGGCCCGAAATCGCGGCAAGTCTTGCCCCGGACGAGCAGCGGCCGGCCATCTGCCCGGTCAAGGCCGCCGCGGCCGGTGCTGCGCTCGATGTCGTGAAGGAGGAACAATTGCGGGAAAATACCCGCGAGATCGGCACCCACCTGAAGACGCGGCTCGAAAGTCTTGCCGAGCGATTTCCGGCGGTCCTTGCCGTCAGGGGCAGCGGTCTTCTGCTCGCCATCGATCTCGCCGAGGAGGCGGCAACACTTGGCGAACGGCTGCGGCCCGGCTTTGTCGTTGACGACAGCATCCCGAAGCACATCGTTCTGCGTCCGCCGCTATGCCTCAGCCGCGAAAGCGCGGACAGGTTCGTGGATCGGGTCGAAGCACTGCTCTCGGAAAGTTGAGTCGGCTGGCCCGGCCCGACGGGAAATTTTGCACTCTCGATCCTTGCTTGGGTGGAAAAGCCACCTATCTGAGGGCTGACAGATGACGGCCAAGAACAGCGAATGAAATTTCACAATTCGGCCTTCTTCCTGTCATCAGTCGGAAAAAATTCTAGATAGACTGATTTTCGTTGATCAATCTGTGAGACTCGCTTACAGGTGATTTTCATTCGGCCGGCTTGAGTCTGGCCGATTTTTGCGCAACCATGAAGGGAGAGTGACATGTTTAAATTCATCCGCGTCGCCACCTTTGGTGAGGTCGCGTTCAAAATGAATGGCACGGATCGCCGCTCCCTTCCGTGCTGTCGAATGTAACGCTTCAGTTCAATCGTTCCTGAAAATTCATTCGCCAGAGCTGCGTCGCAAGCAGCCATAGCGGAGTCTGCCATGCAGAAGCAAGTAATCGAATTCGGCGGCGAGCCCGTCGGTATTGTCATTCCTGACGCGGATCGGCTGAAATTCATCGCCGTGAAATTCCACGTCATCGATCTGGACGAGCAGCGTTTCGGCTCTGCCGACGAAGTGCGCCTTGCCATCCGCGACCTGGTTCGCGCACGCAATAGCGCCTCCGCCGCGCATGCCTGAGATTTTTTGAAAACCACCCAAAAGCCGCCCACCGGGCGGCTTTTTTATTGGGTTCAGAACGCGGTAAACGTCATCGTCGTCAACGAGCGCTCGATGCCCGGAATGGAAGCGATCTTCTCGTTGACGAAGCGACCGATCTCGTCATTGTCCTTGATATAGACCTTCAACAGCAGATCCCAGTCGCCGCTGGTCGAATAGAGTTCGGAGGCGAGCTCTGTCTTGTAGATGGCGTCGGCAACCTCATAGGTCTTGCCGGGCTTGCAGCGAAGCTGGACGAAAATAGGTTTCATGGACGTCTTCCCGTCATGATGGACATGCCCGACTATTGGCCGATGCGGCCGCCGTTCGCAAGCGTATCCTGGATAATCTCTTGCCCGTGGATCTCTCGGGTGATCCAGTCCCTGAAGGCGGCGAGCGGTGGATAAGTGGCCCGGTCGGGCGGATAGGCGAGATAATATTGCCCGGTCTCCATCCGCTCCGCCTCGACGGCCGGCACAAGCAGCCCCTGCTCCAGCTCTCGGCCGATCAGGAAACGCGGCAGCAGCGCGGCACCCAGTCCGGCGGTCGCCGCCTCCACCATGGTGATGAACTGATCGAACAGCATGCCATGCAATGCATCGAATACGATCCGGTTCTTCGAGAACCACAATTCCCACGCATCCGGCCGGGTATTGAGATGCAGAAGCGGTGCCCGAAGCACATCGGCCGGTGTTTGAAGACCATGGCGCGTCCTGAACTCCGGGCTGCAGGCGGGCACGACTTCCTCATCCATCAGGAAGGTAAGTGCTGCACCCGGCCAGCGGGCAGCGCCGAAATGAATGGCGGCATCCAGCGTGTCGAATCGGAAATCAAAGGGTTCCAGCCGCGTGATGAGGTTCACCACCATGCCCGGATGTCCTTCGAGAAAACGCCCGATCCGGGGTGTCAGCCAGCGCGTGCCGAAAAACGGCAGGATGGCGAGGTTGAGCGTGCCGCCGGAGGGATTGGCTCTGAGATTGAGCGATGCATGCGAGATGCGCCGGAGCGCTTCGCGCACTTCGCGGGCATAACCGTCGCCGGCCAGCGTCAGCCGGATCGTCTGGCGTTCGCGCAGGAACAGGGCCACGTCGAGCTGTTTTTCCAGTGCCGAGATCTGGCGGCTGACGGCGCTCTGGGTGAGGCCGAGCTCGTTCGCCGCCGCCGTGACGCTGCCGGTGCGCGCCGCCGCTTCGAAAGCCGAGAGCAGTGAAAATGACGGAAGAAAACGCCGGGGCGGCAGCATGTCATTCCTCCAGTGAATGACCTGTTGAGAACATGTCGATATTCATCGATAAAGGCTCCCTGTAAAGAGTTGGCGATCAACGCTCCCGGACAATCCTCATGCTGAACGATCCCCGCTCTCACGGCCTCTGGGAAAAGACCGCCCCCAACCCGCCGCGCACCACCCGGCTGGAGGAGACGATATCGGCCGACGTGGTGATTGTCGGCGGCGGATATACGGGTCTCTCGGCCGCGCTGCATCTTGCGCAGGCAGGAACCAGTGTCGTGCTGCTCGAAGCCGCGGAAATCGGTTTCGGCGGCGCCGGCCGCAATGTCGGCCTCATCAATGCCGGGATGTGGGTGATGCCCGACGATTTCCCCAAGGAACTCGGTTCCGTCTATGGCGAACGTCTGCTCGATCTGCTCGGCAACGGCCCCGCTCTCGTGCGCGAACTGATCGAGAAACACGGCATCGACTGCGAACTGGAAAGGAACGGCACGCTGCATTGCGCCGTCGGTCCCGAAGGACTGAAGGAGCTGGAGGAACGCGCCCGGCAATGGCAGGCGCGCGGCGCGCCGGTGACCCTGCTCGACGCCACCGAGACCGCCCGACGCGTCGGCTCCGACGCCTATGCCGGCTCGCTCCTCGACATGCGCGCCGGCACGCTGCAGCCGCTCGCCTATGCCCGCGGCCTTGCCCATGCCGCGGTGAGGGCCGGCGTCAGCCTCCATACCGGAAGCGCGGTGACGGCCACCGGCGAGATCGACGGCAGAAAATTCGTGAAAACCGCGTTCGGCCAGGTTGTCGCTGACTGGATCATCGTCGCGACCGACGCCTACAGCACCGGTCCGTGGGAGCAGGTGCGCCGCGAACAGGTCTATCTGCCCTATTTCAATCTTGCCACCGCCCCGCTCGGCGACAATCTGCGCCGCTCGATCCTGCCCGGACGGGAAGGCTGCTGGGACACCAAGGACATCCTCTCCTCCTTCCGCATGGATCAGGCCGGACGGCTGGTCTTCGGTTCGGTCGGCGCGTTGCGCAGCACCGGAACGGGGATCCACAAGAGCTGGGCGCGGCGCTCGCTGAAACGGCTCTTTCCGCAGCTCGGTGATGTGGAATTCGAGGCGGAATGGTATGGCCAGATCGGCATGACAGACAATGCCCTGCCTCGTTTCCACCAGTTCGGCCGCAACGTCATCGGTTTTTCCGGTTACAATGGCCGCGGCATCGCGCCGGGCACGACATTCGGCAAGCTGCTGGCGCGCCATGTCCTCGGCGAGGTTTCGCAAGCCGACCTGCCACTGCCGCTGACCGAGGTTCAGGAACCCGGTTTCCGCGCCGTGAAGGAAGCCTATTATGAAGCGGGCGCGCAGATCGCCCATTTTACCGGCGAACGGTTCTGATTGTAAAACCGTCGCCGATTTGTAGATTGCCCCTATTCCAGATTCATGGAATTCGACACCCGGAGACTGATATGACGCTCGCCACTCTCGATCTCGCCGCTGAGGTGAAAACCATTCTGAGCGATCTCGGCGTCAAAGCCGAAAGCTATACCGGCGGCACGCTCGCCGTCCGTTCGCCGATCACCGGACTGGAAATCGGCAAACTGCCGGAAGACACCGCAGAAGGCGCCGCAAAGGCGATCGATGCCGCTCACGCGGCCTTCCTCGAATGGCGGCTGGTACCGGCCCCGAAGCGCGGTGAACTGATCCGCCTGCTCGGCGAGGAACTGCGCGCAGCCAAGACGGCGCTTGGCCGGCTCGTATCGATCGAAGTCGGCAAGGTCACCTCCGAGGGCCTCGGCGAAGTGCAGGAAATGATCGACATCTGCGATTTCGCGGTCGGCCTGTCCCGCCAGCTCTACGGCCTGACGATCGCCACCGAGCGTTCCGAACACCGGATGATGGAGACCTGGCATCCGCTCGGTCCGATCGGCATCATTTCCGCCTTCAACTTTCCGGTCGCCGTCTGGTCCTGGAATGCGGCGCTCGCCATCGTCTGCGGCAATTCCACCGTCTGGAAGCCGTCCGAAAAGACGCCGCTCACCGCGCTCGCCACCCAGGCGATCTTCGAAAAGGCGCTCGCCCGTTTCGTCGCCGACGGCGGAAAGGCGCCGAAAAACCTCTCGACCCTGCTGATCGGCGGCCGCGATATCGGCGAGGTCCTGGTCGATCACGACAAGATCCCGCTGGTTTCCGCGACCGGCTCCACGGCGATGGGCCGCGCCGTCGGCCCGCGGCTTGCCTCGCGCTTCGCCCGCTCGCTGCTGGAACTCGGCGGCAACAATGCCGCAATCGTCGCCCCGACGGCCGATCTCGACCTGACGTTGCGCGGTGTCGCTTTCGCCGCCATGGGCACGGCCGGCCAGCGTTGCACCTCGCTGCGCCGTCTCTTCGTGCATGACAGCGTTTATGAAACGCTGGTGCCGCGCCTCGCCAAGGCCTACCAGTCGGTGACGATCGGCAGCCCGCTCGAAAACGGCAACCTCGTCGGCCCGCTGATCGACAAGGCCGCTTACGACAAGATGCAAAAGGCGCTGGACGCCGCCAAGGCCGAAGGCGGCAAGGTGACCGGCGGCGAACGTGTTCACCAGAACGAGGCGGCCGACGCCTATTACGTCCGGCCGGCGATCGTCGAAATGCCGGCCCAGGCAGGTCCGGTCAAGGACGAGACCTTCGCGCCGATCCTCTACGTGATGAAATATTCGAGTTTCGACGAGGCGCTCGCCCTGCACAACGACGTGCCGCAGGGCCTTTCGTCCTCGATCTTCACCAATGACATGCGCGAGGCTGAGACCTTCGTTTCTGCCCGCGGCTCGGACTGCGGCATAGCCAATGTCAATATTGGTCCCTCGGGCGCCGAGATCGGCGGTGCGTTCGGCGGCGAGAAGGAAACCGGCGGCGGCCGCGAATCCGGTTCCGACGCATGGCGGGTCTATATGCGCCGCGCCACCAATACGCTGAACTACGGCCGCACCCTGCCGCTCGCGCAGGGCGTCAAGTTCGACATCGAATAACCGATGGCTAAAACGCTCAATCTCCTGACCGATATCGAAGGCGTAGCCGTTGGCCACGCCACGGATCTTGCCTTGGGTTCGGGCGTCACGGCGATCATCTTCGACGAGCCGGCGATCGCCTCCGGCACCGTACTCGGCGGTGCGCCGGGCGGCCGGGATACAGCGCTGCTCGATCCTTCGATGACCCTGCAGACGGTCGATGCTTTCGTCCTGTCCGGCGGTTCGGCCTTCGGACTGGACGCGGCCGGCGGGGTGCAATCGGGCCTGCGCGAGATCGGCCGCGGTTTCCAGGTGGGCAGCGTCCGCGTGCCGATCGTGCCGCAGGCGATCCTGATGGATCTGCTGAACGGTGGAAACAAGGACTGGGGCCTGCATTCGCCCTATCGCGAAATGGGTTACGAGGCCTTTAAGGCTGCCGGCAAAGGTTCGTTTGACCTTGGAACCGTCGGCGCCGGAACGGGCGCCACGACGGCGACGTTCAAGGGCGGCATCGGCTCCGCAAGCGCCGTGACCTCCACCGGACATACGGTTGCCGCGCTCATGGCCGCCAACGCCCTGGGTTCCGCAACGGTGGGCCAAGGCCCGCATTTCTGGGCGGCTCCCTTTGAAGAACACGAGGAGTTCGGCGGGCTCGGCCTGCCTCCGACTTTCGACAATCGCATGCGCCTCAAGGGCCGCAACGTGACATCGACGACCATAGGCGTCATCGTCACCGATGCCGTGCTGACCAAGGCGCAGGCGCACCGGCTTTCCATCCTCGCCCATGACGGCCTCGCCCGCGCGATCCTGCCGGCGCACCTGCCCTTCGACGGCGACACGATCTTTTCGGCGGCGACCGGTGCGAAACCTCTGAGCGACCCATCGGATTTCATGGAAATCTGCCATCTGGCCACGCTTGTGACGGCCCGTGCCACCGCGCGCGGCGTCTATGAGGCAACGGCTTTGCCCAATGCAAGCGCCCAGATCGCGTGGCGTGACAAATTCACTTCGCCGGCTAAATAATTTTCAATGCCTCTTCCAGCCGTGCCCAGTCGCTCTCGCCGGGCAAATCGTTTGCGCGGGGCAAGCCGATCCTGAGATCCTCGGGCCGCTCCTCGAACTGGCGCGTCAGGATGCCCCGCTCGCCCAGATGCCGGAAAATCTGCTGCGCGCGCGGATCGCGAACGAAGCGGAACAGCGAAGTTCCACCCGCGACGGCGACGCCGGCAGTACCCAGCAGCGCATCCAGCCGCGCGGCCTCCTCTTTGAGCCTCAGCCGCATTGCCTGCTGCCATCTGACATCGCCGAGCGCCTCGTTCGCCACGTGCAATGCCGGACCGGACACCGCCCATGGGCCAAGCCGGTTCTCGATGCGGATGATGGTTTCCGGATGCGAAATCACGAAGCCGAGCCGCAGACCGGCCATGCCGTAGAACTTGCCGAAGGAACGCAGCACCGCCAGCCCGCCGGAATCCACCGCGTCGGCGACGCTCGACGCTTCCGACACGTCCATGAATGCCTCGTCCACGACGAGCAGTCCGCCCCTTGCACGCATGATTGCTGCGAGTGCCAGAAGATCGGCACGCGGGACGATACGCCCGGTCGGATTGTTGGGATTGACGATGACGGCGAGCTCAGCGTCCGCCAGCCGGTCCAGATCGGCTGTCTCGGTAACTTCGAAGCCGGCCAGCCGGGCAGCCCGGGCATGTTCCGCATAGGTCGGCGAAAGCACCGCGGCCCGGACTTTGCGGGCAACCAGTCCGGCGACCATCGGCAGCAGGATCTGGGTCCCCGGTCCCGCCGCCACATGCGCCACGGATGGCGCACCGTAAGCAACAGCGGCCAGAGCCTTCAATTTTTCAGCCGATGCGACCTCGGGCAGTCGCGCGAAAACATTGCCGGGCAGCGGCGAATGCGGATAGGAATGCGGGCTGATACCGGTGGAGAGATCGATCCAGGGTTCCGGCGCGTGGCGAAACAGCGCCCGGGCGCGGGAAAGATTGCCGCCGTGCTGTATCCGATCGCCAATCCCGTCGCCAATATCAGGGCCTGCCAACTTCATGTTCCTTCTCGCATTCCTCGCCCTGATCACGGAGCGCATATTCGGTTATCCGGACTGGCTGTTCCGGCGCATCGGCCATCCGGTCACCTGGATCGGCGCGCTGATATCGCGGCTCGACCGCGATCTGAATCGGGAAAGCGACGATTTCTCCACGCGGAAACGAAAGGGCGTGTTCGCCCTTCTGGCGCTTCTCGGCATCACCACCCTGCTCGGCCTGGTAATCGAATACGACCTTATGATCGTCCCGCTTGGACCGATCCTGCTGGTTCTGATCGCCGCAACGCTGCCGGCTCAGAAAAGCCTCGAAAGCCATGTCGAAGCCGTCGCGACGGCCCTGCGGGACGGCGGCCTCGAAGCCGGCCGTAAGGCCGTCTCGAAAATCGTCGGGCGCGATCCCGAAAAACTGGACGAGGCCGCCGTCTGCCGCGCGGCGATCGAGAGCCTGGCCGAGAATTTTTCGGACGGCGTCGTGGCGCCGGCCTTCTGGATGGGAATCGGGGGCTTGCCGGTGGCGTCGGTTACAAGGCGGCCAATACCGCCGACAGCATGATCGGCCACAAATCGGCGCGTTACGAGGCCTTCGGCTGGGCCGCGGCCCGCTTTGACGACCTCATAAACCTGCCCGCATCGCGCCTCAGCGCCCTTCTTTTCGTGGTCGCGGCGGGTTTCGTCGATCGCGCCTCGCCGGGCAACGCAATCCGCGCGGTCAGGCGGGATGCCCGCCATCACCGTTCGCCGAATGCCGGCTGGCCGGAAGCGGCGATGGCCGGGGCGCTCGGCATCGCGCTCGCGGGACCGCGCAGTTACGGCGGCCGGATGATCGAGGCGCGGTTCATGGGCGAAGGCGGGCGCTCGGAGCTCAACTACGACGACATTCGCCGCGCGCTGAAACTCGCCCGCGTCGCGGACGCGCTGCTGATCGGCCTTTTCGGCCTCCTGGCGCTGATCATCTGGCAAGTTTGAGCAGTCCGTCGAGATCGAGGTGCTTTTCCATATGGGCGGCCAGCCGGTCCAGCACCGCATCGACGCCGGCTTCATAATCCAGACCTGATGTCGCCGCCCCGAGCCGCATCAGCCAGGCCGACCGCTGCTGGTCGTCCGAGAACAGTCCGTGGAGATAGGTGCCCCAAACCCGGCCACCCGCCGATACCGCACCTTCCGGGCTGCCGCCGACGACGGAAAACGGTCGATCGCAATCCGCCCCGACGGTGCGTCCGATATGCATTTCATAGCCGGACAGGGAAATTCCATCGAAACTTTCGCCCGAGACCGCCTCCAGCCTCTTGTCGCCACCGAGAACGGTCTCGACGTCCAGCAAACCCAGCCCCTCGATCGAGCCGGGCGGCCCTTCCGTCCCTTCCGGATCGGAAATCGTCTGGCCAAGCATCTGGTATCCGCCGCAAAGACCCAGAACCCGCCCGCCGCGGCGGACATGCGCGGCGATATCCACGTCGAAACCGGCTGCCTTCAGCGCCTGCAGGTCGGAGATCGTCGCCTTCGAGCCAGTGAGCAGCACGAGATCGCAATCGCCGGGAATGGCCTGCCCCGGCCGCACCCGGATGAGATCGACATCCGGCTCCGCCTCCAGCGGGTCGAGATCATCGAAATTCGAGATATGCGGCAGGATCGGCACCGCGATCCTGATCTTCGCGTCGGGCTTGCGCACCGAAGGCCCGTTGAGGCCAAGCGCATCTTCCGCTGGCAGCCGCGCCGCATCGGCAAAATGCGGCAGCAGCCCGATCGACTGCCATCCGGTCAGTTCCGCGATCATCCGCATGCCCTCGGCAAACAGCGCCGGATCGCCGCGAAACCGGTTGACGATGAAACCCTGAATCATCGCCGCATCCTCGGGATCGAGGACCAGCTTCGTGCCTGCAAGGCTGGCGATCACCCCGCCGCGATCGATATCGCCAATCAGCACGACCGGCACGTCGGCGGCCCGCGCAAATCCCATATTGGCAATGTCGTTCCGGCGAAGATTGATTTCCGAGGCGCTGCCCGCACCCTCGACCAGCACGAGATCAGCCTGATTGCGGAGGATTTCGAAACTTTCCAGAACCCGCGGCATGAGCCCGGGCTTGAGGCTTTGATATTCGGCAGCCTTGGCATTGCCTTCGACCCTGCCCTGCACCACCACCTGCGCCCCGACCTCGCTCTGCGGCTTCAGGAGGACCGGGTTCATGTGGACGCTGAGCGGCACGCCCGCAGCGCGCGCCTGCAGCGCCTGCGCCCGGCCGATCTCGCCGCCATCCGCGGTGACCGCCGCATTGTTCGACATGTTCTGCGGTTTGAACGGCAGGATCTTCAAGCCGCGCAACGTAAAGGCGCGAGCAAGTCCGGCCACGACCAGCGACTTGCCCACATCCGAACCCGTTCCCTGAAACATCAGCGCCCGAGCTAACCTGATCCCGGTCATGGGTTAAAACTCGATGCCGGCCTGGGCCTTCACGCCCGCCTTGAAGTGATGCTTGACCAGCGTCATCTCGGTGACCATGTCGGCCGCCTCGATCAGTGCCGGCTTGGCGTTGCGGCCGGTGACGACCACATGCAGGTCCGGCCGCCGCGCCTGCAGGGCGGTGACGATCTTGTCGAGATCGAGGTAATCGTAGCGGAGCGCGATATTGAGTTCGTCAAGGATGACGAGCCCGATCGTCTCGTCCGCCATCAGCTCAAGCGCCTTTTCCCAGGCCTTCTCCGCCGCCGCGACGTCCCGTTTCAGGTCCTGTGTCTCCCAGGTAAAACCCTCGCCCATCGTGTGCCAGACGATACGATCGCCGAAGACGGCAAGCGCCGGCTGCTCACCGGTCGACCAGGCACCCTTGATGAACTGCACGACGCCGACGCGGCGGTTGTTGCCGAGCATGCGCAGCGCCAGGCCGAAGGCCGCGGTGGATTTACCCTTGCCGGATCCGGTATGGACGATGAGAAGACCCTTTTCTTGGGTCTTCTCCGCTACTTCCGCATCCTGAACTGCCTTGCGGTTCGCCATCTTGGCGCGGTGACGTTCGACGGACGCCTCGTCGATCTCCTTCACCGGGAAGCAAGCTTCGCCGGGACCCCGGCGGAAGCTTCCTCGCCGGCCCGGAATCGTTCGCGGATCATGCCGGCAAGCGCGCCAAGCACTGCCCAGAACACCAGGTTGGTGGCGTAAACCGCGTTGACGAAGCGGGCATAAAGATCCATCGGCACAGCCGTTTCATGGCTAGGCGGCAGCGGGGCACCCACGAGATGCGGAGCGATCAACAGCACGACCGCAAGCGCCGCGAATACGGCCGAGCGGGTATAGGCGAGCAGACCGAGGCCGATCGCGGTGCAGGCAGCCGTCGAGACCCACCAGATCTGGCGCGGTCCGAGCCGGCAGCCGGCATGCCGGGCAGTTCAGGCGGCAGGCCAAGGCCGGGTGCGAGAATGACGGTGAGAAAGCCGGCAATGCCGAACATCAGGCCGCCGCGCCAGCCCTTGAAGCCGCCGAACGCTTCCGAAGCAGCGATCAGGACGAGGGCAAAACCGATAGCCGACAACATGTTGGCGGCCGCCGTATAGATGAAACGCTCGAAACCGTCGGCGGGTGCCCAGGCTTCTTCGCCGTGATGATGCTCGGCGGCGGGTGCAGCAGGACCTGCGGCAGGTACTGCCTCATGGCTGTGGCCCGCCTCGGGTGCGGCATTTTCGAACACTTCCGCCTTGAGGATGAGCGGCACGGTGGAGAAGCTCTGCATCACGGTCAGCAGCAATCCGGACAATAGCCCGGCGATCATCGCCGTAAAGACGATGTTACGAAACAACGACATTGGGGAGAACTCCTCAGTGGCAGGGGAAGGCGAGCGAGTGGCGCGTATCATGGGCGGCATTGTGGACGACTTCCAGATGCGAGAAGCCGACAAAACCGACGATGAACAGGCCGAGCAGGGCCGTCATGCTGAGGGGAATGATCTTCGAAGCGGAGAGGCTGACTGCAGCTGCAGCAGAATTCGTTACCATGGTCTCGTCCTTTCGCCCTCCACCCGAGGGCATTCACGTTCTTTGCCGCCTCTGGCAGGTCTCCTGGCTCGCGGATCGGGCGCCTTCTCCCGCCTTCCCGGTTTCCCAGTGGCATGACGGCCGAACGGCCGTTTTGGGCGAAGACTTTCCGCTTACAGTTGCGGGGGCAGCCGCGGGTTGGACGGCAAATTCCGTCGCACCGCATTCCCTCTAAAACCCTTGTCGGGCACCATAGGCCCGGTCACTATAGACGAATTCCACGTTACGGCAATCACCTTTGCGACGCATTGACATGGGCCTGCGACCGGGCTTAGTTGAAAGGAGATGGTCCCTTTCCGGCAACGGGGAGGGCTAAGAGAGAATGCGGTGCGACCCTTTTTCAAGGATCAATGCCGCGGCTGCCCCGCAACTGTAGGCGGCGAGCCGTTTGCCGATGGGCCACTGGGAAACCGGGAAGGCAGGCAAATGGCGGCGACCCGTGAGCCAGGAGACCTGCCGTCCGACAATTCTGCTTCACCGGGCGGGGTGCTCCGGAGGAAGTTTTTCGATCACCGCAGGCGGTTTCGGCCTTCTGCTCCGCGCCCCGATTTTTCGACCCCGATGGGGACGCGGCTGACCGATGAGTGACCACCAACCAGATGATCCGGCGACCGCCAGCCCGGCTGATGTGACGATCTTCGTCTGCACCAACTGCCGCGACGAAACGAATAGCGAAGTCCGGCCGGGCCTTGCGCTGATCGCTGCGCTGCGCGACGCGACGGTGGGCAAGCCGCTCGCGGTCAAGCCCGTCACCTGCCTTGCCAATTGCGAGAAAAGCCCGAGCGCCGCCTTCAACCATCGCAGCGGCTGGTCTTATGTCTTCGGTCATCTCTCGCTCGACAATGTCGAGGACATCGTCACCGGCGCCATGATGCTGGCCGAGGACGAGCGCGGTTTCCTTCCCCTTCGCGGACGTCCCGCCTGCCTGCGCGGCAAGGGCATGACGGCCCGCATTCCCCCTTTCATCACCAAGAGGACATGCCATCATGAGCGTTTCGTTCGACCGCGTTCCCTGCACCGTCGTCACCGGGTTTCTGGGAGCCGGCAAAACCACGCTGATCCGTAACCTGATCGAAAACCTGAAAGGCAAGCGGCTGGCGATCATCGTCAACGAATTCGGCGATGTCGGCATCGATGGCGACGTGCTGAAGGGCTGCGGCATCGAAAGCTGCCCGGAAGATAACATCATCGAACTCGCCAACGGCTGCATCTGCTGCACGGTGGCAGACGATTTCGTGCCCGCGATCGACCAAATTCTGGCCATGGAGCCGCGTGTCGATCACATCCTCATCGAGACCTCCGGCCTCGCGCTGCCGAAGCCCCTCGTCCAGGCCTTCCAGTGGCCGGACGTGAAGGCACGCGTGACGGTTGACGCCGTGATTGCCGTGGTGGACGGGCTGGCGCTTGCCGACGGCCGCGTTGCCGACGACCACGAGGCGCTGGAAGCCCAGCGTCAGGCGGACGGCTCGATCGACCACGACGATCCGGTCGAGGAAGTGTTCGAGGACCAGGTGGCCTGCGCCGACATGATCGTGCTCACCAAGAGCGACCTTCTCGACGCCGCCGGCCTTGCGACCGCGAGGGACCGCGTTTCCGCCCACCTGCCACGCGCCGTCAAGATCGTCTCGGCCGCCAACGGCGCCATCGACCCGGCGGTGCTGATCGGCCTCGGCCTCGCCGTCGAGGACGATATCGAGAACCGCAAGACCCATCACGACGACGAACTGGACCACGACCACGACGATTTCGACAGTTTTGTCGTCGATCTGGCGGCGGTTTCCGACGCGGAAAGTCTTGCGGCCCGCATCTCCGCCACTGCGGAAGCGGAAAACGTGCTGCGCATAAAAGGCTTCGTGGAAGTCGCGAACAAGCCGATGCGCCTGCAGGTTCAGGCGGTAGGATCGCGCGTGAACCACTATTTCGACCGCGCCTGGGCGCAGGGCGAAGCGCGGGCAAGCCGCCTCGTCGTGATCGGCGAAAAGGGCATCGACCGCGCCGCGATCGAAAAAATGCTGGCCGCCTGATTGGGTCACGGGAAAGCAGTCTGAGTAAAGGATGCATATACTCGCCACCACTTCGTCGTCGCTCGACGACCTGATCGAACCGGTCGACCTCAATCAGTCGCCGGCCGATGTGGTGGTGCTGTCCTTTTCCGGCAGCGATTTGAACGGCATAGCTGCCGCTTGGGAAAAGTCTGCACGCGGCGGGAGCGATACCCCTCCGAACGCAACTCGAGCAAGCTTAATCCCCCATCCTTCCAACCCTCCGTCTGACCAACCTCTCCGATCTCCGCCACCCTATGTCGGTGGACCTGTGGATCGAAAAGACGGCCGCCCATGCGAAAATCATCCTCGTGCGCATCCTTGGCGGTTACGATCGCTGGTCCTATGGCGTCGAGGAACTGTCACGAATGGCGCGCGCCAAAAAGATCGCACTCGCCCTCTTGCCCGGCGAATGCAGCATTCGCGACGAGCGGCTGGCCGGAGCATCGACGGTTTCGGAAGACGAACTTTCTGCCATTCTCGCCTGCTTCCGCGAAGGCGGCCCGGACAATATGCGGCTTCTCGCCAGACGGCTCGCGACCCTCGCCGCGGGCAAGGCTGATATCCTTCCCACGGCAGCACCGATGTCGAAGGCCGGTTACTACAAGCCGGGCAAGGGCATCGTCGAGGCCACCGACCTTCTTGCCGGCTTTGCGCCGGATGCGCCACGCCTGCCGATCCTGTTCTACCGTTCCATGCTGCTGGCCAATGACGCAGCCCCCATCGACGCCCTGTTCGATGCGCTCGCAAGGCGCGGCTTCGCGCCCATGCCGATCTTCGTGAGCGGCCTCAAGGACTCGGATGCCGTCGCCTTCGTCGAACAGGCGATCTTCGACCTGAAACCGGCAGCGATCCTTTCGACCACGGCCTTTGCCAGCGGCTCGGACGAAAACGGCGAAACGATTTTCGATCGCGCCGGCGTGCCGGTGTTCCAGGTCGTCATTGCCACCACGCGGAGGGAAGGCTGGGCGGAGAACCGGCGCGGCCTCAACCCCGCCGACCTTGCCATGCATGTCGTCCTGCCGGAGCCTGGACGGGCGTATTCTGGCCGGCGCGGTCTCCTTCAAGGCGGGCGAAAATTCCGCCAATCTCGTCAACCGGCCGGAGCCGGACCGGATCGAACAAGTCGCCGACCGGATCGCCGCGTTCCTGCGACTGAAGGCGGCACCGCGGCCTAAGCGCCGGATCGTCATCCTGATGCCGGACTACCCGAGCGCACCGGGACGAACCGGTTATGCCGTCGGTCTGGATGTGCCGCAAAGCGTGCTCGGAATGCTGCGTGAGTTATCCGTAGCCGGCTATGATGTTTCGGATATTCCCGGGACCCCTCGCGACCTTCTCGATCGTCTGGGAGCCAGGTCCGCAACCCCTGTGCTTGCCGCCGACAGCTCCACCCCGGCGGTGGAGGCAGCCTGGGGCGCAGCCGAAGCGGACGAGGACCTGGAAGACGGCGCTTTCCGTTTCCGCGCCGCGACCTTCGGCAATGTCACCGTCGCGCTCGCTCCCGATCGCGGCCGCAATGCCGATCGCCGCGCCGATTACCACAGCCCGGATTTGCCACCGCGCCACGCGCTGATCGCCTTCGGCCGGTGGATGCGCGAAACGCTTGGTGCGCATGCCATCGTCCATGTCGGCGCCCACGGCACGCTGGAATGGCTGCCGGGCAAGACCGTGGCTTTGTCAAAAGACTGCTTCCCCGAGATCGTCACCGGCGGACAGCCGGTCATCTATCCCTTCATCGTCTCCAATCCGGGCGAGGCGGCGGTCGCCAAACGGCGGATTGCCGCCGTCACCATCGGCCACCTGCCGCCGGTCCTGGCCGGTGCCGGTCTTTCAGACGAACAGAAGAAGCTGGAACTGCTGGTCGATGAATATGCCCAGGCCGACGGGCTCGACCGCCGCCGCCGCGACCGGCTGGCGAAACTAATCGTCGAGACCGCCCGAGATACCGGGTTGGCCGGCGAGGCGGGTGTTTCGAACGATGACGATCCGGATACGGCGCTCGCCCGCATCGACGCCTTTCTCTGCGATCTCAAGGACTTTTCGATCAAGGACGGCCAGCATGTATTCGGGCAGGTCGCGCCCGGCGATGACGACGCGTTACGTGTTCAAAGCGCCGAGACCGAACGACAGGCCTTACTCGACGCACTCGACGGAAAACACATCCGCCCCGGCCCGTCCGGAGCCCTGCGCGCGGCCGCCGCGACGTGATGCCGACGGGCCGCAATCTCTTTGCCAGCGATCCTCGTACGCTGCCGACGCCGACCGCCTTCGAGCCGGCAAACGCGGCGCCGACGAAATCCTGCGGCGCTACCTGCAAGATCATGGCGACTGGCCAAAAACCTCGTGTTCGATCTCTGGGGCAGCGCTTCCTGCGCAGTGGCGGCGAGGAAGTCGCCCAGATTCTGGCGCTGATGGGGGCGAGACCGGTGCAGGATGCGGCGACCGGCCGGATCACCGGCATCGAAGTCCTGCCGCCGGCAGCGCTCGGCCGCCCGCGTGTCGATGTGACACTGCGTATTTCCGGCCTGTTCCGCGACATGTTCCCCGCTCTCATCGCCTTGCTCGACGCTGCGATGCGCGCCATCGCTGCCCGCGAGGAAGCGCCGGGCGACAATCCGCTTGCTGAGGAAGCCGGCAGGCTCGGACACGTACCTCCGCGCATCTTCGGCTCCGCACCGGGCACCTATGGCTCCGGCATCGAGGAAAAGCTGGCCGAGGGGACCTGGGGCGAGCGTGAGGAACTGGG
Organism: Neorhizobium sp. EC2-8; assembly: GCA_045291535.1. Classification (GTDB taxonomy): domain Bacteria; phylum Pseudomonadota; class Alphaproteobacteria; order Rhizobiales; family Rhizobiaceae; genus Neorhizobium. The sequence goes on along the minus strand of CP147996.1, from coordinate 3,271,128 downwards.
CCGCCTCTATCTCGACGCCACCAGCCATGCCTTCGGCGGCGCGGAAGGCGACGCCAATCACGCCCCCGGCGAATTCGCACACCGCATCGGTACTGCCGATCTTCTCGTCCATACCGGCGACGATCCCGGCCGCGATCTCCTGGACGGCTCGGCCGATGTCGCCTTCATCGGCGGTTTTTCGGCAGCCGTCGCGGCACTCGGCGGCAAGGCGGATGTGATTGCGCTCGACACGACCGATCCGCAGAAACCCCACGCCCGCTCGATTTCGGAGGCGGTGACCCGCGTGGTGCGCGCCCGCGCCGTCAACCCGCGCTTCATCGCCGGCCAGATGCGCCACGGCCCGCGTGGCGCCGCCGAACTGGTGGAGACGGTCGATCGGCTGATCGGCTTTGCCGAGACCACCCATGCCATCCCGCAATCGCTGATCGAAGCGACGTATGACGCCTATCTTGGCGACGACGAGGTCCGCGACTTCCTGCTGAGCCAGAACCCCGAAGGCGCTCGTTTCATGGCCGAGCGGTTCCGCTCTGCGCTGCGTCGCGGCCTCTGGCATCCCCGCCGCAACGCGGTCGATGCCGAACTCGAAATGCTCATCCGGGAGAAAGTAGCATGACGGCGCTCTCCCTCGACCGAACCACCCTGGACATGCGTCGCGGCGCCTGCCCCGCCCTGTCCGCCCCGATGATGACCGGCGACGGACTTCTGGCCCGCGTCGCGCTGATCGAGGCGATCACCCCGGCACAACTGGCCGAACTTTGCCACCTGGCACGGCGTCATGGCAACGGCATTCTCGACATATCCGCCCGCGGCAACCTGCAGATCCGTGGGCTGAGCGAGACCTCGGCACCTCTTCTCGACGCTGCGGTCCGCGCCCTGAACCTGCCGCTTCGCGATGGCGTCGCGGTCGAAACCCCGCCCCTGGCCGGGATCGACGAGACCGAGATCGCCGACCCGCGGCCGATAGCCGAGGCGATCCGCCAGGGCGCACGCGAGATTGCAGGCCTCGCTCCAAAGATGTCGGTCGTGGTCGATGGTGGCGGACAGCTCAGACTTTCTGATCTTCTCGCCGATATCCGGCTCGTCGCTATTTCCACCGATGAAGACACAGGCTGGACATTGCTTTTGGGCGGCACCGAAGCAACCGGCCGTATCTTCAATGTTTTACGTGAAACAGATGCGATCTCGACGACGCTCGAACTGCTTCGCAGGCTTGCGGCCATGGGGACCAGGGCAAGAGGCCGCGATCTCGCGGCGGGACTGTCCGGGAACCAGCCAGCCGGCGGGCCGACCTCGCCTTTCGGCACCTTCCACCTTTCCGGCGACCTTTTCGCGTCAGGCATTGGCCCGGCTTTCGGGCAGGCAAGCGCCGAGGATCTGATCCTCCTTTGCAACGAGGCCGGACGGCTCGGGATCAGAACCCTCAAACCGGCCTTCGACCACTCGCTCCTGTTTTTTGCCGATCAGGCCGCCTGCGAGGCGCTCGCCGCCTTTGCCGACAGCAATGGCTTCGTCACCTCACCGAGCGACCCGCGCTCGGCTATCGCTGCCTGCCCTGGAAGCCCCGCCTGCAATTCCGCAGCCATCGCCACCCACGATCTTGCCGCCAAAACGGCAAAGGATTGCGGTGACCTGCTGGACGGTTCGTTCAAGCTGCACGTGACCGGCTGCCCCAAAGGCTGCGCCCATCCCGAACCCTCCGCGCTCGCTCTTTGCGGAAGCACCGCCGGCCTTTCGCTGATCACGCAAGGAAAAGCGGCCGACGAGCCCTTTGCCTCGATTGCTTTTGCCGATACCAACAACTCCCTTCGCCGCATCGCCGATCTCGTTCGAAACGAAAGGCTGGCGGGTGAAAATTCCGCAGCCTGCCTCGCCCGCCTGGGATCGCGCCGGCTCGCTGCGGCCGTTATGTCAGGAAGACCATGAACAGTTACGATTACATCCGCGAAGGCGACGCAATCTACGAAAAGTCCTTCGCCATCATCCGCGAGGAAGCAGATCTCTCCTCCTTCTCGTCGGAACAGGCCGACATCGCGGTGCGCATGATCCATGCCTGCGGGCTGGTCGAGGCGGCTGAGCATTTCCGGTTTTCCAGGGATTTCGTCGCGCAAGCGCGCGGCGCGCTGCATGCCGGCAAGCCGATCTATTGCGATGCTGAAATGGTGGCCCACGGCATCACCCGCGCCCGCCTGCCGGCCCATAATCAGGTCATCTGCACGCTGCGCGACAGCCGGACGATCGAGCTTGCAAAGACGCTCGGCAACACCCGCTCGGCGGCGGCACTCGACCTCTGGGACGATCTCGAAGGCGCGGTCGTGGCGATAGGCAATGCCCCGACCGCACTGTTTCGCCTGCTCGAAATGCTGGATGCCGGCGCGCCCCGCCCCGCCGCGATCATCGGCATGCCGGTCGGTTTCGTCGGTGCGGCGGAATCCAAGGAAGCGCTGATGGAGGCGACGCTCGGCATTCCCTATGCGATCGTGCGCGGCCGCATGGGCGGCTCGGCGATGACGGCGGCCTGCGTCAACGCGCTCGCGAGGGCCGGACTGTGAACGCCGCACTGATCAAGGGCAAGCTCACCGGCGTCGGCACCGGCCCCGGCGACCCGGAACTGCTGACGCTGAAGGCGGTACGCGCCATCAGCGAGGCGGATGTGATCGCCTTTTTCTGCAAGAAAGGCTCGAGCGGCAACGGACGCGCCATTGTCGAGGCACATATCCGGCCGGGCACGCTCGAACTGCCGCTGGTCTATCCGGTGACGGTCGAGACCCATAAGGACGAAGCCGATTATCGGGGGCCGATCGCCGACTTCTTCGATCGATCCGCGGAAACGATCGCCATGCATCTCGATGCGGGCAGACATGTCGCGGTGCTCAGCGAAGGCGATCCGCTGTTCTACGGATCCTACATGCACCTGCATGTGCGGCTGGCCGACCGCTACCAGGCGGACGTCGTCGCCGGCGTCACCGCCATGTCCGGCTGCTGGTCGATGACCGGAATGCCGCTGGTGCAGGGCGACGACATCTTGAGCGTGCTGCCGGGCACGCTGTCCGAAGAAAAGCTCGCCGAACGGCTCGGGAATACCGACGGCGCGGTGATCATGAAGGTCGGCCGCAACCTGCCGAAGATCCGGCGGGCGCTGGCCTCGGTCGGCAAGCTGTCCGGCGCGCTTTATGTGGAGCGTGGCACCATGGCAAATGGCATGGCGCAGCGGCTGGAAGAACGCGACGAGAGCCCCGCTCCCTATTTTTCGATCGTCCTCGTGCCCGGCTGGAAGGCCCGGCCATGAGTGGCTCGATCTCGGTCGTCGGCCTCGGCCCCGGCAATCCGGACCAGATGACGCCGGAGGCGATGGCAGCGGTTGCCGCTGCCGAGGATTTTTCGGCTATTTTCCGTATATCGACCGGCTGAACCTGCGGCCCGACCAGCGCCGCCACGCCTCGGACAATCGCGAGGAACTGGCTCGCGCCCGCGCCGCGCTGGAAATGGCGGCAAGCGGCGGCAAGGTCTGTGTCGTCTCGGGCGGTGACCCGGGCGTGTTCGCCATGGCGGCCGCAGTCTGCGAGGCGATCGACGAAGGCCCGGCGGAATGGCGCGAGATCGATTTTTCGGTCGTTCCGGGCATCACCGCCATGCTGGCCGTGGCGGCCAGGGCCGGCGCGCCCTTGGCCATGATTTCTGCGCTATCTCGCTGTCGAACAATCTGAAGCCTTGGGACGTCATCGAAAAGCGCTTGGTCGCGGCGGCGACGGCCGGTTTCGTGATGGCTTTCTACAATCCCGTCAGCAAGGCGCGTCCGCACCAGGCTCGGCGAGGCATTCGATATTCTGCGCGCCCATCTGCCGGGCAGCGTGCCGGTCATCTTCGGCCGTGCGGCCGGCCGGCCGGATGAAGTTATCCGCGTCGTGCCGCTCGCCGAGGCCGCAAGCGATATGGCCGATATGGCGACCTGCGTGATCGTCGGCACGGCGGAGACCCGGCTGATCGAGCGGGAGAACCAGCGGCCGATCGTTTATTCTCCGCGTTATTTCAAAGGCACCGGCGCATGATCGAGCCAGGCGAGCATATCCTCGACGGTTTCGACGGACGGCACCTCCGGCAGGTCCGGGCGACGGATCAGGATAACCTCGATGCCGAGATCGCGGGCGGCAGCGATCTTGCCGTAGCTCGCCAGTCCGCCACTGTTCTTGGCGACGATGACCTCGATGCCGTGGTCCTGCAGGAGCCGGGCCTCATCCGCCTGTCCAAACGGGCCGCGCGCGGTCAGATAAACCGCGTTTGGGACGGCAAGCGGCGGTTCGACCGGATCGACGCTGCGAACCAGATAATCGTGCTGCGGCGCGGCTTCGAAGGGCAGGAGCTCCTGCCGGCCAAGCGTCAGAAAAGCTTTTCGCGGGACTGCCCCCAAGGTATCGACCGCATCGGCAACGCTCCCGACCTCGATCCAGCGATCACCGGGCTGCCGCAGCCAGGGCGAGCGCCGCAGGGCGACCAGCGGAATACCGGACATTTCGGCTGCTTTGGCAGCATTGCGGGAAATCTGCGCCGCATAGGGATGCGTCGCGTCGATCAGGATCGAGATGTCTTTTGCCGGAGGTAAGCGGCAAGCCCTTCGGCACCGCCGAAACCGCCGATACGCACGGGCACGGGCTGCTCGGCCGGCGCGCGGGTGCGGCCGGCAAGCGACAGCTCGACGGTAAACCGTGGATCGCCGGCGAGCTTTCCGGCGAGAGCGCGGGCTTCCGCCGTGCCGCCGAGAATGAGGATGGAGCGTTGCAAGATGCCTCCTGAATCAGCGCAGCAACCTTTAAACCAAAGCCGCTGGCTGTCCATCGTCGGCATCGGCGAGGACGGGGTTGCGGGCCTCGGCGACAATGCGCGCGCGGCAATTGCTTCGGCCTCCGTAGTCTTCGGCGGCAGGCGGCATCTGGAACTGGCAGCCACCCTGATCAACGGCGAGGCCCGGCCGTGGCCGACACCGTTTGACGCGACGATGCGCGATGTCGTGGCGCTGCGCGGCCAGAAAGTCTGCGTGCTGGCCTCCGGCGACCCCTTCTTTTTCGGCGTCGGCGTCACACTGTCCCGCCATGTCGCGCCTGAAGAATATACCGCCTATCCTGCCCCCTCGGCCTTTTCGCTGGCCGCCTCACGGCTTGGCTGGCCGCTGCAGGACATCGAAACGGTGTCATTGCATGGTCGGCCGCTCGATCTCATTCGCCCGTCGCTTCACCCGGGTCGGCGGATCATCGCGCTGACATCCGATGAGAACGGGCCGGCGGCGCTGGCGGAGCTTTTGTCCCGCACTGGCTTCGGGCCTTCTCGGATAACTGTCCTGGAATCTCTAGGTGGTGCGGCGGAACGTATCCGTTCACAGCAGGCAGATGAGTTCGCGCTACCCGATATCGATGTGCTGAATGTCGTCGCCATCGACGTAAAGGCTGAAGCCGGAGCCTTTATCCTTCCGCGCGCTGTCGGGCTGGACGATACGCTGTTCGAACATGACGGGCAGATCACCAAGCGTGAAATCCGGGCGCTGACACTTTCGGCACTGGCTCCGCACCGCGGCGAACTGCTGTGGGATATCGGCGCCGGATCGGGTTCGATCGGCATCGAATGGATGCTGGCCGATCCTTCCCTGAAAGCCATTGCGATCGAAGCCAACCCCAATCGGGCAGCACGGATCGGGCGGAATGCCTCGGCGTTCGGCGTGCCCGGCCTGCGCATCGTCGAAGGTGAAGCACCGGCGGCTCTGACCGGCCTGCCGCCGCCGGATGCGATCTTCATCGGCGGCGGCGGCAGCGAGCCCGGCGTTTTCGACACGGCCCTGGATGCGCTGAAGCCAGGCGGGCGGATGGTCGCCAATGCCGTGACGCTCGAAATGGAGGCGGTCCTTCTGGCAGCGCATGCGAAACTCGGCGGCGAGCCTGATCCGCATGGAGGTTTCGCGCGCAGCCCCGATCGGCAACATGTCGGGCTGGAAGCCGGCCATGCCGGTTACCCAATGGAGCTGGACGAAACCCGGAGTGAAACCATGATTGCCGCGGGTCTCGGCTGTCGAAAGGGCACATCGGCGGAAGCGCTGCTTTCCGCGCTGGCCGCCGCCTGTGCCGAAGCGAATATTTCACGTGAATCCGTGTCCGCTCTGGCGACCGGCGAGATCAAGCGGCATGAGCCGGGAATGATCGAGCTTGCGGAGCGGCTGGGCCTGCCCTTGCACATTCTCGACGAGGCGGCGCTGAAGCGGGCCGAAGCCCGCACCAGAACCGTTTCGAAACACAGTCTTGCGCAGACCGCCACGCCAAGCCTTTCCGAAGCAGCAGCACTGGCCGCCGCCGGCGAGGCTTCGGAACTGATTGTCGCGCGGCTGGTGGCCGATGGCGCCACCTGCGCGCTGGCACGCTCGAGGGACCATAGATGACCGTGCATTTCATCGGCGCCGGACCGGGCGCCGCCGACCTCATCACCGTGCGCGGCCGCGATATTATCGCCCGTTCGCCCATCTGCCTTTATGCCGGCTCGATCATGTCGAAGGAATTGCTCGACTATTGCCCGCACGATGCGCGGATCGTCGATACCGGGTCGCTGTCGCTGGACGACATCGAAGCGGAATATGTCGCGGCGCATCAGGCGGGCAAGGATGTCGCGCGCCTGCATTCCGGCGATCTTTCCGTCTGGAGTGCCGTCGCCGAACAGATCCGCCGGCTGGAAAAGCATGGCATCGACTACACGCTCACACCCGGTGTACCCTCCTTCGCGGCCGCCGCTGCGGCCTTAAGACGAGAGCTCACCATTCCGGAAGTGGCGCAGAGCCTGGTGCTCACCCGCGTTTCCGGCCGCGCTTCGAAAATGCCCGAAGGCGAGACGCTCGCCGCGTTCGGCGCGACCGGTGCGACGCTGGCGATCCACCTCGCCATCCATGCGCTGGACCGTATCGTCGCAGAACTGACGCCGTTTTATGGCGCGGATTGCCCGGTCGCGATCGTGGTGCGCGCCTCCTGGCCGGAAGAACGGATCATCCGCGGCACGCTTTCCGATATCGAGGCCAAACTCGCAGCCGAGCCGGCCGAACGCACGGCGCTGATCTTCATCGGCAAGGGCCTGGGCACTGCGGATTTCGTCGAAAGCCAGCTCTACAATGCCGATTACGTGCGCCGTTTCCGGCCGGGCTGGCCTCAGACCGGCCTCAAGGATTCCGAATGATCGGACGGCGTAAATCCGGTCCGGCCGACCAGCCGGCCCTCGCGATCAAAGACCAGGATTTCCAGCGCGATCCCAGGTTGCCGGAGCGCCTTGGCGGCGGTCTTCCAGGCAAGCGCGGCAATCCGGTCGCCCAAGGCCAGGCCGTTTTCGCCGGCAAGCGCGAAGGCATGGGACACGGTGTTGGCTGCGGCAATCTGCGCCGCAAGCTCATCGCCCGCCCCGGCTTCCCGGCCAGTTTCGCCAGGGCCTCGAGATCGGCCAGTCCGCGCTTGGAATGCACGTCGAGCATGCCCTGGGCGAGCTTGGTCATCTTGGCGACGCCGCCGGCGATCGTGACCTTCGGCACCGGATGGTCGCGCAGATATTTCAGCATGCCGCCGACGAAATCGCCCATGTCGATCAGCGCGATCTCGTGCAATCCATGATGCGCCTGCACCGCCTTTTCGGACGTGTTGCCGGTGGCGCCCGCCACATGATCGAGCCCGGCAGCGCGCGCCACGTCGATGCCGCGCCAGATGGAATGGATCCAGGCCGAGCAGGAAAAGGGAATGACGATCCCGGTCGTTCCCAGGATGGAAATCCCGCCGAGAATGCCGAGCCGGCCGTTCAGCGTCTTCTCGGCGATTTTTTCGCCATCCGCGACGGAAATCTCGACCTCGAAATCGACCTCATCGCCGGCGACCTCTGCGATCGCCTGGGCGATCATCTTGCGCGGCACCGGATTGATGGCCGGTTCGCCGACGGGCAGGGGCAGGCCGGGACGGGTGACCGTTCCCACACCCTTGCCGGCCTTGTAGGTGATGCCGCTGCCGGCCGCACCGCGCCGAACGGTGCTCTTGATCAACGCGCCGTGGGTCGCGTCGGGGTCGTCGCCGGCATCCTTGACGATCCCGGCTCTCGCAAACCCATCGCCACTTTCTTCGACGGCGAGCGCGAAGGATGGCGTCTGCCCGCCGGGCAAGGTTACCTCGACCATATCGGGGAATTTTCCGGAAACGAGGGCCAGGCAGGCAGCCTTGCTGGCCGCCGCCGCACAGGTTCCCGTGGTCCAGCCACGACGCAGGTTCTTGCCATCCGTTTCCATGGCCGTTTCTATAGCCCGACCGGGACCGAGCGTCACCGGTCAAAGGTCCGCATATGAATGAAAGCATCTCAACCATCGTCGCAGCACCCGTCTTCGAGCCCGGCCATGTCTGGCTTGCCGGCGCTGGCCCCGGTCATCCGCGTTATCTGACGCTCGAAGTCGCCGATGCGATCGGCCGGGCGGACGTGATCGTCCATGATGCGCTGGTCTCCGACGGCGTGCTTTCGCTCGCGACGACCGCCGAACTGATCTTCGTCGGAAAGCGCGGCGGAAAACCCTCCGTCGCCCAGGATGACATTACAGGCCTGCTGATCGAACTCGCCCGCAAGGGCAGGCGGGTGCTGCGGCTGAAAGGCGGCGATCCCTTCGTATTCGGACGTGGCGGCGAGGAGGCCGAAGCACTTGTCCGCGAGAACATCCCGTTCCGCGTCCTGCCAGGCATGACCTCGGCGCTGGCAGCTCTCGCCTCGGCCAATATTCCCGCAACGATGCGGGGGATCAGCCGCGCGATTACGCTTGCGACCGGCCATGCGGCCGGCAGCCCCGGCGACCTGGACTGGAAAGCGCTGGCGAAAACCGGCGAACCGATCGTCGTCTACATGGGTGTCAGCACGATCGGCACGATCGCCAGGCTGCTGATCGAAGGCGGGCTGTCGCCGGAAACGCCGGTCGCAGTGCTGATGTCGGCAACCACGCCGGACGAACGTTCGCTGACCGCAACGCTGGCGACCGTCGAGGCGGAAGTCGAGCGACAGAAATTCGCCGCGCCCGCTCTGATCGTCATCGGCCGGATCGTTTCGATGCAGGCCGTGCTGACAGGTGGCAAGCCATGACCGCCCGCGCGCTCATCATCGGTGCGCCGCGCTCCGGCTCCGGCAAGACCAGCGTCACGATCGGCCTCTTGCGCGCCTTTGCCCGCCGCGGCGTCAAGGTGCGCGGCATCAAGACCGGGCCGGACTATATCGATCCCGGTTTCCATGAGGCCGCGACGCATCTGCCGGGCCTCAACCTCGACAGCTGGGCGATGGCACCGGATCTGCTGCGACATCTCGCGCGCGGCCAGGCGGAAGATGCCGAACTGCTTCTGATCGAAAGCGCCATGGGCCTGTTCGACGGCATCGTCAGCGAAGAGAACCGCTCCGGCGCCGCCTCCGACCTTGCCCGGCTGTTCCGCCTGCCCGTGCTGCTGGTGCTGGATGTCTCCGGCCAGTCCCAGACGGCCGGCGCGATCGCCTACGGTTTTGCCCATTATGATCCGACGGTGAAGATCGCCGCCTGCGTCCTCAATCGTGCCGGCAGCGAGCGCCACAGGAAGCTTTGCGGCGATGCCATCCAGGCGGCAGGGATTCCCGTCGTCGGCACGGTCCTGCGCGATCCCTCGCTGGTTCTGCCCGAACGCCATCTCGGCCTTGTTCAGGCAAGCGAGCATCCGGAGATGGACGCGCATATCGAGCGGCTGGCCGACGCCATGGAAACCTCGCTCGATCTCGATGCGATCTATGCCGCCGCAAAGCCCTTCAATATTCCCGGCGGTTCGACGGAAAAATCGCTGCACCCGCCGGGCCAGCGCATCGCTTTAGCGCGCGACGCCGCCTTCACCTTTCTCTACCCGCATCTGATGCGCGAATGGCGCTCCGCCGGCGCGGAGATCGTTCCCTTCTCGCCCTTGGCCGACGAGGCACCGCGAGCCGATTGCGACGTCTGCTGGTTGCCGGGCGGGTACCCCGAACTGCACGCGGGACGACTGGGGGCGGCCGAAAACTTCAAGTCCGGCCTCACCCGATTCGCCGAAACGAAACCCGTTCACGGCGAGTGCGGCGGCTACATGGTGCTGGGCGAAACGCTGGAGGATGCCGATGGCGTCACCCATGTCATGACCGGACTGCTCTCCCATCGCACCAGTTTCGCCAAGCGCAAGATGAACCTCGGTTACCGCCAGGCGGAACTCTCGGAAGAAGGACCACTTGGCCGAAAGGGCGATATGATCCGCGGCCATGAATTCCACTATGCCAGCGTGGTTTCGCCGGGCACCGACGCCGCTTTCGCGACGATCGCCGATGGTGGTGGCAAGCTGATCGGTCCGACAGGCGGTCGGCGCGGCCTGATCAGCGGCGCGTTTTTCCATGCGATTGCACGCGGCTGACCGGAAGAATGAAAACCGGGATGGACGACAGGCGGTGATTCACCGCCTGCAACACCCGATATCGCTTCCAAAATAATCGCATGGGCCGACAAATCCGCCTTGCGCGTCCCTCGCGAGCTTCTAGTCTGCGTTGCTTCGGAGCCAAGCTCCCCTCAAACTTCTGGTTTCGAACAGCAAGGTGTTCCGGTGACGGATTTCGAAAAGACCCGCTCGCTCTTCTATCTGCCGGAAGGCGTGATCTATCTCGACGGCAACTCGCTCGGACCGCTGCCGCTCGCGGCCAAGGAACGTGTCGCCAGGCTGATGACCGACGAATGGGGCGAGTTGCTGATCAAGGGCTGGAACAAGGCCGGCTGGATGATGATGCCGCGCCGGATCGGCGACCGGGTCGGCAGACTGATCGGCGCGGCCGAAGGCACCGTCGTCATGGGCGACACGCTGTCGATCAAGGTCTACCAGGCGCTCGCTTCCGCGCTGGACCTGGTACCGGAACGCAAGGTCGTGCTGTCGGACAGCGGCAACTTCCCCTCCGACCTCTATATGGCTCAAGGCCTGATCGGCTCGCTCGGCAAGGGCCATGAGCTGAAGATCGTCGAGCCGGAAGAAATCGAGGCCGCGATCGACGAAACGGTCGCCGTCGTCATGCTGACCGAGGCCGACTATCGCACCGGCCGGCTGCACGACATGCGGGCGCTGACCGAAAAGGCGCATGCCGCCGGCGCGATCACCGTTTGGGATCTTGCCCATACGGCCGGTGCCCTGCCGATCGATCTTGCCGGTACGGACGCGGATTTCGCGGTCGGCTGCACCTACAAATACCTGAACGGAGGCCCCGGCGCCCCGGCCTTCATCTATGTCGCACCACGCCATGCGGACAAGGTTCGGCCGGCGCTGTCCGGCTGGCTGGGGCACGAACAGCCCTTCGCCTTCGATCTCGGTTATCGGCCGGGCAGCGGCATCGACCGCATGCGGGTCGGCACGCCGCCAATCATCGGACTTGCGGCGCTCGACGCCGCCCTCGACGCCTGGGACGGCGTGGACATGGCGGACCTGCGGCGGCAGTCGATAAAACTCTGCGATCTGTTCGTCGCGGAAGTGGAAAAGCGTTGCCCGATGCTGAAACTCGCCTCACCGCGCGACGGGACGAAGCGCGGCAGCCAGATCTCCTTCCTTCACGAGGAAGGTTACGCGATCATGCAGGCCCTGATCGCGCGTGGCGTGATTGGCGACTTCCGCGCCCCGAACGCAATTCGCTTCGGCTTCACGCCGCTCTATATCGGCGAGCGCGAAGTTTTAGGCGCGGTGGATATCCTCGAAGACATCATGACCAATCGCCTGTGGGACACCGCCGAATATAAACAGCGGGCGCTGGTGACCTGATCGGATGACAGAAGAAAGGCCCGCCTCCCCGAAAGCTCTCCAAGGTCGTGCCTTACCGGCTGGCGCGCGGCAATTCGGAAATGGTCAAGCTGGTCAGCCTGCTCTGCGAGGCCAATGGTTTCAAGCTGAATATCTGGCGAGTCATGTCCGCGATCGGTAGCTACAAATCGATTTCGCCGATGGAAATCGGCAAGCTGACGACCATCGACAAGGCGATGGTGTCGCGCGCGATCCGTGAACTCGTCGATCGCGGCCTGATCGACCGCCGTGCCGACGCACGGGATGCACGGTGGGCCCAGATCGAGCTGACGGCCCAAGGAACGGCCGTCTTCGAAAAGATGGCGGTCGGCATCGACGCCCTTGAAAAACATATGTTCGGCGATCTGCCGCCCGAAAAGACCGAGGCATTCATGGAGATGCTCGAACTGATCGAACGTCGCGCCAAGTTGGCTCGCGATATCGTCGAATTGAACGGCAAAGCCGGCTTCACACGGTTGCTGGGGCGCGACTTCGGGTAAAGCCTTCGGCGCTCGCACGCATTCAAGGGGCAGCCTTCACAAGCTTTCCATAACCAATATCTGAATTGTTTACAAAGAAACAATCTCCATGTAAACAAATGGCAGGGCGGGAGGAGATCGCCCGCTTTTGTCCTGGGAGGATTCTATGAAGAACCGGTTTTTGCTGGGATGGCGCCCGTTGCCGCCCTGTCCTTTACTCTATTTGCAAGTTCTGCGCTGGCCGACATCACGATCGGCGTGACCATATCGTCCACCGGACCGGGTGCGGCGCTGGGCATCCCGCTCAAGAATTCCGTCGAGTTGTGGCCGACCGAAGTGGGCGGCGAAAAGCTGAAGGTCATCGTTCTCGACGATGCCGGCGACCCGTCCATCGCCACCACCAATGCCCGCCGCTTCGTCAACGACGACAAGGTCGATGTGATGGTCGGCTCGGCATTGACCCCTGCTTCGATCGCCGTGGCGGGTGTTGCGGCTGAAAGCAGCACGCCGCATCTCGGCTGCTCGCCGGTTCCGCCGAACATTTCCAAGGGCAAGTGGACCTTCATCATGCCGCAGGATGCCGGCCTGATCGCCAGGAACCTGTTTGCAAAGATGAAGGCCGACGGCGTCAAGACGGTTGGCTATATCGGCTTCTCCGACAGCTATGGCGACCTGTGGATGGGCCAGTTCAAGGCGATCGGCGAACAGTACGGCCTGAAGGTGGTCGCCGACGAGCGTTATGCCCGTCCCGACACCTCCGTCTCCGGCCAGGTGCTGAAAGTCGTCGCAGCACGTCCCGATGCCGTCTTCGTCGGCGCCTCCGGCACCGGCGCAGCACTGCCGCAGATCGGCCTTCGCGAACGCGGCTTTACCGGCAAGATCTACCAGACCCATGGCGCCGTGACCTTCGACTTCCTGCGCATCGCCGGCAAGGCTGCCGACAACACGATCTTCGCCTCCGGCCCGGCCATGGCCCCGGAATCCCTGCCGGATACCGCGGAAACCAAGCCGGAAGGCATGGCCTATGTCACGGCCTATGAAAAGAAGTTCGGCCCGGGCACCCGCACCCAGTTCGGCCCGCATATCAACGACGCCATGGCAATCCTCAAGAAGGCGATCCCGATCGCGCTGAAGAAGGCAAAGCCCGGCACGCCGGAATTCCGTGCCGCTCTGCGTGATGCGATCGAAACCGGCGGTCCGTTCCCGGCAAGCCAGGGCGTCTTCAACTTCAAGGCCGACGATCACCTCGGCCTCGACGACCGCGCCGTCGTGCTGTTCACCGCCAAGAACGGCAAGTTCGAAATCACCAAGTAAGCCGGCAATGAACGAGGCCCGGCGTTCGCGCCGGGCCAGGACTATATGCCGAGTGGCCAAACACTCCGTCGTCATGCTCGGGCTTGTCCCGAGCATCTATCCACATCCAACGTGGTTAGATCCTCGGCACAAGGTCGAGGATGACGTCGAATATGAAGTCAGGCCATCAAGAGAACATAACCCGGCGGAGCTTCCCGGCATATTTCGCAATCGGAGGAATTTCATTTGGACGCGATGATTGCGACCTTCCTGATCCAGGACGGCGTCACCAATGGCGCAATCTATGCGCTCCTCGGCCTGGCGCTGGTCCTGCTCTTCTCGGTTACCCGGGTGATCTTCATTCCCCAGGGCGAATTCGTCGCCTATGGCGCACTGACGCTGGCTCTTCTCGACGGCGGCAAGATCCCTGCCACCATCTCGCTCCTCGTCTGTTTCGGCGTGATTGCCTTCCTGTTCGATCTCTGGAGCATGCGCCGCGGCACCGATGCCCGCACGTTTCTGCGCAGCCTCGCCCTCAATCTGGTGCTCCCCGGCGTCGTCTACAGCATTACGGTCGTGGTTGCGCCGCTCGGCCTGCCATCCATCGTCAAGGCGCTGCTCACCATCCTGATCATCACGCCCATGGGAGCCTATATCTACCGTATCGCCTACCGGCCTCTCGCCGACGCCTCCGTGCTCGTCCTGTTGATCGCTTCGGTTGGCGTGCATCTCGCCATGATGGGGCTCGGTCTGGTCTTCTTCGGTGCCGAGGGCCTGCGCGCCGAACCGCTCGCCGATGACAACTTCAACATCGGTTCGCTGATGGTGAGCGCCCAGAGCCTCTGCATCTACGGCGCGACGATCGCGATCATCATAGGCCTTTACCTGTTCTTCGAGCGGACGCTGCTCGGCAAGGCGCTGCGCGCCACCGCCGTCAATCGGCTCGGCGCCCGGCTGGTCGGCGTGCGTACGCACCTGACCGGCGTCACCGCCTTCACGCTGGCTGCCGCGATCGGCGCCGTTTCCGGCGTGCTGATCGGCCCAATCACCACGATCTATTACGACACTGGCTTCCTGATCGGCCTCAAGGGCTTCGTAGCGGCGATCATCGGCGGGCTTGCGAGCTTCCCGATCACCGCGATCGCCGCGATCGGCGTCGGCCTGGTCGAATCCTTCTCTTCCTTCTTCGCCAGCAGCTACAAGGAGGTCATCGTCTTCGGGCTCATCATTCCCGTGCTGATCTGGCTCTCGCTGAGCAGCGGTTTCCATGAGGAGGAGTGAGGCGATGAAGATCGAACGTTTGCTTCCCGGCCTCGCCGGCATCGTTTTCATGGCGGTCATTCCTCTCCTGCCGGTGCCGCCCTTCTGGCTGACCATCCTCAACAATATCGGCCTCGCCTCGCTGGTGACGATCGGCCTCGTTCTGCTGACCGGCGTCGGTGGACTCACCTCGTTCGGCCAGGCTGCATTCTGCGGCTTCGGCGCCTATACGACCGCCGTGCTGTCAACCAATTACGGCATGTCGCCGTGGCTGACCCTGCCGCTGTCGCTGATCGTCGGCGCGGCAACCGCCCTGCCGCTCGGTCTGATCACCGTGCGCCTTTCCGGCCATTTCCTGCCGCTCGGCACCATCGCCTGGGGCCTGGCGCTTTATTATCTGTTCGGCAAGATCGACCTTCTCGGCCGCTATGATGGCATCTCCGGCATTCCGCCGGTTGAAGTCGCCGGCTATCGTTTCCTGAGCGACGGGTCGATCTATTACCTCATCTGGTTCTTCGTCATCGCGGTCGCGATCGGCGCGAAAAACCTGCTCGACTCGCGGATCGGCCGCGGCATACGGCGCTGCGCGGCGGCGGGCAGGCGGCGGAAGCCTTCGGCGTCAATACCGTTCGCGCCAAGCTCACCGTCTTCGTCTTTGCCGGCGTCGTCGCGGCACTGTCCGGCTGGCTCTACGCCCATATGCAGCGCTCGGTGAACCCGACACCTTTCGGCCTCAGCATGGGCATCGAATATCTGCTGATGGCCGTTGTCGGCGGTTCCGGCCATGTCTGGGGAGCGATCTTCGGCGCCAGCATCGTGCTGATCCTGAAGGACGTGCTGCAGCGTTTCCTGCCGGATCTGGTCGGCACGACAGCCAATTTCGAAATGGTGGTGTTCGGCATCCTGCTGGTGGTCACCCTGCAGCTCGCCCGTGACGGCCTCTGGCCTTTCGTGTTGAAACTCCTGCCGAAGCGGACCGCGCGGCCTCTCCCGACGTCCGACGACAAACTTGCCAAACGCACGCTCGCGCCGGCCGGCTCGTCGCTCATCAAGGTGGAAAAGGCGAGAAAAGCCTTCGGTGGGTTGGTCGCGGTCAACGATGTCAGTTTCGAAGTGCGCGCCGGCCAGGTCGTCGGGCTGATCGGCCCGAACGGCGCCGGCAAAAGCACGACCTTCAACCTCATCACCGGCATCGCTTCGCTGACCAGCGGGTCGGTTTTCTACGAAGGCCAGCCGATGACCGGCGACAGCCCGCGCGAAGTCGCCAAACACGGCATCGCCCGCACCTTCCAGCACGCAAAGATCCTGCCCGACATGTCGGTGCTGGAAAACGTCGCGCTCGGCGCGCATCTGCGCGGCTCGGCCGGCGTCTTCAGAAGTTTCCTGCGGCTGGAGCGGAGGCAGGAGGCGACGCTGCTGGCCGAAGCCGCCTATCGCTCGAACGCGTCGGGCTCGGCGCCTATCGCGACCGGCCGGCGGGCGATCTGGCGCTCGGCCAGATCCGCATCCTCGAAATCGCTCGCGCCTTGTCGGCCGATCCGACCGTGCTGCTGCTCGACGAACCGGCGGCGGGCCTGCGCCACGGCGAAAAGCAGGAGCTTGCCAACCTCTTGAAGAAGCTGCGTGAAGAGGGCGTCAGCGTGCTGCTGGTCGAACACGACATGGGCTTCGTCATGGGTCTCGTCGATCATCTCGTGGTGCTCGATTTCGGCACGCTGATCGCCGAAGGCAAACCCGCGGACGTACGCAAACATCCGGCCGTCGTCGCCGCCTATCTTGGAGGTGTCGCATGAGCGAGAACCTGCTCGAACTTTCGGACATCCACGTCTCCTACGGCCGCGCCGAGGTGCTGCACGGCATATCGCTCGCCATGAAACCCGGCAGCATCGTTACCGTGATCGGCGCAAACGGTGCCGGCAAATCAACGCTGCTCAACGCGATCATGGGCATCGTACCTTCCTCCGGCGCGATCGTTTACGATGGCGCGCCGGTGCCGCGATCGGTCGAAGGCCGCGTTGCCGGAGGCCTCTGCCTCGTGCCCGAAAAGCGCGAACTGTTCGCCTCCATGTCGGTCGAAGACAATATCGAGCTTGGCGGCTTCCTGCGCTCAGCTTCGGAACGCGCCGAGACGCGCGAACAGGTCTATACGCGCTTCCCGCGCCTGGCCGAACGCCGCAAGCAGCTGGCCGGCACGCTGTCCGGCGGCGAGCGGCAGATGCTGGCGCTTGCCCGCGCGCTGATGAGCCGGCCGCGCCTGCTGCTGCTCGACGAGCCGAGCCTTGGCCTGGCGCCCAGGATCGTCATGGACATCCTCAACATAGTTTCGGAACTGCGCACGACCGGCGTCTCTATCCTGCTCGTCGAACAGAATGCCCGCGCGGCACTCGAAATCGCCGACGAGGGTTATCTGGTCGAGCTCGGTGAAGTCCGCCTTTCGGGCCCTGCCGCCGAACTCGCCGTCAATCCGGCGCTGATGGAAAGTTATCTCGGCACCCATTCCTGACCGGATCACCCGGCCTGGCGGGATCGCTCAGTCGAAACTCTCGACCAGTTTTCGGCGGAACTCATCCATCCGATAGACCGGCGTGGACGGCTGCGGGATCATGCCCTTCTGCCAGTTCCAGCCATCGAGGCGTTTCAGGAGATCCAGATTGCCGGTAACGATATGCATCGGCACGTCACGCGAAGCCCCTTCGCCAGTGACGATCGACGCCGGCTGGTGGTCGCCGAGCAGGATGAACAGCGTGTTCTTCCCATAGCGGGCCATGTAGGAGCCGAGCGTTTCGAGCGTGTAGTCGATCGAGGTGAGGTATTGCGACCGGACGCGATCGGGATCGGCCCAGACGACCGAGGGCGGATCACCCCTTTCGGCCTGAGTATTGAACACCGTGCCGTCGCCGATCCGGTCCCAGTCGATCAGTGACGGGAGCGGCGTCCAGGGCGCATGGCTGGAGATGAGCGCCATTTCCGCCATGACCGGCTTGTGCCCCACCGGACGCTCCAGCCTCTCGAAGGCTTCGAGCGTGAACTGGTCCGGCATGGTCACCCAGTTGAACGGCTTGCCGCGATAACCGAGCCCGGCGGCGGCATGGATGCTGTCGTAACCGAAATAGCCGGCCTCCGGCCAGTCGAGCGTGATCGCCGGCATGACGGCCGTGGTGCGCCAGCCGGAGGAACGGAAGAGGGCGTTGAGGCTCGTCCGCTCGCTGGTGATCATCCGGTCGTAGCGCCCCTGGTTGTCGACCCAGAGGCCGGAGAGCAGCGTGCCATGCGCCAGCCAGCTGATGCCGCCGACGGTCGGCGAAGTCAGCCAGCCGCTGCGTGCTTCCAGCCCCGCCGCCGTGATCTCCTCCTCCACCGAGTTCAGCCGGCTGACGACGCGCGCCGCATAACGCTGATCCTCGATCGCGCTGCGTCCGTAGGATTCGACGAAGATCAGCACGACGTCGGTGCCGGCAAGCGCGGAGAAATGCGGCCCGGCGGGAACCGGATCCTGCTTCAATTCGTCCTCGAACCGGGCGAGATCGGCAATCGAGTCCTTCACCATGCCGACCCGATTGACGAAATAGGAAGCGGCATGCGCCTCGACGCCGAGATTGCGGCGGTCGGGATCCTGGATCAGCAGCGCCGCCAGACCGACCGCCAGCAACGTACCGCTGGCGAAAGCGGACCTGCGCCGGGCTCCGCCCGAAAGGCGCCTGAAGCCGCCAAGCGACCAATAGAGGATACCTGCAACGATCAGCCAGGCGAGAAGGCCGGCGCAGGTGATCCCGACCGCCTCGGTGAGGCCGACGGCGCCACTCAGAAGATTCCAGCCGTCGGTCAGGATCTTCAGATCCAGATAGGGATTGAACGGCCGCTGGAAGGCGGTGCCGGTACCGATATCCGCCAGCTTCAGAAACAGCATCGCGGCAAGCAGCAGAGTGACGGCCGAGCGGAGAAGAAAAAGCCGATCCCCGTAAACACCGATGCCAAAAGCGCGATCCCGACAACCTCCAGCGGAAACCGCAGCTCCGAAAACTCGCCGAAATCGGGAGGCAGGGCCAGAATCGCGACCATGACCGTAAGCGAAATCGTGATCCTCAGACCTGGCGATCCGTTTGCCTTGCGCCCTGCGATATGCCCTATTCTGGAGGCGTCACTCTGGCGAAAAGGCCGAAGCTCGTTCATGCGTTACCGTTCCTGCAAAACCTTCGGCCCATGCGCTTTCTGAAACTTATAGGCTTATCTGCGGCCATCGCACTTCTCATTGCCGTGATCCTGTGCTTCGATCCGCAGCGGATTGCCACAAGCCTGACGTCGGCCGATCCGGCCTATATGGTTGCCGGGTTTCTGCTGGTGCAGATGCAGATCCTGCTCTCGGCCCTCCGCTGGCGGTTTACGGCGGCGCGGCTGGGCCAGCGCCTGGGTGTGGGACAGGCGATCGGCGACTACTATCTCGGCACGCTGCTCAATCAGCTCCTGCCCGGCGGAGTGGCAGGTGACGCGGTTCGCGCCGTTCGCAACAGGGCGCGTGGTGATGGCGGCTGGAAAGTACCGGCCCAGGCCGTGCTCTTCGAGAGGATCGCCGGTCAGGGCGTATTTTTCGTCATAGCGACCTTCGGCGTCATGCTCTGGCCGCTTCTGGGCGGCGCGACGATCCCGGAAGACCTGCGCCACCTTCTCTCCGGTTTCGCTCTCGCTGTCGCAAGCCTCGCCCTGGTATTTCTGATAGCGCTCTGTTTCCCGCCGCGCCGCATCCGGCCCCAGCTTGGAAGGCTGAAGGCCGCGCTGGCTCAGGTCTTCCTGCAGGATAAAGCCTGGATTGTGCAGGTGCTGTTCAGCCTCGTCATCGTCGCAAGCTATATCGCTATGTTCATGATCGCGTCGGCAGCCGTCGGCGCGCCCTTGCCGGCACTCGCGGCCGTGACCGCAATTCCGCTCTGTCTGCTGATGATGCTGATCCCCGCCACGATCGCCGGCTGGGGCGCCCGGGAGGCAACGGCGGCGGCGCTCTGGCCACTCTTCGGTTACGCCGCCCCGGACGGCGTGGCCGCCAGCATCCTCTACGGCATACTCGCACTTGTCGGCGCCGCACCCGGCCTGGTGTTCATCCTGGCAGCGATTTTCCGCAGACGGAACCGCTGAACCGTCACGCGCCCAATCGGGCGTAAATATCGCCGGACGATGTCTGGCCGGAAAGGCCGGCAATCTCACCCAGCATCGCATCGGCGGTTATCCATTCGTCATGCACGAACCGATGCCGCTCGCCTTCGACCCGGTTGAAGCGGTAGGGGCCGAGTGTCCGCAAATGGCCAACCGCCTCCTCGGCGATTTCCATCGTCGCCGGAATATATTCGAAGGCGATCAGCGGGATGGGATGGTGCAGCCCGGCGATGATATCCGCCTCCGCCCCTTCCACATCGATCTTGCAGAAGGCCGGCAGCCCGTATTCTTCGATCAGGACATCGAGCGTCGTCATCTCAACCCGCTCGACCCTGTCCCATGTGACGTTGCGGAACCCGGAGGTCTTACCGACTTTCGAAATCCACGACGAGGAAATGCTCGTCACGGTCGGGTGCCGACTGGAAATATGCAGATCGACGTTACCGGGCTCCTTGCCGACTGCCTGTCGCAGAAGCGTCAATTCTTCTCCGGCAAAGGATTTGGCAATGAAATCGGCAAATACCGGCTGCGGCTCCAGTGCGACGATCCTGGCGCCGAGCGACAGAAGCGTGCGGCTGCGGCTGCCAGCATGAGCGCCGATATCGAAAACAAGATCGCCCGGCCGGACAAGGCCGGCATAAAACCGTTTCAGGGCAAGGCGTCGCCACGGCTGGCCATAATAAATCAGCAGCGAGCGCGTCAGCCCCAGAGAGGCGGAGAGATCAGGGCGCGGCATGATTTCTGCTCGCGTTCACGAGGAAGATCACATCCACGGCAAAGGAATAGGTGAGCAAAGCGAGAGCCACAGCAGCGAGCACGCTGGAAAACGGCGGGGTAATGACCGGGAACAGCATCAGACAGAGCGCTACGCCCTGCACGACGCAGATCGCCTTACGGCGCATCGAATGCGGCAGTTCGCCCTTGAGCGCCGGAATAATCGTCTGCGCCCCCACGTAAGCGTATCGCATCAAGCCGATCAGCAGGACCCAAAGCCCAGCCTTGCCGAGCAGCAAGGACGCGAGCGACAGAAAAAGGATCAGCAATGCATCCACTTCCATGTCGAAACGCGCCCCGAATTGCGAGACCGTGCCGCTCTGCCGGGCGAGAAAACCATCGAAACCATCGAGAAGCAGCGCGAAGGCCGTGACGAAGCCGAGCATCCACAAGGCAACCTGGTCGAAATCCGCGCCGAATTGCGGCGACGCCAGCACCAGCCCGCCCATGACGGCCGTAAGTGCTGCCCTGATCGTCGTCACGATATTGGCCACGCCGAAACGCGCATGCCCGTGGGTGCGCAGATTGCCAAGCGCGATGGCGGAGATGACCGCATAGATGATGAAGGCACAACCGGCTGCGACCGTATCGATGCCGAGGAGGTCGCCGAAAAATGCAATGCGGCAACCAGCGCAGCGGCGACAGCCATGGTCACCGCATAGGCATCCAGGGAGAGCAGGCGGTGGGCCCTGCGCGCCGCCTGGCGGTCCAACGGCCCGGCATTCATCCAATCAGCCATCGGGCGTCCTCCTCCTCCCAAGGATGACGTGAAACATTCATGACGCTCTCCTCACAGGCATTACATGGAGAACAGTACGATGCGCAGCAAAGGCCGGATCCGCAAAAGCGGTGTCAAATAAACGTGATAGCCATATCGCACTCTCGCACAACAACACTCTTGCCGTCATCGTTGAGGCCTCTAGGTGTGAAATGTTGTGGCGTGAAAGGTGTTGCGGGTGACAAGGCGTGAAACAGCCCTGAATGCGGCGACTCGGAAGGACGGAAGAGCCCTCTGGATCGAAGAAACGGGCCGTTGCGCACTTCGACACGAGAAGCTGCCGGCCGACTGTGAGGGCGAGGTTGTCGTTCGCACACTTTATAGCGGCATCAGCCGCGGTACCGAATCGCTGGTTCTCGCCGGGCAGGTGCCGGAAAGCGAATATGAGCGCATGCGCGCACCGCATCAGGCTGGCCAGTTCCCCTTTCCGGTTAAATACGGCTATGCCGCCGTCGGCGTCGTCGAAGAAGGACCGGAACGCCTCGTCGGCCGAAAGGTCTTTTGCCTGCATCCCCATCAGGACCGTTTTCGAGTCCCCGTTTCGGCTACCCACCCACTTGCCGATGGCTTGCCCACACACCGCGCCGTGCTGGCCGCCAATATGGAAACTGCGCTCAACGTTACCTGGGATGCAGGCATTCAGCCCGGCGACCGCGTTGCGGTTTTCGGCGCCGGCGTCGTCGGGCTGCTGGTCGCCTACCTCGCCTCGCGAATCATCGGAACCGAAGTGGTGATTTCCGACATCGAGCCGCAACGCGCCGAGACCGCGCAAACTCTCGGCCTTCGCTTTTCGCTCCCCGATGATGTGCCCAATGACTGCGACGTGCTGATCAATGCTTCCGCTTCGCCCGACGCTCTGGCAGTGGCGCTCGATCATGCCGGTTTCGAAGCAAGGATCATCGAAGCCAGCTGGTATGGCGAAAAGCATGTGGAGATCCCGCTTGGACAGGCTTTCCATGCCAAGCGCCTGTCCATCGTCAGCTCACAGGTCGCCTCGCTCCCGCCGGGCCGGCGCGCCCGCTGGGATACGAGGCGACGCATGGGCAAGGCGCTTCAGCTTCTCGCCGACGACCGGCTCGACCATCTGATTTCCGGGGAAACGCCGTTCGAAACCCTCGCCGCCGATTATGCCGGTATTATCGGCTCGGCCGCCACGCTCTGTCATCGCATCAGGTACTGAAGGAAATCCCGCATGTTCGCCGTCGAAGTCCGTGATCACATCATGATCGCGCATAGCCTTGCCCGCCCGGTTTTCGGCCCTGCCCAGGGCATGCACGGGGCAACTTTCGTGGTCGATGCCGCCTTCTTCACCAGCGATCTCGACGAGAACGGCCTTGCGGTGGATATCGGGCTCGCGACCGACCTGCTGAAGGAGGTCCTCGCGCCGCTCAACTACCAGAACCTCGACACGCTGGAGATCTTCGCGGGCAAGGTCACGACGACCGAATTCCTCGCCAAGCACATTTTCGACCATATCGCCGACGCCATCAGGAAGGGCCGGTTAGGCGAGGATGGCAAGCGCATCCGCAAGCTGCGGGTCATGCTGCACGAATCGCACACTGCCCGCGGCTGGTTCGAGGCCGAGCTGTGAGCCGCGATCTCGTCTTCGCCTATCCCGGCGACCTCGAAACCCGCACCGGCGGATATGGTTACGACCGGCGCGTCATTGCCGCGCTCCGCGATCTCGGCTGGAATATCGAACCGGTTTCTCTTGGAGACGGGTTTCCCAACCCGGACGCGAAACAGCTCGACGATGCCGGACGGATGCTTTCCGGCCTCGCCGACAACCGCCTCGTGCTGATCGACGGCCTGGCGTTCGGCGTGATGGACGAATGGGCGGCCCGCGAGGCAAAACGGCTGAGGATCATGGCCCTCGTCCATCATCCCCTGGCGCTGGAGACGGGGCTCGACGACCGAAAACGGCAAGCCGCCTCCGCCCGGGAGAAGGAGGCACTGGCGCAGGCGCGCGGCGTTGTCGTTACATCGCATGCCACCGCTGCCGAACTCGCCACCAACTACGCCGTCCCCACCGAAAGGATTGCAGTCGCCATTCCAGGCATGGATCCCGCGCCCTTGGCGATCGGCGGCGGCGACCCGCCCCTGATCCTCAGTATCGGCACGCTGACCCGCCGCAAGGGTCACGACGTCCTGATTACGTCGCTCGAAAAACTGCACGATCTGCCATGGACCTGCCGCATCGTCGGCAGCAGGACGCTCGATCCCGATATCGCGGCGGAGCTTGAGCAACAGGTCGCGCGGTCGGGGCTCGGGGACCGCATCGAACTCGTCGGTCAGATCGACGACACGCGGTCGGAATTCGCCAGGGCGGACATATTCGCATTGGCGAGCCGCTATGAAGGTTACGGCATGGTGTTTGCCGAAGCGCTTGCCCAGGGCCTGCCGATCGTCGGCTGCGCGACGGGGGCCGTGCCGGATGTGGTGCCGGAAAGCGCCGGTTTCCTGGTGCAACCCGACGACCCGGAAGCTTTTGCCGCCGCTCTGCGACGGCTGCTGGAGGAACCGAAAACCCGCATTTCCATGGCGGATGCCGCAGCGATCGCCGGCGCCAGACTGCCCTCCTGGCGGGATACTGCCATGATCATCTCCGATTTTCTGGAAACCGCACCATGAGCGGTTTCGACAAGGATTGGCTGGCACTGCGCGAGCCCGCGGATCGTCGCGCCCGGGACGAGAGCCTGCTGAAGGCGGCGATCGAAGCAGCCGAACATGGATCGGTCGCAACGATCCTGGATGTGGGCTGCGGCACCGGTTCGACCTTCCGCGCGCTCGCGCCGTGGCTTCGAAAGCCGGCTCACTTTCGACTTTTCGACTACGACCAGCGGCTCCTAAACGAAGCCCGTCGTCTGCATGGGAACGCCGTCGAACTCTTCCAGGGGGACCTGAATGAGATCGCAACCCTGCCGCTCGCGGATGTCAGTCTCATCACCGCCTCCGCGCTCTTCGACCTCTGTTCGGAACGCTTCATTCGCCGTTTCGTCGCCCACATCTCGCAGACGGGCGCCGGCCTCTACGCGGCCCTGAACTATGACGGCCGGATGCGCTGGTCGAAACCGCATCCGCTGGACCAGGCAGTCGAGGAGAACTTCAACATGCATCAGCTGGGCGACAAGGGTTTTGGGAACTCCTTGGCTCCGCGGCCTGGCAAACCCTGGCCGATTGTCTCACGGAGAGTGGCTATACGGTGACGACAGCCGAAAGCCCCTGGGTGATGACCGCCGATGACCGCGACCTGCAGTTCATGTTCCTCGATGGCGTGGTGCGCGCCGTCTACGAATACGGCCACTCGACGAGAGCGAAATCCGCGACTGGGCCGGTTTCCGACGGAAAATGGTCGAGCGGGACGGCAGCTTATGCGAGGTCGGCCATCAGGACATCCTCGCGGTCCGCTGATGCGGTCCCATGCCGCGCTTCGACGCGGAAATTGCAGTCGAACACGATGTCCGTACCGATATTGTAGACCTGAACCTCCGGGCGACGGGCTTCCGCCAACCTGTCGATCGGCGAAAGCCGGATACCCGCGGGGCCTGAGCCGATGATAATAGGCGCGACCGAGACATGCAGGCGGTCGATCAGTTGCGCATCGACGAAGCGCGAGATCGTGTTCGCTCCGCCTTCGACCAGCACGGTGGTCAGACCGCGTTCCGCAAGCGTTTCGAGAATATCCCGCGGAGCGAGCCCTCCATCCGGCTGCCGTGGCAGCCGGATGATCTCGTGCCGTCCGCTGGGGGACGGCACGTCGTCGGCCTGCAAGACGAGCACGGGCGCTCCCCGTCATGCAGCATCTTCGCCCGCTCCGGCATGCGGCCATTGCAATCCACCACGACGCGCACCGGGCTTTTGCCGCTGACGGCACGGACCGAAAGGCTTGGATTATCGGCAACCACCGTTCCGACGCCGACGATCACCGCATCCACCAACGCCCGGCACCGGTGCAGATGGGCAATTCCGTCGCAGCCGGACACATCCTGTGCGTCGCCGGTCAGCGTTGCGACGCGACCGTCCAGAGACTGGCCAACCTGGGCCAGAACCAGAGGCTCATTGCGGATGGCTATCGGCTTGTAGAGCGACAGGCAGGAAGCATCGACATCAGCAGAAAGCGCCACCGGGCGCGACATGCCTTCACGAAGCGAAAGCAGATGCTGCCACAGCTCTTCGGTCATCCTCACTGATCGCATATTCCGCCTCGTTTTCCGGCCGAAAAGAGAAAATGCCGGCACCCCCGAAAGGTTCCTCGCCGAACGCATCCGCTCTAGCTGTAATACGGGCGGAAAATTTCACCAGATCAACATTCCGTCAATGTCCGGCCGGAAAGAAACCCTCCAGCAGAGACCACCCGCCACTTGTGGGTAAGGCACTTCGCAAGGCAGGGTCTGTAAATGACTAGACGGTTGGCTATCTGCAAGTGGCGGAGAGGGTGGGATTCGAACCCACGATACGGTTGCCCGTATGCCGCATTTCGAGTGCGGTGCTTTCGACCACTCAGCCACCTCTCCGCTTAAAGATGTGCGACGCGTTGGTCAGCGCGGCGTTCTCATAGCGATGAAAGATGGGGCTGGCAAGGGGCGAATAGCAAGTCTTTGTATCCTTTCGTCTTGACAGTTTTTTGTCGCTCGCGTATGTCCGCTCGCGATCAGGCGTGGAAAAGTATCCATGCCTCTTTGTTTGTGTGGAGGTTGTTGGAACGCCACACGAATTCCACCGGCAGACAAATTCAAAAGATCGTTCTTTCGAAACCCTGCTAGAGCCCGACTGATAAAAAGACGGCCGCCTTTTCAAGGCAGAGCCGGAAACGAACATGAAAGGATAAACAATGTTCGCAGTCATCAAGACCGGCGGTAAGCAGTACCGCGTGGCAGCCAACGACGTGCTAACCATCGAAAAGCTGGAAGCCGAAGCTGGTTCAGTTGTAGAATTCAACGAAATCCTGGTTGTCGGCGTTGGCGCCGATGCCAAGTTCGGCGCACCCTTCGTTGCGGGTGCGACGGTCAAGGCCGAAGTGGTCGAGCATAATCGTGGCAAGAAGGTTCTTTCCTTCAAGAAGCGTCGTCGTCAGAATTCCAAGCGGATTCGCGGCCATCGCCAGCATCACACGGTCGTCCGCATCACGGACATTTTGGCTTAACAACGGGTTTCGAAGGTTAAAGGAGAACTCCAATGGCACATAAAAAAGCTGGCGGTTCGTCGCGCAACGGTCGCGATTCGAATTCCAAGCGCCTTGGCGTGAAGAAGTTCGGCGGCGAAGCTGTCATTCCGGGCAACATCATCGTGCGCCAGCGCGGTACGCAGTGGCATCCGGGCGCCAATGTCGGCATCGGTACGGACCACACCATTTTTGCACTTACCGCCGGCAATGTGAATTACCGAACCAAGGCCAATGGTCGTGTGTTCGTGTCCGTAATGCCGAAAGCCGAAGCAGCAGAATAAAGCCGGCAAGCGTTTTAAGCAGCCGGTGTCACATCGACCCGGCTGAACGCCCAAAGGTTCAGTCAGAAAAAGGGAAGATGGGACACCACCATCTTCCCTTTTTCTTTTCCCCAACAGGAGGACTGAACATGCAAGGCGAACTACTGAGGGCGAGCCAATCCCGGCCGCCAGAGGAACGGTCCCAGGACCGGCCAAGACCCGACCGGTCGAGAAGCGATTGCCCCGTCTTACTGTCGCAGAGATTAGTTCTGCGCACCCCCACGAAGAAGACATCGACGCACTTGCCCATCTCGCCAACAATGCGAATATCGCGACCATGGTGTCGCGTATGCCGCATCCCTATACGGCTAAGGACGCAGCCGATTTCGTGCGACGCACGAAGGCCGGCGAGATTGGCAAATGCGTCTACGCCATCACGCGAGGTGACAACGGCGCCTTTCTCGGTTGCTGCGCACTGGAACCGCAACAGGACGAGAGAACGCTCGAACTCGGTTACTGGCTGGGCGAACCCTATTGGAACAGGGGTTATGCCACGGAAGCAGCCCATGCCCTGATCGACATGGCCTTCCGCACCCGCAACAACATCGACCATATCGATGCCCGCTGCCGGGTCACCAACATCGCTTCCCGGCGGGTGATCCAGAAATGCGGTTTCCAATTCCAGGGCACCGGCATGATCGATTGCCTGGCGCTGGGCGGCATGGTCGCTGTCGAATGGTTCCGGCTCGACCGCAAGACCTGGATGTCCTTGAGAAGCTGGGGAGAACTGCGATGAACGCCGCCGTTCTTCAAAAGACAAGCGCGACCGCCACGATGCCTGGCCCCTGCCCGGTCATCACCACGGAAAGGCTGGTGCTTCGCCCGCACAGGATCATCGATGCGACGGCCATTGCCGAATCGCTCGGCGATTTCAAGGTCAGCCGCATGCTGGCACGGGTGCCGCAGCCCTATGACCGTCAGGACGCGCTGGATTGGCTCGTTCCGCATGCCTCCGGCATTCTGCCGGACTGGACGCTGGCGATCACCACCGGCGACGACGCCCATATCGGGGTCGTCGATCTGGAGCTGAGGCGGGGCCGGTGGCATCTCGGCTACTGGTTGAACCGGCTCTATTGGGACCGGGGCTACATGACCGAGGCGGTGGCCGCGACGCTGGAACGTTTCTTCCGGCGGATGCCGGAGACGCAGGTGTTTTCCGGCGCCTTTGCAGACAACCTCGCCTCGCTGAACGTCCAGAAGAAGCTCGGTTTCACCATCGTCGATGCGAACCAGGCTCTTCAGCCAATCCCGCAACCGCCTGGTCCCGCATATCGAAACCATGCTTTTGCCGGAGGATTTTCGGCGGCCTGCCCGACCGTGACGCTGGGATGACAAAAGTCCGGCGGAGGAAACTCCGCCGGATCGCTCACTCGACCTCGACCCAGAGCGGAAAATGGTCGGAGCCAGGCGCCTCGTTGTCCACCCAGGCGTTTTTCAGCCGCGGCACCAGCCCGGCATTCATGAAACAATGATCGAGATGCATCTTTACCGGCCCATCGCCCGGCGGTTTCGCCCAGGTATAGCTTTCCGGCGTCAACGCCCCGAGGCGGTCCAGCACGCCGACAGGTTCGCTGGCGCACAGCATGCGGCCGTAATAACGATCCCGCTGACCGACCATGGCGATATATTCGGTCGATTCCGGCTCCATGTTGAAATCGCCCATCAGCAAAAATCTTCCGGCAGCGGCAGATCGGGAAAACCCTCTTCGGCGGCACCGGTCAGCGAACCGCCCTCGGCGGTGAAGTTCACCACCCGCTCCTTCAGAAAGCGGATCTGGCCGAGCCGCTCGTCGGGAGAGACGTGATCGAGATGCACGGAATAGACCCTAAGCGGCCCGCCGGGCGCGACGATGACCGCTTCCAGCGCCCCGCGCTGCGTGTTGAGCATCTCGATCGTGCGGCTGCGCGGCAGGAGAAGATGGCGGGTGGAAAGGATCGGCCAGCGCGACAGGATCATGTTGCCGAACTGGAAGCGGCGCTCGACGCGGCGACCGTTCTCGACGGAGATGTCGAGCAGCAGGTCGCAGGGCGCCCCATAGACATGAAAATGTTCAGGAAACAGATCCGAGAAACGGGCAACGAGATCCACATGGCCGTTCCTCGGAAAACCGCGCGTCACCTCCTGAAGCGCGATCACATCGGCACCCTTGATACTGGCGGCAATGCGGTCGGGATCGAACATGCCGTCCATGCCGATCCCGTATTGGATGTTATAGCTGACGAACTTCATGATATTCTTTGACCTCCGCCCCAACCGACTATATCGAAACCTCCATCGATATGCATTGGCTGCCCAACCTAAAACGATAGACTTCCCGACTAACACAAGACTGACGGTTGCAAGATGAAATTTCTCGACGAGGCAAAAGTCTATATCCGCTCCGGTGACGGCGGCGCGGGCGCGGTCTCGTTCCGGCGGGAAAAGTTCGTTGAGTTCGGTGGACCGGACGGCGGTGACGGCGGGCGCGGTGGCGATGTCTGGGTGGAGGCCGTCAACGGCCTCAACACGCTGATCGACTTCCGCTTCCAGCAACATTTCAAGGGCCAGACCGGCACCCATGGCATGGGCCGCAACCGCACCGGCGCGAATGGCGGCGACGTGACGTTGAAAGTGCCGGTCGGCACCCAGATCTTCGAGGAAGACAACGAGACACTGATCATCGACCTCACCAGGGAGGGCCAGACGTTCCGGCTCGCCAAGGGCGGCAATGGCGGCTTCGGCAACACCCATTTCAAGAGCGCGACCAACCAGGCGCCGAACTGGGCCAATCCGGGCCTCGAAGGCGAGGAAAAGACCATCTGGCTGCGGCTGAAGCTGATCGCCGATGCGGGCCTCGTCGGTATGCCGAATGCCGGCAAGTCGACCTTCCTTGCCAGCGTCACCCGCGCCCGGCCGAAGATCGCCAATTACCCGTTCACGACACTGCATCCCAATCTCGGTGTCGCCACCATCGACGGCCGGGAATTCGTGCTCGCCGACATCCCGGGCCTGATCGAAGGCGCCCATGAGGGCGTCGGCATCGGCGACCGGTTCCTCGGGCATGTCGAGCGCACCCGCGTGCTCCTGCATCTCGTCTCCGCCGTCGAAGAAAAGGTCGGCAAGTCCTACAAGACGGTGAAACACGAGCTCGAAGCCTATGGCGGCGGGTTGATCGACAAGCCGGTGATCGTGGCGCTGTCGCAGATCGACGTGCTCGACGACAAGGAACTAAAGAAGAAGGCGAAGGAGCTGGAAAAGGCCTGCGGCCAGACCCCGTTCCTGATCTCCGCCGTCACCGGCAAAGGCATGACCGAGGTGCTGCGGGCGCTGCGCGACGTGATCGTCGAGGCAAGCGGCGTCAACGAAACCGCGCTGCCCGATCGCTCCACCCCCATCCAGGATTTCGATGAGGACGAGGACGCATGACGGCTGTCCGTAAACCGCTCGCCAGCCATCGCCGCATCGTCATCAAGATCGGCTCGGCGCTGCTCGTCGATCGCAAGACGGGCCTGAAGTCGCAATGGCTCGACGCCATCTGCGCCGATATCGCCGCATTGAAGGCAAGGGGCATCGACGTTCTGGTCGTATCTTCGGGCGCGATCGCCATGGGCCGCACCGTGCTCGATCTGCCCTCCGGCGCATTGAAGCTCGAGGAAAGCCAGGCGGCCGCGGCCGTCGGCCAGATCGCGCTTGCCCGCGCCTGGTCGGAAAGCCTGTCGCGCGACGGCATCGTGGCGGGCCAGATCCTGCTGACGCTGGGCGATACGGAAGAGCGCCGCCGTTACCTGAATGCCCGCGCCACGATCAACCAGCTTCTGAAGATCGGCGCCGTGCCGATCATCAACGAGAACGATACGGTCGCGACGACCGAAATCCGCTATGGCGACAACGATCGTCTCGCCGCCCGCGTGGCCACCATGACCAGCGCCGATCTCCTGGTTCTGCTGTCCGATATCGACGGCCTCTACACCGCCCCGCCGCATCTTGATCCGGAGGCGAAATTCCTGGAAATCGTCCCGGCGATCACCCCGGAGATCGAGGCCATGGCCGGCGGCGCCGCCTCCGAACTGTCGCGCGGCGGCATGCGCACCAAGATCGATGCCGGCAAGATCGCCACCGGTGCCGGCTGCGCCATGATCATCGCCTCCGGCAAGGCGGATCATCCGCTGCGCGCCATCGAGCAGGGCACCCGCTCCTCCTGGTTCGCGCCCTCCGGCACGCCCGTGACTGCGAGAAAAACCTGGATTGCGGGGCAGCTTCAGCCCGCCGGCGAACTCTTCGTCGATGAAGGCGCCGAAAACGCGCTCGGCACCGGCAAAAGCCTTTTGCCTGCCGGCGTGCGCCGCATCGAGGGCAATTTCCACCGCGGCGATACGGTCGCCATCATTGGCATCGACGGTCGCGAGATCGCTCGCGGTCTAGTGAGCTACGACGCCGAAGAAGCCCGTCAGATCACCGGACGCAAGTCCGGCGAGATCGAAGCAATCCTCGGTTATGCCGGCCGCGCCGCCATGGTCCATCGCGACGACCTGGTGATGACCGGGCCGGCAAAGCGCAAAGCCAAAAAGAAGATCGCAAGGAGGATGCAGCCCATGCTTGATATGGTTGCGAAAACCGGTGACGTCGCCGCTGTGATGGGTGAGATCGGCCGGAACGCCAGGTCGGCGGCCCGCCAGCTTGCGACGGCCTCGACCGAAGCGAAGAACAAGGCACTTTACGCCATGGCGGATGCGATCCTTGCCGCCAAGGACAGGATTCTTGCGGCCAACGCAGCCGACTTGAAAGGCGTCGAGGGCAAGGACCTTCTGCCGTCGTTCATCGACCGGCTGACGCTGACCGAAAAGTCGATCGCCGGCATGGCGCAGGCGCTGCGCGAGATCGCCGAGTTCAAGGATCCGGTCGGCGAAGTCATCGCCGCCTGGGATCGTCCGAACGGCCTCCATATCGAGCGCGTCCGCACGCCGCTCGGCGTCATCGGCGTCATCTATGAAAGCCGGCCGAATGTCACCGCCGATGCCGGCGCGCTCTGCCTCAAGGCCGGCAATGCCGTGATTTTGCGTGGCGGTTCGGATTCGGCCCGCTCATCGGAGGCGATCCACGATTGCCTCGTGGCCGGCCTGAAAGCTGCGGGGCTTCCGGAGCATGCAATCCAGATCGTGCCCACCACGGACCGCGCCGCCGTCGGCGCCATGCTGTCTGGCCTTAACGGCGCAATCGATGTCATCGTGCCGCGCGGCGGCAAGAGCCTCGTCGCGCGCGTGCAGAACGAGGCGCGCGTGCCAGTTTTCGCCCATCTCGAAGGCCTCTGCCATATCTACGTGGATGCCTCCGCGGACCTGGAAATGGCAAAAAGATCATCGTCAACGCCAAGATGCGCCGCACCGGCGTGTGCGCGGCCGAGACCCTTTGATCGACAGTGCCGGGATCGGCACGCATCTGATGCCGATCCTCGAAGCGCTGACGGAAGCCGGCTGCGAAATCCGCGGCTCGGCCACGGTTCTGAAGGTCTTTCCGGGCTTCAAGCCTGCGACGGAAGAGGACTGGCGCACCGAATATCTCGATGCGGTGATCTCGGTCGCGGTGGTCGATGGCATCTCCGGCGCCATTCGCCACATCAACACCTATTCCTCCAATCACACGGAAGCTGTCATCGCCGAGGATCCTGAGGTCGTGTCGCGTTTTTCAACGAGCTCGATTCGGCCATCCTGCTGCACAACGCCTCCACCCAGTTCGCCGATGGCGGTGAGTTCGGCATGGGCGGCGAAATCGGCATTTCGACCGGCAAGATGCATGCGCGTGGCCCCGTCGGTGTCGAGCAGCTGACCTCGTTCAAATACCGGGTGCACGGCACCGGCCAGATCCGGCCCTGATCACCCGTGACGGAAGAGACGATCGACCGCCGATATCTGGTCATGCCGCATGCCGAACGGGGCATGGCCGTCGGCCTGTTCGGCGGTTCGTTCAACCCGCCGCATGAAGGCCACCTCCTGGTCGCCGAGATCGCGCTTCGAAGGCTCGGCCTCGACCAGGCTCTGGTGGATGGTGACCCCGGCAATCCGCTGAAAAGCCGCTCCGAACTGGCTTCGCTCGACGACCGCCTCGCGATGAGCGAAAAGCTGATCGACGATCCGCGAATCAAGATCACCGCTTTCGAAAAACACTGGGCGGGTCTTATACCGCCGATACGCTGGCCTTCGTGAAGGCAAAGAACCCGTTGGTGCATTTCGTCTGGGTGATGGGTGCCGACAGCCTGAAAACATTCCATCTCTGGCAGAAATGGCAGGTGATCGCCTCGACCTTTCCGATCGCCGTCATCGACCGACCCGGCGCGACGCTGTCGTTCCTGTCGTCGAAAATGGCCCGCACCTTCGATTATGCCCGCGTGGACGAGGATGACGCAGGCACGCTCTGGAAACGGCGGGCACCGGCCTGGACCTTCATCCACGGGCCGCGTTCTGCCCTGAGTTCCACGGCGATCCGCGCCGCGAACGGGCCGAAATCCGATTAGCGCGGGCCGTAGTGCCGGGGCGAGCGGGTCTACATCTTTCTATCACCTTTTCGGGCGCTTACTTGAAAGATTAATAATTCGGTGCCACCTATA
The DNA here is from genome assembly GCA_045291535.1 of Neorhizobium sp. EC2-8. Taxonomy (GTDB): domain Bacteria; phylum Pseudomonadota; class Alphaproteobacteria; order Rhizobiales; family Rhizobiaceae; genus Neorhizobium. The sequence continues at coordinate 3,237,513 of CP147996.1, read as the reverse complement.
TGTTAGCGGCCGAGTCAGACTCGGATTCGCCTTAGTGCTTGTTGCTGTTACCGGAAGAAAGGACAAACCCTGACAACAGTACACGCCAAGGGAAGGACGGCCTCCGTTCTCCCGCAGAGCCTGGAACGTGGCGCCGATGCTGCCGCCCGTGCTCTCGAACTGGTCCTCGCAAGCCTCGAGGACTCCAAAGCTGAAGACATCGTCACCATCAACATTGCTGGAAAATCAGCGCTCGGAGACTACATGGTCGTTGTCTCCGGTCGATCGAACCGGCATGTCATGGCCATCAGCGATCACCTGATTTCCGACCTGAAGGACGAAGGGCTGGGAACCGCCCGTGTCGAAGGCCAGGAGACCGGTGACTGGGTGCTCATTGACACCGGCGACATCATCGTCCACGTGTTCCGACCGGAAATTCGCGCGTTCTACAACATCGAAAAGATGTGGGCGACGCCGGATATCGAGGAAGGCACACTGCTGCACTGACGGGTTCGGGCATGCCCTGAACCGGTCGGATTGAGGTCGAAATCACGCGGCTGGGTGCGAACTCGCCGCCAGGTGAAGTTTTCGGCCCCGAAATCAACGGATCAGACATGCGAATAAGCCTTTTCGCCGTGGGACGGCTGAAGACCGGACCGGAGAAGGAACTTGCGTCCCGATATTTAGACCGCTTCGCCAAGGCTGGCCCGGCGGTGGGTCTGGAATTGTCGAAACAGATCGAGATCCAGGAAAGCCGTGCCGCGAATGCCGATACCCGCAAGCGCGAAGAAGCCGGTTTGCTCGAAAAAGCGCTTCCCGAAGGTGCGGTCCTCATTCTTCTCGACGAACGCGGAAAGGCATTCGATAGCGAGGCTTTCGCCGCCATGATCGGCCGTTATCGCGACGGCGGCAAACGTGATCTGATGCTGGCGATCGGCGGTGCCGACGGGCTGGATCCGGAGCTCCGCGGCCGGGCCGATATGGTACTCAACCTCGGCTCGATGACCTGGCCGCATCAGCTGGTGCGCATTCTCATTGCCGAACAGCTTTACCGAGCCGTCACCATTCTTTCGGGCCATCCCTATCACAGAGCTTAAACGATCGTTTACCTTCAAACACGATGTTGTTTGTGGCCTCGTCGGGCAAATCAGCTTAGGCTTTCTCGATCCGGCGAATAGCGGAGCGGGAATGCGGACAATCAGGATCACATCGTACCGGCGCGCGCTGCTTCTGGCGGCGGGCCTCGGTTTCGCGCTGGTCCCACCCTTCCACAGTCCCAACAGCGCTCGCGCCCAGAATGCCGCTCCGTCGGCACCCAAGCCGCACCGGTGGCGGGCGTTGATCCGACGGCCGACCTGCAGCGCCGGCGCAACGAGACCCGCGGCGAACTCGAAGTTCTGACCAAGAACATGAAGATTTCCGGCGACAGGGCGGCCGCGATCGAAAAGAATATCGCCGATATCAGAAAAAATACTGCCGATGTCCGTCAGGCGCTGATCGATTCGGCCGCCCGTCGCAAAAGCCTGGAAACCAAGATCCTCGACAGCGAAAAGAAGATCGCCGAACTGAAGCTCAAGGAAGACGGTATCCGCAACTCGCTGCGCGGGCGCCGCGCCGTGCTGGCGGAGGTACTGGCGGCCCTGCAGCGCATGGGCCGCAATCCACCACCAGCGCTTCTGGTGACGCCGGATGATGCACTCGCCTCGGTTCGAAGCGCAATCCTGCTCGGCGCCGTCGTCCCCGGCATGCGCCATGAGGCGGACAAGCTCGTCGCCGACCTTCAGTCGCTCGCTTCTCTGCAGGCCGCGGCAATGACCGAGAAAACGAACGTGTCCGGCACGATCGCCGCGAGCCTCGAAGAGGACCGGCGCATGGACCTTCTGCTTGCTGAAAACGAGAAATTGAACAAGCGGAATGCCACCGATCTGGATGCCGAGCGGCGGCGCTCCGAAGAGCTTGCCGGCCGCGCCACCACGCTGGAGAACCTCATCCAATCGTTCGAAGGCGACATCGCCTCGGTGCGTGAATCGATCGATCGCGCACGCGCCGAGGAAGAGCGCCAGCGCATGATGTCGGATGCCGAACGCGAGAAGGCAAAGCAGCTTGCCCAAAGTGGCGTGCCCGACAAAACCGCATTGCCCCCGCATACGCGTTTTCAAGCCTCCGGCAGAAGCTGGAGCTTCCGGTTTCCGGAGATGTATTGCGGTGGTTCGGCGATGCCGACGGGACGGGGCATTCGGCGCGAGGCATAACCGTTGCTTCCAATGCGGGTGCCGTGGTGACGGCGCCGGCGGACGGGCTGGTGGTTTTCGCCGGAGCCTTCCGGAGTTACGGACAGATGATCATCCTCAATGCCGGAGACGGATACCATCTGGTTCTGACCGGCATGGATGAAGTGAACGCGCGGCAGGGCAAGTTCGTCTTCGCAGGCGAACCCATTGCCGTGATGGGTGAGAAAAGAGTGGCAAGCGCAACCGCATTGGCGCTGGAAACAGATCGTCCAACGCTTTACATTGAATTCCGAAAAGATGGCACACCGGTCGATTCCAAACCGTGGTGGACCTCGAAAGAAACTGGAAGGGCACGAAATGATTCGTAGGGCTTCTCTTGTCATCGTCGGTGCACTCTTGGGTGCGACCGCGATGAGCGTGATTTATTCGGCCGGTGTGCCGGCGCAGGCCGCCGGCCCTTCGACCTACAGGGAATTGTCGATCTTCGGCGATGTGTTCGAACGGGTTCGCGCCCAGTACGTCACGCCTCCGAATGAAGAAAAGCTGGTCGAGAACGCCATCAACGGCATGCTGACCTCGCTCGATCCCCATTCGAGCTTCATGAATGCCAAGGATGCCGAAGACATGCGCACGCAGACGCGTGGCGAATTTGGCGGCCTCGGCATCGAAGTCACCATGGAGAACGAACTGGTCAAGGTCATCGCCCCGATCGACGATACGCCTGCCTCCAAGGCCGGCATTCTGGCAGGCGACTTCATTTCCGAGATCGACGGTGCCCCGGTGCGCGGCCTGAAGCTGGAAGAAGCCGTCGAGAAGATGCGCGGCGGCGTCAACACCCCGATCAAGCTGACGATCATCCGCCAGGGCGCTGACAAGCCGCTCGCCATCACCGTGGTACGCGACATCATCGCAGTGCGGGCGGTAAAGTCTCGGGTCGAAGGCGGCGATGTCGGTTATGTCCGCGTCATCTCCTTCACCGAAAAGACCTATGACGACCTCGAAAAGGCGATCAAGAAGATCAAGGCGGATGTCCCGGCCGACAAGCTGAAGGGTTACGTGCTCGATCTGCGGCTCAACCCGGGCGGTCTGCTCGACCAGGCGATCAACGTTTCCGACGCGTTCCTGGAACGTGGCGAAGTGGTTTCCACCCGCGGCCGCAATGCCGAAGAGACCCGCCGCTTCAATGCCGGCCCGGGCGACCTGACCGACGGCAAGCCGGTTATCGTGCTCGTCAACGGCGGTTCGGCTTCCGCTTCGGAAATCGTTGCCGGTGCGCTCCAGGATCTGCGCCGCGCCACGGTCGTCGGTACGCGGTCCTTCGGCAAAGGCTCGGTTCAGACGATCATCCCGCTCGGCGATGCCGGCGCGCTGCGTCTGACCACGGCGCTCTATTACACGCCGTCGGGCAGGTCGATCCAGGGCACCGGCATCCAGCCGGATATCAAGGTCGAACAGCCGCTGCCGCCGGAACTGCAGGGCAAGATCAGGGCCGAAGGCGAATCCAGCCTGCGCGGCCATATCCAGGGTGCCGCCGAGACCGACGAAGGTTCCGGTTCTGCAGCTTACGTGCCGCCGGAAGCCAAGGACGACATCCAGCTCAACTATGCGCTCGATCTCTTCCGCGGCGTGAAGAAGGATCCGGCCTTCCCACCCAGCCCGGACAAGGCCGCAGCCGCCACGGTCAAGAAGTAAAGACATCATCGGGCCGGCCAGCGTGACGCGTTGAAAAGACGCCTCGCTGGCCGGTTCTTCGTATCTGCAGACAGGACGCGGACTAGACCTTGGGCACCGATCTCCACGCACCGCTCGGACAGAACCGGCCGGCCGCTCGGCGACGGAACCGCAGGTTTTCGGTCGCGATCGTTTTGCCTCTCTGGCGGTCGTCGGCATCCTGGGGCTTTCGCTCTACGCCCTGCGCGGCGATGATGCCCTGAAGCAGGTGGCTTCCAACGTTCCGCCCGCTTCCAAGCCCGAACAGGCTCAGCTCCCCGCAAAATCCGGCCAGAACGCAGCGCCGCAACAGTCCACGGGCATGCCGCGTTCCGATCCCAATTCCGGCGCCAATGTCGAACGAACGCTCACCGATGACGGCTCGGTCGTGACCAAGTACACGCCGCGCCCACGCGACGGCAGCGGGCCGGTGATGATCGGCACCCAGCGGATCGGCCAGGACCCCGTATGGCTGCCCAGCCAAACGATGCCCTGCTGGAGGATTCGCCCCACGGTCGCCTGCCCATTATCGGACCTGGCGGACAGCGCCCCATGGATCAGTATGCAAAGCCATGGTCCGGGGCCCGCGGAACCCGTATCGCTATCGTCGTCGGTGGTCTTGGCCTCAGCCAGACAGGCACCCAGCGGGCGATCCGCGATCTGCCCCCGTCGGTGACGCTTGCCTTCGCCGTCAGCGGCAACAGCCTGCAGCGCTGGATGCAGGAAGCCCGCCGGGCTGGCCACGAAATCCTGATCCAGGTGCCGTTCGAACCATTCGACTACCCGGCCAACGACCCGGGTCCAGGCACTCTGCTGACCAGGATGTCAGCCAAGGACAATCTGAACCGCCTTCATCAGGCCATGGGCGAGATCACCAACTATACCGGCGTCATGAACTATCTCGGTGGCCGCTATCTCTCGGATGCCGGCGCGCTGGAACCTGTCCTGCGTGACATATCCAAACGCGGACTGCTTTTCCTCGACGACGGAACGTCCGCGCAGTCCAAGACGGGGATCGTCGCCAAGGCGATCGAATTACCGCACGCCTTCGGCGATCTGACGCTGGATGGCCAGCTGCAGAAGGATGCGATCCTCAAGAAGCTTGACGAACTGGAACGCATCGCCGGCCGCAAGGGTACAGCGATCGGCATTGCCTCGGCTTTCGACGAGAGCATCGATGCGATAAGACAATGGAGCGAGGAAGTCTCGCAACGCGGCATTGAGATTGTCGGCGTCTCGTCGCTCGCAAGCGAAAGCGTCGAACCGTAATCGATCGGAGTTATCCATGAGCAAAAAGGTGAACGCTCGGTCCTCGCGGAGGAGCTTCCCTATCGCCCATGCGTCGGCATCATGGTTCTGAATCATGAAGGCCTTGTCTGGGCCGGCCGGCGCATCAGCGAAGGCAACAGTGAGTTTGACGGTTCGCCGCAGCTCTGGCAGATGCCGCAAGGTGGCATCGACAAGGGCGAGGAGCCGCTTCCCGCCGCCTATCGCGAACTCTACGAGGAGACGGGAATGCGCTCCGTCACCCTGCTCGCCGAGGCGGACGACTGGATCAATTACGACCTGCCGGCGCACCTGATCGGCATCGGGCTGAAGGGGAAATATCGCGGCCAGACCCAGCGCTGGTTCGCCTTCCGCTTCGACGGTGACGAAAGCGAGATTGCCATCAACCCGCCGCCGGGCGGGCACGCCCCGGAATTCGATGCCTGGGAATGGAAACCGATGTCCGACCTTCCCAGCCTGATCGTGCCCTTCAAGCGCGCGGTCTACGACCAGGTCGTCGCCGAATTCAAGCACCTGGCGGAGGCGGCAACCGACCGGCTCTGAGCGACTGGCGGCACCCGGCTCGGCCGACTGCATGTCAACGTTCATGGACTGAAATGAAAAATCCCGGCGGAGCAAATGCCTCGCCGGGATTTTTATGTGTTCGAATATAACCGATTATTCGGCAGAATCAGCCGATTCCGCATTGAGGAGGCCGTAGCGCTCCTCACCGATTTTCGCCAGCAGATCGAGTGGGTTTCGAGGAAGTCGATATGGCCTTCCTCGTCCATCAGAAGCTCTTCGAAGAGTTTCATCGAGACGTAGTCGCCGGCCGCATGACAGATATCGCGGGAGGCTTTGTAGGCCGTGCGGGCATCATATTCGCCGGCAAGATCGGCCTCCAGGACTTCCTTGACATTCTGGCCGATGCGCAACGGGGCAAGCGTCTGCAGGTTGGGGTGGCCTTCCAGGAAAATGATGCGATCGATGAGACGATCTGCATGATGCATTTCCTCGATCGACTCTGCTCGTTCCTTTTTCGCGAGCTTCTTGAAGCCCCAGTCGTCCAGCAGGCGATAGTGCAACCAGTACTGGTTGACTGCGCCTAGCTCCAGAAACAAAGCCTCGTTAAGCCGCTCGATGACCTTTGAGTCGCCTTTCAATGTCCGCTCTCCTACGTTCCTCATGGAATTGTCTTAGGCGGGACATATATACGACCACTTCGTCTTCCGTCGAGTGGTGCTGGGCGTGATATTCCTCGGTTGTGCGGATGATCAAATCGACAACGGTGGGAAAGCAGCCGCAGCAACGGCCACGCTTCGCCATGGCATGGTAGACCTTTGACGGTACAATGAGCTGCCAACAGTCTTCGTCAAGGAGCCTGGGTGATGACGTCCTTGATTTCCCCGTCGGTGATGTAATTGCAACTGCAAACCAGCATTCTCGGACCTGCCAAACATGACCTGTATCATCTTCTTTTTGCGAAAGCGGACAGGAGATGTCAAGAAAGAATCGACATATATGCGATACTTCTTACGGAGCATGCTGCCGCCTACTCTGCCTTTGCCCATTCAAGTGGAGTTTAGTGGAAATTGCGGCCTTTCGGCATGACACTGCCTGGCCCGGTTCCGTAGGAATTATGAGGTGCGGTTTCCTTGGCACTCTCCTTGGCTGTTCCCTCCATTCCATTGGAGCGTCTTTTCTGCCGATGATCGCCACTGGATTGCAACACCTCATCCGAGCGGGCCGATACGCCGAACCGCTTCGCTTCCTTCTGCAGCAGCCCCAGCATCGGGGTAATATCCTCAATATGCTCGACCACCGTATGGATGACGCCACTCTGGCTTTGCAGCCTCCCCGGATCTTCACCAGCCGCGCGCCCATCACGACCGGCCTGTAGCGTTCGAAAATCTTCGGCCAGACGATCGCATTGGCAACGCCGGTTTCGTCTTCCAGCGTCATGAAGATAACGCCCTTGGCCGAGCCCGGCCGCTGGCGGACGAGAACGATCCCGCCGATCGTCACCCTTCTCCCGTTGGGGACCGTTAAAAGATCGACGCTGCGGGTAATCCCCATGGTCTTGAATTCCTCGCGCAGGAAGGAAACCGGGTGTGCTTTCAGGGAAAGCGAAAGATATCGATAGTCCTCGATCACCTGTTCACCGGGCAGCATCTCCGGCAGCGTCGCTTTCGCCTCGGGCCTGAGATCCACGCGGTCGGCCACATCGAACAGGGACAATGTCTCGGCTGCACCCTTGGCATCGAGCCCCTGACCGCCCAGAGCGCCTCACGACGATTGAGCCCCACGGAATTGAAGGCATCGGCATCCGCCAGCCGCTCGATATCCGATTTGTCGAGCCCCGACCGTAGCCAGAGATCATGAGCGGACGTATAGCCCTCTCCTCGGCGGGCAATGAGCTTTTCGAGCATGTCTTTTTCGGCAAGGCCTTTGACCTGGCGAAACCCGAGCCGCACGGCACATTCGGTCTTGATGACATCTCGCATGGTTGCGTGGCGCCTATCGATCGCGTTCTTATGGAAGGGAGCCGCTTCTAAGCTGCAGTCCCAACCCGAGAGATTGATATCGACGGGAAGAATTTTAACGCCATGCTCGCGCGCATCGCGAACAAGCTGCGCCGGCGCATAAAAGCCCATCGGCTGCGAATTCAGCATCGCGGCGCAGAAGACATCCGGGTAATAGGTTTTGATCCAGGAAGAGGCGTAGACGAGCAAAGCGAATGAAGCCGCATGACTTTCCGGAAAGCCATATTCGGCAAAGCCTTCGATCTGGCTGAAGCAGCTTTCCGCGAATTCTCTTTGGTAGTTGTTCTCCAGCATCCCCAAAATAAAGTCGCGCCTGAATTCCTCCACTCTTCCGGAGCGCTTGAACGTGGCCATCGACCGACGCAGCCTGTCCGCTTTTTCGGGGGAAACTTGGCCGCAGTGATGGCAATCTGCATCGCCTGCTCCTGAAAGAGTGGGACGCCGAGGGTTCTTTTCAAAACCTCCTTAAGCTCGGCACTGGGATATTCTATCGGCTTCCCATTCCGGTCGTCCTCTCGCCGTTTCAGATAGGGATGGACCATGTTGCCCTGGATAGGGCCGGGCCGGACGATCGCCACCTCCACAACGAGGTCATAGAATTTTTCCGGTCTTAGCCGTGGCAGCATGCTCATCTGCGCCCGGCTCTCGATCTGGAAAACGCCGATCGTATCGGCCCGGCAGATCATGCCGTAGACGTTTTGGTCTTTATCCTTGTGCAGAAGACCAGCGAGCGTCTCTTCGATCTCATAATGCTCCCGCATCAGGTCGAATGCCTTCTTGAGGCAGGTCAGCATGCCAAGCGCCAGCACATCGATCTTCAAAAGCTTCAGCGTATCGAGATCGTCCTTGTCCCATTCGACCATGTAACGACCGGGCATCGCCGTTTTCATGATCGGTACGACCTCATCCAACCGGTCGCGGGTTATCAGGAACCCGCCGACATGCTGGGTGAGATGGCGCGGAAAGCCCATGAGGCTCTTTCGCATGGGCGATCACCTTCAGCGTCGTTTTGTCCGTTACATCCAGGCCTGCCACTTTGGCCTCCCGTTCCGAAAGCCCATCCTCCGACCAGCCCCACACGGTACTGGAAAGCGCCGATTGCACATCTTCCGAAAGGCCAAAGGCCTTGGCCACTTCACGGCCCGCCATGCGGGTCCGGTAACTGGTGACCGCCGCCGTCAAACCGGCGTGACGATAGCCATAATGCTCGTAGATATACCGGATCACTTCCTCCCGGCGCGCGTGCTCGAAATCCACGTCGATATCCGGCGGTTCGTTCCGCTCCGTCGAAATGAACCGTTCGAAGAGAAGCGTCGTGAATGTCGGATCGACCTCGGTGATGCCGAGGCAGAAACAGACGGTGGAATTGGCGGCGGATCCGCGCCCCTGGCAAAGGACTTTCAGCACATGCCGGGCGTGCCAGACGATGTGGCGTACCGTCAGGAAATACGGCTCGTACTCCATCTCCTTGATCAGATCGAGTTCATACCTGATCTGGTCAGAGACCTTTTCGGGAATGATATCTGGATACCTGCGCGCCGCCCCTTCCCAGGTCAGGCGCTCCAGGGTTTCCGATACGGTCTCGCCCGGCACGCTCTCGTCCGGATAGTTATGACTGAGTTCATCGAGCGAAAATTCTAGCTGGCTGAAGAACGTTTTCGTATTGGCGATAGCGGCCGGACAGGCTCGGAAGAGCCGTGCCATCTCGGCGGCCTGCTTGATGTATCTTTCTCCATTCGGCGCGAGCCGGAAGCCTGCTTCCTGGACTGTCACATGCTCCCGGATCGCCGTCACCACATCCGATAGGGATCGCCGATAAGGGAGATGGAACAGGGGCAGATTGCTCGCGACCAAAGGCACCCGGTTGCGCGCAGCAATCCGGGCAAGCGAACTGAAGACAAAGGCATCTCGTCCATCATAGGTCGGGGACAGAGCCAGATAGATGTTCTTTCTGAAACGCTCCCTGTATTTAGTGAGACAGTCTCCCAGGTGTTTCTGATAGGCCGCGTCTTCCATGCGAGAAAACTCGGGAACGACCGCCAGCATCATCTCGTCGCACCATTCCAGAAAGTCCCATTCTTCGAGAATGCAGGACCCCTTGTCCGTCCTGAGGTTTCCGCGGCTCAGCAGGCGGCAGAGATTGGCCCAACCCTTCCGATCTTTCGGATAGGCCAGAATATCCGGCGTAGTGTCGGAAAAGACGAGCCGTGCTCCGGGATAAAAGGCGCAAGGCAAAATTGCTTCTTCCTCGTCTTCCTTCCTTTCCTGTTTCTGCTGACGGTCGTGGGTCTCCTTCATGTTGCGGGCTTGGTTATGCGCTCTCACCACGCCGGCCACCGAGTTGCGATCGGCGATACCAAGCCCTGAAAGGCCGACCACGCTTGCCGCAATGATCATCTCCTCAGGCTTGGCCGCTCCTTCCAGGAAGGAGAAATTGGTCTTGGCGCCGATTTCGAAAAAGGCCGGAGCATCATTCATGCGAATATTCCATGCACGCGCCAGGTCGGTGCGCTTTCCCCGGCAACATAATGACCCTCGCGGAAAATCCAGAAGCGGCGGCCCACCTCGCTTTCAAGGCGGAAATAGTCACGCTCCTCTGCGTCCCCCTCGTCATGCCACCATTCCGGCGAAATCCGTTCCGGCCCCTCGGCACGGACGATTTCATGAACGATACGGCGCCAGCGGAAACGCTGGGGAGGTCCGTCCGGCACCGTTGCCGCAAAGGCTTCCATCAGTTCCGGATGACGGAAAAGCCGCAAGGGCCGATCGCTTCTCGGCACAAAGGCGAAAATCTCCCCGGTCTTTTCCCGCATGGCCCGCGCGGCGATCGCCGGCACGAACACTTCCGCGCGCTCCGGCACATGGCTCTGTTTCGGCTCGGCGACCTGCAGACAGTCGATCCCGAGCCGGGCCGAAACCCGATCGACAAAATCGGCGAGCGAGATTTTATTATCGCCATCGCCGGTAAAGTCGCCCTGCAGGATCTTGAAGAGATCGTATTGCAGCACGTTGAGACGCAGGAGTTCGAAACCGAAACCGGCATCGAGATCGTCATGCACGGCGTTGAGGCGTTCAGAAAACAGCGAGGAGATCCGCTTCGGATCCTGCAGCGGCTGGGAGGCACCGGCCGCGATGCGAAACACCCGGCCATCGACCCGGAAAAGCACCAGTTCGAAAACCCGCCCGCCGACACCGCGAGCTTCCAGTTCCGATTTCAGCGAAACGGCAATCTGGCCGGTGAGCTGCAGAATATGCTCTTCCGCCTGGATCGGTTCGGCAAGCCGACGCTCGGCGGAAAGGGCGGCCACGGGACGGCGGGGCGAGATGGCTTCCTCATTGCGCCCCAGCGCCTGATCCAGCCGAAGCAAGAGATGCATGCCGAAACGACGGGCCAGCGGCGCGCGCGGCATGGGCAAAAGGTCGCCGATCCTTTTCAGTCCGAGCTTGCAGAGCGATGCGACGGTAGTCTCATCGATGCGCAGGGCGTTGACCGGCAAAGGTACCAGAACCTCCTCCGCCACCTGGTCGGCAATCACGCCGCCACGGCCGAAACGACAGGCTGCCCAGGATAGCCCCGGCGACGAGGAGATCGCCCCTTGACGTCAAACCCCATCTGCAACAGCCGGCCGAGAATATCCTTGAGCAGAGCCGCCTCGCCGCCGAAGAGGTGGGCGCAGCCGGTAATGTCGAGAAACAGACCTTCGCGGCCATCCATCGCCACCAGCGGGGTATACCGATCACACCAATCGGCGATCGCCTCGAGAAGGCCCTGATCCGCCGCAGCATCCTCGTCCACCACATCGATCATCGGAAACATGGCGCGCGCTTCCACCAGTCCCTGACCGCGCTTCAGGCCGAGACGTTCGCAAACCTCGTCGAGCGCCGTGAGCCGCATGGCGTTTTCCCGCCGGCCGGCACAGAGGATCGGGGATGATCTTCAGGACGCCCTTTCGAACGCCATGACAGTCCCCAGAGCCGGCGCGCGATCCTGTCGGTCGGCAGATGCGGGAAGACGAGTGCCAGGATGCGCTGGCGGGTTGCGGAAAGAGAAAGCCTTTCCTGTCTCTCGGCCGAGGGAAAATTGACGGTCATGGGGATTCCACTCCAGAAGTAGGGATAGCGGAGCCGGGCTGCGGCTCTTCTCCAGGGTCAGTCTGAAAACGGGATGACCGATACTGCCGCCAAGCATGGATCCATCCGGAAGATGCCGGTCGGCCGCCGGCGCCGGTTCGACGAGGAAGCGGAACAAGGCGCTGCTCGCCTCCTCCTCTCCCGCATGCCGCAGCAGAAAGAGCGGTCGCCCCGCCGCCTTTGCCCTGAGACCTAGCCTGCGGCTTTCGGTGAGGCCGAAATGCCTGGGGTTTCCTCGGATTTCGAGAATGATAGCCGACAGGGCTCCGCTCGCCACTCCTGTCTCCGCAAGCCACAGGGCATCATCCAGCTTGCGCGGCGACGCGTAGAGAATATCCCGCAGGTTCAATCCGAACTGCCTGAGGCCGGCGGAATAGGGAATGCCGGCTTCCTGGGCGGAAACCACATCGCCGATCCACAGAACCGGCGCCTCGCTTGGGCGTTTCGCCTTGAGGTGAGATGCCAGCGAAAGAGCAAAGCCGCTTGCCGCCCCGGCATCCCCCATCAAAAGCGAGCGGATTTCCGTCATGCCGTCGAGCGGCAGGCCGCCTTCCAGTGCGGTGTCCATCTGCATTATGCCGAATGGCAGGCGGGGCTGATTGCCCTTGGTTTTCCGGCCTTCCGGATCGGCCGCCGAGTCCGCCTGTTCCGCCGCGGCAAGTGCCGGCAGGGCCCTCCCTTCCAGTCTGGCGATCCGTTCGCGCAGGGCAAAAAGCGTCTCCTGCGCCGTGGCGTGCTTGGCCATGGCGTCAGCTCCATTCACAATGTTCTCTTTATGTTCTTATGGATTCCAGAGCTGCCCGAAAGAGTCAACAGCCAAATCCTGGGAATCTTTTCCTCGGATCCTAGGCCGATGATTCTTCACTCGAAAAATATCGTGGGAGGTACTATATGGGCCTGATCAGAAGGAGAGCCTATGGCCCGCATCGACCAGACCGACGATTGGCAGGATCGCCACGCACCGACGATCAGCACGTTCGAGTCGCTGGCGATCGAGGCCTATGGTCATTTGCCGGAAGAATTCCGGGCTCTCACCGTCAACCTGACGATCGAGATCGAGGATTTTCCGGACGACGACGTTTTCGAGGACATGGCGCTTGAGACGCCTTTCGATCTGCTCGGCCTGTTCGAAGGCCGCGGCATTTCCGAGCGGTTCAACATGGAAACCGGCGAACTGCCGAACCGCATCCGGCTTTATCGCCGGCCGATCCTCGATTACTGGGCTGAAAATGAGGAAACCCTGGGCGACATCATCACCCATGTGCTGATCCACGAGATCGGCCACCATTTCGGCCTCAGCGACGACGACATGGAACGCATCGAGGCCAGCGCCGAGGAAGCTGCCCAGCGCTGATCCTCCGCCCGGGAGCTTATTGCTCGCCGAGTTTCATCTCCGGATCGTATTCCTTGCCGTGAACGGTTTTCGTCACGGCCTGGCCGCACTGCATCTCGCCGGTCGTGGCGTTGAAGGCATAGGTCGGCGAGCCGGAAAGCTCCCAGCCCTTGTTCAGCGCCGCCGTCACCTTGTGGCAGAAGGAGGAATCATCGGGACCGCTGAGGAAGCGATAAAGTTTCATGGCGTTGTCTTTCGTTCGGCGATGATGCGGGCCCTGGCAGCAAGCTTTTCGGCCTCCACTAGGTGCAGCCTTTCGATCATTTTGCCGTTCAGGTTGATGACGTTGAGATGTTGTGCTTCCGGTTCCGCGAAGGCGGCGATCACCGCTTTCGCCTCTTCCACGGCTAGGGATCCGGCCCGAAATGCCGGTTGGCGGGTTCGATCTGGGCCGGATGGATCAGCATCTTGCCGGAAAATCCCATGGCGCGGCCCTGCGCACATTCCGCCTCGAAGGCTTCCGCATCCTTGAAATCGTTGAAGACGCTGTCGATCACATCGACGCCGTGGGCGCGGCCGGCAAGCACGATCTGCATCAGCCACGGCACCAGATAGGCGCGGCCGGGCAACGGCAGCACGCCTGTTTCCTTGCGCAAGTCGTTGAGGCCGACCACGAAACACTGGAGCCGCTCATCGACAGGGGCAATCGCCGGCGCATTCAGAACGCCCTTCGGCGTTTCGATCATCGCCCAGATGGCAAGGCCGTCCGGGACGCCGGCATCGGAAAGGATATCCGCCACCGCCTGGACTTGCGACATGTGCTCGACCTTGGGGATCAGGACCACATCCGGAGAGACCTCGGTCACGAGGTCCATATCCGCCCTGCCGAACTCGGTTTCGAGCGGATTGATACGGATGACCGTTTCCCTGTCCTTGAGCGGATTTTCCGTAAACAGCCGGCGCAGGTTGTCACGGGCCTCGGCCTTCTTTTCCGGCGCAACGGAATCTTCCAGGTCGAAGATCACCGCGTCGCAATCGAGCCCATGCACCTTTTCCAACGCTCTCGTATTGCCGGCCGGCACGCTCAGGATCGAGCGGCGAAGATGAACGGGGGCAAGTTTGATATCGGTCAAGGCGGTCATCGGCGATTTGTGCCAATCTTTTTGGTCTGCGGCAATACCGCGCTGCGCAAAAGCCCTTGCAAGAAAGGGCGCAAGGCCCCACATTCCTGCGTGAGAAAGGTATATACCATGCAAAACATACGCGTATTCTTCGTCATCGTATCGGCCATTGCCGTGCTTGCCATGGCAGCGCTTCTGACAGCGTCGCTGACAGTCGCCTTTGCCGGTATCCTCGCGGTTCTGTCCATCGGGCGTGCGCTTTCGGCGCGGCTGAAGCCGGTTCCGGTGCGGGCCAAGGCGAGCAAGCGCGAGATGCGCGTCTGGAACGACGGCCGCGGCACGATCATCGATCTTTGATCGTTTCGAAGGTCTAGCGAGACGAATGCGCCGGTTTCCGGCGCCTTGGCGTACCGGTTCCCGCCAAACAGGCCTTCAAATCCGTATCGATTTGCTTTATGGCAGCTTCCGCAGCTAAGTCCACGTGGAGGCAGATCATGGAAAAGTTCACCAAGCTCACCGGCGTCGCCGCGCCGCTTCCGGTCATCAATATCGACACGGACATGATCATTCCGAAGGACTACCTCAAGACCATCAAGCGCACCGGTCTCGGCAAGGGTCTCTTCTCGGAAGCCCGTTACAAGGACGACGGTTCTGAAAATCCCGATTTCGTGCTGAACAAGCCGGCCTATCGCAACGCCAAGATCCTGGTTGCGGGCGACAATTTCGGCTGCGGTTCCTCGCGCGAACACGCGCCGTGGGCACTTCTCGATTTCGGCATCCGCTGCGTCATCTCGACGAGCTTCGCCGACATTTTCTACAATAACTGTTTCAAGAACGGCATCCTGCCGATCGTGGTCAGCCCCGAAGACCTCGAAAAGCTGATGGACGATGCCGAGCGCGGCTCGAACGCCATCCTCTCGATCGACCTGGAAGCCCAGGAAATCACCGGCCCGGATGGCGGCTCGATCCATTTCGACATCGATCCCGGCCGCCGCCACATCATGCTCGAAGGCCTCGACGACATTGCCTCGACGCTGAAGAGCGATGCCGCGATCAGCGCTTTCGAGAACAACAACCGAGCCGCTCGCCCCTGGCTCTGATTTCCGGAGCATCCTGATGGTCAAGCGGATTTCCTCCGGATCGCCCTTCGAAGCGCGGATCGGTTATTCGCGCGCAGTGGTGGATGGCGACATGGTCTACGTCTCCGGCACCACCGGCTACGACTATGCCAGGATGGAAATGCCCGCCGACGCGGCCGCCCAGACGCGCAATACGCTCGGCACGATCGAAAAGGCGCTGAAGGAGGCCGGCAGCGGCCTCCAGGACGTTGTCCGGGTGCGCTACTACCTCACCGACATGGCCGATTATGATGCCATCGTTCAGGTTCTCGGCGAGACCTTCTCCGAGATCCGGCCTGCGGCGACCATGGTCGTATGCGGCCTCACCACGCCCGAAATGAAGATCGAGATCGAGGTGACTGCCCGCATCGGCGCCGGCAGTCCCTAAAACCTTTCCAGCCTCGTCCTTTGGCAGGCTCGGACGAGGTTATGCCAGGCGCGGAGATCCCGCGCGGGAGGACGCGAGCCTGCGAAACCCGCAAGGATACCAAACGATATGGCAAAGAACCTCTTCCTCCTTCCCGGCGACGGCATCGGCCCCGAGGCCATGGGCGAAGTCCGCAAGATCATCGCTCACATGAACAGCGCCATGAAGACCGATTTCGTCCTCGACGAAGGGCTGGTCGGCGGCTGCGCCTACGATGCGCATGGCGTCGCCATTTCCGAAGAGGACATGGCCAAGGCAATGGCTGCGGACGCCGTGCTTTTCGGCGCCGTCGGCGGCCCGAAATGGGATGACGTTCCTTATGAAGTCCGCCCTGAAGCCGGCCTGCTGCGGCTGCGCAAGGACATGGAGCTGTTTGCCAACCTGCGCCCAGCCATCTGCTATCCGGCGCTGAGTTCCGCTTCTTCCCTGAAGCCGGAACTGGTCGAGGGCCTCGATATCCTGATCGTCCGCGAATTGACCGGCGGCGTCTATTTCGGCGAACCGAAGGAAATCATCGACCTCGGCAACGGCCAGAAGCGCGGCATCGATACGCAGGTTTATGACACTTACGAGATCGAGCGCATCGCCGGCGTCGCCTTCGAGCTCGCCCGTACCCGCAAGAACGCCGTCTGCTCGATGGAAAAGCGCAACGTCATGAAGTCGGGCGTGCTCTGGAACCAGGTCGTGACGGCGACACACAAGGAAAAGTATTCCGACGTCAAGCTGGAGCACATGCTGGCCGATGCAGGCGGCATGCAACTGGTCCGCGCGCCAAAACAGTTCGACGTGATCGTCACCGACAACCTGTTCGGCGACATGCTCTCCGACGTCGCGGCCATGCTGACCGGCTCGCTCGGAATGCTGCCATCGGCCTCGCTCGGTGCACCCGATGCCAAGACCGGCAAGCGCAAGGCGCTTTACGAGCCGGTACATGGTTCGGCACCCGATATCGCCGGCACCGGCGTTGCCAACCCGATTGCCATGATCGCCTCGTTTGCCATGTGCCTGCGTTACTCCTTCAACATGATCAAGGAAGCTGACAACCTCGAAAAGGCGATCGCCAACGTGCTCGACCAGGGCATCCGCACCGGCGACATCATGGCCGAAGGCGCCCGCAAGGTCGGCACCGTCGAAATGGGCGACGCGATCCTCAAGGAATTCGTGAGCCTTTCCGCCTGAGAACACCGACCGGTGTCCTTCCGCCACAGCGCGGCAGGACACCACGGCATTTGGCGTTCGGCATCCTGCTACCCATATCGCTAATTCTATGGGAAGAAGCGGCGCGGGACCGGTCCCGCGCCACGGACAGAGGCCGATGAAACGGACAATCGAAAAACTGAAACATCGGCGGTATCGCCATCCATCGGGACCACCGTCGCCGCGATGGCTGGCTTATGCGCTGGTCACGATCAACCTGATCCTGATCGCTTTTTCCTGCTCGATGCACCGGTCGGCTCCTATGCCGCCCATACACCCAACATGCTCTTGCCAATCGGCAAGGCGATCACCGATTTCGGCACGTCCGGCTGGATCCTCTTTGCGTCTGCCCTCCTCTTCTTCGAGGCACTTGCGGTCGTCCGAATAGTGCCCAGCTTGAGAGCTCGCTTCCAGGCGATGCTGGTCAGCCATATCGCAGCTTATATCTTTATTTCCGTTGCCGGTTCGGGCCTTCTCGCCAACCTGGTGAAGCGCATTATCGGGCGCGCCCGGCCAGGTCTTTACGAGCAATGGGGTTTTTACGGCTTCAACCCGTTTTCCGGTTCCCGGTTTGAAAGCTTTCCTCCGGCCACGCAACCACGGTCGGTGCGTTCCTGATGGCACTGGCGCTGCTTGCTCCGCGCTACCGCCTGTTCTTTCTGATCATGAGCCTTTGGCTCGGTTTTTCACGCGTCATCGTCGGAGCCCATTATCCGAGCGACGTAATCGCCGGCCTCTCCTTCGGCGCCTGGTTCTCGGTGATCATGGCGATCGTCTTTTCCCGTTACGGGCTGCTCTTCCGGCAGGAGCCCGACGGCCGGCCGGTTCTGCGCCGGCCACTTCCTCTGTTGATACGTCCAAACTGGACGACCACGCCCCTCCGCCGCGCGGCGTACCGCCAAAGCGGAGAGACTAAATTCAAGGCGTATCGCGCAAGACGGCAGGGACTTGGGTCATCATTGGCAGGTGCCGGATCAAAGATACCGGCCTGAATTCCACAAGGATCGTCCAAAATACAAGGGCCCGGCACATCGTGCCGAGCCCCTTTTTGTCTGCTGATCTTGTCTCAGTGAGCGAGATCAACGTCCCGTCTCTCGCGGAGGAACAGCAGGCCGATTACGACCGTCAAAAGTGCAAAGATGACGGGATACCAGAGTCCTGCGAAAATATCGCCGGTAGAGGCGACGATCGCGAAGGAAGTGGCCGGCAGGAGGCCGCCGAACCAGCCGTTACCGATGTGGTAAGGCAGGGACATGGCCGTATAGCGAATGCGGGTCGGGAAGAACTCGACCAGGGCAGCAGCGATCGGGCCGTATACGATGGTGACGTAGATCACCATGATCGTCAGGATCGCGATGACCGTCAACGACTGACCATTAGCCAAGGCGGAGAAAAAGCCGTTGACCTTGACCTTGGCCGGGTCGTTTGCCGCCGGATAGCCAGCCGCAACCATAGCCGGGCCGAGCGCTGCATTGAAGGCTGCGGCGTCGGTGAAGGATATCGGCGCTCCGCCGTTGATGACGAGTTGGGCCGGAGAGCCGGCAGGTGCGTCCACCTGCGTGTAGCGGAAAGCCTGCGTTGACATGGTGCGGCGCATCACGTCGCAAGGCGTCGTGAAGGTGCGGATGCCGACCGGGTCGAACAGGGAACCGCAGGTGGCGGGATCGGCCCTGACTTCAGCCTTCACGGCCTCGATCGCCTTGGAATAGGTCGGGTTGGCCGCCGTTGTCAGGGCGCTGAACAGAGGGAAGTAGGTTACTGCCGCGATAAGGCAGCCCGCCAGGATCACCGGCTTCCTTCCGATCCGGTCAGAAAGAGCGCCAAACACCAGGAAGAAGGGTGTTGCGATGATCAACGCCCAGGCGATCAGCACGTTGGCTGTCAGAAGGTCGATCTTCAGCACAGTCTGCAGGAAGAACAGGGCGTAGAACTGTCCCGTATACCAGACAACCGCCTGGCCGATCACGAGGCCGAACAACGCGATCAGCACGATCTTGCCATTCGCCCAGTTACCGAAAGCTTCCGACAGTGGCGCCTTGGACTGAGTGCCCTCCTCCTTCATTTTCTTGAAGAGCGGTGATTCATGCATCTGCAGACGAATGTAGATCGAGATGATGAGCAGGATGATCGACAGGAGGAAGGGAATACGCCATCCGCCCTTGAGACCGAAGAAGATCGTCTGCGTGGTCTGGAATGCCTCCTCACCGAGATTGATGCGCAAGGTCACGATGATGAAAAGCGACAGCAGCAGACCCATCGTGGCCGTGGTCTGAATCCAGGCCGTGTAGAAACCTCGTCTGTTGCGGGGCGAATGTTCGGCGACATAGACCACCGCGCCACCATATTCACCGCCGAGCGCCAAGCCCTGAGCCATGCGCAGCGCGACGAGAATGACGGGTGCGGCGACACCGATCTGATCGTAGCTCGGCAGAAGGCCGACCGCGAAGGTCGATAGGCCCATGATCAGGATGGTGAGAAGGAAGGTGTATTTGCGGCCGACGAGATCGCCGAGGCGACCGAAAACCAGCGCGCCGAAGGGGCGGACAAGGAAGCCGGCGGCAAAGGTCAGCAGCGCGAAGATCGCCTGCGTTGCCGGCGGGAACTGAGAGAAGAACTGCTTGCCGATGATCGCAGCCAACGTTCCGTACAAATAGAAATCATACCATTCGAAGACGGTGCCGAGCGAGGAGGCGATAATCACCTTCCGCTCCTCGGCCGTCATCGGCTTGGTTCTGGAGTCAGTCGCTGTTGCGACATTTGCCATTGTCGTCCTCCCTCAAGATGAAACTCGCGTGCCGGCTCCGAGCCCGTACCCTCCTGGGCTTTGGATATGGCGACGCATTGTCGCAGATTGACAGAATTCAAGGCTCAAGAAGAGGGATGCTTTGGGATTATGACTTTCGTCTAATATCGCGCCTGCCGTGCAAGATGAATGTTGCGGCGCGGAATGAGGGCAATGCGGCGCAGCACCTGCATCGGCATCGCTTGACTCGGTCCGAAAATCTTCTAAACACCTTCGCGAACGGGAAGACACCCACATGCGCGCCTGCGAATTCCATATCGCTGCCTCCGCACTGCCGACCATCCAGGCCGCGCAGCGGGCATGTTTTTCCGCTTTCTCCAAAACCAAGGCCAAAACGACGACGAAAACCGTCTGACGTCTCTGGCCGCCGCTCTCTCCCGGATGGCCGGGGACAAGGAATTCCGCGAATTCAACCGCGGCTTCCCCTCACCGGAAACGAGGAGAGACAGAAAGAGAGCAAAAATGGGTTTCAAGATCGCAGTCGCCGGTGCAACCGGCAATGTCGGCAGGGAAATGCTGACGATCCTTTCCGAGCGCGGCTTCCCGGTTGACGAAGTCGTGGCGCTGGCATCCGCCCGCAGCCAGGGAACCGAGGTTTCGTTCGGTGACCGGACGCTGAAGGTTTCCAACCTCGAGAATTATGATTTCTCCGACACCGATATCTGCCTGATGTCGGCGGGAGGCGAGATCTCCAAGAAGTGGTCGCCGAAGATCGGCGCGCAGGGCTGCGTCGTCATCGACAACTCTTCCGCCTGGCGCTACGATCAGGACGTTCCGTTGATCGTTCCGGAAGTGAACCCGGATGCGGTTGCCGGCTTCACCAAGCGCAACATCATCGCCAATCCGAATTGCTCGACCGCCCAGCTCGTCGTCGCCCTGAAGCCCCTGCACGACTTCGCCAAGATCAAGCGCGTCGTCGTTTCGACCTACCAGTCGGTTTCCGGGGCCGGCAAGGAAGGCATGGACGAACTTTTCACCCAGACCCGGGCCGTCTTCGTCGCCGACCCGGTCGAATCGAAGAAGTTCACCAAGCGCATCGCCTTCAACGTCATCCCGCATATCGATAGCTTCATGGAAGACGGATATACGAAAGAAGAGTGGAAGGTCCTGGCCGAAACCAAGAAGATGCTCGACCCGAAGATCAAGGTCACCTGCACCGCCGTGCGCGTTCCGGTCTTCATCGGCCATTCGGAATCGGTCAATATCGAGTTCGAGAACGAGATCACCGCCGACCAGGCCCGCGACATTCTCCGCGAAGCGCCGGGCTGCCTCGTCATCGACAAGCACGAGAACGGCGGCTACATCACGCCTTACGAATGCGCCGGCGAGGATGCCACCTACATTTCCCGTATCCGCGAGGATGCGACGGTGGAAAACGGCCTCAACATCTGGGTCGTTTCCGACAACCTTCGCAAGGGCGCAGCACTCAACGCCATCCAGATCGCCGAGCTGCTCGTCAATCGCGGCCTGATCAAGCCGCGCAAGGTTGCTGCCTGATAAATAATAAATTTATTAAGCATGTTCCGATAGAAACCCCGTCAGAAATGGCGGGGTTTTTCTTTCGAATCACCTTTATCACGAACTATTCATGAACGGGTGAGTTGCGATTGTCTGCAACCACCGCCATAAGGCCGAAACAAACACATTATCCGGACGCTTCTGGCTTCAAGCGATCCGGTTCTCGGGACGGGTTTGACCGCATGAAGAAGATTTTGCTGGCAGGATTGATTGCAACCGGTTTCATGACCGCTACTCCGGCGCTCGCCGCGCTTCAATGCGGCAACGATTCATCCGGCTTCGCCCGCTGGGTCGATGAGTTCAAACGGGTTGCACCTTCGAGCGGCATCGATCCTTCCGTCGTCGAAAAGGCTTTCTCGAGCGTTTCCTACAACCGCCCGACCATCAGCGCCGATCGCGGCCAGAAAAGCTTCAAGCTTTCCTTCGACGAATTCATGAAGAAGCGGGGTGGGGCCGCGATCATTTCCCGCGGCAAGGGCATGAAATCCGGCAATGCGGCCCTTTTCGCAACGATCGAACGTCGCTTCGGCGTGCCGGCCGGCCCGATCATCGCCATCTGGGGCATGGAAACCGGTTTCGGCAGCTTCATGGGCGATCAGCATACGCTTTCCGCTGTCGCAACGCTCGCTTACGATTGCCGCCGCTCCGCCTATTTCACCGAGCAGCTTTATGCTGCCCTGCAGCTCGTCGGCCGGGGCGATCTGAGCGTCACGGCCCGCGGCGCTGCCCATGGAGAGATCGGCCAGACCCAGTTCCTGCCGCTGAACGTCATCCGCTACGGCGCCGATGGCGACGGGGATGGCCATATTGACATGGTCCGTTCGCGCGCCGATGCGCTTGCCTCGACCGCCAACTTCCTGAAGGGGCATGGCTGGAGGCCGGGTGCCGGTTATCAGCCGGGCCAGCCGAACTTCGTTGCTATCCAGGGCTGGAATGCCGCAACCGTGTACCAGCAGGCGATCGCCTATATGGGCGCCCAGATCGACGGCCAGTAAGCCTCGTTTGCCGTGAAAATCAGGCCGGGATCTGCTCGGCCTCGATCGGCGGTTCATCCAGGTTGGGCCGGACGAAATCGCCCTTGCCGTCCATGATCCAGAGCTCGCCCGTCGAAATGTCGAACCAGGCGCCGTGAATGCCGAGTTTCCCTCTTCGCCGAGTTTGCGGACAAAGGGAAATGTCTGCAGGTTGGCGATCGAATTGCGGATCGAGACCCGCTCCAGCGCCGTCTGGCGTTCAGCCTGCGTCATGAATTCGTTGTTCTGGATCTGCTCGGCGGCCGGCTTCACCAGTCCCATCCACTTGCCGATGAAGTCGCCCGGCGACAGCGGCTCCATGGACGGGTCGAGGGCAGCCTTGATGCCGCCGCAGCGACCATGGCCCATCACCACGATATTGTCGATCTCCAGCACCTGGACGGCATATTCGAGCGCTGCCGAGGTGGCATGAAACTGGCTGTCGGGCTCGTAGGGCGGCACCATGTTGGCAACGTTGCGCACGACGAAGAGCCTCGCCCGGCCCGCAATCGAAAATGGTCTCCGGCGCGGAACGGGAATCGCAACAGGCGATCAGCAGCGTATGGGGCTTCTGCCCTTATCCGCCAGAACGCGGTAGCGCTCGCGCTCGTCACTATAGCGACCGCTCATGAAATTGCGGTAGCCCGCCAGAAGTCTGTCAGGAAAATCCGTCATGGAGCAACGATTATCGCGCCGCGGGGCGAAGATCAACGGCCATTGTGCATATGCGAAATTCCTATGCCCTCAACGCTTGATCCGCTGCAGGGGATGCACGAGCCGACGCATCTGAACCATCGCCATGGGTGTGGAGAGGCTCGACGCGTCGGTCTCCAGCGTCAGCTCGTCGCCGCCGCGCTTGGACGTGCGCGCAAGGACTTCGAAAACGCTCGCCGTTGCCAGCTGCAGCGCCTTTTCCTCGTCCATGCCGGCAAGGATACGCCCCAGGAACAGGGCTCCCAAAGGTCGCCGAGCCCGTTGGGCGGATTGTCGATCAGCCGGTGTTCGGCCAGCAGCGCATGTTTGCCGGTCAGATAGAGATTGCCGGTGCCGCCCGCCATCATCGGCACGGCCGAGGTCACCAGAATGCGCGGCGGCCCGAGCGCGATCGCGGCATCCATGATGTCGTTGTTGGTCTCGAGCGGCGCGCCGGAAAGCCAGGCGAGCTCGTAACGGTTCGGAGTGGCGATCGTCGCCAGCGGAATGAGTTCGTCGCGGATGGCCTCTGCCGTCGGCTGCGGGATATAGAGCCCGCCGAGATCGCCCATGACCGGATCGCAGACATAAAGAAGGTCCGGGTTCTTCTCCTTCAGCGCGCGAATGAGCCGCGCCACCGAACGCGGCTGGGCGGCATTTCCGAAATAGCCGGTCAGTACCGCCTTCACTTCTCCCAACCATGGCGCGCGAATAAGATCGTCTATAGCCTTGTCGAAATCTGATTCGGGAAAGGTCAGCCGGGTAGAAGGCCCATGACCGGGATGCCAGGGGAGGACGACGGTCGGCATTGCCCAGACGGGAAATCCCAGCGTCTCGAGCGCGAAGACGGCGGCACGATTGCCGACCGAGCCGCGCACGACATGGCTGGAGATGACAAGGACGGCACTGCTGGTATCCTGCATGAGACTGACTTCCGGCTATGATGGCCCTGTTGATCGTTTCTTCGTCGCCGCATGTCAACAAGGCTTCACGGAAGAATGAAACGTGTAATGCCGACTGACATGGATCAGCCACGTTGCCGCATGATGACACAAATCTAGTTTATTCCGTCCGGGCACGGAAAAAGGGGAGAGGGACATGGCCGTCAGGCAGAATCCGAAACGGGAAAAACAGATCGAAAGCGCGCGCAAGATCGTTGCTGCGAGCAAGGCGCCGCACCTCGACCCCCTCATCCTGTTCGGCCGTGCCAGCACCGACGACCTCGAAAGCTACACGCCGGACATGCTGGCGCTTTCCGCCAATCATGCAGCCGCGCGGCTGATGGCCTGGACCCGGGTCCGGGCCGACATCACGGTCGAACCGGTCGCCGGCGTCGAGCCGGGCGGAATTCCGGTCTCAGTGCTGACCGTGGTCGATCGCAACATGCCCTTCCTGTTCGATTCGGTCATGGGCGAGGTGACTGCGACGCACCGCGACCTCACCATGGCGGTCCATCCGATCCTGGTTGTGGAACCGGGCAAGGAACCGGTCCTGCGCTCCAACGAGCAGCCCGGCAACCCGGCTCATCACGTCAGCCTCATCCAGATCCATCTTTCGCCGCTCAACGAGGAGCAGGCGGCTTCGCTCACCGAACGCATCCGCTACATCCTCGACCAGGTGCATCTGTCGATCACCGACTGGGGCTCCATGCTGGAGGTCCTCGATGGCGCCGCCAAGCAGCTCGGCAATTCGACAAGCCGCCGCAAGGCCGATCGCGACGAAGCGCTCGCCTTCCTGGACTGGCTGCGCGCCGACAACTTCACCTTCCTCGGCATGCGCGAATACGTCTATTCCGGCAAGGGCACTGAGGCCAAGGTCGAACGCGGCAAGGGCCGCGGTCTCGGCATTCTCTCCGATCCGGATGTGCTGGTCCTGCGCCAGGGCAAGGATGCGGTGACGACCACGCCGGAAATCCTCGAATTCCTCGACGGGCCCGATTTCCTGATCGTCACCAAGGCCAACGTGAAGTCCGTCGTGCACCGCCGCGCCTATATGGACTATGTCGGCGTCAAGCGCTTCGACGAGAAGGGCGAGGTAGTCGGCGAACTGCGCGTTGTCGGCCTTTTCACCGCAACCGCCTATACCCATTCCGTTCGCGATATCCCGCTGCTGCGTGCCAAGGCCGGGCGGGTCGAAGAACATTTCGGCTTCGACCCCGACAGCCATTCCGGCCGCATGCTGGAAAACACGCTCGAATCCTATCCGCGCGACGACCTCTTCCAGATCGATACGGAGCTGCTTGCCCGGTTCTGCGAACAGATCATGGAACTGAGCGAACGTCCGCGCGTCCGGGTTCTGCCGCGCATCGACCACTTCGACCGTTTCGTCTCGGTGATCGTCTACGTGCCTCGCGAGGACTACAATTCCCACGTCCGCGAAAAGGTGGGCGACTATCTGACCAAGGTCTATGACGGCCACGTCTCCGCCTATTACCCGGCTTTCCCGGAGGGCGGCGTCGCCCGCGTCCACATGATCATCGGCCGGCGCAGCGGCAAGACCCCGAGGATCGCTCAAGGCAAGCTCGAGGAAGCCATCCGGCTGATCGCCACGCCCTGGGAAGAGCGCTTCGCCGCACTCGCGGAGGAGGGGCCTCGGCTTTCCATCACCCAGGCCTTCCAGGAAGCCTTCTCGCCGGAGGAAACCTTCGCCGACCTGCCGGACATCGCCGCCTGCGCGGCGGGCGAGACGATCCGCATTGCCTTCTATCGCCGCCCGGGCGACGCCGCGAACACCGTGTCGCTGAAGATCTTCCACAAGGACCGGCATCTGTCGCTTTCCCGCCGCGTACCGCTGCTCGAAAACCTCGGTTTCCACGCCGTCAGCGAACAGACGTTCGAAATCCAGGTCGGGCCGGAGAACGACCGCAGCCAAGTCGTCCTCCACGACATGGAACTGCAGCTCGGCGACGGACGCGGGGTCGATCTCTCCCGCGAAGGCCTTCTGCTGGAAGAGGCCTTCCTCTCCGCCTTCGAAGGCCTGATCGACAATGACGGCTTCAACCGGCTCGTTCTTCTGGCCGGCCTGTCCGCCCGCGAAGTCACCGTTCTGCGCGCCTATTCGCGCTATCTGCGCCAGACCGGCATCGTTTATTCGCAGGCCTATATCGGCGATACGCTGGTGAAATATCCGGCCATCTCCGCCGCCATCTTCCGGCTCTTCCGAGACGGCTTCGATCCGAAGATCGCTGACAAGGCCCGTATCAAGAAACTGACCGACCATCACGCCGAAATCGAGGAAGCGCTCGGCAACGTGCCCAACCTGGATGAGGACCGGACGCTTCGCCGCTTCGTCAACGCGGTCGATGCGACGCTCCGGACGAACTATTTCCAGCGCGACGAAAATGGCGCGCCGCACCGGATGTTCGCCTTCAAGCTCGATCCGAAGCTGCTGGACGGCCTGCCGGAACCCCGCCCCTTCCGCGAGATCTTCGTCTACGGCACCGAGGTCGAAGGCGTACATCTGCGCTTCGGCAAGGTCGCCCGTGGCGGCCTGCGCTGGTCGGACCGCGGCGAAGATTACCGCACCGAAATCCTCGGCCTCGTGAAGGCACAGCAGGTGAAGAACGCCGTCATCGTGCCGGTCGGCGCCAAGGGCGGCTTCTTCCCGAAAATGCTGCCCCCGGCGAGTTCGCGCGACGCCTTCTTCAATGCCGGCAAGGAGGCCTACAAGACCTTCATCCGCACGCTTCTGTCGATCACCGACAATATCGTCGGCGCTGATATCGTCGGGCCACCGGACACGATCCGCATCGATGGCGACGATCCCTATTTCGTGGTTGCCGCCGACAAGGGCACCGCGACCTTCTCCGACACTGCCAACGGCCTGGCGCAGGAAGCGGGCTTCTGGCTGGACGACGCTTTCGCCTCCGGCGGCTCGGCGGGCTACGACCACAAGAAGATGGGCATCACCGCCCGCGGCGCCTGGGAGGCCGTGAAGCGGCATTTCCGCGAGAAGGACATCGACATCCAGACGACCCCGTTCACGGTCGCCGGCGTCGGCGACATGTCCGGCGACGTTTTCGGCAACGGCATGCTCCTGTCGCGCAAGATCCGGCTCATCGCCGCCTTCGACCATCGCGACATCGTCATCGATCCCGATCCGGATATCGAAAAGTCCTTCGCGGAGCGTGAACGCATGTTCGCCCTCCCGCGTTCGAGCCTGGCAGGATTACGACAAATCGACCCTGTCCGAAGGCGCGATGGTCATTTCCCGCTCGGAAAAATCGGTAAAACTCACCAAGCAGGCCGCTGCCGCGATCGGTATCGACAAGACGACGGCAACGCCCTTCGAGATCATGACCGCGATCCTGAAGAGCCCGGTCGATCTTCTCTGGTTCGGCGGCATCGGCACCTATATCAAGGCGGCCTCCGAGACCGATACGGAAGTCGGCGACCGCGCCAATGACCCGATCCGCATCACCGCCGCAGAAGTGCGCGCCAGCGTCATCGGCGAAGGCGCCAATCTCGGCATGACCCAGAAGGGCCGCATCGCCTATTCGCTGAACGGCGGGCGCTGCAATTCCGACGCGATCGACAATTCCGCCGGCGTCAACTCCTCCGACGTCGAGGTCAATATCAAGATCGCGCTCAATCCGGCCATGCAGGACGGCCGCCTGACCCGCGACAAGCGCAACCAGCTTCTCGCGTCGATGACCGAGGAAGTCGGCCATCTCGTGCTGCGCAACAACTACCTGCAGCCACTGTCGATCTCGCTGACCGAACGCAAGGGCGCCGGCAACCGCGAGGAACTGTCGCGGCTGATGTCCGTGCTGGAATCGCACGGCCAGCTCAATCGCAAGGTCGAAACCTTGCCCGATGACGCAGAACTTGCGGAGCGTTATTCTTCCGGCAGGCCTCTGACCCGGCCGGAAATCGGCGTGCTGCTCTCCTATTCGAAGATCGTCCTGTTCGATGCCCTGATCGAAAGCAGCCTGCCGGACGATCCGTATTTCTCGGCCGTCCTGAAGGCCTATTTCCCGGCCAAGATGCAGAAGGCTTATGCGGCGGACATCCAGTCTCACCGCCTGCACCGCGAAATCGTCGCCACCGCGCTCGCCAACGAGGCGATCAATCGCGGCGGTCCCGGTTTCGTCCAGCAGATGAGCGACATGACCGGCGCCACGGCGGCGAATGTCGTCAAGGCGGCCTTCCTCGCCCGCGACGGTTTCGAGCTTCCCAAGCTCTGGGCCGAGATCGACGCGCTGGACGGCAAAATCCCCGGTCAGGTGCAGAACGATCTTTATGCCCGCACCACCGAAACCTTTGCGGAAGCGACCCGGCTCATCCTGCAGACCCAGGTCGGCAGCGGTGACATGGACGGCGCGATGAGCCGGCTCAAGGCCGCAATCAAGGGACTGCGTTCCTCGCTCGCCGGCGGAGATTTCGTGGAAACCGCGGCCCGCGCTGCCGAACTCGAAGCGCAGGGCATACCGGCTTCACTTGCCCGCGAAATCCTGCTGCTTTCGACCCTGGTCCTGGTGCCGGAGATCATGCTGATTTCCGACCGCACCGGCGAAACCATGGCGCGCGCCACGGAGAGCTATTTCGCCGTCACCGAGACCTTCCGGGTCAACCGACTGATCGGCGCCGGAGATCGGATCACCACCTCGGAACATTACGAAAGCCTGGCGCTCTCCCGCAGCCTGCAGCAGCTCGCCTCGGCGCGCCGCGATATCGTCATCGCCGCGCTGACCGCCCATCCGAAGGAGAAGAAGCCTCTGGAAGCCTGGGTCGGCGGCGATCGGATGCGGGTGAACCGCATCGGCGCCGAACTCGTGACCTTGAGCGAAAGCGGGAGCTGACGCTTCCGAAGATCACCGTCGCAGCCGGTCTCCTGAGCGACCTTGCGCACGGGCGGGCGATGTAGGACAACGGACCGAACTGGCTGATCCGGGGAAAAATGGCCGTTACTGATGTGGACGATGCGCCGGTGAAAACGAGCCGGCGCGGCATCTGGGGCTGGATGTTTTTCGACTGGGCGGCCCAACCGTTTTTCACCGTCGTCACCACCTTCATCTTCGGCCCCTATTTCGTCTCGCGGCTGACCGAGGACCCGGTTTCCGCGCAAGCGGCCTGGAGCAATATGGCGACGATCTCGTCGCTGGTCATCGCCGTCTTCTCGCCGGTTCTCGGCTCCATCGCCGACCAGGCCGGCCCGCGAAAACCCTGGATCGCTTTTTTGCGGTGATCAAGATCGTTTGTGTTTCGGCCCTCTGGTTCGCAGCGCCCGGTTCGCCCATCATCTGGCCGATGATCTTCATGATCTTCGCGTCGATCGCTGCCGAATTTTCGACCGTCTTCAACGATTCGATGATGCCGCGGCTGGTCTCCAAGGACGATGTCGGGCGGATTTCCAATGTCGCCTGGGGGCTCGGTTATCTCGGCGGCATGATCGTGCTGATTGCCGTCGTGGCGCTGCTCGCCGCCAACCCGGAAAGCGGCAAAACGCTGATCGGCATACCCCGCTTTTCGGCCTCGATCCGCATCTCGGCGAAGACGCGCGCATCACTGGGCCGATCTCCGCCTTCTGGTATTTCCTTTTCATCCTGCCGATGTTCTTTTACACCGGACGCCAGGAAGGGCCTGCCGCTCGTTGCCGCGGTCCGCTCCGGCATAAGTGAGCTCGGCGGCACGCTGCGGGACCTGAGGCATCGCACCGGCATCACCAAGTTCCTCATCGCCCGCATGCTCTATCAGGACGGCGTCAACGGCCTGCTGATCCTCGGCGGCACGTTCGCGGCCGGCATGTTCGGCTGGGCAACGATCGAAATCGGCATCTACGGCATCATCCTGAATGTCGTGGCGATCTTCGGTTGCATCGTCGCCGGCTGGCTCGACCGCTTGCTCGGCTCGAAGATCGTCGTGATCATCAGCCTGGTCCTGCTGGTCGCCGCGACCCTCGGCATCATTTCCACCGGCCCCGGCTTCGTTTTCTTCGGCCTTCTGCCTCTTTCGGCGGCAGATAGCGGCGGCCTGTTCGGCACCGCTGCGGAAAAGGCCTATATCCTGTTCGGACTGCTGATCGGCATCGCCTTTGGCCCGGTCCAGGCCTCCTCGCGATCCTACCTTGCCCGTAGCGTCAGCCTTTCGGAGACCGGCCGCTATTTCGGCATCTACGCGCTCTCCGGCCGGGCGACGAGTTTCCTCGCCACCTTGTTCTTCTCGATCACGACCTATGCCAGCGGCTCCGCCCGGCTCGGCATGGCGACGCTGCTGGTTTTCCTCGTGGCAGGGCTGGTGGTGTTGCTTGCGACCCCGTATCCGGCGAACAGACAAAAGCTGAGGAAGGGGCCTGATTGCCCTCACCCTAACCCTCTCCCCGCAAGCGGGGCGAGGGGACGTGCCTCACGTGAGGCTGAGAGGGATGGAGGGGCGCGGCATATGTCCTTCTCCCCGTCAAAACGGGGAGAAGGTGCCGGCAGGCGGATGAGGGGCAGATTCAGCAGTCCGTTTAAGCCTAGTGCCGGAAATGCCGCATCCCGGTAAACACCATCGCCACGCCATGCTCGTCCGCTGCCGCAATCACCTCATCGTCCCGCATCGAGCCGCCCGGCTGGATGACCGCCGTGGCGCCGGCGGCGATCGCTGAAAGCAGGCCGTCGGCGAAGGGGAAGAACGCTTCGGAAGCGACCGCGGAACCCTTGGTCATCGGCTCGGCCCAGCCCATCGCCTTGGCCGCCTCTTCCGCCTTGATGCCGGCGATGCGGGCGGAATCGATGCGGCTCATCTGGCCGGCACCGATGCCGGCCGTCTGGCCGTCCTTGGCGTAGACAACCGCGTTCGACTTCACGTGCTTGGCGACCTTGAAGGCGAATTTCATATCTTCGAGTTCGCTCGGCGTCGGCGCACGTTTGGTGACGACGCGCAGGTCGATATCCTCAACCATGCCGTTGTCGCGGGTCTGGACCAGCAGGCCGCCCGAAACGGTCTTCGCCGTCAGGCCGCGCGAGCGCGGGTCCGGCAGGCCGCCGGTCACCAGCAGGCGCAGGTTCTTCTTGGCGGCAATGATCGCCTGGGCATCGTCGGAAACTTCCGGCGCGATGATGACTTCCGTGAACAGCTTGACGATCTCTTCGGCCGTCTCCGCGTCGAGAAACTGGTTGACCGCGATGATGCCGCCGAAGGCCGAAGTGGAATCGCAGGCAAGCGCCCTGAGATACGCTTCCTTCAGGCTCGGACCCGTCGCCACGCCGCAGGGATTGGCGTGCTTGATGATCGCGCAGGCCGGCGCCTTTTCCGGCGAGAATTCGGCGATCACTCGAAAGCGCCGTCGGTATCGTTGATATTGTTGTAGGAGAGCTGCTTGCCCTGCAGGAGCTTGGCGGTCGCCACCCCGGGCGGTTTTCGCCGGTCACGTAGAAGCCGGCGCTCTGGTGCGGGTTCTCGCCGTAGCGCATCTCTTCCTTCAGCACGCCGCCGATCGTCCGGTAGCGCGGGATCTCGATGTCGAGCGCTTCAGCGAACCAGTTGGAGATCGCCGTGTCGTAAGCCGCCGTGCGCGCATAGGCCTTGGCTGCAAGCTTCTGGCGGAAGGCATAGACCGTCTGCCCGTCATTCGAGCGCAGCGCCTCGATCAGCGCCGGATAATCGGAAGGATCGGTGACGGTGGTCACGTAGGCATGGTTCTTGGCGGATGCGCGGATCATCGCCGGGCCACCGATATCGATATTCTCGACCGTCGTCGGATAGTCGCCGCCGGCGGCGCGCACTTCCTCGAACGGGTAGAGGTTGATGACCGCAAGATCGATGCCCTCGATGCCGTGTTCCTTCATCGCGGCGACATGGTCCGCATCGTCGCGGATCGCCAGCAGGCCGCCATGCACCGTCGGATGCAGCGTCTTCACCCTGCCGTCCATGATTTCCGGGAAACCGGTGACTTCCGAGACGTCGGTGACCGCAAGGCCGGCCGCGGCAATCGCCTTGTGCGTGCCGCCGGTCGACAGGAGCTTTACGCCCTGCTCGGTGAGCGCCTGGGCAAGCTCGATAATGCCGGTCTTGTCGGAAACCGAAAGCAGCGCGGTGCGGATCCTGATGCGGTCGGGAGCGGGGATTTTCTTGGAAACGACTGCCATCGGTCTCTCCTGGAAACGCGCCGCGGGGCCGGGCGCAGGGGTAAGATCGCCGCCCGTTAGCACAGCTTGGCAGAAGAAGAAACGGCCTATTCGCCGCGTCTCAGCATCCAGCGTATTTCCGTCGTCTCCGGCGGAGAAAACTCGATGACGAGCTGCTGGCTCGGCCGCACGCCGGAAACGTCGGCAAAGAAGATGTCTTCGTCGATCATCACCTCAAGCCCCGGTGCAGCAAAGATCCAGGTCTCGCCATCGGGCGCGCGCATGCTGACGCTTTCCTCGTCCCGCCGCGAAAGCGTGATGACCGGGTGGATATGGAAACGCGCCACCGCCAGGAAATGCTCGTTATCCGGCGCCTCGCCCTCCGGCAGGAAAAGCCGGTCATGGCCCTTGATCTTGTTGCCCTTCACATTGAGGCCGATCTCGCGCTCGTGGAAATACCCGAACTGGCGGACGTAACCGTCATGGCTCGCCCGCAGCCAGTCATTCCCGTGCATGTCGTCCCAGCGCTCGACTTCCACCTCCGACACGCCGCCGAGCAGCATGGAGCCTGCGAAGCGGGAGCGGATGATACGGCTGGACGACGTCTCGTTGAGCGTCACCGTCGAATGGGCGGGTGTCGAGCGGGCCATGTGCCGGTAGTTCCGGCCGGCATATTTCGGCGAACCGCAATTGACGATGAAACGGTGCCGGCCGGCCGACATCTCGAAGGAAAGGCAGCCCGCATGCGCGCCGCGGGAAAGCCCGGGAGAAAGCGGCCGGCCGGTATCGACGATCAACGTCGTGCCATCCGCCGACAGGCGATGATAATGCATGTGCGGCAGCGCCTTGAAGGGCTTGCCCGCAGTCTCGTCGTAGCGCAGCACCGACATCAGTTCGCTTGCAGGCGTCGAACTGGCGCCGTTGAACAGCGCAAGATCACCGTCCTGATGCCGGAAGAAACGCAGCGCCGGATACATGCGGTCGATCGTCGGAATGAGTTTTTGCGGCAGGTCGTGGCCGAGATTGATATAGGTCTGGCGAAGCGGCAGAAGGTCGATCAGCAGGTCGAGCACCGCCCGCGGGTTGCGCGACACATGACCGCCGTCGGCCAGGATCTGCCGCTCGAGTTCCCGATCGAGCCGGCCGCCCTCGCGGCGGATATAGGCAGCTCGCGTCGGCATCGAGATCGAAGCCATGGCGAGCGCGATCCTCAGCCTCAGCCGTGTATCGCCCTCCGGCGTGCAGCCCGCTATCTTTCTGAGATACCGCACCTGATAGGCGAGGCTTTTCATGAAGCGGCGATAGAAGCCTGCTTCCGCGCCCTGCAGCACCACCGTCGAATGGGAAAGCCAGGCGATCACCCTTTCCGCCGCGACATGCGCCTCCCAGGCAATGCCCTTCGGGTTTCGGCCGTAAAGCGCGATCCAGTCGGCGACGACCTGCCGGGCGCTGGCACAGGCGACTTCCGTCTTGTTGGTGCGGATGTGACGAAGCCAGGCGAACGAATGCAGCCGTTCGGCCGCGGCCTTGGACGGCAACTCGACCGAAAACGGCGATTGTCCATAGGTTTCGAGAATCCGACCCGCCAGCGGGAACCGGCCTTCCAGGATTTCCTCCGCCACGAACGGGTCGAGCGCGCGCAGATCCGTCGGCGCGACGATCAGCCGGTCCGGCACCTGCATGGAAAACGAGGTCACGGCCAGGCGAAATCCGGCGGAGCGCCTGCAAAGGCGCCGCCAGATTTCCCGCAAGCCGAAGGACAAAGCCTCCGGCGATCCGCGAGCCGCATCTTCAATCTGGACACTCCGCTGGAATCAGCCTCCGCCCGGCCGGCGGGAATCAACTATTAGATTATTCGAAAGTATCGACCCGTATGGTGAAGAAAGCCTTACCGGAGCTGGAGCACGCTCGCGAAGAAGCCGTCCATGCCGCCCACAAAATTTTCTCCGGCGGGCAGCATGGCCGGCGTGGTGCGGAACTCGCCCAGCGGGGAGATCGCGCCTTCCAGCCCCGGCCAGTCTTCAGGGCTGACGGCCAGGCGTTTTAATTCGGGATGGTCCTTCAGCACGCCCGCGACCAGTTCCTCCCCTCCAGCGAATCCAGCGAGCAGTTGGAGAAAACGATAATGCCGCCCGGTTTCACCAGCGTGATGGCGTGGCGCAGCATCTTTTCCTGGAGGGCCGCGAGCTTCGCGACATCCTCCGGACCCTTGGTCCAGAGCACATCCGGGTGCCGGCGCGTGGTGCCGGTCGAGGAACAGGGTGCATCGAGCAGCACACCGTCCAGCGGCTCCGCCGGCTTGAAGTCGAAAAGGTCGCCACCGACAAATTCCGCCTCGTAACCGAGGCGCCCGAGGTTTTCCTTAAGCCGTGCCAGCCGGTTCGCGGATTGCTCCACCGCAATCACCTCGGCACCGGCCGCAATCAGCTGCGCCGTCTTGCCGCCGGGTGCCGCGCAGAGATCGGCAACTTTCTTGCCCTTGAGATCGCCGAACAGCTTTGCCGGAATGCTGGCAGCGACATCCTGCACCCACCAGGCGCCCTCATCGAAGCCTTGGAGCGCGGAAACCGCACCATCGAAGGCCGCGAGGCGTATGCTACCGGTCGGCAAAACCGTGCCGCCGATTTTTTCAGCCCAGGCAACCGGATCGGATTTGACGGTCAGGTCGATGGCGGCCGGAACGAGTGGGCTTCAGCGATACGATCCGCCTCCGCCTCGCCATAAAGGGCTACCAGACGTTTGCGGAACCATGCCGGCACCGGGGAAATACTGGCGGTCGCGGCAAGGATCTCGTCCTTTTCCCGGTCCAGGCGGCGCAGAACCGCATTCACCAGCTTGGCAAAACGGCGATTGCGCGGATCGCGATTGGCCTGTTCGACCGCAAGATCGACGGCAGCATGCGGCGGCACGTCGAGATGCAGGATCTGTGCGGCGGCGATTACCAGCACGTGGTGAAGCGCCCGCGCGCCCTCCGGCAGGGGCGTATCGATCAGCGACGTGATCGCCGCCTCGATGCGCGGCAAGTGCCGGAGTGCGGTATTGAGAATGGCGCGCGTCAGCGCCCGGTCGGCGTCATTGAGCGCCCGATAGGCCGGATTGCCATGAACGAGGTCCAGCATGCCATCAAGCGAGATCTTGCGATCGACAACCGCCGCCAGAAGCTTGGCAGCCGTGACACGAACTTCGAGGCCTGCCTTGAAGGGGCCGCTTTCGCGCTCCGAGTGAACCGGTTTCCTGCGCTGTTCCGCTGGTTTTCCCCCGGCTTGTATGGCTTCTTTTTCTTTTTGTCTTCGTTCAAGACCAGGGACCTTTGCGCGGTTCATCAGAGCCGCGTCCCCAACCGGTATTCGGAACGGAGCGCGCGGTGCGCTGCGGTCTATCAGCCTGAAACCCGGCCGTCGAGGCACTGTTGCGGAACTCGCCAGCCATCTGCTGCAACGCGGCGATGCGGTTCCCGGTGTCCGGGTGGGTCGAGAACAGGTTATCCATCCGCTCGCCCGACAGCGGGTTGATGATGAACATATGCGCCGTAGCCGGATTGCGCTCGGCCTCGTAGTTCGGGATCTGATGCGCCGCACCGGCGATCTTGCCGAGCGCGGAAGCGAGCCACAGCGGGTTGCCGCAAATCTCGGCGCCGCGACGGTCGGCCGAATATTCGCGCGTCCGGCTGATCGCCATCTGCACCAGCATGGCCGCGAACGGAGCGACGATCATCGCCGCCAGCACACCGATGAAGCCGAGCGGATTGTTGTTCTCGCGGTTGCCGCCGAAGAAGAAGGCGAAATTGCCGAGCATCGAGATCGCGCCGGCAAGCGTCGCGGTGATCGTCATGGTCAGCGTGTCACGGTTCTGGATGTGGGCGAGCTCATGCGCCATTACGCCGGCCACTTCCTCATGCGTCAGGCGCTGCATCAGGCCGGTGGAGGCGGCAACGGCTGCGTTCTGCGGGTTGCGGCCGGTCGCAAAGGCGTTCGGCTGCGGATTGTCGTAGACATAGACCTTCGGCATCGGCAGGCTGGCATTGGCCGAAAGATCGCGGATCATGTTGTAGAATTCCGGCGCGCTGCGCGCATCCACTTCCTGGGCATGATAGGCCGACAGGACCATCTTGTCGGAATTCCAGTAGGAAAACAGGTTCATACCGGCAGCGATCACCAGAGCGATCATCATGCCGCCCGTGCCGCCGATCAGAAAGCCGATCCCCATGAACAGGGCGGTCATGAAGGCCAGAAGCATGGCGGTGCGCATTACATTCATCGTCATCTCTCCGGTTGCCGATATCGCCCCAGGGCAGTTTGAGGGTTTTCCCCGGGGGCGGACGCCCTATGATGTGGTCAATTCAACCAGAATTTTCAATAATCCACCCGGCAAAGCCCAAGATGCAAAACGCAGATAACGACAATTCGGAAACCGCACCGGAAGAGGAAGCCCCGAGGAAGGCCCTCTCCCCGGCCGCCGAACGCGCCCTGAAGGAAGCCGAGGAACGCCGCCAGGCGGCGGCCAACGCAGAGATGCCCGAAGAATTCGGCGGCCGCGGCGGCGCCGACCCCGCCCGCTTCGGCGACTGGGAGATCAACGGCCGAGCGATTGACTTCTAAGTAAATATTCCTATTGACTTCGATCATATATCGGAATTTATTCCTTTCCATGATCAAGGCGTTTCTGATTCTCGCTGGCATCGCTGCGGTGTTCATCACCGGAGCCGCAGCGCGTGACGAGATCTCCGGCCCGGTGGCAGCGGAGATCCTGCGGGTCATCGACGGCGATACGCTGCTGGTCGAGGCGCAGCCGTGGCCGCAGCAGAAGATGGAAGTTTATGTGCGCATCCGCGGCATCGATGCGCCGGAACTCAAGTCGAAATGCGAGCGGCTTCGCGAGGCGGCGTTCGATGCGCATCGTGCGCTTGAAGCGCTGACCGCCCGATCACGCAAAATTCAGCTCACCCATATTTCCGGCGACAAATAT
This sequence comes from Neorhizobium sp. EC2-8, assembly GCA_045291535.1. Taxonomy (GTDB): domain Bacteria; phylum Pseudomonadota; class Alphaproteobacteria; order Rhizobiales; family Rhizobiaceae; genus Neorhizobium. Next base: position 3,200,416 of record CP147996.1, on the reverse strand, counting down.
TTCGGCCGCATCGTTGCCGACGTGGTGCTCTCCGATGGCCGCAGTGCCGGGGACGACCTGTTGCTGGCAGGCCTGGTGCAGACCTATGACGGCGGGCGCAAGCCGCAGAGGATCTGTAATACGAACTGAAAAGGCCGTCCGGTTTTCCGGCGGCCTTCGCGATAGTAAGCCCTTCACTCCTCACTCGACGTCATCCTCGGCCTTGTGCCGAGGATCTGCTCCGTCAATTTAATCAACTTGTTGCAGATGCTCGGGACAGGCCCGAGCATGACGAAACCACGCTTGGCGACCTGCGTCGGCAATCCGAAAAGGCCGCCCGGTTTCCCGAGCGGCCCTTCTGAAATCAACCCGCCTTGTTCTGGCGGTTGGCGATCAGGTCTTCCACCACGCCCGGATCGGCGAGCGTCGAGATATCGCCGAGTGAACCGAAATCGTCCTCGGCGATCTTGCGCAGGATGCGGCGCATGATCTTGCCGGAGCGGGTCTTCGGCAGGCCGGGCGCGAACTGGATCTTGTCCGGCTGCGCGATCGGGCCGATTTCCTGGCGCACGTGTTTTACCAGTTCCTGGCGCAGCGCATCGTTGCCTTCGTGGCCCGCCATCAGGGTCACGTAGCAATAGATGCCCTGGCCCTTGATGTTGTGCGGATAACCGACGACGGCCGCTTCCGACACGAGATGGTGCGAGACGAGCGCCGATTCCACTTCCGCGGTGCCGAGCCGGTGGCCGGAAACGTTCAGCACGTCGCCGACGCGGCCGGTGATCCAGTAATAACCGTCCTCGTCGCGCCGGCAGCCGTCGCCGGTGAAATATTTGCCCTTGTAGGTGGAGAAATAGGTCTGGATGAAACGCTCATGGTCGCCATAGACCGTGCGCATCATGCCCGGCCAGGCGTCGCTGATGCAGAGATTGCCGTCGGCCGCCCCTTCCAGCACCTTGCCCTCGTTATCGACCAGTTCCGGCTTCACGCCGAAGAACGGCTTGGTCGCCGAACCCGGCTTCAGGTCGGTGGCGCCCGGCAGCGGCGTGATCATGTGGCCGCCGGTTTCCGTCTGCCACCAGGTATCGACCACCGGGCAGCGCTTGTCGCCGACCACGTTGTAATACCACTCCCAGGCTTCCGGGTTGATCGGCTCGCCGACCGTGCCGAGCAGGCGCAGGCTTTCCCGCGAGGAGCGCTTCACGAATTCGTCGCCGGCGCCCATCAGCGAACGGATCGCCGTCGGCGCGGTGTAGAAGATGTTGACCTTGTGCTTGTCGATGATCTCCCAGAACCGGCCCTGGTCCGGGAAATTAGGCACGCCTTCGAACATCAGCGAGGTGGCGCAGTTCGCGAGTGGCCCGTAGACGATGTAGGAATGGCCGGTCACCCAGCCCACATCCGCCGTGCACCAGTAGATGTCGCCGTCATGGTAGTCGAACGTGTATTCGTGGGTCATCGCCGCAAAGACGAGATAACCGCCGGTCGTGTGCAGCACGCCCTTCGGCTTGCCGGTCGAGCCTGACGTGTAGAGGATGAACAGCGGATCTTCCGCCTTCATCTTCGCCGGCTCGCAGTGTTCCTTCACGGTGGCGATTTCCTGATGGTACCAGAGGTCGCGGCCAGGTGCCCAGCCGGTCTTGCCGCCGGTGCGGCGCACCACCACGACCTTGTTGACGATCACGTGCTGGCGAGCCGCGATATGGATCGCCGTATCGGTATTGTCCTTGAGCGGCACCGGCTTGCCGCCGCGCACGCCCTCGTCGCAGGTGATCACGAAAGTGGACTGGCAGTCGATGATGCGGCCAGCCAGCGCTTCCGGCGAGAACCCGCCGAACACGACCGAATGCACCGCGCCGATACGGGCACAGGCGAGCATCGCATAGGCCGCTTCGGGGATCATCGGCATGTAGATGGTGACGCGGTCACCCTTCTTGACGCCGTGCTTCTTCAGGACGTTCGCCAGTCGGCAGACCTGATCGTAGAGCTGGTTATAGGTGATCTTCTTATCGATATAGGGGTTGTCGCCTTCCCAGATCAGCGCCGTGCGCTCGCCATGGGTCTTCAGGTGGCGGTCGATGCAATTGTAGGAAACATTGGTCAGGCCGTCCTCGAACCACTTGATCGAGACCTTGCCTTTGAAGGAGGTGTTCTTGACTTTGGTATAGGGCTTGAACCAGTCGATGCGCTTGCCGTGCTTGCCCCAGAACTTGTCCGGATCCTCGACGCTCTCCTCGTACCACTTTTCGTATTTGTCCTTGTCGATGAGCGCTTTTGCTTTGGCAGACTTGAGGACCGGGTAGACTTTTTCGGACATGAACACCTCCCTGAATTGGCACGCATGACGACGCATCGAGCCGTCAGCGATATGTGCCGCATTCATAACAGGTGAGGCAAGTGCGGCAATTAGACAAACGTTCATCCGGGCAGAGACGATCTCGCTTCAAAGATTTGCAATTCCGTCCCAATTCGATTATAGGGCGGTAAATTCCCGGAAATTGTGGTTGATACCCACGGCCCGCGACACCGGCGCGGACGGACAGAGGACCTATACCCATGGCTCAACAATTGCTCATGCCGAAGGCGACCGCTGTATGGCTGGTCGATAATACCGCACTTTCCTTCGATCAGATCGCCAATTTCTGCAAGCTCCACCCGCTCGAGGTGAAGGCCATTGCAGACGGCGAAGCGGCGCAGGGTATCAAGGGCCTCGACCCGATCGCCACCGGCCAGCTTTCGCGCGATGAAATCGAGCGCGGCGAAAAGGACATCAACTACAAGCTGAAGCTTTCCGAGCCGAAGGTTCGCGTGCCGGAATCAAAGCGCCGCGGCCCGCGTTACACTCCGGTCTCCAAGCGTCAGGACCGCCCGAACGCCATTCTCTGGCTGGTCCGCAACCATCCGGAACTCAAGGATGCCCAGATCTCCCGCCTCGTCGGCACCACCAAGTCGACGATCGAACAGATCCGCGAGCGCACCCACTGGAACTCGACGAACCTGACGCCGATGGATCCGGTTACGCTTGGCCTCTGCAGCCAGATCGATCTGGACCTCGAAGTCGAACGCGCCTCCAAGGGCCGTCCGCTGCCGACCGCCGCCGAACTCGGCGCTTCCCTGCAGCCGGCAGCTGAAACCGAAAACCTCGGCTTCACCTATCGCAACGAGCGTGAGGAAGAGAAGGAAAAGAGATCGACGCGGACGCGGTTTTCGCCAAGCTCTCGTCCCTCAAGTCCACCCGTCGCGACGACGACGAGGAAGACGACCGCTTCTGATCGAACTTCTTGCGATTGCATTCAAAAAGCCCCGGAGACGATCCGGGGCTTTTTCGTTCAAGCGCTCTGCTTGAGCCCGCTTCCCTCGCGGGCATAACCGTTCGCCTTCAGGATCGCGGTGATCTCGTCCAGCACCGTCGCATCCTCGATCGTCGCCGGCATCTTCCATGGCATGTCGTCGGCGATCTTCTGCATCGTCCCGCGCAATATCTTGCCGGACCGGGTCTTCGGCAGCTTGTGAACCACCATCACCGTCTTGAACGCCGCAACCGGTCCAATCTCGTTGCGCACCACTCGGCGATTTCTCGGGCGAGATCGGACGTTTCCCGTGAAACATGGTTCTTCAGCACCATGAAGCCGCAAGGGATCTGCCCCTTGGTCGCATCATGGACGCCGATCACGGCGCATTCGGCGACATCGGGATGTTTTGCGCAGACCTCCTCCATCGCCCCGGTGGAAAGCCGGTGGCCGGCGCAGTTGATGATGTCGTCGGTGCGCGCCATCACGAAAATATAGCCGTCCTCGTCCATCATCCCGGCATCGGCTGTCTTGTAGTAACCTGGAAACTCGTCGAGGCAGGCCTCGCGGAACCGCTGGTCGGCATTCCAGAAACTGACCAGGCAGCCGGGCGGCAGCGGCAGCTTGATGACGATATTGCCGAGCGTGCCGCGCGGCACCGGATGGCCGGCATCGTCCAGCACGTCGAGCGCATAACCGGGCATCGGCCGCGTCGGCGAACCGTGCTTGACCGGCATCAGCCCAAGCCCCACCGTATTGGCCGCGACCGGCCAGCCGGTCTCCGTCTGCCACCAGTGATCGATCACCGGGATCTTCAGCTTCTGCTCGGCCCATTTGAGCGTTTCCGAATCAGCCCGCTCGCCGGCGAGGAACAGCGCCCGCATGCCCGTCAGGTCGTATGTCGCGACCAGTTCGCCATCCGGATCGTCGCGGCGGATCGCCCGGAAGGCAGTCGGCGCGGTGAACAGCACTTTTACATCGTGATCACTAACGACGCGCCAGAACGTGCCGGCATCCGGTGTGCCGACCGGCTTGCCCTCGAAGATCACGCTGGTGTTTCCCGTCAAGAGCGGCGCGTAGACGATATAGGAATGGCCGACCACCCAGCCGATATCGGATGCCGTCCAGAACACCTCCCCGGCTTGACGCCGAAAATATTCTCCATGCTCCAATGCAGCGCCACCATGTGCCCGCCATTGTCGCGAACGACTCCCTTCGGCTGGCCCGTCGTCCCGGATGTATAGAGAATGTAGAGCGGATCGGTCGCCTTCACCGGCACGCATGGCACATCCCTGCCCCGCGCCTTTTCGACGGTCTCCGCGAAATCGAGCTCGCCCCGCTCCGGCCTCAGTTCCGCCTGGAGTTGTTCACGCTGGACGATGAGGCAATGTTTCGGCTTCACCAGCGCGAGTTCAATGGCCTGGTCGAGCAGCGGCTTGTAGGCGACGATGCGGCCGGGCTCGAGACCGCAGCTCGCGCTGATTACCAGTTTCGCCTCGGAATCGTTCAACCGCGCCGCCAGCTCCTGCGCCGCAAACCCGCCGAACACCACCGAATGCACGGCACCAAGCCGCGCGCAGGCCAGCATCGAAAAGATCGCTTCCGGCACCATAGGCATATAGATGACCACGCGGTCACCCCTGCCGACACCGAGATCGCCGAGAACCGCCGCAATCGCCTTCACCTCGTCGAGCACCTCGGCATAGGTAAAGCTCTGCTGCCTGCCCGTCATGGCGCTGTCGTGGATGAAGGCACGCTGCCCGCCGCGGCCGGCCGCCACATGCCGGTCGAGGCAGTTATGGCAGGTATTGGTCTCGCCGCCGGTGAACCAGCGGCCATAGACGCCTTGGTCCCCGTCAAAAACCTTTTCCGGTTCCTTGAACCAGTCAATGGCCTTGGAGGCCCTTTTCCAGAATCCTTCCGGATCCCGTTGCCAGTCTCCGTAAACGTCGAAATAGCGGCTTTGCATCTGCACCTCCCGTCACATGAGCACAGCCCGAAGTGAGCAATCTAGGGTGTGCAGGAGGCGCCGGGAAGCCCGACGAAAGCGCTAGGAGCTTGTCAAAAGCCTATGTTCAGCGCGAGCCGAAGATGGCCGAGCCTACACGGACGCTGGTCGCGCCGAATTCGACAGCGGTCTCGAAATCCCCGGACATGCCCATGGAGAGCTTTTCGACGCCGCATTCCTTCGCGAGCTTGGCAAGCAGCGCAAAATGCGGCCCGGGATTTTCCTCAGCCGGCGGTATGCACATCAGCCCTTCGATCGAAAGCCCGAGTTCTCTACGGCAGAGCTCCACGAAGGCGACGGTCTGCTTCGGCTCGATACCCGCCTTCTGCGGCTCCAGCCCGGTGTTCACCTGCACATAGAGTTTCGGCGCCTTGCCCTGCTTGCCGATTTCCTCTGCAAGCGCGCGGGCGATCTTTTCCCGGTCCACCGTTTCGATGACGTCGAACAGCGCCACGGCATCCGCCGCCTTGTTGGATTGCAGGGGCCCGATCAGGTGCAGTTCGAGATCCGGCGTCTCGGCCTTGAGTTCCGGCCACTTGCCCTGGCTTTCCTGTACGCGGTTCTCGCCGAACACCCGCTGCCCGGCCGCAATCACCGGGCGGATGTCTTCCGCATCGAACGTCTTGGAAACTGCCACAAGCGTCACCGACCCCGCCGGCCGCTTCGAAACGCGCTCCGCCTTCTCGATCCTTGCCTTCACATCCCGCAGCCGTTCTTCGACGCTCATGACCTATGCCTTCCGCTTTTCTTGCAAGCGCAGCGCTTAGCCCTCATATAAGGCTCTGCCAAGGGTGTTTCGCCCTGAACTTGGCCTTTCCCGACCCCGTAAACTTGACGCTTGCGGGGTTTCATGGTGAAGGTCTCGCCCGACTCTTGATCTTATTTTCCCGGAATATCATTGAAATGGCGACTGAACGTTATAATCCGCGCGATGCCGAGCCCCGTTGGCAGCAGACCTGGAACGATGCCAAGGTTTTCGAAACCGACAACAGCGATCCGCGCGAAAAATACTACGTTCTAGAAATGTTTCCCTATCCATCGGGCCGCATTCATATGGGCCATGTGCGCAACTACGCGATGGGGGACGTGGTGGCCCGCTACAAGCGCGCCCGCGGTTTCAACGTCCTGCACCCGATGGGCTGGGACGCTTTCGGCATGCCGGCTGAAAATGCCGCCCGCGACAACAAGGTGCATCCGAAAACCTGGACCTACCAGAACATCGAATCCATGAAGGCGCAGCTGAAGGCCATGGGCCTGTCGCTCGACTGGTCACGCGAATTCGCCACCTGCGACGTCGAATATTATCAGCAGCAGCAGCATCTTTTCCTCGACATGATGGAAAAGGGCCTGGTCTATCGCAAGCAGTCCAAGGTCAACTGGGATCCGGTCGATCAGACGGTCCTGGCCAACGAGCAGGTCATCGAGGGCCGAGGCTGGCGGTCCGGCGCGCTGGTGGAACAGCGCGACCTGGTGCAGTGGTTTTTCCGCATCACCGATTTCAGCCAGGATCTGCTTGATGAGCTCGATCATCTAGACCAGTGGCCGGAAAAGGTCCGGCTGATGCAGAAGAACTGGATCGGCCGCTCCGAAGGCCTGACGATCCGCTGGGAAATCGTCTCCTCGACGGCACCTGCCGGCGAGAGCGAAGTCGTGGTCTACACGACCCGTCCCGACACCCTGTTCGGTGCTTCCTTCCTGGCGATCGCCGCCGATCATCCGCTGGCCAAGGCCGCTGCAGCCCAGAATCCGGCTATCGAAGCTTTCGCCGAGGAATGCCGTCATCACGGAACCTCACTCGCCGCCCTGGAAACAGCCGAGAAGAAGGGCATCGACACGGGCATCCGCGTCAGGCACCCGCTCGATCCCTCCTGGGAACTGCCGGTCTATGTCGCGAATTTCGTGCTGATGGATTACGGCACTGGCGCTATTTTCGGCTGCCCGTCCGGAGACCAGCGCGACCTGGATTTCGCCCGCAAATATGGCCTGCCGGTCGTTCCGGTCGTCATGCCGAAGGATGGCGATGCAGCAAGTTTCACGGTCGGCGACACTGCTTATGTCGATGACGGCGTGATGATCAACTCGCGCTTCCTGGATGGCAAGACGACCGACGAAGCCTTCGAGATCGTTGCAAACCGCCTGTCGGAAACGCTCGTCGGCAACATGCCGCAGGGCGAGCGCAAGGTGAATTTCCGCCTGCGCGACTGGGGCATTTCCCGCCAGCGCTACTGGGGCTGCCCGATCCCGGTCATCCACTGCGATGATTGCGGCGTGGTGCCGGTGCCGAAGGCGGACCTGCCGGTCAAGCTGCCGGACGACGTCACCTTCGACCTGCCTGGCAACCCGCTCGACCGCCATCCGACTTGGCGCCATGTCGCCTGCCCGCAATGCGGCAAGGATGCCCGCCGCGAGACGGACACGATGGATACGTTCGTCGATTCGAGCCTGGTATTTCACCCGCTTCACGGCGCCCTGGGAAAAGGACCCGACCGATCCTGCTGTCGCCAATCGCTGGCTGCCGGTCGATCAGTATATCGGCGGCATCGAGCACGCGATCCTGCATCTGCTCTATTCGCGCTTCTTCACCCGCGCCATGCGCGAAACCGGCCATGTCGATGCCAAGGAGCCCTTCAAGGGTCTGTTCACGCAGGGCATGGTCGTGCATGAAACCTACCGCCGCGGCTCCGGTCCCAACGGCGAATGGGTCGCTCCGGCTGATATCAAGATCGAGGAGATCGACGGCAAACGCCGCGCCACCATGCTGAAGGGCGGCGAGGAAGTGACGATCGGCTCGATCGAAAAGATGTCGAAGTCGAAGAAGAACGTCGTCGATCCGGACGATATCATCGCCTCCTACGGCGCCGATACCGCTCGTTTCTTCGTGCTGTCCGACTCACCGCCGGACCGCGATGTCATCTGGTCGGAAGCCGGTGTCGAAGGCGCCCATCGTTTTACCCAGCGCCTGTGGCGCCTGATTTCGAAGCCTCCGCGAACCTCGCGGGTATCGATCCGGCGCCGGCTAAGGATGGTGAGGCTTTGGCGATCTCGCAGCTCGCCCACAAGACGCTGAAGGCGGTTCAGGGTGACTACGACAAGCTGTCGTTCAACAAGGCTGTGGCGCGCATCTATGAGCTGGTGAATGCGCTTGCAGCGCCGCTCGGCCGCGTCGCTGCCGGCGAGGGGATGCCACCTATCGCGCTGCCGTCCGCAACGCCTCGGAGATCCTGATCCAGCTCGTCGCCCCCATGACGCCGCATCTGGCCGAAGAATGCTGGGCGGTTCTCGGCAACAAGGAATTGCTCTCCCTGGCTGCCTGGCCGCATTATGACGAAACCCTCGTCATCGAGAACGAAGTCACACTGCCGGTCCAAATCAACGGCAAGAAACGCGGCGAATTGACAATCGCGCGCGACGCGGATCAAAGTGCGGTCGAAGCTGCGGTTCTGGCGCTGGATGCGGTCAAGACGGCACTTGAAGGCCGGGCGCCGAAGAAAGTCATCGTCGTCCCACAGAGGATCGTAAACATTGTCGTTTGACCGCTCTCTTCGTCGTTTCGGGTTCGTATCCGGCCTGGTAATGCTGACTGTTCTTGCTGGTTGCCAGGTTCGCCCGCTTTATTCCGAGGCTTCCGGCACGGGCGAGCGTCTGGCTTCCGTCGGCTTCGAACAGCCCCACAGCCGCATCGACCAAGTGGTTCGCAACCATCTGGTTTTCCTGACCTCCGGCGGTGCCGGGAGTCGAGCCATCCGGCTTACGACGTGAAGCTGACGACCAAGAGCACGGCCTCCAGCATCATCGACGACGAGAACGACGACAACGTCTCGCCGACCGGTGTGCCGCTTCCCGGCCGCGTCCAGGTCGAAGGCACGTACACGATCACCCGCATCAAAGACGGACAGATCCTCAAGTCCGCCAAGCGCGAGGTCGTGTCGCTCATCGACGTGCCGGGCCAGGGCTTCGCGAAGCTCCGTGCCGTTCGTGATGCCGAAAACCGGGCTGCGCGCGAGCTCGCCGAGTTCATCCGCGCCGAGATCGCCATCGTGCTTTCGCGCGAACCTCAGCCGCAGACGGTATGGCAGAAGTAAAATCCCACGAATTCGATCGTTTTGCCGAGAAGAGTGCGGAACTCTACAAGATTTTCGTGATCTACGGACCCGATCGAGGCTTGGTTTCGGAACGCGCGGCCTTGCTCGCCGGTAAGACGGGCGTTTCACAGGACGACCCGTTCGCCATGCTCAAGCTTGACGTCTCGGACCTGCAGGGCGATCCCGGCCGGCTTCTGGACGAGGTGAACTCGCTCGGCCTTTTTGGCGGTTCCAAGCTCGTCTGGCTGCGCGGCGCCGCCAACGAAAACCCCTTCTCGACGCTATGCAGGTTCTCGCCGACGGCCCGGCCCCCGCCAATATCCTCATCGTCGAAGCAGGCGACCTCAAGAAGGGTAGCGGGCTGCGCAAGATCGCCGAACCTTCGCGGTCGATCGCCGTCATTCCCTGCTATGCGGATGACGTAAAGGCCTTGAACAGCCTGATCGATTCGGAACTCGGGAGCGAAGGCCTGAGGATCAGCCCCGGCGCCCGTCAGAGGCTCCTGGAACTGCTCGGCGGGGATCGCGTGGCTTCCCGCAACGAAATCCGCAAGCTTGCGCTCTACTGTCGCGGTATGGGCATGGTCGAGGAAGACCATATCGACGAGATCATCGGCGATGCGAGCGCCGTTTCCGCAGACGAGGCCGTCGATGCGATCCTCAGCGGTGACCTGCCCGGCCTGCATCGCGCGATCCAGAAAGTCGTCTCGTCGAAGACACCGATTTTTCTTGTCCTGCAATCCTGCCTGAAACAGTTCCAGGCTCCTGGATCTGATGAAGGCGGAGATGGAAGAGAAGAAACTTCAGACCGCCCAGGTCATGATGACACTTGGCCGGCACATTCACTTCAAGCGTAAACCGCTCATAGAAAAAGCGCTGAGAACCTGGAGTTCGCCAGCGCTTGCTCGTGAAACGGAAAGATTACAGGCCGCTATCTTGATGTCGCGGCAGAAACAAAGCCTGGAACCCAATATCGCGTTCCACACCTTGATGGCCACGGCAATTCAATCAAGCCGTTGAATTTATAGTGCTATCTTCGCTCCAGAAGGCGGCAGATCTCCTCAAGCTGCTCCAGTGTCCGGTAGCCGATCCTGATCTGGCCGCCGCCATTCTTGTGGTTGATCTTGACATCAAGCCCGAGTGAATCGGACAGCGTCCGCTCCAGCGCAAGTGTATCCGAATCCTTTTGTTCCGCTTTCGAAACAATTGAGGGTTCCGATTGGGCCTTGATATCGTTCTGCGCCAGTTTTTCTGCATCACGAACCGACATGCCTTTGGCAATGATCGTACGTGCCAGGGAAGCCGGATCGGATGTCGTGATCAGCGCACGGGCGTGCCCTGCGGAAAGGCTACCAGCAGCCAGCATATCACGAACCGGTTCCGGCAGCTTCAGCAGGCGGAGGCTGTTAGCGACGTGGCTTCGGCTTTTACCGATAATCTCCCCGAGATCGTTCTGTGTATAGCCGTGCTCAGCAATCAGCTGATCATAGCCCAGCGCCTCTTCCAAGGGGTTGAGGTCGGAGCGCTGGACGTTTTCGACGATGGCGATTTCGAGCGCAGTACGATCGTCCACATCGCGGACGATAACGGGAATTTCGACCAGCCCGGCGAGTTGCGCGGCCCGCCAACGCCGTTCGCCGGCGATAATTTCGAACTGATTGGTGCCTCGCGGCCGAACGACGACAGGCTGAACGATCCCGTGCTGACGAATGGAACTCGCCAGATCCTGCAATTCACTCTCGTCGAAAGTCCGACGCGGATTCTTTGGGTTGCGAGAAACGTGCTCGATCGGAACCATCCGATCGGGATTGACACTCCGGGCACTGCTATCGGCAGGCGCCGGCTGATCCATCTCGCCGATAAGAGCTGCAAGACCGCGCCCCAGGCGCCGTTTCGAGAGATCGTCGTTCATTCTCACTACTCACTTCGTCTGCAAGGCCTAAGCAGCCTTGCGCCTACGTTCCCGTTGGATGACTTCCGAAGCCAGTTGCAGATAGGCCTGGCTGCCTGCGCACTTCAGATCGTAAAGAATAGCCGGCTTACCGTAAGACGGCGCTTCCGATACACGAACATTGCGCGGAATCAGCGTATGATAGACTTTCTCGCCAAGATGCATCCGCACGTCATTGACAACCTGCTGGGCAAGGTTATTGCGCGCATCGAACATCGTAAGCACGATACCCTGAATATCCAGGGACGGATTCACGCTGCGACGCACCTGATCAACCGTTTCGAGAAGCTGACTCAAACCTTCCAGGGCAAAAACTCGCACTGAAGCGGTACGAGAATAGAATGGGCCGCTGCCATCGCATTCATCGTCAGCAGATTGAACGAAGGCGGGCAATCCAGCAGGATGTAGGAATAGGTCAGGGCATCATCGCCATCCAGCGCTCGGCGAAGCTTGAAAGCTCGGTCGGAAGCCTGCGAGATCTCCATCTCGAACCCAAGCAGGTCCATTGTCGAGGGGACAATATGGAGATTCGGAACAGCCGTTTCCAGCGCCGTCTCCGTGATGGTATTGTACCCCATCAACAGATCATAGGAGGAGAGCTTGCGATCTCGCCGCTCGATCCCCAGGCCGGTGCTGGCATTCCCTTGCGGATCGAGATCCACAATCAGAACGCGTTCGCCGATTGCCGCAAGAGCAGTCGCAAGATTGATTGCAGTCGTCGTTTTGCCCACGCCGCCTTTTTGGTTGGCAATCGTGATAACCCGATTTCTTTCAAACATGCCGCACCTGAAAATCTAGGGTTCTTTGTGCCTTAAATTGCTGACTTCGAGAATAACTGAATCTGGCTCGACGGCACTCTGATGTTTTATCAGATCGAATGCCCAACGACCACGGGCTTTCTCGATTTCGGCGGCGTAATCCCGGCCTTTATGAAAAAAGCTCTTGTCTCTTTGCCAATCATCCAGCCGGACGTGTAAGAAAGCAGCAGATCGAGCTCGGCAAGAGCCCTGGCGGAGATTCGCTCGCAATCAGGGAGGGCCGTCGAAGCCGCTTCGATTCGTTGAGGATGAACCGATCCCCGTGCACCCGTCTCGCTAAGAGCAACACGAAGAAACGCTGCCTTTTTCTGATTGCTCTCGACCAGATGGACCCAGCCGCCCTGGATTTCTGCCAGAAAAATGGCCGTTATGACGCCTGGGAAACCGCCTCCCGACCCGAGATCGAGCCATTTAGCCGGTTCCGGGGAAAGTTGAAAAATCTGAGCGCTGTCTGAAATATGACGCTGCCACAACTCATTCCGCGTTGACGGGGCAACGAGGTTGATGGCCTTGGCCCACTTCTGGAAAAGCGTCGCAAAATGCTCAAGCTTTTCCTGCGTTTCACGTGAAACACTCTTGCCGTTTAGCAGCATTACAGGACTCGCTTAACGCGCTGTGGCGCGGCTTCTTCTTTACGAAGTAGTGCCAGGATGAGTGCGAGGGCCGCCGGTGTCATCCCATCGACCTTGGACGCCTGCGCCAGATTACTCGGATTTGCCGCCGTGAGCTTCAGCTTCAGCTCGTTGGAAAGCCCAGGAAGTCCTGAAAAATCAAAGTCTTGCGGGATGACGCGTGCCTCGTCTCGGTGGGTAGCGTGGATATCGGCCGCCTGTCGGTTCATATACACGGCATAGGAAGCCTCGATCTCCAAAGCTTCGCCGACTTTAGGCGCAAGTTGTGCCAATTCGGGCCATATGACTGCGAGAGCAGCGAGCGACTGGTCGGGATAAGCGAGCAGCTCATAAGCCGTCCGGCGCTGGCCGTCCTTGTTGAGCTTCAACCCGAAACCCTGGGCTTCATTCGGCGTGAGGTTGCGCGACCGGAGCAACTCCCGGCCGCTGTCCAACGCCTTCGTATACTCACCTAATTTCATCCGACGCTCAAGGCTGACGCAGCCCAAGGCGATCGCCTTTTCGGTCAATCGGACATCTGCGTTATCGGCTCGAAGTGAAAGACGATATTCGGCGCGCGACGTAAACATCCGGTATGGCTCTGTTACCCCCGCGACGTCAGGTCGTCCACCATGACACCGATGTAAGAGTCTGCGCGGCTGAAGTGGAAGGCCTCACCACCGGACGCTTTACGCGCGGCGTTCAGGCCAGCGACCAGCCCTTGCGCCGCTGCCTCCTCATAACCGGTCGTACCATTAATCTGACCGGCGAGGAAAAGGCCAGGGATCTTCCTGACTTCCAAGGCTGCGGTCAACTCGCGCGGATCCACGTGATCATATTCGATCGCGTAGCCAGGCTGAACGATCGTGACAGCCTCCAGTCCCGGAATGGTGCGAATGAACGCTTCCTGGACCTCGGCGGGGAGGGACGTCGAAATGCCGTTCGGATAAACCGTGGAATCATCCAGGCCTTCCGGTTCCAGAAAGATCTGATGCCCGTCACGTTCCCCAAAGCGGACGATCTTGTCCTCGATCGATGGGCAGTAGCGCGGGCCTACGCCTTCGATCTGGCCTGAATACATCGCCGAGCGATGAATATTGTCGGAGATGATCCTGTGCGTGGCATCTGTGGTGCGGGTTACGCCGCAGGCAATCTGCTTCGTCGTGATCCGATCTGTCATAAAGGAGAAAGGAACCGGATCCTCATCAGCCTCCTGACGACCAACGCGCGTCCAGTCGATCGTCTTGCCGTCCAGTCGGGCCGGAGTGCCGGTCTTCAGCCTGCCGAGGCGAAGACCGAACCGTGACAGCGTTTCGGAAAGTCCCAGCGAAGGTGCTTCTCCCACCCGGCCTGCCGGGATTTTCCGATCACCGATATGAATCAGACCTCGAAGGAATGTACCCGTCGTTAGGACGACCGTTCCGCATCCGAATCGACGGCCATCCTTGAGCTCCACTGAGGCGATGCGTCCGGCCTGGACTTCGATGTCGAAGGCATCTCCCTCGATCACCGTCAGGTTGGCGTGGCCCAGGATTTCATGCTGCATTGCCTGTCGATAAAGCTTGCGGTCGGCTTGCGTCCGCGGCCCGCGCACCGCCGGGCCTTTTTGCGATTGAGAAGTCGAAACTGAATGCCTGACGCGTCCGCCACCCTCCCCATCAGTCCATCAAATGCATCGACCTCACGCACGAGGTGACCCTTGCCGAGCCCTCCGATCGCCGGATTGCAGGACATGACGCCGATCGTTTCCCGGCTATGGGTCACCAGCGCGGTTTTCGCACCCATACGGGCGGCCGCGCTCGCAGCCTCACAGCCGGCATGTCCGCCACCGATGACGATTACGTCGAATGTCGTTTCCATCTAACCACCTTATGAAACCGCGCAAAGCGCTCTGTTTCACGTGAATCACTTGCCGATGCAGAACTGCGAAAAAATCACATCCAGGAGCTGTTCCACATCAACCCGGCCGGTAATACGGCCCAGGGAGGATGCCGCCGCGCGAAGGCTCTCGGCTCGAAGATCCAGCTCCCGGCCGTTTAACGCTTCTGCGATGAAATGGGAAGCCTCTTTCAGGTATTGAACATGCCGCTGTCGATTGGGAACCAAGGATCCAGACCAGGTTTCCCGGAGCTTTTGCAGGATCAGGGACCGGAGTTCTTCCAGCCCGCCTCCCGTCTCGCTGGAAATGGTGAGATCGTAAAGGGGCGATGGTCGATGGATATCCGCCTTGGTGCCTATCCTCATAACCTCCGCCGTAACACTCTCGAGGACATGTTTCGAATCCGAATCGATCTCCTCAAGCTGCAGTACGAGATCGGCTTGCTCGATAGCGATCTTCGCCCTGCGAACGCCTTCCTGCTCGACGCGATCATCACTTTCACGCAGCCCCGCCGTATCAAAGAACCGAACGAGATACCCTTCCATGTCGATATCGACATGCAATAGGTCCCTCGTGGTGCCGGCAATCTCGGTGACGATCGCGACATCACGTTTGGCCAGGGCATTGAGGAGGCTCGATTTTCCGGCATTCGGCGGACCGGCGATAACCACCTTGTACCCATCGCGGATGATCTCTCCCGCTTTTGCGGAAGCGATATGCTCCTCGAGCTCGAGATAGAGATCCGCCACCTCCGCCCATACCCTGTCGGAAACGGAGCCCGGCACGTCATCCTCGTCCGCGAAGTCGAGTTCAGCCTCGATCAGGGCGCGGGCACGGGTCAATCTCTCCGCCCAGGCCATATAAAGCGCGGACTGCCCGCCAAATCCCTGCTCGACCGCAAGGCGGCGCTGCATTTCGGTTTCGGCAGCAATCAGGTCCGCGAGGCCTTCAACCTCAACCAGGTCGAGCTTGCCATTCTCAAACGCCCGGCGTGAAAACTCGCCGGCCTCGGCAAGACGAAGCCCGATCGCTTCCAGTTCCCGATAAATCGTGGCGACGACCGCACGGCTGCCATGCAGATGCAGTTCCACGCAATCCTCGCCGGTGAACGAGCCAGGGCCAGGGAAAGTCAGAACAAGACCCTGATCGATAATCAGACCGTTGCGGCTCCGAATCGTTCTAAGCGCCGCCTTCCTGTGCACGGGCAAATCCCCAACCAGACCGGCCGCCGCCTCGAAAGCGCGGGGACCGCTCAGGCGCAGTACCGCAACGCCGGCAGGCAGGGTGCCGCTGGAAAGGGCAAAGATCGTGTCGTTATCTGCCTGGGCCATGGGGAGCAATGTTATCAGAGGCGGCGAGAAACTGAAAAGCGCCCGGCAAGACCGAGCGCTCCGCAATCGTAGTGAATCCGGCTAAGGATCAGGTATTCATCGAGTCGAAGAAATCGCCGTTGGTCTTCGTCTGCTTCAGCTTGTCGATCAGGAACTCGATCGCATCCGTCGTGCCCATCGGCGCAAGGATACGGCGAAGCACGAAGATCTTCTGTAGATCCTGGCGTGGTACCAGCAGATCTTCCTTACGCGTACCGGATTTCAGAATATCCATCGACGGGAAGATACGCTTGTCGGCGACCTTGCGGTCGAGCACGATTTCCGAGTTGCCGGTACCCTTGAATTCTTCAAAGATGACTTCGTCCATGCGGCTGCCGGTATCGATCAGCGCCGTCGCGATGATCGTCAGCGAACCGCCCTCTTCGATGTTACGCGCCGCACCGAAGAAACGCTTCGGACGCTGCAGGGCGTTGGCGTCCACACCGCCCGTCAGGACCTTGCCGGAAGAGGGCACGACGGTGTTGTAGGCGCGGCCGAGGCGGGTGATCGAATCGAGCAGGATGACAACGTCACGGCCGTGCTCGACGAGGCGCTTGGCCTTTTCGATGACCATTTCGGCAACCTGTACGTGGCGCACCGCCGGTTCGTCAAAGGTCGAGGAAACGACTTCGCCCTTCACGGAGCGCTGCATGTCTGTGACTTCTTCCGGCCGTTCGTCGATCAGGAGAACGATCAGATAACATTCCGGATGATTGGCGGTGATCGAGTGGGCGATGTTCTGCAGGAGAACGGTCTTACCCGTACGCGGCGGCGCGACGATCAGACCGCGCTGGCCCTTTCCGAGCGGCGCCACCAGATCGATGACGCGGGCCGAGAGATCCTTGGAAGTCGGGATCTCAAGTTCCATCTTGAAGCGCTCGTTCGGATAGAGCGGCGTCAGGTTGTCGAAGTGGACTTTGTGACGGATCTTTTCGGGATCGTCGAAATTGATCGTGTTGACCTTGAGGAGAGCGAAATAACGCTCGCCTTCCTTCGGACCGCGGATCGGACCCTCGACCGTGTCGCCGGTCTTCAGCGAGAAGCGGCGGATCTGGGAGGGAGAGATATA
This sequence comes from Neorhizobium sp. EC2-8, assembly GCA_045291535.1. Classification (GTDB taxonomy): domain Bacteria; phylum Pseudomonadota; class Alphaproteobacteria; order Rhizobiales; family Rhizobiaceae; genus Neorhizobium. Next base: position 3,183,360 of record CP147996.1, on the reverse strand, counting down.
GATATCGTCGGGACCGGGCAGATAGTTTGCGTTCGCGGAACGCAGGAAACCGAACCCGTCCTGCAAGACCTCGACCACGCCTTCGCCGATGATTTCGACGTCCTGGCTCGCCAGAACCTTGAGGATCGCGAACATCAGGCTCCTGCTTGCGCATCGTGCTGGCGTTCTCGACCTCCAGTGATTCGGCGAAGGTCAGCAAATCGGTAGGGGATTTGCTTTTGAGTTCTTGAAGCTTCATTTCAGCCATGAAGGGGGGACCATATTGAGAATTTCGGGGAATGTAGGCGTGTCGGTGAAATTCGCTACCGCGGAAGATGAACCGGGGACGACGGGAAATTACACGCATGCCACGAGATGAGATGGCGATGAAAATAGCGATTCACGTGGAACGCCGCAAGGGGCAAGACGGAAATCTTGCCAAAGAAAGAATATCTTCGGCGTCAGAACGGTTTCACGATCACCAGAATGACGATCCCGATCATCAGAACGGTCGGGAGCTCGTTCATCATCCGCCAGTAACGCGGCGTTTTTCGCGGACCATCGACCGCGAAGTTACGCACCGCACGGCTGAACAGCACATGCACCATTGTGAGCACCACCACAAGCCCGATTTTCGCATGCAGCCAGCCGCCACGAAATTCGAAGACGTCCCAGGCGAGAAAAAGACCGAGAACCCAGGTGATCATCATTGCCGGGTTCATGATGATCTTCAGGAGCCGCTGCTCCATCATCTTGAAGGTTTCCGACTGCGCCGAGCCCGGCTCGGCATCGCTGTGATAGATGAACAGCCGCGGCATGTAGAGCAGGCCGGCCATCCAGGACATCACCGCGATGACGTGGAAAGCCTTGATGTAGAGGAGGAAATCCGCCGGCCGAGCCAGATAGACCGCAACCAGGATCGCGACGAAGACAAAAAGCGCGATGAAGGCGCGAAGTGCCGATTTTCGTCCTGCCGACTTGCCCGCCTGCCGCTCCTCGCCACTCACGCGTCGGCTCCCCGCACGCGTTCGATCAGCTGCCGCACATGATCGGGATTCGCCTCGGGCGTGATACCGTGGCCAAGATTGAAGATCAGCGGCCCATGTCCGAGCGTGTCGAGAATGGCATCGATACCGTCTTCCAGCGACTTGCCACCGGCGACCACCCGCATCGGATCGAGATTGCCCTGGACCGGGCCATCCTTCTGCAGCTCGGCGGCAAACGAAAGCGGCACCGACCAGTCGAGGCCGATCGCATCCGCCCTGGTCTTCTGGCGATAGGATTTCAGGTTCAGGCCGGCGCCTTTGGCAAACGCAATGATCTTTGCCCGGGGCCGCTGGCTGCGAACGATCTCGATCATCCGGGCAACGGGCTTGACCGCATAAGCCTCGAACTCTCTCTCGCCCAGAACGCCCGCCCAGGAATCGAAGATCTGCACGGCATCGGCGCCGGCATCGATCTGGGCGATCAGATACTCCGCCGAGATTTCCGCAAGCATCGAAAGCAGCTTCTCGAAAGCCTCGGGATGCCGGTAGGCGAACAGCCGGGCAGGGGCCTGGTCCGGCGTTCCGTGGCCGGCGATCATGTAGGTGGCAACCGTCCAGGGCGCCCCACAGAAACCGAGCAGCGTGGTTTCCTCAGGCAGCTCCTGTCTTAACCGACGCACCGTCTCCATGACCGGAGCGAGATGGTCAAGAACCCCTTCGCCTTTCAGCGCCTGAATGCCGGCAACATCGATCGGATCCATCTGCGGGCCTTCGCCCTGCACGAACCGCACGTTCCGGTGAAGCGCATCCGGAATGACGAGGATGTCGGAAAACAGGATCGCCGCATCGAAGCCGTAACGCCGGATCGGCTGCAAGGTCACCTCGACGGCCAGATCCGGCGTATAACAGAGATCGAGAAAGCTCCCCGCCGTCGCCCGCGTCTCCCGGTATTCCGGCAGATAGCGTCCTGCCTGTCTCATCAGCCAGACAGGCGGTGGACTGACGGTCTTGCCTTCCAGCACTTCGACGATCTTCCGGTATGCGCCGGTCAAATGGGTTCTCCCTAAAAACAAAGAAATGAATCTTAAAAGATTTTCTATTTCTTAGAGTCGGTGAGTAGCAAGGATTAAAGTCAAATCACAGCCGACGCGACGATCGGCCGCTTTCCATCCTTCTCAAGGAAACAAAATTGCTCGCAAGACACGTTTGCGGGGATAGCTTGAATTTCGCAAGCTATTTCAGAGGGATGGCAGGAAAGGTAATTCGGCGCTATCTGTGGATAAGCTGGGGAGGAAAAAGAGCAGCAATGGCCTCATCCCCAGAACACACAAGCCAGTCTGATCCGCATCCGCGAGATATGCGAATGTGGAAAACTAGGCGGTTTTCCCGAGGCCGGGTCCAGGCCCTGGAGAACCCGATGGTCTCTCCCGAGTTATCAACAAAGGGTTAAGTTTAGCGTGGAGAACAGAAAAAACTTCTTTCATCTGCACCTCATATCTGACTCAACCGGAGAGACTCTCATCTCCGCCGGCCGGGCCGCCTCGGCGCAGTTCCAGTCGTCGCTGGCGGTGGAACATGTCTATCCGCTGATCCGTAACCGCAAGCAGTTGCTGGCGGTACTCGAGGCGCTCGACCGTGAACCCGGTATAGTCCTCTATACCATTGTCGATCAGGAACTGGCCGAGCTTATCGACCTGCGCTGCCGGGAAATGGGCCTGCCCTGCGTCAATGTACTCGAGCCGGTGATGGTGACATTCCAGGCCTATCTTGGAGCACCGTCGCGCCGCCGGGTCGGTGCCCAGCACGCGCTCAATGCGGATTATTTCAAGCGTATCGAAGCGCTGAATTTCACCATGGATCATGACGACGGCCAGATGCCGGAGGATTACGACGAGGCGGACGTCGTGCTTATCGGCATCAGCCGAACCTCGAAAACCCCGACCAGCATCTATCTCGCCAATCGGGGCATCAAGACCGCCAATATCCCGATCGTGCCGGGGGTCGATTTGCCGGAGAGCCTGTATCGCACCACTCATCCGTTGATCGTCGGTCTCGTCGCCACGACCGACCGGATCAGCCAGGTGCGCGAACATCGCGAACTCGGCGTCACCCAGGGTTTCGACCGGCGTCATTATACCGACCGGGCCACGATCAACGAGGAACTGAAATATGCCCGTGCGCTCTGCGCTCGCCAGAACTGGCCGGTGATCGATGTCACGCGCCGTTCGATCGAGGAGACGGCGGCCGCAATCGTTGCGCTACGCCCGAAGCTGCGTTAAGCGGATTCGAGCGTCGCTTCTGGGAGATTTTAGTGACAGTGCCTCTCGTACTTGCCTCCTCCAGCCCTTTCCGCCGGATGCTGATGGAAAATGCCGGCCTGGTTTTCGAAAGCCGGGCGGCCGATATCGACGAGCGGAAGATCGAGGCGGGGCTGGAAGGCGCAAGCCCGGACCAGGTGGCGCTGACGCTTGCCAAGGCAAAGGCGATCAACGTGAGCGGACATTATCCGGACGCCCTTGTGATCGGGTCGGACCAGACCATGTCGCTCGGCAACCGCGTGTATCACAAGCCGAAGACCGTTGCCGAAGCAAAGGAAAACCTGCTTTCCCTTTCGAACAAAACTCATCGCCTCAACAGCGCGATCGCTTTTGCGCGTGGCGGCGAAATGGTCTGGGAACATGTCGCCCATGCGGACCTGACCGTTCGGGGCCTAAGCGAGACCTTCGTCGATCGTTATCTGTCGCGCGTCGGCGAAAAGGTCTATGGCAGCGTCGGAGCCTATCAGCTGGAAGGCGAGGGCATCCAGCTGTTTTCGAAGATCGAAGGCGACTACTTCACGATCATCGGCCTGCCGATGCTGCCGCTCCTTGAAAAACTTCGCGCTCTGGGGGCGATCGATGGCTGATTCACGTGAAACATTTTTGGTTAATGCTTTCGTAACCGGCTGGCCGGTGAAGCATTCCCGTTCGCCGCTGATCCACGGCCACTGGCTGAAGCAGCTCGGGATCGCCGGGTCATACAGGGCCGAAGCTGTCACCGAGGCGGATTTCCCCGCCTTCATTCGATCCCTGAAAGATGGCAGCTCCGGTTTTCGCGGCGGCAATGTCACCATCCCTCACAAGGAGCTTGCCTTCAAGTTGGCCGACCGGCCCGACGACCTTTCGGGAGAACTCGGCGCGTCGAACACGCTCTGGATGGAAGACGGGCTGCTGCACGCCACCAATACCGACGGCCATGGTTTCACCGCCAATCTCGACGACCGCCATCCCGGCTGGGACAGGACCGGCCGAGCGGTGATCTTCGGCGCCGGCGGTGCAAGCCGCGCCGTCATCCAGGCGATCCGCAACCGCGGCATCGGCGAGATCCACGTGGTCAACCGCACCATCGCCCGTGCCGTAGAGCTTGCAGATCGCTTCGGTCCGAGGGTTCACGCCCATCCGGTCGAGGCACTGAGTGAAATCATGTCGGACGTGGGCCTGTTCGTGAATACCACGTCACTCGGCATGGATGGCAGCGAAGCCCCGCAGATCGATTACTCGCCGCTCGCATCCGGCGCCGTCGTCACCGATATCATCTATATACCGCTGAAAACCCCGTTGCTCGCCCAGGCCGAGGCGCAAGGGTTCCCGATCGTCGATGGGCTCGGCATGCTGCTGCATCAGGCCGTGCCCGGTTTTGAAAAATGGTTCGGGCGCCGCCCTGTCGTTGACAAGGCGCTGCGGGACCTCATCATCGCCGACATGGAAAAACACTGAATGATCGTCATCGGCCTTACCGGCTCCATCGGAATGGGGAAATCCACGACCGCGAAAATGTTCGCGGACGAGGGCGTGCCGGTGAATGACTCCGATGCCGTCGTCCACGATCTCTATCGGACGGATGCCGTCGCGCCGGTCGGCGAGGCTTTTCCCGGCACCGTCAGGGGCGGTGTCATCGACCGCCAGGAATTGTCCCGACAGCTTTCGGTCTCGCCGGAAAAATTTCCCCTCCTCGAAGCGATCGTCCATCCGCTGGTCCGCCGGCGCGAAGTCGATTTCCTGAGCCGCCACCGCCGGGCCGGCACCGATCTTGTGCTCCTCGATATCCCGCTTCTTTTCGAAGTGAAGGGCGAGGATCGCGTCGATGTCATCGTCGTCGTCACCTGCGATCCACAGATACAGCACGACAGGGTGCTTGCGCGCCCGGGCATGACAGAGGAAAAATTGGCGATGATTCTCTCCCGTCAGCTGCCCGACGCGGAAAAACGCAAAAGAGCGGATTTCCTCGTCGATACCGGTCTCGGGTTGGAGGCGGCGAGGGAACGGGTGCGTGACATCATCGCCACCCTGCGGGCTAGGCCGACAAACGCCTGAGGAAAGAAAACCGATATGCGTGAGATCATCTTCGATACGGAAACCACGGGCCTCGAGTCGAAAGTCGATCGGGTGATCGAAATCGGCGGCATCGAACTGATCAACAATTTCCCGACCGGCCGGACGCTGCATCTCTACATCAATCCGGGCGACCGCAAGGTTCATCCGGATGCGCTCGCGGTCCACGGTATCACCGACGAGTTCCTGAAGGACAAGCCGAGCTTCGGCGACGTCGTGCAGCAGATCATCGAGTTTTTCGATGGCGCCAAATGGATCGCCCATAACGCCACCTTCGACATGGGCTTCATCAATGCGGAGTTCGCCCGCCTCGGCTTGCCGCCGGTGATGTCCGACCAGGTCATCGATACGCTGGCCATGGCCCGCCGCAAACATCCGATGGGCCCCAATTCGCTCGACGCGCTCTGCCGTCGTTACGGCATCGACAATGCCCACCGCACCAAACACGGCGCGCTCCTCGACTCCGAACTTTTGGCTGAAGTCTATATCGAGATGACGGGTGGCCGTCAGACCGCGCTCGGCCTGATGGGCAACGAACGCTCCGCGGCAGTCGTCGATGTCGAGGAGGTCGTGATGACGATCTCCGGCCGGCCGCGGCCGCTTGGCCATCGGCTGTCCGAAACCGAGATCCAGGCGCATGCGGCCATGGTCGCGTCGCTGAAGGACAAGGCGGTCTGGCTGAAATACAAGCCGGCCGAATAAAAAAGCCCGGGTCGCGAAACCCGGGCTTTTCTTCAATTCGGAAAATTCGGTCTCAGCTGTCGAGAGCCTGAACCTTGGAACGGGCCTGTTCCTCGGCCATGCGCTGCGTGAACATCTGCGCGAAATCGATCGGGTCGATCATCAGCGGCGGGAAGCCGCCGTTGCGGGTCACGTCGGCGATGATCTGGCGGGCAAACGGGAACAGCAGGCGCGGGCATTCGATGAATAGCAGCGGCAGCATGTGCTCCTGCGGGAAGCCGGTGATGCGGAAGACGCCGCCATAAACCAGTTCGGCTGCGAAGACGATCTTGTCGCCTTCCTTGGCTTCGGCGTTCAGCGTCAGGATCACGTCGAAATCGGCTTCGGAAAGCGGATTGGCATTGACGTTGACATTGATGTTGATCGCCGGCGCCTTGTCGCGCGCCTGCAGCGAGCGCGGAGCGCCCGGGTTCTCGAAGGAGAGATCCTTGGTGTACTGCGCCAGGATGTTGAGGGACGGCGTTTCGGCCTGGTTGTTATCGTCTGCCATTGGATTTCCTCGAGGCTTTGGAGCGTTGAGGCCCTCTAACATTTCGCTTGGGGGCTTACAACCCTGGCCAACCGGCTGAACCCTCTCAGGGTTCCTTGCTTTTCGGTGCGACCCATGGCGATGACGGGTTGGGATCTCGGCGATAATCCTCCTCGTCGAGATCGACCACAGGCCCCGTCTTTTTGGCCTCCGGAGTAGGTCTTGCGCTTTCGTAGCGATAGCTGTCGCTGCGCGGCGAACGGACGACGACGATCCGGCTGCCGATCAGCGACCAGATCAGGCTGCGCACGAAGGGAATGAACAGCGCCAGCCCGATGATGTCCGTCAGGAAACCCGGCAGAAGGAGCATGATGCCGGCAACGACAATCATCGCCCCGTCGATCAATGCGCGGCCGGGCGCGCGGCCATCGCGGCTCTCGGTGGAAATCTGTCTCAGGATCTGGGTGCCCTGATTGCGCAGCAGGACGGCCCCGAGCACCGCCGTGCCGATGACCAGGCCGAGCGTCGCCCAGAGGCCGAGTGCTTTGCCGACGAGCACGAAACCCGCGATTTCGGCGAGCGGCCAGCCGATCAGAAGAAGCGGCACGAGAAAGAAGCGCATGATATTCCCTGCGTCGTGATATCCGGTTGCGCGCAAAGCGCTAACGTCTTCGCCATTTGAATGATAGGCGTATGCAGACTATATGAGAAACTGCACCGAATATTTAAACGCCAAATGCGGGTTAAGATGGGCTCCAACGACTTCATAACACTCTTTTTCCTTGTCGCAGCGGTTCTGATCTTCCTGCAACTGCGCAGTGTGCTCGGACGCCGAACAGGAAGCGAGAAGCCGCCGTTCGATCCTTACAGCCCCCGCGACGTCGCGAAAAATCCGGGCGGCGATGATAGCAAGGTCGTGACCCTGCCGCGCCGGGACGCCACGGAAGACGAGCAGCGATATGCGGATGTCGATGCTGTCGCAAAGCCCGATACGCCGCTCAATGCGGCGCTGCGCGAGGTGGTCAAGTCCGATCCGTCGTTCCGCCCCCGAGAATTCCTGAACGGCGCGCGGATGGCTTACGAGATGATCGTCATGGCCTTCGCGGACGGCGACCGGAAGACGTTGAAGAGCCTGCTCTCGAAAGAGGTCTTCGACGGTTTCGATACGGCGATCACCGACCGGGAGTCCCGTGGCGAAGTGGTGAAGTCCACATTCGTCGGTATCGACAAGGCGGATATCACCCATGCCGCGGTCAAGGATGCCGAAGAACAGATCACTGTCCGCATCGTCAGCCAGCTTATATCCGCCACCTATGACAAGGCCGGCGCATTGATCGACGGCGATCAGGAAACCGTTGCCGAGGTCACAGACATCTGGACCTTCGCCCGCGACATCCGCTCGCGCGATCCGAACTGGAGATTGGTCGCGACCGAATCCGAACAATGACCTTGAGCCCTGCGGATTACACTCTTCGGCCGGTAGCCTTCTCCGACCTTGCGGGGTGGGAAGATGACGATCCGACCGCACTGTTTGCCGGGATGCGCGCATCGCTGGAGCATATCCGCAAGGTCAAGCCTTACCGAACCGGCGCGCTTGGCCTGACTGCCGAAGAACTTGCCGCCCTCATCGAAGCCGCCCGGGACATCCCGGGCGATGCCGTTTCCGCCCGGGCCTTTTTCGAAACGCATTGTCGGCCCTTCCTGATTTCCCGCAATGACGGCCGGCGCGGTTTTGTCACCGCCTTCTACGAGCCGGAGATCGAGGTTTCGGAGACGCGAGACAACGTCTGGGCCCATCCCTTCTATTATCGTCCAGACGACCTCGTGGATCTCGACGGCAGCAACAGGCCGGCCGGATTGGACTCCGGCTACATGTTCGGCCGCAAGACCGCCGATGGGATTGTGCCCTATCCGGATCGAGGCGAGATCGACCGCGGTTTTCTCGAAGGCCGCAACCTGGAAATCGCCTACGCGAAATCCAAGGTCGATGTCTTCTTCATCCATGTACAAGGTGCGGCGCGGCTGAGATATCCGGATGGAAACATCCGGCGGATCACCTACGCCGCCAAGGCGGGTCATCCGTTTTCGCCGATCGGCAAGCTGCTGATCGATCGCGGCGAGATCGATCCCACCAAAATTTCCATGCAGAGCATCCGCGCCTGGCTGGCCGAGAATCCGGCTAAGGTTGACGAGATCCTTTGGCATAATCGCTCCTACATCTTCTTCCGCGAAGCCGACGTATCCGATCCGTCGCTCGGGCCAGTCGCCGCCGCCAAGGTGCCGCTGATCCCCGGCCGTTCGCTGGCGGTCGATCGCCAGATCCACACATTCGGCTTTCCCTTTTTCATCCGTTCCGAGACGCTGACCCATATGGATGACGGGAAACCCTTCGCGCGGCTGATGCTGGCGCTCGATACCGGCTCGGCGATCGTCGGCCCGGCGCGCGGCGACATTTTTACCGGCTCCGGTTTCGAGGCAGGCGAGCTTGCCGGAACGGTGCGCAACGACGCGGATTTCTATATCCTCATTCCCAAGGTAGCATCTGTCAGGTACGGCGGATGAAGAGCGGTCGCAAACTCGATCCGGAAGAGCGGATATTGTGGGGCAGGGTGGCTAAATCCGCCCGCGCTCTGCCTGGCCGCATGAAGGAAATCCTCGAATTCGAGGAAGCGGAAGCGGCAAAGATCGCGGCGGAAGAGGCGGCCGTACAAGCGGCCAAACCGAAACCCGCGCCACGGCAGGAGAGTTTTGCGGTCGAACTTCCGGTTTCCATTCCGTCCAGGCGTCCCATTGGCTCTCATCAGCCGCTCGAAAAGCCGGTCAAGAAAAAGCTCGCCAAGGGCCGGCTGCCGATCGACGCGCGCCTCGACCTGCATGGGCTTTTCCAGGGAGAGGCCCACGACCTGCTTCTCGACTTTCTGCTGAGAGCGCATGAACGCGGCCTCCGCCACGTTCTGGTGATTACCGGCAAGGGCAGCTCGATGGGCAGCGAAGGCGCGCTTCGCCGTGCCGTGCCGCTGTGGTTTTCGAAAGCCGAGTTTCGTTTCCTGATATCGTCCTATGAGTGGGCAGCGCGCCATCACGGCGGGGAGGGCGCCATGTATGTGCGGCTCTCCCGAGGTCGCGGAGATCGGGAATGACCCCATTCGGCCAGGCGCTCCGGGAGCTTCGCCGCCGCAAGGGCATCACCCAGCGCGAGCTTGCCGAGGCCATCGGTGTCACCCCGCCTATCTTTCGGCCCTGGAGCATGGCAAGCGCGGCCGCCCGACCTTCGAATTGCTGCAGCGGATCGCCGGTTATTTCAACGTTATCTGGGACGAGGCCGAGGAGCTTTTCCAGCTGGCCGAGGCATCGCATCCGAAAGTCGCGGTCGATACGGCAGGCTTGCCGCCGTCATATACCGCCTTTGCCAATCGGCTGGCGCAGCGGATTCGCTCTTTGTCGCCGGACGTGATAGAGGAAATGGACACCATCCTCAAAAAAGCCGAGATGCGGGGCTGAATTCAGCGCGCATCCACGGCTTTCATGCCCTATTGTCGAGGCTCAACCTTTAGAAACCGCCCCGATTTCCCTATATTCGAGGGTGGAATGGCCGGTGATTCGCTTAACCGGCATCTCAAACGAATTGGAAGATAATTGATGACCGATACACCCGTCAGCGATAATGGCGCGAGTACCGAATACGGTGCCGACTCGATCAAGGTTCTGAAGGGCCTCGATGCCGTTCGCAAGCGCCCCGGCATGTATATCGGGGATACGGACGACGGTTCCGGTCTGCATCACATGGTTTACGAAGTCGTCGATAACGCCATCGACGAGGCGCTGGCCGGCCATGCCGACCTGGTGACCGTCACGCTCAACCCGGATGGCTCCGTCACCGTGACGGATAACGGCCGCGGCATCCCGACCGACATTCACACCGGCGAAGGCGTTTCGGCTGCCGAAGTGATCATGACCCAGCTCCATGCGGGCGGCAAGTTCGACCAGAATTCCTACAAGGTCTCCGGTGGTCTGCACGGGGTCGGCGTTTCGGTCGTCAATGCGTTGTCGGTTTGGCTGAAACTGCGCATCCGCCGCAACGGCAAGCTCCACGAGATTTCATTCACCCACGGCGTTGCCGATGGCCCGCTCAAGGTCATCGGGGAATATGAAGGCCGTTCCGGCACCGAGGTGACTTTCCTCGCAAGCTCCGAAACCTTCACGATGACCGAATACGACTACGGCACGCTCGAGCATCGTCTTCGCGAACTGGCCTTCTTGAATTCCGGCGTCAGAATCCGGCTAACGGACAAGCGCAAGCCGGATATCAAGGAAGAGGAAATGCTGTATGACGGCGGCCTCGAAGCCTTCGTCCGTTATCTCGATCGCTCCAAGAAGCCGCTGGTTGAAAAGCCGGTCGCCATCAAGGGCGAAAAGGACGGCATGACGGTCGAAGTGGCCATGTGGTGGAACGACAGCTACCACGAAAACATGCTCTGCTTCACCAACAACATTCCTCAGCGCGATGGCGGCACCCATATGGCCGGCTTCCGCGGCGCCCTGACGCGCCAGGTGACGTCCTATGCCGACAGTTCCGGTATCACCAAGAAGGAAAAGGTCACGCTGCAGGGTGAAGACTGCCGCGAAGGCCTGACTGCGGTCCTCTCCGTCAAGGTGCCGGACCCCAAGTTTTCATCGCAGACCAAGGACAAGCTGGTTTCCTCGGAAGTTCGACCGGTGGTCGAAAGCCTGATGAACGAAGCCTTGAGCACCTGGTTCGAAGAACATCCGACCGAAGCGAAAATCCTCGTCGGCAAGGTGGTCGAGGCGGCCGTCGCCCGCGAAGCCGCCCGCAAGGCCCGCGAACTGACCCGCCGAAAGGGCGTGCTCGACATCGCCTCGCTGCCTGGCAAACTCGCCGACTGCTCCGAGCGCGATCCGGCCAAGTCCGAACTGTTCCTCGTCGAGGGCGATAGCGCCGGCGGTTCCGCCAAACAGGGCCGTTCGCGTGAGAACCAGGCGATCCTGCCGCTGCGCGGCAAGATCCTGAACGTCGAGCGTGCCCGTTTCGACAAGATGCTGTCCAGCCAGGAAATCGGCACGCTGATCACTGCGCTCGGCACCTCGATCGGCAAGGACGAGTTCAACGTCGATAAGCTTCGTTACCACAAGATCATCATCATGACGGACGCCGACGTGGACGGCGCCCATATCCGCACCCTGCTTCTGACCTTCTTCTTCCGCCAGATGCCGGAGTTGATCGAGCGTGGCCATATCTATATTGCCCAGCCGCCGCTCTATAAGGTCAGCCGCGGCAAGTCGATCCAGTACCTCAAGAACGAGAGCGCACTGGAAGAATACCTGATTACCATGGGCCTCGAAGAAGCGACGCTGACGCTCGGTTCCGGCGAGGTGCGTGCCGGCCAGGATATGCGTGAAGTCATTCAGGATGCCCTGCGCTTGCGCAGCCTCGTCGAAGGCCTTCATTCCCGCTACAGCCGTTCGATCATCGAGCAGGCCGCCATCGCCGGCGCGCTCAATCCGGACCTGACCGACAATCGCGAACGTGCCCAGCAGACTGCCGACGAAGTCGCGCGCCGCCTCGACATGATCGCGGAAGAGACCGAGCGTGGCTGGACCGGCCACGTCACGGACGAAGGCGGTTTGCGTTTCGAACGCATGGTGCGCGGCGTCAAGGAAGTCGCGGCGGTGGACGTTGCGCTGATCGGTTCGGCCGATGCCCGCCATATCGACCAGATGACCACGCGCCTGCAGGAAATCTACCGCACCCCGCCGGTCCTCACCCGCAAGGATGGCCAGCAGGAAATGTCGGGTCCCCGCGCGCTGCTGGAATCGATCTTCGCGACGGGCCGCAAGGGCCTTTCGATGCAGCGCTACAAGGGTCTCGGCGAAATGAATGCCGAGCAGCTCTGGGAAACGACGCTCGATCCGAACGTCCGCTCACTGCTGCAGGTGAGGGTCAACGATGCGACCGACGCCGACGGCCTCTTCTCGCGCCTGATGGGCGACGAGGTCGAACCGCGCCGCGAGTTCATCCAGGAGAACGCGCTCAGCGTTGCCAACCTCGACATTTGAGGCCGACGCCTTCTAAACAAAAACGGCGGTCCTTCGGGACCGCCGTTTTTGTTTGTCCAGCTCAAAGATGTTTCACGTGAATCTTTCCTGTGGATATGGATTCACGTGAAACAATCCTTAACCCAGGCAGGCGCTCAAGCCTCTCCGGTAAACTTCCCTCGAAGGCGATTTCGGAAACCGGCTTGCGCTTGCTCGGGAATTCCCGCTCTGCGAGATCGTCGGGAAGGGTGCTCCTGTCGGCCATCCGGCCGAGCGCCGCCGCCGCTTCGACCCTGTATCCTTCCGGAATCCCCAACACCTCGACCGCTTTTTCCTTGTCGAGCCCCTCCATGCCATGCGCGTGATAGCCAAGCTTCATCGCCTGCGAGATGACAGAGAACCAGGCCGCGCCGGTGTCGTAGGAATGGGTATAGGCAACCCGGTGTTCGCCATTGCTGGCGACGCGATAGGTTTTCGAGACGACGATCATCAACGCCGCAGCGTTCTGCGCCCAGCGCTGGTTACCCGGCGAAAGGATGTCAACGAGCACCGGAAACGACGGCGTGCCCCGCAGCGCATAGATGAAACGCCAGGGCTGATTGTTGCCGGAGGAGGGCGCCCAATGGGCGGCATCGAGGATCGTCAGCATGGTCGCCTGATCGATCGTCTCCTCGGTAAACGCCCGCGGCGACCATCGGTCGAGGAAAAACTATCGATCGGAAACTCCGAGTCGCGGGTGTTACTGCTGGTCATGACATCCTCTGGGATCTGCGGGTCGGGATAATTCGCGGTGAACAATAGGCGTATCGGCCTCGTTGGCAACAGGCTTTCGATCCGCCGAAACGGGGTGACAAGCCGGAGCGCATGTTTCATAAACCTCCCGATAAATGGAGGACCATGCTTTGAAACTGATGCGCATTGGTGAGCCGGGCCATGAAAAGCCGGCGCTTTTTGATAACAAGGGCAAGATCCGCGATCTGTCCGCTCACGTCGCCGATATCGCCGGCACCGCCATTTCCCGGAAGGCCTTGCCAGGATCGCGGCTCTCGATCCGGAAAGTCTGCCGGAATTGCAGCCGGCCCGCATCGGCGCCTGTGTCGCCGGCACCGGCAAGTTCATCTGCATCGGCCTCAATTATTCCGACCACGCCGCCGAAACCGGAGCCACCGTTCCGCCGGAGCCGATCATCTTCATGAAGGCGACGTCGGCCATCGTCGGACCGAACGACGACGTGGTCATCCCGCGTGGTTCCGTGAAGACCGACTGGGAAGTCGAGCTCGGCGTCATCATCGGCAAGACCGCCAAATACGTCTCGGAAGCCGATGCGATGGATTATGTGGCCGGCTACTGCCTGACCAACGACGTCTCCGAACGCGCCTTCCAGAGCGAGCGCTCCGGCCAGTGGACCAAGGGCAAGTCCTGCGACACCTTCGGCCCGATCGGCCCCTGGCTGGTCACCAAGGACGAAATCCCCGATCCGCAGAACCTTGGCATGTGGCTTACCGTCAACGGCGAGAAGATGCAGAACGGTTCCACCAAGACGATGGTCTACGGCGTTCGTTATCTGGTTTCCTATCTCAGCCAGTTCATGTCGCTGCATCCGGGCGACGTCATCTCCACCGGTACCCCTCCGGGCGTCGGCCTCGGCATGAAACCGCAGCGTTTCCTCAAAGCCGGCGAAGTCGTCGAACTCGGCATCGACGGCCTCGGAACCCAGCGCCAGACCTTTGTCGCTGACGTATAAGTGATGGGAGGACTCATGTCCGCCGGCGGATATGAGTCCCTTAACCAGGCTTGGAAGGTGGAACCTTAAGGCTTGCATGTCATTCTCAAGACAGCAGAATGATCTGCAGCCCCGCCTTTCTCTTGGCCAATCCAGCCGGTATTCCCCATATGTTGCACCGCGATCGAAAAGTGCTAGCCTATCCCCACTCTGCTCCTGAACCGAGCGGTTCGATGTCATTGTCGAATACGCTGTCGGAAATGACGAAAGGCAGCACCTCGATGTTCTATCAGTTCTACGAGATGAACCATGCGGCGATGGCGCCGGTTCGCGCCGCCGCGGATGCGATGCACTTCTTCTATTCCAATCCGCTCAATCCGTTTTCCCAGACGACGATGGGTCGGACGCTGTCGGCCAGCCTGGAAGTTTTCGAGCGCGTCACGCGCCGCTACGGCAAGCCGGCCTTCGATCTTCCGCTGACGATCGTGGATGGCGAGACGGTCGCGGTGACCGAGGAGATCGTCTGGAACAAGCCGTTCTGCAAGCTCCTGCATTTCCGCCGCGATCTGCCGGCCGGCCGTGCGTCGGATCAGAAAATCCTGATCGTCGCGCCGATGTCGGGCCACTATGCGACGCTGCTGCGTGGCACCGTGGAAGCGCTGCTGCCAAGCGCCGACGTTTACATCACCGACTGGATCGATGCCCGCACGGTGCCGATCACTGACGGCCGGTTCGATCTCGACGACTATATCGATTACATCATCGAGATGTTGCATGCGATCGGCCCCGGCACCCATGTCATCGGCGTCTGCCAGCCTTCCGTACCGGTGCTGGCCGCCGTGGCGGTCATGGAATCGCAGCGCGACCAGATGGTCCCGGCTTCGATGATCCTGATGGGGGCCCTATCGACACCCGCATCAACCCGACCGCCGTCAACAAGCTTGCGGAAGAACATCCGATCGAATGGTTCCGCGACAACGTCATCATGAATGTGCCGTGGCCGCTTTCCGGTTTCATGCGTCGCGTTTATCCGGGCTTCCTGCAATTGTCCGGCTTCATGTCGATGAACCTCGACCGGCATGTGACCGCCCACAAGGAATTCTTCCAGCACCTCGTCAAGAACGACGGCGAGTCCGCTGAAAAACACCGCGAGTTCTACGACGAATATCTGGCGGTCATGGACCTGACCGAGGAATTTTATCTTCAGACGGTCGAGACGGTTTTCATCAAGCACTCCCTGCCGAAGGGCGAGATGATGCACCGGAACGTTCCGGTCGATACGAAGCTTATCCGCCAGGTGGCGCTGCTGACCATCGAAGGCGAGAACGACGATATTTCCGGTCTTGGCCAGACCAATGCGGCCCAGACGATCTGCCCCAACATCCCGGATGACATGCGCCTGCACTACATGCAGCCGGATGTCGGCCACTACGGCGTGTTCAACGGTTCCCGTTTCCGCCGCGAGATCGCCCCGCGCATCGTTGCCTTCACCCAGAAACACGCCAAGGGCGCGGCCAAGAGGACACCGGTCAAGCGGGTCATCAAGGGCGGCAAGGCGGATTGATCGTCCCCACTGCCGGGTCGCAGATCTCGGGCGAAGCCCGAGGACGATGCAGCGCGGGCGCCTGAGGTCCAAAAAGACAATTCCTGCGCCTGTCGTACCTCCATGGTCTCTCGTCGGCGCCTACCCTTTGTTATCCTCGGACTCGACCCGGTGATCCAAGTCAGTTCTCGTCCTCGATATTTCGCCGTTATTTCAGTATCTTCTTGAATTTAATGATCCGTCTTCTTGAAGGCGGATCAAGGGCTCACCAAATCGAATTCAGTCGGGCTGGCATACAGCCACCCGCTGAAACATCAGGGTGTGACCAATGAACCAGTCAGCATTGATTCGTCCGGAGTGGACGCCGGCCACCATCGCTCTCATGGTGCTCGGTTTCGTCGTTTTCTGGCCTCTCGGCCTTGCCATGCTTGCCTATATTCTCTTCGGCGAAAGGCTGCGTGGTTTCAAGCGGGATGCCAACGACCGCGCCGATCGCATGTTCGCCGGCTGCCGTCGGGCAAAATCTCGCTACAACACGCATTTCACCACCGGCAACGTCGCCTTCGACGATTGGCGCAAGACCGAGATCGACCGGATCGAGGAAGAGCGCCGCAAACTGGACGAGATGCGCGAAGAATTCGACAACTACGTCCGCGAGCTTCGCCGCGCCAAGGACCAGGAAGAATTCGATCGCTTCATGCGCGAGCGCCAGAACCGCTCCTCTGGCCAGAATCCGGTGGTCGATCTCTGATCTTCCCAGGGATTCACGTGAAACGTGATGGGGAGCCGGCGTCGTTTAGACGCCGGCTTTCTTATGGACAGGAATCGGCTAGAAAGGGTCCATGTTCGCGCTTCTCAAAAGCCAGTTCGCTCCAAGCCCAAACCGCTCGAAACGGTGAAGCGGACCCTCCACGTGGGCGATCGCGCAATGCCGTTGACGATCAGGGAAAACCGCCGCGCCACCCGCATCACGCTCAGGATCGAACCCGGCGGCCGCGCGCTCAATCTGACGGTGCCGGCCGGCCTGCGCAGCCATGAGATCGACGATTTCCTCGACCGGCATCAGGGCTGGCTTCTCACCAAGCTCGCGAAATTTTCGGCCGACAACCCGATCAGATCAGGCGGCCGCATCGCCTTCGCGGTGTTCCCCACCGCATCGAACATACCGGCACGCTACGCGGCCTCGCCGAAGCGGTGCTGATCGACGGCGAACCGGTGCTGAGGGTCAGTGGCCTCGAGGACCATATGGGCCGCCGGCTTTCCGCCTTCTTCAAGAAGGAGGCGCGCAAGGATCTCGAAGTGCTGGTTGCCCGCCACGCCGCCACCATCCGCAAGCCGATCAAGTCCGTTTCTATGAAGGATACCCGCAGCCGCTGGGGTTCCTGCTCCTGGGATGGCAACCTCAGCTTCTCCTGGCGCATCGTCATGGCCCCGCCTCTCATAATCGACTATCTCGCCGCCCATGAAGTGGCGCATCTGAAGGAGATGAACCACGGCCCGAAATTCTGGGCGCTTTGCAAACAGCTCTGCCCACGTATGGAAGAGGCCCGCAAATGGCTGAAACAGCACGGGTCACAGCTGCATGCGATCGATTTCGAATGACGAGGTGGGGCGTGGATCCTCGGGTCGAGCCCGAGGATGACGGAGAAGGAGCCATAGTAAGTGCAGGGAACGGTCAGCAGCGGCGGGCGTGGTACCCCCTCTGCCTTGCCGGGCATCTCCCCCACAGGGGGAGATTGGCTGGAGCCTGCTCACGGCCCTCGATTGAGAGTACCACGTTTCGCGGCGGTAGTTTGGAAGCGGGGATCATGCCACTTGTGATCTCCCCACCTGTGGGGGAGATGCCCGGCAGGGCAGAGGGGGCTTGCTTAGGCAAATCAGTCACTTGAGGAAAATTTACTCTCAAATCGGTCTCTTTTCATCCCCGCCTTACGATCCCATGCCTACAATTGGCCCGTCCCGTTTCGGCTACACCGGCCCGCATAACCGGCGAGACGGGACCGGTGATCTGGCGAACCGCCGTTATGCAGGCGGGTTGCCAGGGGCTGCGCAGAAAATGGTCCCCCTCTCGCCTCAAGGCGGGGCGTGCGTGTGTCGCACACAACCCGGTACGGCATCCGTGCTCATTTCCACGGAGTTAAATTCCATATCGCCGCAGAGGGACCGGAGTTGCGCGGAAAAACACACTGAACGGGACACGTCGCGTGTCACTATTAAAATCTAAATTCGAGGCACACGACGTGTCCCGGCCGATCCTCGGGCTTAGCCCGGGAATGAAAATAACCACGATCGCCAAGAGCGTAATGTGTCCTTCGTTATCCTCGGGCTTGACTCGAGGACAGGGCCGTACCCTGTCCGCTATGATTTGCCTCGACTCCGTCGAAATTTCATGTCAATCCGCGCATCATGAAACCTGATATCAAAATTTGCGGGTTGAAGACCCCGAGGCTGTCGATCGCGCCGTGGCGCGGGTGCCTCGCATATCGGCTTCATCTTTTTTGCCAAGAGCCCGCGCAACGTCGAACCCGATCTCGCCGGTGATCTCGCCGATCGCGTCCGCGGACGGGTGAAGATCGTCGCGGTGACCGTCAATGCGGACGACGAGGAACTCGACGACATCGTCTCGATGGTGCGGCCGGACATCCTGCAGCTGCACGGCAACGAGAGCCCGGAACGGGTTCTGCATCTCAAGGCGCTCTACGGCCTGCCGGTCATGAAGGTTTTTTCGGTGAAGGAAGCCGCCGATCTCGACCGGATTGATCCCTATATCGGTGTTGCGGACCGTTTTCTTTTCGATGCCAAAGCGCCTGCCGGCTCCGAGCTGCCGGGCGGCAACGGCGTTTCCTTTGACTGGAGCCTGATGGCTTCCCTTGACGAGAGCGTGGATTACATGCTTTCGGGAGGATTGAACAAGGATAACGCCGTTCTCGCCCTCAAATCGACGCGGGCAAGCGGTATCGACGTATCGTCCGGCGTGGAAAGCGTGCCGGGTATCAAGGACCTTGGAATGATCGATGCGTTTTTCGATGCCGTCGCAGAGGCGGGTCGGAAAGGCGCGTGAGGGAGTAGAGAGTGAACGAGACGCCAAAACCCAATTCGTTCCGTGCCGGCCCCGACGAGGATGGCCGTTTCGGTATTTTCGGCGGACGCTTTGTCGCCGAAACGCTGATGCCGCTGATCCTGGATCTCCAGGGCGAATGGGAAAAGGCGAAGAACGATCCTGCCTTCCAGAAGGAATTGGCTGACCTCGGCGCCCATTATATCGGCCGCCCGAGCCCACTCTATTTCGCCGAACGCCTGACCGAACATCTCGGCGGCGCAAAGATCTATTTCAAGCGCGAAGAGCTGAACCACACCGGTTCGCACAAGATCAACAACTGCATCGGCCAGATCCTGCTTGCCAAGCGCATGGGCAAGACCCGCATCATTGCCGAGACCGGCGCCGGCCAGCACGGCGTGGCGTCGGCGACCGTTGCCGCCCGTTTCGGCTTCCCCTGCGTCGTCTACATGGGCGCCACCGACGTCGAGCGTCAGGCGCCGAACGTTTTCCGCATGAAGCTCCTCGGTGCCGAAGTCATTCCGGTGACCGCCGGCAACGGCACGCTGAAGGACGCCATGAACGAGGCGCTGCGCGACTGGGTCACCAATGTCGACGACACCTATTACCTGATCGGCACCGCCGCCGGCCCGCATCCCTATCCGGAAATGGTCCGGGACTTCCAGTCGGTGATCGGCACCGAAGCCCGCGCCCAGCTGCTGGAAGCCGAAGGCAAGCTGCCTGATGTGGTCATCGCGGCCGTTGGCGGCGGTTCGAACGCGATCGGCATCTTCCATCCGTTCCTCGACGACGACAGCGTCAAGATCGTCGGCGTCGAAGCCGGCGGCCGTGGCCTGCAGGGTGTCGAACATTGCGCCTCGATCACGGCCGGCTCGCCGGGCGTGCTGCATGGCAACCGCACCTATCTGCTGCAGGATGGCGACGGCCAGATTCTCGAAGGTCATTCGGTTTCCGCCGGCCTCGATTATCCCGGCATCGGCCCGGAGCACAGCTGGCTGCATTCCATCGGCCGTGCCGAATACGTGCCGATCATGGACCAGGAAGCGCTCGATGCCTTCCAGGTGTTGACCCGTCTCGAAGGCATCATCCCGGCGCTGGAGCCGAGCCACGCGCTCGCCGAAGTGATCAAGCGCGCCCCGAAGATGGGCAAGGACGAAATCATCCTGATGAATCTGTCGGGCCGTGGAGACAAGGATATCTTCACCGTCGCCAAGATTCTCGGAATGGAAGTGTGATATGACGACACGCATGGACAATCGTTTCGCGGCCCTCAAGGCAGAAGGCCGCCCCGCCCTGATCACCTATTTCATGGGCGGCGATCCGGACTTCGAGACTTCGCTCGGCATCATGAAGGCGCTGCCCGGCGCGGGCGCCGATATCATCGAGCTCGGCATGCCGTTCTCCGATCCGATGGCCGATGGCCCGGCGATCCAGATGGCGGGCCAGCGCGCCCTGAAGGGTGGCCAGACGCTCGCAAAGACGCTTGAACTCGCGGCCAGGTTCCGCGAAGGTGATGCCGAGACGCCCATCGTCATGATGGGTTATTACAACCCTATCTATGTCTACGGCGTCGAGAAATTCCTCGATGATGCGATTGCCTCCGGCATCGATGGCTTGATCGTTGTCGATCTGCCGCCGGAAATGGATGACGAGCTTTGCATTCCGGCACTAGCCAAGGGCGTCAACTTCATCCGGCTTGCCACCCCGACCACTGACGACAAGCGTCTGCCGGCCGTTCTCAAGAACACGTCCGGCTTCGTTTATTACGTCTCGATGAACGGCATTACCGGCTCGGCGCTGCCCGATCCGTCGCTGGTGTCCGGCGCGGTCAACCGCATCAAGGGCCACACGGCGCTGCCGGTCTGCGTCGGCTTCGGCGTCAAGACCGCCGATCATGCCAGGGCGATCGGCGCTGCGGCGGATGGCGTCGTCGTCGGTTCGGCAATCGTCAGCCAGATTGCCGGCAGCCTCACCAAGGATGGCAAGGCCGGTCCGGATACCGTCGCTGCGGTCGCGACCCTGGTTCGGGGTCTTGCAACCGGCGTACGTGCTGCACGCCTTGTTGCCGCCGAATAGTTTCCCCACATTGGGCTTGAGTTAATCGGGAGTACGCCAAGTGAACTGGATCACCAATTACGTCCGGCCGCGCATCAACTCCATGCTCGGCCGTCCCAACCGGGACGTTCCGGAAAATCTCTGGATCAAATGCCCCGAAACCGGGGAAATGGTCTTTCACAAGGACCTGGAAGAGAACAAGTGGGTCATTCCCGCGTCCGGCTTCCACATGAAGATGCCCGCCAAGGCCCGCCTTATCGATCTTTTCGATGGCGGTGTTTTCGAGGCGCTGCCGCAGCCGAAGGTCGCTCAGGATCCGCTGAAATTCCGCGATTCCAAGCGTTATGCCGACCGCCTGAAGGACAGCCGCGTCAAGACCGAACAGGAAGACACGATCCTGGCCGGTCTCGGCACTGTTCAAGGCCTGAAGCTCGTGGCCGTCGTCCATGAATTCAATTTCATCGGCGGTTCGCTCGGAATGGCTGCCGGCGAGGCGATCGTCCGGGCCTGCGAACGGGCGCTTACCGAAAAATGCCCGCTGGTGATCTTCCCGGCCTCCGGCGGAGCCCGCATGCAGGAAGGCATACTGTCGCTGATGCAGCTTCCGCGCACCACGGTTGCGGTCGATATGCTGAAGGAAGCGGGCCTGCCCTATATCGTCGTGCTGACCAACCCGACGACCGGCGGCGTCACCGCGTCTTATGCCATGCTCGGCGACGTCCACATTGCCGAACCCGGCGCCGAGATCGGTTTTGCCGGCAAGCGCGTCATCGAGCAGACGCTGCGCGAAAAGCTGCCCGAAGGTTTCCAGACCTCGGAATACCTGCTTGAACACGGCATGGTCGATATGGTGGTGAAGCGCCACGAGATCCCATCGACGCTGGCGAAAATCCTGAAGATGCTGACGAGACAGCCCGCCCAGGAAGCGCTTCCGGCGCCCATCGCGCTCAGCGCCTGACCGAAAGAGCATCGAAAGCCGGAGCGGCGGGATGACGACCATGAACGAACCCGTTGTCAGCGAGGCGGAGCGGGAAATCGAACGACTGATGACCCTTCATCCGAAGGGTTTTGACCTTTCGCTCGACAGGATCACCCGCCTCCTCGAAATGCTGGGCAATCCGCATAGGAAGCTGCCGCGGGTCATCCACGTCGCCGGTACCAACGGCAAGGGCTCGGTGACGGCCTTCTGCCGCGCCCTGCTCGAGGCAGGCGGTTACGCGACGCATGTCCACACGTCTCCGCATCTCGTTCACTGGCACGAACGCTATCGGATCGGGGTCAAGGGCGGACGCAGCCGGATCGTCGGCGACGACATGCTGGCGGATGCGCTGCGGCGCATCGCGGCGGCCAATAACGGCCAGATGATCACCGTCTTCGAAATCCTGACGGCGGCGACCTTCCTTCTCTTCTCCGAACAGCCGGCCGACGCGGTGATCCTCGAAGTTGGTCTCGGCGGCCGTTTCGATGCCACCAACGTCATTTCTGACCCGGCCGTTTCGGTCATCATGCCGATCTCGCTCGATCACCAGGCCTATCTCGGCGACCGGGTCGAACTGATTGCCGCCGAAAAGGCCGGCATCATGAAGCGCGGGCGGCCCGTCGTCATCGGCCACCAGGAATTCGAAGCGGCGCGCGACGTGCTGATCTCGACCGCCGAGCGGCTCGGCTGCCCGACCGCCGTCTACGGCCAGGAGTTCTCCGCCCACGAGGAATTCGGCCGGCTGATCTACCAGGACGAGTTCGGCCTTGCCGATCTGCCCCTGCCGCGCCTACCGGGGCGCCATCAATACGCCAATGCCGCCGCCGCCATCCGCGCGGTCAAGGCCGCCGGCTTCACTGTCACCGAAGCGATGATGGAAAAGGCGATGGCGACGGTCGAATGGCCGGCTCGCCTGCAGAAGCTGACCGAAGGCAAGCTCGTGGAATATGCGCCGGAAGGTTCTGAAATCTGGCTGGATGGCGGGCACAATCCCGGTGCCGGCGAGGTGATCGCCGAGGCGATGGCATCCTTCGAGGAACGCCAGGCCCGGCCGCTCTACATCATTGCCGGCATGATCAACACCAAGGATCCGATCGGTTATTTCCGCGCCTTCGCGGATATCGCCGAACACGTCTTTACCGTGCGTATCCGCGGCAGCGAATCGGGGCTGGACCCGGTGGTTCTCGCCCATGCCGCATTCGATGCAGGCCTGGTGGCCGAACCCGCCGGCTCCGCGGCCGAGGCATTGCAAGAAATCACCCGCCGCCAGGTGCCGGGCGCCCCGCCGCTGCGCATCCTGATCGGTGGTTCGCTTTATTTCGCCGGCAATGTGCTAGCCGACAACGACACCCCGCCGAGCTGAGCGGCAGGGCCGAGACAACAAAGAAAAAGCCCGGCTGCAGGGAACAGCCGGGCTTTTTTATGCGGGCATGCGACTGGAAGTTAGGCGGCGCTGGAAATCCAGGCCGAAAGGGCGGTCTTCGGAGCGGCGCCAACCTTGATGTCGGCGACTTCGCCACCCTTGAACATAGCAAGCGTCGGGATCGAACGCACGCCGAACTGGGCAGCCAGCTCAGGATTTTCGTCGATATTCAGCTTGACGACCTTCACCTTGCCGGCGAGGCTCGTTCGAAATTTCTTCAAGGCTCGGACCGATCATCTTGCAGGGGCCGCACCATTCAGCCCAGAAATCCACGACGACCGGCTCTGCGGCATTGAGGACTTCGGCCTGGAAATTGCTGTTATCGACTTTCACGGTAGCCATAGGGCTCTCCTTCACGATTCTCTGTTGGTGTAAATGTGAGCCTGCCGCTCAAAGTTTTCAATGGTCGCTATCTCACTTTGTTTTGAGTTCTGCAAGCGAGCGTGACAGCAGGCCCGGCGGCAGCGAAAGCACCTGCGCCGACTCGGTATAGACAAGCACGCATTCGAAACCTTTTGCCGGGTAAAGCGGCTTCAGGATCTCGCGATAGATGGCAAGCTGGGCGCGATGCGAGAGCGGCACGGCCTCCAACGTTTTGGGCGCTGTGCGATTGGTCTTGTAATCAAGGATGATGACGCGATCTTCTGTCACCACCAGCCGATCGACGCGCCCGGAAATCGCGTAATCGCGACCCTCCAGCGCGAGCGTCCCCATGATCGATACTTCCGATTGGCTTCTCTCAGAAAACACCGGGCCGAGTTCGGCATGCGAAAGCACCGACATGACGCTGGCGACGAGCTTTTCGCGCTCCGCTGCCGGCCAGAAACGGGCGGCGCGGTCCGCATACCGCCGGGCGGCAGAAACGCGTTCGGTCTCGGGAAAATCCGTCAGCATCTGCAGCATGCGGTGAACCAGCTTGCCTTTCTGCAGCGCCAGCCCCGCGCCCTGAGGTTCCTCGCCGAACAGCGGCGAGGTGACGATCAGGTCATCCGCATCGTCATCGATCATCGTGCCGGCGCCGGAGGGGCTGAGCGGCCGCGGCAGGATTTTCTGGGCCGGCAGGGGACGGGAGAGGGCAGGGGAAGCGGCCGTTTGTCGGCCACAGCCGCCTCCTTGTGCGCCGCCTTCGGCGCCTGGCCGGGAGCGGCCGGAAGCCGCCACTTGAAGCCTCCCCATTCGCCATCCGATCCATGAAATTCCGCCGGGCTGCAATGATGCTCGTCGGCGGCAAGCGCCTTGGAAATCATGGACTGCCAGGTATCCGGATTGTCGATCTTGCCGCGATAACCGCAGACGATCAGCCGATCGGCGGCCCGCGTCATGCCGACGTAGAGCAGCCGGCGATATTCTTCTTCCGTCGAGCTCCTGATCCGATCGTCGTCGGCCTTTGTCGTTGCATTGGACAGCATCTGGCCTGGCACCCAGGCCGGCACGTCCTCGCCGCCGATCCGAAGCAGCCGGAATTTCGGCACATGCGAGGAGATGAATGCCTTCGAACCGCTGTCGACGAGGAATACCACGGGCGCTTCGAGCCCCTTGGAAGCGTGCACGGTCATGATCCGTACCTCGTTGCGGCCGCCGTCCTGCTCGCGTTTCACCTCGGGTGATTCGATCTCCAGCGTCGAGATGAAGGCCTGCAGGCCCGGCAACCCGCTGGTCTCGTGGTCGAGCGCGAAGGTCAGGAACTCGTCGAGAATATCGCCCGCCTCGGTGCCGAGCCGGCCAAGGAATTTTCGTCGTCCGCCCTGCGCCCCGAGAATCCGGGCAAATAGATCATGCGGGCTGAGCTGCCGCGAAAGGGCAAGCAGATGCTGGAGCCGGTCGGCCGCATCGCGGAACCGGAGTGGTTGTTCTTCGCTCAGACAGTTGAGCTGCGCCCAGGCGCTGGTATTCTCCGCCCGCAGCGCCGCGACTTCGAAGACGTCCTCCTCGGAGAGATTGAAAAGCGGGCTCTTGAGCAGTGCCGCCAGCGAAAGGTCGTCCTGCGGCAGCAGCAGGAAACGGCCGAGCGCCAGAAGATCCTGTACGGCGATATGGCTGGTCAGCCGCAACCGGTCGGCGCCCGCGACGGGAATATTGTCGCGGCGTTTCAGCGCCCGGGTCAGCGCGTTGACGAAGGCATCGCGCTTTCTCACCAGAACAAGAATGTCGCCAGCTTCGATCGGCCGCTCGACACCCTTTTCGATGATCGTTTCCTTGCCGATCATTTCCTCGATCCGGTTGGCGATCCGGCCCGCGAGAATGGCGGACGGCGCCTTGTCGGGCGTCGAATCGAACGGCGCGGTCCAGTCCTCCTCCTGTTCGGAGACTTCCGGCACCACCACGTCCCACAGATCGACCGCGCCCGGATGACCGATCCGGTTGGAGCGGTGCTGCACGGGTTCGCCGAGCGCGCTGAGGCCCCGAAAATTCTCCTCCAGCGAAAACACCTGATCGACGGCCGCGAGCACGTCGGCCGTGGAGCGGAAGGAAAGCGGCAGCCGCACCGGATGAAAAGCCTGGCCACTGGCCCGCACCCGCTTTTCCGTCTCGCTGCGTTCCTCGGCGAACCGTTCCGGCCGGGCGCCCTGGAAGGAATAGATCGACTGTTTTTCGTCGCCGACCGCAAATATGGTGCGGCGGGTTTCGCGAGCGCTGGCGCCGGAATAGAAATCCTCCGCCAGCGACTTGATCACCGTCCACTGGATCGGGCTGGTATCCTGCGCCTCATCGACGAGGATGTGGTCGATGCCCTGGTCGAGCTTGTAATGCACCCAGGCGCCGACACCGTCGCGGGTCAGAAGATCGGCGGTTCGGGCGATCAGGTCTTCGAAATCGAGCAGGCTGCGCTGTTTCTTGAGGTCCTCGTAGTCCTCGTCGAGGCGTTGCGCCAGCGTCAGCGCCGCCTTGGTGGCTAGGAACATCCGTATGAGCCGTAGCCGGTCGCGGCATGCCACGACATGGGTGCGGGCGGCGGCGATCGCGTCGGCCAGTTCCGGTGCGGTCGTCGTCATCGCCTTGGCGACCAGCGAACTGTCGGCTTTGGGCTTGCCTTCACGGGTGAGGAAAATCTGGTCGAGATGCTGGGCGCGCTTCAGGACATCCGGCTCCTTGGCGACCATGCGCAGACCATAGGCCACTTCCAAAACCTTTTGGCCGCCCTTCTGGTCGGCAAGCGCCAGATAGAGATCGAGCGTCAGGCCGGAGAGGCCGGGCAGGGGCCAGTAGCCGGCAGCGATACTGTCTTCCGTGTCAGCCGGGCCAAGCCCCAGGGCTCGTTTCAGCTCGACGCCGATGCCGCCATGGCGTTCCGCATGGGCAATGAAGCGGCGGATCGCTGTGCGCTTGGCGATGATATCGCCGAGCAGCGTTTCGAGCCCGAATTCGTCGCCGAGATCCAGCACATGCGCAAAGGCTTCCGCGAGTACCGGATCTTCTTCCGCCGAGGTTGCCGTCAGCAGCGAGCGGCGTGCGTCGGCAAGCAGGGCGGAGGCGGCGCGGTCGTCGAGCACCGAAAAATGCCCGGCGACATTGGCTTCCAGCGGAAACTGGTGCAGCAGCGCCTCGCAGAAGGCGTGGATGGTTTGGATCTTCAGCCCGCCCGGCGTTTCCAGCGCCTTGGCGAACAGTCTTCGCGCTTCGGCGAGCTTGAGGAATCCGGCTCAGCACCTTCGATGCCGGCGATCCGCTTACGCAACTCGTCATCAGAAAGCACCGTCCATTCCGAGAGCCGCTGGAAGACGCGGTTCGACATTTCCGATGCCGCCGCCTTGGTATAGGTGAGGCAGAGGATCGATGACGGCCGGCAGCCGGCGAGCAGCAGCCGGATGACCCGCTGGGTCAGCACATGCGTCTTGCCGGAACCGGCATTGGCCGAAACCCAGGCGGAGCTTATGGGATCGGAGGCAAGCGACTGCTGCACCGTCGTCCAATCGATCCACTTGATCGGATCGTCGCCCTCGGGAGCCAGATCACTCATCGACTTCGGCCTCCTCGTCATCGGCCGCCGACCATTCCGCCACGCGGGCGAGGTGGTCGTATTCGCCGCCGAAATCCGTCTGCGCCATCGGCACAAGGCGCGATGCGAACCCGGCCTCGCCATTGCGCAGCGTGATCACGAACCGGGTGAGCTGTTCGATCGATTCGTCGGCAAGCTCGATTGCCGATTTCGGCTGGCGCTTGGCGGTGGCGCTGGAGCCTTCGTTATTGACCTTGTCTTCCCGGAACCGATCGCCTGGGCGCAGCCGGACGTAGAGCAGCTTGTCAGGCGTCAGCGGACCTGCATCCCGGAATGCTCCGGCCCGAAGCGCGGCGGCCTCAAGGCCGAGTTGCGGATCGAGCAGCGCCCGTGCCTGGGAAACCGAGGGGCTGAGACCGGTCTTGTAGTCCACGAGATCCGCAAGGCCCGAGCCCTTGATATCGATCCGGTCGGCAATGCCGGTCACGCGAATGCCGGCCGGCTCGACTTCCCACCCGGCGCCGACTTCCGTCATCGTCCGGCGGATATCCGGCGCGCGCTCCACTTCCCAGTCCAGGAAGGCGCGGGCGACTTCCGCAAACCGCGGCCGCCAGACACGGTCGATATGCGGCGGCAACTGTTCCGCATCGAACAGGTCCTCGGTGATCCGGCGCATCGCCTCTCTCGCGGCCGGAGTGCCCGGCTTGTGGCCTTCGCGGGTATAGCGGTCGATGATCGCGTGATAGAGCGTGCCTCGTTCCGAGGCGCCGGGATCGCGGTTGAAGGGATCGAGCGGATCGAGCTTCAGGATGCGGCGGGCATAGATCGAATAGGGGTCGCGGCGCAGGCGTCCGACCTCGCTGAAGGAATATTTCGTCGGCTGCAGGTCCGCCGGCGGTTTTGGCGCGGGGCGTTTGGCAACCTGCTGGTTCTCGCCGGTATCGATCATCGATGCCCATTCCCGGTACTCGTTGCCGCGCGCCTTCAGGCCATCCGCAAACTGCCTGCCGCCGAGCGCCAGCAACCTTTGCAGCCATCGCGAGGCGACCGTCGGCGTTGAACCCTGGCGCATCGAGCGCGACAGGATCAGATGCCGCGTACCACAGGCCATTTCAAAATCGTGCGCGAGCCTGGCCGATCCGGCGTTCCGGCGGCTCAAGGCCCATGTCGGTTTTCATGGTGCGGGAGAGGAAAGGGTTGTTGACCGTCTGGCCCGGCCATGATCCTTCGTTCAGCCCGCCGAGGATCATCGTATCGACGCTTTGCAGCCGGGCTTCCAGCGTGCCGAAGATGAAGATGCGCGGATGGCTGAGTGAACGGGGCTTTACCGCCTCGCCTGTGGTCAGCGCCATGACGATGTCGATCCACTGTGGACCGTCCGCCTCCATCTGCCCGTCGGTCTCCATGACTTCGGAGAGCAGCCCGGCCAGCCGTTCGCCGCCCTCGCCTGACCAGAGCGCTGCGAGATTCTGCTGTTCGTCGATGCAGATCGCTTCCAGCGCGCGGCCCGTGCGTTCCGCCCAGTCGGACAGCGGGAGCTTGGCAGTGAGACCGCGCCCGTCCGGTCGGCGGCGGACGAGGGCGGAGGCAAGCGGCTCGACGGCCTTCTCCAGCCGCCTGGCGAGATCGCGCGCGCTATCGGCAGCATCGGCAGGCAGCGAAAGCCGCCAGTGCGGCGCGTGCCTGTCTTCGAACTGAGCCGCAAGTTGGGTATCTAGAAGCGGTTCCAGCGCCGAAATGTCCATGTCGCCGATGCCGCCGCGCAGGGCCAGGATTTCGAGCGCTTCAACGGCGGATCGCAGCTCTGGAGCCGGCAGGCCGAGCCGCATCAGCGGATGCTTGATCAGCGCGACGATCGCCACGGGATCGCCGGGCCGCAGCGTTGCTTCGAGAAGAAGCTGGGTCAGCGTGCCCTGCAGCGTGCCCGACAGCGGCGAACCGGCGGAATCGTCGGCGAGAAGGCCGAAACGGGAAAGCTCGGCGGTTACCCTGCGGGCAAGCGCACGATCGGGCGTGATCAGTGCGGCCTGGCTCTCGCCGCCATTTTTGCCCGGCTGTTCGAGCGCCAGGCGGAGCGCGATAGCGATCGCCACGGCCTCCTCGCGTTCGTTCGAGGCTTCGATCAGCGAGACGTCGGCAAAGGCCTGGGCGAGGAGGCCGTGATCGGCATTATCCCGCCACGTACTCCAGCGGTCGGTCGCCTTGGCGGGCACCAGCGCCTGGGAGAGTGCTTCGGCACGGAAGGCGAGATCGTCGGGAACTTCACCCAGCACGTCCACGTCTTCTCGCGTCACTCCTAGCTTTTTGAGCAGCCGTGACAGGCCGAATTGGGAATGGCTGCGGCTGGCGGGCTCCGGCTTGCCGTCGAAAGCCTCTTCGCCGATCATCGTCCATTGGTCCGCGGGCATGGAAAGATCGAGTCCGGGCAGAACGACCGTGCCGTTCGGCAGGTCGGAGATCGCCGCGATCAGGTCGGCGGCGGCCGGCACGGAGCCGGTCGAACCCGCGACGATTACCGGGCCTTTATGGTCTCTCAGGGAAATCCGCCTTGCCTCGCCTCGCAGGATCGCCGCCTGGTGTTTTGCCGGCGAAGAACGGCGCAGTTCTTCGAGCCGCAACGGCCAGAAGGCGCTGGCGATCGACAGGAATTCGGCGGTCAGCTGCCACCAGAGCGCATGTTCGCCGGTATCGAGCTTTTGAGATCGGCCCAGTCGCGTTCTTCCGTCTCGACCGCATCGATGAGTTCGGCAAGTGCGCGGGCAAGCCAGATCGCATCGGCGGGGCTGGCGGGAGCGACGAGCGGCGATTCCGAATGCACATCGAGCACGACCTTCGGAAGCCGGTTGCGCCAGGCAAGGATCAGCCGGCCGAGTTCGAGCAGGCGGGCGGTGCCTCCGATCGGCAGTGCCAGGTCCATTTCCTCCGGCGCCACCAGGTCGAAATAACCGCTGTCATCATCGGTTTCGCCAAGTGGCCGGATGACCGGCAGGATGGCGGAGCGGCCGCCGAGCAGATCGACGAATTCCGAGCGCAGCACACGCGCCGAACGCCGCGTCGGCACGTAGATGGTCACATCGGCGAGCGAAAGCGGATCGGACGGTTCGTAGCGGAAGGTCTCGTTGAGCCGGCCGTCGCAGAGTGCCGCCGCGATGGTCTTGAGGAAGGGCGCCCCGGCGGGAATCGAAAAGACCCGCTTGCTGCGCCCGGACGCCCTGGTCATGCCTCCACCGGATAGCGCGCGATCACGGCTTCCGCTTCCGGCAGCGCTTCCGGCGTGCCGACCGTGATCCAGTGCCCGTCGAGCATGGTTCCGTAGAGCCGGCCGCGGGCAATCGCCTTGTCGAAATAGGTGTTGATGTTGAAGGCATCCGAAGGCGCGTCGTCGAGGAAAGACGGATTCATCGCGAAGGCGCCGGCATAAACGACCGGGTTGGACGGATCATCCCGGTAACGCCGCAAGCGGCCGTCCGGCGCCATGCCGAAATCGTTGACGCCGTTATGCCCGGTCGTGTCGTCGATATGGACGCAGAGCATCGCCATGTCCATGCGCTCCGGATCGAAGAATTGGGCGAGGTTCTGCAGGTTGGTGGGTCTGCCCGATGTCTCGCCGATCCAGAAGAGGTCGGCGTTCATGACGAAAATCGTGCCGCGATCCAGAAGCTTCAGCCCCTTCACGATGCCGCCGCCATTGTTCATCAGCGCGCCACGCTCGTCCGAAATGAGGATCTCGAGGCCTTTATAGGCTGCAAGATGCGCTTCCATCTGGTCTGCGAAGTGGTGCACGTTGACGACCGCGCGCTCGACACCGGCGTCCCTCAGCGAATCCAGCACATAATCGATCATCGGCTTGCCGGCGACGGGAACCAGCGGCTTCGGCATCGTGTTTGTGATCGGCCGCATCCGGGTGCCGAGCCCTGCGGCAAGCACCATCGCCTGTTTGATGGGGGCTCGTTTAATGGTCATCGAAAACCGTATTTATGATTCGGGCAGCTCTATTCCAGCCCGCAGGCACCAATCGCGCAAGGGAGCGAGCACATCGTGCTTCAGCGCCGTCGCGAGATAACGCAGTGTCCGCGGCATGTGCTTCAGATAGCCCGGCTTGCCGTCCCGCTGCAAGAGCCGCACCCAGAGACCGGCAAGCTTGCAGTTGCGCTGCGCCGCCATGATCGCCCAGGCTTTCAGGAAAGTCGGCTCGTCGAAGGCCCCGAGCGCGCGGCGAAGCGTCACGTAGTCCAGCATCAGCTGATCGGCGAGAGCCTTCGGTATGTCCACCCGCGCATCCTGGACGATCGAGGCAAGGTCATAGGCAGTGGGGCCGATCATCGCATCCTGGAAATCGATCAGGCCGACGCGCCGCACGCCCGATTCATGCGGCCGCCAGATGATGTTGGGCGAGTGGAAATCGCGCAACAGCAGGTTCTTCTCGACGCCGTTGAGTTCGCTGATCAGGCCGTCCCAGATCGCCAGGTATTTCTGCCGTTCCTCATCCGTCGCCGGAGTTCCGCGTTTCCACGGCAGGTGCCAGTCGATCAGCAGCCGCGCTTCCATCTTCATGGCGGTGGGATCGAAATCCGGGATGTGATGGATATGGCCATCTCCGACCGTCAGGTCCTGGCGCATCTCGTGGCTGTGCAGGAAGGCAAGACAGACGACGCTTTCGCGGTAGCGTTCTTCGATAGGCTTGCCGTCTTCATCGACAGCACCCTCTTCGCCGAGATTTTCGATCAGCAGGATGCCCTGGTCATAATCCACATGCAGCACTTCCGGTGCCGCGAGGCCGAGTTCGCGAAGGTATTCGTCGATCGCCACGAATGGATAGGGTCTTCCGCCAGATGCGCGACCTTGGGATAGGGCTTTCCGTCGAGAACCGGCGGGCCTTGCGCCGGGCGTGGCCAGTCCATCAGGATCAGCGTTTCGCCGCTTGCCGTCACTACGGTCTCATAGGCCCGTGTCGAGGCATCGCCGGTCAGAAACCGCCGCCAAGCGCCTGGGTAGCCATGGATATCGAGAAATTCGCGGATAGCCAGAACGCGGCGGATGCGCTGCATCTGCGCGTCCGGCGCGGTGATCGTCGCAGTCCGGCCGCTGCCGTTCTGTTCGAGACGGAGCTGGATGCGGGCTTGCGGCAGCAGGTCGTCGGCGACCTCAGGCCATTCGACCAGACAAATACCGTTGGAAAGTGCCTCATCGAAACCGAGTTCGTCGAGTTCCGAGGCATCGCCGAGGCGATAAAGATCGAAATGCGAGACCGGAATGCGCAGCTCGTAGCTCTGCACCAGCGTGAAGGTCGGGCTCGGCACTTCGAGGCTCTTCGTCATCGGCAAGCGCGCGCAAAAATGCCCGGGCGAATGTGGATTTGCCGGCACCGAGATCGCCGGAAAGGGCGATCCAGTCCCCTTCTTCAACGCCAAAGCCAGGTCTTCGCCGAGGCGGATCGTTTCGGCCTCGTCGCCAAGCGTCAGGGTAAGAGCTGCCTCACCACTCATTCGGCGGCGACGGACCGCGCCGTCGTGCCGCTCGGAATGCGGCACGTAACCGTGGTTCCCTGGCCGGGCTTGCTGTCGATCGCCACGTCGCCGTGATGCAGCGTCACGAAGCTCTCGACGATCGAAAGGCCGAGGCCGGCACCGGAGCGCTTACCGCCCTTGGCATTGGCCGAGAACCGGTCGAACACGGTCTTCAGCACGTCTTCCGGGATGCCCGGCCCCTTGTCGGTCACCGAGAAGAACACGTCGCTATGGGTGCGCCAGCAGTTCAGCGTGATCGCAGAACCTTCCGGCGCGAAATTGGTGGCGTTGGTGAGCAGCTTGATAAGGATCTGCTTCAGCCGCTGCTGGTCGGCGACGATCGTGCCGAGACCGGCGGGCGCGGTGATCGCCAGCGTCACGCCGTTTTCATGCAGCCGGTCGGCGATCTGCATGGCCACGTCGTCGAGCAGGTCGTCGATCGCCATTTCCGAATAGTTGAGCTGCATGATGCCGGCATCGACGGTCGCAAGATCGAGGATGTCGTTGACGATCGTCAGAAGAACGGAGGACGACGTCGATATATGGTCGATATATTCGGCCTGCCGCTCGTTCAGCGAACCGATGCCCGGCGTCTTCAGGAGATCGGTGAAGCCGATGATATTGGTCAGCGGCGAACGTAGCTCGTAGGAAACGTGCTGGACGAAATCGTTCTTAAGCTCGTCGGCCTTCTGCAGGGCGTCGTTCTTTTCCTTGAGCGCCCGTTCCGCCCTGGCGCTCGCCGTCATGTCCGACGAAGGTCAGCATCGTCTGGGCGTTCGGCAGCGGCGTTGCGGCGTAGTCGAGGATCAGGCCGGAATAGAGTTCGAACGTGCCTTGCAGCGAGGGCCGCTCGTCGTCAAAATTGGTCAGCATCTGGCCGAAGCGGCGCCAGCCGTCCGGCTTGTCGTAGGAAGGCGCGCAGGCGGTCTCGATCGCCTTGATATGCGTGCCGGGCTTGGCTTCCTCGGCGGTGATGCCCCAGAGCGCCCGGAAGGCCGGGTTCGACAGGCGAATGCGTCCGTCCGGCCCGAACACGGCGACGCCTTCGGACAGATGGTCGATCGTTTCGCCCTGGACCTGGACCAGCGTATTGTAACGGGTCTCGAGATCCACCTGTTCGGTGAGGTTTTCGAATACCCAGGTAGCGCCGCCCTGTGGATGCGCGGTGGCAATGACGCGCAGCGTCTGGCCGTTCGGCAGATGCCAGAGATCGGTCTGGGTATCCGGCGACTGGTAGACGGATAGCGCCGCCTCCTTCCAGCTCCGCCAGCTGAGCTGTTCCGGCAGCTTGCCATCGCTTCTCAGCTTGTCGAGCAACTCGCTATTGTCCGGCCTCTGATCGAGGAAGGGAAGCGTCAGACCCCAGAGCTGCACGAAAGCCTGATTGTAGAACTGCAGCCGGCGCTCGCCGTCGAAGATGGCGACGGGCGTTGCCAGATGGTCGAGCGTTTCCGCGTGGCTCTTCAGAGTACGCTTCAATTCCTCGCGCACCGCTTCCGCTTCGGAAACATCGATCGCAAGGCCGGTGGAACCGCCCGGCACGACCACATCGACGACGTCGAACATGGTGCGGTTGCCGTGTACCACCGTGGAGATCCGGTCATGGAAAGGCGAGGTGGACGTTGCCGTCGCCCTGATCTTCTCGCGGGCGATCGAGCCCAGAAATTCACGACCGTCCTCGATCGCCTGCGCCGGGGTGGAAGCCTCCACCGCATCGCCATAGGCATGGTTCACCCAGATGAGCTTGCCCTGCGAATCGCGGCGCCAGACCGGCTGTTCGATGGCGTCGAGCAGCGAATGGAACAGCATGATCGAGCTCGTCAGCCGCTCGCGTTCGATCTTGAGTTCGGCGAGTTCGGCGCGCAGATTGTTGAGCGCGATGAAACGGACGAAGGCCTTGCCGCCCGAAACCCGGCCTTGCACTTCCAGGATCTCGTCGCGGTTGGTTTCCACCACCATGTCGAAGGAGCGGGCTTCGATCCGCAGCAGTTCGATCGATTTTTCAAGCTCGCCGGCCGACGTGCTGCGCATCCAGCGTCCGAAGGCAAGAAATTCACGGTCCTGCTGCGGCGCGCCGGTTTCCGCCGGCAGCTGGCCGAGGAATTCCGGTTTGGACGAACCGCTTTCCCACACGACGATCCGCCGGTTCTTGTCGGCGATCAGGGCTTCGAACTTGGAAATCCGCTGCTGCGCGTCGGAAAGGGCGCTGCGCATTTCCTGCGATTCGGCTTCCATATTGCCGCGCTGGCGCACCAGCCAGATGGCCGAAAACAGGGCAGCGCCGAGCGCGCCCATCACCAGCGACGAAACGATGACTTCCGTTGAGGAAAACAGGCGAACGGCCGCATTTCCGGACTGCTGCGCAAGCGCTGCCGTCGCCAGCCCGGAAAGAGCGGTGCCCGAAAGGAAGGCGCTGCCGAACAGCGCCAGACGACGAAGCTTGCCGACCATGGCGTTGCCGTCCTGGGATCCGCAGATGGGTCGCCCGAAAACGGTACGCAAAGCCGGAGCTTCCGCTCCGCCGCAAAGAGGATCGGCCCGTTCTGACGAGCTCATTTTTTTACCGACATATCCGGTCTGTCTCCGTCCAATTGCCGCTCATCGACAAGACATACCACATCGCGCCTTGCCCGTAGCCGGACGGCTCCCAATCATATGGCGGGAACGCGACGATGTCCGAAAACCGCTGAGGGCTTTCGGCATCACGCTCCAGGGAAGGCGCGAATCAAGTTCTAAAACAATACTTGCTTAGGAATCGCCGGGAAGGGACGCGCCCAAAAGAAGCCGCGGCCTTTGTCAAGGCTGCGGCTACTATATCTTGTGGATTGACCGGCTATTGATTAGTACCGGTAGTGTTCAGCCTTGAACGGGCCCTGCTGCGAGACGCCGATATATGCGGCCTGCTCGTCGGAGAGTTCCGTCAGCTTCACACCGAGCTTGGCGAGATGCAGGCGGGCGACCTTCTCGTCGAGGTGCTTCGGCAGGATGTAGACGTCGTTCTTGTACTCGCCCTGCTTGGTGAAGAGCTCGATCTGGGCCAGCGTCTGGTTGGTGAACGAAGCCGACATCACGAAGGACGGATGGCCGGTAGCGTTGCCGAGGTTGAGCAGGCGGCCTTCCGACAGAAGGATGATGCGGTTGCCCTTCGGGAACTCGACCATATCGACCTGCGGCTTGACGTTGGTCCACTTGAGGTTCTTGAGCGCGGCAACCTGGATCTCGTTGTCGAAGTGGCCGATATTGCCGACGATCGCCATGTCCTTCATCGCACGCATATGGTCGATGCGGATGACGTCCTTGTTGCCGGTCGTGGTGATGAAGATGTCGGCAGAGGAAACGACGTCTTCGAGAACGACGACTTCGAAACCGTCCATGGCGGCCTGGAGGGCGCAGATCGGTCGACTTCGGTGACCTTGACGCGGGCGCCGGCGCCGGCGAGCGAAGCGGCGGAACCCTTGCCGACGTCACCGTAACCGCAGACGACGGCAACCTTGCCAGCCATCATCACGTCGGTACCGCGGCGGATGCCATCGACCAGCGATTCCTTGCATCCGTACTTGTTGTCGAACTTCGACTTGGTGACCGAGTCGTTGACGTTGATCGCCGGGAAGGGCAGCAGGCCCTTCTTGGAGAGTTCGTAGAGGCGGTGAACGCCGGTGGTGGTTTCTTCGGTAACGCCCTTGATCGCGTCGCGCTGCTTGGTGAACCAGCCCGGCGAAGCCTTGAGGCGCTTCTTGATCTGCGCGATGAGGATTTCCTCTTCTTCCGAGGTCGGGTTCGAAAGAACGTCCTCGCCGGCTTCGGCGCGGGCGCCGAGCAGGATGTACATGGTGGCGTCGCCGCCGTCATCGAGGATCATGTTGGAGAGGCCGCCATCGGCCCACTGGAAGATCTTGTCGGTGTAGTCCCAGTACTCGGTCAGCGATTCGCCCTTGACGGCGAAGACCGGAATGCCGGCGGCAGCGATTGCCGCAGCAGCATGGTCCTGGGTCGAGAAGATGTTGCAGGACGCCCAGCGGATTTCGGCGCCGAGATGCTGAAGCGTCTCGATCAGAACGGCCGTCTGGATGGTCATGTGGAGCGAGCCCGAGATGCGGGCGCCCTTCAGCGGCTTCGAGGTGCCGAATTCTTCGCGGCACGACATCAGGCCCGGCATTTCGGTTTCCGCGATGTCGAGCTCCTTGCGGCCGTAGGCGGCAAGATTGATATCCGCGACGACGTAATCCTTCTCAGTGCTCATAAAGCTCTCCATGTTCGGTGGTGCCTCTCCGCCGGGGCATACCGACGGACGTGGCAAGACCCGCCTTGGCAGGCGGAAACTGGCCAGCGGTTTAGCAGGCTTCCTGCAGACTGGCAACGGGATATAAAGAAGTCTTTATATGTTTATGTCACTGGAAGGTTAAGTCGCGCGCTCAGGCCTCTTCGCCGAACTTGTTGGCGACCAGCTGTTCCAGCGCATTCAGCGCGTCTTCGGCCTGATTGCCTTCAGCAGAGACTTCGATCGTGCAGCCGGTGCTGGCCGCGAGCATCATCAGGCCCATGATGGACGTGCCGCCGACGGACGTACCGTCCTTGGAAACGGTGATCTGCGCATCGAAGCTTTCCACCATCTGCACGAACTTGGCAGAGGCGCGCGCATGCAGGCCGCGTTTGTTGACGATCAGGAATTCGCGGGGGAGGGAGATGACATCCGGTCTGGGTTCTCATTTGCCGCTGAGGACGCGGCTTGCGACATTGATGTATTTACGACCGGCTTCGGAGGCTTCGGCGAGCGCCTTGTCCATGTTGTTGTCGCTACGCACGCCGGCAAGCTTGATCAGCATCGGAAGATTCATGCCGGCAATCACTTCGATCCGGCCGCTTTCCATGACGGAAATGGAAAGGTTGGAGGGCGTGCCCCCGAACATGTCGGTCAGAATGATGACGCCGTAACCCTCATCCGCATTGGTGACGGCATCGACGATATCCTGCCGCCGCTGATCCATGTCGTCCTCGGGACCGATCGATACGGTTTCGATGAATTTCTGAGGTCCGACGACATGCTCGACCGCATGACGAAATTCCTCAGCCAGCTTGCCATGGGTGACAAGCACTAGTCCGATCATGAAAACTGCCCCTGCTATGGAAACTCGGCGCCATTATCGCATTGCAATAAAGCGGTCCAGCGGTGGGATGCCATCTTCTCCAAGTAGATTCGAAGTTCAAGTCAAAAAATCAGGCTTCCCGATGATCAAAACGGCATCCGGCGGTGAAAATCAGGTGCAAATGCCGCCAGAATGGCCAGCGGATCGGGTGCGCCGTGCCATATCCGGACGAGCGGAAGGTCACCGAGCCCGGCGATCTGAAAGCGTTCGTTTTCCGGTGGAAGCCTTTCGCTTTCCGGCAGGGAGATGATTTCGACCGCAAGGTCCAGCACGGCGGACGGGATGCTTTCCATTCGGGCGATGCCGCTGCCGCGCAGTTCGATGAGGCCGGCGATCGTTTCCGGCCGGGTCGCGAGCAGGTGATCGCCGTGGCGTGAGACAAGTACCTGATCGTCGGAGACCAGAGCCGCAAAGCGCCCTGGCGGCGGGCCGCTGCAATGCAGGTAAAGGCCAGCATGGATTTGCCGCTTCCGGACGGACCGGCGATGAGAAGACCTTTGGTGCCGATCACGATCGCGGTCGCGTGGATGTTGACCGGTGCGGTGCTCATGGGGCTTCGCCGCCCGGCAGCGACAGCGTGAAGCGGGCCCCGGTAGCGGCACCCGTTTTGGCATCGTGCAGATTTTCCGCCTTCAGCGAGCCGCCATGGGCCTCGGCGATCTGCCGGCTGATCGACAGGCCGAGGCCGGAATTCTGGCCGAAACTCTCGCCGTCGGGGCGATCCGTATAGAAGCGCTCGAAAATCCGGTCGATGTCCTCGGCCTGGATGCCGGGACCGTTGTCTTCCACCGTCACGGTCACGCGGTCTTTTATCCGCGACAGCCGGATCGTGATGCGGCCGCCCTTTTCCGGCACGAAGGATCGCGCGTTCTCGATGAGATTGGTGATGATCTGCCCGAGGCGAAGATCGTGACCGTTGACAAGGTAGGCAAACCGGTTGCCGGCCTTGTTGTCCACGGTGAGCCCGATCTCCACCGGCTTGCGGCCGGTTCGGATCTGCCGCGAAATATCGACCAGATTGCCGAGCAGGTTTTCCATATCGACCGGCGTCGAATCCGAGCGGGCAAGCTCGGCATCCAGCCGGGAGGCGTCGGAAATGTCGCTGATCAGGCGGTCGAGGCGGCGCACGTCGTGGAAGATGATTTCCGTCAGCCGCTGTTTCGACTCCTCGGATTTGGCGAGCGGCAGGGTCTCCACGGCGCTGCGAAGCGAGGTCAGTGGGTTCTTGAGCTCATGGCTGACATCCGCCGCAAAACTCTCGATCGCGTCGATCCGGTCGTAAAGGGCATTGGTCATTTCGCGAAGCGCGATCGAGAGATTGCCGATCTCATCCTGACGATAGGCGAAATCGGGGATCTCCTCGCGCTGCTTGGCGCCGCGCCGCACCCGGATCGCCGCCGCCGCCAGTCGCCTGAGCGGGTTGGCGATGGTCGAGGAAAGCAGCAGCGAGAGCAGGATGTTGACGAGCGTCGCGACGCCGAAGACGCGCATGATCGCCAGCCGTTCCGCATGCACGATCTTGTCGATGTCGCCGGCCTGGGTCGAGAGCAGAAGCACGCCGAGCACAGCGCGAAAACGCTGGACCGGCACGGCGACCGAAACGATCAACTCGCCGCGCTCGGTGACGCGCACAAGCGCGCCGCGCACACCGGTCAGCGCGTTCATGACTTCCGGATAGATCGAGCCGTCGCCGCCCGGCGCTTCCTTGTAGACCGGCAGGTTGCCGGGCTGCAGCA
The DNA here is from genome assembly GCA_045291535.1 of Neorhizobium sp. EC2-8. Lineage (GTDB taxonomy): Bacteria > Pseudomonadota > Alphaproteobacteria > Rhizobiales > Rhizobiaceae > Neorhizobium. The sequence goes on along the minus strand of CP147996.1, from coordinate 3,143,656 downwards.
GGCGGTTGATGAGACCGGCGAACCATTCGCTCCAGGTCTGCTGTTCGTTTTCCACCGGCGGCAGGTCAAAACGCAGCACCTGTCCGCGCGAATAGAGATGGCGGGAATCGAGCAGCAGGTTCGCGTCGGCATCGAAAATCCGGGCGCGGGTGCGGGTCGGCGAAATCAGCCGCCTCAGAACCGGCGCGACACGCTCGGGGTCGATGGGGAAATCCAGATCCTCGTCGTTCGGCACCGGCGTGATGCTCTGGCCGGCCTGCAGTTCGAGCAGTTTCTGGGGATCGATGGTGATCGAATTGGTATCGACGGAGGCGGAGGCGGAAATCGCCCCGGCGATGATCTCGCCCTGGGTCAGCAGGCTTTCGACGCGGGCGTCGATCAGCCCCTCGCGGAACTGGTTGAGGTAAAGAATGCCGGCAACCAGCACAACGGTCGCGGCGATGTTGAAGAACAGGATGCGGCGGGTGAGGCTGGAAAACACCGCGTGGCCGAATACCCGGCGAATGAGCGTGAAAGGTCGCGACCAGAACCGCCGCGGCGCGCGGCGGGCCTCGGTCTTCTCCACCCTTGCCAGGTCGTTGTCGAATGTTTGATCTGCCACTGCAGTCCTTCCACCGGGCCAGCTTAACGCTGGTCCGGCCGTGGCCTCAAGTTAACCTTTCGCAAGGATCAAGCCGCCTCGCGGAATCGGTAACCCACGCCGTAAAGCGTTTCGATCATATCAAAGTCGGTATCGACCATCTTGAACTTCTTGCGCAGCCGCTTGATGTGGCTGTCGATGGTGCGGTCGTCCACATAGACCTGCTCGTCATAGGCGGCATCCATCAGCGCGTCGCGGCTTTTGACCACGCCGGGCCGCTGGGCCAGCGAATGCAGGATCAGGAACTCGGTCACCGTCAGCGTCACCGGTTCGCCTTTCCAGGTGCAGGTATGGCGCTCCTGGTCCATGGCGAGCTGGCCACGCTCGAGCGTGCGGGCCGCCTGCGCGTCCGCCGCGGCCTTGGTGCCGGTGCCGCCGATGGCCTGCGCCTCACGGGCGCCGGCGCGGCGCAGGATCGCCTTGACCCGCTCCACCAGCAGGCGCTGCGAGAACGGCTTGGTGATGAAGTCGTCGGCGCCCATCTTCAGGCCGAACAGCTCGTCGATCTCCTCATCCTTGGAGGTGAGGAAGATCACCGGCAGGTCGGACTTCTGCCGCAGGCGGCGCAGCAGCTCCATGCCGTCCATGCGGGGCATCTTGATATCGAAGATCGCCAGCTGCGGAGGGCGGGCGATAAGCCCGTCGAGCGCGGAGGCGCCATCCGTATAGGTTTCGACCTTGTATCCTTCCGCCTCCAGTGCAATCGACACCGACGTCAGGATATTGCGGTCGTCATCTACGAGCGCGATTGTTTGCATGCTCTCCATCTCCGTCATCATCTATGCGCATCTCCTGGAATTCACCCCAGCCAGGCGGCACGAGCCGACGCGCTTCTTGAGTATAAAGGTGGAACAAATTGTGGCAAAGATAAAGTGGCCGCTCAACGTCGCGCGTTTTGGCAATGAGGTTTAAGATAGCGCAGATGCGGATTGAAACAGTTCTTAAACCGATTTAAAGAGGAATAAAATTTTTTAAATCGATTAAATAATTGATATTATTAAAGAATTTAGGTGGCACCTCTTGCCCTTTTGAAAATCAGCCTTTAATTTCGGGGCAGTTCCCACGGCAAGCTGAAGGAGTGCGCGCATGGAGGAGTTTGGACTTCACAACCCGTCCAAGGGTTTAGCGGCGATCGGTCTCGGCGATGTATCGCGTGTTTATTACAATTCGTCAGAGGTCGAACTGTACGAAGAAGCCATCCGTCGCGGTGAAGCCGATCTGACCATCGATGGCGCTCTGCGTGCCGTTACCGGCCAGCACACCGGTCGCTCCCCCAAGGACAAGTTCATCGTCCGCGACGCCGGCACCGAGAACCGGGTCTGGTGGGGCGCCGACAACAAGCCTATGAAGCCCGAACACTTCGAAGCCTTGAAGAAGGACATGCTCGCGCATGCGGCCGGCAAGACACTGTTCGTCCAGGATCTGGTCGGCGGCGCCGATGCCGAATATGCTCTCCCGACCCGCGTCGTCAGCGAGTTCGCCTGGCATGCTCTTTTCATCCGCAATCTTCTGATCCGCCCGGATCGTTCGACGCTCGAAAGCTTCGAAGAGAAGCTGACGATCATCAACCTGCCGAGCTTCAAGGCGGATCCCGCCCGTCACGGCTGCCGCACGGACACGGTGATCGCCTGCGATTTCACCAACGGCCTGATCCTGGTCGGCGGCACGTCCTATGCCGGCGAGAACAAGAAGTCGGTCTTCTCTGTGCTCAACTACTTCCTGCCGGAAGAGGGCGTCATGCCGATGCACTGCTCGGCCAATGTCGGCCCGAATGGTGATACCGCGCTGTTCTTCGGCCTGTCCGGCACCGGCAAGACCACGCTGTCGGCCGATCCGAACCGCACGCTGATCGGCGACGACGAGCATGGCTGGGGCGAAAACGGCGTCTTCAATTTCGAAGGCGGCTGCTATGCCAAGGCCATCAACCTGTCTGCCGAAGCGGAACCGGAAATCTATGCCGCGACCCGTCGTTTCGGCACGGTGATTGAAAACGTCGTGCTCGACGAAAACCGGGTTCCGGATTTCAACGACGAATCGCTGACGGAGAACACCCGCAGCGCCTATCCGCTGCATTTCATCCCGAATGCGTCGAAGACAGGCACTGCGCCGCAACCGAAATCGATCATCATGCTGACCGCCGATGCTTTCGGCGTCATGCCCCGATCGCCAAGCTGACGCCGGAACAGGCCATGTACCACTTCCTTTCCGGCTACACCGCCAAGGTTGCCGGCACGGAAAAGGGCGTGACCGAGCCTGAAGCGACATTCTCGACCTGCTTCGGCGGCCCGTTCATGCCCCGTCATCCGGCCGAATACGGCAACCTGCTCAAACAGCTGATCGCCCGCCACGGCGTTGATTGCTGGCTGGTCAACACCGGCTGGACCGGCGGTGCCTATGGCGTCGGCCGCCGCATGCCGATCAAGGAAACCCGCGCGCTCCTGAGTGCTGCCCTCGATGGCAGCCTCAAGAATGCCGAGTTTCGCACCGATCCGAACTTCGGTTTCGCAGTGCCCGTCGCGGTAGAGGGCGTCGATAATGCGATTCTCGATCCGCGTTCGACCTGGGCGGACGGCGCAGCCTTCGATGCCTATGCCAAGAAGCTTGTCTCGATGTTCATCCAGAACTTCGAGCAGTACGAAAATCACGTCGATAGCAATGTAAAGAGCGCCGCTCCGGGCATCCTCGCTGCTGCCGAATAATCCGTTCCAAGGATTCACGTGAAACCGCCGGCCGAGGGATAACACCCTTGGGCCGGCGGTTTTCTTTGTCGGGGTTGAACTCCTCCCCACGTCATCCTCGGGCTTGTCCCGAGGATCCAAGCCATCAACCAGTTGGCCAGAGCAGATGCTCGGGACAGGCCCGAGCATGACGGCTGGACGTTATACCCGTCCGAATGGTGCGCCTCGCCGCTGGTGGTTTTCTTTTGTCGTGCTTTGTGGGAAACAGGCGACATGGCCAGCAATCCCCTCATCATCAACAACCGCATTACCATCGCCGGGTGGGAGCTGACGGAACAGTTCGTGCTGGCGGGCGGGCCGGGCGGCCAGAACGTCAACAAGGTCTCGACGGCCGTCCAGCTTTTCTACGACATCGTCAACACGCCCTCCCTGCCGGAGCGGGTGAAGGAAAACGCCATCAAGCTCGCCGGAAAACGGGTGTCGAAGGATGGTGTTCTGATGATAGAGGCAAACCGGTTCCGCAGCCAGGAGCGTAACCGGGAAGACGCCCGCGAGCGGTTGAAGGAACTGATCCTCAAGGCCGCCGAACCGCCGCCCCCGCCGCGCAGGAAGACCAAACCGACCAAGGGCTCGGTGGAGCGCCGGCTGAAGGAAAATCCGGCCGGTCGGACGTTAAGAAGATGCGTGGCCGGCCAAGCGGCGACTAACAGCGGGGATTGAGAGCGGAGATCGATTTGGCGACGCTTGGAAATGGCATCAGGCACCTTCCGGACTATCTGGACAGACCGGCGCAGGAGCATCTGGTCGAGTGATCCGCAGCGTCGTGGCCGAGGCCCCGCTCTACACGCCGGAAATGCCCGGCACCGGCAAACCAATGTCGGTGCGCATGACCAATTGCGGCCCGCTCGGCTGGGTGACGGACAAGCAACAGGGGTATCGCTACCAGTCCTTCCATCCGGTGACGAAAAAGCCTTGGCCCGCCATGCCGCAGGAACTGCTCGATCTGTGGGAGAAGCTCGGCAACTATCCGAAGCCGCCGGAAGCCTGCCTCATCAACTTCTATTCCGACGACGCCAAGATGGGCCTGCATCAGGACAAGGACGAGAACGATCTTGCCGCACCCGTCCTGTCGGTTTCGCTCGGCAATAGCTGCCTGTTCCGGGTTGGTGGCCTGAACCGGAAGGATCCGACCGGCTCCTTCCGGCTCGCGAGCGGTGATATCGTGGTGCTTGGCGGGGAGGGACGCCTCGCGTTCCACGGCGTCGATCGCATTTATCCCGGCACATCGACGCTGTTGAAGAACGGCGGGCGCATCAATCTGACGCTGCGCCGCGTGAATAGCTGACGATTTAATTCAATAGCCGGCGATCGATAGCCTACAGTTTCCGCAGCTCGACCGTTTCGACGAGGTGATTGCGGCCTTTGCGCAGGATCAGATCCGCCCGCGGCCGGGTCGGCACGATGTTCTGCCTGAGGTTCTTGAGGTTGATGTTCTCCCACAGCCCCTCGGCGACGGCGCGGGCCGCATCCGCATCGATTGCGGCGTATTTCTTGAAGAACGAGGTCGGATCGCGGAATGCGGTCTGGCGCAGCTTCATGAAGCGCTGGACGTACCAGTTGTGGATCTGCTCTTCATCGGCATCGATGTAGATCGAGAAGTCGAAGAAGTCCGATACGATCGGCACGATCTTGCCGTCGGCCGGCAGCGCCCGCGATTGCAGAACGTTGATGCCTTCGAAGATCAGGATGTCCGGCCGATCGACCAGCGTGTATTCGTTCGGCAGAACGTCATAGGTCAGGTGAGAGTAACTCGGAGCCTTGACGTTCGGCTCGCCCGCCTTGATTGCCGATAGGAACCGCAGAATGGTGCCGATGTCGTAGCTTTCCGGAAAACCCTTGCGTTCCATCAGGTTTTCGCGCTGGAGAACCGCATTCGGATAGAGGAAGCCGTCGGTGGTGATGAGATCCACTTTCGGGCTCGAGGGCCAGCGGGCGAGCAGTTCCTTCAAGATACGGGCGGTGGTCGATTTGCCGACAGCCACCGAACCGGCAATACCGATGATGAAGGGTGTCTTGGTGATGTCGGAAAGGCTCAGGAAGCGGTTCCGCTGTTGGAAGAGGCGCTGGGATGCTTCGACATGCGTCGATAGAAGGCGAGACAGCGACAGGTAGATGCGCCGGACCTCGTCGAGATCAATCGGGTCGTCCAGCGAGCGCAGCCTCTGCACCTCGTCGGCGGTGAGCGTCAGCGGTGTGTCTGCCCGGAATTTTGCCCATTCCTCCGCGGTGAAGCGGTGATAGGGCGAGTAATATTCCGTGTTCGGGCCGGTTTCGGGTTCAGGCGTCTCGGCGGGCTGGGAAGCAATGCTCATGATGTCGGCCGGCTTGCCTTTTCTTGAAGGCCGGACTGGCCGGTCCTTCTCTGGAGTTCGTCGAGCACATCCTGCAACGGTACCGCCGCAATATTCAAGACGACTAAAAGATGATAGAGGAGATCGGCGCTCTCAGCGGTCAGATTCTTGCGGTCCTGCTGAATGGCAGCGATGACCGTTTCGACCGCCTCTTCGCCGAGCTTCTTTGCGGCCTTCTCCTGGCCGGCGGCGAAAAGCTTTGCCGTCCAGGATTCCTCCGGTGAAGCCTTGGCCCGCTCGGCGACGATCCGTTCAAGGTCGATCAGGGAAAATTCACTCATAACATTCTTCCCGATGGCTCAATCGAGCCGCATGGCAATACCGTGCTCAGCCATATAATGCTTCGCCTGGCCGACCGTATAGGTCCCGAAGTGGAAAATCGATGCAGCAAGCACCGCGGTCGCATGGCCCTGCTTGATGCCGGCGACCATGTCGTCCAGGTTTCCGACGCCGCCCGACGCGATGACCGGTGCACGGACGCTGTCAGCGATCGACCGTGTCAGCTCCAGATCGTAGCCGCTCTTGGTGCCGTCCCGGTCCATGGAGGTGACGAGCAGCTCGCCGGCGCCGCGCTCGACCATGCCGATTGCAAATTCCAGCGCGTTGATGCCAGTCGGGTTGCGGCCGCCATGGGTGAATATCTCCCAGCGGTCCGCCTCGCCGGCGCGTGAAACCTTCTTGGCATCGATCGATACGACGATGCACTGGTTGCCGAACTTGTCGGCGGCCTCAGCCACGAAATCCGGGTTGGCGACCGCCGCCGAGTTGATCGCGACCTTGTCGGCGCCGGCCAGCAGCAGCTTGCGGATATCGCCAACGGCACGCACGCCGCCGCCGACGGTGAGCGGCATGAAGCAATGCTCGGCCGTGCGGGCGACGACGTCGAAGATAGTATCGCGATTGTCGGAGGAGGCGGTGATGTCGAGGAAGCAGAGCTCGTCGGCACCGGCGGCGTCATAGGCCTTGGCCGCTTCGACCGGATCGCCGGCATCGATGAGATCAACGAAATTGACGCCCTTGACGACGCGGCCGTCCTTCACGTCCAGGCAGGGGATGACACGGGCTTTGAGGGTCATGCGGCACGTCCTTGTCTGGAGCGGATCAGGTCCAGTGCTTGCCTGGGATCGATACGGCCGTCATAAAGCGCGCGGCCGGAAATCGCGCCTTCGAGGCGAGCCGCATCCGGCTCCAGCATGCGGTTGATATCGTCGAGCGAGGCGAGCCCGCCGGACGCGATGACCGGGATGGAGACGGCATTGGCGAGCTCCAGCGTGGACGCCCAGTTGATGCCGGCGAGGATGCCGTCGCGGTCGATGTCGGTATAGATGATTGCCGAAACGCCGGCGCCTTCGAACTTCTTGGCGAGCTCGATGACGCCGAGCTCGGACGCCTCGGCCCAGCCCTCGACGGCGACCTTGCCGCCCTTAGCGTCGATGCCGACGGCGACCTTGCCGGGAAACTGCTTGCAGGCCTCGATGACCAGCGCCGGATCGCGCACCGCGACGGTGCCGAGAATGACGCGGGTTAGCCCCCGCGCCAGCCAGTTTTCGATATGGTCGAGCGTGCGGATGCCGCCGCCGAGCTGTACCGGGTTCTTGGTGGCCTTCAGGATCGCATCGACGGCCGCACCGTTGACGCTTTCACCCGCGAAGGCGCCGTTCAGGTCGACCACATGCAGCCACTCGAAGCCCTGGTCCTCGAAGGCCTTGGCCTGGGCTGCCGGGTCGGGATTGTAGACGGTGGCCTGGTCCATGTCGCCGAGCTTGAGGCGCACGCACTGACCGTCCTTCAGGTCGATTGCAGGAAAGAGGATCATGTCTTTGGTCCTTGGCGGTTTGCGCGAGCTCAGGGCTTCCAGCGCAGAAAATTGGAGATGAGGGCAAGACCCAATGCTTGGCTTTTCTCAGGATGAAACTGGGAGCCCGCCACGTTGTCGCGTCCGACGAACGCCGTCATCGCGCCGCCGTATTCGGTCGTCGCGATCACGTCCGCCCGGTGTTTTGCCGCCAGATGGTAGGAATGCACGAAATAGGCGTGCAACCCGTCCGGCCCGGTCGGAATGCCGTCGAACAGTGGGTGGGGATGGTGAATATCGAGCGTGTTCCAGCCGATCTGCGGGATTTTGAGATTGGGATCGTGCGGCGTCATCTCGACGACGTCGCCCTCGATCCAGCCGAATCCGTTGGTGGTCGTCTTTTCGAGCCCGCGCGACGACATCAGCTGCATGCCGACGCAGATGCCGAGGAAGGGGCGGCCCTTATGATCGACGACGTCGAGGATCGCCTCGCGCATGCCCGGAACGGCGTCGAGACCGGCGCTGCAATCCGCATAGGCGCCGACGCCCGGCAGCACGATGCGATCGGCGGTCGCCACCGCTTCGGCCTTGTCGGTGAGATCGATCACGGCGTTGATGCCGGCTTCCCGGGCGGCCCGTTCGAAGGCCTTGGTCGCGGAACGCAGATTGCCGGACCCATAGTCAATGATTGCGACGCGCATCAGCGTCCTCCATGTTCGAAAAGGCCCATGTGAGGGCCTGCCATCCGGTGGCGGGCGGCTTTGCCTGTTTTACCCACTCGGCCGAGACCGGCATTGGTTGTTGTTCCGGCTGCGGCAGGCCGGAGAAATAGATCTCCTCGGCCGTATGCAGATCGTGAGCGGAGATTACCGTTTCCAGTGTCCAGCCGCGACGGATCAGTGTTTCGGAGCGATAATGTCGGCCTTCGAGCGCGACGAGCAGGCTGATGGCGATTCCAAGCAACATGCCGGCGGTCCAGAAGCCGGGTACCTGCATCAGGATGCCGCTGCCGATCTGGGCGAAAAGAATGACGATGCCGGCAATCCAAAGCCTGTGCCAGAAAAGCCAGATCCACGGAAACAGCAGCGCAAGCCACGAAAACCCGTCGCGCAGGACGAGGGTTGATTGGTGATCCCTGTCGGATCCGCGTCGCGGATCATTGGGTGGCGTCAGAACGAGATAGCTTCTCAAGGATTGTCTCCTGGAAGCGTCAGACCAGCATTCCCTTCGTCGAGGGGACGCGATTGGCCTGCCGCGGGTCGATTTCAATGGCGGCGCGAAGTGTCCGCGCCACGGCTTTGAAGCAGGTCTCGGCGATATGATGGTTGTTGGCGCCGTAATGGTTCAGGATATGCAGGGTGATCCCGGCATTCTGTGCCAGCGCCTGAAAAATTCCCGCACCAGTTCCGTATCGAACGTGCCGATCTTCGGGGCGCTGAAGGCGACGTTCCAGACGAGGAACGGCCGGCCGGACACGTCGATGGCCGCCTTGGTCATCGTTTCGTCCATGGCAAGGTCGAGCGAGGCATAGCGGGTGATGCCGCGCCGGTCGCCGAGCGCCTTGGAGATCGCCTGGCCGATTGCGATACCGGTATCTTCCACGGTGTGGTGGTCGTCGATATGCAGGTCGCCAGTGACCTCGATGTCCATGTCGATGAGCGAATGTCGCGAAAGCTGGTCCAGCATATGGTCGAAAAAGCCGACGCCCGTCGAAATCCTGGCCGCGCCGGTGCCGTCGAGATTGACGGAAACGGAAACGGAGGTTTCGTTGGTCTTGCGGACGATGTTGCCCACGCGTGCGGTTGTCGTCTCACCCATCTGGGTCTGCTCCATGCGATCGATCTGCGCTCCTTATCAGGCAGGACATCAAATATCCAGCAAAAGCAGGCCAGCAAAAGCAGGCGCGCGCCTCGGCATCGCGTCATGAGATTGCATTCGCCCTCGACCGTCTTACATAAATGCTCAACGGGGCCGAAATGCCCATAAACGAAAGCCCGGAAGACGGGCCAGCAGGTGCTTTATGACAACGATTATTACTGTGAGAAAGGGCGGCAAGGTCATCATGGCAGGCGACGGCCAGGTGAGCCTCGGCCAGACCGTGATGAAGGGCAATGCCCGCAAGGTGCGGCGCATCGGCAAGGGCGAAGTGATCGCCGGTTTCGCCGGCGCGACGGCCGACGCGTTCACGCTGCTCGACCGGCTTGAAAAGAAGCTGGAACAATATCCGGGCCAGCTGATGCGCGCCGCCGTCGAGGCTCGCCAAGGACTGGCGCACCGACAAATACCTGCGCAATCTCGAAGCGATGATGCTGGTTGCCGACAAATCGACGACGCTTGCAATTACCGGCAATGGCGACGTGCTGGAACCGGAGCATGGAACGATCGCGATCGGGTCGGGCGGCAACTATGCCTATGCCGCAGCGCGCGCGATGATGGACACAGACAAGTCGGCCGAAGAGATCGCCCGCAAGGCGCTCGATATCGCCGCCGATATCTGCGTCTATACCAACCACAACCTGGTTATCGAAGCGCTGGACGCCGATGGCTGACAGTGCCTCCCGCTACACGTTTCGTGATGTCGCCCGCGAGGATTTTCCTCTGTTGGCGAGATGGCTCGCCGAGCCGCATATCGCGAAATGGTGGGGCGAGGTCGGCGAGGAGCTGGCAGGCATCGAATATTCGATGACCAGCGTCGAGACCCGGCCGATGATCGCGGAACTGGATGGCAGGCCGATCGCCTACCTTCAGTATTACGATCCTCATCTTGAAGAGGATCACCCCTATCAGGATCAGCCGAAGGGCACGCTTGGCATCGATATCTCGATCGGCAATGCTGAGCTTGTCGGCATCGGCCATGGCAGCGCGATCATCCGCCAGCTGACCTCTGAACTTTTCGAGAACGGCGCGAAAAGGATCGTCATCGATCCAGATCCGAAGAACGCCCAGGCGATCCGCGCCTATGAAAAGGCCGGCTTCCGCTACGTCGATACCAGGACATCCATTTACGGTCCGGCCCATTTCATGGCGCTGGACGCACAAGAAGAAACGGATTTGACATGAGTAACTTTTCACCCCGGGAAATCGTCTCCGAGCTGGATCGGCACATCATCGGCCAGCACGACGCCAAGCGCGCGGTAGCGATTGCCCTGCGCAATCGCTGGCGGCGCCATCAGGCTCGACGAGAGCCTGCGCGACGAAGTGATGCCGAAGAACATCCTGATGATCGGGCCGACCGGTGTCGGCAAGACGGAAATCTCCCGGCGCCTCGCCAAGCTCGCCGGCGCTCCCTTCATCAAGGTCGAAGCGACCAAGTTCACCGAGGTAGGCTATGTTGGCCGCGACGTCGAGCAGATCATCCGCGATCTCGTGGAAATCGGCATCGGCCTCGTACGCGACAAGATGCGCGCCGATGTGCAGGCCAAAGCTCATATGAGTGCTGAGGAACGGGTACTCGATGCGCTGGTCGGCGCCACGTCATCGCCCGCCACCCGCGAAAGCTTCCGCAAGAAGCTGCGCAATGGCGAGATGGATGATAAGGAAATCGACATCGAAGTGGCTGACAGCGGTTCCGGCATGCCCGGATTCGAGATCCCCGGCATGCCGGGCGCCAATATCGGCGTGCTGAACCTGTCGGAAATGTTCGGCAAGGCGATGGGTGGCCGCACCAAGAAGGTCCGCACCACCGTCAAGAAATCCTATGGCGAGCTGATCCGCGATGAGTCCGACAAGCTGATCGACAATGAAGTCATCCAGCGTGAGGCCGTCCGTTCGGTCGAGAATGACGGCATCGTCTTCCTCGACGAAATCGACAAGATTGCCGCTCGCGATGGCGGCATGGGCGCCGGTGTGTCCCGCGAAGGCGTGCAGCGCGATCTGCTGCCGCTCGTCGAAGGGACGACGGTATCGACCAAATACGGGCCTGTCAAAACCGACCACATCCTGTTCATCGCCTCGGGTGCCTTCCACGTCTCCAAGCCCTCCGACCTTCTGCCGGAACTCCAGGGTCGCCTGCCGATCCGGGTCGAACTGAAGCCGCTCACCAAGGAAGACTTCCGCCGTATCCTGACGGAAACCGAAGCGAGCCTCATCCGCCAGTACAAGGCGCTGATGGAAACGGAAGAACTGACGCTGGACTTCACCGAAGACGCGATCGATGCGCTGGCGGATGTCGCCGTGCACCTCAACTCCTCGGTCGAGAATATCGGCGCCCGCCGGCTGCAGACGGTGATGGAACGGGTGCTCGACGAGATCTCGTTCAATGCCCCGGATCAGGGTGGCACGGCTGTCACGATCGATGCGGAATACGTCAAGAAACATGTCGGCGATCTTGCCGCCGATACGGATTTGTCGCGCTACATCCTCTAAGCGGGCAATCGTGGCAGCCGGGCAACGTCCGGCTGCTCATTTGCGGGCGCTGACGGGATTTTGAACGCCCGTGTCTCGACACGATGCTTGCGCCTCGCGTAAGGGAGGCGCGTTTTCATGGAAATGTCCGGCGCTTGAGTGAGTCGGTCTGGAATGGCTTTAAGCATCCGGTGCCGGAGATCGGCATAGTCGAAGTCCTGGGACACGCAAATCTTGAAACGCATTCTTCTGGCATTGATCCTTGTCGTCGCGACATCAGCGACCTCCTCCGCGTCTGCAGGCGGTCTTACGATAGTGCCCGAGGGCAATCGTCATGTGGAACAGCCGAAGATCCCGGGCGCGTCGGTGCGCCGGACCCGCGCCGGCCGCACGACCTTCGATGACAAATACGATAAGATTCGCGACCTGCTCGCGTCCGACAAGAAGCTGATCGCCAAGATCAAATCGACCGCAGCCGATTACGGCATCGATCCGATCCACATGATTGGCGCTATCATCGGCGAGCACACCTACAATGTCGATGCGTATGACCGGCTGCAGACCTATTACGTCAAGGCGGCCGCCTATGCCGGCAACAGTTTCCGTTTCGGATACGGCGACGAGAGCATCGCCCAGTTCCTCGACCGGCCGGAATTCGGCAAGTGCGACGATTTCGCCGATTCCTATAAGCTGTGGACCTGCCGCGAAGGCGTCTGGGAAAAGAGCTTTCGCGGCCGTTCGGTCGGCGGCACCTCGTTTCCGGACAACCGCTTTAGCGCAGTCTTCTTCCAGCCCTTTTATGCCGGCCAGACTTTTGGCCTCGGCCAGGTCAATCCGCTGACGGCGCTGATGCTGTCCGACATGGTGGCCAAAAATTCCGGCTATCCGAAGCTCGACGAGAACAGGGCGGCCGCGGTCTATGATGCGATCATGGACCCGGACAAGTCGCTCGCCTATATGGCGGCCAATATCCGCCGCTCGATCGACGACTACAAGTCGATCGCCGGTATGGACATTTCCCGCAATCCCGGCATTACCGCGACGCTCTACAATACCGGTGGTTCGGCGCAGCGTGCTGCGGCTCTGGCGGCGCGCGGCGGCCTGCCGGAGGAGAATTATTACGGTTGGCTTGTCAACGACAAGCTTGCCGAGTTGAAATCACTCCTCTGAAGGCTGATATTCCTCGAACTGAGGAAACCCTTGAGGAGGGCTGTCCATGGACATGCGCCCCGACCCCTTCGTTCCGCCGGCACCTGCGCATCGAGATCGGTTGCTGAACCCGATCGAGGTGATCTGGACGGCGCTCCGCAATCCGCTGGAGCTGTGGGGCAAGGAGTCCTACACACAGCCCTGGCTCGAGACGAAGTTCTTCAAGGAACGGACCCTGATCGTCAATCATCCGGGCCTCATCCGGCATGTTCTAGTGGACAATGTCGGCAATTACGAAATGTCGGAGATCCGCCAGGCTCGTCCTTCGCCCGATCCTTCGGGATGGCCTCCTGACCGCCGAAGGCGAGGTCTGGAAGCGTTGCCGCAAGGCCATGGCGCCGGTTTTTACGCCCAGGCATTCCCGCGGCTTCGCCGGCCAGATGCTGAGCCAGACCGAAGAGTTCGCGAAGAAATATGCCAGGGCCGGTGCTGCGGGCGAGGTGCTCGATATCTCTGTCGATATGACGGAACTGACCTATGCCATCCTCGCCGAAACCCTGTTTTCCGGTGAGATCGCCGGTGAAAAGGAAACGGTCGCGGACGACGTCGACCAGCTTCTGCATCGCATGGGCCGGATCGACCCGATGGACATGTTGCGCGCGCCGACCTGGGTGCCGCGTGTAACCCGCATCGGCGGCAGGAAGATACTCGACAAATTCCGTGGCGTGGTTGCCGAGACCATGGTTATGCGGCAGGAGCGGATGCGCGCTCATCCGGACGATGTGCCGCAGGATTTCCTGACGCTGCTGCTTCAGCTGGCCGGTCCCGACGGGCTGACCATGGACGAGATCGAGGACAATATCCTCACCTTCATCGGCGCCGGCCACGAAACGACGGCGCGGGCGCTCGCCTGGACGCTCTATTGCGTGGCGGAATCACCGCCGGTGCGGCAGGCCATGGAAGAAGAGATCGACCGCGTTCTGGCAACCGGCGCCGATCCGGTCGAATGGCTGGAGCTGATGCCCTGGGTGCGGGCGTCGTTCGAAGAAGCATTGCGGCTCTATCCGCCGGCCCCGTCGATCAATCGCGAAGCGACCAGGGATGACAGCTGGACGAGCCCGGAAGGCAAGACGATCAGGATCGATGCCGGTGTGACCGTACTGGTCATGCCCTGGACGCTGCACCGCCACGAACTTTATTGGGAAAAACCGCGCGCCTTCATGCCGGAACGTTTCCTGCCCGAAAATCGCGGCAAGCTGAACCGCTTTCAGTACCTGCCTTTCGGCGCCGGCCCGCGCACCTGCATCGGCGCAACCTTCGCCCTGCAGGAGGCGGTGATCGCGCTTGCAGTGCTGATGCACGGCTATCGGTTCGACGTTACACCGGAAACCAGGGTCTGGCCGGTCCAGAAGCTGACCACCCAACCGCGCGACGGCCTGCTGATGCGGGTCAGTCCGCGACATCAGAGGTCTCCGCTGGTGAATTGATCTTCATCCGCCATGCGTTATTGGTTTCATGGACGATCTTCAGGACTCTCGCGTGGACTCATCCTCTTTTCCCGGCCTTCTTCTTCTCGGAATTGATACCGGCGGCACCTACACGGACGCGGTTCTGTTCCGCGAAGGGGAAGGCGTGGTCGCCAAGGCGAAATCGCTGACGACGCGGCATGATCTGGCGGTGGGCATCGCCGGCGCCGTCGATGCGGTGCTGGAGAAAAGCGCCGTTCCACCCTCGGCGATCGGCCTCGTTTCGCTATCGACCACGCTTGCAACGAATGCACTGGTCGAGGGGCAAGGTGGCCGCGCGGCCCTGATCATGGTCGGCTTCGCCCAGGAGGATCTTGCTCGTGGCGGGCTCGCCGAGGCTCTGGGAAACGATCCGGTGATCTTCCTGCCCGGGGGCCATGACGTGCATGGCAACGAGGCACCGCTCGATGTGGCGGCGCTGGAGGCGGCCATTCCAACGCTCGTGGGGGCGGTCTCGTCCTTTGCGGTCGCCGGTTATTTCGCAGTCCGGAA
This sequence comes from Neorhizobium sp. EC2-8, assembly GCA_045291535.1. GTDB lineage: Bacteria > Pseudomonadota > Alphaproteobacteria > Rhizobiales > Rhizobiaceae > Neorhizobium. Next base: position 3,128,621 of record CP147996.1, on the reverse strand, counting down.
TCCGGCTCACGAAATCCGGGTGAGGGACCGCATTCGTGCGCTTTCGCATCTGCCCGTCACCTGCAGCCATGAGCTTTCTTCAAAACTCGGCGGTCCGCGCCGGGCACTGACAACGCTGCTGAATGCCCGGCTGGTATCGATCATCGACCGGCTGATCGGCTCCTGCGAAGGTTTTCTCGCCACGCGCGGCATCGCGGCGCCGTTGATGGTGGTGCGTGGCGATGGCGCGCTGATCTCCGCAGCCGAGGCCCGGCTGCGGCCGATCGAGACTATCCTCTCCGGCCCGGCTGCCAGCCTTGTCGGCGCGCATTTTTTGACCGGGCTCGACCAGGCGGTTGTCTCAGATATCGGTGGCACCACCACCGATGTCGCGGTTCTCGATGGCGGGCGGCCGAAGCTTGCGGAAGAAGGTGCGGTTGTCGGCGGTCATCGCACCATGGTGGAGGCTGTGGCGCTACGCACCTATGGGCTTGGCGGCGATTCCGAAGTCCATATCGATGATCGTGGCCTGGAGGCCCGGTTCACGCTCGGTCCGCGCCGCCTTCTGCCGCTGAGCCTTGCCGCGGTGGCACATGGCGAGATTATTCTGACGACGCTGGAAAAACAGCTGCGCGCCAGCCATGCCGGTCGGCATGACGGCCGCTTTGCGGTCCGAACCGGCGTGCCGGATGTGATGGCGCAGGGTCTCCAGCCACCGGAACAGGCGCTTTTTGCCCGCATCGGCGATGCGCCGATCCCGCTCAACGATCTGCTGACGATGAATTCGCAGAAGGCGGTTCTCGACCGGTTGGTTGCGAGAGGGCTTGTGCATCTCTGTGGCATCACTCCTTCGGATGCTCTGCATGTGCTCGGCCGGCAAGACCAATGGCGGGCGGAAGCGGCCCGGCTGGGACTGGAACTTGCCGCCCGGCGCAAGGACGGTTCGGGCCGCGGGATCGCTGTTTCGCCGGAGGAGCCTGGCCGAAAAGATCGTGAGCCGGCTGACGCGCCAGTCGTCGGAGGCAATTCTCGCCGCTTGTCTGGCCGAGGACGGCGCCGAAGCCATCGATCCTGCCGTTTCGCTTGCCGTCGATCGGGCTCTGAGGCGGGTCCCCGGTATTGCCCGGTTTTCCATCGCGCTCGATCGCCCGCTGATCGGGCTTGGCGCCTCGGCACCGGTTTATTATCCGGCGGTCGCCGATATGCTCGGGGCGCAGCCGGTCATTCCGGCCGATGCCGATGTCGCCAATGCGGTCGGCGCCGTGGTCGGCCAGGTCCGTGCGGGCGTCACCGTCGTCGTCACCTCACCGGAGGAAGGCCGCTTCATCGTCTCCGGTGCGGGCGAACTGCTCGCAGTCATTGGGGAAACGGAGGCGCTGGCGATTGCCCGCGACCGCGCCATCGCGGCGGCGCTGGCGCAGGCGAATGCGGACGGCGCTGGGGAAGCTGCCTTGACGGTTTCCGAGGAGCTGGATGCGCCTGAGATGGAAGGGTCCCGAAAGTTCGTCGAGGCCCGGATCACCGCCGTTGCGGTCGGCAGGCCGCGGATCGCGGTTTTCTAAGGTTTAGTGCTTCGCGTTTCCCGAAGCCTGTTGTGGACCATCCTTTAGAAATCCTGTTCAAGAGGCGTAAGTAGGCTCCTATTCATTCCAGTCGGGAACAAATTAGTGATCACCAACCTTGCCGATCTGGAAATCTTCGTCAAAGTCGCGGCCAGCGGAAGCATGTCGGCCGCGGCCAAGAGCCTTGGCATTTCCCCGGCGGTGGTCTCGAAGCGCATCAAGCGGCTGGAGGAGCAGCTTGGCACGCGCCTTTTGCAGCGCACGACCCGACAGGTCGGCATGACCGATGCCGGCCGTGGCTTTTACGACAGGATCGCCAATGTCCTGACGGGGATCGAGGATGCCGAGCAATTCGTCTCGGGCAGATCGACCGAGATCGCCGGCAATCTGCGCATCTCGGCGCCGACCTCGTTCGGGCGAATGCACATAGCGCCGCATCTTCCAACCTTCATGCAGGCAAACCCGCACCTGTCGATCGACCTGATCCTGTCGGACGAGTTCACGGATATCATCGGCCAAGGGTTCGACGTGGCGATCCGCATATCCGAATTGAAGGATTCCAGCCTCGTCGCCCGCAAGCTTGTCCAGGTCCGGCGCATCCTTTGCGCCTCTCCCTCCTATGTCGAGCGGCATGGCGCGCCGACAAGCATAGAGGAACTGGCGAACCATCACTGCCTGACGGCCCACAATGGCGAACCCTGGAGGCTCGAGGGTCCCAAGGGCCCGCTGGTCTACCGGCCGGCAGGGATGTTGAATACCAATTCGAGCGAGGTCATCCGCGAAGCGGTGATCGCCGGTCTCGGTATTGCCTTGAGGTCTACCTGGGATATCGGCAACGAACTCAAGAACGGGCGCCTGGTCATGGTGATGCCTGGCTACGAAGGCTCGAAGAACGTCTCCGTCTCGGCTGTTTATCCCAGCCGCCAGCATCTACCGTCGAAGGTCCGTGCCTTCATCGAATATCTGGCGGAACTCTATGGACCCGTTCCCTATTGGGAGCGGCATTCGCCGGATAAAGGCCGGAAATAGCCGCTATCGACGGCGATTGTTTCCAATATGGCATAAGTCATTCAATATTTGTGCAATTGCAATTTTGCTCTCCACCAAAGAGAGTTGGCCACTTGAAAAGCTTGGAGGCACCTATGGCCCGTATCGAAAAAAATGGTCTCGCAATCGACGAGAAGCTCCACGACTTCCTGGTGAAGGAAGCGCTACCGGCGACCGGTGTCGATGCCGAACGGTTCTTCTCCGAGTTCTCGAAGATCGTCCACGACCTGGCGCCGAAGAACCGCGAGCTTCTCGCCAAGCGCGACGCCTTCCAGGCAAAGCTCGACGATTGGTACCGCAGGAACGGTGCACCCAACGATCTGGCCGCTTACGAAGCCTTCCTGCGCGACATCGGCTATCTCTTGCCGGAGGGGCCGGATTTCACGGTTTCGACCGGCAATGTCGATCCCGAAATCGCCGTGCTGGCCGGCCCGCAGCTCGTCGTCCCGGTCATGAACGCCCGTTACGCGCTGAACGCGGCCAACGCGCGCTGGGGTTCGCTTTACGATGCGCTTTATGGCACCGATGCTATTCCCGAGACCGACGGCGCCGAAAAGGGCAAGGGTTACAACCCCGTACGCGGCGCCAAGGTCATCGCCTGGGCGCGTGACTTCCTCGACCAGTCGGTACCGCTTTCCGGTGCGAGCTGGACGGACGTCACTTCCTTCGTTGTGTCAGGCGGCAAGCTGACGGCCGCAGCCCAGGACGGCAAGATCGTTGAACTCGTCGATCCGGCCCAGTTTGCCGGTTATCTCGGCGAACCGGCGGCGCCGACGCACCTGCTTCTCAAGAGGAACGGCCTGCATATCGAGATCCTGATCGACGCCACGACGGCGATCGGCAAGGACGATCCGGCCCGGATTTCCGATGTCTGGCTGGAATCGGCGCTGACCACGATCATGGACTGCGAGGATTCGATCGCCGCCGTCGATGCCGAGGACAAGGTCGTCGTTTATCGTAACTGGCTCGGCCTGATGAACGGCGACCTCCAGGAAGAGGTGAGCAAAGGCGGCAAGTCCTTCATCCGCAAGCTCAACCCCGACACGATGTTCAAGGCCCCTGCCGGCGGAGAGCTCACGGTCAAGCGCCGCTCGCTGATGCTGATCCGCAATGTCGGCCACCTGATGACCAACCCGGCAGTGCTGGACAGCGAGGGCAGGGAAGTGCCGGAAGGCATCATGGATGCCATGGTGACGGCACTGATCGCCATCCACGACATCGGCCCCAATCGCCGTCGCCAGAATTCGCGCCTCGGCTCCATGTATGTGGTGAAGCCGAAGATGCACGGGCCGGAAGAGGTCGCCTTCGCCTGCGAGATTTTTACCCGCGTCGAACAGGCGCTCGGTCTTGCCTCCAATTCCATGAAGATGGGTATCATGGACGAGGAGCGCCGCACCACGATCAACCTCAAGGCCTGCATCCGCGAGGCCCGCGAGCGCGTCGTGTTCATCAATACCGGCTTCCTCGACCGCACCGGCGACGAGATCCATACGTCCATGGAAGCCGGCCCGATGATCCGCAAGGGTGACATGAAGCAGGCGGCGTGGATCGCCGCCTACGAAAACTGGAATGTCGATATAGGCCTCGAATGCGGGCTGTCCGGCCATGCGCAGATCGGCAAGGGCATGTGGGCCATGCCGGACCTGATGGCGGCGATGCTGGAACAGAAGATCGCCCATCCCAAGGCTGGCGCCAACACCGCCTGGGTGCCGTCGCCGACGGCCGCCACGCTGCACGCCACCCACTATCACAAGGTCGATGTTGCCGCTGTCCAGGCCGGCCTGAAAAGCCGTACCCGCGCAAAACTGTCGGATATCCTCTCCGTGCCGGTGGCCGTGCGGCCGAACTGGACGCCGGAGGAAATCCAGCGCGAGCTCGACAACAATGCGCAAGGTATCCTCGGTTACGTCGTCCGCTGGATCGACCAGGGCGTCGGCTGCTCCAAGGTGCCCGACATCAACAATGTCGGCCTGATGGAAGACCGCGCGACGCTGCGCATCTCCGCCCAGCACATGGCGAACTGGCTGTATCACAAGCTCGTCAGCGAGGAGCAGATCGTCGAGACGATGAAGCGCATGGCCGGCGTCGTCGATGGCCAGAATGCCGGCGACCCACTCTATATGCCGATGGCCGGGGATTTCGGCGGGTCCGTCGCCTTCCAGGCAGCACTCGATCTGGTGCTCAAGGGTCGTGAGCAGCCGAACGGTTATACCGAGCCGGTCCTGCATCGCCGCCGGCTGGAGCTGAAGGCGAAGCTTGCGGGCTGATCTAGGCCCCTCATCCGCCTGCCGGCACCTTCTCCCCGCACGCGGGGAGAAGGGCGCAAAATGCGACCTCTCCATCCCCTCCAACGTTGCATGGGCCACGTCCCCTCGCCCCGCGCGCGGGGAGATGGTTAGGGTGAGGGGCAAACTTTTAAGGCAGTGGCAAAACGAAAAAGGCCGCCTGGAGAACTCTCCGGCGGCCTTTTCGTATTCTCGTCGAATGCTGCGATTACTGGATCACGACGACCTTGGTTTCGCGGCCCGGACGGACGCGGCTGTAGAGGTCGATGACGTCCTGGTTGATCAGGCGGATGCAGCCCGACGAAGCGGCGGTGCCGATGGAAGCCCATTCCGGCGTGCCGTGCAGGCGGAAGAGCGTATCCTGGCCCTTTTCGTTGAAGAGGTACATGGCGCGCGCGCCAAGCGGGTTGCTGAGGCCCGGGCCCATGCCGTCTTCGACATACTTGGCAACGTCCGGACGACGGCCGGCCATTTCCTTCGGCGGATGCCAGGTCGGCCATTCCTGCTTCCAGGCGACGTAAGCCGTACCGGACCAGGCAAAACCCTGCTTGCCGACGCCGATGCCGTAGCGCATGGCCTTGCCATTCGGCATGATGTAATAAAGATGACGCTCCCGCGTGTTGACGATGATCGTGCCCGGCTTTTCGCTGGTCTGATAGCTGACGATCTGACGGACGAACTGCTTGTCCACCTTGTTGATCGGGATCGCCGGAAGCGTATAACCGGCATCCCTCACCGAACCGTAGGAATCGCTGAAGATCTGGTCGGTATAGGTGACGGACGCTACCTGGGTGCCGCCACCGGGAGCCGTGGAGGCGCAACCGGCCAAGGCAGCAGTTGCCAACAGGCCGAGTGCGAGCATGCTATTGCGAAAGCGCATGGAAATCTCTTGGGTAAAACGAATCGATTGAGACGGGCGGATGTCCGCCTTTGATGACGGGTTATTTTCGATTAGATTACGCTTGGCAAGCGCTGCAGCGCATCAAAACAGAGCCGGCGCATGATTGGAAAAAGCCATTGTGTTTTTGCAACATCATTTGACGCGGTATCCGGGATTTCATGACTATACTCAACCTTGCCAGTAACAATCCGTTAATAGATGGGCGGCAGTCGGCCCGCGCCATGATGGTGCGCAAGGGTGTCCAGCTCCTGTTGCACGACATGCGCCACGCGATCTTGCCGGAACTCGTGCTATCGAGTGGAAGGCGTGCCGACCTGGTGTCGATCTCGGAAAAGGGTGAGATCTGGATCGTCGAGATCAAGACCTCGATCGAGGATTTTCGGGTTGATCGGAAATGGCCGGAATACCGAGACTATTGCGACCGGCTGTTTTTGCGACGCACAAGGAGGTGCCGCTCGACATCTTCCCGGAAGATTGCGGGCTCTTCCTCTCGGACGGTTATGGCGGTCATCTGCTGCGCGACGCCCCGGAACACCGGCTGTCGCCCGCCACCCGCAAGGCGGTGACGCTGAATTTCTCCCGCGCCGCCGCCCAGCGCCTGATGCTGGCGGAATGGGCGACCGGCAGGAGTTTCGACGAGACGTGATTATTTCGGCGCGCGCTTGGCGAGAATGCGCTGCAGTGTGCGCCGGTGCATGTTGAGCCGGCGGGCCGTTTCGGACACGTTGCGCTCGCACATCTCGTAGACCCGCTGGATATGTTCCCAGCGCACCCGATCAGCCGACATCGGATTTTCCGGCACGTCCGCCCGCTCGCCCGGCCGCTGCGTCAACGCGCCGAATATATCGTCGGCGTCGGCCGGCTTGGCGAGATAATCGAGCGCGCCAAGTTTCACGGCCGTCACGGCGGTGGCGATATTGCCGTAGCCGGTGAGCACGATCACCTTTGTATCCTCGCGGCTCTGGCGGATCGCCTCGATCACATCAAGCCCGTTGCCGTCGCCGAGGCGAAGATCGACCACCGCATATTTCGGCGGCCGCGCCTTCGTCTTGGCGATACCCTCCGCGACGGACTCCGCCGTATCGACCAGGAAACCGCGGGTCTCCATCGCACGGGCCAAGCGTCGCAGGAACGGTCCGTCGTCGTCCACGATCAGCAGCGAAGGGTCGGGCCCGAGTTCGGGGTCGACATGAACCTTGGTCGGTTCCGGGTGTGTTTCCATCTCTTTTTCTCCGCGGGTTTTGAAAGGCCCGCTTGCCTTTTCATGATGATCGGCCGGCCGGCCGGCTTATTTCAAGTCCTGTGCTTCCATCACCGAGCGCGGCCATTCGATATGAATGTGGGCACCCGGTTCGCCGCTGTCGCGATTGCCGAAGCGGATCGAGGCGCCGGACCGTTCAAGCAGCGTCTTGGCGATGAAGAGGCCGAGGCCGAGCCCGCCCGCCCGTTCGTCTTCCCTGGGTCTCTTGGTCATATAGGGCTCGCCAATCCGCGAAAGAATATCCGGCGCATAACCCTGACCGTCGTCCTCGATGGTAATCGCCACTCGGTCAGCATTGTGCTCGACGGTGACGATCACCTTGCTCCTGGCGTAATCGACGGCGTTTTCGATCAGGTTGCCAAGCCCATATATAATGGCGGCATTGCGGTTGCCGACCGGCTCGTTGCCCCGCTCGTTCTTCTCCACGAGCTCGATCTCGATGCCGAATTGCCGATGCGGCGCCACCACCTCCTCGACCAGAGAGGAAAGCGGCAGGCGGCGCATATGTTCCTCGCTCTCCGCTGAAAGAGAGGTGAGCCGGCGAAGAATGTCGCGGCAACGTTCACTCTGGCTTCTGAGGAGCAGCACGTCCTCGCGGAACCGGTCGTCGGGCCCAAGTTCGCGTTCCATCTCCTTGGCGACGACACTGATCGTTGCGAGCGGTGTGCCGGCTCATGGGCCGCCGCCGCCGCCAGTCCGTCGAGCTGCGAAAGATGCTTCTCCCTCTCGAGGACCAGTTCGGTTGCCGCAAGCGCATCGGCGAGCAGCGTCGCCTCGTGGCTGACGCGATAGGCATAAAAGGCCGCAAACATCATCATCGAGGCGATCGAGCACCAGACGCCGAGCTGCATGACCGGCTGGATACGAAGCGGTTCACCCTCATACCAGGGCACCGGATAAGGCGAAAATGCGAGCACGGTGGTGCAGACCAGCGCAAAGACGATCAGGACCAGCGAATGGCGCAGCGGCTGCGACGCAAACGCGATGATCACCGGGACGCAGATCAGCGGCGCGAACGGATTGGCAAGCCCGCCGGTGATGTAAAGCAGCGCCGCCATCTGCAACAGGTCGAAGCCGAGCAGCGCCAAAGCAGATTTCGGCCCGAGCCGGTGGGTCGGCGGAAACCAGGCAGACAGCGTGAGATTGGCGACCGCAAGTGCGCCGACCAGAATGCCCGCCTCCTGCAGAGGCAGCGGAAACCGCAGCAGCAACCCGACGATGACCACAGTGATCGTCTGGCCGGCGACCGCAAGCCAGCGCAGCCGTACCAGCGTCTGAAGCCGGATTCGTCGGCTTGAGGGACCGAATTGCGCAAAACGCACTGAAGGACTGTCTACGCTCACTGCCTGCTCTTTACCTTGCCGAATGCCCTGACCCCGGGCCGCCTTCATAAACCGGCTCGACTTCAGGTCGCAGGCGGCATTCTGTCACGTCCCGCGCGGTTTGGCACGTGTCGTCGGTGCGGCGTCGGCCGGGTCCTCCGGCCATGGATGTTTTGGATACCGGCCGCGCATCTCGGCACGTACATCCTTCCAGGAGCCGGCCCAGAAGCCGGGCAGGTCCCGCGTCGTCTGGATCGCCCGATGGGCCGGCGAGGTGAGTTCGAGAAGCAGCGGCAGTTTTCCGCCGGCAATCGCCGGGTGTTTCTTCAACCCGAACAGTTCCTGCACCCGGATCGCCAGGACCGGTTCCTCCCCGTCGTAACGGATCGGATGTCGCTCGCCGGTCGGCGCCTCGAAATGCGTCGGCGCCAGCTTGCTGAGATCCTGGGAAACCTCGTGCGGAATGAGCGACCGCAGCCCTTCCGAAAGACTGCCGGGATTGATGGTATCCAGGCCGGACGCATTGCCCTGGAAAGGCACGAACCAGTCGTCGAGCCGGTCAAGCAGCGCGTCGTCGCCCATATCGGGCCAGGGCGAGCCGATCGAGCGGTGGAGAAAACCGATCCGGTCGCGCAATTGTGCCCCTTCCTTGGAGAATGGCAGGACCTGAAGTCCAAGTTCCCGCACGCCATCCGCCAAAGCCTGCGCCGCCCGTTCGCCGCTCGGCCGGGGCAGTGGCCTTTCCTCGAAGATGATGGCGCCGAGCCGCGTGACCTTCCGGGCCCGCACCTGCCGGCTGGCCCGGTCGAAGAAACACTCGTCCTTTTGCTGGATCGCACCGGAAAGCTCGGCATCGACATCGGCACGGCTGATCTCCGCCGCTGCGAGAATGCGCGCCTGCGCCGCCCGGCCGGTGAGGTCGGCGATGACCAGCATCTGCGATGCGGCCAGCCGCTCGGTCTCCTGCAGTTCCGCTCCACGCCCGTTGGCCATCACGAACCGCCCGCGCCCGCCGCGCTGCAGCGCGATCCGGTCCGGATAGGCATGCAGGAGAAGCCGGCCGGCCAGCACCGCTTCGCTGGATTGCGATCTCTTCGGCAGGTTCGAGAAAATCCGGTCCGCCAGCTTTCGAGCCGCATCGGCCCGCTCGCCGCGCTCGTTGCGGAACCGCCGCAGCCGTTCGTCGAGATCGATGTCGCTGCCGCCGAGCCCTGTTCAGTCAGAAGCACCGCAAGCAGGCAGGCCTGCCGCCCGAAACCCTCTTCCGCCGCCGAGATCGCCATCGCCGAAAGCCGTGGCGGAAGCGCCAGTTCGCGCATCAGCCGGCCCTTTTCCGTCAGCCCGCCCTGGGGTCGAGCGCACCGAGCTGGGTGAGCAGCACCTTTGCCTCGTTGAAGGCCGGCCCGGGCGGCGGATCGAGAAAGGCGAGCGCCTTCGGATCCTGCACGCCCCAATGGGCGAGATCGAGCACCAGGCCGGAAAGATCGCTCGCCAGGATCTGCGGCGGCGTGAACGCCTGCAGCGCCGCCGTCTGGCCCGGATGCCAGAGGCGCATCGCAATACCCGGCTCGGTTCGCCCGGCGCGGCCCGCCCGCTGATCGGCCGAGGCGCGTGAAACCCGCACCGTTTCCAGCCGGGTGATCCCGGTCGAGGGCTCGAACACCGGCAGCCGCTGTAGCCCGCTGTCGATGACGATCCGCACCCCGTCTATCGTAATCGAGGTTTCGGCGATCGACGTGGCCAGCACGATCTTGCGCTGCCCCGCGGGCGCCGGCCGGATCGCCAGGTCCTGGTCCTTCTGCGAAAGATTGCCGTAAAGCGGCACCACCACGGTTTCCGGCCCGAACCGGCCCGCAAGCCGCTCGGCGGTCCGCAGGATTTCCGCCTGCCCCGGCAGGAAAGCGAGGATCGAACCGGTGTCGTTCGCATGCGCCTCGGCGATTGCCCGCGTCATCGCATCTTCGATCCGCTCATTCGGTGCCCGGTCGCGATGCTGGATATCGATCGGGAAAGTCCGGCCTTCGCTCTTGATGACCGGCGGCTCGCCGAGCAGGCCTGCAACGCGCTCCACATCCAATGTCGCCGACATGACGAGGACCCGCAGGTCGTCGCGCAGCGCCGATTGCACGTCGAGCATCAATGCCAGCCCGAAATCCGCATCGAGCGACCGCTCGTGGAATTCATCGAAGATGACGGCAGAAACGCCCGCAAGCTCCGGATCGTCAAGGATCATCCGCGCGAACACGCCCTCGGTCACCACCTCGATCCGGGTCTTTGCCGAAACCTTGTTGTCGAGCCGCATCCGGTAGCCGACCCTCTCGCCCACCTGTTCGCCAAGCAGTGATGCCATACGAGATGCAGCCGCACGCGCTGCAAGCCGCCGCGGCTCGAGCAGGATGATCTTTCCCGTGCACCACGCCTGGTCGAGCAGGGCGAGCGGCACCAGCGTCGTCTTGCCGGCGCCCGGCGGCGCGGAAAGCACGGCGCGGGTGCCCCTGGCCAGCGCCTCCATTATATTGCCCAGCACTTCGGTGACGGGAAGTCTTGGCAGGTTCCGGGTTATTGGTCCTGCCTCATGCGCTGCGGTCATCAACGCGAAACCTGTCCGCTCACATGACGATAGGCAAGAATCGCTCCGGCAAGATCCTCGAGCGCTGCGCCGACCGACTTGAAGAGCGTGATCTCCTCGGGGGTCGTGCGGCCGGGATGTTTTCCATCGGCGAGTTCGGCGAGTTCCGCCTTGATTCCGTCCTTCGCCAGCGCG
>CP147996.1:0-3112500 GCA_045291535.1 Neorhizobium sp. EC2-8 | reverse complement strand
TCATTTAAAGAAAGCGTAACAGCTCACTGGTCTAATTAAGGGTCTTTGCGCCGAAAATGTAACGGGGCTAAAGCCATGCACCGAAGCTGAGGATACGTGACTTGTCACGTGTGGTAGCGGAGCGTTCCGTAAGCCTGTGAAGGAGGACCCGTGAGGGCCTCTGGAGGTATCGGAAGTGCGAATGTTGACATGAGTAACGATAAAGAGGGTGAGAGACCCTCTCGCCGAAAGACCAAGGGTTCCTGCTTAAAGTTAATCTGAGCAGGGTTAGCCGGCCCCTAAGCCGAGGCGGAAACGCGTAGGTGATGGGAACCACGTTAATATTCGTGGGCCTGGTGGTAGTGACGGATTGCTCAACTTGTGAGGTCTTATTGGATTGATCTTGCAGGGACGCGGTTCCAGGAAATAGCTCCACCGTATAGACCGTACCCGAAACCGACACAGGTGGTCAGGTAGAGTATACCAAGGCGCTTGAGAGAACTATGTTGAAGGAACTCGGCAAATTGCACGCGTAACTTCGGAAGAAGCGTGACCCCATTTTGGGCAACCATAATGGGGTGGCACAGACCAGGGGTAGCGACTGTTTATCAAAAACACAGGGCTCTGCGAAGTCTAAAGACGACGTATAGGGCCTGACGCCTGCCCGGTGCTGGAAGGTTAAGAGGAGAGGTGCAAGCTTTGAATCGAAGCCCCAGTAAACGGCGGCCGTAACTATAACGGTCCTAAGGTAGCGAAATTCCTTGTCGGGTAAGTTCCGACCTGCACGAATGGCGTAACGACTTCCCCGCTGTCTCCAACATAGACTCAGTGAAATTGAATTCCCCGTGAAGATGCGGGGTTCCTGCGGTTAGACGGAAAGACCCCGTGCACCTTTACTATAGCTTTACACTGGCATTCGTGTCGGCATGTGTAGGATAGGTGGTAGGCTTTGAAGCGGGGACGCCAGTCTTCGTGGAGCCATCCTTGAAATACCACCCTTATCGTCATGGATGTCTAACCGCGGTCCGTCATCCGGATCCGGGACAGTGTATGGTGGGTAGTTTGACTGGGGCGGTCGCCTCCGAAAGAGTAACGGAGGCGCGCGATGGTGGGCTCAGACCGGTCGGAAATCGGTCGTCGAGTGCAATGGCATAAGCCCGCCTGACTGCGAGACTGACAAGTCGAGCAGAGACGAAAGTCGGTCATAGTGATCCGGTGGTCCCGCGTGGAAGGGCCATCGCTCAACGGATAAAAGGTACGCCGGGGATAACAGGCTGATGACCCCCAAGAGTCCATATCGACGGGGTTGTTTGGCACCTCGATGTCGGCTCATCGCATCCTGGGGCTGGAGCAGGTCCCAAGGGTTTGGCTGTTCGCCAATTAAAGCGGTACGTGAGCTGGGTTCAGAACGTCGTGAGACAGTTCGGTCCCTATCTGCCGTGGGTGTAGGAATATTGACAGGATCTGTCCCTAGTACGAGAGGACCGGGATGGACATATCTCTGGTGGACCTGTTGTCCTGCCAAGGGCATAGCAGGGTAGCTATATATGGAATGGATAACCGCTGAAGGCATCTAAGCGGGAAACCAACCTGAAAACGAGTGTTCCCTATCAGGGCCGTGGAAGACGACCACGTTGATAGGCCGGGTGTGGACGTGCAGCAATGCATGAAGCTTACCGGTACTAATAGCCCGATTGGCTTGATCGTTCTCATTGACCATGCTCATCAAGCAAAGCTTGATGGCATTAGACCTTTGTCCTGACGCTGTCGCATCCTTCGGATGCTGCGCTGCGGACGGCCCGCCAAACGATTGGCGACGGCCTCTGGCCTGTATGGGTGCCACAAGCACCCTTGGGTCCGAAAAGGTTAAACGACGTGTTCAAAGACTAAAAACGAGGCTTTATCGCCTCACCAGCTTCTCAAAATGTTGCGCTTCGCTGACCTGGTGGTTATTGCGGGGCGGCCGCACCCGTTCCCATTCCGAACACGGCCGTGAAACGCCCCTGCGCCAATGGTACTCCGTCTCAAGACGCGGGAGAGTAGGTCGCTGCCAGGTCTGCCAAACGCAACACGCATGCGCCCGAAGCTGAAAGCTTCGGAAAGCTGCATGCGAAAACATAGATTATCTTCTCATCACGAAAACTAACGGCCCTTGAAGCCGATCTCAAGGGTCGCCCTCAAAGCGGCCCTTTCGCTTTGTAGAATATGAAATGCGAGGAAAACGCCCATATCAATCGGCGCGTCCCTCACATGAGACAACTTGGCTTCGCCAAGTTGCTCAGGCAGAAGATGGAACCGCTTCGCGGTTACATCACCGCGATAAATCCAAAGGGATTTACGCTCGCTATTTTGCCTCCGGCAAAAAGCTTATAACGCGGGGTGGAGCAGCCCGGTAGCTCGTCAGGCTCATAACCTGAAGGCCGCAGGTTCAAATCCTGCCCCCGCAACCAAACCCTTCCCAATTCCAATGACTGAACAGCATAACCCACAACCCCGATCGCCGGGCTGAACACACCACAACGCTCGGCATCAAGCCAAAACCACTCGACCACGCGATCATATATTAACATGACCGCAGATCAAGATGAGCCGCATACCGACTGCGAGGCCGGCTTGCGGATCTATCCCACAGTGTTGAAGTGACCTTGCCCCCAAGTTTTATCCAGTTTTGAGTTTGCTCCAGCGGTTTTTGGTTGCTGTATTTGGAGTGGTAGCGGCGGGTTGCGGTGCGGAGCCATTTCGGCTGCGCAGCACTGCATCCCGTCGCGGGTTGATGGTCTGAGCGAATTCGGCAGGTGTCATCCAGCCGATCCCCGAGTGCGGCCGGTGATCGTTGTAATCCACGCGCCAGTTTGAAAGAGCTGATCGAGCTTGAGGCAATGACGAGAAGAGCGTCTCGTTCAATAACTCGTCGCGCAGCCGCCCGTTGAAGCTTTCGATGAAGGCGTTCTGGATCGGCTTGCCTGGGGCAATGTAATGCCAATCCACCTTGCCCCGATCCGTCCATTGCAAGATGGCGTTGCTGGTGAATTCGCTGCGGTTGTCGCTGACGATCATCCTGGGTTTGCCGCGTTCCTCGATGATCCGATCCAGCTCACGGGCGACCCGCAGGCCGGAAAGCGATGTATCGGCGACGAGAGCCAGGCATTCCCTTGTGCAATCGTCCACGACCGTCAGAATCCGGAACCTGCGGCCATCGGTGAGTTGATCCGACACGAAGTCCAGCGACCAACGATCATTGGCAGCCATCGGGATCAACATCGGCGCTCGGGTGCCTATCGCTCGCTTACGCCCGCCACGCTTGCGCACGGTCAGCTTCTCCTCCCGATAGAGCCGGAAGAGCTTCTTGTGGTTCACAAGGTGTCCCTCGCGTCTGAGCAGCACATGAATGCGTCGATATCCAAAGCGGCGGCGTTCATGCGCCAACGCCTTCATTCGCTCGCGAAGGCCAAGGTCGTCGCTGCGCCTGGTTTCGTAACGGATCGTCATGCGGCAAAAACCGATGGCTTTACACGCCCGCCGTTCGCTCATCCCATGTTCGTTCATCAGATGCGCAACAGCGTTCCGCTTTGCTGCGGGCGTCACCACTTCTTTCCCAAAAGGTCTTTCAAAGCAGCATTATCGAGCATGGCATCCGCCAGAAGCCGCTTCAGCTTCGTGTTTTCGTCCTCCAGCGTCTTCAGCCGCTTGGCCTCGGACACGTCCATGCCGCCGAACTTGGCTTTCCACTTGTAGATGCTGGCGTCGCTGACACCGTGCTTGCGGCAAAGCTCCGAGACCGGCGTGCCTGCCTCGTGCTCCTTCAATATGCCGATGATCTGTTCGTCTGTGAAACGGTTGCGCTTCATTCTCTGGTCCTCTCAATGGGCCAGAGCTTACTTCAAAATGGATTATTTCAACGGGGCAAGGTCAGAAGTAATTTATTGCGCCGGGGGCCCGCTCTTCCTCCGGTGTGGCGGGCCTGCTTAACGGGCGGGCGCGAGACGACTAAAGCGTGTCGCAGCTAACAGGATTCAGGATTTCCGTTTGGCGTGATCTGTGATTCACTCTGCCCATGGAAGGAGACGCACCATGGGCAAGCCGCATCCGATCGAGTTGCGTGAGCGTGTCGTTGCGTTTGTGAATGACGGCAATAGTCATCGAGAAGCGGCGCGGCACTTCCGTGTTTCGCCTCGCTTTGTCAACAACATGATGATCCTTCATCGCTCATCCGGTTCGCTTGCCGCCGCCAAACAGGGCCATCCGCCTGGCAGCAAGCTTTCAGCCCATGGTGAATGGATCAGCGGGCGAGTGTCTCTTCATGGCGAAGTAACCTTGGACGAGTTGTGTATTGAATTGGCTGAGCGCGGTGTACAAGTCCACCGAGCCACGGTCGGGCGGTTTCTGCACCGGCTTGGGCTGAGCAATAAAAAAGCCTCAAGGCAAGCGAGCAGCGCAGGCCGGAGATCGCCAAGGCGCGTGATCTGTGGATCAGCCGCCGAAAGCGGTTCTTCAACAAGGCATTGTCGCGGCTCATCTTTATCGATGAGACTTCGACGAACACACGTCTGACAAAACGCACGGGATGGTCACGCAAAGGCAACCGCTTTGTCGCCTATGCTCCCTTCGGGAAATGGAAGACACAGACCTTCATTGCCGGACTGCGCTGCCATGGTCTCACGGCTCCCTTCATCGTCGATGCGCCGATGAACAGTCGCATCTTCGAGACCTGGATCGACACCCAACTCGCTCCGACATTATCACCGGGAGACATCGTCATCCTCGATAACGTCGGCTTCCACAAAAGCGAGCGAGCCGAGCAGTTGGTCAAGGCGAAAGGTGCTTGGCTTCTGTTTTTGCCGCCCTATTCGCCGGACCTCAACCCCATCGAAATGGCATTCTCAAAACTCAAGGCGCTCCTGCGAAAGCGAGCCGCACGCAGCTTCGACACGATTACTCAGGCCCTCGGCGATATCATCAGCATCTTCTCAGTGGCGGAATGCCGAAACTTCTTCAAAGCGGCAGGCTATGAGGCCGAATAGATGCGATACGCTTTAGGACGCAGGGGGCGGCCGGTTTGATGTCCCACGTACATCGCTCGCTGCATGTCTGGGGTCGATCGGAGAGGCGGATATCCGACGAGAAATCCGCTTCTCGGCTTCCCGGCGGAATTTAAGGGTTGCCTAGGAATGCGCGGCGCTTCAAGCATATGCGTATCAGAAGCCGCCAGATTGGACCGTAAATTAGCCCCATGACCAACAGAGATTATTATTCGAAACTCGGCGGACTGCCGCCGCAGACAGAACTTCTTTCCAGCAAGGCCGTTTTCACGACATCCTATGCGGTCATCCCCCGAACCGTCATGTCCGATATCGTCGCCAGCCTGCTTCCCCATTGGGAAGGAACCCGGGCATGGATCATTTCCCGTCCGATGACCGGTTTTTCCGAAACGTTCTCGCAATACATCATGGAAGTTCAGCCCGGCGGCGGAAGTGTTCGGCCTGAGCCGAATGCGCGGGCCGAAGCGGCCATCTTCGTCGTCGAGGGCGAGATGTCGATCGAGTTCGCCGGCAGCGATCATGCGCTGAGGGCAGGCTCTTTTGCCTTCATTCCGGCTGGATCGCCGTGGAAGCTGCGTAACCGGGGCACGGGGCCCGTCAAGTTCCATTGGGTACGCAAGGCTTTCCAGGCGGTCGAGGGGCTTGAGGCTCCGCCGGCTGTCTTCACCCATGAAGACGAGCATCCGATTTCGTGGATGCCGGACACGGGCGACCGCTGGGGAACCACCCGTTTCGTCGATACGTCCGATGTCCGTTACGACATGCATCTCAACATCGTCACATTGGAGCCGGGCGCCACCATTCCCTTCATGGAAACGCATGTCATGGAGCATGGTCTCTACGTGCTCGAAGGCAAGGCTGTCTACCGGCTCAACCAGGATTGGGTCGAGGTGGAAGCCGGCGATTACATGTGGCTGCGCGCCTTCTGCCCGCAGGCCTGCTACGCAGGCGGCACGGGCCGCTTCCGCTACCTGCTCTACAAGGATGTCCACCGGCATACCGAACTTTGGTAGTCGCCGGTCCTGACGAAGTTGAGCGGCGTTCCTTAACGGACGCCGCCTTCAGCCGAGTTCCAGCGTGGTGAGCCCGAACACGCCTTCCATCTGCACCTCTGGTGCCCGGCCGCGATACATCCGCGCCGTCGTAAAACCTTTCGTGAAGCGATGCCCGTCGAGATAAGCGCCGAAGTCCGCCTGCGCCGCGGGAACGTCGATATGCAGGGGTTCGCTGGCGGTCTCGGCGGCAAAGGCATTCAGCAGCCTTTGAGCATCGGCGCTGGTCTGCGCGAACAGCGGGCCGATCTTGTAACCGTCATGACATTTTCGGCAGACGGCATAGCCGCGAATGTCGCCGTCCCGGATGAGAGCCTTGGCGATACGCGGCGGCTTCAGCCATTCGGCCAGAAAGGCGCTCCGATCCGCAGGAAAGAAGCTCCGGTCATAGGCAAAAATGGCGGGCACGAGATCGTCGGTGATCGCGGTTACATCGGCATCGCAGCTTCCGGCGAACCTGCCACTCCAGCGAAACGTCTCGTAGTGAGGCTCGAAGCCCATGCTGCGATAATTCGCCTGCTGCTCCGGCACGCCATCGAGGCCGATCGTCCGGCCTTCGAGACGCGCGATGCCAGCATCCCAGACTGTTCTGCCATGGCCTTTGCCGCGAAAATCCGGATGGGCGATGTAGAGACCGATGAAGCCGAAATCCGTTCCGTAACGGACAGCGGAAATGCCGGCCGCCATCTGTCCATCCACGAAGCGCCCGATGAAGCCTTGCGGCTCGGCGGCATGAAGCGCCGGCGCATCCGCAAGGCCGGGATTCCAGCCCTCGATCCGCGCCCAGCCGACGAGCTGTTCGACCTCGAAAGAGGTGAGCACGCGGATGGTTGGATGAGCTTTCATGATACGGCGAGTTTTCCGGGTCCGAAACCTTCGAGCAGGCCTTTATAAGGCTTGGCAACCGGCGAAGCATAAGCGCCGCGCTTGGCCGTGGACAAGCCCAATGTCACCAGCGCCTCGGCCTGCTTTACCCCAGCCGCAACCCCATCCACGACCGGCACGCCGAATTCCCGGCGCAGTTCGGCCGTGAGATCGGCCATGCCGGCACAGCCGAGCACGATCGCTTCCGCCCTGTCGTCCCTGAGCGCCGCGGCAATTTCGTTCCGCAGCCGGTCGCGGGCGTTGGAATTGGGGTCTTCGAGGGAGAGGACGGGAATGTCGGCGGCTCGCACCTTGCACCGTCCCGTCATGCCATAGCGATGGACGAGGTGTTCGAGCGGCAGGCGCGAACGCTCCATGGTGGTAACGATGGTGAAGCGCTGGGCGATGAAGGCGGTCGAGGCGAGTGCTGCCTCGCATATGCCGATCACCGGGATATGGGCCAGTGCCCGCGCCGCATCGAGGCCGGTATCGTCGAAACAGGCGATGATCGCCGCATCCGCGCCGGCCCTCTCGCCATTTGCGATCTCGACCAGCAGGCCGGGCACCGCGAAGGCCTCGTCATAATAGCCCTCGATAGAGACCGGCCCCATGGACGAGGTGACGGCGACGATCTCGGTGTTCGGATTGGCGACACGCATGGCGGAATCGGCGATCGTCGCCGTCATGCTGGCGGTGGTATTCGGGTTTACGATGAGTATGCGCATGGAATTCACGACCGTAGGCGGCGGCGATTGAGGTGGACGATCAGGCCGAGCGTGCCAGCGATGACGAGGAAGGAGAACACGGTCGTCACCGTACCGAGCGCATAGAGAACCGGCGTCGTGACGTTGGTGGTCATGCCGTAGATCTCGAGCGGCAGCGTGTTGAACGTGCCCGCCGTCATCAGCGTGCGGGCGAATTCGTCATAGGACAGCGTGAAGCCGAACAGACCGACTCCGACAAGGCTCGGCGCGATCATCGGCAGCACGACGTGGCGGAAGGTCTGCCACGACGAGGCGCCGAGATCGCGCGCGGCTTCCTCGTAGGCCGGCGAAAAACGGTTGAACACGGCGAACATGATCAGCACGCCGAAGGGCAGCGTCCAGGTGAGATGCGCGCCGAAGGCCGACGTATACCAGGACGGCTGGAAACCGAGCTGCTGGAACACGACGCCGATGCCGAGCGAGATGATGATCGACGGAACGACGAGGCTGGCGACCGCGAGATAGAACAGCGCGGTCGAGCCGATGAAGCGGCGGCGGAAGGCGAGGCCCGCGAGTAGCGAGACGACGACGGTGACGATCATCACCATGATGCCGAGCATCGCGGAACGGCGGAACGATCCGCCGAAATCGCCGACCGCCTGGGTCTCGAACAGGTTGGCGAACCAGCGCAGCGACACCCCGTTCAGCGGGAAGGTGAGGCCGCCGTTCGGCCCCTGGAAGGAGAGGATCAGGATCGCCGAGAGCGGGCCGTAAAGAAACAGCACGAAGATGCCGAAGAAGATGGCGAGAAGGTAGAATTCACGGCCGCGCTTGTCGCTATGCATCTCAAAGCTCCCTTTTTCTAAAGCTCTTTACGGATATCGACGATGCGCAGGATGCCCGCGACCATCAGCAGAACGAGGATAAGCAACACGACCGCGTTGGCGGCTGCGGCCGGGTATTGAAGCAGCGACATCTGGTTCTTCATCATTAGCGCCACGGAGGCGCTCTGTCCGCCGGACATGACCTGCACGGTCGAGAAGTCGGCCATGACCAGCGTCACCACGAAGATGGTGCCGATCGCCATGCCGGGTTTTGCGAGCGGAATGATGACGTTGGTAAGGATCTGTGTGCTCGTCGCACCGGCGTCGCGCGCCGCTTCGACCAGCGACTTGTCGATGCGCATCAGCGTGTTGAAGATCGGCGTCACCATGAATAGCGTGTAGAGATGCACCATGGCGAGCACCACCGCGAAATCCGAATAGAGCAGCCATTCGATCGGCTCGGGAATGATGCCGGCATTGATCAGCGTCGTGTTGACGAGGCCGTTGCGCCCGAGCACCGGGATCCACGAGATCATGCGGATGATGTTCGACGTCAGGAACGGCACGGTGCAGACGAGAAAGAGCACCATCTGCATGGCTGTGGTGCGGATGTGGAAGGCCAGAAAATAGGCAACCCAGAAACCGACGAACAGCGTGATCGCCCAGACCAGGAAGGCGAATTTCAGCGTGTTCAGATAGGTCTTCCAGGTGACCCAGGAACCGAGCGTCTCGGCATAGTTCATGGTCAGGAAGTCGGGATACATCTGGGCGAAGTCGTAATCCCAGAAACTGACGACGGATATCATCAGGATGGGGAGGAGCAGAAAGGCGCCAAGGATCAGCGCCAGCGGCGTCGCCTGAAGATAGGAAATCTGCGCCGGTGACAGGCGGAAGCTTTTCGGCTTTGCGCCTTCGGCCTTGGCCGGTTCCGTTTCGGATGATGCGATCGTCGCCATGTCCTGATGTCCCCTGGGTTTGCCCCTCATCCGCCCTGCCGGGCACCTTCTCCCCGTTTTGACGGGGAGAAGGGACTTGTGGCACTGCCAGCACCCCATCCTCCTTCGCCCCGCTTGCGGGGAGAAGGTCCCGGCAGGGGGATGAGGGGCCTTTGCATTGTTACGCTGCGATGAACTCGTTCCAGCGGCGGACCATGTAGCGGTCTTCGTCCATGACCGAGTTCCAGCATGCGACATGGCCCATCCGTTCCTCGAAGGAGCCGCCGTCGCGCACGGCGCCGGCCTTTTCCATGATCTTGCCATCCGGAGCGACGATATCGCCCTTGGCCGGCTTGCCTTCGATCCAGAAGCCCCATTCGTCGGCGGACATGTGGGCCTTGGCGGTTTCCATGGCGGCCGAATAGTAGCCCTGGCGGTTGAGATAGGCGCCGACCCAGCCGGACGTGTACCAGTTGATATATTCATAGGCAGCACCGAGCTTGGCGCCCGAAAGATGTGACGCGAGACCCAGACCGCCGCCCCACGAACGGTATCCTTCCTTGAGCGGCTGGTATTTGCAGGCGATGCCCTTGGAGCGGACGGCAGCGACGGCCGGCGACCACATGGACTGGATCACGACTTCGCCCGAAGCCATCAGGTTGACGCTCTCGTCGAACGACTTCCAGAAGGCGCGGAACTGGCCGCCCTGCTTGGCCTTGATCAGGAAGTCGATCGTCTTGTCGATCTCCGCCTTCGTCATGTTGCCCTTGTCGGCATACTTGATGTTGCCCATTGCCTCCATGATCATCGCCGCATCCATGATGCCGATCGACGGGATGTTGAGGATCGAGGCCTTGCCCTTGAACTTCGGGTCCATGATGTCGGCCCAGGTCGAGATCTCGCGGCCGACCAGGTCCGGGCGGATGCCGAGCGTGTCGGCGTTATAGATGGTCGGAACCATCGTGAACCACTTGGTCTCTTCCTTGGCGAAGGTCTTGTCGCCGGGCTTGGCGACATAACCCACCGTATGCGGCGCGGTGCCCTGCGCGATCACGCTGTCCGGCTTCAGCTTGCCGTTTTTGAACAGCGGCACGATCTTGTCGTAATATTTGAGCTTGGTCGTATCCATCGGCTGGATGACGCCGGCCGGATAGACCTTTTTCAAAATCCAGTATTCGATATCGGCGATATCGTAGGAGTTCGGCTGGGTGACGGCACGCTGGGCGGCGGCATCCGAGTCCGTCGCCGTCATTTCGAGCGTGATGCCGAGGTCGGCCTTGCACTTCTCGGCGATCGCGTTGAGGTTCGAAACGCCGGTGCCGAACTGGCGCAGCGTGATCGGATTCTGGGCCCAGATGGTCGGGAAGCCGGTAATGGCGCCGGAGCCGGCCGCAAGACCGGCTGCCGCGGAGGCGGTCTTCAGAAGCGTGCGGCGCGAAATTCCCTTAGGTGTCTTCTTGGTCTCGGTCATTGCCTTGTTCTCCTCTGGTTGAGTTTTTGGTGGCATCAGTTCTTGAGGCGCCCGAGGACGATCGCGTCCTCGCGGCCCCAGGAAAGTGGGATCGCTTCTCCGACCTTGACCGGATTGGCGAAGAATTCGGTGTCGGTGAGGATCGCGGTAAAATCCTCGATACCTGCGCCGTTGACCGATAGTTTCACCGAAGAACCCCGGTATTCGACGTTCGAGACGGAACCGGTGAACCCGAGGCCCTTCTCCGAAGGCGGGCCGATGCGCACATGGTCCGTGCGGATGGCGATGTCGGCGGCATCGGTCAGTCCCGCGGCGCCGTCATCGGTGGCGAGGAAATCTCCGCCTGCAGGCACCGACAGCATGAGCGCTCCGCCGGGCTCTGCGTCACCCGGCCGGAAATGACGTTATGGTCGCCCATGAACTTGGCGACGAAGGCGGTTGCCGGCTTTTCGAACACCACGCGCGGATGGGCGGCCTGTTCTATGCGGCCATCGTTCATCACGACGATCAGGTCGGCAAGCGCCATCGCCTCTTCCTGGCTGTGCGTCACATGTACGAAGGTGATGCCGAGCGAAGTCTGTAGCTTCTTGAGTTCGGCGCGCATGCGGATCTTGAGGAAGGGGTCGAGCGCCGAAAGCGGTTCGTCGAGAAGCAGCGCTTCGGGATCGGTGATCAGGGCGCGGGCCAGCGCCACGCGCTGCTGCTGGCCGCCTGAAAGCTGGGCCGGGCGGCGTGTCGCATAGGCTTCGAGCTGCATCAGCCGCAGCATGTCCATCGCCTTGGCGCGTCGCGTGTCCTTTTCGACGCCCTTCATCTTGAGGCTGAAGGCGACGTTGTCGATGAGGTCGAGATGCGGAAAAAGGGCGTAGGACTGGAACATCATCGCCGTGCCGCGCTTGGCCGGCGGCAGGTCGGTAACGACGGTGTTGCCGAGGCGGACGTCGCCCGAGGAAATGCTCTCGTGCCCTGCGATCATCCGAAGCGTGGAGGTCTTGCCGCATCCGGAGGGCCCAAGCAGGCAGCAATAGGTTCCGGCGGGGATTTTCAGGCTGATCGCGTGAACGGCCGTGGTTGTTCCGTAGATCTTAGAGACTGAAGCGATGTCGATTTCGGCTGCTTTGCTCATCAGGCGCTCCCTTGCGTCTGATATTGCTATGCATCCCCATGCCAACTCGATTAAACCTTTAGAAAGACTTGGCTTTAGCCGGATCTGCCAACAAGCGGATTTTATGACTGCGTAAAAAACGGGCGATTGTTTTCGATCGCTTGTGCAAATCGTATGCAATCTTGGCGTTGGATCAAAAACAAGTTGCTTGGCATTCCGTAGCCACTCGGGTTACAAAGGCCGGGCAGTGGATACAGCAATGAATATCAGCGAAAAGATCAATCTTACCGATACGACACCCGAGGATCGCTCCCCGGAGGATCGTTCCATGGCGATCCGGGAATCCTTACGCAATGCGATCATCGACCGACGTCTTGCGCCCGGCACAAAACTGTCCGAAAGCGAAGTCGGCTCTCTCTTCGATGTCAGCCGCACGGTCGCGCGCGCCGCATTGCAGATGCTGGCCTTCGAAGGCCTGGTGAAAACCGAGCGCAATCGCGGCGCCTTCGTCTCCAATCCATCGCCGGAAGAGGCGCGGCAGATTTTCGCTTCCCGCAGGCTGATCGAGCCCGGCATCGTCGCGGCTGCGGTCGAGCGCATCACGCCCGAAGATATTGCCAGGTTCCGACGCCACTCGACGAGGAACAGCGTTATCTGAACGAGCGCGGCCCGGCCGCCCGCCGCGCGGAGATCAAGGCTTCGGGGATTTCCATCTCATGCTGGCATCCGTCGCCGGCAACATCATCCTGCAGCGTTTCATGGACGAACTGGTCGCCCGCTCATCGCTGGTGATCGCGCTGTATGGTAGTTCCGGCGTATCGAGCTGCGGGCATTCCGAACATACGGCCGTCCTCGATGCCCTGGAAAAGGGCGATGGCGCGCGCGCGGCCAAACTGATGATCCATCACATCGACCATATCGAAGCCGATCTCGATCTTCAGGTGAAACAGGGCCTCGGTCTCAAGGATGCCCTGTCGCTGATTTAACCGCGCAGGTGCCGCAACGCCTCGGTATAGGCGGCAAGATCCCGCTCCGGATCGGCCGGCAGTGCGGGAGCCCTGATGACCCGCCCGCCGCCCGCTTCGATGCCGACGTCGATCATCAGATTGTCCGATTTGCCATGGTTCTCGATCGACAGCCCGTCGGGACCGCGGGGACGGCCGCTGCTTTCGTCGATCTCGAGCCCAGCATACCAGATGGAGCGCACCCGCGTGCCGTAGTCGTCGGGATGGTTGGTATAGGCCCAGACCCGCTTGCCGAGCGCGATCATGAAGCCGATTTCGTAGACGGTGCCGGGATCGGCGCTGATGCCGCGAAACGGCGTGATATTGGCGAGGCAGACATCCGCGCGGCGCATGGCATCGTCGTTGCGCTGGTAGATCGCCGCTGCCGTCAGCTTTCCGACGGGGGCCTGGTTCTCGTCGCTGCCGGGGCCGGTCGGCTCGAAACCGAAGCTGCGGGCCAGCCGGCGTTTCTCGCCCATCACTGTCTGGGCATCGGGGAGAAATACTTCGGGGCCGGCGAGATAAATGGTCGGCATGAAAATCCTTGATGAAATCGATCGACACCAATGTTCCATAGCGACCCACCCGCTGCTTTGCGAGAGGGAATGCGCCGACGGGCCGCTGATAATGATGGCATTCGATCTAGTTGTATCAGGTTGGCTGAAAAAGCTTTTTAAAAGTGGAGATTTGTAGACAAGAATAACCGCCCGCATTAGGAATGCTCCCCGACGACGTTACCGGCAGGGGATAGATTATGGTTCCGCTCACTCGTTTCGCTTCACGCAGCCTTCTGGCCGCTGCACTTTCCGGCCTGCTGGCGCATGGTGCCGTGGCAGAGGAAATTGTCTTCAAGGACCAGGAAAACCGCGAGGTGAAGCTTGCCAAGGCCGCCGAGCGGATCGTCTCGATCGTCATCCCGATGGCCTCCACGGTGATCGCGCTGGACGGCGGCACGAAGAAGCTGGTCGGCATGAACCCGACCGCCAAAAGTGCCGTGCTCGAAGGCATCCTGAGCAAAATCTTTCCGGAAACCAAGGACATCCCGTCCGATGTGACCGCCCCGAATTTCGTGCCGAACATCGAGGCGCTGACGGCAACCAACCCCGACCTCGTCATCCAGTGGGGCGGCCGCGGCAACGATATCGTCGCGCCGATCACCAATGCCGGCCTCAACGCCATGCTGATCCTCTACGGCACCGAGCAGCTGACCCGCGACTACATGACGATGACCTCCAGGGCGATCGGCAAGCCCGAGCGCATCAAGGAACTCGTCGAGTGGCGCGACCGGGTTCAGAAGGACATCGAAGCCAAGGCCAAGACGATCCCGGAAGACAAGAAGCCGACCACGCTTTATATCGCCCGCGCACTGACCGACATCGCCACGACGGGAACCAAGGGCAGCTACAATGCCTGGTACATGGAACTCGTGGGCGGTAAGAACGCCTCGGCCGAACTCAACGGCACCGTGACGATCAACAAGGAGCAGATCGCTCAGTGGGATCCGGAAATCATCTTCCTCAACGCCTTCGAAGCCAGGCTCGATGTCGATTGGGTCTATAGCGACCCGATCCTGTCGCTGACCAAGGCGGCCAGGAACAGGCGTGTCTACAAGATGCCGCTCGGCGGCTACCGTTGGGATCCGCCGAACCAGGAATCGCCGTTGGCCTGGATGTGGACGGCCAATATCACCCAGCCGGACGTCTTCAAATACGATCTGCGCGCCGAGATGAAGACCGCCTACAAGACGCTCTACAACTACGACATCACCGATGCCGATATCGACGGCATCCTGTGGATGAAGGAACAGAGCGGCTCGGCCAACTACGCTCAGTTCAAGGCGAAGTAGGTCATGGCGGCGCTGACTGAAGACGAGACGGTTCCGATGGTCCGCCGCGCGCACCTGGCACGGCAGGCCGTTGTTTTCACGGCGCTGCTGGCGCTGTTTGCGGTCGCTTTCGTGGTCAGTCTCTGCGTCGGCCGTTTTTCTGTCCCGGCAACCCGTGCGCTGGAGCTGATCTGGCTCGGCGCCACAGACCCGTGGCGGGAGCTCACCACGATCGACGAGCGCATCGTCCTTCTGGTCCGGGCGCCGCGCGTGGTACTCGCAGCGCTCGCCGGTGCCGGGCTCGCTCTGTCGGGTGCAGCTCTGCAAGGTGTTTTCCGCAACCCGCTCGTCTCGCCAGATATCCTCGGCATCTCGCAAGGCGCAGCCTTTGGCGGCGCGCTCGGGATCATGCTCGGCGTCTGGGGTTTCCCGCTGATCTCCATGGTGTTCATCTCCGGCATGGCAGCGGTGATCCTCGTTGGCCTGATCTCGCGCATCAACGGCCGTAGCGAAACGATCACCGTGATCCTCTCCGGCCTCGTGGTCAGCTCGATGTTCTCGGCCGTCGTCTCGCTGCTGCAATTCGTCGCCGACCCGAACACCTCGCTTCCGGCCATCGTCTACTGGCTGATGGGATCCTTCGCGACCGCGACCTGGGAGCGTACGCTGATCGCCGCGCCCGGCCTCATCATCGGCGGGGCACTTCTCTGGATGCTGCGCTTCCGCCTCAACATCCTGTCGCTGGACGAGTCGGAGGCCCAGAGCCTCGGCGCCAAGACCAACCGCGAACGCTGGATGGTCTTCGGGCTGATCGCCGTCATCGTCGGCAGCCAGGTGGCCGTCTCCGGCATTATCGGCTGGATCGGCATCGTCATTCCGCATGCCTCCCGCCTGCTGGTCGGCCACGACCACCGGGCGCTGCTGCCGGCCTCGGTCGTGCTCGGCGCCGGTTTCATGGTGATCATCGATACGCTCGCCCGCACCGCGACAGCCGCCGAGATCCCGCTCGGCGTCATCACCGCCCTGGTCGGCGCGCCGATCTTCGCGATGCTGCTGCGCAATCACTATCGCGAAAGGAACGGCTCATGATCGGCCTCGAAGATGCCACCGTCCGCTTCGGATCGCGCACCATCATCGAGGGCTTGAGCTTCTCGGTTCCCGTCGGCCGCACACTCGCCATCCTCGGACCGAACGGCCGCGGCAAGACGACGACGCTGAAGGCCATGCTCGGTTTCCAGCCGCTCGATGCCGGCCGCAGGATCGCGCCTGATATCGTGGGCTATGTACCGCAGACCGGCACCAGCAACCAGCGTTACCGCGCGCTCGACGTTGCCGTCATGGGCCGTGCCGCCCATCTCGGCATCTTCGGCCAGCCTGGTCCTGAGGATTTCAAGGTCGCGCACTCGGCGCTGGAGCGGGCCGGTGCCGCCCGTTTCGCCGATCATTATTTCGATCGCTTGTCCGGCGGCGAGCGCCGCTCGTGCTGCTCGCCCGCGCGATTGCCACCGGTTCTGAGGTGCTGGTGCTCGACGAGCCGGCTGCCGCGCTCGACCTGCACAATCAGGAACGCCTGCTGACGCTGCTCAACACGCTGCGCCAGCCGCGCGACAAGGCAATCGTCTTCACCACCCATGACCCGAACCACGCGCTGTCGTCCGCCGACGATGCGTTGCTGATGGTGCCGGGCGGTCAGCCATTGTTCGGGCCGGTTGCCGAGACGATCACGCCCGAACATCTGGAAAACCTCTATGGCGTGCCGATGCGCGTCGTCGAACTCGCCGGACCCTCCGGCGAAACCCATCGGGCAGTCTTGCCCGCGTTTGCAGGAATCCGTGCCGCATGACCATCCTGATGATCCAGTCGCATTATCAGGAGGCGTTTTCCATGACGACGCCCGCGTTTGCGGATGCCATCGCCTCCGGCCTCATGAGGGTCGTGCGCGAGATGGAACTGACCAGCGAGGATTTCGCGACGGCGCGCGGGTTGATCACCACCACCCATCTCGACCAGATCGGCTTCCAGCGGTTCTCAACCGATGTTACCGCGTTCCTCGATCGCGGCGGCCGCTGGATCTATCACGGCCATATTCTCCGCCCGATCTTGGCCGAACTCGGCATCTACCGGCCGATCCCCAATCCGAAGCGTGCGGATTTCGTGCAGGCCCGACTTCACGACCACCCGATCTTCGCCGGTATCGACCAGAAGATGCTGGAAACCAATCACGGCGTTGCCGGCTTCTACGGCCGTGGCGCCAATCCGCCGCCAGAGGGCGCTGTTGTCATCAACGCGCTTGGGCCTGCTGAAACCCCCGTCGATTGGATTTGGGCCCGGCCGCAGGGCGGCGAGTTCCTCAGCCATGCCGGCAACGAATTCTGGGGTTGCGGCGACGATCCTAACATCAAGATGCATTTGGCGAGCCGCGCCGTCGCCTGGCTTTCAGGAGAGCTGAACTGATGAGCATCCTCGCGATCCATCCCGGCGCCTATTACCATATCGAAACGCTGGAAGCGCCGCGTTACGCTCATCACTTCGACACGCTCGTGCGGCCGGAAGACCTTCCCTCCGTGGATCTCTCCGAGCACGCCGTCGTCTTCATTCCGTGCCGCACGCCGGCGGATCGGCTGCAGCCGCATGCCGCCCAGCTGCGTGCCTATCTCGACCAGGGCGGCACGATCGTCGCCACCGGCGAGACGAACTGGGACGTTTTCCTGCCCGGCATCACGTTCACGCCCCAGCCGACGAACTGGTGGTGGTGGCTGACGCCCGGCGCCGATCTCGGCGTCCGTATCGCCTCTCCCGGCCATCCGCTCTTCCAGCATCTCGCCCAGGATGATCTCACCTGGCACTTGCACGGCTGGTTCGATCCGCCTGATGGTGCGGACGTGCTGGCTGTCAACGGCGAGGGAAAACCCATTCTCTATGTGGACGAGGTGACGACGCCCGGCCGCATGATCATCACCAGCCTCGATCCGTGCTTCCACCACGGATCCCATTTCATGCCGGCAACGACGCGTTTCCTGGACGGTTTCCTGCCCTGGATGCGCCAAGAGCTGGACGGAGCACAGACCAAATGACCGATACGATTGACGTTCTCGAAGACGGCAAGCCGCTTTCCTACACCTTTGCCGACCTGATGCATTTCCACGGCTTCGGCTTTCCGGGCGGCGTCGCGCATGCCTTCAAGGTGATGCAGCGCGCCATGCCGCTCTTGAGCCCCGACGGCCCGCCGGAGCGCCGCGAAATCGTCATCCGTACCGCATTCCGCGGTCCGGGCGGCCGCGACGCCTTCGAAATGGTGACGCGCGGGCTGACCGAAGGCCGCTATACGGTCGATCCCGCGCTTGACAAGCCTGAACGCGGCGACATCCTGCAGCGCTACGTCTTCGAACTCACCTATCGCGGCAGGACGGTGACGCTCCAGCTGCAGGACGGCCATGTGCGGGAAGAATTCATCCGGCTCGGCCAGAAACAGGGCCGCACGGCGGAAGAGGAAGAGCGCCTGACCTATCTCAAGCAGGAAATGGCCGACCGGCTGCTCGCGGCGCCGGCCGACGCGATTTACGAAGAGGCCTGAACCTTCTCAGGACGTGAACAGGTTCCTGAACTGCGATGGCTGGCAGCGCAGATATTGCGGTGCCGGCTTCACCTGGGCGCCGAGTTCCGCTGCGGCATGCCAGGGCCAGCGCGGGTCGTAGAGCACGGCGCGCGCGATCGCGACGATATCCGCATCGCCGGTCGAAACGATCGCTTCCGCCTGGGTCGGTTCGGTGATCAGGCCGACCGCCACGACCGGCATCTTCACCGCGGCCTTGACGGCGCGCGCCAGCGGCACCTGATAGTTCGGGCCGAGCGGGATCTTCTGCTCGATATGCAGGCCGCCGCTTGAGACGTGGATCGCGTCGCAGCCTTTCTCGTCCAGCATCTGGGCGAAAGCGACGGTCTGGCCGATGTCGAGGCCGCCTTCGACCCAGTCGGTTGCCGAGACGCGCACGGTTACGGCCCTGTCGGACGGGAAAGCCTGGCGCACGGCATCGAAGACTTCGAGCGGAAAACGCATGCGGTTTTCCAGTGACCCGCCATATTCATCTGTGCGCTGGTTGGAGAGCGGCGACAGAAACTGGTGCAGTAGATACCCATGCGCCGCATGGATCTGGATCGCATCGAGGCCAATCCGTGCCGCTCTGACAGCGGAAGCTGCAAAGGCGTCACGAACCTTTTTCAGGTCATCCTTGCTGAGCGCTGTCGGCGGAACATATTTCGGATTGAACGGGATCGCTGAGGCCGACTCTGTCTGCCAGCCGTTCGGATGATCCGGAGCGATCTGGCCTCCGCCGAACCAGGGCTTGTCGGTCGAGGCCTTGCGGCCGGCATGCGCGAGCTGCACCGAGATCGGCATGTCCGACCATTTTCGGATGCCGTCGAGCGTGCGCGCCATCGCCTTCTCGGTCGCGTCGTCGTAAAGCCCGACATCCGCGTAGGTGATGCGGCCTTCCGGCGTCACCCCGGTCGCCTCGATCGTCAGCAGCGCGGCACCCGAAAGGGCGAGCCTGGCCGAGATGGATGAGGTGCCAGTCGGTCATGCAGCCATCCTCGGCCGAATACTGGCACATGGGTGCGATGACGATACGGTTCGAGAGTTCGAGATTGCGGACGCGGATCGGGGTGAAGAGAGCAGGCTGGGCCATGATGGGTTCCTTTGCGCGATCGGCGGCGCCGAGATGGGAGAAGTGCGCCGGAAATCGATCCCTGCGTTTTGGCAAATCAACCGGTTCTCTTCAAGTCACGCTGAAGAGAGCGGCCGTCACCACACGACCGGATGCGTTTCGCCGGTCAGCACGTTGACGAACCCTTCCGGCGCCCGTTCCGACGGCGCCACCAGCACCCAGCGCCAGGGCGAGCAGGTCAGTGTCGCAAACGACAGCCTTTCCGGGAAACCCGGCCACCAGCGCGGCGAAAAGGTCGGCTCGTACATCCAGTCGATGGTCTCGCCGGCCTTGTAGAGCGCCTGCATTTCCGCATCGAGTTCTTCGGCCGAGCGCGCCGTCATTAGCCCACCGACTTCGTAAAGCACCCGCGCAATCACCTTGCCCCCGGACACCAGAACCCAGCCGCCCTGCTGTTCGGCGAGTGCATTGGCGACCATCGCCATGGCTTCGTCCGATGACCCAACCACCCAGATATTGTGCTTGTCATGCCCGAGCGTCGAACCGAGCGCCGTATCCGGCGTACGCGGCCCGGTGCCGAGCCAGAACATTTTTGACACTTTCGCTTCGCCGGAGAACCGATCGACGATCGAGAATTTCGTGACGTTGCGGTCATGGTCGCGTTGCACGGAGCCGTCCTTGACCGGCAGTTCCATGGTGATGAAATCGTCCGACCAGTGGAAGGGCCGCAGCAGTGCGGCATTCGCTGTGCCGCGATCCGCCGGTGCCTCGATGCGGAAATCGGCGTCCGTCACCCGCCGGTCGATCTTCACCGTTTTCGTCGCCCATTCCGGCCAGTCGATTGCCGGCCGGGCGCCGGTAAACGTCTTGCCTTGCGACACCGGTCCGCCATCCGCCCAGACCTTGGCGATCGACAGCTTTTCGACGTCGTCCAGCAGCACGATATCCGCGAAACGGCCGGGCGCGATCGACCCGACCCACGGCGTCAGCCGCATATGCCGCGCCGGATTGAGCGTCACGCACTGGATGGCGATTTCCGGCGCCAGCCCGTTCTCGATCGCAAGGCGAACGTTGTAGTCCGTCGCGCCCATCTTCAGCGTATCGGAGGCGCTGCGATCGTCGGTGACGAAAGCCACCTGCGACCAGTCGGTGAGGTTCTTCTCGATGAGGCCTTTGATCACCTCCGGCAGCGAATGTGGCCGAAGCTCGATGAACAGCCCGTGCTGCAGCTTCTGCCAGACCTCCTCGAGGAACCAGCCTTCGTGATCGGAGGCGAGGCCGGCTGCAGCGAACGCATTGATCGACGGTAGATCGCGAAGGCCCGCGCCATGGCCCTCGACCACGCCGCGCTGTTCAAACGTGGCGCCGATCATGCCCCATAGCCGGTCGTAGGATGGGTTGGAGGGATCCGAGATCGACGGCCAGTCCATCACCTCGTCGAGGCCGGCGACCATCAGGCTTTCGCTCATGAACTGCTTCTGCTCGTCATGACCGAAATAGCCGCCTCCCCATTCATAGGCGGTTGGTGGCACAGCGGAGCCTGGGAGCGGAAAGATCTTCATCGGCGAGCCGCGGCGGCGGGCTTCGAGCCAGAATTCCAGATTGCGGGCGCCGTTGACGTTCGAGAATTCGTGGCTCGCTTCGCAGGTCCAGGTTACCCCGTGCGGCATGACGAGGGCCGCTTCCCATTCCGGCGTCAGATGCGAGCTTTCGATATGTTTGTGCGCCTCGCCAAAACCGGGAACGGCAAAGAGGTCCGGCTCGTGGCAACGCTCCGCCACCTCGCCCGCATAGCTGCCGGCCGGGCCGACATAGGCGATCCGCCGTCCCTTGATGACGATCTCCTGGTCGTCGAGCCAGGTCCTGCTATGGACGTCGAGCAACCTGCCAACCCTCAACAGCCGGTCCGCCGGCCGTTTGCCGAGCGCCGTCAGCACCAGATCCTGGCGGATGCGGATTTCGTCGGCCGCGTTGATCAGCAGGTCGTCGGGGAGGGGGCGGAAATTGTCATTGGGGAGCATGCCTGTCGTGTTCTGATCGCCGGACCCTAGAGACGATGCGCGGGCGTGTAAACCATCGCAAACCGTGCATTCGGCGCATTCGGCGTCTCAAAATCAACCTGAAGTAGGAAGTATTTCAAGCCTAAAGAAAACCGCTCTTTTGGGTGTGTATGCCTAATAATTGAGCTTGCGGCCGGGCCGTTCAAAAAATAGTATCGCCCCTAATTCCCGGGGTGCCCCAGGGGAGCATCAACGCCGTTTTCGCAAAAGGACACGCCTCATGAAGGCCACTCGTTTCACCCAATTGGCAACCCTTGCTCTCCTGGCGACGCTCGGCGGCGCAGCAACGGCAAGCGCCCAGTCGAAGACGCTCACCATTTCCTGGTGGGGTTACAACGGCGAGAAGATGACCTCCAACATCATCGACCCGTTCAAGAAGATCTGCGGCTGCGACATCGTATTCGAAACCGGCAACAATGCCGACCGCCTCAACAAGCTGAAGCTGCGCGACGGCAAGGGCGTCGATGTCATTTACCTCACCGACAGCTTCTCGCAGCTCGGCATCGAGCAGGGCCTGTTCCAGCCGGTCGATCCGGCGAAGATCCCGAACCTTTCGGAAATCTACGAACTCGGCCGTGCGCCGCAGGGCAAATACGGCCCGGCCTACACGATCGGCCGCATCGGCCTCGTGTATGACTCGGCCAAGGTCAATCCGCCGATCACCTCGTGGGCCGATCTGTGGCGTCCGGACCTGAAGAGCTCGGTCTCGCTTCCGGGCATCACCACCACGGCCGGCCCGATGGTCGTGACCGAAGCGGGCAAACATGCCGGCGTCGATCCCTATGCCAATACCGACGGCGCCTTCAAGGCAATCGAGGCCCTGAAGCCGAACGTCGTCAAGAACTACAATACGGGCTCCGAACTGGTGAACCTGATCTCGACCGGCGAAGTGCGCGTCGCGATCGGCCAGGACTTCACGCTCGCCTCGATGCAGGCCGCGGTCAAGACCATGACCTGGGCGAAGCTCAAGGACGGCGACATCGCCACATTGAACACCGTCAACATCCCGAAGGGTTCGACAAACATCGAACTTGCCCACCAGTTCATCAACTTCATCCTGTCGAAGGACGTTCAGCAGAAGGAAGCCGAGCAGGGCGTCGATGCGCCGATCTCCACCAAGGTCGTGCTCACCCCGGACCAGGCGAAGATCTGGACCTACGGTGCCGATCAGGTTGCGAGCCTCAGCCGCGTCGATTATGCCAAGATGAACGCCGCCAAGACCGATTGGGTCGATCGCTGGAACGAGGTTTTCGGCAAGTAATTTAGTGCCGCCTGCACGGGCGGTATGGTTGAATTGAAAATGGAGCGCCGCTATCAACGCGGCGCTCCTGCTTTGAAAGAATACCAGATGAACAAGCTTGCCAGATGGAGTTTGACGATGCCGGCGACGATCGCCGTCGTCGTGCTTCTGGTGATCCCCGTCCTCTTGACGATCGCCACCACATTCGGCGAGGCGGGCGGGCCGTTTTCCACCTATGCGGCGTTTTTCAAGAGCGGCTTCCGCATGGCGGTCCTCTACCGCACCCTCCAGATCGCCCTGATCACCACGGCGATCGCTCTCGTGGTTGGCTTCATCACGGCTTACGTCATCGCCCAGATGCCGGGACGCCTGAAGAGCATCATGATCATCGCCGCGGTGTTTCCGCTGCTGACCGGGGTCGTCGTCCGTTCCTTCGCCTGGCTGATCATCCTCGGCAAGAATGGCATCATCAACAATGTCCTGATGTCGGTCGGGCTGATCGGCGAGCCGCTGTCGATGCTCTACACGCAAGGCTCGGTCATCGTCGCGATGGTCTATCTGTTCGTACCGCTGATGATCCTGACATTGGTCGGCGTGCTTGAGGGAATCCCGCGCGACCTTATCGAGGCGGCCGCCTCGCTCGGCGCCCGGCCGATCCCGACCTTCCTTCAGGTCATCCTGCCGCTCGCAGCCCCCGGCCTTATCGTTGGCGCGGTACTGGTCTTTACCGGCAGCTTCACCTCCTATGCGACACCCCAGCTTCTCGGCGGCGAAAAGCAGATGATGATGGGCACGTTCCTCTACCAGCGCGCCATGGTGACCTTCGATTGGGTCGGCGCATCGACGATCGCCGCGATCATGGTGGTCATAACCATCGGCGTCGTGCTCATCATGAGCCGCATGGCACGCCGTCTCAACCCCATGGCGGTATGATGGCGATGCGCGTTCACCCCTGCTTGGCGCTTTCGCCATCCTCGTCTTCTTCTTCCTGCTCGCGCCGCTGGTAATCATCGTCGGCTCGGCCCTCAGCGACACGACCTTCCTGACCTTCCCGCCGCAGGGGTTGACGCTGCGCTGGTTCGCCAACATCTTCCAGATTGAAGCTTTCCGCCGCACCGCGATCACCAGCCTGCAGGTCGCCCTTCTCGGCACCGGCCTGTCGCTGCTGATCGGCATTCCGGCGGCCTATGCGCTGAACCGCTATCGGATGGAGCTGCCGCGCTGGCTCTCGACGCTGTTCGTGCTGCCGATACTGGTGCCGGAAATCGTCTTCGGTTTCGCGCTCCTGAAGTCGATTACGATAGGTCTCGGCCTGCCGGTCTTCATCAGCCTCGTCGTCGGCCATGCGCTGCTGATCCTGCCCTATTCGGTGCGCGTCGTCGGCGCGAGCCTTGCCTCCTTCGACTTCTCGATCGAGGAAGCGGCACGGAGCCTCGGCTGCCCGCCGCTCAAGACTTTCATGACTGTGGTGCTGCCGAACATCCGCGCCGGCGTCATCGCCGCCTTCATCCTGGCCTTCATCACCTCCATCAACGACGTATCGGTGTCGGTCTTCCTGACCGGCCCCGGCATTTCGACGCTGCCGATCCAGATTCTCGCGCATATGGAGCAGTTCTTCGACCCGACGATCGCTTCCGTGTCCGTGCTTCTGATGCTGGTGACCGTCGGCGTCATGGCGATCGTCGAAGCGACGCTCGGCCTTACATTCCTGACCAAGTAGGTTCCCGTGACCGTATCTCTCACCATCGAAAACCTTGTCGCCCATTACGGAACCACCCAGGTCCTGAAAGACCTGTCGATCTCCGTCGCGGCCGGTGAACTCGTGTCGCTGCTCGGCTCCAGCGGTTGCGGCAAGACGACGACGCTGCGTCTGGTGGCCGGTTTCCTGCAGCCGACCAGCGGTCGGATCCGGCTTGGCGACCGCGATCTGACGACGCTGCCCGCCCATGCCCGTGATATCGGCCTCGTGTTCCAGAACTACGCTCTTTTCCCGCACCTGACCGTGCTGGAGAACGTCGCCTTCGGCCTGAAGCAGCGTGGCTTGGCGAAGCCCGACCGGGCGAAGCGGGCGATGGCGATGCTGGAACGCGTCGGCCTTGCGCCGCTTGCCGACCGCCTGCCGGCCGCTCTGTCCGGCGGTCAGAAACAGCGCGTCGCGCTCGCCCGGGCCCTCGTCATCGAGCCGCCGCTGCTGATGTTCGACGAGCCGCTCTCTAATCTCGATGCGAAGCTCAGGATCGACATGCGCGTCGAGATCCGCCAGCTCCAGCGCGCCAACGGCACCACGTCGCTCTACGTCACCCACGACCAGGAAGAGGCGTTTTCGATCTCCGATCGCGTCGCCATCATGAATGCCGGCCGCATCCTGCAGCTCGATACGCCGGAAGTACTCTACCAGAAGCCGGCCAGCGCTTTCGTCGCCCGTTTCGTCGGTTTCGAGAACTTGATCCGCATGAAGGTCATCGACCGCCAGGCGGCAATCGTTACTGCTGAAGCTGCCGGCGGCACGCGGCTGCATCTTTCCCAGGATCTGTTCGGCCCGATCAAGGACGATTTCATTCTGGCCTGCCGCGCAGACGGGCTTGCGGTCCGCCGCGAGGGAGAGGGCATCCCGGCGGTGCTCGGGACGCGCACCTATCTCGGCCGCGCCTATCAGTACAAATGCGCGACGGCGGCGGGTGAAATCACCGCCAACGGCCTGCTTTCGGATCCGCTGGAGGCTGGCGCACGGGCCGCCCTTACCCCGCTGCCGGAACAATGCTGCATCCTCGATCCGGAAGATTGAGCCCGGAATAACAGAAGCACGAAGCCGTTTGCCGGGGGCGTTGACACAAGTCAAACCCCGAAGCGGTCCGTGTGTCAGCACATCATGGTCACAATCCTTCAACCGGCAGCGTATTTGCGCTGTGAGGCCAAAGACCATGAATTACGTCTCAGAAACAATCTGGCTGGCGATCGGCACCTTCCTGGTGTTGCTCGCGGCCGCCTATACCCATGACAGCCTGTTCGCAGCCCATATGTGGGTCCTGTTCTTCGTGCTGTTGCTCAGCACGGCCGTTTTGCTGCGCAGGATTTCCTTCGCGCCGCAAACCACGGCAGGGAGCCCGCCGCCTAGGTCCGAATATTTCGACGAGGTGGTCAAATACGGCACCATCGCCACGGTCTTCTGGGGCGTCGTCGGTTTCCTGGTCGGCGTCGTCATCGCCCTCCAGCTTGCCTTCCCGGACCTGAACATCGAACCCTGGTTCAATTTTGGCCGCTTGCGGCCGTTGCACACTTCGGGTGTCGTCTTCGCGTTCGGTGGCAACGCGCTGATCGCCACGTCCTTTTATGTGGTCCAGCGCACCTGTCGGGCGCGCCTTTTCGGCGGCAATCTCGCCTGGTACGTCTTCTGGGGATACCAGCTCTTCATCGTCATGGCGGCAACCGGCTATCTGCTCGGCATCACGCAGGGGCGCGAATATGCCGAACCGGAATGGTATGTGGACCTCTTCCTGACGGTCGTCTGGGTCGCCTATCTTGCCGTCTTCCTCGGCACGCTCCTGATCCGCAAGGAACCGCATATCTACGTCGCCAACTGGTTCTATCTCGCCTTCATCGTGACGATCGCGATGCTGCATGTGGTGAACAACCTGGCGGTTCCCGTGTCTTTCCTCGGCGTGAAGAGCTATTCGGCCTTCTCGGGCGTGCAGGATGCGCTGACCCAGTGGTGGTATGGCCATAACGCGGTCGGTTTCTTCCTGACCGCGGGCTTCCTGGGCATGATGTATTATTTCGTGCCGAAGCAGGTCAATCGCCCGGTCTATTCCTACCGCCTGTCGATCATCCACTTCTGGGCGCTGATCTTCCTCTATATCTGGGCCGGCCCGCACCACCTGCATTACACGGCGCTGCCCGACTGGGCCCAGACGCTCGGCATGGTCTTCTCGATCATGCTCTGGATGCCCTCCTGGGGCGGCATGATCAACGGCCTGATGACGCTTTCGGGCGCCTGGGACAAGATCCGCACAGATCCGATCGTTCGCATGATGATCATCGCCATCGCCTTCTATGGCATGTCGACCTTCGAAGGTCCGATGATGTCGATCAAGGCCGTCAATTCGCTCAGCCACTATACGGACTGGACGATCGGCCACGTGCATTCCGGTGCGCTCGGCTGGGTCGGCATGATCACCTTCGGCGCCGTCTACTACATGACGCCCAAGCTCTGGAACCGCGAGCGCCTCTACAGCCTCGACCTGGTCAACTGGCACTTCTGGCTCGCTACCCTCGGCATCGTCGTCTACGCCGCCGTGATGTGGGTCGCCGGCGTGCAGCAGGGCCTGATGTGGCGCGAATACGATAGCCAGGGCTTCCTCGTCTATTCCTTCGCGGAAACCGTCGCGGCCATGTTCCCCTACTATCTGCTGCGTGCGGTGGGCGGCGCCATGTACCTCGCCGGCGGGCTCATCATGGCCTTCAACGTCACAATGACCATCCTCGGTTACCAGCGGCAGGAGCGGGCGCGAGGCGGTGCTTCCCCGCCGCTCTCCAGCCGGCCGAATAAGGAGGGACATCCATGTCCATTCTCGACAAACATCACTTCATCGAACGCAATGCGACGCTTCTTCTGGTCGGATCGCTGCTCGTCGTCTCGATCGGCGGCATCGTGGAAATCGCACCGCTCTTCTATCTCGAGAACACGATCGAGAAGGTGGAAGGCATGCGGCCCTACTCTCCGCTCGAGCTTGCCGGGCGCGACATCTACATCCGCGAAGGCTGCTATGTCTGCCACAGCCAGATGATCCGGCCCTTCCGCGACGAGGTGGAACGCTACGGTCACTACAGTCTGGCAGCCGAGTCCATGTACGACCACCCCTTCCAGTGGGGGTCGAAGCGCACGGGCCCGGATCTCGCCCGCGTCGGCGACCGCTATTCCAACGAATGGCACGTCCAGCACCTGACCGAACCGCGCGACGTCGTGCCGGAATCGGTGATGCCGAGCTATTCGTTCCTCAAGGAGACGCCGCTCAAGATCGCCGACGTTTCCATGGAGCTGAAGGCGAACCGCGCCGTCGGCGTCCCCTATTCGGACGAGATGATAGCGAGCGCCAAGGCGGATCTTTCGGCCCAGGCCGACCCGAATGCCGACACGTCCGGACTGCTTGCCCGCTATCCCAAGGCCAAGGTCGGCGATTTCGACGGCAATGCCCAGAGCCTCACCGAGATGGATGCGCTGGTCGCCTATCTGCAAATGCTCGGCACGCTGGTCGATTTCTCGACCTATGACGATGCCGCCGGTTACCGTTGAGGGGACAAGCTCATGGAATTCTACACGGCCATGCGCCACTTCGCCGATAGTTGGGGTCTGCTTGCCATGACCCTGTTCTTCCTCGGCGTTCTCGTCTTCACCTTGCGCCCCGGCGCGAAAGCCTCAGCAGACGAGGCCGCGCGGATCCCTCTGAAGGAGGATTGAACATGGCGGAAAAACATATCGACGAAATGAGCGGCATCGAGACCACCGGCCACGAGTGGGACGGCATCCGCGAACTCAACAACCCGCTGCCGCGCTGGTGGCTCTGGTCGTTCTACGCCTGTATCCTGTGGGCGATCGGTTATGCGATCGCCTACCCGTCCATCCCCTTCTGACCGATGCCACGAAAGGCCTGCTCGGCTATTCGAGCCGTGCCGAGTTTGCGGCCGATCTCGATAGCGCCAAGCTCGCCCAGGGCGGCATCCTCGAAAAATCTCGACGTCGTCGCTGCAGGAGATCGTCGCGGATCCGCAGCTCAACCAGTTCGCGACCGCGGGCGGCGCCGCGGCCTTCCGCGTCAACTGCACTCCGTGCCACGGCACCGGTGCGGCCGGCGGACGGGGTTATCCCAATCTCAACGACGACGACTGGCTTTGGGGCGGCGATATCAACGCTCTCTATCAGACGATCGCCCACGGTATCCGCGATCCCGCCGACGGGGAAACCCGCATCTCCGAAATGCCGGCCTTCACGGAAATGCTGAAGCCGGATGAGGTGCGCCAGGTGGCGGCCTATGTGGTGAGCCTCACCGGAAGCCCGCGCGATCCGTCGATGGTAGGGCCCGGAAAACAGCTCTTCGCGGATAACTGCGTCTCCTGCCATGGCGAAAAGGCCGAAGGCAACCGCGACCTCGGCGCGCCGAGCCTTGCCGACGCCATCTGGCTGAAGGTTCATGGGGAAGCGGAGATCGCGACCCAGATCCGCTCTCCGAAACACGGCGTCATGCCCGCTTGGCAAGGCCGCCTCGGCGATGTGGCCGTCAAGCAGCTCGCCGTCTACATCCACTCGCTGGGCGGCGGGGAGTGATCACGTCCCGGTCGAAAGATACCGCAGTTCGATACCGGCCGGGGCGCTAATGCCCCGGTCGTTCGTCAGGAAGACGTCGCATTGCAAAGCTTCGGCGGTTGCGACGTGGATTGCGTCGATGAGTTTGATGTTGAGCTCGGCGCCAAGGGCGGCGGCGCGCTTGATGAGAGCAAGACTGACGGGCTCGAGCGATATAAAATCGGCGTTGCTCAAAATGGCAAGGAAAACAGCCGAGACATCCGGGGCATCGCGAGGTACCCTGCGGAGGCATTCACCCAACGTGATCTCGCTGGAAAATAACCTCCATTCACTTCCGATGAAGGCCATACGGCGTTTTCAGCCAGGGATTTGAACCCGGGTGAGCCATCGACGTAGTAGATCAGGACATTGCTGTCGACATAGACCTTACCGGTCATATTGACGATCTTCGCGGAATTCGCGGATTTGGCGATCGATCTCTTCCGCGGATCGGCCAGGACGCCCTAGCGCATCGATTCGCGCGGACATTTCGCGGAGGAAAGCCAGCCGTCTCTCTATCTCCGGCCGATCCGGCGCATCGACGAAGGCTGGGGAAGATCCTTCAACTTATCGACGACGACCTCTGCACGTGAACGATTGATACGAGCGGCGGCGGCATCAATCCGCGACAGCATCTCGTCATCCACTTCGATTTCCAGCTTGTGCAGGCCCATGGTCTTCTCCCGGTTGCGGAGAAGAATAGTGCATTTTGCAGGTCCCCGCCAGAACGTCGCGGCTTGCTGTCCTCGCCCGGTTGACTTTGGTCAAGGAAGATTGCCCGCCCCGATGCGAGAATATGGCCACAAAGGATTGGCCAATGAATCTCTACACAGCCTCCCACCTGCAGCAGAATGGATCGTCCGTCGAGCGGATCGATGTCCGGCCCGTGCATTCGCCGGGCCAGCCGAACAAACCGCTTTACGAGAAACGCAAGAAGATCTTTCCCAAGCGTGCGGAAGGGCGTTTCCGGCGCTTCAAATGGCTGGTGATGCTGATCACCCTCGGCATCTACTACCTGACCCCTTGGATCCGCTGGGATCGTGGTCCCTTCGCGCCCGACCAGGCGGTCCTCGTCGATCTTGCAAGCCGTCGATTCTATTTCTTCTTCATCGAGATATGGCCGCAGGAATTCTTCTACGTCGCCGGGCTGTTGGTCATGGCGGGCTTTGGCCTTTTCCTGGTAACTTCGGCCGTCGGTCGCGCTTGGTGCGGTTATGCCTGTCCGCAGACGGTCTGGGTCGATCTTTTCCTGGTCGTCGAACGCTTCATCGAGGGCGACCGAAATGCCCGCATCAAGCTCGATGCCGCGCCCTGGAGCTTCGACAAGCTCTGGAAACGGGTTGCCAAACATGCAGTCTGGCTGGCGATCGCGGTCGCGACGGGCGGCGCCTGGATCTTCTATTTTGCCGACGCGCCTTCGCTCGCCTTCGATTTCGTCACAGGCCATGCGGCGATGGTCGCCTACTCGACCGTCGCGTTCCTGACGGCCACTACCTACGTGCTCGGCGGGCTGCTGCGCGAACAGGTCTGCATCTACATGTGCCCCTGGCCGCGTATCCAGGCCGCCATGCTCGACGAGAGCTCGCTGGTCGTAACCTATAACGACTGGCGCGGCGAGCCGCGCAGCCGGCATGCCAAGAAAGCCGCCGCCACCGGGCAACCGGTCGGCGATTGCGTCGATTGCAATGCCTGCGTGGCGGTCTGTCCCATGGGCATCGACATCCGCGAGGGCCAGCAGATGGCCTGCATCACCTGCGCGCTCTGCATCGATGCCTGCGATGGCGTGATGGACAAGATCGGCAAGCCCCGCGGCCTGATCGCCTATGCGACGCTCGACGAATACGAGACGAACATGGCGCTTGCGACAAACGGCGGCACGACGGCGATCGACCCGGCGGGGGTCCACAATCGGGATGGCTCCTTCATCGACAAGGTCCGCCATTTCGACTGGAGAGTGATCTTCAGGCTCCGCACGCTGATCTATTTCGGCGTCTGGTCGGCGGTCGGCATCGGCCTCGTCTTCGCGCTCCTGTCGCGCGACCGGTTGGAGGTCAATGTGCTCCATGATCGCAATCCACAATTCGTGCTGGAATCGGACGGTTCCATCCGTAACGGCTACACGATCCGGTTGCTCAACATGATACCCGAGCCGCGCACGATCCTGGTCTCGATGGAAGGTTTGTCCGAAGCGACGATGAAGATCACCGGCGTCACCGACGTTCCGGGCCGCCTTTTCGCTGTGCAGGTCGAGCCCGACAAGACGCTGGCCCTGAAGGTCTTCGTGACCCTGCCCAAGGACGCCGTTTCTGCGGAGACAGTCGACTTCCATTTCATCGCCGAGGACCGGTCGAGCCACGAAAAGGACAGCTATTCAGCGGTCTTCAACACGCCGGGAACCAGAAAGTAAGCGCGCCGAACATGAACACGATCCCAGCAAAATCCTTCGTCTTCACCGGCTGGCATATGGTCGGCGTGCTGGTGCTCTTCTTCGGCACCATCATCTCGGTCAATTTCTACATGGCCTATAACGCGGTCACCAGCTGGAGCGGGCTGGTGGCGGAAAATACCTATGTCGCCAGCCAGCAGTTCAACGGCAAGGCGGCCGAGGCGCGGTCGCTGACGGCCACGGGCGTCGCCGGCCGCATCACCGTCAACGGTTCCGAAGTCCGTTACGAGGTCTTCCACCCGAAAAACGGCCCGGTCGCGGCCGATACGCTGACGCTCAAGTTCAAGCGGCCGGTCGGCGAACATCAGGATTTCGAACTCGACCTCGTTCCCGTTGGCAAAGGGGTCTTCACGGCCACCCATGAAATCCTGCCCGGCCACTGGATCGTCGATGCGAGCGCCATCCGGAACGGCAAGCGTATCCTGCATCAGGCCGAACGGATCGCTGTTTTGAGGAGGGCTGAATGAGCTGCTGCGCGCCCGGAACGGAAGGATATCTGGATCACCCGCTTCCGTCGTCGGAGGAGTTGACGCTGTCCAGCCGGGCGGTCGCGCCCGGGTTGCGCCAGACCGATCTCAGCGTTCCGCAGGTTCATTGCGGCACCTGTATCGCGACGATCGAAAAGGCGCTCAATGCGCTGCCGTCGGTGGAGCGGGCGCGGGTCAATCTTTCCACCAAACGTGTTTCGGTCGTCTGGCGGGAGAAAGTCGGAGACACCGCGACGGATCCGGTCGAGTTGGTCCGGGCCATCGTCGATGCCACCGGCTACGATGCCCACCTTTTCTCGAACGCCGAGGAGGTCGGCGAGAAGCTGCAGCGTGACCTCATCCGTGCCGTGGCTCTCTGCGGCTTCGCGGCAGCGAACATCATGCTGCTTTCGGTCTCGGTCTGGTCGGGCGCCGAGGCCTCGACCCGCGACCTGTTCCATTGGATATCGGCGTTGATCGCCGCGCCGGCGCTGATCTATGGCGGCCGGTTCTTCTATCAGTCGGCCTGGGGGCGCTCCGTCGCCGCCGCACCAACATGGACGTGCCGATCGCGCTCGCGATTACGCTTTCCTATGCTGTCTCGCTCTGGGAAACCATGCATCACGGCGAACATGCCTGGTTCGATGCGACCGTCTCGCTTCTGTTCTTCCTGCTGATCGGCCGCACGCTGGACCATATCATGCGCGACCGGGCGCGCGCCGCGATCAGCGGCCTCGCGCGCCTGTCGCCCCGCGGCGCCGCGGTCGTCGGCGCGGACGGCTCGCGCGAATATCGCCCGGTGGACGAAATCCGGCCCGGCGACCGGGTGGCGATCGCCGCCGGCGAGCGTGTGCCGGTCGATGGGATGGTCGAAAGCGGTGCAAGCGACATCGACGTCTCGATCGTCAACGGCGAAAGCGCGCCAAGGCCGGTCCGTGTCGGAGACCTGATACAGGCCGGTACGCTCAGCCTCACCGGATCGCTGGTGTTGAAGGCCACGGCCGCCGCGAAGGATTCCTTCCTGTCCGAGGTCATTTCGCTGATGGAAGCGGCCGAAGGCGGGCGCGCGCGTTATCGCCGCATCGCCGATCGGGCGGCGCAATATTATTCTCCTGCCGTCCATTTTCTGGCGCTGGCCGCCTTTCTCTCCTGGGGTTTCATCGGCGGTGACTGGAAACAGGCGATGCTGGTCGCCATCGCCGTCCTGATCATCACCTGCCCCTGCGCCCTCGGCCTTGCCGTGCCGGTGGTGCAGGTCGTCGCGGCCGGGCGGCTGTTCCGGGCCGGGATCATGGTCAAGGACGGTTCGGCCATGGAGCGGCTTGCCGAAATCGATACTGTGCTTTTCGACAAAACCGGCACATTGACCCTCGGCCGGCCCCGGCTACTGGATATCGACCAATTCGACAGGAAGCAGCTCGCTTTGGCGGCCGGGCTCGCCGTCCATTCGCGCCACCCTCTCTCGCAGGCGCTGGCGATGGCGGTATCCG
Organism: Neorhizobium sp. EC2-8; assembly: GCA_045291535.1. Lineage (GTDB taxonomy): Bacteria > Pseudomonadota > Alphaproteobacteria > Rhizobiales > Rhizobiaceae > Neorhizobium. Next base: position 3,078,994 of record CP147996.1, on the reverse strand, counting down.
GCCCCGTCGCCGTTTTCGAAACGGTCACCGAAATTCCGGGCCGTGGCCTGGAAGCGGCAACGCCGGCAGGCATCTACCGTCTCGGCAACCGGCGTTTCGCCTTGTCCGTGCCGGACGACGGAAGCCCGGGCAATAGCGTGACGGAAACGGTTCTTTCGCTCGACGCCGAGGAGATCACCACTTTCCGCTTCGACGATTCGCTGCGGCCCGGCACACAGGCTGCGATGGCATCCCTAGCCGCCAAAGGTTTCGAAACCGGCATCCTGTCGGGCGATCGGCGCCGGGTGGTTGCCGATCTCGCCATCCGCCTCGGCCTCGAACACTGGCAGGCCGAGCTTTCGCCGAAACAGAAGGCGGAGTTCTGCACCTCGCTCGGAACGAGTAGCTGCAAAGTGCTGATGGTCGGCGACGGCATCAATGACGCACCGGCGCTCGCCGCGGCCCATGTCTCGATCGCACCGGCGACCGCGGCGGATGTCGGCCGCCAGGCCGCGGACTTCGTGTTCATGCGTGACAGCCTCGAAGCGGTGCCTCTGGCGATCGATATATCGCGCCGCGCGGGCCGGCTGATCCGCGAAAATTTCGCGCTCGCCATTGGCTACAACGTCATCGCCGTGCCGATCGCGCTTGCCGGCTACGCAACGCCGCTGATTGCCGCCGTCGCCATGTCGACGTCCTCGATCATCGTCGTCGCCAACGCGCTCCGGCTGGGCGGATCGGGAAGCGCCGGCGAGGCTGGGGCCGCAGATAAAAGCGGCGCCACCGCAGTCCCTCCAGGCGAGGCTCGTGTCGCATGAACATGCTGATCTATCTCATCCCGATCGCGCTTTTTCTCGGTGGCCTCGGCCTCTTTGCCTTTCTCTGGTCGCTGAAGAGCGGCCAGTACGACGACCTCGAAGGCGCCTCATGGCGCGTGCTGCAGGACGACCCGCCGGAATGAAGCTGCCGACACCGGCAAAGGCCGGCGTCGGTGCGGACGCGGTCCACGCACCGGAGGCTGCCAAGGATATCCCGGAATGTCTTGGTCGATTGATTGAAAAAGGGCTGCAGTGCAGCCCTTCTAAAACCTGGTCAGTCCAGCAGCTCCCGAAGCCGCACCGCAAGCTCCCTTGCGGTATAGGGCTTCTTGAGCCAGCTACCGGATTGGGCGAGCTCGCGCCCGGCGATGGCCGGTTCGGCATAGCCGGAGGTGAACAGGACCTTCATGCCCGGCCGTCTTGCGCGGACCTCGGCCGCCAGTTCGTCACCGGTGATGCCTCCCGGCATCACGATATCGGTGAAAAGAAGATGGATGCCATCGTGCTGGCCGAGCCTGATCCAGCGCTTCCTGCCCGGTCGAAGCTTCGATGACACGATAACCAAGCTGCGTCAGCCGCGACACGGCGATGCGCCTAACCCGAGGATCGTCCTCGACGACGAGTATTTTTCGGTGCCGCCGGGAATTGAGGCCGGCTTCGAGGCGGTTTCGGCGGCGAGCGGGCCCGCCGCCTCCGCCTTGCGCGCCACGGGCAGGAAAATCCTCACGCTCGTGCCCTGTCCCGGCTCGCTGTAGAGCTGGATATGCCCGCCGGACTGTTTGGCGAAACCGTAGACCATGCTGAGGCCGAGGCCGGTGCCGGCGCCCAGGCCCTTGGTGGTAAAGAAGGGCTCGAAGGCCTTGTCCTTGACGTCGGGAGGCATGCCGACACCCGTATCGGTGACGGAAATCAGCACGAAATCGCCGGTGCGGACATCGGGATACATCTGCGCATAGTCCACATCCAGCCGGACGCGGGAAATCTCGATCGACAGTTTGCCGCCGCGCGGCATCGCGTCGCGGGCATTGAGCGTCAGGTTGAGAAGCGCGTTCTGAAGCTGCGACCCATCGACCAGCGCTTCGTTGGAAGCACCGGTCACGGTTGTTCGAAGTTCGATGGTCTCACCGAGCGTTCGCCGCAGAAGTTCGGAAAAGCCGGACACGAGATTGCCGACGTCGGCAAGCTTCGGGTTGAGCGGCTGGCGCCGTCCGAAGGCGAGAAGCTGGCCGGTGAGCTTGGCGCCGTCTTCTGCCGCACCCTGCGCTTCGCGCAGCAGCTCCAGCAGGCCCGCATCCGCGAGCTTGTTCTCGATCATCTCGAGATTGCCGCTGATGACGGTGAGGAGGTTGTTGAAATCGTGCGCCAGGCCACCGGTCAGCTGGCCGATCGCTTCCATCTTCTGGGCCTGGCGCAGCTCCTCTTCGATCTTGTGGCGGCTGGTCAAGTCGCGGACGAAGCCGGTGAAGATGCGTTTCCCGTTGGTGACGGCCTCGCCGACCGCAAGCTCCATCGGAAACGTGGTTTTGTCCTTGCGCTGTCCGGTCACGACGCGGCCGTACCCGATGATCCGGCGTTCGCCGGTGGTGAGGTAGCGGGAGATGTATCCGTCGTGAGCGTCGCGGTCGGGCGATGGCATCAGCATCTTCACATTCTGCCCGCAGACCTCGTCGGACGAGTAGCCGAAAAGCTGTTCCGCAGCGGCGCTGAAGGAAGAAATACAGCCGACTTCGTCGATGACGATCATCGATTCCGGAACGGTGTCCAGAATGGAGCGCAAATGCGCTTCGCGTTCGGCAAGATCGTTCTGCACCCTTTTCATCTCGGTGATGTCGTTGTTGGTTTGAATGATGATCGGGGGCCCGTCGCTCGATGGATTGACGGCCACCCAGCGGGTCGCGATGAAGAGCGTGTGGCCGTTCTTGTGCCGGTGGACCACCTCGCCTTGCCATGCATGATCGGTCTGGACGTGGCGACGGATCGCGTCGAGGGACTCGGGAAACTGCGTCGCCAGGAGATCGTGGACGACCTTGCCGAGGGCCTCGTCCCGACTCCAGCCGTAAAGCTGCTCGCAGCCGTTCGTCCAGCGGCTGATGACGCCGTCAACGCCATGGACGATAAGGTTGGCATCGTCGAGAAGAAAGGTGACGGCATCGAGTTGGCTTTCCGTCGTGGCTTCGGATCCTGTATCGCCGATCATATCCATTCCGTCTAATGGCGCCGTCGCTCACCAAGAGCGATCAGGTCGCGCCGCATGTCCCCACAGTCATCGTCGTCTCCGGCGAGTTGTGCAAGCATTCCCGGACGTTCGATCCTTATGGAGTGACGTGCAGCCGGGTCCAGGACATTCAACACGCCCTTGCCGATGAGCCTGGTGATAGTACGCGAAACGGTCTCGATCGTCAGGCCAAGATAATCGGCCATGTCCTGCCGGCTCATCGAGAGTTCGACGATCGGCTGCGCATTGCCTTCGGCCATCGCGCGTCTCAGGTATCTCAGAAGGAAGGTGCAGAGCCGCTCTTCCGCGCTCTTGCAGGACAAGAGCACCATCTGGTCCTGGGCCGCGGCCATTTCGTCGCAGACGCGGGCAAAAACCTTGGGCCTGAGGCTCTCGGAATTGATGACGGCCGCCTCGAATTGCCGGCGCGCCAGCCGGCGGACCTTGGCCGTGGTGATGGCTTCGGCCGTGTAGATATAGTTATCCCGGAACGAAACGCCGATAACGTCCCCGGCGTGCAAAAAGCCGGTAATAACCCGCCGTCCATCCGAAATGATGCGGAAAACCCGAAGAGTTCCCTCCATGACTTCGAAAATATGCTTGGCCTCGTCACCCTCGAAAAACAGGGCCTGGCCGGCTGCGAGATATTCGACCGGCTGCTTTGCAAACAGCGAATGCAGGCAATCCGGTTCGTCGAGCGGCCTTGCTGCCGCTGCGTTGAAGGTCTTCGCATAATCCGTGACAAACATGAAACTGCCCCTATCCGTTTGGTTGAGGCAGTTGACCGAATCCCGGTAACGCGCGAATGCTAGTCGTGTGAAAGACGGTTCTAATTGGTAACAATCTGTAACACGCCGGTTCCTATTGATGTCATCCCCAGCGAACTCCGCAAACATCCTCGTCGTCGATGACGACCCTCGAATCCGCCAGATGCTGACGCGGTATTTCGAGGGCGAGGGTATTTCGTCAACGCGGTATCCGACGGACAGGAAATGCGCGCTCAGCTCAAGAGGCAAGAGGCCGACATCATCCTTCTCGACCTTTCGCTCCCAGGCGGACAGGATGGGTTCGATCTTGCCCGGGAAATCCGGATGCAATCCGACATTCCGATCATGATGCTGACCGGCCGCGACGATGTCGTCGATCGGATCATCGGCATCGAGATCGGCGCGGATGATTACATCGCAAAGCCGTTCCACCTGCGCGAAGTGCATGCGCGGCTGAAATCGATCCTCAGGCGGCGGCAGCCGGCCCAGCCCAAGCCGGAGGAGAACGAGGAGAAGATCGTCCGGTTCGAGGGATGGACGCTCAATCTTTCGAGACGCCAGCTGCTGTCTGCCGAAGACGGCGAAGTCGAACTGACGACGGGCGAATTCGAAATGCTGGCGGCCTTCGTCCAGCATGCCGGCCGGGTGCTGACGCGCGATTTTCTGATGGATGCCACGAGGGGCGGCAGCTCGACGCCTTCGACCGCACAATCGACGCCCAGATCGTCCGGCTGCGCCGCAAGATCGAGGCGGATGTCAAACATCCGCAGCTCATCAAGGCAGTCCGCGGCGTCGGCTACATTTTCACCGGCAAGCTCGGCTGATCAGACGACGAGCTGCCGGTCTGCAGCCGAAAGCCCGGAAAGAGCTCTTTTCCTGATATCGTCGGCATCGGAACCCTGCAACGGAACCGGTCCCGATGGCAGGCCTTGGTCCACCGGCCGGCCCACCGCGATCGGCAGAAGCTCGAGTTTCTCACAGGCGCCGTCATCGGCAAGCGTCAGCCGGATCGCCGCACTGCGCCAGACATCGACGCCCTTTTCGTCATAGGTTGCCGGCCGCCCGGTATGGAAGACGAAGTTGCCCAGCCCCGCGATGATCGCCCGCCCGCGATGGAAGGCGATTGGCTGCATGACCGGAGCGCCGGTGCCGAGCACAAGGTCCGCGCCGCTGTCGATCAGGCCGCGGCATAGATCGATGAGCCAGTCGGGCGTTGTTTTCCAGTCCGAATCCCAGTGATGGCCATGGATCGCCACCGCGACCAGGTCCCCTATCGCCTTTGCCGAATCGATACCGTCGATCAGCCGCTGCATGTCTTTTTCGTCCGCCGTCCACCGGGCAGCGATAGCGTGGCCGGAAACGACGGGTGTGCCGAAGAGGTCGAGTTCCGGGCGTGCTCCCACGTCATAACCGACAGCGGCACGGGCCGCCCCGCGCTTGTCGTCCCCGAGCGTCCCGACGATGCGTTTGAGGGTATCGAACTCGGTCGGCGGCACGCTCACCGTCCTTTTCATCCGCAGCGGTGCGATGCCCGCGCGCTCTGCCGAGGCGTAATTGATATCCGGCTGTGGCCCGAGATCGAGGGAAAAGATAGCCAGCGATTTATGAGGCCCCGGTACGATCGCCGGTGCCGCGGCCCGCTCTATATCCAGACCGCTGCCGGCAAGCTTCAAACCGGCCATTTCCACCGCCGCGCGGGTCGATGCAATGCCCGGCGGGCCAAGATCGAAGGCGTGGTTGTTGGCATGCGTCACCGCATGAAACCCGAGTTCCCGCACCGAGACGAGGGCTTCCGGCGAGGCCAGATGCAAGGTCTTCGTCTTGGTCGGCCATGCCCCTGCCGTCTCCACCGTCGCCTCGAGATTGCCGAAGGCGACATCCGCCTCGAGGAAATCCCGCACTTCGGCCTGTCCCTCGCCGCAAAGGTCAAGGGGGCCGTGAATCAGGATCTGGCCGGTAACGGCGACGGTGAGCATGGTCTAGTTCATTTCGCGATGGGCTTCAGCGCCACCATTGCGGCTCCGTCGATGATCGGCAGGCGGATGGCAGATGGCCGCGCACCATCGCAGAAAACCGTGTTGCGGGCCACTTGGCTTGTGCGTCCCCGGCCCTCCGGCGCATAGCTATTTGGATTTATATCGTATTTCGGGAAGTTGGATGATGAGATATCAACCCTGATGCGGTGACCCTTGGCGAACAGGTTGGCGGTCGCAAACGGCTCGATCGTCACCTTGAACACCTCGCCCTTGGCGATCGGCTCCGGTTTCTCGAACGACTTGCGATAACGGCAGCGGATGATCCCGTCGGTGATGTTGAGCGCGTAGCCGGTGGGATAGTCCTTGCTCGGCGGATAGACATCGACGAGTTTTGCGGTGAAGTCCGTATCCGGCGCATCGGAGGCGACAAAAAGCTCGACCGTAATCGGCCCGACCACGGCCACGTCCTCGGTCAGCGGCTCGGTTTCAAACGAAAGTACGTCGCCACGCGCCGAAAGCGGCAGGCCCGGATGTTTCGAGCCGTAGAATTTTTCGCCCTCGCGCTGGTCGAAACCGCCGCCTTCGAAAATCGGCTGGCCGCTAGTCAGCGAACCGCCGATGGTCGGCACCGGGTTCTTGGGGTCGAAGTCGTAAGCAAAGGGCGCGGCATCCGCCTTCGGCTTGTCGGTCGAAAGCGCGCCGTTTTCGTGGATGTAGTAGTTGCGGAATTCCGTCCCCGGCAGCGGCCAGTCGCTCGTCTCGATCCAGCGCCCGCCGTGATCCAGCCGGCCATCGGCGTTGCGCGCGCCCGACCCGCCGCCCATCACGAAGGCGCGCACCACCGGCTCCTGCGAAACAGTGTTCTCCTTGCCCTTCAGCCAGTGATCGAACCAGTTGCGGCGGAAGGAAAGCCAGCTTTCCGTCACGTTTCCGCCAAGCGGGGCGGCCCGGCCGAACGACGTGTCGCCGGCAAGCGTCGTGTTGCGGTTGCCATGCAGCCAGGGTCCCATGATCAGCTGCAGCGGCCGGCTGGCCTTGCCGGAAAGGCCGCGATAATTGTCGAGCGTCGATTTCACATAGGCGTCGTACCACTCGACATCAGCACGATAGGCACTTCCGGGAACGTCTCGTAGAACCCTTCCATGTAGAGCCCGACGCGGCGCCAGCTTTCGTCGAACGTGCCGCTGCGCCACTGGTCGAGCAGGTAATTCTCGTATTCCGGCATCCAGCGCACCGGAGAATTGCCTTCGCTCCACGGCATGACGTTGAACCAGGCGCGGATATCCTCCGCCTCGATCGCCGCGCGGGCCAGTTCATTGCCCTCGCCGATCGCCTGGTTATAGGCCCAGGTTGCCTGCTTCAGTTCGAATGCCCCACCCTGGCGGATGCCGCATTGGTAGGCGTTGGAAAACCCGCCCGAATCCATCACCATGCAGGCCAGCCCCGGTGGGTTGAGGCAGGCGAGTGCGGCCTGAGTATGCGCCGCATAGGAAAGCCCCATCGTGCCGAACTGCCCGGTCGACCAAGGCTGCTCCACCAGCCAGCGGGCGGTATCGTAGCCGTCCGCGGCTTCCGAAATGTATTTGCTGAATTCGCCTTCGGAATTGTAGCGGCCGCGGCAATCCTGGTAGATCACGGCATATCCCGCCCGGACGAAATAGCTCGCCACTTCATGGCGTTTCATCGGCTCCGCCATGCCTACCTCGATCTCGGAACGCGAGCGTTCCGCCTTGCCGTAGGGCGTGCGTTCCATGATCGCCGGCAGCCGGCCCTCGATCACCTTGCCGTCCTTGGCCGGCCGGTAGACGTCGGTCGCGAGCCTTATGCCGTCGCGCATCGTCACCATTACATCGCGTTCCACGATCACGTCGTCGGCAATCACCTCGAAGCGCGATGGCGTCAGGGTATCCATGTCCATATCCTCGAAAATATTGGGAGGAACCAGTTTGATGACAAACCTTCGTCCCGTACTCCACGTCATCCTCGGGCTTGTCCCGAGGATCTAACCACGTCAGAAAATCAACCGTTTGCAGATCCTCGGCAGAAAGCCGAGGATGACGGCGGAGAGGGTTCCGAACCCCCGTGGACGTTCAGCCCTCTCCTTCGCAGAGAGCCTTACTTGGCGATGCCGGCAAGCGTCGCGCTGGTGTCTTCCGTCATGTTGGCGAGGTAGGAGAGGTTCGCCTTGCCCGCCCAGTGAACCTTCTGCCAGTAGAGCGGGATGACCGGGACGTCGGCGAAGACCAGCTTGGTCGCCTTCTGCAGCAGTTCCACGCGTTTCTTGACGTCGAATTCCGCGGTTGCGGTGCGCATCGCCTCGTCGAAAGCCGGGTTCGAATATTTCGTCCGGTTGAACGAGCCGGTGCCGGCGTCCTTGTTGACGGTCATCAGAAGGTTGCGAAGGCCGGTCGCGGATGTCGGCGTCGAATTGCCGAGCGAGAAGATGAAGGCCGAGAATTCGCCGGCCCCGGCTCCCTTGGTATAGACGTTATACGGCTGGGCGACGACGCCGTTCACCTTCAGGCCGCCGCGCGCGAACATCTGGCCCAGCGCCTGCGCCACTTCCGCATCGCCCGGGAAACGATCGTTGGACGTGTGGATGGTGATGCCGAAACCATCCTTGTAGCCGGCTTCCGCAAGCAGTTTCTTGGCGTCCTCGGCATTCATGGCGGGTGCGGCGATCGACGGATCGTTGCCGGCGACGCCGTTCGGCACCAGCTGGCCGGCGGCTTCCGCCGAACCGTCGAGGATGCGATCGATGATCAGCTGGCGGTTGACCAGCTCGGAAAGCGCCGTACGGACCTTGACGTCCTTCAGCGGGTTTTTATCGAGCGGCTTGCCCTCCTTGTCGGTGACGAAGGGCGACTTGTCGCGGGCGCTGTCGAGCGCGAGGTAAATCATCCGGGACGAGGCGATCGAGAAGACCTTGAGACCGGAGATCCCTTGGAGGGTCTTGATATCGCCCGGCGGCACGGCGTCGATCAGATCGACGGAGCCGGAGCGAAGCGCCGCGACGCGCGATGCATCGTTGGAGATGAACTTGATCGTGACGTTGTCGAAATCCTGTTTCTTGCCCCAGAAGGCGTCGTTACGGGCAAGCTGCAAGTTGTCGCCCGGCGTCCAGGACTTGAACTTGTAGGCGCCTGTGCCGATCGCCGCCTTGCCGCTGTTGAAGTCCTCGATCGAAGCACCCTGGGCGACCTTCTTCTCGACGATGTAAACGAAACCGACCTGCTCGATGAAATCGGGCGTCGGCTTCTTGGTCTTGAACTCGACCGTCAGGTTGTCGATCGCCTTCATGCTGTCGATCGCCCCGACATTGCCGGAGAACGGCGCCGGGCTGTTCGGGATGTCCTTGGCGCGGGTGAGCGAGAAGATCACGTCCTCGGCCGTCAGCGGGTTGCCGTCATGGAACTTGACGCCGTCCCGCAGTTTGATCTGCCAGGTCAGCGGATCGACATTTGTCCAGGAGACGGCAAGCGCCGGCTCGATATTGATTGCCGGGTCGGTCTGAACCAGACGGTCGAACACCTGCATGGCGATGTTCTGGTTGTTGCCGGTGCGTGAAAACTGCGGGTCGATCGCCGACGGTTCGGTGGCGCTGCCGAGTATCAGGTTGGCGGCCTGAGCCGAGCCAAGCGCGATGACCGAGGCCGCGACTCCGGCCAGAAGAAATCTCATCGGTTTCATATATCTGTTCCCTTCCTTTTTAGATGGCCGGTTCGGCCGTGGCATTTGTTGCCTGGTGGGCGGCAAGATCATTCAGATGGCAGGCGCTGACATGACGACCAGCGACCTTGGCCGCGTTCTCCTTCAGGACCGGCCGTTCCACGCGGCAGCGGTCGAAAGCCTTCGGACAGCGGGGATGGAAATGGCATCCCGGCGGTGGATGCAGCGGTGAAGGGATCTCGCCCTTGATCGGCGTGAACACCCGGCGACGGTCCGCAACCGACGGCAGCTCGCGGATCAGCGCCTGGGTATAGGGATGTTTCGGGTTGTCGAAGAGTTCGTCCGGCGTCGCGCTTTCCACCACCCGGCCGAGATACATGACGACCACCCGGTCGCAGATATGTTTTACGACGCCGAGATCGTGGCTGATGAACAGGTAGGTCAGTCCGAATTCCCGTTTCAGATCCATGAACAGATTGAGGATCTGCGCCTGGATCGACACGTCGAGCGCTGCGACGGACTCGTCGCAGACGAGAAGCTTCGGTTTCACCGCCAGCGCCCGGGCTATGCCGATACGCTGCCGCTGGCCGCCGGAAAACTGGTGCGGATACCGGTCGAGATAGGAGGGGTCGAGGCCGACCCGCTCGGCCAGCGCGGCGACATAGTCCCGCATCTCGCGGCCCCTGACGATGCCATGCACCTTCGGCGCCTCGCCGATCAGGTCGATCACCCGCTTGCGCGGATTGAGCGTCGACATCGGGTCCTGGAAGATCATCTGGGCGGAAAGCCGCATGGCGCGCTTGTCCTCGCCCTGCAGGGAGGTCAGCGGCTGACCTTTCCACCGCACTTCGCCGCCGCTTGCCGGCATGATGCCCGCCATCACCCGGCCGAGCGTCGATTTTCCGCAGCCGGATTCGCCGACAAGACCGACCACCTCGCCCGGATAGACGGCGAGATTGACGCTATCGACCGCATGCACGGTCTTTTCCTCGAGGCCTGCCCCGAACAGGTTGGCGATCTTTTCGGCATAGTCGAGCTTGCGGGAAAACCGCCGGCTGACATCCACTGCTTCCACGAGCGGGTTCGTCATCATGATTGGAGAAGTCATGCGGCGCTCCAGAGATGAGGGTGGAAACAGCGGAACTCGCGGCCCGCAGCGATTTCCAGCATCGGTTCGGTGGCACAGATATCGGTGGCGCGGGCGCAGCGGTCGCGGAAGGCGCAGCCGGAGGGACGCGACAGCGGCGAGGGCGCAAAGCCGGGGATCGGACGAAGCGGTTCGCCACGCGGCACGGCCGCAGGCACGGCGCTGAGCAGGCCGGACGTATAGGGATGGCGCGGTTCGGTCAGCACGCCATCGACCTGGCCCGCCTCGACGATCCGGCCGGCATACATGACCATGATCCGGTCGGCGAGCGCCGCAACGACGCCGAGATCGTGACTGATCCAGATCAGCGCCATACCAAACTCGGCGGCCAGCCGCTTGATCTCGAACAGGATTTGCGACTGGATTGTCACGTCGAGCGCCGTCGTCGGTTCGTCGGCTATGATCAGGTCCGGCCGGTGCAGAAGTGCGATGGCAATTGCCACGCGCTGGCGCATGCCGCCGGAAAACTGGTGCGGATAGGAATCCAGCCGCTCTTCCGGCGAGGGAATGCCGACGAGGCCGAGCGCATCGCGCGACCGCTGCCTGGCCTCGGCGCGCGAAACCCGGTCATGCGCCTGCACGGTCTCGATCATCTGGGTGCCGACCGAAAGCACCGGATTCAGCGTCATCATCGGATCTTGGAAGATCATCGCGATGCGTTTCCCCGGATCGTCCGCATGGCGGTCGGCGACATCTTCAGCAGGTCTTCGCCGTTGAACAGAATCTGGCCGCTGACCACGCGGCCCGGCGGATCGACGAGGCCGAGGATCGAGAAGCCGGTGATCGACTTGCCGGAACCGGATTCGCCGACCAGGCCGACGATCTCGCGCTGGCCGACCGTGAAGCTCACGTCATCGACGGCCTTCAGGATCCCGCGGCGGGTGATGAAATGGGTGGAAAGGTTTTTGACTTCGAGGACGGGTGTCATCGCGCTTACCTTTCGCCCAGACGGGGATTGAGGACTTCGCGCAGCCGGTCGCCGACGATGTTGATCGAGAACACCAGCAGGAGCAGCAGCACGCCCGGATAGACGCTGATCCAGTACTCGCCGGACATCAGCAGTTGGTAGCCGTTGGCGATCAAAAGCCCGAGCGACGGTTCGGTGATCGGCAGGCCGATGCCGAGGAAGGAAAGCGTCGCTTCCGCGGAAATGGCGTTCGCCACCTGCAGCATGCCGATAACGATCAGCGGCGGCAGGCAGTTCGGCAGAATGTGGCCGATCAGGATGCGCGGCGTGCCGATGCCGAGCGTCACTGCCGCCTCGACATAGTCCTTGTTCTTTTCGACAAGGGCAGCGCTCCTGACAGCGCGGGCAAACGTCGCCCATTGCACCAGGATCAGCGCGAGGATTACCTTCCAGAGTCCCTGTCCCAACAGTGCCAGTAGCATGAGTGCCACAAGAATGGTCGGGAAACCGAGCATCAGATCGACGACCCGCATGATCAGCGTATCGATGCGGCCGCCGAAATAGGCGGCGATCAGGCCGAGTATGGTGCCGACGACCAGCGCGACGAGGCCGGAAAACACGCCCACGCCAAGGCTGGTGCGCAACCCGTAGATCATCGCCGAAAACATGTCGCGGCCCTGGCCGTCGGTGCCTAGCCAGTAGTTCATGCCGTCCATGCTTTGCGAGCCGGGCGGCAGCTTGGAATCGAGAATGTCGAGAACGGCGAGATCGTAGGGGTTCTGGGGCGTCAGATAAGGGCCCACGATCGCGGCGAACAGCAGTATGATACAGACGACCGCGGCGATGACGGCCTTCGGGCTGCGGCCGATGCCGGTAACCAGCCGGCCGAGCAGCATGTCTTCGGCGAAAAGGGCGCGGGCGCTCATTGGGCACCTCCGAGGCGGACGCGCGGATCGACCAGCGAATAAAGCACATCGACCACGAAATTGATGAAGATGAACAGGCTGACGATGACCAGCAGGTAGGCGACGACGACCGGCCGGTCGAGCCGCATGATGCTGTCGATCAACAGCTTGCCGATACCCGGCCAGGCGAAGATCGTTTCGGTGACCACCGCGAAGGCCAGCATGCTGCCGAGTTCCAGCCCGATCACGGTGATCAGCGGGATCAGGATGTTCTTGAACACATGCACGAACACGATGCGGCGCTCGGAAATGCCCTTGGCGCGGGCGAATTTCACGAAATCGAGCGGCATTGTCTCGCGCACGCCGGTGCGGGTCAGGCGGATCACCAGCGACAGCTTGAACAGCGACAGGTTGATCGCCGGCAGGATGAGATGCGTCAGGCCATCCAGCGTGAACAGGCTCGAATGGATGCCGAGGAACTCGCCCATCTGCCCGCGCCCCGTGGAGGGCAGCCAGCCGAGCCAGACGGAAAAGATCATGATCAGCATCATGCCCTGCCAGAAGCTCGGAAGCGAGAAACCGAAGATCGAACCGGTCATGATCACTTCGTCGGTGGCGCTGTTCGGTTTCAAGCCGGAGAGCAGGCCGAGCGGAATGCCGAGCAGGAGCGCGAAGACGAGACCGGTCAGCGTCAACTCCAGCGTCGCGGGCAGACGTTCGAAGATCAGCGCGATGGAGGGGCGGTTGAAGACGAAGGAACGGCCGAGATCGCCGTGCAGCGCGTTCCAGGCAAAGGTGAAGAACTGTTCCCAGAGCGGCTTGTCGAGACCGAGCGAGGCAACCACCTGGGCGCGTTCCGCGGGGCTCGCGTCCGGCGCGATCAACATTTCCGCCGGATCGCCGATCGCATAGATGCCGATGAAGACGATGACGGCGGTCACGATGAGGACAGCAATGCTCTGCAGGAAGCGGCGGATGACGAAAACCGTCATAACGTGCGCTCCTGCTTACCCTTTGTCCCGCGGGGACAGAGAATTCTCATGAAGAACGTTCCCTTTTTCTCTTTGTTGACGCTGACGATAGCGGTCTCGGGAAGATGCGCAATATTATGCGCGGAACGCATCATCCTATGCGTTTTGTGCGTGGACACCCTGTTCGATGTCTTCACTTGTGTTCGTCGCGGCCTTCCGTAGGATCGCGGCATGAATTTCAAGCAGCTCGAAATCTTCAAGACGATCATGGATACCGGCTCGACCATGGCGGCGGCGGCCCAGTTGGGCCTGTCGCAGTCGGCGATCAGCCGCCAGCTTGCCTCGCTGGAAGAGGAGATCGGTCGCGAACTTTTCCTGCGCGACAAGGGCCGCCTCATCCCGCGGCCGGAAGCGCATCTCCTGGTCGATGAAGTGGACGACGTCGCCCAAAGCGTTGCCCGGCTGCGCGTCAAGGTCGGCGACGTCCGCTCGGGAGCTTTCGGCGAGGCGCTGATCCGCGTCGCCTTCCCGCATAGCCTGGCGACCACCATGCTGCCGCCGATCCTTGCCCGCTTCAAGGCGGATCATCCGCGGGTGACGGTGGAGATCCTTAGCGGCCCCTATGACGCGATCGAGCGGATGGTGCGCGGCCGCGTGGCCGATCTCGGCTTCGTCCGCCTGCCGCCGGAGGAACATTCCTTCGACACGCGACCGCTCTTTGCCAGCGGCACGACCTGCGTCATGCCAGCCGGCCATCCGCTGGCCGCCAAGCAGGCGATCGACGTCAACGATCTGGCCCGCAACGACCTGATCCTGCTCGGAAGACAGCGCGTCAACCGCAACGAACTGGAACACGAACTGCGCCGCATGGTGCCGACTTATCGCTGCAGCCTCGAAGTCCATTCGGTCGAAACCGCCTGCGCCTGTGCCGCGCAAGGGCTCGGCATCGCCATCGTGCCGTCGCTGATCGCCGAGTTCTTCCGCAGCGATGCGATCGCCATGCGGCCGTTCCTGCCAGACAAGGTGGCCGACTACGGCATCATCACCATGTCCGGCGCGCCGCTCTCCTGGACGGCCGAAGCCTTTATCAACATCATCAGGACGAGTGCGGACGAGACGGCGCTCTGAGCGCCGCCAGGTCGCGGTCTTCGGCCCCGGCCCGAAATGACGGTCATTTCGCCGAAAGCATCGCCTTGGCGCTGTCGGCATCGGTGATCAGCACGTTGACGAGACCGCTCTGTGCCACCGCCTGCAATATCTTGTGCTTGTGCGGCCCGCCCGAGGCGACGATGCGGCAACCGATCCGGCGAAAATCCTCCATCTCCGGCGCCAGCACCTGGCGGTTCAGCGGATGGTTGATTTCCTTGCCGGACGCGTCGAGATACCGGCCCATCAGGTCGCCGACCGCGCCGGCTTTTTTGAGGATCTGCTCGTTCATGCCGTCCGGCAGGCCGTAGCGGACCTGCAGCGACTGTTGCGATACGTCGCCGACGCTCAGGTACGCGACATCCACTTCGCAGATCTGCTTGAACGTCTTCTGGAACACTGCCTGCGAAATGATCGCATCGCGCGATTCTGGGCTTTCGGCATAGATTGGCGCGACGAAATAGCGGCATTGCGCATTCAGGACCTGCGCGAAGCCGCGCACGATCTCGAACGTGTTGATCTCCGATCCCTGCGTCAGCCCGCCCATCATCGACCGCACCTTGATCTGCGGCTCGTTGAGCGAGGGGATATGCTGGATCGTCTCGCGCAATGTCGAGCCCCAGCCGACGCCGATCGAGGCGGGTTTCTGCGCCTGGATCAGCCGCCCGAGAAAGCCGGCCGCGCCGCGGCCCAGAACCGAATGCAGCAGCGCCGGATCACCGGGTGTGGGAATGACGACCGCATCCAGCAGC
Organism: Neorhizobium sp. EC2-8; assembly: GCA_045291535.1. Taxonomy (GTDB): domain Bacteria; phylum Pseudomonadota; class Alphaproteobacteria; order Rhizobiales; family Rhizobiaceae; genus Neorhizobium. Next base: position 3,063,742 of record CP147996.1, on the reverse strand, counting down.
CCGAAGCGGTTGCGTAATTTCGCCTCCAGCTCGACGCTTTCCGCCAGCACGGAATCGAAGCTGATTCTCACGACGCCCGCTTCCAGCGCCTCCGAAAGTATCTCGTTCACCCGGCGGCGGGTGATGTTCATCCGCTCCGAGATCTGCTGCTGGGTAAGCCCCTCCACATGATAGAGCCACGCGGCTCGCACCATCAATTCACGCTGCTCCATATCCCCCACCACTATATAATCAAATGTCACATCAATGTAGCATATGTAACGTAACCCCTACCCGCCATGGCTAAACCAGACTGATGGAGATGGCCAGAACCGAAACAGGAAGGGTGTTACCGGTCCGCTGAAAAATCTTTCGCGAAGTGCGTGTGGCGTTGGCGATCATTCTCTCCCTCTACGGCCGGAAACCAGTATCTCTGGCCGCTTCCTTTTGTGATGGCGCCGCCCGCTCCCGTCACCCTTCTGATGCAGCGCTGGTCCACCAAGGGCCTGGTGGATTACAACAAATAGACAAGAGGTATTTCCCGTGACCAATCCCATCATCGTCGGCCATCGCGGCGCCCGCAATCTCTGGGCCGAGAACAGCCTCACCGGCTTCCGCAATCTTCTCGATCTCGACGTCGAATCGGTCGAATTCGACGTGCATCTGAGCGGCACCGGCGAACTCCTCGTCATTCATGACGCGACGCTCGATCGCACCACCGAGCGCTCCGGCCGGGTCAGCGAGCTTGCCGCCGGCGAATACCGTTCGGTGATCCTCAAGGGCACCGGCGAACACATTCCGACGCTCGAGGACGTGCTCGAAATCTACGCCCCGACCGGCCTCGAACTGCATGTGGAACTGAAGGCCGATGCGGACGGCAAGCCCTATGAAGGCTTGGAAGCCAAGGCTGCGGCGATGATCGATCGCTTCGGCCTTGCAGAAAACTCCTTCCTGACCAGCTTCAGCGGCGAGGTCCTGAAGACGATCGGCGAAGTCGCGCCGCATATCCGCCGGCTCTCCTCGCTCAACCACAAGTCCATCCAGGCGCTCGGCCTGCGCCAGTCGGTCGAGGCCATGCTGCGGGTCTCCGACGTGCTGGCGATCGAAAAGGCGCTGCTGCTCGAAGAATGGGAACTGCTCTCCACGCTCGTCCCGGCCGAAAAACTCGGCGTCTGGGTGCCGAACGAGCTGGAGGACCTGTCCTTTGGCTGAAGCGTCCGCTCCGTCAGATCACCACCGACCGGCCGGATCTCGCCGTCAAGGCGCGCGAAGGGCTGTTCGATGCCACTCATTGATCGCCGAAGCCTCCTGGTGGGCGGACTGGCGGCAGCTGCCATCTGGCGGCCGCTCGGCTCCGCCCGTGCGGCAAGCTTCAGGACCGATCCATTTGCCCTCGGCGTCGCCTCCGGCGCGCCGAGGTCCGACAGCGTCGTGCTCTGGACAAGGCTGATCCTGGAAGACACATCGGCGGCCACCTCCGCCGATCCGTTTGCCCCAGCGCCGAAGCGGAACCTCGATCCCATCGACGTGGAATGGATGCTTGCCGAGGACGAGGCTTTCTTAAAGCCGGTTCAATCCGGCCTTTTCCGCGCCGTGCCGGAATTCGCCCATTCGGTTCATGTCGAGGTGAGGGCCTTCAGCCCGGTCGCTGGTATTTCTACCGTTTCCGTTCCGGCAATGCGACAAGCCCCGTCGGCCGCACCCGCACCGCGCCGGCGGAGAGCGTCGATACGCTTCGTTTCGCCTTCGCATCCTGCCAGCAATATGAGCAGGGTTTTTACAGTGCCTACGGTGACATGGCGGGCCGCGACCTCGATCTCGTCGTGCATCTCGGCGACTATATCTACGAACGGAGCTACGGCACACAGCTGGTGCGCAGACACCAGACCGGCGTGCCATCGATGCTCTCCGAGTTTCGCGACCGTTACGCGCTCTACAAGTCCGACCCGCAATTGCAGGCCGCACATGCGGCCTTTCCCTGGCTTACAGTCTGGGACGATCACGAAGTTACCAACAACTACGCGAACGACCGGGCGCCGGACGCGCCGAACCCGGCGGAATTCCTCGCCCGCCGCCGCGCCGCGTATCAGGCATGGTTCGAGCACATGCCGGTTTCACCAAGCCTCGCAGCCGGTTTCGATGCGCTGCGGATCTATGATCACTATCGCTTTGGCAATCTGGCTGGCTTGACGCTGCTTGACACCCGTCAGTACCGCTCGCCCGAACTCGAAGGTTCTGCCGGAGACGACCGGCCGGAGAGGACCATGCTCGGCCCGATGCAGGAGGAATGGCTCGGCAATACCCTCGATGCGAGCCGGGCGAAGTGGAACATCATCGCCCAGCAGACATTGCTTGCCGAACGCGACACCAAGGCTGGGCCGGCAACCGCGTATAATCTCGACGGCTGGGACGGATACCGCGCCGCCCGCGGCCGGCTTCTGGAGGCGGTCCAGACTTCGGCAGCCAACAATCCGCTGATCATCGGCGGCGACCTGCATGCCTTCTACGCCGCCGATGTGAAGCGCGATTTCGCCGACGAGAAGGCTCAGGCCATCGCCAGCGAATTCGTCTGCGGCTCGATCACCTCCGACGCGCCGTCGGCCGCAAGCCTTGCGACAGCGCTTGCCGAAAATCCGCATCTCAAGTTTGCCTCGGACAAGCATGGTTATGCGATCATGCGCCTCAGCGAACGGTCGGCCGAAGTGGATTTCATCGGCATAACCGACCGCAAGCAGCAGAATTCCCCGCTGCCGTTTTCCAGAGCTTTGCCGTCGCCGACGGTTTGGCCGGCGTCAACCGGGTTTGACGCCTCATCCCAAGTTGGACTTTCATGCAGATAGATCTCCTGATTTTCGATTGTGACGGCGTCCTGATCAACAGCGAGCCGATCGCCAGCCGCACGCTTGCCAAGGCTCTGCAGGATGCCGGCGCCGCCATTACCGCCGAAGAGGTTCTGGTCCGCTTCACCGGCAATTCGGCCAGTGCCATCCGCCGCATCTGCACGGAAGAGCTCGGTATCATCGATCTGGATGCGGTCTTTGAGGCCTGGCATCTCGACATCTATCCGGAATTCGCCCGCTCGCTGGAGCCGATGCCGGGCATCGAAAGGCTCGTTCGGTCGCTGCCGCATCGCAAATGCGTCGCCTCCAACAGCTCGACGGATCGCTTGGGAAAAAGCCTCGGTCTGCTGCCCCTCTGGAACGCTTTCGCGCCCTCCATCTTCAGCGCCGACATGGTGGCCCGGCCGAAACCGGCGCCGGATCTCTTCAATCTCTGCGCCGAAACGCTCGCCGCCGATCCGGCCCGCTGCGTGGTGATCGACGACAGCGCCCACGGGATTACCGGAGCGAGGGCGGCGGGCATGACCGCGATCGGCTTTGTCGATCCCGCCGATCCCCGGCCCGGCCGAGCGAAAATCCTCGCGGAAGCCGGCGCCATTTTCGTGGCGACCGGCGCCGAGGAGCTTGCAGAAGCGCTCGCCCGCCTGGAAGCGCCGCTCGCCGTGGAAGCCTGAACTCCGCTGAAATCATATCGAGATAAAAATATCGCCGGTGTCATGCGCTTGTAAAACTCCGGCCCTAAGAAACCCTCAGCAAGATTGCACGGCTGTGCAAAAGGGGTTCGATGGAACGGGACGGGTTTTGGAATTGCGCGGCATCGCCAGCCGTTATGGCGCCACGCAGGTCCTGACCGATATCGATCTGTCGATCGCAAAGGGCGAGTTCGTGGCACTGCTCGGTTCGTCCGGTTGCGGCAAGACCACGCTTCTGCGCCTGCTCGCCGGTTTCATCGGCCCTTCGGCCGGTGAGGTGAAGGTGCGCCATCGCGACGTCACCCATCTGCCGCCAGACAAGCGCGGCATGGCCCTGGTTTTCCAATCTTACGCACTCTGGCCGCATATGACGGTAGCGCAGAACATCGGCTACGGCCTGAAGCTGAAAGGCGTTTCGCGCGCCGAGATCGCTGCCCGCGTCGCCGCCATGCAGTCGCTGCTCGGTCTCGACGGCTTGGAAGCGCGCAAGCCCTCCGCCTTGTCGGGCGGCCAACGCCAGCGTGTCGCGCTCGGCCGGGCGCTCGCCGTCGATCCGGAAATCCTGCTGCTCGACGAGCCGCTGTCGAACCTCGACGCCCGCATCCGCCTGACCGTGCGCCATGAATTGCGCGCCTTGCAGAAGCGCCTCGGCATCACCGCCATCCACGTCACCCACGACCGCGAGGAGGCGATGGTGATGGCCGACCGGATCGTCATCCTGAACGCCGGCAGGATCGCCCAGCAGGGGACGCCGGAGGACGTCTATAACCGCCCGGCCTCGGCCTTCGTCGCCGCCTTCATGGGTGCGGAAAACGTGCTTTTCCTGGACGGCTCGCCGCAGGGCGACCGGTTTGCGATCGTCGCCGGCCCAGCCAATGCGGCTGCCGCCGTGCCGCTTGCCGGCCGGGCGCTGGCGGCCGGCCCGGTCGAAGCCCGCTTCCGCCCGGAAGCCGCCCGCCTTTTCTCAGCCGGCGAGATCGCCGCGACCAGCCCCGGCATCACCTTCCGGGGTGAGGTCGCCGCCGTCAGCTATCCCGGCGGCCACTGGCGTCATGTGGTGCGGCTCGGGCAGACCGAGATCATGGCCGATGCCGAACGCGCCTTCGAGCCGGGTACCCACGTCTCCGTGTTCGTGCCGGCCGATGCGCTGTTCCTGTTCAACTCGCCGGAGGCTGCTTCGGTCTCACCCATTTCCCGGGCATCGTCCGTGAAAGTCCACGCCTGACCTTTCGATCCCTCTGCCTTTTCAATCCAATGGAGAAGCACTCATGAAGAAGATGTCTTATGCAGCCTTCGCCGTCGCTTTTGCAGCCCTTCCGGTTCATGCCGAAGAGCTGACGGTCGCGACCGCCGGCGACCAGAACATGGTCGATTACATCAACCAGTATCTCGGCCCGCTTTTCGAAAAGACCTATCCGGGCAACACGGTTCGCGCCGTCGGCACCGGCCCCGGCGATGCCGGCTCGCAAAAGATCCTGGAGCGCTTCGACGCCCAGTCTGCTGCCAACGTTCCGGCCTGGGATTTCGACGTTGCCGTCGTGCATGAGAAATTCGTCGGCCCGATGGTCATCAAGAACTACCTCGACAAGTACCGCGGCGATATCGACACCGGCAAGCTGGTGTCCCGCAGCAACGCCAAGATGGCGCTCGGCGCCAATGTCGATGGCTATGTCATGCCGATGTTCAACAGCCAGACCGCGATCGCCTACAACCCGGCGCTCGTTCCGAACCCGCCGAAGTCCTATACCGAGCTTGCCGCCTGGGCCAAGGCTCATCCGAAGCAGTTCGGTTACAACGGCATCAAGGGCGGCGCTTCCGGCGTTTCCTTCGTCATGGGCTGGATCTATGCCTTCGGCGGCGGCGACGCCAACGTCCTCATGAACGGCCCGTTCAAGGAAGAAGAAACCAAGAAGTGGGATGCGGCCTTCAAGAGCCTCGCCGATTTCACCACCAATGCCACGCTGACCCCGGGTAACGCCGGCACGCTTGACCTGCTGTCGCGCGGCGAAATCGCCATGGGTCCGGTCTGGGTCGATATGTTCTACTCCTGGCAGGCCAGCGGCCAGCTGCCGCCGACCATGAAGCTGGTTCTGCCGGCTCCGGGCATGCCGGGCCAGCCGATGCACTACGTCCTGCCGGAAAAGGCCGCCCACAAGGCTCTGGCCGAGAAGTTCATCGCTCTCGCTACCAGCCCGAAGGTCCAGGCCGAAGGCATCGTCAAGCGCTTCAACTGGTATCCGGGCATCGACGCCGACAACGTCAAAGGAACTGGACGACGCCACCTGGAACAAGCTGTTCGTCGATATCTCGCCGGCCGACCTCGCCGCCAAGGGCAAGCCCTTCCCGATCGCGCCTTATAACACCGCGATCCTCGAAGCCTATGAGAAGTCCGTGAAGTAATCCATGGCGTCTCCTTTCCGGAGACGGCCGTAGCATAGGAAATGCCCCTCATCCGGCTGCCGCCACCTTCTCCCCGTCTTGACGGGGAGAAGGACGCAAGCTGCAACGTCTCGTCTCCCTCAATAGTCGAGTGAGGCAAGTCCCCTCTCCCCGCGTGCGGGGAGAGGGTTAGGGTGAGGGCAAGTTCCATTCCCATCGGCCGGCGCGGAGAGGGGACCCACCAGACACCATCGAGTGTAAATCCATGCCAAAACGCCTCCTCGGTCTCCTCCTCGTGCTGCCGGCACTCGCGGTGATCGCCTTCCTGTTCATCCTGCCGCTGATCATGTCGGCGGTCGGCGCCTTCCAGGTGGAGGGCGCTTTCGGATGGGGCAATTTCACCAAGACCTTCGACCTCTATACCAAGGACATCATCTTCACCGTCGTGATCGTCAGCCTGTCGACGGTGCTGATCGGCTTCGCCTCGATTGCGATAGGCGGTTACCTGACGCTCGGCGAACATCCGGTGGCGGTCGCCATCCTGCGCTGGCTCTACCGCTGGCCGATGTTCATTCCCTTCATCGTCGTCGGCCAGATCCTGCGCACGTTCCTGTCCAAGAACGGCATGATGAACAGCACTTTCATCAATCTCGGCCTGCTGATGCCGCTCGATGCGGTGAGCTTTCTCGACTGGCGCGGCATCGTCATCGCCTTCGTCTGGAAGCAGACGCCGTTCGTGACGCTGCTCGTCGCCGGCGCCATGGCCTCCATCAATCGCGATACGATCGAGGCGGCCCGCAATCTCGGCGCCTCGCGTCTGCGACTTCTCGTCGAGATCGTCGTGCCGCAGGTGGCGATGACGCTGACGGTCGGCCTCATCCTCTCCTTCGTCACCATGATGTCGGTTCTCTCCGTGCCATTGATGATCAACGCCCAGTCGCCGACCATGCTGACCGCCGACATCGCCTTCCGGGTCAATTCCTACGGGGATTACGGCGTCGCTAATGCGCTCGGCCTGATCTCGCTCGTGCTCGCCTCCTCCGTCGCATGGATCTACCTTCGCGCCAGCCTCAAGGAGCGCGCATGACCGCCGCCCGCAATCCCGCCAGACGCAATCCTCTCGCCGCCCTCTGGTGGGTGCCGCGCGGCATCATCTTCGGGCTGATGGCCTTCTTCATCTTTGGGCCGCTGTTCAACCTGCTGCTCTGGACGGTGGCGGAGAAGTGGTATTTCCCTTACAGCCTGCCGCTCGAATACGGCTTCAGGCTCCTGGGCAAAAGTGTTCGCGCCGCGCGGCGGGGCGATGCAATCGCTCACCAATTCGCTGGTCGTGGCCTTCCTGACGGTCGTCGTCTCGTTGGCCCTGGCGATCCCGGCCGGTTACGCGCTGGCGCGGCTGAAACTGCCGTTCCGCGGCCTCATCCTGCTCGCCTTCCTCATTCCACAGGCCTTTCCGAACCTGACGGTCTATGTGAACATCGCCCGCATCTTCTACGAGATCAGGCTCAACGGCACCATTCCCGGCGTCGTGCTGGTGCATGTCTCGCATGGCCTGGTCTATGCGGTCTGGATCGCCACGGCCGCCTTTTCGGCGATCGACGCGGAGCTTGAACAGGCGGCCCGCAATATCGGCGCCGGCGCCTTCCGGGCATTCCTCGACGTGACGCTGCCGCTCGCCGCGCCCGGCCTGATGGCGAGCGCCATCTTCGTCTTCCTGGAATCGCTCGACGAATTCACCGGCAGCTATTTCGTCGGCGCGCCTGATGTGAACATGCTCCCGCTGCTGCTCTATACCACGGCTGCCGGCGGCAATTATCAGATCGCATCGATCACCGCCCTCTTGCTGCTCGTTCCCTCCCTGGTGTTCATGTTGATCGTGGAGCGATTCCTGAAGGCGGACGTCCTTTCGCGCGTGGGGCATTGAGGAAAGCATGAAGGACGAAAAACGGATGCGCTTCGTCAGCGCCGAACAGGTCGCCCGCCTTGCCGGTGTCTCCCGTTCGGCCGTCTCCCGCACCTTCACGCCGGGCGCAAGCGTAGCACCCGCGACCCGGGAAAAGGTGCTGAGGGCGGCGGAAGAGCTCGGTTACCACGTCAACGATCTGGCGCGCGGCGTGCTCGCCAACCAGAGTCGTCTCGTCGGCATCGTCGCGACCAAGCCGGAGCTCGGCTTTCGGGCGCATCTCACGGCAGCGCTCGCCAAGGCGCTGATCCAGCGCGGCAGCATCCCCATCCTGATCAATACCGGGCAGGCGGAAGAGGAATTGCTGGCCGCCCAGAAGATGCTGATCGGCCACCGCGCCGAGGCGACGATCATCCTCTCCGGCTCGCCGCCCGCAAGCTTCTTCGAGCTTGCCCAGCGCAACGGCCAGCCGCTGGTGGTGATCGGCCGTTCGGAGCCGGATGCCGACCACGTCCGCGCCGGCAATTCCGAGGCTTCGCGCAAGGCGGCCAATGCGTTTTTCGATGCCGGCCGGCGGCGTCTGGCCGTGGTCGGCTCGCAATCGGGAACGCCGAGCATCGCCGAGCGTGAAACCGCTTTCCTGTCGGCAGCGCGGGCGCTCGGCGCCGAAGTGCAATCCACCGGCGGGCCGGATTCGGATTACGACAGCGGCATCGCAGCCGCCCGCGAACTCTTCGCCGGCGGCGAAAGCCCGGACGCCGTGTTCTGTGCCAACGACCAGATCGCCTTCGGCGTCATGGATTTCATCCGCATCGAGGCCAAGCTGCGCATTCCGCAAGACGTGGCGGTGATCGGTTTCGACGACGTGCCGGAAGCCGCGTGGTTGAGCTACGGCCTGACCACCTTCCGCCAGGACCCGATCACCATGGCGCTTCGGGCCGTCGAGCTCTTGGAGCGGCGGCTGGAAAACCCTGATGCTTCTCCAGGATACGAGCGGGTCATTCCCGAACTGGTCGTGCGAAAAAGCTTCGTCCCGGCTTAGAGCAAGGCCCATTCCGCCGTCATCCTTGGGCTTGTCCCAAGGATCTGCTACGCGTCGATAAAAGCTGGCGGCGGCGGATGCTCGGGACAAGCCCGAGCATGACGAAGAGAACCTTAGAGCTTCAGCAGCTTGCGGGCGTTTTCCTTGAGGATCAGCGGCCGCACCTCGTCCTTGATCGAGATGCCGGCAAAATCCGCCATCCAGCGGTCCGGGGTGATCGCCGGCCAGTCCGAGCCGAACAGCATTTTGTGCTTTAGGATCGAGTTGGCGTATTGCACCAGGATCTGCGGAAAGTACTTTGGCGACCAGCCGGACATGTCGATATAGACGTTCGGCTTGTGGGTCGCGACCGATAGCGCCTCCTCCTGCCAGGGGAAGGAGGGGTGCGCAAGGATAATCGGCATGTCAGGGAAATCCGCCGCCACGTCGTCCAGATAGATCGGGTTCGAATATTTGAGCCGCATGTTCATGCCGCCGCGCATGCCGGCGCCGACGCCCGTCTGCCCGGTATGAAACAGCGTGATCGCGCCCTCTTCGGCAATCGCCTCGTAGAGCGGATAGGCCATCCGGTCGTTCGGATAGAAGGCCTGCATGGTCGGGTGGAACTTGAAGCCCTTGACGCCGAATTCCCGCACCAGCCGGCGCGCCTCGCGGGCGCCCAGCTTGCCCTTGGCAGGGTCGATCGAGGCGAACGGGATCATGATGTCGCTGTTTTCGGCGGCGATCATCGCCACTTCTTCGTTGTTGTAGCGGCGAAAGCCGGTCTCGCGCTCCGCGCCGACCGGGAAGATCACGCAGCCGATCTTGCGCTCGCGGTAATAGACGGCGGTCTCGTTCACCGTCGGCAGCATGCCCTTATGGCCGGCCGGGTTCTTGAAATATTTGGCCATGCCGGCCTGGAATTCGTCGTAACCGTCGTCGCGCGGGCCGCAGCAGGGCTCTTCCGCATGGGTGTGGATGTCGATGGCGATCAGTTCGTCGATGTTCAAGGTCCGCTCCTCCCGATCCTTAAATTCAGCCCAGGCCTACGAATTTCTGCAGGAGGGCTGTCAGTTGCTGGCGCTCGCCAGCGGTAAGATTGGCACCGACCGACGCTTCGTAGCTGAAGAACCACTGGCTTGCCTGCTTGACCCTCGTGACCGCTTCCGGGGTCAGCGTGATCTCTACGGCTCGGCGATCACCATCCGGGATTTTTCGGGACACCAGGTTCTGGTCCTCCAGCGCCCGGATCAGCTTGGTCATATGGGCCCGCTTGATCATGAGCCTCTGGCCGAGCACGCTCTGGCGGATGCCGGGATTGTGGAGAATGACCCAAAGGACGGAGAATTCCCCGGCTTCAGATTATGTTCCCCGACCTCTTCGAAAAAACGCTCGTAGATCTTGAGCTGCGCCAGCCGCATCAGGAAACCGAGCGCCGAATTGAGCCGGTCGAGATCGACCTCGTCTGCCGTGCGGATCGGCATGTCCATGGGCGTTTCCCCTATGCCGAACCAGGCGCCTTCAGCCGCGCGGCGCGTTTTCCAGGAAGGCGCGCAGACGCTCCTCGGCCTCCGGGCTGGTGGCGGTGAAGGAGGCGATGAAGGATTCGACGAAAAGGCCGTCCTCCTTCGCCATGTCCTGGATACGCGGCAGGGCGTTGATGACGGCGTAGTTGGAAATTTCGGCATTGCTGGCGGCTGCTTCCGCAAGCTCATGCGCCTTCTGCAGGGCCATGCCCTTTTCGACGACATATTGCGCCAGGTTCCAGCGCTCCGCCTCTTCCGCCGAGGCGACGCGGCCTGTCAGCATCATGTCGGTCATGCGGGCGACGCCCATCAGCCGCGCGGCACGCACTGAGCCGCCGCCGCCGACGAAAATGCCGCGCTGGCCTTCCGGCAGCGCGAAGAAAGCGGATCTGTCGGCAACGCGGATATGGGTGGAGGATGCAAGTTCAAGCCCGCCGCCGACCACCGCGCCATGCAGGGCGGAAATCCATGGGATCGTGCCGTGTTCGATGCCGGCAAACACCGCATGCCAGCGGCGCGAACCATGCACGCCCTGGATCGGCGTTTTCTTCACATGTTCGGCAAGGTCGAGCCCGGCGCAGAAATGGTCGCCATGGCCGAAAAGAACGACGGCTTTCGCCTCGCTTTCGGCCCGCGCCACGGTCTCGGCAATCGTTTCGACGAAACGATCGCTGATCGCGTTGCGCTTCTCAGGGCGGTTGAGACCTATATGGGCAATATTGCCCTTGAGCTCATAGGTTACGAAGCTGGTCGCCGTCTGATCGGCCATTTTATGCATTCTCCTCCAGCAATGGACGCTCCCTAGCCCATCATCAGTTTTTGATCGTTTACATGGAGATTGTTTCTTTGTAAACAAATTTTGGGAGCCCGAAAGGGAGCATTGACGTCTGGGAGGACAAGTCATGAGCGGAAAACCTGTGCGTGACGTAAAGCTGTGGTCGCCCGCGGTTGGCTGGGAAGAGCGGCCGAACGGCGAATTCGTGGTCTGGCGGGAGGATCCGCTCGGGCCATATCCCGACAAAATCAACGAGCGGCTGGTCCATTGGGCGAAAACCGCGCCCGACCGCACCTGGATGGCGGATCGCGAGGGCACGGCTGAGTGGCGCCGGGTCAGTTTTGCTGAGGCTTTGGATCAGGTGCGGCGCATCGGCCAGTTCCTGCTGGACATGAAGCTCTCGGCCGAAAACCCGCTGGTCATCCTTTCGGAAAATTCGATCGAACATGCGCTGATGGCGCTCGGCGCCCAGCATGTCGGTATTCCGTCCGCGGCGATCGCGCCGGCCTATGCGACGATCTCCTCCGATTTCTCGAAACTCTACGATATCGCAAAACAGATAACCCCCGGCCTGATCTTCGCCGACGATGCGGGAGCCTTCCGCAACGCGGTCGATACGGCATTCGGCGCGGATATCCCCTTTGCGGGAATGCGCAACCTGCCGGAAGACCGGCCGAATACCCATCTCCTCGAAGATATCCTCATGACCGAGCCCACCGAAGCGGTGGACCGGGCCTTCGAGGCGGTCGGGCCGGATACGGTGGCGAAATTCCTGTTCACCTCGGGCACGACCGGTTCGCCCAAGGCGGTCATCCAGACCCAGCGGATGCTCTGCTCCAACCAGGAAATGGTGACCGACTGCTATTCTTACTTTCGCGACGAACCGCCGGTGCTTGTCGACTGGGCACCCTGGAACCATACCGCCAGCGGCAACAAGGTGTTCAACATCGCCATCTATAACGGCGGTACCTATTACATCGACCGCGGCAAGCCGAGCCCGGCGCTGATAACCCAGACGATCGCCAACCTGAAGGAAATCTCGCCGACCTGGTATTTCAACGTGCCGGCCGGTTACGAGATGCTGATCCAGGCGATGCGCGAGGACGAGGGGCTTCGCAAAACCTTCTTCAAGGACCTGAAACTCCTGATGTATGCCGGCGCCGGCATGGCGCAGCACACCTGGGACGCGCTGATCGAGCTTTCCGAAATGACGATCGGTGAACAGGTACCGCTCGGCACCGGCATCGGCTCCACCGAGACCGCGCCGTTCGCGATCTTCTGCACCGATCCCCAGGAAAAGCCCGGCAATATCGGCGTGCCAGGCCAGGGCGTTACCATGAAGCTGGTGCCGATCGACGACAAATACGAGCTTCGCCTCAAGGGCCCGAACGTCACACCCGGTTACTGGCGCAATGAGAAGCTGACCAGGAAGCCTTCGACGAGGAAGGTTTCTACCGGATTGGCGATGCGGTGAAATTCGCCGTGCCCGGCGACCCGCGCCAAGGCTTCTATTTCGATGGCCGCACGGCGGAGAACTTCAAGCTGCAGACCGGCACCTGGGTGGCCGTCGGCGTGTTGCGTGCCCAACTCGTCAACCAGTTCGGCGGGCTGATCCGCGATGCGGTGATCACCGGCGAGAACCGGGCCGAGCTCGGAGCGCTGGCGGTTCCCTTCATGCCAGCCCTGCGCGAACTGATCGGCGGTGAAGCCGATCTTTCGGACGAGGCGGTGGTTGCCCATCCGAAGGTGAGGGCGGCGATCACCGAGCGGCTGAAGGATCACCAGCGCCAGTCGAGCGGGTCTGCGACGCGGGTGATGCGCATGATGCTGATGACCCAGCCGCTGCGCTTCGAAAAAGGCGAGGTGACCGACAAGGGGTCGATCAACCAGCGCGCCGTGCTGGCGCATCGCGGCGATCTCGTCGAGGAATTGTATGCAGATGCGCCGGGTGTGATCAAGGTTAGCAAGGAGCGGGCGGCATGAGGATCGACGGAACGAGTGCTGTCGTCACCGGCGGCGGATCGGGGCTGGGCGAGGCGACGGCACGGCTGCTCGCGAAGCTTGGCGCCGTGGTGCATGTCTTCGACCGCAACCAGACGGCGGCCGAAAAGGTTGCGGGCGAGATCGGCGGCGTGGCGCTTTCCGGCGACGTGACCAGCGAGGACGATGCGGCAAAGGCGCTTGATGTCGCCGCCAGGGCCGGCGACGGGTTGCGCATCCTCGTCAACTGCGCCGGTATCGGCACGGCGGGGCGCATCGTCGGCAGACAAGGCCCGATGCCGCTTGCCGATTTCGAGCGGGTGATCCGCGTCAACCTGATCGGCACCTTCAACATGTTGCGGCTTGCCGCCGATCGCATGTCGGGCCTGCCCGAGCGCGACGACAAGGCGCGCGGCGTCATCGTCAACACCGCCTCGGTCGCCGCTTTCGAGGGGCAGATCGGCCAGGCGGCCTATGCGGCGTCCAAAGGCGGCATCGTTTCGCTGGCTCTGCCGGCGGCGCGAGAGTTCTCCCGTTTCGGCGTGCGCGTCAACACGGTTGCCCCCGGCATTTTCCTGACGCCGCTGCTCCATGAACTGCCGCAGGAGGCTCAGGATAGCCTTGCCGCCGCCATCCCCTATCCTTCGCGGCTCGGCGACCCCGGCGAATTCGCCGACGCGGTGCGGTTCGTGATCGAAAACCAGTATGTCAACGGCGAAGTGATCCGGCTCGACGGTGCGCTGCGCATGCAGCCACGGTAATCGGTCATGTCGTTTACGGATCAGGCGGACCGGACGCTCGACATCCTGGCTCTGACACCGGGTTGGCACCGGCTCAAGGAGCTCCGTGAAGATTGCGATGACGAGACGGTCGCGGCAATCCTCGCTGAAGCGGCAAATTTTGCCGAGGGTGTGCTGGCACCGCTGAATGCCGCCGGCGACCGGATCGGCGCCCGGGTGATCGACGGCCGGGTGAAGGTGCCTGACGGATTTGCAGACGCCTTCCGGCAATATGCCGGGGCCGGCTGGCTCGGCATGGACGTGGCCGAAAAATTCGGCGGCCAATCCGTTCCACTCACTCTGCAGGCGGCCTGCGCGCCGTTGTTCGAGCGCGCCTGCGTGGCTCTGATGATGGCGGCGGGATCGACCCGTGCGGCGGCGCATCTTCTCGTCGAGGCCGCCGACGAGGCGACCGCCAATGAATGGGTGCCGAAACTCGTCACCGGCGAATGGGCGGCGACGATTTGCATTTCCGAACCGGAAGCGGGCTCCGATGTCGGCCGGCTGCGCACGAAAGCTGACCTGCATGACGGCGAATGGCTGATCACCGGCCAGAAGATCTGGATCTCCTTCGGCGATCACGACATGGCTGAGCGCATCGGCCATTGCCTGCTGGCCCGCACCAACGGAGAGCCGGGCACGCGGGGCATCAGCCTGTTTCTGGTGCCGAACCTCATCGATGGCCGGCCGAATGGCATTTCGGTCGATCGGATCGAGGAAAAATGGGCCTGCACGGCTCGCCGACCTGCGCCATGCGGTTCGACCACGCCAAGGGCATACTGCTCGGCCGCGAAGGTCGCGGCTTGCCGCAGCTTTTCACCATGATCGAACTGATGCGGCTGCTGACCGGTTGCCAGGGGCTTGGCATTGCCTCTGCCGCCGCCGATGTTGCCGAGGACTATGCCAGGGAGCGCCGTCAGGGCGGCCGGCCGGACCAGCCGTCGGTGCCGATCTCAACCCATCCGGATGTGCAGCGCCAGCTCTATGAGATCCGCAGCTCCACCGAAATCCTGCGCGCCGCCATTCTGGAACTCGCGACAGCGATGGATATCGCCCGGTCGGAGCCCGAATCCGGACTTGAGGACTTCACCGGCTGGATGCTGCCGCTGATCAAGAATTTTGGCGCGGCCGCGGGGTTCGAAACGGCGAATGCGGCGATCCAGGTGCTCGGCGGCGTCGGCTACACCCGCGACTGGCCGCTCGAACAATATCTGCGCGATGCCCGCGTCATGACCATCTACGAAGGCACGACAGGCATGCAGGCGCTGGATTTCCTGACCCGACGCCTTTGGCGCGACGAGGGCAGGGGCTGGCGCTTTTCCTGCAGAAGGCCCGCGACGAGATCGATGCCTATTCCGCCGAACACCCGCAAGCGTCGGATGCCGTTCTCGCCATCCTTGACGGGTTCGAGCGGTTGAGCGACCGGATGACAGCGTTGCAAGCCGACCCCGAGGCAGCCCTCTATCGCGCCGACAGCTATATGCGTGCCGCCTGGACGGCGGTTTCGGCCTGGATGGCACTGCGCCTCTCCGAGGTGAAGGCAGTGGAAGGCCTTTCCGCACAGTTCGCCTTCCATAGCGCACGCTGCGCCTGAGCCGATCGCCTGCAGGCTTCGAACCATGGCGGGAGTTGCGGAACCACGGAAAATATGTGCGTGATGCGCTTGCCAATTTTTCTCGAAACGAGAAAGACCGTGAACATACTTCTCGACATCGGTGCCTTCCTGGCAACCGCCCGCGCGGGCAGCTTTTCGGCCGCCGGCCGTGACCTGGGTGTGGCGACCTCGGTCATCACCAAGCGCGTCAAACGGCTCGAAGAGCATCTGAATACCCAGCTTTTCGTGCGCACCACCAGGCGGCTGGCGCTGACGCTCGACGGCGAGCGGCTGAGGCCGCGGCTGCAGCTTCTGGTCGGCGAGATCGAGGAGACGCTGGCGACGCCCAATACCCATGAGCTAGGCCTGACCGGTTCGCTGCGGATCAAGGCGCCGACGACGCTGACCTCGATGTTCTTCGGGGACATCTGCGCCGCCTTCCAGGCGGCCAATCCGCGGGTGAAGATGGAGATCGTGCTGATCGACCGCTCGGTCAACCCGCTGGAAGAGGGTTTCGACGTGGCGGTCGGTGCTCTGCCGCAATCCTATGCCTACGTGATCGATCATTCGCTCTGCCCCTATCCGCGCGTCCTCTGCGCATCGCGGGGTATCTCGCCAGCCGCAAGCTGCCGAAGATGCCGACCGAACTGGTCGGCCACGCGTGCATCACCTTTCACACGATAGGCACGACCTGGACCTTTCAGATGGAGACGAGCACGCTCAACGTCGAAATCACCTCGAATTTCACCGCCAATGACAGCCGCGTCCTGCTCGCCGCCGCCCGTCAGGGGCTGGGGCTGGCGATCCTGCCGAGGTTCCTCGCGCAGTCGGATCTCGATAGCGGCATGCTTGAGGAGGTGATGCCGGAATTTCCGGTCGAGCCGCTCTGGGTGAAGGCCTCCGTGCCACGGATCAAGATGAACAAGGTCGTGGTGTCGGAATTCGTATCCTACGTGCAGAAACGGTTCTCGGAGGGTGCCGGATCAGGCCATTCCGATGTTCTGAGAACATCTCTGGAAGCGTCCGCAGCTTCCGCCTCCACGCTCTCCATCTCGCCTGACGCCAAGGCGCTGAAATCCTTGGTGGTTATCTTTCTCGAAACAAGAAAGCTGATCGCATCACTTGCCGGGTTCATGGCGGGGCGGCTTGGGTTACCATCGTGCCTAAGCGCCGGGAGGGTGCGGCATTGTAATGGGAGGCTTTCATGGCGGAAACGCTGAGCAGGGAAACGCGGATCGTCAGGCGCGAGAAGTCGGCGCCGTTCCGCAAGCTCAAGGCGGATATCTGCGTCGTCGGCGCTGGCATTGCCGGGATTTCGGCGGCACTCGAAGCCGCCAGGCTCGGCCGCAAGGTGGTGATCGTCGATGGCCAGGCGGCGCTCGGCGGGCAGGCGGTCAACTCGATCATCGCCACCTTCTGCGGCCTGTTCTCGAACGGCACGCATGGCTACCAGTTCACCTATGGCATCGCCGACAAGCTGCTCGCCCATCTGGAATCCCAGGACCAGTCGATCTTTTACCGCCACGGGCCGAGCACGGTCGTCGTTTATTACGATGAAGTGGTCCTCGGTCGCTGGATGGAACAGAGCATTCTGGAGGCCGGGATCGAGGTCGTGCTCGGTGCGCAGATCCTCGACGTGCATGTCGAAGGCCGGCGCGTGGTCCAGACCGATTTCATGACCCGCTATGGCGGCGTCTCGATCGAGGCGACCGGCTGGGTCGAGGCGAGCGGCGACGCAGCACTCGTCTGGCAGGCCGGTTTTGCCTGCCGCCAGCCGGAAAAGGGCGGCGTCTTCGGCACCCAGATGGTGGTGCTGGAAAACATCGACGAAGCCAGACAGCCGACCCGTTACGAGATCGGTGACCGCATGAAGGAAAAGGCCGCGAGCTACGGCCTCCTGCGCCGCGAAGGTCTTGGCTTCACCATTCCCGGCCGCGGCGTCGCCGCCATGAACATGACCCATGTGGAAACGCCGCTGGACCCGGTCGAGGCGTCGAAGAAGGCGCTCGAAGGCAAGGATCAGGCGGCTCGCGCCGTGGAATTCCTGAAGACCGAATTCCCGGAGTGTTTCGGCAATGCCCGCATCCGCTCCTTCGGCCTGCCGGGTATCCGCCAGACCCGATGGATCGCCGGCAGCCATCACCTGACCGTTGACGAGATCAAGGCCGGCACCAAGTTCGATGATTCCATTGCCCGCACCGCCTGGCCGATCGAACTGCATGATCATGGCGACGGCCACCACTGGATCACCTTCGACGAACAGCACGCCCATTACATTCCGCTCGGCAGCCTGACGCCGGACGAATGCGACAACATCGCCGCCGCCGGCCGCTGTGTCGATGCGGATTCGGCCGCCCTGTCGAGCATCCGCGTCATGGGCCCCTGCATCGCCATGGGCATGGCGGCCGCCAACGCGCTCGACCTTGCCGGAACCGGCAGCGTGCACCAGATCGATCGCGATGCATTGCGCGAACGGGTATCCGAGAACGTCGAAAAGAAGCATTATCGTTGGACAGGTGCGGAAACGCGCGCCGCATCGTGAGGAGGGTCCGATGAATCTGACAGATCACGAAAAGGCCATGTATGACGGCGAGCACGGCCGCGCCAAGGCGCGCGCCATGGACCTGCTCGTCCGTTATGGCGAAGCGCTCGGCGCCGAACGGCTGGTCGAGACCAACAATGTCGCCGGTGCCTTTAACGCCTCGACCCCATCGGTGCAGGCGATTGCCGAAAAGGGCATGGAACACGTTTATTCCGAACTGAACCTCGACAGCGACGAGGTGGTCGAGGTGCCGCATATGGTGGCGCATACATGCCAGCTAATCACCGGCATCGACAACGACAACTGGGAACTGCAGGGCGTCGATAAGTCGCTGGTCGACATGCAGCGCGCCAACGAAAAGTACCTGGGACGTCGCGGCGTCAACATGTTCGCCACCTGCACGCCCTATCAGGTCGGCAACGTACCGGTGAAAGGCGAGCATTGCGCCTGGATGGAATCGTCCGCCGTCATCTACTGCAATTCCGTGCTCGGCGCCCGCACCAATGTCGAGGGCAAGGAAAGCACCGGCGCTGCGGCGCTGACCGGCCGCATTCCTTATTGGGGTTTCCACATCACCGAAAACCGCCGAGGCACCCATCTGGTCGAGCTCGATATCGAGGTCGATGACATGATGGACTGGGGCCTGCTCGGTTATTACATCGGCGAGATGATCGGCGAGGATATCCCCGTCCTGAAGGGCGCCAGCCACCGGCCTGATCTCATCAAGCTCAAGCATTTTGGCGCCGCCGCGGCCTCGTCCGGCGGGGTCGAGATGTACCATATTCCAGGCATCACCCCGGAAGCGGATTCGATCGAGGAAGCCTTTGGCGGTCGTAAGGTCAAGGGCACGTTCCGCTACGGTGCCAAGGAGCGGCGCGAGACCTATGAGAAGCTGCAGAGCCTCGACTGAGAAAAAGTTGATTTTATCATGCTCGGCTGTCCGCACAATTCCATCGACCAGATGGCGCTGATCGCCCACATGCTGGAGAATAAAAAGATCCATTCGGACGTGCAGCTCTGGGTGCATACGCCGCGCGCGATCAAACAGGTCGCCGAGCGCAACGGCTATATCGACGTCATCCGCGATTCCGGTGGCGTTGTCATGAGCGACACCTGTCCCGCCATTTCCCGCCGCCTGCCGGCGGGAACCAAGGTCATCGCCACGGATTCCGCCAAGCAGGCGCATTACCTCCCGGCGATCACCGGCGTGCAGGGCTGGTTCGGCTCGGTCAGTGATTGTGTCGATGCGGCCCTGACCGGCCAGTGGAACGGGAGGGTCTGATGGATATTGCGACGGAAGCCAAACCGGAAATCATCGAACTCAGGGGCCGCAAGGTGGTGGCCGGCCGCGCCGAGGGCGAGGCGCTTGTCACGACGGAGACGATCTCCGGCTGGGGCGGCATCAACGAGCGCACCGGCACGGTCATCGAGCGCCGGCACGAGATGCGCGGCGTGTCCTTCGCCGGCAAGATCCTTGTCTTTCCAGGAGCCAAGGGCTCGTCCGGCTGGTCGGCCTATTTCCACATGACGCGATTGAACGGCGTCCAGCCGGCCGCGATGATCTTCACGCGGATGACGACCAAGATCGCGCTTGGCGCCGTCGTCACCCGCGTTCCGGCGATCACCGAACTCGATCAGGACCCGCTTTCGGTGATCGAGACCGGCGACTGGGTCGTGGTCGATGCCGATGCCGGCACGGTGACCGTGACCAAGAAATCCCCGAAGTGATGTTCTCTCCCGCAGGCATGCCACTCGACGGCGGTGCCGATAGCCGACTATAACGTCCACCATCACAGGTGGGAGGATAAACATGTCGAAAGTAGCGATCGTAACCGGCGCGGGTTCGGGTGTCGGCAGGGCCGTTGCCGTCGGGCTTTTGAACGCTGGCTATAGAACCGTGCTGGCCGGCCGTCGCGAGAGCGAACTGCGGGGCACGGCGGAACTGGCCGGCGGAGAGTCGCTGGTCGTGCCGACCGACGTTACCGATCCGGCCGCCGTGGACGCTCTGTTCGCGGCGACCCAAGCGGCCTATGGTCGGCTTGACCTGCTGTTCAACAATGCCGGCCGCGGCACGCCGGCGGTTCCGATCGACGAATTGCCGCTGGAAACCTGGCGGGCCGTGGTCGATCTCAACCTCAACGGCGCCTTCTATTGCGCCCGCGCGGCCTTCGGAATGATGCGGCGGCAAAATCCTGGCGGCGGACGAATCATCAACAATGGCTCGATCTCGGCCCATGTGCCGCGCCCCTACCAGGCCGCCTATACCGCCACCAAACACGCCATCACCGGCCTGACGCGCCAGATCGCACTAGACGGGCGACCGCTCAACATCGTCTGCGGTCAGGTGGATATCGGCAATGCCGATACGCCGATGACGGTGCGGATGAAGGAAGGCGCGTTGCAGGCC
Organism: Neorhizobium sp. EC2-8; assembly: GCA_045291535.1. Taxonomy (GTDB): domain Bacteria; phylum Pseudomonadota; class Alphaproteobacteria; order Rhizobiales; family Rhizobiaceae; genus Neorhizobium. The sequence continues at coordinate 3,043,325 of CP147996.1, read as the reverse complement.
GATCTGACCACCGCCGTGGAACCGGTCATGGACCCGAAACACGTGGCCGATGCGGTGCTTTACATGGATGGCTTGCCGCTGGAGGCCAATGTCCTGTTCATGACGGTGATGGCAAACGGCATGCCTTACGCCGGCCGCGGCTGATCGCCGCCCACAGGTGTCTCGATCTCGCCTGGAAGCTTGGCCAGCGTCAGAAAATAACCGGAAGGAACATCCCATGCAGCAGGCACTGGTGCTCGAGAGAAAAGGCGTCCTCTCGTTGCGGGAGATCGATCTCCCGACCGAAGTCGGCGCGGGCGACGTGAAGATCGCCATCGATACGGTCGGCGTCTGCGGCAGCGACGTCCATTATTACACCCATGGCGCCATCGGCCCTTATGTGCTGCGCGAACCGATGGTGCTTGGCCACGAGGCGGCCGGCATCGTCGTCGAAGTCGGAAGCGACGTGAAGACCTTGAAGGTCGGCGACCGTGTCTGCATGGAACCGGGCGTGCCGAACCTTTCGTCACGCGCCTCCAAGCTCGGTCTCTACAACGTCGATCCCGATGTGCGTTTCTGGGCGACGCCGCCGATCCATGGGGTGCTGACGCCCGAAGTCATCCATCCCGCCGCCTTCACCTACAAACTGCCGGATAACGTCTCATTTGCCGAAGGGGCGATGGTCGAGCCGTTTGCGATCGGCATGCAGGCCGCGAGCCGTGCCCGTATCCAGCCCGGCGATGTCGCGGCGGTGATCGGCGCCGGCCCGATCGGCATCATGGTGGCGCTGGCGGCACTTGCCGGCGGCTGCGCCCGTGTCTTCATCTCGGATTTGAGCCCTGACAAGCTGAAGATCGCCGGTCAGTACCCCGGCATTGTCCCGGTCAACATAACAGAACGGCCGTTCGCGGAAGTCATTGCGGAACAGACCGGCGGCTGGGGCGCGGATGTCGTGTTCGAGGCGAGCGGCAGCCCGCGGGCCTACGCCGGCATGCTGGACCTTGTGCGGCCCGGCGGTGCCTTCGTACTGGTCGGCCTGCCGGTCGAGCCGGTGCCGTTCGATGTCGCGAGCGCCATCTCCAAGGAGGTGCGCATCGAGACGGTGTTCCGCTACGCCAACATCTTCGACCGGGCGCTGGAGTGATCGCCTCGGGCAAGGTCGATCTGAAGCCGCTGATCACCGGCACCTTCGATTTCAAGGATTCGATCAAGGCCTTCGGGCGGGCCGCAGCCGGACGTCCCTCGGACGTCAAGCTGCAGATCGTGCTGAACGGCAAGGCCTGATCAGGCGGCGCGGACGAAGCGGCCCGAAGCCGAAGCGCGCTTGTGAAGCGGCACGCGGCGGAGCATTTCGAGCGCGAACAGGCGGGCATTCTGCCGGGCTTTGTCGAGATTGCTGATGCGGTTTTCGTCCATCGTGTAAAGCGTGCCGCCGAGATCGAAAATGTCGCGGAAGGCGGCGCGTTCGATGATTGGCGTGTCGAGCACTTCGACCTTGCGTTCGGCAAGCAGCATCTTGACCGCAAGCAGGGCGCGGGTGGTGACCATCGAGTTGACGCGGGTCAGCACCACCGAGTGCGGCACGCGCAGATTGGCCTTTTCTTCGAGATAGCGCAGCAGTTCGAGCACATTGGCGCCGCCCTGGGCATCCATGGCGCAGCCCTGGATCGGGATCAGCACGTGATCCGAAAGGCCGATCGCCTTGGCAAGCAGCGGGCTCTGCGCGCCGGGCAGGTCGAGGACGAAATAATCGGTCTTGTGGCGATTCTCGGAAATATGCCGGTCGATCGAGGCCTGGGTCACGTAGGAAATGACGTTGAGCTTGTCGTTGTGCGGCGAGAGCATGTGCCAGCGGGTGATCCAGTATTGCGGATCGGCGTCCAGGATGGTGACGCGGTAGCCTTGCTCAACGAGTTCGGTTGCAAGCAGGAGTACGGCGGTGGTCTTGCCTGCTCCGCCCTTGGTGTTGGCAAAGGTAATGACTGGCATCGTGGGTCCCTGTCCGGCTACGAGCGTCAAATCGCTCTCTCACCGCACCCTCATGATGCGTTGCCCCATTCTTGCCAAACATGGTTAACAGAACGTGAAAAATCCGCTGCCAGATCTTACCGCCGACGGTCGGCGGTGAGGATTTCACGGGCGATCTGATCGAGCGACACGACCTTATCGACGCCGCCGTGGGCGATGGCTTCCTTGGGCATGCCGAAGACCACCGATGATGCTTCGTCCTGAGCTACCGTATAGGCGCCGGCCTGGTGCATCTCGTTCATGCCGCGGGCGCCGTCGTCGCCCATGCCGGTCATGATCACGCCCATGGCATTGGCGCCGGCCGAGCGGGCGGCGGACCGGAACAGCACATCGACAGAAGGCCGATGACGGCTGACGAGCGGGCCCGAGCGGATCGACACCTCGTAACGGGCGCCGCGCCGCTCGAGCAGCATGTGTTTGTCGCCGGGAGCAATCAGCACATGACCGCGCAACACCGGATCGCCGTCGGCTGCTTCCTTGACCTCCACTTCGCACAGGCTGTTGAGGCGTTTTGCGAAGGCGGCAGTGAATTTTTCCGGCATGTGCTGGACGATCACCATGCCCGGAGAATTGGCCGGCAGGGCTTCGAGAAGCTCACGCAACGCTTCGGTTCCCCCGGTCGATGCGCCGACGCAGACGACCATTTCGGTGGTCTTTGCCATGGCCCCGACCTTGGGAGGCGGGAGCACCGCATCCGCCGTCAGCTTGGCGGTGGTGCTGCCTTCGCCAATGCGCGACGGCCGCAGCCGGCCGACCCGGGCGCGTGCGGCTCCCTTGACGGCGGTACGGATACGCTCGCCGGATTCGGCGAGATGGTCGGCCGCGCCGATCTTCGGTTTCAGGATGACGTCCACGGCGCCCGCTTCGAGCGCCTGCATCAGCGTCTCCGAGCCGGCTTCCGTCAGCGACGAGCACATCACCACCGGGATGGGATGCTGGGACATCAGCTTGCGTAGAAAGGTGATGCCGTCCATCTGCGGCATTTCCACATCGAGCGTGATGACGTCGGGAATTTCTTCGCGCAGCTTGCGCGCCGCCATGAAGGGATCGCTGGCAGCCCCTATGACTTCGATATCCGGGTCGGCCGACAGGACGGACGTCAGGGTCTGGCGGACGCTGGCGGAGTCATCGATGATCAGAACTCGGATTTTGCCGCTCATGGTTCATACCCGCTTGAACACAGTATTTGCCACCTGCCTGATCGGCAGATCGAAGCCGGTCACGGTTTCCGAATGACCGATGAACAGATAGCCTCCGGGAAGCAAGGCCTCGCAAAGGCGTGACAGCACGTGCTGCTGGGTCGGCTTGTCGAAATAGATCAGCACGTTGCGGCAGAAGATCATATGCATCAGGTCGCCGACGGGATAGGCCTCGTCCATCAGGTTCAGCCGGGCGAAACCGACATGGGAACGCAGTTTCGGCGAAATCCGCATTTCGTGCCGCCGGTTGTCGGACGGGCGCATGACATACTTGCTCATCATGTCGGCCGGAACCGGTGCCAGCAGTTCGCTCTGGTAGATGCCGCGCTGGGCCTTCTGCAGCACGTCGGTCGATAGATCCGTGGCAAGCACGAAATAATCTCGTTCCGGCGCCTTCGAACTCAGAAATTCCGAGAGCACCATCGCCATCGTATAGGGTTCGGCGCCCGTCGAGCAGGCGGAGCTCCAGGTCCGGATGCGCCGGTCGGCATAGGTTTTCAAGATGTCCGGCAATGCCGTCTGCACCAGATAGTCGAAGTGCTTCGGCTCGCGGAAGAAGTCGGTCTTGTTGGTGGTCACGGCATCGATGAGGAAGATCGACTCTGCCTCGATGCCGCCATGCTTGAACAGATAGTCGCAATAACTGTCGAAGGTCGGCATGGCGGTGACGCGCAGGCGCCGGCGAAGCCGCCCCTCCAGCATGGTCAGCTTGCTGTGCGGCATCTTGATGCCGCTATAGTCATAGATGTACTTAGCCAGCAGGTCGAAGTTGCGCTTGCTCAGCTTGTCGTCGAGCGGCTGGCTCCTCAATGCTACACTCACGCGCATATCCCCGTACAACGAACCTGTTTAATGACGCGACTTTTCTTGATCGCTCATGCGACCTGGGACTGCGGGCCCATATCGGCGAGTGCCGATCCGGAATCCGAAAACAGCCGTGCAAGATCGACGACGACGACGAAGCCGCTCTCCCGGCGCACCACACCGGCGATATAATCGGAGCGCCAGCGCACGCCGATATCCGGGGCCGTCTCGATCTGCTCCTTGCGGAACGGCACGACCTCGAAGACCCGGTCTGCCACGAGGCCGAGCACCAGGACGCGGTCGGCAACCGGCACGTCCAGGACCAGGATACGCGTATGCGGCGTCTTGACCGTCCTTGTCATGCCGAGGCGAAGACGAAGGTCGATCACCGGCACGCCCTGCCCGCGCACGTCGCGCAGGCCGAGCAGATATTCCGGGCCGTGCGGGATCTTGAACGGCTCCTCGTGGTCAAGGATCTCGCGGACCACCTCAACGGGGACCGCGAAAATCTCATCGCCGAGGCTGAAGGTTACGAACTGGGATTCGGAGGATATGCCTGCCATTACGCGCTCTCCCTGAAGTCTTCATCATCCGCATCCGGGCCGCCCATCGACAGGTCGAGAGCAAAGCCTTTCACGCGGGCCTGTTGTGCTGTGACTGAATGCCCGGCCGAATAGGCATTGGTTGCCGGCTGGGCTCTGGATTTCGCAGGCGCCGGCTTTGCGGCCGGGGCCGGCTGGCTCCGTTGCTTGGATCCGGCACGCTCGACCTTGAAGAAGGCGATCGAAGCCTGCAGTTCTTCCGCCTGGGCGGCGAGGCTCTTCAGAAGTCGCAGACATCTGTTCGGAGGCGCCGGCATTCTGCTGGGTCACCTTGTCGAGCTGCTGGATCGCTTCGTTGATCTGGCTGGCACCGATATCCTGCTCGCGGCAGGCAGCGGAGATTTCGAGACCAGGCTCGGCCGTCTTGTGGATGTCCGGTACCAGCTTGTTGAGCATTTCACCGGCTTCCGTCGCGACCTGCACCGTTTCGCCCGAAAGTGCGCTGATTTCGGCAGCGGCAGCCTGGGACCGCTCGGCGAGTTTGCGAACTTCAGAGGCGACGACCGCAAAACCCTTGCCATGTTCGCCGGCACGGGCGGCTTCCACCGCGGCGTTCAGGGCGAGAAGGTCGGTCTGGCGGGCGATTTCCTGGACGATCGAGATCTTCTCGGCGATCGTGCGCATAGCGCTGACCGCGCGGCCGACGGCCTTGCCGGATGCTTCGGCGTCACGGGACGACTGGCGGGCGATCTTTTCCGTCTGGGCGGCGTTATCGGCGTTCTGCTTGATGTTGGCGGCCATCTGTTCCATCGAAGCGGATGCCTCTTCGGCAGAGGAAGCCTGTTCGGTGGCGCCCTGGGAAAGCTGTTCGGAGCTCGACGAGAGTTCCTGGCTGCCAGACGAGACGTTGTTCGATGCCGCAAGCGCATCGGCAACGACACCGCGCAGACGCTCGACCATGCTCCGAAGCGCAAGCCCGAGAATGTCCTTGTCGGAGAGCGGCTTCGGCGAGATGGTCAGATCACCGTTGGCGATCTGGTCGGCCACATGCGCCGTCGTGCGCAGGTTGGTGACCATGCTCTGCATGGCGATGCCCAGCACGTCCTTGTCGGAAAGCGGCTTGGCGTCTACGGAAAGGTCGCCCTCGGAGATCCGCTCGGCGATTGCCGCCGTATTGCGCAGATTGCCGGTCATGACGTTGACGGTATCGATCAGATCCTTGACCTCGTCATTCGTCTTGACCTCGACTTTCTGGTTGAGATCGCCGATGGCCACGGCATTGGCGACGGACGCGATCTTCTTGAGGCCGTTGTTGATGCCGAGCGTGATCCAGAAGGCGGCGCCGATGGCGAGCAGGACGGCGACGATCGAGGCTACGCTCAAAACCATCATCGTCGTAGAAAACAGTTCCTGGTTTGCCTTTTCGGTATTGGCCATGCCTCTGCGCTGGATCTCGAGGAGAACCTTGATGGCCTCGCCCATATCGGCGGTCATGGTGCGCAGATCGCCCATGGAGAGCGCCAGAGCGCCGGCCTGGTCGCCGCGTGCCTGGACCGCCTGCAGCTCGTCGGATTTCTGCTGGAACTGCTTGCCGGTCGCCAGCAGTTTTTCCCAGTAGGGCTTGCCTTCCGCGGAGGCGATCGAAAGCCCTTCCTGAACGGCCTTGAACATCAGTTCCGTGTTGTTGTCGGCTTCCTTGTGGAATTTCGCGGCATCCGCCAGGTTGGTGGCCAGAAGCGCGTTTTTCTGAGCGCGTACCGCATCGACCTCGGCCACATTCGCGGAGAGGGCCAGTTCCAGGCGGCGGACGGGGCCGTCTACCATCTTCGTGCTGGCCTCGTTGAGGCTGCCGAGGCTCAGGCTGCCGTAGACCGCGATGCCAACCAGCAACAGCGTCAACAGGGCGAAAGCCAGTCCCAGTTTCAGTTTGATTGTAAACCGCATCCTAAATCTCCCAATTCGTTCAAAAAAGCCGACAAAGCTGCCTTACATTTCTGAGATGCGATCGAACAAAGCCTGACGGTAAGGCCGGGAAACCGGTGGCAGGAGCTTCTTCGTTATTCGCACCAACGCAATCACGCTGGCTGTGGCGGGGCCGCCTGGCGGCCCCGCTCATTGGTCAGGAATCGCTCAGGCGCTTTCCCGGAAGTCGTCGTCGTCCTGGTCCGGGCCGCCCATCGAAAGATCGAGGGCAAATCCCTTGGCGCGTGCCTGCTGGGCAGCGACGGAATGGGCGGCTGGGCGAGGTGCCGGAGCTTTCGACGGGTGTTTTACCCCGGGCCTTGCGGTAGCGTGAGCTTTGACGCTCGGCTGAGGCCGGGCCTTCCCGTTTGCGCGCTCGACCTTGAAGAAGGCGATCGAAGCCTGCAGTTCTTCCGCCTGGGCGGCGAGCTCTTCCGAAGTCGCCGACATTTCTTCCGAGGCGCCGGCATTCTGCTGGGTCACCTTGTCGAGCTGCTGGATCGCTTCGTTGATCTGGGCCGCGCCGATATCCTGCTCGCGGCAGGCGGCGGAGATTTCTGACACCAGTTCGGCCGTCTTGTGGATGTCCGGCACCAGCTTGTTGAGCATTTCGCCGGCATCCGTTGCGACCTGCACCGTTTCGCCGGAAAGCGAGCTGATTTCGGCAGCGGCAGCCTGGCTGCGCTCGGCGAGCTTGCGGACTTCCGAAGCGACGACCGCAAAACCCTTGCCGTGTTCGCCGGCACGGGCGGCTTCCACCGCGGCGTTCAGGGCGAGAAGGTCGGTCTGGCGGGCGATTTCCTGGACGATCGAGATCTTCTCGGCGATCGTGCGCATGGCGCCGACCGCGCGGGAAACCGCTTCCCCGCTCGCTTCCGCGTCCTTCGAAGACTGGCGGGCGATCTTTTCCGTCTGGGCGGCATTGTCGGCGTTCTGCTTGATATTGGCGGCCATCTGTTCCATCGAAGCGGATGCTTCTTCGGCAGATGAAGCCTGTTCGGTGGCGCCCTGGGAAAGCTGTTCCGAACTTGCCGAAAGCTCCTGGCTGCCAGACGAGACGTTGTTGGCGGCTGCAAGCGCATCGGCAACGACACCGCGCAGGCGCTCGACCATGCTTTCGAGGGCAAGGCCCAAGGTATCCTTGTCGGAAAGCGGCTTCGGCGAAACGGTGAGGTCCCCGTTCGAAATCTGGTCGGCGATGGTTGCAGTATTGCGCAGGTTACCGGTCATCACGTTGAGGGTGTTGACCAGATCCTTGATTTCATCGTTCGTCTTGATCTCGATCTCCTGGTTGAGATCGCCGATCGCCACTGCATCGACGGCATCCATGATCTTGCGCAACCCCTTGCCGATGCCGAGCGCAATCCACAGGGCTGCGGTGACCGCGATCACCAGCGCTATAGCCGTCAGGGCGACTATGAAGTTTCGCGTCGTCTCGTATTGCTGGTCCGTATCGCGGTCGGCCTGTTCCATCAGGTCCTTATTGGCCTCCACGCGCGACTGGATCGTTTTTTCGATGTCATCGACAATCGCGCGACCATCGCCCTTCGCCAGGACGAGGGCCTGATCGGTATTCCCGTTGCGTACGGACGACCGGATGGCGTCGTCGATGCGGAAGAGCCGCTCGGCTTTCGTCGCGACGTCCCCCAGGCCTTCCGAGCCTCGTCGGTGGCCGAGATATCCTGAAGCTTCTTCAGCGCCTCGCTGAAAAGGTTGCGGTTACGGTCGCTGGCCTGGATGTACTTGTCGATATCCTCTGCCGTTTCCGACGTCGCGAGGTTCATCTGCGCGCGCGCAAGGCGCAACTGGGTAGCCGATAAATTCTCGGCTGTTTCCAGCCGTAGTGCCGGACCGGCGATCAAGGCGCTGATGGCCGAATTGAGATTGGAGAGGCTGTAAATTCCATAGCCGGCGGTGACTGCCAGGAGGCAGATCATCAGGCCGAATGCCAGTCCGAGTTTTAGCTTAATTGTAAATCGCATAGCCCTATCCCCTCAAGGCAATAAATGCATCGGTCGATGCTTCCTCCCAACGGGCGGGAAGCGCTTGAAAACGAGAAGACCGATACATTCACTCTTCTGCGATGGTCCGGTTACCCGGACATTCTCTCGCATACATGCGAGAGACGATCCCGGATTCCTGTTAATCCGGGGTCGTTTCGATTTCTTCAGGCGCTTTCGCGGAAGTCCGCGTCGTCGGCATCCGGCCCGCCCATCGACATGTCCAGTGCGAAACCCTTGGCGCGGGCTTGCTGGCTGAGCACCGAATGGTCGGCCTTGTGAGACTGATGCGCCGCCGGGCGATGCATCTGGGCCGGTCTGGAAATCGGCTTGTGGGCAACGGCAGCCGGAGCCCGCTTGGCCGGCTTCTTGCCGCCGGATTGATCGACCCGGAAGAAGGCGATCGAGGCCTGCAGTTCTTCAGCCTGGGAGGCAAGCTCTTCCGAAGTCGCCGACATTTCTTCCGAGGCGCCGGCATTCTGCTGGGTCACCTTGTCGAGCTGCTGGATCGCTTCGTTGATCTGGCTGGCACCGATATCCTGCTCGCGGCAGGCAGCGGAGATTTCCGACACGAGTTCCGCGGTCTTCTGGATGTCTGGCACCAGCTTGTTGAGCATTTCACCGGCTTCCGTCGCAACCTGCACCGTATCGCCCGAAAGTGCGCTGATTTCGGCAGCGGCAGCCTGGGACCGCTCGGCGAGCTTGCGGACTTCCGAAGCGACGACCGCAAAACCCTTGCCGTGTTCGCCGGCACGGGCGGCTTCCACCGCGGCGTTCAGGGCGAGAAGGTCGGTCTGGCGGGCGATTTCCTGGACGATCGAGATCTTTTCGGCAATCGTGCGCATCGCATGGACGGCCCGGCCGACGGCCTGGCCGGAGTTTTCCGCATCGCGGGACGACTGGCGGGCGATCTTTTCCGTCTGGGCCGCGTTGTCGGCGTTCTGCTTGATGTTGGCTGCCATCTGCTCCATCGAAGCGGAGGCTTCTTCGGCGGCGGAAGCCTGTTCGGTGGCGCCCTGGGAAAGCTGTTCCGAACTTGCCGAAAGCTCCTGGCTGCCCGACGAGACGTTGTCGGATGCGGCGAGCGCATCGCCGACGACGCCACGCAGACGCTCGATCATGGTGTTGACGTAGCCAAGCAGTTCGCCGATCTCGTCCTTGCTGGTGATCGTGGCATACCTGGTCAGGTCACCGTCGGCGACATTCTGGACTGCCGTCACGGCGTTGCGCAGGCCTCTGTTGATCGAAAGGGCGATCCAGAGGGCTGCAAGCACGGCGATCAGGAACGCGACGCCGGCGACCGAGATCATGATCAGGCGAGTCTGGGCGTAATCCAGATCCGTCTGTTTGTTGGCCTCATCGAGGCGGCCTTCTTCGAGCTTGACCACGTCGGTGAGCAAGGCATCGATCTCGTTGGTGACGGTGCGCGCCTCATTGGTCGAAATACGCAGTGCGGAGGCCGTATCGCCGCCCAGCATCAGGGTGCGGATACGGTCGTCCTGCTTGCGGAATTCCCCGGTGAAACCGGAAAGTTTGGTCCAGAGAGCCTTGCCCTGCTGGGTTGCGCGGGCTTCGACCGATTTAAACGTTTCATCGAATGCGCGGCGAGCATCGTCGCTCTTGGCGATATATCCCTGCATCTCGGCGGGGTTTGCCGCCAGGAGCAGGTTCTTTTGCTGGCGGATCTGCTGGAGCTGCTCGTTGTTCAGGTTCTGAGCCAGTTTCAGGCGCAGGACCGGCCCCTGCAGCACATTTTCGAGCGTGTCGTTCAGGCTGGCGAGGCTAAAGATGCCATAGGTGGCAGTCGCGAGCAGCATGATGATGATGAAACCGAATGCTGAAGCCAGCTTAAGCTTGATTGAAGCGTGCATTTTATGAGTCCATCAAAGGGTGATCAACCGTGGGAAACCCCGGTCGCGGAATGGTCGTGTTGGGCGGAGAAGATCACCTGAAGATTGGGGAGGATGATGAATTCCGCCCCCGCTTGACAAGGCAATCGATGAAATCCGGCCGCCAGCGCATCCCCACGCTCGGCGGCGGCTCGCCGGCGGCACGGAGCAGCGTGGTAACTTCATGCACTTTATCTGTACGGATGCCTGCAAGAACCGGTTCGCCGTCGATGTTGATCGAGATGACGATGATCCGGCTGTCGATGGTCGGCTTCGTGGCTTCCATGCCGAATGCAAGCCGGATGTCGGCAAGCGGAATGACCTTGCCGCGGAAGTTGATGACGCTGCCGACGAAGGCTTTTGCGCCGGGCACCATGGTCTCGGGCAGGAGGTCGAGGATCTCCTGTACGTTCACGGCTTCGAGTGCGAACATCTCGCCGGCGATGTCGAATGTCAGGACTTCCAGCTCATCGCGGCCGTCCCAAAGGTTTTCTGAGATCTTTCTGACTGCTTCGTTCATCCGGCCGCGCGCAGATGCGCCTCCTGTTGTTGTCCTTCCGCCACGAGATGGCCGACGTCGAGGATCAGCGCCACGTCCCCGTCGCCGAGGATGGTCGCGCCAGAGAAGGTCGCGACGTCATGGTGCAGCTTCGACATGCCCTTGATGACGGTCTGGTGATCGCCGATGATCTGATCGACGACCAGGCCCACCCGTTCGGAACCCGTCGAGATGACGACCACCTTCTGGAAGGGATCCGGCTTGGTGCCGGTGCGGAACAGATCGCGTAGCCTGAGGAACGGCACGAGACTGTCGCGCAGGGAGATGAAGCTGCGGCCGCGCGAGCGCATGTCTTCTTCGATCGAGAGCTCCAGGCATTCCTCGACCGCCGAGAGCGGAATGACGTAGCGGCCGGCGCCGACCCGCACGAGCAGTCCGTCGATGATCGCAAGCGTCAGTGGGATCGCCAGTGAAATCTCGGAACCCTTGCCCGGTTGGCTTGCGACGTTGATCGTGCCGCGCAGCGCGTCGATCGTCCGCTTGACCACATCCATGCCGACACCGCGACCGGAAAGGTTGGTGACTGTCTGTGCCGTCGAGAAGCCGGGCTGAAAGATCAGCTGGTAGAGCTCCTGGTCGGTGAGGTTGGCGTTCGGCGCGATGAGCCCTGAGGACTCCGCCTTGGCGCGGACCCGTTCCTTGTTGATGCCGCGACCGTCATCCTTGATGGCGATGATGACTTCACCAGCCTGCTGGCGGGCGGACAGCAGGATGTGGCCTGCCCCTGATTTGCCGGCGGCAAGGCGTTCTTCGGGCGTCTCGAGACCGTGGTCGCAGGAATTGCGGACCAGATGCACCAGCGGATCGGCGAGGCGTTCGATGACGCTCTTGTCGACTTCCGTAGTTTCGCCCTCGGTGACCAGTTCGATCGTCTTGCCGGTTTCATGAGCCAGATCGTGCACCAGCCTGCGGAAGCGGCCGAAGAGCTGCGTGACCGGCACCATGCGCAGCACCATCATCGTATCGCGCAGCTCGCCGGAAAGGCGTTCCACGTCTTCCGAGACGGCCCGCAGCTGCAGATCGCCGCTGCCGCCGGCAAGTTGGCTGAGGCGGGACTGGGCGATGACGAGCTCGCCGACCCGGTCCATCACTCGTCGAGCTTTTCGGCGGGGACGCGGACGTTTTCGGAGGCCTTGTTCTGCTTCGCATCGGCGGGCACCGGAGCGGTCGGCGTAGATGTTGCCGCGGTGGGGGCGGCCGGTGCTGTCGCAACAGGCTGGGCGGCAACCGGAGTTTGGGCTTTTGCCGGCGCCTTGGCGACGACGGCCGGCGCCTCAACCGTGACGACTTCGAGCTGCATCTCGTCCATCACGAAGATGAATACGTCGTCGATCGCAGAGCGCGGCTGAGTGGTCAGAAGCTCGACCTCCCAGGATATATAGAGGTCGGTTGCAGCGAGAAGATCGAGCGACGGGATGGCCGAGCGGTCCGCCACGATCGTGCACTCGCCGAGCTCGCGCAGTTCGTCGAGAAGCGGCAGCGGATTGGTGCCGTTTGCCATCGCGTTCTGCGGCAGGCTGAAGCGGATCTTGAAATGGTTCTGGCCCGGTGTGGCCTTGGCGGGGCTGGCCGCACCAGAGCTGTTGGCGCCATCGACTGCGGCGCGCAGCGTGGCGAGAAGTGCTTCGCCGGTTGCCTCGTGGTCGCCATTCGGCGTATCGACCAGGGCCCGCATGTGATCCTTGGCTTCCAGAACTGCGGTGACCAGTTCCTGGGTTGCCGGAACCTCGCCCTTTCGGACGCGGTCGAAGGCCGTTTCGCAATGATGGGTGAAAGCGGCAAGGGCATCGAAGCCGAACATGGCGCCCGAGCCCTTCAATGTGTGGAGGCCGCGGAAGACCGCGTCCACCTGATCCTTGTCGCCGAGGTTAACGTTCAGGTCGAGAAGCCCTGCTTCGATCTGTTCCAGAAGCTCGGCCGCTTCTGTCCTGAAAACCGCGATAGGATCGGGAAAGCTCATCGGCCGAGTACCTTTCGCACGATCTTGACCAGGCTTTCCGGGTCGAACGGCTTGGTGAGCCAGCCGGTGGCACCGGCGGCCTTGGCTTCCTGCTTGATGTCGTTGTCGGATTCCGTCGTCAGGAAGATGACCGGGACGCCCATATGGGCCGGCATCTTGCGCAGTTCCCGGATCATCGTCAGGCCGTCCATGTTCGGCATGTTAAGATCGGTGACAATCAGGTCGAACTGGCTGGCGTTGAGCTTGGCAATGCCGTCCATGCCATCTATGGCCTCGGTGATCTGATATCCGGCATTGCTAAGGGCGACGCGCGTCGTCAGCCGGATGCTGGCGGAATCGTCGACTGTTAGGATACTGGCGCTCATTGAATTCCCCTTGATGAAGCCAGAATTTCAGGTCTTCAGCGGACATTCCCTCGAGGAAGCCGCTGCGCTTCAGGACATCGAGCGTCGGGCCGCTGGCGGGACGGGCTAACGCGATGTGTTTTCCGGCCGTGCCGGCATAGATGCGTGCCGCTTCCATGAGCTGGATGAAGCTGATGTCCACTTGGCAGTCATTGTCGAGTTCGATTGTAGCGGACGCAGTTTTGTCGAGGAGTTGCAGTATTTCCTGCTGGACAACGGTGATGGCGCGAACCGTTAGGTTCTGCGGCAGTCGAAGATAATCCTCTTTAACATCGGAAGCAGGCATTTTTACCTCAATATATTTCCGAAAAAGCTGAAATAGCTGCCCGAATTTGGACTTACATCATTAATCGCGAGTTAATCCGCCATGGCGACTTTTCGCGAAACAATACTGATAGGTTGTATTTTACCGCTCCGAGGGGCGGGAACATTAACCACAAGTCGCAAATGGGAGTGCCTTATTCTGCGGGAATTAACTCCTTGTCGCTCAGAGTAGTTCTCACGCAGGACGGAACCATGCCACGACGTGCTGGTCTGGAGCTGTCCTGAAACAATACAGGCGAGTTCATCGTCGTTATCTTCAGCAGGCGGAGGTCCCACGGGACCCGAAAGGTGAGGCAAAGTGGCTGTCAGGGCACCCATTTTTGATGTCGCGGACAATTCGGCGGGCGTTCTGGTCTTTGTCGACCGGATGGAAACGGCACGTTCGCGCATCGAGGAACGCTTTCTCGATGGCGGCGCCGCACTTCTGTCGATCCTCGACGTGCTGAACAAGCTGATTGGCTCACTCGACCAGTTGACCGGTTCGCTGGATGAAGGAACGGCCAATGCGACGATGGCCGAGCTGAAGAGCACGGTCGAGCGGCTGTCGCACCTGACCAGGTTCGAAGCCGGACGCCAGGTCGGCTTCCAGGAAATCGCCTGCGCCGAGCGAAAGCTCCGGCCCCAGATCGAGGACATGCAGGAAACGCTGCGCTATCTGCGCACCTTCGCCGTGACCGCCAAGATTACCGGTGCCGGCATCGCCGATTTCGCCGGATTTGCGGAGGAGATTCTCGCCAGGATCCAGGAAGGGTCACGCCAGGTCAACGATCTGGCCGGCAAGCTCGGCACCCTCGGCCACGGCTTGGGACCGGTGATGACCAAGGGAAAGGCGATCCTGGCAAGCTACGACCAAACCGTGCCGCAAATCGTGTCCGGTCTCTCCGATGGTGCAGCTGAAATCGGCAAACACCGCAAGCTGCTCGTCGAGCGTGCCGCCAGGGTGCGTAGCGTCGCAAGCGGCATCCAGTCGAAGCTCGCCTCGGCCTTGTCGGCCATGCAGGTGGGGACATTACCCGCCAGCGCATCGAGCATTGCCAGTCGAGCCTGCGCATCCTTTCGGAATATCTGGAATCGCCTGCGGCCGCGGGGCTTACCGGCGACCAGCGCGAAAGCCTGTCGCTGATCATCCGCAAGCTTGTCTCGTTGCAGCTCAATCAATCCATCTCCGATTTCGATCGGGATACCGCAAAAATCGTCGCCATCGTCGCAAGCTTCCGGTCCGATCTGTCGCAGATCGAGGCCCTGCGTGCGGCGATGACCGATACCGATGGCGGCGACAACGACAATGCGATCCGGCAGCTCGAAAACGGTGTGGCTGTCGCCCGTGTCGCCGTGCGCGAAATCGAGGACGTGGCCCACCATGCCGGCGAGCTCAGCCAATCGACCAGCGATACCGTCCGGGAACTCCTCGACGGCATCAGCACTGTCAAGGTCGTGCGCACCGATATCCATTATATGGCGCTCAATACCAACCTGCGCTGCAGCAAGATCGGGGAAGAGGGCAGGGCGATCAACGTCGTGACCGCCGAACTGCGCAACTTTGCAGCGGCTCTCGATGAAACGGCCGAGAAGATCCTGATCGAGCTCCAGACGCTCGAAATCGCTGCCAACAAGCTGACCAGCGTACATGGCGAAGAAGGCGAACAAAGCCTTGATCGACGCCTCGAAAACGCGCTTGAAAACATCCGTTCGGTGGGCGACCGCATGGACGCGCAGATGCTGGCGCTCGGTGATCAGAGCAGGACCGCCGTCGGCGAGATGGATATCTCGCTCGCCCGGTTGAACTTCAATGCCGAGGCTCGGCGAGGTGCTGCGCTCCTGCGCAAACGAAATGGAGCTTGACGAGGACGTCTTCGAAGCGCCGGGTCTCGACGGGGCGCTTGCCGAGGTTGGTGGTCGCATCACTCGTCTTTATACCATGGTGACCGAACGCGAGCTGCATGCCGCTGTGCTTGGCACTGCGCCGCCAGTGGAAGCCGCCGTCGTTGCAACCGTCATGTCGGACGACGACATCGACGACGCTCTGTTCTGATCGACCGGCGCCCGCGGCAGCCGGTTGGATGCTGCGTCCTGCAGCTTGTCGTGTTAGCATAAAACAAAGGCGGCGCCTTGACCTTTGGGCGCTCCTGGGTCATGTGACCGCCTTTGCTGACGCAGCGCTTGGAATACGGGACGAACCCCGCAAGTGCTCTAGAAGAGAACAAAATGACCAAGGCAACCTCCTCGGCGCCCACCCAGCGCATGCTTCGCGTTGGCGAACAGGTCCGCGCCGCCATAACCCAGGTCCTGCAGCGCGGTGAAGTGCGCGACGACCTCATCGAAAAAACCGTGATCTCGGTGTCCGAAGTACGCATGTCGACGGACCTGAAGATCGCCACCGCCTACGTGACGCCCCTCGGCCTGCCGGATCATGCGGCTGTCATCGAGGCGCTGAACCGCAATGCCAAATACATCCGCGGCCGTATCGGCGGCCACTCCGGCAGATGAAATACATGCCGGAAGTCCGTTTCCGGGATGATACCAGCTTCGACAATTACAAGAAGATCGATGAGCTGCTGCGCTCGCCGGAGGTCCAGCGGGATCTTCAAGGCGATAGTGAAGACAAAGAATAACCAAGAGAACGCATGTCCAAACCCCGCAAACCAAAGGGCCGGCCGGTTTCCGGTTGGCTGATCCTCGACAAGCCGGTCGATTTCGGCTCCACCGAGGCCGTCTCCAAGATCAAGTGGCTGTTCAACGCCCAGAAGGCCGGACACGCCGGCACGCTCGATCCGCTCGCCTCCGGCATGCTGCCGATCGCGCTCGGCGATGCGACGAAGACCGTCCCTTACGTCATGGACGGCCGCAAGATCTATGAATTCGCCGTCAGCTGGGGCGAAGAGCGCTCGACCGACGACCTCGAAGGCGAAGTGACGGCTTCCTCGGACGCGCGTCCCGACGAACAGTCGATCCGCGATCTCCTGCCGAAATATACCGGCCCGATCAGCCAGATTCCGCCGCAGTTCTCGGCCATCAAGATTGCCGGCGAACGCGCCTATGATCTTGCCCGCGATGGCGAAACGGTCGAAATCCCTTCTCGTGAAGTGGAAATCTTCCGGCTGACGCTGCTGGGCATGACCGCCGACAAGGCGCATTTCGAGGTGGAATGCGGCAAGGGCACCTATGTGCGCGCGCTTGCCCGCGATTTCGGTCGCGATCTCGGTTGCTACGGCCATATCTCCGAGTTGCGCCGCAGCTTCGTAGCGCCGTTTGCCGAGGAAAAGATGGTGCCATTGGCCGATCTCGTGGCGCTCGAGGAAATCGAGGACCGTGAAGAGCGCCTGGCGGCACTCGATGCGTTCCTGATCGATACTGCCGAAGCGCTGTCCAGCCTGCCGCATCTGCCGATTACCGACGATCAGGCCCACCGGCTGAAGATGGGCAATCCGGTGATCCTGCGCGGCCGCGATGCGCCGCTCGCCGAGGCCGAGGCCTATGCGACGGTCCGCGGCAAGCTGATCGCCATCGGCGAGATCGGCCAGGGTGAATTCCGGCCGAAGCGGGTGTTCGGCTGAGCGAAACATCCGCTCTTCCAATCCGGGCATGAATGGTTTATAGGCAGCGCCAGCAGAAGGCGGCCTCTGGCATTCATTTTGCTTTCACGGCCAATGCTGGACGACATCCCGGCCTTTGGCGTCCCTGTTTCCTCTCAAAAGAAAGGATCACCGATGTCGATCACTGTCGAGCGTAAGGCTGCCCTCATCAAGGAATATGCAACTGTCGAAGGCGATACCGGTTCTCCGGAAGTCCAGGTTGCGATCCTGACCGAGCGCATCAACAACCTCACCGAGCATTTCAAGGGCCACAAGAAGGACAACCACTCCCGTCGTGGCCTTCTGACCATGGTTTCTACCCGTCGCTCGCTTCTTGATTACCTCAAGAAGAAGGACGAAGCCCGTTACAGCAAGATCATTGCTGCCCTGGGTATTCGCCGCTAAAAATTTCCGGCGGGCGCTCTTCGGGCGCCTGCCGGTTCGTTATTCGGGCCAAGGTCCGATGAAATGTTTGCGCCGCGCCCTAGTTTGCGTGGTGAGACTGCCCGCAGACCCGGATGGGCCGGATCTGCCAAACAAACCGTAGACCTGTCATGGGGCAGGATTGCCGGATGCTTTCGGCCGAAGCCCTCGAGGCTTTAGCCACGGCTTCTTTAAGAATGCCGATGACGCAAAGCCTCCCGTTGTCTTGCCCATGATGTGTCACATTGATTGCGGTCGACTGTACGCTACGCCTCATATCGGCGATGCGTGTGCTCCCGCATTGAAGGACAAGACATGTTCAATACACATTCCGTCGAAATCGAATGGGCAGGCCGCCCGCTGAGGCTGGAAACGGGCAAGATCGCCCGCCAGGCTGACGGCGCCGTCCTTGCCACCTACGGCGAAACCGTCGTTCTCGCCACCGTCGTTTCGGCCAAGGCGCCGAAGCCGGGCCAGGACTTCTTCCCGCTCACCGTCAACTACCAGGAAAAGACCTATGCCGCCGGCAAGATCCCGGGCGGCTATTTCAAGCGCGAAGGCCGTCCGAGCGAAAACGAGACCCTCGTTTCCCGCCTGATCGACCGCCCGATCCGCCCGCTTTTCCCCGAAGGCTACAAGAACGACACCCAGGTCGTTGTCACCGTCATCCAGCATGATCTCGAGAACAACCCGGACATCCTGTCCATGGTTGCCACCTCGGCAGCACTGACCCTTTCCGGCGTTCCCTTCATGGGCCCGGTCGGCGGTGCCCGCGTCGGTTACATCAACGGCGAATACGTTCTGAACCCGCATCTCGACGAGATGGACGAGTCGGTTCTCGACCTCGTCGTTGCCGGCACCCAGGACGCCGTTCTGATGGTTGAATCGGAAGCCAAGGAACTCAACGAAGACGTCATGCTCGGCGCCGTCATGTTCGGCCATCGCGGCTTTCAGCCGGTGATCGACGCGATCATCAAGCTTGCCGAAGTTGCCGCCAAGGAGCCGCGCGAATTCGAGCCGGAAGACCATTCCGAGCTTGAAGCCGAAATGTTGAAGCATTTCGAAGCCGAGCTTCGCGAAGGCTACAAGATCACCCAGAAGGCCGACCGGTACGCAGCCGTCGATGCCGTCAAGGCGAAGGTAAAGGCTCACTTCTTCCCGGAAGGCGTCGAGCCGAAATACACCGCCGAAGTGATCGGCGCGACTTTCAAGCACCTGCAGGCGAAGATCGTTCGCTGGAACATCCTCGACACCAAGAGCCGCATCGACGGCCGCGACCTTGAAACCGTCCGTCCGATCGTCTCGGAAGTCGGCCTCCTGCCGCGCACCCACGGTTCGGCCCTCTTCACCCGCGGCGAGACCCAGGCGATCGTTGTCGCCACGCTCGGCACAGGCGAAGACGAGCAGTATGCCGACAGCCTGACGGGCATGTACAAGGAACGCTTCCTGCTGCACTACAACTTCCCGCCCTACTCGGTCGGCGAAACCGGCCGCATGGGTTCCCGGGCCGTCGCGAAATCGGCCATGGCAAGCTCGCATGGCGCGCCATTCGCCCGATGCTGCCGACGCCTGAGCAGTTCCCTACACGCTGCGCGTGGTTTCCGAAATCACCGAGTCCAACGGCTCGTCGTCGATGGCGACTGTCTGCGGTACTTCGCTCGCTCTGATGGACGCAGGCGTACCGCTGGCGAAGCCCGTTGCCGGTATCGCCATGGGCCTCATCCTCGAAGGGGAACGTTTCGCTGTTCTCTCCGACATTCTCGGCGACGAAGACCACCTCGGCGACATGGACTTCAAGGTCGCGGGTACTGCCGACGGCATCACCTCGCTGCAGATGGACATCAAGATCGCCGGCATCACCGAAGAGATCATGAAGGTCGCGCTCGGCCAGGCACAGGGTGGCCGCAAGCACATCCTCGGCGAAATGGCCAACGCCCTTTCCGAAAGCCGCGGCCAGGCTCGGCGAATTCGCACCGCGCATCGAAGTGATGAACATTCCGGTCGATAAGATCCGCGAAGTCATCGGTTCGGGCGGTAAGGTCATCCGCGAAATCGTCGAAAAGACCGGCGCCAAGATCAACATCGAGGACGACGGCACCGTCAAGATCGCTTCCTCTTCCGGCAAGGAAATCGAAGCGGCCCGCAAGTGGATCCACTCGATCGTTGCCGAGCCGGAAGTCGGCGCCATCTATGAAGGCACGGTCGTCAAGACCGCCGACTTCGGCGCATTCGTGAACTTCTTCGGCGCCCGCGACGGCCTCGTGCACATCTCGCAGCTCGCTTCCGAGCGCGTTGCGAAGACCCAGGACGTCGTCAAGGAAGGCGACAAGGTCTGGGTCAAGCTGATGGGCTTCGACGAGCGCGGCAAGGTTCGCCTGTCGATGAAGGTTGTCGACCAGGCCACCGGCCAGGAAGTCAAGAAGGCTGAAGGCGAAGCTGCCGAATAAGGCCTTCTTCCTTCCCAGACATCGAGGCGCGGAAGTTTTTCCGCGCCTTTTGTTTATCCGCCGCCGCAAGACCGATCCACGAGACGAGCCCGCGAGACGAACCATGAGCCGAGACGCCCTCAAGACCTTGTTCCATCCCTTTGATACCGGTGCGGTCCCCACGCCCGGCGAAGGCGAGCGTGTGCTCTTTCTCGGCGCCGAGGCGGGCAACGCCCTGCCCGACGGGTTTGCGGCCGAGATCACCGCGGTACAACCGTTTCGGCCGCTGTTCCGGACCCTGCGCGAGGGCGCCTTTCCCGAGGCCGAGGGTGACGGCTACGACGTTGGGCTGGTGCTCTGCGGCAAACATCGCGGCGAGAACGAGAACCGTGTCGCGGAGGCTCTGGAGCGCGTCAGGACCGGCGGCGTGATCGTCGTGGCCGGCGGCAAGGAAGACGGCATCCAGCCGCTCCGCAACACGCTCCTGAAGCTTGGCATCGAGCTCGATTATACGCCGAAATACCACGGGGTCGCGGTGTGGTTCGCACGGCCCGCCAATGCCGAAGCGGCAATCAATGCGTTGAAGAAATCGACCGTGGTGATCGACGCCCGCTTCGAGGCGGCCCCCGGCATGTTCTCCCACGACCGCGTCGATGCGGGCTCGGAACTGCTCGCAGGCCGCCTGCCGACCGATTTCGATGGCAATGCCGCCGATTTCGGCGCCGGTTGGGGATACCTCTCGGTCATGCTGGCCGAAAAGTCCAGGCGCGTAAACCGCATCGATCTTTTCGAGGCTGATCACCAGGCATTGGAATTTGCCAAGCGCAACGTCGCGCGCAACTGCCCGGATCTCAATGCCCGTTTCTACTGGCAGGACCTGGGGGCCGAGCCGCCGAAGGAAAAATACGACCTCGTGATCATGAACCCGCCCTTCCACGAGGCGCAGGCGGCCGATCCCGAACTCGGCAAGACGATGATCCGCACAGCCGCCGCAGCGCTGAAGAACGGCGGCCGCCTGATGCTCGTCGCCAATCGTGGCCTGACCTACGAACCGGTCCTGGCCGAAGCTTTCCGCGAAAGCGGCGAAACTTGCCGCAACGCCCGATTCAAGGTTCTATGGGCGAAGAAATAAGCCGCTGAAGGATCCCTATGCTCGATCGAGATCCGATTGTCATTGCTGACGCAGGGCCTCTGATCCGCCTCGCAGCGGCAGGGCTTTTGGATTCCATGCGGCTCACCAACCGCAGGATCGTCATCGTCGACCGGATCGAAGAAGAGGTCTGCAGTGATCTCTCCAAGCCTTATGCGCCGGAGATCCAGGCGTGGATGATGTCCATGAATGGGGCGATCGAACATGCGGAGACGCTGGAGGGTATTGCGATCGCGGCCTTGCGCGAACGCGCGACGACGTCCGAAGCCCAGGACAAGCTCAAGCGGGCACTCAGGAACAGCGCTGAACGCGCCATTCGCGAATACATAGAAACGGATGGACCCGCAGGATACGGATGAGGCGCTCGTTCTCTATGAGGACGGCGCGGTTCCGAATCTCATGGCGGCGGCAACGGTTCCGATGACGCTCGTGACGACGCGTGCCTTTGTCCGCGAGATCGAGGAGCGTGGCTATAATCGCGATGCGGTCCAGGCACTTGAGGCGGTTCCATATAATCTGAAGCCCGCCATACGCACCGTTGTAGATGCTAATAGCGGGCCTTCAGAAACCTCTCCCAAATAGGCCTATTCCGTATCCGCGTTCCGCAGCCGGTCGAGGCTCGGGAGCGAGGTGATGTTATAGCCGGCGTCCACATAATGGATTTCGCCGGTTACGCCACGCGAGAGGTCCGAGAGAAGATAAAGCGCCGAGCCACCGATATCCTCGATGGTCGCAGTACGGCGCAGGGGCGCGTTCTTCTGGTTCCAGGAATAGATCGCGCGCGCATCGGAAATGCCCGCACCCGCAAGCGTGCGCACGGGGCCGGCCGAGATCGCGTTGACGCGGATGTCACGCGGGCCGTAATCGGCGGCGAGATAACGCACCGAGCTTTCAAGTGCGGCCTTGGCGACGCCCATGACGTTGTAGTTCGGGATCACCCGTATCGAGCCGCCATAGGTCAGCGTCAGGATCGCGCCACCGTCGGTCATCAGGTCCGCCGCCCGCTTGGAGATTTCCGTAAACGAGAAGCAGGAGATCACCATGGTGCGGCTGAAATTGTCGCGCGTCGTGTCGGCGTAGAGGCCCTTCAGCTCGTTCTTGTCGGAAAAGCCGATGGCGTGCACGACAAAGTCGAGCTTGCCCCAGCGTTCCTTGATTGCCGCGAAGGTCGCGTCCACCGAGGCGATATCCTCGACATCGCAGGGCACGACAAAATCCGAATTAAGCTCTGCTGCGAGCGGCTTGACACGCTTGCCCAGTGCTTCGCCCTGGAAGGTAAAGGCAAGCTCCGCGCCCTGCGCGGCTATGGCTTTCGAAATTCCCCAGGCGATAGAGTGATTGTTAGCGACCCCCATGATCAGGCCGCGTTTCCCCTGCATGATTCCGGTCATGGAATTATCCGTTATAGCGCTGGAAGACGAGCGTGGCATTGGTGCCGCCGAACCCGAAGGAATTGGAAAGGACTGTATCGATCTTGGCGTTGTCGATGCGCTTGCGCACGATCGGCACGCCGTCGAATTCCGGGTCCAGGTTTTCGATATGGGCGCTTTCGCCGATGAAGCGTTCCTGCATCATCAGAAGGCCGTAGATCGATTCCTGCACGCCGGCGCCGCCGAGCGAATGGCCGGTCAGCGACTTGGTCGACTGGATATGCGGGATCTTGTCCCCGAAGACCGTGCGGATCGCACCGATCTCCTTTGAGTCCCCGACCGGCGTCGAGGTGCCGTGGGTGTTGATATAATCGACATCGCCCTTCACGGTCGCCAGCGCCTGGCGCATGCAGCGCATCGCGCCTTCGCCCGACGGAGCGACCATGTCGTAACCGTCCGATGTCGCGCCGTAGCCGACGATTTCCGCATAGATCTTGGCGCCGCGGGCCTTGGCGTGCTCGAGTTCTTCGAGAACCAGAACGCCCGCGCCGCCGGCGATGACGAAACCGTCGCGATCGACGTCATAGGCGCGCGAAGCCTTGTCGGGATCGTTGTTGTATTTGGTGGACATCGCGCCCATGGCGTCGAACAGGTTCGACATGGTCCAGTCGAGATCCTCGTGGCCGCCGGCGAACATCACGTCCTGCTTGCCCCACTGGATCATCTCCGCCGCATTGCCGATGCAATGCGCCGATGTCGAGCAGGCCGACGAGATCGAATAGTTGACGCCGTGGATCTTGAACCAGGTGGCGAGCGTCGCCGATGCCGTGGACGACATCGCCTTCGGCACGGCAAACGGGCCGATGCGCTTCGGGCTGTTGTTCTTGATGGTGATCTCGGCGGCTTCGATCAGGGTGCGGGTGGAAGGGCCGCCCGAACCCATGATGATGCCCGTGCGCTCGTTCTCGCCGATATCCTTGTCTTCCAGACCGGAATCGGCGATCGCCTGTTTCATGGCGACATGGTTCCAGGCGCCGCCCTGGGAGAGGAAGCGCATTGCGCGGCGATCGACCAGGCTCGGTCGGATCGAGCGTCGGCCTGCCCCACACCTGGCACTTGAAACCGTGTTCGGCGAAATCGGGAGAGAAGGAAATGCCGGACTTTGCCTGACGCAAGGATTCGGTGACTTCGGCGGCGTCGCTCCCGATCGAGGATACGATACCGAGACCCGTTACAACTACCCGTCTCATCTCATCAAAACCTTTTCTGCTCGTTCTGCTTTGGCCGCGACGCGGGATCAGGCGGCCTTTTCCTTCGACAGGCCTACACGAAGGTCCGTTGCCTGGTAAATGGTTTCACCATCCGCCTTGAGCCAGCCGTCGGCGGTGCCAAGCACCAGACGACCGCGCATGACGCGCTTGAAGTCGATGCCATATTCCAGCAGCTTGGTGTCCGGGCGGATCATGCCCTTGAACTTCACTTCACCGGTCGATAGCGCCATGCCGCGTCCGGGCTCGCCAAGCCAGCCCAGGAAAAACCCGGTCAACTGCCACATGCCGTCGAGGCCGAGGCAGCCCGGCATGATGGGATTGCCTTCGAAATGGCACGGGAAATACCAGTCGTCGGGCTTAACGTCGTATTCGGCGCGAAGATAACCCTTGTCGAAAGCGCCGCCGGTCTCCGAAATGTCGGTGATGCGGTGGACCATCAGCATCGGCGGCAGCGGAAGCTGCGCATTGCCGGGCCCGAACAGCTCACCATGGGCGCAAGAGAGAAGTTCTTCGTAAGAGAAGCTGGACTGCCTGGGTGCCATAAATTTCCGTTCCCCCGTTGAACCTTAGACCTTTTGTTTCAGCAGCTTATTGCAAGATCGGTCGGAATTGAAGCGTAACGATGAACTGGCGCTCCGCCTGGGGATGGCAGCCGAGCCACTGGAACATACGTTTGTTCTGGTCCGCATATAGGAAGCTACAGGCGCAAACCAGAGGCTTGTGACGGAAATTGCGCGTTTTTGCCCCTGCCGCGCCAGGTATCCTCCGGAAACTATTGAAAGTGTTCCTCGTAAAAGTTATATCCGAAAGTCAAGATACCTGATAATTGGGCGTGAACGGTGGGAGCTGACGGGCATTATGGCTGAAGCCATTACGGACATCGAGACGAGACTGCGCCATTGCGGCCTGCGTCCGACGAGGCAGCGCGTGGCGCTTGCCGACCTGCTGTTCGCAAAGGGTGACCGCCACCTGACCGTCGAGGAACTGCACGAAGAAGCCACTTTCGCCGGCGTGCCTGTGTCGCTCGCGACCGTCTACAACACCCTGCATCAGTTCACCGAGGCCGGCCTCATCCGCGTTCTGGCGGTCGAAAGCGCCCGGACCTATTTCGACACGAATATATCCGATCATCACCACTTTTTCGTCGAGGGCCGCAACGAGGTGCTCGACATTCCGGTCAGCAATCTGCAGATCGACAACCTGCCGGAAGCCCCGGAAGGCATGGAAATCGCCCATGTGGATGTGATCATCCGCCTGCGCGAAAAGAAAAGCTGACAGCTCTTACTCTTTCCCTTTATTTCCCCTCATCGCTTCGTCCTGGTCCCTTCCGGCCCGTGGCTTGTAGCGCGGCAATGTCCAGCCATAGTGGATCGCTCCGCCGCGCAGGCCAAAGGCAAGCGCTGCACCCAGCCCCGAACTCGCGTAGAGCGGCAGGCCCAGCGCGTTTGCCGCGGTAAATCCGCAGGCGCCGGCAAGTGTCGCGGTAATGTAGATTTCCGGCCTAAGCAGTACCGAGGGTTCGTTGGCGAGAAGATCGCGCAGGATGCCGCCGAATGCCGCCGTCAGTGCCCCAGTGACGATCGCGATCGTCGGTGATCCAGTCGCTGCAAGGCCCTTTGCCGCACCGAGCACGCTATAGGCGGAAAGCCCGATGGCATCGAGCCAGATCAGCAGGCGAAAGCGCCATTCCACCCGATGCGCCGTGAAGAAAACAAAGGCACCCGACAGCACGCAGATCAGGATATAGGTCGGGTCGAGCACCCAGAAGACCGGGGTGCGTCCGAGCAGGATGTCCCGTAGCGTGCCGCCGCCAAGCCCGGTGACGGCCGCGAAAAACAGGAACCCGACCAGGTCGAGCTGCTTTCGCGAGGCGGCGAGCGCTCCCGTCGCGGCAAAAAGCGCAATGCCGGCATAGTCGAGTATCGTCAGCAGTGACATGTCAGACCTTGTGATCCAGCGTCGCGCAAGTGCAGGTGGTTAGCATAGCCGCCGATCGTTGCGTGCGTCATCCTTCGGCGCGCGCCGTGAACAGATGAATTTGCAGAGGTCCGCCGGTGAAAAAGCTCTTGATCATTGTTGTGCAGGCGCTCGTCCTGATGTGCGCGCCGACACTTGCCTTCGCTCAGCAGCCGCAGCGTTTCAGTGATCCGGAGATCTACGAGAAGGACTATTTCCGCAAGGAGTGCAAGACCGCCGACTTCGGGCCCGCCTTCATCAAACGTTTCGACATCAACAACGACGGCATGCTCGATCTCGTTTCCAACCAGTCCGACATGACCTGCGACGGGGTCAAGGGGCCGCGCTGCACCGCCGAAGGCTGCCCTTACAATTTCTATGTCCAGATCAAGGAGGGCGGCTATGTCATGGTCGCCACCGCCCAGCTTTATGCTTATGATTTCGTTCAGTACTTCGGCAATATGGTCTTCGAACTGACCATGCATCCCCGCTTCTGCGGCCGTGCCGACGCCGCGCCATGCGAAATGCGCGTCAGGGTGCGCGGCCTCGATTTCAATATCCTGTCGAAGAAATAGAGCCTCCCGGAAGAAGGCTCATCGGGGAAGATCTCATCGATCCGGCCGGCGAGGTAATAGGCCGTCAGGCTCATCCATTCCCGCGCCGCCGTCGTGGTGAGCTGCGCGTTGAGCGCCGGCTGGGTGAAATCCGGCGACAGGCGGACAATGCCGCTGGTGCGGTAATCGACCGGCCAGGGCGTCACGTCTACGCCGGCAGCCCGGAACAACCCCATCGCCCGCGGCATGTGGAAGGCGGAGGTGATCAGCAGGCAGTGTTCGAGCCCCTGGGCCTTCAGAAGCCCGGCCGTGTTCAATGTATTCTCATAGGTCGTGCGGGACGCGTTCTCCTTCACCAGCCGGTCGGCCGGGATGCCGAAGGCGGAGAAGAACCGTTCCGACGCCTGCGCTTCCCCTTCATAGGCACCGCTGATCGAGCCGTCGCCGCCGGAAATCAGAATGCGCGCTTGCGGATGATTGCGGGCGAGCCGAAGCGCCTCCACAAACCGGTCCGCCGCCTGGTTGAGTTCGACGCCGCCCCGCGCGGTCGTCACCTCGTTCTCGAGCACGCCGCCGAGCACGATCATGCAGGAAACCGGCTGCAGCTCCTGGCTCGGCTTCGGAAAACGGTCTTCCAGCACCTGCAGCGCTACTGTGCCCGTCGTGGTGAAAAGCGTCACGAACAGGACCAGCGCGGTCAAGAGCGCTAAAGGCCGCCGAGCCGGCGCCAGCCGGCCGCAATGAGACCTGTGGCAAGGACGGAAAGCAGAAAGGCGATCGAGAGGGGCTGGGCAAACACCCAGAAGAGCTTGGAAAGCAGGAACATCAATGTCTTTCTGAACGATCAGGCGCGGCGACGGGCGGAAACGATCGGCTGCTGGAAATGCAGGTGCAGCGGGCGGGGCAGAAGTGCCGTCGCCAATGCCACCGCAAGAGCCAGAACCGAAACGATCCAGAGGGCATGACTGCCTGCGTATTTCGTCAAAAAGCGCCGCTCACGGCCCCGCACGCCATCCCGGTCCAGGGGACCGTCTGGATCAGCCAGCCGGTCGGGTTGCGGTCGCCGATCAGCCAGCGGCCGATACCGCGGCCGAAGCGGGAAAGCGCTCCGGTCACATAGGTCAGCCCGATCGGCAACCCTTCGATATGCTCGACCGTCGCGTTGATCATCCCCATCGACAGCACGACCAGGTAGAATTGAAGCCGCGGAAAGCCGGTCGTCGGAACGATGGAAGCCGCAGCCAGCAGCAGGGAGACGCCCGAGAGCACCACGAAGGTGCGGCGCGCCGAAACCGTGTAGGCGAGTACGATGCCGAGCGCGTTGCCGAGAATGAAGACCCAGAGCGCGATGAAGAGGATGACCGCATGGCTGTAGTCGCCGTCGGCGAAGGCGATTGCCGCGCGGGTTGTGTTGCCGGTCATGAAGGAGACGAAATCGCCCGAAAGAAGCAGGCCGACCGCATCGGTCATGCCCGCCACGAAGGAAATGGCGGCAACGAGCGCCAGACCTGTCACGGTCCGCCGTCTGCGGATAATGCGTCTTCGTCTTTCCCTGGTCATGGAGGCCCCTTCCTCCGCGTATCTGCGCGCGAATCACGCCCTGAGGCGTTGATCTAGAACAATGCCGGATAAGGAGAAAAGAAATCGCAAATCGCGCGCCGAAGCGAGTCTTATCGCGCGTGCAGCCATGCCTCGATACCTCGCGCCGCGGCCCGACCAGTCGCAAGGCAGGCGGTCAGCAGGTAGCCGCCCGTCGGTGCCTCCCAGTCGAGCATTTCTCCGGCGGCAAACAGGCTCGGAAGCGGCGTCAGCATGTAGTTTTCATCGACGTCGTCCCAACTGATGCCCCCGGCGGACGAGATCGCTTCCCCGATCGGCCGGGGCCGGAGAACCGGGATCTGCAGGGCTTTGATCAGCCCCGCCAGTTCCTCCGCTGCCATGCGGTTGGCATCTGGAACCAGTTCGCGAAGCAATGCGGCCTTCACCCCTCCAGCCCGGCGCCCTTGCGCAACCGGTTGGAGAAACTCGCCTTGGCATCCTGCCGGCCAAGGTCGCGCGCAAGACGCTCCGTCGTGCGGCCGGGCGCGAGATCGACGGTCAATACCGCATCACCTTCCGCGAGAAGCCGGTCCCGAAGTGCTGCGGAATGGGCGTAGACGAGGCTACCCTCGATCCCGTGTCTCGATATCACGAATTCGCCCTGGAACGTGCCGGCGTCGGACGTCGTCGAGACCGATTTCAGCGGCTCGCCCGCGAAACGTTCGCGAAACGCCCCGCTCCAGGCGACATCGAAACCACAATTGGCTGGCTGCAGGTCGGCGATCGTAATACCTTTGGCGCTCAGCCACGGCACCCAGGCGGCATCCGAGCCGAGCCGGGGCCAGCTGGCCCCGCCAAGCGCCACGAGGGCGGCATCCGGCTGCACGGTGACCGGCCCTTCCGGCGTTTCGAACCGGTACCCGTTTTCAGCAAACCCCACCCAGCGATGCCGCGTTTTGAGCATCAGGCCCTGAGCCTCCAGCCGCCGTAGCCAGGCGCGCAATAGCGGCGAGGCCTTCATGGCCTTCGGAAATACGCGGCCGGAAGTGCCGACGAAGGTCTCCGTGCCGAGACCCGCGGCCCAGCGCCGAACGTCATCCGGGGTGAACGCCTCAAGGGCGGGGCGCAGGCGCGCCGAGGCAGCGCCGAATCGCTCAGCGAAACGCGAAAAATCTTCCGAATGGGTGATGTTCAGCCCGGATTTGCCGGCGAGCAGGAATTTCCGCCCAAAGGTCGGCATCGCCTCGTAAACCGTCACGGCATGACCGGCAGCGGAGAGAATCTCCGCCGCCATCAGCCCCGCCGGGCCACCGCCAATGATTGCGATCTGCTTCGTCATGATCTCCGGTTAAGGCAGATCAGTCCGCTTTGCCATAGCCTCCGGATGTCGGCGTCTGAACGGTCACCGCTTCGCCGGCCTCGATCACCGTCTGGGCGCAGCCGCCGAGGCTCTTCGAACGTGCCGTCGAGACGTCGCACGGTGGTCAGGCCGAGCTCGCCCGTTTCACCGCCGGCAAGCCCATGCGGCTTGATCGTCCGGTGCGAGGAGAGGATGGCGCAATCCATCTTTTCGAGGAAGCGGATGGTGCGTTTCGTCCCGTTGCCGGCCGAGAACCTACCCCTGCCGCCGGAATTTTCGCGGATATGGAAATCCTCGAGCAGAACCGGATAACGCGTTTCCAGGATTTCCGGGTCGGTGAGGCGGGAATTGGTCATGTGCACATGCACCGCATCCGTGCCCTCGAAGCCGGTCCCGTCGTTGAAGACGCCGGCCGGCGAACCGGAGCACAGCGTCTCGTAATACTGATAGGTGGCGTTGCCGAAGGTGAGATTGTTCATCGACCCCTGGCTCGCCGCCATCGCACCGAGTGCGCCGAACAGCGCATTGGTCACATGCTGGCTGGTCTCGACATTGCCAGCGACGACTGCCGCCGGATATTGCGGCTTCAGCATCGAACCCTCAGGCACGATGATGCGGATCGGCCGCAGGCACCCCGCATTCATCGGAATGGAGCTTTCGACCATGACGCGGAAGACATAGAGCACCGCGGCGCGGGTCACCGGTTCCGGCGCGTTGAAGTTGTTCTTCTTTTGGGGGCTCGTCCCGGTGAAATCGACGGTCGCCTCGCGCTTGGCCTTATCGACGGTGATCCTCACCTGGATGACGCTGCCCTGGTCGGTCGGATACGAGAATTCCGAATCGCCGAGCTTTTCGATCACCCGCCGGACGCTCTCCTCCGCATTGTCCTGCACATGCCCCATATAGGCCTGCACGACATCGAGCCCGAACTGCGCGATCATCTTGCGCATTTCGTGCACGCCCTTTTCGTTGGCGGCGATCTGGGCGCGCAGGTCGGCGACGTTCTGGGCGACGTTGCGGGCGGGGTAGGGGTGGTTGGAGAGGAGATCGGTAATGCCGGCCTCGTCGAACCGGCCGCGATCGACCAGCAGCACGTTGTCGAACAGCACGCCTTCCTCATCGACCGTCGTCGCAAGCGGCGTCATCGAACCCGGCGCCGTACCGCCGATATCCGCATGGTGCCCGCGCGAGGCAACATAGAACAGGATATGTTTGCCGTCCGCATCGAAGACCGGCGTGACGACGGTGATATCCGGCAGGTGGGTGCCGCCGTTATAGGGAGCGTTCAGCGCAAACACGTCCCCGGGGCGGATCCTGCCCTGGTTCTGGGCGATGACGCTTTCGACCGAACGGTCCATGGAGCCGAGATGCACCGGCATATGCGGAGCGTTCGCCACCAGCGCGCCGTCCGCATCGAACACCGCGCAGGAGAAGTCCAGCCGTTCCTTGATATTGACCGAGGAGGCGGTGTTCTGCAGCGTCACGCCCATCTGTTCGGCGATCGACATGAAGAGGTTGTTGAACACTTCGAGCAGCACAGGGTCCGCCTGGGTGCCGATCGGCCTGGCGCGGGACAGTTCCGCAACGCGCTTCAGCACGACATGGTTCAGCTTGGTGATCTCGAAGGCCCAGCCGTCTTCCACGACGATCGTCTGATGCGGCTCGACGATCAGGCAGGGCCCATTTGCGCGCGCGCCCGGCTGGATATCGGCGCGGCGATAGACCGGCGCCTCGCGCCACGCGCCGCCGGAGAAAAACTTCGTCTGCTCGGCTGCGGTCGGTGCCCTGTCATCGACCGCGAATTCCGGCTCGTCGGAATCGGCGCCGCCGCCGATCGCCTCGACCTCATAGGCCTCGAAGATGATCTCGCGGTTTTCGAAGATGAAGCCGAACTGCTTCCTGTGTACCGTCTCAAAGGCGGCCGTCATCTCCGCCGCGCTGGCGAGCGTCACGGGCAATGTCGTATCCGTGCCCTGATAGCGCAGGTGAGCGCGGTGCAGCACCTCGGTTTCGGAAGCGGCCACGCCCTGCGACGCCATTTCTTCCAGCACGCTGGAGGTCAGTTCGTCGCGGATGACGCCAAGCGATTCCAAGGCAACCGCAAGCTCGTGCGAGACCGTGCGCTGGCGGGTGGCGCGGATATCGGCAAGCCCCATGCCATAGGCGGAAAGGATGCCCGAGAACGGATGGATCATCACCGTGGAAATGCCGAGCGCATCGGCCGTCAGGCAGGCATGCTGGCCGCCGGCACCGCCGAAACAGGTGAGCACGTAATGGGTGACGTCGTAACCGCGCTGGACGCTGATCTTCTTGACGGCATTCGCCATGTTCTCGACGGCGATCGCCAGAAAACCGTCGGCCACTTCTTCCGGCGAACGGCCGTCGCCGATCACCTTGGCCATCTCTTCGAAGGCAATACGCACGGCATCCGCATCGAGCGGCTGGTCGCGGTTCGGGCCGAAGATCGCCGGGAAGAGTTTTGGCGAGAGCTTGCCGAGCATGACGTTGGCGTCGGTAACCGTCAGCGGTCCGCCGCGGCGATAGGCCTTCGGACCGGGATTGGCACCGGCCGAATCCGGGCCGACGCGAAAGCGGCCGTTCTCGAAATGCAGGATCGAACCGCCGCCGGCGGCAACCGTGTGGATCGACATCATCGGCGCGCGCATGCGCACACCCGCAACTTCCGTTTCGAACGAGCGCTCCAGCTCGCCGTCATAATGCGACACGTCGGTCGAGGTGCCGCCCATGTCGAAGCCGATCATCCGGTTGAAGCCCGCCAGCCGCGAAGTCTCGACCGCCCCGACCACGCCGCCGGCGGGGCCGGACAGGATCGCATCCTTGCCCTGGAACAGGCGCGCCGCCGTCAGCCCGCCAGAGGACTGCATGAACATTAGCTGCGCGCCCTGATTGTCGGCGACGTCGAGCCCGGTCCCGAGCTCGCCGGCAACCTGCTCCACGTAACGGCGCAGGATCGGCGACAGATAGGCGTCGACCACAGTCGTGTCGCCGCGCCCCACCAGCTTGATCAGCGGCGAGACCTCGTGGCTGACGGAAACCTGGGTGAAGCCGATATCGCGGGCGATCCCCGCCACCAGTTGTTCGTGAGCCGGGTAACGATAGGCATGCATGAAGACGATGGCGACCGCGCGGAAACCGGCATCGAAATGCTCCCGCAACTGTTCGCGGATCGCCGCTGCATCAGGTGCCGCCTCGATCGTGCCGTCGGCGCGGACTCGTTCGTCCACCTCGACCACGTTCTTGTGGAGCAGTTCCGGCTTGATGATCTTCTTGGCGAAGATGTCGGCACGGGCCTGGTAGCCGATCGCCAGCGCATCGCGGAAACCGCGCGTGGCGACGAGCAGCGTGCGCTCGCCCTTGCGCTCGAGCAATGCATTGGTGGCGACCGTGGTACCCATCTTCACCGCGCCGATCGCGTCGGCGGGAATGGCCGCACCGGCCGGAACGCCGAGAAGCTCGCGGATGCCCTGCACCGCGGCATCGCGATAGGCTTCCGGATTTTCGGACAGGACCTTGTGGGCCACCAGTGATCCATCCGGCTTGCGTCCCACGATGTCGGTGAACGTGCCGCCGCGATCGATCCAGAAATCCCACTTAGCCTCGGTCATGGTCCGCCCTCAAATCAAACTCGATAGGCGATAACGAAAACATTTCGTCGATAAAACGTCAATGATTAGTTGACAGGAAAATCCACATTGAAGCATCATGCACGTTGAACGGGCAGGAAGCCACCAAGAGCTCCACCCGGATAACCGGCAACCGAGGGGAGCCGACCATGCCGTTTTTCATATCCTGTTACGGGAGGCTGATCCATGTCCTCCGTTGATCCCCGCCACAGCATATTCCCGGATTGGCTCCGGAAGATGCTGGATGGGCTTTATCTGTTTTCGGGTTATCTCGCGGGCCTTTTCCTGGTTGCGATCTTCCTGCTGATGATGGCGCTCTCCGCCGGCCGACCTCTCGATATAGACGTGCCGGCGGGCGACGATTTCGCTTCCTGGTGCATGGCTGCAAGCGCCTTCCTGGGTCTTGCCCACACGTTCCGCTCCGGCGAAATGATCCGCGTCGGCCTGCTGGTCGAGCGCTTCACCGGTACGGTCCGCCGCGTCGTCGAGATCTTCGCCCTGGTGATCGGCACCATCGCGACGCTCTATTTTGCCTGGTTCGCCTTCGACATGACGAAGACCTCCTGGCAGTTCAACGACCTGTCGCAGGGCGTCATCGCGGTGCCTTTGTGGATTCCGCAGCTCGGTTTCTGCGGCGGCCTGATCATCCTGGCGATCGCCTTCGTCGACGAACTCCTCCATGTCCTGTTCGGCGGCTCGCCGCGCTATGAGAAACCGGAGCCGCAAACGGCCGAGGAAGTCATCGAGCGCGCCATCCAGAGCGGGGCGTGATCCATGAGCACGATCGAACTCGTTGAAATCGCCGGCGTCGTTCTCGTCGCCCTGTTGGCGCTGCTCGCCGGTGGCGTCTGGATCGGCATTTCGCTGCTGATCTGCGGCTTTATCGCCATGCTCTTCGTGCCCGGCATCCCGATCGGCGCGGTGCTCGCCACCAATTCCTGGAGCGGCGGCGCGTCCTGGTCGCTCGCGGCGCTGCCGCTGTTCGTCTGGATGGGGAAATCCTGTTCCGCACCCGGCTTTCGGAAGAGATGTTCCGAGGCCTCGCCCCTGGCTCGGCTGGCTGCCCGGCCGCCTCATGCATGTCAACGTGATTGGCTGCGGCCTGTTCGGATCGATTTCCGGCTCGTCGGCGGCCACCACCGCCATGATCGCCAAGATCGCCCTGCCGGAACTCAAGAAACGCGGTTATGACGAGATGGTCAGCCTCGGTTCTCTCGCCGGCGCCGGCACGCTCGGCATCCTCATCCCGCCGTCGATCACCATGGTCGTCTATGCGGTGGCGGCGAATGTCTCGATCATCCAGATCTTCCTCGCCGGCTTCCTGCCGAGCGCCATCGTCATGGTGCTTTATTCCGGTTACATCATCGTCTGGTCGCTTCTGAACCCGGACAAGCAGCCGCCGGCACCGCCGAAGATGAGCCTGAAGGAGAAGCTGAAGGAATCGGCCAACCTCATCCCCGTCACGCTGCTGATCGTGCTCGTTTTCGCGACGCTCATCCTCGGCTGGGCGACGGCGACGGAATGCGCCGCCTGGGGTGTGCTCGGCTCGCTCGCCATCGCTGCCTGGTCGCGGACGCTGACGATGAAGGCCTTCTGGGACAGCGTCATGGGCGCCACCCGGCTCACCTGCATGATCATGCTGATCCTGACCGGCGCCGGCTTCATGTCGATCGCCATGGGTTATACCGGCATTCCGAACGCGCTCGCCGCCTGGGTCGACAGCTTCAATCTCAGCCCTTATGCGCTGATCGCGGTGCTGACCGTCATGTATATCCTGCTCGGCGCAGCGCTTGACGGGCTGTCGATGATCGTGCTCACCACGGTCGTGGTCCTGCCGATGATCCAGCAGGCCGGTTTCGACCTCGTCTGGTTCGGCATCTTCCTGGTGCTGATCGTCGAGATGGCGGAAGTCTCGCCGCCGGTCGGCTTCAACCTCTTCGTGCTGCAGACGATGAGCGGCCGAGACAGCCTGACGGTCGCGCGCGCCTCGCTGCCGTTCTTCTTCCTGCTTGTGGCGACTGTCGCCATCATCACGGTCTTCCCGGAAATCGTGATGGTTCTGCCGAAAATGGCATTCCCGGGTTAACCAGAGAAAGAAAAAGGGAACTGATATGAGGAAAATGATCTCAACTCTCGTTCGCTCGGGCCTTGCCGGTGCAGCGCTTCTGGCGGCTTCCGGCGCCGCCCTTGCCCAGACTGCCTGGGTCTTGCCGTCCGCCTATCCGCCGGCGAACTACCATGTCGAGAACCTGATGCAGTTCGCCAAGGACGTCGAAACGGCCTCGGGCGGCAAGCTGAAGATCACCGTGCATCCGGGCGCCTCGCTCTTCAAGGCGCCGGATATCAAGCGCGCCGTGCAGACCGGCCAGGCCCAGGCCGGCGAAGTGCTGATCTCGCTGCACGAGAACGAAAACCCGGTCTTCGGCATCGACGTCGTGCCGTTCCTGGCAACCAGCTTCGATGCTTCCAAGAAGCTCTATGCTGCCTCCAAACCGGCAATCGAGAAGGCGCTCGACGCCCAGGGTCTCAAGCTCCTCTATGCGACTCCGTGGCCGCCGCAGGGCATCTTCACCAAGAAGGACGTCAACAGCACGACAGATCTCAAGGGCCTGAAATGGCGCGCCTATAACGTCGGCACGTCGCGCATCGCCGATCTCGTTGGTGCCCAGCCGGTCACGGTCCAGGCGGCCGAATTGCCGCAGGCTCTCGCAACCGGTGTCATCGATGGCCTGATGACCTCAAGCGCCACCGGCGTCGATTCCAAGATCTGGGAATCGCTGACCCACTATTACGATACCCAGGCCTGGATCCCGAAGAACGTCATCTTCGTCAACAAGGCCGCCTTCGCGAGCCTCGATCCGGCCGTTCAGAAGGCCGTCACCGATGCGGCCGCTGCCGCAGAAATCCGCGGCTGGGCGCTCGGTGCCGAAAAGACTGCCGCCTACATGGAAACCCTGAAGAAGAACGGCATGAAGGTTCTCGAACCGAGCGCCGATCTCAAGAAGGGCCTGGCAGATGTCGGCGCCAAGCTGACCGAAGACTGGTCGAAGAAGGCCGGTGCCGACGGCGCCGCCATTCTGGACGCCTACAAGAAGATGTGATTTGAGAGGCGCCGCAGGCATCCGCTTGCGGCGCGCTCGTCCCGGGAGGAAGAATCATGTCATCGGAGAAAAATGAATTCGGGCCGATCGTTTCCTCTGGCCATCTGGCGAGTGGCGGGCTGCCGTCGCTGTCCGAGATCGAATTCGGCATGATCATGCTGAACCATGCGTTCAGCCGCTGGATGGTGCGCTGCATGTCGGCGGCAGGCGTGCCGGATCTGTCGCCGATCGATATCCTCGTGCTGCACAATATCAACAGCCGCAACAAGGCCAAGACGCTGGCCGATATCGCGCTCGTCCTCAACATCGAGGACACCCATGTGGTCACCTACGCGCTGAAGAAGCTCGAACGCCTGAAGCTGATCAAGTCCGGCCGGCGCGGCAAGGAAAAGCTGGTCATGGTGACGGAAGCAGGCGCCGAAGCCTGCAAGCGTTATGCGGCGGTGCGTGAGGAACTGCTGGTCAAGTCGGTGCTTGCGACCGAGGTTTCGGGCGAAACCCTGTCGGCGATGGCCGCCCGCCTGCGCGCGCTGTCCGGCCACTACGACCAGGCGGCCCGCGCCGCCGCTTCGCTCTAGGAAAACAGCGCATCCATCAGCGGATGGGCGGGATCCTCCATGCCGTCCAGGATGGTGAAATGGTGCTTGTCCGGTTCCTCGACGGCTTCCGTCTCGGCGCCCAGCCCCTTCCAGATGCTGGCAAGCAAGGCGTTCTGGCGAATGAATTCGGCGCGCTCGCCGGCCCCAACCCAGCAGGTCACCCGCGCGCCCGGCAGTGGTTCAAGTAGCGCCGGGCTTTCACGATAGGCTTCCTCGGCGTCGATCCGCTGTTTTTCGTTCATCTTGGTTTTCATGATCGGCCGCAGATCATGCACGCCGGAAAGCGAGACGGTGTTGACGACGCGGCTGCGCACCGCTTCCGGCAGCGGGGAGGTTGCCGAAATCATCCGCGTCACCAGATGCCCCCGGCCGAATGGCCGATGAGCCGGATCGGTCCGCCGACCATGCCGGCGGCGGCCTCGATCGCTTTGCCGATTTCCGCCGTGATGCCCGCAATGCGGTTCTCCGGCGCCAGCGTGTACATCGGCATGGCGACGGCGTAACCGCGCTCCACGGCGCCTCTCGCGTAATGCGACCAATAGCTGTTGTCGAGCCCGATCCAGAAACCGCCGTGCACGAAAACCACGAGGCCGGCAGGTTCGGGTTCGGGCAGGAAAAGGTCGAAAAGGTTGCGCGGCTTCTCGCCATAGGAAAGACCGGGTCTGGCGCGGCCGGTCGCGGCAAGCGTCTCGCGATAAAGCCGCGCCGGTTCCACCCACGCTGCCGGCCAGCGGTCGCCCTGGGGAATGTTGATGCCGTTGGCATAGGCATTGTCCCAATCGCTGATCCGGTGACGCATTCCGTTCTCCCTCGACGCATGATCGATTTCGGGCGCATACTGACATCGCCGCCGCTCGCGCGAAAGTCGTGATCCGGCTCAAAATGGCAGGGCGAGAAAATTATTACAAACTTAAAATTTCTCTCTTGCAAGCTGCGGAAAGCAGTGCTTTTCTGAACGAAAGGCAAAAAGCCGCATCGAAAAAAGACCTGGGAACAAGAAAATGCTGGGACCGTCAGGCCATCAGGACACGTTTGCCCGCGATAATCTTCCGCCCTTCGATCAGTGGCCGGAGATCAAGCTTGAGGGCTTCGATTACCCGGAATGGATGAATGCGGCGGTGGAGCTGACCGACCGCATGGTCGAACGCGGCTTCGGCGACAATACCGCCCTGATCGGCAACGGCCGCCGCCGCACCTACAAGGAACTATCGGACTGGACAAACCGCATCGCTCGCGCCTTGACCGAGGATTACGGCCTGAAGCCCGGCAACCGGGTGCTGATCCGCTCCGCCAACAACCCGGCCATGGTCGCCTGCTGGCTGGCCGCGACCAAGGCCGGCGCCGTCGTCGTCAACACCATGCCAATGCTGCGCTCCGGCGAGCTCGCCAAGATCATCGACAAGGCGGAGATTTCGATAGCGCTCTGCGACACGCGGCTGATGGACGAACTGGTTGCCTGCGCCAAGGAAAGCCAATTCCTGAAACAGGTGATCGGCTTCGACGGCACCGCCAATCATGACGCCGAGCTGGATCGTGCGGCGCTGAACAAGCCGGTGCGCTACGAGGCGGTGAAGACCGGCCGCGACGACGTCGCCCTGCTCGGCTTCACGTCCGGCTCTACCGGCGTTCCGAAGGCGACCATGCATTTCCATCGCGATA
Organism: Neorhizobium sp. EC2-8; assembly: GCA_045291535.1. GTDB lineage: Bacteria > Pseudomonadota > Alphaproteobacteria > Rhizobiales > Rhizobiaceae > Neorhizobium. The sequence goes on along the minus strand of CP147996.1, from coordinate 3,005,051 downwards.
TCCTGATCATCGCCGATGCATATGCGAAGGAAGTGTTGGACGTGACGCCGGACGACGTGTTCGTCGGTTCGCCGCCCCTCGCCTTCACCTTCGGGCTTGGCGGTCTTGCGGTCTTCCCCTTGCGTTTCGGCGCAGCCGCAACCCTTCTGGAACAGGCAACGCCCGCGAAGATGATCGAGATCATCGAGACCTACAAGGCGACGATCAGTTTTACCGCGCCGACCGCCTATCGCGCGATGCTGGCCGCACTGGATACCGGCGCCGATCTTTCCTCGCTGCGCATCGCCGTGTCCGCCGGCGAGACCCTGCCCGGCCCCGTCTTCGACGAGTGGGTGAAGAAGACGGGCAAGCCGATCCTCGACGGCATCGGGGCGACCGAGATGCTGCATATCTTTATCTCGAACCGGCTCGGCGATTCCAAGCCTGCCTGCACCGGCAAGCCGCTGACCGGTTACGAAGCGATCATCGTCGATGAGGACATGAAACCCGTGAAGCCGGGCACGATTGGCCGGCTGGCGGTCAAAGGGCCGATTGGTTGCCGTTATCTCGCCGACGAGCGGCAGAAGGACTATGTCAAGGATGGCTGGAACCTGACAGGCGACAGCTTTGTCGAGGACGAGGGCGGCTATTTCCACTTCGCAGCCCGTTCCGACGACATGATCATTTCCGCGGGTTACAACATCGCCGGTCCGGAAGTCGAAGCAGCGCTTCTGAAGCATGATGCAGTGCTGGAATGCGCGGTCATCGGTGCAGCGGACGATGGACGCGGCACGATCGTCGAGGCGCATGTGGTGCTGGCGAAAGGCTTCGAGGCGAGCGACTTGCTCGTCAAGATCCTGCAGGATCACGTCAAGGCGGTGATCGCCCCTTATAAATATCCGCGCTCGGTTGTCTTCACCGACGCGCTGCCGAAGACCGAGTCCGGCAAGATCCAGCGCTTCCGCCTGAAGCAGAAGCCCTCGGCGTAACCATAATGAATCGCGGTTGAATTTCGCCGTATATGCAGAGTGGAAGTTTCCACGCGAATGTGGAAAACAAAGAAGACCCGGCGGATGTTGAAGTCCGTCGAAGGCATCGGGAACGACACAAAAACAAACGGGAGTTCGTCACATGAAGAAAATGCTTGCTGCCGCCACGCTGGCGCTGAGCTTGAGCACCACGGGCATGGCTTTCGCCGAACCCTTGAAGATCGGCATGATCACTACGCTTTCGGGCGGTGGCGCCGGCCTCGGCATCGATACGCGCGACGGTTTCATGCTGGCGATCAAGAATTCCGGCAACAAGGACATCACCGTCGTTACCGAGGACGATGCGCAGAAGCCCGAACTGGCCGTGCAGATCGCCGACAAGATGATCCAGAGCGATCAGGTGGATATCCTCACCGGCATCGTATGGTCGAACCTGCTGATGGCCGTTGCCCCGAGCGCGGTGGCGCAGGGCAAGTTCTACGTATCGACCAATGCCGCCCCGGCGGCACTTGCTGGAGCCAACTGCAACAAGCTCTATTTCAACGCCGCCTACCAGAACGACAACCTTCATGAAGCCATGGGCGAATATGCCAACAAGGGCTACAAGAAGATGTTCATCCTTGCTCCGAACTATCCGGCCGGCAAGGATTCGCTGACCGGCTTCAAGCGTTATTACAAGGGCCAGCTCGCCGCCGAGGTCTACACCCAGGTCGGCCAGACCGATTACGCTGCCGAGATCGCCCAGATGCGCGCATCCGGCGCCGACGGTATCTTCACCTTCCTGCCCGGCGGCATGGGCATCGCTTTCATGAAGCAGTTCGCTCAGTCGGGCGTCAAAATCCCGGTCATGGGTCCGGGCTTCTCCTTCAGCCAGGACGTTCTGCCGGCAATCGGCGATGCGGCGGTCGGCGCCAAGGCGTCCGGCCAGTGGGCCCCGGACTTCGACAATGCCGCAAGCAAGAAGTTCCTGGCGGATTTCCAGAAGGAATATAACCGCCTGCCGTCCATCTATGCCGTCCAGGCCTATGACGCCGCCCACTCATCCTGTCGGCCGCTTCCAAGGCAAGCGTCAAGAACGCCGATGCCTTCGGCGCCGAACTTCGCAAGGCAGACATCCAGTCCCCGCGCGGAAAATTCAAGTTCAACACCAACCAGCATCCGATCCAGGACATCTACCTGACGGAAGTGGTGAAGCAGAACGGCGTCATCACCAACAAGACGGTGGAGAAGATCTTCGCCGATCATGGCGATGCCTATGCCAAAGACTGCAAGATCTAAGGCCTGCCTGTGACTTTGGCACTTGCTCTCGAGCAGTTGCTCAACGGCCTGCAGCTCGGCGTCATGTTGTTTCTCATGGCTGCCGGGCTGACGCTGATCTTCGGCGTCATGGGCCTGATCAACCTTGCTCACGGCTCGCTCTACATGGTCGGCGCATTCGCCTGCGCCACCGTGGCGGCGTGGACCGGCTCGTTCTGGATCGGATTGATCGCCAGCCTCGCCGCGGCCGCCGCCGCGGGGCGATCGTCGAACTTGTGGTGATCCGCAGGCTTTACGACCGCGACCATCTCGACCAGGTGCTCGCCACCTTCGCGCTGATCCTGATGTTTTCGGAAGGCACGCGCTGGCTGTTCGGTTCCTTCCCGCTCTATCTCGATATTCCGCCGCTTCTGCAGGGCGCCGTCGCGCTGCCGGGCGGCACGGAATATCCGGTCTATCGCCTGGCGATCATCCTCGCCGGCACAATCGTCGCCTTCGGACTCTATCTGCTGATCTCGAGGACGCGTCTCGGCATGCGCATCCGCGCCGGCGAAAGCGACCGCGAGATGATCGGCGCGTTAGGCGTCGATATCCGCACGCTCTATACCGTCGTCTTCGCACTCGGCGCGGCACTCGCAGGCCTTGCCGGCGCCATGGTCGGCGCGCTGCAGTCGGTGCAGGTCGGCATGGGCGAACCGGTGCTGATCCTGGCCTTCGTGGTTATCGTCATCGGCGGCATCGGCTCGATCAAGGGCGCGCTTCTCGGCGCGCTGCTGGTCGGGGTCACCGATACGATGGGCCGTTTTCTCCTGCCGAAGATCCTGGCGCTGTTCGTCGCCCCGGCCCAGGCCGGCATGATCGGCGGCGCGGCGGCTTCTATGCTGATCTATATCGTCATGGCGGTCATTCTCGCGGTCAAACCGCGCGGCCTCTTCCCGCGGCGCATGCGTGAGATGATGATCTTGACCCGCGAGAACCTCATCAACCTCGTACTGGCGGCCCTGCTGCTTGCCGTCCCCTTTGCGGCGAATGCGCTCGGCCAGCCGTTCTACATCACGCTCGCAACGCGTATCGCCATCCTGGCGCTCGCCGCGACCGGCCTCAATCTGGCGCTCGGCCTCGGCGGCCTCGTCTCCTTCGGCCACGCGGCCTTCTTCGGAATAGGCGGATATGTTGCCGGCATCCTCGCGTCCCATGCCTTTTCCGGAGATCCACTGCTGTTCGGCCTCTCCGGCACGAAGCAGATGTGGGTGATCTGGATCGTCGCGTTGGCCCTTTCCGGCCTTGTCGGTCTGGCGATCGGCGCGATCAGCCTTCGCACCTCGGGCGTCTATTTCATCATGATCACGCTCGCCTTCGCGCAGATGGTCTACTATTTCGCGGTCTCCTGGCCCGCCTATGGCGGCGAGGACGGGCTTTCGATCCTCGTGCGAAACCAGTTCCCGGGCGTCAACACGATGCGGCCGCTGACGTTCTTCCTGATCTGCTACGTCGTCCTGCTTTTGGCGCTCGGCCTCTTCGCGCTGATCCGCGCCTCGCGTTTCGGCACGGCACTGCAGGCCGCACGGCAGAACGAGGTGCGTGTCGCGACCGTCGGCATCCAGCCCTACCGCATCCGGCTGACCGGCTTCGCGATCTCGGCGGCGGTCACCGGCCTTGCCGGCGCGCTGTTTGCCGATCTCAACCGCTTCGTCAGCCCATCCATGCTGTCGTGGCACATGTCGGGCGAGCCTGATCGTGCTGATCATCCTCGGCGGCACCGGCCGGCTGTTCGGGCCGCTGGCGGGTGCCGCACTCTACGTGATCTTCGAATATGCGCTCGGCGGCCTCACCGAACGCTGGCAGTTCTTCCTCGGCCTCATCCTCCTTGTCGTCGTGCTTTTCGCGCGCGGAGGTCTTCTGGGCCTGCTTGCCGGAAAGGCCAGACATGGTTGAGCCGGTTCTCCAGATCTCCAATCTAGTCAAGAATTTTGGCGCGCTGCGGGCGACTGACGGCGTGACGCTCGACCTGCGTCCGGGCGAGATCCATGCCCTGATCGGCCCCAACGGCGCCGGCAAGTCCACGCTCATCCACCAGATCTGCGGCACGCTTCGGCAGGATTCTGGAGCGATCCGTTTTGCCGGGCAGGACATCGGCTCGCTCGGCGTGGCCGACCGCGCCCGGCTTGGTCTCGGCCGCACCTTCCAGGTCTCGTCGATCGCGCCGGATTTCTCCGGCCTGCGCAACGTCATGCTGGCGGTGCAGGCCAAGCAGGGTTCGAGCTTCCGCTTCTTCAAACCGGTCATGCGCGACAAGTCGCTGATCGATACCGCCATGGCCGTACTGGAACGCGTCGGCCTGACGGCTCGCGCCCGCATTCCGGCGGCCGAGCTTTCCCATGGCGAACGCCGGCAGCTCGAAATCGCCATGGCGCTGGCCCTTGGCTCAAAAGCCTTCCTGCTCGACGAGCCGATGGCCGGCATGGGCCCGGAAGGCTCGAAATCGCTGACCCGCTTCCTCGATACGCTGCGGCAGGAGGCGCCGATCCTGCTGGTCGAGCATGACATGGACGCGGTTTTCGCACTCGCCGACCGGATTTCCGTTCTCGTCTATGGCCGCATCATCGCGACGGGGACGGTCGAGGAAATTCGCCGCGATCCGACCGTGCGCACCGCCTATCTCGGAGACCACGCCTGATGCTGCTCGATGTCACCAGGATCGAAGCATTCTACGGCGCAAGCCAGGCGCTTTTCGGCGTGGACCTTTCGGTCGCGGAAGGCGAGGCCGTCGCCCTGATGGGCCGCAACGGCATGGGTAAGACGACCACCATCCGCGCCATCTGCAATCTCAACCCGCCTCGCGCCGGTGGCGTGAAGATCGGCGGTATGGACACGAGAGGCAAGCGGCCGCACCATGTCGCCAAGCTCGGCATCGGCCTGGTGCCGGAAGGCCGCCGTTGTTTCCCGAACCTGACGGTCCACGAAAACCTTGTCGCTGCCGCACGGCCCGGCCAATGGACGCTGGAGCGCGTCAACGAACTCTTCCCGCGATTGTCTGAGCGTCATGCGCAAATGGCGAGATCGCTCTCCGGCGGCGAGCAGCAGATGCTGGCGATCGGCCGCGCGCTGATGACCAATCCGCGCCTGCTCATTCTCGACGAGGCGACCGAAGGCCTTGCCCCGGTCATCCGCCAGGATATCTGGAAGGCAATCCGGCGCCTGAAGGCCGAGGGTTTGTCGATCCTCGTGGTGGATAAGACGCTTTCGGAGCTTTTGCCGGTTGCGGACCGCTGCGTCATCCTGGAAAACGGAAGAAGCGCCTGGAGCGGCAGGCCCGCGGACCTGACGACGGAACTGCAGGATCGATATCTCGGGGTATAGGCATGGAAGCGGAAGCGGCAAGCGCCGACCTGGAACTGATCGCCCATGGCCCGCATGGGAAGAACAAGCCCGAGACACGGCTGTGGCTGCGCATGCTTTCCACCACCAAGTTGATCACCACGGAAATCCGCCGCCGGCTCCGCACCGAGTTCGGTGCGACGCTTCCCCAGTTCGACCTGATGGCGCAGCTCTATCGCGAAGCGGACGGGTTGAGGCTCGGCGAGCTTTCCAAGCGCACCATGGTGACCAACGGCAATGTGACCGGCCTGGTGGAGCGGCTGGAGACGGACGGTTTCGTGCAGCGAGTCACGCCGGACGGGGACCGCCGCGTCACCGTCGCCAAGCTGACGCCCGCCGGGACCGAGCTTTTTGTCGCCATGGCAGCCGCCCACGAAGGCTGGCTGCGCGATATCATGGCCGATGTCGATCCGGCGATGATCGCCTCGTTGTGGTCGGAGATCGGCGCGGTGAAGGCTTCCGCCAGCAACCATCTTTCCGGCAGCGCCTTCGAATAGTAAGGCTCGTCTTGGGGCGCAACAATTCGGGGTGAAGAGATGGCAGACCTGCAGGCGATCGTCGAGGAGATCCACGAGAAGCTGACGCCGCGCCTCGGCGAAGGCAAGGTGGCCGACTACATCCCCCAGCTCGCCCATATCGACCCGAAGAAATTCGGCATGACGATCGTCACCGTCGATGGCGAGGTGCACAAGGTCGGCGATTGCGACGAACCCTTCTCGATCCAGAGCGTCTCGAAAGTCTTCACGCTGACGCTGGCGCTCGGCAAGCATGGCGAGACCACCTGGAACCGCGTTGGTCGCGAACCCTCGGGCTCCGCCTTCAATTCGATCGTCCAGGCTCGAGCACGAGGAAGGCAAGCCGCGCAATCCGTTCATCAATGCCGGCGCCATTGCCGTCAGCGATCTCGTGCTTGCCGGACATACGCCACGCGAGGCGATCGGCGAGATCGTTCGTTTCGTGCGTTACCTTGCCGATGACGATTCGATCGCCATCGACCCGGAGGTCGCCAAATCGGAGCAGGCGACAGGCTTCCGCAATTTCGCGCTCGCCAATTTCATGCGTTCTTTCGGCAAGCTCGATCATCCCGTCGAACATGTCCTCGGCGTCTATTTCCATCACTGCGCGCTCGCCATGACCTGCACCCAGCTTGCCAAGGCCGGCCTGTTCCTCGCCGCCTCCGGCCGCAATCCGTTGACCGGGCACACCGTAGTATCGAAGCAGCGGGCAAGGCGCATCAATGCGCTGATGCTCACCTGCGGCCATTACGATGGCTCGGGGATTTCGCCTACCGTGTCGGTCTGCCCGGCAAGAGCGGTGTCGGCGGTGGCATCATGGCAGTTGCGCCGGGCAAGGCCTCCGTCGCGGTCTGGTCGCCGGGCCTCAACCACAATGGCAATTCGCTGCTCGGTTCGCTGGCACTCGAAATGCTGGCCACCAGAACCGGCTGGTCGGTGTTCGGCCAATAAAAAAGCCCGACCGGAGCCGGGCTTTTGAGTTTTGCGGCAGCGTTGTAATCAATCCTCGCTGGCTGCCATTTGCGAGAGCACGTTGCCGCGCCCGCGGAAGCGCAGGATGAGCGGCAGGACAAGGGCGACTGCGGCGAGTATCAGCAGCACCGCGGCGATCGGCGATTGGAAGAGCGTCGTGATATCGCCCTGGCTGATCGCCAGCGCGCGACGCAGATGCTGTTCCGCCAGCGGCCCCAGGATCAGGCCGACAATGACTGGCGCGATGGGATAATCCATGACGCGCATGACATAGGCGAGGAGACCGAAGACCAGCAGCATGCCGAGTTCGAAGACCGACGGGTTGGCACCGATCGTGCCGAGCGTCGCAAACACCAGGATGCCGGCATAGAGCCAAGGCTTCGGAATGGTCAGCAGCTTCACCCACAGGCCGACCAGCGGCAGGTTGAGGACGAGCAGCATCAGGTTGGCGATGAGCAGCGATGCGATCAGGCCCCAGACGAGCTGCGGATTGGTCGCAAACAGTAGCGGACCGGGTTGCAGGCCATATTGCTGGAAGCCGGCGAGCATGATCGCGGCCGTCGCGGATGTAGGAAGGCCCAACGTCAGCAGCGGCACGAGCGTACCCGCAGCCGATGCGTTATTGGCTGCTTCAGGACCGGCCACGCCTTCGATCGCGCCATTGCCGAATTCTTCCGGATGCTTCGAGAGCTTCTTTTCCGTCGCATAGGAGAGGAAGGTACCGATTTCGGCACCCCGGCCGGCATCGCGCCGATGGGGAAGCCGATCACGGTGCCGCGCAGCCAGGCCTTCCAGGAGCGCGCCCAGTCGTTGGCCGTCATCCAGACCGAACCCTTGATGGCTTCTATCTTATCCGGTGCCTGGGCGCCCTGAGCCGCGATGAACAGGGTTTCGCCGATCGCGAACATGGCGACCGCCATAGTCGTGACCTCGATACCGTCGAGCAGATCCGGAACGCCGAAGGAAAGGCGGTTCTGGCCGGTCAGCTGGTCGATGCCGACGAGCGATAGCGCCAGACCGATGAACAGCGAGGTGAGGCCGCGAAGCGCGGAATTGCCGAAGGCCGACGACACGGTGATGAAGGCCAGCACCATCAGCGCGAAGTTTTCGCGCGGGCCGAACGACAGAGCAATCTTGACGACCAGCGGCGCGACGAAAGCGAGCGCGAGCGTTGCGATCAGACCGGCAACGAACGAACCGATCGCCGCCGTCGCCAGCGCCGGTCCGCCGCGACCTGCGCGGGCCATCTTGTTACCCTCGAGGGCCGTCACGATCGAGGCGCTTTCGCCCGGCGTGTTCAGAAGGATCGAGGTCGTCGAGCCGCCATACATGCCGCCGTAGTAGATGCCGGCAAACATGATCAGCGAACCGGTCGCGTCGAGCCTGGTAGGTGACGGGCAGGAGAAGGGCGACGGTGGTGGCCGGGCCGATGCCCGGCAGAACGCCGACCAATGTGCCGAGCGTCACGCCGATCAGCGCATAGACCAGGTTCATCGGCATCATTGCCGAGGCCAGACCCTGCAGAAGGAAATCGAAAGTGCTCATGATCTTACTCTTAAGGGCCCGATCAATGGATCAGTCGTTCCAGTGGACCTGCTGGCAATGAAAGCTGCAGCATGACGGCGAAGAGCCAGTAGATGGCGAAACAGATGACGATGCCGATCGGAATGCTGATCCAGATCCTGCGCGCGCCGAAGCCGGCAGCGGCAAACCCGAAGAGACAGCCCGTCGCGATCGAGAAGCCGACGATCCGGATGAGGGCCATCTGCGCGACCAGGCCGGCAACGACCCATACGACCGGCTTGAGCTCCTGCTTTTCGCGCTCCGGAAAATCGTGGCGGAAGGCGGCAAACACGGTCCAGATTGCGAGACCGATCAGGGCGATTGCGATCCAGTCCGGAACGGTGGCCGGGCCGACTTGCGAATAGCCGCCCATTTCGCGCAACCGGGAGACGTCAAAGAAGATGACGCCCGCCGTGATGACGAGAACGGCGGCGATAACAAGCGCCGCCCAATCGGGGCGGCGCTGCTCGGTGGTCGTTTTGTTGTTGTCGAGGCTCATTTGACCAGTCCGATATCCTTCAGGATGCTTTCGGTCGCTGCGATATCCTTGGCGAGCTGCGCTTCGAATTCCGGGCCGGAGAGATAGGTGTCGATCCAGCCCTTGGTCTTCAGGTTGTCCTGCCAGGTCTTGGACTTTGCAAGCTTCTCGATATCTGCGGCGACGGCCTTCTTCTGCTCATCGGACAGGCCCGGAGCAGCGGCGACCATGCGCCAGTTCTGGATCACGACGTCGAGGCCGCCTTCCTTCAGCGTCGGGGCATTGATGCCTTCGATCTTCTTGTCGGAGGAGATCGCGAGGAGGCGGAGCGTGCCCGCCTTGATCTGGCCTTCGAATTCGCCGTAGGACGAGATGCCGGCCGTTACCTGGCCGCCGAGAATGGCCGCGAGCGCTTCGCCGCCGCCCGAAAACGCGATGTAGTTGACCTTCGTCGGATCAACGCCGGCAGCCTTTGCGATCAAACCGGCCGTGATGTGGTCCGTACCGCCGGCCGAGCCGCCGCCCCAGGAGACCGAACCCGGATTTGCCTTCAGCTTGGCGGTCAGATCGGCAACCGACTTGATGTCGGAAGAAGCCGGAACGACGACGACTTCGTATTCGCCGGTAAGGCGGGCAATCGGGGTGACATCCTTCAGGGTCACCGGCGACTTGTTGGTGAGGATCGCGCCGACCATGACGTAACCGCCGACCATCAGCTGGTTCGGGTTGCCCTTCTGCTGGCTGGCGAACTGGGCGATGCCGATCGTGCCGCCTGCGCCCGGAACGTTCATGACCTGCACCTTATTGGAGATCTTCTCCGTCTGCAGCGCGGTCTGCATGGTGCGGGCGGTCTGGTCCCAGCCGCCGCCCGGGGCGGCGGGAGCCATGATCGAATAGTCGGCCGCAGCGGCCGGAAGTGCGATTGCGCCCGCGAGAAGGGAAGCGAGGAAGAAATGTTTCAAGGGTCGATCCTCCGTTGGCGTCTTGATCCGACGCGAAATGTTTGTTTTGACGAACCAGGGAGAAGCGAAAGACCAGGCGAGAGCCGCCGGTCCGATGTTCCTCCCATCGTGAATCGGGTCCCCGCCTCCACGGGGGCCGAATGCCCTAAGCCAGCACATGAAGCTGACATTTACCTGACATTTTTCGCTGTCTGACGATTTGGCAAGGGGTTTCGGACCTCGGCTGCGGAATTTTATGGCTATTGCAGCCGAAGGACCTCGTTCCAGCGGGAAATCAGCCGCGCCCGCTTCACCTGGTCGAGATAGACCATCAGCCCGAGGCTGACGGGAACGGGCTTCAATTGGCCGCCGAGCATCTCCCTGAGCGTTGTCGCGGTATTGTTGCCGGCGACTTCCGGGCTGACGGCCGGGATCTGCAACTCGCGAGCCATGATCGTCTGGCCTTCCTTCGACATGAAGAATTCGAGATAACGCTTGCCGAGATCCGGAGCGGCGGCGGCCTGCGGCACAAGCCCGATGCGCGACATGACGACCGTATAGTCCTTCGGCAGCACGATGCCCACATCCGGATGGCGCGAGGCCCAGTCGGCAGCGTAGGAACCGAGAATGTTATAACCGAGCAGGAAACGCCCGTCGGCCACTCGTTCCAGAATGGCCTGGCTGGTCGAGTAGAGTTTCACGCCTGCGGCGCCCATCGCCCGGATCACCGACCAGATATCGCCGAACTGTTCCTGGTCGCGCGCCATGAACAGGAAGCCGACGCCGGAGCGTTCGATGTCATAGGTGCCGATCCGGCCGTAGACCGAGTCGCCCCGCTTCTGCAGGAATTCGACCAGTTCGGCGCGGGTCGAGGGCGGCGCGGAATCCTTGAAGCTCGGTTTATGATAGACGAACACGGCGGGCTCGAAGGTCAGTGCATAGGCGGTATTGCGCCAGTTGGCCCAGCCCGGCCACTGACCGCTCATCGGCAGGTCGCTGCGCTGGGCGTAGCCGTCATTGGCGAGCTTCACCTGCAGGTCCATGGCGGAGGAAAAGGCGAAATCGGCGGTTCTGTTGCCGGCGTCCGTTTCTCGCACGATCCGGTCGTAGATCTCGCCCGTCAACATGTCCTCGTAACGCACCGCGACATCGGGATTGGCCGTCTGGAAGCCGGCGATCATCGGCTTGGCGAGCGGCTCGTCGAGCGAGGAATAGACCGTCAGCACCGGCGCGTCGTCCCGCCCCGAGAGCGCCCGAAACAGCGTCGTATCCGCCATGGCAAAGCCGGGCAGTAGGACAAGACAGAGGAGTGAGAAAAGCAGCCTTTTCATGAGCCCACAATGCCCCACCGCGATGGCTGCGACAAGCCGAGCGGAGGACGCGTAACATTCCCGCCACAGGGGCCTCGATGCAACTTTTTCCCGCTTGTTTTCCGATGCCGTGTCATTACCTGTGGGCAGTCTTTCCGCGCCGGAAGACCCGGCGTTTTGTCACCACACAAAAGGTTTCACCCATGTCGCTCACCCTCTACGATATCACGGTGCCGGTCTTCATCCGCGCTTTCGGCAACCTCACGGAAATCCTCAAGAAAGGCGAGGCCTTCGCCGACGAGAAGGGCATCCCTCATAAGGAACTGCTGGAAACCCGGCTGGTCGAGGACATGTACCCGCTGACCTCCCAGATCCAGCGCGCCAGCGACAGCGCGAAATTCGTGCCGGTCCGCGTCGGGCAGATCGAGAACATCCCGATGGCCGATAACGAGGCCACTTTCGCCGACCTGCATGCCCGCATCGAAAAGACCGTGGCTTTCCTCAACAGCGTCGATCCGGCCAGCATGGCGGACCGCGAAGACGCCGAAGTGATCCTGAAGACCCGCAGCGGCGAGACGAAGTTCACCGGCAAGAGCTATGTCCTCGGTTTCGCGCTGCCGAACTTCTATTTCCATGTGACGACCGCTTACGCGATCCTGCGCCACAAGGGGTTCCGATCGGCAAGATGGATTATATCGGCCGTTCGCAGTAACCACGGCACTAGCGCCTTCGTGACATCGTCGCTTCCGCGTTTATAATCGTCTGCGGAAGCGGGGAGATTTCGTGCGTATTCTTCTGGTCGAGGATAATCAGGCGCTGGCCGAAGGGCTGTCGACGATCCTGCGCGGCAGCGGTTATGCGGTCGATGCGGTCACCGATGGCGCTTCAGCGGAGGCCGTCGCTGCCGCCGAAACCTATGATCTCGTCATCCTCGACCTGAACCTGCCGGAAATGGATGGGCTCGACGTGCTGCGCGCCATGCGGGCGCGGGCCAACAAGGCGGCCGTGATGATCCTCACCGCCCGAGGCACACCCGAGGAGCGGGTGAAGGGCTCGATCTCGGTGCCGACGACTATATGATCAAGCCCTTCGACATTTCCGAATTCGAGGCGCGCATTCGCGTGCTGCTGCGCCGCCAGGCGGGCCTTCGAAGCTCGATCGTCAATTACGGCGGCGTCACCTTCGACCTGAATTCACGCACCTTTTCCTGCCAGGGCGTGCCGCTCGACCTGCCGGCGCGAGAGGTAGCACTTCTGGAACTGCTGTTCCTGCGCGCCGGCAAGGTTGTCTCCAAGGATGCGATCATGGCGTCGCTGACCGGTTTCGACGACGACCTTTCCGCCAATGCCATCGAGCAATATGTGAGCCGCCTGCGTCGGCGTCTCGCCCCGCACGGGCTGACCGTGAAGACCGCCCGCGGCATCGGTTATTATCTCGAAACCACGGCGCCGGCTCCATGACGGCGTTCTTGCAAGGCGCCCAGCCATTGACGCCGCCGCCGGCCTATTCCCTGCGCCGGCGGCTGCTTGCCTGGCTTCTCGTCTCGACGGCGGTGATCGGCACGATCGCCATGGTCGACACCTGGGACGAGGCGGTCGATACGGCAAACGACGTGTCCGACCGCGTGCTGGCCGGCTCCGCGCTGGCGATCGCCGAGCGGGTGATCGTTGCAGAGGACGGGTCGCTCGAGGTCGATATCCCCTATGTGGCTTTGGAAATGCTGACGTCCGCAGCGCAGGACCGCGTCTTCTACCGCGCCGACGGGCCGCCCGGAAAATTCATCACCGGCTATCAGACGCTGCCGTCGATCCCCCGCCGCGAGGGTCAGGCGGCGGCGTTCGAGAACGCCACGTTCCGTGGCGAGCCGATCCGCGTCGCTGCCCTTGCCCGCTCCGCTTCCACGGGCATCAATTCCGTGCCGTTTACGGTGACCGTGGCGGAAACCACCATCGCCCGCCAGCAGCTGACGCATACGATCCTGATCCGCTCCGCGCTGCGCCTGTTGTTCATGATCGTCGGCGCCGCGATCATCGTTTGGGTGGCGGTGACGCTGTCGCTCCGGCCGCTCTACCGTTTCAGCGAGGCGATCGCCGAACGCAGCCCCGACGATCTCCACCCGATTGGCGAGCGGGTACCGAACGAGGTGCAGGGCCTCGTCGATACGGTCAACTCCTTCATGGTGCGGCTCGAAAGCGCCCTGGAGGCGCTCCGGCATTTCACCGGCAATGCCAGCCACCAGCTGCGCACCCCGCTCACTATCATCCGCACCCAGCTGGCGCTCGCCGACCGCGGCACCGAGCTTGCGGAGGTGAAGGAGGCCGCACGCAAGGCGGACGAGGCGGTGGCGGATGCCGAGCGTATTCTGGCCCAGCTTCTGCTGATGGCGAAGATCGACGCGGCCACCCGCTCCGCCTCGATGCAGTTGGTCGATCTGACCGCGCTGGCGCGGGGGCTACGGCCGACAACGTGCCCCTTGCCGCCGATGCCGGCATCGATCTCGGATTCGAGGGGAGAGCGAAATCATGGTCTCCGCCGAGCCGCTGCTGATCGGCGAGTTGATGAAGAACCTGATCGGCAATGCACTACTCTATGCCGGCCACGGCGCGGAGGTCACCGTACGCGTCAAGCCCGAAGACGGTACCGCGCTGCTGGAGGTCGAGGACGATGGCCCGGGCATTCCGCCGGAAAAACGGGCTTCGGTGCTGAAACGTTTCGACCGCGGCGACCGTTCCGACAAGCTCGGCACCGGCCTCGGCTTGCCGATTGTCGAGGAGATCGCTCGTCTACATGGAGCGGAGATGAGGCTCGGGGATGGCCGCGAGGGCAAGGGTTTGAAGGTCGAGGTCCGATTTCCGGTAGCCGGCTAAATTTGTAAGGTGTCGGCGCGAGACAAGTGCCCTCATCCGCCCTGCCGGGCACCTTCTCCCCGTTAAAACGGGGAGAAGGGATTTGTGGCACTGCCGGCGCTCCAGCCTCCTTCTCCCCGCGTGCGGGGAGAAGGTCCCGGCAGGGGATGAGGGGCATCTACCGGCGCAGACCCGCACTTACTCCTGATGCACCTTCGCCCCGCCGATCCACGTACTCTTCATGCCCAGCTGATCGGTCAGCAGCACGAAATCTGCATCGAACCCCGGCTTCAGCGCACCCTTGCGGTCGGCAAGGTAAGCGGCTTCCGCCGGATAGGTGGATGCCATGCGCAACGCCCCTCGACCGGCAGGCCCAGTGCCTCATGGGCAAACCGGACCGACGAGATCATGTCGATATCGGCGCCGGCCAGCGTGCCGTCGGCCAGCGTCAGGCGCCCGTCCCTCCGCAGGATCTCGCGGCCGTTCAGCGTGAAGCTCTTCATGTCGGTGCCGATAGTCGACATCGCGTCGGTGACGATGAAGATCTTGCCCGGTCCCTTTTTCGAACGCAGCGCCACGCCCATCGCAGCCGGATGGACATGGATGCCGTCGGCGATGATCCCGACATAGAGCGAGCCGATATCGAGTGCCGCGCCGACGACGCCGGGCTGGCGGTGACCGAGCGGGCTCATGGCATTGAAGAGATGGGTGACGGTGCGAACGCCCGCCTCCGCATAGGTCTCGGCGGTCTCGTAAGTCGTGTCGGTATGGCCGAGGCTCACCATGAAACCGGCCTGCGCCAGACGTGCTGCCTGCTCCACCGTCACGTTCTCAGGCGCGACGGTAATCATCATCGCATCGAACACCCCTTTGCAGGAGAGCATCAGTTCGATGTCCTTCTCCTCCATCGGCCGGATCAGCTGCGGATCATGCGCACCCTTGCGCGCCACCGAAAGATGCGGGCCTTCGAGATGCAGGCCGAGAAAACCCGGCACGCCTTCTGCCTTCGCCTGCTTGCCGGCCTCGACGGTCCTTGACGTGATCTCGTAGGTATCGGTGATCAGCGTGGGCAACAGGGCGGTGGTGCCGAACTTGGCATGCGCGGCGCAGATCTGCCTGAGACCCGCCACCGTCGGCTCCTCATTCAGCAGCACGCCGCCGCCGCCGTTCACCTGCAGGTCGATGAAACCGGGCACGATGAGCCCGCCGCCGGCATCGATCCTCTCGATGCCTTCCGGAAGCTGGGCCGTTGGCTGGATCGCCTCGATCCTGCCGTCCGCCAAAGGAGCGCGGCATCTTCATGCCAGGAGGTGCCGTCGAAGATGCGGGCACCGGCAATGGCCTTTGCGTGCTCATAACGTCTCGGTCACCTTTTGAGTGCGACAGGCGCATCCGGATTGAAACCCTTGGCGCGTGACCAGGCTTCGACGAAACCGTAGAAAGGCAGGATCAGCGCCAGCGCATCGGTGATCGGATGGCCAGTCGCCACGAAGGGCAGCTTGCGGGTGGCCTTGACCTTGTCGGATGTCGCGAAAACAAGCGCGCCCTTGGCCGAAAGGCTGTCGGCGATCTCGACGGCCGAGGCTTCCGCCGCGTCACGCGCCGCGAAGGTGACGACCGGAAAGCGCTTTTCGACCAGCGCCACGGGACCGTGCAGCACTTCCGCCGCCGAATAGGCCTCGGCATGCATGTTGGAGGTTTCCTTGAACTTCAGCGCCGCCTCGCTGGCGATCGCCAGTGCCGGGCCGCGGCCGAGCATATAGAGCGATTCCGCATCGCCGAGGCTCGTTGGCAAGTTCGCTCCAGTCGAGCTTGACCGCTTTTTCGAAATGCGAAGGCAGGTCGCGGATAGCAGCTTTCAGCGCGTCGTCGCCGACCCATTCAGACAGCAGCGCAAGGCCCGCGACGATCGAGTTGACAAACGATTTGGTCGCCGCGACGGCAAGTTCCGGTCCGGCGTTGATATTGATGGCATAACTGGAGGCGCTCGCAATCGGCGAAGGCAGCGTATTGGTAAGCGCCACGGTGACGGCGCCGGCCTTGGTGGCAGCTTCGGTCATGGCGACGATGTCCGGGCTTTTCCCGGATTGCGAAATGGCAATCGCCGCGCCGCCATCGAGCTTCAGATTGGCACCGTAGATCGAGGCGAGCGACGGACCGAGCGATGCAACCGGCCGGCCGGCCGTCAGTTCGACCGCGTATTTGATGAAGGTTGCCGCGTGGTCGGAAGAGCCGCGCGCGATGGTGATCAGGAAGGCGGGGTCCTTTTCGCGCAGCGCCCGGCCGGCAGCGGCAAGCTCGGCCGCCGAACCATCCAGCAGACGCGCCGTCGCTTCCGGTATTTCGTCGATCTCTTTGCGCATGTTCGTCATATTGGTCAGCATAACATCGTCCTCGAAGGTCAGTTTTCGCCGAGCGAAAGCTCGGCCACGAAATCATAGGCATCGCCGCGATAGAGCGAGCGCGTCAGCTCCACCACCCGGCCGGATGCCAGATAGGAAACCCGCTCGATGGAAAGCCCGGCGGAACCGACCGGCACGGCCAGCAGCCCGGCATCCGGGTTCTTCATATTGCAGGCCGATATCCGCTGTATGGCGCGCACCGGCCTGGCATCCATTTTTCCGAGCTCGGCATAGAGCGAGTTGGTCACCGCCGAAGGATCGGGCAGGAAATCGGCGGAAATGCTGGCACGCTCGATCGCGAGCGGCATGTCGTTGCCGAGGCGAAGACGGCCGAGTCGCGCGACCTTTTCCCCGGGCGCAAGGCCGAGCATCATCATCTCTTCGGGCGAGGGGTGGAAAAGCCCCCGCTCCAGCCATTCGGATCGGGTCACCAGGCCGCGCCGCGCCATGTCCTCGGTAAACGAGGTGAGCCGGGTCAGCGGCTGCTCGACGCGCGACATCGGCTTGACCACGAACGTGCCGGAACCATGCCTGCGGGTCAGCAACCCGTCCTTGACCAGATCGTCGACCGCCTTGCGCACCGTGACGCGGCTGACATTGGCATAGTCGGCGAGATCGCGCTCGGCCGGCAGGGCGTCGCCATGGCCGAGCTTGCCGGTGCGGATCGCATCTTCCAGGCTCTGGCGCAGTTTTCGATAGAGCGGCCCGGTGCCGGCCGATTGCAGCCCGTCGAGCGGCAGGATGGCGGCGAGCGTCTGATTCATGCGCGAAGCTCCGCCCGCGCACCGTAGGTCTTGACCGCAAGCGCCACCGCGCCGGTCAGCGCATCCGCAAGCGGTTCGGAAAGCCGGGCACGATGCCGCTCGGCGAGGTATTCGGGATAGAGGGGGCGAGCCCGCCGAGCAGGCAGAGCCGGCCCTTGGCCCCAGTGATCCCGTTCACCGCATCGAGCGCCTCGTCGATGCCGGTTGCCCCGGTCTTGAGGATGCGGATCGCCGCCTCGTCGCCCTGCCGCGCGAATTCGAACACTTTCGGCGTATACCGCCCGAAATCACCGGGTTTCGCCAGCCGTGCGAAATCGACCACCTTTTCGGGATTGCTGTCGAACTCCGCGAGAATGGCCTTCGAAAGGCCGGTCATCGCGTGGATATTGTCATAGGCGAGCAGGCTTTCCTGCAGCGCGAGCTGGCCGAGCCGCGCGCCGCTGCCGAGGTCGCTCACCTGAAAACCCCAGCCGGCGACCGAATGCAACCTGCCCTGATGCCGGGCGATATAGACCGTGCCGGTGCCGACGATACCGATTGCCCCGTCTTCGTCGCCGATCGCCCCCTGCAGCGCAATCACGCCGTCGGAAACGATATCCGACTGCTTGAAAGGTAGTCGCGCCTGAACGTAACTGACCGCATCGCCGACATTGTTGCCGGCAAGACCGAGGATGGCGGATGTGGCGGAGAGGTTTGGCTCGATGCCGGCTTCGGCAAACGCCAGGCGGGACGCCTCGGCGATATGTTTGAGGGCGGTATCGGGATCAGTCAGGATATTGGAGGCGCCGCTCCTGCCGCGGCCAAGAATGGCGCCGTTTCCGTCAGCCAACGCCGCGCGGCAACTTGTTCCCCGCCATCGATTCCGATAAAATAGTCCGCCATGGGTACCTCCGGGGCAAATAATACCAAAAAAGTACCAATAACCAAGCTTGATTTCAAAAATCCCCGGCGGTAGGTTTCATGCGGCTGAAAATATTGCATTATTTTCCGCGCCTTCAGGCGAAATTATTGATCGATTCATAAACGTTAATTTTCCTTCTGGACAATTGGTATTTTTTGGCATCATTTTGGCCAGAGGGAGACGCCGGATGAGCAGAACTGCCACCGAAGCGAGACATGGGAAAGCGGAAGGGCTCGATACGCTCGCGTCCGCCGAGATTCTTGCGCTTCTCGCATCCGGCCAGCAGGGGCAGCCAAGGTTGTCGATCATGCCATTCCGGAGATCGCCAAGTCTGCCGATCTGGTCGCCAGAACTTTGAAGTCCGGCGGCAGGGTGATTTACGCCGGCGCGGGCAGTGCCGGCCTCGCAGCGATGGCCGATGCGATGGAGCTTCCGGGCACCTACGGCATACCGCCGGAGCGTATTGCCATCCTGTTTGCCGGCGGCCTTTCCACCATAGCCGATCTGCCCGGCGGTCCGGAAGACGACGCCTCGCTCGGCGAAAAGGATGCCGATATCGTCGAAGCCGCGGATTGCGTCATCTGCGTTTCCGCAAGCGGTTCGACACCCTACACCGTGGCTGTGGCCGAAATCGCGAGACGCCGTGGCGCAAAACTCGTGGCGATCGCCAACAACCCCGGCGCAAGACTGTTCGAGGGCGCCGATGCGGCGATCCTGCTTGAAACGCCGCCGGAAGTCGTCGCCGGTTCCACCCGCATGGGAGCCGCGACGGCCCAGAAGATCGCCTTCAACATGCTATCGACGCTGACTGCCGTGAAACTCGGCCACGTGCATGACGGCCACATGGTCAATCTGCGCGCCGACAACGGCAAGCTGCGCATCCGCGCCGCCCGCATGGTGTCCGATATCGCCGGCATCGGGTTCGACGAGGCCCGCAGCTTGATCGAGACCGCGGAAGGGTCGGTCAAGGTCGCGGTCCTGCTCGCAGCTGGCGCGGCTGATGTCGAGATCGCCAAGGCTCTGCTTGCCCGTTCGGAAGATGTGCTGCGCACAGCACTTGCTGATTTGCATGCGTCCAAGAGTTCCATGAAACGCGCCTGAAAGGCGCATATAAAAGGAGAACATCATGACCCGCATATTGAAAACCATGCTTTTTGCGACGACCGTACTCGCGCCGGCAGGCTTTGTTGCCACCGGGGCCTCTGCACAGACCGCCACGCTCACCATCGAGAGCTGGCGTAACGACGACCTGCCGATCTGGCAGCAGAAGATCATTCCGGCCTTCGAAGCCAAGAACCCCGGCATCAAGGTGACCTTCGCGCCGATGGCGCCGACGGAATACAATTCCGCCGTCAACGCCAAGCTCGAAGCCGGCACCGCTGGCGACCTCATCACCTGCCGTCCGTTCGACCTGTCACTCGCCATGTTCCAGAAGGGCCACTCGCCTCGTTGAACGACCTGCCGGGCATTTCCAACTTCTCCGACGTCGGCAAGTCCGCCTGGAGCACCGACGACGGCAAGACCACCTTCTGCGTGCCGATGGCGTCGGTCATTCACGGCTTCATCTACAACAAGAAGGCCTTCACGGATGTGGGCGTCCAGATCCCGAAGACCGAGGACGAGTTCTTCGCGGTCCTCGAAAAGTTCAAGAAGGACGGCAAGTACATCCCGCTCGCCATGGGCACCAAGGACCAATGGGAAGCGGCGACCATGGGCTACTACAATATCGGCCCGAACTACTGGAAGGGCGAGGATGGCCGCAAGGCGCTCATCGCCGGCAAGGAAAAGCTGACCGACGCCGACTGGGTCGAACCCTACAAGACGCTCGCCAAGTGGAAGCCCTATCTCGGCGACGGTTTCGAAGCCCAGACCTATCCGGACAGCCAGAACCTCTTCACGCTCGGCCGCGCCGCGATCTATCCGGCCGGTTCGTGGGAAATCGCCCCGTTCAAGGCGCAGGCCGATTTCGAAATGGGCGCCTTCCCGCCGCCGGTGAAGAAGGCGGGGATACCTGCTACATTTCCGACCATAACGACATCGGCATCGGCCTCAACGCCAAGGGCAAGAACCTCGAAGCTGCCAAGAAATTCCTCTCCTGGGTCGCTTCGCCGGAATTCGCCGATCTCTACGCCAACGCGGCACCTGGCTTCTTCAGCCTGAACTCGACGCCGGTGAAGATGAAGGATGCGCTTGCCCAGGAATTCGTTTCCTGGCGCCAGAACTGCAAGGCAACGATTCGCCCGAGCGCTGCCGTCGTCGGCCGCGGTCAGCCGAACCTCGACCTCGAAATGTGGCGCGTTTCGGCCAACGTCATCAACGGCACGCAAACTCCGGAACAGGCCGCTGCCGAAACCCAAAAGGGCCTCGACAGCTGGTACAAGCCGGCGAAGTAGTCTCTTTCTGGCGATCGAAGACTGCCCCTCACCCTAGCCCTCTCCCCGCTTGCGGGGAGAGGGGACTTGCCCCACCATGCCTTTGAAGGCACCGAGACGGCGCGGCATATCCCTTCTCCCCGTCATGACGGGGAGAAGGTGCCGGCAGGCGGATGAGGGGCATCGCCACCAAGTCATTTGGAAAATACAGGCACCCCGGAACCCAAGCCCATGAGCGATACCGAAATTGCCGATATCGAAACGGTTCCGGTGAGGCGCCCCACCCGCTGGCATATCGCCGTTTTCCTGGCGCCGGCCTTCCTCGTTTATACGGCGGTCATGATCCTGCCGCTGATCGAGACGCTCAGGCTGTCGCTGTTCAACACGGTCGAGGGCCAGCTCGCTTTCGTTGGCCTCAACAATTTCAAGACGCTGTTCGGCGATCCGCGCCTTTCCGCCGATTTCTGGAACGCGCTGCGCAACAACGTCATCTTCTTCATCATCCACATGGCTGTGCAGAACCCGGTCGGCATCGCCATTGCTGCCATGCTATCGCTGCCCGGCCTGCGGTTTGCTGCCTTCTACCGCTCGGCGATCTTCGTGCCGACTCTGCTCTCCTTCGTCATCGTCGGCTTCATCTGGAAGCTGATCCTGTCGCCGATCTGGGGCATCGCGCCGAGCCTGATGGATCTGGTCGGGCTGAAATGGGCCTTCGCGCCCTGGCTCGGCAAGGCCGAGACCGCGCTGATCGCCGTCTCGCTGATCTCCGTCTGGCAATATGTCGGTATCCCGATGATGCTGATCTATGCGGCGCTGCTCAACATCCCGGATGAGGTGCTGGAAGCCGCCGAATGCGACGGCATTACCGGCTGGAGCCAGTTCTGGAAGATCAAGCTGCCGCTGATCCTGCCCTCGATCGGCATCGTCTCGGTGCTGACCTTCGTCGGCAATTTCAACGCCTTCGATCTGGTCTACACCGTGCAGGGGGCGCTGGCCGGCCCCAACGGCTCGACAGATATTCTAGGCACGCTGCTTTACCGCACCTTCTTCGGGTTCCAGAACCAGATGGGTGACCGGTCCATGGGTGCCACTATCGCCGCCGTGATGTTCCTGATCATTCTTGCCGGCGTCGCCCTCTATCTTTTCGTCATTCAGCGGCGCATGCGCCGTTACCAGTTCTAAAAGGGAGCGCCAGACATGTCGAAAGCCCGCTCCGCCCCCGTCCGTGCCGCCTTCATCCACCTGGCGCTGATCGCCTATACGCTGGTGGCGCTGTTTCCGGTGTTCCTGACGCTGGTCAATTCGTTCAAGAGCCGCAGCGCGATCTTCAGCCAGCCAATGGCCCTGCCTTCGCCCTCGACCTTCAGCCTGATCGGTTACCAGACCGTGCTGCAACAGGGCGATTTCGTCGGTTATTTCCAGAATAGCCTGATCGTCACCGTCGCCTCGATCGCGCTGGTCCTGCTGTTCGGCGCCATGGCCGCCTTCGCGCTGTCCGAATACCGGTTCCGCGGCAACACGCTGATGGGCCTCTATCTCGCGCTCGGCATCATGATCCCGATTCGTCTGGGCACCGTGGCGATCCTGCAGGGCATGGTCGCCGCCGGCCTCGTCAACACGCTGACCTCGCTGATCCTGGTCTATACGGCTCAAGGCCTGCCGCTTGCCATCTTCATCCTGTCGGAATTCATGCGCACCGTCTCGGACGACTTGAAGAGCGCCGGCCGCATCGACGGCCTGTCCGAATACGCGATCTTCTTCCGCCTCGTCCTGCCGCTGGTTCGCCCCGCGATGGCGACGGTCGCGGTCTTCACCATGATCCCGATCTGGAACGACCTCTGGTTCCCCCTGATCCTCGCGCCTGGCGAATCCACCAAGACTGTGACTTTGGGCGCCCAGATGTTCATCGGCCAGTTCGTCACCAACTGGAACGCCGTGCTCTCGGCCCTGTCGCTGGCGATCCTGCCGGTCATGGTTCTCTACGTCATCTTCTCGCGGCAACTGATCCGCGGCATCACTTCCGGAGCCGTCAAGTGACATCGTCCACCAGACCCATCCGCGTCCTCGTCGCCGGCCTCGGCAACATGGGCAAAAGCCACGCGGTCGCCTATCACGACAATCCGGGTTTCGAGATCGTCGGCCTAGTCAACCGCTCGCAGCGCGACCTGCCCGCCGGGCTCGAAGCCTATCCGATGTTTTCCGATTTCGAACAGGCGCTGAACGAGACAAAGCCGGACCTCTGCTCGATCAACACCTATTCCGATACCCATGCGGACTATGCGGTCATGGCCTTCGAGGCCGGTTGCGACGTCTTCGTCGAGAAGCCGCTGGCGACCACCGTGGCCGATGCCGAACGTGTCGTCGCGGCTGCCAAGAAATACGGCCGCAAGCTGGTGGTCGGTTATATCCTCCGCCATCACCCCTCCTGGATGCGGCTGATCGAGGAAGCGAGAAAACTCGGCCCGCCCTTCGTCTTCCGCATGAACCTCAATCAGCAGTCCTCCGGCCCCAAATGGGACGTGCACAAGGCGCTGATGCAGACCACCTCGCCGATCGTCGATTGCGGCGTGCACTACGTCGATGTCTGGTGCCAGATCACCGATGCCAAGGCCGTCGAGGTCCGCGGCATGGGCCTGCGCATGACCGACGAGGTAGCGCCGGACATGTACAATTACGGCCACATGCAGGTTCTGTTCGAGGACGGCTCGGTCGGCTGGTACGAGGCGGGCTGGGGGCCGATGATGTCGGAAATGGCCTTCTTCGTGAAGGACGTCATGTCGCCCAAGGGGTCGGTCTCGATCCTCGTCGATGCCAAGGCGAAGTCCGACGATATCGATACGCACACCAAGACCTCGGTCATCCGCGTCCATTCGGCTGAGACCGGCCCGGACGGCCAGTTCGTCCGGCGCGACGAGGATCTCGCCATGACCGGCGAACCGGATCACCAGAAACTCTGCGATCTCGAACAGGCCTATGTCCTGAAAGCCATCCGCGACGATATCGATCTCACCCGGCATATGGACGACGCCGTTCAATCGCTGCGCATCTGCCTTGCGGCGGACGAGAGCGTGCGCACCGGCGCGCCCGTCCGCCTCTGACAGCCCGATTTAAGGAAAACGCCCTTGGGTTCGCTTCAACTGAAATCTATCCGCAAGGCCTTTGGCAGCAACGAAGTGCTGAAGGGCATCGACCTGGAGGTCAGGGACGGCGAGTTCGTGATCTTCGTCGGCCCCTCCGGCTGCGGCAAGTCCACGCTGCTGCGGGTCATCGCCGGCCTCGAGGACGCCACATCCGGTTCGATCCGCATCGACGGCCAGGAAATGGCGACCACACCGCCGGCAAAACGCGGCATCGCCATGGTCTTCCAGTCCTACGCGCTGTATCCGCACCTGACGGTCAAGGACAATATGGGCCTTGGCCTGAAACAGGCCGGCACCGAAAAAGCCGAGATCGACACCCGCGTCGCCAAGGCCTCCGGCATGCTGTCGCTCGATCCCTATCTCGCCCGCCGTCCGGCGGAACTGTCCGGCGGCCAGCGCCAGCGCGTCGCGATCGGCCGCGCCATCGTCCGCGAACCGAAACTCTTCCTGTTTGACGAGCCGCTCTCGAACCTCGATGCGGCCCTGCGCGTCCAGACCCGTCTGGAGATCGCCGGCCTGCATCGCCGACTGAAGGCGACGATGATCTACGTCACCCACGACCAGGTCGAGGCGATGACGCTTGCCGACAAGATCGTCGTTCTCAATGCCGGTGCGATCGAGCAGATCGGCTCGCCCATGGAACTCTACAACAAGCCGGCCAACGTCTTCGTTGCCGGTTTCATCGGCTCGCCGCAGATGAATTTCATTCCGGCGGAAAAGCTGGGAGATACAGGCGCCAAGACGATCGGCGTTCGCCCCGAACATGTCGCCCTCTCTCGCGAAAGCGGCGACTGGAAGGGCAAGGTCATCCATGTCGAACATCTCGGCGCCGACACGATCGTCTATCTGGAAACCGAGGCGACCGGCCTTCTGACCGTCCGCCTGTTCGGCGAACACGCCTATGCACCCGACGACGTGGTGTTCGCGACACCGGACAGGGCGAGCCTGCACCGCTTCGACGCCAACGACCGCGCCATCGTCTGAGGGCTTTATTCATTCGCAATTCCGGACGGAAAACCGCCGCGCGCTTTTCCTGGAATTGTTTTAGTCGTTGCTCGCAAGCAGCTTGGCGCCGCCTGCCGCCTGAACGGCGCGGCTGCCGAACCGGATACCGGCGCGCAAGGCGGCCTCTTCGGACGCGTCGTTCAGCCAGGCATCGATGAAGCCGGCATTAAAGGCATCGCCGGCGCCGGTCGTGTCGATCACCGGCACGGTTTCCGCCGGGGCATGCAGCATCCGGCCGTTGGACATCAGCCAGGCGCCTTCGGCACCACCCTTGAGGAGGACGAGCGGAAAGGCGAGCGACAGCTCGGCGAGCGCGACTTCCGGATCGGCCGATCCGGTGATCGCTTCAGCCTCTTCGAGATTGGGCAGGAACAGATCGACGCCCTCGCACGCCTTGAGCAGGCCGCGATCATAGATCAGCGTCGCATCCCAGGCTCGGATCGAGCGAAACGGTCAGGCCCTTTTCCTTGGCGCGGGAAACCAAATCCGGGATCTCGTGCAGCGTCGCATATTCGGCGATGTGCAGGTGGCGGGCTTCGTTCCAGTCGAGAGCGGCTTCGAGTGTCGCGGGAAGCGCAGGCCCGGCGCGGCGGGTGAGGAAGGCGCGGTCCTGGCCGACGACGGCTGCGACCGTCACCTGCGGTCCGGCATCTTCCGCATGCTCGATGAAACGCAGATCGACGCAGCTGTCCCGAATCTGCTCTTCGACGCCTGATGACAGCGAATCCGTGCCGAGCCGGGCGGCAAGCGCCACCTTGCGGCCCGCATGGGCAAGATGGGCAGCCGCGATGAAGGCGCCGCCGCCGGCCGCGATCTCCATGCCGTCGGCATAGATCTCACGCCCCAGCACCGGCAGGTGGCCGAGGCCTGTAAAAATCAGGTCACAATAGATCCGGCCGATGCTGAGCACCGCGGACCTGGTCTCTGCATGCGTCATCATGAACGGCCCAGAAATCTCTCTGTGCTGGCATCGAAGAGGTAGAGGTCGCCCGGCGCGGCTTCGCAGGTGAGCGTGCTTCCAACCGCCGGCACGAATTTTTCGCGCACGGTGGCGATGATTGGGGTGTCGGCAACATCCAGGTGCACCAGCGTTTCCGGCCCCAAGGGTTCGACGGCCGAGACCGTTCCGGTCACCGTGAAACCGCTGCTGCCGGTGACCGTCGCATGCGCGATCAGGTCATGCGGGCGCACGCCGATCAGGATATCGCCGACCGGCGCCATCTCCACGCCCGACCCCTTCCGGCGGCCGCGCACCAGGTTCATCGACGGGCTGCCGATGAAGCGAGCGGTGAATACATCGACCGGGGCGTCGTAGAGTTCCGAAGGCGTGCCAACCTGCAGGATCACGCCGTCCTTCATCACCACGATCCGGTCGGCCATGGTCATGGCTTCGATCTGGTCGTGGGTGACGTACACGGTGGTGGTCTTCAGCCGCTGGTGCAGCCGCTTGATTTCGATGCGCATCTGCGCACGGAGCCTGGGCGTCGAGGTTGGAAAGCGGCTCGTCGAACAGGAAGGCTGAAGGGTCGCGCACCATGGCACGGCCGATCGCGACCCGCTGGCGCTGGCCGCCCGAAAGTGCGGCAGGCCGGCGGTCGAGCAGGGCTTCGAGGCCGAGGATCTTGCCGGCCGCCTCGATCCGCTTGTCCTTCTCGGCCTTGTCGAGCTTGGAGGTATAGAGGCCGAAGCCGATATTCTGGCGCACCGTCATATGCGGATAGATCGCATAGTTCTGGAACACCATGGCGATGTTGCGCTGCTTCGGCTCGCGCTCGTTGACGACTTCGGAGCCGATCTTCAGCGTGCCACCGGAAATCTCTTCCAACCCGGCGATCATCCTGAGCGTCGTCGATTTGCCGCAGCCCGACGGACCGACGAAGACGACGAATTCGCCATCGGCGATCGAGAGGTCGATGCCCTTGACGGCCTCGACCTTGCCGTAGCGCTTCACCAGTTTTGTCAATTCGATCGTCGCCATCAGCGGGCTCCCGTCAGGGCGGTGAATTTCTGGTTCAGTTGGGCTGCTGCCTCTGCCTCATGGTCCGCAGCCTTCCTGGCTTCGGCTTCGAAGGCGGCCAGCTTGTCGCGATAGGCTGATATCGCGGCCTTCATTGGCTCCGGCGCGGGACCGCCGAAACGGGCGCGCACGGCGACGAAATGTTCGGGCGAAACGATTTGCCTGAATTTCTGGAGATCGACCGAAGGCTTGCGGCCGGCCGAATGTTCAAAAGCCTTGAGGAAGGGCTCGTAACCGTCATTCGGAAGATCACCCTTCGACGCCACGACGCTCTTTGCCGTTGCGGCCGCGATCTCATGCGCTTCGCGGAATGACAGGCCCTCGATGCGCACCAGCGAGTCGGCGAGCTCGGTAATGGTGATGCAGGACCGGCGAATATTCTGGTCCACCCGCTCCGGATCGATGCTGATCTGGGCGATCAGGGCTGCGAGCAAGTCCAGCACGCGGCCGGCGGAGGCAAACGCTTCATAGCCCATGCCCTGCGTTTCGCCCTCGCTGTCGTTCATGTCGGTGAACGGCGTGTTGTGCATCACGTCGAGAACCGTGCGGGCACGACCCATCGTCTGGCTGGCAAGATGGCGCAGGTGTTCGATCGGCACCGGATTGCGCTTCTGCGGCATGATCGAGGAGATCTGTACAAGTGCATTCGGCACGTAGATCTGGCCGACTTCGAAACTCGTCCAGAACTGGAAGTCCTGGATCAGGCGGCCGAGATGCAGGAACATCACTCGATCGCCGAATAGGTCGATGTCGTGTAGTCCACGGCTGCGATGCAGCTATAGGAATTGCGCAGCGGCGCGGAGAAACCGAGCAGTTCGGCAACGCGGGCGCGGTCGATCGGGAAGCCGGACGTGGTGATTGCCGCAGCGCCCATCGGCGACAGGTCGACGATTTTCCGAGCCTCGGCGAAACGCTCGATATCGCGGACCAGCACTTCGATCGCGGCCGAGAGATAGTGACCGAACGTCGTCGGCTGGGCCGGCTGGCCGTGCGTATAGGCAACGATCAGTGTCGCCTTCTCGCGCTCGGCTGCATCGACCATCGCGGCGAGCAGTTTGCGAGCCTTGCCCATCAGCGCATCGATCTTGTCCTTCAGGCCGAGCTTGAAGAGCGTGTGGTCGATGTCGTTGCGCGAACGGGCGGTATGCAGGCGCCCGGCGATATCGACGCCGATCCGGGCTTTCAGCTCCTTTTCGATCAGGAAGAAGAAGTCCTCCACCTCGCCGGTATAGACGAGGCTGGACGGATCGATTTCCGTGTCGATCGCCTCCAGTGCGCCGGCGATCTTTGAAGCCAAATCCTTGTCGAGGATACCGGTCTCGACCAGCATCACGAGATGGGCGCGGTCGATCCGGCGGAAACCGTCCACATGGTGGCTCTTGGCGCCGTCGAAGAGGGGCGCAGTACCGTTTCCTTGTAGACCGGATCGGGGAACTTGCTGGTGTCGGAAAGGCGCGGGTTGATGTCCGCCATGGCTTTATCCTTGCATTATCCCTTTAGGCCCGCCAGCATCACACCGCGGACGATGTAGCGCTGCAGGACGAGGAAGACGAGAAGGGTGGGAAGGGTGGCGATCGCCGCACCCGTCATGATCATTTCCCACTGGATGGACTGCTCGACCGCGAAGCTCGAAAGCCCGACCGGCAGCGTATAAAGTTCCTTGCTGGTGGTGACGATCAGCGGCCAGAAGAATGCCGTCCAGTTGCCGAGGAAGGTGAAGATCGCGAGCGCCGAAAGCGCCGGCGTCACCAGCGGCAGCGCCACTTTCCACCAGATCTGGAATTCGTTGAGCCCATCGACGCGCGCCGCCTCGATGAAGTCGTTCGGCACGGTTTCGAAGAACTGCTTCATCAGGAAGGTGCCGAAGGCCGTCATCATGCCGGGGAACATGATGCCCCAGTAGCTGTCCAGCCAGCCGAGTTGGCTCGACATCAGGTACCACGGGATGACCAGCATCTCGGTCGGGATCATCAGCGTCGAGAGTATCGCGAGGAAGATGAAATAGCGCCCGCGAAACTCGAATTTGGCGAGCGTATAACCGACGAGGCTGTCGAAGAAGCAGTTCGAGAGGGTAACGAGAACGGCAATTAGCGTCGAATTGAAGAACCATCGCATGAACCGCCCATCGGCGAGCACGGAGATATAGTTCGCCAGCGTCGGCGCGGCCGGGATGAGCCGCAGGTCGTAGATCTGGTCGGCCGTCTTCAGGGACGTCGAGAACATGAAGGCGATTGGCGACACCATGATCAGGCCGCCGATGAACAACACGGTCCAGGTGACGATCAGGCCGGGCCGGATCCTGCCGTGGCTGAGGCGAGTGGCTTCGCTCATTTCTTTTCCCTCAGGATCCAGAGCTGCAGCAATGAGACGATCAGCAGGATGGTGAACAGCACCACCGTCTGCGCCGCCGCGTAACCCATCGCATAGGAGTTGAAGGCGGTCTGGTAGATCATCAGAACCAGCGGCTTGGTCGATCCGAGCGGCCCGCCGGGATCGTTGGTGGTCATGTTGTAGACCTGGTCGAAGATGCGCAGGAAGCCGATCGACGAGAACACCACGAGGAAGACGGTTGTCGGTTTCAGGAGCGGCAGCGTGATCTTGCGCAGGATCGCCCATTCTCCAAGCCCGTCGATCCGGGCGGCCTCGTAGAACGTGCCCGGAATGGCGCGCAGGCCCGCCATGAAGATGATGATCTGGAAACCGAGGCCGGCCCAGATCGCCGTTACCATGATCGAGAACAGCGCCTGGTCGGTCGAGCGGATGAACGGCTGCTGCGGAATGCCGAGCATGCTGAACACGTCGTTGATGACGCCGATCGGCGGCGGCTGGTAGAACCAGCGCCAGACCCAGGCCATGGCGGCTGCGGTGGTCAGGAACGGCAGGAAATACAGCGCCCGGATGAAATTGTGCATGAAGCGGACGCGATCGAGGAAGAAGGCGATCGTGAAGGCGGTGACGAGGCTGATCGGCGTGCCGATGATCAGGTAGGTGAACGTGTTCTTGAACACCTTCCAGAACTGTGGGTCCTTGAAGAGCTTGATATAGTTGGCGAACCCGATGAATTTCGCCGGGCGCAGCAGGTCCCAGTTGGTGAACGACAGGTAGAAGGCCTGGAACGTCGGATAGAAGCGGATAATCGCGTAGAAGAGGATCGGCAGGGCAAGGAAACTCCAGACCCAGACGAGGCGTCGCGTCCGCATGGAAAAGCGGTCCCCGAAGGATGTTCCTCCGGGTCCGCCGGAGCGGCCTGACGCCGCCCCCTGCTGTTCAATCGCTGCCATGACCGGCTCCGTATCTTACGGCTTGGCCGAGTCGATGATTTCCTGCTCGGCCGCGGCCGCCTGCTTGATCGAGTCCTCGACGGACTGACCCTGCAGAAGGACGCGGTTCGCCATGTCGATTGCGTTCTGGCGCTGGCCGGCTTCGTCCATGAATAGCGTGGTGTGAGCGTATTCCAGGCCCTTCAGGAACGGTGCGTAGATCGGGTCCTTCAGGTTGGCTTCGGTCAGCGCTGCGGAGCGGAGCGCCGGCAGCTCGCCGACGGTCTTCAGCCAGATGTCCATGGCGGCAGGCGAGGTGATGTAGGCCAGGAACTTCTTCGAGGCTTCGAGGCTCCTCGCCCTTCGCCTTGGCGCTGATGCCGTTGGCGAAATAGCTGGCATAGTTGGAACGCACGCCCTGTGCATTGGCCGGCAGTTCGGTCACGCCCCATTCGAAGTCCTTGATGCTCTTGAAGGCGCCGAGGCGGAAGGTGCCGTCGATGGTCATGCCGGCCTTGCCACCGCGGAAGGCCGCCTGGC
This sequence comes from Neorhizobium sp. EC2-8, assembly GCA_045291535.1. GTDB lineage: Bacteria > Pseudomonadota > Alphaproteobacteria > Rhizobiales > Rhizobiaceae > Neorhizobium. The sequence continues at coordinate 2,974,422 of CP147996.1, read as the reverse complement.
CTTCGTCCATGAAGCCGGCCGCGCCGATCTTCTTCTCGAGCCTGGAGGCTGGTGTAGAATTTCAGGGCCTTGACGCCGGCTTCGCTGTTATAGGCGACCTTCTGGTCGTTGTCCGTATAGGGCACGCCGCCGAACTGGCGGATCAGCACTTCACGCCACCACTGGTGGTCCTGGCCGCCCATGTCGAGCGTCGAACCTTCGACGATGAGGTTGCCGGAAGCATCGCGCTTGGCGATCTTCTGGGCGGCGGCGACGTATTCGTCGAGCGTCTTCGGCGGGTTGTTCGGGTCGAGGCCGGCCTCGGTGAAGAGTTTCTTGTTGTAGAACAGGGCGAGCGAGCGCACCGCGGTCGGCAGGCCGTAATAGTCGTCGCCACGCTTCATCGCCTTGACGATCGGGAAGAAGTCGCTCTCGATCTTGGCATGCGGGAAGGCGTCCTTCGGCAGCGGGGCGAGGAGGCCGCCGGCGACGAACTTGTCGAGCCAGCCGTAGAAGAGCTGCATGACGTCGGGACCATTGCCGGCCATGTTGGCGGCGATCACGCGCGTCTGGTAGTCGGCATAGGGGAAGGTGACCTGCTTGACCGTGATGCCCGGATTGGCCTTCTGAAACTCGGTGATGAGCCTGGTCCATCGCCTTCACGCGCGTGTCGAATACGTACTGCCAGTATTCGATTTCCACCGCCTGCGCTGCATTGAATGCGAACGTGCTGAAACCGGCGACGAGACCGGCGAACAAAGTTGCCTTGCGCATGTGAGCCTCCATTTGCCCCGCCGGGTGCTCCGGTCTTGGGGTCTGATTGTTCCCTGCATTCGAACGCGATCTGCAGCCCGATGCCTTTATTGGTTTCGGGAGCCACGCCTCCCTTTCAAGCGCTGCGACCCTTCTCGTCTCAGCCTTCCTTACGCTTTCCTGAGTGCTGCCATTTGTCAATAAGATAATTTACTTGAATTATTCTATTGCGGGAAACGGTTTTCCGGCGTTATGAATTCCGCCAACCGAAGGTGGCGAAATGACCATACACACGATCGGCACACACCCGGTGGCTATCGGCAAGAACCCCGAACGAAGCCGCGAGCACAATCGCCGCGTCGTGCTGGATGTGGTGCGCCGCCACGGCTCGCTCGGCCGCGCCCATATTGCCAAGCTCACCCAGCTGACGCCCCAGGCTGTCGCCAACATCGTCGATGAACTGGTTGGCGAGGCGCTGCTGATGGAAATGGGGCGGCTGAAATCCGGCCGGGGCCAGCCGCCGATCCAGTTCGCGGTCAACCCGGAAGGCGGCGCCACTATCGGCGTCGAGATCGCGGCCGACCACATGGTCACGGTAGCTCTCGATCTCTCCGGCGGCTTGAGGGCAAAACGCATCACGCCGCTCAAGGACACCACTCCCGGGCATATCCTGTCGGCCTTCGCGGCGGAGCTTGCCGCCGTGACGGAACTGGCCGGCACCAGATTGCTCGGCACCGGTGTCGTCATGCCCGGTCCGTTCGAGATCGACGGCATGACTTCCGTCGGCCCGACCACGCTACCGGGCTGGGCAGGCCTCGACGCCGCCCAGGCGCTCAGCGAAGCTTGCGGTCATGCGGTCATCGTCGAAAACGACGCTACGGCGGCGGCCGTCGGCGAGCGGTTGTTCGGTGCGGGCCTGGCGATCTCCAATTTCTGCATGATCTATTTCGGCGTCGGGATCGGCCTTGGCATCATCCAGGACGGCGCGCCCTATCGCGGCGCCTTCGGCAATGCCGGCGAAGTCGGCCATGTCACCGTGGTGCCGAAGGGCAGGCCCTGTCCTTCCTGCGGCCAACTCGGCTGCCTGGAAGGTTATGTTTCCGCCTATGTGCTCAAGGAAAAGCTGCGCTGCGTCGGGATTTCCGACACCGAGTTTTCCGATCTCGAGAAGCTCCATGAGGGCCGTCACCCGGTCGTCGAGGAATGGATCGACGAGGCCGCAACCTATCTCGGTCCCATGGTCGCCATGCTCGAAAACATCCTCGATCCGCAGACCATCATTCTCGGCGGCGCGCTGCCGGATGCGATCATCGAGGACATCGTCGCCCGCATGGGCAACCTGCCGACCTCGGTCGCCAGCCGCAGGCAGCGCGATCTGCCCCGCGTGCTGCGCGGCCAGACGGGCCAGTTGACGGCCGCGCTCGGGGCTGCCGCCCTTCCGCTTTTCGACATGGTGACGCCCAAGCTGGAGACATCGCTTGCCGATATTTCCGCCTGACATATTGGAGGACCTTTCATGCTGACCGCCCGCGAACGCATCGAACGGCAGATGGCCGATCCCTCGCTCGTCCGGCTCCATCGCAAGCTGACGCGGCTGAAGTCGACGGTCACGATGATGAATACCGGCGCCCATCCCGACGACGAGCAGAACGGCATGCTCGCCTGGTTCCGCCTGGGGCTCGGCATGCGCGTCATCATCGCCTGCTCCACGCGCGGCGAGGGCGGCCAGAATGCGCTCGGCCCCGAACGGCTCGGCCCGCTTGGCGTCATCCGCTCCCGCGAGCTGGAAGAGGCGGCGCGCGCGATCGACAGCGACGTCTCCTGGCTCGGCCATGGCCCGACGGACCCGGTCCACGATTTCGGCTTCTCCAAGGATGGCGACGCGACCTTCACCCGCTGGGGCGAGGCTCGCACGGTCGAGCGTCTGGTGCGCGCCTACCGCATCGAACGGCCCGATATCGTCATCCCGACCTTCCTCGACGTGCCCGGCCAGCACGGCCACCATCGCGCCATGACGCGTGCGGCCGAAACCGCGATCACGCTCGCTGCCGATCCCAACGCCTATCCCGAACATTTCACCGAGGGCCTGAAGCCCTGGAACGTAGCCAAATATTACCTGCCGGCCTGGTCGGGCGGCGGCGATACCTATGACGACGAAGTACCGCCGCCGGATACCACGGTGACGGTGCTGGCCGAGGGCCGCGACCCCGCGACCGGCGCGGATTATGACCGCATCGGCGAATGGTCGCGTTATTACCACGCCTCCCAGGGAATGGGCCACTGGCCGAAGCGGCCGGAAAAGGACTGGCAGCTCCACCTGAAACTCTCCGCCGCCGGCTCACATACCGAACGATCCATTCTTGAGGACCTGCCGGCATCGCTTTCACTGCTTGCGGACATCCGCAACCTGCCCGACAATGTCGCTGAAGCTCTGCGCTCCGCCGACGCCGCCATTTCCGTGGCCCTCGCAGCCTTTCCCGATCGTGATGCGATTATCGGAGCGCTCACCGAAGCCGCCGGCTGGCTGGATACCGTAGGGACCGCCGCGCCCGAGGGCTTCAAGGAGCTGCACGGTCACCGTATCGTCCGCAAGCAGCGGGAAATCGATGCCGCGATTCTCGATGCGGCGGCGATCTTCGAGCGCGCCTATGCGGATCCCCCGTCATTTCCCCGGAGGTGCTGCTACCCTCACCGTTGAGTTTGGCGAAGGTGCGTCGGATCACTGGGTCGGTGTCCTCTCGGTCCTGCCGTCGGGCGTCTCGTCTTCTGTCCAGTCGTCTGCCAGCGAAGGCGTACTCTCGCTGACTGCCGCGACGGACGCGCCGCTCTCCAGCCTATACCTGCCCGCCTGGTCGGCGCTCGGCGGCAATGGCCATGCACATGTGGAGGTTTCGGCAGAGATCGGCGGACGGATCGCCACAGGCACCTTCGACCTTGAGGAGCCCTTTGCGGTGATGCCGGCTCAGTCGCTGACCCTGCTGCCGGATGCGCTCCTCGTCCCGCTCGGCACGAAACAGACGGAATGGCCGATCAAGGCCGTTGTTTCTGGCACCAACGCGCCGGTCTCGTTCAAGACGCCCGCCGGCTGGGTGATGAAGAAGACCGATGGCGGCTGGATCGCCTCTCCGACCGATGCGGTTAAACCCGGTCTTGCCGAACTCGAACCGCAGATCGACGGCCGCCCCGCCTTTCAGGTCACCCCGATCGCCTACCGGCATATCGGCCGCCCCGGTTTCCGCGCCCCGGCCTCGCTAAAGATCCTGTCGGTCGATCTGAAACTGCCCGAAGGCGCCCGCATCGGTTATGTCGGCGGCGGTGCTGATCGCATCGGCCTGTGGCTCACCCGCATGGGCCTCGACGTGACGGAACTCGACGCCCAGGCGCTCTCCGGCGATCTGTCGCGCTTTACCACCATCGTCGTCGGCATCTTCGCCTTCGGCATCCGCAAGGACCTTGCCGCCGCGAAAGAACGGCTGCACCTTTTCGTCGAGGAGGGTGGCCATCTCGTCACCCTCTATCACCGCCCGACCGATGGCTGGGACCCGAACGAGACCCCCGTCCGCCGCATTGAGATCGGCTCGCCGTCGCTGCGCTGGCGCGTCACCGATCCGAGTGCCGAAGTCACCGTGCTTGCGCCCGACCACCCGCTGCTCAAGGGACCGAACGTCATCGGCCCGGAAGACTGGCAGGGCTGGGACAAGGAGCGCGGCCTCTATTTCGTCTCCCGCTGGGACGACGCCTATGAGCCGCTGCTGGCCATGCACGACGCCGACGAACAGCCGCTCAAGGGCGCTTTGATCTCCGGTGCCATCGGCCGCGGCCGCCACACCCATACCAGCCTCGTGCTGCATCACCAGGCTCGACAAGCTCGTTCCCGGTGCCTTCCGGCTGATGGCGAACCTCGTGCAGCCGGCGTGAGCACGGAGGCAGCGCCAGAGCCGGAAAGCGAGCGGGCCTCGAACGCCCGCACCGGCATCGGCTGGCTGCTTCTCGACATGACGCTGGTCTCCGGTGGCATGACGGCGCTGGTGAAGGCACAAGGGGCGACCTACCCCGCCTTCCAGCTCGTCTTCATCCGGGCGATGATCGGGCTGTTGTTCATCCTGCCGCTGATCTGGCGGCATCGCGCCGAGATGCGCCGGGTCAAACACCCGTGGCGCAATATTTTCCGCATTTCCTGCAATGCGGTGGCGCTCACGAGCAATTTCCTCGCCATCACCATGCTGCCGCTCGCCATGGTCAATGCGGTCGGGTTCTCCCGGCCGCTGATCACCATGGCCATGGCCGTCGTCATGCTCGGCGAGAGGGTGAGCCGCATCCGCTGGCTCGGTGCCGGTTTCGCCTTCATCGGCGTACTGATCGTCATGGCCCCCGGCACGTCGAGCTTCGATGTCGAGGTTCTGGTCGTGCTGGTCTCGGTCGTCTTCGGTTCGCTGGCGATCATCCAGACACGCGCGCTGAAGGACGAGAACACCACGGTCATGATGGTCTTCTACACGGTCGGCCTCGCCGTCATCACCGCCGTACCCGCCGTCTTCACCTGGCAGCCGGTCATGCCGTTCGACTGGATCCCGCTGCTCGGCATCGGCTTCCTTGCCCAACTCGGGCAATATTGTTTCCTGCGTGCCTATCGTATCGCGGATGCGAGCGTGCTTGCGCCCGTCGGCTACCTCTCGATCGTTTTCGTCACGGTCACCGGCTACGTTTTCTTCGGCGAGGTGCCCGAGGTGAGGGTGGTGATCGGCGTGCTGATCATCCTCGCCGCGCTCCAGGGTGCCGCCTGGCTCGACCGACGTCGCGGCCGCGCCCTGAGCAGGGCAACCTGAACAAAGTCCCTTGGGCGGAGCAGGAGGCCCTACAGCGAAGGGATGTGATGCGATGTGAACGTCGTCGGACTATGATCGCCGAACTTTATCCGTCTGCGCACGTTATCGTGGTGACAGGAGGCGCTCATGGTCGCTCTAATGTTCGTTCTGGCAATCGTTGCAGCTCTGGCCGGCATATTCGCAGCCGTCATCCAGCAGATGGCCAAGGCACGTCGCCAGCAATATCTCGACGATCTCGCCATCGACAGCCTGGCCTGCGCGAGCTTGGCGGAGCCTGGAACGAAAGGCCGAGCGCCAGAAGGCAATCCGCAATCGTTCCACACGGATCTCCCGCAAACGGGCCCACAAAGCGCCCGCCCGTCGTCCGCATCCCACTTTGATGGCAAGATAGCGTGGACGTTTTGCCCGTTGGGCGACCGACTTCCATGTGTCTTGGAGAAGATTTGGTGGAGCTAAGCGGGATCGAACCGCTGACCTCTTGCATGCCATGCAAGCGCTCTCCCAGCTGAGCTATAGCCCCATCAGGGTGGTCCGGTATTTCCGGTCCTGGGAACTCCGAGGCGATTGGCCCGGCGGAGTGGCGGCTTATTACTTCCGGTTTACGGAGAGTGCAAGCCGAAATTTGATCGCCCGGCAATTTTTATTGAATTGCCGGGCTTTAACTTGAAAATCGGATCAGACTTCGTCGTCGTCGCCGGTCACGCCGATGATGCCCGACATGTCGTCGTCATCTTCGTCTTCGTCCGCTTCCAGGAACGTATCGTCGTCGTCATCGCCGATATCGACATCGTCGTCATCGCCGATATCCGGGATGTCGTCGCCGCCGGCTGCCTCGTCGCCCTCTTCGAGCGATACGAGTTCGACTTCCGGATTTTCGGTATCGACTTCCTGGACGTCTTCTTCCTCGGCCTGTTCCATCTTCTTGGCCACGCTGTTTTCCTCGAAGAAGGAGAGCGGCCAGGACTTGTTGGTATAGGGAGAAACGACCGGATCGCGATTCAGGTCGTAGAATTTTTTGCCGGTATCGGGGTCGGTTCGCTTGGTTCCGAGTTCCGCTTTTGCCACAGTCAGAGCCTCATGGGATGGCCGAATAGTTCGGCGCGCCGCTTGGATCGCGGCTTTATAGGGTGAAAATCTAAGCCGGTCCCCATAAAGCCTGCGCCCTTTGATGTCAAAGACAAACTTTTCATAGGCTGCATAAGGGCGGGGGCGGTGACCGATCGCAGGCTTTATGTTAGTCACGACGGGAAAATCCTGACCAGGACAGGCAGGTCCGGCCGCCTGCTCCGGATGGAAGCGACAAGAGGGAGAGAGCATGTACCAGCCGCCGCATTTTCGAGAAGAGGATCTTGGCACCCAGCACGCGCTGATCCGTGCCCATCCGCTCGGCTTGCTGGTCACATCCGGCAATTCCCGCCTGCTCGCCAATCCGGTGCCATTTCATCTCGATGCCGGGGCTTCGGCAAAGGGAACGCTCCGCCTGCATCTTGCTCGCGCCAATGGCCAGTGGAAGGACATTCGCGACGGTGCCCCGGTACTCGTTGTCTTTCAGGGCGCCGATTCCTACGTCACGCCCTCCTGGTACCAGACCAAGCGCGAGACCGGAAAGGTCGTGCCCACCTGGAACTATGCGATCGTCCAGGCCAGAGGCCCGGCCCGCATCGTCGAGGACGCCGATTGGCTGCTGGCGCAGATCAATGCGATCACCAGCCAGCACGAAGGACAACGCGCCATGCCCTGGGCCGTCACCGATGCGCCGGACGATTTTATCCGCGCCCAGCTGAAGGGCATTGTCGGCATCGAAATCGAGATTACCGAGATCGAGGGCAAGTGGAAGGTCAGCCAGAACCGCCCCGTCGGTGACCGCGAAGGGGTCGCGGCGGGGCTTGATGAAATGCCCGGACGGGGCGATATGGCGGATCTCGTCCGCCAGTACGGAGCCATGCGGCAAGCATGAGTTCGAATTCGAAGCCTGCAATGATCATCGCCATCGACGGTCCCGCCGCGGCCGGCAAGGGAACGCTCTCCCGCCAGATTGCCGACGCCTACGGTTTTCACCATCTGGACACCGGGCTCACCTATCGCGCCACCGCCAAGGCGCTTCTCGATGCCGGCCTGCCGCTCGATGACGAAGGGGTCGCCGAGAAGATGGCGCGCGAGGTTGAGCTCGCGGGTCTCGATCGCGATATACTGTCGGCGCATGCGATCGGCGAGGCAGCCTCGAAGATCGCGGTCATGCCGCTCGTCCGTCGGGCTCTGGTGGAGGCGCAGCGTGCGTTTTCCTGAGGCAGCCGGGTACCGTGCTCGATGGACGCGATATCGGCACCGTGGTCTGCCCGGATGCGCCGGTGAAGCTCTATGTCACCGCCGCTGCGGATGTCAGGGCAAGGCGCCGTTACGACGAGATCGTCGGCAGGGGCGGCGAGGCCGATTACGACGGCATCTTCGCCGACGTCAGGAAGCGCGACGAGCGCGACATGGGCCGGGCCGACAGTCCTCTGAAGCCTGCCGACGATGCGCACTTGCTTGATACCTCGGAAATGAGTATAGAGGCCGCGTTTCGGGCAGCGAAGACGATCATCGACGCCGCCCTGAAAAGACAATTGAAATAGAATAGCCCGAAGTTCGGTCCCCGCGCCGGATTGCCTCCCCGGATAACGCCGATGAGGGAGGCGGACATGAACCTTTGGGCATGTGCAACACGAACCACCGGCGCTGTATGGGCCCGTATCGGGTACCTCAGGAGATTTCATGGCAGTATCTAACCCCACGCGGGAGGACTTCGCAGCCCTTCTCGAAGAATCCTTCGTCACCAACGATCTGGCCGAAGGTTATGTCACCAAGGGTCGCGTCACCGCGATCGAAAAGGACATGGCCGTCGTTGACGTCGGTCTCAAGGTCGAAGGCCGCATTGCGCTGAAGGAATTCGGCGCCAAGGGCAAGGACGGTTCGCTGAAGGTCGGCGACGAAGTCGAAGTTTACGTCGAGCGCATCGAAAACGCGCTGGGCGAAGCAGTTCTGTCGCGCGAGAAGGCTCGCCGCGAAGAAAGCTGGGTCAAGCTCGAACTCAAGTTCGAAGCCGGCGAGCGTGTCGAAGGCGTCATCTTCAACCAGGTCAAGGGTGGCTTCACCGTCGATCTCGACGGCGCCGTTGCCTTCCTGCCGCGTAGCCAGGTCGATATCCGTCCGATCCGCGACGTCACCCCGCTCATGCATAACCCGCAGCCCTTCGAAATCCTCAAGATGGACAAGCGTCGCGGCAACATCGTTGTTTCGCGCCGCACGGTCCTCGAAGAGAGCCGCGCCGAGCAGCGTTCTGAAATCGTTCAGAACCTCGAAGAAGGCCAGGTTGTCGACGGCGTCGTCAAGAACATCACCGATTACGGTGCGTTCGTTGACCTCGGCGGCATCGACGGCCTCCTGCACGTCACCGACATGGCATGGCGCCGTGTGAACCATCCGTCGGAAATCCTGTCCATCGGCCAGCAGGTCAAGGTACAGATCATCCGCATCAACCAGGAAACCCACCGCATCTCGCTCGGCATGAAGCAGCTCGAGTCGGATCCGTGGGATGGCATTGCCGCCAAGTACCCGGTCGGCAAGAAGATTTCCGGTACCGTCACGAACATCACCGACTACGGTGCATTCGTCGAGCCTGGAGCCGGGCATCGAAGGCCTCATCCACATTTCCGAAATGTCCTGGACCAAGAAGAACGTCCATCCCGGCAAGATCCTGTCCACGACGCAGGATGTTGACGTGGTCGTTCTCGAAGTCGATCCGTCCAAGCGCCGTATCTCGCTTGGCCTGAAGCAGACGCTCGAAAATCCGTGGCAGGCATTTGCCTACTCGCATCCGGCCGGCACTGAAGTCGAAGGCGAAGTCAAGAACAAGACCGAATTCGGCCTGTTCATCGGCCTCGAAGGCGACGTTGACGGCATGGTCCACCTCTCCGACCTCGACTGGAACCGTCCGGGCGAACAGGTCATCGAAGAGTTCAACAAGGGCGACGTCGTCAAGGCTGTCGTTCTCGATGTGGACGTCGATAAGGAGCGCATCTCGCTCGGCATCAAGCAGCTCGGCAAGGACTCGGTCGGTGAAGCCGCCGCTTCCGGCGACCTGCGCAAGAATGCCGTCGTCTCGTGCGAAGTCATCGCCGTCAACGACGGTGGTGTAGAGGTTCGTCTCGTCAACCACGAAGACATCACCTCCTTCATCCGCCGCAACGACCTGGCACGCGATCGCGACGATCAGCGTCCGGAGCGTTTCTCGGTCGGCCAGGTCTTCGATGCCCGCATCGTCAACTTCTCCAAGAAGGACCGCAAGGTCATGCTGTCGATCAAGGCTCTCGAGATCGCGGAAGAGAAGGAAGCAGTCGCTCAGTTCGGTTCGTCCGATAGCGGCGCCTCGCTCGGCGACATCCTCGGCGCGGCTCTGAAGAACCGCGGCAACAACGAGTAATCGACGCCTCGCAAGAAATCGAAAACCGCCGGATGCAAGTCCGGCGGTTTTTTCATGCGCAGTTTTATGAATGGAATTCAGGCCCAGCCGGCCATGCGCCAATAAAGGTCGTTCGCCCTGTCCGCATCTTCGGTGGCTTCCTTCGAAGAACCCTCGTCATGGTCTTCCGGGGCGTGCTCGTCGTCCGGCTGCTCTTCGCTGAACGCCTGCTCGCCGGCCGAATGTTGCTGTTCGCCGTCTTCGTCGGTCTGCGAGATCGCCTTCGTCTTGCGCTCCTCGGGGTCCCGCTCGCGTTCTTCGGGCGGATAGGCGACGTAGGGCAGGGCTACGCCTTCGCGGAACATCGGCGGCATGGCGATCGGAAGAGCGAGCTGCTCGGCAAGTTCCGTCGCGCCCGTGGACTGGCCGTTTGCGTTTGCGGAAGTACCGTTCGCGCGACCCGCTGAACCGGTGCTTGTCGGTTCGTCGGCGGCCGGCTTTGCGGGTTTCGCCATGGCGGCATTTGCCGCTTCGCCCGCCTGGAAGGCGGATTTTCCGACAAGTTCCTTGTCGATCAGTTGCTGGAGCGCCTGCTGTTCGGGCAACTGTCTTGCCGCAAGCGGCAGGCCGTCGAGAAGATCGCTGGTGGCATCGGCAAGTACTTCCGCAAGCCATATGGTCGTGGCGCCGTTCGCCAGCTTCTCCGCATCGAGCGCACGTGTGCTGCCCTGCTGCTCAAGTCCACGCTGGGACAGCCGGGCCAGCGCCGGCCCGTCATAGAAGACGGGTTGAGACGTGCGCCGGTCGCTCGGAATTGTGCTCCCAGTCTGTCGGCCTTCGTCCGGCTGCGCCGCAGGCGGGCTTTCCGGCGCGTCTTCGGTGCGCAGGGCAGCAAGCTCCGGTGTCTCGCTTTCGGCGATCTCGGCCGCTTCCTGCGCAGATGCCGAGGCGGGTGCCGCGTCCAGATCGGTTTCGGAGCTTGCCGGCGTTTGCAATTCGCTTTCATCGGCGGCTGCCGTCAAGGCGATCTCGGCCTCCGCGGAAATCGCGGCGGATTCTTGAGCGGTGTTGGAAGCCGTCGTTGCGGGCGCTTCCGCATCCTGCGCAGCGGCTTCTGCGGCAATCTCCTCAGGCAGACCATCATCGATCGCAGCTTCTTCGCCCGGCTGCGAGGCTTGTCCCTCAGCCTCCGCCAAAGGTACGGAAGCCTGGCCGGTAGCGGGCGGCGCCGCATTGGCCGGCTGCGGCAGCGGGCTAGACACCTGTTCCGCTCCGGCATTCTGGCGATAGGAGCTGACGACGGCCTTGGCGGCGAGGTCTCGGTCGAGCAGCTGCGCGGTCTCCAGCTGCAGGGCGACACGCGCGGCTTCGGGGCCGGCCGGATTGTTGAGGATCTCGGTGAGCAGGCGTATCGAAACGCCCTTGACCACCTGGTTGAGCGTGCGTTCGAGGGCTGCCTTTTCGGTCGGGTTCATCCCCTTGACCGCTTCGGAAAGGCGTTGGGCATAATCTGCCAATGCCTCGCCTTCGCGGCGTGGGACCTTGATCAGCCTGCCGATGGTTTCGGCGAAGACGGAAAACCCTTGGGCGAGCCTGGAGCTGCGCCGAAAGCGAAAGGACGTCCAACCGCCCCGCCGACATCGGCGAGGAGCCGATCAACCCGCTGTTCGCCGCGGTACTGGCCACGTCGATCCGCTGACGCAGCAGCGGTTGCTGCGAAGGGGCCTGATAGTCAACGAATGAACTGGTACGAACCGGGGGCAGCATCGTCCGCTCCAAATGTCTGATAGAGACGATAGGACAGCTCGGCCGAACGGTTCTTGTCTTTTCGCAACGAGCGGCGTTGCGACCGGGACGCCTCATGGCGTCGCCAATGCCGATACACAGATATGACTGTGCGGCAAAAAGGTTAACAATTCGCTAACGGGTTTCGCCTTCCGCTGAAAGGTCAGCGAAAATGATCCAAGGCGAGACAGATGAGGGGATTGATCGGGGTTATTGCGGGATCACGCGGCCAACTTCTTCTTCAACAATTCATAAATGCCGATCTCGTCAACTCGCACGGGCACGATGTCAGCCTCGGATTCTTCGGCGTTGCCGGCAGCAAGCTCCTCGATCGCTTTCGCCGCGATTTCGCTGGTCGATGCTTCATTGCCCGCAAGGGTTTCGACGGAGACGTCGGATTCGCCCTTGGCAGAGGATTTATCATCGGAAAGGAGGCTGTCGGCCGCGTTGCCCGTATCGGAGGTGGCCACCTGTTCAGCGGCCGCGGCGAATAGGGCCAGCAGCGCGGTATCATCGACGGATGCCGTATTGGTCGTGCTATCGGCGGCCGGCTTTGCCGCCTCGTCGTTCTTCTTCTCAATCACGTCCTGGACCTTCTGGACGTCTTCGAGTTTTTGCCGGCTTCCGCCGCCTGGATGTCGTCCTGGCGCTCGGCGCGGGTTTCGGCGTCTTCGACGCGGGTCGGATCGTAGCCCTGCGGACCGAGCTTCAGCTCTTCGAGCGTCTTCGGATCGGCGACATCCTCGAGCCGCTGTACGACGCGCCCGACTTCGGTGTCGAGCTTGCCACCGTTGGCCTTGCGGTTGAGGCCGTCCATCAGGCGCTGGTTGTCGTCGCCATAGGGGTTCTTGATCGCCGCCAGCAGCGTATCGATCGAGATACCCATGTCCTTGAGGCCGAGATCTTCCTCAAGCTTGGCCGAGCCGGCCGCTCCAAGATCCTTCAGGGCATCTTCCAATGCCTTGCCGAGCTTGTAGGAGGAGCGCGCCTCGTCGGTGTCGATGCCGAGTTTGGCAGCGAGGCGATCGACGAGTTCGATCTTCAATTCGTTGGGGTCGGTATTGTTGACGCCGAAAAGGGCTGTCGTGATCTTGTCGCGGGCGCGCCGGGCATCCTCGCTGGCACTGATGCGGGCCTCGGCGACCGGATCGTTCTTCTTGCCGGTCCGCTGCTCTTCGTCTTTCTTGCGCTGATCCTCGATGCTGTCGAGCATCGACTGCATCATATTGGTCGCGGCAAGCCCATAAGTCTGCTGGGTAGGAAGCAACATGGCCCGAAATCCGGTCTCGTCGAGAGGTACACCGCAGGCAAAATTAGATTTGAAGGGTTAACGAGACGTTACCGGGTGACTGGAAATTATGTCACCTTTTATCTATTCGGAGGCCGCGGCTTCAAAACAAGCGTCACCAGCGCAAAGCTCACATAGAGAAGCAGATACCAGGACCCGAGCTTGCCGAACGATACGATGTGCCAGGTCTTCTGGGTCGGATAGATCCAGGTGCCCGTCAGCGTTCCGACATTCTCGGCCAGCCACAGGAAGGCCGAGGAGAGAAACGCGGCAAGCACCAGCGGCATCTGCAAAGTTGTCCTGTCCGTGGTGAAATGGATGTTCACCCGCCGGTAAACGATCACCGTCGCCGCAAACAGAAGATAGCGGATGTCCGGCGCAAAATGATGGCTGAAGAAATTGGCGTAAATCGCGATTGCCAGGAGGCCCGTCTGCCACATTGGCGGATAATGGCTGAAGCGCATGTCGAAGATGCGGATCGTGCGGGCCATGAAGGAGCCGACCGCGGCATACATGAAGCCGGAAAACAATGGCACGCCGCCGATCTGGACAAGCGACGTTTCCGGATAGGCCCATGACCCCATATGGACCTTGAATATCTCCATCGCAGTTCCGGTGACGTGGTAGACGAGGATGACCCGGGCTTCATCCCAGCTTTCCATCTTGAAGCGCAGGAACAGGATCTGGATTGTCAGTGCGGCGAGAAACAGGAAATCGTAGCGATAGACCGGCCAGTCAGGCTGCCAGATGGCTTTTGTGACCAGCAGCAGCGCCAGCATGATCGCTGCGAACAGACAGGCCCAAGCCTGTTTCAGTCCGAACAGGATAAATTCCGAAGCCCACCATGGAAGCGGCGCGAGCGCACCGCGTACGAGAAGCCGCAGCGGCTCGAGATAAGGCCCGGTCTCGTGGGCCGTCGGACGCTCGCGATAACCTTGATCCATCCGCTCGTCAGCCCATCAGCTGTGAGCAAAGATATCGGCCTCTTCCCAGCCCAGCAGATCCAGCTTCGCCCGCGTCGGCAGGAACTCGAAACAGGCCTGGGCGAGTTCGGCGCGCTTGTCGCGCACGAGACGGTAGCTCAGCTTGTCGCGGAGCGCATGCAGGTGGAGCACGTCGGAGGCTGCATATTCGAGCTGCGCCGGTGAAAGCACATCGGCTGCCCAATCGGATTGCTGCTGCGCCTTGGAAACATCGACATCGAGCATTTCCTTGAGATTGTCCTTGAGTCCGTGCCGGTCCGTATAGGTACGGGCCAGACGCGAGGCGATCTTGGTGCAGAAGACCGGCGTCGTGGTGACGCCGAACGTGTGGAACAGAACGGCGATATCGAAGCGGCCGTAATGGAAGATCTTCTGGCGTGCCGGATCGGCAAGCATGGCGACGAGATTGGGGGCCTCACTTTGCCCGGCGGCGATCCGGATCACGTCGGCCGAACCGTCTCCCGGCGAAAGCTGCACGACGCAAAGCCGGTCGCGACGCGGCACGAGGCCAAGCGTCTCCGTATCGATGGCGATCGCTCCCGTGTAGCGGGCCGCATCTGCTGCGGGAATATCGCTTTCGTGATATCTGATCTCTGCCATGTCCGCCTCCGTCTGCCTATCTGCAAGGGAATCGCTATAGACCACGTTTTTCGCCAGGGATACGGCGATCTTGGGAAGGCCATGCCTGCGACCCTGAAAAGCGTCTCATCGGGCGATAGAGTGGCCCTCGGGCATTTGCTCAGCTCTGCGCTCAGTGCATTGCTGCATTGCAATAGGGTGGCTTGGCCTGCTTAAACGATTAGCCTATATCTCTGCTCATCGAGCGACGCACTCCTCCTCCCAGTGTTGCTCGATACGGATCGACAACACCTCCTCCTCCCAGTTGTCGATCAAGTTTAAAGCCTGGCGCACCCTCCTCCCGCGCCAGGCTTTTTCCGTTTCTGGAGCAGGATTTTCCTCACGAATTGTTTTTGCGTCGCACGGCGGCGACCAGGCCTGGCCCTCGATAAGAGGCGTCACGCAAGTGTCATGCACCGCCAGTATACGAAACCTCGCCTTCCCTTTGAATTTTTCATGAGGTTACTATGCGCAAGATCTTTGCCGCCCTGGTCGTTTCGACCGTGCTCGCCGGCGCCGCCCAGGCTGCCACTGTATATCCACTGGATCGCGCCACGATCCTCTCCGGCTCTCCCTTCGACTTCAAGGTCGAATTCAACTCGGTCGTGAAGCCGGAAGACGTCAAGATCACCGTCAACGGCCAGGACTACAAGACCGTTCTCGGCAAGGAAGCCCAGTTCGTCGCCGAAGAAAAGAACAAGGACAAGGTCCTCGGTTCGGCCTTCATCCTGCGCGGCCTGACGATCGCCAACGCAGGCGACTACAAGGTCGAGATCTCGGCCGGTTCCGAAACCAAGACCGTCACCTGGAACGTTTACGGCACGGGCGCTGCTCCGAAAGCCAAGAACATCATCTTCCTGCTAGGCGACGGCCTCTCGGTCGCGCACCGCACGGCCGCCCGCATCATGTCCAAGGGCATGACCGAAGGTAAGGCGAACGGCCGTCTCGCCATGGACGACCTCGATCGCATGGCTTTCGTCGGCACCTCGGCAACCAATGCCGTCGATACCGACTCGGCCAACACGATGTCGGCCTATATGACCGGCCACAAGACCGCGGTGAACGCGATCGGCGTTTACGCCGACCGCACGCCGGATTCGCTGGACGACCCGAAGGTCGAAACCATTGCCGAAGCCATTCGCCGCCAGACCGGCAAGTCGATCGGTATCGTCGTGACCGCCGAAGTCGAAGACGCCACCCCGGCTGCCGTCGTCGCTCACACCCGCAACCGCAATGACAAGGCCGATGTCGTCGGCATGCTGCTCGACGTGAAGCCTGACGTCCTGCTCGGCGGCGGTTCCGCCTACTTCCTGCCGCAGGCGACCGCCGGTTCTAAGCGCAAGGACGACAAGGACTATATCAAGCTCTTCAAGGACGCCGGCTACAGTGTCGCCACCGACAAGAACGAGCTTGCTGCCAACGCCAATGCGAACGGCCTGCTTCTCGGCCTCTTCCATCCCGGTAACATGGATGTCACGCTCGACCGCGAATTCCTGAAGAAGGGCACTGTCGAGAAGTATCCGAACCAGCCGGGTCTGGTCGCCATGACCAAGGTTGCTCTCGATCGCCTCTCCAAGGATCAGGACGGTTTCTTCCTGATGGTGGAAGGTTCCTCGATCGACAAGATGTCCCACCCGCTCGATTGGGACCGCGCCGTTATCGAAACCATCGAATTCGACCAGGCGATCGCCGTCGCCCGCGAATTCCAGAAGACCCATCCCGATACGCTGATCGTCGTCACCGGCGACCATACCCATGGCGTTTCGATCATCGGCACGGTTGACGACGACAAGCCGGGCACCGAGATGCGCGAAAAGGTCGGCACCTATGCGGAAGCCGGCTTCCCGAACTACAAGGACGAAAACGGCGACGGTTATCCGGACAAGATCGACGTGTCGCGTCGCCTGTTCCTCGCCGCCAACAACGGCCCGGACCACTACGAAACCTTCCGCCCGAAGATGGATGGCCCGTTCGTACCGGCGATCCAGAACGAAAAGAAGGAATATGTCGCCAACGAACAGTACAAGAATGTGCCCGGCGCAGTCTTCGTTCAGGGCAACATTCCGAAGAACGGCGACAGCGGCGTGCATTCTGTGGACGACGTCGTCCTGCAGTCGGCTGGTCCCGGTTCGGAAGGCTTCAAGGGCTATATGGAAGAAAGCGACATCTACAAGGTGCTCGCCGATACCTTTGCCCTCGGCAGCAAGCAGACCAACTGAGGTCTGGCCGCTGGCCGCACCTATGATAAAACAATACTCCCGGCCGAAACTCGGCCGGGAATACCGTTTCAGGAGGGTTTCATGAATGGACTCTTTTCGCGAGGTTTCAACCGGCGCTCCATGCTCGGCCTTGTCGCCGCCGCTCCGCTGTTGGCGGTTACCCGTTCCGCCACCGCTGCCGATGACCTCGATTTCAACGAACTCTATGGCAAGTACGGCGTTCTCGGACTGGAGTTTTCCGAAAAGGTGAAAAAACTGGCCGGCAGCCAGGTCGCGATCCGCGGTTTCATGGCGCCGCCACTGAAGGCCGAGGCTGCTTTCTTCGTGCTGACCGAAGTGCCGATGGCGCTTTGCCCCTTCTGCTCCTCCGACGCGGACTGGCCCGACAACATCATCGTCATCTATCTCCACCGCAAGCAGACGTTCACCCAGGTGAACGAAACGATCGAGGTTCGCGGTACTCTTGAGGTAGGCTCCTGGAAGGATCCCGACACTGGATTTGTCAGCCTTCTGAGGATCCGGGACGCGGCGTATCAGGCCGCATGACCATGCTTTCCCTGCGTATCGAAACTCTGGCCAAGTTCTTCCCCGGTCTCGATAACCCCGTCCTGCTGATCGATTTCCTGACGATCGCGGCGGGTGAGCGTGTTGCCGTCACCGGCGGTTCCGGCTCCGGCAAGAGTACCTTCATCAACATCGTCACAGGGCTAGAGCGCCCCACGTCCGGTAAGGTCGCCTGGAGCGGCGAGGATATCGCCAGGCTCTCGGAGACGGCGCGGGATCGCTGGCGGGCCGAACATGTCGGCCTGGTCATGCAGGATTTCCATCTTTTTCCCGGTCTTTCGGCGGTCGAGAACGTGCTTCTCCCGGCGCGGCTGGCGCGGGTCGCCGATGCGGCGCTGACCGCGCGTGCTCGCGATCTCCTGAAAAGTGTAGGCCTTTCCCGCCCGGACCAGAAGATCGAGACCATGTCGCGCGGCGAAATGCAGCGCATCGCAATCGCCCGCGCGGTCCTGCGCAAGCCGGGCGTGATCGTGGCCGACGAACCGACCGCAAGCCTTGATGCGGAAGCGGGCGAGACGGTTGGCCGGCTGCTTTTCGATATGGCCGGTGAAACGGGAAGCACTCTGATCGTCGTTTCCCATGATCAGCGCCTGATCGACCGGCTCGACCGCCGCATCACGCTCGGTGCCGGCAGGATTGTCGCCGACAGCCTTCGCGAAGAGGTCGCCGCATGATCCGTTTCATTCTCGCCGATCTGCGCCGTCTCTGGGCCGGCGCCGTGGTCGTCGTGCTTCTCGTGGCGCTTGCGACCGCGCTTGGCGTCACCGTCACGCTGCAGGAACGCGCCTTGCGTCTCGGCAGTGCCCGCGCCGCCGACAAGTTCGATCTGGTCATTGGTGCGGCGGGCAGCGAAACCCACTCGTGCTCTCCTCGATCTTCCTGCAGCCGGCACCGCTGCCGCTGATGCCCGGCGAGGTACTGGCGAAGCTCTCGAAGGACCCGCGCGTTGCCTGGGTGGCGCCGGTCGGCTTCGGCGATTCCTTTGCCGGCTACCCTTTGGTCGGCACGACCCGCGCGCTGATCGGGAGCACCGTTTCCGGTTTTGCTGAAGGCCGCATGTTCGAGAAAGAGGGCGAGGCCGTGGTCGGCGCGGCCGTGAAGCTGCCGGTCGGCGCGGAAATCAAGCCCATGCACGGCACGGCGCAGATGGGTGGCGAGACCCATGCGGGTGTCGTGTACCATGTGACCGGCAAACTGCCGCCGACGGGCACGCCGTGGGATCGCGCCATTCTGGTGCCGATCCAGGCCGTCTGGCACGTCCATGGCCTCGGCCACGATCATGGGCATGAGCATGAGGAAGATGAGCATCACCAAGGCGAAGCGCTACAGGTAACGCAGGCTGCGGCCGCCACGGATGAGCATGGCCACACGCCGCTGGAAGCGGCCCGCGAACATGCCGGGGATCATCGGCACGAAGGCGAGGCAACTGCTGCCGGCGGTCACGACGAACATGGCGACGAGGATCATGACCATCACGGGGCCATCGATGCGGATGCGGCGATCAACGAGAATTTCGCTTCCGATGCCCCAGGCCTTCCGGCAGTCCTCGTAAAGCCGAAGACGATCGCCGACGCCTACAAGCTTCGCCAGGAATATCGCAGCGGCAATACGCTTGCGGTTTTCCCCGGCGAGGTGCTGACCGGCCTCTATGCGACGCTCGGTGACGCCAAGATGGTTCTGAGCGCCGTCGCAGCCGGCTCTCAAGGGTTGGTGGCGGCGGCCCTGGTCCTCGTCACCGTCACCCATATCGGCCAGCAGCGGCGCCAGATCGGCGCGCTCCGGGCTTTGGCGCGCCGCGGCTCTCGGTGTTTGCGATCGTCTGGCTGGAGCTTTTCCTGCTGGTCGCACTCGGCATCGGCCTTGGTTTCCTGACCGGTCTTGCCGCCGCTCAACTGATCGCCAATGCCTTCACCGCCAGGAGCGGCATCATCCTGCCGGTCGGCTTCACGGACGAGGACCTGCGCATGGCGCTGATCCTGCTCGCCGCATCGGCGGTCTTGTCCGCCGTGCCGGCTATCCTCGCCTACCGCCAGTCGCCGGCCGCCGCTCTTCGGGCCTAAACCAGTGCCTTGATCGCGGCGATCACTTCGTCTTCGACATCCAGCCCCTGCTCGATCGCCGTCCGGCGGGCGTTCTGACCGCGCCGACCAGGCAGGCGCACGCCCTCTTCAGAGGTCATTTCCGCCGCGAGTTCGGCGATCCGCTCGGCAGCCGAAGCAGCACTCGCGGAAGGATCGATGACGATTAGCGTCTGTCCGACGGATGGCGGTGGGCCTTTCTCCTCCATGAACGAGCTCGCCTCAAAGGAGAAATTCGAGCCGGTGAGACCGGCCGAGAGGATTTCCACCATCAGTGCCAGCGCGGCACCCTTGGCGCCGCCGGAAGGCGCCATCAGGCCCTTGTGGGCCTCATGCGGGTCGGTCGTCGGCTTGCCATTGGCGTCGAAGGCCCAACCCTCGGGAATGCTCTCGCCTCTCTGGCGCGCGGCCATGATCTTGCCAGCCGCAACGGTCGATAGCGCCAGATCGATCACCAGCGGATCCTCGCCGGCAACCGGCGTCGCAAAAGCGATCGGGTTGGTGCCGAACAGCCGTTTCCTGCCGCCCCAGGCGGCCATGGAGGCGGGCGCATTGGCAAACATCAGCGCCACGAGGCCGAGTTCGGCAAATCGCTCCACGGTCAGCGCCATGACCCCCGCATGATGCGAGTGATGAATGGCGCAAAGCGCGATGCCCTGTTCCCGCACAATCGCCGGCAGTTCGGCGACTGCGATGTCGAAGGCCGGATAGGCGTAGCCGAATGCCGCATCGACCAAAGTACCGCCGGCCGCGGCCGGGTGGCAATGGCGTTGGCTTTGCCATCCACCTTGCCAGTGCGGGCCTGGCCGATATAGGCGGGAACGCGGCGGAGTCCGTGGCCATATTGCCCGGCAGCTTCGGCATGCACGAGCGCATGGGCGACGGAGCGGGCGGTTTCGGAGAGAACGCCATTGGCTTCAAAAACGCCCTTCACGAGCGTTTCGGTGGCTTCGAGGGTCATGTGCATCTGGCAATCCGGAGAATTGTTAGGCGGTTGCCATACCTATGCCTGCAGCTGGAAATGCAATCAAGTTTCCCTCGGTCACATGGGTGAACCATGAAAGCGCCAGGGCGTGCTGTTCACTCGCATTGAAGCGACTGCTCAAGGTGGCTGGCGACACCGGAAGGCGGAGACGGTATCGGGGAAGCGCGTTGCACGGCGGAAAGGATATAGTCGTCGATCTTCGAATTACCGGAAGAGCGCGCAAGCGATACCCCGGTTATGTTGCCGCTACCATCGAAGTTAAAACGTACCCCCGCCGTGCCCTTATCGTTCCCGGGGCATTTGCGGGCGTATCGAGCAATCTTCGTCCTCACGCGCGTCATCCACTGTTGCGGCGAGACCGACGCGGAGAAAAGGCTCGTGGAATTCAGGCTGGCGGCGGTGCGGTCCGATTGTTTGGCCTGGATCTTCGCCTCCGCCATATCCGGCCGGGCTTGCTGTTGCTGTTGTTGCTTCGGCTTCTGGACCTTCTTCACCGGCTCCTTTTGAGCTCCGGCTTTTGGGCTGTTCCGGTGGCTTTTCAGCGACCGGCGGCGGCAGAGGCCGCATTGCCGGCAAAGGCACCTCGACATTGTCCAGCGCCGCCGTCATCTGTTCCTCGATCGGCTTGAACTCTTCGATCGGTTCCGGCAGCGGTTCGGGGATGGTTTCGGTGACCTGGGGCTCCGGCTCCGGTGGGGGCTCCATCATCGGCGGCTGCACCGGCTCGGGCTCGATCGGCTCGGCGATTTCCTGCGGCATCGGCTCGGGTTCGGGTTGCGGCTTTTCGATGGGGTCCGGCTGCGGTTCCTCGACCGGCGGGGTCTCGCTCAACACTTGTTCCTGCTCCTGCATATCAGGAGAGATCTGTTCCTCTTGCGTATTGGCGGATTCCGGCTCCGGTGCGAGCTCGATCATGATCGCTGCCGGCGGTGCGTTGTCGGCGAGCACTTCCGGTTGTTCGCGCATCAGATAAGCCGCGGCTCCGAAATGCACCGTCAGCATCACCAGCCCGGCAGCGCCCCACAGCGCCAGCTCGCCGACGCGCCCGCCCGGACCTGCCTGCGAGACGACGAGGCTCATGGATTGCCTCCGGTTGCCGGAGCGGCAGGCGGTGCCGCGACCGGAGCGCCACCGGCAGGCGATGCTGTCGGTACCGTCGGAGCAGGCAGTGTTTCGAGGCCGACGAGCGCAATCTTGAGGTATCCGGAATCGCGCAAGAGGTTCATGACCTCCATGAACTGGCCGTAACCGACGGCCTTGTCGGCCCGCAGGAACACACGCGTATCTTTCTTGCCTTCCGTGACCCGGTCGAGCGTCGCGGCAAGCTGTTCGCGCGCGACGGCGTCATTGCCGATATTGAGGCTCAGGTCTTCCTTGACCGTCAGGTAGAGCGGCTCGTCCGGCCGTTCCGCCGGCTTCGCGGTCGAGGCGGGGAGATCAACATTGACATCGACGGTCGCCAGCGGCGCCGCGACCATGAAGATGATCAGCAGCACCAGCATGACGTCGATGAACGGCGTCACGTTGATCTCGTGGTTTTCGGAAAGCTCGTCGCCGTGCTGTTCGCGGATGCCGCCGGCCATGGTGGATCAGCCCCTGCCACCAGCGAGACGGGCGCCTTGCGGCTGCCCGGAGGAACCTTGCGGAAATCGAGGTCGCGGCTCACCAGCCGCTCCACGCCTGCCGCCGCATCAGCCAGAAGCTGGCGATAGCCGGTGATCGAACGGGCAAAGACGTTGTAGATGACGACTGCCGGAATGGCGGCGACGAGGCCGATCGCGGTCGCCAGCAGCGCTTCGGCGATGCCGGGCGCGACGACGGCGAGGTTGGTGGTCTGCGATTCCGAAATGCCGATGAAGGCGTTCATGATGCCCCAGACGGTGCCGAACAGGCCGACGAAGGGCGCGGTGGAGCCGATCGTCGCGAGCACACCGGTACCGCGCGACATGCGCCGGCCCGCATAGGCCTCGATGCGGGAAAGCGCCGAGCCGACCCGTTCCTTCACGCCGTCACCATGGGCATGGTCGAGGGCGGCTTCGAAAGCTGCATTTCCTCCGCCGCCGACCGCAGCATCAGGGCAGCGGGTCCGCCGCGCCCACCAGCCGCGCCGACGGCTTCCGAAAGCGTGCGGGAGGTGCGGATGACCTTCAGCGTCCGCCCTGCGCGGGCGCGGGCGCCTGTCAGCTCAAGCGTCTTCGCGAGCCAGACCGTCCAGGTGATCAGCGATGCGAAAGCGAGCCCGATCATCACGCCTTTGACGACCCAGTCGGCCGCCATGAACATGCCCCAGGGCGAAAGGTTGTGCGGCAAGTCGGAACGCTGTCCCGGCTCCAGGAACTGCGTGAACATGTCGATCGGCTGGCGCGCCGCCGGCGCCTGGGCCGATGTGGGCTGGGCGGTATTGTTGGCGGGTGTTGCCGCCTGTGGGGCAGAAGCTTCCGGCTGCGGGGCAACGGCGTTGGCTTGCGGTGCGGCGGCCGGAGCAGCGGGCGGTGCCGCCGCCGGAGAGGCTGCCGGCTCGTTCGGCACAGCGCGGGAGGTCGTAGGTGTTGCCTGCGCGGCAGAAGCGGGAGCCGCCTGGGTTGCATGTGCACCGGAAGGTGAGGTTGCCTGCGGTGGGGGCGGCGCCTGTGTTGAAGCATCCGGGGAGGGGGCCTGCGCCATCACTGTCGAAGCCGTTATTGCCAGAGCCGCGAGAGCGATCGGGAACCGGCTCCTGATCGGCTGGCGCATCGAAAAAGCGGGCTTCAGGGCAGCAGGCATGGCAGGCGATACTCCGGACTATTCGGCATCGCGGATAACGCTGGAGCGCAGATCGGCAATGACGGAAACGGGACATCGGAACGCCGCCGGCCGCTGCCGCCGGGTTCGCGATGTTGCAGCTACCGGATAATAAACATGAGTACAAATGGCAACTAATAAATCTTGAGAAAGCCGATCAAATTCACGCGCGTCGCGGATCGTTACTCCGTTTGTGCATGGATCGGCTATCCGTTGCCGAAAAAGGAAGCGGGCGGGAGTTTAACGCGCCAGCCAGCCGCCATCGACCGGCAGCACGACGCCATGGATGTAATCGGAAGCCGGCGAGGCGAGGAACACCGCGGCACCGCCGGCTCTTCCGGCTGGCCCCAGTGTCCGGCGGGGATGCGGCCGAGGATCGCCGTGTTGCGGTCGGGATCGTTTCGCAGCGCCTCGGTATTGTTGGTGGAGAAATAGCCTGGCGCGATGGCGTTGACGTTGATGCCCTTGCTCGCCCACTCGCAGGCGAGCAGCCGGGTCAGGCCGGCGAGGCCGCTCTTCGAGGCGGTATAGGAAGGGATGCGGATGCCGCCCTGGAAGGAGAGCAGCGAGGCGATGTTGACGATCTTGCCGCTCTTGCCCTCGGTGATCAGCCGGCGTGCGAAAGCTTGAGAGAGGAAGAACACGGTCTTCAGGTTGACGTCCATCACCGCATCCCAGTCAGCCTCGGTGAAGTCGATCGCGTCGGCGCGGCGGATGATCCCGGCATTGTTGACGAGGATGTCGGCACGCCCGGTCCACGCGACCGTCTCGCTGATGACCCGATGGACCGGTTCGAGCGTCGAAAGATCCGCCTGGATCGACAGGCTGCGCCCGCCGGCTGCGCTGACCGCTGCTTCCGTCTCCGCCATGGAGGAGCGCCCGACCAGCGCTACATCCGCGCCGGCTTGCGCCAGCGCGACCGCGATCGCCTGGCCAAGCCCGGTGTTTGCGCCCGTGACGATTGTCGTCTTGCCCGTCAGGTCGAATGAAACAGCCATGTTGTCCTCCTCTGAAACTGAAATACGGATAGATGCTTATCGTCACGAGCTCTCCGGTAGAAGCTGAAAATTTTTTCCACGCGGCAGGGTGACGTTGAAAGCGGTTTAAATTCAACGCGTTGGATAGGCTGCACCCTAGTGGCGGCGTATCAGTCCACGAACATAGCGGATGTAACGTTCGGCCGTTGTGTCGTCGGGAAAAATTCGGCGGGGCAAAAGCAGGTGCCCGCCGTCGTAGAAAAGAACCAGCCAGTTGCCCAGCGTTATCAGCTTACTGAGCCGTTTCGTCTCCAGTTCGATCAGCAGGCCATCGCCTTGCGCCCGGACGATATCAGGTCCGAATTCCGCCTTGATGGAGCGAACCTCGCGTTTTTCCGAAACGATGAGCGGGGAAGGGGCCGCCTTGCGGAACTTCTTTGCCAAGGCATCACAGAACCCCAGCAATCCCAAGAACTTCTGCCGCCTCTCGAAATGGTATCCTACGACAAGGTCGATGCCGTTCTCGAGTTCCGCATCGGAAAGCATGTACTCAAAATGCCAGGAGCCGCCCGTGAATGTCACGGACGGCTCCTGAAATCGATGTGGCTGTTCGCCTGTCGTCACAGCGTGCGCGTGATATGCTCCACGCGGAAGCACTCGATCGTATCGCCGACGCGCATGTCTTCGTAGTTCTCGAAGGCCATGCCGCACTCCTGACCCATCGGCACTTCGCCGACTTCGTCCTTGAAGCGCTTGAGCGTCTTGAGCTTGCCTTCGTGGACAACGACGTTGTCGCGGATAAGGCGGACGCCGGCTCCACGTTCGACCTTGCCTTCGACGACACGGCAACCTGCGACCTTGCCGACCTTGGTGATGTTGAACACTTCCAGGATCTCGGCATTGCCGATGAAGGTTTCGCGACGTTCCGGCGAGAGCAGGCCCGACATCGCCGACTTCACGTCATCCACCAGATCGTAGATGATGTTGTAGTAGCGGATCTCGATGCCGTTGCGCTCGGCGACCGTACGGGCCTGGGCGTTGGCACGGACGTTGAAGCCGATGATCGCAGCGTTGGAAGCCTCGGCAAGCGAGATATCCGATTCGGTGATGGCGCCGGCACCCGAGTGAACGATGCGGGCACGAACTTCGTCGGTACCGAGCTTGTCGAGCGAGGCGATGATCGCTTCGATCGAACCCTGCACGTCACCCTTGATGACCAGCGGGAATTCCTTGAAGCCGGTATCCTGCAGCTTGCTCATCATCTGTTCGAGCGAACCGCGCTGACCGGACTGGCGGGCAGCCGCCTTGTCGCGGGCAAGACGCTGGCGATATTCGGAAATTTCGCGAGCGCGGCTTTCGTTTTCGACGACTGCGAACTTGTCGCCTGCAGCCGGCGTGCCGGAAAGACCGAGCACTTCGACCGGGGTCGCAGGCCCCGCTTCCTTGACGTGGTCGCCCTTGTCGGTGACGAGCGCGCGAACGCGGCCCCACTGATCGCCGGCAACGATGATCTGGCCCGGCTTCAGCGTACCCTTCTGGACCAGAACGGTCGCAACCGCACCGCGGCCGCGGTCGAGCTGGGCTTCGATGACGGTACCTTCGGCCGTACGGCTCGGGTCGGCCTTCAGGTCGAGGATTTCGGCCTGCAGCAGCACGGCTTCGAGCAGCTTGTCGAGGTTCGTCTTGTTCTTGGCCGAAACCTCGACGTCGAGCACTTCACCGCCCAGGGATTCAACGAAGACTTCGTGCTGCAGAAGCTGCTGGCGGACCTTGTCCGGCTTGGCTTCGTGCTTGTCGATCTTGTTGATCGCTACGATGATCGGAACACCGGCCGCCTTGGCGTGGTTGATGGACTCGATCGTCTGCGGCATCACGCTGTCGTCGGCCGCGACCACCAGGATCGCGATATCCGTCGCCTGCGCACCACGGGCACGCATCGCCGTGAAGGCGGCGTGGCCGGGGGTGTCGATGAAGGTGATCTTCTGGCCGTTCTGTTCGACCTGATAGGCACCGATATGCTGGGTGATGCCGCCGGCTTCGCCGGAAACCACGTTCGCATGGCGGATGGCGTCGAGCAGCGAGGTCTTGCCGTGGTCGACGTGACCCATGATGGTGACGACCGGCGGGCGTGAAACCATTTCGCCCATGTCGTCGGCAACGTTGAAGATGCCTTCTTCGACGTCGGATTCCGAAACGCGCTTGACGGTATGGCCGAATTCGCCGGCGATGATCTCGGCGAGGTCGGCGTCGATGACGTCGCCCGGCTTCATCATCTGGCCTTCCTTCATCAGGTACTTGATAACATCGACGGCGCGTTCGGACATGCGCTGCGACAGTTCCTGAATGGTGATGGTTTCAGGCAGGATGACTTCGCGCATGACCTTTTCGCGCGTTTCCTGCATCTGGCTGCGGCGGAATTTCTCCTGCCGGCGACGGGTCGCGGCCATCGAACGGCCACGGGCATTACCGTCTTCGTCGGTGCTGACCGTGGTCACCGTCAGCTTGCCGCGGCGGCGTTCGTCCTCGGTCTTCGGGCGGGCCGGAACCTTGGCGGGAGCCGGAGTGGCCACTCGGCCACGGCCGGGGCGCCACGCGGCGCGGAGCGATCCTCGTCTTCTTCGTCTGCGCCCTTACGGCGACCGGCAACCGGCAGTGCCGCCGGTGCAGCACCAGGTGCCGCAGGCCGCGGAGCCTGCGGACGTCCGTCGGCCGTACGGCCGGCAGGGGCTCCAGCTGCGCGTTCGGCCGGCTTTTCGGCAACCGCAGGTGCGGCGGCCGGAGCTTCGGCCGGAGCGGCTTCGACCGGCTCGACCTTGGGTTCGGCTGCGCGGCGGGCAGCCTCGGCGGCTTCCTCGATCTTGCGGCGTTCTTCTTCGACCTTGCGGCGTTCCTCGTCTTCAGCGCGCTGCTTGGCCTCGATGACCTCACGCGCCTGCGCTTCCACCAGAGCGCGGCGACGAGCTTCCATCTCGCCAGCGGAGAGGTCGTGCAATACGGCCCCGCCCTGACGCTGCTGCGGACGCTGCGGCTGGCTGGATTGTGGGCGCTGCGGCTGGCCGGACTGCTGCGGACGCTGCGATTGATTGGATTGCGGCGGACGCTGGCTGTTTTGCGGCTGTTGCGGCCGCTGGTTCTGCGAACCCGGCTGGTGGATGCGTGCCACGGGAGCGGCCGCCTGCGGCTGGGGCTGCGGCGGACGCTGGGGCGCGACCGGCTGAGCAACAGCCTCGACCACCCGCGGCGCGGGCGCCGGGGCTACAGGCGTGATCGCCGGCTTTTCGTCCAGCGGCCGGGTAGGCCGCCGCTTCACTGTCTCGACGACGACCGCCTTGGTGCGGCCGCGACCCATGTCCTGGCGGACGGTACCCTGGCTCATCCCAGATGGCTTCAGTGTAAGGGTCTTCTTTACGCCGAGTGTCTTATCGTCTTTGTTGTCGGTCATTCCGTTCCTGTTCCTTCGGACAGGAACGGATGGAAGCCATCAGAACCCGTCGTTTAATCCGTACATATCGATGTGCGTCCGGCTAAAGCCGGTGACCGCGTCATTGTTTCGGCATGTCAGCGACACCTTTTGTCTGGGACAGACCGCCCATGCGGTACTGTTCAAGTAGGTTTGCGCGCTTCACTACACCCTCACCCGCCTGCCCCGCAAGCGCGCAAGCATGGATAAAAGCATTCTGGCCCATCACTTCGTCCAATTCAGCGCTCGTGAAGAGCGAAAAGGACGGAATGTCTTCCCCGGTATTCGAACCGAGCTTCCAGGCCTTGCGGGCCTGGTCTATTTTCTCACTCCGTCGGCGGCCGCATCGGCCGCATGGAACACTGCAAGTGCCGCACCCGAGCGCACGGCGGCATCCACCTTGGTGGCGCCGGTGACGAATTGGCTCGCCTTGCGCGCCATGTTCATCATGCCAATGAGATCGGCGGCGAGCAGGCGATCCACCAGCGCGCCGAGGCTCTGCATCCGCCTTCGCCTCGGCCTTGAGAGCGCGGGCGAAGAGTTTCTTCTGAACTGCCCGATCGACGAGTGACCGTTCAGCCTTGATCCAGCAGCCGCGGCCCGGAAGCTGACGCTTCAGATCGGGCACCACCTGGCCGTTCGGGCCGGCCACGAAGCGGATCAGCGTTTCCGGTGATCCCGTTTCGCGGGTGACGATGCAGGTACGGTCGTTCACGACGATCTCGTCCAGGTCATCATCGGCAGGTCCGTTTTCGGTTGCTTCCGGCTCATTCGCGAGCGGGATCATTCCTGCTCTACGGCGTCTGCCTCCTCCGCTTCGGCGTCCGGCTCGGCGCTCTTTGCGAGGTCTTCTTCAGTGATCCAGCCAGCGGAAAGGCGCGCCTGGACGATCATGTTTTCGGCCTCGACGCGCGAAATGTCGAACTTCGAGAACAGGCCTTCGAACTTCTTCGTCACGCCGTCCTTGCGTTCGCTCCAGCCGACCAGGTCGTCGGCGGCGCAGCCGGCAAAGTCCTCGATCGTCTTGATGCCGTCTTCGCCGAGCGCGACAAGCATCTGGCCGTTCAGCCCGTCGATCTGACGCAGCTCGTCCTGGACGCCGAGTTCCTTGCGCTTGGCGTCCATTTCGGCTTCGATCCGCTCCAGGTATTCGCGGGCGCGGGTCTGGATTTCGGTCGCCGTGTCTTCGTCGAAACCGTCGATCGAGGAGATTTCGTCGAGATCGACGTAAGCCAGTTCCTCGACCTGAGCAAAACCTTCCGAAGCCAGCACCTGACCGACCATTTCATCGACGTCGAGTGCGTCCATGAAGAGGTTGGTGCGCTCGTTGAATTCCTTCTGGCGGCGCTCCGACTCTTCGGCTTCCGTCATGATGTCGATGTCCCAGCCGGTCAGCTGCGACGCGAGACGGACGTTCTGGCCGCGGCGGCCGATGGCAAGCGACAGCTGCTCGTCCGGAACCACGACTTCGATGCGCTCCGCATCCTCGTCGAGAACCACCTTGGCGACTTCGGCCGGCTGCAGCGCATTGACGATGAACGACGCCGGATCCTGGGACCACGGAATGATGTCGATCTTTTCGCCCTGCAATTCGCCGACGACCGCCTGAACGCGGCTACCGCGCATACCGACGCAGGCGCCGACCGGATCGATCGAGCTATCGTTCGAGATGACGGCGATCTTGGCGCGCGAACCCGGATCGCGGGCGACCGACTTGATCTGGATGATGCCGTCGTAGATTTCCGGCACTTCCATGGTGAACAGCTTCACCATGAACTGCGGATGGGTACGCGACAGGAAGATCTGCGGGCCGCGCTGTTCGCGACGGACGTCATAGACGTATGCGCGGACGCGATCGCCATAGCGCATGTTTTCGCGCGGGATCATTTCGTCGCGGCGGATAATGCCTTCGCCGCGGCCCAGATCGACGATGACGTTGCCGTATTCGACGCGCTTGACGGTGCCGTTGATGATTTCGCCGACGCGGTCCTTGAACTCGTCGAACTGGCGGTCGCGCTCGGCTTCACGCACCTTCTGGACGATGACCTGCTTGGCCGACTGGGCGGCGATACGGCCGAAATCCATCGGCGGCAGCGGGTCGGCGATGAAGTCGCCGATCTTGGCATCGACATTGCGGTCGAGCGCGAGCGCGAGCGGGATCTGCGTGCCGTAGTCCTCGGCATGATCGACCACTTCCAGCAGGCGCTGGAGGCGAATTTCGCCGGTCTTGGAATTGATGTCGGCGCGGATATTGGTTTCCGAGCCGTAGCGGGAGCGGGCAGCCTTCTGGATGGCGTCCGCCATCGCGGCCAGCACGATCTCGCGGTCGATGACCTTTTCGCGCGCCACTGCGTCAGCGATCTGCAGAAGTTCAAGCCGGTTCGCACTCACTGCCATTGTCGTTGGTCTCCGTAGGTCAAAAGATGAGGCCTCTCCTCGAAAGGGCCGCTCGTCTTTGTTCGGTTTATTCGTCGTCTTCTTCGCCGTTCTGGTTCGCAGCCTGCGCCTTCGCGAGCTTGTCGGCCCGGAGCGCGTCGCGGATCAGATCGTCGGTCAGAATGAGCTTTGCCTCGGCCAGCGCCGAAAACGGGATCGTCACCCGTGGTTCCTCGCCATAGGCGACCTGATCCCGCTCGATCGTGAAACCGTCCGTATCGCTTTGCGTAATCCTGCCGCGGAACCGCTTGCGGTTGTCGATCATGATCGACGTTTCGCATTTGACCAGATGGTTCAGCCAGCGGGTGAAATCCGACTTGCGGACCATCGGGCGGTCGATGCCCGGCGAGGACACTTCCAGATGATACTCCCGATCGATGGGATCTTCTACATCCAGAACCGGCGAAATCGCTACCGACACGGCCTCGCAGCCCTCGACATCCATGGTGCCGTCGTTGCGCTCCGCCATGATCTGCAGCGTCGCGCCGTTCTGGTTCAGCATCCGGACGCGCACCAGGCGATAGTCCATGGCGGTCAGCACGGGCTCGATGATTTCGGCGACCCTCAGGTCGAGCCCGGTCTCGATGATGAGCCGCGGCTCGTGTTCGGTTTGCGGCATAAGCTCTCCGGCAATCATTGCCCCATAGCTGGGCCCAATGTCTGGGTTACAGTGATCGGCTAACAAAAAGAGCGGGTCCGGTGGGGCCCACTCTTCATCGGACGATCAAGAATATGGGGTGCATATACGCTTTCAGCCCTTCGATTGCAAGAGTCGCATATTCTGGGGCCCGAGCGACTGGAATTTGGTTCAGCCGGGTCTATAACCGTTTGGAACGACGCAGGAAAGAAAGAGGACAAAGTGCCCGATCGGATATCGACCCTGGCTCCCTTCAGGCACCAAACCTTCAGAACGATCTGGATCGCCAGCCTCGCCTCCAATTTCGGCAGCCTGATCCAGGCCGTCGGCGCGGCGTGGATGATGACGTCGATCACCGATTCCGAGGATATGGTCGCGCTGGTCCAGGCCTCGACGGCGCTGCCGATCATGCTCTTTTCGCTGATTGCGGGTGCGCTTGCCGACAATGTCAATCGCCGGAGCCTGATGCTGACGGCGCAGTTCTTCATGCTGACAGTCTCGATAACCCTGACGGTTTTCGCCTATCTGGGCCTGCTGACCCCTGGCTGCTTTTGACATTCACCTTTCTGCTCGGCTGCGGGGTGGCGCTCAACAACCCGGCCTGGCAGGCATCCGTGGGTGATATGGTCCCTCGCGAGGTTCTGCCGGCCGCGGTGACGATCAACAGCGTCGGCTTCAACATCACCCGCAGCGTCGGCCCTGCAATTGGTGGCGCGATCGTTGCTGCTGCCGGCGCCGCGGCTGCGTTCGCGGCCAACTCGGTGAGCTATTTCGCTTTGATTTATGCGCTGATCCGCTGGAAGCCGGAAAGCCGCGACAATGCGCTGCCGCGCGAGACGCTTCTGCGGGCGCTTTCGGCCGGCCTCGGTTACGTCCTGATGTCGCCGAACATCCTCAACGTGCTGTTCCGCGGCCTCGTCTTCGGCCTTTCGGCAAGCGCAGTCCTGGCGCTTTTGCCGATCGTCGCGCGCGACCTGGTCTCCGGGGTCCGTTGACCTACGGCATCATGCTCGGAGCCTTCGGAGTCGGCGCGATCGGTGGCGCCATGGGCAATTCGCGCCTGCGTGAAAAGCTGTCGAGCGAATCGATCGTCCGCCTGTCCTTTCTCGGTTTTGCCGCAAGTGCCGCGATCATCGGCATGAGTTCGAGCACGGCGCTCACCGCGATCGTTCTCCTTGTGCCGGGTGCCTGCTGGGTGCTGGCCCTGTCGCTCTTCAATACGACGGTGCAGCTTTCGACGCCGCGCTGGGTGGTCGCCCGCGCGCTTTCCTTCTACCAGACGGCGACGTTCGGCGGCATTGCCGGCGGAAGCTGGGTGTGGGGTGTCCTCTCCGACACGTTCGGGGTCTCGATCGCGCTGACATTGTCGAGCCTTGTCATGCTGCTTGGTGCCGTGATCGGCATGCGCCTGCCGCTGCCGCAGTTCAGCGATGCCAATCTCGATCCGCTCAACCGGTTCAACGTGCCGCTGCTGGGCCTCGACCTCCAGCCGCGCAGCGGACCGATCGTCTCGCTGGTGGATTACACCATTGCCGACGAGGACGTGCCCGAGTTCCTGGCGCTGATGTCGCAGCGACGCCGCATCCGCATCCGCGACGGCGCACGGCAATGGGCGCTGATGCGAGATCTGGAACACCCGGAAATCTGGACGGAGACCTACCATACCGCCACCTGGGCCGACTACGTGCGTCACAACCAGCGCCGCACCCAGGCGGATGCCGAGGCCTGGGATGCGATCCGCAGTCTTCATCGCGGCGAAGAAGGCCCGCGCGTCCACCGAATGATCGAGCGCCAGGCGATCCCGCCGAGCGACGATATTTTCCACAAGTCGCCGCCCGACCTGCATCATTGACGCCGATGTTTTCCTTCCGAAAAGCCCGAGGTTCCGATCTCCCCGCTATCATCGGCCTGCTTGCGGACGATATGCTGGGCCAGTCTCGTGAAGTTGTCTCCGATCCGGTCGATCCACGCTACGAGCAGGCCTTCGCGGCGATAGAGGCCGACCAAAACCAGCTTCTGGCGGTTGCCGTGGACGGAGAAGACAAAGTTGTCGGCTGCCTGCAGCTCTCCTTCATCCCCGGCCTGTCGCGCACCGGCATGTGGCGCGGCCAGATCGAGAGCGTGCGGATCGCTGCCAGCGAACGCGGCACCGGCCTGGGATCGCAGTTCATCGAATGGGCGATGGAAAAAGCTGCCGAGCGCGGATGCCGACTGGTGCAGCTCACCTCCGACAAGGCGCGGTCGGACGCCATCCGTTTTTACGAGGAGCCTCGGTTTTACGGCGAGCCATGAGGGGCTGAAGCGCAGCCTCTGACTATTTGATCTTTCCCTTGAGCGACGAATCGGGAAAACAGGTCGGCGCAATGCCGTTCTTCGCCTGCCAGTCGCCGAGCGAACGGCGGGTCTTGTAGCCCGGCAGCCCATCGACATTGCCGACATCGTAGCCCTTGGCGACCAGCGCCTTCTGCATGGCGAGCACGTCTGAGCGCAGCATCTTGCCGACATCGCCCCAGGGTGCCTGGAAAGGACCTACACCCGAGGCGATCCGGTCGGCGAGATTGCCGATGAACAGCGCGTAGAGATCCGAGTTGTTGTATTCCTTGATTACGTAGAAATTCGGCGTCACCACGAATTCCGGTCCGTTGCGCCCCGCCGGCACCAGCATCATCCCGTCCGCCTTGAGATCGGCTGCGGGAAAGGCCTTGCCGGACATGCGGGTAATGCCTGTCGCCGCCCAGGCCGAGATCGGCTTGGCGAGATCCGGCCCTTCCTGCGCGCAGGAAACTTTTGCCGGGATCGTCACTTCGAACCCCCAGTCGCGGCCGCGTTGCCAGCCTTCCTTCTGCAGGTAATGGGCGATCGAGGCGAGCGCATCCGGCACCGAATTCCAGATGTCCGGATGGCCATCACCGTCGAAATCGACCGCATATTTCAGGTAGCTCGACGGCATGAACTGTGGCTGGCCAAGGGCGCCTGCCCATGAGCCCTTCATGGTGGCCGGATCCGCATCGCCCCGCTCGATCATCTTCAGCGCCGCGATCAGTTCCTCGCGGAACATGTCCTTGCGGGTCGACATGAAGGCCTTGGTCGCCAGGACCTGCACGGCGGAATAGGGCATCCGCGCCTTGCCGAAACCGGATTCACGCCCCCAGATGGCGACGACGATCTCGCCCGGCACGCCATAGGCCGCCTCGATCTTCTTCAGCGTCGCCGAATAGGTGGAGGCGAGGCCACGGCCGGTCTCGGCAAGCCCCTGCAGCCGCTTTTCGGAAAAATAGGCGCCGGGCGAAGAAAACTCGGCCTGGCTCTGGTCCTGCTGCTTCGGGGCTCCGAACCTGGCGGCACCAGGTCCGGCAGATCCCAGTTCAGCGTCACACCCTGGAAAGCCGCCTTCAGCGTCTTCTCCGAAATCCCGGCCTTTTTGGCTATCGGCCCCAGATCGCCGGCGAGCCATCGCTGGAACTGTTTTTCCACATCGGGCCGATTTTGGGCGAGGGCGGGAAGGGGAGGAGGGCTGTAACGGCTACCAAAACCAATGCGGCCGCTCGCCGGGAGGCACCCCCTCTGTCCTGCCGGACATCTCCCCTCAAGGGGGAGATCGGATGGGACGGGCGTCCTGCCCAAATCCCGGCAAGCGATTGGTGGAGGCGCAAAACGCGTCGTCTGATTGAGGACGCTGCGGAATTCTTGATAGGGAGCGAAGGTCGTGCCTCTAGCCGATCTCCCCTTGAGGGGGAGATGCCCGGCAGGGCAGAGGGGGCGAGCTTGCTCATCGTGATCCTCTTCAAACGCTAAATCGCCGTCCGCGCCCGAAGCGCCGCCGTCAGCGTCCCTTCGTCGAGATAATCGAGCTCCCCGCCCACCGGCACCCCATGCGCCAGCCTCGTGATCTTCACATCGATGCCGGAGAGCTGGTCGGTGATGTAATGCGCCGTGGTCTGGCCCTCGACCGTCGCATTGACCGCGATGATGATCTCCCGGATGACGCCCTCGTTCACCCGGTCGATCAGCCCGCGGATGTTGAGATCGTCCGGGCCGACGCCATCGAGCGGCGAGAGCGTGCCGCCGAGCACGTGATAGGCGGCGTTCATTGCGCCGGCGCGTTCCAGCGCCCAGAGATCGGACACATCCTCGACGACGATCAGCATTGTCTGGTCGCGGTGGATGTCGGTACAGACGGTGCAGGGATCGACGGTATCGACATTGCCGCAGCGCGAGCAGATCTTCACCTTGTCATAGGCCTCGCCCATGGCGTTAGAAAGCGGTCCGAGCAGCTGTTCCTTCTTCTTGATCAGGTGCAGCGCCGCCCGGCGCGCCGAGCGGGGCCCGAGGCCTGGGACCTTTGCCAGCAGCTGGATGAGTTTTTCGATTTCAGGGCCGGTGACTCGTTTTGCCATGTTCTCCCTTTAGCCCATATGCTTGAAAAACGGAATCGCGGAAGGACAGCCGATGAAACTTCTCGCCATCTGCCTCGGCCGCCCGGAAAAGCTGCCGGGCAAGAGTTTTAAGACCGGCATCTACAAGTCGCCTGTCAACGCCGCCGTGATGATCGACAGGCTGGGCCTTGTCGGCGACGCCGTCTGCAACACGAAACACCATGGCGGCGAGGATCAGGCCATCCTGCTCGAGGGTCGCTGACGCTGGACTGGTGGGCAGCGGAACTCGGCCGCGATCTTGCGCCCGGCACGTTCGGCGAGAACCTGATCGTCGAAGGCCTCGACAACCGTGATGTCGCTGTCGGCGACCGTTTTTATATCGGCGAAGTCGTCCTTGAAGCGAGCTGCGCCCGCTCTCCCTGCAACACGTTCGCGGTGAAGATGGGCGACCCGACATTCGTGAAGACCTATAAGAACGGCGGCCGCCCCGGCATCTATTGCCGGGTCATCACGCCCGGCATGGTTTCGCCAGACGATCCCATCCGCCACGAACGTTATGCGGGCGAGCGGGTGACGATCGCGGAAATGCTGGCGGCCGTTGGCAAAAACCTGTCACATGCCGAACGAACTCGTTTCCTCGGGGCCCCCATCGGTAGCCGCTGGAGACCGACGTTCGAAAACTAACGAGTCGGGATCGCGGCTGCGTATCCGAGCGCTATTCCATTAGACGGTGATCAGAACGGCATCTTGAAGCCGGGCGGGATCGGCAGGCCGGCGGTCAGTTCCTTGGTCTTTTCGGCGGTAATCGTCTCGGCACGCTCCTTGGCGGCCTTGTGGGCGGCGACGATCAGGTCTTCGAGAATCTCGACATCCTCTTCTTTGAAGAGCGACGGATCGATCTTGAGGCCGAGCATCTCGCCCTTGCCGTTCAGCCGCACGGTTACCAGGCCGCCGCCGGACGTGCCTTCGACTTCAAGAGTGGCGATGTCCGCCTGCATCTTTTCCATCTTGGCCTGCATTTCCTTGACCTTGCCCATCATGCCCATGATGTCGCGCATCTGTCTCGTCCTCTTCTCTTATAGCTCGATGTCGTCGCCGGGCAGGATGTCGCCCTCTTCGGATTCCGCGGTCGCTGGTGCCGGCGCTTCCTCGGTTTCGTTGTCATCCTCTTCCGTGACGCGGATACGCACGTCGGTAATCCTGGCGCCGGGGAATTGGGCAAGGATCGCCGCGACATCCGGATCGGCGCGGGCATCGGTCAGCCGCGCCTCGCGGGCATTGTTGTCTGCTTCCACGAGGGTCGGCTCGCCCTCTTCCTTGCTGAGGCTGACGATCCAGTGGATACCGGTCCATTCCTTGAGCTTGACGCCGAGTTCCCGGGCAGCGTGCCCGGTCCGCCGTCGGTCATTCGCATGTCGAGCCGGCCGGGCTCGATCTTCACCAGCCGCACGAAATTGCGGATGAGAGCCTTCAGCTTCGCGTCGCGGTTCTTTGTGCACAGCTCGACGATATCATGCAGGGACCTGACCGGCACGCGCGGTTCCGGTTTTCCTCGGTACGGCCGATGGGCATGTCCCGGGGCATGGTATTCGGCACGGCCTGCAGCATGGCGGTCGAACCGCCGGAGGGAATGCGCGGGCTCACCATTTCGGTGCCGCGTGCATTGACCGGCGATTGCGATGGCGAAACAGGCCGTCCGCCGCCGTTGCCGTTCGGGACAGGCGCACGCTGGCCGTCGCCATTGGAAAAATCGGCAAGCCGGCGCGCCGCCTCTTCCGGGGAGGGAAGATGGGCCGCATGCGTCAGCCGGATCAGCACCATCTCGGCCGCACCTGCGGGCCGCGAGGAGTTCTCCACTTCCGGAATGCCCTTCAAGAGCATCTGCCAGATGCGCGACAGCGTGCTCACGGCCACGTTCTCGGCAAATTCCCGGCCACGCAACCGCTCCACTTCGCTTAGCGAAGGATCGTTGGCGGCGTCGGGAATATATTTGAACCGGGTGGTCAGATGGGTGAAATCGGCAAGGTCGGTCAGCACCACGACGGGATTGGCGCCGGCCTCGTATTGCGCCGCAAATTCCAACAGCGCCGCCGTCACGTCGCCACGCGCGATATGTTCGAACAGATCGACGATGCGGGCGCGGTCGGCAAGTCCCAGCATGCCGCGTACGGTTTCCGCGATCACCTGGCCGCCGCCATGGGCAATCGCCTGGTCGAGCAGCGACAGGCCGTCGCGCGCCGAACCTTCGGCGGCACGTGCGACCATTGCCAGCGCTTCCGGCTCCGCCGGAATGCCTTCCTTCTCCAGGATCGAGGTGAACAGGTGGACCAGATCGGCGGCGCTGATGCGGCGCAGGTCGAACCGCTGGCAGCGCGACAGCACGGTGATCGGAACCTTGCGGATTTCGGTCGTCGCGAAAATGAATTTCACATGTTCCGGCGGCTCTTCGAGCGTCTTTAACAGGCCGTTGAAGGCCTGTGTCGAGAGCATGTGCACTTCGTCGATGATATAAACCTTGTAGCGCGCCGAAACCGGGCGGTAGCGCACCTGCTCGATGATCTCTCTTATGTCGTCGATACCGGTATGCGAGGCGGCGTCCATCTCGATCACATCGACATGCCGGCCTTCCATGA
This sequence comes from Neorhizobium sp. EC2-8, assembly GCA_045291535.1. Lineage (GTDB taxonomy): Bacteria > Pseudomonadota > Alphaproteobacteria > Rhizobiales > Rhizobiaceae > Neorhizobium. The sequence continues at coordinate 2,936,606 of CP147996.1, read as the reverse complement.
TCGCCTGGCAATGCTCGCCTGGGATCCGCAGGTCGATGGTCGGCTTGTCGATGTCCGGCGTCTTGTAGTTCAGCGCGCGGGCAAGGATGCGGGCCGTGGTGGTCTTGCCGACCCCGCGAACGCCGGTCAGCATATAGGCCTGAGCGATGCGGCCGGTCTCGAACGCGTTGGTCAGCGTGCGGACCATCGGCTCCTGGCCGACCATCAGGTCGGAAAAATCCTTGGGGCGGTATTTGCGGGCGAGCACCCGGTATCCGCTGCCGGTGGTGGCAGGAGTGCTTGGAGATGTGGGCCCGGTATCGCTCATTCAGTCCTGCCAGCCTGCGCGGGCCAATCCTGAGCACGGTCTTGACCGGGCCGGAAGCTGACCAAGATGGTAGTACGCGTAAAAAGGGTGGGAGGCTGGCACGGCGACCCGTGCCTGGCTCGTTAGGGCTGCTTCCTTCCGGACCTGACCCGGTTGGCGAGTGGCTCGTCCACCACCAACCTCCCACCGTCCATATCGTCAATAACGCTTCCAAATGCAAGCCAACCCTGTAAAAAACTGCTATCGAACAGAAAACAAGGGAGGAAAGTTTGAGCGAATTCGAACTGGACGGGAGGATAACCCGCGATTCCGATCTTGTGAGGGTGCTCTCCCTCTGCCAGCTCCGCATCCAGAACGACAGCCGCTGGCCCTGGCTGGTCATGGTACCGCAACGCGCAGACATGACCGAGGTCTTCGATCTGTCGCCCGCCGAACAGGCGCTGCTGTCGGTCGAGGTCAACAGGGTGGCCGCGGCGCTGAAGGGTGTGACCGGAGCCACCAAGATCAATGTCGGCGCGCTCGGCAATATCGTTCGCCAGCTGCATGTCCATATCATTGCAAGGTTCGAGGGCGATCCGAACTGGCCCGGCCCGATCTGGGGTTTCGGCCAGGCGACGCCCTATGCCGAATCACAGAAACAAGATTTCCTCAACAAACTGGTTGAAGCCCTTTCATGACCGCGACCCTTTTTGACACCGACTCACCCCATCCCGAACCGAGCACGCTGACGGCTTTTTCCGGCAACAAGCTGGATCGCCGGGCCGAGTACAGAGAAGACGACTGCGTCGAGAAGGCGCTTGCCATCGAGGGCGCCCATATCCTCGCCTTTACCGGCAGTCGGGTCATCCTCAAGCATGACAGCCAAATCCTCGATCCGCTGTTTTCGCCCTATGAGCTTGCGGAACTGAAGCCGGATTTCGACAACGCCGTGTTGCTTGGTTATCACGAAACCGGCGAGCCGCGCATCGCAGTGCCGGTGCTGATCGCGTCCGAGGAACTGGCAGGCCACTACAAGCCCACTGAGGCCCGCGCTCTCTTCCGCGACCGGCTGATAGAGGGAGAACTGCAGGGCGAGATCGCCCAGGCCGTCGCGCTTCTGAACTGGAACGCGTCCAACAAGTTCTGCGGCAAATGCGGGTCGCAGACCGAAACCAGGATCGGCGGTTACAAGCGGGTCTGCACCCAGTGTCAGCACATGACTTTTCCGCGTACCGATCCGGTGGTGATCATGCTGACAATCGATACCGAGAACGACCGCTGTCTGCTCGGCCGCAGCCACCATTTCCAGGAGGGCATGTATTCCTGCCTTGCCGGTTTCGTGGAGCCGGGCGAGACGATCGAGAACGCGGTGCGCCGCGAGACCTTCGAGGAATCCGGCATCGAGACCGGTCGGGTGCGCTACCACGCCTCGCAGCCCTGGCCGATGCCGCATTCGCTGATGATCGGCTGTTACGCCGAGGCGAAATCCACCGAGATCAAGATCGACCCGCAGGAAATGGCGGATGTCCGCTGGTTCGGGCGCGCCGAGGCTGCCGCCATGCTGGACGCCGGCCCGGACGCCCCGCTTTTCGCGCCTGTCAGCGGCGCGATCGCCCATCGCCTGCTCCGCGACTGGATTGAATGGAGCCGGTAGAACCATGACCGTCGCGCGGTCGGAGCGCCTGCTGGTTCTTCTGCAGACGCTCCGGCGCTATCGTCAGCCGGTCAGCGGCGCGAAGCTCGCCGCCGAGACCGGCGTCAGCCTGCGCACGCTTTACCGGGATATCGCCAGCCTTCAGGCGCAGGGCGCCTTCATCGAGGGCGAGGCCGGCATCGGTTACGTGCTGAGACCTGGCTTCATGCTGCCGCCGATGATGTTTTCGGAGGAGGAGATCGAGGCTCTGGTGCTCGGCTCCCGCTGGGTGGCGAAAACCGCCGATCCGCGGCTCGCCACCGGCGCCGTCGATGCGCTCGCCAAGATCGCCGCCGTGCTGCCGGCAGATCTCAGGCAGGAACTCGACAATTCGACGCTGCTTGTCGGCGCTCCGCGGCGAAACGAGGGCGCGGCCGATCTCGCTCTGATCCGGAAGGCGATCCGCGCCGAGCACATTCTCGAACTCGCCTACGCGGACGAAAAGGGTGCGTTGACCCATCGAAAAGTCTGGCCGTTTGCTCTCGGTTTCTTCGACAGCGTCCGGGTCATGATCGCCTGGTGCGAGCTGAGGCAGGATTTCCGGCATTTTCGCACCGACCGCATTTCTTCCGCGGTCTCGACGGAAATGCGCTATCCGCGCCGTCGGCCGGTCTTGCTCAAGGAGTGGCGCCAGGCCGAAGGAATTCCGCCCCAGCCATGAACACTGCTGCCATTATCTGACAGCAGGGTGCGATAGTCTCCAGTCAGTCCCAACCAAAAGCAATTCTCGAGAGAGGGAATTGCATAAAAGGAGAACTGACATGGTCCACCCCGATTTCACCATCCTCTTCGTCGATAATCCGATTGCCAGCGCCGATTTCTATCAGGCCCTCTTCGGTGTCGAACCCGTGGAAAAATCCCCGACCTTTGCGCTCTTCGTGCTGAACACCGGCATGAAGCTCGGCCTGTGGTCGCGCCACACCGCCGAGCCCTCGGTAACGGCCGGCAGCGGCGCTTCAGAGATCTGCATCAAGCATGATCATGCCGCCGGAGTGGACAAGGTCTATGCCGAATGGACCGGCCGCGGCCTGCGCGTACTGCAGACGCCGGTGGAGATGGATTTCGGCTACACGTTCGTCGTAGCCGATCCGGATGGGCACCGGCTGCGGGTGTATGCGATGAGCGCAGGGTGAGCGCAAGAAGCGGCCGGGCGTAGCTCGCTGACTACCCCTCCTGCCCGGCAGGAGAGGGCGTCAAACAGCGCAGCGCCGCTGACGCGCGGTCGGGCCGCTAAGGTTCGACCGCGATGTCTGCCTCAAAACGGACGGTGGGTTGCCTTTTGGTCGTCCGAGGCGGGTTACGGAGGAACAGCTTTGGTCCACAACCAGCGACGAGATCGCTTCATTTTTAAAACATGAATAATTTAGTCATATTTTTCTGTTCAGTGCGCACCTCCGGGAGTATAGAGCCCACTATTTTCCGCATTTGGTGATCATTTCATGGCTATGGAGAGCGACGACAAACATGCCGGTCTTTATGTCACGCACCGCGCAGCTCTGATTTCTTATGCGACTTCACTGCTTGGCTCGAAAGACGAAGCGGAAGAAATTGTACAGGAGGCATTCTCAAAACTCGTCCTGGACAACTCGGCAGAGATCGAGACCCCCGGCGCATATCTCCGGCGTATTGTCAGGAACCTCGCCCTGAACAAGCGTCGGCGGCGGAAATACGAGCTTGCGCAGGCGACGGAACATGCGCCCGAGTGGATACAGCCACTCAAGATCGCTACGCCGGAGCAGGATGCGGTTTTTAACGAGCAGGTGAGAATTATCGCGGATGCGCTCGGCGAGTTTCCGCATCGGACCCGCGTCATCATCGAAATGCACCGGTTCGACGGGCATACGCTTCAGGAAATCTCCAGTCGCCTGGACCTGCCCATAACCACCGTGCACCGAATTTTGACAACGGCGATGGCTCAACTGACCAAACGGCTCAGCGCGCGCCTCACGTAACCCGCGGCTGGAAAAATCCCACGAGCTATTTGTCTAGCGGTTATGAGAAATATGGCCTTCGAGGTGAAATGAATATGACGACCGTCCCGACTGAAAACAGTATCGATACGATCCGGGAACAAGCCGCGACGTGGCTCGTCGATCTTCAGTCGCCGGACTGTTGTGACTTCGCCGGCCTGGACGAATGGCTGGATCGATCTGCCGAACATCGGCTGGTGTGGGAAGAAACGCGCCATATGTGGCAGGTACTTGGCGCGGCGCCTCTTCATTATGAGCGGCTAAGTACGCCTCCCGCGTCGGCGCCCGGCGTGACCGTTGCACCGTTGTCCTCGTCATCCGGACGCAGATCCAGGCGGGGCAATAAGCGGAAAATTCTCCTCGGCGCGATCGTTTCGGCTTCCTCTGTTTCGCGGCCTTGGCCATCACTCCGAGACTGATGATCCGGTGGCAGGCCGATTATCTGACGACCACCGCCGAAATCCGGTCGATCACGCTCGAAGACGGGAGCATCGTTCAGTTGGGAGCTTCATCGGCGATCAGTACGAACTTCTCGGCTGGCCGCCGGGAGGTCACTCTTCTCGATGGGGAGGCTTTTTTGATGTATCCCATGATCCAGCACGACCGTTCGTTGTCGATGCAGCCGGCATCGAAGTCGAGGTGTTGGGGACTGCGTTCGACGTCCGGCTTGGGAAGTCCGAAACCGATATCGGTCTCGCACGCGGATCTATCCGGGCTTCGACGACCGAGCACGGCGTTCCGATCACCCGGGTTCTTGCTCCGGGCGATCTTTTGAGCGTCGATCGTCAAACGGGAAAAATGGCGGTCAATCAGGTTTCGACGGAGGATATAGGAGCCTGGCGCGGCGGCCGACTGTTGGTTGCGAATTCGACTGTTAGTGACGTGGTAGCCCAGATACAGAGGTATCATCCGGCCTGGATCACGATCCCCGACGCGGAGCTTGGGGCGCTGCGTGTTAGCGGCGTCTACGACCTTTCAAATCCTGAAAAGGCCCTTCAGGCCCTGATTAGCGCTCATGGCGGAAAGATACGGAAAATATCTCCGGCGATCAGGCTGATAACGCGCTTGTAAGAACACTGCGGTCCCCTTTTCACTTTTGTCTAAAAATTTTCGGAAAAAATCCTTCCTCAATTTGTCTAGTTTCTGAACCGCCCCGGATGGAGGGCGTCTTTGGAAATGGCAGGGCGAATGACCGGTGGGGTATTGAGTTCGGCGCAGAGGTTGCGCTCCGCGGCGATGTTATCGGGCACGGCGGTGCTCATTACGATGTTGGCCGCGGGCATCGGTCACGCGCAGCAATCGGCCGGATCGTCCCCGACGGTTCAGCGGGATCAAAACGTACGTCCCTACGATATTCCGTCACTCTCGGTATTGAGCGCCATCAGCGCCTTCAACCGGCAGTCCGGCCTCCAGGTGACCCTGCCCGCCGGCGTGGGATTGAACATCAGGACGAACCCTATCAAGGGAAACTACCTGGCGGAGGTAGCCCTGGAACGAATGTTCGCCGGGACCGGGATATCCTATGAAATCGGAGACGCGGATCAGGCGATACTGGGAAGTGCCGGCGCCGGTCCGGATGACAACCAAACGACCCTTCGCCCCATCGTCATCACGGGAAAGACCGGGCGCAACGCAAACGTCGGCGCCGGTTATCAGGGCACGCCCGATTGGGTGTATGACGAGGCCGGCAGTGTCAGCGTGGTATCGCGGGAGGCTATCCAGAATTCTGCCGCGCGTAACGCCAACGACGTGCTCGACAATGTTGCCGGGGTCCTGACAAACAGATCGGAATCGCAAAATCCCGGCATCAGTATCAGTGTCCGCGGTTTGCAGGACCAGAACCGGGTCGCGACCAGCATCGACGGTGCACGGCAGAGCTTCCAGCGAACCAGCCACGGTTCAAGCCAGCGCGTCTACGTCGATACGGCATTCATTCGGACAATCGAGGTGGAGAAGGGCGGCGTTTCCGGTGTCGGAGGTGCCGGCGCGCTCGGGGGCTCGGTCAATTTTCGTACGATCGAAGCGGGTGACATCATTCAGGCGGATCGCCGGTGGGGCGCTGAGGTCGATGCGACGACTGGAACGAATGCCTATAATTTCAACGGATCGGTCGTCGGCGCGGTTCGACTGTCGGACGATTTCTCGATCCTCGGCGGCGTCGCCCACAAGAATATCGGCGACTACGAATACGGCAAGAACGGTACGATCACACGGCTCGATCAACTTGGCGGAGGGACCGCTCGCAACGACGCGGTGATCTTTTCCGGAATGGAATCGACGACAACGCTGCTGAAAGCAGAGGGCAATCTTTCGGATGATTTCAGTTTTGACCTGGGCTGGATGCGCAACGATGCGGATTCGCAACAGGGCAGTTATGGCGTAGACGATGTCTTGCGCTCCGACGATCAGACCATCGTCAACAATACCGTCACGTCTTCTTTTACCTGGGACCCGGATTCCGATCTGATCAATCTGAAAGGGCGCCTTTGGTACAATAACCTGAAGAACGACGAGCAGCGGGGCTATGCCGCCGGGCCTCTCCCTCTGAGCTACGGCATGGAGAGTTTTGGCGCGAGTCTCGAGAACACCAGCCAGATCGATACGTCGGTTGGCCTGCTTTCGCTGAACTATGGTTTCGAAGGGTTCAGGGATAACGGCGAGACCAAAACCCCGGTTCTTCTCGATGGCAACGGTTATGATGGAGCATACGGCTTCAAAGGCGCCAATCCCTCCGGCCGACGCGACACGATCAGTGGCTTCGGCAACGCGACCCTGGAACATGACGACTGGCTCACCGTCACGGGCGGATTGCGTTACGACTACTACCGCCTGACGGGCTCCACGGTCGTCCACGGCTGGAAGCAGACAATTGTTGGCACGCCCGGTGTGAACTGCCTCGTGTGGCGCCGCGGTTCGTGTTTCCAGTGGCAAATTCCACCGTCCCAGACGATCGTCGATACCTATCCGCAATATCCGGTCGATGTTGATATGTCCGGAGGTGCCTGGCTTCCGTCAGCCACAATCGCCGTGAAGCCGTACGAATGGCTGCAGCCGTTCGTGAAATACGCCCGCACCTACCGCCCGCCGGCGATCACCGAGGCACTGATTTCGGGTGGCCACCCGCTTGTGGCGCCGCTTGAAAACGCGCCGAACCCGTCGCTCAGACCGGAAAGCGCCGACACGTTCGAGATCGGCGCAAACATCACTCAGGATGCCGTCTTTTCAGCTGACGACAGTTTCCGGATGAAGACCGTGTTGTTCTACCGGAACATCAAGGACTACATTTCGATGGGCACGATCTTCAACGAACGGGCTGGCCGGCTGTACGACACCTACGTCAACCTCGACGGCACGACGCACATGAAAGGCGTCGAGGTCGAAGCGAACTATGATGCCGGCGGATATTACATCGGCGGTTCGTTCACCTGGCTCGATACCGATTTCGCCGAGACCTACACCTATCAGGGCATAGATACCGGTTCCTGGACCGGGGCGGAACCTATCCTGCAACCCCGGCGGTGATGTTCGTTCCACCCAAGACCAAGTTCACGATCGATGCCGGTGTTCGACTTTTCGAGCAGAAGCTCGTGCTGGGCGGGCGCCTCACGCATGTCGGCGGATCGGAACCGGCCTATGGGCAGCTCGTCGGAAATTACCTGACCGAGGACTACACGCTGCTCGATATCTACGGCTCCTACGCCTTCACCGAGAGCGTCAAGCTTCGGTTCGCGGTGAACAACGTTACCGACAAGGCCTACGTCCCGTCGCTCGGCACAGCTTCGTTTCCCGCACCGGGGCGAACGATGACGGCGTCCCTCAACTTCAAGTTCTAAAGTCGCTGCGGACGAACGGGTCAGCTTAGCGAGTTCAAGAGATTCCACGCCATGTGGAAAAGAGGTTCGTCAAGAGACGGACACACAGCAACCAAGGAGCAAATATCATGGCTGCAACAATCAACCTCACAGCGTTTAGCACTGACCTCGCGGGCTATCTCTTCACGTGGAGTTCCGACTTTGGTTACAATGACAACGGCGCTTTCAGCCCGACGTCCAATCCTCATTCGCAATGGAGCGCCGGCAATGTGGGGTTTCCCGATGATTCTGGAGTGATTCTCAACGGCAGCTTCACCTATTCGACCGGAGGCAGCTTTACGGGTACCGTGAACTCGCTGAACTTCGGATACGGTCTCACCGGTTCGGCCTCGGCAGGCTTCGCACTGACCGACACCGATCTGTCGATCGACCTTGGCGGCGCGGCGCCAACGGCGGCTTTCAACCAGGCGATCTACACCCTTTCGCATGGCGGCAACCTCACCGGCGGCACATTCTTCGGTCAGTCCTTTGACGGTCTCTACGACTACCTGGGCGACGTCGGAACGGTTCAGAACGGAACGAGCGCGGCCGATCGTCTCTATAGCTTTGACGGAAACGACGATCTCAACGGCGGCGCCGGACGCGATACGTTCGTCTTCGATCGGGATATCGCCGGTTCGCTTGCCTCTTCGATCGGGAACGACAGCGTTTCCGGCTTCGTGGCCGGCGCCACTGGCGACTTCATCGATCTCTCGGGCCTCGCGAGCACGTCATTCGATACCTATGCCGAAGTCCTGGCGGCTTCGTCGCAGGTTGGTGCCGATACGGTTATCAATCTTGGCTCGCTCGGCACGATCACGCTCGAAAGCGTTTCCAAGTCTGCGCTGACCTCCGGCAATTTCGTATTCTGACAGGAACGAAATTGGCGGTCTCCACACACCCCAAGACACCGTCGCAGCTTCGTGCTGCGGCGGTTGTCCCGACGGCCAGAGTGGCCCTCACCGGCCTCGCCGTGATCAGCGCCGTCGTAAATCTGTTGGCGCTGACCTCGCCCTTGTTCATGCTGCAGGTCTACGACCGTGTTCTCGCCAGCCGCAGCATTCCAACCCTGGTCGGGTTGAGCGTGCTCGCGCTCGGCCTCTATGGAGTGCAGGCGGCACTCGAAATTGTTCGATCGCGCGTTCTGTTGCGGGTCGGCGAAAGCTTCGATGACCAGCTATCCGGTCGGGTACACGAGGCCGTGCTGCGGCTTCCGCTCGAAACCAAAATGCCCGGAGACGGGCTGCAGCCCCTTCGGGATCTGGACAATGTTCGCGGTTTTCTTTCGAGCCAGGGGCCAACGGCGTTTTTCGACCTGCCCTGGATTCCGCTATACCTGGGCATCTGCTTCGCTTTTCATTTCTGGATCGGCATCACGGCATCGGTGGGGGCAATCACGCTGGTCGCGATGACGGCGTTGACGGATCTTCTCGCGCGCGGACCCACACGCGACGCGACGAAACACGGGATGGTGAGGAGCGCTGCCCTGGAAGCAGGGCGACGGAACGCCGAGGTCGTGCGCGCGCTCGGGCTTCAGCAGCGGCTTTCGACGCGCTGGCGCGGGGTCAATCTGGCCTATCTCGCATCGAACCGCCGGGCCGGTGATGCGGCCGGTCAGTTTGGCGCGGTCTCGCGCTCGCTCCGGCTTATCCTCCAGTCGGCGATCCTTGGCGTCGGGGCATGGCTCGTCATCGAGCAGCAGGTGACGGCCGGCGTCATGATCGCAAGCTCAATCATGATGGGGCGGGCACTGGCGCCCGTGGATCTCGCCATAGGAAGCTGGAAACCGTTCCTGATGGCGCGTCAAAGCTGGGAGCGATTGGGCGGCCTGTTGGCGATGATGCCGGAGACGCCGGTCTCGATGGCTCTTCCCGCGCCCCGTGAAAAGCTTGCCGTCGAAAACCTGACGATTGTTCCTCCGGGTCCCACGAAGATGCCGACAATCATGGGCGTGAACTTCTCCGCACCGGCGGGAAGCGCTGTCGGGGTCATAGGTCCGAGCGGCTCGGGCAAATCGACGCTGAGCCGCGTTCTCGTCGGCGCCTGGTCACCGGTGGGCGGCAAGGTGCGGCTCGATGGGGCCAGCCTCGACCAATGGGACCGCGAGGCTCTCGGAAAGCATCTGGGGTACCTCCCGCAGGGCGTCGAACTGTTCGAAGGAACGATCGGCGAAAATATCGCGCGGTTCGACCCTGATGCGGATCCGGAAGCAATCGTCAATGCGGCCAAGGCGGCGGAGGCTCACGAACTGATCCTCCGGTTCGAAAAGGGCTACGAGACCGAGATCGGCGAAAACGGCTCGCTCTTGTCCGCCGGTCAGCGTCAGCGAATCGGCCTTGCCCGCGCGCTCTATGGTGATCCTTTTCTTGTCGTTCTGGATGAGCCGAATGCCAATCTGGACGCGGAGGGCGAGGCCGCGGTCGTCAGGGCAATCGCGGGTATCCGCGCTCGAAAAGGGATCGCCATCGTCATCGCACATCGACCGAGCGCCATCGGCGCAGTCGATTTCATCCTGATGGTCGATGGCGGGCGGATGGCAGCATTTGGCCCGAGAGACGAAATCCTGGCCCGTGTCCTGAAGACGACAGCCCGCTCCGCAGCGACCACTCCGGAGCCGCGACCGTTTCAGGTGAGCGGACGCACGATAGCGCCCTTGAGGGTGGTCGCGGACGCGACAGAAGAGAGATCGGAAACGGAAGAAAAGGGCGACGCCGATGTCAAACACTAGGAACGATCCGGTCTCCCGTTCGATCCGTCGTCACCTCGTTGCAGGAGCGGCCATCGGACTGACCTTCATTCTGGGTGCCGGTGCCTGGGCTTCCACGACCAATTTGGCCGGGGCAGTCGTTGCCTCGGGACACTTCGTCGTCGATTCCTACCTCAAACGCGTGCAGCACCCGACAGGTGGGGTGGTCGGTGAAATCCTGGTGCGAGAGGGCCAGCAGGTGAGGGCCGGTGACGTGTTGATGCGGCTGGATGCCACCCAGACACGCGCCAATCTTGGTATCGTCACGAGACGGCTCGACGAGCTGAATGCCCGTCTCGCAAGGTTGGAAGCGGAGCGAGACGATCTCGCTGAAATCCTGTTTCCCGGCTCGCTGCTTGAGCGGGGCGGCAACGCCGACGTCGCATCCATCCTGAAGAGCGAACGGAGGCTGTTCGAGTTCAGGCGAAGCTCGCGGCAGGGCAACAAATCACAGTTGCTGGAACGGATCGCCCAGTTCGACCACGAAATCGAAGGTCTGAGGGCGCAGGAAACCGCATACGACCGCGGCCTCAAGGTGCTCGAAATCGAAATTGCTTCTCTGCGGGGATTGCACGAGAAGGGTGTCGTATCCGTGCAGCGGTTGAACGGGCTGGAGACCCAGGCGGCGACATTCGCCGGAGAGCGCGGAGAAAAGATAGCCTTCCAGGCACAGGCGGCGGGTCGAATTTCCGAAACGAAGCTGCAGATCGCCCAGATCGACCAGGACCTGAAGACCGAGGTCGGCCGGGAACTCCGCGAGGTACAAGGCCAGATCGGCGAATTCATCGAGCGCAAGATTGCCGCCGAAGATCAGCTGAAACGCATCGAAATTCTGGCACCCCAGGCGGGGACGGTGCATGAACTGGCGGTGCATACCGTCGGAGGCGTGATATCGCCCGCGGACGTGATCATGTCCATCGTGCCGGACCGCGACAAACTTGCCCTCGAAGCGCGGATCCTTCCGCAGGATATCGATCAGGTCAGCGTTGGACAGATGGCGGTCATCAGGATGTCGGCCTTCAATCAGCGGACGACGCCGGAGCTCAATGGCACCGTCGCCCGCGTTGCGGCGGATCTTACGGAAGATACTCGCACGGGATTTTCGTATTATCTGGTTCGGCTGGCAGTCTCGCGTGAAGAGTTGGCCCGGCTTGATGGACTTCTTCTTGTTCCGGGCATGCCCGCGGAAGCTTTCATACAGACCGGCCAACGCACAGCGCTTTCCTACCTGGCGAAACCGCTCGCCGATCAGATCAAACGGGCGTTTCGAGAGGAATAGTCGCCGCGCTCACGAAATGGACCTGGAGAGATGACATCGGCATGCTCCATGCCTTTTCTCGCGTCACACGCTCAGCCTGGATTTAAAATCCAGGTCGAGCGTATCTCGAAGGCCGTGTATGTGTGGATCTTGTCCGACGCTAGGCCCAGCGCCTCTTACCCCTTCTGCAGAGCGCCTCGCATCGGGTGGCCCTTATACGTACCGAGAACCCTGACCTTCTCCGAGAAGAAACGCAGCTCTTCCAGCGCCCGGCGCACCGGCGCGTCGTCTGGATGGCCTTCGATATCCGCGTAGAACTGGGTGGCCACGAACTTGCCGCCGAGTGGTAGCTTTCGAGCTTGGTCATGTTGATGCCGTTGGTCGCAAAACCGCCCATCGCCTTGTAGAGCGCGGCCGGAATGTTGCGGACGTTGAAGACGAAGGTGGTGACCAGCACTTCGTCGGGATTGTTCCGCTGCACCCATTTTTCGTCGCGGGAGAGCACTACGAAGCGGGTGACGTTGTCGTCCCGGTCCTCGACATTCTCGGCAAGGATCTCAAGACCGTAGAGATCGGCAGCAAGCCGCGGCGCGAGAGCAGCCATGGTGCGGTCGCCCTTTTCGGCCACCATCTTGGCGGAGCCGGCCGTGTCGCCGGCGACGACGGCCTTCCAGCCGTTGGAGCGGATGATCTTGCGGCACTGGCCGAGCGCGTGGATATGGCTGTGGACGGTGCGGATCTCTTCGCGCGTCACCCCGGGCAGTACCATCAGCTGGAAGCGGATCGGCATGAAATATTCGCCGATGATGTGCAGCCGCGATTCCGGCAGAAGATGATGGATATCGGCGACCCGGCCGGCGATCGTGTTCTCGATCGGGATCATCGCCAGGTCCGCATCGCCGTTTTCAAGCGCCTGGAAGGCATCCTCGAAAGTCGGGCAGGGAAGCGGTTCCATGGTCGGGAACATGTCGCGGCAGGCCATGTCGGAATTGGCGCCGAAATCGCCCTGGAAGGCGATGCGATTGGTAAGTGCGTTCATGGGGTTATCCATTACGAGGAGACACGGGCGGCCAAGCGGCTGGAAAGGATCGCGCGGGCCTTTTCAAGGTCGGCGGGAGTATCGACGCCTAATGGAACCGAGTCAACGATCTCGGCATCGATGCGCATCCCGGCTTCGAGCGCCCGCAGCTGTTCGAGCGATTCGCGCTTTTCGAGCACGGACGGCCCGAGTGACACGAATTTTTCGAGCGCCGCACGGCGATAGGCATAAAGCCCGATATGGTGATAGAGCGGGCCGTTGCCGTAAGGCGCCGTCGCGCGGGTAAAATAAAGCGCCTTCAGCCGCGTCGCGGAAAGCGGCGAACCGACGATCTTCACCACGTTCGGATTGGTCTTCTCGTGCTCATCGGTGATCTCGACGGTAAGGGTTGCGATGTCGGTCGAGGGATTGTCCAGCGGGCGTAGCGAAGCGCGCACCGCTTCCGGCTCGATGGTCGGCAGGTCGCCCTGAACGTTGATGACGAAGTCCATTTTCGCGTCCGGGTCGGCCTTCTGCACGGCCTCGAAAATACGGTCGGAGCCGGATTGATGGTCCTGCCGGGTCATCACTACGTCAAAGCCCGCGGCGGCGACGGCGTCGTAGACGTCCTGATGATCGACGGCGACGATGATTCGCCCGGCTTCCGCTTCCTCGGCCCGCTTTGCTACCTGGACGATCATCGGCAGGCCGCCAATATCAGCCAGAGGTTTTCCCGGCAGGCGCGTGGAGGCCATTCGTGCCGGGATCAACACCAGCGTCCGGTCAAAAGCCGAATTCTTCATGGAAAGACCCTTCTATTCCCGCGTAAACAGTGTCAAAAAGTCTCACGCGCGGGACGATAATCGTGTTGCAACAACCATGCAAAAGACATAGGTTCCGCGCGATTTCAAGATGGTCCGCTTTCTCATGGGGCGGTTGCGAAGGAGCATTTGCGGATGAACCCCTATGTCAACATGGCGGCAGGCGCCTTGCTTGCTACTGTTTTCGTCATGATGTCGGTGTCCATTGCCTCGGAAGGCATTTTCCACTCGGAGGTCCCCGAGAAGGCAGGTTTTGCGATCGTCGCCGCCGAAGAGCCCGCAGCCGGTGAAGCCGCAGCACCCGCTGCCGCTGCCGCTGCCGTTCCGATCGCGCAGCTCCTGGTGAAGGCCGACGCCAAGGCCGGCGAGGCCGTGTTTAAGAAGTGTCAGAGCTGTCATTCCGGGGAGAAGGGCGGACCGAACAAGGTCGGCCCCGATCTGTGGGGCATCGTCGATCGTCCGGTCGCCGGGCATGAAGGCTTCTCCTATTCGGCTGGCATGAAGGACTTCTCGAAGGCCGGCGCAGAGCACTGGACCTTTGACAACCTCAACCACTTCCTGACCGCCCCGAAGGCTTTCGTGAAGGGTACGGCGATGGGCTTTGCCGGTCTGAAGAACGACGGTGAACGCGCCAACCTGATCGCTTACCTGCGCACGCTGGCTGATTCGCCGGTTGCGCTTCCGGATCCGAATGCAGCGGCCCCGGCGCCTGCTACGAACTGATTGCAGTTCAAGAATTCCAAACAAAAATGCCCGGCATCAGTCGGGCATTTTTGTTTTCAGCATTTGGTTCTCGGATGCGATCGGTTCAGCCGAGCAGCCAAGCCCAGAAGCCGACCGTGACGACGCCGAACGCGGTGGTCATGCTGATCACCGATGCCGCGAGGCTGTGGCCGGAGCGGAATCGCTGGGCGATCAGCCAGGCATTGATGCCGGTCGGCACCGAAGCGGTCAGCACCAGCGCCGCAGTCCAGTCCTTGGGCAGCGCAAACAAATGGCTCATCAGGAAGACGGTTGCCGGCATCAGCATCAGTTTGAGCATCGCTGCGGTTCCCGAAAGGCCGATATCGCCACGGATCGGGTATCGCGTCAGCGCCATGCCGATCGACAACAGGGCGACTGGGCTGGCGGCAGCGGAAAACTGATCGACGACGATGGCGATCGCGGCCGGCAGGTGCAGGTCGAAGAAATTGAAGGCGACGCCGACGATCAGCGCCATGACCAGCGGGTTGCGGGCCAGGTTGGATCCCACCTGTTTCACGACGTCCACAACACCGCGCTTTTCGCCGCCATCGACCTTGGCGGTCGCACCCTCCATCAGGATCGTGCCGACCACCATCATCAAAGGCAGGTGGATGGCAAGCAGGATGGAGATCGCCACCAGCCCATCCTTGCCGACCACATGCGCGACCAGCGGCAGGCCGATGAAGACATTGTTGGCGAAAGCGCCTGACATGCCGGCGATTACGCCAACCTTCGCATCCCGCCCGAAAACGCGGGTGGTCAGGATATGGCCGACCGTCCAGGTGATGGCGACACCGAGGAAATAGACGGTCCACAGCCGGAATGGCGAGGCGCCCTCGAAATGCGCATCCGCCAGCGTCCTGAAGATCAGCATCGGCACGGCGATCTTGAAGACGAATTCGCCGAGCGCATCCCCCGTCTCCTCCTTCAACAATCCGGTCTTCGCAGCCGTCCAGCCGATCAGGATCAGGATGAAGAGGGGCACGACGTTCAGGAACACGGAGGACAAGGGGCAGGCCTTCTGTGGAGATGTTTTTATGCGTCTAACGCATGTCGCGGCTTGCGACAAATGCGTTTCATGCAGGGGAGTTGTTCGAAAGGGAGGCGTGGCGGCAGGCGCCAACAAAAAGCGGGGCAATTCCCCGCTTTCCTCCTGGTCTCGTCCAGGACATCCGGTGGTCGGCCGCCAGTTCATCCGTGGTCGGCAACACAACCGGATCGTCGAATGTATAACCTGTGATCGTGACAGCAGGGTGACGGCCGATCGTTGACGGCGGGGCAAAACGCCCTGGATCGCCGGCATCGCGGTTATTTTCCTTCCAATCGCCGCAAAACCCGAATACCGGTTTGCGCGACAAATTATTTCCCAAGAGGACCAAGACCGGATGCCCAAGTTCGACGTGCTCACCATCGGCAATGCCATCGTGGATATTCTCGCCCGCTGCGACGACAATTTCCTGAGCGACAACGCGATCACCAAGGGCGCGATGAACCTGATCGATACAGAGCGTGCCGAACTTCTTTATTCGAAGATGGGTCCCGCCGTGGAAGCGTCCGGCGGTTCGGCGGGCAACACGGCGGCCGGCATTGCCGGTTTCGGCGGCAAGGCAGCCTATTTCGGCAAGGTCGCGGAAGACCACTCGGCAAGATCTTCCAGCACGATATCCGTGCCCAGGGCGTGCATTACCAGACCAGGCCGGAAGGTAACAATCCGCCGACCGCCCGTTCGATGATCTTCGTCACGCCGGATGGCGAGCGTTCGATGAACACCTATCTCGGCGCCTGCGTCGATCTCGGCCCGGAACATGTCGAAGAGGACGTCGTCGCCGAAGCCAAGGTCACCTATTTCGAAGGTTACCTCTGGGATCCGCCGCGCGCCAAGGAAGCGATCCGCGAATCGGCCCGCATCGCCCATGCTCACGGCCGCGAAGTGTCGATGACGCTGTCTGACCCGTTCTGCGTCGGCCGTTACCGCGCCGAATTCCTCGACCTGATGCGCTCCGGCACGGTCGATATCGTGTTCGCCAACAAGCAGGAAGCGCTGTCGCTCTACGAGACCGAGGATTTCGAGCTGGCGCTGACGAAGATTTCGCAGGACTGCAAGCTGGCGGCGGTGACGCTGAGCGAAGAAGGCGCGATCATCGTTCGCGGCAACGAGCGCGTGAAGATCGAGGCCTATCCGATCAGGGAACTGGTCGATACGACCGGCGCCGGCGATCTCTTTGCGGCCGGCTTCTTGTTCGGTTACACGAATGACCGCTCGCTCGAGGATTGCGGCAAGCTCGGCTGCCTGGCCGCGGCGATCACCATCCAGCAGATCGGCCCGCGCCCGATGGCCTCGCTCACCGAAGCTGCGAAGCGCGAAGGCCTGATGTAAAGCCTCGCCCTATGATTTCCGGTGAGGCCTTACTTGAAGGCTTCACCGGGATAGGCGCCCCAGATTTCCGCCTGGGCGATCCAGCCCTCGGCGCCGCTGGCTTCCGCCCGGCACCAGTCGCCATTGCATTCCTTGATCTGCAGTACCACGCCCGGCTCCAGCTTGGCGAGGATGGCAGCCGTCGTCTGCGGGTCGCGGCGCATGTTGACGTAGATATCCTTGCCCTTGCCGCGCATCCATGGGGCGGCGAGGGCGGTTCGCTCGCCGGAAAGGAGAGCCTGGTTCACCCAGCCTTCGGTGCCCTCGGCATCGCGAACCCGCCGCCAGTTTTCGTATTCCTGGATGATTTCCATCGGCGTGCCCGACTTCATGTACATCCAGGACACCGCATAGTCGGTGCTCGGGCCGATGCGGATATTGACCTTCCGCGACTTCAGGCTGACGAAACGCGGTAGCGGTAGGCCGCTCGGACCCTTGGCTGCACCCTGAGCGTAACTCGGGACGGATGCGGACAGGGAGGCGACAAGCCCGAAGGAAAGAGCGATGAAGGAGGAAAGAATGGCGCGACGCATGTGTTTGGTTCCGGCTGAGCGATCTCGGGCTTTCGGAAACCTCGCGAGGTTTTGTTTGTCTTCGCTGACGGGTCTGGTAGAAAACGCCCTGGATGAGAACGAATATCGCGCGACTTGGTTAAGGACCTCCTAAAGCATGTCGCCAGGAAGTGGGTACCGGTTTCGGGATAACGGCACGCGTCGAACAAAAGCTTGAAGCACGAACCCTGAACCCATTCAGGGTTCGTGCTTCAAGGCGTCAGGCAGAGAGTTTCATGACGGCGAAAAAGAAACCCAAGGTCTATATCACCCGCAAGCTGCCGGATGCGGTGGAAACCCGCATGCGCGAACTGTTCGAAGCGGAGCTCAACATCGACGACGCGCCCCGTTCACGCGATGAGCTGGCGGCGGCGATGGCCTCGGCCGATGTGCTGGTGCCGACCGTGACTGACCGGATCGACGAGGCACTGATCGAGGCGGCAGGGCCGCAGCTGAAGCTGATCGCCAGCTTTTCCAACGGCTTCGACCATATCGATGTCGATGCCGCCGCGAGGAAGGGCATTACCGTCACCAACACGCCGAACGTGCTGACCGAGGACACGGCCGACATGACGGTGGCGCTGATCCTCGCCGTCAACCGGCGGCTGGCGGAGGGTTCTCGCATCCTCACCGACAAACCGGGCGAATGGAGCGGCTGGAGCCCGACCTGGATGCTCGGCCGGCGGATCTGGGGCAAGCGTATAGGCATCGTCGGCATGGGCCGCATCGGCACCGCGCTCGCCCGCCGCGCCAAGGCTTTCGGCCTGTCGATCCACTACCACAACCGCAAGCGCGTCAGCCCGGCAACGGAAGAGGAGCTCGAGGCGACCTATTGGGATAGCCTCGACCAGATGCTCGCCCGCGTCGATATTGTCTCGGTCAATTGTCCCTCGACGCCGGCGACGTTCCATCTCCTGTCGGCGCGGCGCCTGGCGCTGATGCAGCCCGGCTCGATCATCGTCAACACCGCTCGCGGCGACATCATCGACGAGGCGGCGATGATCCAGCTTTTGCGCGACAACAAGATCGCCGGCGCCGGCCTCGACGTCTACCAGAACGAACCGGCGGTGAACCCGAAACTCGTCAAGCTCGCCCATCAGGGCCGGGTCGTGCTGCTGCCGCATATGGGCTCGGCGACGATCGAGGGCCGGATCGACATGGGCGATAAGGTGATCATCAACATCCGCACCTTCTTCGACGGCCACCGCCCGCCGAACCGCGTTCTGCCGGGCCGCAACTGATCTTACGCCAGCCGTTTCTGCATTTCGATCGAGGTGGTGCGGGTAAAGCCCGGATGGGAATTTTCCGCCGTCCTGGCAAAGCCCCATCTTGCGAAGGTCGCGTGATTGTCGGTGAGTTCGATGCGGGTTTCGAGCCGTAGCGCGGGCAGGCCTTTTCCCTGGCGATCTCTTCCGCGACTGCGAGCAGCCGGCGGCCGATGCCCTTGCCCTGGTCGGCCGGGGCAATCGCAAGCTTACCGATATAAAGGAAGTCAGGCTCCGTCCTCAAGAATACGCAGCCGGTAATCCTGCCGTTTTCGATCGCCGCAAACGCTATTTCGTCGCGGGCCTTCCGGGCAAGCGAGGCAAGCGTCAGGCGATGCGCGGAGGAGGGCGGATCGATTATGTTGTCCATATAGGCGAAGGAGGAGAGGATGAGTGCCAGCAACTCATCCCAGCGTCCGAAATCCTCGCCGATGCGAGCGATCTCGGTCACGGGCTCGATCACTGGCACCTCGCTCACTCGGCGGCAGCCTTGGCTGCGCGGCGCTTGTATTTGATCGTGTCGAAGCGGGCCGACAGCGAATCATAGAGCATCAGCCGCCCGACCAGCGGCTCGCCGATGCCGGTTACGACCTTGATTGCCTCCATCGCCATCAGCGTGCCGATGACGCCCGTGAGAGCGCCGACGACGCCCGTCTCGGCGCAGGAGGGGATCAGTCCGGCGGGCGGTTTTTCCGGAAAGAGATCCCGATAACCGGGGTAAAGGATGCCGTCCGGCCCGGTCTCATAGGGTTTCATCACCGTCACCGACCCGTCGAACCGGCCGACGGCGCCTGTCACCAGCGGTATGCGGGTGCTTTCCGCAGCGTCAGCTGCCGCGTAACGCGTATCGAAATTGTCGGAACCGTCGATCAGCAGGTCGAACAGGGCGAGTTTTCGCGCCGCCCATTCGGCGGAAAAGCGTTCCTCGAAATCGACGACGCGCACATGCGGGTTGAGACGGGCGATCGCCTCGCGGGCGCTCCTCGTCTTCAATTCGCCGATCGTGCCGGTATCATGGATGACCTGCCGCTGCAGGTTGGAGAGGAGACCACGTCGTCGTCGATGATGCCCAGCGTGCCGATGCCGGCGGCAGCCAGATATTCGAGGATCGGCGCACCGAGCCCGCCGGCGCCGATCACCAGCACACGGGCGTTCTTCATCTTCTGCTGCCCCGCACCGCCGATTTCCGGCAGCAGGATGTGCCGGCGGTAGCGCTCGATCTCGTCTTGGCTCAGTTTTTCCGGGGTCGGGTGTTCCATGGTGGGATCGTATCACCGGTTGCCGGGCCGCGTAAGGTGGATTTCAATCGCTGATCCCGCCATGGGCGACGATAAAGAACTGCGCCCGGTCGGCCAGCGCGGAGAACATGCTCCGGTCGGTGCCGGTCATGAACGACTGGCCGCCGAGGCCGTGAACGAGATCGAACAGGGCCGCCCGCCTTCCTTCGTCGAGATGGGCGGCGATCTCGTCGAGCAGTAGGATCGGTGCGAAACCGGTCATGTCGGCGGTAAGCCTTGCATGAGCAAGTACGAGGCCGATCAGCAGCGCCTTCTGTTCGCCGGTCGAGCAGCGCGCGGCATCCATGTCCTTTTCGCGATGGCGCACCAAAGGTCGGAGCGATGGGGGCCATCGAGCGTGCGGCCGGCGGCTGCATCGCGCCCGCGGCTGTTGCGCAGCATGTCGAGATAGTCTTCCTCGAGATCGGCCGCCGGGCGGTCCATCACTCCGTCCATGAACCCTTCGAGGGTCAGCACCGGTGTCGGGAATGGCGTCTCGCCGGAACTGGCCGACAGCGTTCGCAGCAGCCCGAGCATTTCCTGCCGGGCGGCGGCCATGGCAATACCGAGGCCAGCCATCTGCGCCTCGATGGCCGACAGCCAGGAGGGATCGAAACGCCCTTCCGACAGCAGCCGGTTTCGGCTTCGCATGGCGCGCTCGAAATCGCTCGCCCGCCGGCCATGGGCGGGATCGAGCGACAGGACGAGCCGATCGAGGAAACGGCGCCGGTCGGAGGAGGCGCCGGTAAAAAGCCCGTCCATGGCCGGCGTCAGCCACAGCACGCTCAGGTGATCGGAGAGTTCCTCCGTGGATTTGGCGGGCGTGCTGTTGAGCCTGAGCTTGCGGGTAACGCTTTCGCCCTCGCCCGGCTCGATGCCGGTGCCGATCGAAACCTCGCCGCCCATGCCGTCGATTTCCGCAAAGATGGTGAAACCGCCGGCAGCACCGACGCGCGTCACGTCGGACAGCACTGCGCGCCGCAGGCCGCGGCCGGGCGACAGGAAGGAGACGGCTTCGAGCAGATTGGTCTTGCCCGCGCCGTTTTCACCGGTCAGCACCACATGCCGCCCGTCGAGCGACAGCGCCGCTTCCGCATAATTGCGAAAATCGGTGAGCTTCAGCCGGGAAAGGGAGGTTTTCTGCGCCATCGGGAATCTTGGATTTATCGATGAACAGGAGCTAAGGGCTCGAAGCCCGGATGGCAAGCTTTGGTTCAGGGAAGCCGTCGTCCTCTCTCGTCCCGGCTGCCGTTCCCGGATGACTGGAGGACGTGCCCCTGGACGTCTCTCGACGACGCCCTCGAGAGACGAGTTTCCCAAGGCAACTCTAACTTATGACTACTCAGAAACTAGGGGTATGGCTAACAACGCGTTAAAACTTGAATCCTAGAAATGACCATACACGCATACGCATCTCATATCCGGATGGCCGCGTGGACCTTTCAATCCCGGAGATCTCCATGAAAGACCAGAACCATAAAGCCGATCTCGCCGAGCGCCTGGAATTTGTTGGCCTCGGCCAGGAACAGCGCCGGTCTCTGGCCGAGATTCGTCCGATCATCAAGGATGTGATCGGCGGCGCGCTCGATGCTTTCTACCGCAAGGTGAAGAGCAATCCGCAAACAGCCAAGTTTTTCTCCAACGATGCCCATATCGCCCATGCCAAGAGCCGGCAGGCGGCCCATTGGGAGGGCATCGCATCCGGCAAATATGAAGCCGAGTATGTTGAAGCGGTTTCCACGATCGGCCGCACCCATGCCCGCCTCGGCCTCGAACCGCGCTGGTATATCGGCGGTTACGCGCTGGTTCTCGACGGCATCATCCGCGCCGTGGTGGCCCGGGAGATAAATGGCTTCTTCCAGGACAAGAAGGCGAAGGTCCTCTCCGAGCACCTCTCGGCAGTAGTCAAAGCCTCGCTCCTGGACATGGACTACGCCATCTCGGTCTATCTTCAGGTGCTGAGCGACGAGCGGCAGAAGATCGAAGCCGAACGCGAGAAGGCGAAGGCCGAACAGGATGCGGCTCTTGGCGCGCTTGATGGCGCATTGAAGAACCTTTCCGATGGCGATCTGACGTCTGAGCTCTCGCAGGAACTGGCGCAGAATTTCGCCAAGCTGCAGCAGAACTACAATTCCTCCGTTGCCGAACTCGATGCGGCGATGCGCGAGATCAGCCTCTCCGTGGATCAGGTGCGGACCGAAGCGGGCGGCATTTCGTCGGCCGCCGAAAACATGGCCAAGCGCACCGAACAGCAGGCATCCGCACTCGAACAGACGGCTGCAGCTCTCGAAGAGATCACCACGATTTCCGGTCAGGCCGCTCAGCGGACCCGCGAAGTGCAGGTGATCGTGCGCGAATCCGCTTCCGAGACGGTCCGCTCCGGCAAGGTGGTAGAGGAGGCGATCGCCGCTATGGGCGATATCGAGCAGTCCTCCCAGAAGATGACCCAGATCATCGGCGCCATCGACGAGATCGCCTTCCAGACCAATCTTCTGGCGCTGAATGCGGGCGTGGAAGCGGCCCGCGCCGGCGAACAGGGCAAGGGTTTCGCCGTCGTCGCGCAGGAAGTCCGCGAGCTGGCGCAACGCTCCGCCGCGGCTGCCAAGGAGATCAAGGAACTGATCGACCAATCTTCGACGGACGTCCACCGTGGCGTCGAACTCGTCAACAAGACGGGACAGGCCCTGGTCGGCATCGGTGATCGCGTCAAGTCGATCGACGACCATATCGGTTCGATCGCCCGCTCGGCGCAGGAACAGGCTTCCGGCATCGAGGAAATCAATTCGGCCATTCGCAGTATGGACCAGATCACCCAGCAGAACGCCGCGCTGATGGAAGAGACCAATGCCTCGACCCAGAGCCTCGTCGGCATCAGTAGCAGGCTGGCATCGTTGCTTGGCCGCTTCAAGACAAGGGCTGTTGTGCGCGAGACCC
Source organism: Neorhizobium sp. EC2-8 (assembly GCA_045291535.1). Taxonomy (GTDB): domain Bacteria; phylum Pseudomonadota; class Alphaproteobacteria; order Rhizobiales; family Rhizobiaceae; genus Neorhizobium. Next base: position 2,913,776 of record CP147996.1, on the reverse strand, counting down.
GAACCGAGCGGCCGCGCTTGCGCGCCTGATCTTCGGCCTCAAGCGTGGACCGGGCGGTTCCGGTCGGTTAATGTGGCAGGCTCCAAGAGGAGACGCGACATGACCGATCCGACCCGTCACGGGGACCGCCCTTCCCATATCCTCCACTGGACCGAGGTGGAAAAGCCCGAGGAAAAACACTATCGCGGTGATGACGAGTGATGGGTTTCGGCGCGGCGCTCGCCAGGCAGTTCGGCCTCACGCGGCTCGGCATTCATCATCATCGCCTGCCGCCCGGCCGCCGCACCTCCTTCCCGCACGCGGAGGAACTGGAGGAAGAATTCGTCTACGTGATCGAAGGCAATCCGCAAGTCTGGCTGGATGGCGAGATCCATCCGCTGAAACCGGGCGACTCGGTCGGCTTCCCGGCTGGCACGGGAATTGCGCATACCTTCATCAACAATACGGATGCGGAAGTCCGCTTGCTGGTGATCGGGGAGGCGAACAAGGATGATAATCGGCTATTTTATCCGAAGAATCTCGAGCTGAAGGCGATCCGTTCGGATTGGTGGGATGATGCGCCCGCGCGCCCGCTGGGAGACCATGACGGCATGCCGGACAAGGTGCGGGCCTGGAAGGCCGTGAAGGAAACCGCAGGTGAGTGACAAAGTGAGTGACGAGGAAAGACTGGTCAGGCTCGAGGAGCTTGCTGCCTATCAGGCCAAGGTTATCGAGGAATTGTCCGATCACTCGCCGAGCAATGGAAGATCGTGGAGCAGACGCGCGCCAAACTCGACCGGCTGACCGAGCGGTTTCTGTCACTGGAGGAATCCTCGCTGGAAGCGCCTTCTATCAGCAAGCCGCCGCATTATTGACAATGCGGTCGTCGTTCGGGGGCTGCTAACTGAGGCCGCTGGCCGCAACGCCGCCGTTCCATAAACCTACGAGGCCTTGAGGCCATGGACGAGTTGCCGAACCACAAGGCGCAGCTCCTCCGGCGCGATGTCCAACCGGCTGGTGAGCAGCCGTTTCCACGCAAAGCTCGTTATGATCTCCATGGCGAGCTCCGGCACGACCCAGTCGGCCACTTCGCCCCGGATCTTTGCCCGGCGGAAGATCTCGCCCCCTGCTGGTACCGGTCGGCCATATAAGCGGCGATCGCCTTGCTGGCCGCCGGGTCGGTCTGGGCTTCGGCGATGACGGAGCGGAAAACGGCACCCCCGTGACCGGTGTTCCAAAACTCGAGTAGGCCGCTGAGGAGCTGGAAAATATCGGTCTCGATCGCGCCCGTATCCGGTGCGATATCGACGTATTTCTGGCGATGGTAGACATCCAGAAGCAGGATGGCGCGCGTGGGCCACCATCGATAGATCGTCGGCTTGCCCGCATGGGCTCGCCTGGCGACGGCCTCGATAGAAAACGACCCCAGTCCGTTCTCGACGAGGACCTCCTCCGCAGCTTGTAGAATGGCGTCCTGGCTGGCGGGATTGCGTTGTGCGCCGATCGATGTGCGGCGGGCCTCCGCAGCCTTTTTCGGCGTCATGAATATCTCCAAAGCAAATTTTCAATTGGCATAACACGAATCCTCCTTGAACGAAACGATCCGTTTCGTTATATGCCTATATCGAAACGGATCGTTTCTATGGAGGTCGTAATGACCACAGCGGCTTTCGCCCTTGATTCCGATAGCAGAAGTAACGCCCAGGAGGCCCGAATGCAGCCCACGCCCGCCCGCATCAATCCTTCGAAGGCGCGTCTCTCGCTGGTGATGATCCTAGCTGTTTATCCATTGATCACGACCCTTCTCTATATTCTTACGCCGCTCACCGAGGGCTGGGCGGTCTGGCATCGAACGATCCTGATTGCGCCGATCATGGTTCTGTCGATCGTATTTGTCGTCGCGCCGGCGATCCACAAATATTTCGGCTGGTTCGTGGCCCGCAGGCCGCCGCCGATAAGCTAAGCTGATTTGACGGGCGTCAATCGGCGTGCTGAAAATGCTGATAGACGGGAAGGGGCCGGACAATGCCGGCCACTTCGACAGGCAGTTCAATGACCCCCACGGAATTCACCCTCGCCATCCTCCTGCTTCTGTGCACGCCGGGACCGACCAATACGCTGATGGCGCTTGGCGGATATGCGCGCGGCTGGCTCAGGGCCTTGCCGCTGATCGGCGGGGAACTCGGTGGTTATCTGCTTGTGATCGTGCCGGTCGCAACGCTCGCCGCACCGTTCTTCGATGCCTATCCCCAGGCGTCCGTATGGGCCAGGCTCGCCGCGGGTGTCTGGGTGCTTTACCTGGGATATCGCCTGTGGGTGTCGGAAAAGCAGGAGAAGGAAGCCGCGGAAATTTCCATCCGGCAGGTTTTCGTCACCACCGTTTTGAACCCCAAGGCGCTGATCATCGCGCTCGTCATCATGCCGCACGGCGGCGTGTTTGACCTGCTGCCCTGGCTTGCGCTGTTTGCCGGGTTGGTGCTGCTCGCCGCCAATGGCTGGATCGCCTTCGGCAGCCTGATGCGGCGGACGGGGCGTTTCGAGGTGAAGCCGATCGTCGTGCGTCGCATCGCCGCCGCCTGCCTCGTCCTCTTCGCAATGATCCTCGCGACCGCGTCGATCCAGTCGCTGGCCTAGGATCCCGAGCCCGAAATAGGGGCCTCGATCCGAGTTGACGAATCAGGGCCGGCTGGGCACCTCGCCCTGCCTATACAACAGCCCTCAGCCACCTCCGCGGCAGCGCCCCGGGCGAGCCGCCGCAGGCCAGATTCCGTGCGTCTGGCGGTGGCCCAGACAACGCCCTATGTCGATCCTCGCAACATTGCCGAGCTTGACGCATTTTCCCGAAATCTTTCCGGGAATACGAGCAGCTCGATGTCGATTGCGTGTTGTTCTCGACCACCGGCGCCACCCGGCCTTCGCCGCCGAGGCGCTGGGATATCGGCGGCAAACCGACTGGGTGCGCTTCTCGGTGCTGGCCTATCCCGGCTTCGTGCCGCCCTCGGGGATAGCCGCTCCGAGCGGCGAATGGGCGGCCGGTGCCGGGTGGATGACGCCATCGCTTGCGATCGTCGATGTCGAGCACAATCCTGGCGAGATCCGACCCTGGAGGCGAATGGCGCGGGCCGGCATCTATGAACCGCATATGGTCAACGACCCGCGCAGCGGCAATCGCGACACGTTCTAGGCGCTGAATAAAAAAGCCGCCCGCAACGATCTGCTGCGGGCGGCTTCAGTCTGTTGGAAAGCCTAGAACTCTTGCTCGGCAGATCCTCGGGCTTGTCCCGAGGATCTGCCGGGCTTGCATCACCGAAGCGTTGCAGATGCTCGGGACAGGCCCGAGCATGACGGCGGTGAGGGCGCGCAGGCCGTACCGAACCTCAGTTCTCGAAAAATTCCTTCATCCGGGCGAAGAAGCCCGTCGATTCCGGATTGTTTTCCTTCGAGGAAAGTTCCTCGAATTCCTGCAGCAGTTCACGCTGCCGCTTGGTGAGCTTCTGCGGCGTCTCGATCTGGATCTGGATGTAGAGATCGCCCGTCTGGCTGGACCGCAGCACCGGCATGCCCTTGGCCTTCAGGCGGAACTGTTTTCCGGGCTGGGTACCTTCGGGCACCGTCACGCGGGACTTGGTTCCGTCGAGCGTCGCCACGTCGAACGTGCCGCCTAGAGCGGCGGTCGTCATGGAGATCGGCACGGCGCAATAAAGATCGGCGCCATCGCGCTGGAAGAACTGGTGCGGCTTCACCGACAGGAAGATGTAGAGGTCTCCCGCTGGTCCACCACGCGTGCCGGCCTCGCCTTCGCCCTGCAGGCGGATGCGGGTGCCATCCTCGATGCCGGCCGGGATGTTGACCGACAGCGACCGCTCTTCGGTGACGCGGCCCTGGCCGTGGCACTTGCCGCAGGGGTCGGTGATCGTCTGGCCGCGGCCGTGGCAGGTCGGGCAGGTGCGCTCCACCGAGAAGAAGCCCTGGGACGCGCGCACACGGCCGGAACCCTGGCAGGTGCCGCAGGTCTTCGGCTGTGTGCCGGGCTTGGCGCCCGAGCCGGAACAGACGTCGCAGGTGATCGAGGTCGGGACCCTTATCTGCGCAGTCTTGCCGGCAAACGCTTCTTCCAGTGTGATTTCCATATTATAGCGAAGGTCGGCGCCGCGTTCGCGACCGCCGGAGGAACGCCTCGCGCGTCCGCCGCCCATCATTTCGCCAAATATGTCTTCGAAGATATCGGAGAAGCCACCGGCGCCCGCACCCGAGAAGCCGCCGCCACCGCCGCCCATTCCGCCATGTTCGAAGGCGGCATGGCCGAAGCGGTCGTATGCCGCACGCTTCTGGGGATCCTTCAAGGTCTCGTAGGCCTCGCCGATCTCCTTGAACTTCTTTTCGGCTTCTGCGTCGCCCGGATTTTTGTCGGGATGATATTTCATCGCGAGCTTGCGGAAGGCGCTTTTCAGCTCCTTCTCATCGGCGGTCTTGCCGACACCCAGCGTTTCGTAAAAGTCTGCTTTTGCCATGGAGGTAACCGGCTCCGGAAAGGATTCCGGCTGCACGAAGGCAGCCGGATACTCTAGTCAACTATGGTCAAGGTCTGGCCATCAGGCAACCGGCGGATTAGGCGGACTTCTTGTCGTCCTTGACTTCCTCGTAGTCGGCATCGACGATATCGTCCTTGCCGCCCTCGGAGCCTTCGCCGCCTTCGGCCTGCTGGGCCTCATAAATGGCCTGACCAAGCTTCATCGACACTTCCATCAGGACCTGCGTCTTCGCCTGGATGTCGTCGGCGTCCGGTTCCGGAGCTTCGACGGCAGCCTTCAGCGAAGCGATCGCATCCTCGATCGCCTTGCGGTCCGTCTCGGAAACCTTGTCGCCGTATTCCTTCACCGACTTTTCGGTCGAGTGAACGAGGCTTTCGGCCTGGTTCTTGGCTTCGACGCCGGCACGGCGCTTCTTGTCCGCTTCGGCATTGGCCTCGGCGTCCTTGACCATCTTCTCGATCTCGGCGTCGGAGAGACCGCCGGAAGCCTGGATGCGGATCTGCTGTTCCTTGCCGGTACCCTTGTCCTTGGCCGAAACCTGAACGATGCCGTTGGCATCGATGTCGAAGGTGACTTCGATCTGCGGCATGCCGCGCGGCGACGGCGGCAGGCCGACGAGGTCGAACTGGCCGAGCAGCTTGTTGTCTGCGGCCATTTCGCGCTCACCCTGCGATACGCGGATCGTCACGGCCTGCTGGTTGTCTTCGGCGGTCGAGAAGGTCTGGCTCTTCTTGGTCGGGATCGTCGTGTTGCGGTCGATCAGGCGGGTGAAGACGCCGCCGAGCGTTTCAATGCCGAGCGACAGCGGGGTCACGTCGAGGAGCAGAACGTCCTTGACGTCGCCCTGCAGAACGCCGGCCTGGATGGCGGCGCCGAGCGCGACCACTTCGTCCGGGTTGACGCCCTTGTGCGGCTCCTTGCCGAACAGCTGCTTGACGACTTCCTGGACCTTCGGCATGCGGCTCATGCCGCCGACGAGAACCACTTCATCGATTTCAGCGGCGGTGACGCCGGCATCCTTGAGGGCTGCCTTGCACGGTGCGATGGTGCGCTGGACCAGATCGTCGACCAGGCTTTCGAACTTGGCGCGGGTCAGCTTCAGGGTCAGGTGCTTCGGACCGGAAGCGTCGGCGGTGATGAACGGCAGGTTGATTTCGGTCTGCTGCGAAGACGAGAGTTCGATCTTGGCCTTTTCGGCAGCTTCCTTGAGGCGCTGCAGAGCGAGCTTGTCGTTCTTCAGATCGATGCCCTGATCCTTCTTGAACTCGTTGGCGAGATATTCGACGAGACGCATGTCGAAGTCTTCACCACCGAGGAAGGTGTCGCCGTTGGTGGACTTCACTTCGAAGACGCCGTCGCCGATTTCCAGGACCGAGATATCGAACGTGCCGCCGCCAAGGTCGTAGACGGCGATCGTCTTGCCGTCCTTCTTGTCGAGGCCGTAGGCGAGAGCGGCTGCCGTCGGCTCGTTGATGATGCGGAGAACTTCGAGACCTGCAATGCGGCCGGCATCCTTGGTTGCCTGGCGCTGCGCGTCGTTGAAGTAGGCCGGAACAGTGATGACGGCCTTTTCGACCTTTTCACCGAGATAGGATTCAGCGGTTTCCTTCATCTTCTGAAGGATCATCGCGGAAACCTGTGCGGGGGAATAGTTCTTGCCCTGGGCCTTGACCCATGCATCGCCATTGTCGCCCTTGACGATATCGAAGGGGACGAGGCCCTTGTCTTTTTCAACCGTCGGATCTTCGTAGCGGCGGCCGATCAGGCGCTTCACGGCGAAGAGGGTATTGGTGGGGTTGGTGACTGCCTGGCGCTTGGCCGGCTGGCCGACGAGGCGTTCGCCGTCATCGGAAAATGCGACCATAGAGGGCGTGGTACGCGCGCCTTCGGCGTTCTCGATCACCTTCGCATCTTTGCCGTCCATGATGGCGACGCAGGAGTTGGTGGTTCCGAGGTCGATGCCAATTACTTTTGCCATTTCTTCTCTCTCCTTTAAGCGAACTATCGGAACCCCTCAAAGGCATTCCATTGACAGTTCCTCGACTGGGATGGTGCGCAGCATCGGCTGCGGTCATGCGGCGTATATAAGGACGGGTTTTTAGGACTGCAAGGCGAGAAATCGCCCCGATCCGAGCAAAAAGAACAGTTTGCCGAGCAATACTGCGAATACGCTTCACTGCCCCATGATCAGGTCGAAAAGCGTGGTCTGCCGCGACTGCCGGCCGGAGCCCGCACCACCCACGTCGCCGGGCGGAACCGGGCCTGCGCCGATCGCTCCGGGCGGTACCGGAGCGGACGAATCATAGGGGCCGCGATACTGGCGATAGTCGCGAGCCGGGACGTCGCCGGGCGGTATCACGTCGCTACGGCGGCCGCGATCGCCATATACCGGCCGGCTATCGTAGATCTGCCTGTTGTCCCTGTTGTCGTAACCTTGCCGGTTACCGTTATCCCGATTGTCGCCGTAGGCGGGCCGCACCCGCGCCGGTTCCCGCTCGAACGAGGCGGAATCCTGGGCGGGAGGGCGCGGCGCCGGCGGATAATCGGCGGGCAACTCGTCCTGGGTCTGCCGGGCGCCCGGCAGGATGCCGGAAATGATGTCGCCGATCGTCGTCGATGGCGAATCTAGCTGGGGTGCGGCAGGAGGCAGGTCGAGGCCGCGGCCGGTGCCGAACAGCGGCGTCGGCGTATAACCCTTCATCGCGGCCGTCATGTATTCCTTCCAGGCTTTGGCCGGAAGCCCGCCGCCAGTGACCTTCTTCATGAAGGCGCCGTCGTCGTTGCCGAACCAGATACCGGTCGTCATGATGCTGGTGTAACCGACGAACAGCGCATCGCGGAACGACTGGGTGGTGCCCGATTTGCCGGCCGCCTGCCAGCCATCGACTTTCGCCGCCTTGCCGGTGCCCTCGTTGATGACGCGGTTCATCATGCCGTTCATCGTCGCGGCCACCGGCTCGCTGAGCACGCGCGGCGGATTGGCGTAGTCGGCCTCGTAAAGCACCTTGCCGTCCGGGTCGGTGATGCGCTTGACGATATGCGGCGTCGCCTTGTAGCCGCCGTTCATGAACGACGCGTAGGCGGAGGTGAGCTCGACCAACGAGACTTCCGAGGTCCCGAGTGCGATCGATGCATTTGCCTGGATGTCGGAATCGATGCCGAGACGGTGAGCAAGGCTCACCACCTTCTCGGGGCCGACCTGCATGACCAGTTGGGCCGCGATCGTATTGAGCGACTGCGCGAAGGCGGAGGCGAGCGTCACCGGGCCGCGGTATTTCTCGTCGAAATTCTCCGGCGACCAGTTGCCGATCTTGACCGGCGCGTCGTTCATCACCGAGTCCGGCCGGGCGCCGGCTTCGAGTGCCGCGGCATAGACGAACGGCTTGAAGGCCGAACCCGGCTGGCGCTTCGCCTTGACGGCGCGGTTGAACTGGCTTGTCGCATAATCGCGGCCGCCGACCAGCGCCCGGATCGCGCCGGTCGCATCGACGGAGACCAGGGCCGCCTGCGAAGCGTTGAGCTTGCCGCCTTCCTTCTTGAGCACATCGTTCAGCGACTTTTCGGCGGCGGCTTCAAGCCGCATATCGAGCGTCGTTTCGACTGTTACGTCGAGCTTGGGCTCACCGATCAGGCTTTTCACCTCATCGACGACCATGTCGGCGGCATAATGCTGGGCGCCGGTCCAGTAGCTCTTCGCCTTGGTCGGCGGTTGCGACATGGCGGTCTTGAGGTCGCTGTCGGTGACATAACCTTCCTCTCGCATGGTGCCCAGCACGACCTGGGCGCGGGCTTCCGCCGCCTTCGGGTCGCGGGCGGGCGACAGGCGCGACGGGGCCTTGAGCAGGCCGGCAAGCGTCGCCGCCTCGCCGAGGTTCACATCGCGGGCCGACTTGTTGAAATAGCGCCGGGAGGCGGCCTCCACGCCATAGGCATTCGAACCGAAGAACACCCGGTTCAGGTACATGGCCAGAATCTGGTCCTTGGTGAATTTGTGCTCAAGCCAGAAGGACAGGAGCACTTCCTGGATCTTGCGCTCGAACGTGCGGTCCGGCGACAGGAACAGGTTCTTGGCGAGCTGCTGGGTGATGGTCGAGCCGCCCTGGATCGGCTGGCCAGTCAGGTTGTTGATCAAGGCGCGCGCCAGGCCGAGCGGATCGACGCCAAAATGGGAATAGAAACGGCGGTCCTCGATGGCGATGACCGCCTGCGGCAGGTAGGGCGACATTTCCTCGAGCGCCAGGGCCTCGCCGCCGGTCGAGCCGCGATTGGCGACGACCGAGCCATCCACGGCAGTGATCTTCATGTTCGGTGGCCGGTCCGGGATCGCCCAGGTGCTGGCGGCCGGCATTCTGGCGCCGTAATAGAGAACAAGCCCGCCGACTGCGATGCCGGCCCAGATGCCGAGCACGAAACACCAGTAGACGAGCCTCCTGAGCGGAGCGAAGAACCCGCTGCCCTGACGGCTGGGCGGAGCTTTTTGTTACGGGAAGGACGAACGCGTTCCGGACGCTCGTTTTGGTCTTCGCTTTCGGCTCTCGACGGACGTTTGCCGGACCGGCCATTGCCCACGACCCGTTCGTCCGCGTCGAGGCGGAAATCGTCGCTCGGCCGCGAACCTTCGAAGGACGGTTCAACGCGTTTGTCTGATCTGCCCCTGGCTGCCATGGTGAGCCGGCATACCCCCGTTACGCGCCTGTCAAAACAAGCTGCTATTGAATGTCCAATCGCCCAAACCTTAGCTGGACTCTAAATGCGGCGATTTAAGGAGGCGTAAAGGCACGGTTAATCGGACGGTACTTCTTGAACCGCTTGACTTCCGTCTCTATTTATGAGAACAAACAGAGAACATTTGGAGGGTGCTGATGAGCAGAACCGAACAGGTGATCGAACGTGCAATGGCCGCAGTCGCGGCATCGAAGGCTCTGCGCGAGGCGGAAGCGCAACGCCGGCGCGAGACGTTCCAGAAGATACAGATCGCCAACCAGAGGCGCCCGAATATTCCCAAAGGCATACAGCTGCCGCTCGACCTTCACTGAAGTGCTCGAAAAGCCCCATTTACCGGGGTTTGGGAAATTGCGACAAAAATTGCAGACCGCGAAATATCCGACCTAAAAAATCCGATTCATGGTGGAACCAGAAGGCAAGGTCCGCGTTATGACGGATTCCACCTTGGAGGAGGGGAGGATATGCAGAAAATCGTTGAGGCAGTCATTCGCAATGGCGATCAGCGCGTCCCGGTCGGGCTGGTCAGCGTCAAGCAGGCACTTCAAATGCCTGAAAGGGGGTGCTGGAATTCAGCCATCCTGCTTATGAAGCCGGGAAGACGGATATCTTCGTCAACCGCGAAACTCTTTCAAAGCTGATGTGATCGCGGCAGGCGACAAAACAGGCAATGTGATAGCAGCCTGAAACGCGGATTCGTGATTTCGGGTTTATCGCGTTGCGGGTTACTTTCTACCTGCAACCACAGCGAAAGGAGAATGGCATGAAGACAGTTCTCGTCCTCGCGGCCGTGCTTGGCCTGTCGTCCACCGGGGCTCTTGCGGAATGCGCCGGCCATAACGTCACGGCTTCCGCCAAGGTGGACAAGGAAGTCACCACGGCAAGCATCGCAGTTCCGAAAATGGATCCGCGCGAAGAAGCCGCTGTGCTGACGCGGTCCGAGGCACCGGCCAAAGCCACCGAATAATCGTTTTGCCCGCGCCGGCTTCCCGTCGGTGCGGGCTTTTATCCCTGAGATAAGGTCCGCCCTTTCAGAGAAGAAGGTGAAGACGGAACCTGGGGCTCGGCTTGGGTGTTGTTTCCGAAAAGGAGACCCTCGATGGCCAAAAATCCCTCGCCGCCGGCTTTACCGGTGATGTCGCCGAAGAGACAGGCGTTAGCGCTCGCACGAAATCTGCCGTTCGCCAGGCCAAGGACGAAGCAGGCATGGTTGTGGCCCATGCCGTCGATCATCCGGCGGCTACCGGCTCGGCAATTGCCGCGGTCGGCCTGATCGGCCTGGCGATCGGCTACATGCTTGGCGTGTCGTCCGCCTCCCGCGACCGGCGCTGGTATCGTTAGGGGAGCGAGGGTTGCATGAGGATGCCCGCTATTCTCGGAACTGTGGCGCAGTTCAGCCGTTGGCCTTAAGAAGAAAAGGAGGCCGATATGCCTAACCGAGACCCCATTCCGACCCCGAGCTCTGAAACGCCGCGCGGCCCGACCCAGACAGGCGGGATTCCCGACCGGACCCAGGAAAAACCACCGCAGACGCCCGCACAGGATACTGGCGATAGCAAGAACCCTCAGGATCCGACACTCGACCCCGCCCTCTTGCCGGGCGGCGATCCGGCGGGCATGGCATAGCTCGGTCCCACTTTGTCATCGCGCCCGCGAAGGGTGGACCCGCATAGGTAGCATTCCATACGGGTCTACCCTTATATTGCACCCTCTATTATTGTTATTGTCAATTTATTAGCCAAGGCCCAGAATCCCACCGCCTGTGGTTTATAGACCTTTGGCCACCGGGCGCCGACCAAGGTCGGCGTAAGGCCGTCGCAATGGAAGCCGCGGGTGATTTCCTCCGGCGTCGTTGCAGAGCGGGGCGAGGGGAGAGGGCCGCCGGTCGGGCGCCGTATGATCGGGAGGGTTATATGCCTACACAGATGGTCCGAAATCCTGTCAATCCCGAGCAGCTCAGCCTGCTGCAGCAGGTGTTTGACCAGGCCTGCGCCGAGCACGAGATCGACAAGGCGAGTCCCGATGCGGAGGCGCTTGCGCTGATCCTGGTGAACTCCCTTCAGAAAGGCTCGGACGACAAGGAAAAACTCGCAGCGCTTGCCGAGGCGCTCGCCAAAAGCCGATAGCTTCTGCCTAAACAAGGAACCTATCCGGCCGTGGGCAGTTGACCGATCTCTTTCTCAACCCAGGAGGCCGGTATGGCAGAGCCCATCAGAAATCTGAATACACCCGTCAAGACGGATACCCCTCTTTCGATCACGAACCCAGTGAAAACGTGAAGACTGAAATTGCGACGCTTCGTTCCGAGATCGCCAGTCTGCGTGAACTGCTCGCCGAAAAGACCGGCGCTGCCTATGACAAGGTTTCCGAGCGTGCAGGCAGCGCAGCAGCCTACGTCCAGCATGAAGCGAGTTCGGTTGCAGGCACCATCCGCGAACATCCCGCAGCTACCACGACCCTTTTCACGCTGATCGGCGCAATCGGTTTTGCCATCGGTTATGTGGTCGCGACGGCTTCGGCTGAAAGCAAGCAGGCCTGGTATGACCGATACTTGAACGGCCGCTTCTAGGAGGTCACCACTTCGTTCGAAACAGGATCCTGACCGACATCGACCCAGGTCGCCCCGGTCAGGTCCGCCATTCGCTCAGGGCCGATGCGAACCGCGGCGTTGATGGCGCCGGCTGCAGGGACCACTTCGGTGAATTTCCTCAGCGATATGTCGCAGTAGATCGGGATCGGCGAAGGCAGCCCGAAAGGGCACACACCGCCAACCGGATGGCTGGTGATCTCCGCTACCTCGTCGCCGCCGAGCATGCGCGGCTTGACGCCGAAATGATCCCGGAATTTACGGTTGTCCAGCCGGCTGGTTCCGGACATCACTACCAGCGCCGTGATGTTCCCGGCGCGTACGCAGATCGTTTTGGCAATCTGATCCGGCGCCACTCCATGGGCGGCTGCGGCCAGCGGCACGGTCGCCGAACTTTGCTCGGTGATGATGACGTCGATATCAGGAGCGTGGAGGGCGAAATAGGCGCGGACGGATTCGAGACTCATACTTCGAAATTGGCGCAGGATGCCGCCCGCCGCAAGCGATCAGTAAAGCCATGCGAGAATTGCAATGCTGCACTGCGATATCGTGACTGTTTTTTAAGCTCTGATCCTCTATATTCAAATCATCGAAGGCGCACTCCTCCTCCCAGTGTCTTCGATGGGACCGACAACACCTCCTCCTCCCAGTTGTTGGTCAGTATCGGAAACCCGGCGCACCTCCTCCCGCGCCGGGTTTTCTGTTTTATCGGCCTTGAAATCGCTGACGATTTCGCTTCTGAAGGCCGCGCTTAAATTTCCCGATCTTGACCTTTTTGCGCTAAGCCCCTATTTGGTTCGCCATCGATATTTGTTTGATAGCCAGCACTAAGCGCTTCGCGGCGTTTGCGACGATCTCTCTTCAAATACGAAACTTCAACGTTCCAAGCGTCGAGCGTGGAATAGTCGGTCATATTTGCAAGGGAAAGGCATCGTTATGGCTACCGGTACTGTAAAGTGGTTCAACGCAACCAAAGGCTACGGCTTCATTCAGCCGGACGACGGTTCGCAGGACGTATTCGTTCACATCTCTGCTGTTGAGCGCGCCGGCCTCGGCCTCAAGGACGGTCAGAAGATCTCCTACGAACTCGTCAGCGACAAGCGTTCGGGCAAGGTTTCTGCTGACCGTCTCCAGGGCGCATGATCTGCTGAAGCTTCAGTCTTGAGATTGGGAAAGGCCGGCTCGTCCGGCCTTTCTGCTTCATAAATGCGCCGTCTGATTGTTTAGAACGATTATAAGCTTTCCCTCTTGTAGACGGAAACCCGAGCTCCCATCTAGGGATCAATAGCGTTTCCGACGCACCGCGTGGTCGGGCTCCAAAAAGCTTCAGCGACCATGCGTGTCAGGGCAAATACGGGCGACCGTGCCGTCTTGAGGCAGTTTCCATATCCGCGTTAACGGAATGTTTACCTCGCCGGGAGACGATGACCGCTAGAGCCGCGGTGATCTGAAAAGGTCGAAAGCGGCCGCGTCGGAAATGCTTGTCCCATCTAGAGTGACCACGGATGTACTGGCACCAATGAATGGGAGTGGAAAGGTCGGGCTTGCCCCGGCCTTTTTGTTTTAAGGGCCTGACGCGGAGACGCGTCAGGCCCTTTTCGGTTTCAGGCGCTCCAGCTGAAGTTCAGGCGGCAAGCGCCGCGATGATACGCGCCCAGGAGCGGATGCCCTTGTGGAAGGAGCGCAGGTCGTATTTTTCGTTCGGCGAATGGATGCGGTCGTCGCTGAGGCCGAAACCGACGAGCAGCGATTCCATGCCGAGCGTCTTCTGGAAATCTCCGACGATCGGGATCGAGCCACCGACGCCGACGACCAAAGCGGGCTTCGGCCATTCCTCGGAAAGCGCCGTCTTCGCCTTGGTGAGCACTGGCGAATCGTAGCCGAGCTGGATTGCCGGCGATCCGCCGTGGTTCAGGAACTCCACCGAGCAATCGGCAGGGATCTTCGAGCGGACATAGGCGCGAAAGCTGTCGCGGATCTTTTCCGGGTCCTGGCCGCCGACGAGACGGCAGGACACTTTTGCCGAGGCCTTCGAGGCGATCACGGTCTTGAAGCCCTGACCCTCGTAACCGCCGCTGACGCCGTTGAATTCGCAGGTCGGCCGCGCCCAGAGCAGTTCGAGCAGCGAGCGGCCCCTTTCGCCGGCCAGTTCCGACAGCCCGACTTCACCCAGGAAATCGTCGCGTCCGCTGACCAGGGTTTCCCATGCCGCCTTGATGTTGGACGGTGTCTCCTCGATCCCGTCATAAAAGCCATCGAGCGTGACGCGGCCCGTGTCGTCGTGCAGGCCGGCCAAGATTTTCGACAGGATCTGGATCGGGTTTGCGGCTGCACCCCCATACATGCCGGAATGCAGATCGCGGTTGGCGGCGGTGACGATGATTTCCTCGCCGACCAGGCCGCGCAGCGAGGCGGTGATCGCCGGCGTATCCGTGTCCCACATGCCGGTATCGCATACGAGCGCGTAATCGGCCTTCAGCTCGGCCGCATTGGCATCGAGGAAGGGTTTGAGCGACGGCGAGCCGGATTCTTCCTCGCCTTCGAAGAGAACGGTGACGCGCACCGGCAGAGAGCCATGCACGTCCTTGTAGGCGCGGCAGGCTTCGACGAAGGTCATCAGCTGGCCCTTGTCGTCGGCGGCACCGCGCCCCGTCAGCACCTGGCGGCCGGCCCCGAGGTCCTTGATCTTGGGATCGAAGGGATCGTCTTCCCAGAGTTCGATCGGATCGATCGGCTGCACGTCGTAGTGGCCGTAGAACAGCACATGCGGCGCATCGGCGCTCGCGCCCGGGTGCTGGCCGACGACCATCGGATGGCCGGTCGTGTCCCGAACTGACGCCTCGAAGCCGAGGTCCTTCAGTTCAGTTACCAGCCATTCGGCGGCCTCGCGGCAATCCGGCTTGAAGGCAGGGTCGGTGGAGATCGATTTGATGCGGATGAGGCCGAACAGGCGTTCGAGGCTCGCGGGAAGGTTCTGGTCGGCACGGTCGAGGACGGAGGAAAGATCGATCATGGAAAATCCTGTCTTTGAGATGCGAGACCCTTGAGCCCAGGAGGCGAGAAGCGGCCCATCGTTTCGAATGCCTGAGCTTGTTAGCAAGTCCGGGACCGCGGAGACAATGGCAAAGACGCGATTGGCGCTCTGGCTAGAGCGTTCTAGCCGAAACTGCCTGCCTTGCGGACCAGCCTCTCAATGGCCTGGAAGGCAAGGACGGCAAGAGCGCCAAGCGCTGCCGTGATCGAAAGCGACCAGATAAAACCCAGCCATTGCATGGAGAGCGCCAGAACGAACGGGGCGATTGCCGAGACGATCAATCGGGCCGACATCATCTTGCCCTGCAATTTGCCGTAGCCGTCACTGCCAAACAACGTCAGCGGAAGGGTTCCGGTGACGATGCTCAAAAGCCCGTTGCCCATGCCGAAGACGACGGCAAACAGCATCGCCCCGGGAACCGAGGGTGCCGTAAGGAGAAGGACGAGAACGCCCGCCGGAAGCAGCGTCGCCGCGATCAGTGCGAGGCGAAGCGGCCGCAGATTACGGCCGAACGTCATGTTGATAAGCCGGCTAAGAACCTGGGAGGGGCCGAACAATGTGCCGACAAGCGCCGCACTCGTACCTAGGCCGAGCCCCGAGAGCAGCGGAACCATGTGGACGAGCACGGCGGAGCTCACCAGCGACTGCAGCGAAAATCCGGCGACCATCAGGGTGAAGCCGATAGACCGCAGGTTCCAGGGCAGAATGCCCTCGGTGCGGGTGGTGAGAGTAGTGGAGGTCGCCTTTCGCTGCGCCGAGGCACCGTGCGACAGCCAGGCATGCAGGGGCAGGCAGACCAGCAGGTTGAGCGCAGCGAACACCAGATAGACCTCCTGCCAGGAAAGATAGGCGTGTAGCGCGGCGGTGATCGGCCAGAAGATCGTCGAGGCGAACCCGGCGATCAGGGTGAGATAGGTGATGCTGTGTTGCGCGACCTGCGGCCGAAGCTGCACCAGAAGAGCGAAGGCAGCGCCATATTGAACGAGATTGGCGGCAACCTCGATCGCAATCAGCGCCACGACGAACGTGGCCTTGCCGGGCGCCATAGCGCAGGCGATCAATGCGGCAGCTGCAGTGGCCGAGCCGATGGTCATCACCCGGCCGGCGCCGATCCGGTCGAACAGCGCCCCGAGCCACGGAGCGGTGAGCCCGCCGATCAGAAGCGCGACTGAAAGTGCCCCGAAGATCCATTCGCTGGACCACGAGAAATGCGCCGCCATATCCGGCGCAAGGATGCTGAAACTGTAATAGAGGGTGCCATACCCGATGATCTGCGTGACGCCGAGCGCCACGACGGCGGCAACGGGCATGCGTTCAGACAATGCGTTTGCCTTCGGCGTCGAGCACCTTCTCGCCGTCCTCCTTGGCGAACGGACCCTGCTGGGTATCCGGCAGAATGTCCAGGACCACCTCGGACGGCCGCGCCAGGCGCGTGCCCAGGGGCGTGACAACGAATGGGCGGTTGATCAGGATCGGATCCTTCAGCATCGCGTCGAGCAATTGTTCGTCGGAAAGAGCGGGGTCTTCGAGACCAAGCTCCGCATAAGGCGTGCCCTTTTCGCGGATTGCCTGCCGGACGGTGAGCCCCGCATCCGCGATCATCGTGACGAGTTGGTCACGCGTCGGCGGTGACTTCAGATATTCGATCACCGCCGGCTCGATGCCGGCGTTGCGGATCATCGCCAGCGTGTTGCGCGAGGTGCCGCAATCCGGGTTGTGATAGATGGTGACGTCCATGGTCATTCTGCGCCCTTCATGTGTGCGATCGGTTGGGTAAGAGGTTTGGTCTCCGCCAGCAGCCAGCCGGTCAGCAACAGAGCCGCGAGTGCGCCGACGATCTCGGCGAGGATGAAACCCGGAAGGTCGCCGGGCCGGATTCCGGCAAACGTATCGGTGAGCGATCGCGCCAGGGCGACGGCCGGATTGGCAAACGAGGTCGAGGCGGTGAACCAGTAGGCAGCGGTTATATAGAGACCGACCAGCCATGGAATAGCATCGGAACGGAACCGGATTCCGGCGAGGATCGTGAAGATAAGGCCGAAAGTGGCGACCACCTCGGCGAGCCATTGGCCCGATCCGGTCCGGACCGTGGCGGATACCTGCACGAGCGGCAGATCGAACATCGCATGCGCCAGGATGGTCCCAGCTAGGCCACCCGCGAGTTGCACGAGGATATAGAAGAATGCCACACGGGCGGTCATCTCCCGCCTCAGCGCAAACACCATCGTGACAGCCGGGTTGAAGTGCGCCCCGGAAATCGGACCGAGCAGCGTGATCAGCACGACCAGGATCGATCCGGTCGGAAGAGTATTACCGAGCAGCGACACCGCCATGTCCGCGGACAGCCGGTCGGCCATGATGCCGGAACCGACCACGGTCGCGACCAGCATGGCGGTGCCGAGGGCTTCGGCCGTCAGGCGGCGGGATAGGTCGAACATAACGCTCAGCCCTCCACCGCGGCAGGTGCAGGGTGCAGCAGGCGGCCACTTCGGCGGCTGGCGCGCAGATTTCCGGATGCCCGCCGCAGCAGTCTTCCATCAGGAAACGGACGAGGCCGCCGAGCGCCTCGTAATTGGCGGAATAGATGATCGAGCGGGATTCCCGCTGCTGCGAGATGAGGCCGGCGCGGTCCAGGCTCCTTGAGATGGAAGGACACGTTCGAGGGCGATACGTCCAGCTTCTCGGCGATCGTGCCCGCCGCCATGCCGGCCGGTCCGGCGACGACCAGCATCCGGACAATCTGCAGGCGGCTGTCCTGCGACAGTGCTCCGAATGAAGCGAGGGCTTGACGTTCATCCATATTTCAACAATCATTGAATCATTGAAATAAGGAGTAACCCAGATGAACGCGATAGACAAGCCGGTTCTGCAGGACGACATCAGCCTGGGCTTCCTGCTCGACAATTTGGCGAGCGCCAGTGATCAGCCCCTGGTATTTTACTATGACGGGCGACCGGTAAAACCCGGCTACCATGTCACCGAGGTCAAGGCAGGTCAGTTCTCCGCTCTGGATTGCGGCGCCAATCCCGAAGCCTGGTCGGAGATTTTCGTGCAGCTCTGGGATATCGACGAAGGCGACCGCACCCATATGACGGCGGGCAAGTTTTCGGCGATCATCCGCAAGGTCTCCGAGCATGTGAACATCGACGGTTCGGCCAAGTTGACGTTCGAAGTCAGCGACGGGATCCGGCCGATGCAGCTCTATTGTGCATCGACGCCCGTTCTTCGGGACGGGGCGTTGCATGTGGAACTGGCCGCCCGCCCGGCGAGCTGCAAACCGCGCGATCGCTGGCTCGCGGAGGAAACTCGCAAGACCGCGGCATGCTGCGGACCGTCCGCCGGAGCCAGCGCCTGCTGCCCGTGATGATGTAAGGCGGCCACGAGGACGTCGTTGGCTTAGATCTTGCGGGCGTTCTCGACGATCATCCGCATGTATTCGATCATCAGCTCCCGCTCGAAGCGGCGGAAACCCGAAAACAGCGCGGCATCCGCTTCGGCGGCCGCTTCGACGGCCTGCACTTCCAGCTCGCGGCCGAGCGGGGTGAGCGTTATGATCTGCGCGCGACGATCGTTGGGGTGGGGGTGCGCTGGATCAGCCCGTCGCGCTCCATGCGGGCGAGCGTATTGGCGAGCGTCGCCTGTTCGACTTCCAGCTTGTCGAGGAGTTGCTTCTGGGTAAGGCCGTCTTCCTGCCAGAGTTCGAGCAGGACGGGAAACTGGCCGGGAGAAAAGCCCAGTACCATGGCCCGCTTCTGCAAGGAGCGCGCAAAGCCTTTGGCGAGTTGGCCCGCCAGGTATGTCGCCGAATGCGAGCGGTCGAATCCCATGGCTTGGTCTTCATCCCTCCCTGAACGAGCCCGTTTGCGAGCGTTATCCGTCGGATATATCGCACGCCATGCTTTTGCCAAGCCTGTGCGAAGATGGGAGAAATGACAAGTCTTTCCTGCGAAGGGGCAATAAAAAACCGCCACGGCAGGGAGGGGACAGCCGTGGCGGTTCTGATGGAAGGACAAAGGCCCGGAGAGGGGGATAGGCCTTTGTCCGGTCTGGTTCGGCGGGGGACATGCCGGCTGCCAGACTGCGGCGTGATCAATCGCCGGTGATTATGAAATGTGGGGCCGAACGCGGGTTTTCAAGGCATATGCATATTACAAATCGGTAACGTTCCGGTGAGCCGCGTGAGGCCTCTCCGGGCTCAAGTTTTCGTGGACGGATGAAGTGCCCCACGCTATTCCTTGCGCCATGAAAAAAGGCGATCATCTTTTCCTTATCGACGGTTCCGGCTTCATTTTTCGCGCCTTCCACGCGCTGCCGCCGCTCACCCGCAAATCCGATGGCCTGCCGGTCGGCGCCGTCTCCGGCTTCTGCAATATGCTGTGGAAGCTGTTGACCGATGCGCGCGATACCTCGGTCGGCGTGACGCCCAGCCATTTCGCGGTCATCTTCGACTATTCGGCCAAGACCTTCCGCAAGGAACTCTACGACGCCTACAAGGCGAACCGTTCGGCGCCCCGGAAGAGCTGGTGCCGCAATTCGGCCTGATCCGCCAGGCGACCCGCGCCTTCAACTTGCCTTGCATCGAGACCGAAGGTTTCGAGGCGGACGATATCATCGCGACTTATGCCCGCCAGGCGGAAGCGACCGGCGCCGACGTCACGATCGTCTCATCCGACAAGGACCTGATGCAGCTCGTGACGCCCAATGTCCACATGTATGACAGCATGAAGGACAAGCAGATCGGCATCCCCGACGTCATCGAGAAATGGGGCGTTTCCCGGAAAAGATGATCGACCTGCAGGCCATGGTCGGCGATTCGGTGGATAATGTGCCGGGCATTCCGGGCATCGGCCCGAAGACGGCGGCCCAGCTTCTGGAAGAGTTCGGCGATCTCGATACGCTGCTTGCCCGCGCCGGCGAGATCAAGCAGGTGAAACGCCGCGAAAACATCATCGCCAATGCCGACCTGGCACGGCTCTCGCGCCGGCTCGTCTCGCTTCGGCTCGACGTGCCGCTTGATCTGGATCTCGATGCCCTGGTGCTGGAGCCGCAGGACGGCCCGAAACTGGTCGGCTTCCTGAAGACCATGGAATTCGGCACGCTGACGCGCCGCGTCGCGGCTGCCTGCAATTGCGATGCCGATGCCATCGAACCCGCTGTCGTGAACGTCGAATGGGGTGAGGCTGCCCGCGGCCCGGACCTCGACGCCGGCGGTACGGCAACGGCCGATACCGGCGAGGCGGCGGCCGAAGCGCCCGCCAATCCGGCCAAGGCCCCAGTCGCCAAGGGCACCGGTGAAGCCACGCCTGCGGCATTTGCCGAGACCCGCATCGAGGCCTTTGCCAAGGCGAAGCTCGATCCGAGCTGCTATGTGACCATTCGCGACCTGACGGTGCTGGACGACTGGATCCGGGCGGCACAGGAAACCGGCCTCGTCGGTTTCGATACGGAAACCACATCGCTCGATCCGATGCAGGCGGAACTGGTCGGCTTTTCGCTGGCGCTGGCCGACAACATCGCCAACCCGTCCGGCCTCGAAATCCGCGCGGCCTATGTGCCGCTCATTCACAAGACCGGCGTCGGCGATCTGCTTGGCGGCGGGCTTGCCGAAAACCAGATCCCGACGCGTGAGGCGCTGGCGCGGCTGAAGCCGCTGCTGGAGGACCCGTCGGTCCTGAAAGTGGCGCAGAACCTGAAGTTCGATTACCTGCTGATGAGGCGCCACGGCATCACCGTCGAAGGTTACGACGACACGATGCTGATGTCCTATGTGCTGGAGGCCGGCAAGGCGAACCACGGCATGGACGCGCTATCGGAGCGCTGGCTGAACCACAAGCCGATCACCTTCAAGGAAGTCGCCGGCAGCGGCAAGGCGGGCGTGACCTTCGATTTCGTCGATATCGACAAGGCGACCGCCTATGCGGCTGAAGACGCGGACGTGACCCTGCGCCTGTGGATGGTGCTGAAGCCGCAGCTGGCCGCAGCTGGCCTGACGCGCATTTATGAGCGGCTGGAGAGACCGCTGGTTTCGGTGCTGGCCCAGATGGAAGAACGCGGCATCACCATCGATCGTCAGATCCTGTCGAGGCTCTCCGGTGAACTTGCCCAGAAGGCTGCCGCGTTCGAAGACGAGATCTACGAACTGGCAGGCGAAAAGTTCACTATCGGCTCGCCGAAGCAGCTCGGCGACATCCTGTTCGGCAAGCTCGGCTTGCCCGGCGGCGCCAAGACCAAGACCGGCCAGTGGTCGACCTCGGCCAGCGTGTTGGAAGATCTGGCCGCTGAAGGTCATCCCCTGCCACGCAAGATCGTCGACTGGCGCCAGCTCACCAAGTTGAAATCCACCTATACCGACGCGCTGCCGGGTTATGTCCACCCGGAGACGAAGCGGGTTCACACCTGCTACTCGCTTGCCTCCACCACGACCGGCCGTCTGTCGTCTTCCGAACCGAACCTGCAGAACATTCCGGTCCGCACCGCGGAAGGCCGAAAAATCCGCACCGCCTTCATCTCGACGCCCGGCCACAAGCTTCTGTCCGCCGACTACAGCCAGATCGAATTGCGCGTGCTCGCCCACGTGGCCGAAATCCCGCAGCTGCGCCAGGCTTTTGCCGATGGGGTCGATATTCATGCCATGACGGCGTCCGAGATGTTCGGGGTGCCGGTCGAGGGCATGCCGAGCGAGGTGCGCCGCCGCGCCAAGGCGATCAACTTCGGCATCATCTACGGTATCTCAGCCTTCGGGCTCGCCAACCAGTTGTCGATCGAACGGTCGGAAGCGGGCGACTACATCAAGAAGTATTTCGAGCGCTTCCCCGGCATTCGCGACTACATGGAGAGCACCAAGACTTTCGCGCGTGAAAACGGTTACGTCGAGACGATCTTTGGTCGCCGGTCGCATTATCCGGAGATCAAGTCCTCCAATCCTTCGGTGCGGGCCTTCAACGAACGGGCGTCGATCAATGCGCCGATCCAGGGTTCGGCCGCCGATATCATCCGTCGTGCCATGGCGAAGATGGAGCCGGCGCTCGAAGCAGCGGGTTTGAACGGAAGAGCCCGCATGCTGCTGCAGGTGCATGACGAACTGATCTTCGAGGTCGAGGACGAGGAAATCGACAAGACCCTGCCGGTGATCATCTCGACCATGGAGCAGGCGGCCATGCCGGCGATCTCGATGCGGGTGCCGCTGAAGGTGGATGCACGCGCCGCCAGCAATTGGGACGAGGCGCATTGAGCTTACGGCTCAGTGCTCCTGCGGGTAGAGAGACAGAAGCGCGGTCGAGAGCAGCTCGTCGGCATAGGTGCAGGCGGTGAGCCGCGCGTCCGCATGCATGTTCATCTCGTGGCAGCGCTGGCGCACGGTTTCGATAATCAGGTTGCTGATCCCGCGGGCATGTTCGACATTCGCGTTCTCGGACGTGTCCATGGCAAGCGCCAGCGCTGTCATGGAGACGATTTCCAGAACAACGACGCGCGCTTCCAGATCGATGGCTGCTGCCCCACCGGGATGTTGCCCGTCGCGCGGTCTGCTCTGGCCCATAATTTTCCTTTCTTCTAATATAAGGAAAGCACATAGAGCCGGATTGGGGACTTTAAAGAACGGCACGCGAGTTTTTCGCGAAAATTGTCTTCAGCCTGCAAAACATCCGTCGAGGGCTTCGATCAGGCTCCTGCCGGCGTCTTCAAGCGATCCGCTATTGTCGATCGTGACCACATGGTAGTCGCCGATGACGGCAAGCGAGCTTCGTTCGAGCCGGCCGAGGATTTCCTCGCGCGTCTCCCGCCCCCGCGCTTCGAGGCGTGCCGCGAGCACGTCCAGGCTGGCGGTAACGTTGATCACCACGAGCGAGGGATAGGCCTCCTTGAAGCGGGCCAGCGCGGAACGCGAGCCGTTGGCGATGACGAGCTTTCCCTGCGCCACAGCTTGTCTGGTCTCGACCGGAATACCGTAACGCAGACCGTGTGCGCGCCATGAGACCGCAAAATGTCCGACCCGCTCCAGTGCCTCGAACTCGGCATCGGAAACACCGTCATGATTTTCACCACCGGCCGCGGCATCGCGAGTGATCACCCGCCGTACAAAGACGACGTCTTCGCGGCCTTTGAAAAACGGGCGGCATAGTCCATCAGCGTATCCTTGCCGGCGCCGCTCGGGCCGACAACGGCGACCATGCAGCCGCTTCGCCCCGGTTCCGTTCCTGTCGGTGCGGCGTCCATCAGGCGACCCGCCGGCCTTCCCGCCAAACGGCGCGGGAGACCGGAACGCCCTCTTCGTGATGGACGCGGACGACATCGGCGCGCAGGCCCGTCGCAATCCGGCCGCGGTCGTCGAGGCCAACGGTGCGGGCGGGCGTCGAGGTGACCATCGCGAGCGCCTTCGGCAGCGAGATGCTCTCCACCTCGTCGGCCAGCACGAAAGGCGCATGCAGAAGGCTGAGCGGGACGTAGTCGGAGGAGAGCACGTCGAGCACGCCGCGTTCGGCGAGATCGCGGGCGGCGATATTGCCGGAATGCGACTTGCCGCGAACGATGTTCGGTGCACCCATCAGCACGCTCATGCCCGCTCCGTGCGAGGCCTTGGCGGCATCGAAGCTGGTCGGGAATTCCGCCAGCCGGACGCCGTTGTCGATCGCCTCGTCCACATGGGAGAGCGTCGCGTCGTCATGGCTTGCGACCGTAATGCCACGCTCGGCGCAGACCTTGGAGATCGCTGCACGGTGCGGCGTCGCGTTGCGTGCCGATTCTCCCTGGCGCTTGGCCACGAAGGCAGCAAACGCCTCGTCGCTGAGGCCGCGCTTCTTCTGGTAGTAGAGCGTGTACTGATCCATCGTCTGGAACTGCCGCTGGCCCGGCGCGTGATCCATCAGCGACACGAGCCGGACATGCGGATCGTTCTCGAAATCGACGAAATGCTCCATGCAATTGTCGGCGGAGACTTCGCAGCGCAGGTGCAGGAAGTGTTCGGAGCGCAGGCGGCCGTATGCGCCCGCGGCGGCAATCGCGTCCGCCATGGCGCGCATTTCGCCATGGGCAAAGCCGCCGTCCTCGTCGGCGCCCATGCGCAGGCAGTCGAAGACGGTGGTGATGCCGGACGTGGCGATCTGCGCGTCATGGGCCTGGATTGCGGCCGTGGTGTTCCAGCGCACGCCCGGACGTGGCGAATAATGCTGTTCCAGATGGTCGGTATGCAGCTCGACCAGGCCGGGGATCAGGTAATCGCCCTCGAAATCCTCCCCGGTATGGACCCTGCCTTCCGAAACGTCGGTGATCTTGCCGTCCCGGATCTGGACGGAGCCGGAAATCACGCTGTCCTCGAGTACGATGCGGGCGTTGGTGAGCACGAGTTCGACGGTCATGATGCGGTCTTTCTGTTTTCGAAGGCGGACGCCAGCGGAAGCCAGCGATGAGCAATGAAGGGTGCGCCGCGCTCGGGCTCGACGAAGATGGCGAGGCCATCGATCGTCAGCGGCGCATTGGCGAAATCGGCGAAGCGGCGGTCGAGCTCGCGGCGCATGGCTGGCGCCTCCTCGGCCGGGACCTGCCCCGTCAGCGTCATGTGAAAGCGGAACTCGTCCATGACATAGGGGTAACCCCAGCGATCGAGATTGGCGCGCTGGGCCGAACTCAGCGTATCGGGCTTGCGCCGGGCGATATCGGCTTCCGATAGCGGCGCGCGGAAATGTTCGAACTCTTCGACGACGCGTCCGGCGTAATGCTGGAGCTCGGGATAGAGCGTATCCGGAATCAGCGCGAAGAACCGCCCCAGCTGACCGACGATGACGTTCGGGATGTCGAAGACCGGCGTCTCTGCGGCAAACCGTTCGGCGGCCTTGATCGCTCGGCTTCCGAGCGGTCGGGATGCAGTTCGAACGGCGCCTTGAGCGTCGCGTGAAAGGCATAGCGGCGCGGATCGGCGGTCAGTTCGTGGACGGTATCGCGGGAAAGGCCTTCGACACCTGGCGTTGGAAACGTCTCAGCCGTAAAGGCATCACGGCCGAGCCAACGGGCGGCCGCTTTCGTCAGCGGATGGTTCTCAGCGGGCGAAAAATAGAGAGCGTAGCGCAAGACGGGATTCCGGAATCAGGAGGAGGCCGGCCGACCTTACCTGTCCGCCGGCCCGCAAAACAGGACCTTCGGCTAAAAGATTTCCGTGACAGAATGATGATAATTCCGCCGCTCAGTGACCCTTTTTGCCCATGACCCGCGAACGCAGCGCGTTCGAGAGGTTGTCGAAGACGAAGACGACGAGAAGGATCAGCAGGACCATGTAGGCGACCTTGTCCCAGTCGGCATTGGTCTTCATGGATTCGAGCAGCTTGAGGCCGATACCGCCCGCGCCGACGGCGCCGATCACGGTCGCCGAGCGGGTGTTCGACTCCCAGAAATACAGCGATTGCGAGATGAAGATCGGCAGGACCTGCGGCACGACGCCGTACCGCTGCACGATGACCGGCGCAGCACCCACCGACTTGACGCCCTCGCGCTGCTTGTCATCGACATTTTCCAGCGCTTCCGAATAGACCTTGCCGAGCGCGCCGGTATCCGTGAAGAAAATCGCGGCGATGCCCGGCAGCGGCCCCGGGCCGAAGGCGCGGGTGAAGAACAGGGCCCAGATCAGCATGTCGATGGAGCGCAGGAAGTCGAAAAAGCGCTTCATGCCCCAGTTGACCGGCCGGCTCGTGGTGATGTTGCGCGCCGCGATGAAGGCGAGCGGGAAGGCGATGAGGGTGGCAAACAGCGTGCCGACAAAGGCCATGACCAGCGTCTGCATCAGTTTGGAAAGAATGTCGCCATGCTGCCAGCTGCCATTGTTGAGGAAGTTGTCGAGTGCCAACGAGGCATTGGACTGGGTCGGATCGAGCCGTTCGCCGAAGAGCATGAGTGCGGCGACGCTGGTGAAGCTGCGACCCCAGAAGGGTGATCGCGTGTCGAAGAAGAAATTAGCCCAGCCGAGGAAACGTCGCTGGATATAGACCTGACTGTCGCGGATTTCCGCCTGCCCGGCAAAGCCGAACCGGACATTGACCTTGTTGCCGTCCTGCACCATCCGCGCCGGAGCGCCGGTCGGAAGAGACGCCCGGTCACCGTTGATCGCTACAGGATAGAGCTTGCCGTCGATATAGACATCGACCTGGCTCGGGGTCACCTCCAGGCGGTTATCGCCTCCGAAGAGCACCGTGTAGCCGCCGTTGGAAGTCGGCTTCAGCCAGTCGATCGCCGCTCCCTCGGGATATTGGCGGCGGCTTGTCCATTGCGGTACGACCTGGCCGTTCTGGAAACGCAGGCGCGGTTGGGCGCGCCAGGAATACCAATCCTGGATATAGATCGCGGCGCGGTCCCAGTTGCCGTTCACGAAGGTGGGGATGACGTTGAAGAAGGAAAAGCAGAAGGCGAGGTAGACGAGGACCGCCACGGAGGCGATCGCAAGGCCCCAGCGCTGCATGAACGAGCGGTGGAAGACCTCCGGATAGGCGGCGAGCAGGCGTTCGCGATCGGCGGCATTGACGGCGAGAGTGGACATCAGGCTGCTCCCCGACCGAATTCGAACGATTGCTTGCCGATCAGCCGGCGGCGCAGCCAGCCCGAGAACTGGTCCACGCAAACGACGGTGACCAGCAGCAGGATGATGATCGCATAGGTCTTGGCGGCATGGTCGCGGCCGATCGACAGGCTGAACACCTCGCCGATGCCGCCGCCGCCGACGGCGCCGATGATGGTCGAGGCGCGCACGTTGATCTCGGTGCGCAGCAGCGTGTAGGAAACGAAATTCGGCAGGACCTGCGGCAGGATCGCGAAACGGACGCGCTCCAGCCAGCTTGCGCCCGAGGCGCGCAGGCCTTCGTCGGGTTTCATGTCGGCATTCTCGACCACTTCGAAGAACAGTTTTCCGAGTGCGCCGATCGTGTGGAAGGAAACCGCGATGATCGCTGCGATCGGACCGATCGAAAGGATGGCCGCCAGAAGACCAGCGATGACGATTTCCGGGAAGGCGCGCATGATTTCCATGATCCGCCGCACGCCCCAGCGCACCGCCCGCGAGCCGACGAGGTTGGAGGAGGCGAAGAAACAGAGCAGGAAGGCGCCGGTCGAACCGAGAATGGTCGAGACGATCGCGATATTGAGCGTGATGGCGAGCTGATAGAAGAAATTCGGAATATAGAAACTGTCGGTAATCCAGACGCGGTCGCTCGTGTAATCGAACTTGATCGAGCCGTCGGCATAGGGCGACGGCAGATCGAACATCGCGCGGAAAATCTCCAGCGGGCTGTTCGGCACGAAGCTTTTGATGAAATCGAAGAAATAGGGAAGGCGTTCGAAGAACTTGCCGGAATTGGCTTCGTTGGCGAAGTCCAGCGACGCAGCGAGCACGATCAGGAAAACGACGATCGAGACGACCGTATAGATCCGCCGCGTCCGCACCTGGCTCTGGTAATGGTCGAGGATGGTGCGGGAGCTTTCCTGCAGCCCGCTCAGTTGAGCGGGTTCGGCCACGTGCGCCATTCTGGGCATCCTTGTTGAACGAGCGGCGGCATCGTCATGATGCCGCCGCCGGATTGGTCAGACGTTGGATCAGCCGCCGATGACGGCCTTACGAGCGTCGATGATGGTCTGGTAGAAGGACTGATCGACCGGCGACCAGCCGACGTAACCGCCGCCCGTGAACGAGTCGAAGCAGGCCTTGTCCTTCTTCGGCAGTTCGGCGAAGTAGGCGGTCACCTTCTTCTTCATGTCGTCCGAAAGCTTGTTGGACACCATCAGCGGACCGTTCGGGATGAGCGGCGACTTCCAGACCTGAACGACGTCGTCCATGTCGAGCAGGCCCTTGGCGACCATCTGGTGCAGGTTGCCCGAGGTATAGCCCTGGGCCCAGTCGCCCTGAGCCGAACCGAAGGTGGTGCCGACGTCGAACTTCTTGTCGAGAACGCCGAGAACGAGGTTCTCATGGCCGCCGCCGAAGCCGGTTTCGGAGAAATACTGCTTGACCGGCATGCCGACATCCTTCGGCAGGGCGACGTTCGGGACGAGGTAGCCCGAGGTCGAGTCCGGATCAGCAAAGCCGATCTTCTTGCCCTTGGCATCGGCGAGCGTCTTGATGCCCGAATCCTTGCGGGCAACCATGATCGAGTAGTAGCCGGTCGAGCCGTCGGCCTGCTTGGTGGTCAGGACCGGGGTAACGGCATTCGGGTCCTTGATGTAGATCGCTGCGTAGGAAGCAGCGCCCATGACGGCGAGGTCGATCGTGCCGCCGAGCAGGCCCTGGATGACGCCGTTATAGTTCGGCGACGGGAACAGCTTGACGTCCGAAGCGCCGGTCGCGGCGATCAGGCCCGGCTTGACGCATTCGGTACGGCGAACCTGGTCGGCTTCGTTTTCGCCGCCATCGAGGCCGATGCGCAGAACGGGTGCGCTCTGGGCGTGGGCCTGGCCGGCGACGGCAGCAATGGCGATCGTCGCCATCAGGATCTTGCGGAATGCAGACATGGAAGTCTCCTTTGGTGATTGGATGGTCAACCCCGGAAAGGGCGTCAATCTTCCGGCCGTCGCGTCGGCGGTCGGAAACGGCTCAGCGCATGGCGGCGGCTTCGGCCGTCATGCCGGATGTGTCGATTGCGACCGGAGCCTCGCCGCGACGGGTGGAGGCAAGGCTGGTCGATGTCATGGTCTCGTCGATCCCGGCTCCATCCTTGTCGGAGCCGTAGATCTCGCGCACGGCATTGGCATTGAGTTCCTGCGGCGGGCCGTCGAAAACGACGCGGCCGCCCGCCATGCCGATGATCCGCTCGCAATAGCTGCGGGCCGTATCGAGCGTGTGCAGATTGGTGATGACCGTGATGCCCTCGCGCTCGTTGATGTCGCGCAGCGCATCCATGACGATCTTGGCGTTCAACGGATCGAGCGAGGCGATCGGCTCGTCGGCCAGCATCATTTTCGGTGCCTGCACCAGGGCACGGGCGATCGCGACGCGCTGCTGCTGGCCGCCGGAGAGCGTCCCGGCCGCCTGCAGCGCCGTCTGCTCGATGCCGAGCCGCTCGAGGGCCGCCATCGCCATGACGCGTTCGTCGCGGCTGAAGATCTTGAGCAGGCTCATCGTCGTCGAACGATGGTTGAGACGGCCGAGCAGCACGTTGGTCATCACGTCGAGGCGCGGCACCAGGTTGAACTGCTGGAAGATCATCGCGCAGTCGCGCTGCCAGTTGCGCAGCGCCCGGCCCTTGAGGGAGGAGACCTCGGCGCCGTTGAAATGAATGGAGCCGGAGCTCGGCTCCTGCAGGCGGTTGATCATGCGCAGCAGGGTCGATTTACCGGCGCCGGAGCGCCCGATGATGCCGACCATCTGGCCCTGGGGAATCTCGACGTTCACGGCGTTCACCGCGATACGGTCGCCGAAACGGCGGGTGATGTCCCTCAACTCGAACTTCATGCTCTCTCGCCAATGCAGCCTTTTTCTCTGAGCTCGATTAGCGATGGTTGATGAAGTCTGAATGTCGCTTTTGTGTAGGTTTTATAACATTCGGAAAGCGCCTGTAACGCTTTCGTTACACGGCATACCGGGACACGAATTCCTCTGCCGAAAGCGCCCGGAAATCATCGAGTGCAGCCCTCAGTTTCAGGTGGTCCCAGTCCCACCAGGCAAGCCGGTCCATCGCTTCGCCGACCTCCTTTGTGAAGCGCTCGCGGATGAGTTTTGCCGGCACGCCGCCGACGATCGTATAGGGCGCGACGTCCTTTGAAACGACCGCGCCGGCGCCGATCACAGCACCGTTGCCGACGGTGACGCCCGGCAGCACGGTCGCGCCATGGCCGATCCATACGTCATGGCCGATGGTGACGCGATGGTCGCGCCGCCATTCGAAGAAGCTCTGCTCGTTTTCCGCGTCGTCCCAGTAGTTGGCGGCGCGATAGGTGAAATGGTGCAGCGTCGCCCGCCAGGTCGGATGGTTGGTGGCGTTGATGCGCACCGAGGCCGCCATGTTGACGAACTTGCCGATCGTCGCGCACCAGATCGAGCCGTCCTGCATGATGTAGGAATAGGCGCCGATCTCGGCCTCGCTGATGCGGCAGCGCTCCGAAACTTCCGTATACGGGCCGAGCGTTGAATTGCTGACGTTTGCCGTTTCGTGGATTGCGGGCTCGAGCCCTACCTTGACGCTCATGCTGCGACTGCCTTTCGGGGAAAACTGCGAGACGTCGAGAACGCGGTCGGCAACTGCCTCGCGCACTTCCTCGTCGTGGAAGATGCCGAGAAGGGCGACGCCCTCTCGTTTTTTGTCAGCGATCATGTCCACCACGACGCGCCGGTTGATCGCGTCGAGCGAGGCGGTCGGCTCGTCGAGGAGCAGGATGCGGTGGCTGGTGATGAAGCCGCGAGCGATGTTGACGCGCTGCTGTTCGCCGCCCGAAAACGTGGCGGGCGGCAGGGTCCAGAGTTCCCGCGGCAGGTTGAGCTTGGTCAGGAGTTCAGCCGCCTTGTCACGGGCTTCCGCAGCGGTGATGCCGCGGGCGACCAGCGGTTCGGCGACCACGTCGAGCGCGGAGACACGCGGCACGGTGCGCAGGAACTGGCTGACATAACCGAGCGTATGGCGGCGCACGTCGAGCACGGTGCGCGGATCGGCGCGGGCGATATCGACGAGACGGTCTTTGTGATCGACGAGGATCTGCCCGGCATCGACGGCATAATTGCCGTAGAGCATCTTGAGGATCGAGCTCTTGCCGATGCCCGACGGACCACCGAGCACGACACATTCGCCGCTGGCGACGGAAAAATTCACATCGTTGACGACCGGCAGCTTGATGCCGTCGCGCAGATGCATGGTGAAGCTCTTGAAGACTTCGGAAACGACGAGAGGAGTAGCCATGACTTTATCCTTGTTTGCGCAGGGTCTTGCCCGAAAACCGGCGACCATTTTTCGGGACCATGCGCCCCTCAGACCTGAAGAATCGAAGAGACGAGAAGCTGGGTATAGGGCTCGCGGGGGTCGTCGAGCACCCGGTCGGTCAGTCCGTGTTCGATCACATGGCCGTCCTTCATCACCATCATCCGGTGCGACAGCAGGCGGGCGACGGCGAGGTCGTGGGTGACGACGATCGCCGACAGGCCGAGATCGTTGACGAGACCGCGTACCAGATCGAGCAGGCGAGCCTGCACCGAGACGTCTAGGCCGCCGGTTGGCTCGTCCATGAAGACGAGGCGCGGGCCGGTGACCAGATTGCGGGCAATTTGTAGTCGCTGGCGCATGCCGCCGGAAAAGGCGCGCGGCTGGTCGTCGATGCGGTCGGTGCCGATCTCGACGCGGGTCAGCCAGTCGCTCGCCGTCTCGCGGATCTTGCCGTAATGCCGGTCACCGACCGCCATCAGCCGTTCGCCGACATTGGCGCCGGCCGAAACCGTCATGCGCAGGCCATCGGCCGGGTTCTGATGCACGAAGCCCCAGTCGGTGCGCATCAGGAAACGGCGCTCGGCCTCGCTCATATGATAGAGGTCGCGGAAATTCCCGTCGCGCATCCGGTATTCGACACTGCCGGTGGTCGGCATCAGCCGGTCGACAGGCAATTGAGCAACGTCGTCTTGCCCGAGCCGGATTCGCCGACGATGGCGAGCACTTCGCCCGGCCACAGCTCGAAGGAGACGTCCTTGCAGCCGATCCGGCTACCGTAGAACTTTGAGACGCCGCTGACTTTGAGGAGGGGGTGTCGGTCATTGAGCGTTGTCCTTGGAGGTCAGTGCGTGGGGTCTATTCCTCTCCGTCCTTCCGGACACCACCGCCTTCGCCGTCATCCTCGGGCTTGACCCGAGGATCCAGGCCATCGCTCTCCATGCGTCGAAATTTGGAAAGCCGCTGAGGCAAAAGAGTGTGGATCCCGGGTCAAGCCCGGGGATGACGGAAGGTGAGAAGGGGAGATGTCCGGCAGGACAGAGGGGGTAAGCCGCAACCACCATCATTCCGCGGCCTCCTTGGCAGGCGCCAGCATGGCGCCGACATGGCCGTGTTCGCGGCGGTCCTCGCAATTGTCGGTGTCGGAGCAGACGAACATGCGGCCGCCCTTGTCGTCCAGCACCACCTCGTCGAGATAGACATTCTCGGCGCCGCAGAGCGCGCAGGGCTTGTCGAACGTCTGGATCTCGAAGGGATAATCCTCGAAATCGAGGCTGACGACGTCCGTATAGGGCGGCACCGCGTAGATGCGCTTTTCACGGCCGGCGCCGAACAACTGCAGCGCTTCCGACCGGTGCATTTTCGGATTGTCGAACTTCGGCGTCGGCGACGGGTCCATCACGTAGCGGCCGGCGACCTTCACCGGATAGGCGTAGGTCTTCGAGATGCGGCCGTTATGGGCGATGTCCTCGTAGAGTTTCACATGCATGAGGCCGTATTCTTCCAGCGCATGCATCTTGCGGGTCTCGGTCTCGCGCGGCTCGAGGAAGCGCAGGGGTTCCGGGATCGGCACCTGGTAGACGAGCACCTGGCCCTCGGCGAGCTTGTGCTCGGGAATGCGATGGCGGGTCTGGATGATCGTCGCGTCCCTGGTGTGGGTGGTGACGGCGACATTGGCGACTTTCTGGAAGAAGGCTCGGATCGACACCGCGTTGGTCGTATCGTCGGCACCCTGGTCGATCACCTTCAGCACGTCTTCCGGGCCGATGATCGCGGCCGTTACCTGAACGCCGCCGGTGCCCCAGCCATAGGGCATAGGCATTTCGCGGGAGGCGAATGGCACCTGATAACCGGGGATGGCGATCGCTTTGAGGATCGCACGGCGGATCATCCGCTTCGTCTGCTCATCGAGATAGGCGAAGTTGTAAGTGGCGAGGTCCGTCATCTTGGAGTATCCTGTGACTGCATGAACCAACTAGAAGGAGAGGCTGTCATGGACGCCATCACTTCGAACGGATTGCTGGGCGTGGCCGTCTTCGCGGCCTTCATCGCCTGCGGGATCATCATTCCCTTTTATGTCATCAAGCCGCCGAAGGGCGCAGGCATTGCCAATGGGAGCGGCGACGGCGGCTGGGCCGGAGGCTCCGCGAACGGCTGCGACAGCGCCAGTGCGGGCGGCGCCTGCGATGGCGGCGGTGGTGGTGACGGGGGAGGCGGCGGAGGCGATTGACCCGCCCCTGAACTGCGGCCGAACCGGCATCGCAGTCATTCGGCGGCCTCCTGCAGGCCGCCCTTAACGCCATTGCGCGCCGTCTCGATGTCCGAACGCATCCTGCGCACCAGCGCAAGCTCGGCCTGGAAATCGACGTAATGCGGCAGCTTCAGATGCTCGACGAAACCGGTCGCCTGGACATTGTCCGAATGCGAGATCACGAATTCCTCGTCCTGCGCCGGCGCGGTAATGTCCTCGCCGAGCTCTTCGGCGCGCAGGGCGCGATCCACCAGCGACACCGACATCGCCTTGCGCTCGCTCTGGCCGAAGACGAGCCCGTAACCGCGGGTGAACTGCGGCGGTGCCTTGGACGAACCCTTGAACTGGTTGACCATCTGGCATTCGGTGACGCGGATGCGGCCGAGCGAGACGGCGAAGCCGAGTTCGGGTACGTCCACTCGACCTCCACTTCGCCGATGCGGACTTCGCCGACGAACGGATGGTTGCGGCCGTAACCGCGCTGGGTGGAGTAACCGAGCGCCAGGAGGAAACCCTCGTCGCCGCGGGCGAGCGCCTGCAGGCGCAGGTCCCGGCTCATCGGAAATTCCATCGGCTCACGGGTGAGGTCGCCGGCCTGGTGATCCTCGGAAAACTCGCCATCGCCCTCAATCAGGCCTTCATGGGCGAGAATATCGGAGACGCGCATGACGTGCTCCTGCGGCACATCACGGCGTTCCGGCTCATCGACCGGTTCGTCGGTGAGCAACGACGGATCGAGCAGGCGGTGGGTATAGTCGAAGGTCGGCCCGAGAAGCTGGCCGCCCGGCAGGTCCTTGTAGGTCGCCGAAACGCGCCGCTCGACCTTCATCGCCGCGGTATCGACAGGAACGGAGGAGCCGAAGCGCGGCAGCGTGGTGCGATAGGCGCGCAGCAGGAAGATCGCTTCGATCATGTCGCCGCGCGCCTGGCGGATGGCCAGCGCAGCAAGCGCCCGGTCATAGAGTGAAGCCTCGGCCATCACACGATCGACGGCGAGGCCGAGCTGCGCGACGATCTGCTCGATGGTGACCGAAGGAAGCGAGCGATCACCCCGACGCCGGTCGGCCAGCAGCCTGTGGGCGTTGTTGATGGCGGCCTCGCCACCCTTGACGGCTACATACATGGTTCATTCTCCTGGCCATCACCGGCATCCATCGGAGATGCGGGAAGGGTTTGGTCGTTCGGCCGCCATGGACCGCCGCAGCGGACGGCGCCAAGGCTGAAAAATCTCAGTATCCGTTCACTGCGTTGCGATCCGCACCGTCCGCGGCAGGCACAACAGGCTCTTGCCGGCGGTCAGGATGACATCGACGCCGCGCGGAAAAAGCGCCCGGTTGTCTGCCCAGAGCCGCGGAAAGACTTCCGGCAGGCCCTTCACCATGACGGCGGTCGCGTGCGGAATGCCGGGGCCGGTCAGCGTCAGCGGATGGCCTTCGCCGAGTGCCGCGACCTCGATCACCAGCGTCGTGGAACGGTCCGGATATTCCTGGGTACCGGCCGAAAACAGGCCGAACGAGGCGAGCGTCACGCCCGCTTCCACGAAGGCGAAACGGGCCTCCGCCTTTTCCCGGGTGATCGGCGCTCCGGTGTGAAAGCCGATCCATTCGCCGGTGGCCGATTTGGCAAGGCCGGCGCTCAGCCACACGGGCGTTTCATGGTCGCAGAGCGTCACGGCGATCGCCCCCGCCGCTCCTCCAAGCGGCTCGGGCTGACCGACATCCGGCCCGACGGTGCGGATCGTTCCCGGACGGGCCATGCCGTCCATCAGCATGCGGAACACGCCCTGGGATTCGAAAACCGGCTCTCCGAACCCACCGGAAAGCGCTTGCGCCTTGATGTTCATCAGTCGTCCCCCCGTACCATGGTGAAGAAATCGACGCGGGTCGCTGCCGTCTCCTCTGCCTTTTGTTTGTCCTCCACCGCAATGCGGGCCTCGATGGGCGCAAGCAACGTGGTCTCCACGAAAGCGCGCGTGCCGGCCTCCTGCCAGAGCGCGTCGAAAATGGCGGCGAGCCGGACATTCTCCTTGGACGTGCCGAGCGCCTGCGCATGGCCGGCAGTGCCGGATGCCAGCAGCACGGTCGCACGCGTCACTGTCGCCTCGCCGAGATTGAAGGGCGCACCGCCACCACCGATGCGGCCGCGGACCATCACCAGCCCGGTTTCAGGCCCGCGCACCGGTTTGACCTCCGGTTTGGCCGGGAGCTTGTCCCAGGCGGCACGCAGTTCGTTCGTCATCGCACGCGCAAGCAGGCCGGCGGCACGACGGCGCGCGGCGGTTTCTGCATTCGGTGCGATTTGTTTTGCCAGGTCCATTGCCAAGCCCTCAAATGTCTATTAATATAGACAACCATACAAATCATTTGTACTATTAACTTCTCGATATAACAAGCGTGTGACATGGATACGGGGCAGACAAACGTTCACCGGCAAAACGGCGTGGCTCTCTGGCGGCAGATCGCCGACCGAATCCGCACCTCGATCGCCAATGGCGACTATGACGCGACGGGCAAGGTTCCCCGGAATTCACGCTCGCCGCACAATTCGGCGTCAACCGTCATACGGTGAGAAGCGCGCTTGCGGCCCTCGCCCAGGAGGGCATCGTCCGTTCGGTGCAGGGCGCGGCACGCTGATCGAACGCAAGGAGCGCCTGAATTTCCCCATCACGCGCCGCACCCGGTTCAGTGAGGGCATCGGCGACCAGGCGCGGGAAAAGGAAGGCCTGCTGCTTCATTCGGCGGAGGAACCGGCCTCAGCCGATCTGGCAGCCCGCCTGCGCATTCCCGAAGGTGCGCCGGTCATCCGGCTGGAGACGCTGAGGAAAGCGGATCGCCGCCCGGTCTCCCGCTCGACCACCTGGTTTCCGGCCGACCGTTTCGGTGGCATCGAGGACGCCTACAGCAAGACCGGCTCGATCACCGTGGCGTTCCGGATGCTCGGCCTTTCGGACTATCTGCGCGTTTCTACGGAAGTGACTGCAACCCATGCGGAAGGGGCGGATCTTGCCGACCTGCAGCTATCGCCGGGCGCCATCATCCTCGTCGCCCGTGCGCTGAACACCGATCCGGACGGCGTGCCGGTGCAATACGCCGTCAGCCGCTTTCCCGCCGACATGGTGCAGTTCACGATCGAGAATTGAGTATCGAGATCTGCTTGTGTAGTTGCAAAATTATAATTATATATTTGCAATGAACCTGATGCGTTTCGAATGGGATCGCGCAAAGGCGGCGACGAACGTCAAGAAGTACGGCATCAGCTTCGAGACCGCGGCGCGTGTGTTCGCCGACCCTTTCGTCCTCATCGAGCAGGATCGTATCGAAGGTGGAGAGCAGCGTTGGCAGGCACTGGGTTCTGTTGATGGTCTCGCCATCCTGCTGGTTGCTCACACCGTCTATGAGGATGAGGAGGATGACGGTCAGACCTACGAGGTGATCCGCATCATTTCGGCACGAAAAGCCGATCCGAAAGAAAGAGGACGTTATGAAGAAGAGCGCTGAGATCGTTAGATATGAGGTCGATAGGGATAGTCTGCCGCCTCTGACCGAGAAGCAGAAAGCCGAGCTTGAGGCCCTGTCGGCGCTTCCTGACGAGCAGATAAATTACAGCGACATTCCAGGCCTGACCGACGAACAACTCCAGAATGCTGGACGGGGGCGATTCTATCGCCCCTGAAGCAGCAGATTACGGCCCGAGTGGACGCCGATGTAGTGGACTGGCTCAAGTCGCAGGGCAAAGGGTATCAGGCTCGCATGAACGCGATCCTTCGCCGAGAAATGCTGGCGTCACTGAAATCCCAGAAGCGGACCTGATCAGTTCGACGCGCTCAGTGCGCGCCGGACATGTCTCCGAGAACATCCTTCGATGCGACCGTCGAGTCCGCCTTGAGCTTGTAGACCATTGGCACGCCCGTCGCGAGGTTGAGCTTCAGGATCTCCTCCTTGCTCAGCCGGTCGAGCACCATCACCAGCGAGCGAAGCGAGTTGCCGTGCGCGGCGACGAGCACCTTTTCGCCCCGCAGTACGCGCGGCAGGATTTCCGTCATGTAGTAGGGCCAGACGCGGGCGCCCGTGTCACGCAGGCTTTCGCCGCCCGGAGGGGAATGTCGTAGGAACGGCGCCAGATATGCACCTGTTCCTCGCCCCACTTGGCACGGGCATCGTCCTTGTTGAGGCCGGAAAGATCACCGTAGTCGCGCTCGTTGAGTGCCTGGTCGCGGATCGTCTCAAGGTCCGGCTGACCGACCTTGTCGAGGACGATCTTCAGCGTGTCCTGGGCGCGCTTCAGCACCGAGGTGAAGGCGATGTCGAACTTGATGCCGGTCTCGGCCAGCGCCACGCCGCCGGTTTCGGCTTCCTGGATGCCAAGCGGCGTGAGCTCGGGGTCGCGCCAGCCGGTGAAAAGGTTTTTGAGGTTCCAGTCGCTCTGGCCGTGGCGAACGAGGACGAGAGTTCCGCTCATGAGATGATTTCCTCCGGGGAGATTTTCAGGAAAGCCCGAGCACGTCGAGCATGGAATAATGGCCGGGCTTCTTGTCGCGCGCCCAGAGCGCGGCGGCAACCGCGCCGCGCGCGAAGATCGAGCGGTCCCGCGCGCTGTGGGAGAGCGTCACCAGTTCGCCTTCGCCGGCAAGGATGACCGAATGGTCGCCGACGACCGAGCCGCCGCGCAAAGTCGCAAACCCGATCGTGCCGGTCGGGCGGGCGCCCGTATGGCCGTCTCGCACCCGGACGGACTGGCTTGCGAGATCGATGCCGCGGCCCTGTGCCGCCGCTTCGCCGAGCAGCAGCGCCGTGCCGGAAGGCGCATCGACCTTGTGCTTGTGATGCATTTCGACGATCTCGATATCCCACCCGGCGGCGGGCAAGGCCTCCGCCGCCTGCGCGACGAGCACGCCGAGCAGGTTGACGCCGAGGCTCATATTGCCGGATTTGACCACGCGCGCATGACGGCCCGCCGCCTTGAATTTTTCCTCGTCCTCGGCCGAGCAGCCGGTGGTACCGATCACATGAACGATCCGTGCCTGTGCGGCGAGGACCGAAAAGGCGACGCTGGTCGCTGGCGTGGTGAAATCGAGCACCCCGTCGGCATCGAGAAAAGCCTTCAGGGGATCGGAGGTTACGGGTACGCCAAGAGTTCCGACACCCGCAAGCTCGCCGGCGTCCTTGCCGATGAACGGCGAACCTTCGCGCTGAACGGCCGCGTGCAGCGTCACGCCTGCTGTTTCGTGGATGACCCGGATCATGGCCTGGCCCATCCGGCCCGCAGCACCAACCACCACGAGTTTCATGTCATTTGCGGTCATGCGCGGCGTAGTCCTTGGCTGTTCGGAATGTTTGTCGGCGATTGCGAATTTCGCGACGAACCTAGAGCCCGTCACGATCCAGTGCAAGTGCCGAGAACGGGACGCTTTTTTGTCGTACCACTAGCCGGAGTATGGCCTCCAATGCAGAGCCAGGCCTTCCCGGTTTGCCGCCTGATGCAAGGAGATGCTTCCCGGTATCGTATCAGCGGCCCTGCAGAACCTTGACGACTTTCGCGGTAATATCGCCCCGTCGCGTCTTTTCGAAGTCTTCATAGGTCAATTTGCCGGACGCCATTCCATTGATCACGCGCTGGCAGCCAAGAGCCGGAGCCTTGCTTTCGGATACGTCTAGCAGAAGTGCCAGATTTTCGATTGTCTCCTTGCGCCACTTCTGCTGGACGCACTGGGCAATCATCTTGGTACGCAAAGCGGCACTGCCTTCGAGTGCGCTGGAAGCCGCCTGGTATTTCTCAGGCGTCGCCTGCGTCGCACAGCTTGCAAGCGCCGACGTGACGATGGCAACCGCCATCATCCGATAAGAACGGATCAGCATGGTTCAATCCCAATTGATATGCGGCGGGCCAAGTTTACTTACCTTGCAGGGATGCGATGGCACCCCTGGTGAGTTCGTCTTCATTGAAAGACTGCCAGTCCTTGTACTTCATCTTGCCGGAAGCGATTGAATTGACGATACGCTGGCAAAGCAGGCGAGGATTCTTGGAATCCGCTGCGCTGACATACCAAGAGAAGGCTTCACGCGATCGGGCGTTCCAGTCGTGACCTTCTCCGACGCATTTCACGACAAACTTCTCGCGGAGAGACGCACTTCCCTTCAACGCTTCGGCTGCCGCTTCATAATTGTCCTCCGTCAGGCAGCCTGTCAGGCCAACGCAGAGCACAGAAATCGCTAAACCACGGAAAATATTAGAAAACATGGAAATACGCCCTCACTTAATGGGCGCCATATTTCCATCAGAAATTGAAAAAGCGCAAGAGCCTGATAGCCTAACGCTGCCAGCGGCGGCCGTCCGTGGAAATGCCGTAGGCGGAGGGAGTGCGGGCAAAGCTTGCAAGCCCCGCTAGTGCCGCTTGCGGGTGGGTCACCACGAAGGTGGGGATCGTGCTCATCAGTTCCGTATGGGGCGCCTTGTCCTCGAAAGCGGCACGGAACTCCGGACCCTTTAGGGCCGGAATGATCTTCTGCGAGATGCCGCCGGCAAGATAGACGCCGCCGCGCGCCATGAAGATCAGCGCCAGATCGCCCGCCAGACGGCCGAGATAGGTCACGAAAAGGATCAGCGTTTCGGCCGCCTGTCGATTGTCGCCGCTGAGACCGTGGGCGGTCACGTCGGCGGGGTCGGAGAACGCGGCGGGAACGCCGTCGGCGGCGCAGACGGCCCGGTAGATGTTCACGAGGCCGCGGCCGCAGAGAAGCTGCTCGGCGGAAATGCGGCCCTCGATCGGCTCCAGATGCGGAAAGATCTCGAAATCCCGTTCCGAGCGCGGCCCGACATCCACATGTCCGCCTTCGCCGGGAACCGGAAACCACATGTGCCGCGCATAAACCAGGCCGGCGACGCCGAGGCCGGTGCCCGGACCGAGTACGACACGGGAAGCCATATGCGGCTCGTTCTGGGCGCCGAGCGTCTCGCGATATTCGTCCGGCAGGGCGGCTACCGCCAGCGCCTGGGCTTCGAAATCATTGACGACCAACACATCCTCGAAGCCGAGATCGGCGATCATGCCTTTGGGCCGGACCACCCAGTCGCAATTGGTCAGATCGATCTCGTCGCCGTCGATCGGTCCTGCGATGGCAAGGATCGCCGAGCGCGGCTGCACCGAACTCGTATCGAGCACGATCTTCTGGATGGCATCGTCGATGGTCGGATAATCGGCAGTGCGCACGTTCGGGAACGGCTTCGGTTCCGCATAGGCGTCGAGAAGGATGGAGAAGCGGGCATTGGTGCCGCCGATATCGCCGATCAGGATCGGGAAAGGCAGCTTGTCGGTCTTCATGGTATCGGCCATCGGGAAGCTTAGTCCTTCTGAAAGTCGATGAGTTTTTCGGCTGTGGCGCGGTTGAGCGCCATCGGAATGTCGTAGACGGTCGCAAGCCGGGTCAGCGCCTTGACATCGACATCGTGCGGAAGCGCACTCAAGGGATCGATGAAGAAAATCAGCATGTGGACTTCGCCGGTCGCGATCATCGCGCCGATCTGCTGGTCGCCGCCAAGCGGGCCGCTCTTCAGCCGGGTCACTTCAAGCCCGGGGCAGGCATCTTGAACGCGGCCGCCGGTCGTGCCGGTGGCGACGATGCGGAACCGCGACAGCGCCACCTGATGATGACGGGCGAAATCCGCCATGTCATCCTTCTTCTGGTCGTGCGCGATCAACGCGATGCAGGGCTTGGCCGACATGATTGGGTGTCCTCGCCAGAACGATTTTCAATCGATTTGTAATGCGTTCTAGCGTGCCGTTTCGGTCTTGGGAAGGTCACGGAGACGCCGGCGATTTCAATTGCCGGCCTTATCCGGAAACTATTGCAGCGGGCGCGGTGTTGGAACCGGCACGTCGTCGGATGCCGGCGGCGGATCGTTGATGATCGCGTCGATATTCCTGGCCGGCGTGGATGCGGCTGGCTGCGCCGTATAGGCCATGGCACTACCCCCAAATGTCGCTTCGTCTTCGGAACGCGAGGGGGCCGCGATAACCGCTGCACAGGCCTTCGGCAGGTCGGAAAGCATCACCTGGCGCGGCTTGACCGGCTTCTTGTTCGGGTCCGGCTTGGGCGGTGGTGCCCAGGGCTCCTTGGTGAACCACCAGGCAAACCCCTTGCTGTTGCAGTCGTCGCCCTTTGGCACCGCAGCCTGCTTTTCACAGGTCGTGGAGCCCGGCGGGCAGGCGATGCGAATGTGGAAATGTTCGTCATGGCCGTAGATCGGGCGCACCTTACCGAGCAGGTTGCGGTCGCCGGTCCAGGTCTCGCAGAGCTTCTTTTGATCGCCGGGTTGACGAAGACGCGCTCCACCTGAGGATAGCTCGCCGCCTGCATGATCAGCTTGGCGTGGGTGCTGGTCCAGCGACTGGAATCGACGGTCAGGAACTTGCTCTTGTCGAGCATGGAGGTGAAGGGGAAGCTTTCGCGCTGCTGGGCAGTGAGTGGCTGGGCCGGCTTCGGCGTGAACCAGACATCCGCATCGAGGCCAATCTGATGCGAGGAATGGCCGTTGATCATCGGGCCGCCGCGCGGCTGCGAGATATCGCCGACGAGAAGACCGGAACCCCAGCCGAGCCTTGCGGCATCGCCGGAAAACCGTTCGAGCAGCGCGATCATCTCCGGATTGCCCCAGCGGCGGTTGCGCGAAAGGCGCATCGCCTGCCAGGTCGGCCCGTCGGTGGGCAGCGCAACGGCGCCCGACATGCAGCCCTTGGCATAGAAGCCGAGCGGCTCGGCCTCGGCCTTGCTCGGGAGCTTCATGCTGGCAAAAAGCTGTTTGGCCGGCGTTCCTTCCTGCGCTGCCGCCGAGCCGATGAAGCTGCCGCAGGAGCGCGGCCGCCGTCAGTCGCAGAATTGTACCCGAAATCGATCTCATGCCTATCCGCCGCAAATCACCTGATCGCTTTCAAACTAACGTGAAACAGGATTTTGGTGAAATGGAGATGGCGGAGGTCTCGCCGATTTTCGAAAGATAAACGCCGGATAAAACGGATGTGAGTTTGGAACTCCTGTTTTTTGCCGCCTTTTGCCCTATGCTTCGGCGCAACAAAGAAACTCGCAAGGGGTAATGCATGGTCTTGGCCAGCCTGAAGGTAGCTTTCGCGATCGCTCTCACCGCAATGCCCCTCGGTATATCGGCGGCGACGGCTCAGGAGCCGAAATGGCGGCATGGCATCGCCGTCATTGGCGACCTGAAACTGCCGGAGGACTTCAAGCAGCTTCCCTATGTCGATTTGAACGCGCCGAAGGCAGGCGAGCTGCGTCTCGGCGACGAAGGCACGTTCGACAATCTCAATCCGGTCATCGACCGGGGAGCGGCGGCTGCCGGCGTCGGCATGATCTACGATACGCTCATGAAGCGGTCGGAAGACGAGGTTTTCGGCACCTACGGCCTTTTGGCCGAGGCCGTGTCCTATCCGGACGACATGTCGTCGGCGACCTTCCGGTTGCGGCAGGAGGCGAAATGGGCGGACGGCCAGCCGGTCACTCCGGAAGACGTGATCTTCAGCCTGGAGAAGCTGAAGGAACACAGCGCCCTCTATTCCGGTTACTACCGGCACGTCACGGGTGCTGAAAAGACCGGCGAGCACGAAGTGACATTCCGCTTCGACGAGAAGAACAATCGCGAACTGCCCTCGATTGTCGGCGATTTTCCGGTCCTGCCCAAGCACTGGTGGGAAGGCAAGGACGCGCAGGGCATGCCGCGCGACATTTCCCGCACAACCCTGGAGCCGCCGATCGGCTCGGGTCCCTACAAGATCGGTGTCGTTCAGCCCGGCTCCGCCATCCGTTACGAATTGCGTGACGACTACTGGGGCAAAACCCTGCCTATCAATCTCGGCCAGCATAACTTCCGGACGATCAGCTACACCTATTTCGCCGATGCCGACGTGGAATTCGAGGCCTTCCGGGCCGGTACGATCGACTATCGCCAGGAGAACAGTTCGAGCCGCTGGGTCACGCGTTACGATTTCGATGCGGTGAAGGATGGCCGGGTGACCAAGGAAGCGTTGGCCAATCCGTTCAGGGCAACCGGCGTCATGCAGGCTTTCGTTCCCAACATGCGGCGCGACATATTCAAGGACGCGCGAGTGCGCGAAGCGTTGAACTACGCTTACGACTTCGAGGATCTCAACAAGAACCTTGCCTATGGTGGTCTGAAGCGGGTCGACAGTTTCTTCTGGGGGACAGAGCTTGCGTCATCGGGGCTACCTCAGGGAAAAGAGCTGGAAATCCTCAACGGATTGAAGGACAAGGTTCCGGCGAGGGTTTTCACCACACCGTTTACCAATCCGGTCGGCGGTGACCCGAACAAGGTACGCGATAACCTTCGCAAGGCCATCAGCCTGCTGAAGGAGGCTGGCTGGGAGCTGAAGGGCAACCAGATGGTCAACGCCAAGACCGGGCAACCCTTGAGTTTTGAAATCCTCCTGAACAGCCAGTCGCAAGAGCGTACGGTGATGCCGTATGTGACGAGCCTCAATAAAATCGGTATCGGCGCCCGCATCCGGAGGGTCGATGCATCGCAGTACATCAATCGAGTCCGCAGCTTCGATTACGACATGCTATATGGGGTTTGGGCGCAAACCATGAACCCGGGGAACGAGCAGGCGGACTACTGGGGATCGGCCTCCGTCAACCGCCCCGGATCACGCAACTATGCCGGCATCGCCGACCCTGCAGTGGACCAGCCTGATCCAGATGGTAACCGCCGCGCCTAACCGGGAAGATCAGGTAGCGGCCGTCAAGGCCCTGGACCGCGTGCTGCTCGCCAATCACTTCGTCGTTCCGATGTTCTATTCCGGCGAAGCGAGGATCGCCTATTGGAACCGTATCGTGCATCCCCAGAGGCTGCCGGAATACAGCATAGGCTTCCCCGATACCTGGTCGGCCAAAAACGCTGCGAAGTGAAGGCCGGGAAGTGAAGGTTCAGCCGCCGACTTGCGCCGCCGACCGGCACCTGTTCCAAATGACCCGTATGATTCGCGCTGCAAAAGAGGAAACAGCCATTTGATCGTCACGAGGATATGCGCTGAGACGAAAGCCGGCCCGCCAGGCAGGGAGCTCTGATGGGCGCCTATATTCTCCGCCGTCTCCTGCTGATGATACCGACTATCGTCGGTATCATGGCGATCTCGTTCCTCGTCGTCCAGTTCGCCCCGGGCGGGCCTGTCGAGCAGGTCATCGCCCAGATCCAGGGGCAGGATACCGGCGACCGGCTTTCGGGCGGGTCGGACACGCTTCCGCTCGGCGGAGGCGAAGAAAGCCATTATCGGGGCGCCCAGGGCCTCGATCCGGAATTCATCAAGAAGCTCGAAAAGCAGTTCGGGTTCGACAAGCCGCCGCTGACGCGTTTCCTCGACATGATGTGGAACTACATCCGCTTTGATTTCGGCGAGAGCTTCTTCCGCAATACTCCGGTTCTGGATCTCATCATCGACAAGATGCCGGTGTCGATCTCGCTCGGTTTCTGGATCCTGATCGTTTCCTATCTGATCTCCATTCCGCTCGGCATCCGCAAGGCAGTCAAGGACGGTTCGACCTTCGACGTATGGACTTCGGGCGCCATCGTCATCGGTTATGCTGTGCCGAGCTTCCTGTTCGGCATCCTGCTGATCGTGCTTTTCGCGGGCGGCTCGTTCTTCGACTGGTTCCCGCTCCGCGGCCTGGTTTCGGACAATTTTTCCGAACTTTCCTGGTGGCAGAAGATCATCGACTATTTCTGGCATCTGACATTGCCGCTGATCGCCATGTCGCTTTCCGCCTTCGCGACGACCACGCTCTTGACCAAGAATTCGTTCATCGACGAGATCAAGAAGCAGTATGTGACGACGGCGCGCGCCAAGGGCCTCAACGAGCGGCAGGTTCTCTACGGCCACGTTTTCCGCAACGCCATGCTGATCGTCATCGCGGGCTTCCCGGGCGCTTTCATCTCCGCCTTCTTCACCGGCTCGCTGCTGATCGAAAA
Source organism: Neorhizobium sp. EC2-8 (assembly GCA_045291535.1). Lineage (GTDB taxonomy): Bacteria > Pseudomonadota > Alphaproteobacteria > Rhizobiales > Rhizobiaceae > Neorhizobium. The sequence goes on along the minus strand of CP147996.1, from coordinate 2,868,808 downwards.
CATCTTTTCACTGGATGGGCTGGGACGCCTCGGTTATCTCTCGGTCATCAACCGGGACTATCCGATCGTGTTCGGCACGCTCTACATCTTCTCGCTGATGGGCCTGTTCGTCAGCCTGATTTCCGACCTGATCTATACCTGGATCGATCCGCGCATCGATTTCGAGCGGAGGGATGTCTGATGGAGGCAACCGCCGCAAAGACCGCCGCGCAGACGGCGCCACCGCAGAAGCGGCCATGGATCTCGCCGACCAATCGCCGCCGGCTCGCCAATTTTCGCGCCAACCGACGCGGCTACTGGTCCTTCTGGCTGTTCATGGTGCTCTTCTTGCTCAGCCTGTTCGCCGAGTTCATCGCCAACGACCGACCGATCGTCGCGTCCTACAAGGGCGAAATCCTCTACCCGATCCTGATCGACTATCCGGAGGAAAAGTTCGGCGGCTTCCTGGCGACGACCGACTATCGCTCCGACTACATCCAGCAGGAGATCGGGGCGAACGGCTGGATGGTTTGGCCGCCGATTCGGTATTCCTATAAGACGGTCAACTCCAACATCCCCCATTCGGCGCCGACCGAGCCCTTCTGGCTGATGAAGCAGGCAGATCGCTGCGCCGCCTATCCGCAAAAGGATCAGGACTCCAACTGCATCCTCGGCAACCTGAACTGGCTCGGCACCGACGACCAGGCAAGAGACGTGACCGCCCGCATGATCTACGGGTTCCGCATCTCGGTCCTGTTCGGCCTGGTGTTGACGATCTGCTCGGCGGTGATCGGCGTAACTGCCGGCGCGGTGCAGGGTTATTTCGGTGGCTGGACAGATCTGCTGATGCAGCGTTTTATCGAGATCTGGTCGTCAATGCCGGTTCTCTACATCCTGCTGATCATCGCCTCGATCCTGCCGCCCGGCTTCTTCGTCCTGCTCGGCATTCTCCTGTTGTTTTCCTGGGTGGGTTTCGTCGGCGTGGTCCGTGCCGAATTCCTGCGGGCCCGCAATTTCGAATATGTCCGCGCCGCCCGCGCGCTCGGCGTCGGCAACTGGACGATCATGTCCCGGCATCTCCTGCCGAATGCCATGGTCGCGACGCTGACCTTCCTGCCCTTCATCCTGTCGGGTTCGATCGCCACACTGACCTCGCTGGACTTCCTGGGCTTCGGCCTGCCGCCGGGCTCTCCGTCGCTCGGCGAGATGATTTCTCAGGGCAAGAACAACTTGCAGGCACCATGGCTCGGCTTCTCCGCCTTCTTCACCATGTCGATCATGCTGTCATTGCTGATCTTCATCGGCGAAGCGGTACGCGATGCCTTCGATCCGAGAAAGACGTTCGGGTGAGCATCTCGTCAATTGTGGGGTTTCGCGTTAGATTGCGGGAAACACCAAGGAAAGCTTCGGCCTATGAACAAGATCGTCCGAGACCACTATCCCGTTGCAAAGCTCCCCGAAGATCTGCGGGAGGGTTTTAGCCAGAGCGGCACGGTTAAAGTTGTCATCGAAATCGACGAGCGATCACCATTTGCCTATACCGAAGAGAAGGATCGCGCGCTGACTTTGGAAGAAATGCTTCGGAGAAAGCATGCTGATCCATCCGCCTATTCCGGTCGGGTAACCATGGAGGAAGCTGTTTCGCGAATTCGCGAGCTTCGGGATCGCGAAGAGTAGGTCCCGCGATGCATCGCGCGCGAATTTATTGGGATACGAACGTCTTCGTGGCGTTGCGTGAAACTGCGGGAATTCAGAACCAGCTGCTGTGGAGCATTCTCGCCGCGGGGAAGGACAAAGCTATACCGTTTCAAACGAGCCTGCTGACTTTCAGCGAGTTGAAAGTGAAACCCCTGCAGTTGAAAGACGCGGAACTTCTGGCTGACTATGAGGCCTGGTCTCATTCCAGCAATTGGCTTGACGTCTGTCCGGTCGGAAAATCCGTATTGGAAGGCGCAGCTTTACTGCGTGCTCAAAGACGAAGCCTCAAGCTTCCGGACGCCATCCATCTCGCCACGGCACTCCATCTCAGATGTGAGTATTTCCTGACGGCAGACCATGGCATTCAGGATGTTTCCGAACTGGAGCATCCGACAGAGGGATTGCTTGATATCCAGCCCCTCACCGTCATCCGCCCGGACGAATCCACACTCAGATCCCTGATGGAAAGTCTTTCCGCATGACAGAGCCGCTTCTTTCCGTCCGCGATCTCTCCGTCGCCTTCCATCAGGGGTGATACCTCGATCGCCGTCGATAGGGTCTCGTTCGACATTATGCCCGGCGAGGTGATGGCGCTGGTGGGGAGTCCGGCTCCGGCAAGTCCGTGACCGCCAATTCCATCCTCAAGCTGCTGCCCTATCCCTCCGCCAGCCATCCGTCCGGCCAGATCCTGTTCGACGGCAAGGACATGTTAAAGGCGTCCGAGCCGGAACTGCGACACGTGCGCGGCAACGACGTCACGATGATCTTCCAGGAGCCGATGACCTCGCTCAATCCGCTTCATTCGATCGAGAAGCAGATCGGCGAAATTCTCGAGCTTCATCACGGAATGAACGGCCAGGCCGTGCGAACCCGCACGCTCGAACTCCTGAACCAGGTCGGCATTCGCGAGCCGGAAAAGCGGCTGAAAGCCTATCCGCACGAGCTATCCGGCGGCCAGCGCCAGCGTGTGATGATCGCCATGGCGCTCGCCAACCGACCGAAGCTGCTCATCGCCGACGAGCCGACCACGGCACTCGACGTCACCGTTCAGGCGCAGATTCTTGACCTTCTGCGTGGGCTTAGAGGTGAGCACGGCATGTCCATGCTGTTCATAACCCATGACCTCGGCATCGTCCGCAAGTTTGCCGATCGCGTCTGTGTGATGACCAAGGGCAAGATCGTCGAGACTGGCACGGTGGAAGACGTCTTCACCAACCCGCAGCATGCCTATACGCGCCACCTGCTTGGCTCCGAGCCGCGCGGCGAGCCGCCCCCGGCCGATCCCTCCAAGCCGGTGGTGATGGAAGGCAAGGACATCCGCGTCTGGTTCCCGATCAAGGCGGGCTTCCTGCGCAAGGTGGTCGATCATGTGAAGGCCGTCGATGGCGTCGATCTCGAACTGCGGGCCGGCGAGACGCTCGGCGTCGTCGGCGAATCCGGCTCCGGCAAGACGACGCTGGGTCTGGCGCTTGCGAGGCTCATCTCGTCCAAGGGCCGCATCGCATTCATCGGCACGGACATCGACAAGTTCTCTTTCAAGGAAATGCGTCCCTTCCGCGACCGTCTTCAGGTCGTCTTCCAGGACCCTTACGGCTCGCTCAGCCCCCGCATGTCGGTCGGCGATATCGTCGCCGAGGGGCTGAAAGTGCATGAGCGGTCGCTCTCCGCCGATGGACGCGACGAGCGCGTTGCCTGGGCGCTGACCGAAGTCGGGCTCGATCCCGCGACCCGATGGCGTTATCCGCACGAATTCTCCGGCGGCCAGCGCCAGCGCATCGCGATCGCCCGCGCCATGGTGCTGAAACCGCGTTTCGTGATGCTCGACGAGCCGACTTCGGCGCTCGACATGACAGTGCAGGCGCAGGTGGTCGATCTCCTGCGCGACCTGCAGAAAAAGCACGATCTCGCCTATCTCTTCATCAGCCACGATCTGAAGGTCGTCAAAGCGCTTGCCAACCATGTCATCGTCATGCGGATGGGCAAGGTGGTGGAAGAAGGTTCAGCCGACCAGATTTTTCAGGCGCCGAGAGAGGATTACACCCGTGCGCTGATGGCGGCGGCCTTCCATCTCGAAGCGGTCGAAACCGAAGCCCTCAATCAATAGTCCCGATAATCAAGGTCAATCAGTCCATGCCCGCCAAACATCCGGTCGTCATCGATCTCAAGTTCGAACGCCGCGAGGTCGATGCCGCGCTGGCCGGCGTTTTTGCCGATCGCCGGGTGCTGCGCGCTTCCGATCCGGGCGCCGATCTTTCTGAAACCCGGTACGCGGTGATCTGGAAGCCGGATCCAAACCTGTTTCAACGGGCACCGAAGCTGGAGGTCCTGTTTTCCGGCGGCGCCGGCGTCGATTATATCCTCACCATGCCCGGCCTGCCGGACGTCCCGATCGTCCGCTTCGTCGATGAAAGCCTGACCACCCGGATGAGCGAATGGGTCGTGTTGCAGGTCCTCAGCCACCTGCGGCAGGTGCCGGCCTACCTGAAGCAGCAGCGAGAACGCCAGTGGCGCGAACTCTCCCAGCCGGAAGCGAAGGACCTGACCGTCGGCGTCATGGGCCTTGGCGTGCTCGGGCTGGATTCGGTCCGAAAGCTGAAAGTCATGGGCTTCAACGTGATCGGCTGGTCGCGCAGCAAAAAGACCATCGACGGTGTTGAAACCTTCGACGGCGACGAACTCGATGCTTTCCTTGCCCGCACCGATATCCTGGTCGGCCTCCTGCCGCTGACGCCGGATACGCGCGGCATTTTCAACGCGTCGCTATTTTCCAAGCTTCGCCAGGGCGGTGCCCTGGGCAGGCCGATCTTCATCAACGCCGGACGCGGCGGTAGCCAGGTGGAGACCGATCTTGTCGCCGCGCTCGACAACGGCATTCTTGGCGGCGCGTCGCTGGATGTCTTCGAGAAGGAGCCGCTGGGTGCAGATAGCCGGCTTTGGGGCATGGACAATGTCATCATCACGCCGCACGCAGCGTCCGCATCCGACGTCGGGGCCCTGTTCCGTAATGCAGAGGCGCAGATGGACCGCTACGAGGCCGGCGAACCTTTGCAGCACGTTGTGGACCGCCGGGTGGGCTACTGAGCCGCGCCGGCGGAACATTCATATCTGCTGACCGTTCCTTGTTCTTGAGCCGGGGTATTCCGGCCCGAACAAGGAGCGAAATCAATGAACACCCATTTCGATCCCAAGGGAGCCGACCCCCGCCGTCCGAACCCGGCGGGCTCGCCGCCAGTGGTTGAAACTGCAACGGAAGCGCGCCAGGGAAGCTGGGGCGCACCGGTGCTGAAAGTGTTGATCGCGGGCCTCATCCTCGCGATGATTGCCTGGGCCGGCGCCGAATGGTGGGGTGAAAGCACAGCGCCCCCGGCAGAACGCACGGCGACACCGCCAGCCGGCAGCACGACGCCCCAGAACCCGAATGCGGCGCCCACCGCCAATCCCTCCGCTCCGCCGGCTGCCACGCCGCCGGCAACCAATTCGCAGACGGGCAACTGAACAGCATCATCTCCGATTTATTCGGCCGCGACCTTTCGCGGCCGAATTGCGTCTGGACTTAGTCTGCATTTTTTCGATAAAAATGCCCGGAGGTTGATCAGCCGCTGCCTCCATATGCATCGAAATCGGCGGAGCCGGCCCGGGAGGGCCGGGGCAGGGGCAGGCATGACCAAGACCGATATCGCGAGCAGGGTTTATAACCACACCTGGAAGCTGGACCCGATCATCCGCAGTCTGATCGATACGGATTTCTACAAGCTCCTGATGCTGCAGATGATCTGGAAGCTTTATCCGGATGTCGATGCCACCTTCTCGCTGATCAACCGCACGACCAGCGTCAAGCTGGCAGAGGAGATCGACGAGGGTACGCTGCGCGAACAGCTCGATCATGCCCGCACGGTCGGTCTGTCCAAGAAGGAGATGATCTGGCTCGCGGGTAATACGTTCTATGGCCGCAAGCAGATCTTCGAACCGGAATTTTTGAACTGGCTGTCCACCTACAAACTGCCGGAATATGAGCTCTCGAAGCGAGACGGCCAGTATGAGCTGACCTTCCACGGCAAGTGGATGGAAACGACGCTCTGGGAAATCCCGGCGCTTGCGATCATCAACGAATTGCGCTCCCGCTCCGCCATGCGTTCGCTCGGCTTCTTCACGCTCGACGTTCTCTATGCCCGGGCCAAGGCCAAGATGTGGGAAAAGGTCGAGCGGCTGCAGGCATTGCCGGGCTTACGCATTTCCGATTTCGGCACGCGTCGCCGTCACAGCTTCCTCTGGCAGCGCTGGTGCGTCGAGGCGTTGAAGGAAGGTATAGGCCCGGCATTTACCGGCACCAGCAACGTCCTGCTGGCGATGGACTCCGATCTTGAAGCCGTAGGCACCAATGCGCACGAACTGCCCATGGTGGCAGCGGCTCTCGCCGAGACAGAGGAGCAGCTGCGCGCCTCGCCCTATCAGGTTCTGAAGGACTGGAACCGGCTCTACGGCGGCAACTTGCTGATCGTCCTGCCGGACGCCTTCGGAACGGCGGCCTTCCTGCGAGACGCGCCGGATTGGGTCGCCGACTGGACCGGGTTCCGGCCCGACAGCGCGCCGCCGATCGAAGGCGGCGAAAAGATCATCGCCTGGTGGAAGAAGATGGGCCGCAACCCTAAGGAAAAGCTGCTGATCTTCTCCGACGGGCTGGATGTCGATGCGATCATCCAGACCTATAATCATTTCGAAGGCCGCGTGCGCATGAGCTTCGGCTGGGGCACCAATCTCACCAACGATTTCGCCGGCTGCGCGCCGTATGAGATCGCCGGCCTGATGCCGATCTCCATCGTCTGCAAGGTGAGCGAGGCGAACGGCCGTCCGGCGGTCAAACTCTCGGACAATCCGCGCAAGGCGACTGGAGATCCGGCCGAGGTGGAACGGTACCTGAAATTCTTCGGTCAGGAAGACCGCGTCGATCAGGTCGTTCTGGTTTGATCGAGTGCCTAAACGACGACAGGCTCCGCCGAAATCGGCGGAACCTGCTTTTGTTGGTTGGCTAAGGCCGCTGATCCGTAGTTATCGGATGACCTGGACCACGGTATGGGTCTGCGGATCGACGATCACGCGCTGGTTGTTGACCACCGTATAGGCGTATTTCGGATTGCTCGGAACGGGGGTCACGACCACGCCCTGCGGGATCGGCTTGCCGACTGCGATCGGCTGTTCGACCACGACGGATGTGGTTGGGGCAGGCTGCTCCTGCACATAGGTGACCACCTCGCGCGGTGGCGGATCGATGGCAGTGCCGGCAACGGCGCCGACGACGCCACCCACTGCAGCGCCGACAGGCCCACCGACGATTGCGCCGGTGACTGCACCGCCGGCAGCGCCGTTCACGGTGCCCTGCTGTGCGCCGGCCGGGGTAACGAAGGAAGCGGCGAGAATGGCGCAGGACGCCAGGATGATCTTCTTCATGGGTCTTCTCCTTTTCGTTGGACTTCCGAAGGGCTAACCCACCAGTTTCCGACTGGTTCCTGTCTGTCAGTCACCTTTCGTAAGCGGCTGAAATCTTGGGCGAGGCGGACGCAAAATCGCGTGAAACCGCAGAACGGGAGGGATCTTTTCCGGTAAGCGGTCGCTTAATTTTTGCTTTCCCGCCTCCACCGCAACTAACGCTCCATTCATGGTGTTGGCGAACAAGCTTGGCCGATCTCCCCGTATTTAAGCCTTTCTTTGCGAGAGCCGCTCAGGCTCTGGCAAAACAACGGCCGGATCGGCAGGGGCGGCGACGTGAAAGCGACGGACAGGAAGATCGATACCAGGCACGGCCGCATCCGCGTCAGCGATACCGAGGATCGGGTCTGCCGCTGCTTTTCCTCCACGGAGCCGGCACCTGCCGGAAAGTCTTCGAGCGGCAATGCCGGCCGCATCTCCTCGAAACCACTCGTATCATCGCCGCCGACCTGCCGGGGCACGGCGATTCTGATGACGCGCAGGATCCGGACATCGCCTATTCGCTCCCCGGCATGATCGACACGATCGACGAGGTGCTTGTTCGCCTGGGTGTGCGCCAGCTGGCAATAGTCGGATGGGGCCTGGGCGGCCACCTGGCCATCGAGATGCTGGCCCGTAGCCGCCGGGTCGAGGGCCTGCTGCTTGTCGGCACGCCGCCGGTCTCACGCGGACTGATCGGCGCCCTGCGCGGCTTCCACCCATCGGTCGATCTGCTCTTTGCCACCAAGCCTCACTGGTCCGAGCGCGAGTTCAAGCGCTTCGAGCAGCTTTGCCTCGGTCACAGCGCTACGCCTGATATCCGCAATGCCATTGCTCGGGCCGACGGCCAGCTCCGGGCGGTCTTTTCGCAAAGCATTATCCGCGGTGACGGCCATGACCAGCGTCGCACCGTACTGGATGCCGAGGTGCCGATCTTCCTGGTCAACGGCGCCGACGATCCCTTCATCCGCCGGGGTTATGTCGCCGGGTTCCAGGATCACGCCCGCCACCGTTTCGTGGAATTGATCGAAGGTGCGGGCCATGCCCTGTTCCGCGAAAAACCGGAACCGTTCAACGCGATCCTCGACCGGTTCACCGACACGGTTCTGGAAAACAGATCGGGCAAAGCGCCTCGCATCGCAGCTTTGGGATAAGCGGGCTAGATCAAAAAATCGATACCGGGACCCTGATCCTATTGCCAAGTGGCGCTCGGAGTCTATTTGCCTCCTTCAGTCTGGGAGGATCCGCACTTGGAATATCGTTTCCTGATCGTCGAAGACAGTTTGCTGGTCGCGATGGATATCGAAGACGCCATCCATCGCAGCGGTCATGACGTCGTGGGAATAGCACCCGACATGACCGTGGCGCTGAATTATACCCGTGATACGGACATTGCTTTCGTGGACGTGCGTCTGGCCGACGGCGAGACCGGACCCGAGATCGCCAAGGCGCTGGCGGAATACGGCATCGTGGTGATCATGATCACCGGCAACCCGGGGCTGGTGGCGGCGGGTGTCTCCGGCGTCCTCGGCGTGATGGCGAAACCGCTGACCGACCAGGCATCGATGGACCTCATTCAGTTCGCCGTCGATCGTAAGAACGGCCGGCCGGGCGTACCGCCGGCGCGACTGCGGCTCTTCCATTGAAGCGATGGGATCTGGCGGCCGAAATAACTTCCCGTCGCTCGGATGACAGGGGCGGATATCCGCGCTATGGGATCGACCCCAGAGCGACAGCGGGTCAGACATGCGTTATTTCATCACCGGAACGGCAGGCTTTATCGGTTTCCATCTGGCGCGACGCCTGCTGGAGGATGGCCACGAGGTTCTCGGCTTCGACGGGATGACGCCCTATTACAGCCTGCGCCTCAAGGAGGCCCGCAATGCCGGGCTTGCGCAGTTTCCTGCCTTCCGCCCGGTCATCGGCATGCTGGAGGACAAGTCCCTGCTCGACAAGTCGGTCGAGGACTTCAAGCCGGACGTCTTGATCCACCTCGCGGCCCAGGCCGGCGTACGCTACAGCCTTGAGAACCCCAAGGCCTACCTCGATTCCAATCTCGTCGGTTCCTGGAACATCCTGGAGATCGCCCGCAATTACGGCGTCGGCCACCTGATGCTCGCCTCGACGTCGTCGGTCTACGGCGCCAATCCGGACATTCCTTTCCGCGAAACCGACCGGGCTGACGAACCCCTGACTTTCTATGCGGCGAGCAAGAAGGCCACGGAATTGATGGCGCATAGCTACGCCCATCTCTACAAGCTGCCCATCACCGCTTTCCGCTTCTTCACGGTCTACGGCCCTTGGGGCCGGCCGGACATGGCGCTCTTCAAGTTCGTCAAGGCGATGATCGAGGATCGCGAGATCGAAATCTATGGTGAAGGCAAGATGAGCCGCGACTTCACCTATATCGACGACCTGGTGAATTCGATCATCGATCTGTCAAAGGTCTATCCCGGCGAGGTCAACCGCGTCGCCGACATCGACACGCTTTCCCGTCAGGCGCCGTTCCGCGTCGTCAATATCGGCGGTGGCCAGCCCTCGGGTCTCCTCGATTTCGTCGAGACCATCGAACGGATCATGGGAAAACCCGCCAAGCGCAAGATGCTGCCGATGCAGAAGGGCGATGTGCCGCGGACCTTCGCCAGCCCCGATCTTCTCGTAGCGCTCACCGGCCGCAAGCCCGAGATCGGGCTGGAGGAAGGCGTCAAGGCTTTCGTCCAGTGGTATCTCGACCACCGCCACGAGATCGACTGAGCCGATCCTCGCCCAGGCGCCTCAGCCCCATCCAAACTCGTCTACGAGACGGTTGCAAGGGATTGTCTCCTTCGTGCTTCAAACGAGCGGTGCGGCGATCTCGAAGGGGGCTCCCGACCTCAGTTCTGAGGAGACGTACCATCCATCCCACTGCGAGAACTGCGGAAAAACGCGAAGGTAGCCGTTTTGCAGCAAGAGGGCCTCTATGCCCTTCTCGGTCTTGGAATTCTGCTCGACCGACATCAGATTGAATCGCCGACGGGCAAAATCGAACGCGGACAGGATATCGAGCTCACTACCTTCGGTATCGACGGAAATATAGTCGATCTCTTGTGGAGCGTCATATTTGTCTAGGAGATCGTTTAGAGAAATAGTCCTTATGTCGAGAGCGGTTCCGCCCATGCGAATGTCGGCGAAATGATCGCCATCAGCGAAAGCCGCGATCGCGCTGAGCTCGGGATCTACGCCGTCCGTCGCCAAAAATCTCACGGTCTCCTCGGATTTCGAAGACACGCATAGATGTTCGATATGAACCATCCGGTTTCTGGCAAGTGCGGCATGCCAGACGGGATTTGGCTCCGCGAGAATGCCGCGCCAGTTGAGCTCTTTCTCGAGCAACCATGTGTTGCTGTTGACCATTCCATTCGTAGCGCCGAACTCGACAAAGAACCCGCCGCTCTTTTCCCCCAGCTCATAACAAACCCACAGATCCTGCAGTATCTGCGCCTTCGACTGCCGGCGCCTCGCAATGCAGTATGCCATGAACGATAAGTCCTCGGATTGCAGCCAATCCGTTACCTCCGGGCGGTTCAACCGCACGGAGTTGAATATTCTCCTTTGAAGGGAGGGGTTGTGCAGCAACGATCCGATGCTTCGCGCGGATGCAGATAACAGGAAATTCGAGGGGCGCATGCGATACCCTTTCCACTGTCGGCGGATAATCCACCAGTCTCAGAGCTGCACGGAGGGTAGCCCGACAGGCTGCCTTTAACCGAATGAAAGCCTCATCCGCGTCCGAACTCATCGACAATGCGGATGATGTCGTCCTCGCCGAGATAGGATCCGGTCTGCACCTCGATCATCTCGAGCATGATCTTGCCGGGATTGGCGAGCCGATGCACCTCGCCCTGCGGGATATAGACGGACTCGTTTTCCCGCACGGTCCGCGTTTCCTCGCCGATCGTCACTTCCGCGGTTCCCTTCACGCAGATCCAATGCTCCGAGCGATGGTGATGTTTCTGCAGCGAAAGCTTCTTGCCGGGCGTCACGAACAGCCGCTTGACCTGGAAACGGTCGCCGTTGAGCACCGACGTATAACCGCCCCAGGGCCGGTAGGATGTCGGATGGGTTTCTGTCAGCGCCGCGGTCGCTTTGGCTGCGGCGAGCTGCTTGACGATCATGCCGACATTCTGGCTGTCTTCCAGGCGGCCGATATAGACAGCATCCTCGCTGGCGATGACCGCGACGCCATCAAGCCCCTGCACGGCGAGATGGCTGGTGCGCGACATGACCAGCGAGTTCGTCGTGTTGATCAGCGTCGCGTTGCCCGAAGCGACGTTGCCGGCCTCGTCGCGGGCTCCGAGTTTCCAGACCGCATCCCAGCTTCCGAGATCCGACCAGGTGAACGACGAAGGCACGACCGCCGCATTGGAGGTCTTTTCCATCAGAGCGTAGTCGATCGAGATATCCGGGCTCGCGGCAAATTCCTGAGCATCGAGGCGGGTGAAGTCGAGATCGCTCGAGGCCTTGGCAAGTGCCGCACGGGCGGCGGCCTCGACCTCGGGCGCGAAGGTGCCGAGTTCGCTCAGCACCTGACCGGCCTTGAACATGAAGATGCCGGAGTTCCAGGCAAACCCGCCCGCCGACAGCATCTTTTCGGCCTCGGCCAGGACCGGTTTTTCGACGAAACGCTTGAGCTTGCAGGCACCGGAAGCCAGTGCCTCGCCGATCTCGATATAACCGTAGCCAGTGGCGGGCTCCGTCGGGGCAATGCCGAAAGTGACGAGCTTGCCGGACAGGGCGGTCTCCTTCGCGATCCGGATCGCATCGAAATAACCGGCATCGGCGGTGATCTCGTGATCCGAGGCGAGCACCTGCAGGATGGCGTCCTCGCCGAACCGGCCTTCGACAAAGGCGGCAGCGGCGGCGACCGCCGGGGCCGTGTTGCGGGCGACGGGCTCGAGCAGGATGCCGGAGAGCTTGATGCCCAGTTCGCGGGCCTGTTCGGCCACCAGGAACCGGAAATCCTCGTTGGTGATGACGACCGGAGCCTCGTACAGCTTCTGGTCCGCGACGCGCGACAGCGTTGCCTGGAATAGCGTTTTGTCGCCGATGAACTGGATGAACTGTTTGGGCGCGCTGGCGCGCGACAGCGGCCAGAGCCGCGTTCCCTTGCCGCCGGCCATGATGACGGGGATGATCTTGCTATTCATTCCAATATCTCCGGCAGTTCTCGTCCAAAATTATCGTTCAAGCTTTGCGGCCCAGGCGCGGATGAGGTCTAGCCCCTCATGCAGCAAGGCTTTGGCTTCGTCTTCCGTTCCGGCTTCCACATAACAGCGCATTTCCGGTGCATTGCCCGACGGCCGCAAATGCACGATCCGACCATCTCTGAGCGTCACCCGCAGGCCATCGATATCGCTTTTGGCGGCGACTGTCGAAATCGGCGCGAGGAAGGCCGCAAGATTGTCGTCCGCTTGCCTAAGATAGGTCATCAGCGCGGCACTGGTCTCGACCGGGAAATTTTCCAGCCGGTCGGCGGCCGCGAACGGCAGGCGGAAACCGGCGGCAACCTGGGACAGGGGCTTCTTCTCACTGGCGGCCAGAACAAGCGTCGCCAGGACGGGCAGGAAACTGTCGCGGGTCGGAAGCGGTGAGAGCGTACCCGTGGCGAGATCGAAGGGCGAAGCGGTCAGAAGTCCGCCGTTCGCCTCGAAACCCATGACGCCCGTCTTGCCGGCTTCGATTGCCGCGAGCATGCCGGCGATCACGAAAGGCGATCCGACCTTGGTGCGGACGACCTCGAAATCCCCGGCCGCCTCGATGCCCGAATTGGAGGTAACCGGCGTCACGACGATCCGCGCCTTCAGGAACTTTGCCGCGATCAGGCCGAGAAGGTCGCCGCGCAGCGGTTCTCCCGTCTCGTCGGACACCAGCGGCCGATCGCCATCGCCGTCGGCCGAAATGATCGCGTCGAGCTTATGCTCCCGTGCCCAGCTCTTGAGGAGGCCGATCGTCTCCGCGGAGACCGCTTCCGTATCGACAGGAATGAACTCTTCGGATCGGCCGAGCGGCACGGCGTCCGCACCGTAACCTTGCAGAACCCGCACCATAAGATCGCGGGCGACCGTCGAATGCTGGTAGACGCCAACCTTGAGGCCGGCGAGCGCCCCGTCCGGCAGCATTGCCGCATTGCGGGCGAGGAACAGCGCTTCAACTTCCGCCGAATGATCCGGCGCCTCGCCGGGCGTCGCATCGATCTCGCTTTTGTCGAGTTCGGTGGCGATCGCGCTAATCCGCACCTCGTCCTGTTTGTCGATCTCCCCGTCCGGGCGATAGAACTTGATGCCGTTGCGGTCTGCCGGGATATGCGAGCCGGTGACCATCAGTGATGCGGCCTTGAGCTGAAGCCCGTAGAGCGCCAGTGCCGGCGTCGGCACGGCACCGCAATCGATCGGCGAAAGGCCGGCGCGCTCAAGGGCGCCGATGCAGGTGGCGGCAATGTGGGGGCTCGATGGACGGAAATCGCGGCCGACGAGCACGGCATCGCCGAGCCGGGCAGTGCCCGTTTCCAGGAGGTGCCGGGCAAAGGCCTGGGCGTAAAGAGATGTAGCCCGCCCCTGCAGGTCAGTCACAAGGCCTCGAAGGCCGCTCGTTCCGAATTTCATGCGATACCCACCAGGAGATTCCAGCACTGTTCGTCCTAGTTCATTTCCTATGAAAATAAAGCCGAAACTGGCAATACCCCAAATCGGTGGTCCTGATGGCGAAGGCCTCCTGTCCGCGAAGCTTGGCGGGACGGACGGAATGGTGTTATGGTGCCGACATAAATCAGGCCTTGTTCCGGATGGTCAGGCCCTGGTCATGCGTTCGGCTGCTTCGGGTTCGAAGTTTGGGAGAGCCGTATGGGAGCGAATATCCTGAAGAGCGTCGCTTTTGTAGCGCCGATCGGCGGCCTGGCACTTCTTATGGCCATGGGCGAGCCGCCCGAAAACGAGACGTGCCCCGAAAGCCTGGCGTTCGAGAAATCCCGCCAGCTTGTCGAGCAACATCCCGGCGTCGTGGATGTCGCATGGAGTGATTTCCGCTGGATCGCCGATTGCCGGTTTGCCATGGGCGGCTACGCCGACATCAAGACCGGCAAGGGCCTGGATCGCAGGGATTTCGAGCTCGTGATCGCTTTCGATCCGCAGTTGCGCCGCTGGCACGAGGTCAGTTTCTCGACCTCGCAATAACGCGTAGCCCGCGCCGCGAACGACAAGCCCCGATCAGTTATGCGGGGTCTTGTCGTTCGAGAACGGTTTATCTGCAGACGCGCGTGGTCTTGGTGACCCACCGCCCATGATGGCGGTACTCCACCTTCCGGATCCTGCAGTGCGGTCGGTAATGGTGCCGGGAATACTGCCGGTAGTAAGGACGATGGTAGCGATGGTACCCCGGCCGATAGTAGTGTCCGGACGGCCGGTAACCTCGCTCGCCGACCGTTATGCTGAAACTGTCGGCAAGGGTCGGGGCTGCAGTCGTGGTGAGACATCCAAGCCCGATAATGCAGGCGGCAATGAACTTCTTCATCTTGATCCTCCTTCAGATTGGCCGCTGGATTGGCGGTTTCTTTGAAGGTAGCCGGCTGAAAATGAACGAACGCTGACAGCTGCGTTCATGTCCGGCAACGCCTTTACCTGAGCGGCGTTCACCAGCAGGCTTGCGTCAGGGATGGGAAGGTGTGCCGATATGCGTGTCTCTGACGAGTGGCTCGTCCGGAGTGTCGTCGTCCATGGCTGCAATGCTCAGTACGCATGCGACGAGACCAGCGATAAGTAGCAATCCATATGGCATCGGTATTTCCTCCGTTGCCCCCAACGGCCGAGTACACGCCCAAAGCTTAAGCATTGCCTAACTTACGTGGTTAACGAAGCAAATGTGACCCTCGTTGGCACACGCCTTGCGGACCCGCAGCACGGGTCACGAGGTCGATCGGCGAACTGAGCCCCTCAATGGGGATTTTCTGAATGAAGCCAGTAAATGGCGGACAAGGTGGGATTCGAACCCACGGTACGCTTTCACGCACACACGCGTTCCAGGCGTGCGCCTTAAACCACTCGGCCACCTGTCCTTGGTTGTTTTGCGTCGTCTGAGAAGCAAAACGTTGGAACGGCCGCGATATATACCGATGAATTCTCAAGGATCAACCCGAATCTGAACGTTTTTTGACAGCGGGTGGGAAAACACCGCTGACCGCGTTGCCAAGGCTTGGTGGCCGGACTATTTCTTACTGCCATAAGGGCCGTCGTGCCGGAGGCGACGCGGTCGCGATCAATGACGCGGGCTTGTTCTGAATGGCAGTCATACGGTTCGTTTTTCATCTGCTCAGCGGGCTTGCACTGCTCGCGGCGATCGTTGCCGGCACACTGGATTCGATTCAGTCCGTCTCCGCCTCTTCCACGGTGCTGACCAGCCTTGGCAATGCCTGGCTCAATCTCGATCCGGAAAGCCTGACGCTCACCGAAATCACCGTGAGCACCTATGTCAGCCAGGATATCTGGCGGCCCTTCGTTACGCCGATCCTGGCGCAGCCCGCCTTCCTGGTGTTTCTGGCGATCGCGTTGATCTTCTGGATGGCCGGATATAGCAGACCGCATTTTGCCGGACGGTTTTCCGCCTGAAGCCAAGCTGATTCTGCCGGCTCCACGAGAACTACGGTGGGGGTGTCGCGATCAGAGTTCGGCTCCCTCATGCGTTCATGATGCAGGTGTCTCTAACCTCGCTCGGTGAATGGGCAGGGCCAAGTCTCAAAGCCGTCTATTTGAGCAGTTTTTCCATACCGTTGTCGAAGTTTTCAGCAGCTTCCTTGTTTTTTACCAGTTGAAAAAATCTCGTGAATTTTTCGGAAACCCGTGCAAGAGTGACCGGAGCCAGACCCTTGAAGAAAAAGGGCAGGTGGCCGCAGACATGCCCGGGGAACGGGATTGCGGGAGGACCTAACAGCTAAAAAACAGGGCTGAACGATGAAGAAAACCCTTTTGAGCCTCATTGCCATGGCTGCCATGTCGGCAACCGCGCTTGCCGCGGATATCAAGCCGGCGCTGGTCTATGGCACGGGCGGCAAGTTCGACAAATCCTTCAACGAAGCCGCTTCCGTCGGCGCCGAAAGGTTCAAGAAGGAAACGGGGATCGACTTCCGGGATTTCGAACCGACCAGCGACACCCAGGGCGAGCAGGCCATCCGCAACTTCGCAAGCCGCGGCTTCAATCCGGTGGTCGCGGTGTCGTTCGCCTGGACATCCGCCATGGAAAAGGTCGCTGCCGAGTTCCCGGACACCAAGTTCGCGATCGTCGATTCGGTCGTCAACCTGAAGAACGTCCGCTCTGTCCTCTATAAGGAGGAAGAAGGTTCCTACCTCGTCGGCCTTCTCGCCGGCATGGCGTCTAAGACCGGCAAGGTCGGCTTCGTCGGCGGCATGGATATCCCGCTGATCCGCAAGTTCGGCTGTGGTTATGTCCAGGGCGTCAAGGCGGCCAAGCCCGATGCTCAGGTCTTCCAGAACATGACCGGCACGACAGGTGCCGCCTGGAACGATCCGGTCCGCGGCGGCGAACTCACCAAGAACCAGATCGACCAGGGCGCCGACGTCGTTTACGCGGCTGCCGGCGCGACCGGTCTCGGTGTGCTGCAGACTGCTGCCGACAACAAGAAGCTGTCGATCGGCGTCGATTCCAACCAGAACCACCTGCATCCGGGTTCGGTCCTGACCTCGATGGTCAAGCGCGTCGATCTCGCCGTCTACAATGCCTTCAAGGACACCAAGGAAGACAAGTTCACGGCCGGCATCCAGGCTCTCGGCGTCAAGGAAGACGGCGTTGCCTACGCTCTCGACGACAACAACAAGGCGCTGATCACGCCCGAAATGAAGGCCGCTGTCGAAAAGGCCAAGGCCGACATCATTGCCGGCACCATCAAGGTGCACGACTACATGTCGGATAAGGCCTGCAACAAGTAAGGCAGGTTTTGAGGGGGCGCAGGGCGAGGATAATCGCCATGCGCCCTTTTGCATATCAGGCGGAAGGGCGGACCATTGAGCCTCGATTCTCCGAAGGAGCCTGCGATCGAGCTTGTCGGCATCGACAAGAAGTTCGGCACGGTACACGCGAACAAGAACATCAATCTGACGGTCGCCAAAGGCTCGATCCACGGTGTCATCGGGGAAAACGGTGCCGGCAAGTCAACCTTGATGTCGATCCTCTACGGTTTCTACCAGGCCGATCATGGCGAAATCCGCATTTCGGGAAAACCGTTGACGATTCGGGATAGCCAGGCGGCGATCGCCGCGGGCATCGGCATGGTGCATCAGCATTTCATGCTGGTCGAGAATTTCACCGTGCTGGAAAACGTCATGCTCGGCGCTGAAGGCGGCCAGGCTCCTCGCCAAGGGCGTGGCGAGCGCCCGCAAGGAACTGAAGCGGCTGGAGGACGATTACGGCCTGGAGGTCGATCCGGATGCTGTTATCGAGGAACTGCCTGTCGGCAGCCAGCAGCGCGTCGAAATCTTGAAGGCGCTTTACCGCGGCGCCGAAATTCTCATTCTCGACGAGCCGACCGGGGTGCTGACGCCGCCGGAGGCAGACCACCTGTTCAAGGTCCTGCGCGTGCTGCGCGACCAGGGCAAGACGATCATTCTCATCACGCACAAGCTGCGCGAGATCATGGCGATCACCGATACGGTTTCGGTCATGCGCCGCGGCGAAATGGTCGCGACCCGCAACACGGCGGAAACAACCGTCGAAGAGCTTGCCGAACTGATGGTCGGCCGTCGCGTCCTCTTGCGCGTCGAAAAGGGCGCGGCCAATCCGGGAGCGGTCCTGATGTCGGTCCGGAACCTGACGGTCAAGGACAGTCGCGGAGTCACTATGGTCGATAACGCCTCCTTCGATGTGCGGGCCGGCGAGATCGTCGGCATCGCGGGCGTCGCCGGCAACGGCCAGTCGGAACTTCTCGAAGCGATTGCCGGCATCCGCAAGCCGTCGTCGGGTGAAATCCTCATCGACGGTAAGCCCGTCGCAGGTATCGACCCGGCGGGACTGCGCGATCTCGGGCTTGCGCATATCCCGGAGGACCGCCATCACATGGGCCTTGTCCTGAAGTTCGAGGAATACGAGAACTCGATCCTCGGCTATCACCACGATGCGAAATATGGCCGCGGCCCATTCCTCGATCTCGACGCGATGCGGAAGGACGCCGAGGAGAAGATTGCCAAATACGACATCCGCCCGCCGAACCCGCGGCTGCGCACCGCCAATTTTTCCGGCGGCAACCAGCAGAAGATCGTCGTGGCACGCGAAATCGAGCGCGACCCGAAAATGCTGATCATCGGCCAACCCACCCGCGGCGTCGATATCGGCGCCATCGAATTTATCCACAAGCGGATTATCGAGATGCGCGATGCCGGCAAAGCGGTGCTGCTGGTCTCGGTGGAGCTGGACGAGATCCGCTCGCTTTCCGACCGTATCCTGGTGATGTTCGCGGGCAAGATCGTCGGCGAGAAGTCGAGCGAAACGGGCGAACAGACGCTGGGTCTGATGATGGCCGGGATCGCCGCATGACGCTTGTAACAATGACTCATCTGGAGCGTGGCCACCTGGAGCATGAAATGACTGAGCTTGCTGCGGCGGCAGCGCGGACTAGGGCAGGGGCATGAGCACCGTATCCGTTCCGCTTCCCGCCTGGATCAATTATGGCCTCATCCCGCTGCTCAACCTCATCCTGGCGTTCTTCTTTTCGGGGCTCGTCGTCTGGGCGATCGGCGAGAACCCGTTCGAGGCGCTGCAGCTGCTGTTGATCGGCGCGCTAGGACGCGGCGAAGGCATCGGCTTCACGTTGTTCTACACGACGAGCTTCATCTTCACCGGCCTCTCTGTGGCTGTCGCCATCCATGCGGGCCTGTTCAATATCGGTTCGGAAGGCCAGGCCTATCTCGGTGGCCTCGGTGCTGCCCTGGTGGCATTGGCAATGGACAGCTACGTGCCCTGGTACGTCACCATGCCGTTTGCTGTGATCGGAGCAGCCCTGTTCGGCGCAGCGTGCGCGGCCATTCCCGCCTGGCTGCAGGCCAAGCGCGGCAGCCACATCGTCATCACCACCATCATGTTCAATTTCATCGTCTCGTCGCTGATGAACTACATGCTGGTGCGCGTGCTGATCGTTCCCGGCAAAATGGCGCCGGAAACCCGCACCTTCCTGCCGGGCGGCCAGCTTCCCAAGCTCGATTGGCTGATCGCCATGTTCGGCGGCAAGCTTGGCGCCGCGCCGCTCAACTTCTCTTTCCTGATCGCGCTGATCGTTTGCTTCCTGGTCTGGGTACTGATCTGGCGCACGAAGCTCGGTTACGAAATGCGCACGCTCGGCATCAGCCCGACGGCTGCGAGTTACGCCGGCATCCGCTATTCCAAGATCGTCATGATCACCATGCTGATCTCCGGAGGCCTTGCCGGCATGATGGCGCTGAACCCGGTGATGGGCGCCTCCGCCCGCCTGCAGATCGAATTCGTCGGTGGGGCCGGTTTTGTCGGCATCGCCGTTTCGCTCATGGGCCGCAACCACCCGGCCGGCATCATCCTGTCGGCGCTGCTCTTCGGCATTCTCTATCAGGGCGGCGCCGAACTCTCCTTCGACATGCCGAGCATCACCCGCGACATGATCGTCGTCATCCAGGGCATGGTCATCCTGTTTGCCGGAGCCCTGGAATATATGCTCCGCCCGGGCATCGTCAGGTTCTACCAGCAGCTCACCGGGAAATAGGCTTATGGATTATTTCGATATTTTCATCAGCATTCTCGGCTCGGCGATCCGCCTGTCGATCCCGCTGCTGTTCACCGCGCTTGCCGGGCTGTTTTCCGAGCGAGCCGGCATTTTCGATATCGGGCTCGAAGGCAAGATGCTGGCATCCGCCTTCGCGGCAGCCTGCGTCGCCTATTGGACCGGCAATGCCTGGCTCGGCCTGCTCGGCGGCATCGGCATATCGATCGTGTTTTCCTTCGTGCACGGCTTCGCGTCGATCACCAATCGCGGCAACCAGATCGTCTCCGGCGTGGCGCTGAACTTCGTGGCCGCCGGCCTGACGATCGTCCTTGGCCAGGCCTGGTTTCGGCAGGGCGGGCGCACCGGTCAGGTGCCGCCCGAGGGCCGCTTCTCCTCCATCGTCCTGCCGGGCGCCGACATGATGCGCGACGTGCCGATCATCGGCCCGCTTTATGCCAACGTCATCTCCGGCAACAATATCCTCACCTATATCGCCTTCCTGATGGTGCCGATCTCCTGGTGGGTTCTTTATCGCACTCGCTTCGGCCTGCGCCTGCGCGCGGTCGGCGAAAATCCGGGCGCGGTGGATACCGCCGGCATCTCGGTTGCCTGGATGCGTTATCGCTCGCTGATCGTCGCCGGATTTCTCTGTGGGTTCGCGGGCACCTATCTGTCGATTGCCCAATCCGCGGCCTTCATCAACAACATGTCGGCCGGCAAGGGTTACATCGCGCTGGCAGCCCTGATCTTCGCCAAATGGAAACCGGTGCCGGTCATGCTCGCCTGCCTGCTCTTCGGTTTCCTCGATGCGTTCGCCAACTTCATGCAGGGCAAATCGATGCCGCTGATCGGCGAAGTGCCGGTACAGATATTCCAGGCACTGCCCTATATCCTCACCTGCGTATTGCTCGCCGGTTTCATCGGCACCGCTCGTCCGCCCAAGGCTGGCGGCGTGCCCTATACCAAGGAGCGCTGATCAGATGTCTCACGATCTTTTCGAAGCCGCCCGCGACGCGATGTCCAAGGCTCACGCCCCTATTCAAAATTTCCGGTGGGTGTGGCGATCCGCGCCGATGACGGCAAGGTCTATCTCGGCGCCAATATCGAGAACATCTCCTTCCCCAGGGCTGGTGCGCCGAGCCGACGGCGATCGGCGCAATGATCATGGGCGGGGGCAAGAAGATCGTCGAACTGGCGGTGCTTGCCGAAAAGCTGGCGCTCTGCTCGCCCTGCGGCGGCTGTCGGCAGAAGATCGCGGAATTCGCCTCCGCCGATACGCGCATCTATCTCTGCGACGATCTCGGCGTGCAGAAGACCGTCACCATGGCAGAGCTCCTTCCCTATGCTTTCGAGACGGACGTGATCGGCTGAGGAGGCAGACATGAAGAACGTCATCGATCTGCTCGTCAACCGCCTGAATGGCCTCGTGCCGCGCCATGCGATCGTGCTCGGCTCCGGCCTCGGTTCGCTGGTGGACCAGGTAACGGAGGCTGTCCACATCCCTTATGGCGCGCTGGAGGGTTTTCCCGTGAGCGGCGTCACCGGCCATGCGGGCGAGATCGTCGCCGGTTATCTGGGAGCAGAGCCGGTCATCATGCTCTCGGGACGCGCCCACTACTACGAGCATGGCGATGCCAAGGTCATGCGCTTCCCAATCGAGGTGATGAAAGGCCTTGGTGTCCAGTCGCTGATCCTGACGAACTCGGCAGGCTCTCTCAGAGAGGATATGCCGCCGGGCTCGGTAATGCAGATTTCCGACCACATCAACTATTCCGGCATGAACCCGTTGATCGGCGAGGAAGGCGACGGCCGCTTCGTCGGCATGACCACCGCCTATGATGCGGATCTCGCGCTCGACATGCGCAACGCAGCGATACGCTGCGGCATCCCGCTGTTTTCCGGTGTCTACATGTGGTTCTCCGGCCCGAGCTTCGAAACGCCGGCTGAAATCCGTATGGCACGGACCCTCGGAGCCGATGCCGTTGGCATGCCGACCGTACCGGAAGTCATCCTGACCCGCTATTTCGGGCTCAGGGTCGCCGCCGCTTCGGTCATCACCAATTTTGGCGCGGGAATGACCGGCGCGGAGCTCAGCCACGCGGAAACCAAGGACATGGCTCCTATCGGCGGGCAGCGTCTGGCGGCTATTCTGAAAGAAATGTTGGCCTGATTACACGATATATATCAAGCGGATAAGTCTCGTGGCGAGACGCCTTGATCCAGCGTGGCTTGCATCTAATCGTTTGAACGATAAATATGGGCGGGCGTAGGATCCAGAAATCGAACAGATTTGACCGGACCTGCGTCGCCTTTGAATTTACCGCGCCCCCGGCGCGCCATAGGCGCACGGTGCGGTAAGCAAGCCGGGGAGGCACTCGATATGGAACTCCTGAACCCGCGTGAGGCGGCAGCCTTCGCGCTATCGCTTCTCGACCTGACGAACCTGCGTGACGACTGCGACAACGCCGCGATCGAAAACCTGTGCCTGCGCGCCCAGACGCCCTATGGCAACACGGCTGCGATCTGCATCTGGCCGCGTTTCGTCGCCCATGCCCGGCAGATTCTGGGCTCCGAACATCCGGTCCGCATCGCCACGGTCGTCAATTTTCCGTCCGGCGATTTGGCCGTTGCGACCGTGATCGACGAGACGCGGCAGGCGATCGAAGATGGCGCCGACGAGATCGACATGGTCATTCCGTATCGCAAGCTGCTCGCCGGCGATGAGGCGGCCGTCACCGAAATGGTCGAAGCCGTGCGCGGCGCCTGCCCGAATGCTTGCCTGAAGGTGATCCTGGAAACGGGCGAGGCTCAAGGACAGCGCACTGATCCGCCGCGCTTCCGAACTGGCGATTGCCGCCGGCGCCGATTTCATCAAGACTTCGACCGGCAAGGTCGCGGTCAACGCGACGCTCGAAGCCGCCGACATCATGCTGCAGGCGATCCGGGATTCGAGGAAGCGGGTCGGCTTCAAGCCTGCCGGTGGGATCTCGACCGTTGCGGATGCCGATCTTTATTTCCGGCTTGCCGAAACGATCATGGCCCCGAACTGGATCATGCCCTCCACCTTCCGTTTTGGCGCGTCGGGCCTGCTCGACGATATCCTTGGCGTGTTGAGCGGCAGCACAGCCGTGCGCGCGTCGGGCGGCTACTGACGCGATGATCCCACAGGAAATTATCCGCCGCAAACGCGACGGAAAGATTCTCGCCGCCGAAGAGATCGCGGCCTTCATTGCTGGCCTGACAAAAGAGGAGATCTCCGAAGGTCAGGCCGCTGCCTTCGCCATGGCTGTCTTCTTTCGGGGCATGTCCCGTAATGAGACGGTGGCGCTGACCCTTGCGATGCGCGATTCCGGGACAGTGCTGAATTGGGACGGTCTTAGCCGGCCAGTGGCGGACAAACATTCGACCGGCGGCGTCGGCGACAACGTCTCTTTGATGCTTGCGCCGATCGTGGCGGCCTGCGGCCTTGCGGTTCCGATGATTTCCGGCCGAGGGCTTGGGCATACCGGCGGCACTCTCGACAAGCTCCAGTCGATCCCGGGTTATAACGTGATGCCGGATGAGGCACTGTTCCGGAGGGTCGTGGACAAGGTCGGTTGTGCCATTATCGGACAGACGAGCGATCTCGCCCCCGCCGACCGCCGGCTTTACGGCATCCGCGACGTGACGGCCACCGTCGAATCCGTACCATTGATCACTGCCTCGATCCTTTCGAAGAAGCTTGCGGCCGGGCTCGGCAGCCTCGTGCTTGACGTGAAGGTCGGCAACGGCGCCTTCATGGAGAGCCTGGAGGAGGCGGAGACCCTGGCCCGCTCGCTGGTCGAGGTGGCGAATGGTGCGGGCGTTAAGACAGCAGCACTTCTGACTGACATGAACCAGCCGCTTGCGGACGCGGCCGGCAATGCGCTCGAAATCGTCAACTGTCTCGATTTCCTCGCCGGGCTTAAAGCTGGTACGCGGCTGGAAGCGGTTGTTCTGGCTGAGGCGGCGGAAATGCTGGTCCAGGCGGGTGCCGCGGGTGATTTGACGGAAGCCCAGGAAAATGCGCAGCTGGCCTTGAGCTCCGGTGAAGCGATGGAACGGTTCGCCCATATGGTCCATGCGCTTGGTGGTCCGGTGGATTTCTGCGAGCGGCCGAATGCCTATCTGCAACGCGCACCTGTGCGGGTGCGCGTACCGGCTCCCCATGATGGATACCTGGCGGCCTGCGAGACCCGTGACATCGGTCTTGCTGTCGTTGAGCTCGGCGGTGGCCGCAAACGCGCGACGGATCCGATCGATCATCGCGTCGGTGTCAGCGAGTTGCTGCCGCTCGGGACCCAGGTTTCGGAAGGCGAGCCGATCGCCACGGTCCATGCCAGAACCGAAGAGGATGCCAGGCGGATCGCTGCGGATGTCGCGCGGTTCTATACGATCGCCGAGGTCCCGCCGGCAACCGCGCCGGTGATCCTCAAGCGCATCAGCTGATCACTGGATCAGCTTCAGGTTCCCGCCTTCCACCTGGAAGGATTTCAGTTTCTTCAGGAAACTCATGCCGACCAGCGTGCTGGCCAGCGCCTTGTCGCGCAGCACGAAGGCGTCCACGTCCTTGACCCTCACGCCGCCGATCTCGATCCGGTCGAGGACCACATGCGCAGCCTCGGTGCCGCCGTTGGCGGTATTGACCGTGTAGCGGAAATCCAGTCCGTTGGCGCTGTAGCCCAGCTTGCGCGCGGTGCTTTCGTTGATCGCTACCAGTGACGCACCCGTATCGACGAGGCCATCCACGGGCTTGCCGTTCATTCGGAACGTGCCGTTGAAGTGTCCTCGGCCATCCGCTTCCAGCGTCACGCTGCCGGAGGTCACAGAAACCGGCATGGCCTTCGCCGGCGCTTCGCTGACCACCGACGCTTGCGGCGGGTGGTCGGCGCGCTGGATCAGCGCGGGGATCTGTGTCGCCAGCAGCGCCGTAACTGCGGCAAATATGACGGTGCGCAGGAGCATGAACAACCTTTCGGCATGAACCGGATATCCGCCTCCTGCATAGCGCAGAAATCATAAGAAAACGGCCAGCGGAACTTCCGCAGGCCGTTCATTTCAAAGCTTGGTAAGCGAATTCTAAACTACTTATTTGGTGCCGTACATGCGGTCCCCGGCGTCGCCCAGGCCCGGCACGATATAGCCCTTTTCATTGAGATGGCTGTCGATCGACGCGGTGTAGATCCTCACATCCGGATGGGCTGCGTGGAAATTAGCGATACCCTCGGGGGCCGCCAGCAGGCAGAGGAAGCGGATATTGTGCGCGCCGCGTTCCTTGAGCTTGTCCACGGCCGCGATCGAGGAATTGCCGGTTGCGAGCATCGGATCGACCACGATGATCAGCCGTTCGGCAATGTCTTCCGGCGCCTTGAAGTAATATTCGACCGGCTGCAGCGTCTCGTGGTCGCGGTAGACACCGATATGCGAGACGCGGGCGGAAGGCACCAGTTCCAGCATGCCTTCCAGAAGCCCGTTGCCGGCGCGCAGGATTGAAGCGAAGACCAGTTTCTTGCCTTCGACGACGGGCGCCTGCATCTCGACGAGCGGCGTCTCGATCGTTTCCATGGTCAGTTCGAGGTCGCGGGTCACCTCGTAGCAGAGCAGCATCGAGATTTCCCGCAGCAGCCGCCGGAAGCCAGCCGTCGAGGTTTCCTTCTTGCGCATGATCGTCAGCTTGTGCTGCACCAGCGGATGATCGATGACAGTGACGCCGTCCATGAGCTTCCCTTGTTGTTTGCCTGTCTCTTCTTTCAGGAAAAGGCCGGTTCCGCAAGCCGTCAGGCACGCCTTGCCGCCTCATCCCCAGTCTCCGGCCCGCTCAGCAGACCGCTCTGCGTGTCAAGCCGGGCGATGAGCTTTGCCCTTGTCTCTTCGTCCACAAAGGCAGCCTCGATCGCCGTGCGCGTCATCGCATCGATTTCGGCGTCCGGCATCCCCATGATCGCCGAAGCGATGTCGTATTCGCGGGCGAGCGAGGTGTGGAAGAACGGCGGATCGTCGGAATTGATGCAGACCCGCACGCCGGCGGCCTTGAGCCGCTTCAGCGGGTGGCTGTCGAAATCCGGAAACACTTTCAGCGCGATGTTCGAGCCCGGGCAGACTTCGAGCACCGTGCCGAGCTCGGCAAGCCGCTCCACCAGCGCCGGATCCTCGATTGCCCGCACGCCGTGGCCGATCCGCGAGGGCCGCACCAGATCGAGCGCATCGGCGACGCTGAAGGCACCGCATACCTCGCCCGCATGAATGGTGAGGCCCAGTCCCGCATCGCGGGCGATATCGAAGGCGCGCGCATAGTCGGCGACGCGGCCCATGCGTTCTTCGCCGGCCATGTTGAAGCCCGTCACCAGCGGGTTTTTCGCACGCGCCGCATATTCGGCGGCCGAGATCACCCGGTCCGGCCCGAAATGCCGTTCGCCGGTCACGATGATGCGCGCCTCGATGCCGGTTTTCTCGCGCGCCGCATGGATGCCTTCGCAGATGCCGGCGAGATAGGCGTCCGCCCCGAGCCCGATCCGGTCGCCATGGTCCGGCGAGACGATGATCTCGCTGTAGATCGTGTTGGCGACGGCAAGCTCCAGGAGATAGGTCTCGGTCAGCAGCGCATAGTCGCCGGCGGTCTTGAACAGCGAGGCGACCGCATCGTAGCAGACGATGAATTCGGAAAAGTCCGACCAGACATAGGCACCGTCACGCAGGACCTTGCCCGTATCGACACCGTATTTTTGTGCCTGATTCGCTGCCAGCGCCGGCGGCGTGGCGCCCTCGATATGGCAGTGGATCTCGGCCTTGAGGAGGTGTTTGGTCAAAGGAAGCTCCATCCGTTGGGGCCGGGCGGGATCGACAGATGCGCGGCAATGGTTTCGGCAATGTCCGAGTAGGTTGATCTGACGCCGATCGAGCGGGAACGGATGCCCGGACCGAACGCCATGACCGGCACCCGCTCGCGGGTATGGTCGGTGCCGCGCCAGGTGGGATCGCAGCCATGGTCGGCGGTGAGGATGACGAGATCGCCAGGCTTCAGCCGCCGGTGCACGTCCGGCAGGGCGCGGTCGAAAGCTTCTAGCGCTGCGGCATAACCCGGCACGTCGCGACGGTGGCCGTAGAGCATGTCGAAATCGACGAAATTGGTGAAGACCAGATCGCCGACGGTCGCCTCGTCCATGACGGCAAGCGTCGCCTCCATCAGCGCCGCATTGCCGTTCGCCTTGATGACGCGCGAAACGCCCTGATGCGCGAAGATGTCGCCGATCTTGCCGATCGCATGCACGGACCGGCCGCCCCGGATCAGCCTGTCGAGCAAAGTCGGCTCCGGCGGCGGCACGGAGAAATCGCGGCGATTGCCGGTGCGCTGGAATGTGTCTGCGCTTTCGCCAAGGAAGGGCCTGGCGATGACCCGGCCGATATTCATCGGATCAAGCAGCACCCTGACGACCTCGCAGAGCCGCAACAGCCGGTCGAGGCCGAAATAGGTTTCGTGTGCCGCGATCTGGAAGACGGAGTCGGCCGATGTGTAGCAGATCGGCTTTCCGGTGCGGATATGCTCTTCCCCGAACCTGGCGACGATCTCTGTCCCGGATGCGTGGCAATTGCCGAGAATGCCCGAAATGCCGCCTTCGCGGCAGATGGCGTCCACCAGTTCGGGCGGGAAGGCGTCGCCCTCGCTCGGGAAATAACCCCAGTCGAACATGACAGGCGTGCCGGCGATTTCCCAATGGCCGGACGGCGTATCCTTGCCGCGGGAGATCTCGTCGGCTGCACCATAAAGGCCGAAAATCCGTTCCGGCATCGGCATGCCGACGGGATAGTCGCCGCTGGCAAGCTTGGCGATTTCCAGAAGCCCCAGCGACGACATGTTCGGCAGATGCAGCGGGCCTTCCCTCAGACCCGCCCGGTCGCCGACGCCGGCAGCGCAGAATTCGGCGATATGCCCAAGTGTGTTGGAGCCCAGATCGCCATACTCGTCCGCATCCGGGGCACCGCCCACGCCAAAGGAATCAAGAACGAACAGGAAGGCACGCGCCATCGGTCACCCGGAAATTTGAATATCGCCCGCCCGCCAATTTTCTTAGCCGGCTCGAATCGGGATTCATATAGCCGTGGGCCTGTATTAGCAAAGGGGATGACGTCCGATGCGCTTCAGCAATTGGTGCAGCTGACATTGTTTCCGAGGCGCTGGCGATAGAAATACTCCCGCGCAAGAGTGAGGTCCCGAACGCTGCTCGGCACAAGGCCGGGCATGAACATCAGCAGTTCATGGTGGACCGAGACTTCGGCCCGGACAAGAAAGGAACTGGCCGTGTGCATATCGGCCGGAACCTGGACCGCCGAGCCAACCACATATGGCTTCCCGTTATCCTGGTCCCATGACCAGGCGACGGTCGGATTGCCGGCGGCGTCCAGTGTCACCCCGGTGATCTTGATGCTGAGTGTGTTGGGCGTGTAGGGCGCGAAGAGACTGGCGGTGACGTCCTTCATCGTCGCGAGCATCGTCTTATCGACGCTGGTCTCCCGGGTCACGAGGTCGGCGATGGTACTGGCGCTACGCGTCACGCGCTTGGAAACGCTGAGGCCGATGGTGATTTCGAAAGACGTGATATAGAGGCTGAGAAGCAGCGGCGCGATCAGCGCGAATTCGACCGCACCGACTCCGCGCCTGTCGGCGACGAACTGCCTGATGCGGATGAGCAAACCCGCGGATCGCTTCTGTGGCAGGGGCTTTTGCTCTTCCATCACGGATAGTCCTCGGCTCGGAAGGCGGATGTTTCGACGATCAGGAAATAGCTCGGGCGCCCGCCGTCCGCAGGCCGGACGTTGCTGATATAAGGCCGGATCAGATCGGTGACGACGTCCCAGCGGTAATAGGCGCGCATCATGTTGATGCTTTTGGCGGGACCTGGGGCATAGGCGAAGGAGGACGTATCAAGTTCCCCGAAAGCGCCGCCGGAGGTCGGAATTGTGGTCGGAATCTGCGCGAAGCTCGCAAACGAGCGGACATCGAGCAAAAGCTTGTTCGGCGTCGCGATTTCTTCCTCGCTGCACGTGATCAGGATCGATACTTCGCCGCAAAAGGCGCGGCGGAATTCCGCTTGCGTCTTGTCGGTGCTGCGGTTGAGCCCATAGGTAATGTTGCCGGTCCTGAGCTTGCGCGCCATCGTATCGACGGCATTGGCGACAAGCTGTTCGCCCGTATAGGCGATGAAGGTTTCGACAATCGCAAAAACGATCAGGAAATAGGGAATGGCGAGCAACGCGAATTCGATCGCGGCTGCTCCGTCCTTGGAGCGAATGATCCGCCGCCATGCGCCTTTACCTCTCGCAGGTATAGGCGCGCCGCTTCTCGTATCGTCATGATCCTGGCGCATGGTTCCCGTCCGACAGCCCGGTTTGAGCATGCCGATCCTAGGGTTCGATTATTGAGATTCCGTTGCGGCGATCGTCCGTAATTTAACCACGTGTCCCCGATCAGGGCGTACCGGTGTTCTTGAACTCGGCGTGCTGTTCGCAATTGGGCGTGCAGGAGAGGATGGAACGTTCGGTTTGCCGGAAGACGCGTACCGTGTTCCCTTCATCGATCGAAACAAGGACGCGTTCATCGGCAATCGCATTGCCCTGGGCGTCCAGCAGCACGAGATTGGTCGTGCCGAAACTGCGCCCGGTGAGGACGATCGTGGTGGAATCGGCAACGGTGGCATCCGCGACACTGGAATTGCCGACGATGACCTTGCTGACCGGTCGGTCGAGTTTCAGCACGCGCGCGTGATTCATGAACACGCGCAGAAGATCCCCTGATCCTGCGCAGCAACATGTTCTGCGCCAGCGAAGACGCCACCGCAGATGGCGAGGAGCCGGATCATGACGCTACGGAACAGCATTGAGGGCAGCCTTTAGGTGCGGTTTGTGTCCACCAAGGATGGATGTGATTGGTGAATGAAAGGTTAAGTGGCACAGAAGCCCGTTCTTGTCCCCGTCTTAACCATTGACGATCAGACGGGAATTCCTGAGATAGGACGTACTTCAGGAAATTCTAACGTAAATTAACGCTCTGTAAGAAAACGTAGATTAGGGAATTATGAGAACCGGCGGATGACCAATCGAATGTCACCTATTTTCTTTTCCCTTCGTTTACCACGCAACCGGCAATCCTCCATTAACGGCTCGGTAATGATATTCCTTAAGCCGATAGCAATCGTCCGTCTGTAGATTGCAGCCATCCGAACAACGGAAACAGTTGTCGGGAAGTGCTGAACAACAAACACGGAGTAGGAGAGTTCCATGTCGAAGATTTTCGCTCGTTTTATGAAAGATGAGTCTGGTGCGACCGCCATCGAGTATGGCCTTATCGCAGCTCTCATCTCCGTTGCCCTGATCGCCGGCGCAACGACGCTCGGCACTACGCTGAACAATACGTTCAACGCCATCACCGGCAAGATGACCAGCGCCTGCACCAAGGGCGGCATGACCTGCTGATTGCAGTCGTGACGGATGCTGGAGCCGGCTCGATCACAATCGGGGCGGCTTCGTTTATTTCGTATTTAAGCACGGATTGCGGATCGTCGGAATCTTGCCCGTGCAAATCCTGACCGAGGGCGGTGGTTCAGCAATGATCGTGATCACTGTGGCCATTATAACAATTCTGCCGCTTTGTCTGGCGCTTGCCGCCATCTCGGATCTCGTCAGCATGACGATCCCGAACAAGGTATCGGTGATTATTCTTGCCTCCTTTGTAGTCCTGGCGCCGTTCTCTGGTCTTGCATGGCCGGAGATCGGCATGAATCTCGTCGCCGGTCTCGCCGTATTCGGCGCGTGTTTCGCTCTGTTTGCCTTCAATGTCATGGGCGGCGGCGATGCAAAACTCCTGACCGCGACTGCCGTCTGGTTCGGCTTCAATCATTCGCTTCTCGTTTTCCTTGTCACCGTCGGTTATGTCGGCGGCGCCGTGACGCTGATTTTCCTGCTGCTGCGTACGCAGGCGGACTCGGTCATGGCGATGGGCATTCCTCTCCCGTCGTCCCTCGTCAATGCCAAGAAGATCCCTTATGGAATCGCGATTGCGATTGCCGGCTTCCTGACCTTCGAGCAGGCGCCGATCCATCTCCTTGCCGTGAAGGCGTTTCAATAAAGGTTTCCGCGATGGAAAGATCGCGTTAACCAGAATTGTAAGCGTCTCATTAACTATAATTACACCATTGGAGACCATTCTCCGGGGGAATTAGTGTTCCCTCAAGGAATGGCCATGAAGCCCACCCGTATCATTATTCTCGCGGTTGCCGTGGTGGCGGCGGGTCTCGCCGGCATGCTTGCGATGCGCCTTTCCGGCACGAAGGCGCCCGAACTGGTGGAAACCGTCATCCAGAAGGAACCGACGGTCAAGGTGCTGGTTTCGGCCGAGAACCTGCCCGTCGGCAGCCGCCTGAACGATAAATCGATGCAGTGGATGTCCTGGCCGTCGAGCGGCATCGTTGATGGTTTTATCACCGATTCCACGCGCCCGAATGCCATGACCGAGCTTCAGGGCGTCGTCGTCCGCATGCCGATGTTCAAGGGCGAACCGATGCGGGCCGAGAAGATCGCCGACGCATCCAGCCGAATCATGTCCTCGCTGCTGCCGTCCGGAAAACGAGCCGTTGCTACCGAGATCTCGGTTGCGACAGGCGCCGGCGGCTTCGTGCTGCCGAACGACCGCGTCGATATCATCATGGTGCGCGAGAATAAGGACAGCGGCAACTATATTACCGAAAACATCCTCAGCAACGTTCGTGTGCTCGCGATCGACCAGCAGGTCCAGGAAAGCGAAGACGGCAAGAAATCCGTCGTCGGCACGACCGCAACGCTGGAACTGACGCCGGACCAGGCAAAGGTCATCGCCGTGGCCCAGCAGATGGCCCAGCGGTTGACGCTCGCGCTGCGCTCCGTCGCGGATTCGCAGGAGGCCGATACGGTGGCCCCGGATTATCTGCTGCATGGGGGTGATGGCAAGGCGGATATCCAGGTCATCAAATCGGGGGCGATCGTCAAGAGCACGTCGGCGGTGCAGGCGAAATGAACGGAGCGTTCAAGTGAACAGTCTGAAACACAAGATTCATAGCTCGGCAGCGGCAGGCATGGCTTTTTGCCTCGCCTTTTCCGGCGTTTCGCTGAATATCGCCCCGATCGGCCTGCAGCCGGCTCAAGCCCTGGCGGCGGAAAACAGCGTTGTTCGTATTACCGACGGGGGCCTGGCGTTCGCAAACGGCTGCAGCTCGGCCTCAACAAGGCCCTGGTTGTCGATTTGCCGTCCGACGCCCACGACATTCTGGTCGCCGACCCAAGCATGGCTGACGCGGTGACGCGGACTTCCCGTCGTATCTATCTTTTCGGCAAGACTGTCGGCCAGACCAACATCTTCGTCTTCGGACCCCATGGGGAGGAGATCGTCAGCCTGGACGTGGCAATCGAGCGCGATATTTCCGGGCTCGAGCAGAACCTTCGCCGGTTCCTGCCGGAATCGAACATCAAGGTGGAGATCATCTCCGATAACATCGTGTTGTCCGGAAGCGTCCGCACGCCGCAGGATTCGGCGCAGGCGGAAAAGCTCACCACCGCCTTCCTCAAGGGCGGTGAGGCGACCACCCGGAATATCACGGCTCAAGGCAATAACGGCGACGCGGATATCTTCGCCGAAAACCGGCAGAAGTCTCAGATCGTCAATCTTCTGACGATCGAGGGCGAGGACCAGGTCACGCTGAAGGTAACGGTTGCGGAAGTCAGCCGGCAGGTGCTGAAGCAGCTCGGTTTCAATGGCTCGGTGGCAGGCCCCAAAGGCTCGATCTCCTATGCCAACCCGGCCAATCTGGGCAATGCAATCGGTCTCGCCGCCCAGGGCGTGATGTCCGGCAACATCGGCAATGTCGCTCTCTCGACATACATGAACGCCATGGAGCAGGCTGGCGTTATGCGCACTCGCCGAGCCCAGCCTGACGGCCATTTCCGGCCAGCAGGCAAAATTCTACGTCGGCGGCGAATTCCGCCTACCTGGCCAGCAGGAAGTCGATGGCGAGAAGGGGACTGTCACGCAGTCGATCGATACGGTCAATTACGGTATCGAGCTGAACTTCAAGCCGGTCGTCCTCTCACCTGGACGCATCAGCCTCGTGATCGAGACCAACGTGTCGGAGCCGACCTACGAAGGTTCTGCCGCGACGGGGAATGGCGCTTCGCTGAGGGTCCCCGGCAATACCTACATGTCTATCCGCAAGCGTGAGGCCTCGACCACGGTCGAATTGCCCTCCGGCGGCTCGATCGTCATCGCCGGCCTGGTGCAGGACAACGTCCGCCAGGCAATGTCCGGCCTTCCGGGAATTTCCAAGGTTCCGGTATTCGGGACGCTTTTCCGCAGCAAGGACTTTGTCCGCAACGAAACCGAACTCGTCATCATCGCGACGCCTTATCTGGTCCGTCCGGTTGCCCGTAACGAGATCGCTCGACCGGACGACAACTTCAATCCGGAAAACGATGCCGCGACCTTCTTCCTGAACCGCGTCAACAAGATCTACGGCCGCAAGGAACCCGTCGCGGCGGGCCAGTATCACGGCGCCGTCGGCTTTATCTACAAGTGAGCGGTCATGGACATTGAAACGCAGAAAATCTCCGCCGAAGGACAGGATGCCATGACCAAGGGGAAAACCAGGTCCCGTCGCAGCAGAATGACCACAGCCTTGGCGCTCGCGGCGGCCGGCGTGTTCCTGTCGGCCTGCGGCAACAGCCAGCCACGACGGGCTCCATCCCCGACGACTACCGCACCCGTCACCCGATCATGTTGGCGGAAGGTCAATCGACGCTCGATATTCCGGTCGCCTCGGGTGATGTCCGCCTGACGATCGGGATGAAGGATACGGTCAAGGGATTTGCGCAGAATTTTATGGCGTCGCCTGCCGGCGTAATGCAGATCCAGGTGCCCTACGGCTCCTATAATTCCGGTGCCGCCCAGCATCTGGCGGGCGATATCCGCCGTGAACTGACGCGTTCCGGCATCAAGCCGCAACGGATCCTGATGAGCAGCTACGCCGGCTCGCCGAATGGCGATGCCGCGCCGATCCGGCTTTCGTATGTGACGACGAAGGCGATGACCGGCCAGTGCGGCGAGTGGCCGGCAGACCTGTCGGACAACACGTTCGGAAACAAGAACTGGTACAATTTCGGCTGTGCCAGCCAGAACAACCTTGCAGCTCAGGTCGCCAATCCCACGGACCTCATCGCCCCGCGCGCCATCACCCCGATCGATGCGGCTCAGCGCGCCAAGGTCATCAGCGATTATCGCGGGGAATCCAGCGGCACCACCACGCCGTAAGCCAGGGGACCGGAGAAGACAATGAGCGCGATCAACTACGAAATACGCACTCCCGGCCAGGGCGAAGGGCTCGCCGAGGACGTCGATCGTCCTGGCGATTTCGATGCCCTGCGGCCGCTCCCGCGCATCTCGATCCATGCCTTCTGCGAGAGCGAGTCGATGCAGCGCGTGGTCGATCGCATGGCCCGTGATCGTCGCATGGCCAAGGTCAATCTGCGTGTGTCGATCGGCGGTACCAATGCCGCAGCCAATATGTTCTCATCCACCCCGACCCCGAACCTCATTATCCTGGAAACCGACGCCGAGCCGAAGAACCTGCTTCATGAACTCACGCCGCTTGCGGAAGTCTGCGACCCATCGACGAGGGTCATCGTCGTCGGTCGCTACAACGATATTTCGCTCTATCGCGAACTGATCCGCAACGGCATTTCCGAATATCTCGTCGGCCCTGTGCAGATGCCGGACATGCTGGCGTCGATCTCTTCGATCTTCGTGGATCCCGATGCGGAACCGCTCGGCAAATCGATCGCCTTCATCGGCGCCAAGGGCGGTGTCGGCGCCTCAACCATCGCGCATAACTGCGCCTTTGGTATTTCGAGCCTGTTTTCGACCGAAACCATCCTTGCCGATCTCGATCTGCCCTTCGGCACCGCCAATATCGATTTCGACCAGGATCCGGCCCAGGGTATCGCGGAAGCCGTCTTCGCGCCGGAACGTCTGGACGAGGTCTTCCTCGATCGGCTTCTGACCAAGTGCTCCGAGCATCTCTCGCTGCTGGCCGCCCCTTCACTGCTCGATCGCGCCTATGATTTCGATCGCAACGCGTTCACGCCGATCATCGAGCTCCTGCAACGCAGCGCTCCGATGGCGGTCCTGGATGTCCCGCATGGCTGGACGGAATGGACGCGGTCGGTCCTGTCGGAAGTCGATGAGGTGGTGATCTGCGCGGTTCCCGATCTCGCCAACCTGCGCAACACCAAGAACATGATCGACGCGCTGAAGAAGCTTCGGCCGAACGACCGCGCCCCGCATCTGATCCTCAACCAGGTCGGCATGCCGAAGCGTCCGGAGATCGCCCCGAACGATTTCATCGAGCCGCTGGAGATCGAGCCGATCGCCATCTTGCCGTTCGACGTGCAGCTGTTCGGCAATGCGGCCAATAGTGGCCGAATGATCTCCGAGATCGATGCGAAGTCGCCCGCCGCCGAAACTTTCTCGCAAATCGCACATGTCGTGACGGGTCGCGTAGCCATGAGGAAGGTGAAGAAGGGCGGCCTCGGCAAGATGCTCGGCCTGCTCGGGCGCAAGAAGGCATAACACCAGGAAACCGGTATGTTTGGAAAACGCGGAAACGAGGGATTTGGGAAAAGCGGAAGCGTAGCGCCGCCGCCGTCGGCTGCTCCATCCGCTTCGGCTGCGCCCGTCGCGGCGCGTTCGGCCGCTCCCGAAATCCTTGCCGAGCCGCTGCGCGATACCGTCGCCCAGCGGCAACAGATATCTTCGCCGCCACCGCTTGCGCCACAATCGACGGCTCGCAAGCGCCCGGCGCGCACGGAACTCTATTACGATACCAAGAGCCAGGTCTTTTCGGCTCTGATCGATACGATCGACCTTTCTCAGCTCGCCAAGCTCGATGCCGAGAGCGCGCGCGAGGAAATCCGTGATATCGTCAACGATATCATCACCATCAAGAACTTTGCGATGTCGATCTCCGAGCAGGAGGAACTGCTTGAGGACATCTGCAACGACGTTCTGGGTTATGGCCCTCTGGAACCGTTGCTCGCCCGCGACGACATCTCCGATATCATGGTCAACGGGGCCGGGCAGACCTTCATCGAAGTGGCCGGCAAGACGATCGAATCCGAAATCCGCTTCCGCGACAATTCCCGGCTCCTGTCGATCTGCCAGCGCATTGTCAGCCAGGTCGGCCGCCGAGTCGATGAATCCTCGCCGATCTGCGACGCGCGCCTGCCGGATGGTTCGCGTGTCAACGTCATCGCGCCGCCGCTCGCCATCGACGGACCGGCACTCACCATTCGTAAGTTCAAGAAGGACAAGCTGAACCTCGACCAGGCTCGTCAGGTTCGGCGCCATCACCCCGGAAGGCGCCACCCTTCTGCAGATCATCGGCCGCGTCCGCTGCAACATCGTCATCTCCGGCGGTACCGGTTCCGGCAAGACCACGCTTCTGAATTGCCTGACCAATTATATCGACAAGGAAGAGCGGGTCATCACTTGCGAGGACACCGCAGAACTGCAGCTGCAGCAGCCGCATGTGGTCCGCCTGGAAACCCGCCCGCCGAACATCGAAGGCGAGGGCGAGATCACCATGCGTGATCTCGTCAAGAACTGCCTGCGTATGCGCCCTGAACGGATCATCGTCGGCGAAGTGCGCGGACCGGAAGTATTTGACCTTCTGCAGGCGATGAACACCGGCCACGACGGCTCGATGGGTACGATCCACGCCAACACGCCGCGCGAATGCCTGAGCCGTATGGAATCGATGATCGCCATGGGCGGCTATTCGCTGCCGGCCAAGACCGTGCGCGAGATCATCACCGGTTCGATCGACGTCATCATCCAGGCGGCCCGCCTGCGCGACGGTTCGCGCCGCATCACCCAGATCACCGAGGTGGTCGGCATGGAAGGCGACGTCATCGTCACCCAGGACCTGATGCGTTACGAGATCGACGGCGAGGACGCGAATGGCCGCCTGATCGGCAAGCATATGCCGACCGGCATCGTCAAACCGCATTTCTGGGATCGCGCCCGTTACTACAACGAGGAAAAGCGCCTTTCTTCCGCACTCGATGCGATGGAAAAAACCAAGGACTAAGGAGCAGAGTTCCATGTTCGGGCTGGATATCAATGTCGTGGCGATCATCGCCCTCGTGGCGGTCGCTGCGGCGGCGGTCTGTTACGGGCTGTTGTTCTCCCGCATGGAAGTGGAAAAGAAGGCCGACAGCCGGCTCAACCGGGTCAAGTCGGCCGAAACCGACCTGAACAAGGTCAAGGCCGCCCGCGACCGCGTGCAGGAACTTTCCAAGCGCCGCAAGTCCATGCAGGATTCGATCAAGGACCTGGAGAAAAAGCAGGAAGAGAAGAACAGGAAGATGGGCGATGGCAGCTTGAAGTCCAAGCTCGGCCAGACCGGTCTGTCCCTCACGATGGGCCGCTTCTATATGTTCAGCGTGCTCTTCGGCGTCTTCGTCTTCCTGGTGACCCTG
Organism: Neorhizobium sp. EC2-8; assembly: GCA_045291535.1. Taxonomy (GTDB): domain Bacteria; phylum Pseudomonadota; class Alphaproteobacteria; order Rhizobiales; family Rhizobiaceae; genus Neorhizobium. Next base: position 2,831,331 of record CP147996.1, on the reverse strand, counting down.
ATTGCCGGCTTGCCGCTGCTCGCCGCCGTCGGTGCCGCCTTCGTCAGTGCGGTCGGCCTGCCGCGCTGGATCGTCGGTTTTCTGGTCAAGCGTCGCCAGAAGAAGTTCCTGGAGGAATTTCCGAATGCGCTCGACGTCATGGTTCGGTCGATCAAATCCGGCCTGCCGCTCAATGATGCGATGCGCCTGATTGCTTCCGACGGGCAGGAGCCGGTGAAGGCGGAATTCCGCCGGGTGATCGAATCCCAGCAGGTGGGCCTGAGCATCCCGGAGGCCTGCACACGCATGATGATGACCATGCCGCTGCCTGAGGTCAATTTCTTCGCGATCGTCATCACCATCCAGAGCCAGGCCGGCGGCAATCTTTCCGAAGCGATCGGCAACCTTTCCAAGGTGCTGCGCGAGCGCAAGAAGATGAAGGCCAAGGTGAACGCTCTTTCGATGGAAGCGAAAGCCTCGGCCGTGATCATCGGCGCGCTGCCCTTCATCGTGTCGCTGCTCGTCTATCTCACGTCGCCGCAATATATCTCGATCATCTTCACCGATCCGCGCGGCCACCTGATCCTCTTGATTTCCGGCGTCTGGATGTCGATCGGCATCTTCGTCATGCGCAACATGATCAACTTCGACATCTGAGGGAATGAGCGATGGGACTGGCAACGACGCTCACCGATCCGATTACACTCCTCGCCATCCTAGTAGCCGTAGCGGTGTTCGCGACCCTCTATACGCTGGCAAGTCCTTTCCTTGAAAAGGAGACCTCGACAAGCGGATGAAGGCTGTCTCGACCGAGCGCGAACAGATCCGCGCCCGCGAACGTGCCCGCATGAATTCCGAACAGTCGAAGACGTCGCTGCGGGCCCAGAACAACCAGTCGGTCCGGCAGATCGTCGAGCGCTTCAATCTGCGCAAGGCGCTGGTGGACGACAACACGGTCAACAGGCTGCGTGCTGCCGGCCTGCGGTCGCAGAACGCCCTCAACATGTTCCTGCTGGCGCGATTCCTGCTGCCCTTCGTCTTCCTCGCGGCTGCCATTGTCTGGATCTTCGTGCTCGGCAACCTTGCCACCCGACCATTCCCGATCCGTATGCTGGCAGCGATCGTCGTCGCCTATATCGGTTTCTACGCGCCGAACATCTACGTTTCCAATCTCGTGAAGAAACGTCAGGCTTCCATCAAGCGGGCTTGGCCGGATGCGCTCGACCTGATGCTGATCTGCGTCGAGTCGGGGATTTCCATGGAAGCGGCGATGCGCCGCGTCGCCGAAGAAATGGCGCAGGCGTCGCCGCCGCTGGCCGAGGAAATGGTGTTGACGACAGCCGAACTCTCCTTCCTGCAGGACCGCCGCACCGCGCTCGAAAATCTCGGCACCCGCACCCAGCTCGATATCGTCAGGGCCGTCACCCAGGCGCTGATCCAGGCGGAGCGCTACGGTACGCCGATTGCCTCGGCGCTGCGCGTGCTTGCCCAGGAAGGCCGCGACGAGCGGATGAACGAGGCGGAAAAGAAGGCGGCCGCGCTGCCGCCGAAGCTCACCGTACCGATGATCCTGTTCTTTCTGCCGGTGCTGATCGCCGTCATTCTCGGCCCCGCCGGCATCCAGGTCGCCGACAAATTCCACTAGGCTCCGTTTCCGACACCTCGGTTTCCGGCCAGAACAGGGCGCGGGCCGATTGTTGAACGTGACATGAACTCCCGTTTCAGACGGTGTTCAGCGGCGCCGGCTTAATATCCTTCTCGACAACCCGGAAACCGGCTCTTCAAGCTGGGCCAGCCGGCGAGCGAAACATGTTCGGAGGATCATAAGATGCTGACTCGGCTTTGCATTAACCTCGTCCTGATCGGCGGCATCATTACACTGGTTTCGCGCCTTATCTGACGGAAAGGGCGAGACCATCCTGAAACAAGAAAACCGGCGCGCGGCCGGTTTTTTGTCGGGAATGCGGGAGCGGGTCAGTTTGTATTGCCGGGTTTGCCTTTGCCATCCTTGTCGGCGAGCTTGGCCCAGGAATTCTGCTGGGAGAGCATCGAGCGAAGATAGGTGACGTTGGCATCTGCCTGTTGCTGCGAGAGCTCGCGGCGGGCGATCTGCTCGGCTTCCGCAAAACGGCCCTGCAGGCCGACCACCAGCGCAAGGTTCTGGCGGACACGGCTGTCGGCGGCCGGTTGGCCGGCGGCATTGCGCATATAGGTTTCGGCCGTCTTCAGATCGCCGGACAGCACGTAGGACATTCCCAGATTCGACATCACGCTCGGCTCGTTAGGCTGGGTATCGAGCGCCATGCGGTATTTCTGGCGGGCCTCCGCCGAGCGACCGAGCTGGTCGAGCACGGCGCCTTCGGCGGAATAGAGCCGCCAGTCCGGATGGTCGGGGGTCTGGGCGCGGTTGATGGTCGCGAGCGCCTGCTCGAGCCTGGCCGGCACCGGCCTGGGCCTTGCCATAGGCTGCCAGCACGTCGCGATCGGCCGGATGGGCAATCGCGACCTGCTGCATCACGGCAAGCGCCTGCGTGTTCTTGCCCGTCATGCCGAGCGCCGTCGCATATTGCAGCCCGATTTCCTTGTTCTTGGGATCGCGGGCATAGCTCGCGCCGATCGATTTCTCGGTGCTCGCGAGATCGTTCGCGTTCATGCCGTCCATGGAGGCGGACGAGGTCCTTGGGATCGAGCCCGTCGTTGCGACGTCGCGCTTCGTCGCACAGCCCGTGACCGAGAGGACGGCAAGAAGCGCGAAAGCGGCGGTCTGGGCGAGGCGGGTCTTGCGAGGCGTCAGGGCTGCGGAAGCGATCATGGGGTGCGGTCTCGTAGGGTCCGATGCCACGCCTTCCGAAGGGGAGCGGGCAGATAGCGCATTTCCACTCCAGCAATAAACTGTTAACCCTAACAGATCGTTAAGATGAGCGATTCCAGCAGCTTCCGAAGGCTCCCTCCATGACACCCTATCAATATATCGAACGTCCCTCTCCCTTCAGCGTCAAAGGAGCGGCGACGAAAGTCGTCCATGCGGTGACGCCCGCCGATCTTGAGTCCGGGAAGCTCGATCCTGGGGCGCTGGCCTGGGCGAAGGCGGCGGGCTTCAAGGCGGAAGCCGGTGCGCTGCTTCTGGTACCGGCGGCTGGCGGCGAGGTGGGCAGTGTGCTGTTCGGCCTCGGCAGCGATCCCGCCGAGTCGCCTTTCATCGCCGGGAAGCTCTCGAAGCTCCTGCCCGCCGGCGACTGGCATGTCGAGACCTCGGCGCTTGGTGATGCGCATCTCGCCCTCGGTTACGGCCTCGGCACCTATGGCTTCAGCCGCTACAAGTCCGAAAAGCAGAAGGACGTGAGGCTTTCGATCCCGGCCACGACCGATGCCGCCGATGTGGAGCGGCAGCTTGCCGGCGTCTTCCTGGCGCGCGACCTCGTCAACATCCCGACCAACGAGATGGGCCCGATCGAGCTCGAAGCGGCTTTCAGGGCGCTCGGCGAATATTATGGCGCAACCGTCACCTCGATCGTCGGCGAGGACCTGCTCAGCCAGAACTTTCCGCTCGTGCACGCGGTCGGTCGTGCCAGTGTCTCGGCACCGCGCTTGCTCGAAATGCGCTGGGGCCAGAAGGGACATCCCCGCGTCACGCTTGTCGGCAAGGGCGTCTGCTTCGATACCGGCGGCCTCGACATCAAGGGCGCCGCCAACATGGCGCTGATGAAGAAGGACATGGGTGGTGCCGCCAACGTCATGGGCCTAGCCCTGATGATCATGGATGCCGGCCTCAAGGTGGACCTGCAGGTTCTCGTGCCGGCGGTCGAGAACTCCATTTCCGGTAATGCCTTCCGCCCCGGCGACATCTACAGGAGCCGAAAGGGCCTGACGGTCCAGATCGACAACACCGATGCCGAAGGCCGGCTGGTCCTTGCCGATGCGCTGGCCTATGCGGACGAAAACCCGCCGGATCTGATGGTCGACACGCCGACGCTGACGGGGCTGCCCGCGTCGCGCTCGGCGTCGAACTCGCTCCCTATTTCACCGATGACGAAGCGCTTGCAGGCAGGCTGATGGATGCCGGCCGCGCCGAGGCCGATCCCATGTGGCGTCTGCCGCTCTGGATGGGCTACGACAAGGATATCCGCTCCCGCGCCGCCGATATCACCAACTCGCCCTCCGGCGGCATGGCGGGCGCGATCACGGCCGCGCTCTTCCTGAAGCGCTTCGTCACCGCCACAAAGAGCTGGGTGCATTTCGACATCTACGCCTGGGTCGCGGCCGAAAAGCCGCAATCCCCGGTCGGCGGCGAGGCCTTCGCCATCCGCGCGCTCTACCGTACGATCCGCGACATGGCCTCGAAATAACCAGGCGGTGAATAAAACGGGTCCGAAACAAACCGGTAAGACCTTCGGCTTAAAATCTGCCCGATATTGAATTAAGGCCGATTTTGAACCGAGGGTCGTGATGCCGGTTGAACTGACCGCCACGGAAGCGTTGGGCCTCTGGCACCGGGTGTCGCTGGAGCAGGTGCGGCGCGACAGCCGCGATCTGACATTGCGCCAGATGTCCATTCTGCTGCATATTTACCTCGTGCCGCCGCCGCATACGGTGCGCGGGCTCGCAGCGACGCTTGGCGTGAGCAAGCCGGTCATCACCCGCGCGCTCGACACGATGGGCGAGATGGGCCTGGTGGACCGCGAGCGGGACGAGCGCGACCGCCGCAACGTGGTGATCAAACGCACCGTCGCCGGTGCGCTCTATCTGGAAAAACTGGGCGACCTGATCATCCGGGAAGGCCGCCAGTAAGAGTTCGACGGGATTTTGACATGACGAAGATACTCGACAGGCGCCTGCATGCCTTCCGCCCCGATCTCGCCGACGAGACGCTGAAGGGCAGCGTCGAGGCAAATCAGTTCGTCCGTGGGGAGCCGGCGCGTATTGCCGTTCCCGTGGCCCAGCTTCGTCCGGCACCGGACTTTGCTCGTGGCATCGATACCGAACTTCTTTGGGGTGAAACGGTACGGGTCTTCGACCGCGCCGAGGGCTTTGCCTGGGTGCAGGCCGATCAGGATGGCTATGTCGGCTACCTGCCGGAAGAAATGCTCGGAAGTCCGGACGAGCCGAGCCATCGCATCGCCGTCCCCCGCACCTTTCTTTATCCGGAAGCCGAACTCCGCAAGCCGCCGGCAGGCGCCCTGTCCATGGGCAGCCGCATCACCGTCGTCGGTGAGGCGGAAACTCGCGGCACCCGTTATTTCGTCCTGGCGAGCGGCGAAGCGGTGATCGCCCGCCATTGCCTGGCCATAGCCGACACGCTGGGCGACGACTATGTCGCCATCGCCGAAAAATTCATTGAGACGCCCTATCTCTGGGGCGGCCGTTCCGGTTTCGGGCTGGATTGCTCGTCGCTCGTGCAGCTTGCCCTGATGATGACGGGCAAATCCGCGCCGCGTGATTCCGATATGCAGGCCTCGCTCGGCAAAGAGATCACGCGTGAGGAACTTCGGCGCGGCGATCTCGTTTTCTGGGAGGGGCATGTCGGCATCATGGAGGATGCCGAGACGATTCTCCACGCCAACGGCCATACGATGAGTGTTGCCCGTGAAAATTTCGAAGCGGCCGTTGAGCGGATTGGCTGGCTCTATCAGCAGCCCACCGGTTATCGCCGTTTGGAAGAATGCCGGTGATCACGCAAACGTGGTCCCCGGCCCATGGATTGGACATCCTGCCGTCCATATCTTTGATTCATCCGCAGGTTTCGTGGATGAGGAGTCGATTGATGCTCAAAGGTGCATGGATATTGCCGGTCGTGATGCTCGTGGCGCTGCTGGTTGCCGCGCTGATTCCGGCCGAGGTATTCGCGGCCGAGCGGCAGGCCTTCCCGCAGGATACGCAGACCTATTTCCGCAACCTGCCCGGCGTCGTGCCGCAGGAGGAACACGCAAAGAAACAGGCCTATGACTGCACCAGCGATATCGAGAATGTCTATCGCGGACGCGGTGGCTTCGACATTCTTTATGGCGACGTCATGCCGACCCGGATCTATCGCTGCAAGTCGCCGAGCGGCGTGACCTATACGGGCACGCGCATGCCGAATAACGAATGGGTCCCTGGCCTCAATCCGCGTCATCTGCCCGAATAAGGCAATCTTTGTACAAAGGAGCGCGCGGGAAGACCGTATCTTGCGATGTCGCGCAAGAGGCCCCTCGGCCATTGACGACCTGCCCTCACTGCCCCACTACTTCCTTATATACAGAATTTGGCACACCGGGAGGATGTAAGGTGTTCCACGCAAGCATGAACTTCGCGCTCGGCGAGGAGGTCGAAGCCGTTCGCGACACGGTCCACCGTTTCGCCCAGGAAAAGCTCAAGGCTCGCGCCGACGAGATCGACCGCAGCAACGAATTCGCCCGCGACCTCTGGCCGGAACTGGGTGCGCTCGGCCTGCTTGGTATCACCGCCGATCCCGATTTCGGCGGCTCCGGCCTCGGTTATCTCGCCCATGTGGTGGCCGTCGAGGAACTGGCCCGCGCTTCGGCCTCCACCTCGCTCAGCTACGGCGCCCATTCCAATCTCTGCGTCAACCAGATCAACCGCAACGGCAGCGCGGAGCAGAAGGGGCGCTATCTGCCGAAACTCTGCTCCGGCGAACATGTCGGCGCGCTCGCCATGTCCGAGCCCGGTGCAGGTTCCGATGTCGTCTCGATGAAACTGCGTGCCGAAAAGCGTGGTGATCGTTATGTCCTGAACGGAACCAAGATGTGGATCACCAACGGCCCGGATGCCGACGTATTGGTGGTCTACGCCAAGACCGACCCGTCCACCACCTCGAAAGGCATCACCGCGTTCCTGATCGAAAAGGGTTTCAAGGGGTTCTCGACGGCCCAGAAGCTCGACAAGCTCGGTATGCGCGGCTCCAACACCTGCGAACTGGTGTTTGCGGACTGCGAAGTGCCGGCCGAAAACGTCATGGGGTCCGAAGGCGGCGGCGTGCGCGTGCTGATGTCCGGCCTCGATTACGAGCGCGTCGTGCTCGCCGGTATCGGCATCGGCATCATGCATGCCTGCCTCGACGTCGTCATGCCTTACGTCCACGAGCGAAAACAGTTCGGCCAACCGATCGGCGAATTTCAGCTGATCCAGGCCAAGGTCGCCGACATGTACACGGCGATGAATTCCGCCCGCGCCTATGTCTATGCCGTGGCTGCCGCCTGTGATCGCGGCGCGGTAACCCGGCAGGATGCCGCCGCCTGCTGCCTCTACGCCTCCGAACAGGCGACCCAGCAGGCGCTGCAGGCGATCCAGATTCTTGGCGGCAACGGCTATATCAACGACAATCCTACCGGCCGGCTGCTGCGCGACGCCAAGCTGATGGAGATCGGCGCCGGCACGTCGGAAATCCGTCGCATGCTGATCGGCCGCGAACTCTTCAAGGAAACCGCCTGATGGCTGTCATCCGGTCTGAGGTCAACCTGAGGAGCGACACGGCGGAGGCAAACCGAGCGGCAATGCAGGCGAAGATCGCCGAGGTCGGGGCGGCCGTAGCGCTCGCCGAAGCCGGAGGCGGCGAAGAGGCTCGGGCGCGGCACGTCAAGCGCGGCAAGCTGCTTCCGCGCGAGCGTATCGCCCGGCTGCTTGATCACGGCTCGCCGTTTCTCGAAATCGGCGCCACTGCCGCGCACGAGCTTTACGGTGGCGCCAGCCCGTCTGCCGGCATCGTCACGGGCATCGGCCGGGTCGAAGGCCGCGAGGTCATGATCGTCGCCAACGACGCCACCGTCAAAGGCGGCACCTATTATCCGATGACGGTCAAGAAACATCTCCGCGCCCAGGAGATCGCCGAGGAAAACCGGCTCCCTTGCGTCTATCTGGTCGATTCCGGCGGCGCCAACCTGCCGAACCAGGACGAGGTGTTTCCCGACCGCGATCATTTCGGCCGCATTTTCTTCAACCAGGCGCGCATGTCCGCCAAAGGCATCGCGCAGATCGCCGCTGTCATGGGCTCCTGCACCGCCGGTGGGGCCTATGTGCCGGCCATGTCCGACGAGGCCATTATCGTCAGGGATCAGGGCACGATCTTCCTCGCCGGCCCGCCGCTGGTGAAGGCAGCGACTGGCGAGGAAGTTTCGGCGGAGGATCTCGGTGGCGGCGATGTTCACACCCGGCTTTCCGGTGTAGCCGACCATCTCGCCCGCGATGACGCTCATGCGCTCGCACTGGTCCGCCGCGCCGTCGCGGGATTGAACACCCGCAAACCCGAAACCGTGGTTCTGGCAGCCCCGGAAGAGCCGCTTTACGATCCGGAAGAACTCGCCGCCATCGTCCCATCCTCGCTCTCGACGCCCTACGACATCCGCGAGGTTATAGCCCGGGTGGTCGATGGTTCGCGGTTCGACGAGTTCAAGGCACGCTTCGGGGTGACGCTCGTCTGCGGTTTCGCGCATGTCTTCGGCATCCCCGTCGGCATCGTCGCCAATAATGGCGTGCTGTTTTCCGAAAGCGCGCAGAAGGGCGCCCATTTCATCGAACTCTGCTCGCAACGAAAAATCCCGCTGGTCTTCCTGCAGAACATCACCGGCTTCATGGTCGGCCGCAGATACGAGGCGGAAGGCATCGCCAAACACGGCGCCAAGCTGGTGACGGCGGTTGCGACCACCTCCGTGCCCAAGGTCACGGTGTTGGTCGGCGGCTCCTTCGGTGCCGGCAATTACGGCATGGCCGGCCGGGCCTATTCGCCACGTTTCCTCTGGACCTGGCCGAACAGCCGCATCTCGGTCATGGGCGGCCCGCAAGCGGCCGGCGTGCTCGCCACGGTCCGCCGCGAGGCGATCGAACGCGGCGGCAGATCGTGGGGCACGGACGAGGAGGTGGCCTTCAAGCAGCCGATACTCGACCAGTTCGAGGAGCAGAGCCACCCGCTCTACGCGTCCGCCCGCCTCTGGGACGACGGGGTAATCCATCCCGCAAAGACCCGCCAGGTCCTGGCTTTGAGTCTCTCCGCCGCGCTGAATGCGCCGATCGAGGATACACGCTTCGGCGTGTTCCGGATGTGAGGGTGGATGTCGGATTTCATAAACATCCTTAGGTTCCCCCTCCCTCTGGGCCGCAATGAGTCGAGAGAACGGCGCGGCGAGCTCCTGCCGCTCTCCCCCTTGCGGGGAGATAGGTATGCCGCGCCGCCCATTCCTCCAGGGTACCGCGCTATGCTGAGAAAGGTCCTCATAGCCAATCGTGGCGAGATCGCCTGCCGCATCATCCGCACCTGCCATCGGTTGGGCGTCGCGACCGTCGCCGTTTATTCCGATGTTGATCGGGATGCGCTGCATGTGTCGCTCGCCGGCGAGGCGGTTCATATCGGCCCGTCCGCCGCGGCCGAAAGTTATCTGCGGGGCGACACCATCATCGAGGCGGCGCTGCGGACAGGCGCCGATGCCATCCACCCCGGCTACGGCTTCCTCTCCGAAAACCCGGATTTCGCCGACGCGGTGACATCGGCCGGCATCCGTTTCATCGGTCCGTCGTCCGACGCTATTCGCGCCATGGGCCTGAAGGACGCCGCCAAGGCGCTGATGGAAAAGGCGGGCGTGCCTGTCGTCCCCGGTTACCACGGCGCCGAGCAGGATCCTGATTTTCTCTTAGGTGAGGCCGAGCGCATCGGTTTCCCGGTGCTGATCAAGGCGCGCGCTGGCGGCGGCGGCAAAGGCATGCGGCGTGTCGAGAATTCGGAGGCTTTCAGGAAGCGCTCGCCTCGGCGCAACGCGAAGCTTCGGCCGCCTTTGGTGATTCTGCCTGCCTCATCGAGAAATACATCGCCCATCCGCGCCATATCGAGATCCAGGTGTTTGGCGATGACCACGGCAATGTCGTGCACCTCTTCGAGCGCGACTGCTCGCTCCAGCGCCGCCATCAGAAGGTCATAGAGGAGGCCCCAGCCCCTGGCATGCCGGAGGACATGCGCCGTGCCATGGGCGAAGCTGCGGTCAAGGCGGCGATGGCGATCTCCTATTCCGGCGCCGGCACGATCGAGTTCATCGCCGATGCCTCGGAGGGGCTGAAAGCCGACCGTTTCTGGTTCATGGAAATGAACACCCGCCTGCAGGTGGAGCATCCGGTGACAGAAGCGATCACCGGCGTGGATCTCGTCGAATGGCAGCTCCGCGTCGCGTCCGGCGAACCTCTGCCGCGCCTGCAGGACGAGCTTTTCATCAGCGGCTGGGCCTTCGAGGCGCGGCTTTATGCGGAAGATGCCGAGCGAGGTTTTTGCCTGCCACCGGTCGGCTCGCCCATCTTGACCTGCCGGAAGAGCTTGCGCGGGTGGACAGCGGCGTGCGCGCCGGCGACCGCGTCTCGCCTTTCTACGATCCGATGATCGCCAAGATCATCACCCGCGGGCCGGACCGCCAGACGGCGCTCGCGCTCCTGTCTTCCGCTCTTTCCGAAGTTCGCGCCACCGGCGTCACAACCAATGCCGCATTTCTTCGCCGGCTAACAATCCAGCCCGACTTTGTCGAAGGCTGGCCGGACACCGGCCTCATCGATCGGCATTTGACGGAGTTGACGTTTTGCCAGGCACCCTCCCGCCAGATCATGGCCCTGGCCGCCTTGAAGCTTTCCGGTGTGCTCGAGCCGAAGACCGTGAGCGATCCCTGGGGCCGCTTGCCCGGATCCGATTGTGGTCCGAAGCGTCCGATTTCGTCGAACTGGATTATCGCGGACAGCATGTGCCGGTCTCGTTCAGGTCGTTCGGGGAGGATGCATATGCTGCGACGGTTGACGGCGAGCCGGTTGATTTCCGCCTGACCCGCTTGGGCGACGATGCCTTTCTTGTGGAGGCGGACAGCCGCAAACGTCGCGTCCACCTCGTATCCGGCGAACATGATGTGGCGCTCTTCGGCGACGGCGAAAGCTGGCATTTTGGCCTCATCGATCCTCTCGTCGGCGAGGATGAGGTAACCGGCGGCGGCGACCGGATCGTCGCCCCGATGCCGGGCCTCGTCAAACTCCTGCATGCCGTACCGGGAACTGCAGTCGCGAGGGGCGAGACCCTGGTCGTCATGGAGGCGATGAAGATGGAACTGACGCTTGCCGCCCCGCGGGATGGGACGATTGCAGAAGTCCTCGTGTCGCAGGGCGAACAGGTGATCGAAGGGGCCGTGCTGCTGGCCATGGCCCCGGAAGACGGGGAACGGGAAGATGGGGAGGCGGAGGATGGCTGAATTCGTCCGCCTCCACGAGATGGGGCCGCGTGATGGGCTCCAGAACGAGAAGCGTATCATCCCGACCGCCGACAAGATCCGGCTGGTCGATCTGCTCTCCGCCTGCGGTTTCAGAAAGATCGAGGTGACGAGTTTCGTGCGCGCCGACTGGGTGCCGCAAATGGCCGATGGCGCCGAAATCATGGCCGGCATCGCCCGTCGGCCGGGCACGCTCTACACGGTGCTGACCCCAAACATGCGGGGTTACGAGACCGCCATCTCCGCAAAGGCGGACGAGGTCGCCGTCTTCGCCTCGGCGTCCGAGGGTTTCAGCCATCGCAACATCAATTGCAGCATAGCGGAGAGTTTTCAGCGGTTCGCGCCGCTGATCGATAGCGCTCGCCGCGATGGTATTCCGGTCCGCGCCTATGTCTCCTGCGCCGTCGATTGCCCCTTCGACGGTCCTACGCCTCCGGCCCAGGTGGCAAGGGTGGCGGCGGAACTCCACGCGCTCGGCAGCAGTGAGGTGGCGTTGGCCGATACGATTGGCACCGGCACACCGGACCGGATCTCGGCCATGCTCGATGCTGTCCTCGAACTGATGCCGGCGGCCCATCTTGCCGGGCATTTCCACGATACCAACGGCCGCGCCCTCGACAACATCACCGTCTCGCTCGAAAAGGGTCTGCGCGTCTTTGACGCTGCTGCGGGTGGGCTCGGCGGCTGCCCCTATGCGCCGGGGGCGGAGGGCAATGTCGCGACCGGCAAAACGGTCGATCATCTGCACGCGCTCGGCTTCGAAACCCGTATCGATCGCGCCAGACTGTCGGAGGCGGAAGATTTCGCCCGAGGTTTGAGAGGAGCGCGCTGATGGGCGCTTACGAGACGCTGACTTTGGAACGGGATGTTCGCGGGGTGGTGACGCTGACGCTCGCCCGGCCGGAAAAGCACAACGCCATGAATGCGCAGATGATTGCCGACCTGACGGACGCGGCCGGCAGGCTCGCGGCCGACGAGGCGGTCCGCGTCGTGGTTCTCGGATCTGCCGGCCCGACGTTTTGCGCCGGCGGCGACCTGCAATGGATGCGCGATCAGGCGATGAGGGATCGTGCGGGCAAGATCGAGGGCGCTACCGAGCTCGCGCTGATGCTGAAGGCGCTGGACGACTTGCCGAAGCCGTTGATCGGCCGGGTACAGGGCAATGCGTTTGGCGGCGGCATCGGTTTGATGGCGGTCTGCGATATCGTCATCACGGCGGATTCGGCACAATTCTCGCTGACCGAGGTACGCCTGGGCCTCATCCCAGCGACCATCGGCCCCTATGTCGTCCGCCGCATCGGCGAGGGCCATGCCCGTCGCCTGTTCCTCAATGCCCGCCGCTTCGATGCCGCTATGGCTCGCGACACAGGTCTTGTTTCCGTCGTTAGCCCGGCCGGCGAACTCGACTCGGCGGTCGAGGAGGAAGTTGCTGCCTTCCTCGATTGTGCTCCGGGCGCTGTCGCCAGCGCCAAGAGCCTCGTTAAAAATCTCGCCCGCCAGACGGCCGGTGATCCGGTCGCCTATAGCACCGGCCTGCTCGCCGATCGTTGGGAAAGTGTCGAAGGCCGCGCCGGCATCGACGCCTTCCTCAACCGACGGCCAATGCCTTGGGCGGAGCCGAAATAGATAGGGACGAGCCGCGGATCGCGTGAAGCAGGAGGATCCGGAGTGGGGCCAAATCAGGTTGTCACTGCTTCGGGATGCCGGCCTTCTGGATCACGTCCGACCATTTCTGGATGTCGGCCTTGAGGCGGCCGCCGATCTCCTCCGGCGTGCTGGAACGGGCCTCGACGCCGAGATCCGCAAACCGCTTTTGAAGGGCAGGGTCGGCCAGGACTTCGACCAGTGTGGCGTTCAGCTTCTTGACGGCTTCGGGCGGCGTGCCTTTCGGCGCGAAGATGGCGTTCCAGGAGGTGACGTCAAAGCCCTTGACGCCTTCTTCCGCAGCCGTCGGGACGTTCGGTGACAGGCTCGATCGTGTCGGACCGGAAGAAGCGATGGCGGTTGCCTGGTTCTGCTGCAGGGCGGCTTTCAGCGCCGTCTGGCTGTCGATGATGACGTCGAGTTCTCCGCCGAGCAGGGCAACCTGCAGATCCGGCGTGGCCTTATAGGGCACGATGGTGAAATCGATCCCCGAAGCCGACTTGAAGAGTTCAGCGGCGAGGTTCTGGCTGCTGCCGACATTGATGGTCCCGACGTTGAGCGCGCCCGGCTTGGCCTTGGCGGCTTCCAGAATATCCTTGAGGGATTTGAATTTGCCCCCGATTTGGTGACGAACACGAAATCGAAATAGGCAAGGCTCGAGACCGGCAGGAAATCGGCGACCGGATCGAATTGCAGGTTCTTGAAAAGCGGTACGCTGATCGCCGTGCCGTTCGAGAGCAGCGCGAGCGTGTAACCGTCTGCCGGAGCGTTCAACGCAGCCCGCGCCGCGACCGAGCCGCCGGCACCCGGCTGGTTCATGATGACGATCTGTCTGCCGAGCTTCTTGCCGAGCGAGTCGGCAACCAGGCGCGCCGTGATGTCGGCAATCCCGCCCGGGCCGAAGGGCAGGACCAGTGTGATGTCCCTCGACGGATAGGCGTCCTGCGCCAAGGCGCCGGTCGGCAGCATCAGTGTCAGGGCGACGGCCAGGGATTTCATCCACCCCGCCGGCCGCCGGAACCGTTTCGTCGATCTCTCCGTAACTGTGCAATCCATTCTGTCCTCCTCCTTCTAAAGGCCGCTCAGGCGGCGAAACCGTATAAACGCGCCGGGTTATCGACGAGCAGCCGCCGACGGTCCTCCTCCGACGGGGCGAACCTCTGCACGAGATCCACGAGATCTGCTTCGTCCACCGGCTCCTTGAGGTTCGGGTGCGGAAAATCGGTGCCCCAAAGGCTCCGCTCGGGGCTGGCTTCCAGCAGCGCCTTCGCAAAGGGCACGGCCGTATCGAACGGAAAGCTGGAGATCCGCTCCGACCCGCAGACCTTGATCCAGCAGTTCTCCCGCCGCACCAGGTCCAGCAGCGCCCGGAAAGCCGGCTGGTCGGTGCCGAGGCCGGTATCGACGCGGCCCATGTGGTCGATGACAAAGGGCACCGGCAGGCGGGCAATCATGTCGGAAAGAGGAACGATGTCGCTCGCGTCGAGATGCAGCACCACATGCCAGCCGCGCCCCTTGATGCGGTCGATGACCCGGCCGAAGACGTCCCTATCGGGCGCACCGCCGAGATGACGGACGAAGTTGAAGCGCACGCCCTTTACGCCGCCGTCAGCGAGTGTCTGGTAGGCGCGGTCGTCAAAACTGTCATCGACGATCGCGACGCCGCGATACCGATCCGGTCGCCAGGCGATCGCGTCGAGCATGGCGCGGTTGTCGGTACCGTGGCAACTCGCCTGGACGATGACCGAGCGAGTGATGCCAAGCCGGTCGTGGAGCGCCGCCAGCGCCTCCTTGGGGGCATCCTCCGGCGTATAGCTGCGGTTGGGCGCATAGGGGAAAACAGCGCCCGGACCGAACACGTGGCAATGTGCGTCGCAGCTGTCCGCAGGCAGTTGGAGGTTTGGCTTCCGCCGTGCGATGGCTGCCCCGTGACCGCTCCCCTGGCGATGTTCGTTCATTTTTCCTCCCATGCGTATTTCAGATTGCCGCAGATTGTCCGGCTCGGGCTCCGGCTCCGAGGCTCCGGAAGCTGGCATAGCTCGCCTCGACGATTTGGTTGACGGCGGCTTCCCGGTCGTTTCCGTCAACCGCTCCGCCCGAAAGGCGCGTCACGCGGTCCGGATTGATCAGGGCGTAATAGAGCGAGCCGAGCAGGAACTGGCTCCGCCAGACGAGCCCGCTCAACGGTGCGCCGGGCACGCAGTCGGCCAGAGCCTTGATGAAGGCGCGGCTCGTCTCGTCGAACGCGTCCGCGATGATCGCCTGCGCGTCGGGGTTTCCTTCCGCCGACAGGACTGCCCGCATCCGCGTGAATTCGGCGCCGCCTCCGTCGCCTTCCGAGGAGGAGACGAAGGCCGGCACGACATAGGCGCGCAGGATGGCCATGAGCCGCTGATCCGCATCGCTGATCCGCAGGGCTTCGCCCAGCAGTTCGCGGCGGCGGGCGTTCATCGGCACCGTGTGGCGCTCGTAGACCTCTCGCAGCAATTTGGCCTTCGAGCCGAAATGGTAGGTGAGGCTGCCGACATTGGCTCCCGACGCCTTGGCGATATCCCGTAGCGACACGGCATTGTAACCGCTGCGGGAAAACAGGGTCACGGCGTTTCTGAGCAAGGCTTCCCTCAGGTTCGGGCGCATGGAGATCCATAGTCAATTGTCTATCCAATTTGTACAGTTGTACAAATTGGCGTCAATCGAAATAGCGCGACGAGGGCGAAGATTATCTGCGCGCTAGTTCTGCGGCACCATGAAGCCGTCGAAGAACGCCGACAGCTCGGCATGCCCGTCGAGCGGCAGGACATGCGCCACATACTGGTCCGGCCGGACGAGGACCATGCAGCCCTGTTCGCGGTCGATGCCGCGCATGTCGAAAATGTCGTGGCCGCTCTTGAAGTCGGGGCAGAACATTTTCTCGTAGTCGCAGAGCCCGTAACGGCCCTTGCGCGGCAGAAGGAAGGCCGGCATGGCATCGACGGCGAGCGTTCGGTGAGCCTGCTGGAAGACGGCGCGGAAATCGATCACCGAGTCGATGTCCTGACCGACCGGCGTATATCTCTTCACCGGCGATGTCCGAGAGGTCGCCAGGAATTCGCACAGGGCACGCATTTGGGAAGATGGTTGCGCGCGATCCTCAGCCCTCGCAAAGGCATAGACGCGCCAGCGGCCGTCGGCCTTGGCGGCATGGCCGAGTTGGACTGGCTTGGCGTCCACCAGCCGGATCACCGGCGCCGAATGGAACCGCGTGCCGATCGTCAGCCCCTGGGCGAGATGCTGATGGGTCGCTTCGCCGGTCAGCACCGACGGCGTGTAGCGGGTCGCGGTGCCTGCCGTATAGCGGCCGGACCGGACGAAGTAATTCTGGACTTCCGCCGGCTCGACGCCTTCGCTGTTCGGATCGTCGGGTGATTTCAGCGGCGCACTCAGCATGGCCGACCATTCACGGTCGAAGTCGATCAGTTCCTTGGCGATCGTCTGGCGTTCGGCGGAATAGCTGTGCAGCAGTTCGGGTCTGCTCCGCCCCTGCAGGACGGCCGCCAGTTTCCAGCCGAGATTGAAGCCATCCTGCATCGAGACGTTCATGCCCTGGCCGGCTTTCGGGCTATGGGTATGGCAGGCATCGCCGGCGATGAAGACGTGGGGAAGGCGTTCCCCCAGCGCATCGTCGAACTTGTCGGTCAGGCGCTGGCCGATCTCGTAGACAGACCACCAGGCGACCTCCTTCACTTCGAATGTGTAAGGATGCAGGATACGCTGAACGGCCGCGATCAGCTGATCGACGGTGATGTTCCTGCTTGCGACCCGCTCGTTTTCGTTGAGCTTGTCCATCTCGACATAGATGCGGACCATGTAGCCGCCTTCGCGCGGGATCAGCACGATGCTGCCTTCGCTGGCGGACTGGATCAGGCCCTTGAGGCGAATGTCGGGAAAATCGGTGACGGCGAGCACGTCCATGACGCCCCAGGCGTGGTTGGCGGAATCGCCGTGCAGCGCCTGCCCGATCGACTTGCGCACCGTGCTGCGCGGCCCGTCGCAGCCGACGACATAACGGGCCTTGATGGTCTCGATCTCGCCTTCGTGTGACGGATCGAGCCGCTCCAGCCTGGCCGTCACCGGATAGTCGGCAGCCGAGAGGTCAGTCGTAAGATCGATCAGGCGCCGCGAATAATACGGTTCGAGCCGGGTCGATGATTTGCGCATGACGTCGAGGAAGAAATCCTGCACCCGCGCCTGGTTGAGGATGACATGTGGGAATTCCGAAAGTCCGTCCTCTGTATCGTCGATCCTGCCGCTGCGGATGATGTTTTCGCGCTTCAAGTCGTCGGGCTTCCAGAAAGAGGTCTCGTTGACCCAGTAGGATTCCTTCAGTACCCGCTCGGCAAAACCGAAGGCGTGGAACATTTCCATCGTGCGGCAGGCAATGCCGTCGGCCTGGCCGCGCAGCAACGGGCCGGATCTCTGATCGACGATGCAGGTCCTGATATCGGGAAAGGCCGAGAGCTGTGCCGCAAGTGTCAGGCCGGCCGGCCCGCAGCCGATGATCAGCACATCGACTTCGGATGGAAGCGGTCCTTTGTCGGCAGGCGCGTTGTATCGACCCTCGGGATGAAAGATTTCCGGGTCACCGGGCTCGAACCCATTCAGATGGAATTGCATGGAACCAGTTTCCTCCGCATGTTTCTTGAAGGCGTCCGCGGAAACGGATTCGGCGGATCCAATATTGATCAGTATGCTGATTATCAGTATACGTGTCAAGCTTGCGATGGCTTTGGAGAGTTTGGTGAAAGACAACAATGACATGCCGGGGCATCTGGCCCGCCGGTTCCAGCAGATCGCCGTGGCGGTCTTTCATTCCGAAGTCGATGGAGCCGGTTACGACCTGACACCCGTTCAATATGCGGCGCTCGCCGCGGTCAGCACCAGTCCGGGGATCGATCAGGTCACGCTGGCTGGGTTGATCGCCTATGACCGGACGACCATTATGGGTGTCATCGACCGGCTGGTGCACAAAGGTCTGCTGGTGCGCAATGCCAGCACCAAGGACAGGCGCGCCCGCGAGCTGCAGATCACCGACGAGGGGCGGAAGACCCTTGTCGGAATATCACCGGCAGTGGAGGCGGCGCAGGAACTGATGTTGAGGGGGCTGACGGCGGCCGAAGCGGAGGAACTGCTACGGCTTCTGCGCAAGGCGATCGCCGCCGGCAATGAACTCAGCCGCGCGCCTCTGCGGGACGGTTCGGATGCGGCCCGGAGCAAGCCGGCCACCTGACCGGCCCGATGGCCATCGCGCCTAACGTTTTGCGGTTTCGAGAATGGCCGCGATTTCCGCAAAACCGCGTGACCTGGCGTGCTGGAGCGCCGTCACACCTTCCTTGTCGGCAAGGCCGATATCGGCGCCGGCCTCGACGAGAAGCCTGACGATCTGGGCGTGGCGCGGACCACCGTCGCCGAGGATCACCGCTTCAAGCAAGGCCGTCCATCCGAGATTGTTGACGTGATCTACATCGACGCCCGCGTCGATCAGCGTTTTCACCGTCTCGACATGGCCACGCTCCGAGGCCGGGATTAATGCCGTTCCGCCATAGCGGTTGGTGCTCTTCAGGTCCGCGCCATGGGCAAGCGTCAGCCGCAGGATTTCCAGGTGGCCGCGAGCGCCGGCATAAAGATAGGGGCTGTCTTGAAGGTGGTCCTTGGCATTGACATCCGCGCCGGCCTCGATCAGCCGTCCAGCCGCCTCGATATTGTTGGCATGGGTGGCGGCAAGGAGAGCGGTCTCCCCGCGTTGATTGCGGGCGTCGATCTTGGCGCCGTCGGAAAGCGGCGCGTCGATTGCCTGTGCATCGCCACGCTCCGCCGCCTCGATCAATCGGCTTTCCCTGGTTTCGGACATGGCAGCTCCCGTCGTCATTGCGGCTATGGCGATCGCCGCGAGCGTCGTCTTGAGCGTTCGGCCGGAATTTTTATGCGCGGACATTTTGGTCGTCATTCATGTCTCTTCCTCCCGGAATCTGGCACTTTCGAGGTCTGGCCATTCGGTCGCCGGAGCACACCACGGATCGAAATCGTGCATCCGTTAACCTTTTGTTGACCATATTTTCCGAGCCTTGTCGTCCGCGCATCACGCGTGCAGTCCGGGTACAGCAGGGAGAAGAGCATGACGCTCGTGACGTTGCCAAACAAGATTCTGAGAAACAGCCATCACACGCTTCTGGTCATGCGCGACGGCGGCATCTGCCAGGCGGTCTGCGTGGTCAATGATCGCCGGATCGGTGACGTCCGATCAAAGCTGAGCCTCATCGAAAGGATCGCCAGCAGCAAGCTCGATCACGGCGAAGTGGCGTTCGATGGTCGCGTGTGGATCACGCCGGCCGATCTGCCAAGTCCGCAGCTTTTCAATCGGCATTAGGCGCAACAGGCGCCGGAAACAGCGATATCCGGCCCTGAGCGCGCTCAAGAGCCGGAGATTGCCCGGAGGTATCAGCGGAAGAGGTCGAGAATGCGTTTCGACTGCTCGTTGACGATGCTGAGGCCGATCGTCTGAAGCTGCTGCTGCACTTTCGCGGCGGCAAGCTTGACGGCGGTCTCTCCCATGTCGGCATCGACGAGGCGCCCGACGCCGCGGTCGATTGCATCCTGCAGCCTGGAGAGGAATTCCGTATTGGCGTCGATGCGGCTCGATGTGGAGCCGAGCTTGGCGCCGGCGGAGGTGAGGCTCGAGAGCATGCTGTCGGTGGCGGAGATCATGCCGTCCAGGCTCGTCTTCTGTCGTCGATTTCGAGATCTTGACCTCGCTGGCCGTTGCCGAGCCCTGCGATCCTCTGTCGAGGAGGTAATATTCGTAGGCGGTGCCATTGTCGGTGGTGCCGGAATAGGCCTTGGTCAGAAGACCGTTGGCGGCGTCGCCGGTGCTGGTCAGGGTGGTCGAGGCGGTGTCGAAATCGATCGTATTGACGGCGGTGATGCCGTCCGGATTGGTCGATGTGGATGCAAGCAGCGATTTGACGCCCGGCGCTCCGGCGGCGCTCAGCCAGTTCTCGCCATCGAAGGACGAGGATTCAGCAACCGTGCCGAGTGATCCTTGAGCTGGGTGATCTCCGCATTGATGGCATCGCGGTCCACGCCCGGCGAGCGCGCCAGGATGAGCTTCGCCTTGATCTCGGAAACCAGGCCGGTTGCGGCTTCCATGCCGAGCGATGCGGTATCGGTCATCGCGGCGGCAAGCCCGGAGGCGTCTTGGACAGCCGAAAGCGACATGCCGGTGGAACGCATGGAGCTGGCGATCGACCAATAGGCGGCGTTGTCGGACGCCGTATTCACATTGCGGCCGGTTGCCACCTGGACCGTGTTGCGCTCCAGCGCCTTGGCGGAGCCGGTCAGCAACAGCAGCGCGGATGCGGCCGACGAATTATAAGAAATGCTGCTCATGAAGCTTCTCGCAGGTGGATAGGACACATTACGGGCTCAGGCAGTGAAGATTGGCATCATGCCTTTGAGCGGTTGCCGTGACGGCGTGCGAACTCATCACCTGCAATCACTGTGCAGGAGGGAGCTTTCAAAGCATTTGCAGGATTTATTAAGGTTTTAATGATCGCGCGTTTTTTGAGGGCGTAGCCAACAAGATCAGGCCGCGTCGTCGGGAACGGCAGACTTTGCCTGCGGCAAGCCCTGTGGCGCGACATGTCTATCTTGTGGCTCAAGCGTCCGAAACAAGGTCGCTGTTCAGCGCAAACCGAGCCTGGTTTGCGAGCAGATGGGACGCGCCAGTCTCCAGAGTTGACGCGCCAATGATACGCGCATGAACTCTGGGCAGAAAGATCAATCGTCCTTCATCTTCAGGGCGGCAATGAACGCTTCCTGCGGGATATCGACCTTGCCGAACTGACGCATGCGCTTCTTGCCTTCCTTCTGCTTGTCGAGCAGCTTGCGCTTGCGGGTGGCGTCGCCGCCGTAGCATTTTGCGGTCACGTCCTTGCGCATGGCCGAGATCGTTTCCCGGGCGATCACGTTGCCGCCGATTGCGGCCTGGATCGGGATCTTGAACATGTGCCGCGGGATCAGGTCCTTGAGCTTTTCGCACATGTCGCGGCCGCGCTTTTCGGCAGCCGAGCGGTGGACGAGCATGGAAAGCGCATCGACCGGCTCGCCATTGACCATGATCGACATCTTCACGAGGTTGCCCTCGCGATAGCCGTGCAGATGGTAGTCGAACGAGGCGTAGCCCTTGGAGATCGACTTCAGGCGGTCATAGAAATCGAACACCACTTCGTTGAGCGGCAGCTCATAGGTGAGCATGGCGCGCTTGCCGACATAGGTCAGTTCGGTCTGGATGCCGCGACGGTCCTGGCAGAGTTTCAGGATGCCGCCGAGATAGTCGTCCGGCGTCAGGATCGTCGCCTTGATCCACGGCTCGCGGATTTCGGAAATGCGGACGACGTCCGGCATGTCTGCCGGATTGTGAAGCTCGCGTCCGGATCCGTCGCTCATCGTCAGCTGGTAGACGACCGAAGGCGCCGTGGCGATGAGATCGAGGTCGAATTCGCGTTCCAGGCGCTCCTGGATGATTTCGAGATGGAGAAGGCCGAGGAAGCCGCAGCGGAAACCGAAGCCGAGCGCTGCCGAGCTTTCCATTTCGAACGAGAAAGAAGCGTCGTTGAGGCGCAGCTTGCCCATCGCGGCGCGCAGGTCCTCGAAATCGGCCGCATCGACCGGGAAGAGGCCGCAGAACACCACCGGCTGGGCCGGCTTGAAGCCCGGCAGGGCTTTGGCGGTCGGGCGCTTGTCTTCGGTGATCGTATCGCCGACGCGCGTATCGGCGACTTCCTTGATCGAGCCGGTGAAGAAACCGATCTCGCCAGGACCGAGGCTGTCGGCGGCGAGCATCTTCGGGGTGAGCACGCCGACGCGCTCCACCTGATACTTGGCGTCTGTGCCCATCATGCGGATGGTCTGGCCCTTGGCGAGTACGCCGTCGTGAATGCGCACCAGAACCATGACGCCGAGATAGGTGTCGTACCAGCTGTCGACCAGCAGCGCCTTCAGCGGGCCCTTTTCGCCAAGCTCGCTCTTCGGCGGCGGCAGCTGGTGCACGATCGCTTCCAGCACGTCCGGAATGCCAAGGCCGGTCTTCGCCGAGATCAACACGGCCTGCGAGGCGTCGATGCCGATCACTTCCTCGATCTGTTCGCGGATGCGGTCAGGTTCGGCCGCAGGCAGGTCGATCTTGTTGAGGACGGTGACGATCTCGTGGTTGTTGTCGATTGCCTGATAGACGTTGGCGAGCGTCTGGGCCTCGACCCCTGGGATGCATCGACGACGAGAAGCGAACCTTCGCAGGCCGACAGTGAACGCGACACTTCGTAGGCGAAATCGACATGGCCGGGCGTGTCGATGAGGTTCAGGATATAGGTTTCGCCGTTGTTCGCCTTGTAATGCAGGCGCACGGTCTGGGCCTTGATGGTGATGCCGCGTTCGCGCTCGATATCCATCGAGTCCAGCACCTGTTCCGACATGTCGCGCTCGGCAAGGCCGCCGGTTGTCTGGATCAGACGGTCGGCGAGCGTCGACTTGCCGTGGTCGATATGCGCCACGATCGAGAAATTGCGGATATGGTCAAGCGGAGTGCGGGTGGAATTGGTGCTCATGGCTCGCGCATA
This sequence comes from Neorhizobium sp. EC2-8, assembly GCA_045291535.1. Taxonomy (GTDB): domain Bacteria; phylum Pseudomonadota; class Alphaproteobacteria; order Rhizobiales; family Rhizobiaceae; genus Neorhizobium. The sequence continues at coordinate 2,808,842 of CP147996.1, read as the reverse complement.
TAGCAGTGCGAATCCCTGCCGCAAAGCGGAAAGATAACCTTTCGTTGAGGATAAAGCCCGCAGCCGCGGGCTATCTGGTGGGCTTTTCCGCCTCCGGATCGGTCATGACGGAAGCATTCGGGAGCTGGGCGCTGCGCAGTCCGAAATTCTCCCGGTCGCCGGAAGGCACGCCCTCACGTTCCCTGAGGCGCCAGATCACGTAGGTCCCGTAGGCTGTCGCCACCAGCATCACCGCATAGATGAACGTGTGCTGGCCGAAAACCGGGGTGAGCAGCGTCACGCCGAGCGGCACGATGGTGGCCGCTGTCGACCAGGCGACCAAAAGCGTCGAGGAAAGCGGCACGAAGTCACCGGGATCGGCACGGTCGTTGGCATGCGCATTGGCGATCGAATAGACGGTCTCGACCGCGCCGCCGAAGACGAGGAAGACAAGCATCAGGATGATCATCATCGAGAAGGACACGAACAGTGCTGCAAAACCGGCTGCGACGATCAGCGCGCAGGTGATCAGGAGCACGAAACGGCGGTCGATGCGGTCCGACAGCATGCCGAGCGGGTATTGCACGAACAGCAGGCCGGTCTGCATCACCAGCATCAGCAGCGCCACATCCGTCTGGGCGACGTGATTGGTGGTAGCGTAGATCGGCACGAAACCCTGCACCACCATGGAAAGGCCTCCCGAGGCGAGCACGCCGATCAGCCCGACGGGCGAGATGCGCCAGGCCATTTTGATATCGACATTGACATTGGCCGGCGCCGGCGGGTTCGGCAGGCGGGTGAGCCCGATCGGCAGAATGGCGAGCGCGGTGACGAAGACCACCGCAAGCGGCGCGAGATTGCCGTCGGTCGGAATGCGGCCGAAGATCCAGGCGCCGGCGCCCAAGCCCAGCACGAAGGCCATGTAGAAGAACGACATCGCCCGGCCGCGCCATTCGTTGGAGGCGGCGTGGTTGAGCCAGCTCTGGGCGATGATGAAATTGACGTTGGAGGCCGCGCCATAGACCCCACGCGCCAGCACCCACCAGATCGGTGGCGGGTTGGTGGCGATCAACACGGCGGCGATGATGACCATGGCCATCGAGCAGGAGAAAAGGCGGGCATGGCCGACCCGGCGGATCAGCGGGCCTCCGACGATGCAGCCGACCAGGCCGCCGAAGGCGAGTGTCGGGACGGCGGCGCTGGCCGCCCAGGTGTCGCCCGTCTGCGTCAGCACGAAAGGCACATAGGCGGACATGATGCCGCTGCCGATGGCGGCTATTGTCATCGAGATCACGATGCTGGCGATCGACAGGGGCGATGCCGTCTCGAATGTCTGGCCGTTCATCTCGTCCCCCGTAGCACAGGCGTCGGCAGTTTCCGCCGTCTTGAAGCCCGGGTCATTCCATAGCCGATGGAACATGACAGGAGCTATCGCGGAAGCGCCATCGCTTGTAAATTTCGATTGTTCCATCATCGTGCCACTTGTTTCTCTTATAAGAGAATGCAATTCTCAAATCATGGAAACAACGGATCACGACATCGAAAACGCCATCAGCGACCGCCTGAAGAGGCTGCGCGCGCGCGCCGGGCTGACGCTGGACGAACTGGCGAACCGCTCCGGCGTCAGCCGCGCAATGATTTCGCGGATCGAGCGGGCGGAGGCAAGCCCCACCGCCGCGCTGCTGGCGAGGCTGTCGGAAGCGCTGGGGCTCTCCCTTTCCGCCTTCTTCGCCGATGACGAGCCGCAGAACTCGCCGCTCAGCCGCAGGGCGGAGCAGAAGCTGTGGCGCGATCCGCATACGGGTTATCTGCGCCGCTCGGTTTCGCCGCCGGGCACGCCGAGCAGGGTCGACATCGTCGAGGTGGATTTCCCCGCCCATGCGCGTGTCAGCTTTCCGCCGCGCGAGGAAAGCCGGGTGATGACCCAGCATGTCTGGCTCTTCGAAGGCGTGCTGGAGATGATCATCGGCGAGACCGTCCACAGGCTGCATCCCGGCGACTGCCTCTACATGGATATCGGCGACGCCTTCGATTTCCACAATCCATCCGACCAGCCGGCCCGTTACGCCGTCATCCTCGACCGCGGCCGCTGAACCTTTCCAAGATGCCAGGAGCCTTCACAAGATGACCGTCACCATCCGCATCCTCAATGCCGGCGAGACCCGCGCCGCAATCACCGATCTCTCCGAGACCCTGTCCGACTGCGTCAAGGGCGGGGCTTCGCTCGGCTTCATGCTGCCCTTCGAGCCGGAAGACGCGGTCGGCTACTGGCAGGAGATTGCCGATGCGGTCGAAAAGGGCGGCATCATCCTCGCCGTGGCCGAAGTGGAGGGCAAGGTCGTCGGCACGGTGCAGGTGGGCCTTGCCTCGAAGCCGAACCAGCCGCATCGCGGCGACTTGATGAAGCTCCTCGTGCATCGCTCCGCCCGCGGGCTCGGTCTGTCGCGCAAGTTGATGGAGGTCGTGGAAGCGGAAGCCGCACGGCGCGGCCGCACGCTTCTTGTGCTCGACACGGCGACCGGCAGCGATGCGGAAAAGATCTATCCGCGCTTCGGCTGGGAGCGGGTCGGCGTTATTCCGGATTATGCCCTGTGGCCGCAAGGCGGTTTCTGCGCGACCACGCTGTTCTACAAGCGGGTTGCTTGAGGGCGAAATAAAAATCCAGCAACACGGCTCCCTCCATCTCGATTTATTCTTGCAAATCAGGACATATGAATGGGCGTCGTTGATCAGGCGCTATCATAGGGGACTTCATGTTGACTTTTATTTCGCTGCCGGCGATGCGCCGGGCAGCCCTGGTGGTTCTGACTGCAACCATCTGCTCCACGGCCGGACACGCGCTGTCCGCGGACGTGAGCTTCGTGATGCGCAACGAGCATCCGAACGCCGTCGAGGTCGAGCTTTACAGCCAGGACCGCAAGCATGTCTGGCCGGGCGGCAACCAGGTCTACTACCTGGATGATGGCGAATCCAAGCAGATCCACCTCTCCTGCCAGCAGGGCGAGAACATCTGCTACGGTGCCTGGGTCTCCGGCGACAAGCAGACCTATTGGGGTACGGGCCCGAACAACAAAGAGACTTGCGAAGATTGCTGCTATGTCTGCAATGGCGGCGAGACTGAGGAAATCAACCTGGTCGAGTAAGCGGGTCTGAAACAGGATCGGCGGCTCGGCCGGCCGATCCCTTCGGCTCAGCGGTTTTCTTCAGTGGCCGTAAACGGGGCAATGGCTGTTTCCAGCACCATCCCGGCTGTCCAGTGGACCGCGTTCCAGCCGAACATTCGGGCGGCCTCCACATTTTCGAGCGTGTCATCGAGGAAGAGGATCTCGTCGGGCGACGCACCCGCTTCTGTCGTGGCAAGGCGGAAGAAGTCCTGCGCCGGCTTGCGATGGCCGAATTTGGCGGAATAGAAAATGCCGTCGAAATGGCGGGCGAGGCCGAGCTCATCCATCAGCCAGGCGGCGCGTCGGTGTTCCTGATTGGTCGCGAGATAAAGCGCCAAACCGGTTTCGCGGAACACGGCAAGATCGCCGAGCAGCTTTCGGTCCAGCCGGGAATCGTTTTCGAACCAGTACCGGAGTAGCGTTTCCGCTTCGAGATGCGGGGCGATGTCCTGAAGCACCGCGGTCAGGCGTGGCTCGATCGGCTCGCGGCCGGTGACGATGTCCGGCCAGAAAGGCTTGAAGAATTCCCGTTGCCACACGTCCAGCGACAGGCCGAGATCCCGTTCGAGATCGGTTGCGAACGGCAATCCGTCGGCGGGACGCCCGTGAACGAGAACGCCGTCGATATCGACCATCACAATTTTCATTGCTTATCTTCCGGTTCTGAAAACGGGCATGGTTTGGACGCGGTTCCTACCGGTGGATGATATCTGGATGATGACGTCCAGCGGATAGCATTGCCCGATCCGCTGAACAACGAAAACCCGAAGATCGCGCTTTTCGCTCAGCGGCCGGGTTTGAGGCTACGCTCGAAGGCCGAAACGATGAGGCCGGTCAGTTCCCGATGGATATCGGCCCGCGTTCGGCTGGAGTCCTCGTCGCAGATTGGATCGGGCTCTTCGACGGACTTCAGGAACTCGGCCGCACCCGGTTTGCAGACGGGCAGGAAGCTGAAATGGTTGGCGCCGTTCACCTGAGCGTAAGTGGCGTTCGGGGCCTGTTTCGCCAGCGCGTCCGAAAGCACCGCGACCGGGATCTGCTCGACGCTACCGAGATTGACGAAGGCCACCGGAATATCGATGGCACCCACGCTGCCGGCCGTGAAAGCCGTCGCAAGGCCGGGATCGACCATCACAGCCGCAGTGATGCGCGGATCGCGGTTCGATCGTTCGAAGCGTGTCCTGTCGATGCTGTCGAGATCGAATTTTTGACCGCCACCTCTTCGCCGCCGGCAAAACCGCGCCCGCCTCGGAACCAGCGGCAATCCATCATGTCGGAATTGGTCTCGCAATAGTGCTTGTAGGCATTGAGATCGGCGCGGGCGCCGGCAAGCTCGATAGCCGTGCTGCCGCCAAGCGAAAAGCCGAGCACGCCGATGCGCGTTTTGTCCACCGAAGCCTTGAAGCGCGGATCGGCTGAAAGCGCGGTGATGACCTCCGAGATATCCTGTGTCCGCTCCCAGATTTTGGGCGTGGCCTCCGGCGTGGAATCGCCGCTCGTCGTACCGGGGTGGTTGGGGCCGGCGACGATGAAGCCGGCTTTCGCCAGTTCGGCGGCGATCCAGGCCATGCCGTCTGCTCGCGAACCCGAACCATGGGATACGAGTACGAGGGGAAAAGGGCCGGCTTCGATAGTGGCGTTTTGGGAGGTGGTGGAGCCTTCAAATATAGGGTGCTCGCCGGCGGAGCCGGTCTTGCCGTCGCCTTTCGAGGGATACCAGACAGTCACCGCCAGGGCGCGGTCGCGGGTGGGTGAGACGACGCTGATCTTCTGCATGCCGACGGGCAGGGCATCGCTGGCAAACGTGGTATCGGCCAGGAACGGGCCGATGAAGGGAAGAAGGATAAGAAAGGGAAGTTTCAATCGCATGGGAGCCTCGTCCTATTTAAAAACGACGGCTCCTTCTTGGCGCTATGGCGGCCCTCCGGCGACCTGGATCACGTTCCAGGTCGCCCTCGAACGTGATCCAGTTCGTCATTTTATTCCGCCGGAACGAGCCCCGGGCGCTTTTCCGTCAGGAAATAGAGGAAGGCGATGATCGGCAGGGCAAGGCCGATCGAGGAGGCGAGCAGCCAGCCGCCTTCGGCAAAGGCCCAGGCGCCAACGGCAGAACCGATCGCGCCGCCACAGAAGAAGGTCGCCATATAGAGGCCGTTCAGCCTGCTTCTCAAGTCCGCGCCGAGATTATAGATGGACCGCTGGCCGATCACGAGCGTCATCGTCACCCCGAAATCGAGCAGGATGGCGGCGATCGTCAGGAGCGCAAGTGCGACGACCGAGCCTTCCGGTGCGATATGGGTGATCAGGAATGCGACGGCGACGGCGGCGATGCCGAATATCGTCGCGGGCTTCCCGAGATCCCGGTCGGCAAGGCGCCCGGCGATCGGCGAAGCAATGGCACCGGCAACGCCGGCCAAGGCGAACAACGCGATGCCGGCCTGGCTGAGATGGAAAAGGGGGCCGGCGAGAACCAGCGGCGTCACCGTCCAGAACAGGCTGAAGGTGGCAAACTGACAGGCCTGGTAGAATGCCCGCCGGCGTAAAACAGGCTGGGTCGCGTAAAGGTGCGCCATCGATGCGAGAAGAGCGAAATACGAGAGCTTCGTCTGCGGCATGCGCTTCGGCAGCCGGGCGGCGAGCACGAAGCCGAGTACGATCATCACCGCCGCCGACAGGAAGAAGACGATGTGCCAGGAGGAGAACTCGGCAATGAAGCTCGAGACCGGCCGCGCCATCATGATGCCGATCATCAGCCCGCTCATGACATTGCCGACAACCCGGCCGCGACTGGCGTCGTTGGTGAGGCTGGCTGCGAACGGCACGATCATCTGCACGGCGGTGGAGCCGATGCCGATCGCCAGCGACGCGGCGAGGAACGGAATAGATGCGCTCGACAGGCCGGCGCCGAGCAGCGCCACGGTGACGACGCCGATCATGGTGAGGATGAGACGGCGGTTTTCGAGAAGGTCGCCGAGCGGCACCACCAGCAACAAGCCGATGCCATAGCCGATCTGGGTCAGCGTGACGATAAGGCCGGTTGCATGTGCCGGCAGACCGATCGAGGCGGCGATCGGGCCCGCGAGCGGCTGGGAATAGTAAAGATTGGCGGCGATGAGCCCGCAGGCCGCGGCCATCACGAAGGTCATCGCCGCGGACAGTCCTGAAGCGGTCGCCGGGGCGGCCCTCGTTGCGGTATTGGTCGTCATGAAAAGCTCCTTGGGAGGAAGGATCGGATTAAAATCAGTCGAGAAGTTTCATGGCCGTATCGACCACGGAAAAGGCACGGTCCCGGTTCGGGCCGGTCTTGCCCAGTACCCTCAGGCCCTGGGTGACGGAAAGCAGAAGGCGGGCGGTGGCGCCCGGATCGATCACCTGCGCGATGGTGCCATCCGCCTGTCCCTCGCGGATCAGGGTCTCGAACAGGGCTTCGCTGCGAGCCATGGAACGATCGACCCGCTCTGCGGCATCCGCATCGTAGACCGCAAGCTCGATCGCCGTTCCAACGACCAGGCAGCCGCGCCGGCCGTTCTCTCCGTGCGAGGCCTCGGCATAGAAACGCAACATACGGGAAACCTTGTCGCGGCCGTTCTCGCCCGCGGACAGTTCCTGGTCGAGAACGGCGTTTCGCACCTCTTTGTAACGGTCGAAGCTTGCGAGAAAGATCGCCTTCTTGTCCTTGAACGCCTTGTAGAGGCTGCCGGCGGCAAGCCCCATGGCGTCCTTGAGCTCTGAAATCGAAGCAGCATGATATCCCCTCTCGGAGAAGACGATGATCGCCTTGTCGAGGGCCTCTTCGATCTCGAATTCGCGGGGACGACCCGGCAGTCGCATCGCAGTTTTGATGTTCATGGTGGCGGCTTAATTTGGAAACGATCGTTCCCAAATAGAGACATGTATGGGCTTCGTCAAGAGCAAAGCCTACCCGGGATGTGTGAAGTTTCGACGGCAACCCTCGGCGTCCGGTCCGACATCGCGGGAACACTTGGGGTACCGAACAGTTACACCTCTGTCACCAACCCCAAAAGCTGGAGGCAGACATGAGCAAGAGTGACGTAGAACAGGCCGTGAAACGCGCCGAACGCCAAGTCGAGAACACCAGTTCCGGTGGCCACCTCGGCGGTACCTATTATGGCCAGAACCCCGACGGCAAGACGGCTTCGACAAACACGAATGTCGGCAAGAACCGCCCGAACACCGGCAGCAGCTAGACGTCACCGCGATCCTGAGATTTTGAGAGCCCCGCCCCGTGCGGGGCTTTTTGTTGTATGATCCAAAAATCCGGTTGCGAAAAAAGCAGTCGGGTCTGTCGGGAGAGGGGGCTCCCGCACGTCCTGGGTTCGAGGACGGCACCGCGATGCTACGCAGCCGTCCGGATTTTTGAACCCGTGACATAGGGGAGTGGATATGAGTAGCAATTATCGTTGGGTCATCGTTGCGGCCGGCGCCCTGATGGGCTGCGTCGCCGTCGGCACGATGTTTTCGCTGGCCATCTTTCTGGAACCGATCGCCAGGGCGACCGGCTGGTCGCACGCCGGCATTTCAAGCGCGATGACGTTGAATTTCGTCGTTATGGGCCTCGGCGGCTTCATGTGGGGCACGTTGAGTGACCGTTTTGGGGCGCGCATCGTCGTGCTGATCGGTGCCGTACTTCTAGGTCTCGCGCTGGTGCTTGCCAGCCAGACCCAGAGCCTCATCGCCTTCCAGCTGAGCTATGGCTGTCTGGTCGGACTTGCCGCGAGCGCCTTCTTCGCACCGATGATCGCCGTCACCATGTCCTGGTTCGAAGACCATCGCAGCCTTGCGGTCTCGCTGGTATCCGCCGGCATGGGCATGGCGCCGATGACCATTTCCCCTTTGCCCGCTGGCTGATCACCGCCTATGACGACTGGCGCCTGGCGATGCTCTTCATCGGCATCGGCGCCTGGATCCTGCTCCTGCCGACGGCTTTTCTGGTGCGCAATCCGCTGGCGGTGACCGCCTCGGACGGCGCCGTCTCTGAACCGCAGTCCGAAGGGGCTGGCATGCCGCTATCGCTTGTGTTCCGCTCGCCGCAATTCCTGGTGCTCGCCTTTACCTTCTTCGCCTGCTGCGCAGCCCATTCCGGCCCCATCTTCCATATGGTCAGCTATGCGATGTTCTGCGGCGTGGCGCCGATGGCGGCCGTCAGCATATACAGCGTCGAAGGAGCGGCAGGCCTCGGCGGACGTATCCTGTTTGGGGTGCTGGCCGACAGGCTGGGCGTCAAGCCGGTACTGATCGGCGGGCTGATGATCCAGGCGGTGGTCATCGCGGCCTACACGATGGCGAGCGATCTCAGCCAGTTCTACATGCTGGCGGTGATCTTCGGCGGTACCTATGGCGGCGTGATGCCGCTCTATGCGGTGCTGGCGCGGGATTATTTCGGGCCGAAGATCATGGGCACGGTGTTCGGCGCCGCGACCATGCTGTCGAGCATCGGCATGGCCTTCGGGCCTCTGGCCGGCGGCTGGGCCTTCGATCATTTCGCCAATTACGATTGGTTGTTCTTCGGGTCGGCGCTGGTTGGCCTTGGGGCTGTGGCGATCGCTCTCGCCTTCCCGCCGCTGCCGCGCCAGCCGGCGCAGCTTCAGGCCGCTTGAGCAGTTCACATAGGCTGGACCTCAAAGAAAAAGCCCGGAAAATCCGGGCTTTTTGAAATTCAGTGATCGGCCTGGGCCTTGCGGCCCTTGGCTCGAGCCGGAGCCGGTGTCGGCTCCGCAGCCTCGCGTTCAAGGCGAAGCTGCCTCAATTTCTCGGTTTTCTTTTCCCGCTGGGTCGCTTCCGCCGAAATGATGGAGCGCGCGGTGTGATCTGTCGCGGCAGCCTTGTCACGCGCGGAAAGCTTGGTGGGATTGAAGAATTCGTCCTTGGTAGCGGCCATAATATCCTCCTTCCTGATGGGATGTCCGTGCGGTCAACAAGTTATCCGCGGGCCGGACGGACCACTTTCTTGGGCGCCGGCAGGAGGCCTTCGCGCTGCATCTTCTTGCGGGCCAGCTTGCGGTAACGCCGCACGGCTTCAGCCTTTTCGCGGACCCGCTTTTCGGAGGGCTTCTCATAGGCGCTGCGCGCCTTCATCTCGCGGAAGACGCCTTCGCGCTGCATCTTCTTCTTCAGCACCCGAAGTGCCTGCTCGACGTTGTTGTCTCGGACTAGAACCTGCAAACTATATCCTTTCCATCGCGGGCAGATCCCGCTTTCAATCAAAGGGTTGACTACTTGCCAATGCGGATGCTGGACGCCTTCAGCCAGGGCCCGCCTGCGGCGGCGGCGGAAACGTCATCCTTTTTGGCGGACGAAGCCGTCTCCGAGGTGTCGATATCACTTTCAACGATCCGGCGCTCGAAATTTTCGCTGCCGAAACGTACGCGATACTGATTTTCACCGCGATCGGCTGCCGGCAAAAGACCCACGACGCGGCATGTCCGGTCGCCGGTGGCGGTCCGGGTCAGGCCTGCCTTGAGGACGATGTTATCGCCTATGGCATAGACATTTGCCATCATCGTGTTCTCCATGGACCGGCCGAAAGCCGGAGCAAAACAAAAAGGCCGGGCGTTACCCCGACCTCTTCCCGTCATTCAAGCCGTCGCTGCCAGTACATCCGTGGTCAGCCGAGGCGAATGACATCCTTATGCGGCCCGGAGGTTGTCGGCCGAGCTCTTGCCGGACTTGCGGTCGCGAACGATCTCGTAGGAGATCTTCTGACCTTCCGTCAGGGAAGACATGCCAGCGCGTTCGACAGCCGAGACGTGAACGAAAACGTCCGTTGCGCCGTCATCAGGCTGAATGAAGCCGAAGCCCTTGGTGCTATTGAACCACTTTACGGTGCCAGTATTCATAACGATTTCCTTTCAATCGCCAGAGACCGCGGACAGTATTTCGCCCGCTTTAATCGATATTTGATAGGAAATCTGACTGAGCACCAGGCTCGGAAACAAAGGTCGCAAGCAATTTTCGATAACGGCAATATAGGCTTTATGCGTTGATAATCAATGCTCCAGCAGTGATTTAATTTCCCCACGGCTTATCGACCGTGCCGTTTTTCTGATCCAACGGTATGATTTCATGACGCATTATTGAAAGGCGCGACCGTCCTGGCCATCCCGAAAGGCGTCCGGCAGCCGCCCGTGGCGGCAATCGGCTTTCGAAAAAGCCCGAAGGATCGCTCCGGGCTTTTGGTATGTCATTGGGATGCGGCCGTCAGAGCGTGCCGGCGCGCTGCTGCGTCATCATGTAGGTATCGTAGGAATATTCGGCGATCTGCGCCCAGAGATAGGCATCCTTCTTGAAGGCCTGCTGGCTGTCATAGATCTTCTTGAAGGCCGGGCTCTTGGCCGAGAGATCGGCATAGGTCTCCATGGCCGCCTTGAAACAGACATCCATGATCTCGCGGCTGAACGGCTTCAGGATGGCACCTTCCGCGACGAGCTTCTTCAGAGCCGTCGCGTTATGGGCATCGTAGTTGGCGAGCATGCTCATATTGGCGGCGGCGCAGGCGTCGGTGAGGATCTGCTGGTAGCTCTTTGGCAGGCCCTTGAACTTTTCGAGGTTGAAGAAGGCATGCATGGCCGGGCCGCCTTCCCACCAGGCTGGATAATAATAATATTTCGCCACCTTCACGAAGCCGAGCTTCTGATCGTCGTAGGGACCGACGAATTCAGTAGCGTCGATCGTGCCCTTTTCGAGTGCCGCATAAACGTCACCGCCGGCGATCTGCTGCGGGGTGACGCCGACCTTCTGCATCACCTGGCCAGCCAGTCCGGCAATCCGCATCTTGAGGCCCTTCAGGTCCTCGATCGTATTGATTTCCTTGCGGAACCAGCCGCCCATCTGGGTGCCGCTATTGCCGGCGGGCAGGGCATAGAGATTGCGCGGTGCCAGGAATTCGTTGATCAGGTCGTTGCCGCCGCCGGCCGTGAACCAGGCATTCGTCATCCGGGCGTTGAGGCCGAAGGGAATGGCGGTGCCGAGCGCAAACGCCGGATCCTGGCCGATATAGTAATACGAGCAGGTATGGGCCATCTCGACCGTGCCGTTGGCGACGGCATCGGCCGCCTGCAGCGGCGGCACGATCTCGCCGGCGCCGAAGGTCTGGATGGTGAACTTGCCGTCCGTCGCGTTCCTGACGCTGTCGGCGATCTGGTTGGCGGCGTTGAAAATGATGTCGAGGCTTTTCGGGAAGGACGAGGTCAGCCGCCAGTTCACCTTTGGGGATTCCTGGGCGAGTGCTGGAGCGGCGAGCGCCGTCGCGGCTGCGGCGCCGACTCCGGCCGTGGCGGCCTGCTTGAAGAAACGTCTGCGGTCCATGGAATCCTCCTCGAAGCGAAGTGTGGGGCCTCAACCAGCCTTGTGCCGGTCTTGTCGGCTTCGCTCATAATCCTTTCATTTCGGCAACGGCAAGGGAATTCCAAAAACTCGCACTGGCGCCTGGCCAGCCGCATCTCGAACGATGGGCCGGCCGGGCCGCGGCATTCACCAGGGAAGTGTCTGGTCGTCGAAGAAATAGCCCGCCGTCGGACCGTCCGGCCCGAGCATGGCAAGCCGCACCGGCGCCTCTGCCGCCTGTTCGACGGTGCGATAACCCGAATGGCCGTTCAGGTCGGTCTTCGTATAGCCTGGATCGGCCGCATTGATCTTGATGCCGAAGGGTTCTGCCGCCTTGGCGAGCGACACGGTAATCGCATTGAGCGCGGTCTTGGACGAATTGTAGCCGAGCGCGTTAATGCCGTAGAACTGGTTTTCCGGATCGAGCAGCGAATTCAGCGAGCCCAGTTCGCTGCTCAGCATTACGACACGCCCGGCGCCGGATGCCTTGAGCAGGGGAAGCGCCGCCTGGGTGAGGCGGATCGGGCCGAATGTATTTACCTCGTAGACTGCCTTGACGATGTCGATCGGTTCGTCGAAGGGCTGATGCGTAAAGCTGTCCGCAATGCCGGCATTGTTGATTAGCGCATCGAGATGGTTGGTCTGGCTGCCGAGTTCTGCGATCGCCGAGGCGACACTTTGGTCGCTGGTGACGTCGAGCTGCAGGACATGCGCGTCGAGCCCCTGGTCGCGCAGTTTTTTCGCAGCTTCCTCGCCGCGGCCGACATCGCGGCTGCCGAGCCAGACTCGATAACCCTCCGTGGCGAGCCGCCGGGCGATCTCGAAGCCGATGCTCCGGTTGGCGCCGGTGACGAGAGCTGTTTTCTGTTTGGTCATGTGCAAAACTCCTGTGGTTGCCGGCCACAGATGGCGGCGCGCGGCCGTCAGGCGTGAGCCAAGAACTGCCGATTTCTTGCCTAATCCTCCCGAGTGCCGCTCTCTCTTGCGGGATGACCCTTGCGCTGACCACAGCCAATCGGCATCTCAAGGGAATGACGAAGCCCATGGACGAAATCCGCGATCTGGTCTCACGACGTGCTGTCGGCCGCCGCACCGAAACGTCGGTGCCGCGGCTTGTCATCATGAAGGGCGACAACCCGACCGGCATGTTGCCGAGTGTCTACGAACCGATGCTTTGCCTCGTGCTGCAGGGATCGAAATGCGTGGTGATCGGCGATCACGCGATGCATTACGACAGCGCCAGCTATTTCGTCTCCTCTGTCGAAGTGCCGGCCTCCGGGCAGATTGTCGATGCAAGCCCGCAGCAGCCCTATCTGGCGCTCAGCCTGACGCTCGACATGGCGGCGATTGCGGAAATCCTCATCGACATGCCGGACGACGCGGTTGTTTGCTGCGGCGCCTGTTTCGGAACAAGTCCGGTGACGCCGGAACTGGCCGATGCCTTCCTGCGCTTTGCCCGACTGATCGAACGGCCGCAGGATGTTCGTGTGCTCGGCCCGATGATCGAACGGGAAATCCTCTATCGGCTGTTGCAAGGGCCGCAAGGGGCGGCGATCCGCCAACTGGCGCGGCCGGAAAGCCGGCTCGGCCATGTCCGCAAGGCGATCGGCCATATACGCACCCATTTCGATGCGCCGCTCAGGGTCGAAGAATTGGCGCGGCTTGCGGGCATGAGCGCTTCGGTCTTTCACCGCCACTTCAAGGAGGTGACCGCCATGAGCCCGATCCAGTATCAGAAGAGCATTCGCCTGCACGAAGCCCGCCGCCGGCTGCTGGCCGAAGCGGGCGATACGGCGCGGGTCGCCTTTTCGGTCGGATATGAAAGCGTCACCCAGTTCAGCCGCGAATATTCCCGCCAGTTCGGCGCCTCGCCGGCCCGCGATGTCGGGCGCCTGCGCGACAGGATGGCCGGCGAGGCCGAACTGGTCGATGGCTGACCAACAAAAAGCCCGAAGCGAAGCTCCGGGCTTTTGATGTCACGAACGGACGCTGATTACAGCGTGCCCTTGCGCTGCTGCACCATCATGAAGGTGTCGTAGCTGTATTCGGCGATCTGGTTCCAGAGATAGCCTTCCTTCTTGAAGGCCTGCTGGCTGTCGTAGATCTTCTTGAAGGCGGCGTTCTTGGCGTTGAGTTCGGCATAGACTTCGAGCGCAGCCTTGTAGCTGGCTTCGAGGATTTCCGGGCTGAACGGCTTCAGGACCGCGCCTTCCGAAACGAGCTGACGCAGCGCCTTCGCGTTGCTGGTGTCGTAGCGGGAGAGCATGTTCTGGTTGGCATTGGCGCATGCATCCTTGATCATGCGCTGGTAGCTCTTCGGAAGGGCGTTGAACTTTTCCTTGTTCATGAACGCGTGGACGGCCGGGCCGCCTTCCCACCAGGCCGGATAATAATAATATTTGGCAACCTTCACGAAGCCGAGCTTCTGATCGTCGTAGGGGCCGACGAATTCGGTGGCGTCGATCGTACCCTTTTCGAGCGCGGCATAGACGTCGCCGCCGGCGATCTGCTGCGGGGTGACGCCGAGCTTCTGCATCACCTGGCCCGCAAGGCCGGCAATGCGCATCTTCAGGCCCTTCAGGTCTTCGATCGTGTTGATTTCCTTGCGGTACCAGCCACCCATCTGGGCGCCGGTATTGCCGGCCGGCAGCGCGAAGAGATTGTAGCTGCCGAGGAAGTCGTTGAGCAGGTCGTTGCCGCCGCCGACCGAGAACCATGCATTGGTCTGCCGGGCATTGAGACCGAACGGAACGGCTGTGCCGAGCGCAAACGTCGGGTCCTTGCCGATATAGTAATAGGCGCAGGTATGCGCCATTTCGACCGTGCCATTGGAAACGGCATCCGCCGCCTGGAGAGCCGGCACGATTTCGCCGGCAGCGAAGGTGTGGATCGTGAAGTTGCCGTCTGAGGCTTCCTTGACGCTCTCGGCGATGTCAGTGGAGGCGGACCAGAGAATGTCGGTGTTCTTGGTGAACGACGAGGTCATCCGCCAGGTGATCTTCGGGGATTCCTGGGCGATGGCCGGTGCAGCAAGCGCGGTCGCGGCAGCGGCGCCCACGCCGGCGGTCGCGGCCTGCCGGAAGAAGTTTCTGCGGTTCATGGGATTATGCCTTCCAAATTTTTGGGGTTGCCCGGATTTTTGCCCGCGCGGGCCGCTCATAATCCTTTCATTTCGGGAACAGCAAGCAAAAAATCCAAAAGATTACGCTGCACCGCAGCAAAGCTTTCCGGATATTGCGCTGCGTATTCCCTTTGCCTTTCGAGCGAGCGGAGGGCAAAAACCCTTGAAGTTTTCGGCCGACGCTTTAGTTTAGAATTATTCTAATTAGAGGTTTTCATGCTCGCCCGTCTTCTTTCCAGTACCAAGCGCCCATTCGCCTCCCTCGACGAGAAGGAAATTCTGGCGCTCGCCATCGCCTCGGAAGAAGAGGATGCGCGCATCTATCTCGCGTATGCGGACAATCTCAAAGATCAGTTTCCGGCATCCGCCAAGGTGTTTGAGGATATGGCGGAGGTCGAACAAACCCACAAGAACATGCTGATCGAGATGTTCCGATCGCGCTTCGGCGAACGGATCCCGCTGATCCGGCGCGAGCATGTGCACGGTTTCTACGAACGCAAGCCGGACTGGCTGACCCGCAACCTGCCGCTCGACAGCATAAGGGAACAGGCGGAAGCCATGGAGCAACAGGCTTTCCGGTTCTATACCGAAGCGGCAAAGCAGGTCTCCGACGCATCGACGCGGCAATTGCTGGGTGATCTCGCGATCGCCGAACAGGGGCATGAGGATATCGCCCGCATGCTCGGCGACAAGCACGTGACGGACGACGTAAAGACCGAAGAGGATGAGACCGCCCGTCGCCAGTTCATCCTCACCTATGTGCAGCCGGGCCTGGCGGGGCTGATGGACGGTTCGGTTTCGACATTGGCGCCGATCTTTGCTGCTGCCTTTGCGACCGGCGACACCTGGTCGACCTTCCTGATCGGCCTTTCGGCGTCGGTCGGTGCCGGTATTTCCATGGGCTTTACCGAGGCCGCGCATGACGACGGCAAGATTTCCGGACGCGGTTCGCCGATCAAGCGCGGGTTTGCTTCCGGCATCATGACGGCGCTCGGTGGTCTCGGTCACACGTTGCCCTACCTCATTCCACATTTCTGGACCGCGACCATCGTCGCCGCGATCATCGTCTTCTTCGAACTCTGGGCCATTGCCTTCATCCAGAACCGCTATATGGAAACGCCGTTTCTGCGGGCCGTTTTCCAGGTGGTGATTGGCGGTTCGCTGGTGCTGGCCGCGGGTATTTTGATTGGGAATGGGTAAGAAGCGGTCGGGCAAAGCCCGAGCGATCGATCCGGTGAATCGATTGCAGCTTCGAACGCCCTGAGCCTAAGGCGAAGGGCCGGGATACGGTGCGGCAAACTTCCCAAGCTGAAACGAGCGGGCAGAGGCCTGCCGGCGAAACACCCGGAGCCGCCCTCAAGCCGCCGCTTGCGGCGCCCGGGTCAGCGGCGCCTCGAGCGAGAATACCGCGCCGCCATCGTTGCGGGTGGTGAAATGCCCGCCGAGCTGCTTGACGAAATTGGCGATCAGTTTGCTGCCCATGCCGCCGGCCCGGCCGGAGGCTTCGATGCCCGGCCCGTCGTCGCGGATGATCAGGATCAGATTGTCGTCGTTTTCGCGGAGTTCGACGGAAAGCCTGCCGCTTTGACGACCCGCAAAGGCATATTTGAACGAGTTGGAAACGACCTCGTTGATGATCATGCCGAGCGGCAGGGCTTGTTCGCGATCGACGGTCAGCGCCTGCAGCTTGAGATCGAGCACGACAGGCGTCTCGTAGCCAGAGGCGATGTCGTTGATCAGCTTGGTCGCGTAAGGCGCCACCTCGACCTGTTCGAACTGGTCGTTCTGGTAGATCTGCTCATGCACGGCGATCATCGCGGCGATACGTCTTGCCATGTCGTCACGCGCTTCGACCGGTAGCGCCTGCAGCCGCACGAGTGCCAGCACCGCCTGGAGATTGTTCTTCACCCGGTGATGGATCTCCCGCAGCAGGAAGCGGTTGCGCTCCACCACCTGCTCCAGTTCCTCGTTGCGCGCGGCGGTGCGATAGAGAAGGCGGTTGATCCAGAAGGCGCCGACAACCAGCAGCGCCATCAACGGCAGCATGATCAGCGTGTCCGACAGGAGATTGCGCCAGAACTGGTCGAGAACTTCCTGTCGCGCGATTGCCGCAAGCGCGATGAGAGGCCACCGGGAGACTTTCCAGAAGGCGACGATGCGGGCATGACCATCTATCGGCGAGACCGGATTGTGGTAGAAGCCCGAGGGCATTTCACGGGTCATCGGGTACCATGCGGTCGTGCTGAGGTCGATGGCGCGCGTTGTTGCCGGCCGTCGAGCCATCAGCCAGCCGTCATCCCGGATGATCAAAATCGTGGAGTTCGGCCCGAGGCCCATCGAGGCCCAGAAACCGTCCAGGCTCTCGTTCGGGATGGTAATGCTGGCGACGCCCCGGAAAACTCCGTCTCGGTCCATCCGCCGGGCGATGGCAAAGGAGGGTTTGCCGGCACGTTCGTTGTCGAGCAGCCGGGTGAAAGTCAGCTCCTGGCCACCCCTTAGTCTCTCGAAATAGGCGCGTTCATTTTGATTGTCGGCTGAATTTGCGGCAGTGGTTCCATCGGCGCTGGACAAGCGGATGGTGCCGGTGTCATCCAGAAGCGAATATTGGAAACCCGCAGGCAGTTGGCCGACAGCTCGCGACAGGTCGGCCGCGAGACCGGGCGAGCCGTCGATCGGCCGGCCGTCCACCTCGGTTTCGATGCGCCGCAGAGCCTGGTCGCTTGCCTCGATCATCCATTCCAGATGGGCAGCGACCACATGCGCGGACGAGAGTGCGCGAGCTTCGCCTTCCTTCAGGGCATTCCGGTAGTTTTCGAGGACAATAAGGCCCGCAACCGCCAGCAGGACAACGAGGAATACGCCGGTCACCAGGATCGGGAGGGTAGGCCTCATCGCACGGACCGTGCGTGGCAAACCTGTTATGACCTCGTCACGCACAACCCGCTCCGGTTTCAGAGATTCCCTCCTAGCAGGTCGGGCGCATTGGGGAAATGTCTTCCGATTAGGCATACTAGAAACATTCGCCCGCAATCTCAATGGTTGCAGGCGAATGTTAATTCGTATTTAAAGTGCGATTTATTTCAACGCGCCGACCAGCAGGTCGCGGCCGTTTTCGATTGTGACCCAGCGGCCCGTGTTGAACGAGGCCTGACGCTTCAGGAAGGTATAGGGCGTTGCGTACCAGGGCTTCACCTCGTTATCGAGGTTGTCCAGGATGAAGTCGCCGTCCGACGTGCGCAGCGTCAGGACCGCATGGCCTTCGCCGTCCGGCTTGCGGACGACGGTCATCAGCAGGTCGGAAAGAGCAAAACCCTGAGCCGCCAGTTCCTTGCGCTTCTGAAGCGCATAGTCTTCGCAATCAGCGAAATTCGTCGGATAGCTCCAGACCTCTTCGCGGCCGTAGACTTCCTTGTCGGTCTTGGCAATGTAGCGGGCATTCACGGCCCGGTTGATCTGACGGATGGTGGCCCAGCCTTTTGCGCTCACCTTGGGGGAAGGAGCGGAGCGGCTCTTGATCGAACATTCCGCCGCATATCTCTGGCAGAATTCGTAATGGCCGATCGGCTGGGAGGTGACGGCGCCGGTGACCATTGCGGCCATTGGCCTTGGAGCCGGAACTGCAGCACTCACTGGTACAAGTACGCTAACTAGGATCACGGCGAAACGCCGTGCCTGCAAGGCTATCTTCATGGACCCGTCCCTTCAAATCCTAATGAAAGGTTAAGGGTGTACGGGAGAAAGAGTCAATCGGTGACTTTTGTTAACAGGTCACCGTTCGTATTATGGTTAAGGCTGCAACATTTTTGTATCAGCCCAAAATTTAATCATTAAGTATTAGGGCCGAGATCGCAGTTTTCAACTTTTCGATGTCCTGTGGCCTCGAAAGCCGATGATCTCCGTCCCGGATGAGTGTCAGGACGACATCGTCGGCCGGCAGGAACTCGACGAGTTTCAGCGCATGGGCATAGGGCACGTCCGGGTCCTTCATGCCCTGCAGAATGTGGACCGGGCAGCCGGTCTCGATAATGCCGGTCATCACCAGGTTTCGACGGCCGTCCTCGATGAGGTCGCGCGTGTAGATATTGGGTTCGGGACTGTATTCGGAGCGCTCCTCGAAATAGCCGCGCTCGGCAAGCGACCGCCGTTCGACCTCTGTGAGATTGGGCTCGATGAGCTCGGCGGTAAAGTCCGGCGCCGGCGCGATCAGCACGATACCGTCGACCTTCGGAGCCTTCCTGCGCTTCTTCAGTTCCTGCACGAGCCGCAGCGCGATCCAACCGCCCATCGAAGAACCGACCAGGATGACCCGTTTCGGCTTGATGTGGTCGAGAACGGCGATCGCCTCCTCCAGCCAGCGCGAGATCGTGCCCTCGCGGAAGGCGCCGCCGGAAATCCCGTGGCCGGAATAGTCGAACCGGATCGCCGCAAGGCCGTGTTCGCCGGCGAGCGCATCGAGTTCCACGGCCTTGGTGCCCGCCATGTCCGACCGGTAGCCGCCGAGCCAGACGAAAGCCGGCCCGGACTTCTTCCCGCGCGCCGCGCGATGAATGACTGCGATCTCCCGCGCTCCGGATCCGGAGCCGACGGTGATCGTTTTCTGGGTGATGTCGATGGCTTCGGTCATGGTGGAATCCTCGGGCTTTGCCGCGCTTATAAAACAGATTCGCGACATGCGGACAGCAGGTGATTTTTTCGATGGGCTATGCTATTGACTTCGCCGTGGTGATCACGACATTGCCGTCGGCCGCAGGCCGGACGCTCACGATGTGTCACTGCGCTCGAAACAATCTAGGAGAATACGACCATCCGCAGACCATTCAAAACCGATGCCCCTGTTAAGGACGGGCCGCGCTCTAACCGGGAAATTCGCATTCCGAAGGTCCAGCTTATCGATGCCGAAGGCCTGAACCTTGGTATCGTTCCGACCGAGCAGGCCCTCAAGATGGCCGAGGACGCCGGCCTTGATCTCGTCGAGATCTCGCCGAACACCGAACCGCCGGTGTGCAAGATCCTCGATCTGGGCAAGCTGAAATATGCGAACCAGAAAAAGGCCGCCGAGGCCCGCAAGAAGCAGAAGATCGTCGAAATCAAAGAAATCAAGATGCGCCCGAACATCGACACCCATGACTATGAGGTGAAGATGAAGGCGATGAACCGTTTCTTCGAAGACGGCGACAAGGTCAAGGTAACGCTGAAGTTCCGCGGCCGCGAAATGGCCCACCAGGAACTCGGCATGAAGCTTTTGCTTCAGGTGAAGGACGATACTTTGGAAATTGCCAAGGTGGAAGCTGAGCCGAAGCTCGAAGGCCGCCAGATGATGATGGTGCTGGCGCCGAAATAAGCGCCGCACCGGATGCCTTTTCGACGGACCGGCTGGCTTGGCCGCCGGATTTTCGTCATGTTTTCTTTCCCATTGCGCTTTTGACCGACTGCGGTTATAAGCGCGCGTTCCGAACGGTCCGGCAGGGCATGCCGTGGCTGTTCTAAATGCTTGAAATCCGCTTCGTCTGCGGTTTCGATACAAAACTGGAGTAGCAAAATGCCCAAGATGAAGACGAAATCGGCTGCCAAGAAGCGGTTCAAGATCACCGCGACCGGCAAAGTCGTTGCAGCCGCCGCTGGCAAGCGCCACGGCATGATCAAGCGGTCCAACAAGTTCATCCGCGATGCGCGCGGAACGATGATCCTTGCCGAACCCGATGGCAAGAAGGTTATCAAGAACTACCTGCCGAACGGTCTCTGAGACCCTCGTCACTTTTGGATCAGTTTAAGGAGATCATGACATGGCACGCGTAAAACGGGGCGTCACTTCCCGCGCCAAGCACACCAAGACTTTGAAGGCAGCCAAGGGCTTCTACGGCCGCCGCAAGAATACGATCCGGGCCGCAAAGGCTGCCGTTGATCGCTCGCGTCAGTTCGCCACCCGCGACCGTCGCGTCAAGAAGCGCAATTTCCGCGCCCTGTGGATCCAGCGTATCAATGCTGCCGTCCGCGAATTCGGCCTGACCTACGGCCGCTTCATCGACGGTCTCAACAAGGCTGGCATCGAAGTCGACCGCAAGGTTCTCTCCGACATGGCAATCCATGAGCCGGAAGCATTCGGTGCTCTGGTAGCCGCTTCGAAGAAGGCTCTTGAGTACCTCAAGGACGCCGGCACCACCAACGAGTTTGAAAGCGCGGTTCGTTAACCAGCGCTTCCCAAGCTTAATTAGCTCTACTGATTTTGGGAAACCCGCGCTGGTTACGGCTGGCGCGGGTTTTTCTTTGCCCGTCACGACCTCGCAATACACCTCGCCGAGCATCAAACGGAAGAAATCATGTCCGATCTGGAAAACCTGAAAACTTTGCTTCTGGCGGAAATCGCCGCCGCCAGTGACGAGGCGGCGATCGAGGCCGTGCGCGTCGGCGCGCTTGGCAAGAAGGGCTCCGTCTCCGAGCTTTTGAAGACGCTGGGCTCGATGTCGGCGGAAGAGCGCCAGACCCGCGGCGCCGCCATCAACGCGCTGAAGAACGAGATCACCGACGCCATCACCGAGCGCAAGACGGTGCTGAAGGACGCGGCGATCGAGGCCCGCCTCAAGGCCGAGACCCGGCGTCTCGCTGCCGGTGCGCTCCTCGCCCGCCGAGCGCGGCCGCATCCATCCGATCAGCCAGATCGTCGATGAAATCACCGCCATCTTCGGCGACATGGGTTTCTCGATCGCCGAAGGTCCGGATGTCGAGACCGACTACTACAATTTCACGGCCCTGAACTTCCCGGAAGGCCATCCCGCCCGCGAGATGCACGACACCTTCTTCTTCCAGCCGGACGAGAATGGTGAGCGCAAGGTCCTGCGCACCCACACCTCGCCGGTGCAGATCCGCACTATGGAAGCGCAGAAGCCGCCGATCCGCATCATCATTCCCGGCAAGACCTATCGCCAGGATAGCGACGCGACCCATTCGCCGATGTTCCATCAGGTCGAGGGCCTCGTCATCGACCGCAAGTCGCATGTCGGAAACATGCGCTGGATCCTCGAAGAGTTCTGCAAGGCCTTCTTCGAGGTGGACAGCGTCACCATGCGCTTCCGCCCGTCCTTCTTCCCGTTCACCGAACCGAGCTTCGAAGTGGACATCCAGTGCGACCGCTCCGGCCCGATCGTCAAGTTCGGCGAGGGCACCGACTGGATGGAAATCCTCGGCTGCGGCATGGTGCATCCGAACGTACTGCGCTCCGGTGGGCTCGATCCGGACGAGTTCCAGGGTTTTGCCTGGGGCATGGGCCTCGACCGCATCGCCATGCTGAAATACGGCATGCCGGACCTGCGCGACTTCTTCAACGCCGACGTCCGCTGGATGAACCACTACGGTTTCCGCCCGCTCGACATGCCGACGCTGTTCGGCGGGTTGAGCCAGTAAGAGATGCCGACCGTTCTTCGCAAATACGGCTTCCGGTTCCATTTCTACGGTTTCGACATGGGAGAGCCGCGGCACATCCATGTTGCAGGACATGGTGGCACTGCGAAGATCTGGTTGGAGCCTATCGAACTGGTCGAGGCCAAGGGCTTTAACGCCGGAGATCTCAAGCGTATTATGGAAGTTGTTACAGATCACCACGGCCAGTTTGTGGAGGCATGGGATGAATTCTCCAAGTCTGTATCCTGAAAATGAACGGCCCGTCGAGGCATGGTGCGATCTGCACAATGTGCATGTCCGACTCGCGGACGGACGCGAAGTGATTACCCCCTTTGGTGGTATCCGCGCCTCTATGCGGCGTCGCCGGCGGAGCGGAATAATATTGAACTCATGCTTGCCGGGGTTCATTGGCCGGATGTCGATGAGGATTTGTCCATCCGGGGAATGCTGAGCGGCTGGAAATATCCAAAAGCCAAGGCTCCGGAAAAGGCTGCTTAATCGAGCACGATACTCCTGATGATTTTGAGACGAGAACAAAGACAATGAAATTCACACTCTCCTGGCTGAAGGATCATCTGGAAACGGATGCCACGCTGGACCAGATTTGCGAGCGGCTGACCGCGATCGGTCTTGAGGTCGAAGATGTCGATGACAAGGCAGCATACAAGCCGTTCGTCATCGCCAAGGTCCTGTCCGCCGAAAAACATCCGTCCGCCGATCGCCTCAAGGTGCTGATGGTGGATGCCGGAGACGGCAAGCCGGTGCAGGTCGTCTGCGGTGCGCCGAACGCGCGGGCCGGTATGATCGGTGCGTTCGCAAAACCCGGCACCTACGTTCCGGGCATCGACGTAACGCTCGCCGTCGGCAATATCCGGGGTGTCGAAAGCCACGGCATGATGTGCTCGGAAAAGAGCTCGACATGTCGGACAATCACGACGGCATCATCGATCTACCGCAGGATGCGCCGGTCGGTACGCCGTTTGCCTCCTATGCCGGCCTCGACGATCCTGTCATCGAGATCAACCTGACGCCGAACCGCCCGGATTGCACCTCTATCCACGGCATCGCCCGCGATCTGGCGGCTTCAGGCCTCGGCACGCTGAAACCACAGGCGAAGCCGGACTTCAGGACGGAAGGCCGGACCTCGGTCGAGCTGAAGATCATCCTCGACGACGAGCGCCTCTGCCCCGGTTTCGGCCTGCGCCTCGTGCGCGGCGTCAAGAACGGCCCGAGCCCGCTCTGGATGCAGCAGCGGCTGAAGGCGATAGGCCTTCGCCCCATCAACGCGCTGGTCGATATCACCAATTACATGACCTTCGACCACGGCCGGCCGATGCATGTCTTTGACGCCGCCAAGGTGAAGGGTGACCTGACGGTGCGCCGTGCTCTGGAGGGGAAACGGTGCTGGCGCTCGATACGCGCGAATACAAGCTGAATCCCAACAACGTCGTCATCGCCGATGACAACGGCGTCGAGTCGATTGGCGGCATCATGGGCGGCGAACATTCCGGCTGCGACGAGAACACCGTTGACGTGCTGATCGAATCCGCGCTCTGGGACCCGATCAATATCGCCAAGTCCGGCCGTTCGCTCGGCATCATCACCGATGCGCGGTACCGCTTCGAGCGCGGCGTCGATCCCGAATACATGGTCCCCGGCCTCGACCGGACCACCCAGCCTGGTTCTGGAGCTTTGCGGCGGCGTGGCTGCGGAAGCGAAAGTCGTCGGTTACAAGGGCCATCAGCCGAAGGTCATCGACTTCCCTATGCGGAGGTGAAGCGCCTGACCGGCCTCGAGGTCTCGACAGAGGAAAGCCGCCATATCCTGACCCGCCTCGGCTTCGTCGTTGAAGGTTCCGGCGAGCGCGTCTCGGTGACCGTTCCCTCCTGGCGGCCGGATGTCGATGGCAAAGCGGATCTCGTCGAAGAGGTGATGCGCATTCACGGCGTCGATCAGATCAAGCCGGAGCCCATCGAGAAACTGTCGAGCGTCAACGCCAAGATCCTGACCACGCTGCAGATCCGCACCCGCACCGCCAAGCGGGCGCTTGCGTCGCGCGGCATGCTGGAAGCCGTGACCTGGTCGTTCATTCCCGAAGGTCAGGCGAAGCTCTTCGGCGGCGGCGCCCGGGCGCTGAAGCTGGCGAACCCGATCGCCGCGGACATGTCCGACATGCGGCCGTCGCTGCTGCCGGGCCTGCTGTCCGCAGCCCAGCGCAATGCCGACAAGGGTTTTGGTGACGTTGCGATCTTCGAAGTGTCCGGCACCTACGAAAACGACCAGCCGGAAGGGCAGCGCCGGGTTGCCGGCGGCATCCGCCGCGGTACGGCTTCGATCAACGGCGCCGGCCGCCTCTGGTCGAACAACGCCAAGGGCGGCGGCAAGCCGGTCGATGTCTTCGATGCCAAGGCCGATGCGCTGGCGGTGCTCGAAGCCTGCGGCCTGCCGATGGGCAATGTGCAGATCGAGAAAGGCGCCCCGGAATGGTATCATCCGGGCCGCTCCGGCACCATCAAGATGGGTCCGAAAGTCGTGCTCGGCTATTTCGGCGAGTTCCACCCGAAGACGCTGGGCAGCCTCGATGTCTCCGGCGCGCTGTGCGGTTTCGAAGTCTTCCTCGATGCCATGCCGGAGCCGAAGAAGAAGGCGACGCGTACCAAGCCGCCGCTCGAACTTTCGCCCTTCCAGGTGGTCAAGCGCGACTTCGCTTTTGTGGTTTCGAGCGATGTAGAGGCCGGCGCGATCGTCAAGGCCGCGTCGAGCGCCGACCGCAAGCTGATCACAGGCGTCAACGTCTTCGACGTCTTCGAGGGCCCATCGCTTGGCGACGGCCGGAAGTCGATCGCGGTCGAGGTGCTGATCCAGCCGGTCGAGCGCACGCTCACCGATGAGGACTTCGACGCGCTGACCGGCAAGATCGTCGCCAATGTCGAAAAGACCACCGGCGGGGTTCTGCGCGCCTGAAACGGGTGGCTTGAATCATTGCGCAAATATAGCCTGCTTCTTCGGGAGCAGGCTTTTCTTTGGTCATCGCAGGCAATTCGCCCTCATCCTCGGACCTTGTGCCGAGAATCTGCCGTGCTTCATAGATCGGGTTGCAAATGCTCGGGACAGGTCGAGCATGACGGGTTGGAGGAGTTGGCAAATGCGGACACCTGGATCAATGAAGGGGCTCGAAGAGCTCGGCCGGGTGCGGCTGTCGAAGAATTTCTTCTTCCGCGATTTCCTGTTTTCGGAGATCGCCAATTTCTACGGCATCCCGAACATGCCGGAGGACCCGGACCTGGCGATCGAGGCGGGCCGGCATCTTTGCGAGGAACTGCTGGAGCCCCTACAGGCGACCTTCGGACGGCTGCACCTGCGCTCCGGTTATCGCTGCGCCGCAGTCAACGAATTCGGCAACAAGAATAACCTCAACTGCTCCTCCAACGCCAATACCGCCGCCGACCACATCTGGGACCGGCGTGATGCGCAGGGCTTCATGGGCGCCACCGCCTGCGTGGTCGTGCCGTGGCTGATCGACAACCATGAAGGGGAGGGCGAATGGCAGAAGATGGCCTGGTGGATCCATGACCATCTGCCCTATAGCTCCATCATGGTTTTCCCAAAACTCTGGGCGATGAACATCCAGTGGCATGAAAAACCCGCCCGCCGCATCCGCAGCTTTGCCGAGCCGCGCGGTGTGCTGACCAAGATCGGAATGGTCAACAACGAGGGCGACCATTCGCAGCACTACGTCGGGTTTCCGGAACTGCGGCGCTGAGCCCGCTCAGGAATGCAGGTGATAGAGCTTGTTGACGATCATCCAGCGGCCGTCGATCTTCAGAAGCGAGAGGTAATCCGAGAACCGCATCCCGGCAAACTGATCCACCACCTTTACCGTAGCGGCGTCGCCGGTGACGTCGAGCGCCTCGATCTGGATCAGCGGCTGCGTGTCGGCGGGCGCTGCACCTTCCGAGGTGACAGCCCCGATGAAATCGTCGAGCGACAGCCACTCGACCGCCCCATCGTAATTGCCGATGATGCACGCCTTCGGATGAAATGCCTTCCGCAGCGCCGCCTCGTGCGCAAACGTCATTCCGTCAACATAGAGATGGATCACCGCCTGAACGGCTCGTTCCTCGGACATCGACCTTCTCCCGTGTCAGCTCCGAAATGCCAACACCAAAGATGGAAGTGCAAGGTTACGTTAGCAAGTGTAAATTTAACGGTTTGTCCACGCCATCGCCTGTGCCGCATAGCGAGTGCCGGAGAACTTCTCTGGTGCCAGCATTTCGCCAAGTGCCTTCAGCTCACTCGCCGAAAGCGAAATCTCGGTTGCGGCGACGTTCTGTTCCAGATGCGGGATTTTTCTGGCGCCGGGGATCGGCACGATGAAATCGCCCTGGGCGAGAACCCAGGCAAGCGCCAGCTGCGCGGCGGTGACGCCCTTCTGGGCCGCCATGTCCTCCAGCATCTTCACCAGAGCGGCATTGGCGGTCATGTTCTCGGCGCTGAAACGCGGCAGCGTGTTGCGGAAGTCGTCCGGACCGAAATCCTCCGGCTTCTGGATCTTGCCGGTGAGGAAACCGCGGCCGAGCGGGCTGAACGGCACGAAACCGATATCGAGTTCGCGGCAGGTGTCGAGGATTTCGCCTTCCGGCTCACGGGTCCAGAGCGAATATTCGCTTTGCAGCGCGGTGATCGGGTGAACCGCATGGGCGCGACGGATGGCGGCCGCACCCGCTTCGGAAAGGCCGAGCGCACGCACCTTGCCTTGCCTCACCAGTTCGGCCATCGCCCCGACGGTATCTTCGATCGGCACGTTCGGATCGACGCGGTGCTGATAGAAGAGGTCGATCACCTCGACACCGAGACGCTTCAACGAGGCTTCGGCCACCTCGCGCACATGCTCCGGCCGGCTGTCGAGGCCGGACATCGCCCGGGCGTCGGACGCATTCGGATCGATCTTGAAGCCGAACTTGGTGGCGATGACGACCTTGTCGCGGAAGGGTTTTAGGCCCTTGCCGACCAGTTCCTCGTTCTTGAAGGGACCGTATACTTCGGCCGTATCGAAGAAGTTGACGCCGAGATCGATGGCGCGGTGCAGCGTCCTGATCGCCTCCTGTTCGTCCTGGCCGCCGTAACCGTGGCTCATGCCCATGCAGCCGAGACCAACGGCAGAGACGGTCAGTTCTTTTCCGAGCTTCCTCATTTTCATGGGAGCCTCCTTTTGTGATCGCAGAAAAACTGGGGGCGCTTTGCGGCGCCCGCCGGATTGGTCAGGCGCCGGCTTCGTTGAGCAACTTCATCTGGCCGGTGGAAAGCGTCAGGTTTCCGGCGGCGATGATCGCGTCGAGCCGATCGACACTGGTGGCGCTGGCGATCGGCGCGGTGACGCCGCGCGTCTGGATGAGCCATGCGAGTGCGATCGAGGCAGGCTCGGCATTGGTCTCGACCGAGACCTCGTCGAGGGCAGCGAGAATGCGCAGGCCCTTGTCGTTGAGATAACCGAGCGCCCGGCCGCCGCGTGCCTTGCCTTCGGTATCGGCCTTGTCGCGATACTTGCCGGTGAGGAAGCCGGAGGCGAGGCCGTAATAATTGATGATGCCGATGTCTTCCTTGACGCAAAGGTCCGCCAGCGGCCCTTCGAACGTATCGCGGTCATAGAGATTGTATTGCGGCTGCAGCACGTCGTAGCGAGGCAGGCCGGCCTTGACTGCGGCGTCGAAGCTCTCCTGCAGCAGCTTGGCGTCGTAGTTGGAGCAGCCGATCGCGCGGATCTTGCCCTGTTCCTTCAGTTTGGCGAAGGCGCCGAGCGTTTCCTCGTGGCTGACCGTGTCGTCCGGCCAATGGGCAAGGTAGAGGTCGATATAGTCGCTCTGCAGACGCCTCAGGGAGTTTTCGACCTCTTCGAGGATCCATTTGGCCGACAGGTCCTTCTTGCCCTGACCCATGTCCGAACCGACCTTGGTGACGATGATCGCCTTGTCGCGGGAGATGCCGCCGCTCTTCAGCCATTTTCCGATGATCGCCTCGGACTCGCCCCCAACATGGCCCGGCACCCAGCGATTATAGGAATCGGCGGTATCGACCGTGTTGAAACCGGCGTCGAAGAAACGGTCGAGAACGTCGAATGAGGTTCTCTCGTCGGCGGTCCAGCCGAAGACGTTGCAGCCGAGAACGACGGGCGAAATGGAAAGGCCGGTCCGGCCGAGGGCGCGCAGCTCCATGATATTCCTCCAAAATTTCTTGAATGACTGGATGGGCTTGAGAAAGGACCCTGAGATTAGCCGATGTTCCGTCGCCGACCAGTCCCTATTTTGGGCGGACGTTCACTTTTTCAAGCGCGGCATCCGGCGTGCCGTTGCGTGGCTGCCGACAGGCCAATAAGGTGCGGCAACAACGCCATAGGGAGGCTCACATGCTGCGTTTCGGAATCCTGTCGACTGCCAAGATCGGTCACGAACAGGTGGTGCCGGCGATCCAGGATGCGGAGAACTGCGTCGTCACCGCCTTCGCCAGCCGCGATCTCGCCAAGGCGCGGGCGCTCGCCGACCGTTTCGGCGCCCCGCATGCTTTCGGTTCCTACGACGAGATGCTGGCGTCGGACGCGATCGACGCCGTCTATATTCCGTTGCCCTCCAGCCAGCATGTAGAATGGTCGATCAAGGCAGCCGAAGCAGGCAAGCATGTGCTGTCCGAAAAGCCGATCGCCATCAAGGCGAGCGAGATCGAAGAGCTGATCAAGGTGCGCAACCGTACCGGCAAGCTGATCTGCGAAGCGTTCATGGTCACTTACGCACCTGTCTGGCTGAAGGTGCGCGAGCTGCTGAGCCAAAAGGCGATCGGCGAGCTGAAGCACGTGCAGGGCTCGTTCAGCTATTTCAACCGCGACCCCTCCAACATGCGCAATATCCCGGAACTCGGCGGCGGCGCCCTGCCGGATATCGGTGTCTATCCGACGATCACGACACGTTTTGTGACCGGCCAGGAGCCGCAACGGCTGCAGGCTCGGGTCGAACGCGATCCCGGTTTCGGCACGGATATCTATTCCAGCGTCAAGGCGGATTTCGGTTCGTTCGAAATGACATTCTATATCGGAACCCAGATGGCAGCTCGCCAGCTGATGGTCTTCCACGGCACCGAGGGTTACATCGAGGTTAAGTCGCCCTTCAATGCCGGCCGCTGGGGTGCCGAAGAGATCGAGCTCACCAACCAGAACCATGCCGTGTCGCAGATCTTCCGCTTCCCGGACAGCCGCCAGTACAAGCGCCAGGCGGAAGCCTTCGCGAAGGCGGCGAAGGGTGAGCCGGTCGAGGTGGTGACGCTGGAGAATTCGCTGGCGAACCAGAGGTTCATCGACGCCATCTATCGCGCCGGCGGCCACGACGGCTGGGAAAACATCTAGTCCTGCCAGCGGCGGATGCGATAAAGCCCGAAGCCGCCGAAGATGAGTGTGCAGACCCAGGAAAAGCCGAGATGCACGAGCGGCTGCACATGCGGCGCGCGCGATGCCAGTGCTGCAAAAATCCCGTAATTGAGGACAAGGCCGATCGCGACGAGCGGCCAGAAACCCGGCTGGCGTGCTTGATCCCGAGCTGTGGGAAATATGCCGTTCAGGATTAGCGTGGCAACGAAGCCCGCGCCGAGCGATAGCAGTCGGTCTATGAGCGTACCTGCCTCGGTCTCCGTGGTCAGGATCTGCAGCAATAGTACATCGACGAGGATCAGCAGCGTGAGGAGAACGGCAAACCGGATGCGGCGGGTCATCGCGGTCAGCCGTTTATGGCCAGCAGACCGGCGAAGATCAGCACGCTTCCGAGGGCATATCGAAACGTCAGCGGCTCGCCGAAGAAGAATTGCGCCAGCAGCGGCACGAAGCAGAATGTCAGCCCCATGAACGAATAGGCAAGCGTCAGCGGCACGGATTTGAGCACATAGATCCAGACGATCGTGCCGAACCCGTAGAGCGCCAGCGCCGCGATCAGCACCGGATTGGCGGCGAGAGCCAGGAGCCCGCGCAGCGAAAATTCGCCGGCGGTAGAGCTGGTCATCTTGAACAGAACCTGGCCCATGGCGATCAGCAGCGGTGTTCCGAGAAGGCCGAGCCAGGTGATGGGGGAAAGCGAGGCGAACATGAAACGTCCTCAGCCCGGCCGGTCTTCGCTGTAGAAGATGTCTCGGCCGATATCCTCGCAGACATGGATTTCCGGCACCGGATGCGCGGCGCGCAGGAAGGAATGCGTGTAGGCGAAGAAGTTGAAATGCGGATTGAACGTGTAGCGGGATTCCCGTTCGCGGGGCACGATGATGATCAGCCGTTTTTCGCGATCCGCCGCAGTTCCGCAATCGCCTTTTGATATTCCAGTACGTGCTCGATGACGTGGGTGCAGACCACGGTGTCGAATTCTCCATCGGCAAAGGGCAGGTCCTCGATCTTGGCGGCGACATATTCGACGCCTTCGATGGCGGCCGCGTCTTCGACGACGAAATCGACACCGACGAGGCGCTTGAGGTCGGGATGGGCGGCGCGGACATGGGTGAGCAGCGCGCCGGTGCCGCAGCCGACGTCGCAGACGCTTGCTCCGGTGATCATGGAATTGATGCGCCGGATGCAGGCCGCCGAATTGTCGGTGCCTTCATGGACGCGAGGATGGTTGCGGTAGAGGTCCGCATATTCCTCCGCCGTCAGGAATGGCGCCCTCTCCCGGAACCGGGCAAGGTGGCTGATATGCTCGCCCCAAACGCGTTTGGCGAGCCACAGGAAAAGCGGAGAATCCCGAAGGATCGGCGGCAGCAGGTCCTCGATGACGAAGCGGATGCGGTTGGTGGTTTCCCGGTTCATGCCGCTTTGGTCCTGCGCCGCTCGGGCTTGGCGGGTTGTGCGGGAATTTGTGCGGGATCAGTCGTATGGGCGCTGGCCGGCACGCCCATATAGTGGATGCGGAGCTGTTCGGCGCGGGCGCGGGACACGGAATCGAGGATCAGACCGGCAGTGAAGATCAGGAGCGAAACCAGCATCAGCACCAGCGAGAACACCCAGGTGGGCATGCGCTCCACGAGTCCTGTCTGGAAATAGGCGACGAGCACTGGCGCCATGAAGATGAGGCTCGCCGCCATGAAGGCACCGCTGATCAGGCCGAAAAACGCGAACGGTCGGGTCTCCTTCATCAGCATGGCGAACATCCATAGGATCCTGGCGCCATCCTTGAAGGTCGAGAGTTTTGAATGCGAGCCTTCGGGACGCCTGCCGTAATCGAGTTCGATCTCGCAGACCGGCAGCTTGAGGAGCGAGGCATGCACCGACATTTCGGTCTCGATCTCGAAGCCGCCGGAGACGGCCGGAAAACTCTTCACGAAACGGCGCGAGAAGGCGCGGTAGCCGGAGAAGATATCGGTGAAATCAGGCGCGAACATCGTCCGATAAAGGAAGTTGAACAGACGGTTGCCGGCCGCATGACCCTGTCGCCCGGCATCCGCATGCACCCCGCGGCGGGTGCCGACGACCATGTCAGCGCGCTCGGTCAAAAGCGTGCGGACCAGGCTCTTCAGCATCCTGCGGCGCATAGGTGCCGTCGCCGTCGGCCATGATGTAGACGTCCGCCTCGATGTCGGCGAACATGCGGCGCACCACATGGCCCTTGCCCTGCCGCCGCTCGCGCATCACCAGAGCGCCCGCCAGCATCGCCTGAAGTGCGGTGCCATCCGTGGAATTGTTGTCGTAGACATAGATCCGGGCACCCGGCAGCGCCTCGCGGAAACCGCGCACCACGCCTGCGATGGTCATCGCTTCGTTATAGCAGGGCAGCAGGATCGCGATGTCGAAATGGCCGGTCAGGGCGTCGGTCATGTTTTTCACTCGATACACGGAAAACCGAACGCGGGAAGTCTCCGTGCCTCGGGCTTTACTATTTCTTGGGAAGGTTAAGGCTAGGTTTCCTCGATCCTCGAAACAGGCGAAAAGTCCGCGCGAAGATGACGGAAAACATGGCAGACAGATCCTTTCCGAGGGTAACAGGCCAGGCCGCCGTGCCGCTCCTGTCGCGGCTTCTGCCCGCGGTGGCGCTTTACGCGGTCGTTGCCGGCGCGGTCGCCCTCGCATTTTTCTCCAGGACGCGACCGATTACGTCGGAGCCGACAATGACGACGTCATGCGGCTCGTCGAGATCAGGGATTTTCTCGGCGGCCAGAACTGGTTCGATCTCACTCAGTACCGGCTCGGCCTCGAGGGCGGCACGCTGATGCATTGGTCGCGGCTGATCGATCTGCCGATCGCGACCCTGATCCGGCTGTTTTCGCTCTTCCTGACACCCGACAAGGCCGAAGCCGTGGTTGTCACGATCTGGCCTCTCCTTCTGGTGCCGCTTCTGCTCTTTCCGCTCGGCCTGGCTGTTCGCAGGTTGGCGGGCGTTGGAGCCATGCATATCGCGCTCGGCCTCGGCGCGCTCTTTGTTCTCGGCTGCGTTCGCTTCAAGCCCGGTTCCATCGATCATCACAACGTTCAGCTCACGCTCGTCATGTGGATCTCGGCCATGCTGGTCGATCCTCAGCGGCGGGCGTCGAGCTATATTATCGCTGCCATCGCCTGCGCGCTGGCATTGGCGATCGGGGTCGAAACGACACCCTTTGTCGCCGTCGTCTGCGTCTGCGTCGCGCTCCAATGGGTCTGGAACGGCCAGCCGTTTTCCCGGCCGGCCCGCTCCTTCGGCTTGTCGCTGGCGCTGTCCGTCTCTGCGGTCTTTTTCCTGACGATCCCGCCGCGTGCCTATGCGGTGGTGACCTGCGATAACTTTTCGCTTAGCTTCTATGCCCTTTCTGCACTGGGAGGAGCCGCACTCTTTCTCCTCGCAAGCTTGCCGAAACAGCCCTCTCGTCTCGTCCGTGTCGGCCTGGCGGGTATGACCGGCGGGCTCATCCTGCTGACGGCCCGCATCATCGCGCCGCAATGCCTGGGCGATCCGCTGGGCACGCTCGATCCGCTTCTGGTCGAGCTCTGGCTGAACGGGGTGACGGAAGCCCGCTCGTTTCTGGCCGAAGCCCAGTTCGAGCCGGAAATGGTGGGCGGGTTCTACGCCGTCGGCCTATTTGCGATTGTCGTCTGCCTCGTCCGCAGCCTGAGGCGAGAGGAGACGGAACTCCATCTCGTGCTTCTGGCGCTGATCGGCGCGGCATGGGGCATAGCGCTGCTGCAGGTGCGCGGCGCTTTCTTTTCCAACATGCTGGCCATCCTGCCATTGTCGCTTCTGATCACCGATCTGCGGCGCGCCTCCGCGGCCGATCCGGAAAACCCCAGCACAGCCTTCGCCTATATCAGCACGGTACTGATGTCCGTGCCTGTCGTCTGGGCTCTCGGCGGCGTCCTTGCGGTGCATGGCTGGAAACAGGCCGCCGACATGCGGGCGCTTTCAAGCGCGGGCATTTCCAATGGCGAAGTCGGTGAATGTGGTGACCGGGCGGATATGGCCGCATTGGGCGCGTTGCCTGCGGGGGTGATAGCCGCGCCCTCCAACAGCGGGGCCGACATTTTACGCTGGACCTCCCACAAGGTCCTGACGGCCCCCTATCATCGCAACCAGAAAGGCATGCTGACCGAACTCTACATAGGTCTCGCCCAACCGGGCGAAGCAAAAGCCTTCCTCAGAGGCGCCGGCGTGACGGTGCTTGCCTTCTGCAAGACGGATCCGCAGACCGACGCGCTGATCAGGCGCAAGCCGGACGGGCTATATGCCAGCCTTGCCCGCGGCACGGTGCCTGATTACCTCCAGCCGTTCGGCCAATCGCCCGTCGGTGGCTTCCGTCTCTACAAGGTACTGCCCGACAAGAATTGAATGTATGGGGAAAATGCCTACGCCGAGCGGCGGTTATCCAGCGCGAAAAGACCGGCGAGGAACGTAATCAGGCCCGCATTGTAGCCGAGAATAGCAATCAGGAGATTGAAGTAGGAGGCCGGGCCGGGTGATACCGCGGTCGCCAGCGTGAATGTCGCGGCGATCATTACGGCGATAAAAGCGATCGAGAACGCAGACCGCATCATGCCAACGCAAATGCCCATCGATACGGCGGTCAGGAAAAGCACGCGGATATCTCCTCATCTGCCTTCAGGGAAACGAGCGTATTAGCAACGTGCTAATAAATGCTTTCGTTCCAGCCTGGCGGGCATCCATGCGCGGTCAACTACCGCGATACGATCTGATTCGAAGCGGTTTAGCCATGTTCAGCCGCTTTTGTCTCTGCCTGAAGCGCCGTCATCCACAAGATATGGCGTCAATAAGCGTGGCAGTTCTCCTCGCCAGGCAAGCCGTACATGGTAGCCCCAGACCGGACAGGTGAGGGCGACGACCTCGCCTTCGAATTCGACCGTTTCGCCTGTCTGCTCGTGGATGATGCCGTCACCCGAGACGGCATCGAACGTGATGCCGATCTCGCCGAGCACCGACATTGCCTGCAGCCGGTCTTCAAAACGCAGCAGCAGAAGTCTAGGCGGCATCGCCGCCCGCCATTTCCCTCAAACGAGCCCGGTGATCGCAAACGCTGTCGTGCCGGTGGCAAGTACGCGGGTCACCCGCAGCGGAAGCAAGCCGCCGGTCGGTACGTTCGAAAGCGTCACCGTCTCGCCAGACAGCATGCGCACGGACAGGTGGCCTCCGGTTCCCACATAAAGCGCGCGCGTCGTCTCCGGCAGATCTGCGCTGTCGCTGGGCGTAATCGCAAAACTGGAGGAGGCGGGGCCGGAAAGCGAGGCTTGGGTATTGGCGAAACGGTCGGGCATGGACGAAATCTCCTTGAATATTGCTCGCCGTCATTGTCGCTCTCCTCTCTCCAGCGGGGAAAATGCGAGACTTAAAAAACGCGTACCGGAAATTTCCCATCCCTTAGGCAAAGGAAATGTGGCATCCGCGCCAAAAGAAAAGATGCCGCGTCAAATGCTTGGGCGCGAAGGGGCGAACGGATTGGCTCCGGCGCATCGCCGGAGGAGCCTCGTTGAAACGGCTTTTTGCCAGCTGCGTCATCCCCGTTTCGGTTGCCTGGAACTGGGTGAAATCGCCGCGCTCTTCCTTTAGAAGGGAAGGATGACCAGTTTGCTCGACAGCGATTCGCCCACCAACCTCACCGAATTTTCGGTGTCGGAATTGTCCGGCTCGATCAAGCGGACGGTGGAAAATGCGTTCGACCACGTGCGTGTGCGCGGCGAGATCTCCGGTTACCGCGGCCAGCATTCCTCCGGCCACGCTTATTTCTCGTTGAAGGACGACCGCGCCCGGATCGATGCGGTGATCTGGAAGGGGACCTTCCCGCGGATCAAATTCCGCCCGGAAGAGGGTATGGAAGTGATCGCCACGGGCAAGATCACCACCTTCCCCGGCTCTTCGAAATACCAGATCGTCATCGAGAACCTGGAGCCGGCGGGCGCCGGCGCGCTGATGGCGCTTCTGGAGGAACGCAGGCGTCGGCTTGGCGCAGAAGGGTTGTTCGACCAGAGCCGCAAACGGCCTCTTCCCTTCCTGCCGCAGGTGATCGGCGTCGTGACCTCGCCGACCGGTGCCGTCATCCGCGATATCCTGCACCGTATCTCCGACCGTTTTCCAGTGCATGTCATCGTCTGGCCGGTCAAGGTACAGGGGGATGGGTCTGGCGATGAGGTCGCCAATGCGATCCGCGGCTTCAACGCGATGGCGCCGGGCGGGCCAATCAAGCGGCCGGACGTGCTGATCGTTGCGCGCGGCGGCGGCAGTCTCGAAGACCTCTGGAGTTTCAACGACGAGGCGGTGGTGCGCGCCGCGGCGGAAAGCCAAATCCCGCTGATCTCGGCCGTCGGCCACGAAACCGACTGGACGCTGATCGACCACGCGGCCGACGTCCGCGCACCGACGCCGACGGGGGCAGCCGAAATGGCGGTGCCGGTCAAGGCGGACCTCGAAGCGCAGGTCGCGAACCTTGCGGCTCGTCTGCGGGGCGTCGCCAGCCGTCAGATGGATCTGCGCAGGCAATCCGTCCGGGCCCTGGTTCGCGCGCTTCCGTCACTCGACCAGCTGCTCGCTCTGCCGCGCCGGCGTTTTGACGAAGCGGCGGCCGGTCTCGGTCGCGGGCTGGAGCGCACGACGGTGGTCAAGCGCCGCAGTTTTGAACGGGCCTCTTCAGGACTTCGGCTGGAGCTCTTGACCAACCGGCTTGCCCAGCAGCGCCAATTGCTGGCCGATCGATTGACCCGCAGCGACCGCTGCCTGGAACGGCAATTGCTGAAGGAGAACAACCGTGTCGCCAAGACCGGTGCCTCGCTCTCGGCGCTTCCCGCAAGGCTGCTCGGTCAGTTGCAGCGCGAGCGCCAGCATCTCACGTCGATGGCCCGCCATGCGGATACGGCGATCTCGCACACCTTGATCCGCAGCCGCGCGGCAATCACTGCGCAGGATCGCGTGCTTCAATCGCTCTCCTACAAGAACGTGCTGAAGCGTGGCTTCGCCGTGGTGCGCGGCGAGGACGACCGACCGCTGACGCGCGCCGTCGGCATCGTCGAAGGGCTGGCTATCTCCGTGGAATTCGCCGACGGCCGCATCGCAGCGGTGACGGGCGAGGGCGGAGAATTGCCCGATCCGCCGGCCGTGCCGCCTCAGCCGAAGAAGCGACCGGCGAAACCGGATCCGACGGTCGAGGCCCCGAAACAGGGCACGCTCTTCTGATGCATGTTCTTCTGGTGCTCGCCCATCCGCTGCCGGAAAGCTTTGCGCATTCGGTCGCTCGCACCGTTCGCGAGACGCTGGAAGGACAGGGCCACAGCGTCGATCTTCTCGATCTCCATGCCGAGGATTTCGATCCGCGGCTGACCGAGCGAGAGCGGCGCGGTTATTTCGACCTGCCCTATGACACATCCGCAGTCGCGGATCTCGTGGTGCGCCTGCAGAAGGCCGAGGCGCTGGTGCTCGTCTTCCCGCAGTGGTGGTTCAATCTGCCCGCGGTTCTAAAGGGCTTCTTCGACCGGGTCTTTGCGCCGGGCGTCGCTTTCCGCCACGACAAGTCGGGCGGAAAGATCATCCCGCTGCTCACCAACATCCGCCATTTCTGGGCCTTCACGACAACCGGCTCGCCATGGTGGGTGGTGAAGTTCTACATGGGCGACCCGGTTCGCCGTCAGCTCAAGCGCGGCATCGCGATCTTCTGCAATAGAAAAGTCGATTTCCGCATGCTGGCGCTGCACGACATGGACCGTGCCACCGACGACAAGCGCAGGCAGCATCTGGAGCGGATTGCGGCCGTGCTTCGAGACATACGGTAGGTCGTTAAGGTCCGCGGACGGCAGCGAGGTCTTGGCCCGGGCCTGATCAGGAATGAACCTTGGCAGTGAGTTCGATGCCGAGCGACTTCATCACCGCGATTGTCGTCTTCAGCGTCGGGTTGCCCGTGGCGCTGAAGGAGCGATAGAGTTGTTCTCGTGAAAGGCCGGTGTCCTTGGCGATCTGGGTCATGCCTTTGGCGCGGGCGACCACCCCCAGGGCATGTGCGATATAAGCCGTATCCTCCGTCTCGAAAGCTTCGGCCATGAATAATGCGATCGCTTCATCCGAACCCAAGTCTTCGGCCGGATCGTAAGTGGTCAGTTTTTCAGCCATCACTCACTCCATTCCATCGCGAGCCGCTTTGCAGCCTTGATATCCTTGGCCTGGCTGCTTTTGTCGCCACCGCACAGGAGAACAATCAGGACATTGCCGCGCTGCTGAAAGTAGATGCGATATCCCGGTCCATGATGGATGCGCAGTTCGCTGACACCTTCACCGATAGGGGCGACATCCCCGGCATGCCCGAAGGCGAGCCGGTCCAGACGCGAGGCGATCAGTGCGCGAGCACGCTCATCCTTCAGACGGGTGCGCCACTTGAGGAACGTTTCCGTTTGCTTCAGGCTCGAACACGGACCACCTGTAGTCTATAAACTACAGGTGGTCAACGATCACGAGGGCCTGGTCAGGCCCACTCACCCTTGCGCATCACCGGCACCTTCGAGCCGTCGGCACGCAGGCCGTCGATATCGACCTTATCGGAGCCGATCATCCAGTCGATGTGGATGAGGCTCGAATTGCCGCCCTGCGCCTTGATCTGGTCCTGGCTGAGCGATGCGCCGTCGAGGAAGCACTTCGAATAGCACTGGCCGAGCGCGATATGACAGGACGCGTTTTCGTCGAACAGGGTGTTGTAGAACAGGATGCCGCTTTTGGAGATCGGGGAGGAATGCGGCACCAGTGCCACTTCGCCCAGCCGGCGGGCGCCTTCGTCCGTATCCAGAACCTTGTTCAGCACTTCTTCGCCCTTCGAAGCCTTCGCCTCGACGATCCGGCCGCCCTCGAACTTCACCTGGATATTGTCGATCAGCGTACCCTGATGCGACAGCGGCTTGGTGCTGGACACATGGCCTTCGACCCTCAGCGTGTGTGGGGTGGTGAAGACTTCTTCCGTGGGGATGTTGGGGTTGCAGGTAATCCCGTTCTTGGCGGTGGAGGCGCCGCCATGCCATTCGTGGCCGTCGGCAAGACCAACTGTCAGGTCGGTGCCGGGGCCAGTGAAGTGAAGCGCGGCAAAACGCTCACCGTTCAGCCAGGTCGAACGCTTCTTGAGATTGCCGTTGTGTTCGGCCCAGGCCGCGATCGGATCGGCGAGATCGACGCGCGAGGCTGCGAAGATCGCATCCGCCAGCTTGCCGATGGCGACGTCTTCCGGGACATCCGGGAAGACCTGACGTGCCCAGGAAGGGTTGGGATAGGAAACGATGTTCCAGTTGATGTCGAAATTGGCGATCTTTTCGAGCGCAGGCTTGTAGGCCATGGAGTTGGCCTTGTTGGCGCGCGCCACCTTGGAGGGGTCCTGGCCCGAGAGCATCATCGGGTTGTCGCCGGAAATGGCAAGCCGCGCGGCGCCGTTGGCATAAGCCTTGGCCATGCCTTCGTAGAGCCAGTCGGATGCCTTGTCGAAGCTGCCGTCGGGCGCGTATTCGTAGCGCGCCAGTGTCGTTTCCTCGTCGGAATAGAAGGTCGTGACGATGCCGGCGCCGGCCATATAGGCGTGTTTGGTGAGGAGCCGCACGAGCGGCAGCGCGGCGATCGGTGCCGTGATCACCAGATCCTGGCCCTTATCGAGCCGAAGTCCAACTTTGATGGCCACTTCCGCAAGCTTTTCGAGCTTTTGAGGATCGACGACGGTTTGAAAATTCGGCACGATTGTCATGATAGACCTCACCTGATTTCTGTCATCGAAGAGACTTAAAGAGGTTTGGGGCAAAATTGAAGCTCAGGGATCGATGTTCATGAAAACCGCCTTGCTGTGCGCCGTGCTCTTCGGCGTTTCGGCTTCTCCCAGCCTCTCGGCCGACTTTGCAGCAACCATGTTCGACCATCAGGTGGCCATCGCATCCGATGACGATGAGGAGAAACTGACGATCGACGGCAGGCAAGTCCATTCCAACCGGTTCCTGCTGATCGACAATGTCGGTCTGGTTGGAGGCGTGCCGTTCGTCGTGGTGGTGAGTTCGAATGGCGGCAATGCCTGCCCGGGTTCGCCACTGGTCGTATCTTTTCCGAAAGGCGAAGAGCCGCGTGTCGATGAGCCGATGGACGATTGCCGCGGTGCTGCTTCGATTGCCGTTGAGGGCGATCACCTTCTGCTTGCGACAGAAGCCATTCCCGGTCAGCCGAGCTTGCGCTGGACCTGGGCGCCCGGAAAGGGCTTTGCCGAGGCCGGCAAGGTGGCCTTTCAGCCGAATGCGACGATGGGATGGGATGACATGAAGAAGGCGGGGCATCCATCCGAACTTCTCGGCATAGGTCCGATCGCCGATGCGGCAAACGCAATGCTCGGCGAGCATCGAGATGAATTCGAGAGCTCCATCACGGGGCCCGGCAGCGGAGCATTCAAGAACGGTTTTTATATCGGCGAAGCCTGCATGCCGCACATGTGCACCGAGGCCGAGGCGCTGATTGCCGCCGATATTTCGGCGAGAAAGCTCTATCTCGCCTGGAAGCCCGCGGGCAAGAAGATCATCCTGCGCCCGGCGATCCGCAGATGGCCCGCACCGGCGCTCGCCGCGCTCAAGCAATGGTCGGCAAAGTGGCCGTGACGGTTTGATCCGCCCGACTCGTTTGATCGGTCAACGCTGAAGCGCCGTCTTGATCGCCGCGATGTTGCTGGCATGGACCTCTTCATAAGGCGCGAAATAAAGCACGGCGCCCGAGGCGATTTCTTCCGCGACAAGCGATTTCAGCGAGGGATCGATATCCTGGCCGGCGGCGACGGCACCCGCCATGCGGCGTAGATAGGCGCGGTTGGCGTCGATCAGGCTCGATCCATACCCGCCGGAGGCGATGCGCTCCGCGTCGCCATGCGCCGGCAGGATTTTGGCGATCGGCCAGGAGCGCATCCGGGCAAGTTCGGCGATATGCGCACCGATTTCGGCGGCTTCCGCGATGTAGGTGACAGTGTCTTCCAGCGTGTCGCCGGCAAGCAGAAGCCGGTCTTCCGGCAGCCAGATCACGTTGCCGTCGGCGCTGTGGATGGCGAAATGGTGCAGCTCGATGCTGCGGCGTCCGACCATCAGGTCCAACCGGCCATCGAACACGGTGGTCGGCATGATGAGAGGCGCGATCGGCGGATTGGCGTTTTCGATCTTCTCGCGGTTCACCTTCATTTTCTCGGCCGTCAGCGTCAGTGCGATGATCTCGCAATCGGAAAAGATCGCGTTTCCGGCAATATGATCCTTGTGCCAGTGGCTGAGCACGACGCGGATCTTTGCGACGCCCAGCGATTCCAGATGCGTGCGGATCGCTTTCGCGTGATCGAGCGAGATATGCGTGTCATAGACCAGCGCCTCGCCTTGATCGACGATCGCATAGGATGCGACGCCGAGCGAGTAGGCGCCGTCATCCAGCCAGTTCGCGCTTTTTGCATGCAGCCGTTTGCCCGATACCCGGCCATCATAATAGGCGAAGATGCCTGGATAGGGTTCGAGAACGCGAAGTGTCGAGGTCATCTCGTTCATCACTTCACGCCACCAGCGGTGCTGCGACCGCCTTCAGCGCATCGCGGGCCGCCTTGGGATCAAGCCGCACCTGCAGCCCACGCTGCCCACCATTGATAAAGACATGCGGTTCGTCGAGTGCCGTGATCTCGATCGCGGTCGGCACGAGCTTCTTCTGGCCGAATGGGCTGATGCCGCCGACATGATAACCGGTCGCCCGTTCCGCATCGGCGGGCTTCATCATGTTCGCCGACTTGCCTTTGAACGCCGCAGCGAGCTTCTTCATCGAGACCTCGTGATCCGACGGCACCACGACGCAGACCGCCTTGCCGTCCACTTCCGCCATCAGCGTCTTGAGCACACGGCGCGGTTCCTCACCGATCGCTTCCGCGGCCTGCATCCCGATCCGGTCCGCATTCGGATCGTAGTCATAGGTGACGGTGGAAAATGCGATGCCTGCCTTTTCGAGCATCTGGGTGGCACGGGTCGTCTTGGACATGGCTCGTATCCTGGTTCAGATCTCGGCAAAGGCCTCTTCGTAAATCTCCGGCTTGAAGCCGACAATCAGCTTTCCGTCCGCTTCCAGGACCGGTCGCTTGATCATCGAAGGCTGGGCGAGCATCAGCGCGATCGCCTTCCCCGGTCGAGGTCCGTCCTATCGGTTTCGTCGAGTTTCTTGAACGTTGTGCCGGCGCGGTTCAGCACGATCTCCCAGCCGGCGCGCTCCGTCCAGGTATCCAGGTGTGCGCGGTCGATCCCCTCGGCTTTGTA
Source organism: Neorhizobium sp. EC2-8 (assembly GCA_045291535.1). GTDB lineage: Bacteria > Pseudomonadota > Alphaproteobacteria > Rhizobiales > Rhizobiaceae > Neorhizobium. The sequence goes on along the minus strand of CP147996.1, from coordinate 2,767,093 downwards.
ATCGTGAAAAACGTAGGCAACGCCCTTGCGGTCGAGCCAGTCGCGCGCCTTTTTCATCGTGTCGCAGTTCTTGATGCCGTAGATCGTGATTGCCATCGAAGCCTCTCATTCCGAGCCTGATCGATAGCAAGAGCAACCCTCGCCATGCAAGCCGCTCGGTGTGGTTAACCGTTGTTATGTGACAGCCGCATGGCTCCCCTGTTCTGTTGTGCATTGCACAAAAACAGCACAGACATCATATTTTAGCAGAACGAAAAAGGAGAGTTTCACATGCCCGCACAAAACAAGACCCGTCGTGGTGTCATCGGCCGCGCCTTTGCCGTCATGAGCGCAGCAATTTCGGTTTCGGCCGCCGTGGAAAACCATCGCCGTCCGAACCACCGCGACCTGACCACCCTCGGTATCGATCCGCAGGCTTTCGATCGCCTGGGCTGATCTGTCTTTCCTGGCCTTTTCCGGCCGGGGGTGGGGCGATCTCAGCCTTAAGTATAAGTCTTCGCGAGATACTCGCGGAAACTATCTGTTAACCAAGGCTATCCTATAGTCTCCTAATATTCCGGGAGATGTGGATTTGGTTGCGCTGGTTATCAGAGAAGAAGCGCCGTCGGGGCCTGCGCCTATCGACGGCGAGGTGTTGAAACGCTCTGTCGCCAGGCTGGCACATGAGGCTTCTGCGCTCGGCCTGCATCTAGTCGATATTGCTGGCGCCATCCAGGATACCGCGTCGCAGTCTTCGGAACACGCGACATTGCTTGGCCGCCTGACCCAGTCCGCTCAATCGATCGCGGACGCCAATGGCCACGTCGCCCGCTCCCTTCAGGAATCCGACAAGCTGACCGCCAACGCGCGCAGGGTGCTCGGCGAGCAGGCTGAGCAGCTTTCCGGCTCGATCGCCGCGATCGACAACATGGTGCATGCATCCCGGGAGATCGGCGCGGAGATCAAGTTGTTTTCCACGGCGCTCGGAGATGTTGGACGCCTGGCGGATGCGATCGGCATGATCGCCCGGCAGACCAACCTTCTGGCATTGAACGCGGCAATCGAAGCGGCGCGTGCGGGCGAGGCTGGCAAGGGTTTTGCCGTGGTCGCTGCAGAAGTGCGCGCGCTGTCGCTGCAGACTTCTCAGACCACGAGTTCGATCCAGGCCACGCTTGATCAGTTGAACAGCCGCATCGACCGGCTGGTAACGGCCGGCGAGGGCGCGAGCCAGTCGGCCGAGGGTGTCAAGACGACCGCGACGAAGGTTCAAGGGTCGTTCAAGGGCGTCGAAGGCGTCATGACCCAGATCCTCGACAACGCGTCTTCGCTTGCCGGGACGACCGAGACCGTCGACCGCCAATGCGGCGAGTTCGCCTCTTCGATCGCTGCCGCCGCAAGCGCGATCCTGAAATCCAATGACCAGTTGCAGCAGACCTCTTCTCGGGTCGGCGAGGTGGTGACGATTTCCGAGCGGATGATCCAGACGACGGCGAGCGCCGGTATCGAGACTCCGGACAGCCCCTATATCAGCGCCGTGATGGCCTATGCCGCGGAAATTTCGTCCGTCTTCGAGGCGGGCGTGAAATCTGGTCGCATCGATCTTGCGGCATTGTTCGACCGGCAATATGTGGCGATCCCCGGCAGCGATCCCGTCCAGTATATGACGCGTTATACGGAATTTACCGATACCGTCCTGCCGCCGATCCAGGAACGGGCAGCCGAAAGCGACCCACAGGTCGCCTTCTGTGCGGCCATCGACGAAAACGGTTATCTGCCGACCCATAACCGGAAATTCTCGCAGCGCCAGCGTCCGGGCGACGTGACCTGGAATACCGCCAACTGCCGCAACCGACGCATCTTCAACGACCGCGTGGGCCTGGCGGCGGGCCGCAACAAGGAACCCTTCTTGCTGCAGACCTACCGCCGCGACATGGGCGGCGGCCAATTTGTGCTGATGAAGGATATTTCCGCCCCGATCACCGTCAACGGGCGCCATTGGGGCGGGCTGCGTCTCGCGATCAAGGTCTGAAAATTCTCTCCGGTCAGACTGTCATGCGGAGCTGTTCCGGCCGCACGGGATAGGCAGGAGCATTCGGATGGAAGCTCCATCTTCCGAATTCCTCGTGCCGGGCCTCCCCGTAATGGCTGTAGACCAGCATGAATTCCCCCGCGATCCAGGCGTAATTTCGCTCGATGGGCATGGTCTCTATCCGCCCGCAGCCGTAGATCAGTGTCACATGCGGGGCGGCATCCGCCATCCAGTAGTTCGGGAGGTTGTGGCGGGCGAGAGCGCGGCGCAGCATCTGCGCGAATTGGTTGACGACCGGATTGCCCTTGGCGCGATACAAGGCGAGATGCCGTTTGCCTCCAAACAGGCCGCTGCTGTCCAGCGTGACCGGAACGGGCCTCGCCTGAAGACTGGCCGCGACCATCTTGGTCGCTTCGATGAGCGCCATGGGCGGCTCATCGAACTGTTCCATGCAGAGCAGGCTCATATGGAGAAGATGGGCGGGATAGGCATCCCGTGTATTCTGGTTCGCCGCGTGGAGCAGGGCGTCGCCATGCATGATGAGACCGAGCGGAGCAGAAGGCTTCAGCACGAACATCAGCTTGCTCTTGCGCCGAACAGGTCTGGCCGGTGTGGAAAGCCAGCCTTCGCCAAAGGGGAGCGAAGGCTGGCCAGCGTGCTTTCGCAAGCTCATCTTGCTACCGTCATAGTAATGCGACCTCATGCCGTTGAATGAAACCTAGCGGGACTCCTGAAAGAGTAAAGAACAAACGCGGAACAATTGCAATCATGGTTAATCGGCGGGGGATTTGGCAATGATTTCCAAGGATAGGCCGGAGAAAGAGGTAGCTGGGCGGGCTTCGGCCAACCATTCCCGGAGAGCCTCGCTCTTCCAGGCAAGAAACGGGTTGAATCCTTGAGCCCGGGAGCCGATTTTAAGGTCAATCGAAATGCGGAGGTTTCCTCATGACAACGCATGAATATCTGATTTTCGAAACCGCCGGCGGCTTCTGCGGCATCGCTTGGAATAACGTCGGCATCACCCGTTTCCAGCTCCCGACCAAGAGCGCGGATTCGACCGAAAAGCTATTGCGGCGCCGGCTGCCCGAGGCCGAGCCCGGCACGCCGCCTGCTGCAGTGCTCGAAGCGATCGATGCCGTAAAGCGTTACTTTGCGGGCGAGGAAGTCGATTTTTCGAAGGTCGCCCTTGACCTCGAAGGCCAGGACGATTTTTTCAAGCAGATCTATGCCGCCGCCCGCCGGATCGGTTGGGGGCATACGACGACCTACGGCGCGCTCGCGAAGCAGCTCGGCGTCGGTCCCGAGGCCGCCCGCGATGTCGGCCAGGCGATGGCGAAAAACCCGGTGGCGCTGATCATCCCCTGCCACCGCGTGCTCGCTGCCGGCGGCAAGATCGGCGGCTTTTCGGCCCCGGGCGGATCGACCTCGAAGACCCGCATGCTGGAACTAGAAGGCGTCCACCTGACGCCACCCGAGCCGGCACAGCAATCGCTGGGGTTCTGAACGTCCTTTCGACGACTGCCTATCAAGGCGAGTATCGCCGCAATTTCTGGATTCAGGATTGTAATATTCCTGCGAAACTGATCTGCTACGAAGTGGTCAGAGGGTGGGGATGGCCATGTCCAGGATCGTCAAGGCGAATGCGTGGTGCAACAACGAAGTCGGCTATCTTGCTTGGCGGACTGACGGGATAATCAAGGATTGCCTCGGGTTCATGATAACCCGCATCCATTTCGATCTCGCCGGTCATGAGGTCGCAAGGCGCGTCCTGCCTGCATGGGCTGCTTTCGACACGCAGTCCAATCCGCAAGGCGAAGAGCAGGACACCAGCGTCTGGCCAATCCAGAAATTCTCCTGGCGCGATCTCACGCTTCGCCGAAGCCGCAACGAGACCGTGCTGCGGGAAGGGGAGTTCAAGGTCCGCTACGAGATCGTGCCCGTCGGTCTGGCCGGTCCTGGCCGCCAGCCGGTGCCGCCTTCGACGACGGCGCCTTTTCTCGACGATGCCGGAAAGGCGCGCTATAAAAGCGATCCGATCCCGCTGTTCTTTTGCGGGGAACCCATTCTGACCGGTGAATTGCTGGTGACGGGCCGTTTCGGCAAAGCCACGGTGGCGTTCAACAATGGCATCCTATCGACCCAGAATCTGAGGAAACAGCTGAAGACCCCCGATGGCAAGACGCCGTCGAAGAGCGAGGTTCTCAGACGCATAGCCGATAGGAACGACCCTCTGCGGCGGTTCCTGGGGGCGATGCGCTGAAGACGCTTAAACATTTCTTTGAATTCGCGGAGCAACGGGACGCGCAGATCCATCTCGCGCTTTACGAGCTTCACGATGAAGAACTGATCGACCTCATCGATACGCACCATGCCCGCATCCGTCTGATCCTCTCGACGGCCGGCAAGTCGGAGGACGGCAAGACCTGGGATACGACAAACCAGGCCGCACGAGACAGATTGCGGGCAAAGCTCGGAGACCGCCTCCAGAACCGGATGTTCAACAACAGCAAGCACATAGGCCACAACAAGTTCGGTGTGCTGGTCTCCAAGACAAACGAACCCATTGCCGTCTTGACCGGCAGTACGAACTGGACATCCACGGGTCTTTGCGGCCAGACGAACAATGCGGTGATGATCGAGGACGCCAAGCTCGCCGAGGTTTATCTCGGTTACTGGCGCCGCCTTTTCGACGACGTGATTCCCGAGCCGGTTCCACTGAGCAAGCCGAACAATGTCGATCAAGGACCCCGCCTGCGTGAGGATGGAGCGACCTCGCATCCCCTGATGATTGCTTCGGTGGCCCCGGCTGCAAAGGCGAGCGCGTGGTTCTCGCCCAATATGGCCAGGGTGAGCGTTCCGCGCAATAATCCGGCAACGCCTCCGGATATGCAGGAGGTCTTCGACCTGATGCGGGGCGCCAAGCAGGCCTTGTTGTTCCTGAGCTTCTATCCGGCCCAGCAGGGCCGCAACAGCATCATAGGCGAGGCGGTCAAGATCGCTGCCGAAAAGCTCGATCTGCTCGTGCTCGGGGCAATAAGCGCCCCGCAGGCAATGCCCAACTATGAAGTTCCGATCAAGGGCGACGATGCGGATGACGAAGATGGCGCCACCAAGGCGCCAGCCCCTCCATTTACCAGCTGAAGGGTGCACCGCGGGTGATGATGGTGCGAGCGAGCGCCATCCGCGACCTGATCGGCGACTTCCAGCGCGAATTGCTCACGGCCGGGACCGCGATCATCCACGACAAGGTGGTGGTGATCGATCCCCTGTCCGAGACCGATTGCGTCGTCATCACCGGCAGCCACAATCTCGGTTTCAAGGCATCCTACGCCAATGACGAGAACATGCTGATCATCAAGGGCGCCCCGCAGCTTGCTGCCGCCTATGCGGTCCATGTCCTCGATGTTCAGGACCACTACCGCTACCGGGCTGTATTGGAGGAGCGGCGCAGAAAGCTCTGCTGGCCGGCAGCACCCCGACCAAGGCTTCGACCGGCCATGGTTTTCTCGACACGGATGACGGCTGGCAGGCGCCTTATTTCGATGGCCGCAAGGGCGACGAGCTTCGCTATTTCGCCCGTTGACGCTTGATCGTGCGACCCTGGCGGTGCCAGGCCTCGCCCGGGATTATGAAATGCCTCAATACGTCAGGAATTTATAAGCGACGTAAGCGACGATCAGCGCCGCGGCGACGACCATGGCGATCAGGCCCAGCCGCTTTTCGATGAAATGGCGGATATCCTCGCCATAACGGCGCAGTAGCCAGGCAAGCAGGAAAAAGCGCGCGCCGCGGGTGACGATCGCCGAGATCACGAACAGCCCGAGATTGATATGCGCCACGCCGGACAGGATCGTAACGACCTTGATCGGCGGCAGATGCGCGAGACCCGATGTGACCAGCAGCAGAACGACCGTTTCGTAGGTAACGCCCGCCTTGAGTTCGTTGAACGTGTCGAGCTTGCCCCAGAACTGAAGGATCGGTTCGGCCAGTGCATTAAAGGCGAAATAGCCGATGGCCCAGCCGGCGATGCCGCCGAGCACGGAAAACACGGTCGCGATCAGCGCATACCGCCAGGCGCGTTCCGGCCGGGCAAGGGCCATCGGCAGGAACAGAACGTCGGCCGGCACAAGGAAGACCGAGCTTTCAACGAATGCGATCACCGCAAGCCAAATGGCCGCGGATTTGCGGGCGCTGAGCGCCATCGTCCAGTTATAAAGGCTGCGAAGCATTGGCGAGGATCCGGCGGTGATCTGAGGTTCGGCTGTCGAAGATTTGCTGCGTCAGGATTTCATTGAAGAATTTCCGCACTCTCCGCAAGCCATCTATCGACTACCTCTAATTCCGCAGGATGAAAGTTCCCGGCATCAACCCCGCCGAACCGCAAGATCGGTCGAGCGCCGCCTTGCCTGAAGGATCTAGTTTGAGCTGCCACGGAGACAAAGACGAATGACCGACGTGCTTCGGAACTATCATGAGCGGATGCAGCGAGTGCTGGACTATATCGACCGGCACCTCGAGGACGATCTCGCTCTTGACGTCCTGAGCGGTGTCGCCGCCTTCTCGAAGTTTCATTTCCACCGGCAGTTCACGGCGACCTTCGGGTTGTCCGTGCATCGCTATGTCCAGCTTGCCCGCCTGAAGCGCGCTTCATACCGGCTGGCCTACAGGGAAGACGAGCGCGTCACGGATATTGCGATGGATGCCGGTTACGATGCACCGGATGCTTTCGCCCGCGCCTTTCGGCAACGGTTCGGGCAATCGCCTTCATCATTCCGGAAATCGCCCGACTGGGCGCCGTGGCTTGCGGCTTTCGGGCCTTTGGAAAACGCTAGGAGCAAGCTCATGCAGATTATCTATGACCACGACGACGTGATTATCCGCGAAGTGCCGCCGACCCCGGTGGCGATCATGGAACATCGAGGCGACAGGGAGACACTCGGCGCCACCATCCAGCGGTTCATCGCGTGGCGCAAGGCCGCCGGCCTGTCGCCAGAGACGAGCCCGACCTTCAACGTCTTCCGTTCCGAGAGGGTCCCCGCGGTCGCGGCTGATTATAGCATGGACCTGTGTGTCGGGACCGACCAGCCGATCGATGCGAACGACGAGCAGATGAAGGCTGGTGTGATCCCCGGCGGACGCTGCGCGATGTTGCGCGTCGTCCACAATACCAACAACCTCGAGCCCGCCGCGCTCTACCTCTATCGTGACTGGCTTCCCGCCAGCGGCGAGGAAGCACGTGACTTCCCGATCTATTGCCAACGACACTTTTCTTTCTTCCCGAACGTGCCGGCACATGAAGTGGTCGTCGAATTGTTTCTGCCGCTGAAATAGCGGCCGCTGACGGCGGCTTGTCCATTCTGATAATTGGCAGCGGGCAAGCCGCCGTTTCAAGCGATGCTCGGCTTCCGACCCGATTGCGGCAAGCGTCGCCGGCGCCCTGCCGGGCGTCAGTCGTCGAGCGATACGGACAGCCCCGCGAGAAGCGGAGCGTACGCGGTAAGCCTGCGGGATACGAACTCCGTGAAGAGCTGCACCCGCTTCGTCTTGCGTGTCTCCCCCTGTGTGAGAAGCCAGAGCGTTCCGTACATGTGCAGGTCGGTGCCCGGCACCCTCACCAGGTGGGGGCCGCGTCTCCGACGAAGCACGGCAGTGTCGTGATCCCAAGCCCTTGCCGGACAGCAACGATCTGCGCCTCGGCGTCCGTGGTCCTGAACGGAACCCCCGTGGTGCGAACCTCGCCCTCGCTGGCCCAATCCGGAATTCCATGATTGCTTATGACGATCCACCGGATGGGATCAGGTGCGCCCGCACGCCATGCGGCCAGTCGAGCGCGGGACATGTAGACGCCGCCGAACAGTTCCGGTCCCTTCAGGCCGTGAAGATTGAGCGGCAGGGTTTTGCGGTCGTAGACGACGCGGATCGCCACGTCGGCCTCTCGGTTGGTGAGATTTGCCAGCTCGCCGGACGACAGGATGTCCATCTCGATGTCCGGATGCAGACGCGCGAAATCGGCGAAGTCAGGCATGAGCAGGTGTGTCGCGAGGATCGGTGTCAACGTCACCCGCAGAAGCCCGCGCACGTTCTGGTCGCGCCCGAAGACGCGGGTCTCCAGCTGGTGCGACGAGGTTTCCATCTGGTTCGCGAGCTCGAGGACCTCCTCGCCCGCTGCCGTCAGGCGGTAGCCCGAAGGCAGCTTTTCGAACATCTGCGCTCCGAGCCGTTCCTCCAGCTGGGCGATGCGCCGCAGCACGGTCGTGTGATTGACCCCGAGGCGCCCGGCTGCAGCCCGCACTGAACCTCCGCGCGCCACGGCAAGGAAGTAGCGAATGTCATCCCAGTCGATCATGGTGCAATCCGGCACCACGCGGTGCGCCTTCCAAAGCCCGTTTCTAACGCATCGTACAGCAGTACGGGCCGTCATTATAGCTATGTCGTCGAGCGCGTCGCAATTCCGAACTGCCGGACATCGATCGTCGCGGCTGGTATCGGTCGTCCGGCCGGATCGATTTTGCACCACCGATGTGCGCGCTTGCGCACTGAACGCCTGACTTCGGCCCACCTATTTTGAAGTTCTCGGGGCGTCCCCGAACCAACAAGGACGGAGCCTGGAAGGAGAAGCAGGGAAGGCTTGAGGACAAGCATTTCTCCGCCTTCCGCGGAGCTCCAACGAAGGATGCATGACATGAACAGACTGAATGGAAAGACCGCCGTGATCACCGGCGGCGCTACCGGAATCGGCCGCGCGGCAGCAAAACGCTTCATCGAAGAGGGCGCCTTCGTCTTCATCTTCGGCCGCCGGCAGGAAGCGCTTGACGCCGCTATGGCCGACCTCGGGCCTAATGCCCGCGCCGTGAAGGGCTCGGTCTCCGATCTGGCCGACCTCGACCGACTCTACGCGGCGGTGAAGGTCGAGCGAGGAACCCTCGATATCGTTTTCGCCAATGCCGGCGCGGGAAGCCCGCTTCCGCTCGGCCAGATCACCGCCGAGCACATCGACGAAACCTTTGACACCAATGTGAAGGGTACGATCTTCACTGTCCAGAAAGCGCTGCCGCTGATGGGCAAGGGAGGTTCGATCATCCTGACCGGATCGAGCGCGGGAACCACGGGCGCTCCGGCATTCAGCGCTTACAGCGCAAGCAAGGCGGCAGTGCGCAACCTCGCGCGGACCTGGGCGGAAGACCTGAAGGGCACCGGCATCCGGGTAAACGTGCTGTCACCCGGGGCGACGGCGACCGAACTCGCGAAGGAAGCGCTAGGCGAGGAGGGCCAGAAGGTCTTCGCTTCGATGACCCCGCTCCAGCGCATGGCCGATCCGGCGGAGATCGGAGCGGTGGCTGCCTTTCTCGCGTCGCCGGACAGCAGCTTCATGACCGCCAGCGAGGTCGCCGTCGATGGCGGCCTGGCCCAACTCTGACGCTCTACGCCCAGCCGGCCGCTCCATTCGATTATTCGGAGCGATTACCCGAAACGCTTACCCGGCGCCGTTGAGGGCCGGGGAATCAATATCAACACGGATTGGAGAAACATTATGAGCTATGCAATTGTGGGATTCGGTGCGGTAGGCCAGGCCCTCGCCCTCGCCTTCGCCCGTAAAAACATCGACGTGACGGTCGCGAGCCGCCGCCCGCCCGAGGCGTTGGCGCCGCAGGCTCGGGCGATTGGACTTAACGTCGCCGCCAGGTCGCTGCAGGATGCACTCGAGGCCGACACAATCATCCTGGCGGTCCCGTTCGGGGAGCATCGCGAGGTTGCCAACGCCCTGCCGAGCTGGGAAGGCAAGACAGTCATCGACGCGACGAACGCGTTTGGAGTTCTCCCTGAAGAGCTGGACGGCCTTCCGTCCTCCGCCTTCGTCGCAAAGGCGTTCACCGGCGCCAGGCTCGTGAAAGGTTTCAATCATCTGGTCGCGGCCACCCTGGCTGCCGATCCGATCGTCGAGGGCGGGCACCGGGTCGTCTTTCTGTCGAGCGACGACGAGGATGCGATCGCTCCCGTGGCGGCCTTGGCCAAACAACTCGGGTTCGCACCCGTCAAGCTGGGAAAGCTCGACGAAGGTGGCACGCTGGTGCACGCACGCGGCCGCACCTGGGGCCAGCTCATTTTCCAGGATGTGTTCAAGAAGGAGCAATAATCGATCTACGACCGTGTGATCGGCGCAGAGACCCGGTCGCGCGCTAACTTTTAGAGCAGCGCGCGACCGAATATGTGAAGGCCACAAAGTCGCGAAGGTTGGAGTGGGTCTGACGGCCCTCCCCTTTCATTCCCACTCGATCGTGCCGGGCGGCTTGCTGGTCACATCGTAGACGACGCGATTGATGCCGCGGACTTCGTTGATGATGCGGGTCGCCGTACGGCCGAGGAAGTTCATGTCATAGGCATAAAAATCCGCGGTCATGCCATCGACCGAGGTGACGGCACGCAGCGCGCAGACGAAGTCGTAGGTGCGGTAGTCGCCCATCACGCCGACCGTCTGCACCGGCAGCAGCACGGCGAATGCCTGCCAGATCGTGTCATACAGGCCCGCCTTGCGGATTTCGTCGAGATAGATCGCATCCGCCTTACGCAGGATGTCGAGCTTTTCGCGGGTGACGGCGCCGGGGCAGCGGATCGCGAGGCCCGGACCCGGGAACGGGTGGCGGCCGATGAAGCTGTCCGGCAGGCCGAGTTCGCGGCCAAGCGCGCGCACCTCGTCCTTGAAAAGCTCGCGCAGCGGCTCGACGAGCTTCATGTTCATCCGCTCGGGCAGGCCGCCGACATTGTGGTGGCTCTTGATGGTGACCGAAGGACCACCCGAGAAGGAGACGCTTTCGATCACGTCCGGATAGAGCGTACCCTGGGCCAGAAACGCCGGCGAACCCTTGCCGTCCGCTGCGATCTTGGCGGCTTCCGCCTCGAAAACTTCGATGAACAGCCGGCCGATCGTCTTGCGCTTCACTTCCGGGTCGGTGACGCCCTCAAGCTGGGTCAGGAAAAGCTCGGACGCATCCACGGCCACGAGCGGAATATTGTAGTGGTCGCGGAACATGCTGACCACCTGTTCGGTCTCGCCCATTCGCATCAGGCCATGATCGACATAGATGCAGGTCAGCTGATCGCCGACCGCTTCGTGGATCAGCACCGCCGCGACGGAGGAATCGACGCCGCCGGAAAGACCGCAGATCACCCGTTCCTTGCCGACCTGTTCGCGGATCTTGCGGATCATCTCGGCGCGATAGGCAGCCATCGTCCAGTCGGACTTCAGCCCGACGATCTTGTGCACGAAATTGGAGAGCAGCTTGGCGCCGTCAGGCGTATGCACCACTTCCGGGTGGAACATGGTGGTGTAATAGTGCCGGCTTTCGTCTGCCGCGATCGCGAAAGGCGCGTTTTCCGACGTCGCGATGACCGAAAATCCTTCCGGAAGTTTGGTGACGCGGTCACCATGGCTCATCCAGACCGGATAGCTTCCGCCGACTTCCCAGAAACCTTCGAACAGCGGACTGTTGGCCTTGATCTCCACATCGGCGCGACCGAATTCCGCCGCATGCCCGCCTTCGACGACACCGCCGAGCCTGGGTGGCAAGCGTCTGCTGGCCGTAACAGATGCCAAGGATCGGAACGCCGCTGTCGAACACCGCCTGCGGTGCGCGGGGCTGCCTTCGGTGGTCACCGAAGCCGGGCCGCCGGAGAAGATCACGCCCTTCGGCTGGAGTTTCTCGAATGCGGTATTCGCGTTCTGGAAGGGGTGGATTTCGCAGTAGACGCCGGCTTCGCGGATGCGACGCGCGATGAGCTGTGTCACCTGGCTGCCGAAATCGATGATGAGAATGCTGTCGGGATGAGCTATCTGGGTCATGCCGAGCCTTTAAAGAAACTTCCCATTTCTGGCAACAAGGAATGGCCCGGAAAGAGCGAAAATCGCGCTCTCAGAGGGCGATCACGCCATCCTCCAGTCCCTCGAACAGGCTATCGACGGCGTCTGCCAGCTTCCTGTCGATGACATGCAGGTATTCGGTCCAGTCGCCGACATGCTTCAGCTCTTCCTTGCCGTCGGAAATGCCGCGCAGGCCGATCAGCGGCAGGCCGAAAAGCTGGCAACAGCGCAGCACCGCGAACGTCTCCATATCGACCATATCGGCGCCGACGAGGTCATAGGCGGCACCTGAGACGATATTGCCGCCGGTCGATAGCGAGGCTTGCCTGATGCCCGGGACGCGCAAGGGAAGCGGCACGATCGCCGGATGCTCGAGGAAAGGCGTGCGGCCTTTCTCGAAACCGAGCGGCGAGGCGTCCATGTCGCGATAGGCGACCGAGGATGCCTGGTAGATTTCTGTCTGCTCGAGGTTACGGGAGCCGGCGGAGCCGAGTGACACCACGAGATCGGGCAGGTCGCCCGTTGCTTCCAGGCGGGTCAGGGCATGGGAAAGCACGACCGCCGCCTCGACCGGGCCGACGCCGGTCATCAGCGGCTTGATACGGGATTTGAGCGCCGGGCCGTATTCGGCATCGACGGCCATGACGAAGAGAATGGACTTGCCGCCGGCAAGGCTTGGCTCGCCGAGGGGAAGAGAAGAAGTCATCCGGTTACGTCCTCTCTGCCGCGGATCACCATCATGGTGCCGGTCATGGAAGCGATGAGTTTGGCCGGGCCATCGCCGATCGCGTAGGCGCGGCCGTCGGCGACGATGATAGTCGAGCCCGGCTTGGTGATTTCTCCACGGAACAGGAAGCGCTCGCCGCGGCCGGGCGACATCAGGTTCACCTTGAATTCGATGGTGAGGATCGAGGCGTCCGGTTCGATGACGGTATAGGCGGCATAACCGCAGGCGGCGTCGAGTGCGGCGGAAATCACGCCGGCATGTAGGAAGCCGTGCTGTTGGGTGAGTTTGACGTCGAAGGGAAGCTCAATCTCGACCATTGCCTGCTCGACGCGCGTCAACTCGGCGCCGAGCATCGCCATCGCCCCTGGCGCTCAAAACTGTGGCGTACCCGCTCGTGGAAATCGCCCGTATCTTTCCCGTTCATGTCCAATCCCCTTCGCAGTTGCGAAATTGGCATGACGGAGGATGTTCGGCAAGCTGTAGGATGGTGTGCGCTTAATTCAGAAGGACGATCGACAGGTTGAGCAGCGTCGCGAAGGCGACCCAGAGCGCATAGGGCGCGAAAAGCCAGGCTGCGGTGCGGTTTCCCTCCAGCTCGCGGCGATGAAAAGCAGGATCGAGACGAGCAACGGCACGATGATCACCAGGCCGAGAACCGGGCTCTGCAGGCCGAAGAAGGCCGGCGACCATAGAAGGTTGAGCGCCGCCTGGATGGCAAAAAGAACGAGGAGCCGGCTGTTGTTTTCCTCATACCAGATGGCGGAAAGCGCGACGCCGATCATCACGTAGAGGACCGTCCACACCGGCGCAAAAATCCAGCCCGGCGGATTGAAGAAGGGTTTGTTGAGCGACTGGTACCATTCACCCGGGACATTGCTCGCGCCGCTCAGAGCGCCGAGCGCGACGCAGGCGACGATGAATGCGATCATCACGACGGTTTTGTTCATCCGGTCGCAGTTAGGGCGCTCCGGCGCCGGGGAAAGGTCAGCCTAGCCGGACGATATGCTGGTCCCAGGCAACTTGGCTACGCGCCTCGTTGAACTGCCCGTCATAGGAGGAAACGGCGATGCCACGCGCGGCCGGTGCGACGCCGGCCGCCTCGCGGACGATCTCTTCCTTCACCACGGCTCCGGTTTTCGCATCGAGCGTGACTAAGGCCCCGCCGACCGGAGAGGTGAGGCCGACGATGCCGTCGCGCCGGTTGACGGCAATGGCGCCGACGTAATTGCCGAGCCGGGCCGTCGTCTCCTCCGGCAGCGAGGCGAAGGACAGGTCCTCCCCATGGAAAACCAGCCGGCGAGCGGCGGCAGCGCATTGCGAGCCCCTTCCCACTGGCAGGCGAACCAGATGCGACCGTTCTCAGTGATGTCGAGATGACGGGTGGAAAGCTGCTTCAGCGAAGCGGGCAGGCGGTGCCGCTGGATGAGGGCGCCGGTCTTCGCATCGAGGAGAACCAGCGACGGTTCCATGCGATCGACATTGAGCTTGGTGCGGCCGAAATCCGGATGCGTCTCGATGCCGCCATTGGCGATGATCAGCAGCTTGCCGTCATCGGAGACGGTCATGTCGTGGGTGCCGATGCCATGGGCGTCGAACTCGCCGATGCGGCGGAATTTGTTGCGGGCATCGTAGACGCCGATCATGCCGCGATTGCCGTCGAAATCGTTCTCGCTCGCATAGAGCCGGGTTCCGTCCGGCGAGAAATGGCCGTGCCCGTAGAAATGCCGGCCTTCCAGCGAGGTAATCATCACCGGTTCGGTTTGGCGGGACGGGTCGAACACCATGGCGAACGTGCCTGGGCGGCGGGCGAAGGCGACGGCGCGGCCGGTCGCATTGCTATGGGCCATGCCATGGGCGCGGGCGGGAAGCGCAACGTGGTCGATGATCTCGCCTCGTTCGGAGACGGTGGCGACGCCAAACGAGCCGTCCGGCGCCCGGAACCCGGAGGCGTAGACCGCGTCGGCGCGTTCGAACGCCATCAGCGAACGCGGCGAAAGGGCAGCAGTGAAGGCGATCCCTGCTGCCTTCAGGAAACCGCGCCGGTCAATCACCTCGCCGCGCCACATGAGCTTAGTCGCCGTCCGCGAAGGAAAAACCGGAACTGAGGCCGATTGCGCCGCCGTATCCATCGTTCAGCTTGGAAATGACGTCCTTTCCGTCAGCTAGCAGTGTATCGAGCTTCTTGCGCTCGGCGGCATTCTCGACCGCCTTTTCGAGATCCGGCGTGATCTTTGCCGAAAGCTCAATCATCGCCTTGAGCTTCGCCTGGGTGGCGGCGACAATCGGCCGGTCCTTTTCCTGAAGAAGTGAGACCATGCCGGATTTCTCAAGCAGGGTCGAAAGGCCTTCGAGATTGCCCTCCACCGTGGCCCAGGTATTCTCCGAACGCCAGAACGGAGCCTGTTTCGGGAATTTCGCCTTGTCCGCGCCCTTGTAAAAGTTTCGATCCGCTGGTCACGCACGGCTTCGGCGCCATGCACGAGAATGCCGAGCAGCGCCGTGATCGCCTCGCCGCCGGTGCGGAAATCTGGATTGTCCGGCCCCGGTTGTTCCCAGGCCTTCTGGATGCCGTCGGGCGCATCCCAGATATCGGAAAGTTCCTTGGCGACATTGGTGATATTGCCGGCGATGGCCGCGCCATAGCGGCAGCGGTAACTGTTCTTCGCCTTGAGAAGCTCGTCGGATCCGGTGCCGGAGAGGACGTATTCGAGTGCCCCGAAACCCTGCATGGCGACGCTCTTGGTGCCGAGCGTGGTGGGATCGGTGGCGGTCTCATCGAGCTTGGACAGAACGGACTGCACCTGCTTCAGCCCAGTGCTCTTGCGGTCGGGATAAAAGAGGATGCGCTCGAAGCGGTTCTGTTCGATGACAGGCCCGACGCGGACCACTTCGATATGTGCCCAGCTCACGGCCGCATCGCGGAAGGTGCCTTTCGCGGCATCGTAGCTCGTCTTGGAGGGCGTCTCGCAGAGCGCCTTCATCGCAGTGGTCATCTTGCCCGCGGATTCGTGGAATGCGTCGTAGCCGGGTCGGATGAACCCATCGACCGCCGCTGTCATCACCTTGGTGACCTCAGCCATCGGCAGATCCACAGAGGAGCGGTATCGCCCTCCTGCGCGAAGGCGATGACGGGGAGCAGCGAGACGAGCCCGGCAAAGAGGATCTTGCGCATCAGAGCGACTCCAGGAATTTGAGGAGGGCGGCACGGTCTCGGCCGGAAAGTCCGGCGAAGGCATCGCGGGCCTTCTCAGCCTCCCCGCCATGCCAGAGAACGGCTTCGGTGAGGTTTCGCGCCCGGCCGTCATGCAGGAAGAACGTATGGGCGTTGACGGTTTCGGTCAGCCCGATGCCCCAAAGCGGCTGGGTGCGCCATTCGCTGCCGCTTGCAACGCCCACCGGCTGTCCGTCGGCCAGGCCTTCGCCCATGTCATGCAGCAGGAAATCCGAGTAGGGCCAGATGAGCTGGAAAGCATGCGCCTTGTTGCCGGCATCGCGGCTGGTCACGAATTTCGGCGCGTGGCAGGCGGCGCAGCCGGACTGATAGAAGAGCTCTTTGCCCCTTAGTACAGTCTTGTCGCCGATGTCGCGCCGGGCCGGCACGGCCAGGTTCTCCGAATAGAAGGTAACGAGCGGCAGGACCGGATCGGGTGCTTCGACCGGCCCGAGCCGCTGTTGTACGCCGGTCGGCATGGCAAGGCACGCGGCCTCGGCCTTGGTGCAGTCGCCATGGTCGAACGGATTATCCGGCGTCGAGATGCCGAGATCGCCGGCAAAGGCGGACGAGGACTGGTCGCGGACCGAGGCATTTTGCGCCTTGAAGCCGAAGCGGCCAAGCTTCAGGCTCGCCGGTCTTGTGGTCGCGTACCATGGCCGGCTTGCCGGAGATTCCGTCGCCGTCCTTGTCGTCCGGGTCGGCCAGGGCAAGAATATCCGCGTCGTGGATCGCCTGGATAAGCCCCATGCCGATCATCGGTGGGGCGATGCGCGGCGACAGCGTGACGTCGCCTTCCATCGCGCCGTAACCGAATTCGGCCACCGAATAGGTCGGCTTGCGCAGGTGGACGACTTCGCCGTCGCCGAGCTTGACCGGGATTTCCTGGTAGGAAATCTGCATCCGGCCTTCGGCGGCAAGGCCTGGTACGGCAAGGTCCTGTAGCTGCTCGCCGTAGACCGCGTCGGGGAAATTGAGCTTCCTGTAGTCGGCAACTGCCTCGCGCTCGTTGTCGGTGCGCGCGGGGCGGGCGAGGCGGAAGAACATCGATGTCGCGTCGGCACCGCCTTCGGGGGATGGCCGCGGCCATCCTTCAGGTGGCAGCTCTGGCAGGCGCGGGCGTTAAAGAGCGGCCCTAGCCCGTCGGACGCCTGTGTCGAGGAGGGCGCGGAGACCCAGAGTTTCGTGAAGAGCGCATTGCCGAGCTTGAACGTCCCTTCTTCCTCGAAGGTGATGTTGGCGGAGAAATGCGAGAAGGCGTCGCCATTGACATCGGCGCGGCTGGTAGCGGCTCCACCCGACATGGTCTCGAAAGGTTCCGGCTTGGAGAAATCCGTCGTCGGGCGTGTGACGCTCTCGACGCGTTTCTGGTCCTTCGGATTGAGATCCGTGCGCATGGTCGGGAAAAGAGCATCGCTACTGATCGCCATCAGCGGCGTGAGAAGAAGAGCACCCGACAGTGCCGGCAACAGGAAGACGAAAGACCTGGGCGTTCTCATGGGAAATCGGGCCGCTGGCTGAAGGTCAGCCGCGGCCCGCCTTATGTTGCTTATTTGAAGACGGCGTCAGGATTATCGAGGCTGTCGGAACCTTCAAGCTCTACTTTGCCAAGCTTCAGCGACGCAATGACGCGCTCGACGCTCTTGCTCTGGTCGATCAGGCCATCGATTGCCTTCTGGACGACTGCGTTACCCTCTTTATTGCCTTCGCCGATCATCTGGTCGTAGGCCTCGACCGTCTTCGCCCGGTCGGCCATGGCGTTCATGGCGACGAGCGTCGCGTCGAGCTTGCCGAGCATCTCGGTGTCGAGTGCCTTGTCGGTCGCCGCAACCAGGCTCGGACAGCGAAGGCCCGGTCATCTTGGTGCCATCGACACGGGTATATTCGCCCGTATAGGCCGACTTGATGCCGATCGCGTCGTTGAGATGCGAGTTGTAGGTGTTGTCGGAGAAGCAATCATGCTCTTCTTCCGGATCGTGCAGCAGCAGACCGAGCTTCATGCGCTCGCCGGCAAGTTCGCCATAGGAGAGCGAGCCCATGCCGGTCAGGATGGCGGTCAGGCCCTTCTTGGAATTGGCCTCGACGTTTTTGGTTGCCTTGCCCTTCGGGCCCCAGGCGGTGACCATGTCCTTGAGGTCGGAGACGAGCAGGGCGGACGCGGCCTTCAGATATTCGGCGCGGCGGTCGCAATGGCCGTTGGTGCAATTGGCCTTGTCATAGTCGGTATAGGAACGCTTGCCGGCGCCCGGTCCGGTGCCGTTCAGGTCCTGGCCCCAGAGCAGGAACTCAATGACATGATAGCCGGTCGCGACATTCGCCTCGATCTCACCGGCCTCGTTCAGGCTGCGCAGCGTCTTGGCGTCGAACTTCGAAAGGTTGAGCGTCTTGCCGTTGACCTTGATCTTCGGATTGGCGATGACATTGGCGGTATAGAGCGCGTTCTCGTCGCTCTCGGTGCCGTAGGAGGCATCGACATAGTCGATCAGGCCTTCATCGAGCGGCCAGGCGTTCACCTTGCCTTCCCAGTCATCGACGATCGGATTGCCGAAACGATAAACTTCCGTCTGCTGGTAGGGAACGCGGGCAGCGAGCCAGGCGTCCTTGGCAGCCTTCAGCGTCTCTTCGCTGGGCTTGGCGATCAGCGCGTTGACGGCCTTGTCGAGCGCCTGTGCGGTCGTCAGCGATCCTCGTATTTCGCATGTGCCAGTTCGGCATAATGCTTGAGGACGGCGGCGGATGTGGTGGCGGCCTGCGCCTCTGTCACGACGAACGCCGCGGAGGCGGCGAAAAGCGCCAGGGCGGCGCCGAGAACGGTCTTGCGGATCATGTCCCTCTCCTTCACGGCCCGGATCTCCCCGGCCGTCAAGGGGTTCATCGCCCAATTGGAAACTGGTGTCAAACTATCTAGTTTAGAATAATTTGAAAAAGGAATTCAACTTTGGCTTTGATCCTGCCGCACTCAAACCTTGCGTTGCATTCGGCAGAAAAAGAATCCGTCCGTATCGGTACTTGCGGGGGTCAGCGTCACGGTCAGCGCATCTTTGGAGCGAGGCTGCGGTGCATCTTTCCCGAAAATACCGCCCCAGTGTTCCGCTGCCGGCGCGATTGAAAATTCCGGGTTCTCGGAGCAGAAGCGTGAAACCTGCGCGTCGTTCTCCTCAGGCAAGATGGAGCAAGTCACGTAAAGCAGCGCGCCGCCGGGCTTCACGAAGACGGCAGCTTCGGAAAGCGCCTCCTGCTGCTGCGCGATGCGTTCGTCGAGGTTTTTAGGCGTCAGCCGCCATTTGGTATCCGGGCGGCGCCGCCAGGTACCTGTGCCGGTGCAGGGGCATCGACCAGAACCGCGTCGAGCTTGCCCTTCAGGCCATTCAACTGTCGCGCGTCGTCATGGACCTGGACATTGCGGGTGCCGGCACGGCGCAGTCGCTCGATGATCGGCGCCAGCCGCTTGCGGTCCGTGTCATAGGCGTGGACCTGACCCTTGTTGTGCATCGCGGCAGACATAGCGAGCGTCTTGCCGCCGCCGCCGGCGCAATAGTCGAGAACCTGGTCGTGCTCGCCTGGCTGGACGAGATCGGCGACGATCTGCGAGCCCTCATCCTGAACTTCGAACCAGCCTTTCTGGAACGAAAGCTCGGCGGTGACGTTGGGCAGGCGGGACGCTCCCTCGCCGGCGGCAATCCGGATACCGTTGCGGGCGATGCGCGAAGCCTTCGCTGCCGAACGTTCCAGGGCTTTGACGACCTTCTCCTGGCTCGCCTTCAGCGTATTGGCGCGCAGGTCGAGGGTCGGCCGGCCAGCCAGAGCCTTGGCCTCGACCAGCCAGTCCTCGCCGAAATTGGCTTGGAAGGACGGCTGGATCCAGTCCGGGATGTCGCCCTGAACATGCAGGGGCGCATCATCGAGATTGCGGGAGGCGAGTGATGAGAGGTTCGCCTGGGTCAGAGCCGGCGGTGCAAAGCGGTCGTCGGCGAACTCGGCCTGCAAAGCCTCGGGCGTCAGGCCCCACTGGCGAATAAGGACCGCGTAGGCCAATGCGGTCGGGCTCTCGTCGTCCATCAGCCAGGCATGCGAGAGACGCATGCGAAGCGCGTCGTAGACGATATTGCCGATCGCGGCTCGGTCGCCGGAACCGGCGAAACGATGGGCGAGGCCCCAGTCCTTGAGGGCGTCGGCGACAGGACGCTTGCGCGTTTCGATGTCCGCCAGCACCTCTATGGCGCCGGCAATTCGTCCGCCCAATCGCATATCACACTCCGTTTCGGTTGCACCCGTATGCCACGGGTCGTAACCGCGATTGCGCGATAGAGCAAGGGGCAGGCCTAAACCGTCCCTCCGGACAGTCTCAGCCGTCGATCGCTTTCAGGCCCTTGCCGGGAACCTTCTGGTCGCTGGCATCGACGACCTGATAACAGACCTGGGCGGTGCCTGAGTGATCATGCCGATGTCCTTGGCGGCAGCTTTGGAGACGTCGAGCACCCGGCCGCGGATGAAGGGTCCACGGTCGTTGATGCGGACGACGACGCTTTTGCCGTTGCGCTTGTTCGTCACCATGACCTTGGTGCCGAAAGGCAGCGTTCGGTGGGCCGCCGTCATCAGAGAGGCGTTCATTCGTTCCCCGGATGCGGTCTTCGATCCGAGGGCATACCACGATGCGTGACCGCATCCGGGCGCAGCATTGGCTTGCGCGGAGCCGAGAGTTGCAAAAGCAGCAATGGAGGCCGCGGCGAAAGTCGAGCGTCGAATTGTTGTCAAGTCGGTCGTCCCCGTTCGTTTTGTCCCTGCACGTTGCGTGCAAAACGGCTAAGCGGGGCGAAAAGTGGCGAAAAAGTGAGCCTTTCGATCACGGAACATTACAGGCTGTAACATTCGTGATTACATTTTTGCGAATCTTTTAAGAAGCCAGCTAAGCTTCTGCGGAAGAAAACCTTTAAAAACAGTCAGAAAGCGGAATGCCGTTTCAGTGAGACTCGCGGGAGTCTGTGATCACGAAAACCGCAGAAAAAATTTGTTACGATGCGAGATTTATTGCCTCATTTGAGCAAATTTTGTGGCGATCATCCATAAGTATTAAGAAATAATAACTAGATCAACCGATCAGGATGGAAATTTCACCCGTTTCAAAATGGGATTTTCATCCACGCCAGCGGCCGGAAGCCCACATTTCGGCGAGCGACATCCGGTAGTTCGGGAAGCGGAATTCGAACCCGGCCGCACGGATTTTGGCGTTCGAAACGCGCTTGTTGGCGCCATAGAAGGAGCGCGCCATTGGTGTCATGTCGGCGGTCTCGAAATCATGCTCCGGCGGCGGTTCGACACCCATCAGCCGGGCGGCTTCGACGATGACATCCTGCGGCGGACCGGGCTCGTCGTCGGTGACATTATATATGCCGCCAATATTGCCTTGCGCGAGAAAGAGGGTGGCCCCGCCGATATCTTCGACGCGGATCCGGTTGAAAACCTGGTCCTTCTTGATGATGCGCCGTGCCGTGCCGCGAGCGAAGTTGACGAAGGCATTGCGGCCCGGCCCGTAGATGCCTGAAAGGCGAAGACTTGCCACGGGCACACCGGCTGCTTTGCCTTCCGCGGTCCATGCCTCTTCCGTATCGACCCGCTCGATCGACCGGCCTTGGATCGGGCTGCCGGGGTCTCCTCGGTAACCCAGCCGCCGCCGTGATCGCCGTAGACACCAACGGTCGAGAGATAACCGATCCATCCGAGCTTCGGGCAGAGTTCGCGCAGCCGTCCGGAGACAAGCTTCAGCAGCGGATCGCCTTCCGTTCCGGGCGGGATCGACTGCACCAGATGTGTGATCTCGCGCAATTCCGCCAGAAGTTCCTCGCTGAATGGGCTGCCGTCGAAGACGAAGGCCTTGATGTCTCGTGCCGCAAGTTCCAGCGCCTTGTGGGCCGTCCTGACGGTGCCGGAGACCCGGTGGCCTTCGGATTTAAAGGCTTCGGCGATCGCCTGGCCCGAATAGCCACATCCGAAGATCATCACATTCATCATGCCGCTCCCGCCAGTCGCCATTCTTCCCGTACCTCCGGATCGTCTTCCGCACCGCGTACCTCGGCAAACCGTGAGAAGTCGTCTTCCGTCATCAGCCGCTTCAGAGCCCATATAGCCATGCCACGCACCACGGGCGAGGGTCACCCGCAAGTTCGAGACATTGGCCGATGAACTCAGCATCACCGGAATTGCCGGCCGCGATCAGTACATTGCGGATGAAACGGTCCCGCCCGATGCGCTTGACCGGCGAGCCGCTGAAGAAGGTCCGAAAGGTTGCGTCGTCCAGGGTCAGCAGAAACGCGATTGCCGGTTCCTTGAGGTCCTCGCGCGCTTGCAGCTTCATTTCTGAGGCGCTTGCCGCGAACTTGTTCCAGGGGCATGCGGCAAGACAGTCGTCGCAGCCATAGATGCGGTTGCCGATCAAGGGCCGGAATTCCGGATCGATCGGGCCTTTGTGTTCGATCGTCAGGTATGAAATGCAGCGACGGGCATCGAGCCGATAGGGCGCCGGAAATGCGGCCGTCGGGCAGGCATCGAGACAGGCTCGGCAGGAACCGCAATGGTCGGTCTCGGGTGCGTCTGTAATGAGGTCGGCGGTGGTGAACAGGCTGCCGAGGAACAGCCAGGAGCCGTGGGTGCGGCTGACGAGATTGGTATGTTTGCCCTGCCAGCCGAGCCCGGCCGCCGCTGCGAGCGGCTTTTCCATCACCGGCGCGGTATCGACGAAAACCTTGACGTCCTCCCCGGCGCGCGCCGCAAAGCGGGTGGCGATCTCCTTGAGCCGGCCCTTCATGACGTCGTGATAGTCGCGATTGCGGGCATAGACGGAGATCGCCGCCTTGTCCCGCTTGTCGAGAATGCCGCGCGGGTCTTCGTCCGGCCCGTAATTCAGTCCGAACATGACGATCGAGCGCACCTGATTCCATAGCACTTTCGGATCGGCGCGTCGTTGGCGCGTCTCCGCCATCCAGTCCATGCTGCCGTGGTGCCCGTCGGCCAGAAAAATCTCCAGCCGCTCCGGTGCCTTCGGAATGCTTGTCGGACCGGTGATGCGGCAGAGATCGAAGCCCTGGGCCGCCGCTTCCTCGTGGATGAAGGCGGTCAGCTTCTCCCGCCGTCGAAGCGCCTTTTCTTCCTCCCGCGCCGTCGCGTCAGAAATCAAGGTCCGCATAGTGGGATACCGGGGTAAGGCCGCGGATGCGTTCGGCAAGCATCGGCCGGAAGGAGGGGCGGGATTTCAGCCGCTGGTACCAGTCCTTGGCGACAGGCGTCTCCGACCAGTCGATTTCGCCGAGATAGTCGAGGATCGAAATCGAGGCGGCGGCGGCAAGGTCGGCATAACTCAGCCGGTCGCCCGCAAGCCAGGGCCGTGAACCGGCAAGCCAGGAGAGATATTTCATATGCTGGCGGATATTGGCGCGGGATGTGCGCAGCACCTTCGAATCCGGGGCGCCTCCGCCTTGAGCCGTCGTCATCTGCAGCTTGAAAACCCGCTCCCGGGTCAGCGGCCGGGTGACATCCTGCTCCATCTTCTGCAGGAACCATTCCGTCAGACGCCGGATTTCGGCGCGTTGCCACGGGTCTTCGGCAAGCAGCCGGCGGTCGCGCTTCAGCACGCCATGCGTTTCGTCGAGAAACTCCAGGAGCACGGAAGGGCCACAAAGCACTCTCATGCTGTCATCGACATAGACCGGAAGCGTGCCCGCAGGGTTGAGCGTCAGGAATTCCCGCCGCTTTTCCCAGGGCTGCTCCTCCACCAGATCCGCCTGGAAGCCGTATTCAGCAAGAATCAGCCGGACGAACCGCGAGGCCGAAGACATGGAATGATGATAGAGCGTGGGCATGGATACTTGAACTTCACGAACTTCGTATAGGAGGGGTGGGGCGCCTCACGCGCCCGCCTGACATATGGCAGCTATATGGATTTGGTAGGCCCAAGACAAGCAACGGCTCATAAACTGCTTAAAACTGCCCTTATCTACTCAACAAAGGATTAAGAATGGCGGATCAGTCCATCATCAGTGCGCTCATCCTCGGCGTGATCGAGGGTATTACAGAGTTTCTACCGATCTCCAGCACTGGTCATCTCATCATCGCAGAACAATGGCTCGGTCACCGGTCTGATACGTTCAATATCGTCATCCAGGCAGGCGCCATCATCGCGGTGACCATTATCTACTGGCGCCGTCTGCTCGACCTGTTGCTCGGCTGGCGGGAGCCGGCGAATCGCGACTATGCCGCAAAACTGATCGTCGCCTTCCTGATCACCGCGGTTCTCGGTCTGATCGTCAAGAAACTCGGCTTCACGCTTCCCGAGGACGCGGCACCGATTGCCTGGGCGCTCATCATCGGCGGCATCTGGATGATCGTTGCAGAACGGGCGGCCGCACGCAGACCGGCCTCCACCCAGATAACCTGGCTCGTCGCGATCTTGGTCGGCATCGCCCAGGTCGTCGCGGGCGTCTTCCCCGGCACGTCGCGTTCGGGTGCCACGATCTTCATCGCCATGCTGGCGGGTACGGGAAGCCGGGCCGCTGCCACGGAGTTCGCATTTCTCGTGGGTATCCCGACCATGTATGCGGCAAGTGGCTACGAACTATTGAAGACGCTCAAGGACGGCAGCGCCGCGAACGAGGACTGGACTTCCTCGGCGTTGCTTTCGTCGTATCGACGATCGTCGCCTTCGTCGCCGTGAAATGGCTGCTGGCCTATATCCGCAGCAACCGTTTCACCGTCTTCGCGATCTACAGGATAATTCTCGGGTTTTTGCTGCTCGGCCTGATCGCCCTGGGATCGGTCCCGCAACGCGGTGACCGGAGTGCAGTGGTCTCAAGCGCTGTTGCGCCAGCCGACACTGCCCTGCGTCCCGCATTGGTAAAGTGAGGATCGCCTCATTCTTCATAGAGAAAAAGGCAGCTGAAAAGCGGCCTTTTTGCTTTGTCGGATGCTTAGTGACGGATGGATGCCGTGCTGCACGGATCTACGCCATATGCGGGAGCGCATTCGCTCTTGCCGGCAGCGCCCGTCGTCGGGGCCATGAAGGAGCCCGCGAGGATGATCAATGCTGCACATGCAAAAAAGAGGGCGATAGGTTTGCCCATGGAGGAATGCCTTTCGATGGAAGATTTTATCGTCACGGTTGCGCCGCTTGTCTTGTGAGGGTGGATTTATGGGTTGGATTAGAAGAATTCAATAAAGGATTTTGCTGAACCGGCCGTTAACGCGACTGCTTCAGCCACTGCGACCTTTGTGCCACTATCCTTGCCCGAAACATGAGCGACAACAAAGGGGTGCCCGATTTTTCAGCGGGCACGACAGGAATATCGAAGCGAAACAAATCGCTGAATATGGTTAATAATCTCAGGCCGCGCGGCCGGACCCGGTGTATTGGCCCTGCGGGCGATACTGCACAAGGTAAGATGGTAGGATGGAAGAGGCGAGCGTAGGGCGGATGCCTATCCCCTGCAGCGTACGGCCTTCCGCGGCGGCAGCGTCGGAGACGACATTATCGGCCTTCAGCAGCTTGACCTGATCGGCGGTGATCGGCGGCTGGACGAAGGGGACGAGTGACGCGACGGAACCGATCAAAGATGCGATGCCGAAGGGAAGCGAGACGAGAGAATTGGTGCGGTTGGTGACGCGCAGCATCGTCTCGAGACACTGGCGGAAGGTCATGACTTCCCCGCCGCCGAGCTCATAGATCTTGCCGGACGCGATCGTACCATCGACGGAGCGGGCGACGGCCTCGGCGACATCCTCGACATAGACCGGCTGGAATTTCGTCTTGCCACCGCCGATCAGCGGCAGGGCAGGGAAAGTACGGGCCATGGAGGCGAACTTGTTGAAGAAGCTGTCTTCCGGGCCGAAGACGATCGACGGCCGCAGGATCACCGCATCCGGCAGTGTCGAGACGATCGTCGCCTCGGCGCGGCCCTTGCTGCGGGCATAGGACGATTCCGAATTGGCATCGGCGCCGATCGCCGAGATGTGGGTGAGCCTGGCACCGGCCGCACGTGCCGCATCCGCCACCGCGCGGGCGCCAAAATCCTGGACCGCGTCGAACGTGTTGCGTCCGCTCTCGAAGAGGATGCCGACGCAGTTGACCACATGCGAAGCGCCTTCGACAGCCCGCAGAACCGACTGGCGGTAGCGCAGGTTCGCCTGGACCAGCGAAATCTGGCCGACATAGCCGGCCGGCAGCAGGAAGCCGGCGAGATCCGGTCGGCGGACGGCGACCCGGACGCGATAACCGCGCTTCACGAGTGCGCGCACCACATGCCTGCCGACAAAGCCCGATCCTCCGAAAACGGTAACGAGCGGCGGAAGGTTGTTGACGGTCATGGTGTGCTCCGGGAGCCTGTGGGACGAGATGAGTGCTGTTTAACCGAATCGCGGCACGGGTGGAAGTGTCTCCACTGCCGCACCGCCTGCGATAACCGCTTCTTAGAGGCCGTCGAGGACGACGATCTCGCCATCCGCCACTTCCTGGCGGATCTTGATGGCGATCGCGTATTCCGGCGAATTGTAGCAATCGATCGCGGCCTGCATCGAGGGGAATTCGATGATGACGTTGCGGGCGCGGGATTTACCTTCCATCGCGGCCATCGCGCCACCACGGGCGAGGAAATTGGCGCCGTATTTCTCGAAGGCGGGCGTGGCGGCTGCGATATAGTCCTTGTAACGTTCCGGGTCGCGGACATCGACGCGTGCGACCCAATATCCCTTGGCCATGGTATCCTCCAATGTGTTTTCGGTTACGATGACTTCAGGCAAATTCCAGGGCGAGTCAATATGATGAGCTTGATCCCATGCCGGGCGCCGGGCGTCCTTCTCGCCCTGTTGTCGCCGATCGGGGTGGTGCCTGGGCGTGCTGACGCCGCGGCTTGCAAAGCGGATATCTATGCCGAGATCCACGCCCCGGCTGTGACCGAAAGAGCCCCGGTTGCGATCGGCTGTGACCTGTTGCTTGCGAAGACCGACGTGATCACGACGCCGATTGTCTTTTCCGGCAGCAAGGCTTCCGGCATAACGCTTGATTGCAGCGGCGGGACGCTTGATGCCACGGCTGCGAAGAGAGACGTCCTGCTGATCCAGTCGGTTGAGAGGCCAGACGGAAGCTGGGATGTGCCACGCGATATCCGGATCCGCAATTGCACGATCAAGGGAAGCATCCATATCCAGGGCCTCGGCGGCAATGGCGAAGCCGAAAATGTACGGCGGTCGTCCCTGCAGGCCGGACATACGCAGCGAGCCCGGGCAGCCGCCCCGAGCGGTATAACCCTGAGCAATATCATCTTGGTGGCGAATGGTGGAATCCCGCTTTATGCGGCACCCGGCGTGACGGGTTTGACGCTTGAGAATTCCCGCATCACCGGAACCAGTGCCTCCACGGCGATCTATCTCGACGCGGAATCCGGGGGCAACCGCATCATCGGCAATCTGTTCACGGTCAGGACGGCGAAGCGGGAAATGATCGCGGTGGACGGCTCGGCGGACAACCGCATACAAAACAACGTCTTCGACAATCCGGTGACGGGTGGCATCTTCCTTTATCGGAACTGCGGGGAAGGCGGCACGATCCGCCATCAGGCTCCCGAGCGCAATCTGATCACCGGAAACACGTTTCGCTATGAGAACTTCTGGGGAGCGAGGCCGGCAGTCTGGCTTGGTAGCCGGCAGGGCGCCAGGTCCTATTGCTTCTTAAGCCCGGACCATCCGTTCGGCAGCAGCCTTAGCCCGCTCGATTTCGCGCGGCACAACATCGTGACCGGTAATCACCCGGCCGGCGGCCCGCCGGAACTCATCCTGGACCACGATCGGGAGAATATCGTCTCCGGCAACGATTAACCGTCAGATCACGCCTTGCATTTCGGCCAGGATGGCTTGTGCGGCGGCTTTGGGATCGGGCGCCTTGACGATCGGGCGGCCGACGACGAGGTGGCTGGATCCGGCGCTGAGCGCATCGGCCGGCATCATCACGCGCTTCTGGTCGCCTGCTTCCGAACCCGTCGGGCGGATGCCGGGCGTGACGATGGCCATGTCGGGCCCAACGATCTTGCGCACCGCAGCCGACTCCTCGGCCGAGCAGACGATGCCACCCATGCCTGCGGCCAGCGCCTGTTCCGAGCGGCGCAGCACCAGCGTATGCGGGTCGTATTCGTAACCGGCATCGACGAGGTCGATTTCGTCCATCGAGGTCAGCACGGTGACGGCGAGCAGGCAGAGGTCGGAACCTTTGGCGGCCTCGACCGCGGCGCGCATCGCCTTCGGGTAGGCATGCAGGGTGAGCATGGTCATGCCCATCTTGACGATGTTCTCGACGCCCTTGGCGACCGTATTGTCGATGTCGAGGAGCTTCATGTCGAGGAAGACTTTTTTGCCGTCCTTTGCGAGATCCCGTGCAAATTCGAGACCGCCGGCGAATACGAGTTGATAGCCGATCTTATAGAAGGAAACGGTGTCACCGAGCGTGGCGACCATCTTTTCGGCTTCGCCGATGGTCGGAATATCGAGGCCTACGATGAGGCGATCACGAGCGTTCATGCCTGGAACCCTTCCCATTTTTCGATGGGCGTCCAGTCGCATGAGACAGTCCGATCCGCAAGGGTGAAGCAGAAGAGATTTCCCCGCCACCCGGCTGGTCCCGGTCGCGGGCGATCGGCGAGCCGGTCAGATGGCATTTCAAAAGCGTGCCCACTCCGCCATGGCCGACGAAGGCGATCGGCTGACTCGGATCATGATCGGCAAGAATTCGCGTCACGGCGGAAACGATGCGTTTCTGCGCATCCACGGCGCGCTCCCAGCCTTTGAAGCTTTCCTCCGGATGGGCGAAAAACAAGTTCGCGGCATCCTCGAACTGCGGTGGCAGCAGGAAGCCGGTCGCCGAACGGTCGTTTTCGTGTGTATCGTGCGCGATCTCGACCGAAATCCCCGAGGCGGCGGCGATGATTTCGGCGGTCTCTATCGCCTTTACCTCGTCGCTGGAGATAATCCGGACGAGCTTTTTGCCCAATCGGATTGCCCAGCCTCTCGGGCGCGGGCGGCTCCGACATCCGAAAGCCCCCATTGAGGCACCGGAACGTCCGGGTCGATGCGGACCTGCGGATGGGTGATGTAGAGACCGAATGTCATGGTCAGCCGCGCGTGTAGGTCCAGAGTTGCGCCGGCGGAATATTGCGGACGACGAAGTCGTAGTGCTTGATCCGGTAGCGGTCGGGCTGGGCGATGATCGGAGAGACGGGGCCGTAGGTGATCTGCATCACGGGCCGGCCGGCGGGGATGCGGTCGAGCAGGTCCTCGAGCAGCGCGATGCGGCGCTCCATCGGGAAGCTCAAAAGCGGGATAGCCGAAATAACGCTGTCGAAGGTCTTGTCCTTCCAGGTTCCAAGGGTGCGGTTGAGATCGAAAGCGTCGCCGTTGACGAACTTGACACCCGGGTAGGTACGCACGAGATGCTGGAAGAAATCCGTGGAATATTCGATCGAGACCAGGTTTTCCGGGGAGATCCCGTGCTTCAGGATCGCCTTGGTGATGATGCCGGTGCCGGGTCCGAGTTCGAGGACAGGCAGGCCGGAGGCCGTGTCGATCACGCTTGCCATGCGTTTGGCGGTAACGGAGGAGGTGGGGCAGATGGCGCCGACCCGTTTCGGGCCGTCGATCCAGCCTTTGAAGAACCGGATCTCATCGTCGAACTTGCGGCCAAGCCGCTCCTTCAGGCGCAGTTCCATTTTTATCTTCTCCCTTTCGCCCCATGTGGACCTTCATGCCGCAAAAGCAAGGAAAAATGTCGCACCGGGAAAACCGCATGAAAAAGGCGGCTGGGGTTTCCAGCCGCCTCAATGATTTAAACGCGCATCGGCATCAACACATAGAGCGCGTCATCGCCGGCTGTGTCGCGTACCAATGTCGGAGAACCGGCATCCGCCAGCATGAAGATCGCGTCGTCGCCGGAAAGCTGGGCGGTGATGTCGAGCAGGTATTTGGCGTTGAAGCCGATTTCCATCGGATCGTTGTCGTAACCGACGGCGACTTCTTCCGTCGCGCTGCCCGAATCCGGGTTGTTGACCGTCAGCGTCAACTGGCCTTCGGTCAGCGACAGCTTGACCGCGCGGCCGCGCTCGGACGAAATCGTCGAGACGCGATCGACGGCTTTGGTGAAGCTCTGGCAATCGACACGCATTTCCTTGTCGTTGCCGGCCGGAATGACGCGCTGGTAATCCGGAAAAGTGCCGTCGATCAGCTTGGAGGTCATCACCACCGAGCCGAGCGTGATGCGGATCTTGGCGTCCGAAACCTCGACCGTGACGACCGATTCCGGATCATCGACCAGTTTCTGCAGTTCGCCGACCGTCTTGCGCGGAATGATGATGCCGGGCATGCCCTCGGAACCGGGCGGTGCCTGCACATCGGCGCGGGCCAGACGGTGGCCATCGGTCGCGACGGCGCGAAGCTTGAGGTCCCCGCCGGCTTCGATCGTGTGGAAGAAGATGCCGTTCAGATAATAGCGGGTCTCCTCGGTGGAGATCGCGAACTGGGTGCGGTCGATCAGCATTTTCAGATCGGTCGCCTTCAGCTTGAACGTATGCGTGAAGCTGCCGGCGGTGAGATCCGGGAAGTCCGATTCCGGCAGGCACTGCAGCGAGAACTTCGAACGGCCGGATTGCACCGTCATCGAGCTGCCATCCGGGTTGGTGGCGAGCAGGACTTCCGAACCGTCCGGCAGCTTGCGGACGATTTCGTAAAGCAGGTGCGCCGGAACCGTCGTTGCGCCGGCAGTCTCCACCATGGCCGGCAGGGCCTCGGTGATTTCGAGATCGAGGTCGGTTGCCTTCAAATCCAGGCCGGCGCCGGACGCGCGCATCAGCACGTTGGAGAGGATCGGGATCGTGTTCCGACGCTCCACCACGCGATGCACGTGGTTCAGCGACTTCAGAAGGTTGGACCGCTCAAGAGTAATACGCATGGACGCAATCGCTTTCGACCGTGACGATCCGGCAGGGCCGGACCCCTGATATTCTGCCGGCTTTGGGCCAGCCGGATGATGTGGACCGGCAAAATGGCAGACAACGCGTTCCAAAAGCAAGAGGTGAACAAGGCGTTAGCAAGCCATTTCACATCTGTCCCCCGCGCTGCACACAGAAAATATGCGTTCTCAACAGCTTGCGCTTTACTTGCCGAAGCCGGCCGGCTTGCCCATAAAGGCACATGACCATCCTTTTGCGCGTGACATCCCTTGACCGATGACCTGAAGAGCTCCCAGCGCGGCTATCGCGTCGCCAATACTTTCGTGCCCGCGCGGCCGCTGGAGCCCGCGCTTTATCTCGTCGCAACCCCCATCGGCAATCTCGGCGACATTACGTTGCGGGCGCTCGAAACGCTGTCCGGAGCCGATGTGCTGGCCTGCGAGGATACCCGTGTCACCCGCGTGCTGCTTGATCGCTACGGCATCGTCAACCGGCCCTACGCCTATCACGAGCACAATTCCGACGAGGTCGGGCCGAAGCTCATCGCGGCGCTGCAAGAGGAAAATCCGTGGCGCTGGTCTCCGATGCCGGCACGCCTCTGGTCTCCGATCCCGGTTATCGCCTCGGCCAGATGGCGATCGAGGCCGGCCATAAGGTCGTGCCGATCCCCGGGGCCTCGGCGCCGCTCGCCGCCCTCGTCGGGTCCGGCATGCCTTCGGATGCGTTCCTGTTCGCCGGTTTCCTGCCGGTCAAGGACAAGGGCCGCCGCGACCGCCTGGCCGAGCTTTCGAAAGTGCCGGCGACCCTGATCTTCTTCGAGTCGCCGCATCGCATCGGTGCAACGCTTGCCGCCGCTGCCGCAGTGCTCGGGACCGGCCGGCGTGCGGCAGTCTGCCGCGAGTTGACGAAGACGTTCGAGGAGTTTCGCCGCGGCACGCTGGAGGAGCTTTCCGCCTATTACAATGACGACCGCGTCGTAAAGGGCGAGATCGTGCTGCTGCTCGCGCCACCCGAGGCCGAGGAACCTCCCGGCGAGGTCGAGGTGGACGTGCTGTTGCGCCAGCTTTCGGCCTCCATGCCGGCAGCCAAGGCTGCTGCCGAAGCTGCTCGCGCGACGGGACTTCCGCGCAAGGACCTCTATCAGCGGCTTCTCAACCTGAAAGGTGAGGCGGGTGGCGGAGAGTGACCCAGGCTTGAAGCGCCGCAGAGCCGAGCGGCAGAAGGCTCAGCGATGGGGCCATGTCTCGGAATATCTCGCCGCGCTTTATCTCTTTGCCAAAGGCTACAGGGTTCTGGCGATCCGCTACCGCACCAGGCTCGGCGAGATCGATCTCATCGTCCGAAAGGGTGATCTGGTGGCCTTCGTCGAGGTCAAGGCGCGGCTCGGGGAACAGGAGGCGATCGACGCCGTCGGCTTCTCGACGCAGAAGCGCATTCGAGCCGCGAGTGATCTCTGGCTTTCGAAGCGGAAGGATGCCGCAAGACTGTCTCAGCGCTACGACGTGATCGCGGTTCTTCCCGGCCGTCTGCCGCGGCATTTTGCGAACGCTTTCTGACGCTGAGGTGAAATCATTGCATGGCTGTGCAATGTAATATTTCTGACATGAAATTGTTAAGGGCCTGTCACAGCCGGGCCCTATTGCGATCCTCACCCCAACAAAGGTGGAGAGGACGTTAAAATGTTCAAAAAGCTTTCGATGGCCGCGATCGCGGTCGCCCTGTCCGCGACCTCGTCGCTCGCTGCGACCGAAGTCACCTGGTGGCACGCCATGGGCGGCGAGCTCGGCAAGAAGCTCGAAGAGATCGCTCAGAAATTCAACGACAGCCAGACCGACTACAAGGTCGTCCCGGTCTTCAAGGGCACTTATCCGGAAACCCTGACCGCCGCTATCGCCGCCTTCCGTGCCGGCCAGCAGCCGGCAATCGTTCAGGTCTTCGAAGTCGGTACCGGCACGATGATGGCCGCCAAGGGCGCCGTTTATCCAGTCTACAAGCTGATGGCCGACAACAAGGAACCTTGGGATCCGAAGGGCTTCCTCGCCCCGGTCGTGGGTTATTATTCGGACGCGCAGGGCAACATCCTGTCGATGCCTTTCAACTCCTCGACCCCGATCATGTACTACAACAAGGACGTCTTCCAGAAGGCTGGCCTTGATCCGGAAGTTGCCCCGAAGACCTGGGCCGAACTTGCCGCCATGGGCAAGAAGATCGTCGATTCCGGCGCTGCTGCCTGCGGCTTCACGCTCTCCTATGCTGCGACCTGGGTTGGTCTCGAAAACTACTCGGCCATCCAGAACCTGCCCTACGGTACGCTCCAGAACGGTTTCGGCGGCCTGAAGACCGAGTTCAAGTTCAACGGCAAGGAACAGGCTGCATTCTGGGATAACCTGAAGAAGCAGCAGGACGCCAAGGTCTTCAAATACGGCGGCCCGGGCGGCGGTGCTGAAACCGCTCCGATGTTCTACGCGCAACAGTGCGCCCTCTACATGGGCTCTTCCGCTTCGCGCGCCGGCGTCATCAACAACGCCAAGGGCTTCAAGGTCGGCTTCGCGCCGATGCCTTATGACGACACCGTCACCAAGGAGCCGAAGAACTCGATCATCGGCGGCGCCACGCTCTGGACCCTGAACGGCCAGAAGAACCCCGACGTCTACAAGGGCGTTGCCAAGTTCTTCACCTACCTCTCCAAGCCGGACGTTCAGGCCGATTGGCACCAGTTCACCGGTTACCTGCCGATCACCAACGCTGCCTACGAGCTTGGTCAGAAGCAGGGCTACTATGAAAAGAACCCGGGTTCGGACATCGCCATCAAGCAGATCACCCGCGGTACGCCGTCCGATAACTCCAAGGGCGTTCGCTTCGGCAACCTGACCCAGATCCGCGACCTGATCGACCAGCAATTCGAAACCGTCCTGTCCGGCAAGAAGACCGGCCAGCAGGCTCTCGACGACGCTGCCAAGGCCGGCAATGCCGTCCTGCGCGAATTCGAAGCGTCGAATTCGAACTGAGCATCGCCTTAAACCTCAAGCCCTTCCCGATCCCCGGGGAGGGCATTTCCTTGGGCACGCTACGCCATGCAAACCAAGCGCACCGTCTTTCACAGCCGCGTTCTGCCTTACTTCCTGCTGGCGCCGCAGCTGATCATCACGCTCATCTTTTTCGTATGGCCCGCTGCCCAGGCGATCTGGCAGTCATTTCTGCGCCAGGACCCGTTCGGCTTCAAGGCAACCTTCGTCTGGTTCGCGAATTACACGCGTCTGCTGGATGATCCCGACTATCTGAATTCGCTCGGCGTGACCTTCGTTTTTGCCGTCGGTGTGGCCTTGCTTTCCATGGGGCTCTCGCTGCTGTTTGCAGTCTGCGTCAGCCGTGTGCTGCGCTCCGGCCGGTTCTACACGACGCTGCTCGTCTGGCCCTATGCCGTGGCGCCCGCCGCTTCCGGCCTTCTCTGGTGGTTCATGTTCAACCCCAGCATCGGCATCATTCCCTATCTCCTCAACCAGTTCGGCTATGAGTGGAACCATCGCATCCATGAAGGCGATGCCATGGTTCTGATTGTCATCGCGGCTGCCTGGAAGCAGATTTCCTATAATTTCCTGTTCTTCGTGGCTGGCCTGCAGTCGGTGCCGCAATCGCTGACGGAGGCCGCCGCCATCGATGGCGCCGGTCCGGTCAAGCGGTTCTGGACGGTGATCTTCCCTCTGCTCTCGCCGACGACCTTCTTCCTCGCGGTCATCAATATCACCTATGCGATGTTCGATACCTTCCCGATCGTCGATGCGACGACATCGGGCGGCCCTTCGCAGTCCACCAACATCCTTGTCTACAAGGTCTACGCGGACGGTTTCATTGGCCTCAACCTCGGGCCTTCCGCCGCCCAGTCGGTCATCCTGATGCTGATCGTGGTGGTTCTGACCATCGTCCAGTTCCGCTGGATCGAGCGCAAAGTGCAGTACTGAGGTCTGAACCGATGGTCGAAAATCGCCCCTTCCTGAATTTACTGACCCACCTCGTCCTCATCGTCGGTGTGCTGATGGTGGTCTTTCCGGTCTACCTCGCCTTCATCGCTTCGACCCATGGACCGACGGACTTCATGAGCGGCGTCGTTCCGCTGACGCCCGGCAGCCAGTTTTCCGCAAACTACGGCTATCTCCTGAATTCCGGGAATCCACCGCCGGCGCGCCGCCCTTCCTGCTGATGCTCGGAAACAGTTTGGCAATGGCGATCATGATCGCCTTCGGCAAGATCGCCATCTCGATCATCTCCGCCTTCGCCATCGTCTATTTCCGCTTTCCGCTCAGGGTGCCGGCCTTCTGGCTGATCTTCATGACGCTGATGTTGCCGGTGGAGGTGCGCATCCTGCCGACCTACAAGGTTGTGGCCGATCTCGGCATGCTGAATTCCTATTCGGGCCTCGTCATCCCCGTCATCGCGTCTGCGACCGCTACCTTCCTGTTCCGTCAGTTCTTTCTGACAGTGCCGGAGGAGATGATGGAGGCAGCCCGCGTCGATGGCGCCGGCCCGATGAAATTCTTCCGCGATATCCTGCTGCCGCTGTCGCGCACCAACATCGCCGCGCTCTTCATCATCATGTTCATCTATGGCTGGAACCAATATCTCTGGCCGATGCTGATCACGACTGAACCGCACTATTACACCGTCGTCATGGGCATCAAGCGCCTCGCCAATGTGCTGGATGGCGACAATCAGTGGAACCTGGTGATGGCCGGCGTCATCCTGGCGGGCCTGCCGCCGGTCCTCGTCATCATCTTCATGCAGCGCCTGTTCGTCAAAGGCCTGGTTGAAACGGAGAAATAACAATGGCTTCCATCGATGTCGAAAAGGTCGGCAAGGTCTACACCGGCGGTGTACGCGCGGTCGCCGATATCAGGCTGAACATCGCCGATGGCGAGTTCATCGTCCTGGTCGGCCCATCCGGCTGCGGCAAGTCCACGCTTCTGCGCATGATCGCCGGCCTGGAGACGATTTCCGAAGGCCAGGTCAAGATTGGTTCGCGCGTCGTCAACGAGGTCGAACCGGCCGACCGCGATATTGCCATGGTGTTCCAGAACTATGCGCTCTATCCGCACATGACCGTCTACAACAACCTCGCCTATGGCCTCAAAAACCGAGGCACGCCGAAGGCCGAGATCGATGCCCGCGTCGCCGAGGCGGCCCGCATGCTGGAAATCACCCAGTATCTGGAACGCAAGCCCCGCGCGCTTTCCGGTGGCCAGCGCCAGCGTGTCGCCATGGGCCGCGCCATCGTCCGCAAGCCGGCCGCCTTCTTGTTCGACGAACCGCTCTCCAACCTCGACGCAAAACTGCGCGTTTCGATGCGCGGCGAAATCAAGCGCCTGCAGCGCCGCCTCGGCACCACGTCGATCTACGTCACTCACGACCAGGCTCGAAGCCATGACGCTCGCCGACCGCCTCGTCGTTCTGAACGGCGGCAAGATAGAGCAGATCGGCGCGCCGCTTGAAGTTTATCATGCGCCGGCCTCCACATTCGTCGCGAGCTTCATCGGCTCGCCGGCCATGAACCTCGTCAAGGGCGAGCTGCATGGCGACAAGCTGGCGATCGGACCGGCGATGATCGCCCTCAACGGTTTCGCGCCGACATCAGGCGCCGTCACCATCGGTGTCCGTGCCGAGGATCTGCGCATTGCTCGCGACGGCGAAGAGGCTCTGCCCTTCCGGCTCGAATATACCGAGGAACTGGGCGCCCAGCGCCTGATCCACGGCACCGTCGGCGATCAGCAGATCACGGCTGCAGTCTCTCCGGAGATAACCCTCGCTCCTGAGATGCGCCTCGCCGTCGATCCCAGGCGCCTGCACTTCTTCTCTGTCGATACCGGCAAGCGCCTGCCGGGCCAGGTTCCGGCCGAAGCGAAGCTCGCATCGGCGGAGCCGGTCCTCTGAGAGCGTCTCAAAATTCAGGCTGATCGTTAAAATTCTAATGTCGGCCTGAACAGCTGGCTTACTCTTTGCCGCTAACATTCCCTGAAGTTGACAGCTTCCGGGGAAAGATGAGTTGGCATGTCCTCGCCGCAACCGCAGCGGCTATCGCATTTCGGTACAAGTCCGATACACCTGCAAGGCCGAAGGTTAAGGCGTTCATCGGCGCCTGCCCGCATTCTCTCGAAATGAAGCCGATGCCGATCGAGCCCACATGGGTGCTCGCCGGCGATCCACAGGCGCGCGCCGCCTCCCATTCCACCGCGGAAGACGATTGCGCCACGACAGGCGTGTGGGAATGCACGGCCGGCGAGTTCCGCTGGTATTTCCACTGGGACGAGACGGTGGTGATCCTCGAAGGTGAGGTGCATGTGATCGCCGATGACGGCACACAGCGCACGCTGACGGCGGGCGATGTCGCCTATTTCAAGGGCCGGACCTGGGCCACCTGGCGCATCGACACCTATCTGAAGAAGGTGGCCTTCATCCGCAGGCCTTTCCCGAAGCCGATTGCCATGCTTTTCCGCCTGCGCAACATGTTGCGGGCAAAGACGCAGGTCGGCATCTCCGCGTGATATTGGCCTGATTGCAGTTGCCTTTGAGGGCTCGCCATCCTACATCAGGCGGGCCAATCCTAGGGGCTGAAGTCATGGCGAAAATCCGCAAGGTCGCGTTCCAGATGGACCATATCTCCGGCATCAATATTGCCGGCGATTCCACCTTTGCCATGGCGCTCGAAGCGCAGGCGCGTGGCTTCGAACTGTTTCATTACACCCCCGACCGACTGACTATGCGCGACGGCAGGATCTTTGCTGCTGTCGAGCCGTTGCAGGTGCGCGATATCAAGGGCGATCATTTCACGCTCGGCGAAAAGGAACGCATCGATCTCTCGGACATGGATGTCGTGCATCTGCGTCAGGATCCCCGTTCGACATGGGCTATATCACCTCGACGCATCTGCTGGAGCGCATCCACCCGAAGACGCTTGTCGTCAACGACCCCGCCTGGGTGCGCAACTCGCCGGAGAAGATTTTCGTCACCGAATTCGCCGACCTGATGCCCGCAACGCTGATCAGCCGCGACGCGGGCGAAATCGCTCGTTTCCGCGAAGAGATGGGCGATATCATCCTGAAGCCGCTCTACGGCAATGGTGGCGCCGGCGTGTTCCACTCCACCCGTGACGACCGGAATTTCACCTCGCTGCTCGAAATGTTCGGCCAGATGTATCGTGGTGAACCCTATATTGCCCAGGCCTATCTGCCGGCCGTGCGCAAGGGCGACAAGCGCATCCTTCTGGTTGATGGCGAGCCGGTCGGCGCGATCAACCGGGTCCCTGCGGAGCACGACAGCCGCTCCAACATGCATGTCGGCGGCCGTGCCGAGGCAACGGACATCACGCCGCGCGAAAAGGAAATCTGCGCCCGCATCGGACCCGCATTGCGCGAGCGCGGCTTCATCTTCGTCGGCATCGACGTCATCGGGGACTATATGACCGAGATCAACGTCACATCCCCGACGGGTATTCGCGAGGTCAAGAAATTCGGCGGCGCCGATGTCGCCGGCCTCCTCTGGGATGCAATCGAGGCCAAACGCGCCTGATGCGACGCAGGCGTTTCGGATACGGATCGCCTTTGTTCACGGCTTACAACCGCGCACAACTTGATTGCAGCGGGTGGGCGAAGTCGTTCGATTAATGTTCTTGTTTTATTCTTTTTTCCATGCCAGATTGCAATTGCTGGCTCGGAAAGCGTGTAACGCTGACGTCCCGGACATGATGTTTAGGGCGGGGTGGATATGGTTGCGCGCGTCAGCACGGTTGCATTCCAGGGCATAGAAGGCGTTCCGGTCGATGTGCAGGTCATGGTCGGGCCGGGCAAGATCAACATGCATATCGTTGGCCTGCCGGACAAGGCGGTGGCGGAGAGCCGGGAGCGGGTGCAGGCCGCGCTCCACGCCTCCGGTCTCGCTATGCCGCC
This sequence comes from Neorhizobium sp. EC2-8, assembly GCA_045291535.1. Classification (GTDB taxonomy): domain Bacteria; phylum Pseudomonadota; class Alphaproteobacteria; order Rhizobiales; family Rhizobiaceae; genus Neorhizobium. Next base: position 2,728,385 of record CP147996.1, on the reverse strand, counting down.
GAAGAAGATTACCGTCAATCTGGCGCCCGCCGACCTCCCGAAAGAAGGGTCTCATTTCGACCTGCCGATCGCACTGGCGCTGATGGCAGCGCTCGGCGCCGTCCCCGGGGATGCGCTTGCGGGTTATGTAGTGATCGGGGAGCTGAACCTCGACGGCACACTTGCGCCGGTGGCCGGTGCGCTGCCAGCGGCAATTGCGGCGAATGCCCTTGGAAAAGGCCTGATCTGCCCAGCCGACAGCGGCGCGGAAGCGGCCTGGGCCGGCGCCGATATCGACATCGTCGCGCCGCGCAGCCTGATCGCGCTCGCAAACCATTTCCGCGGCACACAGGTCCTTTCGCGGCCGCACGCTGCAATCCGCGCCCTGCCGGCCAATCTGCCCGATCTCGTCGATATCAAAGGTCAGGAAAGTGCAAAGCGAGCGCTGGAAGTCGCCGCCGCCGGCGGGCACAATCTGCTGATGGTCGGGCCTCCCGGCTCCGGCAAATCCATGCTGGCGGCGCGGCTGCCCTCCATCCTGCCGCCGCTCTCGGCCGCCGAACTGCTGGAAGTGTCGATGATCCATTCGATCGCCGGGCAGCTTTCCGGCGGCAAGCTTTCCGACCGCCGGCCTTACCGCACTCCGCATCATTCGGCCACCATGGCCGCGCTGGTCGGCGGAGGTCTGCGCGCCAGGCCCGGCGAAGCGTCGCTTGCCCATCACGGGGTGCTGTTCCTCGACGAGTTTCCGGAATTTACGCCGCAAGTGCTGGATGCGCTCCGCCAACCCCTGGAGACCGGCGAGTGCATCATCGCCCGCGCCAACCATCGCGTCTCCTATCCCGCCAGCATCCAGGCTCGTCGCCGCCATGAACCCGTGCCGCTGTGGCATGGCGGGCGAGCCCGGCCATTCCTGCGCCCGCGGGCCGAAATGCATGTCGGATTATCAGGGCCGCATTTCGGGTCCGTTGATGGACAGGATCGATATCCGTATCGATGTGCCGGCCGTATCCGCCGCGGATCTCATCCGTCCGATGCCGGCGGAAAGGAGTTCTGACGTCGCCAGGCGCGTGGCGGGCGCACGGGAAAGGCAACGAGAGCGCTTCGAACAGGCCGGTTTTCCGCGCGTGCTCACCAATGCCCGCTGCTCGACGGCATTGATCGAGAAGATCGCCGAACCCGATCCGGGCGGCCTTCAGCTGCTCAGGGATGCGGCGGAGAAACTCAAGTTCTCGGCACGCGGATACCATCGCATCCTGAAAGTCGCCCGCACGCTCGCAGATCTCGACGACAAGGATACGGTTAGCCGCATTCATCTCGCCGAGGCGATTTCCTACCGCATGGCCGGCGAACGGCTGGCGACGGCTGCGGCGTGATGCAAAGGTCTGGATGTGGGATTGAGAGGCTTAGGATGTGCCGGAGAATTTGCTCTGGCACCAAGGCAACGTGTCGCTGCTGCCTGATCGCCTCGCTGATGGAGGTGAGTGATTGACGTGGATCGCACACACCTCCCCGACGTCATCCTCAAGCTCGTCCCGAGGGCCCTGCAATGTCTCGCGACCCGATGCAAAAGAAGCGTGGGTATATCCTCGGGTCGGGCCCGAGGATCGCTGTAGCAGGAGCCGGAAGGCCTGAACCTTAGCCACCTAATCCTTCAAACAGCGCCGTCGAAAGATAACGCTCGGCGAACGAAGGAATAATGACGACTATAGTCTTGCCGGCGTTTTCCTCTCGGCTGCCGACTTCGATGGCGGCAGTCAGGGCCGCGCCGGAGGAGATGCCGACCGGCACTCCTTCGAGCCTGGCCACCAGCCTGGCCATCTCCATGGCCTCGCCGCTGTTGACGGTGACGATCTCGTCATAGATGTGCGTGTCGAGGATTTTGGGCGCGAAACCGGCACCGATGCCCTGGATCTTGTGCGGGCCGGGCTGGCCGCCGGAAAGAACCGGTGATTCCTCCGGCTCGACGGCGATGACCTTGAGCGCCGGGTTGCGCTCCTTCAGCACCTGGCCAGCGCCGGTGATCGTGCCGCCGGTGCCGATGCCGGAGACGAAGATATCGACCTTGCCGTCGGTATCGTTCCAGATTTCCTCGGCCGTGGTCTTGCGGTGGATTTCCGGGTTGGCGGGGTTTTCGAACTGTTGCGGAATGATCGCATCCGGCAGCGAAGCGGCAAGCTCCTCCGCCTTGGCGATCGCCCCCTTCATGCCTTTCGGGCCTTCGGTCAGCACCAGGCTCTGCGCCGAGCAGGGCGAGCATCTTGCGGCGCTCGATCGACATCGTCTCTGGCATGGTGAGGATCAGCTTGTATCCCTTGGCGGCAGCGGCGAAGGCGAGCGCAATGCCGGTATTGCCGGATGTCGGCTCGACCAGCGTGGTCTTGCCGGGCGTGATCTTGCCCTCGGCTTCCAGGCTTTCGATCATCGCAACCCCGATACGGTCCTTCACCGAGGCGATCGGGTTGAAGAATTCGAGCTTGGCCAGAAGGTTGGCTTTCACGCCCTTTTCCTTCGCCAGCTTGTCGAGGCGCACGATCGGCGTGTCGCCGATGGTTTCGGTGATCGAGGAATAGATTCTGCCGCGGCCCGGCTTTCTGGTCTCTGCCATGGTGCTTCTCCCTGAGATGTGGAGAGAAGTTAGGGCGTGTGACCGACGAATGCCAGCAAGAGGGAACCGGCTGGAAAGGGAAATGGAAATTTTGTTCCCGGAAGTGGTTGGAAACGAAAACGCTGTTGCCTTTAGAGCCCGGTCGAGCCGAAGCCACCGGTGCCACGTTGGGTCGTTGTCATTTCGGTAATTTCGGCAACCCGAACCTGGGTGACTGGTGCGATCACCATCTGGGCGATACGCATGCCGCGGGTGATGACGAAATCCTCGTCGCCAAGATTGATCAGTAGCACCTTCACTTCGCCGCGATAGTCGCTGTCGATCGTGCCGGGCGTATTGAGGCAGGTGATGCCGTTCTTGAAGGCAAGTCCGGAGCGCGGCCGTATCTGCGCCTCGAACCCCTCCGGGATTTCGAAGATGAAGCCGGTCGGCACGAGAGCCCGTTTGCCGGGCGCGATCGTCAGCGACATGCCATCCTCGACGGCTGCGCGCAGGTCTATGCCGGCAGCGCCCGCGGTTTCATAGGCCGGCAGGTCGAGGTCTGTGCCATGGGAAAGGCGGACGAGGTTGAGCTTCGGCGATGAGGGGGCGTGGATGTTCATGGGGTCATTAGCCGGTCTCGACCCGCCCCGGTCAAACACGAATTGAAAGTTATCCACGGAGACGTTAGATACGCGGCAACTTAAAGGATCTGAAAAATGCCCGAAACGATTGCCGAGGCGGTTTCCCGCCGCCGCACATTCGCGATTATTGCCCATCCGGACGCGGGCAAGACGACGCTTACCGAAAAACTGCTGCTGTTCGGCGGCGCCATCCAGCTCGCTGGCGAAGTCAAGGCGAAGAAGGATCGTATCCAGACCCGATCCGACTGGATGAAGATCGAACGCGAACGCGGCATCTCGGTGGTCACCTCGGTGATGACCTTCGAATATGACGGCAACGTCTTCAACATCCTTGATACGCCCGGCCACGAAGACTTCGCCGACGATACCTATCGCACGCTGACGGCGGTGGATGCCGCGGTCATGGTCATCGACGCCGCCAAGGGCATCGAGCCGCGCACGCTGAAACTGTTCGAAGTCTGCCGCATGCGCGATATTCCGATCATCACCTTCATCAACAAGATGGACCGCGAAAGCCGCGATCCCTTCGCGATCCTCGATGAGGTCGAGGAGAAGCTGGCGCTTGATACGGCCCCGATCACCTGGCCGATCGGCCGTTCGAAGACCTTCTGCGGCTCCTATCATCTCGCCGACAACACGGTGCGCGGTTCCGATAACGAAGTGAAGGTAACGCCGGTCAACGGCCCCCAGAGCATCGCCGACCGCCTGCCGGACAATGAGCGTGCCGCCTTCGTCGAGGAGACCGAACTGGCGATCGAGGCCTGCCGTCCGTTCGACCGCAAGGCTTTCCTTGAAGGTCACATGACGCCGGTCTTCTTCGGCTCGGCGCTCAGGAATTTCGGCGTGCGCGATCTCATCGATGCGCTGGGTGATTTCGCCCCGCCGCCGCGTGACCAGGTGGCGGATATTCGCACGGTGCACGCGACGGATGACAAGATGACCGCCTTCGTCTTCAAGATCCAGGCGAACATGGATCCGAACCATCGCGACCGTATCGCGTTTGCGCGCATCTGCTCCGGAAAGCTGGAGCGGGGCATGAAGGCGCGGCTGTCGCGCACCGGCAAGCAGCTCGGGCTGACGGCGCCGCAATTCTTCTTCGCCTCGCAGCGCCAGTTGGCCGATACGGCCTATGCGGGTGACGTGGTCGGCATCCCGAACCATGGCACCTTGCGCATCGGCGATACCCTGACCGAGGGTGAACAGCTTGTTTTCCAGGGTGTGCCGAACTTCTCGCCGGAAATCCTTCGCCGCGTGCGGCTGGAGGATGCCATGAAGGCGAAGAAGCTCAAGGAAGCCCTGCAGCAGATGGCGGAAGAGGGCGTAGTGCAGCTCTTTTCGCCGGAAGACGGCTCGCCCGCCATCGTCGGCGTCGTCGGCGCGCTGCAGCTCGACGTCCTGAAGGAACGGCTGCAGGGCGAATACGGCCTGCCGGTCTCCTTCGAAATGTCGCGCTTCTCCATCTGCCGCTGGATCTCTGCCGATCACCAGGCCGATCTCGACAAGTTCCTGACGGTCAAGCGCGGCGATATCGCCCGCGATCTCGACGGCGATCCGGTTTTCCTGGCGCAGGACAGCTTTTCGCTGCGTTACGAGTCGGAGCGTTATCCGGCGATCAAGATGGTCGCCATCAAGGAATATCAGGTCGCCAAGGCGGCCTGATATCCTTCTGTTGTCCTAGCCGAACTTGACTGCGGTCGTGTTGGAACCGCAGACAAGCACGCAGACCCGTTCCTCCGGGCCGGGAACATATTTGCCGGAGAGAAGTGCTGCGAACGCTGCCGCGCCGCCCGGTTCGGCGACGATGCGTGCGCCGGCCCACAGAGCTTTCTGAGCGGCGAGAATCTCGTCGTCGGTCACCAGCAGCGGCGGCTGGATATATTTCTGGGCAACGGGGAACATCAATTGCCCCACCTGTTTCGGCGCAAGCGAATCCGCAGCAATGCCGCCAGCCGGTGCATCCACGGGGCGGTCGGCCTTGAAGGCTTCGTAAAGCGTCGGCGCGCCGTCGGATTCCACCGCAACGATCTTCACCCGGCCGCGGAACCAGGAGGCGATGCCCCCGATCAGTCCGCCGCCGCCGACTGCGACCAGCAGCGTCGTCATTTCCGGCAGGTCGTCCTCGATCTCCTTGCCGAGCGTGCCCTGGCCGAGCAGGGTTTCCTCCTGATCGTAGGCATGGGCGGAGATTGCGCCGCTCGTCGCCACATAGGCCTCGCTGGCGGCCAGCGCATCGTTGTAGCGGTCACCGCCGACCACCAGTTCCGCGCCGTAGGAGCGAATGAGGTCGATCTTCGCTTGGGAAGCCACGCTCGGCACGAAGATGTGGGCCGGCACGCCGAGCCGCATCGCGGCATAGGCAACCGCCGCGCCGTGATTGCCGCCGGATGCCGCAACGACCCCCGCCGTCGGTACGTCGCGTGTCAAAAGATTGGTGAAGGCGCCGCGGGCCTTGAACGAGCCGGAATGCTGCAGCAGCTCGAGCTTCAGATCGACCGGCAGCGGTGCCCCGTCGAAATCCTGCATATCGACGCGCATCACCGGTGTGCGGCGGATATGCGGGCGGATGAGTTTTTCGGTTTCCGCGATGCGTTCGGGCGTTACGGTGTTTTCGATCGACATGATGGCCTCTCAGGAATGCGATAGTCACCGGTATCCGTCAAACCATCGAAATGAAAGATATCCTTTACGCGACGATCCGTTCGCCGAGGAAATCGACGACGGCGCGCACGGCGGGAAGCTGGCCGCGCCTGTGCGGCATCAGGATCGTCGTGGTAATGCTGCCGGCGGTCCAGTCCGGCAGCAGGCGCACGAGCCTGCCTTCGGCAAGCGCTCCACGGCACACGGAAGCCGGCAGACAGCAGACCCCGAGGCCGGCTATCGCCGCCTTCATCATCACCATGGGCTCGTCGGCCGAAAAGATCGGTTTCGGATTTGCCGTCAGCTCTTCGCCGCTATTGGAGGTCAGCCGCCAGATATTGTCCGCTTGGCCGGCTGTCACGGCCCTGTGCCCAGCCAGATCCGCAGGCTGCAAAGGCTCGCCATGGGTGCGGACATAGTCCGGCGAGGCGACGACGAAGAACGGGTGCGTCGCGAGCTTCTTCTGCAGCAGCGTCGAATCCGGCAGCGGTGACTGGTGGCTGCGCACCGCGATGTCGTACCCCTCCTGCACGATATCGACGAACCTGTCGCTGACATGCAGCGACAAATGCAGCTTCGGATAAAGCATCGACAGCTCGGCGAGATGATCGGCCAGCACGAATTGTGCCGTAGGCACCGCGGCCGTCATCCGCACGATGCCGCTCGGCTCGCCGAGATGGGTACGCACGATGGTTTCGGCCATCTCCGCTTCGATTACCGATGCCTGCGCATGCCGGAAGAAATCCCGGCCGAGATCGGTCAGTGAAAAGCTGCGGGATGTCCGCTGAATCAGCCGCACGCCGAGCCTCTCCTCAAGCTCCGCCACGCGCTTGCTGACGGTGGATTTCGGCAGGCCGAGCCTGCGCCCGGCCGCGGAAAAGCCGCCATGCTCCACCGCCTGTACGAAGAAATAGAGATCGTTGAGATTGGGCGTGACCATGTCAGCTTCCATACTTATGGACTTAAAGACGAAAAATGAATGTCTATCGCGGCATCGTCCATGAAACCATATTTGTGGTGTCTCAAAGTTTCAATCACGGAGTACTGAAATGACACCGATCCTATTTTACGGCGTGCCGGAAGGTTGTTCCTTCGGCTCGATCGTCGCGCTCGAATGGAGCGGCGCTCCCTATCGGCTGTGCCGCATCGAAATGCCGGCCGTGGTTTCGAGCGACGTCTACAAGCCCGTCAATCCGATCGGCGAAACGCCGTCGCTGATGCTGCCGGACGGCCGGGTGATGAGCGAGAGCATGGCGATCCTCAACCACATCGCCGCGCGCACGGTGAGCAAGGGCTGGGGTTTCGATCCGAAATCGGAAAAGTTCGACCGGCTGAACCAGATGCTGGCCTTCCTGAATACCGGTTTCTTCAATGCCTTCAGCCCACTCTGGTACGCGGTCGAGCATGAACTGGAGCTGCAGGCAAAGGAGGCTCTTCGCGCTTATGGTATCGCCAAGGTGGAAAAGGCGCATGCGCATCTCGAAAAGCTTCTCGCCGGTCGCGAATGGCTGCTCGGGGACGAGAAGAGTTTTGCGGACGCCTATTTCGTCGGCATCGCCCGCTGGAACGATTTCCATCAGGTCGTCGATCGACGGCAGTTTCCGACCCTCAACGGGCTTTACGAACGCTTGCAGCAAGACCCCGCTGTGCGGTTCGCCTGGGCGATCGAGCATCAGGAAGAAGCGCAGACGAGCGGCCAGTTTCTCGGCCATGTAAGCCTCGAAGAAGCTCTGGGAGCTATGAAACAGGCGGCGTAAATCGCCAGCAAGGAACCGAAGAGGCGACCGCCGCTCCGTTGCCGATGCGACGCGCAGTGGTGGCGCCCTTCAGAGCCAAGCCTCACGCGGCGGTGAGATCCTTGAGGAAGTCGTCGCACCAGCGGGTGACGTCGTGCTCCAGGAGATGTTCCATCATCCGGCCCCAGCGCTCCTTGCGCTCTTCGATCGGCATGTTGATGCCGCGCGCGATCGCGTTTGCTGTGCCTTCTATGTCATAGGGGTTCACCAGCAGCGCCCCACGAAGTTCTCGTGCCGCACCCGCGAAACGCGACAGCACCAGAACGCCCGGATTTTCCGGATCCTGTGCGGCGACATATTCCTTCGCGACCAGGTTCATGCCGTCGCGCAGCGGCGTCACGAGCCCGATCCTGGCGAGCCTATAAAGGCCTGCAAGGACAGGCCTGCCGATCGAGCGGTTGATATAACGGATCGGCACCCAGTCGGCGGTGCCGATCGCGCCGTTCACGCGGCCTGCCTGCTCGGCCACCATGCGCTGCATCTGCTCGTATTCCGGCACTTCCGAGCGGGATTTCGGCGTGATCTGCAGGTACGTGACGCGGTTATGGTGTGCGGGATTGGATTTGACGAAGTGTTCGAAGGCATCGATCCGCTGGGTGATGCCCTTGGAATAATCCAGCCGATCGACACCGATGATCAGGTCGCGGCCTTCGACGCTCTGCTTGGCCTTGCGCACCATCACATTGCTGGCCGCTTTCTTCGCGTACTCGGCAAACATCGCCGTCTCGATGCTGATCGGATAAAAGCCGCCCTTGAAGGTGCGTCCGTAGGAGGTCAGCTTTCCGCCCTCGAGCGCGTCGCCGATGCCCTCTCGTACCAGCCCGCCGACGAAATTGGCGAGGTCATGATCGGTCTGGAACCCCACCAGGTCATAATAGGAGAGGTTCTTCATAATCTCCTCATGCACCGGCATGGTGAACAGCACGTCCGCCGGCGGCCATGGAATGTGCAGGAAGAAACCGATCTTGTTCTTGATGCCCATCTGGCGCAATTCCGCGGCAAGCGGGATCAGATGGTAATCGTGCACCCAGATGACGTCGTCTTCCTGGATGAGCGGCGCCAGCTTGTGGGCGAAGAAGCGGTTGACGCGGAAGTAACCGGCCATTTCCTTGCGTCCGTATTCGGCCAGATCCATACGGTAGTGACAGATCGGCCAGAGCACCCGGTTGGCAAATCCGTGATAATATTCCTCGACATCCGTCTTGGTGAGGTCGGTCAGCGCATAGGTAATGTTGCCATGCTGCTGTATGTCGAGCGGCGCCGGCTCTTTCGCGCCGCTGGATTTACCGGACCATCCCATCCAGATGCCGCCGTGCTCCTCCAGGGCGGCCTGCAACGCCACGGCCAGCCCGCCGGCTGGGGCATCGCCGCTCTTTTGCGGAAGGGAGACACGGTTCGAAACGACGACAAGTCGGCTCAAGATATTGTCCTTTCAACTCAGGCGGAGACGGGCTTTGTGTCACCCGCCAGGGCATTGATCGCTGCGCGTAGAGCCGCAGCCGAGGGGAGGGTGGATTTTGCCAGCGTTTCGGCTTCCGTTTCCGTGATGCGGATGGAGTGGCCGCCCAGCGCGTTGGCCGCGCGGAACATCGCTTCGTCGGTCAGGTCGTCGCCGATTGCGATCGGTTTTCGGCCCTTGAACGGCGGTTGGTCGAGAAAAGCCTGCAATGCGTGACCCTTGCTTGCGTGGGCCGGCCTGATTTCCATCACCATCTTGCCTTGCTGGAGCATGAAGCCCGCTCCCGCCATATCGAGGTAACGCGGCATGGCCGCCTCGACCGCCCCGCGCTGTTCCGGCGCCTGGCGGTAATGGGCGGCCACGGCAGCCCCTTGTCCTCCACGAGAACGCCCGGCCATTGACGGGCCTCGTGGACAAGAGCCGCCTTCAGATCCTCGAACGCGGCACTGACCTCAATCCGGCTGATCGAGCCGGAGGGATCGCGACGCTCGGAGCCGTGCAGGCCCGCAATCGGGAATTTGTATGGAGCGAAAAGCTGGTCGGCATAGGGAAGTGCCCGGCCTGTGACGAGCGCCACGGCGCCGCCGAGCTTCATGGAAAGACGATGCAGGTTTTCCGGCAGATCCGGCGGGACGACGATCCCGTCCGGGGTCTCGGCAAGGTCGATCAGCGTGCCGTCGATATCGAGAAACAGAGCCCATCGCTCCGGTTCGAGCATGAGCCTTGCGAGGATGGGATCGCCCGAAGCAAGCATTTCTGCTGTTGCTAGGCTCGGCTGTTCTTCACGCGACATGTGCCACTATCTAGGCCGCCAAACTGCCGCGGCAACCTCGAAAGACCACAGTCTGTCGCAAAAAGTGATACGCCCTTTGCCAAAAAACTGTCATGAAGCTGTCGAATTCATGTTTCGTTAAGCGTTTGTCGAGACGCTGAAGTTCTTGGATTTTCAGCCCGCTGACGGGCGGCAGTGTCGGAGCAGAAAGACCCATGTGTCGTTGGGCAGCCTATCGCGGCGAACCGCTTTATCTCGAAGAGCTCGTATCCTCGCCAGCCCATTCCCTGATCGAACAGTCCCATTGCGCTACCCGCGCCAAGACCGCGACCAATGGTGATGGTTTCGGCATCGCCTGGTATGGTGACCGGCCGGAGCCAGGGCGTTATCGTGACATCCTGCCCGCCTGGTCCGACTGCAATTTGAAGAGCCTGGCACGGCAGATCCGCTCGCCGCTCTTCCTCGCCCATGTGCGCGCCGCGACCAATGGTGGAACCCGCCGCGACAACTGCCATCCCTTTGTCCATGGCCATTGGTCGTTCATGCATAACGGCCAGATCTCCGGCTTCGAGCGCATCCGCCGGTCCATGGAGAGCATGCTCTCGGACGTGCTGTTCGACGCCCGCACAGGCACGACGGATTCCGAACTGCTGTTTCTCCTGGCGCTGGAATTCGGCCTCGATACCGATCCCTTCAAAGCCATGGAGAAGGCGATCGCCACGGTCGAGGAGCTGTCGCTGGAAAAATCCGGCGAGGCGCTGGTGCGCTTCACCGCTGCCTATTCCAACGGCCGGGATCTCTATGCGGTGCGTTATGCGACCGACCATAAGCCGCCGACGCTCTACGCGGCGCCGATGGGCGGCAAGACGGGCTATTGCCTCGTTTCCGAACCGCTCAACGACGAGGTCGATACCTGGGTGGAAATCCCGGATGGCAGCGCCGTCGTTGTTGGTGCCGACGGCTTGCAGGCCTCGCTCTTCCGGCCGAAGACGCTCTCCGAAGCGGCCTGAGATCTATCCGAGTTTCGAGGCGATCAGTGCCGCGAGGCGCTCCGCTACCTCGTCCTTTCCGAGATCGGGCCATTCATCGACGCCATTGGCGCTGATGATCTTCACCCGGTTGCGGGTACCGCCCATGATGCCCGTTTCCGGCGACACGTCGTTGGCAACGATCATGTCGGCGCCCTTGCGCTCCAGCTTAGAGCGGCCGTTCTTCTCCACATCCTGGGTCTCGGCGGCGAAACCGACCACGATCTTCGGCCGGTTTCCGTGATGGCCTACGGTCTTCAGGATATCCGGGTTCTCGGTCAGCAACAGGGGAGGCGGTGCCTCGCCGGGTTGCTTCTTGATCTTCTGGCCGGCCGACGAGGCGACACGCCAGTCGGCGACTGCCGCCACCATGACGGCGATATCGGCCGGAAGACGGGAGGTCACCGCTTCCAGCATCTCTTCGGCCCGCTCCACATGCACGGTCTTGACGCCAGCCGGATCGGGGATCGCCACCGGTCCAGAGACGAGCGTCACATCCGCGCCGAGCTTTGCGAGCGCCGCGGCAATCGCATGGCCCTGCCGGCCGGAAGAGCGGTTGGCGATATAGCGCACCGGGTCGATCGGCTCATGGGTTGGGCCGGAAGTGACGATCGCCGTCTTGCCGGCGAGAGGCTTTAGTGCGCCGCCCAGCAGATCGACCGCTGCCGCGACGATTTCCAGCGGCTCGGCCATCCGGCCGGTACCGGCCTCGTTGCTTTCGGCCATCTCGCCCGCCATCGGGCCGATGAAATGGATGCCGTCGCGCTTCAGCGTTTCGACATTGCGCCTGGTTGCGGGCGCGGCCCACATCTTCGGGTTCATGGCGGGTGCGATCAGCACTGGCCGGTCGGTGGCGAGCAGCACCGCGCTTGCAAGATCGTCGGCAAGGCCATGCGCCATCTTGGCCATCAGGTCGGCGCTGGCGGGCGCGACGATGACGAGATCGTTGTCGCGGGCAAGCCTGATATGCCCGACATCCTGTTCGTCCTCGCGGGAAAACAGATCGATATAGACATGGCTGGCGGAAAGCGCACCGACTGCAAGCGGCGTGATGAATTCTTGCGCCGCCCTTGTCATGATCGGCCGCACCGAAGCGCCGCGCTCGCGAAGCCGGCGGATGAGATCGAGGCTCTTGTAAGCCGCGATGCCGCCGGAGATGATCAGAAGGATGCGCTTGCCGGAGAGTTCCATGCCGTTACCCGATGCCAGAATGGCCGGAAGCTAAGCCTTTGGCCGTTAAGTTGCAATTGCTATCGCCGGGCCGCTTGCGCGAATATCCGGGCCGGGCTACTCCTGTTTGCGGCCGGATGCGGCCAGCCGCCCGCGGCGCCTCAAGCGCCAAGGTGAACGCATCCTACCGCCTCTCATCCTTTGCCAACCCGGCCAACGATGACGAACGGATCAGCAATGCGGGCGCTGATTGATGAGACCTGAAAGGTCTTTGTTCGTCTGTTGAGAGGATGATGAGATGCGCGATTTCCGCGATGCAAAACTGATGGCGAAAAGCCTGCGCGAGGCGCTTGCCGAACGTAAGATTGAACTGACGCATAGCCAGGCCCTGGAGCTGGTTGCAGCGCAGTTCGGTTATGACAACTGGAATATCCTTGCTGCAAAGATCGATGCAGCAGAGCCGCAGCAAAGAAAACCGGATGCGGTTTCCATCCAGCCGGCGATCCCGATTTTTCGCATCTTCTCCATCGACAAGGCCATGGAATTCTACCGGGACTTTTTGGGTTTCACGGTGGATTGGGAACATCGCTTCGGCGAAAATTTCCCGCTCTATTGCCAGATCTCCCGAAGCGGCATGCTGATGCACCTTTCCGAACATGCGGGCGATGCTTCGCCGGGCGCGAGGGTTTTCGTGCCGATGACGGGTGCAAGAGCTTTCCAGCAGGAGTTGATCGGCAAGAACTACCCCTACATGAAACCGGGGCTCGAACAGGCGGACTGGGGGCTCGAGGTGACCGTCACCGATCCGTTCAGCAACCGCATCACCTTCTGCGAACGGGAAATCAAGCCGCGGGCTTGATCAAGGGAGATCGGGCCTTGCCGCCTTGAACGCCAAGCCGGCCGTCGTCCGCTAGGTCTTCTTTCTCGCGCTGGCGAGCGGATCCGTCGTCAGCTTGAAATCCGACATTTCCTTCGGCGTCAGGTAATAGAGCCGGTCCGGCGGCGTTTCGAGCGCATGGATCCAGAGGCCCGCGCCGATGCCCATCTGATCGAGATGACGAGCGACCTTCGCGGTGGTCGCCTGCGCGGCGGACATTGCCTGCTCGGCCGAAGGCCTTTCCTTGGCGCCGTTGAACACCTGATGTACGCCGATCACCGCGTCCTTCTCCGCCAGACGGCCGATGCCGCCGGCAAACACGATCGGACAGGATGAGGCGCAGAGCGCTTTCGATGCGACCTTGGTGTCAAGCTTCCTGTTGCGAATCAGCTTCGACATGGCGAGCGCATCTTCGACCGAGCCCCCGGAGAGTTGAGCGCCACCGTCTTCACATATTCGCCGCGCGTTTCGATCTCCTTGCTGAAGCGCGCGGCCGCGCCGGGGTCGATCGTCCCTTCGGCGAGCAGCACCCCGCCTGTTGTAAGCTCGAAGGTCATAGGCTTGCGCAGCACTTCCTTGGGGCTGGCAGGTTGTACTGGCGGTGCCGCCGGTAGTCCCTCGGTCAGGGCCGGCGGTAGTACGGGCTGGTCCTCGTGCATGGGGTCGAAGCCGGGCAAGGCGGCATTCATCGCAGTCATGTCGCGAATATCGACGACGAGGAAAACTGCTGCCGCTGACAGCAGGATGTAGAAGGCGCCGCGCATGAGCACGCCGTCATCGAGCTTCCTGATCGCCTCACCGATCCTCATGCGACCGGTCCCGGCTACGCGATTTGAGGTCTATGGCGGTGATGTTGTTCGGCTCGCTCTCCGGGACCGCTAAGGCCGCTTCTGGCGCCGCTGTTGGTGCTCCGGCTTCCACTTCCTGCCTGGAAACGGTCTGTTCGATGTTCACGCCGCTGGCGGTGACGGCACGTTGTACCTCCAGCGCCCGCAGAAGCTCGGCCGCAGTGATCCGTTCGGCAAACGGCAGGCTCTCTTCCTGGCGGCGGATTGCGCCATGAACGACGGCGAGAATGAACACCATCACGCCGGGCAGGAGGTCGATGGAAATAGCGCCAGCCCAGGCGGGAATGAAGTCCTGGGCGTAGTGCAGCACGGCTTCAGCAGACGAGAGCGGAACGAAACGACGCTCCTGCACCGGCGGACGGGCGAGGATCTCGTCGGCGGCCTTGGCAAGCGCCTTGGATTGCGCCGTGACCGAGGTGCGGACGGTATCCATCACCTGGTTCTGGCGATTGACGAGATCGGCGGCGCCTCCATCCGGGACCGGTGCTATGAACCCGGCAGACAGGTCGTCCGCCGCACGGCGGATCGACGGCGCGATCGAGGTCTGCGCCAGCGACGTGATGACACCGGTCAGTGCCACGGCTTCCGTGGAGAACTGGTCGGCGCGCGGCTCGATCGTGCCCGGTGCGGAAATCAGAGAGCGCATCGTCTCCAGCCGCTTCTGGCCCTGAGCGAAAAGGCCGTCAACCTGCTCGCGCGAGGCGTTGATGCCGGCCGCCAGCGACTTCATCTGCGCAGACATCTGGCTGAGAAGTTGCACGACGCTGCCCGAACCCGTCGTGCCTGTCAGCGATCCCGATTGCCGTTCGACGCCGGCAAGCTGCGAAAAGCGCTCCGAAGCGCGCTGGATGTCCGGCAGCAGGTTTTGTGCTGCCAATGCGTTCTGGTGGGCGCGGTCGAGATCGGCGGTATACTCCTCGACCGTTTCGGAAAGATGCTGCTCGACGGCCGCGGAGCCGGCAAGGGCGGCCGCGTTCAGCCAGGCTCGACATGGCAAGGATCATCGCAGCACCAACCGCCATGACGCCGAGCATGGCGGTGCGTCCGGCACGCGTCGTCACATGCGGATAGAACCGGGCCATATAGGACCAGAAGGCATAGATGCCGACGGAGACCGAGGCCGAATAGATGACGGCCGCGAAGAACACGGCTGTCGGCGATCCGTCGAGAATGCTGCGTGCACCGAGATAGGTGTAGACGCCGGAGGCGAGCGCCAGCACGGCGAGCGCAAAACGGGTCATCGTCTCGACAGCGGCGACGCCGTCCTGCAAGCGTTGAGTTGCGCCTAGCGCCATGAATTATCTCCGGAAAACTCAGACCCCAAAAGGAATGTATTCCTCAAAAGAGAATGAAGAACCCGGCGGAATAAAGGCCGCCTCATAGCTGTGATACGGCGAAAGCCCTGACAAGGCAGGGTTTTCCCTTATCAGACAGCCGGCAGAGGCCGGCTTGGCTCAACCCAGAGTGAAGGCGAGATAAAGCAGCGACAGCGCGATGATCCAGAGCGCCACGCGCCCGGAGCGGTTGTGGCGGGCTTCCGATTTGCCGATCGCCTCCGCCGTTTCCGCATCGAAGCGCAGGCCGTGCTCGCTCATATGCACGAGCCCCTGATGCAACTGTTCCGTCTTGGCGGCAATTTCCGGAAGGGCCTCGGCGAGTTTGACCGCGGCTTTGACCCCGTCGCGCAGGTCGGAGACGATGCGTTTCGGCCCGAGATTGTCGCGGATCCACTGGCCGACGACCGGCTCCGAAGCCTTCCACATGTTGAAGCGCGGATCGAGCATGCGCGACACGCCTTCGACCACGACCATGGTTTTCTGCAGCAGGATCAGTTCGGTGCGGGTCTGCATCTCAAACAGGTCGGTAACCTCGAAGAGCAGCGCCAGCAGCCGCGCCATGGAGATCGTTTCGGCCGGTTGCCCGTGGATCGGCTCGCCGATCGCGCGGATCGCCTGGGCGAAGCTCGCCACATCGTGATGGGCCGGCACGTAGCCCGCTTCGAAATGCACTTCGGCGACGCGCATGTAATCGCGGGTGATGAAGCCGTAGAGGATTTCGGCAAGGAAGCGGCGTTCCTTCTTGCCGAGACGCCCGACGATGCCCATGTCGACCGCGACCACGGTACCGGCGGAATCGACGAACAGATTGCCGGGATGCATGTCCGCGTGGAAAAAGCCGTCCCGTAGCGTGTGGCGCAGGAAGGATTGGATCAGCACTTCGGCGAGCTTTTCGAGATTGTGGCCGGCGGCGCGAAGACCTGCGACATCGGACATCTTGATGCCATCGATCCACTCCATGGTAATCACGTCGCGGCCGGTGCGTTCCCAATCGACCAGCGGCACACGGAAACCCGGGTCTTCCTTGGTGTTTTCGGCGATCTCGGACAGTGCTGCAGCCTCCAGGCGCAGGTCCATCTCCACTTTGGTCGTCTGTTCGAGCGTCCGTGTCACTTCGACCGGCCTTAAGCGGCGGCTGGAGCGCATGAAGCGTTCCTGCATGCGCGCCAAGAGGTACATGCTCTCGATGTCATGGGCGAAACGCTGGCGCACGCCCGGGCGCACCACTTTCACCGCCACCTTTCGATCATTGACGACGCAGGGGTGAACCTGCGCGATCGAGGCTGCGGCAATCGGCGCGCCGAAGGAGGTATAGAGATCGCCGATCGGCCGACCGAGCGATGCCTCAACAGCCGATTTCGCCGTCTCCGTCGGGAAGAAGGCCATCTGGTCCTGCAGCATGGCGAGATCGACGGCCCAATCGACGCCCACCACATCCGGACGGGTGGCAAGGAACTGGCCGATCTTGACATAGGAAGGCCCCAGCCGATCGACGGCACGGGTCAGGCGTTCGCTGCGCGCCTGCGACTTGGAGCGAAACCGCGCCAGCGGCTCGACCAGAGCTTTGACGAAGCCGACGGAGGGAGGCATGTCCTGGGTCGGCAGCGCCGAAACCACGCCCTCGCGCACCAGAACCCAGCCGACACGGGCAAGCCGGAAATAAGCGCCGATCGTGCTCATGCGTTCAGAGTTTCCAGCCGGAATGCAACGCAGCGATGCCGCCGGTATAATTGGTGTAGGTCACGCGCGAAAAACCAGCGTTGCGGATCATCGCTGCGAAATTCTCCTGGTTCGGGAATTTGCGGATCGATTCCACCAGATACTGGTAGGGCTCGGCGTCGCCGGTGATCATCTTGCCGAAGCGCGGGATCGCCTTGAACGACCATTCCTCGTAGAAACGTTCGAGAAGCGGCATCTCGACCTCGGAAAACTCCAGTACCAGCAGCCGTCCGCCGCGCTTCAGCACGCGATAGGCCTCGCTTAGCGCCACGTCGATACGCGGCACGTTGCGGATACCGAAGGCGATCGTATAGGCGTCGAAGGAATTTGCCTCGAAGGGCAGCGACTCGGCATTGGCCTCGACGAAAGTGAGGTTCTCCGAAAGACGTTTTTCTCGGCCCGCTCGGCGCCGACCGCCAGCATCGAGCCGTTGATGTCGAGCACCGTCACGTGCGCCTTGCGGTCGGAAGCCTCGACGATCCGGAAGGCGACGTCACCAGTGCCGCCGGCGACATCCAGAGTTTTATAGCCGGCATCTTTTCTCGGGTTGAGCGAGGCGATCAGCGCATCCTTCCAGACGCGGTGCATGCCGGCCGACATCACGTCGTTCATCACGTCGTAGCGCTTGGCGACCTTATGGAAGACGTCGTTGACGAGCCCCTGCTTCTCGCCATCCGCGACCTTGCGGAAGCCATAGGACGTTTCCATCCCGCCATCGGCGCTGGTACGGGCTTCGGTCATCGGTGAACTCCTAACGTCTCTCTTCTGGTCGGGGACCATAGCGAAGTCGTGCATCCCACGCTATCTGTGGCGCGTGTCTTAACATGGGTGCGACATCCGGTCCGGTCTATAGACCAGGCGCGGTATCGATGAAACAGGAAGTTAGTCAATCATGCCCGAATTGCCAGAGGTGGAAACCGTCCGGCGCGGTCTCGCCCCGGCAATGGAAGGCGCCGTGATCGCAAAGCTGGAACTCAATCGTCCGGACCTGCGCTTTCCGCTGCCGGAGAATTTTGCCGCAGCAGTCCGCGAGCGCCGCATCGTCTCTCTCGGCCGGCGCGCCAAATACCTGCTGATCGATCTGGAAGACGATCTCACCGTGATCAGCCATCTCGGCATGTCGGGATCGTTTCGGATAGAGAATGAAACCCTCGGTGAGTTTCATCATCCGCGTTCGAAGGACCAGAAGCACGATCACGTGGTCTTCCATCTGAAGCGCGACGAAGGGGCTCTGCGCGTCATCTATAATGACCCGCGCCGGTTCGGCTTCATGCAGTTGTGGAAGCGCAGCGAGTTGGATCTTTATCCGGCTTTCGCCGAACTCGGACCGGAGCCGACCGGCAATTCGCTCGATGCCGATTACCTGGCGGGCAGGCTGGCGGGCAAGAGCCAGCCGCTCAAGGGTGCGCTCCTCGACCAGACGGTGATTGCCGGCCTCGGCAATATCTATGTCTGTGAGGCGCTGTGGCGCTCGCATCTTTCGCCGAAACGCGCCGCCGGCAGCGTCGTGACGAAGACCGGCAGGCCGAACAAGGAGCCTCGTCCTTCTCAATCAGTCGATCCGGGACGTCATCGCCGATGCGATCGCTGCCGGAGGCTCGTCTCTCCGGGACCATATCCAGACGGATGGCTCGCTCGGTTATTTCCAGCACTCTTTCTCCGTCTACGACCGGGAAGACGAGGCTTGCCGCACGCCCGGCTGCGGCGGTACCGTCGCGCGCATCACCCAGGCGGGGCGTTCCACATTCTATTGCCCGGTCTGTCAGAAATAACCTGCTGCCATAACCGCTGCCGGAAGCATAGAGGAGACACCGGATGAGCTACGAAACCCTGCTGACCGAAACCCGGGGCGCCGTTGCGCTCATCACCCTCAATCGTCCCAAGGCGCTGAACGCGCTCAATTCGACCGTCATGGTTGAACTGACGCAGGCGCTTTCCGCATTCGGCAAGGACGAGGCGATCGGTGCGATCGTTCTGACCGGCTCGGAAAAGGCTTTGCCGCCGGCGCCGACATCAAGGAAATGCAGGGCATCGATTTCGTCGAGGCCTATGTCAACGACTTCATTTCGGGCTGGGAGGCGATCGCCACGACCCGCAAGCCGATGATCGCTGCCGTCTCCGGTTTCGCGCTTGGCGGCGGCTGCGAGCTTGCCATGATGTGTGATTTCATCATCGCCTCGGAAACAGCCAAGTTCGGCCAGCCGGAGATCACGCTCGGCGTCATTCCGGGCATGGGCGGCTCGCAGCGGCTGACGCGCGCTGTCGGCAAGGCGAAGGCGATGGACATGGTCATGACCGGCCGGATGATGGATGTGGCGGAAGCGGAGCGGGCAGGGCTCGTGTCGCGCATCGTTTCGCCGGATAAGCTGATCGACGAGGCGGTCGAGGCGGCGGCGAAGATCGCCTCCTTCCCACGCGCTGCGGTGCTGATGGCCAAGGAGGCAGTGAGCCGTTCCTTCGAGGGCACGCTCGCCGAAGGCCTGCGTTTCGAACGCCGGCTCTTCCATTCGCTGTTTGCGACCATCGACCAGAAGGAAGGCATGGCGGCCTTCGTGGAAAAGCGAAAAGCGCAGTTCTCGAACCGCTAGATCGCAAAAGGGGCGGGTCATCTCCCAAAATGCGCGTTGACTGGGGCGGGTATTCCGGTTATATGCCCGCCCACAGTTGGGAAAGCCTGATCACGGCTTCCTCTATTGCTCCCGAATTGCTGGATTGATGGTCGCAAGGACCGGCGCGGCAACGGCGGAGTTTGGTTCGAATTCGTAGAGAGGCATGAAATGGCCAATACAACTTCGGCGAAAAAGGCGACCCGCAAGATCGCACGCCGTACCGCAGTCAACAAGTCCCGCCGCTCGCGCGTTCGTGGCTTCATCCGTAAGGTCGAGGAAGCCATCGCTACGGGCGATGTGGCCGTTGCTGCCGAAGCTCTCAAGGCTGCCCAGCCGGAGATCCAGCGCGCCGCTTCCAAGGGCGTGCTCCACAGCAACACGGCATCACGTAAAGTGTCCCGTCTTGCTGCACGCGTGAAGGCCCTTTCGGCCTGATAATTTCACAAACTGTATCATAATGAAGCCTGGTCCTCCCGACCGGGCTTTTTGTGATTCTCTCAGGCCTCCTTATATTTATCCGGCTCATTAACAATTTCGTGTCACCGGCGTGACAGAAAATTATCATGAAAATCAAAGACTTGCTGGAGGTCTATGAGTCTATGGGTGACTTTGGCGATGGCCAAATGCCCCCAGATCGAGTCAAGAACATTTTTATTTTTTCTGTGAACAATCGCTCGGAATGTATGTCAATTTTGAATCCCATTGATTCAACAGCGATTCTCCATGAATGCCTCTGTGACATTCAAATCACGCTCGCGGAGTCAACGCCCGGCTCTTAATTTTGCGTAAAATTCATCATTGATCTTGGCATTTGATCCTGCCTAAATGGCCTTCAGCAAGGGGCGCGGGGATTACTTCAAAGGGCTGCCGGTAACCGTCACGTGTAGGACGGCGAGCAGACTTTTTGCTCTTTGCAACGGGATCAACTCGCCCGTTTTCCTGATAACCATCGGTTGTGGCCCGGAAATTGGCATTTCCGGAAACAGTCGGTTTTTGTCAACGCGATCCAGTCCGGTATCGGATGGAGGAGGTGGAAGAGGTTCGGACGACTCATGACGAGGATGAGGGCGTTCGTAATATGTAGGGTGGCTCCTGCAAGCGCAGACCGTTTACGAGGCGGGCTGGGCGAAACTTTTGATCGGCTGCGAGGACGAGAGAGAGTTTTAAAAAGGGGACGGGCGGCGACGGTTCTCAATGATTGGGAATGGTTTGCTATGCCTTGAAACGAAGTTTGCTCTGGCGGCGTTAACAAGAACCGCCAGGCTGCGAGATTTGGAAGGCGGCGAATTATGCATATGAATACTATCTCAGCCCGTGCAGGTAATGGGGACCACGCGCGGCAGGCATTTGATCCAAGTTGCTCCCAGGCGGCAGGGGAAACGACTGAAATGAAGCATAATGCTCTTTTCGAGCGGTTTAGTGCGCGTCTGAAAGCACAGGTCGGCCAGGATGTTTATGCAAGCTGGTTCGGACGTTTGAAGCTGCATTCCGTCTCAAAGAGTGTTGTTCGGCTGACGGTGCCGACGACTTTTCTGAAATCCTGGATCAACAACCGTTACCTCGATCTCATCACCACCATATTTCAGGCGGAAGACGCGGAAATCCTGAAGGTCGAAATCCTGGTGCGCAGCGCAGGCCGCAGCACCAAGGCGCCTGTGGCGGGAGAAGAGCGCTCTCTTCCAGCCGAACCTGTCGTTGTTGCCTCGTTTCCGCGTTCCCAGGGGCCCCGCGAAATCGGCAAGATCGCCAATTTTCCGTCACCGCCGACGTCTCCTGCGCGTTCTTCCCAGGTTCCGGGCCCGTTGTTCGGCTCACCGCTCGACAGCCGCTTCACCTTCGAAACCTTCGTGGAAGGCCCGTCGAACCGGGTAGCGCTTGCTGCCGCCAAGACGATCGCCGAAGCCGGCGCCAGCGCGGTTCGTTTCAATCCGCTCTTCATTCATTCGGGCGTCGGCCTCGGCAAGACGCATCTTCTGCAGGCGATCGCCAATGCGGCCGTCGGCAGCGAGCGGATGCCGCGCGTCGTCTATCTCACGGCGGAATATTTCATGTGGCGTTTTGCCACCGCGATCCGCGACAACGACGCGCTGACGCTCAAGGACTCGCTGCGCAATATCGATCTGCTGATCATCGACGACATGCAGTTCCTGCAGGGCAAGATGATCCAGAACGAGTTCTGCCATCTCCTCAACATGCTGCTCGACAGCGCCAAGCAGGTGGTGGTCGCTGCCGACAGAGCGCCTTGGGAGCTGGAATCGCTCGATCCGCGCGTCCGTTCGCGTCTGCAGGGCGGGGTGGCGATCGAAGTCGAGGCACCGGATTATGAAATGCGTCTTGAAATGATCAAGGGCCGCTTGGCAACGGCCCGGCACGACGATCCCTCGCTCGACATCCCGGCGGAAATCCTCAGCCACGTGGCTCGCAATGTGACCGCAAGCGGTCGTGAGCTGGAAGGCGCGTTCAATCAGCTTCTGTTCCGCCGCTCCTTCGAGCCTTCGCTCTCGATCGAGCGCGTCGATGAACTGCTGGCCCATCTCGTGGGTGCAGGCGAGGCCAAGCGCGTCCGTATCGAGGACATCCAGCGCATCGTGGCGCGTCATTATAATGTATCGCGCCAGGAACTGGTCTCGAACCGCCGCACCCGGGTCATCGTCAAGCCGCGGCAGATCGCCATGTATCTGTCGAAGACGCTGACGCCGCGTTCTTTCCCGGAAATCGGGCGTCGTTTCGGCGGCAGGGACCACACGACCGTCCTGCATGCTGTCCGCAAGATCGAGGAATTGATTTCGGGTGACACGAAGCTCAGCCACGAGGTAGAATTGCTGAAACGGCTGATCAACGAGAACAACGCTTAACATCCATGTTTCTGCTTTCTGTCGCAACAATCTGGGCCGTGGCGTGCATAACGCCAGGGCCCAATACGCTTCTGGTCATGCGTTACGCGCTCACCGCCCCGCGGCGCGTGCCGATCCTGGCGGCGATGGGGACCATTACCGGCACATTCTGCTGGGGCCTTGCGGGCTGGCTGGGGATCAATGTCCTCTTCCAGGCGGCTCCCTTCGCCTATGTGGCGCTCAAGATCGTCGGGGGCTTTATCTCGTCTGGCTTGGGTTGAAGATATTTCTGGATGCGCGCAAGTCGCGGCAGGCTACTGATATCGTTGCTGTCCGGGTCGAGGTGCCGCTCAAGACCGCCTATCGCATGGGGCTCGCGACCAATCTCGCCAACCCGAAATCAGCACTCTTCGTGGCCAGTCTTTTCGCCGCCACCATGCCGGTCGGTACGCCGTTCCTGTATGGCCTGGCGGCGATTGCCGTCATGGTCACCGTTTCGACGATCTACTATACCTTCCTGATCGCGCTGATCACCCATCGAACCGTGGCCGCTGCCTATCTCAAGGCCAAAAAGAGGATCGACCTCGGCGTCGGCATGGTTTTCGTCGGTTTCGGCACCAAGCTGCTGATGTCGCAGCGTTGAGGATTGCGAATGGCCATCGAGAAGAAGGATCCGACGGCCGGATTTTATAACGAAAACGCGGCGACTTACGCGGCGAGTTCCGCCCCGAGCATACGCCGCCTCGATATCTTCCTGTCAAAACTCGCGCCCGGCGCTGCGATCCTCGAACTCGGCTGCGGCAGCGGACGGGACAGCGCCGTCATGATCGCCCGAGGTTTCGACGTCACCCCGACCGACGGCACGCCCGAAATGGCGGATGAGGCCTCGAAATATCTGGGCCGCCCCGTCGGGGTGCTCCGTTTCGGGGATATCGACGCGGTCTCGGTTTTCGACGGCGTTTGGGCGAATGCGTGCCTGCTGCATGCGCCGCGGGCGGAGCTCGGCGGCATTCTCGGCCGTATTCACGCGGCCTTGCGCCCCGGCGGCCTCTTCTACGCGAGCTTCAAAGCCGGAGAGGCGGAAGGCCATGACGGTCTCGGCCGCTATTATAATTATCCGTCGCGCGCCTGGCTAAGCGCCGCTTACGGGGCTTTCACCTGGGCTTCCGTCGATATAGATGAGGAGCAAGGCAGCGGTTACGACAGAAAGCCGACCGACTGGCTGCATGTCCTGGCGGCAAAGGCATGAGGCCGCCCTCAGCAGGCGAGATCGGCCACCACGGCGTCCAGGATCAGCATGCCGGACGGCGTGCAGCGTAGCCGCGAATTACCGAGCCGTTCGATGAAGCCATGTTCGAGCAGCCGTTCCTCGCGGATCGGATCCGGGTCGCGGCCGGAAAGCTGTTGCCAGCGGGCCAGATCGACGCCTTCCCGCAGGCGCAGGCCCATCAGCAGCAATTCGTCGGCCTGTTCCTCGTAGCCGAGGATTTCCTCGTCCAGCATGCCGTGGCCGACACGCTCCACCTGTTCCAGCCAGGTTTCCGGACGCCGCTCGGTGGAGGTCGCGATCTTGCTTCTGCCGCGCGTCAGGCGGCCGTGGGCGCCAGGACCGATCCCCGCATAGTCGCCGTAGCGCCAGTAAGTCAGGTTGTGGCGGCTTTCCGCGCCCGGCCGGGCATGATTGGAAACCTCGTAGGCCGGCATGCCGAACCCCTCGGTAATCTGCTGTGTCGCCTCGTAGAGTGCAGCCGACTGGTCGTCATCCGGCACGATCAGCTTGCCCGCCTTATGCAGGCCATAGAAGGGCGTGCCCTCCTCGATGGTGAGCTGATAGAGCGACAGATGATCGACCGCGTAGGAAACCGCTTCCTTCAGCTCCGCTTCCCAGGCCTCGACCGTTTGTTTCGGCCGTGCATAAATGAGATCGAAGGACATGCGCGGGAAGATATCCCGCGCCAGCCTGATCGCTTTCAGGGCATCGGCAACGTCATGCAGCCGCCCGAGAAACTTGAGGTCCTGATCGTTGAGCGCCTGCACGCCGAGTGAAACGCGGTTGACGCCCGCGGCGCGATATCCGCGAAAGCGTGTCGCCTCGACGCTGGAGGGATTGGCCTCCATGGTGATTTCGATACCGTCAGGCACATGCCAGTGCTTTGCGATACCGTCCAGGATTGCCGAGACCGTCGCGGGGTCCATCAGCGAGGGCGTGCCGCCGCCGAGAAATATGCTGGTGACGGTTTTCGGTCCGCTCATGCGCCGCATCACTTCCATTTCCTTGAGGAAGGCGGCGGTGAAGCGCGGCTGGTCCACAGGCTGGTGGCGCACATGGCTGTTGAAGTCGCAATAGGGGCACTTGGCCGCGCAGAACGGCCAATGCACATAGACGCCAAAGCCCGGCTCGCCCGTATCAGGCAGAAGGGTATCGCGCAGAAGAGGAGGGGCCGAATTCAAAGCGCCTCAAGCCTCCAGGCAGGTTTCGACGAAACGCTTGAAGGCGCGGGCGCGGTGCGAAAGCGCTTCCGGCTCGCCGGGTTTCCAGCCATGTTTCTGATCATTGCTCATTTCGCCGAACGTAATATCATAGCCCTCAGGTTGGAAGAAAGGGTCATAACCAAAACCCTGGCTGCCGCGTGGCGGCCACACCACGGTGCCTTCCACCTCGCCACGGAACATTTCTGTGTGGCCGTCGGGCCAGGCGAGGCAGAGTACGCTCACAAAGCGGCAGCCACGCTGTTCCGGCTTCGTCGCACCGCGCTCTTCCAGCGCCTTCTCGACCTTTTCCATCGCCATCGGAAAGTCGCGGCTGCCGTCCTCGCGCTCGGCCCAATTGGCGGTATAAACGCCCGGTGCACCGTCAAGGGCGTCGATGACGATGCCGGAATCGTCCGACAGCGCCGGCAGGCCGGAGGCCTTGGCGGATGCGAGCGCCTTGATCGCGGCATTTTCCTCGAATGTCGTGCCCGTCTCGTCGGGCTCTTCGAATTTCAATTCGGCCGCGGATTTGGCCGAGAAGCCGAAGGGGCCGATCAGCTCAGCGATCTCGCGGATCTTCCCGGCGTTGTGGCTGGCAACGACGATGGTCTTGGTATCGAGCTTGCGCATGACATTTCCTATTCGAGATCCCAGAGCCTCGGCTCTGCGCATTCCAGGCTGTTGCCGGCCGGATCGCGGAAATAGATTGAGCGGGCACCGTTCGGCCAGCGGAAATCGCTTTCGATGGCAATACCTGCCTTGTTGAGCTTTTCCCTGATCAAGTCAATCGCCTCGGCCGTCATGCGAAAGCAGATGTGCCCGGGTCCGGCCGTGCCATGAGGCGGCACCGGCAATGCGCCTGCAGAAGGCGGTTTTACCGTCTCAGCCGGATTGAAGATCAGCAGGATGCCAGGCCCGCAGCGGAAGAACACATGCCGATTGCCGGCGCGGAGAACCTTTTCAAGGCCGAGAATGCCGCCGTAAAAGTTTCGGCGGCATCGAGATCGTCGGTATAGAGCGCAGTTTCGAGAATGCCTTCGATCACGCCGCACTCCTTTCCGCTGGTTTCAGGCAATCGCCTGCTTCTGCATCGCCACCAGGCTCCTGCGTACCGTCCTGGGCGAGCGCCAGCAGCTTCAGGAATTCCTCCTGGCTGAACGGCTTGCCCTCTGCCGTGCCCTGCACCTCGACGATGCCGCCAGAGCCCGTCATGACGAAATTGGCGTCCGTCTCGGCAGCCGAATCCTCGATATAATCGAGGTCGATCACCGGCTGGTTGGCAAAGATGCCGCAGGAGATCGCTGCGACGTGATCCTTCAGCACCTTCTCGACCTTGATCATCGAGCGCGCTTCCATCCATTTCAAACAGTCGTAGAGCGCGATCCAGCCACCGGTGATCGAAGCTGTGCGCGTGCCGCCATCGGCCTGGATGACGTCGCAGTCGATGGTGATCTGCTTTTCGCCGAGCGCTTCGAGATCGATGACGGCTCGCAGGGAGCGGCCGATCAGGCGCTGGATTTCCTGGGTGCGGCCGCCCTGCTTGCCGGAAGCTGCCTCGCGCTTCATGCGGTCGCCCGTAGCTCGCGGCAGCATGCCGTATTCTGCCGTCACCCAACCCTTGCCGCTGTTGCGCAGCCATGGCGGCGTCTTTTCCTCCAGGCTCGCGGTGCACAGCACATGCGTATCGCCGAACTTCACCAGGCAGGAGCCTTCCGCGTGTTTGGAGAAATTGCGCTCGAATGAGACCTTGCGCATCTGGTTCAACTGTCTGCCTGAAGGCCGCATGTTTCGCTCCCTGGATTTCTGTTTCCGCCTTCTACGGCCCCGGTAAAGCTTTTGCAAAGAAAAAGGCCGGCGGGTTTGCCGGTGATTGGTTGCGGTTAAGGTGATTTTCTCTTTGGCTAAGCGGCAGGGAATGACTATATTTTGTTGAATGATCAACGGAACGGTGAAGGTCTAGATGGGATTTCCGGCATCGACGGGTAGAGACAGCGGCTCTGTGCTCGACGACCGTTCGCGCGAAATTTTTCGCCGCATCGTGGAAAGCTATCTGGAAACAGGTGAGCCGCTCGGCTCGCGCAATCTTTCCCGCCTGCTGCCCATATCGCTGTCGCCGGCTTCCGTGCGCAATGTGATGAGCGATCTCGAGGAGCTCGGCCTCATCTATTCCCCGCATATCAGCGCCGGCCGCCTTCCGACCCAGTCGGGGCTGCGTTTTTCGTCGATGCCTTCATGCAGGTCGGAGACCTGTCCGCCGACGAGCGCGCTAATATCGACCGGCAGATCAGGCCCGCAGATCGCGATCAGCCGATGGAAAGCCTGATGGCGGAGGCAAGCCGCATGCTCTCCGGCGTCTCCCGCGGCGCCGGGATCGTCATCACCACCAAGAGCGACCCGGTCCTCAAGCATGTCGAGTTCATCCGGCTGGAGCCCACCAAGGCGCTCGCGGTGCTGGTCGGCGATCACAACCAGGTGGAAAACCGCGTCATCGAGCTCCCGGCCGGCGTGACGTCGTCGCAGCTGACCGAGGCGGCGAATTTCCTCAATGCGCATCTCAGCGGCCAGACGCTGCCGGAGCTGCGCGGCCAGCTGAAAACGCTCAAGGATCAGGTCCAGGGCGAGCTTTATGTGCTCTCGCAGGAATTGGTGGAGCGCGGTCTCGCGGTCTGGTCTGGCGATAGCGAGGAAGGCAAGCCGACCCAGGCTCATCGTCCGGGGACGCGCCAATCTGCTTGAAGGTCTGGCGGATGTCGCCGATCTCGATCGCCTCCGGCTTCTTTTCGATGATCTCGAAAAGAAGGACAGCCTGATCGAGATCCTCGATCTCGCAGAAAAGGGGCCTGGCGTCCGGATCTTCATAGGCTCGGAGAACAAGCTGTTTTCCCTCTCGGGTTCCTCGCTCATCGTGGCGCCCTATCGGGATGGCGAGGACCGGATCGTCGGTGCCGTCGGCGTCATAGGCCCGACGCGGCTCAACTATTCCCGCATCGTGCCGATGGTGGATTACACCGCCCAGGCTCCTCGCAAGGCTATCGCGCTGAATTCGCGACGACGCGGCCCCAAGTTTCCCGGCAAGCCTTGATTTTTTCACCTTTAACCTCGATATCGGGCACAAATCGAAGCCCTTAAATCCAAGCCAAGAATAACCGGAGACCGTCATGACCGACGAAACCAACAAGAACGGACCTGACGCAGCTGCCGCGGAAAACACGGTGGAAGCTGTCGCATCTGCTCTTGATGACGCGGCAACCCAGAAGAATGCCGAGGCGCCCGTCGCCGAACCGGATCCGCTGGAATTGCTGAAGGCCGAGAACAACGAGCTGCGCGACCGCTTCCTGCGGCTTGCTGCCGAGATGGATAACCTCCGCCGCCGTACCGAACGCGAAATCAAGGACGCGAAGTCCTATGCTGCTGCCGGCTTCGCCCGCGACATGCTGGCCGTTTCGGACAACCTGCGCCGGGCGCTGGATGCCGTGCCGACTGAAATGCGCGCTGCAGCCGATGCCTCTCTGACCACGCTTCTGGAGGGTGTGGAGATGACCGAGCGCTCCATGCTCTCGGCGCTGGAACGTCACGGCGTGAAGAAGATCGATGCCGAAGGTCAGAAGTTCGACCCGAACTTCCACCAGGCCATGTTCGAAATCCCGAACCCTGCCGTCCCGAACAATACCGTCGTTCAGGTCGTCCAGGCCGGCTTCACGATCGGCGAACGCGTCCTGCGCCCCGCCATGGTCGGTGTCGCCAAGGGCGGTCCGAAGGCGGAAGCCTCCGCAGAAGCCGCCGGCGGGAATAACGGCTGAGACCTTTGAAAGGTGGGTGTCAGCCCGCCTTTTGCTTGCGCCCGTTGCGGGACAACGGCTGAAAACAAAACCGCGCGGCGCTTTATCAGCGGCCGCGCGGTTCGTTTCGTCCCCACGAAATGTATGTGCCGTCAGGCGGCGTGGTTTGCCTGCTCCTCGTTGAGGAAGGCATAGATTGCCGAAGCGGAATCGGTCTTGCGCAGCTTGGCGACAAGATCCTGGTCTCTCAGCACTCGGGCGATGCGCGACAGGGCCTTCAAATGGTCGGCGCCGGCCCCTTCGGGCGCGAGCAGCAGGAATACCAGATCGACCGGCTCGTCATCGAGCGCTTCGAAATCGACCGGTGCTTCAAGGCGCGCGAAAATGCCCTTGATGGAGGAAATACTGCTCAACTTGCCGTGCGGAATGGCAATGCCGTGACCGACGCCGGTGGAGCCGAGCCGCTCGCGCTGCAGGATGATGTCGAAGATTTCTCGTTCGCCCACGCCTGTCAGCTTGGAAGCCTTGGCTGCCAGCTCCTGCAATAGCTGCTTTTTGGAATTTACCTTCAGGGCAGGAATAATCGCATCTTGCTGCAGCAAATCTGCCAATGCCATTTCTCGTCATCCTTCGTGCCGCAAGAGCTTGTGCCCTAGGCGAAGGGGAGCGCCGTTTCCGACGCTCTCCCCAAGTTTTAGTTCTTGATATTGGTGGAATCGATCCAGCCAATATTGCCGTCAGTGCGGCGGTACACAATGTTCAGATGTTCCTTGCCGGGGCTGCGGAACAGGAGAACAGGCTCGTCTGTCATATCAAGTGCCATGACGGCGCTTGCGACCGTCATCGTCTTCAACTGCTTCGAGCTTTCCGCGACGATAGTCGGCGCGAAATCCTCGGGCACTTCATCCCCTTCATCCGGTACGCTGTCCATAACAGTGTAGGCAACTTCCGCATAACCATTCACATGGTTGCCGGCATGATGATCCTTGAGCCGCCGCTTGTAGCGGCGCAGACGTTTTTCTATCCGCTGTGCCGCGGCGTCGAAACTGATCTGTGGATCATTCGCCTCGCCGGCCGCATGCAGGACGATCCCGGTATCGAGATGCACCTTGCAGTCGGCAGAAAAGCGCGAACCAGCCTTTTCCACGATGACTTGGCCCGAATAGCCTCCGTCGAAGTATTTTGTAACCGCTTCTCCGATTTGGTCCTCGATCCTTTGACGGAACGAATCGCCAATTTCCATATGCTTACCGGATACACGCACACTCATGGAGTTCTTCCTTCTTGTCGTGACTTGCGTGTTCCAGTCTACGCCAAGCCGTCCCCTCATCCAAGCCGTTCGCGTGCGACTGGGCTAAAATGCTGCAAGCGGTGCCTGTCTGGATGATGGGGTACGTTTTCGTGCCATGTCCCGTGCAGTTGCGGCGGGCTTCTATCGCTCGAGATTCTAAATGTCAACGGTAGCGGGCCTCGGGATTTCTACGTAGGCCTGTGGAAACCGGGTGTTTCAGCCGGTTATCAGTAGGCTGCGACCCCGGCGATGGCACGCTTTTCGCGACGACGCTGGACGGAGGAAGGGATGTTCATCGCCTCCCGGTATTTCGCAACCGTCCGGCGCGCCAGTTCGACTCCGCCGCGTTTCAGGCTGATCACGATATCGTCGTCGGAGAGCACCGCATCCGGCGTTTCCTGGGCGATCAGCAGGCGAATCCGATGGCGCACAGCCTCCGCCGAATGGCTGTCCCCGCCTTCTTCCGCCGAGCCGATCGATACCGTGAAGAAATATTTCAGTTCGAACAGGCCCCGTGGCGTCAGCATGTATTTGTTGGAGGTGACCCGGCTGACGGTCGATTCATGCATTTTGATCGCTTCGGCAACAGTCTTGAGGTTGAGAGGCCGCAGGTGATCGACGCCGTGCATCAGGAAGGCATCCTGCTGGCGGACGATTTCGGTCGCCACCTTCATGATTGTCTTCGCCCGCTGGTCGAGGCTGCGCGTCAGCCAGTTGGCGTTCTGCATGCATTCGGAGAGGAAGTTATGGTCGTCTCCGTTTTTCGGGCAGTGGCTGGACACTGTCTGGAAATAGCTGTGGTTCACCAGAACGCGGGGCAGGGTGTCCGGATTGAGCTCGACCATCCAGCTGCCGTCCGGCGCTGCACGCACGACGATATCCGGGGAAATCGTCTCCGATATGCCCCGTTCGAAACCGGCGCCGGGTTTCGGGTTGAGGCCGCGGATTTCCGCAAGCATGTCAATCAGGTCTTCGTCGTCCACGCCGCAGATTTTCCGGAGCGAGGCGAAGTCGCGCTTGCCGAGCAGTTCCAGATTCCGGATCAGCGCATCCATGGCCGGGTCGAGCCGATCCTTCTGCCGAAGCTGGATCGCCAGACATTCGCTGAGCGAACGGGCGAAAACCCCGGCGGATCGAGCGTCTGCAGCGATCGCAGAACGGCCTCCACAGTCTCGGCGCTTCCGCCCAGATGCACGGCTATTTCTTCCAGGTCACCCAGCATGTAACCCGCCTCGTCGAGTTGATCGACGAGATGTTGGGCAATCAGTCGGCTGGCCGTGTCGGTAACCAGGAAAGGGATCTGCTGGTTCAGGTGATCGCGCAGCGTCACCTGGCCGGCAACGAAATCATCCAGGTCGTAGTCTTCGCCGGACTCTCCGCCCGGCATGGATTTCCATTGGCTGAGCAACTCCGGCGCATCGGCGCGGCGCGCCGGCCCGTCGTCGGGAAAGACGTTCTCGAAGCCCGTATCCAGGCCCTCGCCGAGCCTTTCCGCACTGATGGAAGAGGAGCCTTCATACCAGTCGCTATCGACCTCGGCTGCTGCCGAAGTCTCGCGGTCTTCGGTCGGGGCAAAGTCGTCGGCGGCATCAAAGCCTGTTTCGGCGTCGTTTTCGCTGCCGCTTGATGTAATTTCGAGCAGCGGGTTCTTTTCGACTTCCTGGGCGATGAACTGGTTGAGTTCGAAATGCGTCATCTGCAACAGCTGAATGGATTGCATCAGCTGTGGCGTCATCACCAGCGATTGGGTTTGGCGTAGGAAAAGATTGGCGGATAAACCCATGGCGGACGCGAAACTCCCCTGCAATCCCCTTGAACCACCCGGTCATGGAGTGGTGGACGCTCGCCGTCGGACGAGCCCCCACGAGGCCAAATTTGCATCTGGCACAAGAATTGCTTTTTGAGGGATTTGGTCAAGCGCCGCAGTGCGGGAAAGTAAATTTCTCTGCCCGCCCTGCAACGATCGGTGCAGCGTTCAGAGGCTGAACTTGTCGCCGAGATAGAGACGGCGAACATCCGGGTTGTTGACGATATCGTCTGCCCGGCCATGCGTCAGTACTTCGCCCGCGTGGATGATATAGGCCCGGTCAATGAGGCCCAGCGTCTCGCGGACGTTGTGGTCCGTTATCAGAACGCCGATCCCGCGTGCCGTCAAGTGGCGCACGAGGTTCTGGATGTCGGAAACCGAAATAGGATCGACGCCGGCAAAAGGTTCGTCGAGCAGCATGAAGGCAGGGTCTGTCGCCAGTGCCCGGGCAATTTCAAGGCGCCGGCGCTCGCCGCCGGAAAGCGCCACAGCCGCTGATTTCCGGAGCTGGCTGATATGGAACTCCTCCAGGAGCTCGTCGAGCTTGCTTTCCCGCTTGTCCCGGTCGGGCTCGTGCACTTCCAGCACCGCGCGAATATTTTCCTCGACGGTCAGGCCACGGAAGATCGAGGCTTCCTGCGGCAGATAGCCCACGCCCAGGCGGGCGCGGCGATACATCGGCATATGGGTGACTTCGTTGCCGTTGATCGCGATCATGCCTTCATCCACCGGCACCAGGCCGGTGATCATGTAGAAACAGGTCGTCTTGCCCGCACCGTTCGGCCCGAGCAGCCCGACAGCTTCGCCACGGCGCACGACCAGCGACACGCCGTTGACGACGCGGCGCGTATCGTAGGTTTTCGAAAGCCCGTGCGCGACCAGCGTACCCTCGTAGCGCGCTTTATCACGTACGACGAAGGGTTCGGGCGCGGACGGCTTCTTTGCCGACAGACTGGAGAGAAACGGTATTTTCACGTCAAATGTCTATTATTGCTTCGGCCGGGATTTCGGATCGAGCAGGATCTCGACACGCCCGCCGCAGGCATCGAGCTTGGCCTGGCCGGTTTCCATCAGCACGGTGAGCTTGCAACCCTTGAAGACGTTGGGACCTTCGGAAAGCACGACCTGCTTGCCCGAAAGTACGAAGGTCTGGGATGCCATGTCGAACTCGCCCTTTTCGGCGGTCGCCTGCTGCGTACCCGAGGTCAGGAACACCGTGTCGTCGAGGAAGATCTTGTCGATATTGGCGTTGCCCGAGGTGACCGATGAGCCTTCGCCGGTATAGAGGACCGTCATCTTGCCGGCCTTCATCGTCGTCGTGCCCTGCACGACCTGGACGTTGCCGGTGAAGAAAGCCTTCTTTTCCTGCTCCTTGATCTCGAGTGGTCGCTCTGGATCTGGATCGGCTGGTCGCCGGAAAGCTTGAGGCCTTCCATCTGACTGGTGGTTGTCTGAGCTTGCGCGGTCGCTGCCAGACAGGAGATTACCCCTGCCGCGATCAGAACTGCGGTATTGCGTATATGAAGGCGGCGATGGATCATGACGGCCGGGCTCTACTTGCCTTGGTTGCGGATGGTGGCTGGGTCGAGATGGAGGCGAACCTGGCCCTTGAAGGTAATGGTGTGTCCCTTATCCGTTATCTTTAAAGACTCTGCAACAATAGAGCCTTCTTTCATGGAGATATCGACATGCTCGGGTGAATTCATCACACCTGCGTTGATATCGAGATGAGCGGACTTGAAACGGGCGGTGATACCGTTGCTCAGATTGACGTCGAACGGCGAGTTGAGATCGAGCATGTCGGTGCCGCGATCGAAGTCGGCGGCGGTCGCGGTCACCCGCGCGATCACGTCGTCATTGACCGGCACGGCAGCCTTGACGTCCTCGAGCGTGATCATATTCGAATTCTGGATATCTTGCAGCGCGCGGTTGGCGGTCATCGAGTAGCTGATGCCGTCCTTGTTACGGCCCGAGATCGCCGGCCGTTCCATGACGATCTTGCCGTTTTCGATGCGGGCGTTCTCGATTGAAAGGTTCTCAGGCAGATAGGCGCGGATGATCGACACGCCGATGAAGGCGGCCGAAATCACGCCAGCCAGGATCGGCAGAAATATCTTGAGCTTGCGCACGAGCGCGGAATGCGCAAGCGCTGCCTGATAGGCATCCGCACGCGGTTCCAGGGCAGCCGCAAAGCCTGCCGTTTTTCGAATATGCTGCAGCATGAGTGCCGGATAGTTCCTTATTAGCCCCCGCCGTCCTCGTCTCGGCAATGCCGATGAGACAGGCAGGAACTTTGCTTTGCCCGCCAATATGGTTTTTATTCATCAACAAACAATAACGGACAACATAAAAACGTGATGTGGGCCGCTGCAAAACGCGCTAGAGAGCCTATTTAGCAACGGCTGCGCATCTCGAAGGGGAATTTCATGGATCAAATGGCAATCGCGGACCGGCGTTCCCTGCGCCGCAAGCTGAGTTTCTGGCGGGTCGTCGCACTGGTTTTTCTTGTCGGTATAGGATTTGCGCTTTACCGCGTCGTTGCCGGCGAGAGCGCCGGGTCTGCCGTGCCCCACGTCGCCCGTGTCGAAATCTCCGGCATGATCACCGACGACAAGGAATTGCTGGAGCGCCTCGACAGGATCGCCAAAAGCAGCCAGGCCAAGGCGCTGATCGTCTCGATATCGTCGCCCGGCGGTACGACCTATGGCGGAGAGCGCATCTTCAAGGCAATTCGTAAGGTTTCCGAAAAGAAGCCGGTCGTTTCGGACGTACGTACGCTGGCGGCGTCCGCCGGATATATGATCGCCACCGCCGGCGACCAGATCGTGGCAGGCGAAAGCTCGATCACCGGCTCGATCGGAGTGATCTTCCAATATCCGCAGATCGACGAAGTGATGAAGAAGATCGGCATCTCGCTGGAAGAGATCAAGTCGGCGCCGCTGAAGGCCGAACCGTCGCCCTTCCATCCTGCGAGCGAGGAAGCCAAGACGATGATCCGCAACATGGTGATGGACAGCTACGCCTGGTTCGTCGATCTCGTTGCCGACCGCCGCAAGCTGCCGCGCGACGAGGTGCTGAAGCTCGCGGACGGCACGATCTTCACCGGCCGCCAGGCGCTCAACGTCAAGCTGGTCGATAAACTCGGCGGCGAGGAGGACATCCGCGACTACCTGGAATCGCGCGGCGTCTCGAAGGACCTGCCGGTCGTCGATTGGAAGGAGCGCAATTCCTCTTCGTCCTTCTGGTTCGCGAGCGCCGTCAGCGAGATCTTCAGGCTCTCCGGGTTCGGCCAGATACTCACTCCGGACGCCCTCCGCACCTTCGGCACAGACAAGTTGTTTCTTGACGGTCTTGTCTCCGTTTGGCAGGTTGGGCGCGGTTAAAAATCCAAACTTTTCAGGGGGCAACCGTGATCAAGTCAGAACTGGTGCAGATCGTTGCAGCTCGCAATCCGCATCTCTACCATCGTGACGTCGAGAACATCGTCAATGCCGTACTCGACGAGATCACAGATGCCCTGGCAGGCGGAAATCGCGTCGAACTGCGAGGCTTCGGCGCATTTTCGGTGAAGAACCGGCCATCCCGGTCCGGACGCAATCCGCGCACCGGCGAGAGCGTTTTTGTCGAGGAGAAATGGGTTCCTTTCTTCAAAACAGGCAAGGAACTGCGCGAGCGCCTGAACCCGGGCCTCGATGACGAAGACGATTGATCCTGCGGCGCGGCTTTCCGCCGCCCTTGAAACCCCATAAAGCGCGCCTATTCTGCAACAGACGCTGGTAAAACAGCAGACAGTCTGGGGCCGGAGATTTCCATGGATAAGTTCAAAAAGATCGTCTCGCTCGTGGTTTTCGTGCCGCTCGGCATCGTGCTGATCGTGCTCGCTGTCGCGAACCGGCAGACGGTGACCTTGGCGCTCAATCCCTTCCGACCGGAAGACGGCATGCTGGCAGTGAGTGCGCCCTTCTTCCTGTTCTTGTTCCTGGCCTTGCTGGTCGGGATGCTGATCGGCTCGTTCGTGACCTGGTGGAGCCAGGGCAAGCATCGCAAACAGGCTCGCGTCGAAGCGCGTGAAGCGGTCCGGTGGCAGAACGAGCACAAGGCGGCCGTCGCTGGACGGCCGGGCTCTGCGCAACTTCCTTCGAAGTGAATTGGGCGAGTGAACTAGGCTTGTGCGGCCTTGGCGACCACGGCCTTGTTGAAGTCCGCAAAAAACTGGCCGGCGAGCTTCTGCGAGGTCGAATCGATCAGTCGGGAACCGAGCTGCGCGAGCTTGCCGCCGACCTGCGCTTTGGTGGAGTAGCGAAGCAGCGTGTCGCTGCCGTCTTCGATGAGTGAAACGGTCGCGGAACCCTTGGCAAAACCTGCGATGCCGCCCTTGCCTTCGCCTGATATCGTGTAGCTTTCCGGCGGGTTGATGTCGGAGAGGGTCACTTCGCCGGAAAAGCTCGCCGAAACAGGGCCGACCTTCAGCTTGACTGTCGCGGCAAGCTCGGTCGGAGACTTCTGTTCCAGCGTCTGGCAACCGGGAATGCACTGGCGGAGGATTTCCGGGTCGTTCAACGCCGCCCAGACCACTTCGCGAGGTGCCGCAATACGTTCTTCGCCGCCCATATCCATGTAATGATCCTCCGAAAATCCGTCTCTAAGGCCTTATTGCAAGGTACCGGTCCTTTGCCAAGTAGGACAAAGGGAGGGACAGCCTGCGGGATGTCGTATCGTGTGGCAGTATGAATGGATGCAGGATTCTTCGGTACGAGCCGCTTTGAAGAACGGCTGTCAGATGTTATCTGCTGCGCAAGATCAGAACCAGGCGGATGAACGCATTGAAGAACAAGGAAAGGCGGCCGGTACAGAAGACCCGGAACGAGGCGGGCAATCGGCCCTCCCGAGGGCATGCCGCTGCCACGAAATCAGTACCCGTCAAGCAGACCGCCCGGCCGCAGGAAAAGCCGGTAAAACCGGCCCCGGCCGCAACTCCGGTCGAAACCCGTGCGCTCTTGCCACGCAGCGGCGAACGGCCGCCGGAGCGCGTACCGGTCATCCTGGAATCTTCCGGCGCCGGCGATTTTCACCTGATCGACAGCGGCAACGCACTGAAACTGGAGCAATACGGTCCCTACCGTATCGTCCGCCCGGAAGCCCAGGCGCTGTGGCAGCCGTCGCTGGCCGGCCATGTCTGGGAAAAGGCGGACGCGCTTTTCACCGGCGATACGGATGAGGACGGCATGGGACGCTGGCGGTTCTCCAGGGAGGCGCTCGGCGAAACCTGGCCGCTGTCGCTGCTCGGCGTCGATTTTCTCGGCCGCTTCACGTCCTTCCGTCATGTCGGCGTTTTTCCCGAGCAGATCGTCCACTGGGAGTGGATGAAGAACCGCGTCGAAGAAGCGAAACGCCCGGTGAAGGTGCTCAACCTGTTCGGCTACACGGGCGTCGCCTCGCTGGTGGCGGCCGCCGCCGGTGCCGAGGTCACCCATGTGGACGCCTCGAAGAAGGCGATCGGCTGGGCGCGCGAAAACCAGACGCTTGCCCGCCTCGACAAGGCGCCGATCCGCTGGATCTGCGAGGATGCCATGAAGTTCATCCTGCGCGAGGAGCGTCGCGGCAACCACTACGACATCATCCTCACCGACCCGCCGAAATTCGGCCGTGGTCCGAACGGCGAGGTCTGGCAGCTTTTCGATCATCTGCCGCTGATGCTTGATATCTGCCGCGAGCTGCTATCACCGAAGGCGATAGGCCTTGTGCTGACCGCCTATTCGATCCGCGCCAGCTTCTATTCCATTCATGAGTTGATGCGCGAGACGATGCGTGGAGCCGGTGGCGCGGTGGAATCGGGCGAGCTCGTCATCCGCGAGGCGGGACTCGACGGCAAGACGCCGGGCCGCGCGCTTTCCACCTCTCTTCAGCCGCTGGGTGCCCGCATGACCGACGATTATCAGCAGTCCGGGCCAAGACGGGTCGGCCGGGTGAAGGAAGTCACCTCGCTTTCCAACCCGATCATCAAGGACATCAAGGCGCTCACCAACAAGAAGGACCGCGAAGAAAGCGGCACCTTCATGGCCGAGGGTCTGAAGCTCGTCATCGACGCGCTGGAACTCGGCTGGTCGATCCGCACGCTCGTCTATGCCAAGGCGGCCAAGGGCAAGCCGCTGGTTGAGCAGGTGGCGGCAAAGACTGTAGCCCACGGCGGCCTCGTGCTGGAAGTCAGCGAAAAAGTGCTTTCCTCCGTGACCCGCCGCGACAATCCGCAGATGGTCGTCGGCATT
This sequence comes from Neorhizobium sp. EC2-8, assembly GCA_045291535.1. Classification (GTDB taxonomy): domain Bacteria; phylum Pseudomonadota; class Alphaproteobacteria; order Rhizobiales; family Rhizobiaceae; genus Neorhizobium. The sequence goes on along the minus strand of CP147996.1, from coordinate 2,690,474 downwards.
TTCGAACAGCGCTGGAAAAAGCTCGATGACCTGAGGCCGGGCAGGGACGAAACATTGATGGCGCTCGACCGCGTGCGTGACCCTGGCAATCTCGGCACTATCATCCGAACGGCAGACGCGGCCGGCGCGTCCGGCGTCATCCTGGTCGGCGAATGCACCGATCCCTTTTCGCTGGAAACCGTGCGCGCCACCATGGGCTCGGTTTTCGCCATGCCGGTCGTCAAATGTTCGGCGGAGGAGTTCCTCACCTGGCAGAAGCGCTCCGGCACACAGGTCGTGGCCACCCATCTCGCCGGCGCCGTCGATTACCGCACCGTTGACTATGCGAAGAAGCCGGTCGTCCTGCTGATGGGCAACGAGCAGTCCGGCCTGCCGGACAATCTCGCCAGGGCGGCCGATCGCACGGTTCGCATTCCTCAGCAGGGCAGGGCAGATTCGCTCAACCTCGCCGTCGCTTCTGCCGTGATGCTCTTCGAAGCCCGCCGCCATCTGCTGACCCTGGACGACAAGAAATGACCGGACGCGCAGCCCTTCTTTCGCGGCCACTCGTGGCTCTGATCGTCATCGTCATCGCGGTGGTCCTCGATCAGGTGGTGAAGATCGCCGTCGAGAATTATCTTCCGATGCAGGAAGCGGTGCCACTGGTGCCGATGCTGGCGCTTTACCGCACCTACAATCTCGGCGTGGCCTTCTCGCTGCTGTCCGGCATGGAAAGGGAATTCATCGTCGGCATGCGGGTGCTGATTGTCGCCTTCGTGCTGTGGCTCTGGCGCCGCACGCCTAAGGATCGTCCTTTCGCTCATAGTGGTTTCGCGTTGATCATCGCCGGCGCGGTCGGCAACCTGATCGACGGCTTCGCCTATGGCCACGTGATCGACTACATCCTGTTCCACACCGAGACCTGGTCCTTCGCGGTGTTCAATCTGGCGGATAGCTTCATCTCCATCGGGGCCGGCCTGGTAATCCTCGACGAGCTGTTCGGACCTAAAAAGGTCGATCAGTAAAATTTTACCTGATTGGTCTAAGGATTGGGAAAGAAACCTCGTTAGTCTTTCCCAATGCGAGATATCGCCGACATACATGAACGCATCTCCAAGGCGTTCGCCTCTCCTGCCTCGGCCGATACGGCTGAACCGGTGGCAGAAAAGGTCGTGCCCGCACTGGGATTACAGCAGGGCGAAGAAGGCAGATCGTCGCGCAGCGCATTTGCCTCACTCTTTTCCCGGATCTCCGAATGGCGCCGTCACCGCACCGTGCCCCGGCTCCAGCATGCCTTGAAGAACGCCGAGGCGGCCAGCGCCGCGAAGTCCCGACAGATCGCCACGGTCGTCCATGAGATTCGCACGCCGCTCAACGGCATTCTCGGCATGACCCATCTGCTCGGCCAGACAAAACTGACGGCGGAACAGCAGAACTATTTGAGCGGCATCCGCCAGTCCGGTTATGCGCTGGTGCAGCTCGTCGAAGACTTGCTCGACTATTCGACGCTGGAGGCCGGCCGCTTCCGGCTCAACAACCGGGCTGAAAACCTCCGTCACCTGATCGAAAACGTCGTCGAGATGCTGGCCCCGCGCGCCCATGAAAAGCGCATCGAGATCGCCGCGACAATGGCTGCCGATCTGCCCGATCTTCTCGATTTCGATCCGGGGCGCATCCGCCAGGTACTCTTCAATGTCATCGGCAATGCGGTGAAGTTCACCGCCCATGGCGGCGTACTGGTGCGGGCCCTGGTCGAGGAAGGCAATGTCGCCATCGCCGTCGTCGATACCGGTCCAGGCATGGCGTCCGAGGAAATGTCGCGGGTTTTCGGAGAGTTCGAGCAGGCGGGTTCCGCCGAGGCACGCAGCGGCGGCACCGGTCTCGGGCTCGGCATTGCCTCTCGGATCCTGACCGAATTCGGCGGCTCCCTTTCCGTCGCCAGCCAGAAGGGGCTCGGCAGCACGTTCACGATCCGCTTCCCTCTCCATTTTGCGGAAACGGCGCAATCCGGCGCCGGCGAGCGCAACCAGTTGCTCGCCAAATCCCGGGTTCTGCTTCTGGCGCCCGAAGGGCCTGCCGCCGACGCGACGGTGGCAACGATCGAGACGCTGGGCGGGCGCTGCCGGCATGTCGCCGATCCGGCCGATGCCCAGATGCTGATCGACCGCGCCGAGACCGGCCCGATCCCTTACACGGACCTGATCGTCGATCACCGGCTTGCATCCGATTATGCCAATGAAAAGGCGCATGCGCCGCTCCACCGCATCCTGCTCGTCAACCCGGAGGAACGCGCCTCCCAGCCGCAGGATTTCTTCGACGCCTGGCTCATCCGGCCGCTCCGCGAAAAATCCCTGATCGACGTGCTGAGCGGCCGCCTGCGTGGCTTCGGCACGCGCGACGCGCTGAACGACAATCAGGCCATGCCACCGCCGCCCGTCATCGAGAAACATGCCGAAGGGTTGGACGTGCTGCTCGGCGAGGACGATCCCGTCAACGCGCTGATCATCCGCTCGGTCCTCACGAAGGCGGGTCATCGCGTCCGCCTCATCGAGGACTTCCCCACATTGATCGACGCGGCACTCGACCGGGATACGCCGCTCGACCTCATCATTTCCGACATGCACATGCCTGGAGGAGATGTATTTGGCCTCCTTGCCGCTCTGCGTGCCGACGAGCAAAAGGGCATCCGGTCGCTGGCCCCGGTGATCGTGCTGACGGGTGAAAGCCGCGAAGCCACGCATCGGGAGGCGCTTTTAAATGGGGCCAGCCGCGTTTTTGCAAAGCCGGTGGATCCCTTGGCGCTTCTGGAGGAAGTTCGAATTCTGGGAGTTCTCTCCGTCGAGCGCCAACAGGCGCGTTGACGCGACCATTCCTGGAACCTATTGTGACAGCGAATGTCACGTTCTTGTCGCAGAGAAGTGATTAAAGGCGGTGATCAAACCGGGACGGGGAGAATCACCTTGGCAATTGAACTCCTGAACCGTGAAGTGATACCTGAAACAACCCAGGCGCCGGCCTCTGCTCCGGTAAGCGGCGATGTATTCGGCCGCATTGGCACGCTCGAAACGCGGCTTGCCCGCAGCGAGCGCGAGATCGATGCCGCGCAGGCGGTGCGTTATCGCGTCTTCGTCGAGGAAATGCACGCGACCTTGAGCCCGGAGGCCATGCGCAGCCGCCGCGATGTCGATGCTTTTGACGCAATCTGCGATCACCTTCTGGTCGTCGATAGTGCGATCGAAGGCGATATTGAAGATCAGATCGTCGGCACCTATCGCCTGCTGCGCCAGGAAGTGGCGCTTGCCAACAACGGCTTCTATTCGGCATCCGAATTCGACATCGAGCCTTTGCTCGCCCGTCATCCCGACAAGCAGTTCATGGAACTCGGCCGCTCCTGCGTTCTGCCGGACTACCGAACCAAGCGCACTGTGGAACTGCTCTGGCAGGGCAATTGGGCCTATTCGCTGAAGCACGGCATGAACGCCATGTTTGGTTGCGCGTCTTTCCCGGGTGTTTTGCCCGAAGAACACGCCATGGCGCTCTCCTTCCTGCACCATTCTGTCCTGGCGAAAGACGATTGGGCGGTTTCAGCGCTGCCGGAACTCTACCGCTCGATGGATCTGATGCCGATGGAAGGCCTCAACGCCCGCAAGGCGCTTTCCTTGCTGCCGCCGCTGATCAAGGGATATCTGCGCCTCGGCGCCATGGTGGGCGATGGCGCCGTCATTGACCATGCCTTCAACACCACCGATGTGCTGATCGTCCTGCCGATCGCCTCGATCTCGGACCGCTACATCAGCCACTTCGGCGCCGACGCGGGCGCTTCGCGAGCTAACGAGCGTTCTTCTCTGGTGGAAGGATCCTAACGGACCAACCGGATCGGTCCGTTATACATGGCAATCGTCTCGTCTGACGTCAGCAGCAGCATGCCTTCGGACATACTTTGGGCAATCAGAATGCGGTCGAACGGATCCTTGTGAATCGGTTGCAGGGAATCGACGTCGAGCGCATGTAGGGCGGTTACGGCCAATTCCTTGAAGTCGCTTTCAACCAGTACTCGATAGAGCATGCGTGGCGGCAGCTTGAGTCCGATCTTTCCAGACGCATATTTAATCGACAGCTCCCAGATGCTGGCTGAACTGAAGAAGATTTCATTATCAGGGGCCTCTATAATTTCACGTGCCGACGACGGCAGCCTGTCCGATGCCCCGACAAGCCACACCAATAGGTGAGAATCCAGCAATATTTTCATTCGCGATTGCCGTAAAACAGGTCTTCGATTTCCCTGTCCATTCCCTGGTCGAGGTCCTCGGGAATGAAAAACTGGCCATCAAGAACTCCGATGCGCCGCTTCTTCTTCGGCTCGTCTTCCAAAGGCACGACCTTCACCATTGGTTTGCCGGCCTTGGCGATGACAAAAGCTTCGCCGTTCGCCGCCTCTTCGATGAGGCGCGACAAATGCGTCTTGGCTTCATGAATGTTGACGGTCTTCATGGTTATAACCCCAGTGGACTTAGTTTAATGAACTTAGTCCACTCGGGCTCTGCATTCAATAATGTTTACGTCCCGGCGTTATAAGCCGCGATCGCTGCCATATTGACGATATCCGAGTCCTTGGCGCCCATCGAGGTGATCTGCACCGACTTGTCGAGGCCGACCAGGAGTGGGCCGATCACGGTCGAAGCGCCGAGTTCCTGCAGCATGCGGGTCGAGATCGAGGCGGAGTGGATTGCCGGCATGACGAGCACGTTGGCTGTCCCCGAGAGCCGGCAGAATGGATATTGCTCCATCCGGTGCGGGTTGAGCGCCACGTCGGCGCCCATCTCGCCGTCATATTCGAAATCCACGCGACGCTGGTCGAGGATCTTGACCGCTTCTCGAACCCGCTCCGAACGCTCGCCGATCGGCTGGCCGAAGGTGGAATAGGCGAGCATGGCGACACGCGGTTCGTAACCCATGCGCTTGGCGACACGGGCGGCTTCGACAGCAATATCCGCAAGTTCCTCGGCATTTGGCATGTCGTGAACGGCCGTATCGGCGACGAAGATGGTCCGGCCGCGCGCGATCACGAGGGACACGCCGATCACCTTGTGCCCGGGCTTGGGATCGATGCAGCGGCTGACGTCCTGCAGTGCCGTCGCATAGTTACGGGTCGTGCCGGTCACCATCGCGTCCGCATCGCCGATCGCCACCATGGTTGCGGCGAAATGGTTGCGGTCGTTGTGGATCAGGCGCTGGACGTCGCGATGGAGGAAACCCTGGCGCTGCAAGCGTGCATAGAGATGATCGATATAGGCATCGACACGGTTGGAAAGACGTGCGTTGACGATCTCGACGCCCGGGCGGTCGAGATCGATACCCGCCTTTTCCGCGGTCGCCCGGATGACATCGTCACGGCCAAGAAGGATAGCGGTGCCGAGCTTCTGGGTGGTGAAGGAAATCGCCGCGCGCATGACCTGTTCTTCTTCGGCCTCGGCGAAGACGACCCGCTTGGGAAAGCGGCGAACGCGCTCGTAGATGCCTTGCGTGGTCGCGGCGATCGGATCGCGACGGGCGGAAAGCTCGCGGCCATAGGCGGCAAGATCGGTGATGTTCTTGCGGGCGACGCCGCTTTCCATCGCCGCTTCCGCCACGGCGACCGGGATCGCCGAGATAAGGCGCGGGTCGAACGGGACGGGGATGATGTATTGCGCACCGAAGCGGGGACGGTTGCCCTGGTAGGCGGCCGCAACGTCGTCCGGCACGTCTTCGCGGGCGAGATTGGCGAGCGCGTTGACGGCGGCGATCTTCATCGCGTCGTTGATCTGGCTGGCCCGCACGTCAAGTGCGCCGCGGAAGATATAGGGGAAGCCCAGCACGTTGTTGACCTGGTTCGGATAGTCCGAACGGCCGGTTGCCATGATCGCGTCGTCGCGGATGCGAGCGACCTCTTCCGGGGTGATTTCTGGATCGGGATTGGCCATTGCGAAGATGATCGGCTTGGCGGCCATCGAACGGATCATCTCTTCGGTGAAGGCGCCCTTCTGGGAAAGACCGAACACGACGTCCGCGTCCTTCATGGCTTCTTCCAGGGTCCGTTTTGTGGTTTTCGCCGCATGGGCGGACTTCCACTGGTTCATGCCTTCGGTGCGGCCCTGGTAGATGACGCCCTTGGTGTCGCAGAGGATGACGTTTTCCGCATTGAAGCCCATCGCCTTGATGAGTTCGACGCAGGCGATGGCCGCAGCACCCGCGCCATTGCAGACGAGCTTGGTAGTCTTGAGATCCCGCCCGGTCAGCTCCAGCGCGTTGATCAGACCCGCGGCGGCGATGATCGCAGTGCCGTGTTGGTCGTCATGGAAGACCGGGATGTCCATCAGTTCGCGCAGGCGGCTTTCGATGATGAAGCACTCGGGCGCCTTGATGTCCTCGAGATTGATGCCACCGAAGGAGGGGCCGAGATAGCGGACGCAGTTGATGAATTCATCGACGTTTTCGGTATCGACTTCAAGGTCGATGGAATCGACGTCGGCGAAACGCTTGAAGAGCACCGCCTTGCCTTCCATGACCGGCTTCGAGGCGAGCGCCCCGAGATTGCCGAGGCCGAGGATCGCCGTGCCGTTGGAGATGACGGCCACCATGTTGCCGCGCGTCGTGTAGTCATAGGCGGTTGCCGGGTTTGCGGCGATTGCCAAGACCGGCACCGCGACGCCTGGCGAGTAGGCCAGCGACAGGTCGCGCTGAGTCGCCATCGGCTTGGTGGGAACCACTTCGAGTTTACCGGGGCGGCCTTCCGAATGGAAATCGAGTGCTTCCTGTTCGGTTACGGACGCGCGCGAACGTGCGGCCTTCTCCGTGGCCTTGTCCTTAGCAGGCATGTCTCCTCCAGCTTTTTGTGGGCAGCCATCCTCACGGCCGCGGTAGATGTTGTATTTCGGGTATCATCATCGATAGTGTCGCCAGTTCCCGTGCGCAACAAAAAATCGGTTCCGTGACCCAGTTTGAAAGATTCTCCATCGACGCCCTGAATACGGCCGAGCTTGCCTCGGAGGAAAGCCGCGCCTCGGCGACGCCGATGATGGAGCAATATATCGAGATCAAGGCGAACAACCCGGGATCCTTGCTCTTCTATCGCATGGGCGATTTCTACGAACTGTTCTTCGAGGATGCGGTCGATGCGTCGCGCGCGCTCGGCATCACGCTCACCAAGCGCGGCCAGCACCTCGGTCGCGAAATCCCCATGTGCGGCGTTCCGGTGCACGCCGCGGACGACTATCTGCAGAAGCTGATCTCGCTCGGTTTCCGCGTCGCCGTCTGCGAACAAGTGGAAGATCCGGCGGAGGCCAAGAAGCGCGGTTCGAAATCGGTGGTGAAACGCGATGTCGTGCGGCTGGTGACGCCCGGCACGATCACCGAGGAAAAGCTGCTTTCGCCCTCCGAGTCGAATTACCTGATGGCGCTCGCCCGTATCAAGGGGCGGCCGAACCGCTTCTGGCGCTTGCCTGGATCGATATCTCGACCGGCGTCTTCAGGCTCGCCGAAACCGATCAGTCCCGGCTGCTCGCCGATATCCTGCGTATCGATCCGCGCGAGCCTGATCATGCCGGATACGATGTTTCACGATGCCGAGCTTAAGCCCGTCTTCGATGTGCTCGGCAAGGTCGCGGTGCCGCAGCCGTCCGTGCTCTTCGACAGCGCCAGCGCCGAGGGTCGCATCACCCGTTATTTTGGCGTCGGCACGCTCGAAGGTTTCGGAAATTTTTCCCGTGCCGAGTGGCCGCTGCCGCTGCAGCCGTCGCCTATGTGGAAAAGACCCAGATCGCCGAACGCCCGCCGCTCGGCCGACCGGAGCGGGAAAGCGGCGCCTCGACGCTGTTCATTGATCCTGCCACGCGAGGCAATCTGGAACTGACCAAAACGTTGTCGGGAGCGCGCGAAGGCACCCTCCTGAAGGCGATCGACCGTACCGTAACCGGAGGCGGGGCTCGCCTGCTCGCCGAACGGCTGATGTCGCCGCTGACGGATCCCGACCGCATCAACCGGCGCCTCGATTCCATTTCTTTCCTGCTTGAGGAGCCGTCGCTCTGCGGTGAGCTGCGGTCCGGGCTGAAGCACGTGCCGGATATGCCACGCGCCCTGTCGCGCCTGGCGCTCGACCGCGGGGGCCCGCGCGATCTCGGCAGCATTCTGCAAGGTTTGGAGGCGGCTCGCGGTGTCGCGGCCTTCCTTGACAAGGTCATGCTGCCCGATGAATTGGGACAGGCGCTCGACGACCTGAAGGCTTTGCCGCTGCATCTGGAATCCATGCTTGGCAACATGCTGGCGCAGGAACTGCCGCTCCTCAAGCGAGACGGCGGGTTCCTGGCCGAAGGCGCCCATTCGGACCTCGACGAGGTCCGGGCGCTGCGCGACCAGTCGCGCCGGGTCATCGCCGCGCTCCAGGCTCCAATATGCCGAGGAGACCGGCATCAAGTCGCTGAAGATCAAGCACAACAACGTGCTCGGTTATTTCATCGAGGTGACGGCCGGCAATTCGGGCACGATGACCGACACGCCGGAAGGCAAGGCGCGGTTCATCCACCGCCAGACGATGGCAAGCGCCATGCGCTTTACGACGACGGAACTTGCCGATCTCGAAAGCCGCATCGCCAACGCCGCCGACAAGGCGCTGACCATCGAGCTCGAAGCCTTCGACAGGATGGTCGCTGCGGTGACCTCGGAGGCTGAGGCGATCAAGGCCGGCGCCCGGGCGCTGGCGGTGATCGATGTCGCGGCAGCTCTTGCCATGCTCGCCGACGAGTGGAGCTACCGTCGCCCGGTCGTCGATGCCTCACGGATGTTCGCGATCGAAGGCGGCCGCCATCCGGTGGTCGAGCAGGCGCTGCGGAAACAGTCCGTGGGACCGTTCATCGCCAACGATTGCGATCTCTCGCCGCACAATGGCGGCGAATTCGGCGCGCTCTGGCTGCTCACTGGCCCGAATATGGGCGGTAAATCGACCTTCCTGCGCCAGAACGCATTGATTGCCATCCTTGCGCAGATGGGCTCGTTCGTGCCGGCGACGTCGGCCCATATAGGCATCGTCGACCGGCTCTTCTCCCGCGTCGGAGCTTCGGACGACCTGGCGCGCGGCCGCTCCACCTTCATGGTCGAGATGGTCGAAACGGCCGCTATCCTCAACCAGGCGAGCGACCGTTCGCTGGTGATCCTCGACGAGATCGGCCGCGGCACCGCCACGTTCGACGGTCTGTCGATCGCCTGGGCCGCCGTCGAGCACCTGCATGAGGCGAACAGGTGCCGTGGCCTCTTCGCCACCCATTTCCACGAGTTGACGGTGCTGTCCGAAAAGCTGAACCGGCTTTCCAACGCCACGATGCGGGTGAAGGAATGGGATGGCGAGGTGATCTTCCTGCACGAAGTCGGTCCCGGCGCCGCCGACCGCTCCTACGGCATCCAGGTCGCGCGGCTTGCCGGGCTTCCCGACTCTGTGGTCGCCCGCGCCCGCGACGTGCTGACCAAACTCGAAGACTCCGACCGCAAGAACCCGGCGAGCCAGTTGATCGACGATCTTCCGCTCTTCCAGGTGGCGGTCCGCCGTGAGGAGGCGAAACGCGCGGGGCCGTCGAAAGTCGAGGACGCGCTGAAGGCCATCAACCCGGACGACATGACGCCCCGGGAAGCCCTGGATGCGCTTTATGCGCTGAAGAAGCAGCTCAAGGCCTGAAGCTCGGAAGGTCAGGGCGGGGATCCCGAGTGCAGGTTTGGGGGCATGCCGGGGAGCGCCTTATTCGAGGCTTCGATGCGATGTCTTTCGGCTTGGAACGTGATAAAGGCCTTCAAGATCATGATTCAAGCCGCTTTCACCGGGGCTCCACGTGCTGTCCGTTCCCTTGCCCTTCCTCGCCGGCCTTGTTTTTGCGCTGACGCTCCACCGCAGCCTGAAGGGCGTCGAAACGCCGGGCTCGCGTCGTTACTTCTTCGCTTTTCTCATTCTGTACGCGTTGCAGGGCCTGATTGTCGGCCTGCACTTCGGTTACGGCATCAAGGCGCTTGCACCGATCCAGCCGATCACCGCAGCGATCATGCCGCCGCTTGCCTTTCTGGCATTCCGCGCCTTGATCGACGAACGCCTTGAAAAGCCCTGGCTGCATATCCTGCCGCCCCTGGCTGCCGCCATGGCAGTCGGGTTCCTCCGCGATTTTGTCGATCCGTTATTGCTGGCGATCTTCTTCGGCTATGGCATTGCGTTGTGGCGCCTGACGCTCACGGGTGGAGCGGACGTGATGGCGGAGACCTCGCTTCCGCGCATGAGACCGGCTCTGCGCGCCGCCCGATTGACGGCTGGCCTGATGCTGTTTTTTGCTCTCAGCGATGCCTCGCTCGCCCTTTATACGAATATCCACGGCAACGGCGACGTCCCGTTTGCCGTCACGGCCATGAATCTCGTCGCGATCGCCGCGGTGGTCATTTATTATTTCGCGCCCGATTTCTCCGCTGCCAGACCGGCTCTCGTCTCGGCCGTCACAAAGCCAACCGAAGAGGACAAGGTCGCGTTATCTCGCATCGAGGCGGCTCTGGAAGAGGGAGAGCTTTACCGGAGCGAGGACCTGAGCCTTGCCAAGCTGGCGCGCAGGGCCAGGCTTCCCGCCCGTGAGGTGTCCGCGGTCATCAATCGTGCGACGGGGCTGAATGTCTCGCAGTTCGTCAACGATCGGCGCGTGGCCGAAGCCTGCCGCCTTCTGCGGGAAACCGAGCGGACGGTGATCCAGATCATGCTCGACGTCGGCTTCTCGACGAAGTCGAACTTCAATCGCGAATTTCGCCGTGTGACGGGGTGAACCCCAAGCAATGGAGGACCGAGGCAAGGGCCGCACAAGACGACGGTGCGATGAAAACGCGGGCTTGAACTTCAAGGCGCGAAGCAACAACTTTGAAACGTCCGATGGTGATAATCGTTGGTCAAGGTGCCTCAAAAAGATTATAGCCTCCTCCGCAGGCCGGGCACCGGCAGGATAACATGGCCAGACACGACATCGATTTTTCTGAACTTCTCGACGTGGCCCGTCTTCGGGCCGATTGCCGGACGATCGTCAGGGACAAGGATCGCCCCAGCTCGAATTGCGCGCAGCCCTTCTGCCGTTGCTGCGCCGGGCAAGCGTCGAAGGCCGAGAAAAGGCCCGGCAGCTTCTCGCCAAGGACGGCAGCGGCCTGAATTGCGCTCGCCGACTTTCCTGGCTACAGGACCAGTTGATCCGCGTTCTCTACGAGACGATTGTTGACGGGCTCTATATGGAGGGTACGGATATCGCCGTGGCGGCCGTCGGCGGTTATGGCCGCGATACGCTGGCCCCGGGTTCCGACATCGACCTCCTCTTCCTGTTGCCTGCGCGCAATACCGAAACCATGCGCAAGGCGGTCGAGTTCCTGCTCTATGTGCTGTGGGACATGGGCTTCAAGGTCGGACACGCGACCCGCACGGTTGAAGAGTGCGTCCGCCTGTCCAAGACGGACATGACGATCCGCACCGCCATTCTCGAAAGCCGTTATATCTGCGGCTGCGAGGCGTTGGTGAAGGAGCTCGAGAGCCGTTTCGACAAGGAAATCGTCGCCGATACCGGCCCGGAATTCATTGCTGCCAAGCTTGCCGAGCGCGACAACCGTCACGAGAAGGCGGGAGATACGCGTTATCTGGTCGAGCCGAACGTCAAGGAAGGCAAGGGCGGCCTGCGTGATCTCCATACGCTCTTCTGGATCGCCAAATATTACTACCGGGTCCGCGAAACGACGGAACTGGTGAAGCTCGGCGTCCTCTCCCGCGAGGAAGCGCGTTCGTTCGAAAAGGCCGACGATTTCCTTTGGGCGGTGCGTTGCCAGATGCATTTCCTGACCGGCAAGGCCGAGGAGCGCCTGTCGTTCGACATCCAGCGCGAGATCGCCGAAAGCCTTGGTTACCACTCGCGTCCCGGCCTTTCCGCGGTCGAGCGCTTCATGAAGCATTATTTCCTCGTCTCCAAGAATGTCGGGGATCTGACCCGCATTCTCTGCGCAGCGCTGGAAGAGCAGCAGGCGAAGGCCGCACCCGGCCTCACGACCCGTGTCATCTCGCGCTTCACCAAGCGCCTTCACAAGATCCCCGGCACCGTGGAATTCGTCGTCGATCGCGGCCGCATCACCCTTGCCGACCTGGATGTTTTCAAGCGCGATCCGGTCAATATCATCCGCTTTTTCCATGTGGCCGACATCAACGGGCTGGAGCTCCATCCCGATGCCCTGAAGCGCATGACCCGTTCGCTTGCACTGATCGACAATGACGTGCGCGAGAACGAGGAGGCGAACCGGCTTTTCCTTTCCATGCTGACCTCGCGGCGCGACCCGGCGCTGATGCTGCGCCGGATGAACGAGGCGGGCGTGCTCGGCCGCTTCATTCCGGAATTCGGCAAAGTCGTCGCGATGATGCAGTTCAACATGTATCATCACTATACGGTCGACGAGCACCTGATCCGCTCCGTCGAGGCACTGTCGGAAGTCGATAAGGGCAAGGCCGCCGACATCCATCCGCTCGCCAACAAGGTGATGCCGAGTATCGAGGAGCGCGAGGCGCTTTATGTCGCCGTGCTTTTGCACGACGTTGCCAAGGGCCGGCAGGAAGACCACTCGATCGCCGGCGCTCGCATCGCGCGTAAACTTTGCCCGCGCCTCGGCCTCAATGCAAAGCAGACCGAGCTCGTCGTCTGGCTGATCGAAGTGCATCTCCTGATGTCCATGACCGCCCAGACCCGCGACCTGCATGACCGCAAGACGGTTACCGACTTCGCCGAGAAAGTGCAGTCGATGGACCGGCTGAAGCTGCTCCTGATCCTGACCATCTGCGATATCCGCGCCGTCGGCCCGGGTGTGTGGAACGGTTGGAAGGGCCAGCTGCTGCGCACGCTCTATTACGAGACGGAACTCCTTCTGTCGGGCGGTTTCTCCGAGGTATCGCGCAAGGAGCGCGCCAAGGTCGCCGAAGAAGAGCTCTTCAAGGCGTTGGCCGAGTGGAGCGCCAAGGACCGCCGCACCTATTCGAAACTGCACTACCAGCCCTATCTGCTGTCGGTCTCGCTGGAAGACCAGGTCCGCCACACGAAGTTCATCCGCGATACGGACAAGGCGGGTCAGGCGCTCGCCACCATGGTGCGGACGGACAGTTTCCATGCCATTACCGAGATCACCGTTCTGGCGCCGGACCATCCGCGCCTGCTGTCGATCATCGCCGGCGCTTGCGCCGCGGCGGGCGCCAACATTGCCGATGCGCAGATCTTCACGACGTCCGATGGCCGGGCGCTCGACACGATCTTGATTAACCGGGAATTCCCGGTGGACGAGGACGAACTGCGCCGCGCCGGTACGATCAGCCGGATGATCGAGGACGTGCTGTCGGGCAAGAAGCGCCTGCCGGAAGTCATCGCGACGCGCGCCAAGTCGCGCAAGCGTAACAAGACCTTCACCATTCCGCCCTCGGTCACTCTCTGGAACGGGCTGTCCAACAAGTTCACGGTCATCGAGGTGGAATGCCTCGACCGCACCGGCCTGCTTGCGGATATCACGGCGGTCCTCGCCGATCTCTCGCTGGACATTCATTCGGCGCGCATCACCACTTTCGGCGAAAAGGTCATCGATACCTTCTACGTCACCGACCTCGTCGGTCAGAAAGTCGTGAACGAGAACCGCCAAGGCAATATCGCGGCGCGGCTGAAGGCCGTGATGTCCGAGCAGGAGGATGAACTGAGAAGCGGCATGCCGGCAGGCATCATTGCCCCGGCTCCAAATCCGGATCGTGCGCCCCAGCCGCGCAAATCCAAGGCCAGCGTATGAGACGCGTCTGATGAGCCTCGTCAAGAAATTCGCAACCGTCGGCGGAGCCACCCTCGGCAGCCGGATCTTCGGTTTTGCGCGCGAGACCTTTATGGCGGCGGCGCTCGGCACCGGCCCGATGGCCGACGTCTTCTATGCCGCCTTCCGCTTCCCGAACCTCTTCCGCCGGCTGTTTGCCGAGGGCGCCTTCAATGCCGCCTTCGTGCCGCTGTTTTCGAAGGAGATCGAGGCGAACGGCATCGAGGGGGCCAAGCGCTTTTCGGAAGAGGTCTTTGGTGTTCTCTTCTCCGCGCTGATGATCATCACCATCGTCATGGAACTCATGATGCCCTGGCTGGTGGAATGGATCATTGCGCCGGGTTTCGCCGACGATCCTGAAAGACCTCCATCACCATCCGTTTGGCAGTGGTGATGTTCCCTTATCTGATGTGTATGTCGCTGACGGCGATGCTGAGCGGCATGCTCAACTCGCTGCATCACTTCTTCGCGGCCGCCATCGCCCCGGTTTTCCTGAACGTGGTGATGATCGGCGCGCTGTTTTACGGCCTCTGGATTCACGCCGATCCGCTGACCATCGCCTGGTATCTCTCCTGGAGCGTGCTTGCTGCCGGCATCCTGCAGCTTGCCGTCGTTTATGCCGGCGTGCGCCACGCAGGCATCAATATCGGCTTCCGCCGTCCGAAGATGACGCCGAACGTCAAGCGCCTGCTGGTGCTGGCGGTGCCCGCGGCCGTCACCGGCGGCATCACCCAGATCAATCAGATCATCGGCCAAGCGATCGCGTCCGGCAAGGAAGGCGCAATCGCCGCCCTCCAATATGCCGACCGCATCTACCAGCTGCCTTTGGGAGTGGTGGGCGTCGCCGTCGGCGTCGTGCTGCTGCCAGAACTCGCCCGTGCCTTGAAGGGCGGTTTTGCCAAGGAAGCGGCCAATATCCAGAACCGCTCGATCGAATTCGTGCTGTTCCTGACCCTGCCGGCCGCTGCCGGTCTCTGGATCCTGTCCGACGCGATCATCCGCGTACTTTATGAGCGCGGTGCCTTTTCGGCCGACAACACCTCGGTCGTCGCATCCATTCTGGCAATCTACGGCATCGGTCTGCCTGGCTTCGTGCTGATCAAGGCGCTGCAGCCCGGTTTCTACGCCCGCGAGGATACCAGGACGCCGATGCGGTTCACCATGCTCTCGGTCGTTATAAATTCGGGCCTGGCGATTTCGCTTTTTCCCTTGATCGCCGAACGCGGCATTGCAACGGCGGAGGCTGCGGCCGGCTGGACCAATACCGTCCTGCTGTTCACGACGCTGGTCTGGCGAGGGCATTTGACCTGGGAATGGGCGCTCGCCAAGCGCACGGCCCTGCTGCTTGTCTCGACCGGCATCATGTCGGCTACGTTGATCTATGCGCTCCGTTATGCCGGGGCGTGGATGACCCCGGATGCTTTGCTGATCCATCAGGTCGCAGCGCTGGCCAGCCTGCTCTGCCTGGCGATGGTCGTCTATTTTGCCTGCGCCTTCCTGACCGGCGGCGCCGACATCGGCATGCTGCGTCGGAACATCAAGCGGAAGCCGAAGACCTAACCTCGCTTGTTTCGCCCGCAATAAGCCCATCGGCGTTGCGGCCCGACATCCACATGCACGATGCCGTTGCAATAGCGGCCGATACCGCCGATGCCCGGTGCACTGGCCGCGGCCGCGAGGATGGCCCGTTCCGATACGCCCGGAACCCGGATATCCGCCGCATAGCAGTGACTGTGCTGTGATGTCCCCGAATGCGGCCGGTGGCCGGACGTGACCATCGGCTTGTGGCCGGTCTTCTGCGCAATATGCGCCAGGATCGCCCCCAGTTTTTCGGGAAAGCAGCTCGTACGAACGCTGATCCGCTGTACGGTAAAGAAGGCTGAGTAATCGTGCTTGAAGGAAGTGCTCCGACGTTTTTGGCTTTCGCCAGCTTCGGCAGCAGCATTGAAGCCTAGCGCCAGTAGGCAGGTAAGCGCGACGCGAAATATGATGCGCATGGGTATCCCCCGTGACAGACCGTGTCGTTCATGACCGGTTAACCGTGGTGCGCCTGGGTATTTCCTTTCCAAAAGGGGCACGAATAAGGAGACTTTTGCTCAGAAATTGGATTGTGGCTGCCTAAAAGGCTAACATTCATTAATCTTTTCGGAGACGCATAGAGAAAAATTTTGCCTTTAGGCGTATTGACTTAGGAGTTGTACGCCTAATGAGGTAGTCGTTTCGTGGCCCTACCTCGAATGACATGTGGGCTACTCTTTTGTTGCTGTGGTGTTTCGCCGGACCTCCTGAATGGAGTTCCGCGTTACGCCGGAAACCGCCACGGCGGGCAATTCCCAAGGGTAAAAATCACTCGAACTCGGAGCTTCCGATGCCCGTCCAATCGTTGTTTCTGGTGGCGCTGATCGTCGATGATTATGATCGGGCCAAGGATTTTTATTGCGGCATACTCGGTTTCGATTGCCTGGAGGACAGTGTGCAGCCTGGAGGCAAGCGCTGGGTCGTGGTGAAGCCGAAGGGCGGCGAAGGCGCGGCCCTGTTGCTGGCCGAGGCCGCCACTGACGCGCAGAAGGCGGCGATCGGCAACCAGGCCGGCGGACGGGTCGGCTTCTTTCTGAAGACTGACGATTTCGCCCGCGACCATACCGCGATGACCGGCAAGGGCGTGCTCTTCCTCGAAGAGCCACGGCATGAGGTTTACGGCTCGGTGGCGGTGTTTGCCGATCCTTACGGCAACACCTGGGATCTGATTGAACATACGGCTTCCCGAGCCTCTTGATCCTCCCGGCTTGGCCGTGCATAAGCCCGCGCGTTAGCAACATGACCCTTCGGGTCTGGGGCCCTCCACCAGCCTAACTGAGGACGATATGAACAGCTTCAAGCCGCTTGTCTTTTCCGGCGTCCAACCGACCGGCAATCTCCATCTCGGCAATTATCTCGGCGCGATCCGCAAGTTCGTCGCGCTGCAGGAAAACAACGACTGCATTTACTGCGTCGTCGATCTGCACGCGATCACCGCCCGGCTCGTCCATGACGACCTGAGGGGCCAGATCCGCTCGATCGCCGCCGCCTTCATCGCCTCGGGCATCGACCCGAAGAAACATATCGTCTTCAACCAGTCGGCCGTGCCGCAGCATGCGGAACTGGCCTGGGTCTTCAATTGCGTCGCCCGCATCGGCTGGATGAACCGCATGACCCAGTTCAAGGACAAGGCCGGCAAGGACCGCGAGAACGCATCGCTCGGCCTGCTCGCCTATCCGAGCCTGATGGCGGCCGATATTCTCGTCTACCGCGCCACTCATGTGCCGGTCGGCGACGACCAGAAGCAGCATCTGGAGCTTGCCCGCGATATCGCCCAGAAATTCAATATCGACTTCCAGGAAAAGATCCGTGCAACCGGCACTGGCGTCGACATGGTCGTCGGCGAAGAGCCGATCCATGGTTATTTCCCGCTGGTCGAGCCGTTGATCGATGGGCCTGCGCCGCGCGTCATGTCGCTGCGCGACGGCACCAAGAAAATGTCGAAATCTGACCCGTCGGACCTGTCGCGCATCAACCTGATGGACGATGCCGACGAGATCCTGAAGAAGATCCGCAAGGCCAAGACCGATCCGGAAGGCCTGCCGAGCGATGTCGAGGGCCTCAAGGGCCGCCCGGAAGCCGACAATCTCGTCGGCATCTATGCGGCGCTCGCCGACAAGACCAAGGCGGATGTGCTTGCCGAATTCGGTGGCCAGCAATTCTCGGTCTTCAAGCCGGCGCTCGCCGATCTCGCCGTCCACGTGCTTTCGCCGATCACCTCGGAAATGCGTCGCCTGATGAATGACACAACCCATATCGATGCCATCCTGAAGGATGGTGGCGAGCGCGCCCGTGCCCGCGCCGATAAGGTCATGGGAGACGTTTTCGACATCGTCGGTTTCCTGCGCTGATATCGCCCGCCGATACGGCGGGAATGTTTGTCGCCACGCAAAGATTGCATACCCGCCACGGCATTCGTGGCGGGTTTTCATTTTTTCGGTTGGTATAAGTTCCGCATCACGACTGCTTTGGTCGATTACATGCGAAGGAGGGGCGGCATGGTTTCGAAACGACTTTCCCGGCTTGAAGGGCACCGGCGCAAGTTCATGGCGGTCATCGACGGCACGCCGGAATGTGAAAAGGCGGTCCACTACGCCGGACGCCGCGCCAAGAATTCCAATGGCGGCCTCGTCCTGCTTTTCGTCATCCCCGAGGGCGATTTCCAGCAATGGCTGGGCGTCGAGCAGATCATGCGCGCCGAGGCTCGCGAGGAAGCCGATGCGGTAATGGCGAAAACCGCCCAGAAGGTGCGCGAGACGATCGGCATCGATCCGGAAATCGTCATCCGCGAAGGCAACGCCAGCGAACAAATCATCCAGCTGGTCGAGGAAGACCGCGACATCGCGGTCCTCGTTCTGGCGGCCGGCTCCACCAAGGAAGGGCCGGGACCCTGGTATCCGCCGTTGCTGCCTTCCCGATTCCCGTCACCGTGCTGCCCGACACGCTGACGGCCGAGGAAATCGACGCGCTGGCCTGATTGCGGACTTGATCTTGCGCAGGCAAAGGAGCACTTGAACGAAAAGCTGATACGGCTTATCTTCTTTTGAAGAGTTCTAAATTGCGAGGGGCGCCGTGCCCCAGGAGAGACGAGATGTTCATTCAGACGGAAGCCACCCCCAACCCGGCGACCCTGAAGTTCCTGCCCGGCAAGGTCGTGATGGATAAAGGCACCGCCGATTTCCGCAACGCCGGCGAGGCGGAAGCATCTCCGCTGGCAGAGCGTCTGTTTGGCATCTCCGGCGTCACGGGCGTCTATTTCGGCTACGACTTCATCACCGTCACCAAGGAAAGCGCCGAATGGCAGCACCTGAAGCCGGCGATCCTTGGCTCGATCATGGAGCATTTCATGTCTGGCGCGCCGGTCATGGGCGGTGCGTCCACGCTTGCCGAAGCCTCTGACGAGGAAGGCGAGTTCTTCGACGAGGACGACGAAACCGTCGTCGCGACGATCAAGGAACTGCTCGAAACCCGCGTCCGCCCCGCCGTCGCCCAGGATGGCGGCGACATCACCTTCAAGGGCTTCCGCGATGGCACGGTATACCTCAACATGAAGGGCGCATGCTCCGGCTGCCCGTCGTCCACGGCGACCCTCAAGCACGGCGTTCAGAACCTGCTCAAGCATTTCGTTCCGGAAGTGCAGGCCGTCGAAGCACTCTGAGCCTGCCGGCACCGTTGAATGATTGTACTTGCCATCGATACCGCCGGGGTGGATTGCTCCGCAGCGCTCTATGACAGCGCGGCGGGCAAAACCCTGTGCGCGGTCACCGAAACGATCGGCAAGGGCCATGCGGAAAGGCTGATGTCGGTTATCGACGAAGCTCTCGCTGCCGCCAATCTCCCCATGAAGGCCGTCGAGCGCGTGGCCGTCGTCATCGGTCCAGGCTCTTTCACCGGCATTCGCGTCGGCGTTGCGGCTGCCCGTGGTCTCGCGCTGGCGCTTGGCGTCGAGTCGGTGGGCGTGACCACGCTTGAGGCTCTGGCGGTGAAGTTTCTGGACGAACACGTCGGCCAACCCGTCGTGATTGCCATGGATGCCAAGCGCAACGAAGTCTACACCCAGGCGTTTTCCGCTGCAGGCGAGGCATTGAGCCAACCCGCTGCACTTTCGCCTGAAGATGCTTCGGAACTCGCCAAGTCTCTGTCGGCAGTGACGACCGGCTCCTGGGTGGAACACTCCCTTGGTAAGGGAGAGGCCGACTACGAGGGGCGGGACCGCTTCGATATCGCCGTCGTGGCCCGGATAGCCGCCGAAAAACCTGCGGATGCGCAACGCCCTAAACCGTTGTATCTTCGGGGACCCGATGCGAAACCGCAGACCGGTTTCGCCCTTGCCCGTTCGTGAATGTACAGACTGCGCCGATGTTCGACGATTACCTGACCTGGAAGCCGTATTTCGAAGTCGTGCCGATGGAAGCCGGCGATTGCCTGGAAATCTCGGAGCTGCATGGCCAGCGATTTCCCCGCCAATGGAGCGATGGAGAATTCCAGAACCTGCTCCTGCAGCACAATGTCTTCGGTTTTATCGCCCGCCAGACCAATGCGTTCTTTTCGAAGCCGCTCGGCGGTTTCGTTCTGTCGCGCGAGGCGGCCGGCGAGGCGGAGATCCTGACTGTCGCCGTCAATGAGAAATTCGGCCGGGTGGGGCTCGGCTGGCGTCTGATGCAGGCTGCCTTGCGAGAAGCGGCGTCGCGGGGCGGAGAGAGCATGTTCCTGGAAGTGGAGGCAGCCAATCGCCCGGCTGTCGAGCTTTACCGCAAGCTCGGATTCCAGAAAGTGGGCGAAAGGCCAGCCTATTATGCCGGGCCGGATGGGACACGATCTACGGCGCTTGTCATGAGCCGAGTTCTTCGCTAGTCCGTTAGTTTCTACGGGAACGTTTCGAGGCCAAGACGACATGACAGACCTTTCCAAAACGCTGGAGGAGCTGTGTGCCGAGAAAGGCATGCGAATGACGGATCAACGCCGCGTGATCGCGCGTATCCTGCAGAATTCCGACGATCATCCGGATGTTGAAGAGCTCTATCGCCGCTCCTCGAAGGTCGATCCGCGCATTTCGATCTCGACGGTGTACCGCACGGTAAAATTGTTCGAGGACGAGGGGATCATCGAACGTCACGATTTCCGCGACGGACGGTCGCGTTACGAGACCGTGCCGGAGGAGCATCACGACCACATGATCGATCTCAACACCGGCAATGTCATCGAGTTCCGCTCCGCGGAAATCGAGGCGTTGCAGGAACGCATTGCCCGGGAGCATGGCTTCCGTCTCGTCGGCCACCGGCTGGAGCTCTACGGCATCCCGCTGGACAAGGATGATAAGTGATTACTTGGGCGCGAATAGGCTTCGTTTTCGTTGGTCTTTTCGCAGTTACGCTGGTCCTGTTGCCGTTCCAGGCTCCTCGGCCTCGCCTTCGACCTCAAGATCCGCCGCTATATCCCGCGCTACTGGCATAAGACTGCCTGCTTTCTGCTTGGCATCCGCATTCATGTTCACGGAACGCCGGATCGCCGCCGGCCTCTGATGCTTGCCTGCAATCACGCGTCGTGGAAGGATATTCTCGTGCTCGGCGCAATCGCCGACGTCGTCTTCATTGCCAAGATGGAGGTGTCGGAATGGCCGATCTTCGGCACGCTCGCCAAGCTGCAGAAGAGCATCTTCGTCGTCCGTGAACAGAAGCGCCGCACCGGCGATCAGGTGAACGAGATCGCCGAGCGCATGGCAGCCGGCGAGATCGTCGTGCTTTTTCCCGAGGGCACCACCTCCGACGGCAATCGGCTTCTGGAGGTAAAGTCCTCGCTTTCGGCGCGGCCGCCGCGGCCGTGCCTCATACGCCGGGCGGCGTGGTGCATGTCCAGCCGGTGGCGATCGCCTATACCCGCGTCCACGGCATGGCGATGGGCCGGTACCACCGCCCGATTGCGGCATGGCCGGGCGATATCGAACTCGCGCCGCATCTGCTCGGCGTCCTCAGGGAAGGAGCGCTTGATGTGGATGTGGCTTTCGGCGAGACCGTGGATTTCCGCGCCGGCGACAATCGCAAACATCTGAGTATGGCCGTGACGAGCCGGCTTCGGCGCATGCTGATCCGCCTTCTGCGGGGGCGTGACTACGAACCGCTTTAGGAAACGCTTCATTTCCGGGTCTTCTTGCGGTATGGAGCAGCCATGAACGAACACGTCTCCTTATCCCTGCCCACCGACGAGCCGGTCCAGCGCTCGAATTCCCGCAAGGTCTTCATCAAGACCTATGGCTGCCAGATGAATGTCTATGATTCAGGCCGCATGAGCGATGCGCTGGCAAGCGAAGGTTACGTGCCGACCGAGGAGATGGGTGAGGCGGACCTCATCCTCCTCAACACCTGTCACATCCGTGAGAAGGCGGCCGACAAGGTCTATTCCGCGCTCGGGCGCCTGCGCGACCTGAAGAAGGCGCGCGCGGACGAAGGCAGGGAGCTGATGATCGGCGTTGCCGGCTGCGTCGCCCAGGCCGAAGGCGAGGAGATCATCCGCCGCGCGCCGGCCGTCGATGTGGTGATCGGCCCGCAGACCTATCATCGCCTGCCGGAGGCGCTGAAGCGCGCGCGGCGGCAAGCCGGTCGTCGATACGGAATATGCGGTCGAGGACAAGTTCGAGCACCTGCCGGTGACGGAGAAGGCGAAGATCCGCGCCCGTGGCGTCACCGCCTTCCTCACCGTCCAGGAGGGCTGCGACAAGTTCTGTACCTTCTGCGTGGTGCCCTATACGCGTGGGTCCGAAGTTTCTCGTCCTGTCCAGCAGATCGTCGATGAGGCCTGGCGGCTCGTGGATGGCGGCGTGCGCGAGATCACGCTGCTCGGCCAGAACGTCAATGCCTGGCGAGCCGAAGGCCCGAACGGCGGTGAGTGGAGCCTGGGCGACCTGCTGTATCGCCTGGCGGAAATTCCGGGCCTCGCGCGCCTGCGCTACACGACCAGCCATCCGCGCGACATGGATGACCGCCTGATCGAGGCCCATCGCAATCTGCGCACCCTGATGCCCTATCTGCATCTGCCGGTTCAGGCGGGTTCGGACCGCATCCTTAAAGCCATGAACCGTCGCCATACCGGTGCCGAATATCTCCGCCTGATCGAGCGCGTCCGCGAGGCCCGGCCGGACATCGCCATCGCCGGCGATTTCATCGTCGGTTTCCCCGGCGAAACGGACAAGGACTTTGAAGACACGCTTCGCCTGGTAGAGGACGTGAACTACGCCCAGGCCTATTCCTTCAAATATTCGACCCGCCCGGGCACGCCTGGCGCCGATCTGACCGATCAGGTGCCGGAGCAGGTAAAGGCGGAGCGGCTCGAGAGATTGCAGGCCCTGCTCTTGAAACAGCAGGCCGAGTTCGCCAATTCATGCGTTGGAAAAGTCATCGACCTGTTGCTTGAAAAGCCCGGTCGCATGCCCGGACAGGTTATTGGACGTTCTCCTTGGCTTCAGTCTGTGAATGTTGATGCAAAAACATCGCAAATCGGTGACATTATCCAGGTACGAATCAGTGGAACCGGCCCGAACAGCTTGTTTGCCGACCCGGCAGGGAGTTTAATAGGAGCCTGAGCTAACATCGAGGAGCTTGCCTACTTGAACGGACATGAATTGGTTTCTTCATCCGCGCGCCACCCCCGCACCGCCGCTACCGACGCCAATCACTTTGTCCTGACGTTCGAGAACAATAGGTTCGCAAGCGAGCTTTTCGGTCAGTTCGATCAGAATCTCAAACTTCTCGAAGAGCGGCTTCATATCGACGCCCGGGCACGTGGCAATTCGGTGGCAATCTCCGGCGATCTCATCGCGACCAATCAGGCGCGCCGCGCACTGGATTTCCTCTACGAGCGAATCCAGAAGGGCGGCTCCGTCGAGACCTCGGATGTCGATGGTGCGATCCGCATGGCGCAGGCGGCGGACGACCAGCTGCAGCTGCCGACGCTCGAGAAAAAGCCAAGCTCTCCATGAGCCAGATTTCCACCAAGAAGAAGACGGTCGTCGCACGCACTCCCACGCAGGACGCCTATATGCGGGCGCTGGAGCGCTCGGAACTTGTCTTCGGTGTCGGCCCGGCGGGTACCGGTAAGACCTATCTTGCCGTCGCCCATGCCGCCCAGCTTCTGGAGCGCGGCGCCGTCGATCGCATCATTCTGTCGCGTCCGGCCGTCGAAGCCGGAGAACGTCTTGGCTTCCTGCCCGGCGACATGAAGGACAAGGTCGATCCCTATCTGCGGCCGCTTTATGACGCCCTCTATGACATGATGCCCGGCGACAAGGTGGAGCGGGCGATCACCGCCGGCGTCATCGAAATCGCGCCGCTCGCCTTCATGCGCGGCCGCACGCTCGCAAATGCTGCCGTCATCCTCGACGAGGCGCAGAACACCACGTCGATGCAGATGAAGATGTTCCTGACCCGTCTCGGCGAAAATGCCCGGATGATCATCACCGGCGACCCGAGCCAGGTCGATCTGCCGCGCGGCGTCAAATCCGGTTTGGTGGAAGCGCTGCAGATCCTGAAGGGGGTCGAAGGCATTTCGGTGATCCGCTTCAAGGACACCGATGTGGTCCGCCATCCGCTGGTCGGCCGCATCGTCCGGGCCTATGACGCGCAATATGCCGTCCACGAGGAAAGCGAGGAAGTCGATCGGTAACGGTCGGCTCCAACCCTCATGCCCCAACTCGACATACAGATCAGCGTGGAAGACGAAGGCTGGCCCGAAGAGGCGACCCTTCTCGCGCTGAGCGAAAAACGCTTGGTGCGGCTGCCGAATTCCTGGCGAAGCAGGAAAATCAGCCGTTCCCGAAAATGGCGCCGGAACTGTCATTGGTCTTCACCGATGACGCGGCGATCCAGGAAATCAACGCTGAATGGCGCGGCAAGGACAAACCGACCAACGTCCTGTCCTTCCCCGCTTTTCCGCTAGAACCGGGCAAGATGCCGGGGCCGATGCTTGGCGATATCGTCATCGCGCGCGAGACAGTCGAGCGGGAAGCTGTTGATCTTGACAAGAGTTTCGAGGATCATCTGACCCATCTGCTCGTCCACGGTTTCCTGCATCTGTTCGGTTACGATCACATGGAAACGGGCGAAGCCGAAAGAATGGAAGCGCTGGAGACTCGCATTTTGGCCGTGCTTGGCCTATCTGACCCCTATGCGGGGCAAGACCCGATAGTATAGTCTGGACCAATGAACGACTTTTCGACAAATCCGACCCGCGAGGGCAAGGACGCCGACTCGAGTTCCTCGGAAGAGGGCAGTAGTCCGTCTCGAGCGGAAGCCCAAAAACACCAAAGCTCTTTCTGGTCGCGTGCGGTCAGGCTGCTCAGGCCGTCGCAGGGCGAGAAGCTCCGCGAGGACCTCGCCGACGCTTTGATGACCGACACCAATATCAGCAACGCCTTTTCGCCCGAGGAACGGGCGATGCTGCACAATATTCTTCGATTCCGCGAGATCGCGTCGAGGACATCATGGTGCCGCGCGCCGATATCGAAGCGGTCGATATGACGATGACCATCGGCGAGTGATGATCCATTTCGAGGAGACCGGCCGCTCGCGCATGCCTGTCTACAGCGACACGCTCGACGACCCGCGTGGCATGGTCCATATACGCGACCTTCTGTCCTATCTCGCCAAGCAGGCACGCAACAAACGCCGCACGAGTGCGCGTGCGGCACCCGCCCAGCCGATGCCGCTTGCCACTGACAAGCCGGAAAAGGCGGAAAAGACCGTGCGCACGCCGCGGCCCGCCTTCGATCTCGGCCGCGTCGATCTCGAAGAGACGGTTGCCGAAGCCGGACTGATCCGTAAAATCCTGTTCGTACCGCCCTCCATGCTCGCCTCCGACCTATTGCAGAGCATGCAGGCGGCGCGCACCAGCTTGCGCTCGTCATCGACGAATACGGCGGCACCGACGGCCTCGTTACCCACGAGGATATCGTCGAAATGGTGATCGGCGATGTCGAGGACGAGCATGACAACGAGGAAGTCATGTTCTCGCGCACCAGCGAGGACGTTTTTGTCGCCGATGCGCGTATCGAACTCGAGGAGATCGCCAAGGCGATCGGTTCCGATTTCGATATTCGCGACCGCCTGGAAGACGTCGATACGCTCGGAGGTCTGATCTTCTCAGCACTCGGCCGTATTCCGGTGCGCGGTGAGGTGGTTCAGGCAGTGCCGGGCTTCGAATTTCAGATCCTGGAGGCCGATCCTCGCCGCATCAAGCGCGTACGGATCCTGCGCAAGCGGACGCTTGCTCGTCGCCGCCAGAAAGGCGAGGGCGAAATGCTGCTCACCGACCAGACGCCGACCGTTCTGCTGCCTGCGCCATCCGCACAGGACGCCGACCGGTCCAATCATCAGACCTGAATGATCCCTGGCCCATCCGAGCCCCTTTGACCTCACGACAAGCCCGCCATTTTTTGAAACACTGCAGCCGCTGATTCGGGGGCGGAAGGGAACATAGATGGTGCGGCTGGCGGGCAGGATCATGCTTCTCTGGGGCTTCCCGCGCGTCGTTGTCGCTTTTCTGGCAGGCGCGCTCGGTGCGCTCGCCCTGCCTCCCTTCGGCTTCTTCGCGGCCTTCTTCATCTCCTTCACGCTGCTCGTCTGGCTGATAGACGGTTCCACCGGCAACCCGGATGGTGGATGGTTCGGGCGGTTTCGCTCGGCCTTCTGGATCGGCTGGGTCTTCGGTTTCGGATATTTCGTCGCCAGCGTCTGGTGGCTCGGCAATGCGCTCCTGGTCGAAGCGGACGAATTTGCCTGGGCGCTGCCTCTGGCAGTTCTTGGCCTCCCGGCCTATCTCGCCCTCTTCTACGGCCTCGCGACGGCCATCGCCCGCATCTTCTGGTCGGACGGGTTCGGGCGGATAGCCTCGCTTGCCTTCGGCTTCGGCCTTGCCGAGTGGCTGCGCGGCTTTGTCGCCACCGGCTTTCCCTGGAATGCGATCGGATACGGCGCGATGCCTATGCCGCTGATGATGCAGTCCGCTGCCGTGTTCGGCATTTTCGGCGTGACGGTGCTCGCCGTCTTCGTGTTTTCAGCGCCTGCCCTGCTCGGCACCGGCAAAGGTCTGAAGACCGGGCTGACGCTGGCGGTCCTGCTGTTTGCCGCGCATCTGGGTTATGGCGCCTATCGGCTTCATATCGCCGACGCCGCGCCGACCCCGGCCGCCGATAGCCAGCCGGTCGTCCGCATCGTCCAGCCGGTGATCGACCAGGCGCGAAAACTGGACGATGCGGAACGGGCGGCCATCTTCGAGGAGCACTTGGCACTGTCGGCCTTGCCGCCCGAGAACGGCGGCAAGCGGCCGGATATCATCGTTTGGCCGGAAACCTCTGTGCCCTTCATTCTGACCCAGAACCCGGATGCGCTGACCCGCATCGCCGAGGTGCTGCAGGATGGCCAGGTCCTCATCACCGGCGCGGTGCGCTCGGAAGATGCAGGCGCGGGCTTTGCGCCGCGTTTCTACAATTCCATCTATGTGATCGACAGCCAAGGCCAGATCGTTTCCGCGTCCGACAAGGTGCATCTCGTCCCGTTCGGGGAATATGTCCCTTACGAGGACCTCCTGCGCAACCTTGGGATCCCTGATGCCATCGCGATGCCGGGTGGGTTCAGTGCGGCGCCCGCGCGGGCCATGCTGACCCTGCCGGGCGGCAGGACCTTTATCCGCTGATCTGCTACGAAGCGATCTTCCCCGACGAGATCGGGCCGGATGTGGAGCGGGCGAGCGCGCTTCTGAACGTCACCAACGACGGCTGGTTCGGAGCGACGCCGGGTCCCTATCAGCATTTCCAGCAGGCTCGAATCCGTGCGGTCGAAAATGGTTTGCCACTGATTCGCGGGGCCAATACCGGGGTTTCGGGGTTGTCGACCCCTTCGGAAGGCTAATACGGGGCATGGGCTACAATCAAAAAGGCGTGATTGACGCAACTTTGGGCAGTATTTCGATCCCGCATTGGGAGGCGGGTAGTCGGGAAAAGCACTTCTGGTTGGTTCTTTCACTCATGTTGTTGATTGCAGCCGTCTCGCGCGTTGGTTTTAATTTCCGGACGAATTGACCAAAAACCCCTAAAATTGCATAGTGGTCTCAGCCTTTCGTCTCGCCATATGCTTCAAACGTTGAGCCTGTTGTGACCAGCCGCGCGAAGTGTATCTCCACACGCAGACCGGGTTGTGAGGATTGAACAACAAACGTCGTCAGGACATCGTTATGATTGAAAACAAAAAGAAGCCGAACCCGATCGATATTCACGTCGGGAGCCGGATTCGCCTTCGCCGGACCATGCTCGGAATGAGCCAGGAAAAGCTGGGTGAAAGCCTTGGCATTACGTTCCAGCAGATCCAGAAATACGAGAAGGGCACCAATCGCGTTGGCGCCAGCCGCCTGCAAAATATTTCCAGCATTCTCAACGTGCCGGTATCCTTCTTCTTCGAGGATGCGCCGGGCGACCAGGGTGGTCAGGGCGGCATGGCGGAAGCCTCGAGCCAACTATGTGGTCGATTTCCTCTCCTCCTCCGAAGGCCTGCAACTCAACCGGGCTTTCGTGAAGATTTCCGACCCCAAAGTTCGTCGGCGTGTGGTTGATCTCGTAAAGGCTCTGGCAGCGGACGCCGAGGTCGAATAAGGCTCATTCATAACAGCACGAAAGCGGCCTCAGGGCCGCTTTTTTGTTGCCTATCGCCAGATATCGAGTGTTGCGGGAATGTCTGGCTTGTACACATAAAGATATATTTATGTCGTTGTACGCTTGTGTTTGTCGATGGAAATCACTAACACAGGGGCGTTCGTTTCTTTGAGGGGAATCCCGTAATGCGCGCAAGTTATCTGTTCACCAGCGAGTCCGTTGCCGAGGGCCATCCGGACAAGGTTTGTGATCGTATCTCCGATGAAATTGTAGATCTTGTGTACCGTGAAGCGGCCAAGACCGGCGTCGATCCCTGGACCGTGCGCATTGCCTGCGAAACGCTTGCAACCACCAACCGCGTGGTCATTGCCGGCGAAGTCCGCCTGCCGCCGAGCCTGATGAAGAAGGACAAGGACGGCAAGGACGTCATCAACCCCTCGAAGTTCAAGTCGGCCGCCCGCAAGGCGATCCGCGACATTGGCTACGAGCAGGACGGCTTCCACTGGAAGACGGCCAAGATCGACGTGTTGCTGCATTCCCAGTCCGCAGACATCGCGCAGGGCGTTGACAGCGCTGCCGACAAGCAGGGCGATGAAGGTGCCGGCGACCAGGGCATCATGTTCGGTTACGCCTGCAAGGAAACGCCGGACCTCATGCCGGCGCCCATCTATTATTCCCACAAGATCCTGCAGCTGCTTGCGACCGCCCGAAAGAAGGGCGAAGGCGATGCTGGCAAGCTCGGTCCGGACGCCAAGAGCCAGGTGACCGTGCGCTACGAGAACGGCAAGCCGGCCGCCGTCGATTCGATCGTTCTTTCGACCCAGCACCTCGACGAGAGCTGGGATTCCAAGAAGGTCCGCCAGGTTGTCGAACCCTATATCCGCGAAGCGCTCGGCGACCTGCCGATCGACAAGGATTGCAAGTGGTACATCAACCCGACCGGCAAGTTCGTCATCGGCGGCCCGGATGGTGACGCTGGCCTGACCGGCCGCAAGATCATCGTCGATACCTATGGCGGTGCGGCTCCTCACGGTGGCGGCGCATTCTCGGGCAAGGACACCACCAAGGCCGACCGTTCGGCTGCCTATGCTGCCCGCTACCTGGCGAAGAACGTCGTCGCTGCCGGCATTGCCGACCGCTGCACGATCCAGATTTCCTACGCAATCGGCATCGCCCAGCCGCTGTCGATCTACGCCGACCTGCACGGCACGGGCAAGGGCACGACGGAAGATCAGGTGGAAGCCGCCATCCGCAAGGTCATGGACCTTTCGCCGACCGGCATCCGTCGCCATCTCGACCTCAACAAGCCGATCTATGCCAAGACGTCCGCTTACGGTCATTTCGGCCGCAAGTCCGGCCGCGACGGCTCCTTCTCCTGGGAGAAGACGGATCTGGTGAAGCCGCTCAAGGATGCGCTGAAGGAAGATACCCTCAAGGCTGCCTGATCGGCCTTTACGGATAGCTCCATAAAACTGTAAAGCGGGTGCCTCCTGACGGAGACGCCCGCTTTTATCGTGAGAGACCAGCCTATGACCAAACCGCAGCACCCGAGCCGCAGCACCGAAGCCTTTTTCGGACGCCGTAAGGGCAAGCAGCTCCGCGAGCGCCAGGCGGAAGGGATCGCAACACTGCTGCCCGCGCTGAAGCTCGATCTTCAGGCTCCCGCGCCGGCGGTGCTTTCAGAGATATTTCCCACTCCGGTGGGGGAGCTGCGGCTAGAGATCGGTTTCGGTGGCGGCGAGCATCTGGTCCACCGCGCGCAGGAAAGCGAAAAGACCGGTTTTATCGGCGTCGAACCCTTCGTCAATTCCATGGCGAAGCTTCTGTCGCGCGTCGAGGAACTGGGGCTGAAGAATATCCGGGTCTATGACGACGATGCGACGCAGGTGCTGGACTGGCTGCCGGATGCGTCGCTCGATCGCATCGACCTGCTTTATCCGGACCCGTGGCCGAAGCGGAAACATTGGAAAAGGCGGTTTGTATCCGAAGTCAATCTCGATCGCTTCCACCGCGTGCTGAAGCCGGGTGGTCTGTTCCTGTTCGCATCCGACATCGACACTTATGTCAACTGGACGCTGATCCATTGCCGCGACCATGGCGGCTTTCAATGGCAGGCGGAGCAGTCTTCCGACTGGCTGGCACCGTTCGCCGGCTGGCCAGGTACGCGATACGAAAACAAGGCCCGCCGAGAAGGCCGTTCCTCGGCCTATCTGACGTTCAGGAAAACCTGAAAGGTCAGTGCAGGCTGACGGTCTTCAGGTCGTCTTCAGCAGCCTTGAAAAAGGTGCTGGAGCGATTGTCGGTCAGAAGGATCGGCGTACCATCTGCGCCGAACAGAGCCCAAAGATCGAGACTGGGGTCGATATCCGGGGCCTCGGGAAAGCAGCGGGACACTTCTTCCGACCGCATTTTGCGAATATATCCGACCTCTCCAGCACCCAGATGAGCAAGTTCGGACTGCGTCAAACGCGTATTCGCTTCTTTCAGGAGCATTCCAGCCTCCAGCATTGAGGGGCAACGGCATTGGCGCCGTTGACCTACTCTGAGACGGAAATGTTAATTTTTCGCACCATGCGGGCCGGCTCGGGCCGGATAAGGTCAACCGACAGCAAGCCGTTCTTGAGCGAGGCGCCGGAAACCTGCATTCCGTCGGCGAGCACGAACATTCGCTGGAACTGCCGCGCAGCAATGCCGCGATAAAGATAGTCGCGGTCACCCGGCTCCGTCTGGCGGCCGCGGATGACGAGTGGTTTTCCTCGGTCGTCACGTCGAGCTCACCCTCGGAAAAGCCGGCAACAGCAAGCGTGATTCGCAGCCGTTCAGGCGCCCCGGAAGCGTCCGCGCGGATTCGTTCGATATTATAGGGGGATAGCCGTCATTCGCCTTGGCAAGGCGCTCGAGGGTCTTTTCCATGGCGTCGAAGCCCAGAAGCAGAGGGCTCGCAAACGGCGTCATTCGGCTCATCGTCCAGTCCTTGCAACAAGCGACCATGCCGACGCCCGCCATGCGGCCCGCCAACTCGGCCTCTATATGGGAGGTTGCGGCGACGGCCGCAAGGATGAGTGCCGTGGCCGATGGTCACGATCGCTCTGTATAAGCCGGATGATGCTTGATTAGACCCTCGCGCCGACGGCGTCGGCAGGCGGGATCGATGGTTGGGCGCCGCGGCTGAGGCAGGCGAGCGAACCGGCAACCGCGGCCCGGCGAAGCGCTTTCGCAAAATCGAGCCCCTGTTCGAGGCTGGCGGCCAGATAGCCGCAAAGGTGTCGCCGGCACCGACCGTATCGACCGGCTCGATCTTCAGCCCCTCGGCGGTCAGGATCTGTCCGTCGCGGATCGCGATCACGCCGTCCCCGCCGAGCGTGACGACGAATGTCTGGCCGGTTTCCGCGTGCAGTTTTTTCAACGTCGCCTGTCGTGCTTCCGCGTCCGGGACCGAGGCTCCCGCCAGCAGTTCGAATTCCGTTTCATTGGCAACGACGATATCTGCGAGCCGGGCAAGTCGGGCCGCATCGCCGGTCAGGGGCGCGGTGTTGATCATCGTCAGAATGCCTTTGCCGCGCGCCGCATCGAGCGCTGCTTCCACCGTCCCGGCCGGGATTTCGAGTGAAGCATCAGGATGTCGCCGATCTTCATAATCTCGACGGCCGTCTCGGCCTGCGCCGCGCTCACCGTGCCATTGGCGCCGGCTACCACGGCGATCATGTTTTCGCCCGTGCCGCCCACCAGAATAAGGGCCGTGCCCGTCGGTTCGCCGACGCGGGCGACTGCGGAGAGATCGACCTTGGCGTCATCGAGAAGCGCCAGCGCCGGCACGGCAAAACCATCTTCGCCGACGGCTCCGGCCATATGCACGGTGCTTCCTGCACGGCGCGCCGCGAGCGCCTGATTGGCGCCCTTGCCGCCAGCTGCTGTCGCAAAGCTCGATCCGGTAACCGTCTCGCCTGGCTGCGGCAGCCGTTCAGTCGTGGCGACGAGATCCATGTTGATGGAGCCAAGGACGGTGATCATGGGGGCAGGCCTGCTTGCTAAGTAAAAGTCGCGCGACACTGCCCCAGAGCATCACTCCTCGTCAACCACCCGCAGCTTGAGAAGGCCGGTGCGGCTTTCGACCACTTTCGCTTGCGGCAGGTCGCGGCTGGCCTCGACCTCTACGGGCGCCTCCAGCTCCAGCGCCTCGATCTTGGCGCCGCGGCGGTTGAGCTTGTCGGTGGATGTCATGATCTGCTCGACATCCTTCTGAGCGGCGAAGAAATGTGTCTGCAGTTTGCGGGTGCGTTCGTCGAGACGGGAAAGGTCCTCGATCAGCAGCGCCACTTCGCCCTGGATGAGATGCGCCTGTTCACGCATCCGCTGGTCCTTCAAAACCGCCTGGATGACCTGGATCGACAGCATCAGCAGCGAAGGGGAGACGATGACGATCCGGGAACGTTGCGCCTTCTGCACCGCGGCCTCGAAATGCTCATGGATTTCGGCGAAGATGGATTCCGACGGCACGAACAGGAAGGCCATTTCCTGCGTCTCGCCCGGGATCAAGTATTTTTCCGAGACATCGCGGATGTGAACTTCCAGGTCGCGCTTGAAGGCCTGCGCACCCGCGCGCCTTGCCTCCGGCGCGGCCGCCTCGCGAAAAGCGTTCCAGGCCTCGAGCGGAAATTTGGCATCGATCACCAGGGGCGGCGCGCCATTCGGCATCCTGATCGTGCAGTCGGGCCGGGTTCCGTTCGAAAGGGTGGTTTGGAAGCCATAAGCGCCCATCGGCAATCCATCCGCGACGATCGCCTCCATGCGGCCTTGGCCGAAGGCGCCACGCGTCTGTTTGTTCGACAGGATCGCCTGCAGGCCGACGACGTCCTTTGCGAGCGTCTGGATATTGTTCTGGGCAGCGTCGATCACCGCCAGCCGTTCCTGCAGCCGCTGCAGGTTCTCGTGCGTCGATTTGGTCTGTTCCGTGATCGTCGCGCCGATCCGGTGCGTCATGCCGTCGAGCCGCTGGCTGACGGACTGGTTGAGCTCCGATTGCCGTGTCGAAAGCGCCTCCGCCATGGCCGCCAGCCGGCCCTGCATTTCGCTTTGAGCTCGCAGAAGTTCGGAAAGCCGAGCCTCACCTTCCATCGCCCGCGCGGCCGCATCTTCCTGTCGCCGATGTGATGCGCGCCGGGCCAGGAAGAGCCATAAGAGCAGCAATGCGGCGCCACACATCACCGCCACGACGGCAGTGCGAGGATCGTCGAAAAAGCGGGAAAGGTTCGCTGGAAGATTATTCATGCCCGGAAGCTAACAGAATTTTCCCGCTTGAAAAGATCAAAAGGTGAACATTCGGCGCCCTGAGCCTGTAATTTCTGTTTCTTCGGAAAAAAGATGGGTTATGGGGAAACCATGACGATCAAGCCTCTGATTATTCTGCCTGACCCGATCCTGCGCCAGGTTTCCAAGCCGATAGAGCGGGTTGATGCCGAGCTTTGAAGCTCGCGGATGACATGCTCGAGACGATGTATGACGCGCCGGGCATCGGCCTGGCCGCGATCCAGATCGGCGTGCCGCGCCGCCTCCTCGTGGTTGATGTCGCACGTGAGGGCGAGGAAAAACAGCCGCAGGTCTTCATCAATCCGGAGATCGTGAAGTCCTCCGACGAGATCGGTGTCTATGAAGAGGGCTGCCTTTCCATCCCGGAATATTATGCCGAAGTGGAACGCCCGGCGACCGTCAGCGTCAGACATCTCGGCCGCGACGGCAAGGAATACCTGGTAGAGGCCGATGGCCTGCTCGCCACCTGCCTGCAGCATGAGATCGATCACCTGAATGGCGTGCTTTTCATCGACCATATCTCCCGCCTGAAGCGCGAGATGGTGATCAAGAAGTTCACCAAAGCTGCCAAGTCCAAAGCGGTCTGAACCATCGCTCTGGCGATCCGAGTTAAGAAGGCGCGGTCTCTTGGGACGCGGAAGGTCCATGTCTCTTCGCATCATCTTCATGGGAACGCCGGAATTTTCGGTGCCGACGCTCCAGAGCCTCAAACATGCGGGCCATGAGATCGTCGCGGTCTATACCCAGCCACCGCGCCCGGGCGGCCGGCGCGGCCTCGATCTCGTGAAGTCGCCGGTGCATCAGGCCGCCGAACTGCTCGGCATTCCGGTTTTCACGCCGGTGAATTTCAAGGAACCCGAAGAGCGCGAGAAGTTCCGGGCATTCGAG
This sequence comes from Neorhizobium sp. EC2-8, assembly GCA_045291535.1. Lineage (GTDB taxonomy): Bacteria > Pseudomonadota > Alphaproteobacteria > Rhizobiales > Rhizobiaceae > Neorhizobium. The sequence continues at coordinate 2,656,240 of CP147996.1, read as the reverse complement.
GCCGATGTGGCCGTCGTCGTCGCCTATGGCCTGCTGCTGCCGGAAGCGATCCTGACCGGAACCAGGCTCGGCTGCTATAACGGCCACGCTTCGCTCCTGCCGCGCTGGCGGGGTGCCGCGCCCATCCAGCGGGCGATCATGGCGGGCGATAAGAAAACCGGCATGATGGTCATGCAGATGGAGAAGGGCCTCGATACCGGTCCCGTCGCTCTGACGAGCGAAGTGGAAATCAGCGAGACCATGACTGCCGGTGAACTGCACGACAAGCTGATGCTGGTCGGTGCCCGTGCCATAGTCGAGGCGATGGGGAAACTTGAAGCGGGCGACCTGCCGCTGACGCCACAATCGTCGGAAGGCGTGCTTTATGCGGCCAAGATCGACAAGGGCGAGACGCGTATCGACTTTTCGAAGCCCGCACGCGACGTGCACAACCATATTCGTGGTTTGTCGCCGTTTCCCGGCGCATGGTTCGAGGCCGAGATCAACGGGAAGCCGGAGCGCGTGAAGGTTCTTGGTTCGGAAGTCGGTGAAGGGCAGGGCGAGTCCGGAACGGTTCTGGACGACACGTTGACCGTTGCCTGCGCCGAAGGTGCCGTGCGGCTCCTGAAATTGCAGAAGGCCGGGGCCAAGCCTTTGGCCGCGGCGGAGTTCCTGCGCGGCACGCCGCTCGGTTCCGGCACGAGGCTTTCCTGATGCCGCGATTCCGCATGACCGTCGAATATGACGGCACGCCCTATGTCGGCTGGCAGCAGCAGAAAAACGGTCATTCCGTACAGTCTGCTCTGCAGAACGCAGTACTGTCGCTCACCGGCGAAACGGTCCTGATCCGCGGCGCGGGGCGCACCGATTCCGGTGTGCATGCCGTCGGCCAGGTCTCTCATGTCGATCTCTCCCGCAACTGGCAGCCGGACAAGCTGCGCAATGCCGTCAACGCCTATCTGATGACGGCGGGCGAGAGGGTTTCGATAATCGATGTGCAGGCCGCCGACGACGGTTTCGATGCTCGCTTTTCGGCGCTTCGGCGGCATTATCTCTACCGTATCCTCAACCGGCCGTCGCCACTGGCTCTCGAAGCGAAGCGCGCCTGGTGGGTGACCCGTGCGCTCGATCATGAAGCCATGCATGCTGCGGCGCAGACACTGGTGGGGCACCACGATTTCACGACTTTCCGCTCGGCAAATTGCCAGGCGACAAGCCCCGTGCGCACGCTCGATCGACTGGATGTGACGCGCAACGGCGATCTGATCGAAATCCGTGCCAGCGCCCAAAGCTTCCTGCACAACCAGATCCGCTCCTTTGCGGGAACGCTGAAACTCGCCGGCGATGGCAAGATGACGCCGGAGGATGTACGGGCGGCCCTCGACGCCAGGGACCGCTCCGCCTGCGGGCCGGTCGCACCGCCGGACGGGCTTTATTTCATGAAGGTGGATTATCCAGGCGACGCGTAGCGGCGCTTGGGCTCGTCAGAGCGGATAGATGCCGAGGAAACGCTGCAGAGCCTCGGTCAGCAACATGGTCGGCACGATCAGCACGAGCACGAGCGTGGTGATCATCAGGGGCTGCGGCCCGCAGATCATTCGCATCACCCGCGATACCGATACGACCATGACGATCAAAAGCGCGAAGTGGACCAGGGCCAGCGCGGTATCGAGGCTGGACGGCAAGAGGAAGCGCAGGCTCAAGAGGCCGTAGAGATAGGCGAAGGGAACCGAGAGCCAGTTGACGGTGACGACGACGGCCGGAAACTTCCGGGCGATGCCGAGAAGCGAGCAGAGCAGGCCGGCGAGGATAAGCGGCACCAACCAGTTGAAGATCTCCAGCATCGCCATGCGGACGAAGAAAATCCCGCCGATCCGGGCACCGGACGGCATGCTTTCGAGCAGATAGTCGCGCCACCAAAGCCACGAGATGAACGCACCCGGCAGGCACCAGACGAAGGCCCAGAACGAGCGCATCACGCCGCGATCGGAAATGTCGAGCAGGCGAAAACCCTGCGCATCGCCGCGGATCAGCAGCCAGAGGCCGCTGAGATAAAGCCGGACTTCAGGATAGGAGGGCAAGGCGACCTCCTTGCAAAACGGCGAAATCACGCATCAGGTTAAGGAAACCCCCATGATATTCTCCAGTTCGCGGACTACGATGACTTCCGCCAGACTTACGAACCCAAGGGTCGCAATTCGGATCATCACCGGGCCACCCATCACCGTTCTCAGAATGCACCACATGACAAACAGCGCGGCGATCAGAATGGTTGCGGCCAGTGCGATCGCGCCGTAGCCGGCAAGTTTGGCATAACCAGCCTGCTGATCGGACAGGAAAGCGACAGGAGCCAGAATGAAATAGAGGGCATAGTTGAGCGGCACGGTGATCCAGTTTTGAACCACCATCAGGATCCGCACGAGCGGCATGAACTGCAGAATGAATCCAAGCGCGATAAGCGCCACGGCAGGCATGGCCCAGTGGGCGGCCTCGATGACCAGCATCTTCAGAAAAAGATGAAGGAATAATCGTCGCGCTGGGGGAAATGCCGAAGATATTCCATCCGTTGGAATATCCAGCCGACGATCAACGCCGGCGCGCACCAGGCGATCGCCCAGAAGGACCGCAGTACGCCCCGATCGGAAATGTCGAAAGGCCGCAGACCGCGCGCATCGCCGCGGATCAGCAGCCAGAGGCCGCCGAAGTAGAGCCTGACTTCATGATAGGAGGGCATTATCGAACCAGCGGGAAATGAAGGTTCCATAGATTTGGGTCAGCGTCTCCAGATCGGCAAGGGCCACGCGCTCGTCGATCATGTGCATCGTCTGGCCGACCAAGCCGAATTCGACGACCGGGCAGTAATCCTTGATGAACCGGGCGTCGGACGTTCCGCCGGTCGTGGAAAGCTTCGGTGTCCTGCCGGTCACGCTTTCGACGGCGCCGGAAAGTGATGCGATCAGGGCGTTGTTGCGGGTCAGGAACACGTGGCTCGGGCGCTCAGCCCAAGTGATCTCGTAGCGTGCCGGAGCGCGCTCCGGACGAAGCGGACTGCCGGCTGCTGCCGCATCGAGCCGGCGGACGATCTCGGCCTTGACGGTATCGGCAGTCCAGGTGTCGTTGAAGCGGATGTTGAAGGCGAAAGTGGCCTTGGCCGGAATGACGTTGGTCGCCGGATTGCCGACATCGACGGATGTCACCTCCAGATTGGAGGCCGGGAATTCCGGGGTGCCGCCGTCGAAGGGCGGATCCATCAGCACCGACGCAAGCGGCAGCAGGCCCCGCACCGGGTTATCGGCAAGGTGCGGGTAGGCCGCGTGGCCCTGGACGCCGAAGACGGTGACCCTGCCGGAGACCGAGCCGCGCCGGCCGATCTTGATCATGTCGCCGAGCACGTCCGGATTGGTCGGCTCGCCGACCAGGCAGGCATCCCAGGTCTCGCCCCTTTCGGCGGCCCATCTCAGCAGCTTCTCGGTGCCGTTGACGGCCGGGCCTTCCTCGTCGCCGGTAATCAGGAAGGAGATCGAGCCTTTGGCGCCCCGTGCTGCTCGATATGGCGGGCGACGGCCGCCACGAAGCAGGCAATGCCACCCTTCATGTCCACCGCGCCGCGGCCGAACAACTCACCGCCGACGATCTCGGCGGCAAACGGCGGCTGGCTCCACGAGCTTTCGTCTCCCGGTGGCACCACGTCCGTATGTCCGGCAAACATCAGATGCGGGCCCTCGGTGCCGAGCCGGGCATAGAGGTTCTCGATGTCCGGCATGCCGGGTTCCGTTGCCACCATCCGCTCCACCTTGAAGCCGAGCGGAAGCAGCATGGCTTCGAGTGCCGCAAGCGCACCGCCCTCGGCGGGTGTCACCGAGGGGCAGCGGATGAGCGTCTGGAGATTGGAGACGGGATCGGCAGCAGACATTGTTGAGATCAGTCGCGCAGCAGTTCGTTGATGGCGGTCTTGGAGCGGGTCTGCGCATCGACGCGCTTGACGATCACGGCGCAATAGAGGCCCGGCCCCATGTCTCCGTTCGGGAACGGCTTGCCCGGCATCGTGCCGGCGACGACGACCGAGTAGGGCGGCACTTCGCCATAGCTGATCTCGCCGGTGGCGCGGTCGACGATCTTGGTCGACTTGCCGATGAACACACCCATGCCGAGCACCGAGCCTTCGCGCACGATGCAGCCTTCGACGACTTCCGAGCGGGCGCCGATGAAGCAATTGTCCTCGATGATCGTCGGGCCCGCCTGCATCGGTTCCAGCACGCCGCCAATGCCGACGCCGCCGGAAAGGTGCACATGCTTGCCGATCTGGGCGCAGGAGCCGACCGTCGCCCAGGTATCGACCATCGTGCCTTCATCGACATAGGCGCCGAGGTTGACGAAGGACGGCATCAGGATGACGTTCTTGCCGATATGGGCCGAACGACGCACTACCGCGTTCGGCACGGCGCGGAAACCGGCGGCGCGGAACTGGTTTTCACCCCAGTTCTCGAACTTGGAGGGAACCTTGTCCCACCAGGTGGAGGCGCCGGGCCCGTTCTTCACCACTTCCATGTCGTTGAGGCGGAAGGAGAGCAGAACGGCCTTCTTCAGCCACTGGTGAACCGTCCAGTTACCGTCTTCGCCGCGGGTCGCAACGCGTGCCTTACCGTCGTCCAGCAGGTTGAGAGCTTCCTCGACCGCATCGCGGATTTCCCCTTTGGTCGATACCGTGACGCTGTCGCGGTTGTCGAAGGCGGTCTCGATAGTCTTTTCAAGGGAAGAGAAGTCGGGGCTGCTCATGGGAAATCCTTAAACGTCACTCGGTATCGTGATGGTGGGAGAGGTGGCCATTTGGTGTCTTTTGATCTAAGCGACCGCCACTCAAGCGTCAATGTGAATTGGCGTCAATGCATTTGACGCTGAAAGGATCATGCGAATGGCAAAGGCGAAGAAGGACGGACCGCGGCGCAAGGACGGGGTCTGGGATCCGCTCAAGGACAACAAGGCGGACAAGAATGCCGCCGCCGTCCAGCCGAAGACGCCGCAGACCGAATCCCGTTCCTATCGCCTCGCTTATGCCGATGACGAATTCCTGAGCCGCGAGGAACTTCGCCCCGTCCGTCTCCAACTGGAGCTGATGAAGGCGGAAATGGCGCTCGTGGAGCGGGGCATCAAATCGACCGTCGTGCTGTTCGGGGTGCGCGCATCCCGGCTCCCGGCCAGAGCGCCTGGGCCGCCCGCAACGAAACCCAGCGGCACAATCTCGAAGCGGCTTCCGTTTATTACGAGGAGGCGCGCAAATTCGCGGCCCTCTGCGGCAGGCATTCGGCAGGCTACAATCATCAGGAGTATGTTGTGGTGACGGGCGGCGGGCCGGGCGTCATGGAGGCAGGCAATCGCGGCGCGGCGGACGCTGGCGCCCCGAGCATCGGCCTCAACATCATGCTGCCGCACGAGCAGGCCCCGAACCGCTATGTCACGCCGGAGCTCAGCTTCAATTTCCACTATTTTGCCATCCGCAAGATGCATTTCATGATGCGGGCCAAGGCGGTCGTGGTTTTCCCGGGCGGGTTCGGCACGCTGGATGAAATGTTCGAGGTGCTCACCCTCATCCAGACCAAGCGCATGGAGCGCATGCCGCTCATCCTGTTCAGCGAAGCCTTCTGGCGCGGTATCATCAATTTTGGCGCGCTCGCGGAGTTCGGCACCATCGCGCCGGATGACCTCAGTCTCATCAACTTCGTGGAGACCGCGGAAGAGGCCTGGAAGATCATCTCGGATTTCTACGATACCGAAAATAAGGAACCCGCCCCTTGGGGAAGGGGCGGGTTCTTTGGACGACTGCCGGAACTAGTTCCAAGGGGGCGGAGAACTAGAGGGGCGGTCCGGCAGGTCGTCGATGGAAATGGTTCCGTCCTTGTTGGTGTCCATGCGGGCGAACAGCTTGTCGGATGCGGCGACGGCTTCAGCCTTGGTGATCTTGCCGTCCCTGTCTTCATCGATCATGCGGAACATGCCCTGACCCATCATCTGGCGGCCATGCGGGCGTTCCGCGCGGGCATCCTCGCGACCCCAGCCATGGCGGCCCTCGCGATCCCCATTGCCCTCTCGGCTCCATGCTGAATGATCGCGGTCCCGGTGATGGTCGCCGCGCCGGTCGGCCATGTTGCGGTCGGAAGGTTCGTCCTTCTTGTCCGCGGTGTTGGCGACTTCCGGCTGGTGGTTCTTGCGGAACTCCTCCATCTTCGCCTGGCGATAGTCCAACATTTCGCCGCGTGTCAGCGAACCGTCCTTGTTGGCGTCGATGGCCGTGAAGAGCTTGTCCTGGAAGGCGGCCATCTCGTCCTTGGAAACCTTGCCGTCCTTGTCGGTATCGGCGTTTTTCAGAAGGCGGACGAACATCACGTCCTGCATCATGGCGCGGCCGGGTCCATCATGGCGGCCGGGGCCACTACGCCCTGGGGCTGCAAAGGCGGGAATGGCGGCCCCCGCGATCAGCACTGCTCCAAGGGTCGCCAGAACGATCTTCCTTGCGGTCATTGGGGTGGTCCTTCAGGTTGTTTCGATAGCCTGAAGATAGAGCCGGCAGCGGTCAAAACCACTTAAACATCCGTAATGTGGATGAACTTTTCGTAATGCCGATAGAGCCTTAGCCGAGATTGAGGCCGCTGAGGAAACTCGTCAGATCGTCGGTCACGTAGTCGATGTGATCGTCCTCGTCGGTAAGCTTTTCCCAACGCTCCATCAGCACCGCGTCGAGATTGCGCGGGACGAGAAGGATGGTGCGCATGCCGAGCGCCTTCGGCACCTGTAGATTGCGCGGCAGGTCCTCGAACATCGCGGCGCTTTTCGTATCGACCCGGTGCAGACTGGCGAATTTGTCGTAAGTGGCACCTGCCGGTTTCGGCACGTAGTCGGCCGCGACGATGTCGAATATGTCGTCGAAATGATCGAGAATGCCGAGCGCCCTGGCTGCGGCTTCCGCATGTGGCACGCTGCCATTGGTGAAGATGAACTTGCGCCCCGGAAGCGCCTTGATCGCGTCGCCGAGTTCCGGATGCGGCAGGAGCGCCGAGTAGTCGATCGCATGCGCCTGTTCGAGAAACCCGTCCGGATCGATGCCGTGGTTCAGCATCAGGCCCTGAAGCGTGGTACCGTGCTCATGGTAATAGCGCTTCTGCAGCGCCTTCGCATCCGGCGGCTCCAGCTGCAGCAGTTCCTGCACATAGGCCGTCATGTTCTTATCGATCTGCGCGAACAGATTGATGTGATGCGGATAAAGCGTGTTGTCGAGATCAAACACCCAGTCGCGGACATGGGCGAAATCGGCGGGATCGGGCAAGGTCTGCGGCTTTTTTCCATGGCAGCTTTATGCACCGGTCGGGTCCCAAAGAAAACGAAAAAGACGAACGCTTTTAGCCGAAGCCGGCCTTGGCGATCTGCCGGAGCGCGTGATACCGCCGGCATATGGAACTCTGGATACCCATCACCATTGCCGCTGCGTTTCTGCAGAACCTGCGCTCTGCCCTGCAGAAGCACCTGCAGGGCTCGCTCGGCACGCGTGGTGCGAGCTTCGTGCGTTTTGGTTACGGTTTTCCGATCGCGATCCTTTATGTCCTCTGCCTGCGTTACCTTGTCGGCTACCCGTTCCCGACGCTGAACTGGACCTTTTCTCTGTGGGCGGTGATCGGCGGCGTGGCGCAGATCTTTGCGACGATGATGCTGGTGCATCTTTTCTCGCTCCGCAACTTTGCGGTCGGCACCGCCTATTCCAAGACCGAACCGGTACAGGCCGCCATATTCGGCTTCATCCTGCTCGGCGAAAAGCTGACGCCCGGCTCCGTCGCGGCGATCATTGTCGGTGTCATCGGGGTGATGACGATCTCGATGGCCCGCATGCCGCTGTCCTGGCGCAACATGCTCGTCGCGATGACCAGCCGCACCGCGCTGATCGGCATTGCCTCTGGCGCGGTCTTCGGTATTTCCGCTGTCGCCTATCGTACCGCTTCACTGTCGCTCGGCGGCCCCGGCCCGATCATGGAAGCGGCGACGACGCTTGCCTGCGTCACGACTTTCCAGACGGCCTTCATGCTGGTCTGGATGTTCTGGAAGGACAGAAACGAGATCGTCCAGGTCATCCTCACCTGGCGTTCGTCCTCGCTGGTAGGGCTTGCCGGTGTCGTCGGTTCGGCCGGCTGGTTCACGGCAATGACGCTGCAGCAGGTGGCCTATGTCCGCGCGCTTGGCCAGATCGAGCTCGTCTTCACCTTCATGGCCTCCTATTTCCTCTTCCATGAACGGGTGAACCGCATGGAAGTGTTCGGCTGCCTGCTGATCGTCTGCGGCATCCTGGGGTTGATCTTTTCCTGATCGATGCCGGATTTGCGGCGGCATCCTGCCCCGAATCCGGTTAGGGTAGGTGATCAACGGGAGGATCATTCATGTCTCAGAACGACAAGGCCGCCGCGTTCGGCGCACTTCACCGGAAGGGCAATCCGGTCATCATCTACAACATCTGGGATGCTGGCACCGCAAGGGCGGTTGCCGACGCCGGCGCAAAGGCGCTCGGCACCGGAAGCTGGTCGGTCGCAGCGGCGCAAGGGTATGCCGATGGCGAGAACCTGCCGCTCGAAGCATTGCTAACCACGGCAAAGTCGATTGCAACGGCAGTCGATCTTCCGCTCACCGTCGATTTCGAAGGCGGTTACGCAGAAGATCCAGCCGACCTAGCTGCCAACGTCGCCAAAGTCATCGAAGCCGGTGCGATCGGCATCAATTTCGAGGATCAGGTCGTCGGCGGCAGCGGCATCTACCCCATGGAACGGCAGGCCGAGCGGATCCGTGCGATCCGGGCATTGGCAGACACGCGTGATATGCCGTTCTTCGTCAACGCACGGACAGATCTCTTTCTGCAGGAAGGTGATCGGGGCAAACATGCGGCACTTCTCGACGAAGCGATCAGCCGCGCCGATGTCTATGCGCAGGCCGGTGGCAACGGTTTCTTTGCGCCCGGTCTGGCCGATGAAGCACTGATCGAGGCGCTGTGCAGGGCCTCGCGGCTTCCGGTCAATATCATGATGTTCAGCGGTGTCCCGTCGCCCAAACGTCTCGGCGAACTCGGCGTCGGCCGCGTCAGCTACGGGCCGGGTCCCTACCGCGCGATGATGGCGAAGCTGAAGGAGGAGGCCGCGGCGGTTTTCACCGCCGCCGGCTGAGGCTTTAAGGGCCGGGCGATCAGGGAACGATCAGCGTACCGGCGCCATGCTCGGTAAAGATTTCGAGCAGCACCGAATGGGCGGTCTTGCCGTTCAGGATGACGACACCCTGCACGCCGGCCTTGATCGCCTCGATGCAGGTCTCGACCTTCGGGATCATGCCGCCGGAGATCGTGCCGTCCTTGATGAGGGCCTGGGCCTGGGCGACTGTCAGTTCCTTGATCAGCTGCTTGTCCTTGTCGAGCACGCCCGGAACGTCGGTGAGGAAAAGCAGGCGGGTGGCGCTGAGCGCGCCGGCGATGGCGCCTGCGAACGTGTCGGCATTGATATTGTAGGTGGCGCCGTCGCGGCCCGGCGCGACCGGAGCGATGACCGGGATCATTTCCGACTTGGCGAGCAGGTCGAGCAGCGTGCGATCGACTTCCACCACTTCGCCGACGAAGCCGAGGTCGAGGACGCGCTCGATATTGCTGTCCGGGTCGATGATGGTCTTCTTCGCCTTTTCGGCGAAGACCATGTTGCCGTCTTTGCCGCAAAGGCCGATCGCCCATTCGCCGGTCTGGTTGATCAGCGCGACGATCTCCTTGTTGATCGAGCCGGCGAGGACCATTTCGACGATCTCGACCGTCTTCTGGTCGGTAACGCGCAGGCCGGCTTCGAACTTGGATTCGATGCCCATCTTGGTCAGCATCGCGCCGATCTGCGGACCGCCGCCATGCACGACGATCGGGTTGACGCCGGACTGCTTGAGAAGCGCGATATCCGCTGCGAACGCCTTGCCGAGTTCCGTATCGCCCATGGCGTGACCGCCGTATTTCACGACGATCGTCTTGTTTTCGTAACGCTGCATATAGGGCAGCGCCTGTGCCAGAAGCTTGGCCTGAAGTTCGCTTTCGGAAGCTGTCATCGGATACCCCTGAATATTGAGTGGGGCCTTTTAGCGCATGTTTTTGACAGAGGAAATAATCAGCGCACCAGATTGTCGTTCAATCGGTGAGCTCAATCTGCCAAATGCAGGCCGCATACCGCCGCAAATCCCGGCCGAGATGCGGTCGCACGACTGATCGCTCGCGGCTCGGCAAATATCTCCCAACAAGAACAACAGGTTGAAATTTCTCCGGCTGTTTTTTCATCGCTGCTGAAACTCTTCTTCCGCGCTTCCCGTCTCTTGCAATGTCTCCGCCGATGTCGGGACGCCGGGCCTTGGAGGCGCGCATCCGCGCCGGGGCAAGTCGATTTTTTGAGAGGAAGCCATCATGTTGAAGACCGTACTCCGCACGCTCGCTATCGCGACCGTTCTGTCCGCTACCGCCGTGACCGCCTTCGCCGCCAATCCGAAGGTCGGTGGTGCCGCTATGTACGAAGAGAAGAACATCATCGAAAATGCGGTGAACTCCAAGGACCACACGACACTCGTCGCCGCCGTCAAGGCTGCCGGCCTGGTCGAGACGCTCCAGGGCAAGGGCCCGTTCACTGTCTTTGCACCGACCAATGAAGCCTTCGCCGCCCTGCCCAAGGGCACGGTCGAAACGCTGCTGAAGCCGGAAAACAAGGCTCAGCTCACCAAGGTGCTGACCTGCCACGTGGTCGCGGCGAACGCCCTGTCCACGGCCATCGATAAGATGATCAAGGACGACAAGGGCACGCATGACGTCAAGACCGTCGGCGGCTGCGTTCTGAAAGCCAAGGAAAGCATGGGCAAGATCACGCTCACCGACGAAATGGGCGGTGTGGCGCATGTCACGATCGCCGACGTCAAGCAGTCCAACGGTGTCATCCACGTGATCGACAAGGTTCTGCTGCCGAAAATGTAAAAGCCGACCGCCATCGCTTTTACGTCAGGATCCGGTCGCTTCTCCTCGGGAGCGGCCGGATTTGCCGTTTATGGGGCAGTGTCAGAGCGGGCGGCCGACCGTTTCAGAGATCGCCTGGCGCAATTCCTCGATCCCTTTGCCCTTTTCGGATGAGGTGGAGAGCACGAACGGGAAGGCGGCGGGACGTTTGCGGATCTTTTCCTGCGTCTCGGCCAGCAGCTTCACCACGGCCGGTTCCTTGATCTTGTCTGTCTTGGTCAACACGATCTGGTAGGAGACGGCGGCCTTGTCGAGCAGGTCGAGCACGTCGTCGTCGTTCTTCTTGATGCCGTGGCGGCTGTCGATCAGCACGTAGACGCGCTTCAGCGTCGCGCGGCCGCGCAGGTAATCGAAGACCAGCTTGGTCCAGGCATCGACCGTTTCCTTCGGCGCCTGGGCATATCCGTAGCCCGGCATATCGACCAGTGCCATCGGGGGCAGGTCGCCGCTTTGACCGGAATAGCCGTCCGGCACGAAATAGTTGAGTTCCTGGGTACGGCCGGGCGTATTGGACGTGCGCGCCAGACCCTTCTGGCCGACGAGGGCGTTGATCAGCGACGACTTGCCGACGTTCGAGCGGCCGGCGAAGGCCACTTCGAGCGGACCTTCCGGTGGCAGGAACTTCATGGAGGGCACGCCCCGGATGAAGATCCAGGGGCGGCCGAATAGCGGCTTGTCGTCCGTGCTCATGTCTGCCGGCATCGGTTCTGGTCGTCCTGTTTTGTCGAAGGCACGGCTTCAAGGTTTTGGCCGGCAATGTCAAGCTTTCGGGCCTTCCGGCCCTTTTTCTAAAGAAAACCCCGGACGAGCCGGGGTTCCTCATTCGTTTGCCCTTAGACGTTATTTCGTTGGTGCCGGTTTTCGCCGGAACAGGCCCTTGAGATTGTCGAAGAGTTCGACCTTGGCGCCGTGACGCTTCATGATGATCGCCTGCTGCGTCACCGACAGCGTGTTGTTCCAGGCCCAGTAGATGACCAGACCAGCCGGGAAGGATGCCAACATGAAGGTGAATACCAGCGGCATCCAGGTGAAGATCATCGCCTGGGTCGGGTCCGGAGGTGTCGGGTTCATGCGCATCTGTACGAACATCGTGACACCCATGATCAGCGGCCAGACGCCGATCATCAACGCGTGCGGCACGTCGTAGGGAAGCAGGCCGAACAGATTGAACAGCGACGTCGGGTCGGGAGCGGAGAGATCCTGAATCCAGCCGAAGAACGGCGCATGTCGCATCTCGATGGTGACGTAGATCACCTTGTAGAGTGAAAAGAAGATTGGGATCTGCAAGACGACCGGCCAGCAGCCGGCGATCGGATTGATCTTTTCTTCCTTGTAGAGCGCCATCATCGCCTGCTGCAGGCCCATCCGGTCGTCGCCGAACTTGGCCTTCAGCTCTTCCATCTTCGGCTGCATGCGCTTCATGTTGGCCATGGAAGCGTATTGCTTGCTGGCGAGCGGGAAGAACAGCGCCTTAACGACGATGGTGGTGAGCAGGATCGCCACGCCGAAATTGCCCACGTGACGGAAGAAGAAGTCCATCAGCTGGAACATCGGCTTGGTGATGAAGTAGAACCATCCCCAGTCGATCAGGCGGTTGAACTGCGGAACGCCGAACTCCGTCTCATATCGCGAGACCAGCGGTACTTCCTTGGCGCCGGCGAAGACGAGGTTCTTGAGTTCGGTGGACTGGCCCGGCTGAACCGTCAGGTCGTCGCCCTTGTAGTCCGCCTGATAGCTCGCCTGGCCACCGGCGAAATGCGAGAAGCGGGCGACATAGGGCAGCGTCTGCGGCGGTACGATGGTGGCAGCCCAGTACTTGTCGGTGATGCCCAGCCAGCCTGTCTTGGCTTTCTCGTTGGTGTACTGTTCTTTTTCGATATTGGAGTAGGTGTGCTCGTTGAGGCTGCCGCTTTCGCCCATCACGCCGATAAAGCCTTCATGGATGACCCAGACGGCAGGTGTGGCAGGCTTGTTGTTGCGGATGACGCGGCCATAGGGCGTCAGCGTCACCGGGGTAGCGGCCTTGTTGTCGATCTTGTCGGCAACGGTCAGCATGTAGTGGTCATCGACCGAAATCGTGCGCGTGAAGGTCACGCCCTTCTCGTTGGTGAAGGTCAGCGTCACCGGCGTCTGCTGGGTCAGCTTGTCGCCGCCGGCGAGCGTCCACTGCGTGCTGGTGCCGGGAGCGGTGCCGATCGATTCATTCGGGATATAGCCGACTTCCGTGAAATAACCGTCCGCGGTGTCGGAGGGCGAAAACAGCGTGATGATCGGGCTCTTGTCATCGACCGTCTCGTGATATTCGCGCAGCTTCAGGTCGTCGAAACGGGCGCCGGTCAGGTTGATGGAACCGATCAGGGCAGGCGTCTCGATCTGCACACGTTGCGACCGGGCGAGCGCCTGATCACGGGAAAGCGCCGCAGTTGCAGGGTTTGCACCGGGCAGGTTCCCCAGTACGCCGGATCCACTCTGGGCGCCGGGGCTTTCCGGGGAAACAGGCTGGGCGTTTTCGCCCTGAAGCGCACGGCTGGCTTCCTCTGCCTTCCGTTGGGCTTCCATCCTCGGGTTCATATAGAGGAACTGCCAGGCAATGACGATCAGCACCGAGAGCGCGATCGCGATGAAGTAATTGCGGTTCTTTTCCATCATGCTTTCCTGGAACGGGTCTCCTCGGACCGCTTTGGTCTCGGCTTGCTTTCGATACGCTCGATAAGCTGAGCCGTCATATCCGCAAAGGAGGCATTGAGCACCTCCCGCCGGGCGACAATCACATAGTCGTGTCCGTTCTTCATTGCAAATCCGGCAGATTGCCTCACCACCTCCCGGAGGCGGCGGCGCATGCGGTTGCGTTCGACCGCGTTGCCATGTTTTTGGTAACGGTGAAACCGACGCGCGGCGCTTCGTCCGGCTGGTTCCGATCGAGGACTTCCAGAAGGAAGTTCCGGCCCCGGCGAGCTTCGCCTTCCCGGACGGCAGGAACTGCGGCCGGCTTTTAAGCCGCCCGACAGTTTTTTCATTCTTTGTCTCAGTCGTCATCGCCCGGTCGTCTCGGGCATCTCAGGCCTTAGGCCGAGAGACGCTTGCGGCCACGGGCGCGACGTGCGGAGAGAACCAGACGACCACCTTTGGTGGCCATACGGGTGCGAAATCCGTGGCGGCGCTTGCGAACAAGCTTGGACGGTTGATAGGTACGCTTCATTTATTTTAATACCGCGGTGTGCGGCCCTTCTGGAGTTTGCCGTCATCACGACGGCAAGAGCGCTTCGGAAAAACGATCTGCGCAAGCGGCTGCATGCGTGCAAGCCCGCCGGAGCCTGAACGTGGCCGGCTTATAAGAGGACTCCGTCTGAAAAGTCAATCGCTGCCGGGATTTTTGGCCCGTCGGCTGCAAATCCCGATCTCCAGTCAAGGCCGCCGCCACAGGCTATCCGTGAAGCTGCGATCTCGTCGGCGTCCATGCCCCTTTGAATTCAGGGGTAAAATTCAAGCGGACGAGACCCCCGCGTCAACCGTCAGATCCTCAACGTCCCGGCCCGACAGGAAAAGTCCGGCGCTGCTTCAGACGCGCCGCTCTCATCCTCTAAGTATTTCTTTAATTTCTAAAGGCTAATTTTAGCATCGAACGGAAGTGAAACGGGTTACGGGCCTGCCTTCCCCGCGTAGTGAGTTCCGTCTGGAAGGGAAAGAAATGAAAATTCGAGGTAAAATCAACCTCCTCGTCGGCCTGATGAGCCTCGTGGCCTGCTTTATCGGCGGCATGGCGCTGTTTGCCATGGCGGAATATCGCCAGATGATGGTTCAATATGAGTTGGCCGCCGACCGGGCTCACAAGGGCGAACACCTCAACCGGCTCGTCACTGCAGTCGTGATGGAAGCCCGCGGCGTCTATATGTCGAAGGACATCAAGGAGGGTGGAAAATTCGGCGACGGCATCCTCGGCTACCTCGACGAGATGGGCAAGCTTCTCATTGAATGGGACAAGATCGTTCCGGCTGATGAGCGTGCCGCGTTCGACAAGCTGCTCGCCCGCTCCAAGGAATTCACCGGATTCCGGACCGAGACCGCCCGCCTTGGCCGGGAAGTGAGCCCGGCTGCGGCCAATGAGCAGGGTAATAACGACGCCAACCGCAACAACCGCAAAGCCTACCAGGTCGAGATCGATTCGATCGTCGCCACCGACAAGGCCGTTCTTGCCGCTGTGAATGAAGAACTCAACAGCTTCACGCGCACCCTTTTCATACTTGTCTCCGCAGTTACCCTGGCAGGTGTGGCCGCCGGTGCGGGTTTCGGCCTTTACCTGGGGCGGCGCCAACTCAGCCACCCGATCACCGATCTGACGAGGGCGATGAAACACATCGCTGCCGGCGAGTTCGACACGGTCGTCAATGGCGCGAACCGCGCCGACGAGATCGGCGACATGGCAGCCGCGATTGAGGTTTTCCGCAGGAACGGCATCGAAGTCGCGCGCATGAATGCCTCCGAAGCGACCTTGCGGGGCAAGAGCGACGACCTGCAGGCGCGTATGGCCGCCGTTGTCGCGGCCGCGGCGGAAGGCGATTTCACTCGCCGTATCAACATGCAATGGGGCGAGGAGAGTCTGGACCATTTTGCCCGTGACGTGGACATGCTCGTCGAGAGCGTCGATGCCGGGGTGTCCGAGACCCGGCGTGTTGTGAAAAGCCTCGCCGACGGCGACCTCACCGACAGCATGCGGGGCAACTTCAAGGGCGCCTTCGCTGAACTGCAACACAACGTCAACGGCACCATGGACACCCTGCGTGGCACGATGCGCAATGTCCGCACCGCCACGGGTTCCATCAACGGGAGTGCCGCGGAGCTCAGCCGGGCGACCAACGATCTGTCCCGCCGTACTGAACAGCAGGCGGCCGCGCTGGAAGAAACCTCCGCCGCGCTCGCGGAGATCACCGCCGTCGTCAAGAGTTCGACCGAGCGGGCGCACGAAGCCACCGTCATGGTCGGAGAAGCCAAGCAGAGCGCGGTCCAGTCGGGCGAGGTGGTGCGCAGCGCCGTCGATGCCATGGGCCGGATTGAGCAGGCCTCGCGGGAGATCGCGCAGATCACCAATGTGATCGACGAGATCGCCTTCCAGACCAACCTTCTGGCGCTGAATGCCGGCGTCGAAGCGGCGCGTGCAGGCGAAGCCGGCAAGGGTTTCGCGGTCGTCGCCCAGGAAGTCCGCGAACTCGCCCAGCGCTCGGCAAGCGCCGCAAAGGACATCAAGGCACTGATCAGCAAGTCCGGTGAGGAAGTCGCCGGAGGCGTGATGCTGGTTCAGAAGACTGGCGAGGCGTTGTCGGAAATCGAAACCCGGGTGCTGCGCATCAACGACCATATCCATTCGATTGCCGTCGCCTCCCGCGAGCAGGCGACCGGACTCGGCGAGGTCAGCACCGCCGTCAACCAGATGGACCAGGTGACGCAGCAGAACGCCGCCATGGTCGAGGAGACGTCAGCAGCGACCCAGACCCTGTCTTCCGAGGCCGACAGCCTGTTTGCGCTGGTCTCGAACTTCGACATCGGGCAGGAGGGCGAGCGTGTCGCCCAGCCGGTCAAGGCTTCGCGGCCCGTCGCGGCGGCGGCCGCCGTTCATCGGCCCCGCGTCTCGCCGGTGAAGGCGATGGCGGGCGCGCTCTCGCGGGCCTTTGGGGCACGGCCACTGCAACGGCAGCCGTTGCCGGAGATTGGGAAGAGTTCTGATCCAATTTCGCATATCGATCGAATAAGGAAGCGGAGACGGGAAACCGTTCTCCGCTTTCTCTTGCACTGCGGCAAAGGGACTGGTAAAAAGCTGCTGAAGCTCTAAAATAGCCGATCATCCCTGAGCCTGCTCCGATCCGGCGGGCTGGGTATTCGGAAATGGAGGTCCGCATGGACGACGAGGTTCATACCTCGGGGCGCTCGGGCTCCTCGCCGGAAGGCGCAGGCCCGGAAACCATGCCGCGCCTTTTTCGTGGCCTTTCCGGCCGGCTTCTCTGGCTCACCGTTATCTTCGTGATGATGGCCGAAGTGCTGATCTTCGTCCCTTCCGTCGCCACAATGCGGATGAACTGGCTGCGCGATCGCCTGGATACGGCCGCCGCCGCGGGCATCGTTATCGACGGGTTGCAGCCAGCCGAGCTTCCCGCGCTGTGCAGGACGACACGCTGCTTGCGACGGGTACGAAAGTGATTGCGCTGCGCAAGGACGGCACTTCGCGCCTGCTGGCTGCCACGGACACGCAGCCCCAGATCGACCAAGTCTTTGACCTCGCCAATACCCCGTTGGTCTCCGCGATGTGCGATGCAGCCGACACGCTCGTCTTCGGCGGTCGCCGCGTCATGCGCGTCTATGGTCCGATCGGCGACAGCGACATGATCATCGAACTGGTCATGACCGATGATGCGCTGCGCAAGGACATGCTGAAATATTCGAAGACGATGTTTCTCCTGTCGCTGCTGATCTCCCTGATCACCGCGGTGCTGATCTTCCTCGCCATCAACCGCATGATGATCATGCCGATTCGGCGACTCACCCACAGCATGCAGCTTTTTCGGAGCAGCCGGACGATCCCGCCCGCGTCTTCACTGCCGATCGTTCCCGGGGTGAACTTGCCGTCGCCGGTCGGCACCTCGCTGCCATGCAGGCGCAATTGCAGCGCATCCTGAAGCAGCAGAAGAACCTCGCCGATCTCGGTCTCGCCGTCTCCAAGATCAATCATGACATGCGCAACATCCTGGCTTCGGCGCAGCTGATGTCGGACCGCCTCACGGATGTCGATGATCCGATGGTGAGGAGTTTCGCACCGAAACTGCTGCGCACGATCGACCGGGCGGTGGGTTATACGAGCGAAGTGCTGGCCTACGGCCAGGCCTCGGAAGCCGCTCCCCGCCGCCGGCGCATCCGCTTTGCCGCGCTGGCGCAGGACGTGCGCGACATCCTGGCGATCGATCCGGAAATCGGCATCGAGTTCCTGGACCAGATCGCCGCCGATCTCGAGGTGGATTGCGACAGCGAGCAGATTTTCCGGGTCATCCACAATCTCTGCCGGAACGCTATCCAGGCACTGGTGAATTTCGATCCGCAGGATGCCTCCATGGTTCGCCGGGTCACGGTCTCCGCGCACCGGGTCGGCAGTGTCGTCAGTATCACCATCGATGACACAGGCCCCGGCATGCCGCGAAAGGCCCGCGAGAACCTGTTTTCGGCGTTCCGCGGCTCGGCGCGGTCGGGCGGCACCGGCCTTGGCCTTGTCATCGCCCGCGAGCTTGTTCTCGCCCATGGCGGCACCATCGCGCTTGTGGAAAAACCGGGCCCCGGCACGCAGTTTAGAATTGAAATTCCCGACCGTCCGGTCTCGCTGGAGGACTACCGGGTTCGGGCCTGACGCAAATAAATGTTACTTCTCAACGGTTTGAGCGAGAAGTGACAGCAAAATGACGTTGCCTGCGGTAAAATCGCTTGCAATCGGAATGCGGACGTTTTAGAGGATCGCCACGCAAGCGGTCACGCACTGCTTGCAGACGCACCCGTAGCTCAGCTGGATAGAGCACCAGACTACGAATCTGGGGGTCAGGAGTTCGAATCTCTTCGGGTGCGCCATTCTATCCCCTGGACAACGCTGTTGACGTTACGCTGCGGTCTGCGCTGTCCCAAAGGGCAATCTTCCTCAAAGTATTGAATCGGTGATCGTGCCGGCTGCTTTCGATTGCAGATGCGGAAGGTCCTCAGACCGTGGAGCCTGATCCTGGCCAGCGCCTGGCGTAGCCGAGGTGCGGCAAAATCGAGGAAGCTGCGCATCTTGAGCGGCATCTGGCCACGCGCGGCGTGGATCAGGTGGATGGGCGGCGGTTCCGGCTCGAAGGGTTCAAGGATGATTCGGAGCGCGCCCGCTTTGATGGCGTCCGCCACCTGATAGTGGAGCAGCCGCGTTGCCCCCACATTGCGCATCGCGGCCTCCACGGCGGCCTCTGCGGTCGAGACCGAAAGGCGCGATGTTGCGATAATCTCAGCGGCCGTGCTTGATCCCACCGGCAGCATGTGCCGGGCGGGCGATGGCGTCGGCCCTTCGAACGTCACCCACGGCATCCGTCGAAGATCTTCCGGTGTCTGCGGAATGCCGTGAATCGCGAGCAAGGCCGGGCTGGCGCAGGTTACCATCCGCATCGATCCGATCCGTGTCGCAACCATCGTGCTGTCCGGCAGCTGCCCGATTCGGACGGCCATATCGACATGATCGTCGATGAGATGAACGTTGCGGTCCGCGAGCAGCAGGCGGATGTCGATTTCGGGAAATAGCGCCAGGAAGTCGATAACGATGGGCAGGACATGGAGCCGGCCGAACATGATCGGTGCGGTGACGACCACTCACCTTTCGGCGCGGTGAATTCGCCGGCTGCCTCGCGTTCCGCATCCTCGACTTGCTCGAGAATACGCCGTGCCGCCGCCACATAGGTTGCGCCGGCGTCGGTGAGGGTCAGTTTGCGGGTCGTGCGGATCAGCAGACGTGTGCCGAGCGATGCTTCCAGCTCCGAAATCTTCCGGCTGAGCGTCGGCACGGGAACCCGAAGCGCTCGCCCCGCGGCGGACAGGCTACCCTTGTCCACCACTTCCAGCATCATCGACATGGCTTCGAAGCGATCCATCTGCTTTTCCACTTATTGATAAGATGAGTTCCAAACTTAACGTATTCCGCCATTTTATGAAAAGAGGCATTGTCCGGCAACCTGCCGATAGCGGCAGCCGACCTGAAGGAGGTCCATCATGTCCTATGGCTTTCTCGATATTGCTGTGACGCCCAGCGTCCGCGCTGCACAAAAGGCGATGGGTGTTGATCACATGTGGCAGGATTTCAAGGGCGATCGCGAGTTCGACCGTCTGACGGAAAACGAAGCGGCCTTCATAGCCGACCGCGACAGCTTCTACATGGCGACGGTTTCGGAGACGGGCTGGCCCTATGTCCAGCATCGGGGCGGTCCCCGTGGCTTCCTGAAGGTGATGGATGACCGCACCCTGGCTTTTGCGGACTATCGCGGCAATCGCCAATATATCAGCACCGGCAATGTCGCAGCGAATGATCGGGCCTGTCTCTTCCTGATGGACTATGCTCGTCGCGCCCGGCTGAAGATCTATGCGCATGTCGAGGAGGTGGCGCTCGACGCCGAGCCTGATCTGATTACGCTGGTGACTGATCCCAACTACCGGGCCAGGAGCGAGCGCATCTTCCGGCTCCGGATCGAAAGCTTCGACTGGAACTGTCCGCAGCACATCACCCCTCGCTTCACCGAGGGAGAAGTCAATGAGGCGGTCCGTCCGCTGCGGGATCGTCTTGCCCAACTCGAATCCGAAAACGCGGCACTGCGTGCTCGTCTTGCTACCCACGGAGATAACGAATGAGCGATCAACGCCCGCCTTTCCCGCCGTTCACATCGGAAACGGCCGCTGAGAAAGTCCGCCGTGCGGAAGATGGCTGGAACAGTCGCGATCCGGCGCGCGTGGCGCTTGCTTATACGGTCGATAGCTACTGGCGCAATCGCGCCGAATTCGTCGAGGGGCGCGAAGCGATCATCGACTTCCTCACCCGCAAATGGCAGCGCGAGCTGGATTACCGGCTCATCAAGGAACTCTGGAGCTTTCGGGAAAACCGCATCGCGGTACGCTTCGCCTATGAATGGCACGACGACAGCGGCAACTGGTTCCGCTCCTATGGCAACGAGAATTGGGAGTTCGACGAACATGGCTTGATGCGCAAGCGTTTCGCCTCCATCAATGATGCGCCCATCCGCGAGGCCGACCGCCGCTACCATTGGCCCCTCGGCCGCCGGCCTGACGATCATCCGGGCCTCAGCGATCTGGGTTTTTGATCACCGACCATGGAACTGTCGTCTTTCGATATCCTTGCCCCGGAACTATCGGTCGTCTTCTGTGGTATAAATCCCAGTGTGCAGGCGGCCGCCACCGGCCATAATTTCGGATCGGGGTCGAATCGCTTCTGGCCCGTGCTCCACCTCTCCGGGTTCACGACGACGAGGATTCCGGCTGTAGAGGACCGACGCTTGCTGGAATTCGGTTGCGGCATTACCGCCGCCGTCCCGCGCGCCACCCGCAGTGCCGCCGAACTCCAGCATCATGAGTTTCGGAAATCCGCAGAAGCGTTCAAAATGAAGATTGCCCATTTCCGGCCCGAGACCATCGCGTTTCTGGGCAAGGCCGCCTATGAGGCGATCGAAGGCGGCAAGGTTGGTTGGGGCCCACAGTCCTCCCGGTTTTGTGGTGCCAGTGTGTGGATCTTGCCGAACCCGAGCGGGCTCAATCGCAGCTTCAGCCTCAGCGATCTTGTCGAGGCCTACGCGGCGCTGAGAATTGAACGCTCGTCGTCTCTGGCGCGCTGGATCAATCGGAAATCTCCCGAGTGAGCGCGGTTTCTATTGATCCGCGCCGCCGGCCGTGCCACCTGCTGCCGCATGATGTTTTCCGCAAGAAGCGCCAATGGATCGTGAAAGCATGGACGCGATGCGTTCCGGAGAGTTGAAACAGCCTGGCCGGCTGGCGACGTTTCTGGCCGCGGGCCTCTGGCCGGCGACGCTCTTTCTCGGCGCGTATTTCCTGCTGAGCATCGCCGTCCGCCTGATCCTGCCCAACGCACTGACGCTGGACGAGGCGGAGCAGACGCTTTTCTCGCAATACTGGCTTGCCGGCTACGGGCCGCAGCCGCCTTTCTACAATTGGGTTCAGAATGCCTTCGTCAGCGTCATCGGCATCTCGCTCTTCTCGCTGACCCTGCCGAAATTCCTGATGCTGCTGCTGTGCTACGTGTTTTATGGCCTGGCGGCCCGTGAGCTAGATGCCCGGCCAGGCTTCACGGCGATGGCAATGCTGAGCCTGCTCACCCTGCCGCAGCTCTCCTACATGCCGCAGCAGGATCTGACGCACACCGTTGCCGCGCTGATGGCGACCTCGCTGTTCCTCTACGGGCTTTTGCGGACGCTCAACCGGGGGGATTGGCAAGGCTACGTGGTCCTTGGGCTGGCGATGGGCATCGGCACGATCTCGAAATACAATTTCGTGCTGCTGCCTGCCTCCGCCATCATTGCCGTGTTCTGCGACAGGGAATGGCGTGGCCGCCTTTTGATCCGCGTGTCCTGCTGACGGCGATCGTCAGCCTGGCAATCGTCTTCCCGCACGCTCTCTGGCTTCTCGGCAATCTCGACCTCGCGACAGCAGGCACGATCGGCAAGATGGTCGAGGCGAATGCCCCGCACGGCATTTTCCGCATCGCGCGCGCGCTGGGCTCGTTGGCGCTCGCCTGCCTGGCGTTCGGTGCACTGACCGTCACTATCTTCGCGGTCGCCTTCAAGAAGGACTTGCCGCAATCGCTGAGGGCCGGCGACCGCTGGACGCGTCTCCTGGGGCGGATGATGGCAGTCGGCCTGCTGGGTGTCGTATTGGTGATCCTTTTCACCGGCACGACCAAGATCACCGAACGCTGGCTGGATCCCTATCTGCTGCCTCTGCCGCTCTATCTGCTCCTGAAACTGGAGCGCGCAGGCATCGACACCACGTCCCATCTCAAGCGCTTCATTCCCGTTTTCGTCGTCATCATGGCTGTGACATTGGTCCCGCTGGCGGGCAAGACGTTTACGGGCGGGCTCACTGGCGCCTACACCCGTATCAACTACCCCTTCGCATCCGTCGCCGAGGTTCTGAAAGCCGAGGGCCGGCCGGCGGTGATCGTTGCGGCCGGCATGCACCTGGCCGGCAATATGCGGCTGCAGTTCCGGGACGTGCCGGTCATTAATTCCGAGCAACCGATCGCCGGCTTCCCGGCTCCGGACGCCATGAAGGGGCCGGTCCTGGTGATATGGGCCGATGGCGGGAGTGGGACGAGTTCACCGCCGTCGATCGATCTTTCCTCCATCGACAGGCTCGCATTGACGTCATCGCCCGCGAAATCTCTCTCGCTGCCCTATTATTACGGTGACGGCAAAACGCGGTTGAACCTCGGTTATTTCTGGCTTCGCTGAAGACGGTAGGCAAAGCAGCAACGCTGATATATCTGTTCGAAAGGCCCGCTTGCAGGCGGATAGGGACGTAGAGGAGATTCCGATGGCTGAGACGGAAAAGGTCGCGCTGATCACCGGCGGCGGGCGCGGCATGGGTGAGGCGATCGCCCGCGAACTGCACGCCCAGGGTTATAAGCTCGCGCTGATGTCGCCCTCGGAAAGTTGCGAGAAACTGGCGGCTGAGCTTGGCGGGGTCGCCTCCCGCGGCGTCGCGGAAAAGGCCGAGGATATCCAGGCAATCTTCGATCTCACCATGAAGACCTATGGCCGCATCGATGCGGTGGTGAACCATACCGGCCATCCGCCGAAGGGCGATCTGCTCGATATCAGCGACGAGAACTGGACGCTCGGTTCGGACATGATGATCCTGTCGCTGGTGCGCATGGCGCGCCTGGTGACACCGGTCATGTTGAAGCAGGGCAAGGGCGCGTTCGTCAACATCACGACCTTCGCGGCTTACGAGCCGTCATTGATCTTCCCGGTCTCCTGCACTTACCGCGCCGCGGCCGGCGCCTTCACGAAGCTCTATTCGGATCGTTATGCCGCCGACAACATCCGCATGAACTGTGTTCTGCCGGGTTTCATCGATAGTCTCGACCATAAGCCGGGGACGGCAGAAAAGGTGCCGATGAAGCGTGTCGGCCAGGTGGAGGAGATCGCAAAGACGGCGGCCTTCCTGTTGTCGGATGGCGCCGGTTACATTACCGGCCAGAACATCCGCGTCGATGGCGGCATCACCCGTCACGTCTGATCGGAGTATTTGAGATGAGATGGAAGCGTACGATCCAGCTGCTGGACGTTCATTGCGAGGGCGAGATCGGCAAGGTCGCGATCGGCGGCGTGCCGAAGATCCCAGGCGAAACGGTTGCTGCCCAGCTTCACTGGCTGAATACCGATCCGAAGGGCAACGAGCTTCGTCGCTTCCTCTGCCTCGAGCCGCGCGGTGCGCCGATCGGCTCGGTCAATCTTCTGCTGCCGGCGAAACATCCCGATGCGGATGCGGCCTTCATCATCCTGCAGCCCGACCAGGCGCATGCCAGCTCCGGTTCGAACTCCATCTGTGTTACGACAGCGCTTCTGGAATCCGGCATCGTCGAGATGAAGGAGCCGGAAACCATCGTGACGCTCGAAACCGCGGCAGGGCTGGTCAAGGCGACCGCGACTTGCCGCGACGGGCGCTGCGAGAAGGTGAAGCTCACCATGGTGCCGTCCTTCGTGCATCACTCGATGTCAGGGTTCAGACCCCGTCATGGGGCGAGATCACACTCGACCTTTGTTATGGCGGGATCTTTTACGGGCTGGTGGATGTCGGCCAGGTCGGCCTGACAATCGAGAAGGGCAATGCAGCAGCACTCGTCCAGGCCGGCATGGTGCTGAAGGACCTGATCAACAGGCAGATCGAGGTCGTGCATCCGGAAATTCCGGCAATCTCCGGCGTCGCCTATGTGATGTTCCGCGATACGGAGGCAGATGGCACGGTGCGCACCTGCACCACCATGTGGCCGGGCCGAGCGGACCGTTCGCCTTGCGGCACCGGCAATTCCGCCAATCTGGCAGCGCTCCATGCGCGGGGCAGGGTGAAGGTGGGGGACGTCTTCAAGTCACGCTCGATCATCGGTTCGCAGTTTGAGGTGGGACTGGCGTCCGAGACTGAGGTCGCGGGAAAGCCGGCGATCATCCCGACGATCACAGGCCGCGGTTTCACCTTCGGTCTGCATCAGGTCTCGCTTGACCCTTTCGATCCGCTGTCGGACGGTTTTGCGATGACCGACGTCTGGGGGCCGTCAGCCGGGGAAATCTAAGTTTTCAGATCTCCTTGCCGGCGCCGGTTGGCTGCTCCATGTCGCCCGGCTTCAGTACCAGCGAATTGACGCCTTCGGTCATCGCCGGGTCGTTTGGGCTCGGAACAACACCAAGCTCCTGCATCTGCAGGAACTTGTAGGCGCCGAAGACGTCGCCGTTTTCGGCGGCCTTGCCGTACATTTCGGCGGCCTTCAGGGCATTGGCTTCGATGCCTTCGCCGGCTTCATACATCAGCCCGAGATTGATCATGGCGTCGGTATTGCCGCGCTGTGCCGCAAGGTCGTACCAGGCAATCGCCGTCTGGTCGTCCGGCTCCACGAGCCGGCCCTCGTCATAGATCGCGCCGATATTGAAGGCAGCGGTATCGTCGCCTTCCGCCGCCGCCTTTTCGAACCATGTCAGGGCCCGCTGGACATCCGGCTGGGTGCCGAGGCCATCGCGATAAGCGACGCCGAGATTATAGGCCGCAAGTACGTTGCCGCTATCGGCCGCCTCGGTATAGAGCTGAAATTCCGATTGTGCGTCGCCGAGCCGGCCCATCAGCATGCCGAAGTTGACCTTGGCGGCGGCATAACCGGCTCGGACCGCTACATCGTAAGCGCTCATCGCCTGGTCTGCCTGCTGGGTCTTGTTCAGAGCCCGGCCGAGTGGTAAGCGAAACGCGGATTGCCGGTCGCATAAAAAGCCATGCGGCAGGCATCGACCGCGGTCCCGTCGATATCGGAAATACCGACCGGCGCAAAGTCGCCGTTGCGCTGCTGATCGTAAGGGCTGCCGGCAAGGCGATCGCATTCCGTCTGCATGGCTGAAGCGAGCTGCAGGTTGGCGCGTTCCTCGGCGCCCAGCGAAACCGTCAGCGCGCAGAGCGCGACGGCAGTCCCTGTGGCAATTGCAAAACCCCTGTTGACTTTCGAGAGGCGGGATTTCATCGTTCGCTCCGATTTACTGATTCTTCAGATTGCTTAACGAACGCCGCAAGCGGGTGCCGGTTCCGAGCGCCTGTTGTGATTTGTGCGCGAAAAGCCTTCGGATCCCGCACATTCGCGTGAAAAGTAGCGTGCGGCTGGCCTGCCGGATTGCAGGTTCCTGACATCATCGGATTGTCTTGTCCGCGCCATTGATGTTATGGCGGTCGGATCGATCACGTCCGGAAGTTTCCCATGAAGACGCTCATGCTTCGCCGCCCTGATGACTGGCACCTGCACCTGCGCGATGGCGACGTCCTGCAGGCGGTGATCGGCGACACGAGCCGGCATTTCGCGCGCGCCATCATCATGCCCAATCTGGTGCCGCCGGTGGTGACGACGACCGACGCCAAGGCCTATCGCGAGCGCATTCTCGCCGCCCTTCCGGTTGGCGATCGCTTCGAGCCGTTGATGACCCTCTACCTGACGGAACACACTGACCCGGACGATGTGGAAGAGGGCAAAAGGAGCGGCCTCATCTCGGCCGTAAAACTTTATCCCGCCGGGGCCACGACCAACTCCCATGGCGGCGTGCGCGATTTCAACAAGGCGATGCCGGTTCTGGAGCGCATGGCGAAGATCGGCCTGCCGCTCTGCGTACATGGGGAGGTCACCACGCCGGAGGTCGATATCTTCGACCGCGAGGCCGTCTTCATCGAGACCGTACTCGATCCGCTGCGCCAGCGCCTGCCGGAACTGAAAGTCACCATGGAGCACGTGACCACCGCCGACGGCATCGACTACATCAAGTCGTCGAAGGGCAATCTCGCGGGCTCGATCACCACCCACCACCTGATCATCAACCGCAATGCCATCCTGGTCGGCGGCATCCGCCCGCATTATTACTGCTTGCCGGTCGCCAAGCGCGAAAACCATCGCCTCGCGCTGCGGGCAGCGGCGACATCCGGCGATGCGCGCTTCTTCCTCGGTACCGACTCCGCGCCCCATGTCGATCCGCTGAAGGAATGCGCCTGCGGCTGTGCCGGCATCTATACGTCGGTCAACACCGTGAGCTGCCTTGCGCATGTTTTCGAGGACGAGAATGCGCTCGACAGGCTGGAGGCGTTCACCTCGCTCAACGGTCCGGCCTGGTATGGCCTGAAGCCGAACGAAGAGACGATCACGCTTGAAAAACGCGACGAGCCGGTGAAATTTCCGGACAAGCGGGATAGCGGCGCCGGGCCGATCACGGTCTTCGATCCGATGTTCCCGCTGCACTGGCAAGTGGTTGAGAAGTAAAATCTAAACGCGATCGCATTGATGGTATTGGGATCGAACCGGTAACCTTTTGGATAGAATCCGGGTTTAGCTTGACGCCCAAGATTTTCCCGCCGGGATCTACCCGAAGAGAAGCTAGGCATGATGCTCGACTACCATTCTCTTCTGCTCGCGCTGGGCGTCTCGGCGGCGTGCCTGATGGTGACGTTGTTCGGCACATGGTATTCGCGCCGCACCGATTCCTTCCTGCTCACTCTCGTCGTCGCTCTCTGCCTCACCGTTTCCGGCATCTTCGCCTATAGTTCCTATACCGTCGAGGCGGGCGTCGTCGGCGCCTCGATCGCCTATACCTTCCTGATGGCGGGGTTCAGCACGATCTACGCAGCCTCCGTGCAGTTTCGCAGCGGTACGCAGCCTTGGATAATGGCCGCCGCCATCACCGCAGCCGCCGTCACGTTCGGCCTGCCGCTGATGATAACCGGCCTCGATGGCCTCGGTTTCATCGTCATGAACCTCGCGACGGCGGTGCTGCTTTTCGAAACCGCCAGGCAATACTGGCGGGCACGCCGGGAGGCGCCGGGACCGCTCATCGGCATGGCGGTGCTCTACGCCGCCACCGCGGTGTCCTTCGTCCTGTGTGCCGTCGTTCTGATTGACGGGCAGCAATGGGTGCTGGGCCATGCGCCCGACAATTGGGCCGAAAACCTCAATATCGGCGTCTGCATCGCCGGCATGACCGGCATAGGCGCGCTTTCGCTGGCGCTCCATCAGTGGCGCATGGCGGCTCACCATCGCCACGAGGCAATGACCGACGCGCTGACAGGACTTCTCAACCGCCGCGCACTCTTCGAACAGCATGCCCATCGCAGCCTCGGTTCATCGACCGCCGTCATCGTTTTCGATATCGACCGGTTCAAGTCCATCAACGACCAGCACGGCCATGCCGCCGGCGACCGGGTGTTGAGGCTGTTTGCCGAGGACCTCCTGAGCAGTACCAGTATTCGGAACACCGTTGCGAGGCTTGGCGGCGAGGAATTCGTGATGATCCTCGACGGCGCCCTTCCCGGACGGGCCGAGCGGATCGCCAACGATATCTCCCATCGCTTCGCCGCCCGCGAGATCGCCATCGGTGAAGCGGTGCTGAAGTGCACGGTCAGTGCGGGGATTGCTGTCGGCGCTCCGACGGGTCAGGCTTTCGAAACGGTGCTCAGCCTTGCGGACAACGCGCTCTACGAGGCGAAGCGGGCCGGCCGCAATCGGGTCGAGGTCGCGGGCTATCTGCGACCGGTGGCCACCGGCGAAACGCGCACGACCGCCTGATCCCCTCTTATTTTCTTCGTCGTCTGGCATACTCCGCCACATGCTGCTATTGCGGCGCGTGGTTTTGACAAAAGGAGCGGGCGCATGATTCAAACCACATTTCCGGACCGCGGCGTAATGGCCGAGCCTGATGGCAAAGATGCTCTGGGAGATCGGAGCGGTCCATTTCAGCGCCGACAAGCCCTACAAGTTTGCCTCCGGCCTGATGAGCCCGGTCTATATCGACTGCCGCAAGCTGATTTCCTATCCGCGCATTCGTTCCGCGATCATGGATTTCGCGGCAGCGACCGTCATGCGCGACGCCGGCTTCGAGAAGTTCGACTGCGTTGCCGGCGGCGAGACGGCCGGCATTCCGTTTGCCGCATTCCTGGCCGAGCGGCTCGGCCTGCCGATGATCTATGTCCGCAAGGCGCCGAAGGGCCACGGACGCAATGCCCAGATCGAAGGTCACATGCCGGAAGGTGCGCGCGTACTGGTCATCGAGGACCTGACGACCGCCGGCGGCAGCATGTTCAAGTTCATCGATGCGATCCGCGCCGCGGGGGCGACCGTCGATCATGGTATCGCGCTCTTCTTCTACGATATTTTCCCGGAAGCCTACGAGCGCTTTTCCAACGGTCAGGTGAAGCTCCATCACATCGCCACCTGGCGCCATGTGCTTGCGGCAGCGCGCGAAGGAAAGCTCTTCGACGAAAACACTCTGTCGGAAGTCGAGGCCTTCCTGGATGCGCCACTGGCCTGGTCGGGACGCAACGGCGGCGTCAGCGAGATCGCGCTCTGATTTTTTGCTCTGGCCTTTTGGCAAAAGCTCGCTTAATCGATTGAAAAGTTGCTGAAGAGCGCGCGGGAGGATTTTATGATTTTGTGCTGCGGCGAAGCCCTGATCGATATGCTCCCGCGTGACACCACGCTGGGTGAAAAGGGGTTCGCGCCCTATGCCGGCGGTGCGATCTTCAATACGGCGATCGCGCTCGGCCGCCTTGGGCAGCCGACCGCGTTCTTCACTGGCATTTCCGACGACATGATGGGCGATGTCCTGCGGGACACGCTGGCAAAGAGCGGCGTGGATTACAGCCTCGCCGCGGTTTCTTCTCGCCCGACGACCATCGCCTTCGTGAAACTTGTCAACGGCCAGGCGACCTACGCCTTCTACGACGAAGGCACCGCTGGCCGGATGATCACCGAGGCCGACCTGCCGGTGCTCGGCGATGATTGCGAGGCGATGCATTTCGGCGCGATCAGCCTGATCCCCGAACCCTGCGGCGGGACCTACGAGGCGCTGATGGCCCGCGAATACCGGAAGCGGGTCATCTCTTTCGACCCCAACATCCGCCCGGGCTTCATCAAGGACAAGCCGAAGCACATGGACCGGGTTCGGC
This sequence comes from Neorhizobium sp. EC2-8, assembly GCA_045291535.1. Lineage (GTDB taxonomy): Bacteria > Pseudomonadota > Alphaproteobacteria > Rhizobiales > Rhizobiaceae > Neorhizobium. The sequence goes on along the minus strand of CP147996.1, from coordinate 2,626,473 downwards.
GCATGGCCGCCATGTCCGACATCATCAAGTTTTCCGATGAGGACCTCGACTGGTTCGGCATGCAGGGCGACCACGACACGCTGGCGGCGCATTGGCTGGATCAGGGCGCCAAGCTGGTGGTCCTGACCCGTGGCGCGGATGGGGCTACCGGCTATACCAGGAACTTCAAGGTTTCCGTGCCGAGCGAGCGCGTCACGGTGGTCGATACAGTCGGCGCCGGCGACACCTTCGACGCGGGCATTCTGGCCTCGCTGAAGATGCAGGACCTGCTGACCAAGGCGCAGGTCGCCAATCTCTCCGAGGATCAGATCGCTCGTGCTCTGGCCCTGGGTGCAAAAGCTGCCGCCGTCACCGTATCGCGAGCCGGCGCCAATCCGCCCTTTGCCCATGAGATCGGGCTCTGATCCCCTGATCCAGCCCGCCGCTCAGACCGGCGGTGTCCGACGTGCAAACAGGATATGTGGGCCGGCATCTCCCTTGCCGGATTGCGGCGGCGCACCGAAATAACGCGTCGCCATGCCGGCGGGGCCAAGGTCCTCGATGTGGTGGAAGCCCATCGCCGTCAATTCCGCCCACAGTTCGGCGGGATCGAGCAGAGTGATCCAGGGTTCCCCGGCCGCTGCCACCTTCGCCTTCATCGCTTCGGCGCGGACACGTCTTTCCGGCGCATAATTCTCCAGCGGTTCCGAATAGTCGAAGACGATACCTGTCCCGGTGCCGCTCGCCACGAAACGCAGCAACGAGAAAACGGTCTGCCGCTCCAGATAGGGCACGACGCCGAGCCATATAAAAAGAGCGGGCTCATGTTGGCGAAAACCCTCCGCCGCCAGCCGTTCGCCAAGATCTTCCCGCTCGAAATCGACCGGTACGAAAGTCAGGTCGGGAGCAAGGCCCGCGGCGGCCAGCCTCCCCGTTTCCAGGCCTGGGTTGCCGGATGATCGACCTCGAAGACCGTCACGCCCAGATCACGATAAGGATTTCGCAGCCCGAGCGTATCAAGCCCGGCACCGAGGACAACGACCTGCCGCAGACCGCGTCCGACCTCGGCTGCCAGACAATCGTCCGCGAAACGGCTGCGTGCGGCAATGAACAGCCGGAACGTCCGCTCGGACGGATTGAGCGCCCGCTTGTCGGCCTCGGCCAATGCCTCCTCGTCAAGGATCACCCGGGCATAGGGGTCTTTGAAAACGAAGGCGTTGTCGGCAATCTGGTGGGCGGCGCGATGGCCCGCGACTGTGCGGGCCGTGCGGCTGGGTTCTTCGCCTTCCATAAAACTCTCCGTCTGCAACGAATTATCTGGCCCTTGAGGAAGGGCCGAAACGTCATTTCCGGGCGGCGAGCAATGCCTTTACCAGCCCTTGCGTCGAGGCGTCATGGCCGGCAGCACTTTCCTTCCCTTCAACGACGGGCAGCAGGCCGGTCGCCAATTCCTTGCCGAGTTCGACGCCCCACTGGTCGAAGGAGTTGATCCGGAAGAGCACGCCTTCGACGAAAACGCGATGTTCGTAGAGCGCGATCAGCCGGCCGAGCGCAAATGGCGTGAGCTTGTCGTGGACGAAGGTGATCGACGGGCGGTTGCCGGTGAAAACGCGGTGCGGCGCGATGAAATCGGCCTGTTTGTCGTCCATGCCCTTGTCGGTGAGCTGCTTCTTGGCCTCCTCGAAGGTGCGGCCCTTCATCAGCGCTTCCGACTGCGCCAGCACGTTGGCAATCAGCAGCTCGTGCTGGTGGCGCAGATGCGGCTCGAAACTGTTGGCGGCGATCATGAACTCGGCCGGGATGACAGTCGTGCCCTGGTGGATGAGCCTGGTAGAAGGCGTGCTGGCCGTTGGTGCCGGGCTCGCCCCAGACGACTGGGCCGGAATTGCCCTCAACCGGCGTGCCGTCGATCGTCACGCCCTTGCCGTTCGATTCCATGTCGAGCTGCTGCAGATAGGCCGGGAAGCGCAGGAGCCGCTGATCATAGGGCAGGATGGCGCGCGACGGATAACCGAGAACGTTGCGGTGATAGAAGCCGATCAGGCCAAGCAGCATCGGCAGGTTCTGGCGCACCGGCGCGGTGCGGAAATGGGTGTCCATCGCATGCGCGCCATCCAGGAACTTGCAGAAATTTTCCGGACCGACGGCGATCATCAGCGGCAGGCCGATCGCCGACCAGATCGAATAACGCCCGCCGACCCAATCCCAGAACCCGAATACCCGCTCGCTTTCGATACCGAAGGCGGCAACTTTGTCGAGCGCCGTCGAGACCGCGCAGAAGTGATGGCCGACGGCCGCGTCCCCGAGCTTGTCGGCGATGAAGGCACGCGCCGAGGCGGCATTGGTCATCGTTTCGATGGTCGTGAAGGTCTTGGAGGCGACGATGAACAACGTCGTTTCCGCATCGAGCAGCTTCAGCGTGTCGGCGATATGCGCGCCATCGACGTTGGAGACGAAATGCGCGCGCGGGCCGTCATGAAAAGGCGCCAGCGCCAGGGTAACCATGACCGGGCCGAGGTCCGATCCACCGATGCCGATATTGACGACGTCAGTGATCTTTTTGCCGGTCGCGCCTTTCAGCGTGCCGGAGCGGATGCCGTCGGCGAACTTGCCCATTGCGGCGAGCACACCGTTGACATCCGGCATGACATCCTTGCCATCGACTATGACAGGTGTGTTGGCGCGATTGCGCAGTGCCGTATGCAGCACGGCGCGGCCTTCGGTGAAATTGATCGGAACGCCAGAGAACATCTCCTCGCGTTTGGCCGCGACGCCGCCGGCCTCCGCCAGTTTTTCGAGCAGCACCATGATCTCGTCGTTCACGGCCGTCTTGGAATAGTCCATCAGCAGGTCGTCAAACGTGGCGCTGAACTTCGCGAACCGGCCGGAATCGGCAGCAAACGCGGCGCGGATGTCAGTGGCACTGGTTTTTGCGACGGTGGACTTCAGGTCTTGAACGATGGCCTGCATGGGTGATTTCCTCGGCACTCAAAATGGGATGACCGGGAACCTATTCCGTTTCCATGTCAAATCAAGCACAGTCGAAGGACGAGTGGCGTTTATTGGCCGACGGCCGTCGTCACCGTGTTGCCGACGGCATTGCCGAGCCGATCCACCTGCTCGTTATAGGTGCGCCGGGTCGCCGGATCGAAGATCGCGATCGGCGTGCTGACGGCGACACTTGCTGCACCTCCGACGGTCTGGGCCGCACCCAGTGCCACGGCGCCGAGCCGGTCGCCAAGGCCGACATCCGAGTCGCTCACCGCCTGGCCGGCGATCAGCCGGTTGCCGATCAGTTTCACCACTTCCGGGCTCTCTGCAAATTTGCCGTGGTTCAGGCGGTCGCCGGTCTTCAGCGCGGTGAGGTCCAGCACGACAATGCCGGCCTTCTCGAACTCCGTGCGATAAGGTTCGACGGTCGGATCCACCTGGCCCAGCCGGTCGATATTGCCGGAGATGCGACGAGACAGGCTGAGCGCCCGGTCGTCGCGGGAAACGAACAGGGTGAAATGCGGCCGCTTTTCGCCGAGCTCGGCAAGTTGCCGGCCGAACACATCGACATCCAGGTCGGGGGAGGCGAGGATGACGTTCTGGATCTTCGGGGCCACACGGCCGTCGCGGATCGCCATCTGGCGCAGCGCTTCGACGGTCAGCCACGATCCCATCGAATGGGCCATGACGGTGACCTCGCCGACACCGGGCTCCTTTGTCAGCCGGCGCAGCATCTCCTCCAGCGCGTCGCGGGAATAGTTGGTGCTTTCCTTGTCGTAATTATAAGCAAAGACGCTGCCGCGCGACGGCCAGGTGAACAGCACCGGCGCCACATCTGCATTCGAATCGTGGACGATCTGGGCGAAGCGGTAGACAGCGTCCTCGTAGCGGTTGTTAAAGCCATGTACGAAGACGAAAACCCTCCGGCTCTTGCCCAGATGGCCCCTGAGCCATGACTGGGCGGCCTGCTCCTTCAGGGGCGTCACCGAAACCGTGGTAAATTCCTTGGCTGGATTGGCGGGCAGTTTCGACGGCCACTGCACCTGCCCGACCTCGCGGGCCTTGTCCGGTGGAATGGAGACGGCAATCTCGGTGAGGACGGGTTCCTTGCCGCGCTCGCCGGAAAACAAAACGCCCGGCGTTTCGGTCGCTCGCCGGGTGGTCGCCACCAGCACATCGATTTTCGAGGTCCCGGCTGCCTGCGTCTGGGTCGGAATGAGCACACCCTCTGGGCGCCCCGCACAGCCTGCAAGGACGCTCAACACTGTGACGGCAGCAATCACGCGAAACAAAAATCCGGCGCGGCTCTCCAAGCGAACTCCAACATGCTTTGCCCAGCCCCTTGAGACAGGGCTAATCAAGGATCGGGGGACGTCCACCATCAACGCAGGAATTTCGCCTCTGTGACGGACGCTTGGTGGTCATCTGTCGCAGCGATGCAACGGTAGGTTAGCCGCGCAACTCGCGCCGCAGGATCTTGCCGACATTGGATTTCGGCAGTTCCGTGCGGAATTCGATGAAGCGCGGGCGCTTGTAGCCGGTGAGGTTGGTCACACAATGGGCCTTGAGGTCCGCTTCCGTCAGGTTCGGATCCTTCTTGACCACGAAAAGCTTTACCGCCTCGCCGGAATGCTCGTCCGGCACGCCGATCGCCGCGCATTCGAGGACGCCGGGATGGGTCGCCACGACCTCCTCGACCTCGTTCGGATACACGTTGAAGCCGGAGACGAGGATCATGTCCTTCTTGCGGTCGACGATCTTGGTATAGCCTTGGCGGTCCATGTAGCCCATGTCGCCGGTCCGGAAGTAACCGTCCGTCGTCATCACCTTGGCTGTTTCATCGGGGCGGTTCCAGTAGCCGGCCATCACCTGCGGGCCGCGGATGCAGATCTCGCCGACATTGCCAAGTTCCACCTCGGAACCGTCGTCGTCACGGATGGAGATCTCCGTTGAGGAAATAGGAAGCCCGATCATGCCGCTGAATTCGGTCGCGTCCAGCCGGTTGGCGGTGGCGACCGGCGAGGTTTCCGAAAGCCCGTAACCCTCGGTGATCTGGCAATGGGTCATTTTCAGCCAGCGTTCGGCGACCGGCCGCTGCACCGACATGCCGCCGCCGAAAGCAAGGATCATCGAGGAGAAATCCAGCTTCTGGAAGTCCGGATTGTTCATTAACGCGTTGAACAGCGTGTTGAGCCCGGGGAAGACGTGGATCTTGTATTTCTGGAGTTCCTTGACGAAGGCCGGGATGTCGCGCGGGTTGGCGATCAGGATGTTATGGCTGCCGGTCGCAACCCCCATCAGCGAATTCACCGTCAGCGCGAAGATATGATAGAGCGGCAGGGCGCAGAGGAACTGGATTTGGTCCGGACGCGGTTTGTTGAGGAAAGCGGTTTCCAGCCACAGGCCCATCTGCTCCTTGTTGGCGAGCAGGTTGGCGTGGGTGAGGATTGCGCCCTTGGAGACCCCGGTTGTGCCGCCGGTATATTGCAGGAAGGCGATATCGCGAGGCGAGACCTCGACCGCATTCATCGTCTGCCGGGCGCCTTCGGCAATCACCTGTTTGAAGCTTCTGGTCGATGGCAGCGACCATTCCGGCACCAGCTTCTTCACCTTGCGCACGACCAGATTGACGATATGGCCCTTCAGACCCAGCATGTCGCCCATGGTGGCGACCACCACGTGCTTGATCTCGGTTTGGGGCAAGGCCTGCTGCACGGTATGAGCAAAGTTCTCGAGAACGAAGATCGCCTTGGCGCCGGCATCCTTGAGCTGGTAGGCCAGCTCGCGCGGGGTATAGAGCGGGTTGACGTTGACGACGACCATGCCGACCCGAAGAATGCCATAGACGATTACCGGGTTCTGCAGGATGTTCGGCAGCATCACCGCCACGCGGTCGCCTTTGACGAGGCCCTGTGCCTGCAGCCAGGCGCCGATCTTGCGGCTCTCCGCTTCGAGCGCCCGGAAGGTCAGCGACTTGCCCATGCTCGAAAAGGCGGGGCGGTCGGCATAACGCGCGCAGCTGTCCTCGAAAAGTTCTCCGAGTGATCCATGCTGCAGCGGCGGGATTTCAGCCGGCACCGTCGGTGGATAGGAGGCAAGCCAGATCTTTTGCGGATTGGCACCGGTGCGTGCGGTGACTTCGTTCATGCTGGACCTCCTCTTTCGTTTTTCTTGTTGTCCTGCGCTTTCCCGGCGCTTGCGGGGCAGGTCCTCCACCTTCCCGCGAACAACAGCTTATGCCATGCCGCGGCAGCATCAAGCCACGAGCACAGATATAAATAGCTATCTACCTTTGACGTAAACGTCAATGAGAGGCCTAAAGCGAGATCCGAGCTATTCAGACCAAGATCGGAACATCCCAAAGGGTCGGGCGTTTTCCAAGCGTAACAAATGCATGAGAAATCACAAAGGAGGTGCGCAATGCTGCATCAAGAACCACGAGCCGGACAGGACCCCTATGTCAAGGACACCCCGTCGCTGATCGCCAGCGACAAGGTGGAAGGCACGAAGGTTTACGGCGCCGACGGCAAGCATATAGGCTCGATCGCCCGTGTGCTTCTCGAAAAGCGAGGCGGTCGGGTCGGTTATGCGGTCCTGAGCTTCGGCGGCTTTCTCGGCATCGGCGACGATTATTACCCGTTGCCCTGGGAAAAGCTTCGCTATGACGAACAGCTCGACGGTTACCGTATCGACCTGACCAAAGATCAGATTACCGGCGCCCCACGCTATCGCGATCTGGATGACGATACCTGGTACAACGACAAGGGCCGTACGATCTACGACTATTACGGCGTTCCGCCGTACTGGATGTGATCGGTCAGGCGCGGAAATTTCGGGAGGCTCCGCTTTGCGGGGCCTCTTTTCGTTTATTTAATTCTCGTCATGCAAGGTCCTCGCAGCAAGGGGTAGGTCATGACGGGAAAGACGGAAGCGGGCACGGTCCGCGATTTCGAGCGCAATGACATCGAAGCTGTGGCGCGGCTTTTCCAGGAGACGTTCCGTAAGTCAAAGGCGCCATCGCCCTCGTTGGCGGCCTATCTGGGAGAAGCCTTTTTCGATCATCCCTGGGCGGATCCGGAGATCCGTTCCAAGGTCTTTGCGGAAGCCGATGGAAAGGTGTCCGGTTTCATCGGGGTTTTCCTCCAGGCTGGAACTCGACGGCCGGCCGCTCCGCGCCGCCTTCGCCGGTTCGATGATGGTCGGCAACCCCAAGGAAAACCCGCTCGCGGGCGCACGCCTGCTTCGGTCCTTTCTCGCTGGCCCCCAGGATATCTCGCTCACCGAGACCGCGAATTCCACAGCGCTCGGCATGTGGCAGAAGGCCGGCCACCCGCTCGATCCCGGCTATAGCATGAACTGGCTGCGCATCCTGCGTCCCGCCTCGGCCGCAGTCGAAGTGGTGGCCAGGCGAATCCGTACCGCCACCCTCCTGCGCCCCTTCGGCCGCATCGCCGACCGCGGTGCCGCTCTTGCCCGTATGACGCCTTTGCGGCCGGCCGAGCGCGGCGCCTCGAAAATCACCTTCCGCGATGTCACGCGCGAGGAGTTCGGCAGCGCCCTTCCGACGCTTGCCTCTACCTACCCCCTTCGTCCGCGCTGGGACAACAGCTCGCTGCCATGGTTTTTAGGCCAGGCGGAAGCCAAGCGGAATTTCGGTTATCCCGAATGGCGGGTCGGCTTCGCGCCCGATGGCCGGCCGGTCGCAGCTTACGTCTATTTTGCCGGACCCGGCGAGATCGGCTGGCTGCTGCAAGCGCTGTCGGTGCCGAATGCGACCGCCGACCTTATGGACGATCTGTTCGTACACGCTTACGAAATGAGATGTTCTGGCATCCGCGGCGCGGCGCATCCGTGGCTGATCCCCGCGCTGATGAGCCGCAAGACGATATTCTACGGCCGCTCGTTCTATGTCGCGCAGGCACGCGACAAGAGCCTGCTGGAGCCGATCAGGTCCGGCCAGGCGCTGATCAGTGGGCTCGCCGGCGAAAGCTGGACCCGCCTGATCGGCGACCGGTTCGACTGAGCTTCTCAGCCGAGCCCCATTCAATCGAGCATCGTCACTGGCTCGGCATGCAAATATTCCGCGACCTTGCGTTTTGAAGCGATATTGCGCCACACGGCATCGACCTCGTCCGGCGTCAGCCCGGCAGCTTCGCCGACCTCTTCCCGCGCAATGCCGTTGTCCAGACCGTAAAGGCAAAGATCCATCCGGTCATAGGGCAGGGAGAAATAATACTCGTCCTGGCCCTGCGGCAGCGACCAGGTATCGGTGGTCGGCGGCCGGCGGCGGATGTCGGCGGGAACGCCGAGCGCTTCGGCAAACTGGTAGACCTGGCTCTTGTAGAGATGCGCGATCGGCTTGAGGTCGGCGGCGCCGTCGCCATTCTTCACGAAAAAGCCCTGGTCGTATTCGAGCCGGTTGGGCGTGCCGGCGACGGCGAAGTTCAGCCGGTCTGCGTGATAATATTCGATCTGCTTGCGGGTGCGCTGCTTCATGTTGGCGGCGGCGATCATGCCGAGATAGACTTCGAGCGGCATGCGGTGGCGGCTCTGCTCGCCGGCCGGGTTGGCGACCACCAGCCAGGAAATGTTGTATCCGCGGCCGGTCAGCGCGTTTTCCAGCACCACCTTGCAGCCCCATCCTTCACCGAATTCCGGCACGATCTGGCGAATGAAGCCGTCGCGGCGGGTATAGCAGCCGGCGGCGGCAAGCGCCGGGCCGATGTCTTCCAGTACGGTCTCCACTCCGACCGCTTCCGCAAGCGCCCGGCCGAGCTTCAGGCTGTCCGGATCGGAATCATGCTCCGGCATGAAGATGCCGGTCACCTTGCCCGGCCCGAGCGCCCGGGCGCAGAGAGCCGCGGTGACGCTGGAATCGATGCCGCCGGAAAGGCCAAGGACCGCGCCACGCTTGCGCAAGTCCTTGAGCACCGTCTCGCGCAGCCAGCCGCTGATGCGTTCGATCTCGGCCTCCGCATCGAGCTTCAGCGTTTCGGCCGAGAATTTCTCCGTCTTCTGAATGCGCTTCAGGCTCTGGTTCATGCGACATTCCCCTGTGTGACAGTGTTCGTTTCATCCGCGCCGAGCCGGATCTTGCCGGTCGCCGTGCGCGGTAGTGCGTCTCGGAATTCGACGCTTTTCGGTACCATGTAGTCTTCGAGCGCTTGAGCGCAGTGGCGGATGATCTCGCGCTCGGTGAGCGTAACGCCTTCTTCCGGCACCACATAGGCTCGGATGACCTGCCCGAAGATCGGATCGTTTATCCCGCCGACCGCCGCTTCCTTGATGCCTGGCATGGCATAGAGCGCGCGCTCGACTTCCTGCGGGCTGACTTTCTCGCCGCGTGTCTTGATGATGTCGTCGCGCCGGCTGATGAAATAGAGAAAGCCGTCGGCGTCGGTGCGGAAGAGATCGCCGGTATGCAGCCGCCTGCCGCCCGCAACCGGCGACAGCGCGCGCAGCGTGGTCAGGCCGCTGCCCCAGTAGCCGGACATCACATGCGGGCCCTCGACCACAAGTTCGCCGATCGTGCCTGGCGGGGCGGGACGTCCGTCCTCGTCGATCACGAAAGCCTTGGTGCCCGGAATGGCGCGGCCGACGGAAAGCGGCCGCTGGGCGACCTCTTCCGGCGGCAGGTAGGTCGCGCGCAGGCATTCCGTCTGCCCGTACATCAGGAAGAGGTTGGTGGTGGGAAAAAGCTGCTGCAGCCGCTCGGCAAGTGCGGGCGGCATGGCCGCCGCGGCGCTGGTGATGGTGCGCAGATGCGGCAGGAAACCCGGCTGCAGATCCTTCATGCCGGTGATGAGGGCCGCCATCGGCGGCACCAGCGGAAACCCGGTCGCCTTCACTTCGGCCAGCCGCTCGAGGATCTTGCGCGGGAAGGCGAAGCTTTTTCTAGAACCAGCGTGCCGCCGGCCATCACCATCGTCACCGCCTGGGTGATGCCATAGCCGAAGGACAGCGGCAGGACGCTGAGCACGACGTCGTCGGCCGTGTTGCCGAGATAGGCAACGATCGCTTCGCAGGCGGCTTCGACATTGGCGTGGGTGAGCATCACACCCTTCGGCTGGCCGGTGGAGCCCGACGTATGGATCAGCAGTGCCAGGGCTTCGGTATTCTTGAACTCCCTAAGCGGAACAGGAATCTCGCTGCTGACCAAGTCTTCGAACCGCAACGTATAACCAAGATCTTCACTGGCATCGGCCTGCGCGACGATCGTGAGCGGCCGTATCTTCGTCATGGAGATGGCCGTATTCACGGTTGCTCGCTGACGGGCCTGGGCAATGATCGCCGAAGCCTCGGTGCTGTTCAGAATGATGGACAGCTTTTCGGCCTTGATCGACGAATAAAGCGGGCAGGGCACGGCGCCCGCCTTCCAGATTCCGAAGAAGCTGACGACCGCCTCATGGCCGTTGTCCAATACCATCAACACCCGGTCGCCCGGTTTGATGCCACCGCGGGCGAGGCTGGCCGCCAACCGGTCGGATGATGCGTCGAGTTCCGCATAGGTCAGCTGGACGTCGCCCGCGATGACCGCGGGCTTGGTCCCGAAACGTCTGGCGCTGTCGCGGAGCCTCGCCTCTATGCGCATCGGCGCAGCCTCAGGCTGCTGCCAGCTTGGTCGACAGATAGCTGGTCATGTTGTCGATACTGTCGAGGTTTTCCGGAACGATTTCCTCGTCGGCAACGGTGATGCCGTAGGTCTGTTCCAGGAAGGCGATCAGTTCGAGCACGCCGGTGGAATCGATCACACCGCTTTCGAGCAGCGACTGGTTGTTCGAAACCTCTGCGTCGGCGCGGAACAGGAAATTTTCCGCAATGAATTCACGCACGCTATTTTCGAATGCTTCCGCCATTGCCGGCTCTCTCCACAAGCAGATTTGCCGCGCGGATGAGGCGCGGTCGGTTGAAAAGGCATCTTCCGGACTATCCCTGAATGTTTTGCTAATTTCTAAATGGCTTTTGTTCACAAGCTTAACTGCATCCAAATTCCAGCCCCGACGTTGATGCATCCATGAAGATCGCGACCTTCAATGTGAACGGCGTCAATGGTCGCCTTGGCCTGCTTCTGGAATGGCTTGAGGAGGCCAGGCCGGATGTCGTGTGTCTGCAGGAGCCTGAAGGCACCGCAGGAGAAGTTCCCTGTTCATGCACTCGAAAAGGCGGGTTACGGTGCAGTCTGGCACGGCCAGAAGAGCTGGAACGGCGTCGCCATCCTTGCCCGCGATGCCGATCCGATCGAAACGCGCCGCGGCCTGCCGGGGATCCCGAAGATCTTCACAGTAGATATATCGAGGCGGCGGTGCAGGGCGTGCTGATCGCATGCCTCTATGCCCCGAACGGCAATCCCGCCCCCGGCCCGAAGTTCGCCTACAAGCTTGCCTGGTACGAGCGGTTCCTGGAGCATGCCCAGGCGCTGCTGGATACCGGCGCGCCCGTGGTTCTTGCCGGCGACTACAATGTCATGCCGACCGATCTCGATGTCTACAAGCCGGAACGCTGGCGGGACGACGCGCTGTTCCGGCCCGAGATACGAGAGGCCTTTTCCCGGCTGCAGGAACAAGGCTGGACAGATTCAATCCGAAAGCTACACCCGGGCGAGCGCGTCTATACGTTCTGGGATTACTTTCGAAATGCCTGGGGCCGCAACGCCGGCCTGAGGCTCGATCACCTGTTGCTCAGCCCCTCGATAGCGGACCGGCTGGAAGCGGCCGGCATCGACCGCCACGTCCGTGGCCGCGAGCATGCCAGCGATCACGCGCCGGCTTGGATCGAACTCGGCGACTAGGCGAGATCTCCCAGGCCGCATTCCGACAGGCGACGGTGAGAAACGCTGGGTGTCATGACCTGTCTCCCGAGTTTGTCGCCTCACAGTAGGTTGGACGGCGAACCCTTTTCGAAGTTCTCGACATGGGTGATCACCTGTGCCCAAAGCGTCTGCATCGCCTCGTCGCTCGCCCAGGCCACATGCGGAGTGAGGATGAAGTTCGGCCGCTCCAGGATGGTCAGCAGCGGATTGTCCGGCGCCGGCGGTTCCTTGGTCAGCACGTCGAAACCGGCGCCGCCGATCAGGCCCTCATTGAGCGCGGTCACAAGGTCCGCCTCGTTCACCAGCCCGCCGCGGGCGGTGTTGATGATCAGCGGGTGGCGCTTCATCTTTCGGAATTCGGGCAGGCCGATGAGGTTACGGGTCGCCGGCGTCAGCGGCATGTGGAAGGTGATGATGTCGGCGGTTTCCAGCACCTCGTCGAAGGCGGTGTAGCCCGGCTCGACCTTTTCCGTATCCTTGCGGGCCGCGAAGATCACCTTCATCCCGAAGGCCTCGGCGATCTTCGCCACCGATTTGCCGAGCGTGCCGCGGCCGAAAATGCCAAGCGTCGAGCCGGCCAGATCCTTGATCGGATGGTTGAAGAAGCAGAACTGGTTGGCGCGCTGCCATTCGCCGGCGATCACGTCCTCACGGAAACCGACGATCGAGCGGCGGAGCGCGAACATCAGACCGAACGTATGCTCCGGCACGGTGTTGACCGCATAACCGCGCACGTTGGAAACGGTGACGCCGCGTTCCTTGGCAAAGGCGAGATCGATCACGTCATAGCCGGTGGCGGCGACCACGATCATCTTCAGCTTCGGGGCATCGGCGATCGATTGTTCGCGCACCGGCGCCTTGTTGGTGATGACGATATCGGCATCCGCGATACGGGAAGCCACGTCCTCCGGCGCCGTCTTGCCATATTCCACCCATTCATGCGCAAAGGCCGGGCGGGTGATCGTCACCGAAGGGCCGATCGTGTCGCGGTCCAGAAATACGACCTTCATCGCGAAAATTCCTGCATGATTCCAATTCCTCCCAATCGAATCCGGGCGGCCGAAGCGCTGGCCGCAATGGATTTCTCGTATATCATCCTGCCTGCCAACCGGAAGGCAAAAGTGGCGGAGAATGGCATGAGCGAAGTATTGAGCCTCGATTGCGTTGTCATCGGTGGCGGCGTGGTGGGGCTTGCCGTGGCTCGCGAACTGGCGCTGGCGGGTCGCGAGGTCGTGCTTCTGGAAGCCGAACCGCGGACCGGCAGCATCACGTCTTCGCGCAACAGCGAGGTCATCCATGCCGGGCTCTATTACCCCACCGGCAGCCTCAAGGCCGAACTCTGCGTTGCCGGCAAGCAGAAGCTTTACGACTATTGCCGCGTGCGGTACATTCCGCACAAGCGATGCGGCAAGCTGGTTGTCGCCTCAAACGAGGCGGAGGTCGCCTATCTCGAAAAGCTGCTGAAACAGGCGCAAGCCAACGGCGTCGATGATTGCCGGCTGATCGACGGCGGGGAACTCGCCCGCCTCGAGCCGCGGATTACCGGCTTCGCCGCGCTCGTCTCCCCTTCGACCGGCATCATCGACAGCCAACGGCTGATGGAAGCCTATATTGCCGACATCGAAGCGCATGGCGGCAGCGTCGTGCTGAACTCGCCCGTCCTCGGCGGCGAGCTTCTGGCCCATGCGATAAGGCTCTCGGTGGGCGGTCGCGATCCGGTGGAGATCGAGGCGAAACTGGTGGTCAACGCCGGTGGATTGAGCGCCTGGACGGTTTCGGAGAGCATCAGCGGCCTTGACCGGGAAGCCGTTCCGGAACGCCACTATGCCAAAGGCTGCTATTTTTCCCTGACCGGCCGCGCGCCGGCCGAAAGGCTGATCTATCCGGTACCTGAGCCCGGCGGGCTTGGTGTCCACCTGACGCTCGATCTTGCGGGCCAGGCCCGTTTCGGCCCGGATGTCGAGTGGGTGGAAACGATCGACTACGACATCGATCCACGCCGCGCCGACAGCTTCTATGGAGCGATCCGCCGCTATTGGCCGGACCTGCCGGACGGTTCCCTGCAGCCGGCTTATGCCGGCATGCGGCCGAAAGTAGTCGGTCGAAACGGGGAGGTGGCGGCGACTTCTTCATCCAGGGGCCCGAAACGACCGGCCACCCGGCCTATGTCGCGCTTTACGGCATCGAGTCACCGGGATTGACGTCGTCCCTGGCGATCGCGGAAAGGGTGAGGAGCTCATCCGATAAAGCGATGGAGCAAGCTTTCCGCTCTGCTCGGCCACCCTCTCCCGAGGGGAGAGGAGAGAATAGCAACGGCGCGGCACCCCTTCTTCTCCCCAGCGGGGAGAAGGTCCTCACCCGGAAACGGTCCACTACGAAATTACGGCTCCAAATGCTGCGCGTTTGTCGTGCCTCGCGAGACGACCGAGCAAGTAATCCACTTCGGCCTTGGCGGTCGCGGAAAGCATCTGCGCCGGCTTGCGCTGCGCGTCCGACGTAATGACGCCGCGCCGTTTCAGCACGTGTTTGCGGATCGCGAGGCCGATGCCTGCCTGCTGCTCGTAGCGCATCAGCGGCAGATGCGCGTCGAACATGTCGTGCGCCTCGTCGCGTTTGCCGGCGGCGAAAAGATTGACCAGTTCCGTCAGCATGTCCGGAAAACCGTAGCCGGTCATCGCGCCGTCGGCGCCGCGTTCCGGCTCGAAATCGAGGAACAGGCCGCCATTGCCGCAGAGGATCGAGAACGGCCGCAGTTCGCCCGCCTTCTGCATGGCGCGCAGCTTGGAGACCTTTTCCAGCCCTGGCCAGTCCTCGTGTTTCAGCATCAGGCAGGACGGATGGTTGGTGATGATCCTGGCGATCACGCCCGGCGACATCACGACGGTGAGCGTCAGCGGATAATCCTGCAGCACCCACGGCACATCCTCGCCGACCGCTTCGACGGCGCCGGCGAAATAGTTGACGATCTGGTCGTCGGTGCGCAGCGCAGGCGTCGGGGCGATCATCACGCCGGCCGCGCCCATGTCCATCGCATCGCGGGCCAGCGAGCGCATGCCGGCAAAGCCGGGCGCCGAGACGCCGACGATGATCGGCACTTTTGCCCGCGAGACGACGCGCTTGATGATGGCGCGGCTTTCGTCCGGCTCCATCTTCGGCGCTTCGCCCATAATGCCGAGAATGGTGATGCCGGTGCAGCCGCTCTCCTCGTAGAAATCCGTCAGCCGGTCGATCGAGGCAAAATCGATCGATCCGTCTTCGAAAAACGGCGTGGTGGCGATGGCGTAGACGCCCTTGGACTCAGTTCCGAACGTCATTATTGGGCATCCTTCCAGGCTTGGTAGCGGGCTTTCGTTTCTGCGTTCATCGGGTAGAGGCCGGGCAGCGGCACGCCGCGGTCCACTTCGGTCATGATCCAGCCTTCCATACGTTCCTGTTCCGGCGCTTCGGCAACGACCGCGTCGAGCAGCTTGGCCGGGATCAGCACAGCGCCGTCCTCATCGACAACGACGATGTCATCCGGGAAAACCGCGACGCCACCGCAGGAGATCGGTTCCTGCCACCCGACGAAGGTGAGGCCGGCGACGGAAGGCGGGGCGGCAATGCCGTCGCACCACACCTTCACGCCGCTGCCGAGCACGCCTTCCGCGTCGCGCATCACGCCATCGGTCACAAGCCCCGCCACGCCGCGCTTTACCATCCGTGCGCAGAGAATATCGCCGAAAATGCCGGCATCGGTGACACCGAGCGCACCCGCAACCGCGATGCAGCCTTCCGGCATGGCCTCGATCGCCGCGCGGGTGGAGATGAGGCCCAGCTTTCCGGCGTCGCGAGGTCTTCGCGGGCGGGCACGAAACGAAGCGTGAAGGCCGGCCCGACGACGCGGCCCTGGCCGGGCTTCAGCGGCTTCGTGCCGCGCATCCAGACATTACGCAACCCCTTCTTCAAAAGCACCGTGGTCAGCGTGGCGGTGGAGACGCCCTTCAGCGTCTCAATGATCTTGGGGTCCAGCGGCATGAGTTCTCCTTGGGAATATTGGTGGCCGCCCTGGCAGGTGGCGGGCGATATTCGTTCGCGGCTTTCCGTTCGTCAAGGAAGCTGTCGGCCCCATTGTCATTGACACCGTCGCGATCTGTTGCAGTATAATCGCTTTTAACAATGGCACATGGGAGGATGAGACATTGCTTTTTCCAACGACACTCGTCGGCAGTTATCCGCAACCTGAATGGCTGATCGACCGTGCCAAGCTTGCGGGCCGTTTCCCGCCGCGCGTCCGCGCCAGGGAACTCTGGCGTATCCCCAGGAATACCTCGCCGAAGCGCAGAATGACGCAACGATCATGGCGATCAAGGCGCAGGAGGAGGCCGGCCTCGACATCATCACCGATGGCGAGATCCGCCGCGAGAGCTATTCCAATCGGTTCGCGACCGCGCTGGAAGGCGTCGATCTCGACAATCCGGGTTCCGCGCTCGACCGCTCCGGCCACCCGAACCCGGTGCCGCGCATCACCGGCAAGATTCGCCGCAAACACGCGGTCGAAGCCGAGGACGTGAAATTCCTGCGCAGCCATACGAACCGCAAGATCAAGATCACGGTTCCCGGCCCCTTCACCATGTCACAACAGGCGCAGAACGATTTCTACCGGTCGCAGGAAGAGGCGGCCTATGACTACGCGGATGCGGTCAACGCCGAAATCCGCGATCTCTTCGCTGCCGGCGCTGACGTGGTGCAGATTGACGAACCCTACATGCAGGCCCGCCCGCAGAAGGCGGAGCAATACGGTCTCGCCGCTCTCAACCGCGCCCTCGACGGCATCACGGGCACGAGCGCCGTGCACATCTGCTTCGGTTATGCAGCGATCATCCACGAGCGCCCGACCGGCTATTCGTTCCTCAATCAGCTTTCCGGCTGCTCCTGCCACCAGGTGTCGCTTGAAACCGCGCAGTCGAACCTCGATTGCTCGGCGCTGACCGGTCTTTCCGGCAAGACGCTGATGCTCGGCGTCATCGACCTGTCGAACATGAACATCGAGACTCCGGAAACCGTCGCGGCCCGCATCCGCCGGGCGCTGCCCTACGTCGAAGCGAAGAACATCATCGTCGCACCGGATTGCGGCATGAAATACCTGCCTCGCGAGGTGGCCTTCGGCAAGATGAAGGCGATGGTCGAGGGCGCCAAGATCATGCGCCGGGAGTTCGGCGAAGCCGCCTGATTTCCATTCAAGCACCCGGATAAAAGGGCGACTGCAGCGGCAGTCGCCCTTTTTGCTTGTTTTGGATCCTTGTCATCGCCAAAATGTGTACCGGCTATATCCAATTTGTATCCCAAATTTTCGAAAATACGTCACAATTAGCGACTAAAGCCATCTATTGTGTCCTAAATGAAATCCATGTATACATGAAGGTGAAGGATATGCGGGCCGCATGGGTCCCGATGATCACGCATCAATTTCAATGGCGGCGTCGGCTTGCGTTCGGGCGAGCCGCCCCGCAAGCAGGACTGGCCCGATAGGAAGATCATGACGGCAACACTTGTTCTCATCCCCGGGCTCGTATCGGACATGACCGTCTGGGCGCCCTTGGCCGAAGCGGTTTCGGGTCGGATGGTCGTTCGCCAGGCCGATCTCTCCGATGGCACGTCGATTACCGGCATGGCGCAAAAACTCCTCGACGAGACGGCCGGCGATATTGTTGCCGTCGGTCATTCGATGGGCGGGCGCGTTGCCATGGAAATGGCGCATCTTGCCCCGGATCGGGTTCGAGGCCTCGTGCTGGCCAATACCGGCCATCACCCCAAGCGCGAAGGTGAAGAGATCAAGCGGCAGCAGATGATCGATCTCGGCAACCGCAGCATCGAGGAATTGGCGCAGCAATGGTTGCCGCCGATGGTCGATGCGGCCCGCGCCGGCGACAGGGATCTGATCGACAGCCTGCGTGCGATGGTCATCAGGGCCGGTTCGGAAGTTCACGAGCGCCATATCCGCGCGCTTATCGGCCGACCGGACGCCAGCGCCTATGTCGCCGATCTTACCTGCCCGATCTTGCTCGTCGCGGCCCGCCAGGACGGCTGGAGCCCGATCGTTCAGCACCAGGAAATCGCCGACGCAGCGCCGGATACCGAACTCGTCATCATCGAAAATGCCGGGCATTTCGCGCCCGTCGAACGGCCCATGGAAACAACCGCCGCCATCACCGAATGGCTGGCACGCAGATTTGGAGGAACTCAATGAGTGCAGCAGCAGCCACCATACCGGACACCCCGCTCTTCGACCGGGCCGGCTCGATCCGCGGCTATCGGATCAACAAGATGGCGATGGCGCTTGGCCAGCCCGCCAATCGCGCCGCCTTCAAGGCCGACGAGGAGGCTTACCTCGACAGCTTTGGTCTGAGCGCCGAGGAAAAATCCGCCGTCATGGGCCGTGACTGGCATGAGATGGTTCGTCTCGGCGGCAACCTGTTCTTCATCCTGAAGATATCGGCTGTCGATCCCACCCCGATCACCAGGATCGGTGCGGCCCAGGCCAGCATGGAACACGAAGACTTCCTGCATCTGAGATTGGGAAAAAGCGCAATGGCTAAGATCATCGGTGGGCTCGGAACGAGCCACGTTCCCTCGATCGGTGCCGCGCTCGACAAGGGGCTCCGCGACACGCCGGACTGGAAACCGTTCTTCGACGGTTACGAAGTCGGCAAGCAGTGGATGCGCGACGCCAAGCCCGATATTGCCGTCGTCGTCTTCAACGATCACGGCAATACCTTCTTCCTCGACCGCGTTCCGACCTTTGCCGTTGGCGTCGCCGAAACCTACAATCCGGTCGATGAAGGCTGGGGTCCGCGCGCCATTCCGGCATTCGAAGGGGCGGTGGATTTCTCCTGGCATTTCGTGGACAAGCTGGTCGAGCGTCATTTCGACCCGATGGTCTGCCGCGAGATCGAGGTGGATCACGGCTTGCAGGTGCCGATGGAACTGTTTTTCGGTCGGCCGGACGCCTGGCCGGTGAAGGTCCTGCCGATCTGGGTCAACACCATTCAATATCCGATCCCGACCCCGCAGCGCTGCTGGGACATGGGCAAGGTCCTGCGGGAGGCGATCGAAAGCTGGCCGGGCGACGAACGTGTCGTCATCCTCGGCACCGGCGGTCTGTCGCATCAGTTGCAGGGCGCTCGCGCCGGCTTCATCAATCAGGCGGCCGATCGTGCCTGGCTCGATGGCATCGCCAGTAATCCGGAACCCTACCGGGCCATGAGCCGCGAGGATTACGTCGATCAGTTCGGCTCCGAAGGCGCCGAACTGATCATGTGGCTCGTCATGCGCGCCGCGATGAACAGCGAGGTCAACCTCATCCACAAGCACTACCACGCCCCGGCATCGATGACCGGCGCCGGCATGGTCGTGCTGGAAAATGCGGCCTGATCCGATGTTCTTCCTGATGCGCTGCCTGCACCATAAAGACCAGGACGCCGCCCGCGATACCCACCGCCCGTCACATCGGGCCTGGGTCCAGTCGGGCGGAGAGGGGCTTGTTGCGGTCCTGATCGGCTCCGCCCTCGTCGATGAGGGCGGTTCGTCGATCGGCAATTTCGGCATTCTCGAGGCCGCGAGCCTTGAGGCGGCGCGGGCATTTGCCGAAGGTGATCCGTTCAATCGTGCCGGCATCGTCGCGGCGATCGAGCTGACCCAACTGCCGGACACGTTCCAGGCAGGCCGCATCGGCGACCCGATGACTCCGCGAAAGCACGGCTAGTCCCATTTCGGGCATTGAAAAAGCTGCGCCATCCAAGCCAGGATGGCGCGGCCTTTGTCATCTGGTTCAGTCCCCGATTGTTTCGTGGGCATCCGCCTTGCCCTCGGCCCAATATCCGGCGGCCTTGATCCATGCGAGCGGATATCCGTGCTTTTCGACCAGATAGGCGCGAGCGGCACGGGCGACGGAAGCTTCGGCGGCGACCCAGACGAAGGTTTCGGGCTCGAGCGCGATCGCATCAAGCGCGGAGATCACCCCGAGGCATCCGTGGCGCGGGAAAGAGGGCGATGGACCCAGTGCGTATCGAGCGAAGCCTGTGTCTCGAAGACCTGTTCTTCTTCGGGCCCGGCAATCAGCCCGATACTCGTGATGACGGTGTCTGCGCCTGCCTCTTCGATGCGGCGGCCCATGGCCGGAAGTCCGGTCTCGTCGGCGATAAGCAGCCAGCGTTTCACGCCCGAAATGACCGCCGAACCTCGCGGGCCGCCGATCGACAACGTGCTGCCCGGCACGGCATCCAGCGCCCATCGCGTGGCGGGACCGGCATCATGGACGGCGAAATCGAGCACCAGGGATCGGGCCTTCCGGTCGTACCGCCGGGGCGTATAGTCGCGGCGCTCTGGTTCACCGGCATCGGTCGGCAGGAATATCTTGACGTGGTCGTCTGGCGCGGCACTGACGAAATCCGAAAGATCCTCCCCGGTGAGCGTGATGCGCAGCATCTGCGGCGTGATGCGTTCAACGGTTTCGACCGTCAGTACACGGCGCTTGAGTTCGTGACGAATGCGCTCGATCTTGGGAGCGGAGGAAGTCTGGTCGTGGGTCGTAAGGTCGTTCATCTGTATCCTTTCACGGATGTCGATATCGACCTGCCGGACACAGCCGCGCAGACCGAAACCGGCAATGCCCGGTCGATCAGCGCGTTGAGTGACGTTAACGCTTACGTGCGAAGCCTTGCGGCACTCGCAGTGTGAACTCTAGTTAAGTGGGCAAAACCCGGCCGGCAAGAGCTGCCGAGCCAACTCCGGCAATTTTACCGGTTGGGAAACGGCAGACAGCTGTCGTCAAGGCCGTCTTCTTCGCAGCGATGGCTTCGACTTCCACCTTCTCCGCATCAGATACCTCCAGTCGTTCAGCCTTTGTGAACGACTGGGAGCCAATGTGTTGCAATTCCCGGGCGATTCGCCCGACAGTACGGAGAGTACATGACGCTGCTGCAATTCCCCGCCGATCGGCGCACCGCTGACGTTAAACGCTGCGCCGAGGCGCTGATGCGGCTTCACGGCGAAGAAGCGAACCGTTTCTGGCGATCGGAGATGGCAGGTTTTGCGGCAGCTCTCAGAGCCCGGGACGTGGCGGACGAGGAAATCTCTCGCCAGGCCGGCCTGTTCATGCACGCCGTCCAGATGCAGCTCCAAAGTATTTGCATCGACGAGGAAACGAGCGCCGTGGCGGGTTAAACCGCTTCTGTCGCTGACCTAACAAATCTCAGCGGCGTGTGCTTTGTCCAAATGCCAGAAAATAACTGGTGCCGCTTGCAGGACTCGAACCTGCGACCCCATCATTACGAATGATGTGCTCTACCACCTGAGCTAAAGCGGCACGGGCAGCGGACGGCTTGGCCGGGCTGCGAGTGATGCGGCTGATACAGGCAATGACTTGCGATTTCAAGCCGGCTTTTTTGCTTCTCGACGATTTTCCTGAAAAGACGCTTATGATCCTGTCGTTAGTTTAAACCGCAAGGCGCTCGCGTGCCGCCCGATATTCGCGTTCCAGGCGATCGACCAGTTCGGCGACCGGAACCACCGCCTTGACCGCACCGACACCCTGGCCGGCGCCCCATATCTCCTTCCAGGCTTTCGGCCCGCTGACGGCCTTGTCGAAATCCATCTTGGACGGATCGGCGACCGGAAGCGCATCCGGGTCCATGCCGGTGGCTGTGATCGAACCCTTGAGATAGTTGCCGTGAATGCCGGTGAAATAGTTGGAATAGACGACGTCGGCGGCGTTCGAATCGACGATCATCTGCTTGTAGCCCTCGGCGGCGCGCGCCTCCCTGGTGGCGATGAAGGGTGAGCCGATATAGGCCATGTCGGCGCCCATAGCCTGAGCCGCGAGGATGCCGCCGCCGGTGGCGATCGCGCCTGCAAGCAGCAACGGCCCGTCGAACCATTCCCGGATCTCCTGCACCAGCGCGAAAGGCGACAGCGTCCCGGCATGCCCGCCGGCACCGGCGGCGACCGCGATCAGCCCGTCGGCGCCCTTACGGATCGCGGAATTGGCATGGCGGTTGTTGATGATGTCGTGCAGCACAATGCCGCCATAGGAATGCACGGCGGCGTTCACCTCGGGCACCGCCCCGAGCGAGGAGATGACGATCGGCACCTTGTATTTCACGCACATCATCAGGTCGTGCTCCAACCGCTTGTTGGAGGTGTGGACGATCTGGTTGACGGCAAAGGGCGCGGCGGGCTTGTCTGGATGGGCGGCGTTGTGGGAGGCGAGATCCTCGGTGATCATGGCAAGCCACTCGTCGAGTGGCTTTCCGGCCGCGCGTTGAGGGCCGGGAAGGCGCCGACGACGCCGGCCTTGCATTGCGCCAGTGTCAGTTCCGGATGGGAAATGATGAACAGCGGCGATGCGATCACCGGCAGGCGAAGCCTGTCCTTGAGGACTGCTGGAAGCATGGATCAAAAACCTCCCGATTGACCTTTACGCAAACGTAACTCCGTCTACCAGATCGCGAGCGGCGCGAAAAGCCGGTGGAAAGATTTTCGGGAACGGATCCTAGCGATGCCCGGCAAAGGCTTCCGACATAACCTGTCCTTATTTTTCGCCATGGTGCAGTCGAAGGCGGTGCTTGCAGTTCCGCGGCGGAGAGGTTACCGAAACGTAAAAATCCCGCGTATGGGAACGAGTATGAAGAAGGACCGGCAGTGAGCGGTTTGGAAACGGCCATCAGGAACGCACTGGATCGCTCGAACCGGGCGGACCGGGAGATCAGGGCACGTATTTATCAGTCGGCGCGCCAGGCGCTGGATGCCGGCCTTCGCAAGCAGGGCGTCAGCGACCGGCTGGTCATCATGCAGCAGCAGGAACTGCTGGAGCGGAAGATCCACGAGATCGAGATGGCGGAAGTGCAGCGCCTGGCCGAACCGGCGTCGGAACCTCTCGTCGAGCTCGACGCGGAGCTGCCATATGCTGCAGAGCCCATGGCCGTGGAATCTCCGGTCGTGGAGGCTCGCCCGCGGCCGGAAGCGCCGCAACGATCGGTGGCGCCGCCCGTCAGCACCATTTCGGGCGAGACCCGCTCTCCCGCTCCGGCGGCCTCTGCTGCGGCAATGTCTTCCGGTGATCTCGGCGGCGTCAGTCCGGCGAGGGCTGAGCGGATCGAAACCGAGCAATTCGAGCCGGCACCTCAAACGAAGCCGGGCAAACCCGACAAGACGAACAAGAGCGCCCGCCGGTCATCCGATAGCGGACTGGACGTTCCCCGGAACGCGCCGCCAAACCCCGAAAGCGTCGCGGTTTCCTGTCGCATCTCTTGACCTGGATCATCACCCTTGGCGTGGTCGGCGGTGCCTGCTGGTGGTTCTATCAATCCGGCCTGGTGCAGTCGATCATCGAGGAAGCGATGAAATCCGCGGACCGCTCGGTCGCCGGCCAGGGCTCGGGAGGCCCTGTCGCTTTCGATCCGCGCCGCGGTTTTTCGGATGAATGGGTGGAGATCTTCGTGCCCTCCAAGACGCCGGAACTGAAAGCCGGCAGCCAGGCGAAAATCGAGGCGGTCGCCGCTTCGGAAGGACAAGCCGTCCGTATCGTATCGGCAACGTCGGGCGAGGGCGGTGATGTTTCGGTTGATGTGCCGGCGGAAGTCCTGCGCGAAATGGCCGGCAAGAGCTCGACGGTGGCGCTGACCCTGCAGTCGGGACAGGACAGGTCCGTGCAGCTGTCGGTGCGCTGTGATTTCGGAAGTCTCGGCAGCTGCAGCCGTCATCGCTTCACCGCGACGCAGGAGAAGCTGGAGGCGCTTTTCCGGGTGAGCTTCGACCGGTCGCTCGCCCCCAACCGGCCGGGCCGTCTGGTCTTCAACAGCGGGATCGACGGCGCCGACCGCGCAGTGCTGCTCTATTCGGTGCGTATCCTGCCGGGGCGATGACCCTTATTTCAGGAATTTCGGGCCGAAACCGAAGATCTTGTCGTCGATTTCGCCGATTGCATCCTTGTCCTTGCCGTCATAATCGAGCGACAGCAGGATATGGCGGATGACGTTGAGGCGGGCGCGACGTTTGTCGTTGGCCCGCACAACGGCCCAGGGCGTTTCCTTGTTATGGGTCTTTTCGAGCATCGCGTCGCGTTTCTCGGTGTAGTCGTCCCACTTGTGGAGTGCGGCGATATCCATCGGCGACAGTTTCCAGATCTTGAGCGGATCATGCCGGCGGTCGTGAAAACGCTTGAGCTGCATCTCCCGGCCGATATCCAGCCAGAACTTGAAGAAGATGATGCCTTCGTCGGAAATCGTGTCTTCGAAGCGCGGGACCGCCTTCATGAACGCCTTGTATTGCTCAGGCGTGCAGAAACCCATGACCGGCTCGACGCCGGCGCGGTTGTACCAGGACCGGTCGAAGAGCACGATTTCGCCCGAGGTCGGGAAATGCGAGATGTAGCGCTGGAAATACCACTGGCCGGCCTCGGTCTCCGTCGGCTTGTTGAGCGCGACTACGCGGGCCGAGCGTGGGTTGAGATAGGCATTGATCGAAAAGATCGTCCCGCCCTTGCCGGCTGCGTCGCGACCCTCGAAGAGCGCCATCATCCGCTTGCCGGTGGCCTTCAGCCAGAACTGCACCTTGACGAGCTCGACCTGCAGCTTTTCGAGCTGCTTGGCGTATTTGTCCTTGTCCAGCTTGTCGTCATGGGGATAACCGCCTGAACCGAGGGCATGTTCCTCGATCCAGCCCGGCAGTTCCGGGTCATCGATATCGAACCGCTTGAGCTTGCCGTTGATGTCGATATTGACTGCCCGGCTTTCGGTTTCATCCGCCATGAAGTGCTTCCTCCGATCGTTCCGCCGCGCTCGGCGGTATTGGATATGTAACGCAAGTTCGAAATTCCGCTACTGTTCGGATGCCGCCTATTTTTGCGATACTCCATCGGCGGCGATGTATATCTGTCATGCAAGGGATATATGAGCGCGTGTTCAACCTGTGAAAGCTGCGAGTGGGATCTGTGGAGTCGGTACTGGAGAAATGGCGGCGAGGCCTGGATACGCTCGCTGGAAGAGCCCGCCAGGAGCGGCCTCTGTTGCTGCTTCTGACCCTGCTGGCGATGATTGCGTTTGTAATCGGAATGAATTGGGTGGGCGTGCTGGTAGGCTGGCTGCTCCTGGTTCTGGTCGTCGTCGGGCGCAAGCCGGCAGTCCTTCCCGCGCCGAGAGCTGAGGTGGCCGAGGAAGAGGAAGCGAGCTTCGATCCCTTGCCTCAGGTGGCGGCGACGCTCGGTGCGCTGGACATTCCGGCTTTTGTACTGGGCGAGGATGTCACGGTCCTCCATCAGAACAAGGCAGCGGAAAAGGCCTTCGGAACCCTGCCGCCGGGATTGCATCTTTCGGCACGGCTGCGTTCACCGGGCATTCTCGACATGGTGCGGGAGACCATTGCCACAGACGAGCCGAACCAGATCGAGCATTCCGAGCGCCTGCCCTCCGAACGCGTCTATACCCTGCGCATCGCGCCGATCGATCTCGGCCAGCCGCAACCCCGCCCCGAAGGCGCGGCGCAAAAACTCTATCTCCTGTCCTTCCGGGACATTTCGGAACTGCGCCGCATCGATCGGATGCGCTCCGATTTCGTCGCCAATGCAAGCCATGAGCTGCGCACCCCGCTGGCCTCGCTGAGGGGTTCATCGAGACCCTGCAGGGACCTGCGCGTTCCGATCCCGCCGCGCATGAACGGTTTCTGGCCATCATGTTCGACCAGGCGACGCGTATGAGCCGTCTCGTCGATGACCTCATGTCGTTGTCGCGCCTGGAGCTCAAATCCCATATTGCTCCGGACCAGACGATCGACCTGAAGCCGCTGATCGGCCATGTGCGGGATGCGTTGGTGCCGCTCGCCGACGACCTTGGGGTGGAAATCCGCACGCATCTGCCCGAAGGCAAGGTGGAAGTGCTGGGTGATCGCGACGAGCTTGTTCAGGTTTTCGAGAACCTGATCGAGAACGCCTGCAAATACGGCCAGGAAGGCAAGGTGGTGGACGTTTTTCTCAGAAACGGCCCGTCCGATCCGGTGGAGGTCACGGTGGTTGACCAGGGGCCTGGCATCCCGGCCGAACACGTTCCGCGGCTGACCGAACGCTTTTACCGTGTCAGCGTAGCTGACAGTCGTTCCAAGAAGGGGACAGGTCTCGGCCTTGCGATCGTCAAGCACATCCTCACCCGGCACAGAGCACGTCTGATCGTGAAGTCGGAAGTCGGGAAGGGAAGCGAGTTTACCGTCAGATTTTGACATAAAACCCTTCCATTGCAAACTTGTGCAGTTATTTTGTGCTGATATTTCAATGTTTTGATATGTCACAAATGTTTCATTGAACTGACATAAAAGGGAGAGGCAACAGCGGCTAAGACAAGCGGGCCGAGCGTTGGCGAGAGCGAGAGCCAGCGCCGTCCGCATTCACACAAGCCCATGACGGGAGATTCCTCATGAACATCCTCAAACTTTCAGCAGCTGCCCTGGTGGTCTCCGTTGCGTTTGCCGGCGCTGCCGCCGCACGCGACCAGGTCCAGGTCGCCGGGTCCTCCACCGTTCTTCCCTATGCGAAGATCGTTGCCGAATCTTTCGGTGAGGCCTTCCCGAAGTTCAAGACCCCGGTGGTCGAGTCGGGCGGTACCGGCGCTGGTCTCAAGGAATTCTGCAAGGGCGTTGGCGAAGCCACGATCGACGTTGCAAATGCTTCCCGCCCGATCAACAAGTCTGAAGCCGAGGCCTGCAAGGCAGCCGGCGTCACCGACATCCAGGAAATCCGCATCGGTTACGACGGTATCGTTTTCGCGACCGCCAGCAGCAACGGCGACATGAAGCTCGAGCCGAAGGACATCTACAAGGCTCTCGCCGCTCAGGTCGTTGTTGACGGCAAACTCGTCGCCAACCCCTACAAGAACTGGTCGGACATCAACCCGACGCTTCCGAAGGGCCCGATCGCTGCCTACATCCCGGGCGAAAAGCACGGCACCCGCGAAGTTTTCGAACTGAACGTTCTCGCTGCAGGCTGCAAGGACGCCGGCGCAACCGACGTCATCGCCAAGGAAATTGCTGACAAGGCTGCCCAGGCCAAGGCTTGTGTTGCTGTTCGCAAGGACGGCGTTGCTGTCGACATCGACGGCGACTACACCGAGACGCTCGCTCGTATCGCTGCCAACAAGACCGGCGTTGGCGTATTCGGCCTCGCTTTCTACGAAAACAATGCCGACAAGCTGAAGGTCGCCACCATGCGCGGCATCAAGCCGACCTCGGCCACCATCGCTGACGGCACCTACCCGGTTTCCCGCCCGCTGTTCTTCTACGTCAAGAAGGCTCACCTGGGCGTCGTTCCGGGCCTCAAGGAATACGTCGAGTTCTTCACCTCCGACGATATGGTCGGCCCTGAGTCGCCGCTCGTCGAATACGGCCTCGTTGCTGCTCCGGAAGCACAGCGCGAGCAGGTCCGCAAGGACTTCGCCGCTGGCAAGACCATGTAATTGAAAGACCGGCGCCGCTCATATAGCGGCGCCGTTTTCTCTTCTGGCCGGAGCTTTTTGCATCGGTCGGGATCGTCGCCCTTGCGGCGATGATGTTGCGCAAGGCGCGAAGGCGAATGCGATCGGCTCCGATGAACGGAGCCTGGGCGGTGATGGGTTGCCGCCGAAGGCGGTACGCCGGGGATTATGATGAACACATCACTCATATTGTTGATTTTGGCGATAATCGGCATAGCCGGTTACGTCGCCGGTGCCCGCTATGCGATGGCACTGGTCGGAGGAATTTCCTCCAAACTTCATTCGCGGCCGGGTTATTACGGTTCTTTTGTCGCCGTTTGGGCGATTGTGCCGGCCGTCGTCATTCTTTTTGTCTGGCTGGTCGCCAGCCCGATCTATATCAGCTCTTCCGTACGTGGCGCGTTTCCCGAGGACGTGAAAGCACAGTCACAGGCCGAGCAGGGCCTGAGCTTCGGCATGATCAGCTCGATCGCCCGCGGCTTGAACGCTCTGACCGGTGACGAGATTGCCCGCGTCGCCAACAATCCGGTCGAGCTTCGCGCCGCCCTCGGCACCAAGGGCGTTCCGCTCGCCGGCGACCCGAAGCCCTACATGGTCAAGGCCGCTGCCGACCTGAATACGATGACCTTTGTCAGTCGCACGCTCATGACCATCGTCGTGCTGGCGGCTTCCATCGGCGGTGCATTCTCCGCCTATCGCCAGATTGCGCCGCGCTTCCGCGCCCGCAACCGGGTGGAAAAAGTCATCCTTGGCAGCCTCGTGGTTGCGTCTTCGATCGCGATCCTCACCACGGTCGGCATCGTCGCCTCGATGCTCACCGAAGCGGCGCACTTCTTCGCAGCTATTCCGGCCTGGGAATTCTTCTTCGGCACGGTCTGGGATCCGCGTTTCGCCGCCGCCGGTTCCGGCGGTTCCGAAGGCCAGTTCGGCCTCATTCCGCTGCTGCTCGGCACGCTCTATATCGGCTTCGTGGCAATGCTCTTCGCGGTTCCGATCGGCCTCTTTTCGGCAATCTACATGTCGGAATATGCCTCGCCGAAGGTCCGCTCGGTCGCCAAGCCGCTGCTCGAAGTGCTCGCCGGCATTCCGACCATCGTCTACGGTTTCTTCGCATTGACGACCGTCGGCCCGTTCCTGCGCGACATCTCTTCACAGCTGAATGGCTTGGTCACCGGTGATTATGCCAACTTTATCCAGGCACAGAGCGTTCTGACGGCCGGTTTCGTCATGGGCATCATGCTGATCCCCTACGTCTCCTCGCTGTCCGACGACATTATCACCGCAGTGCCGCGTGCCCTGCGTGACGGCTCGCTCGGCCTCGGCGCGACCCGCTCGGAAACCATCAAGAAGGTCGTCCTGCCGGCAGCTCTGCCGGGCATCGTCGGCGCGCTTCTGATGACCGCATCGCGCGCTGTCGGCGAAACCATGATCGTCGTGCTTGCGGCCGGTGTCGCCGCCCGCCTGCAGATCAATCCCTTCGAGCCGATGACGACCGTGACCGTCAAGATCGTCAACCAGCTGACAGGTGACCTTGAATTCACCTCGCCGCAGACGCTGGTTGCCTTCGCGCTGGGCATCACGCTTTTCGCCATCACGCTTTGCCTCAACATCTACGCGCTTTATATCGTGCGCAAATACCGGGAGCAGTACGAATGACCGATGTGGTTTCTCCCGCCGCCGGCATCCCCAAGGCCAAGTCCGTCCGTCGCGATATCGGCATCAAGCGCCGCTACGCCGCCGAACGTCGCTTCCGTGCCTATGGCATCGCCGCGCTTTCCTTCGGCATCATCTTTCTGATGCTTCTCCTCTGGTCGGTGGTCTCCAAGGGTTACACCGCCTTCCAGCAGACCATGATCACCATGCCAGTCGAGTTCTCCCAGCAGATCATCGACCCGCAGAACGAACGTGCCACCAATCCGCAGAAGCTGATGACGGCGAACTATCCGATCGTCGCCCGCAACGCTCTCGCCAAGCTGCTCAATGCCAGCATCGACGATCGTGTCGCTGCCCGCGCCGTCGGTCAGATGCTGTCGGACGGTGTCCGCGTTCAGTTGCGTGACCTGGTCGTCGCCAATCCGGCGATCATCGGCACGACGCAGACGGTCACCCTGCTTGCCTCCGGCGATATCGACTCGGCATACAAGGGCCAGATCGACCTCACGGTCAGCCAGGAGAACCGCAAGATCAACGACCAGCAGCTCGGCTGGATGAAGCAGCTCTCCGATACCGGCGCGCTGGCCAAGCACTTCAACGGCGGCATTTTCGTCAACGGCGCATCGAGCCGTCCGGAAGCGGCCGGCGTCGGCGTCGCCCTGATCGGCTCCTTCTACATGATGCTGATCGTGCTCATCCTGGCGCTGCCGATCGGCGTCGCCGCCTCGATTTATCTCGAGGAATTCGCGCCGAAGAACAAGTTCACTGACCTGATCGAGGTGAACATCAACAATCTCGCGGCCGTGCCATCGATTGTTTACGGTCTGCTCGGCCTGGCGGTCTTCGTCAACTTCATGGGCCTGCCACGGTCCGCCTCTTTGGTCGGCGGTCTTGTGCTCACCCTGATGACCCTGCCGACGATCATCATCGCGACCCGTGCGGCCCTCAAGGCCGTGCCGCCTTCGATCCGCGCGGCCGCCCTCGGGCTCGGCGCATCCAAGATGCAGACGATCTTCCACCATGTCCTGCCGCTTGCGATGCCCGGCATCCTGACGGGCACGATCATCGGCCTTGCCCACGCACTCGGCGAAACCGCCCCGCTGCTTTTGATCGGCATGGTCGCCTTCGTCGCCAACTATCCGACGACGCCGCTCGATCCTTCGACGGCGCTGCCGGTACAGATCTACATGTGGGCGAACGAAGCGGAACGCGCGTTCGTCGAACGTACCTCGGGAGCAATCATCATCCTGCTCCTGTTCCTCATCCTAATGAATGTTGGCGCAATTCTCTTGCGGCGCCGCTTCGAGCGGCGTTGGTAGAAGGAGTATGACAATGAACATGATGTCAGAATCAGCAGTTGAAAAGGCGCTGGACCAAAAGATGAGTGATGCTTCCCACAAGATGATCGGTAAGGACGTTTCGGTTTATTACGGCGAGAAGCGTGCGCTTTTCGACGTAAACCTCAACGTCCGCGAAAACACTGTGACGGCTCTCATCGGTCCTTCCGGTTGCGGCAAGTCCACCTTCCTGCGCTGCCTCAACCGCATGAACGACACGATCGAGAACTGCCGCGTCACCGGCAAGATCACCCTCGATACGGACGATATCTATGACCAGAACATCGATGTCGTGGAACTTCGCGCCCGTGTCGGCATGGTCTTCCAGAAGCCGAACCCGTTCCCGAAGACCATCTACGAGAACATTTCCTACGGTCCGCGCATCCACGGTCTTTCCAAGAACAAGGCCGACATGGACTCCATCGTCGAGGCGAGCCTGCAGCGCGCCGGTCTCTGGACCGAAGTCAAGGATCGCCTGCATGAATCCGGCACTGGCCTCTCCGGCGGTCAGCAGCAGCGTCTGTGCATCGCCCGTGCGATCGCCGTGTCGCCGGAAGTCATCCTGATGGACGAACCCTGCTCGGCTCTCGACCCGATCGCGACCGCCAAGGTTGAAGAACTCATCCACGAACTGCGGGCC
Source organism: Neorhizobium sp. EC2-8 (assembly GCA_045291535.1). Lineage (GTDB taxonomy): Bacteria > Pseudomonadota > Alphaproteobacteria > Rhizobiales > Rhizobiaceae > Neorhizobium. The sequence goes on along the minus strand of CP147996.1, from coordinate 2,595,573 downwards.
AACTACACGATCGTCATCGTGACGCACTCGATGCAGCAGGCCGCCCGCGTGTCGCAGCGCACCGCAATGTTCCATCTCGGCCACTCGTCGAGGAGAACGACACAGACAAGATGTTCACCAATCCCGACGATCAGCGCACCCAGGATTACATCATGGGCCGCTTCGGCTGATCATGCCGATTGTGCCGCCTGAAAAATCAATTTTGAGGACTAGAAGATGGCATCGACCCATATCCTGTCGGCCTATGACGACGAACTGAAATATCTGAGCCGCCGCATCTCCGAGATGGGTGGCCTTGCCGAGCAGATGTGCTCGGACGCCGTGCGCGCGCTGGTCAATTCCGACGCCGCACTCGCCCAGAAGGTCATCTCCGACGACGTGATCCTCGATCACGCCGAGCGTGAGATCGGCGACAAGGCAATCATCACGATCGCCCGCCGCCAGCCTGTAGCAGCCGACCTTCGCGAGATCGTCGGTTCGCTGCGCATTGCTTCCGATCTGGAACGCGTCGGCGACCTCGGCAAGAACACCGCCAAGCGCGTCATCGCGGTTCAGGGCACCGGCGTACCGCGCAAGCTCGCCCGCGGCCTCGAACATCTCTCCGATCTCGCCCTCGTGCAGCTCAAGGACGTCCTCGACGTCTACGCGACGCGCTCGGCGGAAAAGGCCGAGGCGATCCGCATCCGCGACGAGGAAATCGACGCGATGTATACCTCGCTGTTCCGCGAACTCCTCACCTACATGATGGAGGACCCGCGCAACATCACCACCTGCACGCACCTGCTCTTCTGCGCCAAGAACATCGAGCGTATCGGCGACCACGCCACCAACATCGCCGAGACCATCTACTACATGACGACCGGCGCCCAGCCGGAGGGCGATCGCCCGAAGGACGACTCGTCGAACACGCTCGGCGCGATTACCGAATAAATGATGGAATGCTGACGGAGCAGAGCTGAAATGCTGCCTAAAATCGCTGTGGTGGAGGATGAAGAAGCACTCAGCGTGCTTCTTCGCTACAATCTCGAAGCGGAAGGTTATGAGGTCGAGACGATCCTGCGGGGGACGAGGCCGAAATCCGGCTTCAGGAGCGGACGCCGGATCTTCTGATACTCGACTGGATGCTGCCCGGCGTTTCCGGTATCGAACTTTGCCGCCGGCTGCGCATGCGTTCGGAAACGGAGCGCCTGCCGATCATCATGCTGACGGCCCGCGGCGAGGAGAGCGAACGTGTTCGCGGCCTCGCCACCGGTGCCGACGACTATGTGGTGAAGCCGTTCTCGACGCCGGAATTGATGGCTCGCGTCAAGGCGATGCTCCGCCGCGCCCGGCCGGAAGTACTCTCCAGCGTGCTCCGCTGCGGCGATATCGAACTCGACCGGGAAACCCATCGCGTTCATCGCAAGAGCCGCGAAGTCCGTTTGGGGCCGACCGAATTCCGCCTTCTGGAATTCCTGATGGCCTCGCCCGGTCGCGTCTTCTCGCGTTCGCAGCTTCTGGACGGCGTCTGGGGTCATGACATTTATGTCGATGAGCGTACCGTCGATGTGCATGTCGGACGCCTCAGGAAGGCGCTCAACTTCTCCAACATGCAGGATGTCATCCGCACCGTCCGCGGTGCGGGTTACTCGATGGAATCCTGAGTGGCGCTCAGGCTGCCTCGGTCTGCCGCTGCCATTCCGGCAGCGGAAAGATCCGGTCATAGGCCCAGTTGAAGACGAAGGCATAGACCACATAGAAGACCGCGAAAGAAACATCCATGGTCAGCGCATGGATGAGGCTGATGCCGAGATACCAGGCGATCAGCGGCAGAAGCGCGATCAATAGACCGAGTTCGAACAGCACCGCATGCGCCACGCGTATTGCGGTGCTTTTCTGCGTGCTCCCTGTGAAGCGCTGCATCAGGTGATCGAAGCCGAGATTGTAGATATAGTTCCAGCCGGTCGCGATCGTAGCGCTGCCGATGCCAACCACGCCGATATCGGCGGCCGGCATGCCGAAAGCGACAGCGCCAAGCGGTGTGATGAGAGCAAGCCCGATCAGTTCGAAGCTGATGGCGTGGCGGATACGGTCGCGTATCGAGCGCATGATGACCTCTTGGGTTCTGTTCCAGGCCGTCCCGGAGTTTTTGCCCGAATGGGGAGGTCGTCCTCGCTGTCTTTCTGATAGGTGTTATGCCGATCCGGAGCAAGGCTTCGCTGGCATATCTGCCATGTGCAATAAAAAGCGGGCTCTGAGCCCGCTTTCGATCTTGCCCTCGTGTCGTGCCGCCGCTCAGACCCGAACGGCAACCTTGCGGCGCTCGTTGACCGGCTGATAGGCGAGCTTTGCGTGGTAACCACAATAGGGCGAGGCATCCGGGGATTCACAGCCGCAGAAGTGGAAGTCTTCCTTGAGCGGATCACCAACCGGCCACTTGCAGGTGCGCTCGGTAAGTTCCGTCAAGATCAGGCGGCGGGAGATCGGCACCACCACGTTCGAGGCGGGACGGTATTCCATCTCCTCGTAAGGTTCGACTTCGATCTCTTCCTTCACCATCGTCGCACCCACGGCGCGAGCCACAGTCCGTGTGGTGACGCGCGATGCATAGTTCGGAGCCCGCGGCGCCGATGTCGTACGCTTGGCGGCCGATGAACGGCCGGTCGCGACCGTGCCGCCGGCTTTCGCCCGGCCCGGCAGGCTGAGACGGTGCACCTTGCCGATCACGGCATTTCGGCTTACGCCTCCGAGTTGTGCAGCGATCTGGCTGGCACTCAGGCCCTCCGACCACAATCTTTTGAGCTTCTCGACACGCTCGTCTGTCCAGTTCATGCCCGTTCTCCGCCTTTGAACGTTGCTGGCATGCAGAATCCTTCCACCTTTGCTGCGAAAATCATTTCGCAGCACCCACTATATCTATGCTTGAGGTGACTAGTTCCGCCGCATGCAGTCTAGTAATTGATCTTTAACCTAGTGTGAGGCTGACTCCGTGGCAAGAGTCGGGGAATCTGAGGGAATCGATTTCGTGGTTTTCCCCAACTTGCTGTCTGCGAGAGTCATTTTTGTCACATTGGGCGGGGCCCGTCGCGTTCCTGCCCAAACCGGCCTAAAACGCCGAGCTTTGTTGACATTGACGGCCTAAGCCCCGATAGTAGCCGCGCCGCCCAGTGGGCGGCATTTTTGATTTTTCTGGCCGGTTTTTCGGCCATTCCGGACTACCTAAAGGAGTGATGTCGCCATGGCTGAAACTGCGCTTTTCGACACGTTTGCCCGGGCTCCGCTGCGTTTCGAACGCGGCGAGGGCGTATGGCTTGTGACGGAAAGCGGGGAGCGATATCTCGATTTCGGTTCGGGCATCGCTGTCAATTCGCTCGGCCATGCCCATCCGCATCTCGTCGGCGCGCTGAAGGCGCAGGCCGACAAGGTCTGGCACACGTCCAACCTCTTCGAACAGCCCGGCCAGGAGACGCTGTCGCGTCGCCTCGCCGACAACTCCTTCGCGGATAAGGTGTTCTTCACCAATTCGGGAGCCGAGGCGCTGGAATGCGCCATCAAGACCGCGCGCCGCTATCAGTTCGTAAAGGGCCATCCGGAACGCTTCCATATCATCACCTTCGAAGGTGCCTTTCACGGCCGGACCCTGGCGACCATCGCCGCCGGCGGTCAGGCGAAATATATCGAAGGTTTCGGCCCGAAGGTTGAGGGGTTCGATCAGGTGCCGTTCGGCGATCTGGACGCTGTGAAGGCTGCTATCACCGAAAAGACCGCGGCACTCCTCATAGAACCTATCCAGGGCGAGGGCGGCATCCGGCCGGTTCCCAAGGAATTCTTGGCTGCCCTGCGCAAGATCTGCGACGATAATGGCCTGCTGTTGATTTTCGACGAAGTTCAGACCGGTGTCGGCCGCACCGGCAAGCTGTTCGCTTATGAATGGACGGGCGTGGCGCCGGATATCATGGCACTCGCCAAGGGCATCGGCGGCGGTTTCCCGCTCGGCGCCTGCCTTGCGACTGCGGAAGCCGCGTCCGGCATGACGGCCGGCACGCATGGTACGACCTATGGCGGCAATCCGCTCGCCATGGCAGTCGGCAATGCCGTGCTGGACGTGATCCTGGGTGACGGCTTTTGGAAAACGTCCGTGACGTCGCTTTGGTTTTCCGCCAAGGCCTCGCGAGCCTCAAGGACCGTTTTCCGACCGTCATCGAGGACATCCGCGGCGAAGGCCTGTTGCTTGGCCTGAAGGCGAAGGTGCCGGCCGGCGATCTGGTTGCTGCCATGCGCGGCGAACACATGCTGGCCGTCCCGGCCGGCGACAACGTGGTGCGTCTCCTGCCACCGCTCACTGTCACGGCGGAGGAGGCCCGCGAAGGGCTTGCCCGCATCGAGAAGGCGGCGGAAGTGCTTTCCGCCTCCGAGATGAAGAAATCGGCCTGAGCGGGCAAAAGAGGGACGCCGTTGAAGGTTTCCCTCTTCACAGGGAACATCAAATGGCATCTCCCAAGCATTTTCTCGATCTTTCCGCCGTTTCTCCGGCAGATCTGCGCAGCATCCTCGACGACGCCAAGGTCCGCAAGCAGGCGACCAAGGCTGGTACGGCGGAAAAGCCGCTTGCCGGCAAGATGCTGGCGATGATCTTCGAAAAGCCCTCCACCCGCACCCGCGTCTCCTTCGATGTCGGCATGCGCCACTCGGCGGCGAGACGCTGTTCCTGTCGGGCACCGAAATGCAGCTCGGCCGGGCCGAAACGATCGGCGATACGGCCAAGGTCCTGTCACGTTACGTCGATGCGATCATGATCCGCACTACCGATCATGCCCGCATGCTGGAACTTGCCGAACACGCGACCGTACCGGTCATCAACGCCCTGACCGACGACACGCATCCCTGCCAGATCATGGCTGACATCATGACCTTCGAAGAGCATCGCGGTCCGATCGCCGGCAAGACGATCGCCTGGACCGGTGACGGCAACAACGTGCTGCATTCCTTCGTCGAAGGTGCGGCCCGTTTCGGCTACCGCATGAACATGGCCGTACCGATGGGGTCCGAACCTTCGGACAAGTTCCTGAACTGGGCGCGCAACAACGGGGGCAACATCATGCTCTGCCACGATGCGGAACGGGCGGTTGCCGGCGCCGATTGCGTCGTCACCGACACCTGGGTTTCCATGAACCAGGAGCACAAGGCGCGCGGCCACAACGTCTTCCAGCCCTTCCAGGTCAATGCGGACCTGATGAAGCAAGCCGGCAAGGACGCCGTGTTCATGCATTGCCTGCCGGCCCATCGCGGCGAAGAAGTCACCGACGAGGTGATCGACGGCCCGCAGTCGGTCGTCTTCGACGAGGCAGAGAACCGGCTGCACGCGCAGAAGTCCATTCTCGCCTGGTGCTTCGGCGCCGTCTGAGCGCCAACTTTCCCGGTGGGTGGAAGCAGAGAGCAGGCGGCGGCGATCGAACCTTGATTTCCGCCCGTCAATCCCCCATCTGTCGGCTTTCAACAATACGCCGTCTTCTGGACTGGTGTTTCAACATACATCGCCGACGTCTTTTCCTCCAGCCAGCGGTTCCGCTCGGGCTGGCGCTTGTGTAAAGGTTTTCGGGTCGGCGCGAAGGAGCGAAGTCATGGCGGAAGCGACTGTGGAACTCAACGAACTCGACTTTGCCGGAGACGACCGCGTCGTTCCCTTCCAGGTGGAAGGGCTCGACGTGCGCGGCCGGGCGGTTCAGCTCGGGCCGCTGTTGAACTCCATCCTCGGTCGTCACGAATATCCGGGTCCGGTCGCGCGGCTGCTGGCCGAGGCGATCGTGCTGACGGCCCTGCTCGGCACATCGCTGAAATTTGACGGCAAGTTCACGGTGCAGACCAAAGGCGACGGTCCCGTCGATCTCCTGGTCGCGGACTTCTCGACGCCCGACAGCCTTCGCGCCTATGCCCGTTACGACGAGGAGGCTCTGGCTGCCGCGGTCAAGGAAGGCAGAACCTCGCCGCCCGAACTTCTCGGTCAGGGCGTGCTCGCCTTCACCATCGACCAGGGCCGCGGCATGCAGCCCTATCAGGGCATCGTGCCGCTTGACGGCTCGTCGCTGGAGGAGATCGCCGGTGTCTATTTCCGCCAGTCGGAGCAGATCCCGACCAAGGTGCGCCTGGGTGTTGCCGAGCTGTTCGACCGGGATGGCGAAGGCAAGCCGCGTCACAACTGGCGGGCAGGCGGGCTCGTCGCCCAGTTTCTGCCGCACGCGCCAGAGCGCATGCGCCAGCCGGACCTGCATGGCGGCGATGGCGATGAACGCGATATCCATTTCGCCGACGACGATGCCTGGGCGGAGGCCCGCACGCTGGTCGAGACGATCGACACCGACGAACTGACCGACCCGCAGGTCGCGATCGAGCGGCTGCTGTTCCGTTTGTTCCACGAGCGCGGGGTCCGGGTCTACACACCCCATACCGTGTTCGACCGCTGCAGCTGCTCGCGCGACAAGATCAAGGGCGTCCTGTCTGGCTTCTCCGCCGAGGAGATCGAGGCGAGCGAGGAAGATGGCGAGATCGCCGTCACCTGCGAATTCTGCTCGACCACCTATCGCTACAAGGCGGACGAATTCGCCGCTGCTTGAGCGGCAGACGGCGGGAGTTTCCTCCCGCCGTTTTCATTTCAAGGCATCTTGCACTCGAAGTTCGCACCATCTTTCAGATCGCCGTTGCCGGAATATTTGGCCGATTGCGGGTAAGGGCAGAGCGGCCGGGTCATCGCCGGCTTGCCGTCCTTGATCTGGCTCGCCTGGATCACCGTCGGTGCCTTGCCATTCTCCACCCAGTCCATCAGCGGCGTGAAGGCGTCGAAGACATCCGTGCCGTAGCCCGCGGTGCAATGGAACATGCCGGGCACCATGAACAGGCGGTAGAACTCCGCTGTCCGCTCAGTGCCCATCTGCTTGCGGACGGCTTCATAATAGTTGACGCCCATCATCGGGTTGAGCGCCGGGTCCGACCAGCCGAAATAGGTGATCATCCGCCCGCCGCGTTTCTGGAATTCGCTGAGGTCGGGGTTGGTGGCATCGACGATTTCGCGGATTGCCCCGATCTTCGGATATTCGCTATCGAAATCGAATGTCTTCCAGTCGATCGCCTTTCCGGAGGCGGGCAGCATCGCCATGTTCTTGACGAAGGTCTCGCCATAGGCGAGCTGCCGGCTTGGCCCAGGATCGGATACCATCCACATGTCCCAGCCGCTTACGCCGGTCGGATCCACGCCCTCGGTGCCCAACTGCACGCCGGGGAAAATCGTCTCTCCCTTGATCTTCACGCCGCCCGCCAGCGTCTTCAGCGTTTCCGCCTGCGCCGGCGTGAAGCAGTCGGAACCACCAGCCTCGCAGATCTTCAGGTCCCTGGCCGGATCGAAATTGCATTGGCGCGGGTCAGCAATCAGTCCGTCCCTGGCACCGTCGATCGCATCGCACTTGTCCATCACCGCCTTGGCGAGCACCGGAAGCTGCGCCCGGCTGATCGGCGCCTTGAGAAGCGCCCGTGCATTCCAGACGCCCCAGATCTGCGTGTTGGTGAGGTCGAGGACCGGCGCCCCGGCGAGAATGCCGTCGAAATCGCCCGGATAACGTTGCGCCGCCATCAATCCCTGGCGCCCACCCGTCGAGCAACCGTCCCAGTAGGAGAAGGATGGGTGCCGGTCGTAATAGCGCGCGGCGATCGCCTTGGCGGTATCCACCGTCACATGCACGGCGCGCGAGCCGTAATCGACCAGCAGCCCGAGATCCTGCGCGAAATCTCCGAGCTTATAGGTTGCCGCGTCATGGCCGGTATTGTGCTGAACAGTCAGAAAACCCTGGAAAGCGCCGCATTGCGGGTCGCGATGCGCGAGGCTGCCGCAAGGTCTTCGCCGGCATAACCGCCGTTGCCGAACATGTAGAGCCGCCGGTTCCAGTTGTCGGGCAGGGTAATCTCGAAACGAACCTGTGGCCGGATATAGCCGGTCACCTGGCAATGGCCAGGCACGGTTCCAACCCCCGCCACATGGGTGGCTTTCAGGGTGATGACCTCGGCGAAGGATTGGCTGTTCAGCATGCCGCAGGCAATCTGCGGTGAGATGGTGGCGGATGCGAAATCCGGCCGGTCCTTCTGATCGATGAAGCTGCTCTTGTTCTGCGCGAGCGCCGGCGTAAAGGCCGCAAGTGTCAGCAGGGCGCACGACGCCAGCAGAAGGCCCGTCTGATTGGGTTTCGTCATCAAGTTCTCCTCCCAAAGACCGTTTGACGGAGCCAAGATGCCGCAGGAGAGAGGGGGAACAAATAGATAAACCGCCGCTACGCATAACCTGCAGGTTGTCGTCGGTGGCGCGCGGTCTAGTTGAGGACGCGCATCAGGCCTGGTGAATCCAGCGAAAAGGCCGGGATCGTCACCTCGAAGACCTCGCCTTCATCGGTCTGCATGTCGTAGTGGCCGAACATCAGGCCGGACGGCGTGTCGAGCGGGCAGCCTGACGAATATTCGTAACTGTCGCCGGGCTTCAGCCGCGGCTGCTCGCCGACCACCCCGGCCCATCCACTTCATCGACGATGCCGTTCTGGTCGGTAATGTGCCAGTAGCGATGCACGAGCCTGAACGGTGAGCGCCGAGTGGTTCTCGATGACGATGCGATATCCCCAGACATAGCGGCTCTCTTCCGGATTGGATTGCTCCTCCAGATAATAGGGCTCCACGGCGACATCTATATCTCTTGTCCGGGCGCGATACATGCGACACCTCAACAATGCTCACTGGTTCGATATTGTACAGAGGCGCCGCAACGTCAAGAATTCTCACGGGTTGAGCAACCGAGTGTGAGGATTTGTTGAAGTTAAGGATAATCGGGATGGTGAATTTCCTGTCTCATCCACCATCCCGGAAAACCACGGCTCTACGCGCTCACCTTGGCAAGCGCGCGGGCGAAATCCTCGATCAGGTCATCGGTATCCTCGATGCCGGCCGAAAGGCGCACAGTGCCGGGCGAGATGCCGAGTTCGGCACGGGCCTCGTCCGTCAGGTTCTTGTGCGTCGTCGTTGCCGGATGGGTGATCAGGCTCTTGGAATCGCCGAGATTGTTGGAAATCCGCACGATCTCCAGCGCGTTCTGCAGCTTGAAGGCCGCTTCCTTGCCGCCCTTCATCTCGAAGCACACCAGCGTGGAGCCGCCCGTCATCTGCCTGGCGATGATATCGGCCTGCGGGTGATCCTTGCGGCCCGGATAGATGACCCGCGCCACTTGGCTCTGATCGGCGAGGAAATCGGCGATCTTCGAGGCGCTCTCGGTCTGCTGCTTGACGCGCAGCGGCAGGGTCTCGACGCCCTTCAGCAGCGTCCAGGCGTTGAACGGCGACATGGCCGGTCCTGTGTGACGGAAATAGTCGTGCAGGTTCTCGTCGATCCAGGCCTTGTCGGACAGCACGACGCCGCCGAGGCAGCGGCCCTGACCGTCGATATGCTTGGTCGCGGAATAGACGACGATATGCGCGCCGAGTTCGAGCGGCTTCTGGAAGAGCGGCGTCGCAAACACGTTATCGACCACGACCTTGGCACCGATCTGGTTGGCGAGCTTGGCGACGCCGGCGATATCGACCACTTCGAGCGTCGGGTTGGTCGGGCTTTCCAGGAAAAATACCTTGGTCTTCGGGGTGACCGCCTTTTCCCAGTTTTCCAGAAAGCGCCCGTCGATCAGCGTGCATTCGATGCCGTATTTCGGAGCGAGCGTCTCGACCACCCAGCGGCAGGAGCCGAAGAGGGCGCGGGCTGCGACGATGTGGTCGCCGGCCTTCAGCTGGCAGAGGATCGCGGCGGTGACGGCAGCCATGCCCGAGGCGGTGGCGCGCGCATCTTCGGCGCCTTCCAGCATGCACATGCGCTTTTCGAACATGTCGTTGGTGGGGCTGCCGTAACGTGCGTAGATGAAGCCGTCGGTCTCGCCCTTGAAGCGCGCTTCCGCCGCTTCCGACGTGTCATACACAAAACCCTGGGTCAGGAAGATTGCTTCCGAGGTTTCGCCATATTGCGAGCGCAACGTGCCGCCGTGTACGAGCTGAGTTGCCGGGCGCCATTTGTTAGTCATGCGTGTTCCCCATTCAGAACAAAAAAACCGGTCGCATAAGCAGACCGGTTTCACCCGGTCTTTTTAGCCACTTATTTAACGTGGCTGCAAGCCGACCGGCCAAATCACCACGGGATAAGAGTGGCATAGCGCCGCGCCCCGCTTGCGTCAATGGCTTGTATTTGGTTTTGTCGCCTCGAAAACTTTAAGAGAGACATGATGGCCCGCGAAACAGGAATTTTGGCAGACCGCGCGATCGCGGCGCTTTTCGACAGCGGACGGCTGATCTCCGAGCGCGAGGCTCGATCGGGACCAGATCCAGCCCGCGAGTCTCGACCTGCGCCTGGGCGCCAAGGCCTTTCGCGTCCGCGCGAGCTTCATGCCTGGCCCCACCAGCCTGGTCGCCGACAAGCTCGACCGCCTCAAGCTTCACGTCATCGACCTCTCCGAAGGAGCGGTCCTGGAAACCGGCTGCGTCTATATCGTGCCGCTGATGGAGTGGCTCGACCTGCCGGCCAACATGTCGGCCTCGGCCAACCCGAAAAGCTCCACCGGCCGCCTCGACATCTTTACCCGGGTGATCACCGATTACGCCCAGGAGTTCGACAAGATTCCGGCCGGCTATTCCGGCCCGCTGTATCTTGAAATCTCGCCGCGCACCTTCCCGATCGTCGTGCGCCGCGGTTCGCGCCTGTCGCAAATCCGTTTCCGGGTCGGCAATGCGCTGCTCGGCGAGCCGGATCTCCTCAAGCTCCATAACGACGAAACGCTGGTCGCCTCCGCCAAGCCGAATGTGTCAGGCGGCGGCATCGCCCTGTCGATCGATTTGTCCGGCGACAGCGTCGGGCTGATCGGTTATCGCGGCAAGCACCACACGGCGGTCGTCGATGTCGATAAGAAGGCCCAGCACGATATCTTCGATTTCTGGGAGCCGCTCTACAGCCGTGGCCGCAGCGAACTGATCCTCGATCCGGATGAATTCTATATCCTGGTCTCGCGCGAGGCGGTGCATGTACCGCCGCTTTATGCGGCCGAGATGACGCCCTTCGATCCGCTGGTCGGCGAATTCCGCGTCCATTACGCCGGCTTCTTCGATCCGGGCTTCGGCCATGAGGCAGCGGGCGGGCGCGGTAGCCGCGCAGTGCTCGAAGTGCGCAGCCACGAAGTGCCCTTCATTCTCGAAGACGGCCAGATCGTAGGCCGCCTGGTCTATGAACACATGCTGGATAAGCCCGAAGGCATGTACGGCGCCGGCCTCGGCTCCAACTATCAGGCGCAGGGCCTGAAACTATCCAAGCATTTTCGCGCCTGACAACACCTCCGGCTTGACAGGCGAGCCTGTCTGTTGGAAGTCTGAAAACCGACGCGGGTGTAGCTCAATGGTAGAGCAGCAGCTTCCCAAGCTGAATACGAGGGTTCGATTCCCTTCACCCGCTCCAGCTGCCTTTAATCGGTAAGTTCAGTGACGTGCAATAACGTCCAATAAATCAAACGATATCAATGTTATAAAACGACTTTCACCCTCGCGCGCGTGTAGCGACGTACAGCGGGGTGCAGTGACAGTCAGCTTTTTCGCGGTAAAAAATACGGTATAGAGCGCTTATCATGAAGGTCGATACCGTCGATGGCTTTAACTGACATCCAAGTTCGTAATGCGAAGGCAACGGAAAAACCACGCAAGGTACCTGATGGAAATGGCCTCTATCTCTACATTTCCATGGCTGGGGGCAAGTCGTGGAGACTTGATTACGCCTATTTTGGGAAACGCAAGACCCTGACCTTTGGCACATATCCAGCGGTTGGACTGGCCGAGGCTCGAAGCCGGAGAGACGAGGCGAAGAAGAAACTGTCGGAAGGTCTAGACCCGTCTCTAGCGAAGAAGCGCGAACATTTGGCGGCGAAGGCAGCGGCCGGAAATACATTCGGACTAATTGCTGATGAGTTCATAGCTAAACTGCGTCGTGACAAGCGGGCTGAGCCAACTATTGATAAAAACACGTGGATGTTGAAGGTGCTTGCGGTGAAGCTATCACCGTATCCAATAACCCAGATTTCGGCGAAGGACGTATTGGACGTCCTGAGTGCCATCGAGAAGAGCGGCCGAGTAGAGAGCGCGCTTGCAACCCGTTCAGCGATCGGGCGGGTATTTCGATTCGCCATCGCAACGGCCCGAGCAGAAAACGATCCGACCTCGGCGTTGCGGGGCGCGCTTCAGCGACATGTCCCTACCAGTCACCCGGCCCTTACGACGCCCGAGGAGTTGGGTGGCCTGATGAGGGCGATCTATGGCTATGAAGGCTGGTCTTCGCTTGCTGCAGCACTCAAAATCCAAGCAATATGTTTCGCTCGCCCCGGCGAAACCCGTTCAATGGAATGGTCAGAATTAAACCTTGAAGATGCGGTCTGGACCATACCAGCCTCCAAGACAAAGATGCGCCGCGAGCATCACGTCCCTCTTTCTCGACAAGCGTTAGAGATAATCGGATATATGAAGGAACTTTTCGGAGAAAAATCGCAGGTTTTTCCATCGATGATGTCGGGAAAGACGCTGCTGTCTGAGAACTCAATGAACTCAGCATTGCGCCGGATGGGCGTAAGTGGAGACGAACATACGGCGCATGGATTTCGCTCTTCCGCCAGCAGTATTTTGAACGAATCTGGCAAATTCAGCGCAGACGCCATTGAGGCACAACTCGCCCACCTAGATACGCGGGAAGTGCGGCGAATTTATAACCGTGCAACCTATTGGGCAGAGCGCGTGGAGATGATGCAGTGGTGGGCTGACATGCTTGATGAGCAACGATGCAAGAAACGAGAATGATCGAGTGACCTTATTTGCGATTTCGCAGCCACTCGTTGGATTCTTCCAGAAGTTTGAAAATTTCCTGTTCTGCGTAATAGGTCGTGCCTTTCCCATTTCGCTTCGCCCACTGCGAGGCAGCATCTTCGGGATCAGAGCAACAAAACCAGTCAATGATTACGTCGGAAAGTGATGGATCGTCATAGAGGATGGCTGCCAGCTTCTTTGTTCCGCTGAACATCATTTGATAATTTGCATTAGTCGGCATTTCGCCATTTGCATCGAAGATCAATTCGACTGCAGAGAAGCCTGTGTATTTTGTTAGGTCTGAGTCAGCATCCACTTCTGCAATCAGCCGAGCATCGATCTCTTCGTGTGGGCGCTCCTGCCAGAAATCTGGTTCTCCGTTGAGGGACGGCCGTGTCCGATAGATTCCGCGCTCAGCCAGAAATAATGGGTCGATCAGCAAATCGGGCTCCTTTCACACCTGTTGTAAGTCAGCATCGGCAGTTTGAGAATCCTGCGAGGAGAACTGAAAATTCAGAAACAGTTGTTCCGGGGCCGATCTTGATTTTTCACAGCTCGTGGTGGACCGATGAAGCCGTTACGCGCACGGACGCCCTTTGGGGGCGAGGCTTCTTCCAAAACGAAAACCTCGACAACGGGCTCAGTCGCGGCGGTAGGACTGACTGGCTCCGCCGATAGGGGTTCCTCCAACGCGACCCTTGGCGGATCTATGATCGTGGCAAATTGGATCATCAGAGAGTCATCTTGAGGCGCGTAAGCGAGTCAGAGCCGTATGTCATTCACTGCTTCATTCCTCTACCGAATGAAACGCATTGCAGCGGCTCCTCATCCGACTCTATGCCTTCGGAATTCATCAAGTCGACCATCACATCAGCGCTGTCGAGCGGCAGATTGCGGTAGCGATTTCCGTCAATAACCACCGTACGTTCGGTCGTGGTGTCGAATATCTCCCACGTAAACTCGCCGTCTTTGCGGATGTCGTACCGGGCTTCAGCTTTAAGGTGTCGCAAGGGCTTAGCCTTTTCTGAACGGAGATTTTCCGGCCCGTCAATCGCGGTTAGCTGGTCTAATTTTTTCGCCGCATGCTTATCGTTCTCCATGTCTTTGTTCTCCTTCGCGGAATCGCTTTGGCGGTATGGGAGCGTCGGCGCCATGATATTTATGCCGGTTGACTCATTAAGCAGATTAGAACAAATACGGAACATACTCTGCCTGCTGCCCGTTGAAAAGGACTCGTTTTGGATTGCCAACCCCATGCAGAACCGCGCCCAAACCGTTCGTATCGAAGAGCTTCGGGAGCGTATCGATCGCCTTGGAGGCTCGAACACGCGCAAACGGGATGTGCTTCCATTCGGTGCCGAACCGATCGACAGACATCTACCGGGTGGCGGATTGGCCCTCGGCGCGCTGCATGAGGTTGCGGGTGGTGGCAATGGCGCGCTTGACGGGGCAGCGGCGGCTCTATTCGTCGCCGGTATCGCCGCGCGAACCAGCGGGAAGGTGCTTTGGTGTGTAACGCGGCAGGACCTGTTCATGCCGGGATTGATGCAAGCGGGCCTGTCCCACAATCGTGTGTTGATCGTGGAATGCCGCGACGAGAAGGGCGTGCTCGACTGTTTCGAGGAGGGCTTGCGGTGCAGCGGGCTCGGCGCCGTGGTCGGCGAGGTTGCGCGGATGACTATGACGGCGTCTCGGCGGCTACAACTCGCTGCGGAAGCGTCCGGCGTGCTGGGGTTGCCATTCGCCGTTGGCGGAGGCAGGCCGAAGCCTCCGACTACGGTCACCCAACCGCCGCCGTGACCCGCTGGCGGATTTCGGTCCTGCCATCTGAACCCTTGCCTGTTCCGGGTATAGGCCGCGCTCGGTGGTATCTCGAACTCCTCCGGTGCCGTGCCGCAGAAAGTGCTGACTATGTGGTCGAAGCCTGTGATGCCAAGGGTCGTCTCGGTCTATCTGCCGACATGGCCAACCGATCGCCATCGGAAGATGCTTGGACCGCAGGCACCCTCCGGTAAGACGCCGCTCGTAATGGTGGGCCGGGAAGGTAGTCGCCGAGTGATCATGGCCGCGGACACCGCGGCGGCCGCAGCGGGTCTGCGAATTGGCATGACGGCGAGCAAGGCACAGGCCCTCGTCGGTGACCTCATCATGGAGGATCTGCGCGCCGATGACGATCGCCGCGAGCTTGAACGGCTGGCCGTTTGGTTCCTCGGTAACTATGCGCCGATTGTAGCGCTAGATCCTCCAAACGGTATCGTGATCAACACGACTGGCGCCGACCATCTTCATGGCAATGAGACGCTTATGCTGAGCGGCATGATCAATCGGCTACACGCCATGGGCTTCACCGGGAGGGCAGCGGTGGCGGATAGCTGGGGTGCGGCCCATGCCTTGGCCCGCTACCAAGCTGATCCATTTCTCGTTTTACCAGTCGGAGAGGTTGCCACCGCAGTTTTGAATTTGCCCATTTCATCATTGAGGCTGGAGGCGGGTGTCGTTGCGGCGCTCCGCAAGCTTGGCTTCGAGCGCATCGGCGAGTTGGAGACGACGCCACGTGCTCCACTTGCGCTGCGTTTTGGACCCGAGATCGGGCGGCGGCTCGACCAGATCTTGGGTCGCGTTGCTGAACCGATCGATCCCATTCGCCCACCAGACGCGATTGAGGTGCGCCGCGCCTTCGCTGAGCCCATCTCTGCAGCTGAGACCATAGCACGCTATGTCGGGCAACTCGTCCAAGGCATTTGTGTCCTGCTGGAAGAACAGGGCCTCGGCGTACGCCGTCTGGACCTCATCTGCCATCGCGTCGATAGCGGCGTGCAGGTCGTTCGTGCGGGGACTGCCAAGCCGGTGCGCGACATTCAGCGGCTGACACGGCTTCTCTGCGACCGAATAGAGACCATCGATCCCGGATTCGGTATCGAAATCATGGTGCTTTCTGCGAGCCGGGTCGAGTCGATCGATACGGTACAAACCGTCTCCTCGCTGATTGAAGTGCCAGAAGCGGACGTCAGCGGCTTGGTAGATGTCATCGCCAATCGCGGCCATCGCATCTATCGTATTGTCGCGGTCGAAAGCGACGTACCCGAGCGCTCCTTCATGCTGGTGCCCCCGCTCGCAGATGACGATGAGACCGGCTGGCCGATGCATTGGCCGCGCCCCTCGCGCCTGTTCCTGCATCCCGAGCCTATTCAGTGCTTGGCCTTGCTGCCAGACCATCCTCCGGTGAATTTCACGTGGCGAGGCGTCCGCCATGTGGTCAAGCGCGCCGATGGACCGGAACGGGTTTTCGGCGAGTGGTGGAAGCGCGACAAGGAGTTGGTTGCTGTAAGGGATTATTTCGCCGTCGAAAATGAGGCAGGCGAGCGGTTTTGGATCTACCGGCAAGGCGATGGCGAGCATGTCGATAGCGGCTCCGGGCAATGGTTCATTCAGGGGTTTTTGGATGACCTATGCCGATGCCGGAGTTGTGCAGCGTTATGCTGAACTTCAGGTGACCTCGCACTTTTCCTTCCTGCAAGGGGCAAGCTCCTGTGAAGAGCTATTTGCTACAGCTGCAGCACTTGGTATCGAGACGCTGGCTGTAACTGATCACAACAGTCTGGCCGGTATCGTTCGGGCGCATCAAGCGGCGAAAGATACGGGCGTCCGGCTCATCGTAGGCTGCCGTCTCGATCTGCGCGATGATATCTCCAGCCTTGTCTATCCGACTGACCGTCCCGCCTACTCCCGGCTTTGCTGACTGCTGTCTCTGGGCAAGGGACGCGCTGGAAAAGGAAAGTGTGACCTCAGCTGGGAGGACCTCGTGACCTACGGCGAAGGGCTGTTGGTCGTCCTTGTGCCTGATCTTGCTGATGAGCTTTGCGCCATAAGACTTCGCCGTCTGCGTCAAGATTTCGGTGACCGCGCGTATCTCGCCCTGACGCTGAGGCGTCGGCCTAACGATCAATTGCGGCTTCACCAGCTTTCCAATCTTGCCGCTCAGGCAGGCGTTCCAACGGTGGTCACGAACGACGTTCTCTATCATGACCGGGATCGGCGCATGCTGCAGGATATCGTCACCTGCATCCGGCACAATTGCACGATCGATAAGCTCGGCCATCGCAAACAACGGTTCGCCGATCGATATCTGAAGCCGCCGGAGGAAATGAACCGGTTGTTTAGGCGCTATCCCGAGGCGCTCGCACGGACACAGGAAATCGTTCGACGGGCAAAATTCTCGCTAGACCAACTGGCATATCAATATCCCGACGAACTGATGTTACCGGGACTGAGCGCCCAAGAGGCATTGGAAAAGCTGACGTGGGAGGCTGTACCAAGCCGATATCCCGAAGGCTTGCCCGATGATGTCGAAAGGATTTTGAGGCACGAGTGGCATTGATCGCCAAGTTGGAATACGCGCCATATTTCCTAACCGTGAACTCGATCGTTCGTTTCGCCCGCTCCAAGGATATCCTCTGTCAGGGGCGAGGGTCGGCCGCGAACTCGGCTGTTTGTTATGTCCTCGGGATCACCTCGATCGATCCATCCCGCAGCGACCTCCTTTTCGAACGCTTCGTATCAGAGGAACGGCGCGAGCCCCGGACATTGATGTCGACTTCGAGCACGAGCGCCGCGAGCAGGTAATCCAGTGGGTTTACGAAACCTACGGGCGACACCGGGCGGCGCTCTGCTCAGTGGTCACCTGCTACCGGGCTAAGGGTGCGTTGCGCGATGTCGGCAAGGCCCTTGGCCTACCGGAGGACCTGACGAAAATGCTGTCTTCGCAAGTCTGGGGCTGGAAGGAGGGAATTGGTGAGCAGCAGGCCAAAGACCTGAACCTCAATGCCACCGACCGACGCCTCCGGCTCGCCTTTGATCTCGCCCAGCAGCTAATTGGCACACCGCGCCATCACTCGCAGCATCCCGGTGGCTTCGTCCTTACGCAAGATAGGCTCGACGAGTTGGTGCCCATCGAACCGGCGGCCATGGATGACCGGCAGATCATCGAATGGGACAAGGACGACATCGATATCCTGAAGTTCATGAAGATGGATGTGCTGGCACTCGGCATGTTGTCCTGCATGAAGCGTGGTTTCGACCTGCTCGAAGAGCACAAGGGGATAAAGGTAGGTCTGGCAAGCATCCCACCCGAAGACCCACGCACCTACGCCATGATCAGGCGTGCTGATACGCTGGGTACCTTCCAAATCGAAAGCCGGGCGCAGATGTCGATGCTACCGCGCATCAAGCCGCGCACGTTTTATGACCTTGTCATTGAGGTGGCGATCGTCCGGCCGGGACCCATCCAAGGCGACATGGTCCACCCCTATCTGCGGCGTCGCGAGGGCAAGGAAAAGGTCGAATATCCGAAGCCGGAACTTGAAAAGGTATTGGGAAAGACGCTTGGCATCCCCCTGTTTCAAGAGCAGGCGATGCGGGTCGCGATTGAATGTGCGGGATTCACCCCCGGCGAGGCAGACCAATTGCGCCGTGCGATGGCGACTTTCAAGCATACCGGTGGCGTCAGCAAATTTGGCGCCAAGCTCGTCGAGGGCATGGTGACCAACGGTTATGAGCGCGAGTTCGCGCTAAAGACGTTCTCGCAGTTGGAAGGTTTCGGCTCCTACGGGTTCCCGGAAAGTCATGCCGCGTCGTTTGCGCTGATTGCCTACGCTTCTTCTTGGCTGAAATGCTGGCACCCCGAGGTGTTTTGTGCCGCGCTGCTGAATGCCCAGCCGATGGGTTTCTATGCGCTGGCGCAGATCGTGCGCGACGCCGTTCAACAT
The DNA here is from genome assembly GCA_045291535.1 of Neorhizobium sp. EC2-8. GTDB lineage: Bacteria > Pseudomonadota > Alphaproteobacteria > Rhizobiales > Rhizobiaceae > Neorhizobium. The sequence continues at coordinate 2,576,933 of CP147996.1, read as the reverse complement.
GGCGTTGAGGTGCGGCCCGTCTGTGTGAATGCCTCGCGCTGGGACTGCTCGCTTGAGGACGCTGGGGATGGTCGATTTGCAGTACGGCTCGGCATGCGCATGGTGAAGGGCCTTTCCAATAAAGATGGTGCTGTCATTGTCGGCAGGCGGCAAGACCAGGTCTTTACGTCAGCCGACGACCTTTGGCGCCGGGCGAGTGTCCCGTCCGCCTCGCTGGTGAAGCTCGCTGAGGCTGATGCTTTTCTACCAGCGTTGAAACTGGCGCGCCGCGAGGCGCTATGGGCCATTGAGGCGCTTCGCGATGAACCCCTTCCGTTGTTCGCTGCTGCGGCGGCCCGCGATGAGGCCGTCATTCCTGAAGCCGTCGAACCCATTGTTGCGCTGAAGCCCATGACCAAAGGCGGCGAGGTGGTCGAGGACTACAGTCATGTCGGCCTGACGTTGCGCGAGCATCCGCTGAACTTCCTGCGCGAGGACTTTAAGAAACGCCGGATCGTCACCTGCGAAGATGCAATGAACGACCGCGACGGCAAATGGCTGGAAACAGCTGGTCTTGTCCTCGTTCGTCAGCGACCGGGTTCGGCCAAGGGGTGATGTTCATCACGATCGAAGATGAAACTGGAATCGCCAATCTCGTCGTCTGGGTTAAAACCTTTGAGAAGTACCGTAGCGTCGTGCTCGGTGCCGGGATGGTTGGCGTCTATGGAAAAATCCAGCGCGAGGGATACGTTGTCCATCTTGTCGCTCATCGTCTGACAGACCTGTCCGCTGAGCTTGCTAGTGTGGGCGAGCGAGATGGGGCGTTTCCGTTACCGCATGGTCGAGGCGATGAGTTCCATCATGGAAGTCCCGCGCCTGATCCGCGGGGAATGCCGAGGGTGCGCGATATCGTGGATCCCTATGGTCACATCGACCAGATCAGGGTGAAAACGCGGGACTTTCGGTAGGGTTCGCAATCTAAGGCGTCGCGGCTACTCTACGCAGGTCGAGCTTTCTGACCAGATCCTTATATTTAGCCGCCGCCCGGGGCCGCTCCCTCCAGCATTGTTACTCACCGCTGTCACATCTTTGGCAATTATATTGCGGATAGCCCTTAATCGCACTTGCTTTCCATTTCCCGGGCATCCATCTTAATCATGCCAGCGGACGCGCTGGTCTCAAAGCACAAAAATAGCAAGATACCAAGACAGTCACACAGCAAGATCAAGACCCAAAGCTCACGAATAACGTCTCACGAAAACGCAAAACAACCAGCTCGCAATCACAAAACGACACACGCGCTCACGAACCTCACATCAGCAATTAGCAAATCAGCTCACAAGCAACACAGGAGGAAGATGCAGGGTGGCCACCCTCCCTTCCATTGAAGTGCGAACCTAACTTCGAAGTTGTATCCTCAATCCTTTTTGGGTTCTGAGGGCGCCTGATGAACCGGAGTCGCAAGATATGCGGATTCGGCTGGAAGTCGAAGGTCAGGTGGAGTTGCGGACGATTTATTGGATTGTCGCCTTTATCATCACCTACTTCATGTAATACAATGTAGTGAGACGGGGGCCGGCGAAAGTCGGCCCTTTCTGTTGTTTAAACCACTAGCAAGGATCACCAACCTGCAGCGGTCATCCAACCTTGTATCAACTCTTTAATCCTGAAATCGTAGACGAATGTCAGCGCCCATGTGGTTAGCGCGCCAAAAATAAATGTGCCGCACCATATGATGAGTGATTGCGTGCGCGTTGGTACGCCGAGCATTCTACGCAACCGTTCCTTCTCGGTGGCAGTCATCTGAATGAGTAAGTCTTTGTCGGCGGTTAGCTGGTCCCTTTCGATGCCCATCTTCGTCATTGAGACACGGATAGCCTCTAACTCTCGCTTGTGCGCCTCTGCGGTGTTTTTAATTTCATCGATGGCGGATAGGGCTTCAAGAAGGTTGGCGCGTGCTTCGTCGATTTTAGCGATACGCGCATCAATGGAGCCGCTCTCTTTTTTGACCAGTGCATCGTAGACATCGGCGCCGATAGAAACGCCCATCACTTCGCTAACGAGCTTCAGCGCAACAAGGCTAGCGTCCTTGGTATTGACTGTAAATTTCCCCGCGCTCAACGAATCCCCCAACTTCTTCACCGGATAACTAAAGCTTCTGCTCGAACAATGGCAACAGCCCATGGTAGAAGCTACCCTTCGCCACCCGGAGCTTCCCATGTCCGTTCAGAACGTCCGCGACGCCATCGAGCGCTTTCTTTCGACGACCACGCCGCAAGTGTTATGCATCCGTGGGCACTGGGGCACCGGAAAGACCTACACTTGGAACGACATTCTTGTTCGGCAGGCCAAAGCCAAGCATATTGCTTTACAGAAGTATGCGCATGCCTCCCTTTTCGGTCTCAATACCCTCGCCGAGCTGAAACAGGGGATATTCCAGTCCACCAAAGCCGTAGATCGCATAGGGAAGCCATTTGATGTTGACGATATCAAAAGCGTTTGGGACAGCGGCTTGTCATGGGGAAAATGGGCTGCGGATAAGCTGAAGTACCTTCACAAGGACGGCTTCTCAGCTGCCATGGAATTTGCGTCTCTCTTTGCGCGCGACCAGATTATCTTCATCGATGATCTTGAACGAAAGGGCGACGGGCTTAGAATCGTTGATGTCCTAGGATACATCGCGCAACTACGAGACGAGCGAAACTGCAAAATTGTGCTTGTCCTCAATGATGAACAATTGAAGGACAAACCGGAGTTCGAGGCCTATCTAGAAAAGGTCGTCGATGTCTATTTGAGGTTTGCTCCGACCGGTCAGGACATCGCATACATCGCCATCCCCGAAGACGACCAAGATAACATTGGCGACATGGTACGCGCCAACGCGATAATGCTGGGTATCAACAATGTCCGCGTCATCCGGAAGATACTCGCGCTTGTCAGGCAAGTCGTGCCGCTGCTGGAGGGGTATTCGTTTCAGGTGACGATCAATGCGGTAAACACGATCACACTCCTTGGATGGAGTTATTTCCAGCCCGAGATCGCACCGCCGCTCAATTTTCTAAAGAATTTTCATGCATTTTCGTCATCGACTGATGAGGAAACGTCGCCGCTTCTGAAATGGCGCGACTTGTTGATCGAATATCACTATTCGAGCACAGGAGATTTCGACCTTGTACTCCTGAACGGTATTGAAAACGGGTATTTCGAAAAAGCGGAAATCGATAAACATGCCATTGAACTGAACCGGGCAGAGATACAAGATAAAGTCGAGAGGGAGTATGGCGAATGCTGGGACGAGCTGTTTTATTCGTTCACTAGACCTCAGGGATCGATCCTCGACAAGTTTTTCGAGGTCTACAAAAGCCATCCCGAACAAATGTATCTTCGCAACGCCATCGCGCTTGAGAAGCTCTTTCGCGAGAGTGAGGACCCGCGTTCTGACGAAATAGTCGATATCTATATCGAAACGAAAAAGACCGTCCCGGGCGCCTTCCAGATAAACGAACTTCAATTTGCCGGCGAAGAGCTACCCGATGCTTTGCGTCAGAAGCTGGAAGCAGCAGGTAAATCGCAGCAGCCTGTATTAACCCCCGATGAAATTATTCTTGCCCTCGCAGACCGCGGATTTGAAGCCGAGATTCTCCAGTTGGCGGCGGCGCTACCGGTCACCGAGTATCACCGCATCCTCATTAGCCACGAAGGCGCTGAGCTCGCGAATATACTGAAGGGGTTGCGGCAGTATCTCAACGTGTTGGAGGGCAGCAAGGAAATGCAAACTATCATGGAAAATGGGGCGCAGGCACTACGAGCTATCGAAACGAACACCCCGTCCAATCGCATCAGGGCGCGACGGCCCGGTTTAATACAGTGGCTGGAAGCGCGGGAAGCCGCGGCGGAACCCGCTGCCCCGGCCATTTAGGCATAAAGCGCAGCAAATACCGCGCCAGCCAATCCGCCGACACAGCGCACAATAGCGAGGCGTCAGGTCACTCCCGTGCGAATCTTTGTAGCGAAGGGGTGTAGGGAAGCGGCCTCAGATGCCCGTTGTTTCGTAGATCTGCTTGCGATCCCATCTCATAGCAGAGCAGGATTGCTCAAGTCGCTGAATCAATATTTTTGAGGGGAACATGAACCAGAGTATTGTCCCGAGCCCTAGCTCTACACCGGTAGCAGGGGCAGAAAGCGCCGCCCGGTTAGAAAATGAAGTCATCAAGCGGCCGATGAGCGCTGTGGTCGAGAACCTCCGGACGACCAGCGACAAAATTCGTGCATTGCTGCGGGAGGGTTATCAACGTACTGAGGTCGCTTACTTTCTCGATATCCGTTACCAGCATGTCCGTCGAGTAGCCGTTGATGCCGGGATTGAGGGCGGGTTAAAGAGGGGCATCGTTGTGGTTCCGAGGAGCAAGGCCACACCGAAAATTCGAGAAGACGTCGCGATTAAATTCCTCGCCGACGCGGGGTTCAAAAACTGGGCACTTGGATACTGGACAACGCCGGCGGCATTTCCTCGATGTGCCGGCGCCTAGAGACGCAGGCGTATATACTTTCGTGGTCGATGGCCTCATCAAATACATCGGGGTTAGTCGTGCCGGCATTCGTAGCCGCATGTCCAACTATCGTGCTGGACAAAAGGGTCAAAAGACGAGCGCCAGAGTAAATCAAATTATTAGCCAGCATGTCGCGGCTGGTGCGGCAGTAGAAATCTACATTGCGACGCCGCCAGCTCTGGAATGGAACGGCCTTCCGGTAGTAACGGCAGCCGGTCTAGAAGCGGGGTTGATCAAAATGATCCAGCCTCCTTGGAATAAAATGGGAATTCTTGCAACAGTTTCGTAAAATGAACATCTCGGCTCACGTGGTCGCGCCTTTTCGATTTTGGACGGGAAACAAGCCTTGCTGTGGCCTCGAGGAGTAAGCCCACGGTGAAGGCCGTCTTGCGATGACGGGCTGCTGACTGCCAGTCCTAGTGGTAACACTAAGAGTAATTGTGTTTCGGCGTGGAATATTTGGACGCCGATAAGGGGTCAACATTCCGAGCCGATTGACACCCTAACCCGGCAATAGCCCTGCGAACGGGCGGCCGTTTCTCGCCTCGAAGCGCTCATTGCGCACACTGATCGCATTCGCAGATCTGGAGCCGGAAGCTGACTGTTCGATTTCGGCGGTCGAGGATGAAATAGCCGCCATATAGCGCGGTCAACCACCACGACGCTTCGACCTCGTTGCGATCGTTCGGGCTACTCGCTGCCGCCGCCTGAAACTTGTCATTCGTATGGGAACCGGCTTCTAGGCTTGATGAGGCCGGAGGGGGACAGGCAGCAGTTAGGTGTTCAATCAAGAAACAGGACAATAGAATGAAGAAAATGAGTCGTGAGCTGAAGGCTTAAAGGCTGTGCCAACCAATACCGGTGTTGAGGATAGAGTTATACAATTGGGCGTTGGGCTGTCCGTAATGCCGGAGCGGCTCCTTCTGGCTCATGCCCGTGGGGAAGTCCTGTTCATTTGCGGTGCAGGCATCTCCCGGCCCGCAGGGCTTCCGGATTTTCGTCAACTTGTACTCGACGTCTATGCCAAACTCGATGCTTCGACGCACAGCGTCTTAACGCGATTGCCACCGGGAGCTTGCAACCAGTGGCAGGCCAATTGTGCTGGTCTGACAGATCGGCAGGCAGCGGAAGTGAGGCGGTTCATCTTAGGGGACTATGATGTTGTCCTCGGCATGCTTGAGCGCCGACTAGACGATCAGACACGTGGCGATAGCCAGGTGAGGCGCGCAGTCTCGGCGATCCTGCGTTCAGGTGCAGCAAGCCCAGCCGCGATCCATAAGGCGCTCATTGCCCTTGCCGATCGCGGCGGAGCCAAGACCATCGTGACAACAAACTTTGACCTGCTACTTCAAACCGCCGCCCAACGCGTTCGGTCGCCCGTCGAGACCTATTCTCTCGGCTCGATCCCAAGGCCATCGCGGAATTCTGAGTTCTCCGGCGTGCTTCATATCCATGGCGCGCTCGACAAGAGTCCGGAACGAACTTCTGAACTTGTTTTATCGGATCAGGACTTCGGCGAGTTCTATCTGCGCCGCCGCGTTGTTCCGGATTTCATCTACGATGCTGCGCGCCTTTATCACCTGGTGCTGGTCGGCTACAGTGCGAACGATCCGCCTATGCGTTATCTGCTCAATGCGGTCGCAGCGGACGGCAAACGTTTTGACGACTTGAAGGAGCGCTTCACTTTTTCGGCACGAGCTCGCCGGACGCAGTCGCGCTTGCGGACTGGAATGGGCGCGGTATCACGCCGATCCACTACGACTCAGCGAACGGCCACGACGCGCTAAGGGCAACCCTAGAACGATGGGCGGCTTTGTCTGCGATCAACGGGAAGAAAGAAACTGTCGATGCCGAACTGCGAAGAATTGTAAAAACATCGCGGTCTGCGGCTACGGACTCTGACCGCGACCTTTTTGACCATTTCTTCCGGAGAAGCAACGCAAGCGAACGAGTGCGTCTTTCGGCGCTAGTTTCTGACGCGAAGGCAGAGATCGGTTGGCTCGATGCAGTTGTAAAGGTTTGCGCTGAAGCTGAGCGAGGACGGAAGCCGTGATCCGGCCTTGGGCTTATCTTGAACCGCAAGACCGCGAGACGTTCCGAACGGTAATCGCCTTTCTGAACAAGCGCCTTGCTGAGCAAGGAACGATCGATTGGGCTCTAAAGCTCAAACCCGAGCAGCGGGTCGAGCGCATTGCGGTGGAAGACTTATTGACCGGCCCAGGTGCGCGCGATCTTGCAGAACCATGGGCCTCGGCATGGCGGCTGATCGAAGAAAGCTGGGCAGCGCCTTACTCGGACGGAAACAACGGAACTGCCATTTACGACATTCAGAAGCGGCTACGGGCAGGAGATCGGTCCGGTGCGGCGGTCGCTGCAATCGTTGATCTCGTTGCGCCGCGACTTAAAGTCGAGCCAATTGATGCGTGGCGATGGACCTACATCAAAAAGCCGCGCAAGCCGAAGGCGGTCGAAGACATTCTGTCCGCCGGGCTGACGAGCGGAGATCTGATTGATCTAAATGTACTCGAACTGGCTAACCTCAATGATGTCGGTTTTCTGACATCACTAGCCAATGCGCTGGAAGCCGCCGTCAATCACGGCCTCGATACCGCCCGCAGGCTGGGCTGGGATGGCCAAAGGCGCCTATGGCAACTTGGCGACCTAGGACGCGTGTATTATGTAGCTGACGCTCCAAAAGCGTGGGAGGATGGTGACCCAGACGCGTACCACCGTGGCATCGCGCCATCAGTGAAACTGCTGCATGCCGTCGTCGCTAGAATTTCGGAAATTGATCTCGCTGCTGCGCAGAGTTTTGTTCGGCGTTGGAGGCTGAATAGCTCGCCGGTGCATCTTCGTTTGTGGGCTGCGATGGCTCGGAACGAACAGATTACGCCCACTGAAGAGGTGTCGACCTTCCTCACTGCCCTTGATCAGAACCGGTTTTGGGATGTGCCTGGATTCCCGGAAATCGCTGAGCTTCGCGCCGTCCGATTCCCGGACATGAACGCAGAAGCGCAAGACGCCATCGTCGCCAGGATTCAGAAAGGCCCTCCGCGGGATCATTGGCCAAAGAAGGTGGAGGCCGCTAAGGTAAAGAATGCGCGGCTATTTTGGTCCTTGCGGGAACTACGGCGCATCGAAGTCGGCGGAGGAGTCTTACCGGATCGAGTTAAGACTTGGCTTGATGCTCGCACGGCGCAATTCGCTGAACTCGCGGAGATGTCTATCGATGAAGGTTTTTCCGGAGGGGTTACCGTCACTCGTCGAGAAGCGAAACCGGATACAAAATTCGATACGGTTTCAGGCGTCGAACGGCTGAAGGCGCTCGAAGCAGCCTTGGGAACCGGGCGTCGTGGCTGGGATGATGACCCGGCGGAACGCGCAAACGACTGGATCAACCAGCAGGGTAATGCCGACAAGCTGCTCGCTGACTTCGAGACTACAAATAACGGTGGCGACGACTTCCCGAAGGTCTGGAACCGCTTTGGTTGGGCGCATAGACCAATTAAACAGGATGGCGATGCGGCACAAGATGTCAAGGTAGGCGGAGAGGCTGGCAGGGTTCTCGGCTTGCTGAACCAGCTATCCGACACAACCTTTTCGAATGCGATCGAAGGAATTTGTGCGTGGCTGGATGCTTGGGAGAAGCCCGCCGTTAAGATGCCGCTTGCCTTGCCGATCTGGCTTCGTCTCTGGCCAATCGCCGTTGAGGTCACGAACAGAAGGCCAGAAAAAATTTAGAAAATGAGGACCTGAGCGTTACCGCGCGCGGTGAAGATGATGACCGCGAACCGATGGACCTCGACACGCTTAATACGCCCGCTGGCAAGCTCGTCGGCGTGTTTCTGGCTGCATGCCCAAGCCTGCCGCCGGGGGCAGAAGCTTTTTCCGCAGATTCGATGGAAAGGCAGATGCGCGACGTTGTCATTGCAGCGGAAGGCCGCAGTGGGCTGATCGCCAAACACCGGATGATCGAGGCGTTGCCCTACTTTCTGCGCGCTGATCCTGATTGGGCGCAAGAACATCTCATCGCGCCTTTGCTGAAGGATGATGGAGACGCGTTGGCGCTCTGGCGAGCGGTTGCAAGGCGCACGCACTTCACCAAAGTCTTGGAAAGCATTGGCGCGGCGATGGCCGAACGCGCAAATGATCGCCGACTGGGCCGGGAAACGCGCCGCCGGCTGGTTTTCAGTCTGGTGATCGAATCTCTTCACGCTTTCCGCGAGGGCCGCGCGCCTGCAGTGCCTAATCAACGCGTTCAGCAGATGCTACGAACGCTGGATGATGAAGTTCGCGCATCGGCGGCGAATGCAATCCAGCAATTCGTTCGTGAACTCTCTGCGAAGGCAGCAACCAACGCAGCAAAAGATGGCGAAGAGCAAGAAGACCCTGCAGCCGCAAGGGTTCTTTTTCGTTCAAGCGCCGCGCCGTTCCTACGTGAGGTTTGGCCGCAGGAGCGGTCGCTGGCGACGCCTGGGGTCAGCAGCGCGCTTGCTGATCTTCCGGCGACGTCAGGTGAGGCATTCGCCGAAGCCGTGGACACAATCGCCCGCTTTCTCGTGCCGTTCGAGTGCTGGTCGATGGCCAACTACGGCCTTTATGGCGGCGAAGGCGAAGCAAGGAAGCTCGCACTCGTCGATGACGAAGCGAAAGCGCGGGCTCTCTTGAAACTGCTTGATCTCACAGTCGGCACGTCGGAAGGTGCTACAGTTCCTCACGATCTTACTGATGCATTGGATCAGATTTTGAAGGTTGATCCTGGACTTTCTACTAGCGCAGTCTTCCGTCGCCTGGCGACTGCCGCTCGGCGGTAGAACAACGCTGACAGGAAATTGATGTCTGCTACCGCCAGTTCTGAACTGCGCGGGGCGGTTTGCCGTCGAAGTGCGGCGGCCACCGAATGGCCGCTTTCCCAGCTCCGCACCCGGAGCGGACAGGTAAGAAATACACCGGAGTCAGACATCCGGTCTGGTTAGGCGGACGGCAGCTTCAAGGAAATTCAACGGCAGGCTGAATTACCGAAATAGGGGCGCAGATCGGTCATGTCGTATCCGCATGAAGGATACGATATACCTGCATTCGCGAGCAGCCAATTTCTTTCGCAATTGTCGTTACGCCAATGCCTGAAGTCGAGAGCTCCCGAATTTTCTGATGATCGATTCGGACCTTTCCACCCTTGTACTGGCCTGCTGATTTGGCCCGTTCAATACCCTCACGCTGCCGCTCCTTGAGAAATCGACGCTCCATCTGTGCCACCATGCCTAGTACGGTCAGAACCAAATGCCCCATTTCCCCACGAGTTGTTACGTGAGGGTCGAGAACCGTAACAAAGGCCCCGCGCTGCTCGCACTCGTGAATGATGTTGAGCACATCGCGGGTATCGCGGCCTAAGCGATCAAGGCGCGAAACGACCAGTTCATCGCCCGGCCGGAGAAACTCGATCACGGTGGCGAGCTCGCCTCGCCCCTCTCGACTTGCTCCCGATATTTTCTCCGATCGGACTATCTCGCAGCCCTCAGCCTTTAACCTGGCGTGCTGAATATCTAGGTCTTGGTCAGTCGTACTGACGCGTGCGTAGCCAATGCGGGCCATATGTCACCTCAAGCTTTAGGCTCAAGGCTACCCTGTCACAAATAGTCGATGTCAACCCGGATGTTACGGCATCGGGCACGACAACGTGACGTTACACCAGCCTATACCCCGGCGTTACCAGCTAATCCCCGCACTCTTTTGCAATAACATATGCCTCAATGGCCGCGGCTATGAACGCCTCGAGGGCCATAGCTCGAGCGACAATGAAAGAGTGAAGCCTCACACGCTTGCTTCGCGGCCGGAGAATATTTGTCGCGCTGATGTGGCCAATGTCTTCAAGCAATTCCAGCGCGCCTTTTCTGGCCCATCATCAGAGACATTCTCAGGCACGGTCTCTCCTTCGCGCCAAAGCGCGCGTTCTGTCTGTCACAGGTCGTGGGTAGCCGCCAGCCAAAGCGCTTGAATGTTCATGCCCTGTTTTCATTTTATTCAGAGTCAACAATGGAGGCGTATCAACGATGCTGAAAAGTTGTTGGTGAAAGATCCAGGAACCTCTTCAACATCTCAGGCTGCCTGAAGCCTTTTCGGTAAAGCTCAAGCGCGGCCAGCGATACTGCCTCGCGGTTAGGGGCCATACCAAAAGCATCGCGAGAGGCGCACACCTCGTCCAGCACTTGCGTAAGAATGCGCAGATCGGCTTCTCTTAAAACCTGCATATCTCCGCCTACTAGTTGATCATGCGCTTAAACGCCTTTTACGGCTTCTGGCTCCTTACTGCGAACATCCAAGAGATAGGTAGTGAACAGCTGGTAACCTAAATTCTGTGCCTTTTAGTTTTGCACCGGCCTAACCGCTTGGTTCCGCGACGAGCAACACAAACGGGGTTAACAGATCGACGCGCATCGCACGCGAGACGGGTTGGCAGCTTCGATACCAGTGAACAGCCAAGCGGAACTATCCTCAGACAGGACGGTTTTGGCACCAGAAACAAGGAAACTCACGATGCGTATGTTCTCAATTGCGGCCTTGCTCGCAGGGTCGCTTATTCCCGTCAGCGCGATGGCCACTGAGGAAGATTTCCTGAAGTCCATCGAGGGTGACTGGACGGGCGGCGGTAAGGTGCTTCGAAAGTTGGGCGGTGAAAACGTCAGCGTGTCCTGCAATATGAAATCCGATGCAGACGCATCGAGCTTTTCCATGGATGGGTCGTGTCGCGCTCTCGTGGTCCTTACGCGGGGCTTCAATGCAAAGGTCAAGACGTCCGGCAATTCATATTCGGGTACATATGTGGGGGTGTCAGGGAAGCCTTCGACCCTCGCGGGTCGTCGAGAAGGAAATACGATCAATCTCGACGTGACGTGGGCGAATGAAATCTACGGGGACCACAAAGCTACGATGATCATTCAAAAAATTGGAGAAACGGCCCTGCGAATCAAGACCATCGACAAGGACCCCAGTTCCGGAGAGTCGATCGTGACCACGCAACTTGATCTGAAGCGGCGATAAAGTTCCCGCGGCGATGTCGGGGCGCAGATGGTAATTCGAGGTCAATAATCATCAGCCCGCGACAGCCTCAGCTTCCAATCTGTTGGCGCTGGGGCTCTGGTAGGCGAAATATCGTAAGGGTACCTGTCTGCTATCCCTCTTTCGGGCGAACTCACAGCTGCCGGCTTGGTCCAGGGTTCACTGCGTCGCGAGGGGTGCCCCCAGATGGTGTTAGGCTACGATCTTTTCCTGGGACGAAACTTCCACCTCGCTCGACGATAAAGCATGTTACCACTGACCGTAAATCGGAGTCTGACGCCAACGGTCTTGCTGATGCCCGCACGGTGCGCGTTCCGCATGCAGGAAGGCGAGGGGCCGTCTTCGTCGTGGCATTCGTCCGTCGAGCCGATCAGAGAGGTGGCATTGGTAGTTCCAATCCAGAAGCGCGGCTATTCAGGAACGTATTGTTACCCCGGCCATTGTATTATGTTGACTGGCATCAGGATTCTGGGGTGCCTACAGGAAGGATCGACGGTATGCTCGGCTCTGTGGTGCAGGGAAATGATGGGTATCCCTGCAGACATGGGAGTTGAGGCTGCGATATCGGCCCCGGTGCACAAGGGGGACTTGGAGGCTAAGATTAGCTCTTTCCCTTACGGAATACTTGGAAGCTAGCGAGGACATCGCAGGGATTCGTGAGATGAGGTTGGTCAGGGTTTTTGGGGCGGCTACGGGGTAAGAATCTCCCGGGCGAAGATGGACCTCCTTTGACTGGAGGTCAAAAATGAACATCAAGAGCCTTCTTCTCGGCTCCGCTGCTGCCCTCGCAGCAGTCTCCGGCGCTCAGGCTGCTGACGCTATCGTAGCAGCTGAACCGGAGCCCATGGAATACGTTCGCGTTTGCGACGCTTTCGGCACTGGCTACTTCTACATCCCGGGCACCGAAACCTGCCTCAAGATCGGCGGTTACGTTCGTTTCCAGGCTGACTTTGGTGAAAACGTTAACGCCCTCAACGGCTACGACTGGGACACCTTCAGCCGCGTTCAGCTCGATGTGACTGCAAAGTCTGACACCGAGCTCGGCACGCTGACCTCGGTTGCTTCGATTCGCGTTGAAGCCAACCAGGATGTTGGTTACGCCTCGAACGCCACTGATGCAGGTCGCGGCGTTACCGGCGCCTACATCAACGAAGCTTACATCCAGCTCGGCGGCTTCAAGGTCGGTCGTTACCTGACTTGGTGGGATAAGGGCATCAACGGCGAAGAAGACTGGAACTCTGCTGGTCAGACCCGCATGCAGGCCGTCAGCTACACCTACACCGGTTCTGCTTTCAGCGCTGGTATCCAGGTTGATGAGCTGTCGCGTGGTCGGTATGTCGGCGGTCAGGACGTTGGTATCGAAGCTATCGTTTCTGCCAAGTTCGGCTCTGTAGCATTCGACCTTCTCGGTTCTTATGACAACGGTGCTGACAATGGCGCAGTTCGCGCTCTCGTGTCGGCTCCGATCGGTCCAGGTACTTTCCAGGCTCTCGCGGTCTGGTCGAGCGGCCTGAATGAAGGTAGCCGCGACAACGCCTACTACACCCGTGGTGAATGGGCGCTCGCTGCTTCGTATGCCTTCAAGGTCTCCGACAAGCTGACGATCACCCCCGGCGGTACTTATGTCTGGAACTCGGAAGCTGACGCTGACGGCGAATTCACCGGCGATGACTCTGGCGCGCTGGCGTAACGGTCGATTACACGATCGTTCCGGGCTTCGTTGCTAAGGTAACGGCGAACTACAACGACGTCACCAGCAACGCTGGCGTGAACAACAAGTTCTGGGATGGCTTCGTCCGTCTCGACCGCACGTTCTAATAATAATGGAACTCCCCGGCTCACCGGGGAGTTCTTCATAAAAGGTTGGCCTGAATGGGCCTCCGTATGGGGAGCTAAGACCGGGGGATTGGGCTGCTTATGCGGCCTTTACGTGTTTGGTCCATTTTTGATCAGGCATGAACTAGCATTCAGAGAATTTGACTGGAGGTCAAAAAATGAGCATTAAGAGCCTTCTTCTCGGTTCTGCAGCGGCTCTCGCAGCAGTTTCCGGCGCTCAGGCTGCCGACGCCATCGTCGCCGCTGAGCCGGAGCCTATGGAATACGTCCGCGTTTGCGACGCGTTCGGCACTGGTTACTTCTACATCCCCGGCACCGAAACCTGCCTCAAGGTCGGTGGTTACGTTCGTTTCGAAGTTGGCTTCGGTGACGCAACCAACGCTCTGAACGGTTATGACTGGGATTCGTATAGCCGCGCTCAGCTCGACTTCACGGCTAAGAGCGACACGGAACTCGGCACGCTGACCTCGGTCGCTTCGGTTCGTTTCGAAGCCAACCAGGATGTTGGCTATGGCTCAAACGCCACGGTCGGCAGTGGCGATGTCAACGGCGCTTACATCAACGAAGCCTACATCCAGGCTCGGCGGTTTCCGCGTCGGCCGTTGGCTGAACTGGTGGGATGCTAACGATCTTCCGGGCGAACTCGACAACCTCGGTTCGAACCGTCTGCAGTCGATCTCCTACACCTATACCGGTTCTGCTTTCACGGCCGGTATCCAGGTTGACGAACTGTCGCGCGCTCGCGGTCTCGGGGGCAGAACGTCGGTGTCGAAGCTGTTGCACAGTTTGCAATCGGCGCAGCTAAGCTTGAATTGCTCGGTTCCTATGACTTCGGCGCCGAAGAAGGTGCTGTCCGTGCGATCGGCTCGGTGGCCGTTGGTCCGGGTACTTTCTACCTCTCGGGTGTTTGGTCCTCGGGTGACAACGCCTACTACGGCGTAACCGATACCGGCGCTGGTGAAGCAAGCGTTGCCGTTGCCTATGCCTTCAAGGCGACCGACAAGCTGGAAATCATTCCGGAAGCCCAGTACATCTGGAACACTCAGCTCACCGCTGACAACGAGTTCACCGGTGCCGACCTCTGGGGCGCTGGCGTGACCGTCAACTACCAGATCGTCGAAGGCTTCGCAGCCAAGGTTGCCGCCGACTACGTCAAGGTCGAAGACGGCGACGACGATGTTCGCGGCATTGTCCGCCTGCAGCGCGACTTCTAATCAATACCAGCCCGCCGTCACGAAAGACGGCGGGCTGTTGCTGCTCGGCCACGATACGGTGAATTATGCATGGGCAAAGAGGCCCGCCGCCATCATCACCCATTGAAGTCTTCGCCGTTCCATCGATTCTTGCTCTTCCGCGACCGGCGAGGGCAGGATGGGAAAGGAAACCGATAAGAAGGCTGAGGCTCTTGACCTCCGCTCGTTCGGCCAGTCCTACGCTGTCAATTACCAGTTCAACGCCAGCGGCCCCATCAAGATTGTGAAGCCCAATCGGCTCACCGCCCTTCTGGAACGGTATGTAGACATTCTCTGGGAACCGGGAAGCCACAAAAGCAACGTGACGGCATTCGTCAATGAACTCGACGAGATTCTTCTCGGCCAAGCCTTTGATGCATTCACTCACGAGATGGTGGACCGGCTAATCGGCGAATTGCGCAAACGTGGCAACAGCAATGCGACCATCAATCGAAAGATGGCGGCGCTGAGCAAGCTGCTGCGGAAAGCATTCAAGATGGGTGACATCCATAGCCTTCCTGAATTCCGGCGCCAGAAGGAAAAAGCTGGTCGGATCCGCTTTCTGGAATATGAGGAAGAGGATCGCCTCTTCGCAGCCATTCGCGCCAAGGATGAACAATATTCCGCTCTCTGCATCTTCCTCGTCGATACCGGCGCTCGATTAGGAGAAGGGATCGGCCTTCGCTGGAACGACCTCCACGATGATCGTGCTACCTTCTGGATCACCAAGTCAGGTAAGAGCCGAACCGTGCCACTTACACCTCGTGCTATCGAGGCCGTTAAATCGCAAGCAGGTGCCAAAGAAGGGCCCTTTGCCTCCGTCGATCAGCAGCGGTTCCGATGGGTCTGGAACGCCGCGAAATCACAGGTCGGGCTAGGCAGCGATGACGATGTCGTTCCTCACGTCCTCCGCCACACCTGCGCCTCGCGCCTTGTACGGGGTGGAATTGACATCCGGCGGGTGCAAATGTGGCTGGGACATCAGACGCTGCAAATGACGATGCGATACGCCCACCTTGCCTCTCACGACCTAGACGTCTGCCTCCCAATTCTCCTCAGAAGGCCCTAACCGCGGTCTCAATTGCAAGCCCATTTGGCCTCCCCGCCGGTCGATTTTGACTGATGATCAGAATTGAAAATTCGATCATCAGTCAAAGGAGGTCCATCTTCGCCCCGGAGATTCTTACCCCGTAGCCGCCCCAAAAACCCTGACCAACTTCATCTCACCCGCGCTTGACCTCCCTTCGCAACCCCGACCAGCTGCGTTCGGCCAAGCGCTAGTTGCCGAGACCATGCCGCATGCCACAAAGCGGGGGACCTATTGCCTAAATGGCGAGGTCTTGTCGCCAACCGTGCCGCCGCTGTTGCGCCTGTATAAATCAGCGGCCTTGCCACGAAGGTCGGCTATACAACGGTTCAGCTTGGCGTTCACCTGATACGTTTCCAGCTGGTGCATTGGAGGAATATACCACTCCGGCTCGTTGCCGGCGAACTTGACGCGCGTGCTGATGCCTGTGCGGCGTGAATCCAACATGTAGGACAGCGCGACTTCGAGATTGAACGACTTTTCGTTACCGACGACCTTCGGATCGGTCGAACCGGTCAGGAGGTCGCGCTCTCCGCCGCCAGTTCAAAGGCCAATGGTCCGGCAATAGTGATTAGATTGACCTCGGTCTTCTTTCCGACTGGAAGTTCCCAGTTCTCCGAATAGACGTGCAGCCACGGCTCGATATAGTCGGCGCTCGTCAGAACGTAGGCGATGTTCAGCCCCCTGTTTGGCCACGTTTGAGTTCCCAGCGTGCAATGAGGTCTATCGCCGGGATCGGCTTTTCCAGTCGCAGGAAGGTGCAGCGACACTCCCCACACACTTCCTGTGAAATAGGAGAGGTCCTCGCTGCGAGAGCTTCCCGCTCCCGACAGCAGGCTGATCACGATCAGGGCCGCAACGGGGATCCTACGCATTGTTCATCGCCGCCTTCGCCTTACGGGCCGAGTGCCACGTGAAGAAGGCCCCTACGGCGAGGATGATGGCGACGACGGCCCAAACGGTCATGTCGCTGAAGCTCCCGCTCGCACCAGCCGCGAAAGCCAGCAGCGAGGCCACCGCGAACACGACCATCGCCACCACCGGCAGACCGAACGAAAATGCCCCGCCGATGAAGTAGAGAAGCCCGACCAGCATGCCGACGGCACCGGCATCGGCCGTGGCCTGCTGTCCGAGCATGTGCGAAGCCGTGCCCACCGTGCAGGACTGTAGCAGCACCAGCAGTCCTAAAAACATTGAAATAATTCCGATCGCGATTTTCATGGTTCCTCCAAATTCACGAACTTTTTGATTTCTAATAGTCAGGTGCCGCCCAGCGATGGCAGCACCGGTAGAGGTCCGCAGCATCAGCGGGCTGCGCCGTTCACGACCTGGTCCTTCAACTGCGCATATTCGGCGTCATCGATCGCGCCCGAGGCTCGTAGCGAGGCGAGCTTCTCGATGCGTTCGACCACCGACCCGCCTGCTGGCTGAGACGCTGCTGCGGGGGCCGCAGTCGCCGAATGCGGGTGGGGTTGAAGCGTTAAGCCCTGTCGGCTTTGGTCCGAGGTTGACCGCATGCAGCCGATGACGATGAAGGCGACGATGCCAACAAGAGGAATGAGGCACAGCAGCACCAGCCAGCCGCTCTTACCGCTGTCGTGCAACCGCCGGATGGTGATCGCCAGCGACGGGATATAGTGCCCCATCACCACCCCGGCAGAAAGCAGCGGCCGCGGTTCGCCGCCTCCACTGATCACGCCGTCGATGATGAAGGTGATCACCGCGAGCCCAAGGAGGACGAGGTAGTAGTACCAAAACTGGGCCACCGTCGATCGACCGGAGAAGTCGAAGTAGTGGCGCATGGCGTTCATGTAAGCGGTCATTTCTTCTCCTCGGCCACCACTTCAATACAAAGGGCTGGCTGCTCTTTCGGTTCTTGATAGTGGTGATCAGCGGCAACGAATGATTGAATTATGTTGGATATATCCGATGGATAAAACAACAGCAAGATGTTGCCCATGCAGGCATGAAGCTTCGCGCGCGTGTTGCATGGAATCTTCGGGCGACAAGAACCGCCCGAGCCGTCACCCAAGAAAATCTTGCGGTTGATGCTGACGTCGATCGTACGACGATCAGCGGGCTTGAGCGCGGCGATTTCAATGCCTCCTCGATGTTATCGAACGCATCGCCGAGGCGCTCGGAATCGACGTCATGGATCTTTTGGCGGTGCCCCTGAGGGCGTTGATGAACCGGCGACGCTCAAGCCTGGAAGAAAACCCGGTGCCGTGAAGCGCTAAGCCCCGGGCAAAAGAAAGGCCGCGGGATGAGCGCGGCCTTGGCATTGGGTTTATAAGTAGAAGGCTCAATATTCGTCCTCCCGCATGATGGTCATGACGCGGCTTGTGACCGAGGCGTCAGCGGGGTCGGGCGACAGGTGCTGGAGATCGTTGTCGTGGTAATCGATCTTCCAAAGGTAGGCTTCACCCGCAACCGTCACCCGGCCGAAGTCATGCTCACCGTACGGATCATTTGCCGGTGTGAAGCTGCTGAATTCCTGAACGGCCCTCAGCACCCGCGCTCGGTCGTGTTCGGGAAGTTCCTGAACCGCCTTAGTCAGCATGACACGCCCGGTGGTGAAGGTTCGCCGCAGCACATCGTTCAGCTCACGAACGCGGCTTGGCCCGGGATGGCTTTCGCTTGTCATCGCTAACGGTACCCTGAGCTGACTCCCGTCTATCATCGGCATGATGGTGATCGTTCCCATCTCCATTTCACGCCGCCGCATGTTTAGGATGCAGCAGGGCGACGTCGGATACGGCCCGCGTGAAGTCGGGCAGCTCAGGCCAACCGCGCCAGCGCAACCGGAAGCGGCCGTCAGCAGCCTGTTCAAGGACTGTCGCTTCGAACCAGCCCTCGTCAGGATCATCCGTGGCCAGCACCAGATCACCTACGATGATCTTCGACCAATCCTCCGGCTGTCGCGGCGGCACTTCGCCTTTGCTGGCCTTGGCATATCCTTCGGCTGCAGCAGCCTGTGCCGCTTCAGCCCGAGCAGCAGTCGAGGCGACGAACTCCTCATCGAAGTACTTGGCGAGCCTGGTCGTAGACCGCCCGTTTGACAAACGGTACGAACGCCTTGCCGCTTTCAAACAGCTTGCCCCGGGGCAACTTCGCCGCGATCGCGGTCAGCTCCTCGGAAGTAATGTCGATCACCGCGAAACCCATCAGGTCGGCGGCCACAGCGGCAGCATCCGCCTGCTGTTCTCCGAACCACGAGGCGTGCGGCTTTCCCTGATCATCAAGACCAACGAGCAGGACATTCGGTACGCCGTCAGGTTTCGGCGGCATCGTCGGGTTCAAACTGGACTTCCTGACGGGCGCTGATGGTCGAGGGCCGTTGAGGATTGATATGTGCGGCATCGATACGTTTCTGGAATTTTGAACGGCGGGGGCTGTTGACGGCATTTGCATCGGGGCTCCTAAACGCAAAAGAGCGCCACCACGGCGCTCAAGTTTGAAAATTCGTTCGGTGAACAGCTAAACATTCATCGAACCTGCACAGGCAAATTGTCATAAAAAGCTAGGGAAGTCAATATGTTAGATATTTTCACTCAGCTTTCGCCACACTGCCAGAGGCAGCCCTAGAGCTTCCCTTCGCCTGCGCCCTTGTGCGCTAGCCTCGGACATTTCTGACATCAACGCGTCGAAAAATATCTTCGTTTTTATCTTTTTGCCGCGGCCACCCGCTACCGTGAGATCGTGAATGGTTCGAGCACCTAGTGCCCGTATTATTTCTATTCTTCCCGTTGGGCGAAGTGCACGCTTGTTTTGCACGATCGTTCCGCCTTTCACCTCGCCCGTTTCGTCGTCGGTATGCTCCTCGGTTCGGCCGACGCTGTATTCGCTCATGGGTGACTTGAGTGCATACATGGCGCGGCCTACAGCTTTGAGGTGATCCAGCTTTCGGGAATAGAATACCTTGGCTCCTTCCCAACCTGCGGAAAATTGCGCCTCAGCCCCGCATTCAAGAGCACGAAGCTCGTCCTCAGACACGCCCCACGCAATGACGTGCGCGTGCCATGACAGAAAAGGCGGCTTCCTTCCGGGTACCAAGTCGCCTGCGTAATAGTAGGCAAGGTCAATTCCACCAATGAAATCGATACCGGGCAGGCGTGCCTTCACCCATCTCCTCAGCTTTCGAACATCGAATTCACGTCCGTCCTTTATCTCGAAAATAAAATCTCGGCAGACCAGATCAATGGCGTAAAGAGGGCGGGCCGCGCTCTCCTTGACAAGTTTATCAAGAACTTCGGCTGCTGCCGCGGCATGCGCCACGCGGCTGTGCATATTGACCGCATAGCCGCATTCGATTGAATCCCTCAGGGTTCTGCGGATTTCCTCGGTCGTAAGCTTGCCCTCGCCCCACGCCGTCAAATGGTGTCCGGCGGTGAGGAACGAGAAATCTAAATGATCACCTCGATACTGTTCGAACGATAGAATGGGGTCTCTAGGCACAGCGACTTACTCCATGTGGTTATAGCAGCACCCCACCCCGCCCAACGTCATCACCTGAGGTTATTTATTGTTCTAATGACAGCGATTACGTCGGGTCATGAGCACGTACTGGGGTAATGTGCTGCATGCTTACGGGTATGGGTGTGGTGCGAGGTTGTAAGGGTCGGGTTGGGGTGTGATGTTAGTATTACAAGGGTTCAGCTGCGAACCCGGTGAGCGCGAGGAGATATCTGTTCCGGCGCTTACCGCGCGACATCGTCACCGTTACCGTAGCCGCGGTTCCAGGCGGCATCGCCAAAAGTTGGCGGGAAAGGACGTCATCCACCACCCGCACAGCAATGCTCGACTGGGCCACAGGTGGAGCCTCCTGCATGAGCGTCTCGTGGAGATCGTAGGGTGTCGTATCGCTCTCCCAGAACGGTCGCAGCAAGTTCATGCCCTGCTTTACCGGCACCGATGCATTCGGCCCCGTACCGCACAGAAATCGCAGTACATAGAGTAGCGCCTCTGTCCGATCCTTTTCGGATAAGTCCGGTCGTTTCTTGCGCCGCTTCCACTCCGGGGCCATGCAGAAGATCTGCCATTCATCCTCATCGACACGAAGAGTGGAAGCATGAGTGTAAGCGAAGACGAGGTTCTCTTTGGATGGTAACCCGCCTTCGAACCGGGGCTGCAGGTTCCGCAACTGCTGCATCACGTCGCGTTGAGTGATTTCAACAATCCCCTCGTGAATGGGCAGCACAGGTGTGCTCGCTGCTAACCCGGGTGCGCTGTTGTCCCGTTCCGCGTTTTCCGCCTCTTTATCGGCAAGTTTTACGAGCTGCAGGGCTACGCGCCCTTTCGCCGCCAAATACACCGTTTTGACAACTTTACGCGTGGAGGTGTTCCCGGGCGAGTGCTCAGTAAGCCGGGCCTTCCGCAGCACGCCACTTGCGGAGAAATCGCGCTTGGGCAGGCGCTTCTTCGTGGCACGGTTGATCAGCCGGGGCGAGTTGATCCGTTTTTTTCGAGGGGGCATCATCTGTCCTTTGGGCACAGGTTCGCCTTCAGACGCGTGTGGGCGATCCGTCGGCAGTGTTGAGGAGGAAGGAGAATCTTCAGCTCAAGACCGAGGATAATGCAGAAGGCACGCCTTCAGCTCTACCGGGGTCATTGCCGAGCTAGGTCATTTTACTAGGTGTCCAGCTTACTTCTTCAATTCAAGCGAAGACGCGAACCGCCGGATTGTCGCGACATCGTAGACACACGTCCTCAAGCCTAGGATTTTCGGCTTGGGGGCGATGCCCGACCGTTGCAAGGCGTACCACGAGGATCGGCTGATCGGTATGAACTTACCTTTGCCGACAAAGGCGCTAAGGCGTACGAAACCCTCCGACGGAAGGTCGGATGAATCTGGACCCGCGTCATTCGAATTTACATCGTCAGTCATTGTCGTCCTTTCAGTTTTGACAGGACTAACTTCGAACGAGGCAACAAAAAGCACAATTCCTGCAAAATCGAATGCGTTACGAAAAGCCGTTTGCGTAGGGGCTATCGTCTGAATTTCTTGCCTACTATTGCGCGGCTCGTATCTGGCAAATCGTTTGGCTTGAATGGAATTTCTGGGACGGATGGGTCAAAAATTATTCGGCTGGGATCGTCATTTGGCGAAATAACTGAACCAAAGAGCCTAGATGCGTAGCGGGCTTTGCCCAACCAATCCCGCCATCTTTCTGGCCCCATCGTCTGTGACCTACCAGACCAAAGCGCGCTAAATATTAGCCGATTGTGTACCTTGGTATGCATGGACGAGTATATCAAAGGAATGACCTTCCTATTGCTCATCCAGGTGTTTTGAGCTTCTCTCGGCTTATAGAGGTCATTGTCAAAAAGACGACTGACAATTTTATCGTCCTGGGTCTCGCTGTAGATTGCGGAAAGACATGTCATTGCTTTGTTGAAACTGGGCGGATAGTACGCCCTCCTGTCAAGCAAATACGCATTGTGAATAATATTCATTAATTCAGCGACTGTGGTCAGCATTCGAGATTTCGTTGCTAACTCAGATACGAATTCTTTTTTCGACCGGCTTTTCAGCAGTGATTTCAAGCCGCCGATTTCGGAGAGAATGTCCGTTGCGAAACTGGCGCTTACATCGGAGGCATTTAGGGACAGAACCACCTCGTCGCTGCTTGCATTCAGCAGAAGCTCCAGGCACTTGATCAAGATTGCATCTCGTATGAGATCTTGATCGTCGTGTGCTGTTACCCATGCTAGGAAGGCTGCCTGAAGAACTGGCCTTAGGCCATCGTAGGCCGGTTCTTCATCCAGAAGCAGCTCGGCCACATAGTGTGGGTTAAATGTTTCCCAGACTTCTGATTTGAAAGATTTCGATTTCGGGCTCACGTGGGAATCGGAGGAGTTGCGGACAGGAGTTCAGGACGATTTTACGTCACTTGTGCTTCCAAACAATAAAGAACTTTGGTCTTTGTTCGCGCAGTTTCGTTCAAAGAGATCCGGCGGGAATGTCGGTATGTAGCGCGGTATTTATGAGGAAGGTCATAAATTACGTTAGCATTTACAGGTATTTAAACAAGAATATCGATTCCCTTCACCCGCTCCAACTACTCGTCCCTACAATTGGCGACATTGCTCGATCTCATTCGCTTGGTGGACAAGTGAGCTGGGGCATACGCGGTGGCTTGACCTTGGAAGCATGGGCCAAAGAAATCTCGCAATCGGTGGCCGCCGGGCGCCTTTGAGCGCCCGGCGAACCAGCTTATTTCTTGGCGTCAGCCCAGCTCTTCACGAGCTCGTCGTAATTGACCGTAACAGGCTTTTCCTTCTCGTTGGCGATCTTGAGCTGCGGAGCGAGGTTGCCTTTCGCGGCGGCATCCTTGTTCCAGTATGCGAGATCGTGCTCATCGGCGAGCTTCGGTCCAATGTCGCCTTGGACCTTGGCGCGCTCCAGGCGCTGCAGCACCTTTTCCTGCTCGGCGCAAAGCGAGTCCATGGCCGCCTGGGCGGTTTTGGCGCCCGAGGAGGCATCGCCGATCGCCTGCCACCAGAGCTGTGCGAGCTTCGGATAGTCAGGCACGTTCGTTCCGGTCGGCGACCACTGGACGCGGGCCGGCGAGCGATAAAACTCGATCAGGCCGCCGAGCTTCGGCGCGCGGTCCGTGAAGCTCTTGTGCCGGATGGTGCTCTCGCGGATCAAGGTCAAGCCGACATGGCTCTTCTTGACGTCCACCGTCTTCGAGGTGACGAACTGGGCATAGAGCCAGGCCGCCTTTGCACGATTGGTGGGCGTGGACTTCATCAGCGTCCAGGAGCCGACGTCCTGATAGCCGAGCTTCATGCCGTCCTTCCAGTAGACGCCATGCGGAGACGGTGCGAACCGCCATTTCGGCGTGCCGTCCTGGTTCATGACGGGCAGGCCTGCCTTCACCATGTCGGCAGTGAAGGCCGTGTACATGAACATCTGCTGGGCGATCTCGCCCTGAGCCGGCACCGGTCCGGATTCCGAGAAGGTCATGCCCTGGGCGGCGGCCGGCGCATAGGCCTTCAGCCAGTCGAGGTATTTCTGGATGGAATAGACCGCCGCCGGGCCGTTCGTATCGCCGCCGCGCGCGACGCAGGAGCCGACCGGACGGGATTTTTCGTCGACCTTGATACCCCATTCATCGACGGGCAGGCCGTTCGGCAACCCTTTGTCGCCGTTGCCGGCCATGGACAGCCAGGCATCGGTGAAACGCCAGCCGAGCGAGGGGTCCTTCTTGCCGTAGTCCATGTGACCATAGACCTTCTTGCCTCCGACATCGCGGCCGGTGAAGAAGGCGGCAATGTCCTCATAGGCGGACCAGTTCACCGGGACACCGAGATCGTAGCCGTATTTCGCTTTGAAATCGGCCTTGTTCTTCTCGTCGTTGAACCAGTCGTAGCGGAACCAATAGAGGTTCGCGAACTGTTGGTCCGGCAGCTGGTAGAGCTTCTTGTCCGGCGCCGTCGTGAACTTGAGGCCGATGAAGTCCTCGAGATCGAGGCCAGGGTTGGTGACGTCCTTGCCTTCGCCGGCCATCCAGTCGGTGAGCGAACGTGCCTGCTGGTAACGCCAATGCGTGCCGATCAGGTCGGAGTCGTTGACATAGGCGTCGTAGATGTTCTCGCCCGACTGCATCTGCGTCTGCAGTTTTTCGACGACGTCGCCTTCGCCGATCAGGTCGTGAGTGACCTTGATACCGGTGATCGCCGCAAAGGCTTGCGCCAGAACCTTCGATTCATACTCGTGCGTCGTCAGCGTTTCGGAAACGACCTTGATATCCATGCCGGCAAAAGGTTTCGCGGCATCGATGAACCACTGCATTTCCTTTTCCTGGTCGGCGCGGGGAAGCGTCGAGAGTTCGCCGACCTCCTTGTCCAGGAATTGCTTTGCCTCATCCATGCCGGCATAGGCGGAACCGGTCAGAGCCAGCAGCATCGCTGCTGTCGTTGTCATAAGATGCCGTCGCATTTTATCCTCCCAGAGTTTTGCGATTGCAGTTTGCGTATCGAGTGGCGTTTCTCACGCCACCTTTCCAGCTTGCCTCAGACGAAGCGGAAGACGCCGATGGCGTAGACCACTGCGAGGGCAAGAGCCCACCACAGGTTGGGGCCGATGAGCCCCAGCCATGCGAGATGAATGAATGCCGCGCCGAGCAGCGAGATGAACAGCCGATCTCCCCGCGTCGTCTCGAAACGTAGGATACCGATCCGAGGCGAACCGCCCGGCGCGAAATATTCCCAGATGCTCATGCCGACGAGCAGGGCGAGGATCGTCAGAAAGAACAGTGCCGTGGGAAGCGTCCAGGCCATCCATGAAAGGTTCATGCGTGGTTCCTCCTTGTCAGACCCGGCCGAGGGCAAAGCCCTTGGCGATGTAGTTTCGAACGAAATAGATGACGAGCGCCCCGGGAACGATGGTGAGCACGCCGGCGGCTGCCAGCACGCCCCAGTCCATTCCCGAGGCGGAAACGGTACGCGTCATGATGGCGGAAATGGGCTTGGCGTCGGTCGTCGTCAGGGTGCGGGCGAGCAGCAGTTCCACCCAGGAAAACATGAAGCAGAAGAAGGCCGCGACCCCGATGCCGGACGCGATCAGCGGCATGAAGATCTTCACGAAGAACCGCGGGAAGGAGTAGCCGTCGATATAGGCGGTCTCGTCGATTTCCTTCGGCACGCCCGACATGAAGCCTTCCAGGATCCAGACGGCAAGCGGCACGTTGAACAGGCAGTGGGCAAGGGCGACCGCGATATGCGTGTCGATGAGACCGAAGGCTGAATAGAGCTGGAAGAAGGGCAGGGCGAAGACGGCGGGCGGCGCCATCCGGTTGGTGAGCAGCCAGAAGAACAGATGCTTGTCGCCGAGGAACCGGTAGCGCGAAAAGGCGTAGGCAGCCGGCAATGCCGCCAGCACCGAAATCAAGGTGTTCAGCCCCACATAGATGATGGAATTGATATAGCCGTTATACCAGGAAGGGTCGGTGAAGATCACCATGTAGTTCCTGAACGTCGGGTTCTGCGGCCAGAGCGAGAACGCACCGGTGATCTCGGCATTCTCCTTGAAGCTCATGTTGACGAGCCAGTAGATCGGCAGCAGCAGGAAGACGATGTAGATCGTCGAGACCAGCCAGGAGAAATTGCCTGCGGGCTTGTATTTGATTGCGCGCGCCATTGTTCTTCTCCTCCCGTCAGGTGTCTGCATCGCTGCTGGTCATCACGGTGTAGAAGATCCATGACAGCAGCAGGATGATCAGGAAGTAGACGATCGACATGGCGGCGGCCGGACCGAGGTCGAACTGGCCGACGGCCGTCTTGACGAGATCGATCGACAGGAAGGTCGTGGAGTTTCCAGGCCCCCGCCGGTGACCACGAAAGGCTCGGTGTAGATCATGAAACTATCCATGAAGCGCAACAGCACGGCGATCAGCAGCACCCGCTTCATCTTCGGCAGCTGGATATAGCGGAACACCGACCACCGTGAGGCGCCGTCGATCTTGGCCGCCTGATAATAGGCATCCGGAATGGAGACGAGGCCGGCGTAGCACAAGAGCACGACGAGGCTCGTCCAGTGCCAGACATCCATGACGACGACGGTGATCCATGCGTCCAGAGGATCGCGGACGTAGTTGTAATCGACGCCGAGCGCCGCCAGCGTATGGCCGAGCAGACCGATATCGACCCGTCCGAAGACCTGCCAGATCGTGCCGACGACATTCCACGGGATAAGAAGCGGAAGGGCCATCAGGACGAGGCAGACCGGCACGCCGATGCCCTTCTTCGGCATGTTCAGCGCAATGAAGATGCCGAGCGGAATTTCAAGCGCGAGGATGATGAAGGAGAAAAGCAGGTTGCGCTGCAGAGCTTCCCAGAAGCGGGCAGAATGCAGGACGCCATCGAACCAGTCGGTGCCGGCCCAGAAAAACGCATTGTTGCCGAACGTATCCTGGACTGAGTAATTGACGACCGTCATCAGCGGAATGGCCGCCGAAAAGGCGACGAGCAGGAGCACGGGAAGCACCAGAAACCAGGCCTTGTTGTTCCACGTCTTTTCCATGGTTCAGGCCTCCCTGCCGATGCGCCATGAATTGGCATAGATATTCAGCGCACCGGGATCGAAAGTGACGCGGGGCTCGGCCGGAAACTCGATATCCTCGGCAGCGACGATCGCTATCGGCTGCCCCGCGAGGTTGGCGCGAACGATCTTCCGCCGACCGATATCCTCGACACGCGTCACCGTTACCGGCATGCCTTCGCGGCCGATGCGGATGAATTCGGGTCTGATGCCGAGCTCGACCTTGTCTCCCGCAGCTATCTTTGGTGCATGGTCGAGGACGATTGTCTCCCCACCGAGCGTCATTGTGCTGCCATGGACCTCGGCAGGCATTACGTTCATGCCGGGAGAGCCGATGAAATAACCGACGAATGTATGGCTCGGTCTTTCGAAGAGTTCAGCCGGCGTTCCGATCTGAACGATCTGCCCATCGTACATGACGACCACCTTGTCGGCGAAGGTGAGCGCTTCCGTCTGGTCATGGGTGACATAGACCATGGTGAAACCGAATTGCTTGTGGAAGCGCTTGAGTTGGGAGCGGAGCACCCATTTCATATGCGGATCGATGACCGTCAGCGGCTCGTCGAACAGGATGGCGTTGACGTCGTTGCGGACGAGCCCCCGCCCCAGCGAGATCTTCTGCTTCTGATCGGCCGTGAGCCGCTGGGCCTTGCGCTTCGACCAGTCGGAAAGGTCGATGATTTCAAGCATTTCGCGGACGCGCCGATCGACATCCGGTTCGGCTATCCCTCTGTTTCGCAAGGGAAATGCCAGATTGTCGTAAACGGTCATCGTGTCGTAGATGACCGGAAACTGGAAAACCTGGGCGATGTTGCGCTCCTGCGTGGAAAGATTGGTGACGTCGTTTCCATCGAAGAGAATGCGTCCATGGGACGGCTGCAGCAGGCCGGAAATGATGTTCAGGAGGGTGGTCTTGCCGCAGCCGGAAGGGCCGAGCAGGGCATAGGCGCCGCCATCGGCCCATTCGTGATCGACTTCGCGCAGCGCGTAAGCCGCGTCGGATTTCGGGTTGGGGCCGTAGGCGTGGCGGATGTGATCGAGCGTGATGCGTGCCATGTCCGCCTCCTTCAAGCCGCCGCCGCGATGGCGCGGCCGTCTGTTCCGAAAGCCATGAGATGTCGGGTATCGAGGAAGAGCTCGATTTCCGTATCCGGGTCGATGTCGTGGATGCCGGGAGCAAGCATGACCCAGCGCACACCGTTGTAGTGCATATGCACGAAGCTTTCGGAACCGGTGATCTCCGAGATCTGGGTTTGGGCCCTGAGCCTAGCGGCATTGCCCGTCTGTGCCGTGAGCCCCAGGTGATGGGGATGGAAGGCGATCGTCACCCGACCGTCCGGCACGCCGGCCAGATGCGACGGCACGGCAAGGCTGTCTGTTCCCTGGTATTGGAATGACCCGCCGGACTTGACGACGTCGATGAAGTTGAGCGGGGATCGGCAAATGTCTTGGCCGTCACGAGATCTGCCGGGCGGCGATAGACCTCGATCGTCGGCCCGAATTGCGTGATCCGCCCTTCCGAGAGGGTCGCCGTATTGCCGCCGAGCAGCAGGGCTTCGGACGGTTCGGTCGTCGCGTAAACGAAGATGGCGCCGGATTGCGCAAAGATCTTCGGCAGCTCCTCGCGCAGTTCCTCGCGAAGCTTGTAGTCGAGATTGGCGAGCGGCTCGTCCATGAGCACCAGGCTCGCATTCTTGACGAGGGCGCGGGCGAGCGCGGTGCGCTGCTGCTGGCCGCCGGAAAGATTGAGAGGCGTCCGGTCGAGATACGGCGTCAACCGCAGCAGTTCCGCAGCCTTGCGGACTTCCCGATCGATCGTCTTGGCGTCCTTGCCGGCGATCCGCATCGGCGAGGCGATGTTTTCGTAGACGGTCAGAGCCGGATAATTGATGAATTGCTGGTAGACCATCGCGACATTGCGCTTTTGCACGGCAACGCCGGTAACGTCGGCGCCGTCGAAATAGACCGAGCCGCTCGTGGGTCGGTCGAGCCCGGCCATCAGCCGCATGAGCGACGTCTTGCCCGAGAGCGTCGGGCCTAGCAATACATTCAGCGTGCCGCGATCCAGTGCAAGAGTGGTGGGATGAATATGGTATTCACCACCCACCATCTTGGCGACGTTGCGCATTTCCAGCATTCGGGTTCCCGTGCCTCCTCACACTGGGAACACATGCCGCTTATCCGGCCATTTTTGCCGGGATAGCGGCCATGTACTCCTCCAGATATTCTTTTTCCTTTTCACTCAGCCGCAAACCGTCCTTGGTCCTGCGCCAAAGCACATCCTCGGCGCTCATGGCCCATTCCCGGTCGATGAGGTATTTGACCTCGGCTTCGTAGAGATCGCCCCCGAAGTGATGGCCAAGGTCCTCCGCCTTGGTTGCGCTGTCGAGGACCGCCACTGAGCGGGTTCCGTATCGACGCACCAGGCGCCGCGCATGCCTTTCCTCCAGAAACGGATAGCGGACCTTGAGCTTTGCGACTTCTGCCTCATAACCCTGGGCTGCAAAATCGCCGCCTGGCAAGTGGCTTTTCGCCGTCCAGGGTTGGCCTTTGCTCCGATCGCTTCAGCGATCTTTTCCAGCGCATGTTCCGAAAGCCGGCGATAAGTGGTCAGCTTGCCGCCAAAAACATTGAGCACAGGCGCGTCCTGTGTGTAATCGAGCTTCAGCACATAGTCGCGCGTCGCTTCCTGTGCCTTCGAGGCGCCGTCGTCAAAAAGCGGGCGAACCGCCGAATAGGACCAGACGATGTCGGCCGGTCGCACCGGTTCCCGGAAATACTCGCTCGCGGCATTGCAGAGATAGGTCGTCTCCTCTTCGGAGATTTTTACATCCCTTGGGTTGCCGGAATAGTCCCGGTCGGTCGTGCCGATAAGAGTGAAGTCGTTCTCGTAAGGGATCGCGAAAATGATGCGATTGTCCTGGTTCTGGAAGAAGTAGGCCCTCGAGCCCTCGAACTTCTTTTTCACGACGATATGGCTGCCCTGGACAAGACGGACATGGCGGGCGTCATTGTTGCCGAATGCCTCGCGGATCACTTGGTCCACCCAGGGACCGGCGGCGTTCACCAGCATACGGGCCTGATAGGTCTGCGTCTTGCCGGTGCGGACATCGAGTGTGCCGACCGTCCACAGGCCGTTCTCCCGCCGTGCGGAAACAACCCGGGTGCGCGGCAGGATCACGGCGCCGCGATCGGCCGCGTCGCGGGCATTCAGCACGACCATCCGCGCATCATCGACCCAGCCGTCGGAATATTCGAACGCCTTGGTAAAAAGCGGCTTCAGAGGCTTTCCGGCCGGGTCGGTGCGCATGTCGAGCACGGCGGTCGGCGGCAGCAGCTTTCGCCCGCCGAGATGGTCGTAGAGAAACAGGCCAAGCCGGATCACCCATGCCGGGCGGATCCCGCCCTTGTGGTATGGCAGAACGAAACGCATCGGCCAGATGATATGCGGCGCCATGGCCCAGAGGGTTTCGCGTTCCATCAGCGATTCTCGTACGAGCCTGAATTCGTAATGTTCGAGATAACGCAGGCCACCGTGAATGAGTTTGGTGGCGCCGGAAGACGTGCCCGAGGCAAAATCATCCATCTCCGCGAGCGCAACGGAATAACCGCGCCCCGCCGCATCGCGCGCGATACCGCAGCCGTTGATGCCGCCGCCGATCACGAAAATGTCGTGGATTTCCTGGCTCATCATTCCCCTCGCTGAACCGAAAATGGACAGCAGTCCACAGATATTGTGAACCTGAAAGGGATTAAATCGAAAATATTCCGAATGTCAAATGAAACTCAGAGCCTAGTGAATTTCCTGATCGTCGTTCGAAGTTTCCACCAGCGCGACGCCGTTCTGAAGGCACACATCTCGGATCGAAGGAGAAGGACAATGGTCGGTGATAAAGGTTTGAACCTGGGAGATCTGGCCGATACGCACGGGGGCAGTGCGCTCGAATTTTGTCGAGTCGGCGACGAGGATCACATGCCTGGCATTGGCGATGATCGCCTGGGCAACTTTCACTTCGCGAAAATCATAATCGAGAAGAGCGCCGTCCGGATCGATCGCCGAAACGCCGATAATCGCATAATCAACCTTGAACTGGCGGATGAAATCGACCGCGGCTTCACCCACGATCCCGCCATCCGACTGGCGGACCACACCGCCGGCGATGACCACCTCGATTTCGTCAAGGAGCCGTAACCTGTTGGCGACATTTATATTATTGGTGATCACCATCAGTTCGCGGTGATTGACCAGCGCCTCGCTAACCGCCTCCGTGGTGGTGCCAATATTGATGAAGAGCGAAGCGTTGTCGGGGATAAGGTTGGCGGCGGCGACGCCGATCGCCTGCTTTTCCGCGGCAGCGATCTGCCGGCGTGCATCGTAGCGGACATTCTCGTTGCTGCGGGGAAGGGTGGCGCCACCGTGGATCCGCGTCAGAATTTGCTTATCGCATAGATCGTTCAGATCTTTGCGGATCGTCTGCGAGGTTACCGAGAACTGCGCGGCCAAGTCATCGACGAGGACCCGGCCCGCAGATTTTGCAAGTTCGACAATCTTTGCCTGACGGTCCGTAATGAACACCCGACCCCTCCGTTCGCTTTTCTTTCATTTTTAGCGAAAGCGCGCGTGAAGGAAAGGCCCCTGGTTGCTTTTTCGGGGTCGGGTGCAAGTTCTGTCTGGTATGCTCAGGCGGCGCGGATGCCTGCCACGCCTTCCAGCTCGGCCATCACCGCATCCGAGAGTTGCAACTCGGCCGCAGCGAGATTTTCCCCAGGTGGGCCACGGACGAGGTGCCCGGGATGAGCAGGATATTCGGTGCGCGACGCAGAAGCCAGGCGAGTGCGACCTGCATCGGCGTTGCGCGCAGGCGCTGGGCGACGTCCGACAGGGTCGATGACTGAAGCGGGCTGAAGCCGCCGAGCGGGAAGAACGGCACATAAGCGGTGCCGTCGCGGGCGAGATCGTCGATCATGGCATCGTCTTGCCGGTGAGCAAGATTATACTGGTTCTGAACGCAGACGATATTGGCGATCCGCTTACCTTCGGCAACCTGTGTCGGCGTGACGTTGCTGAGCCCGATATGACGGACGAGGCCCTTGCGCTGCAGTTCGGCGAGGACCGTCAGGGGCTCTTCGATCGAGCCTTCGGCCGGGCCGTGGACGTCGAACATGATACGCAGATTGACCACATCCATGACGTCGAGGTCCAGATTGCGCAGGTTGTCGTGAACAGCCTGTGCCAGTTGTTCGGCTGAAAATGCCGGGTTCCAAGAGCCGTCAGCGCCGCGCATGGCGCCGATCTTGGTCACGATCACCAGGTCATCGGGGTACGGATGAAGCGCTTCGCGGATGATCTGGTTGGTCACATGCGGACCGTAAAAGTCGCTGGTGTCGATATGGTTGACCCCAGCCTCGATCGCTGCGCGCAGTACCGCAACCGCCGCATCGCGATCCTTCGGCGGCCCAAAAACGCCTTTGCCTGCAAGCTGCATGGCGCCGTAGCCGAGCCGCTTCACCTTGCGGTCGCCGAGGATGAATGTGCCTGCCTGGTCTAGATTGGACATGGGATATCTCCTTATTCAAGATCGACCAGATATAGCCGTTGATGACGCGCACGAAAATCGGATACAATCGGTACAGGCTGTGCGGAATTATGGACAATGAAAATCGATCTGGGCGATCTCAATGCTTTCGTGTCAGTGGCGCGCGCCGGCGGGTTTCGCGAGGGTGCACGCGTTACGGGCAGCAGCGCATCAGGATTGAGCGAGGCGGTGCGGCGTGTCGAGACGCAACTCGGTGTCAGGCTTCTCAACCGCACCACGCGCAGCGTGGTGCCGACGGAAGCAGGCGCAGGCCTGCTGGCTCGGTTGACCCCGGCTTTGAGCGAGGTCGATGCTGCCCTCGACGTGGTCAACGGGTTTCGCGACAAGCCGGCGGGCTCGCTGCGTCTGAATGTGCCGGTCAGCGCTGCCCGGCTGGTGCTGCCGGCGATCATCCCGGGGTTCCTCGCGACCTATCCCGAGATCCAGCTTGAGATCATCGCTGATGACCGTTTCGTCGATGTATTGGCGGCCGGATGCGACGCCGGCATCCGCTATGATGACCGCTTGGAACAGGACATGATCGCGGTGCCGATCGGTCCCCGCCTGCAGCGCTTCGCAGCCGCGGCGTCTCCCGCTTATCTCGATCGGCACGGCCGCCCCGATCATCCCCGCGACCTGCTTCGTCACGCCTGTCTTCGCGGGCGTTTCGCAAGCGGCGCCATGACGACTTGGGAATTCGAGCGGGACGGTGAGGTCGTGCGGATCGATCCGACCGGGCCGCTGATCGTACAGGTGGGCGGAGCAGCCGATCTGGCCGTCGATGTGGCGATTGCCGGGACCGGTATCATATCGCTGTTCGAAGACTGGTTGCGGCCCCTCTTCGAGAGCGGTGTTCTGGAGCCGGTGCTGGAGCCATGGTGGCCACAATTTTCGGGACCATTTCTCTATTATCCCGGTCGGCGGCTCGTCCCCGCACCGCTGCGGGCCTTCATCGATTTCGTCAAGGCGTCCGCCAGCCCATAGTCAGGAGCGCGGGGCCGGCTGGTGCTTCAATCGCGGCGCCTACCCTCTTATCGGATCCATCCTCTCGAAATCCGGTCCCCGTGCCTTGGCCGGAACCCGGCTCCCGACCGGGCGTTGAGCGGGCTGGGAGGATGATATGACTGGTAAATGGGTCCATCTTTGTATCGACATGCAGCGGATGTTCGCCGAAGACACTCCATGGCACGTCCCCTGGATGCGCGAAGTATCACCACAGATCGAGGAGCTTTCAGGCCGCTACCCCGAGAACACGATCTTTACGAGGTTCGTCACGCCGGCGCGGCCCGAAACGATGGAGCGGATGTGGCGAGCCTATTATGAAAAGTGGCGGATGATGACGCGCGAGCATCTTGATCCTGTCCTTCTCGACCTGATCCCCTCACTGAAGACCCTTGTCCCCCTGCGCGTGTATTCGACAAGATGACCTATTCTCCCTGGGTGAGCGGAGAGTTGCATGGAATGCTCTTGAAGGAAGGCATCGAAACCGTGGTTCTGACCGGAGGCGAAACGGACGTTTGTGTCCTCTCCGCCGCGCTTGGCGCCATCGATCTTGGATACCATGTCGTGGTGCTGAGGGATGCCGTCTGCAGCGGAGCCGACGACACACACGATGCATCGCTGGAGCTCCTGGGAGATCGCTTCTCGGTTCAACTCGATCTGCCGACCACCGAAGAATTCCTGCGGCGGCTTTAGCCTTCCACGAAGGCGCCCTGGAGGCCTTAACGAGCAGTTAACTAAATACTTTAGTGATTTTTAATATGCGTACATGCTATTGGACGCACGCAGCGCAATGCGGACATGACGTCTTCTGCAGCCTTGGGCAATTCAATACAGCTGGAATCCGTCATGCTCGCACGTCGATCGAAGGAGAGCCGTGAAGGCTACTCCGTTTTCATCGCCACATCGCTGTTTCTTGTTGTCGCCGTGATCCTTGGCGGCATGGGGGCCCATGTCGTTGACCGAATGCGCAGTTCCGCGAACGCGCTCGACGACAACAGAGCCGTTCTGGCCGCAGAGGCGGCCGTCTCCTCGTTCCAGGCGAAACTTGCGGCAACCGTGCGGGACAACGCTGTTTGGGACGAAGCCTACAAGGCGATAACGCAAGGCGACCGCGAGGCCTGGGTCTATGAGAACTGGGGCAAGACCAGCGAGGATTACGCGCTCTATGACGGGATTGCGCTGACGGCCCCAGCGGGCGGCAAGAGCATCGCTTATCTCAAAGCCAAGCTGATAGATCCGGACGAATATCTCGGCGTAAAATTTGCCGCACAAACGCAAGCCGTTGCCCGGCCAGGCATGGACCCGACCGTCAACTTCTTCAGAAGTGGCGATGATATCATCGCTGTGGCGTCGGAAGCGGTTCAGCCATTTGGCTCGCCGGCGCAGGATTCGGACTACTATGTCCTCAGCTTTTTCAAGACACTGACGTCTGAAGCGGTGGCCGAAATGGCCAGGGACCACCAGCTCCCGAAGCTCCATATAACCCAAAGCGTGACGGGCGATCTTCTGAATTTGCCGCTTGTGGATGTCGATAAGGTTGAAGTGGCACGTCTGGCTTGGCCAAGTGCCGCTCCCGGCAATACGATCTTCGCTGAAGTGCGTCCCTTTATTGCCATGGCGGTCGCGGTTCTTGGGATTTATCTGGTCGGTGTCCTGTTTGCAGGCTGGTCGGAAGCGCGTCGCCTGAAGAACCTGGCGGACCGCTCGCGGCACGAAGCCACGCACGATAGTCTCAGCGGTCTCTTGAACAGGCTCGGCCTCATCGAGGGACTGAACCGGTTAATGCAGACGAACCAGAACAAGATGCTGGTTTTGCACTTGATCGATCTCGATGGATTCAAGGCGGTCAACGATGCCTGGGGACATGCGATCGGGGATCGGTTGATCAGGCTGGTGGCGGACGCCCTGCGTGATTTTCACCCCGACGTAGCTGGCGTCGCGCGGTTGGGCGGGGATGAGTTTGCCCTGATTCAGCTCGGCTCCGCACACCTTGACGAGCTTGACGATAAACTTCTTGAGCGTCTCAAAAAGCCGTTTCTCATCGACGGCCGCACGATCGAAATCGGCGCAAGCATCGGTGTTGCGTCCCGTGGCGACGCAGAGGACGCGCATGAACTTCTCCGTCGGGCGGATATGGCCCTTTACGAAGCGAAGGAAACAGGCAGGGGATGCGCGGTCACCTATCATCCGGATCTTGACCGCCAGCGCGAGAAGATCGCAGCCTTGGAAGGTGAGCTACGGCGCGCCCTCCAGCGTGATGAGATCCAGCCCGTCTTCCAGCCTTTGGCGTCGGCCGCCTCGGGAGACATCACAGGCGTGGAGGCATTGGCAAGATGGAGACGCACCGAGGGAGCAATCGGCCCAGACGCCTTTATACCGCTGGCGGAGAAATGCGGATTGATCGACATCCTGGGCCACCAGATGCTTCGAAAGTCCATCGTGGCGTCCCGGGCATGGTCTCCGCTCTCCCTGTCGGTCAATGTTTCTCCCATCCAGCTGTGTAACCCCAATTTTGCCGGGGACGTCCTCGCTCTCCTGAAAGAGGAGGATTTTGATCCCTCCCGCCTGACACTGGAGATCACCGAAGCGGTTCTGATGTCGAACCCCGAACAGGCACGACGATCCATCACCGCCCTGAAATCGGCAGGCATCCGGTTTGCTCTCGATGACTTCGGCTCCGGTTACGCCAGTATCGGTACGCTCCGCGAGTTCGGTTTCGACCGGATGAAGATCGATCGTTCGCTGGTTCAAGCCATGAATGACGGCAGCACCGGGCGGAACGTGCTGACGGCCACGATTTCGTTGGCCAAGGCCCTTGGGATTCCAGTCACGGCTGAAGGCATAGAGTCCGCCGATCAGGCCGATGTCCTTCGGGGCGCCGGTTGCGATCAGCTGCAAGGCTACCTGGTGGGCAAGCCCATGGGGCAGGACGAGCTTGCGTCCTGGCTGGCTTCATCGATAGCTGCTTGATGGTCTTCGCGTGATCCGGCCCTAAGCTGACTGCTGCTGTTTGATTTCATCGAAGGGCAGCTCGACTGTGAAGGTCGTACCCTGTCCCAGAACGCTCTGGACCGAGATCGATCCTCCATGCAACTCGACGATCTCTTTCACGATATTGAGGCCGATCCCGGTTCCCGCGATCCCGGTGGCGCTACGGGCACGAAAGTAGGGCTCGAACAGCTTCGGCAGGTCGTCCGCATCCATGCCGATACCGGAATCGGTGACGCTGACCAAAACCCGCCTGCCGTCCTTCCATCCGCTGACACGGATATTCGAACCGGCCGGCGAGTACTTGACCGCGTTCGACAGCAAATTCGAGAAAACCCGCTCTATTGCGGCCCCGTCGATCATCTGCAGCGCGGGAAGCGCATCGAGATCATAACTGATCGTGTGGCTCTTGCTGATCTCCGCCCGGCTTGCGATGCATTGGCACAGGATAGCGCTGAGCGAGCTGGCTTCCTTGTTGATTGCAATGGTCCCTGTCTCGAGCCGCCCGGCAGCCAGGATGCTCTCCATCAACTCGACCATTCGCGCTACGGCGCCCTTGATCTGCAGAGCCTTGCCCTCCAGGAACTGTGGCGTGACGGCTGTCTTTGTCCGAGTGAGCCGCTGGGCTGCGCCGTCGATCACGGCCAACGGCGTCCTGAATTCGTGGGAGATCATCCCCACGAAGCGGCGCTGCAGTGCATTGATCCCCCGTTCATGCTGGAGAAGGCGGTCCAGTTCGATGTTCTTTTCCTGAACTTCCGCCGTTCTGGCCATAACCACCTTTTCGAGCTCGTCCCGGTGCTGACGGAGTCTCCGCTCGCTGGACTGGAGCGCCTTGAGGGCAATCTGGCGGTCGTGGACGTCCTCGAGGAGACCATACCAGCGGACAGCCATGCCATTGGCGTCGAGCCGAGGTGCGGCGCGGCTCCGGTACCACCGAAACCGTCCTCTCGCTGTCCCGATCCTGTAGATCATGTCGAATGGCGCACCGGTCTTGACGGCGATCTCCCATCTCGCGACCACCTCTGGCAGATCCTTGGGGTGCAAGGTCTTTTCCCACCCGCGCCCCAGCGCTTCGCTGACCTCCCGTCCAGACGCGTTCTGCCAGCCGGGGCCGACTTCGATGACGTTCCCCTGGGCGTCGGCCAACCACGGCGTTTGGGGATGCAGTTCGACGAGGGAGCGATAGTGCTCTTCGCTTGCCCGCAGCACCTCTTCGGCATGCCGGAGTTTGGTGATGTCGGAAATGGCGACAACGACGACCGGTTTCTTTCCGCCGGGCACCGGTATGAAAGACCGCCGCTTGTGCGTGAAAAGCGTCCGGGTCGAACCATCGGGCCCGGTGACCTCTTCCTCGAACCGTCGTTCTTCGCCGGTTGCCAGCACACCCGCATCCACCTTCCGGATTCGGTCGGCTTCGTCCGTAGGTAGGAAATCGTGATCCGTGTGGCCAAGCACGTCATCGAGGCTCACGCCGAACATCTCGCATGCCTTCTTGTTGAGGAACAGAAAGCGTGACTCGGCATCCTTGATGATCGTAGGTCCTGGGGCGCCCTCGAACAGGTCTTCCAGAAGTTCGCGATGAGCCGCTTGCAGATCGGAGCCAATGGCGGAGTGATGGTTCATATCGCTGGCGTCCCCCACTGTACTCGCGCAATTTGATGGATGCCTAATGTACAATCGGAGCGTTACCGAATGCTGAAACCGGAGGTAGCGTTTTGTCCCACAAGAAATCGGAGAAAACCCGTGGGTTGAAACAGGCATCATCCAGGGAAAATCTCGCTGTCAGGTCGTGGGCCACGCCGTCGAGTAATCTCCGCCTGTCTATCTGCGGGCTACCGCTACTTTGCCATCAATTCGCCCATCCGGCTCACGATGTCGTCCAGTACGGCAATGCGCTGCCCGCCCGACGGGCGAATGGCGAAATAGGAGACTTCGATCCGAGGCTCGAACGGAATGGCGACGATGTCGGCGCCGGCGGAGCGAAGGCTGGTATGATCGACGATGCCGACACCCATTCCCGATGCAGCGAAATAGCAGCAGTTGAGCATCGAGGTTTCCATCGTACTGATTGGTTGATGGTCCTCGTTGGAGAAGGCGCGGTCCAGCGCCAGCCTCAGCGGCGAATTGCGGCCCGGAAGCAGGACGCGTTCGTCCAGAAGATCGGCGGGCGTGATGACCTTGCGGGACGCCAGCCGATGGCCCGGCGCCATTGCGGCGACCGCATGCGAACCGTGCAGCAGGACCGCATTCTTGTCGGCCATGCGCGGCGAGTTGAAGACGAAGCCGAGATCGTAGCGGTTCTTGCCGACCATGTCCCAGATGTGACGGCTGTTCTCGACATCGATCACCAAGGGGATGTCCAGTCGATTGCCGACGACATCGAGGATCGCCTGGTGCAGGTAGGGCCGGACCAGCGAGGTGACGCTGGCGATCCGCAGCACGATGTTCTTGTGCCGGCGGATATCGTCCGCGGCCTGGGCGATCTGGTCGAGGCCGAGATAAAGCCGCTCGACCTCCCGGAAGAGCTGGGTCGCCTCGGCCGTCGGCATCAGGCGGGTCCCGACCCGTTCGAACAACCTGATCTCGACGATCTCCTCCAGATCCCGAATGAGGCGGCTGACTGCAGGCTGAGTGACGTTCATCGCCTCCGCGGCAGCGGTGATGCCGCCCGTCATCATCACGCTTCTGAAGGCTTCGACCTGTCGTGGTTTCAATCGCATGCGCTTGGCTCTCCCATAACATTAGGACATGAACGGAATACCAAATGCAATTTTTCTTTTCCGGATGGAGGCTTTAATGGCATGTCTAATCCGCAGGGAGAGCGCGGATTTCGGAAACCCCGGAGGAGCTCCATCATGAAATTCCTTACGATCGCAGCCGCATTGGCAGCGTCAGTCTTTGCCGTACCGTTCGCAGCCCATGCGAAGGACCTCACAGTTGGTCTGGCCGCCTCGACCACGTCCATGGATCCGCAGTTCTATGTCGTCGGCCCGAACAGCGCCATGGCGCGCAACCTCTTCGACGGCCTCGTCAATCAGGACGCCAAGCAGCAGATCCAGCCGGCACTCGCCGCGTCCTGGAAGACGATCGACGATACGACCTGGGAGTTCAAGCTGCGGCCGAACGTCAAGTTCCACGACGGCAGCGACTTCACGGCCGAAGACGTCGTCGCCAGCATCAAGCGCGTGCCGCTCGCCTCGAAGAACAGCCCAAGCTCGTTCGCAGCCTATGTAAAGGCGATCACTGATGTCACCGCCGTCGATCCGCTGACGGTCCGGATCAAGACGGGCGGCCCGACGCCGCTCCTTCTGAACAACCTCAGCCGCATCGCCATCCTGCCGGCCGAGATGGAAAAGACGACCACCGAAGACATGAACTCGGGCAAGGGCGTCATCGGCACCGGCCCGTTCAAGTTCGTTTCGTGGACGCCGGACGATAATGTCGTTGTCGCGCGCAACGATGGTTACTGGGGTGAAAAGGCTGCCTGGGACAAGGTGA
The DNA here is from genome assembly GCA_045291535.1 of Neorhizobium sp. EC2-8. Classification (GTDB taxonomy): domain Bacteria; phylum Pseudomonadota; class Alphaproteobacteria; order Rhizobiales; family Rhizobiaceae; genus Neorhizobium. The sequence continues at coordinate 2,537,082 of CP147996.1, read as the reverse complement.
CGTTCCGGGTGTTCAAGAACAGCAGCGCTCGTGTCGCCGCCATGCTTTCCGGCGATGTCGATATGATCGAGAGCATCCCGACTGCCGACACGCGCAAACTCCAGGCGTCCGACAAGCTCAAGGTCGTCAACGTGGCGGGCAACCGCATCATGTATCTTCACATGGACCAGGGTCGTGAGGAATCGCCCTTCGCCAAGGGGCAGGACGGCAAGAACCCGCTGCTGAAGCCGGAGGTGCGCCGTGCGCTTTCTCTTTCGATCAACCGTGAGGCGCTCGTCGATCGCATCATGGACGGCCAGGGCGTGCCGGCCGGACAGGTCGTCCCGGAAGGTTACTTCGGTTATGACCCGGCCATTAAGGTCGATGCCTACGACCCGAACAAGGCCAAGGAACTGCTCGCCAAGGCCGGTTATCCAAACGGCTTCTCGCTGACCTTCCACGCCTCGAACGACCGTTATCCGAACGACTCCAAGGTCGCGCAGGCGATCGGCCAGTTCTTCAGCCGCATCGGCATCAAGACGGAAGTCGTGACGCTGCCGGGCAGCGTCTACTTCACCCGCGCTTCCAATCTGGAGTTCAGCCTCATCATGGGGGCGCCGCTGTCGAAACCGGCGAAGCCTCCGGTGTGCTCGGCCCGATCCTGGAGACCTATGGCGAGAAAGCAGGGCAGGGCAATCGTGGCCGCTACTCCAATCAGGAGTTCGACAAGGCGCTGAGCGAAGCCCGCGGTACGCTCGACGATGCCAAGCGCGAGGCGCTCCTGAAGAAGGCGACTGAGATCGCCATGACGGACCTCGGTGTCATCCCGGTCTTTTACCTCGCCAACACCTGGGCTCTCAAGAACGGCCTTTCCTATGAAGGCCGGTCGGATGCCTACACGCTTCCCTACTATGTGAAGCCTAACTGATCCGGAAAGCGGTGATCCGTCATGTCCTTCAGCGGTGTTTTTCCCTATCTCGTTTCCCCGATCGATCAGTCGGGTGCCGTCATGGAAGGCGTGCTCAAGGATCTGGTGGATCACTTGATCGACGCGGGGGTCCACGGACTGACGCCGCTCGGCAGCACCGGTGAATTTGCCTATCTCTCCCAAGAGCAGCGGCGGCACGTCGTCGACACGGTAATCTGGGCCAATCGCGGCCGGGTGCCCGTTGTCGCCGGCGTGGCGTCTACGTCGATAAGCGATGCGGTTGCTCAGACGGAATATATGGTCCAGGCCGGAGCCGACGGCATATTGGCGATTCTCGAAGCTTATTTCCCGGTCAGCGACGAGGGCGTCGAAGCCTATTTCACGGCTATAGCCAAGGCAGCGAAGGGCCGGACGGTCGTTCTCTACACCAATCCGCAGTTCCAGCGTTCCGATCTCACTCTGCCAGTGATCGAGCGTCTGAGCCATGTCGAGAACATCCGCTACATCAAGGATGCCTCGACCAATACCGGGCGCTTGCTCTCCATCATCGAGCGGACCCGCGGCCGGATGGAGGTGTTCGCCGCCTCCGCGCATATTCCGGTCTGCGTGATGATGATCGGCGGGGTCGGCTGGATGGCCGGTCCCGCCTGCATCGTGCCGCGCCAGAGCATTGCCCTTTACGAGGCGGCGAAGGCGGGGAGTGGGCAACGGCGATGGAACTGCAGCGTCCGCTTTGGCGCGTCAACGAGATCTTCGCGAAATATTCGATCGCCGCCTGCATCAAGACGGCGCTCGAGCTTCAGGGCTTTCCGGTCGGCGCGCCGATGGCGCCGCAGGCGCCGCTCGGTGAGGCGGCCCGTGCCGAGATCGGTGCGGTTCTGCGTGATGTCGGCGCGCTCTGAGCGCCGGCATAGGACCGACAATTCAAGGGCAAATTCGAAATGACTCCAATTCCGATCATCGTGGATTGCGATCCGGGGATAGACGACACCATCGCGCTTCTGACGGCGTTCGTTTCGCCGGAACTCGACATCCTCGGCATCACGCCCGTCTGCGGTAACCAGCCGCTCGAACGCACGGTGCGCAATGCCCTGCAGGTCTGCGAACTGGGCCGGAGGACGGATATTCCGGTCTATGCCGGCTGCTTCCGGCCGATGCTGCGCGAGCCGATCTTCGGCCAGTTCCACGGCAAGACCGGGCTGGGCAATACGGTGCTGCCGGAACCGGTGAAGACGGTCGAGCCCAAGTCGGCAGTCGATTTCCTGATCGACACCCTGACCGCCGCAGCTCTGGAAAACAAACCGATCACTGTCTGTTGCCTAGGGCCGATGACCAATCTCGCTGTGGCCCTGCGGATGAGCCCGCAGGTCGCCGAGGGCATCGAGCGTATCGTGATGATGGGCGGCGCCTATCGCGAGCCCGGCAACCGGACGATGACCGCGGAATTCAACGTGCTGGCCGATCCGCATGCCGCGCATGTCGTGTTTTCGAGCGGCATCCCGATCGTCGCGCTGGCACTCGATGCGACGCATCAGGTCATGCTGAAGCCGGAGCACGTCGCGGAGTTTTCGAATGTCAGCGGCCGCATTTCGCAGACGCTTGCCGAACTCATGGCCTTCTGGGACCGCAACGACGTGCGGCGCTATGGCTCTCGCGGCGGCCCCCTTCATGATCCGCTGGTGATCGCTTACCTTCTGGCGCCGCATCTCTTTACGGCCGAGCGCGCCCGGGTGTTTGTCGAGCACGAGAGCGAGCTTTGCATGGGCCAGACCATTGCCGACTGGTACGGCAAGAGCGGTCTCGAACCCAATGCGGATATCGTGACCAAGGTGGATGCGGAAGGCATTATCGCCTTGTTCCTCGATCGCCTTTCGCGTTACGCCGAAAAGGCCGTCGCATGAGCCGCCAACCGGTTATCATCGACGCGGACCCTGGTTTGGATGATGCGGCGGCCATCCTCATGGCGCTGGCATCGCCGGAACTCGACGTGCTCGGCCTGTCGATCGTGGCGGGAAATGTCCCCTTGCAGGATACGGTGGCGAACGCCTGCAAGATCGTCGGCGTCTCCGGCCGCACCGATGTGCCCGTCTATGCAGGCGCGGCCGGTCCGCTGGTCCGGGAGCAGGTGTTCGGAAAATATGCGAGGATCGGCGCGTTCAGCGATGACCTCGTCGCACGCAATGGCATTGAGCCGTCGGAAGAACATGCGGTGCGGTTCATCGTGAGGTCGGCGAGCGAAGCGGCCAGGGCCGGTGAGCCGATCACCATCTGCGCCATGGGGCCAATGACCAATCTTGCGCTTGCCCTCATCCAGCACTCCGATGTGGCGCGCGGCATCCGGCAGATCGTATCCATGGGCGGTGCCTTCACCGCCCTTGGCCATCGCACCCCTGGGCCGAGTTCAACGTGCTTGCGGATCCGCATGCGGCAGAGATCGTCTATCGTTCCGGCGTCCCGATCGTGGTGATGCCGCTCGACATGACCTTCCAGGCACTGTTCACGGCGGAGCACTTCAAGAGCTTTAGCGCTCGCGGCGGGGCCGCGGGCGGTGCGCTCTACAATCTCTTCTCGACCTTCGATCGCAGTGACATGGCGCGCTTCGGACGGCCGGGCGGGCCGATCCACGACGCGACGACGATCGCGTGGCTGATCAGGCCGGAGCTTTTCACCAGCCGCAAGGCAACCGTCGGCACGCAGGTCACCGGGCTCACGATGGGCTATACCTATGCCGACTTCTACCAAAAGATGGACCGCACCCCAAACGCCACCGTGGTGACCAATGTGGACGAGGCGGGGTTCATCAATCTGCTGATCGAGCGCATCTCGCTTTATGGAAGCGCTGCGTCCGGTCCCAAAACGCCGGGAGGCTGAAATCTATGAGCGGTTATCTCTTAAGCCGGTCGATCCAGACGGTTCTGACGCTATTCGTGATGTCGGTTCTGGTTTTCGTGGGCCTTTATCTCGTCGGCAATCCGGTCGATGTGCTCCTGAGTTCCACGGCGACGCCGACCGAACGCCTGCAGGTCATCCAGTCCTTCGGGCTCGATAAGCCGGTATGGGAGCAATATTGGTTGTTCCTCACCCGCGCCTTGTCCGGCGACCTCGGCAATTCATTCGTCTTTAACCAGCCGGCGCTGACGCTGATCCTCAAACGCATGCCGGCGACACTCGAACTTGCCTTCGTGGCACTCGTCATCGGCCTCGTTTTCGGGATTCCACTCGGCGTCTACGCAGGCCTGAAGCCGAAGAGCCTGATCTCCAAGTCGGTGATGACCTTCTCGATCCTTGGCTTCAGCCTGCCGACCTTCTGGATCGGCCTGGTGATGGTCATGCTGTTCAGCGTCCAGCTGGGATGGCTGCCGGCATCCGGGCGAGGGGAGACGGTGCCGGTTTTCGGCGTTCCCGTCAGCCTTTTCACGCTGGATGGCCTGTCCCATCTTCTTCTGCCGGCCCTGAACCTGGCGCTGTTCAAGATTTCCCTCATCATCCGTCTCACCCGCGCCGGTGTGCTCGAAACGATGCAGCTCGATTTCGTCCGCTTCGCGCGTGCCAAGGGCTTGCCGGAACGCCGGATCGTCACCGTGCATGTCTTGAAAAACACGCTCATTCCGCTGATCACGGTCATCGGCCTCGAACTCGGTTCGCTGATCGCGTTCGCGGTTGTCACCGAAACGATCTTCGCCTGGCCGGGCATGGGCAAGCTCATCATCGATGCCATCGCCGTTCTCGACCGCCCGGTGATCCTCGCCTACCTCATGATCACCGTCGTGATGTTCAGCGTCATCAACCTCCTCGTCGATATCCTCTATTCGATCGTCGACCCGCGCGTTCGTCTTGAAGGGAATTCGTGATGAGCCAGGATACGAATACCGCAAGTTCGGTTCATGCCGGCAGCGCCGACGGTCAGGCCCGCCGCTCGCGCTCGCCGTTCCGCCAGATGCTTTCGGCCCTCCTGCACGACAAGCTGGCGCTTGTCGGCATCTTTCTGGTGCTGATTTTCATTCTGGCTGCGGTGCTGGCACCCTTGATCGCGCCGCAGAACCCGTATGATCTGTCGCAGCTCGATATCCTCGACGGCCGCCTGTCTCCCGGTTCGCAGAGCATGAACGGGATGGTCTACCTGATCGGCACCGACGACCAGGGCCGTGATCTCTTGAGCGCCATCCTCTACGGGCTGCGCACCAGCATCCTCGTCGGCATATCGAGTGCAGCGATCGCATTGGTGATCGGCGCGTCCCTCGGTCTCGTCAGCGCCTATGCGGGTGGCCGGCTGGATTCGTTCCTGATGCGCGTCGTCGATATCCAGCTCAGCTTCCCGGCGATCCTGATCGCGCTGATCTTCCTTGCCGTCCTCGGGCAGGGGGTCGATAAGATCATCCTGGCGCTGATCGTCACCCAATGGGCCTACTACGCCCGCACGATCCGCGGCTCGGCACTGGTGGAGCGCAAGCGCGCCTACGTGGATGCGGCCCGGTCGATGGCGCTTCCCGACCGGCGCATCCTCTTCAGGCACATCCTGCCGAACTGCCTGCCGCCGCTGATCGTCGTCGCGACCATGCGCGTCGCCTATGCGATCATGCTGGAGGCGACGCTTTCCTTCCTCGGCATCGGCCTGCCTGTGACCGAGCCGTCGCTCGGCCTGCTGATCTCGAACGGGTTCGAATACCTGCTCTCCGGCGATTACTGGATCAGCTTCTTCCCCGGCCTGGTCCTTCTGCTGCTCATCGTCGGCATCAACCTGATTGGCGACAGCCTGCGCGACATTCTCAATCCCCGGCGGGAAGGCTGAGACATGACCCATCCGATCCTCTCGATTTCAAACCTCAACACATCGTTCCGCGTCGGCGGCGAATGGCGCAATGTCGTGCACGACGTCAGCTTCGACATCGGCGCGAAGGAGACCGTCGCCGTGGTCGGCGAATCCGGTTCCGGCAAGAGCGTCACGGCCATGTCGATCATGCGGCTTCTGTCGCCCGGCAATTCGCGCGTCACCGGTCGCATCGACTTCGAGGGCAGGAACCTGCTCGACCTGCCGCTGGAAGCCATGCAGTCCATCCGCGGCAACCGCATCGGCATGATCTTCCAGGAGCCGATGACCAGCCTCAACCCGGTCCTGAAAATCGGTCAGCAGATCACCGAAGTCCTCGTCCACCATCGCGGCATGTCGCATGCGCAGGCCGAGGCGGAAGCCGTCCGGCTCCTGGAGAAGGTCCGTATTCCGTCGGCGAAGTCGCGCCTCAGCGAATATCCCATGAATTTCTCCGGTGGCATGCGGCAGCGCGTCGTCATCGCCATCGCACTTGCCTGCGATCCGAAGCTCCTGATCGCCGACGAGCCGACGACGGCTCTCGACGTCACCATCCAGGCGCAGATCCTCGAACTCATCAAGGCCCTGCAGGAAGAGGAAGGCATGTCCGTCCTCTTCATCACCCACGACATGGGCGTGGTGGCAGAAATCTCCGACCGCACCGTGGTCATGTATCGCGGCGATGCCGTCGAGACCGGCACGACGCGCGAAATCTTCGCCGGGGCCAAACACCCCTATACGCGGGCGCTTCTCTCCGCCGTGCCGCAGCTCGGTTCCATGACCGGGCTCGAGCGGCCGCTGCGCTTTCCGCAGGTCGACATGGCGACCGGGGATATCCAGCCCCTGAGCCCACAGCGGATACGGTGAAGCGCGATGCGGCGCCGATCCTGAAGGTCGACGACCTGGTGACCCGGTTCGACATCAAGAAGGGCTTCCTGCGCAAGACAGTCGGCCGCATCCACGCCGTCGAAGGTGTTTCACTGCAGTTGCAGCAGGGCGAGACGCTGTCGCTCGTCGGTGAATCCGGTTGCGGCAAGTCCACAACCGGCCGTTCGATCATCCGGTTGACGGATGCGAAGTCCGGCACGATCGAGATCGACGGTAAAAACGTCCTGAGAGCCGGCAAATCCCAGCTGGCCGACATCCGCCGGGAAGCGCAGATGATCTTCCAGGATCCGTTCGAAAGCCTCAATCCGCGCATCCGCATCGGCAATGCGATCGCCGAGCCGATCGTCACCCACGGACTGGCCGATGCGGCTGAAGCGAAGGAACGGGTGGCCGAACTGCTCGAACGTGTCGGCCTCTCGGCATCGATGGCGGACCGTTTCCCGCACGAATTCTCCGGCGGCCAGCGGCAGCGCGTCTGCATCGCCCGCGCTCTTGCTCTCGAGCCGAAGCTGATCATCGCCGACGAGAGCGTGTCCGCACTGGACGTGTCGGTCAAGGCGCAGGTCATCAACCTGATGCTCGACCTGCAGGAGAAATACGGGCTCGGCTATCTCTTCATCTCGCACGACATGGCGGTTGTGGAGCGGATCAGCCACCGGGTCGCGGTTATGTATCTGGGCGAGATCGTCGAGATCGGTTCGCGGCAGGCCGTCTTCGAGAATCCTCAGCACGAATACACGAAGCGCCTGATGGCGGCGGTGCCGATCGCCGATCCCTCCCGCCGCCAGACGCGCCGGATTTCCAACGACGAGATCAAGAGCCCGTTCCGGCCCGCCGACTACGTGCCGCCGAAGCGTTCCTATCAGCAGGCCGGCGAAGGGCATTTCTTCCAACTCGCCTGACGATGCTGCGACGACATCCGGCTCATACGGCCTCTCAGGAGTGCCTAACGCGCGCCGCAATCGCGGAGCGCGAATGTCGAAAACTATTCCTTGACCCAATACGAGGTCGTATTCTCAATGACCTTCTTGATCTTGCGGTTATCTCTCCATTCTCTTCCGGTGTCGCGGATGACCGGCGTCTGCTGGGGAGAGAAAATGTAGTTCTTGTGCTGCGCCGCCAGCTGCTCCAGCTTTGCGTTGACGCCGGAATAGAACTGTTTTTCCGGATCCCGCGACTCGTCCATCAGGCTTGAAGCCTGCCGGGCGAAAGAACCGCGAAGAATGGAAGGCGACGTGGTGAATTTGGGAAAGGTCCGAAACAGCGGGATCTTTATGCCGAGGAAGCGCGCATATTCGTTTCTCTCGTGAAGATGGCCGTCCTTGGCGATATTCCAGTTCTGGTCGGCGGTATGAAAGGATACCTGCATTACGCTCGGATCTGAAAACGGCGCAAAGATTTCCTCGCCGAGATCGGTCAGCGCCACCCAGTCGTCTTCGAGGTGAAACACGTAATCGGAACGGGTATTGGCCCAGAGACGCTTAACCGCGGCGCCAAATCCCGGCTCGGTGGGTCTGAAGAAAGAAGCTGATGGCAGGTAGCTCTCGACGACCCGTATGCACTTGGTTTCGTCCTCTTCGGTTCCGAAGATAGGATCGATGTTCACGAGGACATTCGAAAAAGAAAGATGGGCAAAGCAGCGCTTCGAGAAACTTTCCAATGTCGTCTCAAGCAAATCCGGCCTTCTGCCGGCAACTATGCACAAATCCAGACTAAAATTCGCCAACGCAGCATATCCCGCTCGAATCCGGTACTCCGTTTAGAGTACTTTTCGCCCAGATATCATAGTGGCTGCAAGGTCGCCACCGCTTTGGATATGCCGCCTTGCCACGCTTCGTAAGTTTTTGCGAACGGAATTCGCCCCAACCCAAGAGCACGGCAATGTGGGCCGGCGAGCGAGATCAGCGTCGAGAAGTCTCGCTTACGGGACGCCGGTGTGAACGAGACCTCCCGGTTCGACCCCTCAAATGCGACAACAGTCCACCGCCCGTCCCTGCAATCGTAAGAAAAACTTTCCAAAGACGGGCAGCTGCTCCGGCAAGGCGCAGTCCGATTGTGCTTCACCAAGGAATGGCTACCTTCGGAAGAAAGACGCCAGGTAGGCCAGGGTGCCGCTGGATCTGCGGGTGGCGACGGACCGCACCTGATTGGCCACGGTGCTGGCGCTCACATGCGCTCCGAAGTGGCAGAAGCAGACCAGTTTGTGGAGCTGTCGGTCGGACAGTTCAAAAACCGTTTGGCTTCCCCATAAGTGTCGTCCCTCATCCCCGCTGCGCGTAGGACGGGATCGGAAAAGGCAACGGCGATCGCCGTTCCGTCGCCGCGCATGGCGGCTCGTATTTCATCCGGCTGATATTCGGTTTCCCGAAATGTCGAAAGGGATCGGTCGGGGTTGAGCTCGAGGATTTCGGCCCACCGTTCGAGTCGTTCGCTGCTGGACATCTGGAAGTTGGGATAGCTGCGGTTTATCCTGGCGATAGCTTTGAGCTGATCGACTGCACGTTGCTCCATTACGGCCTCCTATTTGAACAAAATAGTGCCCGTCGCCCGTGGATATTTTGATCCAGACTGCTTTTGATGTCCAATCACGATTGGGAATCGGCCCGATCCCTGGCCTCCCTTCATCAAAATTGATGAGCCTTGGGGAGGGCGCGTCTATAGCTCGCCGAGGCAGGGCGGCCGGATCACGATGGGCCTGATTGTTTCATCCCCTTCAGGAAGAGGAGTCGCTCCTTTGAAGGATTTCGCGGGGATGCGCGGAATGCTCCTTCACCACGTTTTCGTGGGCGTCGATTTCCTGCAGCATGACGTCGTATCCCCACAAATCCGCCAGGTGTTGCAGGACCGGCCTGGTCTCGCTGTCCTCGAGAACCCAGTCGTTCGGCGCGCGGTGCTGCAGGAGAAGGCGGCGGTCGCCGGCGAGATCGACATCGACGATGTCGATCCTCGGATCGGTCCAGCCGATGTCGTATTCGCGTGCCAGCTGGCGGCGAACACGCTTGTAGCCCCGTTCGTCGTGGATCGCCGAAACCAGGATCCCTTCGCTCAGCTGAGGATCGTCGTAGAGCTGGAACAGCCGCCACTTGCGGATCAGGTGCGGGCTCAGGAACTGGCTGATGAAGCTCTCGTCCCGGTAGTCGGCCCAGATGCCGCGCAGAACCTGCATCGGATCCCCCGGCCGGCGATATCCGGAAACCATTCGCGGTCCTCATCGGTCGGCTTGGTCACGATCCGCTCGATATCCTGCATCATGGCAAAACCCAGTGCATAGGGGTTGAAGCCGGAGAAGCGCCGGTCGTCGAAGGTGGGCTGGAACACGACATTGGTGTGGGATTTCAGGAATTCGAAATAGTTGCCGTCGCTGATCTGTCCTCGGTCGTGAAGCCTGTCCATGATCTGGTAATGGACATAGGTCGCCGTGCCCTCGTTCATCACCTTGGTCTGGCGCTGTGGGTGGAAATATTGCGCGACATGGCGGACGATGCGCAGGATTTCCCGTTGCCATGGCTGCAGCCGGGGTGATGATTTTTCGAGGAAATAGAGCAGGTTGTCCTGCGGCAGGCCAAGTGCTGCACGCCGCCTTTCGAAATCGACGTCGGCGGTATCGCGCTTACGGCCCGTCGGCACCGTGCGCCAGAGGTCGTTGAACATCTGTTCTTCGTGGGCGCGCCGTTCCTGGAGGCGTTTCTCTTCCTGGCGCAGATCGACCCTAGTCTTGCCGGCATAACGATGTACGCCATGCGACATCAGCGCATGGGCCGCGTCGAGCGTCCGCTCAACCGCCGTTTCGCCGTAACGCTCCTCGCAGCGGGCAATGTAGCCCTTGGCGAAATCGAGATAGTCAAGAATGCCCTCGGCGTCGGTCCACAGCTTGAACAGATAGTTGTTCTTGAAGAAATGGTTATGGCCGAAGGCCGCGTGGGCGATGACCAGGGTCTGCATCGTCGCGGTGTTCTCCTCCATCAGGTAGGAGATGCAGGGCGAACTGTTGATGACGATCTCATAGGCGAGATCGCGCATGCCTCGGCGATAGAAGGCTTCGTGATGGGCGAAATGTTTGCCGAAGGACCAGTGGCGGTAAAACAGCGGCATGCCCGTCGAGGAATAGGCGTCCAGCATCTGTTCCGCCGTGATGACCTCGATCTGGTTCGGGTAGACGTTAAGCCCGAGTTCGCCGATCGCGATTTCCTCGCATGCGTCGTGGATGCGCTGGAGGGTGGTGAAATCCCAGTCCGCGCCCTCGAAGAGCAATCGATCCTTCTGCATAGCCGCTTGGGTCATGGCACCGCCTTTGTCTGGGCCGAACGCTTCTGGAAAAGATCGTGGAAGACGGGGAAGATCTCGTTCTTGCGGCAGACCTTGCGCATTGCAAGCGGAGCCATCTCGGAGCGGATGCTTTCATAGAGGCGCCAGAGCGGCGAGTTGGAGACGGAGGAATCTCCGCTCTCCTCATCGACCTCGATATAGGCGAAATACTGGCAGAGCGGCAAAATCTCGTGTTTCAGCAGATGGCCCGCCGGGCCCTCGTCCCGGTAGGAATTGTCGCCGTCCGAGGCCTGCGCCGCATAGATGTTCCATTCCGTCGGGTCGAAGCGTGCGGCGATGATGGTGCGCATGGCCGCCAGCGCGCTCGATACCAGCGTACCGCCGGTCGCCTGACCGTAGAAGAAGGTCTCCTCATCGACCTCCTCGGCCTTTTCCGTGTGGCGGATAAAGACGATCTCCACCTTCTCGTAGCGCTGCGAGAGAAACAGATAGAGCAGCAGGTAGAATCGCTTGGCCAGATCCTTCATGTGCTCCGACATCGACCCGGACACGTCCATCAGGCAGAACATTACCGCTTTCGCGACCGGTTTCGGTTCGTTGTCGAAACGACGATAGCGCACATCCAGAGGATCGACATAGGGAATGCGCCGGATCCTGTCTGTCAGCGATTTTAGTTCCGCCTCGAGCACTAGACGAGTCTCCTCGTCCTCGCATTCATCGATCTGGCGTTGCAGCGCTTCGATCTCGGCGGGTTTCGGGCGCTTGAGAGCGATGCGCCGCATCATGGCGAGCCGCGTCGTCCGGTCGATGGAGAGATTGGAGGGGAACCCGAAATGGAGTAGCCGGCCCGCACCGGGCTCATCTCCTCGGTTTCGCTGAGCCGCCGCTTGGCGAGTTCGGGCAGTTCGAGATCATCCAGAAAAACCGAGAGGAATTCTTCGCGCGTCAGCACGAAGCGGAAGCCGTCTTCACCGTCGCCCTGGCCGGCATCCTTGGGTCTGCCGGCACCCTGGCCGGGAGGGCGGGGAATGATATCGCCTTCGACGAAGGCCCGGTTGCCGGGCAGGACGTGATCGGTGATCCCGCCCTCGGCCCGGCGGAAACTCGGCTCACCCATGCCGCCGATGGGGAGGCTGACTTCGCCTCCATCCAGTACATCGCGGATGCTGCGGCTTTGCAGTGCTCGCCTGACTGCTTGCTGCACGGCGTCCTTTGCGCGCCGAAGAAACCGCTGCCGATTTTCCAAACTTTTACCGCGCGGATTCAGCCGCCGGTCGATGATGTGCATGTTGGCTCCTGCATGAGCATTAGGGTCTGTACTCAACTAGAGTTCGGGCGCCGCACAACTAAGTATGCCACAATCCTGCGTCCTGTCGTCACACACAATGATGGAGATCAAATCCACCATTGTGTGCTTTAGAAGCTCAACGGCTTCGTGCCTGCCGCGTTCCAAATCCTAATTGAGTACAGACGCTAACCTGCCTGTTTAACCCGCATGTACCACTCTACCAGACGGCGAACCTGTCTTTCGGTGTAGCCGCGCGCCGTCATGCGCGATACGAACTCGCTGTGTTTCTTCTCTGTTTCGCCGTCCTTCTTCGATCCGAAGGAAATCACCGGCAGAAGATCCTCCACCTGGGAGAACATCCGCTTTTCGATCACTTCCCGGATCTTCTCGTAGCTCCCCCATGACGGGTTCTTGCCGCCATTGTTGGCGCGCGAGCGCAGGCAGAATTTGACGATCTCGTTGCGGAAATCTTTCGGATTGGCGATGCCCGCAGGCTTTTCGATCTTTGTCAGTTCCTGGTTGAGCAGATCGCGATCGAGAAGCTGTCCGGTATCCGGGTCCTTGAAATCGACGTCCTCGATCCAGGCGTCGGCATAATCGACGTAACGATCGAAGAGGTTCTGTCCGTAATCCGAATAGGACTCCAGGTAGGCCTTTTGGATCTCGTTGCCGATGAACTCCGCATAACGAGGGGCAAGGTCTGCCTTGATGAACTCGATGTAGCGCTTTTCGGTCTCCTCCTGGAACTGTTCGCGGCGGATGGCCTGTTCCAGCACGTACATCAGGTGGACCGGATCGGCACCGATATCCGTGGTATCGTGGTTGAAAGTCGAGGCGAGAACCTTGAACGCAAAACGTGTCGATATTCCGTCCATGCCTTCATCGACCCCGGCCGCGTCACGATATTCCTGGACGCTGCGGGCGCGGGGATCGGTTTCCTTGAGGCTTTCGCCGTCATAGGCGCGCATCTTGGAGAAGAATGTCGAGTTCTCGTGCTTGCGCAGCCGCGACAGAACCGAGAACCGGGCCAGCATTTCGAGCGTCGCCGGCGCGCAGGAAGCGTCCGCAAGCTCCGAACCTTCGATCAGCTTTTCGTAGATATGCTGCTCTTCGGTCACCCGCAGGCAATAGGGAACCTTGATGACGCAGATGCGGTCGATGAAGGCCTCGTTGTTCTTGTTGGCCTTGAAACTTTGCCATTCTGCCTCGTTCGAGTGGGCCAGGATGACGCCGGAGAAAGGGATGGCGCCGATATTTTCGGTGCCCATGTAATTGCCTTCCTGCGTCGCCGTCAGCAACGGATGCAGCATCTTGATCGGCGCCTTGAACATCTCGACGAATTCGAGCACGCCTTGGTTGGCGCGGTTGAGCCCGCCGGAATAGCTGTAGGCATCCGAGTCGTTCTGGGAGTAGTTTTCGAGCTTGCGGATATCGACCTTGCCGACCAGCGAGGAGACGTCCTGGTTGTTCTCGTCGCCCGGTTCTGTCTTGGCGATGCCGATCTGGCGCAGTCGCGAAGGCTGCAGCCTTACCACCCGGAAGCGGGATATGTCGCCACCGAATTCATCGAGCCGCTTCAAGCACCACGGGCTCATCAGCCCGCTGAGACGCCGTGTCGGGACGCCGTATTGCTGGAGCAGCATCGGACCCATGGTAACTGGATCGAAGAGATTGAGCGGGCTTTCGAAAACCGGGCTGATATCGTCGCCGGCCTTCAGTACGTAGATAGGATTGGCCTCCATCAGCAGTTTGAGGCGCTCGGCGAGCGAAGACTTGCCGCCACCGACGGGGCCGAGCAGATAAAGAATTTGCTTTCGCTCCTCGAGACCCTGCGCCGCATGCCTGAAGAAGGAAACGATCCGCTCGATCGTTTCTTCCATGCCAAAAATCCGGCAAATGCCGGATAGGCCCGGATGGTACGGTTCATGAAGATTCGGCCGAGCCTGGCGTCCCTGGCCGTATCGACCATCTGAGGCTCGCCGATCGCCGCAAGCAGCCGCTCGGCCGCGTTGGCGTAGGCCATCGGATCTTTTTGCAAAGCGCCAGATACTCGGCGACCGACATATCGGTCTCGCGCCGCGCTTCGTAGTTCCTGGTGAAGGCATCGAACAAGGATTCACTCGGCATAGGCATCTCCAGTCAAGGTTGCGCTACTGCTCGACTGTCGCAAAGATAGAAAACGATGCGACAATCCATTGAGAATCAATATGTTTCTAAACCTAATACGACACCCGGAGCGTTTTCATGGCAATGCACGAAAATGTGCGTCCACAAATCAGTGAAGACTTGGCAAACAGCAAGTGAAGTCGGATTTGGTTGGCAGCACTACAACGTCGCCGGGGTGACGAGTGTTCCGGAGGCGGGGAGACGAGCCGCACTTTGCCCTCTATGGCTGCCTGCAGCAAGCAGCCGAACGAGCATTTTTATGGATCAGCAGTTTTTGAAAGAAGCTCCGTGGAGGTCGCGCGTGACTTGATCGGCGTCGAACTCGATCTCGCGGGCATCGGCGGCGTGATCGTCGAGACGGAAGCCTACGAGCCGCACGAGCCGGCCTCCCACAGTTTTCGCGGGGTCACGCCGAGGAATGCGGTGATGTTCGGCCCGCCTGGGTATGCCTATGTCTATCGTTCCTACGGCATTCACTGGTGCCTGAACTTCGTCTGCCGGCCTGGCAGCGCCGTTCTGGTCAGGGCCTTGCAACCGGTCAGAGGCATCGAGGAGATGGAGAAAAGGCGCGGCCTTGCCGACCCGCTGCTCCTCTGCTCCGGCCCGGGCCGCCTCTGCCAGGCGCTCAGCATCACCATCGAACACAACGGCCTCTCACTGTTTGCAGCCCCGTTCAGGCTCACTTTGCCGGAAGCGCCGCCGCTGATCGTCACCGGACGGCGGATCGGCATCACGCAGGCCGTCGATCTTCCCTGGCGTTTTGGCCTTTCCGGCTCGCTGCATATCAGCAAGAAGTTCACCGGCAAGGGCGGCCTGGCGCCTTGAACTCGGGCGCCTCGGGCCAAAGGCTTATTTGTTGCGGCCGAGCAATGACAGCAGCCCGCCGGTCGCCAGCCCTAGCAGGACGCCGCCAGCGGCCAGCAGCAGTGCATAGGACATGATATTGTCCGACAGCCAGTTGGCCGCGATCAATCGGGCATTCCCCGGCGAGAAAGGCTGTGTTGGCATGAACCGGAACCACTCACCGGCACGTCATGCGGCTCCTTGTCGCCGCCTTCATAGATCATGATGCGACCCTTCAGCCGGTCCCATTCCTCCCGCGCAGAAAATGCCCGCATGCCCTCCGCCAGCGACGCGGAATCGGGGAGATGATGGCCGTCCAGGTGCCTGCCTGCGTCGGATCGCTTTCCTGGGCAATGATCAGCTTTGCCGTTTGCGGTGGCTTGTAAAGCTCATCGGTGGCGGGAGCAAAACGCAGCATGGCCAGGCTGAGGTCGAAATTGTCCTTCGCCCAGGCGCTGAGTGTTGAGAATTTCTGGGAAAAGAAGTTGTTGCCGGTGCGCTGCTGCCAGTCCTGTAGCGTCAGCGAGGTTCTGGCCGACGCGTTTGACGACATGCCTGCGGGGTTCCAGCTATTGCGGCTCTCCTGGTCGATCTTGAGCTGAGTGAGGATATTGGCGGGAAATTCCGATATGGAGCCGACGAAGAGAGCATTCGCTCCGGCGACCCGCGCCGCCGATATGGTCACGTTGACCGGCATGATGTGATGCGAGGCGATCGACATCTTGCCGATGAATGTTGCGGCCGCAGACAGCGTCTGTTCGTCGATCCGGCCGAGGAACAGCGAAACCGGGTCGCTGCCCAGCCGGTAAGGAAAACCGGTTCCGGCGGTGGCGGCGAGATTGGGGACCTGTGCGATACGGGCAAAATCCGGCATCTGGAACTGCGAGGTGCCGAACAGCGCAAACCTTGGCTTGCTGTCGGCGGTTGACCCCGGCGCGCAGGCGATATCCTGCCGGGTCCGAAGGGCGGCTTCGATGACGATCGTGTTCACGCCCGGCTTGAAATGCTGCAGGGTCAGCTTGATCGGCAGATGACGCAGGATGGCACCGCCGGAGGAGGTGATCGGCACGGTCGAGGCGATGTCGCCATTGACGAAGATGTCGATATGGCTGCCTGGCTGGACGTCCGCCGTATAGGCGGCATCGAGCAGGATGCGTGCTTCCCCGTAGGCATTGGCATAGAAATCGGCGGGCACGCCAATGGTGAAGCGAGTGCGGAACAGCCGGCCGGCGAATTCCTGGCTTTCGATCCCCAGCTGCGAGAAGTCGATCACCGCATTGGAGAACAGGAACGGCGTATCGAGGCCATGCCAGGCCTGTGTTGACAGTGTCTCGCGTCTTTGGGTCGCGGAACCGTCGGTGGCGGCGACGAAGCTTTCGATCAGGCCTTCCAGCGACGGCCGGCTCGGTCCGGAGAGGACGAGCGCAGACGCGCCGTCGATCCCGGGGTAGTCGAGGAAACTCGCTACGGCGGCATTGGCTGCGGCCGGGGAGGGCCGGCAGCAACGGCCGCAATTCGTCCCGGGTTCCGACGAAGATCGCAAGCTCGCCGGGCTTCGGCAGAGCGCTGGGCGCCTTCTCGAACGTAAAGGACTGGTTGGGCATGCCGCCCATCAGCGCCAGCCCCTGGGTCAGCCGCATCAGCACATCCGTCGTCCCGAGTTGGTCGAGGGCCGGCACGATAAGCCGGAACCTGGTGCCCCCTTTTCATCCACGCCGATAGCTCGGATATCGTCGAGCCGGGACAGCCGCTTCATGCCGCCCGCGCCGAATGTCAGGAACGTCCGCGCCGGATCGATCTCGGTCCACAGCTCGAAGGTCGAGTCGATCGTGCAGTCGGTACGGTGGCGCTGGTCGACGCGAAAGCGGACGAGATTGATCCCGGCTTTCAGAATGCCGGGCGGGATGTCGAGGACGCGGTCGCTGACCTGTTCGGGAGAGTTGATCGGATTGTTGTAGACCGGCATGTCGTTGATCGTGACGGCCAGTCGGGAAATTTCCGGCGCGACTACGATGGAATTCTGGTAGCCGATGTTCAGCTTTGCCGGTGCAGCCGCCTGTTCCGGCGTCAGGTAGATCGACCAGGAGCGCTGCTCGATCTCGCCTTTCAGCTGCAGGCTCTTCTCGGGCACGAGGTAATATCGCCCCGCGAGCGCCGCAGGGGAGGCCGGTTGTTGCCGTGCCGGTGCCCGTGGCTGCACGACAGGTGCCGGCGTTGGCGAAGCCGGCGTGGCTGCCCGCGGCGTGGCGGGAACGAGCGACGGAGCCGGGGCCGCCTGGAATGGTGCAGGCGCCGGCGGCAGCGGGATCGGCGTCTGCACCGGGGCAGGGGCCGCCGGAGCAGGTGTCGGCTGCGTAGGTCGCGATGGGGGTGTCTGCTGGGCCGGTGCCTGGCTTTCCTGCGGACGCTCCGGGTTCATGTTGAATGGCGCCGGCGTCTGGGCCGGCGCAATACCTGCCGAGAGAAGGAGTACCGCGATTGCGAGAGCCTTTTTCATCATGCCCTCCTATTTCCGTGCGTCTGCGGCGCTGTCACGTCCCGTATCGCGGACGAGATAGGAGAGCCCGCGCGCCGTCTGGTAGATCGCAAGGCCGAGAAACCACAAGGTCCCGCCGACAAGCCCCGGATTGCGCCGGCGCGAGATTTGGAACTGCGTCCATTGAGCGGAATTGGCAAAGATCAGGTCGGCGATCAGCCGATGGTCGGTCGCCCGCTCCGGCGTATAGCGGCAGCCGATCGAGGTGACGTCGCCGATCGTCTCTACATTGCGGATTTCCACCGGCAGATCGCTGATGGGCATGTCGCTATAGGGTTGGAAACGCAGAAACCCCTTTTTCTCGACCGCGATATCCTTGAACCCCTCCGTATAGACCTGCACGGCGGCACCATGGACGGAGACATCCTCAATGGTTGCCGTGAACCAGCGGTCGTCAATGCCGAATTCGCAGCGCCGGCTGACCTTGACGCGCCGCGAGGCCTGCCGTTCGCCGCGTTCCGACACGACGCCCAGCGCACAGCCGGCAAGGATGATGTTGAGCAGGTTCCAGCCGCCGACCACCAGCGTCACGTCGGCTTTGTAGGGCTCGGCATAGACGCGGTAGACGCTGATCGCAAAGGCGACCAGCAGCACGAAGAAGATGACGAAGAACGGCCGGCTGATTTCCGAAAGGCGGCTGACTGCGACGGACTCGTCCTTGGCGGTCACCTTGAAGGTCGGCTTGCGTGGATTGAGCATCACCGAAACGACGGCGGGCAGGAGATGCACCGTCTGCACATATTCATAGAGCTCGGAAATCCATGGCCAGCGGAACGATCCGTAGAGATAGTTCTGCATCATCAGGTTCACGATCATGTAGGCGAGCGAATAGACCATGAACTCGCCGCCCGAAGAGGTGAAGATCTCGAGATCGAAGAACAGATAGAAAAGCGGCGCGAAGAGGAAGATCGTGCGCGGGAAGGGGAACAGCCAGAACAGCGTCGATGACATGTAGCAGAACCGCTGCGGCAAAGAGAGGCCGCGCTTCAAGGGCGGAAAGCGGAAGCGCAGGATCTGCATCATGCCCTGGGCCCACCGGCTGCGCTGACCGATGAAGCTTGCGAACGTGGCGGGCTGCAGGCCGGCGATCAGCGGCCGGTCGAGATAGAGGCTGTGCCAGCCGCGGGCGTGAAGATCGAGCGCGGTCTCGCAATCCTCGGTGATGCTGACGCCCGAAAAACCGTTCGAGACTTCCAGCGCCTTGCGGTTCAGGACTGCCGCCGAGCCGCAGAAGAAGGCCGCATCCCATTTGTCGAGCCCGCGCTGGATGATGCCGTAGAACATCTCGTTCTCGCTCGGCATCTTCTCGAAGGTGCGCAGGTTGCGCTCGACCGGATCGGGGTTGAGGAAGAAATGCGGTGTCTGGACGAGAAAGAGCTTCGGGTCCTCGTCGAAATAACCGACCGTCTCCAGCAGGAAGTCGCGGGCCGGCGCATGGTCCGCATCGAAGACGGCAACCAGCGATCCGCTCGAATGCTTGAGCCCGTTATTGAGATTGCCGGCCTTGGCATGCTCGTTGCGCTCGCGGGTGAGGTATCGCACGCCAAGATCTTCGCAGAGCTGCTGCAGCACCTTGTGGCGGGTTTCCGCCGCGCGGGCGTCGCCGACATTGCCCGACTTGCGCTTCTGCAGGGTACCGCCGTCGTCGAGCAGCCAGACGGTAAGCTTTTCCGGCGGGTAGTCCATGTTGCGGGCGGCGGCGAGAGTGTTGGCGAGCAATACCTCGTCCTCGTTGTAGCTCGGCACGAAGACATCGACGGTCGGCAGCTCCCGGTCGCGGCGCCCGTAGGGCGGGCGCGGCGGCAGCGGCATGGAGACGACGAACAGGCTGAGCGATAGCATCAGCACGCTGTACATTTCCGCCAGATAGACGAGCAGGCCCGGAATGAAATTCTCAAGCTGGTTTACTGGGGGAAGCGTGCTCGTCGTGCGCCAATAGACATAGCGCATCACCATGGCGGTGCCGAAGGCGAGTGCCACCAGGCGCCATTTGCCGCCTGCCTTGAGCAGCTTGATGATGCCCATCACACCGACAACCAGAATGCTGGCGATCAACTGGGTGCGCGTATTGATCGGCAGCGTCACCAGCGTGATGATCAGCGCGCTCGCGAGCGCCCAGATGACGGCAGAAAGGAATGTCCGCATCTTGGGCTATCTCCAGCGGCCGGAAGATCCGGGCATCCATCGGTCTTTTTGATTTGATCTAGCGGCACGCATTGGCGGCCCCGCTGGTCATGTCCGTGCATGAAGGCGCGGGAACGCTCACCCGCCCGGCTGCGGTCAGGTCCGACGGCGAGGGAACCAGCGGCGCGCGGGAAGTGGTTGGTGCGCTCGTGACCGGCGAAGTGCTCATCACCGGCGGAACGTTGGTCGCAGTCTGCGTCATCGCCGGTCGCGGTACCGAAACCGCCGGACCGGCTGCGAGCGGCGTGGCTGCCACGGGGCGGCCGCCACCGGCCGTGTCTGCTGGACGATGGACGGCAGCGCAGGGCGGGTGTTGACGACCGTTCTCTGCGGCAGGACCGGGACGATCGGCTCGGCGGAGGTCGGTCGCGGGTAGATCGGTGCGCCGACGCCCCCGAGGCTCGTTGAGACCGGCTGAGGTTCGCCGTAAGGGTTCCAGCCTCCGTCATCCACAGCACCGGTGATCGTGTAGTTGTACATGAAAGCCAGCAGCTTCTGTTCCGTGGCGTTCGCCTCGCAGATCCTCACGCGGATCTGGATCGAGCCGTGGTTGGCGAGCGGCGAGATGGTGCCGGACGGGCTGCGGACCTGCTGCCAGCCATACATGCAAAGATCGCTGCCGGCGCTATGGCCGAAGGCGTAGCCGAACGGGCCGTAATTGTTCTGGACGAAGAAGGACGAGCGCACCATGCGCACGCCCGGCAGCACCCGCCGCATTTCGGAGGCGATCCCGGCTTCGGTGACCGGTGTGGAGGTAAGCGAGTTGTCGCTGAGCTTGAACGGGCTGGCAGTGCCGAAGAACTGTGCCTTCAGCACGTTCTGTCCCGGGGTAAGCGCGGATGTATAAAGAGAGATGTCCTGATCGATCGCGTTGTTGTAGCGCCGCTCGATGACGCTGACGATCCCGGGCCGGCCGGCGGCGGCAGGACCATGGCCTGTTCGGCGGGTACGTTCTTGGCAAACGTACCCATCTGCACGGGCTGGCCGGCGCAGCCGACAGCCAGAAGCGGCAGTCCGCAAAACAGAACCGCTGCACCCAGATGGCCGAGGCCGCTCATTTTCTGTTTCCGAACCAGATGCTTTTCCGCCATGCCGAGCAATACCGATAGATCGAGGACATTCATTGTCCGTCGGGGTCCCCGGCGAGCGTTCGTTGCAGAGCGAACTGCAGCAGAACCGATTGCCTGGACCGACTCGGCCATTTGATGAGGAAAATCTAAATTGTTCGTTAACCATATGAGTTCATTCTTTAGAAATAGAAAGCTTAAAGAGCCGAAGCCCGCAGCATGAGGCGTAGACGGGGAGTAAGGACGATAGCGGAGTGAGTATGCGGTTTTCGCTGATCTCATTGACGGTTTTGGGCATTGGCGCCGTGGGGTTGTATGGCTTGAGCCGTCAGCCGATGGTGGATGTTGGCATGCTGACGAGTTCGGTAAACTCGGCTCCCCCTCGGCCAAGGGGACCCGCCCATCGACACCGCCCGCCGAAAAGACCGAGCGCACCGTCGCCCAGGCTCCTCTATCCGAACCAGGGTGGGCCCACGACTGCCAAGCCGGGCTCCTCCTCGCTGGTCGTCGCCCAGGCACCTCCTCCAACGGATCAGCCTGCTGCACCCGTCGCACCTGCAAATCCGCAACCGGTCGTCTCGGCGGACGCTCCGCCTTCGGGCCAGCAACCGGCGGTCGATGAAAGTGCGCTACGCTATTTTGCGGCAAGGGGAGATACAGCCCGCTTGCAGGCGGAGATTTCCCGCCTGAGGACGCTTTATCCCAGTTGGACGCCGCCGGCCGATCCATTGGCGGTGCAGGTCACCACCGACCGCCAGCTCGAAACCATGTGGCAGCTCTACGCGCAGTCCCGTTACGCCGAGGTCCGCAAGTCGATCGCCGACCGCCAGGTGAGCGAACCCGGCTGGCAGCCGCCGACCGATCTGCTCGACCGGCTGAAGCTCGCCGAAGCGCGGGCCGGTCTGGTCGTGGCTTCCGACGCCAAGAATTACGACGCGGTGATCCGCATGGCGGCCGACAATCCAAGCCTGCTCACCTGCAGCGAAGTGGATGTGCTGTGGCGCGTGGCGGAAGCTTTCGCCCGGACCGACCGGCAAGGCCGCGGTCGCGACGCCTATACCTATATCCTCAACAACTGCGACAACCCCTCGGAGCGTTTCGCCACCGCGCAGAAGGCGAGCGAGTTGTTGCCACCCGACATGCTGGAGAACCTGCTTTCCAAGGAGCGGACACCACCCGGCGGCCAGCCCGAATTCGAGCCGCTGCGCGACGATATCGCACGACGGCTGGTTGCCAGCGGCAGTACCGATGCGAAGCTTGTCGTACCGGAAAAATATCTGACCCGCCTGGAGCGGCTCGCGGAAGCGACCGGCCTGCCGTCGGATGCATTGCTGCTCGGATGGTATTATTACCGCCGCGACAATCTCGGTGGTGCCGAGCGGTGGTTCCGCCGCGCCTTCAACAAGGAAGAGACCGCGTCGGCCGCCGAAGGTCTGGCACTGACGCTGATCGCCCAGAAGTCGCCGGTGGAGGCTGAAGCCGTGCTCTATCGCTGGCGCGAGACCTCCAACGGTTCGAAAGAGGCTTATCTCGCAGCCGTCGCCAATCTGCTCGCGCTCGATCCTCCACCTGTCCTGCAGGACGACGTGCTGCGCCGCATGGCGCCGGTGGTCATCGCCGCCCGCAACGCCGATGCCGCCCAGCAGTTCGGCTGGTATGCACGCGCCATGCAGCAACTCGAGACGGCGGCCGAATGGTTTCAAGCCTCGCTCTCCTGGAAGCGGGACGACGAACCCTCGGCTTATGGCCTCGCGCTGACGCGCAACGACCTCGGCGACAAGGCGGGCGTCGTCCAGATCCAGAGAGCCTGGAACGGCCGGTCGGAACGCATAACCAGGCTCGGCGAACCGGTGACCGAACGCGGCGCGCCGCGCCGGCAGCCCGTCATCGCGTCGAGACCGAATGTCGATGGTTCGAGGACGAACGCTCTGCCTGCCGAATCAGCCCCCAGGAGACCTACCCGATTGCCCGGACGGAAGGGCAGGTGACGCGCGTAGCGCCGCAGCCGGCCCAGAGAACCGCGAGAATACCTGCGCAAGCCCGTCGCGGGCAATGTTCGACCACCCAGGATACGCGCCAGATGCCGCCGGAGGCGGCGCTGGCGAGGGGTGGTGCCTGATGGATCTCAACCGTCCTCTGGAGGCCGCGCAATCCTTCGATGCCGCCTATGCGAGGCTCCTCGGCGGCCGCACGCTCCGATGCCGCATACGGCAAGAGCCTTGCCTATCTGCGTGCCGGCCTGACCGACAAGGCATCCGTCGCCGCGGCCGACGCCGCGCAGACCAACCAGCGTGCGGTGGAACTCCAGGCAGCGATCCTCTCCGATCGTGCGCTCAATGCCTTCAAGGCCGGGCGTTACCGCGAGGCGCTGCTGGCGCTCGACCAGCGCGCGCAGATAGTCCCGGAACAGTCCGACCTGATGTCGCTGCGCGGCTATGCGCATCTCAACCTCGGCCGATATGCGGATGCCACGCGCATCTTCCAGGCGCTCGCCGATACGGGCGACAAGGCCGGTCTGCGCGGGCTCGCCGACGTCGGCGCTGCGAACTGACGGAAAAGGCGGGCTAAAGCGCAACGCTGGAGCAAATGCATGCATAGCGGGTATTATGCGTCCACTTGAAGCAAAACAAGCGTCCTTGCACCCTCCATTAACCTTCAGGCAAGGAATTAACCATACATATTAGAGACCACGGCGAAATGGGACGACTGCGGTCCCCCACCAGGCATGAAGCCGCAAAGCCGTACCGGTCCAATCCGGTATCCGCTCATGAAAATCCAGGAAAGCCCGTGGTGACCGCGTTGCCCATGCCTGACGGATATTGATCCGGTCTGGCGAGCACCCCCGTTCATCCAGGACCCTGGCCGACAGCAGCTCGCATGCCGCCGATCCTCTCCCGGGATTGGCTTGTTGAATTTGGGGACGGTTTTGGTGCAGGAAATGCCATCGGATCAGGCGCGACGTGGCCAGGCAGGTAGCCTGGGCGAGAGACTGGCATTTGCCGGCCTCGACGGCGAACTGCGCGATCTGCTGCGCCGCTGCCGCCCGCAGCTCGAGCGGCACCTGAAGACCGGCCTGCGCGATCTCTTCCACCGCTTTCAATCCTTCCCAGAAGCCGCCCGCAATTTCGAAAGCGAGCAGCAGATCGAACGGCTGCACGACCTGCAGGCCTCCCATTGGGGCGTGCTGACCGATGCCCGTTTTGACGCGCTTTATGCCGAGCGGGTGAAGGTTCTGTCCGATGCCGAGAGCCGCATGGGCCTCGATCCGCGCTGGCACGTTGCCGGCCACGCCGTCATGCTCGAACATCTGATCGCCGGCGCGATCGTCGATCTCGCCCCGAAATCGCTGCTGCCGGGCAACCGCAAGCGCGAGCAGGAGCTTCTCGATCTGGTCGGCGCGATCACCCGCCTGGTGATGGTCGATGTCGAGATCGCCGTTTCGCTCCGTTTCAACGAACAGCGCCAGAAGCATCAGCGCGCGCTCATCGAACAGCGCGAAGCCGATCATGCCCAGGCGATCGAAACCTTCACCGACGTCATCGCGGCACTTGCCGATCGCGATCTGACGGCCTGTCTTCCGGCCGACGTGCCGGATGCCTATCGCGAGCTCGCCGATCTACTCAACCAGGCCGTCGCCGCCATGCGCTCGTCCGTAGAGACGGCCGATGGCCATGGCCAGAAGGCCGGCGCGCTGACGCAGTCGCTCGTCGAAGGCACGCGTTCCTTCGCCTCCGCTTCGGAAGAACAGTCCGCCCGTCTCAGGGACGCAGCCCGCGTGCTCCTGGACGTGACCGCCAAGGTCAAGGGCAGCGCCGCCGAGACGGCTGCCGCCGAAAAGGCCGCCGCCGAGACCCGCCGTTCGGTCGAGGCAAGCGGCGAAGTGGTCGGTCGCGCGATCAGCGCCATGGCCGATATCGAATCGTCTGCCGAAAAGATCGGCGAGATCATCGGCGTCATCGACGACATTGCCTTCCAGACCAATCTGCTTGCGCTCAACGCCGGCATCGAAGCGGCCCGTGCCGGTGAGACCGGGCGCGGTTTTGCAGTCGTTGCCCAGGAAGTGCGCGCGCTTGCCCAGCGCTCCGCCGATGCTGCCCGCGAGATCAAGACGCTCGTCAACGGCACCAAGTCCCAGGTGGATGCCGGTGTCGATATGGTTCACCGCACCCAGGACGCGATCGGCGGCATCGTCCGCCAGGTTTCGGATATCAACGACGCGATCGCCGGCATTGCCCGCGACACCGGGGAGCAGGCCGTCGGCCTCGACCGGCTGAGTGCGGAAATCGGGTCGGTCAGCGAACATGTCGCCTCGAACGCAAATCTTGCGTCCCGCGCAGGCGAGGGCGCGGACGAACTCCACACCGTCATCCTGGAGCTCGGCCGCACGGTCCGCGAGTTCCGGATCGAACGGCAGAGCCGCTATGCGGACGCGCGCCGCCCGGCAGCTCCAAGACCTCAGCCGGCCCTGGTCTCGATCGCGCCGGTGACGGTCGCCCGCGAGGATGACGGCGAATACCTCTTTCAGAAACGACAAGGAATAAGCTGATGGCAGCAAAGAAGGCTGGACCTGCAAGTTTGAAGCTGGCCGCGGTGCTGGACCTCAACGAGGCCTCGAACCTGCATGGCAAGCTGGTCTCCATGCGCGGCAACGATGTCAAGATCGACGCCTCGGGCGTCGAGCGGATCGGGGTCCAGTGCGCCCAGGTTCTGGTCGCCGGCGTCAAGGCTTGGGAAGACGACAAGAAGTCCTTTCTCGTCGAGAAGGCTTCGGATGCATTTCAGAAAACGATGCAACTCATCGGCATAAATAACGAAAATTTGGTTGCTAAGGAGATCTAGCAATGAAGAAGAAAGTACTGACCGTGGATGACTCACGGACGATCCGGAACATGCTTCTGGTGACCCTGAATAATGCAGGTTTTGAAACAATTCAGGCAGAAGACGGCGTTGAAGGCCTCGAAGTCCTCGAGGGCTGCAATCCTGACGTCATCGTCACGGATATCAACATGCCGCGTCTGGACGGCTTCGGTTTCATCGAAGGCGTTCGCCGAAACGAAAAATATCGCGCCGTTCCGATCCTCGTCCTGACGACGGAAAGCGATGCCGAGAAGAAGAACCGGGCCCGGCAGGCCGGCGCGACGGGCTGGATCGTAAAGCCTTTCGATCCTGCCAAACTGATTGATGCGATCGAGCGTGTAACCGCCTGAGCCAGGAATTCCCCGATGGATATGAACGAAATCAAAGAGATCTTCTTTCAGGAATGCGAAGAGCAGCTCGCTGAACTGGAGTCGGGTCTTCTCAAGCTGAACGACGGGGATCGCGACCCCGAAACGGTGAACGCCGTTTTCCGTGCCGTTCATTCCATCAAGGGAGGCGCCGGCGCCTTCGGTCTGGACGACCTGGTATCCTTTGCGCACGTCTTCGAGACGACGCTCGATTGCGTGCGTTCCAACAAGCTGGAACCGACGCAGGACGTCCTGAAGGTCATGCTGAAATCGGCCGACGTGCTCGCCGACCTCGTCAGTGCATCCCGTGACGGCAGCGGCGTCGATGAGTCGAGAAGCCGCGGTCTGGTCAAGGAGCTCGAGGCGCTTGCCCACGGCGAACTGCCCTCGTCCTCTACCCATGAGGCTCCCAAACCGGCTCCGAAGGCCGCGCCCGCACCCGCCCCCGTGGCGAAGGTCGAGCCGCCCAAGCCGAGCGACGAAAGCGGCTTCCAGCCGATCCCCTTCTCGTTCGACGGTTTCGGCGAGGACGACGAGCCGGCAATCGAAGGCTCGGTCTACGAAGTCTCCTTCAAGCCCCGCCGCGAACTCTACTCCAAGGGCAATGAGGCAGCGCTCCTGCTGCGCGACCTGTCCCGTCTCGGCGAGATGAGCATCAATTGCGATACGGACGCCCTGCCGCCCCTCGACAAGATGGACCCGGAAGCCTCCTATTTCGGCTGGAAGATCTCGATCCGGACCACCAAGAGCGAAGATGATATCCGCGCCGTATTCGAATTCGCGGAATGGGATTGCGACCTCGAAGTGAAGCTTGCCGAAGAGGCGACTTCCAACGAGGAATTGCCGATGGTCCCGGTTCCGTTCGACCTTTCGATCCTCGATGATACCTCTGCCGGGGAAGAAGAAAAGGGCGCGGAGCAGGGCATTTCGGAAGACACCGTCGCTGCGGCCGTATCCGCCGCCGAGACCGCGAGCAACGTCTCCAGGGCTGCGCGTGTCGCCGAGAAGAAGGAATCGGCTGCTGCCGCTGCCGCCGCCCAGAACAATGCGGCTGCCGCCGCCGCTGCTGCCGGCCAGACGATCCGCGTCGATCTCGATCGCGTCGATCGTCTCATCAACCTTGTCGGCGAGCCTCGTCATCAACCAGGCGATGCTTTCCCAGAGCGTCATCGAAAACGATGCAACCGGCACGTCCGCCGTCAACATGGGCCTCGAAGAGCTGCAGCAGCTCACCCGCGAGATCCAGGACTCGGTCATGGCGATCCGCGCGCAGCCGGTGAAGCCGGTCTTCCAGCGCATGTCGCGTATCGTCCGCGAAGTGGCCGACATGGTCGGCAAGTCGATCCGCCTCGTCACCGAGGGTGAAAACACCGAAGTCGATAAGACGGTCATCGACAAGCTCGCCGAGCCGCTGACCCACATGATCCGCAACGCCGCCGACCACGGCATCGAAACGCCCGAAAAGCGCGAGGCCGCCGGCAAGAACCCGGAAGGCACGATCAAGCTCACCGCAAAGCATCGTTCGGGCCGCATCCTGATCGAGCTTCAGGACGACGGCGCCGGCATCAACCGCGAGCGTGTCCGCCAGAAGGCGATCGACAATGACATCATTGCCGCCGATGCCAACCTGTCGGACGACGAGATCGACAACCTGATCTTCATGGCGGGCTTCTCCACCGCCGACAAGATCTCCGACATTTCCGGTCGCGGCGTCGGCATGGACGTGGTCAAGCGGTCGATCCAGGCACTCGGCGGCCGCATTTCGATCTCCTCGCGGCCGGGCCACGGCTCGACCTTCACCATGAGCCTGCCGCTGACGCTCGCCGTTCTCGACGGCATGGTCGTCACGGTCGCCGGCCAGACGCTGGTGGTGCCGCTGACGGCGATCGTCGAGACGCTGCAGCCTGAGGCTGCCGCCATCCACTCCTTCGGCGCCAACCAGCGGCTCATCTCGATCCGCAACTCGTTCTGCCCGCTGGTCGATGTCGGTCGGGTTCTCAACTATCGCTCCACTCAGGCCAATCCGGTCGAAGGTGTCGCACTGCTGGTCGAATCTGAAGGTGGCGGCCAGCGTGCTCTGATGGTCGATGCCATCCAGGGCCAGCGCCAGGTCGTCATCAAGTCGCTTGAGGCGAACTACACCCACGTCCCGGGCATCGCCGCCGCCACCATTCTCGGCGATGGCCGCGTCGCGCTGATCCTCGACGTCGATGCGGTCGTCGCAGCATCGAGGGGCCAGTCCATGAAACCTGAAATGTCGTTAGCCGCCACGGGTTGAGTTCAAGATGTCGTATGCCGTGAAAAGTCTGGTCCAGGGAAGCAGAGAGCTGATCGCTTTTCGCATCAGCGATCAGGAATTTTGCGTGAACATCATGTCCGTCCGCGAAATACGCGGATGGACCCCGGCAACGCCGCTGCCGCATGCGCCCGCCTACGTCATGGGCGTCATCAATCTGCGCGGCGTGGTTCTCCCGATTATCGACCTCTCGTCCCGGCTTGGCATGAAGGATGCCGAGCCGACGGCGCGCCACGTGATCATCGTGGCGCAGATGAAGACCAAAGTTGTTGGTCTCCTCGTCGAAGCCGTTTCCGATATCCTTACGATTACCGAGGAGAATATCCAGCCAGTACCGGAGGTCTCCTCCGATCTGGAGAGACAATACGCCCGGGGATTCTCGCCATCGATAAGCGGATGATCTGCATGATCGAGTTGGACGCCCTCTTCCCCGACCAGGAAAGCGAAGCCGCATGAAGCCTTTGGGCGCCATCGAAAGCCGACAGTCACCGGACGAGGTGCTTGCAAGCGGGGAATATCCGCTGACGCGCCGCGACCTCACCGATATTGCGGCGATGATCTACTCGGATGCCGGGATCTATCTCAACGATTCCAAGGCCTCGCTTGTCTATTCCCGCCTTTCCAAGCATATCCGGGCCTTGGGCCTGCGCGGCTTCAAGGACTATTGCGCACTGGTCTCGTCGCCAGAGGGCGTCGCCGCCCGTCGCGAGATGCTGTCGCATCTGACCACAAATTTCACCCGGTTCTTCCGCGAGAACCATCACTTCGAGCACCTGCGCGACGAAGTTCTGCCGGGCCTCATCAACCGCGCCAAGTCTGGTGGCCGGGTGCGCATCTGGTCGGCGGCCTCTTCGGACGGCCAGGAACCCTATTCGATCGCGCTCACCGTTCTTTCGCTGCTGCCCAACGCGGCGGATCTCGATTTCCGCATTCTCGCGACCGATATCGACCCCAAGATCCTGGCTGCGGCCCGCGCCGGCATCTATGACGAGAGCGCGCTTGAGGCGATGAGCCCGGCGATGCGCAAGCAGTGGTTCCGCGATGTCGATGTCGGCGGCCGCCGCAAGGTCCAGATCGATGACCGGGTCAAGAAACTGATCACCTACAACGAGCTGAACCTGATGGCCCAGTGGCCCTTCAAGGGCAATTTCGACGTCATCTTCTGCCGCAACGTCGTCATCTATTTCGACGAGCCGACGCAGATGAAGATCTGGTCGCGCTTTGCTTCGCTTCTGCCTGAAGGTGGACACCTTTATATCGGCCATTCCGAGCGCGTCTCTGGAGATGCGAAAAACCTGTTCGATAACATCGGCATCACGACCTATCGTTATGCCGGTAAGAACGCAGGGAGGAAAGCATGAGCGCTCCGGCAAGGGTTCTGGTCGTCGACGATTCACCCACCATGCGCGGCCTGATCACGGCCGTCCTGAATTCCGATCCGGAAGTCAATGTCGTCGGCCAGGCCGGCGATGCCTTGGAAGCGCGCGTCGCGATCAAGCAGCTCAATCCCGATGTCGTTACCCTCGATATCGAAATGCCCAACATGAACGGGCTGGAATTCCTCGAAAAGATCATGCGCCTGCGTCCGATGCCGGTGATCATGGTTTCGGCCATGACCCATCAGGGCGCCAATGCGACGCTGGCCGCTCTCGAAATCGGCGCCTTCGATTGCGTCGGAAAACCCGCCCCCGGCGATATCCGCCCCTTCATGGATCTTGCCGAGAAGGTGAAGGCCGCGGCCCGATCCGGACCTCGCCGGAATGGACCGGCTCCGGTCATCGCAGCCTCGCCCGCTGCGGAGTACCGGGTGGGCAGGAAGGTTGTGGCCATAGGGTCGTCAACTGGGGGTGTCGAAGCTCTTATCGCGGTGCTGCAGAAGTTTCCGCAAAACTGCCCGCCGACTGTAATTACTCAACATATGCCTTCGACGTTTACCAAAAGTTTTGCTGAACGGCTTAATCGTATCTGCGCTCCTGTAGTGCAGGAAGCTACCGACGGCGCGCGGCTGGAGATCGGCAAGATCTATCTGGCGCCCGGTGGCGAACGGCACTTGCAGGTGGTCAATCCGTCGGCGCCATGTTGCCGGCTGATCGAAAGGGAACCGGTAAACGGCCACAGGCCCTCAGTGGACGTCCTTTTCGACTCGGTCGCCGATCTGGCAGGTCGCAATGCGGTCGGGGTCATCCTGACGGGCATGGGGCGCGACGGAGCTGCAGGTTTGCTCAGAATGCGTAGCGCGGGCGCACGCACGGTCGGGCAGAACGAAAAGACCTGTGTGGTCTACGGCATGCCGAGGGTTGCCCATGAGATGGGGGCCGTCGAGCAACAACTGCCGCTAGGCGCCATTGGAGAAGAAGTGTTGAAGTTAACTGCTGCCCGAAAAGAAGGTACCGAATAAATGTCTATCGCTGAAAAAATCAAAGTTCTGATCGTCGATGATCAGGTCACCAGCCGCCTGCTGCTCAGCGACGCCCTGACACAGCTCGGCTTCAAACAGATCACGTCTGCCGGCGATGGCGAGCAGGGCATGAAGATCATGGCTGAACAGCCGCACCATCTCGTCATTTCGGACTTCAACATGCCGAAAATGGATGGCATCGGCTTCCTGCAGGCCGTGCGCGCCAATCCCAACACCAAGAAGGCCGCCTTCATCATCCTGACTGCTCAGGGCGATCGGGCCCTGGTCCAGAAGGCTGCGTCGCTGGGTGCCAACAACGTCCTCGCCAAGCCGTTCACGATCGAAAAGATGAAGGCCGCTATCGAAGCGGTGTTTGGAGCATTGAAATGAATGACGCCGCTGCAGTCAGGCGTGTCCACATCATCCAGGGGGAATTTAAGGTCCTGAACGACCCGAATGCTGTTCTCTCGACGATTCTGGGCTCATGCGTGGCTGCGTGTCTTCGCGATCCTGTCGCCGGTATCGGCGGCATGAACCACTTCCTGCTTCCGGGATCCGCCGGTTCCATGGCCTCGGGCGGCGATGCGACGCGTTACGGCGTGCATCTTATGGAACTGCTGATCAATGGGCTTTGAAGCAGGGAGCCCGGCGAGACCGGTTGGAAGCGAAGATCTTCGGCGGCGCCAAGACAATTGCAAGTTTTTCGAATGTCGGCGAACAGAATGCCGCATTCGCCATGGAATTTCTCAAGGACGAAGGCATTCCGGTGGTCGGTTCCTCGACGGGTGGGGACCACGGGCGAAAGCTGGAGTTCTGGCCCGTGAGCGGCCGGGCTCGTCAGTATCCGCTGACCGGCGCTGAAACTCAACGGACCGTGGCGATGGAGGAGCGTCCGGTACGCATGCCGCCGAAGCCGGTCGAGAGCTCGATCGAGTTCTTTTAAAAAAGCCATTTCTCGGGGCGAGGAAAGCCATGAACGACATCGTCAAGACGCCAATCGCTCCCTTCGAGGAATCTCTGCCAGAAGTCCTGATGCGTCTGGTCTCGGAGCTTCATGACGTCGCCTATCTGATCGAGCGGGTCGAGCCGCAGCTTCTGGAGCTCGGCGGCGAAACGATCCTCCAGTCGCCGGACAGTCTGAAAGTCCTGCAGGGTATCGACCTTGCCGTGCAGAAGACGCGCGGCCTTGCGGAATTCATCGACACGATCACCGGCGGCATTCCAAACGAATGGATGGTCGATGTCTCGACCGCGCTCAACCTCGTCAAGCTCGCCGATATGCAGAAGGCGCTGACCAACGGCCTGCGCCACGGCCACTCCCAGCCTTTGAGCAAGGCCGCCGGCGATTTCGATTTCTTCTGATCGCCCGCCCCTGACCTGGATGTTTCGGCCATGACGGCCGGTTGCATTTTCAGTCCCGCAAGCCCCCACAATCGTCAAAATCATCCGCCCGCGAAACGCTCGCACAAGCTTCGCTTTCTAAGGTGCGACTGGGCATGGGCTCTAATACCTAGTTGGCGATGTGGGAACAGAATGAATCTGTTGGCTCAATTTTCACAAGTCTTTAAAAATCTGGCCGGTTTAGGCCAGACGCGACTTATTGCTTTAGGCGCCGTCGGCGTCGTTTCGATTGCGATCGTCATTGCTGCGGCCCTCTTTGTTAACAAGCCGGCTTACGAGACGCTCTATGTCGGCCTGGATAAGGCCGACCTCAACCAGGTAAGCATCGCGCTTGCAGAGGCAAGCATGCCTTTCCAGGTGGGCACCGACGGTTCGAGCCTTCAGGTTCCCGCCGGCTCGACGAGCAAGGCGCGGCTTCTGCTGGCCGAACGAGGTCTGCCGAACAGTGCCAATGCCGGTTATGAACTCTTCGACAATGTCGGTTCGCTCGGGCTGACCTCCTTCATGCAGGAAGTGACCCGCGTTCGCGCTCTGGAGGGCGAGATCGGCCGATCGATCCAGCAGATCAACGGCGTCAACGCCGCCCGCGTCCATATCGTTATGCCGGACGTTGGCAACTTCCGCCGGGGTGAACAGAAACCGACCGCTTCGGTGATGATCCGGGCGAGCTCGACGACGGGGCGCAAGGCTGCTTCGTCCATTCGCCACCTCGTCGCCTCCGCGGTTCCCGGCCTGGACGTCGATGACGTCACCATTCTCGACTCTACCGGTCAGTTGCTCGCCTCGGGCGACGAATTCGGCGGCAGCCAGGCGAACAAGTCGCTGAGCATCGTCCAGAACGTTCAGCAGGAAATCGAAAACAATATCGACAAGGCGCTCGCGCCTTTCCTCGGCATGGACAATTTCCGCTCCAGCGTCACGGCTTCCCTCAATACGGACAGCCAGCAGATCAACGAGACCGTGTTCGATCCGAACTCCCGCGTCGAACGTTCGGTCCGCACCACCAAGGAAGCGTCGAAATCTCAGCAGTCCCAGGACGATAACGCCACGACCGTGGAGCAGAACGTGCCGCAGGCGGCTCCGCCTCCGGGTGGCGCCAATGGTCCGAAATCGTCTGATCAGTCCGACAAGAAGGAAGAGCAGACCAACTACGAAATCAATCAGAAGACCGTCGCCACGACGCGCAACAGCTACCAGATCGAGAAGGTTTCGGTTGCGGTCGTCGTCAACAAGGGGCGTGTCGCGAGAATGGTCGGCGAGCCGGCTGACCAGGCCAAGATCGATGCATATCTCGCCGAGATGCAGAAGATCGTGGCATCCGCCGCCGGCATCAATTCGGGCCGTGGCGACGTCGTGACCCTGACGGCCATGGACTTCCTCGAG
This sequence comes from Neorhizobium sp. EC2-8, assembly GCA_045291535.1. Lineage (GTDB taxonomy): Bacteria > Pseudomonadota > Alphaproteobacteria > Rhizobiales > Rhizobiaceae > Neorhizobium. The sequence continues at coordinate 2,503,427 of CP147996.1, read as the reverse complement.
AACCAGCTTCTCAGCGAGGCTTCCAGCGGGCCGGGCGTGATGGACATGCTGAGCCGCAATGTCGGCGGCATCATCAACTCGCTCGCCTTCGTCCTGGTTGCCTTCCTGGTGATCTGGCTCGGTCTTCGCCCGCTCATCCGCACCGTCAGCGGTACCAATGTCGCTGGCGAAGCAACCGAAGGCGCAGGCCTCGAACTCCCGGACTTCTCGCCAACGACCGGCAGCCCGGCGCTCATGGATGGCTTCGGTTCCGACTTCGGTTTCGACAGCTCGAACGATATGCTGGGTGGCGGCGACGACGAGGGCTTCAATCGCCGCGTCAAGGAAGGTCCCGAAAAGCGGCTTGCCCGGATGGTCGAAATCTCCGAAGAGCGCGCCGCAAAATCCTCCGCAAGTGGGCACTCGAAAAGGCTGCCTGACAGGGTATCACGAAAATATGATCACATGGGCCGGACCTTGTCCGGCCCATTTCTTTTCAGCCCCGCTGCACACTTGGCGGAATTACCCCAGCACGAATCAGCAGGAATATGGCGCAACTGGGGAAATCCGGTGGCGAGGTGATGGTAATTCGCGACGCGTCTCCTACAATGCCTTGATTCGTACAATGACTTCCGAAGGTTCCAGGAGGGTGGAGCTGGCTGGAAATCCCGGTTTGGATGACGAAAGAAAAGCGGCTACTACTTAAAGTATCTTTGATGAATTCGTCTAACTCGGGATCGTTTCGGCGGAGGAGGGATTGTATGGAAGTCGCAACACGCCGCGATGCGGGCATTCATGATGGATGCGCCACGTGGCCGGGAGCAAATCGCGAATGGAGTTGTCGGGGGTAGAAATGATGACGGAGGGGCGCTCCTACGCGGAATCTGCCGGCTCCAGGGGACTATCGCGTGAGCAGTTGGTTCGCCGTCTTTCAGTTCTGGCGGGCTCCAATAACGTTCAGGCGGTCATGCGTTTGCTTGCCGACTATGTCGGCGCCTCTCATTTTCTGCTAGCCCGCTACGACCTTATTCAGGAACAGGGTCTCGATTTTATCGTAACCTCCAATTGGCCTTTCGATCTGGTGCGCCGTCTGGGCTCTGAGCTGGCAAGCGGTTACGCGCGTTCCACCGAGCTCGAAAAGTGCCTCTCGCTGCTCACTCCCAGCTTTGCCTTGCTGCCCGACGACATCGTGCCGCCGGACGATATCAGCCGCCAGTACTGCGCTCTGACCTTTGCGTCGGCAGGACGCGCTTCTCGCTGATGCTGCTGTTTCAGGACGGTATTATCCTGTCGCAGGAAAGACTGAGGAGGTTGGCCTGTTCGCAGCCTACGGCGCCAGTTTCGGTGAAAATGCCGACGCCAGGACCGAACGCGATTTCGAACTGACGGAGCGCGAGCTGGAATGTCTCTTCTGGATCGCGGAGGGCAAGACCAGCGACGAGATCGCTGTGATTCTCGGCATATCCCGCAATACGATCAACAATTACATTACCAGCGTGATGCGCAAGACGGCAACCAAGACACGTTCCGAGGCAATTGCCTACGCGGTTCGCAACAATCTAGTTTAGGAAAATAATTTCAATGGGTTATTCGCGCAGCGGCACGGCAGATGGACCTGGAAGCATCCAGTATCTGCGCCTCCAGCGCGCATCGAGCCGGTCGGACATCTTCCCGAAGCTCATCGCCATGCAGAAGAACCTGAAGGCGCGGCATTTTGCGGTTTTCCGGGTTGCCGGCGCTGGCTTGCCCAACAAGCGCAAGCTCGTATGCGAGCTTGAAAACTGGGGAGCGGGCGCCCTCGAAAGCACCAGCCACTCGTTGGTGCTTATGGCGAGGCGATGCTGGATCATATCGAGACGTCGCTCCTGCCGCTGATCTGGAATGGTTCGGAGAACACCAGCTTTGCCGACGCCGGCGAGTTTTCGCCATTGACGCACCGTCTGGATGCGAGTGCCGTTCCCTTTTCGGGTATTGCTTTTCCCGTGCGTCTCGGCGCGCTGGGCAACGGTTACGTCGCGTTCTTCGGGACGTCGATGGATCTGGTGAGCGACGTCATCATCGACCAGCATGTCAGAAGCTGCCAGGTGGTCATGGACCTGCTGGCCCTGGACGAACGCCGCAGCGTGCCGGCCGAATCGCTGAGCGAACGCGAGATTGCCTGTCTGCAATTGGCTGGCGACGGCCGCATCAGCGAAGAAATTGCCGAGAAGCTCGGCCTCTCGGTCCATACCGTCAACGCCTATCTGGGCTCGGCGACCATCAAGCTCGATTCGGTCAACCGCATCCAGGCGATCGCCAAGGCGATCAGGCTTGGCTACATCCACTGATTGTTCGGATAGCAACGCGCCCCTCGTGCTGAGGGGGATGCGGCTCACATCTGCGAATTGCTGGTTTTCACGAACTTGGCTTCCTGAAGGCTTTTGGCCAGGAAGGCGGTGTTGTCGTGTGGATCCTCGGAGGGAACCTGGAAGGCGATATGATCGATCTCCAGCGCTGCGAGCTGGTCCGCCAGCGTCAGGCGTGCATAGACCGAAACGCCGCGTGGCTTGATTTCGAGGTCGAGGACGACTTCCGGCTTGCCGTTCCATTCGAGCTTGTAGTCGCCGCCGGCGCCGAAGCTGACGGTGCCCGGATGAAAATAGAGCTCCGCCGCGGAAGACACCAGGTCGGCAAGGCTGCTGTGGCACTCTAGACGTAGAAGTGAGATGAGATCACCGGCATCGAGCAGGCGAAGTTCCGAAGCCACCGGGCTGATTGCTTGTGCGACGATTTCTTCTCGTTCGGTGGAATAGGTGCATTTCTTCATGACGCTCAGCGTGTCCGTTTTTGTTGCGACCGGGAAGCGTAGACCCGGTGCACGAGTTCTGCCACAGCCTTATAAAAGACTGGCGGAATGACACTATCCACCGAGACTTGCGCAAACATGGAGCGCGCCAGGGGCGGATCTTCAAAAACAGGGATGCCGTTTTCCTCGGCCATTTCACGGATCTTGAGAGCAATCAGGTCCTGCCCCTTGGCAACGACGACCGGGGCATCGTTCTCTTCGCGCACGTAACGCAGTGCCACAGCGAAGTGAGTCGGGTTGGCGATGACGAGCGTGGCGCGAGGCACGTTGTTGATCATGCGCCGGCGGGCGCGGTCGCGCGCCACCGATTTCTGGCGCTGTTTGACGATCGGGTCGCCCTGGGCCTGCTTATATTCGTCCTTGACCTCCTGCTTGGTCATCTTGAGTTCGTTGTACCAGTGGTAGCGCGTCCACAGGACGCCGACGACGGCAAGCGCGCCCGCCGACATAACCACGACGATCACCATGCGGCGGATGACCGCGTCCAGTTTGACGAGAATGATCTGCGGATCCGAGAACATCGCGTCCAGCGTGGAGAAATATTCGCGGCGCAACGCGAAATACATGATCACCGCGACGATCAGGATCTTGAAGATCGACTTGCAGAATTCGACGAAACCCGGGACGCTGTAGATCCGTCCGAACCCCTTTGTGGGCGAAACGCGGGAAATCTGCGGCCGCACGCGCTCGAGCACCAGCGAGGGCATGTTCTGCGCGAACGACGATCCAAGCCCGAAAATGATGAAAAGCAGCATCACCGGAACCAGGAACGCCGCGATGGCCCAGCCAAGATGGACGCTGAGCGAAACGACGTCCGTCGAATTTTCGAGCCGCCACTGATCCGGCTGCTCGAAAAGGTCCTTCAGCGTCTCGGCCATTTTCGCGATGCTGGAAGGCAGGAAGAAGACGAGGAAGACATAGAATGCCAGCATCGAGGCGAAAAGCGGTACTTCCTTGGAGACAGGGACGTTACCCCTGTCTGCCGCTTCCGACATTCGTTTGGCGGTCGGGTTTTCTGTTTTACTGTCTTTATCGTCGTCAGACACGGCTTTGAACCAATCGGTCTTCCGGTTGCGAGGGCGTGGCTCAAACGAATCGGCCGCCGCCGCCTGCGATGTTATCCGATCGCCTGCTAGCCGCTAATCGAGTCAACAAAAAGACTGTGGGTGGCCGGAAAAATAACGGCGAAAACAGGTAAAAACGAAAGCGGAGCGGGATATTTCCCGCTCCGCTTCCTTATCGCATAGCTTGGTGGAGATATCAGGCGGCTTCGGCCGGCTTGTCGCCTTCCTTCTTCTCTTCCTTGAGGAGGAGCTGACCCGAATTGGCGAGCCGGATCGCTTCCTGCGCGATCGCGCGACGGGCAATCGCCACTTCGCGTGGATTGAGGTTCATGTTCTGGACGGCGAGATCGCTTTCGATCATGCGGCGCTGGCGCGGGCTGATCGCCGAGAGGACACATTCCTTGATCTCGTTGGTCGCGCCGCGCAGCGCCATGGTGAGGATGTCCCCTGCCACGTCGTTGAGCAGCATGACGCGGCTGCGCTGCGGCATGTACAGGAGGTCTTCGAAGAGGAAGATCTTCGGGCGGACCTTGTTGACGGACTCCTTGCTGATCGTCTCGAGCGAGTTGAGCAGGGTATCGACCTGGTTCTTGTCGGCTCGTTCATCACTCGGCGACCTTGTTCGAGCCGTTCGAGTTGCGCTCCGCTTCGATTGCCGCAATCAGTTCCATCACCCGGTTCTCGATGATCTGCGCTGCCTTGGGGCTGACTTCCTTCATATTCACGGCGCGGTTCATGATATCGGCGCGGCGGCTGTCGGGAAGCTGGAGCAGCACCTTGGCACCGAACATCGACGGCATCTGCGAAAGGATATAGGCGACCGTCTGAGGGTGTTCGCGCGACAGGAATTTGCCCACGAATGCCGGATCGGCATCCTGCAGGCGGTCCCAGATATTGGCCTGATAGTCGTCGAACGCGGCGCGACGGCCGAGCAGCCCATCGACTTCCTCCGGCGTCAGGCCCGCTTCGAGAATGCCCTCGATCGCCGCGGCATTGTCCATGAGGCCGGTACCCTCGGTGAACAGGTCCTCGAACTCGTTGACGAGTTCGAGGAGTTCGTCCGGCGGGATCGCGCGCAGGGTCTGAGCACAGGCAATGATGTTCTGCAGCTCGGCCTGGGTGAAATATTTGAGAAGCTTGCCGGCAACGCCCTTGCCCATAGCCAAGAGCACTGCCGCGGCCTTTTCAGCCTTGGACAACGGGTTCGTAGAGAGGGCGCCGGCACCGAAATCCTCAAAGTCCATCATGGTCTTCCTTCTCTGTCCCAAACAGGGATCAGGTTCTTCTCGTGCTCAGTACTTCCGTTAGTCTCACGCCGAAACGGGTTTCGTCATTTTCCAGCACGGTGATCTCACCCTTGCCGATACGGCGTCCGTTGACCACGATCTCCACCGGCTCGCCGATCTTCTTGTCGAGTGCGATCGTCGCACCCTCCTCGAGGGTCATCAGGCCTGAGACCTGCATGCGGCTTGTTCCGAGCACGATCTCGACGTCGATCGGGATATCCATGATCAGGTCGAGATTGGCGTTGAGCGCGCTGCCCGGCTCCTGGTAGGCGGCACTGCTGGATGTCGAGCTGCCGAAATCGTTGCCACCGAAGCTTTTCGCGCCGCCGAGGCCCGCAGAACCACCACCGAAGCTTCCGCCGCCGAATGTATCGGCCGGTGCTTCGAAGCCGCCGCCGAAGGACGGAGCGTCTGCCGAAAAATCGCTGGTGGCGGATGCGCCAAAATCAGCATCGAAGCCCGGCACGCCGCCATCGGCATCCGTCTTCAAGACGCCGCGCAGATCGTCGATGGCCTGATCCAGATCGGCGTCATTGCCGAGCGGCATCAGTGAATCGTCATCGGTGAGAGGTGTCTTCTTCGTAGCCATGCGGTGATTATTCCTGTTGAAACTTGCGTCAGCCTGCCTTGGCGAAAAAGCCGGCAACAGGCTGGCCGCGGATCTAGCCTATCAGGTGTTGGAGAATCTCGTCGTCCGTGCTGATGTTATCCTTTACGCGGACTGTATACCGCTCGCCGGATCGCCCGAATTCGCACGAATACATGTCCCGGCCGTTGGCACTGACCTGAACCTGGACATCGCGCTTGTCCTGGAAGGCGATCACGTCGCCAGCGGCAAGCCGCGAGATCGTTCCGAGCGTCAGCTTCTGCAACCGGATGCGGGCCTCGAGGGTCACATGCGAGCGGCGGACTTGATCGTTCATGCGCTCCGTCCATTCCTGCTTGGCCTTCGAGCCCTGAGCCTTCGATTTCGGCGCTGTGACCTTGGTCTTCAGGAAGGCGCGCTGGGGGATGACGAGAGCGAATTCGGACGTCACCGAGCCGAGCTCGAACGCCATGCGGATCGAGACGCCGAATTCCGGGCGCGCCAGATCGTCCGGCTTTGGACGGTCTTCGGCGTTATGGGGCCGTTCAAGGGTTGCTTCGAACCCGCCCTGCGCATTGACGCCGGAGCGTAGCACGTTGGCGATTCGCTCGAAGACCATCACGGCGAGGTCGAGTTCGATGTCCGAAAGCGGACGTTCGATCGGCTGCATGATCGTGTCCGGGGCGGAGCCCAGCATCAGTTCCATGAGTGCAATCACGAAGCTGTTGCCGCATCCGAGCACGAAGTTAGGCGACCAGTTGCGCAGGGACCCGTCGGAAAGCGCAAAGCCATCGCCCAGATCGGCGATGAGATCGGTCATCAGGCCGGACGTGCAGCTCACATAGGAGACGCCGATCCGGATGCCGGTTTCGCTGTGGAACACGTCCGGCAGGAATTCCGCATAGAGTTGCGCGAACTCGCTGCTGATCTTCTCGACGGTCTTTTTGTCGCCGAGACCTCCGGTCAGTTTTGCCAGGAGCGCCAGGTCCATGCCCGGTGCCGGTGATTGGTTTGTTTGATTCGACGTCATCATGCCGCCTTTTCTCCACCAGGATTCATCATTTCCTGCTCGACTGAGTCGATCGAGGGCCGTTCTTTGTTGGAAATCGTCTTACGTCCGTATTCGAGCGCGACCTGCGGCACGGAGCCGTTCATGTAGGCAAGCAGGGTCTGCTTGACGATGATGTACAGGCGGTGCTGCTTGGTGCGGACGATCTTGATCTGCGAGGTCAGCGGGTTGCAGACCGAATAGGACAGGAAGATGCCGAGCATGGTGCCGACGAGAGCCGCACCGATGAGGCCGCCGAGAACTTCCGGCGATTCGTTGATCTTGCCCATCGCCTTGATAACCCCGAGAACGGCGGCGACGATACCGATGGCCGGGAACGAGTCGCCCATCGCGGTGATCGCATGATAGGGCTTCATCTTGTCGGCGAACATGGTGCTGATTTCTTCGTCCATCAGCGCCTCGATCTCGTGGGAGCGGGCATTGCCGATGATGATCAGGCGCACGTAGTCGCAGATGAAGGCAGTCAGTTCCTTGTTCTTCAGGACGGTAGGAGCGGTCTGGAAGATCGGCGATTCATCAGGATTGTCGATATGCGCTTCGATCTCGTTGCGCGACTTGGTTCTGAGGTCGCGCATCAGCGAATAGAGCACGCCGAGAATGTCGAGGTAGTTGCGCTCTTTCGGGACAGCGTTCTTGAAGGCTTCTCCAAGCGCCTTGCCGCTATCCTTCACGACCTTCATCGGGTTGGCCATGATGAAGCCGCCGAGACCGGCGCCGCCGATGATCATGAGCCTCGAAGGGCTGGATGAGAACGTTGATGTGGCCACCCATGGCCATGAAGCCGCCGAGAATACAGCCAACGGTGATGACAAAGCCGATAATAATATTCATCGCGTACCTGTGCCCGATCGTTTTCGTTTGTCTTGGGGATAAGGCGTCTGGCTTGCGTGAGGCTGGCTGTGAAGACGCTAATGAAAGCAGGCCCCGAACAGCTTCGCACAAGTCTTCGAGCCTAGTTCTGCCCACGATCGGACCGGATTGCCCGCTCCGCAGCGACGTCCGCCGCTTCCGTGGACTTAGGTAGAGCTATCGTGATCACGACCTATACCAGCTACGCAATGATCAGCCGCGACATGTCGAAGTCGCTGGAACGCGTCGCCGAAAAGCCGGAAGTTGCGCGCGAAACCGAATATTATCTTTCCAAGATCGGCAGCATCAAGTCGATCGACGACTTCATGGCCGATACGCGCATCTACAATTACGCGCTGAAGGCTCATGGTCTCGAGGATATGGCCTATGCGAAGGCTTTCATCCGCAAAGTCCTGACGGAAGGCACCGACAACAAGGCCGATTTCGCCAACCAGCTCTCCGACAGCCGCTATGCGCAGCTTGTCGAATCCTTGAATTTTGCAGCGTTCGGTACGACCGCCACTTCCTTCGATAAGGCCCAGAAGGGCGTGGTCGCCAAGTTCCAGCGCCAGACGCTGGAAGAGGATGCAGGTGCCGACAACATGGGCGTGCGGCTCGCACTCTATTTCGAGCGCACCGCACCGACCATCAAGTCCGGCATGGAAGTTCTGGCCGACGACGCGCTGTCGGAAGTCATGCGCACGGCACTCGGCATGTCGGCCGACATGATCGGCGCCGACCTCGACCGCCAGGCGAAATACATCGAAGACACGGTCAAGATCGAGGATTTCCAGGATCCGGCCAAGGTCAACAAGTTCCTCGAGCGGTTCACGTCCATGTGGGAGATCAACAACCCCACCGACGGCTACGACCCGCTTGCCGTCTTCAACTCCCCGTCGTCGAGCGGAATTTCCCCGGATCTTCTGATCTCGATCAACAATCTGAAACTCGGAGGCAAATGATATGCAATCCGGACTTTACGTCGGCATCTCTTCCCAGATCGCGCTCGAGCGTCGCTTGAACACGATCGCCGACAACATGGCCAACATGAACACCGTCGGCTTCCGTTCCACGGAGGTCAAGTTCGACGAGGTCATGAGCAAGACCCAGAACGACATCGGCGCGAAGGTCGCGTTCGTGACCCAGGGCAACGACTATCTGTCGACGCGGACCGGCGATATGCAGCGCACCGGCAACCCGCTTGACTTCGCGGTCAAGGGCAATGCCTGGTTCCAGCTCGATACGCCGGCCGGCAAGGTGCTGACCCGCGACGGTCGTTTCACCATGGACGAGCCTGGGCCAGCTTCGCTCGATCCGCGGTTATGCGGTTCTCGATGCCGGCGGCGCGCCGATCCAGCTGAATCGCGACGGCGGCCCTCCGACTGTCGGCTCCGACGGCATCATCCGCCAGAACGAGCAGCCGGTGGCCAGCCTTGGTCTGTTCACGGCTGACGTTACCAAGGGCTTCGTCCGCCACGACAACTCCGGCGTCATCACCGTCGATAACCCGCAGCCTGTTCTCGAAGGAATCGAGAACTCCGTCGTTCAGGGTTATCTCGAGGGTTCCAACGTCAACGGCATCGGTGAAATGACCCACTCATCCAGGTCAACCGCGCCTTCGAAAGCATTTCATCGTTGATGCGCGACAGCGAGACCTCGCTGGATGATGCGATCAAGACGCTCGGCGGTTCCAAGGGTTAACGATAGGAAAGGGGGCCCACCATGATGGAAGCGGCTATCCTCGATGCAGTCAACGGCGGCAAGCTGGCCCAGCTTGCCGGCCTTTCGGCGCGCTATGCCGATCCGGCCTTCTCCGTTGCACACGGTGGTCATGTCAGGACTATCGCTGCAGGGCATTACACCGTCGCCGGCCTTTCGAAGCATGTGCGGCTCGGCGAATTCGTCGCTCATCGCAGTGCGACCGGCATCCATCTCGGCGAAGTGGTTCGCGTGGAACCGGACATCATCTATGTTTGCCCGATCGAACCCGGCGAGCCGATCGGCATCGGCGATACGGTGATTCGCAAGGGCGCCTTTCGCGTCGCGCCGGATGACAGCTGGTGCGGTCGCACGATCAATTCGCTTGGCGAGCCGATCGACGGCAGGGGGCCGATCACGCGGGGTCTCCATCCGCGTTCGATCGCCAATACCGCGCCGCCATCGATGACGCGCAGCCGCGTCGAAACGGGTTTCAGGACCGGCGTCCGGGCGATCGACATCTTCTCGCCGCTCTGCCTCGGTCAGCGTCTCGGCATTTTTGCCGGTTCTGGCGTCGGCAAATCGACGCTTCTGTCGATGCTCGCCAGAGCCGAGGCCTTCGACAAGGTGGTGATCGCGCTGGTTGGCGAACGCGGCCGCGAAGTGCGCGAATTCATCGAGGACACGCTCGGCGAGCATATGTCGAAATCGATCGCGGTCGTGGCAACCAGCGACGAAAGCCCGATGCTGCGCAAGATGGCACCGCTGGTGGCGATCACCATTGCCGAACATTTCCGAGACCAGGGCGACAACGTCCTGTTCATCGCAGACAGCGTTACCCGCTTCGCCCATGCCATCCGCGAGGTGGCCGTCGCCGCCGGCGAGCCGCCGATCGCGCGCGGTTATCCGGCATCGGTCTTCACCGAATTGCCACGCCTGCTGGAGCGGGCAGGTCCCGGCGTCGAAGGTACGGGCACGATCACCGCGATCATCTCGATTCTGGTCGATGGCGACAACCACAACGACCCGATCGCCGACTCGACCCGCGGTATTCTCGACGGTCACATCGTTCTCGAGCGGTCGCTCGCCGAGGAAGGCCGCTATCCACCGATCAACCCGCTCGCCTCGATCTCGCGTCTCGCCCGCAAGGCCTGGACCGAGGATCAGGAAAAGCTGGTGTCGCGCCTGAAGTCGCTGGTGCATCGCTACGAAGAAACCCGCGACCTGCGCCTGATCGGCGGGTATCGCGCCGGCAGCGATCCGGATCTCGACATGGCGATCAAGCAGGTGCCGGTCATCTACGAAGTCTTGAAGCAGACGCCGGGAGAAAAGCCGACGCTCGACGCTTACGCGGATCTGGCCAATGCGCTCCGGGCTGCGGCTGGTCAGGGCAATCCGCAGACGGCCATAGCAAGAAGGTAATGATTCGATGAGCGACAAGAACAACCAGGAAGCGGCGGCTCAATTGAAGTTGGAAGACGCTCAGTCGCGATTGGGCGACAAGATCCTGGTGGCAACCGGGATCACTCTGGCTGCGGCCTCCGCCTTCTTTCCCTGGTACGTCTTCCTGAACGCCGACAAGTTCGGCATCCGCACGGAGGCGCTCGGTCGTACGCGCGATCTGCCCCCGGGCATCGGCCGGCCGGTCGTCGCCGTATCGCCGCTCGCCATGACCGACAGTTCCAAGGGCGACTGGCCAAAGCCGGCGGAGCCGATGGATGGACTGACCACAGCCACCACATCGTCGATCGGCGAAACGCGCAATAACGGCAATCTTCGGGAAGAGCAGCCCTTTCCGGGCAAAGGCAATTTCCGGCTTCTTCACGTTGCCAACGGCCGGGCGCTCATCGAGGACGCTTCGGGCATGTACATGGTCCGGGTCGGCTCGGTCCTGCCCGACAACAGCAAGCTCGCCACGCTGGAACAACGGGACGGCAAGTGGGTCATCATTACTTCCAGCGGAGAAGTTTATCGCGACACGGGCGGAAGCGCTCGTCCGTAAGTCCGACGCAAGGTTACTGGCATAGTCTCCAGACAGAAGATGGAGATAAGCCTATGCAACCGATTCAATTGTTCGACATGGCATCCCGGCAGGCCGAATGGCTCTCGGTGCGCCAGGAAGTTGTTGCAGGCAATATCGCGAATGCCAACACGCCGAAGTTCAAGGCGAAGGACATAACGCCTTTCAATTCGGTGCTGGACCGCACGCATGTTCCGATGGCCCGCACCAATCCGGCCCATTTCGCCAGCAACGACCTCAGCGATGAGATCGACATCAAACCATCGGAACTGAACGAAGAAATCGGCGTCCAGGAATCCGGAAATACCGTCTCGCTGGCCGATGAGCTGACCAAGACGGGTGAAATCAAGCGCCAATACGAATTGAGCACAGGACTAGTGAAATCGTTTCACAGCATGATGCTGACGTTAGTTAAGAGGTAAGCAAATGGATCCGCTTTCAGCCTCCCTGAAGATAGCTGGATCGGGAATGGAGGCGCAGTCGACACGTCTGCGCATCGTTTCCGAAAATATCGCCAATGCCCGCTCCACCGGCGACACGCCCGGCGCGGACCCCTATCGCCGCAAGACCATCACCTTCGGCTCGCAGCTGGACAAGGCAAGCGGCGCGGACGTGGTCCAGGTCAAGAAGCTCGGCAACGACAGCTCCAAATTCATCGAGGAATATGATCCGGACCACCCAGCCGCCGACGCGAAGGGCATGGTCAAGCTGCCCAACGTCAACATGCTAATCGAGATGGCCGACATGCGCGAAGCCAATCGCTCCTATGACGCAAACATCCAGACCATCAAGCAGACGCGCGAACTGATCGCTGCGACGATTGACCTTCTGAAGGCCGGACAATGATCGACAAGATTCAAAACCTTAGCTCTCTTTCGCTGACCAACGGCATCGACGAGGTCGGTTCCGCGAACAGCTCGGTACTTGCCGGCGGCATCGCGACGACGCCTGGCCAGAATACCGGCATGGATTTCTCCAGCGTCATGGCCAACATGGCCACCGACACGATGAACAGCCTGAAGGGCGCGGAAGCGATGTCGTTCAAGGCCATTCAGGGCAAGGCCAATACCCGTGAAGTCGTGGATGCGGTCCTTGAAGCGCAGCAGTCGCTCCAGACCGCCATGGCGCTGCGCGACAAGATCGTGTCCGCCTATCTCGAAGTCACGAAAATGCAGATCTAGAGTTTGAGGACGAAGACATGAGAGCGCTTTCCGTCGCAGCAACGGGCATGGATGCCCAGCAGACCAATCTCGAAGTCATCGCGAACAACATCGCGAACATCAACACCACCGGTTACAAGCGCGCCCGCGCCGAGTTTTCCGACCTTCTTTATCAAAGCGAGCGCGCCCAGGGCGTGCCGAACCGCGCCAACCAGGCGATCGTGCCAGAAGGCGCCAATATCGGTCTCGGCGTGCAGACCTCTGCCGTCCGCAACATCCACACGCAGGGTGAACTGACCCACACCGAGAACGATCTCGACGTCGCGATCGTCGGCCGCGGCTGGTACCAGATCCAGACGCCGGATGGCCAGACGCTCTACAGCCGCGCCGGCGCCTTCAACAAGAACGCTCAGGGCCACTGGTCACGATCGACGGTTATGCGGTCGTGCCGAACATCACCTTCCCGGCGGATGTCAGCGAAACGAAGATCACCCGCACCGGCCAGGTCATGGTCCGTATCGGCAATTCCGCGGATTTCACCGAAATCGGCCAGCTTACCACGGCCAACTTCGTCAACGAGGCCGGCCTGCAGCCGCTCGGCGACAACCTTTTCGCGCAGACCGCCGCATCCGGCGAGCCGATCGTCGCAGCACCCGAGGATCCGGGCTTCGGTTACCTGAAGCAGGGCTACCTTGAGAGCTCGAACGTCGATGCCGTCCGGGAGATCACCGACCTGATCTCCGCCCAGCGCGCCTACGAAATGAATTCCAAAGTCATCACCACCGCCGATGAGATGGCAACGATCGTCAGCAAAAACCTGAAATAATAAACAGGAGACGGGCAGACATGAAGTTTCGCCGGAAAAATGTGATTGGCGCCAGGCTGGCCTTGCGGCTCCTGGCAGTTCTTCTTGCCGCAACGGGCTCACCGGTCCTCGCCGGGATGGGGACGGCCGTCGTGCCGACCCAGACCATCTATCCCGGCGAAGAGATCACCGAGGGCCGGGTCGAAGAGGTCCAGATCACCAATCCGAATCTGTCCGGCGATTATGCCCGCAAGACCAGGGAAGTGGTGGGCATGGTGGCAAAGCGCACACTGTTGCCCGGCCGCACGGTTCCGGTCTCGGCGCTTCGCGAGGCTTTTGCGGTGACCCGCGGCAAGGCGGTTCGCCTGACCTTCACCATTGGCGCCATGACGATTTCGGCCTCCGGCTCGCCGCTTGAGAATGCGGCCGTCGGGGACGTCATTCGCGTACGCAACATCGATTCGGGCATCACGGTCAGCGGCACCGTCATGGCTGATGGGACAATCCAGGTGATGGCGAAATGAGAACGCGCTTCTTCTTCACGACGCTCGCCGTGATCGGCTCCCTGGTCGGGAGCCCGCCTGCGTCCGCCGACGGTCCCTATGTCGTTTCCGCCCGCATCAAGGATATCGCGTCCCTGCAGGCAGGACGCGACAACCACTCATCGGTTACGGCCTCGTTGTCGGCCTTCAGGGCACGGGCGACAGCCTGCGCTCGTCTCCTTTCACCGACCAGTCCATGAAGGCGATGCTGCAGAACCTCGGCATCTCGACCCAGGGTAGCCAGTCCAACGCCAAGAACGTCGCGGCCGTCATGGTCACGGCCAATCTGCCGCCCTTCGCCAGCCCCGGCAGCCGCATCGACGTCACGACCAGGCTCGCTCGGCGACGCGACCTCGTTGCGCGGCGGTACGCTTGTCATGACCTCGCTTTCCGGTGCCGACGGCCAGATCTATGCCGTGGCTCAGGGCGCGCTGGTCGTGTCCGGTTTTTCTGCGCAGGGCCAGGCAGCGACGCTGACCGAAGGCGTAACGACCGCGGCTCGCGTTCCGAACGGCGCGATCATCGAGCGTGAACTGCCATCCAAGTTCAAGGACTCCGTCAACCTCGTCCTGCAGCTCCGCAATCCGGACTTCTCGACGGCGGTGCGCGTCTCCGACATCGTCAACAGTTTCGCGGCCCGCCGTTACGGCGGCCCGATCGCCGAACCCCGCGACAGCCAGGAAGTGGTGATCGAAAAGCCGAAGAGCGCCGATCTGACCCGGCTGATGGCCGAGATCGAGAACCTGGTGGTCGAAACCGATACGCCGGCCAAGGTCGTGATCAACGAGCGGACCGGCACGATCGTCATCGGTGCGGATGTGAAGGTATCGCGCGTCGCGGTGAGCTACGGCACGCTGACGGTGCAGGTCACGGAAACCCCGCAGGTAATCCAGCCCGAACCGTTCTCGCGCGGCGAGACGGCGGTTCAGCCCCAGACGGATATCATGGCGATGAAGGATGGCGGCCAGGTCGCGCTCCTCAACGGTCCGGACCTCAGGACGCTGGTCGCCGGCCTCAACAGCATCGGCGTCAAGCCGGACGGCATCATCGCAATCCTGCAAGGCATCAAGTCTGCCGGCGCCCTTCAAGCGGAGCTCGTCCTGCAATGACCGAGACCCTGTTCACCATTTCCGTATCGAAGGCGCTGGCGCGTCGCGTGCTTGCCACTGCCGCTGTCCTGACGCTGGTCTCCCAGGTCGGCGCGCAACAGCCGCCACCCGTCACCGAGGCATCCACCCGCGACGAGATCCAGAAATTCTGCACCAATATCGCCGACGCCGCGCGCGATCAGCGTTATCTCCTGCAGAAGCAGGAGCTTGAAAAGCTGCAGGCGGATGTCGATACCCGCATCAAGGCGCTCCAGGATCGTACCGCCGAGTACCAGGACTGGCTGAAGCGCCGAAACGACTTCCTGGCGCGGGCTCAGGCCGGCCTTGTCGATATCTTCAAGACGATGAAGCCGGATGCGGCAGCACCGCAGCTCGGAGAAATGAACATGGAGGTCGCAGCCGCGATCATCATGCAGCTTCCGGCCCGTCAGTCGGCCCTTTTCCTCGCGGAAATGGACCCCCAGAAGGCCGGCATGATCTCGACGATCATCTCAAGCGCTTCCAACCCGAATACGTCGAAAGCGCGCGCTCCCAATGTTCCGAAAGTGCCATCATGACGAAACGCATTTCCGCAATCCTTTCCGTTCTCCTCCTGGCCGGTTGTTCGAGCCAGACGATCAAGGAGATCGGCAATGCGCCGTCGATGAGCCCCATCGGCAGCGGTCTGCAATATGCGCAGGCTCCTCAGATGTCGTCCTATCCGAAGCAGCCGCGGCAGATGGCCAGCGGCTATTCGCTGTGGAGCGACAATCAGGCCGCGCTGTTCAAGGATCGCGCGCGCTCAATATCGGCGACATCCTGACCGTCGATATCAAGATCAACGACAAGGCGTCGTTCGACAATCAGACGGAACGCAACCGCAAGAATTCGACCAGCCTCACCTGGAGTGCCAACCTGAAGAACCTGTTCGGCTGGACCCCGAGGCCGGCACCACCGGCGATCTCGGCACCGATTCGAACACGGATACGCAGGGCAAGGGAACGACCAAGCGTGCGGAAACCCTGAAGCTGCTTGTCGCGGCCGTGGTGACCGGCATTCTTGAGAACGGCAATCTGCTGATCAGCGGTTCGCAGGAAGTGCGCGTCAATCACGAGATACGCATCCTCAACGTCGCCGGTATCGTCCGGCCGCAGGACGTCGATTCCACCAATATGATTTCCTATGACAAGATCGCCGAAGCCCGCATTTCCTACGGCGGCCGCGGCCGTCTGACGGAAGTCCAGCAACCGCCTGTCGGTCAGCAGGTCGTCGATCTGTTCTCGCCCTTCTGACGAAGGTCTCTTGATGTGAAGGTTTGAAGGCCATGGCGGAAGAATCGCAGGCGGCCGACGCCGCTAAGAAAAAGAAGAACGGCACCATCATGTTGATCGCGGGCGTCGCGATCCTGACCGTGGTTGGCGCCGGTGGCGGCTGGGTCGTCGGCGGCATGATCGCGCCCAAGGATCCGAACGCAGCAAAGGCCCATGAAACGGCAGCCGCGGGCGGCGAGCATGGCGAAGCCGGCAAGAAGGAAGAGGGCCTCCCCATATTTCCACGGCCGCCAACGGCGTCATTCTCCTCGAGCCGATCACCACCAATCTCGCCTATCCGTCCGAGAACTGGATCCGGCTCGAAGTGGCGCTCGCCTTCAAGGGGCCGCCGGAACTGGCGCTCGCCGAGAATATCCACCAGGATATCCTCGCCTATATGCGCACCGTTTCTCTGCAGCAGATCGAAGGCCCACGCGGCTTTCAGTATCTCAAGGACGATATCAAGGAACGCGTCGATCTTCGTTCGCAGGGCAAGGTCGCCAAAGTAATGTTCCGTTCCTTCGTGATCGAATAACGGCGAATGCCCACACCAGGACATGAAAAAGCGGCCCGAAAGCGGCCGCTTTTTTGTTGTGCCCGGAACTCTCGTCCGGTCGAGCCCGCTCCTTCCAGCCAGGATGGAAGGAGCGGTTGTCCGTTTAGTCTAACGGAGCCGCTTCAGGAAGCCGTCCGGAGCAACGGTGATCAGCAGCTTGTTCTCGATCGACTTGTCGATCTCGAATTCCGGATGCGTCTTCAGATATTCGAAGACGGCCGTTTTCGGATTGTCGCCCGGTCCCCACGGACGATCGCCCGCGAGTTCCTTCGGGAGATCCTCGACGACGGTGTCGAATACGACGCAATAGCTGCCGACGCTAGTGAGCGGGGCATAAAGCTTGAGTTCCTCGAGCACGTGCTCGTGAGTATGGTTGCTGTCGAGGCTGATCAGGATGCGCGAGTAGCCGGCAGCGATCTTGCGGACCTGGTCCATGATATCGGGCGCGATGCTGGAGCCCTGGATCGTCTCGATCCGCGACGCCAACGGGTGAGCCTCGATCGCAGCCTTGTTGTGGGGGCGGATGTCGATGTCGATGCCGAGAACCTTGCGCTTGGGCTTGGCCGGATCGACGACGTCGCCCTTTTCAGCGGCTTCGGACAACTCCAGCAGCGCCAGCATCGAGGCGCTGAGGATGAGGGATCCGCCATGGGCAATGCCGGTCTCGATGATCAGGTCGGGCTTCACCGTCCAGATCAGCTCCTGCATGGCGACCATATCCTGCGGATACTGGATGATCGGACGGCCGAGCCAGAAATAGTTGTAGGAATATTGCGAGGCGATCGACGTGCGCATGAACTGCGCGGCGCTGTCGTTCAGCTCGCTGTTTCCAGGCACGGCCGCGACGCGGGCTTCAACTTCCTTGGTGAAATCACTCATTGTCGATCCCCACATAGGTGTAAGCGTTGTGAGACAGCATTCGAATTTCCTCGAGATAATTGGAGTTCATGACATAGATGGTCGAGCCGTGGGGAAGTTTCGCCAGGGCGTGATCCGGCGATTGCACCATCAGGCCGGTTGCCGGCAGGAACTTGCCCTGCTTGGCGGGATTGATGTCGATCACCATGTCGATCGGCTGCCCCTGACGGGATTTCAGCAGCGAGAAGGTCACGCCTTTCGATGCGCCGCCCCAGATCGCCGAACTGTCGCCATCGGCGATTCGGTCGCCCAGCGTGCGGGTAAAATCGGCGGGAAACGCGACGCGATCGGTTTCTTCGCGCACCGGCGGCCGCAATGAGTCCAGCTCGGCTACGACATAAAGATACTGGCCGCCGAAAATCCGGCCGCTTTCAATGACGGTACCGAAGATCCGGTGGAAATCGGACAGTCGGAAATAGTTGACGTGCTCATAGAACACGTCGAACCAGGCCCGGTGTTCCATGATCCAGTCGAAGCAGGGCACCTCGATATAGATGCGGCCCTTGCCGCCGTTCGCCTTGCAAAGCTCGACGAGGAAATCATACGGGTTCTGGATATGCTCCAGCACGTGGCGAAGGATCAGCCCATCGCCCTGCACATCGACGCCGGCCTCGAAATAATGCCGCTTCACCCGCGGATTGCTACCCTCGTAGGTGGGATCGAAGCCAGTGAGGTCGAAACCCTTTTCGAGCAGCATTTCGAGGAAGAGGCCCTTGCCGCAGCCGACCTCGACCAGGTTCTCGCGACCCATCGTCCGCTCGACGATCCCGGACACCATTTCCAGATGCTGGTGGAAGTGCCGGCTGACGCCCTGTTCGTTGTTGTAGTTGCCGTCATAGTCCATGAGCTTCGGGTCGAACGCATCGTTGTAGACGAGGCCCGTCTTCATGTCCTGTACCAGGCGGATATCGCCCTTGGCGCAGGCCTTTGCTTCCGCCGCCGTGGGATACACGCGGTTCTGGAAGGTCGGCAATTGAGGCTGCTCGTAGAGCAGCAGGGTATCTTTCGTCGTCATGTCATCACCTCGTTAATCCCACAACGCAGGGAGGATCCACCAGATTGTCGGGACGGACGCCGAATCGTAAGAGATCACGGCGACCATACTCGTCGGCCAACCGCTCGGCTATCTGCCGCACGGTCACCGGAATCCCGGAACAGATGTTCACCGCTCCCGTTCTGTCGCCAAGTCCGATATCGGCGATCCGCTTTCCGGCTTCCCGCACATCCAGGAAATCGCGGATCTGGTTACCGCTCGTCAGATCGACTGGCTTACCCGCGGCGAGCTGCGTCCGAAGATAGGGAAACAACCGCCGTTCGTCCTCGCCTTCGCCGAACAGATAGAAAAGCCGGCACCATGCGAATTCGATCTGATGCAGGGGCAGCCATTGCGACAGAGCCAGAAACACCGCGGCCTTGGCGCCGGCATAGGGACTGATCGGGCGCAGAGGCGTGTCGGTGGCGAGCATGCCGACCGACAGGTCATATTCGAAACACGTGCCGACGCCGACGAAACGCTTGACGCCGGCTAGTGCCGCGCCCTGCGCCAGGCGCAACGTACCCTCGAGGCAGACGATATTCTCAGGCGACTGTAGATATTTGCCGGGTTCGGCATACCAGGCGACATGCGCGACCGTATCGACGCCCTCAAGCACCTTGGCCCACCACTCGACCGGCTCGCGGAACAGGTCCGGCGTCCGCACGATACTCTCCACAGCCGAGAGATCGCCAAGCCGGCTTTCCGACGAGCCGTCGCGTAGCACGACCCGGACGCGCACGCCCGATTCGGTCAGCGCCCGAAGCACTTGCCGGCCGACAAAACCCGTTCCTCCGGTGAGCAGGACGAGTGGCGTCATACGATCTTCAGTTCCGGCACGGCCGTCACGAACCTGGTGCCTTGTTCGGCAAGCGAAGCCAGTTGCTGGCGGACTTCGGTCGCGATGTTCCAGGGCAGGATCATTACATAGTCCGGGCGACGCGCGACGATCTCGTCGGGATGCAGGATCGGGATATGGCTGCCCGGCATGAATTTGTTCTGCTTGGCGGCGGCGGCATCGCAGACATAGGGCAGCAGGTCCGGCTTGACGCCGGCGAAGTTGAGCAGAGTGTTGCCTTTGGCCGCGGCACCATAAGCTGCCACCGTCTTGCCCTCGCGCTTTGCCTGCAGCAGGAAGGCGAGCGCATCGTTCTTGACCTTCTCGGCCTTGGCCTGGAAGTCCGCATAGGTCGCCGACGTCCGGAGACCGCGGCGGGCCTCTTCGGCGAGCAGCGTGGTGACAGCTTCGGTCGTCTGGCGCGAATCACCCGCATGGCAGCCGTAGACGCGCAGGCTGCCGCCATGGGTCGGCAATTCCTCGACGTCGAAGACACGCAAGCCGGCCGCTTCGAAGATCTTTCCGACCGTGAGGAGGGAAAGATAGGAGAAATGCTCGTGGTAGACCGTGTCGAACTGGTTGTGTTCGATGAGCCGCATCACATGCGGAAATTCGAGCGTCACCGTGCCGTCGGCCTTCAGCGCCGCTTTGATGCCGCGCGTGAAATCGTTGATGTCCGGCACATGGGCATAGACATTATTGCCAAGGATCAGATCGGCACTCTTACCTTCGCCGGCCAATTGCTTGCCCAGTGCCTCACCAAAAACTCCCGGCGGACCGGAATACCGAGCGCCTCGGCGGCTTCGGCCGTGCTCGCCGTCGGCTCGACGCCGAGACAGGGAATGCCGGCCTTGACGAAATTCTTCAAGAGATAACCGTCGTTCGAGGCGATCTCGATCACCATGCTGTCCCTGCCGAGGCCGAGGCGAGCGGTAACCATCTCGACATAACGGGCCGCATGGGCGAGCCACTCGTCGAGGCGCTGGAGAAATAGGCGTATTCGGCGCTGAAGAGTGATTCGGCGGACGCGTAGTCCTCCGTCTGGACCAGCCAGCATTCCTCGCAGACCTGCAGCCTCAAGGGAAAATAGACTTCCGGCTTGGAGAGGTCGTCGGCGGTCAAATAGGCGTTGGACGGCGGCGCGAAGCCGAGATCCAGGAAATCGCAGCGAAGTGCGGTCCCGCAGTGGCGGCAGTTCATGGCGTCAGTCCCGTGAATTGTGGCGTCAGGAAGGAATGGCCGCGATCCCGATCGGACATTTCGGTGATCTCCAGCGGCCAGGTGATGTGGAGTGTGGGATCCTGCGCGTTCAGGGCGCCCTCCGAACCGGACACGTAGGGCGTGGAATGGAAATAAAGGAGCCTCGCAGTCGTCGCTTAGCGCCTGGAAACCGTGCGCGAACCCTTCCGGGATCAGCAGCGATCGGCGGTTCTCCGCGGAGAGCTCCTGCGCATGCCATTTCAGGAAGGTGGGGAATCGCGCCTGAGATCCACGGCGACATCCCAGACCGCACCGCGCAGGCAGTTGACGAGCTTCATCTCTGCCTGTGGCGGATGCTGGAAATGCATGCCGCGCACCGTGCCTTTGCGCGCCGTCATCGTCAGGTTGATCTGGGCGATCGGCTTTGCCCAGCCTGCAGGCGCCAGCTCCTCGGCGCAGAACATGCGCGATAGGAAACCGCGCGAATCACCGAGATTTTGGCGTTCGACGAGTTTCAGGCCGGCAAGCGGCAGGTCGGTTACGGTGAAGCGGCTCAAGGGCGTGCCTCATATTCGGCGATTTCGGCTTCGCAAAGCGCGCGGGCATCGGCGCCGTCATTCTGCGCGCGATACCATTTCATGGTCCGATCGACGGCTTCCGCCAGCGACCAGCGCGGTTCGATGCTCAGCATATGCCGCGCCTTGGCAGTTTCCAAGGCAAGCCAGCCGGCTTCGTGCGGGCCTTCGGTGCCATCGCCATATTCGACTTCGCCGCGGCCGTAGGAGGCGCGGGCGATCTCGATGACCTGGCGCACCGGCGCGGCCTCATGGCTGGTCGGGCCGAAATTGAAGGCGTCGCCGATCGCCGGATCGACCCACAGTCGTTCCGCAAGCACGAGATACGCAGAGAGCGGTTCGAGCACGTGCTGCCAAGGGCGCTTCGCCTCCGGTCGCCGGACGCTGAGGGTATTGCCGGACTGCCAGGCGCGCACCGCATCCGGCAGCAGCCGGTCGGCCGACCAGTCGCCGCCGCCGATCACGTTGCCGGCACGGGCGCTGGCAACGGCCACGCCTTTTTCGCGCAGAAACGAATCGCGATAGCTCGCAATGACGATCTCGGATGCCGCCTTGCTGGCGCTGTAGGGGTCGTGCCCGCCGAGATGATCCGTCTCCCGGTAGGGGAAGGCATGTTCGAGGTTGCGGTAGACCTTATCGGTGGTGATCGCGACGACCACGCGCGTCGATGGAACCGAACGCACTGCCTCAAGCAGGTTGGCCGTGCCGAGCACGTTGGTCGCGAACGTGCCGAGCGGATCCTGATAGCTCGGGCGCACAAGGGCCTGCGCACCGAGATGCATCACGATATCAGGGAGGCGGCTTGCACCCACTCGGCAAGCCTGGCCGCATCGCGAATATCCTGGAAATGACTTTCCTTCAGATCTGGCCGGGCAAGTTCAAAAAGGCTGGGCTGCGTCTCGGGCGGCAAAGCGATACCGGTAACTTCGGCGCCAAGACGCCCGAGCCAGATCGAAAGCCATGCCCCTTGAAGCCCGTATGCCCTGTCAGAAGAACGCGTTTGCCCGCCCAGAAATTGCGGTCCGGACGTGCTCCCCACTCACGGCCAGATTTTCCACGGCGCTTTTCCGGAGGCCCAGAGGTCTTCGAGCAGATTCTTCTCGCGCAGCGTATCCATCGGCTGCCAGAAGCCTTCATGTTCGTAGGCCATCAACTCGCCCATGGTGGCGAGATTTGCCATCGGCGCGGACTCCCACGGAATGTTGTCGCCCTCGATGAGGTCGATGCATTTCGGCGAAAGCACGAAGAAACCGCCATTGATCATGCCGCCATCGCCGCGCGGCTTTTCGACGAAGCCGGTGACCTGGTTGCCGGAGCGTTCGAGCGCACCGTAACGGCCCGGCGGATGCACCGCGGTAACCGTCGCATTCCTGCCGTGCGAACGATGGAACTTGACGAGCTCGGTGATGTTCACGTCGCTCAAGCCGTCGCCATAGGTGAAGCAGAAGCTCTCCTCGTTGCGCAGATATTCGGAGACGCGCTTCAGGCGACCGCCTGTCATCGTCGCTTCGCCGGTATCGATCAGCGTGACTTTCCAGGGCTCGGCGCTGCGGCGATGGACCTGCTTTTCGTTATAGGCCATGTCGAAGGTGACGTCCGACATGTGCAGGAAATAGTTCGCGAAATACTCCTTGATGACGTAGCCCTTGTATCCGCAGCAGATGATGAACTCGTTCACGCCATGGGCGGAGTAGAGTTTCATGATGTGCCACAGGATCGGCCGTCCGCCGATTTCGATCATCGGCTTGGGCTTGAGATGCGTCTCCTCGGAGATGCGGGTTCCCAACCCACCGGCGAGAATTACAGCTTTCAATTCCGTCTCTCCGTAACTGACGGCTTATCCATTGAACGACGACCGCCAGCAACCATGCGAATAGGCTTCTCTGGCGATCGGCTAAACGCCTTCATGCGCTAAAGCAAAATGGTCTTGATCAGGTCGTCCTGGGCGAACACGAGGTTCGGCAAATAACCCATTTCCACGAAACGGGTGCGCTCTTCCGGCAAGTGTACCAGGATCGCCGTATTCTCGAGTTGCGCGGGTGTAGGTTCCACCGGCTCGTCGATGATCTCCAGTCGCGAAGGCAACTTTACCCTTTGGAGTCGTTCCTTGAGGGTTACGATGTCCGGATATCCGGAGATGACGAGGTTCTCGATGCCTGCAGTTACCCCCAACTGCCAGGAAAGGGTCTGCAGCGCCGTTGCAAGCAATCCGCCTTCCTTAAAGGACATGACTTCCGGATGCTCGTCAAATCCTCCGAAGACCATTCTCGTATAGACTTCGTATGCCTTTACGTATTCGCGCATGCCGACGAGTAGTCGCATCGAGACGGCCATCCGCTGCAGCGTGAAGTTTCTGCAGAGATGCTCCTGCGTCGCGCGTTCGTCGGGCGAGGTGCCGACCTTGCCGCGTTTGGATGCGAAATAGAGGAAGTATTCCAGGCCGCCGCGATACTGGTCCCATCCCGTAGCCGCGATCTGAGCACCCCTTGAACGCGATCTCGTTCAACGCCGGAGGCGATGACCTGGCGATAGAAGGGCGTCTTGCGGAAAACGATGTCGCCCTGGTCCAGGAAGTGGGCGAGCATCGGGAAGGGATAAAAGCAGATGTCCCTCGGAACCCACGAGGCCCGGAAAGCGCTACTGCGGTAGATCCCGATTTCGGGGAAGATGTGACCCCTGAACATATAGTTGAAAACTTCGGCGAAGCTCTTCTCAGGGAAGATCTTGTCCTCGTTGACCGTGTAGAACTGGCCGCCCTCTACCTCGTTGATGCCATCATACATCACCCATGGCGCATGGCAGACCGTGATATTTGGATTCTCGTCGAGGTAAGTGACGATATTGGCGACTTCCTTCGCGATCAACCGGTCGTCGTCGGCGAGGTAGAGGATGTAATCGCCGCGTCCAAGCCGCAGGGCGCTGTTCATGTTGGGGATCATCCCGACATTTTCCGCGCCCCGGACGTAGCGGATGGGCATTCCCCGCTCGATGAATTCCTTGGCGACCGCGGCGGTATTGTCCGTGGAGGCGTTGTCGGAAATCACGATTTCATACGGAAAATCGAAGCGGAAATCGTTATGGCACCGCTCTAGGCAATCGTGCAGGTGTTTCTCACGGTTGTAGGTAGGGATGCATATGCTGAGTTTGATGGAAGACACCGAATTTCCTCGACCTGATTTGCTCGGAAAACGCAGCGGGCTCGCCGCAAGCAAGTGGCGCTCAGCGGCAGATGTTCCGAGGCGCTACCGATCGACGTCAGAGCCAGCGCGGAGCTTTTCCAAGCTCTGTACGTCCATTAGCTATTCCTGAGTTGAGGCTATTCAACCAGACTTGCGCCAAGCTGAATGAAGATCACGCCGGCAACCCGGGCATTGTGGTTTGGCAAGGCTGGAGCGGGTTTCTGTGTACGAGGCTCCCGGACGCAGCTCGCAGGTGTTGACCTGCCTTGGTCAGGGTGACTATCGAAGGTGACGCAAAGGACCTTCGTGATCGCATGATTCGGCTGATCTACCTGTTCGTCGCTCTGATGGCGGCACCCGGGCTCGCGCTCGCCCAGCAATCGCCCGCGGATCTTCTCAATCTGCCGGTCGATGGGTCCGCCGCCGCGTGGATCATCAGAACCTTCGGGCTGTTGACGGTTCTCTCCGTCGCTCCCGGCATCCTGATCATGGTCACGAGCTTTCCACGGTTCGTAATCGCCTTCTCGATCCTGCGATCCGGCATGGGCTTATCGACCGCGCCGTCGAACATGATCATGGTTTCGATGGCCCTGTTCATGACGTTTTATGTCATGTCGCCCACCTTCGACAGGGCCTGGAACGAGGGCGTCCAACCGCTCCTTCAGAACCGGCTCACGGAGGCTGAAGCGGTTCAACGGATCGCAGAACCGTTCCGGGTTTTCATGTCGGCCAATACGCGCGACAAGGATCTGCAACTCTTCGTCGAAATTGCCCGGGAGCGAAAACAGTCGGTCGGCACGCCGCAGGCAATCGACTATCGCGTTTTGATCCCTGCCTTCATGCTCTCGGAAATAAGGCGCGGTTTCGAAATCGGTTTTCTGATCATCCTGCCCTTCCTGGTCATCGACATGATCGTCGCTGCCATCACCATGGCGATGGGCATG
The DNA here is from genome assembly GCA_045291535.1 of Neorhizobium sp. EC2-8. Classification (GTDB taxonomy): domain Bacteria; phylum Pseudomonadota; class Alphaproteobacteria; order Rhizobiales; family Rhizobiaceae; genus Neorhizobium. The sequence goes on along the minus strand of CP147996.1, from coordinate 2,477,883 downwards.
ATGATGCTGCCGCCGACATCCATCTCGCTGCCGTTCAAGATCCTGTTCTTCGTCCTGATCGACGGCTGGAATCTGCTGGTCGGCAGTCTGGTTCGTTCCTTCAACTAAAGAGCCCTGCCGAAATGGAAACGGCGGGAACTCTCCCGCCGTTTCTGTTCGGATTTCAGTTCGTGCGCGAACTGAAAGGGCCTTCCCGTGGAGGGAGAGCCGGTACGCTGAAGTGGTCCGGCTTGATCTTGGCCTTGGCCTTCTCGGCCATCATCGTGTAGGCGGTTTCGAGATGCCGGGTATAACGTTCGGCATCGAACAGCGGATGAGTGAAGCGGTTTGCCTCGAGCCGTTTCCGGACCTCTTTGGCTCCTCGCGGTTGTTGTAGTAGTGAACCGCGCGGCGAACGAAATCGTCCTGATCTTCGGTGACCAGTTCCGGCAGGCCAAGCGCATTGAGTAGGCTTTCGCTCACTCGCGATGCGAAATTCTTGCCCTTGTGGGTCAGCATCGGAAGCCCGGCCCAGAGCTTTTCGGAGGTCGTCGTGTGGCCGTTATACGGATAGGTATCGAGGCCGAGGTCGGTCAGTCCGATTCGGTTGATATAGGCCGCATAATTGTTGACACGATCGCCGAACATGAGCCGGCTTTCGGGTATTCCCGCTTCCACGAAAGCCTTGATCAGGTTCTTTCGTGCGCCAAACCGTTCACGGCAGATCAGGAACAGATAGCTCTCCGGCGTTTCCTTCAGAACGCGTACCCAGAGGTCGATCGTCGCGGGCGTGAATTTCCAGTGGCTGTGGAAGCACGAGAAGATGAAGGCGTCCTGAGGCATGTCGCAGAGCGCCCGATCGATGGGCTGAGGCATCGGGCGGTGGACCGCTTCGTTCGGGAAGAACGTCTCGGGCATCCACACAACCTTCTCGTAATAGTTCGGGAAGGAGCTTTCCGGCACCACCGTGCTGTCGGCGATGAGGTAGTCGATATCGACGTTGACCACCGTGCCCGGATAGCCGAGCCAGGTCGCGTGCACGGGCGCGGTCTGCCGGTTCATCACGAATACCCGGTTTTCCGCGGTGTGCCCCTGCAGATCGACCAGGATGTCGATATTTTCGGCCTTGATGGCTTCAGCCGCCTCATCGTCGGTCATGCCGCGGATTCGGACGACCCGACCCCATTCTTCGCGGATGGCGTTGTTGTCGTTGCGCAGCCGCTCGGCAGGAGCGTTGCAGAAGAGCGTGATGTCGAAACGGCTCTTGTCGTGTGATTCCAAGATGCCGCGCAACGCCTTCATCACGGCGTGTTCCGTCCAAAGGTCGGCCGAAAGATAGCCTATGCGCAGTTTGCTGCCCCACTTGTGCGGCATGCTATGCCTTTTCGAGGCGGCGTTCTTGGGCTTCCGTTCGCCCATTCTGGCGCCTGCAATAGCATTCGTCTTTTCGTCGTCGCACCAGCGCAGATTGAAGAGTGATACCTCGTCGGCGATCGCTTCGAACTCGCCCCTGGCGATTTCCTCGAACTGGATAGGCTCGTATTTGCGGATGATATCGTAATCGAGGGCGTCCCGCATCGCCGAGAGGTAGAAGTTGCGCACGATCCGATCTTCGGGATCTTTCTCGAAGATTTCGAGAATGCACTTGTTCTCCTCATCGCTTCGATCCTGGAGTCGGATCGAGCGGGCTGCGAGCTGGCGGTGCGTCGGCTCGTCACTTTTCGCAAGCGTGTTGCGGAAGGCTTCGGCGCCCTCCAGTTCCTGGCGCATCAGAGCGCCGGACATCAGAACGGCCATGTCCGGATCTGCAATCGCTTCCTTGAGGATGCGCGCCCCCAGGCGAAGGACGTTGATGTCGTCGTTATTGGAGAAGTGAATCCGCATGGCTTCGCGCAGGTATTTGATCTTGTGGGGAGATTCCATACCCCTGCAAGCTGGAACGCCTGGGCAGCCTCGGTCTTCATTTTGAGCTTCAACAATGTTGCGCCCAGGAGTGCGTAGTGCCTCGGATCCTTGTGAACATCCAGCAGCTTGTTCAGGATGCCCAATACATCGTGATATTCTTTTTGTCGAAGTGGTTCTGCGCTGCGACGTATTGCCGTTGTATCTTCAGGGGTTTCAAGGCTTCCCGCTCCAGTAAAGTTGTGCCGGCGTCCCGGCAAATCGGCTTCACCGCGCATCGTGGCAAGCCAAGCTTGCATGAAGCCGACCTCGCTGGAGCGGCGCTTCGTACACCTTCCGTTAATTATGCTGGCCGAACGCCTTCCCGGTCCTCGTGCTGTTTAAAGAACTTAGCAAGGAATTGCTGCGAGATTTGCCTCACACGACGGGTTTGGTACTGCTTCAGATCGAAGAGACCGAGTTGGCATGATGCCGGACCGAAGTGCCGGTAAAATATACAGTCCGGTATGTCCCCCTCCAAGTATTTAGTTCAAAGGGACAATCAACTATGGCTAGCATTCTCACCAACGTGTCGGCGATGGCCGCGCTCCAGACGCTGCGCGGCATCAGCAACGACATGGAATCGACGCAGAGCCGCGTTTCTTCCGGTCTGCGCGTCGGCTCTGCTTCCGACAACGCCGCTTACTGGTCGATCGCGACCACCATGCGTTCCGACAAGGGTTCGCTTTCGACCGTTCAGGACGCTCTCGGCCTCGGCGCTGCCAAGGTCGATACTGCCTATTCCGCCATGGAATCGGCCATCGACGTCGTCACCGAAATCAAGAACAAGCTGGTTGCAGCTTCCGAACCGGGCGCCGACAAGTCCAAGGTCCAGGAAGAAATCACCCAGCTGCAGAGCCAGCTGAAGAGCATCGCTTCCTCCGCTTCGTTCTCCGGTGAAAACTGGCTGCAGGCCGAAGTCGGCGGCACTCAGAACGCCACCACCGGCATCATCCAGGCCGGCACCGAGATCACCAAGCAGCTCGTCGGTTCGTTTGTTCGCGACAGCGACGGTAATGTCTCGGTCAAGACCGTCAACGTCGTCCTCGACGAAACCAACGTCCTGTTCGACCTGAGCGGTGGCCGCGGCGGTCTTCTCGACCAGAACGCCCTCAACGGTTTCCGCGCCATCAACTTCGACGACGGCACGACCAACCACAAGGAATACTTCGGCAAGATCAACACTTCGGCGATCTACTCCACCACTGCCCAGTGGAAGGACATCGGCGGCGGCGTGTTCATGAAGGGCGACACCAACGGCGTCTACTCTTCGGGCTCCAACGGCACCTACATGATCAAGGTCGGCGGCGCTTACATCGACGCGGTCTACACCACCAAGGGCTACGACTTCTCGGCTGGTGCGACGGCAACCGCCGGCATCAAGTATGGCGCTGACATTTCGGTTTCCGACCTCGACATCACCAAGCTCGAAGACTACCGCGACTCCAGCGGCGTCAGCTATCTGGGTCTGGGTACCAAAGCCAGCGATGAAGACCTCATGGCTGCACTGACCTCGTTCGTCGATGGCCAGCTGGAAGCGATGGGCAGTGCGGCTGCCAAGCTCGGTGCCGTATCGAAGCGCATCGATATGCAGTCCGACTTCGTGTCGAAGCTCACCGACTCGATCGACAAGGGCGTCGGCCGACTGGTGGATGCGGACATGAACGAGGAGTCGACCAAGCTCAAGGCACTGCAGACCCAGCAGCAGCTGGCGATCCAGTCGCTCTCGATTGCAAACTCCGACTCGCAGAACATCCTGTCGCTGTTCCGTTAATCGAAATAGGGGAAATGGCGCGGAGGTTGACCGCGCCATTGACCTCAAAAGGGCCGCGTCCGAATTCGGACGCGGCCTTTTTATTTTACGCCGCACTTCAATGTTCCTTAATCATATTACGGTTATCTAGGAGCATCGAAACGGTGAGTTAACCAAAGAAATTAACTGGTTAACAAGCATGAAGCTGACCGCGTTTCCCGGTGTAGTCCGGAATGTCCCTTCCTACAATAAGCCATTCAAGGGGCAATCAATATGACTAGCATTCTTACCAACATTGCAGCCATGTCTGCACTCCAGACGCTGCGCGGCATCGGCAGCGAGATGGAATCGACGCAGAGCCGTGTTTCCTCCGGTCTGCGCGTCGGCTCTGCTTCCGACAACGCCGCATACTGGTCGATCGCGACCACCATGCGTTCGGACAAGGGAGCTCTCTCGACCGTTCAGGATGCTCTCGGCCTCGGCGCTGCCAAGGTCGATACTGCCTATTCCGCCATGGAATCGTCCATCGACGTCGTCAAGGAAATCAAGAACAAGCTGGTTGCAGCTTCCGAACCGGGCGCCGACAAGTCCAAGGTCCAGGAAGAAATCACCCAGCTGCAGAGCCAGCTGAAGAGCATCGCGTCCTCCGCCTCGTTCTCCGGTGAAAACTGGCTGCAGGCCGAAATCGGCGGCACTCAGAATGCCACGACCGGCATCATCCAGGCCGGCAGTGAGATCACCAAGCAGGCTCGTCGGTTCGTTCATCCGTGACAGCGACGGCAATGTAGCTGTCAAGACGATCAACGTCGTCCTCGACGAACAGAACGTCCTGTTCGACTTGAGCGGCGGCCATGGCGGTCTCCTCGACAGCAACGCCCTCAACGGTTTCCGCGCCATCAGCTTCGACGACGGCACGACGAACCACAAGGAATACTTCGGCAAGATCAACACTTCGGCGATCTACTCCACCACTGCCCAGTGGAAGGACATTGGCGGCGGCGTGTTCATGAAGGGCGACACCAACGGCGTCTTCTCTTCGGGCTCCAACGGCACCTACATGATCAAGGTCGGCGGCGCTTACATCGACGCGGTCTACACCACCAAGGGCTACGACTTCTCGGCTGGTGCGACGGCAACCGCCGGCATCAAGTACGGAACGGACATCTCGGTTTCCGATCTCGACATCACCAAGCTCAAAGACTACCGCGACTCCAGCGGTGTCAGCTATCTCGGCCTCGGTACGAAGGCCAGTGATGAAGACCTCATGGCTGCACTGACGTCGTTCGTCGACGGTCAGCTGGAAGCGATGAACAGCGCGGCCTCCAAGCTGGGCGCCGTATCGAAGCGTCTTGATCTGCAGTCGGACTTCATCTCCAAGCTGACGGATTCCTTCGACAAGGGTGTCGGCCGACTGGTGGATGCGGACATGAACGAGGAGTCGACCAAGCTCAAGGCACTGCAGACCCAGCAGCAGCTGGCGATCCAGTCGCTCTCGATTGCAAACTCCGACTCGCAGAACATCCTGTCGCTGTTCCGTTAATCGAAATAGGGAAATGGCGCGGAGGCTGACCGCGCCACGGACCCGAAAGGGCCGCGTCCGAATTCGGACGCGGCTTTTTTCATTTTCCTAATCTGCTTCAATCTTCATTAACCATATTGGGTTTACCTAGGAGCATCGAAACGGTGAGTTAACCAAGAAAATTAATTGGTTAACAAGCATGATGCTGTCCGCCGTTCCCGGTGAAATCCGGAATGTCCCTTTTCGTAATCAGCCACTCAAGGGGCACCTAAAATGACAAGTATTCTTACCAACATTGCAGCCATGTCTGCACTCCAGACGCTGCGCGGTCTCGCGACCGATATGGAATCCACCCAGAGCCGCGTTTCCTCCGGTCTGCGCGTCGGCACCGCTTCCGACAACGCGGCTTACTGGTCGATCGCGACCACCATGCGTTCCGACAACGGCGCACTCTCCGCAGTCCAGGACGCCCTCGGCCTCGGCGCCGCCAAGGTTGATACCGCCTATTCCGCCATGGAATCGGCCATCGACGTCGTCAAGGAAATCAAGAACAAGCTGGTTGCAGCTTCCGAACCGGGCGCCGACAAGTCGAAGGTCCAGGAAGAAATCACCCAGCTGCAGAGCCAGCTGAAGAGCATCGCTTCTTCCGCTTCGTTCTCCGGCGAAAACTGGCTGCAGGCCGAAATCGGCGGCTCGCAGAGCGCCACCACCGGCATCATCTACGGCTCCAGCGAGATCACCAAGCAGCTCGTCGGCTCGTTCGTTCGCGACAGCGACGGCAACGTCTCGGTCAAGACCATTAACGTGATCCTCGACGAACAGAACGTCCTGTTCGACCTGAGCGGCGGTCACGGCGGTCTTCTCGACAGCAACGCCCTCAACGGTTTCCGCGCCATCAACTTCGACGACGGCACGACGAACCACAAGGAATACTTCGGCAAGATCAACACGTCCTCGTATTATGCGACCAACTCTGTCTGGAAGGACATTGGCGGCGGCGTGTTCATGCGCGGCGATACCAACGGCGTCTACTCTTCGGGCTCCAACGGCACCTACATGATCAAGGTCGGCGGCGCTTACATCGACGCGATCTACACCACCAAGGGTTACGACTTCTCGGCTGGTGCGACGGCAACCGGCGGCATCAAGTACGGGACGGACGTCTCGGTTTCCGACCTCGATATTACTCGCCTCGAAGACTACCGCGACTCCAGCGGCGTCAGCTATCTGGGTCTGGGTACCAGAGCCAGTGATGAGGACATCATGGCGGCACTGACCTCGTTCGTCGATGGCCAGCTGGAATCGATGAGCAGTGCGGCTGCCAAGCTCGGCGCCGTATCGAAGCGTCTCGAATTGCAGACGGACTTCGTGTCGAAGCTTACCGACTCGATCGACAAGGGTGTCGGCCGACTGGTGGATGCGGACATGAACGAAGAATCGACCAGGCTCAAGGCACTGCAGACCCAGCAGCAGCTGGCGATCCAGTCGCTCTCGATTGCAAACTCCGACTCGCAGAACATCCTGACGCTCTTCCGCTAGTAAGACGCCCAGATATCACCTCAAGAAGCCGCGCCCTCACCGGGCGCGGCTTTTTCGTGTCTGGAGGTTTTTTCCGCGGCCGGTAGTTTTTGTTAACTTTCGTAAATGCCGTTTAACCTTTGTTAACTATTTCCACCCTAAATGAGCTCATCGAAACGATGGGTTAACCAAGACGAAGAAAAGGTTAACAGGCATCAGGCCAAGCCAACGTTCACCGGTGCAATCCCGGAAATGTCCCTTCCATCTAGCCAATCAAGGGGCAATCAAATGACCAGCATTCTTACCAATATCGCAGCTATGTCTGCACTCCAGACTCTCCGCGGCATCGATACCCAGATGCAGACCACGCAGAGTCGCGTTTCCTCCGGCCTGCGCGTCGGTACCGCTTCGGACAACGCTGCCTACTGGTCGATCGCGACCACCATGCGTTCCGACAATGGCGCACTCTCCGCCGTCCAGGACGCCCTCGGTCTCGGCGCCGCGAAGGTCGATACCGCCTATTCCGCGATGGAAAGCATTGTCGACGTCGTCAAGGAAATCAAAAACAAGCTCGTTACCGCCTCTGAGGCCGGCGCCGACAAGGCGAAGATCCAGGCGGAAATCTCCCAGCTTCAGGATCAGCTGAAGAGCATCACCTCGTCCGCCTCGTTCTCCGGCGAAAACTGGCTGCAGGCCGAAGTCGGCGGCGCCTCCAACGCCACCACCGGCCTGATCTACGCGGCCAACCCGGTCGTCAAGCAGGTTGTAAGCTCGTTCATCCGCGATCCCGACGGCAATGTCGCGGTCAAGTCGGTAGATGTTGTCCTGAACGAACAGAACGTTCTGTTCGACTTGAGCGGCGGTCACGGCGGCCTGCTCGATGGCAATTCCTACAATGGTTTCCGCGCAATCGAATACGATGATGGCACGACCAACCACAAGGAATACTTCGGCAAGGTCAACACGGCTGCCATCTATGCAACGGATGCGATCTGGAAGGATGTTGGCGGCGGCGTCTACATGAAGGGCGACACCAACGGCATCTATACGTCCGGTACCAGCGGAACTTACCTCATCAAGATCGGTGGCGCCTACATCGATGCGATCTACACCACCAAGGGGTACGACTTCTCGGCTGGCGCAACGGCCACGGCCGGCATCAAATACGCCTCCAACATCTCCATCTCGGAACTGAATATTACCAAGCTCGATGACTATCGCAATTCGAATGGTACCAGTTATCTCGGCATGGGAACCAAGGCCAACGATGCAGACCTGATGGCCGCCCTCAACTCCTTTGTCGATGGCCACTCGAAAAGCTCATCAGCGCAACGGCGAAACTCGGGTCGATCTCCAAGCGCATCGACATGCAGGAAGACTTCGTCTCCAAGCTCACCGACTCCATCGACAGCGGCATCGGCCGACTGGTGGATGCGGACATGAGCGAGGAATCGACCAAGCTCAAGGCACTCCAGACCCAGCAGCAACTCGCGATCCAGTCGCTCTCGATCGCCAACACCAGTTCCGAGAATATTCTGTCGCTCTTCCGTCAGTAGGCGGCGCTCTAGGCTAGGAGCGGTTTCGTCCCGCTCTGCTGACGTGATAGCAAATATTCCGAGAGAAGACCGCGTCCCGAAAGGGGCGCGGTTTTTCGCGTTTGGGCGTGGCTTGCGCGAAACCTGCACGGATGTCGGATCAGGGCGTTAAGACTTCATTAACGTCTTGCCAATCCTCAACCGGCTTTGATAACTGTCGAATTAACGATTTGTTAAGAACGACAGACCGCGCGCATCTGTGATGCTGAGTAGCGGTACGCATGATGCCTCTCGTCGTTTCCGGTGAAAATACTCCGGATTTCCAGACCCTTTGACCGAGGCACGGCCGATGACCAGTATCCTGACCAATCCCGCCGCTATGGCTGCCCTGCAAACGTTGCGTTCGATCGACCGCAACATGGAAGTGACCCAGGCGCGGGTTTCCTCGGGCATGCGTGTCCAGACAGCCGCGGATAATGCCGCCTACTGGTCGATTGCAACCACGATGCGTTCCGACAATCATGCCCTCTCGACGATCCAGGATGCGCTTGGCCTCGGCGCGGCAAAGGTCGATACCGCCTACACGGCGATGGAAAGCGCCATCGACACCGTCGTCGAGATCAAGTCCAAGATCGTCGCAGCCTATGGCGTCGGCTCCAACCGCGGCAAGATCCAGGAAGAAATCGCCCAGCTCCAGGAGCAACTTAGAAGCATCTCGGATTCCGCGACCTTCTCCGGCGAAAACTGGCTTCAGGATTATGTCAGCGATGGCGGCACCAACGCCCAGGAAAAGCCGGTCGTCAAGCAGGTTGTCGCATCATTCACCCGCACCGCCTCCGGCGAAGTCGCGGTCAAGACCGTCGACTATACGCTCGATTCCAAGACCGTCCTTTTCGACCTCAACGGCGGCAATGTCGGAATATTGGATTCGTCCGTCAAGTTCGTCGCGGAAAGCGAAGTCGCCGTCAACATGACCACCAGTAACGGCACGATGGGTGCGACGAACGCGTCCTACGCCGTTTCGTTCCTGACGGAAAGCCAGTTGACGGCGCTGGGCGCCGATACGAACACAATCGATACGAGCATCTACACAGTCGGCGGTAATTCCTATCTCAAGGTCGCGGAAGGCAAATGGGCTCCCGTGACGACGACCGATCCGGCGACCGCGCCTGCGGTAACCGCCCCTGCGCACGACGACGGCACGACAAAATACTACTTTGTTGTGACAGCCGCGAACAATCTCAATAATCGAAAACTTGGGATGTCCGTCACGACTGTCGATATCAACAAGCTGGCTGACCTTGCCGTGAAGATGAACACTATGGTCGCGGGATCTGCGCCCAACAACGAAGCCGTGCTTGATATGATGGAACGTTTCCTCGACAAGCAGCTGCTGGCGATGACCAGCGCTGCGTCGAGCCTCGGTTCGATCCAGAAGCGCATCGACCTGCAGGAAAGCTTCGTGGCGTCGCTGACCGACGTGATCGACAAGGGCGTCGGCCGACTGGTCGATGCGGATATGAACGAAGAATCGACCCGTCTGAAAGCATTGCAGACCCAGCAGCAGCTTGGCATCCAGTCGCTCCAGATCGCCAATACCAACGCCGAGAACATCCTGCAGTTGTTCCGCCAGGGTTAAGATTACGCGGCGCCGGTCGCTCCGTCGCCGCATGAAACTCATTCGGACCTGTCCGCGGGTTCGAGGCGTGCGGTATCTTCATCCTCGCGCAAGTTTAACTTCCTACCGTTCCGCTAAAGTCCGGCGAAGTGTCTTGTGTCGCCGAGGGCAAACGAATGGCAACCTTGTCGGGATGATACGATGATTGCAGCGGTGACGATTTGCACTTTCGGAAGGCTCATGACGAGCCTTGCGCGAAAGGCGACGGCAGGGCAGGGGGACGCACGATGAGTGCTTCGCTCGCCTATTACCTGAAGGATTTCAGCGAGCCGCAGACACTGCCGCTGGCGATGTCGGCCGATGGCTTCGGCGATGGGCTCGAAGACGATCTGGCACTTCCCATGATGGTCGAGGAGCCTGTCGATATCGAAGCCGAGCGCGCGGAGGCTTATGCGAAGGGCCATGACGCGGCGACCGAGGAGCTTCAGCAGCGCTTCGACGAAGAACGGCAGGCGCTTTTGGCCGCGCATGCGGAAGAGATCGCGGCGTTGCGCGAAAAGTATGAAACCGAAACAGCTGCGACGATCGCGACCGGTCTTCAGGACATCGCCGCACTGACGGCCCAGGCGGTCAGCGACCAGACGGCAAGGATCCTGTCGCCTCTCATCGATGAAGCGCTGGTCGCCAAGGCGATATCCGACATGGCGGACATCATCCGAAGCGCCATGCTCGAGGGCGATCTCGGAACGTTGACGGTCCGCGGACCTGTGCATCTGTTCGAAAAACTGAAAACGGCACTTGGAGAGCCTACCCCGCTCCTGCGCCATATCGAAGCGCCTGACCTCGATATTGCAGTCGACATCGGCGAGACCGCCCTTGTGACCCGCATGTCGGCATGGTTGGCGAGTCTGAAGAAGGTATTGGGATGAGCGAAGGCGAAAACCATCACCACGGCAAGAACGAGGTCGTCATTGTCAAGCGACATGGCGGCGGACACGACGACGGCGCCCATGGCGGCGCCTGGAAGATTGCCTATGCCGACTTCATGACTGCCATGATGGCGTTCTTCCTCGTCATGTGGCTGGTCAACGCCGCCAACGAGGAAACGAAGGCCACGATGGCGAGCTATTTCAATCCGATCAAGCTGTCCGACGAGACGCCGGCCTCGAAGGGCCTGGAAAAGCCGGTGGATGCAGCCGAAGGCCAGGAAAACGGAGAAAAATCGAAGGTCAAGGCCGAGGGCAACGTTCAGGGCTCCGCGGCGGCGACAGGCGAGGACATGACCTCGACGTCAGGCGACGAACCCAATTATTCCGAAGCGGATTTCTTCGAAAACCCCTACTCCGTTCTTGCCGAAATCGCCCAGCAAGTTGGCCAGCAGGCAAACGTCAGCGCCAAGGGCGAGGGCGGTGCCAGTGATCGGGCCCGGCGACTGGCGCCGACGGCGGCCAGGCATATCGGGATCCTTTCGATCCGGATTTCTGGACCAAGCAGATGCAGATGACGCGCGCCGACGGACCAGAAAAGGCCGTCAAGGCCACGGCAAGCGACGATCCGCTCGCCCAGATGGGACAGGCGCCGCAATATCAGCAGGTGCCGCAATCCACGGAAGCCAAGACACAGGTACAGCAGACCCAGATGGCCGTCGCCATCCCGATCCCGCGTCCCGATCCGACACAGCTCGACAAGCCATCGACGCCCTCGGGCGCCCAGGCCGCAAAGCCGGCCAACCTCAACGGGCAGAAGCCGGAAGATGGCGCGAAAGCGGAACAACAGGCCGAGCAGAAGGCCGCCGACGAACTGAAGAAGGAAATCCAGCAGCAGATTTCCGGCGTCGCCGGCAAGCTGGCGGAGGGCCTCGTCGTGACGCCTGCGGAAGGCGGCCTGCTGGTATCGATCTCCGACCAGACCAATGATCCGATGTTCAACGTCGGTTCGGCCGTGCCGCGCCGTGAAATGGTGCTGGCAATGGAGAAGATCGGCCAAATCCTCAAGGATCGCAAGGGCAGCATCGTGCTGCGCGGACACACCGACGGCCGTCAGTTCAAGGGCACGGAGAACGACAACTGGCGTCTTTCCATGTCCCGCGCTCACAGCGCCTATTACATGCTGGTGCATGGTGGCCTGACGGAAGACCGCATCAAACAGGTTTCCGGCTTCGCCGACAGGCGTCTCCAGGTCCCTGCCGACCCGCTCGCTGCGGCCAACCGGCGTATCGAAATCCTGCTTGAGGCGGACGAGGGATAGTGATGGCTGTGGGCATAAAGTCCCTGATCGCGACGGGCCTCGTTTTCGGGGTCGCGTTCGCGCCTGCGGCATCGGCTCAGGATCGTGCGGACCTAGCGCCCTATGCGATGCTTCGGTCCCTGCAGTTCGTGCAGGATTCCGTCGTGCTTGGCGATCATTCGGCAGCCGAAATGCAGCGGTTCATGCTGGGGACGATCGACCAGCGCCTGCGGACGGCCGACCCATCGATCTTCGAGGATCCCCGCAATGTCGATGCAGCCTTGATCTACGCCATGAGCGGCGGCAATCCCGCGACGCTCGAATACCTCGCCTCGCGCGACGTCGCAGGCAATTTCGACAACCGAGTTGCCGATGCGCTGAGAAAGTATCTCGGCGGCCGGGGAACTCTGATCGAAAAAAGCCTGAGCGAAATGGCCAAGGAATATCGGGACGAAAAGATCGGCCCCTACCTTTCGCTGGTCAGCGGAAACGTGATGGTCGGCAAGGATCCGAAGGGCGCTCTGGTTTTCTACGACTGGGCGCGGTTGACGGCGCCTGGCACGATCATCGAGGAAGCTGCGTTACGCCGGTCGGTCGCGATCACCGTCGATGCTAATATGGTGGAGCAGGGGCTATCCTACTCGCGCAAATATGCGCGGCGTTTCATCCATTCGCCTTACGCCAGCCAGTTCGCCGATTTCTTCGTGCAGCTCGTGGTCGGCCATTTCGGCGAGATCACGGAAGACGATATCGACGGAGCGCTGGAATTCATGGACGCCGACCGGCGTCGTGAGATTTTCCTGCGTGTCGCCCGCGCGGCTGCGATCGCCGGCAAGAACGATCTTGCGCGTCTGGCCTCCGCAAAGGCCGAAGCGCTCGCCGGAAGCCCCACGCCCGAGGCGCTTGCGCGGCTTTACGGCGGGTTCGCCAACATTCCGACGAAGGACATCGGGGCGGCCATGCAGGCGATCGCAGAGGTTCCCGAGGAAACGCTCTCACCGCGTGACCGTGCTTTGCGGGAAGCGGCAAAAACGGTGGCGGAGCAAGTCGTTAGCCGGCCGACGATCGACAGCCTCGCACAAGATAAAGCTATCAAAGTGACCAATACAGAAGACGCGAGATCTCCCGTCGCGTTGCCCAGAAATGAGATCGCTGGGCCTGCCTCCGCCACGGAACGTCCGATGGCCGGCACCGCTGCCAAATTCGATCCGGCCTTCCAGACATTCGTCGATAGCGGTCGTTCGAAATTGAGTGCTATCGACGAAATGCTGGAGGAGGGGAACGCTTCCAAATGATTACTGACATTCTTGGTGGTGGTAAGACTGGCGCAGCCGACGCGGCTTCGTCCACGAAGCAGGGTGTTGCCGGTCGCAAGGGCGCCGATGGTTCCGCTGGCGGCTTCTCCGATGCATTGTCCGGTTTCAACCGGGATACGCCTTCGCAGCACGCCGGCGACGTATCGGAAGAAGGAGGCCCGTCCTCTGCAGAAGAACGCATGGCTGGCGACGTGAGGCACGGAAAGCACAAGCCGATCATCGATATCAAGCCGGAATCTCTTCGCCGCCCCGCCGAGGAGACGGAGAAATCCGTTGGCGCCTCGAAGCAGGAAGCGAAGGTGTCCGAAGAAAAGCAGATGACGCCTGCGGAGAAGAAGCTTCGCGAAGCCCTGGAGGCGGCGAAAGCTGTTGCGCGGAAGTCTGACGAAGTTCAAGGCAAGCGCGCTGGCTCCTCCAAGAAGAACGCGGCGGCCGGAACGGAAGGCGCCGAAGATCCCGATGTCTCCATGCTGGTCGCAGACGACGCCAAGATCACCGACATGTTGTCGCTCCTGAGCGGCGAAACGAGCGTCGGCGAGATCAGCGCGATGGTGTCGAAGAACGCGGCAGGGCAGCAGCCGAACAAACGAAAAGCTCAGGAAGGTAGCGGGCACGAAGTCGATGCCGTTGCCGTGAAGGATCCTAAGCACGCCAGTGGGCGGGCTGAGGCCGAAGGTGACCCGCTTTCGACGTCTGATGACACGGACACGAGTGTGCCCGGCGGCCGGGTCTTCCGTTTCAGCAATGCGCGCGGCGACCAGCATCTCGATATGACTGTCGGCGGTCGAGGCGAGCGCAGCACCGTGGAATCCCGAATGGGATCGAATGGCGCAGCGGACGTTACCGTGCTCGACGCGCGCCGGTTCCTCGGGTTGGCGCCGAATTCGAACGGAGCCAATCTCACGGCCATGATGTCGGGTGATGCGGAATGGGCGAGCGCCATGAGCCCGAGTTCGGCGCTTTCGAATGCGGCGGCCCAGAGCAGCACCGGCAACGTGGTGAATACGCTGAAGCTGCAGATGAACCCGCACGACCTCGGTTCGGTGACGGCTACGCTGCGGCTTCACGGCGAGGAACTCAACGTTCATCTGACCGTCGAGACCCGGGCCGCCTATCGGCAGCTCAGCGAAGACAGCGGTGGCATTCTGGATGCGCTGCGCGCCCAGGGCTTTGCCGTCGATCAGGTAACCATCAGCATCGCGCCGACGGCGGATTCCGACGGTACCAGCAGCCAGCAGGGGCAAGCCGGCCAGACCGGCCAGCAGGCCATGGCTGAAGGTGGGCGGCAGGGCCAGGCGGCCGGTCGCGGCCAGCAGCAGAACGGTGGCAGCCAGACCGCTGATCAGGGAACGAGGAATGCAGATGACGCGGCATCGGACAACGTGGCAGGCACCGCTCCTGGCGGCGCTCGTCCTGGTCAGCTCTACCTTTGACGCCGACGCCGGGTCGCTCTTCAGTTCTGGAGGTTGGGGAACGCAGCAAGGTAGCGCTACCGCTGCTGCGCCCGCCGCACCTCCCAGCAGGGCCGCGGTGACCCGCCGCACGCCCGTCAGAGCGCCGGCAAGTGTGCCGACCACCAGTGCACCCGTCGGCTCCGGCGTCTGCGAACGAGAGATACAGGCAGCCGCGGCGAAGTACGGCGTACCGGAAGGCATCCTTTATTCGGTCGGCCTGACCGAGACCGGCCGCAAGGGCAGCCTCAGCGCCTACGCCATGAACGTCGAGGGAAAGGCCTACTTCCCGCCTTCGCAGCAGGCGGCGATGACGACCTTTTATGACGCCAAACGGCAGGGCATGAAGCTCATCGACATCGGCTGCATGCAGATCAATCACCATTTCCACGGCGAAAATTTCTCGTCTCCGGAGGAGATGTTTGATCCGAAACGCAACGTGGAATACGCGGCGAAGTTTCTCCAGAACCTGCACAACAAACATGAGACGTGGACGATGGCGGTAGCAAGATACCACGCAGGGCCAAACAACAATCCCGCCCAGAAGCAATATGTCTGCCGAGTGATCAGTAATCTCGTCGCGACGGGCTACGGAGAGTGGACTTCGAACGCTTCCCGGTTCTGTGCCGGATGAGCAATCGCCGGTTGAATCGTTAAAATAAAGAATCGCAAAATTGCAGCGATTTGCGTTTATGGCAAAAATGGCCACGCAAGTCTTCTTTTACGATGCGTTAATTTTTCCACCGAAAATTTGTGTTCGAAAATGGCGCACCCACTAGATCTAGTGCAAATCGCGGTACAGATCTTAATCAACTATTAATTTGTTTGGTTAACTTCACACAGCTTGTGCCGGATTCCTCCGATTCGTACCCATAGACGCAGTGAAACACCACAAGTGATTCGGAGGCGGACGAATGATCGTAGTGGTTGATGAGCGTGAGCTCGTGAAAGACGGATATACATCTCTTTTTGGACGTGAAGGAATCCCTTCCCAGGGGTTCGATCCAAAGGAATTTGGCGAATGGGTGAGTACGGCGGCTGATTCGGATATTGCCGCGGTCGAAGCCTTCCTGATCGGTCAGGGCGAGCGTGCGCTCGAACTGCCGCGGGCCATCCGGGACCGGTCCATGGCACCGGTGATCGCAGTCAGCGATCAGCCGTCCCTGGAGGCGACCCTTGCCTTCTTCGACAGCGGCGTTGACGACGTGGTGCGCAAGCCCGTCCATCCCCGCGAGATCCTGGCGCGTGCCGCCGCGATCCGTCGCCGGCTGAAGGCGATCTCGAATTTCACCGATATCGGTTCGATCCGGGTTTTCTCGGACGGTCGCGATCCGGAAATCGACGGCGATGTCTTCGCACTGCCGCGCCGCGAGCGCCGCATCCTGGAATACCTGGTCTCCAACCGCGGTCGTCGCGTTTCCAAGACCCAGATCTTCAACGCGATCTACGGCATCTTCGACGAAGAAGTCGAAGAGAACGTCGTCGAAAGCCACATCAGCAAGCTGCGCAAGAAGCTGCGCAAGAAGCTCGGCTTCGATCCGGTCGATTCCAAGCGTTTCCTTGGTTATTGCATCGACTGGACCTGATTTTTAAGAGGGCCTTGCCGCATATTTTCGGCGGGGAACGTAAGCAGACAGCTTCACGCAAGGCCCGCCACTTACTCTCTCCATCAGACAAAAAGGAGATTTCCTATGAGTATTTTCGGCACCATGAAAACGGCCGTCTCGGGCATGAACGCTCAGGCAAACCGTCTCGGTACCGTTGGTGACAACATCGCCAACTCCAGCACCGTCGGTTACAAGCGCGCCTCGACTGCGTTCTCCTCCCTGGTTCTGCCCTCCACTCAGGGCTCCTATTCTTCCGGCGGTGTCGAAACCAACGTTCGTTACAGCATCGCCGAACAGGGTGGCATTCAGTACACCACGTCCTCGACGGACCTCGCCATCCAGGGCGAAGGCTTCTTCATCGTCAGCGATCCGAACGGCACGCCTTACCTGACCCGCGCCGGCGCTTTCGTGAAGGACGCGACGGGCTTCCTCAAGAACACCGCCGGCTTCAACCTGATGGGTTATCCCTACGGCTCGAACCCGCCGGCCGCCGTCGTCAACGGCTTCAACGGTCTCGAGGAAATCAACATCAATGACTTCGGGATGGTATCTTCGCCGTCCTCCAACGGCAGCTTCCCGGCCAACCTGGATAAGGGTGCCGCCGTAGTGCCTGCCGGCACTCGTCCTAGCGACAACGTCGCGGGTAGCGTCATCACCAACAAGAGCTCGCTGACCGCTTACGACCACGCCGGCAGCAAGGTGCTCTACGATTTCTATTACACGAAGACCGGCACTGGCCCTGATACATGGGAAGTCGCGGTCTATCGCCAGGATCAGTCCACCAACGGGGCTTCCCCTACGTGGCGGTTCCTGCTGCTAACCTCGTCAAGCAGACCGCCAACCTGGTATTCGATCCGAACACCAACAAGCTTGCGGCTGGCACATATGCCGCTGGTCCGCCGCCGACGGGTTCCGACAAGGCCATCACGTTCACGGATAAGACGGACGGGGCGACCCCGTCGCAGCAGATCAAGATCGACCTGTCGGACATGACGCAGTTTGCAGCCGCCTTCACACCGGGCAAGGGTATCATCGACGGTAACGCGCCGAGCCCGATCACCGACGTCGAAATCGGCGGCGACGGCGTGGTCACCGCAGTCTACCAGGACGGTGGCCGTCGCCCGATCTACCAGGTCGCACTGGCAACGGTCCCGAGCGTCGACAAGCTGCTTCCGCAGAACGGCAACGTCTTCCTGCCGACCAACGACTCCGGCGTCGTCACCATCGGCTTCCCGAAGGCCGGCGCCTTCGGCCAGATTTACTCCGGCGCGCTTGAAAGCTCGAACGTCGATATCGCCAGCGAGCTCACCGAAATGATCGAATCGCAGCGTGTCTACACGGCGAATTCGAAGGTCTTCCAGACCGGTTCGGACTTGATGGACGTCCTGATCAATCTGAAGAGATAATCGGACGGACGATCTAGAGAATAAGTCTCAAGAGGTTAGTAAAAAATGTCGCTCGCATCAGCATTGTCTACGGCACAGTCGATCTTCACCAACTCCGGCACGCAGTCGGCGGTCACGGCGAAGAACATCGCTAATGCACAGAACCCCGACTACAGCCGCCGATCCGCATTGGTCGTGACCGGTGGCAACGGGGCGATGATCGGCGACATCGGACGTTCGCAGAACGAGCCGCTCCTGCGCCAGACGATCGCAAGTTCGTCGATAGCAAGCGGTCAGCGAACGGTGCTGGACGGCCTCCAGGAGATCAAGAACCTGATGGGGGGAACGACAACGAGCTCTCCCCGCCAAACTGATCGCAGCCTTCCGCAACAACCTCGATGCTTTCGCCGGAAAGGCGAACGATACCGGCATCGGCATTTCCTTCATTTCGAGCGCGCGGGACGTTGCGAACGGCCTCAATATTGCTTCCAACAAGCTTCAGCAGATCCGCAAGGACGCGGACGATCAGATCAAGCAGAATGTCTCTGATCTGAACGCGCTGCTTGCGAAGTTCGAGACCGTCAATAACCAGGTCAAGAACGCGGTTTCGAGCGGTACGGATCCGAACGATTCTCTTGATGAGCGCGATGGCCTCGTCAAGAAGATCTCCGAGATCGTCGGCGTCACTTCTTATACGCGTGGCGGCAACGACATGGTGCTTTACACGTCGGACGGCGTCACGCTGTTCGAGGCGGTGCCGCGCAAGGTGACGTTCCAGCAGACGACCGCCTTCGATGCATCGACGACCGGCAATGGCGTCTTTATCGACGGAGTGGCGCTCAAGGCCGGAGATTCGGGCAATACCACCGCCAAGGGTTCGATCCAGGCGCATATGCAGGTCCGCGATAAGATCGCGCCGACCTTCCAGAGCCAGCTCGACGAAATTGCGCGAGGTCTGATCACCTCGTTTGCGGAAACCGGACCGACCGGGGCGCTGACCCCGATGACCGGTCTCTTCACTTACAAGAACGGCGCCGGCGTGCAGCAGACGGCCATTCCCGCCGCAGGCACGATCGTTCCAGGCCTCGCCTCGAGTATCTTTGTCAATCCGGTGGTTGTTCCGCCGGCAGGTACCCGGACAAGGTGCGCGACGGTGGCATCAACGGCGCGACCTACGTCGTCAACACGGGCGGTAGCAGCTATGCCGACCTCCTCGACAAGTACAATGAAAACCTGACGAGCCCGATGGGCTTCGCTTCGTCCACGGAAATCGCGGATGCGCCGGATGTGCTTTCGTTTTCTGCGGATTCCATGGGTTGGCTCGAAGAGCTTCGCAGCACGGCGACCGCCGCTGACGAGACCAAGACCGCGATGCTGTCGCGCAGTCTTGAAGCGTTTTCAAGCAATACGGGTGTCAGCCTCGACGAGGAACTGTCACTGCTTCTCGATATCGAGCAGTCTTACAAGGCCGGCGCCAAGCTTATGTCGACGGTCGATGATATGATGAAAGCCCTTTTGGATATTGCGAGTGATCATGAAGACCTCCTTCATTTCCACATTGTCGATCCAGACCACGATGCGAAACTCCATCTCGAACGTTCAGCGCGAGATGGTGAAGGCCAACCAGGAGGCCGTGAGCCAGAAGCACGCCGACCTCGGCGTCGCGCTCGGAGCCAATACGTCGCGCGCGATCGATCTTTCCCGCGACATCAGCCGCACGGACTCGCTTCTCACCACTGCCGCGCTCGCGACGCAGCGGCTTAAAACCGCAGAACTTTCGCTCAAGAGCATGAACGACCAGGGCCTGAAGATCCAGAGCGCGATCCTGACGCTCGGGGGCTCGGCCGACGAAACGAGCCTGGCGACGGCGCGCCTGGCCATGTCCGACGCGCTGGATGCCTTCACGAACTTCGCCAACACCGCGGTGCAGGGCGAATATATCTTCGCCGGCATCAACTCGGACGTGAAGCCGATGGAGGATTATTTCGCCCCGGGATCGCCGGCCAAGGCCGCAGTCGCGGCCGAGCTTACCCAGTACCTCTCGGATAACGCGATTCCGAGCAAGGAACAGATGACGGCGGCCCAGATGGACGGGTTCCTGGACAAGCTGGAATCCAAGTTCAATGGCACCTCCACACTGACGAACCCGCCGCATCCGGCGGCGGTTGTCGGACAGGATTTCTGGAAGACCTTCTTCTCGGACGCGAGCGACGAGAACATGAAAAGCCGCATCAGCCCGACGGAAGTGGTCGAAAGCTCGACCAATGCCAACAGCCAGGGCATGCGTAACTTCGCTTTCGCATCGATCATCTCGATGGAGTACCTGCAGACCGGGATGGACAAGGATGCCCGTGCAGCCGTGGCCAAGCGGACCACGAGCGTCATCAACAAGGCGATGAACAGCGAGAACAGCATCAACCAGCAGCGGACTTCGGTCGGTATCTATACCGAACGTGTCTCCAAGGCTGAGGAAAGGTTGCAGGCGCAGAAAGATATTCTGACGACCAGTCTCGGATCGATGGAAAACGTCGATCCGGAAGAGGCGGCAACCCGCCTCAACACGATGAAGACGCTTCTCGAGACCGCATATACAGTAACGGCGAAGATACAGCAGTTGAGCCTAGCCAACTTCCTTTGATGAATAAAGGAAGGCTCGTGACGAAGGATACATGAATGTACCAATTTTCATATGCCGAGATCATGGAGGACGGCGTTGCCAACGCCAAGGATCGCGAACGGCAGGCCCTGGATCGCTCTATCGAGCTTCTGGTCGCAGCGCGCGACGAGAACGCCTATACACGCACCACGGTTGAGGCATTGTTCTATACCCGGCGTGTCTGGATCCGCTTCGTCGAGGATCTGAAACATCCGGACAACGAGCTGGCCAACGAACTACGAGCGGATTTGATCTCGATCGCAATCTGGATTCTCAAGGAATGCGAGAAGATCAGAAATCGAGAATCGACCAACTTCCAGGGTATTATTGAAGTGACCACCATCATCAGGGATGGACTTAAATGAAAAGTACGCTTCGCATCTCTTTGAAATCCGGCGAGCGGATATTCATCAACGGCGCGGTTCTGCGCGTTGATCGGAAGGTCGCGCTGGAATTTCTCAATGACGTCACGTTCCTGCTGGAGAACCACGTTCTTCAGCCGGAGGATGCGACCACGCCGCTTCGGCAGCTCTACTTCATCGCCCAGATGATGCTCATCAATCCGGACGGCAAGGAACAGTCGCGGCGCTGTTCCGCAAGTCGGTGGCCATGCTGCTGACCTGCTTCACAGACGATGAGATGCTGGCGGAACTCAAGCGCATCGATGGCATGGTTGCATCGGGCCGCGCCTTCGACGCTCTGAAGGCAATCCGCGCGCTCTATCCAATTGAAGACCGCATCCTCAACAATCGGGAAATCGCGCCGGCGACTGTCGAGCGGATTCGCAAGGAGATCGCACCGTGGCGGTAGACTCGATCAATACCAAAAACCCCTACGCAGCCGGCAACGGCAAGGCGGCATCGGGCGACGCGAAGGCCGCAGGCCTGAATTACGACAACTTCCTGCAGCTCCTCATCGCCCAGATGAAGTACCAGGATCCGACTGATCCGATGGATGCCAGCCAGCAGATTTCCCAGCTTGCGACCTTCTCTCAGGTCGAACAGTCGGTGAAGATGAACTCGAATCTGCAGTCGCTCATCCAGGCGAGTTCGTTCTCGCAGGCCGCTGATATGGTCGGCAAGTACATCACCAGCGCCGACGACAAGACCACTGGCCTCATCAAACAGGTGGAAATCTATTCTGATGGTCTGGTGGCGATCACCGACAAGGGTGATAAGGTTCTCATCCAGCCGGGAATCGTTCTTTCGAATCAGGCTCCAACGCCGAGCGCCTGAGACGAAGACGCCTCGGCATGATGCCGAAACATTAAAGCAGGCGGAGCCGGCGCAATGAATGAAGCCGATGCCCTTGATATCATGCAGGCGGCGATCTGGACGATCCTGATCGCCTCCGGTCCCGCGGTCCTTGTGGCGATGGTCGTGGGCGTCCTGATCGCATTTCTCCAGGCTCTGACGCAGATCCAGGAAATGACGCTGACTTTCGTGCCGAAGATCGTCGCGATCATGATCACGATCGGTATTACGGCGCCGTTTATTGGCGGCCAGATCAATCTTTTTGCCAATCTGGTGTTTTCGCGGGTGCAATCGGGGTTCTGACCCGGTTGCTGCCCGCCTGTTCTTTTCTCCTACCCAACCTTCGCGCAAGCTTCGCCGTTTAGGCAGGACATGAACTGGCAGGAGTATTTCCTGCCGCCATCTCATGAAGAGACGGGAAAGTCATGGCGCAACCACCTTCACTATCCATTCCGAAAGTAGCCCCGAGCGGTCGCGATCTCGGATTTGCTGGCGGCATCGTCGCCATCCTCTGCATCCTCTTCCTGCCGATCCCGCCGTTCCTGATCGACCTTGGTCTTGCCTTCTCGATCGCGTTCTCGGTGCTGATCCTGATGGTGGCGCTGTGGATCCAGAGGCCGCTGGACTTCTCGTCCTTCCCGACCATCCTGCTCATCGCCACCATGGTGCGACTGTCGCTCAATATCGCGACGACGCGCGTGATCCTGTCGCATGGCAACGAAGGCCATGGGGCGGCCGGTAACGTGATCCAGGGCTTCGCGGGCCTCGTCATGTCCGGCGACTTCGTGATCGGGGTGATCGTCTTCATGATCCTCGTCACGGTGAACTTCATCGTCATCACCAAGGGCGCCACCCGTATCGCGGAAGTCGGCGCCCGCTTCACTCTCGATGCCATCCCCGGCAAACAGATGTCGATCGATGCCGACCTTTCGGCCGGCATCATCGACGAGAAGGAAGCACAGCGCCGCCGTTCCGAGCTGGAAGAAGAAAGCTCCTTCTTCGGGGCCATGGACGGTGCGTCGAAGTTCGTCCGCGGCGACGCGATCGCCGGCCTGATCATCACCGCCATCAATATCTTCGGCGGCATCATCATCGGCTACTTCCGCCACGGCATGCAGATCGGCGAAGCCGCCGACGTCTTCGTCAAGCTGTCCGTCGGTGACGGTATCGTCACGCAGATCCCGGCTCTCATCGTTTCGCTCGCCGCCGGCCTTCTGGTCACCCGCGGCGGCACGGCCGGCTCCACCGACAAGGCCGTCATCGATCAGTTGAGCGGTTATCCGCGCGCCCTTTCGATGGCCGCCGGTCTGATGGCCCTTCTGGCGATCATTCCCGGACTGCCTTTCCTGCCTTTCATGGCACTCGGCGGCCTGATGGGTTTCGGCGCCTGGCTCGTTCCGCGCCGCATCGAGGCGGAGAACAAGGCTCGCCGCGAAGACGAGGAACAGAAGGTCGTCCAGACCAAGGAAGCCGAGAAGGATTCGGTCAAATCGGTTCTCAAGACCTCGGAAATCGAACTTGCCCTTGGCAAGCAGGTCTCGACCCGGCTGCTTGGCGCTCACCAGGAACTGGCCTTCCGCGTCGGCAAGATGCGCAAGAAGTTCGCGACCCAGTATGGTTTCGTGGTGCCGGAGATCAAGGTCACCGACGACATCTCGATCCAGGAGAAATCCTACCAGATCCGCATCCACGGCACGACGATCGCCTCCAACGCGCTGCGCGTCGGCGACGTTCTCGTGGTGACCGGCTCCGGCCGCAAGCCGAGCATCCCGGGCGACGAAATCCGCGAACCCGCTTTCGGCATGCCCGCGGTGTCGATCCTCGAAACCTTCGCCGAAGACTTGAAGCGCGAAGGTTTCCATCCGATCGACAACGTCTCGGTCGTGCTGACCCACTTGTCGGAAGTCATCCGCAACAACCTGCCGCAGCTTCTGTCCTACAAGGACGTCAAGATCCTGATCGAGCGTCTCGATCCGGAATACAAGAAGCTGGCAGACGAGATCTGCTCGTCGCACATGTCCTATTCCGGCCTGCAGGCAGTGCTGAAGCTTCTGCTCGCCGAGCGCGTTTCGATCCGCAACCTGCATCTCATCTTGGAAGCGGTGGCAGAGCTTGCTCCGCATGTCCGCAAGACGGAGCAGATCGTCGAGCATGTGCGGGTTCGCATGTCGCAGCAGCTCTGCGGCGACCTTGCCGACAACGGCGTGCTGCGCGTGCTCCGTCTCGGCAACAAATGGGACATGCTGTTCCACCAGGCGCTCAAGCGCGACGGCAAGGGTGAGGTGGTCGAATTCGACATCGATCCGCGTACGCTCGAAGAGTTCAGCGAACAGGCGACCAAGGTCATCCGGGAATTCATGGATAGGGGCCTGCCCTTCGTGCTCGTCACCTCGCCGGAAACCCGTTCCTACGTCCGCATGATCATCGAGCGGCTGTTCGCGACCCTGCCGGTTCTTTCCCATGTAGAACTCGCCAAGGGCCTCGAAATCAAAATACTCGGCGCCATTTCGTGATAGGCTGTCCGCAAAGGACGATTCTCACATGATTACCGACCCGCAGGGGACCATTCTCGCACTTTTCCTTGCGTTCTGTCGCATGGGCACATGTGTGATGGTTCTCCCGGGGCTGGGAAGCGGCCGTGTGCCGGTCCAGGTGCGGCTGTTTGTGGCGGTGGCCCTGTCGATGGCGGTGCTGCCGGTTCTCTGGGATCAGATTTATCCGAAAGCGTCGGCGCCGACGGCCACCTATCTCGGCCTGATCTTTACCGAAGCCCTGATCGGCACGGTCTATGGCTTGATCGCCCGGCTCTATACGCTGGGCATGCAATTTGCCGGCACTGTCCTGACCATGTCGATCGGTTTCACGGCGCCGGGCGGCCATGACGTTTTTGAAGATTCGCAGGAAAACCAGCTGACCATTCTGCTGACGCTGAGCGGCCTTCTGCTCCTGTTCATGATGGATTTCCATCACATCGTGTTCCGCGCGCTGGTCGATTCGTACACGGCAACGCCGGTCGGCGCGGTGATCGATCCGCGCAAGATACTGATCACGCTGACCGATACTCTGCGGGCATCGACCGTCATCATGTTGCGGCTGGCAAGTCCGTTCCTGATCTTCGGCCTGATGTTCAACGTGGCGATCGGCCTGATCAACAAGATGGCGCCGCAGGTCCCGATCTTCTTCATCTCGACGCCCTTCCTGCTGATGGGAGGGCTTTTCCTTCTCTATCTGTCGATCGCGGCCTTCATTCGCCAGTATGCGGATGGTTTCGCGCCGATCTTCAGGTCTTTCTAGGAGGCGGTTATGGCAACTCCCGTCAAGCGGTCGGACAAGCTCAAGCGTCTCGTGGCGGTTCAGCGGCATCTGGAGACGATGGCCGAGCATGAGCTTGCGGCCACCACCCGCTACCGCGCCGAGGTCAACCAGTCGATGGAGGAAGTCATCGATGCGATCGGCTCGATGAACCCGGTCCACCGGCAGTTCTCGCAGCATTATGCGGAACGCTTCGGTCGCCTGACGACCAAGGAACGCCAGCTTGCCGGCGTTCAGCAGATCCAGGAAATGAAGGTGCTCAAGGAGCGCACCAAGGCGGATCGCCTGGAAGAGAACATGAAGGATGCCCGGGATCACGAAGACCGTGAAGCGGCCGACGAATCGATCTACGAGCTCATCGATATCACGCTCGCCCTCGAGCAGATCAAATAGACTGGCCAGCCTCCAGCAAGCTTCGAACGTCATAGTCTCGTCATTGCACTGATCGCCGGCTCGAATCGAGGTCGAACGGGATCATGTGCCATTTCAAACTGATGCTGCGCTTTTGCACCTTCGAGGATGTGGTTCGCGGCAGTCATGAAAGGAGCTGACGTGGCGATTTCACCTCCGAGCGATCTGGTCATGGACGTCGTCCGCGCCGCGGACCCGACTGCCGTTCAAGAAGCGCAGGCCAAGCTGAAGGCGAACAAGGCGGCTTTTGCCGCGACCAGCCTTGCCGAAAACGGCAAGGGTTTTGGTGCAGCCATGAAATTTATCGACACACCCGGCACGACGGCAGGCCTGGGCAATCCGGAGGCGTCGAAAAAGGTCGCCGAAATGCCGGAGGAATACCGCAAGTTCGAAGCCTCCGTGCTCTCGACCTTCGTGAATTCCATGCTCCCGAAGGAGACCGAGGACGTCTACGGCAAGGGCTCGGCCGGTGAATTCTGGAAAAGCATGATGGCCGAGAAGATTGCAGACGAGATGTCCAAAAAGGGCGGCGTGGGTATTGCCGAGCAGATGTATTCGCAGGCGCTCGCCCGTGCGGAGCGCCAGGCCACCGTCAATCCCACGACCAATGAGACTGATCGTAGCCGGGCAATGAGCATGGTCACCGATTTCGAGCGACAGGTTCTCGGCGTCGGCAAGAAGAGTGAGGCCTGACATGTATCAGACTGGGGCAGAGAATATGGAAGTTGTTTCGACTGATTATCGCATCAAGACCGTCCTTGGCCGCTTGGAGATGATAATCGACAACGAAAATCAGCGGATCGGCCGCGATCCGGAATTCGACCTGAAAGTATCGAACGCCCACAAAAGCCGCTGCCTCTACGAGTTGACCATGCTGTTCCGCGGCACCGATCCGAAGCAGCTCGCAACCGGCCATATCGATCAGATGCACGGCCTGAAGAGCAAGCTTGCCGTCAATGCCCGCCGGGTCGAGGCGCATCTTCATGCCGTCCGCGCTGTCGCCGATCTCTTGAAGAACGCCGCCCGCGAGGCCGATGACGACGGTACCTATACCCAGGAACAGTTCACCTACGGCGAGGCTTGATGGTCAAGCTCCTTCTTACAGGTCTATGGGTCTGCATCGTCACTCTTGGGGCGGTGTACTTCGCCGTACAGATGTCCGCCGCACCTGCGCCGGTCGATGAAGCGGCCAGACGGAAGGAGCTTCAGGAACTGGTGCGTGGTGAATCGATCACCATTCCGATGATCGCGGACGGCGCGATCACCGGTTATTTCCTCAGCCGCATTTCGTTCATGATGGACAAGGAAAAGATCAAGGGCACCAAGCTTCCGATCACCGAACTGACGACCGACGAGGCTCTTCACGCTGCTCATCGGCAACCAGATGGTCGATCTCAGCAAGCCTGGCGCCTTCAACCTTGAGAAATTCCGCACGGCCATCAAGGACGACTTCAACAAGAAGCTCGGCGACGGGCTGGTTGCTGAGGTTCTGGTCGAGCAACTCGACTACCTCTCCAAGGAAGACATCCGCAACAATGCCTCGCGCGGCAACAAGAACCCGAACCCGGGCAAGAAGATCGTCGAGGGCGTGAAGATCGAAGATCCGAAGGCCGCACCTGCGGGTCACTGACACGCATCGCTACCTTCCTATCATGAATATCGGCCGGCCTTTATGGTCGGCCTTTTTATTGCGAAAGCCCTGTAAATACGGGGATTGCTAGCATTTTACCGATCGATTTAAAGGCGATTTCAGAGCGTGCTGCTAAACCTTGGGGAAGAATTGGTCTTGGCCCCCTTGGAGCGCATCGATGAACGCATCCGGAGACTTCCTGACATCCGCGTCACCCCGGACCCTGCTCGGGCAGCCTGTCTGCGATCTCGGATGGAATGCCACGCTCGGCCTGGTGGAGAGCCTGATCGCGCTGCGCGGCAACCGCACGACGCTCGGCTTTCTGGACGAGCGGACCGCTTTCCGCCAGATGATCGATCTCTCCTATCGCAATCAGGTGGGCCGCAGATTGCTTCTGCCGGGTGGCGGCCGCGCCTTCAATTTCCTAACCAGAGCAAGGCATGAGAAGCCGATGCCGGTGCGTTTTTCGGCGAGGACCTTCGTCCCGGCGCTGTTGAGCTTCCTGGAAAAGGGCCATCGCATCGGCATAGCCGGCGAAGATACCGAACGAACCGAAGCGCTCCGGGAGCATTTCGCCCGCCATGCGCCCTGGCATCAGGTGATGGTGATCGCACCGGATCAGGAAATCGCGCAGCGTTTCGACCTCATCCTCATCGACGCGGCAAGCGTCGCCCAGGAGCGGCGGATCGAGCGCCGGCTCGCTTCGGTCCGCACCGGACTGGTGGTCATGACCGGGGCCGGGCTGTCCTCCTTCATCCAAGGCAAACCGGCGCGTGCGGTGTCCCAGGCGGCGGTCACGTCGCAGAAGCCGTCTTTCGCCTGACGAGTTAACCCTTTCTTTGCCATGAAATTTTAGACTGCCTTAATCAGAGGGCTGCCCGCGGGATGCCGGCAGCACCAGATTAGCGCGGTCATCCCATGTATCAGTCGGTGAAAATCGAAGACGACCGAGACCTCGAACCGGCAGCACTGCTTGCCGGCGCGGTTTCCGTGTTCGCCGGATTGCGGTCCGCGGCGCTCAAGATCGGGGCTCTCACGGCGATCGGCGCCGTTTTGCCGCTGGCGTTCGTCGAGACGGCTCCGCATCAATTCCGCGCCGAGACCCGGCTGAGGGTCGAGGCGGCCGGTGAGGGCGCGATCAACACGGCCGCGGCCGCGCTGCGCTCGAAAGTTAGCCTCGACAATGTCGTCCGCGCCCTGAACCTCGGCCGTGACAGCGAGTTTTCCGTTGACCGCCCGAGCGTTGTGAGGATCGTCTCCGACATCGTTTCGGGTGAGGCGATGACCGTATCCGAGGCCGAAAACCGGCTGCGCGAGCGGTTGTCCCAGGCGATTGCCACCAGTTACGACCGCCGCACCGGCCAGCTTGCGATCTCCGTCGATGCGGAGCAGCCGGATGCGGCGGCCCGCATCGCCAACATGCTTGGCGACACGTTCCACGATGAGATTGCGTTCTCCGGCACAAAATCCTCCGCGCCGGTGGTGGAGAAGCTGCGCCAGACACTTGAACATGCTCAAGCTGCCCTTTCGGGCTTCATCGCGGAGACTGACGAAGAGAAGCTTGCCGAACTGCGCCGGGCCGAAGGCGACGGGCAGCAGCTTGCGGCGGAGATAAACGAGGCGACGGCGCAGCTTAACGAGCTGAAGCAGAAGGCCGCGCAGGCTTCCGCCATGAAGCTCGCGGACGTGCTCAACAAGCCCTTGCCGGACAGTCTCGAATATACCGGGCTCGATTATCAGCGGCAGAGGCATGTCGAGGCGAAGCTTGCCGTCGATCAGCTTTCGAGCGATCTCGGCCCCCGTCACCCGCGGCTTGCCGCGGCGCAAGCCGCGCTGGCAGATGTGAAGAACGACATCCAGGACGCACTGAAACAGCTTGGAGCCTCGCTTCGCCAGCAGGAAGCGGCGGCCGCAAAGCGTCTGGCCGATCTCAAGTCGAAGCAGACGAAGAAGCCGGACGACAAGGAAATCGCCGATTCCGGGGCACGGCTTGCCTCTCTGGAAACCGCTGTCGATGAGGCGCAACGCAACTATCTCGAAGCGCTCCGCGGCTCCGAAGCAAAAGCATCGGCCGCCAGGGTCACCGTCCTTGCCCCCGCCGTGGCAGGAGCGGCGATAGAGCTTGGTCCTTCATTCGCCGCTGTTTCGGGTTTCGGCGCCCTGCTCGGTTTCTTCCTCGGCGCCGCGCTCGCGTTTCTGACACGCCGTAGGCCGCCGTCGGGGATCTCCGCCGACGGGCTGGACCCGACCCATGAGCCTGTGTTGATTGCCGATAGGGATCTGCAGGCGGAATATCAGGAAGACTGGGACGTCGTCCCGGAGGACTACGCTCCTGCCTACGATGAGCCCGCTTATGAGCCGCAACCCTCCTGGCGCCCGCGCCACCCGGCGCCTGCCAACGATAGCCTGCTTGCCGACCATATTCGGGAAGTTCTGATGGCCAATCGTCGTCCAGCGGTCGAGTCCGATCTTCCTCCGCTGGTTGCGGCGGTGATGGCCGGCCGTCTCGCCGATGCGCCTGCCTACGGGGCATCACGCCGTCCGGCTCCATCGCCGGAAGAGATCCGCAAGGCCGAGGAACTTCGCGAGCTTCGCCGCGACATGGCGGAACTGCGCGAACGGGTGCAGGTATATTCAGCCCGCCGGAACGCTTCCCGAGCATAAGGCCTGCGACATCGAATCCGCTTGCTTTTGCTGTCTGCGACCAGCATAGGGCGTTGGCGGGCAAGTTCAAAACATGCTCCATGTATACTTGGTGGCGGTTTCAAGCGGGAGGTACGCATGGCTGTGGTGATCGATGGTAAAGAGGCGGCAGCATCCGTAATCGCCGCCGTGACCGAGGCGTCAGGTTTGCTCGAGAGGGAAACCGGCGTGAAGCCCGGCCTTGCCGTGGTCATCGTCGGCGACGATCCGGCAAGCCACGCCTATGTCAATTCCAAGAGCAAGATGGCCAAGCAGTGCGGCTTCAACTCGATCCAGCACAGCCTGCCTGAAGACACCAGCCAGGAAACGCTGGAAAAACTGGTGGCCGAGCTCAACGCCGATCCGTCCATCCATGGCATCCTCGTGCAGCTTCCGCTGCCGAAACACCTGAACGCGGAACCGGTCATCCTGTCGGTCTCGCCGGAGAAGGACGTAGACGGCCTGCATGTCGTCAATGCCGGCAAGATTGCCACCGGCGATCTGGAGACCGGCCTTATTTCCTGCACCCCAGCCGGTGCCATGCTGCTGGTCAACCGTATACACGGGCGTGATCTTTCAGGTCTCAACGCGGTCGTCATCGGCCGCTCCAATCTGTTCGGCAAGCCGATGGGCCTGCTGCTCCTGGCGGCCAATGCGACCGTTACCATGGCGCATTCGAAGACGAAGGATCTCGCATCCGTCTGCCGCAATGCCGATATTCTGGTCGCTGCCGTCGGTCGGCCGCAGATGGTCAAGGCGGATTGGGTGAAGCCCGGCGCCACCGTCATCGACGTCGGCATCAACCGCGTGGCCGCTCCCGACAAAGGGGAGGGCAAGACCCGGCTGGTCGGCGATGTGGCCTATGCGGAAGCTTCGGAGGTTGCCGGTGCCATCACTCCGGTTCCGGGCGGCGTCGGACCGATGACCATCGCCATGCTGATGGCCAACACGGTGATCGCCGCCTATCGCACGGCCGGCAAAACCGCACCCAGATTCTGATCCTGGGCGGACGGATTTTTCATTTGTTCCACGGCGCTTGCGAAGGGGTTGACTCCTCCGCGAGAGCGTTAAATCTCTCCCATGTTGTGAACTCCCGGCAAGGTAGCAAAAACCGGGACAACGGGAGGACTATTTCATGAAGGCATCATTTTGGATCGGTACGGCGCTGGCCGCGCTCGTTGCCGGTGGCGCGGTCGCCCAGGAGCTGAAATTCGCGCCCGGCCAGGATTCGAAATTTACCTGGAAGAGCTATGAGGATTTCAAGGCTTCCCACGCCAATCTCAAAGGGCAGAACCTGACGCTTTTCGGCCCCTGGCGCGGCGAGGACGAGGTTCTCTTCAACAGCGTTCTGGCCTATTTCAATGCTGCGACCGGCGTCAACGGCCGCTACTCCTCCTCGGAAAATTACGAACAGCAGATCGTCATCGACACCCAGGCGGGGTCTCCGCCGAATGTCGCCATCATTCCGCAGCCCGGCCTTCTGGCTGATCTTGCCGCCAAAGGTTTCCTGACGTCGCTCGGTCAGGAGAACTCCGACTGGGTCAAGACCAATTACGGCTCGGGCGAGGACTGGATCCGTTACGGCACCTACAAGGGCAAGGACGGCAAGGAGGCCTATTTCGGCTTCCCCTTCAAGGCCGATTTCAAGTCCATGGTCTGGTATGTGCCCGAGAACTTCGAGGAAGCGGGCTACGAGGTTCCGAAGACCATGGAGGACCTGATCAAGCTCAGCGACAAGATCGTCGCTGACGGCGCGGTTCCGTGGTGCATCGGTCTCGGCTCCGGCGGCGCGACGGGTTGGCCGGCGACAGACTGGGTCGAGGACATGATGTTGCGCACCCAGAAGCCGGACGTCTACGACAAGTGGGTGAGCAACGAAGTGAAGTTCAATGATCCGGCTGTTGTCGGTGCGATCGATGAATTCGGCAAGTTCGCCAAGAACCCCAAATATGTGAGCGGCGGCGTCGCGGCCGTTTCGTCCACCGACTTCCGCGATAGTCCGAAGGGCCTCTTCGGCATTCCGCCGAAGTGCTACCTGCATCACCAGGCATCCTTCGTGCCATCCTTCTTCCCGCCGGGTACGAAGCTCGGCACCGATGCCGACTTCTTCTACCTGCCCACCTATGCGTCAAAGCCGGAACTCGGGACGCCGGTCCTCGGTGCCGGTACGATGTTCGCCATCACCAAAGATTCGCCGGCCGCCAAGGCCTTTATCGAATTCCTGAAGACGCCGATCGCCCATGAGGTCTGGATGGCGCAGTCCTCGTTCCTGACGCCGTACAAGGGCGCCAATCCGAATGCCTATGCCAATGAGGTCCTGAAGAAGCAGGGTCAGCTTCTGACCACTGCCACGACTTTCCGCTTCGACGCCTCCGACCAGATGCCGGGCAAGATCGGTGCCGGCGCGTTCTGGACCGGCATGGTCGATTATGTCGGCGGCAAGGATGCCAAGACCGTGGCGACCGACATCCAGAAGGCGTGGGACGGTCTGAAGTAAGCTTCTCCGGAGACCCTCGGATACGGCTGCGCCGGACACCGGCGCGGCACAATCAAAAGCGACGCATATCGGGTGAAAAGGGGAGAGGGATGATATCGCAGATCGTTTCAGCCGTCGGCGTGGTGATTGCCGGCGTTTTTGCCTGTGCTTTGTATTACTGGCTCTCCGATAAGATCCTGCAAATCGTCTTTCCCGTGCCGGTGGACAATGTCCGCGCCGCTTCCGTCAATCTCAACCGCCGCGCCATGGTGCGTCCCTGGTTGTTTCTCGGCCCGGCGCTGATCCTGCTGGCAGTCTATCTCGTTTACCCTGTGGTCGCGACCTTCATCCTGTCCTTCTACGATCGGTCGGGCGGCAGCTTCGTCGGCCTTGCGAACTATCGCTGGGCATTCCAGGACGCCCAGTTCCGCCAGTCCATCTTCAACAACATCCTCTGGCTCGCCGTGGTGCCGGCGGCGTGCACCTTTTCGGCCTCGTCATTGCCGTGCTGACCGATCGCATCTGGTGGGGCAATCTCGCCAAAAGCCTGATCTTCATGCCGATGGCGATTTCCTTCGTCGGCGCCTCGGTCATCTGGAAATTCATCTACGAATACCGCGGCGGCAGCGAAACGCAGATCGGCCTCCTCAACGCCATCGTGCAGGCCATTGGGGGCTCTCCGCAGGTCTGGATATCGCTGCCCTTCTGGAACAACTTTTTCCTGATGGCGATCCTCATCTGGATCCAGACGGGCTTTGCCATGGTCATCCTGTCGGCCGCACTTCGCGGCATCCCGGAGGAGACGATCGAGGCGGCGGTCATCGACGGCGCCAATGGCTGGCAGATCTTCTGGAAGATCATGGTGCCGCAGATCTGGGGTACGATTGCCGTCGTCTGGACCACGATCACCATTCTCGTGCTCAAGGTCTTCGATATCGTGCTGACCATGACCAACGGCCAGTGGAACACCATGGTTCTCGCAAACCTGATGTTCGACTGGATGTTCCGCGGTGGGGGCGACAGCGGCCGAAGTGCGGTCATCGCGCTGGTCATCATGGCGGCCGTCACCCCGATCATGATCTGGAACATCCGCCAGGCGAACAAGGAAATGGGAGGCCATTGAGATGAGCGCAGTAGCAAGCCTCCGTCGCGTCGGCCTTCCGCGCCTTATCGTCCACCTCTCCGTCCTCGTCATCTGCATCATCTGGCTCATCCCGACGCTCGGCATCCTCGTCACCTCCTTTCGCGAAGCGGGCCAGATTACCGCCTCGGGCTGGTGGACAGCCTTCACGGGCGCCGCGGAGACAAGCGCCGTACGCCTCGGCGAGCCTTCGACCGCCAAGCAGGAAGGCGCGAACTACGTGGTTTCGGGTTCGGTCTTCGAAGGAGCGAAGGGTGGCACCGTGCGCGCCTTCGGCACCCGCGTTGCCGCTCCAACGGAGTTCGCGGCGGGAAAGTCCGCCGATATCGGTGACGGCGAAACGCTGACCATCAACGCAGACGGCAGTTATACCTATTCCAAGAATGCGCCGTTCGGGAACGCGCGCGCCAAGCGCGTTTACCTTTCCGTCGCGACGCCGCCATCCTTCACGACAGAAAATTACCGAACCGTGCTCACCTCCCAAGGCATCGGCCAGTCCTTCGTCAACTCGCTGACGGTCGCGGTACCGGCCACCATCATTCCGATCCTGATCGCCGCCTTCGCCGCCTACGCCCTGTCCTGGATGGAGTTTCCCGGGCGGGCGCTGATCATCGCCCTGGTGGTCGGGCTGATCGTCGTGCCCCTGCAGATGTCGCTCATTCCGCTTCTGAAAATGTATAACGAGATCGGCAATTTCTTCGGCGTGCCGTCGCGCAGTTATGCAGGCATCTGGCTTGCCCACTCGGCCTTCGGCATGCCGCTCGCGATCTATCTGTTGCGCAACTACATTGCCGGTCTGCCGAGGAAATCATCGAATCCGCCCGCGTCGATGGCGCAAGTGATTTCGAGATCTTCGTCAAGATCATCCTGCCACTGTCATTCCCGGCGCTCGCCTCCTTCTCGATCTTCCAGTTCCTGTGGACATGGAACGATCTGCTCGTCGCCATGGTCTTCCTCGGCACCGGCAAGGATCAACTGGTCCTCACCGGGGCTCTGAACGCGCTTCTGGGTTCCATGGGCGGAAAGTGGGAAATCCTCACAGCTTCGGCCTTCATAACAATCGTCGTCCCGATTATCGTCTTTTTTGCCCTTCAGCGGTATCTCGTCCGCGGGCTGCTTGCCGGCTCCGTCAAAGGCGGCTGAGAAGCGCGGCAGATCAACACAGACCTCTATAGGATATTGAATGAGCGTTTCAGCAGAAGCCCCCGCAGCACCGGACAAGGACTGGTGGCGTGGGGCGGTCATTTACCAGATTTACCCGCGCTCCTATCAGGACTCGAACGGCGACGGCATCGGCGACCTGAAGGGCATCACCGCCCGTCTGCCGCATGTGGCAGCGCTCGGCGCCGATGCGATCTGGATCTCGCCGTTCTTCCCGTCGCCGATGCGGGATTTCGGCTACGACGTCTCGAACTATACGGATGTCGATCCGATGTTCGGCTCGCTGTCGGATTTCGATGGGCTGATTGCCGAGGCCCATCGCCTTGGTATCAAGGTGATGATCGATCTCGTGATGTCGCACAGTTCCGACCAGCATCACTGGTTCATCGAGAGCCGGTCCAGCCGCTTCAACCCCAAGGCTGACTGGTATGTCTGGGCCGATGCCAAGCCGGACGGCACGCCGCCCAACAACTGGCTGTCGATCTTCGGCGGGTCGGCTTGGGCTTGGGACCCGACCCGCATGCAATATTACATGCACAACTTCCTGACATCGCAGCCGGACCTCAATCTGCACAATGCGGAGGTCCAGGATGCGCTGCTCGACATGACCCGTTTCTGGCTGAAGCGCGGCGTCGATGGTTTCCGCCTCGACACGATCAACTTCTATTTCCACGACAAGGAACTGCGCGACAACCCGGCGCTCGATCCTTCGCGCCGCAACGCCTCCACCGCGCCGGCCGTGAACCCCTATAATTTCCAGGAGCATCTCTACGACAAGAACCGGCCGGAGAACCTGGAGTTCCTGAGACGCTTCCGTGCCGTGCTCGACGAGTTTCCGGCGATCGCCGCCGTTGGCGAAGTGGGCGACAGCCAGCGCGGCCTGGAAATCGTCGGCGAATACACGTCCGGCAATGACAAGATGCAGATGTGCTACGCGTTCGAATTCCTGGCGCCCGACCCGCTGACGCCGGCGCGCGTCTCCGAGGTGCAGAAAGCGTTCTCGGTGGCCGCACCGGATGGCTGGGCCTGCTGGGCTTTCTCGAACCACGACGTCGTGCGCCATGTCAGTCGCTGGGGCCACGACGTTCTCGACCGCGACGGCTACGCCAAGATGGCCTCCGCCATCCTGATGTCGCAGCGTGGGTCGGTCTGCATCTATCAGGGCGAGGAGCTAGGGCTGACAGAGGCCGATATCGCCTATGCCGACCTGCAGGATCCTTACGGCATTCAGTTCTGGCCGGAATTCAAGGGCCGCGACGGTTGCCGCACCCCGATGGTCTGGGACAGCCAGGCGCTGCAGGCAGGCTTCTCCACGGCGGAGAAAACCTGGCTGCCGATCCCCGTCGAGCACCAGCTTAAGGCCGTGGGTGCCCAATATGGTGATCCGTCCTCGGTGCTCGAGCAGTACCGCCGCTTCCTCGCTTTCCGCAAGCAGCATCCGGCCTTTGCCAAGGGCGAGATCGAGTTCCTGGCCGAGGACGGTGCAGTACTCGGTTATAAGCGCCAATACGGCAACGAGACGGTTCTCTGCCTGTTCAACATGAGCGCGTCGGAAACGACAGCCGACCTGCCGACCGGCGATTGGGAAGTGCTGACCGGCCACGGTTTCGTAAGCGGGCTGGAAGGCAGGCGAGTGGAACTACCCGCCTGGGGGCGTTCTTCGCCCATCACGCATAACGATAAGGGGAGGGAAGACATGGCTGGCGTTATTCTGAAGGATATCCGCAAGGCCTATGGCCAGATAAAGGTGCTGCACGGCATCGACCTGGACATCAAACAGGGCGAGTTCGTGGTCTTCGTCGGACCGTCCGGCTGCGGCAAGTCCACGCTGCTGCGGATGATCTCCGGCCTCGAAAGCATCACCGGCGGCCAGATGTTCATCGACGGCCAGCTGGTCAATGACGTGCCGCCGTCGCGGCGGGCATTGCCATGGTCTTCCAGTCGTACGCGCTTTATCCGCATATGACGGTCTACGACAACATGGCCTTCGGCATGCGGATCGCCAAGGAAAGCCGTGACGAAATCGACCGCCGGGTACGCGCGGCGGCCGATATCCTCCAGCTCACCCCTATCTCGACCGTCTGCCGAAGGCATTGTCCGGTGGCCAGCGCCAGCGCGTTGCCATCGGCCGCGCCATCTGCCGCAATCCGAAAGTCTTCCTGTTCGACGAACCGCTTTCCAACCTCGACGCAGCACTTCGCGTCGCCACCCGCATCGAAATCGCCAAGCTCAAGGATTCGATGCCGGATACGACGATGGTCTACGTCACCCACGATCAGGTGGAGGCGATGACGCTTGCCGACCGCATCGTCGTGTTGTCGGCGGGCCGTATCGAACAGGTCGGAGCGCCGCTCGAACTCTACGAGCGCCCGCAGAACCTCTTCGTCGCCCGCTTCATCGGTTCGCCGGCGATGAACATCATCCCCGCCACCGTCACCGAGACTGGCGAGACGAGCACGGTCGCGCTGAAGGGCGGCAAGTCGGTGCGCGTACCGGTGCCGACGGCGGCTTCGGAAAAAGGCAAGGCCGGCAGTTTCGGTGTGCGGCCGGAAGACCTGTCGATTGCGACCGGAGAGGATTATCTGTTTGAAGGGCAGGTTTCGATCGTCGAGGCGCTCGGCGAGGTGACGTTGCTTTACGTTGAAGGATTGGCGGATCATGAGCCGATCATCGCCAAGATCCCCGGCATCCTGCAGGTGAGGAAAGGCGATACACTGCGTTTTTCAGCAGATCCTAAGAAGCTGCACCTTTTCAACGCAGAAGGTAAGACCTATCGCATCTAGAGAGTAAGTACCTGTTAACCATGATTTGGCGATTTGCATTTGGAGTTGTTCTGATTTGAGACTTCAAAACTCTCTGTTAAATTTCGCTGGCTAGATTTCTCCTATAAACAATGGAGGGATGTCGTGAGCGAGGCCCCAGGTAACAAAAATCACTTTTTGAACAAGGAAGAGTCTTTCATGTACGACCGGGAAGCCCGGTTCAAAATGGAAGATACGATGAATGCGGCACGTATCGAATATACCGAGAACGGCGTGATGAACATGGCGCAGCGCCGCTGCGACGTGATCCGCATCTCGATGAGCGGCGCCATCCTCGGCATCCTGACGCAGTATAATCTGCCGAAGCAGTTCTACCTCGATATTCCCGACGCGCGCATTTCCAAGGTTGGCTGCCTGCTGATGCGCACCAATGCCAACAATACGATCGAGGTGCGTTTCCTGTCGCTACTCAAGCAGAAGGAACTGGACCGCATCTTCATATTCTCGACCCATCCGAACCATCGTGACCGGACGCTGGATATCCGCTCCTGGTAATCAGCCCAGCGTCTGTCTCGCCTGCCATTGCGTGGGGGTGAGGCCGAGCTCGCTGCGAAATGCAGCCCTCAGGGATTTGGCATCGGGAAAACCGCATTTTTCGGCAATCTGATCGAGCCCGCCGGCACCGGCGAGCAGCATGTCCTGCGCCCGTGAGACACGCGCCCGCCGCAGCCAGCCACCAAGATTGTCGCCCGTGCGCGCCCTTATATGCCGGGTCAGGCTGCGTCGGCTCATGCCGGCGCGGTCCGCCAGTTCGTCGAGCGAGGGTACGCATGTCGGATCTCCGACAAGCCCGTCGAGGATTTCCGCCACGCGTCGTTCAGCCGAGGATCCGGGCGTCGGCCGTTCGACCAGTTGCGGCTGCTCGCCATGCCGTTGCGGCGCAAGAACCAGATGGCGTGCAACGCGATTGGCCTCGCCTTTACCTGACAGCCGGGCAAGAAGATGCAGACAGCAGTCCAGCCCGGATGCAATTCCCGCGGATGTCAGGATCTCTCCTTCATCGACGAAGATCGCATGAGGATCGACCCGTACGCCCGGATACCGTGCCGCGAAAGTTTCGATCCGCGCCCAGTGGGTCGTCGCGCGACGGCCCTCAAGCAGACCGGCTTCCGCCAGGGCGAATGCACCGAGGCAAAGGCCGACTACGACTGCACCACGCGCACCGGCGGCCTTGATCTCGGCCAATATTTCCGGCGTCACCGGTTCGTCCGCATGCCGCCAGCCGGGCAGAATAACGATATCAGCGTCTCCGGCTTTCTCCAGCGGATGGGGCGTTTCTATGAAAAGCCCGCCTGTCGCCGATACCCGCCCGTTCTGCCCGCAGATCAGGACCTCGTGGCCATTGGATACGAACGGCTCGCCGAACACGGCAAGCGGCGTGGAAAGCATGAACGGGCTGATAAAGTCATAGGCGATGATCGCGATGCGCATTGGCCTGATTTACCCGAAACATGTCCATCGGGCCACTGCCTTACACAAAGACCGGAGGTTAGGAATACGCATTGTCAATTTTCCGGAGACTTGATGGATGACCCAGGCGCTTCTCGTAATCGATGTGCAAAACGAATATTTCCCCGGCGGCGGCCTTCCGCTGCATCAGGCGGAGGAAGTGGAGGGGCGGATCGTGGCGGCGATCGCCGAAGCGCGCCGGGCAGGCGAGCGGGTCATCCTCGTGCAGCATGTCTCAGCAGCTGAAACGGGCCTCTTCGCGTCCGGCAGCCCCAATAGTGCCATCCGCCCCGCCATCCAGAAAGCGGCCGGTGACGTACCGGTGGTGACGAAACGCTTTGCCGATGCCTTTCAAGAGACCGATCTGAATACCCATCTCGAAGGCGTGACGTCACTGCTGGTTTGTGGAATGATGACGCAGAACTGTGTCGTCTTCACCGCCATGTCCCGTTTGGCCGATGAGCTTGAGATCACCGTCATCGAAGATCTCTGCGCGGCGCCGACCGCCGTCGTCCATGCAATCGCACTGAACGCCCTGAAATCGAAACTTCCGGTCAGGAACGCGGCGGAAATCTGGCGCTGATACGCATCATGTATCTCGGGCAGCCGCATGAGAGCATGCGGCTGCCTCTCTCTTATGTCTTAATATTTCACGCGAACACGCTCGCGCCCATGTCGGCGGTGCCGACATGACGGCGGAAGGGGCGAAGAGTTCGCGGCCCATACCGAATTCGTTGTCGGAAAGGTCGATGACGATTGCCGTGCGGGCTGCAAATTCCGCGGCGTCCACCAGCACTTCCAGCGTGCCGGCGACTGCGTCGAGACGGATCATGTCGCCGTCCTTGATCTTGGCAATCGGCCCACCGTCCGAGGCTTCCGGGGTGATGTGGATCGCAGCCGGCACCTTGCCGGAGGCGCCCGACATGCGACCGTCGGTTACCAGCGCCACCTTGAAGCCGCGATCCTGCAGCACGCCGAGCGGCGGGGTGAGGCGGTGCAGTTCCGGCATGCCGTTCGCCTTCGGCCCCTGGAAGCGGACGACTGCGACGAAATCCCTGTTGAGTTCGCCGCGCTTGAACGCGTCCTGCAACGCCTGCTGGTCGTGGAAGACGATGGCCGGCGCTTCGATGATATGACGTTCCGGCTTGACGGCCGAAATCTTGATGACCGCCTTGCCGAGATTGCCCTTCAGCATCTTCAGACCGCCATTCGACTGGAACGGCGTCTCGATCGATGCGAGCACCTTGGGGTCGCCGCTCTGGTCCGGGATCGCCTCTCGGGTGACCTGGCCGTTGACGTCGAGCTTCGCCTCGACCGTATAGGCTTCCAGCCCGTGGCCGAAGACGGTGCGCACGTCGTCATGCACCATGCCGGTCTTCAGGAGTTGCTTGATCAGGAAGCCCATGCCGCCGGCGGCATGGAAATGGTTCACGTCGGCAAGTCCGTTCGGATAGACACGGGCAAGCAGCGGCACGACATCGGAAAGCTCGGAAATATCCTGCCAGGAGAGCAGGATCCCGGCGGCGCGCGCCATGGCGACGAGGTGGAGCGTGTGGTTGGTCGAACCGCCGGTCGCGTGCAGGCCGACGACGCCGTTGACGATCGAACGTTCGTCGATCATCTCGCCGGCGGGGGTGAATTCGTTACCGAGTGCGGTGATGGCGAGTGCCCGCTTGGCGGCCTCGCGGGTCAGCGCTTCGCGCAGCGGCGTGCCCGGATTGACGAAGGAGGCGCCGGGCATGTGGAAGCCCATGATCTCCATCAGCATCTGGTTGGAATTGGCGGTGCCGTAGAAGGTGCAGGTGCCGGGGCCGTGGTAGGATTTGGATTCCGCTTCCAGCAGTTCGGCGCGGCCGACCTTGCCCTCCGCATAAAGCTGGCGGATGCGCGACTTCTCGTCGTTCGGAAGACCCGTCGTCATCGGGCCGGCGGGAATGAAGACGGAAGGCAGGTGACCGAAGGAGAGCGCCGCAATGACGAGGCCGGGCACGATCTTGTCGCAGATGCCGAGGAAGACCGCCGCGTCGAACATGTTGTGCGACAGGCCGATGCCGGCTGCCATGGCGATCGCGTCGCGAGAGAACAGCGACAGTTCCATGCCTGGTTGGCCTTGGGTGACGCCGTCGCACATAGCCGGCACGCCGCCGGCGACCTGGGCGATGCCGCCGGCTTCCCGGGCAGCCTCGCGGATGATCGGCGGGAAGGTCTCGTAGGGCTGATGGGCCGAGAGCATGTCGTTATAGGCGGTGATCATGCCGAGGTTCGGGACGACGTCTCCGGCGAGCGCCTCCTTCTCGGCGGGGAACAGACCGCAAAGCCGTGGGCGAGATTGCCGCAGGAAAGCGTCGATCTGTGCGGGCCTCGCGATGCCGCCCGGCGCACACGGTCGAGATAGGCTTCACGATGCGGCTTCGAGCGTTCGACGATACGGGCGGTGATTGCCTCGATGCTGGAATGGGCGGCCATGGTCTTGTCCTCTTGTGCTCAACCCCGGCTCGGGAGGGGCAGGACCTTCGGAAAGGCCCTAAGCCACCGGGATTGCTCGTGTTGAAAGTCGGCGCTTTAGGGCGCCCAGAAAATCTGCAGTGGCGAAACGGCGCGGTTGAGTACGGCGCGGATCGGCATGTCGGTTTCGTCGGAGCCGGCCTTTGCCGTTTCGAGCACATCCTTCTTGCCTTGCCCTTCGATATGCAGCGCCAGAAAACGGGCATCCGAAAGGCTGGCGAACGAGAAGGTCAGCCGCTCTTCGCCGGCACCTTCCGCCTGCATGGTCAGAACGCCGCGGGGACCGGAAAGATCGAGCGCCCGGGCAAGATTGTTCCCGTGCGGGAAAAAGGATGCCGTATGCCCGTCTCCACCCATGCCGAGGATCGCCACGTCGAAGGGATGCCCGATGCCGGAGGTCTTGTCCGTCGCGATTACTGCCGCCTCTTCGATCGAAGGCGCTTCGTAGTAGAGCGGGATGAAATGCGCCACCGCCGCCTTGTCCTTCAGCAGATGCGTTGAAACGAGGAGATGGTTGGAACGCGGGCTGTCTGCGGCCACGAAACGTTCATCGACCAGCGTCACCGAAACCTTGCTCCAGTCGATATCGCGGGTCGCCAGCGCCTCGAAGAACTTCTTCGGGGTCGAGCCGCCCGAGACCGCGATCGAGGCAGTGCCCCGGTCGCGGATCGCCGTTTCAAGATGTGCGGCAACCTCATCCGCCAGGCTGGCGGCAAGCGCTGCGGCATCGGGGAATTCATGCATGTTCGCGGTCATTGCACTCAACCTTCGTGCCCCTCAACCTTCATGCCATGTACGGCCATCGCGCTCGATAAGGGCGATCGCCTGGCTCGGACCCCAGGTGCCGGCGGTATAACCCTGCACCTGCTGGCCGGCCGCTTCCCATCCCTTGAGGATCGGATCCACCCAGCGCCATGCGGCTTCCACTTCGTCGCGACGCATGAACAGCGTCTGATTGGAGCGGATCGTATCGGTCAGCAGCCGCTCGTAGGCGTCCGGATTGCGCACCGAGAAGGCTTCCGCAAAGCTCATGTCGAGCGAGACGTTTCGCAGCCGCATGCCGCCGGGACCTGGGTCCTTAATCATCAGCGACTGCTTGACGCCTTCGTCCGGCTGCAGGCGAATGATCAGCTGGTTGGCGGAAATGCGGCCGGCGGCGGCATCGAATATATTGTGCGGGATCGGCTTGAAGGTGATGACGATCTCCGACATGCGCGCCGCAAGCCGCTTGCCGGTGCGGATGTAGAAGGAACACCCGCCCAGCGCCAGTTGCCGATCTCGGCCTTGATGGCGACGAAAGTCTCGGTGTTGGAAACACCGCCTTCGAGCTCGTCGAGATAACCCTTGACCGGACCACCTGCCGACGCACCGGCGCGGTACTGGCCGCGCACGGTCATCTGTTCGCAATTGGCCTCGGTGATCGGCTTCAGGGCGCGCAGCACCTTGAGCTTCTCGTCGCGCACCGATTCCGAATTCATCGACGAGGGGACTTCCATGGCGACAAGGCAGAGGAGCTGCAGGATGTGGTTCTGCACCATGTCGCGCAGCGCCCCGCCGTGTCGTAATAACCGGCGCGGCCTTCGAGGCCGACGGCTTCGGCGACCGTGATCTGCACGTGGTCAATGTGATCGGCGTTCCACAGCGGCTCGTAGAGCGCGTTGGCAAAACGCAGCGCCATCAGGTTCTGCACCGTCTCCTTGCCGAGATAGTGGTCGATGCGGAAGATCTGTTCTTCGTTGAAGGCCTTGCCGATCATGTCGTTGAGCTGCAGTGCCGAGGCGAGATCGCGGCCGATCGGCTTTTCGACGACGATGCGGGTCGACTTGGTGATCAGCTTGTGATCGCGGATCTTGTCCGAGATCGCGCCGAAAATGCCCGGAGCGACGGCGAGATAAAAGACGCGGATGCGGTCCTTGCCGTCATCGAGCAGCTTCTTGAGTTCGGCCCATCCCCCGTCGGCCTTGGCATCGACCGATACGTAATAGAGCCGCTGGAGGAATTTCTGGACTTCCGCCTCGTCGTATTCGCCCTGCTTCAGATGCTCTTTCAGAGCCTCCTGGGCGAATTTCCGGTAATCCTCGTGCGAAAGCGCACTGCGCGAAGCGCCGATAATGCGCGTAGGCTCGGTGAACTGGCCCTCGATCTGCCGGTGGTAAAGGGCCGGAAGGAGCTTGCGTTCCGCAAGGTCGCCGGTACCGCCGAACACGATACAATCAAAGGCTTCAACTGGGATGATCTGGCTGCTCATCGCTGTTCTTTCGTCCTGCATGGTTGGGTGCATACTTATTCTAATCGATTTAAAAACGCTAGCCCGAATTGGCTTTTCAAGTGTGTTAGGAACCGTGCCTTGTCAGAGCCTGTCGCGCAGCGCAAACCACGTGAGGGCAAGGAAAAGCAGCGGGGTCCGCATGTGACGCCCGCCAGGGAAGGCGGGAATTTTGAGTGCGGCGAGGTGGTCGAGATCCGTCGCCTTGCCGCCGACCATATCAGCATAAAGTTTGCCACAATAGTTTGA
Source organism: Neorhizobium sp. EC2-8 (assembly GCA_045291535.1). Classification (GTDB taxonomy): domain Bacteria; phylum Pseudomonadota; class Alphaproteobacteria; order Rhizobiales; family Rhizobiaceae; genus Neorhizobium. The sequence continues at coordinate 2,434,022 of CP147996.1, read as the reverse complement.
CAGCATCACGCCATGCCCGGAATAACCGCCGATCGACGTGACCCCCGGCATGACCTCGCGCACGAAAGGCTGGCGCGGCAGGGTAATGCCGACATTTCCGCCCCAGGCATGAGTAATTTCAACGTCTTTCAGCGCCGGATAGGTTCCGACGATCTGCCTGCGGATGGCGTTCGCGGTATCCCTGGGGTCGCGTGACGAATAGACTTCGCGGCCACCGAACAGCAGCCGGTTGTCCCGGCTCTTGCGGAAATAGCGCACCACGAACCGCGAATCAGCGACCGCTTCGCCGCCGGGAAGGACGCCCGGAAAATCATCGAGTGGCGCGGTCGCGGCGATGAAGGAGCCGATCGGCATGATATGGGCGGCGGTGACCGGTTCCAGGTTGCCGATATAGGCGTTGGTGGCGATCAGTACCCGCTCGGCGGTCAGCGTGCCCCTGGGCGTCTTGACCAGGATCTTGCCGCCGGGTCCATTTCTCGTCTTCTCGATCGCCGCGGCTGGCGTCGTCTCGAAAATCTGCGCCCCCGCCGCCTGCGCCGCGCGGGCAAGTCCGATCAGGAGCTTCAATGGGTGGATATGCCCGGTGCCTGTATCGCGCACGCCGTAATAATAGTCTTTCGTGCCGAGCCGTTCGGCGGTCTCCCGGCCGTCCATGAAGGAGATGTGCGGATAGCCGTAACGCTCCGCCGCGATCTCGGCGGTCGCCCGGTAATCCTTCTCATGGCCTTGTCTGTGGGACACGTTCATCTGCCCCGGCATGTAATCCATGTCGATGCCGTGGGCCTCGGCAAAGTCGAGAAGGTGGCGCTTGGCGCCCTCGGCCATGTCGAACAGGGCCTTTGAGCGCTCGTAGCCGATCCCCTTTTCCAACTCCTCCGGCCACCAGCGCTGCCCCGTTCCCATCTGCCCGCCATTGCGGCCGGAAGCGCCGTCGCCGAACCGGTTGGCCTCGATCAGCGCGACGGTGACGCCGGATCCAGCGAGATTATAGGCCGCCTGCAGGCCCGTATAACCGCCGCCGATGATCGCCACGTCTACTGTTTTCGACCCGTCGAGCGCGGGGTAGGTCGGCCTCTCGCCAACCGTTGCCTGATACCAGGAAATCCCCGGTGCGATCGGGCTCTGCCATGTATCCAACGACCGGCCCTCACACGTTGAGGAGCAGGAATTCGCGCTCCCAGGGGCTGATCACCTGCATGAAGGTCTCGAACTCGCCCCGCTTGACGCCCGCATAAAGGCCGATGAATTCCGGGCTGAAGACGCCGGCAAGTGCCGGATCGGATTCGAGCAGAGACACGGCCTCCAGCAGGCCGCGCGGCAGGTCGATCGATCCCTCGTTGGCGGTGTCCTCGGTGGGCGCTCCCGGCTCGATCGCGTTCATGATGCCGAGCAGGCCGCAGCCGAGAGATGCCGCGAGCGCCAGATAGGGATTGGCGTCCGAGCCGGCAGGCGGTTTTCGACGCGGCGTGCATTCGCGTCCGAGACCGGCACGCGGAAGGCGGTCGTCCGGTTGTCGTAACCCCATGCGTTGTTGACCGGCGCCGACATGTCGGGCGTCAGCCGGCGGTAGGAGTTCACATAGGGGGCCATCATCGCAAGCGATTTCGGCACGTAGGTCTGCATGCCGCCGATGAAGTGGAAGAACTCTTTCGAGGCCGAGCCGTCCGGGTTCGAGAAGACGTTCTTGCCGGTTGCGATATCGACCACCGACTGGTGGATGTGCATCGCCGAACCCGCCTGGCCCTGCATGGGCTTCGCCATGAACGTGGCATAGATGCCGTGTTTCAGCGCCGCCTCGCGGATGGTGCGCTTGAACATGAAGACCTGGTCGGCAAGTTCGATCGGATCGCCATGGCGCAGGTTGATCTCGAGCTGCGCCGGGCCTTCCTCGTGGATCAGTGTATCGATCTCGAGGCCCTGCTTTTCCGAGAAATGGTAGATGTCGTCGATCAACTCGTCGAATTCATTGATGCCGGCGATCGAATAGCCCTGGCCGCCGAGGATGGAGCGGCCGGACCGGCCCTTCGGCGGGTGCAGCGGATAATCCGGGTCGTCGTTCTTGGCGACGAGATAGAACTCGATTTCCGGCGCCACGACCGGCTTCCAGCCGCGATCGTTGTAGAGCTTCAGAATGTTCTTCAGCACGTTGCGTGGCGTATAGGGAACCGCCTTGCCGTCCGTATCGACGATGTCGCAGATCACCTGCGCGGTCGGGTCGGTTTCCCAGGGCACCACCGACAGGGTCGAAAGATCCGGCACCAGCTTCAGGTCGCTATCGCGCGGCTCGTAGCGGAACGTGCCGGTCTCCTCGGGGTATTCGCCGGAGATCGTGTGCCGGTAGAGGGCGGACGGCAGCGCCAGCGAGGTGTTCGAGGTGAACTTCGAGGACGGCATCATCTTGCCGCGTGGCACGCCGGCGAGATCGGGCGTGATGCACTCGATATCCTCGATCCCCCGTGCCCGAAGCCAGGCGGCGGCCTCCCGCCAGTCCGCCACCCCTCTGAGCGAGGTGAGCGTCGGTTGGGCAGTAGCGGCTTTCGCCACGGTGCCAGTTGCGAGGGCGGGCGTGAGTTTCTTGCGCGGCATGACACATCGGGGTGAGGTTGATCGGATGTTCCCATCATAACCACGGATTGGCGAATGGCGAGGGGAGGCGGCATTGACTTTGATGCGCCGATCGAAAACAGCAGAGATCGAAACAAGGAGCTTGCGGTGACGCGGAAATTCGATGTGGTGGTTCTGGGGGCCGGCGGGGCGGGCATGATGTGCGCCATCCGGGCAGGCGGGCGCGGCCGTTCGGTGCTCGTGCTCGACCATGCCAAGGCGCCAGGCGAAAAGATCCGCATTTCCGGCGGCGGGCGCTGCAATTTCACCAATATCCATGCGAGCGCGAAGAACTATCTCTCCGCCAATCCGCATTTTTCCAAATCGGCCCTGGCGCGGTACACGCCGCGCGATTTTCTCGATCTGGTCGAACGCCACGGCATCGCCTGGCACGAAAAGACGCTTGGCCAGCTCTTCTGCGACGACAGCGCCAAGGACATCATCCGCATGCTGCTGTCGGAGATGAAGGCGGCGAACGTTACGCTCGAACTGCAAAAGCAGATTGCCTCGATCGAAAAGACGCCCGAGGGTTTCCGCATCGGCACCTCAGATGGACCGGTTGAGACTGGATCCCTGGTGGTCGCGACCGGCGGCAAATCGATCCCCAAGATGGGCGCCACCGGCTTTGCCTACGACATCGCCCGGCAATTCGGCCTGAAGATCGTCGAGACGCGGCCGGCGCTGGTGCCGCTGACGCTCGATCCGAACCTGCTCGAAAAGCTCTCGCCGCTTTCCGGCATCGCGGTGCCGGCTGAAGTTCGCCACGGCCGGACGGCTTTTCGCGAGGCGCTGCTCTTCACCCATCGAGGTTTGAGCGGCCCATCCATCCTGCAGATCTCGTCCTACTGGCGGGAAGGCGATGACGTGACGCTATCCATCGAGCCGGATTTCGATATCGCCGCAGCCCTCAAGACGGCACGCAAGGCCAATGGTCGGCAGGCGGCGCAGACGGGGCTCGCGGAGGTGCTCCCGAAACGGCTGGCGCAGTACTTCGTCGAAAGCCGCGGCCTGACGGGGCATCTCGCCGATCTTTCCGACAAGGCGATCGAGAGCCTGGCGGACTCCATCCAGAACTGGCCGATCAAGCCTGCCGGCTCCGAAGGTTATCGCACGGCTGAGGTGACCCTCGGCGGCATCGATACGTCCGAGCTGGACTCGAAGACCATGCAGGCAAAGGCGGTGCCGGGGCTTTATTTCATCGGCGAATGCGTGGATGTGACCGGCTGGCTCGGCGGCTACAATTTCCAATGGGCCTGGGCCTCGGGCCATGTTTGTGGGGAGGCATTGTAGTATGCGTTGATTCAGCACTTGTTAATGTGCGCCAGCCATCCTGCCTTAATGCCAGCCAAATCCTATGATTTAAGGCGGGCATGCGCTTCCAGCCGGTGGCGGCGGAAGCGCCAGAGCAACTTGCCTTGGAGTGCCGTTTCCATGCAGAAACCCAGCCGTGCCCGTGCAATCGCAATCGCTTTGGTCCAGGACGAGGCAAAGTTGAGGCGGCTCAGGCTGCTGACCATCGCGATCGGCGCCACTGCAGCGCTGCTGTCGCTTCCCGCTCTGTTCTACTGAGCCACCAGCTATTTGACGACCGCACGTGGACGGCCTGAACGGGCTTTCGCGTGCGATGCTCAATGTTCCGACATCCCATGATTCTCGCCAATAACTTGTATATTCTAATTCAGTAATTTTTTACGTGTAGAGAGAATAGTGGACCAATTACCCTGTGGAGAAATTGGTCCATGTCGAAAGTACTGCCGTCGTCCGTGGTATCGCGGATAGCCTTTCTTTGTCTGTTCCTGATTTTCGTAGCTGTTTCGGCCGTCGGCGGGCTTAACTATGTCTACCTGCGGGGCGACATCATGGACAGCGCGAGGAACGATGCCCGCGAGGCGATACGGGTGATGGGACTGCTTTACGACCTCGAACTGCAGGGCGCCAAGACGGATATCCGGGATGGGATCGTCGTGCGTGTGGCCCAGGGCGAAGGCGCCCTCAAGGGTTACGAGTTGGTCGATCGAACCGCGAGCGCGATCGGCGGCGTCGCCACGGTTTTCGAAAAGAGAGGCAGCGAATACGTCCGCATCTCGACCAACGTGAAAACGGAGAAGGGCGAGCGCGCCGTCGGCACCAAACTCGCCGCCGATCATCCGGCGCAACCCTTCCTAGCCCGCGGCGAGGCTTATTTCGGTCCGGCGGTGCTGTTCGGCAAGGATTTCATGACGGGGTATTTCCCGATCACCAACGCCTCCAACACGATGACCGGCCTGCTGTTCATCGGTATTCCGATGGAGCTCTATTTCGCCCATATCATCAGTTCGAGCTATGTCGTCATCGGCAGCTCGCTGATTGCGATGATTGCCGTCGGGCTTGCAAGCCTGTTCGGGCTGCGCCTGTTGCTCAAGCCGCTCGGCGTGCTGACCGGCACGGTGCGCAGTCTCTCCGGAGGGGACGACGCTACTGAAATCCCCTATGCCGAACGCCGCGACGAATTCGGCAATATCGCTCGCGCCCTGGAAGTCTTCCGGGATGCCGGCCGCGAGAAACGGTTGATGGAAAGCCGCAGCGCCGAGGATCGCGCCGAAGCAGAGGCCGAGCGCCGCCGAAACGACGCCGAAAAGCAGCGTGTCGATCGACAGATCGACACTGCCGTCAGCGAACTTGGTACAGCTTTGGCCCGCCTGGCTCAGGGCGATCTGTCGAGCACCATCGAGACGCAGTTCTCGGGCCGGTTGGAACAGCTCCGCAGCGACTTCAACGGCTCCATCGTCCGGCTGCGCGATACGCTTTCCCACATCCGACAAAGCACGCTCTCCATCCAGAAAAGCAGTGCCGACCTCAGCCATTCCTCGACCGAGCTTTCACGCAGGACGGAAACTCAGGCAGCTTCGCTCGAAGAGACGGCGGCTTCCGTCGATGAGATCACCGCGACGGTCCGTTCATCGGCCGAGCGCGCCCACGAGGCCAACCGGGCTGTGGCGCTCACCAAGAAGAGCGCCGACAGCTCCGGCAGCGTGGTGAGCAGTGCGGTTGCCGCGATGGGACGTATCGAGGAAGCTTCGGGCAAGATCGAGTGATCATCGAGGTGATCGACGACATCGCCTTCCAGACCAACCTCCTGGCGCTCAACGCCGGCATCGAGGCGGCCCGTGCCGGTGAGGCCGGCAAGGGCTTCGCGGTCGTGGCGCAGGAAGTCCGCGAATTGGCGCAGCGTTCCGCCGCTGCCGCCAAGGAGATCAAGGACCTGATTACACAGTCGAGCCGGGAAGTCGGCGCCGGGGCCGGCCTCGTGCAGCAGGCGGGTGAAGTGTTGGCGGCGATCAGCCAGCAGATCACCGGCGTCAGCCAGCATGTGGAAATGATTGCCACAGCCAGTCAGGATCAGTCGGCCGCACTGCAAAACATCAACAATTCCGTCAACCGTATGGACCAGATGACCCAGCAGAATGGCGCCATGGTTGGCGAGACTACGGAAGCGAGCCGACGCCTCGCAAGTGAGGCGGATGCTCTGCTTGAAATGGTCCAGCAGTTCCGCATCGATGCGAATAGTCGCTCCGGTTACTCTCGCGCTGCGTGATATTGGCGGATCCGGGACGTGTGGCTGCAGCCCGTCGGCGGCGGATCAAGCCTGCGCCACAGCCAGTGGATCGTCATGAATAATGACGATCGCCACCGGCGGGAGATCCGCGCGGTGGTCGATCGCATGGTGAAGTTCGTCCGGGGGCACGGCCCGCTGTTCGCCGGCCGCCAACGTGCCTTCCGGCCACTACGCCCGGTTGGTGACGATGACGGGGATCATCAGGTCGCCCCAATGGCCGTCGCCGCCGTGATGACGGGCGGAGCGGACGAGCTCGACCGACACGCCGGCATCGACCGCCTTCATGATCGCGTGGTTGAGGCGATGCAGGTCGTTGGCAAGCGTACGGATCGCCGCCTGCTGCTCGGGCGTCATTGCGCTCGACTGTTCCTCTGCGCGTTCCTTGACATGGGTCTGGATGTTCATGGTGGTTCTCCTCCTTGTTGGTTGTGGGGATTTAAGACCCCTCCCCAACCCCTCTCCACAAGGGGAAGGGGCTTAACCTGCCGCAACGCCACGCCACGAACTCGGAGGGTCGAGCTTTGGCAGGGAGAGTGCCACGGGTTACCCCTCCCCTTGTGGGGAGGGGCTGGGAAGGGCCTTGTGCCTATTCCGCAGCCGGCCTGAACTGGTCGTGCTCGGTCGATTCCTTCATCGCGGTGGTCGATGAAAGCCCGCCCGATATCGCCACGGAAACGGCATCGAAATAACCGGTGCCGACCTCGCGCTGGTGCTTGGTGGCGGTATAGCCGTTGATTTCGGCCGCGAATTCCGCCTCCTGCAGCTCCGAATAGGCCGCCATCTGGCGATCCTTGTAGCCGCGGGCGAGCTCGAACATGCCGAAGTTCAGCTGGTGGAAGCCGGCCAGCGTGATGAACTGGAACTTGTAGCCCATCGCTCCCAGCTCCCGCTGGAATTTGGCGATCGTGGCGTCGTCGAGGTTCTTTTTCCAGTTGAACGACGGCGAGCAGTTGTAAGCGAGCATCTTGCCCGGATGAGCTTTGTGAACCCCTTCCGCGAACCGGCGAGCCTGTTCGAGATCCGGCTTCGAGGTTTCGCACCAGATGAGATCGCAATAGGGTGCATAAGCGACCGCCCGGGCGATGCAGGGCTCGAGCCCGTTCTTGACCTGATAGAAGCCTTCGACGGTACGTCCAGCATTGTAGTCCACGAAAGGCCGGTCGCGCTCGTCGATATCCGAGGTGAGCAGCTTGGCCGCTTCCGCATCGGTGCGGGCGATGACCAGCGTCGGTGTCCCCATCACGTCGGCGGCGAGCCGCGCGGCTGTCAGGTTGCGGATATGCGCCGCAGTCGGGATCAGCACCTTGCCGCCGAGATGGCCGCACTTCTTTTCCGATGCGAGTGGTCCTCATAGTGGACGCCCGCGGCACCCGCTTCGATGAACGCCTTCATGATCTCGAAGGCGTTGAGAGGTCCGCCGAAGCCGGCTTCCGCATCCGCGACAATAGGCGCGAACCAGGTTTCGACCGAGAGGCCCTTTCCTTCCGATGTCTCGATCTGGTCGGCACGCTGTAGGGTGCGGTTGATGCGCCGTGCCAGCTCCGGCGCAGCATTGGCCGGATAAAGCGACTGATCGGGATACATGGTGGAGGCGGTATTGGCGTCGGCTGCAACCTGCCAGCCGGACAGATAGATCGCCTTCAGCCCGGCGCGGACCTGCTGCATGGCCTGGTTACCGGTCATGGCGCCGAGCGCGTTGACAAAATCCTCTTGCTTCAGCAGCGACCACAGCCGGTTGGCGCCCATCTCGGCGAGCGAATAACGGATCTCGGCCGAGCCGCGCAACTGCTTCACGTCCTCAGTGGAATAGGGGCGTTCGATACCTTCGAACCGGCCCTTTTGTGCGCCTGGAACCAGTGTGTAAAAATCTGTCATCGCTTTCCTCCTGTGCAAATCTTTCAGCCGCTCCAAGGCGGTTTTAATGTGACTGAATTTACAGAAGAGAATGCTGCACTGCCAGAAAAGATACAGAATATGCGATCGCAAAGGGGTTAGGATGTCTTGTCTTTCACAAAGGCATCTGTGAAGATGTCACAATAGTAAAAGCGGCGGGTCTGCCTCAGTTTGTAAAAATGGTGACAAATGGCGGAGCGAAAGATTTTTGCCGGCCCGCGGGTGCGGCGGGTGCGATTGGGGCTCGGCCTGACCCAGACGGCCATGGCCGATGCGCTCGGCATTTCGCCCTCCTATCTCAACCTGATCGAACGCAACCAGCGGCCGCTCACAGTCCAGCTGCTCTTGAAGCTCGCCTCCGTCTACAAGGTCGATCTCGATGCGCTACAGGGCGAGGGCGGCGGTCTGGCGGGGCGGCTCCGCGAAGTCTTCGCCGATCCGCTGCTGGCGGGCGAAATCCCCGGCGACCAGGAAATCATCGAGGTGGCGGAGGCTGCCCCCAACGCGGCGCTCGGGCTGATGAAACTCTACCGCGCCTATCGCGAACAGGCGGCCCGGCTTTCCGATCTTGCCGATCTCCTGGCCCGCGAGGGCCACGAGACCTCGATCGCGGGCACGCGCTTGCCGATCGACGAGGTACGCGAAACGTTGGAACGCCGCCCCAACTTTTTCGCGCGCATAGAGGACGCGGCGGAAGCCTTCGCGGCGAGGCTCGGCACCGGCGACGAACTGCCAGGCGCCCTGAAGGCCTGGGCGAAGAGCGAGCACGGCATCGTGGTCCGCACACTCCCCGTCCATGCCATGCCGAACCTGCGCCGGCGCTATGACCGACATTCCATGCGGCTCTTTCTGTCGGAACGGCTTTCGCCCTTCGACCGGACCCGGGAACTTGCCATGGAAGTGGCCCTTCTTGCGCTGGGCCAGGAGATTGCAGCCGAACTCGAGGACTTAAGCCTCTCCACCAACGAGGCCCGGCGCATCGGCCGTTTCGAGCTCGCCCGTTATGCCGCCCATGCCTTGATGATGCCCTATGGCGCCTTTTTGTCGGCATCCCAGCGCGCCCGTTACGACCTCGACGTGTTGCGCTCCCGCTTCGACGTGTCGTTCGAGCAGGCCGCCAACCGGCTGACCTCGCTTGCGCGGTCAGGCTCGCCCGGCATCCCGTTTTTCCTGATGGAACTCGATCATGCCGGCAATGTCCTGCGTCGCGCCGGCGCCCAAGGTTTCCCGCAGGCCCGTTTCGGCGGTCTCTGTCCCAAGCTCGGGATCCATGCCACCTTCCTCCAGCCGGGCCAGGTTCTCGTCGATCGCGTCGAGATGCCGGATGGCGCCCTGTTCCTGACGTTGTCGCGTACCCTCGAAGGCCCCCAGGCGGGATTTGGCGAGCGTGTCCGTCGCACCGCCGTCCTTCTCGGCTGCGATCTTTCGAGCGCCAATGACACCGTCTATGGCGAAGCTCTGCCCGGGGCGGCGGCAACAGTGCTTGCCGGCACCGCCTGTCGGCTCTGCGAAAGGCAAGGTTGCCTCTCCCGCGCCGAACCGCCGGTGACTAGACCGCTTGGTCTAGATGAAATGGTGACCGGCCTCAGCGCCTTCGATTTCCAGTGAGTTCTGTCGCGGCGCACATTCCCCCTTGTGGGGTGTAAAATTACTTTTTACTCTCGCGAAAAATATAAGGGAATTTGGGTGTGATTTGAACGATTGCGCCGAAAAAACTGGAACAGGAGAGATCATGAAAAGTCATTTGCTCAGCTTTGCTGCGGCGACCGCCGCGACTGTGTTCATCGCCACTGCCGCATTAGGGCAGGAGCGTGAAGTCCATGTCTTCAACTGGTCCGACTATATCGACGAATCCATTCTCGATGATTTTACCAAGGAAACCGGCATCAAGGTCGTCTATGACGTTTTTGACGATAATGGGATGCTTGAGACCAAGCTGCTGACCGGCGGTTCCGGCTACGACGTCGTCGTCCCGACCGGCCCGTTCCTTCAGCGCCAGATCCAGGCCGGCGTTTTCCAGAAGCTCGACAAGTCCAAGCTGCCGAACCTCTCCAACATGTGGCCGGAGATCACGAAGCAGCTCGCCAAATATGACCCGGGCAACCAGTATGCGGTCAACTACATGTGGGGCACGACCGGCATCGGCTACAATGTCGATAAGGTGAAGGCTGCACTCGGCAATGTGCCGATCGATAGCTGGGATGTGCTGTTCAAGCCCGAAAATGCCAAGAAGCTGAAGGCCTGCGGCATCAATATGCTCGACGCGTCCGACGAGACCTTCGCGATTGCCCTGAATTATCTCGGCAAGAACCCGGACAGCAAGGAAATTGCCGACATTCGCGCCGGCGGCGAGGTCTATTCCAAGATCCGTCCGAGCATCCGCACCTTCAATTCTTCGGCCTATATCAGCGATCTGGCCCAGGGCGACGTGTGCATTACCATCGGCTGGTCGGGTGACATCCTCCAGGCCAAGTCGCGCGCCGAAGAGGCCAAGAACGGCGTCCACATCAATTATGTGATCCCGAAGGAAGGCACATACATGTGGTTCGACAATCTCGCCATCCCCGCGGACTCAAAGCATGTCGATGAAGCCCATGCTTTCATCAACTACCTGATGAAACCGGAAGTCATCGCCAAGTCAACCAACTACGTGCAATACGCCAACGGCAATCTCGCGTCCCAGAAGTTCGTCGATAAGGAAGTGTTGGAAAATACGTCGGTCTATCCGACAGCCGAAATGCTCAAGAAGCTCTTCATCATCTCGCCCTACGAGGGCAAATCCCAGCGAGAGGTGACCTCGGTCTGGACGCGGATCAAGAAGGGAATTGATCAGGAAAAGGCAGGCGGAAGCGCCTGCCTTTTCTGCGTTTGGCTTAAAGGGGACAGATGGGGCAAAGCATGGCGAAATCTCTTGGACCGGTTAAACGCAAATTTTCTCCGTGGACCGATCCATCAGCGGTTCCGTTCATTCGTTTCGAAAACATCACCAAACGGTTTGGCGATTTCACCGCCGTCGATAACTTGACGCTCGATATCTACGAGCGGGAATTCTTTTCGCTACTCGGGCCCTCCGGTTGCGGCAAGACGACGCTGATGCGCATGCTCGCCGGTTTCGAGGAGCCGACCGAAGGTCGCATCCTCCTGCAGGGCAAGGACATTTCCGGCGTGCCGCCCTATCGCCGGCCGACCAATATGATGTTCCAGTCCTACGCGCTCTTCCCGCATATGACCGTCGAGAAGAACATCGCCTTCGGGCTGGAACAGGACAATCTGCCGAAGGGCGAGATCGCCACCCGCGTCGAGGAAATGCTGAAGCTCGTCAAGCTGGAGCAATTCGCCAAGCGCAAGCCGAACCAGCTTTCCGGCGGCCAGCGCCAGCGCGTCGCGCTCGCCCGTTCGCTCGCCAAGCGCCCGAAGGTGCTGCTGCTCGACGAACCGCTCGGCGCGCTCGACAAGAAGCTGCGCGAAGAGACCCAGTTCGAGCTCATGGACATTCAGACCAATCTCGGCCTGACCTTCCTGATCGTCACTCACGATCAGGAAGAGGCGATGACCGTGTCCGATCGCATCGCGGTCATGGATAAGGGCATCATCATGCAGGTGGCGACACCTGCGGAAATCTACGAGGCGCCGAACAGCCGCTACGTCGCGGACTTCATCGGCGATATCAACATCCTCGAAGGCACGATCGTCGAGACGGCGAGTGCGCTCGGCGCGCCGGGCGCCGTCAGAATCGATTGCGACGGCATCGCGGTATCCGTCGAGCAGGAATGCCAGGCGGTAAGAGGCGACAAGGTCGCTTTCGCGATCCGCCCGGAAAAGGTCCGCATCTCGCCCGACCAGCCTGCAGATACCTCTCCCAATGCGGTCTATGGCGAAGTCTGGGACATTGGTTATCTCGGTGACTTCTCGGTTTTCCTGGTGAAGCTCGCGGACGGTCGCATCGTCCGCGCCGCGCAGGCCAATGTCTCGCGCCTCGTCGATCGCCCGATCACCTTCGGCGACATGGTTTGGCTCACCTGGCCGCGCGATGCCGGCCTCGTGTTGACGCGTTGAGCGGGGACGAGGAGATGGCAAGCGTTTCCGAAACCCACCCCGCCAACAAACCCAATCCGGCTCGCTGGCTGGTGGTTGCGGTGCCCTATGTCTGGCTGCTGCTGTTCTTCGCGGCGCCCTTCCTGATCATCTTCAAGATCTCGCTGTCGGAGACGGCGATCGCCATGCCGCCCTATACGCCGCTCTTTGAAGGGTTCGGCGCCTTGGGCAAATTCGTTTCTGGGCTCGACTTCGACAATTATTTGTTCCTGACCGGCGACCCCCTCTACATCGAGGCCTACCTGTCTTCGCTGCGCATCGCGGTGATCTCGACCTTGCTGCTGCTGCTGATCGGTTATCCCATGGCGCTCGCCATGGCCCGCGCCCCGACAACGCTCCGGCCGACTCTGGTTATGCTGGTCATCCTGCCGTTCTGGACGTCGTTCCTGATCCGCGTCTATGCCTGGATCGGCATCCTCAAGCCCGACGGGCTGCTGACGCTGCTCCTCCAGTCGTTCGGCCTCCTCGGCATCGACGATCAGGTGCAGATCTTTCGCACCGACTACGCCGTTTTCATCGGCATCGTCTATTCCTACCTGCCCTTTATGGTTCTGCCGCTTTATTCGGCGCTTGAGAAGATGGACAACACGCTCTTGGAAGCGGCGAGCGATCTCGGCTGCCCGCCCTGGAAGGCTTTCTGGAAGATCACTTTCCCGCTATCGCTGCCGGGCGTTATCGCCGGGTCGATGATCTGCTTCATCCCGATCACTGGTGAATTCGTCATTCCCGATCTGCTCGGCGGAGCCGATACGCTGATGATCGGCAAGACTTTGTGGACCGAGTTCTTCGGCAATCGCGACTGGCCGCTGGCATCGGCCGTGGCGGTGATCCTGCTGATCCTGCTCGTCGTGCCGATCGTGATTTTCCAGAACCAGCAGCAGAAAGTGGGTTGAGCCGATGAAATCGCCCAAGTTCGACGCTACCGTCCTCACCCTCGGTTTCGCCTTTCTCTATATACCGATCATCATCCTGGTGGCCTATTCCTTCAATGCCTCCAAGCTCGTCACGGTCTGGGGCGGGTTTTCGCTGCAATGGTACAAGACCATGTGGTCGAACCAGGGCCTTATGGATGCCGCCTGGGTAACGGCGCGCGTCGGTGTCATCAGCGCCACGATCGGGACCGCGCTCGGCACGCTGGCGGCGCTTTCCCTCGTGCGCTTCTCCCGTTTTCCGGGCAGGACGCTGTTTTCCGGGATGATCTACGCGCCGCTCGTCATGCCGGAAGTGATCACCGGCCTGTCGATGCTGCTGCTGTTCGTCGCCGTCGGCATCGATCGCGGTTTCTGGACGGTGATCATCGCGCATACGACCTTCACCATGTGCTACGTGGCGATCGTCGTGCAGTCGCGGCTGCTGACCTTCGACCGCAGCCTGGAGGAGGCGGCGCTCGATCTCGGCTGCCCGCCGGTCAAGACCTTCTTCAGGATCACCCTGCCGCTGATCTTTCCGGCTGTCATCGCCGGCTGGATGCTCGCCTTCACCCTCTCGCTGGATGACCTCGTCATCGCCAGCTTCACCACCGGCCCCGGCGCCACGACGCTTCCAATCAAGATCTATTCTCAAGTCCGTCTTGGCGTCACGCCGGAAATCAACGCGATCTGCACCATCCTGATCGGGCTGGTGACGATCGGCGTCATCCTGGCCTCGATCAGCACCAAGCAGGCGGAAATACGCCGTATCCGCGACGAGCATGCCGCTGCTCGCGGAACGACCTGACGGTTACTCGCTGCGTGGCGGCAGGAAGATATAGATGAGCAGCCAGGCCGGCAGCACGATGACCGCACCGAGCACGATGCGCGGCACCGACCAGACATAGGCGTTTTCGAGCCCGAGCCGGATATCGTCCGGCGTCAGGTGAAGAAGCGCCAGCAGTGTCGGCATGGTGATACCGAAGAAGCTCAAGGCTGCGCCCATGATGAGGCAGGCGAGCAGCGCCTTCGACAGGTTGGTCAAGAATCGCGGCACCAGATAACCCCCATCCGGTTGATTCGGCTTATTGTAAGGGCTTTGGCGAGGTTTGCGAAACGGGCCAGATGACGGGATTGGGCCAGGAGCCGCCGATGAAGACCATCAGCGGCGCAGCAGTCGCGGCCGGCGTTACCGGCTCGACGGTCGCGGAGAGCGCGAGGCTATTGTTGATGTAGGGGATGACGCCAGAAAGCGTCAGCGTCTCGGTTGCACCGATGATTTTTCCTTCGCGGATATCCGCCGAACCGTCCGCGAGATTGGCGGCTATGTCGATGTGGTCGAATTCCAGGCTGCCGGTGCCGGCGTCACTCAGAGGAAAATAGGGTTTCTGGGCGGCGAGCTGCCGGATGCCGGCAAGGTTGACGCCGGAAAGCGAGCCGCGTTCCGCCCGGAAGCGGAGGGTGCCCTTCGCATTGCGCCATGCCTCCGGCTCCAGCGGCCGATCGACGTCGAGCGACAAATCCAGCGATCCACGCGCCGCAGGCAATGGCCCGGCGAGGCCGAGTTCCTTGACGATGTTGCCGAAGTCCGCATCCTGAACGGCAAGGCGCAGCGCAACGGCGCCGGCCGCTCCGCCCTTCACCGTGGCGATCCGGCCGGTCAGCCGGCCGGTCTCGAAGTCGCTGTCGGCAATGTCGATGCGCGACTGGTCGCCGACATTCATGATGCTTACGGCCGCTTCCGAAAGCTGGAAACGGCCGAGCGTCGCCTGCTGGGCGGACAGCCTCAGATCGAGTTCCAGGCCGGCGAGACGGGCATTGCCCTGGCTGGTATCGCCCATGGCGCGCGGCGCGACGGCGGCAAGTGTTGCGGAAAGATCCATCCGGTCGAAGGCGAGCGTTCCGGTGAGCCTCGGCGGCTTGTCCGGTGGCAGCAAGAGATCGAGTATGCCGGTCACCTTGGCGTCGTTGAGGCCGAGGGAGAGGTTGTCGAAACGCAGGATATCGTCATTGGTGACGAGCCGGGTATTCACCGAAAAGCTCTTCAGCCGTTCGATGCCGGCAAAGTTCACCCCCGCCCAGTTCATCGCCGCCGAAAGGTCGGGGACCGTCAGTTCGGCATCCCCTGACAAAAACGCATGCGCCGCAAGATTGGCGATGCCGCGGAACTGGCCGTGAAAGAGATCAGACGTCATCGTGCCTGAGAGATTACCGCTTTTGCCCGAGATCAACAGCAGGGGCTGCGTCGAGCCATGTCCAGGGTCAATGCCCGGCCGTTGAGATTGGCATTCGCCTTCAACTCCAGGCCGCGAGAAAGCCAGGGCCAGTCCAGCGTTCCCTCGATCGACTGGAACCGTGTGATCCGGCCGCTGGCGACGTCGGAAATTTCGAGCGCCCCATTGCTGATGCGGACATCGCCCATGCGTGCATCGTTATCCGCCGCCAGTGCCTGGCCGCTGCCGTCCGGTTGCACGTCGCGCACGGCACGGCTGAGCAGGCCGTCATTAGCCCAATCGAGCCGACCATCCGCCTCCCTGAGGACATAGATTTCCGGGCCTGTGAGCCGAAAATCCTTGAACTCGGGCTGTCCGACCAGGGCCTGCAGAAGATCGAACGAGGCCGAAAGTCGCGAGACCCTGCCAAGCACCCGCTCGCCGCCTTCAGTCTGCTTGCGGATGGTGATTTCCCTGAGGGTGATCCGGGGTTTCGGCCAGAAGCGGATATCCGGTGTGCCCTCGATCGTGACGTCATGGCCGGTCCATTCGGCAACCGCCCGCTCCATGCTTTCCCGCACGACGGTCGATGAAATCAGGAAGGGGGCGATGATCTGGAAAAGCGAGAAGAGGCAGAGCGCGATGATGGCGCCGATCAGAACACGACGCGACCGCCTGCTGAGCGGGCGTCCCAGGTTCTTCCGCAGATTTCCGATCGGGTTGGTGAGCATGACCCCACGCGCATATAGGAAATGCCAGCCCCGCGCAAATCCATGAAACGGCTCCTGACGGTGCGCTTTATAATGCGGTGCAACATGCTATAGATGTCGGTACGTCCGGCCTTGAAGTTCTGGCATGGATGGAGATGGCGCGAGCCCTGATTTCCAATGCGGAACCGGGCCCGGTGGGTGTGGAGGAAGTGGGAATGGGCAACCAACAGCCGCTATGGAGCCCCTCGAAGGAGGCGCAGCAGAAAACTCCGCTTTATCAGTTCATCGGCTGGTGCGCCGGGCGCTTTGGCAGAAGCTTTCCCGACTATGATGCGTTTTATGCCTGGTCGATCGTCGAGCGTGCCGAATTCTGGTCGGCTGTCTGGCATTTCTGCGGCGTCAAGGGTGAGCCCGGCGACCGCGCGCTGATCGACGGCGAGGACATGCTGGCCGCTCGGTTTTTCCGGATGCGACGCTGAATTTTGCCGAAAACCTGCTGTCCGGAACCGGTGCCGGAGACGCGCTGATCTTCCGCGGCGAGGACAAGGTGAGCTATCGCTGGTCCTGGGACAAGCTCCGCGCTGAAGTCTCCCGCCTGCAGCAGGCCTTCAAAGCACTCGGCATCCAGAAAGGCGACCGCGTCGCTGCAATGATGCCGAACATGCCGGAAACCATCGCCTGCATGCTGGCCGCTACCTCGATCGGCGCAATCTGGTCCTGCTGTTCTCCCGATTTCGGCGAACAGGGCGTGCTCGATCGTTTCGGGCAGATCGGCCCGAAACTGTTCATCACCTGCGACGGTTATTGGTATAACGGCAAGCTCCAGGATGTCGCCGCCAAGGTGAAGGCGGTCTCGGAGGTACTGAATACGCCGGTTCTGGTTGTGGCCTACGCGGGTGATGCCGTGGGTCTCGCCGCATCACTGGCCGACGGTCGCACGCTTGCCGATTTTACCGCCTGCTATGAGGCGAAGGCCGTCGAGTTCGAGCCCCTGCCGTTCTCGCATCCGCTCTACATTCTCTTTTCGTCTGGCACGACCGGCGTGCCGAAATGCATCGTCCATTCAGCCGGCGGTACGCTGCTGCAGCACCTCAAGGAGCATCGGTTTCATTGCAGTATCGAGCCCGGCGAAAAACTGTTCTATTTCACCACCTGCGGCTGGATGATGTGGAACTGGCTGGTATCCGGTCTCGCATCCGGCGCCACGCTCTGCCTGTTCGACGGATCGCCTTTCGCGCCGGATGGCAATGTCCTGTTCGATTACGCTGAAGCGGAGCAGTTTGCGGTGTTCGGCACCTCGGCGAAATATATCGATGCTGTCCGCAAGGGCGGCATCGTGCCGAAGGAGAGCCACGATCTCTCGGTACTGCGGCTGATAATCTCGACCGGTTCGCCGCTGTCTTCGGAAGGTTTTTCCTTCGTCTATGACGACATCAAGAGCGACGTGCATCTTGCCTCCGTCTCGGGCGGTACGGACATCGTTTCCTGCTTCGTGCTCGGCAATCCACTGAAAGCCGTCTGGCGCGGCGAGATCCAGGGCCTGGCCTCGGTCTTGCTGTCGATGTGTGGAACGGCGACGGCAAGCCGGTGCGCGGCGAAAAGGGCGAGTTGGTCTGCACCAAGGCGCTTCCGTCCATGCCGATCATGTTCTGGAACGATCCCGATGGCAGAAAATACCGGGCCACGTATTTCGAGCGCTTCGCTAATGTCTGGTGTCACGGCGATTTCGCGGAGTGGACCGAGCATGGTGGCATCGTCATCCATGGCCGTTCGGACGCGACGCTCAATCCAGGCGGCGTGCGCATCGGCACCGCCGAGATCTACAATCAGGTCGAGCAGATGGAGGAGGTGATGGAAGCCATCTGCATCGGCCAGGACTGGGATGGCGACGTCCGCGTTATCCTCTTCGTGCGGCTCGCCGACGGATTGCGGCTCAGCGAGGATTTGGTCAAGGCGATCAAGGCCCGCGTCCGTACCGGTGCTTCGCCGCGCCACGTGCCGGCCAAGGTTATCCAGGTTGCGGATATTCCGCGTACCAAGTCCGGCAAGATCGTCGAATTGGCCGTGCGCGATGTCGTGCACGGCCGGGCCGTCAAGAACAAGGACACGCTTGCCAACCCGGAAGCGCTCGAGCTGTTCGATAGTCTCGCCGAATTGAGAAGCTGAATGGCGGATATTCTGAAGAGCAGAAATGTATCGTTGTGGTACACTTCCAACATAAATTCCAGAAAATGGACGCTGTTAACGGCCTATTAAGCCGCTTTGATCAAAAGTGGAGCAACATGGATTCGTCTCGTGTATGAATACGCCTAGCCGCGAGCTTTCATAGACATGACGTCTCCACCGACCCTCGTTGGACAGCATTAAACTTCAAAGGCAGCTTCGGCTGCCTTTCTTTTAAACTTATATACAACCTTGAGCTGCTGACATTATTGCTGCACTTGTCAATTCGCAAGCACTCGCGGCGAAGGGAAGGTGATTTCCACCAGCGTGCCTTCGTTCGGCGCCGAGGTTATCGCGAATGCGGCGCGATTTGCATCGACCATTGCCTTGGTCAGGGGCAGGCCGAGCCCGGTACCGTCGCCGCGTTTGTGCGAGGCACTCCCCACCTGCCGGAACGGCTTCATGGCGAGTTCCAGCTCCGAGCGGGTCATGCCGATGCCGGTGTCGCGGACGCGCAGCACCACATTGCCGTTCGTCTCGTAGGCGGTGGACACGACGATCTGCCCGCCGGACGGCGTGAAGCGGATTGCATTCGACAGGATGTTCAGGACGATCTGCTTGATCGAGCGCGGATCGGCCACCACCTGCGGCACGGCATGAGAGAGCGCGGTGCGGATGATGACGCGCTGGCCGTTTGCCTGTGGCTGCACCAGCGAGACGGCCTCCGAGACCGCCTCGTTCAGGCCGACAGCGACGAAATCGAGCTCCATCTCGCCGGCCTCGATCTTGGAAATGTCGAGGAGGTCGTTGACGATATCGAGCACATGCCGGCCTGAGCGGCTGATGTCATTGGCATATTCGACATAGCGGGAATGGCCGATCGGCCCGAAGCGCTCCGTCGCCATCATGTCGGCAAAACCGATGATCGCGTTAAGCGGCGTGCGGATCTCGTGGCTCACATGGGCGAGGAACTCGCTCTTATGGGCGTTTGCGGTTTCCGCAGCGCGCTTGGCGGTGCGCAGTTCGTCTTCGGTCCGCTTCCACTGGGTGATGTCGCGGATGACGGCGCAATAGCCGTTGGAAGAGGTCAGCTTGCCGATCGTCATGAACAGCGGCAGGAAACCGCCGGATGCCTCCCGGCCGATCACTTCGCGGCCATCATTGAGGACGCTGGCGACACCGTGGCCGGCAAGGCCGGCGAGATAATCGAGGATTGCCCGCTGGCTCTCATGGGCAAACAGCGTGACGAAGGGTTTGCCGTTGATCTCTTCATTGTCGTAATTGAAGAGCGCGTTTGCGGCGCGGTTCAAGGAACGGATATCGCCTTCCGCACCGATGATCACCACGCCGTCGGTCGCCGTTTCCAGTATGGCGCGCAGTTCCGTGACTTCGACCTGCAGCTTGGCGAGTGATCGGCAGGGCGGGGCGCACGCAACGGAATGACCTCCGCCGCCTGGCCATCCTCGGTGGAGGCCTGGGTCTCGGCGACGACGGGCATCAGCGCGAGCATGAGGACCGTCGAATTGTCCCAGCGAACGGATTGCAGCCGCGCGGTCACCGGCACCAGCGCATCGTCGGCGCGCACCACGACCATGCCGCCGGCTTCCGCCGTCTTGTCTTCGAGATCCTGGCGTTGCAGCAGCGCATCGAGCCCGCCGACCTCCGCCAGTTCATCCACCGAGCCATAACCGGTGAGCCTCAGGAATTCCGGATTGCCATGGATCAGCAGGTCGCCGGCATGAACCAGGAGAGCCACCGGCATCTGATCGACGATCTCGGCGGAAAGGCCGATCCGCTCGCGGACCGGGATCATCTTGCTGAGAAGTTCACGATCGGAAAGTTCCGGATGCGGGTCGGCCGGCTCTCGCGCAACGGCTTCACCGTCCTCGATGAGGTCACTCGGAGCGTCGGCAAAAGCCTCGTTTGCGTCTTCCGCGAACGCGGCCGCCTCGGCCTCGGAAATCTCCTCGGAAACAGCGTCTGCTTCGAGCCCGTTTTCCGTCTTCGTTACAGCTTCCGCCGGAGCCTCGGGTGAGTCTTCCGAAACGAGAGCGACGGATTTTTCGCTGACTGTCTGGTGTCCGGCCGCGCTCGGATCGATCGCAGTCGGCTCGATTGTTGCCGGCTCACTCGGTTCGGCTGCAACCCCTGCCACTTCAGCCGGGGTCTCCGGTGTCTTTTCGTTGCGGCGACCGACGAAGTTGTCCAGCTGGCGGGCGATTTCGCGGAAAGCCGCTTGTTCGACCGGTGTCAGCCCGTCGCGGCGGTTGGTGCGGCGTTCTTCGAGCTGAATGACCTTGTCCGAATGGCGGCGTCCGACATTCTCGACGATGCGCAGAGCCGGGCGTTCACCGGCCGGCCAGTCGAGCAGCGAAGGGATCTGCCGTCCGGACATGGAAGACTTGGGTTCGCCCTGCGTGGTCGGCTCGGACAGCAGCTCTTCGGAAGGCGCTGCGTCCGCCGATATGTCTTCCGCGACAGCCGGCTGTTCGGCATCTTCAGCAACTTCCGGCTCTTCGGATGTCACTGGTTCGTCCGCTGCAACAATTTCTGCGACCGGTTCGTCGCTCGCGGGAACTTCGGCCACGGTATCTTCGACGACGGTATCTTCTGCGACGTCAACGTCAGGAGCGTGCCCCTCGATCTCGGCGATGTCTGCCGGCGTATCGGCAGTTTCCTCCTGCCAGACGGACAGATTGTCCTCCGCCGCCAGTTCCGGCGCATCGACGGGCATCGCGTAGGCCTCGGAAACAATCGCGGCTTCCGGTTCGACGACATCCTCCGGCACATCACGGGTGAGCGTCAGGCCCACGGCATTCGGATCCTCGGCCGCGTCGCCGATGCGCACGATGCCGAAGCCGCGGAAACCGTCGAATTCGCGGGTGCGGGTATAGGTCGGCAGCGCCGCGAGATCGACCGGCACCACCAGCGAGGTGCCCTCGATCGGCCACCAGATCGTTTTGCCGGACCACGTGTCGCGCTTGTTGAGCAGTTCGGTGATCTTGCCCTCGGGGTCGAGATGGAAGAGGGCGGCGAGATCGGTAAAGGCCATGCCGTTGATATCGGCGGCATGCGGGCCGACGGCATCGGCAAATTCGCTCGAAACTTCGCGGAACCGACCTTCCGCATCGATCTTCCAGACGAAACGCGTCGCGCGCCCGTCGCGGCGGAAGACGAAACCGGCCGGCTCCGGCGCAGCGATTTCGGCAGCTGCGGGCTCGATTTCAGGCGCCGCGTTCGCCGTTGGCGGCTCGGCAGCCAAGGTTTCCTTGGTTGCGGTTTCTGAAATGAGCTCTTCCGCCGTCTCGATCGTCTCGGCCGAGGAAACGGCCTCGACTTCGGCGACGGGCTCCTTCATTTCAGGCGCGACGTCTTCCACCGGTTCCTCGGAAGCCGCGGCCTGAACCGGAGCAAAATTGTCGCCGGTTTCCAGCAGGATCTCTTCTTCCGGTTCTTCCGTGTCCTCGATTTCCGACACGGCAACGATCACATCGGCAAAACCGTTGGCCGGGACGGCCTCGACGGTGAAGTCCTCGGTGTCATCGCTCGCGGCAAATTCGGCGGCTTCCACAACGGCCCCGGCGCTGGGCCGGTCGTCTTCTAAGATCGCCGGCGCCTCATCGCGCAGTTCGTAGCTGCTCTCAGCGGCGGCGCGGCCCTGTTCGGTCTCGACCGTGAACAGGAGATGCAGGGCCGGTTCGTTGGACAGCTTGCCGATGGCGGCCGGCAGATAGCCTTTGACGGTCGGGATCGGCCGCTTTACCAGGCGGCTCGGATCGGCGCCCGCCATGGTCGCCATCATCTTGGCCGTCTGGGTGGAAACGCCGAGCCCGGCGAACTCGGCCGAAGCGGCGAGCACCTCGCCACTTTCATCGATCACTGCCATATGGGTATCGGGATCGTCGAACCCTTCGATCATCCTGGCTGCGGAGGCGGTAGGCGAAAGCCTGCCCTTTTCCACCGGCGCGCTGAACAGCACGGCGGTTTCGCCCTGAACCTGGATGAGTTCGCAGACCGCCTGAACAGGGATACGCTGGAAACCGGAGGCGACGCGGATCGTCAGGTTGCGGATGTCGCCGACGGCGTCGAGCGGCGGGCGGCTGCTTCGATCTGGCGGAAGGCGATATCGACATGGTTCGGGCCCTGGTCGAGGAAGTCGTAGATGAAGCCGAAGCCGAAAAGATCGGCGCCACGCCCATTTGCCCAGAGCGGGTTCTTCATGTCCGGAGAAAACAGCACGATCGCTTCGCCCGCCGCAAAACGATCGCGGACGCGCTCATGTACGGCAATATCGATGAACGGGTATTGGACTGCGGACATAGGCAAAACCTACAGGGCGTTTGTGACCGGATTTCTACGTAGTTTAACGGATTGTTAATAACCTTCCCCGCCTTCGGGTCGAGAGCGGCGCTCCCCAAACCGTCGATAGGGTTAATTCCGGGATTCATTTTATTGTGCAGCGCACAATGATGTTGCAATGCACAACGAGATGGTCTATATAAGAGGCATGACATCTTCGGTTCTGCCGAAGAAATCGCCAACGAGGACCAAAAACGATGGCATACAAGACTGACGATATCTTTTCTTTCTCCGCTTTCGATCCGTCCAAGATGACCGAAGGCTTCCGCGACTTCGCTGAAAAGGGTGCCACCCAGTCTCGCGAAGCTTATGCTAAGATGAAAACCGCTGCCGAGGAAGCCACCAAAACGGTGGAATCCACAATGCAGTCGGCCCAGTCCGGCTCCGTCGAACTCGGCCTCAAGGCGATCGACGCTCTGCGCACCAATGCCGAGATCTCGCTGACCCACCTGGAATCGCTGCTCGGTGTGAAGTCCTTTGCCGAACTGCTCGAGCTGCAGACCGGCTTCATCCGCAAGCAGGCTGAAATCACGGTCGAACAGGCCAAGTCCATGCAGGATACCGCCCGCAAGATCGTCGAAGACGTGACCAAGCCTGGCAAGGAAGCCGCTGAAAAGGCCTTGTCGACCTTCAAGGCTGCCTAATTCTCAAGGCTTGATTTCAAGGAGATGGCCGGAGCATGCTCCGGCCTCTTCTATTTGCGGGAAAGGACTTGCAAAAAAGTCCGATCACCGTATGTGACCCCCAACGGCGCCCAAGGGCGCTTGTGCGGTTGTAGCTCAGTTGGTTAGAGCGCAGGTTTGTGGCACCTGAGGTCGGAGGTTCGAGACCCCCAACCGTACCATTTTTCCCCAGTTACGAATATTGCTGAAATCCGGCGGTGCCTGAGCGCTCTAGGCACATGGGCAGGCGCGCTGGCACATTTGCGGCCTACCAGCGCAAGAGGCGGGGTCCGAGAAGCGAGCCGATAATGCCCGTCAGCAGAATGCCGAGCGAATACCAGATGAGCACGAACGGCATGCCGTTCTCGGTGCAGAACCAGGAATAGACCCAGGCTCCGGCAGCGCCCGCCGCGATGCCGGCAATGAAGCCGGTGAGCGTCAGGTTGGTCGGCGCGCCGCGGCGAAGCACCCAGACATTGCCGGCAAATATAGGCAGCGCGAAAAGGAAGATCAGCAGCGGGCAATGCAGCGCCGAGGACCCGATGATCATCCGGGAATAATTCTCGGCCGGCGACATCATCAGCTGGATCGCGGCGATCACGGCCATCGTGGCGACGATGCCTGCGGCAATCTGGAAAAAGCGCCCCCGGAACCATCGGGCCGCGCCAGGTGGTAAGCGGCGAAGAAGGCGCTGATCGCCAGAAGGGCATTGTAGGCCGACTTGATCCAGAACGCCGGCAGCATCAGCGCTTGAGACATGTCGATGCGCAGGCCGAGGATCGAGAGCATCAGCACCAGCGAGACGGCGAGCGCCGGCAGGATGCCGAGCATGAACCGCCGCTTCAGCACATGCCGCGGCACCGGCTTCAGATCGCCCACCAGGCTGTCGATGATATCGTCCGTCTTTCTCACCTTCCGCCTCGCAATTTCTCCGCCAGCGCCTTGAGACCCCTGTGAATGCCGACCTTGACCGCCGATTCGGATTGGCCGGTCCGGCTTGCCGTGTCCGCCACCGATTGGCCTTCGAGCTTCACCTGGCGGATCAGTTCCCGCTGTTTCGCCGGCAATCCTTCAAGAAGCCGTTCGACATCCATCCGTGCGGTGAGGGCTTCCTCGTTGTAGTCGCCCTCGAAATCCTCACCGAGTTCCGTTTCCGCCATCATCCGGCCGCCGCGGCCGCGATGGTGGTCGATCAGCTTGTAGCGGGCGATCGAAAAGAACCACGCTGTGAACGGCCGCTCGCGATCGTAGGTCCCCCGGCGCGAATGCAGCGCCAGCAATGTCTCCTGGACAAGGTCTTCCATGTCTGCTTTCGTTGCAGCAGCCATTCGGCGGCTGTAATATCCGACAAGCAGGATGCGCACCGCATTGAGCAAACGCCGATAGGCTGCCTCGTCCCCATCGAGGGACAGAAGCATCAGGGCCTTCAGGGCTTCTTCCGAATGGGCGCTCGTCATGCTGTTTCAATGATCATTCGGAAAAGCACGTAAACGGTTACAGGCGGAATGGAAAATATTCCGAACGCCGCAGGCCTATCACATCGCCGTGAAGCTGTAACGACTTTCTGCAGGGATCGAATGGATGGTTGTGAACCTTCGGCAGGCAGCCGGCGGACACATTGATCGATCCCAGGAGGACATCCCATGACCAAGCTTCTTTCCAGCCTCGCCGCCTGCACCCTTGTCGTCGGCCTTTCGATTGCCGGCGCGGCGAACGCCCAGAGCAGCATGAGCACCGACCCGATGAAGAAGGACAGCATGAAGACCGACGCCATGAAGCAGGACTCGATGAAAAAGGACTCGATGGCGACGGGCAGCACCAAGACCGACTGCATGCACAAGGCCGGCATGGAAAAGGACGCGATGAAGAAGTCCGATATGATGAAGGCCTGCGACGCAATGAAGTGACGCCGTGAAAGTCCGCGGCCGCTGAAACTTTTATCCGGCGGCCGCGTCTCTCTGTCGAAGCCCACATCCTGCATTGGGAGGAAACACCATGGCCACGATCGATGCCGGCGTTGCGACCGGCCGGACGGTCATCTACCGCCACAGCCTGCTGGTGCGCCTGTCGCATTGGGTGAACGTGTTCTGCATGACCGTGCTGCTCTTCAGCGGCCTGCAGATCTTCAATGCCCATCCGGCCCTCTATTGGGGCCAGTATGGCGCGGACAACGATCCGTCCTTCATTTCCATGGAGGCGGTCGAGGATGGTGACAAGGCCAAGGGCCTTACCCATGTCGGTTCGCTCACCTTCACTACGACCGGGTTTCTCGGCCTCTCGCAGGTCGATGGCGAGGCGACGCCGCGCGGCTTTCCGGACTGGCTGACGATCCCGAGTTATCAGGATCTTGCGACCGGCCGGCGCTGGCACTTCTTCTTTGCGTGGCTGTTCGTCATCAACGGCTTCATCTATCTCGCCTACGGGCTGTTGAGCCGGCATTTCCGCCGCGATCTCCTGCCCGCCGCGAATGAACTGACGCCCGCCCATATCGGGCACGAGATCGTCAATCATGCCCGGCTGCGGTTTCCGAAAGGGCCGGAGACGCGGCACTACAATACGCTGCAGAAGCTCACCTACGTCGCCGTGATCTTCCTGCTCCTGCCGCTGATGATCCTCACCGGGCTCACCATGTCGCCGGGCTTCAATGCCGTGGCGCCTTGGCTGCTCGACGTGTTCGGCGGCCGGCAATCGGCCCGCACCATCCATTTCCTGACGGCCTTTTCGCTGACGGCTTTCGTGGTGGTCCACGTCGCGATGGTCATCCTGTCGGGCCTCTTCAACAATCTGCGTTCGATGATCACCGGCTGGTACGCCATTGAACAGGGAGACAAACAATGAGCCGCATCATCACCCGGCGCCGCTTCCTGATCGGCGCGACCATGACGGCCTCGGCACTCGGCCTCAGCGGCTGCGATATGATCGTCGAAAGCGACCGCACCAAATCCGTCCTCAAGATCGCCGAGGGTTTTTCGATGAAGACCCAGCGCTTCCTGCTCGGCGACGATGCGCTGGCGCGCGAGTTCACCGAGGCGGATCTCTCGCCGGTCTTCCGCGCCAACGGCACCAGCATGCCGGACAATCCGCAATATCTCGAGTGGATGAACCAGCAGTTCTCCACCTGGAAGCTGGACGTCGGCGGATTGGTCGAAAAGCCGATGCAACTGTCGCTCGCCGAACTCAAGGCCCTGCCGGCCCGCACCCAGATTACCCGGCACGATTGCGTCGAGGGCTGGAGCGCTATCGGTAAATGGACCGGTGTGCCGCTGGGCGCGTTGTTGAAGACCGCGGGTCTCAAGCCAGAAGCCCGCTACATCGTCTTCCATTGCGCCGACGAATACGAAAAGACGCTGGATGGCAGCGGCTGGTATTACGAGAGCATCGACCTGGTGGATGCCTTCCATCCA
This sequence comes from Neorhizobium sp. EC2-8, assembly GCA_045291535.1. Classification (GTDB taxonomy): domain Bacteria; phylum Pseudomonadota; class Alphaproteobacteria; order Rhizobiales; family Rhizobiaceae; genus Neorhizobium. Next base: position 2,407,416 of record CP147996.1, on the reverse strand, counting down.
CAGACTATCCTTGCCCACACGATGAACGGGCGCGATCTCGAAGTGGCGCACGGCGCGCCGCTCCGGCTGCGCGTCGAGCGGCAGCTCGGTTACAAGCAGGCGAAATATCTGACCCGCATCGAGGCGGTGGCCGATCTCGGTCGTCTTTATGGCGGCAGCGGCGGATTTTGGGAGGATCGCGGCTATGAATGGTATGCCGGAATCTGAAAGGACATTCAGGTTTCTGCCTGTGCCGGAGCAATGATCGGAAGCCGGATGATGAACCGGGTGCCACGAACCTCGCCGTCCGGCGGGCTTTCGACCGCGATCGAGCCGCCGAGAACCTCGGTCACGATCTGGTGGACGATGTGCAGCCCAAGCCCGGTACCGCCGCTGTGACGGGCGGTGGAAAAGAAGGGCTCGAATATCTTCTGTATGTCCGTTTCGTTGATGCCGCGACCGTCGTCGGTGAACTCGATGAGGACCTGATCCGCCAGCCTCCGGACATCGATCGTGATCATGCCGGGTTTGCCCGCATCGAAGGCATGCAGGAGGGAATTGTTGAGCAGGTTCGACAGGACCTGGGCAAAAGGCCCAGGATAGGTGGTTATCACCAGGTCTTCAGGGACTTCCAACGTCAAGCCGATGCCGGCGCTGGCGTCCCATTTGCGCAGGCGCAGGTCGGCATCGGGAATGAATGCGGCAAGATCGGTATCCCGCCGCTCCAACGTTGCCCGATCGACCGCAACCTGCTTGAAGCGTTGAACCAGCGCGGCACACCGGTGAATGGCGTCGCGGACCATATCCAGGCTGACATCGCTGTCCGCAATATAAAGGTCGAGATCGGAGCGGCGCAGTCCCGTGGCGATCCGCTCCTTGAAAAGCCTGAGATCCCTGGCGACTTTGCTGAGCACGAGCGCAGCGCTTCCAAGCGGCGTGTTCATCTCATGCGCGACGCCGGCAACCATGAGGCCGAGCGAGGATAGCCGTTCGGCCCGCGCGAGTTCCCGTTGAGTGACGTTCAGTTTCTCATTGGTCTCGCGCAGCGTTTTGTTCGTCTCCTCCATTTGCCGGCCCCATTCCGCTTCGGCCTCCATGCCGTTGGCCATGCGGCCCGTTACCGCGAGCGCCGCCGCGGCGAGAACGGCTGCTACGATGCCGAGAATGAGTTTTCCTCTTGTTTCCTGGCTGTTGGTAACGCCCGCGGCGTCACGGGCAAGCAGGTAGAGACTGGCATCCGGGGCGCGCATTTCCACGACTTCGCCGGTTGCCTGCAAACCCGAACCCGGGTCGAAGCGACGGTAGCTCCACTCTCCGTCGCCACCGTGGAAAAGCCCCTGCCTCCCTTGCCGACGCCCTGCATCCTTTCAGTTCGAGCCGCGTCGGGTGTCGGAACCCCGAGCTGCCAGGCCCAGTCGGCATCGGGGTTGGGTCCCTGGATCCAATATCCCGCCTGGTTCATCAGATAGAGATCGACGCTGGTATCGAGCCGCTTCAGGCGTTCGAGCAATCGTGTGCTGCGATAGTTGATGATGATGATACCCTGCTTGATTCCATTGTGGAAAACAGGGCTGGCAACACGCAGTGTCGGCAGATGCGGTGTCTCGACCACGCCGTTCTCGACATTGAGATCGAGAGTGGAGAAATACAGGCCATGCAGCGGCAGCGCGGTCGTATCGCGAAAGTAGGGCCGGTCCGCCTTGTTTTGTAATTGCTCGTCGGCAACGACGACCGGCTCTCCGCCACCGCGATGGTTGACGCGCAGCCGCTCCTTGCCGGTCGTATCCAGCCACCGTACCTGATCGTAATCGGGCGAGCTTGCGGCGAAACTCTGAAATATCTCCACGCTCAATGGAGTGTTTGCTGATGCCGTCTCGCTGAAGCGCGATTGCAGGTCGGCCAGAAACAGGGCGTCGCGGCCGAGCCGGTCCAGGGTCCGGCTGAGAATGTCATAGGCCTGCGACAGGGTCTCCTCCCTGTTGCGGATCTGCGGTTCCCGCGCATTCACGCCGATCTGGTGCCAAAGCAACGGCACGCCGATGCCAAGCCCGACGACCCAGGGTATCACGAAGACGGCAAGCCGCCTGCGATGCCGATAAGCGGCCGGGAGAGACGGAAAGATGCGGCTTGTAGGTGTTCGGGTCATCGGCAGCTACGCAGTCCTGGCCTGCGATTTTTGCAGCCTTGCAAGGAATTGCTCGAAGGGCTCCGGGCGGGCGTAGAGATAGCCCTGCGCCAGAGTGCATCCTCTCGTTCGCAGCCATTCCGCCTGCTGCTCCGTCTCGACACTTTCGGCAAGGACACGCATGTTCATGCGCTCGCCCAACCGAATGATCATCTCGACGATCACCTCGTTCTGGCTGGACTGTCCGAGATCGGCAATGAAGGATCCGTCGATTTTCAGTGTTGCGGCCTCGAACGACCGCAGCTTGGTCAGGGAGGAATAGCCGGTGCCGAAATCATCGATGGCGATCGCAAAACCTTCTCGTCTGAGAATGGAGAGCACATCGTTCGCGTACTGATGTTCTTCCATGGCGACCGTTTCGGTGATCTCCAGCTCCAGCCGGTCCGGCGATATGCCGTGGCGGCGCGTGGTCGCGATCAGTTCGTCGATGAATTCCTGTCGACCAAGCTGCACCGGCGAGACATTCACGGCAAGCGTGACCGCTGGAAATCCCGCTTCGTCCATGAACCGGAGAGCGCTGCAGGCCTGTTCCAGGATCTGCTGACCCAGGGCACGATCAGCCCGTTCGCCTCCGCCAGCGGAATGAAATCCGCCGGAAGGACGACCGATCCGTCCGGTCGGGTCCAGCGCGCCAGGATCTCCGCGCCGACGATCCGATTGTTGATCAGATCGATCTGGGGCTGGAACGCGACACTGATTTCCCGATTGAGCAGCGCCTTGTAAAGCTGCTGCGAAAGAGCGAACCGGCGGCGCGTTTCCTCTTCGGCACTGGGATCGTATTCGACGAGTTGCCCGCTTGTTCTCTTCAGTCCGGCCCTCTTCAGGAGCAGTAGTCCGGTCGCGATCACGGTTTGAGCCGACGTGAAGTGATTGAGGTCGAGAGAGGCCGCCTCGGCACCGAAAAACAGGGCTTCGGGGAGTGAGCCCCCGCTTCGAGACGGTTTACATATTCGATCCGCACCAGATATTCCGGCCCGAGCACGGCAAACACGTCTTCGTGCAAGCGAGCGATCATGCAGGGCGGCGGAAAGGCCGCTGCAAGGCGTTTTACGAAGGCGCGCAACAGGTGATCGCCCTGTTCGACACCAAGCGAAACGCAGCTTCTTGCATATTGGTTGAGCTCGATGAACAGGACCTTTCGCCTGCGGGGCGGGGAACTTCGAGTGCAGCCTGGACGCCGCGCTTCAGCGCATTGCCGTTGGCAATTTCAAGCAGGCCGTCTTCGTAGGCGATGCGGTCCAGCTGGCTGGTCAGCGCCACGTTGATCAGGCCGGTGCCGATATTGGTCGCGAAAACCCGCAGCAATTCCCGCTCCGTGTCGTCGATCCGCCTGTTGGTCGCGATATAGGCTGCTGCTGCGGGTGCGACCGCCTGGCCGGGAAAAACAGGACCTGCGCCATTGCCGTTTCCATATTGGCCTGCTCGTCCAGCGAATGCTGGATCAGGTCGCGGACGGATTCGTCGTTGATGGTATCGAGGGTCTGGTTGAGAACGGTGGCGAAGCGTCCCGCCGAACCGACGATCTTCGGCGGCTGTTCGCGGTCTCGCCCGCGAACGCAGACGATGCCGTCTTCGCTGACGCCCAGAAGCCCCGCCAGTTCGTGGATCATCCGCCGGGAGAAATCCTCAAATCCCGAAGACCTCGCCAAGCTGTTGCTCGCTTCGACAATGCTCTGGAGGCCCCGGCGCGCGCGGTTCAGCACGTCGATCTGCTCGAACGTCCTGAGATTTGCGGTTAGAATGCTGTGCAGCCTCTCATTGGTCAGATCGGTTTTCAGCCAGTAGTCGCTGATATCGTAGGTTTCGAGCGACGACTGCATCGGAGCGATGCCCGGCTGTCCCGTCAGAAGCACGATACGAAGCTGCGAGTTGCCGAGAACCTCGCGAATTGTGCGAACCAGCCTCAATCCCGCATCGTCGGTTTCCATGACGATATCGAGCAGCAGGACCGCCGTCGAAGGCGTTTCGAGCAGAAGCTTGGCTGCTTCGTTGGCGGAACTGGCGACCAATATCCGCGGAGCGATGCCGCGATAGGTGAAGCCCGAAAGAGAGAGCCTGAGGGAGCTTTGGAACATCTCGTCGTCATCGACGCTCAAGATGGTGAAATCACTCATCTCCGCCCGGAATTGGTCGGGCGAGGCCGGCGTTGTGGAATCGACTTCCGGTTGAAACTGGAAGAGATCCTGAGATTGCGTTTCTTTTTCGATATCGCCCACGGACACATCCCCCGATTGCCGCGCAAGGGCTGCCCCCTGCATTTCCGCGAATCTATTAATTCATCCAAAACCTAGCATGTCTCGCAAAAAATAAGATCAGAAGAAAATTTCGCGCATCGGAATTACTTCAAGACGGGTCGAGGCCGTTGTCTGACGCTGCGACCATTGGTTCGGCTCTGACCGAAGCCGTGGGTCATGGGACGGGTATTGTCGTGGTGAAATGTGGGACCTGATAGCCCCGCTGGACCTGCGGCCGGTCGGCGAGGCTGAGATACCAGCGCCTGACGTTCTGAAAATCGGCAAGATCGATCTTGTGGCGCTGAAACCGCGAGACCCAGGGCCAGACGGCCATGTCGGCGATCGAATAGTCGTCGACAAGGTAGTCGCGGCCCTGAAGCCGGGCGTCGAGCGTTTCGTAGAGGCGGCGGGTTTCGCGCGCAAACAGCGCTTCGGCGAAGGGTGCCTCGCCGGCATTGTAGGTCAGGAAATAATGGGCATGGCCGAGCGTCGGGCCGAAACCGCCCATCTGCCACATCAGCCATTCGATGACCTGCAGTCGCGCCGCGCCGGAGGCGGGCATGAAGCGACCGGTCTTTTCCGCGAGATAGATCAGGATGGCGCCGGATTCGGAAAGTGTGATGCCCGTGCCATGATCGACGATCGCCGGAATCTTCGAGCCCGGATTGATCGTCACATAGTCCGGCGAGAACTGGTCGCCCCTGGTGATGTCAATTGTGTGGGTGCGATAGTCGAGGCCGAATTCCTCAAGCGCAATCGAGATCTTCAGGCCGTTTGGGGTAATCCAAGTGTAGAGATCGATCATCGCCCGTCAATCATAGTTCGATCAATCGAACATCATTTCATCGACCGGCAGCTTCTGCATGCCGTGCCGATTGGCGACGTCGTCGAGCCCGGAAAACAGGTCGCGCAGGGTATGGACGATCGCCTGCACTTTCGGATCGCCGACCCGATAGACGATCGCCTTGCCATCGCGGCGGCCTTCGATCACGCCTGCTTCGCGCAGTTCGGCGAGCTGCTGGGAAAGTGTCGGCTGGCGGATGCCGAGCTCTTCCTCAAGGGCCGATACGGAGGCTTCCGTTTCCATCAGGTAACAGACGATCGCAAGCCGGTTGGCATTGCCGACGAGCTTCAACAGCTCGCTCGCTTCGCCGACGCTGCGGCAGATTCGGTTCGATACAGGCTTCGTCACGGCATAGCGCCCCGCTTGGTTCTATAAAAAAGTAAAGTGTTCGCCGTTAAATTTCAATGACCTGTTGGAGTTGTTGATAAAAGCGGCAGGAAATTTTGCATTCCAGCAATTTTATAGATTTCTCGTTTCCATTGGGGCCTTTCGCCAGCAGATGGTTCCTCGTCAACAATTTATAAAAAAGTAGATTGTTTGTCATTGTAAACAGGCAGGCACGGTTATGCGAATTGGAGTTCATCCAAACAATCTTCATCTGCGGCTGGCGCGGTTGTGGCCGGGCGCCTTTGCGGATCTGAACCCGGAATTCGTGTCCTATCTCGAAGGGCGGGATACGGCGTCGTTGCTCGAAAAGGGGAAATCCATTTCGGCGGCACCGGCTCGACGCCGCCGATCGAGGCGGATTTCCGCGGCCTCGGCGTCGAATACGTCGCGGCCTCCGCTCCGCGTCCGGCAAACGGGGCCATTCTGGTGAAGGCGGATAGTCCGATCCATGCGGTCGCCGATCTCGCCGGCAAACGCATTTCGCTGGTGGACGGCTCGTTCCACACCTATCTGCTCGCCCGCAGCCTGGAAGGCGAGGGGCTTGGCCTACCCGACGTCACCCGCGTCGAAAGCGGCAATTCGGACTCGCTGAAGGATCTGCTCGAAGGTCGCGTTGATGCCTGGGTGGCCATGTCGCCGCGTCTCGAAAAGGCGCTCGACCGCGACGATCTGCGCCTGATCGTCCGCTGCGGTTCGACCATTCCCAACCGTTCCCTGTTCTGGACGTTGCAGCGTCACGGGCTCTCCGCCGGTAATCTCCGCGCCATCGCCGCCGAACTCGACCGGATCGGCAAGGCCGTCACCGCCGACCTCGGCAAGGCAGCCGAACTACTCGCCGCGGAACCGAACAGCGAGGGCGATGCGGAATCCTGGGAGCGCGTTCTGCGCTCGCGCGATTTCACCGTCGTGCCGATCGACGAGACGATTATCGACGAACAGCAGGCCGAGGCCGACACGCTTTATCGCCACGGCCATTTTGATAAACCGGTCGCCCTGAAGCGGCCCCTGGCCATCGCCTGAGGAGCCGGACATGAACGTTTTCTGGTATATGTGCGCGCCCGACGGCGCCTATCCCTGGCAGCCCGAAGGGTCCCGCAAGGTCGATCTCGGTTATTACAAGCAGCTTGCCCAGGCTTATGATCATCTCGGTTACACCGGCGCGCTGTTTGCCACCGGCGCCCACGATGTCTGGGTTCTGGCGGGCGCACTGCTGTCCTATACCGAGCGGATGAAATTCCTCGTGGCCATCCATCCCGGCCTCGTCGCCCCGACGCTGCTCGCCAAGATGGCGGCGACGCTGCAGGAGTTTTCGCGCGGTCGCCTGTTGATCAACGTCGTTTCGGGCGATGCCAAGATGCTCGGCGCTTACGGCATGACGATGCCGCATGACGAACGTTACGACATGGCAGACGAATACCTGCAGATCTGGCACCGGCTGTTTGCCGGCGAGAGCGTCAGCTATCAGGGCAAGTATTTCCAGACGGACGGCGCCAAGCTGGCGCTTCCGGTCGGCGATACCATTGGCCCGCCGCCGCTCTGGTTCGGCGGCTCGTCCGACAAGGCGCTCGATGTCGCGGCAAAACACGTCGATACCTATCTCTCCTGGGGTGAGACGCCGGAACAGATCGGCGCCAAGGTCGAGGCTGTCAAAAGGAAAGCCGAGCAATACGGCCGCACGCTGGAATACGGCATCCGGCTTTATGTCATCGTGCGCGATACCGACGAGAAGGCCTGGGAAGCTGCGGCCGACCTTTATGGCCGGATGGATGACGCAGCGATCGCCGCCAACCAGCGCTTCGTTGGTAAAAGCGATTCCGTCGGCCAGCAGCGCATGACCGCCATGCATGGCGGCCTGAAGCCGGAAAACCTGCGCGATCTCGAAGTGGCCCCCAATCTCTGGGCCGGCATCGGTCTCGTTCGCCCCGGCCCGGGCACCGCGATCGTCGGTTCACCGGAGACGGTGATCCGCACATTGGAAGCCTATCAAAAGGCGGGCGTCGAAACTTTTATCCTTTCTGGCATGCCGCTGCTTGAGGAAGCCTATCGCTTCGGCGAAAAGGTATTGCCGCGTCTCGATGTTGCTCGCGAGGTCTCGGCAGCGCGTCATTTCACCTGGTCGGCGCTCTTCGATCGTGATCTTTCCACGGTCAAGACCGCCTGATCCTCCTGCAAAGGTAACAGCCCGTGGCAGCCAGCCCATCCGATTTTATCGAGCAGACGGCCATCCCAGGCACGGGCGTCGCATCACGGCTGCTGAAAGGCGTCGAGACAGTTCTCGGCGTCATCGCCGCGCTCATCCTCGCCGTTCTGCTGACCGTCGTGCTGGTCAGCGTCTGCCTGCGCTATTTCTTCAGCACGGGCTTCATTGGCGCTGAGGACCTCGGCATCTGGCTGCATGTGGCGCTGATCTCTATCGGCGCGCCGCTCAGCCTCAACAGTGCGCTCGCCATGCGGCTCGATGTTTTCGTGCGCCTGCTCCCCGCCCGGCTGCTGCCGGTCGCCCAGGTGCTGGCCGACGTGTTCACGGTGCTGGCGGCCCTGATCCTGTTGTTCGGCGGCTCCGAGATCATGTCCATGCTGGGCGGCATCTCGCCGACGCTCGGGGTGCCGGAATGGATACGCTTCGGTTTCCTTGGCGCCGGCGGCGTGCTGATCCTGTTGGTGCTTCTGCTGCAGCGAATTGCGGAGGATAAGGCCCTGCCGGCGTTGATATCGCTCGGCTTCGGCGCAGCGCTCTATTTCGGCATTCCCGAAATCTTCATCGACAGCGACCTGCCGCCGAGCCTGTTCCTGGCGCTGGTGGCCGCACTCGGCCTCGTGCTCGCCGCCCCGCTGGCGCATGCCTTCTTGGCGGCGGCCTACGTGGCGATCGCCTTCGGCAGCAGCCTGCCTGAGCCGGCGATCGTCTCCTCGACCGTCACAGGGATGTCGAAATTCCTGCTGCTCGCCATTCCCTTCTTCCTGCTGGCTGGAGGCTTGCTGACCTCTTCCGGCGTCGCCAACCAGACCGTCCGTTTCGCCGCCTCCATGGTCGGCCACCGCCGGGCAGGGCTGGCGCAGACCACGCTTTTGACCAGCGTGCTGTTTTCCGGCGCCTCGGGCTCCTCGGTCGCCAACGCCGCCTTCGGCGCCTCGACCTTCCAGCCGGAACTGGTGAAACACGGTTATCCGCCGGCCCAGGCGGGCGCGATCATTGCCGCCACCTCGGTGCTCGACAACGTCATCCCCCGTCGATCGCCTTCCTGATCCTCGCGACTGCCACCAATCTGTCGGTCGGTTCGCTGCTGGTCGGCGGTTTCTTCGCCGGCGGCCTGATGGCGATCTGCCTGGCCATTGCAATCCATCTGTCGGTCCGCGAGCAGGTAGCCCTGCCGCGCGCATCGGGCCGCGAACGCTGGCAGGCCGCCATCTCGGCCATTCCGGCCTTCGGTCTCGGCATCATCGTCGTGGTCGGCATCCGCATCGGCATCGTCACCACGACCGAGGCGGCGGCTCTGGCCGCGCTCTATACGGTTATCCTGGCCGTCTGGGGCAAGGTTGGCGCCGGCTCGCTGCTCGCCTCCTTCCGACAGGCAGCTACCGAATCCGCCGCGATCGGCCTCCTGATCGGCACCGCCGGGCCCTTCGCCTTTCTGCTTGCGGTCGATAACGTCTCCGGCCTCGTCTCGGATTTCGTGACCGTGCTCGGCGGCAGCGCGCTGGCGGTGATCATCCTCTCCAACGTCATCCTGCTCGTCGTCGGCCTGGTGCTCGATATCGGCGCGGCGATCCTGCTGTTCGGGCCGATCCTGCTGCCGGCGGCCGTCGCGGCCGGCATCGATCCAATCCATTTCGGTGTCATCATCGTGGTCAACCTGATGATCCATGGCCTGACGCCGCCGCTCGGCATGCTGATCTTCGTGGTCAGCGGCGTCACCCGCATTCCCGCGACCGCGCTGTTCAAAGCAGTCGTGCCCTATCTGCTCGCACTTCTCGTGTCCCTGGCGATCCTTTGCGCCTGGGCGATCATCTTCTAACCACTTCACATCTCCGGGGACCTGAGACATGGACAATATCAACCGCCGAACCCTTTTGAAGACCGCCGCGGCAACCGGCGTCGCGCTTGCAGCTCCGGTTTTCGTGCGCACCGCCGCCGCCCGTACCACGACGATCACCACCGCCTCGCTGCTCGGCGACGACAAGCCGGAAACGAAGATCTGGGTGAAGATCGGCGAACTGGTGGAAGCCAAGCTGCCGGGCCAGTTCAAGTTCAACATCGTCAAGAGCGGCGCGCTCGGCGGTGAGAAGGAAGTGGCCGAAGGCGTCCGTCTCGGTTCCGTGCAGGCGAGCCTTTCGACCGTCTCGTCGCTGTCCGGCTGGGTGCCGGAACTGCAGGTCCTCGATTTGCCGTTCCTGTTCCGCGACGCAACGCATGTCCGCAAGACGGTTGACGGCAGCGTCGGCGCAGACCTGAAGCAAAAGCTCGCCGCCCAGAATTTCGTCATTGGCGATTTCATCAACTACGGCGCCCGCCACCTGCTCACCAAGGAGCCGGTCACCCGTCCCGAACAGCTGAAGGGCAAGAAGATCCGCGTCATCCAGAGCCCGCTGCACACCAAGTTGTGGAGCGCTTTCGGCACGGCACCGGTCGGCATTCCGATCACCGAGACCTACAATGCGCTGGCGACCGGCGTTGCCGACGCCATGGACCTCACCAAGTCCGCGTATGCCGGCTTCAAGCTTTACGAAGTCGTGCCCTACATGACCGAAACCGGCCATATCTGGGCATCCGGCGTCATCTATTATTCCGCCAGCTTCTGGAACCAGTTAAACCCGGAGCAGAAGACGGTGTTCCAGGAAGCCTCGAAGGAGGGTGCGGCCTATTTCAACCAGGCTCATCGTCGATGACGAAGCGGCATCGGTCGCCGTGTCGCTGAAGAACGGCGGCAAGTTGCTGAAGCCGGAAGCCTTCGAGGAGTGGCAGAAGGGCGCGCAAGGCGTCTGGCAGGATTTCGCCGCGATCGTTGGCGGCATCGACCGGATCAAGTCGATCCAGTCAGCCTGATATCGTTTCTCGAAAGTTAAGGAAAATTAATGCGGCACTGCAAAAGCGGTGCCGCTTTTGTTTTTTCAGCTCAATTTTTGGTAAAAACACCTGTTTCTAGATCTTTTGGGTAGGTTAACTAATTTGGCGCCGCCTTCTTTCGACCCGAAAGCGAACACATTCTTGTGCACTGCACTATTTGCCCTTGTCTCGGTCGTTAGCATGCCTATGTTTGCGGCAGCCGGTGCCTAATTTTTTAGACACTTGCGTCTCGGGCGTTCGTCCCCCTTCACCTGACCGGTTTTCGGCAGGCCATTCTAGAAGGAGCATACAATGACAATTTCCATCAATAATTTCGCATCCGCCAATGGGGCGAAGTTTTCTCCGCAGCACATTGCCTCAGCCGTCGCCGAAACGCGCCGTACTGTCGGCTACAGCATCGAAGAACTTGCCATCACGACCGGCCTCGTCAACGACGAGATCGTTCGCATCGAAAACGGCACCGATGCCGACCCGGCCAAGCTGAAGCGCATCGCTGCAGCACTCAAGGTTCCGGTTACGACTTTCCTGCCTTCCTGATCCAGAGGTTTTCCGGCCGCCTTGGCGGCCGGACCTCTTTCGGTCTTCGACCCTTTCGCGGTGAAGACCATCTGATCCGTCACACGAAGATGTGCCCTTCCGCATCCACGAGTTCCTTCAGGAACTCCACCACCGTCCTCAGCCGCATCAGGTCGCGCGTCGTTTCGTGGTAGGTGGTCCAGTAGGATCGCCGGATGGCGGTTTCGGGTAGAATACGAACCAGTTCCGGATATTGCCGCGCCACGTAGTCGTGCAGGATGCCGATGCCGGCGCCGGAACGGACCGCTTCTGTCTGGCCGATGGCGCTCGAAATCTCGAAGCTCGCATCCCAGTCCCGCATCACTTCACCCGTGAAGTTCAGGGACGGAGAAAAGATCAGGTCCTCCACATAACCTATGCGCGGATGGCTTTTCAGCGCCTCGACCGACTGCGGCGTTCCTGCCTCATCGAGGTAAGTTTTCGAGGCATAGAGTCCCAGTGTGTAATCGGTCAGTTTCGATGAGACGAGCCGGCCCTGTTCCGGCCTCTCGATGGTGATCGCGATATCCGCCTCGCGCTGGGAGAGCGAAAGGATCGCGGCACCGGCACCAGCTGCAGCTTGAGTTCCGGATGCCGGCGCGTCAGCCGCCCGAGCCGCGAGGCAAGGAAGGACACGCCAAAACCGTCGGGCGCTCCGATCCGCACCGTCCCGGCAATCGCCGTGTCGATGCGGCCGGTGCTGGCCTGCGCCGCCAGCATTTCCGTTTCCATCCGCTCCGCGGCCCGAAAGAACACCTCGCCCTCGGCGGTCAGCTCACAGCCATTGGTGCGGCGGATGAGCAGCCGGGTGCGAAGGTCCTCCTCGAGCGCCGTCACCCGCCGCCCGAGCGTCGCATGATTGATCCCGAGCCGCCGGGAGGCGGCAAGAATCTGGCCTGTCCGCGCGACGGCCAGGAACATGCGCACATCATCCCAGTTCATTGCCGTTCATCTTTTCCGTGCCTGCAGCCTGCTTCGCCCGCATCATGATCGGCTCGACGTCGATCAGCCTGAGAGACTTCACCATATCCGCCGTGCCATCCTTGTATTTCTGGAAATGCGGGGTCCGCAGATGGGCTTCATAGGCTTCTCGGCTCGCATATATCTCCAGAATGCGGATCCGCTCAGGCCGCTCTTTTCCGAGACGGCCTGCAGCATCAGCACACCCGGTTCATTGTCGATCGAGGCCTCGATCTCTTCGGAAAGCAGTGCTCGATAGGCTTCGATCTGGCCCGGATCGATTTCCAGGCTCCGCAATCCTGACTATCTGCTCACGCATCATCTTTTCTCGGCTTGCTTTAATTTTTGCACAACGGATGCTTATTTCATTCCATTGCTTTGTGCAAATTGAAGTGTAGACTCCCGCCACCTAACAAAATGGAGGAGCATACCCATGCGTGAGATCGGGCATTTCATTGGCGGCAAGCATGTCGCCGGCACCAGCGGCCGCACGGCGGACGTCTTCAATCCAGCAACCGGCGAAGTCCAGGCGAAGGTTTCGCTCGCCAGCGTTTCGGAAATCCGCGCCGCCGTCGAAAACGCGAAGCAGGCTCAGCCGAAATGGGCTGCCACCAACCCACAGCGCCGCGCCCGCGTGTTCATGAAGTTCGTCGATCTGCTCAACCAGCACATGGATGAGTTGGCCGAAATGCTGTCGAAGGAGCATGGCAAGACGGTCGAGGATTCCAAGGGCGACGTCATCCGTGGCCTGGAAGTCTGCGAATTCGTGATCGGCATCCCGCACCTGTCGAAGGGCGAGTTTACCGAAGGCGCCGGCCCGCACATCGACATGTATTCCATGCGCCAGCCGGTCGGCATCGGCGCCGGCATCACGCCGTTTAACTTCCCCGGCATGATCCCGATGTGGATGTTCGCGCCGGCGATCGCCTGCGGCAACGCCTTCATTCTGAAGCCGTCCGAGCGTGACCCGTCCCTGCCGATCCGCCTTGCCGAATTGATGATCGAGGCAGGCCTGCCTGCCGGCATCCTGAACGTCGTCAACGGCGACAAGGCAGCCGTCGATGCGATCCTCACCGATCCCGATATCGGCGCCATCTCCTTCGTCGGCTCGACCCCGATCGCGCGTTACGTCTATGGTACGGCTGCCATGAACGGCAAGCGCGCCCAGTGCTTCGGCGGCGCCAAGAACCACATGATCATCATGCCGGACGCGGACCTCGATCAGGCCGTCAACGCGCTGATGGGCGCCGGTTACGGTTCGGCCGGCGAGCGCTGCATGGCCGTTTCGGTCGCCGTCCCGGTCGGTGAGGAAACCGCCAACCGGCTCGTCGAAAAGTTGATCCCGAAGATCGAGTCCCTGCGTATCGGTCCCTATACGGACGAGAAGGCCGACATGGGCCCGGTCGTCACCAAGGAAGCCCATGCCCGCATCAACGGCCTGATCGACCGCGGTGTCGAGGAAGGCGCCAAGCTCCTGGTCGATGGCCGCGGCTTCAAGCTGCAGGGTTACGAGAACGGCTATTTCGTCGGCGGCACGCTGTTCGACCACGTCACGCCGGACATGGACATCTACAAGCAGGAAATCTTCGGCCCCGTCCTCTCGGTCGTCCGCGCCCATAACTATGAGGAAGCGCTCGATCTGCCGATGAAGCACGAATACGGCAATGGCGTTGCGATCTTCACCCGCGACGGCGATGCCGCCCGCGATTTCGCCAGCCGCATCAATATCGGCATGATCGGCATCAACGTGCCGATCCCGGTTCCGCTCGCCTACCACTCCTTCGGTGGCTGGAAGGCTTCCTCGTTTGGCGATCTCAACCAGCACGGTACGGATTCGATCAAGTTCTGGACCAAGACCAAGACGATCACCGCCCGCTGGCCTTCCGGCATCAAGGACGGCGCCGAATTCGTCATGCCGACGATGAAGTAATCAAACAATCAGTTCAGAGCATCAGACGGGCCTCTTTGGGGGCCCGTTTTATTTTCACGGCCTAAAACCCGCGTTGCCGTATCGAGCCATGATTGAAATGACCTGCCCCGGCCTTACAATGACGCGAAGAATCGGGCAGGCGGTGGCCTCGAGGGTATTCGGCAAGGGGCATGACATCATGGCAGTAGCGGAGACGGCGCCTCGGGCGGCGGCGGAACAGTCTTTTGAGCGCGCATCGTTCACCGGCAGCGCCAGCGAATATTTCGGCATCTGGATCGTCAACGTTCTTCTGACGATCGTCACCGTCGGCATCTACTCGGCCTGGGCAAAGGTACGGCGTAAGCGATATTTCTACGGCAACACCGTCATTCTCGGTCGCGCCTTCGAATATCACGCGACCGGTAAGCAGATCTTCATCGGCCGGCTCATTGTCATCGGCTTTCTGATCGTGATCAACGTCGGCACGGCGATCTTTCCACCGATCGGCATCATCACCTCGATCGTGATCCTGGCCGCGCTGCCGTGGCTGATCAAGCGCAGCCTGCGCTTCAACGCCCGGGTGACGAGTTACCGCAACGTTCGCTTCGATTTCGTCGGCACGGCAGGCGGCGCGTTCGTCGCGATCCTGCTCGGCAGTTTCGTCGCCTTCATTTCCTTGGGCATCCTGGCGCCGCTCGCGAGCCGGTGGACCTGGCGATATGTCTTCAACAACCTGCGTTACGGCGACCGGCCGTTTTCCAGCGATCCGCAGCTTGGCCGACTTTATCGCGTCTGGCTCCTGCCGGCATTGATCGTGTTCCTGGGCGGCATTGTCTTCGGTTTAGTCGCCTTCATCGTGATCATCGGTTCCGTAACCTTCATGCGGAGCAGCGTCGAATTGACGGACGCGCAAATGACCATGCTGAGCATCGCCGGTATCTATGCCGGGGTCTTCAGCTATTTCATCGTCTATGGCCTCGCCGGTCTCTTCTACCGCGCGGGCGTACGCAACGTCGCCTGGTCGGCAGCGACGCTGGATGGTCGCCACAAACTGGTGAGCGATCTGTCGCGGCCGCGTTATGCCTGGATCGCAATCAGCAACGTGATCGTCACCGTTCTGACGCTCAGCCTGATGCGGCCCTGGGCGGCGGTGCGCATGGCGCGTTATGTCAACGAGCATTCAGGCATCCTCATCAACGGCGATCCCGGTGAGATCCTGTCCTCGATCGAGGCAAGCGGGGCTGCGATCAGCGCCGAATATATGGACATGGAAGGGTTCGATTTTGGCTTCTGAAGGCGCGGCGATCGCGACGGGCGAATGGCATCCGGCCAATTCCAGCCGCGCGGTCCCGGCGGTTCTGCGCGAGGAGGGCGCCCTGCTCGCGGTCGTGGAAGAGGGGCGGGTGCTGGCATCGGCCGTTCCGGAGCGCATCGGGATCAGGCTCGCGGGTCGGCTCGATCCCGCGGCGGGTGAGCTTTCCGGACGGTTCCGTGTTCGAAACGCGCAACAATGACGGGATCGATATCTATCTTCGCGGCAAGCGCGGTCCGCGTAGCGGCCTGATACACCGGTTGGAGAAATTCCATCCGCGGCTGATCCTGATGACGCTGGCCGTCATCCTACTGGCCACCACGATCTACCGCTTCGCCGTCCCTGCGCTCGTGGAAGTCGCGGTCCTGGTCACGCCGCCCTTCGTACCGGAACTGATAGGTTCCGGTACGCTCGCTTCGCTGGACCGGACGATCCTGAAGCCGTCCGAACTGCCGGAAGGCGAGCGGCAGGCGATCTCCGAGGGCTTTTCGAAACTCGCGGCCCATTCGAAGGGCGGGCAGGGCGCCTACCACCTGAATTTTCGGGACGGCGGCGTGATCGGCCCGAACGCCTTCGCGCTGCCGGATGGCAGCCTGATCCTCACCGACGATCTGGTAAAACTTGCCAATGGCGATCGGGAAATGATCCTCGGCGTACTCGGCCACGAGATCGCCCATGTGGAGGGCGAGCATAGCCTGCGGCAGCTCTATCGCGCCGCGGGCGTGGCCGCGCTGGTCATGCTGATCGCCGGCGATGTCGGCTCGGGGGTCGAGGATATCCTCACCCAGGGCGGCGCGCTGCTGGCGCTCTCCTATTCCCGCGCCGCCGAAGCGGAGGCGGATCGCCGTTCCGTCGAACTGATGCGTGCCGCCGGTTACGAGCCCGCCGCGCTCGCCCGGTTCTTCGCGGTGCTGGAAGACAAGCTCCGGGATCACCGGGACGCGAGCATCCTGTCCACCCATCCCGGCACGCCGCAACGTCAGCAGGCCATCCGCAATTACGCCGCCGAGCTCGAAGGTCGGCCTCAGGCAAGGTAGCCGTGGTCCATAGCCACCCATTGACGTATCCGCAGACTATTCTAATTTAGCTCGCGGAGTAGGAGTGGGGATGTATGTCCATGGTTTATGAGTGGGATGCGCGGCGTGCCCGCCGCACGTATCTGGCCAAGATCGGCCTTAGCCTGCTGGCTGCAATGGTGGTGGTCGCGGTCCCGACCTGGGTGGCGATGTCAGTTATCGGTTGATGTGAGCCTGCATTATTCCGGCGAGCCGCCGCCGAACCGGAACAACGACCTGAAGACGCGCGAGATCGACATATAGTTAGGCGGATGCCGTCCGATCGCCGTATATCCCGCTTCCGTCAGAGAGAACAGCCGCCCCGTCCGCGTATCGCGGTGGGTAATGTATTGCATGTTGAGCGCCCGGTTCAGCGCCGGCGCCATGTCGCTGGTCCAGCCGATCTCGGAGGCCGGCACCCGCGAGGCGCCGGCTTCGTACAGGACCATTAAAACCTCATGCAGGTCGCGCGATATCATCGGCCATCTTTGCACAACCTGTCAGGCGCGGCCAGAACCCGGTCTTCGTTCGTATCGACGAGCAATTCAGACTTGAATTCAGCACGGATGGGGGCAATCTGGCGCAGCTCGTAAACTTGATGACGATTTTCTTATTTTGGAATTGTTCAAAACTAGCGGAGTCATTATATAGGGCAGGTACGAGTCTCGGGAGACCAGCATGCGCTTGACCAAACAGACGAATTACGCAGTACGGATGCTGATGTATTGTGCCGCCAACGAAGGCCATCTCAGCCGCATCCCCGAGATCGCCAGGGCGTACGGCGTTTCCGAACTCTTCCTCTTCAAGATCCTGCAGCCGCTCAACAAGGCCGGCCTGGTGGAGACCGTGCGTGGTCGCAATGGTGGCGTCAGGCTGGGTCGCGCTGCCGACCGGATCACGTTGTTTGATGTCATCAAGGTGACTGAAGATAGCTTTGCCATGGCGGAATGTTTCGAAGAGGGTGTCGCGGAATGCCCGCTTGTCGATAGCTGCGGCCTGAACTCTGCGCTTCGCAAGGCGCTCAATGCTTTCTTCGACGTGCTCGCCGAATACACGATCGACGATCTCGTCAAGGCGCGTCCGCAGATCAACTTCCTGCTGGGCATCGACATGCTGCACCTGCCGAAGGTTGTCCCCAAGGCCATCGCGCCGGCCGCCTGATCTACCGTTCTATGCTGTTTTGAAGGCGCCGCCGTTGAGGCCGGCGCCTTTTGTTTGTCCGGATGCGGCGCAAGAGTTGACCTCGTGCGCATTTGCAATAGAAGGGGGCGAGGCGTTTTACTGGCTTTTGTCAGTTTCCTTCCTGTGGCGCCTTCAGGATCTGAGCGATGCCCCTTTCGGAATTGCGCGCTTTCGCGCTGACTGCGCTGATCGGCACTGCCGGTGCGCTGATCGCAATTCTCATTGCTTTTCCAGCTCCTTATCTCATAGGCCCGGCAATCGCGATCACCATAGCGGGGCTCGCCGGATTGAACCTGGCGGTCCCGACGCAGGTCCGCAACGGCTGTTTCATCATCGTCGGCGTGTCGATGGGAGCAACCGTCACGCCGGAGGTGGTCGTCGCGGCGCGTACCTGGCCGCTGAGTTTCGTCATGGTGCTCGTGGCGGTCGTGATCCTGCTCTATGTGAGTTCATGGGTGCTGCGCCGGTTCTTCGGCTATGACCGGATCACCGCACTGCTCGCCTCCTCCCGGGCCACCTGAGCTATGTGCTGAGCCTCGCCGCGGAGACGCGCTGCGACCTGCGTGCGGTCAGCGTCAGCCAGAGCGTGCGCGTGCTGGCACTGACGATCACGGTTCCCCTGATCGTCGATATCTTCGATCTCGTCGGCACGGATCCCGTTCTGGTTCCGCTGGCGATGAGCACTCCCGTTCTCATCGTCATGCTTGCGGTCTCGGCGCTGTTCGGCCTGCTGTTCATGCGCTGGAATTTTCCGGCAGCACTGCTGCTTGGCGGCGTCGTGGTGTCGATCGCCACGCATGTAACGGGTTTCATCACCGGCGGCGTACCGAACTGGCTCCTGATCCCGACCTATGTCATCCTCGGTTCGGTCATCGGTACCCGCTTCTGCGGCGTATCGGTCAGGGAGGTGCGCACCGCCTTCGTTGCCGGCGGCGTGGTGACGGCGGTCGTTATCATGCTTGCGGCGGCGATTGCCGGCGGCGTTTCCTATCTGACCGGCGTGCCGCTCGATGCGGCGCTGATCGCCTTTGCGCCGGGCGGGCTCGAAACCATGTCGGCCATGGCGGTAATGCTGCACGCCGACCCCACCTATGTCGGCGCCCATCACGTGCTGCGGCTGATGTTCCTGTCGGTGCTGATGCCGATCGTGCTCGGCAAGGATGCCCGGCAGAAGTAATCGTCAGTTGACGAGGCGAACCGAGGTGATTTCGCCGGTTCCGCCGGCAGCTCCCGTATAGGGTTCGATCTCCCAGTTGGACGAGTTCATGATCATGGTATTGACTACCAGCGTAATAAGGTTCGCCTGGTTCGTCGTCGAATTGTAGGTGACGTCGCGGTTCGGAAGATGGATCACTCCTTTGAGAGTTTCGCCATTGGAACCGTTGAAGATGTATTGCTGCTTGCGGGCATTGTTGGCGGCATCGCTGGTCTTTTCGAACATCAGGATGCCCTTGTAGGTGCCGCTGGTCGGCGCCGATGCCGCAAAGCTCAAGCTGCCATTGGCGCGGATTTCGCTGTCGGTGTCGGGGAAATAGAAGGTCACGCCCTCTGCAACGACCGTCGAGCCGGAATTGATGATCATCCGGCCCTTGATGATATGCAGGCCGGGTTTGAACGTGATCTTCGGCGATCCGTTGAAGGTGGTGCCGCAATGGACGCCGGGCGCAAGTTCCTGAGCCGCGCCGTCCTTCGTGCCGCTGGTGGTGCAGGTGGAGGAGACGGCCGGCTCGGCGATGCTGCCGGCATAGGGGTCTCCGGAAACCTTGCAGCCGGGCTTCAGGTTGCTGAGCGTCCCGCCGTTCTTGATATACTGGGTGCCGGCAACGCAGAAGCTGGCCGTATCGATCGTCGCCCCGCTATTCATGATGAAGGCCGGATTCTGGGTCGAACTGACCTCCACGCCGCATTTCTCCGACTGCACGTTGGCGCCTGAATTGATCAGGACCGCCTGCGATGCGTTGCCGAGCACGTAGATGCATGCGCCCGAAGGCTTCGGATTCCTGTTCGCGATGGCGGTGGACTGGACCTTGACGTCGATGGTGTGAATGCCGAGGATCCCGAGGAAATTCGTCGGCACACTTTGGGCATAGGTACCGGTCAGGCTGCCGTCGCTATTTCCGGCGACGACGAGTGCGGTGTCGAGGTCCGTGTCTTCCGGAACCGCATCGGTCAGAAAGCGCAGCGCTTCCCGGCGCTGGCTGGCGATATCGGGTTTAGCGACTGCGCTCAGCAAAGCCGCGTCGAGCGTACCCTGCAGTTTGCCGCGTTCGAACGAAGCCTGGGCAAAATCGATCGCGCCACCGGCGGTCGCGACCAGGACTGGCAGCGCGAGAGCCGTCGCTATCGCAAAATTGCCGCCCCTGTCACGCAGGATATGATACATGCGAAACGCAATATTATCGATGAGTCGCCGCATGATTATGGGTCCCGGTTTGAATTGGGTGAGTTTTAAGGTGAGCCCTTTTATCGCACCCCTTCTAAAGTTCCCGTAAGAGAATTGGAAAACCTGAGGTTAACTCCGTTTCCATACTTCGGCGCTTTCCGCCCCCTGAACGTGTTCTCAATGGAAGTTATTCATGTCCACCATCGAACTCTCGTCTCCTCTTGCAATCGTCGTCATGGGTGTCAGCGGATCGGGGAAGACATCGGTCGGCGAACATCTCGCCGCACGTCTCGGTTGTGATTTCGTAGAAGGTGACCGTCTGCATCCGGAGGCGAATGTCGCCAAGATGGCGAAGGGCATTCCGCTGACCGATGACGACCGCTGGCCCTGGCTCGACCTCGTCGGCAACCAGTTGGCAACGGCGAGGGGACGGGGCGAAAGCGTGGTTGTCTCGTGCTCGGCCTTGAGAAAGATCTATCGGGACCGGTTGCGGCGCGAGAGCGGCGGCACGCTCTATTTCGTCTTCCTCACCGGCGACCCCAAGGTGCTTGAGCAGCGGATGGGCGCACGCACCGGGCATTTCATGCCCGCGTCGCTTCTCCAGAGCCAGCTTGCGACGCTGGAAAGCCCCGAACACGAGCCTGGCGTCGTGACTGTCGATATCGATGCAAGTCTTAATACCATCGTCGATAAGGCTTTTGATGGTATTGCCAAGCTCCTGTGAGCATAGATAATAGGATTTAGGCTCTCGTTTTATCCGATGCTCTGTCTTGTGCATCGGGGCGGAAAGTATTCTAAAAATTAGCGGACTTCGTGATCCGATGCTCTTCGGGCGCCGTATAAACAACAGTTTTGCGTTCAAGCAATTCCGTCTGATTTGCCGCGATTTTACCGGCAAGGAAGGCAGCAGTTGACAGGTGTTTGAGGAGACAGTTTGCGGATGCCAGATTCGACGCAAGGACCAGGGCGGGGTTCCCTTCGCCGGGTGCCGAAACAGGAGCGAAGCCGCGAGCGTATCGATGAGATCCTGAAAGTATCCATGGAACTGATCGGGCAGAAAGGCATCGACGCAGTGACCATGAAAGAGATTGCCGCCCTGTCCGGCGGGCCTATCGCATCGGTCTACCAGTATTTCCCGAACAAGTCCGCGATCATCGCGACGCTTTACGAGCGTTACGTCGAGGAGGTTCGCTCCTTCGTAACGGAGCAAATCGAAAAAATCGCCACGGTCGAGGATGCCCTGCAGGCGACGGCCGCACTTTTCGATTTATACTACTATAACATGCGTGAAAGGCCATCGACCCAGGATCTCCTGAACGCCATCCAGGCGGATAAGGCTCTTGCCGACCTGGATATTGCCGAGACCCGCTTCCAGGCCGATATATTCTACAAGGCCACCGAGCCTTTCGTGGACGAATCTCTTCGCGAAAATTACGCCCGGACGCTCCTGGTGATGTTCCACCTGGCAGGGGCTACCCTGCGGCTGGCTCTCATGGTTTCGGAAGAGGAGGCCGCTGGAGCCGTGGCGCAGTTCAAGTCCATCATCCGTGCCCAGGCGACCTACTACTTCACCGGCAGCTTCCCGGCTTCCTCTGATCCCCTGATCAGACACCCAGCCGGTCGCGCAGGCCATACCACCAGGCGCCGAGCACGGTGAGCGGTACCCGGAACGTCTGTCCGCCGGGGAAGGGCAGGTTGGGCAGCGACGACCAGGTGTCGAAGCGTTCCGCGTGTCCGGCGACGGCCTCACCAAGGATCTTGCCGAGCAGGTGCGTGGTGGTCACTCCGTGGCCGCTGTCGCCGTGTGAAAAATAGACCTTGTCCGACAGCTTTCCCATATGCGGAATGCGCGTGAGGGTGAGGGCAAAATTGCCGCTCCAGGCATAATCGATCCTGGCATCCTTCAATTGCGGAAACGTCTTCAGCATGTTGGGGCGGATGACGCCGGTAAGATCGCTCGGATCGTGCCCGCCGTAACCGATGCCGCCGCCGTAGAGCAGCCGGTTGTCGGAGGTGCGCCTGTAGTAGTCGAGAATGTAGTTGGCATCCTCGATGCAGTAATTCGCCGGGAGCAGGCTTTCGATCAGCGTGGCGTCGAGCGGTTCCGTCGCCATCACCTGGCTGGAAACCGGCATCATCCGGCCGCTGATCTCCGGAAACTGCGGGGAAAGGTAGGCATTGCCGCAGATCAGCACATAGGCGGCCTTTACCGAGCCCTTTTCGGTCCGCACCACGGGCTTTTCGCCCATGTCGATGCCGGTCACGCGCGAGCGTTCGAAGATGCGCCCGCCGAGGCTTTCGACCGCCGCCGCCTCGCCGAGCACCAGATTGAGCGGGTGGATGTGGCCGCCGAGCCTGTCGATCATGCCGCCGGCATAACGGTCGGTCTTCACATACTGTCCGACCTCGGCCTTCGAGACCATTTCCAGCCCGCCATGGCCGTATCTTTCCCAATCGGCCTTGTGGTGTTCCATCTCGCGGATCTGCTTGTCGGTGAAGGCGGCAAAGAAGCCGCCATGCACCAGGTCGCAGCCGATCCCGTATTTCGCCACCCGGCTGCGGATGATCTCGCTGCCCTCGAGCGACATCGCACCAAGCTTCATCGCCTTGTCGCGGCCATACCGGCCGGCGATGGTTTCGAGGTCACGGCTGTAGCCGTTGACGATCTGACCGCCATTGCGCCCCGAAGCGCCGAAACCGATGCGCTCGGCCTCCAGCACCACGACGGAATAACCACGTTCGGTAAGTTCCAGCGCCGCGGAAATGCCGGTGAAGCCGGCGCCGATGACGCAGACATCCGCTTCCGTCTCGCCATCGAGGGCAGGGCGGACACGCTTGTCCCTGGCGGAAGCGGCGTACCAGGAATTCGTATGGCAGGGATTGTCTGTCGACTTGAAGGCCATCTCACACGGTCCTGATATGGGCGTCGTATTCCACGTCGGCCACCCGAACGGTAGCTCCCAACAATCCCTGCTGCTTCAGGCCAGGCTCGCTCGACCCCGAGCAGAGCTAGGCGTTGAAACGTTCCGGCCTGTAGGCCGAGATGTCGATCAGCGTCTTCTCCCCGGTGATGGCTTCGGCGATCACCTGACCGGTTACCGGCCCGAGCGTCAGGCCGTGATGGGCGTGGCCGAAAGCGAACCACAGGCCGTCATGCCGCGGCGCCTTGCCGATCACCGGCATCATATCCGGCGTGCAGGGGCGGGCGCCCATCCACGGTTCGTTGTCGAGCCGCTCGGCCAGCGGGAAGATGCTCCGCGCCACGGCTTCGGCTCGATCCAGCTGAACAGGTGTTTTCGGCGCATCGCGACGGGCGAATTCCGCGCCGGTCGTCAGCCGAATGCCCTGGTTCATGGGCGCAAGGAAATAGCCGCGTTCTGCATCCATGGTCCAGCCATTGAGCTTGGCATTGCCCTTGGCGGCATAATGCATGTGATAACCGCGCTTGACGCCGACCAGGAAATTGTAGCCCAGCGGTTTCGTGACCGTATCCGACCAGGGCCCGAGCGCCACGACCACGTCCTTGGCCTCGACCGTACCGTCGCCGGCAACGATCCGCCAGCCGGTCTTCGTTTGCGACAGGCTCTTCGCATCGCCCTTCAGCACGCGGCCGCCGAGGCTTTCGAACAGTTTTATATAGGCGCGCGTCAGCGCCAGCGGATCCTTGACCGACCAAGGGTCTTCCCAGCGCAGGCCGCCGACGAAATCGTTGGAGAGATTGGGTTCCTGCTCGGCGATATCGGCAGGCGAAAGCTCCTTGAAAGCTACGCCATATTCCTTGCGAAGCCGCTCGGCCTCGCCGATCTCGCCGTCATGCTTGGCACGGGTGCGGAAAACCTCCGTCCAGCCGTTCTTGGCGATCAGATCCTGCGCGCCGGCTTCCTCGATCAGGCTCGTTATGGGTCGAGATCGAATGCTCGATCAGCGGAGCGTAGGCGCGGGCGATCAGCTGGTGGCGGGTCAGGTTCGAATGCCACCAGTACTTCGCGAGGAAAGAGGTGACGGAGGGGATGGCCTTCCAGTGATAATGCGCGTCGATGCGATTGTTCAGGGCATAGCGCAGGATCAGGCCGAACTGCTGGGGAAAGCCGTAGGGGACGACACCCTCGCGCTGGATCAGGCCGGCATTGCCATAGGAGGTCTCCATGCCGGGTTCCTTGCGGTCGACGAGTACCACTGATTTGCCGAGCCGGGCGAGTTGCAATGCCGTCGAAACGCCGACGATGCCGGCTCCAAGCACGATCGCATCTGCTGTCATGATCTGAATTCCATTTTCCAAGTCTTTTATAGTTCGAGGATTCGAGCATGCCGCCCGGAATGCTGCGGCGCAAATGAAAAATCGCGGCTGCTTATATGGATTCCCTATTTCTTCGCAGGATCCCTCCAATCGAAAGCCTATGGCGCCGTCGCTACCTTTTGGATCGTGCATCGGTTTCGATGCCGGCTCCGCGCGAAGCAACGCCGCGAGCCCGTCCCAACAAGGAGTGACTGAAATGTTTGGTCGTTTGGGGAGCGTCTACTTCCTGCATCTTGCTGAAGCCAAAGCCCAGCAGCATCGATTGCCGCAGCCAAATCGCCCGGCCGATGCGAATCTCGGCGTGTTCCTGAGGCTTCTCGGCGTCATCGGCCTGGGCCTCTGCGCCGCCGGCCTCGTTTCCATGATGGTGGCTTGAGGAGAAACGCGATGAACAAGGCAATGTTGAAAAGCGAACCTCCCGCGCGTGGCGTGCGTTTCATGGTCGGCCGCGATGCCGGCGGCCGCTGGATCGTCTCCGACCGCGACGGTCTCGTCGGCGGGCTGTTCACCGACCGGGCGTCGGCGGTGCATTTCGCCATGTTTGAAAGCGACCGCGCGCCCGGCGCCGTCTGCTGCGTACCGGAAGAAGTGACCTTGAGCCTCGGCCCGGTTTTCGAGACCCCCGCCAGCCGCCCCAAGGAGATCGGTTCCCGGATGAAGATAGTCGGGCGGGCGTGAGGGGAACGCCGATGTCCAGAGCCATCTACTATATGTGCGGACAGGTCTATCCGCGCTCCCGCCCTCTCGGGAAGCCGGACCACCTGCGCGCCTCGAACATCATTCTTGGCATGCTCGGGGTGATGCTGGCGGTACTGATGGTCGCCTACGTCATTACGCTCGCGGCTCTCTGAACCGGGGCCGTCACGGCAAACTCTAATCTCCCCCTTGCGGGGAGATCGGCCCGAGGCGCCGCCCCGGCAAAACCAAAATTCCTATAGGATTTTTATTTCTTTCCTCCGCGCTCCGTCTCGAACCCCTATGCGGTCGCACCGCATATTAGGGTCCAGGAGATCGCAAAAGATCGCCTCCAAACCGGAAAGCATCAAGGTGCCGTCTTCAAGGCGCCGCCCGTTGTCTTGTCCGGCCTCGCCTTAACAACAGGAGTCCAGATCCATGATGGACGTCATTCTACTCGGCACCGCAGTCGTCTTCTTTGGTCTCTGCTTTGCCTATACCCGCGCCTGCGACAGGCTTTGAAGGAGAACACCGATGATCCTCGATTATGTCATGAGCGGTGCCGTGACGGTGTTCCTCACCGTCTACCTCACATACGCTCTCATTCGCCCAGAACGCTTCTGAGAAGAACGCTTTTGAAGAGAACCGGCGCTTTTCGTCTGCTGCCGGGTATTGAAAGTTAACCCCAAATGACCCTCAACGGATGGCTTCAGATCCTGCTTTTTGCGGGATCATCATCGCGCTCGTCAAACCACTCGGCGGTTACATGACGCGTGTCTTTTCAGGAGAGCGCACTCTTCTGTCACCCGTCCTCGTTCCGATCGAACGCGGACTTTATGCCATGGCCGGCACCAGCGAACGCGAAGACCAGCATTGGACCGCCTATGCCTTTTCGCTGCTGATGTTCAACTTGCTTGGCGTGCTCGTGCTCTATGCGATGATGCGCCTGCAGGCCGGCTTGCCCTATAATCCGGCCGGGATGGGCGCCGTGCCGCCCGAGCTTTCCTTCAACACCGCCGTCAGCTTCGTGTCGAACACCAACTGGCAGAACTACGGCGGCGAAAGCACCATGTCGTATCTGACCCAGATGATGGGGCTCAACGTGCAGAATTTCGTGTCTGCCGCGACCGGCATGGCGATTGCAGTCGGCCTGATCCGGGCCTTCAGTCGCGCATCGGGTAAGGCGATCGGCAATTTCTGGGTCGATATGACCCGCGCCACGCTCTACATCCTGCTGCCGGTCTGCGTCGTCCTGACGCTCGTCTATGTCTGGCTCGGC
Source organism: Neorhizobium sp. EC2-8 (assembly GCA_045291535.1). Lineage (GTDB taxonomy): Bacteria > Pseudomonadota > Alphaproteobacteria > Rhizobiales > Rhizobiaceae > Neorhizobium. The sequence goes on along the minus strand of CP147996.1, from coordinate 2,381,115 downwards.
GTACCGCAGACGCTCGGACCTTACGTCGAGGCAACGACGCTGGAAGGCGCCAAGCAGACCATCGCTCTCGGTCCTGTCGCCTCGCAGCTTGCCATCAAGATGCTGGGCACCAATGGCGGCGGCTTCTTCAACGCCAACTCGGCGCACCCGTTCGAGAACCCCGACAACATCTCCAACATGATCCAGATGCTGTCGATCTTCGCGATCGGCGCAGGCTTCACCAATGTCTTCGGCCGCATGGTCGGCAACCAGCGCCAGGGCTGGGCGATCCTCGCCTCGATGGGCGTCCTGTTCGTCGTCGGTGTCGGCATCACCTACTGGGCGGAAGCAGCCGGCAACCCGCTGATGCATTCCTTGGGTCTTGCTGGCGGCAATATGGAAGGCAAGGAAGTCCGCTTCGGCGTCGCCATGTCCTCGCTGTTTGCGGTCATCACCACGGCCGCCTCCTGCGGCGCGGTCAATGCCATGCATGGTTCGTTCACCGCACTCGGCGGCCTGATCCCGCTGATCAACATGCAGCTCGGCGAAGTCATCGTCGGTGGCGTCGGCGCAGGCTTCTACGGCATCATCCTCTTCATCATCGTCGCAGTCTTCGTGGCCGGGCTCATGGTCGGTCGCACGCCGGAATATCTCGGCAAGAAGATCGAAGCGAAGGAGATGAAGATGGCCGTGCTCGCCATTCTTTGCCTGCCGCTCGCCATGCTGGTGTTCACCGCGATCGCCACCGTGCTGCCGTCCGCAGTCGCTTCGATCGGCACCGCCGGCCCGCACGGCTTCTCCGAAATCCTCTATGCCTATACGTCGGCTGCGGCCAACAACGGCTCGGCTTTCGGCGGGCTGACGGGCAATACGCCCTGGTACAACGTGACGCTCGGTATCGGCATGCTGATGGGCCGCTTCCTGGTCATCATCCCCGCCCTTGCAATTGCAGGCTCGCTGGTCGCCAAGAAGACTGTTCCGGCCTCTGCCGGCACCTTCCCGACCGACGGCCCGCTCTTCGTCGGCCTGCTGGTCGGCACGATCCTGATCGTCGGCGGCCTGACCTTCATGCCCGCCTTAGCGCTCGGCCCGGTCGTCGAACACCTGGTGATGATCGCCGGGCAGACATTCTGAGGCAACGATCATGTTGCTCATCGGGCTAAGACGGTGCGTGGAGCCCCTCCCCTTGTGGGGAGGGGTTGGGGAGGGATCTTCGCCCCGCATCAAAACCCTCCCGCCTGCCGGCCACCCTCCCCACAAGGGGAGGGTTAGGAACGCCGCGCCGTTTCGCCCCATCGAATTGTTTCGCAAACGTCCTTTTAAAAGCTGGAGTCTCTTATGAGCCAGGCAAAATCCGCGAGTATCATGGATAGTCGCATCCTCATTCCGGCCGTGGGAGCCGCTTTCAAGAAGCTCAACCCGCGGACCCTCTCCAAGAACCCGGTCATGTTCGTCGTGGCCACGGTCTCGGCCCTCACAACCGTGCTTTTCCTCCGCGACCTCGCGGCCGGCAACGGCAATCTTGGTTTCTCCTTCCAGATCAACATCTGGCTCTGGTTCACCGTGCTCTTCGCCAATTTCGCCGAAGCGGTCGCCGAAGGCCGCGGCAAGGCGCAGGCGGATTCGCTGCGCAAGGCCCGCACCGAAACCCAGGCCAAGCTGCTCTCGGGCAGCGACCGGGCCCATTACAAGATGGTTGCCGGCACGAGCCTCAAGGTTGGCGACGTCGTGCTCGTCGAACCGGGCGACATCATTCCCTCCGATGGCGAAGTGATCGAGGGTGTCGCCTCGGTCAACGAAGCGGCGATCACCGGCGAATCCGCCCCGGTCATCCGCGAATCCGGCGGCGACCGTTCTGCCGTGACAGGCGGCACCCAGGTGCTGTCCGACTGGATCCGCGTGCGCATCACGGCGGCTGCCGGCTCCACCTTCCTCGACCGGATGATCTCGCTCGTCGAAGGCGCCGAGCGCCAGAAGACGCCGAACGAGATCGCGCTCAACATTCTGCTCGCCGGCATGACGCTGATCTTCGTGCTCGCCACCGCGACCATCCCGAGCTTCGCGATCTATGCCGGCGGCTCGATCCCGATCATCATCCTCGTAGCCTTGTTCGTGACGCTGATCCCGACCACGATCGGCGCGCTGCTCTCGGCGATCGGCATTGCCGGCATGGACCGTCTCGTCCGCTTCAACGTGCTCGCCATGTCCGGCCGCGCCGTCGAAGCTGCCGGCGACGTTGATACGCTGCTCCTCGACAAGACCGGCACGATCACGCTCGGCAACCGCCAGGCCACCTCGTTCCGCCCGGTCCGCGGCGTCTCCGAACAGGATCTCGCCGATGCGGCCCAGCTCGCCTCGCTTGCCGACGAAACGCCGGAAGGCCGTTCCATCGTCGTGCTTGCCAAGGAGAAATACGCGATCCGCGGCCGCGATATGGCCAGCCTCAAGGCGAGTTTCGTTCCCTTCACCGCCCAGACTCGCATGAGCGGCGTAGATCTCGAAGGCTCGCAGATCCGAAAAGGCGCCGTCGATGCGGTACTCGCCTATGTCGGCTCCGGTTCGCTGCCGGTCTCCTTGCCGGTCTCGGGCAATGCGGCGATCGCTGCCAATCCGCAGTCCGATATCGTACGCGAACTGCAGGCGATCGCCGACGAGATCGCCAAGGGTGGCGGCACACCGCTTGCGGTTGCCCGTGACGGCAAGCTGCTCGGCATCGTCCAGTTGAAAGACATCGTCAAGGGCGGTATCCGCGAGCGTTTCGTGGAACTGCGCCGCATGGGCATCCGCACGGTGATGATCACCGGCGATAATCCCATGACTGCGGCGGCGATTGCCGCGGAAGCTGGCGTCGATGACTTCCTCGCCCAGGCGACGCCCGAAAACAAGCTGACGCTGATCCGCGAGGAGCAGGCCAAGGGCAAGCTGGTCGCCATGTGCGGCGACGGCACCAACGACGCCCCGGCGCTCGCCCAGGCCGATGTCGGCGTCGCCATGAACACCGGCACGGTCGCCGCCCGCGAGGCCGGCAACATGGTCGACCTCGATAGCGACCCGACCAAGCTCATCGAGATCGTCGAGATCGGCAAGCAGCTGCTGATGACCCGCGGCGCGCTGACGACCTTCTCGATCGCCAACGACATCGCCAAATATTTCGCCATCATTCCGGCGATGTTCCTGACCTTCTATCCGCAGCTCGGCGTGCTCAACATCATGGGGCTCGCCACGCCGCAAAGCGCCATCCTGTCGGCGATCATCTTCAACGCGCTGATCATCATCGTGCTGATCCCGCTGTCGCTGAAGGGCGTCAAATACCGCGCCATCGGCGCCGGTGCGCTGCTGTCCCGCAACCTGCTCGTCTACGGTGTCGGCGGCATCATCGTCCCCTTCATCGGCATCAAGGCGATCGACATGATCATCACCGCGATCGGTCTCGCTTAAATTTTGCGCGTTTTCTTCACGCGAACCGGCATCCACTTCGCTTGAAAACGCTTTTCGGAGAAATGACAATGTTCAAGCAACTTCGTCCCGCGATCGTCATGATCGTCGCCACCACCGCCATTACCGGCCTCATCTACCCCTTCGCCATGACCGGCATCGCCCAGGCCGTCTTTCCCACCCAGGCAAACGGCAGCCTGGTCGCGAAGGACGGAACAGTGGTCGGCTCGACCCTGATCGGCCAGGCCTTCACCGGCGACCAGTATTTCCACGGCCGGCCGTCGGCTGCCGGCGACGGCTATAACGCCGCCTCATCCTCCGGCTCCAACCTCGGCCCCACCAGCGCCAAGCTGATCGACCGGGTGAAGACGGATTACGAAGCCGCCAAAGCCACCAATCCGAATGCGGATGTACCGATCGACCTCGTCACCGCCTCCGGCAGCGGCCTCGACCCGCATATCTCGCCGGAAGCCGCCCTCTTCCAGGTGCCGCGCGTCGCGAAAGCCCGCAACATGGACGAGGCGGCGGTCCGCGCGCTGGTGGACAGTCATGTCGAAGGCCGTGAACTGAGCTTCCTCGGTGAACCAGTGGTCAATGTACTTGCGTTGAATATGGCACTTGATGCTTCTATGAAAAGGTGACGTCAGCACTACTGCCCCTCATCCGCCTGCCGGCACCTTCTCCCCGTTTTGACGGGGAGAAGGATATTTGCCGCGATGCTACGGTTCCCCTCGCCCCGCTTGCGGGGAGAGGGTGGCCGAGCGGAGCGGAGGCCGGGTGAGGGGGCGTCATCCATGATCATGAAAGACCAACCGCATGCCTGACGACAGTCGCGAGATCGAGAACAGGCCTTCGCCGGATGCGCTTCTGGAGCATGCCGAGCGTGAGGCGCGCGGGCGGCTGAAGATTTTCCTGGGCGCCGCTCCCGGCGTCGGCAAGACCTACGAGATGCTGATGTCCGGCCGCGCCCGCAAGGCCGATGGCCTCGATGTGGTGATCGGCGTCGTCGAGACCCATGGCCGCAAGGAGACCGAAGCGCTGGTCGAGGGCTTCGAGGTCATAGCCCGCAAGCTGATCGACTACCGTGGCCAGCAGCTCGACGAAATGGACATCGATGCCATCCTCGCACGTCGTCCGGCGCTCGTCCTGGTCGATGAGCCTCGCCCATACCAATGCCGCCGGCAGCCGCCATCCCAAGCGCTACATGGATGTGCAGGAAATCCTTTCCCAGGGCATCGACGTTTATTCCACGCTCAACATCCAGCATGTCGAGAGCCTTAACGACGTGGTCGCTCAGATTACCCGCATCCGGGTGCGCGAGACGGTGCCGGACTTGATCATCGACCGGGCCGACGACGTCGAGATCATCGACATCACCCCGGACGACCTGATCAAGCGGCTGAACGACGGCAAGGTCTATGTGCCGACAACGGCGCGGCGCGCCATCGAGAACTATTTTTCGCCGGGCAACCTGACGGCTTTGCGTGAACTGGCGCTTCGCCGCACCGCCCAGCGGGTGGACGAGCAGCTTCTCAATCACATGCAGGCACATGCGATTTCCGGCCCCTGGGCGGCGGGCGATCGGGTGCTCGTCTGCCTCGACCACGGCAGGAACGGCGCGAGCCTGGTGCGTTATGCCCGCCGGCAAGCCGATCGCCTGCGGGCGCCCTGGGCGGCGCTGCATCTCGAAACGCCGCAATCGGTCAATCGGTCGGAGCAGGACAAGGATCGGCTGGCGGCCAACATGCGGCTTGCCGATCGGCCGGCGCCGAGACCGTGACGCTTCCGGCGCTGCAGCCGTCGCGTGAGATCATCGCTTATGCGAACGCCAACAACTTCACCCATATCGTCGTCGGGCGCCCGGCCAAGCCGCGCTGGCGGCAGATCTGGCAGGGTTCGGTCACCTATGACCTGATCCGCTATGCGGGCGATATCAGCGTTCACGTCATTTCCGGCGACGCCAAGGAGGGCGAACCGCAACGGGGCGTGAAGGCCGCCCAGCTGCCCAAGGCGTTCCGCCTCAAGCCGTATATCAAAGCCACAATTTTCGTAGGCCTTGCGATCATAGCCGGCGCGGCACTCGACCAGACGCTCGACGTCCGCAACCTCGCCCTCGTCTTTTTGATGGCGGTGCTGGCGGCAGCGGTGCGCGGCGGGCTGGGGCCGGGCCTGTTCGCCTCGGTGGCTGGTGCGCTCTCGTTCAACTTCTTCTTCCTCGAGCCGCGCTACACGTTTACCGTCCAGGATCCGGAAAGCCTGGTGGCGCTGTTCTTCTATCTCGGCGTGGCGGTCGTCGCCTCCAACCTGACGGCGGCCGTGCAGCGCCAGGCCGCCGCCGCCCGCCAGCGGGCACGCACGACCGAAGATCTCTATCTCTTCTCGAAGAAGCTGGCCGGCACCGGCACGCTCGACGACGTGCTCTGGGCGACCGCCTTCCAGATAGCCTCGATGCTGAAAGTCCGGGTCGTCATCCTTCTGCCGGAAAACGGCTCGATCGCCGTCAAGGCCGGTTACCCGCCGGACGATACGCTGGTGGATGCGGATATCGCCGCCGCCAAATGGGCATGGGAGCACAATCGCCCCGCGGGCCGCGCCGCCGATACGCTGCCGGGCGCCAAACGTCTCTACCTGCCGATGCGCACCGGCCGCGAGGCGGTCGGCGTCATCGGCCTCGACAACGACAAGCAGGGCCCGCTGCTGACGCCGGAACAGCAGCGGCTGTTCGATGCGCTGGCCGATCAGGCGGCGCTGGCGATCGAGCGCATCCAGCTCGTATCGGATGTCGACAAGGCCAAGCTCGCCGCCGAAACCGACCGCCTGCGCACCGCGCTGCTCACCTCGATCTCGCATGACCTGAAGACGCCGCTCGCCGCGATCATGGGATCTGCCGGCACGCTCAAGGATTTCGGCGTCGATATCCCGGAAGAGGCGCGCGCCGAACTGCTGTCGAGCGTGGTCGATGAGTCCGAGCGGCTGAACCGCTTCATTTCCAACCTGCTCGACATGACCCGCATCGGCTCCGGCGCCATGGAGCCGAACTACGCCTTCCATTTCGCCGGCGACATCGTCGGCACGGCCTTGAGCCGGGCGGCGAAGATCGCGTCCGGGCACAAGCTCCGCGTCAGCATTCCCGCGGACATGCCGATGCTCAAGGTCGATCCGGTCCTGTTCGAGCAGGTCCTGTTCAACCTCCTCGACAACGCCGCCAAATACGCGCCCGATGAGACGGTCATCGATATCAGGGGCTGGCAGGACGGCGGCCATGTCCTCATCTCGGTGATCGACGAAGGGCCTGGTATTCCGCCCGACGATCTTGAGCGCATCTTCGACAGTTTCTACCGCGTTCGCAAAGGTGACCATGTACGGGCCGGCACGGGCCTGGGCCTTTCCATCTGCCGCGGCTTCATCGAGGCCATGGGCGGCACCATCCGGGCGGCCAACCGATCCGATCGTCCCGGCGCGATCTTTACGATCCGTATGCCCGTCCTTGAAAATACGATCGGGCCGGCTGAAATGCCCATTCTGGGAGAGCAAGAATGACCAATACCGCCGTTCGCGTGCTGATCGTCGATGACGAGCCACCGATCCGCAAGCTGTTGCGCGTCGGGTTGTCCACTCAGGACTATGCCGTCAGCGAGGCGATGAATGCCAGGGTCGCGATCGATCTGGTCAAGACCGACAAGCCGGACCTGATCATTCTCGATCTCGGCCTGCCGGACATGGCGGGCCATGACCTGCTCGCCAGATGGCGTGGCGAGGGGCTGGACCTACCGATCGTCATCCTGTCCAGCCGCACCGACGAGGCCGGCATCGTCAAGGCGCTCGAACTCGGCGCCGACGACTACGTGACGAAGCCCTTCGGCATGAACGAACTCGTTGCCCGCATCCGCGTGGCACTGCGCCACCGCCTCCAGACCCAGGGCGAGAAACCCGTCTTCCAGACCGGCGACCTTTCGGTCGACCTCGTCAAGCGCATCGTCAAGGTGGCGGACAAGGAGGTCAAGTTGTCGCCGAAGGAATACGACATCCTGCGCATCCTGGTGCAGCATGCCGGCAAGGTGCTGACCCACCGCTTCCTGCTCGAACATGTCTGGGACGGACTGACGGACGTGCAGTATCTGCGCGTCTACGTGCGCCAGCTCCGCCAGAAGATCGAAAAAACACCTGATCAGCCGCAATACATCCTGACCGAGACCGGCGTCGGTTATCGGCTGCAGGAAGGCCAGTAGGCGCTGCGATCTCAATCGATGGACATGAATTATGAAACTCCGTGATTATCTCCCGCCGGAGAATATCGTGCTCGATCTCGCACCGCCGTCGAAGGCGATCCTGATCAGGCAGCTTTCCATTCTCGCCGCCGAAAGACTGGCGCTGGATGCGGGGAGATCGTCCGGGTGCTGACCAACCGCGAAACCCTGGGTTCGACGGGGATCGGCGCCGGCATCGCCATTCCGCATGCGAATGTGAAGGGCCTCGCTCGGCATTTCTGCCTCTTCGCGCGGCTGGCGAAGCCGGTCGATTTCGACGCCGTGGACGGCGAGCCGGTCGATCTCGTCTTCCTGCTCCTCAATCCGGAAAACCGTCCGGACCACCTGAACATCCTGTCCTGCATCGCGCGGCGCGTGCGCGAGGAAGAGGTCGCTGCAGCCATTCGGCGAGCTGCCGGCTTGCAGGACGTTCATTCGAGGCTTTGCCCCGCAAATCCATGATTAAAATAGAGGTAAGTTAAATTAGGCGAACGTAAACGACTTCTTTCTATGGTCCCTGAATGGCGGATCGCAGCTCCTGAGCCGCCCTGTTGCGTCGGTTTGGGAGAGAAAGATGTCAGGTGCAATAAAATTCCTGCCCGGCAGGACCTTTGCGGCCGTTGCGTTCGCCGTTTTCGGCTTTGTGGGTCTGATCATCTGGGGGAGTATTCCAGCTGGAAATCCCAGGTCGCCCGCATCGAGGCGGATCTGGTCCAGACGGCGAAGGCGCTGGTGCAGCATGCCGACGATACGGTCGATATGGCGAAGTTCCCGCTAGCGGCCCTGATCACCCAGATCGAGCAGGAACGCAATGCGCCGGACATGCCGGCAAAGATCACCCAGGTGATGAAGCGCCAGGTTGCGACCACCTCTTGGCTCGACGCTCTCGCCGTCATCGACGCCGATGGAAGGATGATCGCAACATCGTCTTCGATCGACCCCAGCGGGCTCAATTTTTCGGATCGGGAATATTTCGTCTTCCACCAATCCTCCGAGACGCGGGAGCCCGTTTTGGGCAGACCTCTGAAGAACAAGTTGTCCGGCCAATGGATATTGCCCGTCACACAAAGGATCAGCAATCCGGACGGAAGTTTCGGCGGAGTTGCGCTCGCAGCCTTCATCCTCACCGAGCTGACCAACTTCTTTCAGGGTTTCAGCCTCGGCAGCGAGGGTTCCTTCCTTTTGGTCCGCCGCGACGGCGTGGTCCTGGCGCGCGCGCCATTCCTCCAGACACAGCTGGGATCGAGCATTTCCTCCTACGATCTCTTCACGACCTACCTTCGGCAAAGGGATTCCGGCTCCTATCACTACGTTTCGCCGATAGACGAGACGCAACGCATAGGCGGCTTTTATCGGAGCAAGCACAGCGGCCTGGTCGGACTTGCTGCGGCATCCCAGTCCGAAACGCTGGCGACCTGGATGAGGGCGCGCGGATCCGCTGGATGTCCTGCTTCATCCTGGTGACGATCACCGGTTTCCTGGTCTGGCGCTGGCGGCGCCAGGTCGGGTTGCGGCGGGCGAGCGACGCATTGCTGGTGGCCCGCGAAGCCGAATTCCGGCTGCTTGCGGAAGGCTCCGGCGATCTGATCCAGCGCTTCAACGGTCATGGGATCAGGGAATACCTCTCGCCATCCGTCAGGGAGATATTGGGGGTAGAGCCCGAGGTGATGATCGGCACCCATATCCTCGAAAACCTGCATGAGGACGATCACGACACCGTAAACCAGGTCATGGACCGCCTGCGGGGGATCGACCCGGGAAAGCATGATCATCCGCCGCAAACGGGCCGACGGCAAGCAGATCTGGCTCGAAACGACGCTGAACAGGTTGCCGGGCGGCACCGACGGCGCCGATATTCGCATTGTTGCCGTCACCCGCGACGTCACGCGCCAGAAGAGCATTCAGGAGGAGCTGGACGCGCTCGCCAATACCGACGAACTCACCCAGGCTCGCCAATCGCCGCTCCTTCAACATCCATTTCGAAGAAATGGTGCTGCAGGCCGCAGAACGGCTCACGCCGCTTTCCATCCTGATGATCGACGCGGATCGGTTCAAATTCTTCAACGATACCTATGGGCACGCGTCCGGCGATGACTGTCTGCGGGCGCTCGCGGATGTGGCGCGTGGCTCGATCCGTCGGACGAAGGATTTCGTCGCTCGTTATGGCGGCGAGGAAATCGCCGTGCTCCTGCCCGATACGGATGGGGCCGGCGCGATGAAGGCGGCGGAGAACATCCGCCAGCGCGTCGTCGGCCTTCGATTGCCTCATGAGAAGAATCTTCCCTGGGGATATGTGACGATCAGCATCGGCACGGCGACCTTCCGGCCGGCGGGAGGCGAGAGGCTGACAACTGCGGAGCTGTTCGAACGCGCCGACCATGCGCTCTACCGGGCCAAGAACAGTGGCCGCAATCAGGTCTCGGCTGCCGAACAAGAGGTGGCCATGGCAACCAGAGGGCCAGACAGCAAGTCCGTCTGATCCGCCCCGCCACGGTCGCGGCGCCATTGCCTCCTTGATAAACGCCAGATTTCGCGCTTGACGCCGGCTCGTAGGGGATAGTAACAAATATCCCGCACCGACGGCCGTCTGACCGCCGAACATCCATCCCTATCGTGTTCGCCGCGTGGCGTCCCCAGGTGAATTCATGACCCATCCAAGCTCCAACCGGGCGCTCGTCATCGCGGCCGTCATGGCAAGCATGGCGATGATCGCAATCGAGGCGACGATCGTTTCGACAGCCATGCCGCAGATCGCCGCCCAGCTCGGCCAGTTGAACCTCTATAGCTGGGTCTTCTCTTCCTTCCTTCTCGCCCAGACGGCGATGACCGTGGTGTTCGGCAAACTCTCCGATATCTACGGTCGCAAGCCGATCATCCTTCTCGGCACGGCGATCTTCCTGGTCGCCTCCGTTCTCGCGGGGTTCGCCTGGTCGATGCCATCGATGATCGCCTTCCGGCTTCTGCAGGGCATCGGCGCCGGGGCGATCCAGCCGGTCATCATGACGGTGGTTGGCGATCTCTATCCCGGGGCGGAGCGCGGCAAGGTGCAGGGTTATCTGGCCAGCGTCTGGGCATTGTCGGCCGTCGTCGGGCCGCTGCTCGGCAGCATCATCGTCCATAGCCTGCCCTGGGCCTGGGTGTTCTGGATCAATGTGCCGATCGGCATCGCATCGGCGCTCGGCTTCATCGTCTATCTGCACGAGGAAAAGCAGACCCGCACGGTATCGATCGATTTTCTGGGGGCGGGCCTGTTTGCCGTCGCCATTTCCGCGCTGATGATCGCGCTCACCGAAACCGAAGGCGCCACCGCCTACATGTTCGTTTCGCTGGCCGTCTTCCTCGTCAGCTTCGTGCTGTTCGTCTGGCAGGAGCGGCGCACCGAGGCTCCCATGGTTTCCCTCGAACTCTGGTTGAAACGGCCGATCGCATTTGCCAATACGGCGGTCTTTCTCGCCAGCATGGCGATCATGGGCCTGACGACCTTCCTGCCCATGTATGTGCAGACGGTTCTCAACCGTTCGCCGCTGGTGGCCGGCTTCGCGCTCACCATGCTCTTGGTCGGCTGGCCAAGCGGCGCGACTTTCGCCTCGCGGATGTTCCCTCGCTTCGGACTGCGGCCTCTGATGATCGCCGGCAGCGTGTTCGTGCCGGTCGGGGCGCTTTTCCTGGTGCTGCTGACGCCGGCAAGCTCGCCCATCCAGGCTGGCATCGGCTCGCTCCTGATGGGCTTCGGCATGGGTCTGCTCAACATCTCCGGCCTGGTGATCATCCAGGACAATGTCGGCTGGTCCGAACGCGGCAGCGCGACCGCCTCCAACGTCTTTTCCCGCAATCTCGGAAGCACGCTCGGTGCGGCGCTTCTCGGTGCCGTGCTGACCTATGGCCTTGCCAATTCCGCGACGGGACCGATCACCTCCGATCAGTTGCGCGATCTGCTTCAGGGCATCGGCGGCGGCCTCGCGACCGACTCGCCTGTCCGGTTTGCCCTTCAGCATGCGCTGCACATGACCTTCATCGCGATGTTCCTGATCACCGCCCTGATCGTCGGCGCCTGCATTTGCGTGCCCGGCGTCGCGCGGCGCTCCGAGGTCGCGCAGGAAAGCTGAGCCTCAGTTTCCGATGCCGGCCTGCGCGACGAGGACCGGTTTGTTACGGTAGTCGCCCGGGAACAGCTTTTGTAGGTTCTCGATCTTCGGCAGGTCGTTGTAGACGATATAGGGGTAGGTCGGGTTTTGGGTCAGGAAGTCCTGGTGATAGGCTTCCGCCGGATAGAAGGCCTTGCCCGGCTCGATGGTCGTGGCGATCGCCGCATGGAAGACCTTGGCCTTGTTGAGTGGTCGATATAGGCCTTGGCGACGCGAGCCTGATCCTCGCTGGTGGGGAAGATCGTCGAGCGATATTGCGTGCCGGTATCCGGCCCCTGGCGGTTGAGCTGGGTCGGATCATGGGCGACCGAGAAATAGATCTGCAGCAGGTGTCCGTAGCTGACCTTCTTCGGATCGAAGGTCACCCGCACCGATTCCGCATGGCCCGTCTTGCCGTAACCGACCGTCTCATAGACGGCGGTCTCCTGGCGCCGCCGGCATAACCGGAGACGGCATTCTTGACGCCCTCGACATGCTGGAACACGCCCTGGACGCCCCAGAAACAGCCGCCGGCGAAGATGGCGGTTTCGGTTGCTGCCGTGCTTGCCGCCTGATCGACGGCGGGCGCGGGGATCGCAATTCCCTCCTCGGCCGTGGCGCTGAATGTCAGGCCCGCAATAACCAGCGCCGCACCGGCAAACGCGGTGAGCGTATAGGGCATTTTTCTCTTGTTTTTCATGACGGTCTCCTCAACCGAGTTGAATGAAGGGGCGTGAAGGTCAAGCGGGCCGATCAGGCCGAGACCGGACGGAATTTCAGGACGGCGCCGTTCATGCAGTAGCGCAGGCCGGTGGGTTTCGGTCCGTCGTCGAAGACATGGCCGAGATGGCCGCCGCAGCGGGCGCAGTTGACGGCAACGCGGACCATGCCGAGCGTCGAATCGCGCACCGTCCCGACGGCATTGTCGAGCGGCGCCCAGAAGCTCGGCCAGCCGGTACCGCTTTCGAACTTCGTCTCCGAGGAAAAAGCGCCTGGTCGCAGCCGACACAGGCGAACGTGCCCTTGCGATGCTCGTTGAGGAGCGGGCTGCTGCCGGGATATTCGGTGCCTTCCTCGCGCAGGATATTGTACTGCTCCGGCGTTAAGAGCTTGCGCCATTCGTCCGCCGTATGCGTCACCGCAAAGCTGTTCCCGGCCGCCGCGGGCGCCGACCGGATGCTCATTGCGAGAGGGACTGCGGAAAGTGCCAGCGCACTGCCGGCCAGGAATATGCGTCTGTTCATCATGGTGGAGCCTCCCGGTCCATAATCTGCTTTCCTGCATGATTACGGAAGAGGCGTGCGATTGGTTACACACATCGCCGCGAAACACCGAAACGTGATCTTACTTGGAAATCCCGTTTCCAGACGCGGTGAAGGCCCTGAGCCGGGTCAGGGCCTTCATGAGGCGCCTTCAGCGCACCGGCCATTTCCAGTTGCGGATTTCGGGCATGTCCTCGCCATGCTCGCGGACATAACGGGTGTGTTCGCCGAGCTTGCCCTTGAGCATGTCGATCACGCCCGCCGCCTTTTCCTTCAAACCCGGCACACGCTCGATTGCCTCGATCGCCAGGTGGAAGCGGTCGAGTTCGTTCAGCACCGTCATGTCGAACGGTGTCGTCGTCGTGCCCTCTTCGATGAAACCGCGGACATGGATATTCTGGTGGTTGGTGCGTTTGTAGGTCAGCCGGTGGATGAGATAGGGATAACCGTGATACGCGAATATCACCGGCCGGTCGGCGGTGAACAGCCGGTCGAACATCTCGTCAGGCAGGCCGTGCGGGTGCTGGTCCTGAGACTGCAGCGCCAGCAGATCAACGACGTTGACGACACGAATCCTGAGCTCCGGGATCGCCTCCCGAAGCAGGGCCACCGCGGCCAGCGTCTCCAGGGTCGGCACGTCGCCGGCGCAGGCCATCACCACGTCGGGCTCGACCGCACCCTCCTCGTTGCCCGCCCAGTCCCAGATGCCGATACCGGCTTCGCAATGCCGGATTGCCTCGTCCATCGTCAGCCATTGCGGCTCCGGCTGCTTGCCGGCGACGATGACGTTGACGCGGTCCCAGGTCTTCAGGCAGTGGTCGCCGATCCATAAGAGTGTATTGGCATCCGGCGGCAGATAGATGCGCACGATATCCGACTTCTTGTTGGCGACGAGATCGACGAAGCCGGGATCCTGATGGGAGAAGCCGTTATGATCCTGCCGCCAGACATGCGAGGTGAGCAGGTAGTTGAGTGAGGAAACGGGTTTCCGCCACGGCAGCTCGCGGGAGACCTTCAGCCACTTGGCATGCTGGTTGAACATCGAATCGACGATGTGGATGAAGGCCTCGTAGCACGAGAAGAAACCGTGCCGGCCGGTCAGCAGATAACCTTCCAGCCAACCCTGGCAGAGGTGCTCGGAAAGCACTTCCATCACCCGGCCGTCGGGCGACAGATGCACGTCGTAGGGTTCGATCTTCTCCATCCAGACGCGGTCGGTGACCTCGAAGACATTGCCGAGCCGGTTTGATTCCGTCTCGTCGGGTCCGAAAATGCGGAAGTTGGAGTTTTCGTCGTTGAGCTTCAGTACATCGCGCAGATATCTGCCGAGGATCTCCGTCGTCTGGATCATGTCGGCGCGCCGCGCCCTGACGGGCACCGCATAGTCGCGGATGTCGGGCACCACGAGTTCCTTGCGGATGAGGCCGCCATTGGCATGCGGGTTCGCACCCATGCGGCGCTCGCCGCCGGGCGAAAGCGCCCGTAACTCCTCCCTCAGCCGGCCGTTGCCGTCAAAGAGATCGTCCGGATCGTAGCTGCGCATCCAATCCTCGAGGATCTTGCGGTGGCCGTCGTCCTCGCGGCAGCCGGAGACAGGCACCTGGTGGGCGCGCCAGAAACCTTCGACCATCTTGCCATCGACTTCCTTCGGCCCGGTCCAGCCTTTCGGGCTGCGCAGCACGATCATCGGCCAGCGCGGGCAGCCTTCCGGCGCCTTGCCTGAGCGTGCCTCCTTCTGGATCGTGCGGATGCGGTCGAACACCCTGTCCAGCGTCGCCGCCATCTGCCGGTGCATCTTGTCCGGCTCGTGGCCCTCGACGAAAAACGGCTCGTAGCCGTATCCGTGGAAAAGATGATCGATATCCTCATCGGCCATGCGGCCGAGCAACGTCGGATTGGCGATCTTGTAGCCGTTCAGATGCAGGATAGGCAGCACCACGCCGTCGCGGGCTGGGTTCAGGAACTTGTTCGAATGCCAGCTCGCGGCAAGCGGCCCGGTCTCGGCCTCGCCGTCGCCGACGACGCAGGCGACCACAAGGTCCGGATTGTCGAAGGCCGCGCCATAGGCATGCACCAGCGCGTAGCCGAGTTCGCCGCCCTCATGGATCGAGCCCGGCGTTTCCGGCGCTGCGTGGCTTGGAATGCCGCCCGGGAAGGAGAACTGCCGGAACAGTTTTCGCATGCCGGCTGCGTCCTCGCCGATGTCGGGATAGATCTCGCTATAGGTGCCTTCGAGATAGGTGCTGGCCACCATGCCCGGCCCGCCATGCCCCGGTCCGCAGACATAGATCATGCTGAGATCGCGGTTCCGGATGATCCGGTTGAGATGCGCGTAGATGAAGTTGAGGCCCGGCGTCGTACCCCAGTGGCCGAGCAGCCGCGGCTTGATATGCTCCGGCTTCAGCGGCTCCTTGAGAAGCGGATTGTCGAGAAGATAGATCTGCCCGACGGAAAGATAGTTCGCCGCCCGCCAGTAGCGGTCGATCAGCGCCAGCTCCCGGAGCGATCTCCGGGACTGTGGGCGAGGTTGTGTCTGACTGCATCTTCCTGCTCCTTCGAGAGGGCGAGTTGATCGGAACATCTGTCTTGAACCGGAGGTTTCCCCGACGCTGGTCATCAAGCGGCGGAGCGATCCTTCGCGTGAAGGACGGAAAGGCATTCTTCCGCGATCATCTGTTCTTCATCCGTGGGGATGACATGGACGGCAATGCGGCTTGCGGCAGTGCTGATCGTCAGCGCGTTCTTTTCATTGGCGGCCGCGTCCAACTCTACGCCCAGCCAGAGAAGTCGTTCCGCGACGCGCTCGCGTATTTGCGGCTGGTTCTCTCCGATGCCGGCGGTGAAGACCAGTGCATCAAGGCCGCCGAGCGTGGATGCGAGCCTTCCGATTTCGCCGGCAATCCTGAGCGTGAAGAGATCGATCGCTTCCCGCGCCTGGGCGCTGCCGTCCTCGTCGAGTTCGCGAATATCGCCGCTGAGGCCGGAGACGCCGAGGAGACCGGACTTGTGATACAGCATGTCTTCCACCTCCTCGACCGTTTTGCCGAGCGGACCGAGGAAATGCAGCAGCACGCCCGGATCAAGCCAACCCGGCCTCGTCGCCATCGGAATGCCGTCGAGCGTCGAGAAGCCCATGCTGGAATCTCGGCTGACACCGTTTTCGATGGCGCACAGGCTTGCGCCGCTGCCGAGATGGGCGATGACGACTTTGCGGTCGGCGATCTCAGGCGCTTTGGTGCCCAGAGCGCCGGCGACATAGCGATAGGAAAGCCCGTGGAAGCCGTACCGTTTGATGCCCTGGTCATGATAGGCGCGCGGAATGGCGAGACGCCGCACAAGATCGGACTGGGTGGCATGGAAGGTGGTGTCGAAGGAGCCGGTCTGGAAAAGTGCCGGCCGCAGATGCCTGACGGCCCGGATCATCCGCAGTGCCTGGGGCTGGTGAAGCGGCGCCAGGTCCGTCAACGACCGGATCCGGGCGAGCGTCTCGGTCGTGAGTTCCACCGGGCCTTCGAACACGTCGCCGCCATGGACGATGCGGTGACCGGCGGAGGTGACGGCATCGAGATCGAAATGCGTACCCAGCTCCCTGAATACTTCGTCCATCAGTTCGGCCAGATCGTCGCCGGCCACGCCCTCTAACGGCAGCTCGAACTGCTGCGGGCCTTCCTTCAGATGCAGCGTCAGCGGATAGGTTCCGAAATCGACGACTGCCTTGCCGATCCGCTCCGGTTTGTTGCCGTCTACCTTGAATATGCCGATCTTCACGGTCGAAGAGCCGGCATTGAACGTCAGGAGAAGGTTGTCCGTCATAGAGGCATCCTTGCTTCAAGTCGTTTCGCGGCAGTCAGCCTCGCAAGTGCGGCAGATGCCGTTCGAACCTTGGCCGGGTCTGCACGGCTTGTCAGTATGATAGGAACGCGGGCGCCGAGGACCAGTCCGGCGGCATCCGCGCCGGCGAAATAAATGAGCTGCTTGGCCAGCATGTTGCCGGCTTCGAGATCCGGAACCAGAAGAATATCCGCCTGTCCGGCGACCGGGGAGGCAATACATTTCGCCTGCGCGGCCTCGATGCTGATCGCATTGTCGAAGGCGAGCGGGCCATCGACCACCGCGCCCTCGATCTGTCCGCGTGCGGCCATCACGGTCAAGGCTGCCGCGTCCAGCGTCGAGGGCATCTTGCTGCTGACGGTTTCGACGGCGGCCAGCACCGCCACGAGAGGCCTTTCGATGCCGAGAAGGCGCATCAGATCGACGGCATTCTGGCAGATGTCGCGTTTCTGATCGAGATCCGGCTGGATGTTGATTGCGGCATCGGTGACGACCAGCAGCTTGTCATAGGCTGGAACGTCCATGACATAGACATGGCTCATGCGCCGCCCGGTCTTCAATTTGGAAGCAGGCGCGATCACGGCCGAAAGCAGTTCGTCGCTGTGCAGGCTGCCTTTCATCAGGGCATCGACCTTGCCCGCCGAGGCGAGTTCGACGCCGCGTTCGGCTGCCGCATGGCTGTGCTCGACGGGTTCGATATCGATGCCGGCAAGCGACAGTTCGGCCGCATCGGCGATCGCCCTGATCTTGTGCTCCGGGCCGACCAGAAGCGGATCGAGAAGTCCCTGTTCCTTGAGTTCGACGGCGGAACGCAGGGTTTCCGTCGAGCACGGATGGACCACTGCCGTTCGCATCGGAGGCAGCGAGGTCGCCTGGCCGATAATCGCCTCGTAGCGGCCGTGATGTCTGAGCGTCATCTCCACGAAATACCTTTCCTCGTCGTGCCTGGTGGCTTCGCTTTTGGACTGCGACCGTCGGCATCGCCTTGACGCAGCGCAATGCCCTGCAAACCGTCATCAAGGATTCGTCTTCGCGAGACAGGCTGGTGGAAACGCCCCATGGAGATGAGCGATGTTGCAGGTAGCTGGACAGCCCACGCCGAACGAAAACGAACTGGCCGATCTTTTCGCAGAATTGCTGGCCCTGCGGCGAGATACTGCAACCCAGGCGGAGCCCAGCCTTCGCGCCCTGACCGGCGGCGCCTCGCTTGGCGGCGAGCATCGTGCGGCGCTCGAAAATCTCTGCAATTACCTTTCGCTGAGGCGCCACGACCTCCGGCCCCTGCAGCGTCGGCTGATGTGGCGGGGCCTGTCATCGCTCGGGCGCCTTGAGAGCCGCGTTCTGCCGACCGTGGATGCGGTTCTTGCCTCGCTTGCCGCGATCCAGGGAAGTGTTCCGCCGTTCCCGCCGCCGTCCGAGGAGGAATTTTTCCGGGGCGAGGGCCTGCTTACGACATCGACGGACGCACTGTTCGGATCACCGCTGGCCCATCGTCGCGGGCGTATCATGGTGACCCTGCCCAGCGAGGCGGCCGCCCAGCCGGATTTCATCCTCGGCCTTGCGAGGCGCGGCATGGACATCGCGCGGATCAACTGCGCCCATGACGATGACAAGGCTTGGGCGACGATGGCGGGCCACGTCCGGGCGGCCGGCGAAACCCTTGGCAGGCGGCTGACCGTGCTGATGGATATCGCCGGGCCGAAGATCCGCACCGAGGCGGTGGCCGGCAACAGGAAGGCAAAGCTGCAGACCGGCGATCGCCTGCGCCTCGTCGCGTCGGGCGAACCCTACCTGACCGCCGAGGTGCCATTCTGCTCCGCCGTTTCGCTGCCGGAGATCGTCACTCGCGTCGCCGCCGGCGACCGTATCCGCTATGACGACGGCAAGCTGGAAGGTGTGATCGAAAGCGTCTCTGAAGGCGAAGCGATCGTGCGCGTGACCCACACCAAGACCGGCGGCGCAAAGTTGAAGCCCGAAAAGGGCCTGAACCTTCCCGATACCGCCCTCGGCTTGTCACCGCTGACGGCCAAGGACCATTCCGATCTCGCGACGATCATCGTCAATGCGGATATGCTCGGTTACTCTTTCGTCAGCCGGCCGGATGATATCGATCTTCTCGAAGAGGCGCTTGCCGCCTTTCCTCCGCGCGAGCATCCGCTCGGCCTGATCGCCAAGATCGAGCAGCCCCAGGCCGTCACCAACCTGCCGGCGCTGATCGCGCGGGCGCGCTGCCGCAACCGGCCGTTCGGCGTGATGATCGCTCGTGGCGATCTGGCCGCCGAGATCGGCTTCGAACGCGCCGCGGAAATGCAGGAGGAGCTTTTGTGGATCTGCGAGGCGGCGGCCGTGCCGACCGTCTGGGCAACGCAGGTTCTGGAAGATCTCGTCAAGGACGGCCTACCGTCACGCGGCGAGATGACCGATGCGGCCATGGCGGCGCGGGCGGAATGCGTGATGCTGAACAAGGGACCGGCCGTCGGCGAGGCGGTGACCCTGCTCGACAGCCTGCTTGCGCGGATGGACGGCCATATCTTCAAGAAGACGCCGACGCTCCGGGCGCTGAAATCCTGGCCGGGCGCCGCGTAAGGCGCAACCGGCGTGGTGCTCGCCCGTTGACCGATATCAAGGTCCGGGAGGCCGTTGAATGGCCTCCTGTCGACAGAGACGGCTGAGCAGGAGATCGGATATGGCGACTGAGGATCAAGGCGGCACGATTGCCTTTCTGGCCGACCCGGCATCTTACGGGCTCGCAGGTCCCGTCGAGCGGATGGAGACCCATATCTCCCTGATCTTCCTGGTCGGCGGCAAGGTCTGCAAGCTGAAAAAGGCGTTGAAGCTTCCCTATGTGGATTTCTCGACGGCAGCGATCCGCGAGGATGCCTGCCGCAAGGAAGTCGCGCTGAACAGCGAAACCGCGCCGGGTCTCTATATCGGCGTGCGGCGCATCACCCGCTCCGATGCCGGCACGTTGGAATTCGATGGCGAGGGACCGCTCGTCGATGCCGTCGTCGAGATGAGCCGGTTCGAGCAGAGCCAGCTCTTCGACCGCATGGCGATTGCCGGCCGGCTGACGCCGGAACTGATGACGCAGACCGCCCGGATGATCGCCTTCTATCATCGCCGCGCGCCGGCCGTCGCCAACGGGGGCGGGGCCGCCAACATAGGGGCCGTCCTCGACATCAACGCGGCCGGCTTTGCGACTAGCCACGTTTTTGGCAAGGCGGAGCTGGCGAAGCTTACCGAAATCTTCCGGTCCCGGCTCGCGCAACATAGCGAGCTTCTCGACCGGCGGGCGCTCGCGGGCAAGGTGCGCCGCTGCCACGGCGATCTTCACCTGCGCAATATCTGCCTGCTGGGCGGCAAGCCATGCCTGTTCGACTGCATCGAGTTCAATCTCGGCATCGCCACCGTCGATGTTCTCTACGACCTTGCCTTTCTGCTGATGGATCTCTGGCACCGCGGTTTCCTCGACCTCGCCAATCTGGCGATGAACCGCTACCTGGACGAGACCGACGACGAGGACGGGTTCTGCCTCCTGCCGTTCCTGATGGCGATCAGGGCGGCGGTGCGCGCGCATGTGACCGCGACGCAGGCCGAAGAACCGGGGCAGGATGCCGCCAGGCTGGCGGAGGAAGCGAGGTCCTATTTCGATCTTGCCCATATGCTCCTTGGGAATGCATCGCCGCGCCTGATCGCGATCGGCGGCCTCAGCGGCTCCGGCAAGACGACAGTCGCGGATCGTCTGGCCGCTAAGGTCGGCGCGCCCCCGGGCGCCAAAATCCTCGAAAGCGACCGGGTCCGCAAAGCCCTGTTTGGCGTTTCAGCCGAAACGAGACTTCCTGTCTCCGCCTATCATCCCGACGTGTCGAGAAAGGTCTATCATGAGATGGCGAGACACGCTGAGCTGATCCTTGCCCAGGGCGGATCCGTCGTAGCCGATGCGGTCTTCGACGATCCGGCCAACCGGCTTCTCATGGAAAATGCCGCCGCAAAGGCTGGGGCCGGGTTTCGGGGCATCTGGCTGGAGGCGGATCCGGAGCTGCTCCGGCAACGGGTTCGGGAGCGGGTGGGCGGGCAGTCGGATGCCACCACGGATGTGCTGTCCGGCCAGCTGGCCCGCAAACCCACGGACATGACCTGGCGGCATCTCGATACATCGAAGGCGCTTGAAGCGGTTGTTGCCGCCATCCTGCAGGACTGAGTTTCAGCGCCGGGCGGCGGTTGCCCGGCGCCGGCTGGCGGTCAGGACGTCTGCGAAAAATCCAGCACCATGCGCCCGTCGATCTTACCGTCCTTCAGGCGTGCGAAAATGTCGTTGATGTCTTCGAGCGGCGCCTTGTGGATTTCCGCCTTGACCTTGCCTTCCGTGGCAAAGGCGATGGCCTCGTCGAGATCGCGCCTTGTCCCGACGATCGAGCCTCGAACGGTGATGCGCTTCAGCACGACGTCGAAGATCGGCGTTGGGAACTCGCCCGGCGGCAGGCCGACGAGGCTGACAGTCCCTTTGCGCCGGACCATCCGGATCGCCTGGGAGAAGGCCGGAGGAGAAACCGCGGTGACCAGCACGCCGTGCGCGCCGCCGCCGGTTGCCTTCAGCGTGTCCTCGACCGCGTTCAGGAGCGGGCATCGACGGCCAGGTCCGCGCCGAGGCTGCGCGCAAGTTCCAGCTTTTCCGGGCTGACGTCGAGCGCCACCACATGCAGGCCCATTGCCTTGGCATATTGGATGGCCACATGACCAAGCCCGCCGATGCCGGAGATGGCCACCCATTCGCCGGGTCGCGCTTCGGTCTCCTTGAGCCCTTTGTAGGTGGTCACGCCGGCGCAGAGGATTGGCGAGATCGCTGCGAAATCGACATTCTGCGGGAGTTTTGCGGCAAAGGCCGCGGAGGCGATGACATATTCGGCGAAGCCGCCGTTGCAACTATACCCGGTATTGTGCTGGTGCTCGCAAAGCGTCTCCCAGCCGGTCTCGCAATATTCGCAGGCGAGGCACGCATCGTGCAGCCAGGCGACGCCCACCGCATCGCCTTCCTTCAATCCCGTCACGCCGGGACCGAGTTCCACCACGATGCCGGCCGCCTCGTGTCCTGGAATGAACGGGGGCGTCGGCTTGACCGGCCAGTCGCCATCGGCGGCGTGAAGGTCGGTGTGGCACACCCCGCAGGCCATGACCTTCACCAGGATTTCGCCCGGTCCCGGGACGGGCACCGGGACGCACTCGATTGCAAGCGGTTTGCCGAAGTGACGCACGACGGCGGCTTTCATCGTTCCGGCCATATTCGTCTCCTTGTTGTGGGAAGCATGAATGCCGCAACGATTACCTCGAACCGGGAGCGCTTCATTGACCCAGCGCAAGCGAAGGCCAGCCGCCTGGCCATGCGCCCGTTGATGCGCGTCAATGTCGCAGGCGCTGACGGTGCTTAAGAAATTGGGTTTAGGAGCCGGCCTGCGCGATCTGCCAAGGCCTTCTGGAGCGAGGATATGGAGATGGATTACGACGTGGGTATCCTTGACGCGGCGGATGTTTATCGCGCTTTCGCAATCGTCCAGCTGGTTATGTCGGGCCTGGATCTGCAGACGTGGAAACGTTTGACCGCTTCTGCCTCGTCGCGCCGCGATTGGCTGACTGTGACCGACGCGCAAGGATATGTCCGAGGTCTTTGCCACGTCTTCGCCCGCGAGCATCCGGTGCACGGACGACAGCTTGAAGTCCCGATCTTTGCATCCGTCGGTTTGCTCGATGACCAGGATGTCGCGAAACGCCTTTTCGAGCTCGCCAAGCTGCGTGCGAAGCTCGACGGATGTGAAAAGGTCCATTTCTGGTCCTCGCCATCGAAGGATTGGGATAGCCTCGACAGGCTCAGGAATGCAGGGCTTTGGAACGATGGCGTCGTCTATGATCTGGGCACTGACGGCGCGACCATTCACTAATGACGTTTTCCCGCCGGATCAGCCGAGATCCGCGGCCGTCAGCGTATAGGTGCCGCCTCGATTGCGACGATATGCCTTGATTGCGGCATCCTGGATGCTCGATCTCGCTGCATCGAAGGCCCTGAGGTAATCTTCTTCCGACATGCCCGTCGCCATGGTGTTGGCGAGCGCGTTGGCCTCCACGAAAAACCTGACCTCGAACATGCCGTCATAACCCAGGAAGCGAACGACCTTGCGCGTTTCGTCGAAACTGCGGCTTCTGTTCGGAAATATGAGGGTCATGACCGTTCCAGCTCAAAATGGAACGCTGGTGTCTTTGAGGCGGCGTTCCAGGTTTCCGATGATGCGCACGCGAGGTCAGAACAGATCGCGGAGCAGGATGTAAAGAATGAACGCCATGGATATAGCCGGCACCGCCATGCGAAGCAGGTATCCGTAGCCTGCCCGATGTAACTGCGGGCCTGTCTGAGAGGGTTGGATTCGCCTGATGGAAGACATGCCGTCCTCCTCGTTGGGCCAAGGCTCACGCCCTTGATCGCAGCGGCCGTTCTGAACCTGCTACCTATATCAAATATGGGGCGAAGCCAGACAAATACAAGAGGGGGCTCTCACGTCCCCAGGGGATGAGAGACCCGCAGCAGCCGCGTTTCAGGGGATCCGGCTGCTGCATGTCGGACGGCATGGCCGCATGTTGGTTATTTGTTCTTCAGAAGCCACATCTTACCGGCCATGGTGATCCCATGCGCGGATTCCTCCGCCGAGACGTCCTCGTTGAGGATACGCAAGAGACCGTATTCCCTGAGTTCGTTGAGCGTCGTCGTGGTCAGGAACTTGATCTTCTGCGGCCGTTCCTTGAACCGGTCGTTCCGCGCATAAGTGACGACCGCATTCAGATGCGTCCACTTCTTGGCTTCCTGCGGAAACAGATCACCATCCTTGGCGAGCTTGAGGCCCCTGATCTGGGTCGGCGTAAGCTCGACGGCCAACGCGTGCGCCGCTGTCGGGGTGATGGTCGGTTTGATATTCTCGGTCGTGTTCAATGTTCAGTCCTTGATCGGTACGGAGGTGGTTTTGGCATTCGGCGCAAAGGCGGTATTTCAGCCCAACCGATTGCATGGGTTACAAAGTCTTTACCGCCTTGGCGGCATCGCGAAACGACAGAAGCTTTCGGCTCTTTTCGTCCCAGAGCACGAGCTTGACGCATTGGATGCTCTGCCAAAGCGTTATGCGGCCGATGCCGGCCAGTTCGGGATGATCGCGCAGCACCTCGGGCAGCCGGTAATAGGGAATTCTGCTGGACAGGTGATGGACGTGGTGGATGCCGATATTGCCGGTCAGCCAGCGCAACGCCAGCGGCAGGTCGTAATGGGAAGCGCCATGAAGCGCGGATTCGGGAAACTGCCAGTCCTCGGTCTTCGACCAATGGGTTTCCTCGAACTGATGCTGCACGTAGAAAAGCCATACGCCGGCGGCTCCCGCGATCAGCACGATGGGCAGGTGGACCAGCAGAAAGGGCACGAGCCCGATCGCCCATATCATCAGGGCCGCCAGGATGGCGATCGCGAGATTGGTCGCCATCGTCGAAACCCAGGGCAGGGCACCGGAACGCATCATTCCGAACGGCAGGCGCTGCTTGAAGAGGAACAGCCAGGCGGGTCCGATGCCGAACATCACCAGCGGATGGCGATAAAGACGGTAGGCAAGCCGGCGCGACCAGGGAAGGGCCTGATATTCGGAGACCGTCAGCGTGGTGATGTCGCCGACGCCGCGTTCGTCGAGATTGCCGGCCGAGGCATGGTGGGTGGCATGTGCCCGGCGCCAGTAATCGTAGGGCGTCAGGGTCAGCACGCCGAGCACGCGCCCGGTCCAGTTGTCGAGGCGCCGGCGTGCGAAGAACGAGCCGTGCCCGCAATCGTGCTGGATCATGAACAGCCGCAGCAGAAAGGCCGCCGCCGGAAGGACGAGGATCAACCCGAGCGGGAAACCCAGGAATACGGAAATATAGGCGCCCGCCCAGAAGGCTGCGAATGGCAAAGCCGTGACAAGCAATTCGAAAGTACTGCGTCCGAAACGCGGCTGCCGGTATTTAGCAAGAATCTTCAGCCACGCGCCGACATCGTCTTCGGCAACTGGCGCAATCGCATAGGCTCTGGCATTCATGGAAATCGATCCACCTTCTTAGCCTCGGCATGCGGCGCGCCCGAAGCGGGATGTGCCTGCACGTTCTCAGGCACATGCTTCAAAATGTCAGCCCTGACGGGCCTTGCGGGCAGCGTAACGACGATCGCGTTCCGCCTTGCGGGCGGCTTCATCTGCGATGACCCGGGCGATCCGGTCATTGGCTTCTGCCTGCCGGGCCTCGGCCTCGGCCTTCTCATGGGCTTCCGCGGCTGCTGCCACTTCGGCCGCTTCCCGCAGGATACGCTCGTTCTCAGCTGCCTTCAGGGCCTCGCGCTCGGCGCGGCGGGCTTCTCTTGCAGCTGCAATAGCCGCCCGCTCGGCGCGCCGTTCCTGCATGTCGGGATCGGTCGGTTTGGGGGCAGACGCAAACTTCGCCAAAAGCTCTTTCTTGGCATCCGCCGCGGTTTTACGGCGGTCGGCAAAGCTGTTGTCGCTCGGGTGTCTCAAAGTATCTTCCTTGTCAGATCTGGAATGTTGCGGTTGAAAACGAATATCGCGCATGACGGGAGGTCATGAAAATATTCGCGTCAGCCAATTTCCTCAACGGAAAAAGGCCAGACATCGGTCTGGCCTTCGCATATCTTTTACCGCCATGCCAGTACATCCGTGGTCATGGGAGGCTAAAGTTTTAGGCAGCCTGGAGCTGACCTGCAGACATCTTGCCCGACTTGCGGTCACGCTCGAGTTCAAAGCCCAGCTTCTGGCCTTCGACGATCGAGCTCATGCCAGCGCGTTCGACGGCAGAGATATGAACGAAGACGTCGGCGCTGCCGTCGTCAGGCTGAATGAAGCCGAAGCCCTTGGTGGCATTGAACCATTTAACTGTGCCAGTGGCCATAACGAACCCTTTCATAGCAACATTGATAAACCACCGGGCGACGCACGGCGGGTGTTTCGACTTTTGAGAGGAAAGTTCGTCAAGAAGCGCAATGCGCAGCAAAAACAAAGATCGGCAACCAAAGTATCGATACGCACTATCTATCCCACTGCGATTGAACTGTCAACTTTTTGTTTCCAAAACTGCCGAATATTCCATCCTTGGTTGCAATCCTACCCGATGAAAGGATATCTCCGGTACCTGTCAGAAGTCCGGAACCCGGCCGATCGGCAGTTTCGAAGGCTAGGAAGAGGCCGGAATTTCTTCGGTCGTCACTTCGAAATACGACAGGATGGCCGGGCCGAAGGCGGTCGAAAGAGCTACATCCGTGGCATCCCGCCCCGTCGCCATCAGGATGCGCCCGATGCGCGGTTTGTTGTGACGGGCATCGACGGTATTCCAGCGACCGCCGAGATAAACTTGGAACCAGGCGCTGAAATCCATCGGGTTCGGATCCTTCGGGACACCGATGTCGCCGAGATAGCCGGTGCAATAACGCGCCGGGATGTTCATGCAACGGCACAGCGTGATGGCAAGATGCGCGAAGTCTCGGCAAACGCCGGTGCGGTCGGTATATCCGCCAAAGGCCGTCCGCAGCGGATCCGCATTCTGGTAGTCGAAGGCGATGTGGTTGTGGACGAAGTCAAGGATCGCCTGCACCCGCGGCCAGCCGAGAGGGGTCGAGGAGAATGTCTTCCAGGCGAAATCCGCCAGGCGATCGGTATCGCAGTAGCGGCTGCCGAGCAGGAAGACCAACACGTCGTCGGGCAGATCCTTGATGTCGTGCTGGAACGCGTTTTCTGGCACCGGGTCGGGCAGGCCGTCGTCATAGATCTCGAACTCGGTGGAAATCGTCGTCAGCCCTGGCGGCGCGACGATGCGGCTGCAGGCGTTTCCGAAGCTGTCGAGATAACCACGGGCCTCGATTGGCCGGTCGAAACTCAGCACTTGGTCAGTCAGCAGATCCGCGCGGCGCGTGGGATGGATATTGAGGACCAGTAGCATCGCCGTATCGTGCTGGCATTCATATCCAATGCGAAACCCCGCGCGTATCTTCATGATCGTATCCCTCTGGAGAAACTCTTGGCCGAATCGGCAGTTGAGCGGCAACGCTCGAATAATCCAGGTGTTCCGGTCACCCGTGGAGTTTTACGCTGTGGTCATCGGTCGTCACATTAACCTGCACGGACATGCTGTCGAAATCGGATTCGTCGCCGTCGTAACTTCCCGATAGCGGGATTGCCTGCCGCGGGTCGCGAGCGACGCCGACGCGTATCAGGTCGCGGTTTCCGACGATACCGTTGGTGGGATCGAATTCGACCCAGCCGGCGCCGGGAAGATAGACCTGGCACCAGGCATGGGTAGAGCCGCCACCGAGCGTTATAGATCCGTCGCGGTCGGGCACATAGATGTAGCCGGTAACGAAACGCGCCGCCAGACCAAGCGACCGCGCGGCCTCCATCATCAGCAGCGCGAAATCGCGACAGGTGCCGCGGCGCAACTGCAGCGTCTCAAGCGGCGGCTGCGTCCCATGTTCCGAACGCCGGGCGTAGATGAAACTCTCATGGATCGCGAAACACATTGTCATCAAGAGATGGCCGGTTTCGGTCGGATGGCCGATCTTGACGAATTGCCGCGCCCATTTGCCGACCCGGTCCTCGGGGTCGGGATGGTGGCGCCGGATCGTACACTCCAGATCGTAGGCTTCTTCCGGATCATATATGAAAGGATAGGTGAGGGCCTCCTCGTCGATCTGGAAATCCATGGCCACCTGCGGTGTGTGGTCGAGTCGGATGATCGTTTCGAACCGCAGCTCGGGCGAGGCTTTCGATATCTCGACGAGCGCGACGCAGTTGCCGAAGACATCGTGGATCCAGCGAACATGGTCCGGTTTGGGGTAAACGTCGAGCCGTGAGCTCAGCAGGGTCTGGTCAAAACTGTCCCGCGGCCTGAACATCAGCCTGTGTTCGCCGAACTCTACCGGCCTTTTGTACCGGTAGGAGGTGACATGCCGGACGGAAAATATCGTCATCCCATCACCCAATAGCATTAAGGTCGCAACGCGCTGGCGCTGGGGCTTTCATCGAGCCCTGCATGGATCACCGCTATAGCAGGCGCCATGCGGACGCGACAGGAAAAACCGGCGGCAACCGGTAAAATACAAGCCCCTCCAACGCGGCAGGAGAGCTTGGGGCAGCGCTGCTCACTGGTCCCGGCGCTGCAGCGGATAGTCGCCGGCGTCGTAGAGCCTCTGTATCTGAGCACTGTCGAAACGGGCTTCCTCGACCTCGAGGACGGATCCGCGCAACAGGGACGCAGGCATTTCCTCGATTGCGAAGCGAATGGCCTCCGCAACGGTATCGAACCTCTTGTAGCCAAGCCTGCTCGTGCGCTTCCAGTTCTTGCACGGGTAAAGCCCCGCGCCGGCATTGTAGTTGAAGGCGGCCATGGTGATGTCCTTATGGCGAAAGATGTGGGAGGATTGGCCGATAGGTCAGACGAGCGGCCCCGTCGGAGTAAGGCCGCGTCAGGCCGGCTGCAATGGCGACGCACGCTTCTGCAGGCGTTCCTGTTTCTGAGCGAGCTTGATCTCGCGGCTTCTCAAAGCCTGCCTGTGGCGGAGTTCCTGCAGCTTGGCTGCATTGGAGCCCTCCTCCGCATCGGGTTTCCGGAACAGATTCTGGGCGGCGTGGCGGACGGTGTCGATCATGATGGTAACCTTAAGGGTAGACTGCGGGGCGCGACAACGGCCAACGCAACAAGTCTCCAGCCGACAGGGCGGAGTTCAACGTTCGCAAAATCAAGGGTGTCGCCAAACAACCGGCATGGCCGGGAGGATCAGGTAGCCGAAAAGGCTGAAAACGTAAATCACATATGGCGATATATTGAGTCACTTTCAAGACGTGGCTGGCAAGACGGGTCGGGAAATACCGAAAGCGTCGCTTGCTATGGTAGAAAATGAAGCCCATGGTGCCGTGTCGGCTGCAACTGGTAAGGGCGTGGCCGCCTGAGGGACCTGACACGCGAGCCCTAGCCCCGACAAAAAGGAGGCGCGCGATGTCTGCACGATCCTCGCATCCGAATTTTCTGCTTTATTTTCAGAAAATGCTCGTGAATAGCCGGCGCGAAACCGAGCAGAGCTTGGAAAGCTCTCTAAGCGGACCGGCCTTGCACGCAGTCTTCCGGGATATATTGATCCAGGGTCCGCCACTAACGGGTTCGGATATATGGCTGGACGGCATCCTTGCCGCGCGAGTTGCAAAAAGACGTCCCTCACACCGCTAGTCGGCAACTATTCTTCCATGTCCTTCTCAGCGCCGACTGCCTCCGAGGTACATCGTAACCGGAGACTCTGGCTGACGTTCATTTGGAGACAATCCATGCGCCGACGACCATTGAGGGCATTGGCCCTGACGATCCTCATGCTGCTGCTTGCGGCGCCCTTGTTGACGCTCGGCGCCTCGGCCCAGCCGGCGGGGCCGGTACCCGCCAATGCCGAGGCAAACCGCTATGGACCGGGCTGGGAATGCAATCGAGGCTTTCGAAAGCAGAACGATGCGTGCCTGGCAGTGACGCTTCCGGAGAATGCATTCCGAACAGAGACGACCTATGGAAAGGGCTGGGAGTGCCACTACGGATTCCGTCCGAAGGACGATCAATGTCTGCCGGTCGATGTTCCCGACCATGCATATCTCGATTCCTTTTCCGGCGATCGGTGGAAATGCCTTCGGGGGTATCGCCAGAGTGAGACGGGATGCGACCTCATCAAGATACCGGAGAATGCATTTCTGAACGAGTCAGCCCGCGGCGCCGGATGGGAGTGCGAGCGGGGCTATCAGGTCGGCGGGGAAGCGTGCGTTCGACTGGCAGTTCCGGCCCACGCCTATCTCACGACCAGCGGAAACGAATGGAAATGCGACAGGGGTTTTGAAATCAAGGGGCCGGCATGCGCTGCCGTCGAGATTCCGGCAAACGCGATCTTCGTCGATGTGGCCTATGGCGAGAGATGGAGATGCGACCGAGGCTTCGCCCCGAAGGGGGCCGAATGTTTGAAGATCAAGCTTCCCGAGAAAGCGCACCTCAACTCGTCCGGCAACGACTGGGAATGCAATCGCCCCTATCGTCTGCGGAGCGGCATCTGCGCGGCCGAATGAACCGCAGCCCTGACAAATTCCGTAAAGGTCTCGCCCCTCGCGAGGATAACCTGCGCATCAGAGGCGCCTGGATCGGCGCCTCCAGCGCGAAGTGCCGCTATTTCGGCTTTTTGCCCAAGGTGAGGCCGCTGCCGGCGAGCTTGACCTGGGCGCCTGCTGGCGCGGCCGTCACTGCTGCGGTCTTGTCCTTCTTCGGTTTGCGAGTTTCGCGATTACTTCGTACCTGGCCTTTAGCCATTGTGTCCTCCTGGGCGGCGATGGAAAGTCGGGAAGTGAAGCCTTTGTTCGGCCGACAGGCATGCAAAACGTGAAATGACCGATTTGCGAAACCCTGGCATTGTTAGCCGAAGCATCAAAGCTGCGGTATTGTGGTATCTCTGTGTTTGCTCAACGAGGCCGATATTGCGGCCCCAAAGCTCTTTTCGGGATGATCGCCAAAACGGGCAAGCATGAAAGCAGCCCCCGTTGTGCCGGCCCGGCCGCCGACAAGCAGTCCGCTTGACGGCGTAGGCTCGCTGAACTCATGAAGTTCGATATTTTCCCGGTATCCGAGGCCGCTGACGCGGACCAGATTGCGGGATATGGTCTGAGAGAATTCGGAAGACATGACGTCCTCCTTTCATTGGGGCCAGGGCCTGTAATTCCTGAAGCAGCAGCGCCCTTTATGTAGCTGCTGAAGTCGCCATCATGCGCCGGAGTCGCGCCAAACGCAATGTGCCCGGTTGCGAGAAATGCCTTGCTCAAGACATAGTTGACCGGTAGGGGTTACCATCGAAATTGGTTGTCGAGCTTCGTTTTCACGCCTTTTGCGTTCGAGTGATCTTTCCTTTCAAAATCGATCTCTTTTGTCGCCGGCATTTCGCCGGACGAAGACCTGTGTTCGATTGGAAGGATACCCTCATGAACAGCGGAATCGTAAAATTTTTCAACACCTCCAAAGGCTTCGGCTTTATCCAGCCGACCGATGGAACGACCGACGTGTTCGTTCATATCTCTGCTATCGAACGCTCCGGAATGACCTATCTGGCTGAAGGCCAGAAGGTGAGCTTCGATGTGGTGCGGGATAACCGGACGGGCAAAGACGCCGCCGAAAACCTGCAGATCGCTTAAAAGCGAAAATCGACTCCGGTCTCTGACCACGACGCACTGAACGCAGACCGTTGAACTGGTCGGGAGGCATGGTCTCTCTCGGCCCTCTCTCATAGTGAAAGAATTTCCATGAAAAAGACGGATGCAGAACCGCAGATCAAGAGAGCCCAGCGCCAGGTCGCCAATACCAGCGGCGGCGGCCATCTCGGCGGCACCAACCACGGCCAGGGCTACGATGCTAAGACGTCTTCCGCCAAGGGCAAGGCCGACAAGGGCCGCAAGGCCGGCGGCAAGCACTAAGCTGAAATTGAGCCGGGCCGGTACATTCCGGCCCGTCCTTCCGCCGGAGTCCGAGCCAAACGCCGGCTCCGCGCAAACCATGGCGCGCTGAAATCCGGTTATTTGCGCGTCGGCGCGACCGGTTTTTTCACCGGCTTCTCGGGATGGCCCGGTGCGATAGGATCGCTGGCCGGAAAAGTCTCTTCGAGCGCCTCCTCCAGGTAATCGTCCTGTTCCTTGGCGGC
Organism: Neorhizobium sp. EC2-8; assembly: GCA_045291535.1. Classification (GTDB taxonomy): domain Bacteria; phylum Pseudomonadota; class Alphaproteobacteria; order Rhizobiales; family Rhizobiaceae; genus Neorhizobium. The sequence continues at coordinate 2,349,479 of CP147996.1, read as the reverse complement.
ATCTTTGACGACCGGTGCGGGTCGCGGCGTCTCTTTTCCCATTTTCGAACTCCCTCTTTGGTCGAGCCGGATAATCCTACGCCCGTTTCTTCCAGGGCAGAAGACACGATGGGCGGGATGACAATATTGCCGATTGAAGCCGGCTCCTATCTCAGCGACCTGCGGAAGCCTCGCAGCGAGAACGCGAAAAACACCGTCGCGATAACGAGAAGCCAGGCGAATTGCGGCCAGACGACCGAAAAGCCGGCACCGCGATAGAGGATCGCCTGGGCGAGCAGGATGAAATGCGTGTTCGGGGCGGCAAGCATGATCGTCTGGATCACTTCCGGCATGCTTTCGCGGGGTGTGGTCGCACCCGAGAGGATCTGCAGCGGCAGAAGCACCAGCATCAGCAGCAGGCCGAATTGCGGCATCGAGCCCGCAAGCGTGGCAAGCGCGATCCCCATGGCGGTTGCCGCCAGAAGATGGAGCGCCGCCCCCGCCATGAACAGCATGATCGATCCTTCGATCGGAACCTTCAGCAAGCCCTGTACCACGAAGATCAGCGAAAGCAGGGTGGCGACGAACACCACCAGCCCCATCGACCACACCTTTGCGGCCATGATTTCGAACGGCGTCAGCGGCATCACCAGAAGATGCTCCACCGTCCCGTGTTCCCGCTCGCGGATCAGCGCGGTGCCGGTCAGGATGATCGCCAGCATGGTGACGTTGTTGATGACGTTCATCACCGACGCGAACCACATCTGGTTGAGTTCGGGATTGAACCGGGCACGCAATGCAAGGCCCACCGTCTGTGCCCGGTTGTCCTGAGCGGCAAAGCCGGCGACCTCGGTCGAGACGATGTTCTGCACGTATCCGGACCCGGAAAACGCCTGGGTCATACGGGTTGCATCGACATTGAGTTGGACGACCGGTGATTTGCCGGCGATCAGATCGCTCTGGAAATTCGGCGGAATATCGAGCGCGAACGTGTCGGTGCCGGCATCCATGCGCGCATCCATCTCGCCGGCCGTGATCATCGCCGGCGGCTTGAAATAGGGGCGGAGGAAGGAGTCGGCGATCCGGCGCGAGAGCGGCGAACTGTCCTCATCGACGATCGCGATCGGCGCATTGTTCAACGTCTCGGGAACGGCCTTGGCTTCCGTATAGACCGCTATCGTGAAGGAATAGACGATCAGCCCGAGCAGGATCGGGTCGCGCATCAGCCCGCGCAGTTCCTTGATCCCGAGATGGAGGATATTGGCGAGCCGCATCCGTCACCTTGCCTGTTTCTTGAGAAAGAAGGCGCTAGCCGCAATCAGCAGCGGCGCGGCGACAATGAGCGGCAGGAAGGCCCCGACGAGGCTGTCGAAGCCGAGGCCCTTGGAGAAGGTGCCGCGGGAGATGATGTTGAAATAGGTGGTCGGATAGATCTGGCCGATGGCGGCTCCGATGCCCTGCAGCGAGGAGACCGGATCGATCATGCCGGCAAACTGTACCGCTGGTATGATCGTCATCAGCGTCGTCCCGAAGATCGCGGCGATCTGGCTCGACATGAAGGTGGAGACCAGCAGGCCGAAGGCGGTCGCAAACCCGACATAGAGAAGAGCGGCTGTGGCAAAGGCAGCCAGGCTGCCGGTAAAGGGCACCTGGAACACCAGGATGGCAAACAGCCACAGGAGCACGGCATTCATCATGCCGAGCGCCAGGTAGGGAAGCTGCTTGCCGATGAGGAATTCGACCCGGGTCACCGGCGTCACGTAGAAATTGACGATCGAGCCGAGTTCCTTTTCCCGCACCACCGAGAGCGCCGCGAGCATGGCCGGGATCAGGAGAAGCAGCAGTGGAATGACTGCGGGCACCATCGCCACCAGGCTTTCGATGCCGGGATTGTAGCGGAAGCGGGTCTCGATCGAGAACTGCCCGCTTGCGGCATCGCCATAGATCTCGCGGGCCTTCTGCGCCAGCCAATGGGCATGCATGCCCTGCACATAGCCGCGTGTCGTTTCCGCCCGTTGCGGCATGGCGCCGTCGATCCACGCGCCGATCTCGACATCGTGGCCGCGCGCGACATGTTCTGCGAAACCGGCCGGAATCTCGATCGCCAGCTTCAGCGAACCATCGCGCATGCGCCTGTCGAGATCGGCATAATCTGCAAGCGGCTGTTGCTCTACGAAATATCGGGAACCGGCGATATCGGCGACGTAATCGCGGCTGGCGACCGTATCGTCACGGTCGAGAACGGCAAAGGTGAGGTCCTTGACGTCCATGTTGATGCCGTAGCCGATCACGAACATCAGAATGACGCTGCCGATCAACGCCAGTGTAGCGCGAATGGGATCACGGCGGATCTCAAGGGTTTCGCGAAGACTGTAGCTCCAGATGCGGCGCGGGTCGAAGCCGCGATGTGAGCGCGTGCCGGTGAATTTGCGCTCGGCGTCAGCCGTCGGTAGTGCCGGTGCGGATGAAGCGGCCGTCTCGCCGATCGCATCCTCGAGATAGGCGATGAAAGCCTCCTCCAGCGTTTCGGCATGACGAGTTCCGCGGATGGCCTCGGGCGTATCGCTCACCAGCACCTTGCCCGCATGCATCAACGATATGCGGTCGCAACGTTCCGCCTCGTTCATGAAATGGGTGGAGATGAATATGGTGACCCGGTCCTTGCGGGAAAGCTCGATCAGCGCCGCCCAGAGCCTGGTCGCGGGCGATCGGGTCGACACCGGACGTCGGTTCGTCGAGGATCAGCACTTCCGGCGAGTGGATCAGCGCAACCGCCAGCGAAAGCCGTTGCCGGACGCCGAGCGGCAGCGCCTCGGGCAGCGTATCCATCACGTCCGCAAGCTCGAAGCGGCGCGCCATTTCCTCGATCCGCGCGGGGATGGTGTCGGCCGGCAGCTGGAACAGGCGCGCATGCAGGTCGAGGTTCTGCCGGACCGTCAGTTCGCCATAGAGCGAGAAGGCCTGGCTCATGTAGCCGACGCGCCGTCGGACATCCATGTTCTTCGGATCGACCACCTTGCCGAAAAGTTTCGCCGTACCCTCGCTTGCCGGCAGCAGGCCGGTCAGCATCTTCATCGTGGTGGACTTGCCGCAGCCGTTCGAGCCGAGGAAGCCGAAAATCTCGCCGCGGCGGATGCGGAAGCTGACGTCGTCCACTGCCGTGAAATCACCGAAGCGCATGGTCAGGCCCTCGGCCTCGATGGCAAATCCGGCGTCGTCGAAATTCGCCGGCGGGTGAACCGGGATGGCTTTGTGCGTGGCCCGCTTTTCCTCCGGCATCAGGGCGATGAAGGCATCGTCCAGCGTGTCGGTGCCCGTCTGGGCGAGGATCTCGCGCGGCGAGCCGGTTGCCAGCACCTTTCCGGAATCCATGGCCGCCAGCCAGTCGAAGCGCGCCGCTTCCTCCATATAGGCGGTCGCGACGATCACGCTCATCTGCGGCCGTTCCGCCCGGATATCTTCGACAAGGCTCCAGAACTGCCGGCGCGACAGCGGATCGACCCCGGTCGTCGGTTCGTCGAGAATGAGCAGGTCCGGATCGTGGATGAGGGCGCAGCAGAGGCCGAGCTTTTGTTTCATGCCGCCCGAAAGCTTGCCCGCCGGCCGGTCCTCGAAGCCTGACAGGCCGGTGCGCTTCAGAAGGTTGGCGATGCGGTATTCCCGTTCCTCGCGGCCCTGGCCGAACAGGCGGGCGAAGAAATCGGCATTCTCGAACACCGATAGTGTCGGATAGAGGTTCTTGCCAAGGCCTTGCGGCATATAGGCGACGGCCGGGCAGGTGCGATCGCGGTGACGGGCGCTGCGCATATCACCGCCCAGCACCTCGACCTCGCCCGTCTGGATCTGCCGCGCGCCCGAGATCAGCGACAGGAGCGAGGATTTGCCGACGCCGTCCGGGCCGATCAGGCCGATCATCCGGCCGGCAGGCAGGTCGAGGGTTATGCCGTCCAGGGCAAGGGTGCTGCCGTAGGAATGGCTGACATCCTTCAACCGCGCCACATAGGCCGCTTGCGCCGGGATGCCCATAGGCCGTTGCTCCGGGCTCATGGGGTGATCGGCTGCGACAGGGCCGCCGGCCACTGTGCGGCGGGATCGAGCTTCACATAGGTCCGGCCCGGCAGGCCGGTCTTGACCTGTGCGATGTATTTCCGAAGCAGTTCCGGGAGACGCGGGCGCGCAGGCGGAACATCAGCTTCTGGCGTTCCTCTTCGGTTTCCACGGTCTTCGGCGTGAACTGCGCCACATCGGACACGAAGGATATCCGGGCCGGAATGACATATTGAGGAGCCGCATCGAGAACGATCCGCGCCTCGCCACCGATCGGGGTGCGTCCGGCCTCTTCCGTCGCCAGGAAGAAGGTCATGTAGACGTCGCCGACATCGAGGATGTTGAGCACCCGGCCGCCGGCGGCAACCACTTCGCCGGGCTGCGCCACGAGATATTGTACACGCCGTCGCGCGGCGCCTTGAGTTCGCAATCACGCAGATCGGCATCGATCCGCGCGACGGTCGCCTGCATGGCCTCGACCGAGGCCCCGGCATCCACGACCTGCGACTGCGCGGCGCCGATCGCCGCGTCGGTTGCGGCAAGGTTGGCTTTCGCCGCCGAGACGGTGGCTACCGCTCCTTCGACGCGGGCGCGATCGTCGTCCAGCAACTGCTCGGAAACCGATCCGCTTTTGCTCATCTGCTCGCTACGGGTCAGCCGCTTGCGGGCCGATTGCAGCTGGACCTCGTTCTGGGAAACGGTTGCGGCCGCAGCTTCTTTTTCCGCCTGACGCTGAACGACCAGGCTTTTTGCCGTTTCGATGGCGATCCTGGCTCTGGCAAGCTGAGCTTCCGCTTCCCGCTTCTGGGCGGCAAGCTGTTCGATATCCATGCGGGCGACGACCGCGCCCGCCTTCACGAAGTCGCCTTCCTTGACCAGAATGTTCGAAAGGCGCCCCGCGGTTCTCGCCGCGATGTCGATTTCGACCGCCTCGACGCGGCCGTTACCACTGGCAATTCCCTGCATGGCTTGCGCTGCCCGAAGGTCCTGCTGGTAGCGCCATCCGAAATAACCGGCGGCGCCCACAACTGCGAGAATGATGGCGGCTTTTGCGATACGGTTCAAAGGGAGGCTCCATGAACGCTGATGTCCGGCAGTTTCCTATCTGCCCATCACGGGCTTTGGGGTGATCCAAGTCAAGCGGGAACGGGTTTTCACAGGCGTTCAACCGGGACAGCCGGGACGGGCGACAAAGCCGCATCTGTCCCCTGCTTGCTTTATGGCAGCCGTCGGGCCGCGAAATCGACCAGAATCGGCTGCTGGCCCCTCAATATCTTGCGTTCCGCTTCCTCAAGACTGAACCATCCCGCGCGATCGACTTCGGGAAACTCCTTCATCTGCCCCGATTTCGGCGGCCATTCCATCCGGAATGTGTTGCTGACGATGGCGGCGATGTCGATATCGGCTTCGATCGACCAGGCGAGCACGCGTTTGCCGCCCGGCTGGCGATATTCGCCGAGCCATTCGAAATCGCCGTCTATCCTCGCTCCGACCTCCTCGAAAACCTCCCGTTTTGCCGCCGACAGCTCGTCCTCGCCTTCATCGACAAGACCCTTGGGAATGGACCACGCCCCTCGTCCTTGCGTGCCCAGAACGGCCCGCCGGGCTGAACCAGAAACACTTCCGGGTATCCGGCCGTTTGCCGGAAGATCAAAAGGCCTGCGCTGCGTTTCGGCATGACAAGAGCTTTCCTCGTGGCGGCAGAGGCCGCGTCTTGCGATCCTAGCCGATCAGAAGGCAGGCCGCAGTTCGGAATTCTCGGGTTTCGATTGATGGAGATCATGGCTGAGGCCGGTACCGGTCCTAGACTGCGTTTATAGGGCCGATCAAGGCCCCATGCAGAGGAGACAGGAAATGTCATTCAAGACAGTGCTCGCCGTGATCGGCAATACGGATCCGACCGCTGATCTCGCCCGTGCCATGGAGATCACGGCCGAGCTCGAAGCGCATCTTTCCGTCGTGGTCGTCAATCTGGCCGTCCCGGCAACCATGGGCGATTTTCCGGCCGGCACAGTATGGCTCGACCAGCGTGACGAGGACCTGAGAATGCTCGACGGAATCCGGAAACAGGCGGCCAGCGCCTGCAAGACGAATGGCCTGTCGTTCGATATCGACATCATCTATGCGGAAGGCGTTTTCGTCAGCGAGGAAATCCATCGCCGCGCGCTTTATGCCGATGTCGCGGTCATTGGAGACGGCGTGCGCAGCGATCCCGCGCTGACCAGGCGGATCGTCGATGGCGGCGTGTTCGAAGCTCGCCGCCCCCTCCTGCTGATGCCGAAGGACCGCAAGACGACCCTGAAACCGCGGCGGATGCTGCTCGCCTGGAATTCCCGCACCGAGGCGGCCCAGGCCGCACGCGAAGCCCTGGAGATGATGACCTGGGCCGAAGAGGTCCATGTCGTGCTCGTCGATCCCGACAGCTCCTATTGGGTCAGCGGCGGCGAACCCGGCGCCGACGTCGCAACCTATCTCGCCCGCCATGGGATCAAGGTCGTCGTCGAACAACTGGCAAGCAGCGGCCGGCCGGTGGAAGACGTGCTCGAAAGGCACGCCCTGGAAATCGACGCCGACCTCATCGTCATGGGCGCCTACGGCCACTCGCGGCTGCGCGAACGCGTCTTCGGAGGCGTGACGGCCTCGATGCTTGAGAAAAGCAAGCTCCCGGTGCTGATCGCGAGGTAAGAAGGGGTAGTGCTTGGCAACACTTGCCTGTCTCCCGTCAGCCGGGCGGGAGGCAGGGTTTTCGCGTTCGCACCTTGCGGCAAAGGGAACGGCGACTTGCGGGTATTGCTAGTGCTGCAGATCTAGTAGCTGCTTACGGAGCCATGCTTCGAATGTAGGAAGATCGTGCGACCAGAAAACATGGATGTTCGCATCACTAAGGCGATCGACTTCCTTCGGCGCGATAACGCCTTGCAGAACGGCAACCGTCCTCATGAGGTGCTCTCCCCAATGCCGCTGCCACGACTCCGCTTTCTTCAAAACGTCGTTTATACGCTTGATGGAGTTGGTCTCATCGTTAGTGACCTTGCATTCTATGGCGGCAATGACCGTCGCTCCGAGGCCACATGCGATATCGACCTCCTGAGGCCGTGTTCGCGTTGCGAATTTCGCCTTGTGCATGAAGGTTTCGGCAGGGAGTGCAGCTGCAACTCGGACAAGCCCCGGATCGCGCCTTTCCCACCCCATTGCAAGGAGCAAGTTAACAACCGCCGACTCCTGGATATTGGAAAGGCGATTTCGTTGAACGGTCTGCACTCGTTGCTGCGCAATCAGTGCGGAGACTCGTTGTAGAGTTTGCCGTAGTTCTGCTCTTGTCGGGGAGCGGTTCGTCGCCAACCAAGGCACTGACGCGCGATCGATCCATTCAAGAACGCTAACTGCGACGACCTTGGCATTCGCAGGCGATACTCGTCCCTTTTTTCAGATCCCTTCGGCCACGATGGGCATACCAACTTGAATTGGTCCTGGCTCATTGGAGGAGCCATAAGATGCCTGAACGCAGTCATATGACTTCCGCTCTTCATTAAGGCACCCGCTGTATCCCGGAGATACTCCGACGATCGCAGTGCGTCCGCAATCAGACCGCGAGATTGACGCAGGGATTCGCGCCAATCCGTAGCTCCACCGCTTGCACTGCGACCCTTCATGTACAGTTCGCGCGCCAGTTCTGCGTTCTTGCGATTAGCGTCGGATACCTCTTTCGCGGGCATCAGGACGCGGCCGCTAACCGCGATTTACGACGTGCCGGAGCCATCTTTCTGGATAGACCATTCCGTCGCTCTTCGCGCTTCGTGTAGGAAATCGCAGCCTCGAGGCGAGCAGGCAATGGAGACAGGGTCGGACTGACATCTGCGACTACATTCGGTTTTTGCGTGACAGCATCCGCCAGATGAGAACCAATTATCGACGCGAGCTTCGGAGGCACTGAGTTCCCGATCAGACGATACTGATCAACCAGGCGATCGGGCCAAACATAGTCCGACGGGAAAGTCTGGAGTGCAGCGCATTCACGCGGCGTCAATCGCCGGATCCCATGCACAGGATCCCGGATCCAATCTTGCTGAGCGCTTGCCGTCACGGTTCTGCCCGGCAATGAAGGATCAGCAACAAACGCGCCTTGCTTGTAGCCCCAATGGCCGCTTGGGCGCGTAGCCTCGGCCTTGCCCATGCTCTTTACGCCCGATCCCGGCTGAATGTCGCGAAGGTCTTGGGCCATCTTTCCGCTGGGCCGGATCACCTCAGACTCGTTCACCGGATCGATCTCGGCGAAAGCTTGAGCCATTGTCCTCCACGGTAACGCTGATTGACCACCCTTGGCGTGCGTAGCTTCCGGGAAGATGGGTGCATCGCCAACTCGGTAGCCGATGATGAACAAGCGCACCCTCCTCTGAGGAAGCCCGTAATCGGCGGCATTTAGCAAGCTGACCGTGGTATGAAAGCCAACTTCAAGCAACTTCGACCGAATGGTATTGAGTGCAGAACCGGGAACGCCATCGTCTCCGCGCGCGGTCAAGAGTCCACGGACATTCTCGAAGAGGAGGTAGCGAACATCAAGCTCGCCAGCGAGGCGAACGAAGTCGCTCCATAGCTGACCTCGCGGATCATTGAACCCGAGTGATGGCCTGCACTGCTCCAACTCTGACAAGGAGGACCACCAGCTAAGAGGGGAATGTCGCCACGTCTTGCGCTTGCCGCATCCAGGATTGACTTGCCTGTAAGGGCGCGCACGTCAGCGCGCTCAATGAAGGTTTCAGCGAACCGGCTCGATGTGCCGCCTGCTCGACGGACACGCTTGTTCGCCTTCAATGTCGCGACCGCGTGCTCGTCTATATCCGACGCATATCTGCACCGCCAGCCAGCTTCTTCCAAACCCAGATCGAGACCACCGGCACCGGCAAAAAGGGAAATGAAATCAAGCATCGAGTCTCACCATTCTAGCCCTACCCATGGCTACCAGTGTTCTATAGTGATTCGGCAATAACCGGTTAAGGTGCAGAGCGAAAAGGGTAGACGGTACCAGGATTGTCGCAATGTTCCATATTTGTTCTCGATTTGCAACTGGCCTAACATGACCGTTCAGTCGTGATCGAAGCTTATGCTGCCCTGGTGATGAAGGGGCGAGGCCGCTAACTGGTCTCGCTGGCAGAGGAGAGCCATTTTGCAAAAAAGTCGCGAGCGCAGTCGGTTGGCTCGTGACTGGAGCACATCGCTGAACATCTAACGATTTCATCAAGGCCAAATGGCTGATTTCAGGCAAAAAAGAGAATTGGCTGGGGAACCTGGATTCGAACCAAGATTAACGGAGTCAGAGTCCGTCGTTCTACCGTTGAACTATTCCCCAGCAGGGGTTGCCGGGAAATGGTCCGGCCGGTGTGCGGCGCTTATAAACAAAACCGGGCGGATTGCAAATACCGATTTCGAAAAAATCGATGCTCCGAAAGCTTTCTTGTCGGCGGTCCGGAAAAGCTGAAAAACCGGGCCCGAAGACGGGTGCATGAGGCATCCGGCAAAAAGCCGTTGGCGAAAACGCCGCTGCCTGTTATCTTCGCGCCAACGAAACAATCAGACGCCAGCGGCATACCTTCTTGAGGCCTTGCGCGGCGAGATGGACTTAATAGTGATGGACCCCGATAGCGGCGCAAAGCCGCCGGAAGGCGGGGCGTCGGCGGCACCGCGCGGAGAGGGTAAATCCTCGAGGCGTCGGAAGGCGAAGCGGAACGGCAAACGTCGTGACGCGGCGCCTGTGAGCCATTCGGATGCGGTCGATTCGGCCGCGCCTGCCGGACGTCCCCATAGCCAGGAACCCAACCCACCGGCGCGCAAGCGCAAGCGGCGCCGTGCGAAATCCGGCGGCGCCCAGCAGCCGGGGCAGGGTTCGAACGCTTCACCCGCAGCACAGCAGGTTCCGGTTCGCGCCGAGGGCGGTCAGCCGCCGCATTCGGCGAAGTCGCCGTCGTCTTCGCGCAATCGGCGCAAGAAGAACAGAGGCGGCCGCGGTCTCCAGGGCCGGCCGCTGACGCCTGCCAAGGCGGCGCCGGGTGTCGCGAAGGCTCCGGCGCCCGCAGGTTCGGCCCATGCCTCTTCCAAGGATGCCCGCGGCAGGGTGGGTGCTGAAAGTCAGGGCGCAGAGCAGCGCGGCGAAAAATTCCCCTACGTCAACGATCTCTATGCGGCGCTTGACCTCGGCACCAACAATTGCCGCCTGCTGATCGCCCAGCCGACAAGGCCGGGCCAGTTCCGCGTCGTCGATGCGTTTTCGCGGATCGTCCGTCTCGGCGAGGGCTCGGCACCAGCCGCCGCCTGTCGCAGGATGCCATGGACCGTGCCGTCGAAGCGCTACGGATCTGCGCCACCAAGCTTGCCAACCGGCCGATCCGGCGCATGCGGCTGATCGCCACCGAGGCCTGCCGCGCCGCCGAAAACGGCGAGGAGTTTCTGGCGCGGGTGATCGCGGAGACAGGGCTGGAACTCGAAATCATCGATCGCGAGACCGAGGCACGGCTTGCCGTATCCGGCTGCTCGTCTTTGGTCGGCCGCGAGGCACGCTCCGTGGTTCTCTTCGATATCGGCGGCGGTTCTTCGGAAATCGCCGTCATCCGCATCGATGAGAGCCGCTCGAGCCGGCTTGCCAATCACATCACCCACTGGACCTCGCTTCCGGTAGGCGTCGTGACGCTGTCGGAACGGCATGGCGGACGCGATGTCACTCCGGACGTCTTCTCTGCCATGGTGACCGAAGTCGAAGGCATGCTGGCCCGTTTCGATTGCCCGCCGCTGGCCGCGTTCCGTCGCCAAGGCGCCGAGGATTTCCATCTGATCGGCACGTCCGGCACGGTGACCACGCTTGCCGGGGTGCATCTCGACCTGCCGCGTTATGACCGCCGCAAGGTCGATGGCTTGTGGCTGTCGGATGCGGAAGTTTCCGCCATGCAGGCGAAACTGCTTTCGTGGGATTTCGCCGGCCGCGCCGCCAACCCCTGCATCGGTCCGGACCGGGCCGACCTTGTGCTGGCCGGCTGCGCCATTCTGGAAGCGATCCGCCGCCGCTGGCCGAGCGAGCGCATGCGGGTTGCCGACCGGGGCCTGCGCGAAGGTCTGTTGACGGATATGATGGCCGATGACGGCGTGTGGCGCCGGCTGCGGCCGCGCCGCCCAGGGGGCAATCAGGGGCCAACCAAGGTGCCGGTGCACAGGATGAGGCGGGAGCAAGGCGATGACGAAACCACCCTCCAAATCCCCGGGCAGCGGCAATCGTATCGGCCGCAAGCTCGGCCAGAAGGTCAAGAAGGGCAAGCTCAAGGCGTCGTCGCGGCGCTGGCTCGAGCGCCATATCAATGATCCTTATGTCCAGCGGGCCAAGCTGGAAGGATATCGCGCCCGCGCGGCCTTCAAGCTTCTGGAGATCGACGAGAAGCATCAGATCCTCAAAGGCGCCCGCCGCATCATCGATCTGGGTGCCGCACCGGGAAGCTGGTCGCAGATCGCCGCCAATGTCACCGGTTCGACCGACGATGATATCCGCGTCGCGGCGATCGATTTCCTGGAAATGGCGCCGCTCGCCGGCGTCAAGATCCTGCAGCTCGACTTCCTCGATCCGGAAGCGCCGCGCCTGTTGATGGAAGCGATCGGCGGCACGCCGGACCTGGTCATCTCGGACATGGCGGCGCCGACCACCGGCCACCAGAAGACCGATCATCTGCGCACCATGCATCTGTGCGAAGTGGCGGCGTATTTCGCCATCGAAGTGCTGGGCGAGGGCGGCCATTTCCTGGCCAAGACCTTCCAGGGCGGCACCGAGCGCGACCTGCTCAACATGCTGAAGCAGAATTTCAAACAGGTTGTCCACGTGAAGCCGGGCGCCTCGCGCCAGGAATCGGTGGAGATGTTCCTGCTCGCCAAGCATTTCAAGGGCCGCAGGGCCGGCGAGACTGCTTCGGATTCCGGGATGGAGGAGACCGGGATGGAGGACGCCGAGGTAGAATACGCAGAAGCCGACGACGCCAAAGCGGACAATCGGGCCTGATTACTCGCCGGCTTCCGGCTGGATCCTGGCGGCCCGGTGGCCGGAGACGGCCGAGCCGGTCATCGGGTCCAGCCGTAAAAGAGGCAGGACGGCGAGCAGCGAAAGGGCAGCCACCAGGAAGAAGGCCAGGTGGAAGTCCGAAAGCTGCAGATGCGTGCCGGTGACCGCCGCTGACGCTTCGAGGATGAAGGCCGCGAAGGCGACGCCGAGCGCCATGCTGATCTGCTGCAGGACGGAGGCGATCGAGGTCGCCTGGCTCGCCTGTTCGTCGCTGATCTCGGAATAGCTCAGCGCATTCGAACCGGTGAAGAAGAACGAACGGCAGAAACCCGACATCAGCAGGAATGCGATGATCAGCGCGTGTGAGGTTTGCGGCGTGAAGAAGCCGTTTGCCGCGGTGGTCGCAGCGCCGAGCACGCCCGAGGCGATCAGTGTCACCTTGAAGCCGGTCATCGCGAAGACGCGGCGGGCGGCGAACTTCACCATCAGCGCACCGAGCGCGCCGGCAAACGTGATCAGCCCGGACTGGAAGGGGTTGAGACCGAAGCCGAGCTGCAGCATCAGCGGCATCAGGAATGGAATGGCGCCGGTCGAGATGCGGAACAGCGTGCCGCTGCTGCTCGCCGCCCGGAACGCATCGTTCTTGAAGAGCCGGAGGTTGAGGATCGGCGCGGGATGGGTCCGTGCATGGACGAAATAGGCGACGCCGGCCGTGAGCCCGAGTGCCGTCGCGGTGATGCCAATGGCCGGCGGCAGCGCCGGAAGGCCGATGACGGAAAGCCCGAAGACCGTGCCGGCGGCCGTGACCGAGGTGAGGAAGAACCCCCACCAGTCGATCGAGGGCGGATTGGTGGCCTCGATTTCCGGCAGGAAGATCGTCGAGAGATAGATGCCGAGCACGCCGACCGGCACGTTGATCAGGAAGATCCAGTGCCAGGTGAAATAGGTGGTGATGAAGCCGCCGATCGGCGGCCCGGTGAGCGGGCCGACCAGCGCCGGAATGGTGAGCAGCGCCATGGCCGAGACGAGTTCGCTACGCTTCGTGGTGCGCAAGAGAACCAGGCGAGCGACCGGCGTCATCATCGCCCCACCCATGCCCTGCAGGAAGCGTGACAGCACGAATTGGAAGAGATCCGACGAGAGCGCGCAGCAGATCGAGCCGATCACGAAAACCATGATCGCGACGCGAAAATCCGCTTGGCGCCGAAACGGTCGGCCATCCAGCCGCTGATCGGGATGAACATGGCGAGCGCTACCATGTAGGAGGTCAGCGCCAGTTTGAGCGTGATCGGCCCGACATCCAGGTCCGCTGCGATCGCGGGAAGCGCCGTCGCAATAACGGTGGAGTCCATCTGCTCCATGAAAAGGGCGACGGCGAGAATGAGGGGAACAATGCGGTTCATGAGGAGGCCTGCGACGGGCGGGGATTGGCCCGTCCATAAACCTGTTGGTCCGGTCTGCCAATTGCTGAATCTCACCATTTCACGTTTTGGGTCACGTCTGCGTGAGATCGGATTTTCTCATCTCGGGCTGTGGTTATGTTCCCTTCCGTATCGGACTCAACTTTAGGGTCTCGCGGCAATTCCAGGAGGCAGTTAAATCATGGCGAATTCAGGTATCGGACGGCGCACCCTCATCGGCACGGCCGGTTTGAGCGTTCTTGCCGCTCCGGCAATCATCAATGCTGAGGCTTTTGCCCAGGAGAAGAAGCAGTTGGCAATTGATCGCGTCATCCCGCCGGACATCCATAAATTCAAGCTCGGAGGTTTTCAGGTTCTGGTGGTGAAGGACGGTGTTCGCCCTTCCGGCGCTCCCGGCGAGACCTTCGGACTCAATCAGCCCGCCGAAGCGCTTGGAACCCTGTTGACCCAGAATTTCCTGCCGACGGACCAGTTCGTCAACAGCTTCGCCCCGACGCTGGTCGATACCGGCACCGATGTCATCCTGTTCGATACCGGGCTCGGCAAGGCGGGCCGCGCCCAGGGTGTCGGACGCCTGATCGAGGGCCTGGCGGCTGCCGGCTACATGCCGGAGGATATTTCGATCGTCGTCATCACCCACATGCATGGCGATCACATCGGCGGCATCATGGAAGACGGCAAACCGGCCTTCCCGAAGGCACGGTATGTCACGGGCCAGGTGGAATATGATTTCTGGACCGATGCCGCCCGCGCCGGGACGCCGGCGGAGGGCAATCAGAAGAGCGTGCTCGCCAACGTCAAGCCGCTTGCCGAGAAGATGACCTTCCTGGCGGAGGGCGGCGAAGTCGTTTCCGGCATCACCGCAATGCTGGCGCCGGGCCACACGCCCGGCATGCTGATCTTCAATATCGAGTCGCAGGGCAAGCGTCTGGTTTTGACCGCCGATACCGCCAATCACTACGTTCTGTCGCTGCAGCGGCCTGATTGGGAAGTGCGTTTCGACATGGACAAGGCGCAGGGAGCAGCCACCCGCAAGAAGGTCTTTGACATGATCGCCACCGACAAGATCGCTTTCCTCGGCTATCACATGCCCTTCCCGGCGGTCGGTTTCGTCGAAAAGCAGGGCGCCGGCTACCGTTTCGTGCCGAAGAGCTACCAGTTCGACATCTGATTGTGCTGAAAGCGATCAAAACCCGGGAGAAGCACCTCCCGGGTTTTTGCTATTCCCTTCTTGTCATGAACGTGTTACCAGCCCTCGCCAACTTCCAAGCAATTGTTGCCGGAGCGTCGGGACGTATAGAGTCGTTCCTGAGCGTATCCCGCATTTTCTAGATCGAAGGAATTTGGCAATGGCACGCATCATTGAAACCGCAACCGGCGCAGACGCGCTTACCTTCGACGACGTGCTGCTGCAGCCCGGCCATTCCGAAGTCATGCCGGGCCAGACCAATATCGCCACGACCATCGCGCAGGATATCGATCTCAACCTGCCGATCATCTCCTCGGCCATGGATACCGTGACGGAAAGCCGGCTCGCTATCGCCATGGCGCAGGCCGGCGGCATCGGCGTCATCCACCGCAACCTGACCCCGATCGAGCAGGCCGAACAGGTCCGCCAGGTCAAGAAGTTCGAAAGCGGCATGGTCGTCAACCCGGTGACCATCGGGCCGGATGCGACGCTCGCCGAAGCGCTGTCGCTGATGAAGTCCTACAGCATTTCCGGCATTCCGGTCGTCGAGAACGGCGGCGGTCATGTGCCGGGCCGGCTGGTCGGTATTCTCACCAACCGCGACGTCCGGTTCGCCTCGGATCCGGCTCAGAAGATTTATGAACTGATGACCCGCGAGAACCTGATCACGGTCAAGGAAAGCAGCGTCGATCAGACGGAAGCCAAGCGCCTGCTGCACAAGCACCGCATCGAGAAGCTGCTCGTCATCGATGGCGAAGGCCGTTGCGTCGGCCTCATCACCGTCAAGGATATCGAAAAGTCGCAGCTCAACCCGAACGCTTCCAAGGATGCCCAGGGACGCCTTCGCGCGGCAGCCGCGATCAGTGTCGGTGACGACGGCTTCGAGCGCGCCGAACGTCTCATCGAGGCAGGCGTCGATCTCCTGGTCGTCGATACGGCCCACGGCCATTCGCAGCGCGTGCTCGATGCGGTTACGCGGGTGAAGCGCATCTCCAACCACGTGCGTGTCATGGCAGGCAATGTCGCGACCTACGACGGCACCAAGGCGCTGATCGATGCCGGCGCGGATGCGGTCAAGGTCGGTATCGGCCCGGGCTCGATCTGCACCACGCGGATCGTCGCCGGCGTCGGCGTGCCTCAGCTTGCGGCGATCATGTCGGCCGTCGAAGCGGCGCGGGCGCAGAACATTCCGGTCATCGCCGATGGCGGCATCAAGTTCTCGGGTGACCTTGCCAAGGCGATCGCCGCCGGCGCATCCGCCGTGATGATCGGCTCGCTGCTGGCCGGCACCGACGAAAGCCCGGGCGAAGTCTATCTCTACCAGGGCCGCTCGTTCAAAGCCTATCGCGGCATGGGCTCGGTTGGGGCCATGGCCCGCGGCTCCGCCGATCGTTACTTCCAGGCGGAAGTTCGCGACACGCTGAAGCTGGTTCCGGAAGGCATCGAAGGCCAGGTGCCGTACAAGGGTCCGGTTTCGGGCGTTCTGCACCAGGCTCGGCGGTGGTCTCAAGGCGGCCATGGGTTATGTCGGCGGCGCCAATCTCAAGGAATTCCAGGAGCGCGCCACCTTCGTGCGCATCTCCGGCGCCGGCCTGCGTGAAAGCCATGCGCATGACGTCACGATCACCCGCGAGAGCCCCAACTATCCGGGCGCCGGCGTCTGACATCCGCAACGGGGGAGGTTATCGCCTCCTCCCTCGAATTTCAAAAAAGTCATCTGGATGCTTGCGCCAAGAGCCTGACCGCAGGGTCGGGTTGCTTATTTCTTTCGTGATTCCCTGCTAAATAACCGGTGTTGGCGATCGTGCCGGCAGAAGTATTTTCGGGGGTAAACATGAAGAAGTTTCTAGGTTGCGCGCTCCTCCTGGGCGCGGCATTCATTACGCCTGCGCAAGCGCAGACCGTTCGCGCCGGCACCTACAATGTCGAGGGTACCAATCTCGACGGTTCCGCCTACAAGGGAACCGCGAAGATCTCGCTGACCAGCGAAACGACCTGCGCGATCGAGTGGAAGACGGGTTCCACCACGTCCAACGGCATCTGCATGCTTTACGGCGATAGCTTCGCCGCCGGTTACGTGCTCGGCAAGGCAGTCGGCCTGGTCGTCTACAAGGTCAACGATGACGGTTCGCTGGAAGGCGCCTGGACAATTTCCGGCAAGAACGGCTCCGGCACCGAGAACCTGACACCGCAATAACCTGTAGGTTTGAATGGAAAAAGCGTGGCGCCAGTCGATCGGCGCCATGTCACCCGCTTCAAGTCTTTCGGCCTCATGTCTCGGCAGAGTGCCGTCATTGCGTATCTAAGGGCCGGCGTTTATCTGGTTCCCCTTGATGGTGCAAGGAGAACCGATGCTTTCTACAGACGCGACGCTCTGGCCGATGATTGCGCATGCCGCGCTGGTATTTTTCTCTATTGGCTGCTGTCCAGGAAACGCTTCCTGGCCGTCAAGGCGGGCAGTATCGAGGCCGGTGAGTTCCGTGAGAACCATCGGGAACCGCCTGAAAGCCTGGCGGTCCACAACAACCTCAAGAACCAGTTTGAACTGCCGGTCCTGTTCTACGCCGTCAACCTCGTGCTCTATGTCTCGACTGCAGACAATGGCGGCACGGTCGCTCTCGCCTGGATCTTCGTCCTGTCGCGTTATGCGCATTCCTATGTGCATCTCACCAGCAACCGGCTGCGCTATCGCCGTCCGATCTTCATACTCGGCTTTTTTGCGGTGATGGCGATGTGGGTCTGGCTCGCGGTCTGGCTTGCCCTGAACTAGGCGCGTCTATCCGGGCCAGCGCCAGGGCGGGTTTGAAAGCCTGGCGATCATGAAATCCGAAAGCGCCTCGATCTTCGCCGGCCGTGCCCGCGCCGAGGGCGTCACGAAATAGAGCGCTCCGCTCGGCAGTGTCCAATCGGTGAGGATGGCCTTCAGCCGGCCGTCGGCAAGATATTCGCTCGCCATGAATTCCGGCAGCTCGCAGATGCCGAGGCCGCGCAGCGCGGTCGGAACCAGCGCCTCCGAATTGGTGACCCTGAGTTGCCCGCCCGGCGTCACATGCTCTTCCTCGCCGGCTTTGTTCGTCATGCGCCAGATATCCTGTCGCGGGCGGTAGGCATAACCGAGGCAATGGTGGGCGATCAGGTCGCGAGGGTGCTGAGGCTCGCCATGTTTCCTCAGATAGGCGGGCGAGGCAAGGATGAACGGCCGCACCGCCGCGATCCGTCGGGCCACCAGCGAGGAGTCCGGCAGGACGGCGATCCGCAATGCCGCATCGAACCCGTCGCCGACGAGATCGACCGGGGCATCGCTCATATGCAGGTCGATGCTGACTTCCGGATAGAGCTCTAAAAATCCGGCAGCAGCGGAGCGATCCAGTGCACGCCGAAACTCATCGGCACCGCGAGCCGGATCAAGCCGCGCGGTTTCAGTGAAAGCTCGCGCGCCGCGTTCTCGATCTCTTCGGCCTCATGATAGAGGCAGGAGGCTCGTTCCGCGAGCCGCATCCCGAATTCCGTCAGCGCCAGCTGCCGCGAGGTCCGGTTGAAAAGCCGGGCGCCGAGCCTCGCCTCCAGCCGGCCGACGCCGCGCGAAACGGTCGCGACCGAGACGCCGAGCGTCTTGGCGGCTCCGGCAAAGGAGCGTTCCTCGGCCACCTTGGCGAACATCGCCAGACCCTCGAAATCGGGAAGTTTCATCGTTTCATATCTGCAATGATTGTTTGCATTCGTTTCTATTTCGAAATGGCACCACCGTCCATATCTCTCCGTCATCAATTCAACAGGAGATAAGAACATGACAGAGAGATTGAAGGACAAGGTCGCCGTCGTGACCGGCGCCACCTCCGGCATCGGCCTTGCGACCGCAAAACGGTTCGTTTCGGAAGGCGCCAAAGTGTTCATCACCGGCCGCCGTCCGGACGTATTGGAGAAAGCGATCGCAGCGATCGGCGGCGATGTCACCGGCATCCAGGCCGACTCGGCAAATCTCGCCGATCTCGACCGGCTGTTCGCCGAGGTGAAGGCGAAGGCCGGCCGTATCGACGTGCTCTTCGCCAATGCCGGCGGCGGATCGATGCTGCCGCTCGGCGAGATTACCGAGGAGCATTTCGACGATACCTTCAACCGCAATGTGAAGGGGTGCTCTTCACGGTGCAGAAGGCCCTGCCGCTGCTCGGCAAGGGCGCGTCGGTCATCCTCACCGGCTCCACCACCGGTTCCACGGGCACGCAGAACTTCAGCGTCTACAGCGCATCCAAGGCGGCGGTTCGCAATTTCGCCCGCAACTGGATCCTCGACCTGAAGGAGCGCGGCATCCGCGTCAACACGCTGAGCCCGGGCGCCACCGAAACCCCGGCCTTGTCGAGCTTGCCGGCAACGATCCTGCCCAGCAGCAAGGCCTCCTGGACTATATGGCGACGCAGATCCCGATGGGTCGTGTCGGGCATGTGGACGAGATCGCCAATGCGGCGCTTTTCCTCGCCTCCGACGAGTCGAGCTTCGTCACCGGCACCGAATTGTTTGCCGATGGCGGCGCAGCGCAGGTCTGACATGAACGGGCGAGCCCGCCACAATCCTGGCGGGCTCGCCGATCAAGCCAGCCTCACGAACAAGTGTAATATCCGGCACTTAGATCACTCAGTGTTTCATCTGCAAGTGGAACTTCCCCGGTATAGATTTCTCCGTCATGCAATTTGCTGGAGGAGCAAGCCATGGATAACGAGACGCCGAAGATTACCCAGGCGATGATCGACGCCTATGACGAATACACCCACCTGACCCTGGACCGCCGCCGTTTCATGGAAAAGCTGACCCAGCTTGCCGGCTCCGGCGCTGCCGCGGCAGCGATTGCGCCCTAATCGGCGCCAGCTCTGCCAAAGCGGACATCATTCCTGCCAATGACGACCGAGTGGCCACCGAGGATGTCACCTATCCGGGCGCCGGCGGCGTGACGATGAAGGGTTACTTCGTGAAACCCAAGAATGCCTCCGGCACGCGCGGCGGCGTCCTCGTCATCCATGAGAACCGCGGCCTGAACGCCCATATCAAGGACGTTGCCCGCCGCATGGCGCTGGAGGGATTCAATGCGCTCGCCGTCGATTTCCTGGCCCCCAGGGCGGCACGCCGACCGACGAAGAACAGGCCCGGCAGATGTTCTCCGCGCTGAAGCCCGATGATGTTTCGGCCAATGGGGAAGCCAGCCGTGCCTATCTCGCCGGCATCGGCGGTGCGAACGGCAAGGTGGGTGCGATCGGCTTCTGCTGGGGCGGCGGTGCTGTCAACAATCTGGCGGTCAAATCCCCGAGCCTCAACGCCGGCGTCGCCTATTACGGTGCCCAGCCGAAGGCCGAGGACGTGCCCGCCATCAAGGCGCCGCTGATGCTGCATTACGGCGGGCTCGACGAGCGCATCAATGCTGGCATCCCGGCCTTCAAGGCAGCGCTCGAAAAGGGCGGCAAGACCTTCGAGATCTTCGTTTATGACGGCGCCAACCACGCCTTCAACAACGATACCTCGTCGGCCCGCTACGACAAGGCCGCCGCCGATCTCGCCTGGAGCCGCTCGGTGGCGTTCTTCAAGAAGAACCTGGCGTAATCGATCAAGGCTTGGGCTCGGGCCGTTGCTGCCCGCGCCAGCCGAGGTGTAGTTCGAAGTCACGGAAAAGAAGAAGCCGGGTTCTGTCCCGGCTTTTTTGTTTGGTTAAGTTTCGTCGCCGTTCTTAAAGTCGGAGGGTGACTTGCCCTGTGTCAGCATGAGAAGCTCCTGTAGGACGCTGTATCACGGTGCAACCCATGCGGCCACAAGTCAATCAACGGAGGTGCTCACCACCCCGGCATCACCGAGCCCGCCCGCGCCCGCGGCATGCGTTGGAACGTTTTAACCTCGCCGTCGAGATCGTCCGGCATCACGGCCGGAGAGATGTTGTCGAGGCAGGCGGTGATGTGGTCGGTGATGGCGTTCATCAGCGAAGTCGAAAGCCCCGGCCGCTTCATCAGGCCGATCTGCACCGGAGGCAGCGGCGGAAAACCGTCGGCGGACGACAGCACCTTCATGCCGGTGCGAAGTGCCGATTCCGGCAGCACCGAGACGGCCATCCCGGCAAGCACCGCGGCGGCAACGACTGTCGAGGACCAGGCTCGTGAACAGGACCTGGTATTCGCGTCCATCCGCGTCGAGCGCCGAGCAGGCGAGCTGCCGCCACAGACAGTCGCGACGGCCGACGGCGAGCGGCACCGGCGCGTCGTCCTTTAGCGGATGGTTGGCCGAGCCGACCCAGCAGAGCGGTTCGGTCCGCACCACGTCGGAAATCCGCTGGCGCGGGTTATGGGTGACGAGCGCGATATCCAGCTCGCCGCGCGCCATCTTTTCGGCCAGGCTGACCGACGGCTCGCAGACGATATAGAGCTCGACATTCGGATGGGTCTTGGCGAAACGGCCGATGATCTCCGGCATGTAGCGATCGGCATAATCGTCCGGCGTGCCGATGCGCAGCGTACCCTCGAGGCGGTTGTCGTCGAAGGCGGCTATCGCCTCGTTGTTGAGGCGGATGATCCGTCGCGCATAGTTCAAAAGCTTCTCGCCCTCGGCCGTCAGCCGGTTGCCGCGGCCGTCCTTGGCGAACAGCTGCTTGCCGATCCGTTCTTCGAGCCGGCGCATCTGCATCGACACGGCGGACTGGGTTTTGAACACCCGGTCGGCGGCCTTGGTGAAGCTGCCGGTGTCCACGATAGAAATGAAAGTATGCAACTGATCGATATCGAGCGGTGCGGACATGATAGATCATCCATCAGAGGGTTTGATGCTAACCATTAGAAACATTCGTTGGACTGATCAATAGGTTTTCCGCGATAAGGATATCGCAAATCAAAATCGAAGGGTGCTTCTTCCCTGAGCACCCTACCTCGGCAGCCCTTCCGTCGGACCTCCACGGAAGGGACGGCCTTTCTCGTGCCTGCGAAAGGATAAAACCATGAGCACGACCGACTGCGGAACTGAACTCGGCGTCATTCACGAAGGGCGCGGTGCGAATGGCCGCTTTGGCCTCGTGGTGCTGCGAACGAAATCCGTTTGGCGTGCCTTTCGCAATCGTATGGCGAGCAATCGGCTCCATGATCTCGACGACCGCCAGCTCAACGATATCGGCATCACACGGCATGATGTGGTGATGGCGCTCAATCACTCTGGAGCGCTGGACGATCCGTCGCTGCTTCTGACGCGTGCCGCCCGCGAGCGTGCGCGGCATCGCTTTGCAAGACCGGCCAATCGCTGATCTTGCCTGACCTTTCCCCGCAGGGTGATAGCCAATAGCCCTGCTGCTTGCCCGGCCGGTCGATCCGCGCCGGGCTTTTTTATTTGGAGGGTTTCGGAGCGGGGGCGTAGCCTCCGCTTCGGCATTGCTGCCTGCGCCATTGCGCAGATAGGTGTCAAAGATCGCTTCCATGTTCTTCTGGTAGCTCTTCTGCACCTCAAGCCCGCTGTCGAACATGTTGTTCAGCACGTCGCGATAGGGATTGGCGTCGGCTGCCGGCGTTTCCTTGGGTTTCTCCGGTGCCGCAGCGGTCGCCGGGCTCGGGCTCGTGAAGGCGCCGCCCACCATATCCTGGAAGGCCTTGGCGAAAGGATTGTCGGCAAACGGGTTGCCGCTTGAAGGCTGCGGCTGTTCCGGCTTGTCAAGTCCCCACATGGACCGCATGGCCTGGGCAAAAGGGTTGTCGAAGGGGTTAGCGGCCGGCTGCGGTTTCGCCTTCGGCTGCAGGCCCATGCTTTCCAGCCATTGCTGCTGCATCTGGCCCATCGGGGAGGCCGCAAACGCCTCGTTGGCGCCGCTCATCTGGCCGGTCATCTGTTTGAACAGGCCGCCCATCAGCGTGTCGGCCATCGCCGGCATCATCTTCTTGAAGACTTCCTGGCCAATCCCGGTCAACTGCTCCGCCTGCGCGGCGATTGCCCGCGAGACCTCCTTCGAGCCGAACAGTTTTTCGAGCACGGCATTGCCGTCCATCGTGCCCTGCGGCGTGAAGGCCTTCGTCAGGTCCTCGAAATATTTGGAGTAGGCGCCGGACACCATGCTGCTCATCAGCGAGGTAAGGTCGTAGGGGTTGGCGCTGGTGCGCTTGAAGCCGGAGGAGAAGGCGGGCATCAGCGCCGCCATCGCCTGGGTCGCCTGTTCCTGGGCCAGGTTGAACTGTTTGGCGACCGCCTCCATGCCTGTGCCGTTCTGAGCCCTGAGCATCATGTCGAACAGTGGCAGCATGGAGAATCCTTTCCGGTTCGGGTGATGCACCACTATATCCGGAAAGTGCTGAACGGAAACCGGTTTTTAGAACCGATCTCAATCTAGGGTCAGTATTGGTATTCCTCGAACACCGGCTCGACCGAACCGTTCCAGCGGCCGTGGTAGAGCGACAGCAAGTCGTCCGCCATGGTCGTCTTCTTGGCGAGCACTTCGTCGAGCGGCTGCAGGAAGATGCTTTCGTCCTGGCCTTCGCCGTTGAGCCGTGCCCGAGCCTTCAAGCCCGCCTTGGAGATGGCCACCGCCTCGCGGGCGATGTCGAGCACCGGCTTGCCCTTGATCTCGGCCTTCAGGCCCTTTGCCGGCACGGCGTCGCGCATGGCCATGACGTCCTCGACCGTCCAGTCGGCCGTCAGCACCTCGGCATCGGCAAGCGCCGTATCGTCATAAAGCAGGCCGACCCAGAAGGCCGGCAGCGCACAGATCCGCCGCCAGGGCCGCCGTCGGCGCCACGCATTTCGAGGAAGCGCTTCAGGCGCACGTCGGGGAAGAGGGTGGAAAGGTGGTTGGTCCAGTCGCCCATGGTCGGCTCCCAGTCCTTGACCTCGCCTTTCAGCGCACCGTTCATGAACTGGCGGAAGGTGACATGCGTGCAATCGTGATATTTGCCGTCGCGGACGATGAAATACATCGGCACGTCCAGGGCCCATTCCACATAGTCGGCGAATCCGAAATCCTTGCCGAACACGAAGGGCAGGACGCCGGAGCGCCGGTTGTCGGTATCGCGCCAGATATCGCCGCGCCAGGAGAGGAGCCCGTTCGGCTTGCCTTCGGTGAAGGGGAGGAGGCAAACAGCGCGGTCGCGATTGACTGCAGCTTCATCGACACCCGCATCTTGGCGGCCATGTCCTCTTCCGAGGAGAAGTCGAGGTTCACCTGGATCGTGCAGGTGCGATACATCATGTCGAGGCCCTGTGAGCCGACCTTCGGCATGTAGCGGGTCATGATGTCATAGCGGGACTTTGGCATGCGCGGTGTTTCCGCGAGAGTCCATTTCGGGCTGCCGCCGATGCCGAGGAAGCGAATGCCCATCGGTTCGGCGATCTGGCGCAGGACTGCGAGATGCTGGTTCGATTCCCGACAGGTCTCGTGAATGCTCTCGACCGGCGCACCGGAAAGCTCGAATTGCCCGCCGGGCTCGATCGAGATCGCGCCCATGCCGGAATGTTCGCCGAGCCCGATGATGTTGTCGCCGTCCATGATCGGTTCCCAACCGAGCTTGGTCTGCATGCCCTTGAGCAGTGCGGAAATGCTGGCATCGCCGAAATAGGGGACGGGACTGTTGTCCGCCCGGAAAAAGGCGAATTTCTCGTGCTCGGTGCCGATGCGGAAATCTTTCTTCGGCCGCGGTCCCTTCGCCAGGTAGGCGGAAAGCTCGGACACCGAGGTAAGCGGTGTCTGGTCGGTCGTGTCGCGGGCCATGAAAATTACCTTGCTGGGAATGCCTGATCTGGACGAACTCGCCGGTGATTGGACCGGATTGATGTGCGGTGCAAGTCAATTTCTTTCAAGATAGATTCAGAATTTCAAGGCCCCAGTGTCGAGCGACGGTCAAGTGACGGTCAGGCGGGTCAGCGCCAGTCGCCGAGTGCCGCCTGGATGACCGCAAGGGCCGCGACCGCAGCCGTGTCCGCCCTGAGAATCCTGGGGCCGAGCGGAATTGCGGTGACGAAAGGCAGCGCGTGCAACCTTTCCCGTTCCTCCTCCGAAAATCCGCCTTCCGGACCGACCAGGAGGGCCATCTTGGTCTCTTTGATCGTAGACAGGATCGGCAGCGGGTTCTGGCCCTCGTCGCCTTCGTCGCAGAAGATGATGCGCCGGTCTTCGGACCAGGTGTCAAGCAGATCGCCGAGCTTCTTCGGCGGGGCTACCTCGGGTACCGACAAAATGCCGCACTGCTCGGCCGCTTCCACCACATTCGCCTGAAGCCGTTCCATGCTGGTGATCTTGCCCTGCACATGCTGGGTCATGACCGGCTGGATGAACCCGGCCCCCATCTCCACCGCCTTCTGCACGAGATAGTCGAGCCGTCCGACCTTCAGCGGCGCGAAGAGATAGTGCAGGTCCGAGGCGGGCGGTTGCGGCCGGGTTTCCTCGATCGCTTCCAGAACGATCTTCTTGCGGGTGGGGAAGGTGATCCGGGCTTTCCATTCGCCGTCGCGGCCGTTGAAGGCGAGGATTTCGGCGCCTTCCTCCATCCGCAGAACGTTGGCGAGATAGTTGAACTGCTCGGACGACACTTCTTTGCGGGCACCGGTACCGAGCGGCGCGTCGATGAACAGTCTCTGCATACGGAAATTGGCGCGCATGGGCCCCTCAGGCGTGGACGAACAGCGCGAACATAGCCGTGGCGATCAGCGCCGCAAGGGCCGCCGCCGCCGGAAGCGTGATCATCCAGGCGGCGATGATGCTCAGGAAATGCGAACGCCGCACCAGATAACGCCGTTTCAGCTCGTCGTCATTGCGCTCGAACGGTTCGACCGTATCGAGATCCTTGCCGGCCCGCACCCGCATATATTCGTAGCGCCGGCGGGAATGGCGGGTGTACCACTCGCGGAAAAAGCCGACGCCGAACACCGCCCCGACCGCGATATGGGTCGATGAAACCGGCAGGCCGACCCAGGATGCGACGATGACGGTCAGCGCCGTCGACAGCGAAACGCAATAGGCGCGCATCGGATTGAGCTTGGTAATCTCGGCACCGACCAGCCGGACCAGTTTCGGGCCGTAGAGCAGAAGGCCGAGCGAGATGCCGAGACCGCCGACGATCAGCTCCCAGAGCGGAATATGCACACTCGCCGAAATGCCGCCTTGCGCCGCTGAAACGATCGCCGCAAGCGGGCCGATGGCGTTCGAAACGTCGTTGGCGCCATGCGCAAAGGACATCAGCGCGGCGGAAAACACCAGCGGAATACGGAAGAGGGTGCGCAGTGACTGGTTGCGGTTCTCCAGTCCCTCGGCCTGACGGGCGATGACCGGGATCAGTATGCGCCATGCCGCAAGGCCGGTCACCAGTGTGATCACGGTTGCGACTGACGCCGGGACATCCACCAGCTGACCGAGCCCGACCAGCGCCAGAAAGCCCGCAAAGGCGCCGGTCATCAGGCCGATCAGCACCGGTACCCATGTCTTTGCAGCGGCGATCTTGTCTTCGCGGTAGATGATGTTTTCCTTGATCAGGAAAAGAAAGGCGGCGGCGATAACCGCCCCGAGGATGGGCGAAAAGACCCAGCTCGCGGTAATTCCGGCGATCATTCCCCAATTGACGGCCGAGAGCCCAGCCGCCGCGATCCCGGCGCCCATGACCCCACCGACGATCGAATGGGTGGTGGAAATCGGCGCGCCGAGCCAGGTCGCGACATTGATCAGCACCGCTGCCGACAGGAGTGCGGCCATCATCGCCCATATCAGCACGTCCGGACTGCTGATCATGCCGCCCTGCATGATGCCGTTGGCAATCGTATTGGCGACGCCCCGGCCGGCGATCACCGCGCCGGCGACTTCGAAAATGGCGGCAAGCCCGAGACCGAAGGCCATGGTCATGGCGCGCGCGCCCACCGCCGCGCCGATATTGTTGGTAACGTCGTTGGCGCCGATGTTCATCGCCATGTAGGCGGCGAGGCCCGACGCCGCGATGACCACGACGGCGCCGGGCCTTCCGGTCACATAGGATGCGGCAAAGATGGCGACGAGAATGATGAACAGCAGCGCCGTACCCGGCGCGGCGAGCCCGCGCGACATCTGCCGGCCGGCTTCCTCCACGGAAGAGAACTTCTCCAAATCCTTGTCGAGCGTCGGCTTCGCCAAACGCGGCCGTCTTTGGCCCATATCTCCGTCCTTGGGTGAAAAGGGAGGTGCGAGGCCGGCACCGCAGCCGTCTCCGCCTCGCGGAAAAATCAAGGCTTACCGCTTAATAGCCTGTGCAGGCGAAGGCAATATTGCAGAAGATGTGCCGGAGCGCTTTAACTTGCGGCTCTGACGGAAAGCTGCGGAACGCGCGGCTGCATCCGTTCGGCGAACTGCAGGAAGAGAATCTTCAATTCCGGCTCGTTGACGCGCATCGCCGCCTCTTCACAGGAAACCCATTCCAGCGTTCTGGAACCTTTTTCCGGATAGCTTTTCAGGCATTCGTCCACTTCGAGCGCGTGGACCTGCACTCGCACGGGGATCTTCAGGCCGTTATCGAGCGTCTTGCGGTAGTGATAGAAACCGAGTGGCTCCTTTTCCACCTTGCCCTTGACGCCGACTTCTTCGAACGCTTCGCGTTCGGCGACCTGGTGAGCTTTCTTGTCGGTCATCGGCCAGCCCTTGGGTACGACCCAGCGGCCGGTATCGCGGCTGGTGGCAACGAGAACCTCGAGTTGTGCCGGCTTCTTTTTATCCGGTAGCAAAGGGCAGCATATTGCTGCCGCGGCGGCCGCTGCAGCATCAACCGAAGATTGCCCGTAACCCGATCCATAAAGCCCAATTTCTGTTTAATCCTCCGGAGAATGACATTTTACTAATATAGAGCTTGCGCGAAGATTAACGAGCCGCTGCGACTTTTTTGAGAAGAATCACGGTGGTTAACGATCACCAAAGCACCAACCATTGTGAGGCCGCAAAGTTTCACGTCAATAGAAATTTGCACAGGTGTTCAATTGTAATTGTGCATGACGGCCCATCCCCGACAGAGGGGGCCTCAAATCTTCGTCTGGATCATCCTGAGTTGTGCGATCCGGCTCCATTCGCCGGTGCGTTCGGCCTCGTCGGTGACCCTGGAAATGAAGTCGATATGGTCTTCCGCAGCCTGTCTCGCTTTGGAAGGATCGCCATCCAGTATCGCCCGCCCGATTGCCTCATGTTGGGTCATGACGGCATCGTGGGCGCCACCGACAGTGAAGATGACGCGGCGGTTATAGAAGATCCCGTCGCTGAGCAGCCGGTAACAGGCTCTTAGCGTATGCATCAGAACGATATTATGGGCCGCATCGCCGATCGCATTGTGGAATTCGACATCGGATGTCAGTTCATCCTCGAAGCGCCCGTCCCGATGGGCGGCGCGCATCGTCTCCAGGATGCGTTCGATCAGTTGCCTGTCGGTGTCGGTCGCCCGTCTGGCGGCAAGCTCCGCCGTCATGCCTTCGAGCTGGCGGCGGTATTCGAGATAATCGTGAACCGCCCGCTGATGCCGGCGGATCAGGGCCACCAGCGGCGGGGAGAAGATCTGGCCGACGATATCGGCCACATAGGTACCGCCGCCATGCTGGCTGGTGAGCAGCTCGCGCGCCTCGAGCTCCTTTAGCGCCTCCCGCAGGATCGGCCGGGAAATATCGAACCTCTGCGCCAGTTCGCGCTCGCCGGGCAGGCGGGCGCCGTCGCGCAGCACGCCGTTGAGGATCAGGCTCTCGATCTGAAGGATGACCTCGTCCGCAGTTCGACCATGCGGCACCGGCGCGAAAAGCTCATGCGTCAACTTTGCCGTCTCCAAATCGGGTCATGCCAGTCCGGCGTTTTCGGCTTCTTGTATCACTGGTAAAAAAGTATACCAGTTGAATGTCTTTAGGAGGAGCCGGTGGCCGATACGATCCGTTTTTGAAGCCTCGCGAGGCGGTGCTGTCGCGCCGGACGGCGATCATTGCCGATCTGGCCGAGCTTCTGCCGCCGGAATGCCTTGTGCACGAGGCCCGTGAACTGGTGCCGTTCGAGACCGACGCATTCGTCTCCTACCGCCGCCTGCCGCTCGCCGTCGCCTTGCCGAAGACCACGGCGCAGGTGGCCGCGGTGATGAAATACTGCAATCGCTACGGCATTCCGGTCGTGCCGCGCGGGGCCGGCACCTCGCTCTCGGGCGGCGCCATCCCGCAGGAGGATGCGGTGGTGCTCGGCCTTTCCAAGATGTCGCGCATCCTGGAGGTCGATTACGCCAACCGCACCGCCACCGTGCAGGCGGGCGTCACCAACCTCAACATTTCCGAAGCAGTCGGCATCGACGGGTTTTTCTATGCGCCGGACCCGAGCTCGCAGCTCGCCTGCACGATCGGCGGCAATATCGGCATGAATTCGGGTGGCGCCCACTGTCTGAAATACGGTGTCACCACCAACAATCTGCTCGGCGTGAAGATGGTGCTGGTCGATGGCACGGTGATCGATCTCGGCGGCAAGCATCTCGACGCGGCCGGTTACGACCTGCTCGGCCTCGTCTGCGGCTCGGAAGGCCACTCGGCATCGTCACCGAAGCCGTGGTGCGGCTGATCGCCAAGCCCGAAGGGGCACGCCCGGTCCTGTTCGGTTTCGATACTTCCGAGCATGCAGGCGCCTGCGTCGCGGACATCATCGGCTCCGGCATCATCCCGGTCGCCATCGAATTCATGGACAAGCCGGCGATCGAGATTTGCGAGGCGTTTGCCCATGCGGGTTATCCGCTCGATGTCGAAGCGCTGCTGATCGTTGAAGTCGAGGGTTCCGAGGCCGAAATGGAGGCGATGCTGAAGGCAATCGTCGAGATCGCCGGACGCCATGGTGTAAAAACCGTGCGCGAAAGCCAGTCGGCGACCGAAGCTGCGCTGATCTGGAAGGGCCGCAAGTCCGCCTTCGGCGCAACTGGCTGCATTGCCGATTATATCTGCATGGACGGCACGGTGCCGCTCGGCAAGCTCTCCTACGTACTCAACAAGACCTCGGAGATCGTCGATCGTTTCGGGCTAAGGGTCGCCAACGTTTTCCATGCCGGCGACGGCAACATGCACCCGCTGATCCTGTTCAACGCCAACGACCCCGAGGATGCGGCCAAGGCCGAGGAGGCGGGCAACGAGATCCTGAAGCTCTGCGTCGATGCGGGCGGCTGCCTGACCGGCGAGCATGGTGTCGGCATCGAAAAACGCGACCTGATGCGGCATCAGTATTCCGAGGTCGATCTCAACCAGCAGATGGCGGTGCGTTACGCCTTCGACGAAGGCTGGATCCTCAATCCGTCGAAGGTTTTTCCGCTGGATGGAAGACCATGAAGTTTGCCGTTGTTCCTTCATTCGGAAAGGCTTCCCCTCACCCTAGCCCTCTCCCCGTAAACGGGGCGAGGGGACGTGCCCCACGCGATGTGGGAGAAGAACGGAGAGCTCACCACGGGTCTCCTTCTCCCCGCATGCGGGGAGAAGGTGCCGGCAGGCGGATGAGGGGCGCAGGTCTTTCAAGGACGAACCGATGCTGATCCCCAACTCCGAATCCGATGCCGCCTACATCATCCGCAACGCGGCCGCGGAAGGAAAGAAGCTCGCCCTTTGTGGCAGCAATACCCGCGCCGGTTTCGGCAACGTCATCGACGACGCTGAAATGGTGAGTTCCACCGGTCTTTCAGGCATTGTCGACTACGAGCCGGCGGAAATGGTGATGACGGTCAGATCAGGCACGCCGGTCGCCGAGATCGAGGCGGCGCTGGCCGCCAACCGCCAGATGACGGCCTTCGAGCCGATGGATCATCGAGGCGTCATGGGCACGCTCGGCGAGCCGACGATCGGCGGCGTGTTTGCGGCAAACGTCTCCGGGCCGCGCCGCTTTGTGTCCGGTGCTGCCCGCGACAGCCTGCTCGGCATCCGTTTCATCAACGGCCGCGGCGAGGCGATCCGCGCCGGCGGGCGGGTGATGAAGAACGTCACCGGCCTCGACCTGGTCAAGCTGCTCGCCGGCTCGCAAGGCACGCTCGGGTTCCTGACCGAAGTAACCTTCCGGGTTCTGCCGGTGCCGCAGACGGTCGAAACCATCGTCATCTCCGGGCTTGATGATGCCGCCGCCGCAAAGGCGATGGCCACGGCGATGGCGCTGCCGGTCGAAGTGTCGGGCGCTGCCCACCTGCCGCAGACCGTCCGGTTCCGATTTCTCGGCGGCGGCTTGCCGAGCGGCGAGGCAACCGTCCTGCGCCTCGAAGGCCTTGCAGCCTCCGTTGCCGTGCGGGCCGAAAAACTGACCGCCGTCATGCAGGCATTCGGCCCCGTCTCACGCCTCGGGCTGGAGGAGAGCCAGACGCTTTGGCAGCAGATCCGTGATGTCTATCCTTATGCGGACGGGACCTTGAAGCCGGTCTGGCGCGTCTCCGTCGCACCTTCCGCGGGCCACCAGCTGGTTGCGGCGCTGAGGCTCGAAGCGGGCGTCGATGCCTTCTACGACTGGCAGGGCGGGCTGGTCTGGATGCGCATGGAAGCCGACCCCGAAGCCGATCTGCTGCGTCGCTACATCCGCGCGCTCGGCGGCGGCCATGCGACGCTCCTGCGGGCGTCGGATACGGTGCGCGCTCGGACACACGCTTTCGAGCCGCAGCCGGACGCGGTGGCGGCGCTCTCGGCCCGCGTAAAGCAGAAACTTGATCCGGCCGGGATTTTTCTCCGCGGAAGATGGGGTGATCCAGATGTTTTTACTTTCACCCCGCCGCCCCCTCTGTCCTGCCCGCCATCTCCCCCACGGGTGGGGAGATCGGCCGGGCGCGCCGACACCGCCTCCATCACTGTTGTCGAGATTAGCGAGACGTTGTCGCGATTCGATCTCCCCCTTGTGGGGGAGATGTTCGGAAGGACAGAGGGGGTATGCCTCAGGACGCAGGGCCGTCGGTGAACATGCAATGTCCGCGAGGGATACCCGATAATGCAAACCAACTTCACCCTCGCTCAGCTCGCCGATCCGCATGTCGCAGAATCCGAACAGATTCTCCGCCGTTGCGTGCATTGCGGTTTCTGCACCGCCACCTGTCCCACCTACGTGACGCTGGGCAACGAGCTCGATAGCCCTCGCGGCCGCATCTATCTCATCAAGGACATGCTGGAAAACGGCCGGCCGGCCGATGAGGAAGTGGTCACCCATATCGACCGCTGCCTCTCCTGCCTTGCCTGCGTCACCACCTGTCCGTCCGGCGTCGATTACATGCACCTAGTCGATCATGCCCGCATCCATATCGAAAACACCTATCGGCGCCCGCTGATCGATCGGCTGATCCGCGGCCTGCTCGCGGCAGTACTGCCCTATCCCGCCAGGTTCCGGGCCGCACTCGGCCTCGCGAAAATCGGTCGGCCCTTCGCGCCGCTCTTCAAGCGTGTCGCGGCGCTGAAGCCGCTCGGCGCCATGCTGGAGCTTGCCCCGAAATCCGCCGCCGGGGCGTCGCATTCGGCGGCGCCCGGCTCGCATGCTCCGGAGATCGAAAAGCGCGGCCGCGTCGCGATCCTGTCGGGCTGCGCCCAGCCGGTGCTCGATCCGGGCATCAACGGTGCGACGCTCCGGCTTCTCTCCCGGTTCGGTATCGAAGTCGTGGTGCCGGAGGGCGAGGGCTGCTGCGGCGCGCTTGTCCACCATATGGGCCGCGAGGAGCAGACGCTCGATTTCGCCCGCCGCAATGTCGATGTCTGGACGCGCGAGATCGACAACGGCGGGCTCGACGCGATCATCATTACCGCGTCCGGCTGCGGCACGACGATCAAGGACTACGGCCACATGCTCCGCCTCGATCCGGCCTATGCGGAGAAGGCCGCAAGGGTCTCGAGCCTCGCCAAGGACATTACCGAATATCTGTCCACCCTCGACCTGCCGAGATTGGAGCCGAAGCGGCTCAACGTCGCCTATCACTCAGCCTGTTCCATGCAGCACGGCCAGAAGATCACCATGGCGCCGAAGAACCTCCTGAAGGCGGCGGGCTTTACCGTCCGCGATCCGGGCGAGGGGCATTTATGCTGTGGTTCAGCCGGCACCTACAATATCCTGCAGCCGGAAATCTCGGCGCAGCTGAAGGCGCGTAAGGTGAAAAATATCGAAGCCACCAAGGCTGATGTGATCGCTACCGGCAACATCGGCTGCATCACCCAGATTGCCTCCGGCACCGCAATCCCAATCCTGCATACGGTGGAACTGCTGGACTGGGCCTATGGCGGCCCGAAGCCGGAAAAGGTCCCGGACAGATAAATTCGGGCAATAAAAAAGCCGGCGAAACCGCCGGCTTTTTCGTCGAAGGCTTTGAGCCTCAGAACTTGTAGGAGACGCCGAGGTTGATGGCGTGCGTCAGGATGTTGGTCTTCAGCGAAGCGCCGCTGTCGATGTCAACATCCACGAACGAGTAGTTGCCCTTGTATTCGGCGAACATCGCCCACTTTTCGGTCAGCTGGTACTTCACGCCGGCCTGGGCCTGGATCGTCGCGCCGCCGAACTGGTATTCGAAGGTGCGGCCCGATGCGCGGGTTACTTCGACATGCGGCACGTTGATACCGACACCGGCGCCGACATAAGGCGTCCACTTGCTGCCTTCGATCGGGAACTTGTAGAGCGCGTTCAGCGTCAGCAGGTTCAGGCCGTCGGTGAATTCGAAGACACTCCAGCCACCGGCTTTGGCCATGCTTTCGTCATCGGCATAGACTTTGGCATGGGTGTAATCGAGCGAGACACCCCAGTTCGAGAGGGCGCCGCCATCGAACCAATAGGTTCCGCGGAGACCCCAGTAGGGCGGCATCTGGAAGGGATTGGTATCCCAACCGGCCGCAAAATCCGGGCCGTCCGATACGGTGACCTTGGAATGCGGTGCGAATTCGTAGCCGCCGTAAACGGAGATTTCGAAACCGCCGGTGCTGGCCGGAGCCACATAGGCCGGCGCGGCAGGTGCGGTGGCCGGGGTCAGGTCGGCTGCATGAGCCGGGGCAAGGAAAGCAAAACCAGCTGTGAGAAGCGTGGATGCGAAGGCGAAGGAAATAATTTTGCGCATGAATCAGCCTGCAGGGAGGGACGTTGGCTTTTTTGATGACTCAATGTTTAGCGGCGGATGCATCGCCGGTCTGTGCTTTTTGCACCAGTCGCGGACGAAGCTAAGCCCGTTATGGTTAACGAAATCTAAACCCATGAAAAAGAGCGGCTTTTGCCGCTCCTCCAGATCTCAATTCGATGATTTAGCCACCAAAAATCGTGGCGAAAATATCGATTCCGCGATCTTCGAAATCCACACTCCCCTGCCGGTTGCCGGGCCCGATGACGATCACTTTGGTGCCGATGTCGGCGCGCGCATAAAGATGCTCGACATCCTTGTTCATCATGCGGATGCAACCGGACGACATGTTGAGGCCGATCGTCCAGGGCTGGTTGGTGCCGTGGATGCGGAAGATCGTGTCGCGGCCGCCCTTGTAGAGATACATGGCGCGGGCGCCGAGCGGATTGTCGATGCCGCCTTCCTGTACGGCCGGCAGGATGCGGCCGGCGCGGCGTTCGCGAACGCGCATCTCAGCCGGCGGCGTCCAGGAGGGCCATTCCGCCTTGCGGCCGACATTGACGACGCCCGACCAGCCGAACCCTTCGCGCCCGACGCCGATGCCGTAGCGGGTCGCCCGGTTGGGGCCTTCGATATAGTAGAGGAACTTGTTGTTGGTATCGACGATGATCGTGCCGGGCTTTTCGGTCGATGAGAAGCGCACCATGCGGCGCTTGAATTCTTCCGGCACTTCCCGCGGCATCGCGATCAGCGTTACGTCGCTGGCCGGGCGTTCGAC
Source organism: Neorhizobium sp. EC2-8 (assembly GCA_045291535.1). Taxonomy (GTDB): domain Bacteria; phylum Pseudomonadota; class Alphaproteobacteria; order Rhizobiales; family Rhizobiaceae; genus Neorhizobium. The sequence goes on along the minus strand of CP147996.1, from coordinate 2,315,050 downwards.
AGGCGGCGCTGCCGGGCTGATGGCACTTGCATGTCCAGCGGCAAGCAATATCGCGCCAGCCATCCCCATGGCCATCGCGAGGGTACGGCCTATCCTCATTCCCCCAAGTTTCATCCCAAGGTCCTCTCCGGTTGTTGAACCGCGGAAGCTAACCGACTCGGACATCAAAACAAGCGGGGACAGGCCCAATAAAGAAGATGCGAATATAAAAAAGCGGCGGGACTGTGTCTCCGCCGCCTCACCTTTGGTTCCGGCCGGCGTTACATGACTATGACTTTGGTCCCGATATTCACCCGTTCGTAAAGATCCGTCACATCTTCGTTGCGCATGCGGATGCAGCCGGAAGAGACGGCGCTGCCGATCGACCAGGGCGCGTTGGTGCCGTGGATGCGATAAAGCGTCGATCCGAGATACATGGCGCGGGCGCCGAGCGGGTTCTCCGGTCCGCCGTCCATGCGGGCCGGCAGGTAATGGCCCTTGGCGGCTTCGCGCTGGATCATTTCCGAAGGCGGCGTCCAGTCCGGCCACTCGGACTTGCGGCTCACCCGGTGCTCGCCGGCCCATTCGAAGCCCGGCTTGCCGACGCCGACGCCGTAACGGCGAGCCTGCCCGTTGCCGGTCACCAGATAGAGGAAGCGGTTATTGGTATCGATGACGATCGTGCCCGCCTTCTCCTTGGTATCGTAGGCAACCGTCTGCGGCAGGAACTGCGGTTCGATCTGGCTGCGGATCGGCTGCGGCCGCATCGCCACCTGCTGCACGGGAGAACGGTCGAAGATGCCGCGGCGAACCATCGGCTGCTGCTGCTCACGCTGCTGGTAGGCTTCACGCTGCTGGTAAACCGGGCGCGGCTGGGCCGCCTGGCGCGGATAGACGACCGGGCGGCCGTTCGGGCCGGCAAGCTGCATCACCCACGGGGCGGCAAGATCGGGGCTGACGACCACGGGCGGACGCTCACGATAGCGGTCCTGGGCAAGAGCGGCGGAACTGTTAAAGGCGGCGGCAAGGCCGAGGGCCAGGAAAAGGGTTTTCTTCATGATCGGATCCACACGTTACAAATCACCGACCGGACGCCCTTCAAACACTTGGATACTCAGGCGTCGGTGTTGACGAACATGGTGACCGCGAGGTGAAAGCGAATGGTAAACGGGTGGAACATTGAAAGCGGTCGAGCCTATAAACCTTTTGGCAGGGTTACCGCCCGGTTTTGAAACATGGTTGACCGATGTTAAAGCCGGCGGGAAAGCTGTTAACCAAGCCGTTTGGGCCAAGGGAGCAGGAATGGAAAAGGCGGGAATCATCGTCGGCGAGGACGGCAAGGGGCGTTGCTCGTGGCATGGCGGTCTCGAAGACTACCGGCACTATCACGACGAGGAATGGGGCAGGCCGGTCACCGACGACATCCGCCTGTTCGAAAAGATCTGCCTCGAAGGTTTCCAGTCCGGCCTGTCCTGGCTGACGATCCTTCGGAAGCGTGAGAATTTCCGCGCCGCCTTTGCCGGTTTCGATTTCGAGAAGGTCGCGCAGTTCGGCGAGGCGGATATCGCCCGCTGCCTCGGCGATGCGGGCATCATCCGCCATCGCGGCAAGATCGTCTCGACGATCAACAATGCCGCCCGCGCCATCGAGCTGCGAGCCGAGTTCGGCTCGCTCGCCAAATTCTTCTGGAGCTTCGAGCCGGGCCCGCACCTGCGTCCAGCGGTGATGGATCTCGCGACGCTGAGGGCCAACCCCACCACGCCGGTATCGGTGCAGCTGTCGAAAGTTCTGAAGAAGCGCGGCTGGACGTTCGTCGGCCCGACTACCGTCTATGCCTTCATGCAGGCCATGGGGCTCGTCAACGACCATCTCGATGGCTGTTTCTGCCAGCGCGAGGTCGATGAACTGAGGCTGAAATTCAGGCGCCCGTAATCTTCGAGATCACCGAAGTCAGTTCGCCGAGATGGCCGATCTGGCGGAAGCGCGGTGCTGCGGTCGGCGCGTCCACATGTTCCAGAACCCAGGTCAGCGCATGCGGCACGAACACGCCGTAGCTTCCGGCCGCAATCGCCGGGACGATGTCCGATTTCAGCGAATTGCCGACCATCATCGCACGTTCCGGTCCGTCGGCGACCTTGGAGAAGATGCGGCGATAGGTGGTGGCGTTCTTGTCGCTGACAATCTCCACCGCATCGAAAAAATCGCCGAGGCCCGATTGGGCAAGCTTGCGCTCCTGGTCGAACAGATCGCCCTTGGTGATCAGCACCAGCAGATATTCGCCGTTTAAGGCCTCCAGCGTCTCTTCCACATGCGGCAGGGTTTCGACCGGGTGGCGCAGGAGGTCGCGGCCGATATCGAGGATCTCGCTGATCGTCCTTGTCGGCACCTTGCCTCCGGTGATCTCGATTGCCGTCTCGATCATCGACAGGGTGAAACCCTTGATGCCGAAGCCGTAATGGGAAAGGTTGCGTTTTTCAGCGTCCAGCAGCCGCTCCGAGATGTGAGCGCCTTCGGCGAACTCGCCGAGCAGCCTGGCGAAGTGTTCCTCCGTCAGCCGGTAATATTGTTCGTTCTGCCAGAGCGTGTCGTCGGCATCGAAGCCGATTGCGGTAATCGGGCGCATGGATCTGCCTCCACCTGCTGATATGGCGAAAAACAGGGCGCCGGGCAAGACGAAAGCCACTCGGCGCCCTATCTAAATCAGGACCTGTTACTTGCCGTGTGCCTTCAGCCAGGCCTGCATGTCGGCGATTTCCGCCTCCTGCGCCTTGATCACGGCTTCGGCGAGCTTGCGGATTTCGGGATCCTTGCCATGGGCAAGCTCCACCTTGGCCATGTCGATCGCCCCCTGGTGATGCGGGATCATGCTGCGCACGAAGTCCACATCGGTGTCGCCCGAGTACTTGATCGCCATGTCCCTGTGCATCCTGGCGTTCGCATCTTCGAAAGCCTTGGTGGAGACGCTGTCGCCCATCGGCATGCCCATCTTGGAATGATCCATTCCCTTCATCTCCTGCGCCGCGAGCGGCCCGGTTATGAGAGTGGAGAGAACGGCGGTCATGAGAGTGATTTTCGCAGACATAGGGTTTCCTTTTCCGTGTCCGACAGAATTGATGGATGACGTAGATCTGAATTCCGTCAGGCGCGGGGAGGGTGTCAGCGGCGCGGTTGCCGGAGAGGTGAGCGCCTGTTCGACGGTGGGCAAGGGGTAGGCATAGGCAACCCGGCCGTTTTGCCGGATCGCAAACTCCGGCAGCAGCGTCAGGCACGCGGCGCAGAAGGGTGTCACACAGGTCTTGCCGCCATGCGGGCAGGGCTGCTGCGATGATCCATGGGAATGCGCAGCCTTCGTCGTTTCCGGCATCTTGCCGTGGTCGTGGTGCTGGGGGCGATCCTGCGCGGCCTGTGCGTTATGTTCGGCCGGCATCGGTACATAAGGCATGCCAACCGCCGGCATGGCGCTATAAAGGAGCCAGGCGAAGAACATCAGGACGGCGGCAAGGCGTGACATGGCTTTTTATCTACGATCGTCCGCCTGGAAATCAACCATGCGGGCATCACAAGGCGATGACTTCATGCACCGCCTGATAATCCTTGCCGAGTTCGCCATAAGGCGCGACCGGCCAGGTCCAAGCCCGTTTCGCCTCGGGTGCCGGCACGCCGCAGAGCAGGTCTGCCTCTTCCAGCATCTTCCCGCCGCGATCGGTAACGCGATAGGCTGTATCGGTGAGCAGGGCCGTCTTGCAGGGAAGGGCTGCGAGGCCGTCGAGATGCGCGCGGATCAGCCGTTGCAGGATGCCGCTTCGCGCTGCCTCGCTTTCGCTCCCCAGCCGGCGCTTGGCTCCGACCCCGATCTGCGACAGGATATTGGCGGAGACGACCAGATCGAGATACGGCACCTGCCGCAGGAAGGACAGCGGTTCAGCAACCTTGACCGCGACTGCATCGTCGAACCCGGAAAGATCCCGCGAAATCAGCCGGACATTCCGGAAACGTTTCGCCTTCAGCCGCATCCGCACGCTCGCCAGATGCACGAGATCGACCAGCACGACCGTATCGAACTTCGCCGCCAGATCGTCGATCGGCACGTCGCGCAGCAGGCCCGAACCCAGCACGACCGCCGTCCGCCGCTGCTTCATCCCGGCTGTCGTCTCCCGGATGAATGCCTTGCAGTTTTCTTCGTGTGCCGCCCAGTCCTTCGCGCAGCGCCCGGCGCGCGACCACAGGCTGACGGACGAGCGGACGAAGGGACGGAATTCCTGGGCGTGACCGCAAGGGTCGCGACGTATTGGATGGCTTCGGTGAGCATGAGTTAGCGATAGACCTCGCGGCGGTGGCCGATCTCGATCACAAGCACGACGAGCTTGTGGTCCTGGATGTCGCAGATGATGCGGTAATCGCCGACCTTGTAGCGCCAGAACTTGCCCAGCTCGGATCCGCGTAAGGCTTCTCCTGCCTGGCGCGGACTATCGAGCTTTGCCAGACGGTTATAAAGAAAGGAATGGATACGTTTTTGGACTTGAGGATCGAGCTTTTCGACTTGTTTTCGGACTAGCTTGTCGAATTCAATCGACCAAGCCACGCCAGAACTCCTCGCTGCTGATCACTTCGGATTCTCCGCGCTGGATTCTGAGCGTAGCCTCTTCGGCCAAACGCAGATCTTCCATATCTTCCAGCAACTGCTCCACAGCCTCGGTGACATAGACAGAAGGATCTTTTCCGGTCCGCTCAGCCAATGCTTCGAGCCGTTCGATCGTCTCATCAGGGAGCTCAATGGCAGCGTGCTTACCCACGGCGCGTTCCTTTGTAGCGGGGACTTCGCTCGTATAGCACTTTATGTCCGCACCTTCCAGTATCCAGCATGATGCCGCCCTTGCCGCTCAGGCCTCTATCCTCTAAGAAACCGCACACAAATCCGGCCTCTCCGGGGCCTTTGGCAATGGAATTTCGATCATGAACGACAAGAGCAAAAAGCCCCAGAAACTGAAAGCCCGCCTGCCGCGCGGCTTCGTCGATCGTTCTAGCGCCGATATCCACGCCACCAACGAGATGACCGCGAAGATCCGCGAGGTCTACGAGCGCTACGGTTTCGACCCGGTCGAGACGCCGCTGTTCGAATATACCGATGCGCTCGGAAAATTCCTGCCCGACAGCGACCGCCCGAACGAAGGCGTCTTCTCCCTGCAGGATGACGACGACCAGTGGATGAGCCTGCGCTACGACCTGACGGCGCCGCTCGCCCGCCATGTCGCGGAGAATTTCAACGAGATCCAGCTGCCGTTCCGCACCTATCGCGCCGGTTATGTCTTCCGCAACGAGAAGCCGGGCCCGGGCCGTTTCCGCCAGTTCATGCAGTTCGACGCCGATACGGTCGGCGCACCGGGCGTCCAGGCGGATGCCGAAATGTGCATGATGATGGCCGACACGATGGAAGCGCTGGGCATCCAGCGCGGCGACTATGTGATCCGCGTGAACAACCGCAAGGTTCTGGATGGCGTGATGGAGGCGATCGGCCTCGGCGGCGACGATAAGGCCGGCCAGCGGCTGAACGTGCTGCGCGCCATCGACAAGCTCGACAAGTTTGGCCCGGAAGGGGTGCGTCTCCTGCTCGGCGCGGGCCGCAAGGACGAATCCGGCGACTTCACTAAGGGCGCTGGACTCGGCGACGAGCAGATCGAAAAGGTTCTCTTCTTCGTCGGCATCAAGGACTATGCCGAAAGTGCGGCCGAACTTGGCGCGCTTGTCGCCGGCACTGCACAGGGTGGCGAAGGCGTCGATGAACTGAACACGATCGGAGCTTTGGCAGTGAGTGCCGGTTACGGGCCTGACCGCATCAAGATCGACCCCTCCGTCGTTCGCGGCCTCGAATATTACACCGGCCCAGTCTTCGAAGCCGAACTCACCTTCGACGTCACCAATGAAAAAGGTGAAAAGGTAGTCTTCGGCTCCGTCGGCGGCGGCGGGCGTTATGATGGGCTGGTGTCGCGCTTCATGGGCCAGCCGGTTCCGGCCACAGGCTTCTCGATTGGCGTCTCGCGCCTGATGACGGCGCTGAAGAATCTCGGCAAGCTCGGCCAGGACGAGGTGATCGCTCCGGTTCTGATCACCGTCATGGATGGCGATGTCGAGAGCATGGGCCGTTACCAGCGTTTCACCCAGGCGCTGCGCAACGAAGGCATCCGCGCCGAAATGTACCAGGGCAACTGGAAGAAATTCGGCAACCAGCTGAAATATGCCGACCGCCGCGGCTGCCCGATCGCCATCATCCAGGGCGGCGACGAACGCGCCCAGGGCGTCGTGCAGCTGAAGGACCTGATCGAGGGTAAGCGCCTTTCCGGCGAGATCGAGGACAATGCGAGCTGGCGCGAGGCGCGCGTGGCGCAGGATACCGTTCCCGAGGCGGATCTGGTCGCCAAGGTGAAGGAGATTTTGGCCGCGCAGGCGGAGGATCGGAAAAGGGCGGGCAATGCGTAAGCGTAGACCCTCCCCAACCCCTCCCCACAAGGGGAGGGGCTTTGCGCCGCGCCGGCCTGCCCAAACCGGCCCTCCCGGATTCGGTGACGTCTGCGACTGTGCTCTTGGAGCGCCGCGGGTTAGTCCCTCCCCTTGTGGGGAGGGGTTGGGGAGGGTTTTTCTTCTGGAGGCATGCCATGCCCCTGATCGACATGCCTGACTTCTCCGCCGATCTTCTCGCCGAATTCGCCACCCGCCGCACCGAGCGGGTCAACACACCGGTCATCCAGCCGGCCGAACCCTTCCTCGACATGGCCGGTGAAGACCTGCGCCGCCGCATTTTCCTCACCGAGAGCGAGACCGGCGCCAATCTCTGCCTGCGTCCGGAATTCACCATTCCGGTCTGCCTGCGCCACATCGAAACAGCCACCGGCACTCCAAAACGGTATTCCTACCTCGGCGAAGTCTTCCGCCAGCGCCGCGAGGGCGCCCATGAATTCTACCAGGCCGGCATCGAGGATCTCGGCGACAAGGATATCGCCAGCTCCGATGCTCGCGCCATCGGCGACGCCACCGGCATCCTGAAAGCGCTGCTGCCCGGTCGCAAGCTCAGCCTGACGCTCGGCGACCAGGCGGTGTTCGAGGCGGTCGTCAAGGCGCTTGGCCTGCCGTTCGGCTGGCAGCGGCGGCTGATCCACGCGTTCGGCGATATGGAACACCTCGAAGCTTTGCTGGAACGGCTCGCCAAGCCCCAGCCGGTTACCGGCCTCGATCCGGAGATCGCGGGCCTGATCGCGTCGGACAACGAGGCGGATCTCGTGGCCCGCATCGATCGCACCATGCAGGAAACCGGTTATTCCACCAATGCCAGCCGTTCTCCGACCGAGATCGCGAGAAGGCTCAAGGAAAAGCTGGAACTGGCCGAAACCCGGCTCGACGGCACGGCGCTGCTGCTGCTGCGCGAATTCCTGACATTGCAGCTTCCGCTCGCCGAAGCGCCGGCGGCGCTCGCCGGTTTTGCGGATGCCGCCGATCTGAAGCTCGGAGCTGCCGTGTCCCGCTTCGACGCCCGGCTGGCGGCGCTCGCCAATGCCGGTGCCGATCTGTCCGCCATGACCTACCGCGCCGCCTTTGGCCGCCCGCTCGACTATTATACCGGCCTCGTTTTCGAGGTGACCGAGGCGGGCTCGTCCGCAGTGCTTGCCGGCGGCGGTCGTTTCGACCGGCTGCTGACCCTGCTCGGCGCCAGGGAGCATATTCCGGCGGTTGGTTTTTCGCTCTGGCTCGACCGGATCGAAGCCGCGAGGGCAACGAGATGAGCACGATCACCATCGCTCTGCCCTCCAAGGGCCGCATCAAGGAAGATACCGCAGCAGTCTTCGAACGCGCCGGGCTTGCCATTTCCGCCGTCGGCAACGACCGCTCCTATCGTGGCCGCATCGAAGGCCTTGAAGGTGTCGAGATCGCCTATCTCTCTGCCTCCGAGATCGCCCGCGAGCTTGCCAGCGGCGCGGTCGATTTCGGCGTCACCGGGGAAGACCTGGTGCGCGAAGGCATGGCCGGCGCCGACCAGCGGGTGGAATTCTGCGCCCGCCTCGGCTTCGGTCATGCGGATGTGGTCGTCGCGGTGCCGGAGATCTGGCTCGACGTCGAAACCATGGCCGATCTCGGCGACGTGGCAGCGGATTTTCGCGCCCGTCATGGCCGCAGGCTGCAGATCGCCACGAAATACTGGCGGCTTACCCAACAGTTCTTCTCGAGCCAGCACGGCATCCAGCTTTACCGTATCGTCGAAAGCCTCGGCGCCACCGAAGGCGCTCCGGCCGCCGGCCAGGCGGATATCATCGTCGATATCACCTCGACGGGATCGACGCTTCGCGCCAACCACCTGAAGATCCTGTCGGACGGCGTGATGCTCAAGTCGGAGGCATGTCTGGTGCGTGCCCGCAAGCCGGGTCACGACGAAGACCTGCGTATCGCGAAGATCGTGGAGGCCGTACGCGCCGCACTCTAAGTTTCGGGAGGAGGAGATCACCATGCATATCACCGGCGGATGCCATTGCGGGCGGACGACCTATGAGGCGGAGCTCGATCCGCAGCGGGTCGCCATCTGCCATTGCTCCGATTGCCAGAAGCTGACCGGCTCTCCCTTCCGGGTCACGGCGGTCGTGGCCGACAGCGACCTCAAGATCACCGGCGACCAGCCCAAGATGTACAAGCGGGTGGCCGAGAGCGGCCGCGTCCGCCAGCAGTATTTCTGCCCCGAATGCGGCTCCCAGCTGTTCGTCAACGGCGAGGGGAGACTTCGAAAATCTGGGGCGTCCGTTGGGGAAGCATCGACCAGCGGCTGGAGATCAAGCCGCAGCGGCAGGTCTGGTGCCGCTCCGCGCCCGCCTGGCTTGCGGATATCGGCGAACTGCCTGCCAAGCAGACGGACTGAAACCAACAAAAAACCCGCCGGACTTTTGGTCCGGCGGGCAGTCTTGGGCAGGGAATTTCGAAAGCTTAGGCAGCGATTGCGACAGAACCACGGCGGGCATCGATCGAAAATGCACCGGCGCCGACAGCGGCAAGCGCCAGGAAGCCACCGGCAATCGTCAGGTTCTTCATCATCATCAGGCTGTTAAAGACCGTCAGCAGGCCGTTCGCTGCATCGGGGAAGCCCGGGACGTTGATGGCGCCCGAGTGGAAGACGAACGCGGTGAAAGCCGAGAAGAGCCCAAGCAGGATCGATGCGATGCGGGTCTGGAAGCCGGTCAGTACGGCAAGGCCGGTGACCAGTTCGAACAGGCCTGCGACATAGGCGAGCAGCATGGGAGCGGGCAGGCCGGCACCGGTAATCATGCCGGCGGTGCCGGAGGGATCGACGAGCTTCTGGAAACCGGACATGACAAACATGCCGGACAGAAGGACGCGGCCGACGAGAAGCAGGGAATTGGTAGCGGTGGTGGACATTTTAGGTCTCCGGATCGGTGTCTCTAGTTGGACACGCGGGTTGAATTCTCTGGGACCCTATGTGCCGTATTTTCCTCGTCTTCGGAAGATGAACGATGATTGACGGTTTGTTCGATAAAAGGAGACGATCGATTACGCGGCCGCCTGCTCGACCTTGACGAGAGCCCGGCATAACGCCGCATGGCAAACGGGGTCGATCGCCGTGCCGATATCCTGTGCCATGATATCAAGCGCTTTCGAAACCGGCATCGCGGACCGGTAAGGCCGGTCGGCGGTCAGCGCGTCGAATATGTCGGCGGTGGTCAGGATCCGGGTCAGCGGGCAGATCGCATCGGCCGTGAGGCCGCGCGGATATCCTCGCCCGTCGAGCCTTTCGTGATGCGCGCCTGCCAGCCTTGCGAGTTCCTGAAACGCCGAGATCTTCGAGAGAATATCCTCGCCGAGGCCGGGATGGCTGCGAACGACGGCAAATTCCGCCTCGTCCAGCTTGCCCGGCTTGTCGAGGATCTGGTTGGAAACGCCGAGCTTGCCGATATCGTGCAGCAGTGCGGCGCGCCTCAAATACCGGCGTTCCTCTTCCGGCATGCCCAACTCTTCGGCGATCATGTCGGTGAAGAGCGCGACACGGCGGCTATGACCGGCGGTAAACGGGCTTTGGAGTCGACCACGTCAGCGAAAGCGGCCGCGACGTCGTCAAGGTAGTCGTCATCGACGGGATAGGCATCATCGTCACCGAAATTTGCCGCCAGCCGCTCGGCAAGATCGGGTGCTGCGAGCGCCGCCCAGAAATCGGGCGCGGCGGAAACCTTTTGAATGCACCGACCAGCACCGGATCGAACCATGTCCCGGCTCGCCGGATGACTTCGCGCCGGGCGCTTTCCGATCCCGCACTGGTGTGGAAGACATCCGCCACCTGGGTGATCAGCGCGATGCGGGCATAAAGCGAAATGGCCTCGCCCTTCAGGCCGGTGGGCTGGCCCTTGCCGTTCCAGTGTTCGTCGAGATCGAGAATGCCGGTTGCGACGGCCTCGGAAAGCGCATGCGCCGCACGATATCGGCGCCGCGCTGGCAGCGGATCTCGACGAGTTCCCGAGCGATCGTGCCGGATTCCTTGAAAGGGGTGATCAGGGCGCGGAACCGCTCGGCAAGTCCGGCTTTCATGCCCGTGTGGGACAGCACGAAGCGCAACACCTGCGGCAGGCTCTCGTTGACGGTCTTGATACCCCGCTTGAATTCGATGTCGTCGGTAAGGAACAGGTTGCAGATGCGGGCGGCATTGCTGCTGCAGCCGATGTCCTTGAGAAGCAGCGTATAGTAGAGATCGGTGAGTTCTTGCGCCGGGATGCCGATCTCGCGGCCGATATGCATGCCGATCCAGGCGCAGCGTATGCCGTGGCCCGCCGGCTGGCCCTCGGTCAGGTCGAGCGCATAGCTCAGCGCATTCAAGAGTTCAGATCGCGTGATGCCCCGCGATGTCGCCGCTGATGCCATGACTGTCCCCGACTTAAGGCACGCCTAAAATCGCAGGAACTGTCTAAGGAATTCCCTCTCAGTTTCCGCGGGTTTCTAATGAATCGCGGCGATCTCGCAATTGTGAAGATCTTGGACGCTGAAGGTCGGAGCCGGCGCGTCGGGATTTGGGATCAGCTCTCTTCGATCCTGCGCGCATCTTCCGGCAGAACCGAAAGCTCGCGCCAGTCGATCTCCTCGAGCAGCAGATTGTATTCGTCGACATTGACCTTATGGACCGAGCGGAGTTTTTCCAGCTCTTCCCGTTGCGCCGCGATCGCCTTCAACGCCAGCCGCCGATAGGTTTCGAGCGAGTTTGCATCCTCGATCCGGGAGGCGGCCAGCTGCTCGATCCGGAATTTGGAACGCAGCAGCTCGGCCTCCGCCTCGGTCGCGCCATCGAGCCTGGAAAGGCCGGCAAGCGCGATCTTGCCGCGCAGGACGGCGAGTTCGCCATGTCCCTCTGCACGGCGGTCGAGCCCGAGCCAGCGGATGATCGGCGAGAGCGTCAGTCCCTGGACGACGAGGGTTGCGAGGACCACCGCGAAGGCCGTCAGCACAACCACGTCGCGCTGCGGGAAATCCGTCGGCAGGGCAAAGGCGGTCGCCAGCGTCACCAACCCGCGCATGCCGCACCAGCCGGCCAGCAGCGCCTGGGTCATGGTTGCCGGTTCCGGCCGGCCGTGGCTGCGCTCGTGCCAGGCGGTGAGACGGTTATAACCGACGCAGACGATGAAACGGACGACGATGACGATCACGATGGTGATCAGCGAAAAGATCACCGCGTCCCAGAGGTGATCCGCCGGCATTCCGCCGACGATGTCACGAACCTGCATGCCCATCAGCAGGAAGGCCATGACGTTGAGCACGAAGACAACGGCGGTCCAGACCGCATAGGATTGCACCCGCATGCGCGCCGAGGAACGCGCTTCGCTGCTTCTCGCAAGCGTCATCGCGAAGGCGAAGATGGCGAGCACCGCCGACAGGCCGAGCCGTTCGGCGACGATCCATAGAAGAAAGGTCTGCACGAACTGGAGGAGGATGCCTCCGAGCGTACCGGCGACGAAGCGCGTGAGATGCCGGACCACCCCGGCGGCGAGGATGCCGAGCAGGAGGCCGCCGGGGACTGCGAGGGAAAGATGTAGCGCTACCGCAGCGTCGAGACTGCCGGCCGATTGAATGGACAGCGCCGCATCGAAAATCAGCAGTGCGGCGGCATCGTTGAACAGGCTCTCGCCACGAAGGACGGTATCGGTGGTGCGCGGGATCGACATCGACGACAGCACGGCAGTCGCCGCGGCCGCATCCGGCGGGGCGACGATCGCGCCGAGCACGAGAGCGGCTGCGATCGGCAAACCGGCAAACGCCCATCCGGCGAAGGCGACGACAGCCGCGGTCGCGAACACGCCGCCGATCGCAAAGACCAGCAGCGGCACCCAGAACCGGCGGGCGGTCCCGATCGGAAAATCGAAGGCGGCGTCCAGCAGCGCCGGCGCGATGAACAGCGCCAGAGCGGTATGCGGGTCGAGCGAGATATAGGGCATGCCCGGAACCAGCGCGACCGCGGCTCCCGCGAGCGCCAGCATCGACGGATAGGGCACGGAAAGCCGGCGCGAGATCTGCAGAAGCACGATCGCGACAAGCAGCAGGACGAGCAGGCTCTCGAAGAAACTCATGAGCCGACTGTAATTGCCGATGACGCCCTTGTCAGCTGCGGGTTTGCGCAATTCGTTCTCGGTATCTGCGCGTTACCTGCCTCGTATTCCGCCCGAAACGACGGGTACGACTGCGCTTGACATATCCTCGGAGATTTCCCTACAGCTTGACACGCACCTCCGTCGGAAAACGGGAGGTTTTGCATCAAGCCATGGTCATCAGCTCATAGAGGTCCCAATGCGCCGAGTCCCTTCTCACGAAAATCACGTTCGAAATTCTGAGAAGTTGAGGGTTCATGCGCACTTTGAATCTGGGCATCCTCGCCCATGTGGACGCAGGCAAGACTAGCCTTACGGAAAGACTCCTTTTAACGCCGGTGTGATCGACAAGCTGGGCAGCGTCGATACCGGCGATACGCAGACAGACAGCCTCGAGATCGAGCGCCAGCGCGGTATCACCATCCGGGCCGCGGTCGTGTCCTTCACGATTGGTGACACGGCCGTCAACCTCGTCGATACGCCCGGCCATCCCGATTTCATCGCCGAGGTGGAACGAGTGCTTGGGTTGCTGGACGCAGCGGTCGTTGTCGTTTCGGCGGTCGAAGGCGTGCAGGCGCAGACGCGCATATTGGTGCGGGCGCTACAGCGCCTCTCGGTGCCTTTCGTGTTCTTCATCAACAAGGTCGATCGCCTGGGCGCTCAATATGAGTGGGTATTGGAGGACATAGCTCGCCAGTTGCCGGTCCGGCCGATCGCCATGTCTGCGGTCATCGACCCCGGCAGCAAGCTTGTGAAGGTGGAGGCACTCGACCTTCTCACCGAGCCATCCTTCGCGATGCTGAGCGAAACGCTGGCGGAAAATGATGACGCGCTGCTCGGCGACTATGTCACGGCCCCTGCTCGTCTGACCGCCGAAAGGCTAGGACACTCCCTGGCCGATCAGGTCTCCAGGGGACTGGTCCACCCCGCATTCGCGGGAGCCGCGATGACCGGCGTCGGCTTGTCTGCGCTGACATCGGCCATCGCGACGCTGCTGCCCAGCCGCGGGATCGACCCGGACGGCCCGATCGCCGGCAAGATATTCAAGATCGAGCGCGGGTGGGGCGGCGAAAAGCTTTCCTACATGTATCTGTCATCCGGCACGATCCAGCTCCGGCAATACCTGGACCTGCCCAGGGCCCGGCAAGGGTGACTGGCATCCAGGTCTTCGGGGCAGGCGGGATTCATCCTGTCGCCAGTCTCCGCGCCGGACAGATTGCGCGCGTCAGCGGCCTCGCCAGCGCCCGGATAGGGGATGCCGTGGGAGACGGTCTGCTTTCCGGCAATCGGTACCACTTTGCTCCGCCCACCCTTGAAACCCGTGTTCTGGCTAGGCGCTCCTCCGACAATGCAGCACTCTGGCTGGCGCTGAACCAGTTGGCCGAACAGGACCCGCTGATCAACCTGCGCCGCAACGATGACGCCAACGAAGTCTTCGTGTCGCTGTATGGCGAGGTGCAGAAGGAGGTCATCCAATCGACCCTGCGGGCGGATTTCGGCATCGAGGCGGTGTTCGAGGAGAGCACGGTCATCTGCGTGGAAAGGCCTGTCGGAACCGGTGCCGGCCTCGAGATCATCTTCAGGCAACCCAATCCCTTCCTTGCGACTGTTGGACTGCGCGTTGAGCCGCGGCCGGCAGGAGCCGGCAATAGCTTCGCCCTGGAAGTGGATGTCGGCCAGATGCCCGCAAGCTTCTATCGGGCGGTCGAGGACACCGTATCCGAAACGTTGAAGCAGGGTCCTTTCGGCTGGCAGGTCATCGACTGCCACGTCGCGATGACGGCCGCTCGGCATAGTTCACCGGTCAGCACGGCGGCGGATTTCCGGCAATTGACGCCGCTTGTGCTGGCAGCCGCTCTGTCGGCGGCGCAAACCGTCGTCTGCGAACCGATCGACCGCTTTTACATCGAAGTGCCTGCCGTCGCTTTGAACGGCCTGCACACCCTGCTCGCGAAATCCGGCGCGATAGTCAGGGATTGCGTAATTGCCGACGGCGTGGCCCGGCTGGAAGGGACGATTGCATCGACGATGACCCAGGGCGTTGTGCAGCAATTGCCGGGGCTGACAGGCGGCATGGGGACGATGGAATATTCCTTTGATCACTATGCCCTGATGGCCGATCCGCCCCGTTCACGCCGACGTTCGGGCGTCGATCCGTTCAATGCCACCGAATATCTGCTCCGTGTGCGCTGAATCGCGCTGGAACCGGCCCATCGAGCACGTAGTCCGCAAGTCGGCGATAAACAAAAGGGCGGTCCGAAGACCGCCCTTTCCGAACTGAACCGGATGGCTCAGATGCAGGACCCAAAGGTCTTACATCATGTCCATGCCGCCCATTCCGCCCATGCCGCCAGGCATGCCGCCACCAGCCGATTCCTTCTTCGGAAGTTCGGCAATCATGGCTTCGGTGGTGATCAGCAGCGAAGCAACCGAAGCTGCGTTCTGCAGAGCCGTGCGAACGACCTTGAGCGGGTCGACGATGCCCATGGTGATCATGTCGCCATATTCAGACGTCTGGGCGTTGTAGCCGTAGTTGTCTTCGTTCTTTTCGAGGATCTTGCCGACCACGATCGAAGCTTCGTCACCAGCGTTTTCAGCGATCTGGCGAACCAGCGACTGAAGAGCGCGGCGAACGATGTTGATGCCGGCTTCCTGGTCGTCGTTTGCACCCTTTGCGGTGATCTTGACGGAGGAACGCAGCAGGGCAACGCCGCCGCCCGGTACGATGCCTTCCTGAACGGCAGCGCGCGTCGCGTTGAGGGCGTCGTCGATGCGGTCCTTCTTTTCCTTGACTTCAACTTCCGTCGAGCCGCCGACGCGGATCACGGCAACGCCGCCAGCGAGCTTGGCAAGACGTTCCTGCAGCTTTTCGCGGTCGTAGTCCGAAGTGGTTTCTTCGATCTGAGCCTTGATCTGACCAACGCGGCCTTCGATGTCGGCCTTGGAGCCGGCGCCGTCGGCGATGGTGGTGTTTTCCTTGGAGATCGAGACCTTCTTGGTGCGGCCGAGCATGTCGAGCGTGACATTTTCGAGCTTGATGCCGAGGTCTTCGGAGATGACAGTGCCGCCCGTCAGGATGGCGATGTCTTCGAGCATGGCCTTGCGGCGGTCGCCGAAGCCCGGAGCCTTGACGGCAGCGATCTTGAGGCCGCCACGCAGCTTGTTGACGACGAGCGTTGCAAGAGCTTCGCCTTCGACGTCTTCAGCGATGATCAGGAGCGGCTTGCCGGTCTGAACGACGGCTTCGAGAACCGGGAGCATCGCCTGCAGGTTCGAGAGCTTCTTCTCGTGGAGGAGAATGAAAGCGTCGTCGAGGTCGGCGACCATCTTTTCCGGGTTGGTGACGAAGTAGGGCGACAGGTAGCCGCGGTCGAACTGCATGCCTTCGACGACTTCGAGTTCGGTTTCGGCGGTCTTGGCTTCTTCAACCGTGATGACGCCTTCGTTGCCGACCTTCTGCATGGCTTCAGCAATGTCGAGACCGACCTGCTTGTCGCCGTTTGCGGAGATCGTGCCGACCTGTGCGACTTCTTCCGACGTGGAGATCTTCTTGGCCTTGGCCTGGAGATCCTTGACGACGTCGGCAACGGCGAGATCGATGCCGCGCTTCAGGTCCATCGGGTTCATGCCGGCTGCAACGGCCTTGTTGCCTTCGCGAACGATCGCCTGGGCAAGAACGGTAGCAGTCGTGGTGCCGTCGCCGGCGATGTCGTTGGTCTTCGAAGCAACTTCGCGGACCATCTGGGCGCCCATGTTCTCGAACTTGTCGTCAAGTTCGATTTCCTTGGCGACCGATACGCCGTCCTTGGTGATGCGCGGAGCGCCGAAGGACTTGTCGATGATGACGTTGCGACCCTTCGGGCCGAGCGTTACCTTGACTGCGTCAGCGAGAATATCGACGCCGCGCAGCATCTTTCGCGCGCGGTGCGGCCGAACTTGATTTCTTTAGCTGCCATTTTGATAACTCCTGAAAAGGGGTGTCAGCGATATTTCAGTGAAAGCAACCGGCCAAGATCAGCCGATGATGCCCATGATGTCGGATTCCTTCATGATCAGAAGGTCTTCGCCATCAAGCTTGACTTCGGTGCCGGACCACTTGCCGAACAGAACGCGGTCGCCAGCCTTGACGTCGAGAGCGGTGATGTTGCCCTTGTCGTCGCGGGTGCCGGTACCGACGGCGACGATTTCGCCTTCCTGCGGCTTTTCCTTGGCGGTATCAGGAATGATGATGCCGCCCTTGGTCTTGGCTTCAGATTCAACGCGGCGAACAACGACGCGGTCGTGAAGGGGCGGAAATTGGTGCTTGCCATTGTCTAATCCCTCGATCAAATGACATGGACGGGTGGAAACCCGTATCTCGGTGCTGTTAGCACTCCCCTTGAGAGTGCCAGCCAACGCCGAGATAAGGGTGGCTGGCGGATGAGTCAAGAACGGCCGTAAAATTTTCAAGACGGCTCGGAGCTTCAGACGAAACACGCTTAACGATACGGATGCCGGATAAGGGCCTGTACTTGGCATGTGACGGCCGTCTTCAGCCACATCGGGCGGTCTTCTGCCACCCCTCCGGGCAGATCGGCATGTTGCACCGGACTTTGGTGGAAGAAAGGCGCGGGTTTTGGGAACCGTGTTTTAGGCCCGCGCAAAGCCGTCGCAGTAGCCGGCGCCCTCACCTGCCACAGCGGCGAATTTCGCGTGCGACCTTGACTTGATTGCCGGAATTTCGTTTAACTGAAGCATGGGGTCAGCGAATGCCCCACGAGGCGCCATGCCGAAGTTCGCGTCCTTCATATGGTTTACACATATGGCTCTTAGAGGGGACGTAACATGGCGAATTTCAATACGATTTCCTGTGAAAAACTGGTCCGTCTCGTCGGCACGCCCAAGGCGCCTGTCATCATCGACGTCCGCACGCCCGAAGATTTTGCGCGAAGCCCTTTGCTGCTTCCGGCCTCGGTGAGACGGCATCATGCGGATGTGGCCGGCTGGGCGGCGTCCTTTAGCGGCCGCTGGGCCGTTGTGGTCTGTCAGAAGGGCCGCAAGCTGAGCGAGGGTGTCGCCGCCTTTCTGCGCCTTGCCGGAGCCGAAGCCGAAGTCCTCGAGGATGGTTTCGAAGGCTGGCGTGACCTCGGTTTGCCGCTCCTGCCTGCCGAGAGGCTGCCCCCGCGAAACACGGATGATGCGACGCTGTGGGTCACGCGCGCCAGGCCCAAGATCGACCGGATCGCCTGTCCCTGGCTCATCCGTCGTTTCGTGGATCCGGGCGCGGCCTTTCTCTTCGTCGCGGCCCCCGAGGTCGAAGCCGTCGCCGAGCGGTTCGGCGCGACGCCGTTCGATATCGAAGGCGTGTTCTGGAGCCATCGCGGAGAGTTCTGCAGCTTCGACGTCATGGTCGAGGAATTCGGTCTGTCGCTGCCGGCATTGAACAAAATGGCGAAGATCGTTCGTGGCGCCGATACCGACCGGCTGGATCTCGAACCGCAGGCGGCTGGGCTCCTCGCCATATCGCTCGGCCTGTCGCGCATGTATGCCAGCGACCTGGAGCAGCTCGAACAGGGAATGCTGATCTATGACGCGCTCTATCGGTGGGCGCGTGACGCCACCGACGAAAAGCACGACTGGGTCACACGGGGGACCAGAGCATGAGGCGGCGATGGATCGGGCGGTGAGGGACGAGATTTCGGCGAAACCTTCGCTCGGCGAGCTGACGGCGGTGTTCGGCCGGATCGGGGTCCTGAGTTTCGGCGGCCCTGCCGGGCAGATCGGCTTGATGCACCGGACCCTGGTGGAAGAGCGGCGCTGGCTTTCGGAAGAGCGTTTCCTGCATGCGCTGAACTATTGCATGCTGCTGCCGGGGCCGGAGGCGCAGCAGCTGGCCACCTATATCGGCTGGCTGATGTTCGGGGTGCGCGGCGGCATGATCGCCGGCCTTCTTTTGTGCTGCCGGGGCTGGCCGTCATCATCGTCCTTTCGGCGGCTTACGCCCTCTATCAGGATACGAGTGGCTGACCGGCCTGTTCTTCGGCTTGAAGGCGGCGGTGCTGGCGATCGTCGTCGAAGCAGTGATCCGCCTCAGCCGCAAGACGTTGAAGAGCCGGTTTCTGTTTGCCGTTGCCGCCATCGCCTTTATCGCGCTGTTCTTCTTCGGCCTGCCGTTTCCGCTCGTCGTGCTCATGGCCGGACTTGCGGGTTTCATCGCGGCCCGCCGGGGAGGCGGGAGGGCGAACACCGGCTCCGAAGCGATAGACCTGCCGAAGCGGCCGAAGCCCTTGGCGGCCATGGCTACATTGATCATGTGGATCGCCGTCTGGCAGTTTCCCCTTTGGTGCTGTGGATATTCTCCGCGCCGGAAGGCCTGGCGGCCATGTTCACCTTCTTCTCGAAGATGGCGATGGTAACGTTCGGCGGCGCCTATGCGGTGCTCGCCTATGTGGCGCAGGTGGCGGTCGAGGATTACGGCTGGCTGAAACCCGGCGAAATGCTGGACGGGCTGGCGCTTGCCGAAACCACGCCGGGGCCGCTGGTTCTGGTCCTTTCCTTTGTCGGTTTCCTGGTCGGTTTTCGCGAGGCCGCCGGCCTGGGGCCGGTCACCGGCGGCGTGATCGGCGCGCTGCTGGTCGCCTGGGCGACCTTCGTGCCGAGCTTCATCTGGATCTTCGCCGGAGCGCCCTATATCGAGCGGCTGCGCGGCAATCCGGTTCTGTCCGCGGCGCTGTCGGCGATCACCGCCGCGGTCGTTGGCGTTATCCTCAACCTCGCCATCTGGTTCGGCCTGCACGTCCTGTTCCGCGAGGTCGAGCAAATCGCCCTCTGGCCCGCAGCCGGCCTCAGGCTGTCCTGGCCGGTCTGGACCACCCTCGACCCGCTCGCCTTCCTGCTCTTCGTGATCTCGGCCTTCCTGCTCTTTCGCATGAAGATCGGCATGGTGCCGGTCCTCGTTGTCAGCGCGGTCGTGGGCCTTGCCGTCCGCCTGGCAGTTGCGATCTAGGGACGAGGATACCAAAATCGGTCCTTGCCGACCTCGGCGATGCCGCCGCGGCTTTTCGCTCGAATATCGCTTGTAATCTTTCCGGGGTTTGCCATGTGACCCGGGACTTGCGAGACGGGAAGAAGACATGGCAAAGCGCATCGGCAATCTGAGCGAAGTGATCGGCGAATATGACGTTGTTCTGTCCGACGTCTGGGGCGTCGTGCACAACGGCGTCGCGGCTTTTCAGCATTCCTGCCGGGCGCTCGCCGCGGCACGCGAAGCCGGTGCGACGGTCGTGCTGATCACCAATTCCCCGCGCCCGGCGCCGGGCGTCATTGAGCAGATGAAACTGCTCGGCGTGCCGGACGGCACCTATGACCGGATCGTCACGTCAGGCGACGTGACCCAGCATCTGATCGTCGATGGCCCAAAAAGGTTTTTCTGATCGGCCCCGACCGCGACCTCAACCTGTTCGACGGGCTGGGCGTCGAGGCAGTCTCCGCCGACGAGGCTGAATGCATCGTCTGCACCGGTTTCTTCGACGACGAGAAGGAAGTGCCGGAAGATTATACCGACATGCTGACCGCTTTTGCCAAGCGCGATGTGCCCTTCATCTGCGCCAACCCGGATCTCGTTGTCGAGCGCGGCCACAAGATCATTCCCTGCGCCGGCGCTGTCGCGGCCTATTATGAAGAGCTCGGCGGCAAGACCCGCGTTGCCGGCAAGCCGCATCGGCCAATCTACGAGGCGGCGATCGAAGCTGCCCGCGAAACGCACGGCGAGTTCCCGATGAGCCGGGTACTGGCGATCGGCGACGGCATGCCGACTGACGTGCGCGGCGCGCTCGCATACGGCCTCGACCTGCTCTATATCAGCGCAGGCATCCATGTCGCGGAATACACGATCAACGGCCAGACCGACGAGGCGATCCTCAATGCCTGGCTGAAGCGGGAAAACGCCGCACCGAAATACTGGATGCCGCGCCTCGCATAGTCCCTGGGCCTGAATTCGGCCTGAACCGGAATCCGCCGCATGACTGTCTTCCACCGCAACGAGAAGAAGGAACCGCTGCCCGAGGGGTTGAAGGGTGGCGTCATCGCCATCGGCAATTTCGACGGTGTGCATCGCGGCCATCGCAGTGTTCTTGAACGGGCGCTGGCGCTGGCTGCAGAACGCGGTGTGCCCGCCCTGGTGCTGACCTTCGAGCCGCATCCGCGAACCGTTTTCCGTCCGGAAGAGCCGGTCTTCCGGCTGACGCCGGCGCCGCTGAAAGCCCGGTTGCTGGAAGCCATGGGCTTCCGCTCGGTGATCGAATACCCCTTCACCCGGGATTTCGCGACCCGCTCGGCGGAGGAATTCATCCAGACGATCCTCGTTGACTGGCTCTCCGCCAGCGCCGTCGTCACCGGCTTCGATTTCCACTTCGGCAAGGGCAGGGAGGGCGGCCCGGCCTTCCTGATGGCATCCGGTGCCAAGCACGGCTTCAACGTCCAGCTGGTGGATGCCTTCCGCGACGAAAATGCCGAGGTGATCTCGTCGAGCCGCATCCGCGATCTGCTGGCGCAAGGCGATGTGTCCGCCGCGGCCGGCCTGCTCGGATATCGTTATACGGTCGAGGCGGAGGTGATCGGCGGCGAAAAGCTCGGCCGCCAGCTCGGTTTCCCGACCGCCAACATGCAGTTGCCCCCGAGGCCGAACTGAAATCCGGCATCTACGCCGTCCGCTTCCGCCGCCCGGACGGCACGCTTTTCGACGGCGTCGCCAGCTACGGTCGCCGCCCGACGGTCACCGAAAACGGCGCGCCCCTGCTCGAAACCTACCTCTTCGATTTCGCCGGCAGCCTCTACGGTGAGACCTGTTCCGTCTCCTTCTTCGGCCACCTGCGCGACGAACTGAAATTCGACGGGCTGGACCCGCTGGTGGCCCAGATCAGGCGCGACGAGGAAGAGGCGAGGGCCCTGCTGTCCGGCGTGCGACCGCTTGGAGAGGTGGACGCGAAAATCGCGTTTTGAGGGGTCAGCGGCGACTCAGCGGAAACCGTCCGGGATCGTCCTGCCAGGGATCGAAGATTGCGGCTCCCAATGCGCGGGTGTCTTTCACGTTGCGGGTAGCGAGATAAAGATTGTGCTTGATCGCAGTCGCGGCAAAGAGCGTATCGATCACCGGCGGCGCATGGCTGGTCACCTGCTTCACTCTTCCGGATATCGCGCCCCACCGCCTGACGATCGGATCGCTGACGGACAGGGTTCGGCCGGCAAACCTGTCTTCGAGCGCATCACGGGCTGCAGCGTATCGGTATCGGTTTTCGTCTTCCGGCGGCAGGTTTTCAATACCTTTGTCATATTCGGCCAAGGTCAGGATACTGATGAAGAAACGGTTTTCATCTTGCCCGGCCGCCCAGCGCTTGACGGAAGGTGCGCCGTTCGGATTGATCAGCGCGGCGATGACATTGGTATCCAGCAGCCAGCCGATCACAGGTCGATGTCCCGGCCGCGATCCGCTTCCCGTTCCAGCTCCAACGTAGCCAGCCCCAGACCTTCCATGAATTCCACGAAGGGTTTCCGAGGCGTGGCTCTAGTCAGCCTCTCCAGCTCTTCCGTGCTGATCACGACGACGCTGTCTCGCCCCCGCACCGTCACGCGCTGGGGACCTTCGCTATGTGCGCGCCTGACCACCTCGCTGAAGCGCGCCTTGGCGTCTTCCAGCTTCCAGCTATTATCTCGAACGGCAGGGGTGTCCGGCATGAAAATCTCCAACTGGTCAGCTAGTCTGATATGGGCCTCGCGCGTTCGAAAGTCCAGAACAACATCTTGGTTTTGCCCCTTCCTTTCCGCCGCAAAAACCCTTAAAGAACCGCATTATGAAAGAATTCCGGCTGGCTCAGATCATTCGAATTATCGGCCCGGCCTTCCGCGCAGCTTGAGAGCGAGCGGGAAGGTCCGGGTTTTCGGCGTTTTTCAAAGCGCCTTCCGCCAGCGAATTTTCATCGAGATGCGCCCCGTCGCGGCGCCAGGACGATTGCTCAATCCATGACAGATACCGCCGAAAAGCTCGACTATTCGAAGACCCTCTATCTGCCCGAAACCGATTTCCCGATGCGCGCCGGCCTGCCGCAGAAGGAGCCGGAACTGGTTGCCCGCTGGCAGCAGATGGATCTCTACAAACAGCTGCGCGCCTCCGCCGCCGGCCGCGAAAAATTCGTGCTTCATGATGGCCCGCCCTATGCCAACGGCAATATCCATATCGGCCACGCGCTGAACAAGATCCTGAAGGACGTCATCACCCGCTCGTTCCAGATGCGCGGTTATGACTCGAACTACGTGCCCGGCTGGGACTGCCACGGCCTGCCGATCGAATGGAAGATCGAGGAAAAATACCGCGAAAAGGGCAAGAACAAGGACGAGGTCCCGGTCAACGAATTCCGCCAGGAATGCCGCGAATTCGCCGCCGGCTGGATCAAGGTCCAGGCGGAAGAGTTCAAGCGCCTCGGCATCGTCGGTGATTTCGAAAACCCGTACCTGACGATGAATTTTCACGCGGAAAGCCGCATCGCCGGCGAACTCTTGAAGATCGCGTCGAGCGGACAGCTCTATCGTGGTTCGAAGCCGATCATGTGGTCGGTGGTCGAGCGCACCGCGCTGGCTGAAGCGGAGGTCGAGTACCACGACTATGAGAGCGACACGATCTGGGTGAAGTTCCCGGTGACTGCGGCCAAGTATGATCGCTATCCGCTGTCGGAGCAGACGTTCAATTATGACGAGATAAGCCCGAGCGAGCCCGCCAGCCGTGCAGCGGATGATGCTCTGCTTCAAGAACTGATCGGTGCATTTGTCGTCATCTGGACCACCACGCCATGGACCATCCCGGGCAATCGCGCGATCGCATATTCGCCAAAAGTTGCTTACGGTCTTTACGAAGTCACGGCCGCCGGAAACGACTTCGGTCCACGCCCCGGCGAGAAGCTGATCTTTGCGGATGCGCTGGCGGATGAGTCCTTCAAGAAGGCAAAGCTGGAATATAAGCGCCTGCGCAACGTAACCTCCTACGACCTTGCTGCGATCACCTGCGCCCATCCCCTCGCTGATCTCGGCTACGACTTCGCCGTCCCGCTTCTCGCCGGCGATCACGTCACCGACGATGCCGGCACGGGTTTCGTCCACACAGCCCCCAGCCACGGCCGCGAGGACTTCGAGGCCTGGACGCATCACGCCCGTGAGCTGGAAGCCCGCGGCATCGAGACGAAGATCCCGTTCCCGGTCGACGATGCCGGGGCCTACACCACTGACGCCCCCGGTTTTGAGGGCGCCCGCGTCATGGATGACAACGGCAAGAAGGGCGATGCCAACGACCGCGTCATTAAGGCGCTGATCGAGCGCAATGCGCTGTTTGCCCGCGGCCGCTTGAAGCATCAGTATCCGCATTCCTGGCGGTCGAAGAAGCCGATCATCTTCCGCAACACGCCGCAGTGGTTCGTCTACATGGACAGGACGCTCGCCGACGGCACGACGCTGCGGTCGCGGGCGCTCAACGCCATCGACGACACGCGTTTCGTGCCCGCCGCCGGCCAGAACCGCCTGCGCGCCATGATCGAACAGCGCCCGGACTGGGTGCTTTCCCGCCAGCGCGCCTGGGGCGTGCCGATCTGCGTCTTCATCGACGATGAGGGCGCGATCCTCCAGGACGAAGCGGTCAACAAGCGCATCCTCGAAGCCTTCGATATCGAAGGCGCCGATGCCTGGTTCGCCGAAGGTGCCCGCGAGCGTTTCCTCGGCTCGCGCGCCAACGAGCCCTGGAAGCAGGTCATGGACATCCTCGATGTGTGGTTCGACAGTGGCTCGACCCACACGTTCACGCTGGAGGACCGCCCGGACCTGAAATGGCCGGCCGACGTTTATCTGGAAGGCTCCGACCAGCATCGCGGCTGGTTCCATTCCTCGCTGCTGGAATCCGCCGCCACCCGCGGCCGGGCGCCCTATGACACGGTCGTCACCCATGGCTTCACCATGGATGAGAAGGGCCAGAAGATGTCGAAGTCGCTCGGCAATGTCGTGGCGCCGCAGGACGTCATGAAGGATGCCGGCGCAGACATCCTGCGCCTCTGGGTCATGACCACGGATTATTGGGAAGACCAGCGCCTCGGCAAGACCATCATCCAGACCAATGTCGATGCGTATCGCAAGCTGCGCAACACGATCCGCTGGATGCTCGGCACGCTCGCCCATGACGAGGGCGAGGAGATCGCCTATGCCGATCTGCCGGAACTCGAAAAGCTGATGCTTCACCGTCTCGCCGAGCTCGATAAGCTCGTGCGCGAGGGCTATGACGCCTTCGAGTTTAAGAAGATCGCCCGGGCGCTGATCGATTTCTCCAATATCGAGCTGTCGGCCTTCTACTTCGACATCCGCAAGGACGCGCTTTATTGCGACGCGCCGTCCTCGCTGCGCCGCCGTGCCGCTCTCGCTGTCATCCGCAAGATCTTCGACTGCACGGTAACCTGGCTTGCGCCCATGCTGCCGTTCACCACCGAAGAATCGTGGCTGTCGCGCAACCCGAACGCGGTTTCGGTGCATCTCGAACAGTTCCCGACGGTTCCCGCCGAATGGAAGAACGAAGCAGTTGCCGAGAAGTGGGCGCAAATCCGCAAGGTGCGCTCGGTTGTCACAGGTGCCCTCGAAATCGAGCGCAAGGACAAGCGGATCGGCTCTTCGCTGGAAGCCGCGCCGGTCGTTTATGTCAATGATCCGGAGCTGATGAAGGCGCTGGAAGGCCAGGATTTCGAGGAGACCTGCATCACCTCGGGCATCGTCATTGTGTCGGGCGAACCTTCCGAAACTGCCTTCCGTCTGCCGGAAGTACAGGGCGTCGCCGTCGATCCGAAGCTCGCCGAAGGCATCAAATGCGCCCGCTCGTGGCGGGTAACGACCGATGTCGGCTCCGACCAGGCCTATCCGGATGTATCGGCGCGTGACGCGGCCGCCTTGCATGAACTGGCGGCTCTCGGTCGGCTTTGATCGCTTGAAATTGCCGGATGATTGCGCTTTGGGCAATCATCCGGTAAAACTGCCTGAAATTGGCCGGATTTTCTGGCCATTACGCGTTTAGTTGTGTCTGAGGCGTCAGGACGGGCGCCGCTGGAAGGGTTTTGATGAAAGCGACATATGCGTTTCGTGTCGGCCTGGGCGTGGCCGGCATTCTCGCCTCGACATTGACCCTTTCGGGCTGCATCGGTGGTCCGACCTATGGCACCGACAAGACCGCCATGGAGCAGCTGACCGACGATCTCGGGCAGTCTGTGTCGCTCGGTGGCAAGAATACCGAAGCGAAAGCCGGCTTGAAATACAATCCGCGCCCTTCGCTGGTTGTTGCCAAGGGGCAGGACCAGGCGCTGCCGGCGCCCCAGCAATCGCTTGCGAGCCGCCAGAATAACCCGAACTGGGTCGAATCTCCCGAGGAAACCCGTAAGCGCCTGCGCGATGAAGCCGCCGCCAACGAAAAAGATCCCAACTATCGTTCGCCGCTTCTCGCAGGCAGCGGCCAGGCCGGTCAGATGACCGAGACCGAAAAATGGGAAGCCTTCCGCAAGGCCAAGGCGGATGCTGAAACCGTCAGCGTCACCGGGCGTCGTCGTTCGCTCTCCGAGCCGCCGGCGGAATTCCGCTCTGCGGATGCCGCCGCCCTGTCGGATGTCGGCGAGCCTGAGAGCCAGAAGGAAAAGCGCCGCAAGGCGCAAGCCGCCGATGCCAAGAAGGGCAGCGACTGGTGGAAGCTGTTCTAAGTCGGCTTTAACTCTCTCTTTTCGATCTGAAGAAGCCCGTCAGCAGGTCTGCGGCCTCGGTTTCGCCGAGGCCTGAATAGACCTCCGGCGCATGATGGCACGTCGGCTGGGCGAAGAAGCGCACGCCATTGTCGACCGCTCCGCCCTTCGGATCTTCCGCGCCGTAATAGAGCCGCCGGATGCGCGCAAACGAGATCGCCGCCGCGCACATGGTGCAGGGTTCGAGCGTCACGTAGAGATCGGCACCCGACAGCCGCTCCTGTCCAAGCGCTGCCGAAGCATCGCGGATGACGGCGATTTCGGCATGGGCAGTGACGTCGTTTTCGGCGCGGGTGCGGTTGCCGGACCGGGCGACGATCGCGCCGTCGAGCACCAGGACGGCGCCGATCGGAACCTCGCCGCGGGCGGCTGCGTCCCTGGCTTCTGCGAGTGCTGCATCCATGAACCCATCGGTATTAGGCATTTCGGCGATTTCCTCTTAACCCGGATCGCGTGAACTGGTAGGAAGCATCCAACTGGACGCCCGGCGGCGGGCACGAATCCATCTCAGTCAACACGAACAAGAATGTCCGGATCGCTCCGTTAGACATCACGCTTCAGGCAAACAACAAATGAATTCCAAAGACAAGCCGAAGCGCGGCGAAGGCAAGACCTTCGTTCGCGAAACCAAACCCCGGGCCGCTCCGAAGGCCGCAGCCGGTGGCAAGGCGGGTTTTTCCGCCAAGGAGGGCCTTGGGCCCAAGAAGGGTTCCCGGCCAGGGCCGGCGCTGAAAAGGCGGCAAAGCCCGTCCGCAAGCTGCCGCCCGCGCCCGAGACCATGGAGGCCGAGGGCAAGCCCGAGCGCATTTCCAAGATCCTCGCTCGCGTCGGCGTCGCATCGCGTCGCGATATCGAGCGGATGATCATGGAAGGCCGGGTCAGCCTGAACGGCAAGGTTCTCGATACCCCGGTCGTCAACGTCACGCTGGCCGACCGAATAGAGGTGGACGGCATGCCGATCCGCGGCATCGAGCGCACCCGCCTCTGGCTCTACCACAAGCAGGCCGGCCTGGTGACCACCAATTCCGATCCGGAAGGCCGTGCGACCGTTTTCGACAACCTGCCGGAAGGCCTGCCGCGGGTTCTCTCCGTCGGTCGCCTCGATATCAATACCGAAGGCCTGCTGCTGCTCACCAACGATGGCGGCCTGTCGCGGGTGCTGGAGCTGCCGACCACCGGCTGGCTGCGCCGCTACCGCGTACGCGCCCATGGCGAAATCGATCAGGAAGCGCTCGACAAGCTGAAGGACGGTATCGCCGTCGAAGGCGTGCTTTACGGATCGATCGACGCGACGCTCGACCGCAGCCAAGGCCGCAATGTCTGGATCACCATGGGCCTGCGCGAAGGCAAGAACCGCGAGATCAAGAACGTGCTCGGCGCGCTCGGCCTCGAGGTCAATCGCCTGATCCGTATTTCCTACGGTCCGTTCCAGCTTGGCGACCTGCCGGAGGGCCAGGTGGTGGAAGTGCGCGGCCGCATGCTGCGCGACCAGCTTGGGCCCCGTCTGATCGAGGAATCCAAGGCCAATTTCGACGCGCCGATCTATACCGAGACTGCCGCCGAAGAAGACGAGAAGCCCGCACGCGCGGAACGCTCCGAATGGGCGGCAAGGCCGGAGAAGACCGAACGCCCGAGGAGCGGCAAGCCCGAGGACCGCCGCGAAAAGGCGCTCGGCCGTCTCGACACCAAGCGCGACGACCGCAAGTTTGCCGACAAGCCGCGTGGCGCAAAGCCGTTCGGCAATCGGGACCAGGATGAAGACGACCGTCCGAAGAAGCGTCCTCCGATGGGTACCAGCCGCACCGCCAACGTCTGGATGGCGCCGGGCGCGCGTCCCACCACCGAAAGCAAGACGCGCAAATTCTCCGCCCGTGCCGAGGCCGAGCAGCTTTTCAAGAAACCGTCGCCGCAAAACGACCGGCCGGTCATAGTCAACCGCGCCGAAGAAGACAGCGACTGGATCCGCGCCGACGGCCCCGACAAACAGGAAAAGGCCGATTTCGGCCGCAAGAAGTCCTTTGGCGATCGTCCGGATCGCGGTGATCGTCCCTTCGGTGACAAGCCGAGGGGTGAACGCTCCTTCGGCGATAAACCCCGCGACGACCGCAAGCCGCGCGAAGACGGCGACCGTCCCCGGACCAAGTCGTTCTCGGGTGACGCACGCTCGGAACGTCCGCGCGGTGAGCGCGCTTTCGGCGACCGTCCACCCCGTGGCGACCGGCCGTTCGGCGACAAGCCCCGCGGCGATCGCAAGCCACGCGAGGACGGCGACCGTCCCGCACGGTCCTTCTCGGGCGACGCCCGTTCTGAACGTCCGCGCAGCGAGCGCCCCTTCAGCGACCGTCCGCCCCGTGGCGACCGCCCGTTTGGCGACAAGCCGAGGGGCGAGCGTTCTTTCGGCGACAAACCCCGGGGCGACCGCAAGCCGCGCGAGGATGGCGACCGTCCCGCACGGTCCTTCTCCGCAGGCGAGGGCCGTTCCGAGCGTCCGCGCAGCGACCGGCCGTTCTCGGATCGTCCGCCGCGTGGTGATCGTCCCGCAGGTGACCGGCCCTTTGGCGACAAGCCCCGCGGTGGAAAGCCCGGTGGCAAGCCGTTTGGCGCAAAGCCGGGCGGTGGCAAGAGCTTTGGCGGAAAGCCCCGGGCGGTCGTGGAAAACCGGCGGGTGCCGGTGGCAAGCTGGGGGCAAGCCAGGCGGCCGTCCCGCCTCGGGTGGACGCCCGGCCGGCGGCAAGCCGCGCACGCCGAGAGGGTGATGCGCGGTGCGGATCGTCGGTGGTGAATTTCGCGGCCGGTCTCTGGCCACGCCCAAAACGAACGACATCCGGCCGACCATCGACCGGACGCGCGAAAGCCTGTTCAACATCATCGGCCACGTCTATCCGCAGGCGCTGGACGGTGGCCGGGTGATCGACCTGTTCGCCGGCACCGGCGCGGTCGGGCTGGAGGCGCTGTCACGCGGCTGCAAGAGCGCGCTCTTCGTCGAGAACGGCGTCGAGGGCCGGGGCCTCCTGTGGGAGAATATCGACAGCCTCGGCCTGCACGGCCGGGCGCGGATTCTGCGCCGCGACGCCACCAAGCTGGGCACGGCGAACAATATCGAGCCGTTCCATTTCCTGTTCGCCGATCCGCCCTATGGCCAGGGGCTGGGTGAGGGGCCATGCTCTCGGCCCATGCGGGCGGTTGGCTGGCGCCCGGAGCTCTTGCCATTCTGGAGGAGCGGACCGACATAAATCCTGCCGTCGATGCCGTCTTCAAGCTTCTGGAGAGCCGGACCTTCGGCGATACGCGCATGGATTTTTACCGCTACCAGCCGGCCTGAGGCCAGAGGTGAGGTCCGAGGAATGAATACGAGGCTTTCAATCCCCGATCTCGAAGCCGTCAAGGCCAAGGGCGGTCTGACGTTCGCGGTAGCTCTCGGCGGCGGCGGTGCACGGGGCCTCTCGCATATCCAGATCATCGAGGCGCTGGACGAGCTCGGGATCCGGCCAGTGGCGATCTCCGGCTCGTCGATCGGGGCGATCATCGGCGCCGGCATGGCGTCCGGCATGACCGGCCGTGAAATCCGCCAATACGCGCTGGAAACGGTCGGACACCGCGGCACCCTTCTCAACAAGCTATGGGGTCTCGGTCCCGCGACCATGCGCGACAAGCTCGGGGGCTTCCGCTTCGGGCAGTTCAATCTCGAACTGATCCTCGATGCCTTCCTGCCGCCGCAGGTGCCGGAGGATTTCGACGAACTCGTTATCCCGATGAAGATCTCCGCCACCGATTATTACGGCCAGGCGGAGGTGATCCTGGAGCAGGGCGAGCTGCGTACCGCGATCGCCGCTTCGGCCGCCATTCCCGGCCTGTTCATGCCGGTCAGGGTCAACGGCCGGGTGATGATCGACGGCGGCGTCTTCAATCCCGTGCCCTACGAGCAACTGATGGATGTTGCCGATGTGGTGATCGGCGTCGATGTTGTGGGTGCGCCGGAAGGCGACGGCACTCATCCGCCCAGTCGCATCGACAGCCTGTTCGGCGCCAGCCAGTTGACCATGCAGGCAAGCATCGCGTTGAAGCTGAAGCTGAACCCGCCCCAGATCTTCCTTCGGCCGTCGGTCAATCGTTTCCGGGTTCTGGATTTCCTCAAGGCGCGGGAGATCCTGGACGAGTCCAAGCATGTCAAGGACGAGCTGAAACGCGCCATCGACGCGCTTCATTCGGCAGTGGAAGCAACCGGTTAGCCGTTCTCGGCCGTCGCCGGCTCGGAACTCACTCGTCATCGACGACCATCGAGCGTTTCGGTTTGATCAGCGGTTCCGGCCGGACAGGACTGTTGAACAGCATCTCGCGCCCGGCGCCGAGCCCTGGACGGCCTGGATCTGCAGTCTCTCCTCGTCGCGCCGGCGGATGTCGTCGCCGATCTCCTCCGCGTCGATTTCGCTCATCCCGAGCGCTTCCAGCGTCTTTCTTCCAAACAGCAGGCCGGATTCCAGGGTCTCGCGCAGCTCGTATTCGACGTTTCGATCCCGCAGCGAAAGGGAATGGATACGGTCATAGGAGCGCACGTAGAGGCGCACGTCCGGGAATTCCGAGCGGATGAGATCGACGATCTGGTCGGTCGTCTCGCGTTTCTGGGTGGAGACGGCGACGATCTTCGCCTTTTCGATGCCGGACGCGATCAGCACGTCCCGCCGCGTCCCGTCGCCGAAATAGATGCGGAACCCGAAAGACGCCGCCTGGCGGATGCGGTCGGCGGAATCGTCGATAACGGTTACTTCGCGGCCACCGGCAAGCAGGATCTGCGCGGCGATCTGGCCGAAGCGCGAAAACCCGATCATCAGCACGTCGGCGCCGGCACCGTCGAAATCCTCCTCCAGGCTCCTCGCGGCTCTCGCCGTTGAGGAGCCGCTTGAAAGGGCTGCACCAAACGGGGTCAGCGCCATCGAAAGCGTCACGCCGGCGATCAGCAGCGAAGCGGTGGCCGACGAGAACAGGCCGGCGGCTGTTGCCGTGGTGAACAGCACGAAGCCGAATTCGCCGCCCTGCGGCAGCAGGAAGGCGATGCGGACCGCATCATTGTGCGGTGAGCCCCACAGCCGGGAAAGCCCGTAGACGATCAGCGCCTTGAGCGCCATGAAGAGCGGCACGGCCGGAAGAATGAAGAAGAGGTTGTCGAGGATGACGTGGATTTCCAGCGACAGTCCGACCGCCATGAAGAACAGCGCCAGAAGCAGGCCGCGGAACGGTTCGATATCCGCCTCGAGCTCGTGCCGGTAGGAGGATTCGGCAAGCATCACGCCTGACAGGAAGGCACCCATCGCCATCGACAGGCCGACCGCCTGCATGGCTGCCGCCGATCCCAGCACCACCAGCAGTGCGGCGGCGATCATCACCTCGCGCGCGCCGGTGCGGGCAATGACCTGGAACATCGGCGTCAGAAGATAGCGGCCGGCGATCACCATGGCACCGACGGCTCCGACGGCAATCGCGAAATCGAGGAGCGGCGCGGCTTCCGCCTCCTTGGTCGCCGGCGCCAGGATGGTGATCAGCGCCAGGAGCGGCACGATGGCGAGATCCTGGAAGAGCAGCACCGAAAAGGACCGCTGGCCGTAATGGCTGTTCATGTCACCGTCGTCGTTGAGGATCTGCAGCGCGAAGGCGGTGGAGGAGAGCGCAAGCCCGAAGCCGATGATCAGGCTGCCGCGCCAGTCCGCCATGTTGGTCAGATGCGCAAGCCCGGTCAGCGCCAGTCCCGAGATCACCACCTGCGCCGGGCCGAGCCCGAACACGTCGCCGCGCATCTGCCACAGGCGGGAAGGCTTCAGTTCGAGCCCGATGATGAACAGCAGGAAGACGACGCCGAATTCCGCAAAATGCAGCACTTCTTCCGTCTCTATGATCTGCTGCATGATCGGCCCGATGACGACGCCGGCGGCGAGATAACCGAGAACCGTACCGAGCCCGAGCTTCCTGAACAGCGGGGCGGCGATCACCGCGCCGGCGAGCAGCAGAAGCATTTGCGAAAATAGCGAGCCAGGGGCGGTCATGCGGGATGCTTTCAGTCTAAGGTGGGATATCAAGAATCGGCGAGCCGCCCTTGATGCTTCTGACAGTGCACAATAAATGGGACGAGAATGAAAGGCTTGCAATCATGACCTCTGAAATCGATTCCGCCGACCTGCTTTCCCGCGCCAGCCAACTGATCGATCTTGCCAAGGCCGCGGGAGCGGATCAGGCGGATGCGGTCGTGGTTCGCTCCCGGTCCCGGTCCGTCAGCGTCCGCCTCGGCAAGGTCGAGGGTACCGAAGCCTCGGAGAGCGATGATTTCTCGCTCCGCGTCTTCGTCGGCAAACAGGTCGCCAGCGTCTCGGCCAATCCGGGCTTCGACATGAAGGTGCTTGCCGAGCGCGCCGTCGCCATGGCCAAGGTCTCCCCGAAGACCCGTTCGCCTGCCTCGCGGACGAGGCCGACCTCGCCAGATCCTATCCCAACCTCGAACTCTACGATCCCACCGACATCTCGACCGACGCGCTCCGCGAGGTGTCGTTAGAAATGGAACAGGCGGCGCTCGACGTTCAGGGCGTCACCAATTCCTCCGGCGCCGGCGCATCGTCCGGCATGGGCGGCCTCGTACTCGTCACCTCCCACGGCTTTTCCGGCAGCTATATGGCCAGCCGTTTCGGCCGCTCCGTCAGCGTCATCGCCGGCGAGGGTACCAAGATGGAGCGCGACTACGATTATGATAGCCGCCTTTACGCCGCCGACCTCGACGATCCGAAGCTGATCGGCCGCCGTGCCGGCGAG
Organism: Neorhizobium sp. EC2-8; assembly: GCA_045291535.1. Lineage (GTDB taxonomy): Bacteria > Pseudomonadota > Alphaproteobacteria > Rhizobiales > Rhizobiaceae > Neorhizobium. The sequence goes on along the minus strand of CP147996.1, from coordinate 2,281,887 downwards.
CGCACCGTCAAGCGCATCAATCCCCGCCAGGTCGATACCGGCAGCAACATCACCGTCGTTTTCGACCCGCGCATCGCCCGCGGTTTCGTCGGCCATATTGCCGGCGCCATCAACGGGGCATCCGTCGCCCGCAAGACCAGCTTCCTGCGCGACAAGATGGGTCAGCAGGTGTTGAAAGCCGGCCTCAACATCACCGACGACCCGCTGATCGTGCGCGGCTCCTCCTCGCGTCCCTTCGACGGCGAGGGCGTGTCCGGCGAGCGCATGGTGATGATCGAGGACGGCGTCCTGAACCACTGGTTCCTGTCGACCTCGACGGCCCGCGAACTCGGGCTTGCCACCAACGGCCGCGGCGTGCGCGGCGGCACCTCGGTATCGCCCGTCTCCACCAATCTGGCGCTGGAGCCCGGCGATATCTCGCCCGAGGACCTGATCAAGGGCATTGGCAATGGCTTCTATATCACCGAGTTGATCGGCCAGGGCGTCAACATGATCACCGGCGAATATTCGCGCGGTGCGACCGGCTTCTGGATCGAGAACGGCGAACTCGCCTATCCGGTTTCCGAGGTGACGATCGCCTCCAACCTCAAGGACATGTTCATGCGGCTGACGCCGGCCAACGACATCGACCGCAAGTTCGGCGTCGCCTCTCCGACCATCGCCATCGAGGGCATGACGCTGGCGGGACGCTGATCCCGATGGCGGTAACGGAAGCCTGGGGCCAGGACCTCGAACTCATTCTCGACGCGGCGCATCAGGCCGGCGAGATCGCCCACGGTTTTTCGGCCGCTCGCCGGAAGTCTGGTGGAAGAACGAGGGCAGGTCGCCGGTCAGCGCCGCGGATTTCGCCGCCAACGACCGGCTGCAGACCCTGCTTCTGGCGGCCCGGCCGCATTACGGCTGGCTTTCCGAGGAGACCGACGACGACGTGGCCCGGCTTGGCCGCGAGACGTTGTTCGTCGTCGATCCGATCGATGGCACCCGCGCCTTCATCAACGGCGAGAAGACCTGGTGCGTCTCGGTCGCCGTCGTGCATCGTGGCCAGCCAGTCGCCGGTGTCCTGGTAGCGCCGGCGCTCGGCGAGGAATTCTGTGCCGTGAAGGACGGACCGGCGCTGAAGAACGGCCAGCCGATTTCGGTCACTGCCGGCCGCGCCAATAACGAGTTGGTGATTGCAGCTGACGAGAACCTCGTGAAGAAATTCGAGGCAGGCTTTCGCGACGAGGTCCGCCGGGTGCGGCATGTTCCGTCGCTCGCCTACCGGCTCGCCATGATCGCCGACGGCAGTATCGACGGCACGGTCGTCAAGCGCGCCTCCCACGATTGGGATCTGGCGGCTGCCGACCTCATCCTCGAGCGGGCAGGCGGTCGGCTTGCCGATCTTGCCGGCAATCGGCTGGTCTACAACCGCGAGAGCGTCAGCCACGAAATGCTGGTCGCCGGTGCCGAACATGCCCTGCGAAGCCTTTTGCCCCAGCTTGTCGGGCTCGCTCCGGGTTGACCTTTGACGAGGAATGCAGCACAGGAAGAGCGGGGAGCTGGAACGGACGGATATCGGACAATGACGGAAACGGGCGACAAGAAACAACTCCTGCACTTGGTCTTCGGCGGCGAACTGCAGAGCCTGGAAGGGCTTCAATTCAAGGACCTTTCGGCCCTCGATATCGTCGGCATCTATCCCGATTACGCCAGCGCCCTGATCGCCTGGCGGGGAAAGGCCCAGCAGACGGTCGATAATGCCCACATGCGTTATTTCATCGTCCATATGCATCGCTTGCTCGATCCTGATACTAAGTCGGCTTGAGATAAGCCTCGCGTTTTAAGATATGCTCGCAATGCCGGTCCTCCTCACTTGGTATCGATCCCGAGGACCCTTTTTGACGCATTTGTAAAACACAAAAAACTGGGCTACGGATGAGCAATCGGAGGGTCTATCAGATTGATGGCGGCCATCATGCATCGGGAGCAAATGCGGTGAGCAAGGTTTCTGCGCGCATGGCCCTTGCTGGTTACCGGGCGGCCGGTGTTGCCCTTTATCCGTTAGTCGGCCCTTACCTTGCCTATCGCTCCATGAAGGGCAAGGAAGACAGGACCCGCAAGCTGGAACGGCTTGGTTATGCGAGCCTTGCCCGCCCCCGCGGTCCGCTCATCTGGGTGCATGCGGCAAGCGTCGGCGAAACCATTGCCATCATGCCGATGATCCGCGAACTGCGGCGCCGCGAGGTCCACGTTCTACTGACGACCGGCACCGTCACCTCCGCCAATCTCGTTCGATCACGGCTGGCCGACGAGGTGATCCACCAATATGTGCCGCTCGACCTGAAGTTCCCGATCAAGCGTTTTATCGCCTACTGGAAGCCGGACGCCTGCATCACGGCGGAATCCGAAATCTGGCCGACCACGATCGCCGAACTCGCCCGCCGCCGCATTCCGCAGATCCGTGTCAATGCCCGTATCTCCGACCGTTCCTTCGATCGCTGGCGCAACCGCAGTTCGATCGCCGAAGCGATTTTCGGCAAGATGGCCTTGGTCATTGCCCAGTCGGATCTGGATGCCGAGCGCTTCCGCGATCTCGGCGCCTGGCCTGTCATCACGTCCGGGAACCTGAAGAGCGATACCGATCCGCCGCCCTGCGACGAGGCGGTGCTCGCAGGTTACCGCAAGCAAATCGGCAGCCGCCAGACCTGGGCGGCAATCTCGACCTTCGATGGCGAGGAAAAGGCGGCGGCGACCGTACACAAGGCGCTGAAAGCGAAGAACGGTCAGCTGACCATCCTCGTGCCACGCCACCCGGATCGCGCCGACGCGGTCGAAGAGATGCTGAAGGAAGCGGGCCTGACCGTGGCGCGCCGCTCGCGCAACGATGTGGTCACGCCGGAGACGGATGTGTTCCTGGGTGACACCATCGGCGAAATGGGGCTTTACCTGCGTTTGACCGAGATCGCCTTCGTCGGCAGGTCGCTGACCAACGAGGGCGGACAGAACCCGCTGGAACCGGCCATGCTCGGCTGTGCGGTGCTCTCCGGCCCGCATGTGCAGAATTTCCGCGACGCCTATCAGCATCTTGTGCGCAAGGGCGCCGCCCGCATCGTCAAGGATGTCGAGATGCTGGCCAAGGCCGTCCACTACCTGATGATCAACGACCTCGCCCGCGTGAAGATGATCGATTCCGGCCATGACGCGATGGAAGAGATGCGTGGTGCGCTGTCGAAGACGGTCAAGGCGCTGGAACCCTACGTCAATCCGTTGACGGTGAGCGCAAGGCTGCAGCCGAAAGCGGCCGCGGGCCGATGAGCGCGGAAAAGTTCGCCCCGGAAAACCTGGCAGGCATCGCCGGCATCCTGTTCGATAAGGACGGCACGCTTTTGCTCTATGACGAAAGCTGGGGACCGGTGAACCGCGAGGCGGCCCGGATCGCCTCGGCCGGCAATGCCGAACTCGAACCGCAGCTCCTGTTTTCCGGCGGCATGGATACCGTCTCCGGCCATACCCGGCCGGACAGCCTGCTGGCGGCCGGCAATGCCGCCGAGATCGCCGCCGGTTTCGTCGCCGCCGGTTCGCCGATCGAGGTCGCCGAACTCACCCGGTTGCTCGATGAACTCTTCATCCGCTCCGCGGAGTTTTCCGTGGCCGTCACCGATCTGGCCGCGCTGTTCGCCAGGCTCAAGGCGCGAGGCCTCAAACTCGGCATTGCTTCGAGCGACAACGAGCAGGCGATCCGCCAGACCGCCATCCGCTTCGGCATCATCGATCATGTGGATTTCATCGCCGGCTACGACAGCGGTCATGGAGCGAAGCCGGAGCCCGGCATGGTGCTCGGTTTCTGCCGCGCCACCGGGCTTGACCCGGCGCAAGTCGCCATGGTCGGGGACAACAATCACGACATGCATATGGGCGCGAGCGCCGGCGTCGGCCTGAAGGTCGCGGTCTTGACCGGCACCGGTTCGCGCGAAACGCTGTCGGCCTCGGCGGATATCTGCCTCGACGATATTACCGCGCTTCTGGATCTCTTGCCGGAAAAGCTTCGTGCCTGAACCGCGCTTTGGTTTCAAAGACTTGCCTTTTTCAAAAACTCCCATTTTCTTCGCGGGCCGTTTCAGAACGGATCAGCCGGAGTTTAGGTATGGTATCGGAAGCACCGCCATTCTGGTGGACGAAAGCGGATTGGCGTGCCTGGGGCTTGCCCCATTTCGTTTCTCTATGGCCGGATCGCCGGTCGCCGCATGGCGAAGGCCAGGCGCGCCAGCGTCTCCGTGCCGGTGATCTGCATCGGCAATTTCACTGTTGGCGGCGCCGGCAAGACGCCGACCGCGATCACGCTTGCCCGCGCCGCCAAGGAGAAGGGCCTGAATCCGGGTTTCCTCAGTCGCGGTTACGGAGGCTCGCTCGACATGACGACGGTGGTGGATCCCGAGCATCACCGCGCCGAGGCGGTGGGCGACGAGGCGCTGCTGCTCTGCCGCGAGACCCTGACGGTGATTTCCCGCACCCGCGTCGATGGCGCTCACAGGCTGGTCGCGGAAGGCGCCGACCTGATCATCATGGATGACGGTTTCCAGAGCGCCCGCCTGGCGCTGGACTTCGCGCTTGTCGTCATCGACACCGTGCGCGGTATCGGTAACGGGCATCTTGTGCCCGGCGGGCCGGTCAGGGCGCCGCTCTCCGAGCAGATGCGCCAGCTCTCGGCGATCCTCAAAGTCGGAAACGGTGAAGCCGCTGACAAATTGGTGCGTCAGGCGGCCCGTGCCGGCAAGCAGATCTACGTCGCGGCGCTGAAGCCGAGGGAAAACCGGGAAGTCGCGGGCAAGGCGCTATTCGCCTTCGCCGGTATCGCCGATCCGGAGAAATTCTACCGCACTGTCAGGGAGGTCGGAGGGCTGATCGTGGAAAAACGCGGCTTTCCGGATCACCATTATTTCAGCGAGGACGAGATCTCGGACCTGTTGGACGACGCCGCCAAGGATAATCTGGTGCTTGTCACCACCGCCAAGGATGCCGTCCGGCTGCAGGGTCATCACGGACGCATGGAGGAGCCTGGCGGAAAAGGCGAACGTGGTCGAGGTGGACATGGCGTTCGACGATCCGCAAGCGCCGGGCAAGATCATCGACACCGCGATCGCCAATTTCCGGGAACGGCGCATCCGTGAAGGAAACGCTGGGCGTGAAGGAAATGCTGGGCGCGAAGGAAATGCGGCGAAGGCCTAGCCGCGGCTCTGGTTCGGCAGCACGCCGGCACGCTTGTCGGCCTCGAGCGAGGAGGCGCAATCGACATAGGGTTCCTGTCGGACGACGCTCCAGTAGCGCAGGCTCGTCGATCGGGATCTGCACACCGGTCATGGCGCAGACGACATAGGAGCCGGCGGTCAGGATCTGGTAGTCGCCGTCGAGATAGCGGATTTTCGCTTCGCGGAATCCGCTTCCCTCGAACCGGTTCATCTGTCGTCTCCTGCGGAAAAACATGGCGCCTGCTCTAACCCGATTATGCCTGAATTGCCAGCTTTTTCAGCTTCGGCCGAAGAGCCGCTCGATGTCGGAAAGCTTGAGCTCAATATAGGTTGGCCGGCCGTGGTTGCAGGTGCCGGAGCCGGGCGTGGCTTCCATTTCCCGCAGGAGCGCGTTCATCTCCTCCGGCCGCAACCGTCGGCCGGAACGCACCGAACCGTGACAGGCCATGGTGGCGGCGACATATTCCAGCTTGCCGCGCAGTCCCCCGGCGGTGTTCCATTCGGCGATCTCGTCGGCCAGATCGCGGACCATCGAGGCTGCATCGACTTCGCCGAGCATGGCAGGCGTTTCTCGCACGGCGACAGCGCCGGGGCCGAACCGTTCGATCGCCAGCCCCAGCCGGTCGAGTTCCGTCGCATTCGCCATCAGCCGGTCGCAATCCTCTTCCGGCAGGTCGATGATCTCCGGGATCAGGAGCACCTGGCTTGCCAGCCGCTTGTTGTCGAGCGCCTTGCGCATCGCCTCGAACACCAGCCGCTCATGGGCCGCATGCTGATCGACGATGACCAGACCGTCCTCTGTCTGCGCGACGATATAATTCTCGTGAACCTGCGCGCGTGCGGCGCCGAGACGATAGCGCGGGGCATCTTCGCCGGCGGTCCTTGGGGAGGGTTCCGCGATGACCGTATCGGCGCGCGCGGCCGGCATTGTCACCACGTCGAAACCGGATTGCACCTGCTCGGCAAAGTCGTTGGCGGGCTGCGGATAGAGCGGCCGGAAAGGCGAGGCCGTCGCCGCCCACGGGGTACGCGATGCCGCCTGCGCCGGCTGGAAGCCGGGGCGGAAGGCGCGCATCATGCCGGCTGTCCCGGTCGTCGCGGCCCGGTCGCCTTCACGGTGCAGAGCCTCGCGGATTGCCCCGACGATGAGCCCGCGCACCAGGCCGGGATCGCGGAAACGCACGTCGGACTTGGCCGGATGCACGTTGACATCCACCAGCGCCGGATCGAGCCTGATCGACAGGACCGCGACCGGATAACGGCCGGAGGGTATGCTTTCCGCATAGGCGCCGCGCAGAGCCGAGAGGATCAGCTTGTCCTGCACCGGCCGGCCGTTCACGAAGGCATATTGATGCGCCGAGTTGCCGCGATGGAAGGTCGGTACGCCGACAAAGCCGGAAAGCCCGACATCCTCGCGCATCGCGTCGATCTCGATCGCATTGTCGCGGAAATCGGCGCCGAGGATCTGGGCCATGCGGGCGAGATGGTCGTCGCCTGTCGCCGGGAATTCGAGCGTCGTGCGGTCGGAGCCCGACAGCACGAAGCGGATCTGCGGGAAGGCGATCGCCATGCGCTTGACGACTTCGGTGATCGCACCGGCCTCGGCCTTCTCGGTCTTCAGGAATTTCAGCCGCGCCGGCGTCGCGAAGAAGATGTCGCGCACCTCGACCACCGTGCCGGTATTGGCGGGCGCCGGCTTCACGCCCGACATCTTGCCGCCGACGACCGCTACCTGCGATCCCTCTGAATGACCGTTCCGACGGCTGGTGATGGTGAGTTTCGCCACGGAGCCGATCGAGGGCAGGGCCTCGCCGCGGAAACCGAGCGTGCGGATGTCGTCGAGAGTTTCGGAGATCTTCGAGGTGCAATGCCGCCGAACCGCAAGGTCGAGATCGGCCGCATCCATGCCGGAACCATTGTCGGTGATGCGGATCAGGCTTTTGCCGCCGGCGGCGGTGGCGATCTCGATGCGGGTCGCGCCGGCATCGATGGCGTTTTCGATCAGTTCTTTCGCCGCGCTGGCGGGTCTTTCGATGACCTCGCCGGCGGCGATCTGGTTGATCAGGGTTTCGGGCAGCTGTTTGACGGACATGAGCTATTTTCCCGGATTCGCTGCCGGAAGGAAAGCCCGGATGCATACCTTTCCCAACCCGAAAGGGCATCCAGGGTTGATGCACGGCCGTTCATTAATCCGACTTTAAGATAAAGGCGATAATTTGTCCGGTATTGAACTTGGATGAAACCGGGGAAGCGCCAGCTTCCCGCGAATGACCGGAATGGCGGCCAGCTGGGCACCGTCATACGAGCCCCGATTATTCGTTGAGGACTTGGAGCCAGCATGTTCCCGCGCCGACCAGACGAAAACTAGAAGGAATAACGCCGAGAGGCGAATATCGGCATTACGGTCCGGTCTTTATTCCGGTTCGAAAAAGCATACGGGGAGTTTCATCCTATGAATGATTTGGCGTCGGCGGACGCAAACATTCAAGCTGTCATGCTCGAAGTGATCTCCGAGGGCATTTCGGGAGGCGTCTTTGTCTATGACAAGAACGACCTGATCGTCTTTGCGAGCCAGCAATTGCTGACCCTCCTGCCGGTCCCCAAAAGTTATCTCGTGCCGGGCACACGTCTCCGCGATTTCCTCGGAGCCGTGTATGACGGCGGCGGACGCTTCCTGACCGACGCCTCCGGTCCGCGCCGCATGCTGAGCCGCGAGGATTGGGTCGCCGAACAGATTGCCACTCTGTGGAAGGAACGGGCCGAGTCGCAGGAGCGACGTGGCACGGATCGCTGGCTGAGTTTCACCAAGCGCCGCCTGTCTTCCGGTTATGGCGTCTGCATCGTCCGGGACATCTCCGACCACAAGAAGCGCGAGGAACAGTGGCGCGCCGATATGGAGCGGGTGCAGATCACCGAGGAGGTGCTCGACAACCTGCCGTTTCCGATCACCGTCAAGGACAGCAATCTGACCTTCGTCGCCGTCAACAAGATGGCGTCGCGCTTCCTCGATCTCCCGACGGAAGCAATTCTCGGTCACAAGGGATCCGACATCCATCCACCGCAAGTGGAACAGCGCCTCGACCCCATCAATCGCGGCGTCCTCGATTTTGGTGAGCCCGAGCAGATGACCGAACTGGTCACCCGGCCGGACGGCTCGCAGGTCGTCATCATCGCCAACAAATACCGCATCGGAAAACCGGGTCGTTATTACCTCGTCACCGCCATGGAAGACATTACCGGGCTGGTCGCAGCCGAGGACGGCGAGCAGGTGACGCCGCGCATGAGCCGGGGCGGATTGATCGCTACGTCCCTGGCCCGGCATGAGCGTGGCGTACCCTCGCAGGCCACGGTCGTGCCGAACACGGACGATCTCTCCGATCGCAAGGTCCTCGTCGCCTCCTCCGATCCGCGGACGAGCGCGGAGGCACTGGAGATTCTCGCCGATCTGGGATTTGACACGTCATCGGTCTCGGGTAGCGAGGAGCTGGAACTCTTCCTGCAGCTTGCAAGAGAAGCCGGGATCGCAGTCGATCTCGTCGTCGTCGATACCCTGGCGGATAAGGACTGCCTTGAAATCGTCGCGCGGCACGGCATTGCCGCCTTGGCGATCGACGGGCTCCGGGTGAAGCGGGAATTGGCGGCCGGCGTCGTTCGCCGGTTCCACCAGCCTGCCGCCGTTGAAACCGACGGCGAAAAGGATTGGCGGATCGCCCCGTCGGCCGGCGAAAGCGCCGGCATCGATATTCTGGTTGCCGAGGATAACGAGGTAAACCAGATCGTCTTTTCGCAGATCCTGGAAGGTTTCGGTTATCGATATACGATCGCCACCGACGGCGAAGAGGCGGTCCGGCTCTGGCAGGAGCATTCGCCGAGGCTGATTCTGATGGACATCACCCTTCCCAAGCTCAGCGGTTTCGAAGCAAGCGTGCGTATCCGCAATCTGGAGACGATCGACAACTCCATTCCGATCATCGGCGTCCTTCCGCAGGCTTTCGAGCATGACCGGGATCAATGCTTCGCCTCCGGCATGAACGACGTGATCCTGAAGCCGATCAGCCCGGAGGCGCTTGAGGCGGTCTTCCATACGTTTCTTGGAGTGCCCGCAAGGCAGTCGTATGCTTAACCGATTAATCAATCTGTTCATGTAAGTTAAGCTCAGGCCATCATTTTTTAATCTTTTCCCGCATCCTTCGCCCGTCAGTGGAGCGTAACGGGATTATTCATGAAGTCGGCGGGAACCCCATTGCCGCAGGTCAGTCAAAATGAACTGCAAGCAATGGCCTATAGTGACGCCCTGACGGGTCTCGGAAATCGCTACCGCCTGCGTGACAAGGTGCGCCTGCTGGCCGCCGAGCGAGCCCAGGATCCCGCACCCTTTACCATCTGTATTGCCAATCTCGACGGTTTCAAGCCGATCAACGATCTGTTCGGCGCCGAAGCGGGCGACGAGATCCTTTGCCAGGTCGCCCATCGGCTGAAGGCCTGCATTCCGGACGGTGCGACCGTGACCCGTCACGACGGGGACGAATTCGCCTTCATCCTGCCCCTGGTTTTCGAGCGCACCGGCGCTGAGCGTATCGGCCAGATGATCAAGGATGTCCTGTCCGCGCCCTATGATCTCGGCGACCGCAACGTTCGCCTTTCCGCCTCTTTCGGCTTTGCGATCTATCCCTTCGCCGGCGAGGATTTCGAGGAGCTGCTGAAAAGCGCCGAAACCGCGCTTTACCGCTCGAAACGCCGCGGCCGCGGCCAGATCACCGTCTATTCACGCGAAATTGCCCAGGAGATGAAGCGGGCGACGCAGCTCGAACAGGCGCTCCGCAACGCCATTATCGCCGATGCCGTGGATGTCCACTTTCAGCCGATCGTGCGTATCCGCGATGGTGGGGTGGTCGGTTTCGAGGCGCTCGCTCGCTGGATCGACGCGGATCTCGGCTTCGTCTCGCCCGCGGTTTTTGTGCCCTTGCCGAGGAGCGCGGTTTTATTGACGCGCTTTCTGAAACGTTACTGCGCAAGGCTGCGGAGGCCGCGCTCTCGTGGCCGCGTGAGCTTTTCCTCTCTTTCAACCTTTCTTCCGCGCAGCTGATGGACCCTGGCACGACCGAGACCATCCTCGCGACACTTGCGCGGGTTGGCCTCGATCCCTATCGGCTGGAGCTGGAAATTACCGAAACGGCGGTAATGACCTCGGCCGATACGGCGCAACGCATTATCACCGACCTGCGCCAGCAGGGCGTGCGTATCTCGCTCGACGACTTCGGCACCGGCCAGTCGAGTCTTGGGCGCCTCCGCGACTTCACGTTCGACAAGGTGAAGATCGACCGTGCATTCGTGTCGCGTATCACCACGGACCGGGCCTCGGAACATATCGTCAAGGCGATCATCGCCATGTGCGACGGCCTCAATCTGGCGGTGGTCGCAGAAGGCATCGAGGAAAAAGCCGATGCGGACAAGCTCAGCGAACTCGGCTGTGCGATGGGGCAGGGCTATTATTATGGCAGACCGGCTGACAGCAACGCGACGCTTCGCTACCTCCAGGAACACTATCGCGATTTCATGACGATCGAACGGACCTGATCCTCTAAGGCGAGTTTTGGGCATAATCCAGAAAGAGGGGCGGCACCTGCGGTACCGCCCCTTTTTCGTGGTGACGACGTGTCACCCGTTCCGGACGCTTGACTGATCGAGCCGTTATTTGCTCGGGGCAGCCGGGGTCGTCGACGGGTTAGTGGCGCCGCCGCCTGCAGGCATGGTGCCCGTGGAGGAGGTGGTCGTCCGGTCGGTTTCTGCCTGCTTGTCAGCCAGGGTCTTGAACTCCGGAGCGGACTGAAGGGCCTCCGCCGTTTCCGTGGTGGTCAGCCGAACTTCGTTCTTGTTTTCGGCATCACGCGTCATGGTGATCTTGTCCATCGGCACTGCGACTTCCTTCTCGCCGATGCCGAGGAAGCCGCCGACACCGATCACGGCTGCTACGATGCCGCCGTTTTCTTCGAGAATGATGTCGTTGACTTCGCCGATGCTCTTGTCTTCCGCGTTGTAGACTGCCTTGCCGATATAGTCGTTGGCGCTGATCTGGTTTTCAGCCTGTTCGGTGAGGTAGCTGCCGGAAGCTGCGGCCGTATCGGTGCCAGTCTTCGGAGCGGGTGTTGCAGCACTGTCAGCCGGCTTTGCAGCCGGAGCCGACGGAGCGGCAGGGGCTACCGGAGCCGGGGAGGCCGGCTGAGTCTGGGCCAACGCCGGTGCAATGGCGGTGGACGCCAGAAGAACTACGGCTGCCATGGTGCTAATGGTCTTCTTCATATCAAACCTACCTTCCTCTGCTCATTTATCTCTGACCGCGCGGTCCTTGCTGAAGGAGCGATCGACCGCGCCGGTTCGAGAGGGGAATGTTGTGAGGGAAGATTGGTTCCGGAGAAGATTGCTGAAATTTTAGGCGATGTGGCGGGAACTTTTTGCGGCTTTACCAGTTCGGGACGGCTATTGCATTTTTTATAGGCGGTAAGCCGGCTCGGGATCGCATTGTATCGAGACCGCGATCTCGAATAGGGCGCCAGCAAGCGGATCCGCGGCGCGGCCGGCTTCGTCCAGTCCCTCGAAGGAGGATGTTACGGCCAGACGGTCTTTACCAATGAAGACAGGGCAGGTGGTGCGCCGCGCCGGCACCAGGTGACGTGATAAATGTTGTCCATCCTTCGAATAATGATCGACGGCGCCCTCGCCCCACCGGGCGTTCCAGATTGTTCCGTCGCTGGCGCAGATCGAGCCGTCGATACCGCCCGGCTTGCCGTTCTCATCGACCAGGACCTTCGCCTCGCCGTTCGGCAAGCCTGTCGCCGGGTCGAGGGATACGCGCATCAGCCGGTTGGCGCGGGTGTCGGTATAGTAGCCGATCGCCCCGTCCGGCGAGAAGCAGATGGAGTTGGAAATGCTGATGCGATCGAAGAGTTTCGTGATCCCGCCCTGGGCGACATGGTAGATCGCGCCGGCACCGTCTTCAGCCTTGCGGCCCATCGTTCCGATCCAGAAGCTGCCGGAAGGATGCATCCGTCCGTCATTCGAGCGATTGCCGGGCTTTTCCGGCTCCAGTTCGCGATAGAGGAAAGCTCGCCGGTGGCTCGGTCCCGAATGAAAAGCCCCTTATCGCTCGCCACCAGCTGCCGCGCGGCGTCGATCGAGGCAAGCGCGCTCCCCATCACCGGCAACGTGTGGACGATTTCGCGCCCGGTGGGCAGATGCAGCTCGTGCAGTCCCTTGCCGAGGATATCGAACCACCAGAGCGTTTCCGTCTCCGACTCGAAGGAGGGGCCTTCTCCAAGTTCGCAGAGGGAGGAGGAAAGGACACTGCCTTCGAAAGTGTATGTGGTCGCCACGTGAAATCTCCAATTGCATCCCGAGGGGATCGATTAGTATCATCGATGGAAGAGAGTCGGCAAACTCCCGCCGTCGGTGATTTGATCCCCAACAATTATCTTCCGACAAACGGCGGGAAGCATGCAAAAGGTTTACAAATGCGAGTGAATGTCATCATTGTTCGAAGTGGATAGTGAGTGTCATCATTATCGGAATTGATAATAGCTACGAAATTAGCATCCAATTAAATCTGAAATAGCGGCCTCCGGAGTGCGGACACGTTATGCGTTAATATAGCTGGGCAATACGGAAGGCCCTCGACGCTACACGGGTCGGAGGCGGCTCGTGCGAATATCAAGGGATCGGATTGGGCGGATGTATGGGAAATGCAGGAATCGCTCGACACATCCGAGCGAACAGAGAAGCAAGTGATGGCCAATACGGAGAAAGCAGAGGAGCCTCGGGCTCCGGGTGGAGGCGTCGGAGAAATCGCCGATCTCAAGACCCAGTTCGATGTGTTCCGGTTCATGAAGCGGATGACCGAGCACTACGGTTGCCGCGCGTTCATGGTCCTCAACCTGCCACACGCCACGTCGCTCGAATTGTCCAGCAATACGGTGATTACCAGCTGGCCGGCCGAGTTGATTTCCCTTTTCGACCGCGAAGGCATGATGCAGACGAGCCCGGTGCTGCGACGGCTGCGCGCATCGACGATCCCATTCACCTTCGATCTGGACACCGTGCCGCCTGAACGGCAAGGGCCGGCCGTCCGCGCCGTCTTTGGAAGATTCGGTCTTGTCCGGGGGCTTATTTCCCGGTCCATGACATGTCCGGCGGCCGGGGCGCTGTTTCCTTCTCGGGCGACGGCTTGCTCTTCACGCACCAGCAGATGATGGAGTTGATGTATCTCTCCATCCACGTCTTCGAGCGGCTGGCGGAAATCCGCAACCTCGATGTGCGCACCACCGACATGCTGACCGATCGTGAGGTCGACTGTCTTAACTGGACGGCCGCCGGCAAGACCAGCGCCGAGATTGCCGAGATCCTCGGCCTCTCCGAACATACGGTCAATCACTACCTGAACCGTGCTGCCAAGAAGCTTGATACCGTCAACCGTACCCAGGCGGTCGCCAAGGCGCTTCGGATCGGTTTGATCAAATAACCAATTTTCATGCTGCGATGCACAAGATTTCACCAGTGCTCAAGCCTTGATCGCCTCTGAATGTGGCTGACGCCAGAGGATGCTGCGCCGCAGCAGGATATTTGGCCGGAAGTGATTGAAAAAGCTCATCAACTGGAAGTATCTTCCCGTCTGGCACGTTTCGTGCTTCTCTAGGGGCAGGTCCAGAGGGGACTGGAAGCGCCCCAAGAGGCGTAACAAGAAAAGCCGCCGTTCGATCAGCGCCATATGGCTGCGGATGGAACGGCGGTTTATCCTGCTTGCTCCGGGCAATGCCGAACTCCTATATATCTGCGAACGCGGCATCCCGTTTGAGGGATCGGTATCGCATCAGGCATTCGGGAGTTTTGACATCATGGCCGACGTGACGAAAGAAGAAGTACTGGCGGTTCTCGCCAAGGTGCGCGGACCGGACCTGGAAGGCGATATCGTCTCGCGCGGCATGGTCTCGGACGTCTTCATCTCCGATAGCAAGGTTTATTTCTCGATCACCGTTCCGGCCTCGCGGGCGAACGAACTGGAGCCGCTGCGCATGGCGGCCGAACGCACCGTCAAGGCGATGCCGGGCGTCAAGGGCGCATTGGTGACGCTGACGGCGGACCGTAAGGCCGGCTCCGCGCCGCCGCCGCGTCCCCAACCCGCCGCTCCGGCCGCCCATTCGCATTCGCATTCCCATTCCCATTCCGATGGGCACGCCCATGGTCACAGCCATCCGCCCCAAGGCCAGCAACCGGGCCAGCAGCAGCCTCAGCGAGAGAAATCCGGCGTGCCGGGTGTTGGCGCCATCATCGCGGTGGCCTCCGGCAAGGGCGGCGTCGGCAAATCGACGACGGCCGTCAATCTCGCGCTCGGCCTGCAGGCGAACGGTCTGCGCGTCGGCATCCTCGATGCCGATATCTACGGCCCCTCCGTGCCGCGCCTCCTGAAGATCACCGGCCGCCCGCAGCAGATCGAAAACCGCATCATCAAGCCGATGGAGAATTACGGGCTGAAGGCCATGTCGATGGGCTTCCTCGTCGATGAGGAGACGGCGATGATCTGGCGCGGGCCGATGGTCCAGTCGGCGCTGCTGCAGATGCTGCGGGAAGTTGCCTGGGGCGACCTGGACGTGCTCGTCGTCGATATGCCGCCGGGCACCGGCGACGTACAGCTCACCATGGCGCAGCAGGTGCCGCTCGCCGGTGCGGTGATCGTTTCGACGCCGCAGGACCTGGCGCTCCTCGATGCCCGCAAGGGCATCGCCATGTTCCGCAAGGTCGAGGTGCCACTGCTCGGCATCGTCGAGAACATGAGCTATTTCCTCGCTCCCGATACCGGCAAGCGTTACGACATCTTCGGTCACGGCGGCGCCCGAAGCGAGGCGGAGCGCATCGGCGTGCCGTTCCTCGGCGAGGTTCCGCTGACGATCGACATACGCGAGCGCTCCGATGCCGGCACCCCGGTCGTCGCCTCCGATCCTGAGGGAGCCTCGGCGAAGATCTACCGCGAGATCGCCGCAAAGGTCTGGGCCGAGCTCGGCGGTCTCACCCCTCGACAGGCTCCGGCGATCGTTTTCGAATAAGAGTTCGAATAAATATGCCGCGGCATTTTGGAATACCTCCCTGTCGTCGATGGGGAGGCAGGTTCCCGGGTGTATTCGGCCAAGGCTTTGAAGTCGGTCGCGATCGTCTTGCTGCCGAAGGCCTCTTGAACATCTGATGCGCCGGAGTCATGTTGCGGCGCCCACTGCGAGACTTATACGGCTCTTGATTTTGACTATGGCTGTCTCTATACGCCCGTCCCGCCGGGGCCGGCTGGCGGTCCCGGAACTCGGGAACCGGCAAGCCCGCTTCTCGTTCAAGGCCGACGACTTTCGGCCGGAGACCACGATTGATCAATGCCTATAGCGCCAATGGCACGATGAAGACGCTTGCGCCGGCCGAGGCGCTGCGACAGCTTCCCGATGATACCGTCTGGATCGACCTGATCGGCCCCACGCCGCAGGAGGATGCCTATGTCGAAAGCCTCGTCGGGATTCAGGTTCCGACCCGCGACGACCTGAAGGACATTGAACCCTCGAGCCGCCTTTATATCGAGAGGGATTCGGTCTTCATGACGGCATCGCTCGTCTGGCGAGCCGACGGCAAGGATCCCCAGCTTACCGACGTTGCCTTCATTCTGGCCGGCAACCGGTTGATCACCGTGCGCTACGCGGAGCCCAAAAGCTTCCAGCTGTTCATCGCCGGGTTCGGCCGTTTCCCGGAAAGCGCGCGCGACGGCGCGACCTTGCTGGCAAAACTTCTCGAAACCATCGCCGATCGCACTGCCGAAATTCTCGAGCAGACGGTCGATCGCGTCGATACTCTATCGACGGACATCTTTCGCGACCGCGGCAAGCGCCGTCCGCCGCAATTTCTGGAAGCCAAGCTTGCCGATATCGCCGAATACCACCGGCTGATCAGCAAGGTGCGCGACAGCCTGGGCTCGCTTGCCCGGCTGTTGACCTTTCTGATGAACGTGCCATTGATCAGCCAGGACAAGAGCGACGACAGCCTCTGTCGCACCGTGGCACGGGATGTCGATTCACTGTCTGAACATGCATCCTACATTGCCGGCAACATCGCCTTCCTTCTCGACGCTTCGCTGGGTCTCATCAATGTCGAGCAGAACGCAATCATCAAGATATTCTCGATCGCGTCGGTTGTGTTCTTGCCGCCGACGCTCGTCGCCTCCGTCTACGGCATGAACTTTCAATTCATGCCGGAACTTGCCTGGCATCTCGGATATCCGCTCGCGATCCTCGCGATGCTTATGTCCGCCATCATCCCCTTTTTCTTCTTTCGCTGGAAAGGCTGGCTTTAAGCCGGACATCCCATGGGTCATCCCGCTGAACATCTCGCTGCCGAGAAAACGAAGGTCCAAGGCCTTTTCGCGCTGGCACTCGGCTCTGTCGGCGTCGTCTACGGCGACATCGGCACGAGCCCGCTTTATGCCTTTCGCGAGGCCTTGAAGCCGATCGCCCACGATGGCGTCACCGAACTCGAAGTCATCGGCCTCATCTCGCTGATGATCTGGACGCTGACGATCATCGTCACGTTCAAATACGTGCTCTTTCTGCTGCGCGCCGACAACGACGGCGAAGGCGGCACGCTTTCCCTCCTTGCGCTTCTGACCAAATCGGCCAACGGCCACCGGGCGCTGCTGATGCTGCTCGGCCTGATCGGCGCGGCGCTTTTCCTCGGCGACGCCATGATCACCCCGGCGCTGTCGGTCCTGTCCGCCGTCGAAGGCCTGAAACTGGTTGCGCCTTCGATGAGCCGCGCCGTGCTGCCGATCTCGGTCGGCATCCTGATCGGTCTGTTCGCCATCCAGTCGAAGGGAACCGGTCTCGTATCGCGCTTCTTCGGTCCGATAACCGCCGTCTGGTTCCTCGTCCTCGGTGCGGGCGGCATCGCGCATATCTCCGACGACTACAGCATCCTGGCGTCCTTCAATCCGCTCTATGCGGTCGAATTCATGCTGAACGAGAGCTTCGTCGGCATCGTGGTTCTCGGCGCCGTCTTCCTGACGGTCACCGGCGCCGAAGCGCTCTATGCGGACCTTGGCCATTTCGGTCGCCGGCCGATCCAGTGGGCCTGGTTCACGCTCGTCTTTCCGGCACTGACCCTGAACTATCTGGGGCAGGGCGCGCTGGTGCTGAAACATCCGGAGGCGATGTCCGATCCGTTCTACCTGATGTTCCCGCAATGGGCGCTGCTGCCGGTCGTCATTCTTGCGACCGCTGCCACCATCATTGCCAGCCAGGCGGTGATCACCGGCGCCTTTTCACTGGTCCGCCAGGGCATCCATCTCGGTTACCTGCCGCGCATGCAGATTCAGTTCACTTCCGAGACCAATACGGGGCAGATCTTCCTGCCGTCGGTCAATACGCTGCTTCTGGTCGGCGTGATTGCTCTGGTCCTCGGCTTTGAAAGCTCGGATTCGCTCGCCACGGCCTATGGCATCTCGGTGACCGGCGCGATGGTCGTCACCACGCTGATGGCATTCGAATTCGTGCGGGTGAAGTGGAAGTGGCCGCAGGCCTTCGCGATTGCCGTGCTGGCGCCGCTGCTTGCACTGGAACTGATCTTCCTTGGCGCCAACCTTTTGAAGATCCATGACGGCGGCTGGGTGCCTGTCATGATGGCGATCATCTTCACCATTGTCATGTGGACCTGGAAACGCGGCACCGCCATCCTCTTCGAAAAGACCCGTCGCATCGACGTGCCGCTCGAAACCTTCATTCCGATGGTCGAAAAGAAGAGCGATCACGCGCCGGTCTCGGTGCCCGGGGTCGCGATCTTCCTGACCAGCGATCCGGAGACGGCGCCCGCCGCGCTGCTGCATAACATCAAGCACAACCACGTCCTGCACGAAAAGAACGTCGTCCTGACGATCATCACGGTCAACAAGCCGCGCGTCTCGCTCGAGGAGCGGTTCAAGATCGAAAAGCTGTCGGATCGCTTCACGCTGATCGAACTGCGCTTCGGTTTCATGCAGTCGCATAACGTCTCGCAGGCGCTCGCCTATCTGCGCAAGACCGGCTTCAAGTTCGACATCATGTCGACCTCCTTCTATCTCGGCCGCCGCAAGCTGGTCCCGGATGCCGAATCCGGCATGCCCATGTGGCAGGACCGGTTGTTCATCGCGATGGCCAATACCGCAACCGATCCTTCCGATTACTTCCACCTGCCGGCCAACCGCGTGGTGGAACTGGGATCGCATGTCATCATCTGACGCTTATCGACGCTGACATTTATGTGAATGTGCTGAAATCAGGCCGGTTGTGGGGCGTTTCTGCAACCGGCGTTAACCGCTCATCAAGGTTAATGATTGATCTTCATCGGGTTCTTGTTGCCCTGTGGAGTTTAAGGTTTTGCGTTCGAAGCGTGTTTTGCGTCGCAAGTCCTCGTCCGGACTGAATGGATGGACTTCCCCGGCCGTCTTCGGCCTCGCCTGCTGGCTGATCTTTCCGACCGCCCCCGCCCATGGCGATCTCTCCGACCTTCTGACCGGTTTCGACGGCGCCGACCAATGGCGCATGGTGCTGACCAATTCGCCGGCGGGCTCGATCCATCAGGCCTCGCTCGCATTTCCCGGCCTGAAGGCCGCGGTTTCCGGCAATGCCGGTCTCGAACTTCCCGATGGCCGCAAGATCGCCCTCGTCGATGAGAAAAAGTCCTCCGATCCGCGCCCCGATGAAGACCGCGTCAACCGCGCCGCCAAGAAGGGCCGCATCGTCATCGTCGAACCCATGTTGCCACCGAAAGCCTTCTCTGCCGGCTCCGTGCTGCAGCGTTCGAGCGCGCTCACGTCGCCTGTCGAAGAGAAAGACGCGATGACTGCCTTCTTGAAGGCGGGCAAGAATGACGCTCCGGTCGAGCTCGCATCCTTCTATTTCCGCAAGGATGAACCGAAGCGGGCGGAGGACGAACTCATGCCGATGATCGCCAGCCTCATCAACAATCCGAATGCCGATGTGCTGGCCGCCGCCTATGCGCCGCCGGAGCCCGATTTCGCCAAGCAATCCCCGTTCGATGCGATTCTGACCGAAAAGAAAAAGCCTGGCCGGTTCATCCCGCCGATCAGTGCCGATGATCATGCCTGGGCGGCCACCCCGCTGCCGCCCGATTCCTTCTCCGCCAAGCAGCAGCAATGCCTCTCATCCGGGATCTATTTCGAGTCGCGCGGCGAGTCCGCCCGCGGCCAGGCCGCTGTCGCCCAGGTCATCCTCAACCGGGTGCGCAATCCGGCCTATCCGAAAACGATCTGCGACGTCGTTTATCAGAACGAGGACTGGCGCAACCGCTGCCAGTTCTCGTTTGCCTGCGACAATATCAAGGACCGCATTCGCTCGGAATATCACTGGACGATGGCCCGCGAAGTGGCGATGGCCGTGACCGCCGGCAAGATCTGGCTTCCGGAAGTCGGCTCCGCCACTCATTACCATGCCGTCTACGTTCACCCCGACTGGGCGCGAACCATGAAGAAGGTCGGCCGCATCGGCCTGCATGTCTTCTACCGCACCTATGGCGGCGGCTGGAGTTAAGCCGTTCCTGGTCGCCGCGACAACGGTGATTCCGCGACAGTTTTACCCGGCTTCGGTTGTGTCCGTTTTAACCGATTGAATTTACTTGGTTAATTTACCGGGAATGAAGAGTCTTGGATGCCTTGACTATGGGGGCGGGCAAAACTATGTTGCGCGCGACTTGAAAACGGGCCCGAAGGCGCGAAATCCCTCGCCAAACGCACTTTTTGCGATTGGAAAGCATAAAACCGGTTGTGCCGGAAGCAGAAATAGGGGAGGACGCACATGACGGATCACCGCGACGATGGTCTGGAAGAGCGCCGGAAGCGCTTGTCCGCGGAACTTGCGGACAGGAAAGCTGATGACGTGGCAGAGGCGAAGAGGGACGCGCAATCCGAGGAAAGCCGAAAAGGCATGGCCTTGGGTTTCAAGCTCTCCTCCGAGTTCATCTCCGCAGTCGCGGTTGGGGCTGTTCTGGGCTATATGCTCGACCGTTTTGCTGGCACTGCGCCGTGGGGGATGATTGTTCTCCTCCTCCTCGGGTTCTGTGCCGGTGTGCTGAATGTGCTTCGCTCCGTGGGAAAGGTGGCTCCGTCGCCGACCATGAACCGGCAAAGCGGCAAAGATGAGAAGGGAAACGGCGGCCGTTGAGGCCCGGTTCCCGGAAATGAAATTGGGCCGACATCGTGCGGCTAAGGCAAAGAGGTAGACGGTGGCAAACGATCCGATCCATCAGTTCCAGATCAGCAAGATCGTTCCGATCGAGATCGGCGGCATCGATTTCTCCTTTACCAATGCATCTCTGTTCATGGTGGCAACGGTCGCCTGCGCCGCCGGCTTCCTGTATTTCGCCACCTCGCAGCGCGGCCTGATCCCCGGCCGGGCGCAGTCGGTCGCTGAAATGTCTTATGAGTTCATCGCCGGCATGCTGCGCGAAGGCGCCGGCAGCAGCGGCATGAAATTCTTCCCGCTGGTCTTCTCGCTGTTCATGTTCGTGCTGACCGCCAACCTGCTCGGCATGTTCCCGTATTTCTATACGATCACCAGCCAGATCATCGTCACCTTCGCCCTGGCGCTTCTCGTCATCGGCACCGTCATCGTCTACGGCTTCTATAAGCACGGACTGCACTTCCTGCAGCTCTTCGTGCCGAGCGGCATTCCCGGCCTGCTGATCCCGCTGGTCGTTGCCATCGAAGTCATTTCCTTCCTGTCCCGCCCGATCTCGCTGTCCGTTCGTTTGTTTGCGAACATGCTGGCTGGCCATATCACGCTCAAAGTGTTCGCAGGCTTCGTCGCCTCGCTCGGAACCATGGGCGCGCTCGGCATCGGCGGCGCAGTCCTGCCTCTCATCATGACGGTCGCCCTGACCGGTCTCGAATTCCTCGTCGCCTTCCTCCAGGCTTACGTTTTTGCGGTGCTGACTTGCATGTACCTCAACGACGCGATCCATCCCGGCGGGCACTAAGGATAACCGACATTGGCGTCCTGAGGCGTCAGTCATCAGCCGCAACAACCATTTCGAAGGAGTTTCTCATGGAAGCGGAAGCAGCAAAGTTCATCGGTGCAGGCCTGGCTTGCTTTGGCATGGCCGGCACGGCTCTTGGCCTTGGCAACATCTTCGGCAGCTACCTGTCGGGCGCTCTGCGCAACCCGTCTGCCGCTGACAGCCAGTTCGGCCGTCTGGTATTCGGCTTCGCCGTTACGGAAGCTCTGGGCATCTTCTCGCTGCTCATCGCTCTCCTGCTCCTGTACGCAGTCTAAGATCTGTCCAGGAAATATCGGATCGCGGCC
The DNA here is from genome assembly GCA_045291535.1 of Neorhizobium sp. EC2-8. GTDB lineage: Bacteria > Pseudomonadota > Alphaproteobacteria > Rhizobiales > Rhizobiaceae > Neorhizobium. Next base: position 2,260,295 of record CP147996.1, on the reverse strand, counting down.
GCTTGCAGAAGGCGCGCCGTGATCCTTCGCATTTGGAATACACCTGGAGGTGATGATGTTCGTGACCTCGGCATATGCGCAAACTGCGCCGGCCGCTACTGATCCGCATGCCGCGCCTGCTGGCGGAGCGCATACCGAAACCGGCGCTGCCCATGGTGGCGGCACCTTTCCGCCTTTCGATGCGACCCATTTTTCGTCGCAGCTGCTTTGGCTCGTCATCACTTTCGGCCTCTTCTATCTTCTGATGAAGAAGGTCATCGTTCCTCGCGTCGGTGGTATTCTCGAACATCGCCACGACCGGATCGCTCAGGATCTCGACGAGGCCGCACGCCTGAAGGCGGAAGCGGACGCAGCCGTCGAGACCTATGAAAAGGAACTGGCTGCCGCTCGTTCCAAGGGCCACAAGATCGCCGAAACCGCTCGCGAGGCCGCCAAGACCAAGGCTGCCGCCGATCGCACCGCGATCGAGGCCGAACTCAGCCAGAAGCTCGCTGCGGCCGAAACCCGCATCGGCGAGATCAAGGCGAAGGCTTTCGCCGAAGTCGGCCAGATCGCCGAAGACACCGCCACCGCCATCGTCGATCAGCTGATCGGCGCCAAGGCGAGCGGCGACGACATCAAGGCTGCGGTCGCAGCCGCGAAGACGGAGGCCTGATCCTATGGCATTCGATGCAACATTTTTCGCATTCGTCGGCCTCGTCCTTTTCCTGGCGCTGGTTGTTTACCTGAAGGTGCCGGGCATGATGGCGAAGTCGCTCGACGAGCGCGCCGCCAACATCAGCAAGGAACTCGACGAAGCCAAGCGCCTGCGCGAAGAAGCCCAGACGCTGCTTGCCGAATATCAGCGCAAACGCAAGGAAGCCGAAGCGGAAGCCGCCCAGATCGTGGCTGTCGCCGAGCGTGAAGCAGCAAGCCTGACCGAGGAAGCGCGCCAGAAGACCGAGGAATTCGTCGCTCGCCGCAACGCGCTGTCCGAACAGAAGATCCGTCAGGCGGAAGCCGAAGCAATCGGCGCCGTTCGTGCAGCCGCAGTCGATCTCGCCATCGCCGCCGCCCAGAGCGTCATCGCCCGCAAGGCCGATGCCTCCACCCAGGACACGCTCTTCAAGGACGCCGTCGGCAAGGTGCAGTCGCGATTGAACTGAGTTCCGTCACATAAGACTTCTGAAAGGCCGGGGCAAAACCCCGGCTTTTTTGTTTTCGGGAGCAAAGAGATGAAGGAGCTGCCGCTTACCCCGGTCGAAGCCGAGCGCTTGCAGAGAATATGCGAAGCCGCATCTGCCGGGAGTTGGGATAGCTTTCAACGCCTCACGGACGATCCATTTTCTAACGAGGAGACTATGCGTGACCAATTCGATGGCTCGGCCCCGAAGTTAGAAGATTGGGGCATCGACTGGGACCTTACATCGGAGGTCCGACTACATGCGGACGGCACCCGACTTGTATTTGCCCGATTAGCGGCGTTGCAGGACAAACGGCCGATCATTCTCACGCTGCACAGCCAGCTTGAAAACGCAGTCCCCAAGATCAGCATTTGGACATTCTATTACGACATTGATTGGGATGCGTTTTTCGCTCCGAGCGTGCCTCAATAATCAGACTTCCGGCAGCTCATCCTTCCGCAGCGGCCTGAAGCTCATCCTGTGCAGGGAGCAGGGGCCGTGGGCCTCGATACCGGCGCGGTGTTGCGCGGTCCCATAACCCACGTGGTTGGCAAAACCATAGGCCGGGAAAACCAGATGGGCGCGGGTCATCATCCGGTCGCGGGTGACCTTGGCGATGATCGAGGCGGCTGCGATCGAAACGGAGCGGGCGTCGCCCTTGATGACCGCCTTGCCGGGGCAGCAGAGGCCCTGCGGCACGTCGCGGCCGTCGGCAAGCACATAGGCCGGCGTCACCGCAAGACCGGCCACCGCGCGGCGCATGGCGTCGAGACTGGCGCGCAGGATATTGCGTTCGTCGATATGACGCGGACCGGAAGCGGCGATCGATACTTCCGCCGTCGCCATGATCGCCTCGAACAGGGTTTCGCGCTGATTAAGAGTCAGCTGCTTGGAATCGTTGAGGCCGTCCGGGATATTGTTCGGGTCGAGGATGACGGCCGCCGCGACGACCGGACCCGCCAGCGGCCCACGCCCCGCCTCGTCGGTGCCCGCGACCGGCCAATGGCCGCCGTGGCGCGCCACAAGCTCCAGACTGAAATCCGGGACGAGCGGGACGTCTTCGAAAAGCATCGGAGAATCGGGCGACGTGCGAGGTAACATGGCGGCAACCTCGCACGTCGTCCCGACCTCCTGCAACCCCCGGCGGGCGATTGCGGCGTCGCTATCCACCGAGGGGCGGCGGTGGAACCGGGGTATTTTCCGACGCGGGGACAGGGCGGGTCGCGTCGGAAATTGGAATTGGCAATAGGGCCGGAAGTTCGTCCGATCAGAGCAGCGAAAGCTGGATGCCGCCGCCGTCAGGACGCAGGAAGATGTCGTCGCGCAGCGGCAGGCCGCGCCGGACCATGCCGAGCCGCTTCGTCGCCATCTCGAACCGGCGGCCGATCTGCCAGGCATAGGGACCGGCACCCTTCATCCGCTTGCCCCATTCGGCATCATAATCCTTGCCCCCGCGCATCGAGCGCACGAGCGACATGACGTGCCGGTAGCGGTCCGGATAATTCTGCAGCAGCCAGTCGCGGAACAGGGGCTCACTTCCAGCGGCAGGCGCAGGAGGACGTAGCTGGCCTCCGTCGCTCCCGCCGCGTGGCCGGCCTCCAGGATACGCTCGATCTCATGATCGTTCAGCGCCGGAATGACGGGTGCCACCATGACCGCTGTCGGAATGCCTGCATCGGTCAACGCCTTGATGGCAGCAAGGCGCTTGGGAGGGTCGAGGCGCGCGGCTCCATGGTGCGGGCAAGCTTGCGGTCGAGCGTGGTAACGGAAATGCCGACCTTCGCGAGCCCCTTGGACGCCATGTCGGCAAGAATGTCGATGTCGCGGGTGATCAGCGCCGACTTCGTCACGATCGCAACGGGATGATTGGCCTTCTGCAGCACTTCGAGGATCTGTCGCATGATCCGCCATTCCCGCTCGATCGGCTGGTAGGGATCGGTATTGGTGCCGATCGCGATCGCCCGTACCTTGTAGTCCGGGCGGCTCAGTTCCCGTTCCAGCAGTTTAGGCACATCCGGCTTGGCGAACAGTTTCGCTTCGAAATCGAGACCCGGGGAAAGGCCCATGAAGCTGTGGCTCGGCCGGGCGAAGCAATAGATGCAGCCGTGTTCGCAGCCGCGATAGGGATTGATCGAGCGGTCGAAGGAAAGATCCGGAGATTCGTTGCGGGTGATTGCGGTGCGCGGCTTTTCCACCTGCACCTCGGTCCTGAACGGCTCCAGCTCTTCCAGGCTCTGCCAGCCGTCGTCAAAGGCTTCGCGGCGTTCCTCTTCGAAACGGCCGCTTGGGTTGAGCCCAGCACCGCGCCCGCGACGCCGATCGACCTCCACCCGAAGACCGGAGGATTTGACCAACGCATCGGCAATATCAGCCGTATGAGCAGGCGCGAAAGCGTCCTGCCGCAAGTGATGCAGCTCGTTCATGGCTAGCTCCTGAAGGGGAATTCCCCGTTCCTGATGATTAAATTCCTAGCGCCAAGATGAGAACATTGCAAGAACAAAATTCGAGCGCCGCTTTTATGGCGTTCCTTGCTGCAATGCGTTAAATGTCAGGAATGCTGACTGTCATCATGGAATGCCGCGATCAGGAATCGAGCTCGCGCAGACGCTCTCGGTGCTCGTTTCCGCTGCTGTGGAGGGCCTTGTGAGCGATGTCGTGGTGCTCGATCACGGTTCGCGGGACGGTTCTTCCCGCGTCGCCGATGCGGCAGGCTGCCGTTTTCATAGCCATTGGGACATCAAGGATATCCTCCGCGGCGCCCGCGGCGAGTGGCTGATGTTGGTCGAAGTCGGCGCTCGGCCCCAGGCCGGCTGGATCGATGAGGTGATGGAATATATCGCGCTCAACAAACAACCGGCCCGGTTCGCACCCTCGCGCAGTTACCGCCGGCCGTTCTTCAAGCGCATCGGCCGCGCCGTGCCGCCGCTGGAATATGGCATGCTGCTGCCGAAGCGGCAGGCAATCGCGCTTGCGAAATCGGGCATGGATCTGGAAACCCTGGCGCGGGGCCAGAAGGTCTCGAAGCTTGCCAGCGAGATGATCCCGGCCTGGGTGGCGGCGGCCGTCCGCTAAGACCTATTTTTGGGCCTACTTGCCGCCGCGTTTCAGGTGCTCGTCGAGCCGAGGCATGATCTCGATGAAATTGCAGGGCATGTGGCGGTAGTCGAGCTGCGCCTTCAGAATGCCGTCCCAGGCGTCCTTGCAGGCGCCGGGCGAGCCCGGCAGCACGAAGATGAAGGTGGCGTTCGCCACCCCGCCGGTCGCCCGCGACTGGATCGTCGAGGTGCCTATCTTATCGTAGGAAATACGGTGGAACACTTCCGAGAAGCCGTCCATCCGCTTTTCGAATAGCGGCTCCAGCGCTTCCGGCGTCACGTCCCGGCCGGTAAAGCCCGTGCCGCCTGTCGTGATCACCACGTCGATATCCGGATCGAGCGTCCATTCCCGCACCTGACCGGCAATGCGGTCCTTGTCGTCGGAGACGATCGCGCGCGCCTTCAGCTCATGGCCGGCATCAGCGATCCGCGCCACCAGCGTGTCGCCGGATTTGTCGTCGGCAAGCGTGCGCGTGTCGGACACGGTCAGCACGGCGATGCCGACGGGGATGAAGGAACGGGTGTCGTCGATCCGGTTCATTGGGCTTTCTCTGGCGTCTGGCCAACGGTTCTCACCGCCTGAAAATACCATTCCGGCTTCTGGCCGTTAAGGTTTTCCACTGCCTTTTCCGCCGCTTCGAAGGAAGGAAATATCCCGAAACAGGTGGCGCCCGAACCGGACATCCGCGTCAGCACCGTACCCTCGGCGCCGATCAGGCTGGAGATCTGGTCAATTTCGCGCACCAGCGAGCGCGCCGGCGGTTCGAGATCGTTGCGCAGGGTCTTCAGAAAGCCGATCCAGTCACCGTCGAACGCGCCGATCGGCGCGTTGTCCTTCTGCGTCAGGCGGCGGAAAATATCCGGCGTCGATACCCCGACCAGCGGATTGCCAAGCACCAACGCCAGCGAGGGCAGGTCGGAAAGGACTGTCAGGTCCTCGCCTATCCCCTTGGCAATCAGCGGCTCGCCCTTTAGGCACATCGGCACGTCAGCACCGAGCGAAAGCCCGAGCGTCGCCAGTTCGGCGTTCGGCAGGCTGGCATTCCAGAAGCGCATGAGGCCGCGCAACGTCGCCGCCGCATCCGCAGAGCCACCGCCGATGCCGGCAGCGACGGGCAGGTTCTTTTCGAGATGAATGGCAACCGGCCGCGCCGAAACGCCTTTTCCTTCAGCGCCTGGCGCAGGAGGTCGCGGGCTTTCAGCACCAGATTGCCATGCCTGCCCTGCGCGGAGGTCGGCAGCAGCGAAGCGAACCGGCCGGAGACGGCAAGATCGTCGGCCTCCGCATCGGCAAAACAAAGCCGATCACCCGTGTCGGCAAAGGTCACGATACTCTCCAGCAGGTGATAACCGTCGGCCCGCTGGCCGGTCACATGCAGGGCGAGATTGATCTTGGCGGGCGCCAGTTCGAAAAGGCCCGCCTTGTCGGCGAGCCAGCTGTCGGATGACGGATTGTCGAGAAACATCCGCGTCAGGATTTCTTGTCGGGATTGGCAGGTGCCGGCGGCTCAGGCGCCACGGGCTCCGTCTGGCTGCGGTCCGCGGTCGTGGAATTGGGATCGAGCGGCGCCAGGCCCTTCTCGATCTTCTCCTTGATCTGCTCGCGGTTGATATCCTCGCCCTCCGAGATCAGCGCCCGGTTCCACTGGTAGACGGCTTCGAGCTTGCGTCCGACGCGCCAATACGAATCGCCGAGATGGTCGTTGATCGTCGAATCGCCGGCCCGCAGTTGCACCGCGCGTTCAAGCTCGGTCACGGCGTCGTCGAACTTGCCCATGCGGTAATAGGCCCAGCCGAGCGAGATCGACGATATAGCCGTCATCCGGGCGCGCATCGACGGCCCGCTTGATCATGCCAAGACCCTCGTCGAGGTTCTTGTTCATGTCCACCAGCGAATAGCCGAGGTAATTCAGCACCTGAGGCTGTTCCGGATTGAGTTCCAGCGCCTTGCGGAAGCTCGGCTCGGCCTTTTCCCAGTTTTTCAGCCGCTCATAGGCGATGCCGCGTTGGAAGAAGATGGTCCAGTCGCCCGGCTTAGGCACCGGTCCGATCACGCTGACGGCCTTGTCGTAGGTTTCCGCCATGGCTTTATAGTCCTTGGCGTCGGAAAGTACGCTGCCATAGGCGATGTAGCTGCGGATGTCGGACGGATCGGAATCGATCAGCGACTTCAGGTGCTGCTTGGCCTCGTCCACCTTGCCGGTGTCGGAAAGCGTCACGCCGAGCTGCAGTTCGGAAATGCGGCGCATCGGCGAATCTGCCGGCACGCTCGCATAGAACTTGATGGCGCGATCCGGCTGCTTGAGCTTTTCGGCGATCCCGCCAAGCAGGATCAGCGTATCGGCGCTCTTGACGTCCAGAGCATGCGAGATCTGCAGGTAGAGCGACACCATGTCCTCGGCGCCCTGGCGGTTCAGCGCGCCGCCGATCGAAAACAGGACCCCGGCAGCGCCTTCGGCGGCGTTGCTCACCTGCTGCTCGGGCTTGTCGCCCTTTTCGATGCTCTGGCGCAGCGCCTTCAGCGGCGCATAATTGGAAACCATCCCGTCACCGACGGAGATCGCATCGAGAGCCTTCTGCTTGTTGCCGGCAGCCGCTTCAAGCCGCGCAAGCGCCATCACCGCACGCATGAAGGTGTCCGGGGCGGTGGCAACGGCTTCCTTGTTGGTGACGGCGGTGTTGAGATGCTGCCGGGCGGTGCTGATATCGCCCGTCACCAGTGCCATTGCGCCGAGATGATAGTCGGTGAAGACTTTGTACCAGGCCGGGCCCTTGAGGTTGGCGATACCTGCCATCGCCTGCTTGCCCTTGCCGGCGCCGATATCCGCCCAGGCCGAAAGAAGCTGGTGGGTCAGCCGGTCGAGATCGTTCGGACCGTCATAGGCAAGAACCTTCTTGGCGGCGTCGAACTTCTTGTCGCGCAGCGAATCGAGGCCGCGCACGATCTTGGTGATCCGCTCGACGGCAGTGTCATCCTTCAGCGCATTGGCCTCAGCGAGACCCTGGTCGAAATCGCCGTTGAGAAGCAGCGAGATCATCAGACGTTCGCGGATTTCCAGATTGGCGGGATCGAAAGCCAGCGCCTTGCGGTAAAGCGGGATCGCGGTGTCGTAGTCATGATCGACATCAGCCGTCCGGGCCGCCAGAAACGCACCGGAAAAAGTCTTCGCATTACCGGGACCGAACGTCACAGTGTCTTTCACCGCTGGCTTCGCTTCCGCCGTCGCCGCATTCGCCACCGTTCCGAACAGGAGGACGGTGGCGAGTGCCGCGCTGGAGAGCAGAAGAAGGCTGGATTTCTGCCGCATAAAGATGCCTTTCGTAAGAGCATGGCGATTCGGTGAAATACCGCCGCCAATTCCGCCCTATTGATTCACGATAGAATGGCTTTTTTGAAGCACGTCCGCAAGGAAATCCCCAGCGCCACGCGGGGCGGCGCTGGTCACACCTTCGTTAACGGACGGGCGTCAACGGCCGGCCGGCGTCAGTTCACGCGCTGGATCGAGAAGTCGATGACTTCGAGAAGAGCGGCCTTGAGCGGTGAGGCGGGAAGCGGTGCCAGCGCATCGCGGGCAATCGTACCGTAATGCAGCGCCCGGCCGATCGTGTCGTTCAAGGCGCCATATTTGTTGATCAGCCCGAGCGCCTTTTCGAGGTTCTCGTCGCTGCTTTCGCCCTTCTCGATCGCCTGGCGCCAGAAGGCGCGCTCGGTCTCGGTGCCGCGGCGATAGGAGAGGATGACGGGCAGCGTGATCTTGCCCTCGCGGAAATCGTCGCCGACATTCTTTCCGAGATCTGCAGCCTTGCCGCCGTAATCGAGCGCGTCATCGACGAGCTGGAAGGCGAGGCCAAGGTTCATGCCGTAGGATTTGAGCGCGCCGCGGCCAGCCTTATCGGCATTGGCGATGATCGGGCCGACTTCGGCAGCCGCGGCAAACAGCGCCGCCGTCTTGGCGCGGATGACCGACAGATAGTCGTCCTCGGTCGTTTCCATGTTCTTGGCGACGGAAAGCTGCAGCACTTCGCCTTCGGCGATGATCGAGGCTGCGGCCGAAAGCACATCGAGCGCTTCGAGCGAGCCGACATCCACCATCATCCGGAAAGCCTGGCCGAGCAGGAAATCACCGACCAGGACGCTGGCCTGGTTGCCCCAGATCATCCGGGCCGTGGAGCGCCCGCGGCGCAGATCGCTTTCGTCCACCACGTCGTCATGCAGCAGCGTTGCCGTGTGCATGAACTCGACGCTGGTCGCGAGCTTCACATGGGCTTCGCCCTGGTAGCCGAACAGGGCCGCGGAGGCGAGCGTCAGCATCGGCCGCAGCCGCTTGCCGCCCGACGAGATCAGGTGGTTGGCGACTTCCGGGATCATCTGAACGTCGGAGCCGGCTTTGGACAGGATCAGGCTGGTTGACCCGATCCATGTCCGCCTTGGTCAGATCCACCAGCGGTTTGACGGATGCCAGTTTGTTTTTGCCTTCTTCAAGCGGTATGACGACGCCCAATGATCAGGCCTCCCTATCGAAATCTTTCAAACGACAATAGAAAGAGGCTGATAGTGCGGCAAGCGCAAATCGCATCCCTCCGGATATTATGGGGTAACAAACAAGCATGCTGGAGATCATCCGCACCAACGATGTCGTGATCCTGTCATTGGCCCAGAGCCTGATGAAGGACGCGGGCATTCACTGCATGGTCGCCGACCAGTCGATGAGCGTGCTGGAAGGCTCCCTCGGCCTGCTGCAGCGCCGGCTGATGGTGGATGCTGACCGGGCCGACGAGGCGCGGCGGATTTTGAAGGACGCCGGGCTTGAGGCGGAGCTGCGGCCTTGATGTTGGGGGAGCTTGATGCTGAAGGATCTTCGGTCTTGAGGGTAGGGGAGCCGCGGCTGTGAGTTCTTTTGAAGCCTTGGCTTTGGGTGTCTTCGGGGCCTCGGCGTTGGATGTTTTTGGAACTCCAATCTTGAGCCTTTCTGCGGATCGCCCCCTCTGCCCTGCCGGGCATCTCCCCCACGGGTGGGGAGATCGGCTGGGCGCGCGCTCACCGCTTCCGATCTAAGGTCTGCCTCCGCACAATGTCTTCGGGAGAGCGGGGAGCATGCCGCTTGTGATCTCCCCACCTGTGGGGGAGATGCCCGGCAGGGCAGAGGGGGCTGGCACCCACCGACATCCAATGCTGGCCGGCAACCGCCGACCTCAAATGCGATCTGACTATCCCCGGCGTCCAGGGATGCCTCGCCGCATGAGCAACCCAACCCACACCATCGACGCTTTCCATCGCGGCCGTTTCCACGTCATGCAGCCGAAGGGGGCGGGCACCGCTCGGGCGTCGATGCCATGCTGCTCGCGTCGTTGGTCGCCTCCGACAAGCCGGTCAGCGTCGCCGACCTTGGCTCGGGCGCCGGTGCGGCTGGCCTTGCTGTTGCCGCGCGCCTGGAACAGGCGAAAGTCCTGCTGATCGAGAAATCGTCGCTAATGGCGGATTACGCGCGAAAAACGCTGGCGCTTCCCGAAAACGCGTTTCTCGCCGGACGCGCGGAGGTTCTTGAGGCGGATGTGACGCTGACCGGCAAGCCGCGTCTCGCGGCCGGCCTTGTTGATGACGTCCATGACCACGTCATCCTGAATCCGCCCTTCAACGATGCCAGCGACCGCAAGACGCCCGATGCCCTGAAGGCCGAGGCGCATGCGATGACGGAAGATCTGTTTGAAGCCTGGCTCCGCACGGCCGGCGCGATCATGAAGCCGGGCGGGCAATTGTCGCTGATCGCCCGGCCGCAATCGATCGCCGAGATCATCGAGGCCTGCGGCAGACGTTTCGGCGGGCTGGAAATCACCGCCCTCCATCCCCGGCCGGACGAAAGCGCCACGCGCATCCTCGTCACCGCCATAAAGGGCTCGCGCGCCCGGCTGACTTTCCGGGCGCCGCTTTTCGTGCATGGCCCCGATGGCCATGCGTTCTCGGCTTTCGTGGACGACCTGAACAATGGCCGGGCCGCCTATGCCCGCCTCAGCCCGAAACGAAATCCACGAGCAGCTTGACGTTCAGGCCGGCGATGACGACGGCGATCAGCCAGGCGATCGCCGACAGCCAGAGCGGTGCCACGAGCTCGCCCATCTTCGCCTTGCTGGCGGTAAACATCACCAGGGGAAGACCGCGAAGGAAAGCTGCAGGCTGAGCACGACCTGGGTGAGGATCAGCAGGTGCGCCGTGCCGGCATCGCCATACCAGATCGTGACGATGGCGGCCGGAATGATCGCGATCGCCCGGGTGATCAGCCGGCGGACCCATGGCCGCAGCTTCATCTTGAGGAAGCCCTCCATGACGATCTGGCCCGCAAGCGTCGCCGTCACCGTCGAGTTCAGGCCGCAGCAGAGCAGCGCGATCCCGAACAGCGTCGGCGCGATGGCAAGCCCGAGCAAGGGTGCGAGCAGCGAATGCGCTTCGCCGAGGCTCGGCGACTTCCGTCCGGCCGGTGCCGTTGAAGGCGGCAGCCGCAAGGATCAGGATCGAAGCATTGATCAGCAGCGCGAAGCAGAGCGCGACGGTGGAGTCGATCGTGGCAAAGGTCAGCGCTTCCTTTTTTCAGGCAGGGTGTGGCCATAATTGCGGGTCTGCACGATGCCGGAATGAAGATAGAGATTGTGGGGCATGACGGTCGCGCCGAGAATGCCGAGCGCCAGGTAGAGCATTTCCGGATTGGTGACGATCTCGGTGGTCGGGAAGAAGCCACGGATGACACCGCCCCATTGCGGATCGGCCAGGAAGATCTGGATCGCGAAGCACACGGCGATGACGCCGAGCAGCGTGATGATGAAGGCTTCGACCCAGCGGAAGCCCATCTTCTGCAGGTAAAGGATGATGAAGACGTCGAGCGCCGTGATCAGCACGCCGAGCTCCAGCGGAATGCCGAAGATCAGGTTGAGGCCGATCGCGGTGCCGATCACCTCGGCGATATCGGTGGCGATGATGGCGATTTCGGCGAGCGCCCAGAGCGGAATGGAAACCCATTTCGGAAACGCGTCGCGGCAGGCCTGCGCCAGATCTCGGCCCGAGGCGATGGCAAGGCGCGCGCAAAGCGATTGCAGCACGATCGCCATCAGGTTGGACAGAAGCGCGACTGCGAGCAGCGCATACCCGAATTTCGAACCGCCGGCGAGCGAGGTCGCCCAGTTGCCGGGATCCATATAACCAACGGCGACCAGATAACCCGGACCTGCAAAGGCCGCGAGCCGCCGCCACCGCGATCCAGAAATGTTGACGCTTCTATAGACGTCGGAAAGCGATGCCTCTTCCCGCTTGTGCCGCCAGCCGCTGTCCTGCTTCGAACTTAAAACGTCCATCTTCACCCTATCTCCATTCGTGGGGAGATAATGCCTCATCGGAATGATAATGCAAGTCATTCGCAACTAGAAAATCAAAATCCCGCTTTCAGGGGCGTAGCCATTGCGTTTGAAAATCCGTCACATACATGCTTTGGCAGAGCCGAACGCCACAGAAGGAAAAGAAATGGCCGGGTTTTTGAAGAGGTTGATGCCGAAACGTTTCCGCAGGAAGGGCCTGACGATACCCGTGGTCCGGCTTCACGGAGCGATCATGGCCGGCGGCGGCCAGTTCAAGCAGAGCCTCAACCTGGCGGGTGTTGCGTCGATGCTGGACAAGGCCTTCGCCAACAAGGACGCGCCGGTCGTCGCGATCTCGATCAATTCGCCGGGCGGCTCGCCGGTTCAGTCGCGCCTGATCTTCCAGCGCATCCGTTCGCTCGCGGAAGAAAAGAACAAGAAGGTCCTGGTCTTCGTCGAGGATGTCGCGGCCTCCGGCGGTTACATGATCGCGCTCGCGGGCGACGAGATCTTTGCCGATCCGACCTCCATCGTCGGCTCGATCGGCGTCGTTTCCGGCGGTTTCGGCTTCCCGGAACTGCTGCGCAAGATCGGCGTCGAGCGCCGCGTTTATACCGCCGGTGAAAACAAGGTGATCCTCGATCCCTTCCAGCCGGAAAAGGAGGGCGATATCGAATATCTGAAGGCCCTGCAGCTCGAGATCCACCGGGTCTTCATCGACATGGTCAAGATGCGCCGCGGCGAACGGCTCGCCGACGACGCGACGATCTTTTCGGGCCTGTTCTGGAGTGGTTTGCGCGGTCTCGATCTCGGCCTGATCGACAGCCTTGGCGACATGCGCGAAGTCCTCAAGCGCCGCTACGGCAAGGATACGAGGCTGGAACTGATCGGCAGCGCCCGCACCCTGTTCGGTCGCCGCGTGCCCGGCGTCGTCTTTGGTGAAGCCAAGGCCGGCGAAATCGCCGCAGGCGCGGTGACGGGACTTGCCGCGAGCCTGGAAGAAAGGGCAATGTGGAGCCGCTACGGCCTCTGAGGCCGCAAGAATAGCGCGAGGGGAAATGGCGCAGCTTTTATTTCTGATCATCGTCATCGGCGGCGGCTGGATGCTCTACAAGAAGTTCATCAAGGACGCCGAAAAACTGTCATCACGCACCCGCCGGGAAAAGGAACGCCAGACCGGCGCGATCGGCACTCTGGAACGGGACCCCGTGACGGGGGAGTATAGGGTGAAGCGGGATGAGGAGTAAGCCTCATGCCCGAGGAGAAGAAGTCTGCCGTTCTGGAGACCGATGCCGACAAACGGCGAGCGGCGCTGGAAAGGATTCGTGCTTTCAAGTGGGAGCTGCCGGACGGCTGGAAATTCGATCGCGAGGAAGCCAACAGCCGCGATCCGAATAAGGATTAAAGCCGTTCCTTCACGCGTGATATCCAGTCGGATCCCGCATAACTCACGCAAATGATGAATACGGTTCTGGTTTCATCATCGACACTGAAGCAAACGACAGCTTTTTCTCCGGCAGGGATCGCGCGCAATCCCGGGACGAGATCGTCGCGGATCGTGCCGATCTTGGGGAAATCTGCCAGGCGGTAAGTGACGGCTTCTATCTCCGCCAGCTTTCCTTGAGCGCTTGTCCGCCCTGCATAGTCCTTGATGAGATTGTAGATGTTGACTAGGTCTTGTTCTGCTTCGGGGTGATAGTCCAGCCTGTAGATGGACATCACTTGCCTTTGTGTTTCTCGTCAACACGTGCACGGACACGATCGAAAAGATTGTCCTTGTCCATGGAGATCCACTGATCCCGCGGCAATTCCATCCTTCGGCGGATCTCGTCCTTCATTCCGATCAGCGGATCGTCAACGGCGGAACTCTCCTCCTCGCGTAGCAGGCTGTCTATACCAGCCTCCAGCACTTTCTCGACCGAGGAAACTGGCCGTCCTCGACGAGCTTTTCGGCAAGCCGCAAAGAGCGCTCGGAAAGGGTGAAGCTGTTCTTGACGTTCATGGTCTTTCTCCGGAAGAGCCGCTGCACTTTAGCATGGATCGCGCCCGGCGCGCACACCCCGCAACGCTGCAAACGCATAAATCCTTGACCCGCGCCCCTGATGCGTGGCACTCGTCCGCATCCTCGAACCGATACAGATATGGCCATGACCGAGCTGCCCGACCACATGTCACCGACCCGCTCCTTCCAGGGGCTGATCCTCGCGCTCCAGAATTACTGGGCCGACAAGGGCTGCGCGATCCTGCAGCCTTACGACATGGAAGTCGGCGCCGGTACCTTTCATCCGGCCACCACACTGCGCGCGCTCGGCCCCAAGCCTTGGAAGGCCGCCTATGTGCAGCCGTCGCGCCGTCCGTCCGACGGCCGCTACGGCGAGAATCCCAACCGCCTGCAGCATTATTACCAGTTCCAGGTCATCCTGAAGCCGAATCCGCCGAACCTGCAGGAACTCTATCTCGGTTCCCTGAAGGCGATCGGCCTCGATCCGCTGCTGCACGACGTGCGTTTCGTCGAGGACGACTGGGAAAGCCCGACGCTTGGCGCCTGGGGCCTCGGCTGGGAATGCTGGTGCGACGGCATGGAAGTCTCGCAATTCACCTACTTCCAGCAGGTCTGCGGCATCGAATGCTCGCCGGTCGCGGGCGAACTCACCTACGGCCTCGAACGCCTCGCCACCTATCTGCAGGGCGTGGACAGCATCTACGAGCTCAATTTCAACGGCCGCGAGGGCGAGGAGAAGATCTCCTATGGCGACGTCTTCCTGCAGGCCGAGCAGGAATATTCCCGCCATAATTTCGAATTTGCCGACACCGCCATGCTGCACCGGCACTTCATCGATGCGGAGAAGGAATGCGTGGGCCTGCTCGCGGCGGGCGCTCCGGGTGTGAATGCCAATCAGATGCTGCACAGATGCGTTTTCCCGGCCTATGACCAGTGCATCAAGGCGTCCCACGTCTTCAACCTCTTGGATGCGCGCGGCGTGATATCGGTCACCGAACGCCAGAGCTATATCCTGCGTGTCCGCACGCTCGCAAAGGCCTGCGGCGAAGCCTTCCTGCTGACCGACGCTGGTGGTGCGAATTTCGGCCAGGCCGCCTGAGTGGCCTGAGCGCCGGGAGAGCCGTTCAAACGGCTCCCACCCATTGCGTGCCTAGTTTCCAGATGGGTTTGAGGGTCGGATAGGCCCCGGTCGGAAGCTGGCCGGCATAGATCTGCAGAAACCGGCGTGTGCCGACCGGCTGCGGCGGCTTCATCATCACCCCGTACTGAAAAAACAGCACGGCAAACGCCAGCACATTGGCGGTTCGCACCAAGCACGCCATGGCAAGTCCATCCAGATTGTTTTGGGGTCGGGTATGAATCCTTGGATCGCCCATCTTCTGCAAGAGAATCTAGTGCATCCTCGCGATGAGAACTTTGCTATAAATCAAAAGGGCTACCTCGAAAAATAATCGATGACTTCAACCACTTTTTTATACCACGCCTCTACTGTCCCATCCCCAGGGCAAGTCGGGAGACTCAGATGTACATTTTGATCGGCATAATTGTTCTCGTCGCGCTTTACGTCGTGATGATCTATAACGGCCTCGTCAAAGCGCGCCAGATGGCCGAAGAGGCCTGGTCCGGCATCGACGTTCAGTTGAAGCGCCGCGCCGACCTGATCCCGAACCTCATCGAGACGGTGAAGGGATATGCGGCCCACGAAAAGGGCACGTTCGAGGAAGTCGTCAAGCTGCGCAATCAGGCTCAGGCCGTGCCGGCAGGTGATGTCGCCGGCCGTGCCCAGGCGGAAGGGCTACTTGGCCAGGCGCTCGGAAAGATCATCGCGCTTGCCGAGGCCTATCCGGACCTCAAGGCGAACCAGAACTTTTCCGAACTGCAGGGCTCGCTCGAAACCATCGAAAGCGAGATCCAGATGTCGCGGCGTTATTACAACGGCGCCGCCCGCGACCTGAACGTCAAGGTGGAGAGCTTCCCCAACAACCTGATCGCCGGCCAGTTCGGTTTCTCGAAGCGTGAGTATTTCGAGATCGAGAATGCGGCGGACCGGGCGGTCCCGACCGTCAAGTTCTGAAATCCGTCATTGGACGTTGACGCCGCAACGGTTTAAGAGCGCGGTCGGCCGCCTCGTTGCGGCATTCCATTGGCGTTAAGAGATCAATATCATGGGTAGAGCCAAACTCACCATCCTGCCGCCGGGCAAGCCGCTTTCCGGACGCGCCGTGCCGCCGGGCTCCAAATCGATCACCAACCGCGCGCTGCTTCTGGCAGGTCTTGCACAGGGCACCAGCCGGCTGAGCGGCGCGCTGCGAAGCGACGATACGCGCTATATGGCCGACGCCTTGCGGGCCATGGGCGTCACGGTCGAGCAACCGGACGACACCACTTTCGTCGTCACCGGCAGCGGCAAGCTTGCCGCCCCCGCAGCCCCGCTTTTCCTCGGCAATGCCGGCACCGCCACCCGCTTCCTGACCGCGGCCGTCGCTTCGGTCGATGGCACTGTCGTTGTCGATGGCGACGAACACATGCGCAAGCGGCCGATCGGTCCGCTGGTGGCCGCCCTGAAGTCGCTTGGCATCGATGCCGAAGCGCCGACCGGCTGCCCGCCGGTGACGGTTCGCGGCAACGGCCATTTCGCCTCCGGCCGTGTCGAGATCGACGCCGGATTGTCGAGCCAATATGTTTCGGCGTTGCTGATGGCGGGACCGCTGGTGAAGCAAGGCGCCAATGCTCCGCTCACGGTCGCGCTCGCGGGCACGGAAATCGGCGCCCGGGGTTACGTCGATCTGACGCTCGCCGCCATGGAAGCCTTCGGCGCCAAGGTTGAGCAGGTTGACGCCGCGACGTGGAAGATCGAGCCGACCGGCTACAAGGCGGCCGATTTCGTCATCGAGCCCGATGCGTCCGCTGCGACCTATCTCTGGGCCGCGGAAGTGCTGATGGGCGGCAGGATCGACCTCGGCGTGCCGAACGACGCCTTTACACAGCCGGATGCGAAGGCTTTCGAGGTCATCGCGAAATTCCCGCACCTGCCGGCCGAAATCGACGGATCGCAGATGCAGGATGCGATCCCGACGCTTGCCGTGCTCGCCGCCTTCAACGAAACGCCGGTGCGCTTCACCGGCATCGCCAACCTGCGGGTCAAGGAATGCGACCGGGTGAGGGCGCTCTCGCTCGGCCTCAACGCCATTCGCGAAGGCCTTGCGACGGAAGAGGGAGACGACCTGGTCGTCGCCTCCGATCCGGCGCTCGCCGGCCAGACCTTATCCGCTGAGATCAACACGTTTGCGGACCACCGCATCGCCATGAGCTTTGCGCTGGCGGGGCTGAAGATCGGCGGCATCACCATTCTCGATCCGGATTGCGTCGCCAAGACCTTCCCCACCTATTGGGACGTGCTGGCTTCGCTCGGGGTCGAATACACGGACATCGAATAGCGGAAACCAAGGATCGGCCGGTGCCGAAGAGGAGAAATGTCGTGATGCGGTGGTTCTCCGGCTTCGGCCTGGTGCTGTTCTTCTGCCTGGCCTCGGTACTGCCCGCGGCGGCGGAGGAATATATCCGTTCCTACCATTCCGACATCCAGGTCGCCCAAAACGGCGACCTGACCGTCACCGAAACGATTATCGCCAATGCGGAAGGCGACAAGATCAAACGCGGCCTGTTTCGCGATTTTCCGCTGACCATGCAGGACGCCCGTGGCCGTACGGTGCGGGTCGGCTTTGAAGTGGTTTCCGTCACTCGCGATGGCCGTGCGGAGCCCTTCCACACGGAAAGCGTCACCGGCGGCATCCGCATCTATTCCGGCGAGAAGGACGTCTTTCTCCGGGACGGCGAGCACACCTTCGTCTTTACCTACAAGACCGACCGGCAGATCCGCTATTTCGACGATCATGACGAACTTTACTGGAACGCCACCGGCAACGGCTGGGAATTCCGCATCGCCCAGGCCTCGGCACGGGTGACCCTGCCGGGCGGCGCGCAGATAACCCAGACCGCGGCCTATACCGGCCCGCTTGGATCGACCGCCCGCAACGCCCGCATGCAGGCAAACGGCAATCAGGCGGTCTTCTCGACCACAAGGCCGCTCGGCGAGCAGGAGGGCCTGACTATCGTCGCCGGCTTTCCCAAGGGGTTATAGCCGCCCCTTCGAAAGATCAGGAAAGCGCGTGGTGGTGGCGCGACAATATCGGGACGATCATCTCGATCGTCGGCCTCGTCCTCGTCGTCGGTTATTATGCGCTTTTCTGGGGCCGCGTCGGCCGCGATCCGGACCGCGGCGTCGTCGTGCCGCGCTGGGATGCACCGGATGGCCTGTCGCCGGCGCTCGTCAACTATATCGACAACAAGGGATTTTCGGGCGGCGGCTGGACGGCCTTTGCCGCCAGCGCGCTCGACCTGGCGGTCAAGGGCTACGTGACGCTGGAGGACCTTGCGGAAAAGATCGTCATCCGGCGCACCGGCAAGGCCGTGCCGCGGAAGTGCCGATCGGCCAGGCCTCCATCCTCGGTTCGATCGGGTCCAAGGGGCAGGAGTTCATCATCGACGAGGCGCATGGCACCTCCGTCCAGTCGATCGGCGCAAGCTTCCGCCAGGCGATTGAGAAGGAGCACCGCGGCAAATATTACAACGGCAACAAGGGTTATGTGGCTGGCGGCGTCGTGCTGAGCGTGCTTGCCATCTTTTCCCTGATCGTGTTCGGCAATCTCGAAGCGGACATGATCGCCATGCTGATCATCCCGGCCTTTTTCGCCGTGGTCTTCGGAGTGCTCGCCGCCGCCTTCGGCAAGGGCCTGCGGCGCGGCTCGTCGCTGTTCTCGAAAGTCGTCTCGGTCGTTATCCTCGGGTTCATCGGCCTCGTCGCGATCTCGATCGGTTCGGCGGTGCTGGTGGCGATCATGTCGGAGATGACCGGCGACGAGCACTGGCCGATCCTCGTTTCCGTCGGCGGCATCGTGCTCGCCAATGTCATATTCTTTTTCCTGATGGGCGCCCCAACGCCGCTCGGCCGCAAGCTGATGGATGGCATAGAGGGCCTGCGCATCTATCTGACGCTTGCCGAAAAGGACCGCATGAACACGGCCGGCGCGCCCACCATGTCGCCGCAGCATTTCGAGAAGCTGCTGCCCTATGCGGTGGCGCTCGGCGTCGAAAAGCCGTGGAGCAACACATTCGAGATCTGGCTTGCGAGTGCCGCGGCAGGCGCCGCCGCCGGTGCCTATGCGCCCGGTTGGTATAGCGGCAATTACGGCTCCAATTTCGGCGAGCGCATCGGCGGCTTCTCCTCCTCGATGGCCTCCACCATCGCCTCGACCATCCCCGCCCCAAAATCCTCCTCGTCGTCCTCCGGCTTTTCCGGCGGTTCGTCCGGTGGTGGCGGCGGCGGCGGCGGGGAGGCGGCTGGTAAACACTTTCGCCAATCCGGCTGGTGACTTTTGGCGGCGGGCTTGCTAAGGCCACGCCCTGTTGAACAATCATCAAAAAGTTGATTATCGATGCCCGATCTGCTTCTCGAACTCCGCTCGGAGGAAATTCCCGCCCGCATGCAGCGCAAGGCGGCGGGAGACCTGAAAAAGCTCGTTACCGACGCGCTGGTGGAAGCGGGCCTGACCTATGAGGGCGCGCGCGAATACTGGACGCCGCGCCGGCTGACGCTCGATATCCGCGGCCTGACGGCCCGTTCCGCAGATCAGCGCGAGGAGCGCAAGGGACCGCGCACCGATGCGCCGGAAGGCGCCATCGCCGGTTTTTGCGCGGTGCAGGCCTGTCATCGATTTCCGAAGCCCAGATCGTCACCGATCCTAAGAAGGGCGATTTCTACGTCGCAGTCATCTCCAGGCCCGGCCGTCCGGCGGAAGAGATCATCGCCGAGGTGATGCCCGGCATCATCCGCAATTTCCCTGGCCGAAATCGATGCGCTGGGGTGCCGCCTCCATGCCGAAGGGCGCCCGTTTCGCCGGCATCGACGGCAAAGGCCCGGAAAGCCTGCGCTGGGTGCGCCCGCTGCAGTCGATCGTCTGCGTCTTCGGCCCGGAACATGAAGAAACCCAGGTCATCCCCTTCGAGATCGACGGGCTGGTGGCGGGCAACATCACCTACGGCCACCGTTTTCACGCGCCCGACGCCATCACCGTGCGCCGTTTCGACGACTATGTGACGAGCCTCGAAAAGGCGAAGGTCATGCTCGATGCCGACCGCCGCAAGGACGTCATCCTGCACGACGCCCGCGACCTCGCCTTCGCCAACGGCCTCGAACTGGTCGAGGACGAGGGCCTGCTGGAAGAAGTCTCCGGCCTGGTCGAATGGCCGCATGTGCTGATGGGCGAGTTTGAGGCGGATTATCTTGAAATCCCCTCCGAAATCATCCGCCTAACCATCAAGACGAACCAGAAATGTTTCGTCACGAAGCCGCAGGCCGGCGGCGAAGCTCTCTCTAATCGCTTCATCCTGATCTCGAATATCGAGGCGAAGGACGGCGGCAAGGAAATCATGCACGGCAACGGCAAGGTCGTGCGTGCGCGTCTCTCCGACGCCAAGCATTTCTGGACCCGCGACCAGGGCGACATGCCGGATCTGGATACGCTGAAGGATTCGGCGAAGAAATTCGACCTGGACCTCAAGAAGCCGCTCGACCAGCGTATGGCCAAGCTCGACGCGCTGAACGTGACGTTCCATGCCAAGCTTGGCACCCAGGGCGAGCGCGTCGCCCGTATTCGCGCTTTGGCGAAGGAATTGGCGACAGTCACCGGCGCCGATCCGGCCCTCGTCGATCGCGCCGCAGTACTGGCCAAGGCCGACCTGCGCACCGAAGCCGTTGGCGAATTCCCGGAATTGCAGGGCCTGATGGGCCGCAAATATGCGATGCTGCAGGGCGAGGACGCCTCCGTAGCCGCTGCCATCGAGGATCACTGGAAGCCGAACGGTCCCTCGGATCGCCTTCCGGAAGACAAGGTCGGCTTGACGGTTGCGCTTGCCGACAAGCTGGACACGCTGGTTGGTTTCTGGGCGATCGACGAAAAGCCGACGGGGTCGAAGGATCCCTATGCGCTCCGTCGTGCCGCGCTGGGCGTGGTGCGGATTCTGTTGGAGCGAAATGTTAGGCTGGCGCTCAGCGAAGCTTTTCGAATGGCCTATGTTCCGAATCTCTATTTTCATCCTGGTAGGACGGAAGAAGAGATCGCGGATAGGGTTTACAAGCCCGACCTCCTCACCTTCTTCCACGACCGCCTCAAGGTCTACCTCCGCGATCAAGGCGCCCGCCACGACCTGATCGACGCCGTCCTCACGCCCTACTCCGATGACCTGCTGATGGTCGCCCGGCGCGTCGAGGCGCTGACGGCCTTCATCACCTCGGAAGACGGCAAGAACCTGCTCGCCGGCACCAAGCGTGCCGTGCAGCTCCTCGCCGCCGAGGAAAAGAAGGGTACTGTCGTCGCCGATGGCGTTTCGGAAGAGCTGCTGAAGCTCGATGCCGAAAAGGCACTCTGGGCAGCGGTCGTGGCCGCTTCGAAGGAAGCGTCGGAGGCTGTCGCCAAGGAAGATTTCCGCTCGGCCATGGAAGCCCTGTCGAAACTGCGCCTGCCGGTGGATAAATTCTTCGAGGATGTGCTGGTCAACGACGAGGACGCTGCGATCCGAGCCAACCGCCTGGCACTGCTGAAGGCCATCCGCGAAGCGACCGCGACCGTCGCGGATTTTTCCAAGATCAGCGGCTAACCCTAACAAAAAAACCGCCGGATCTTTCGATCCGGCGGCTTCCGTCCCCGACTAACTTTGGTCAGCTGGCGCGGCGCATCTTCTGCGCCATGCGGTTGAGGTTGCCGGCACCGGTATTGTGACCGGTATTCTGGCTGGCGTTGATCCGGAAGCTGCTGATCAGGTTCAGGAGGCTCGTCCGTATCGGCGGCAAGCGCTTCGGCCGAGGCAGTGGTTTCTTCGGCCATTGCGGCATTGTGCTGGGTCGCCGCGTCGAGCCTGGTTCAGCGAAGACGAGATCGAGCGCAGCGTCGTATCCTGTTCGGAGGCCGAATGGGCGATCTTGCCGACGATGTCGCTCGCTGCCTTCACCTGATCGGAAATCCGCTTCAGCGCTTCGCCGGCCTCGCCGACGAGGCGAACGCCGTTCTGCACCTGGCCGGAAGACCGCGAGATCTGGTCCTTGATCTCCTTGGCGGCAGCGGCAGAGCGCTGGGCGAGCTCGCGGACTTCCTGGGCGACGACCGCAAAACCCTTGCCGGATTCACCGGCGCGGGCCGCTTCGACGCCTGCGTTGAGAGCGAGCAGGTTGGTCTGGAAGGCGATGTCGTCGATCACGCCGATGATCTTGGAGATCTCTTCCGACGAATGTTCGATCCCACCCATCGCGTCGATCGCCTGGGCGACGATCTGGTCGGAGCGGCTTGCTTCGTTGCTGACGGAACTTACGCGCTGTGCCGCGTCATGGGCGCCTTCGGCCGTCTGGCGAACGGTCACGGCGAGTTCGTCGATGGCAGCCGACGTCTCTTCGAGGTTTGCTGCCTGGCGTTCGGTGCGCTGCGACAGTTCGTTCGAGGCGCGGCGGATTTCTTCCTTCGAGCCACCGATATCGATACCCTTGGCATTGACCTTGGCCATCGCGGCTTCGAGATGCGTAAGCGCATCATTGAAGTTGTGGCGCAGCGTCTCGTAACGCGGCCCGAGATCGGCGCAACGGATCGTCAGGTCACCATGGGCAAGCGATTCCAGCGCTTCGCCGATGGTGGAGACCACGCGGGCCTGGAGTGCTGCTTCCTTCTGCTGCATGTCCACGTTCTGCTGGCGTTCGCGGTCGAGTTCCTGCCGCTGGCCTTCTTCGCGCGCGGCCATGGCATGGCGTTCGCGGATCTTTTCCTGCAGCGCGCCTGTTGCCTTCGCCATCATGCCGACTTCGTTCGACATGTCCGTATGCGGAATGGCGATCGCGACGTTTTCGTCGGCGACGGCTTCCAGCGCGCCATGCACGGCGGCCAGAGGTTTGGTGATGCCGCGGATCACCAGATAGGCAGCGGCAAGCGCAATGATCAGCGCCACTGCGCCGATAGCGAGCGCATCCAGTATCATTCCGCGGATCTGTGCCTGCAGGTCATCGGTGTAGACGCCTGTGGCGAGGACCATCTGCCAGGGCTCGAACGCCTTCGCGTAGGAACTCTTCGAGAAGTCGCCATCGGGCTGCCCCGGCTTGGACGTGCTCACGTAATCGACAATTCCGCCGCCGGCCCTGCCAACCGAGATCATTTCGTCGCGGAACAGTTTCCCGGCGGAATCAGGCTTGCCCTTGCCGTTCTCGCCGATCTTCTTCGAATCGGGATGCATCAGCATCTTCACGTCGTAATCGTAGGCGAAGAGATAGCCGTCCGGCTGGAAGCTCATGGCCGAGACTGCGGCGAAGGCCTGTTTCTGCGCTTCGGCGCGCGTCAGGCTCGCCGGTTGCCTCGCGCTGCTGGAACTTCTTGAGGATGCCGATACCGGACTCCACCTGGGTCCGCAACATTCCATACCGCTCGGCATAGATAGCCTGCGTCGAGGCCCGGAGTTCGAAATAGGTCACGACGGCGAAGCCGGCTATCAGGGCCAGAACCAGCAGGACGAGCCTGGTTTGAAATCCTCAGGTTTTTCATGTTCGTTCCATAAGTGAGTGAGCGCCTTGAGCGACTGGGAGGAATGATTCTGAGTGAAGGGGCGCGTCCTGCGCATAGAAATGTGCTGCATTGCACACTCGCAAGGATATGGCGCAATATTTGAATAAAAATTAACAAAAGGAAGTTTTGAGCGCGATACTCAGTATTATGAAAGGCGTGCGGATGTTTTTGATTGGTGGTGTATTTGAAGCGAATATCAATAACGCAAATCTACACGTGAAAGTATTGCAACCCGAAAGAGTCTGTAAGTAGTATTTCGCGGTGCGCGAGAGTAATCATGGTGCATTGTTATTGCTGATTGTATTTTCTCTCTTATGAAGCAAACCGCCGGATGTTTCGACCCGGCGGTTCCGTTCCTTGACTGATTTTGGTCAGCTCGCACGGCGCATCTTCTGCGCCATGCGGTTGAGCCCGTGGCTCTCGTTGCCCGTGTTGCTGATGCGGAAGCTGCTGATCAGGTTCAGGAGCTCGTCCGTATCGGCGGCGAGTGCTTCGGCCGAGGCGGTGGTTTCTTCGGCCATCGCCGCATTGTGTTGGGTCGCCGCGTCGAGCCTGGTTCAGCGAAGACGAGATCGAGCGCAGCGTCGTGTCCTGTTCGGAGGCCGAGTGGGCGATCTTGCCGACGATGTCGCTCGCCGCCTTCACCTGGTCGGAAATCCGCTTCAGCGCTTCGCCGGCCTCGCCGACGAGGCGCACGCCGTTCTGCACCTGGCCGGAAGAGCGCGAGATCTGGTCCTTGATCTCCTTCGCGGCCGCGGCGGAGCGCTGGGCGAGTTCGCGGACCTCCTGGGCGACGACCGCAAAACCCTTGCCGGATTCGCCGGCGCGGGCCGCTTCGACGCCGGCGTTCAGTGCCAGCAGGTTGGTCTGGAAGGCGATGTCGTCGATCACGCCGATGATCTTGGAGATCTCTTCCGACGAATGCTCGATGCCGCCCATCGCATCGATCGCCTGCGCGACGATCTGGTCGGAGCGATTGGCCTCTGCGCTGACCGAGGTGACGCGCTGTGCGGCCTCGTGTGCACCCTCTGCCGTCTGGCGGACGGCGACCGTGAGCTCGTCGAGAGCAGCCGACGTTTCTTCGAGGTTTGCGGCCTGGCGTTCGGTGCGCTGCGACAGTTCGTTCGAGGCGCGGCGGATCTCTTCCTTCGAGCCCCCGATATCGATGCCCTTGGTATTGACCTTGCTCATCGCGGCTTCGAGATGGGCAAGCGCCTCGTTGAAGTTGTGGCGCAGCGTCTCGTAACGCGGCCCGAGATCGCTGCAGCGGACGGTGAGGTCGCCATGAGCGAGCGATTCCAGCGCCTCGCCGATGGTGGAGACCACGCGGGTCTGGAGTGCTGCTTCCTTCTGCTGCATGTCCACGTTCTGCTGGCGTTCGCGGTCAAGCTCTGTCTTCTGCTTCTCCTCGCGGTCGGCCATCGCATGGCGCTCGCGGATTTTTCCTGCAGTGCACCTGTTGCCTTCGCCATCATGCCGACTTCGTTGGACATTTCGGTATGCGGGATCTGGGTCTTGACGTCTTCGTCAGCCACGGCCTGCAGGGCCGTGTGCACGGCGGCGAGCGGCTTGGTGATGTTGCGGATGACGATGAAGGCGACGCCGAGTGCGAGCAGGAAGGCGATGAAACCGATGCCGAGCACTTCCATGATCGTCTTGTTGATCTTGACGTCGAGGTCGTCGGTGTAGACGCCTGTCGCGACGATGATCTGCCAGGGTTCGAAGGCGCGGGAGTAGGCGGCCTTCTCGAAAACCTGGTCGGCGGGCTTGCCGGGCTTTTCCCAGAAATAGGTGGTGACGCCGCCGCCAGCACGGCCCTTGGCGACCAGTTCTTCACGGAACAGGTTGCCCATCTTGTCCGGCTGACCCTTCTGGTTCAGGCCGACAACCTTGGGATTGTAGTGGAATTGCGTCACGGTGTCGTAGTTCAGGCCGAAGATATAGCCCGCCGGCTCGTATTTGATCCCCGCCACGGTCGCGTAAGCCAGCTTCTGCGCGTCCTCGTGCTTCAACTCGCCCGATTTTTCCCGGTCGTAATAGGATTGCAGGATGGAAATACCGGATTCGACCTGGGTGCGCAGCATGTCGTAGCGCTCGGCATAGATGGAGGCGATCGAACTGCGAATCTGATAGTAGGTGACGGCCGCGAAGGCCACCATGAGCACTGCCACCATGGCCAATAACTGGTGGGAGATCTTGAGATTCTTCATATTTCGACTCACTTTCAGGCAGCCGAATTCTCCCGGAGAAGCCGGAGCGGGACGAGGTTTTGGGGAAGCGCTTCCTGCGCCGGTCATGTGCTTACATCGCACCATGACGGGAGAGTGATCTCGAATATTTGAATAAAAATTTAATTATTCAGGCCTTGACAGACGCAAATGCGAATATTTTGGGCAGGCCGAGTTTGATAATGCGCAATTTACGCGCATGCCGTGAAACTACGTTATCCAAGCACTTTTTACTATGTAAATATAATAATGCTCTAAATCTAGAGCCCGTTGGTGCGCAGCTCGAAAGCCTCGAGTGCCAGCGGTCGGGGAGCGAGCGAAGCTTCGGTCATTTCGACCTCCGCCTTGCCGATCGTCTTCACCGCGCTGGTCATGGCGTCGGTGTCGATGCCGTCACTCGATGCTTCGGCCGCAGCGATCTGCGTCTCGGTCGAGCCGTTGGTGGTCGGGTGAAGCTCGGCAATGGCCTTTTCCTCGGCCAACCAGTCGGGCAGCTTGCTGACATAGATCACCGGTGAGCCGCCGAGCCAGGCTTCGGTACGTGCCAGCTTCTTTTCGCCGTTGATCTCGATGATTTCCGTCTTCTGGGTGCCGGCCGGCAGGTCGGGAACCGTGTAGGCCGCTTCTTTCGATTTGGGTGCCGCGGCGACCGGGCAGCTTGCGCAGCTCTTGGTGACGATACTGACGCCGGATTGGTGCGCGCTGTTGATCACCGTGATCGACGAGGCGAAGGCGGGACCGCTTGCAAACACCAGAGCTGTAGCCAGAACGAAACGCATGACCAGGAATCCTTCTTGAGGTCCCTGATGATTACCGCGGCTTCGTTTCGATCCCGTCTGGATAATCGGTAAATTTTGAATGAACCGGCTGTTCCGGGACTCAGTTCTTTTCCCGCGCCACGGCCTGCCAGCCGATATCGCGGCGGCAGAAGCCGTTTTCCCATTCGACCTGATCGACCAGGTTATAGGCGCGAGCCTGGGCGTCCGCGACCGTCCTTGCCGTCGCGGTGACATTCAGCACGCGGCCGCCGGTCGCGACAAGCGCGCCGTTCTTGAGCGCCGTCCCGGCATGGAAGACCTTCTCGCCGTCGATGCTTTCAGGCAGGCGGACGATCGGCGTGTTCTTGTCATAGGCGCCCGGATAACCTTTGGATGCCATCACCACTGTCAGCGCCACGTCGTCGCTCCACTCGGTGGAGACCCGGTCGAGCGTCTCGGTCGCGGCCGCGTGGAGCAGGTCGAGCAGGTCGCTCTTCAGCCGCATCATCAGCACCTGGCATTCCGGGTCGCCGAAGCGGACATTGTATTCGATCAGTTCGGGTCCCTTGGCGGTGATCATCAGACCTGCGAAGAACACGCCGGAAAAGGGATGCCCGCTTTCCGCCATGCCGCGGATCGTCGGCTCGATGATCTCCTTCATGGTGCGCTCCACCATGTCGGGCGTCATCACCGGAGCGGGCGAATAGGCGCCCATGCCGCCGGTATTCGGGCCGGTATCGCCGTCGCCGACCCGCTTGTGGTCCTGGGCGGTTGCAAGCGCCAGCGCCGTCTTGCCGTCGGACAAACAGAAGAAGCTTGCTTCCTCGCCGTCGAGATAGGCTTCCACCACCACTTCCGCGCCGGCCGAACCGAAGGCGCCGTCGAAACAGTCGTCGATCGCGGCGAGTGCCTCGTCGAGCTGCATGGCGACGGTGACGCCCTTGCCGGCGGCAAGCCCATCGGCTTTCACGACGATCGGCGCGCCTTGCTCACGCACATAGGCCTTGGCCTCGGTAGCATCGGTGAAGCGGCGATAGGCGCCGGTCGGGATATTATAGCGGGCGCAGAGATCCTTGGTGAACCCCTTCGAACCCTCGAGTGGGCTGCGGCGGCGGAGGGACCGAAGGTTACGATGCCCTTGGCGCGCAGAACATCGGCCAGGCCGGCAACCAAAGGTGCTTCCGGTCCGACGACGACGAGGTCGATCGCCTTTTCAAGGCAGAAGGCCGCAACGGCGGCATGGTCGTCGATGTCGAGCGACACGAGTTCGGCGTGATCGGCAATGCCGGGATTGCCGGGAGCTGCATAGAGTTTGGTGAGTTTCGGAGACTGGTCGAGTTTCCAGGCGAGCGCATGCTCGCGTCCACCCGAACCGATCAAGAGAACTTTCATGTCCTGCCCTCGTCTGCGCTGAAAACCATGGCCTTGCGCGGCGGTTAAGGAGGGGAGGCAAAGGTCAAGGGCCAAGGCCGGGTTGGCCTCCCATCTTGCCGCCTTCATGGCGCTTCGATGGGAGGTAAGGCGTTCGAAAGAGGTCAGAACTCGCCGTGCCGGTTTTTCGTCCCGTGTCGGATGTCCAGCGTGGTACGAAAGATCATCCTGTTTCGGTACGCCAGGAATGGCACCGGTTCGTTCCGCAAGGACGCGCTGTCCAGTTTCTGCTCCAGATAGGAAATGGCGGCCTCAAGCTCTTCGCTGGCAACCGCCGTGTCAAATGCCAGGATTCTGGCTGCCTTCTTGGGCATGATTCCTCCGTTCGGCCGCGTCATGCGGCGGGAGGGTTTTAGTTGCGTCGTGGCGGAGGTGAGAGAGTGCCTTTTCTTTTCCACAGGGCCTTGGTTAGCGACCCGTCACCCCGTGTCTCGTTTCGGTTCACTCGGCCCCAAGCAAATTGTGGAACCGGCATTCCCCTCGTTGCCTTGCCACAAACTTCGACTATGGTCGCGCCTCCCATTTGAACGAGGACGCCCATGGCCGCCGATCTCCGTTTCCTTGCCGCCGCGATTGCCGCGGAAATCAATGCCCGTCCCGAACAGGCCGCCGCCGCGATCGGGCTGATCGACGAAGGCGCGACCGTGCCGTTCATCGCGCGCTACCGCAAGGAAGTGACCGGCGGGCTGGACGACACCCAGCTGCGCAACCTGTCGGAACGCCTCGTCTATCTCCGCGAGCTCGAAGCGCGCCGCTCGACCATCGTCGATTCGATCAATTCGCAGGGCAAGATGACCGACGAGCTTGCCGCAAAGATCGGCAAGGCGACGACCAAGGCCGAGCTCGAAGACCTTTATCTCCCCTACAAGCCCAAGCGCCGCACTCGCGCCGAGATCGCCCGCGAGCGCGGCCTCGGACCCTTGGCCGAAGCGATCTGGGCCGACCGCAGCGCCGATCCGTCGAAACTGGCCGAAGCCTATGTCAAGGACGAGGTCGCCGACGTGAAGGTAGCGCTCGAAGGCGCCCGCGATATCGTCGCCGAGACCTTCTCCGAAAATGCCGACCTGCTCGGCCGGCTGCGCCAGCACATGCGCAATGGCGCGACGCTGAAGGCCAGGGTTGTCGATGGCAAGCAGGAGGCCGGCGCGAAATTCTCCGACTATTTTGACCATTCCGAACGCTGGTCGACCGCCCCGGCCACCGTGCGCTTGCCATGCTGCGCGGCTGGAACGAGGAGTTCCTGACGCTGACGATCGAGGTCGATCAGGACGACCCCTCGCCGGTAAAGCCCGCCCAGCGCATCATCGCGCTTGCCTTCGATATCCGGGATAGGGGTGCCGCCGACCGGTGGCTGATGGAGGCCGCCGGCTGGACCTGGCGCGTAAAACTCTCCGTATCGCTGTCGCTCGACCTGATGCGGGAACTGCGCGAGCGCGCCGAGGAGGAGGCGATCCACGTCTTCGCCCGAAACCTCAAGGACCTGCTGCTTGCAGCCCCGCCGGCTCGCGCACCACGATGGGCCTTGATCCGGGCATCCGCACCGGCGTCAAGGTGGCGATCGTCGATGCCACCGGCAAACTGCTGGAGACCACGACCGTCTATCCTTTCCCGCCGAAGAACGACATCCGCGGCACCCAGGCCGAGCTTGCCTCGCTCATCCGCAAGCATGGTGTCGAACTGATCGCCATCGGCAACGGCACCGGCAGCCGCGAGACGGAAAAGCTGGTGGCCGACATGTTGACGAGCCTGCCCGCATCGTCATCGGGAGCCAAGCCGACCAAGGTCATCGTCTCGGAAGCCGGCGCATCGGTCTACTCGGCGTCGGAAACCGCCGCTCTCGAATTCCCCGGCCTCGACGTGTCGCTGCGCGGCGCCGTCTCCATCGCCCGCCGCCTGCAGGATCCGCTGGCGGAACTCGTCAAGATCGAACCGAAATCGATCGGCGTCGGCCAGTACCAGCACGATGTCGATCAGGGAAAACTCTCCCGCTCGCTGGACGCCGTGGTCGAAGATGCGGTGAATGCCGTCGGCGTCGATCTCAACATGGCGTCCGCGCCGCTGCTGTCCCGCGTCTCTGGCCTCAGCCGCTCGATCGCCGAGGCGATCGTCGCCCATCGCGACCAGAACGGCGCCTTTTCAAGCCGCAGGGACCTTTTGAAAGTCGCCCGCCTCGGCAACCGCACGTTCGAACAGGCGGCCGGGTTCCTGCGCATTCCGAACGGCAAGGAGCCGCTCGATGCGTCCGCCGTCCATCCGGAAGCCTATGGCGTCGCCAAGAAGATCGTCGCCGCCTGCGGCCGTGACCTGCGCTCGCTGATGGGCGACAGCGCCGCCTTGAAGGCGCTCGACCCGAAGCGGTTCATCGACGAGACTTTCGGCCTGCCGACCGTCAAGGATATCATCGCCGAGCTGGAAAAACCCGGCCGCGACCCCCGCCCGAGCTTCAAGACCGCCACCTTCGCTGACGGCGTGGACGAGATCACCGATCTCAAGCCGGGCATGATGCTCGAAGGCACGGTTACCAATGTGGCCGCCTTCGGCGCTTTCGTCGATATCGGCGTCCATCAGGACGGATTGGTCCATGTTTCGCAGCTTGCCGACCGTTTCATCAAGGATCCGCATGAGGTCGTGAAGGCCGGCGACGTGGTCAAAGTCCGCGTCGTCGAAGTCGATGTGAAGCGCAAGAGGATTGCGCTCACCATGCGCAAGGATGGCGGCGAGGCGGCACCCGCTCCACGCGGCGGCGATCGTGATGCCCGCCCGGTTAATCCCAAAATGATGAAAACCGAAAAAACCTCATCCCAGGGCGCTTTCGGCGCAGCACTCGCGGAAGCTTTAAAACGCAAGTAATTTTTGCGGCACATCGCAAAACATCAATCATAGGATGCAGGTCGTCAGACGGGGGTTTGACGACCTGTTTTTTTATGTCATTTTCGTGGCGGCAATGTGCTTGAAAGTCGCACAGAAACGCTTAGATTTTGGATTAGTAAGGCATCCTTAGTATATTGGAGGTGGGTCCGTGGCCTCGTCCCTTCACAATCTTCTCAGCAAAATCATCAAGACCGGAACTCTGACCGTACGAGGCTCGGGAGGCGAGCAGCGTTACGGCGGCGGCGGGGGCGCACGGTTTCGATACGCTTCGTCGATGAAGCCGCGGAACGCGAGCTGGTGGCGGATCCGCCCTTGAAGCTCGGCGAACTCTACATGGATGGCCGCATTCTCATCGAACACGGCGACATCTACGAGTTCCTGGCCCTGATCAAGGACAATACGCTCAGCGAAGGCCTGACCTTCGGCATGATCTGGCGTGGTATCGCCCGCGTGCTGGTTTCCCATTTCCGCAACCGTGTGCCGATCAATCACAATCGGCGCAACGTCGCCCATCACTACGATCTCGACGAGAAGCTGTTCTCGCTCTTCCTCGACGAGGACTGGCAATATTCCTGCGCCTACTTCAATCCGCCGGGCATTTCGCTCGACGAGGCCCAGATCGCCAAAAAGCGCCACATCGTCGCCAAGCTCCTGGCCGAGCCCGGCCAAAAGGCGCTGGAAATAGGCTCCGGCTGGGGCGGCATGGCCATGTATCTGTCGGAATCCTCCAGCGTCGATGTCACCGGCATCACCCTCTCGACCGCGCAGCTGAAGATATCACGCCAACGCGCCGCCAAGCGCGGGCTCTCCAACAGCGTCCGCTTCGAACTGCAGGATTATTATTACCTGCCACCGGACAAGAGTTATGACCGCATCGTTTCCGTCGGCATGTTCGAGCATGTTGGCCGGTTGAACTATTCCAAGTTCTTCAACAAGGTGAATGATGTTCTCGCCGATGACGGCGTCATGGTGCTGCATTCGATCGGCCAACCCTATCCGGCCCTCATCAACAATCCCTGGATCGAGAAATACATCTTCCCGGGCGGTTACATCCCGGCAATTTCGGAAGTGATGCCGTCGATCGAAAAGGCGGGCCTGCTGGTCTCGGACATCGAGATCCTGCCGATGCACTATGCCCATACGCTGCGCCACTGGCGCGAGCGCTTCATCGCCAACAAGGACAAGGCGATAGCGCTTTACGACGAGCGGTTCGTGCGGATGTGGGAATTTTATCTCGCCGGCTCGGAAATGGCCTTCACGCACGAAAGCTTCTTCATCTTCCAGATGCAGATCGTCAAGAAGCGTACGGCTGTTCCGGACAATCGCGACTACATCTACGAGCGCGAGGCGGAACTCAGGGCCTTCGAACAGAGCCGCATCCCACTCGACAAGGTTGCCGTCTGATTTTGCGCGTGGTTAACAAGCTGGCAACGGAAATGCGATAATAGAACAGAAATCCCCAGTGGGATCTCTGTTCTGTTTTGCGTTTTCGGGATCCGTTGCCATGTCCATGCCTCTCCGGGCTGCTCTTTTCATTTCCGCATTTTCGATTGTTTCTTCCGGTAGCGCCAACGCCCAGGAAGGTTTCTGGTCCGGCGACTGGTACCTGACGCTCGGCGGCGCCGGTTTCGTCGCGCCGAAATTCGAGGGCGACAACGGCCGTAGCCTGCAGTTCTCGCCGATCATTTCGCTCGGCCGGCAGAACAGCAAGCAGGCTCGCTTCTCATCCCGCAACGACAGCATCTCCTTCGCGCTGATCGACCAGGGCTCGATCCGAGCCGGCGTGGCGGCCAAGCTGATCATGCCGCGTGACGGCGATACGTCCGATGACCTCAAGGGTCTGAAGAAGGTAAAGCTCGGCGGCGAACTCGGCGGCTTCATCGATATCTATCCGACCGACTGGATCCGCGCCCGCGCCGAAATCCGCCAGGGCATCCGCAGCCACGACGGTGTCGTCGCCGACGTTTCGGTCGATGCCTTCACCGATCTCCAGCCCGACCTGAGATTGTCCGGCGGCCCGCGCGCGACCTGGGCCAGCAACGGTTACAACGACGCCTATTACAAGGTTACGCCTGGCCAGTCGGCGGCATCAGGCCTCTCCGCCTACGATCCTGGCGGCGGCCTGCATTCGGTCGGCGTCGGTGCGGCGCTGACCTGGAAGGCGACCGAACAGCTCGAGCTTTCCTCGTTTGCCGAATACAAGCGGCTGACCGGCGATGTCGCAGACAGCAGCCTAGTTCGCGAGCGCGGTTCGAAAAACCAGCTGATGTTCGGCGTTTCGGCAAGCTACAAATTCGGCTTCTCGCTTCCCTAAGTCGTGAGCGTGCTCACGACGGAAGGCGGGCTCTTCCACACCTAGAGCGCGAGTGTTTTCGCGCCGGACGGCGTGGATTGGTCCTGCCAGGAGGCGACAATGCGTCCGCTTGACCGGAACGTTCGGCCGGGGCTAGAACCGGCCATGACGAACGCCGACGATTTCAGCGGCCGCGTGGCCGACGCTCCATCCGACAATTGGGTCTATCGCGTTCTGCCGCGGCCGGCCTGGCCCTATGCGCAGCTGGCAAGGTGGGATCGGCCGATCGGCTGGCAGCTGCTGATGTGGCCCTGTTTCTGGTCTGCGGCGCTGGCGGCGAACGCAGCCAGGGACCAGGGGCGTTTTCCCTCGGCCTTCTGCTGTTCCACCTCCTGCTGTTCTTCCTGGGCTCGGTCGCCATGCGCGGTGCCGGCTGCACCTATAACGACCTCGTCGATCACGACATCGACATGGAAGTGGCGCGCACCCGCTCAAGGCCGCTACCGTCCGGCCGCGTATCCCGCTTCGAGGCGAAGGTCTTCATCGCCGTGCAGGCGCTGGTCGGCCTGCTCGTCCTCGTCCAGTTCAACGCCTTTACGATCCTGCTCGGCATCCTGTCGCTGGCGGTGGTGGCGATCTATCCCTTTGCCAAGCGTTTCACCGACTGGCCGCAATTCTTCCTCGGCCTTGCCTTTTCCTGGGGGCGCTGATGGGCTGGGCCGCCACATTCGGAAGCCTCTCGTGGGCCGCCCTCTGGCTCTACCTGGCAGCCATCGCCTGGACGATCGGATACGACACGATCTACGCCCATCAGGACAAGGAGGATGACGAGCCGATCGGGGTGCGCTCGACCGCGCGTCTGTTCGGCGACAATACCAAGCCCTGGCTGATCGGCCTCTACGGTTTGACGCTGGTCTTCCTGTTGCTGGCCTTCGGATCAGCGGGCGTCGGGTTCTTCGCCTATCTCGGTCTTCTCGCCGCAGCGCTGATGTTCGGCTGGCAGGTCCTGATCCTCGATATCGACAATGCCGACCAGTGCCTGAGGCTTTTCAAGTCCAACAATCGCGTCGGCGTGATCCTGTTTGCCGGCCTCGCTCTGTCGCTTGCCCTTTAATGGAAAAAGCCCGACCGGCTGAGGATCGGGCTCCCTCCCATGATATCGCGAGAGGCGGTGGGCAAAGGGACAAGCAAAGCCCTAGCGACGCGCGATAATCTCCTTGCCTTCGATCTTCATCGTCACGCCCAGGCTGCCGGTGGTACGGCGGACCAGGAAGCGCGGGCGGCGGGCCGCGAAATAGGAATGGCGGCGGCGCTGCCTGACGCCGTTGGTGCGCACGTCGCCGATATGGTTTTCCAGCGGCCGGGCAATGCCGTCGGCTTCCACCATCAGCATCGGAATGCGGAAGGCGTCCGACCAGGCTCCGCCAGTCGGCGGCGATGTCGCAGAGGTCGTGGGCGACGAGCAGCGGAATGCACAGGTCCGGGTCGTCGTGATGCAGTTCGAGCGTGACGGTCACTTCTCCGTCCCCATGATCTATGGCACGGGCCGCAACACCCTTGAAGGCGCGGGCGGGGAGGGCGAAGGAGAGCGGCAGGCCGCTTGCGGGAAGGATCTTACGCAGCACGGCGCCGCGTTCGTCGATGGTGATAGTGACATCTCCTGAGGTCTCGCGCAGCGCATAGGTAACCTGCTGCGGGAAACGAGACGGATCGAGCCTGAATGTCGACCCTGCCCAGACGGGCTTCAGAACGGTATTGGTCATCGATATGCTACCCTTGTTTTACCTGAGAGCCGTTGCCGGTTTCTCCACGGGACTTTTGTCCTCTGATAGCCAAAGCATAGGGCGGCCATGTTCGAGACTGCTTAAAAATAGCGGTTAAAGAAGCCTTGCCTGCCTGGATGGTTAGCAAAAAGGGCTCGGTTTTGGGTTTCCGGAAGGTGAATCACCGCATTTCTGTGCGGGTGCGGGACATTTCGGGCGTGAGGCCGGAACTTGCAGAAAAGCCACGGGCAAGGCTAGGCTGCGATGATTGCGCCAGCATCATTCCGACTCGTGGGGCCCTTCCATGGTATCGACCTATCTCACCTTCGATCTCGTCAATCGCGACATGCAGAAAAGCCTGAAGACGATTGCCGGGCAGACGGTTGTGGTCAACGATACGAAGTACTACCAGCAGAACATCGGCAAGGTAAAAACGGTCGACGAATTTCTCGGTAACTACCGGCTGTATTCCTACGCGATGCAGGCGCACGGCCTGGATGACATGATCTACGCCAAGGCGTTCATGAAGCAGGTGCTGGAAAGCGATCTCAGCGACGACAACAGTTTTGCGAACCGCCTGACCGACGATCGCTACAAGAATATCGCCGCCGCCTTCAATTTCGGGGTCTCCAATGGCGAGGGCGCTGCCGCCCAGTCCAATGGCCAGATGGAGGAACTCTTCGATACCTATGACCAGACGATCGCCGCCCAGAACGATACGATCGAGGAAGATACCCGCTATTTCAAGATCATGCTGGGCGAGGCCGGGAATATCACCAATGTCGATCAGTTGCTGGCCAATCCCAGGCTTCGCGACTATCTGTTCACGGCCTATGGCATCGATACCAAATACTACAACTACAATGCCATCCGTGGTGTGCTCACCAGCGATCCTGCCGATCCGACCAGCTTTTACAACACCGCCTATGGCAACAATCTCAACCAGTACAATGCGGCGAAAACCGAAGACAACGAACTCGCCGAGCGGCTGACCCTCAGCACCGGCATTCCTGCTCTCCAGAACTCGATCACGCTCGGCCAGCAGAAGAAAACCGATCTCGAAACCCAGATCGCCACCAAGCAGGATGAGCTTAACAATGGCGGCCCACCGACCCTCCAGGCCGAGATCGACGCCATGCAGGCCGAGTTGACCAAGACGGTGGAGGCGATCCAGAAGGACCAGACCACCCTCACCACATCGCAGACACGCTACACCGAGCTGGATGGCAGGCTGGTGCCGATCGCCCAGACGGCAGACCGGCGCGCCGAACTCGCGAAAGTCATCAGCGCCGGTGCGTCCGATGCGCCCTATCTCGGCCTGATGAAATCGCTGGCGGAGGATTTCAACTTCAATGCGGACGGCTCGGTGCCGGCAGGCGGCGCGGTCACTCCGGAAAAGCTGTTGGAGATCGTCGGGGGCTTCTTCAACAAGCAGACCCGTATTACGCATGGCGAGGCGATGTTCAACCAGGAGCTCTTCGAACAGGAGCTCAAGACGGCGACCAACGTCACCGATTTCATCAACGACCCGCGGCTCCTCAAATATATCAAGGTCGCCTTTAATCTCGACAAGGTCACAGTCGTCAAGTCGACGATCGAACAGATCCTGACGAGCGACCTTTCCGATCCCGACAGCTATGCGAACCGCTTCGGCCAGACCAATCCGGAATATCTGGATCTGGCAAAGGCTTTCAACTTCAACACCGACGGCACCGTTGCCGCCGGCCAGGCACAGGACGGGCTGCAGACCAGGCTCCACCCGCAGCAAGTATATGAGCCGCTGGGACGACAAGCAGGAAGCGGATCTCGAAAAGACCATCAAGTTCTACAAGCTTGACCTCACGTCTGTGAAGACGCTTGACGAATTCCTCAGCGCGGATGCCAACAACTCCTACAGCTTTGCCCTGCAGGCCGTCGGAATCGATCCGACAACGGTCTCGAAACTGACGATCAAGAATGCCCTGAAAAGCGATCTTTCCGATCCGAACAGCTATATCTACAAGCTGAAGGACGAACGCTTCCTGTCGCTTGCGAAACTCTTCAATTTCGACACCAAGGGGCAGTCACCCGGCAGGTGCTGCTCCAGTCCAACGCAGCGATCACCAACGTCGCCAAGGACTATATCCTGCGCAAAAGCCGGTTCATGGAAGGCGATGAACTGAAGGCGGCCAGGGCGAAGGCTCAGACCGAGGCGAAATATTATACCGACGCGATGCAGCGCATCGGCAGCCGCGACGAGTTGCTGGCGGATCGCAAGACGCTCGACATCCTGCTGATCTCCAAGGGGATAGACCCTTCCACGGTTACCAACGACTTCCTGAAAAAGGCCTTCAACTCGGACCCCGCCGATCCCAAAAGCTTCGTGAATGCTCAGACGGACAAGCGGTTCGCGCAGATCGTCGGCACCTTCAATTTCGATTCCAAGGGCGAGATCGACCGCAGCTCGGCGGGCGAGGCCCAGAACGGTGGCGAGGTTGTCGCGACCCAGGACCTTTACGTCCGCCAGATGCTCGAAACCCAGCAGGGTGAGGAAAATCCCGGTGTCCGCCTCGCGCTTTATTTCGAGCGCATGTCCGACAACATTACCGACCCCTACGTCATTCTCGGCGACGAGGCGCTGATGGAGTTCTTCCGGGTCACCTTCAGCCTGCCCCAGGAAATCGGCAACATGGATGTCGATCAGCAGGCCAAGCTGGTCGAAAAGAAGCTCGATCTCAAAGACCTGGCCGATCCGGCAAAGGTGAAGAAGTTGGTGCAGCGCTTCACGATCATGTACGATCTGGAGAACAGCCCAGCGACGGCATCGTCGGTCAGCATTCTGAACGGCGGCGGCGCCTCGGCAGGCATCAGCTCGGATACCCTGTGGGCATTGTCCCAGATCAGGATGAGCTAAGGGGAGGCGCCGTCACGCGTCGCCGCTCTTGTCCGCCTTCTCGAAGAGCGGATCGGCATTCGATTCGAGCCAGTCGAGATCGTCGCGCATCGCGTCGCGGCTCGTCTTTTCCATCCGCCGGTAGCGGGACAGCAGTTCCTGGCCGAATTCCGTCAGACCCGCACCGCCGCCGCTCTTTCCGCCATGGCGGGTAAAGATCGACGGTTCCTTGAACATCCGGTTGATCTCGTCGCCCAGCAGCCAAGCCCGCCGGTAGGACATGCCGATCGAGGCTCCCGCCGCGCGGATCGAGCCGTGTTCGGCGATCAGTTCCAGAAGCTGCGCCTTGCCCGGACCGAGCCGCACGCCGTTGTCGAGGTCGATCCGGATCGTGGTCTTCGATGACCGGTTCATGGGATGGTCACCACCTTGCCGGGGTTCATGATGCCAGCGGGATCGAACGCCTGCTTGATGCGCCGCATCAGGTCCATCTCGATCGGCGAGCGGATATGGGCGAGCTCGTCGCGCTTCAATTGGCCGATCCCGTGCTCGGCTGAAATCGACCCGCCCGCGGCCAGCACGATGCCGTGGACGATGGCGTTGATTTCCCTCCAGCGGGCGATGAAGGCCGCCTTGTCACCCGCCATGTCGGCACTGATGGGCTGCGAGATGTTGTAATGGATATTGCCGTCGCCCAGATGGCCGAAGGCACAGACCCGGGCGCCGGGCATGGCAGCCAGCACCGCCTGCTCGGCTTCTGCCATGAAGGCCGGAATTTTCGAGACCGGTACGGAAACGTCGTGCTTGATCGACCCGCCTTCCGGCTTCTGCGCGTCCGACATGCTTTCGCGCATGTGCCACAGCGCCTTCTGCTGCGCGACGGAGGAGGCGATCACGGCATCGCGGATCAGCCCGGCTTCAAAGCCCTGCTCGAGCAGCGACTGGACCATGGAGTCGGCCGTCTCGGCGGAATCGGAGGTCGAAATGTCGATCAGCGCATACCACGGATACGGCTCGGAGAGCGGATCACGCACGCCCTCGATATGTCGGGTCACGAATTCGATGCCGATGCGCGGCATCAGTTCGAAACCGGTCAGCGCCGTGCCGCAGAGGTTCGAGGCGCGCTCGAAGAGTTTCAGCGCGTCCGCCGGCGAATTGAGGCCGGCAAGCGCCACCTGGTGCCCGACCGGCCGCGGGAAGAGTTTCAGCACCGCGCCGGTGATGATGCCGAGCGTGCCTTCCGCGCCGATGAACAGGTCGCGCAGGTCGTAACCGGTATTGTCCTTCTTGAGCCGCCGCAGGCCGTCCCATATCTCGCCGGTCGGCAGCACCACTTCAATCCGAAGCAGAGATGGCGGGTATTGCCATAGGCCAGCACGGCGGTGCCGCCGGCATTGGTGGACAGGTTGCCGCCGATGCGGCAGGAGCCTTCCGAACCGAGTGACAGCGGAAACAGCCGATCGACGGCTTCCGCCGCTTTCTGCACGTCGGCAAGAATGGCGCCGGCATCGCAGACCAGCACATTGGCGACCGGATCGACGTCTCGGATGCGGTTCATGCGTTCGAGCGAGACGATCAGGTCGTGGCCAGCGGAGCGCGGCGTCTGCCCGCCGACGAGGCCGGTATTGCCGGTCTGCGGCACGATCGGCGTGCCGGTTTCGCTGGCAAGCTTCAGGATCGCGGCGACCTCCTCGACCGAGCCCGGCTTCAGCAGCATTGGGGAGGAACCCCGATAGAGCCCGCGGCCCTCGATCAGATGCGGGGCAAGGTCGTTCGCATCGCGCAGGACGTGGTTTTCGCCGACGATCGCCGCGAAGCGGTCGAGAAGCTCCGGTTTCGGTCCGGAAATATCCATCAGCGTCTCCTCCTCTTTTTGCCCGGCTTATTCCCGCGGGGCGGCGGCGCGTGCCAGCCGGTCGTTGATCGCTTCGCCGAGCCCCTGGTCGGGAATGGGGGTGACGGCGATGCAGGCGGCACCGGTCGCGTCGGCGCGTTTCAGGTAATCGAACAGGTTTGCAGCCGCCTGCGCAAGATCGCCGGAGGGGCTCAAGTCAAAAACCGCTGCCGCCAGTTCCATCCCCTTTACCGGAGCGGACCCCAGCCGGATCAGAACTTCGCCCTCGTCCACATGATCGGCATTGAGCCTGACCGCCGCGCCGGGTGCGTAGTGGGAGGCGAGCATGCCGGGGGCCTCGATGATCGCCGCCGGTCCTTCCGGCCGGATGACCTCAAGGCCGGTCACCTTTTCGATCTCTTCCACTGCCACGCCGCCCGGCCGCAGCAGCCGGATCCGGCCGTCCTCGACGCGGACGATGGTCGATTCCACCCCGACCGGGGCCGCTCCGCCGTCGATGATCAGCGCCAGCTTGTCGCCCAGGTCGCCGGCCACATGGGCAGCGCTGGTCGGGCTCACCTTGCCGGACGTGTTGGCACTGGGGGCCGCGAGCGGCTTGCCGAAGGCGCGGATGAGATCGGACGCAAAACCCTTGGGCAGCCGGATCCCGACCGTATCGAGCCCCGCTGTCGCCAACGCATGGATGCCGCTTTCGGGCTTCAGGGGAGGATCAGGGTGAGGGGCCTGGCCAGAAGGCTTCGGCAAGCTTTCGCGAGATCGGGTCGAACGCCGCATAACGCTCGGCCATGTCGAGATCCGACATGTGGCAGATCAGCGGGTTGAAGCGTGGCCGGCCCTTCGTTTCATAGATCCGGGTAATGGCGGCGGGATTGGTAGCATCGGCCGCGAGCCCATAGACCGTCTCGGTCGGGATCGCCACGGGCAGGCCGTTCCCAAGCACGGCGCAGGCTTGGGCAAGCGCGCCGTCATGATCCCGGGTGATGTCGATGATTTGAGCCGTCATATCCGCCCGTCAATAACGCGGACTTAGGCGTCCTCAAAGCTTTTTGATGATCTCGCGGAGCATTTCGTTGGAAGTGCCGAGCGTCAGCACGTTCTTGATCGCTTCCATCGGATCGTTGGTCTGGAACAGCAGGCCGTTCTTGCGGATCGAGCGGTTGATCTGCAGCGGCTGTCCGGCCTCGCGCTCGACCGCGACGGCAAAATACATCCGCGAATAGGCGGTGCTGATGCGCTCGAAGAATGTTTCCTCCCCTCCGATCTCGGAGAAGAAGTTGGCGATGTAGAAGGACCAGCTGATCGGTACGCCGCGTGCAAGCAGCGTTCTTGCCGCCGTGACGTGGCAATAGCCGAGATGCGGCCGTTCATCGAGCGTGTGGTGAAAGATGATCTTCGGAAACTTGATCGAGCGATGGAAGGAGTTGATCCGGTTGTGGCTCGTTTCCCCGGCCGCTTCCAGCCTTTTGCCCGTGCGTTCGGCGACTTCGTCATGGGTGAGGTAGCGGCGCTCTGCCGGCAGCCACAGCGGATTGTAGCGGGCGATGCGGCCCGTCCGAAGAAATTCGGAATGGTGGGCAGCGGGCTTCACGATCGCCGGCGCCGGGGGCGTCGGTGGTGGGGCTTTGTAGTAACGGATCTTTCCCTTGGCCTGCACGATGGCGTCGCTCCCATTCGAGCCGGGATTTTATGGCTTATCCCTTAATGACAGGTTTCCCTTTCGTGGGGCTGGAGTGTTGCATTTTGGGCCGTTTTGCCGCTGTCGCCAACGCGGTTGCCGATGTCGCAATGTCGCCTATGCGACACGGTCGGCGGGTGGTTATATCCGGCTCGATCTCAGGGTGCCGCCTAACTAGGGAAGGCGGAGAATTGGGAAGCCGGCAAGGGTGTTGCAAGCCCTGATCCGGCGCTGCCCCCGCAACGGTGGTGGAGCAACAAAGCTTGGCATGAGCCACTGGGAAAGAGCCGAAAAGGCCGCCCGGGAAGGCGCCGAGCCCGTCCCCTCAAGGGACAGCTCCTGAGCCCGGAAACCAGCCTCGGGACCAAAAGATGACGACCGGACGCGGCGGGCGTTCGGGACAGGGTTTGGCGCGGGCTTTAAGGCCTGCCGGCATTTCCATGTCCTTCCGCTGTCCATTTTGACGAGGAAGGTAATATGGAAATTCGCAATCAGGCCCTGCGACAGCTCAAGAACCGCCGCGATGGCTTTAGCCTCGAACAGGCCTTCTATACCGATCCCAACTACTACAAGCTCGATCTGGAAATGATCTGGTATCGCGACTGGCTGTTCGTCGGACATGATTGCGAACTGCCCAAGGCCGGAGCCTATTTCACCCTGCAGATCGGTGATTATCCGGTGGTCATCGTGCGCGGCCGCGACAACCAGATTCGTGCGCTGCACAATACCTGCCGCCATCGTGGCAGCCGCGTCTGCACCAAGGAGCACGGC
This sequence comes from Neorhizobium sp. EC2-8, assembly GCA_045291535.1. Lineage (GTDB taxonomy): Bacteria > Pseudomonadota > Alphaproteobacteria > Rhizobiales > Rhizobiaceae > Neorhizobium. The sequence continues at coordinate 2,218,521 of CP147996.1, read as the reverse complement.
TCGGCGGTCCGGCTCGTCTGTCCCTATCATCAATGGACTTATGAGCTGGACGGCTCGCTTCTGGTCGGCCGCCAGATGGGCCAGGATTTCGACAAGACCCAGTTCAGCATGAAGAAGGTCCATTGCGAGAGCGTCGCCGGCTACATCTTCATCTGCCTTGCCAACGAAGCGCCGGATTTTGCCCCGGTCCGCGCCGCGATCGAGCCCTATCTGGCGCCGCATCGCCTCTCGGAAGCCAAGGTCGCGCACCAGTCGGCGATCATCGAGAAGGGCAACTGGAAGCTCGTCTGGGAAAACAACCGCGAATGCTACCATTGCGCCGCCAACCATCCGGAGCTTTGCCGCACCTATCCGGAATCGCCGACGGCGACCGGCGTCCAGGGTGCCAAGGACGATCCGGTCATCGCCGCCCATTGGCAGCGTTGCGAGGAGGCCGGGTTGCCCAGCGAATTCCGCATGGATGAAACCGGCCAGTTCCGCGTCGCGCGCATGCCGCTGATCGAGGATGCCGAGAGCTACACGATGACCGGCCGCAACGCCGTGCAGCGGAAGCTCTCCGACGATGTCACGATCAATTCGATCGGCACCATGCTGCTCTTCCACTATCCGAGCAGCTGGAACCACATCCTCGGCGACCACGCGATCTCGTTCCGAGTCACGCCGCTCGGGCCGGAGGAAACCGCGGTTACCACCAAATGGCTGGTCCACAAGGATGCGGTGGAAGGCGTCGATTACAATCTCGAAGAGCTGACCCATGTCTGGAACATGACCAATGATCAGGACCGCCAGATCGTCGAGGAAAATGCCTTCGGCATCCGCTCGCCCGCCTATGAGCCGGGTCCTTATTCGGCGCTCCACGAGGGCGGTGTCATGCAGTTCGTCGAATGGTATTCGAACTTCATGGTCAACCGCCTGCAGGGCGACCAGGCGAAACTTTCGATCGTCGCCTGACCCGTTGCTGCTTATCTCCCCTTTGTGATCGATCGTGTCCTTCGGATGCGGTCGATCATAGGAACGAAATCCTGTCCCCTGCGTTTGGTTTTCAATCGAAAATCATAAGAGGAAACCCAGGATGAATGCTTTTCGTTCGCGCCTGACCGCGGCGGCACTCGCCGTCGCGACAACATTTGCCGGCCTTGTTCCGGTTCAGGCCATGCAGATGCCCGCTCCGCCCTCCGGCATCTCCGACACCGGTAATATCACCAATGTCCAGCTGCTGCGTCGCGACTATGGACGGCGTGACCGCCACGGCTGGTACCAGGGTCATCGCGGCTATCGCGACCGACGCCCCGGTTATCGCTATCACAACGGCTTCTGGTTCCCGCTTGCCGCCTTCGGCGCCGGCGCGATTATCGGCGGCGCTATCCAATCGGATCGAGGTTATGGCAGCCGCCACGTCGCCTGGTGCGAAAGCCGCTATCGGACCTATCGCCCCTACGACAACACCTATGTAGCGAGTGCCGGTATCCGCCGATCCTGCGTTTCGCCTTACAGGTGAGCAAGCATTGATCGTCTCGATATGAAACCCGGTGGCGGCAGAACCCGCGGCCGGGTCCCTTTATCCTCGGCGCACATTAATCGCGCATTCAGGATGAATTTCCTAAGGTTGCGGCGAAATTGAATTCCGCCTGGGATTGAAGATAATCTACCGGCAGAAGTTCAAACATAGCCAAGGGATCTGGGGTTTAACATGACGCTTTTCAAGAAGATTGCGGTTGCGGGCATCGCCGCTGCCGTTCTCGCCGGTTCACTATTGCCGGCACAGGCGATGCCGCTGCCGGCCGCTCCGGCATTCGGAACGCAAGCCAGCGCGAATGCAGACGTAACCCTCGTGCAATATCGTCGCCATGGCGGGGGCTGGTATGGCGGGCATCGCGGTTATCGCGACTACCGGCCCGGTTACCGCCGCCATAACGGCTACTGGTTCCCGCTCGCGGCATTCGGTGCCGGCGCGCTGATCGGCGGCGCGATTGCCGCCCAGCCGCGTTATGCCGAGCCGGAGCCGGTCTATGGCGGCAGAGACGACATCAATCCGCGTCACTACGAATGGTGTGCCGAGCGTTACCGCTCCTATGACGCCTATTCGAACTCGTTCCAGCCGAACTACGGCCCGCGCCAGACCTGCTATTCGCCTTATTTCTAAGAGCGGGTGGTCATATCCGACCCGTCCGGTTTCATCCGGGCGGGTTTTCGTCTGGCCGGGTCAGAGAATGCCGGTGCGTTTCAGCAGCCACCAGGCGGCAAGCACCGAGATGACGATCAGGCCGAAAGCATAGGCCGTGCCCGAGCCACTTCCCGCGAATGGCAGCGACGAGGTGTTCATCCCGAAAAAGCCGGTGACCAAGGTCGGCGGCAGCAGGAAGGCGGTCATCAAGGACAGGATGTAGAGGTGCCGGTTGGTCTCGGAGGAGAGCTTCGAGTCGATTTCCTCATGCAGCAGCCGGGCGCGTTCCTGCAATGCGTAGACGTCGTGGTCCGCCGCCTCAAGCCGACCGATCAGCCGCGCCGCGGCATCGTCGAACCCGGGCGGCATCTCGTCGTCATCGGTCGCCGCCGCGCGCCTGAGCAGCGTCAGTACGGTTCTCAGGTGCCGGTGCAGCCTGACCACCGTCCGCCTGATCGGCGCGAGACGGCGCCGTTCGTCGCGCGGGGTGTTGTCGTAGACGAAATCCTCGATGATGTTCATCTCGTCGGTGAGCTCCATCACCAGGGCGATCAGCGTACGCTGGAATTCGGCGACCAGCGTCTCGAATACGTCGATCGGCCTTTTATAGCGCGAGGCGTTCTTTTCGATCGCTGCCCGTACCCGGTCGATTGAGCGCAGCGGCTGCAGGCGGGTGGTGATGATCACTCTGTCCGAGACGAAGAAATGCAGCCAGCCGATATCGCGCGTCTCGCTGTCGAACTCCCGCTGGAAATCGACAAGAGTTCCATAAACGAGCTGCTCGTCGAGTGTCACGGCGGCGTGCGTGTCATGGGTGGTGAGGGCGGCGATGGCCGGCGGCGTCAGGCCCGCAAAGTTCTCCAGGAACGCGTTGACGCGGCTGTCGGCGAGATTGAGATGCAGCCACAGGAAACCCTCGCCCACCTCGAGATCGCTCCGCCCCGCATCGAGCGGCAATCGGGTACAGGGCGCCGAGCCCGGATGGAAGCGATAGGCCCAGACAAGGCCGGGAACTGCGGGGTTCATGAGAGACATGGGCGAGGGTTCCGAAAGCATAGGCATCACTCCATAGACCCCTTGTGTAACGGTGGTTTCAACAAGATTCACTAAAAGAATATTGGTTCCTTGAACGTTGCTGCGCCCTATGTTGCATGTAACGAATTGAGGAGTATTTCATATGGCTAGTTCCGTGAATGAGCGCGTCAGAAAGCGTCGTGAAAATCTCCGAGCGTCGGGTTTGCGTCCAGTGCAGATCTGGGTTCCCGATACGCGGCGCCCCGGTTTTGCCGAGGAATGCCATCGGCAGTCGCGATTGGTTGCAGCGGCAGATGCGGCGGATTCCGATCTATTGAATTTCCTGGATGAGGCCTTGGCTGATCTTGGGGAGCAGTAATGCGCAGGGGTGATCTCGTAACAGTTGCCATGGCAGGCGATTTCGGAAAACCACGCCCCGCCCTTGTGATCCAGTCTGACCTGTTCGACACGGATACGCTGACGGTTCTGCTGATATCCCGTACCATTGTAGATACGCCGCTCATCCGCATCATGGTCCAGCCCACGCCCGGCAACGCGCTCAAGAGCCCCTCGCAGATCATGATCGACAAGGCGATGACCCTTAAGCGGGAAAAGATAGGGCGGGTCTTCGGCTCGATCGAGGACGAGATATTGGTGGCCGTCAACAGATCGCTTGCCGTGTTCTTTGGCCTGGCCTGAATGTTGACAATCACATTTACGTTTACGTAAAAAGCAAGAGAGGAATGCCGACGGCGCAGAATCGGCTAAACTAGGTAGCTGCGGCTGCAGCACGAGGAGGAGGAGCATCATGTACAAGGCACCGGTTGAGGAAATCGCCTTCACCCTGAACCACGTGGCGGGCCTTTCGGACGCTTTGGAGATCGGCAGGTTCGGTGATCTGAGCGCCGATCTGGTCGAGGCGATCCTGGAGGAAGCGGGACGGTTTGCCGGCAACGAGATGGCGCCGCTCGGCGAAATCGGTGACAGACAGGGCGCCCGCCTGACCGACGGCCATGTGAAAACGCCCGACGGCTGGCCGGAGCTCTATCGCCATTGGCGGGAGGGCGGCTGGAACGGCCTGACCGCGCCGGAAGCCTATGGCGGCCAGAACCTGCCGCATATGCTCAACGTCGCGGCGCTGGAAATGTGGAATTCCGCCTCGATGGCCTTCGCGCTGGCCCCGACGCTCACCATGGGCGCGATCGAGGCGCTGGTCGCCCACGGCAGCGATGCGCTGAAGGAAAAATACCTCGCCAAGATGGTCTCCGGCGAGTGGACCGGCACCATGAACCTGACCGAGCCGCATGCCGGCTCCGATCTTGGCGTGTTGAAGACCCGCGCCGAGCGCAGCGACGATGGCACCTACCGCATTTTCGGCCAGAAGATCTTCATCACCTGGGGCGAACACGACGCCGCCGACAACATCATCCATCTCGTCCTGGCCCGGCTTCCGGATGCGCCCGCCGGCACCCGCGGCATCTCGCTGTTCCTGGTCCCCAAATTCCTGGTGGGCGACGACGGTTCGCTTGAAGCGCGCAACGACGTCTTCTGCCATTCGATCGAACACAAGCTCGGCATCCACGGCTCGCCGACCTGCACCATGATCTATGGCGACGGCAAATATTCTCCCGGAAACGAGGAGGACAAGGGTGCGGTCGGCTGGCTGATCGGCGAGGAGAACAAGGGCCTCGCCTGCATGTTCACGATGATGAACAATGCCCGCCTTGCGGTCGGCATGCAGGGCGTGGCGATCGCCGAGGCAGCCACCCAGAAGGCGATCGCCTATGCGAGCGAGCGTACCCAGGGCAAGGCACCCGGCTGGTCGGGTTCGGGCATGAGCCCCATCATTGAGCATCCGGATATCGCCCGCACGCTGATCACCATGAAGGCGCTGACGCAAGGCGCGCGCGCCATCTGCTATTCATGCGCCCACGCGATCGATATGTCGCACCATACCGAAGGCGACGAGGCTCGTTATTGGACCGAGCGCGCAGCGCTTTTGACCCCATAGCAAAATCCTTCGCGACCGATGCCGGCGTCGATGTCGCGTCGCTCGGTATCCAGGTGCATGGCGGCATGGGCTTCATCGAGGAGACGGGTGCTGCCCGTTACCTGCGCGACGCCCGCATCGCACCGATCTACGAGGGCACCAACGGCATCCAGGCGATCGACCTCGTGACCCGCAAGCTGCCGCTCTCCTCCGGCGACCAGGTACGCGGCTTCATCGGTGAGCTGAAGGAGATCGCCGACAAGGTCACGGCCTCCAACGACACGGCATTCGGCGAGACGGGAGACCGTCTGCGTGCCGCCATCGCGGCACTTGAAACCGCCACCAACTGGCTACTCGACACCCAGGTCGCCGGCAAGGCCGCCGATGCGCTGGCCGGCGCAACGCCCTATCAGCGCCTGTTCGGCCTGGTGCTGACCGGCAGCTACCTTGCCAAGGGCGCACTCGTCGCCGCCGATAACGGCGGGCCGGAAAAGCGCGTCGCGCTCTGCCGCTTCATGGCCGAGAACCTGCTCGCCGAAACCTCGGCGCTGAAGGACCGGGTCATTTCGGGCGCCGCAAGCCTTGAAGCCGCCCGCGCCATCCTGGCCTGAAGGAGAGAACCGTGAGCGACAACCATATCCTCGTCGAGCGCCCGCAAGCCCAGCCGGGCGTCATGGTGATCCGGTTCAATCGACCGGAAAAGAAGAACGCCATCACCTCGGCCATGTATAACCGCATGACCGAAGCGCTCGGAGAGGCGAACAAGGATGACGCCGTGCGCGCCGTCGCCTTCCTCGGCACTGCTGGCTGTTTCTCCGCCGGCAACGACATGGGCGATTTCCTTGCCTATGCCATGTCCGGCTCGAAGGAAGCACCAGCCGCCGCCGTCTTCATCAAGGCGCTGGCGCTGGCCGAAAAGCCGCTGGTGTCAGGCGTCGATGGCTTGGCGATCGGCATCGGCACCACCTTGAACATGCATTGCGACTTGACGGTCGCTTCTGCCCGCAGTCTGTTCAAGACGCCCTTCGTCGATCTGGCCCTGGTGCCGGAAGCCGCCTCCAGCCTGCTCGCACCGAAGGTCATCGGCCATCAGCGCGCCTTTGCCATGCTGGTGGCAGGCGAGGGATTTTCAGCCGAGGCGGCGCTCGATGCGGGGCTGATCTGGAAGATTGTCGAGCCGGAGGCGGTGGAATCCGAAACCCTGGCGCTCGCCACAAACCTCGCAAGCAAACCGCCGCAGGCCCTGAAGATCGCCCGCGACCTGGTACGCGGACCGCGCGATGAGGTGATTGCCCGCATGGACGAGGAGCTGGTGCATTTCTCCGCTCAGCTCAAAAGTGCCGAGGCGCGCGCCGCCTTCGAGGCTTTCATGCGGCGTTAACGGTGTCGCATGGGAAATTTTTGTTCCCATCTTCTTTCGACGCAACTTCAGCGCTAGATTGCCGCATCAATCGGGAGGAAAAGATGGCGCATCGTATTTCATCGGGCTTGCTTGTATTGCTTCTGGGAATAGTGCCGGCTCAGGCCGAGACGTTTGCGTTCCCCTCGCAGAGCCAGCCGGTGCAGCTCGCCCAAAGCCCTTCCGTCACCATCGGCCCGAACGGCGTCATCATCCGCCGCGATGACGATCGCGACCGGGACAGGGACAGGGATCGTGACCGCGACAGGGACAGAGATCGGGACCGCGATAGAGATCGCGACCGGTACCGCCCGCAGCGCTTCGTCTGCGTCATCTCTCCGCCTCCGAGCATGGATCGCCGCCGCCCCTTCGTCTGCAATGCGGATCCTGGCCGCGTCGGCAGCCGCTGCCGCTGCTCGGGAGTCCCCGGCAATGGCAGGCTCGATCTGGACCGGTGATCGATCCGAAAATTGTTCTACGGAATAGGGTAGCCGAGGCGCTTCAGCGTCTCGGCAAACTTATTTCTGCAGCAGCGCCACCGCCTCCACATGCGGCGACCAGAGGAACTGATCGATCGGCGTGACGCTCTTGATGCGATATCCGCCGTCCACCAGTATCCGGAGGTCGCGGGCGAACGTCAGCGGGTTGCAGCTCACCGCCACCACCGTCTTGACACCCGAGCGGGCAAGATCCTGCATCTGGACCTCGGCACCGGCGCGCGGCGGGTCGAAAACGACGGCATCGTAGTTTTTCAGCTCGGATACCATCATCGGCCGCCGGAAAAGGTCACGCTTCTCCACCGACACGGGCTTTAGCCCTTGCGTATTGCGGGCAGCATGGTCGAGCGCCTTGACCGACTTGTCCTCGCCTTCGACCGCATGCACCTTGGCGATGCGGGCGAGCCGGAGCGAAAAGGTGCCGGAGCCGGCAAACAGGTCAAGCACCCGCTTGGCCTTGCCCACATGCGAGAGCACCAGTTCGGCCATCGCGTCTTCCGCCGGTTTCGTCGCCTGGGTGAAGGCGCCGGGCGGCGGGGAGACCTTGACGCCGCCGAAATCCACGAGCGGCTTCTGCAATTCGATGACGATCTCGCCGTTGACGGAAACCCGTGCGATGCTTTTCAACGCGAGCACGGTCTCGGTCACCGTGCGCCGCTGCTTGTCGTCCAGCGGCTTCAGCCCTTCCGCCGCAAGGTCCAGGCCGGCAAGGGTTTCGAGAACCGCGATCCGGAACGTCTCCGAGCCGATCGCCAGCGCCTTGCCCACCGCGCGGATCGCCTCGAGCCGGGCGACGATGCCCGGCGAGGCGATGGGACATTCCACGATCGAGACGATATGATTGGTCTCGGCGCGGTTGAAGCCGAGCAGGAGTTCCTTCTCGGTCTTGCGGGCTGAAAACACCACCCGCCGCCGCTCGCCGGGATGCGCGATGACCAGTTCTCCGACCTCAGGCGTCAGGCCCTTGGATTTCAGCGCCTCGACAACGAGGTTGCGCTTGAAGGCGTGGTAGGGGACATCCGCCAGATGCTGCAGCGAACAGCCGCCACAGGCGTCGCTGTCGGGTCCGAAGTGACGACAAGGCGGCGTGACCCTGTCCGGCGACGGATTGGAGGTGGACATGACCGTGCCGTGATCGCCGTTGCGGGCGATCGCCAGCGTTTCGCCGGGCAGCGCATAGGGCACGTAGACCGGGCCATCTTCGCCGTTGGCAATGCCGTGCCCCTGGGCGCCAAGCCTGGCGATCGTCACCGTGACCGTGCTCATGAGGGTTCACCGGGCTTGCGGCCTGCGAGCAGGTATTCCTGGTTGCCGTCGCCACCGGCGATCGGGGAGGATGAGCCCGAGGCTCGCCCAGCCCATCTCCTCGACGAGCCAGCGTTCGAGCTCGGCTGCGACCAGCGGCGCCGTCTCCGGCTCCTTCAGAAGGCCTGCCTTGCTGATCGCCTCGCGTCCCGCCTCGAATTGCGGCTTGACCAGCAGCACGCAATGCGCGCCGGGCTCGGCAAGATCGAGGGCCGGCGCCAGCGCCAGTTTCAGCGAGATGAAGGAGACGTCCGATACGATGAAGGTGATTTCGCGATCGTCGTAGTCCTCGGCGGTCAGATAACGGGCGTTGAGGCCTTCGATATTGGTGACCCGCGGCTCGGCGATCAGCCGCGGGTGCATCTGCCCATGGCCAACGTCGATCGAGGTCACATGCTCCGCGCCGCGCATGATCAGCACTTCGGTAAAGCCGCCGGTCGAGGCGCCGATGTCGAGACAGTCATGGCCGGCCGGATCGAGCTTGAAGTGATCGAGCGCCGCGACGAGCTTCAGCGCCGCGCGGGAAACGTAGTCCTGTGCCGGGTCGTCGATCGTGAGAACCGCGTCGAGGGGGAAGGTGAGGCTCGGTTTGGTGACAACACGGCCGTTGACGGTGACGGTGCCGCGGGAGATCGCGTCGCGCGCACGGGCTCGGCTCGCGACGAGATTGAGCGAGACGAGAAGCTGATCGAGGCGTTGGTTTTCAGGAGTTGTAGACATAGCCGCAGTCAATGCCTGCCTATCGCGTGGCTTGCAAGGGCCTTGTCGGATGAAAACTCTTGGCTGCGTTCAATCAAATTTTAATCATGTTGGGATTCTCTCGCCGCCGGAGGAGATGCCCAATGCTGTTTTACCTGAGAGCGGAAGCCCCTCATGTCGCTTAAAAACCTATCCCTGAATAAGAAGCTGATCATCACCTTCGCGGCGCTGATGTCGGTCTGCCTGCTGGCCTCCGCCGGCGTTTATTGGCAGGCGCTGAAATCGAGCGACTCTTCCGCTCAGCGGGCCGTCTCGCAGACGATCCTGATGAATGTGGACGCAGCGCTCGAAGCCATGCTGGAACAGGCCGTCAACCAGCGCGGCTTCCTGCTCTTCAAGAGCGACAGCACCTATGCCGACGTCTTCAACAACCGTGAGAAGATGATCGTTGCGATCGACGCCGCCAGGAAGGCAGCGGCGGGCATGCCGGACATGGTCGCCTCGCTCGATGCGATGCGGGCCGCGGCCGACGTGTTCCACACGCAACTCACCGTCCCGCAGCTCGATGCACGCAAGAACACCGGCAAGCCGATCGAGGAAGTCATCGAGATCGGCCGCAACCAGTCGAAGGGCCAGCTGGACGTGTTCCGAGAGGCGGCCGCCAAGATCAAGAAACAGGCTTTCGATCTGTCGACCGCAATGGTCAATGCGCAGACCCGCGCCCATAACGATCTCTTGCTGACGCTGCTGTTCGGTGGCGGATTTGCCGGCCTGATCGCGGTTGCCCTCGTGCTGGCCCTGTCGCGTGCCATCGTCAAGCCGATCGTCGGCATGACGGAAGCCATGAGCAGCCTTGCCGGCGGCAATCACGACATCGAGGTTCCTGCCCTCGAACGCGGCGACGAAGTCGGTCGCATGGCCCAGGCGGTCACCGTCTTCAAGGATGCGGCGATCGAAAAGCAGTGTCTCGCCCGCGATGCGGATTCCATGCGCGAAAACACCGAGCGCGAGCGTCGGAACAACGATGCCCAGAAGGCCCGTGAAGCCGCCGATATCGAGTTCGCAATCGACGCATTGGCGACCGGTCTCGCGAGCCTTGCCGATGGCGATGTCGCCTACCGGCTCGAAAAACCCTTCTCCGGCAATCTCGACCGGTTGCGTACCGATTTCAACCAGGCGCTCGGCCGGCTGCAGTCCGCCCTCCAGGCGGTCGGCGAGAACGCGTCCGCAATCAGCGCCGGTTCGGGTGAGATCCGCGCCGCGGCCGACGATCTCGGTCGCCGCACCGAACAGCAGGCCGCAGCCGTCGAAGAGACCGCCGCCGCCCTCGAACAGGTGACGACAACGGTGAAGGAATCGGCTCGCCGTGCGGAAGATGTCGGCCAGCGCGTCGAACGCACCCGCATCGGCGCCGAGAAGTCGGGCGAAGTGGTCCGTCGGGCCGTCTCCGCCATGGAGCAGATCTCCAGGTCGTCCGGCGAGATCAGCAATATCATCAGCGTCATCGATGATATCGCCTTCCAGACCAACCTGCTTGCCCTCAACGCGGGCGTCGAGGCGGCGCGTGCGGGCGAGGCGGGCAAGGGCTTTGCGGTCGTCGCGCAGGAAGTCCGCGAACTCGCCCAGCGCTCGGCGAATGCGGCAAAGGAAATCAAGGCGCTGATCACCACCTCCAGCCAGCAGGTGGATGAGGGCGTAGCTCTGGTCGGCGAGACAGGCCAGGCACTGGAAGCGATCGTCGGCGAAGTGCAGCAGATCAACGAGCACCTCTCCGCCATCGTCATCTCCACCCGCGAACAATCGACGGGCCTCCAGGAGATCAATTCCTCGGTCAACGCCATGGACCAGGGCACGCAGCAGAACGCCGCCATGGTCGAGGAGCAGAATGCGGCAAGCCACAAGCTCGCCCAGGAAGCGCAGGCGCTGGATGCGCTTCTGAGGCAGTTCAACTTCGGAGCGACGCCGGTCGCTCGGACCTCTCGTCCGGTTGCGGCTCCCGCGGAAGCCCGTCCGGTGTCGTCGCCGGCGAACGCTCTGCGCTCTACCGTCGCCCGCGCCTTTTCCGGCAAGGCGGTGAGCGCGGTGGCCGTGAAGGAAGAGTGGTCGGAGTTCTGAGACCGCTGATCAATCATTGATCGACGCAGCAAGGCCCCGGTTTCGGGGCCTTTTTTGTTGCGGCTGCGTGGACGCGGTTGTCAGGCGGAGTGCCACTCGAACATTGCGGGAAGGCGCGTAGAAATTGTCGTATCGAAAGCAATGTCAATCTTGAGTGGTTAATTCCGCTATATTTTAAATTAGATAATATTAAAATTGCGAGGTCCATCTTTACCCCTATAGCGCGCATCGTTGAATGCGCCTCGCGTATGAATCTTCGCAACGAGCTTCAGTCCAGCCAGAAGCCCATGTCGGTCGTCTGGGTTGTCCTGCCAGAGGAAAGTGATGCCGCATGTCTCGCCCCAGCATAAAGATCGCCCTGGTCACCCTTTTCACCATCATCGGCATGCTTTTCGTCGCGTCTGCCTGGGTCACAACCAGCGGCATCACCAAGATGAATGAAGAATCGACGCAGATCGTCACCAATCGCCTCCCCAAGCTCGTCGCATCCCAGGAGATCCGCCTCGCCTTCTCGCGTCTCAATTTTGCGTTTGCTCGCCGGGTGATCGCCGCAACGCCGAAAGCGATCAAGGAGGCCGACCAGTTCATGGCGGAGCGGCAGAAGGATCTGCACGATTCGATCGAGCGCGTGCGGCCGTCGGTCGCCACCGCCAAGGGAAAGGAACTGCTTGCGAATATCGAAAAAGCGATTGCCGCCTACGACGTGCCGGGCAAGAAAATGCTGAAACTGTCCGGGCAGGAAGGCGAAGAGGAGGGCGCACGGATCCTGAACGAGGAACTGCTGCCGCAGATCGACCTGGCCAGGTCGCCGATCGTGGCGATGCTGGACTACAATCTCTCCAAGGTGGATGACGCCTACAAGGAGAGCCAGGACTTCTTCGCAACGACCGTCACCACCAGCTATGCCATGACCAGCATCTGCTTTCTGATCCTGTTCGGCGCCGGCTTCTATGTGGTGGTAGGTATCGCCAATCCCGTCAAGAAGATCACCGCCTCGATGAAGGGGTTGGCGGATGGCAATTGCGCCAAGGAAATCCCCTTTGCTGGCCGCGGCGATGAGATTGGCGCGATGGCTGCGGCGGTCGAAGTGTTTCGCCTGGCGGCGATCGATAACGAGAGACTCGTGGCGGAGGCAGAAGAGCAGCGCAGCGACCACGAGCGGCAGCGTATCGCGCTGGGCAAGGCGGCTGCGGAAGAGGCGAGGGGCCAGCTGTTGCAGGCTACGAGCGCATTTGCCAGCGCATTGAAGCATCTCGCCTCAGGCGATCTCAGCTACAGGATCACCGAAACAGTCTCCGAGGACTTCACGTCTCTCTGCAGCGATTTCAACACCGCCGCTTTGCAGCTCTCGCAGACCCTTTCCTCTGTTGCCGACGCCGCCGGCGCGATTGATAACGGCACCCAGGAAATCGCCTCGAGCGCCAACGATCTTTCCAAGCGCACCGAACAGCAGGCGGCATCTCTGGAAGAGACAGCGGCCGCGTTGGACCAGATCACCGCCAATGTCGGCAATTCCTCCAAACGGGCCGAGGAGGCACAGCAGGCGGCCAAGCAGGCCAATGACAGTGCCCGCAGCTCGGGTGAGGTGATGTCGCAGGCCGTCCAGGCCATGAGCCGCATCGAAGAATCGTCCAAGCAGATCTCCAATATCATCGGGGTCATCGACGAGATCGCCTTCCAGACCAACCTGCTGGCCCTGAATGCCGGTGTCGAGGCCGCACGTGCCGGCGAGGCGGGTAAGGGCTTTGCCGTGGTTGCCCAGGAAGTCCGGGAATTGGCGCAGCGCTCCGCCAAGGCCGCCAAGGAAATCAAGGCCCTTATCCAGACGTCCACGGGTGAAGTTGAAAGCGGCGTCAGATTGGTCGGCGGAACCGGCGAAGCGCTAAAGGCGATCGAGAATCACATCATCACTATCAACGCGCATATGAATTCCATCGCCATCTCGGCGAAGGAGCAATCGACCGGGCTTGCGGAGGTCAATACCGCCGTCAACCAGATGGACCAGGTGACACAGCGCAATGCCGCCATGGTTGAGGAATCGAATGCCGCAAGCACAAACCTTGCCCTGGAAAGCGCCAAGCTGCGCGATCTGATCGGCCAGTTCAAGCTGGCCGGATACTCTTCCAACGCGAGCGGCGACCACGGACGGCGGGCGTCTCGACAGGTTATGGACACCCGGTTGGGCGGTTCGCCTGTCAACGCGCCGCGCGTCACGGCCGCCCGTGGCAGGACAGCCTCGGCGATTGCGGTCAAGGAAGATTGGTCGGAGTTCTGATCTCCCGGACAAGGTTGCAGGGCCCGCCTTTTCCGCTGCGCTGATCCGGTCTATCCTCGCCCCATCACGGGGAGAGGAACTGACATGCGGTCGAGAATGCTGATCTGCGGATTGCTGGCCTTCGCGCCCCCGGCAGTCGCCAACGATTCCATGGCGGAGCTGAAGACGGGCGGCCTGATCTACGTCCAGACCTCCGATGTGACGATGGCCGAGGAACAGCTCTACATTTCCCGCGAGGAAGTGCTGGTCGATTACGTCTTCAAGAACACCAGCGACAAGGATGTCGAAAGCGTCATCGCCTTCCCGATGCCCGATATTGTCGGCAGCATGGACAGCAACATCGCGCTCGACGAGACCGACAGCGACAACTTTCTGGGCTTTTCGGTGGTGCAGGATAGCCGGCAGATCAAGCCGGACCTGCAGCAGCGGGTGCTGGCGGCCGGCATCGACCGCACGGACGAACTCGTGGCCCGCAACATCCCGCTTCTGCCCTATAGCGACAGGACGCTCGTTGCACTCAAAGCACTGCCTGAAGACGTGAAGACGGCGTGGATTGCCGAGGGGCTTGTGTTCATCAACCGCTACGACGCCGGCAAGGGCTGGCAGGAGGACCTGACGCCCGCCTGGACGCTGCGCTCTGTCTATTGGTGGAAGACGAAATTCCCGGCCGGCAAGCCCGTCCGCGTCAGCCACCGCTACAAGCCGAGCGTGGGCGGCACGGTTGCCATGACCTTCATCGACCAGGGCAAGCCGGCGACGAATTACAAGGAATACGCCGACCGCTACTGTATAGATGCCGCCTTCATGAAGACAGCCGCAAAGCTCGAAGCGGCAGCCGGAAAAAGCGGACCGAATTATACGGAGCAATGGGTGTCGTATATCCTGACCACCGGCGCCAACTGGGGCGGCTCGATCGGCAAGTTCAAGCTGACGATCGACAAGGGCAAGGCCGAAGACTATGTCAGCTTCTGCGGCAACGGTGTGAAGAAGGTCGGTCCGACAACCTTTGAGATGACGGCCGACGATTTTTATCCGGAAAAGGACCTGAATATCCTGTTCCTGACAGCCGCCGCCCAGTAACGGCGCTCAAATCCGAATTCAAGACTATTGAATGAAACGTGATCGCGCCGGTGCTTGTCGGCCGGGTCGAAAAGCACGATGCTCCACGCCTGTGGTGAAGAGCTCCGGAAACATTCCATGCCGCGTCGCCCTGCCGATGGCTATGACCCCATCGCGATCCTTCTGCACTGGCTGATCGCGTCGTTGATTCTCGGCCTGCTGGTCCTCGGCTTCATCATGACCCGGCCATCCATCGATCCCGCGCTGCAGTTCGCACTCTTTCAGTGGCACAAATCGTTCGGCATGCTCGCGCTGCTTCTGGCCGCCGTCAGGCTCCTCCATTCGCTGACCCTCGTGCGGGTGAAGCCCGTGGAAGGGCTGAGTGCGCTCGAACATCGCGCTGCACATATGATGCACTATCTGCTGCTGACCCTGGCGGTGGTGGTGCCGGTGGCTGGCTGGATGATAGCGTCCGTCTCGCCGCTCGAAATCCCCACCTTCGCATTCAACCTCGTCGTCATTCCGCATCTTCCGGTGCCGAAGTCCGAGGCCGCCGAGGCCTTGTGGGCGACCGTCCACGCGGTTCTCGCCTATTCGACGCTCGCACTCGTCATCCTGCATTCCGGCGCAGCTCTCTACCACCATTACGTCAGGCACGACGACGCACTCACCCGCATGCTCGGCAACCGGCACCGCGTCGTGAAAACGTCCATCGAGGAGCAGGGACCATGACCCGCAAGACAACCGTCATCGCAGCAATGCTGCTCACCATGTCGCTTCCCAAGCCGGCTTCTCGGCAGTGAAGGTCCCGAGCCTCACCGAGGCGGCGGGTCGTTATGCCATCACGCCCGGTTCCCGCATCGCGTTTGCCGTGGATCAGGTTGGCGGTGGCGGCATCAAGGGCAAGTTCGGCAGGTTTTCCGGCACGTTCAACCTGAAGGCCGGCGATCTTGCGCATTCCATGGTAAATTTCGACCTGAAACCCGAGAGCGTCAGCACCGGCCAGGATCGCATCGATGCCTTCCTGCGCTCCGGTGCCGTCTTCGATTCCGGTCATTTCGAGACGATCTCGTTCCGCTCGGAACGGGTCGAGCAGACCGGGCCGGACAGCGCCCGCATCACCGGCACGCTGACCGCCAAGGGCACAGCTCGCCGGAAATCTTCGATGTGAAGCTCACCTCCTGGAACGGCCGCAGGATCGGCTTCAACGTCAGCGGCAAGATCTTCCGCTCGCGCTACGCCATGGATGTCGGCACGCCGATCTATTCCAACGTGGTGCAGTTCGACATGATGATCGAAGGCGAGCGGAACTGACGTCAGCACCTTCGATCTGCTGCATTACTTCATTCGACGTAGAATATACTGCTTCGGAGCCTGCCGCCTGAGCGGGATTGAGGGTGCCCGGGGTGCTGTGAGTCGAAGAGGTTGATTTCAAAGCAGGATTCAAGACAGAAAAATTGTTTGGAATCTGTCTAACAACTAACGCTTTCGAAGTATGAGCTTTTGTCATGCTTGCGCCATGAGAAAAATATGACACTCTGGCCGAAGTATAGACGGGGAGCGTGATGACGCATTTAGTATATCCCATTGATGCGAATACTCTTCTTGCAGATGTTGACGCTGCTCGCTCGATGGCCAGGAATTATGCCGAGGCTTACCAGTCGGCATCGCCTTATCCGCATATCTGCATCGACAATTTCCTGCCCGAAGAGGTTCTGGAAAACGTCCTGGCCGACCTCCGCAACCGTCCCGAAAAGGAGACGAGTTTTGCGAGGGCGCAGGAGAACAAGAAGGTCTCCTATGTTCCGGAGCGTCTTCCGACCTACACCAAGAACCTGTTCTACGCGCTGAACTCGCGCCCCTTCATCCTGTTCCTGGAGGAGATGACCGGCATAGAAGGGTTGATCTCCGACCCCTTCTTCTTCGGCGCCGGCGTCCATGAGACATCCAACGGCGGGCATCTCGATATTCACGCGGATTTCAACCTGCATTCGAAAATGAAGGTCGAACGCCGGCTCAACACGCTGATCTATCTCAACAAGGACTGGCGGGAGGAGTGGGGAGGCTCGTTCGAGATCTGGGACAAGGAGATGAAGGGCAAGGTGCATAGCTTCACCCCGCTATTCAACCGCATGGTCACCTTCTCGACCACATCGGAGTCCTTTCACGGAAACCCCAGCGTCGTGAACCACCCGGAAGGCAAGTCGAGGGACTCGATCGCCCTCTATTATTACACGGCGACGTGGGACGATTCCCGCAAGTCGCATTCGACCCTCTTCAAGCCGCGTCCGAATTCGAAGGACAAGAAAGATTACGCCGAAATACGCCGCGACGTTCTGCGGGATTTCACGCCACCGCTGCTCTACCGAAAGATCATCGGCCCCTTGAGCCGTCTCGGCTTCTGATCGGGCGAGCCTGCCGGCCAGGCTCAGCCGGCAAAACCGATGCCGACCTGGGTCTGGCCGAGCGTCCTGAACACGGTCGAGACGATGCCGGCACGGTCGAGCCCGGCCTTGGCATACATCGCGTCCGGGTTTGCCTGCTGCATCCAGATGTCCGGCAGCACCAGCGAGCGGATCTTCAATCCGTTGTCGAGCAGGCCCTCGGTCGAGAGGAACTGCAGCACGTGGCTGCCGAAGCCGCCGACCGCACCCTCCTCGATGGTGACGAGCACTTCATGGTGGCGGGCGAGCTGGCGGATCAGGTCGTGGTCCAGCGGCTTGGCGAAGCGCGCATCCGCGACCGTCGTCGAAAGACCGGCGGCATCAAGGTCTTCGGCCGCCAGCAGACATTCCTTGAGACGCGTGCCGAAGGAAAGCAGCGCCACCTTGGCGCCCTGCTTGACGACGCGCCCCTTGCCGATTTCAAGGATCTGGCCGCGTTCCGGCAGTTCGACGCCGACGCCTTCGCCGCGCGGATAACGGAAGGAGATCGGGCCTTCGTCATAGGCGGCGGCGGTGCGCACCATATGTTTCAGTTCCGCCTCGTCGGCGGCCGCCATCACCACCATGCCCGGCAGGGTGGCGAGGAAGGTCGTGTCGAACGATCCCGCATGGGTTGGCCCATCGGCGCCGACAAGGCCGGCGCGGTCGATCGGGAAGCGCACCGGTAGTCCCTGGATTGCCACGTCGTGAACGACCTGATCGTAACCGCGTTGAAGGAAGGTCGAATAAAGAGCGCAGAAAGGCTTGTAGCCTTCCGCTGCAAGGCCGGCTGCAAACGTCACCGCATGCTGCTCGGCAATGCCCACATCGAAGGTGCGGGCGGGAAAAGCATCCGCCAGCTTGTCGATGCCGGTGCCGTTGGGCATGGCGGCAGTGACGCCGACGATCTTCTCGTCGAGTGCCGCTTCCTGCACCAGCGTTTCACCGAAGACGCTCGTATAGCTGGGCGCGTTCGGCTTCGACTTCGCCTGCGCGCCGGTGATGACGTCGAACTTGTTGACGCCGTGATATTTGTCGGCAGCGGCTTCCGCCGGGGCATAACCCTTGCCCTTCTGCGTCACCACATGGATCAGCACCGGGCCGCGGGCATTGTCGCGCACATTGCGCAGGACCGGCAGGAGATGGTCGAAGGAATGACCGTCGATGGGGCCGATATGGTAGAAACCCATTTCCTCGAACATCGTGCCGCCGGTGACGTAACCGCGCGCATGCTCGACGGCGCGGGTAATCGCCCGGTCGACATTCTTGCCGAGATAGGCGGTCAGCTTCTTGCCGAGATCGCGGAAGCCCATATAGGTGCGGCCTGAGGCAAGGCGCGCCAGGTAGGCGCTCATAGCGCCGGTCGGCGGGGCGATCGACATGTCGTTGTCGTTGAGGATGACGATCAGCCGGGCATCGAGCGCCCCGGCATTGTTCAGCGCCTCATAGGCCATGCCGGCCGACATCGCGCCGTCGCCGATGACGGCGACCACATTGCGCTTCGAGCCGGAAAGGTCGGCGGCAACCGCCATGCCGAGGCCGGCGGAGATCGAGGTGGAGGAGTGCGCGGCGCCGAACGGATCGTATTCGCTCTCGGCCCGGCGGGTAAAGCCGGAAAGCCCATCCTCCTGGCGCAGCGTGCGGATGCGGTCCCGCCGGCCGGTCAGGATCTTGTGCGGATAACACTGGTGCCCGACATCGAAGATCAGCCTGTCGTCCGGCGTGTTGAACACCTTGTGGATGGCGATCGTCAGTTCCACGACGCCGAGCCCGGCACCGAGATGGCCGCCGGTGCGCGACACCGCGTCGATCATCTCGTCGCGCAATTCGCGGGCAAGCTGCGTCAGGTCGCGATCTTCGATCTCACGGAGATCAGCAGGAAGCTTGACCTTGTCGAGCAAGGGCGTGGCGGGCGTTGATGTCACGGATGATGGCCTTTTCTGCTCTTTTCCGGAAGCGTGGTCTTTCCCAACATGAGAAGAAAACAGGCTTTTTCAAGTTGCATGACCTCGGGTTCTACCCGATTTCAGGCTGCGGGCAAGGGGACAAACTCTTCCTCGTCCCCGGGCACGATGTCGAAACGGCCGGTACGCCATTCCTCCTTCGCCTTTTCGATGCGCTCCTTGGAAGAGGAAACGAAGTTCCACCAGATGTAGCGTTTGGAATTCAGCGCCGCCCCGCCGAACAGCATCAGATGACAGCCCGTCACGCCGGCTTCAAGCGTGATATCGTCGCCCGGCCGGAAGACGAGAAGCTGGTCGGCTGCAAACCGGTCGCCCGACACCACGAGGCTCTCCGGAGAGGATGTAGATCGCCCGTTCCTCATGCATCGCTGCGAAGGGGAAACGCTTGCCCGCCTCGAGGCGGAGATCGACATAGAGCGTATCGGTGAACGTCGAGACGGGCGATCCGAGGCCTTCGAAAGAACCGATCACCACCCGCCCGCTCGCCCCATCCGCATCGATGACCGGCATCTTTTCCTTGCCCGTGTGCGCGAAGGCCGGATCGATCTCCTCCTTGTCGTCCGGCAGGGCCAGCCAAGTCTGCAGGCCGGAAACAGACATCGGATGGCCGCGCAGGTTTTCCGGCGTGCGCTCCGAATGCACGATGCCGCGCCCGGCGGTCATCAGGTTGATGTCACCCGGCCGGATGACCAGTTCGGTGCCGAGGCTGTCGCGATGCTTGATCTCGCCGTCGAACAGGTAGGTGACGGTGGAAAGCCCGATATGCGGATGCGGCTTGACGTCGAGCGCCTCGTCGGCGCGCAGCAGCGCCGGCCCCATCCGGTCGAAGAAGATGAACGGCCCGACCAGCCGCCGCTGCCGGGACGGTAAAGCGCGGCGCACGGAAAACCCGCCGATATCGCTGGTGCGCGGAATGATCAGGTTTTCGATCGCATCACAGGCGAAGGCATCGCCGGCGGCCGGGTCGGTTCCGGGGAAGAAGGACATGGTGTGCTCGCTACAGTGTTTCCTGGTCGCCCGGATACTGCGCCAGGAAGTTTTCGAGTTCAACGAGAAGGGGCGGCAGGCGCTCGACGATGGTTGTCCAAATGACCGAATTCAGGACGCCGCCGTAATCATGGCGTAGAACGTTACCGAGATTTCGAATGGCGAGCCAATCATGCATGGGGAACCGTTCTTCGGCCACTGAACCGAGTTTAACCGCGGCCTCGGAAATACGTGAAAAACATCGCTCGACTGCATCACGGACCAGTCGATTCCCGGCATATGCCTGAAAATCCATGCCCTGGGTATATTCAAGGATCGCAGCGCCATTTTCGACGATATCGCGCATCCGCGTCAAAGGGCGCTTAGAAGGCAATGGCGCGATCCCGTTCTATAGAGCGCCGCACGTTTTCCTTCTGAATGGGCTCCGTGATCACATCGACGTTTTCGTAACCGGTAATTTCAGTGATGCGCTCTTGCAGGATCGCTAAAGCGCTGAAATATCCGAGCCCCGATCGGATCACAGGGTCGCTGAGCCTCACAAGAATATCAAGGTCGGATTCCTCCGTCGCCTCGCCTCTAGCGACAGAGCCAAAGACAGACACATGCTCCGCACCCGCGGCGCGCGCTCGTCTTCGTGCTCTCTCAGCTTGGCGATGACCAGATCCTTGTCCATGTGGAATAATATAGTGGAGCCGCCGGATTTGGTCGAGAGCCTCAGGGGCACCCGCTCAGTACCGCCTCGTCGCCCACAGCAGCACCGAGTTCGACGCAGCCCCCATCGTGGCAAAGGCGCCACCCACCCGGTGTCATGCCCGAAGCTGCCAGCGAAACGCGCTGCTGCGGCGGGAGTGCCGGATGCCAAACCCACCAGCCGTCTCGCAACACCGCATCCGCCCCGGGCTCCATGCCCGCACCGGAGCCTTTGACCTCCGCTTGGCGAAGCTCCAGGCCGACGGGTGTCACGACCCAGGTCTCGCGCCATTCCGTCTTCTGCACCGAATGGGTCCAGGAGAGTGTGAACATCGAGACGGCTATCGCCGTCACCTTGCCGCCCGCCAGGATGCAGAGGCTCATGGCGCGGCGGTGGCCGGCGTGGACGCGTTGCGCGTCTGCCGCCAGTGCCAGCCGATCCAGAGGACGGTGATCACCCAGCCGACCTCGTCGGTCCACGGAAGCGCCAGCACCAGCAGCACGCCGGCGAGGAAGGCGAGTACCCGCTCCCATATGGCAAGTCGCGCGAACAGGAAGCCGACGACCGTTGCGCCCCAGAGCACGATGCCGGCGCAGGCCTTGACGAAGACGTAAGCGACCTCGCCCCAATAACCGACATAGGCCGAGAGCGGGCCGGGATCCTGCAGCATCAGGGCAGGGGTATAGACCGCCATGAACGGCACGACGTAACCGGCGATCGCAAGCTTGGTCGCCTCCCAGCCGATCTTCTGGCCGGAAACCTTGGCCATGGGTGCTGCGGCAAAGGCGGCGAGCGCCACCGGCGGCGTCAGGTCCGCCATGATGCCGAAATAGAAGACGAACATGTGGCTGACGATCAGCGGCACGCCGAGTTCGAGCAGGGCAGGGCCGGCGAGCGACGAGGTGATGATGTAGTTCGGGATGGTGGGAATGCCCATGCCGAGCACCAGGCAGGTGATCATCGTCAGGATCAGCGAGATGAACAGGTTGTCGCGACCGATATCGATGATCGTGCCGATCAGCGTTGAGGCGATGCCGGTCAGCGTCAGCGTGCCGATGACGATGCCGACGATGGCGCAGGCAATGCCGACCGGCAGCGCGTTCTTCGCCCCTTCGGCAAGCGATCGACGCAGATCATCAGCGTCTCGCGGCCACCCTTGAAGAAGAAGCAGGCGACGATCAGCACGCACAGCAGCAGAGCGAGGAAGGTGACGCCGAATTCGAAGAAGCTCGCCGATGCGACCCCGACCGCGATCCAGAACACGACGCGGAAGGCCGTCGGGCCGATCAACGCTGCGATCGGCGTCGACAGGATCAGCACCACGGTCAGCGCCAGGCCCATCGTGCCGGCGAAGATCGGTGTATAACCGGCAAACAGCAGGTAGACGAGGGCGGCAAGCGGTAGGACCAGCGGCCAATGCTGCTTGATGGCGCCCCAGGCGCTCGGCAACTCGCTTGCGCTCATGCCGCGCAGGCCCGCCTTGCCGGCTTCCAGATGCACCTGCCAGAAACAGGCACCGAAATAGAGCGCGGCCGGAATGAGCGCGGCTTTGACCACTTCGGCGTAAGGAATGTTGAGCGTCTCGGCCATGATGAAGGCGACGGCCCCCATGACCGGCGGCATGATCTGCCCGCCCATGGACGAGGTAGCCTCGACGCCGCCCGCAAAAGCGGCTTTGAAGCCGAAACGCTTCATCAGCGGAATGGTGAACTGGCCCGACGCCACGACATTGGCGACCCCCGAGCCGGAAATGGTCCCCATCAGCGCCGAAGACAGCACGCAGACTTGCGCCGGCCCGCCGCGCCAGTGGCCGACCAGCCCGAGCGCCACGTCGTTGAACAGCGCGATCATCCCCGCTCGTTCAAGGAAGGCGGCAAACACCACGAAGATGAAGATATAGGCGGCCGAGACATAGACCGGCGTGCCGTAAATCCCCTCCGTGCCGTAGGCGAAATAGTCGATGATCTGGTCGAAGAAATAACCGCGCGTCTGCAGCGCTCCCGGCGCGTATTGGCCGAAGAAGCAGTAGGCGAGGAAGACGCCGCACATGATCGTCAGCGGCAGGCCCATCAGCTGGCGCGCGCCTTCGAAGACGACAACGATCAGCACCACACCGCAGATGATGTCGGGTGTCGTCAGAAAGCCGCTCCGCAGCAAGAGCGGCGCATATTCGATCCAGTTGTAGAGCCCGGTCGCGAAACCGGCGAGGCCGAGAAACCAGAACCAGGCCTTGCCGACCGGCGTCTTGGCCCGCAGCTGGGCGAGCAGGCCGAAACCGAGCAGCAGCAGGAAAGCCACATGCATGGCGCGGATCACCTGGCTCGGCAGGATGGCATAGGCCGCCGTGATCAGCTGGAAAGCTGAGAAGGCGATCGCGATGGCGAAGGTGATCTTCGCGCCGATGCCTTCCCCCAGCCGGGCGGGAGCCCTTCGATCGGCTCTTCGGCGCTCTGCGGGGCCATCGGATGATGCATTGCGGATTCGGACATCGGTGCTCCGAGATGGTGGCTGCCCCTCACCCTAACCCTCTCCCCGCTTGCGGGGAGAGGGGACGTGTCCCAGGCGAGGTTGGAGAGGAACGGATAGGTTGCGGCATAGGCCCTTCTCCCCGCGAGCGGAGAGAAGGTGGCGGCAGCCGGATGAGGGGCTCTTGCACCTCATCCTCGGCTCATCACTTCACCAACCCGACTTCCTTGTAATACCGCTCGGCGCCCGGATGCAGCGGCACGGGCATGCCTTCCAGCGCCTTCTTCACGTCGATCGCCTTGGCGGCGGCGTGGGCGGCGGAAAGCTTCGGCAGGTTCGAGAACAGCAGCTTGGTCATCTGATAGACGGTTTCGTCGGATACACCCGAATGGGTGATCAGGAAGTTGCCGACGGCGGCGGTCTCCACATCCGCGGTCTGGCCCTCATAGGTGCCGGCCGGGATCTTGACGGAGACATAGGGCGCCCCGATCTTGGCGACTTCGGCAGCCGGGATCGCCACGACATTGATCTTCAGCGAGGTCGCAAGGTCGCGGATCGAGGCGACGCCGAGGCCGGCCGATTGCAGCGTCGCGTCGAGCTGCCGGTTCTTGATCAGTTCGACGGATTCGGCGAACGGCAGGTATTCGGTCTTGCCGAGGTCTTTGTAGGAGAGCCCGGCGGCGGTGAAGATCGCCCGGGCGTTAAGCTCGGTGCCGGAGGCGGGCGCGCCGACGGACAGGCTCTTGCCCTTGAGGTCGGCCAGAGTCTTGACGCCGGATTCGGCGCTGGCGACCACCTGGATATAGTTCGGATAGATGGCGGCGATGCCGCGCAGCTTGTCGAGCTTGGCGGGGAAGCCCGCTTCCTTGTTGCCCTTCCAGCCCTCCTGCACGGAATCGCCGAGCGAGAAGGCGATTTCGCCGCGCCCGGCCTGCAGCAGGTTGAGGTTTTCGACGGATGCCTTGGTGGCCTGCACCTGAGTGCGGCTGTCCTTGATCCCCTGTCCGTAGATTTCCGCAAGTGCGACGCCGAGCGGATAATACACGCCCGACGTGCCGCCGGTCAGCACGTTGATGAATTCCGCAGCCTTCGCGCCCGCTGCCGAAAATGCCGTCGAAACGGCAAGCGTCGCCACGAACATGAGATTGATTTTGCTGGACTTCACGCCGAAGTTCATAATGGCCTCCTCCCAAAGCAACCACGTAGATGGCGGCCATCATGGGGAGGCGGTCCCGGTGCGTCAATCGGTTTATGACGCATTCCGTGCTAAGGTTGTAAGACTTTGGTTTAGATGCCGGGCGGATTATTCGCCGTCGAGCGGTTCGACACCCTGCGGCTTGCCCGCGCGGTCGAGGCGGATCTTCTCGATGCGGTTTTCGGCAGCCGTCAGCAGCTTTTCGCAATGTTTCTTCAGCGCTTCGCCGCGTTCGTAGATGGCGATGGACTCGTCAAGCGCGACGTCGCCGCGTTCCAGCCGCGCCACGATGCTCTCGAGTTCTGCGACGGCCTTCTCGAAGGAATAACCGCCCACATCGCCAATGGCGCCGAGGTTCTCGGTGTTGTCGGTCATCTTCTACCCCTTCATCAGCCTGCAGATATGCATGCCCGCCGATTCGGCGAGCCCTTCCAGATCATATCCACCCTCGAGCAGGCTGACGATACGGTGGCCGGCATATTTGCCGGCGATCTCCATCACCCGCCCGGTCGCCCAGTCGAAATCGTCGCCGACGAGATTGATCTGCGCCAGCGGATCGCGGTGATGCGCGTCGAAGCCGGCCGAGATGATGATGAAATCGGGGCGGAAATTGTCGAGTGCCGGCAGCACGCGGCTCTTGAAGGCCTCGCGAAAATATTCGCTCCCCGTATCGGGCGAAAGCGGCGCGTTGACGACGTTGTTCCTGGTGCCGGTCTCGTCCTTTGCGCCGGTGCCGGGATAAAGCGGCATCTGGTGCGTCGAGCAGAACAGCACCGACGGATCGTCCCAGAAGATATCCTGCGTACCGTTGCCGTGATGCACATCCCAATCGACGATCGCGACACGTTCGATGCCGTATTTCCGCTGCGCGTGACGGGCAGCGATCGCGGCGTTGTTGAACAGGCAGAAACCCATCGCCTTGTCTTTTTCGGCATGATGGCCGGGCGGCCTTGCCGCAACGAAGGCATTGTCCACCTTGCCGGTCGCTACGTCATCGACAGCGGCCATCGCCCCGCCGATGCCGGTCAGCGCCGCCTGCAGGCTTTTCGGCCCCACATAGGTGTCGGCCTCGATCTGGCGGATCGTGTCCTCCTCGGGGATCGCGCGCATGACGGCACGCAGATGATCTTCCGGGTGGGCGAGCAGAACCGCATCCTCATTGGCCTGAGGCGCGTCCTTTCGGTCGAGCCTGGCGAAGTTCGGATGCTCCAGCGCAATCGCCAGCGAGCGCAACCGGTCGGCCCGTTCGGGATGTCCTTCAGGCGTGCGATGGTCGAGGAAGATCTTGTGTTCGTAAAGGCGCGTGGTCATGCGGCGGCCTCGTGAGGGTCAGTCCGGTCTGGACCTCTCCGACATGGCGCAGAAAGCTGATTTTTTCAAGCTGCAACCCTTGCTCTTGTGCTTGTTTAGCTTGAAAGAATGGTCTTACATGAATGGGTGCAACCCAGAGGGTATCGTGGCTAAAGAGCAAGTCAAGTCTCAGGAATTCCGGGTTCCTTTCCGCGATGTCGATATGAACGGCGAGATGTCCCGTTCATCCTATGTCGTGCGGGCGGAAGAAGCCGTCACGGAATTCTGGCGTCGCCGCAAGCCGCAAAAGGACGATCCGTTCTTCAGGATCGGCAAGATCACCTGCACGTTCCATTCGGCCCTGAAGCTCGGCGATATTGTTCACACGCATATCGGCGTCAGCAAGATAGGCGGAAAGTCCGCAGGCTTTCTGGTGCATATGCTGCGGGGCAACGAGGCTGTTGCGGAAGCCGAGATCGTCTGGATGACCTGCGACCCGGAAACCAAGGAACCGGTACCGCTGCCCGAAGACCTTCGCGACTGGCTCTATCAGTTCCTGGATTGATCGGACGCTGCCGGTCAGGCCCGTTGCGGCAAGAGCGGATAACCGACCATCACCGCGCGTCCTGCAAGTGCTGCGATCATGGCCTTCAGCACATCGCCCGGAATGAAGGAAAGGTCGCCGATAAAGGCGGTCGCAAAACCGGTTCCGGTGACATAGGCGAGGTAGGCGACACCGAGCGCATGGTCGATGACCACGCCGCCGAGCAGGGCCGCAAGGAAAAACCGGTGATCTGCACGAGGCCGCTCTGCGAGCGATCGACGAAACGCTCTGAACGAAACCCGGTGACGACGGCCGCGAAGAACCAGCCGACGAGATAACCGGCGGTCGGCGAGGCGAAGGTGGCAAGGCCACCGCGTCCACCCGATAGAACCGGCAGGCCGATCGCGACAAGGAGCAGGACCAGAAGCACCGCGAACCCACCGCGCTTGGCGCCGAGAATGACGCCCGCCAGCATGACGCCCAGCGACTGCGCCGTGATCGGCACCGGAATGAAGCCGAGCATGATGGGCGGCACGAGACCGAGCGCCACGATAATGGCGGCGAAAAGGGCGGCCAGAACGAGATCACGGGTAGTCATGCGATGCGAATCCTCAAATCCTATATGCCGTTATTTCTGCGCCCGGATGCCACGTGCGTCAATGGCGGCGGCGATCTCGTCGGCGTTTTTGAGCGTCAGGATGATCAGCGGCACCGCCAGCGTCAGCGGCCGGACTTTGAGCCCGCGCGCACGATGGGCGTCGCGGATGGCCTGGTAGCGGCTGAGGATTTCCGGCACGAAGCGGATGACGAGGCCGATCGAAAGCCCGATGTCCGCGGCCTTGACGAGCCCCAGGCGTTCGAGCGGCATCGCAAGGCGGGTGATTTCGTCGATGAAATCGCCGGTGCTGGTGGTCGCCGTCACGGCCGCGGCGAGGAGAGCAAGCGCCGACAGCCGCGTGACGACGATCAGCGCGTCGTGCTGCCCGTTGAGGACGAGCGTGAACAGCGCCACGACCACGATGGTCAACAGGACCGGCCGCATACGCAGCCAGGATTGCCGCCATCCGAGCCGGAGCGAGGCATAGACGATGCCGCCGAGGCAGGCAGCCACGAAGAGCACAGCCGGCGAATGGACGAGGAAGAGAATAAGGCTGGTCCCGGCCAGGCCGAGGAGCTTTGCCCGCGGCGAAAGCCGGTGCAGGAATGTGTCGCCTTCCACATAAAGCGTCTTCATGCGGCAAGCTCGCGGTAGCGGGCGATGACCTCCGCGGGTGCGCCGTCATCGGCAAGGCGGCCTTCGTGGAAGAGCAGAACCCGGTCGAACTCGGCGAGCAGGCCGAGGTCGTGGCTGATGACGATGACGTTTTCGTCGAGGCCCTGGATCGTCCGCTCCACTAGGCCGCGGTTCCTGAGATCGAGCCTGGTTGGTCGGTTCGTCCATGATCAGGATATCCGGCCGGGTGACCAGCACGGAGGCAAGTGCCGCCAGCTGCAACTCTCCGCCGGAGAGCTCATGCACCCGCCGCTCGCCTAGATGACCGATGCCGAAACGGGTAAGAACGGCCGCGACCGCCATATCCGTCTCCGCCTTCGAAAGTTTTCGGCTTTTCAGGCCGAGCGCGATGTCTTCCTTCAAGATCGGCAGGATGATCTGGTTCTGTGGGTTCTGGAAGATGAAGCCGGCCTGGCCGCGAACCTTGTCGCCGTCCCTTGCCGTATCGACCCCGTTGACGGTCACTCGGCCTGCAGCGGGCAGGACGAGCCCGTTGATCATCCGCGCGAACGTGGTCTTGCCGGAGCCGTTGAGGCCGATCACGCCGATCCGACGTTCGGTCAACGACAGCGTCAGCGGCTGGACGACGGTGCGTCCCTCGAAACGCGCTTCTGCCTGTTCGAAACGGATATCCAAGCCTGGCCCTCGATGTTGAGCGGTCTATAGACCGGAAGGCGGGGAAGGGAATGCGGAACCGAACGTGAACATTGAATCCGGCGCGACGACATCCTAGTCTAGATGCCATGGCGATTCTCATTCCGAACGATCAGGCCCGCAAGATCTTCCTCGAACGGCAGCGGCTCTGTGAACCGCCCGGCCGGGCGCTGACCAAGGCCGGCCTGCTGCAGCTTATCGACGATCTCGGTTTCGTCCAGGTGGACAGTATCGCCACCGTCGAGCGCGCCCATCACATGATCCTGTTCTCGCGCAACCAGACCTATCGCCGCGAGCACCTGACGGCGCTTCTGGAAAAAGACGGTGAGCTGTTCGAACACTGGACACACGACGCCTCGATCATTCCGACGAGCTTCTTCCGTTATTGGAAACACCGTTTCCGTCGCCGCGAGCCGATCCTTGCCGAACGCTGGCGCAAATGGCACGGCGATGGTTTCGACGCGGCCTTCGAGGAAACTTTCCAGCACATCGCCGAAAACGGCTCGATCATGTCCCGCGACATGAAGGCGGAGGATCACAAGTCCGGCGGCTGGTGGAACTGGCACCCGAACAAGACGGCGCTCGAATATTACTGGCACACCGGCAAGCTGGCGATCGCCGGCCGCGTCAACTTCCAGAAGATCTACGACCTGATGGAAAGGGTGATCCCGCCGCAGCATCACGAGCCGGAGGTCAGCCATGAGGCGTTCATCGACTGGGCCTGCCGCGGCGCCATGATCCGCCTCGGTTTCGCGACCTCCGGAGAGCTTGCCGCCTTCTTCGATCTCGTCACGCCGGACGAGGCCAAGGACTGGGTGAAATCCCATCGCGACGAACTCACGGAAGTGCTGATCGAGACCGCCGACGGCAGCCGCCCGCGGCCGTCCTTCGCCCTTCTCGGCTTCCCCGAAAACCTCGGGACCATCCCCGAACCGCCCGCCCGCGTCCGTGTCCTTAGCCCCTTCGACCCGCTGCTGCGCAACCGCGACAGGGCCGAGCGGCTGTTCAACTTCTTCTACCGCATCGAGATCTTCGTGCCGGAGCCGAAACGGCAATACGGTTACTACGTCTTCCCGCTGCTCGAAGGCGACCGGATGATCGGCCGCATCGACATGAAGGCGGACCGCAAGTCCGGCACGCTGGATGTGAAGCGGCTGTGGCTGGAAAAGGGGTGCGGGCTTCAGCGGGGAGATTGGAGAAGCTGGATGCGGAACTGCTGCGAGTCGCGCGGTTCGCGGGCGTGGACAATATTACCTATCAGGATGGCTGGCGGGGGAATAGGCGAAGCCAACGGAAAACCATAGGCCGCGCCGTTTGCCGTGGCACCCCTCTGCCCTGCCGGGCATCTCCCCACAAGGGGGAGATCGGATGGAGTTGCCCTACCGGCTCGATCATGTCGTCATTCGTGGCAGTAACCGAGCTCAGCTTTTCATGGGAATCGGCTCGCATTTAGATGGGAAGCGGGAGTCCGCCTCTGGCCAATCTCCCCCTTGTGGGGGAGATGCCCGGCAGGGCAGAGGGGGTACCTCACGGCACTCCCTCAATTTGCCCCAGTACTTCGCGCTTTAAAACCGCTCCGAAGCCTACGCCCGCCACCGCAGAAACACCGTCGCCAGCGGGGGCAGCACCACCTCGACGGAACACGGTTTCCCATGCGCCGACACACGCTCCGCCCACGCCTCCGTCTGCCCCAGATTGGAGCCGCCATAAAGCGCCGCATCGGTGTTCAGCACCACCTCCCAGCGACCCTCAGCCGGCACTCCGATGCGGTAGCCGTGCCGAGGCATGGGCGTGAGGTTGGAGGCGACCAGGACATGTGACGACCGGTCCGCGCTGGTCCTCAGCATGCCGTAGATGGAATTTTCCGCGTCGTCGGCCACGGCCCATTCGAAGCCTTCGTGATGCAGATCGCCGAATTGCAGCGCCGGTTCCTCAGCATAGAGTGTATTCAGGTCGCGGATCAGCCGCTGGACGCCTGCATGGTCCGGCTGGTCGAGCAGGTCCCATACGACCGAGCCGTCGTGGTTCCATTCGCTCTCCTGCGCCAGCTCGCCGCCCATGAACATCAGCTTCTTGCCGGGATGGCCCCACATGAAGCCGTAATAGGCGCGAAGGTTGGCGAGCTTCTGCCAGCGGTCGCCCGGCATCTTGGCCACCAGTGAGCCTTTGCCGTGCACAACTTCGTCATGGGAGAGCGGCAGGATGAAGCGTTCGGAATAGGCATAGATCATTCCGAAGCTCATCGCCCCGTGCTGGTATTTCCGGTAGACCGGGTCGTCCTGCATGTAATGCAGCGTGTCGTGCATCCAGCCCATGTTCCATTTGAAATCGAAGCCGAGCCCGCCTTCTTCCGTCTTCCTGGTAACGCCCGGCCAGGCGGTCGATTCCTCCGCCGCCGTGAACGCATGCGGGCAGCGGTCATGGATGATGCTGTTCAGGTGCTTGAAGAACTCGACCGCCTCGAGGTTTTCCCGCCCGCCATATTGATTGGGGATCCATTCGCCTTCGTTGCGGCTGTAGTCGCGGTAGAGCATCGAGGCGACCGCATCCACGCGCAGCGCATCGATGTGGAAATGCTGCAGCCATTCGAGCGCCGAGGCGATCAGGAAACCCTTCACCTCGTTGCGGCCGAGATTGTAGATCAGCGTGTTCCAGTCCTTGTGGAAGCCTTCGCGCGGATCGGCATGTTCGTAGAGCGGTGTGCCGTCGAACTTGGCAAGGCCCCAGATGTCGGTCGGGAAATGCGCCGGCACCCAGTCGAGGATGACACCGATGCCTGCCTGATGGCAGCGGTCGATGAAATAGGCGAAATCCTCGGGCGTGCCGTGACGTCCGGTGGGTGCGAACAGCCCCAGCGGTTGATAACCCCAGGAGCCGCCGAACGGGTGCTCCATGATCGGCAGCATTTCGATATGGGTGAAGCCGAGGTTCTGCACATAAGGAATGAGCCGCTGGCTGAGCTCGACCCAGTCGAGCATCCGGTTCCCTTCCTCGGGGATCCGGAGCCAGGAGCCAAGATGCACCTCGTAGATCGACATCGCGCCTTCGCGGCCGCGGTCGGCGCGCTGCCGGCGCATCCAGTCCTCGTCGTTCCAGCGGAACGGTTTGGACGAGGCGACGATCGAGGCTGTCGATGGCGCGGCCTCGCTGGCTCGGGCGACCGGATCGGCCTTTGCGGCAGCAGATTGCCGTTACCGTCGAGGATCTCGAACTTGTAGCGTTCGCCATGCGTGAGGCGCGGGATGAAGAGTTCCCAGATACCCGCCTGCGTGCGAAGCCGCATCGGATACCGCCGTCCATCCCAGGAACTGAAATCGCCGACGACCGACACCCGCCGCGCATTCGGCGCCCAGACCGCAAAGCGCACGCCTTCCACGCCTTCGACCTCCATCGGAATGGCGCCGAGCGTTCGGCCGAGATCGTAATGGGTGCCCTGGCCGATCAGATGCAGGTCGAGATCGCCGAGCAGCAGCGGGAAGGAATAGGGATCTTCCATCTCCTGGATGGCGTCCGGCCAGTGGATCCGGAAGAAATAGGGCGTCGTGCTGCCGGTCACGCCGGCAAACAGCCCGCCTTCATGGATGGTTTCCAGCTCGGCCAGCACCTTGCCGGTCTCGGTCTCCACCACGCCGACCGACAGTGCTCCGGGCATCAGCGCCCGAACCACGGTCAGGCTGCCGTATTGATGGCGTCCGAGGATCGAGAATGGGTCTCCATGATGTCCTTCGACCAAGGCTGCCAAGCCCTCGCGGACGGTGCCGATCATCAGGTCTGTGCGCTCGTATCTCATGAGACGTTCTCCAGAAGTCGGGATGCGATCGCCGAGAAGCCGGCAAGCGGAAGGGGAAGCCAGTGCGGACGGCTGCGCACTTCGTAGGCGATCTCGTAGGCAGCCTTTTCAAGCAGGAAGAGATCGAGGATCCGCGCGCGGACCTCCTGCGGAATGCGCAGCGCCTCGGAATTCTCGATCGCCTCGAAATAGGCGTCGAGGAAGGCCGGTTCCGCCATCTCGATGAAACGGGCGACGAGCCTCCTTGTGGCGGGCGTCGTCCACTTCGCTGACGATTTCCCGGTCGAGATCGGCGGAGGCGGCAAGGTAGCTCAGCGACCGCAAAAGTCCCGCGACGTCACGCAGCGGATTGGTCTTGGCGCGGCGCTCGGCGAGGTCGCGGGTCGGTTCGCCTTCGAAGTCGATGATATAGGCGTCGCCTTCCGCAACCAGGATCTGGCCGAGATGGAAATCGCCATGGTTGCGGGTCATCAGCGTGCCTTCGACTGCGCTGGCAAGATGCGTGGCGAGGCCGAGAAGCTGGTCGCGGCGGTCGAGGATCGCTTTTGCCTCGAGGGCGATATCCGAATCCAGACCTTCGACCGTTTTTTCGAGGATCGCCAGGCTGTGGGAAATCTGGCCCGTGACGGCCTCGCGCCATTTTTCGGCATCGGTCGCCTTTGCCCGGACCGGCTGAAAGTCCGGGTCGTCGGTTGGCTGGGCGAGCGCCGCATGCAACTCGCCGAGCCGTTTGCCGATGGTCGCGACCAAGTTTACGAGCGGCTTGAAATGCTCGTCCACCACCTCGCCTTCAAGACCGGTCACCACGATCTCGTCGATGGCGCGGCGCAGATTGCTGAGCATCCAGTTCCAGGCGTCGCCCTGATTGCGGATCGCACTCTGAACGATGATCAGGGTGTAGCGATCGCCCTCCGGGGCCGTGCGGGCGACCTCGCCGAGCAGTTGCGCGGTGTTCTGATAACCGACATTGGTCAGATATCGGGTCATTTCGACTTCCGGATGCACGCCGGGGAAGACATGCCGGATGAGCTTCACCATCGCCAGGTCGCCCAAAATAAGCGAACTGTTGGATTGCTCCGCCGAGAGCCAACGGATGGCCATGTCGTCGGTAACCGTCAGGCTGTCGAGACTTTCCGTACCGATGAATTCCAATGTGCCGGCGCGGCCGGAAATCACCGAACGCTCGCGAAGGCCACGCATCACGCCGCGCGCCAGGCCCTCCATGGCAAACCCGTCGGTCAGGAAGCCGACACGGCGGCCCTGGCGGATACGGGCGAGCGCCAGCTGCTGAGCGAGCGCGGTGGGTTGCGCATCGTCCCAGGACACGGCAAGCGGCAACAGATAGGTGTCCTTGCGGCCATCCACCTCCGCCTCGAGCCTCACCGAGCAGGATGTTGTTGGCAAAGGCGATCGGCGTTGCCGCGACCAGCGTGGCACCATTCAGGACCTGGCCCTTGGAGCCGAACCAGCGCCGCTTGCCGAGATAGGCTGGAAGAACCTCGTTGGAGAGCGTGGCGGCAAGCCGGGGCTCGTCGACCAGTTCCTGCAGGTCCCGGCGCACCACCATGGTCACCATGTCCTGCATCTGCTCCGGCGGCTCCTTGCGCCAGACCGGGCCGTCGGCCTCCGCCACCAGTTGGAACCAGAAGAAGCCGAAGGGCTGCAGGGTAAGAAGATAGGTCAGCTGGCCGATCGGCGGAAAGGGCGACATGCCGGAAAGTTCGATCGGCACGCGGCCGGCGAACCGCGCCAGGTCGAGTTCGACCGCCTGTGGCAGGCGCGAGAGATTGGCGACGCAGAGGATCGTCTCGCCATTATATTCCCGCAGATAGGCGAGAATCTTCCGGTTGCCCGGCGTCAGGAATTTCAGCGAGCCGCGCCCGAAGGCGGAGTGCTTGTTGCGCAAGGCCAGCATCCGCCGCGTCCAGTTGAGCAGCGAATGGGCGTCGGCCCCTGCGCCTCGACGTTCACCGCTTCGTACCCGTAGAGTGGGTCCATCACCGGCGGCAGCACGAGCCTTGCCGGATCGGCCTTGGAGAAACCGCCATTGCGGTCGGGCGACCATTGCATCGGGGTGCGCACGCCGTCGCGGTCGCCGAGATAGATGTTGTCGCCCATGCCGATCTCGTCGCCGTAATAGAGAACCGGCGTTCCGGGCATGGACAGAAGCAGCGCGTTCATCAGCTCGATGCGGCGGCGATCGCGCTCCATCAAGGGAGCGAGGCGGCGGCGGATGCCGAGATTGATGCGGGCGCGCCGGTCGGCGGCATAGATGTTCCAGAGGTAGTCGCGCTCCTCGTCGGTCACCATTTCGAGCGTCACTCGTCGTGGTTTCGCAGGAAGATCGCCCATTGGCAGTTTTCCGGGATTTCCGGCGTCTGGCGCATGATGTCGGTGATCGGGAAACGGTCTTCCTTGGCGATCGCCATGTACATGCGTGGCATCAGCGGGAAGTGGAACGCCATGTTGCATTCGTCGCCATTGCCGAAATACTCGCTCGTATCTTCCGGCCACTGATTGGCTTCGGCAAGCAGCATCTTGCCGGGATGGGTGCTGTCGAGCGAGGCGCGGATCTTCTTCAGGATCTCGTGCGTCTCGGGCAGGTTCTCGTTGTTCGTCCCCTCGCGCTCGACAAGATAGGGGATCGCGTCCAGCCGGAACCCGTCAATGCCGGTATCCGCCCAGAAGCGCATCACGCCGAGCAATTCCTCCAGCACCTGCGGATTGTCGAAGTTGAGGTCCGGCTGGTGGGAATAGAAACGATGCCAGTAATAGGCGCCGGCGACCGGGTCCCAGGTCCAGTTCGATTTTTCCGTGTCGAGGAAGATGATCCGGGTTTCGGGGAATTTCTGGTCCGTATCCGACCAGACGTAGAAGTCGCGCTCGGGAGAGCCGGGCGGCGCATGCCGCGCCCGCTGGAACCAGGGATGCTGATCGGACGTGTGGTTGATGACGAGCTCGATGATGACCCGGATGCCGCGCTGGTGCGCCGCCTCGACGAAGGCCTGGAATTCCTCGATCGTGCCGTAGTCGGAACTGACATTGCCGTAGTCGGCGATGTCGTAACCGTCGTCTCGGCGCGGCGAGGGGAAGAAGGGCAGCAGCCAGATCGCGTTCGCTCCGAGCGAGGCAATATGGTCTAGTTTCTCATGTAGGCCCTGAAAGTCGCCGATCCCGTCACCATTCGCATCGAAGAACGATTTGATGTGGAGCCTGGTAGATGACGGCGTCCTTGTACCATAGCGGATCGCCCTCATTCATCTGTGGCTGGTTTTGCCCCTGGCCCCGGTTTGCACTCGTCATATCCATTTTTTGCTTTCTCCCTATCTCACGCGCCAGATCGCAAAGGGCAGGCCCCAATGGGGATCGAGCCGCAGCCTTTGCATCTTGCCGGTCCAGGTGAACTTTTGGCCGGTGATCAGGTCTTCGACGTCAAGTGCGCCATGGTCCGGGAGGTTCCATGACCAGAGTGGTATTTCGACATCCGCTTCCTGCGCATTGTGCGGGTCGAGGTTGATCGCGATCAGCAGGACATTCTCGCGACCTGCACTTGCCTTCTCGAAGAACATGATGTTGTCGTTCCAGGCGGTGAGAAGCTGCAGGCCGAGATGCGAATGCAGCGCCGGGTTCTCGCGGCGGATCCGGTTGAGCAGGGTGATCTCGCCCTTGATGTTGCCAGGACGGTCGTAGTCCCAGGCGCGGATCTCGTATTTCTCCGAATCCGCATATTCCTTGCGCTTGGCATCCGGCCGGCCCTCGCAAAGCTCGAAACCGTTATAGACCCCCAGAGACCGGACAGCGTCGCGGCAAGGGCGGCACGGATCAGATAGGCGGGACGCGGCGCGTTCTGCAGGAAGTCCGGGTTGATGTCGTGGGTGTTGACGAAGAAATGCGGCCGGAAGAATTCCTTCGGCTCTTCCGTGGTGATCTCGCGCATATACTGCTCGAGCTCCCACTTGGCATTGCGCCAGGTGAAGTAGGTATAGGACTGCGAGAAGCCGACCTTGGCAAGCCGGTACATCACCTTCGGCTTGGTGAAGGCCTCCGACAGGAACACGACGTCGGGATGCCGCGCGCGGATGTCGGCGATCAGCCACTCCCAGAACGGGAAGGGTTTGGTATGCGGGTTATCGACGCGAAACAGCTTGACGCCGTTATCGACCCATTTCTGCACGATGTCGCGCAGCTCCACCCAGAGCGAGGGGATCGCGTCATGGGCGTAGAAATCGACATTGACGATGTCCTCGTATTTCTTCGGCGGATTTTCCGCATACCGGATCGTCCCGTCCGGCCGCCAGTCGAACCAGCCGGGATGTGATTTCAGCCAAGGATGATCGGGCGAGGCCTGGATCGCCAGGTCGAGCGCGATTTCAAGGCCCTCGTCCTGCGCGGCGTCCACGAGCCGGCGGAAGTCCTCGAACGTGCCGAGCTCCGGATGGATGGCGTCATGGCCGCCGTCTTCCGAGCCGATCGCGTAGGGGCTGCCCGGATCCTCCGGTGCGGGGCTCAGCGAGTTGTTGCGGCCCTTGCGGTTGGTCTTGCCGATCGGATGGACGGGTGGGAAATAGAGAACATCGAAACCCATGTCGCGGATGGCGGGCAGCCGCTTGATGACGTCGTCGAACGTGCCGTGCCGCTGTGGGTCGCCGCTCTGCGAGCGCGGAAAGATCTGGTACCAGCTGGCGAAACCGGCAGCGATACGCTCCGCATCGACCGGGATCGCCTGCGAGCGGGCCTTGAATGGCCGACGGTCGGCCTCGGCCATCAGATCGGCGGTCTCGGGCGCCAGCAGGATTTCCGTGCGCTGCGGGTCCTGCACCTCGGTCAGCTTGTCGAACAAGGCTTTCAGCCGTGTCTTGATCCTGCCGGACGAATTGTCCAGCGCATCAAGAACGAGGTTGATGCCCTCCTGGATTTCCAGCCGCAGGTCGAGCCGGGCCTCGTATTTCTTGACGAATTCGTAGCGGAAGATCGCGAAGGGATTGCGCCAGGCTTCGATCAGGAACTCATGGCGGCCCATGCGTTTCAGCGTGAATTCCGCATTCCAGCGATCGTTTAGGACGAGCTGCATGCGCTCTTCGTTCCATTCGGTCTCGTCGGCCGCGCGCCATTTGAGCGCCGCCGCCAATGGATCATGACCATCGCCGAAAATGTCAGCCTCGACCTTCACCGTCTCGCCGACGACGCGCTTGACCACGAAACGGCCGTCGCCGACGGAAGGCGTGATCTTCTCGATCGCAAGGCGCGGCGAAGCGGTCGCCTTGTCCACGGCCGGTACCGGCGCGGCATCGACGATCGGGACCGACGATCGGCCCTCGAATATCCTGATCTCGCCGGGTTTCAGCTTGAGCTGCGCGGCAAAGGCTTCTCCGTCCGCCTCCGGCGCTTCGAGCGGCAGGAACGGCGACGCGGCTTCACGCAGCACGTTGAAGGGAGCGGCCACGGAGCGGCGCAGATCCCGGTTCAGAACCACGACGCGCACCTTCTGCGCCGAACGCAGGTCTTCCCGGTCGGTCTGCATCAGCGCCACGGCCGGCGTCTGGCTGGTGGAAATGAGACGGAGCGGCTGGCGGGCAAAGCCGGCCGCCGTCTTGTTGGTGCCGGCGTTCACGCTCCGGATATCGGCCGAGAGATCGAACGAACCCTGCTCGCGCAGGCCCCTGATGCCCATTCCGTCGCCAAACAGCGGGTCGAGCGGCGTCGCAGCGCCGAATTCGAAGCCCATCGGGATCATCAGCCCGCTGGCGAAGGTTGCAGCGAGCTTCAGCGAGCGGATCGCCTTCCTCTGCAGCACTTCGCAACTGTCTGTGCCATGGGCGATGCGTTTGCCGAAGGGCGCTTCCGGAAACGTGACCTGATAACCGAGCTGCCGCTGGATCTGGTATTCGTCGAGGATCCAGCGCTCCTCCAGGTTCCACCAGGCAAGCGACGAGAAGCTGCCGTCGAAACCCGCCCCTCGAGCGCCCGGCGATCCTCGAAGGAGGTGCCCGGCGTCCATGCCAGAAAGGTGGTCTCCGGCGCGGTCTTGCGGGTCGATACGATCAGGTCGTACCACGCTTCCGGCGCCAGGGGGCCAATGCCGAGGCAGCGGAAACCGGCAATCCCGAGACCAGTCAGCTGCGCCATCCGCTTGCGCCAATCCTCGATATGGCGGGCTTCGCTCATGAAGTCGATGCCGCGGCTGCCGCTGTCCCGCGGCGTGATACGTGGATCGGCGAGGATCGGCCGGGCATGTTCGGCATCCAGGGCGACCCGATCGACCACGAGGTCAAGCATCAGCTTGATCTTGCTGTCGCGCGCGGCCTGGATCAGCGCCTTGATCCCGTCCTCGACGGAGGAGCCGAGCTGAAGCTCCGGGTCGAGCCGATCGAAATTCTTGGTCACGAAGACGCTCGCATTGTGGCCCCGTTCGAAAAGCGGCGCCGTCAGCACCGTGTCGAAACCGAGATCCCTGGCATGGGCGAAAACCTCCCGCCACGCGTCGAGACCCCTCAGCATCAGCGGATGCACGTAATAAATCTGAGGTGGGAGTTGCGCGAGGGAAGTCCCGGCGATGAATTGGGGGCGCGTGTTCATGGGATTTGCCTCGCCGTCGATTAGAGCCGTCGAATTGGCGGTCTAACTGTCGAGCGGCGGTGCTGGTTCCGATAAAATTGCCGGGCTCACGCGGTTTCTCACGCTTCGGGCCTGCATCTTCAGCGAAGCTGTTGATGCAGATGATCAATCCGCAGTTGTTGCTGAGAGGCGTCTTGGGCGCTATTTTCCGACAAGCAGAAACAGAAAAAGGCCGAAGATCGCTCCGGCCTTCCTGATGCGGTCATGCGTCTGGAAGCTTACTGCTTTTCGATCTTGCCGATCTTCGCCCACTCTTCCCAACGCTTGGTGTCCATCGTTGCGTAGTCGAGGGTCGCCTTCGGGCTGTCGAGCGTCATCGGCTCGCCGCCATTGGTGCCGACGAACTTGCGGGCTTCGTCGCTGGTGGTGACCTGCGTCATCACCTTGTGCATCTTGTCGATGATGTCCTTCGGAGTGCCCTTCGGCGCGGCGAGGACCCACCAGATGCGCACGTCGACATTCGGCACGCCTTCTTCCGCGAAAGTCGGGATATCCGGAACCGAGGAAATGCGCTTCGCCGTCGAGACGGCCAGTACGCGCAGCGTTCCGTCGCGCGAGCGGGCGAGGCTGAAGACCGGGTCGGCGATCGAATAGTCGATCACGCCGCTGGCGAAGTCGTTGAGCGCGTCGGCGGCGGTCTTGTAACGGACCTGCTGGGTCTGCAGACCGCCGGCATTGACCTTGTACATCTCGCCGAGGATGGTCGAGGGGAAATTCGACGTGGAATAGGAGGCCTTGTCGCCCTTTTCCTTCATCGCCTTGCTCAGTTCGGAAATGTGCTGGTAGGGCGACTTGGCGTTGACCACCATCATGAACGCTTGGCTGAAGACCGGCGCGATATAGTCGAAGTCCTTGACCGGATCGTAGGGCGGGTTGTTGAAGACGTAAGGGGCCGCCGTGAGCTGGTCGGCAGAGGCGATCAGCAGCGTGTAGCCGTCCGGCTTGGCGTTCTTGAGCGCCACGACCGAAAGGCTGCCGAGGCCGCCCGGCTTGTTTTCGACGAGAAACGTCTGTTTCAGGTTCTCTTCGAGCTTCTTGGCGAAGAAGCGGGCATAGACGTCCGCCCCGCTGCCGGCCGGGAAACCGGCGATCAGGGTGACGGGCCGGCTTGGATAGTCGTCGGCGGCGGTCGCGGCGCCGCTCGGCATATAGGCAGAAAACACCAGCGCCAGGGCGCCTGCTAGAAATTTCTTCACTGCACTCTCCTCCTAGAGTCAGTCCGGAACATCGCGGGCGAGGCCGGAATGTGATGACGCGAACAGTCTCCTCCCGTTCGCGCTAAAATATAAGGTAGCCATACAATTTGGGGGCCGTCAAACACCTCGCCGGCGTCAGGCGCAAATCTAATGACCTCGGTGGCCGCGCTTATGCCGCAGCGTTCCAATGCCTGATTTATGAGCGATTTCCAGGACGGAAACGCAGCATTTCGCCCCTCGAAAAATTGCCGTGAAGAGAGGGCATTCCGCCAGTCAGAGCGCAATGGCGGGCATGCGAGGAGGCTCTAGGAACGGCGCCGCGACCATGCGCGAAGAAGAGCACCGTTAGCGCCTTCCACGGGGTCGGTTTCCGGAAGCGACAGGTTCGCGATGATGTCGAGCTGTGCCTGGTTCGCCGGCCCGATCTGGATATCCGCATCCTGGCCGGGTGGGTAGGCGCCCACCACCAGGAAATCCCGGCTGGCATCGATCCGCCTGTGGCCGGTGCCGGCGGGCAGGATCAGGCAATCTCCGGAATGGACGCTGAGTTCGGCGCCCGACGGTCCGCCGATCAGCAACCGTGCCCGGCCTCCCGCGATCCCCAGCACCTCATGGGCGCCGGTGTGATAGTGCTGATAATCGAAGATGCCGTCGCGCCAGATGCCCTGCCAGCCATTTGCCTGGAACAGGTCTTCGAATTTCGGCGCCATCTCCCCTCGGCCGGGATGGCGTTACGATAGACCAGCACCGGCAGATCGGGGTTGTTCGGCACCCAGTCGCTGAATTCGAAGAGAATGGTCTCGATGGTGACGTCGGCGACGGATGCGGCCGGGTCGAGGGTCGGAGGGGTGATCTTGATGCTTCGGTTCACGGGCGCAATCCTCCAGGTCCATCGCGTTTCTGTTCGGTCACGTGCGTCTTGTCGGGCATGGAAACCTCCCGTGGAAAGATAGGACATCCTTCCTAAAACCCGCCCCAAAGGGCATGGTTCCCGTCTATCGCGCCGTGGCCGTCGTATTGCGCACGACGAGATGGGTTTCGAGCACATAGCGCACATCGCGGATGGCGCGCGACTGCAACATGTCGAGGAGCAGCGAGACGGCTACCCGGCCGGCCTCGGTCGAGCGGTTGGAAACCGATGTCAGGGCCGGATAGGTGACGGCGCCGAGCACGTCGTCGCAGCCGATCAGGCTGAAATCGCCGGGCACCGAGACCCGCTTTTCGGAAAGTCCGGCGAGCACGCCCTGTGCCGTCAGGTCGTCGAAGGCGACGGCAGCGGTGGCGCCGGTGGCAAGGATTGCGCTCACCGCATTGCGGCCGGAATTATAGCTCGCAAGCACCGCCGGCACGGTTTCGACGACGATGCCGAGCCCGGAGGCCGCGGCCTTGATGGCGGTGCGGCGCTGCTTGTTCGACCAGGAATTCGAGGGGCCGCTGACATAAACGATCCGGCGGTGACCGAGCTTGGCGAGATGCTCGACCGCCTCCCGGACGCCCGATCCGCTGTCGATCAGCACTCGGGGAATGCCGTCGATATCGCGGTTGATCAGCACCAGCGGCAACAGGCCGGCATGGGCGCGGATGCGCTCGTCCGAAAGGCGCGAGGAGGCGAGCACCAGGCCCTCCACTTGGCCCCCGAACCGGCCGACCAGCTTGTCCTCCTGCTTCGGGTTCTCCTCCGTATTGCCGAGGAAGATGCAGAAATCGGAACGATCCGCCTCAAGCTGGGCGGCCTGGATCAGCGGCGGAAAGAACGGGTTGGCGATATCCGGCACGATCAGCCCGACATTGCCGTGCCGCCCGGTGCTGAGCGCCCGTGCCGTGTGGTTTGGCACGTAGCCGAGCGCTTCCGCCGCCTTCATGATGCGGGTCACGGTTTCCGGGCTCAGCATGTCCGGCCGCGTGAAGGCGCGCGAGACGCTGGAACGGGCAACGCCCGCCGCATCCGCGACCTGGCTGATGGTGACGCCCTTCGCCCGCTTGATCATCGGCCCCGCTTGATCGTGAAAATGAGAATTCGCCCGTTGGCTGGCACTTAGCATGAAGTCTGCGGCGCTATCAATTCTGCCCCGTATCCGGTTGGAAGACTGCCATTCATCTACTTGACATGCAACCGGTTGCATGAAAGTCTTTCGCCAACAAGAAAAAGGGACCTGCAACGGACGCGGCGAGGCGAAGCCCGCCTGCCGACGCGTTCCTGCAGACATGGAGATCGCGTTGACAATCGCCACCGCCCATCGCCCTTCGCCACAAACGCGACGGACCTTCGACCGGCTCTCGGTCGAAAGCTTTGCAACACGGGCCGAGATGGGCGCCGCCGCCGCCGCCGACATCGCCGTCGCTTTGACCGAACGCCTCGCCGGCCAGGCCGAAGTCCGGATGGTCTTTGCAGCCGCCCCAAGCCAGGCTGACATGCTGAAGGCGCTCTGCGCCGCGCCGGGCATCGACTGGAGCCGCGTCACCGCCTTCCACATGGACGAATATATCGGTCTGTCGCCGTCCTCGCCGGCGCGGTTCGTCAACTGGCTGAACGAGCATGTGTTCGCCAGGTTGCCGTTCGCTGCCGTGCACCGCATCACCCCGGAACCGGATGCGAGCGCCGAAGTACGCCGTTATTCCGAACTCCTGAACGAGGCGCCGATCGACTTCGTCTGCCTCGGCATCGGCGTCAACGGTCATATCGCCTTCAACGACCCGCCGGTTGCCAATTTCAACGACCCGCTGGACGTGAAGATCGTCGAACTGGACGATATCTGCCGCCAGCAGCAGGTCGATGACGACTGCTTCGCCGATCTCGCTTCGGTGCCGCACGAGGCGATCACGCTGACCGTCCCGCGCCTGCTGCGCGCCGACCGGATGTTCTGCGTGGTGCCGGGCGCCGTCAAGCGCGACGCCGTTTCGAAGACGCTTTACGGCCCGCTGACCACCGAATGCCCGGCAAGCGTCCTTCGTTTCCACGCCGCCTGCACCCTTTATATCGACAAGGATTCGGACCCTGATGCCTGAGAACCCCGTCATCAATGCGGATGCGCTCTGCGAAGGTTATTTCGCTTCGACCCAAAGCCTGATGCGGCGGGTTCTGGAAGAGGAGAGGGCGGCGCTCGACCAGGCAGCCGCAAAGCTTGCCGATCAGATCGCCGCCGACCGGCTGGTGCATATCTACGGCCCCGGCGGCCATTCCAATCTCGCCTCGCAGGAAGTCTTCTTCCGCGCTGGCGGGCTGATGCATATCAGCGCCATTCTCGACGAGGGCACGCTTCTGTCGAACGGTGCGCTCCGC
This sequence comes from Neorhizobium sp. EC2-8, assembly GCA_045291535.1. GTDB lineage: Bacteria > Pseudomonadota > Alphaproteobacteria > Rhizobiales > Rhizobiaceae > Neorhizobium. Next base: position 2,175,636 of record CP147996.1, on the reverse strand, counting down.
TCCATGGCGATTGAACGCACGCCCGGTTACGGCAAGGTGGTGATCGCAAACCAGCGGCTCGGTGAAACCGACCTGCTGATCCTCGTCAACGCCTATGGCATCAACGCAGCGCTGATTGATGCGGCGCTGGAAGCCAAACGCCGCGGCGCCTTCCTGATCGGCGTCAGTTCCCGCGAACATGCCTCCAAAACCTCACCGGACCATCCGGCCCGCCATCCGACCAGGCAGAACCTACACGAGGTTGTCGATATCGCCATCGACTGCAAGGTGCCGATCGGCGATGCCGTCGTGACGGTCCCGGGCATGGGTGAAAACATCGCGGCGATCTCCACCTTCGCCAATGCTTTCACGCTGAATTGCCTGGTCATCCGCACGGTGGCGAAACTCGTCGAGCGCGGCATCGAGCCGCCGGTCTGGCGCAGCGGCAATGCGCCGGGCGGCGACGAGGCGAACGGCCGTTTTATCGCCAATTTCCAAGGCCGGGTGAGGGCGCTCTGATCATGGTCGTCGATGGTATCGATCCCCGCACCGGCAAAGGTATTGCGATCGACATCGCTGACGGCGCGATTGCCGCCATTCGTTCGGCGGAAAACACCAGCCCGCTTTATCTCTCCGCCGGGCTGATCGACCTGCAGGTCAACGGTTATCGTGGCTTCGACCTGAACAATGGCGAGATCACCGCCAACATTCTCCTCTCGCTCTGCGAGGAGATGCTGGGCGTCGGCGTGACCACCTGGCTGCCGACCATCATCACAGCCTCCGAAACCTCCATTCTCCAGGCGCTGGCCGATATCGCAAGAATCCGCACCGGCCACCGGCTGATCGCCGAAATGGTGCCGGGCATACATGTCGAAGGCCCGTCGATCTCCGACAAGGACGGCCCGCGCGGCGCCCATCCACTGGCGCATGTCCGCCCGCCGTCGATCGAAGAGTTCGACCGCTGGCAGCAAGCCTCCGGCAACCTGGTCTCGATGGTGACGCTTGCGCCGGAACATGAGGGCAGCGCCGATTATATCCGTGCGCTGACGGCGAGAGGAGTCTGCGTGGCGCTTGGCCACACAGCCGCGACGCCGGAGGAGATCCATACGGCGGCGGAAGCGGGCGCGATCCTTTCCACCCACCTTGGCAATGGCGCCGCCGCCATGCTGCCCCGCCATCCGAATTTCATCTGGGCGCAGCTTGCCGACGACCGGCTGACGGCAAGCTTCATCGCAGACGGCTGGCACCTGCCGGCCGATACGTTCAAGGCCATGCTGCGCGCCAAGGGTCTGGACCGGGCGATCCTCGTGTCCGACATGGTGGCGCTCGCCGGCATGCCCGCTGGCACTTACGACCAGCCGGTCGGCGGCCGCGTCGAGGTATCACCCGAGGGCCGCATCAGCGTCGCGGACACGCCCTATCTCGCTGGCGCCAGCCTGCCGCTCTCCGCCAATATCGCCATCGCGTCGCGGATGGCAGGCCTTCCGCTTGCCGATGCGCTTCTGCTCGCAACCCGAAACCCCGGCCGCTTCGTCGGCGGTCGCGGCCTGCTGGAAGTCGGCGCGCGGGCCGATCTCATCCGTTTCGAATGGTCGGAAGGCGAGCGGGAATTGTCTGTCCGCGAAACCTGGGTCCACGGTGAAAAGGCATCCTGCGCATGATCCGGGCCGGAGCCGCCATCGTCGATATCACCCCGCCGCCCGGCCTTGCGATGTCCGGCTTTGCGGCTCGCACGCTGCCGGCCAGGGGCGCCCATGACACCCTGACGGCGCGTGCCGTGGTGGTCGGCGATACGGGCGTCGTCGTCGCGGATGTCATCGGCATCGATGCCGCGACGAGCGCGCGGATCCGCAAGCGCTGCGTCCTGACGGCGGAAAACGTCGTGGTCGCAGCACTCCACAATCACGGCGGCCCGGCCTCCATGGCCGGACGGCTCAGCATCGCCGCCGATCCGACCTATCTGGAGCGGCTGGAAGATGCCTGCGTCGCCGCCATCAACAAGGCCGCCGCTGCGCGCCGGCCGGCAACCATCACTGTGGGGCAGGGAAGTGATCCGGGGATTGCGCGCAATCGGCGCCATCCGGGCGGACCCGTGGACACTTCCCTGCCGCTCCTTCGCATCCGCGCCGCGGATGGCAGCATGATCGCCCTCGTCACCGCCTATGCCTGCCACCCGGTTGTGCTGGCGGCCGACAACCTTTATGGACGGCCGATTATCCGCATTTCGTGCGGCAGGCGCTGGAAGAGGCCCATCCCGGTGCCATCGCCCTGTTCATGACCGGCTGCGTCGGCGACGCCAATACCGGCCATTCGGCGCATGCCTCGATCTCGCTTGCCGCCAACCCGGACCGAAGTTTTGCGTCTGCCGAACGGATCGGCCGCAAGGTCGCCGAGGCAGCACTCGGTGCCGTGGAACAGCCGGTTTCGGACACTGTGCATGCCCGCAACGGCACCGTCAGCCTCGAGTTCGAACGGCGCGAGACGGAAGCCCCGAAATTCTCGAAAAGCGCTGGCGGGATGAAGCCTTGACCGCCGACCCCGCCCGCAAAAACCTTCTCGGTTATTGGGCCGATTGGGCGCGCGACACGGCCGCCCTCAAGCCGGAGCCGCTGGCTGCGCGAGTAACGGTGCTCGATTGGGGCGGCGTGCCGATCGTGGCGCTGCCGGGCGAGATCTTTGCGGAGACGGCGCTGACCATCCGGGCGGCGCTCGGTGTGGAGAAACCGGCCTTCGTCATCGGATTTGCCGACGACAATCCCGGCTACATCCCGCCGGCCGGCGAATTCCGGTTCGGCGGCTACGAAGTCGATGAGGCGCATCGCTATTACGGCCTTGCCGCGACCTTCGCGCCGGGCTCGGCGGAAGCACTCTCGGCCTGCGCCATCGGGCTCGTGAACGAGACCGCGGGCGGAGGCGGAGCCGCGTGAACCAACCGCCTACCACAAACGATCCGATGCTTGACACGCAACCGGTTGCATGAGAGCTTTTTGTCAACAACAACAAAGGGAACAGGGACATGAAAAACAGATCAGCAAAGACCAGGATTTCCACCTGCGCGCTGCTTATGAGCGCGGCATTTGGCGCAGCCCTTCTCTCCGGCGCTTCCGCCGTTTCGGCTGAAACGCTGACGGTCTGGAGCGGTTATCCGGAAATGGCGCCGTTCTACGAACATGTCGCGCAAGGCATGAAGGCCGCCTATCCGAAGCTCGAGGTGAAGGTAGAGGCGATCGCCCTTCGCGAGCATGAAAAACGCGTGGCACTCGGTCTCACGGGCGGCCAGGACGGCACGACGGTCATCGAACTCTCCGGCTCGACCGCCACCCGCTACCTCGAAAACGACCTTCTGCCGGAAGCCCCGGCCGATATCTCGACCTTCGTGAAGGACCCGAAGAACTTCGACAAGTTCTTCAGCGATACGGCAGGTAAAGGTGGCAAGATCTATGGCGTGCCGCTCTTCCGCGGCCAGGGCGCTCTCTACTACAATACCGATATGTTCAAGGCCGCCGGCCTGACCGCCCCGCCGAAGACCATGGAGGAATATTCGGCCTATGCCGAAAAGCTGACCAAGCGCGATGCCTCCGGCAAGGCGACAGTGTCGGGCTGGAGCATGCGTCTCTCAGGCGGTGGCCAAGGCATTGCTGAGAAATTCTGGATCAACATGCATCAATATGGCGGCGCCATCCTGGTTCCCGCAGGCGACGGCAAGTGGAAGCCCAATTTCGCCAATGAAGCGGGCCGCAAGGCGCTGAAACAGTACCTCACCAATATCTTCACCACCAAGACGGTCACCCCGGAAATGCCGGCTGACGCCGATGCCTTCGAGCGCGGCCAGACCGCCATGTTCATCCGCGAATCCTGGGTGATCGGCGATATCGCCAAGAAGGCGCCGGATCTGAAATACGCCACCGCCCCGCTGCCGAAGGGTTCCATCGCCCTGCCCACCAACCTCTACGTCGCCGGCAAGGGCGCCGATGCCAAGGTCGGTTGGGAATTCGCCAAGGCGGCCAATTCGCCGGAAAACCTCGTCTGGCTGCTCCAGAACGTCGGCTGGCTGCCGAACCGTTCGGGTGTCGATTATTCGGCCGTCACCTCCAAGCAGCCGGCCTTTGCCGCCTTCGTCGATTATCCTAAGGGTTATGAGTTCTTCACTCTGCCGTCGATCGGCCCGATCGAAGAGATCCTGACACGCGTTGCCGCCCAGGCTCGTCGTTGCCTTTGGTGACGCCTCGCTTGCCGGCGATGATGCCAAGATCGATGCTTTCCTGAAGAAGGCCAGCGACGAAGTGAACACCATCCTCGCTCGCGAAGGCTTGGGCGCGAAATAATCGCCGGCACCACTCGCCAATCGCATGGGCCCGGAGCATCATTGCTTCGGGCACTTTAACGGGGATCCTGGGTCCGACCCGCGCCGCGGCCGAACCCTGCTGTCTACAGGCCAAACTTTATGCTGAAGCGCAAAAGATGGATTTTTGCGATCCTTGCGATTTTGCCGACCCTGGCAGTCTTTGCCTATGTCCGGCTTTATCCGATCGCCGACACGCTGAGGCTCAGCCTTTTCAAGTGGGACATCCTGTCGAAGAACAAGCCCTTCGTCGGCCTCGCCAATTTCCGCGAGCTGATGGGCGACCACCTGTTCCTCGATGCGCTGGTCAATACCACGATCATCGCCTTCGGCGTGCTGGTCCTCACCATTCCGATGGCGCTGATCATCGCCGCGCTGATCTTCCATCGCACCCGCTCGCGGATGGCCGGTTTCTACGAGACCGCGATCTTCATTCCGCATGTCGTCTCGCTGGTTCCGGCCGCCATGGCGTGGAAGTGGATCTTTGACGCCCGTCTCGGGCCGCTGAATGCGCTCCTGACCTTTTTCGGCATCCCGGCGCAATCCTGGCTGTTCGATCCGGTTCTGTCGGTCATCTGCATCATCGTACTCTGCTCCTGGCAGGCGCTGGGTTATGCGGTGCTGATCTATATCGTCGGTTTCAAGAACCTGCCGGTCTCGCTGTATGAAGCGGCCAAGCTCGACGGCGCCTCCGGCCCGCAGAGCTTCTGGTACCTGTCGATCCCGATGCTGAAGCCGATCACCCTCTACGTCTCGGTCGTGACTCTGGTCTCCGGCTTCAACGTCTACGCTCAGGCCTTCGTCCTGGCATCCGATGCGCAAGGAGCGCCCGGACGGCAGGTGCGGGTGCTGGTTCTCGACATGCTGGAAAACAGCTTTCGCAATTATCGCGTCGGTTATGCGGCCTCCGAGGCCGTCGTCCTTTGGTCATCGTTCTGGCGCTGACGCTCATCCAGTTCTCGATGCTGCGGGAAAGGGGCAAGGCATGACGACCAATTCCGTGAACTATATCGAGCCAACCACCGAAGAGCTTTCCGAGGGCGTGCGCCTGCGCCGCAAGAAGCGCGCGATCAACTTCGCGATCGACGTATTCCTGATCGTCGTTTCGATCCTGATGCTCCTGCCGCTGGTCTTCCTGGTCGCCAACGCCTTCAAGACGCCGGCGGAAATGCTGAGCTGGCCGCCGACCATCATCCCGCGCGACCCGACGATCGCCAATTTCTCCGCCGTGCTCGGCGAAACGCCGCTGCTGCGCTGGATCGGCAACAGCATCGCCTTTGCCGTCATGTCGACGATCGCGATCGTCGCCACCTCGGCGGTCGCCGGTTACATCTTCGGAAAATTCCGCTTCCGGACGATGAACATCCTCTTCGCGCTCTTCCTCGCAACCGCCATCGTGCCGTTCGAGGTCTACATGATCCCGCTCTATTTCCAGGCAAAGAGCCTCGGCATCCTCAATTCCGTCTGGGGCCTGCTGCTCGGTTATCTGGTGATGAGTTTCGGCATCTTCCTGATCCGCCAGAACGTCATCCACTCGATCCCCGACGAACTGCTGGAAGCCGCCCGCATCGACGGCGCCGGCGAGTTCTGGATCTTCCTGCACATCGTCCTGCCGCTCTTGCGCGGTGCGCTCGGCGCGCTCGCCGTGCTCGCCTTCTTCCAGGCCTGGACCGCCTTCGCCTGGCCGATGATCGTCGCGACGACCCGTACCAGCTATACGATCGAGGTCGGGCTGGCGCTGTTCCAGACCGGCTTCACGGTCGATCTCGGCCGCCTCAGCGCCGCCTCCGCCACGGTCCTCATTCCGTCCATCCTGCTCTTCGTGATCCTGCGCCGCAACTTCGTGCAGGGCGTCGCCAGCACCGGCCTCAAGGAGTGACGATGGCGATGGATTTCTTCGCGGAAGCCCGCACCACCTATGCCGCAGCCAATGCCGGTACCCTCTACTGGATGCTGCAGCGGCCGATGCTCGGTGACGGGTTCCTGAATACCAAACAGAACAGCCTGACGCTGAAGGACTATGGCGCGGAAGACGGCGTTCGCGGCCCGGATTACACCTATGGCTGGATCCAGGGACGGGGACTGGAAGCGGTCGTCACCCATGCCGAGTTCTTCGGCGCGGAACTGCCGCCCCTGGCCGAAAAGCTTGATGCCGCCGGCCACCGCCTCTATGCCCTTCTGGCGGCGCTCCACAAGCCGGATGGCCACGCCTATTTCTGCTACGACCGCGATATGCAGGCCGTTTATGCCGACCAGTCCAACCTGGTCCGGCACCAGGAAAAGCCGGCGCTGATCTACACCTATTCCGACGCCTTCGTGGCCAAGGGACTGGTGGCCGCAGCAAGCCGCTACGGCCTGCCGGATATTGCCGACCATCTCGCCTATTTCGACCGGGTGATGGCCGCGATCGAAACCGGCCGTTTCCAGATGGACGAACGCCGGCCACTTTCGCTCGACAGCCTCGCCGAGCAGGTGGACGATTTCGGACCGCGGATGATCCTGCTCGGCGCGGCCGGCATGCTGAAGCGCTTCGGCCACACGGCGCATCTCGCCTTTGCCGACCGCTTCATCGCCCATGTCATCGACAGGCATTACGACGCCGCGACCGGCCTGCTCCGCAACGTGCCCGGCGAGGACAGCTGCAACGTCGGCCACGGCATCGAGTTTGTCGGCTTCGCGCTCGACTATCTCGATGACACCGCCGATCCGGCACTGATCGACAAACTGGAACGCATCCTCGTTTCTTCCTTCCGAAAGGGCTTCGTCGGTCCCGGCATCACACTCACGGTGTCTATCGAGACAGGCGAGGCACAGAGCCCCTATTGCCCCTGGTGGTCGCTGCCGGAAACGATCCGCTCGGCGGCCCTCGCCCACGAGCGCACCGGCAGCGCCGAGAGCCTCGACGTCTGGAAGACGGCGCATGCCGCGTTCTTCGAGCGCTATTGGCGCGGCACACCGCCGATCGCCTACCAGACCATGACGAAGGACGGCCCCGTCGATTTCGTGCCCGCCACGCCGGATCTCGATCCCGGCTACCACACCGGCCTCAGCCTGCTCGCAGCCGTTCACGCCGCAGACCGGCTGAAGCCCCAAACCCGAACAGTTTCAGGATAAATACATGGCTTCCGTTGAAATCCAGAACGTCCGCAAGGCCTATGGCGACGTCGAGACCATCAAGGGCGTGTCGGTCGATGTGCCGGATGGCGCTTTCGTCGTACTCGTCGGCCCCTCCGGCTGCGGCAAGTCCACACTGCTGCGGATGATCGCGGGGCTGGAAGATATCTCCGGCGGCACGATCCGCATCGACGGCCGCGTCATCAACGAGGTCGAGCCGAAGAACCGCGACATCGCCATGGTTTTTCAGAATTATGCGCTCTACCCGCATATGACGATCGCCGAGAACATGGGCTTTTCCCTGCGGCTGGCCAAGAAATCCAAGGAGGAGATCGCCGAGCGGGTCAACGACGCAGCGCGTATCCTGGGCTTGACCGATTACCTCAAGCGTTACCCGAAACAGCTCTCCGGCGGCCAGCGTCAGCGCGTCGCCATGGGCCGAGCCATCGTCCGCAACCCGAAGGTTTTCCTGTTCGACGAACCGCTCTCCAACCTCGATGCCAAGCTGCGTGTGCAGATGCGCGCCGAGCTGAAGGACATCCACGCCCGCATCAAGACGACCACCGTCTACGTCACCCACGACCAGATCGAGGCAATGACCATGGCCGACCGGATCGTGGTGATGCGGGACGGCATCGTCGAACAGGTCGGCGCGCCGCTGGAGCTCTACGACAGGCCGGTCAACACCTTCGTCGCCAGCTTCATAGGTTCACCTTCGATGAATTTCCTCTCCGGCAAGGTGGCCGAGGATCGTAAGTCCGTGCTGACCCAAAACGGTGTTCGCCTGCCGCTCGGGCTGGAGGCTTCGGCGGCTGCCAGTACGGCCGTCACTTACGGCATCCGGCCCGAGCACCTCGCCATTGCCGCCGGCAGCGAGGGCATTCCGATGACGGTCACCAATATCGAGCCGACCGGCTCGGAAACCTTCGTTCAGGGCACCGTCGATGGCCAGAAGTTTTCCGCGCAATTGCGCGAACGGCTTTTCATCAAGACCGGCGAAGTGCTCAATCTGGCGCTCGCGCCTACCAACAGCCATGTCTTCGATGCCGCCACCGGCATGCGGCTCGGCTGATATCGATAGGGTAAAACGACAATGGAACAGACTTGGCGCTGGTTCGGACCGGACGACACGGTCAAGCTTTCGCATGTGAAACAGGCCGGCGCGACCGGCATCGTCAGCGCGCTGCATCACCTGAACGACGGCCGAATCTGGCCGGACGACGAGCTTTGAAGCGCAAGGCGATCATCGAGGAGGCCGGGCTCACCTGGTCGGTGGTCGAAAGCATCATCGTCCACGAGGACATCAAGACCCGCACCGGCCATTACCGCGAGCCTGATCGACAACTACAAGGCCTCGATCCGGGCGGTCGCCAAGGCGGGTATCAAGACCGTCTGCTACAATTTCATGGCGATCACCGACTGGACGCGCACCGACCTCGAATACGAGATGCCGCATGGCGGCACGGCGCTGCGTTTCGATATCGTCGAGTTCTGCGCCTATGACGTCTTGATCCTCAAGCGCCCCGGCGCCGAGGCCGATCACCCGGCCGATCGCGTCGCGCGGGCCGAGGCATGGCTTAAGACAGCGAGCGAAAGCGATCTTGCCCGATTGGAGCGAAATCTGATCGAATGGGTGCCGGCCCGCGAATTCGTCTACGACCGGCAGAGCCTCAACCGCATGCTGGATATCTACAAGGAGCTGCAGGAAGGAGGGTTCCGCGAAAACCTCTTCACGTTCCTGGGCGAGATCATCCCGGTCGCCGAAGAGGCGGGCGTCAGGATGGCGATCCATCCGGATGATCCGCCGTTCCCGCTTTCGGCCTGCCGCGCGTGGTTTGCAAGGCGTCCGATGCCCGCGCACTGCTGGCGGCAGTGAAGTCGCCCTCGAACGGCATCACGCTCTGCACCGGCTCCTACGGCGCCAATCGTGAGAACGATCTGGTCGCCATGGCGAAAGAATTCGCCTCCGACATTCATTTCGCCCACCTGCGCAACGTCACCAAGGAAGGCGACGGTTCCTTCCACGAGGCCGAGCATCTGGAGGGTGACACGGACATGGTGCGCGTCACGATGGCGCTGATGGCCGAGGAAAAACGCCGCAGGGCCGAGGGCAGGGCCGATTGGCAGATCCCCATGCGTCCGGACCACGGCCACGCGATCGTTGACGATATAGGCAAGAAGGTGAATCCCGGCTATTCCTGCATCGGCCGGCTGAAGGGGCTGGCGGAGCTGCGCGGTATCATGCGCACGCTGGAGGTTTTGGCGTAAGCTGGTTCAAGCTGACGATGGAGCAAGCCGCCCTCACCCGGCCTCCGCTTTGCTCGGCCACCCTCCCCCAGGGGAGGAGGAGTGATGAGGTTGCGGAAAATCCCCTTCTCCCCGACGGGGCCCGAAGGGCGGGCAGACGCGTGGCTTGCCCTGGCAAAGGTGCCGGCGAGCGGATGAGGGCATACGGCCCAAATGATAATTTATGTGTACGGGGAGGATAATATGACGAAATTGAAAGTAGCAATCATCGGGCTCGGTATGGCGGCGGGGCACCATGCCCGCTCGCTGCTGGACCTGTCGGACCGGATCGAATGCGCCGCCGCCTATAGCCCGACAGCCGCCCGTCGGGAGGCCTTCGCCGCTCAATACCCGACGATCCCCACCAGCGGCGATCTCGACGCCATCTTCGCGGACACATCGATCGAAGCGATCCTGATCCTCACCCCGCCGGGCAGCCACCTGGAACTCGTCCAGCGCTCCGCCGCGGCGAAAAAGCATATCCTGCTCGAAAAGCCGCTGGATGTCTCCTTCGAGCGCTCCGAAGCGATCGTGCGCGCGGCAAAGGAAGCGGGTGTGCTGCTGGGCATGGTGCTTCAGAACCGCTTCCGTTCGGCGGTGCTGAAACTCGACGAGATCGTCAGGTCCGGCCGGCTGGGTCAGCTGATCGAGGCATCGGCTGCCATCCGCAACTGGCGCCCGCAGAGCTATTACGATGTCGAGGGGCGCGGCACCATGGCGCGCGATGGCGGTGGCGTGTTGCTGACCCAAGGCATCCATACGATCGACCTGCTCTTGAGCTTTGCCGGCACGCCGAAAGATGTCTCGTCCTTCGTCCGCACCAGCCCGATCCACGCAATGGAGACGGAGGACCTAGTAACCGCGACCTTCGCTTTCGAAAACGGCGCGATCGGCACGCTGAACGCCACCACCTGCGCCTATCCCGGCCTGCCGGAGCGCATCGGAGCTCATCGGCACCAAGGGCGCCGCGGTCTTCACCGGCGACAGGCTGGAGGCAGCTTTTTGGATGGCACGAGCGTTACGGAGAGCGGAGAGAAATCCGGCAGCGGGGCAGGGGCGGACCCTATGGCCTTCGGCCACCAGATGCACCGCGCGCTGATCGAAAATTTCGTCGATGCGATCCGCAATGGCGCGTCGCTACGCGTCACCGGCGAGGACGCGCTCAAGGCTCACCGCTTCATCCGGGAGATCCTCGCCGCCGGCCGGTAGAGTCTCAAAGCCCGGCTGCCTTGCGCAGTTCCTCGGCCATCCTAGCGCGCCAGTCCTTGCCCGATGCCTTGAATTTTTCGAGCACGTCCGGATCGAGCCTAAGCGTCACGGCCACCTTCGGCGCCTCAAGCTTCGGCCGGCCGCGGGCAGCAATGGCTTGTTCCATTTTCGCGGCAATCTCGGGAAAGACTTCTCTGAAGGGCCGAGCGCTCCTCAGTTCCTCTTCCGTCCAGGGAGGATTGTCGGAGACTTCATCCCAGTCCTCTTTGGAATAACCGCGGCCCGGTTTGAATTCTTTCTGCTTTTGGGCCTTGATGTTCATTCGATCAGACTCCTCTCATCTTTACGGGCCGGGCGCATTGAGATGACCGAGAGCGCTTCCGAGCCGAGCGTCACGAAAATCGCCGCGACCACACCGTTTGGCAGGCGACCGATGGCTTTCATTCGGCCCTTTCTTGCAGGGACGATGGCCGATGTCAGGAAGAATCCGAAATAAAGGTCGGCGAAATCGAGATTGTGCTTCTCGATATTCGCCAATCGTTTCGTCTCGTCCCAAATGATTTTCAACTATTATCCGTACACGAAAAATCGCCGCCCGACAACGAGCGACGATGGAACGAGACGAAACCTTTTGCAACCCTAAGGATTGGGGGCGATCAGCAGATCACCGTCTCGGCGATCTTGATGCCGAAACCTTCGAGGCCGACATAGTGGCGCTCGCTGCGGGTGAGCAGCTTGATCGAGGTGACGCCGAGATCCTTGAGAATCTGTGCTCCGAGGCCGATTTCCAGCCATTCGCTCTCGCGGGCCTGGGCTTCGGCATGGCCCTCCTGGTCCTGGCGCAGTTTGCGGCCATGATCCTTCTGGCCGACGCCGACCGAGCCTTCGCGCAGATAGATGACCACGCCGCGGCCTTCTTCCGCGATCTTCGTCATGTATTTGTCGATCGGCCGATAGGAGCCGAAAACGTCGCGTGTGACGTTTTCGAGATGCAGGCGGACCGGAATATCGACGCCGTCGCGGATGTCGCCGAAGATGACAGCCACATGCTGCATCGGATCCCAGGGCAGCGAATAGGCATGCGCCTTGGCCTTGCCATGCAGGGTTTCGATCTCGAAGCTGGATTGCAGTTCGATCAACGTTTCCTTGCGCTGGCGGTAGGCGATCAGGTCGGCGACGGAAATCGTCTTGAGTTTGTGCTGGACCGAGAATTCCGCGACCTGCGGTCCGCGCATCACTGTCCCGTCGTCATTGACCAGTTCGCTGATCACGCCGACCAGCGGCAGGTTGGCAAGCTTGCAGAGGTCAACCGCCGCTTCCGTGTGGCCGGAGCGCATCAACACGCCGCCTTCGCGGGCGATCAGCGGGAAGATGTGGCCGGGACGGACGAAATCCGTCGCTCCGACGTTCGGGTTCGCGAGGTTACGGACCGTGAGCGTGCGGTCGTCGGCGGAAATGCCGGTCGTCGTGCCGTGTTTGAAATCGACGGTGACGGTGAACGCGGTCGTATGCGCGCTGTCGTTTTCCGCGACCATGGCGTTGAGGTTCAGCCGCTTGGCTTCCTCGCGCGGCATGGGCGCGCAGACGATGCCCGACGTGTGACGGACGATGAAGGCCATCTTGTCCGGGGTGCAGTGGACGGCGGCGACGATCAGGTCGCCTTCGTTCTCGCGGTCGTCGTCATCGGTGACGACGACGATTTCTCCGGCTTCGAAGGCACGGATGGCGTCGACGACGCGCTTCTGATCATAGGCCATGGATGTCGCTCCTAGAGATTTCGTCCGGTTTGGGCCCGGTCGCGGAGATAGTGATCGGCAATCGCGCATGCAACCATCGCCTCGCCGATCGGCACGGCGCGGATGCCGACGCAGGGGTCGTGGCGGCCCTTGGTGCGAACCTCGACATTATTACCATCGACGTCGATCGAGCGCTGCTCGGTGAGAATGGAGGAGGTCGGCTTGATCGCAAACCGAGCGACCACCGGCTCGCCGGTCGAGATGCCGCCCAGAACGCCGCCCGCATGATTGGAAAGGAAAATGCGACGGCCGTCGTTGCCCATGCGCATCTCGTCGGCATCCTCCTCGCCGGAAAGTTCCGCGACGCCGAAGCCATCGCCGATCTCGACGCCCTTGACGGCGTTGATCGACATCAGCAGGCCGGCGATATCCTGATCGAGCTTGCCGTAGACCGGTGCGCCGAGGCCGGCGGGCACGCCTTCGGCGATCACCTCCACCACGGCGCCGATCGACGATCCGGCCTTGCGGATGCCGTCGAGATAATCTTCCCACACGGGCACCATCGCCGCATCCGGGCAGAAGAACGGGTTCTGATCGACCTGATCCCAGTCCCAGTTGGCGCGATCGATCTTATGTTTGCCGATCTGGATCAGCGCGGCGCGGACGTTGAGGCCCGGCACGACTTTGCGGGCAATCGCGCCGGCCGCGACACGGGCAGCGGTTTCGCGGGCGGAAGAACGGCCGCCGCCGCGATAGTCGCGAATGCCGTATTTGACGTCATAGGTATAGTCCGCATGACCGGGACGATAGCGGCGGGCGATCTCGCCGTAATCCTTGGAGCGCTGGTCGGTATTCTCGATCAGCATGGAGATCGGCGTGCCGGTCGAGATCATCGTCTCGCCGTCTGCATCGATCATCACGCCGGAGAGCACCTTGACGATGTCCTCCTCGCGCCGCTGCGTCACGAAGCGGGACTGGCCAGGCTTGCGCTTGTCCATCCAGGCCTGGATCTCCGCAAGTGTGAAGCGGATGCCGGGCGGGCAGCCATCGACCACGCAGCCGAGTGCCGGACCATGACTTTCACCCCAGGTGGTGACGCGGAAAAGATGACCGAACGTATTGTGCGACATGGCGTGACAAGACCAACTGTGGCGGAGTTGGCCTCCCGCCAACTTCTGACGGGGCTGTCATATGGAAAAGGTTGTCTTGCGACAAGTCTTTCTTGGCAGAACGGTCGCACCCGGATTGGTGAACAATGCGGTCCTAGGCAGCCTTGCGCCAACCAGCCTGTGCAGCTTCGGTGAAATCCTTGAAGGAAAGCGGCCGTGCGAAGGCATAACCCTGCAGCAGGTCGCAGCCAAGTTCGCGCAGAAGACTGACATGCTGCATCGTCTCGACCCCTTCCGCCACTGTTTCGACGCCGAGCGAACGGGCGATGTCGATGATCGAGCGGACAAGCGCCCGTTCCTGCGGCGAGGTCAGGATCGGCATGACGAGCTGGCGGTCGATCTTCAGCCGCTTCGGCTTCAGCTTCAACAGGCTGACGATCGAGGTATGGCCGGTGCCGAAATCGTCGATCTCGATATCGATGCCGAGTTCCTTGATCCGCTCGAGATTGCCGGTCGCAGATGCTTCGCTCTCGTCGAGGAAGATCGATTCCACCAGTTCGAAGGAAATTTCGCCGGGCACGATCGCCAGCGACTGCAGCGTGTCGATGAGCGTTTCGTCATGCAGTCGCTTGGAGGAAACGTTGACGGAAACCTTTGGTATCCGCACGCCGAGCGCGGCCCAGCGCATCTTGTCCTTCAGGACGGTCTGGAGCACGATATGGTCGAGCGCGGCCGAGACATTGAGGTCTTCGGCGATCTTCAGGAACCGGTCGGGCGCTAGAATTCCGTGATGCGGATGGTTCCAGCGGATCAGCGCTTCGACGCCGGTCAGCTGGCTGGTACGGGCATCGAACTGCGGCTGGTAGAAGGTGATGAATTCGTCATTGTCGATGCCGGCCAGCACCTCGTCGGCGGTGCGCTTGTGGCTGACGATCTCGGCCTGCAGGTTCTGGGTGAAGAATTCGTACCGGTTGCGGCCCATGCCCTTCGCCCGGTAGAGCGCGATGTCGGCATTGACGAGCGTGCGGCGGGCATCGACATTCGTGCCGCTTGCCTGGGCGATACCGATGGAAACGCCGCAGCGGCAGGCGAAACCTTCGAAGTCGATCGGCTGGTGGAATTCCGCGATGATGCGCTGGGCAAGCTCGCTTATCTGCTCGGCGTTGGAATTGCCGCTGGCGAGGATCACGAATTCGTCGCCGCCGATGCGGGCGACGATGTCGCTGCTGCGGACGTTGCGCGACAGGATGCGTGAGGCATGCACGAGCATCGCGTCGCCCGCCGCATGGCCGAGCGTGTCGTTGATCTGCTTGAAGCGGTCGAGATCGAGATGCAGGATCGAGAATTTCTGGCGCTCGGCATGGCTGGAGCGCGACAGCCGGTCGAGTTCCATGTCGAGCTTGCGGCGGTTGGCGAGCAGGGTCAGCGGGTCGTGCAGCGAATTGTGCTCGATGCGGCTCTTGGCGAGCTCGAGTTCGGCGTTTTTGGCTTCCGCTTCGTCCTTGGCATTCTTGAGTGGTCGGCAAGCAGTACGTCGGCAGTGATATCGAAGGCGATGCCGACGATCTTGGCGAGGCCCTTGCGGGGCATGTGAACCTGGCCGACCGAGCGAACATAGCGGATCTCGCCGTTTTCGAGCATGATTCGATGGACCGAGTTGAGCTTTTCTCCAACCGCGACGGAGTGGTCCGCCGCATTCCTGGCGATTTCGCGGTCTTCGGGATGGAGGCAGTTCAGCCAGTCCTGGCGGCTGGTGCGCATGCCCCTGTAAGGAAGCCCGTAAAGCTGGTGCATCCGCTCGTCCCACAGGGCGCTGTTGTCGCTGAGATCGGCTTCCCAGATGCCGCAATTATAGGAATCGAGTGCAAGGTCCAGGCGTTGCGACAGGTCTTCCAGGTCCTGTTCCCGGTTCGACAGTTCATCGAGCGCGAGCTCCAACCGGCGTTCTTGATGTCGGTGTTTTCCTTGGCATTGCGCAGCGTCTGCGTCATCACC
Source organism: Neorhizobium sp. EC2-8 (assembly GCA_045291535.1). Taxonomy (GTDB): domain Bacteria; phylum Pseudomonadota; class Alphaproteobacteria; order Rhizobiales; family Rhizobiaceae; genus Neorhizobium. The sequence continues at coordinate 2,159,866 of CP147996.1, read as the reverse complement.
ACGTCGCCGGTCACGTCCCAGACGATGCCGGTGGTGCGCAGGGTGCCATCGGCGTTGCGGTAGTTCGCACCCGCCGACCTGAGGTATCGCAGCGTGCCGTCCGGCAACTGCACGCGATAGGTTTCGCTGCAGGGCGAGTTGCTGGAGGCGCAGTTGACGAAATGTGCCTCCGCCGCCGTCCGGTCCGGCGGATAGATCGATCCGAGCCAGTCATAGAGGCGATTGCCCTCGCCGGCCGCGGGCTTGTCGTGCAGTCCGGCGGCTCGGTTATCCCAGAAAAGGCTGTTGCCGGTCACCTCCCAGATGCCGATATTGGAGGCTTCCATGGCAAGGTTGAAGCGTTGCGACAACTCCATGAGATTGAGTTCGCGCACTTTCAATGCGTCGATATTGCGGTTGCGCTCGGAGATCAGAGAGGTGGCGACAAAGATCGGCACGATGATCGCGAGCCCGGCAAGCACGAGGGCGAGGCGGAAACCGATCTGATTGGGTGGCACGATGTTCCAGCCGGAGCGGGGGCGGCGAGCAGCGTCCAGTTGGCGCCACCGACCGGCACCGTCCATTTCATCGGAGACTGGTCCTCGATGGAGTCGTTGCCGAAGAAGGCGAAATATTCCGGCCTGTCCGCGTCCCGCAACACGACGTTCAGCCAGTCGAGATTGATCAGGTTCGGTTTTTGCCGTCACCGGGGCGAAGGTGACGCCCGACGCCTCCATCAGGTCCTGCTTGTCGATCAGCACCGCGATTGCGCCCCACAGGTCCGTGCCGTCCTCTTCCTTGGACACCGGTACGATGAGGGTCAGATGTCCTTCCTGTGTGCCGCTCAACAGAGATACACGGTTGCGGCCGCCGACGGATGTCAGGTCGCTGGCGAGGCGCGACAGATCGATCCTGCCGACCTTGCCCGACGCACCGCCGGTAATGCCGTCGCGCGTGATCAGCTGGGCAAGCTCGAAATCCGGCGCGATCGCGACGCCTGAAAAATGCGTGTTATCGACAAACTCCTTGTCGACATAGTGCTCGAACACATCCGCCGAGCCCTCGGCGTCTTCCCTCAATGAGTGAACCAGATGGCTGGCGGTCGAGATGTCGGTTTCCACGCGCGTGACGAACCGCCGCGCCAACAGGCCGGCAACCCTTTCGGTCGTCACCCTCAGGTCGGTGCGAAAGCCTTCAGTATAACGTTGGTCGAGGATCACGCCGATCGCGATCACGGTCAGGGTGATAACGAATGCGATTGCCGTCGGAGGCTTGGCGCTGCGCATCAGGCGCAGTGATTTGGAACCGGACGACGGCCAGAATTTCACGCGCGCAAACCTTCTCTTTAACACTGTGGCATGACGGGGCAGCCTATGAGGCGGGAGTTAATTTACGCTTTCATCCCACCCTACAAACTTTGGCGCCATTTATTGTAGCGAAATACTTCGCAGGGGTCAGCGCAGGTGCGCGGGCTCCATCGCAAGGTGGCGCCCGGCTCTTGAAAAGCGTTAACAATCAGGTCATTACTTGTACGGAAAATGTCATGGTGCCGGGCGATTTTCGCCACAATCGGGGGCTATCTGTGCGTCGAAACGAGACATTATCGACCTCATCAAGGCTACCGACCATGCGCATTCTGATTGCTGCTCTGCTTGCCACGGCCAGCATCTTTTCGCCCCTCAACAGCTGGGCGCAAAGTGCCGATGTCGAAGCCACGATCAAGGCCGTGGATGCAAAGGCGCTGAACTTCACGCTGGATGACGGGAAGACCTACAAGGTGCCCGAGGAGTTCAATTTCGAGGGCTTGAAGGCGGGCGTGAAAGTGCTGGTCTTCTACACGGTGGTCGATGGCAATCGCGTCGTCGATGATCTTGAGATCGTTCAGTAGTATCTCGGTTTATTCAAGTATAATTGAGAATATCCGGCCATCCCTGCGCGCGGTCAGAGCCATTCCATCCGGTTGTGGTCGGTCTCGACCTTGAGGATCCTGTCCTGCGGGGTCGGAACGGTGGCCGCCTCGTCCTCGTCGAGATTGGCGATCAGCCGGAACAGCGAGCGGATCACACCGCCATGGCTGATGCAGACGGTCGGACCTTCGAGCGATTGCAGCCAGGCGCCGATTCGCCAGCTAAGGATCTCGTAGCTTTCGGCAGACGTGCCCGGCGGGATGAAACTCCACTTTTGATCGGTCCGGGCCGCGAGCCGGTCCGGAGAAGTGTGGCTTATCTCATCGAGCGTATGTCCTTCCCAGTCGCCGAAGGAGACTTCGACGAGCCGTTCGTCGGTTCGGTAGGCGAGGGGATCGAGACCCATGGCGGTGCGCAGCCGCTCCATGGTTTCGCGGGTGCGCGACAGCGGGCTGGCGACGAAACGGAAACCATCGGCCGTGCCGATCATCTCGCGCAGCCGTTCGCCGTTCCGCGTTGCCTGGGAACGGCCGAGCGCATTGAGCGGTATATCCTGCTGGCCCTGGAGCCGGCCTTCGGCATTCCAGTCCGTCTGCCCGTGGCGGATCATGTAGATGAGCACGGCAGACGTCCCTGGAAGAGCATCAGTCCTTGATGACCGAAATGTCCGGCGCATCGACGGCCTTCATGCCGACGACATGATAGCCGCTGTCGGCGTGATGGGTTTCGCCGGTGACCGAACGCGACAGGTCGGACAGCATGTAAAGTCCGACGTCGCCGACTTCCTCGATGGTCACGGTACGGCGCAGCGGCGCATTGTACTCGTTCCATTTGAGAATGTAGCGGAAGTCGCCGATGCCGGAGGCGGCGAGCGTCTTGATCGGGCCGGCGGAGATCGCGTTGACGCGAATGTTCTTCGGGCCGAGATCGACCGCCAGATATTTGACGCTGGCTTCCAGTGCCGCCTTGGCAACGCCCATGACGTTGTAGTTCGGCATGACTTTTTCTGCGCCATAATAGGTGAGCGTCAGCATCGAGCCGCCATCGGTCATCAGTTTTTCGGCGCGTCGTGCGACCGATGTGAACGAATAGACCGAGATCTGCATCGTCTTGGCGAAATTGTCCGCCGACGTATCGACGTAACGGCCGGTCAGCTCGTCCTTGTCGGAAAAACCGATCGCATGCACGAGGAAATCGATCTTCCCCAGTGCTTTTCGAGATTGGCGAAGACCTCGTCTATGGTCGATTCGTCGCCGACGTCGCAATGGCCGGCCATGTAGGCGCCAAGTTCTGCAGCCAGCGGCTCAACGCGCTTCTTGAGTGCGTCGCCCTGATAGGTGAAGGCAACTTCCCCGCCGTGGCTGTGGATGGCCTTGGCAATGCCCCACGCGATCGAACGGTTGTTGGCAACGCCCATGATGAGACCGCGTTTGCCTGCCATGAGGCCGGAAGCCTGAACCATACATAGTCCCCTGATACCTTAGATGAACGCTGCCTATGACATAGGCAGCTCTAGGGTTCAAGCTGACTTGGATCATCTCGTGTTAGTGGCCGTAACAAAGGGTGCGTTGCGGTGAATACCGACGCAAAACTGTCATATTCGGCGGTGCCCATGAGGCATCCCGTCAGACATAGAGCCCATGACGCATGTGCCGCATCAGGTCCGTGACCTTTTCGTTCGGCTTTTCCCACAGGACGACGCGCAGTTCGACCACCAGATCGCCGCGGCCGCCGGCATCGTCATGGAGGCCGAGGCCGTTCAGCCGGACCGTCTGGTCGGAGCCGGACCATGCCGGAATACTGATGCTGCGGCTGCCATCCGGCGTCTCGACCGAGGCGTCGCCGCCGAGCACGGCATCTTCGAGCGAAATCGACAGGGTCGTGTGGAGATTGAAACCCTCGACGCGGAAACGGCTGTCGCGGGCAATCTTGATCGAGGCAAGCAGGTCGCCGGATTTCATGCCGGTGAGCTTGAGGCCCTGGCCCTTCAGCCGCGCCACATGGCCTTCCGTCATGCCCTTTTCCAGCGCAAGACGGACTTCGCGGTCGTCAGCCATTTTCAGCGTGACCGAATTGAGCTTCAGGAGATCCTCGATGGTGACCGTCGCTTCGACGGATATGTCCGGCGCCTTTTCCGGCGCCGGCGTCGTGCCGCGGAAGCGGCGCACGATGGAGGCGATCAGCTCGATGGCAAGCGCCGGCAGCGGCGGTCTTTCGCCGCCCGCCGCATCGCTCCTGGCCTGTTCGGCATGTTCGTCGGTCGCCTGCGCCGAGCCGCCCGCCTGGGCCTTTGCCTGGTCGGCCGCCGCAGCGCCGAAGATGCGCTCGATCATGTCCTCGGGCGTTTCGCCCGGGGCGCCTGACTGGTCCTGGGGGTGAGCCTGCGATTGGGACTGCGATTGACCCCGTGCCTGAGCCTGGGCTTGGGGCTGTGCTTGTGCCTGCGACTTGGCGTTCTGCGCATTGGTCCTGGCGAGTTCTTCCATGACCTTTTCGGCATTGGCCTTGGCGACCTTGGCACGTTCGGCGGCTTCGCGGGCGGCATTGCGCTGCTGCATGATGGTCTGGTGCATCTCGGCGGCTCTATCGTATCGCTTGCGGCGCTCGGGATCCTTCAGGACCTCGTAGGCCTGGCCGATCTCTGCGAAACGGCTGGTCGCAGACGGATCGTCCTGGTTCTGGTCAGGGTGAACGGTCTTGGCCTTGGCGCGCCAGGCTGCCTTGATTTCGTCGGGCTCGGCATTGCGCTTCACGCCGAGAAGAGAATAGGGATCACGCATTGTGGGACCACCGGTTAACCTGAAACGGCGGGCCCCCGCTTGATCCTTGGACCCCCGATACTCGACACAACTCCAACAGCCATCCGCCGGTTCCTCATGTTCCGGTCAGACTGCTGCTTGCTTCCGGAGAGCCTATGTTAGGACTTGTGAATCAGTGGTTACGCGGCAGGCGGCCGCGCTTGTTAAGGTAAACGAATCGTTTCCCGGACGATTTAAGGAAGCCGAACGGTTCTTTCGAAGCGACGCCTCGATGGGGAGGGTGGACCGCGACTACTGGCGGTCGAAGGCTGTCAGCATCCAGTCGCCGCTGTTGGTCAGGCAGGTCTGGCCGGAGAACATGGCGATGCCCTCGTAGGAATGCCGCGTGGTGGTGAAGGCGCGGCAGATCTGTTCGCCGTTGCGGGCCTCGTGGATCTGGGAGACGACGCCGGCGCTGCCGGTTGCGGTATTGGCCCAGGGAACCGAGGCGGTACCGACTTTGGCAAGGTCGGCCGAGGAGACTGCGTTGCGCACCGTCGCCTCGTCGGAAAGCGCAGCACCCGTATGCTGAGGCGCGCCCGGCACGGTGCCGGTCGCGATCGAGCGATCGACTTTCGGGGAACTTCCGAAGAGATCGAGGCTGCTGGTACAACCGGCAAGCGAAAGCCCGGCCAGGCAGAGGGCGCCTGCCCGTCCACCGAGGAGAAACGACCTCTTTGTGCGGCTCTTCGACTTTGCTATCACTACCACCGTGCGTCCTGTCCGACTGAAAAACTCGGGCATTTTTCAAGAGATTGGGAGTATTTTAGTCAATATGTCTGAAAGCGGGTTAACAACTGGTGACTTCACCGCCGAGAACGAACCTTTCGCGCTTTTCGGTTCCTGGCTGAAGGATGCCGAGGGCTCCGAACCCAACGATCCGAACGCCGTCGCGGTTGCGACAGTGGATGAAAACGGCATGCCGAACGTCCGTATGGTCTTGCTGAAGGGCTATGACGAGAGCGGTTTCGTCTTCTACACGAATTTCGAAAGCCAGAAGGGCCGCGAGGTTCTCGGCCAGAAAAAGGCGGCCATGTGTTTCCACTGGAAATCGCTGCGCCGCCAAGTTCGCCTGCGGGGCGAGGTGGAAGTGGTGAGCGACGCGGAGGCGGATGCCTATTACGCATCGCGCGCCCGCGGCAGCCGCATCGGCGCCTGGGCGTCGAAACAGTCCCGCCCGCTCGAAACCCGTTTCGCGCTCGAAAAATCCGTGGCCGAATACACCGCCCGCTACGCGCTCGGTGACATTCCCCGCCCGCCCTATTGGTCCGGCTTCCGCATCAAGCCATTGTCGATAGAGTTCTGGCACGACCGCCAGTTCCGCCTGCACGACCGCATCGAATTCCGCCGCACCGTCGCGGACGGCCCGTGGGAAAAGGTGCGGATGTATCCTTGAAGGGGGCGGTTCTCAGCGCCCGATCGCGAAAGGGATGCCCGAGGCGAGTGCGGAGACGTAGCGCGGCTGTTGGTAGTAACCGTTGAGCGAGATGCGCGGCAGACCGGTCAGCCTGTTCACGTATTTGGCGCAGAGCGTGCCGGGCTGCGTCGTCACCGCGACCGAAAAGCCGATGTCCTTGGCGATCGTGAAGTCGCGCTCGGAAACCGCGGCGCGGCTGCCATAGGGATAGGCGATCGTGCGCGGCCGTTCCCCGGTCAACGCCTCGATCCAGTCGGCGGACTGTTTCATCTCCGCGCGGGCATCGTCGGCCGAAAGCCGGGCGACGGCGCGGTGGCTGGTCGTGTGGGCGCCGAGTGAAGCCAGCGGATGGGCGGCGACGGAGCGGAGCTCTTCGGCATCCATGGTGAGGTGGGCGGTGAGCTTCAGCGGGTCGATGCCATGTTTCCTCGCCAGCGCATCGATCCGCGACACGGCGGTGGATTCCTCGATCTGCAGGACATAGCTTGAAAACCGGTCGAATGCGTCGAATTTGCGTGCCTCGGAGGTGAGGTCGAGGAGCTCGGCGCCGCCGCCGAAATCGAACATCACTTCCCGTTCGCGGCCGAGCAGTTCGGCAACCGTCTCCCACCAGAGGGAATGCGTGCGCTCAGCGAACCCGCGGGTGACGAAGATGGTGAAAGGTACGCCGTGGCGGGCAAATACGGGGAGGGCGTATTCGGCATTGTTGCGATAGCCGTCATCGAGCGTGAAGGCCGCGAACGGCTGCTTGGTCGGGGCGGCAAGACGTGCCGGCACGTCGCTCAAGGGGATAAACTCGTAACCTTCCGCCGAAAGCCGCTCGATCGCCTCGCCGAGGAAATCCGGGGTGACCTCCAGATGGCCGCTCGGCTGCAGGGGCCGGCTCTGTTTCGGCCGCACATGATGGAGCGTGAAAATGGCGCCGTGGCCGCGGGCGTTGGGCATCATTCCGGCACGCGCAAGTGCTGCGGCCATGTCGAGGCCACCGGCGACAAGCCGGCGTTTGACATCCCGGCGCCAAAGCGCCTGAAACCTCTCCTTCGTGTTCCCCACCGCGATCACGCCCACGTTACTTCGGTGAGGGCGACCCTACCCCGGACGAGTTAAGCCTTGCTGAATAAGGAGAGGCCTAATCTTGTTCAGGGCCGCAGTGCATCGAAAAGCGGCAGGCCGACGATCGCTGCCATGGCGATCAGCAGGAAACAGATGCGCCGGAACGTGTCCTCGGACGCGAAACCGAACAGCCGTGAGCCGGCGCTCAGGCCAAGGCCGTAACCCGGCCCGGCGATCAGCGCCAGCGCAAGAACATCGAAGGTCAGAAGACCGCCGACGATATAGGCGGTAGCCGAGATCACCGTCGAAAGCGCGAAATAGAGGATGAGGTTGGCCCGCACCGTGAGTGGCGGAATGGCGCCGCCGAGCCAGTAGGCGACGACCGGCGGACCGGAAAGCTGCGCCGCGCCGCCGAACAGGCCGGCCAGCGCCCCGACGCCGATGGTCAGCGGCGTCCTCGGCTTGCCGTGGTAACGCCAGCCGGAAATCAGGAAGATCAGCAGGCACAGCACCACGAACGAGACCAGCCACCTGAGCGCCGTCGGATCGATCACCGCCAAGAGCGTCGTGCCCACCGGCACGCCGACCAGCGTACCGATCAGCATCGTGCCGACCTCCCGCCGGTTGGCCCGTCTCCAACCGTCCGGCAGCATGCCGAGCGTCGTCACCCCGTCTATGACCAACAGCAGGGCAGGGGCGATCTTCGGACCGACCGCCGCGCCCGCCAGCGGCACGAAGATCAACGCGCCGCCGAAACCGGAAAACCCGCGCGCCAGCCCTGCAATCAGCGCAGAGAGGAAAAGAAAGGCGAGCTGCGCCGCCCCATGGCCCGGAATCCAGGCGTCCAGCAAGGCGGAAATCGGATTTGCGGAGTCCATGGGAAATGCCGTGATGCAGGTGTGTTGGAGTGGCCCGCACCTGCCGGGATTTGGGAGGGGTGTCAAGCAACCCCTCTGGACACGGGGCGAGAATCGGCATTCTCCTGTGGATACAAAAGGAGAACATTATGCTGGCCAAGCTTACCGAACAATTCGAGGTCGCATCGGCAACCTATGCCGAAACCTATGGCATGGCGCGCGATCCGGACTGGTTTGTGCTGAAACTGCAGGAAGAGATGGGCGAGCTGACCCAGGCCTGGAACCGCGCCACCGGCCGCGGCCGCAAGAAGGGCCGGACCGACGAAGACTTGAGCCGCGACCTTGCCGACGAAACCGCGGACCTACTCGGCCACGTTCTCCTGTTTGCCCGCACGAACGGGCTAGATCTCGCAGCGGCAATCGAGCGCAAGTGGCTGTTCAGGCCGGATAAAACTTGAAACCAGGCTCATGCGGCCAACTGGCCCTGACGATAGAAACCTCGATATCGACGCTTCTTTCGCCAGGCACCTACTTCAGCATCACGCCTTCGTGCCGCCCACCGTCACCTGGTCCATTCTGAGATGCGGCTGGCCTACGCCGACGGGGACCCATTGGCCGCCCTTGCCGCAATTGCCGATGCCGGTGTCGAGCTTCATGTCGTTGCCGACCATCGAGACGCGGCGCATTGCATCCGGGCCGTTGCCGATCAGCATCGCGCCCTTGATCGCCGGGCCGATCCTGCCGTTCTCGATCATGTAGGCCTCGGTGCAGCCGAACACGAACTTGCCGGAAGTGATGTCCACCTGGCCGCCGCCGAAGGAGACGGCATAGATGCCCTTTTGACCGAAGCGATGATCTCTTCCGGCGTTTTGTCGCCGCCGAGCATGTAGGTATTGGTCATCCGCGGCATCGGCGTATAGGCGTATCCCTGCCGGCGGCCGTTGCCGGTCGGGGCGACGCCCATCAGCCGGGCGTTCTGACGGTCCTGCATGTAGCCGACCAGTTTGCCGTTTTCGATCAGCACGTTGTAGGCGGACGGCGTGCCTTCGTCGTCTATGGTGATAGAGCCGCGGCGGTTGTCGATCGTGCCGTCATCGACGACCGTGACGCCGGGAGCCGCGACCATCTCGCCGAGAAGCCCGGCAAAGGCCGAGGTCTTCTTGCGGTTGAAATCGCCTTCAAGTCCGTGGCCGACGGCCTCGTGCAGCATCACGCCCGGCCAGCCGGAGCCGAGCACGACATCCATCGTGCCGGCCGGCGCGTCGATGGCGGTGAGGTTGACGAGCGCCTGACGCAGCGCCTCGTCTGCGCCGGTCTGCCAGTTGCCTTCCGTCACGAAGTCGCCGAACCCGATGCGGCCGCCGGTGCCGAACGAACCGCTCTCCTGCCGGTCGCCGTCACCGACGACGACGGAAATGTTGATGCGGGTCATCGGGCGGATGTCCTGCACCCGGTGGCCGTCGGCGCGCAGGATGTCGACCACCTGCCAGCTTGCCGAAACGGTCGCCGTCACCTGCCGCACCTTGTCGTCCTTGTTGCGCAGATAGGCGTCGATATCGGTGAGCAGCTTGACCTTCTCTTCGAAGCTCGGGCTGCCGATTGGGTTCTCGTCGCCGTAATATTTCTTGTTGGTGCGCTGCGGAGCGGCCGCATAGGAGCCGGAGTAACCGGCGGTGACGGCCCGCACCGCATCCGAAGCGCGGGACAGCGCTGCCGCCGAAAGCTCGCCCGCATGCGCGTAACCGACCGCTTCGCCGGCGACCGAGCGCAACCCGAACCCCTGGTCGGTGTTGAACGAACCGCCCTTCAGGCGTCCGTTGTCGAAGGTCAGCGATTCCGCCTGGGCATGTTCCACGAAAAGCTCGCCGTCATCGGCGCCGGTCAGCGCCTCGGAGAGGATGGAGCGCAGCTTGGTCTCGTCGCAGTCGAAAAGGTTGAGAAGGTCGGTATTCATGGGATGCTCCTTCGGCGCAGCCCGATGAAGACGCGCGCTCTGTTCCAACCGATGTAGGTCCGGGGAGGGACCGAAGCAAGCCTGTCCTCAGATCGCCTTTGCGCTGAGGAAGGCCTGCACCTCCTGCGGCATGGTCTGTCGCGGCAGGATGTTGAAGGCCGAGGTGCCGCTGAACAGCATGAACGAAAGCGGCCTTTCCCAGATCTCGGTGACATTGTGCCAGTTGAGCCGGCCTTCGCCAAGATTGGATGTGATGCCGAACCCTTCCGGATCGACGGTGATCTGTGCGCTGCGGCCGGTCATGCGGTTGTACCGGCCAAAGGCGCTGCTGGAATGAGCGCGCCAGACCACGGCGCTGAAAACCGCTGGAAAGCAGGCGACGAGGAATGCCAGCAACGCCAGGGGAAAATTCCCCTGGAAGAGGAGGACTATGCCGGCGACGACCACCAGCCCGGCGGCCGCCCACTTCCACTTCTGCTCCCGCATCGTGCGCTCTATGACGAAGACACGGACCGCGTCGCGCACGACCTCGTCGCCGAAGCTGACGGGAAAGGTATGGCTACCGCGAAGCTCCATGAAGGATCATCTCTTTATTATAGCGTAATCACGGAAGCGCGTCGTAGCCCGGGCCGAAGCCGGTCAGCTCGATCGGAATGCCGACCCGGTCCTGATCGGCGGATTCCCGCAGCGCAAAGACGGCACCCTTGCCGGCGCGCAGGATACGCATCAGTTCCTCGTCGATTTCCACCTCCACATAGCAGCCTTCGGAGAAGCAGCGGGTGAAATAGGCGCGGCCAATATTGTTGTTGTCGACATAGAGCTCCATGCCGTCCTTCAGGAGCACGCCGAGCGGCGCCAGGATGCGCAGAATGCGGGCCTTGCGGTCGGCGGTCTTCAGCACCACCACCGACAGGCCGACCTCCGGCCGGTCCTCGGCGATCACGTTCTGCATCAGTGCGCACTGCTCGGTGGCGGCGCCGGCGGGCTTGTCGCAGATGATCGACCAGGCGCCGTGGTTCTCACGCACATTGCCGGGCGGCTGCGCCTGCTGTCCCGAAGGCGGCTGTGCCTGCCCGCCGTTCGGCCCCGGCCGGGGCGGCTGGGGCGCGGGCTTGGGGCCCTGGGCCGGCGGCGGGGCCGGCTGGGTTGTCGCGGGCCGCGGGCCGGGCTGCGGCTGCTGCGCCAACGCGGGAAGCGAAACGGCGGCTGCAAGCATCACGGCTAGACCGGCGCAGATCAGGGAGGGACGACCCATGGAAACCTCTGGAAGACGAATCAGTGCGGCTATTCTTGTCGTTCACTAGACGAAATGAAAAGCCCTGACCTCTTTCCAGTGGAGTACGGCGAAAGTGGGACCCGCCCGGCCGCGTGGCTCAGCCGACACTATTGTCAACAAAACGCCGGATTTTGGCGGCCGCCTGGTCTATAATGACGCTTTGAAGGGTGCGGAATGCCTGTGGAATACGGCCTGGGCCCGGGCAAAAGGGCGATGTATGGCCGGCAATTGCGGCACGGTTCCGGGCTTATCCGGAAGGCGCAAAAATGCCGCACGGGCTTTTCCCGCCAGATATTGCGGCGGCAGGCAAACTGTGATTGAAGCAGACCATATAGCTTGGATTCTGCGTTCGGTTTGATCTGGATCAGACGCATGGGGAGATTTTAGTGATGAACAGGGCTTTTGCAGTGATGACGGCGCTCATCTGTCTGCTCTTTGCTTCCGCAGGTTTGCGGACCAGCCGCATCCGTGGCAGATTGATTTCCAGGCGGCCGCAACGCCGATCATGCACCAGATCCGCTGGTTCAACCACTATACCCTGTGGTTCATCGTGCCGGTCACGCTGCTGGTTCTGGCCCTTCTGGTCGTCGTCGCCGTGAAGTTCCGTGCCAGTGCCAATCCGGTGCCGTCGCGGACCAGCCACAATACGGCGATCGAGATCATCTGGACGCTTGGTCCGGTCCTCATCCTGTTCTTCCTCGCCATCCCTTCCTTCAATCTCTTGAATGCCCAGCTCGAAATTCCGGACTCGGACATGACCGTCAAGGCCACCGCCACCCAGTGGCAGTGGAATTACGAATATGAAGGTACGCCGGCGCCGGTCGCCTTCGATAGTTTCATGCTGAAGGACCAGGATCGCGCTGCTGCCGGCAAGACCGATCCTGCCGTCTATCCGCGTCTTCTCGCCGTCGACAACGAACTGATCATCCCGGTCAACAAGACCGTGCGCATGCTGGTGACTGCTGCTCCGTCCGACGTTATCCACGCCTTCGCCATGCCGGCTTTCGGGGTCAAGATCGACGCCGTTCCGGGTCGCCTGAACGAAACCTGGTTCAAGGCCGAGAAAGAAGGCCTTTATTACGGCCAGTGCTCGGAGCTGTGCGGCAAGGATCACGCTTTCATGCCGATCGCCATCCGCGTCGTCTCGGAAGACAAGTACAAGACCTGGCTCGCCGCTGCTGCGACCAACCTGCCGGGCGCCTACAAGGCTCTCGTGGCAGCGGTCGACAGGCCGGCTGGCAATTTCGCCGTTGCCGCAAACGAATCCAAGTAATCAAGGGGAGTGAGGACAATGGCTGGACATTCCGCTCACGACGATCACGCTCATGCTCGCACCTCTCACGATGATGCGCATGCTCACGACGATCATCACGATCATTCGCACACGCCGACTTTCGCTCAGCGTTGGCTGTTTTCGACCAACCACAAGGACATCGGCACGCTCTATCTGATCTTCGCGATCTTTGCGGGCATCGTCGGCGGCCTTCTGTCTGTCGCCATGCGCATGGAGCTGCAGGAGCCGGGCATCCAGATCTTCCACGGTCTGGCCTCGATGGTCTACGGCTTTGAAGGTGATGCTGCCATCGACGGCGGCAAGCACATGTTCAACGTATTCACCACCGGCCACGCGCTGATCATGATCTTCTTCATGGTCATGCCGGCGATGATCGGCGGTTTCGCCAACTGGATGGTGCCGATCATGATCGGTGCGCCGGACATGGCCTTCCCGCGTCTCAATAACATCTCCTTCTGGCTGATCGTGCCGGCCTTCCTGCTCCTGCTGCTTTCGATGTTCGTCGAAGGTCCGGCGGGCGCTTATGGCGTCGGTGGCGGCTGGACCATGTATCCGCCGCTCGCGACCATGGGTCATCCGGGTCCGGCCGTCGATCTCGCGATCTTCTCGCTGCACGTGGCCGGCGCGTCCTCGATCCTCGGCGCGATCAACTTCATCACCACGATCCTGAACATGCGCGCTCCGGGCATGACGCTGCACAAGATGCCGCTCTTCGCCTGGGCCGTTCTGGTCACCGCCTTCCTGCTGCTGCTCTCGCTGCCGGTTCTGGCGGGTGCCATCACCATGCTTCTGACCGACCGCAACTTCGGCACGACCTTCTTCGCGCCGGAAGGCGGCGGCGACCCAATCCTCTACCAGCACCTGTTCTGGTTCTTCGGTCACCCGGAAGTGTACATCCTGATCCTGCCCGGCTTCGGCATCATCAGCCACATCGTTTCGACCTTCTCGAAGAAGCCGGTCTTCGGTTATCTCGGCATGGCCTATGCCATGGTCGCGATCGGCGCCGTCGGCTTCATCGTCTGGGCCCATCACATGTACACGGTCGGCATGTCGCTCGACGCGCAGCGTTACTTCGTCTTCGCGACGATGGTCATCGCGGTTCCGACCGGCATCAAGATTTTCTCCTGGATCGCGACGATGTGGGGCGGTTCGCTGACATTCTCGACACCGATGATCTGGGCGATCGGCTTCATCTTCCTGTTCACCGTCGGTGGCGTCACGGGCGTACAGCTCGCCAATGCCGGACTCGACCGCTCGCTGCATGACACCTATTACGTCGTGGCCCACTTCCACTACGTTCTGTCGCTCGGCGCCGTGTTCGCCATCTTCGCAGCCTGGTATTACTGGTTCCCGAAGATGTTCGGCTACATGTACAGCCAGCGGATCGGCAACCTGCATTTCTGGGTCATGTTCATCGGCGTCAACCTGGTGTTTTTCCCGCAGCATTTCCTCGGCCTCGCCGGCATGCCGCGCCGCTACATCGACTATCCGGATGCCTTTGCCGGCTGGAACTACGTTTCTTCCATCGGCTCCTACGTCTCCTTCGTCGGCGTACTGATCTTCCTCTTCGGCGTCTGGGAAGCCTTCTCCAAGAAGCGCGTCGCCGGCGACAATCCGTGGGGCGAAGGTGCGACCACGCTGGAATGGCAGCTTTCTTCGCCGCCGCCGTACCACCAGTGGGAACAGCTGCCGCGCATCAAGTAAGCGCTCGATCTTTGAAGAAGGGCATCGCGGTTACCGCGATGCCCTGAAATACCAGACAGGACGGTTCAATGACGGTTATCGACAATCACGACGCTCTCGGCACCGATGGAGGCCTGCGCCTCTCGGAAGCGGGCGCGCGCGATTTCTTCGAGCTTCTGAAGCCGCGAGTGATGTCGCTCGTGGTCTTCACCGCATTCGCCGGCCTCATCCTCGCGCCCGGCCAGATCAACCCGGTCCTCGGCGTGATTTCCATTCTCTGCATCGCTGTCGGTGCCGGCGCCTCCGGGGCGCTGAACATGTGGTATGACGCCGATATCGACGCTATTATGACCCGCACCGCCAAGCGCCCGATCCCGGCAGGCCGCATCCTGCCGCAGGAAGCGCTGGCTTTCGGCCTGACGCTCTCGGTCTTCTCGGTCGTCATCCTCGGCCTTGCGGTCAACTGGTTCTCGGCCGGCCTGCTCGCCTTCACCATCTTCTTCTACGCCGTCGTCTACACGATGTGGCTGAAGCGCTCGACACCGCAGAACATCGTCATCGGCGGCGCCTCGGGCGCCTTCCCGCCGATGATCGGCTGGGCCTGTGTCGCCGGCGGCGTTTCGCTGGACAGCATTCTCCTGTTCCTGATCATCTTCCTGTGGACGCCGGCGCATTTCTGGGCGCTCGCGCTCTTCAAGATGCGCGACTACGGCTCGGTCGGTGTGCCGATGATGCCGAATGTCGCGGGCGAGGCCTCGACCAAGAACCAGATCATCGTCTACGCGGTGCTGACCGCGGTGATTGCGGTGGCTCCCACCTTCACCGGTCTTGCCGGCCTCGGTTACGGCATCTTTGCAGCCGTGCTCGGCGCGATCTTCGTCATCTGTTCCATCGCCGTCCGGCGCATGCCCGACGGCGACGAGAAGATGATGCCGGCGAAGAAGATGTTCGCCTATTCGATCTTCTATCTCTTCGCGATCTTCTCGGGCCTGCTGGCCGACCGCCTGCTCGCGGGACTGCCGCACCTCGTGGGAGGTTTGCTGTGATGGAAAAAATCACGCTCAGCGAAGCCCAGAGGAAGTCCCGCCGCAACCGCAATATCGCGCTCGGTGTTGTTCTCGCGGGGCTCGTGGTCCTCTTCTACATCATGACGCTGGTGAAAATCGGCGGAGTCGGGAACTAGGGTGGAGCGATGACGGACGTCAATCAGAACGGTCAGGCAAAACGGGTCAGCAACACCGCGATCTTCGCCGGCTGCGCCGTTTTCGTGGCCGGCATGGTCGGTGCTGCCTATGCCTCCGTGCCGCTCTACCGGCTGTTCTGCCAGGTCACCGGCTATAACGGCACGACCCAGCGCGTCGAGCAGTATTCCGACAAGATCCTGAGCAAGCCGATCCAGGTAACGTTCGACGCCAATATCTCGCCGGGTCTGAACTGGGAGTTCAAGCCCGCGAAGGCGGTCAACCCGAAGATCGGCGAGACCGTGCAGATCGAATATACCGCGACCAACCGCTCGTTGAAGCCGACGACGGGGAGTGCCGTTTTCAACGTCACGCCGATGGAAGCGGGCGCCTATTTCAACAAGGTCGAGTGCTTCTGCTTCACCGAGCAGACATTGCAGCCCGGCCAGTCGGTCCAGATGCCGGTGGTGTTCTTCGTTGACCCGGAGCTCGCCACCGCGCCGGAGACCAAGAACATCAAGACGATCACTCTGTCCTACACCTTCTATCCGAGCGAGCCGAGCAAACCGGTTGCCGCTCTGCCGGAAGGCCAGAAGGCAGACGCCCCGAAGACGGGCACAGGGAAACTTTAAGAGGATTCGCCGGTTTTCCGGCGAAACAGGCATTCATCCGGGGGTTCTGACATGGCCGACGCGCATCAGAAAAATCACGACTACCACATTATCGATCCGAGCCCATGGCCGATCCTGGCTTCTATCGGCGCCTTCGTCCTGACCTTTGGCGGCGTCGGCTACATGCGCTATCTGCATGGCGGACAGTTCCACATCTTCGGTCTCGACCTGGCTACGCCGTGGATCTTCTTCATCGGCCTCGCCATCATCCTCTACACGATGATCGGCTGGTGGTCGGATACGATCAAGGAAGGCAATTCGGGCGCGCATACCCGCGTCGTCTCGCTGCACCTGCGCTACGGCATGATCATGTTCATCGCTTCCGAAGTGATGTTCTTCGTCGCCTGGTTCTGGGCCTTCTTCGATGCGAGCCTCTATGCCAACGAGGCGATCCAGGCGACCCGCGTCGAGTTCCTCGGCGGTCAGTGGCCGCCGAAGGGCGTCGAGGTGCTCGATCCCTGGCATCTGCCGATCTACAACACCATCATCCTGCTTCTGTCCGGCACCTGCGTCACCTGGGCTCACCATGCGCTGCTGCACGGCGACCGCAAGGGCCTGGTCACCGGCCTGGCGCTCACCGTCGCTCTCGGCATCCTGTTCTCCTGCGTCCAGGCTTACGAATATATCCACGCTCCGTTCGCGTTCTCGAACTCGATCTACGGCGCGACCTTCTTCATGGCGACCGGTTTCCACGGTTTCCACGTGCTGATCGGCACGATCTTCCTGCTGGTCTGCCTGCTGCGGGCAGTTGCCGGCGGCTTCACGCCCACCAAGCATTTCGGCTTCGAAGCCGCCGCATGGTACTGGCATTTCGTCGACGTGGTCTGGCTGTTCCTCTTCTTCGCCATCTACGTCTGGGGCGGCTGGGGCGCACCGATTCACGGCTGATCCTGGGGACAAGAATTTAAGGGAGGGCGGCGATGAGCCGCCCTTCTGCATTTGAGGATTGGAATTTTCGATGGCGATCAAGGCTTCCGGCGAACCCGCATCAACAGCCGAACCCGCTCGCGGCCGCGGACGGATGATCGCAACCGTTGTCGCGGTACTGGCGGCGCTGGTCATCCTCCTGTCGCTCGGCACCTGGCAGGTGGAGCGGCTGCATTGGAAGGAGGGCCTGCTTGCCGATATCGCCGAGCGGCGGGCGGCCGCGCCTGTAGCGATTTCCGATATCGAAGCGATCCAAAAATCCGGCGGCGATATCGAATACCGCCGCGTATCGGTCACCGGTACGTTCGACCATGCCGGGGAGCGGCATTTCTTCGCGACTTTCAGCGGCCAGACGGGTTTTTACGTCTACACGCCGATGACGCTGGCCGATGGCCGTATCCTGTTCGTCAACCGCGGTTTCGTGCCCTATGAGATGAAGGACCCGAAGACCCGCGCTGCCGGGGAGGTGGCCGGCCAGCAGACCGTCACCGGTTATGCCCGGGTGCGGCTCGGCGAAAAGCCATCCTCCATCGTGCCGGACAACGATCTCGCCAAGAACATCTTCTACTGGAAGGATCTCGATGCGATGGCATCCACCGCCGGACTTGACGCGGGCAAGGTCCTGCAATTTTTCGTGGATGCCGACGCCTCGGTTGCCAATCCGGGCGGCTTGCCGAAGGGCGGGGTCACCCAGTTCGACCTGCCCAACAGCCACCTGCAATATGCCGTCACCTGGTACGGTCTGGCGGCCGCCCTGGTGGCTGTCGTCATCGGCATGGTTTTCCGCCGCAAACGCGCCTGAGACTGCATGGCCTGAAATCCGCAATTGCGATAGCCTGGCCGAAGGGCTGAGGGAATCGGGGCAACGTCATGGCACTTCTGGCAAACATTTTCGTCGCACTGACCGCGCTTCTGCATGTCGGGTTTCTGGTCCTCGAAATGTTCCTCTGGACCGCCCCGACCGGCAGGAAAGTGTTCCGCATGTCGCCGGAACAGGCCGAGACGACCAGGGTGCTCGCCGCCAACCAGGGCCTCTACAACGGCTTCCTGGCGGCCGGTCTGTCCTGGTCTCTGCTGCAGGCCGATCCGGGCTTCGCCTTCCAATTGAAGCTCTTCTTTCTTGTGTGCGTCGTCATTGCCGCTATATATGGCGCGTATTCGGTCAAGCCGCGCATCCTGCTCATACAGGGCGGCCCGGCCATTCTCGCTCTCGTGCTGACAGTCCTGGCGTCCTGATTTGATGGCATCCTCCATTCCCGAAAAAGCCCGCTCAAGATCCGTCTCTGCGGCCCGCGCGGTTTCTGTGCCGGCGTCGACAGGGCGATCCAGATCGTCGTGCTGGCGCTGAAGGCCTATGGCGCCCCGGTCTATGTCCGTCATGAGATCGTTCACAACCGGTATGTGGTCGAAGGGCTGGAAGCCAAGGGTGCTGTTTTCGTCGAGGAACTGGACGAGATCCCGGCTGAACACAGGGAGCAGCCGGTGGTGTTCTCCGCCCATGGCGTACCGAAGTCGGTGCCCGCGGATGCTGAAGCCCGCAATCTCTTTTATCTCGACGCGACCTGCCCGCTGGTCTCGAAAGTCCACAAGCAGGCCATGCGCCACCAGCGCCTCGGGCGCCATGTCGTGCTGATCGGTCATGCCGGCCATCCCGAAGTGATCGGCACGATGGGCCAGCTGCCGCCCGGCACGGTCTCCTCATCGAGACGATCGCCGATGCGCAAGCATATGCTCCCGAGGATCCGGACAATCTCGGCTACGTCACCCAGACGACGCTTTCGGTCGATGACACGGCCGGCGTGATCGCCAAGCTGCAGGAGCGGTTTCCGAACCTCACGGCGCCGGCCGCCGACAGCATCTGCTATGCCACGACCAACCGCCAGGAAGCGGTGAAGGAGGCGGCTCCGGGCTGCGATCTGTTCATCGTCGTCGGCGCACCGAATTCGTCGAATTCCAAGCGGCTGGTCGAAGTGGCGCTGAGAGCGGGGGCCAAGCGCTCGCTCCTGGTGCAGCGCGCCTCCGAGCTGAACTGGGACGAGATCGGCCCCATCGAAACCCTCGGCCTCTCGGCCGGCGCCTCCGCCCCGGAAGTCATCGTCGATGAGATCATCGCTGCCTTCAAGGAACGTTTCGACGCCGAGATCGAACTTGCGATCACGGCCGAGGAAACCGAGAACTTCCTCGTCAACCGGGAGCTGCGGAATGTGCCGCTGACGGTCGAGGATATGGCCTGGGTCAATGGGGTTCCGGCGTGAGGGCGCAGGCGCCAGATCAATCCCCGCAAACCACTCTGTTTTTCCACCGACTGTGAGACCACCTTGGCCGTTTACACCGATATCACCGAAGACGACCTGAAGCGTTTCCTGGCGGAACACGATGTCGGCGAGCTGACCTCCTACAAGGGGATCGCCGAGGGCGTGGAGAATTCGAATTTCCTGCTGCATACCACCCGCGACCCGCTGATCCTGACGCTCTACGAAAAGCGGACGGATGAGCGCGACCTGCCGTTCTTCCTCGGCCTGATGCAGCATCTGGCTGCTGCCGGCCTGTCCTGCCCGCTGCCTTTGCCGCGCAATGACGGGCGCCTCTACGGCACCCTGTCCGGCCGGCCGGCTGCACTCATTTCCTTCCTCGAAGGCATGTGGCTGCGCAAACCCGAGGCGAAACATTGCCGCGAGGTTGGCAAGGCGCTTGCCCGGATGCACCTCTCCGGGCAGGATTTCCAGCTGAAACGTCCGAACGCGCTGTCCTGCGAAGGGTGGATCGGCCTCTGGGAAAAGTCCGCGGCCCGTGCCGACGAGGTCGAAACCGGCCTGCAGGACGAGATTTCCGCCGAACTCGATTTCCTGAATGCCCATTGGCCGAAGGATCTACCGGCTGGCGTCATCCATGCGGATCTGTTCCAGGACAATGTCTTTTTCTCGGTGACGATCTCTCCGGCCTGATCGATTTCTATTTCGCCTGCAACGACCTGCTCGCCTACGACGTCTCGATCTGCCTCAACGCCTGGTGTTTCGAAAAGGACGGGGCCTACAATCTCACCAAGGGCCAGGCGCTGCTCGAAGGTTACCAGAGCGTCCGTCCGCTCGGCCGCGACGAGATCGAGGCCTTGCCGATCCTCGCCCGCGGCTCGGCGCTACGCTTCTTCCTGACCCGGCTTTACGACTGGCTGACGACGCCGGCCGGCGCCCTTGTCGTGAAGAAGGATCCTCTCGAATATCTACGCAAGCTGCGCTTCCACCGCCAGATCACATCGGCCAGCGAATATGGGCTTGCCGGGGAAAGACCGTCCGCATCATGAAGCAGGTAGAGATTTTCACCGACGGCGCCTGCTCCGGCAATCCCGGCCCGGGCGGCTGGGGCGCCATCCTGCGTTACGGCGAGACGGAAAAGGAAATGTTCGGCGGCGAGGCCGAGACGACCAATAACCGCATGGAGCTGATGGCGGCGATCACCGCCCTGAACGCCCTGAAAACCCCGTGCGAGGTCAACCTTCACACCGACAGCAAATATGTGATGGACGGCATCTCCAAGTGGATCTTCGGCTGGAAAAAGAACGGCTGGAAAACCGCCGACAAGAAGCCGGTCAAGAATGCCGAACTCTGGCAGCAGCTCGAGGAAGCACGCAACAAACACAAGGTGACGCTGCACTGGGTGAAAGGCCATGCCGGCCATCCGGAAAACGAGCGCGCCGATGAGCTTGCCCGCCTCGGCATGGCACCGTTCAAGAAGAAATAGCGATTGGGGCCCGGGGAGGGGATCGATGGCTCAGAACGTCTACGATACGCCGGATTTCTTCGAGGGACCGCGCACCACCGACTGGCTTGCCCAAGGCGTCGTCAAATATCACCGCACCGTCGGCAGGACCCTGAATACGCTGATCGACGGCGGCTTTGCCGTCCGGCGGGTCGTTGAATGGCATCCCTCCCCGGATCAGATCACCGCCAACCCGGCGCTTGCCGAAGAGATGGACCGCCCGATGATCCTCATGGTTTCCGCGGAGCGCTGAGCGATGGCCTTGCGCATGATTTCCTCAACGCCTGGGGCGGCCGTGTCCACGAGCCGCTGATGCAGTATCTCAGGGATACCGATCCGGACGTGCTCTGCCTGCAGGAGGTCACGCATGTCACGGGATATGACGGCGATTGGCTGACCTTTCGCGAAGGCGATTTCGAACTGCCGCAGCGGACAAGCCTGCTGGAAGACGTGGCGGAGGTCCTGCCCCGACACCGGGCCTTTTTCGCCCCCGCCGCGCGCGGCCCGCTTTACGATGGCGATCGCCAGGTGATGTCCGAATGGGGGCTCGCGACCTTCGTCCGGCAGGACCTGCCGGTAATCGGTCAGGCCCAGGGTTTCATCCATGGTGATTTTCCGCTCGCAGGCTTTGGCGAACATCCGCGTCCTCGCAACGCCCATGGCGTCCGTATTTTTCGCGACGGTACCGGCTCGGCGGTGACGATCGTGCAGATGCATGGGCTACGGGACCTCGCCGGCAAGGGCGATACGCCTGCCCGGCTGGCGCAGGCACATGCGTTGGTCGCGCTGATCGAAAAGGTCCGGCAGTCCGGTGAGCCATTGGTCGTCTGTGGCGACTTCAATTTGCTGCCCGGTAGCGAGACCTTCGCGATCCTCGGCCGGCTTGGCCTCACCGATCTCGTCACCACGCGCGGCTTCACCGATACCCGCACCTCCTGGTACCCGAAGGACGGCCGTTATGCGGACTATCTGCTGGTGACACCGGAGGTGAAGGTCGAACGCTTCGACGTGGTCGCGCAGCCTGAAGTCTCCGACCATTGCGCGCTGCTTCTGGAAATCGCCTGAACCGCTGTTGCGCTCCGAGCATCAGTCACTATTCTGCCGCAGACAACTCGGGGAGGCCGGCTCATGATCCTGCATTGCGTATTCATTCGGTTCAAGGCCGCCATCCAGCAGGCCGACAAGCAGTCGATCTATGACGCCGTTGCGGCACTCAGGCATGTCACCCCGGGCATTGTCGGCGTCAAATTCGGCCAGAACGTTTCGCCCGAGGGCCTGAACGGCGGTTTTCTCGACGGTTTCATCGTAACTTTCGAAAGCCCGGAGGCGCGTGACGCCTACCTCGTCCACCCCGATCACATCTCTGTCGGAGACCGCATCATCGGCTCTGCCGATGGCGGGCTTTCGGGACTGCTGGTTTTCGACATGGCGGCTTGAGAGGCCGCAGGTTCACCCAGCGGCCTCTCTCAGATCAGCTCGATTTCGCCATCGCTGCGGCGATCTGGTCGGCATTGTAGCGGAACATCTTCTCATAGGTCGGCGCCGGACCCTTGGCGTCGGAGAGGGATTCGACATAGAGCTCGCCGCCCGGCTGGGCTGCCGTTGCCTTGGCGATCTGTTTCACCAGCCGCGGATCGTTGGAGTTTTCGAGGAAATAGGTTTTCACGCCCTCCGCCTTGATCTGCTCGATCAGCTTTGCGACGTCGGCGGCGGAGGCTTCCGTTTCGGTCGAGAGACCGAGCGGCGCGAGGAAGCTGACATTGTATTCGCGGCCGAAATAACCGAAGGCGTCATGGCTGGTCAGCACCTTGCGGCGGTCGGCCGGCACCGCGTCGAACTTGGAATGCGCATAGGCGTTCATTGCGTCGAGTTTCTGGAGATAGGCTTCGGCGTTCGTCTTGAAGGCGCCGGCATCGGCCGGATCGGCCGCCGACAGGGCCTTCTCGATATTGGCGACCCAGACCTTCACGTTGACCGGGCTGTTCCAGACATGCGGATCGGTCACTGTCTTGCCGTCCTCGTCCATGGTGCGCGTGTTGACGCCGTCCGAGACCACGACCGGCTTGCCCTTGTAGCCCGATGCCGTGATCAGTCGGTCCATCCAGCCTTCCAGGCCCTCGCCGCTGACGAAGGCCACCTGCGCCGCCTTGAGGTTTTTGGCGTCGGCCGGCGACGGCTCGAATTCATGGGGGTCGCCGTTCGGGCCGACGAGGTTCACCACCTTCACATGTTTTCCGCCCACTTGGGAGACGACGTCGCCGAGCACCGTGAAGGACGCGACCACCTTCAGCGTGTCGGCGAAGGCCGGCACGGCGGAAAGGGCCAACGGGGCGGCAATGGCGGCGGAAAGAAGCAGTCTGCGGGATATCATCGAAGTCTCCTTGAAGTCAGCCCGCGAGATGCGGACGGGGAAAGAACCGCCGGGCAAGGCCGGACGGTGAGAAGAGGATGGAAAGGCCGTAGATCACCGCCGCCGTCATGATGATCGTCGGGCCGGAGGCGAGTTCGAGATGATAGGAGGCGATCAGCCCGACATAGCCGGAGACGGCGGCGCTGGCTGCGGCAAGCGCCATCATCGCCGTCAGGCTGCGGGCCCAGAGCTGCGCGATCGCCGCCGGCAGCATCATCAGCCCGACCGCCATCAGCGTGCCGAGTGCCTGAAAGCTCGCCACCATGTTGAGCACCACGAGCAGCAGGAACAGCGCATGATAGACCGGTCCGCGACCGCCGACAGTGCGCAGGAAACCCGGATCAAAACATTCCGCGACCAGCGGCCGGTAGACGATCGCAAGCGTCACCAGCGTCACCGACGTGATGCCGCCGATTAGGACGAGGGCGGGGCCGTCGATGGCGAGGATAGTGCCGAACAGCACGTGTAGGAGATCGATATTCGACCCGCGCAGCGAGACGATCAGCACACCCAGGGCCAGCGAAGTGAGATAGAAGCTTGCAAAGCTCGCATCTTCCTGGAGCACGGTGGCCCGGCTGACCGCGCCCGAAAGCAGTGCAACCGAGAGACCCGCGACAAGACCGCCGATCCCCATCGCCGTCAGCGACAGCGATCCGGCGACAAGATAACCGATCGCCGCCCCCGGCAGCACCGCATGGCTCATCGCATCGCCCATCAGGCTCATCCGCCTAAGCAGTAGGAAGACGCCGATCGGGCCGGAACCGAGCGCCAGGCAGAGGCACGCGACCAGCGCCCGGCGCATGAAACCGTAATCGGCAAACGGCGCGATGAGGAGATCGTAGGCGCTCATGCGGCTGGCTCGTTGATGGAGGGTTTGTCGTCTGAGTCTCCACAGATTCCAGCGGCGTCGTCCCAGCGCTCCGCCATCATCCGCGCCTTCAGGAGATTGCCGGCCGACATCACCTCCACCGTCGGCCCCCAGGCGATGCATTCGCGGGCGAGAAGCAGGGTTTCGGGAAAATGCGTCCGCACCTGTTGGAGATCGTGCAGCACGGCGATCACCGTGCGGCCTTCGCCATGCCAGCCCGCTGTGATGTCGAGCAAATCCTCCGTGGTGCGCGCGTCGATCGCTGTGAACGGTTCGTCGAGCAGGATGACTTTCGCATCCTGGAGCAGAAGCCGCGCAAACAGCACCCGCTGGAACTGCCCGGCCGACAGCGACCCGATCGGCCGCCGCTCAAAACCGCTCAGGCCCACGGCCGCAAGCGTCTCGGCCGCTTGGGCGTATTCGTTTGCACCGTTCGCCTTGAAGGCGCCCGTATGCCGCCAGGCGCCTAGAAGCACCGTATCGAGAACCGAGATCGGGAACCACCGGTTGATATCCGCCGCCTGCGGCAGGTAGCCGAAATCGCTGCGGAGGAGCTGATGCTGCACCCGCCCTTCTGCCGGCCGCAACTCCCCCATGATCGCCTTCATCAGCGTCGATTTGCCGGCCCCGTTCGGCCCGGTAATTGCGGTCAGGCTGCCGGCGCGGAAGAAGCCCGATACGTGGTGAACGGCGGGATGACGGTCATAGGTGACCGTCAGGTTGTCGAGCGTCAGGAGCGCGCTCATGGCAGTATCACCGCCCACCGGATCGCCAGCCAGAGAAGGCCGAGAAGCACCGCAATATAAATAAGGCGGCCGAGAGCCGAGCGGCCGATCAGGCCAGAGGAGGAGGGGAAGCGCCATTAGGTCCGCCATTTATGTAATAACATTACAGTTATGTTATAACGAATATGGCGAAAAGAAGGCGAGTACCTAGTTTTGGTGATTGCCGGGAGATGGCTGGCTGCGGCACCTTGTCGATGCGGGGTTCACGTCACCGCATCAACAGCGGTGCCGCTTGTGACCGGTATGTCAGCGGTTCGGCTGGTTCAGGCCTGGCAGGGCGTTCTGGTCGGAAGGTCTTGCGGGAGTGTCGTACTGGCTGCCTTGCACGTCCGGCGACTTGATCGGTGCGGTCTCGGTCTGGCTGGAAACCAGATATCCGAGCCCGACGGCGCCGATTGCGACGATGAAAGCTCCGGCGATGGCAACGAGGCCTCGAGCCGGGTTCTGCTTAATGATCCCGAACGCGAGGGCCAGACCCAAAATGGCCGCGCCGCCCGCGACGACAAATAGCCATACCGCGTTTTCCATAGCGCTATCCTTTCGATGTTACTTGACAGCGTAACCTGAAGGAGCGCCGGAAGTTCCCGACCCTTGGCACAAACAAAAGGACGCCCGCAGGCGTCCTTCGGAAGCAGATGATAGTCGTTCAGAGCTGTTCCAGCATCGCGGCGGCACCCGAGACGGTGGCCTGGCCGGGGCTTTCCTCGACGTTCAGCGATTTCACGACGCCGTTTTCGATGAGCATCGAATAACGCTTGGAGCGCACGCCGAGGCCGCCGGCGGAAAGATCGGCCTCGAGGCCGAGCGCCTTGGTGAAGGCGCCGTCCCAGTCGGCGAGGAAGTGGATCTTGCCGAGCCCGCCGGTCTGGGTCGCCCAGGCACCCATCACGTGCCAGTCGTTGACGGCGAGAACGGCGATGTCATCGACTCCCCTGGAGAGGATCGCGTCGCGGTTTTCGAGATAGCCCGGCAGGTGGTTCAGCGTGCAGGTGGGCGTGAAGGCGCCCGGTACCGCAAAGAGCACCACCTTCTTGCCGTCGAAAAGCTGTTCGGTGGTGATTTCCACGGGACCGTCCGCGGTCTTTTCCTTGAACTTGGCTGCGGGAAGTTTGTCGCCGATTGCGATCGTCATGGGGCTCTCCTCGGTTGGGCGAGCGCCTGTATCATGGCTCGCCGTTCGCGGCGCACTATAGAGCGGACTTGGCGCAAGACAAGTGAGAGAGGCCGTAATGGACCCGCCCGCACGGCTTGTGCGACGGCAGGAGGCGGCGTCACTCGAAGGCGAGCGAGGTTTCCATGGCCCGGTTACCGGCGATCACCAGAATGCCCCAGCGCTTGCCCTTGATGTCGTAGTTCTTCGGCAGTTTGCCGACCGGCATGTCGAGCGCGTAGGCCTCGCCGTCGCGGCGGCCGTTGACGCCGTCGAAGAGCACATGGCCCTGCGGCCCGGTGACGATCACCTGCGGCGGGGCCTCGGTCCCCGGCGGCAGCTTCAGCTTCAGGCTGAGCTTGTCGCGCCCTTGGGTCATCGCATAGTGGGTGACGGCAAAATCGCCCGAGGGCGCTTCCGGCAGCTTCGAGGCCGCGGCGTTGAGGATCATCGCCTCCTCGACCGGCGTGCCCTTGGTCGCCCGCAGTTGCAGCGAGAATTCCGCCTGGAAGGGAATGCAGATATTGCGGCAGAGACCGACAAAGGCCGAAGCGCCGAGGTTCAGCGGCTTGCCCGGATCTGCCATCTTCAATTCGAAGGGCAGGGCGACCGGATGGTCGTAGCCGATATCGCGCAGCGTGCCGTTGTCGATCCGCTTCGGCACGGGGTAACCCATGCTGCTCAGCGTCACGCCGCTTGCCTTGGAAAACACCATCTGCGGCGGAATGCCGGCATCGCCGGGCTCCTTCCAATAGGTGATCCAGCCGGCCTTCGGTTCGATCTGCAGCGCGCCGCGTACGGTGCCGTCCGGCTCGGGTGGCATCGCCACGATCCGCATCCGGCCGCCTTCGTTGCTGGCCCAGGGCGTGGTTTCCGCACAGCTTATGGAGGCAACACCCAGGACAGCGCCGGCAGTGATGCAGGCGGCAAGCGCGGTCGGCGCCCTGGACGGAATGTTTCGCAGCGAAATTCTCTTCATCGACCAAGCGTTTAACTGATTGGGGGTGCCCGAACCAGTCACGAGCCCGCACGGGCCGATCATTTTCGGTTGATTGATCGGGCGGACTGCCCCATCTTGATGGAAATGCAATTGACGCTCTCCCGCCCGTTGGCCGGGCCGGAAGGCAGGCTGGAGGCATCATGGCTTTCTCGACCCTTGGGGACAAGAGCGAACGGGGCTTCCTGGACGGACAGTTCCTGATTGCCATGCCGGGCATGCAGGACAGCAATTTCACCCGCGCCGTCGTTTACATCTGCGCCCATTCCCAAGCCGGCGCCATGGGTTTCATCATCAACCGCTCGCAGCAGATTTCGTTTACCGACGTTCTCCTGCACCTGAAGCTCATGAACCAGGCAGATGCGATCATGCTGCCGGTGCAGACCCGCGATTTCCCGATCCTTTCGGGTGGTCCGGTCGAGACCGGCCGCGGCTTCGTGCTGCACTCGGACGATTTTGTCAGCGAATCCTCCATTCCCGTCAGCGACGACATCTCGCTCACCGCCACGCTCGATATCGTCCGCGCCATCTGCGACGGACGCGGGCCGGCGCGGGCCACGATGCTGCTCGGTTATGCCGGCTGGGGCCCCGGCCAGCTGGAAATCGAGATCGGCAATAACGGCTGGCTGAATTGCCCAGCCCGCGAGGAATTGATCTTCGACCGGGCGCTGGAAGGCAAATACGAACGCGCCCTGGCACTGCTCGGCGTCAGCCCGGAAATGCTGTCGAGCGAAGCCGGCCATGCCTGATTCCTGAATTTTGAAAAAACCGGAACGAAGCCTCTGGCCTCGCGTTCTTTTCGCAGCAGGACGATGGACGTCCTCAACGAGGAGAAGCATGATGGGCAGCACCAGTGACAAGATGGCCGGCAAAGCCAACGAAGTAGCCGGTAAGGTCAAACAGGCCGCCGGCGATATGACCGACAATCCGAAGCTCAAGGCAAAGGGTGCGGGCCAGGAAGCCAAGGGCCATGCGCAGCAGGCCAAGGGCAAGGTCAAGGATGCCGCAAAGAACGTTGTCGATCGCATGTAACGGTCACGTTCCGCGCTTAGAATTCAAACCTGTTCCAGCTCCGGCTGGAGCAGGTTTTCTGTTTTCGCCTCACTCGATCCACGGAACCACGATGCGCCTCTACGACTGCGATCACTGCGGCCAGACCATCCATTTCGACAACCGTTCCTGTGTAAACTGTGGCCACCGGCTGGCTTTCGTGCCGGAAATGCTGGCCATGCATGCGCTGCAGGAGGATTCCGCGGATGGCGCCTGGCGTCTCGTCGCAAGGCCGGACCACAGGGTCAGGCTTTGCGCCAATGCTGGCATGGACATCTGCAACTGGACGGTGCTCGCCGACAATCCGCACCCTTTCTGCCCTGCCTGCCGGCATAACCGGCTGGTGCCGGATGCCTCGACCGAGGTCGGCCTCAACCAGTGGCGCCGCATCAGCCAAGCCCAGCGGCATCTTTTCTACTCGCTGCTGCGCCTGAACCTGCCGCACACCAATCGCGACGAAGATCCGCAGGGCGGCCTCGTTTTCGACTTCCTCATCGACGAAGTGCAGCCGGATGGCACCATCGTGCCGGCCATGACCGGCCATGAGGACGGCCTGATCGCGATCCGCGCCGCCGAGGCCGATGATGCGACCCGCGAGCAGGTGCGCGTCTCGATGAACGAGCCTTATCGCACCATGCTCGGGCATTTTCGTCACGAGACCGGCCATTACGTCTGGGACAAGCTGGTGCGCGACGGTGGCAGGCTGGACGAGTTCCGTGCGGTCTTCGGCGACGAGACGATCGATTACGGCATGGCGCTGCAGAGGAATTACGAGCAGGGCCCGCCGCCCAACTGGCAGGATTTCTACATCAGCACCTATGCGAGTTCCCACCCGTGGGAAGATTTCGCCGAATGCTTCGCCCACTATCTGCATATCGTCGATACGCTGGAGACCGCCCGCGCCTATGGCATGGTGATCGAACCGCGCGGCCATGCGGAAATGGCCGCGGAAGTGGCGTTCAATCCCTATGCGGCGCGAGATGCGGAACAGCTCGTCGCAGCCTGGGTCCCGTTCAGCATGGCGCTCAACAGCATCCACCGCTCGATGGGCCAGCCGGACCTCTATCCCTTCGTCCTGTCGCAGGCCGTCATGGTCAAGCTGGAATATATTCACCGGCTGATCCACGCCCAAAGCCGATAAAAACATCCCGCCAGAAAAGAAAACCCGCCTTTCGGTGGATCGAAAGGCGGGAAGTAGTTTATGGGGCGCATTCAGAGACCCCCGGAATTAGGGGTAAGATCACGATTTCGTCAACTCGAAATATGCATTCTCATATTTTAGGAGGTGCTGCTTCGCGATGAAATCGCCTCTTTGGCCTCTCCCGCGTAACAAACGAGGGATTTTATTATTTTTAACCCGTGATTATTCCTAGTTTTTGCGTTCAAAACGTCTTGCTCGTGTCGAGGCCCAGTGCCACGCGGCCTGTAAATTCCTGCTGTGGGCCAGTCCTCATCGGATGATACCGGGCGCCCTGGACGTCGCGGAACCGGCGTTCGAGGCCCTTGTTGCGATAGAAGGCCGCGCCGCCTGCCGTTTCCATGGCGAGTTCGGTAGCGGCGATGGCATGGCGGGCGACGAGCGAACGACCGATCATGATCTCGTTGGTGGTGGCCGGTGAAGGTTCGCCGCGCTCGGCCACCGCGATCATACCGGCATGGGCGTATTGTGCCGCCCGAAGCTCGGTCTCCATTCGTCCGGCAAGCTGGATCACATGGGCATCCGCCTCCTTCCGCTTCGCCAGGCTCGATGGCGATGTCGCGGGCGCTTTCGGCGACGCCGAGATAGGCCGAGTAGATCAGCGGGAAGGCGATCATCGAGATGATGTGGAACAGCATGTGCCATTCCCCCTGGTTTCGCTTCAGCGCCACCGCTTCTTCCGGCACCACATGGCCCTCGACCATCACGTCGTTCGACCCCGTGCCGCGCATTCCCATCACCTTCCAGGTGTCGAGAACTTTGACATGTGGCGATTTCATCGGCAGGCCGAAATGCAGAACCTTCGGCCCGTCCGGTTCGTCGAGCACCGCGCCGGTCATCAGGATATCGCCGATCGGCGAACCGGAGGTGAAGATCTTGCGGCCGGTGATCCGGTAGCCGCCATCGACCTTCTCGGCCTTGCCCGACCCTTCGATCCAGTCAGAGCCGCCACTCGACAGCAGGATGACCCGTTCTGCCGCCACACGCTTGAGAAGCGGCATCACAGGTGCCGCCTTCTGATGCGTCCAGCGCCAGGCGGGGATTGCCACCTGATGCGTATGCATCGAAAACGCAAGCGCCGTTGATCCGCAATGATGCGCGAGTTCCCTGATCATCTCGCAGAGTTCGCGGACATCCGCGCCGCCACCGCCGAGATCGGCGGGGACACCGATCTCGACCAGCCCGGATTGGCGCAGGTCACGATAATTGTCGGCGACGAAGGCATCGCCGTCATCCGCCTCCGCGGCGCGCGCGGCAAACACCGGTCCGAGCGATCTGGCAATGCCGATCGCGTTCGAATGGACCGAGTGAGCGGGTTTGAATTCTGTTGCTGCCGTCATGGTTTTCTCCTCCCATCTGTTGAGAATGGGCGGATTGTTGGCCCCTCGACGAACAGCCGCAAGTACAGGAAATGGACTGGGGTCGGGGATCCGTTATGAGATCGCCGCCGCCAGGCCGGGGAGGACCTAGCGGGCTGACAACTCGAGACCCGCGACAGGGCCTCGGAAAGCAAAGTCATCCAGCCCATTTCGCGACGCTTTTCAGGTGCCTTTGGGCTTCTTCCGGGAGCCTGCCGGCCGGGCGCAATTCAGAGCCACGGCACTGCGTATCAGCGCCTTCAGCGCCTCTTCATCGATCTTGTCGCCCTCGTGGAAATCGATGGCACGCCTTGTGTTTCCCTCAAGGCTGGAGTTGAAGAGGCCCGAAGGGTCCTCCAGCGAAGCGCCCTTGGCGAAGGTCAGTTTCACGGACGTCTTGTAGGTCTCGCCGGTGCAGATGATCCCGGCAAGCTCCCAGACCGGAACCCCGCGCCACTTCCATTCCTCGACCACGCCCGGTTCAGCCTGCCTGATGAGAGTTCGAACCCGGGCGAGCATCTCGCCACGCCAATCGCCGGCTCCTTGATCCGTGCATCGATCAGCTGCGAGGAGAGTTCTCTCCTGCGTCGAGCCGCTTTTGATCGTCTCCATGGTTGCTGTCGCCTTCTTCATGATTGTTGTCCTCCCGCTACTGCTACATGCGTTCGCCGGGCAGTTGACTGGCCTGTCTCACCCAATCGGCAAGTTGAGCTTCGTCGAGCGCCTCGCCCTCATGGATATGGAGATAGCGCGTCTCCAGGGTCTTGGACGCGCCGGGAGGAGGGATGCAGAGACGTGCCGCGGAAGAAGGCCAGCTTGATGTATTTGGCGAAGCAATGGACGCTCAGGAACCAGCCATCGCCCTCGATCCCGTAGAGCGGCGAGTTCCACTTGACCGCCTTGCAGACGCCGGGGACGGTGCGCGTGACGAGGGCGTCGATACGGCGCCCGACATCGCTTTTCCAACCCGGCATCGCCGCGATATAGGCCTGGACGGGGGCGTCGCCGTAACCCTTGGCGATCTGCGGGTTGCCGCCGGAGAGCAGTGGAACGGGCTCCGCAGCGGCATTACCGTCGGATGCCTTCCGCGCAGTCTTGCCCGACGCTTTGGGCGTCTTGCCGGCCATTCGGTTTCCTCCTATCCGCGAGTGCCGTGCCCGTTGTGGCGGGTATAAGGCAGCGCAAACAGATATAGGCCGCTGAACAGGAGCAGGAAGAGCGGCGGCAGGGGAGAATAGACAACCCATGCCGGCGATTCCCCGAAGCCCATGGCGACGAAATTGGCGGCGACGGTCGCCGTGAAGACGATCGACAGCCAGCGGTGCATCTGACGGGTCAATATGTTCCAGTTCAACGATAATACCTCCTCCACAAAAGCAGCCGATCTCCCGCGCCGGCGCAGCGGACGGCGAGAGCATCTTAAGGGACTTGCCCATTCACTCCGGTTGTCGTCTTTTCGGCGTGGCCGCCCTGGCAAAAGATTACTTTCGGCCCGTCCCCGCGGATCAGTCCGGCCGTGCCAAAACGGTCTCGAGTGCGCCGAAGAACCCCTGCCATCCATGGCGGGCGCCGTTGTAGGCGAGTTTCTGCTCCGGCCGGAAACCAGATTGCTCCATGCGCAGATGCGTTCCGGTGCTCGTCGGGGTCAAGGTCAGGGTGACGGCGCTTCTCAGATTGTACGCAGGATCGTCATGCGCATGGTTCCATGTGTAGGAGAGCTTTCTGTGGAGCTCCACGGCCAGCACCTCGCAGTCCAGCACGCCGCCCCATTCGCCGCGCAGATTGAAACGATGCCCGACGACCGGCTGGAAATCGTTCTTCATCAGCCATTCCTCGATCAGGTGCTGCTGCGTCAGCGCGCGCCACACCTTTTCCGGCGGATGGGGAAGCTCGCGTTCGACGACGACGGTGCGCGTTTCGGTCGAAGTGTGGTTCATTGGTCCATCCTTTTGAGCAGGTCTTCGAGGCGATCGAAGCGGTTCTGCCAGAAGCCGGCCATCTGGCTCGTCCAGTCGACCAACGGCGCAAGCGCCCCGAGCTGCGCGCTGTAATGCGTCTGGCGGCCCTCATGTCGGTCGCGTACCAGCCCGGCCTGCTTCAGAACCCCGAGATGTTTCGAGACGACCGGTTGCGAAACCCCGGCCTGCGCCGTCAAAGCCCCGACCGTCTTTTCTCCCTCTCGGCACAACCGTTCGAACAGCGCGCGGCGGGTCGGGTCGGCGAGCGTTCTGAAGAGCACATCATGAGCTTCGGGCACCTGAATTCATACCTCTGTGACTATGAATAAACGTATGGCTGGATAACTATGAATTAGTCAAGCGATCACTTGAGCCAAATCGAGGAGGTGATCGAACCGGCGTTCTCATGCCTCGCTGGCTATGCATCTCGCGATGCCGTTGTCGGTCATCGGACGTGCCGGGATGGAGCGAGGCGCTCGCGTTGCCGCCGTCCTGGGCCGGCCCCGACATGCGGCCGGTAGTCCATAAAGTAGACTTGGTTCGTTTTCCGAATGGGATTAGTTTAGCGTGGGGCTATGCGGAGGAGGTTGGCGATGTTGGAGGTCACCGCGAGCTACGGCCAGTTCTGCCCGGTCGCAATGGCGGCTGAGGTCTTCTGCACCCGCTGGACGCCGCTTGTTCTTCGGGAGCTTCTGTGTGGTAGCTGCCGCTTCAACGACTTGAGGCGGGGCGTGCCGCGCATGTCGCCGACCCTGCTTTCAAAACGCCTCAAGGAGCTGGTCCAGGCAGGCATCGTCGAAAACCGCAAGGGGAGCGACGGCGTGATCGAATATCACCTGACGCCGGCCGGCGAGGATCTGCGCGACGTGGTGATGATGCTCGGCTTCTGGGGACAGCACTGGGTCGAGACCCAGCAGTCGCTTCAGAAACTCGATCCCTCGCTCTTGATGTGGGACATGCGCCGCCATCTCGATCCGACGCCGATGCCGGACAAGCGCTGCACGGTCCTGTTTCTCTATCCCGAACGGCCGCCCGCGCAGCAACGCTACTGGCTGGTCGTCGATGGCGGCGAGGTGGATATCTGCTCGACAGACCCCGGCTTCGAGATCGATCTCTACGTGACATCGTCGCTGCGGACGATGACCGCGATCTGGATGGGCCTTGCCACGGTGCGCGCCGAGATGGCGAGCGGCCGGCTCGAACTCGACGGCGATCCGCAGATCGCAAGTTCCATGCAGCAATGGCTGGGTTTGAGCCCCTTCGCCCGCGAGCATCCGAGAGCGGGAAAGGCCGCTTGAGAAGGCCTACGCCCGCTTGGTCAGCGGAAACCGTTCCTTGAGAAGCCGCAGCACCGCGTCTGCCGGCGCCGGCGGGCCGAACAGGTAGCTCTGGCCGAAATGGCAGCCCATCTTGGCCAGTTCCGCCGCATCCTCGTCGGTCTCGACGCCTTCCGCCACGACGGTCATCTCCAGCGCGCGGGCCATGGCGATCACCGAGCGCAGCAGCACGGCCCGCTTTTCCGTGGCGTTGCGGACCAGCGCCTTGTCGAGTTTGATCGTGTCGAAGGGGAATTGCGTCAGGTAAGCGAGCGACGAATAACCGGTGCCGAAATCGTCGAGCGCCAGGCTGAGGCCCGTTTCCTTGAGCTTGGCGAGCACCAGCCGCGCCTGTTCCGGGTTCTCCATCATCAGCGACTCGGTGAGTTCCAGCTTCAGCTGGCCCGGGTTCACCTGCGTCTTTTGCAGGAGCGCGCGCACGTCGTTGTAGAGATCGGCATTGAGCAGCTGGGCGCTGGACAGGTTGACGGATACGAAGACGGGCAAGTTGCCGGTCTGCTGCTGCCAGGTCATCAGATCCGAGGCGGCGCGATCCATGGCGAACAGGCCGAGCGGGCCGATCAGGTCCGACATTTCGGCGATCGGGATGAATTCCGACGGCGGAATGCTGCCGCGCTTGGGATGATCCCAGCGCATCAGCGCCTCGAAGCCGGCAATCTCGCCGTCCTTCAGGCGAATGATCGGCTGGTAGGCGAGGAACAGTTCCTTACGCTCGATGGCGCGGCGAAGGTCCGTCTCGATCTGCAGCTTGTCGGCACCGGCGGCGCGGAAGGCAGGACGGAAGGGCTCGACGCGATTGCCGCCGGCGCGTTTCGCCCGGTACATGGCAAGTTCCGCATCGGCCAGCATGCCGGTCGCGCTTTCCTGCTGATCGACCCAGGAGGACAGCCCGATCGAAGCGGTCAGGATGATCTCGCGATTGGCAAAATTGATCGGCACCATGATTGCCTTGGAAACGGCATCGGCGAAATCCGCCACCTTGGCCGCATCGCGCTCGGAAACGAGGATCAGGCCGAACTGGTCGCCGGCAAGCCGCGCCAGCGTGTCTTGCGGTTTCAGGAGACGGCGCAAACGACGCGTCAGCGCGATCAGGATGTTGTCGCCGGCCGCAATGCCGAGACTGTCGTTGACCTGCTTGTAGCGGTCTATGTCGATCGCCATCACCGTCGGCCGCAGGGTGTCGCCGCCCGGGGCCAGCGTCAGCACCGATTGCAATCGGTCGAGGAAGACCTGTCGGTTCGGCAGGCCGGTCAGGTTGTCGTGCATCGCGTCCTGCAGCAGGCGCTCGATCGAATTCTTCTGCTCGGTCACATCGATGATCGTGCCGACGCAGCGGATGATCTCGCCGTTCGAGCCGAGCACTGGCCGGGCGCGGATCTGCAGCCAGTGGAAATGCCCGTCTTCGGCGCGGATGCGGAATTCGTGGTTCAGCCTTCCGCGGCGGTGTTCGAGCAGCACGTCGAGCGTCGCGCGGAACCGGTCGCGATCGTCGGGATGAAGGCGCGGCACCCAGTTGCGCACCGGCCCGTGCATGTCGCCGGAATCGAGCCCCAGGCGGGTCGAGATATCGGGTGTGGTGACGACGCGGTCGCGGGCCACGTCCCAGTCCCAGACCGTATCGCCGCTACCGGTCAGCGCCAGCGACTGACGTTCGAGGTCGGAGAACAGGCCCTGCTGATAGGCGCCGCCCGCAAAGGCGTGCTGCATGACCGTGAAGCCGATAAGCAGCACGATCAGCACCAGCCCGCCGCCGAGTGCCGGCTGGATGATGTCGTTGTCGAGCCTGCCGGTCACCGTCAGCCAGCCGCCGAACAACCAGACCAGGATGAGCGCCCAGGTCGGCACCAGCAGTATCGCCCGGTCGTAGCGGCTGAAGCCGAGATAGATGATCAGGAGGATGCCGACTGTACCGGTCAGCGCGAACGAGAGGCGGGCGATGCCCGATGCGACCGACGGGTCGTAGATCGCGACGCCCCCGAGCAGTACAAGGCCGACCACCCAGGCAAGCGTCGCGTAGCCGAGATGCACATGCCAGCGGTTGAGGTTGAGATAGGTGAACAGGAAGATCACGAGCGACGAGGCGAGCGCCACTTCCGCCGCCGCGCGCCATATGCGCTGGTCGCCCGACGTGACGGTGATCAGCTTGTCGAGGAACCCGAAATCGACGCAGATATAGGCAAGCACGGCCCAGGCGAGGGCGGCTGCCGCGGGCAGCATCGACGTACCCTTGACGACGAAGAGAATGGTGAGGAACACTGCCAAGAGGCCGGCAATGCCGAGCACGATGCCGCGATAGAGCGTGAACGAGTTGACCGTGTCCTTATAGGCGTCCGGCTGCCAGAGATAGATCTGGGGCAGGGCCGGTGTCGCAAGTTCGGCGACGAAGGTGATGGTCGAGCCAGGGTTCAGCGTGATCCGGAAAACGTCGGCATCCGCGCTTGGTATGCGGTCCAGCGCAAAACCTTCCGACGGCGTGATCGAGATGATGCGCTGGGAACCGAGGTCGGGCCAGAACATTTTCGAGTTGGCGAGCCGGAAATGCGGCGCCACGATCACTCGCTCGAGCTGTTCTTCGGAGACGTTGGAGAGCGCAAAGACCGCCCAGTCGCCCTGGTGTCCGGGGAGCTTGCGCGCACCTCGATGCGACGGCGGATGCCGTCCGCACCGGCAGCGGTCGAGACCTGGAAGGCCTCGCCCTGGTTGACGTAGATATCCGTGGTTCTCGTGAGGTCGAGCGCCGTGTCGTCTCGCGAAATCTTGACGGGTTCTGCGGCGCGCGCACCCGGCGTCGCCGTCAGGAATATGGCGGCAGCAAGGAAAACGATGATCGCCGGAAAAGAGCGGATCAACGGCGCAAGACGCAGGGAAGAGATACTCATGGCTTCAGCATCTTCCCGAACTCACCGTCCTCCGGCAGCCGGGAAAACATCAGGTGGTCGCGCCATTCGCCATTGATTTTGAGATACTTGCGCAAAAGACCTTCCTGCTCGAAACCGGCCTTTTCCAAAAGCCGGACACTTTTCCAGTTCTCCGGAATACAGGCTGCCTCGATCCGGTGCAACTGAAGTCCGCCGTAGATATAGGGGATTGCCACCTTCAATGCGGCCAACATATGGCCTTGGCCCGAATGTTTCTCGCCCATCCAGTAGCCGATCATGCAGCTCTGCGCCGCGCCCCGGCGGATATACCCGATGGTCAGGCCCCCGAGCAGCACCTGGTCGTCGCGGCGGAAGAGAAGCAGCGGCACGGCAAGGCCGGAGGCATGTTCCTGGCCGCTTCTGACGACACGCGAGCGGAACGATCCTTCGGTCAGGCTCGTCCGGCCGCCAGATCGGCTCCCAGGGCTGCAGGAAGGGGCGGCTTTCCGAGCGCAGCCGCTGCCACTGTTTGTAGTCGGAATAACGGGGAAGCCGGAGCAGGTGGTTTTCGCCATAAAGCTCTGGTGTGTCCGGCTGTCGCGACAGGAACCGAAACACCGACTTGGTCATGCGAGCGCTGCTCCGGGCAGGGCGGCCGGTTTAACCGGCAGCCTTCTTCGTCTGGACCCCCGGCGATGCGAGCGCCGCCGAGATGTCGGTGAGCGGTGCGAGCTGCTCGATCGGGCCGACCGCCGACAATGTCGGAACCGTATCGAAAAACAGCCGCCCGGCAAGATCGGTGAGCCGCTGCGTGGTGATGCC
The DNA here is from genome assembly GCA_045291535.1 of Neorhizobium sp. EC2-8. Classification (GTDB taxonomy): domain Bacteria; phylum Pseudomonadota; class Alphaproteobacteria; order Rhizobiales; family Rhizobiaceae; genus Neorhizobium. Next base: position 2,122,322 of record CP147996.1, on the reverse strand, counting down.
CTCCAGCCGTTCCATCATTTCCGGGTTCGGGATAGGGCGTCCGTAGAGCATCATCTGGCGGGCGATCTGGCCGGCACGCGCCGCCGGGCTTTCCTGGCCCATCAGCAACTGGGCGCGGATCTGGGCACGGGCGCGGTCGATCTCCTGCTGGTGAATGGTTTCCGAAGATTTGCGCAGCTCGTCGATGATGACCGGCACCAGCGTCGGCAGCTCGTTGCCGCCGGTTGCCGCGTGGATGCCGAAGATGCCGGTATCGGAAAAGCCCCAGTGGAAGGCATAGACCGAATAGCAGAGGCCGCGATGTTCGCGCACTTCCTGGAACAGGCGCGAGGACATGCCGCCGCCGAGGATGTTGGCAGAATCTGCGAACAGTAGAAGTCGCGCATGTGATAGGCCTTGCCCTCGAAACCGAGCAGGACCTGCGCGTCCATCAGGTCGCGGGTTTCGCGCACGTCGCCGCCGATATAGCGGGCGGCTTCGAGCACGGGCGGCGCGCTCGGGGTCATAGGCAGGCTGGCGAAGCGCTCTTCCACCTGCTTGGCGAACGCCGCATGATCGACCGCGCCGGCGGCGACCACGAACATCCGGTCGGTGGTGTAGTTGCGCGAGAGATAGTTGCGGATCTGGCCCGGCGTGAAGCTCTTGACGGTATCCGGCGTGCCGAGGATCGGCCGTCCGAGCGTCTGGCCGCGATAGGCGACCTCGGAAAACTTGTCGAACACAACGTCGTCGGGCGTGTCGTTGGCCGCGCCGATCTCCTGCAGGATGACGTGTTTTTCGCGCCGCAGTTCTTCCTCGTCGAACGCCGATTCCGTCAGGATGTCGGCGAGAATATCGACCGCGAGCGGCACATGGTCCCTGAGCACGCGGGCATAATAGGAGGTGGTTTCCGTGGATGTCGCGGCGTTGAGTTCGCCGCCGACATTTTCGATTTCCTCGGCGATGTCGCGTGCGCTGCGGCGGGCGGTGCCCTTGAAGGCCATGTGCTCGAGGAGGTGGGCGATCCCGTGTTCGTCCTCGGTCTCGTTACGCGATCCGGACTTGATCCAGACACCCAGCGCGACGCTCTCCAGATGCGGCATGGTTTCGGTGACGACCGTCAACCCGGAGGCGAGCCGGGTGATTTCTACATTCATCTCTACGTCTTTCCGGCGCCGCCGATACTTGTACTACTTAGCGCGGGCATGCTCGCCGATGAAAGTTTCGACGGACTTAAGCTCAGGCTCCAAGATATCGAAGCGCTCCTCCCTTTGCATAAGATCAGCGAGCCATGATGGAAGCGCCGGATCAATTCCGCAAGCGGATTTTACCGAGGCCGGAAATTTGGCCGGATGCGCGGTCGCAAGCGTGACCATCGGGCTCGTCGGCTTCGCGTTCTTACCTGCGACGAAAACGCCGGTCGCCGTATGCGGGTCGAGCAGGTAGCCGGTCTCGGCCAGTGTCTCGCGGATCGTGGCTGCAACCTGACGCTCCGTCGCCCGGCCGGCGCGGAACTCGCGGCGGATCGCTTTCAATGCGTCCGGCTTGATTTCGAAGCTGCCGGATTGCTTGAGCCCGGCCATCGCTGATCGAACCGAGCCGGCGTCGCGGCCATAGGCTTCGAACAGCAGCCGCTCGAAATTCGACGAGATCTGGATGTCCATCGAAGGCGAGGTGGTCGCCTTGACGTCGCGCATCTCGTAACGCCCGGTCTTCAACGTCCGGGCGAGGATGTCGTTGTCATTGGTGGCGATCACCAGCCGGTCGATCGGCAGGCCCATCTTCTTGGCCACGTAGCCGGCGAAGATATCGCCGAAATTGCCGGTCGGCACGGTGAAGGAGATCTTCCGGTCCGGCCCGCCGAGCGAAACGGCGGCGGTGAAATAATAGACCACCTGCGCCATGATCCGCGCCCAGTTGATCGAGTTGACGCCCGACAGCCTGACCCGGTCGCGGAAGGCGACGTCGTTGAACATCTCTTTCACGAGGTTCTGGCAGTCGTCGAAATTCCCTTTCACGGCGAGCGCATGCACGTTGGTGGCGCTGGACGTGGTCATCTGCCGCTGCTGCACGGGCGAGACCTTGCCATGCGGGAAGAGGATGAAGATGTCGGTGCGCTCGCGGCCCGCGAATGCGTCGATCGCCGCCCCGCCGGTATCGCCCGACGTCGCGCCGACGATGGTGGCCCGTTCGCCGCGCTCGGCCAGCACATAGTCCATCAGTCGCGCGAGCAACTGCATGGCCACGTCCTTGAAGGCGAGCGTGGTGCCGTGGAAGAGTTCGAGCACGAAGTCGTTCGGCCCGGTCTGCACCAGCGGCACGACGGCCGGATGCCGGAACGTGGCATAGGCTTCCGTGATCATCGCCTTAAGCTTGTCGGCGGGGATTTCGTCGCCGACGAAGTGCTTGAGGATCTCGAAGGCGACCTCCTGATAGGTCTTGCCGCGCAGCGCGCGGATTTCCTTCTTGGAGAGCGAAGGCCATTGGCGTGGCACGTAAAGGCCGCCGTCGCGGGCAAGCCCCGCCATCAGCGCATCCCGGAATCCGAGCGGAGCGGCTTCGCCCCGGGTAGAAATGTAGTCCACGACCGTCAACCCCAATCGATTTTTATTTGCGCCGCTGATATAGACCAGGAAAATGGGCGGTGAAAGACCGGAAAATGAAGCTCCGGTTCGCTTCGGTTTTGGCCCGGATATCGGGATGGAAGAGGGTTGAGTACGGTGTTTGCAAAGATTTCGCGTGGTTTTCTGGCGGTATCGGTCGTGGCGGTTCTCGCAGGCTGCAATTCCTCGGCGCCGACCGAAGGGCTGACCCCAACCGCCAATGCCGCCCCCGCAGGTCAGGCCGCAACCCCCGTCGTGCAGGCCTTCTGCCCGCCGGTCGTCATGCTGGAGCAGACCGCCATTCACCGCGCCTATGCGCGCGGCGGCGAGAACAAGCCGGAAAAATTGCTCTATCAGGCCTCGCTCGCCGACGCGACGCGCCAGTGCAGCGCCAATGAAACGACGATGACCATCAACGTCGTCGCGCAAGGCCGCATCGTCCAAGGCCCGGTCGGCGTTCCCGGCAAGGTCACCCTGCCGGTTCTCGTCGAAGTCGTCGACGGCGACAACGTCATCTACTCGCAGAAGGTGGCATTTCCGGTCGATATTCCCGCCGGCGGCACCAGTTCATCTTCAACAAGGCGGATGTGCAGATCCCCAACGCGCAAGGCGGTGCCTCTCGCTTCACCCGCGTGCGCCTCGGCTTCGATACGGGCCCGGCAAAGAAGCCGGCCCGCCGGAGCCTGATTATCGGAAAGAACTGGCCGGGGCGATCAGAACGCGCCGGCCCATTCGCCGAGGGCGGCGATGACGGCCGGCAGGTCCATCATCCGCGAGATCACCGTTTCTGCGCCCGCATCGGTCAGCCGGTCGGCATGGCTCGGATAGGTGTGCGATGCGCCGGTAAAACCGACGACGCGCATGCCGGCCGCCCTGGCGCCATGGACGCCATGGGTGGAATCCTCGATCACCAGGCACTTCTCCGGCGACACGTTGAACTGCTGGGCCGCATGCAGGAAGATATCCGGCTTCGGCTTCACCCGATCCGGCCCGAGATCCTTGGCTGAATAGATATGTGGCGCGAAATAGGGTTTCAGCCCGACCTTTTCGAGCATCATGTCGAGGCGATGTGTGCTGGAATTCGAGCAGATGCAGCGCTGCGTCGTCAGCCTTGCAAGCGCGAACTTGACCCCGTCGATGATCTTCACGTCCCGGGCGAGCCGGGCGTCGAGCAGCGCCTCGGATTTGTCGATCAATGAGGCGGAGAGGGGAATGTTGGATTCCTTCTCCACGGCCAGGAGAATGTTCTTCCAGGTCATGCCGGCGAAGCGCTCGCCCATTTCCTCGACGCTGATCGGATAACCCGCTTCGGTCAGCAGCCTGGATTCCACCTGCGCCGCGATGATTTCGGAATCGACGAGAACGCCGTCGCAATCGAAAATGATGAGGTCGAAGCTGCTCATGGGGAAATGCCTTGTCTGGGCCTTGTATGGAAGGTGAAGCGGGCTTTTATACGATGGCAGTCGAAACCTCAACCAACTGCCACGCATGGCTGGGACAAGCGTAGCGGGCGGCTCTCGACAAGCGGGGAACGGCGCTCTAATGAACGCGGATGGGCAAGGAGCCGGAAGACACAATTGCCAGCCGAATCAGCCGGGTGCTTGCCGATCGCATCGTGCGGGGCGAGCTTGCGCCCGGTGCCCGTCTTCGCCAGGATCACATCGCCGAAGAGTTCGAGACCAGCCACGTGCCGGTGCGCGAAGCCTTCCGCCGGCTGGAGGCGCAGGGCCTGGCGATCAGCGAGCCGCGCCGCGGCGTCCGCGTCGCCTCCTTCGATCTCGCCGAAGTCCGGGAAGTGGCGGAAATGCGCGCGGTGCTGGAAGTGCTCGCACTCCGCCACGCCGCCCGCCACCTGACGCCGGCGATCCTCGATGCAGCGGAAGAAGCGACCCGTGAGGGCGATGCCGCTGCCGACGTGCATGCCTGGGAAGACGCGAACCGCCGTTTCCATCGGCTGATTCTTGCACCTTGCGGCATGAAACGCCTGCTCGCTTCCATCGACGACCTACACGCGGCGAGCGCCCGTTTCCTGTTTTCCGCCTGGCAGTCCGGCTGGGAAAAGCGCACCGACCACGACCACCGTGCCATCCTGACCGGCCTCAGGCAGGGAAAGGCCGACGAAGCCGCCGCCATCCTGCAGAAGCACGTCCAATGGATCGGTCGCGGCCCGCAACCGGCGAAGACCGGCGCGTCGCGCGAAACTTTCGCCATCGTCGGTTGATTTTTCAAAATTATAGATAATTTTATTTTGTCGTAAAATCCCGTAAATGCGGTGGTTTTCGGTGGTAGCGTTATGACGTTAGCAGTTCGCTCATGCGATAGGTGCTTGTCATCGTCAAAAATCTACTCATAAAATAGATCGGAATGAAAATTATCTATAATTTGAAAAGGAGAGCTCGATGTCCCTGATGAATTCCCAGCAGACCCTTGTTTTCGATCCGCTGCGGCTGGCCGAAAGGTCGTTCGTGATGAAGGCCATCTTCGTGCTCGCCGGCACGCTGGTCCTGGCGATCGCATCGCGCATCGCCGTGCCGATGGTGCCGGTGCCGATCACCATGCAGACATTTGCGGTGACGATGATCGGCGCGCTTTACGGCTGGCGGCTCGGCGCCTTGACGGTGCTTGCGTGGCTTGGAGAAGCAGCGCTTGGGGCGCCCGTGCTGGCGGGCGGAGCAGGCAGTCTTGCCGCTTTCGCAGGGCCGACCGCCGGTTATCTCTTTTCCTTTCCGGTGGTCGCCGCCGTTGCCGGCTGGCTTGCCGAACGTGGCTGGACGGGGCGGCGTATCCTTGCCGGCTTTTCGGCACATCTGATCGCAAATCTTCTATGCCTCGCGCTCGGCTGGGCCTGGCTTGCGGCACTGATCGGCGCTGAAAAGGCGTTCTTTGCCGGTGTTGCTCCGTTCATCCTCGGTGCTGCGCTGAAATCGGGCCTGGCGGCGGCTGTCCTCGCGGCGCTCGCGTCCCGCAATCGCGCTGCCGCAGAATGACGGTGAGGCTTCGGCCGCATCATCTTCTCTGCATGCTGACCTTTGTCGGCGAGGGTTATACCCCAGCCTTCGTCGCCAACTATCGTCGTCTCGCCGGCCGGCTTTCTGCCGGCGAGACGATCGAGATCGTCTCCGGCCCCGACGATATCTGCGCCCCGCTTCTCTCGGATGAAGCGGCCCATTGTCTCGGTGCCTCGGTTGCCGGTCGCGATGCAGCGGCGCTTGCGGATATTGCCCGCCTGCTTGGGCGGGAGCTTGAGGCGGGCACGGCGATCGCCCCCGATGCGGCGCTGTTCGAGCAACTGCGCCGCGCCTTCTCTGCCGGCGTGACGCGCCGCGCTTGCACGGACTGCGAATGGAGCAACCTTTGCGATCGCATCGCGGCGGAGGATTATGCAGGTGCGCTGGTCTTGAAGGTCAGTCCGCCGGAAACAGCGCCAGGAATTTCCGCTCGCCATCCGGCGTGAACAGCACCGCGCGGCTCTCTTCACTGCGCCGTGCCCAGCCTTTTTCGAGGAAATGGGCAAGCAGTGCCTTGCCGAGCATGCCGGCTAGATGCGAGCGCCGCTCGCTCCAGTCGAGGCAGGATTTGCAGAGCGGCCGGCGATTGGATGTCAGTGCTGCCACATCGATGCCGAGCTTGCCGAGTTCCGCGCGACCATCCTCGGTCATCGCCAGGTTCTCGCCATCGCTTTCGATCGCCCCACGGGCGACGAAACTGTCGAGCATCCTGACCCCATAATCGCCGGCCAGATGATCGTAGCAGACGCGGGCCTTGCGCAGCGCCGGATCCTTCGGTCCCGGCCGGTGACGCAGATGGCCCCGGCTTGCCGCAAACCCCATGATGTTTTCGAGCAGTGTCCCGGCGGCCGCGTCGGCCAGCGTGAAATAACGGTGCCGGCCCTGCTTGCGCTGGGCGAGAATGCCGCCTTCCTCGAGCTTGGAAAGATGCGAACTCGCCGTCTGCAGCGTCACGCCGGCTGCCTGCGCAAGCTCGGTTGCCGTCAGAGCCTGGCCGCCCATCAGGGCGGTCAGCATGTTGGCGCGGGCGGGATCGCCGAACAGCATCCCGATGCGGGCAATGTCTGGACCTTCTTTCATACTTCGACCGTAACCGAAGCATCTTCGTCTGGCAACATGGCAAAACAACTCCACAGCAGAAGGAGAAAAGCCATGATCACCTGTTTCATCCGCTACGAGATCGACCCGTTCAAGAAGGACGCTTTCGCCGAATATGCCCGCAACTGGGGCCAGGCGATCCCGCGCTGCGGTGCCGACCTGATCGGTTATTTCGCCCCGCACGAGGGCTCGGCGACCACGGCCTACGGCGTCTACAACATCGACAGCCTCGCCGCCTATGAGGCCTATCGCGCCCGGCTGACGGCCGATCCGCGCGGCCAGGAGAACTACGCGTTTTCCAAGCGCGAGCGTTTCATCCTCAAGGAGGATCGGATCTTCCTGAAGAACGTATCCATGCCACACGGAGCTTTGATAAAGCCATGATCGCCGTCATCTTCGAAGTCATCCCCTATATGGGCGAACGCCACAAATATCTCGACCTTGCCGGCGAGTTGCGTTCCGAACTGGATACCATCGACGGCTTCATCTCGATCGAGCGCTTCGAAAGCCTGACAATGCGCGGGAAAATCCTCTCCTTGTCGTTCTGGCGGGACGAGGAGGCCGTCAAGGCATGGCGCAATCTCGAAAGCCACCGCGCCGCCCAGAAAGCCGGCCGAGGCGGCGTCTTCGCCGATTACCGCCTGCGCATCGGCCATGTCGTCAGGGATTACGGCATGTTCGAGCGGGAGGAGGCGCCGAAGGATAGCCGCGAGGTGCATGCGGCTTAGTTACGGCTCCTCGACCATTCGCAGTATCGCTTCGATGGCAAGCCTAAGCTTCGGGATTTCGTCCACGATCACGCCCCAGATGATCTTGTCTGATAGGCCATGATATTCGTGTCGCAAGACGTTGCCGATATCTCTAATTTTCGGCCACGGGATTTCTGGGCGTGATGTTTTGAAGTCATCCGGAATCCCACGACTTGCCTCCGAGATGATTTCGACAGCGCGCTCCAGACCAAGTTTGAGAATCGGATCGCCGCTATAGTCGGCGAACGATTTGCCGGGCGGTCGCATCTTCGATGATGGAGATCGTTTGGCGAATATCGTGGAGAAAATGCCGAACCTCGCGGGGCATCAGAAGACCTGCAACGCGGAGCTTTCGATTCTGTCCTTCAGAATCGGGTGAAGGCTGTCGCGCGTCGTTATATCGACCTCTGTCGCAAGCTCATCTTCCAGGAAGAGCTTTATTCCCACGAGGTCGAATGCGTTGAAGCGGCTCTCAGGATCATAATCGATAAACAGATCGAGATCGCTCGATGGCCCTGCCTCGTCGCGAGCGACAGAGCCAAAAAGAAAAAGCGACGTCGCGCCGAGCGCCCGGATGGCGTCGGCCTGCTGCTTCAGCTTTTCGATCGCTTCGCTTCTTTTCATCAGTTGATTGTAGCGCAACCCGCGACCTCTTTCCACGTTGCGAAATTTTTCCCGAAATCGCGCACCGCTTCAGGCTTTGGTAACCAAAATAGGTAACCATAACAGTCAGTAAATTCGTATCGAGTAGAGCGTAGCGAGTAACACATGGCAGCAGTTCTTCCGCTGGCCGACCTGAAGCGTCAGGTCCGTCCGGACACTTGGCTAAACTCCATCATCAAGGGCGATTGCGTCGCTGCCCTGGAAGCCCTGCCGGATCATTCCGTCGATGCGATCTTCGCCGATCCGCCGTACAATCTCCAGCTCGGCGGCACGTTGCATCGTCCCGACCAGTCGCTGGTCGATGCCGTCGATGACGAATGGGACCAGTTCGCCTCCTTCGAAATGTATGATGTGTTCACCCGTGCCTGGCTGCTTGCTTGCCGCCGCGTGCTGAAGCCGCACGGCACGATCTGGGTCATCGGCTCCTACCACAATATCTTCCGCGTCGGCGCGATCATGCAGGACCTGAATTTCTGGCTGCTGAACGACATCGTTTGGCGCAAGGTCAACCCGATGCCGAATTTCAAGGGCCGCCGGTTCCAGAACGCCCATGAGACGATGATCTGGGCGAGCCGCGACGCCAAGGCCAAGGGATACACCTTCAACTACGATGCGCTGAAGGCGTCCAATGACGACGTGCAGATGCGCTCCGACTGGCTGTTTCCGATCTGCTCCGGCGGCGAGCGCCTGAAGGGCGAGGACGGCAAGAAGGTCCACCCGACCCAGAAGCCCGAGGCGCTGCTCGCCCGTGTGATCATGGCCTCGACGAAGCCGGGCGACGTGATCCTCGATCCCTTCTTCGGCTCGGGCACGACCGGCGCCGTCGCAAAGCGCCTTGGCCGCAATTTCGTCGGCATCGAGCGCGAGCAGGATTATATCGATGCGGCTTCCGCCCGCATCGCCTCCGTAGAGCCGCTCGGCAAGGCGGAACTGACGGTGATGACCGGCAAGAAGGCAGAACCCCGTGTCGCTTTCAACACGCTGGTCGAAAGCGGTCTCGTCAAGCCCGGTCAGGTCCTGACCGACGCCAAGCGCCGCCACAGCGCGATCATCCGCGCCGACGGCACGCTTGCGGCAGGCGGCGAGGCTGGTTCCATTCATCGCCTGGGCGCGAAGGTGCAGGGCCTTGATGCATGCAACGGATGGACTTTCTGGCATTTCGACGATGGGCACTCCCTCAAGCCCATCGACGAACTGCGATCCGTGATCCGAAACGATATGGCAAAAATGGACTGATCCACCGGTCCCCGCCAGATCGACAGAATGCCTTGTCCGGTTTCGTACCTCTAGTCCCGGACAAGGATAATTGGCGCCCGGGAAGGCTGATCCCGGGCGCCATTTCTTTGCGCTCCATTTTTTCCTCAGGCCGAACCCCGCAGCCTTGCGAATTTTTGGTATTCCCACGGTTACCTGTGCTTGTTATCGTAGGTTGTATAGGGTTGAGCGAGTTTCCAATTTTTTGCGTTTTTGAAAATGTCCATGCCTGCCAATGGCGAATTGCGCCACCGGATCGAGCGTGCGTTGGCGCGGTTCTCACCAAGCTGGGAGGGCAGGGATGCCGCGCGCCGTGCCGTGGCGCTGAAGATGCTGATCCTCTGCGAACTGGCCGGCGGTCGCCTGCGCGTGGTGGATGCGCTCGGCCTCAACGACAACACGCTCGACAACTATCGCCACGGCAAGACCGAACCGCGCCACAGCACGCTCAACATGATGGCGGAGCTCGCCGACGTGCCGATCGAATATCTCGGCAACGACTGGTCGGTCGAGGAGGGGATCATCCATTTTGCGCCACCGGAAATCCCGCCAGCCGGATTTTCCGAGCCTAGCCCCTCTGGAACATCGTCGATAGTGTCGTCATCCCGGCTTATGAAGACGAGAGGACCGGAGAGCTCTCGTTCGAACCGCACGATGCCACATGGGCGGCCATTCCCCAAGGCTTCTGGGCGAAGCTTTCGGTCGATCCGAGCAACATGCGTGTCCTGTTCGCAAAAGGCGACAGCATGTCACCGACCATCGTCGATGGAACCCCCATGTTCGTCGGCGTCCGCGACCGCAAGCTGGAGGATGGACGCGTCTATCTGTTCGATGTCGGCGAAGAACTGATCGTCCGGCGGGTGCAGAGGCTTCCGCATGGCAGCCTCGAACTCCTGCCGGACAATCTGGAACGCTATCGCCCGCAGCACGTCCTCAAGGACAGTTTGGCGGACCTGAAAGTCGTCGGCCGCGTCTGCGTCGCGAGCCGGGTCCTGTAGGTCTGGCCCGCCAATTCCCGGCCGTTACAGCTCGATGCCGTGAGCGATAAGGTCTTTCCGCAGCGTTTCCGGATCTTTGAAATGCACGGCCTGCCAGCCGGCGGCGCGCGCACCTTCGACATTCGGATAGCTGTCGTCGATGAAGATCGAGGCTTCCGGCGTAAGCCCGAAGTCGCGGGCATGCTTTGGTAGATCGCCACGTCCGGCTTGATCAGGCCGATCTCGCCGGACACGGTCACGCCGCGCGGCTTGTTGAGGAAGGGAAACATCTTCCTTGCATCGACAAATGTATCAGCCGCGAAATTGGTCAGCATCGTCACGTCGTGGCCCTTGTCGATCAGGCCCTCCATGATCGCGACCGAGCCGTCATAGGCATGCGGCACCATTTCGTGCCAGTATTTGCGGAAGGCGCGGATCTGCTCCTCGCGCTCCGGATATTGCGCGACCAGCAGCGCCTCGGCGTCTTCCCACTTGCGGCCGCGATCCTGTTCCAGGTTCCATTCATGGGTGCAGACGTTCTCAAAGAACCATTTGCGCTCCTCCTCGTCCGGAATGACGCGGGCATAGGGAAGGTTCGGATCGTAGTGGATCAGCACCTTGCCGATGTCGAAGACGATGTGGTCGATCTTGGCTGCCATGAATGTGTCCTGGAAAATTGAGCGTCTCTGTCAGTTCGGAGATTTTTCGAAGGCCAGTGGAAGAGCCTGAGTGATGGCTTTTTCATCACCGTCGGCAAGGCCTGGGCCTCGAGATTGGTGACCGGTTCCCACCATCCGTCGGCGGTGGCGACCTTATCTGTCTTCGCCCGGAACACCGAGAGCCTGAGTTCGAAATGGGTGAAAACGTGGGTGACGGTGCCGGATGCCTCCCACGTGGCGGGAAAGGGCGCGTGGTCCGTCGTCGTGCCGCCGTCGATGCGCGAGGTCCACGCGGTGGTCGGCACTTCGGTCATGCCGCCGAGCAACCCGCTGTCGATCCGCCGCCGCAGGAGCACTTCCCCTCGGGCGTCACGGCGACAAACACCGCCCCGAGCCGTAACGGTTTTTCCTTTTTGCTGCCTTGACCGGAAACCGCTCCGGATCGTGTTCGGCAAAGGCGAGACAGTCGTCGCGGAACGGACAGAGTGCACAGGTGGGCCTTTTCGGGGTGCAGATCGTCGCCCCGAGATCCATCATCGCCTGCGCGAAATCGCCTGGCCGGTCGGCCGGCGTCAGTTCCGCCACCTTCGCCTTCATTGCGGGCTTCGAGCCCGGCAGCGGCGCGTCCATGGCGTAGAGCCGCGAAATCACCCGCTCGACATTGCCGTCCATCACGGCCGACTGGCGGTTGAAAGCGATGGCTGAGACCGCGGCGGACGTATAATCGCCGATGCCGGGAAGCGCCCGAAGGCCATCTTCGGTGTCCGGAAACACCCCGCCATGCGCGGCCGCGACCGCTTCGGCGCACTTTTTCAGGTTGCGGGCGCGGGCGTAGTAGCCGAGGCCCGCCCACGCCGCCATCACGTCCTCGACCGGCGCAGCCGCAAGGTCGGTCACCTTGGGCCAGAGCGCCTGGAATTTGGCGAAATACGGTTTCACCGCCTGCACGGTCGTCTGCTGCAACATCACTTCCGACAGCCAGACATGGTAGGGATCGGCCCGTTTCCCGGCCTTTGCCGCCGCGGGGCTCACCCGCCATGGAAGCTCCCGGTGGTGCCGGTCGTACCAGGTCAGCAGCTTCTGGGCATGGGTAATGTGGATCGTCTGGAGCATCGTTTGCCGTAATGGGAAGAGATGGCGTATAGTTGTGGGAAGAGTGCGCCGGCATCAAGGCCTGCCGGCGCCGCAATGGCAGGCGTCATGAGTTATCCCAAGAAACGCGAGCTGCAGATATCGGAAGTGGCGAACGGCATCATCGATCCGGTGCTCGCTCGCCGCGCCGGCATATCGACCGCGCTGCTCGGCTCCTGGGACGAGATCGCCGGTGAGGACTTTGCCGACTGTACCCGACCGGAAAAGATCGCCTGGCCGCGACGCGACGAGGGCACCGGTTCGGGCGGCGGCCACCAGGCCGGCGTGCTGACGATTGCCTGCGAGGGTGCGCGCGCTTTTCCTCACCCACGCCCAGGGCGAATTGATCGCTCGCATCAACGGCTTTTTCGGTTTTCCGGCCGTGCGCCAGATCCGCATCGTCCAAAAACCGGTCTCCCAGACCTTCAAACATCCCCGCAAGCCGCCGCCGTTGAAGGGCGAGGCCGCCAAGCGGCTGGAAGCCATGATGGAAGGCATCGAAAGCGAGGCGCTGAAGAAGGCGGTGGCAAGGCTCGGCACTGCCGTCCTGCAGCAGAAACGCAAGGTCTGAGAGATAAACCCGCCGATCCTCTTGATAGACCTCCGATTTGTCACAATTCTTTGAAGAGATTTGCTTATCGACAGCTTGTTCGCGTTGGGGCGCCGCGATACGGAATGTCACCTTTATTGAAGATCTCTCGCACACGGGTGTTCCATGCAGATGAACGAAATGACCATGACCAGGCGCGCGCTTCTCGGCGGAGTGGCTGTAACTGCCCTTTGCCTGGCTCTGCCGCTCGGCGCGTCCGAAGCCTTCGCGCAGGAAATGCCGGAATCCCAGGGCGACGTGGACATGGCCGCTGCGCTGAAGCCCGGCCCGCTGCCGGAAATGGCGCTGGGCGGTGAAAAGGCCAAGGTCACGATCATCGAATACATGTCGATGACCTGCCCGCATTGCGCCAACTTCCACAACAAGACCTTCGACACGATCAAGACCAAGTATATCGATACCGGCAAGGCGCGCTTCATCATCCGCGAATTCCCGTTCGATCCGGTCGCGACGGCTGCTTTCATGCTGGCCCGCTGCAGCCCGCAGAACGCTGCCGAGCTTGCGACGCCTGCCCAGTATTTCCCGATGGTCTCCATGCTCTTCAAGCAGCAGCGCGGCTGGGCGTCGCCCGCGGACGGAAATGTGCGCAATGCGCTGCTCCAGACCGTCAAACTCGCAGGTTACTCACAGCAGACTTTCGAGGCCTGCTTGACGAACCAGAAGCTTCTGGATCAAGTGAATGCTGTCGTTAAGAGAGCTTCGGACGAATTTGGCGTCAATTCCACGCCGACCTTCCTGATCAACGGCAAGAAGTATTCTGGAGATATGTCGGTTGAATCCATGTCGAAACTCATCGACAGCCTGTCGTGAGTGCACCTTCCCTGAGGGGAAGGTGAGGGGCGCGGCATGAAGTTCAACAAGCTGCGCGTTCTCGGATTCAAGTCTTTCGTCGAACCGACGGAATTCATCATCGAGCGCGGGCTGACCGGTGTGGTCGGCCCGAATGGCTGCGGCAAGTCGAACCTTGTCGAGGCGCTGCGCTGGGTGATGGGGAAAACTCCTACAAGAACATGCGCGCGTCCGGCATGGACGACGTGATCTTCTCGGGCTCCGGCAACCGTCCGGCCCGCAACACCGCCGAAGTCGGCCTCTATCTCGACAATGCCGACCGCACGGCGCCCGCCGCCTTCAACGATTCCGACGAGATCCAGGTGACGCGCCGCATCGAGCGCGAGTCCGGCTCCGTCTATCGCATCAACGGCAAGGAAGCCCGCGCCAAGGATGTGCAGCTGCTGTTCGCGGATGCCTCGACCGGCGCCCGCTCGCCGTCCATGGTGGGCCAGGGCCGGATCGGCGAACTGATCCAGGCAAAACCGCAGGCCCGTCGCCAGCTTCTTGAAGAAGCGGCTGGCATTTCCGGCCTGCATTCCCGCCGCCACGAGGCGGAACTGCGGCTGCGCGCCGCCGAAGGCAATCTTGAGCGCCTGGACGACGTACTGTCGCAGCTCGAAAGCCAGATCGAGAGTCTGAAGCGCCAGGCCCGCCAGGCGAACCGTTTCAAGACGCTCTCTGCCGATATCCGCGCCCGCGAGGCGATGCTCCTGCATATCCGCTGGGTGCAGGCCAAGGAGGCGGAAGGCGAGGCGGAAAGCGCGCTCAACCAGGTGACCAGTATCGTCGCGGAAAAGGCGCAAGGTCAGATGGAGGCCGCCAAGAACCAGGCGGTCGCCAGTCTCAAGTTGCCCGAGCTGCGCGAGGAGGAGGCGAAGGCCGGTGCCGCCCTGCAGCGCCTGCAGATCGCCCGCGGCCAGCTGGAGGAGGAGGCGAACCGCCTCCTGAAGCGTCGCGACGAACTGACCCGAAGGCTCGCCCAGGCTCGGCGAGGACATCCGCCGAGAGGAACGGCTCGCCGCCGACAACACCGCCTTTCTTGAAAAGCTCGCCGAGGAAGAGGCCGAGCTCAACGACATGCTCGCCGATTCCGGCTCCGAAGCCGAGGAGATGCGTGAGACCTTCGAGGCCGCTGCCGCATCGCTCTCCGCGAGCGAAGCGCTGTTTTCGGCAATTACCGCCGAACGCGCCGAGGCGGCCGCCGGCCGTAACCAGGCTCGAACGGCTGATCCGCGATCTCGCTGAGCGCCGCCAGCGCCTCGACCGGCAGCTCGCCGACGCGACCGGCGAACTCGACGCGATCAACGAACGGCTTTCCGGCCTCGACGACCCGGCCGAAAAGCGCGAGGCGGTCGAGGCGGCGGAAATTGCCGTCGAGGATGCAACGATTGCCGCCGAGGATGTCGAGGCGGTACTGTCCGCCGCCCGTTCCGCCGAACTGATGGCCCGCGGTCCCGTGGAGGCCGCCCGTTCGGCGCTCAATGCGCTGGAGACCGAAGCCCGCACCATTTCGAAAATGCTGGCCGCCGGCGCCACGGCGGGGATTTCGTCGCGGTCGCCGACATGATCCGCGTCGATCGCGGTTTCGAGGCAGCCCTCGGTGCCGCCCTCGGAGACGATCTCGAAAGCCCGGTCGATGCGTCGGCCCCGACCTACTGGTCGGTGAATGGCGACGGCTCAGGCGACCCTGGCCTGCCGCAGGGTGCCCAGCCGTTGATCGCCCATGTCACCGCCCCGCCGGAACTGTCCCGCAGCCTTGCCCAGATCGGTGTGATCGCGTCCGGCGATGCACATCGCCTGATGCGCCTGCTGCGGCCCGGCCAGCGGCTGGTGACCAAGGAAGGCGCCGTCTATCGCTGGGACGGCCATGTGACTGGCTCCGAGGCTCCGGGCGCCGCCGCCTTGCGCCTGTCCCAAAAGAACCGCCTCTCGGAACTGGAAGCTGAGATCGACGAAGCGCGCATCGTGCTGTCCGAAACCGAAGTGGCGCTCGCTTCTACCGCATCCGAAATCACCTCTGCCGAGCGGCGTCTCACCGATGCTCGTGACCGCGCCCGTATCGCCGCCCGCCAGCTTTCCGAAGCCCGCGATGCGCTGGCCGCCGCCGAACGCGCTGCCGGCGACCTGATGCGCCGCCGCGACGTGACCGGTGAAGCGGTGAACCAGGTGAGCGCGCAGATCGAGGATCTCGGCGTCCAGGAAGAGAACGCCCGCATCGAACTCGACGATGCGCCGGACATCTCCCATCTCGACACCCGGCTGCGCGACCAGCAGGCTGTGGTGGCGACCGATCGCGGCCTGCTTGCCGAAGCGCGCGCCCGTTACGAGGGCCTGAGCCGCGAGACCGAGGCCCGCAAGCGGCGCCTTGCGGCGATTGCCCAGGAGCGCGCGTCCTGGACCGCGCGCGCCGCCAGTGCCGCCAATCAGATCGAGAGCCTGCGCGAGCGCGAGGAAGAGGCCCGCGAGGAGATCGCCGATCTCGAAGCGGCGCCTGAGGAATTCGACGACAAACGCCGTGCGCTGCTCACCGAGTTGCAGAAGGCCGAAGAGGCCCGCCGTGCCTCCGCCGACCGGCTGGCGGAGGCCGAAACCTATCAGCGCGACGCCGACAGGATCGCCGTCGTTGCCCTTTCCGAGCTCGCCGAGTCGCGTGAAAAGCGCGGCCGTGCCGAGGAGCGCCTGGTCTCGGCGGCGGAAAAACGCCACGAGAGCGAGGTCCGCATCCGCGAGACCCTCAATGTAGCACCCTACGAGGTCCTGCGCCTGGCGGGCCTCAAGCCGGATCGCCGATGCCGGATATCCGCGAGATCGAGCGCGAGGTCGACCGCCTGCGCATGGAGCGGGAACGCCTCGGTGCCGTCAACCTGCGCGCCGACGAGGAGCAGACGGAGCTCTCCAACAAGCTCGACAACCTGATGCGCGAGCGCGCCGACGTGATCGATGCGATCCGCAAGCTGCGGGGCGCCATCCAGAGCCTCAACCGTGAAGGTCGCGAACGACTGCTTGCGGCCTTCGACGTGGTCAATGTGCAGTTCCAGCGGCTCTTCACCCACCTCTTCGGGGGTGGCACGGCGGAACTGCAGCTGATCGAATCGGATGATCCGCTTGAAGCGGGCCTCGAAATCCTCGCCCGCCCGCCCGGCAAGAAGCCGCAGACCATGACGCTTTTGTCAGGCGGCGAGCAGGCGCTGACCGCGATGGCGCTGATTTTTGCCGTCTTCCTCACCAATCCGGCGCCGATCTGCGTGCTGGACGAAGTGGATGCGCCGCTTGATGACCATAATGTGGAACGTTATTGCAACCTCATGGACGAGATGGCGGCTTCCACCGAAACGCGCTTCATCATCATCACCCACAACCCCATCACCATGGCCCGGATGAACCGCCTTTTCGGCGTGACCATGGCGGAGCAGGGCGTTTCCCAGCTCGTCTCCGTCGATCTTCAGACTGCGGAACTCCTGCGCGAGGCGAGCTGAGAAGAGGGGTTGCGCCGAGCTGTATATCCTTCCGAGAGGATTTGGCGCAATTAATTGACAAATATCAATTTTATCCTTCAAGTCCTTGGCATAAAATTACTCACCAGCTACGTAGAATCACCCATATGGGGGATGTAATTTTCGGGGTATTGTTATTTTGTTGTCCTAGAATTGGAACGCTCGAAGCGTCCATGCGCTTCGCAGCCTGACAGTCAAAGTTTCCCACCCCCGTTCGGGTTTCCTGTCCCGAACGGAAAGCTTTGCGGGGCCGCCTGTGATCCGGCCCCGCAAAGCTTTGTTTTTAAGCGCTCCGCCGGTCGTTTCTTAACCGCTTGCTGCCCATTTTGTTGCGACGCAACATAATCCTGCCTAGATCCGTTTCCAAACCGTCATAAAGCTTGTACTTATGGCTTAAAAGACTGCGACGGGTGGAGAGCAGCAATGTCGAAATGGGTCTATCGCTTCGGCGGCGGCGAGGCGGAGGGCCGCGCCGCGGATGTCGAGCGGCTGGGCGGCAAGGGCGCTAATCTCGCGGAGATGGCAAGCCTCGGCCTGCCCGTGCCTCCGGGCCTGACCATCGTCGCCGATGCATGCGTTTTCTATTTCAAGAACGGCAGGTCCCTTCCGGATGACCTGAAAACGCAGGTCCTCGAAGGCATAACCGTCATCGAAACCCAGACCGGCCGTGTCTTCGGCGGCAAGGTCAAGCCTTTGCTGCTGTCGGTGCGCTCCGGCGCCCGCGCTTCGATGCCGGGCATGATGGATACCGTCCTCAATCTTGGCCTCAACGACGAGACCGTGCAGGCGCTTGGCCATGACGCCGGCGACGCGCGGTTTGCCTGGGACAGCTATCGCCGTTTCATCCAGATGTACGCCGACGTGGTGATGGGCCTCGACCACGAGGTCTTCGAGGAAATCCTCGAGGACGAAAAGGCCCGTCTCGGCCATGACTACGATACCGACCTTTCCGCCGTCGAATGGCAGCACATCGTCGGTCTCTACAAGAAGATGATCGAGGAGGAGCTCGGCACCAGCTTTCCGCAGGATCCGCATGTGCAGCTCTGGGGCGCCATCCGCGCTGTATTTTCGAGCTGGATGAACCCGCGCGCCATGACCTACCGCACGCTCCACCGGATCCCGGAGGAATGGGGCACGGCGGTCAACGTCCAGACCATGGTGTTCGGCAATCTCGGCTCGTCGTCTGCAACCGGCGTCGCCTTCACCCGCAATCCCTCGACCGGCGAAAAGGCGCTCTACGGTGAGTTCCTGGTCAATGCCCAGGGCGAGGACGTGGTGGCGGGTATCCGCACGCCGCAGTCGATCACCGAGGAAGGCCGCCTCGCCTCCGGCTCCGAAAAGCCGTCGATGGAAAAGCTGATGCCGGAGGCATTTGCCGAATTCAAGGCGATCTGCGACCGGCTGGAAGCCCACTACTGCGATATGCAGGATCTCGAATTCACCATCGAGCGCGGCACGCTGTGGATGCTGCAGACCCGGTCGGGCAAACGCACCACTCGCGCGGCGATGAAGATTGCCGTCGATATGGTGGAAGAGGGCGTGATCACCGAGGAAGAGGCCGTCTGCCGCATCGAGCCGCCCTCGCTCGATCAGCTTCTCCACCCGACCATCGATCCGCGCGTCGAGCGTCACGTCGTCGGTTCCGGCCTTCCTGCCTCCCCGGAGCTGCGACCGGCGAGATCGTTTTCACCGCCGAGGAGGCGGTCGAGGCGGAGCACGAAGGCCGCAAGGTCATCCTGGTGCGCATCGAGACCAGCCCCGAGGATATCCACGGCATGCATGCCGCCGAGGGCATTCTCACCACCCGTGGCGGCATGACCAGCCATGCGGCAGTCGTCGCCCGCGGCATGGGCATCCCCTGCGTCGTCGGCGCCGGTTCGATGCGGGTCGATATGCGCAACGAGCTCCTGATCGGCGGCGGTGGCGTGACGCTCAAGCGCGGCGATACGATCACCATCGACGGCTCCTCCGGCCAGGTGCTGAAGGGCGCCGTGCCGATGATCCAGCCGGCGCTGTCGGGCGATTTCGGCAAGCTGATGGCCTGGGCAGACAAGACCCGCCGTATGACGGTGCGCACCAATGCCGACACCCCGCAGGATGCCCGCGCCGCCCGTTCCTTCGGGGCCGAAGGCATCGGTCTCTGCCGCACCGAGCACATGTTCTTCGAAGGCGACCGCATCCACGTCATGCGCGAGATGATCCTCGCCGAGGACGAGAAGGGCCGCCGGGCCGCGCTCGCCAAACTCCTGCCGATGCAGCGTTCCGACTTCATCGGCTCTTCTCGATCATGCATGGCCTGCCGGTGACGATCCGCCTGCTCGATCCGCCGCTGCACGAATTCCTGCCGAAGACCGAGGGTGAGATCGCCGAGGTCGCCAAGGCGATGGAGATGCCGCCCGCCTTCCTCGCCCGCCGCATCGACGCCATCCACGAGTTCAACCCGATGCTCGGCCATCGCGGCTGCCGGCTGGCGATTTCCTATCCGGAGATCGCCGAAATGCAGGCGCGTGCCATTTTCGAGGCGGCGGTCGAGGCCGGAAAGTCGACCGGCGAACCGGTCGAGCTGGAAATCATGGTGCCGCTGGTCAGCCTGCGCAAGGAATTGGACTATGTGAAGGGCGTCATCGACCGCGTCGCCGAGGATGTCGCCAAGGAAAGCGGCGTACCGATCGCCTATCTCGCCGGCACCATGATCGAGCTGCCGCGCGCCGCGATCCGCGCCCATGTCATCGCCGAAACCGCCGAATTCTTCTCTTTCGGCACCAACGACCTGACCCAGACCACCTTCGGCATGTCGCGCGACGATGCCGCCGCCTTCATCCCGACCTATCAGAGGAAGGGCATCATCGAGCACGACCCGTTCATCTCGCTCGATTTCGACGGCGTCGGCGAACTCATCCAGATGGCCGCCGAGCGCGGCCGCCGGACCCGCAACGACCTGAAGCTCGGCATCTGCGGCGAGCACGGCGGCGATCCGGCCTCGATCCGCTTTTGCGAACTTGCCGATCTCGACTACGTCTCCTGCTCGCCCTTCCGCGTGCCGATCGCCCGCCTTGCGGCGGCGCAGGCGGCGATCGAGAGGAGGAATGGCTGAACGCCTTGCCCCCTCTCTTGCAATTTCTAGCACTTAGGCTTTGCCTAAGATGCTGAAATTGCTTATCTCCCCGCCAAGGGGAGATAAGCTTGCCGCGCCGCCGCGGTCCTCTCCCCTTGCGGGAGAGGTTACAAAATCACGATCTTAGCTTCAGCTAAGTCGTAGATTTTGTTGGTGAGGGGGCTACAAATTGGAAACCATCATGAGCCAAGTCACCGTTCTCGCCGTCCCCGTCTTCAGTACGCTCTGCAACGAAGGTTTCCGCCTTCGTCGCGAAGTCTTCATCGTCGAGCAGAACGTGCCGGCCGACATGGAATTCGACGCCGACGATCTGACGGCCTTCCACTTCGTGGCGGTCGTCTCCGGCGAGGTCTGCGGCACGCTGCGGGTCATTTATGCGGAAGACTGCGTCAAGATCGGGCGGGTCGCAGTGACCAGGCCATGGCGCGGCAAGGGTGTGGCGAGCGGCATGATCCGCGCCGCCATGGAGGCGCACGGACAAGCCCGCGAAAACCGCTTCCATCTGTCCGCCCAGAGCGACAAGATCTCCATGTATGAACGTTTCGGCTTCAAGGCCTATGGCGAGGAATATTTCGATGTCGGTATTCCCCATTACGACATGAAGAATTTCTAGGCCGCCCGCGGGCGTTTTTCGTTTTAGGACAACGGCTGCTCCCATGTTAGCCTGCCCGCCTGGGAGCGACAGGGGAGGAAAACGTGCCGCGCTTGGACCACGTCAATATTCACACGCGCGACGCTGAAGCGATGATCGCGTTTCTGGGCAAGGTGCTTGGCGCCGAGGAAGGTTACCGGCCGCCTTTTCCCGATCCGGGCCGCTGGCTTTATCTTGACGGCCATCCTTTCATTCATCTGAGCATGGTCACGCGTGAGGGTGACTTTCCGCCCGGCATGTTCAACCACGTGGCCTTCGGCTTTTATGACCGTGACGCCGCTATCGAGAGGATCGAGACGACAGGTTACCGCTTCGAACACGACGCGATACCCGGCACCGATATCGGCCAGATCTTCGTCTACGGCCCGGAAGGCCTGAAGATCGAGCTGCAATACCGCCGGTGATCGAATAGGCCTTAGCAGGGTTTGACGGAACGGACGTTCCAACATCCCCTTGCGCCGCACCGTATCAACGCCGCTCGACGATCACCCGGCGCTCGACCACCATCGGCCGCCACATCATCGCATCGGTGCGCGCCTGGAAAGAGCGGCCTTCGGCGCGGCGGTCGAGTTCGATGTCGAGCATGCAGCGCGCCATGGCATCCGTGCCCCGCCTGAAGCCGTAGCTCGCGCAGGTGGTCTCGTCCGCCGCACGGCGCTCCTCCGGCGTCATGGTCTGGCAGCCGGCCAGCAGCGCGGCCAGCGGTGCGATGAGGAGAAGGCGGTGAGGGCGCATGACATGAACTCCTTTTCATTCGGCCGGCCTGCAAGCTTGGGATTCCATTCCGGGCGAAGCTGTTTTACACAGGAGCAAGCGCTTTTGCCATGGAGCCCGTACCGATCCGATGCCCGTCCGTTTTGTCCGGCCCGTTTCCCACTCGGCCTATACGGCCCGCAGGCTGGGCTTTTCGGCCCTGGCGCTGTTCGTCATCGCAGCACTTGCCCATCGTTTCGGCCCCTGGCGACCCCGGATTTTCTGGCGCTGCTCTTTCTTTCGGCGGCAATTGCCGCCGTTTCCGTGCCCCTGTCGCTGATCGGCCTGATGCGGCTCTGGCAGGTCGGCGCAAGCGGCGGCGTCGCGGCGACCAAGGGGTTGATCTATGCGGCCGTGCCGCTCGCGGTCGTGGCGACCGGCGCCTTCTATTATTACACCCTGCCGCCGCTCCACGACATTTCCACCGATATTGCCGATCCGCCGCCCTGGGTCGCGGCGCCGAAGGCCAATCAGAAATGGCTGCCGCGCTCGACCGTCATCACGCCGGCCGAAAGGCGGGTCCAGTTCGCCGCTTATCCCGGCCTCACCGGCAGGCGTTACGAAGGCGCCCTCGACCGCGTTTATCAGGGTGTGCAGAAGGCCGTGCCCTCCGCCCGGATCGCGATCACCAAGAAGGAAGGCGTCGAGTGATCGCGCCGGATATCTCCCAGCGCCCCGCGCCGCAGGACGAGCAGGCGCCGGTGCCGGACGTGGCGCCGATCCCGCTGCCGCGCCCGGAACCCTCGCTCGCACCGG
Organism: Neorhizobium sp. EC2-8; assembly: GCA_045291535.1. Taxonomy (GTDB): domain Bacteria; phylum Pseudomonadota; class Alphaproteobacteria; order Rhizobiales; family Rhizobiaceae; genus Neorhizobium. The sequence goes on along the minus strand of CP147996.1, from coordinate 2,099,990 downwards.
TTTTCGCCAATGCCGGCGATGTCCTCTTGCAGGGCGAAACCCGCACCCTGATCCTCGGCCTGCGTTTCGACCTCGTCATCCGGCTGCGCGAAGATGCCGAGACGACCTCGGTCGATATCCGCGTCGCCTCGCGCTACGGTCCGCATGATCTGGGAATGAGCGAGGCGATTGCCGAGGATTTTCTCGACCGGCTCGATACCGAGCTTCTGGGGATCGCCGGGAACTAAAGCATGTCGCGCAAAAGTGTGCAGGGTTTTGCGACAACGACATGCGGAGAAACTAACGACCTGAAGCGGGTCATGCTCACCGAAGGATCGCGACACGCTTCAGGCAGCCCAGTAGACGCCCGCAAGCGAAGGCGGGCCTTCGGTGAGCACGCGGCCTTTCTCGACCAAGTCTTCCAGATGTGCGAGCACCGAAAGGGCGGCCGCCCCATGCAGGCGCGGATCGGTACTGGCATAGATCACCTTGACCATCTCCGGGATCAGCCGGTCGCCGGTCTTGATCCGCTCCAGCACGGCGCGTTCGCGCATGCGGCGATGGGTGCGAAGCCCGCGCAGGAACGAACCCGGCTCTCTCACCGGCCCGCCATGCCCCGGAAAAAGATCCGGTCCTCGCGCGGCAGCAGTTTTTCGATGGAGGCCATGAAATCGGCCATCGACCCGTCCGGCGGCGCGACGATCGTGGTCGCCCAGGCCATCACGTGATCGGCGGAAAACAGCACGCCGGTTCCCTCGAGCCCGAAGGCTGAATGGTTGGCCGTATGACCGGGCGTATGCACGGCCGACAGCGCCCATCCGTCACCCTCGATGACCTGGCCGTCGGCGACCGCGATATCGGGCACGAAATCGGTGTCGGCGCTTTCGGCGAAGGGATTGACCTCCCCGCGTGCAGCGGCCGGGAGGCCCGGTGCGGCCCTTCGGCGACGGTGATCGCCCCGGTCTCTTCGCTCAGCCGCTGGGCGAGCGGGGAATGGTCGCGATGCGTGTGGCTGACGAAGATATGGGTGACCTCACGCCCCTTCAGCGCCGCCATCAGCGCCTCGAAATGCGCCTCGTTCTCCGGGCCGGGATCGATGACCGCGACCGACGAACCGCCGACGATATAGGTATTGGTGCCGTGAAAGGTGAAGGGCGAGGGGTTGTTGACGGTCAGCCGCTGCACGCCATCGGCCACGTTGACCGGCACGCCATAGGAAGGGGTAAATTCCATGTCGAAGGTAATGTCTTCTGCCATGCCGGACCTCCACGCCTGATGCGATCTCGATGAGAGCAACCACGGCACTGCCGGTTTGCGCCACACGTCCGATCGCCTCGATACGCTGTTCAAAGCGCTGGAGAGATCTAGCACCGCTTTCGCTGCGGTGCATTCAAAAACAGCGGCCGGCTGTCACGCTTTCGGGCGGCAGCCGGCGGCTTTCATGAGTTATATCATCCGCTTGTGCGGGCCGCCCGGCTCAGCCGGCGGTCAACAGTTCCGTGCAGTAGCTCGGGCCGTTGGCGCCAGGGCGATCGGAGACGATGGTGATGTCGCGGATCACATAGCTCGAGGAGACGGTGATCTTCGCCGTGCAGCTGACGCTGGCGGTGCGGCCGTCCTGCAGCTTGATGCGCTTGTAGCCGCCGCGCCAGTTATAGATGGTCGTCGAGCCGTCGTCGGTGTCGCTGATCGGCGGGCTGAATTTCGCGAAGAACTCGCCGGCCGAGTGACCCACCCAGCGGCTCTCGATCGGATTGCTGGCAACGCTGACGGTGGTGCAGGCCGAAAGGGCGAGCGCGAAAAGGGCAGTCGATGCGATGACGCGGCGGCTCATGATCCTGAAAAATCCTTCATGTCTTCTGTTATGCCTGGGAGGCAGGGCTCTCGAGACTGCACGTAACAGATTTTTGTCGGGCTTCGCGAGGCGATGAGCGCCTATCGACATCAAATTTCTCGTGCGCCGCTTTTTTGCAACGCCTTGGTTTCCCGGCTTTCCGGAGCGCGGGCGTCGGGGATCCCGACGCTGTCGCATATTTTTCATGAGCGACGCTTGTGCAATGAAAAATGCTGGTCTATAGAGGCGCCGCTGGTCACGGAGTGTAGCGCAGTCTGGTAGCGCACCACGTTCGGGACGTGGGGGTCGAGTGTTCGAATCACTCCACTCCGACCAGCCGATCTTTGGTTTCCCAAGGATTTCCGCTCTCCCGAAAGCTTCCCACAGAAACGTAGTATCCACGGACCCGCTAAGCGGCCGATTACATCGAGCCTGCCGCTTTAGATCGGTCTTATCCACAGCCCTCACTTTGGCGGGGCGAAATTATCCTAGGTCCCCACCTGCCGTTGCGGCATCATGGTAGCGGGAACCTGTAACTTGTCGAAAGACCTCCCGGCTCGGGATCCGCTTCGGGCGGTAGCCTGTGCCCGGCAATGGGGAAGGCCGCAGAACACATGCCGCCAAGACGCGCCAGATCGGAACGGGTTACCCTGCTTGACGTCGCAAACGTTCTCGGCGTCAGCTCGATCACCGTTTCCCGCGCCCTGCGGGAGCCTGAAAAGGTTTCCGAACCGCTTCGGCAGAAGATCCTCTGCCAGGTGGAGCAGATGGGATATGTGCCCGATCTTGCCGCCCGGGCGCTCGCAAGCCGTCACAACGGCATTATCGGGGTTCTGGCGCCGGCGCTGACCAACCATGCCTATCTCGGCATCATGAGTGGCATCGAGGAACGGGTGCGCGATACGGATTTGCGCATCCAATACGCCAATACCAACCATGATCCGGATCAGGAATACCGTCAGGTCAAGCTTTTCCTGTCGCAGCATCCGGCCGGCATCCTCCTGACGGGGCTGCAGGACCAGCGGGTCAGCGATCTGCTGGCGCTTGCGCAGTGCCCGGTGGTGCAGATCGTCGATATCGACCTGATGCCCTCGGGTATCGCCGTCGGCATCAATCATCGCGAGGCGGCGGAGACCGCGACGCGCCATCTGCTGGCCTGCGGATATCGCCGGATCGGGCTGATCGGCGGCAGCCGCGATCTTCGCGCCCAGCGGCGGCACGAGGGCTATGCGCTGGTGATGCAGGAGGCCGGCCTTTATGATCCCGGCCTGGTCATGACCGAGCACAGGCAGACGAGCGTGCAGCTCGGCTGCGACCTCTTCAAGAGGCTGCTGGAAACGGCGCCTGAGGTCGGCGCGGTGTTCTGCCAGAACGACGATCTGGCGCTCGGTGCACTGTTCGAGGCGCAACGGGCGGGCCTTCGCGTGCCGGAGGATTTTGGCATCTGTGGTTACAACGACCTGGAATTTGCCACCTGCGCCGAACCGAGGCTGACGACCATCCGGGTGCCGCGTTTCGAAATGGGCTATCGCTCCGCCGATCTCCTCGTCCGGGCCATCAACGACGAATGCCTGCCCAGGCGAGTCGTCCAGCTGTCGTTCAGCCTCATCCAGCGCGGTTCGACCCGGCCGATCGCCTGATCACCCATAGGGCAACGAAAAGGGGTCTTCCGACCCCTTTCTATGTCCTGTCGATCGAAACGATCAGATGTCGCCGCCGGCGTTGGAGAACAGCTCCGCCGCCTGCTTGGCCGTCATCCGCTTGACCTCGGTCTCGTCGCGGCGGTTGGCGAAGAGCTCGCTCGCCATCAGCTGCTCGGCAAGATCGGCCGGCAGCGACAGCACGACGCGCTGGTCTTCGCGGTGAATGCCGCCGACCTCGGCGCGCTTGGCGGTGATCATGCCGCCCGCGACCGTGTTCAGCGTGTCAGGATCGATCAGGATGAAGGCGCCGGTCGAGCGATTCTGGTCGTAGGCGTCGAAGACTGCCAGCTCCTCGAAGGAGAGGCGCACCTTGCCGATCGCGTTCATGGCAAGCGTCGAGGCGTGCGGCTGCCATTTGCCGGTCGCAAGCTCGAGTGGCTGATCGGCTCGACAGCGACGCGCTGGCGGCGCGTACCGCTCTTCAGCCAGTATCGCTTGCCGGGTTCGATACCGCCCGGCTGCAGCGACACGAGTGGGCGTCGAAATGGTGCCCGGTCATCGGCTGGCCGTCGAGCGCGACGATCACGTCACCGCGCGCCACGTCCACCTGCCGGTCGAGGACCAGCGTGATCGCATCACCGGCGACGGCCGCGTTGCGCACCAGGTCGAAGGTCACGATCCGGCTGACATTGGCAACCGTGCCGGAGGGAAGGACGACGACCGAGTCGCCCGGCTTCACCGAGCCGCCCGCAACGGTTCCCTGATATCCGCGAAAACTCTCGCCGGGACGCACGACGCGCTGCACCGGCAGGCGGAAACCGCCGGCCTGGGTGGAACGCACGGTCGCAAGCTCAAGTGCTTCGACCAGCGTCGGGCCGTCATACCAGGGCATCGAGGCCTCGGCCGAATAAACGACGTTTTCGCCTTTCAGCGCCGACATCGGGATGGCGGTGATCTGACGCACGCCGAGCGACAGGGCGAATTCCCGGAACTCGTGGGAGATCCTGTCGAACACGGCCTTGTCGTAGTGGACGAGGTCGATCTTGTTGACGGCCAGCACGAACTGGCGAATGCCCATCAGGGTGGCGATCGTCGCGTGCCGGCGGGTCTGTTCGAGCAGGCCGGCGCGAGCGTCGGCGAGCAGGATGGCGAGATCAGCGGTCGAGGCGCCAGTCGCCATGTTGCGGGTATATTGTTCATGGCCGGGCGTATCGGCGACGATGAACGAACGCCGGTCGGTCGAGAAATACCGATAGGCGACGTCGATCGTGATCCCCTGTTCGCGCTCGGCCTGCAGGCCGTCGAGCAGAAGCGCGAAATCCGGCAGGCCGAGATCGTTCTGGCTACCCGAGTCGCGGGCAAGCGTCGCCGCCTGGTCTTCCTTGACCGCCTTGGTGTCCCAGAGCAGGCGGCCGATCAGCGTCGACTTGCCGTCGTCAACCGAGCCGCAGGTGATGAGGCGAAGCGGGCGGGTGTCTCTCACGGCCTTCAGGGGCTCCGCGAAGGGAAGGATGGTCGCCGAGGCGGCCGGTGCGGAGGATTGTGCGGGAGCGGTCATCTCAGAAATATCCTTCGCGCTTCTTCTTTTCCATCGAGCCGGACTGATCGCGGTCGATGGCGCGGCCCTGGCGTTCGGAAACGGTGGCGATTTCGAGCTCGGCGATCACCTCTTCGAGGTTGGAAGCAGTCGAGCGGATGGCGCCGGTCAGCGGGAAGCAGCCGAGCGTGCGGAAACGGATCATTCCCTGCTGCACGGTTTCGCCGGGCAACAGTTCCAGCCGCGGATCCTCGGCGAGGATCATCATGCCGTCGCGCTCCACATAGGGGCGTTCGGCGGCGTAATAGAGCGGCACGAGCGGGATGTCCTCCGCCTGGATGTAACGCCAGATATCGACTTCGGTCCAGTTGGAAAGAGGGAAGGCGCGCACGCTTTCGCCCTTGCGGATCATGCCGTTATAGACGTTCCAGAGTTCCGGCCGCTGGTTGCGGGGTCCCATTTGTGGTCCGGGGTGCGGAAGGAATAGATCCGTTCCTTGGCGCGGAGGCCTCCTCGTCGCGCCGCGCGCCGCCGAAGGCCGCATCATAGCCGCCGGCGTCCAGCGCCTGGCGCAATGCCTCGGTCTTCATGATGTCGGTATAGAGCGCCGAACCGTGGCTGAACGGGGTAATGCCTTCCTCGGCGCCCCGCGGATTGGTGTGGACCACCAGGTCGAGATCGTATTTTTCGGCGATCTCGTCGCGGAACTCGATCATCTCCTTGAACTTCCACGTCGTATCCACGTGCAGAAGCGGGAAGGGGACGCGGCCGGGATAAAAGGCCTTGCGGGCGAGATGCAGCAGGACGGATGAATCCTTGCCGATCGAATAAAGCATGACCGGCTTTTCGAATTCCGCCGCCACCTCGCGGAAAATATGGATTGCTTCGTTTTCGAGAGCCTTCAGATGCGGATCGAGCGGCGGTCTGGAAACGGGTGGGTTCTTTACTTCCGTTTCCTGTACTGACAAGGGCATTTCGGTCTCCGGGTAGTCTCTAGAAACAAACAGAATGGGTTAGCTGACCTGGACGGCAGGCTCTGCGACGGGCTGAGCGGCGGTTTCCGGCACATGCAGGCCGCATTCACGCTTCTCGTCGTTTTCCCACCACCAGCGGCCGGCGCGCTCGGGCTCGCCGGGCTTGATGGCGCGGGTACAGGGCTCGCAGCCGATCGACGGATAACCGCGCTTGTGCAGCGGATTGACCGGGATCGCTTGCCGCTCCACATGGGCGTTGATTGTGTCAATATCCCAGTCGGCGAGCGGGTTGATCTTGAGGAGGTTGCGCTCGGCGTCGTATTCGGCAAACGGCGTCGCGGCGCGATTGCCGGACTGCCCGCGGCGAAGGCCGGTAACCCACACGTCAGCGCCGGCCAAAGCCTTGGCAAGAGGCTTCAGCTTGCGCACATGACAGCAGGCGTGGCGTGCTTCGACGCTGTCGTAAAAGCCGTTGAGGCCGTATTTCGCCGCGTATTCGTCCACGTCGCCCTGTTCCGGGCGGAAGCGCCGGATCTCGATGCCGTAGCGTTCCTCGGTCTCGGCGATCAGATCGACGGTTTCCTGGAACAGCCGCCCGGTTTCCAGCGTGGAGACCTCGACCGGCAGGCGGTGCGTGCCGATCGCCGCGGTGATTACCTGGTCTTCGATGCCGAGCGAGGTGGTGAACACGGCGTGGCCGAGTTCCGCGGCAAGCGCCAGACGGCCGGCAAGATCGAGGCTTTCGAGCTTGGCGTCGAGGGTGGCGGCCAGTTCCACACGGTCCCGGCCGGCGGCGTCGTGCAATGTCATGGGTCTTCTTCCGTGAGCGATTGCTTGATTATCCAGATTTCACACGCGCAAGGACAGGAAAACCTGTTTCTTCCCATGGTGATGCGGAGCAAATATCTCTCCAAAGCGGCGCGCACACAGAAAACCTGCCGCCTTAACCAAAAGTGACTGTTTTAACCCCGGAAACCCCTGCATTGGTTTGTATTTTCTCATGATTTGAGATATTGCGGGAACATGTCTCCGGGGCCTTGTTTCCCCTGGCGGACATGCACCCTCTGAGCGCCCTTCCGGTGCCCTTCTGGATGCCCCAAACGAAGCTGAAGTGAGCGGCGCCGTGAGGACCATTTGCCTTGCGGCGGCGCTATTGTCGATGGTTGCGTGATGATATCCCAGAAAGCGAAATATGCCCTTCGGGCCCTGGCCGCCCTGGCGCAGGCCGATCCCGAAGCGCCGATGCTGATTTCCGAGATTGCCCTCCAGCAGAGCATTCCGAAGAAATTCCTGGAACAGATCCTGCTCGACCTGAAACGCTCCGGCATCGTCGTTTCCCGCCGCGGCAAGCAGGGCGGATATCTCCTGTTGAAGCCCGCGGATGCCATCACCTTCGGCGAAGTCCTGCGCCTGGTCGATGGCCCGATCGCGCCGCTGCCCTGCCTGTCGCAGACTGCCTACCGCAAATGCGAGGATTGCGACGGCGAGCACCTGTGCGAAATCCGCCACGTCTTCGCCCGCGTCGCCGATGCCACCCGCGACGTGCTGTTCAACACCACGATCGCCGATGCCGTCGAAGGCGCCGGTGACACCAAGGCACCGGTCAGGGAGCTGCTGACGGCTTGAGGCCTATGGTTTCGGCTTGGTGACGTATCAAAATTTGGTATGTTGCTTTGAGCAGGAGGCTACGCATGGCGAGCAGCACCCCCATTTCACCTAGTGATCAGTTGGCGCGGATCAAGGCATTGCAGGATGCCCTGATCGCCGGCGAGCTATCCGGAGCGCCGCAGCCATTCGACAATGAAGCTTTCCTCAAGCGCATGCGGGAGCGGTACGGCCGGTAGCCACGCCACGTTCTCCCCAGCGGGGAGAAGTGCCGAGCAAAGCGAGGCGATGAGGGGCCACACCCGTAAGCGTCGCCGTTTTGCTATTGGCTTCGCCCCCTCATCCGACCCTTCGGGCCACCTTCTCCCCGCTGGGGAGAAGAGGGTACCTGCTTCGATGCTCGAACTTTACCGTAGCTCCCGCTTCAGGCTTCTTCGCCAAATCCTTGGAAAATTCTCCTCCCGAGCCCCTAAAATCCCGATCATGGCCGGATTGTGATTTTGCAAACCGGCTGTTTGCCAATGCGGGCATTCTGTCCATATCGGGAGGGTTAATGGTTTCTTTGTCGTCGCGGACCGCCAAAGGGAAACAGTTTTGCCTTCTTCCTGCCCTCGATTGACTAAGACGACCCAACCGATAGAGTTTTGGCAGAACCACAGGAGGGAACTTGATGTTCAATTTTGCCCCGGGATTGGGCCGGCGACTGGGTACGCGTTTGGGCGCTGTCGCACTTGGCCTGTCCCTGACGGTCGGGATCGTCGCGCCGGCTTTTGCCGAGAGCCAGCTTCTCAACGTCTCTTATGATCCGACCCGCGAGCTTTACAAGGATTTCAACGTCGCCTTCGCAAAATACTGGAAGGCACAGGGCGGCGAGGACGTGACGATCCGCCAGTCGCATGGCGGTTCCGGCGCGCAGGCCCGCTCCGTCATCGATGGCCTGGAGGCCGATGTCGTGACGCTGGCGCTCGAAAGCGACATCAACGCGATCGAGAAGTCCGGCAAGATCAAGGCCGGCTGGCGCGACCGTCTCCCGAACCATGCATCGCCTTACACCTCGACGATCGTCTTCCTCGTCCGCAAGGGCAATCCGAAGGGCATCAAGAACTGGGGCGACCTGGTGAAGGGCGACGTGTCGATCGTCACGCCGAACCCGAAGACCTCGGGCGGCGCCCGCTGGAACTACCTTGCTGCCTGGGCCTGGGCGAACGAGGAATTCAAGGGCGATCAGGCCAAGATCAAGGCTTATGTCGGCGAACTTTACAAGCGCGCTCCGGTTCTCGACACCGGCGCCCGCGGTTCGACGGTCACCTTCGCACAACGCCAGATCGGCGACGTGCTGCTGGCCTGGGAAAACGAGGCCTATCTCGCCGGTGCTGAATTCGGCAAGGACTCCTTCGAGATCGTCGTTCCGCCGATTTCGATCCTCGCCGAGCCGCCGGTCGCGGTGGTCGATGCGACCGTCGATGCCGGGGAACCCGCAAGCAGGCCGAAGCCTATCTGCAATATCTCTATTCCGATGAAGGCCAGAACATCGCCGCGAAGCACTTCTATCGTCCTTCGAAGCCGGATGTGGTAAAGCCGGAACTCTTGAAGGCGCTGCCGAATATCAAGCTCGTCACCATCGACGATCCGATCTTCGGCGGTTGGAAGAAGGCGCAGCCCGAACATTTCGGTGACGGCGGCATTTTCGACCAGATCTACAAGCCCGGTAAATAAGTCGGAATATTAAATGAGCCATAACGCCACGGCCTCACCGGCAAAGTGGCGACTGAAGCAGCCGAGCATCATCCCGGGTTTCGGGTTGACGCTCGGCTTTTCGCTCGCCTACCTGTCGCTGATTATCCTGATCCCCGTTGCCGGCCTGCTTTGGCGTACTGCCGGGCTTGGTTGGAGCGGGTTTTTCGCTGTTTTGACCGACCGGCGCACGCTGGACGCACTTTATATATCCTTCGGCACGGCCTTCCTGGCCGCGCTGGTCAACGTCGTCTTCGGCGTCGTCGTCGCCTGGGTGCTGACGCGTTACAATTTCCCCGGCCGCCGGCTGATCGATGCGATCGTCGATCTGCCGTTCGCGCTGCCGACGGCGGTCGCCGGCATCGCGCTCGCAGCGCTTTATGCCCCGAACGGCTGGGTCGGTTCCCTGTTCATGCCGTTCCGCATCGCGTTCACGCCGCTCGGCATCGTCGTGGCGTTGGTCTTCATCGGCCTTCCCTTCGTGGTGCGCACCGTGCAGCCGGTCATGGAAGAACTCGACCGCGAAGTTGAGGAAGCAGCCGCCACCCTCGGCGCCAACCGCTTCCAGACGATTTCGCAGGTGATCCTCCCGGGACTGGCGCCGGCGATCCTGACCGGTTTTGCGCTCGCCTTTGCCAGAGGCGTCGGCGAATACGGCTCGGTCATCTTTATTGCCGGCAACATCCCTTACGTCTCGGAGATCGCGCCGCTCCTGATCGTCATCCGGCTGGAGGAATTCAACTATGCGGGTGCGACGGCGATCGCCACCATCATGCTGATCATCTCCTTCGTGATGCTCTTCATCATCAATCTCATCCAGGCCTGGAACCGAAGGAGATACGGCAATGTCTGACGTCTCCCGTGCCGCGCACGGCAAACCGCCGGCCTTCCGGAGCCCCGCCGACGAGCGGCCGCTTGCAAAGATCCTGCTGATCGGCCTGGCGCTGGTTTTCCTCGCCTTCTTCCTGCTCCTGCCGTTGGTATCCGTCTTTGTCGAAGCCTTCCGCAAGGGAGGCCAGGCATATTACGAGGCCCTGATCGAGCCCGATGCGGCCGCGGCAATCCGCCTGACGCTTCTGGTGGCAGCGATTTCCGTTCCGCTCAATCTCGTCTTCGGGCTCTGCGCCGCCTGGGCGATCGCCAAGTTCGAGTTCAAGGGCAAGTCCTTCCTGATCACCCTGATCGACCTGCCGTTCTCGATCTCGCCGGTCATTTCCGGCCTGGTCTATGTGCTGCTTTTCGGCTCCAACAGCCTGCTCGGTCCGATTCTCAAAAGCCACGGCATCACCATCCTGTTTGCCGTGCCGGGTATCGTGCTCGCCACCGTCTTCGTCACCTTCCCCTTCGTCGCGCGCGAACTGATCCCGCTGATGGAGGACCAGGGTACCGGCGACGAGGAGGCGGCCCTGTCGCTCGGGGCATCCGGCTGGCAGACCTTCTGGTACGTGACGCTGCCGAACATCAAGTGGGGCCTGCTTTACGGCGTGCTCCTCTGCAATGCCCGCGCCATGGGCGAGTTCGGCGCCGTTTCGGTGGTTTCCGGCCATATCCGCGGGCTCACCAACACCATGCCGCTGCATGTGGAGATACTCTATAATGAGTATAACTTCGTGGCGGCCTTCGCGGTGGCTTCGCTGCTGGCCTTGCTGGCGCTCGTCACCCTTGCATTGAAAACCCTTCTCGAACTTCGGTTCGGTGCCGGCGCTGCCGGCGGCAGGCATTGAAAGGTCCAAGACCAGATGGAAGTCACCATCAACAATATCCGCAAGGAATTCGAACGTTTCCCGGCGCTGAACGACGTATCGCTGAAGATCGCATCCGGCGAACTGATCGCGCTGCTGGGGCCTTCCGGCTCGGGCAAGACCACGCTGTTGCGCCTCATCGCCGGCCTCGACTTCCCGACATCGGGCAAGATCTTCTTCGGCGATCAGGATGCCTCGCATCATTCGGTGCAGGAGCGCAATGTCGGCTTCGTCTTCCAGCATTATGCGCTTTTCCGGCATATGACGGTTGCCGAGAATATCGGCTTCGGCCTCAAGGTCCGGCCGGCCGGCAGCCGCCCGCCCAAGGCCGAAATCCGCCGCCGGGTCTCGGACCTCCTGGAGATGGTCCAGGCTCGGCGGGCTCGAGAAGCGTTATCCGAACCAGCTTTCCGGCGGCCAGCGCCAGCGCGTGGCGCTGGCGCGCGCCATGGCGATCGAGCCGCGCATCCTGCTGCTCGACGAACCGTTCGGTGCTCTCGACGCCAAGGTGCGCAAGGAACTTCGTCGCTGGCTGCGCGAGTTCCACGATCGCACCGGCCACACCACCGTCTTCGTCACCCACGACCAGGAAGAGGCGCTTGAGCTTGCCGACCGCGTCGTGGTCATGAGCCAGGGGAAGATTGAACAGGTTGGATCGGCCGACGATGTGTACGATCGGCCCGGCTCTCCCTTCGTCTTCTCCTTCATCGGCGATCCTCGCAGCTTCCCGTCGAGGTGAAAGACGGCACCATGCTGTTCCAGGGCCAGCCGCTCGGCATTTCGGAGCCGGGTGACGGGGCAGGGGAACTCTTCTTCCGGCCGGAAGACGTGACACTCGTCGATGCACCGGATGCGCTGTTCGGCAAGGTCACCGCCTGTCGCCGCCTCGCCGGCACCCGCATCGCCGAGATCGACATCGCCAATGACGGCCACGCACCCTATCACGTCGAGGTGGAGGTGCCTTTGCATGCCCCGATCGAGCTCGGCAGCGAGGCGCGGTTCCGTCCGACCCGCTGGAAGGTCTTCCGCAAATAGGCTCCGCCGCAGCCTGAAGTTGATGTGAGCCGGCGGCATATGCAGCCGGCTGCGCCAAAACCGCAAAATCGCAGTGCACACCCTTGTGTTGCGTGACGTTTTTACCTTAATCACGGAAAGTTTTTCAAAATTGATATGCGTCAATTTTTGATTTGCAATGAACAGGTATGAACCTCACGGGCGCAGGCCCTGACGAACGCTGGCGTAACGTTCTTTCTGTGACGGGTAACCTATGGCAGACTTTGCCCAACTCGACGAAACCTCCGAGCCGGCCTCCGGCTCGCCGGCAAAGCATTCTGCTCAAACTGCCGTTTCGATGGGAAGGGTACTGATCGACCGCCTTACCCCGGATACGAGCGTTCTCCTGGTATTCGGTCTTTTCCTGTTTGTGATTTCGCTTGGCGTAAATCTTCTCCTGGAAGAAAGCCTGGCGAGGCTCGGCTGGAGCCTGCTTTTGTCGAACAGCGACATTCATGCGCCGACCGGTCTGGCGCTGACGCTGCTGATCGGCACGCTCGCCACCAACCGGCTGCGGCGACCGCGACGCTGCCGCAAGCCGCCGGCGAGCGACGAAATGAACCGCGCGATCGAAATTCTCGCGACGCAGCCGAATGCGAGCGCCGGCCTCGTGCGCCTCGGCGACAAGAAGATCCTGTTTTCCGATTGCGACGAGGCGTTCATCATGTACGCCCAGCAGGGCCGTTCCTGGGTGGCATTGTTCGACCCGGTCGGCTCTCGCAAGGTCTGGTCCGGACTGACGCTCAAGTTCATGGAAGAGGCCCGCAAGGCGGGCTGTCGCCCCGTTTTCTATCAGGTTTCCCCGATTTCCTGCCGTTCACCGTCGATGCCGGACTAAAGCCCTACAAGCTCGGCGAACAGGCGGTCGTCGATCTGACCAAATTCGATCTCAAGGGCGGCGCCTGGCTGAAGCTGCGCCGGTCCATCAACCGCGCCGAACGCGACGGCCTGCAATTCTCGATGCTGATGCCGGAGGACGTTCCGGCCGTTCTCGATGAACTGCTCTCCGTTTCCAGTACCTGGCTCGATGCCCAGAACGCCGCCGAAAAAGGGTTTTCGCTCGGCACCTTCCAGCCGCAATATGTCGCGGCCGGGCCGGTCGCGGTCATCCGCCTCGAAGGCCGCATCGTCGCCTTCGCCAACATCCTGTCGGCATCGTCCCATGGCGACGCCTTCATCGACCTGATGCGGCATATTCCTGATACCCATCGCGGCATGATGGACCTGCTCTTCGTGCGCATCATGGAGCACATGAAGGCGCAGGGTTTCCGTACGCTCAATCTCGGCATGGCGCCGCTTGCCGGCCTTTCGATCCATAACAAGGCGCCGCTCTGGAACCATGTGGGCGAACGGATTTTCCGCAATGGCGAGCGTTTCTACAATTTCCAGGGCGTACTGGCCTTCAAGGCCAAGTTCGACCCCGAATGGCATCCGCGTTATCTCGTCGTCTCCGGCCGCGGCATGCCGGTTATTTCGATGCTCGACATTACCATGTTGATCGGCGGCGGCCTGAAGGGCATCCTTCGCAGATGAAGCTTCTGCCGATCATTTTTGCCGGCATCACGCTGGTCGCTGCCATCGTCAATATCGTTTCCGATCCGCCTTTGAAGACCAGGAGCCTGCCGACGGACAGGGTTTCCTTCCCCGAGGGAAAGGCGACCGGTGTCGTCGTGCTGCTTTCGGGTGGTGAAGGCTGGTCGGACCGGGAGGAGCGGACGTCCGAGGCGCTCACCAGCGAAGGCGCGCTGGTGGTCGGCGTCGATATTCGCGCATATTATGCGGCGCTCGAGAAAGAGCGGGATGACTGCCTCTATCTGGTTTCCGATATCGAGGAGCTGACGCGCCAGTTGCACCGCTCGGCCGGTATTGCCAGCTATCACCCGCCGGTCGTGGCAGGCATCGGCGCTGGCGCTACGCTGGCGCTGGCGATAGCCGCGCAGACGCCGGATTCGACCATCGCCGTAACGCTCGCCGTCGATCCGCAGACCACCATCCCGCTGACGACCATTCTCTGCACCCCGGCGCCCAAGACGCCGGTCCCCGGCGGCACGGTCTACGGCCTGACGGAAGGGGACCTGCCCAATCCGGTCCGGGTCGTCTTCAGCCCGGCCGCCGATCCGGCAGGCCGCGTCCATGCCGAGGATCTGCAGGACACCCATCCCGCCATCGAGTTCAGCGAAACGGCGGAGGGCGCGGATGTTGCCCTGCTGGAGAGCGCCTCGGCGATCGTCCGACGGCTTGCCCATTCCGTTTCGCCGCTCAATCTGCCGATCGTGCCGATCCATGCGACACCGAAGCACAACACGATGGCGATCATCTATTCCGGCGACGGCGGCTGGCGGGACATCGACCAGCAGCTCGGTGCCTTTCTGAAGGAAGAGGGCATCCCGGTCGTCGGCGTCGATGCCCTGCGCTATTTCTGGAGCGGGCGGACCCCGAACAGACCGCCGCCGACCTTTCCCATATCATCGCCTCCTACCGCAAGCGATGGAACGTCGATAACGTCCTGCTGATCGGTTATTCCTTCGGCGCCAACGTCCTGCCGGCCACCTACCGGCTTCTGCCCGAGGCCGACAAGCGGGTGGTTTCGCTCGTCTCGCTTCTGGCGCTGTCGCATCACGCGGATTTCGAGATCGACGTGAGCGGCTGGCTCGGTTTCACCGGCAGCGGCAAATATGGCGATCCGGTCGATGACCTGCGCGAGGTCGAGCCGTCCAAGATCCAGTGCATCTATGGCCTCAAGGAAAAGGACAGCGCCTGCCCGGCAGTCCAGGAAATCCGTGGCGCCCAGGTTCTGGCCCGCGAAGGCGGCCACCATTTCGACGGCGACTATCGAGCCCTCAACCGGCTGATCGTCGATCGGGCCGCGGCGTTGATGGCGACCAACTGACCGACGCCGTCTGATCGTGTTCGTGAGTTTGCTTGAATAACGGCTCTATTTCCGGCATCATGCATCGCAATTGCAACGCATGGGGTGACGACATGAAAACCGCGACCATTCCTTCACTGCGGGTTGACCCAGAACTGCGCGCGGCTGCCGAGAGCGTATTGAAGGAAGGCGAAACGCTTTCGGCTTTCGTCGAGAATTCGTTGCGAGCTCAGATCAACTATCGGCAGACCCAGGCCGAGTTCATCGCGCGGGGGCTGGCCTCTCGTGAAGAAGCCAAGAGAACCGGCGAATATTTCAGCGCGGACGAGGTTCATGCCGAACTAAGAGCTATGCTTGAGACCAAGCGGGCCGAACGTGGCGAATGACCTACCAACTCCGCTACACATTAGCAGCACGAGCGGACATCCGGCGTCACTATGGTTTTCTTCTCAATCGAGACTTCCTTGCGGCGGAGAAAGCCGTCGAGATCATCATTAAATCCATCGAGGGGTTGGCAGAATTTCCCTTCTCCGCGCGAAAAGCCCCCGGCGAAAGTGCTTTTCTAAGGGAGTTGGTAATCCCTTTCGGTTCAGCTGGCTACGTTGCCCTCTTTGAAATAGAGGATGCCAAAACCGTCACCATCCTTGCCGTCCGCCACCAGCGCGAGGACGACTACCACTGATCACCGTCAGCGGTCGCTCACCATCGCCCTCGGATTGACCCACGGCTCCTGATTGCTGCGCGGCAGCGGCGTTTTCCGAGAATATGGTCGGCGGCTTTTTCGCCGGTCATGATCGAGGGACCGTTCAGGTTGCCGTAGGTTACATGCGGAAAGATCGACGAGTCCGCGACGCGCAGGCCCTCGACGCCGATGACCCGGCATTCCGGATCGACCACAGCGAGTGGATCATCGGCGCGGCCCATCCGGCAGGTGCCGCAGGGATGATAGGCGCTCTCCAGGTGCTCGCGCAGGAAGGCGTCGATCTGGTCGTCGGTCTCGACCTGTTCGCCCGGCTGGATTTCCGGTCCGCGATACTCGTCGAACGCTTTCTGGGAGAAGATCTCGCGGGTCAGCCGCACGCAGTGGCGGAACTTCTCCCAGTCTTCAGGATGGCTCATATAGTTGAAGCGGATCACCGGATCGGCCTTCGGATCGGCCGAGCGCAGCGTCACGCTGCCGCGCGATTTCGACAGGTTATAGCCGACATGCACCTGGAAACCATGGCTTTTCGCCGCTGCGCGACCGTCATAGGAGATTGCCACCGGCAGGAAATGATACTGGATATCCGGCTGCGTGAGCCCCGCCCTCGAGCGCAGGAAAGCGCAGGCCTCGAACTGGTTGGAGGCACCAAGGCCGCCCTTCGACAGCAGCCATTGTGCGCCGACCACGCCTTGCCAGAACCAGGGCAGCCAGGAATAGAGCGATACCGGCTTGGTCGAGACCTGCTGGAAATAGAATTCCATATGGTCCTGCAGGTTGGCGCCGACCCCCGGCCGGTCGGCCTTCACCTCGATACCCATCTCCTTCAGATGATCCGCCGGCCCGATACCGGATAGCATCAGCAGTTTCGGCGAATTGAAGGAGGAGGCGGCGACGATCACCTCGCGGTTGGCCTTGATCGTCTCGCTGATGCCGCGACGAAAAATCTCGACACCGGTGGCGCGGCCGTTCTCGATAACGACCTTCTGAGCAAAACCATAAACCAGGCTCGACATTCTTCCGCTTCAGCGCCGGCCGCAGATAGGCGTTGGCGGCGGACCAGCGGCGGCCGTTGTGGATGGTCTGCTCCATCAGCCCGAAACCCTCCTGCTTCGAGCCGTTATAATCCTCGGTCATCTCGAAACCGGCCTGGGAACCAGCCTGGATGAAGGCATGGAAGAGCGGATTGGTCACCGGTCCGCGCCTTACATGCAGCGGTCCGTCCGTTCCCCGCCAGCCTTCCTCGCCGCCATGGGAATGCTCCATGCGCTTGAAATAGGGCAGCACGTCCGCATAGGCCCAGCCAGTCGCCCCGAGTTCTTCCCAGCGGTTGTAATCCTCGGCATGCCCCCGGACATAAACGAGCCCGTTGATCGACGACGATCCGCCGATCACCTTTCCGCGCGGCGCGGTGATGCGGCGGTTGTTGAGGTTCGGCTCGGGTTCGGAGAGATAACCCCAATTGTAGCGCTTCATGCTCATCGGCCAGGCGAGAGCCCCCGGCATCTGGATGAACGGCCCGAAATCCGTGCCCCCAGCCTCGATGACGATCACCGAATGTTTGCCGTCCTCCGACAGGCGGTAAGCCATGGCGGAGCCTGCCGAGCCGGAACCGATGATGACGTAATCTGCCTGCATGAGTACCCTCGGAATCGTCCAGAAAAGATGTTCTAAAGCGAAGCGGCGCTTGTGACTGTTTCAATTGCGGCAATGCCGGTGTTGGGATAAGGCAGATTGTAGTGGGAGACCGTTATGGGTGATCAGAAGGCACGGGAGAAACGATCGCCGCCGAGGGACAAAGAATTGTCTCTCGATCACGATCGCCGCAATGGTTACGGCGAAAACAGCAAGGCATCGCGAAAAAGCATTCCTTTGTTCAAGGCGCAGTCCAATCGGCGCGGTAGGCATGCAGCCAAGGTCGCTGTGAATGCGATGGCTGATGACGAAGCAATTCAGGCGGAGCGCCGGCTTTTAATTGCCGATGAGAAAGCTCTTAGGCCGATCAAGACCAAGTCCCCCGATAAGCCTCTGCGAGACATCCTGGAAAATCGGGAAAAAGGCCAAACCGCTGAGGTTTGGCTTTCATCCTCAATACGGCGCCTCGACCTTGCCCATGCCCACATAGACCGTCTTCAGGCTCGGAATAATGTTCCAGAGCCGCGAGCGAATTTTCCCGCCCGAAACCGGATTGTTTGGAGCCACCGAAGGGGATTTCCACCGGGCAGAGGTTGTAGGTGTTGATCCACAATGTGCCCGCTTCGAGCTGATCGACGACCCGATGGCCGCGGGTGAGGTCGGACGTGAACACCCCGCCGGACAGGCCGAATTCCGTGCCGTTGGCCCGCGCGATCACCTCTGCCTCGTCGTCGAAATCGAGCACGCACATGACAGGCCCGAAAATCTCCTCCCGCGCGATCGTCATGTCGTCGGTGACGTCGGCGAAGACGGTCGGCTGCACATAATAACCTTCGCCGGTCACGTGGTTGGGAATGTCGCCGCCGGTGACGAGCGTCGCGCCCTCGGCCTTGCCCTTCTCGATATAGGAGAGCACCTTCTGGCGCTGGTCGAAGGAGACCATCGGGCCGAGCTGGGTCGCCTCGTCCATCGGGTCGCCGATCACCATGTTTTCGGTGCGGGCCTTGAGGCGCGCGAGAAACGTCTCCTTGATGCCCCGCTGCACGAACACGCGGGTGCCGTTGGAGCAGACCTGGCCGGTCGAATAGAAATTGCCGAGCATCGCCCCGCCGACCGCCGAGTCGATGTCGGCGTCGTCGAAGACGATCAGCGGCGATTTGCCGCCGGCTCCATCGTCACATGCTTCAGGCTGCCGGCTGCGGCTGCCGCCACCTTGCGCCCGGTCGGTACAGAGCCGGTCAGCGACACCTTGGCGACATCCGGGTGGTTGACCAGCAGCGGACCGGTCGTCCGGTCTCCCTGGATGACGTTGTAGAGCCCCTTCGGAAGACCGGCTTCGATCAGGATTTCGGCGATCTTAAGCGCCCCGAGCGGTGTGTTTTCGGACGGCTTGAAGACCATGGCATTGCCGCAGATCAGCGCCGGCGCGCCCTTCCAGCAGGCGATCTGCTGCGGATAGTTCCAGGCGCCGATGCCGACGCAGACGCCCAAAGGCACCCGTTTCGTATAGGCAAAGTCCTGCCCCAGCGGGATGTAGCTTCCGTTGAGTCCTGCCGCTGCGATACCCCCGAAGAATTCGAAGCTGTCGGCACCCGATGTCGGGTCGGCGACGATGGTTTCCTGGATCGGCTTGCCGGTATCGAGCGTCTCCAGTTCGGAAAGCTCGCGGTTGCGCTCGCGCATGATGTCGGCGGCGCGTTTGAGGATGCGGCCGCGGGCGGTAGGGCTCATCGCCGCCCATGCCGGCTGGGCGCGTTTCGCGGCAGCGATCGCCTTTTCGACGATCGCCGGCGTTGCCGCATGCAGCCGGGCGATCACCTCGCCGGTCGCGGGATACAGGCTCTCGATGACGGTGCCGTCGGTATCCTCGACATATTCGCCGTCGATGAAATGGCTGCCAGGGGTTGAACTTTCGGCTGGGCTTTCATCTCATTCTCCGCGTGGGTAGCGTTTGGACTCCTCGAGATTGTCGAGGTTCATGTGGTTGCGCATGTAGCGCTCGGATGCTTTCTGCAAGGGCTGGTGGTCCCAGGGATAATAGGCGCCATTACGCAAAGCCTCGTAGACCACCCAGCGCCGCGCCTGGCTTTCGCGCACGGCGGCGTCGAATGCGCCCATATCCCATCGTTCCTCCCGCTTGCGCCGGAACAAAGCGACGACTTCGGCAAAGTCCGGATCGGCGGCAAGGTTGTTGAGCTCCTTTGGGTCGCTTTCCAGGTCGAACAGCTGGTCCGGATCGAGCAGACAATGAGTATATTTCCATTTGCCTTCGCGGATGGCGACGAGCGGCGCATAGGATCCTTCGGCGGCATATTCCATCAGCACCGGGCTGGTGCGGGCGGCGCCTTCCGTCATCGGCTTCAGGCTCTCGCCGTCCGTCCAGGGCTTGATCTCGCCCATCGAGATGCCGGCAAGATCGCAAAGGGTCGGGGTGACGTCTAGATTGGATACCGGAGCCTTGTGCAGGGCGGCGGGAACGCCGGGTCCTGCGATCATCAGCGGCACGCGGGCCGAACCCTCGAAGAAGTTCATCTTGAACCACAGCCCGCGCTCGCCGAGCATGTCGCCATGGTCGGAGCAGAACAGGATGATCGTGTCGTCCAGCATCCTCGTCCGGGTCAGCGTGTCGATCAGGCTCGCCGACCTTTTCGTCGATATAGGAGATATTGGCGAAATAGGCTCGGCGCGAACGACGGACGTTCTCTTCCGTCACGTCGAAATTCTGGTAGTCGCAGGAAAAGATGATCCGCTTCGAATGCGGGTCCTGGTTTTCGAGCGGGATCGGCCCCACCTCCGGCAGCAGGTGCTCGCAATCCTCGTAGAGATCCCAGAACTTTTTCCGCGCCACATAGGGGTCGTGCGGATGGGTGAAGGAGACGGTAAGCGCCCAGGGCCGCCGCTCGGAATCGTCACGCTCGCGGGCAAGATGATAAAGCTTCTGATTGGCGAGGAAAGCGACCTCGTCGTCATATTCCATCTGGTTGGTGATCTCGGCCACGCCCGCGCCGGTCACCGAACCGAGATTGTGATACCACCAGTCGATCCGCTCGCCCGGCTTGCGGTAATCCGGCGTCCAGCCGAAATCGGCGGGATAGATATCGGTCGTCAGCCGGTCCTCGAACCCGTGCAGCTGGTCCGGGCCGACGAAATGCATCTTTCCCGACAGCGCCGTGTAATAACCGGCGCGGCGCAGGTGATGCGCGAACGTCGGGATCGACGAGACATATTCCGCGGCATTGTCATAGACCTGCGTCCGGCTCGGCAGCTGGCCTGCCATGAACGACGCCCGCGCCGGCGCACAGAGCGGTGAGGACGTATAATTGTTGACGAACCGGGCACTGCGTGCGGCCAGCGCCTTGAGGTTCGGCGCGTGCAGCCACTCCGCCGGCCCGTCCGGAAACAGCGTTCCGTTCAGCTGATCGACCATGACGATGAGGATGTTGGGCTTGGTCATGGCAGGTGTCTTCCTTGCAGGCGGCATGGTCTCCAGAGTGAGTTATTTTTGATCGCCTTGGCAATCAAGAAGCGATTGCGAACCTTCCTGTCCCAAAAGCGCGCCGTTGACGTTTGTACCGAAGAGTGGTACATAGGTTCATCCAGGGGCGACTGATGATCATCAGCTTTCGAGACGAGTGGCTTCATGACTTTTTCGTCGAGGACAGCCACTCGAAGAAAATTCCTTCCGACATAGAAAACCGATTGTTTCGCAAACTTCAGATGATTGATGACTCAATGACGGATCAGGATTTGCGCGTGCCGCCGAGCAATCATTTCGAAAAGCTGAGGGGAATCTCGACGGCTTCTGCTCGATACGGATTAACAGGCAATGGCGGCTGATATTCCGTTGGGACGGAGCCAAGGGGAAGCCCGCGACCTCTATCTCGACGACCATAGCTATAGGTGAGGTACGATATGTTGACGACCAAGCGTAAACCTATAACAGTTGGCGAAATCCTCGTCGAAGAATTCATGGAGCCGATGAGCCTCACTCAGTCAGCATTGGCGGAAGCCATGGGAGTGCAGCGCAAACACGTCAACGAGGCTCTGCAATGACCGCCGGAGCGTGACCGCCCCGACCGCGCTCATCCTGGCGCGGGTATTCGGCAATAGTCCGGATTTCTGGCTGAATATCCAGCGGCGCAACGATCTCTGGGCGGCCATGCATGATCCCAGGGAACTCGAGCGTATTGAGCGCGCCCGTCCACTCCACGACGCTGCCTGATCCGCGCCATTGACCCGGATCAAGCCCGCTCCACATCCTCTCCGTTAGGTTCGGGTGAGGTTTTGGCAAAAGGGGTTGGCCATGACGTTCGGTCTGGATGCGCCGTCGGTTTCGACGGTTCGCGACAAGTGGGGCTGGTTTCTCGCCCTTGGCATTCTGCTGCTGATCTTCGGTTTCATCGCGCTCGCCAATCTCTTCGTGGCGACGGTCGCCTCGGTCTTCTACATCGGCATGATGATGCTGGTCGGTGGCGTTGCCTATCTCGTCCACGCCTTCCAGGTGAAGGGCTGGGACCATATCCTGTTCTGGGCGGCGAGCGGCATCCTTTACACCATTGCCGGCCTGCTCGCCTTCTGGAATCCGGCGCTGACCGCGGTCATCGTCACCTTCTTCATGGCGGTGGCGCTGATCGTCGCCGGCATCTTCCGCATGTGGGTTGGCTTCAGAATGCGGCCGATGCGCGGGTCCGGCTGGGTGATTTTCGGCGGCGTCATAACCACGCTTGCGGGCCTCGTCATCGCGTTCGGCTGGCCGGTCAACAGCCTCTGGATCCTCGGCCTGTTCCTGGCAATCGACCTGACGATGCAGGGCTGGGCCTTGATCGCGGTGGCGCTTGCGGCCAAGGCCTGAAGCACGTCAAAGTTGCCGCTAAGTCTCTCAAATATTGTCTAAAAATGCCTTTTCTCGTCATAAAACTTTCATCCAACCTTCATGTTCGCGAAAGGTATTTTTGACCAATTTCCGGGAACCTGACATTCGTGTTTTAGGCGTGTTTTAGGCCATTGCGCAGTGGAGTAGTGAGTGATGTCGTCTGCGGCCATCTTGGAACCGGGCGTTTTCCGTCGATATGCGAGCGATCAGCTGGTCACCCTTGCGAAGCTGGTTCTCGAAAACGCCTTCCAGCCGATCGTCGAGGTCGGCACCGGTTCGGTCTTCGGTTACGAATCTCTGCTGCGCGGCCAGGAGCGGATCGGCTTCTCGTCCCCGATTGCACTCCTCGACGAAGCTCAGGATACCGGCCAGCTTCTGGCGCTCGAACAGATGATGTCGACCCGCGCTCTTGCGAAATTCGCAAGCCTGCCGGATTTTTCATCCCAGACACTGTTCCTCAATCTCGATGTGCGGCTCATCCGCCATGGCCACTATTTCCTCGAAAAGGTCGTGCAGCACCTGCGCAAGGCCAATATCGCCCCATCATCCGTCTGCTTCGAATTCTCAGAGCGTTTCGACAATACCAGCGTGCCGGAGTTCGCCGATCTGGTCACCCAGATGCGCAAAGAAGGCTTCAAGCTGGCGATCGACGACTTTGGCGTCGGCCATGGCGAGATGAAGCTGCTCTGCGATTATCCGGTCGATTACCTGAAGATCGACCGCCATTTCGTCGCCGGCATGGACGAGAACCCGCGCAAGCGCCACCTGGTCAAGAACATCGTCAGTATGGCCCACGTGCTCGGCATCCGCGTCATCGCCGAGGGAATCGAGACGGAAGCGGAATTCCTCGCCTGCCGCGAATATGGGGTCGATCTCGTCCAGGGCTGGTTCATCGCCCGGCCGACGACCTTCATCTCCGAGCTGCAGCCGTCCTTCCCCTATCTTGCCGATATCGGTCGTACCCGCCGCTCCAGCCAGTCACTCGACGAGATCCTCATCCGCAAGCAGATAGAGCATCTGCCGACCGTCTACGAAAACCAGAGCATCGACAGCATCTTCGAACTGTTTCGCCGCAATCCGCGCCAGGCCTTTTTCCCGGTGCTGAACGCCAATGGCGAGCCGCGCGGCGTCATCAACGAATACCACCTCAAGGAATATATCTATCAGCCCTTTGGCCGCGATCTCCTGAAGAACAAGGTCTACGAGCGCTCGATCTCGCATTTCGTGGACCGCGCCCCGATCGTCGGTCTCGATGCGGAAGCCGAGGAGCCTGATGAGCCTGTTCGCCAATATGGAAAACAGCGCCTGCGTCATCCTGACCGAAAACATGCGGTATGCCGGCGTGGTGTCGGCGGCCTCGCTGATCAAGGTCATCAACGAAAAGCAGCTGAAGATCGCCCAGGATCAGAACCCGCTGACCGGCCTGCCGGGCAACCGGGCCATCCGCGACTTCATGCAGGAAACCGGACGCGACGACGACGAGACCCGTTTCTTCTGCTATTGCGACTTCGACAACTTCAAGCCGTTCAACGATCACTACGGCTTTCAGATGGGCGACCACGCGATCTCGCTCTTCGCTGCCCTGATGAAGCGTTATTTCTTCTCCGATGGCGATTTCCTCGGCCATGTCGGCGGCGACGACTTCTTCATCGGGGTGCGCGACTGGACGCGCGACGAATTGAACGAAATCCTCGGACGCCTTCTTTCCGATTTCCACGACGATGTCGTTGAGCTGTACTCCCGGAAGAACGTGCCGCCGGCAAGATCCGCGGCCACGACCGCTCCGGCACTGAGCGGGATTTCCCGCTGCTGCGCTGCTCGATCGGCGTACTCGAACTGCCGCAGGGCCTGCTGCTCGACGACGTCGGTCGCATCGGCTCGGAAATCGCGGCGGTCAAGGCTGACGCGAAGGAAAGCGAAGGCGGCCTCGTCTTCGCGAGTTTCGGCGAGACAAAATGACCTAGGCGGCGGAACGCCGCCTTCCTATCCGCCGGGGACTGTCCTAAGTCAGTGCCCGACGCCGGCCGCAAGTCGATGGCTGGTTCTGAGAGGAGAGTCCGCCATGTCGCTTCCCACCGAAATGCGTTTCATCGATCTGCCGTCCTTCGGAGAACCGGAGGTGATGACCATCGCGAGCGGCCCGCTGCCGGCGGTGCGGGCGGGCGAAATCCTGGTCAAGGTGGAGGCGGCGGGCATCAACCGCCCGGACGTGCAGCAGCGCAAGGGCGCCTATCCGCCGCCCAAGGATGCAAGCCCGATCCTCGGCCTGGAGATAGCAGGCGAAGTGGTGGCGCTCGGGGAAGGCGTCAGCGACTTCAAGCTCGGCGACAAGGTCTGTGCGCTTGCGAACGGCGGCGGTTATGCGGAGTATTGCGCGGTGCCCGCCGGGCAGGCGCTGCCCTGGCCGAAGGGTTTCGATGCGGTCAAGGCCGCGGCCATTCCGGAGACTTTCTTCACCGTCTGGGCCAATCTCTTCCAGATGGCGGGCCTGACGGAAGGCGAAAGCGTACTGATCCACGGCGGCACCAGCGGCATCGGCACCACCGCCATCCAGCTCGCCAAGGCCTTTGGTGCGACGATCTACGCGACGGCGGGCTCCAGGGAAAAATGCGAAGCCTGCGAAAAGCTCGGCGCCGCCAGGGGCATCGACTACAAGACCGAAGACTTTGCCGAGGTCATCAAGGCGGAAACCGGCGGCCGGGGCGTCGATGTCGTGCTCGACATGATCGGCGCCGCCTATCTCGACAAGAACCTCTCCGTTCTCGCCAAGGATGGCTGCCTGTCGATCATCGCCTTCCTCGGCGGCAACGTGGCTGAAAAGGTCAACCTCACGCCGATCATGGTCAAGCGCCTGACGGTCACCGGCTCGGCCATGCGCCCGCGCACCGCAGACGAAAAACGCGCCATCCGCGACGATCTCCTGGGCCAGGTCTGGCCGCTCCTGGAAGACGGCACCGTCGCCCCGGTCATCCACTCGGTGCTGCCCTTCGCAGAGGTCGTGGAGGCCCACAAGCTGATGGAAACCAGCAGCCATATCGGCAAGATCGTGGTGACGTTGAGCTGAGGGAGGAATCGATTTTCGATTGAAGCTGGCGAATTCTAGGGGTGGAAGGTCGCCCTCGCAACTCAATTAAATACGCAATCGTTTATATAACGTGGCTTGCAGAACAGGGCTTTGGCCCCTACCTTTTCATCATCGTCAACGTAGTGAAAGGAAGGTGATCCAATGTCTAATGAGATTTCGGTCTGCGTAACGGGCAATGGAAAGGTGGCGGTCTTGACGGGGCAACCCTCGGCCTGAACTTCATCTTCTTTCGGGCCGCTGTGAAGCGCCCCGGGTTCGTTCAACCGGACCAAACTCATGGAAGGGTCGCCTCGAGCGGCCCTTTTCCATTTCTGGCCTTCATTTTCAGGGCTGGTGGCTCTTCATTTTTCATTATTTCTAATATGAGAAAGACCCATGCGCCTGTCGCATAGGTGGCCTGCCAAGCGGGCGCTTTTAGTGCACGTTTGATGAGCTTATATAAGTCTCATCGAAGCAAACGAGAGCGCCAAGAACTGGCAGCTGGGCTTCGAAAATCCCAGGAAAGGGGAACCATCATGAACGTCGCACGCACTCTTAACAATTGGCGCAAGTACCGTCAGACGGTTGCCGAACTGGGCCGTATGACACCGCGCGAACTCAACGATCTCGGCATTGCCCAGGGCGATATCCGCCGCGTTGCGCGCCAGGCAGTCGGCTTCTGATCGCCATCTGACATGAACTTATGTCGAACGCCCGCATCCGCGGGCGTTTTGCATTTTGCGCATAGCTGCCATTTTAAATACCGATCCGTCCGAGCGCCGGAACCTTGATGCCGGGATTGACGAAATCGAGGCCCGCGACCAGCCCCAGAAAATGCACCTCGAACCCGCTGCGCAGGCCGGCAGAAATACCGACAAGGCCACGCAGCGTCAGATGTATATCGCGCCAGTCGTCGTCCACATGGATGAATTCCCCGTCCGGCAGGTAATCGCGCCCCACGGCATGCGGCGGCAGCACGGCGCCGAGTTCGGGCACGGTGCGCAGCACATAGGCGACGAACGTGTTGGAATTCGGCCCCGGCCAGATCGTATAGCCGCCTGGTTCGGCGTAAGGATAGGCGGCGATCGCGCCTTCGAGCTTGGGGATCAGCAGTTCCGCCTTCGAACCGGTGACCGAGGTAACGATTTGCGGCGTGTTGGAATACCAGTAGGCGTCAGGCGAATAGCCGTTGCGGCGGATCGGATTGCCCCAACCCACCTTGTCATAACGTGTATAGGTTTTGGCGCCCTTTTCCTTGAAGACGATCCAGGCATGGCTCGCGACCGCCCCCTTCAGGCCTCCTGTCATCGCCGAGAACACGTAGATTGCCGCGTCCTCGCTTTCCTCCGGCTTTGGCAGAATGCCAGCCGACGACCAACGCGCATCGCTCCAGCGGGAGGGCCGGTCCTTGATCGCCCACAGCCCCGCCGACGCGAAGGTCGGCAGCAGGTAGATAATGAAGATGGCCAGAAACAACCGCTTAACCGATTTCATTTGGGTCCCCCATGAAAATCCCGCCGGACTCGTTTAAGAGCCTGTGATATGCGCACGCTGATAGGCACTATTGAAACCGGCAATTTCAGGACAGACCATGCAAAACCCCGTTACCGTCGAAGTCACTAGAGGCAACCTGGTCGAAAGCCGGCATCGTGGGCTCGGTGCCGTGGTGGATGGTGATGGCAAGGTGCTGTTCTCGTTCGGCGAGGCGGAGGCGCATGTTTTCCCCGCTCCGCCAGCAAGGCCATGCAGGCGCTGCCGCTGATCGAAAGTGGCGCTGCCGATGCCTATGGCTTCGGCAACAAGGAGCTCGCCTTTGCCTGCGCCTCCCATTCCGGCGAGGACGCCCATGTGGCGATGGCCGCCTCGATGCTGAGCAAGGCCGGACGCGACGACAGCGCGCTAGAATGCGGCGCCCATTGGGCCTCGGAACAGGCAGTGCTGATCCACCAGGCCCGCACCATCGAGGCGCCGACAGCACTTCACAACAATTGCTCCGGCAAACATTCCGGCTTCGTCTGCACCTGCGTGCACATGGGCATGGATGTGAAGGGTTACGTCGATTACGACCACCCGCTGCAGGCCGAAATCCGCGGCACGATGGAAGTGCTGACCGGCGCCATCATCGGCCACCAGAATTGCGGCACCGACGGCTGCTCGATCCCGACTTACGCGGTGCCGCTGAAAGGCCTTGCCCACGGCTTCGCAAAAATGGTGACCGGCAACACCCTGTCCGCCGAGCGCGCCAAAGCCTCGCGCCGGCTGATGAATGCGTGCATGGCCGAGCCCTTTTACGTCGCCGGCACCAACCGCGCCTGCACGAAGCTTATGGAAGTCGCCCCCGGCCGGATCTTTGCCAAGACCGGCGCCGAAGGCGTCTTCATCGCCGCTCTCCCGGACCAGGGCATCGCCATGGCGGTGAAATGCGAGGACGGCACCACCCGCGCCGCCGAAGCGATGATCTTCGCCCTCATCGCCCGCTATTTCGAAAAGGGCGGTGAGGTGCACACAAAGCTGATGGCGATGGCCAACAAGCCGATGAAGAACTGGAACGGCATCCATGTGGGTGATGTGAGGGTGACCGACGCGCTGTTTGCTTGAGATCGGTCAGGTCGCTCCAGTCGGCATCAATGCTCCTCAGCTTCGCCGAGCTTCGGAGTTCCCGGATCCGCTTTTATCCTGGAAAAACGCGCCAGCGCTACTCGCTTCCTTCCACTGGCCCGATCTTTGCATCTGCGATCTCTCGGCTTTCCCTCTTGATTGGGCGGGCGACCGGGCAGACGTCCTGCATGAAGCCGTTCAGCGTGTTGGCGAGATTGTTGGGCACGATCGAATAGTGGATGAACTGGCCTTGTCGCTTTTTGGCGATCAGGCCGGCATTCTCCAGCACGCCGAGATGCTGGGAGATCGAGGGCTTAGACATGTCGAAGCGCGACGCGATCTCCCCGCCGTCAGCGACGTATGTGCCAGATAGGCCAGGATGCGCCGGCGCGGCGCTGAGGCTAGTGCTTCGAAGACGCTCTGTAACGAGCCATTCGAGTTCAACGCTTCTTCCATCGGCTCGTTCGACTTCTGCTCCACCACGTCCAACCTCGAAACATCACCATTTAGGCCATTGCCTAAATGCCTAAATTAAGGAATAAGTATTTAGCTCATTAACTAAATATCTTTCCGTCTGCGGTTTTGCAAGGCGTGGGCGACGCAAAGCCTGGATTTGGCAATGTCTACTGTAGCGAAGCAGACCCTTTCTACCGAACGCATGATTTCCGCTCCTAGAAGCAGCGCTACCGATGGCGAAGTGGTTTGGGTGCCGGAGAAATCGATCTGGACCGGCGTAATGACTTTGATTGCGTTGGCTCTCGGCCCGCTGATTTTCAGCTGGGACGCCTTAGCACTCTTCGTGGTCTCCACGGCGATCACCATCTGCGCCGGTCATTCGGTCGGCATGCATCGCCTGCTCATTCATCGCTCGTTTCACACCAGCAAGGCGGTGGAATACATTCTTGTCTATCTGGGCACGCTGGTGGGCATGGCCGGGCCGTTCGGCATGATCTATGCACATGACATCCGCGACTGGGCACAGCGTCAGCGCGATTGCCACCCGCTACATGCCCATCGCCGCTCGTTCCTCGTCGATGCCTGGTGGCAGATGCATTGTGCGGTGAAACTGCAACATCCACCCACCTTCGTCATCGAGAAGTCCGTGCGCCGGGACCGGTTCTACCAATTCCTCGAACGAACGTGGATGGCGCAACAGTTGCCATGGGCCGTACTCTTCTTCGCCATAGGCGGCTGGAGTTGGGTGGTATGGGGGATCGCGGTACGCGTCTCTGTCTCGCTTACCGGCCATTGGCTGATCGGCCACTTCGCTCATCGCCGTGGCCACCAGGGTTGGAGCGTCAAGGACGTTGCGGTCCAGGGTTACAATTTGCCCGCCTACGGGCTGATCACATTTGGCGAAGCCTTCCATGGCAATCACCACGCTTTCCCACAATCCGCACGCCTCGGCCTGGAAGATGGCCAGATCGACCTCGGCTGGACCTTCATCCAGGCTCTCATGGCACTCGGACTCGCCGATGAGGTGAAGCTGCCCGAGAATACGAAGGCTCGCGACGGGCTGCAACGCGTGCCTGAAGCGGGAGCTTATGCATCACGTACATGTCTGCGGACATGCAAGGCGTGCCCAATGTCGGCTCATCCACGCAGTCAGACAAGGCGTGGGCGATAATCCAGTGCCATGGAAAAAGGAGCTCCTGACGGATGCTATCGGGCATCGTATCCCTTGTCCGCGAGGAGACGACGACGCCTGAGGGGCGTCACTTGCACTTAGCGACGTCTGATTTCTGTGGCCGAGCTAAGCCTCGGTCACACGAATCTTCATCGCTCGATAAGGCGCTAGCTGCCCCTCATGGATCCCCTCCGGCACGATCATCCCCGATAACCCGGAAACCGGCATGATCACATGCGGCGAGACCGCATCCAGCTTCTCCGCCGTGACCAGCGTGATCGTTTCCGCCGAACATGCCGCGATATGCCGTTTGATCGCCGCCTCCTCGAAATCGCCGGTCGAGAGCCCGCGCACCGGGTGGGCGGCGGTGACGCCGAGGAAGAAGATGTCCGGCCGCATCAACGCGATCTGCGCCATCGCCGCAGCACCGGTCGCCACCATCGAATGTTTGTAGAGCCTGCCGCCAATCAGGATTACCTCCGCTGTCGGATGGTGTTCGAGTTCTGCGGCGATCGTCGGGCTGTGGGTCGCGACGGTGAAGGCGAAGTCGCGGGGCAGGGCGCGGGCGATCTCGGCGGTCGATGTGCCGCCATCGAGAAAGATCGTCTGCCCCTCCCGCACCATCCCGGCCGCCTTCGCGCCAAGCCGCTGCTTCACATCCGATGACACCGCCCGCCGGGCGGAAAATCCGGCAGGTCCGGCGAGATTGGCATCGCCCCGCCATGGACGCGCCTGAGCAGGCCCTCGGCCGCCATCTCCCGAAGATCCCGCCGGATCGTGTCTTCCGACAGTGAAAATTCTTCCGCCGCCCGTTTGGCGACGACCTGCCCCTCCCGGCGCAGCATGTCGAGGATGAGGCTCTTGCGTTGGCTTGTCAGCATAGGTCTTGACTCTGCACGAAATTGCATGAATAAGCGCAATCATGCCTGATATTGCCGATATTGTAAAGCATATCAAGCATATTCGTGCAGTTTCGCGATGGATGCGGACAAGTTTGGAGAAACGAAGATGTTGATCTTGATTGCAGGCCCTTATCGTTCGGGCACCAATGACGACCCTCAGAAGATGGCCGAGAACCTGAAGCGGCTCGAAGCGCCGTCGCACGCGCTGTTCAAGGCCGGCCATGTGCCGATGATCGGCGAGTGGGTGGCGCTGCCGGTCTGGCAAGCCGCCGGCGGAAAGCACGTGGGCGACGATCTCTACGAGGAGATCTTTCACCCGGTCGCAGGACGCCTACTGCAGCTCTGCGAAGGCGTGCTGCGCCTGCCGGGTGCCTCCAAGGGCGCCGACAACGATGTGCGGATCGCCAACGAGCGCGGCATTCCGGTCTGGTATCGGCTGGAGGACGTGCCAAGCGTCGGTTGATCGGCGGTTTGAGGCTTCTAGCTTCGGAAAACCGTGTTAGAACCACGCCGCTCAACGGAGGATTTTCATGTATACGCTTTTCTTTTCGCCCAATGCCTGTTCGCTGGCCAGCCATATCGCGCTTGCCGAATCCGGTCTTCCCTATGAGATCAAGTGGGTGAAGTTCGCCGACAAGGAACAGCAGTCGGAAGCCTATCTGAAGATCAATCCGAAGGGCCGCGTGCCGGCGCTTGCGACGGGCAGAGGCATCATCACCGAGTCCGTCGCGATCCTCGCCTTCATCGCCCAATCGGCGCCCGAGGCGAAGCTTGCACCGCTCGACGATCCGTTCCTGTTCGGCAAGATGCAGGCGTTCAACGCCTATATCGCCTCGACGGTGCATGTCGCCTACGCCCATTGGCGCCGCGGTTATCGCTGGGCGGACAACCAGTCATCCTTCGACGACATGATCGCCAAGGCGCCAAAGGTCTTTCACGACTGCTTCCAGGTGATCGAGGATTCGTTGCTGGAAGGCCCCTATGTGCTGGGCGAAACCTACTCGGTCGCCGACGCCTATCTTTACCTGATGACCGACTGGCTCGCGAACATGAAGCTCGACCGCGCCGATTTCCCGAAGGTGGCCGCCCATTACGAGCGGATGAGGCAGCGGCCGGCTGTGCAGCGCGCCATAGCGGAACAGGCCGCGGCCACCGCCGCCTGACCCTCACCCCTAACCTTGATAGGTGGCGGCAAGCTTCTTCGGTGCCCGAAAGCGCCATGCCGCCCCATCAGTTCTTCGTCTCCGATCGTGTCGATCCTGACCGGCAGCGACGGCCAGCCGCGGTAATGGTCGCTCTGGAAGTAGATTTCGGGCGCCATCTCGATCAGCCGCTCCTTTTCGTCGATCGGGATCGAGAGCACGATCGTCTCGTCATTCTTGATCGAGACGAAGGCCTTGCCGCCCACCTTCAATGCCGGCGTACCGTAGTGGGTTGATTGCTCCACCTCCGGCAGCCCCGCCTGGGCCGCGAGCAGTTTTAGCCGCTCGAATATGGAATTCACGTCAGACATCCGATCCGCCCTTTCGGGACACGGATCATAGGGCCGTCAGGCGCATTTCGCGAGGGGCGCCGTGTTGCGGTTCGTGTCCGCGTGAAAGGGGCGCGGGAAGGGCAGATCGGCGAGCTGCCGCAGGTCCATCGAGCGAATGTCGGGGTGGCGGAACGGGTCGTTGGATTGGATGTCCGCCAATGTTTCGGTCGTTTCCAACCAGGCTTTCAGGCTCAAGAAAATCTTCAGCGGTCCCATGATCGTCACCTCGCAAATTTGTTACCATTTGCAGAGGCAATATCGGCTCTGTCACGCCTGTTTTCAATTGAGTTCTCGAGTGTCTGACTATAGAAAATCTATATGAGTAATCTCAATCTCGTGCACCTTAACGGCTTGCGGGCGCTGGAAGCGGTCGGTCGCCTCGGCTCTCTGCAGGCGGCGGCGGAGGAGCTCGGCGTCTCGGTCGGCGCCGTCAGCCAGCAGGTCATCAAGGCCGAGGCCCAGCTTGGCCATCCGGTCTTTCAGCGCCTGCCCAAGGGCATGATGCCGGTCGATGCCGCCCGTCCGATGCTGGCGCGATTGACTGAAGGATTTCACGCACTGTCCGAAGCCGTGGCGATCGGCCGGCGGCAGGACGATGCGCTGCTGACCATTTCCGTCGCACCTGTCTTTGCGGCACGGTTCCTCGTCCATCGGCTCGACCGGTTCTCGAGGCTCCATCCGGAAATCCGGCTGCGCATGGACGCGACGACCAGGCTCGCCGATCTCGGCATCGATGATATCGACCTCGGCATCCGCGTCGGTCCGGGTACATGGCCGGGCGTCGATGCCGAACTGTTGATCGAGCAGACGGTGTTTCCGGTCTGCTCACCGGCGCTTGCAGAAAAACTGAAGGAGCCGAAGGACATCCTGAAACTGCCGGCGATCATCGATGGCCCTTCGATGTTCTCCTGGGAGATCTGGCTGAACGAGGCGGGATTGTCCGGCGCCGGCATGGCGACGCGCCATGTCTTCAACGACGCTTCGCTCTGCCTCGATGCGACGATTGCGGGCCAAGGCGTGATGCTCGCCTGGCATACGCTTGCCACCTACGCGCTGGAACAGGGGCGGCTGGTCGAGCCGTTTTCGATCCGGGCCCATACCGGCATGGGGCATTATCTCGTGACCCGCGCCGGCGCTCGGGCGCCGGCGAAGGTGAGGGCTTTCCGGGACTGGCTGAAGACGGAGCTGCCGCCGCTCCCGGAAAGCCTTGGGTGAGGCGTTACGCCGGTTCGGCGGTCCGCTTGTCCCACATCGCCTTGAAGCCGGGGCGAGCCTGGGCGGCCTCGATCCAGGCCTTCAGGGCAGGGCGGCTATCGAATAGCGGCGCGTAGCCTTGGGCGTAACGCACGACTTCCGCGACATTGATATCCGCCACCGTGAACCGGCCATCGACCATGTGGCTGTTCTTGGAAAGGTGCTTTTCGAGCACATCGAAAGGCCGCTTCAACAGGCGCGCCGATACCTCGATATCCGTCTTGCCTTCCTCGCTGTCCTGCTTGCCGCCCGCGATCGTGGCGGAAATCTTCAGCGCCGGGGTCTCGATGCTGGTCGCGCCGAACAGCGACCACTGCACCATCTGCGCTTCCTCGGCGATGTCCCTCGGGCTGATATCGCCGCCGTATTTGCGGGCGAGATAAAGCGTGATGGCAAGCGATTCGTGCAGCACGAAGCCCTCATCGTCCATCGATGGCACGGAACCCATCGGGTTGATCGCCAGGAATTCCGGAGACAGCGTATTGATCGGTGCGCCGGCCACCATCGGCTCCTTCAGGCGGTAGGCTTGAATGACCGGAACAAGTTCGAAAGGAATACCCAGTTCCTCGATAAGCCAGAGCGGGCGCGTGGCGCGCGAGCGATAAACACCATAGATTTTCAGCATTAGAGTCCCTCCAGAAACGCGAGCGCAAGCTAGTGGCAGGGCGCACAAAACGGAAGATCAATCCGCGTTGGACGGGGATGAAAGTTTTCGATAGGATTTAATCGTGTCCGATCTCTGAAAGGAGCCGATCATGCGCACCACCCAGTCGCTCAGCATCACACTACCGCTCGAAATGGCGCAGATGGTCAAGGCCAAGGTCGCTTCCGGCGAATATGCCACCGAAAGCGAAGTCATCCGCGACGGCCTGCGCACGCTGCTTGCCCGCGACGCGGCGATCGAGAAATGGCTGGTGGAGGAAGTGGCTCCGGCTTACGACGAACTCAAGGCAAACCCTGAACAGGCGCTTTCGGGCGAAGATGTCCGCTCGCGCCTTGATGCCAGGATGGCCTCGCTTCTCGAAAAGCAGAACAGGAGATGAGCCACAAGGTCGTTTTTGGACGGAGGGCCAGCGACGATCTCGAAGAACTCCTGGTTTATCTGGCCCCTGAAATGGGTGTGCCACAAGCCCGTGCTTATGTAGGCAAGATCCAAGCCTATTGCCTTGGTTTTTCAACCTTCCCCAGGCGGGGTACGCTACGCGAAGACATAAGACCGGGCCTTCGCCTCGTAGGCTACCGGTACAAGGCGACGGTCGCCTTCTTTGTCCATGAGGATGTTGTCTTCATCGCCCGCATCTTCCATCGCGGCCGCAATGTCGAATTCGGGGATGCTCCGGACGATCTCGATTAAACGATCCGGTTGTTCTCTATCGTCAGATGCTTGAACCCCTGGGCCTGCCCGTCGCCGCGAACAAGTTCTGCCGTGGACGGCGCCTTCCAGCGATAACCGATCACCGCACCGTCCTTCACCGCCTCGAACAGGTTGCCGGAAATCAGCGCGCTGCCGGCCCCTCGACCACCGTTACCGCGCAGCCGACCTTCGCTTGCCTGACGATATTGTTGCTGGCGAGTACGTTGCGCAGATACGGTCCAAAACCGAGCGCCATGCCCCAGAGCGGCACATTCTCGATGACGTTGCCGGTCACTGCCGTATCCGCCTCGACGCTGATGCCGACACCGAAGATCGCTTCGTCGAGCACATAGGGTCCGGCTGGTTTGAGGTTGCGGACGATATTGTTGGCGACCGTCGCCAGCCGGCCGCCCTCGTTGAAATTGACGACCGAAATGCCGTTCGCAGCACCATCGACGATATTGCCCGAAACCATCGCGCCTTCGAAGGCGAACTCCGCGTAGATCGCCGTTTCGCCCGACGCGAGGCAGGTATTGCCGGCGATCTGGGCGTTCGAGGCGCTGTTGGCGCGGACTGCCGAAAAGGCCGATTGCGAGATCTGGTTGCCGGTCACCATCACGTTGTCGGCCCGGAACAGGTTGATCGCATTGCCGTACTGGCCGGTGCCGCCATTGGTGGCGCCGATCCGGGAGATGCGGTTGCCCGAAACGATCGTGCCGTCGGCGCCCTTGCTCCAGCGGTGGATGAGGATGCCGCCATTGCCGCAGTCGAAGACCGTATTGCCGGTGACCGAAAGCCCCGTGCTCTCAACGGCATAGAGACCGTATTCGGCGGCTCCGGAAATGCGGCTCCGCTCGATCCGCCCGCCTGAACGTTCGAGTTGGACGGCCGTCTTGCCTGCGCCAAGGATCTCGCAATTGTCGATGACGATCTCGCTGACACCACGCATATGGACGAGCGCCGGGCTCTGGTCGTCGAGCCGGCGGTTCGCTCCGTCGATGACGATATTGGAAAGCGCGATGCGGCGCACGCCGTCTGCCCTCAGCAACCGCCCGTCGCCGGAATAGACGAGCCGGGAGGCTCCGGGCACGCCGGTGATGCGGGTGCCTTCAGGCAGGTCGAGATTGGAGACCGGGTAGGTTCCGGGCGGCAGGAAGACCGGCATGTTCTGACGGGCCGCCTTGGCGATGATCTCTGCGAGCTTGCGGCTCTGCTTGTCGCCGCCGTCAGGAGTGACGCCGTGCGCGCCGGCATCGATCGAACCGCGCAGATCGACCGTGGAAGAGCCCTGCGGAGCAGAGAGAACAGGCCGAGGCATGGTCCCGGCCACTGCCGTACCCGCGATCATCGTGAATGCCGTCCGTCTCGAAATCATCCAACCCGTCTCCGTGGCGTCAATAAAGCATTTTCCATACCGATCCTTTATATTGTGAC
This sequence comes from Neorhizobium sp. EC2-8, assembly GCA_045291535.1. Classification (GTDB taxonomy): domain Bacteria; phylum Pseudomonadota; class Alphaproteobacteria; order Rhizobiales; family Rhizobiaceae; genus Neorhizobium. The sequence goes on along the minus strand of CP147996.1, from coordinate 2,064,045 downwards.
TACTCTAAAAGATTTGGACGACTGAGTAAAAAAGGCTTCTGTGGAAGCTTCAAGCATGGCAATTTCACGATGATCTTAAGCAACGATAAGGAATTCTCCGCCATGCTGTAAGGCAGTCGGGTGGCGGGTTCCCGCATATTTTCTGTCGAAAATAAAGAGGAGGCACTCGGATGGTGGGCCCCATGTCGCATAGCATGCCCCTGGTGCTTGTCCGCGATCCGCTCGACGAGATCTGCAGCCGCCTCCTGCGCGTCTCCGCCGACGGCGATATCGATCTCGATATTGCCCTGGTCACGCGCGAGCTCGAAACCCGTACCCTTCTCGATCAGCTCCCGGATTTCATTTATGTGAAGGATCGTCGCGGCCGTTTTGTCTTTGCCAATGCCGCAGCCGGCCGCAGCAGCAAGCTGCACAAGGGCTTCGACCTGATCGGTCAGACGGATTTCGACATTCTCGATCATGAAACCGCCCGCGAATTGTTTCTCGTCGAACAGGAGATCATGTCTACCGGCGTGGCAGTCGATGGTCGCGAGGAGCGCATCAAGCTCGGCGACGGCCGCGTGCTTTGGCTGTCCACCTCGAAAATGCCGTTGCGCGATAGTCACGGCCAGATCGTTGGCCTGGTCGGCATTTCACGCGACATTACCGAGCGCAGGCGCCAGGACGACCGCCGGCATGGCCATGCGCGTCTTCTCGAGATGATCGCCCGCGGCCAGCCGCTCTCGGCGGTATTGGATGCGCTCGTCAAGACGGTCGAGGATGAGCTGGACGACGTCATAGCCTCTGTCTTGTTTCTCGAAGAAGGCACGGACCGGCTGCGGCACGGCGCGGCGGGCCGCCTGCCGCCCGCCTATGTGAAACTGATCGATGGCATCGAGATCGGCCCGAAGGTCGGCTCCTGCGGGACGGCCGCCTGGCGGCGGGAACCTGTCTTCGTCAAGGATGTGCTGGCCGATCCGCTCTGGGAGAATTATCGCGAACTGGCGCTGAGGTTCGGCTTCCGCTCCTGCTGGTCGACGCCGATCATGGGTGCCGACGGCCTGGTGCTGGGCACGTTCGGTCTCTATTCCGATGCACCGCGCGAACCGACCGAGCTCGAACTCGAGCCTGACCGCGATGGCGACCGACATTGCCGGCATCGCCATCGAGCGCGCCCGGGCCGAAGAGCGCATCCACCACATGGCGCATCACGATCCGCTCACCGGCCTGCCGAACCGGACGCTGTTCTGGGCACAGTTCAGCCGCGCCCTGCATGAGGCTCGCCGCGAGAACCGCAAGGTGACCGTCGCCTATCTCGATCTCGACAATTTCAAGCAGATCAACGATACGCTGGGGCACGCGGCCGGCGACGAAGTGTTGAAGACGCTGTCGTGGCGCATGGTCAACTGCGTCCGCGTCACCGATCTTCTGGTTCGCCTCGGCGGCGACGAGTTCGCGATCGTCTTCAGCAATATCAGCCAGGATGAACTCGGGGTGGTTCGCCGGCTTCAGGAATTGCGAACCGCGATCTCGAAGCCCATCGTCATCGACGAAAAGAGCGTCATCGCCACCTGCAGCATGGGCGTCGCCTTCTTCCCGCAGGATGGCGATACGCCGGAGGCGCTGCTGGCCCGCGCCGACCGCGCCATGTACGAAGCCAAGGACCTGGGCCGCGACCGCCTGCGCGTTTCGGGCGGCGAGGGGATTTAGTGGTCGTCCCCAGTTTCGGCATCCATGCCGAAATGCTTCTCCGAATCCCGATGGCCTTCAAGGATATTGCCGATCTCAAGCGTTCCAGTTTGATAACGGAAATAGATGATATATATGCGGTAGACGGAGCTACGTAGGTTTGGACCAAGTTCCGATCGAGTACGCCCCATCTCTCCCGGAAGACTTGCCAGATACCGGCATCTCTGGCGCAATGATTGCACAAAGCGCTCTGCGGTTGAGATGCTGCCGCTCTCGCGGCGATGTATTTAAAGATATTGATTAAGTCGTCTTGTGCGCTGTCGAGATATCGCAACCGGGCCAATCAATAGCCCTCTTTGCGCAATTCTTCGGCTGCCGCTTCCAGCGAAGCGTCGATCTCCTCCTCGCTAACATCTCCGCCTCTTTCGAAAGACCGCTGCAGCGTCTCCTCAGCGCCGAGAGCTTCGCCTCGCGTTCCTGCACCAGCCGCAGCCCCTCGCGCACCACATCGCTGGCCGAGCCATCGCCCCCGTCCTGCACGGCTTCCTCGATGAATTTTTCCCAGCGGGGACCGATCGAAACATTCATGCGCCTGTCTCCGGATAATCTCCTTCAAGAATATCGGAATGGCCATTTCTGCGCAATCTATGGCATCGGCTGCGGCGCGTCCGAAAGCTCGCTCTCCGGCAATTTTTCCGGCGTCACGAAGACCTCTTCGTAACTCGAGACGAATTTTTCGAACAGCAGCGAAAATGTGTGAAGTTCGTCGTCCGGCCAGTCTTCCAGGACGCGCGCCAGCAGCGAGCGTTTGACGGTGCGGATCTCGGCCAGCAGGCTGTCGCCGAATTCGGTCCTCACCACCAGCGAACGACGGCCATCCGCCTGGGAAGCGTCGCGGCGCAGGATCCCGCGGGCGACGAGATCGGCCACCAGCCGGCTGCCGCGCGAGGGGTCGATGCGCATCGCCTCGGCGATCGCGCCGACCGTCACCTCGCCCTCGATGCGGCGCATCACGTCGAGCACGTCGAGATGCGAAATTTCCAGGCCCGGTGCGATATTGGCGATCGCCGTGCGGCCGATGATCCGCCGGCCGATCAGAATCCGCATCCGCCCGAGCATTTCGCTCACGCGAACCACATCCTCGGGGGACGTGGAGGCGATGGCGGGTTTCTGGTTCAAAAGGCTCTTCGTTGTCATCGGATGAACATATCAAAGCGTATAAGGCTTTCCAACCGTTCTTTGCGCGGCGCATCAAAGTGTCGTTGACAATTATATGCTGAAGGCACATAAAATTCCGACACTTTGGATTGATCTCATGGATATGACCCGCCCGGCCCATGTGCCGCTCGTCGCCAACCACCGCCAGCGGTTGGTGATCTTCTGCTTTTGCTGATAGCGCTGTTCATGGCGACGCTGGACAACCAGATCGTCTCCACCGCGCTGCCGACGATTATCGGCGAGTTCGGTGAACTGGAGCGTTTCGGCTGGGTCGGCTCGGCCTATCTTCTTGCCAGCAGCGCCTCGATGCCGATCTACGGCAAGCTCGGCGATCTGTTCGGCCGCAAATACGTGATGCTGGCGGCGATCGTCATCTTCACCATCGGCTCGCTGACCTGCGGGCTCGCCTGGTCGATGGATTCGCTGATCGCCTCGCGCGTGCTGCAGGGGCTCGGCGGCGGCGGCATCATGGTGTCGATCTTTTCCATCAATGCCGACCTGTTCGAGCCGCGCGAGCGAGCGAAATACCAGAGCTACTCGAGCCTGGTGATCATGGCCTCCGGCAGCCTCGGCCCGTTGCTCGGCGGCACGATGAGCGAACTGTTCGGCTGGCGGTCGATTTTCCTCATCAACCTGCCGGTCGGCATCGTCGCCGTCACGGGCATTTCGCTTCTGCTTCCCTATCGCCGCCCGATCCGCAGGCCCAAGATCGATTATCTCGGCGCAGTCCTCCTGGCGGCAACGGTTGCGAGCGTCGTCATCTGGGCCGACAGCGTCACGCTGTTCGGTTCGCTGGTGGCCTGGCAGTCGATGCTGGTCGTGGCGATCGGCGCCCTCTGTGCCATCCTCTGGGTCTTCGTGGAAGGCCGCGTGCCGGAGCCGATCGTGCCGCTGAAACTCTTCCGCGACTCGACCTTTTCATTGTTCCTGATCGTCTCCTTCTGCACCGGCGCGGTGGCGATCGGCATGGCCAACTATTTCGCGCTGTTCTTGCAGACGACCACCGGCCTGCCGCCGTCTGCCGCCAGCTTCTGCTTCGTTGCGACCACTCTGGGCATCGTCATCGGCTCGCTGTCGACCGGCCGGCTGATCTCTATCACCGGCCGCTACAAGCCGTTCACGCTGATCGGTCTGTCGCTGAATATCGTCGCCCTCGCCATCTTCTCGCAGCTTCCGGTCGGAACCCCGATCTATGTCATCCTCGGCTTCATGCTGATGCAGGGCCTGGCGATCGGCTTCGGTCAGCAGGCGCCGATCATCGGCGTGCAGAATTCCGCCCCCGGGAGGATGTCGGCGCGGCAACCGGCGCCGTGACCCTGATGCGCATGGCCGGCGCATCGATCGCCATCTCGGTCTACGGAGCGATCGTCGCTGCCGGCATCAGGGGTGTCGGCACCAGCATTCCGGGCGTCGAGGACATCGGTTCGCTGACGCCGCTAATGATGCTCGCCTTGCCCGAGCCGTCGCGCATCGCCGTCCACACGCTTTATACCGAGGCCTTCACGCCCGTGTTCATGGCAGGCAGCGCTATCGCCGCGATCGGCCTCATCGCCGCCTTCATGCTGAAGCCGGTCCGGTTGCCATCTGCGGTCGTAGCCGAAAAGAAGCCGGCGACCACTTCGGAGTGATCTGGCACCCGGCCGTTTATGCCCTATCTTCAAGGGCATGAAACCCGAGGCGTTGCTTCATCCCACCCCGGCCGGGCTGTTCTGCCCCATCGGCCGCTTCCATGTCGATCCGGTCCGTCCCGTCGAGCGGGCGCTGATCACCCACGGCCATTCTGACCATGCCCGCGCGGGCCATGCCAAGGTGCTGGCAACACGCCAGACCCTGGACATCATGCGGCTGCGTTATGGCGAGGATTTTTGCGGAGAAGAGCAGGCCGCAGCCTTCGGGGAAGAGATCGATGTCGATGGCGTGCGGGTGAGCTTTCACCCGGCCGGCCATGTGCTCGGTTCGGCCCAGATCGCCATCGAAAAGGATGGGCTGCGCATCGTCGTTTCCGGCGATTACAAGCGCGGCACCGATCCCACCTGCGCGCCCTTCGTGCCGGTCGCCTGCGATGTCTTCATCACCGAGGCGACCTTCGGCCTGCCGGTCTTCCACCATCCGGATCCGAAGGCCGAGATCGAAAAACTGTTCACCTCGCTCGAGCAGTTCCCCGAGCGTAGCCATCTCGTCGGCGCTTATGCGCTCGGCAAGGCCCAGCGGGTCATCCGGCTGATCCGCGATTGCGGTTATTCCGAACCGATCTACATCCATGGCGCATTGGCAAAGCTCTGCGACTATTATGTCGGGCAGGGGATCGATCTCGGCGATATCAGACCCGCAACGATCGAGAAAAGCAGCCCGGAGACGTTCAAGGGCGCCGTCATCGTCGGCCCGCCCTCGGCCTTCCAGGAGCGTTGGGCGCGGCGTTTCAACGAACCGCTGATCGCCTTTGCCTCGGGCTGGATGATGGTGCGCCAGCGCGCCAAGCAGGGCGGCGTCGAACTGCCGCTGGTCATTTCCGACCATTGCGACTGGCCCGAATTGCTATCGACCATCGAGGAGATCGGCCCGAGCGAAGTCTGGGTCACCCACGGCCGCGAAGAGGCACTGGTGCGCTGGTGCGAGCTGAAGAACATTCCGGCTCGACCGCTGCATCTGGTCGGCTATGAGGATGAGGGGATTGATGGCGATGGTTTTCTTACCGCCGGCCTTGGAAGACAAAACCCCTCCCCAACCCCTCCCCACAAGGGGAGGGGCTTCGCTGCCACAAGCTCCCGTGGAGATCGACGCGAGGCATTGCCACGAGTCATCTCCCCCTTGTGGGGGAGATGGCCGGCAGGCCAGAAGGGGTCTTTCTTGAGAAGGCGGCAATCCCATGAAAGCCTTCGCCACCCTTCTAGACCGCCTCGTCCTTACCCCGTCGCGCAACGGCAAGCTCACCCTTCTCGCCGACTATTTTCGCGATACGCCCGATCCCGACCGCGGTTACGGCCTTGCCGCACTCGCTGGCGGGCTCGATCTCAAGAGCGTCAAACCCGCCATGCTGCGCGATCTCGTGCTGGAGCGCATGGACGAAGTGCTCTTCCGCTATTCCTACGATTATGTAGGCGATCTCGCCGAGACTATCTCACTCGTCTGGGATGGCACCCGCAAGGATGAAATCGATGACGACCATCAGCCGCGCCTGAGCGATGTCGTCACCAGAATGAACGCGCTCGGCCGCACCGAAGTGCGCTCCGCTGTCCGTGACCTGCTCGACAGGCTCGACACGTCGAGCCGTTTCGCCTTCCTGAAACTCGTGACCGGCGCACTCCGCATCGGCGTTTCGGCCCGCCTCGCCAAGCAGGCGCTGTCGGACATGAGCGGCAAGGATGTCACCGAGATCGAGACGCTCTGGCACGGGCTGACGCCACCCTATGAACCGCTGTTCGCCTGGCTGGAGGGCAAGGCGGACAAGCCGGTGCTCGCGACGCCGGCAATCTTCCATTCGGTCATGCTCGCCAATCCCGTCGAGACGGGCGACCTCGAAAAGCTCGATCCGGCCGATTACGCGGCGGAATGGAAATGGGATGGCATCCGCGTGCAGATGTCGAGTTATGGCGGCACGAAAAAGCTCTATTCCCGCTCCGGCGACGACATCACCGGCGCCTTTCCCGACATCGTCGGGTCGATCAATTTCGAGGGCGTCATCGATGGCGAACTGCTGGTCGGCGGCACCGCCCGCTCCAACAATCCGACCCGCACCTTCTCCGACCTGCAGCAGCGGCTGAACCGCAAGACGGTGACGGGCAAGATGCTCGAAGACTACCCGGCCTTCGTGCGCGCCTACGACCTTTTGTTTGAGAGCGACCTCGATATCCGCGCCGAAACCTTCTTCGAGCGCCGCAGACGCCTTGGCGACGTCATCGAGCGGGCGCCGCACGACCGTTTCGATCTCTCCCAACTCGTGCCGTTCACCACCTGGGACGAGCTTGACCGTATCCGCATCGCCCCGCCCGATCCGGTCATCGAAGGGGTGATGATCAAGCGCAAGGACAGTCCCTACCAGGCCGGCCGCCTCAAGGGGCCGTGGTTCAAGTGGAAACGCGACCCCTACAATATCGACGCGGTGATGCTTTATGCCCAGCGTGGCCACGGCAAGCGGTCGAGCTATTACTCCGACTTCACCTTCGGCGTCTGGACCGAGACGCCTGAAGGCGAGGAATTGGTGCCGGTCGGAAAAGCCTATTTTGGCTTTACCGATGCGGAGCTCGAAGTGCTCGACAAGTTCGTGCGCGACAACACGATCGACCGCTTCGGACCGGTGCGGGCGGTGCGCGCCGAGCGGGATTTCGGTTTCGTGCTGGAAGTCGCCTTCGAGGGCATCAACCGCTCGACCCGCCACAAGTCGGGTGTCGCCATGCGCTTCCCGCGCATCGCCCGGCTTCGCCATGACAAGCTGCCGCGCGATGCCGACCGGCTATCGACCCTGACGGCGATGGTGGAGGCGCGCGAGGCTTGATTGTCTGCAAACCCGCCTATTTTAAAGCCGGCGTTTGCAGGACTTTGGAATCGGAAAGGGCAGGGCATGACGAAGCAGGCATTCATCATCAAGGGCATCATTGCATTGATAGGTTGTTTCGCAGCCGCTTATGTCGGCCAGGAACTGCTGGGCGGAGGGCTTCCGGGTTTCGTGGCCGGCGGCGCGATCCTCGGCGTTACGGCAGGTCCTTTTCTCCTGTCCCTCATTCGCTGGCGCAAGGAAAGGGACGCGATGGCGGCGAACAAGCCGTGAAGCGCGGCGTTCATTAAATTTTGTCCATAACGGTCGCGAATGATTGAATGGACAGCATTTCCACCCGATGCTGAAATCGGAATCGCACGCAATCTAATTCAGGTTAGGCAGACATGGCGGCAGACCGCATCTTTTCTTCGAACTCCATATCGAAATCGAAAGAGGGCGGTTTGACCCGCCGTACGTTGTTGGCCGCTGCCGCAGGGCTCTCCGCCGCAGCATTTCTCCCGGCTTCCGCGCATGCCGACTTTCCCATTCCGGAGGTCCCGCCGCTGGAGAAGGAAGACTACGGCGAAGCGCGCAGGCGCTTCCAGACCAATCTGTTGAGGAAAGGCCCGTCGCCGGAACAGTCTCCCCGCTCGGCACACCCGCCGGTGCCAAGCGCGTCACCTATCCGGGCGGCCCCGACGGGTCCATCGAACTGGTCGCCTGGCTGTCACATTATGAATCCACCGGCAAGCCGAAGCCCGCAGTGCTTTTCCTGCATGGCGGCAACGCCACGGGCGACGGTCACTGGGAGTTGATGAAGGCCTATTGGGAAGCGGGCTATGTCGTCATGCTGCCCTCGTTCCGGGGCGAGAACGGCCAGGCGGGCAACTATTCGGGCTTCTACGACGAGACGTCGGATGCGCTGGCCGCCGCCAGCTATCTGGAGGACCTGCCGGGGATCGACAAGAACCGCTTCTTCCTCGCCGGCCACTCGAATGGTGGCACGCTGGCGCTGCTCGCCTCGATGACGCGAAAATTCCGCGCCTCGGCGCCGATCTCGGCGGGCGTCAATTCCTGGCGTTATTTCGGCCGGTTCGAACGCGAGGTCCGTTTCGATGAGAACGACCAGAAAGAGTTCATCATGCGCTCCTCGGTCTGCTTTGGCCACAGTCTCAAATGCCCGACGCTTCTGTTGCGCGGCACGGAGGAGCGACCCTTCGATGCGGACCATCAACTGTTGATGGACCGGGCAAAATCCGCTGGCGTCCAGATCGAGGCAAAGCTTCTCCCCGGCAACCACAACGGCGTCGTCCCCGGCGCGGTCGCCGAAAGCATCCGCTTCTTCAACCAGGTCGAGGGTTAGGGCGGAGCCTTCGCCCGAGCAACATGTATGAGCGCCAGCAATAGAGCGGATTTGGGTGGGCCGATCATCGTCTTCGATGCGATGTGCGTCCTGTGCTCGGCCAACGCCCAGTTCGTGCTCCGGCATGATCGGGCGGCAAGGTTCCGCTTGGCGTCGATGCAGAACGAGGTCGGCGCAGCACTTTACCGCCGGTGCGGGATAGATCCCAAGAACCCCGAAACCCTGATCATCGTGGATGGGCAGAGGATCCTGCGCGACAGCGATGCGGTTCTAGCAATCTATGACGGGCTTGGCTGGCCCTGGAAGGCGTTGTCGATCGTCAGGCTGGTGCCGCGGTTCATTCGTGACCCGCTTTATCGCCTGATTGCCAGAAATCGCTATCGCATCTTCGGACGGCGCGAGACCTGCTGGCTCCCCTCACCGGAACAGGCTGGCCGCATTCTGTGAAGAGCGTCATCGTCCTTGGCGGATACGGAGGTTTTGGCGCACGGCTGTCGCGGCGCCTCTCCTCTGACGGCTGGACGGTCTTTGTCGCCGGGCGCAATGGCGAGGCCGCAGGGCTGCTCGCCGCGCAATTGCCGAATGCATATCCACTGGTGGCCGACCGCAACGCGGACCTGTCGCCGCTATCGGCGCTTCACCGCCCCGACCTGGTCATCGATGCCGCGGGGCCGTTTCAGGGGAGCGGCTATCACGTCGCATCGGCCTGCATCGCCCATGGGGTCCATTATCTAGACCTCGCCGACGCCCGCGATTTCGTCTGTGGAATAACGGCTTTGGATGCCGACGCCAGCAAGGCAGGTGTCGCGGTTATTTCCGGCGCATCCAGCGTTCCCGCCCTGTCAGGCGCCGTCATAAACCTGCTGGCACGAGATATGGACGAGGTGCGGTCGGTCGGCATCTCCATCAGCGCCTCGAACCGCGCGACGGCCGGCGCCTCGGTGGCCGCGGCCATTCTGAGCTATGCCGGAAAGCCCGTTCGCCTGTGGCACGCCGGCAAGTGGCGGTCGGGGGACAGGCCTGCACATGCTGCGTCGCGAACAGTATCGTGTGCGGGGCCTCGCCCCCATCCACCGCCTCGTCGCCCTGGCAGATGTCCCCGATCACGAGATCGTTCCGCACGCCTTCAAAGGAAAGCCGGCGGTCCTCTTCCGCGCCGGGCCGGAGTTCGCGTTCCAGCTCATATCGCTCTGGCTCGTCAGTTGGACGGTCAAATTGGGATGGCTCCCGTCGATGTCGCTACTGGCGAAATGGCTGCTTCCGCTGCAGAAAATCAGTGCCGGGCTCGGAAGCGATCGTTCGGCCATGGCCATCGAATTGAAGGGCATGGCGCAGGGCGCCGGGGTCATACGGCGCTGGACATTGATCGCCGAGAGCGGCGATGGCCCGGAAATCCCGACGATGGCAGCGCAACTGTTTGCGCGGGCGGTCGCCGAGGGCAGGTTCGAGCCCGGCACTCCGCCGGTCTGCTTTCCCTTGGCGAATTCGAGCCGCTCTTCGTCCGGCTTTCCATTTCCCAGGATATCGAGACAGGTCCCTATGTCCCGCTTTACAGGCGGGTGATGGGGCCGGCTTATGAAGCGCTGCCTATGCCTCTTCGTGCCATGCATGATGTCGTCGGGGAGGCGGGGCTGCGGGCAGGGCGACGGTGCGGCGCGGAAAGTCATGGTGCGCGCGCATTGTCGGCGCGATCATGCGGTTTCCGCCGGAAGGCGAGCACGATCTCCATGTCGCCTTCGAAGAGGAGGGCGGCGTTGAGCGCTGGACACGCGATTTTGGCGGGCACGCATTTTCCAGCAAACTTCACCGGTCGGGCCGATTTCTGGTCGAACGTTTTGGTCCGATGAGGTTCTTTTTCGACCTCCCGTCGGATGCTTCGGGACTGAGCATGGTTATGCGCAAATGGTCCGTCTTCTCCGTGCCTCTGCCGCTGTGGCTGGCGCCGCGAAGCTTGGCGAAGGAATGGGCCGAGGGGAAGATTTCTGCTTCGATGTTCCCATATCGTTGCCGTTGATCGGAGAAGTGGTGCATTACGGGGGCAGGCTGCGCCCTCTGTGACTACAGGGATGCACGCTCGTGTCTGCGGTCTTCGGCATAAGCCCCGACACCAGCCTCGCGCCAGCCGCATCTGCCATTGTCGGCCAGACGTCATCTGCCGGAAGCGGGTTCCATGCCATTTTCTTTTCGACCTTTCCGCCGAAATCTCGGACTTTCCTTCACGCTTGCCGCAACGGCGGCGCTCGGTGGCTGTCAGATTCCCTTGATTACCGACACCAGTCGCATGAACCCGGATGTCTTCGTGCAGGAGACGGCGCCGGTCTTCAATGTCGCGCCTTATGCCGACCCGCCGTCGAACCAGCCGCCTCCGATGCCGGGCGCCATTCCGCACAAGCGCCAGCTTTATCCGTCGACGTTCCACCAGACCTACGGCCTGCCGATTTCCAACCCCGTCCACCGGTCCATGTATGGCGTGATCCGCGACGATGGCCATACGCTTCCGGCCATCCCCTATTCGCGCATCGATGCCCGGTATCTGCGCCAGAATGTCGATTATCGCACCAACGAGCCGCCGGGCACGATCGTCGTCGATACCAGGGAGCGTTTCCTCTATCTGGTGCAGCCGGACGGCAAGGCGATCCGTTACGGCGTCGGCCTCGGCAAGGCCGGGTTCGCCTGGCAGGGTCGCGGCGTGATCCAGCGCAAGGCGGAATGGCCGCGCTGGACGCCGCCCGACGAGATGGTCGCCCGCCAGCCGGAACTGCGCAAGTTCGCGGCCGCCGAAGGCGGTGCCAATCCGGGCCTCAACAATCCGCTCGGCGCCCGCGCGCTCTATATCTTCAAGGACGGCCAGGACACGCTCTACCGGGTGCACGGCACGCCGGACTGGCAGTCCGTCGGCAAGCAGACCTCGTCCGGCTGCGTGCGCATGCTCAACCAGGATGTCATCGATCTTTTCGACCGGGTACCCTCGGGCACGCCGATCGTGGTCCTCTGATCACCGAAACACCTCCGGCTATCGATGGAAAGAGCGGCAATCCCGCTCTTTCTTCGTTTCATGCCCATCCTTCATTTATCTCGTGGGTTTGAACCCACGTGTCGATGTCGTGAATAGTTGCTTAACAACCGCCGCCCTATCTTGCAGGTAAGGAGTGAGTCGGAACCTTTCGGCCACCCTGCCGTTAAAGAGCGATTTTGCTGTTCCCTGCGTTTCCTAATCGAGCGGTCCTGCCTCAGATGATCCCGAACTCTTCCTTTTCCCGCCGGAGTTTCTTGTCTTTCCTCGGCGCGGGCGCGGCCTCCACGCTTGCCGGCTGCGCCTCATCCGCGCCGCGTCCGCTGGCGACGACGGTCGCCTTCCGACCGGAGCCGATCGAAGGCCCGTCGTCGGAACTGGATGTGATGTACGGCTCCGTGGTCGATGGCAGCTTCGTCATCCCGGCGATCCCCTACCGACAGATCAACCCGCGCTATTATCGCCAGCAGGTCGTCGATCCGACCGGCGAACGTCCTGGCACGGTGGTGGTCGATACCGCCTCGCGTTTCCTCTATCTCGTCGAACCGGGCGGCAGCGCGATGCGCTACGGCGTCGGCATCGGCCGCGAAGGCTTCGCCTGGCAGGGCGAGGGTGTCATCCAGTGGCGGCAGAAATGGCCGAAATGGACGCCGCCGGACGAAATGGTCGCCCGCCAGCCGGAGCTCACCAAATATTCCGCCAAGAACGGCGGCATGCCGCCGGGGCTCAGCAATCCGCTCGGCGCCCGCGCGCTCTACATCTTCAAGAACGGCCAGGACACGCTCTACCGCCTGCACGGCTCGCCGGAATGGAACTCGATCGGCAAAGCCGTCTCGTCGGGCTGCGTACGCCTGATGAACCAGGATATCGTCGATCTCTACGACCGCGTCCCTGAAAAGGCGCGCATCGTGGTGTGGCAGTAATCCCTGTCGCGGATCACATCGGCGCTCTCTGATCCTGCCCCGGACCAATTGGCTGCGGACATTGAATGTCGGCATCCTGGCGTCGGGACGCGGCATATCGTCAAGTTCGGTATCGCAGGTAGTGTCAGACTAGCCGAGCTCCGGCCCCGTACCTCTCAAGGTTGAGTTGACCAACGCATATTTGAGGTATTTTATGAGGGAGCAACCATAGGGGGAATTTATGGCCAGTCAGGCTGAGGTGCTCGAAAACTACAAGCAAATCCTTCGCGACCGCCAGATTGAACTGGCGACAAAACTGTCAAAAAGCGCGGGCGCCGATGCGATCAGTACGGCTGTCAAGAATGCCTCCAGCTTTGCCGCGCTGCAGGGCGCGATAAACGCAGCAGATGATATTCTGCAAAGTCTGAAATAATCTTCGCACGCCGAGGGACTTCAAAGGAGCCTGCCGGCTGCCGGGGCCGATGCGGGCGAGCACAGGCATCCGAACGCCGGATTACGCTTCCGCCTCGCTCCCCGCCTTCGTCAGCCTTTGTTTCAGGGCGATCAGTTCGTCGCGCAGCGCGACGGCCTCCTGGAGGCTGCAGCCGATGGCCTTGCCGATCGCCTGGGCGACATCCGCCGCCGGGTGTCGAAGTCCGTCGCCCTTTTTCGTCAGGGAAATCCTGACCAGCCGCTCGTCGTCGCGGTCGCGCGTGCGGGCGACGAGACCGGATTGTTCCAGCCGCTTGAGGAGAGGGAGAGCGTCCCGGAATCAAGCCCGAGCCGGTCGCCGATCGCCTTCACCGACTGGTCGTCCTCCTCCCACAGCGCGATCATCACCAGATATTGCGGATAGGTGAGGCCGAGAGGTTCGAGCAGCGGCTTGTAGGTGCGCGTGAAGGCATGCGCCGCGCCATAGATCGCAAAACAGAGCTGCGCATCGAGGCTGATCTCGAAATCCTGGGCGTCGCGCGCTTTTTCTGCATGGCCGGTCCTGTCTTCACGGTCTTGTGCTCTATCTTTTTCACGATGTGCATTTTCGCAGGCTTGACGGCAAAATGCAATGCGCGTAATTAGATTGTGCGCAATTGAATTGCGGACAAGATTTTGAACCCAAGACTTATCACCAAGACCAAGGGAGTTAGACCCATGCCTATTCTTTACACCACCAAGGCTTCCGCCACCGGCGGCCGCGCCGGCCATGGCGCCTCGGAAGACGGCGTTCTCGACGTTACGCTCACGGTTCCGAAGGAACTCGGCGGTGATGGTGCCCGTGGTACCAACCCGGAACAGCTCTTCGCCACCGGTTATTCCGCCTGCTTCCTCGGCGCGCTGAAATTCGTCGCCGGCAAGGAAAAGGTAAAGATCCCGGACGACGCCAAGGTAACGGCAACCGTCGGCATCGGCCCGCGCGAGGATGGCGGCGGTTTCGGCATCGAAGTCTCGCTTCTGGTCAGCCTCCCGGGCATCGAAAAGTCCGTCGCCGAGGATCTCGCCGCCAAGGCCCACATCGTCTGCCCCTATAGCCACGCCATGCGCACCTCGACCGAAGTGCCGGTCTCGGTCGCCTGATCGTCCTGAAAATTGGGATACGGAGAGCCGGCCTTTGCGCCGGCTTTTCTTTGTTTGATCCCGCCCGGCACCACCCGCAGCGCTTCCGGTCCGGTCCGGCCCTCGCCAAGCTCTGTATCGATCTCCGTAGGCACCTCAGAGCGTGCACGTCAGAAGCGGCCAGCGAAGGTCAGCGATTTATTCGCTGACCTTCGCCAGAGTGTCAGGTCCAGAGGTCCAACGGCTTCACGCCGGTCTTAACGCCCGGCATCAATGATCATGCCGCCGTCGGGCGTAAGGCTGTAACCCGTGATGAACTGCGCATCCTTGCTGGCAAGAAACAGCACCACGGGAGCGATGTCATCTTCGGGAGAGCCAAATCGGGCAAGCGCGTTGGCCGGGGCGGGAACATTGGCAGCCGCCGCACCCCAGGTGTCGGCAACCGGAAGGACGTTGTTGACGGTTATCTTGTCGGGTCCCCATTCGCGGGCTGCAACCCGCGTCAGCGCACGCGCGGCTTCCTTTGCCATGTTGTACGGCGCGTATGGCATCAGGCCCGTAACGCCTGCCATCGATCCGAAGTTGATGACGCGGCCCTCGCCGCTGGCTTTGAGATAGGGATAGGCAGCCTGCATCGTCCTCAGAAAGGCTATCGGGCCTGTATCGAAGTTGCGCTGTAGTTGCTCCACCGACAAATCGAGAACCGACGACTGCACAGCTGATGGGTCAAAGGCGTTGTTGACCAGGATATCAATGCCGCCCCAGGCCGCGACAACCGTGTCTATCGCAGCCTTGATTGCGTCGGCATCGCTGACGTCGGCGGCGATTCCCAACGCAGTTCCGCCCGCCGCTTCAATGCCGGCCACGACAGCATCGACATTCGCGGGCGTGAGCGAAACGACCGCGACTTTCGCGCCTTCGGCTGCGAAGAGACTGGCGATGGCGCGGCCAATTCCACGGCCAGCCCCGGTGATAATCGCGACTTTGCCTTCAAGTCTTTTCATTGGTGTCTCCACTTTTCGGGTTTAAGGGTTCACCGTTGCTTCAAAAGCATACGGCGACGGAAGATCGCGAGCATAGTTCTGGGTGGCGAAGGATACGGCCAGGAGCACAAGGCCGATGGCAGCGGGCGCTGCTCCCTTGATGCTGCGGACGCCGAGATGGGCCATGCCAGACAAGATCAGATGATAGAACACCCCCGCATAGGCGAGATCGCTCAGCGGCAGGCTCACTCGGGTCAGGATCGCAAGCGGCCCAAGTATCTTCACAACGATCATGAATGGCACCAGGTGTGGCGCATGGTATCCAAGATCGGCTTGTGCCTTTACGACAAAATCCTTCTTCGTCACGTAAAGAGTTGCGGAGGACAGGTACAGCGCCGACAGGAGCGCTGTGCTTATCCAGTAAGTGTAAATTGCGGTCATGGGTCATTCCTCTCGCCAGGGGGCTGGCGAACTGGGCGTTTATCTTTCGCTGTCCGGATGATGCGTTGCATCGGCTACGAAGAGCTCGTAGATGATTTGTAGCCTATGATGATTTTTAGCAAGTAGGATGAATTAAAGACACTAAGTATGGAAAAGAATACCAATGGCTGAGACCAACTTCACAATGCAGGACGAGATGCGCCGCGCCTTTGCGATGCTCTCGGGAAAATGGAAGCTGGAAATCATGTGGCTGCTGCACCAGCGGGTTCACCGCTTTGGAGAACTGCGGAAGGCGATCCCCGGCATCACGCAGCACATGTTGTCCGCGCAGCTTCGGGAACTGGAAGCGGATGGACTCGTTGCTCGGACTGTCTTTGCGGAAGTGCCGCCGCGCGTTGAGTATGAGATGACGCAAAAGGCGCTCGGTCTCGGTCCGACGATGCAGGCACTGGCGGCGTGGTGGGAAGAGTATGGAAAGACGGTTCCAGCGAAGCCAGACATGCGAGGACGCAAGCCCGGCAAGACAGTCGCTCAGAGCGATTGAAATTTATAGGCAATTCTGAAGGAAACAGTTGCGGCCATTATTGGCGCAAAGCCGCCACCACTCTTCCTTCAAAGCATCCCAGCCAACGTCCGCTCTACCTGATCCCGCCCAGCATCACCCGCAGCGCCTCCGGTCCGCCCTCGCCAAGCTCCGCGTCGATCTCCGCATGCACCCGTATCCAGATCGGCAGGGCGGCGGAGAGCATGGTCATTCCGTCGTTCGTCAGCCGCAGAAGCTTGCCGCGCCGGTCTTTCGGATCGATAGCGGTTTCCACCAGGCCGCGCCGTTCGAGCACTTTCAGCGCTGCCGTCAGCGTCGTGCGGTCCATGGCGAGCAGGCTGGCGACTTGGCTCATCGGCGCCGGCTGCGGCCGGTTCAGCGACATCATCAGCGAGAACTGCCCGTTGGTAAGCCCGATCGGCTTCATCGCATTGTCGAAGCGCCGGGCAAGCGCCCGCGCCGCCCGCTGCACATGCAGGCACAGGCACGTATCGCGCACATGCAGCGTGCTGGAAAAGGGAATGACCGGGGCGGGGGCGTTTGACAGCATGGCAAGATTATGTTGATATCAACGTATTCTGTCAAGCAAGGAGGAGGCCTGTCATGAATGTCACCGTATCGCCGACCCCGCCGCAAAACCCTGTCGTCAGCCGCGAGGAGTGGCTGGAGGCCCGGCGCGAGCTGCTCGCTCTGGAAAAGGAGGAAACCCGTCTGCGCGACAAGGTGCGCGCCGAGCGCCGGGCCATGCCCTGGGTCAAGATCGACAAGGACTATGTGTTCGACACTCCGAAGGGCAGCCGAACGCTTGCCGAACTGTTCGATGGCCGCAGCCAGCTGATCGTCTACCATTTCATGCTCGGCCCGGACTGGGAGGCCGGTTGCCCCGGCTGCTCCTTCCTGTCGGACCATGTCGATGGGGCCTTGGCGCATCTCAACAATCACGACGTCACCTATGTCGCCGTCGCCCGCGCGCCGCTGGACAGGATCGAGGCGTATAAGGGGCGCATGGGCTGGAAATTCCCCTGGGTCTCGTCCTTCGGCAACGATTTCAATTTCGACTATCACGTCTCCTTTACCAGGGAAGACCTTGCCGGGGAGAAGGTGTATTATAACTTCCGCGAAGTCCCGCCGTCCGAGGCGCATGACGAACTGCCGGGCCTTTCCGCCTTCTACAGGAACGAGGCGGGCGAGGTCTTTCACACCTATTCGAGCTATGCCCGCGGCGGCGAAGAGCTGATCGGCACGCTGATGATTCTCGACCGGGCGCCGCTTGGCCGTAACGAGAGCTCCACCATGAATTTCGTCAGGCGTCACGACGAATACGAACGGAAACCCCAGGAGGCGGCTTCATCCTGCTGCCATTGAACGGGTTCATTCTGGACGCCCGGAAAGAGGAGGAAAAGACGATGAGCACGATGGAAATGCCCAAGCCTCAGGCCGAACACGGATTTCTGGAGAGGATGGTCGGCCTCTGGGAGGTGACGTCCACCAGCATGGGCCACGATGAAAAATGGGTCGAGGTCTGCCGGTCGCTGAACGGCATATGGTTCGTTGCCGAAGGCAGCGGCGACATGCCGGGCGGCGGTGGCCCCGCCACCACCATCCTCACCCTCGGTTACGATCCCGAAAAGGGGAAATATATCGGCAGCTGGATCGGTTCGATGATGAACCATCTCTGGGTCTACGAGGGCGACCTCTCGAAGGACGGTTCGACGCTCAGCCTCTATACGACCGGCCCGGATTTCACCGACCCCGGCAAGACCGGCGATTACCGCGAGCAGATCATTTTCACGGACGACGATCACCGCACCTTCAATTCCAGCGCAAAGCAGCCGGACGGCACCTGGAAGCAGTTCATGGAGGCGAACTACGCCCGCAAGCGCTGAGCTTGCGAGTGTCCAATCCAACGCGTCGGCCGACGCAGTAACTCGTAGAGGAGACGACCATGTTGCAGACCGCTACCGGGACACGATCCGAGACCCATGGCAAATTCATCTGGGTCGAATTGATGACGCCGGACACCGATGCCGGCGGAAAATTCTATTCGTCGGTGGTGGGCTGGAAGGTCAAGGCGATGACCATGCCCGACCTGCCCGCCTATTACCTGTTCGAGATGGGCGAGGGCGACAATTGCCCCGGCATCGGCGGCATGATGAACTTTCCTCCCGAACTCGAAGGCAAGATCCCGCCGAACTGGACGGGCTATGTCGCCGTCGATGATGTCGATCAGACGGCCCGCGATTTCGTGGCCGGTGGGGGCCGCGTCCAGCGCGAGCCGGAGGATATTCCCGGCATCGGCCGTTTTGCGGTGGTCGCCGATCCGCACGGCGCGGTCATCTGCATCATGACGCCGCTGCCGATGGAAAACCCGCCGGCCGAACTCGCCTGGGATGCCGTCGGCAATGTCGGCTGGCGTGAGCTTTACGCCGGCAACGGCCGGGAAGCGATGGACTTTTACGGCAAGATGTTCGGCTGGAAGCTCGACCACGATTTCGACATGGGGCCGATGGGCACCTACCACATCTTCTCCCATAACGGCCGGCCGATCGGCGGCATGATGACCAAGCCGGCGGAAGTGCCGATGCCCTGCTGGTGTTATTACTTCATCGTCGACTCGATCGACGCGGCAATCGCCCGGCTGACCGCCGGCGGAGGCAAGGTCGTGCACGGCCCGATGGAAGTTCCCGGTGGTTCCTGGATCGTCCAGGCGCTCGATCCGCAGGGCGCTTTCTTCGCGCTGACCTCTGCGAAGAAGTAGGCAGAAGCGTCTGTTCGGCTGGCGTGAACCCTCATCTCCAAGTGCGCGCGAAGCGTTGAAAAAACGCAAGGCGCGCCACCGAAGGATGAGGGTTTCCTATTCGAGCGGCCTGGCAAACCGATCGCGAATCGACAGTGCACGGGCTTGCCTGCGGCCACGACCTCCTGATCGAGGCGCCGGACAGGTCGCCGCTTTGCCGATCGCGATGACGTGGGCAACGGCATGAGGAGGAACGGATGGCAAAGCTCGTGTTCGAGATGATGATCTCGCTCGATGGCTATATCAACGATGCCCGGGGCGATTTCGACTGGGGCCATATCGATGCGGAAGTGCACGGCCATGCCAACCGTGAGGGGCGCCGCTGCGGCCTCGCCGTCTACGGCCGGCGCATGTACGAGACCATGGCGATCTGGGAGACTTACCAGGGCGGGACGCCGTTCGAGGCGGAATTTGCAGAACTCTGGCGACAGACCGACAAGATCGTCGTCTCGACGACGCTGACCGAGCCGAAGACGATGCGGACGAAAATCCTGCCTGCCCTCGATACCGGGGCGATGGGCGAGCTGAAGGCGCGGTCCGGGCGGGAGATATTCGTGTCCGGCCCGACGCTTGCGGCCGCCTATCTGGATGCCGGGCTGGTGGACGAGGTCGGCATCTATTACGTCCCCGTCGTGGTCGGCGACGGGACGCCGATGTTCCAGACGCGTGGCAAGGTCAGGCTCGAACGCATCGAAGCGGCGCCCTTCGCCAATGGCACCGTCTTCACCCGCTACCGTGTCCTGAACGCGAATGGATAGAAGCTGACGCCTGGCACCCGCGCGGAAACCTCCGTCCCGGTCGTGGTCAAGATATTCGGAATACACTGCGATGGAGATCTGCAGCATGGCGAAACTCGTCTTTGGAATGAACCAGTCCCTGGACGGCTATGTCGATCACGAGCAAATGGAGACAGGCCCCGCGCTCTTTCGTCACTGGATAGAGCATGTGCGCGCCCTGTCGGGCAGTGTATATGGTCGCCGCATGTACGAGACCATGCGTTATTGGGACGAAGACCGTCCCGAGTGGAGCGCGGAGCGCCGCGAGTTCGCGGCGGCGTGGCGGCACCAGCCGAAATGGGTCGTATCGCGCTCGCTAACGTCGGTCGGCCCCAACGCCACTCTCGTCGAGGATGACGTCGAGGTGCTGATACGTAGCCTGAAGGCTCGGCTCGCGGGGAGATCGCAGTTTCCGGTCCGGACCTGGCCGGAAGCCTGACCGAGCTTGGTCTTATCGATGAGTACCGGCTGTATTTCCACCCTGTCGTGCTTGGCCGCGGCAAGCCGTTCTTCGCCGGCCCGCGGCCCCCGCTCCGCCTTGTTTCCACGGACCGCGTCGGCGAGGACGTGATCAGGTTGACCTATGTCACTGCCTGATCACTTCGGGGCGGGTTCAGGCGAACGGTGATGCCGGCGCGCATCCCGAAAACCCGCGCGCCGGCAAACTCGTGGAAATCCCCAAAGGACGCCTATGTCGGTATCAATGCACAGGGATGCGGCCCTGGTCAGTGGCGCATCGAATTGATGCCGTTGAACATCGCATCGAAATTGCCGTTCTCGGCCGCATAACGCAGCGGCTTGCATCGCTCGACGACCACTTCCCTGACGTCCGGCTGCCTCGTCAGGATGTCCATGACCTCCGAGATGAAATCGGCAAGCGGCATGGCGTTGGGATCGCTCGCCTGGCGCTCGCCCATCAGGGTGGTCTGCACATAGGGCGGCACGATCTCGATCACCTGCGGCCCGCTGTCCTTCAGCTGCTCGCGGATCGCCATCGAATAGGAATGGATGGCGGCCTTGGTAGCCGAATAGGTCGGCGTCAGCGCCATCGGCACGAAGGCGAGGCCGGAGGATACGGTCAGGATCGCGGCATCCTTCTGGGTCCTGAGCTGCGGCAGCAGCGCCGCGATCAGCCGGATCGGACCGAGCAGGTTGGCGGTGATCGTGTCTTCGGCGGTCGAGAGATAGTCCGAGCTCGCGCCGATATGCTCCGGCACCATGATGCCGGCATTGTTGATCATGGCGTTGAGCGACGGATAGGCCGCCACCAGGCTCGGCGGAAAATGCCTTGATGCCCTCGGCATCGGAAAGATCGAGCACCATCCCCGTCATGCCGGGATTGGCGGCGGTCACCGCGTCGAGCGTCGCCTGGCGCCGGCCGGTGATGATCACCTGGTTGCCGAGCGCATGGAACGCTTCGGCCAGAGCCCGGCCGATGCCCGAATTGCCGCCGGTGATGAGGATCGTGTTGCCTGTCGTTTTCATCGTTTTCGCCTTTCCGTGTTGCATGGCCGGAAAATACGGCTATCAATCTCTATTCGTAAGAAGGCACCCAAAAGATTTATACGCACCAAAAGGAGAGTGACTGTGAATCAAGGAATTCGCGCGTCCATGCGGTCGCCCTCGGGCCGTGAAATTCCCGATGAGATCGATCCGGTGCTGGACGAGCTGGTGCGTGGCATCATCGGCCAGGTGGCCGACAAGTGGACGATGTTGATCCTCGAAGTGCTGGAGGAACACGGCACGCTGCGCTTCACCCGGATCGGCAAGCTGACCGGCGGCATCAGCCAGAAAATGCTGACCCAGACGCTCAGGCAGATGGAACGCGACGGTTTCGTCTCGCGCACGGTCTATCCGGTCATCCCGCCGAAAGTGGAATACAGCCTCACCGAACTCGGCCGAAGCCTCAGTGCCGCCTTCTGCAGCGTCTGGGAATGGGCAGCGGCACGCCACGCCGATATCGAAGCGGCGCGAAAAGCCTTCGAGGAGCGGAACGGGGGCGCTTGAGTTCTCTCCTTACGGCAGAGGAGGGAAGGTATGTCCGCATCCGATTGCCACCCGCGTTTTGAGGTAGGGCGATCACATATGGCACGTGCGGCGGTGCGAGGAGCCCCTCCCCTTGTGGGGAGGGGTTGGGGAGGGAATCTGCCGCAAAGACCCCTCCCACCTGCCGGCCACCCTCCCCACAAGGGGAGGGTTAGGGGTGCCGCACCGTCTCCGGTCCCATATACGATCGCCCTACCGCGAGCGGAGAAAAGGGTGAGGGGCAACTTCCATCGCGTCAGTCACGGCTCGCAGCGAAAAACTCTTCCGGCCCCTCGACCTCGATCAGTTTCTTTCTGTCGATCACCCAGAAACGGGTGCCGACCGCCCGCACGAAACTGCGGTCGTGCGACACCAGCAGGCAGCTTGCCTGATGCGCCATCAGCTCGCCTTCCAGCGCCTCCTGTCCATCGATGTCGAGATGATTGGTCGGTTCGTCGAGCAGGTAGAAATTCGGCTCCCGCAGCCGCAGCACCAGGAGGCCGAGCCGTGCCTTCTGGCCGCCCGAAAGTTCTCCGACCGGCCTTGCCTGCATCTCGACCGTGATCCCGGTGCCGGCGAGCAGCGAGCGCGCCTTCTGGTCGCCGATGTCGAAACGGTGGATGATCGTGCCGTGCGGGGTCTGCCGGTCGTCGAGATCGGCGAGGGACTGGTCGCCGTAACCGAGGATCAGCGTCGGCGTCGCCTTGATGCCGCCGACCGTCACGGACGGCTCGGTGATCGCCTGGCGCAGCATCGTCACCAGCCGCGTCTTGCCGGTGCCGTTGCGGCCGAGCAGCACGATCCGGTCACTCTGGCAGATGAACTGCTTGCCGGTCCTGAACAGCAGCGTGCCGTCCGGCGTCGTTACCGCCGCATCCTCCAGCGTCACCAGCACCTTGGCATGCGTGCCGCGGTTGGCGAGCCGGATCGCGCCGGCCGAGCGCTCCAGATGCGCGGGTCTCGCCGCGTCCTCCAGCTTCTCGGCGCGTTCCTTGAGCTGCTTGGTCTTGACCACCAGCAGGTCGCTGCCCGAGTTGATGCCGATATTCTTCAGCTTGGCCGCCTGCCGGCGAAGCTGATCGGCCGTCTTCATGTCACGCTCGTAGCGTTTCGTATCCGCTGCATCCGCCTCGTCGAGCGCTGCCCGGGCAAGGCTGTAGGGCAGGGCAAAACCTTGAGAATTTTCCGGCCGCAGGAAAAGCGTGCGGTTGGTCACGGCGTCGAGAAAGGCGCGGTCGTGGCTCGACAGGATCACCGGCATGTCGCGGGGCAGGGCGTTCAGCCAGTCCTCCAGCAGCGCGATCTTGGCTAGGTCGAGATGGTTGGTCGGCTCGTCGAGCAGGAGCACATCCGGTTCGGTCACAGAGGCGCGCGCAATCAGCGCCAGCCTTTGCCAGCCACCGCTTAGGCGCGAAAGCGGCCGCTCGCGAAAATCTTCCGGCACGTCCATGCCTGCGAGCGCCACATCGGCACGCCAGCTTTCGCTCTCGATCTGGTCGGCCGGCAGCGCCTGCAGCACGGCATCGCGAAATGTCGCCTGCATCAGGGCAGGGGGCACGTTCTGCTCCACCATGCCGATCGTCAGCCCGCGGCTTCGGGTGATCTCGCCCTCGGTGAGATCGAGCCTGCCGGCGATACATTTCAAGAGCGTGGACTTGCCGCGCCCGTTGGCCGCGACGATGCCGATCCGGTCGCCGGCATTGACGGTGAGGTTGAGCCCGGAAAACAGCGGGCTGGAAAGGGTGATCCCGAGATTGCGAAGGTTGATGAGGCTCATTGTCGTTCTCTGGTCTTGGCTTGCAGGCATGAGCCATCGGAGGCGCTCGGCCTTCATCGACGTCATGCGCTGCTTGCAACGTGTTCTGAAATCGCGAGCGTGCACGAGCAAACGCTCGGTGCTGCGGGCCACGAAGGGCAGACCAGGAAGAGGGATTTGAGAGAAACGGCCTCTGGTCAGCCCTACAAACGCATTTGCAGGGCATCGACGGGACCACGCGTCCGGTAGTACCGGAAATAGAAATTGTGCACGTGACCCTCCTTTCTCTTGAAAAGCACTCAATGGAAGTAGCATTGCACTTTGGTGAAGGCAACCGCATGCCACGCCGGCCGGAATGGCGTCACGCGGCTTGCCCGGAGCAGTCCGGCTGTTATAAGCGGCCACCGCCGACAGGCGAAATTTTGTTTCAGGAGAGACGCCGATGGCAGGCGATGACGACGAATATGTCTATGACGAAGCGACAGGCGATTGGCGCCCGGCTTCGGAAATGGCCGCGGCCGCAGGAGCGGGTGCCGTCGAGGTGCTCGATGCGTCCGGAAATGTGTTGAAAGACGGCGATTCCGTCACCCTCATCAAGGACCTGAAGGTCAAGGGCGCCGGTCAGACCCTGAAACAGGGCACCGTCATCAAGTCGATCAGGCTGACGGAAAACCCGGAAGAAATCGACTGCCGGCATGATGCCATCAAGGGACTGGTGCTGCGGACGGAGTTCGTGCGCAAGCGGTAGCAATTTGTATTGGTGGTAGGCCCGATCTGTTTCGGGCGGCGGCGCACCCCCTCTGCCCTGCCGGGCATCTCCCCCTCAAGGGGAGATCGGCCAGAGGCGGACTCTCAGTTCTTTCTTTGGCCACGGCGTATAGCCTGGCCAAAGCATATAAGCTTTCAGTCAAAAGCGCATTAGCCTTTGGCGGCAGCTTCTGTGCTAAGTCTCAACCATGATTGAGGCAGGACGCGCGCCCCATCCGATCTACCCCTTGAGGGGAGATGCCCGGCAGGGCAGAGGGGGTATCACGGGCGCAAGGCCCCGACGCATCTCCCACCGGAATGCGACAGCCCTACAATCCAGCCCCAACCCTTACCGCTTCAAACTCCCCAAAATCCCGCGCACGATCGCCCGGCCCACCTGGGTCGCCACCGTCCGAGTCACGCTTTTCATCGCCGCTTCGATGATTGTCTCGCGCTGGTAGCCGGAGCGGCGCGGCTGGGCGCGGCCGTGGTCGTCGTCGTCCTTGCCGCCGAAGCCGGGCAGCGTCCAGCCGGTGGTTTCGCCGGAGCCGGCGGGCGGGGCGGGCTGCAGTTCGTCCTGCGCCTTTTTCGCGGCGGCCGTATCGGCGGCCTGCTTGGCGCGGGCGGCGAGGATTTCGAAGGCGGATTCGCGGTCGAGGTCCTCGTCATAGAGGCCGAGCACCGGGCTGCGGTCCATGATCGCCTGCCGTTCCTGGTCGTTGAGCGGGCCGATGCGGCCTGACGGCGGACGCACCAGCGTGCGTTCCACGATCGAAGGCGCACCCTTGCCCTCGAGCGTCGAGACCAGCGCCTCGCCGGTGCCGAGATTGGTGATTGCGGTGGCGCAGTCGAAGTCCGGGTTGGGGCGGAACGTGTCGGCTGCGGTCTTCACCGCCTTCTGCTCGCGCGGCGTATAGGCGCGCAGCGCATGCTGCACCCGGTTGCCGAGCTGGGCGAGCACGGTTTCCGGCACGTCGAGCGGGTTCTGGGTAACGAAATAGACGCCGACGCCCTTGGAGCGGATCAGGCGCACCACCTGTTCGACGCGCTCGGTCAAAACCTTCGGTGCGTCGTTGAACAAGAGATGCGCCTCGTCGAAGAAGAACACCAGTTTCGGCTGTTCCGGATCGCCCACTTCCGGCAGTTCCTCGAACAGTTCCGAGAGCAGCCAGAGCAGAAAGGTCGCGTAAAGACGCGGGTTCATCATCAGCTTGTCGGCGGCGAGCACCGAGATCTGCCCGTAACCGGTATTCGGATTGGTGCGCATGATGTCTGAAATCTTCAGCGCCGGTTCGCCGAAGAAATGCTCGGCGCCCTGCTGTTCCAGCACCAGGAGCGCCCGCTGGATCGAGCCGACCGAGGCCTTCGAGATCAGCCCGAACTGGCTGGAAAGCTCGCTGGCATTCTCCCCATGTAATTCAGCAGCGAGGCGAAGTCCTTGAGATCGAGCAGCGGCAGGTTCGCCTTGTCGGCGATCTTGAAGGCGATGTTGATGACGCCTTCCTGCGGCTCGGAGGCATCCATCAGGCGCGACAGCAGGAGCGGCCCCATCTCGGCGATGGTGGTGCGCACCCGGTGGCCCTTTTCGCCGAACAGATCCCAGAAGATCACCGGGAATTGTTCGAAATCGTAATCCTGGAAGCCGATCTGCTCGGCGCGCTTGAGGAGAAAATCCTTGGCCTCGCCCTTCATCGCGATGCCGGAAAGGTCGCCCTTGATGTCGGCGGCGAAGACGGGCACGCCGGCCTTCGAAAAACCTTCGGCCAGCACCTGCAGGGTGACGGTCTTGCCGGTACCGGTGGCGCCGGTGACGAGCCCATGACGGTTGCCGAACTTCAGTTCCAGATATTCAGCCTTGTTGAGCGAATCGTCCGGCTTGCGGCTGCCGCCGATGAAGAGCTTTCCCGTATCGTCCATGCAACTATGCGCTCCCTGACCGCGTTCTCTGTCAATTGCTTATAGGATGTGCGGAGGCGGCGGGCAACGGCAACGAGACCGGCCCGATCCCCCGCTACGGGAAGGCTGGGCAGGCATGACGATCGGCGAAACGACGGCCACATTGGAAAAGAACAGGGGTCGTGAGGCCGACTCGCCGGAAGAAATCCCCGCCCCGGGTTGAAGGATGTCTTCTGGCGCGTTTACGGCGGCGTCACCCAGGACCGCATCACGCTGATTGCTGCAGGCGTCACCTATTATCTCCTGCTGGCGCTCTTCCCGGCCCTGAGCGCGCTCGTCTCCATCTACGGCTTCGTGTCCGACCCGGCGGCGATTGTCGATCGTATTGCCTTCCTGAGCACCATCATGCCGGCGGATGGCCTCAACATCTTCCTCGAGCAGATGCGGGCACTGACATCGGAGCGCAACGCGACGCTGTCGGTCGCCCTGATCGGCGGTCTGGCGCTGGCGCTGTGGAGCGCCAACAACGGCATGAAGGCGCTGTTCGAAGCGATGAACGTCGCCTATGCGGAAGAGGAAAAACGCAGCATCCTGCGCCTCAACCTCATCTCGCTTCTGTTCACGCTCGGCGCCCTGCTTCTGGCGATCGTCATCCTGTTTGCGATGGGTGTTGTGCCGGCGGTGCTGCGTTATCTCTGGCTCGACCGGTGGACGGAAATCATCATCCGGCTGGCGCGCTGGCCGGTCATGATGCTGTTCGTCGCGGGCGGCATCATGATGCTCTACCGCTTCGGCCCGAGCCGCGAGCCGGCCAAGCTCAAGTGGCTCACCTGGGGTGCGGCATTCTCGACCGTCGCCTGGCTCGCCGCCTCGATTGCAGTTTCCTTCTATCTGGGGAATATTGCCGACTACAACGCCACCTACGGCACGCTCGGCGCGCTGATCGGTTTCATGGTCTGGACATGGATATCGGTCATCATCGTCATCGTCGGCGCCGAGATCAATGCCGAACTTGAGCACCAGACGGCCCGCGATTCGACCACCGGCAGGCCGAAACCGATGGGTGCCCGCGGCGCCTATATGGCCGACACGGTGGGCGAGGTATCGGACAAAGCCTGAAGCCAGCAGAGGCCTCATGCTCCCTGTTGGCTTCGGCGAAGACTGTGTGTATTACCTTGACGTGAACGTCAAAACCTTCAGGAGAGATTGATGAACGAACTGGTTTCCCGCGTCGCCGAAAATGTCGGCATTGCCCCTGACGTCGCCGAAAAGGCGATCGGCATGATGCTCGGTTTCCTGCAGCGCGAGGCCGATGACGGCGCGGTTGCCAAGATGATCGAGGCGATCCCCGGCGCTTCCGAACTGGTCGCCAAGTTCAACGGCGAAGGTTCAGGCGGCGGCGGTCTTCTCGGCGGCCTGATGGCAAGCTTCGGCGGCGGCGTCATGGCGCTTGGCCAACAGCTGATGAGCCAGGGGCTGGGCATGGGCGAGATCACCGGCCTTGCCAAGGAAACCATGGCGGTCGCCCGCGAACACGCCGGCGACGAGATCGTCGATACGGTCATCGCCTCGGTTCCGGGCCTGTCACAGTTCGTGTGATCGGCACCTTTGGACACATCAAGCCGCTGGCCGTGAGGCCGGCGGTTTTTTGTTGGATCCAAAGCCGATGAGGCCGCTCGAAGGGCCAATTGGCACCCTTGCGGGCTTGTCCTGCGTTTCGCATTCTCCATGTCAGTGTTGTTGGGGAGGGAGTTGCCATGTCCTTTGATGACGATGCCGCCATGGTGCGGATAACGGGAAGGGTCCAAGGCGTCGGTTTCCGCGACTGGACGCTTGAGGAGGCAGAGCGGCTGGGTTTGACCGGTTGGGTTCGCAATGAGCCGGATGGATCCGTCCTTGCTCTGATTGCGGGACCAGCCGCCAGCGTATCGCAAATGCTTGAGCGTTTCCGGCACGGCCCGCCCGGCGCATCGGTTTCCAGTGTGGAGCGAAGGCCGTCCGCACTCGGGGA
Organism: Neorhizobium sp. EC2-8; assembly: GCA_045291535.1. GTDB lineage: Bacteria > Pseudomonadota > Alphaproteobacteria > Rhizobiales > Rhizobiaceae > Neorhizobium. The sequence goes on along the minus strand of CP147996.1, from coordinate 2,035,880 downwards.
AAAGCCGGTCGACTTTCGCATCACGAGATGACCGGTTCGATCATGTGGCTTGCCTCTGGGCTGGCCAACCTTCCTCCATCATCCGGTCTCTCCGGACTGAAAATAAACCTTTCCAATTGTTAATCCGCAAGCCTCGCGGCCGCGACAGAAAAGCCATTGACTTTTCGCCGCTTAGGGCACATCTGAACACCCGAGCGACGCCTGTCCAGGCGTCCTTCTTTCAAAGGACAATTGAGATGAACCCCGACAGTCGAAGTTCGACGTCATCATACCGACCCGTCTCTGCGGGGCTCTAGTCCTTCTCGATAAGGATGCGCGCTCCGAAGGGACCGATGGTCCAAAAAGGAGCCGTCATGCTGCGCATCCATGCCTACGACCTTGATCGCCTTGTTTCCGTCGCTTCCGATGTGCCGGCTCTTGCCGCAGCGCCGATGGTATCCGACGTCCCGGATGCGGCAACGCCCGCTCCCGCCACGCCTGCAGTCGTCTGGTATGACCTTGTCAGCCCGACGTCCGAAGAGGAGCGCGTCGTCGGCGAGCGCCTGGGCATCACCGTGCCCACCATGGACGAGATGGAGGATATCGAGCTCTCCGCCCGCCTCTATCAGGAGGATGGCGCCGAGTTCATGACGATGACGGTGCTGACCCGGCCTGACGCCGGCACGCCGCGAAAAGTTCCGGTCACCTTCATCGTCAAGGGCCAGGTTCTGGTCACCGTGCGTTACGCCGAGCCGCGCCCCTTCGACGCGTTCATGGCGCGCGCCCGCAAGCCGAACGGAACGGGCCTGCATTGCGGTTACGGCGAGCTGATCATGACCGGGCTGATCGAGGCGATCATCGACCGCATGGCCGACACGCTGGAACGGCTCGGCACGGAGATCGACCAGATTTCGCAGGAAGTCTTTTCGACCAAGGCGGCCAAGGCCAACAAGAAGACCCGCGATTTGCAGGATCTCATCCGCGAGGTCGGCCAGAAGGGCGAGTTCATCACGGTGGTGCGCGAAAGCCTCGTCAGCGTCTCCCGCGTCGTCGCCTACTACGCGGCGCTCGACGGCGTCGATCGCAAGCTTTCGAAGGAACTGCGCCAGCGCCTGAAACTGCTGCAGCGGGACGCCACCTCACTCGGCGATCACTCGGCTTTCCTGTCCGGCAAGATCAATTTCCTGCTCGACGCGACGCTCGGCCTGATCAATCTCGAACAGAACCAGATCATCAAGATCTTCTCGGTCGCCTCGGTCGTCTTCCTGCCCCCGACCCTGGTCGCGTCGATCTACGGCATGAACTTCGCCAACCAGCCGGAACTTCAATGGACCTACGGCTACCACATGGCGATCGCCATGATGATCGTCTCGATGGCCCTGCCGTATATGTATTTCAAGCGGAAGGGCTGGTTGTAGGGCTCGCAGGCATTCCCATTCTCTCGGGAAGGTCGCGGCTTGCTCCTTCTTCTCCCCAGCGGGGAGAAGTGCCGAGCGGATGCGAGGCGATGAGGGGATGAGGAGCGGTCCGGCGAAGCCGGAGCAATCGATCCAACGGATCGATTGCAGTGACGAACACTCGAACCGGAATGCTAAGCCGGAATGTGGCTTCGCCCCTCATCCGACCCTTCGGCCCACCTTCTCCCGCCGGGGAGAAGGTAATCCTCAAACATCCCATTCCGGAGCGAGATGCCCCGGGTTGACGATGCGGCCGGTCGGCTTGGCGAGCTTGTGGATCGCCAACATCTCGTCTTCCGACAGCGCGAAATCGAATACGTCGAAGTTTTCCGGAAGACGGGAAACCGTCGCGGTCTTGGAGAGCGCGATGACGTCCTTCTGCTGGATCGCCCAGCGCAGCGTCACCTGGGCGGCGGTCTTGCCGTGCTTGGCGCCGATATCCTTCAGCACTTCGTCCCCCGGCACCGCGCCGTTCGCCATCAGGTAATAGGCGGTCAGGGACATGCCGTGCTTGGCGATCTCGGCCAGAACCTTCGTCTGGTCGAGATAGGGATGGTATTCGACCTGGTTGGTGGCAAGCGGCGCGTCGGACAGCTTGACGGCTTCGGCAATCAGCGCGGTCGAGAAGTTGGAAACGCCGATATTCTTCACCTTGCCGGACTTTTTGAGGTCGTTCAGCGCCCCCATGCGGTCGGCGAGCGGCATTTCGCTCTGCGGCCAGTGGAGGAGGAGCAGATCGACATAATCGGTCTTCAGCTTGGCCAGGCTCTCATCGACCGAAGCGATGAAGGCGTTATGGCCGACACGATCCACCCAGACCTTGGTGGTCAGGAAGATGTCGGCGCGCGGGATGCCGGACTTGGAGAGCACGTCGCCGACTGCCGCTTCGTTCTTGTAGATCTGCGCAGTATCGACATGCCGGAAGCCAAGCTTCAGCGCCTCCGGCAACACGCGGGCGACGTCCTCGTCGGGCATGCGGAAAGTGCCGAAGCCGAGGGCAGGGATGTTGGCGCCATTGGCGCTGACTGTGAACATAATGATCTCCTTAAGGGAAAGCCCGGCAGGTGGCCGGGCCAAATGAGGCCCGTAATACATGGACCGATTCGGTGGCGGATCAACCACCCGAGTTTTCGGGGAGGCGTCAGCCGGCGATGGGCGGGTTGAGGCGGGCAAAACCCTCCTGGCGCCGATAGGGGAAATGCGGATAGGGGGCGGTGACTGAGCTTGCCGCATCGAGCCTGCCGATCTGCTCCGCCGTCAGCGACCAGCCGACCGAGCCAAGGTTCTGGCGAAGCTGCTCCTCGTTGCGGGCGCCTATGATCACCGAGGACACCGTCGGCCGGCCGGTCAGCCAGTTGATCGCCACCTGCGGCACACTCTTGCCCGTCTCTTCCGCCACGGCCTGCAGCGCATCGACCACCCGGTAGAGCAACTCGTCTTCCACGGGCGGGCCGAAATTCGCCGTCTCATGCAGGCGGCTGCCTTCCGGAAGCGGCCTGCCGCGGCTGATCTTGCCGGTAAGACGGCCCCAGCCGAGCGGGCTCCAGACCAGCGCGCCGAGGCCCTGGTCCTTGCCGAGCGGCATCAGGTCCCATTCGTAGTCGCGGCCGACCAGCGAATAATAGACCTGGTTTGCCACGTAACGGGTCCAGCCATTCCTGTCGGCGGCGGCCAGCGACTTCATGATCTGCCAGCCGGAGAAGTTGGATACGCCGATGTAACGCAGCTTGCCGTCCTTCACGAGCCTGGTCGAGCGTCGAGACCACTTCCTCGACTGGCGTCGAGGCATCGAAGGCGTGCAGCTGGAAAATGTCGATATGGTCTGTGCCGAGCCGCTTCAGCGCGGCCTCCACGGAACGGATCAGCCGGGACCGCGAGGAGCCCCAGTCGTTCGGCCCGTCGCCTGTCGGCAGGCTGGCCTTGGTGGAGATCAGCACCTCATTGCGTCGGCCCTTGATGGCCTGGCCGAGCACCTCTTCCGAAGCGCCGGCCGAATAAACGTCGGCCGTGTCGAAGAGGTTGACGCCGGTTTCGAGGCAGATATCGACAAGGCGGCGGGCCTCTTCCACATCCGTCGTGCCCCAATGGCTGAACAGCGGGCCGGAGCCGCCGAACGTGCCGGCTCCGAAACTGAGGACCGGCACCTTGAGGCCGGATGCGCCGAGATTGCGGTATTCCATGATCGTGATCCTCGAATTGATGGTTATTCGGCCGGGCAGGAGAGGGCGGGCGTGCCGCTGACGGCAGTCTCGCGCCTGTCCAGCCGGATGGCGAAGAGGGCGACGGCAAGTGCGGCAAGCGGCACCAGGCCGGCGATCAGGGTGACCGAGCCGAGACCCGGACCATGGTCTATGACCACGCCACCGAGCCACGCACCGATCGCATTCCCGAGGTTGAAGGCGGCGATGTTGAAGGACGATGCGAGGCCCTGGCCGGCGCCTTCGGCCTTCTGCAACACCCACATCTGCAACGGCGAGACGGTGGCAAAGGCTGCGGCGCCGAACAGGCCGATGGCGATGACGGCCAGCACCGGCTGGTGGATCGCGGCGGTCAGGCCTAAAAGCACCACGGAGAGCGCGATCAGGCCGGCGACGATGGTCGGCACCAGATGGCGGTCGGCCAACCAGCCGCCAGCCAAATTGCCGACCACCAGGCCGCCGCCGAAGACGAGCAGGATCGGCGAGACGGCGGCTTCCGAAAAGCCGGTGATCTCGGTGAGGATCGGGGCGATATAGGTGAAGCCCGCAAATACGCCGACCCAGCTCAGCACGGTGATCAGCAGCCCGAGCAGGACCGGACTGCGGCCGAGCACGGCAAGCGCACCCTGCGAGCTTTCCTCCTGATTATCCGCTGCCTTGTCCTTCGGGACGAACAGCGCGATGACGGCAAGCGCGACGAGACCGATCAGGGTAACCGCGAAGAAGGTCGAGCGCCAGCCATAGGCCTGGCCGAGCCAGGTGCCGAAGGGCACGCCGAGAATGTTGGCGACGGTGAGGCCGGTGAACATGATGGCGATCGCGGAAGCCTTTTTGTTCGGGGCGACCAGGCTGGTGGCGACCACCGAGCCGACGCCGAAGAACGAGGCGTGCGCGAATGCGGTGAGCACCCGGGCGGCCATCAGCGTCCAGTAGTCGGGCGCCAGCGCGCAGGCGAGATTGCCGATGGTGAACACCACCATCAGGCTCATCAGCAGGGTTTTCCGCGACCATTTGCCGGCGATCGCGCCGAGAATGGGGGCTCCGATGACGACGCCGAGCGCGTAACCGGAAATGAGCAGGCCGGCCGCCGAGATCGACACCGCGAGATCGGCGCTAACATCGATCAGCAGGCCCATGATGACGAATTCGGTGACCCCGATACCGAAGGCACCGGCCGTCAGGGCGTAGAGAGCAAGAGGCATTGGTTTGGTCCTTGTCTTTGGGAGGATGGAATGGTTGCGTTTCGCGAACCCCCTCATCCGCCTGCCAGCACCTTCTCCCCGGGAGGAGAAGAGAGATGCCGCGCGGTCCCATTCACATCTCGGCCGAAGAGCAGCGGAACAGCCCAACCTCTGTCATCCTTCGTATCCATGACGGAAACGAGGGACTGCGACGGTTGCGACAAATCCTCTTCTCCCCAGCGGGGAGAAGGTGCCGGCAGGCGGATGAGGGGGCCGCAGGTGATGAGAGGCCTTCTTCTGCACCGCAATATCGTCGCCAGGCACTTGCCTGTGTAGCCGCATAAGCGGATAATCATTTGTGAAATGAAGTCACAGGTGATGTCGTCGGTCGAGCAAGGTCGCTCCCCTCTGGCCTGCCGGCCATCTCCCCCACAGGTGGGGAGATCGGCTGGGCGCCTGCTTACCGCGTTATATTCAACGTCTCATGCTGCGCGCCCTCCGACTGAGGTGCACGACGCTTGTTTGGAAGCGACGGTCGCGCCGCTTGTGATCTCCCCACCCGTGGGGGAGATGGCCGGCAGGCCAGAGGGGGCGACGCGGCATAACGGAAATGATCGGGAACTGAAAGCGAGACCCAAATGGACAACCGAGCCGGTGAAATGGAAGTTTTCGCCCTTGCGGCCGAGCTCAAGAGTTTTTCAGCCGCAGGGCGAAAACTCAAACTTTCTCCCTCGGCGGTGAGCAAGCTGGTCACCCGCCTGGAAGACCGGCTCGGTACCCGCCTCGTGGTCCGCTCCACCCGCATGCTGCAACTGACGCCGGAGGGGAGACCTATCTGGGGCGGGCGCGGCGTATCCTCGCCGAGATTGCCGACACCGAGGAGATCGTCGCCGGCGGCGGGAGGACGCTGCCGCGCGGGCCGCTGTCGATCAACGCCTCGGTCGGCTTCGGCGAACGTTACATCCTGCCGCTGACCTGCGAGTTCCAGCAGCTCTTCCCTGACGTGCAGCTCGATATCACGCTGACCGACGATACTGTCGATCTGATCCGCGAGCGGGTCGATATCGCCATCCGCCACGGGCCGATGCGCAACTCGTCGCTGATGGCGCGCAAACTCGGCGAGAGCCGCCAGGTGGTGATCGCCTCGCCGGGCTACCTGGAGCGCCACGGAATGCCGAAGACGCCGGCCGAGCTCATTCATCACAACTGCATCAATTTCAATTTCCGGCGATCGGTCGAGGGCTGGCCGTTTCGGGATCCGAAAACCGGCAGGCGTGAACTGTTGCCGGTGTCAGGCAGCCTCAAGGCAAGCAGCGGCTCTATCATCCGCCAGTTCTGCCTCGATCACCTCGGCATCGGCCGGGTCGGCCGTTTCCATGTGGAGCCGGATATCGAGGCCGGCCGGCTCGTGCCTGTTCTGGAGGATTTCAACCCCGAGGATATCGAGGAAATCCACGCCGTTTATGCCGGCCACGAACACCTGGCCGCGCGCATCCGCACCTATATCGATTTCCTGGCCGCCCGGCTTTAACGCGTGTCATGCAGACATGCGCCGGCGTTATCGCGGTAACCATATGTCGAACAAAGACCCTAATCCCGATCGTTCTGATCGTGAAACGTGTCTTCCATGCCACAGATCCGCCTTGCTTTAGCCGGTTTCCGTCCCCAAATCCGGGGTTCAGGAGAATCCCGGCATGAGTGAACAATTGAACGACATCATCGCCCGTCTGCGGGCGGAGGTAATCTCCGATTCGTCGGAGCGCCCACACTTGAGCGTGCCGCTGGAAGACCTGCGGCTCATCGTCCAGAGCTTCGAGATCCTTCATGCGGAGAAGGAAGCGCTGCGCCGCCGCGCGGAACAGCACGCGGAAATCGTGGAAGCCGTCGAAATCTTCATCACGGCTTACCGCGATAAATATAAAAACTATGGCAGCGGCGGCGTTCGCCCCAGCGCTGTGCTTCGCCGCGAGGTGCGGATGATCTGGGCTGCCATGAACGGCCATGTTCTGGCGACCGAGAGCACGTTCTGAACGCCGCCCGGCCTGCTGGGCCGGGCCTGCTGGTTCGTGACCGGATAAACCCGCTGCCGGCGGTCAATCCCGATCGGGCGCGCCGAGCGGGAAGAGCGGCCGATAGGGCCGTGCCTCGTCCACCGCCCGCGCAAAAGACGGTCGGGCGAGCAGCCGGCTGCGATAGGCCCTTACATGGGCGAACTGTTCGCCGATCGGGTGCGTCCAGTCCGCATAGAAAAGAGCAGGAGCGGCGGCGCAATCGGCAAGGCTGAACGCTTCGCCGGCCGCCCATTGCCGGTTTGCCATGCGCTCGTTAAGCCAGCCGTAAGCGGAATCCAGCATGCCGCGGGCCTCCTGTACGCCATAGGGATCGCGGTTTTCTTCCGGCCGGATGGCGTTGAACACCACCTTCTGCTGCGGGGCGGAAATATAGTTGTCGAAAAAACGGTCCATCATCCGAACGTCGAGCGCGACATCCGCATCGTCCGGGATCAGTTTTACCGGGCCGGGATAGTGGACGCCCAGATATTCGATGATGATCGACGCCTCGAAAACCCGTTTCTCCCCGTCGATCAGGACCGGAAAGCGCTTCACCGGCCACATGTTGCAGAGATCCGTGTAGGCCGAAGGATCCTCCGGCCCCAGCATGCGGGTGTCGAAGGGGTGTCGTTCTCGTAAAGCGCGGCCAGCACCTTCTGGCAGTAGGACGAGAACGGATGTGAATACAGCACCGGACGCATGACGGCCTCCCATAACCGATTGCGAAATGAAACTGGTTTATGGGTAATTCAACTGATTGCATTTTGCAATTTGTTTTGTGGCAGTTGGCGCGCAATCTTTTCTGTGGTGCCCGCCATACCCCCTCTGCCCTGCCGGGCATCTCCCCTCAAGGGGAGATCGGTTGGGTAGGTCGGCATTTCCCAGGAAACAGCCGCTACCATTCCGCGCACGATCAATATCGGGCGGTGGTCACGCCGCTTATAGTCTCCCTTCTTGCGGGGAGATGCCCGGCAGGGCAGAGGGAGGCGGACACGGCACGGCGTCTCTCATTTCCCGCTTCACGACGTGACGACAACTCCACTCACGCCTCAACCGCCTCCCGAACATGCATCGCCCGGATTTCTGCCGCCACCATCTCCTGCAGCCGCCAGAGATTGCGGTCGCGGATGCCGAATTCGGCCAGGTGCACGACGGTATTGTAGAGATATTCCGCACACGAGCCGCGATGCCCGCAGGCGCGCGCCAGGATTTTCGCCACCTCGTCGAGCGGCAGCAACGGTCGGACGATGCGTTTGCTGGTGCCGCCGACCCAGAAGGTCAGCGACCGCACGGTCTCACCGGCCTGGGTTCTGACAGGCAGCCAGCGGAAGGAGGTAAGGCTGTCGCGATGGCTGACCTCGCGGCGCAGTGCCTTTTCGATCTGGACGCGCTTGTCGTCGTCGGCGACGCGGTAGATCACCCCGTCGCAGCGGCCGCCGCGCGACAGCATCATCATCAGCCCCGGCTGTGCCGGCGAGCCGCGGCCGCGCTCGATCCTGAGCGAAAAGGAACGGTGCCAGCCGAATGCCGCCGCCCGCTGGCTGGCGACGGAATCGAAGCCAGGTTTCCAGATCAGCGAACCGTAGGCGAAGATCCACAGCGGTTCCTCGCCGATCTCGGCCGCCAGCCGATCAGCCATCTGCACGTAATCGTCATCGGTGAGCGGCTCCCATGTGGCCGGCGGGCCGGGGTCCGTCTCCTCGCGGAAACAAAGATCGACCAGGTCCTGCGTCAGCGACAAAGTGGATGGTTTCGGCATGGCTTCGGACGGTTTTTCGGGCAGGACGACAAAAATGGCAAGGTTGAAGAGTGCAAGCGCATCGGAGCCGAGTCAACCTGTTTCCCGGCGGCTGCGCCCTGCTTCCGGCCATTTTCGCGGGAATGTTTCTCCATTTTGCTGTCCCCAAATCGCCCATTTGCTGCGTTGCCGCATCGACGCCCAGATGTTTTGCTCCAAGGATCACGGAATGTTTCCGGCCGGAAACATTCTCGATGAGTTAAAGAGTGGAGTTTCCGAACTGATGCGTTGGCTTTTTATCGCGGTGCTGTTGATCCTTGTCGGCTGTGTCCTGAGTATCATCTGGATGAACGATGCCGGTCTCGGCCGGATGGAGGTCACGCAGCCTCAATCGCAGAACCCGCTGGCCCCGCCGCCGGGCACTCCCTGAATCCGGCGGGGATCTCCTGATCGCCTGATGCTCAGGCTTTCACCGCGATGATGAAGAACCGCGGGAAGCGCAACAGCACCCGCCCGTCCGCCATCGGCGGATAGGCTTTGCGATACGGGCGGTGTAATCCGCCGTGAAGGCCTGCCGATGCTCCGGGCCGGCCGCGTCGAGATAGGGCCGAAGCCCGGTCGCCTTGACCCATTCGACGATCGCGGAGGCATTGGCGAGTGGGTGGTAATAGACCGTGTGCCAGACATCGACGCGGGCGGATTTCGGCATCAGCCGGTCGAAATAGTCGGACGGCGGCGGCAGTACCGCGCGGCGCACCTTGCCGCCTTCGAACGCGGCCTCCCACGGTCCCGCCGCCCCGGTCTCCTCCATCAGCACATGACTCGGTTCGGCGAGATTGTCCGGCATCTGCACGGCCAGCACCCCGCCGGGCTTCAGGTGGTCCATCAGCCGGGCAAGCACGGCAATATGGTTCGGCACCCATTGGAATACTGCATTGGCATAGAGCAGGTCGGCCGGCTCTTCCGGCGTCCAGCTGTTGAGATCGGCTTTGGTGAACGTGATGCCGGGCAAACGCTGGCGTGCCGCCGTCAGCATGTTCTCGTCGCTGTCGAGGCCTGCGACATTTGCCGCCCCGAACCGTTCGGCGATCAGGCTCGGTGGAATTGCCCGGGCCGCAGCCGAGATCATAGGCGCGCGCTGCCGAGGCAAGCGGCACCTGAGCGAGAAGATCGCGCGCCGGCCGTGTCCGCTCGTCCTCGAATTTCACATATTGCGCCGCCGACCATGCCATCGCTGTCTTCCTTGAATGTTGTCTTGCTGGAACATGGCACTCCCGCGCACCGGTCTCCATGGTCAAAAATATCAATTTTTGTGATGATCCATTTGATATTATCGCTTGACCTCGGCGGCGGCCCCGGACTTCACTCACCCGCAATTTTGAAGCGTCCAGCCTTTCGCATGACCAAGGAGATCGCCATGCCCGTCAACACAGCCTCCCGCACCCCCACCTGGACCTTCGTGGATGGCGAATGGCTCGAGGGCAATCCGAAGCTGATCGGCCCGACCTCGCATGCCATGTGGCTGGGCTCCACCGTGTTCGACGGCGCCCGCTGGTTCGACGGCATCGCGCCGGACATCGACCTGCATTGCCAGCGCGTCAACCGCTCGGCGAAGAACATGGGCATGCAGCCGGTGATGCAGGCCGAGGAGATCGAGGCGCTCGCCTGGGAAGGCGTCAAGAAGTTTGACGGCAAGACGGCGATCTACATCAAGCCGATGTACTGGTCCGAACACGGCATGCCCTACAGCGTCGTCACCGCCGACCCGGAATCGACCCGTTTCGCGCTCTGCCTGTTCGAGGCGCCGATGGCGACCGCCAAGCCCTCGTCGCTGACCGTCTCGCCCTATCGCCGCCCCAACCCGGAAGTGGCGATCACCGGCGCAAAGACCGGCAGCCTTTATCCCAATAGCGGCCGTATGATCATGGAAGCCCGCAACCGCGGTTTCGACAACGCGCTCGCCCGCGACATGAACGGCAATGTCGCCGAAACCGCCTCCTCGAACATCTTCATGGTCAAGGACGGGGTGATCATGACGCCGATCGCCAACGGCACGTTCCTTGCCGGCATCACCCGCTCGCGCGTCATCGGTCTTCTGCGCCGCGGCGGTTTCGACGTGCGCGAGACGACGCTGACGGTCGCGGATTTCATGGATGCCGACGAGATCTTCACCTCCGGCAACTATTCCAAGATCGTGCCGGTCAACCGCTTCGAGGAACGCCAGCTCCAGGAAGGCCCGGTCGCCCGCAAGGCGCTCGAACTCTACATGGACTGGGCCCGCTCCCCGGCGACGAGGCGTGAGGGTCGGGCTAGAAAGCGCCCATTGCCTGGATGCCAAAAGCCTTTGCCAGGAATTCGCCGGCGTAGGCCGCACCGGCTCCTGAAATCGTATGCCCGAGACCCGGCTCGATCCGGGTTTCGACCGAAAGGCCAAGTGCTGCGAGCTTCCCAGCCGCCTGCTCGGTCTCCTGCACCGGAATGACGGCATCATCGGTCCCGTGTATGAGCAGGATCGGCGTCGGCCCGTTCGGGGTCAACGGCTCCGGCGCCGCAAGCCGTCCCGAAAACCCGACCACCGCCCCGACCGGCCAGCGGCCGCTGACGATCGCATCAAGCGACATGATCGTCCCTTGCGAAAAACCGACCAACGCCACGCGATCCAGCCGTCCGGCAACCCCGTTTTCCTCGATGATTTCGGAAAGCGTCGCATCGAAACCCGGCCGCGCCGCCGCAATCCGTGCCGGCCGATTTTCAGCCGTCACGCCCGCCGTGCTGAACCACTGATATCCGTTGCCGAAGCTCGATGCGTGAGGCGCATTCGGAGCGACGATGGTTGCGCCCGGCAACGAGGAAGCGAGACGCTTGCCCACCGAGGCAAGACTGTCGCCGCTCGATCCGACGCCGTGCAGCAGAACGACAAGAATTGGTGAAGCGGCATCTGCCATGCGAAACTGCCTTTGCGTCGGGTGGAAGCGCTCGATGCGCCGGGGGCGGGAAACGCGGGGAATGATGCCGCATTGTTACGGCATGTCGTGGGGATGACGCTAGATGGCTGGCAGTGACCACTGAGTTCAGTGTTTGTGGAGCGATCAGAATTCGGTGTCCGCGTCATTATCCCCACCGAGGCTTTTGCCGCGATGCAATATGCGCATGATGGTGACGAGTTGGTCATCTACCCGAAAAACGATGCTTGCCTTGCGCTTGAAGCCGACAACCCGAATACCGGCTCCGATATCGTCATGAAGCGTGCCGCGGATTGGAAAATTCTCGAAGCCGGCGCAATGGTCGATAAGGGCATCGATATATCGGCGCGCAATCGCGCGGCCTGCTCTCGGCGCAATATAGTCTTAGAGCTCGGCAAGATCTGCGTCTGCCGCCGGATCGAGGACGACCTTGTGTTTCATTCAGGAAAGCGAGCTTCTTTGTCACGGGCATCCATGTGGGACTGGATACGCCGCCGCACGTCTTCGATGGGAATGGCCTTCGACGGATCGTGCGCCTTGACGGTCGGCGCAACTTCATCCTGCAGCCAGCTCTCTATTCCGGCGTCGCGATCCGCCAGGTACTGCAGCCCCTCGGCAACAACCTCGCTTTCATCTGCGAATTCGCCCGACGCGACCTTCTTCTCGACGGCTCTGCCATGTCTTCCGGAAGGGAACGGTGATGGATCGGTTGGGGCGCATCAAAAGCTCCTTGTCGCCTCATATTAACATGAGGGGCCGCGATTTTGATAGCTCAATCCCGCCCCGTCGGTTCACGGGTTTCGTCGCGTTTGGCCCGCATGATCCAGCCGGGATAGTCGTTGCGCTGATAGACCGGACGCGCTGCATAGGCTCCCCAGCGCCTTCGGCCGTCAGGCGTTTGGCGATATTCTCCGGCATGGGCGGGAACTCCCGCTTCAGTTTTTCGGCTAAGGCCGCGTGGTGCGCCTGACTATTTCACTGTCAGCTTGTCGGCGGAATTTCGCCGCCGATCTCGGCCTTTCGGGTCTTCTTGTCGAAGGCGCACAGCGTGCTGATCGTCACATTGGCGCCGACCGCCTTGCCGGAGACGACGGCGAGGCCGTAGCTCTGGCTGCCGAAGGGATCGACCAGCGCCTTGCCGTTCTCGATCAGCCCCTTGGCGGCGGTCACGCAGGCCTTGGCTACCTCGGCCCGGAAGTTGGACCAGGCGTCATCCGAGGCGGCGTGCGCGACGGTGATGCTGGATGCGAGGAGGGCTGCGGCAAGCGCAAAAGTGGTCTTCATCAAAGGGTCTCCGAATCGGTGATCTGGCGCATTTCTTGTATGCTGAAAATTCAGCAAGTTCTTGACGCGATTGGCTTGATTTTTGGCAAAGTTACCGTTGCCTCTTGGACCTTGCGCTCCTATGTTCCCGCACGACGCTTTACCTACGGTGTGTGCCGAACAAGGAGTAGACCAATGGCTTTCGAACTTCCCGAACTCCCCTACGACTACGAAGCCCTTTCGCCCTTCATGTCGAAAGAGACGCTCGAATTCCACCACGACAAGCACCACAAGGCTTATGTCGATAACGGCAACAAGCTCGCTGCCGAAGCTGGCCTTGCCGATCTGTCCGTCGAGGACGTCGTGAAGAAGTCTTTCGGCACCAATCAGGGCCTCTTCAACAATGCTGCCCAGCACTACAACCACGTCCATTTCTGGAAGTGGATGAAGAAGGGCGGCGGCGGCAACAAGCTGCCGGGCAAGCTCGAAGCTGCAATCGCGTCCGACCTCGGCGGCTATGACAAGTTCAAGGCCGATTTCATCGCTGCCGGCACGACCCAGTTCGGCTCCGGTTGGGCCTGGCTCTCCGTCAAGGACGGCAAGCTTGCCATCTCCAAGACCCCGAACGGCGAAAACCCGCTGGTTCACGGTGCCGACCCGATCCTCGGCGTCGATGTCTGGGAACACTCCTACTACATCGACTACCGCAATGCCCGTCCGAAGTATCTCGAAGCCTTCGTCGATAGCCTGATCAACTGGGACTACGTGCTCGAGCGCTACGAAGCCGCCACGAAGTAATCGAACGGCTTAATCGTCTCTTTTCGAGAACACCCGGTGTCGCAAGGCGCCGGGTGTTTTTTGTTTTGTCTTCCGTGAAGCCCCGGACCTTGAAGGGAAGCAGCATGTCCGAACCTTCGATCGAGACCATCCTTGCGGAGCTCGCCGCCCGCGAGCCGATTTTTGACTACCGTGAATCGAGCGCCAGCCGCGAGGCACTGGAAGCCATGACGGACGAGGCCTTCTGGGAGATCGGCGCCAGCGGCCGAGTCTACGAGCGCGGCTTGGTGATCGACAATCTCCTGGAGCGCTACCGCCGCCAGCCGGAACCGCATGGCTGGCCCTGCCGGGATTTCAGAATCACCTGCCTCGCCGAAGGCCTCTACCATCTGTCGTATATTCTGGAGGAGCCGGATCGTCGCAGCCGGCGGTCCACGTTCTGGAGACGCACCCCGACCGGCTGGAAGATCGTCTTTCACCAGGGAACGGTGATTGGTTGAATGGGCGCACGCGCGGGCTTGTCTGAAATCGCCTTTCCTGCGCGCCCGCTTGATTTTTCCGCCGAAAGATCCAAAGTGGTTACAAGTGACCACTTTGGAGGCTGAGTTGTCGGAAGTCAGTTTGAAAAATGCCAAGGCGGGCTTTTCCGGCTTCGTGGATCAGGCTGCCGCCGGCGAGTTCGTGACGATCACCCGGCACGGCAAACCGGCGGCGGTGATCGTCAGCGTCGAGGCCGCGGAGGCCGCAAGGACGGCGCTGCGGAAGGATCGCAGCAGCCTCATCCGCTATCTGCGGAATTTCCCCGCCGATATCGACCTTAATGACGATGTCTTCGCTCGAAATCCCGCACCGAGCCGGGAGGCCGATCTGTGACGGGGTTTCTTCTCGATACGAACGCCGTATCGATGTTTTCACCCTCGAAGGCCGGCACCTCTTCGGCTTTCGCCCGTTGGGTCGAGGAACAGGAAAAGCTCGAGGCGATCTATCTGTCCGCTGTGACCATCCATGAAATCGAGAAGGGCGTTCGACTGCTGGAAGCCAAGGGCGCGACGGCGAGGGCGAGGCTCATCGAGCTCTTTCTGCAAGGGCTGATGGCGGGATATGGTGACCGTATCCTGCCGGTCGATGCCGAGACGGCACGGGAATCCGGCAGGTTGGAGGCGATTGCCATTTCCGCAGGTCACAGCCCCGGCATGGCGGATGCCATGATCGCCGGAATGGCGAGCCTTCACGGGTTGACGATCATCACCCGCAATCTCAAGCACTTCGTGCCGTTCGGCGTGCCGGCGAGGTTACCTGACGCATTGTTTCCGTGATGCCGCAAATGCCAGCCCGCTGCCGGCATTCCGGCCACGTCACACGCTTGTCACAACCACCGACTACCTCCGCAAAATGCCCCACGAAAACCCTCTCCTCCGCTTCGGCGTGATCGCCGATCCGCAATATGCCGACCTGCCGCCATGGCTGGAGATGGACCGGTATTACGCCAACAGTCTCCACAAGCTCGGCGAGGCAATCGGCGTGCTGAACGGCGAGGATCTCGCCTTCGTGGTGACGCTTGGCGATCTCATCGACCGCGGCTGGGAACATTTCGATCCGGTGCTTGCCGTCTATGAGGGCCTGCGCCACGAGAGCTTCCTGATGCCGGGCAACCACGATTTCTTCGTCGCCCCGGCGCAGCTCGACGATGTCCATGCGCGGCTCGGCATGCCGGCCGCCTGGCACGATTTTGCCCGCGGCGGTTTCCGTTTCGTGGTGATCGACGGCAACCAAATCAGCCTGTTTTCAACCCCGGAAGGCCATCCACGCCATGTTTTGGCGCAGCAGCGGCTGGAGACATTGCTGGCCGAAGGCGCGATCAACGCCAAGGAATGGAATGGCGGCATCAGCGACGAGCAGTTTGCCTGGCTGGACGACGTGCTGGCGCGCGCCCGTGCGGCGAGCGAGAAGGTGGTCGTTATGGGTCACTATCCGCTTTACCCAGAAAACGAGCACAATCTCTGGGGCTCGGAACGGCTGACCGATCTCTTCGCCCGCTCCGGCAATGTGATCGCTTACCTGAACGGCCACAACCATGTGGGCAATCTCGGCCGCGTCGAAAACACCTGGTATGTCAACTTCAAGGGCATGGTGGATACGCAGACGGAAAACACCTTCGCGGTGGTGGAGATCTTTGCCGACCGCATCGAGATCATCGGCCACGGCCGCGAGGAAAGCCGCACGCTCGCTCTTTAGGCGAGGGGCGTCAGCCGCGCGCCGCCCAGGAAAGCCCGCGCCGCAGGATGCTGCGCATATGCGGATGTTCGAACTCGGCCGCCACATGGCCGAGCGCCGAATAGAAGATGCGTCCCTTGCCGAAATGGCGCTTGAAGACGACCGGCATCACCACATCGCGTACCGCTTCGTCATATTCGCCGGTGAAAGTCGTCGTCGCGAGGATTTCGACCGACGGATCGTAATGCAGGTAATACTGTTCCGACCGATAGCCGAAATCCGGAATGCCTTGCATCACCGGGTCGTTGGGGCGGGTGACGTTGACACGGTAGTCGATGATATTGCCGGGATGCGCCACCCAGGTGACGCCGGAAAGATAACGGAAGGCAGCACTCTCCTTGAAGGAGGTCGCAAGCGCCCCGTGATGGCCGCCAAGCCCGAGCCCGCCGCGCACCGCCCCGACAAGCGCGTCGGCATGCGCCCTTTCCAGCTTTTCTCCGGTGATGACCGGCACCAGCAGATCGGCAGCGGCGATGTTGGGCGAGCCGAAGATACCGAGATCGCCGGTAATCTCCACCGAAAATCCGTCCTCGCGCAGAAGCTCGCCGGTAATGCCGGCGCATTCCTGCGGCTCGTGGGTCTTCAACCCACCCCAGACGATGATGGCTTTGCGCATTCGATGTCTCCCATGCCCTGCTGATTCCTGCCGAAGCGGTCGTACCATAAGGACAAAGCCGCCGGCTGTCAGGGGAGGAAGAGGGTCACAGGATACGGGTCGGTCACATCGGCGGACTGGTCCAGCCCTGGACCCAGAGCTGTCGCAGCGTCTCGCCTTCGCCGCGGAAGAAACCGTCGGCGAGTTCACAATGCTCTACCCGGTCGGCGCGAAAATTGCGGATCGCCTGCCGAAGTTCGCACCAGGCGACGATATTGGCGGTCTGCGAATAATAGATCAGCGCGAGCGGCCGGATCGTCCGTTCGGTGGTGCGGGCATATTCGTCGCGGTAGTCGAGCGCCAGCTTCTGTTCGTCGCGGATCGCCCGGCGGACCATGGCAAGGTCGATGGCCTCCGGCACCGGCGCGACCGACCCCCAGGCATGCAGCGCATTGGCGGAAAACGTGCCGGCCAGCGGCGCCGGCACCACGGCGGCGATCTTGCGGTTCACCTGCTTGGCGGCCTGCCTGAGTTCCGTGTCACCGGTGCGCTCCAGCAGCGCCAGCCCCAGCACGATCGCCTCCGTCTCCTCGATCGACAGCATCAGCGGCGGCAGGGTGAAGCCGGGTCGCATGATATAGCCGATGCCGCGCCCGCCTTCGATCGGCACCCGCATCGCCTGAAGGGCCGCGATATCCCGGTAGATCGAGCGCACCGTCACCTCGAGCTGCACCGCGATATCGGCTGCCGTCACCGGGTTTCGGGCGAGCCGGAGGATCTGGATGATCTCGAACAGGCGCGAGGCTTTGCGCATGCCGCTTTCCCTTGGTTCCAAATCATCGCTACTGACAACACGCTGTCAGTTGGGTTGCCGTATAGGACCGCATATCCGATTGAAAAACAAGGCTTCTGCATGCGAAGCCGGATATTGCGAGGCTTCAGAAACTGACATGACCTATACCGAAAATCTCTGGCTCTTCTTCACGCTCCTGTTCGGCATCATCGTCGTGCCGGGCATGGACATGATCTTCGTGCTGGCCAATTCGCTCACCCGCGGCCGCGCGGCGGGATTGGCCGCCACCGTCGGCATCATCGCCGGCGGGCTGGTGCATTCCCTCTATGGTGCGGTCGGGGTCGGGCTGCTCGCCAGCCTGATGCCGGTTCTGTTCAGGCCGCTGCTGATCGCAGGTGCGCTCTACATGGCCTGGATCGGTTTGAGCCTGATCCGCAGTTCGATCACCGTCGATCACGTCGGGCCGACGGATACGCGGTCGAACTGGGAAGCGTTCCGTCGCGGCGCGGTGACCTGCCTCATCAATCCCAAGGCCTATCTGTTCATGCTGGCCGTCTATCCGCAGTTCCTGCGGCCGGATTTCGGCCGCTCGCGCCGCAGGCCGCTGTGATGGCGGTGATGACGTCAGCCACCCAGTTTGCGATCTACGGCGGTCTCGCCGTGGCCGCCGGCCGGGCGCGAAAATTCCTGGTCGGCAATGGCAGTGCGACGATCTGGGTCGGGCGGATTGCCGGTTTTCTGCTGCTTGCCGTTTCCATGCTGACCCTTTGGGAAGGTCTGATGGCCTGATCTGCGGTTGCTGCAATTGCGGTAGGACACACATCCTTCGCATTCCGTGCCCGCCCGGCAACAGGCGGGCCGCTTGCGGCGTCATGACAGAAAAGTTACTTTTTCAAATTCATAAGCCGGCAATCATGATCCTCGCAAAACACTGCCGGTGCGACCGGCTCAATGAGGACAGGATTGATGAAGTTTAAACTGATCGCCGCCGCCGCGGCCGTACTCTGTCTTGGCTTTACGGCCGTGACCGCGCAGGAAACCCCGATCGCCAAGCGCCAGGCGCTGATGAAGGGCATCGGCGGCGCAGCCGGCGCGCTCGCCGGCATCGCCAAGGGCGAAAAGCCATATGATCAGGCGGCGGTGCGCACGGCGCTGACCACGATCAGCACCAATAGCAAGGCCTTCCCCGACCAGTTCCCGGCAGGTTCCGAGACCGGCGACAAGACCAAGGCGGCACCGGCCATCTGGGAAAAGAACGCCGAATTCCGGGCGGACGCCCAGAAGCTCGGTTCCGACGCGGAGATACTTCTGGCTTCCGTGCCGGCGGACCAGGCCGCTGTCGGCAAGGCCCTGCAGACGCTCGGCGGCACCTGCAGCACCTGCCATCAGAACTTTCGCCTGAAGTGATCGCGGCACTATCCTAGGATATTGGACGGCCGCACCTTCTGCGGCCGTCCTCGCATGGCAAAGTGACGCTGGAGGAGAAGGCGATGGCCTCGATATGGTCCAAAATCCTGGCGGCAGGTGTCGTGGTGATCGCCGCGAGTGCTGCCACGGCCTGGGCGCTGACCAAGCCCGATCCTTATCCGGATTCCCATTGGGCGGGTCTCGGCGCCCCGGATCTTGCCAGGGGCGAGCAGCTTTTCTGGACCGGCGGCTGTGCGAGCTGTCACGCCGCAAACGGTGCCACCGGCGATGCCCTGAAAGTGCTTTCGGGCGGCAGGGCGCTGCCAAGCCCGTTCGGCACGTTCCATATCCCCAACATCTCGCCTGATCCCAAGGCCGGCATCGGCAGCTGGACGCTGGCTGAGTTCGGCAATGCCACCACCCGCGGCGTCGGGCCGGACGGCGAGCACCTCTTTCCGTCCTTCCCCTACGGCTCCTATGCGAGGCTCTCGGCCAAGGACATCAACGATCTCTTCGGATACCTGAAAACCCTGCCGGCAAGCTCCAATGTCGCGCCGCCGCACGAACTGCCGTTCCCCTATAATATCCGGCTGGCGGTCGGCGGCTGGAAATTCCTCTATTTCAGCGATCAGCCTCGGGTGCAGCTCGCCTCCGCCGACGACAAGGTCAAGCGCGGTCAGTTCCTGGTGGAAGGCCCCGGCCATTGCGGAGAATGCCACACGCCGCGCGACGCAACAGGCGGTTTCGTGGCCGACCGCTGGCTTGCAGGCGGACCCAACCCGGAAGGCAAGGGCACCATTCCGAACATCACGCCAGGCTCCAAGGATATCGGCTCGTGGAGCGAGAGCGACATTGCCGGCTACCTCGAAACCGGTTTTACTCCGGATTTCGACACGGTCGGCGGCTCCATGGTCGAGGTGCAGCAGAACATCGCGCATCTGCCGAAAAGCGATCTCGAGGCGATCGCGGCATATCTGAAGGCGGTGCCGGCTCGGTAAGAGTGCTTGCAAAATCGGCTAGCATGCACTAGATTGCTATCATGAACAGCAAGCAGCGCAAGACGCTTGTCGCCATCTTTCTGGATCCGGTGTCGCCATCGATCGCGTGGAGCGACGTCGAAAATCTTTTGACCGCCGTTGGATGCCGTCTGCTGGAGGGCAACGGATCGCGAGTTCGTTTTGAGAAAGACGGACTGGTCGCGTTTTTCCATCGACCCCACCCGGATAAAGAGGCGAAGCGATATCAGATCAAAGATGCGCGGCTTTTTCTGTCTCAGTTAGGAATAGAGCCATGAATGTCTTGGAATATAAGGGATACTCGGCCCGTATCGAATTCGATGCCGAAGACGAGATTTTTGTCGGGCACATTGCCGGCATTGCCGATGTCGTCGGCTTTCACGCCGATTCCGTCGCCGATCTCAAGACCGCCTTCCACGAGGCCGTCGACGATTATCTTGAAGCCTGCGAGCGGCTTGGAAGATCTCCGCACAAGCCCTATTCCGGCCGGGTGATGTTTCGCATCGACCCCGATGTGCATGCCCGAGCCGCAAAGGCAGCCGAGCTTTCTGGAAAGAGCCTCAACGAATGGGGGGAAATCCTGGCCAAGGCCGCCGGATAGGCCTCGGCCGCGGATATCAGGCGAGCGCCTGCATATAGCGCATGCCGGTGACCGGGCGCGGCTTGAAATCCATGTGTTCGTAAAAGCGGTGGGCGGCGAAATTGCCGGTGGCGGCGCTGACCGAAAGATAGTCGCAGCCGGCGTTTTTGGCGACTTCACGGGCGCGGGATACGAGATGCTGGCCGATGCCGTGGCCGCGATGGCCGTCGCGCACGAAGAGATGATGCAGGTCCATGCCGCGCGTGCCTTCCTGCGCCCGGTAGAGTGGCACGAGGATGGCGTAACCGATCAGTTCCGAACCCGTATCGGCGACAAGCGCGCTGATCCACGGCATGGCGCCGAACAGGTCGCGCTCGAGCTTTTCCGGCGTGATGGCGGCAGGGTCGTTGTGATGCGCGGCGAGCAGCGCGATCATCTCGTTGAGTTCCGGCAGGTCGCGCGATTTCGCGTTGCGGATCGTCACGACCGGCGGGCGGGGCAGGGTGATATCGGTATCCTCGATGGTCTGCGGGGTCATTTCCGGCATCCTTTTTCGGTCTTCTTGCCGTCAGGTGCCGTTTGAAACAACAAAGCCGCCTGACGGCGGCTTTTTGACATGTGATCTGTCGAGCCGCCCTTTAAAGGAAGGCCCAAAAATACGAGCAGGCGGTGGTCGTGCGCGTGTTGATCATGGCGCCTAGATGCTCCCGATCTCAAACCTTGTCAAGCGTGATCTGCGAAACGTTTAGCAGCGGCGATGATCGCCTCCGCCATGCCCTGATCGGCGGTCGAATGGCGGCCCGCATCTCGGCCAGGCTTTCGAAGGGCAAAGGCCATCGCCGGCGGTTCCGGCATGTCGGCGGCCATCGTTCGCTACCAAATAATGACAACAGATGTTATAAGCCTAGTCATCCGCAGAGGGTGAAGCAGATGGCCAGCATCGCACTGAACGACCATTACGAGCGCTTTATCAAGAAGCAGCTGGAGTCGGGGCGTTATAACAACGCGAGCGAAGTCGTGCGCGCGGGCTTGCGTATGCTCGAGGATTTCGAAGAGGCCCGTGACAAGTGGCTTCGTGAGGAGATCCCCGGACGGTTCGAGGAGTTGCAAGCGAACGCTTCGAAAGGTGTGCCGCTCGATACGGCCTTCGCCCGACTTGAGGCCAAGCATCAGGCGCGTATTTCCAAAGCCAAGTAGGCTCGATGATGAGCCACGCGATCATTCTCCATGAGAAGGCGGAGGAAGAGCCTCGACCAGCTCTATGACTACATTACCGATCGTGACGGCCCTTCCACGGCCTGGAACTACATTTCCGGGATCCGGGAATTCGCCGATGGATTGGCGACTTTTCCGGAGCGAGGGACCGTTCGGGAAGGCCCTGTCCCCGGCCTGCGCATTATCGGTTACCGTCGCAGCCTCAGTATCGCTTTTGTCGTTCAGGAAAAACGGGTCCTGATATTGGGCTTCTTCTACAATGGTCGCTTGGCGACCGACGAGATTCTCGAAGAACGCCTTTAATCCACCCTCAATGCTCCCCTCGCACAGCCCGTGATCCGACAGCGCCCGGATCACATAACAATCCTCGATCGAATGGCCGTCGCAATGGGAGATGATCCGTTCGAGTTCGTGCTCCAGCTTCTTCAGCTTTTCGATCTTTTCGCGCACGGCGATCAGGTGATCGGCGGCGATCCGGTCGGCATTGGCGCAAGGGAGGTCGGGGTGCTGGCTGAGCGCGATCAGCTCGCGGATTGCCGGAATGTCGAGGCCGAGGTCGCGGGCATGGCGGATGAAGGCGAGTCGTTCGAGATCGTGCCTCACATAACGCCGCTGGTTACCCTCCGAACGTTCGGCCGCCTCGATCAACCCCATCTGCTCGTAATAGCGGATGGTCGGCACCTTGACGCCGGTGCGTTTCGAAAGATCGCCGATCGACAGCATGGCTGAAAATTCCTCTTGAAGCTCTAGTCACTGGAGGAATTATCTAGTCAGTCTCAGGCATGAAGACAAGCCGGACGGACGAGAGACGAAGGCCGGCGCAAATGGAGAGGTGACGGGATGAATGGATGCTGCAGCCATTGCCACGACAGTTTCGATGGGTTTTCGCGGGATATTGTTCGGTTTTTCTGGGCGCTCGTCGCCACGGTGGCTGGCATGTGGCTGATATTGGCGATGGAGATGCTGCGGCGGTCACGACCGCCATCGGAGCGCGGGACCAAGGCGAAGGCCCAAAGCCTCTTCCTCGCCGTAAATGTTGCGCCGTGCGGTCATCGGAAAGGAACCGGCCGCAGTCACGATCGCTAGGCAGGCGTGACCGCGGCCGATCGAAGGCTCACATGGAAAGCAGCGGATCGTCCTTGGTGCCGTTCTGCTGCCGTTGTTGCTGCGCGTTGCCCTGTGCCAGGGCCGCGGGGTTGCCGCCCATGTCCATCGCGGCCTCCTGCGTCTGGCCGTTGACGCCCATGGCTTCGAGGATCGCCTTGCGGATATCCGCCTCGACGGCCTCGCGATCTTCCGCCGACATCGACTTGAGATCGTCTTCGGTGAGGTCTTTGTCCTTGAGATACTGCTCGCGGATGCGCTCGGCCAAGGTCTTTTGGCGAGGCCCATGAATTCGTCCTCGTATTTCGTCGATGGCGCCTCGCCGAGCCAGGTGTCGCCGGCGTCCTGATCGACCTCGACGCCCTGGCTTTCCATCGACCAGAGTGCGTCGGCCAGTTTCGAACCGAACACCGTATCGCTGCCGGTCATGCCGCCCGATACGGACTGCCGCGGAGCTGCATAGTCATCGTTGCCACCGGAGGCATTCTTGTTGCCGCCGTTCTTGCCGGAAATGCCGTAAAGGGATGCATAATAAGGGTTGGTGCTGCCAATCGTCGTCATCGCGACTCTCCTCGTATAGACCATCAACGGCTTAGGTCGCGAAACCTGCTCGGAGCTTTCGGATTTCGACCTGCATCAACGGGCAGTGCAGCAAGCTTGATGAAACTCCGGGGCGGTTGCGCGATGGCCATGTATTCCGCCTCAATCGCTCGCCCTTGTTTCCCGGGTCTGGCGTCTCCCCGTTCGGTGCAGCCTCTGTTTCTAGTCTTTCCGGCCGTGGAAATCGGTCCGATTGCAATTCAATCCATCCGTTATAATATAGGGTACCCCCTATATTATATTTGGAGGCATCTGTGGCGCATACCATCCGGGAAAAGGCAAAGCTTCTGGCGCGCGTGCGCCGGCTGAAGGGGCAGATGGAGGCGGTGGAGCGGGCGCTCGAGGCCGAAGCGCCTTGCGGCGAGGTGTTGCAGTTGCTCGCCTCGATCCGAGGCGCACTCTCCGGGCTGACTGGCGAAGTCATGGAGGACCATCTCCACGAGCACGTGCTGCATGCAGATGACGAAAAACAGAGGGCGCAGGCGGTGGACGAATTCGCCGAAGCGCTCCGCACCTATATCCGCTGATCGAGACGAAGGAGAAGACCATGGCCGATCCCATAGAGGCGCTGAAGCACGAGCACATGTTTCTGGGCGCCGACCATGAGCGCAACGAGCGCAAGGTCTGGCTGGTGATCGCGCTGACGGCGACGATGATGGTGGCGGAAATCGTCGCGGGCTCGGTCTTCGGTTCGATGGCGCTGACTGCCGACGGCTGGCACATGTCCACCCATGCCGGCGCCATGCTGATTGCCGCGCTCGCCTATCTTTATGCCCGGCGCCAGGCGCACAATCCGCGCTATACGTTCGGCACCGGCAAGCTCGGCGATCTCGCCGGCTTCGCCAGCGCCATCGTACTCGCCCTGATCGCGCTTCTGATCGCCTGGGAGAGTTTTGTCCGCCTCGCCAATCCGGTGGCGATCGATTTCAATCAGGCGATCATCGTCGCCGTGGTCGGGCTGGCCGTCAATCTGCTGAGCGCCTGGCTACTCCGGGAGGACCATCATCCTCATCACGGCGCCCATGCCCATGCCCATGCTCATGCTCATGACGGCGGTCACCATCATGGCGGCCATCACGAACACCATGGCCATCACGGCGCCCACGCGCATGAAGCTGCCGCCAAGGACCACAATCTGCGTGCCGCCTATCTGCATGTCCTTGCCGATGCGCTGACCTCGGTGCTCGCCATCGTCGCGCTCATCCTCGGCCGGTCCTACGGCTGGGCCTGGCTGGATCCAACCATGGGCGTGGTCGGCGGTCTGGTGATCGCCCGCTGGTCCTGGGGATTGATCCGGGTGACCGCCACCGTGCTGTTGGACGCGCAGCCGGATGACGAGGAACTGGCGGCTAAAATTCGAGGCAGCGTCGAGACGGAGGAGGACAGGATCTCGGACCTGCATGTCTGGCAGGTTGGGCCGGGACATCATGCGGCGATCGTTGCGCTGGTCACGCCAAAACCCCAGGCGCCGTCCTTCTACAAGGATAAGCTCCGGGGCATCCGGGATCTGTCGCATGTCACGGTGGAAGTTACGCCGGCCGGGGTGTAACCGGGCGCTTTAGAATTCGGCGAATTCCTGATAGCGGCCTTCTACCCAGTCCTGGGGGATGGAGCGCGCCTGCATGTCCATGTTTGCGGAGCCCGCATCGTCGCTTTCCATGACCCACAGCGCATTGGCAAGCGAGGACGACAGCAGCGTGCTGCTTCCCGTCAAGGCATTGGGAGAGCGCTGGGCAGCGACAGTTTCGCGCTGAGGCGCGTCGTCGGCTTTCCGGTCCATCTCTTGTGTCCGGTTGGGATAATAATAGCCGTTGAGGCCGCTATCGATCTTCATGGCGAGACGCCCTGTTCAGAATGG
This sequence comes from Neorhizobium sp. EC2-8, assembly GCA_045291535.1. GTDB lineage: Bacteria > Pseudomonadota > Alphaproteobacteria > Rhizobiales > Rhizobiaceae > Neorhizobium. The sequence continues at coordinate 2,010,831 of CP147996.1, read as the reverse complement.
TTAACAAATGGTTAACGCACGAACCTTGCGCGAAGCTTGCGGCCTGTGTTTCAGTTTGACGACAGGGGCTTGACAAAAATACGCCCGTGAACGGCTGTTCGGCGCGTTCCTTATCCGTTCCGCGTGCGGAGAAACGCGTCGAATATCGCCCGGGTGAGCCGCTGGCTCTGCCGCTTCCGCCAGGCGGGACCAGCCGGCCACGCCGACGGTCGAAATGATGATACGGTGATCGGTCGCTCAGCCTTCCATGGCGCGGGCGATTTCCGCAAGCTTGCGCACGGTGTTGAGATTGCGAGACGTGCCGGGTTTCAGCGCGGCAAGCTTCAGCTTCGATTTGCCCGAACCGATCGGATAATGGACGTAGATCTCGCGTCCTGCGACGACCGCCTCCTCGCCATCCGGCGCGACCATCTTGTCGAGCGCATTCTCGGGAGCCTTTTCGGTGAGGAAATGCACCAGCAGGAAATTCGGCTTGGCATCGGGAAAGGGGGCGTTTTCGGCAATCTCCTCCAGCTCCCCGGTGGAGCGCACCATCACGCCCGGCTTCTTTCCGAATTTCTGGCCCAGCGCCTCGTCGAGCTTGCCGGCAACGCTCGCCTCCGCTTCGTCAGACCGGAACAGGACGTTGCCGCTCTGGATATAGGTTCTGACGTCGGTGAAGCCGAGGGTTTCGCAGACCGACTTCAGCTCGGTCATCTGAAGCGCGGTGCCGGAGACGTTCACAGCGCGGAGCAGGGCTACGTAGACGGTCATGTCTTCCCCTCCCGAAGGCAACTAAATTATGGTCCGGTGTAGCCGGACATGCATTGAAAGGCATCGCCCGCCACCCCCTCTGGCCTGCCGGCCATCTCCCCTCAAGGGGAGATCACAAGCGGCTTGCTCCTCCCGCCGACTAAACCGTCCGCCGGGCGGTAGCGTTCTTGTTTGGGGAAGCCGGTGCACCCAGCCAATCTCCCCTTGAGGGGAGATGCCCGGCAGGGCAGAGGGGGTGCCACACGGCAAAGCATCCCCTCACATCTTCCCTGCCACCTTGATGGCAAATGCGTATTCGAACGCAATCTCCTCCAGCCGCTGGAAACGTCCCGACTTGCCGCCATGGCCGGCCGCCATGTTGGTCTTCAAGAGGATCGGCGCAGTGCCGGTCGAGAATTCGCGGACCTTGGCGACCCATTTGGTCGGCTCCCAATAGGTGACGCGCGGGTCGGTGAGGCCGGAAATCGCGAGGATCGGCGGATAGGGTTTCGCCTCGATATTGTCGTAAGGCGAGTAGGCGGCGATCCACTGGTATTCTTCGAGGCTGTCGATCGGGTTGCCCCATTCCGGCCATTCCGGCGGGGTGAGCGGCAGCGTGTCGTCGAGCATGGTGTTCAAGACATCGACGAAGGGAACGGCGGCGATGATGCCGGCGAATTTTTCCGGCGCCATGTTGGCGATGCCGCCCATCAGCATGCCGCCGGCCGACCCGCCCTCGGCGATGATGTTCGCGTAGGACGTGAACTTCTCCTGATTCAGATAGTCAGCAGCGGCGATGAAGTCTTTGAACGTGTTCTGCTTGTGCTCCATCTTGCCGGTCTCGTACCAGGCGAACCCCTTGTCCTTGCCGCCGCGGATATGGGCGATCGCATAAACGAAGCCGCGATCGGCGAGCGACAGGTTGTTGGTCGAGAACCCGGCCGGAATGGTGATGCCATAGGCGCCATAACCGTAGAGCAGGCAGGGCGCCGAACCGTCGAGCGGCGTATCTTTCCGGTAGAGCAGCGAGACCGGCACCAGTTCGCCGTCATGCGCCGGCGCCATCACCCGGCGGGTGACGTAGTCGTCCGGATTATGGCCCGACGGCACTTCCTGGGTCTTCAGGAGAACCCGCTCGCGGGTCGTCATGTCGTAGTCGTAGAGCTGGCTCGGCGTCGTCATCGACGAATAGGAGAAGCGGATGACGTTGCTGTCGTATTCGGCGGCACCCTGCAGGCCGAGCGAATAGGCTTCTTCGGCAAACGCGATGGCGTGTTCTTCGCCGGTGGTCCGGTCGCGGATGATGATCTGCGGCAGCCCGTCCTTGCGCTGCAACCACAGGAGATAACGGGCGAACGCCATGTGGCTGATGATCAGCCGGCCGGGCTCGTGCGGCACCACCTCGGTCCAGTTTTCCTTGCCCGGCGCATTGACCGGCGCCTGCATGATCTTGAAGTCCTTGGCATCGCCGTCGTTGGTGAGGATGTAGAAGACGTCGCCGCCCTCGGTCATCGAATATTCGATGCCTTCCTCTCGGATCGCGACCAGCGCCGGCTCGGCCGTCAGGTTGCTGGTCGAGAGCAGCCGGTATTCCGACGTCTCGTGATCGTGGATGTCGATATAGATGAAGTCGTCGAGCAGCGAGCCGCCGACGCCCATGAAGAAGCCCGGATCCTCTTCCTCGTAGACCAGGCGATCTTCCGACTGCGGCTGGCCGACGATGTGGTGAAAGACTTTCGAGGGCCGGTGGTTCTCGTCCTGCAGCGTATAGAAGAAGCTCCGGCCGTCAGGCGCCCAGACCCTCCGCCGCCGGTATTCTCGATCACGTCGGCCAGGTCCTCGCCGGTCGCAAGGTCGCGGATGCGCAGCGTGAAATATTCCGAACCCTTGTCGTCGTAACCCCAGATGCCGCGGGAATGGTCGCTCGTGTGGTCGATGCCGGAAAGGCGGAAATAGTCCTTGCCGACGGCCTCCTTGTCGCCGTCGAGCAGAAGGTGTTTCTCGCCGCCGTCGCGCGGGGTGCGGAAATAATGCGGCTGCTCGCCGCCGGTTACGAAAAGCGTGCCGTAGGCGAACGGCCCGTCCTTCATCGGCACGGAACTGTCGTCTTCCTTGATGCGGCCGCGCATCTCGGCAAACAGCGCCTTCTGCAACTCGGCGGTGTCGCCCATGGCCGCCTCCATATAGGCGTTCTCGGCCTCGAGATGCTTGCGGATCTCCGGATCGAGGATCGACGGATCCTTGAACATCGCCTGCCAGTTGTCGGCCCGGAACCAGGCGTAGTCGTCAATGCGGGTAATGCCGTGGCGGGTATCGGAAACCGGCTTCCTGGCCGCGACAGGGGCAGCGGGAAGATTGGCGAAAGGCGATGGGCGGGAGGTGGCCAAGGAAGCACTCCGGTTGTGATGCGAGGAGTGCCAGAGATAGGGGAGCCTGGGCGCGAGGCAAGCGGGTTGCTTCGAATGCTTAGCCTAGAGCAGCCTGCCGTGAAGGTTGCGGAACGTTGCGTCCCATATCGAGTGCGGCTTCGATCCAGCTTTCGATCGCGTCCTGCACATTGGAAAGGGCTTCTTGCGGGGTCTCGCCATCGCTCATGCAGCCGGGAAGATCCGGCACTGTCGCAAGGAAACCACCGCCGTTCTCCGCCGAAAGCGGGGAGATCAGGACAGGATATCGTAATGGACTCATGAGAAAGCCCTCTCCGCGTCAATGAATTGCACAAGCCTCCGAACATATACCGACTTGATCGGTCGTTTGAAGGCACAGTCAGGATTTCGCGCATCCCCGGATGGCTGACTTTATAGTGAGAACTCCCGATCGCGGTGCGGTACAGGCTATGCCAAATTCCTCGCAAACCGCTTTGATGTCCTCTATCCGCCAGTCAGCCTGCGGATTGGCTCGCATTTGCTGAAGACGTTTGCTCACCCACTGCCCCGTTTACGCCACCCGATCACATCGTCCTATTTCCCGTTCTGGTAGGTGGCCAATCGCGCCGCTGTCTCATAGTTTCCGCGCCGTCCGAGTCATATTGGATAGGGATGACATGATGAAAACCTGGTCGCTCGCAGCATTGGCTCTTCTTTCCGCCCTGCCGGCGCATGCGCTTGATGCCCGCATCGTCAAGCAGCTCGATGCGCTCGCTCCGGATGAACGGCGTGAACAACGCTGCGATATCGAGGCGATGGATCGCATCAAGGAAGACAACAAGGGCGAATTCAAGCCGGATAAGGTGATCGCCTATACGTTCGGCGATCCGATCGAGGCCGGCAATGCCATTCGGGCGCCGGGCGCGGTGTTCCGCAGCGCCGGCGACTGGTATCGGCTCAAATACAAGTGCGAGACCGGCGACGAAGGCCTGAAGGTGGTGTCCTTCGACTACAAGATCGGTTCCAAGGTCCCGAAGGAAGAGTGGGACAGATATTACCTCTACGATTGAGCGGATCTTCAGGGCCGGCGAACGGTAGCCGGCGGTCTCTCCCCGACGCCGTAGAAACGCCCCGGCGATTTCCGTCATCCCGGCAGGTTCGGCACGGTCTTCCGGTCCGGGAAAAGCTCGTTCAGCACGGTCATCATGATCAGCGACAGCGGCAGGGCGAGCATGGCCCCGACCGCGCCCCACATCCAGGTCCAGAACAGGATGGCGATGAAGACGATGAAGGGATTGATCTCCCATTGCCGGCCCATGATCGCCGGGAAGATCAGATTCTCCATGGCAAGATGCACCAGGAAGAAGATGATCGCGGGGATGAGGCCGAGCAGCAGCGCGTCATGGGTGAGAATGCCGGCGATGGCCACCGAGATCGTCATCAGGGTGATGCCGACGAACGGGATGAAGCTCGAGACGAAGGCGAACAGGCCCCACAGGATAGGCATCGAAAGCCCGCCGAAATAGGCGATAGCCGCCATCACCACCCCGAGCCCGAGATAAAGCAGGCTGGCCGTCGCGAAATAATAGCCGAGCACTTCGTCGATCGAATTGAGCACCCGGATCGCCATCAACCGCTGCCGGCGTGTCGGAAAGGCGAGGATGATGGTGCGCCGCAGGCGCACCCGGCCATAGAGAAACAGCAGCAGGGCCGCAAAGAAGATCATTCCCTGGACGACCGCCGGCGTCAGGTTGGCGGTGACGATGCCGAGAATATTGCCGGAATTCTCGATCAGCGACTGCATCGACATCGGTCCGGTCTCGAAGGTCGCGGGCGAGACGTTGATCCAGTGCTGGTTTTCGAGGAAGGGCTTGATGCGGTTGATGGTCCGCTCGATGAAATTCGGGCCTTCCTGGACCAGCGTCGCGACCGGTTGGGCCAATGAATTGGCGATCAGGAACAGCACCGCGAAGACGAGCGTCGATAGGATGAAGGCGATGCCGAAGCGCGGCACGCCGGCCCTGCTCAGCCGATCCGCGACGAGCCCCAGGATCAGGCCGACGACGATGGCGAGCGTGACGGGGATCAGGATCAGCGACATGTAATGGATCAGCGCAAAAACGCGATCGCGAAAATACCGATTACCGCCCAGGCCATCGCCACATCGAGGGCCTCGCGCCCGAGCGGCAGGTTCTCCGTCGCGTCGATATCTTCCGGGCGCAGAGCCGCTTCCTTGCGCTGCTCGGACATGGCGATCAGGTGTTTCTTCAGCTTGCTGCTGCCGCGCGCAGTCATGTTGGCCATATGTCCAGAGGTCCCCGTGATGCCTCTCAACGCAAAAGCGGCGCTCCGGTTCCGGGGCGCCGCTTACGCAGATTGGGGAGGGCGGGACTCAGGCGGCGAGCGTCAGGCCGATGCCCCAGGGGTCTTTCAGCGACCATCCTTCGGCGGTTTTCGTGGTGGCGATCTCCTGGACATCGAGCGCCGCCAGCGCCTTGTCGAGCGCCGGCTTGTCGTTGAACCGCACCGTGTAGTCGGAAAGCCCCGTCATGTTGCCTTCGCGCGCCTTCGCGCCGCGGCTGTTCCAGATGTTGGCGGCGATGTGGTGGTGGTAATCGCCGGTCGCAAAGAAGCTGGCGCCGGGATAGCGCGCCATGATCTTCAGGCCCAGCACGTCGCGATAGAAGGCATCGGCCTGCGGGATGTCGCCGACCTGAAGGTGGATGTGGCCGACCGCCGTCCCGTCCGCCATCCCGCCGAAGCCTTCCTTCGGCGCGCTGTTGTAGAGTTCCTGAAGGTTCAGGCGTTCGGTCGCCATGGCGACCGTGCCGTCCGGCTGATAGGCCCACTCCTGCGGCGTGCGGTCGCGATAGATCTCGATACCGTTGCCCTCCGGATCGGCAAGATAGATCGCCTCGCTGACCAGATGGTCGGAGGCGCCGTCCAGCCGGATGTTGTTATGGGCGGAATGGGCCAGCCAGCGGGCAAGCTCCTGCCGGCTCGGCACCAGGAAGGCGGTGTGGAACAGGCCGGCGGCGTTGCGCGGTGCGCGGGCGATATTGTTGCCGGTCGAAAGCGTCAAAAGCGGCAGGCCGTTGACGCCCAGCACTTCGCCGCTTGGGCTCTTTTCCAGAACCTTGAGGCCGATGATGTTCTGGTAGAAGCCGGAAACCAGGGGCAGGTCGCTGACAACCAGATGCGCGCCGCGGACATGGGCCGGACGGGTCAGGGCGAAGGGTTGCGTGATATCGGACATATCGAAAATCCTCTTGGACGTCGGGCGGTCGAAACGCCCTGTTGCCATCTATATGGCGCACGCCCATCGTTCACGATAGAGCATGAAACGGCGATTGATCGTTTCCAAATTGTAGACAGTCAAAAGCCGCTTGACCTTGGTCAACGCGGTTCGGCACATGCGGATCTACGACAGGCGAAAAGCATGAAAGGAGATCGCATGTACAGGAAGATCATCGTCGCGGTGGATGTCTCCGCTTTGAAAAGGGTGAGCGCATCCTGCGCACCGCATCCAACCTTTTGGACAAGGATGGAACGATCCTTGTCGTCAATGTGGTCGAGGATATGCCCGGCTATCTCGTCTCCGACCTGACGGTCGATCTGATCGTCGCTGCCCGCAAGGATGCCGAAACGCAGCTGACCGAGCTTCGCCGGAAGGTTGGCATCGAGGCCGATATCGAGATCCGCCAGGGCTCGCCGGCGCGCGAGATCCTGGCCGCTGCGAAGGATGAGGGTGCCGATCTGATCATCGTCGCCTCGCACATTCCGGACCTGTCGAACTATCTGATCGGCGCCACCGCCGATCGCGTCGTGCGCCACGCCACCTGTTCGGTCCTCATCGACCGCTGAAAGGGAATGAACCCATGGATACGCCGAGATATGACGCCGTTCTGAGGGCGAGGAAGGCGGAACTGGAAAATCGCCTGAACCGCATCGAGCAGGATCTGGTCGCGCCCCGTAATCCGGACGACGACGACCGCGCCATCGAACGCAACAATGACGAGGTGCTGGAGGAGCTCGGCGAAAGCGGCGAACGGGAGCTTGCGGCGATCGATGCGGCACTGGGCCGCATCACCGCCGGCACGTTCGGCATCTGCGCCAGATGCGGCCAGCCGATCGCCGAAAAACGCCTGGATGCCGTGCCGCACACGCCGCTTTGCCAGACCTGCGCCGGCGAGGTGTCGGGCGAAGTTTAACGGGAAATTTAAAGCGGGAAACGGAATGTGAATCGTCGCACTCTTGCCTTCCGTCTTTACCGCCCTCATTCTAATGGACACAACACGCGCCGGCAAGAATGAGCGATCTTTTGAACTTTGGACGACGTTACGATTTCTACGAGATCGTCGCGGATGGCATCATCCACGGCATCGGCATCGTGTTCGCGCTGGTGGGCGCCACGGCGCTGATCTTCTATGCGACCGTCTGGTCGAGCCATGGCGAGATCGCCGCCGCCTGGATCTACGGCCTCGGCCTGATCATCTGCCTGTCGATTTCGTTCACCTACAATATCTGGCCGCATTCGCACACCAAATGGGTGCTGAGAAGGCTCGATCATTCGGCGATCTTCATCCTCATCGCCGCGACTTACACGCCCTTCCTGCAGCGCGGCGCGCACGATCCCTGGATTTTCGCGATGCTTCTGGCAATCTGGGCGACCGCCATCTTCGGCATCGTGTTGAAATGCCTGTTTCCGGGACGTTATGACAAGCTGGCGATCCTGCTCTATTTGGCCATGGGCTGGAGCGGCGTGATGGTGGCCGGGTCCATCTCGCAATATCTGCCCGCCGTCACCCTCTGGCTGATCGTCATCGGCGGCTTCATCTATTCGCTTGGCGTCATCTTCCACGTCTGGGAGCGGCTGCGTTTCCAGAACGCCATCTGGCACGGTTTCGTGGTCGCGGCCGCTGCCGTCCATTACGGCGCGGTCATGACCTGCTTCAGCCTCTCCAGCGGCTCCTGAGCGCTCCGCGGGCTCGGACTTATCGGCCGCAGCCGACCGGTTTCAGGCTCGCAACCATGCGCTTGACGATCGCGTCATAGGCCTTGAGGTCCCGGTTGCGGTATTCGAGCATCACGAAAGCCGCTGCCTGGTCGCACAGCTGCACGCCGCGCACATAAAGAATGCGGCTGCCTTTGGCTCCCGAATAGCTCGCCCAATCCGCCTCGACCCGCGAGTAAGAAATCTGCCAGCCGTCCTCCGTCGCCTGCACGATGCGGTTCGAGGCCTCGCCCTCGAAGGCGGTGTCGATAAGGTTCGTACCGAAGACGAGGATGCGGTCGCCGTTGGGGCCGGTAAATGTTCTGCCGTCGTCATTCTCCGGCGCCCGTCCCATCTTGAAGCCCGGCGGCACCTCGACGTGGTATCCGAAGCGGACATTGCCATAGGTCTGCCATTCGGCGGCGGAGACTGCGGGTACGGCGATCAGCCATGCCATGAGCATCAGGACATACCGCATTCCACCTCTCCCGCATCCGTCCCGGTGACGCTATCAGAGGGGCCGGCCGCCAACAATTCTGGACTCGCTGTCCTGACGTCTGCTATGGTGGACAAAATAACATCATAATGGACGATATAATGACCCAACCGCTTGTCCGCGACGCCTCCGAAACCGATCTCCCCGTCATCATGGAGATCTACAACGACGCGGTCGCCAACACGACGGCGATCTGGAACGAGGTTCTCGTCGATCTCCAGAACCGCAAGGAATGGTTCTCCGCCCGCAAGTCGCGCGGCTTCCCGGTTCTGGTGGCAGATGTCGGCGGCAAGGTCGCCGGTTACGCTTCCTATGGCGACTGGCGTGCCTTCGACGGTTTCCGCCACACGGTCGAGCACTCCATCTATGTGCACCGCGATTTCCGCGGCGGCGGCATCGGCCGGCTGCTGATGCAGGAGTTGATCGTCCGCGCCGCCTCCAATGGCATCCACGTCATGGTCGCCTGCATCGAGGCCGGAAACTCCGCCTCGATCGGCCTGCACGAAAAGCTGGGTTTCCGCACCGCCGGCACATTTTCCGAAGTCGGCACCAAGTTCGGCCGCTGGCTCGACCTCACCTGCATGGAGCTGAAGGTCACGGCGTGACGTTGATAATAGTTATTGGTTTTGGTATTTTCCCATGAACGGAGAAAGACCATGGCCAGCAGCGCAAACCTCGGACAGCATCTCGAAAGCTACGCCGACGAGCTGGTGAAATCCGGCCGCTACAATTCCCGCAGCGAAGTCCTGCGCGAAGGCGTGCGGCTCGTCGAAGAGCGCGAGAAGCGGCTTGCTGTACTGGATGCGGCGTTGGCACGAGGGTTGGCCGACGCCGAAGCGGGGCGCGTCAAGCCCATCGAAGAGGTCGCTGCTCGCCTGAAGGCTAAATATGCCGCGATGGCGAAAGACGGTGGCAAGTGATCATTGTCATCACGTTCGAGGCTGAAGAGGATTCTGAACGTATCGGCGACTATATTGCTCAGTTCAACTCCCCAAGAGCCGAGAGCTTTGTTGATGAATTATTCGCCAGGTGTCAGAGCCTTGCGAGAATGCCGCTCCGATTTGCTCTCATTCCACGGTATGAGCATACCCATATACACCGAGTGCCCTACGGGGATTATGTGATTTACTATCGTGTCAGTGACACGCAGGTTGAAGTCTTGCGCATCCTGAACTCCGCTCAGGATTACGAAGCCATCCTCTTCCCCGACGACTGATCCTCAGCTCCGCTGCAGCGCCAGATGTGCGCCGAGCCCGACGAGCAACGCCCCTCCGGCCCGCTGCATCAGCCTTTGCGCCCCGCTCGAGCGCTTCAGCCGGGTGATCACCGCACCCGCCAGAAAGACGCAGACGATATCGGCCGACGAGAACATCAGGTTGACGATCGTGCCGAGGATGACGAACTGCAGCCAGATGGGGAAGGCGGCCGAGGCGTCGATGAACTGCGGCAGGAAGGCAAGGAAGAAGATCGCCGTCTTCGGGTTCAGGACCTCGACGGTGATGCTTTCGAAGAACGCCCGCCGCCCGGATTTCCGGCTGATTTCCGGAAGCTCGACACTGCCCGCCACCTTGGCGCGAAACAGCGAGATGCCGAGCCAGACGAGATAGGCCGCCCCCGCCAGCTTCACCGCCAGATAGAGCATCGGCACCGCATGGAACAGCACCGAAAGCCCGGCGGCGGCGGCAAACACATGCGCATAACCGCCGATATGGATGCCGAGCGAGGCCATCAGCCCCGACCAGCGCCCGCGCGCCAGCGTCTGGGCCGCGGCATAGAGCATGGCCGGGCCGGGGATATAGGCGAACACCGCCGTGGTGGCGAGGAAGGCGAGAAACAGCTCGGTCGAGGGCATATCTTGTTCCTTCAAGTGAAGCACCGCATCATTGCCGCAGGCTGCCTCCGGCTGCAAGTCGTTCGGCACGGTCTTTCGAGCCATGCATCTTCATCGCCATGGATGGCGCGAATGGCCTCCGGCCCATCCCCAAATGTTTCGAAACAGTTCGGTCCGCATCGAAGCATTCGTCCGCCGCGTTGACCTAGAACGGGCGCATCGAAGGCGGACGAAAGTGCGAAAACCATGCCGAACACACCCAATATGGCCAGAGAACTGGCGCTGCTTCTGGCGCTCTCGACGCTCTGGGGCGCCTCCTACACGTTCATCAGAATCGGTGTCGAGACCATTCCGCCGGTCACGCTGATCGCGCTCCGAACCCTCATCGCCGGGGCGGTGCTGCTGGCCGTCATCCGTTGGCGCGGCCTGAAACTGCCGCGTGGCGGGGCGATCTGGTCGCGGTTCCTGTTCCAGGCCTGCCTGAACAGCGCCATCCCTTTCACGCTGATTGCCTGGGCGGAACAATCGACCGATGCGGGGCTTGCCGCGATCCTCAATTCCACCACGCCGATCTTCGCCTTTCTGATGACGGTGCTCATCACCCGCCATGAGCCGGTGACAGTGCGAAAACTGTTCGGCGTCGTCGCCGGCCTTGCCGGCATCTGCCTCGTGATCGGCGTGCAGGCACTCTCGGGCCTGGGGAGGGGCTGGTACCTCAGCTCGCAATCGTGCTGGCAACGGTGTGTTATGCCGGCGCCGCGATCTTCGGCAGGAATTTCAAGGGGCTCGACCCGATCATGCCGGCCGCGGGCTCGCTCGTCTGCGGCGCCGCGCTGCTGATCCCGGCAAGCCTGATCATCGACAGGCCCTGGACGCTCGCACCCTCCATAGAATCGATCCTCGCGCTGACCGCACTCTCGGTCTTCTCCACCGCACTGGCCTTCGTCATCTATTTCCGGCTGATGCAGACGCTCGGCTCGGTCGGCGCGACGTCGCAAGCCTATCTGCGCGTGCCGGTCGGGGTGGCGATCGGCGTGGTTTTCCTCGGCGAAAGCCTGCATTCGGGCGCCTGGATAGGCCTGATCTGCGTCGTCGCCGGGGTCGCCGCCATGACCCTGCCGGCGCGCAGGAAGCTCGCTGCCGTGTGATCCCGCCGGGTTATCAGTCCTGCGCCGGCTCTGCCGGCGTCTGCCCGGCAAGATGGGCTTCGACGGCGAGGTTCAGTTCCCGCAGCAGGTCCGCAAGCTGCGCCTTCTTGTCCGGATCGAAGCCTGCGATCGCCTCCGCCTCGCTTGCCATGTCCCGCCGAAAGGCGGCCTCCGCCCGGCCGGCACCCTCGTCGGTCAGTTGCACCGCCAGGCTGCGGCCGTCGTTGTCGGACGGAACACGCTTGATCAGGCCGGCCTTTTCCAGCCGGCCCAGCCGATGGGTGAGGCTGCCGGAGGCGATCATCAGTGTCCGGTAGAGTTCCGTCGGTGTCAGCCGATGGGGCGGCCCGGAGCGCAGAAGCGTGCCGATCACGTCGAATTCCCCGCGGTCCAGCTTGAAGGATGCGAATGTCGCCTCGATCGACGGCGTCACCAGCCGTGACAGGCGGTAGACGCGGCCGAGAACTTCCATCGGCCCCGTATCGAGATCCGGCAATTGCTTCGCCCACTGGGCCCGCGCCCGGTCGATATGATCCTGCGGTTTCCGCTCTTGCGCCATTCCGATTCTCCACTTCAGCGAAACTATCTTGACATGAAGATAAATCGGGAGCAAATATCTTCATGTGAAGATAAATTGGCGAGGAAACGACCATGCCTTCGATCGCTGCCAGGAAGTCTTTTGAAATTCCGCTGATCGTGCAGATGCTTGCCTGTTCCTTTCTCTGGGCAAGCGCCTTCATCCTCCTGAAGGTTGCCGGCAGCGCGCTGTCGCCACTCGCCCTGACGGCGGTGAGGGGGCTGATGGGCGGCAGCCTGATCGCCGCCTGGATGATCGTGAGTGGCCATAACATTCTTCCGCGCGGCCGGGAGATGCGCGACTGGATCGTCCTCGGCTTCCTGCAGGGCGTCGGTCCGAACAGCTTGACGGCCTATGCGCTGACGGAAATTTCGGCGGGCCTGACATCGATGATCCAGGCCTCCACGCCGCTCGTCGTCGCGGTCCTGGCACAGGCGCTGTTTGCGAGCGAACGGCTGACGTTCAAAGTGGCGCTCGGCCTCGCCACAGGCTTCGGCGGCATGGTCCTGCTGATCGGCCCGGCGGCACTCGGTGCCGATAGCGTCAGTCTTTACGGGGTCGGCGCCATGGCCATCGTCGCCGTCAGCTACGCGCTCGGCAATCTTTATGTGCGCGGCATACCCGGCGCGCAGCCGGTCCGCCTGGCGCTGGGGCAGCAGCTGTTTTCCGGCCTGCCGACCTGCGCCGTGGTGCTCTATCTCGGTGGCCTCTCGGCCTTCTCCCCGGCGCTCGACAACCTGCCGCTGCTTCTTGTCCTCGGCGTGTTCGGCACGGCCCTGCCGATCGTTCTCTACATGAACATCCTCAAGAAGGCAGGTCCGACGATCGGTTCGATGAACGGTTATTTCCTGCCGCCCTGGACGATCGTCCTTGGCTTTGTGCTCCTGGGTGAACCGGTCAGCCTCAGAGAGATCATCGCAACCGCGATCGTGCTTGCCGGCGTCGCAATCGTGTCTCTGAAAACGGAGGTTATGTTGACGGCCTTCCCCGGCTGGCCGCCGCCCTTCGCCTGCCGCACAGAGGCAAGATCGCCTGAACCAGGAGTCTGAACCACGAGATTTGGCAAAAGGCCCGGCAGTCCGGGCCTTTTTATTGCCGCGGCAGCAGCACCGCCACAAATTCCTCCAGGCTTTTGCGCACATGCGCGTCGATCGGCCCCTTGGGATCGAACCCCCACCAGAGGAGGCAGCCCTGCCACTGCGAGGCCATCAGCATGCCGATATTGCCCGGCGTGCCGGAAGTGGCCGCAAAACAGGTGGTGATCGCGGTGGACAGGACGTCGGCCCAGGCAAGCCCACGGGCACGCAGGCGCGGATCGCGAAAATCCTCGCGCAGCATCAGCAGGCCCTCGGCATAGGCCTCGATGCCGCCATAGTCCCCCGAAAGCGTAACGAGAAAGTCGATGGCACCCTGCGGCGTCTTAGGCGCGGCGGCGATTGCCGCCACGGTCCGGGTGTCGAGATCGTCCCAGGCAAACAGCAGCGCGGCGCGGGCAAGTTCGTCCTTGCTTTTGAAACGCTGCACCAGCGTCGAGCCGGACAGGCCGCAGGCGGCCGCCAGCGAGGCGAAAGTCAGCGCCTCCGGGCCTTTTTCGTGCATCAACTTCAGCGCCGCCGTCAGCACCTCGCTGTCCGGCATGGTTTTGGGTCGCGCCATCTTGTCTCTCAGATTATAAACGAATAAACGTTTATATATTGTCTCGATCGAAAAAGCCAGTTCTAACCATACGGAACCGGAAGGGAAGGAGCCGTCATGTCACACGTGTGCAAAAAGCCGCTGGAGGGAAAATCGCGCTGGTGGCGGGGGCCACCCGGGGTGCCGGACGGGGCATCGCGGTCGAGTTCGGGGCGGCCGGCGCCACGGTTTATGTCACCGGCCGCACCACGCGGCAGAAACAGTCCGAATACCGCCGGCCCGAAACGATCGAGGATACCGCCGAGCCTGGTGACCGAGGCCGGGGGCGCAGGCATCGCGGTGCCGCTCGATCACCTCGTCCCGGAGGATGTCGCAGCCCTCGTCGAACGCATTCGCCGGGAGCACGGCCGGCTCGATATCCTCGTCAACGATATTTGGGGCGGCGAACATCTGTTCGAGTGGGACAAGCCGGTCTGGGAGCACGACCTTGAAAAGGGCTTGCGCATGCTGCGGTTGGCGATCGACACCCATCTGATCACCGCCCATCATGCGCTGAAGCTGATGATCGAAAAGCCGGGCGGCCTGCTCGTCGAGGTCACCGACGGCACGGCGGAATACAATGCCGAACACTACCGGCTGTCGCCCTTCTATGATCTTTGCAAGACCGCGGTGACGCGCATGGCCTGGGCACATGGCAAGGATCTGGAAAAGGTGGGCAGCACCTCCGTCTCGATTACCCCCGGCTGGATGCGCTCCGAAATGATGCTGGAGATCTACGGGGTGACCGAGGACAACTGGCGCGATGCCCTGGTCGCCCAGCCGCATTTCTGCATTTCGGAAACCCCGCGCTTCATCGGCCGGGCGGTGGCGGCCCTTGCCGCCGATCCGGACCGGGCACGCTGGAACGGCCGGTCGCTGTCGAGCGCCGGCCTTGCCCAGGTCTATGAATTTACCGATGTCGATGGCTCGCGGCCGGATTGCTGGCGCTACATGAAAGAGGTTCAGGAGCCTGGCAAGCCGGCCGATGCCACCGGTTATCGCTGATCAGCCGCCCATCGCCGCCCTCCCCATCGCAAGCCGCTCGACCTCGTCGCGCAGGTCGAGGGTGATCCGGGTGCCGTCGCGGATGCCGCGTTTCAGCGCATCCTTCCGCTCCGGCTCGACCCGGATCTCTTGCCTGTCGAACAGCGCCTGCAGCCGGCTGCGCGACAGCGGCAGTTCCGCCGAAAGCAGCCGGTCGAGCCGCAAGCCTGTGGGATAGGGCAGGGCGAGTGTGATCGCGATCCGCCGCCAGTCCGCATCGTGACGCAGCACCGTCCTGCGGATGTCGAGGTCGTCGCTTTCCTCGATGCGGCCGGCCCGGCTCTTCAGCGCCTGCGCGTCGAATTCGATGCGGGCCACGAAGTCCGCCGTGCTCGCCTGCATCGCCTCGAGCATGACGGGATCGATCGCCCGGATATTCAGCCGCTCGAAGATCGGCCGGTTCCAGGTGCCGTCGCAGGCGATGCATTTGTAGACGAGCCAGGCATCGAGCCGCTTGCCATTGGCGTTGAGGCGGATGCGGCCGCTGGAGCGGAACGGTTTCGGGGTCCCGCAGCCGCTGCAGCCGAGGATCGGCCGGGGTGGGGTTTGGGGTATCGCGGTCCATTCGAGATGGAGGATGTCGCACATGCCGTTTGATCTTCCGGTCAGGAAGTTCATGCGGGAACGGCACTCAAGAAGCCCTCTTTGGGGCGCACGCGGTGTGGCGAAGGTCCGGACTGTGGGGGATAAGCGTCGGAGGTCTCAGTCGGACGGTTCAGGCGACCTGAAGGCCGCACTGGCACGATCAATGCCAAACCGGTCTCAAGCCGCCACCCCGATGAACAGTGTTCCCAAGTGGGCAAGCGTCATCGCTCATCCAACATGGGAGGGTGAACCTGTCGAGACCGGGGATTACTTAGGCAAACTGAACCTCAAAGGCCGACGCTCTTCGGTTACAAGGCATAAACGGGCAAAAACGGAAGTCAACAATTTTGCCAGCGACGCCCGCCTGACCCGACCTATATAACGCGGGATCAGTCGAACAGCGAGGATCGAACCATGGATATCAAACGCAGCGGATCGCGGCCGTCGCAGGCCCCGCCACAATATTTCACCGGTACAGTCCGGCTGGATCCGATCGTCGAGGCGCCGGAACCGGCCCGGGTCCGCGCCCTTTCGGTGACCTTCGAACCCGGCGCCCGTACCGACTGGCACACCCATCCGCTCGGCCAGACACTGCTCGTCACCGCCGGAGCCGGCCTGGCGCAGGTCTGGGGCGAGCCGGTCCGGGTGATCCGCCCCGGCGACGTGATCTGGTTCCCGCCCGGCGAAAAACACTGGCACGGCGCAAGCGCCACCACCGCCATGACCCATATCGCCATCCAGGAAGCTCTGAACGGCGCCACGGCGGAGTGGCTGGGGGCGGTGACGGACGATGAATATGCAGGCGAGGTCGCGAAAGACTGAGCCCTATTCGGCGAGCCGGATCTCTGCGTCCGGCTCGTACCAGCCGTGGCGGCGGCGCGACCAGAAGATCGTCGCCGGAGGCGCGAAATCCGGCTCGCCGAAACAGCCCACCGACACGACGATCCCCTCCTCCAGCACCTCCGCCTCCATATAGACGAGCGTGGAGGCGGACGATCTCATCCGCCGCGAGGTATTTCAGGGCAAGGTGCAGCGGGTCGAATATTCCGCCACCGAATTCGGCCGCAGCCTCAACAATGCCGTGACCGTGATGGCGCATTGGGGCAAGGCCTACGAGATCCGCATGGCGGAAAAGGCCGAGCGGGAGGACCCGCCGGCCCTGGCGATGATGGCCTGACGCTCGAAAACCTCTCGCGCGTCATTGAATGGAAACTTCTGGCGCGCAAGGATGGTCGATGATTCCGCATCCGACCGCAGAGGAGCCGCCATGCCGAGCCAGACCCGTATTTCCAACCCGTACCTGACCGTCGATGTCTCCTCGCTCGGTTCCGAGATGCAGACGCTGACGGCGGCGGACGGCCGCTCCTTCCTCTGGAACGGCGACGCCGCGTTCTGGAACGGCCGGTCGCCGGTTCTTTTCCCGATTGTCGGCAAGGCGCCGGAAAACCACATCAGCGTCGATGGCAAATCATACGAGATGGGCCAGCACGGCTTCGCCCGCCGCAGCGAGTTTGCGCTTGCCTCGTCGAGCGAGACCATGTGCCGCTACGAGCTTGCCGCCTCGGATGCGACACGCGCCGTCTACCCGTTCGAATTCCTGCTGGCGGTTGAACACTCGCTCGACGGCCGGACGCTGACGGTCGCGGCGGAAGTCGAAAACCGCGACGAAAAACCGATGCCCTTCGGTCTCGGCTTCCACTCGGCCTTTGTCTGGCCGATCCCCGGTGCGGCGGGCAAGGCTCACACTATCACCCTCGACAACGGCGCCGAACCGGCTTTGACGCGGCTGGAAGGCGGGCTGGTCAAGCCGGGAAAGCTGGCATCACCCTTCAGGGCCGGCAGCCTGACGCTTGACCATGCGATGTTCGAGGCGGATGCGATGATCTTCCCGGAAGGGGCCGGCGAGGGACTGAGCTATGCGGCCGAAGGCGGCCCGAGCTTAAAATTCACCTTCGAGAACCTGCCGAACCTGGCCCTCTGGCAGAAACCCGGCGCGCCGTTCATCTGCATCGAGCCCTGGCACGGCACGGCCGCCGAACTGGGCGGCTCGGACGATCTGGCAAAACGCCCCTACGGCACGACATTGCAGCCGGGTGAAAAGGCCCGCTTTTCCTTCACGGTGGAACTGCCGGTCTAGGCGCGGAGAGATCGCAGCCTCCAACCCTATCCTCGCTTGCGAGGCGAGGGGACGTGCCACGCACGCGGCCGGAGAGGGGCTGACGGCGCGGCATATGTCCTTCTCCCCGCGAGCGGGGAGAAGGTGCCCGGCAGGGCGGCTGAGGGCACGCGCCGCGCCCTGGCCGATCCCCGCTTCCCGCCGCTCCGCATCCGGTCTATGACTGCCGCAGGCGTTCGCGGGTGCAATTGCCGCCGGGACCCTTGTCCACGACAAGGACCCGACCTGAGCTCAGGCGGTCACGCGAGTGCTGTTGGAGGGAGACCATGGCCGCTTCGCTTCGCATAAACCACCTGTCGATCATGGTCCGCGACCTTGCCCGCAGCGCCGATTTTTACCGACAGGTCCTGCGCCTGCCGGAAATTGAGTGCAAGGTCGGCAAGCCGAACATCCGCTGGTTCGGCATCGGCGGTGAGCAGTCCATCCACTTGATCGAAGGCGATTTCGGCGCCACCTACGTCACCATGCCGACGCATCTCTGCATCGCCGTGACGGATCTCGACGGCGCGATCGCGCATATCGCCGCGACCGGCACGACCTACGGCGATCTCGCCAGAAACGAGGGCAAGATCCATGTCCGCCGCGACGGCGTGCGCTCGATCTACCTGCAGGATCCGGACGGCTATTGGCTCGAGATCAGCGACGACTATTGAGAATTAAAAAAGCGCCGGCGGATCGCCGGCGCTTCGGGTGTTTTGCCTTACTTCATGGCCTCGAAATCCATCGCATGGCCATTGATGCAGTAGCGCAGGCCGGTCGGCGGCGGGCCGTCGGGAAAGACGTGGCCGAGATGGCCGCCGCAATTGCTGCAGCGGACTTCGGTGCGCACCATGCCGTGCGAGGTGTCGCGGATTTCGGTGATCGCCTCCGGGTTGACCGCCTCGAAATAGCTCGGCCAACCGCAGCCGGAATCGAACTTGGTATCGGAGACGAACAGCGGCTCGTGACAGGCGGCGCAGCTGTAGAGCCCTTTTCATGGCTGTTCCAGAACGGGCCGGTGAAGGCGCGCTCGGTGCCGGCCTGGCGCAGGATCCGGTACTGGTCGGGCGTCAACAGTTCGCGCCATTCCGCATCGGTTTTCTGGACTTTCGGGGTGACGACATCGGACATCGCAAGGTTCCTTTCGTTTTCCCCATAGATAGGCACTGAGGCGGCGAAGGAAAAGTCCGCGATTGTATGGCAGATGTTGCTATGGCTGCTTTCGGCCCGTAGGAGACGGTAGCGGCTGATCTCTAGTCTCCCGTAAGCAGTCATCCGCGGGACACGCGGCACTTCCATTGGCGGACCGTATTGGAGAGCTCAATTGCAGACGGAAGACCCTCCGACCTACCGCTTTACTGCGAAAGTCGCGATGCATCATAAAAGCTCGCCAGGGATCACGATGGCCTACGTCATCGACGCCCAAGGCCTTTCGGTGACGCAAGGACGGTCCGTCAGACTCTTCCCATGGACTTCGTTTCGTTTCCTGCACCTTCACGTTACGAGTGGGGTCGGCACCACTGGGTTTCCAGTCCACAGCGCGCGTTTGCGGACGCTCTTCGCATCAAGGGAGCTATCCTCGCTGGATTGGCAAGAAGAGACAGGCCTCGATCGATCCGCCGACTACGTTCGGTTCATGGAAGAACTGATTCCGTTTGCAGTCGCCCGTAACCCGCGTCTCCGCCTTCGATACGGCGGCGACCCCATGATGGAGGCGGCGGCCCCGATGGTGCTGACCTTCTTGATCCTACCGTTCGTCTTTATCCCACTTTTGATCTTCAAACCGCTCGGTGCTCTCGTTGCTGGCTGGAAAAAGCCGCTTGGCAGACTCGTGTTTGGGGCAATCAGCATGAGTTTTGGTGTAGTGCTGAACATGCTTCCCTGGTCCAGCGGTAAGCCGTTCAAGGCCGACGATCTGCCCATCGCAGAACTCCCGCCGAGATATCGGCAAGGTGGCGTCTGAAGACGTACCGATATGCCTGCGACGAGCTTCGAGGGTGAGACGGACGGCAGCTTATCGGTTGACGATCCTTCAAACCAGACTGTCCGAAAACCACCCTTAACGGTCATTCAGGCTATGAACCCAGGCCTTCCGCGCCATGACGCGGAAGGCCTTTGTTGGATTGACTACAATCCATATCATACCCGTTCAGTTGACTTGTACTGTCGAGCGACGCCCGCCACTCGCGCCCCGTAGAGACGCGCGGTTTCAAGATCGCCGACAGACATTTCCTCTGGCGCCGCGTCGGCATCCGACTGCGCCATCGGGCCGATGTATGAACCCATTCGATTTGCATCATCTCGCAACGACGACTTCAGGTTCGATGGCTTGATACCCAGACTTACCCATAGGCCACCATGCTGTCCCGCAAGAAGAACGAAATATTGCAGGGTGTTCAGCTTGTCGCCGTTCAGGCTGGCGCTGTTGGTAAAACCGCCGAAAACCTTGTCCTGCCATTTTGCGGAAAACCATGGCTTCGAGGATGCGTCGGCGAACTTCTTAAACTGCCAGCTCGGTCCGCCCATGTAGGTCGGCGCGCCGAAGATGATGGCGTCAGCGGCATCGAGCGCCGCCCATCCGTCTTCGGAAAGGTTGCCCTCCGCATCGATGGCATGGAGCGCCGCTCCGGCGCCTTCGGCGACGGCCTCTGCCATGCGGTGAGTATGGCCGTAGCCGGAATGGTAGATGACGACGGTGTCTGAGGATGGATTGGATGTGGTCATAATAGGCTCCTTGTGCCGTGGTCTTGCGCCTCGCCTGTGGAACAGGCGCGGTTCAAAGCTCGGTGGTTTTGGTGGATGAGACTGCGTATCCCGTCGAAGCTACGAGAACTGGACGAATGCAGCGATCAGCAACAGCAGCAGGAATGCCGCTGGCGGCGGGATGTGGCGGAGTTCACGCGCTCGGACGACAGCGGCGATCGCGGCCACCATGATGCAAACCCCGAGCGCCACGCCAGCCGTGAATGTCGGGCGCAGGACAAGAAGAACAGCCGTCATGAATTCCAGCAGTGCGGTGATCCAGCACCACCACCATGGAAATCCGTAACGGACGAATTCTTCGCGGATTGGCTTGCGAGCGGTCGCGTTGACGACGCTGCCAAAGAGAAACGCGGCAGCTGCGGCGAGCGTCGCAGCATTGGCCAGCGAGAACGATATCAGGTTCGACATTCAGAGACCCCAACGGTGCAATCGCCGTAATGACGATAGCGTTGAACTTAAATCTAGCAATGCTAGATTGTCAACCGTTGCAATAAATAATCCTGAACGCTAATGGTGCTCGATTGCGGACCGAAGGCGGAAGTATGGGTATCAACGAGCGCAAAGAGCGGGAACGGGCTGAGCGGGAGCAGCGGATCATCGCCGCGGCAAGAATGCTTGCCGAACGGGATGGCTGGGCTTCGGTCACTGTCCGACGCCTTGCGCAGGAGATCGAATACAGTCAGCCCGTCCTGTACGCCCATTTCGAAAATCGCGACGCGATCGTCGGGGCGGTCGCGCTTGAGGGGTTCGGAGAACTTGGGCCGACGTTGCGGGCGTCGGTCCGCCGAGATGCCAGTCCGGCAGAGGCTATCGAAGACGTCGCCACGGCTTACCTTGAATTCGCCTTCGAAAGGCCAGCTCTTTACGAAGCCATGTTCGTTCTGCCGAGCGGCCTTCGGTTCGCAAAGTCCGACACGCCTCAGGTGCTGCGTGACACGTTCGGAGCTATGATGGCGGTCGTTGAGCCGTTTTGCGCCGACCCTGAAATCACGACCGAAACTTTTTGGGCTGCTTTACACGGATTGGCCGAGCTTGAGCGCCATGGCCGCATCAGAGCGGCGTTCCGAGGCGGGCGTGTAAGGCGTATCGTTGAGATGTTTGCGATTGCGAATTGAGCCACCTGCACGACGCCGAGGCGCAGAGGCCGACGCGATAGATGTCAATTGCAGTAGCATCACCAGGGTCAATGAATTTCAGGAAACTCGTGCCTCACGCTCTGTCCGCTTATGGCGCGAAGCTGCCGTGGCGTTTCGACCGCAAGGGGCCGGGTCTCTTCCAGAGTTGGCGCAATGCTCCAATCCATCGTCCCCCATTGACGAGGGCATTTTTCACCACGATAGGGTCAAGCCGAAAATGTTGTAATCGCCCGACAGACAACTACTGGAGTGCAAGAGTGAGCGAACTGACCGTAGAAGATGCGACAACCCGCATTTATGAATCGCTTCAGGCAAACAATGCCGATATCGACCTGCATATCGCGGCTCTCAAGGCCGCCTTGATACAGGCGGGTTTGAAAGAGGCCGTATTCGACCCTGCAAGGCTGGTGCAGAACAATCGTTCCGGCAGGAAGCTCATGCAGGCCTACTTTCGACAGCGCGGCGTGGCGGTGAAATTCGCAGCCTCGTAAAGCCTTCCGGTTATGTCCGGCAGGCTGCGGTATGGCTGGCTGGCCGGATGACACTCAACCAGGCCCGACATCGGGCTTTGAATTCGGACACGGCTCGAAGCGCCGCGTCCGTTCCGAGGTGTGAGGCTGCTGAAGCAATCTGGCAGTTTCAGGCCCGAAGCCCCACTTCAAACTTTGGTGGCGCTTCCTATCGAAGTCCGGAAAACTCGCGTTTCTGTGTGTTTCGGCCGGTTCCGCTTGAGGCGGCCGGTGGTTTCCCATAGAAAATCAGTTCCTTCCGAACGGTCGGGCGGTGTGGGCTTCTGAAGCGGGGAGATGACATGGCTGCCAATGCGCCGGCATTGACGTTCTTCGCGCTGTTCTTGCCCTTTGTCGCGGCCGTTTTGGCTCCTTGCTTGCCCGCCGCCTGGGCGACAGGGTAGCCTTGGTCCTGGCGCTGGCGCCGGCACTTGCGTTTGCGCATTTCTGCACCTTCCTGCCCGAAATCGCTGCCGGCGAGGTGGTGACCGGCGGTTATGCCTGGGCGCCGAGCTTCAACCTCTCCTTTTCCTGGTTCCTCGACGGCCTGTCGCTCACCTTCGCGCTTCTCATCACCGGTATCGGCACGTTGATCGTCCTCTATTCCGGCGGTTACATGAAGGGCCATCCGGATCTGGGGCGCTTCCTCGCATTCATCCTCGCCTTCATGGGCTCCATGCTCGGCCTCGTGGTTTCCGACAGCTTTCTGATGCTGTTCGTCTATTGGGAACTGACCTCGATCACCTCCTTCCTGCTGATCGGCTTCGATCACGAAAGGGAGGCGGCAAGGCGGGCAGCGCTGCAGGCGCTGGTGGTCACCGGCGGGGAGGGCTCTGCCTGCTCGCCGGCCTGGTCTTCCTCTGGAACATCACCGGCGTCACCCAGCTTTCGCTGCTGGTGCATCTCGGCGACGGGCTGCGCCAGAGCCCGTTCTATCTCGCGACGCTGCTTCTGGTGCTCGGCGGCGCCTTCACCAAGTCGGCGCAGTTTCCGTTCCATTTCTGGCTGCCGAACGCCATGGAGGCGCCGACGCCGGTCTCGGCCTACCTGCATTCGGCGACCATGGTGAAGGCCGGTGTCTACCTGCTGATGCGGCTGAACCCGGTCATGGGCCATACGCCCGCCTGGGAAATCCTGCTGCCCTTTTTCGGCGGCATCACGCTGATGGCCGGCAGCTTTCTCGCCGTCCGCCAGACGGACCTGAAGCTGATGCTGGCCTATACGACCATGGCCTCGCTCGGCCTGCTCACCATGCTGACCGGCTTCGGCTCGGCCCATGCGGTCGAGGCGGCGGTGCTTTATCTCGTCGCCCATTCGCTGTTCAAGGGCGCGCTGTTCATGGTCGCCGGCACGGTGGACCATGAGGCCGGCACCCGTGACGTCACGCAACTCGGCGGCCTGCGCGCCGCCATGCCGATCACCTTCGGCGCGGCGCTTTTGGCGGCGCTTTCCATGGGTGGCCTGCCGCTGTTTTTCGGCTTCCTCGCCAAGGAGGAGATTTATGCGGCGCTGGCCGCGGCCAATCCGCGCGCCGTGTTCTTCACCGGCCTTGCGGTGATCGGCAACGCGCTGATGTTTGCGACCGCCTTCGCCGTTGCGCTGAAGCCGTTCGTCGGCGCCCATCTCGAGATGCCAAAACATGCCCATGAGGGGCCGGTCACGCTCTGGCTCGGCCCGGTGGTTCTCTCGGTACTCGGCCTGCTCGCCGCGCTCTTTTCGGGCGTCGCGCATCGCTACGTCTCTTCGCCGATGGCAAGCGCGATCACCGACCAGAAGATCGCCATCGACATTTCCACCATGCCGCATCTCGGGCTGCCGCTTGTTTTGTCGGCGGTCACCCTCTTTGTCGGCGCGCTCGCCTTCTGGCGGCTGGCGGACCTGCGGGCCTTTGTCGCGCGGGCGGTGGAAAACCTCGGTCCCGGGCCGGATCGCGGTTTCGACCATTTCGTCTCCGGCCTGGTGCGGTTTTCCGTCGCCGTCACCCGTCTCGTCCAGCCGGGCCGGCTGGAGATCTATATCACCGCCACCTTCATCCTCTTGGCCGTGACGCTGCTCGTCCCGCCTTTCGTGTTCGGCGAACTGCCGGTCATGCCCGGCTGGCCGGACCGTGTGCTGGTCCAGGAAGCGGCATTCTTTGCGATCGCGGTAATCGGCCTGGCCGCCGTTCTGCGGGCAAAGGACCGGCTGACGGCGATCGTCTCGCTCGGCATCCAGGGTTTTGCCGTCGCCGTCATCTTCCTTCTGTTCGGCGCGCCGGACCTGTCGTTCACCCAGTTCATGGTCGAAACGCTGTCGGTGGTCATCCTGGCGCTGGTGATGACACGTCTGCGGCTCTCGCCCCGCGACCACCGGCCCTTGGGGCAAAAGCTCTTTGACGGCACGATTGCGGCCGCCTGCGGCCTCGGTTTCGCGCTGCTGCTCATGAAATCGACGCAGGCGCCGTTCGACACCCTGCTCACCGATTTCTTCAACGCCTATTCGAAAACCGTCGCCCACGGCGCCAATGTCGTCAACGTCATCATCGTCGATTTCCGCGGCACCGATACGCTGGGCGAGATCGCGGTGGTGATGGTGACGGGGCTTGCGGTGCTGGCGCTGATCCGGGTGCGGGCGGGCAGACGTGCCGGATCGGGGAGGGGCAGTGACGGCCTTTGCCTTGGCGCATCCCCCTTTGTCCTGCCAGTTTTCCTTGGGCGGGCCACTCGTCTTGACCCGCTCTTCGAGCCCCCGAAGAAGGAGCTATCGCATATGGGACGCGAGGCAGTGCGGCAACCTTAACCCTCCCCTTGTGGGGAGGGTGGCCGGCAGGCGGGAGGGGTTTGATGCGGAGCGAAGACCCTCCCCAACCCCTCCCCACAAGGGGAGGGGCTCCACGCGGCGGCCCCCTGGGGATGTCCTCCCTTGCGTGCCGCCCCACAAAGGTGTCCCCATGAACACCCTCATCTTGCGCACCGTCGCCCTTCCTCACGGCCCTGATGCTGCTGTTCTCCGTCTTCGTCCTGCTGCGCGGCCATAACGAGCCGGGCGGCGGGTTTATCGGCGGGTTGATCGCGGCCTCGGCGCTGGCGATCTACGGCATAGCTTTCGGAGTCCCGGCCGTGCGCCGGGCGATCCGGTTTCACCCGATGGCGATCGCCGGCTTCGGCCTGCTGCTCGCGACCCTCTCCGGCCTGATCTCGATTCTATCCGGGGTGCCGTTCATGACCGGGCTCTGGAACTATCCGGTGATCTTAGACGTCGAGATGCCGCTCTCGACAGTCATGTCCTTCGATATCGGCGTCTACCTGGTCGTGGTCGGCGCGATTACCTCGATCGCCTTGGCGCTCGAACAGGACGGGGGAGGGCTGATGGAGGCGCTGTTCTCGATCCTGATCGGCCTGTTCTTCGCCGCCGCCATCTATCTCCTTCTGTCGAAGCACACCGTGCGCATCCTCTTGGGCGTGGCGCTGCTCGGTAATGCGGTCAACCTGCTGCTCTTCACCACCGGCAGGCTTACCCGCGAAGTGCCGCCGATCATCCCGGCGGGCCTGGACACGCTGCCATCAGGCGCGGCCAATCCGTTGCCGCAGGCGCTGATCCTGACGGCGATCGTCATCTCATTCTCCTTCTTCGCCTTCCTCCTGGTGCTGACCTACCGCGCCTACCAGGAACTTGGGACCGACGACACCGACGAGATGCGGCTCGCCGAACCGCGGGACGAGCCGCTTCCGCCTGTGGGGTATTGAGGGGATGGTGTTGCGTTTTCCGGCTGATACCCATGTCTGCCCTGTCGGTTATCCAGGCCGCGGTATTTTAACCGGCCACCGAAGCCGCGGCACCCCCTCTGCCCTGCCGGGCATCTCCCCTCAAGGGGGAGATCGGCCAGAGGCAGGCTCCCTGGTCCCTATCTCGCCGCTCCCTGCTGAGCGATATGGGTCGCGAGGCGGTGTGACATCCCTAACCCTCCCCTTGTGGGGAGGGTGGCCGGCAGGCGGGAGGGGTTTTATTCCGAGCGAAGCCCCTCCCCAACCCCTCCCCACAAGGGGAGGGGCTCCACGCACCGCCTCGCATCCCATACGCGATAGCTCCAACCGTGTGGGGGTGGCAAAGAGCGGGCCGAGACGAGTGGCTCGGCTCAGCAAAGCCGACAAACCACCGGGAGGCCTTCGCTGATGGCCTCCACCCCGATCGACCTCTCGGCCGCCCTCGTCCTCTCCGCCCCACCGCTCGCCGACTGGCTGGTGGTGGCTCCGGTCGCACTGATGATAACCCTCGGCGCCATCCTGATGATGGTGCGCAAATCCGTTCGCCTGCACAGCGGCCTCGCGATCGCCGGCCTTGTCCTGCTCGTCCTGTTCGACGCCGGGTTGCTGTGGCGCGTTTCGGTCCAGGGGCCGGTCACCATGGTCATGGGCCGCTGGCTGCCGCCGTTCGGCATTGCTTTTACCGCGGATCTGTTCGGCGCGGTCATGGCGCTTGCGGCGGCGGTCGCAGCCCTTGCCGCCGGGATATTCGCACTCGGCGATATCGACGCGAGCGGTCGGCGTTACGGCTTCTATCCGTTCCTGATGCTGCTGATGGCCGGCGTCACGGGCGCTTTCCTGACCGGCGATATCTTCAACCTCTATGTCTGGTTCGAGGTGCTGCTGATCTCGTCCTTCGGCCTCCTGATCCTCGGCTCGGAGCCGGAACAGATCGACGGCGCGCTGAAATATGCAATCCTCAACCTGATCGGCACGACGCTGTTCCTGATCGCTGTCGGCTATCTCTATGCGATCTTCGGCACGCTCAACATGGCCGATATCGCCCGCAAGGCGGCAGGCCTGCGGGAAACCGCGCCGCTGACGACGCTGATGGCTCTGTTCATCCTCGCCTTCGCCATGAAGGCGGCGGCCTTCCCGGTGAATTTCTGGCTGCCGGCCTCCTATCACACGCCGCGCGTCGTGGTGTCGGCGCTGTTCGGCGGGCTCCTCACCAAGATTGGCATCTATGCGCTGATCCGCGTCGCCATCATGCTCTTCCCCGTCGAGCGCGAGGCGCTGAGCCTCGTCGTCGCCGTGTCGGCGGTGCTGACCATGCTGGTCGGCGGGCTCGGCGCGCTGGCGCAGAACGATATCCGCCGGCTCGTCGGCTACCTGGTGATAGCGGGGATCGGCAACATGATGGCCGGCGTCGCGATCGGCACGCCGGCGGCCGTCAGCGGCGCGATCCTTTATGCTCTGCATTCTGTGGTGACCATGACGGCGCTCTACCTGGTGGCGGGCGAAGCGGGCAGGCTCGGCGGCACCTGGGCGCTGACCGGCCTCGGCGGGCTTTACCGCAGGGCGCCGTGGTTTTCGGGTGCCGCCTTCCTGCTGTTCCTCGCCGCCTCCGGCCTGCCGCCGCTGTCTGGCCTTTGGCCCAAGGTGGCGCTCCTGAAGGCCTCGCTCGATATCGGCGCCTGGTGGCTGGCCGCCGCAATCCTGGTGTCCGCCTTCCTGGTCACGTTGGCGCTCGCGCGTGTCTTCCTTTAGCCTTCTGGCGACCTCGGCCCGAACGTGTCGCCGACCCTGCCGTTCCGGCAGCGCCTTCGGCCGCCCCTTTGGCCGCCCATTCGGCCGATTGGCGCATCGCCCTGCCGCTCGGCGCCCTGACGGCGCTCACCGTGCTGTTCGGCCTGATGCCGGAACCGCTGCTCGACCTGACCCAGACGGCAGCGGCCGGTCTCGGCGAGCCGGCGGCCTATATCCATTCGGTCTTCCCCGGAGGAACGCGATGATCACCTATATCCTGTCGCTGGTCTTTGCCGTCGTCTGGGTCGCCATCACCGGCAGCGCGACGCTGCACAACCTGATTTTCGGTTTTACGCTGCCGACACTGGCGCTGTGGATCGTGCGCGCAGAAATCGGCGCCCGCGGCTATTGGCGGCGGCTCGGGCGCATCCTGTCGCTGCTCGCCCTGTTCTTCAGGGAACTGGCCCTGTCGGCGTGGAAGGTGGCGGCGCTGGTGCTTACCCCGCGCATGGAGCTGAAGCCCGGCATTTTCGCCTTTCCGCTGACCGTGACCCGCGATTTCGAGATCACCCTGTTGGCCAACCTCATCACGCTGACGCCGGGCACGCTGTCGGTCGATGTCTCCGCCGATCGCAGCACCCTGTTCGTCCACGCGATCGACTGTTCCGATGTCGAGGCCACGAAACGGGAGATCGCCGAGGGTTTCGAGCGCAAGATCATCGAGGCTTTCGAATGACGGCGGCTCAGGTGATTCTCTCCTATTCGGTCTGGCTGGCGCTGGTGGTGCTGTGTCTCTCCTTCCTCTTGACGATCTGGCGGGTGATCAAGGGGCCGACGCTTCCCGACCGGGTCGTGGCGCTCGACATGCTGACCGGCATCGTCATCGGCTTCATCGCGCTGATCGCCATCCGCACCGGCTTTTCGCTCTATATCGATATCGCCATATCGCTTGGCCTTGTCGGGTTCCTGGCGACCGTCGCCTTCGCCCGCTTCATTCTGGCGCGCGGCGGGCGGAAGGGCCGTCGGGTGATACGGCCAAGGCGGAGATGATCAGGGCGCTTGCCGCCCCGGTGCCCGAACCGCGCCGCAGGGCGCGCAGGAAACCCTGGCCGGCACCGGCCCGGCCGTCAGGCGGAAGGCAAAGAAATGATCGATGGTTTCCTTGCGATCCTTACCGCTCTGCTGGTGCTTTCGGGCGCCGGCTTTGCGCTGGTGGCGGCGATCGGCCTTTGCCGGTTGCCGGACCTCTATACCCGCATGCATGCTGCCTCCAAGGCCGGCACGGTAGGCTCCGGCCTGCTGCTGCTGGCGGTCGGCGTCCATGCGGGCGATCTGGCGACATTTGCGAGAGCGCTTGCAGGTTTCTTCTTCTTCGTGTTAACCGCGCCGATTTCCGCCCATCTGCTCGCTATGGCAGCGCACAAGGTGGGATATCCACTTCACGCTGAGTCCGTCCGGGATGAAATGAAGGATTACGATACGCGAATATAATCCCCGGAAACGAGTTATAACCCTGTCATGATTGAGCAAATGCCCGGCTATTCATCAGTAAAGCTGATGTAGGTGCGATATAGGCAGCACAAAGGCTGGTAACTAGCAAAATTCGCACTTGGAGATAAAGCGAAGCAGTGGTACTTCAATACAAGTAGAGTGCAGATGTTGTTCTAGATTAGGCGTTCCTTCGTCAATTCGGTGAAGTCGACAAGTTCTTCAGATTGGAGAACGATAGGCTCCGATCACAGGCCGAGGCAAGTTTCAATCGAGCACAATATCCGGTGTGAACCGTTTTCTTTTCCGTACGGAGCTTAGGGGTAGGCTTCAGTCGCAAGACAGCGGGAGAGCAAGGGGTTTCTTCCGGGAGACTCTACGAGCAGGCAGGTGTCGCGGAGGTCGCGGGGCCAGCCAGTCATTTAAACAGGAGACCAGGAAATGACAGACATCGCATTGGGCAAGAGCCCTGATCTGCTGGTGGAACTGACCGCAGATATTGTGGCTGCCTATGTGAGCAACCATGTGGTGCCCGTCAGCGATCTTTCGAACTTGATCGCGGACGTGCATTCGGCGCTGAGTAACACCTCTTCGCCGGCACCGGTTGTAGCGGCCATCGAAAAGCCGAAGCCGCCGGTCTCGATCAAGAAATCGATCGAGGACGACTATCTCATCTGCCTGGAAGACGGGCAGAAGTTCAAGTCGTTGAAGCGGCATCTGATGACCCATTACAACATGACACCGGAAGAATATCGCGAGAAGTGGGGCCTGCCGGCCGACTATCCGATGGTCGCGCCCGCCTACGCGGAAGCCCGCTCCAGGCTCGCCAAGGAAATGGGACTCGGCCAGCGCCGCAAGCGCGGCAAGGCCTGAGCCGGGCCAACGCCCGGCAAAGGCACCGGGAGGATTTGAAACCTGCCCGATGAGGACCGATCGCGCCAGCGACCGGCGGGTGGTTTTGGCATCGACGGAGAGATGCGGAGAAAGAACCGGGCGATCGAGCGTCCGGTTTTTCTTTTTAAGTCGGCCATTCCGGGGACGATGTGAGGAAAAAATCCCATTATCTTTCCGAGGCTTGTGAAAATATCAAAGGATTTCAGCAGATAATTGCGGGCAGGAGGTTTCCCGCGTCCCCGCTTTTGCTTTAGGGTGTATGAATTAATTCCTATATTTGAGGAGTTGTCATGCCTTTCGAGAGATATTTTCAGCCTTCCGCCCCGCTGTCCTCCCCACGGTCCGCTTTGCCGTTTTCCCCGCCTGTGCCGGTGGAAACAGTCGGCGGCTCGCCGCGGCTCCCTGCCAGCCTGCCGCTCAAGAGCGCCTGCCGCATCGTCCGCCAGATGGTCTGCGAACTGGTCCAGCTTTTCGGCGACCGGGTGATGCTGCGCCGCGACCGGCGCCGTGTTTCCTGCCATGTGCGGCAGATCGCCATGTATGTCTGCCATGTGGCGCTCCGGATTTCGATGAGCGATATCGGTGAAGCCTTCGGCCGTGATCGCACCACCGTCGGGCATGCCTGCCACGTGGTCGAGGATCGCCGCGACGACCTCGCCTTCGACGATTTCGTCGCGGCGGTCGAGCGCATCGTCACCGCCGTCTTCGGCCTGTCGGAGGTGGCGGCCCATGACTGAGGCAATCCGGAAAACTGCGATGGTCAGCGCTACGGATCCGACCCGCAGGCGGCATCTCCTCAGGCTCATCCGCCAACTCGCCCGCGGCGACTGCGTGATCGAAGCCGGGCAGGCGGGCGAGGTACGGCTCACCGGAGCGGAGGAGCGGAGCTACCCTGAAGGGGTGATCGCCGAGGCTCGCTCGCTCGGGCTCGCCGAGATTGCGCAGGGCCGGATCGCCGCGAGCGCCGAGGCCTCCAGTTTCCTGCGCCGGGCGCTGGTGACGGGCGAGGAGGCTTTCGTCGAGCAGCATGGCGAGATCGTCCCGGCGTCCGTCGAGATCGAGGGCGCCCGCCAGCCGGTGCGCCGCAACCTGGCCGAATCGCCGCTCGGGGCGATTGCCCGGATGAAGGACCGCGATGGAAAACCCTTCCTGCCGGCCGAAGCCCTGGACGCAGGCGAGCGGTTGGCTGCCGATTTTACCCGCGGCCAGCTCCAGCCCCGCGTGACCGCTTCCTGGGAGCCGCGTCTCGCCACCCGCGCCAAGGGCGCCGCCGGCGGTCAGGCCGATATCGCCGACAGCGCGATCTCGGCCCGTTCCCGTTTTTCGAAGGCGGTGGAGGCGATGGGACCCGAACTCTCGGGCGTCGCGGTGGATGTCTGCTGCTTCGCCAAGGGTCTCGAAACGGTGGAACGCGAGCACCAGTGGCCGGCGCGGTCGGCTAAACTCATGCTGCGCACCGCGCTGCTCGCACTCGCCCGCCACTACGCGCCGCCGGTTCCGGCCACGCGTCGCCAGAGCCACCATTGGGGTGCCGAGGATTACCGGCCCGTCCTTTGAGGGAGAAGAGCCGTCGGCTTGCGTCGCCAACGGCCGTTCCGGCCCGAACCGGATCGGGATGCCGGTTCAATGCCGGCCTACCGCGCTGCCCGTCTCGCTGCATAAGCGGTGCGGGCGGCGTCGATCCTCGGGGAGTTCGCGCGGGTCCAGTCGGCGAGCGCCTGGACCGGCTGCGAGAAGTCGCGGCCGAGGTCTGTCAGAGCATATTCCACCTGCGGAGGCGTCACCGGGGTGACAGTCCGTGTCACGAAACCGTTCTCCTCCAGGTCGCGAAGGGTAGAAGCCAGCATTTTCTGACTGATCTCGCCGATCTCGCGCTTCAATGCGTTGAAGCGAAGAGGGCCCCTCCCAAAACCCGCACCACCAGAAGCGTCCAC
The DNA here is from genome assembly GCA_045291535.1 of Neorhizobium sp. EC2-8. GTDB lineage: Bacteria > Pseudomonadota > Alphaproteobacteria > Rhizobiales > Rhizobiaceae > Neorhizobium. The sequence goes on along the minus strand of CP147996.1, from coordinate 1,979,035 downwards.
TTGTCGCTGATCCGGGCCAGCATGCGGCTGATCGGTTCGCATGCCGTGGTATCCCTGAGGTTACCTGGTTTCGGAAAAGTGCTTTCTTGATGATCCACTCGATCCTCGGATAGATGGTTACGGACAGAAACCAACATACATGAGGATACTGTGGTTCAGAAGCCCAAAATCGCCGTCATTATCGGCTCTACCCGCCCCACTCGTTTTGCCGACAAACCGGCGCAATGGATTTTGAAGCAGGCGCAGGCACGCGACGACATCGAGGTTGAACTGGTCGATCTGCGCGACCATCCGCTGCCGTTCTTCGACGAGATGGCATCGAACCTGTGGATGCCGAGCCAAAATCCCGCGGCGATCCGCTGGCAGGAAACGATCGGCCGCTTCGACGGCTACATTTTCGTGGTCGCCGAATATAATCATTCGCTGACCGGCGTGCTCAAGAACGCTCTCGACCAGGCCTACAAGGAATGGAATCGCAAGCCCTTTACCGCCATCGGTTACGGCGGCACGGGTGCGTCGCGTGCGGTGGAACACCTGCGCGGGATCGGTGTCGAGCTGCAGATGGTATCCACCCACGCCGCGGTTCATATCGGTGGCGGAGATTTCATGGCAGTCGCCCCGAGGGGCGGCAACAAGCCGATCGAGGAGATCGAGGCCAATCTGCTGCCTTCGGCCAATACGGCGCTTGAGGAACTGGTCTGGTGGGCAACGGCGACGATGGCCGCCAAGGCCCTGGAAGCCTGATCCCCAGGGATCAAAGCGTGTCCCCGAACTTCGTTCCAAGTTCGGGGACACGCGTTGGCCGATCAGATCCGGATTTCCGTATCCACTTCCTGATCTTCGGCGCTCAGATCCCGAGACCGCCTGCTACGTTGATCTGTTCGCCGTTGATGTAGCCCGCATGCGGTCCGGCCAGGAAGCAGATGGTTTCCGCCACTTCTTCGAGGGTTGCGATGCGGCGGATCGGATGCATATCCAGGATGGCGTCACGGTTGGGAAGCTCGCCGGCAACGTCGGCGGCCATGTCAGTCGGCATGATTCCCGGCTGCACCACGTTGACGGTGATATTGCGCCGGCCAAGGTCGCGGGCGATGCCTTTGGCATATCCGGCGAGCGCCCATTTCGTTCCGGTATAGTCGGCGACACCGGGGAAGGGGACGTAGGAGCCGAGCAGCGAGCCGACGAAGATGATCCGGCCGCCGTCGGTGATCCTGGGCGCCGCCGCGCGCGTGTTGGCGATCGTGCCGAGGACGTTGACCTGCCATTGGCGATTGTAGTTGTCGCCGTCGAGTTCCGGATCGTCCACCATCTGACCCTGGATGGCGATGCCGGCATTGTTGACGAGGATGTCGAGCCTGCCGAATTCAGCCATTACCCTCTCGATCAGGGGCCTGGCGGAAGAAAGGTCGGCCTGGTCGCTCTGGACTGCAATCGCGCGAACCCCTTTGCCCTGAGTTTTTCGACGACGGCTTTCGCCTTGTCGGCCGAGGCCGCGTAGCTGATCGCGACATCTGCTCCGTGATCGGCGAACGCTTCCGCCGTCGCGGCACCAAGGCCGCGTGAGCCGCCGGTAATGAGGACGACCTTCCCTTGAATATGTTGGACATGAGTATCCTTTCCCTATTCGACGAGGGTTCCGCTCGATCCTGCCGAGCGGCGCCCAATTTCATAACGTATGTTACGATAATGATCGGTATGAAATTTGACAGTGCCGGTCAAGAGCTTTAATAACGATCGTTATGAAAATGACAGGGCAGAGCTGATGGGGCGCCATCGCGAATTTGATGTGGAGAAGGCGCTCGACGCCGCGTTATGCGTCTTCTGGCGCAAGGGCTACGAGGGTGCGTCCTATGCGGACCTGACCGAGGCCGCCGGTGTCGAGAGACCAGCCCTCTATTCCGCATTCGGCAACAAGGAAGCGCTGTTCCGCAAGGTCCTTGCGCGCTACTACGAGCGCTATGTGGACTACGTTCCCGCGGCACTTCTGCTCCCGACGGCGCGCGAGGTTGCGGCACACCTTCTCCAGGGTGCAATCGACCTCACCACCCGTTTTCCCGACCATACGGGATGCCTCGGCATCCAGGGTGTCCTGGCGGGATCGGATGAAGCGGAGCCTGTCCGGCAGGCCTTGATAGAGGCGCGCGTCGAAGCCGAGGCGCAGCTTCGCAAACGCTTCGAGCGGGCAAAGGCCGAGGGTGATCTGCCGGAGACGGCCAGGCCCGACACGCTTGCGGCATTCCTGATGGCCGTTCTTCACGGCATGGCGGTGCAGGCCAAGGCCGGCTTCAGCCGCGAGACGCTGGAGGCCGTTGCCGAGCAGGCGCTCGCCACATGGCCCGCGGGCAATGGGGAGGGTCTTTGCGCGCTAGGCCGCAGCCCTGATCCTTGCCTCTTCCCGGATGCGCTTGACCATCGAGCGCAGCCCGTTGGCGCGCTGGGAGGAGAGGTGCTCGACGAGCCCGATGCAGTCGAAGATTTCGATCGCGTCGGTGGCGGCGATCTGCGAGGCGGTCTTGCCGGAATAGACGGCGAGCACGATGGCGACCAGCCCGCGCACGATATGGGCGTCCGAATCGCCGTCGAAAGTCATCACCGGATCGGCGCTGCCATCTTCGATATGGCTCACCAGCCAGACCTGGCTGGCGCAACCCTGCACCTTGTTCGTCGCCGTCTTCTGATCGTCGGGCAGGTCCGGCAACGCCTTGCCGAGCTCGATCACATAGCGGTAGCGGTCTTCCCACTCGTCGAGGTATTCGAAATCTTCGATGATCTGCTCGAGGCTGGCCATAAGCGCTCCGGTTCTTCTCTCGTTCCATATAGGCACTGCAGGCGGGGATAAAAGCAAAAAACGCCGTGAGGGGGCAATCCTCACGGCGTCAGCACATGCTGAATACAGGGCAGGCAGTCCGGCGCCGGGAACCATGGCTATCAGAGCCCGGCGCAAGCTTTGAAATTCGAATTCGGGCGAAACGTCGTCAACGGCCTGTCGTCAGTGCGCCAACCTAGTGAACGGGTCGTTTCTGCGGCACCGGCACGGTGCCGGTAAAGATCGTGTCGGCAACGGCTGCGGCTGCCGTTTCCGCCTGTTTGGCCGGGAAGGGCGTCGGCTCCGGATCGGCAAGCACCGCCGTCTGTTTGCCTTTGTCGCCGAACTGCTTGTCGAGCAGGCTCGAAGGCGACCTGGGCACCTTGCCTGGCTCTTGTACCGAGGGCCGAGAAGGTCTCGGCACCCTTTTCACAGACCTCCGGCTTTTCGGTACAGATGGCGCTCACATATTGATAGGCTTCGGTCGCGGCCGAAAAGGCATTGCTGACCTGCAGCGGCGAAAGCCCCTCGGTCTCGGTCGCCGGCTTGCTGCTGAAGTAGGAGAGCACCACCAGCACCGCTGCGAACCACATACTTCCCTTGATGAGAAACCACATCGTCCTGTCCACCTGTTTTTTCCCGCACCTTGTCTCGAAGCGGGCCGCCGGTCTGTGCCGGTCTTGAACATGGTTGTACCGCCGGGAAGCAAATACGGCTTTGACGGGACCATTCGGGTTTTCGACAAATTTGCCTAAAATGCGAGATATCCGATATTGCAGCGCCTTTGCCGCGAACTTTCGTCGAATTTTAGCGATCGATGTTAAGCATAATTGCGGCAGCCGGCCCGAAACCACAGGCTTTATCGGTCGCTCCTCTGCCACAAAAGTTAACGTATTAGGAAAAATCGAACCAAATCCGTCGCTTACGCCCCGTTAACCACAAATTCGGAAGGCTTGCCCCTTCTGTCTCAAAGCCGGATTTTGGGCCATTGCGGGGCTTCCCACACCCCTTCTTTTATTCTTTCCTTAAGCCACGGGGGCCTATTGTCGGCCTGGATGAATGAGTCTCTGCAGGGTTTTGCGTGCGCGTATTGAGTAACATTGCCGGAAAGGCGGTCATGCTGGTCGATGAGACCGCGACCCGCTGGCTTACGCGCCTGGGCGAAGGCGATACCGCGCGCGCCGGTGAAATTGCCCAGTTCCGCCGCCTTGTCTTCTCTGGCCTTGCCGCACTCGTCACCGTGCCGCCGGTGCTTTCGCTGCTCCTGCCGCCGGCGCTGGCGCTGCCCGTCGGCGTCGCGCTGGTTCTGTCGCTTTTCCTTCTGGCCGTTGCCGCCTCCTTCGCCTTTCCGCGCCATGCCGTGGCCTCCGTCGCCGCGCCGCAGCCGGAAGACGCCGCCTTCCATGCGATGCCCGGCCTGTCGCTCGTTCTCGATCCGCACGGGCTGCTGGTGAAGACCGGCGGCCGCGACCAGCATCTGTTTCCCGCAAGCCTGCGCGGCGCGGCTGGCGAGCCGCTGGCCGAACGCGTCCACGTGTCCGACCGGATCGGCCTCGTCCAGGCATTCGACATGCTGCGCCAGGGTGCGCCCAGCGCTGTTGCCGATATCCGCATCGAGCGGCCGTTTTCGGCCGCCGGCCGCCAGTTCCTGTCCGCCCGCCTCGACATGACCGCCGTCCGCGACGGCGAGGGGGAACTCCTTTATGTCCTGGCGCAGGCGCGCGACATGTCGGAAGAGGAGCATCTCCGCTCGGAGGCCGCCGCCCATATCGCCGATGCGCGCTCCGCCCATGAGGCGAAGTCCCGGTTCCTCGCCGCCGTCAGTCACGAACTGCGCACCCCGCTCAACGCCATTCTCGGTTTTTCCGACGTCCTCGCCGGCGAATATTTCGGCAGGCTCGAAAACGACCGCCAGCGCGAATATGTCGGCCTGATCCGCCAGTCGGGCGGTCACCTGCTTTCGGTCGTCAACACCATGCTCGACATGTCGAAGATCGAGGCGGGCCGTTACGAACTGCTCGCCGAGCCCTTCGCGATCGCCGAAGCGGTAGAAACCTGCCGCGCCATGCTCGATCTCACCGCCCGCGAAAAGGGCGTGACGCTGACCAGCCGCGCGTCGCGCGGTCTCGGCGAAGTGGTCGCCGATCGCCGCGCCGTGCAGCAGATCCTGATCAACCTCGCCGGCAACGCCATCAAGTTCACCGGTCCCGGCGGGGTCGTATCGATCGATGCCGTGCTGGAAGGCGACGACATCAAGATTTCGGTCAGCGATACCGGCATCGGCATCGCGGCCGAAAAGCTGCAATTCATCGGCCAGCCGTTCATGCAGGTGGAAAACGCCTATACCCGCTCCTACGAAGGTACCGGTCTCGGCCTTTCTCTGGTAAAGGGTCTGGTGGCGCTGCACGGCGGTCGTTTTGCGATCGCCAGCCGTCCGGGCGAGGGGACCGTGGTGACGATCTCGCTGCCGGCAGACGGCTCGGGCGTCGAAGGAAAACGGGATGACACCCGGGAGGAAAAAGTCGAATTCCCGCCGCGGCTGAAGGCAGCCCGGCATGCGGCCATGATGGACGAACAGGATTTTATCGATGACCGCGCGGAAGCGAAAATCGCCTGACAGGAAAACCTGTCAAGCAGCCGGGAATTCTGTCGGGCTTGGCTCTGGCGGGAGCGCGGGCTGCTGCGCGCCGGCCGAAGGCCCTGCTCGGTTGCGCGGCCTTCGTCGTCGTCTTCTCCTTCGTCGCCGCCAACGCGCTCTGGTATCAGCCGGGCGGTCACCCGTCTCCCTTCCTCGCCACGCGCGACGCCAAGAACCCGAATGCGATCGCCGGTTATCGCCCCGCGCGGCGCACCGCGCCCGCCGATGTCACGACGTTCCGCATCGAGCGCGCCGACCCGGACGCCGTAACGCAGGCTCCAGCCGTGGCGCCTGCGCCCGCACCGGCGCAAAGCGCGTCGCCGGTACAGACCGCATCGCCCGCCCAGGCAGTTTCGCCGGCGCCGGCCGCCCCCGCCGTCGTTGCCCCGATCCCGCGACCCCAGCCGCAGCAGGCGGCCGCACCTCATGAGGCGCAGCCTGTGACGCCGAAGCCCGCCGAGGTGGCAAGGCCGAACCCCGCCGCACCGACAAGGCCCGTCCAATCCGCCGCCCTGCCGCCGAAGCCCGTTTCTCCGGTTCGCCCGGCCGAAAGCGCCAATGCGCGTGGCGAAGACCCGGTTGCCGCCGCGATCCGCGCCTCCGAGCGCAAGCCGGGCATGACGCCGCCCGCCAGCATCCCGAACGCCGCCGCCAATTCCGCCCGGCCGGCCGCCACCCCCGTCTCCCAGAAGCCGAACGCGCCCGCTCAGCCGAGCGACCTCGTGCTGCAGATCCAGCGCGGCCTGTCGAACATCGCCTATGCGGATGTCGGGGTGGACGGCGTCGCCGGCGCCCAGACCAAAGCCGCCATCCGCCGCTTCCAGCGCCACTACCGCCTGCCCGAAACCGGCGAGCCCGACGAACTGGTGCTGAAAAAGCTGAAGTCGATCGGCGCGCTGTAGGGCGGCGCCCTCAATCTCCCGAATTTCTTTTGTAAAGGCGGCAAATGCCAGCAGCGAACGTCAGCTGCTCGCGGTCCGCCCAAGTCACAAACGCGTCTGGTCAGGTTGCGAAGTAGCGCGTCGGTGTTGTCCCGAGTGCCTTCTTGAACATCACGATGAAGGCAGTGACAGACTCGTATCCCAGGTCGCTCGACACCCTCTGAACCGTCGCGCCGCCGGCGAGTTCGCGCAGCGCGATGACCAGATGCAGTTGCCGCCGCCATCGGCCGAAGGTCAGCCCCGTTTCCTGAACCATCAGCCGCTTCAAGGATCGCTCGCTCATGGCGACGTGGGCCGCCCATTCCCCGAGCGTACGGCGGTCACTCGGCTCCGCCGTCAGGGCCGCCGCGATCATGGCGATCTTGGGGTGGCTGGATATGGGCAGCTCCAGTCTCTCTTTCGGCATCAACGCCAGTTCGTCCAGCAAGACCCGCACGAGGCGGCCGACGTGATCGTCCGGAGCGTAGCTGTCCTGCACATCCGCCAGGCGGCGGATCATTTCGCGGAGCATCGGCGATACGGACAGCGTACAGCATTCCTGCGGCATCGCGGCCGCGCCGGGTTCGATGAACAGGTAGGACAGGCGAGCGTTGGACGTGACCTGGTTGCTGTGCGGCACGCCGCCCGGAATCCAGATTCCGCAGTCCGGTGGGACAATCCAGAGGCCGTTTGCGGCCCTGCAGGTAACGGCTCCGTGCAAGGCCAGGACGAGCTGGCCCTGTCTGTGCTGGTGCTGAGGAACCTCGGCTTCGTAATCGCTGAAGTCGAAATGCAATGCCACCGCCGGTCGATCCGACCGGTCGGGATCGAAGCTGGTGCTGCAGGAGCGCACCGTCTTGGCGGATTGGCCCGATTTGGAGATCATATGGCATTATCTCCAAATTCAGGCGCGCTGCAATCCGCTACCGGTAGTCATCAACAACCTGATGGAGACTGTTATGAAAATTGCTGTCGTTGGAGCGACTGGAAGAATCGGTGCCAAACTCACCCGGACGCTGCTGAGCGCCGGGCATGAGGTGAGGGCCTTGTCGAGGGCGGTCCAGCTCTCGACACGCTGGTCGAGATGGGAGCTGAGCCATTTCTGGGAAGCTTCGACACAGGCTTCGGAGAGCTCGACAAGTTCTTTCAGGATGCCGATGCCACGTTCCTGATGGTGAAGACCGACTGGAACAACATTCATGGACACTACCCGGCGGTTGCCAACCGCTTTGTTGAGGCGCTTCGCAATTCTCCGGTCAGGCTGGCCGTGAGTTTGACTGCAATAGGATCGGAGGTCAGCGGGAGCACCGGCCATTTCGAGTGCTTCCATCACCTGGACCAAAAGCTGAACCAACTCGGCAATATCGACCTGGTTCATCTGCGGGCCACCTGGTTCATGGAGAACATGCTGGCTTTCACGGATGCGGTTGCCCGGCATGGCCGGATCGGCTGGTCGATCAACCCCGATGTGAAGCTGTCCTGGGTCGCAACGGCCGACATCGCCGATCTGGCGGCGCGGGAATTGATCAATCCGACAGGCGAGCACCGCGTTATCCGGGAGGTCGGTGCGGAGGATCTGACGATGCCCGAGGTGGCCGCGATGATCGGCAGGCAGATCGACCGGCCGGTGGAATATCGGTTCATCGATAGAAAGCGGAAGGATGTCGAAGCCGAATATCTCAAGAGATTCGGGACGCCGGAATTATGGCTCGATGACAGCCTGACCCTCGACGCGCTGAACGACGGTCGTGTGCGTTTCCATGGCGAGCGCAGCCCGCTGCCCACCAGGATGGAAGCCTTCATCGAAGACGTGTGGAAGCCGATCTACCTGCAGTCGCTGGCGGACGAAAACAGACCCGAAACATTTTATACGTGGAGCTCAAGGGAATAGTTCGCCCGCAGAGCGGTTTGGACCTGGGGTGGGTTGAAGTGCCAGGCTTCATTGAGTTGATATATAACTATCGATAGAAAAAATTAAAAAGACACGCATTGCGATTTTTTCAAGATTATATATGCTTCCTCAATATTAATCAGGAGATAAAATATGAGACACTTAATTATTGCCTCAGTCTTTGTGTTCGCAGCGACCGGGACCGTGTATGCTCAAGGAAATTCCTGCTATCCGGCAGAAAAATACAGGGAGTATTACACTTGCTCCGGCGGGCAGTCTAAGAGCCGTGAATGCACTATTCACAAAGACAATAACGGAAAGAAGTGCAAAGAGACTTGCGAACCCGCGACGTGCCCTTGAACTATAAAACTGTTGTTCATCACCATGCCCAAGGTTGTCAAATTTATCAATATAATCGCTCTACTTTGCGCATCCAGCGCAGTAGCTAACTTGCTGTATGCGCAACAGTTGCCTCCGCCACGCCAACCTGGAGGTGGTGCGCGTGTTTCAGAAACTGTTCTTCCGCCTAACTTTGATCCATCGGCCCGGAAGCCGATTCAGCGGGGAAGAATTACCAATCGGCAACCGGCAGAACCGCCGGCACAAAAGAAGGTGCGCGAGTGTTATCAAGTCCGCCGCAATATTATATACAGCGGTTGGAGATACGAGAGGAAATACTGCGGCGAGGATGCTCTTGAGAAATGTAGACAGGACGGCGATAGCAGGCGAAACGAATATCAATGCCGATGGTCTGAAAATTAGTTCGTCGTGATTATCCTAGTTCTCGAATCTATTCGACGAAATAAAGCAACCGCTCACCCGCCATATGCGATCCCCTCCCCACGAGTAGGAGGGTGAGGCACACCGCGCCGTCTCACGTCCTATATGTGGTTGGCTTGGAGTTGACGGCGTCGTCGGCGCCCCGAGCAAGGCCGCCATCCGCCGTTCCCAGCGCCACTATCGCCTCACCGAAACCGGCGAACCGGTGCTGAAAAGCTAAAGTCCATCGACACGCTTTGGGCGGCGCACTCCGCGGGCCGAACGCCGGCGTTTCAACGCGACCGTCTGCCGTCGGAGGACCTCACCGCATGGCTTCTGCTATCCTTAGCAGGGCCGAATATATGATTTCCGGATCGCCCGGCGCCACGGCGTTTCGTGCCAGGCTTTCGGCCTTGGCGGCAATCTCGTGGGCCGCCCGCAACGCCGCCCGTCCGTCCGGCGTAAGTTCGGCGGTCAGGACCCTTCCATGTACCGGGTGGGCCGTTCGCTTGATAAGGCCGTCCCGTTCGAGGGTCGCGATGATCGACTGCATCGTCTGCGGCGTTACGAAGGCCCGTCGCGCAAGATCCGCGCTGGATAGGCCCGCGCTGAACTCAAGCCCCGCCAGTACCGAGTATTGTGGCGTCGTCAGTCCGATGTTTCTGAGTTCGGCGTCGAGATGGCCGCGCAGCGCTTGCTGCGCCCGCTTCAGCGCATATCCGAGCGAGCGGTAGGTGTCATCGATCGGCGGGTCGATCAGGCTGGACATATCAGTACCCTTATATTATATCAGGGCCCTGACGATACTCCGTCGGCTTAGAAAAGGAAAGATAGCTCATGCCTCGCCTCATTGGACCGGATTTCATAGGAATACAGACGAAGGATCTGGACGCCGCGCGGACCTTCTACCAGGACATCGTCGGGCTTACGCCCTCGGCAAAAGCCCCTTCGGGCGCGGTTGTTTTCGAAACGCACCCCATCCCATTCGCCGTCCGCACGCCGATCGAGGAATTTGATCACACGGACAAGCTGGGGGCCGGCATCGCGATCTGGTTTGGCTGCGACGACGCTGACGAATTGCATGCTCATTTGTGCGAGCGCGCCGTGCGTATAGCTTTCCCGCCGAAGGACGGTCCGTTCGGACGCTATTTCGCCTTCGTCGATCCGTTTGGTTATACGATAACCGCCCATACCGTCCGAACACAGTAATTGAAACCGCGTCCGCAAAGGGCGATCTTACCCCAACGGTCGCGGCAGAATGTCGGTCCGCAAGGACCCGCCACTGTCCGCGTTCCCGCCGGTCGGAAACGGCGTGACCCAGGAATATCGTTGCGGCAAGGCGATGGTGGCGTGATCGCGATCCGTCGGATGGATGACGCCCGGCCTGGCCGGGCGCATCTCCCCTAGAACACCGCCAGATATTTCAGCAGCGAAATGATGCCGATGATGATGATAATGATCTGTGCGATCTGTTTCGCGCGTCCGTCGATCGGCAGGCGAGCGACGAGATAGAGAACCAGGACGATCACCAGGAAGGTGATCAGGATGCTGATCAATGCGGAAGTAGCCAAGCCCCAAACTCCTTTTCAACAATGCCGTGTGGCATCGATCTTGTAACTATGGTGCGTTCGGGGAAAGGAAAGGGCGGGATTTCCTGTTTCTTCTCAGGGGCTTCGCGGGCCGGCTCAGACCGCCTCGGCGCCGAGTTCGAAGGCCCAGTGTAGATGCCGGTCCTTCAGTGTGCGGTCGCGCAGATAGCCGGTGAGTTCCTCGTCGATCTCCTCCAGCCGCTCGATCGCGAAATCCTCCGGCCGGTTGGCGTTCCAGGCGGACTGCAGTGTCTTGCTCTGATGGCTGCCGTGACGGAGCGTGAACCACACGCGGTTCTGGATCTTGTCGAGATCGCCGGCGCGGCCGATCCATCGCTGCCCCATGGGTGCGAAACGGATGGCATAGATGCCGGCCGGAGCCTTGCGTTCCTTATAGGCGGCGATCGCCGCCTTCCTGTCGATGATGTTCATGTCCCTGTCCTTCGTCTGGTCAAGGCAGGGCTAATATCACCCGGGTAATATTATGGCAATAGTTATATCCGGGTAAAATTTCAGGGAGGCCGGTTTGCGCTCGGGCGGGAAGCGCCGTAAGAGGGGCGATGCGCCTGAAATCCGAAATCGTCGTCTCCGCCATGATCCGCCGCGTCTTCGGGCTCGGCGGTTTTGCTGCCGTCGAAAAGAAGGGCGCGGAGGCGGCGGGCGCCATCTTCATCCGCCAGCACTTTCGCGACGGGCTGGAAACGCTTTACGGGCCGGCCCCGCAGAATTTCTTCGGCGAAGAGGACGATGGCGGACGCAAATTCGAGGTGAGGGCGCAAAAGGTGGAGCCGGAGGCGATCCGCGAAATCCTGTCGCGCGAACTGCGCTTCGATCCGGATCTCTGGCTCTTGGAACTGGAGATCGACGACGTCGCCGATCTCTTCGAGGTGGTGAAGCCGGCCTGAAGCATGTCGCGCAAAGGTGCGCAGCGGTTTTGCGGCAACGACATGCGTAAAAACAAGGGCCTAAAGCATGTCGTGAATCCGGAGGACCCGCGGCGTGCCTTGAGTTTCAGCGCGCCCGGTAAAGGCCGTTGAGCGGCTTGCGGGCGCTGGCGGTGGTGCGGATCACCCGCGGCTGGCGGCTGTCCTCTTCGCGGTTCTCGGCAAACATCGGCTGGTGCTGCGGTTCCGAATAGGTGTAGCTGTCGGCCCGGCGCCAGGCCTCGACCCGGTTGCCGCATTCGGCCTCGTCGAGCGCGTCCCAGAGTGCTGCGGCGCGCGTCGCCCCGTTCTGCTCGAAGCCCAGATGGTCGTAGAGCCGCTGCAGGATGAAGAGCGCGTCTTCCGTTGCCATTGCCAGGCCCTTCAGCGTCGTGGCGAGCTGCTGGCCGGAAATGTCGAGCATGATCCGTTCCGCAAGCCAGTGGCTGGCGGAAAGCGTATCGGCGAGCGAGGTCGCAAACAGGCCGGTCTCCCGGTTGCGGGCGAAACGCACGAGCAGCGCTTCCTGGATCGGCGACAGATTGCGCAAGCCCAGACGGTCCTCGGCCGGCCGGGCGACATGGCCGGCAAGCGCCTTGATGCGGCTGCGCAGGAGTTCCTCGCGCGCATTGCGTTCCGCCTCGTCGCCGACCATTTCGGGCGTCGGCCGGCGCGGCACCAGTGCCTCGAGGTTTTCAGGCGCATCGCGGCGCTTGGTGCGGTCGTGGCGCAGGCCCACCAGCGCGTCGATCACTGTCGGCGACAGCGCTTCGCGGCGCACGATGGCGCGGGCATGGGCTTCCCCTGGGTGCGGGCGATCGCGATCAGCGCATCGTCGGAAAGGCAGGTCGAGGAGGTGAGGAAGGGTGCCGCCACCGCGATCGGCTGGCTGGCGATGAAAAAGGCAACGGCCGGGGGATGTTCTTGCATTGGGAGAGGGCGGCGACCGCATCGCGGCGGGCCTCTTCGGACGAGGCGGAAAACAGGGGGCGAAGAGCCTCGGCGAACTGTCGAAGCTCCGACCGCGAAGGGTACGGAAGACTTTCGAAGCTCGTCACGGTGGCCATCAGCACCACATCCTTTTTACGCATGGCCTGGGGCCTTTCAAGGTCTCGAAACTCATTCGTCACTGGCAAACTCGCAATCAACGCAAAACAAATCCGGAGTGCCGAACGCCGATCAGGTGTGCCGGAAAAGCTCGCCTGGCGCTCTCATCGTACCTTGCCTGGGAAACTCCCGGTGGCGCGCGCCCGCTCGCAGCTGTTTCAGAACATCTGCAGAATGAGGTCGCCTTGGTTTAACCGGATGCTAACCCTTGGAGGGTTAACGGTCTGTGAAAACGGATCGTTTTGACACGTCCGTGATTTCTTGCAGTTTCGCTGTTTCAGGCAGGAAATCGGCGTCTCGATCGCTGCCTGCCGGGGCGAAGAACCAAATCGCCGCTCCTGCGTTTTGGCGGCGGACAACAGACATGCACCGGTAGCAAGTGCTATATTAGCAGTAAGACATTGTTAACGGTCGTCTGGCTGAATCCAGGCAGTAACCGGCGTGTGTTTGCCGGGTTTTCAAGTACCGGTTGGCCCTCGCGTTCCCAGGGGGCATCCCGATAACGGCCGGTTCAGGCGGAACCGGCCGTTCATGCGGAAATGTCGTTGCGCCTTCGAAAAAGGCGCACAGACGAGAAAGGCGCGGATGCCCGGACTTTAGGTCTCGGGAAGCGTCAGGCCCCTTGAAGGGCAGGGTGAGATCGATCCGTCTTCATCCGTCTCGAATTCCTTAAACGGAGACGAGCATGGCAGAGATCGTAATGCTGAACAGATGGCGCACCGAGCATGCGCGCCGACCGCAGATCAAGATCGGCGAAACCGACAGCGCCGGACAGCTTCTGCTGTTCACCGGCGTGCGATACGAACGTTTCGAGGATTTTGGCGATCGCAAGGCCGAAAACCACGCAGTGCGCGCCGAATAGGCGGGTATTATCAGAACCGGCTTCGCGAGCGCCATTCGAACGGCGCGCAGGTAGCCTGGTTGAGGAATTGCGACACGATACCCGCAAAACTCGGATGCGGGGTGAGACTTCTCAAGACCACATATCCCTCCGCCTGCTTGGCTTCCACCAGGATCGACTGCGAGACCGCCGGCGGTAGTGCCTTGCGCAATGCGGTCACCTGCACAGGCGATGCGATCACCACATCCAGCACGCCGCCGGCCGACGTCCGGTCATTGATGCTGAATACCTCGTTGGATGACGGATCATAGACGCCGAGCGACCAGAAGGGCACTCCGCCATTGGCCGCCGTCAGCCTCACCGGTCCCTCGGAAACATCGAAGGCGCAGACCGCCGCATCGACGAACGGGTCGTCCTTGGCAAGCCCTGCGCGGTCCGGCTTTTCACCCAGCCGATAGAAACGGAAGATCTCTCCTTCCGCCAGCACCCGGGTATAGGCGTCGCGTTCGCTGAAGCTCGGCAGCGCCAGCACGATGATCAGGTGCAGCAGCGCCGCACCGATAAGTCCGATGACCACCGCGAGCAGAAGCTTCAGCGCAAAACCTCCGGACCCCAGCCTCTCTGACACCAATTTCCTGGATCCCAAACCCAAAGCCCTACGCATTGCCGCACCCAGTCTTCACGATGCGCGGCATGGTAAGGTCGATCAGGCCGGAACTGCCGGCCGTCGGCGTGTCGAACAGCGTCAGCGTCAGCCGGAACGTACCGGGGGTCGAAACGGCCAGCCAGTTGCCCGGATGGGCGGTTGCCGAAATCGCGATGTCGAAACCGCCGTCTTCATCGCCCTCGTGCAGGACGATGCGGGAATTGAGCGCGGTCGGCAGGTCGGATTGCGCGAGCGGCGGGCGGCACCGGGGACCGCGGCAAACAGCGTCCAGAAACGCGCCGGCGGCGTGTGGCCGGTAACGCGATAGGAGCAGTTTCCGGTCAGCCGGTCGCCGGCCTCGTCGATTGCGGCAATGAAGGTGAGGCCCTCGGCGCTCGCATAGAGGAGCTTGCCGGCATTGGCACGATGCGATTTGGCATAAGGGTCCGCCTGCACGGTCTGCGCCTGCGGAAAGGCTTCCCACGACCCGAGCTTGATCGCGCCGAAACCGATCGTGGCATCCAGCGCGATGAGGGTGGACCAGATCCCGCCGCCGAAGGCGATGGTGAGCGCGATCGCGATGAGGAAGGGAACACGGAACACGGGTTTGCTTTGGCCCTCGGACAGCTGTGTTCGAGGGTTAGCATTGATTCTATTGGGAAGGAATGGGCGCGCTGTGTCTTTCCGGCACAGGGTGTCCCCAGCGCCTGCCCGTAGCGAATCGATTCTTCCGAAAACGGCAGATAGCTGACCGTTGGCGATGGCGAGTTTCCGAAAACCGAATGGGTGGGCTGGCCGCGCCTGTGCCGGTATCGGTCGCTTAAGGGTGGTCTGTGTCGTTTCCATACAGGTTCAGCACGGGCGTTAACCGATTGATAAGGTTTTTGAAAGCGGTTTCTGTGACTAGAATCCACTCGCGCTTCGAGCGGCTCATTCCTTGACTACCGTCGGCCCGCGACAACGTTCCGGAGCGGAGACGATGAGATTATGGATAATGGCGACCGGCGCATTGGTGGTCATGGCGGCCGGGTTTTCCGGCGCCTGGTATCATCTGAAGCCGGAAAAGGGGCCGGAAAGCCCGAAGGACATTTCCCTCGACTTCATGACGCTGACCGAAAGCCAGCCGACCGAGGCGCGCCGCGCCATCGTCGAGGCCATCGATACCTGCCTGCCGCAGGCGGCACGGCCGGGCTGGACGAGCCCGCCCGTCAAGACCCTGGCGGTCGATACCTATGTCCGCTTTTTCGACCTGATGGGGCAGGACATCGATCAGGGCGAACGCACCGCGCAATTCGGCGGCTGGATCGCTGGTGCCGATGACGAATTGTCGGAACGGGACCGCACCGCCTTTCAGAAACTGCTGCAGGGCGGCCTGCACGAAGGCGTGACGGCGCTCTGCATCGCCGCGACCGTGCGCGGCAAGCTCGGCAGCCCGGGCCTCAAGGGGTTTTGGAACTGACCGGGCTCACCTCGGAGACCGATCCCGTCGTGGTCTTGTCGGCGACCTTGGCGGTCGCCGGTCCGAGCCGGCCGGCCTCTTTCAGCTTTCCGGCGAGTTGCCGCAGCAGCCGGGTGGATTCGGCCGATAGCGAACGCGGGCGGACCAGCGCCTGCAATCCGGTATCGGTGCCGGTGCCGTCCTTCTTCTTGGCGACCGCATTGCCCTTGTGGTCGCCGGTCGGCAGCGGATTGTCGATGCCGGGAATGGCGCGCAGTTCGATGCCCTGATGGGCATAGTCCATCACCGTCTTGAAGGTCGCGGCCGGCAGCGAACCGCCGGTCATGTTGTTCATCGAGGTGAAGTCATCGTTTCCGAACCAGACGGCGGTCGTGTAATTGCCGGTAAATCCGATGAACCAGGCGTCGCGATAGCTCTGCGAGGTGCCGGTCTTGCCGGCGGTCACGATGCCGCCGTCGAGCGCTGCCTTGCGGGCCGTGCCGATCACCGGGATCTGCGTCAGGATGCGGTTCATCGAGGACGTGGCCTGCTCGGAAAGCACGCGCTTGGCCGGCGGTTCGTCGCGGTTGAAATCGTAGAGCACGTCGCCGCCGTAGCCGAGAACCTGTTCGATGCCGTGGCGGCGCGACTGCATGCCGCCGGCGGGCATCACCGCGTAACCCGTCGCCTGGTCGAGCACGGTCACTTCCGAGGTGCCGAGCGGAATGGTCTTGTCCTTCCTGAGCGGCGTTTCGATGCCGAAGGCCCTGGCGGTCTGCACGATCACGTCGGTGCCGAGATATTCCTTCGCGAGCCGGACCGGCACGGTATTGAGCGATTGCGCCATGGCTGACAGCAGCGTCACCTTGCCCTTGTAGGAGCGGCCGTAATTCTGCGGCGACCAGCCGTTCCAGGTGATCGGCGCGTCCGAGATGGTCGATTCCGGCTTGAAGCCGTTCTCCATCGCCGCCGAATAGGTATAGAGCTTGAAGGACGAGCCCGGCTGGCGCAGCGCCTTGGCGGCGCGGTTGAACTGGCTCTCGCCGTAGTCGCGGCCGCCGACCATGGCCCGCACGGCCCCGCCGTTCTCGATCATCACAAGTGCGCCCTGCTTGACCTTGAAGCTGTCGCCATATTCGCGAAGGCTCGACTCCATCGCCGATTCGGAGGCCTGCTGCAGGCCCATGTCGATCGTCGTGCGCACCACCACCGAATGTTCGTGGAACTTGCCGGCGCTCGCCAGCCGCTGCACTTCGTCGAAAGCCCAGTCGAGGAAATAGTCCGGGGCCTTGACGTCGGCGCGATCGACGACGGTCGCCGGGTTGCGGCGGGCGGCGATCACCTGGCCCTCGGTCATCAGCCCGCTCTGCACCAGGTTGGAGAGCACCTCGTTGGCGCGGGCGCGGGCGGCCGGCAGGTTGACATGCGGCGCATATTTGGCCGGCGCCTTGAACAGGCCGGCGAGCATGGCGCTCTCGGCAAGGTTCACCTCGGCGATGTTCTTGCCGAAATAGAACTGTGCCGCCGCCGCCGCCCCGAACGTGCCGCCGCCCATATAGGCGCGGTCGAGATAGAGCGACAGGATCTCCTTCTTGGAGAGGTTGGCTTCCAGCCACAAGGACAGGAAGGCTTCCTTGATCTTCCGCTCGATCGACCGCTCGTTGGTGAGGAACAGGTTCTTGGCGAGCTGCTGGGTCAGCGTCGAGCCGCCCTGCACGACGCCGCCGGCCTTGGCGTTCTCGCTCATGGCGCGGGCAAGGCCGAAAAAGTCGATGCCGAAATGATCGAAGAAGCGGCGGTCCTCGGTCGCCAGCACCGCCTTGATCAGGTGGTCCGGCAGCTCGTCGATCGGCACCGAATCCTCATGGATGATGCCGCGATGGCCGATCACGCTGCCGTAGCGGTCGAGGAAAGTGACGGCGAAATCGCCGCGGTTGCGCCAGTCCTCGTGGGTTTCCTCGAAGGCAGGCTGGGCGAGCGCCAGCAGCAGCACGAAACCGGCGGTCCCGAGCGTCATCGCCTCGCCGGCCAGTTCGAAGCCGATGCGCTTCCAGCCGCGAACGCGAAAACGGCGGAAGAAGATGGTGATCTCCTCCCAGATTTCGGCAAGCCGGAAACCGAGATTCCAGACGGTGGAATCGATCCAGGAATCGATGCGCAGGAGAAGGTGGCGCTTGCCGCGCGGCCGTTCGTCGGATGACTTTGGCTCGTCCTGCACCTTGGAATTCCCCGCCCTTTCGATGAGATGTGCTTGACGCCGTCCCTTCAAGGGATCAAGAGCTCTAGCCTCTCACCGTTAATCAGCTTTAACTGACAAATGGTTGATGTGCGATACCAAAATCGCAACAGGTTAAATGCAGATATCGGGATTTGTTCCTCTCTGCCGCAAATGTGATACCCGCCATGACCGACGAACCTTTCTGGAAGACCAAGCGGCTCGACCAGCTGAACCAAAACGAGTGGGAAAGCCTGTGCGACGGCTGCGGGCTCTGTTGTCTCAACAAGCTCGAGGACTGGGACACGGGGGACGTGGTCTTCACCTCCGTCGCCTGCCGGCTGCTCGATGGAACAAGCTGTCGCTGCAAGGATTACGACAACCGCCAGGCGACGGTGCCGGACTGCATCCAGCTCACTCCCGCCACCGTCAACGAAATCTCCTGGCTGCCGCCGACCTGCGGTTATCGGCTGATCCGCGACGGCGAGGACCTCTACTGGTGGCATCCGCTGGTATCGGGCGACCCGGACACCGTGCATCAGGCCGGCATTTCCGCCCGCGGCCGCACGGTCAGCGAGAACGACGTCGATGTGGAGGATTTCGAGGACTATGTGGTCGATTGGCCGCTGACGGTGGGCGAGGAACGTTAGATCGGGAGCGAGGATCGCGCGGGAAGTCGCTCTAAACACGTGTTTATTACTTGCCAATAACATAAATTAAAGAGGACGAACCAAGCTCCAGGTAATTCTACCAGTAGGCCTCGGCTTGCAAAAATGCTAAGACTACCGTGACGGTCAAGTTTGATTTCGAATTCATTCCGATGGCATCCCCATGAATGCTGAAGGCACGTTGGCAGACCGCCTCTACGAGGCAGCCCTGGTTCCGGAGCTTTGGACGGAGACTTGCGAAAGGCTGGCTTTGGAGGCCGGCTCCAGCACCGCCTCCATCTTCACCATCGACGGCAACGGCAACCATCGGTACGTGACGACGCCGAACATTGCGGACGCCTTCGCCGCGTTCGTGCAGAGCGAACATCGGTTCAACAATATCCGCCCCGTGCGCGGCATGGAGCGCTTTCCTTCTCCTTTGCCCGCGAAACCGACATCATGAGCGGCGAGGAGTTCGAGGAGGACGTGATCCGCCGGAATTTCCTGCTGCCCTACGGCATGGAGTGGGAAGCCGGCTGGGCCTTTCAGGAGCCCACCGGCCATATCGTCGTCGTCAGCATGATGCGCGCCAAGGGCCTGACGCATTTTTCCGACGAACAGCTGGCCCGCCTCAACCTGCTGAAGCCTGATATCGCCCGGGCCGCCTACATGTCCTCGCGGCTTGCCTTCAGCGAGGCGCGTTCGATGACCGAGACGCTGTCGATGCTCGGCCTGCCGGCGGCGGTGATCGGCGACGGCGGCCAGGCGGTTGCCATGAACCCGGAAATGGAAACGCTCGCGCCCCGTATCCGCGCCGGCGCCGGCGACCGGCTGGTGCTGGAAGGGGTCGGCGCCAATGCCTTGCTGGACGAGGCGATCCAGCACTACAAGGCGCAGTCTTCGCCGACCGTGCAGTCCCTGCCGATGGCGGGGCGCGACGGGGCGCCGCCACTGATCCTGCATTTGCTGCCGGTCCGTCGCGCGGCGCGCGACATCTTTCCCGCTCGATGGCGGTGCTGGCCGTCACGCAGGTCGGGCAGGTCGGCCCGCCGGACATGCGGGTGCTCTGCGGCCTTTTCGACGACTCCCGCCGAAGCCCGCGTGGCCCGCGGCATCGCGATTGCCCAGACGCCGGAAATGATCGCCGCCACGCTCGGTATCTCGCTCGAAACCGCCCGCTCGCACCTGAAGAAGATCATGCAAAAGACCGGCACGACCCGCCAGGCGGAACTTGTGCTGCTGCTTTCGGGGCTGAATGCGCCGAGCGTCGGCGGAGCAAGAGAAGATTAGGACCAGTTTTCCGGTGTTTCCGGAAAGACGGGGATCACCTCCGCCTCCGATGTCGCCCGCCTGATCGACGAAGAACTGCAGCCGCTCCTTCTTTTGCCGATGTTCGTTCCGTATCGCCGCGGCCGGTGACAGGATGTCGCCTCGTCTGTCGGCCGGTACGAGCACTTCCACGTGCACGAGATCGGCCGCTCCTCCGCTTTCCTTGTAGCGCCTGACCCTCTCATTCTTTCCCATGGGTCGTCTCCTTTAGAGAGAGGATAGGCGTATCCGGGATACGGGAAGGAAAATGTAAGCTACCCCTTGACCTTCCCATGATGGGAAGCTCCACATAGGGTGGGAAAGCGAGGACTATCCCATGAACCAGACCGTCAAGCCGATCCATAAAGCCGAACCTTTCACCGTTCCCGTCGAGGGCATGACCTGCGCTTCCTGCGTGCGCCGCGTCGAAAACGCTGCGGCAAAAGTGCCGGGCGTCGAGAAGAGCGCAGTCAATTTCGCGACGAAGAAGCTGACGGTGGAATCGGCTGCGGGCTTTTCGCCGGAGGATCTGGAAAAGGCTATCCGCAAGGTCGGTTACGAGATCCCGCCGGGCGCCATGGACCATGCGATGCGCGAGGCGGGAATGATGCCGCCTGCGACGCCGACGGCGCATGCGGGGCGCGGAGATCACCACCAACATGACCATTCCGGGCCGCAAGGCCACGACCACATGGATCATGCCGCCATGGACCATTCCGCCATGGGGGCCACGACCCCGCCGCCCATGCCGGCGGGCATGACCACATGCATATGCATCAGGGCGAGGAGGGCGTGCTGAAGCGCGATCTCGCCATCGCCTTGGTGCTGTCCTTGCCGCTCTTCGTGCTGGAAATGGCAGGCCATGTCTACGATCCGTTCCACCACTGGCTGATGGGCGTGATCGAGACTCAGAACCTCTATTATCTCTATTTCGCGCTGGCGACCGTGGTGGTCTTCGGGCCGGGTTTCCGGTTCCTGCGGATCGGCCTGCCGGCGCTGCTGCGCGGTGCGCCGGAGATGAATTCGCTGGTTGCGGTCGGTGTGCTCGCCGCCTACGGTTATTCGCTGGTGACGACATTTGCCCCGGATCTGCTGCCGGAAAGCGCCCGCTTCGTTTATTATGAAGCGGCAACCGTCATCGTCACCCTGATCCTGTTCGGCCGGCTGCTGGAAGCGCGCGCCACGGGCCGCACCGGCGAGGCGATCGAGAAGCTCAGCCGGCTGCAGGCCAAGACCGCCCGCGTCGAACGCGACGGCAAGGTGCTGGATATCCCCGCCGAACAGGTGGTCGCCGGCGACGTGCTGGTGATCCGGCCGGGCGAGCGTATTCCCGTCGATGGCACCGTTATCGACGGCTCCTCGAATGTCGATGAATCGATGATTTCGGGCGAACCGCTGCCGGTCGAAAAGGCGGCCGGCGCGACCGTGGTCGGCGGCACGATCAACAAGACCGGTTCGTTCCGCGTCCGGGCCGACAAGGTCGGCCGCGACACGATGCTGGCGCAGATCATCCGCATGGTCGAGCAGGCGCAAGGCTCGAAACTGCCGATTCAGACATTGGTCGATCGGGTGACCGCCTGGTTCGTGCCGGCGGTGATCGCCCTCGCAGTCCTGACTTTCGGCGTCTGGTTTTTCGTCGGTCCCGAACCGGCGCTCACCCATGCGCTGGTCAATGCGGTCGCCGTGCTGATCATCGCCTGCCCTTGCGCCATGGGGCTTGCCGTGCCGACCTCGATCGTCGTCGGCGGCGGTCGCGCGGCCGAACTCGGCGTGCTGTTCCGCAAGGGCGAAGCACTGCAGGAATTGCGCAATGTGCAACTCGTCGTAGCCGACAAGACCGGCACCGTCACCAAAGGCCGGCCGGAGCTGACCGATCTCGTGACGGCGGAAGGTTTTGCCGAAGATGAGGTGCTGGGGCTGGTCGCGAGCGTCGAGGCGCAGTCCGAACATCCGATCGCCGAGGCCATCGTCAAGGCCGCCGAAGCCAAGGGCCTCACCGTGCCGAAGGCGGAAAACTTCGCATCGGTGACGGGCTACGGCATCGAGGCGGAAGTGGATGGCCGCAAGGTTTCGGTGGGCGCCGACCGTTTCATGGAAAAGCTGGGGCTTTCGGTCGAGGTGTTTGCCGAGGCCGCAGCAAGGCTCGGCGACGAGGGCAAGACGCCGCTTTATGCCGCTGTTGACGGCAAGCTGGCCGCCGCGATTGCCGTGGCCGATCCGCTGAAGCCATCAAGCCGTGAGGCGATCAGGGCGCTGCAGGCGATGGGCGTCGAAGTGGTCATGGTGACCGGCGACAACCGCCGCACCGCGGAAGCCATCGGCCGTCAGGTTGGCATTACCAACGTCGTCGCCGAGGTCCTGCCGGAGGGCAAGGTGCAGGCGATCCACGAAATGCGCGCAAAGGGGACAAAGGGCGGCAGAAAGCTCGCCTTTGTCGGCGACGGCATCAACGACGCGCCGGCGCTCGCCGAAGCCGATATCGGCATCGCGATCGGCACCGGCACCGATGTGGCGATCGAAAGCGCCGACGTGGTTCTGGTCGGCGGCGAGCTTTCGGGCGCGGTGTCGGCGATCGCCATGAGCCGCGCGACGATGACCAATATCAAGCAGAACCTGTTCTGGGCCTTCGGTTACAACGTGGCGCTGGTGCCGGTCGCGGCCGGCGTGCTTTACCCGGCCTTCGGCTGGCTGCTGTCGCCGATGATCGCGGCGGGCGCCATGGCGCTGTCGAGCGTCTTCGTGCTCGGCAACGCGCTGCGCCTGAAGGCGGTGAAGGTGGGAGACGGAAGATGAATATCGGCGAGGCTTCGAACGCATCCGGCGTTTCGGCCAAGATGATCCGCTATTACGAGGAGATCGGCCTTATCCGCCCGATGGGCCGCACCGGCAACAATTACAGGGTCTATGGCGACGAGGAGGTGCATATCCTGCGCTTCATCAAGCGCGCCCGCAATCTCGGCTTTTCGCTGGAGGAGACCGAGACGCTTCTGAAACTCTGGCAGGACAAGAGCCGCGAAAGCTCGGCCGTCAAGGAAGTCGCGACCGCCCATATCGGCGACCTCGAACGGCGCATCGCCGAAATGCAGGGCATGGTGAAGACGCTAAAACACCTCGCCCACTGCTGCGGCGGCGACAACCGCCCCAACTGCCCGATTCTGGATGATCTGGCGGGGGATGGCGGGATGAAGGATCGGGCTTCGGGCAAGGTGATTCATGCCTGAAGGACTTCTGGTGGGATGGCCCCTCATCTGCCTGCCGGCACCTTCTCCCGCGCGCGGGGAGAAGGACGTATGCCGCGCCGGCTTCCCCTGACATCGAGGAAACATCCGTATTTCGCCCCGTCTCGGAAAGAGGCGGTGAGCGTGCCGCTTGCGTCCTTCTCCCCGTCAGACGGGGAGAAGGTGCCGGCAGGCGGATGAGGGGCGATTCCCATGCGTCTGATTGCCTGCCCCGCACTTGACCTTCCCTCCATGGGAAGGTCCACAACCCACACATCGAACAAGGAGATTCCGATGACAGCAATTTTCACCGTGCCGGACATGACCTGCGGCCATTGCGAAAAGACCGTGCGCGGTGCGCTGGCGGACGCCCTGCCGGGCGCCGCCGTGGCGATCGACCTGACGGCCCAGAAAGTAACGGTCGAGGGCGACGGGGTGAAGGCCGAGGAGGCGATCCGCGAGGCGGGGTATTCGCCGGAACGGGCGGCTTGAGCCTCAACCGCACCGTCATGAAAATTTCAACATTCTGACCGCCAGGCGTTATACGCCCGCAAAACTTGCATGGCATAGGAAGACGACTGCAGGGCCGGCTCTCTTCGTGAGGCTGGCCCGCCGTTTTCGCCCGCCCTCGAATTGTCGGACATCGACCCATGCTCAAAGCGCTGCTTTCAACCGCCGCCCTCACCCTCCTGCTCTCGACCGCAGCCCAGGCCACAGAGCCCGGCGTGACGGTTTCCACGCCTTGCCCGTTCGGCGACTGCAAGGCGGCGATCGGCTTGTCCTTCGTGGGTGAGTTTACGATCCCGACCGGCACGCTGTTCGACGGCGTCGAGTTCGGCGGCATTTCCGGCCTTGACTACGACCCGGCCAGCAATCGCTATATCGCCATTTCCGACGACCGGTCCGATAAGGCGCCGGCCCGTTTCTACGAGCTGTCGATCGAGGCGAGTGCGAGCGGCATCACCGATGTGAAGGTGGTGAAGACGGTGACGCTGAAGGACAGGAACGGCGAGGCTTTTGCCGCCAAGAGCGTCGATCCGGAATCGATCCGTTTTGGCAAGGACGGCATCTACTGGTCGAGCGAAGGCGACGTGAAGCAGCTCCTGCCGCCCTTCGTGCGCGTCAGCGCCCGGACGGCGCTTTTGTGCGCGAGTTCGAGCTTCCCAAGGCTTTTCTGCCGACGGCCGACAAGTCCGCCGGCATCCGCGACAACCTCGCTTTCGAAGGGCTGGCGACGCTGCCCGGCGGCGACCTGATGGTGGAGGTCGAATCGGCGCTCTTCCAGGATGGCCCGATTTCCGGGCTTACCCGCGGCACGCTTGCCCGCATGATCCGCTACGATGCGGTGAGCGGCAAGCCAAAGACCGAATATGCCTATCCGGTCGCGCCGATCCCCCAGGCGCCGACCGTGGACAAGGGTATAACGACAACGGCGCTTCGGAAATCCTCGGCCTGGACGACCATCGCCTTCTGGTGGTCGAGCGCGGCTTCGCCCAAGGCTTCGGCAATTCGATCAAGGTCTTCATGGTCGATACCGACGGCGCGACCGACATCTCGGCCATCCCGTCGCTCGCCAGCACCGATGTCGCGGTCGTGCCGGTGCGCAAGTCCCAGGTGCTGGACATGCAGGCGATCGGCCTGAAGCCGGACAATATCGAAGCCGTCACCTTCGCCAAGGGCACCGACGGCAGTGACCTGTTGATCTTCGCCGCCGACAACAATTTCTCCAAGGAACAGAAGACGCAGTTCATCGCCTTCAAGGTGTTGACGCGCCCCTGACTGCCGTTGAACTTGTGTCGCCGCAAATTGCCGCCGTCGCGTAGTTTGGTTGACACCCGAAAGGCGCTTGGGAAGTAGCAATCCCGGCGCCTGCATGGCCTGTTACGTATAAGCCCCAAGTTCACGAAACCCCTCATTTGCTGTAATACTTGACGGCAGTTCAGTCGGGGGCGGGGGCATGGTTCTGATTTGGAATGCCGCAATTGTCGGTGCAGCGTTTTTTGCGACTTTCCTCATTTCGACGAGCGCGTGTCTGGCCAGGAATTTCCTGGCCAATCTCAAGAGCCTTCGCGCCTATAAATTCGACGAATAGAGACCGGCGTGGACAGCGATCTGATCGAGCCGGAAATCGAAGCCCTGCAGGCGCTTGCCGGCCAGCGGCGGTATACAGGCACCGTTCGTGAGTGGATCTGCCTCGAGGAATTGAGCCGCAGGGGCTCTGCACCGGCAACCATCCGCGCACCATCACCCCGGCGGGCCTTGCCGCGCTCGAAATCGCCACCAACACCGTCGATCTGCGTTCGAGGGGCGGCGTTAGCGCACTTCTTGCTGGGAAATCAGCCTGGCAACGAGCCGCCGGAGGTTTCCTCCGGGCGGCTTTTTCCTTTACGATCGAGCACCTTGCATTGCGCGGTTTAGAACTTCACGCCGATGCCGACATTGATGACGTGCTGGCTGAAGTCGAAATCGGCGCCGGCGAGGCTGCCGTTGCCGAAGTCGTTGTAACGGTATTCGATACGGCCGAAGACATTGTCCGTGAAGGCGTAGTCGATGCCGGCGCCGACCGTCCAGCCGTTGAGCATGTCGTCGTCGTCAAAACCGCCGCCATCGATATGGGCGGTGGTGGCCGTCCAGCCCGCCGCGCCGAAGATCAGGGCTCGGTCGATGGCATAACCGACGCGGCCGCGAACCGAACCGGAGAAGCCGGTATCGATGTCGATGCCGCCTGCATAGCTGTTCTTGTTCCAGTCATAATTCACGTCGCCTTCGATACCGGCGACGAAACCGTTGGAGAACTGCCAGTTGTAGCCGACGAAACCGCCCAGCCTCCAGCCGTCGAAATCGTCCGAACCGCCGCCGGCCGCATCGCCGTCACCCCAGGCATAACCGGTATGGGCACCGACATAGGGGCCGCTCCAGGAAAACACGACCGGCATTTCGACGGCCTGCGGGGCTTGCGGTATCTGTTCGACGGCGTCGGCGGCATAGGCAACGGAAGAGGCGGTCATGGCGGCCGACGCTGCTAAAATGAAAAGAGCCTTCATGGATATTTCCTCCCATTGTTGGTGAAAACGCAAATAGGGCGATTTGCTTGGAAAGCAGTAGCTAAAATACAACATTGGAACGATCTGGCGTGGCGCAATAAGGCGCTGAAATGGTTGTGTTTTATTTTCAAACTCATCCCTTGACCTCAATTATGGTTGAGGTTGTAGCGTGCCCAGGACTGAAAACCGGATATGGGGCAAGGCGTGTTGCAGGATGTGAATGTGGGTTGGTCGAGGCTTCTCAAAGGCCGCGAAGGGGCGATGCTCGGGCTGATTTCGGCCGGGATCGGGCTGCATGCCTTCAACCAGTTTGCCATCGTCGCGGCACTGCCGCCGGCAGCGAAGGAGATCGGCGGCACGGCCTATTTCAGCTGGGCCTATACGCTGTATTTCCTGGGCTCGATTGCCGGCGGCACGGGGGCTGCGGCCATGCGCGACCGGTTCGGGGCGCGCTTCATCCTGGTCCTTTCGGCACTGATCTTTGCGGCCGGCGGGCTGCTGGCGCTGTCGGCACCGGCCTTTTCCTGGATCATGGCCGGGCGCCTGCTGCAGGGCATTGCCGACGGGCTGATCGTGGCGATCTGCTACAGCCTGATCCCGGCCAATTTCCCTCCGCGCTGATCGCAAAAGTGTTTGCGGTGGAGGCGATCGTCTGGGCGGTGGCGGCGATTGCCGGGCCGCTGGCGGGCGGGCTGCTGACCGAAGCCTATTCCTGGCGGGCCTCGTTTCTGGCGGTCTCGCCCTTCGTGGCGCTGCTCGCCGCCTTTGCGCTGACCGCGAGGGTGAGGGTGACCGAGGCGGCACCGGCGCCGCTGCCGGTCGCCACCATTTCCTTTGCCTGGCCGCTTCCTTCGTCCTGTCGCTGTCGTCGGTACTGCCCGGCGGCGCGATGCAGGCGGTGGCGGTCGCGGCGGGCGGAGCGCTGTTCCTGCCCGCGATGAAACTCGATGGTCGCATCGGCCCGAAACTGTTTCCGGAAGGTGCCTTCCGGCTGGGATCGGTCCTGGGGCACGGGTTCTGGGTTCTGTTCCTGATGTCGGCAGGCCACTCGGTCGGCAGCGTCTACCTGGCGCTGATGATCGGTTCCGTCTTCGATTTCCGGCCGTCCGTGGTCGGTTATCTGGTGGTTGCCATGGCGCTCACCTGGAGCGTGGTGGCGGTGATCGCGAGCAGGGTCACGGCGCCTCGCGCTCGGCATCGGTGGATGCGTAGCGGGGCATTGTTTCAATTTTCCGGTTTCCTATGCCTCGCAGCCGCGTTTGCAAGCGGTTCGCTGGCGCTGCTGCTGGCAGGCCAGGTGGCAATCGGTACGGGCTTCGGCGTCGCCTGGGCAAGCGTCAACCAGGCGGCGATGGAAGCGGCGGCAAGGCAGGAGCGAGATCTCGCAAGTGCCTTGCTGCCGACGATTTCGACCGCGGGATATGCGATCGGCGCCGGCATCGCCGGCATGATCGCCGGTGCGACGGGGCTGGTTTCGGCGCTGGAAAACGGCGAGGCCGGCGGGCCGGCAATGTGGCTCTACGGCACCGCTGCGGCGGGTGCGCTGCTGACCTTTATTCTCGGTTTCGGGGTGCGGCTCACCAAGCCTTGAGCGGCGCAACAAAAGCGCATTCCGCTTGTTCGGCGGGTGTGATTTCCCATATTGGGGAAAAGGGCCGCCGCATCCTCGGCCGGGCGGCCGAAGGAGTTCTTTCCGTGTTCCAGTTCGACAATTCCTATGCCCGCCTGCCGGACAGGTTTTTCGCCTCCGTCTATCCCGAGCCGGTGGAGGGGCCGAAGCTCCTGAAATTCAACGCGGCGCTGGCGGCGGAACTGGGCGTCGAGGCCGATTTTTCCGATCCCGGCCGGCTGGCGGCGATCCTGGCCGGCAATGTCGTGCCGCCCGGCGCCATGCCGATCGCCATGGCCTATGCCGGCCACCAGTTCGGCAATTTCGTGCCGCAGCTCGGCGACGGACGGGCGATCCTGCTGGGCGAGGTCATCGACCGCAAGGGAACACGCCGCGACATCCAGCTGAAGGGCGCCGGCCCGACGCCGTTTTCCCGTCGAGGTGACGGGCGTGCGGCGCTGGGACCGGTGCTGCGCGAATACATCGTGTCCGAGGCGATGAACGCGCTCGGCGTGCCGGCGACGCGGGCCCTGGCGGCGGTCGCGACCGGCGAGCAGGTCTATCGCGAAACGGTGGAGCAGGGGGCGGTGTTCGTGCGCGTCGCGGCAAGCCATGTGCGGATCGGCACCTTCCAGTTCCTTGCCGCCCGCGGCGACAACGACGGGATCAAATTGCTCGCCGACTACGTCATCGAGCGGCACTATCCGGAGCTTAAAATCGCGGAAAACCCCTACCTGGCGCTGCTGCAGGGCGTAGCGGCGCGGCAGGCGGAGCCTGATCGCCCGGTGGCTGGGCGTGGGCTTCATCCACGGGGTGATGAACACCGACAACATGACGATTTCGGGCGAGACGATCGATTTCGGCCCTTGCGCCTTTCTCGACGAATACGACCCCATGAAGGTGTTTTCCTCGATCGACCAGGGCGGCCGCTACGCCTATCGCAATCAGCCGGGCATCGGCCAGTGGAACATCGCGCGGCTGGCGGAATGCCTGCTGCCGCTGCTGGATGAGGACGAGGAAAAGGCAGTCGAGGCGGCGAACGCCGTGTTGAAGGGGTTCGGCGAACGATTCCAGCGCGAGTGGATCGACGTGTTCCGGGCAAAGATCGGCCTTGCGACCGAAGCGGATGGAGACGGCGACTTGATCCAGGCGCTGCTTGCCGCCATGCACGAGGGACAGGCGGATTTCACGCTGACGTTCCGCCGGCTGGCGGACGCCGCGGAGGGCCGGGACGAGGTGTTTCTTGGGCGTTTTGCCAATCCCGACAAGGCGACGGCATGGCTCCTCGCCTGGCGTGAGCGGCTTGCCACGGAAGCCCGGCCGGACGACGAGCTGGCGGCTGCGCTGCGCGCGGTCAACCCGGCAGTCATTCCGCGCAATCACAAGGTCGCGGAGGCCCTGGCGGCGGCCAATTCCGGCGATTTCAGCTTCTTCGAGCGTCTGATGGAGGCGCTGGAAAAACCTTTCGAGGAACGGCCGGAATGCGCCGCCTACATGCAGCCGCCGAAGCCCGAGGAAAGGGTGACGCAGACCTTTTGCGGGACCTGATCCTCGTAAATTAATTTTCGCTAATTAGGAAAATAGTCCTTGAGGGCGTGACGGTTGTTTGATAGGGTCTAGGCACAGTCGAAGAATTGCGCCGGTAGGCAGCCTTCGGGCAATCGGTGCAAGACTTCCAGTCAAACTGGCCCGGTCCCCAAAGCCGGGCCTTTTTTATCTCGAAAATCGATGGTGGGGAAAAGCGGTGACCGGAAACGGGCGCGGCAGCGATTTTCCGCGTCGAAATTCTGGCCCTCGGGATCTGTGACATGGATGAATTCGAGACGTTCGATCCGGCGCTTTTCGGGCTCTGGACCGCAGCGCCCGCCTATGGCGATGGGGCCGCGATGGAGGATACGGCATTGGCGGACGCGGTCCGTGGTGTGCTCCTCGAGACCAAGTCGGCCGAGGGCGCGGTTTCGCCCGGCGAGGAGCTGCGGCATCTCCTGAACGAAATGACGGTCGAGATGCGCGACCAGTTTTCGACCTTCCGCCGAATGCGGACGTCGGCCGAGGCGGCACTGCAGGACGGCGACGATGCCGCCCAGAAACTGGCGCGCGCCGACGTGAAGGCAGCGACCGACGCCATGTCGCTGATCGTCCGCACGCTGGAGAAGGTCGATAGCCTGCAGCGCCGCTCGCCCGCGACCGCGAGGCGGCGGCGGATCGTGCGGCCGATGAGGGCGGGTATGAGGAGGCCAAGGCCCGCTTCCTGCAAATGATCGAGGATCGAGCCAATGAAAGTGCCTATCGGCTTTACGAAGTTTGGAAGCGAGATGGACCGCCACCCCTCGTTTTGGAGAAGTTTGGGCACGCGCCCTCCGAGCCAACGGACTTCGCGGCGGGCTCTGGAAACGACGGTGGGCAAATCGGTATTGGCAACGACGGGGTTTCGGCGGGACCTGCGTCAGATTAAGGAATTTCGTGAGGAGAGGCGCGGGGCCGCTTTGGATAGCTTGGCTTTGAGCAATGCGATGGAGCCGGAAAACGCCAGGCGCGGCAAACTCCCCTGATCTCCCCTTGAGGGGAGATCGGCCAGCCGCACCAGGCTCGCCCGGCAGGCGAACACTTTCTGGAACGGAATAAGCAGTCCGACACGTCTCTGATCGGCTTCATGCGCAGTCATGAACGCGACTGGGATATCGCGGGCCGCCGCGACCAGAAACCACCCGAAGGCGACTGGCGGACCTGGTTGGTCATGGGCGGGCGCGGGTCGGGCAAGACGCGGGCCGGCGCCGAGTGGATCCACGGGCTGGCGTCTGCGAGCACAAGGTCGGAACTCAGAATCGCGCTGGTGGCGGAAACGCTGGGCGATGCCCGTGAGGTGATGATCGACGGGGTCTCCGGCATCTGCCGGATTGCCCGCAAAAACCGGCCGGATTTCGAGATTTCCAGGCGCCGCCTGGTCTGGCCGAACGGGGCGATCGCGCAGATCTTTTCCTCGGAAGACCCGGAAAGCCTGCGCGGGCCGCAGTTTCATTTCGCCTGGTGCGACGAGCTCGCCAAATGGCGGCATGCGGAGGAGACCTTCGACATGCTGCAGTTCGGGCTGCGGCTCGGGGCCGACCCGCGCCAGCTGGTGACGACGACGCCGCGGCCGGTGCCGATCCTGAAGCGGATGATCGCCGATCCCGGCACGCAGCTCGTCAGGATCTCGACCCGCGCGAATGCGGGAAACCTCTCGCCGGGTTTCATTGCGGCGCTGGAAGCTCGTTACGGCGGGACCAGGCTTGGACGGCAGGAACTGGCCGGCGAGCCGATCGAGGACCGCGAGGACGCGCTGTGGAAACGCGCCGACCTGGAAGCTTTCACGATAAGGTTTACCGGCGCGCTGAGGCGCATCGTGGTGGCGGTCGATCCGCCTTCGGGTTCGGGCGAAAATTCCTGCTGCGGCATCGTCGTGGCGGGGATCGAGCCGAGCGGCCGGGCGGTGGTGCTGGCCGATTGTTCGGTCGAGGGCAAGAGCCCGGCCGGCTGGGCGAATGCGGTGGCGCGAGCCTATGCCCGCTTCCAGGCGGACCGGGTCGTGGCCGGAGTGAACCAGGGCGGCGAAATGGTGACGGCGATGCTGAAAAGCGTCGATGCAGGCCTGCCGGTGACCATGGTGCGGGCGACCCGCGGCAAGTTTCTACGCGCCGAACCGGTGGCCGCCCTCTACGAACAGGGGCGGGTGGCGCATGCCGGGCGGTTCGCGGAACTGGAGGACCAGATGTGCGATTTCGGCCCGGACGGCCTGTCGTCAGGCCGCTCGCCCGACCGGCTCGACGCGCTGGTCTGGGCGCTGACGGCGGTGATGCTGGAAGGTCATGGCGAGCCGCGGGTGCGGGGCGTTTGAGCGCGGCTTGCCCTATGGATGGATGCTGGTCAGCGGGGTGTGCCCGGCTTCGGCTGGGCGTTTTCGCGGATCTGCTTCCACTCGGATTCCATCCGCTCGAGAACATGCTGGGGGATCGGCTTGGAAGGGGCGGCCGGTGCGGGCTGCTGCATCGTGGTGATCTCCGTTTCAGTGAAAAGGCCGACATGAACGGCGCATAAAGCCGTTGGTTCCATACCATTAGAAAAATGTAAACTGGCCGCTAAGCGCTTAAAACGATTTAGTTTTTCTAAACCGATTGAAACTTGGTGACAGAAGTCAAGGACGGCTTCCCATGCAGCTTAACCGACGTGCTTTCTTCGATTTCGTGCGGGCGAAACTCTTCGACGGGCGGCTTGCATCCGGCCAGGTGCAAGGGCTGACGGCGATTCTCGACGGCTGGTCGGAGCGGGTGGGGCAGAGTGAAGCGCCGCCGCTCGCCTATGTGCTGGCGACAGCCTTTCACGAGACCGCCGCCACGATGCAGCCGGTCCGCGAAACCTTGGCCGCGAGCGACAGGACGGCGATCGCGCGGCTGGAGGAGGCGTTTGCGGCAGGAAGGCTCGGATCGGTCAGGACGCCCTATTGGCGGCCGGACGCCGATGGCAGGAGCTGGCTCGGCCGCGGGCTTGTGCAGCTTACCCACAGGCGGAACTACGAGGCGATGTCCGAGGTGACCGGTATCGACCTGGTGAGCGATCCGGGCCGGGCGATGCAAATGCCGGTGTCGGTCGCGATCCTGATCGAGGGCATGCGGCGCGGCAGTTTTACCGGCCGCAAGCTCGACGACTATTTCGGCCCCGGCCGGACGGACTGGGTGGGCGCGCGAAAAATCATCAACGGCAATGACCGGGCGGAACTGGTGGCGCGGCATGCGCGAGCGTTTGCCGAAGCGCTGCAATAGGCCGCATTGTGGCCGATGGCAGCCCGTGATAGCGAGGCCTCCGCATTGCTGGAGGTTCCATGATACGTCACATCGTGTTTTTCACGGCGCATGCCGGTGAGATCGACCGGGTCCGGGCGGGGCTTTCCCTGCTGACCGGCAATCCGCATGCATCGGTCCTGGAGATAGGCACCAATGTGAAGAGCGACCAGCTTGGCAACGATGTCGATCTGGTCGTTTACGGCGAGTTCGAAGATGAAGCCGCACTTGCCGCCTATAAGGCACACCCGATCTATCAGGCATCGATCGATGTCGTCCGGCCGATCCGCGAAATCCGCATGGCGGCCGATTTCGACAGCGCAAGCGCGGTGAAGGCGCCCCTGCCGCTTCCATAGAGCGGGCCTGGCGCCCGCGAGCGAAAGGACCATGCATCATGAAATCTCCATTTTGGCGCCCGTGGCTTTTCACGGGCGGGCGACAGGGCGTGCCCGAAATCCGCAAGGCGGAACCGCAGCCGCCCGAGACCCCGAAAACCGGCACCCGGAAAATCGACACCGGGAAAATCGACACCGGGAAGACCGAGACCAAGATGGCCGCCGGCTTCGCGATCGTCTCCGGCGAGGGGCAGCACACTGGTCCGGCCGGTCCTATGCGGCGCTGGCGCGGGCAGGCTTCATGAAGAACCCCGTCGCCTATCGGGCGATGCGGATGATCGCCGAAGCCGCCGCGGCGGTTCCCTGGCTTGCCTACGGCGGTGCGAAGGAGCTGCCCGACCATCCGGCGCTGGCTTTGCTCGCCCGGCCGAACGCAAGGCAGGGCGGGCCGGATTTCTTCGAGGCGCTTTACGGGCACCTGGCGCTGTCGGGCAATGCCTATGTCGAGCCGCTCTCGATCGGCGGGAGCCTGCGCGAACTGCATCTGCTGCGGCCCGACCGGGTGAGCGTGGTCGAGGGCCGCGACGGCTGGGTGGCGGGTTATGATTATCGCGCCGGCGGCACCACGCGCCGGCTGCCGGCAGAGACCGACGGGGTCTCGCTGCTGCATCTGAAGCTGTTTCATCCGCTCGACGACCATTGCGGCTTTCCGCCGCTTGGGGCGGCGGGCGCAGCACTCGACCTGCACAATGCGGCGGCGGGCTGGAACAAGGCGCTGCTCGACAATTCCGCGCGGCCTTCCGGCGCGCTGGTCTACCAGCCGAAGGATGGCGGCAATCTCTCCGCCGACCAGTACGAGCGGCTGAAGGACGAGCTGGAGGCGGGCTATTCCGGCGCCGTCAATGCCGGTCGGCCGCTGCTGCTCGAGGGCGGGCTCGACTGGAAATCGATGGGTCTGTCGCCGAAGGACATGGATTTCATCGAGGCGAAGAACGGCGCGGCCCGCGACATCGCGCTCGCCTTCGGCGTGCCGCCGATGCTGATCGGCATTCCCGGGGACAATACCTATGCCAACTACCAGGAGGCCAACCGCGCCTTCTACCGCCTCACCGTGCTGCCGCTGATTTCGCGAACCGCCGCGAGCTTTTCCACGTGGCTGTCGGAAGCTTATGGCGAACAGCTGCGGCTGGAGCCCGACCTCGACCGCGTCGCCGGACTGAGCGCCGAGCGCGAGGCGCTGTGGGCGAGGGTAGGGGCGGCGGCGTTCCTGAGCGATGAGGAGAAGCGCGAGGCGGTGGGGTATTGAGCGATTTTAGGCGGTTGAAGTCCTGCGTGGAGCCAGAGCGCCGAATGACTCAACTTTGAATTCCCGACTCAACCTCTGAGCAGAGTGCCGGAAGCGATTCTGAGGATTGATGGAAATGGGATCCACTGACCTGCGTCAGGAGTGGAATGGCCAGCTAGCGTGCTTGTGGCGCTGCTTCCTCAATACGCGTGCATCATAATCAAGAGAGATTAAAAATGGCTGATCTCGGAAACGATCCGGCCGTGCTTCCCGGCATGTGGGTGGCGCGGATCGCCGGTGCCACGGCGGGGGCCGGCGTGTCGCTGATCTATCTTTTGCCGAAAAGCCGCCGGGAGGCGGCGAGCCGGTTTCTGACGGGCTTGAGCTGCGGGATGATCTTCGGCGGGCCGACCGGGCTTTGGCTGGTGGAACGACTGGGGATCGGCGCCGAGCTTTCCGGCCCGGAGGTGATGCTGACGGGATCGGCTGCCGCCAGCCTTTGCGCCTGGTGGGTGCTGGGCGCGCTGGCGAGGGTGGCGGATAGATATGGGATGAGATCGGGTGGGCGCTAACTTCGGCGCTGACATTAGCCCGTAGCCCCTCATCCGCCTGCCACCACCTTCTCCCCGTCGTGACGGGGAGAAGGACGCAAAGGGCTTGCTCCCCGTTCTCGTCTGAGCGGTGAGGTTGGTGGAAGAGGGTGCGGCGTATGTCCTTCTCCCCGCGTGTGGGGAGAAGGTGCCGGCAGGCGGATGAGGGGCTTCCGGCCTCACCCCTTTTGTCGGGCACATCAATTCAATCGCTAGGAGAATACCAATGCACGCTTATCGCGGGCCGCGTCCGACTGCGCGCAAATTCGCCAATCTGGAACTCGCCGGCATCACCGGCGACGGGGTGTTTTCCGGTTATGCCAGCGTCTTCGGCGAGGTCGATCTCGGCAAGGATACGATCGAGCGCGGCGCCTTCCGCAACTGCCTCGTCGAGCGCGGAGCGCCCGGCGTGCGGATGCTCTACCAGCATGACCCCTCCGAACCGATCGGCGCCTGGCGGACCATCCGCGAGGATGCCCGCGGGCTTTATGTCGAGGGCATGCTGTCGCCCGGCGTCGCCCGCTCTCGAGAGGTGCTGGCGCTGATGAAATCAGGCGCGCTCGACGGGCTGTCGATCGGGTTCCGCACGGTCAAGGCGCGCACCGACGCCAAGACCGGAGTGCGCAGGATCCTCGAAGCCGATCTCTGGGAGATCTCGGTGGTGACCTTTCCGATGCTGCCATCGGCGCGGGTCTCCAACGTCAAGCATGCGCGGTTCTTCCGCGACAGGGAAACCGAACTCGTCCGCCAGATGCGGCGGGCGGCGAAGATGATGATGAAATCAACCTTCAAAGGAAAAACGATATGACGGATCAGGCCAGAACAATGGCAGGCGTGGCGCCCGAGGTGAAGGCAGTCCCGGAAACGGTGACGGCGGCCTTCGACGAGTTCATGGAGGCGTTCGAGGCCTTCAAGGAGGTTAACGACCGGCGCCTCGGCGAGATCGAGCAGAAGCTGACCGCCGACGTCGTCACCCGCGACAAGATGGACCGCATCAATCGCAGCATGGACGAGCAGAAGAAGGTGCTCGACCAGCCTGGTGTTGAAGAAGGCAAGGCCGCGTCTCGGCTCCGAACCCGGTCGTGGCGGAGAGGAGCTTTCCGCCGAAGCGGTGGAGCACAAGGCGGCCTTCGACGCCTATGTCCGCCGCGGCGAAGAGGGGGCCTGCGCGAGCTGGAGGCCAAGGCGTTTTCGGGTGGCACCGGCACCGACGGCGGTTATATCGTGCCGCCGGAAACGGATAACGAGATCGGCCGGCGCATCTCTGTTGTTTCGCCGATGCGGGCGCTTTCGACTGTGCGTACAGTCTCCGCCGCCGTCTTGAAGAAGCCGTTCGCGGCGGCCGGGCTTTCGACCGGCTGGGTGGCGGAGACGGCGGCGCGGCCGCAGACCAATACGCCGCAGCTTGCCGAACTTTCCTTCCCGACCATGGAACTCTATGCGATGCCGGCCGCAACCCAAGGCCTGCTGGACGACGCGGCGGTCGATATCGAGGCATGGATCGCCGGGGAGGTGGACATCGTATTCGCCGAACAGGAAGGCGACGCCTTCATCCGCGGCGACGGCATCAACAAACCGAAGGGATTTCTGTCCTATCCGACGGTGGCGGACAGCGCCTGGAGCCTGGGGCAATATCGGCCATATCGCCACCGGCGTGGCGGGCGGCTGGAAATCGACCGGGCCTTCGGACACGCTGATCGACCTCATCTATGCGCTGAAGGCTGGCCACCGCCAGAACGGCACGTTCATGATGAACCGCAAGGCGCAGGGCGATATCCGCAAGTTCAAGGATGCCGACGGCAACTATCTCTGGCGCCCGCCCGCTTCCGCCGGCCAGCCGGCCTCGCTGATGGGCTTTCCGATCGCGGAAGCGGAAGAGATGCCAGACGTGGCGGAGAATTCGCTCTCGATCGCCTTCGGCGATTTCCGCTCCGGTTACCTCGTCGTCGACCGGGCGGGGTACGCATCCTGCGCGATCCCTATTCCGCGAAACCCTATGTGCTCTTCTACACGACCAAGCGCGTCGGCGGCGGCGTGCAGAACTTCGAGGCGATCAAGCTGGTGAAGTTTGCGGCGGCATAATACGGCCGGCGTCTCGTCATCGGGCAGGCGCTACGGGCTGCCCTCACCCTAACCCTCTCCCCGCAGGCGGGGAGAGGGGACGTGCCCTGCTCCTGTCTCTCTTCGTGATGCCCGTGCGGCATATGTCTTTCTCCCCGCCGGTGGGGAGAAGGTGCCGGCAGGCGGATGAGGGGCCGCCCAGTTTTCCAAGGACGAATATGACCTACGCCCAAACCACTCCGCCTTCCGCGGAGCCGCTGACGCTTGCCGAGGTGAAGGCGCATCTGCGTCTCGACGGAAGCGACGAGGATGCGCTGTTGGCCTCGTTGATCAGCACTGCCCGCGAATATCTGGAGCGGGAGACGGGACTTTGCCTGATCTCTCAAATCTGGCGGCTCTATCTCGACCGCTGGCCGGGCGACGGGGTGATCCGGATATCGAAATCGCCGGTACAGGCGATTGAGACCATTACGGTTTACGACGCAGACGGAGTGTCGCTTGAAGTTCCACTGGAAGATCACCTGCTCGATGGCGAAGGCCGGCCGGCGCGGCTGTGGCTGAGACATCCGCCGGAGCCCGGCCGCTCGGTCAACGGCATCGAAATCGACTTTTCGGCCGGTTTCGGCGAGGCGGGCACCGATGTGCCGGATACGCTGAAGCGGGCAATGTCCCTCCATATCGGCCACATGTTCACCTTCCGCGGCGTGGTATCGCCGGAGAACCAGCCGGCCGGCATTCCCGACGGTTACGAACGGCTGATCGCCCCCTTCCGGATGCGGAGGCTCTGATGGTGGTGTTCTTCGATCCGGGGTCGATGACGGCGAGACTCGACCTGGAGGCGCCGCAGGCGTTGCCGGACGGGCAGGGCGGTGCGACCGTCACCTGGGAGGTGACGGCGACGCTCTGGGCGCGGATCGAGCCGGTCGCGTTCGTGGTGGCAGAGCAGGCGGCGGCCGAAAGCGGCACGATCAGCCATCGTATCTGGGTGCGCTTCCGTGACGGCATTTCAGCGGGCCAGCGATTTCGGAAAGGCGCACGGACCTTCCTGGTTAAGCTGGTACGAGATCCGGACGAGACGCGGCGTTATCTCGTCTGCCAATGCGAGGAGGAAGCCCGATGACGGCGGCGAATGCGCTCATGAGGGCGATCCATCAGACATTGTCCGACGCTGCGGCGCTGACGGCCATCCTCGGCGCCGACGGCATCCGCGACCGGCTGCCGCCGCGAGCGAAACTGCCCTGCGTGGTGCTGGGCGAGATGGAGACCCGTGATTTTTCGACCGCCACCGAACCGGGAGAGGAGCATCTTCTGATGCTGGAAATCTGGTCGGAGGCGGAGGGACGGCGGCAGGCGCAGGAAATCGCCGGACTGGTACACGGTCTGCTGCATGATGCGGCGCTGGCGCTTGAGGGTGCCTTGCTGGTGAACCTGCGGCAGGTGAGTACAAGGACGCGGCGGGAGCCGAAGACGAAGTTTTATCTTGCGGAGATGCGGTTTAGGGCGGTGACGGAGTGAGGCGCAAATAGATTTGCGTAATTTACGCATTTTACGTATTATGCGTAAATTCAAGGAGCTTTGCCATGACCGAATCCCTCCGCGTCGCAGCGACGGAATTCGCCCGTAATTTTGCAAGATATCAGGACGAGGCGATCAGCGCCAAGGTAATCAGCGTCACCAGTCACGGACGGGTCGTGGGCGGCTATCTATCCGCCAGCGAGCTTGCCCACTATGAGATGCTGAAGCGCAGGGAACGGGAAATCCTGACTGTCGGTGAACTCGACGACGAGACGCTCGCCGCCATTCGTGGTGCCGAATACGGCGTGCCCGTCAAGTGAGCTTTCCGGAGCCGAAGCCGGGCCTCGTCATCCGTTACGCGTTTCTTTGGAGCAGCGAGGAAGATCGGGGCTCCGTCGAGGCGGTGAAGGATCGTCCGTGTGCGATCATTGTCGCCGCGTACAATCGCGGAGGCGCCATCCAGACGATCGTGGCGCCGGTGACGCATTCGCCTCCTGACAACGACAATCCGAGGGCATCGCTCGAGATACCTGCCGGGATCTGCAGATCTCTCGGCTTCGACGACGGCCGTCATTGGTTGCGGCTGGACGAACTCAACCGGTTCTTGTGGCCCGGCTACGACCTGAGGCCGCGTCCGGATGACCCCAGCCGTTGGGACTACGGCATGCTGCCGAAGGATTTCTTCGAGCAGATGCGCGGGCGCATCATTGAACTGGATCGCGAGCGGAAGAACAGGATCATGAAACGGGATTAAATCCTGCCGTCCGTGCGTTCGCCCGTCGCACCAGCCCGACCAGCATCAGCACGAAGACCAGCGAGATCGTCGAGAGCACGGCGCCGGTCAGGAGGGCGGCGGTGGCGCCGGCACGGTCGATGAGGGCAGTGAAGACGACAGGCGCCGCGGCGTTCGCGAGGTTCTGCGGCAGCGACAGGCGCGCCGACTGCAGGCCGAATTCGCGGGGCGAGAACAGCGACAGCGGCAGCAGCGCGCGGGCGACCGCGAGCACGCCGGTGCCAAAACTATAGAGCAATATGAAGACGATGAGGGCCGGGGCAGAAGACGTGGCCGCCGCGGCGAGCAGAAAGCTGAACAGGACCAGGCCAGTGCCGACGACCGACGTGAGCAGCGCATTGCTGCGCCGGCCAAGAGCCATATCGACGAAACGGGCGGAAACGCCGATCGCGCCGCGCGCCGAACCGAGCTGCAGGGCGAGTGCCGGCGAGGCGCCGGCCTGCTGCAGCAAGGCGAGCAGCGAGGGCGACAGGCCGAAGCTGACGAACGAACTGATCGCGGTAGCCGCAGCCACCAGAAAGAAGGCGCGCCGGCGTTCCGGCGGCGTGAAATCGACAGGCGCAGTATCCGTAGCCCGGGCCTGTTCGCTGCGGTCGATCGGTTTCGGCAAGCCGAACAGATAAAGCGGCAGGCAGACGAAGAGCTGTAGGGCGGCCGAGAGCACGAAGGTCATCCGCCAGCCGACGAGATCGTTCATCCGTGCCAGGGCAGGCCAGAAAATGGTGGCCGAGAGGCCGGTGAACAGCATGAGGATGGCAATGATGCGCTTGCCGTCCAGGCCTTCGCGCTCAACGACTGCCGCATAGGCGGGGGCCGACAGGCCGAATGCGCCGCCGATACCGATAACGATCCAGGCGAGCCCGTAGACAAGGATTTCATGGGCGGCCCCGAGCAGCAGCAGGCCAATCGCGAAGGTGATGGAAGCGGCCGCCATGACCCTGGCGGCACCGTGGCGGTCGAGCAGGCGGCCAGCGGCGGGACCGGCAAGAGCGCTGACCAGCATCATGATCGACAGGCCGAAAAACACGACCTCGTTCGCAAGACCGAGCTCCGGCGCGATGATGCGTCCCATGACGCCAAGCATGTCGAAGCTCGTGCCCCAGGAAATGATCTGGGTGACGGAGAGCACGGCGACCGTCTGCACAGAGCGCAGGGGGAGGATTTTGGCCATGGCGGCGGGAAGCATTCGCGAAGAGGGTGTGTGAGCGCCCGATGCTCTAGCACCGCTTTTCAGGGTGCGGAAGCGACAATCGGACAACAGCGGAAAGGACTTCCACATGGTGGCGCAGAAGGGCAAAGACCTGCTCTTGAAGGTAGAGAATGACGGCACATTCCTGACGGTCGCGGGTCTGCGTTCGAAGCGGCTCGCCTTCAATGCCGAGACGGTCGATATCACCGACGCGGAAAGCGCCGGCCGCTGGCGCGAGCTTCTGGGCGGGGCGGGCGTGCAGCGCGCTTCGCTGACCGGAGCTGGCATCTTCAAGGATCAGGCAAGCGACGCGCTGGTGCGCGAGACCTTTTTGCCGGAAGCATTCTTGCCTGGCAGATCCTGATCCCGGCTTTTGGCATCGTGAGCGGGCCGTTCCAGGTGACGGCGCTCGAATATTCCGGCGAGCACAATGGCGAGATCCGTTTCGAACTGGCCCTGGAATCGGCCGGCGGCCTCTCCTTCGGAGTGCTCTGATGCAGGGCGTGCGGGCGAACCGGAGGCGCGGGGAAGTGGAGGCGATGATCGATGGCGAGCGCCGTATCCTCTGCCTGACGCTTGGCGCTCTGGCGGAGCCTGGAGACGGCTTTTTCGGTCGGCGACCTCAACGGGCTGGCGGAGCGGTTCTCTTCAGGGCGGCTGAAGGCGGCGGACATGATCCGGTTGATCGGCGCCGGCTTGAGGGGCGGCGGAAACCTCTATTCAGACGACGAAGTGGCGACGATGAACGTCGAGGACGGTGTCGTCGGTTATGCGCGCATCGTCGGAGATTTGCTGGCGGCGACGTTTGCGGGACCGGGTGAGGGAACCACGGCAAACCCTTGAGGGCCGCAGCGGGCAACGGGGCGATTGCAGGAAAACCGCCGGGCGGTTTTCCTGCAATCGCTGGCCGGCGGAAGGAAGCGGAGCCGTTCCCCTGGGATGCGGTGATGCATGCCGGCCTCTGCCTGCTGCGGCTTCCACCGAGGGATTTCTGGGCGCTCACGCCGGTGGAGTTTTGCCATGACTGGCGGGTTGAGGCGGCGTGGTGCGGGGATGGAGAGGTCGGCGCTCGATGCGCTGATACAGGCGTTTCCGGATGGGTGAACCCGCCTTTTTGCCCCACTTTTTGGTGGTCTCCAGCGGTTCCTCAATTCCTCTGGGCGATGTGACTGACGTCTGGAAATTGCCCGTACCCTCTCCCGTTTTGACGCGGCGACATGCCTCACTCGGAAAGGGTGATTGGGGCAGGCCGGCGCCGCTTTGAGTCCTTCTCCCCGTGAAAACGGGAGAAGGTCCCGGCAGGGGATGAGGGGCGGGTCTTTTGCGCTTCTCACCTCGTGTGGTGGCGAGCAGTGGTAGTAACGGCAACGCGGGAGACAATCATGGAAAACGACGACGCGACACTGGCCGGCACTTTGTCCGGGGCCGAGGCGCTGACCGGTGTTATGGCCGATCTGGAGGGCCGGTCGCAGCGTTTCGGCGCGGCGCTGACCGGGGCGCTCAGGTCAGCGACGACCGGCGGCCGGGGGCTCGAGGACGTGTTGAGAGGGCTCGGCAACCGGCTTTCCGATATCGCGCTGGCGGCGGGCCTCCGGCCTCTCGAAAACATGCTGGGCAATGCGATCGGCGGGCTTGTCGGGTCGGTGACGCCGTTTGCCGATGGTGGGGTGGTACGCTCCCCGAGCTTCTTTCCGATGGGCGGCGACATGGGCCTCATGGGCGAGGCCGGGGCAGAGGCGATTTTGCCGCTGCGGCGCGGCCCTGACGGCGCATTAGGCGTGGCGGCGGCAGGCGGCGCCGGGCCGCAGGTCGTCTTCAACGTGACGGCGAGCGATGCCGCGAGCTTCCGCAAAAGCGAAGGACAGATTTCAGCCATGCTGGCGCGCAGCGTCTCACGCGGGCGGCGCGGTCTGTGACGTCAAGGCAATACGGTTAGGCATCCGTGTTCTTGTGTCGGAAAACGCGACAGGCCGGTTGATTGAGGACGAGTCTGTCCTCGATCCCGACGCCAAAGGCGAGAGCGGCGAAACGAATTTCGGTTTACTGCCTCCCTCCCACTCGACGATATCGCCAGAACCAAACAACCGGCTCCTGAAATGGAAGGAGCCGATGCACTTCCGCATGTAATCAAAGGAGAAATCAAAATGGTTACGAGTGTAGTTACAACGTCTGGAAACACGACGTGCATGGATTTCAGCACCAATCAATGGCATGGCTACGTTGGCGGAAGCACGCCGTATGGCCTGTGG
Source organism: Neorhizobium sp. EC2-8 (assembly GCA_045291535.1). Classification (GTDB taxonomy): domain Bacteria; phylum Pseudomonadota; class Alphaproteobacteria; order Rhizobiales; family Rhizobiaceae; genus Neorhizobium. The sequence goes on along the minus strand of CP147996.1, from coordinate 1,936,605 downwards.
GTGGATGGTCCTCTGCATCCGTGGCGCGACGCAAACGGCACACCGACGTTCATTTCCTGCCATTCTGAGGGGTATCGTTTTAACGTTGTCTACGACTGGCATAACGGCAACACCTGGACCAACTGGAATGCAGGCGTGCATTGGAATTCCCCCGTGACACCTATGAAGGGCATTATGCCAACCGTCACTGGATCATGTCCCCTTTCGCCCGCGGTTCCCTCGTTGTTGCCCTCACTCATCATGAATTCTATCAATCGTCTGCCACGATTGGTGGGGTTCCGGTTTCAATTCCAACGCCTATGGGTTCAATACACGCTGGGTCAATGCAATCGGCTATGTGCGCTCGACCAATGACGGTCAGGCCTGGACGATCCCGCAGCCCGGGGATTACGGCCAAAATCATCATAACGTTCGCTGCGTGATGATCCCCGAGCCCTGGTCTTATCAGTCCATCGATACGGCCTATGGGTTCCTGCATCCTTCGAATATCGTGCAGGAAGGCAATTATTATTACTCCTTCGTGGAGGTTCGCAACCTGCCAGGTAATACCACACTGCTCGACAACGGCTTTGCAATGATCCGTACGTCAAATCTCGACGCTTCGGTAGGCTGGCAGTTCTATAACAGCTCGAACCAATGGGAGACGGTCAACCACCTGTATTACCAGGGAAACATTGCGCCTCAGCAACCGAAGCTCTTCTTCAAGGTGTCGGGCTACAATCCCTACACCATGCATGACCAGAACGGGCGAATGGCGCAGACCATTCGCTATCACGTTCCCACGCAAAAATGGGTTCTGTTTGGCTATACCGGCCTGGAGGCGAATGGTTTCTGCTACTGCGTATCGGATACCTTGGCCAATCCGCAATTCGAGGCGAACGGGCGCCGCATGGTGAGCCTCGCCGGCGGTGGGGCGATGAACGAATATCACAACAATCACTTCATCGGCGTGTTCGATCCAAATTCTCAGGATCAGAACTATCAGACAATCCTCGGCAACAGCGCTGTCGTCATCACGGCAGATGAAAACGTGCGGTATAAAATCGGCACAATCCAGATCAGCTGAACCCTTCCCCGAGCAAACTGAAACGGTAATGCATCGAAGGCTTTCGTCAGCCTTCAGGCAGGCCCGTTGAGCGCGACATAAGCGGGGCAGAGCAATCCTGCCCCGCGACGAGACACTTCGCACGTGCAATGGAGATTGCGGGATGGTTGACGCTTTTCACGAAGTCCGGTTCCCGCTGCGCTTGGCGCTCGGGGCAACCGGCGGTCCGGTGCGGCGCACCGATATCGTCAATCTTTCCAACGGGCGCGAGCAGCGCAACCAGCGCTGGCGGGATTCGCGGCGGAGCTACGACGCGGGGTCGGGCGTGAAATCGCTCGCCGATCTCTATGCGGTGCTTGAATTTTTCGAGGCGCGGGGCGGGCAGCTTTACGGGTTTCGCTTTCGCGATCCGGTCGACTGGAAATCCGGCGCGCCGGGCGAGACGATATCGGCCACCGACCAGATGATCGGCACGGGCGACGGCACGACCGCGACATTTCAACTCGTCAAGACCTATGCGGATAGCGGGGGATCTGGGTGCGGCGGATCGCCAAGCCGGTCGCGGGAACGGTAATGGTGTCGGTTGACGGCATTGCCAAGCCGGCGGAGGCGTTTTCCGTCGATGCGACGACGGGGATTGTCTCCTTGCGGCAGGGCATGTTCCGGCGGTCGGCATGGCGGTGAGAGCCGGTTATGAATTCGACGTGCCGGTACGGTTCGATACGGACCGGATCGAGATCAACCTTGCGCATTTCGACGCCGGGCGCATCCCGACTATTCCGCTGACGGAGGTACTGGCATGAGAACGCTATCGGCTGGTCTCGCATCGCATCTGGCGCGGGAGGCGACGACCACCTGCCATGCCTGGCGGGTGGCGCGGCGTGATGGCACCGTACTGGGTTTTACCGAGCACGACCATGACCTGACATTCGACGGCACGACCTTCCTGGCGGCGAGCGGGTTTTCGGCAAGCGAGGCGGAGTCCGTGACGGGGCTTTCGGCGGGTGCCGACGAGGTGGCCGGCGGGTTTTCGAATGCCGCGATCCGTGAGCAAGACCTGGCGACGGACAGATATGACGGCGCGCGCGTGGAACTGTTCCTCGTCAACTGGGCGGCGCCGGATCAGCATATGCTGTTGAACGTGCGGGAGATCGGCGAGGTTTCCCGCACAGGCGGGCAGTTCCGGGCGGAGTTGCGCAGTCTCGCGCATCGGCTGAACCAGCCGCAGGGCCGCGTCTACAATCGGCGCTGCGACGCGAGCCTGGGCGACACGCGTTGCGGGGGTAGACCTGGATCTGTGGCGCGGCGAGGGAGCGGTGATCGCTGTCGAGGATGCGAGCCGGATTGTCGTTTCCGGGCTAGGCGGCTTTGAGAGCGGTTTCTTCCGGCAGGGCGTGCTGACGTTTTCGGGCGCCGTTGCGGTCGATGTCGAGGCGCATGTGAAAAAGGCCGATGGTTCGGCGGAGCTGACTTTCTGGCTACCGGTGGAAGTGCCGGTTGCGGCGGGCAACACGTTCACGGTGACCGCGGGCTGCGACAAATCGTTTGCGACCTGCGGGCTACGTTTTGCGAACCACTTGAATTTTCGAGGGTTCCCGCATGTTCCGGGCGCTGATTTCGCCTATTCCTATGTCGATGGAGAGCGGCCCCATGACGGCGGCCCGATCTTCGAATGAGCGGGCAGGGCGAAAGGATCGTGTCGCTGGCGCAGGGGTGGATCGGCACGCCCTACCGGCATCAGGGCGCGTTGAAAGGCGTCGGCTGTGATTGCATCGGGCTGATCCGCGGCATCTGGCGCGAGCTCTACGGCGAGGAATCGGAGGCGGTGCCGGCCTATGCGCCCGACTGGGCGGAGCGCAGCGGCGAAGACCGGCTGATGGATGCGGCGCGACGACTTTTCGGGCCGGCGGTGCCGTTGACGGAGGCGGAGCCGGGCGACGTATTGCTGTTCCGTTGGCGCCCGGATTGCGCGGCGAAACATGCCGGCGTCCTGGCGGGGCCGCAGCATTTCATCCACGCCTATGAGCAATCGGCGGTGACGCGCTCGGCGCTGGTGTCGTCATGGCGGCGGCGGGTTGCAGGGGTGCATCGGTTTCCAACTCGCGCTTGAAGAAAGTTGGGTCTCAGGTTATATTTCTGGAGTGGTGAGCGGAGCGGTAACTCCGCCCACTGTTTGCTTATTTTTTGAAATTGATCCGGACGGCTATAGACCAGCCCGTCCGGGTCACCCTTCAAGATAGGCGTAACGCCAATCGGCCTGAGCCTCATCACATTACCTCCATTTTCGAGAGCAAGGCCCTTGCCTGGGTCGGCGTGGCCTATCCTCGCCGATGCGCCGGCTGGCGCGGCGCGTGCTGCTTCTGCTCTCGAATTTCCTGACGCTATCACAATCTGAGCGAGCATCCAGTGGCAACGCTGGACGGCGAGGTATTTTCATGGCCACTATCCTTCTCCAGGCGGCGGGCGCGGCGCTCGGCAGCGTGTTCGGTCCCGTCGGTGCGATCATCGGACGGGCAGCCGGTGCGCTGGCCGGCAGCATGGTCGATCGGGCGCTGATCGGTAGAGGCGGTACGACCATCTCCGGGCCCCGCCTGGCGACCGCACGCATTCCGGGTGCCGACGAAGGAACGGCGATCAACAGAGTCTACGGGACGGTGCGGATCGGGGGCACGCTGATCTGGGCGACGCGTTTCGAGGAGGAGGTGACGCGCGAGCGCTCCGGCGGCAAGGCGACGAGCGGGCCGCGGGTGGAGACGTTCCGCTATTTCGCAAACCTGGCGGTCGGGCTATGCGAGGGGCCGATTGCGGGCGTGCGGCGGGTCTGGGCCGATGGGCGCGAGCTCGATCTGACGGCGATCGAGATGCGGGTCTATCGCGGTGATGAGGCGCAGTTGCCGGACCCGCTGATCGAGGCGAAGCAGGGCGAGGGCAATGCGCCGGCCTATCGCGGGCTGGCCTATCTCTATCCGTTCGTGATGATGGATATCCCGCCCGGCAATGGCCTGTCCGACCCGTATGGCGGCGCGGAGCAGGCGGCTTTCCCTGGCGTGGGCGGATCACCTGTTTTCCGTCGTCTGCGGACAAGACCGCAGATGCGCGGGCGCAGGTAGAGGCGTTCAGCGCCGGTCCCGAAGGTTACCGGCGGATGGTGCTGCATTATGCCGGTCTGGCGGTGGCCTCCGGCGGCATCGATGGCTTCATCCTCGGCTCGGAACTGCGCGGGTTGACGCAGTTGCGCGACGAGACGGGAGCGTTTCCTTTCGTGCAGGAACTGGTCGGGCTGACGGCAGACGTGCGGGCGATCGTCGGGCCTCACACGAAGCTCACCTATGGCGCCGATTGGAGCGAGTATTTCGGCTACCATCCGCAGGACGGTTCCGGCGAGGTGCATTTCCATCTCGATCCACTCTGGGCTTCGGCGGATATCGATGCGGTCGGCATCGATAACTACATGCCGCTCGGCGACTGGCGGGACGAGGATCTCTCGGCGGACAATCCCGATGGTTTCAGGGTGGCGGATGATGCGCATGCCATGGCGGCGCAGATTGCTGCCGGCGAGGGTTTTGACTGGTATTATGCGAGCGAGGCGGACCAGCGGAGCCGGGTGCGGTCGCCGATCAGCGATGGGCTGGCGGGGAAGCCATGGGTCTATCGTTACAAGGACCTCACGGGTTGGTGGTCGAACCGGCATTTCGACCGCACGGGCGGTGCCGAGAATACGACACCCACGGCCTGGGTTCCGGGCATGAAGCCCATCTGGTTTACCGAACTCGGCTGCCCGGCGGTCGATAAGGGCGCCAATCAGCCGAATGTCTTCATCGATCCCAAATCGGCCGAAAGCGCGCTGCCACATTTTTCAAGTGGCGGGCGATCGGACAGCATGCAGCGACGGTTCCTGGAAGCCCATCATGGCTGGTGGCACGGCAAGGCTCCACCTGAAGGCATGGTCGATTCGACACCGGTCGATATGGTCGATCCGGACCACATTTTCGTCTGGACCTGGGACGCGCGGCCGGTGCCGGCTTTCCCCGGCGATCTTTCGGCCTGGAGCGATGGCGGCAACTGGCGTACGGGCCATTGGTTGAACGGGCGGCTGGGCGGCACGACGCTGGCCGATGCCATTGCCGCGATCCTGGCCGAGCATGGGTTCGAAGATTTCGATGTTTCGGAAGTGAGCGGCGACCTGACGGGTTACGTGCAGGGTGATGTCACCTCGGCGAGGGCGCTGCTGGAGCCGTTGCTGGAGGTGTTTCAGGTGGATGTCGCGGAGGATGGTGGCAGGCTGCGCTTCCGATCACGGCTGAAGGCGGGCCTGGCGGCGAAGGAAATCACCGTTGTCGCCGATATCGAGGATGAGCCGCTCTGGTCGGAAAACCGCGGGCACGACAGTGATTTCGCGGCGGAGGCAGTGCTGACGTCCTACAATCCGGGCCTCGACTATGAACAGTCGGGCGCAAGGTCGCGGCGGGCGCGGGCGGAAAGCCAGCGCATCCTGAGTTACGACCTGCCGGCGGTGCTGCCTGAAGAGACGTCGCTCGCGGCGGTCGAGACGCTGTTGCGCTCGCACAGGGTCGCGAGGCGATCGCTGAGTTTCGCGCTTTCGCCAGCGGACATTTCGGTCGAGCCGGGGATGCGGTGCAGCTGGCCTTGCCGGACGCTGCCGGTCCGGAGGGGACCTTCATCGTCGAGCGGATCGAAGAGGGGCCGCGCGACGCGTCGAGGCGCGGCATCACGCGCCGCTTGCACCGTCGAACTATGCCGGCGACGAGGGCGCAGGAATGGCGGCTCCGCCGTGTCGGACGCATTTGCGCCGGTCTTGCATTTTCTCGATTTGCCAAGATTTGCGCCCGGTGAGGCGGCGAGCCTTGCCCGGCTCGCGGGCTTCTGCCGGCCCTGGCGGCGGATGGCATTATCCTCTTCGGTGACGATGGAAGGCTATCGCACACGGTCGGTGCTTGACCGGCCGGCGAGAGTGGGAGTTCTGACTGCACCCCTTGTAGGCAGTGTCGCGGGCCGCTTCGATCGCGCCTCCTTGCTGGAGATCGAACTGTTCTTCGGCGGGCTGTCGTCGGCGGATGAGCAGGCGGTGTTGAACGGTGAAAACCGGATTGCGGTGAAGGCGCAGAACGGCGTCTGGGAGGTGATCGGTTTTGCCGGTGCCGAAGAGATCAGCCCGAATCGCTGGTTGCTGTCGAACCTGCTGCGCGGGTTGGCGGGAACCGAGGACGCCATGCTTGCGGGTGCGGCGGCGGGGGCGGCTGTCATCGTGCTCGACGAGGCGGTGGTGCCCCTGGGCCTTTCGGCGGACGAACGCGGCCTTGCCATGAACTGGCTGGCGGAAAGCTTGGGACAAGCGGGCGGGCGATCCGGCCCGCATGGGTTTGCGGGCGGCATGCGCGCCGAAACGCCGCTTTCGCCGGTGCATATCCGGGGCGAACGGCAGGTCGCCGGCGATACCCGGCTGATCTGGGTGAGGCGCGGCAGGGTCGAGGCGGACAATTGGGATGGGACGGATATCCCGCTGGACGAACCGGAGGAGCGTTACCGGATCGAGCTTCTGGACGGTGCCATCGTCAGGCGGAGGGTCGAGGTGACGGAGCCGGTTTTCACCTATGCGGCGGCGGACGAGATCGCCGATTTCGGCAGACCTCAATCGAGCCTTTCCCTGCGCATCCGGCAGATGGGCCGGGCGGTCCCGCTTGGGCTCCCGGCCGAGACGATTGTTATATTCTAAGTTGAAACAAGGAGATGAAGCATGGACGGCATGAAGGTGTGGTATCAGTCTAAAACGGTCTGGGGTGGGTTGATTGCGGTTGCCGCTTCGCTTCTGCAGGTCACGGGAATTCAGCTCGGAGCGGACGTTCAGGCCGATCTCGCGGACCTGGCGGTGACGCTGGCGGGTGCAGCCGGCGGGCTTTTTGCGATCTATGGGCGTGTCGCGGCGCAGACCGGAATCAGGGGAAAATAGCCTTATGAAGGAATGCACTACGGACCATTCATTTGCCATTCAGCCGCCTTTGGCTACATAATCCATCACATGCTTTGGACATGAATGCTGTTTGTCTTGTGAGTGGAAATTGTAACCATGGCGCGACTGCCAATCATCGCAATACTGACCGCCGGCCTTGCCGGTTTCGCCGGCTTCGTGCCGGAAAAGGTCGCTGCGGTTGATTATATGGTGCTTGTGGCGGGCGATTGCGGGTCGGCGGCGTCTCGCGTGGTGCGGGAAACCGGCGGCCAGCTTCTTTCCGCTCAGCCCTCCTCCGATGGCCAGACCTGTGTCGTGACGGTACTCGTCCAGGGCGATGGCAGTCAGAGACCGCGCAAGGTGACCGTCAGGGTTCCGATGTAAAGCGGGTCCGGCGGTGATCGGCCGCCGGCATATTATTCGAGGGGCGGTGCATGCGCATTCTGGTGGTCGAAGACGACGTCAATCTCAACCGGCAGCTTTCGGACGCCCTGAAGGAGTCCGGTTATGTGGTCGATCAGGCGTTCGACGGAGAGGAAGGCCACTATCTCGGCGAAACCGAACCCTATGACGCCGTCATCCTCGATATCGGCCTTCCTGTCATGGATGGCATCACGGTCGTCGAGAAATGGCGTTCCGAGGGCAAGGGCATGCCCGTTTTGATGCTGACCGCCCGTGACCGTTGGAGCGACAAGGTGGCGGGCATCGATGCCGGTGCCGACGACTATGTCGCAAAACCCTTCCATGTGGAGGAAGTGCTGGCCCGCGTGCGGGCGCTGATCCGCCGGGCGGCGGGGCATTCATCCTCCGAGATCGTCTGCGGGCCCGTGCGGCTCGATACCAAGGCTTCCAAGGCGAGCGTCGAAGGCGTCGCCCTGAAGCTCACCTCGCACGAATTCAGGCTTCTGTCCTACCTGATGCATCACATGGGGCAGGTCGTTTCCCGCACCGAGCTTGTGGAGCATATGTATGATCAGGATTTCGACCGGGATTCCAATACGATCGAAGTTTTCGTGGGCCGGCTTCGCAAGAAGCTCGGAGTCGATCTCATCGAAACGGTCCGCGGCCTCGGATACAGGATGCAAGCGCCAAACGATGCGCGTTAAATTCCGAATGATCGGACCAAGATCGCTGACTGCTCGCGTGCTGCTTCTGGCCACGCTGTGGTCGGCGCTGGCCCTGGTGGTCATTTCGATCGTCATCTCGCAGCTCTACCGGCAGTCGGCCGAACGCGCCTTCACCGATCTCCTGCGCGCCCAGCTTTATAACGTCATCAACTCGATCACGATCGGCGACGACAACAAGCTCTCCGGCAGCCCGCAGCTCGGCGACCTGCGCTTCTCGCAGCCCGAGACCGGCTGGTACTGGATCATCGAGCCGCTCGGCACCTTTGCGGCGACGCCGCTGTCCTCCTCCTCGCTCGGCACCTCCAATATCAGCGTGCCGTCGATCCTGGCGGTGCCCTTCAACAATCGCTACGAGCGCTTCTACCCCGCGATCGACGCCTACAAGAATCATGTCCTGGTCGCCGAGACGGAGGTCGTGCTCGATGGCGAAGGCCGTGCCGCGCGCTTCCGCGTCTCGGGCAATCTCGCGGTGGTCGAGGAGGATATCCAGGCCTTTACCCGCAGTCTCTATATCGCGCTCGCCGTCTTCGGTTTCGGCAGCCTGGTCGTCAACGGCCTGGCGATCCTTTACGGCCTTCAGCCGCTCGATGGAGCCCGGCGCTCGCTCGAAAGAGTGCGGCGCGGCGAGGCGGAGCGGCTGGAAGGCGAGTTTCCCCGCGAGATCATGCCGCTTGCCAGCGACATCAATGCACTGATCGAAAGCAATCGCCGCATCGTCGAGCGGGCGCGCATGCAGGTTGGCAATCTCGCCCACTCGCTGAAGACGCCGATCGCCGTTCTGCTCAACGAATCGCGGGCCGTCGAAAAGGTGCAGTCGGACATGGTGCGGTCGCAGGCGGAGGGAATGCAGGCGCAGGTGCAATCCTACCTGAACCGGGCGCGCATCGCCGCCCAGCGCGAATCCCTGCTTGCCCGGACCGAACTCGAGCCGGTGCTGGAACGCCTGGTCAGGGTGATGCGGCGGCTCAATCCCGAAAAGGAATTCCACCTGTCGGTTTTCCCTCCGGGCGTGGCGCTCGCCATGGAGCAGCAGGACGTCGAAGAAACCATCGGCAACCTGCTCGAAAATGCTGCCCGCTTCTGCGAGACCGGCGTCTGGATCACCGCCACCCCGACATCCGGGCCCCAGTCCGGCGAGGGCGAATCTGCGCGGCGCTCCTGGGTCGAGATCGCCGTCGAGGACGATGGCCCCGGCCTCGAGCCGGACCAGATCCGCGAGGCGATGAAACGCGGCAGACGGCTCGACGAGAGCAAGCCGGGCGCCGGGCTCGGACTTTCCATCGTGCGCGAGATCACCGGTGAATATCAGGGTTCGGTCGAGTTGACGCGCGGGCCGCGGGGTGGCCTGCGGGCGCAACTTCTGCTGCCGGGCGTCGCCAAGGAAGCTCCCTGAACGGCCGATTTCCGCAATATGACCGTGTCGGTCTGTGACTTATGGGCAACAGTCCCCCGTTCCCTGCCTTTGACGATGGACGGATTGATCGCCTGCTATATCTTTGTGTAAACGGACATTCGTAAGATTGTCTGCTAATATTCGGGGAGACTGAAAGATTACCGGATTTGTGTGTTTTCCCAGCGACGCCATAATGATGCCATCCCGGGACGGGACCAGTCTCGGCAAGATTTCCGAAGAAAACGACCCGCGACCGGTTTCCGACACGATGCGACTATTAAGCCTCCGAAATGCCGTTTCATCGCTTGTGGTCGCTGGCCTGCTGGCCGGCTGCGGCACGACTTCAGGCAGCGGAACCGGCGGCGGGCGCGGCCTGCTGACGCCGCGGCCTTCGCCATCGACGTCCTATATTACCGCGCTGCAGGGCGGCATCGTCGGCCGCACCGGCGCGACGCTTTCGACAAGCGACCGTTCCCGCGCTTTGGAGGCCGAATATCGCGCCCTGGAGGGGCGGCCGGCGGCGAGGCAATAACCTGGAAGGGCGATGATGCGAACGGTCAGGTGGTCGCCAACGCTCCCTATCAGGTCGGCACTCAGAACTGCCGCCAGTATCGTCATACGGTGACGATGAACGGCCGCGACATGACGGCCAGGGGCGCAGCCTGCCGTAATTCGAACGGTACCTGGACGCCGCTCACCTGATCGCGCCTTGCGGTTTCTTCTGCGGCTGTTTGACATGGGTCATGGCTGCCGGATCGGATAGGGCCCATATGCGTCTTGAACTTGCGGCCAAACGCCTCAAATTCGCGTCAACGCCGGCTGCGCTGTTGGAAAGCGCAGGCCGTTGCAGTATTGGGCCACTATGGTTTTATGGATCATCCTCGCAGCTCTGACGGCGGCCGTTGCGGCAATCCTCATCCTGCCTTTCGCCCGAGCCACACAAACAGCGTCTGCGGACCGCGCCGGGGAGGTCGCAGTCTATCGCGACCAGCTGGCGGAACTGGACCGGGACCGGGCCCAGGGCCTGATCAATGCGGAGGAGGCCGAATACGCCCGCGCCGAAATCGGCCGCAGGCTTCTTGCCGCCGCCGGTACGGGGAGGGCAAGGAGACTGCTGCGCCGAAGACGCGAAGACATGCGCTCGCCACCGCCATAGTCACGCTGGTGCCGCCGCTCGTCGGGCTCTGTCTTTACCTGGTGCTCGGCAATCCCGGCTTGCCGGACCAGCCGCTCGAAGCGAGGCTTGCCAATCCCGGCAACAATGTCGCGCTGCTGGTCGCCAAGGCGGAGCGGCATCTGGCCGAAAACCCCAAGGACGGCGCCGGCTGGGATCTGCTCGCGCCGATCTATTTCCGCTCCATGCGGTTCGGTGACGCTGAGCTGGCCTATCGCAACAGCATCCGCATCCTCGGCCCCAATCCGGTCAGGCTCGCGGGGCTCGGCGAAACGCTGGTCGCCTCGAACGACGGGATCGTCACCGAGGATGCGCGTGCCGCATTCGAACAGGCGGTGAAGCTCGATCCGGACAATCCGCGCTCCCGTTTCTATGTCGGCCTCGGCTTGGAGCAGGCGGGCAGGGCGGCGGAGGCAAGGGCGCAGTTCGAGACGATTGCAAAAGGCTCGCCCGCCGACGCGCCGTGGATGCAGCTCGTCAACCAGCATATCGCCAAAAACGGCGGCACCATCGTGCCCGGACGCGACGCGGCGCAGGCGCCGGGCAATCCGAACCAGGCAGATGTCGCGGCGGCCGAAAACATGTCGCAGGGGGATCGGCAGGCGATGATCCGCGGCATGGTCGACAGCCTGGCTGAACGGCTGAAACAGGACCCCAACAATCTCGAGGGCTGGGTAAGACTGGTGCGCTCCTATGCCGTACTCGGTGATAAACCCAAGGCAGAAGAGGCGCTGAAGAGCGGTCTCAAACAGTTCCCCTCAGCCGGGGAACTGGTGGCGCTCGCCAACGAGATGGGCTTGGCCGTCGAAGGAGTGGCGCAATGACCCGTAAACAGAAGCGGCTGGCGGTGATAGCCGGTGGCATGAGCTTCATCCTGATCGCTGTGCTTCTGGTGATGTTCGCCTTCAGCCAGTCGGTCGCCTATTTCTTCATGCCGGCCGACCTTGCCAAGGCCGATATCAAGCCCGGCACCCGCATCCGGCTCGGCGGGCTGGTAGCCGAAGGTTCGGTAAAGCGCGGCCAGGGCTCGACCGTGAGTTTCACGGTGACGGATGGTACGGGCAACGTACCGGTGACCTATACGGGCATCCTGCCGGACCTGTTTCGCGAGGGGCAGGGTGTTGTGACCGAAGGCGCGTTCGACGCGGCATCGCATGGTTTCGTGGCTGACAGTGTGCTCGCCAAGCATGACGAGAACTACATGCCGAAGGAAGTCGCCGACCGGCTGAAGGCGCAGGGCGTCTGGAACGAAGGCCAGGGCAGCGAAAGCAAGGGCAACGGCGCCAAGGGGACGGCAACCAGATGATCATCGAGATCGGCCACTACGCACTTGTTCTTGCGCTCGCAACCGCGCTGATCGTCTCGGTCCTGCCGGTGATTGGCGCACGGCGCGGCGATGCGGCGATGATGGGGCTGGCGCCGACCGGGTCGCTGCTGCTGTTTGCGCTCGTCGCACTCTCCTTCGGAGCGCTGACCTGGGCCTATGTGGTCTCGGATTTTTCGGCTGCGAACGTCTGGGAGAATTCCCATTCGCTGATGCCGCTGATCTACAAATATTCCGGCGTCTGGGGCAATCACGAAGGCTCCATGCTGCTCTGGCTGCTGATCCTCGTCTTTTTCAGCGCGCTCGTCGCCACCTTCGGCAGCAACCTGCCGGATACGCTGCGGGCCAATGTGCTGGCCGTTCAGGCCTGGATCTCGACGGCCTTCCTGTTCTTCATCCTGCTCACCTCCAATCCTTTCCTGCGTCTTGATCCGGCGCCGGCCGAAGGGCAGGACCTAAACCCGGTGCTGCAGGATTTCGGTCTCGCGGTGCATCCGCCGCTGCTTTATCTCGGTTATGTCGGTTTCTCGGTTTGCTTCTCGTTTGCCGTCGCCGCGCTGATGGAAGGCCGCATCGACGCCGCCTGGGCGCGCTGGGTGCGACCGTGGACGCTGGCCGCCTGGACCTTCCTCACCGCCGGCATCGCCATGGGTTCCTACTGGGCCTATTACGAGCCTGGGCTGGGGCGGCTGGTGGTTCTGGGATCCGGTCGAGAACGCTTCCTTCATGCCCTGGCTCGCCGGCACGGCGCTGCTGCATTCGGCACTGGTCATGGAAAAGCGCGAGGCGCTCAAGATCTGGACCGTGCTTCTGGCGATCATGACCTTCTCGCTGTCGCTGCTCGGCACCTTCCTGGTGCGCTCGGGCGTGCTGACCTCGGTGCATTCCTTTGCGACCGATCCGACCCGCGGTATCTTCATCCTCTGCATCCTCGCCATCTTCATCGGCGGCGCCTTCGTGCTGTTTGCCTGGCGGGCGCCGATGCTGAAGGCCGGCGGCATTTTCGCGCCGATCTCGCGCGAGGGCGCGCTGGTACTCAACAACCTGATCCTGACGGTGGCCACAGCGACCGTGCTGACCGGCACGCTCTATCCGCTGATCCTCGAAACGCTGACCGGCGAAAAGATCTCTGTCGGCGCGCCGTTCTTCAACATGACGTTCGGCCTGCTGATGCTGCCGCTTCTGGTCGCCGTGCCGTTCGGGCCGGTTCTGGCCTGGAAACGCGGCGATCTCCTGGGCGCCCTTCAGCGGCTCTGGGTGTTCGCGGGCCTCTCGCTGTTTGCGGGCCTTGCGTTCTTCTACATCCAGAACGGCGGGCCGGTTCTTGCGATCTTCGGCCTGGCGCTCGGCTTCTGGGGCATGATCGGGGCGCTTGCCGATCTCTGGTATCGCGGCAATTTTGCCAAGGTCGGCTTTTCGGTCGGCCTCAAGCGCCTGGCGGGCCTGCCGCGTTCGGTCTTCGGAACGGCAATCGCCCATTTTGGCGTCGGCGTCACTGTGCTCGGCATTTTCGCGGCGACGACTTTCGGCACCGAGACGGTGGTCGAGATGAAGCAAGGTGCTTCCGTCAATGTCGGCGGTTATTCGCTGACCTATGACGGTCTGCGCGATGCGGTCGGGCCGAACTATACCGAGCAACGTGGCCATTTCTCCGTGAGCCGCGGTGGGGTCCAGGTGGCGGACGTCTGGTCGTCGAAACGGCTCTATACGGCGCGGCGCATGCCGACGACCGAGGCAGGCATCCTCACCTTCGGCCTCAGCCAGCTATACGTTTCACTTGGCGATGCGATGGAAAGCGGCGGCATGGTGGTGCGCATCTGGTGGAAGCCCTTCATCCTGTGCATCTGGGGCGGCGCGCTGGTGATGATGTTCGGCGGGTTTGTCTCGCTCTCGGACCGGCGGTTGCGCGTCGGCGCTCCGAGCCGCAAGGCGAAGCCGGTCAAGGCAAGGCTGGAGGCGGCGGAGTGAGAGCAAAGTCTGCGAAACGGCCCCTCACCCTAACCCTCTCCCCGCATGCGGGGAGAGGGGACTTGCCCGCTCAGCCGCAGTGATCAGGGCAGGCCGTTGCGGCATATCCCTTCTCCCCGTTCCGACGGGGAGAAGGTGGCGGCAGCCGGATGAGGGGCTCCTGTTCCGTCTGGCGAAAATTTTGCTCGCACTCTTCATCTTCCTCGCCCCCTTCCTGCCTTCGCCGTCAACCCCGACGAGATCCTCTCCAACCCCGTGCTCGAACAGCGCGCCCGCAATCTTTCGGCGCAGTTGCGCTGCATGGTGTGCCAGAACCAGTCGATCGACGACTCCAACGCGGAGGCTCGCCCGCGACCTGCGCGTGCTGGTGCGCGAGCGGCTGACGGACGGCGATACGGACGGCCAGGTCATCGACTATGTCGTGTCTCGCTACGGCGAATTCGTGCTCTTGAAACCGCGTCTCAGCGCCAAGACGATCATTCTCTGGGCGACGCCGATCCTGCTGCTTTTGGTCGGGGTGGCCGCGATTCTGGTCTTTATTCGCACCCGTCCAAGCCAACGCGCGGTTGCGGCGCTCTCCGCCGAGGAGCAGGCGCGCATCGAAGAGCTTCTGAAAAAATAGCGGCCTGAAACAGCCACTTCCGAACATTACCAATATTTCATTCGTCCGCCACCTGCAGTTAACCTGCGAGCGCCTATATCTCTTGTCATCCACCGCTTGGCTGACCTCCAGCCAAAATGACTGAAGAGAAGAAGGTAGCTTAAAACATGCGCAATATCGGACGTCCCTCCCTGAAGACAGTCTTGAAGACCACCACGGTTGCTGGTCTTGCGGCGGTCATGCTCTCGAGCGGCATCCCGGCTCAGATCACGCAGTCTTTTGCTGCTCCGGTCAGCGTCACCGCACCGCAGGCCCCGAGCTTTGCCGATGTCGTTTCGGCCGTTTCCCCGCCGTCGTTTCCGTCCGCGTCCAGTCGGACGCACAACCTGTTTCCGATGACAGCAGTTCGTTCAGTTTCGGCGGCCGTGGCTTCGATCAGCTTCCCGATGACCATCCACTGAAGCGGTTCTTCCGTGAATTCGGCGGCCAGATGCCCGGCGCTCCGGGTGACCGCAACAACCGCAACCAGGACCGCGCCGAACGCAACGGTCCGCGTAACCAGGACGGCAATCGTCCGCACCGCCTGCGCCCGACCGCGCAAGGTTCCGGCTTCTTCATTTCCGAAGACGGTTATGTCGTCACCAACAATCACGTCGTTTCCGACGGTTCGGCCTATACGGTCGTCATGAATGACGGCACGGAACTCGAAGCCAAGCTGGTCGGCAAGGACAGCCGCACCGACCTCGCCGTGCTGAAGGTCGATGCCACCAGCCGCAAGTTCACCTATGTCAACTTTGCGGACGACTCGAAGGTGCGCGTCGGCGACTGGGTCGTTGCTGTCGGCAACCCGTTCGGTCTTGGCGGCACGGTCACCGCAGGTATCGTGTCGGCCCGCGGCCGCGACATCGGCTCCGGTCCCTATGACGATTATATCCAGGTGGATGCGGCCGTGAACCGCGGCAATTCCGGCGGCCCGACCTTCAACCTCTCTGGCGAAGTCGTCGGCATCAACACTGCGATCTTCTCGCCGTCGGGCGGCAATGTCGGCATCGCGTTTGCGATCCCGTCTTCCACCGCCAAGGATGTCGTCGCCAACCTGATGAAGGACGGCAAGGTCGATCGCGGCTGGCTCGGTGTGCAGATCCAGCCGGTCACCCAGGATATCGCCGATTCGCTCGGCCTGAAGGAAGCGTCCGGCGCTCTCGTCGTCGCTCCGCAGGAAGGCTCTCCGGGCCAGAAGGCCGGCATCAAGGAAGGTGACGTGATCACCGCCGTCAATGGCCAGCCGATCAAGGATGCTCGTGATCTCGCCAAGCGCGTCGCCGCCTTCGGCCCGAATACCAAGGTCGAAGTCGATCTGTGGCGTGACGGCAAGGCGCAGAAGATCCCGGTCACGCTCGGCAACCTCCAGAGCGATGAAGCTGCGACGGCCGCGCCGAAGCAGCCCGACGCTCCCGCGCCCTCCAGCGACAAGGCGCTTGCCAGCCTTGGCATCACCGTCGCTCCTGCCGAGGACGGTTCCGGTCTGTCGGTTACCGATGTCGATCCGGACTCGGAAGCCGCCGCCCGCGGCTTGAAGACCGGCGAAAAGATCGTCTCGGTCAACAACCGCAAGGTCACCAGTGCTGCGGATGTCGGCAAGGTTCTCGATCAGGCCCGCAAGGATGGCCGCACCCGCGCGCTGTTCCAGGTGGCTGGCGAGAACAATACCAGCCGCTTCGTCGCCTTGCCGATCAACGAAGGCTGATTTCTTTAAAGTAGGTCGCAAGATCGGGGCGCCGCCGGCAACGGCCGGCGCCCTTTTCTTTCATGGAGCGAGTGATGGAGACGGATACCCGATATTCTGCCGGTACCGCAGAATCCCATGGTGCAAAGACGGGTACGAACGCTATTGTCCCGCACATGAAGATTCTGGTGATCGAAGATGATCTTGAGGCCGCGGCCTACATGACCAAGGCCTTTCGCGAGGCCGGTATCGTGGTCGACCATGCAAGCGACGGCGAGAGCGGCCTGTTCATGGGGACCGAAAATTCCTACGACGTGATGGTCATCGACCGCATGCTGCCACGACGCGACGGACTTTCCGTCATCAGCGAACTCAGGAAGCGCGGCATCAACGCCCCGGTGCTGATCCTCTCGGCGCTCGGTCAGGTCGATGACCGTGTTACCGGCCTGCGCGCCGGGGGCGACGACTACCTGCCAAAGCCCTATGCCTTTTCCGAGCTTCTTGCCCGCGTCGAGGTGCTCGGCCGCCGCAAGGGCACTCCGGAACAGGACATGGTCTACCGGGTCGGCGACCTGGAGCTCGACCGGCTGTCCCACGAAGTCAAGCGCGCCGGCAAGGAAGTGCTGCTGCAGCCGCGCGAATTTCGCCTGCTCGAATATCTGATGAAGAATGCCGGCCAGGTGGTGACCCGCACCATGCTGCTTGAAAATGTCTGGGACTACCATTTCGACCCACAGACTAATGTCATCGACGTGCATGTCTCGCGGCTGAGATCGAAGATCGAGAAGGATTTCGAAAAGCCGCTTCTGAAGACCATCCGCGGCGCCGGTTACATGATCAAGGACGAGGGGTAAGCCGACTTGCTGGCACGTGCCCGCCTGATGTTCCGCTCGACGGCCGTGCGGCTGTCGGCGCTCTATATCCTGCTTTTCGCGCTCTGCGCCGCCTTTCTGGTCTTCTACGTCACAGCCATGTCCGAACGGCTGCTGGCGCAGCAGACACGCCAGTCGCTGCAGGAGGAAGTGCAGGAGATACAACGCTCCTATGAACGCGGCGGCATCAACCTTCTCCTCAGAATGATGGAGCGGCGCGCCCGCCAGCCGGGTGCTAATCTCTATGTCATCGCCGGTCCGAACGGCGAAATGCTCGCCGGCAACGTCGCCTCGGTGCAGCCCGGCGTGCTCGAGGAGCAAGGCTGGACGAATATTCCCTTCACTTATGAACCCTATACGGAAGTGGAGCGCCCCGGCCGGCATCTCGCCACCGCCAACGTGCTCCGCCTCGACAACGGGCTGAGGGTGATGGTCGGCCGCGATCTCGGTGACCCGAGCCGTTTCCGCGGCATCGTGCGTCGGGCGCTGATGGTGGCGCTGGCGATCATGGGTGTCGGGGCGCTGGTGATCTGGTTCGGTATCGGCCGCAATGCGCTCAAACGCATTGATCGGATGTCGGCGGCGAGCCAGAAGATCATGGCCGGCGACCTGTCGCAGCGCCTGCCGGTCGGCAAATCCGGCGATGAATTCGACCGGCTGTCCGATCGCTGAATGCCATGCTCGGCCGTATCGAGAAGCTGAACGAGGGCCTGCGCCAGGTTTCCGATAACATTGCGCATGATCTGAAAACGCCGCTGACGCGGCTGCGCAACAAGGCGGCCGATGCGCTGGGTGAGGATCGCGCCGACGTGCGCCGCGCCGCCCTGGAGGGCATCATCGCCGAATCCGACCAGGCTCATCCGCACCTTCAACGCGCTGCTGATGATCTCCCGCGTCGAGGCGGGGTCGATCGCGGCGGAAATGTCCGATGTCGATCTGTCCGCGATCTCGGCCGACAGTGCCGAGCTTTACGAGCCGGCGGCCGAGGAGGCGGGGCTTTCGCTGACCACCGAACTCGAACCGGGCCTCGTCGTCAGCGGCAACCGGGAGCTTATCGGCCAGGCGATCTTCAATCTCCTCGACAACGCCATCAAATACGCCTCCGAGGCAAGCGACGCGGCCAGTATCCGTGTTCGCCTTGCGAGAAGCGACGGAACGCTCAGGCTCTCCGTCTGCGACAACGGCCCCGGCATTCCCGCCGACAAGCGCCGCGAGGTGACCAAGCGTTTCTTCCGCCTCGATGAAAGCCGCTCCAAGCCCGGCACCGGCCTTGGCCTTTCCCTGGTCGAGGCGGTGATGGAACTGCATGGCGGCTCGCTGGAACTCTCCGCCACCGACGAGACGAACACCGCAGGGCCCGGCCTGACGGTCACCATGGTCTTTCCGGAGCTGAAGCCCTAAGTTTCGCCAGGGAAGAATCACGGGAGGTGCAAGTGTCGGAGACCGGAAACCGGCTCGATACGGTAACGGCGGAGGTGATCCGCCCGCTGAACCAGGCGGAAGCCAAGGCGGCGATGGCTGTCCTGAAGGATATCGGCAAGTTCGAACCTTCGGTCGCGGAACTGCTTGGCAAGGACAGCGCGCTCAAGGATTTCATCGTCGCGGCCTTCACCCTCTCGCCCTACCTGCGCGATACGGCTGTCATCTCGCCAAAACTTCTGGTGACCGCGATCACGGAGCCGCTGGAGCCGACGCTGGCGCGATTGGTGGATACGGCGCGGCGGTCCTGGGAGAAGAAGGATGGCAAGGCGCCGTCCGAAAACGAGGTGATGACGGCGCTGAGGGCCGCCAAGCGGGCTTTGAGCTTCCTCGTCGCACTCGCCGATCTCGCCCGCATCTTTTCCGCCAGGGACACCACGCGCTGGCTGAGCCTGCTTGCCGAAGCCTCCGTCGCCGCCACGATCGATCACCTTTTGCTTGCCGGCCACGAGGGCGGCAAGCTGAAGCTCGTCGATCTCGACGAGCCCGCCAAGGGTTCGGGCCTGATCGTACTCGGCATGGGCAAGTTGGGTGGCCGCGAGCTCAACTATTCCTCCGATATCGATATCGTGGTGTTCTTCGACCCGGAAACCGGCATTCTCACCGATCCGCTCGATGGATCGGAAGTCTACGGTCGGATGATGCGGCGCCTTATCCGCATCCTGCAGGAGCGCACCGCGGACGGTTATGTCTTCCGCACCGATCTCCGCCTGCGGCCGGATCCCGGCTCCACGCCGCTCGCAGTCTCGCTCGATGCGGCGCTGATCTATTACGAGGGCAGGGGACAGAACTGGGAGCGGGCGGCGTTCATCAAGGCGCGGCCGATCGCCGGTGATATCGCGGCGGGCGAAAATTTCATGCGCCTGCTGACCCCTTCGTGTTCCGCAAATATCTCGACTATGCGGCGATCGCCGACATCCATTCGATCAAGCGGCAGATCCACGTCCACAGGGGCCATGGCGCGATCGCCGTGAAGGGTCATGATGTCAAGCTTGGCCGCGGCGGCATCCGCGAGATCGAGTTTTTGCCCAGACCCAGCAGCTGATCGCCGGCGGTCGCATGCCGCCCTTACGGGCTCGCGAGACCGAGATGGCGTTGAAGGCGCTCGCCGAGGCACGTTGGATCACGCCCGACATCGCCGCCGAATTGACCGACGCCTACTGGTTCCTGCGCGATGTCGAACACCGCATCCAGATGGTGCGCGACGAGCAGACCCATAATCTGCCGGAAACCGATCCTGAACTGAAGCGCATCGCCTTCATGCTCGGTTTTGCCGATACCGCAGGCTTTTCCGCCAGGCTGGAAGAGGTGCTGAAGACCGTCGAGAAACGTTACGCCCGGCTTTTCGAGCAGGAGGCGAAACTGACCAGCAGTGGCGGCAACCTCGTATTCACCGGTCAGCAGGACGATCCGGGCACGCTGAAAACGCTCGCCTCGCTCGGCTTCGAGCGCCCGGCTGATATTTCCCGCGTCATCCGCACCTGGCATTACGGCCGTTACCGCGCCACCCAGTCGGCCGAAGCGCGAGAGCGGCTGACCGAACTGATGCCGGCGCTGCTGCAGGCTTTCGGCGAGAGCAAGCGTGCCGACGAGGCGCTGCTGCGCTTCGATAGTTTCCTGAAAGGTCTGCCGGCCGGCATCCAGCTCTTCTCGCTGATCGGCAACAATCCGCCGCTCCTGGCGCTGATCGTTACGATCATGTCCTCGGCGCCGCGGCTTGCGGATATCATCGCCTCCAAGCCGCATGTCTTCGACGGCATGCTCGATCCTGGCCTGATGGCCGAACTGCCGACCCGCGATTACCTTTCCTATCGCCTGACGACCTTCCTGACCGGCTCCCGGCATTACGAGGAAAAGCTCGACCGGCTGCGCATCTTCGCGGCCGAACAGCGGTTCCTGATTGGCATCCGGTTGCTGACGGGGGCGATTTCGGGTGCGCAGGCGGCCCGCGCCTTCACTCATCTCGCCGACCTGTTGATCGATGCGGCCCTGAAGGCGGTCGTCGCGGAGATCCGTAGCGCCCACGGCACCTATCCGGGCGGCCGCGTCGCCGTCATGGGCATGGGCAAACTCGGCAGTTTCGAGCTCACCGCCGGATCCGATGTCGATCTCATCCTGCTCTATGACTACGACAGTGAGGCGATGGAAAGCGACGGCGACAAGCCGCTCGATTCCAGCCGCTATTTCACCCGCCTGACCCAGCGCCTGATCGCCGCCCTTTCGGCGCCGATGGCCGAAGGCGTGATCTTCGAAGTCGATCTGAGGCTGAGACCGTCAGGGAACAAGGGGCCGGTCGCCACTCGCATCAACGCCTTCGGCAAATACCAGCGCGAAGAAGCTTGGACCTGGGAGCACATGGCGCTCACCCGCGCGCGGCTGGTCTGCGGTGACGAAAGCCTCGTTGATGAGGCGAAGGGTCTGATCGGCGAGGTGCTGTCGAGCAAACCCGATATCGCCAGGATCGCCAAGGACGTCGCCGAGATGCGCGCCCTGATCGAGACGGAAAAGCCGCCGCGCGACATCTGGGATTTCAAGCTGATCCCCGGCGGCCTCATCGATATCGAGTTCATCGCCCAGTATCTGCGCCTGATCGCGCCGGCCAAAGGCGTGGCGCCCGATACCTACGGTTTCAGCACGGAGGAAGCCCTGAAGGCGCTCGGCGACAAGCTGATGAAACCTGCCGATCTCGATACCTGCGTGGAGGCGCTGCGGCTGTTCACCGAACTGTCGCAGATCGTCCGGCTCTGCGTCGATGGGTCGTTCGACCCGGGCGACGCACCGGCAGGGCTTGTCGAGCGTGTGTGCCGGGCAGGGGATTGCCCGGATATCAGGACGCTGGAGGGAGAAGTGAAGCGGCTTTCGAAGGCGGTGCGGGGGATTTTCGAGTCAGTCGTCAGGAAGTGAGCCGGCCGAGAGGAGCCCCGCCCCTCGTGGGGGATTTGGCTTCGAGTGAAAACCTCTCCCACCTGCTGGTAGCCTTCTCCAAAAGGGGAGGGTAAAGATTGCCGCACCGTCTCGCGTCCCGTGTACGACGCCGACCGGGCAATCGGCTCAAGCCATCCGCCGCTTGGCCGCCGGCAAAGGCTGGTCCGGGATGTTAAGCGAGACCACCGTGCCTTCGCCGACCCGTGAGCGGATCCGCATCTTGCCGCCGTGCAGGCCGATCAGCGAGCGGGAGATGGCGAGCCCGAGGCCGGAGCCGCCCTTGCTCTTGGCATATTGGCTCTGCACCTGCTCGAAGGGCTGGCCGATCTTGTTGAGCGCTGCCGTCGGAATGCCGATACCGGTATCGGCGATCGTCAGCAGCACGCCCTTTTCCAGTTTGCGGGCACGCAGCTCGATCCTGCCGCCGTGGTTGGTGAATTTCACCGCGTTGGAAAGAATGTTGAGCATGACCTGTTTCAGCGCTCGGCGGTCGGCCACCATGTTGAGGTTCTCGCACAGGCGCTGATGAATGGCGATCTCCTTGTCCTGGGCGGAAATCGTGGTCAGGCGCAGGCTTTCCTCGATCAGCGGCTTCAGATCGACAGCCTCGCACTGGATGCGCATATGGCCGGCCTCGATCTTCGACATGTCGAGGATGTCGTTGATGACGTTGAGCAGATGTTTGCCGCTGTCGTGGATGTCCTTGGAATATTCCGAATATTTCGGCGAGCCGAGCGGACCGAACATGCCGTTGGCGAGGATTTCCGAGAACCCGAGAATCGCATTGAGCGGCGTTCTCAGCTCGTGCGACATGTTGGCGAGGAACTCGGACTTGGCCTTGTTGGCGGCCTCGGCGCGATCCTTCTCCGCCTGATAGTTGGCGTTGGCGATGGAAAGCTCGGATTTCTGGCGTTCCAGCTTCTTCTGCGAAGAGGAAAGGTCGCCGATCGTCGCCATCAACCGGCGTTCGCTGTCGCGCAGCCGTTCCTGGTGACGCTTCAGGAGCGTGATGTCGGTGCCGACCGAAACGAGGCCGCCGTCGCGGGTACGACGTTCGTTGATCTGCAGCCAGCGTTCGTCGGCGAG
Organism: Neorhizobium sp. EC2-8; assembly: GCA_045291535.1. Taxonomy (GTDB): domain Bacteria; phylum Pseudomonadota; class Alphaproteobacteria; order Rhizobiales; family Rhizobiaceae; genus Neorhizobium. The sequence goes on along the minus strand of CP147996.1, from coordinate 1,913,917 downwards.
CTGTACTTCCGTGGTGCGCGAAAGGCCGCTGCCGTCCGGATCCGCGACCCGGCGTTCGATCACCGGGCGGGCGGCGGCTGAATTGACCGCGTGCCGTTCGGTGCCGGGCACCAGCACACTGTCGGGCAGGCCGTAAGCCTGCTGGAAATGGGTGTTGCACATCACCAGCCGGTCGTTCTTGTCCCACAGCACGAAGGCTTCCGACGTGCATTCGATCGCATCCGCGAGCCGCTGGTCGGCTTCGGCGTAGCGCTGGGCGAGGCGGTGCTGTTCGGTGACGTCCATGGCGATGCCGATGACATGGGTGCGGCCCTGGCTAGTCTTTACCAGCTGGGCGCGGGCGCGCATCCAGACATAGTGGCCGGCCGCATGGCGCATGCGAAAGACCTGATCGACCTGCTTGGCATTGCCGCGGCTGATGGCGCGGGCGAGCGCATAGATATTGCCGTCGGTCGGATGCATCATCCGCGCCGCGTCGGTAAACGAGATGACGTTGCCGGCGGGCGGCAGGCCGAGCATCTCGTACATCGATCCGGACCAGAACAGGCGGCGGTTGCTGACGTCGAAATCCCACAGCCCGCAACGGCCGCGCGATAGCGCCGTCTCTATACGCAGATTGGACTCAACGAAGGTCTCGTCGGCCTCGCGGGCGCGTTTCACCTGCATGTAATAGGCATAGAGGATGACCAGCAGGATCGCCGAAATGCCGGTGAACAGGGTGACGTTGAGCGAAACGTCATGACGCCATGCAAGATTGAGGTTCTCCAGCGAATAGGCAGCGACGATCAGCGCGCCTTCGCTGCCGATCGTCTCGATGGCGGCGTAATGCGGGATCTCGCCGAAATAGGTTTCGATCACGTCGCTCTCGTCGCCGAAACGCCGCAGTGCCGCGGTTTCCGGCAGGACGGAGGTCAGGCGCCTGCCGATATAGCTGGCGGCCTGCTTGGTACCGCCGAAAATGCGGCCGGTTTCATCGACGAAGAGAAAGAACGCATCCGCCCCCAGTCGTTCCTGCGGCAGGAACGAGGAGAGGCGTTTTTCCGCAGCGGCGCGGTCGCGGCCTAGGAGCGCCGTCGCATCATTGGCAAAGGCGGCGCTTGCAGCGGCGGCCATCAGGGCGGTCGATTGCCGTGCGGCATTTTCCATCCGGGTATATTCGGAAACGATGCCGAGAATGCGCGAGGCGGCAACGACGGCCAGGAAGGCGATGATGAGGAGAGGGATCGAACGCTTGAGGACGAGTTCCACGCGTGGCAACTGCCGCGCTATCGGCTTGACGGAGAGCCGCGCCTCGTCCGGAATAGCCCGCCGCAAACTTCCAAAGCTCGGAAATTTAAGGCGCAACCGCCCCTCGGCCGCGGTTGCCCGCTGCACATCCGACATGGTTTTCATTGTGTCCCTCATGGTGATTCGGCGCGCCGCTCGCGCGAACCTGACTCAATGAATCATTAGTGATTCTTCGTGTCCAGAGGCTTGCTAAGATTTTTTAACGATTTGATTCAACTGCGATCGAAAGAGTCATTGGGAAGCGGCAAACCGGCCGTCTCAGGAGACGGCCGGGCTTTCGGCAAGGCTGGTGCGGGTGGCTGCGATCGAAGTGACCGCGAGCGCGATGATCACGGCGCCGTAGACATAGGCGGTGTTGGAGAGGCCGAGCGTGGGAGCGGCAAGGCCTGCGGCAATCGCCGGGATCGAGAAGGCGAGATAGCTTTCGACCAGGAAGGCCGCAAACAGGCCGGCTCTTTCGTGGCTTTCGGCAAGCGGCAGGACGATCTTCAGAATGTTCGAAAAGATCGATCCGAACCCGAGACCGGCCACCGCCGTGCCGAGGAAGAGAAGCCCGACAGCCTGAAGATGCACGCCGGAGAGCGTGATCAGGACACCGATCATCAGCGCGGTCGTGCCGGTGAAAAGAACCCGCTGCGGCGCCCATGTGCGGAAGACGAAGACCGAGGCGGTGGCGGCAAGCATCAGCGTCGAGACGACCGTGCCCCCTACGAAGGGCGAGGTGATGCCGGTCGTGACAGCCACCAGCGTCGGCATCAGCGACAGGTAGAAGCCTCCGAGCGCCCAGCCGGCGACATTGACCGGCGTAACCTTCAGAAGCGTCGCGCGCGCCCGTTGCGGCACGCTGATATGCGGGCGCATGGCGGCAAGCGCGCCCGGCCGTCCGGTAATGGTCTCGGGCATGAAGGCGAGCGCGACGATGCCAATCACCGTCAAGGCGAACAGCAGGGCATAGATGAGGTGCGTCGGTTCCGGCGCGAAGGCAACGAGCGTGCCGCCGGCGAGCGTGCCGATCATCAGACCGAGAAAGGCGGTGATGCTGTTGAGCGTCGAGCCCCTGCGCTTGTCTATATCGAGGATCGTCGCGCCGAAGGTCGGGAAGGCGATGCCGGTGGCAAAACCCTGGCCGATACGGGCGAGGAGTAGCATCGTGCCGGATTCCGCCACCATGAAGACAATCAATGCCGCGGCGTTGAAGACCAGCGCCAGCAGGATCAGTGGGCGGCGGCCGAGATAGTCGGAAAGCCCGCCGACGGTCAGAAGCGCTGCGAGCAGCGCGAAGGAGTAGGAGCCGAAGATCAGCGTGATCATCGCTGGCGAGAGATGGAAGAGCTCCTGGTAGAGATGGTAGAGCGGCGTTGGCGCGCTGCTGGTCGCAGAGATCAGGACAGCGCCGAGGAAACTGTAGGCCGTCATCCGCAGCGCCGACGGCGAAGGGGAGGCGGAGAGGATATTGCTCATGGCGTTTCACCTTAATGCAATTTCTTAGCGTTAGGCGGATATAGTTGCATTCCCTGATTAATGCAATATCTTTGCATTAAGAGATTTGATATTTCCGGCGATACGCCGGCGAGGAGAATAAATGGCCAGGGAAATGGTGCGTCAGGGCGGACGCAGTGCCCGCATCCAGTCGGAAGTACACCGCACGGTCCAGGATCTTCTGAAGACGATGGATCGGGGCGCGATCACCGTGCCGATGATCGCGGAAAAATCCGGCGTGACGCCATCGACCATCTACCGCCGCTGGGGCGATCTGTCCGAGTTATTGGCGGATGTCGCGGTTGCCCACATGAGGCCGATTGCCGATCCGGAGGATACCGGCGTGATGGAAGGCGACCTCGAAGCCTTCATCCTCCAATATGCCGAGGAAATGTCGTCTAAGGTCGGGCGTTCGATGCTGGCGGACGTGCTGGGCAGCATGGAAGGCGACGCGGCCGGCCGCTGCTGCCAGTTCACCTATGATCACCTGGAGACCTTGCGTGAGCGCGCCTTGACCCGGGGCGAGGCCGCTTTCGACGTGAGAGAAGCGATCGACTTCGTCGTCGCGCCGATCATCTACCACATCCTGTTCGGCGACCGCGAACTCACACCCGACTATTGCCGCTCGCTGGTTTCCCGCTTTCTGGAAAAATGCGCCGACGCCTAACGCTGGCACCGCAAGCGATCTTCTGCACAGGCTAGGACGTGGTCGCCTCCTTTGCGACTATGCGAAAATCGCGCGGCCCGAGAGCACGTCCGTCCTGCGCCTTCAATTGCAGCCGGGCGAGTGGCTGTCCGTCCGGCTCGTCCACCATAGCGTATGTGAGTTCGCCGGGTTCGAAACAGTTTTCTTCCCCCATTGCCAGAGTGCGACGAGCACGGTGCAGAGCTGCTCTCCCTTCGGGGTCAGCACATAACGGTGACTTGCGGCCGAGCCGCTGTCCGGCTCGATTGCGAATATGCCATCCTCGACGAGCTTTTTCAGTCGCGAGGACAAGATGTTCTTGGCAAGGCCAAGGCTCTTCTGGAACTCACCAAACCGCTGGCGTCCGTGGAAGGCATCCCGGACAATGAGAAGCGTCCACCAGTCCCCGATGATCTGGAGCGTGCGCGCAATGCCGCAATTGGCGCCGGTCAGGTCGGTCTTCTTTCCCTTCATCGCGTTCTCCGCATAGGTGCTGAAAATATCGGTTGCAAAATTAAACCATTTAAGTCAGCTTGTCGATAGGTTTCAAAATTAAACCACTGAAGCCGGATGCAAACCTTTCGCGGAGATATCGAAGATGAGTGAACTCGTGGATCTTGCCATTGCAGCCCATGGAGGCTGGGAGCGCTGGCAGCAGCTTCGGAAATTGACGGCACATATTTCCGTCGGCGGGGCTATGTGGCATGTGAAGGGCTGGCCGGGCGTGTTCGCCAACGCCCGCGTGTCGATCGAGCCGCATCGCCAGCACGTCGAATTCTCGCCGTTTGTCGATGTGGGGCGGCATAGCGTTTACGAGCCCGAGCGGACGGCCATCGTCACGGATGACGGCGGGCTTATCGAAGAGCGCCGGTGGCCGAGACAGGCTTTCGAGGGCCATGTGTTGATGACACCTTGGGACGCCCAGAACCTGATCTATTTCTCGGGCTATGCGATGTGGACCTACCTGACGACGCCCTTCCTGTTCAAGCTGCCCGGATTCGAGGTCGAGGAAGTGGAGCCGTGGGACGAAAACGGCGAGACGTGGCGGCGGCTGAAGGTAACTTTCCCGCCATCCGTCCATGGCCATTCCACCGAACAGACATTCTATTTCGATGTCTCCGGTCTTCTCCGCCGGCATGACTACAGCGTCGAGATCATGGGTGGAACGTCGAGCGCGAATTACGCCAGCGAACCGAAGACCTTCGATGGGCTCGTCTACCCGACGAAACGCCGCGTTTATGCGGTCGGGCCGGACAACAAGCCGCTGCTCGACCGCGTTGCCGTTGCCATCGATATCCACACCATCGACGTGGAGTAAATGGTCGCTCGGCAGTCGCGGTCAGGCGTCGTCGAGCCTCAGCCCTTCAGCATCCGCTCGACGATATCGCGCACATCGGTCGAGAGCGTCGCCGCATGCTCGATGGTCGACAGAGCCGCGCGGGCATGGTCGGCGCGCTGAGGCTCCAGCGACCGCCAGGAGCGCATCGAGGTGAGGATGCGGGCGGCGAGCTGCGGATTGCGCGGGTCGATCGCCAGGATCTGCTCGGCCAGGAACCGGTAGCCTTCGCCATCGGCGCGGTTGAAGCCGGTCGGGTTGCCGAAGGCGAACGTGCCGATCAGCGAGCGCACCCGGTTCGGATTGGTGGCGATGAAGCGCGGATTTTCCATCAGCGCCTTGATGCGGGCGAGCGCGCCGGCGCCCGGAATGGTCGCCTGGGTCGAGAACCACTTGTCGATGACCAGCGGATTGCCGTCGAAGCGGCTCAGGAACGTGGCGAGCGCATCTGCCGTTTCCGGCACGTCCGGGAAGCGATGGGCAAGCACGGTCAGCGCCTGGACGAGGTCGGTCATGTTGTCGGCCGACGCGAAGGCCGCGGCCGCGCGGGCCGGCGTTCCTTCCGCATAGGTGAGATAGGACAGTGCTATATTGCGTAGCGACCGCCTGCCGGCGCTGGCCGCATCCGGCGTAAACGCACCACTGACCTTCATATCGTCGAACAGGCGCAGGAAGGTCTTTTCCCCGGCCTTGGCGATTTCTGACAGAATGGCGTTGCGACCCGAATGGATCGCATCCGGATCATTGTTGCCGCCGAGTTCGCGGGCAATGTCCGCCTCGCTCGGCAGGGTCAGCGCCTGGGCGCGGAAGGCCGGCTCCAACGTCTCGTCGCCGGCGGCTCCGAGAAGGGCGGCGACAAAGGCCGGGTCGCAGGTGATCTTCTTGCCTTCGCGGGCGTCGCGCGCCGCCTGCATGAGGTTCGGCAGGGCAAGATCGGTCAGCGCCTGCCAGCGGGCGAAGAGGTCGGTGTCGTGGCGGGCGATATGGGCGAGATCGGCCGGCGTCTGGTCGAGATGCAGGTTGATAGGCGCCGAGAACGACCGGTTGAGCGAGAGCACCGGACGGGACGATATACCCGAGAACGTGAAGGTCTGCCGGCGTTCGGTCAGGTGCAGTACGTCGCCGGTCACCTCGCCGCCCGCGACCTTGGTCGGCGTCGCAATCGAACTGTTGTCGAGAATGAGCGCGAAGGAGAGCGGAATATGCATCGGCTCCTTGGCTGTCTGGCCAGGAGTTGCCGGGATCATCTGCTCGAGCGACAGCGTGAACGTGCTGCTTGCCTGATCGTAATCGCTCGACACGGTGACGAGAGGCGTACCGGCCTGGTGGTACCAGAGCGAAAACTGCGTGAGATCGCGGCCGCTCGCATCCTCGAACGACTTGACGAAATCCTCGACCGTCGCGGCCTGGCCGTCATGGCGCTCGAAATAGAGGTCCATGCCCGCCTTGAAATCGTCCCTGCCAAGCAGCGTGGCGATCATGCGGGTGACTTCCGAACCTTTTTCGTAGACGGTCGTCGTGTAGAAATTGTTGATCTCGCGGTATTTCGTCGGGCGGACCGGATGCGCGAGCGGACCTGCGTCTTCCGGGAACTGTTCCGATTTCAGGTGGCGCACTTCCGCGATGCGCTTCACCGCGCGCGAGCGCTGGTCGGCGGAAAACTCGTGGTCGCGATAGACCGTCAGGCCTTCCTTCAGGCAGAGCTGGAACCAGTCGCGGCAGGTGATGCGGTTGCCGGTCCAGTTGTGGAAATATTCGTGGGCGATGATCGCCTCGATATTCGCATAGTCCTGGTCGGTGGCGGTCTCGGGGTCGGCCAGCACGTATTTGTCGTTGAAGACGTTGAGGCCCTTGTTCTCCATGGCGCCCATGTTGAAGTCCGACACGGCTACGATCATGAAGATGTTCAGATCGTATTCGCGGCCGAACCGCTCCTCGTCCCACTTCATCGAACGCTTCAGCGCGTCCATGGCATAGGCTGCGCGAGCTTCCTTGCCGTGTTCGACATAGATCTTCAGCGCGACTTCATTCCCGGACATGGTCTCGAACGTATCCTCGACCACGCCCAGATCGCCGGCGACCAGCGCGAACAGGTAGCTCGGCTTCGGATGCGGGTCGAACCAGGCGGCAAACGCGCGGCCCTCATCGTAACCGGCGCCGCCAAGGAAATTTCCGTTCGACAGCATGACCGGATTGGCGGTCTTGTCGCCGATAATGGTGATCGTATAGGGCGCCAGCACGTCCGGGCGGTCCGGGAAATAGCTGATGCGGCGGAAACCTTCGGCCTCGCACTGGGTGCAATAGATGCCGTTGGTCCGGTAGAGACCCATCAACTGGCTGTTGGCTTCCGGATTGATGAAGGTGGTGACGGTGATTTCGAAGGGGCTTCGGCCGGCAGGTCGCGGATCGTCAGGCTCTCCGGCGTCGCATCGTATTGCGCCGCGGGAATTTCGTTCTGGTCGAGCAGAAGTCCGGACAGTGTCAGTTCGTCGCCATCCAGCACCAGCGGCGCGGACGGATCAACGCCTTCGCGCCGATGGAAAATCAGCCGCGCATCGACCTTTGTGTTGGTAGGGTCGAGCTCGAAGGTCAGATCGACGCGTTCCAGGACGAAGTCGGTGGGGCGGTAATCTGCCAGATGAACGATCTGGCCCGTATCTGTTCGCATGTTGCTTCCTGAACCGGGTCTTCAAATTGGTATCGGGAGCCCCCGCGGCACTCCCTTCGAACTGGCACACACCCGTCGCCGCGCGGATAATTGCACGCAATGCTAAACGATTGTTGAAACTTTGGCTAAAATAAAACCCGATTTCATTCTGGTATATTTCGCGCAATCTTTCACATGGTCACGGATATTGATCGACCTATCATCAGTTTTGATCCCGCTCACGGCACTTTTCCGTTACTTTGCCCTCAAACTGAATCTTCGCAGATTACCCCCGCCAAATCTCCTGTCAGTGCGGACCGGATTGCCGCCTAAAATCCCCATGAGTTGTTGATGTCTGCCGATGCCCTGAATCCCCTGCGCGGGATCATGTTCAAAGTCACCTCCGTGGTGATCTTCGTGATGATGCAGACGTGTATCAAATCCGCCGGCCCCGATATCCCGGCCGGACAGATCACCTTCTACCGTTCCGCCTTTGCGCTCGTGCCGATCATGGTCTACCTCGCCTTCCAGGGCGAATTGCGCGGCGCCTTCCATACGGACAGCCTGACGGGTCATGTAAAACGCGGCTTTCTCGGCATTCTGTCGATGGTTTTCGGCTTTTACGGTCTCGTGCACCTGCCGATGCCGGATGCCATCGCCATCGGTTATTCCTCGCCGCTGCTGGCGGTCGTCTTCGCGGCGATATTCTTGAAGGAGACGGTGCGCATCTACCGCTGGACGGCGGTCATGGTCGGCATGGTCGGCGTGGTGATCATCTCCTTGCCGAAGCTCACCATGTTCGAACAGGGCGGCATGGGGTCGGAACAGGCGATCGGCGCGGCCTCCGTCATTCTCTCGGCGGTGCTGGCCGGCTTTGCGATGATCCAGACGCGCCAGCTGGTGCGCACCGAAAAGACGGCAACGATCGTCCTCTACTTCTCGCTGTCGGGGGCGCTGTTTTCGCTGCTGAGCCTGCCCTTCGGCTGGACCGACATGACACTGTCGGAAAAGCTGTTCCTGATCGGCGCAGGTTTCTGCGGCGGCATCGGCCAGATCCTGCTGACCGAGAGCTATCGCAACGCGGATGTCTCGACGGTCGCGCCGTTCGAATACACCTCGATCCTGCTCGGGATCTGCATTGCCTATGTTCTGTTCGGGGATGTGCCGACGGCCACCATGCTGGCGGGAACGGCGATCACTGTATCGGCGGGGATTTTCATCATCTACCGCGAGCACCAGCTCGGGCTCGAGCGGAAGGCAGCGCGCAAAGCTTCGCCGCCCGGGGCTTGACCCCGGCGACGTGAGAAAGCCGGATGCTTAAAGCGGGATAGCGGCGGTGGCCGGATTGGTCGCTTCGGTGCAGGCGCGGGCAGCACCCGCGCGGCTGTATTCGCGCGAGGCGTTCACGGCAGCGCCGATATGAGAAAATTCTCACGCAACGTGCGGATCGGATGGAGGATGGCCGTCATGGCTGATGCTTCCTTGGAACCGCAGATCAACGTTCGCGGAAATCGACGAAGACCGAAGCGGGACGCGTGACGCCAACCGGACGTGCCATGGCACGGGAGGTCAGCTGCTCGTTCGTCGCAGAGCCGAAATGATGATAACCCTTCGCCGACCGCGGCGACAGGCCGGCGATGCGAAGAGTTTCGAAACCCGAATGGATCGGGCGGAAGCGGGTAGTCATGGCCTTGGTTCCTTAAACCTAGAATTCCTCCCAAGACACACTGTCTATATTGCAGCGCAACATCGATTCTGCAATGCAACGAAACGCTGCGCTGCCATGCGTTGTTTGCATGGCATTCTTCATATTTCCGTAACTTTGGGTAAATTGCTGTTAAATATGCCTGAAATGCGGGCAGTCAGTGCCCGGAAAACCGCATTTTGAACATCAACAGGTCCTGCCAGGCTAATGCCTTGTTGGCGGGGGCTGCGAGCAGTTCTTGCGGGTGCAGGGTAGCGATCGCCGAAAGACTGATTCCGCCGAAGGAAAGGTCACGCCATTCGCCGCGCATCGAATGGATCGTGCCATTGCCGCCGAAGAAGAAGCGGGCGGGAAAGTTGCCGAGCAGCAGCAGCAGTTTCGGCTCGGCAAGCGCCACCTGGCGCTCCAGGAACGGCCGGCAGATGTCCATCTCGGCCTGGGACGGCATGCGGTTGCCCGGCGGCCGCCAGGGAATGACATTGGTCAGCATGACAGTATCGCGGGAAAGGCCGATCGCAGCGAGCATGCGGTCGAGCAGCTGCCCCTGCCGGCCCGCGAATGGAGTACCGTCACGGTCGTCGTCCGCATTCGGCATCGGGCCGATCACCATGATGCCGGACCCGGGGTTGCCGCTCGCAAACACGGTATTACGTGCGCCGTTCTTCAGGTTGCAGCCGTTGAAGGCTTCGAGCGCGGTCTTGAGTTCGTCGAGAGAGCGGGCGCTTTCGGCCGCGAATCGCGCCGAGGCGACGGCCTGCTCGTCGGGCACCGAGACAGGGGCGGAGGCGGGTGGCGGTGCTGCGGCGCGTGTGGTTGGCGCGGTCCGATTCGGCGTTGGTGCCGCCGCGCGGGACGTTGGCCCCGGCTCGTTGCCTGCCGGCTGCTGTTGCCGGGTAGAAGCGGGAGCTCTCGCCTCCGCCTGCGCCGCCTTCTGGGCCGCAAATTGCGCGAACCGGTCGACCGGCTCGTCCTCGACAAGCCACTCGACGCCCGCATCCGCATAGAAATGCAGAAGGGCGGCGAGCTCGGGGGCGTCCATGTCTTTCGCGATGTCCATCAGGTTCACATTACAGCATGTCGAGGCGAAGAGGGAACCGGTTTCGGGCTCGAATGGGCGCTGGCATGTGGACAGAGCCGGTGCGGCAGGCTCCCGATAATCTCCCCTTGAGGGGAGATGTCACCGAAGGTGACAGAGGGGTAGCGGCCGTGCCGCAGATGCGATGGCGGAAGAGTGTGCCGCGGCACCCCCTCTGCCCTACCGGGCATCTCCACCTCAAGGGGAGATCGGCCTGAGGACGGCAGCCGCCCAGGCGTGGAACTCCGCAGATAGCGGCAGGCACCGGATGGAACGCCCTCAAGCCGCCCATTGCGCGATATTGTCACTCTCGCCGATCAGCGCAAGGCCGTGGGCGATCGAGAGCAGCTCGCCGCCGGTCTCGATCTTCGAGGCATCGAATCGCCGCGTGAAGATGCTGCGTACCGCGGGCACGAAAGACGTGCCGCCGGTCAGGAACACCTTGTCGACTTCAGCAGGCGCCGTGCCGGTCTTTTCCAGCACCTCGTCGAGCGCGCCTTCGATGCGTCCGAGGTCCTCGGCGATCCAGCCCTCGAAATCCGAGCGCTTCACCATTTTGCGGCCTGCCTTGCCGAGCGGGGCGAAGTTGAATTCCGCTTCTTCCGCACCCGACAGCGCCATCTTGGTCGCGGAAATCGCCTGATAAAGCGGGTAACCCTCGTCATGATCGACGAGGTCAATGAACAGTTCGAGCTTTTCCGGCTCCAGCGCCGAGCGCACCAGCGATTTCAGGTCGGTGAACTCGCGGCTGGTCTTGAAGATTGACAGCTGGTTCCAGCGGCCGAAATTGACGTAATAACCGGCCGGCACGTCCAGCACCTTGTCGAAACTCTTGAACTTGCTGCCCTTGCCGATTTCCGGTGCCACCAGGTTGTCGATCATCCGGTAGTCGAAATGGTCGCCCGCGACGCCGACGCCCGAATGGCCGATCGGGGTGGCGGTGAGCTTGCCGGCCTTGGTCTCGAAACGGATCAGCGAGTAGTCGGTGGTGCCGCCGCCGAAGTCGGCGACCAGAACGGTCGCATCGCTCTTCAGCGTCTGGGCGAAATAGTAGGCGGCCGCCACCGGCTCGTAGACATAGTGGATTTCCGGAAAGCCAAGCCGGGTCAGCGCCTCGTTGTAGCGCTCGGTCGCAAGCTTGGCATCCGGATTGGCGCCCGCGAAATGCACCGGCCGTCCGGCGATCACCCGCGACACGTCGGTCGGCCAGTTGTCTTCCGCATAGACCTTCAGGCGCTTCAGGAAGATCTCCATGAGGTCCTCGAAGACGTGGCGGCGAGCAAAGACCAGCGTGCCCTGGAAAAGGGCGCTTGCCGCGAATGTCTTGATCGACTGCAGGAAACGACAGTCGCCGGGATTGTCGATGAACTGGCGGATCGCCGCCTGTCCGGCCTCGACCTTCAGCGCCTGCGCGCCCATCACCGGATCCTTCATGAAGGAGAGCGCGGTGCGCATCGAATCGCTCACGCCCGCGCTGCTGGTGAAGCTCATCGAATGCGTGGCGCTGCCACCATCCGCCAGTGCCATAACCGTATTCGTTGTGCCGAAATCAAGCCCGAGCGCCCGTGCCATCGCCGTGCTCCTTTTATCCGTCGAAAATCATTGAACCGAGGCCGCAACCATGTGCTGGTGGGCTCCGAACGCGAAAAAGGGCGCTGCTGGCGCCCAGAAATTTTGAGAGGGCGGGTGATCGCACAAGGCGGACGGGATGGCAACCCCGCGCGCTTTAGATTTCCAGCTGCCGGCGCGTCTCCGCCGCCTGTTGCGCAAGCCAGTTGCGGAACATTTCCATGGCCGGCGTCACGGTGCGGGATTTGAGCCGCGTCAGCCAGTAGTTGCCCTTGGAAATGGTGATCGCGAACGGCTGTTCGATCATGCCGGCGGCAAGCTGGCGGGAGAACATCAGGGAGGGGCGAGTGCCACGCCGGCCCCTGCATCGCCGCTTCAACCATCAGCACGGAACTATCGAAGACGAGACCGCGGATCTGCGGCGGGGCGACATGCGCGGCCTCGAACCAGCTTGGCCATTCGTCGGCGCGGTAGGAGCGCAACAGCACCTGGTGCGCCACATCCTCCGGGCCCTTGAGTTGGCGGGCGATCGGCGGAATGCACAGCACCGAAAGCGGCGTCTCGAATAACGGCTCCGCCTCGATATCGTGCCAGGCGCCGTTGCCGAACTTGATCGTGTAGTCGAGCCCTTCGGCGGCGATATCGACGCGGTTGTTATTGGTCGACAGCCTCAGGTCGATGAACGGGTATTTTTCCCGGAAATCGGCGAGCCGTGGCAGCAGCCAGCCGACCGCCAGCGTGCCGACTGCCCCGAGCTTCAGCACCTCGCGCACATGCCCGTCTTCGAAGCGCTCCAGCATGGCGGCCATCCGGTCGAAACTGTCCTGCAGCGCCGGCAGCAGCGCCAGTCCTTCCTCGGTGATCATCAGCCCGCGCGGCAGGCGCCGGAACAGAGTCACGCCGAGCCTCTGTTCGAGCAGCTTCACCTGATGGCTGACGGCCGCCTGGGTGACGCAGAGTTCGATCGACGCCCGCGTGAAGGAAAGATGCCGGGCGGCCGCCTCGAAGGCACGCAGCGCGTTCAATGGCAAATATGGTCGCACCATGGCAATGCCCTAGTTTGATTCATGTCTGCCCGCAGATATCATCGTTTGATTGGGGCTCGCAAGCCGACCTAGAAAAGCTGCGTCACACCACTTGGAGCACCTCGATGGCTTTCAGAAATTCTTTTCTTCTGGCATTTTCTCTCGGAATTACCGCAGCTTTGCTCGATTGCAATTCCGTCCGCGCCGCAGATCCGATCCGCTGCACCGTCATCATCGACGAGGATAGCGGTAATACGCTGTATCGACAGGGCGCCTGCGACCAGGGTTTTTATCCGCAATCAACCTTCAAATTGCCTTTGGCCATGATGGGTTATGATGCAGGCATTCTCACCGACGCGCAGAACCCGCGCTGGAAATATCAGACGAAGTTCGGGGCCCGGAGCGGGTCAAAAAGGATGTCGATCCGGTGATTTGGGAAAAGGAATCGATCGTCTGGTATTCGCAGGAGATCACCCGCAAGCTCGGCAAGCGCAGTTTTGCGGATTACATGCAGCGCTTAGGCTACGGCAATCGCGATATTGCTGGCGGCCCCGGCAATACCGATGGCCTGACCGAATCCTGGCTGATGTCGTCGCTGAAGATCTCGGCGGACGAACAGGTGCGGTTCCTGCGCCGTTTCCTGAACGGCGGCCTGCCGATCTCCGAACATGCCGTCGATATGACGCTGGCGATCGTACCGCATTTCGAGGCGGGTGATGGTTGGGATATCCAGGGCAAGACTGGTTCCGGCTGGCTGCGCGACAATGCCGGCAAGGTGGATTACGACCGACCGCTCGGCTGGTTCGTCGGCTGGGCGATGAAGGACGAGCGTCGCGTCATCTTCGCAAGGCTGCTGGTCGATACCAAACGCTATCCGAACGACCCGATCAGCTTCGTGGTGCGGGATTCGTTGATCCGCGATTTCCCGAAACTGGCCGAACGCTTCTGATTTTTCGGCGCGTGGCCTGAAACTGAGAGCGGCCGGGCGACCCCAAGCCCGACCGCCACAGCGCGTACGCAGTACTACGCTGCGCCACCTATAAGAAGCTTTAGCGGCGTCTAATGCAAACGGAGATCGGTATTCAGGTTATCGGTTAAGGTTACCTGCGCGGGGCTCGCCCGCCGGCCCTTTGCGGGCGGAGGGCAAGGCATCACTCTGCGGCCATTTGCGTTGGCACGTCGTCGTTGGCCTCATGCAGGTCCTCCGTTTTCCGGCGACCCAGCCCTCCGAGGAAGCGGCCGAACCGGTCCATTTCCACGAAGATGACGGGCGTGATGAACAGCGTCAGCGCCTGGGAAACGATCAGCCCGCCGACCACCGCAATGCCCAGCGGCTGGCGGAGTTCGGAGGAGGCGCCGGTGCCGAGCGCGATCGGCAGGGCGCCGAGCAGGGCGCAGAAGGTCGTCATCATGATCGGCCGGAAGCGCCGCACGCAGGCCTCGTGGATCGCCGCCGCCGCCGTCTCACCCTTGGTGCGCATCGTCTCCACCGCCACGTCGATCATCATGATCGCGTTCTTCTTGACGATGCCGATCAGCATCAGAAGCCCGATCAGCGCGATGATCGACAGGTCGAAGCCGAACAGCTTCAGCGCCAGCAGCGCCCCGAATGCCGCCGCCGGCAAGCCCGACAGGATGGTCAGCGGATGGATGAAGCTTTCGTAAAGCACGCCGAGCACCACATAGATGGTCAGCACAGCGGCCAGAATCAGCAACGGCGTATTGCCCTGGCTCTGCTGAAAGATCTGCGCCGTGCCACCATAGGAGGTGAATACGTCGTTCGGCATCTGCAGGCTCGCCTTGATCTGGTCGATCGCAGCCGTTGCATCCGACAGCGATACGCCGGCCGGCAGGTTAAACGATACCGTTGTGGAAACGAGTGGCCTGTCTGGTTGATGGTGACGGGCGCGGTCTGGCGCACCACCGTCGCGAAGTTGGAGAGCGGCACGAGCGAGCCGTTGGACGACATCACCCTGACACCCTGCAGCATCTGGTCGTTCCACTGCTGGGTATTGTCGAATTCGGTGATGACGTCGTAGCTGTCGCCGGTCGATTGGATTTCGGCCGCCGTATACCCGCCGAACGCCATCTGCAGCGTCTTGCGCAGTTCGTCGTCGGTAATCCCGAAGGAGGCAGCCTTTTCGGGATCCACCTTGATATTGGCTTCGATCGCATCGTTCTGGGCGTCGGAGGTGACGTCGGTGAAATGCGTCCGGTCGGCGCGCATCGCGGTCTGGATCTTGTCCGACCATTCGCTGGTCTGCGAGGCTTTCAGGGCCTGCACGACGAGCCTGGTATTGGCCGTGGCGCGGCCACCGAAACGCAGGCTCTGCTGCGGGGTGATGAAGGTTTTCATTCCGGCGAATTGAGATGTCGCCTGCCTCAGTTCGCGCAACGTCTGTTCGAGCGGCGGACGCTCATCGCGGTCCTTCAGTTCCACCCAGATCGTGCCGTTGTTGAGCGAGCTGCGGCCGTTGCTGCCGACGATCGAGGTCACGTGCTTGACCGCCGGGTTTTTCTGCACCGCTGCCGCCACCTGCGCCTGCAGGTCGCGCATCGCCGGATAGGAAATGTCCTCGCGGGCGCGGGTCGAGATCGTCAGGCGGCCGATATCCTCCTGCGGAAAGAAGCTCGTCGGCAAGATCTTGAACAGATAGACCGAACCGCCGACCGAGGCGAGGAAGATGAGCAGGATGATGCCGCGGTTGCGGAGGCACCAGCCCACCGCCCGGTCGTAACCCTTGAGCGTGCGGCTGAAGCCGGCGTCGAAGATGCGGACCATCAGGCCGGGGTGATGTTCGGCGCCTGACAGGCGCGAGCCGAGCATCGGCGTCACCGTCAGCGACACGATTGCCGAGGCGACGATGGCGAGCGCCACCACCATGCCGAACTCGTTGAACAGCCGCCCGACCACCCCGCCCATCAAGAGGATGGGAATGAACACGGCGATCAGCGACACCGACATGGATATGATCGTCGAGCCGACTTCGGAAGCGCCCTGCAGCGCCGCCTGCATCGGCGCCATGCCGTCCTCGACATGCCGCATGATGTTTTCCAGCATGACGATCGCATCGTCCACGACGAGGCCGACCGAGAGCGTCAGCCCGAGCAGCGAGATGTTGTCGATACTGTAGCCGAGCGCATACATGGCGCCGAACGTGGCGATCAGCGACAACGGCACGGCAAGCCCCGGAACGAGGGTGGCGGTGATCCGGCCAAGGAACAGATAGATGACCAGCACGACGAGGCCGATTGTCAGCATCAGCGTGAACTGCACGTCCGATATCGAGGAGCGGATTGCCGTCGAGGAATCGTTCATGACGTTGATCGACACCGAGGCCGGCAGCTCGGCGGAAAGGCCGGGCAGTTTTGCGCGCACCGAATCGACCACATCGACCGTATTGGCATCCGGCTGGCGCTGGATGGCGAGGATGATCGACTGGTTGCCGTCATACCAGCTTCCGGCGTCGAGGTTCTCGACGCTGTCCTGAACGTTGGCCACGTCGCCGAGATGGATGGGGGCGCCGTTCGGGCTGGCGATCACCAGCGAGCGGAACTGGTCGGCATTGGTGCGCTGGGTATCGGCATTGATGGTCAGCCGCTGGCTGTTGTTTTCGAGGGAGCCCACCGGCGCCTGGCTGTTGGCATTGGAGATCGCCTTGGTAACGTTATCGACGCCGAGATTGCGGGCCTGCAGTTTGTTGGGATCGACCTCGACGCGCACCGCATAGGTCTGGGCGCCGAAGATCGAGACTTCCGCGACGCCGGGCAGCGTCGAGAGGGAAGGAGAAAGCACGTCCTCGGCGATCTCGTCGATCTTGCTGCGCGGCATGGTATCGCTGCGGATCGACAGGAGCAGGACCGGCGCATCGGCCGGGTTGGTCTTGCGATAGCTCGGCGGCGTCGTCATGTTGTCCGGCAATTGCCGGGTCGCATGCGAGATTGCCGCCTGCACGTCGGCTGCCGCCGCATCGATATTGCGGTTGAGATCGAACTGCAGCACGATCGAGGTGTTGCCGAGCGAGTTGGTGGCGCTGATCTCGCTGATGCCGGGGATCGTTTCGAACTGCTTGATCAGCGGCGTCGATACCGCCGTCGCCATCGTCTGCGGCGAGGCGCCGGTCAGCTGCGCGGAAACGTTGATGGTCGGAAAATCGACCTGGGGCAGGGCGGCGACCGGCAGGAGTTGATAGCCGGCAAGGCCGGCGAGCACGGCGCCGATGGCAAGCAGCGTGGTAGCGACGGGGCGGCGAATGCAGAATTCGGGGATCATTGCGCCTCTCCCACTTCAATCGCCTGATCATTGCCATTGCTGTTGGCAGTCGCCCGGCCGTTGCCGAACTGCTCGACGACGGTGGCGCCATCGACGAGCTGCACCTGGCCCTCGACCACCACATGCACCCCTTCGGAGAGCCCGCTGGCAATCGCGGTATCCGGGCCGTTGGAGCGCGCTACCTTGACCGGCGTCACATGTACCTTTTTGTCGTCGCCGACCGCGTAGACGAACGGGCTATCGACGCCCGGATTGACCGCCACCGTCGGTACCACGATGTCCTTGTCGTCGCTCCGGAAATGCACGGTGACATTCAGCGATTGCCCCGGCCACAGCGTTCCGGAAGGATTGTCGAACCTGGCCTTGGCAAGGATCGTCCCCGAAGCCGGATCGACGGAATTGTCGAAGAAGCTCAGGCTTCCCCGAGCCGAGGTGCCACCGCTCTGCGGCACCGCATCGACCGCAACCGCATTCGCCGAAATGGCCTGCTTGAGCTGGCCCAGATAGGCTTCGGAAAGGTGGAATTTCACATAGATCGGATCGTATTTGGCGATCGTCACCACCGCCGAGCCGGCGCTGAGATAGGCGCCGGTGCTGATATCGATATCGCCGAGCCTGCCATCGAAGGGCGCGCGGATGTCCGTATGGTCGATGGCGATCTGGTCGGACACAATCGCGGCGTTGTCGCTCTGTACCGTTGCCGCCGCCGTGTCCTGCGCCGCCTTCGCCTGATCGACGGTCTGCTGCGTGCCGGCATTGCCGTGCAAGAGGTCATTGGCGCGGGCGAGCGCCGTCTGGGCCTGGGTCAGCGTCGCCTGGTCGCGAACGAGCAGCGCCTTGTCCTTGTCTAAAGCGGCCTTGGCGGTGCGGTCGTCGAGCTTGGCGATCAGGTCTCCCGTCTTGACGAAGGCGCCGTCGGTTGCCGCGATGCTGACCACAATGCCCGGCTGCTGGGCGGCGATCGTCGTGTTCTCGTCCGCATTGGCAGCGCCCGAGGCGGTGACGTCCATCGGCAGGGCCGAGCGGGTGGCGGCGACCGTCTTGACCGCAGGCGGCGGGCCGCCCGCGCCGCGCCGTCGCTGCCCGCCCTGCTGCGCTCCTTGGGGCTGGTTGTTGCCGGTATCGGCGGAAGCCTGTCGGAAGGATGAAAGAAAGGGAAGCCGATCGCGGAACTCCCAGCCCGCAACGCCAGCGACAACGAGAACGCCAGCAAAAATCCAGATCTTCTTCATGAGTTACCGCTCGCCTATGGTTGTGCCAATGGTATCGCTCCATCGAACCGCCCATATTGCGGCGCAAAAAGACAAGTTTTGCCTGACCGGCTCACTAACCGGTGAAGGCGGATTAAAGGTTTGTAATGAACGGCTTAGATGAACTGGAGTTAATCTTTTTCGCCTTTTGGCTGCGCAGGCGGAGCGTGCCCACCGGAACTAGCGGAGAAAACGCCGGGCAGCCCAGATGATGGCAAGGCCGACGATCGCGACACCGGCACCCCTGATGATCCAGGGCGTCTGGTTGATCATGAAGCTGCTGGCGGGATAGGGAAGGCGCCGGTGCCCTGGCCGATCCAGATGAGGCCAATCGCCACTATCAGGACACCGATCACCGTGAGTGCAAGTCTGGCAAATGTCATGGAAGGAACTCCGGGGCAGGGACGGAGATCATAGGCTGAGGCCGGGCCTGCCGCGAGACGCATTTGCGTGATCTGGGATCACCGCAGCGTCTTGCGTCAAACGTCTTCGTAATAGGTGGCGATCAGCGACTTGGGTGCCGGTTCCTCGCCGTCGGCCAGGAAGAAACTGCCGGCAACGCGGCTTGATGGCGAGAGGCTGTCGAGGAGGTTGCGGACGACCACATCATCCACGGCCTCCAGGCTCCGCGCATGCATGATGCCCGTCCGGCTGGAGATCGCCGAAGTTTCGGTGGTGTGACGGGTCGCGGCTTCCCGGGTGCCGGCAAAAGAACTGACGACCTGTCCGGCCGCAAGCGTCGCCGAGATGGAGGCGGCAGCGGAGACCGGCGCGTGAGGCGCAGAGGGCGTACTGGGTGCGGGAACTTCGGTCGCCCCCGAAATACTTTCGATCATGCCGGCGATCCTTTAGTTCTGGGGGCCGGCTTGCCTCTTACGATAGGCAAATTGAGATACCGCCAACAGCGGCACCTCAATTCGATTCAATATTTAAAAACCCTGGATTTTAGGGGGCAATCAGATGGACCGCGACGCGCCGCCATCCACCCTCAGCATCGTGCCGGTGACATAACTGGCCGGAACCGAGCACAGGAAAGCGCCGGCTGCCGCAAATTCCTCGACCTTGCCAAGCCGGCCGGCGGGAATTGTTTTCAGCGAAGCGGTGCGGATTTCTTCCACCGACTTGCCGCTGCGCTTGGCATTGGCGCCGTCAAGCTCGTCGATCCGGTCGGTATGGATGCGGCCGGGAAGCAGCATGTTCGCCGTAATGCCGAAGCCCGCCACCTCGGCCGCAATCGTCTTGTTCCAGCCGACCAGCGCCGAGCGCAGCGTGTTGGAAAGTGCCAGGTTGGCGATCGGCTCGAAGACGCCGGAAGAGGCGACAGTCAGGATACGGCCGAACCCCTGTTCCTTCATCTGCGGCAGAAGGGCGTTGGTCAGCGTGATGACGCGCAGCACCATCGACTGGAAGAAGATATCGAGCTTGTCGGCGGTCATTTCCTCCGCAGTACCGGGCGTCGGACCACCCGTGTTATTCACCAGGATGTCGATGCCGCCGAGCTTTTCCTTGACGGCCGCCTTCATCGCCTCGACGAAATTCTCCTCGGACAGATCGCCCCACACCCAGTCGGCCTTGCCCCCATTGGCCTTTACTTGACCTTCGGCATTGATCGCCTTGCAATTGTCCGCCAGCCGGTCGCCCGAGCGGCCGACGAGGAGAACATGTGCGCCTTCGCTCGCAAGCGCCTTGGCGATTCCAAGGCCAAGCCCACGCGACGATGCGAGCACGAGAGCGCGTTTGCCGTTGAGACCGAGATCCATGATGCTGTTCCTTCCCCAGTTCCTGTGATCGGTTGTCGGGCCTTTATAGCAGCGACAGAAGGCTGCGAAAGGCCGATCTTGCTTTCTCCGGTTCGGTGCCTATAACTGACGTGAACGTAAACGTAAGATGAGAAAACCGAAACGCCATTTGCGCGAATGACAAGGCGGAGGACGTTTTCCCGCCTCGACAAGCCGGGGCGCTTTTGTCAAACAGGTTGCCTGAATATAGCCGGGAGGGGCCGGCGAGCGGAGTTGGATATGAGCGAGCAAGAACTTCCAGAACGGGAGAGCATGGAATTCGACGTTGTGATCGTCGGCGCGGGTCCTGCGGGGCTTTCCGCCGCGATCCGCCTGAAACAGGTCAATCCCGATCTGACGGTCGTGGTGCTCGAAAAGGGTTCGGAAGTCGGTGCCCATATCCTGTCCGGCGCGGTGGTTGATCCCTCGGGCATCGATGCGTTGCTGCCCGGCTGGCGCGAAGAGGCGGGCCATCCCTTCAAGCAGCCTGTCACCGCCGACCATTTCCTGTTCTTAGGCCCCGCCGGTTCGGTCCGGCTTCCGAACTTCATGATGCCGCCGCTGATGAACAATCACGGCAACTATATCGTCTCGCTCGGCAACGTCTGTCGCTGGCTGGCCGAAAAGGCGGAAGCTCTCGGCGTCGAGATCTATCCGGGTTTTGCCGCGACCGAGGTGCTCTATGACGAGAACGGCGCGGTCAAGGGCGTGGCGACCGGAGACATGGGCGTCGAGCGCAATGGCGAGCCCGGCCCGAACTTTACCCGCGGCATGGAGCTTCACGGCAAATACGTGCTGATCGGCGAGGGCGTGCGTGGCTCGCTCGCCAAGCAGTTGATCAACCGGTTCGATCTTCAGAAGGATCGCGAGCCACAGAAATACGGCATCGGCCTGAAAGAACTCTGGCAGGTCAAGCCGGAAAACCATCGGCCGGGCCTGGTGCAGCACTCGTTCGGCTGGCCGCTCGGTTTCAAGACCGGTGGCGGGTCCTTCCTTTATCACCTGGAGGACAATCTGGTCGCCGTCGGCTTCGTGGTGCACTTGAACTACAAGAACCCGTATCTCTACCCGTTCGAGGAATTCCAGCGCTTCAAGACGCATGATGCAATCCGCGGCACGTTCGAGGGCGCCAAGCGCCTGTCCTACGGCGCCCGCGCCATCACCGAGGGCGGTTACCAGTCGGTGCCGAAACTGACCTTCCCGGGCGGCGCGCTGATCGGCTGTTCCGCCGGCCTCGTCAACGTGCCCCGCATCAAGGGCAGCCACAACGCGGTTCTCTCCGGCATTCTCGCCGCCGACAATATCGCCAAGGCAATCGGCGCCGGCCGTGCCAATGACGAAGTGATCGAGATCGAAAACGAATGGCGCTCGACGCCGATCGGCACCGATCTGAAGCGCGTCCGCAATGTCAAGCCGCTCTGGTCGAAGCTCGGCACCGGCCTCGGCATCGCCCTCGGCGGCCTCGACATGTGGACCAACCAGTTGTTCGGTTTCTCCTTCTTCGGCACGCTGAAACACGGCAAGACCGACGCGCAGAGCCTCGAACCGGCAGCAAACCACAAAAAGATCGACTATCCCAAGCCGGACGGCGTATTGACCTTCGACCGCCTGTCCTCGGTCTTCCTCTCCAACACCAACCACGAGGAGGACCAGCCGGTCCATCTGCAGGTCAAGGACATGGACCTGCAGAAGCGTTCCGAGCTGGAAATCTATGGCGGTCCCTCGACGCGCTACTGTCCGGCCGGCGTCTACGAATGGGTGGAGAAGGATGGCAGCCAAGTCTACGTGATCAACGCCCAGAACTGCGTCCATTGCAAGACCTGCGATATCAAGGATCCCAACCAGAACATCAACTGGGTCCCTCCGCAGGGCGGCGAAGGGCCGGTCTATCCGAATATGTGAGGCTGTTTAAGGCTCGTATCCGATGCCGAGCGCCGTCGCGATCCGCGCGAGGCGCTTGTCGCGGGTTAGCAGTCGGGCACCTTCGTGCAACTTGGTTGACGCCAGTAGATGCGCATCGACATAGCCGATGCCGCTTCCCATCAGCGAGTGCTGCCTGATGAGCAAGAGAACCTCAGGATCGCTGGCTATTAGAGCTTGAGGCAATTCCGAGAGGGACTGCAGAACAAGATCGTAGCGTGGTATCGGGCCAAGAGCCACTTCTCCGATAACGAAGGGATGCACGAGGAGCTGCTTCCGTTTCAGAAGAAATTCAACAACCTCCTCGCGCTTTCGGAGATGATCAATCCAGATCGAAGTGTCGAGCAGGATCACTCCGATTTATCCCAATCTGATCCTCCCCATGTCCCGTCAAGGTTCCATCGCCGTCTGGGCGGTGCTTCCAAATCGGGTGCGCTTCCCCCAGCGCGATAAGGCGACGTGCAGCTTCGTCCTGAATCAGCCGCGTCAAGGCCTCCTTCAAAAGGAGGGATCGCTCCTTGATGCCAGTGACTTCTTGAGCCCTTGCGAGCAACTTATCATCGATCGTGACTGTCGTGCGCATGGCCTATCTCCCGCTGCATCAAAGATAGCATCAAATGATGCGCATCTCAACGCGCACGCAATGTGGCATCTCTACACCAGCACGTTTCTGACGCGTTCGTGATGACTGCGGCGCCCGCCCGTTTAGCACTTCATTAACCATAATATTCTTAAGTTCAGCGTCATTATCTCGACGCATCAAGGACACATTCATGACGATTTCCCGTCGCGGCTTTCTTGCTGGTCTGCCGCTTCTGCTGGCCGGTTGCGCCTCCACCATCAACGATCAGACCAATTACGCAGCGCTGCCGAACGAACAGTTCCCGCTGAAGACCGTACCGGTCGACAGGATCAATCCGGAACTGCGCCGCACCGAAGTCGCCTATGTCACTCCGCATGCAGCCGGAACCGTGGTCGTCGATACGCCAGCCCGGCGCGCCTATTATATTCTCGGCAACGGCAAGGCCATCCGTTACGGCGTCGGCGTCGGCCGTGAGGGCCTGGCGCTTGCCGGCAACGCCTATGTCGGCCGCAAGGCCGAGTGGCCGACCTGGACGCCGACCCAGAACATGCAGAACCGCGAAGCCCGCTACCGCAAGCTCGCGGGCGGCATGCCGGGCGGCCCGGCCAATCCTCTCGGCGCCCGCGCCATGTACCTCTATCGCGGCGGCAACGACACGCATTTCCGCATCCACGGCACCAACCAGCCGGAATCGATCGGGCTTGCCATGTCGAGCGGCTGCGTCCGCATGATGAACCACGATGTCATCGACCTCTACAGCCGCGTCAACGTTGGCGCCAAGGTCGTCGTCATTCAGGCCTGATCCACCGCCAGGCCGTTAAGAAAGCCCGCCGTTTCAGCCACGGCGGGCTTTCTTTGTTTCAGCTTGCGGGGGACGTCGTCAGAAGCCGGAGAGCACGAGCTTGCCCTTGGTGCGGTTGCTCTCGATCATCGCATGCACCGTCTTCAGGTTGGTGGCGTTGATCGGTCCCAGCGTTTCGGCAAGCGTCGTGCGGATCTTACCCGCATCGACCAGTTCGGCGACGTGGTTCAGCAGCTTGTGCTGCTCGATCATGTCGGCGGTCTGGAAGACGGCGCGCGCGAACATCATTTCCCAATGCACCGACAGGGCCTTGCTCTTGAAGGCGCGCAGATCCATCGGCTCCTTCGGGTCGTCTATCAGCGCCAGGCGGCCCTGCGGCGCGATCAGCTCCAGGATGTCCTTGAGGTGCGTTTCCGTATGGGTGGTCGAGAAGACGAAGGCGGGCGCGCCGATCGCCATCTGGGCGAGTTGCGGCGCCATCGGCTTGGAATGGTCGAGCACATGATGGGCGCCGAGTTCCTTGATCCAGTCTTGGGTCTCCGGCCGCGAGCCGGTGCCGATGACGGTCACGTCCGACAGTTCGCGCAGCAACTGGATGGCAATCGAGCCGACCCCGCCGGCGCCGCCGATCACCAGCACCGCGTTCCAGGCGCCAGCCACCTTGTCCTGCACCTTCATGCGATGGAACAGTGCCTCATAGGCGGTGATCGCCGTTAACGGTAGCGCGGCGGCCTCTTCGAAGCTCAGGGTCTTCGGCTTGAAACCGGCGATGCGCTCGTCGACCAGATGGAACTCCGCATTGGTCCCCGGCCGGTTGATCACGCCGGCATAATAAACCTCGTCGCCCGGCTTGAAGAGTTTGACGCCCGGGCCGACCGCCTTGACCACGCCGGAAGCATCATAACCGAGGATCCGGTGCTGGCCGGCTTCGACCGGGGCCGAGCGGCGCACCTTGGTGTCCACAGGGTTTACCGAGACCGCCCTGATCTCGACGAGCAGGTCGCGGCCCGTCGCCTCGGGCACGGGTAGCTCGAGGTCGATCAGCGAGGTTTCGGCGGTGATGGGCTGGGGCGTGTTGAAGCCGACGGCGCGCATGAAAAGTCTCCTTGGTTTGCGTCTGTTGTCTGGAAGCTAGATGGCGCCTATGTTCGAAGAGCGCAAGAATGCACATTTTTGGTCTATAGTACCGAAAAGTATACCGTGAAAGGACGCTTCCGATGTCGAAACCCCGTGCCAAGCTGACCGACAATTTCCCCGGGTGCCCGGTCGAAACGACGCTGAGTTTCCTCGATGGAAAATGGAAGGGCGTCATCCTCTATCATCTGCTGGAAGAGGGCACGCTGCGCTTCAACGAGCTGCGCCGCCGCATTCCGGCAGTCACCCAGCGCATGCTGACCAAGCAGCTCAGGGAGCTGGAAGAGGCGGGACTGCTGACGCGCACCATATTCCCGGTCGTGCCGCCGCGTGTCGATTATGCGCTCACCCCGATCGGTCTGAGCCTCGAACCGGTCATCACTGCGCTCCGCATCTGGGGCAAGACCCATTTCGTCTGCGAGAATGGCAGAAGATACATGATGATGCCGGAGGAAAAGGTCGCGTCCAAGGCGGCTTAGTCATTGAAGCGCTGCGCGTTCATGCGGACTCAAGCGGAGACCGTAGCGCAAGCTGCCCTCATCCGACCCTTCGGGCCACCTTCTCCCCGCTGGGGAGCAAAGGGAAACTGCCGCGCCCTCTCGGTTATCCTCCCCTCCGGGGTCCAAAGGACGGGTCGAGACCGTTGGCTCTCCCCGGTTGTCCGCCGAGCGACAGCGGAGGCGGGGTGAGGGCTGTTGGCTCTCAGGTCGCCGCAGTCTTCCGATCCAGTGCCGCAGATACCGCAAACACCCCAAAACCCAGCAGCGACAGAACCGCTCCCACATAGCCGGTCGCGGCAAATCCCCAGCCCCAGGCGATGACGAGGCCGCCGAGCCAGGCACCGAGTGCATTGGCGATGTTGAAGGCCGAGTGGTTAGAGGCAGCGGCCAGCGTCTGCGCGTCGGCGGCGACATCCATCAGCCGGGTCTGGAGCGCAGGACCGGCGGCAAACCCGCAGCCGATCAGAAAGACGCAGAGGCAGAGCACGACGGGATATTCCGCCCACAGCCCGAAGGCACCCATGACGATGACGTTGAACACCATCACGCCGCCGATCGTGCCCTTGAGCGAGAGATCGGCCAGCCGGGAACCCAGAATATTGCCGACATTCATGCCGATGCCGAACAGCGTCAGCACGATAGCCACCATGGTAACAGGCATGCCGGCCGTCACCGTCGTGGTCGAGGCGATATAGCTGAACACCGAGAACATGCCGCCGAAGCCGACTGCGGCGATGCCGAGCGTCAGCCACACCTGGGCGCGGCCGAAGGCACTGAGTTCGCGCCAGATGCTGGCGCCTTCATGCACCTTGTCGCGCGGCTGGAAATACCAGAGCAGTGCCACGGTGACGACGCCGATGCCGCCGACCAGGAAGAACGCGGCGCGCCAGTTGAGCACCTGGCCCATGAAGGTGGCGATCGGCGTGCCGACCAGGGTGGCCACGGTGAGGCCCAGCATAACCCGGCCGACGGCGCGGGCACGCTTGTTGGGGGCACCATCGAGGCGGCGACCAGCGCGGCGACCCCGAAATAGGCGCCATGCGGCAGGCCGGTGATGAAGCGCAGCGCCGTGAAACTCCAGAAGTCCGGTGCCATGGCGCTGAAGATATTGCCGAGCGCGAACACGGTCATCAGGATCAGCAGCAGTGCCCGCCGCGTCATCCGGGCGGCCGCGACCGCGATGATTGGCGCCCCGATGACGACGCCGAGCGCATAGGCGCTGATCACGTAACCGGCCATCGGAATGCTGACCTGATAGGTGGAGGCGACTTCCGGCAAAAGGCCCATGATTGCGAATTCGCCGGTGCCGATGCCGAAACCACCGACAGCAAGCGCGATCTCGATCAGGATGACGGCAAGCCGCGAAAGCCCGGGGTGGTTTCAGGCGCGCGGTCAATGACTTCGGGTTCCGAACGGTCGCGAGCGGAATCGAAACGGGCGGCGGTATCGGTCATGGCAATGATTCTGCTGGAAAAAATGCGGGTGAGATGTGGGAGACATCCACCCGCTCTGGAGGTGAGCGGGTCATCGAAACGACCTGCAGAAAGGTTAGCATGCAATTGTGCATTGCGGTAGCACTTCCGTAAAATTCACGGGATTGTGTGTTACCGTCGATCTGACCGGTGCTCGTTGATAAACCGCGCCGTCGCAACCATTTCTATCATGGGCCGTTGTCCCGCCGCGAAATCCGCTCCCCTGCAAGCGAGATCCGATGAACCTTTTTGCCGTCTTCAACCGCGATGGCGGTACATTCCGAACCACCGATATGGACGCCTATTGCGCCCGTGCCGTCGAGACCTTCAAGGCCGCCGGCCACGAGATCGAGTGTCATGTCGTTTCTGGCAAGGATGTCGTGGCGACCATGGAAAAGGCGGCCTCGACGAAAGGCGTCGAGGGCCTGATCGCCGGCGGCGGCGACGGCACCATCTCGGCGGCAGCCGGTATCGCCTGGAAGAGCGGCATCGCGCTCGGCGTCGTGCCGGCCGGTACCATGAACTTGTTCGCCCGCTCACTGAAACTGCCGCTCGACATATGGCAGGTGCTGGATGCGCTGGCGCAGGCGACGCCTGAAAACATCGATATCGCCAGCGCCAATGGCCATAGTTTTGTCCACCAGTTTTCCGCCGGCCTGCATGCGCGCATGGTGCGCTATCGTAATTCGATGACTTTCGGTTCGCGGCTCGGCAAGATCCGCGCCAGTACCCGGGCGGCGATCGGCGTGATGTTCAATCCGCCGGAATTCGAGGTGGAGTTCAACGCGGAAGGCAAGACCGGGCATCGCAAGGTCTCGGCGATTTCGGTCTCGAATAACGAGTTTGGCCGCGATCCGCTGATGTTCGCCGACAGCCTGACCGGCGGCCATCTCGGCTTTTATGTCGCCGATCCGCTGACGCCGGCGGGCGTGGCGCGGCTGACCTTCGACATCCTGCGTGGCCGGCTGAAGGAAAACGCCGCCGTCACCGCCATGACAGCCACCGAACTGGAGCTGCATTTCCCCGCGAGCGCCACGACATCCGCTGCGTCATCGACGGAGAACTGCTGCCAATGGACCGCGACGTGCTGTTGAAGATCCACGCGGGCGAATTGACCGTGCTGGTCAACCAGCCGCAGGAACGCGAACTGCGGGAGCGCGACGGCAGCGGGATTTGAGCGGGTTCGCGGCGGTATCCCAGCCGTTCCGCCGCCTCTTCAGATGGATGAAACGACCCGATTTCGCCCGAGCGATTTTGCCTCGTACAGGTTTTCGTCGGCGGCTCTAAGACATTCATGAGGATCAAAGCCCGAAGCGCAGTGGATAGCTCCTATGCTGGCCGACACCGGCACACTCGATCGCGAGGTGGAACGCACGTCCAGGCCTTGGATGAGTGCTCGAATATCCTCGCTCCACGTCACCATCTCATCGACGGTCAGGCCAGCTTGAAAGAGAGCGAATTCTTCGCCTCCGAGGCGGCCCGCTATATTGAATTGCCCGCGATACGTGGCGAGTATCTGCCCGGTGCGGCGAATGACCTCGTCACCGGTTGCATGGCCGTGGCGATCGTTGATCGATTTGAAATGGTCGAGATCCAGAAAGATAAGGGCTCCGGTTGCACCCTCCCGGCTGAAGGTCTGTAGTTCCTCCATGAAGGCGCTGTGGTTCAGCAGCCCGGTCAATCCGTCCTGGCGGGACCGCCGGTGAAGTTCCTCGTAGGCGGCGGCCAGTTTCGCAAGCGCGTCAGAGGCCATGGCTTCCGCACGCCGAACTCGTTCTGACTGGCTGAAAAGCACGGCCGAGGCGGGAATGGAGATAGCAAGCGGGCAAACGATGGTCATCACCAGGCCGGCACCGGCGACTTCACCGCCCAACATCGGAACGAAGGCAAACGATAGAGCCAGGGAGGCGAGTAGGGACAAAAGTCCCGTAAGGAGTGACTTGGCGATAACAATATGCATCGAATGTGCCGCAAGACTGCAAATATCAAGTTTTCTTAGGCCCCATGAATTTAAGATAGGTTGAAACATTCGCTTAAACATCGATCATGTGCGGCCAATGCCTGTTCCCGCTACTGCAGAACGTCACCGTTGACGGTGGGGCAGTGTGGTCGGTCCGTGCTGGCGAGCTGACCGTGCTGTCAAGCAGCAGCGGGAACCGAAGGGCTTCGGAATTTGAGCGAGTTCGCCGCCAGCGATACAACCTTTCGCACGTGGCCGTTCACGCCTCGTTAACTTCCCAACCTTAGTTTCTCAACCATTGATAGAATAATTGGTTGTTCTGGCCATGAAGCGCCCGGCAAATCGCGGCAATGCCCATCAGGGGCGGTGCGTCGCGGATGAGGACCGGCATGACTTCCATCTCCGCTGTTCAACCTGGGGCTCTGCTAATCCTTCAGCAGGCGAACGCCCAGCCTGCCGAAACTGACGAAGACAAGACCGAGGAAAAAAGGCCGATCTCGTCCGGCTGGCGAACGGCATTACCGGCGAACCCGCCAAGGAGACGATGCGGGCGGCATTTGCAGTGAATGCGGCCTTCATCGATGTGGATGAGAAGAGCCAACTGGTTTCCGATGCGATCGCGTTCATCGGCTCCGATAAGTTCAAGATCAGCGACCCGATAGCAAAACTGATGCTGAAAGGCCTGCTTTCCGAAAAGGGCTGGCAGTTCATGCAGCTGGCGAACCAGCAATATGAGGTGCATGGCGGCCTCACCCGCGACAGCCTGTTTGCGCTCACCATTCCGCAGATGATCGCCAAGAATCGCGAACTGTTCACCGACGACGAAATCGAGGTCGGCATCAAGTTTAAGGATGGGGGCGGCGTTGTCGTGTTCATCCCCGACAGCGAGGGCAACAGCACCTATCGCGATCTGGTCAAAGGGATAGCGGAGGAAGAGACGACGGCCCTTGTCACCGGCAACAAGGAAGGGCTGTTTCAGCTCTACGAGGAGTTTGGTAGATTCTCCGCCGCGATGACGAAGGCCTTCAACTACAAGGAGAAGGAAGGATCGCCGATGCTGATCGATATCAACGATCTGGCGAGCGCGCCCTGGATCCCGAAGCCGCCTAAATCCTAAATCCGCGGCAGATAGGTCTGGTAGTCGAAATCCGAGACCGTACGCAGGTAGGTGATCGCCTCCTTGCGCTTGGTATCGCCATAGAGCTTCTGGTAGCGCGCGCCAAACACGTCGGCAATGAAGGGCGAGGCGGAAAAATCCTCGACCGCTGTCAGGAAGTCGTGCGTCAGTTTTTGGTGCCCGCCGGCGGCTCCTTGCCGGGTTCGGTCGCGGGGCCGGGATCGAGAGTTTCATCGAGACCCAGAAGCATGCCGCCTAGAATGGCGGTCAGCAGCAGATACGGATTGACGTCGGCGCCGGCCACGCGGTGTTCGATGCGGGCGGCCGGCCCTTGAGCATCCGGAATGCGCACCGCAGTCCCCCGATGCCCAAAGCCCCAGTCGATATCGACCGGCGCGAACGAGCCCGGCTGGAAACGGCGATAGGAATTGGCAAACGGCGCGAAGATCAGCTGGGCATCGCGCATCGTGTCTAGCATGCCCGCGCAGACGGATTTGAGGCGCACCGGATCGCCGCCCCTGGCATCCAGCACGTTGTTGCCGTCCCGATCGATGATGCTGGCATGCACATGCAGGCCGGAACCCGCCTGATCCGCATAGGGTTTCGCCATGCACGTGGATTTCAGCCCATGTTTCTTCGCCGCCTGTTCGGCGATCCGCTTCAGGTAGATGCAGTCGTCGGCCGCCGCCAGCGCATCGGCGCGGTGGAGCAGGTTGATTTCGAATTGGCCGGGGCCGAATTCGGCTGTCGTGGCATCCGCCGGCAGATCTTGCGCCTTGGCCCAGGTCCGCACTGTCTGCAGATAGTCGTCGAGCGCATCGACGGCGCTCATGTCGTAAAGCTGGAAACCGTTCGGCTGGTCGCGATACATCAGTTTTGCCGGCGGCCGGGGCCGGCCCGTCTCGCGCCAGTCGTCCTCAACCACGTAGAATTCGAGTTCGGTCGCGACCACGGGCGTCAGGCCGCGCGCCTCGAAACGCTTGAGAAGGGCGGTAAGGATGGCGCGCGGATCCATGAAGCTCGGCGATCCGTCCATCTCGTGCATGGTCGAGAGCACCTGTTTCGACCCTGACGGCGCCCAGGGCATCGGGACCAGGCTGCGGCGATCGGGAATGCACACGCCATCCGGATCGCCGATCGAAAGCGAAAGGCCGGTAATGTCGTCATTGTCGTCGCCCCAGATGTCCAGCGACTGGGTGGAGGAGGGAAGGCGTACCGTGCCGTCCCAGACCTTCTTTTCCGCTTCGAGCGGGATCTGCTTGCCGCGCAGGTCGCCGTTCATGCCGACGAGCAGGATTTCGATGCGGGGCGGTGCAAGATCTGAAGCCATGAGGAATGTCTTTTGACGGGTGTTGCGGAACTCTGTTCGTAACCGATAAGAATTGACGGCACAATCTAAGGCAGAGAGACAGCCATGAACCGCATGCCGCCGCTTTCCAATCTCGCCGCCATCGACGCCGCTCATCACCTGCATCCGTTCTCGGACATGAAGCAGTTGAATGCCAAGGGTGCGCGGGTCATCGAACGGGGCGAGGGCGTGTTCATCTACGACTCGACCGGAAAGAAATACCTCGATGCCTTTGCCGGCCTCTGGTGCGTCAATGTCGGTTACGGCCGCAAGTCCATCGCCGACGCTGCCTACAGGCAGATGCAGGAACTGCCTTATTACAACACCTTCTTCGGCACCACGACCGAGCCGGCGGCGCTGCTCGCCCAGAAGATCGCCTCGCATACCGGCGAAAAACTGCAGCGCGTCTTCTTCACCAATTCCGGCTCGGAGGCGACCGACACCTGGTTCCGGATGGCACGGGTTTATTGGAAGGCGCTGGGCAAGCCGGAAAAACTGAAGTGATCGCCCGCAAGAACGCCTATCACGGCTCGACCGTCGCCGGCGCCTCGCTCGGCGGCATGAAGCTGATGCACGAACAGGGCAACCTGCCGATCGAGGGCATCCACCACATCAACCAGCCCTATTGGTACGCGGAGGGCGGCGATCTTTCTCCCGCCGAATTCGGCCTGAAAGTCGCCCGCGAGTTGGAGGCGAAGATCGACGAACTGGGCGAGAACCGTGTCGCCGCCTTCGTCGCCGAGCCGATCCAGGGGCGGGTGGGGTGATTATCCCGCCTGAAACCTACTGGCCGGAAATCGCCCGCATCTGCAAGGCGCGCAACATCCTGCTTGTCGCCGATGAGGTGATCTGTGGCTTCGGCCGTCTGGGCACCTGGTTCGGCCACCAATATTACGGTTTTGAGCCCGATCTTGCCCCGATCGCCAAGGGCCTGTCCTCCGGCTACCTGCCGATCGGCGGCGTTCTCGTCAGCGACCGAGTGGGCGACGTGATGGTCGAGGAACTGGGCGATTTCTACCACGGCTTCACCTATTCCGGTCACCCGGTTTCGGCTGCCGCTGCGCTTGAAAACATCCGCATCATCGAGGAGGAGGGGCTGGTCGAGCGTGTCCGGGACGATATCGGCCCCTATTTCGCCGAGGCCTGGAAGAGCCTTGAAGACCATGCGGTTGTCGGCCAGGCTGAAAGCGTCGGCCTGATCGGCGGACTGCAGCTCGCTGCGGACAAATCCACCCGCCGCCGGTACGCCAAGCCCGACGATATCGGCACGCTGGTGCGCAATCACTGCGTCGAAAACGGCCTCATCCTGCGCGCCACCGGCGACCGCATGCTCGCTTCTCCGGCGCTGACCATCAGCCGTTCCGAGGTGGATGAAGTAATTGAAAAACTCAAAGCCGCGCTGGATCATCTGCGGGACACCGGAAGAGATTGAGCCGCCGCCCCGAGTCAATCTCCCCCTTGCGGGGGAGATGCCCCGGCAGGGGAAGAGGGGGATGGTTCAGCATATTCTTCGGCAATTGAGTTCACGGCGCCACCCCTCTGTCACCTCCGGTGACATCTCCGCCGCAAGGGGAAGAGGAGCCTGCCGGTCTCTACCTGCCCGGTTCCACCCACGCGTAACCAAACGTGACACTGTCCCGCCCACCCGAGAAGAGATAGGGCACAGCCTTGGTCGCCGGCACCAACCCCTCCGTCGCAACCCCGTTCGCCTGCAGATAGGGCCTGAGAGCGTCGAGCGTTTCACCCCTGCCGCTCTGCCAAACGACCAGCCCCGGCTGGCTCCTCTCCGCCGCGCCGAGCGAAGGTGTCTGCCCAAAACTCGGCAGCAGCACCCGCGCCCGCGGCAGTTCCAACCGGGCGCTGGCGGCAAGATAGGGATCGTCGGTGATCACATAGCCGGGCTTTGCCCCCGTTTGCTCCACCACCAACTGTCCGATGAACGGCCCGGACGGCAGGTTTTCCTTGGTGTAATTGCCCAACAGCGGGCCGATGACATTGCCGAGCGCGATATAGGCGACGAAGCCGAGTGCCAGTGCCGCGACCGGAAACAGCAGCCTCGGAATGCTCCGGCTCGTATCCGCATTGGCGGCTTCGAGTTTCAGGCAGAGATAGAGCGGCAGCAGAACCAGGAAGGGCGACAGCCATTTCTCGCTGATGCTGGTCGCGCCGAAACCGAGCCCGATCAGCGCCACGGCGATCAGGCAGATGACGAGCGCCCGGCCGATCACCCGCGTCCACTGGTTCGTCGCTTGCAAGGCATCGATCAGCGGCCGGCGGAAGGCGATCAGGAAAAGGCGAGCACCGGCAGCCCGCCGGTCAGTATCGCCACAAGAAGCGTGCCGATGCCGGATAGCCGGTCGAGAATGGGGTTGCCCGAGGCATCCTCGCGCATCGCCTTGATCGTCCCGGCCGTTGCTTCGCTCAGGTTTCCGAGCACCCACAGCCCATGCGGCAGGCAGATCACGGCAACGACCGCGAGCGCCGGGATCAGTCGCCAGTCGAGGATGCGCTTGCGCAGATCCGGCTCCGGCAGGATAGCGAGGATTGCCGCGATGGGGACGATGACGAAATTATACTTGGCGATCAGCCCGAACCCGACCGCAATGCCGGTCAGGAGATAGGTCCGCAGGCTCGGCCGCGTCAGCGTTCTGAGGAAACCGTAGAAGAACAACGCGACGGCAAACAGCGTGGCGATCGCATGCGTCAGGTCCCGCTGCGCCATGACGCTGACGGCCGGCATGGCGATCACGCCGATCATCGCGATGGCGACCAGCCGTTGGTCCTTGAGCAGGATCCGCGCTGCAAGTCCGTAGACCGCGCAAGTGAGGAAAAGCAGCAGGTTCTTGACCAGCGAGATTGCGAAAATCGACGGTCCGATCAGGTGGACGACGCCGTATTGCAGCCAGTTGTAGAACGGCGGCTGCCGGCCATAGCCCATCAACAGGAACTGCGACTGGTAGAGCTGTTCCGCCTCGTCGCTTTCCAGCGCCTCCGAACGCAGCACCCGCAGGATGACCGCGAGCACATAATAGGCGGCGATCAGCCAGAGGACGAGGTCGGGACGGCGGGCAAGCGCGTCACTGATGCGCCGCATCGCCCTCATAGACTTCCCTGACGATGTAGCTGAGCGAGTTGTCGTCGCGATAATAGGTGCGGGCAATCATTTCGGCGAGGATGCCTGTGGTGATCATCTGCACCGCCGACAGGAACAGCATGACGCCGATGAGGAACAGCGGTCGCGTGCCGATATCGTTGCCCATGACGAACTTGTCGATGAACAGGTAGAACAGGATGATCGCCGACAAGGCCCCGAGGCCGAGGCCGAGTGAGCCGAAGAAATGGCCCGGCCGCGCCTTGAAGCGCATGAAGAACATCACCGACAGCAGGTCCAGGATGACCCGGAAGGTGCGGGAAATGCCGTATTTCGAAACCCCGTGCTGGCGCGCATGGTGCGTGACCGGCATTTCGCCGATCCGAGAGCTCGGCACCACGCCGGCCACCCAGGCCGGAATGAAGCGGTGCATCTCGCCCATCAGCTTGACCTGCCTGATGACGGAGCCGCGATAGATCTTCAGGGAACAGCCATAGTCGTGCAGGCGCACGCCGGTAATGCGGCCGATCAGCCGGTTGGCGATGAAGGAGGGCACCTTGCGCAGCAGAAGGCCATCCTGGCGGTTCTTGCGCCAGCCGACCAGAAGATCGAGTTCGCGCCGCTCCAGGCTCGGCCACCATGCCGGGAATATCCTTGGGATCGTTCTGCAGGTCGCCGTCGAGCGTGGCGATCAGCCGGCCTTCGGCCTGGTTGATGCCGGCTTGCATGGCGGCCGTCTGCCCGAAATTGCGCTGCAGCGCGACGATCTTGAGGTCGAGGCCCGGCTGGTTCAGTGCCTCGCGGGCATTGGCGATCGTCGCATCGGTGCTGCCGTCATCGACGAGAATGAGTTCCCAGGTCGCGGCATAACCGGCCATTGCGGCGCAGATCCGCTCGATCAGCGGGCGCACGCTTTCTTCTTCGTTGAAGAGCGGCACGACCAGGGACAGTTCGATCGGACCGGCCGTCTCGATAAGGCCCGTCACCGACTCTGCTGTTGTACGCACCTTGCGTTTCTCCTAAACCACGGGCTTGAAACGGCGCGCCTTGATGGCGGCAAAACCCGGACTATCACATGGGGCACCCTACTATATGAAGAATTCTCCGGTTGCCAGCCGCCGGGCGTGGATAATTCGCCATGCGATGACGCTCGGAACGGTGGCGATCATTGCCCTCTATGCGGTTTTCATCCAATGGGTCTGGGGCTGGCAGAGCGTCGTGTCTTTGTGGAGCGGCGCCGGCTGGGGTCGGCGGCAATAGCGCTCGCATTGCTGCTCGGCACCTATATCCTGCGCACCTGGCGCATCTACGACTATTTCCCGGCCGAGACCGGCGGCCATTTCGGCACGCTGCTGAGGCTGGTCCAAGTCCATAACCTCCTCAACATCATGCTGCCCTTCCGCACCGGCGAGGCGAGCTTTCCGCTGCTGATGAAGCGCGAATTCGGCCTGGGCGTTGCCCGCGGTACCGCGGCGCTTCTCGTAATGCGGCTCTTCGACCTGCATGCACTGCTCGCCGCCGCCGGCACGGGGCTGGCGCTGCAAACGGGAAAACTCTGGGCCTGGGGGCTCTGGCTGGCCTTTCTGATCCTGCCCGCCATCGCCTTCGCCCTGCGCGGCCGGGCCTTCCGCCTTGCAGCCAAGGTTCTGCCGGCCAAGTTGAAAAAATTGCTCGACGAGGTTGAAGCAGGCCTGCCTGTGGATACCAAGGCTTTCGGCCGCGCCTGGGGGCGACGCTCATCAACTGGTTCACCAAGATCGCCGTCCTCGCCTGGGTGTTGAGCCTGCTCGGCCGCCTCTCGATCGCCGCAAGCTTCGGCGGCGCCCTCGGCGGCGAGCTCTCCTCCGTCCTCCCGGTTCACGCCCCCGCCGGCGTCGGCACCTATCCGGCCGGCATCACCGCCGGGGCCATCGCCTTCGGTGCGGGTATCGCCGGGCTGCCCCTGGAGGAACTCGGCCAGGCGGCGATCAACACCCATCTCCTGGTGATCGTTTCGTCGCTGGTGGGGACGGCGCTGTCGCTGCTGGTGGCGAAGCGGGGTTAAGCCCGGCCCAAATGTATCTTCCGGCATAGAGGCTCTTCGCGCGACGGCACCTTGCCGTAAGCGAAAAAACATCGACCGTGAAATAATTACCCTAAAAATAGAGGGTTGTATTCCCCACGAACTTTGGTCACGAAGTGCGTGTATTCGGGAGTATATTTATGATTATTAAATCAAATACTAAAATATAAAATGAAATACGCTATCGAAAAGAACTATGGCAACACGAATTTTATTACAGGAATGCGCGCCTTCGCCGCTCTTGCAGTTATCATGATTCACGCTGGCGGCGCCGGCTTTAGAGAGTTGGGCGAAATCGGCAAAAACGTCGCCAACTTTGGCGCAGCAGGTGTTTTCGTTTTCTTCGTCATTTCGGGCTTCAGCGATCCTTATCCTACGAAGCGTCGGATAGTTATCGAAGTTATCTCAGTAAACGGCTCTGGAGGATCGTACCTCTTTATTACTTCTGGTTAGGTGCGTCGATCTTGCTTGGAACCACGTCCCCTACTGGCAGCAACAATTCTCCGCGCCGGTCGATATCTACAACATATCCATGCATCTGACTTTCTTGAGCTTCCTCGACTTCCGCATTGCCAGCACGATTCTCGGCGTCGAATGGTCTATTCCAATCGAAGTTTTTGGTATTTGGCCGTCCCCTTCATGATGCGGTGGTCTGGGGGCACGAAGCAGCTAGTTGCATTGATTGCAGTTTCGCTGATCGTCCACATCATTTCCGCAAGGGCGACCGTTCTATTTCCATTTCTTGGAGAAAACGCGCCGCTTGCATTGCAATGGAGCCCAGCTCCCTACGCGCTCTGCTATGCGCTGGGCATCGCCGTCTATCGTGCCCGGAAATATATACGCCACTCGGGCGCCATCGGGGATCTGGCCTTCATAATTTCGGCGGCACTCATCGTGGGATACGTGTCTGCACCGCGGCTTTTTGCGAAGATATTCTTCGATGAATTGGTATTCACGTCCCTCGTCACAACCGTGCTTTTGCTATTCGGTTCCGCGCGGAGCCGTATATTCGCTCTAGCCTTCGGCAACCGGCTAGTCCAGTTCCTGGGAGTTATCAGCTACGGGCTGTATCTGGCGCACATGCCGTTGTTGGACCTGTTGACGCGATATGACGGCTTCTGGATACAGGATCTGACGGTGAAATTCCTGCTGGTCAGCCTGTGCGCGACGGTTGCCTCCGCCATAACCTATTATGCCTTCGAGCAGAGACTAGCTGCCTTTGGGAAAAATACCGCACGTCGCGTCTCGTCTTCTGCGCCGCTGTCTGGAATTCAGAGCTGAGGGTGAGGTCACGCTCATGCTCCGTGATCGAACCTGCCGCCGTTCTTACTGAAACGCTGTCTCGTAAAAGCTCCTGAGCTTCCGCGAATGCAGCGTCTCGGTCGGCATCGCCGCCAGCTTCTGCACCGCGCGGATGCCGATCTGCAGGTGCTGGCTCACCTGGGTGCGGTAGAAGGCGGTCGCCATGCCGGGCAGTTTCAGCTCCCCGTGCAAGGGCCGGTCGGAGACGCAGAGCAGCGTTCCGTAGGGCACGCGGAAGCGAAACCCGTTGGCGGCGATCGTCGCCGATTCCATGTCCAGCGCGATGGCGCGCGACTGGGAGAGCCGCTTGACGGGGCCGCGCTGGTCGCGCAGTTCCCAGTTGCGGTTGTCGATGGTCGCGACCGTGCCGGTGCGCATGATCCGCTTCACTCGAAACCCTGGTAGCCGGTGACTTCCTCGACGGCGCTTTCCAGCGCCTGCTGCACTTCGGCAAGCGCCGGGATCGGTATCCACACCGGCAGGTCGTCGTCGAGCACGTGGTCTTCGCGCACATAGGCGTGTGCCAGCACATAGTCGCCGAGCCGCTGGCTGTTGCGCAGACCGGCGCAGTGGCCGACCATCAGCCAGGCATGCGGTCGCAGCACGGCGATATGGTCGGTGATCGTCTTGGCGTTGGAAGGGCCGACGCCGATATTGACCAGCGTGATGCCGGCATGGCCCTTCTTTTTCAGGTGATAGGCCGGCATTTGCGGCATGCGCACCAAGGCCGGAGTTTCCGGCTTGTCGTTGCCGGCGAGTGTCACGGCATTGCCGGGTTCCACGAAGGCGGTGTAGCCATCGCCGCCCTTTGCCATCATCTCGCGGGCCCAGGTGGCGAATTCGTCGATATAGAACTGATAGTTGGTGAACAGCACGAAGTTCTGGAAATGATCCGCGCTGGTCGCCGTATAGTGGCTGAGGCGGGCGAGCGAATAGTCGATGCGCTGCGCCGTGAACGGCGCAAGCGGTGCCGGCTCGCCGGGCACCTGATCGTATTCGCCGTTGGCGATCAGGTCGTCGGTATTGTTGAGATCCGGTGTGTCGAAGAGATCGCGCAGCGAAATGTCGGCGAGCGAACTGGTCGCGGATGCTTCCACATGCGCGCCTTCGCCGAAGGCGAAATGCAGCGGGATCGGCGTCGTCGATTCGGAAATCGTCACCGGAACATTGTGGTTGCGCATCAACAGGCCGAGCTGTTCCTTCAGGTAATGCCGGAACAGTTTTGGCCGGGTGATCGTGGTCGTATAGACGCCGGGCGACGACACATGCCCGTAGGAGAGGCGCGAGTCGGCATGGCCGAACGATGTGGTTTCGATGCTGACCTGCGGATAACATGCGCGGTAGCGGCCGGTTACGGCAGCACCGTCGGCAAGCGCTCCGAACGCCTCGATCAGGAACCGAGTGTTGCGCTCGTAGAGCTCGGTCAGAGCATCGACCGCCTCGGCCGGATTGTCGAAGGCGCGCGGCTCGAAGGCGCTCGGGCTGATGAAGGAAAGTGGGGACAAGGAGAAGATTCGTGTGTTCATGCGCTATTATAGAGAGAACTCAATAACAATCAAACGACGTCAAGAGGCTCCTGCCGATTGATCACATGAACTTGTCAAAGCGCTGCGACGCAGTTCGGCGTGGCGGGATGGTAGCAGGGCGCCGACGTGCCGAGATGCACGCGCAGATCGTTGCGCGCCGGAGCGGCCACGAGGGCGCTGAAGACGAATGCGAAAATGGTCATGATCAGCGTTACGATTGTCAGGCGACGCGCAAGGACGGTCATGGTTCTCTCCCCGAAGCAATGACGGCAGAATAAAGGCGACCGCCTGAATACGTTCTGAGAGCAGGGTTCATCGCCCGTTCAGGGTAATTAACACGGGGAGGGGACGTAGCAGGTGCTGGACGAATCGCAACAGCGCATCTCGAACATGGCATAACGACGCCCGCGCAATCCCATTGCCGGGGAGGCCCATGCCGCCATCGAAAAACCGGCCCCCGAGGAGAGGGCCGGCTTTGTTATTACTTCCATTGGTGGAGATCATCCCGTGCATTGGCGCGACCGCGCGGGATGCGGTATCTTGAAGCAACTGCTAGTTATGCGGGCGCAGTGTGCCGTCGTAGTAGTCGCCTTCGTCCTGTCCACCATCGAGGTCGGCATTGCCGCTCGCACCACCAGACATGTAGCCGCTGTTCGGATAGATGCTGCCGGTCGACATGGCGTCAACCGCAGGCCCGCGATCCAGGCCGCGATCCTGCTGGACGGTCGGCGGAGATTGCGGCAGGCCGTTCGGGTCCGAATATACGGCGTTTTGTGCCATTGCGGCACCTGCAAAACCTGCCGAAACGATAAGAGCGGCAATACCGGAAGTCAGATAGGTCTTCATTTTCCTGTCCTTTCCATTGTTCCCATGCTGCGAGGCGATATCCACATCGCCCCGTCGAAGGTACAAATTCCTCGGCGCGCGGATCGTTCCAGCAAAAATAAGGAGGAAACGACGCCCACCCTGTTTCGGGCTGAGAAACTGTAGCGATCGGGAAGGAAAGTAGCGCCACCTGCGGTGGAAAATAACGAATCTCACGCTGAGGCGCGTCATCGTGATTGATTCGTGGAAAAGCTTCACTTAATCTTGAACTCGATGGCTGGTTTCAGAGTCCGGCCATCACGCACCGGAAAGACGATTGCGACCCGTCTTTCCTTCGGTGTCTTGAATGAACTGCGAATACCAGCCGCTCGCGCGGCTGGTATTTCATTTTTCCCATATCTTTTCTGTTTGTCCGATCCCGCACGGGGCTGAGCCTCTGTGCGACTATCGATCGCGAGCGAACTCAGAAATTAGTTCGGGCGGTTTGCACCGCTGTAGTAATCGCCGCTGTTCAGGTCGGAAGCGCGGTTGTCGCGGCCACCGCCATTATTGAACGGAAGCTGGCCGTCCTGGCGATCGATGCGGATGCTGCCGGTGGTGCTGCGGTCGATGGAAGCGGCAGGGCTGGCCTTCTGTGCGCCCTGGTAATAGTCGCCTTCGGCAAATGCTGCACCGGCGAACGAAACCGAAGCGATAAGCGCTGCGGCGATTGCGGAAGTGATCTTGGTCATTGTCTTATGCCTTTCGGATCGCCTGCGGCGATGGGTCTATGACCCGGCCTGCAGACGAATGTTCTGTTGTCTTCGAGTGTTTGGCGGTTAGTTCGGGCGAACTGCACCTTCGTAGTAGTCGCCACGGTTCAGGGTGACCGTGCCGTCGAACGAGTGGTTAGAGCCCTGGGAAACCGAGCCCGTGTAGCCGTAGCTGACGCCCGGATGCCGGGCCTTCGGAGCTGCCTGATGGCTGGAGGCAACCGGCTGGCTGGGAGCCGGTTCGACGGCGCCTTCGTAATAGGTGCCGCCGCTGGCAAGGGCGGCCGTGGCGAAGGAAGCAGTAGCGATCAGCGTAGCAGCGATCGTGGAAGTGATCTTGGACATTGTCCTATTCCTTTCAGAGTGATCCGCGGCTTTAAAAGTTTGCGACCTGGCCTGCGGATGTGGTTGTCTTGGATGAGTTGCGGAGCAGGCTCGGGCGAACTTCAATTAGTTCGGGCGAACTGCACCTTCGTAATAATCGCCACGGTTCAGGGTGACCGTGCCATCGAACGACTGGTTCGACTGGGTGGCAGCCTTGGCATGAGCGATCGAACCGGTGTAGCCGAAGCTGTCAACGCGGGCGCCGTGAACGGCCTGAGCCTGTTCGGTGGGCTGTGCGCCTTCGTAATAGTCGCCTTCCTCGGCGAGAGCGGCGGTGGCGAAGGAAGCCGAAGCGATGAAGGCAGCGGCGATTGCGGAAGTGATCCTGGTCATTGTGGTAGTCCTTTCAGAGTGTTCCGCGGCTTTAAGTTTGCGACCTGGCCTGCGGAAATTGTTTCGGTGTGTTGAATGCGCTGGTTAGTTCGGGCGGTTTGCGCCGTCATAGTAGTCGCCGCGGCCGATCGGAGCCGGGATCTGGTTGGCGTTCTGGTCCTTGGCAATGCTGCCGGTCTGAACGTGATCCACGGTCGAAGAAGCCTTGGTGGCGCCTTCGTAATAGTCGCCTTCAGCAAGAGCGACGGAAGCGAAGGAAACCGAAGCGATGAGAGCTGCGGCGATAGCGGAAGTGATCTTTGTCATTTGGGTAGTCCCTTCAGAGTTCTCCGAGGCTCTTAGTTTGCGACCTGGCCTGCGGATTGTTGTTTGGGTGTCTTGAATGTGCTGCGGTTAGTTCGGGCGAACGGCGCCTTCGTAGTAGTCGCCACGGTTCAGGGTGACCGTGCCGTCGAAGGACTGGTTCGACTGGGCGTTGGAGATCGAGCCCGTGTAGCCATAGCTGGCCGAACCCTGGCCCTTCTGGTGTGTTGCCGGAACCTGCTGGCCAGCCGACGGCGAGTTGACGCCTTCGTAATAGTTGCCTTCAGCAAGAGCGGCGGTAGCGAAAGAAGCCGAAGCGATGAGAGCTGCGGCGATTGCGGAAGTGATCTTGGTCATTGTGGTAGTCCCTTCAGAGTGTTCCGCGGCTTCAAAGTTTGCGACCTGACCTGCGGAAATTGTTTCGGTGTCTTGAATGAGCTGCGATTAGTTCGGGCGAACCGCACCTTCGTAGTAGTCGCCGCGGCCGATCGGAGCCGGGATCTGGTTCTGTTGATCCTGAGCAATGCTGCCCGTCTGAACATGATCGACAGTAGCGGAAGCCTTGGAAGCGCCTTCATAGTAGTCGCCGTCTGCGAGGGCGACGGAAGCGAAGGAAGCCGAAGCGATGAGGGCAGCGGCGAATGCGGAAGTGATCTTGGTCATTGTCTTTATCCTGAGGTTATGCTCGGTTCGGTCTTGGGTCGAACCGAAGTGAATTTCTGTTTGCGATGCTGATATCGGACCGATCGGTTCGATCCGAAAGCCCCCATTTCGACGACTGCTGTCAACGAAACGTTGACAACAAAAATCGACGCTTAAAAATGCGCGTAAAAAGTGCTGAGCATGCTAATTTTCGCCAAAAATTCACAAATAAACCGATTAAGTTACCGTTTTGTAAGATAATATATAAACAAAAACAAATAGATATGCGGTAAAGAAAGAATTCGCATCTTCCGCGTGTGGTTTTTGGCGGATTGCGGCTTTTTTACGGCTTTTACACGGCAAAAATCGTGCGCAAGAGGTACGCAACCTTTTCACAAAACTGTGACATCGGAAATCGCCCAGGATTTTACGACCAAAACCGATGCCATTTCCGTGATCACATTGCCTTTTCTTGGTGCGGCGCAGCAAAAGATTCAGGCAGTCCTTGACGATGGGAAACGAAAAATGGCCGGGCCGTTGCCGGCGCGACCATCTTCACTACTCTTATAGTGGAATATCGGACGACCTGCTCTAGAGGCGGGTCCAGGTCTGCGACTTGCAAAGGATGGCGAGGACGCAGCCCTTCATCTTGAGCGAATTACCGTTGACCGAGCCGGAGCCGCTATAGGTCTTGTCGTCTGCCGGATCGGTAATCTCGCCGCTATATTCGCCGTCCTTGCCGGAGAGCTTGCCGATCTGCTTGCCGGAATGTTTGCCGGTCTTCAGCGTCACACAGTAGGCGGTGCCGCATTTGCCGATCACGGCGGTTTCGCCGCTGGCAGTTTTCCAATTGCCTTCGATCGGCTCTGCTGCCTGGGCTCCGGCCGCTGCAAGTGCCAGCGCGGCAGCAAGCATAACTCTGCGCATCATGATTGTTTTCCTCCTTCGCTTCCGCCGCCAGGTCTTCCGAAGCGCTGGGCGGCGCGGTTTCCTCCAGTTCGCACCCCTCTGCGCGAACTCGCTTCGAAATTTATCTTACCCACACGTAAAGGTAAATATCCGGGCGGGCGGGAAACCGGAGTTTCAGCACCGGGCAGACCCCACGTTTTCCACAGGCCCATTGGTGCGACCCGGATTCGTGGTTAGCGATCAGTTTAAATCATTTTCTAAACTTTTCGTAAAAATCTCCGCAAAATCCTTAAAATGCAAGGCATCCCATGTTTAACAAAAACTCAAGTTTACGAAGCGTTTGAACTTTGTTTTCGTTGAATTAATCATGCTTTTTAGGCGTCTTTTGGAAGGTTTGGCCCATAGTGAAGTCATCAAACGAGCGGGAAAAACCGCCGGCCGGAAGGATCGAAACAGCCGCTTGAAGACGGTGATCCAGACGGAGCCCGAAAGGGCAAAAAACAGGGCAGACGACGAACAACAGGCTTTAAACAGGGATCAAACCGATGGCACGCTTTGAAATGAATAATTCCGGAATGGCCACCATGGGTGGCGAAACCCGCGCCGACACTTTCTGCGAAATGGGTCTGATGTATGCGACCGGCCGCGGTTGCAACGTCGATCTCGTTTCCGCTCATAAATGGCTCAATATCGCTGCGATCAAGGGCTCCGACCGCGCCGCCGAGCTGCGCGCCGACCTTGCCCAGACGATGAGCAAGATGCAGCTGGCCGAGGCACTGCGCGCCGCTCGCGAATGGATGACCATGCACTGAGCCCCCGAGGGGAGCCTTGGTCGATGAATCGACCGGCCCCGCAAGAGGGCCGGCGGGAGAACAATCCAAAAGACATCAATCCATAAAGGGATCGGGAGGCGAGGCGGTCGGATCTGGACGGGGGCCGATGCCTGACATTGAGACCGCGACCGGCAGGAACAAGGCCGGCGTGGTCACTTTCTATTGGCTTTAGACAGCCTTCAGCACCGTTGGCAGCGCTTCCTCGAAGAGCGCCATGTCCGATTCTGGCCCGGTGCTCACGCGGATGCAGCGGTTGAGCGGCGCGACGCCCGGCATGCGGATGAAAACCCCGTGCTCCATCAACCCATCGACGATCGAACGCGCATAGGCGCCGTCGCGGCCGCAGTCGATCGCCACGAAATTGGTAGCCGAGGCAAGCGGCTTCAGCCCGTTGGCCTCGGCGATCGTGGCAATCCGTTCCCGCGAGGCCTTGATCTGCCCGATCACCTGGCCGAGATAGGCTTGGTCCTTCAACGCTGCGAGTGCCGAAGCAACGCCGATTCGGTTCATGCCGAAATGATTGCGGATCTTGTCGAAGGCCT
Organism: Neorhizobium sp. EC2-8; assembly: GCA_045291535.1. Lineage (GTDB taxonomy): Bacteria > Pseudomonadota > Alphaproteobacteria > Rhizobiales > Rhizobiaceae > Neorhizobium. The sequence continues at coordinate 1,869,468 of CP147996.1, read as the reverse complement.
CGACCGTTCCGGGCGTCGAGATCGCATAACCCACCCGCGAACCGGCCATGCCGTAAGCCTTCGAGAAGGTCCGGGTGCGGATCACGTTCGGCCTGTCGATCAGGGCGTCGATATCGGGCGTCGCGCCGGCCGGACCCGTCTCGCAATAGGCCTCGTCGAGAATCATCAGGCAGGTTTCAGGCAGCGCCTTGGCAAAGGCGACGATGCTGTCGGCATCCCACCAGCTTCCCATCGGATTGTCGGGATTGGCGAAATAGACCAGCGGCGCGTTTTCCCGGCGGACGGCTTCCATCAGCCCGTCAAGGTTTTCACGATCATCGACATAGGGCACCGTCACCAGCCGGCCGCCATGGCCGGCCACGTGGAAGTTGAACGTCGGATAGGCGCCGAAAGAGGTGACGACCGGCATGCCGGGCTCTATCACCATCCGGACGATCAGCCCCAGCAGGCTGTCTATGCCTTCGCCGACGGCAATGGTGTCGGGCTGGCAGCCGAGATGCGCGCTGAGCGCCTGCTTGAGTTCGAAATTTTCCGGATCCGCATATTTCCAGGTGCTCCTGGCCGCAGCAGCGATAGCATCGATGACGGAAGGCGCCGGTCCGAAACCGTTCTCATTGGCGCCGATCCGCGCCTTTACCATGAGGCCGCGATTGCGCTCGATGGCCTCGGGGCCGACAAAGGGGACACTGGCGGGGAGGGCGCTGATCAGCGGCGTAAAGCGCGAGAATGCAGGCATGAGTTTCGGTTCCGGTTCTCTAAAGCCGGCACACAATAAGATCGATTCACCGCTATGCAAGTCTGCTGGGGACCGATTGCGTCCCGGAGCCGCTAAATCTTTTTCCTCCCGTTTGAAGAGCACATCGAGCCTTTCGATCACCTGGCGCACTTCGGGCCGATGCCGGTCGTCGTCATTGGCGACGATCCACATCGTGTGGGTAAGCTCCGGGATGATTTCGCCCTCGCGCACCAGGCCGGGGAATTCATCGCCGATGAAGCACGGCAGCACGCCGCGTCCGTTGCCGGCAGCGATCAGCCTCGGCAGAATCTCCGGGGAATTGGTCCAGGTGCGGATTTGAGCCTCGTGATGCTGGAACACCCATTTGTCGGGAGGAAAATGAGAGCTTTCGGTGCCGATCGAAACCCATGGCATGGTCGCGTCGTCGGCAGGGCCGACTGCTCTATATAGAGTGTGCGACGGCGACCGACCGGCGGATAGCCACATTGCCGGATTCCGGCCTTCGTCCGACCACCCCGACATCCGCTTCGCGATAGGTGAAATCGACGCCCTTGTGCAGTGACTTGCAGCAGAGCCGGAACTGATCCTCCTTGCCCCTGATCTCGGACGTATGCTCGCCGACGAAACCGGCAAGCCAGGCATCGGCGCCGATCGAAACGATCGGCATGGCGAAGGCCTGCGCCTTCCAGTCGGCGATGCTGTCGGCGGTCTTCTGCATGGCGCGGACATGTTCGAGCAGCGTCTCCCCGTCCGGCGCCAACCGGTAGCCCTGCTGGCTGCGCACGAAAAGGGTCCGGCCTGTCGTCCGTTCGAGCGCCAGCATCCGCCGGCCGATAGTCGGAGCGCTGATGCCCGTGCGGACGGCGGCGGCGCTTAAAGCGCCCTCGTTTGCCACATGCAGAAACAGTTTTAGATCGTCCCAGCCCGCATCCGTCATCTCACGCACCCCAGGGTTTTCACGGGTGATCTTCCCATCGTTCATGGATGAAAGATGGCTTTCGCCGGGGCGTCTACAAGCCTGCGCGGCAAACCACTAGTTCGACGGCATCACATCATAGATGGAGTGACCGCCATGCTTCTCAACGACGAGAGACCTTGGGACCAAGCGAAGAGGGGGAAACACTGCCGGAAACGGCTGCGGGATCCTTTGGCCGATCCTCTCGAAGGCGCCGAGTGGCACGGGCTGTTGTGGAGCGTGCCGCTTCTGTCGTGGTTGACGGCGGGTCGCGGCAGGCGGCGGGCGAAGAAGGCTCGCCCGCTGCGGCACGACCTGCCGGTCAGTGGCTGGTCTCGAAGCTCAGCCGGATCACGTGATGCAGGAATTCCGCATCGATCAGCATGTTGAAGCCGACCGTGACCTTTTCCTCCTCGCGGCGGATCACCGTGCAGCCGATGTCGTCATGGATGCCGAGGATTTCCAGGAAGAAATTGTTGGGTACCGGCAGGTTCGGGCTGACCTCGAGCTCCGCGCCGTAAAGCGAAATGCTGCGGATCAGGCAGCGGAAACTCGTCTTGGTGCTGAGGTGATGACCGACGAAGATGATCTTGCCGGGGCGATCGATCGAAAACTTCTCGAAAGCCTGGTCGCGTGAGCCGTTTGTTCTCTGGTCCTGGTCCATGGTCAAGGGCATGACACCCTCCTGTTTCACTCCTGGAATGTGACTATATTCCTTCTCCGCTGACACATTCTGAAACGGAATGATAAAATGCGATGAATAAGCGGAATCGCCAAAAATCCGGCATCGGGCTGCTGGCGGCGGCTTTTCCTTTCCGTATGGAACAGCTGCGAACTCAAAGCGCTTAATCGGGGATGTCGCGTTGTTGACGGACCGGTGTCGCGGGGATACCCCTTTCGACCGGCTCAATGGTGCTATCTCAACGGAAACCATGATCGGTATGGGGAGTGAAACGTGACGGGCAGGTTGGTTATCATCGGCGGCGGCCAGGCGGGTTTTGCGCTAGCCGCTAAACTCCGGGCCTTGAAGGATACGCGGCCGATCACGATCCTCGGTTCCGAGGATGTGATCCCATACCAGCGCCCGCCGCTCTCCAAGAAATATCTGCTCGGCGAAATGGAATTCGACCGGCTGACCTTCCGGCCCGAAAGCTGGTTTGCCGAACACGATGTCGAGCTTCTTCTCTCGACCTATGTCGAGGAGATCGACCGCAAGGCAAATACCGTCCGCATGCAGGACGGCGCGGTGATCGAATACGAAACTCTGGCGCTCGCCACCGGCTCGACGCCGCGCACGCTGCCGGCAAGCGTCGGCGGCGATCTCGACGGTGTTTTCACCGTGCGCGACAAGCGCGACGCCGATCTTCTCGCCGGTGAAATGAAGCCGGGCCGGCGACTCCTTATTATAGGCGGCGGTTATATCGGTCTCGAAGCCGCCGCCGTCGCCCGTCATCTCGGCCTCGAAGTGACGCTGATCGAAATGGCCGATCGAATCCTTCAGCGGGTCGCCGCAAAGGAAACCGCCGACGTGATGCGCGACATCCATGCCGGCCATGGCGTCGTCATCCGCGAGAAGACCGGTCTGCACAAATTGATCGGTGAGAATGGCAGGGTGCGCGCCGCCGAACTTTCCGACGGGAGCACGATCGAGGTCGATTTCGTCATCGTCGGCATCGGCGTGAAACCGAACGACGAACTGGCGCAGCAATGTGGCCTCGACGTCGGCAACGGCGTCATCGTCGATGAGTTTGCACGCACCTCCGATCCCTCGATCTTCGCCATGGGCGACTGTGCAATGCTGCCCTGGAAGGGCAAGCGCATCCGTCTCGAATCGGTACAGAACGCCGTCGATCAGGCGGAGGCCGCGGCCGCGGTGCTTGCCGGCGGCTCCGCGCCCTACGACGCAAAGCCCTGGTTCTGGTCCGACCAGTACGACGTCAAGCTGCAGATCGCCGGCTTCAACATCGGGTATGACGAGACCCTGGTGCGCAAGGGCGCTCGCGAGGGCAGCCTTTCGATCTGGTATTTTCGCGAGGGACGGTTCATCGCCGTCGATGCGATCAACGATGCCAAGGCCTATGTGAGCGGCAAGAAACTGCTCGAGACGGGCATCGAACCCGACCGTGCCATCCTTGCCGATCCCGCCGCCGACCTGAAACAGCTCCTCGCCTGAAGGGAAACGCCATGCCGGCTCCGAAGAATCACTTCAAGGCGGCGCTGAAAGCCCGCCTGCCGCAGATCGGTCTCTGGCTGAACATGGGCGAGGCGCTGACCGCCGAGATCGCCGGCAATACCGGTTTCGACTGGCTGGTGATCGACGGCGAGCATGGACCGAACGACCTGCGCAGCATCATGGCGCAATTGCAGGCGCTTGCCACCTCGCCTTCGGAAGTGGTCGTCCGCCCGCCGATCGGTGAGACCTGGGTTATCAAGCAGCTGCTCGATATCGGCGCCCGCACGCTGCTGGTGCCGATGGTCGATTCGGCCGAACAGGCCAGGGAACTGGTCCGCGCCGTGCGTTATCCACCACGCGGCGTGCGCGGCGTAGGCGCGGCCGTTGCCCGCGCTTCCGCCTTCAACGCCATTCCCGACTATACCGAGACCGCCGCCGACGAGATCTGCCTGATCGTCCAGGCAGAGACCATGGCGTCGATTCGCGACCTCGAGAACATTGCGGCCGTGGATGGCGTCGATGGCGTCTTCATCGGGCCGGCCGACCTTTCGGCCGACATGGGCTATCTGGGCCGCATGGAGGCCCCGGAGGTCCAGGAGGTGATCGACAAGGCGATCGGGACGATCGTGAAGTCCGGCAAGGCGGCCGGCATTCTCACCTTCAGCGAATCCTTGAACCGCCACTATCTCGATCTTGGCGCGAGCTTCGTCGCCGTCGGCGCTGACGTCACCGAGTTTTCCGGCGCGCTCAAGTCTTTGGCCGGCCGTTACGGCCGTGGCACCGGGGGCGGCAAGCCACGTTCGGGCTACTGAGAATCGCGCCAGTGGCAAGAATGGAATCACTTGTTGCGATTCGTGTATCTTTGCCGGTGGAATCGCATGACATTTCCATAAAAGACCTTGCCATCGATATCGTTTCCCAATAATCAGGCCCGACCGGAGAGGTGGCCGAGTGGTCGAAGGCGCTCCCCTGCTAAGGAGTATACCCGAGAGGGTATCGTGGGTTCGAATCCCATCTTCTCCGCCATTCCAGGCCCGAAACGCCGGCCAATCCTTCATATCAATACCATTTCAACAGACCTCTGCGCCGCGTCCTCAGGGCCGGGAACGTTTGCCGAATGCCGGGTCGGGTGATTCCCTCCGGCGGCTTTTCCACAGCGCTAAGTGACTGCGCGATAAGCCCTTTCTTAATAAAGGGTAAAATACCACCTAAGGCAGTCCCTCGCTTTGTGTCCTTTCGGCAACAGACTTCTGGGAAGCGGGTACCGGAATGGCGTCCGGTTGAAGTTCCAGATTGCATGACCTCCCGCGTCTTGTATTTTCAAATCCAGAAGCGAGGCGGTGGATCGTCCTTCTTCTGGCAATCGACGGGGATGGGGCAGGGAACGCTGTCCTTCAGCAAAAAGAACCCAGACCCATACGAAACTTTGACTGGAGGTCAAAAATGAACATCAAGAGCCTTCTTCTCGGCTCCGCTGCTGCCCTCGCAGCAGTCTCCGGCGCTCAGGCTGCTGACGCTATCGTAGCAGCTGAACCGGAGCCCATGGAATACGTTCGCGTTTGCGACGCTTTCGGCACTGGCTACTTCTACATCCCGGGCACCGAAACCTGCCTCAAGATCGGCGGTTACGTTCGTTTCCAGGCTGACTTTGGTGAAAACGTTAACGCCCTCAACGGCTACGACTGGGACACCTTCAGCCGCGTTCAGCTCGATGTGACTGCAAAGTCTGACACCGAGCTCGGCACGCTGACCTCGGTTGCTTCGATTCGCGTTGAAGCCAACCAGGATGTTGGTTACGCCTCGAACGCCACTGATGCAGGTCGCGGCGTTACCGGCGCCTACATCAACGAAGCTTACATCCAGCTCGGCGGCTTCAAGGTCGGTCGTTACCTGACTTGGTGGGATAAGGGCATCAACGGCGAAGAAGACTGGAACTCTGCTGGTCAGACCCGCATGCAGGCCGTCAGCTACACCTACACCGGTTCTGCTTTCAGCGCTGGTATCCAGGTTGATGAGCTGTCGCGTGGTCGGTATGTCGGCGGTCAGGACGTTGGTATCGAAGCTATCGTTTCTGCCAAGTTCGGCTCTGTAGCATTCGACCTTCTCGGTTCTTATGACAACGGTGCTGACAATGGCGCAGTTCGCGCTCTCGTGTCGGCTCCGATCGGTCCAGGTACTTTCCAGGCTCTCGCGGTCTGGTCGAGCGGCCTGAATGAAGGTAGCCGCGACAACGCCTACTACACCCGTGGTGAATGGGCGCTCGCTGCTTCGTATGCCTTCAAGGTCTCCGACAAGCTGACGATCACCCCCGGCGGTACTTATGTCTGGAACTCGGAAGCTGACGCTGACGGCGAATTCACCGGCGATGACTCTGGCGCGCTGGCGTAACGGTCGATTACACGATCGTTCCGGGCTTCGTTGCTAAGGTAACGGCGAACTACAACGACGTCACCAGCAACGCTGGCGTGAACAACAAGTTCTGGGATGGCTTCGTCCGTCTCGACCGCACGTTCTAATAATAATGGAACTCCCCGGCTCACCGGGGAGTTCTTCATAAAAGGTTGGCCTGAATGGGCCTCCGTATGGGGAGCTAAGACCGGGGATTGGGCTGCTTATGCGGCCTTTACGTGTTTGGTCCATTTTTGATCAGGCATGAACTAGCATTCAGAGAATTTGACTGGAGGTCAAAAAATGAGCATTAAGAGCCTTCTTCTCGGTTCTGCAGCGGCTCTCGCAGCAGTTTCCGGCGCTCAGGCTGCCGACGCCATCGTCGCCGCTGAGCCGGAGCCTATGGAATACGTCCGCGTTTGCGACGCGTTCGGCACTGGTTACTTCTACATCCCCGGCACCGAAACCTGCCTCAAGGTCGGTGGTTACGTTCGTTTCGAAGTTGGCTTCGGTGACGCAACCAACGCTCTGAACGGTTATGACTGGGATTCGTATAGCCGCGCTCAGCTCGACTTCACGGCTAAGAGCGACACGGAACTCGGCACGCTGACCTCGGTCGCTTCGGTTCGTTTCGAAGCCAACCAGGATGTTGGCTATGGCTCAAACGCCACGGTCGGCAGTGGCGATGTCAACGGCGCTTACATCAACGAAGCCTACATCCGCTCGGCGGTTTCCGCGTCGGCCGTTGGCTGAACTGGTGGGATGCTAACGATCTTCCGGGCGAACTCGACAACCTCGGTTCGAACCGTCTGCAGTCGATCTCCTACACCTATACCGGTTCTGCTTTCACGGCCGGTATCCAGGTTGACGAACTGTCGCGCGCTCGCGGTCTCGGGGGCAGAACGTCGGTGTCGAAGCTGTTGCACAGTTTGCAATCGGCGCAGCTAAGCTTGAATTGCTCGGTTCCTATGACTTCGGCGCCGAAGAAGGTGCTGTCCGTGCGATCGGCTCGGTGGCCGTTGGTCCGGGTACTTTCTACCTCTCGGGTGTTTGGTCCTCGGGTGACAACGCCTACTACGGCGTAACCGATACCGGCGCTGGTGAAGCAAGCGTTGCCGTTGCCTATGCCTTCAAGGCGACCGACAAGCTGGAAATCATTCCGGAAGCCCAGTACATCTGGAACACTCAGCTCACCGCTGACAACGAGTTCACCGGTGCCGACCTCTGGGGCGCTGGCGTGACCGTCAACTACCAGATCGTCGAAGGCTTCGCAGCCAAGGTTGCCGTCGACTACGTCAAGGTCGAAGACGGCGACGACGATGTTCGCGGCATTGTCCGCCTGCAGCGCGACTTCTAATCAATACCAGCCCGCCGTCACGAAAGACGGCGGGCTGTTGCTGCTCGGCCACGATACGGTGAATTATGCATGGGCAAAGAGGCCCGCCGCCATCATCACCCATTGAAGTCTTCGCCGTTCCATCGATTCTTGCTCTTCCGCGACCGGCGAGGGCAGGATGGGAAAGGAAACCGATAAGAAGGCTGAGGCTCTTGACCTCCGCTCGTTCGGCCAGTCCTACGCTGTCAATTACCAGTTCAACGCCAGCGGCCCCATCAAGATTGTGAAGCCCAATCGGCTCACCGCCCTTCTGGAACGGTATGTAGACATTCTCTGGGAACCGGGAAGCCACAAAAGCAACGTGACGGCATTCGTCAATGAACTCGACGAGATTCTTCTCGGCCAAGCCTTTGATGCATTCACTCACGAGATGGTGGACCGGCTAATCGGCGAATTGCGCAAACGTGGCAACAGCAATGCGACCATCAATCGAAAGATGGCGGCGCTGAGCAAGCTGCTGCGGAAAGCATTCAAGATGGGTGACATCCATAGCCTTCCTGAATTCCGGCGCCAGAAGGAAAAAGCTGGTCGGATCCGCTTTCTGGAATATGAGGAAGAGGATCGCCTCTTCGCAGCCATTCGCGCCAAGGATGAACAATATTCCGCTCTCTGCATCTTCCTCGTCGATACCGGCGCTCGATTAGGAGAAGGGATCGGCCTTCGCTGGAACGACCTCCACGATGATCGTGCTACCTTCTGGATCACCAAGTCAGGTAAGAGCCGAACCGTGCCACTTACACCTCGTGCTATCGAGGCCGTTAAATCGCAAGCAGGTGCCAAAGAAGGGCCCTTTGCCTCCGTCGATCAGCAGCGGTTCCGATGGGTCTGGAACGCCGCGAAATCACAGGTCGGGCTAGGCAGCGATGACGATGTCGTTCCTCACGTCCTCCGCCACACCTGCGCCTCGCGCCTTGTACGGGGTGGAATTGACATCCGGCGGGTGCAAATGTGGCTGGGACATCAGACGCTGCAAATGACGATGCGATACGCCCACCTTGCCTCTCACGACCTAGACGTCTGCCTCCCAATTCTCCTCAGAAGGCCCTAACCGCGGTCTCAATTGCAAGCCCATTTGGCCTCCCCGCCGGTCGATTTTGACTGGAGGTCAAAAATGAACATCAAGAGCCTTCTTCTCGGCTCCGCTGCTGCCCTCGCAGCAGTCTCCGGCGCTCAGGCTGCTGACGCTATCGTAGCAGCTGAACCGGAGCCCATGGAATACGTTCGCGTTTGCGACGCTTTCGGCACTGGCTACTTCTACATCCCGGGCACCGAAACCTGCCTCAAGATCGGCGGTTACGTCCGTTTCCAGGTTGACGTCGGTCAGGACGTAAACTCCTTCAACGACTCGGACTGGGATTCTTTCAGCCGTGTTCAGCTCGACGTCACTGCAAAGTCTGACACCGAGCTTGGTACGCTGACCTCGGTTGCTTCGGTTCGTTTCGAAGCCAACCAGGACGTTGGTTACGATTCCAACGGCAGCTCCAGCGGCGCCTACATCAACGAAGCCTACATTCAGCTCGGCGGCTTCAAGGTTGGTCGTTACTACAACCCTTGGGATAAGGGTATCAACGGCGAGTCCGATTGGAACTCCGGTTCCGGTGCTTTCGCCAACACCCGCATGCAGTCTGTCGGCTATTTCTACACGGGCTCTGCCTTCACCGCCGGCGTCCAGGTTGACGAACTGTCGCGTGTTCAGGGCCTCGGTGGTCAGAACGTCGGTATCGAAGGTATCGTTACCGCCAAGTTCGGCTCTGTAGCATTCGACCTCCTCGGTGCTTACGACTTCAGCGCTGAAAACGGTGCAGTTCGTGCCCTCATCTCGGCTCCGGTCGGTCCGGGTACCTTCCAGGCTCTCGCCATCTGGTCGAGCGGCGTGGGTGATGCGAACTTCCAAAATGCCTACTACAACCGTGGTGAATGGGCTCTCGCTGCTTCGTACGCCTTCAAGGTCTCCGACAAGCTGACCATCACCCCCGGCGGTACCTACGTCTGGAACTCTGAAGTTGATGCCAACGGCGATTTCGGTGGCGACGAAGCTTACCGTGTTGGTCTGACCGTCGACTACACGATCGTTCCGGGCTTCACTGCCAAGATCACCGGTAACTACAACAAGGTTCAAACCGCTCAGGACGAGTTCTGGGATGGCTTCGTACGTCTCGACCGTACGTTCTAATAATAATGGAACTCCCCGGTTCGCCGGGGAGTTCTCTATAAATGGTTGGCCTCTATGTAGGGCCTCCATAAGGGAGATGATACTGGGGGATGGGGCTGCTTGTGCGGCCTTTACGTGTTTGATCAATTTTTAGATCGGGCGCGGACTAGCATTCAGAGAAATTGACTGGAGGTCAAAAGAATGAACATTAAGAGCCTTCTTCTCGGTTCTGCAGCGGCTCTCGCGGCAGTTTCCGGTGCTCAGGCTGCTGACGCTATCGTCGCTGCTGAACCGGAACCCATGGAATACGTTCGCGTTTGCGACGCGTTCGGCACTGGTTATTTCTACATCCCCGGCACTGAAACCTGCCTCAAGATCGGTGGTTATGTCCGTTTCGAAGTTGGCTTCGGTGATAACACGAACGCCTTGAATAATTCCGAATGGGATTCGTATAGCCGCGCGCAGCTTGACTTCACGGCCAAGAGCGACACCGAACTCGGCACGCTGACGTCGGTCGCTTCGGTTCGTTTTGAAGCCAACCAGGATGTTGGTTACGAATCCAACGGCAGCTCCAACGGCGCCTACATCAACGAAGCCTATATCCAGGCTCGGCGGTTTCCGCGTCGGCCGTTGGCTGAACTGGTGGGATGCCAACGACCTGCCGGGCGAGCTTGATGACCTCGGTTCGAACCGTCTGCAGTCGATCTCATACACCTATACGGGCAGTGCTTTCACGGCTGGCGTTCAGGTTGACGAGCTGTCGCGCGCTGCTGGCGTGGGCGGCCAGAACGTCGGTGTCGAAGCTATCGTTCAGGCGGCTATCGGACCGGCCAAGCTCGAATTGCTCGGTTCCTATGACTTCGGTGCCGAAGAGGGCGCTGTCCGTGCGATCGGCTCGGTGGCCGTTGGTCCCGGCACCTTCTATCTCTCTGGAATTTGGTCTTCTGGTTCGAATGCATACTATGCTTCTGGTGAAGCTACCGTGGCGGCTGCCTACTCCTTCAAGGCAACTGACAAGCTCGAGATCATTCCGGAAGCCCAATACATCTGGAACACGCAAGTTGGCGCTGACGGTGAGTTCTTCGGCCAGGATATCTGGGGCGCTGGCGTAACCGTCAACTACCAGATCGTAGAGAACTTCGCGGCCAAGGTAGCTGTTGACTATTGGGACCTCGGAAGCAACGACGATGTTCGCGGTATCGTCCGCTTACAGCGCGACTTCTAATCTGGCTTGACCGGATTGAGTTCAGGAGCCCGGCCTAGTGCCGGGCTTTTTGCGTTGAGGAACTGCGACGGCATGCCGGGGTACAAAATGAATCGCGCCTGCCGTTCCGGAAGTCGAGCGCAGCAATCCGCGTCAGCGGAGTCCGAGGCAATAGGATTTCAGTCCGATTTCTCCAACATCCGCAGTTCGCGGCCGTGTGCATCACCTCTTTCACCAGAAGAGACGCCTCGGCCTCCGTAGATCGCAGCCCCGACTACTGCCGCCCGTACCTCAGATCCGCCTCGATATCCGCCTTCTGCCCCAGCCTCACCTTGTAGACCTGATAGTTCTCCATCACCCGCTGCACGTAGTTGCGGGTTTCGGGAAGGGGATGCGCTCGATCCAATCGACCACCTCGTCGAGGGATTTACCGCGCGGATCGCCGTAGCGGGTGATCCATTCGGGCACGCGTTTTGGGCCGGCATTGTAGGCGATGAAGGTGAGGATGTAGGAGCCGCCGAACGTATCGATCTGTTCGCCGAGATAATGCGCCCCGAGCGTGGCGTTGTAGCCCGCATCCGTAGTCAGCTTTGCTGCCGCATAAGTAAGGCCGTGGCGCTTGGCGACGCCCTGCGCCGTGCCGGGCAGGATCTGCAGCAGCCCGCGGGCGTTGGCGGGTGAAACCGCGCCGGGGTTGAAGGCGCTTTCCTGGCGGGCGATCGCATAGGCGAGCGCCTTGCCGGAGCCGGCGATATCGGCGCCGGCCGGGATGACGCCGATCGGGAAGGCGAGCGCTGCCACATCGATGCCGCGGCCGAAGGCGGTCTTGCCGATCTGAAGCGACAGGGCGTGGTTGTCTTCCGATTCGGCCCTGGCTGCGAGAATCGCAAGTTCCCCGGGGCTGGTCATCTCTTCCGCCAGCGCGCGATAGAGCACGGCGGCGCGTTTGCCGTGGCCCGCATCTTCAAGCCTGGCGATCGCCCGGACGGCCTCGCGGCTTTCGAAATTCTGGCGATCCGTCCCGCTTGGCATGGGGTAGGTGACGTCGAGCGTCTTGAGATTGAGGCGGGAGGCGGCGAGCTGGCCGTAGAACGTGCCCGAATAATGCGCCGCCTTGGCGAAGAACTCCTTGGCGCTGCCCGGTCCGCCGTCTTCCGCGGCACGACCGAGCCAGTAGAGCGCGCGCGACGCCGAAAGCGGCTTGTTCGAGGTGTCGAGGATCTTGCGGAAATGCTTTTCGGCGGTCGCCGGTTCGTGCAGCGCCCGCAGCGCATACCAGCCGGCGTGGAATTCCGCATCGACGACATCGGTGGAGGAGGCCGCGACATAATTGGCGGCGGTCCGGTAGGCGAGCGCGAACTCGCCCTGGTCGGCAAGTCCGCGCGCCACGATGCGCCGCTCGTTCCACCATTCCGTCGGGTTGACCAGCTTGGCGGCTTCGCGCGGCACTTTTTCCAGAAGGTCCGCCGCCTCCCGGTATTTGTCCTGCCGGCGAAGATATTCGACGCGTGCAAAGAGATAACCCGCATCTTCCTTCAGCGCGCCATCGACACCGATGAGCAGCGCCTCGGCATTTTTGCGTTGCCGATCACGGCGGCCCAGGCCTTGTAGAGCGATTGCGCCTTGCCGAGATCGCCAAAGCGCTTGGCCTGCGCCGCACGCCCCTTGTACATCAGGAAATCCATCCGCGCCTTATGGTCGGCGGCGGTGAGCAGGCCTGAGAATTCGGCGAGAATCTTGTCTTCGGTCGGCTTGTCGAGTGGTTCAGACAGCCAGATCTGCCGCAACGGGCGGGCAGCCTCGGCTTGCTTGCCGGATGCGGCGAGTGCCCGGGCGAGGATAAGCGTGCCCTCGGTGGTTTCCGGCCGGGTCACGCCGAAGGCGGCGAGCACGGTCGATGCGGGTGGGTTTTCGCGGTAGAGAGCGCGTTCGGAATTGGCACGCAGCCCCTTGAGGCCCGGCCAGCCCCTGAGCTCCGTCTGGGCTGCTGCGATCTCGCCTGACGGCACGCCCGGCGCACCGGATGTTGCGATCGCCCAGGTGAGGATATGCCGGTCGAGCGAGCCTTCCGTGAGACCGTTTCGCACCGCAAGAGCCGCGACGATGTCGTTGTCGGTCAGCGCGTCGAGCCCGGCTTTCAGCTCGGGTGCCACCACCAGCGGGCCGGTCCTCGGGATTGTGCCGGTCACGTCCGGCGCCGGCATCGCGGCGGGCATGGTGATCGCGACCGGGTTCTCCGGCTTCACATAGGGAAGGGGGCCATGCTCTCGGGAAGCGATGCAGCGAATGCATGCATGCTCGCAGCGCCGAGCCCCAGTGCTGCGAGGATCAGAACAGGCCTGTACATCCGGTAACTCGCGAAAATATGTCGTCCCCTTATTAGCCGCCAGCCAGATTAACGAAAGCTTACCACGTTTATGAAAATGCGCGGTTTCTTATATGAGATTCCATATGAAATCCCTGGCACTTGCGCTTGTCGTCGCTTTCCCGCCGCTTTATGGTGCGCGACCTGAGAGGCTTTCGGGAAAACGATCGGCTGCGTCGTGGCCCATCCAAACGTCTGAATGCCCTCATAGTCATGGATTGCGGCAGCAGAATGAACGTTGCCGATTGGGAGTTTTGCATGTTCAAGGGATCGATGCCCGCCCTGGTCACTCCGTTCACCACCCATGGTGCAGTGGATGAACAGGCTTTTGCCGCGCATGTGGATTGGCAGATCGGCGAGGGCAGCAGCGGCCTGGTGCCGGTCGGCACCACCGGTGAATCGCCGACGCTGAGCCACGAGGAGCACAGGCGCGTCGTGGAACTGTGCGTCGAAGTGGCGAAAAAGCGGGTTCCCGTGATTGCCGGCGCCGGCTCGAACAATACGCGCGAAGCTGTCGAGCTTGCCGTGCATGCGGAACAGGCCGGTGCCGATGCCGTCCTCGTCGTTACGCCCTATTACAACAAGCCGACCCAGAAGGGCCTGATCGCGCATTTCTCGGCGATTGCCGAAGCGACGAAGCTGCCGATCATCATTTACAACATCCCGCCGCGGTCGGTCATCGACATGTCGCCGGAAACGATGGGCGCCCTCGTTAAGGCGCACAGGAACATCGTCGGCGTCAAGGATGCGACCGGCAAGATCGAGCGCGTTTCGGAACAGCGCATCACCTGCGGCAAGGATTTCGTCCAGCTCTCGGGCGAAGATGCGACGGCGCTCGGCTTCAACGCCCATGGCGGCGTCGGCTGCATCTCGGTGACGGCCAATGTCGCTCCGCGCCTCTGTGCCGAATTCCAGGCGGCGACGCTTGCCGGCGATTATGCCAAGGCGCTCGAATACCAGGACCGCCTGATGCCGCTGCACAAGGCGATCTTCCTGGAACCCGGGCTCTGTGGCGCCAAATACGGCCTCAGCCGGATCCGCGGCATGAACCGCACGGTCCGCTCGCCGCTGGTCTCGACGCTGGAGCCGGCAACCGAAGCGGCGATCGATGCGGCGCTGCGCCATGCGGGGCTGTTGAACTGAGACGCGCGCACCGCTTCACTTTCGGCATCCGCCGCATTACATAGACAAGTAACCCCGCTCATTGCCCATGGGCGGGGATTTGTTTTCGGATAAAGGGCGGAACGGAATACACCCATGGCCCCCAAAGGCAGCCAGCGCACGGTCAACAAGATTGTCGCGGAGAACCGCAAGGCCCGCTTCAACTATGAAATCATGGATACCTACGAGGCCGGCCTGGTCCTGACCGGGACCGAGGTCAAGTCTCTGCGCGAAGGCAAGGCCAACATCGCCGAATCCTATGCATCGGACGAGGGTAACGAAATCTGGCTGATCAATTCGCATCTGCCGGAATACCTGCAGGCCAACCGTTTCAATCACGAACCGCGCCGCCGCCGCAAGCTTCTGCTCTCCAAACGCGAGATCAACCGCCTGCGCGCCGGCATCAACCGTGAAGGCATGACGCTGGTGCCGTTGAAGATCTATTTCAACGAAAAGGGCCGCGCCAAGCTCGAACTCGCGCTCGCCAAGGGTAAGAAGCTGCACGACAAGCGCGAGACGGAGAAGGAACGCGACTGGAACCGCCAGAAATCGCGGCTTCTGAAGTCGCACTGATCTTTCCGATCCCAGCCGCTGCTGCCGGATTGGTTTCCATCCAGCCGGTCGGCATGTGAACTTCTGCACCTCTCGTCCGTTGCCCGAGAGACCAGGGAGTTTTCGTGCGGAAATCAGGCTACCCGGATATCATCATCGATGCGATCAAGCGACGTCGGATCATCGAGTTCCGCTACACGGATATGACGCGCCGGGTGCGGCCGCACATTCTCGGTTATGTCGGCGAGGGCGCGCTCGCCCTCAGCGCCTGGCAGATAGCCGGTACCGGTGTCGGCTGGCGGCTCTTCCATATCGATCAGATCAGCGAGCTGAACCGGACCGATAACGGTTTTCCCGGCCCTGCGCGTGGCTACAACCCCGACGACCCCAGTTTTTCGCGCATCATCGAGCGGCTGTGAAAGACCGCGCCAGGAACAAAATGCGCATCAGCCCGTTGCGTGACATCCTGAGAGCGCGAGCGGGCAAGGGGACAATGACGCGAAAGAAAATCCTGACCTATGGCATGTTGGCGATCGGCTTCGGCGCTGCCGCCTATCTGCTCTATCACACCTTTCGCGAATATTTGGTCTCCGACATCATCGAATCCGTTCGCGCTATCCCGACCTTCAATCTGTTGATGGCGCTCCTCTTCGCTTTCGGTTCCTATGTCTGCCTCTCGGGCTTCGACTGGGCCGGCGTGCGTTATGTGAAGAACGATCTCGCCTACCCAAAGATCGGACTTGCCTCGTTCATCGCGCTCTCGATCGGCCAGAGCGTTGGGCTTTCGGGCCTCAGCAGCGGCGCACTGCGCTACCGTTATTATGCGCATTGGGGCATGAGTACCGAGGATGTGGCGAAGATCGTACTGCTCTCGGGCGTCACCGTCGGCATCGGCATGGCCATGCTGTCGGGCATCGTTATGGTCATCAATCCCGGGGATGCCGCCTCAGTTCTCGGTTTGAGCAATGCCGTGGTCATCGCGATCGGTTTTGCCTGCCTTGCCGCAACAGCCGGTTACCTGGCGCTCGCCGCCTTCGTGCGAACGCCGCTGAAAATCCGCTCCTGGACCTTCGAAATGCCGACCCTGAAGATCGCCATCGCCCAGGTGGTGATCGGCACGATCAATTTTGCGCTCGTATCGGCTTGTCTTCGTGAGGTCATGGCCGCCAGCGCGGATGTCAGTTATCTGAAAGCCGCCACCGCCTTCGTGCTGGCGAACCTCGCCATATTGATCACCCATGCGCCGGGCGGGCTCGGCGTGCTGGAGGCGACCGTCAGGCACGTGATGGGCGATCAGGCCTCGATCGGCTCGCTGGTTGCGTTTCGGGTGATCTATTTCTTCATCCCGTTCTTCATCGGGTTGCCGTTGTCGCTGGTGGTCGAAGCGATTTTTCGGGCAAGGAAGGCGAGACGGCAGTCGCAATCGGGGCTTCAACTCAGCGAGCCGGCATCTGTGTGATTGGCGGGTGGCGCCACCCCTCTGCCCTGCCGGGCATCTCCCCCACAAGGGGGAGATTGGCTAGCTGCGTGCTCACTGCTTTCTATCCGATGTCTCATCCTTAGCTGTGTTGCTTTGGAAGCGGCGGTCATGCCACTTGTAATCTCCCTCCTTGTGGGGGAGATGCCCGGCAGGGCAGAGGGGGTATGCTGGGGCACTTACCCTAACCCATCCTCACCACCATCCGCCGCTCATGCTCCAGCAGCCAGCGCTTGCGCCACAGTCCGCCGCCATAGCCGGTCAGGCTGCCGTCCGCCCCGATCAGGCGGTGGCAGGGGATGACGATGGCGATCTGGTTGGCGCCATTGGCGCCCGCCACAGCGCGGGTGGAAGAAGGCAGGTTAAGCTCCGCCGCCAGCGAACCGTAATGGCGCGACACTCCGACCGGTATTGCCCGCAGCGCCTCCCAGACCTGTCGCTGGAAGGGTGAGCCGTGCCCCGCCAGCCGCGTTTTGAACCCGCGGTCCTCGCCGGCGAAATAGGCCTTCAGCTCTGCCTCGATCTCATCGATGGGCGGGTGCCTTCCCATCACGATGCCGCTGCCGGTAAATTTTTGCAGTTTCTTGATTTCCGCCGGCAGCGCCTTGCGTTCTGCGAATTCGAGGAGGTACAGAGAGTGGTGGTCGGCGATCGCCATCATCGGCCCGATCGGCGTTTCGATCCAGTCTGCCCTGAGCAGGGTTTTGGTCCGCAGATGGGCGGGAGCCGCACCGAACAGCCGGGTGACGGCGCTGCGAAAACCGCTGCCGGATTCGTACCCGGCGTCGAGCTGCGCATCGAGAACGCTCGCCCCTTCCTTCAGCGTCTCGGCTGCCTTGCCCATCCGCCGCAATCTGGCGATTTCGAGAAAGCTCATGCCGAACTGCCGCTTGAAGGCGCGCCGCGCGGTCGAAGGGTCGATACTGAGCGAAACGACATCTTCTTCGCTCCAGCGGCGGAAGGGTTCTGCGTCGAGCGCCGTCAGCAGGCGCGTCACCATCGGGTCTGCCTCGCCGAGCTTCAGCATCGGCCGGCAGCGGCTGCAGGGCCGGAAGCCGGCCTCCAGGCATTCGGCGATGGTCCCGAAGAAACTGGTGTTTTCGCGCTTCGGCTTGCGAGCCGGGCAGGTGAGGCGGCAGAAAATGCCGGTCGTCCTCACCGCCGCCCAGGCGAAACCCTCATAGGAGGCATCGCGGGCGACCAGGGCATCATAAAGGGCGTCGTCGGAAGGGCGTTCGAAAAGCATGCATCTTTTTAGCCCGGAACGAGAAAAGGCGCCGCCGAAAAACGGGCGCCTATTGTTCTTTTGATATCCCGGATGCCGCCTGGATCAGAGATCGGCGGTTTCGCTCGGTTCTGCCGGACGCACGGGGCGCTCGGAGGGGTCGCGGCCAACTTCGGCCTTCAGCGATACGAGATCGATGAAGTGGTCTGCCTGGCGGCGCAGGTCGTCGGCGATCATCGGCGGCTGGGTGGCCATGGTCGAAACCACGGAGACCTTTCGGCCCTTGCGCTGCAGCGCTTCCACGAGCGTGGTGAAATCGCCGTCACCGGAAAACAGCACGAGATGATCGACGGTTTCCGACTGTTCCATGGCATCGATCGCAAGCTCGATGTCCATATTGCCCTTGATCTTGCGGCGGCCCATCGAGTCGGTAAATTCCTTGGCGGGCTTTGTGACGACCTTGTACCCGTTGTAGTCGAGCCAGTCGATCAGCGGCCGGATCGAAGAGTATTCCTGATCCTCGATCAGCGCCGTATAGTAATATGCGCGTAGAAGATAGCCGCGCTTCTGAAAGGCCTTGAGCAATTTCCGGTAATCGATGTCGAAACCGAGGCTCTTGGAAGCAGCGTAAAGATTTGCGCCGTCTATGAAGAGAGCAATCTTCTCCCTTGGGTCAAACATATGGTCTCCATCCCCTTTTCTTATGAACCTGCTTTGCAGGTGGAGATCTGGTCAATATAAGCCGAACCAAATCTCCGGAATAATCCACTACATTACGAACTATTCATATAACTGTCATTTATGGCACGATTCTCAATAATCCAAGCAGCTTGAGGTTGAATTTCGCCGGTGCCCCCAGAAGACGTGGCGCGACCTATCAAAAGTCAATTATCAGGAAAAACTTGAATTTGCCGCACAATGCCTGTATCGGGCGTATCAATTCCGAAAATCACCGATCAAAGGACAGGCAATGGCTCGTGTCACAGTAGAAGATTGCATTGACAAAGTCGACAACCGGTTCGAACTGGTCCTGCTCGCGAGCCATCGCGCCCGCCAGATCTCGCAGGGCGCTTCGATCACCATCGACCGCGACAATGACAAGAACCCGGTCGTGGCGCTGCGCGAAATCGCCGACGAGACGCTTTCCCGGACGACCTCAAGGAAGACCTTATCCATTCGCTGCAGAAGCATGTCGAAGTGGACGAGCCCGAGCCCGATCCGGCTTCGCTGATCGCTGCCGGCGGCGTTGCCGTCGCTTCGGATCGCGACGAGGAAGACGACGCTCCGGAAACCGTCACCTTCGACCAGATGTCCGAAGAAGAACTGCTTGCCGGCATCGAAGGTCTCGTACCGCCGGAAAAGAGTGACGATTACTAAGCGAAACATTCGCTTAGCAAGTTTTCGTTCATTCTCTCGCCCTAATCTGCTTGAATGTTTTATGATGGCGGCGCCAACCTTCGCGGTTGGCGCGCCATTTTCTTTTCGTCCGGTGCCCATTCGCAGGCACTGAAGCGGTATCGAGGACATTTTTCAGGATGATGCGGCAATACGAGCTCGTGGAGCGGGTCCAGAAATACAAGCCCGAAGCCAACGAAGCTCTGCTCAACAAAGCTTATGTCTATGCCATGCAGAAGCATGGGCAGCAGAAGCGCGCCAGCGGCGACCCCTATATTTCGCACCCGCTGGAAGTCGCCGCCATCCTCACCGACATGCATCTCGACGAATCGACGATCGCGGTTGCGCTGCTGCACGATACGATCGAGGATACCACCGCCACCCGCGCCGAGATCGATGAGCTGTTCGGTGAGGATATCGGCCGCCTGGTCGAGGGCCTCACCAAGCTGAAGCGCCTCGACCTCGTGTCCAAGAAGGCCAAGCAGGCTGAAAACCTGCGCAAGCTGCTGCTCGCCATTTCCGACGACGTGCGCGTCCTGCTCGTCAAGCTCGCCGACCGCCTGCACAACATGCGCACGCTGGAGCACATGAAGGCCGAGCAGAAGGCGCGCATTTCCGAAGAGACGATGGATATCTATGCGCCGCTCGCCGGCCGCATGGGCATGCAGGACATGCGCGACGAGCCTGGAGGAACTGTCCTTCCGCTACATGAACCCGGAAGCCTATGACACCGTTACCCAGAGGCTTGCCGATCTCGAAGCCCGCAACGAGGGCCTGATCAAGAAGATCGAGGACGAGCTGCGCGAACTCCTGATCGCCAACGGCCTCAAGGACCCGTTCGTCAAGGGCCGTCAGAAGAAGCCCTATTCTGTATTCCGCAAGATGCAGTCGAAGTCGCTCTCCTTCGAGCAGCTTTCGGACGTCTACGGTTTTCGCATCATCGTCGGCGACATCCCGTCCTGTTACCGCGCGCTCGGCATCGTCCACACCCGCTGGCGCGTCGTGCCGGGCCGGTTCAAGGACTATATCTCCAACCCGAAGCAGAACGACTACCGCTCCATCCACACCACCATCGTCGGCCCGTCCCGCCAGCGCATCGAGCTGCAGATCCGCACGCAGCTGATGCAGGAAATCGCCGAATACGGGATCGCCGCGCACGCGCTCTACAAGGATGGCAGGGGCGGGGAGCTGCTGCCGAAGGAATCCAACGCCTATTCCTGGCTGCGGCATACGATCGAATCGCTGGCCGAAGGCGACAATCCGGAAGAATTTCTGGAGCATACCAAGCTCGAGCTGTTCCAGGACCAGGTCTTCTGTTTTACGCCGAAGGGCAAGCTGATCGCGCTGCCGCGCGGCGCCACCCCGATCGATTTCGCCTATGCGGTCCACACCACGATCGGCAACACGACGGTCGGCGCCAAGATCAACGGCCGCATCATGCCGCTCGTCACCCGTCTCAACAACGGCGACGAGGTGGAAATCATCCGTTCCGGCGTTCAGGTGCCGCCCGCGGCCTGGGAAGAAATCGTCGTGACGGGCAAGGCGCGCTCGGCGATCCGTCGCGCCACCCGCATGGCGATCCGCAAACAATATGCCGGCCTCGGCCACCGTATCCTGGAGCGCACGTTCGAGCGCGCCGGCAAGGTGTTTGCCCGCGATACGCTCAAACCGGCGCTGCATCGTCTCGCCCACAAGGATGTCGAGGATGCGATCGCCGCCGTCGGGCGCGGCGAACTCTCCTCGCTCGACGTGCTACGCGCCGTTTTCCCGGATTACAAGGACGAGCGGGTCACCGTGAAGCCGGCGGCCGACGACGGCTGGTTCAACATGCGCAGTGCCTCGGGCATGATCTTCAAGCTGCCGAACCAGCGGCGCGTCTCGCCCGAGGAAATCGAGGCCGGCCCCGATCCGCTGCCGATCCGCGGCCTGTCGGGCAATCTCCAGGTGCGTTTCGCGCCGAGCGGCGCCGTGCCGGGCGACCGCATCGTCGGCATCATGGAAAAGGACACGGGCATCACCATCTATCCGATCCAGGCGTCCGCCCTTCAGCGGTTCGACGACCAGCCGGAACGCTGGATCGATGTGCGCTGGGATCTCGACGAGGCCAACAAGTCCCGCTTCCTCGCCCGCATCGAGGTCAACACGCTGAACGAGCCCGGCACGCTCGCAACCGTCACCCAGACGATCGCCCATCTCGACGTCAACATCCGCACGCTCACAATGGGCAGCAACCGCGCTGCCGATTTCTCCGAGATCACCATGGAAGTTGAAGTCTGGGATCTGAGGCAGCTGAACCAGCTGTTGAGTCAGATGAAGGATCTCGACTGCGTCGCGAATGTGAAGCGGGTGTATGACTGAGAGCGGGGTGCTGCAATCTCCTTCTCCCCCTTGCGGGGAGATGTCAGCAGAGCTGACAGAGGGGATGGTTCAGCGAACTCCAACGGCTCATGGAATATGCGGCACAATCCCCTCTGTCGCCTCTGGCGACATCTCCCCGCAAGGGGGAGATGGGAGCCTGCCGCACCGCCTGCTTAACAATCAGCCCGACACCGTCTCGGCCTTGTCCTCCACGGGACGAGCCTCGCTCGCATCGCGCACAAACGCCCCCTGCGCCCGCAGCGTCGCCTGCAGCTCGGCGATATCCACATCCCGCGGCGCCACGCCGCGATTGGCAGCGATACCCGCCGCGGCACCCGCGGCCTGGCCCGTCAGCCAGCATTGCGGGATTTCGCGCATGAAACCGTGACTGTTGGCATCGCACGAGATATGCCGTCCTGCGGCCAGCAATCCGTTCAGCCTGGCCGGCACCAGCGCGCCGTAAGGCACGGAGATCACCGGAAATTTCGGCGAGACCGAGGGGCTGACGCCGATCTCGTCCGGCAGCACCTTGCCCTCGGGCCACTGGCTGCGCTCGATCCGTCCGACCCCCGCCAGCCGTCGTGTGTGCCGGACGCCGAGCTGCGGCGCGCTGAGCAGCATATAGGCATCCTTGAACCCCGGGGCATGCTTTCGGAAGAATTCGCAATGCGACTGCATGAACCGGTGCGAGCGGATTTCGACCTCGGTCATGTCATCCACATTGAGCGCCGAAAGGCCCGATTGCCGCGGCCCGAGGAACAGTGCGATGTCGTTGCGCCAGGAGACGTAGGGCGTCTGGAAGAAACCAAGCGCCTCGCGGCCGAGCGCGTTGAAGTCCGCAAATGCCTGCTCCTGGGTCGCCCGGAAATTCAGCCATGTCTCCATATCGACGCCGCCCAGCATGAAGCCGGTATTCATCGAGTGGTGCACGTCGCCTTCCTCGATATCGGCCTCGAAACTCGCGCCTGCGCGCGCAAAACGTCGCCGTCGCCGGTGCAGTCCACCACGACCTTGGCCATGATCCCCTGGCGGCCTTCCTTGCTTTCGAAGATGACGCCCTTGACCGCGCCATCCTCCACCACCGGTGTCGCGGCCCAGGAATGGAAGACGATCCTGACACCCGCCTCGATCAACATTTCCTGCGAGAGCAGCTTCAGCCGCTCGGGATCGATGGTCGGCGCCCAGGTGACGATGCCGTGGAAGGCGGAGGTGCGCAGCCGCCAGTATTTCGCAAGCTCCGCGTCCTGCACGCCCCAGAGGCTCCGGTCCGGCCCGGCGACGGCTTCAGGCGGCAGCCGGCCGAGAACCTCCTCGGCAAATCCGCGAATGACCTGCCGTCCCTGCCAGTCGGTCATCCGGTCGATCCAGATCACCACGCCGCCCGTGGACAGGCCGCCGAGATGGTTGTAGCGCTCCAGCACCACGACCTCGGCCCCGGTTCTGGCTGCGGCAAGTGCAGCGGCGGTCCCGGACGGTCCCCCACCCACCACCAGCACGTCGCAGCGGTGATAGACGGGAATGTCGCGGGCCTCTTCCCGAAGGGCACCCTCGCCATTGCGGCGGGGAAGACATATTGCCCTGATTCAAAGATGTCGGAGCTCAGGAAACGGTTCTCGTTCTGGCGTATCTCCTTCACCGAAACCTTCTGATCATCCATGGCATCCTCCCTGATTTCCGTCGCCCATCACGCCCGCCGAGCCCAATGGAGATTTAGCCAAGGAAAAGCAGACAGCGAAAGACACCAATATGCCGATAGAGTTTTCTCGATTCACGCTAAATGACGAAGCATTGTGCCTGCGGTTTCATCTCGCCCGCCCATTTTCTGCCCATCCGGTTAACCCGCCATGCTTCCCACGCAGGGCTGACCATCGGTTGCGGCGTTGGTAAAGGCCAGAATCCCATCCTATATTGCTGCAGTGCAATATGAAGATAAGGAAGACAATTATGTTTAACTCTGTACGCAAGCTCGCCCGCGCTTTCCGCGTCCCCACCACCCAGGACCGCGAAGTTGCTTATCTGAACGAAGCCAACGACCGCATCGACCTCGAATACCGCATGCGCCAGGTTGACCGCGGCTTGTTCCGCAAGTCGGGTTTCTGAACGACAAGCTCCGACCAGCCACCCGTTCGCGCGGAAATAGCCGCGCGGCAGATGCAGGTCTTCGCGTGCTGCCTTGATGCGGCCGAAGACCCGATCACCTCCGCGAAAACCCTGTCTTATGCGAGATGGGCCAATTTTCGCCATCATCTTCGGCTTGGGCTAGAGCCTGTTGGACTGAAGATTCCTGCAGCCGTCGGATGCTGATCCCGCTGCCGAACCAGATGCGCACTCAATGCCGTTTCGCCGCCGTACACCGCTTGCATTTCGTGAAAGACTGCGCCGGGCCGTCCTGCCTCCCAAGGGCTTCCGCCGCGTTCTCGATTATTATCGCCTGAAGGTCATGCGCATCGGCGGTTCGCCGCATGCTGTCGCGGCAGGTCTTGCGATCGGCGTGGTCAGCGCCTGGACGCCCTTCCTCGGCCTCCACATCCTGTTTGCGATCCCGCTCGCCTATCTGTTCGGCGGCAGCATGATCGCCGCCGCGCTCGGCACCACCTTTGCCAACCCGATCACCTGCCCGATCATCTGGCCGCTCACCTGGAAGATCGGCGAGACGATGCTCGGCAACGAGGCCTCAGGCCACGACCATCTCGATCTCGGCAGGCTTTTCCACCATCTCGATTTCTCGCAGCTCTGGCGGCCGATCCTCGAGCCGATGTTGATCGGCTCCATTCCGCCGGGCATAGTCTGCGGTCTGGTTTTCTACGCCGTGACCTATCTGGGCGTGCGCAGTTTCCGCAACCGGCGGCTGGAACGCTTGACGGCGCGGGCCGGAGTCCTCAAGTCAGTATAAAGACTGACGGGAAGCGGCCGGGCGCCGCAAGGAAGATTTCATGATCATCGGCATGGGCAGCGACCTCATCGATATAAGACGCGTGGAGAAATCCATCGAACGGTTCGGCGAGCGTTTCACCCACCGCTGTTTCACCGAGATCGAGCGGACGAAATCCGATCGCCGCCAGAACCGCGCCGCCTCCTACGCCAAGCGTTTCGCCGCCAAGGAGGCCTGTTCCAAGGCGCTCGGCACGGGCATAGCGCACGGCGTGTTCTGGAAGGACATGGGCGTCGTCAATCTGCCCGGCGGACGGCCGACCATGGTGCTCACCAATGGCGCTGCCGAGCGCCTCGCGAGCATGATGCCGGCCGGTCACGAAGCGGTTATTCACATCACGATCACCGACGAATACCCTTACGCGCAGGCCTTTGTGGTGATCGAAGCCCGGCCCGAGGCCTAATCGACCATTGCCGCCGCTTTGCGAAGGGTTTAGAGAACGCAAAACCGCCGGAAACAGCCGAGCCGAACAGAAAGACGTCAAACGTGTCCGATAAAGCCGAGACGAAGTCGCAGAACAGCCTCTGGGAAAACATCAAGGTCATCATCCAGGCCTTGCTGCTGGCGATGGTGATCCGTACGGTGCTCTTCCAGCCCTTCACCATCCCGTCCGGCTCGATGATGCCGACCCTGCTCGTCGGCGACTATATCTTCGTCAACAAGTTCGCTTACGGTTATTCGAAATACTCGCTGCCGTTCTCGCCCGACCTGTTCTCCGGCCGTGTTCTGGAATTCAACGAGCCGAAGCGTGGCGACGTCATCGTCTTCCGCCTGCCGAGCCATCCGGATATCGACTATATCAAGCGTCTGATCGGCCTGCCGGGCGACCGCGTCCAGGTTACCAACGGTGTGCTGCTGCTCAATGGCAAGCCGGTGCCCAAGCAGGGCGACGGCACCTTCACCTCCGATTATAGCCTCGATCCGGGCACCGACGTGCCGGTCTTCCGCGAAACGCTCGATAACGGCGTCACCTATGACACGCTCGACCATTCGCCGGTCTCGCGCGGCGACAACACCCAGGAATTCGTGGTTCCGGCCGGCCATTATTTCTTCATGGGCGACAACCGCGACAACTCGCTGGACAGCCGTTTCGACGTTGGTTACGTGCCCGCCGAAAACCTGGTCGGCCGCGCCAGCGTCATCTTCTTCTCGCTCGGCAACGACACCTCGTTCCGCGAGATCTGGAAATGGCCGACCAACATGCGCTGGGATCGGATTTTCAAGGTCGTTCGGTGATGAAGTCAAGGGCGCTTTCGGTGGAGGAACGCGGCCAGCTTGAAAAAGCCATCGGTCATGAATTCGCCGACAAGCAGTGGCTCGACCGGGCACTCACCCATGCGAGCACCGGGTCGGCCAAGAGTGCCAATTACGAACGGCTGGAGTTTCTGGGCGACCGGGTGCTCGGCCTCTGCGTCGCCGAACTCCTGTTCAAGACGTTCCGCACCGCCGCCGAAGGCGAGCTTTCGGTGCGTCTGAACCAGCTTGTCAGCGCCGATAGCTGCGCGCTGGTGGCCGACGAACTGGAGCTGCACCGCTTCATCCGCACTGGCGCCGACGTCAAGAAGCTGACCGGCAAGCGGATGATGAACGTGCGCGCCGACGTGGTGGAAAGCCTGATCGCCGCGCTCTATCTCGATGGGGGCTGGAAGCCGCCCGCGGCTTCATTCTGCGCTACTGGGAAGGCCGCGCCACCCGCGCCGACGGTGCGCGGCGCGATGCCAAGACCGAGCTGCAGGAATGGGCGCATGCGAAATTCGGCCTGACGCCCGCCTACCGGGTGGACGAACGCTCCGGCCCGGATCATGATCCGCGGTTTACGGTGACCGTCGAGGTCACGGGCGTGGCGCCGGAGACCGGTGAGGACCGCTCCAAGCGCGCCGCCGAACAGGTGGCCGCCACCAGGATGCTCGAACGCGAAGGCGTGTGGCAGAAACCCTCTGCCGAACAATGAATTGGACACTATGACCGAAAACGACAACATCACCGGCGACGAGAACGAAACCGGCCCGACCAATGCCGGCCCGACCCATTCCGGTTTCGTGGCGCTGATCGGCCCGACCAATGCCGGCAAATCGACGCTGCTCAACCGGCTTGTCGGCGCCAAGGTGTCGATCGTCAGCCACAAGGTGCAGACGACGC
This sequence comes from Neorhizobium sp. EC2-8, assembly GCA_045291535.1. Lineage (GTDB taxonomy): Bacteria > Pseudomonadota > Alphaproteobacteria > Rhizobiales > Rhizobiaceae > Neorhizobium. Next base: position 1,842,860 of record CP147996.1, on the reverse strand, counting down.
GCGCCATCGTGCGCGGCATCGCCATCCATAACAACGCCCAGATCGTCTTCATGGATACGCCCGGCATCTTCAAGCCGCGCCGCCGGCTCGACCGCGCCATGGTGACGTCCGCCTGGGGCGGCGCCAAGGATGCCGACCTGATCCTGCTGCTGATCGACAGCGAACGCGGCATCCGCGGCGATGCCGAGGCGATCCTCGAGGGCCTGAAGGAAGTCCATCAGCCGAGGATCCTGGTCTTGAACAAGATCGACCGCGTCCGCCACGAGGATCTGCTGAAGCTCGCCGCCGCCGCCAATGAAGCAGTGCCGTTCGAGCGCACCTTCATGGTGTCGGCGACCACCGGTTCCGGCTGCGAGGACCTGATGGATTATCTGGCCGACAAGCTGCCCGAAGGTCCCTGGTATTATCCGGAGGACCAGATCTCCGACCTGCCGATGCGCCAGCTTGCCGCCGAGATCACCCGCGAAAAGCTCTTCCTGCGCCTCCACCAGGAACTTCCCTATGCCTCCCATGTCGAGACGGAGAAGTGGGAGGAGCGCAAGGACGGTTCAGTCAGGATCGAACAGGTCATCTATGTGGAGCGCGACAGCCAGAAGAAGATCGCGCTCGGCAAGAACGGCGACGCCATCAAGGCGATCTCCACCGCGTCCCGCAAGGAGCTCTCCGAAATCCTCGAACAGCCGGTGCATCTCTTCCTGTTCGTCAAGGTCCGTGAGAACTGGGGCGACGACCCCGAGCGTTTTCGCGAAATGGGCCTGGAATTCCCGAAGTCCTGAGCCCCGGGAGCCACAAATCCAGTCCACCGATAGCTGACGCGGGGTGACGCGCGACGTTGGCTTGCGACATCGCCGCCGCCGCATGGTGGCGGCCGGGCTTCCGGCGCTACCTGTGGACGAACTGTCTCGGTTAACTATTTTTATCCATAATTATAAGGACTTGCTAACGTAGCGGCGAAGATCCAATTTGGCTGCGGAAGGCACGGAGAGTCGCGAATGTCGGACGTCGGGTCGGAAGAAGAAGACACGGGCTTGGATGATGCCAATTCTGTCGGCTTCTACAGTTGGGTGGTGCCGGAAAACAAGGTGTATGGCGATCAGGTGATCGCCTCCATATTCGGTGTTCCGGACCAGGAACTGGCGAGCGGCGCCCCCATCGAAAGGGTCATCCGCTATATCAACGAGGGTGACAGGCAACGGGTCGCGAAATCGATCCACGATGCGATCCTCACCGGTTTCACCTATCAGGAGAATTACCGCATCACTCATCCGGACGGCCGGCAGATCGACGTCGCGGCGAACGGCCGCTGCCTGCGCGATGCCGAGGGCGTTCCGTATATCTATTCCGGCACCGTCACCATCCAGTCCGCGGCGGTTGCCGCGGCCGATCCGCTGGAGACCCATTGCCGTGCCGCACTCTGGCTTGCCACCAAACGCCGCCAGATGCTCGCCGCGCGTTATCTGACCTCCGCGCTCAACGTCCTCGGCAAATAGTTCCCCGATTCATTTCTGCCGGTCCATCAGCGCCTTGACCTCCAGGTAGCGGCGGCGGTTGTCCTGGTCCTGCTCGTTGGGCCCGTAGCAGGCCTTGGAAATGCAGAAGCGCTGCAGGCGGAAAGGCGGGGCCGGCTTGTCGAACTCGCATTCGACGTCGTTGGTGAAATCGGTCGGCTTGGCATCCTCGCGGGTGGAATAGGTCAGCCGCGCGCCCGGCGGGTCCAGTTCGGGGAAGGACTGGACGATGCCCGTCTTGAGCGACGGCACCAGCAGGAAGTTTTTGGCGACCGTGATGCAGGCCTGTTCGAGCTGCGGCGATTGCGCGGCGGCGGGCGAGGCGAGGAGGAGGGCGGCGGCGAAGAGGGCGTGTTTCATGGAAGCTCCCAGGGGTGGCATGATGTCGGTCGCATTTGGCGTCGCGAATTCGCACAGGAATCCAAATGGAGGCCGATTTGTTCCAGGCAAGCCCATGGGAACCTGCATCTTTGCCGCAGACCGGCGAAAGCAGAAACCGATTCAGTCCGAACGGCTTATGCTCTATTGTTGAATCGGCTCGGAAGGAGCTTGAACAGATACATGCAGTGGCAGGACGAAGCGATCATCATCGGCGTGAAGCGCCACGGCGAGACGAGCGTCATCGCCGAGCTGATGACCCGTGACCGCGGCAGGCATCTCGGCCTCGTCCGCTCCGGCCGTTCGCGGTCGATGCAGCCGGTGCTGCAGGCCGGAAACCGGGTCGAGGCGGTCTGGCGCGCGCGACTCGACGAACATCTCGGCGAGTTCAAGCTGGAGCCCGTCAGGCTGCGCGCCGCAAAGCTGATGGAAACGGCGACCGCCGTCTACGGCGTCCAGGCCATGGGCGCGCTGCTGCGCCTGCTTCCCGAGCGCGATCCGCATCCGCATCTCTTCGATGCGCTCGACATCATCCTCGATGCCTTCGACGACCCCTCCGATGCCGGCGAGCTTTTCGTGCGGTTCGAGCTGGCGGTGCTGAACGACCTCGGTTTCGGCCTCGACCTCACCGAATGCGCGGCGACCGGCGGGCGGCACGACCTCGTCTACGTCTCGCCGAAAACCGGCCGCGCCGTCTCCCGCGATGCCGGCGCGCCCTATGCCGACCGGATGCTGGCGCTGCCGGGCTTTTGGGCGAGGGCGCCGCCTCTTCCGCCGACCGCGACAGCATGGCGGAAGCTTTCAGGCTCACCGGTTATTTCCTGCATCGCCATGTCTACGAACCGCGGGGCCTGACGGAAAACGCCGCCCGCGACGGTTTCGTCCAGGCGGCGCTGAAGGCGCTTTCGAAGGAAGCGGAACGCCGGACCGGCTAAGGCTCGGCCGGCGCTCTTACTCGGCCGGCTGCGGCTGCAATACCCCGCGCTCCACCGGCTTTTCCTGGATCGGCCAGTGCACGACCGCGGCAAAGATGCCGAGCGCCACGCCGAGCCACCAGACCGGATCGTAGGAGCCGAAACGGTCGTAGAGATACCCGCCCATCCACACGCCGAGGAACGAGCCCACCTGGTGCGACAGGAAAACGAGGCCGCCCAGCAGCCCGAGATGGCGGGTGCCGAACATGATGGCGACGAGCCCGTTGGTCGGCGGCACGGTGGAAAGCCAGAGCAGCCCCATGACGATCGCGAACACGATCACCGAGACCGGCGTCTGCGGCAGAAGCAGGAAGGCCGTCACCGCGATCGACCGGGCGATATAGATATAGGCGAGGAAATAGGGCTTCGAATAGCGCTGGCCGATAAAGCCCGCGCCGAGCGAGCCGATGATGTTGAAGAAGCCGATCAGCGCCATGGCGATCACCGCATACCGCGCATCGATGCCGATATCCCCGAGATAGGCCGGGAAATGCGCGGTGATGAAAGCGACCTGGAAGCCGCAGACAAAGAACCCTGCGGTCAGGAGCAGGTAGCTCTGATGGCCGAAGGCTTCCTTCAGGGCGGCACTCACCGATTGCTGGAACTGGCTGTGGGACTGGCTTCCCGAGCTTGCATTGCCGCGCAGCGGAAGGCGAGCAGCGGCACGATCAGCATCAGCACCGACAGATAGACCAGACTGTCGGACCAGCCGAAATTGCTGATCAGCGCCTGGCTCAGCGGCGCAAACAGGAACATGCCGGCCGAGCCGGCGGCCGTGCCGATGCCGAACGCCATCGAGCGCTGCTCCGGCGTCACGTTGCGGGCAAAGGCCGAAAGGATGACGCTGAACGAGCCGGCGGCAATCGCCAGGCCGATCAGCACGCCCCCGCCGATATGCAGCCAGATCGGCGCATTGGCATTGGCCATGACGATGAGGCCGGTGGCATAGAGCACGCCGGACACGGTGAGGACGCGTCCCGTGCCGTATTTGTCGGCAAGCGCCCCGAAGAGCGGCTGGCCGAGCCCCAGGCGAGGTTCTGGATCGCCATCGCAAGCCCGAAGGTGGAGCGGTCCCAGCCGGTATCGTGGAGCATCGGAAGCTGGAAGAAACCCATGGCCGAGCGCGGGCCGAAGGTCAGCATGGCGATCAACGCGCCGGCGACGATGATCAGCCACGGCATGGAAGCCGGCCTCGACGCGGATGGAGATGCGGACACGGGCATGCGGTTCCTCCTCGAAAACAAGGAGAAGTCATATCGCGTGCGCTGCCGTTCTTAAAACAACTTTTGCTCAATCAATCCATCACCGGGATTGATGCTGTGATGCCGTCGCGAATGCCGTGCAGTTTGCGATGGGCAGGGCGTTGCAGACGAGGGAAGAGGGCGCGGCGGTCTTAACCCTCCCCTTGTGGGGAGGGTGGCCGGCAGGCGGGAGGGGTCTTGATACGGAGCGAAGACCCCTCCCCACAAGGGGAGGGCTCCACGCCCCTTACGGCGTCCCCGGCGGATCGATCGCCGGCGGGGCGGCGCGGCCCAACCGGGCTTCCCGCCAGATGGTAAAAATCCCGGCGCCGATGACGATTGCCGAGCCGAGGATCATGTTGGCGGTCATCACCTCGCCGAACACGAAGACCCCGATCAGGCAGACCAGCACCGACTGGATATAGGACATCGGCTGCACGACGACCGCATCGAGCAGGTTGAAGGCGCGGATCAAAAGGTAATGCCCGCTCATGCCGGTGATGCAGAGCACCAGCATCCACAGCCAGTCGCCAGGCTTGATATGCGTCCAGTAGAACGGCCCGACGAGGGTGATCGTCACCGCGCCCACCACGCCGGTATAGAAAAAGGCGGTGTCGGACGTGTCAGTGCGGCTGGCAAGCCGGGTCATCACCGAATAGAGCGCAAACATCAGCGTCGCGACCATCGGGATGGCGATCTTGGTGTCGAAGGTCGCGTTGAGCGGATTGACGATCAAAAGGATGCCGATGAAGCCGACGCCGATCGCCGTCCAGCGCCGCCAGCCGACCTTTTCGCCGAGCAAGGGTACCGAAAGACAGGCGACCACCAGCGGCGTCGCCGCAAAGATCGTGTGGCTGGCCGCCAGCCCGACGCGCGAAAACGAGAAGATCGAGATGACGATCTGCACCGCCAAAAGCGCGCCGCGGCCGATCTGCAGCCACGGCCGGCTGGCCTTTACCGCCCCCTTCACCCCGCCCAAGGACCGGCCCGCCAGCGCGAACGCGAAGCCGGCGAACGCCCAGTAGCGGACCATGGTGATGAAGATCGGCGGATAGGCGCTGCCCAGATGTTTGGAAATCCCGTCCTGCAGCGAAAAGATCGTCACCGCCGCGATGGCGCAGATGAGGCCGGTGGACCGAGGGGTCATGAAGGCAGTCTCTTTCGGGAAACCGCCCGAAAACCCGGCCGGCGCATGAGGATCACAGGAGCGTATGGTGATGACCCCGTTGTGACCGTTCGGCAAGGGGCCGGACAACCTGCTTTTGCGAATAGCTGCCATGCGTGGGGTGGGGAGTGGAGGTGAGGAGCTTGTGTGCCGTGCGGTCCGATTTGTGAATAAGCGGACGTTGCCCGAACCTGATCAGAAATGCATGCCTGAATTGTTAGTTGGCCATCGGTTTTCCATGAATACTTCCGGTGCAGACGCCGTCATGTCTTGATTTTCGAGGCACCCCACCGCATCGGTTAGAGAACGGCGAGGGGGAAGAATTGGGCAAGCGGAATATAACGGACGAAGAGATCGGTCTAATAAAGGCGATGCTCAAACGAGGTATGCGCAATGATGAAGCGCATTTCTATTTTAATCATCAGGATCGGCTAATTAGTACTGGCCGCATCGCACAGATAAAAAGCGGAAAATATGGAGGCGCTGTAGCCGTCGCCGATGATAACGCTTTGGATCGGTTCTTAGAGGGTTTTAGACAACGATCTGGGACGCACGCGAAACCGAGCGGTCCAGTTTCTACTGACATCACTTCCATGTTTGAACCCGATGACCTCGGGGGCTTTCGTCTCATCGGAGGCGAAACCGACCGAATCGAGTGCAAACGCGCTTTTCGCGTTACCCCGAAAATCGCTTCGCTGAAGTGGTAAAGGCTATCGCTGGCATGGCCAACAACAAGGGCGGCATGATTCTTTTCGGTGTTCAGGATGGTACTTTATCCGTTGAAGGTCTGGCCGATGATCAATTCGATAATACCGATCCGGCCGCCATCAATCGGATATTGGCAAGCGCACTCGACCCAGTCCCCCACATTACTAAGTCGGCCATAGTCCTTGATGGGAAGAAGGTAGGTATGCTGTCGGTCGAGCCGCACGCCAATGTACCTGTCATGGCCCTTAAAATGATGGGGCAGGACGTGAAAGAAGGCTGCATCTACTTCCGTTACGTCGGGGAGACGCGGACAATCAAGCCTGGTGAATTAAGGCAGATAATCGCCGTACGCGAGCAGCGTGCCGTGGCCGAATTTTCAAGGCGGATGATGGGTGTGGCGACTGGCTCACAAGCAACGTTGGACATGGAGACTGGTGAAGTTAAGGGCAACGCCGGCGCCTTCCTCATCGATAAGAATTTGCTGCCGCAGCTCCAGTTCATTCGAGAAGGCGATTTTAGCGAGGTCAAGGGTGCGCCGGCGCTTCGACTCGTCGGCGATGTTCAGCCGATAGACAGGGAGCAAAGGGAGAAAGCTCGCGTAATAAGAGATGCTGTCACGCCTGACGCCGTGGTCCGCAATTTTCTCAAGGGGAGACGGTCGCCGAGCCGTTGCAGTACATCCATGCGCAAGCGCATTGCCAACGCAAATGGTTGCCGATCTGGTACTACGCGAGAAAAACGCAGATCGCGATCGACGACTTGGTTGAGGACCTTCGATCTCAGGTCGCCACGCATCCATCGAGCCGCGATTCTGTGGTTCATCGGCTACGGAAGAACGAAACTGCCTTCAAAATCCATCCCGGTAAGCCGGCTGCGCTACTTCAGCGATTGCTCGCGGGCGGAGAAGCTGTGTCGGGGAATGCCGCTGAAAACATGATTCTGAGCAATGCCATCATGGGTCTCCCTGATGGCGCTGTAGAAGCGGAAGCTTTGAAGCTGATCGTGCTTGATATGCTGGACAAGACAGCAGAAGGGGCGGCTGTCCGAAGTGCGATATACAGAGCGGCCTGTAGGATTGATGAGATCCTGTTCGGCCAAGGGTGACAACAATTAACTTCTATGCACGCTGCGGCGTTACCGGTGCCGGATTACACATACGTATCCAATATATCGTTTGAGCATGTTTCGCGACTGTCGTGGTACCCGTTAACCCCGTAAGCAGCCGTAGCCCGACTACAGGAAGGTTGTCTGCTCTGGGGCGAAGGCGGACGCATGTCTCATACGACCGTCTGAACGGAACCGGAAGTCGTATTGAGTTATAGCAGACCAGCCCCACTCACCCCTCCACCAACAACCCCGAAACCAGCGTCAAAAACGCCTCCACCGCCTTCTTTGACACCGCCTCCGGGTCCTCCGCACTGGCGATCCACAGTGCTGCGCTCAAGGTGGCGCCGTTGATGAGGCGGGCGGTGGCTTCGGCGTCGGCGGGGCGGATCGTGCCCTGGTCCATCAGGGTCTGCAGGCTTCTGGTGCTGGTGCGGATGCAGGCGCTCTGGTTCGGCCATTGCGACGGATCGCCGAGCACGGCGGGGCCGTCGAGCAGCATGATGCGCTGGATTTCCGGCTCCAGCGACATTTCGATATAGGCGACGCATTCATCGACGAAGCCGCGCCAGGGGTTTCCGCCCTGGCTGAAATCTCGCAGAGCCGGTCGGACATTTCCGCGTCGATCTGCATGATCACCGCCAGAAGCAGGCCCTTCTTGTCGCCGAAATGGTGGTAGAGCGCCCCGCGCGTCAGCCCGGCGCCGGCGGTGAAATCGTCCATCGAGGCCTCGGCATACCCTTGGCGCGCAAATGCCTGCCGTGCGGCGGCGATCAGCTTGGCCCGCGTTTCGGCGATCATTTCCTTGCGCGGCTTCGGGGCTCCCTTTGGCGCGCTCTCGGCGGCCACCTTGGTGACGATCTTGTCGGCCATGTTCTCAGCCATGCGGACTCCGGAATTATTTGCATACGCACCGTATGTAAATTGACATGCGTGACGTATGTGACTATTTAGCTTGCATACGCAGCGTATGTAAGTTCTCATTCAAGATAACCCAAGGAGCAGGTTATGCCCAATCCCTATCGCGAAATATTCGCAAGGCCGGGTACCAAAGGTTTTTCCGCCGCCGCTTTCGTGGCGCGGTTGCCGCTGCCGATGACGACGATCGGTCTCGTCGCCATGCTTTCCCAGACGCATGGCGAATATTGGCTGGCCGGCGCCGTCTCCGCCACGTTCGCGCTCGCCAATGCCTTCATCTCCCCGCAGGTGTCGCGCTGGGTGGATGACAGGGGCCAGTCGGCGGTGCTGGTGCCGACCACCTTCGTCACCTTTTTCGCGCTGATCGGGCTTGCCACTGCTGCCTGGATGCGCTGGCCGATCTGGACGCTGTTTGCCTTCGCGCTCGTCGCCGGGCTGATGCCGAGCATGATGGCGCTGGTGCGCGCCCGCTGGTCGGAGATCTACCGCGACCGGCCGGAACTGCATACCGCCTTCGCCTTTGAATCTGTCATCGACGAGCCTCGTTTATATCTGCGGCCCGGTCTTCGGTATCGGTTTGAGCGTGGGGCTGTTCCCGGAAGCCGGCGTGCTTGCCTCGGCCGCCTTCCTGGCGGTCGGCACGGCGCTGTTCGTCGTCCAGAAATCGACCGAACCGAAGGTCGATCCGCACCGCGTGCGGGGCGGCGGTTCGGTCATGCGGCTTTTGCCCATGTGGTTCCTGGTCGTGCTCTGCGCCGGCATGGGCGTCATCTTCGGCACGGCGGAAGTCTCGGTCGTCGCCTTCTCGGAAGCGCTGGGCAACAAGGGAGCCGCCACCTACATCCTGTCGGCCTATGCCGCCGGTTCCTTCGTGGTCGGCATCGTCTTCGGCGCCCTCAAATTCAAGTCGTCGCTGGCCCGCCGGCTGCTCTTCGCAAGCCTCGTCGCCGCCGTCACAACGCTGCCCATGCCCTTCGTCGATAGCCTCTGGGGCCTGACGGCGGTGATCTTCCTCGCCGGCGCCGCGATCTCGCCGACCTTCATCAGCGCCATGACCCTGATCGAGCGCATCGTCCCGTCCTCGCAGGTCACCGAAGGCATCACCTATGCCATGACCGGCATGAGCATCGGCTTTGCCGCAGGCTCCTCGCTCGCCGGCTGGACGATCGATGCCTACGGCGCCTCCAACGGCTTCTGGGTCGCGGTGGCCGGCGGAGCGCTGGCGTTCACCACCATGCTCATCGGTTATGGTTTGTTGAACAGGCCGGAGCGGGAGGCGGTGCCGGGTGGTGTAGCGCTCAATCCGGCGGAGTGATCTCCTCAAGTGATCTCTGGGGAGGCGGCCCCTCACCTCGCCTCCGCGACGCTCGGCGACCCTCTCCCCGCATGCGGGGCGAGGGGGACCGGAGACGGCGCGGCAAAGTCCTTCTCCCCGTCAAAACGGGGAGAAGGTGCCGGCAGGCGGATGAGGGGCAACCCCTCGGCAATCATATCCAGAGCCTTCGCCGCGAACCAATTTCCGTCAGCCGCTCAAGCCCGCCGCTTGATCGCCCAGGCCTCCGCCCGCTCGGCAACCACCGTCGCGATATCGCCGATCTTGATATGCCCGGTGCCGCGCGGCACGGCGTTCCAGCCGAACAGCGGGCCGGGCACGCGCCGGTCGGCGGACATGCGGATGCGGCCCATGGCGGGGATCGGGTCCGGCACGTCGCGCGAGCCGGTCTGCTGGTCCTGCGTGGTCATGATGCAGCGGGCGCAGGGTTTGACGAAATCGAAGCGGATGCCGGCGATCTCGATGCCGGTCCAGCCGTCCTCGGCCCAGGCCTCGTTGTGGTCGAGCACGATATTCGGCCGGAACCGCTCCATGCCGATCGCGCCTTCGCCCTTGGCCGCCATGTCCGCATTGAGCGCCGCAAGCGATCCCGTCGTCGTCACCAACACCTGATAACCGTCCGCAAAGGTCACCGGCGACGCGTCGCCCGCCCATTCCGGGCTTGCGACGCGGCGGGCCTGCTCGTCGAAGAACACCAGCCGGATGTCGCGGCCGAGCCATTCCGACAGTACCGCATTGGCCGCATCGTCGGCAAGCGCCGCGTTGACGCTCGATTTCCAGACGACCGTCTCCATGCGCCGGTCCGCCGGCGGCCGGGCGACGCGGATCTCGCCTTGCCCCTCCATCGCGAAGCGCACGGAATCCGTTTCCGGATAGACCTCCAGCCTGGCGAGCGGCTGCAATTCCCGCTGGGTGATGAACATGCCGGTCGGATCGACGACCATCATCTCCCGGTCGCCGGGAATGCCCGATGCCATGATCTCCGCCTCCGTCAGGGCGATGCCGCGGCCGCTCTTCAGGGGATAGAAGTTGAGTTCGGTGATCCGCATGGTTTCTCCTTCAGATCTCGTCGATGAAGAGGTCGAGGACCTGCCTCAGCCGCTCGTGCCGCTCGGTGGCGAAGGCACGCCCGGCCGAGGTCTGAAAACCGTCGGCGAGCTTGAACAGTTTCACCTCGAAGTGGTCGATCGCAAACGCCTTGTCGTCAAGCGGGCGATGCCTGGCGAGCGGATCGGCCGGGTCGTAGAGGCCGGAGCCCATGCGCCCGGCGATATAAAAGCAGCGTGCTGCGCCCACCATGCCGATCGCATCCAGCCGATCGGCATCCTGCAGCATCTTCGCCTCCAGCGTCTCGGGCGTGATGTTGGCCGAAAAGCTGTGCGCCGTCACCGCATGCGCGACGGCTGCGACATCCGCCTTGTCCCAGCCGAGATCGGCAAGGATCACGGACCCCTTCTCCGCCGCCAGCCGCGAGGCCTGCGCCCGCAGCGGTGAGTTCTTCTCCACCGAGACGCAATCATGCAGCAGCACGGCGGCGGCCAGCACTCGCCCGTCGCCGCCTTCCTGCGCGTGGATGCGCATCGCATTGCGGAAGACGCGCAGGATATGGGCGATGTCATGCGAGCCGTCGTCCCCCTCGGTCGCATGCGGGATCAGGATTTCGGCAAGCGCCTCGAAAGGTGAAAAGGCGGCGGCCAGGGAAGCGACAAGCGAAACGGTCACGAAGCGGGTTCCTGGGAATCGGTGGCGGCGGGTTCACCGCTCTTGTTCACCAGAATGCGCTGGTAGAAAAGCCCGATCCCGATCAGCACTGCGCCGAGCCCGATGAACGATAGCGCCCGAAGAATCCCTTCGAGGTTGGACATGTCGATCAGGAACACCTTCACCACCGCGACCAGCACCAGTGCGGCGGAGGCGAGCCGCAGGCTCTTGGCGTCGAGCTTCGAACCGATCGCCAGCAGCAACACGCCGATCAGCAGCCAGACCACCGAATAGGTATAGGTCTCGGCGGCCATGAACCCCTTCCAGCCGGCAATGTTCTCCCCTGCCAGAAGCGGCGCACCGAAAGCGTCGCCCACAGGAAGCCGAGCACTGCGCCGGCAAGCGCCAGCATGACCACGTAAGGCATCGGCCGCCGCCCGCGCGCGTAATAGGCGACCAGCGCATAGGCGAGGCCGGGGAGAAGGTAACCGAGCAGCAGCAGGTTGAAGAAAGGCCAGACGCCGGTGTTTTCGCCGCTGAAATAGGGGTTGAGCGCAAACACATGCAGCGACAGCGCGTTGATCGTCGCCAGCACGCCTGCGATCATCGAGCCCCAGCGGAAGACAGGGCTTGGCGACTTGAGATCGAGCGTCATCAATATGCCGGAAAAGCCGACCGTCAGCAGCGTGTAGATCGACTGTTCGCCAAGCGTCGGCACCCGGTCGTCGAGCACGCCGCCGTTCATCGCATGGCGCACCAGCACCGCCACGGTCATCAGGGCGGCGAGCGAGGCGAGCGCCTGCATGAGGTTGCGGATGCGGAAATCGGAAGAGTCCTTCAGCAGATAGGCCGTCACGATCGCCAGCAGCGTCGGAATACCGTAGCCGGGCAAAAGCGCGTTGAAGAACGGCGTGGTGCCGAGGCTGTTCTGGCCGATCAGCGTCGGTTCCCAGGCGATCCGGCCGAAGACGATCAGGATCGCCGCCGCCATCATCCACGGCAGCGCCGGCCACGGCCGCGCCCGCATGCCGAGCACATAGGCAAAGCCGAGCACCGACACGAGAATGGTGGTGACGATGCCGTTGGTCAGCGCATGCAGCGAGAGCGTGAAGCCGGCAAACGAGCCGGCAACGACGAGGTTGGCCGCCCAGTCGATGCGGCCATCCGTCTCGTCGCGGTCGCGGAACAGCCATTCGGCGCCGGCCAACAGCACGAGGCCGAGGCCAAGCCCGTAAAACCCGTGGATCCAGTCGCGCCCGAGATTTCCGAAATTGAGGAAGCTGATCGTCGCCAGCGCCACCGGCACGCTCGACATCAGCACGCTCCAGACCATCGAAAATTCCGGCTCCGTCTTGCGGAAGCGTTTCAGGAACGCGAACCCGAGCAGCGTGAACGCCGCCCCGAGCAGCAGGCTGACGGCGATTTCGGTCGTATAGGTGATGACCGGCAGCGGCTCGTTGCCGACCGGCTGCGGCACGTAGGTGTCGAGCAGAGAAATCGCCACGATGGCAAGGCTCAGCACCGCCCCGCCGGCCGCGATCATCGCTGGCCAAACCGTATAGGTGCGGCTGGCGCCAAGGGCTGCCAGCGCCGCGATCACGGCGGCGGCGGGGAAATACGGGTCGATGCCGGTCACCGGGTTGGTCGCCAGCATGGCGAGCGCCGGCAGCACCGACATGATCGCCACCGACAGCGTGATGGTCAGCGGCTGGCGCCCGAGCATTCCGCCCCAGCCGGTCTTGACCGCCCGGTCCCTGCCATAGACAGCACCCGGCCAGAAGAAGCCGGTACCGGCGATCATCACGATCAGCGTCAGCGCCGGCGGCATCGTATCGAAATCGTCCGCGCCGATGGCATAGGCGATTACCCAGAGCCCGATGCCGATATTGGCGAGCATCGGCACGATCGTCCACTTTCGGAAGCGCGAGGCGGCATTGACCGCCACCCAGGTAAGGCCGAGGAAGAGGAACAGCGCATTGGCGTTCGGCTCGCCGCTGGCGACGAGGCCGGGCGTCAGCAGCGACGCGAGCAGGCCGAGTCCGGCCAGTGCCTGTCCGTGCAGCAGCGATAGCGCGATGGTGGCGAACGAGACGAGCGCCAGCAGGATGAAGGCCGGCGTCGCGCCGATGAATTCATAGACGCCATAGGCCGCATAGATCGCCCCGAGCAGCGTCACCGCACCCGCGGCCGTCAGCGCGCCGGGGATCATCGCATTGCTGAACCGGTCGGACACCTGCGGCATCGCCCGCCGTCGCACGATCTCGCCACCGGCCATCAGGACGAGGCCGAACAGACAGGCGAGCACGAGGCGCGCACCCGGTCCGAGCAGCCCGGCCTCGATCGACGCGCGCACCAGAAAGATGCCGCCAAAGGCAAGCGCCACGCCGCCGACCCAGACGGGCCAGCGGGCGCCGAGATAACTTTCGAGGTTTTCCCTGGTCTTCGGCTTGGCAATCGGCGGTGCTGTGGCCACTGCAGGGGAAGGGCTTCTTCCACGGCCGCAACATCTTCGGCCGTCGTGCTCGCCGCGATCGTCTCTTCCGGCAAAGTCTCTGCCACAATCGGTTCGGCCTGGGGCACCGGTTCTTCGATCAGGGCCTCGGCGGCAACGGCCGCTGCGGCGGGCGCCTCCACCGGACCCGCCCCGGAGAGCGGTTGCCGCGCCAGGAGATCGGCCTTGATCGCTTCAAGCTCCGTTTCGAGCGCAGTCACCCGGTTCGAGGTCTTGCGATTGAGACCCACCATCAGGATCACCAGCAGCAGAAGGAGGATTTCGATCATCGGCACGCTCGCGGGTGAGGAGTTCGGTCAAGCGGTTATACAATTGCCGGGCGAGGGAAGGGAAGGGCCGTGTTCCCAAACCAATCCTAATCGGAAGCCATGGAAACCATTGTCGTTTTCAGAGCTACTCAAGAAAGCTGGGCTCGGTGACCTTGCATCCGGTCGCGCCACGGGCGGCGCGTGAGTTTCAGGCAGGGCAGCCGTTCCTGCCAAAAAGATCGGCAGAATTATGCTCATCGCAGCAGCGAATGCATCTATAATGAGCATAAGGAAAATATGATGGTTTTATGTGCAATTTTGGCTTGCGCGCCTTCTGAATAAACGCTTGGATGCGGCCCATCCGAACAAAAAACTCCAGGGGGACGACCTTTCATGATCTCGCGCAGACTGTTTTCGAAACTTCCGGCCGTTGCCGCGCTGGCGCTTGCCGCCGGTTTTTCCGCCACTTCCGCGCTGGCGCAGACCGCGGTCAAGTTCACGCTCGACTGGAAGTTCGAAGGCCCGGCCGCCGGCTTCCTGCTGGCGCAGGACAAGGGGTACTTCAAGGCCGAGGGCCTCGACGTCACCATCGACACCGGTAACGGCTCCGTCGAGGCGATCCCGCGCGTTGCGACCGGCGCCTACCAGATGGGTTTCGGCGACATCAATTCGCTGATCAAGTTCCTCGACGAGGATCCGAACCAGAAGATCAGGGCCGCGATGATGATCTATGAGCGCCCGACCTTTGCGGTCGTCGGCCGCAAGTCGCTCGGCATCACCACCGATCCGAAGTCGCTGGAAGGCAAGAAGCTCGGCGCGCCGCCGCCGGATGGCGCGTTTGCCCAGTGGAAGGCGTTCAAGCAGGTCGCCAAGATCGACGACTCGAAGATCACGCTCGAATCGATCGGTTTCCCGGTGCGCGAGCCGATGCTCGCGCAGGGCAAGGTCGATGCGGTCTTCGGTTTCGCCTTCTCGGTCATCCTCAACCTGAAGGCTCAGGGGATCAAGGATGAGGATATCGCCACCATCCTGATGGCCGAACACGGCCTCAATCTTTACGGCAACACGGTGCTGATCAACACCGATTTCGCGGCCAAGAACCCGGCTGCCGTCAAGGGTTTCCTGAAGGCGCTCGCCAAGGGTTTTGCCGATGCGGTGGCCAAGCCCGAAGAAGGCGTCGCCGCGGTCCTCAAGCGCAACGAGACCCTCAACAAGGATATCGAGCTCGAGCGCCTGAAGATGGCGAATGCGATGAACATCAAGACGCCTTACGTGGTCGCCAACGGCTTCGGCGGCATCGACCCGGCGCGGCTGTCCGCCTCCATCGACACGCTGAAAGTCTCCATGGGCCTCAAGGGCAACGTCAAGGCCGACCAGGTTTTCGACGCCAGCTTCCTGCCGGCCAAGGAACAGCGGCTGCTGCCGTAAGAGCGCAAAGACCCTCCCCAACCCCTCCCCACAAGGGGAGGGGCTTAAACTGCCGAACCCTCCCGTCCAAATCGGGCGTCGGCGTTGCGGGAGATCTAACCCTCCCCTTGTGGGGAGGGTGGCCGGCAGGCGGGAGGGTTTTGCTACACGACTGTCCGACAAAGGAAAAATTTGATTGCCTCACCTCGTTTCCATCGACAATGTCGACATGCGCTATGGCGGCACGGCGGGCACGCTCGCCGTCTCCGGTCTCACCATGAAAGTCGGCAAGGGCGAGTTCGCGGCGGTCGTCGGCCCGTCCGGCTGCGGCAAGTCCACCCTGATGAAACTGGTCACCGGCCTGCACATCCCCCAGAGCGGCGTGGTCATCGTCGCGGACAAGCAGGTGACCCAGCCGGTCTCGATCGTCGGCATGGCCTTCCAGAACCCGACCATGCTGCCCTGGCGCACCACGCTCGACAACATCCTCCTGCCGCTCGAAATCGTCGAAAGACACCGCCACCGCCTGCGTGCCAACAGGAAGGAATACGTGGAGAAGGCCGAGCACCTGCTCGAAACCGTCGGCCTCAAGGGGTTCGGCTCTAAATTCCCCTGGCAGCTTTCCGGCGGCATGCAGCAGCGCGCCAATCTCTGCCGCGCGCTGATCCACGAACCCGAACTCTTGATGCTCGACGAACCGTTCGGCGCGCTGGATGCCTTGACCCGCGAGGAGCTGTGGTGCGTCATCCGCGACCTGCACGCGGCGCAGGGCGTCACCATCATCCTAGTCACCCATGATCTGCGCGAGGCGACCTTCCTGGCTGACCGCATCTTCGTGATGAGCGCCCGCCCCGGCAAGGTGTTGAAGGAACACACCGTCCCCTTCGCCCGCCCCCGCGATCTCGAAGTCATGTACGAAAAGGCCTTCAACGACATGGTGCATGAACTGCACGGCGAAATCGCCAGCGCGAGGGTGGTCGCATGAGCATCGTCACGGAGAACACCGCAGCATCGGCCGCGCCCGTAAAACCGCTTGCCCAGCGGATCAACTGGGTGAAGCTTGCCCCTGGCTGTATACGATCGGCCTGTTCGTTCTCTGGGAACTGCTGGTCATCGTGCTGCAGACTTCGCCGACCGTGCTTCCGGCGCCGTCGCGCGTCTTCCAGGCGATCGCGCAATACTGGTCGCCGATCTGGAAGAACTCGCTGCAGACGCTCTATACGACTACCGTCGGCTTCGCGATCGCGGTGGTGGCGGGCTTGGCGATCGGCCTTTTCATCGGCTGGTCGAAGGCGATCTATGCCGGGCTCTATCCGCTGATGATCGGCTTCAACGCCATCCCCAAAGTGGCGCTCGTGCCGATCCTGGTCATCTGGTTCGGCATCGGCGCGGTGCCGGCCATATTAACCGCCTTCCTGATCTCCTTCTTCCCGATCGTCGTCAACGTCGCGACCGGCCTTGCCACCATCGAGCCGGAAACCGAGGACGTGCTGCGCGCGCTCGGCGCGAAGAAGCTCGACATCATGCTGAAGGTCGGCATCCCGCGCTCGATGCCTTATTTCTTCGGCTCGCTGAAAGTGGCGATCACGCTCGCCTTCGTCGGCTCCGTCGTGTCGGAAACCGTCGCCTCGAACTACGGGCTCGGCAACATGATGAGCTCGGCCCAGAGCCAGTTCAACGTGCCTCTGGTCTTCGCCGGCCTCCTGATGCTCGCCGTCGAAGGCATCGCCATGTATGCGCTGATGGCCTGGATCGAAATGCGCATGACCGGCTGGGCGCACCGTTCCTCCATGTCCCACTGACGAGCCCGCGGCCTTCGGCAACCGGTTCTGCATCTGCAATCCCGGTCACTCTCGCGGTCCCGCCCGAAAAACATCCCGCAAGCGCGCGATGACCTCTGCAACGCCCGGCCCCTGGATCGGCGGCGGCACCAGCCGTTCGCAGAATTCCCGCCAGACGAAGAATGTCAGCTCCGCCCCGTCGGTCGCGGTCTCGCCCGGGCCTTCCGCGAAGGTATTGAGCATCCTGTACCGATCGTCCTGCCAGAAAAGCGTTTCCACCCACCCATAGATCGGAATCACGTGGAAATGGATCGAATGGCCCGGCGTATGTCCGTATCGCCCAATATAGACCCGCTCCGCGTTGAGTTCCTGCTTCAGCACCTTCTGAGCCTTCGCCATCAGCGGCCCGAGCTCCAGGAGCGCTTCGCCCGCAAGCTCGAAGAGATCATCCGCAAAGCGCTTGGAACCGATCATCAGATAGCCGGGAAGGGCGGAATTCGTCCGGTGGTTGATAAGCCAATGCGGCGTCTCGAAGACATGAAGTTCTTGAGGGATGGGCATTTCGACCGGTCCATGTGGGGATTTCCTGCAAAATGGGTAGCAATAGCCGCGTGCCGGGGCAATGTTGGCGGTAGAAGTCCATCTGACCTTTACATTGAGACCAAATGAACTACATTTGTGCTTGACGCAAAGGAGCTTCTGATGGCGGTCGCGGCAAGGAAAGAACAGGCGGAACAACTCACGGCGGTTGCGCTGAAGGCGTTCGGCAATGTCGTCGCCGAATGGGGCGTGCCGGTGAACGAGGCGGCGGCCCTTGCCGACATGTCGGAAAGCACCTGGAAACGTGCCCGAAAGCCCGGTTATTCCGGCGGGCTGACCAAGGACCAGATGTTGCGCCTCAGCGCGGTGATCGGCATCTATAAGGCCCTAAAACTCTATTTCAGCGATCCGATCGCTTCCAGATGGATGACTCTGCCGAACGTGGGCCCGCTGTTTCGCGGCAGCCGGCCGATCGATACGCTGATTGACGAGGGGTTGCCGCAATTTCTGGCGGTCCGCAATTACCTTGATGCCCTGCGGGGCGGCGCGTGATCGTCACGCCGGTCAGCGACCGGGGCCTCGTGCGGCTGATCCCGGCGACCTACCACAAGCCGCCGAGCCTGCGTGGCCTGGTGGATAGCGACGAGGAGCTGGCTATTCTCGCCGAGATCGAGGGTTTGACCAGCGCGCGGCTGACCGCCGAGCGCGGATTGAACCTGCATCTCGACCGCCGCGAGCTCGCCTGGAAACGCCGCAAGCACGACCTGCAGGTTTATGGCAACACCCATATCAACGCCGCTTTCACCTACACGCGAAAGGGCGGAAACCGCTTCAACGACGAGACCCGCGGCGCCTGGTATTGCAGCTGGGACACGATGACCTCGCTCGCCGAAGTCGCCTTCCACAAGACCCGCGAGCTGAAGTTCATCGGTCTGTTCGAAGAGACGGCGCGTTATGTCGAACTGCTTGCCGATTTCATCGGCGAATATCCTGACATCACCGACGAGAGAGACCACCCGGCGCTCGATCCAGATCCGGCGGTGGGTTACCGCCAAGGCCAGGCGCTTGCCGAAAAACTGAGGCGCGACGGCCATGACGGCCTGATCTATCCATCGGTGCGCCACAACGACGGCCGCTGCCTCGTCGCCTTCGAACCGACGGCCATCCGCAACGTCCGCCCCGGCGCCTCCTGGGACATCGTCTGGTCGGGCAGCGAGGAATACGGCCTCAAGGCCGTATGATCGCCGATCTCTTCGTGAAATTTGGGCATCGGGGACGACTTCCTCGTGAAAAGCCGTCCCCGATGCATCCTTTCCTTCAGGTCCGCTGCGTGACCGGTTCGTCCGCACCGTGAGGAGCCGGAGGTCCGCTCTCACCGGAAACGTCGCGGGTTTCTACCTGAGGGTCTGGAATCTTTTCTGGGTGTTTGTCAAAAGCGAGCTTCACGTCCCGGGTCAGGTCGCGGCCGGTGTTCCACCAGTCGCTGCTCTTGGTCCAGTAGCGCAGCGTCAGCCTGGCGCTGCCGGCGTCGAACTCAGCCAGGTAGACCGCCGGCGCCGGGTCCTTCAGCACCCGCCGATCGCTGCCGGCGATCGCCATCAGTTTCGCCTGCGCCCGGCCGATATCGCCGTCGGCGCCGATGCTGACCGAAATCTCGTTGCGCCGCGTTTTCAGCCGGCTGTAATTGGTGATCGGCACGTTCCACAGCGTCGAGTTCGGCGCCAGCCGATAGACGCCGTCTGCGGTCCGAAGCTCGGTCGCAAACAGCCCCACATCGACGATCGTGCCGGTGACGCTGCCGGTCTCGATGCTTTCGCCGACCCGGAACGGCCGCAGCACCAGGAGCATGATGCCGGCCGCGATGTTCTGCAGCGTGCCCTGCAGTGCAAGACCCACCGCAAGGCCGATCGCGCCAAGCGCCGCGAGCACCGACGCCGTCTGTACCCCGAACTGGCCAAGCACCATGACGATGACGAGCACCAGGATCGCGTAACGGATGATGTTGGAGAAGAATTGCGACAGCGTCGCATCGATGCCGTGGATGCGCGACAGGCCGCGATGTGCCCAGCGGCTGATCAGGCCGGCGGCCATCCAGCCGAGGATGAGCAGGACGATCGCGCCGACGGCCGAGAAGGAATATTGCACCGCCAGCGCGCTCAACTGAGCAAGCGCCGCTCTCGTGGCCACAACGAATTCCGATGCCTGGTCCATCCGGCAGTCTGCTCCCTCTTTCGGTTTCGCCGTTAATTGGCGCAGCAGACCGCGAGGTCAAGCAAAAAATGGAGCTTTCCCACGTCGGGCTAAACAATTAGGAAAGTTCAACTTTCAGGTTCAACGCGAGATTTTTATCGGCAGGACGAAGGACGCCCGCCCATCGGTCTCGGCGCCGCGGCCGATCCCCTTGATGGCGGCGATCAGCCGGCCGTTCCGCCCAAGAACCCGGTCGCCGATCTCGATCAGCCGCGTGTTCGGCGTCGCATGCGGGGCGACGCTGCGAAGCCTTGCGGCCAGCGCGAAATCGTCTTCGTCGGGATGCAGCGAGAGCGCGGCGATCACCGCGGCGGCCGGCGAGCGGGAGACGCCCATCCAGCAATGGATGAGGATTGGCGCCGACTGGTCCCAGTCACGCACGAAGGCGATCAGGCTTTCCACATGCGCCTCGCTCGGGGCAATCAGGTCCCCGGTGCCGGCAAAGCCTATATCGTTCATCGCAAGCTTCAGGTGTCGATCGGCGGAAATCACGCCCGGCCGGTGAAAATCCTGTCTCTCGGCGATCAGGCTCACCATTTCGCGCGCCTTGTGGCGGACGGCAGTCTCGGCGATGGCTCCGAGCGGGCAGACGACGATGGCGGTCATGACGCTTTGCCCGCGCGCTCGGCTTCGATCTGATGGAACCGGTCGAGGAAAAGCTGTTGCGCCGCCAGGGCCGGCATCGGCTGGATCGGCAGCATGTCGCGGGTGATGCCGCGCGGCTGGCCGAAGAATTTTGGGCCTCCGCGACCGAGAAACCGGCAAGCTCGGTGGCCTCGAAAAAGGCGGCGATCGTATCGGCCTTCTTGATCAGCGCCTTGAGTTCGCGGCTCGGATGCGGCGGCAGGCCGAAGCGCAGGTGGATCGCTGCCTCCAGCCGCTGCTCGACAGCCTTGTAGCCGCCGCCGACCACGGATTTGAACGGCGAGATCATGTCGCCGATCACATATTCCGGTGCGTCATGCAGTATCGTCATTTGCAGCGCATCCGCGGTGCAGGCCTCGTTGCAGCGGCGGAAGATCTCCTCGACGACGAGGCAGTGCTGGGCGACCGAAAACGCATGGTCGCCGCGCGTCTGGCCGTTCCAGCGGGCGACGCGGGCAAGCCCGTGGGCGATGTCGGAAATTTCGACGTCGAGCGGCGAGGGTCGAGCAGGTCGAGCCGCCGCCCCGACAGCATGCGTTGCCAGGCGCGTGCCGTCACCGCTGGGCTCACGTCTCGGCCTCTTCAGCCTCGACCGGGAAGGAGAGCCCGCTCCAGGCGGGAAGCGCCAGGCTGATGGCGACCTCGCCGGCCGAAAGCGGCACGTTGCGTGCCAAGGCGTCGCCGACGCGGTCGATGCGCACGATCGCCAGCCCCTTGTTTCCGAAGACGGATCCGAGCGCGCCGACCGGCTTGCCGCCGGCTGTGATCTCTGTGCCGGAAGCGGGCAGGGCGGCCTCGCCGGAGACGATCGCCACCCGCCGCCGCGCCGTGCCGCGGTGCTGCATGCGGGAGACGACTTCCTGGCCGACATAGCAGCCTTTGCGGAAGGACAGGCCGTTCGTCTGGTCGAGCAGCACATCGTGCGGAAAGGCGTCCTGCAGCGCATAGTCGTGGCCCGACATCGAGATGCCGGCGTCGATGCGGAGAGCGTGATAGGCCGCTTCCGTCCCGTCACCCAGCTTGCCGGGCATTCGGGTCAGCACGATACCGGCCTTCGCGAAAGCGGCGTCCTTCACGGTGCCCTTGTCCGAATCCTGGCCCCAGAAAACGGTAACTCCCTCTTCCGGGCCGGCGGCGATATCGACGGCGGCGCGCAGCTTGTACATGGTCAGCCGCCGCATCAGCGCCTCCCGTTGGGCGGTCTCGGTCTCGATGAGAAAACCGTCGCCCTCACGCCAGACCAGGAAATCGAACAGGATCTTGCCTTGCGGCGTCAAAAGCGCACCCGGCCGGGCTTCGCCTTCCGGCAGCGATCGATGTCGGTGGTGATCAGCCCCTGCAGGAAATCCTGCGCATCCCTGCCGGTGAGGCGGATCAGGCTTCGCGACGGAAGATGGGCGGCGGGCATGGTGCGGGAATCCGGTTGTTCTGAACCTGAGAGTTAGTTCTTCGCGACGGCTGCGGCAAGGCATGCCGCCCGGTTGGATGATAAAGTTCATGGGCAATGGGGGCGGCAAGCTCCAATTAATCTCCCCGCTTGAGGGTAGGGCGATCGTATATGGGGCGCGAGGCGGCGCGGCATTCTTAACCCTCCCCACAAGGGGAGGGCTCCACGCGCCGGCTGGCAATTGGTGAGAAACGGGAAAACGCCCGGCCGGTTGGTTCGCTCGACCGGGCGGATGCATGAAAGTCAGCTATTTGTAGCGTGGATGATGATCTTTCCCACGGATACCTTTGGCGCATCTATGCCGATGTGCGCTGCGTTTTTGCAATCCAATCCCTGGCCATGCTGACGCTCTCGTCGATGCCTGCCTTATCCTGGCATACGGTCATCGATAACCCCCGTCACTTTCACTGCTCCGAGCCAGGGTGTAGCTCACAAATCCCTTTGTTGAGCGCAAAAGCTTCTCGATCTCTGCCTTGCGCTCTTCCAGGAGTGAAAATAGCTCTTTCGAGCCCTTGCCTGAGTAAGTTCTTACGACGACGTCCATAATGGGTTCCCTCATCTGAGCGAAGGCGTTCACTATGCGAACGAAGGCGTTCACCGTGTGAACGCGCGTTGTGGCGAGCATCGATCGAAGCCAACGGCTCCGGTCCTGCTGGCCAACATGCTGGTGCCCCTTTTATACTTCATTCGCGGATCGACCACGAGCTAAAGTTGGGGCAGACGGCCGCGAAGTCCTGAGACGTTATTCGGAGAAATGAAGCCAGAGCGGCAATCTCCCCATGATCTCCCCTTGAGGGGAGATGTCACGAAAGTGACGGAGGGGGTAACGACGGCTAGACAAATGCAGTGGTCGCGGCCGGCACAAAGCCAATCGCAAAACCCGAATTCCCCACCCGCCTCAATCGCCGCCGGAGAAGAATTTCCATTTGCCGTCCGGGCTGATGCCGGTGCGGAAGAAGTTGTAGTTGCCGTTCTCTTCCATGCCGGCAAGGTCGCCGGCGGTCACGATGCGCAGAAGATCGACCCGTTCGGGCGGCGTCAGCGTCGAAAGCTGCTTGCCGGCGAAATAGGGCCAGACATAGGCTTCTTCAGGTGTGCCGACGTCGAAATGCGCGGCACCCGTGGAGAGGATGTCGAGCAGGATGGCGAGGATTTCCTGGCCGTCCGCATCGCCCGAAAAGCTCTTCAGCGTTTCGATCGGATCCTCGAATTCGCCGTTCATCACCTGCGTCTGGGCCTGCCCGGTTCCCATCAGGTCGCGCAGGCGTGTGACGTCGCCGGAGGCCGCGGCCTCGACCAGCTTTTCACGCATCTGCTTGACCGGGGCCGGCAGCTTGGACATGTCTCGGATGATTTCTGCCGGCTTCTCGTCGGCCGGCGCGGCCTTGGCGGCGTTCGGGTTCGCCGGCGCGGCAGGCGCTTTGTCGTTGCCGGCCTCGGCAGACCGGTTGATCGCCGGACCCGGCTGCGGCAGGGTCGTGCCGTCGAACGCCTGCAGGATCGCGCGGCTCTGAGCCTGCTTCGGCTCCTGAGGTTCGACGCTCGGGCGCAGCTCGGACAGCGCAAAAACCTCGCCGCCGACCGCCATCGTCATCGCGGCGGCAAATACGGTTGCCGCCGAAAGGCGGATGATCAATCGGGCCGTCGTCGTTTCCGCCGCGTTCCGCATGGGAAACCTCTATCGTTATTGAACAGTGCGCTCGGGAGAGAATTCGCCGGCGAGCATGCGGCTCTTGAGCGATCAAGCATGGCTTCCGCGCCCATCTCTCCGTGTATGCGAATGGTTTCCCGCATGGCAAGGACCAGAGCTGCATCGGCGATGATTTCCGGCTCGATTCCGTCGGCACGGCCGTCGGCCCATGCCTCGCTCTGGTATTCCAAGGCAGCCTGCATCTTCTCATGCACAATCATGTCGTCGATGTCGTTGCGGCCTGTCTGCATTCTGTCGTCCTCGGTGCCCGTTTGATTACTAGCCCGTTAAAAACTTTATCAGCCTTTTATCAAAACGACACGGCCTCCTGCCAAAAGAGGTAAATAATCCTCTAATTTCCGAAGCGCGCGGCGATTTCTGTGGCAAGTGTTGCGCCTTCGATACGATAACGCTCCTCGGCGGTCCTGGCCGCATCCGTGCAGGATGTATGCACGGCGGCAAATGAGCGATACCCCCGGTTGAAGGCCGCCGTCAAGCGCTCGCGCCGCTTCGGCTCGGTGCCGGTATCGGAATCCAGCAACTGCTGCATCGAGGCCCGCCATTCCGATGTGGATACGCCGCAGAGTGCGCGCAGATACTGGATGGAGCCGAGCACTTCCGCAAGCCGAGTGAGTTGCACGTCATAGGGGGCCGGCTTTTCCTCGACCGCCGGGGGCGGCGGTGGTGGTGCTGCCGGCTGCTGCCTTGTCGGCTGGGCGGCAAGCGGCCCCACCGCCAGCAATGCCGCTAGAAGTGCCAGCAGCGTCAGGCAGCCAAGTCGCGGAATGAGGTTCATGAACGGGTCTCGAGAGGGCGCGATTGTTTTCGTCTTAGCGGGCATTGATCTCCGCCGCCAGCCTCTCGGCGCATTCGAGCACGCTTGCCGGCACCGGCAGATTGCGAATCTCCTCGACGGTGAACCAGCCGGCATCCGCGGCATCGTCGGCGGCGACCGCCTGCGTGTCCGGATCGGCCTCCACCTTGAAGACCGACAGGAAAAATGCCGCCCGTCGTGCTTCTCGCTCTTCAGGTCATAGGTGGCGAAGAGCACGGGATTACGCACGGGAATACCCGTCTCCTCCAGGAATTCCCGTACCGCGGTCTGATCCGGCGTCTCGCCGGGCTCGGCCCGTCCGCCCGGAAAGGCGAACAGATCCATCGATGGCGGGTTCATGCGGCGAATCAGCAGCAACCGGCCATCGCGTTCGAGGATGGCGGAGGATGCGGCTTGGGGAGACGGGGGCATGTAAAGGTCTTTTCAGTTAACGGGCAGCGCTGTTATGCGGGACGACAGTAAGGTCGTATCCGATAGCGCGGATGACCTTCATTATGGTGGCGAACTCGGGGTTGCCCCCTTCGCTGAGCGCCCGATAAAGGTTTTCGCGTGAAAGACCGGCGTCCTTGGCGATTTGGCTCATGCCGCGCGCGCGCTACATCGCCTATTGCCGCAGCGATAACAGCAGGATCACCTTCCTCGAAAATTGCTTCCAGAAAGAGCGCGATACGCTCATCGGTATCAAGGTGCTCGGTGATATCCCATTTCTTTGTTTTAACCATCATTTCCGACTCTCCAGATCAACTGCCAGCTTTTTGGCGGATACGATATCTTCCGTCTGGCTGGATTTGTCTCCGCCACAGAGCAGAATGATGAGCGTCTGTCCTCGGCGGATGAAATAGATTCGATAGCCAGGCCCGTAGTCCACCAGCATCTCGCTAACCCCGGAGCCAACCGGCTTCACATCGCCGGGATTGCCAAGTGACAAACGATAAATGCGGGCGTTGATCCGGGATCTTGCCCGCTCGTCTCGTAACCTGGCAAACCAAGCCGAATAGTTTTCGGTTTCCTGGATTTCGATCATGTAAAAATGTAGCGTATGAGCTACAATTCTTCAAGCCAATGAGTTTCAATGAAGACCTATATCGTCTACGCCGCCGCAGCCCTTGCCGAGATCGCCGGCTGTTTCGCCTTCTGGGCATGGCTCCGGCTGGAAAAGCCGGTCTGGTGGCTTGCGCCGGGTATTGTTTCGCTGATTGTCTTCGCCTGGCTGCTGGCACTGGTGCCGAGCGAGGCGGCGGGGCGCACCTATGCGGCCTATGGCGCCATCTATATCCTTGCCTCGATCCTCTGGCTCTGGGCCGTCGAAACCAGGGTGCCGGATCGCTGGGATATTCTCGGCGTCACGGTCTGCCTTGTCGGCGGCGCCATCATCCTGTTCGGACCCAGAAGCGCCTGATCATCGGCGCTTGACCCTTCGAAAGCCCGATGCCACATAGTGCGCATGTGCGGACGCTACGCCCTGACGGCGACCCCCAAGGATATTTCGGAATTCTTCGCCCTGGCGGATCTCGACGATTTCCCGGCGCGCTACAATATCGCCCCGACCCAGCCGATCCTTGTCGTCATGTCCTCGGAAAAACAGCAGCCGGGCAGCAACCTGCCGGAACGCCGCGCTTTCCTCGCCCGCTGGGGGCTGATCCCCGGCTGGGTGAAGGACATGAAGGAGTTTCCGCTGCTGATCAACGCGCGCTCCGAGACGGCGATCGGCAAGGCCTCCTTCCGCGCCGCCATGCGCCATCGCCGTATCCTGATCCCGGCCACCGGCTTCTACGAATGGCGCCGGCCGCCGAAGGAAAGCGGCGTCAAGCCGCAGGCCTACTGGATCCGCCCGAAGCGCGGCGGCGTCATCGCCTTTGCCGGACTGATGGAGACCTGGTCCTCGGCCGACGGTTCCGAAGTCGATACCGCCGCGATCATGACGACGGCGGCGAACGGCGGCATCCGCCACATCCACGACCGCATGCCCGTCGTCATCGAGCCGGAGGATTTTTCCCGCTGGCTCGATTGCAGGACGCAGGAACCGCGCGAGGTTTCCGACCTGATGCGGCCGGTGCAGGAGGATTTTTCGAGGCGCTGCCGGTGTCCGACCTCGTCAACAAGGTCGCCAACATGGGACCGGACCTGCAGAAACCGGTCGCGGTCGCCCAGCCGGAAGAAGAACCGCCGAAAAAGCCGAAACCCGACTCCGCCCAGATGTCGCTTTTCTAGCTTTCGGCTCTTCCTCCAAACGGACCATCATTCCATGAACCTGTTTTCCGCCGGCCTTTCCGGTCTCGCACTCGGTACTTCGCTGATCGTCGCGATCGGCGCCCAGAACGCCTTCATCCTGCGTCAGGGCCTCATCCGCTCCCATGTCTTCATCCTGTGCCTGATCTGCGCGCTGTCGGATGCGGTGCTGATTGCCGCCGGCGTCGGCGGGCTTGGCACGGTCGTCTCGCAATCGCCGGTGCTGATCTCGGTGGTGACGCTGGGCGGGGCGGTGTTTCTCGGGTTCTATGCCTTCATGGCTTTCCGCCGGGCGGTCAGGCCCGCCGCGATGGTCGCCGGCGCGCCGGAGCCGATGGGGCTGAAGGCGGCTGTCTTGACCTGCCTTGCCTTCACCTTCCTCAATCCGCATGTTTATCTGGATACGGTCGTGCTGCTCGGCAGCCTGTCTGCGGCCTTCGAAGGAGCGGAACGGGTGGCCTATGGCGCAGGTGCTGCGATCGGCTCGTTCGTCTGGTTCTTCGGGCTCGGTTACGGCGCGCGGTTCCTGGCGCCGCTGTTTGCCAGACCCGCCGCCTGGCGGGTGCTGGATGTCATTATCGGGGTGGTCATGAGCCTGCTCGCGCTCGGGCTCCTGTGGAGCTTCCTCGGCGGCGAATGAGGCGGGACGGTTCCCGGTCGGCCAGCCCGGATCAGCCGGCGGGCGTCAGCTTCGGCTTGCGCTGTACCATAAGGGCGGCGGCAACGACGGCCTTCAGACCGAGCGGGCGGTAGGGCGGGGTGATTTCCGGTTTGGCTTCAACCGTCTTGGGGCTCTTTTCGGTGCTCATGGCTGTCTCCTCGTCACGCGATTCTGTTGTTTGCATTCTGCGATCGCGGCTCTTCCCATAAAAGCGGGCGGAATCGTGGCCGACAAGTCGGCACTGCCGCCCGCTATTCATAGAACTGTCATCTTGCGGGAAACTGTTGCGCGGAAGTTGCAACTTACCAAGTCTGGACGTCTTCAGACGTTCGCACTGTCATCCTCGATTGTAATAGTGCCGTAACGGCGGTGCCAGGCGCGGGCGCTGAACGGCAGGACGAGGAGATAGGCGACGACCGTGACCGACAGCACCTCCCAGGTATAGCTCATCAACAACGCCACATAGAGCACCACGGCGAGCATGATCGGCAGCATCATGTCGCGGCGGATGCGGCTCGACTTGCCGGACCAGACCGGCAGGCGCGACACCAGCAGGTAACCGATCAACAGCGTATAGGCGACGCTGACATAAACGAAGACCGGGGTTGCCTCGAGGCCGAGGAAACCGAGATAGACCGGCAGCAGCACCAGCATGGCCCCCATCGGGGCCGGCACGCCGACGAAGAACTCCGATTGCCAGTCCGCCTTGATGTTGCGGTCTTCCATGACGTTGAACCGGGCGAGGCGCAGGCCGGCGGCGATCGCATAGAGCAGGGCGGCGATCCAGCCCATCGAATGCGCCTGGTCGAGGAGGAAGGCGTAGGAAACCAGCGCCGGCGCGACGCCAAAATTGATGATGTCGGCAAGCGAATCCATCTGCACCCCGAATTTCGACGTCGCTTTCAGGAGCCGCGCGACGCGCCCGTCGATCCCGTCCAGGAAAGCCGCCAGCAGCACCATGGCGACCGCCAGCTCGTAACGTCCCTCGAAGGCAAGCCTGATCCCCGTAAGGCCCGCGCAGATGGCAAGCACGGTGATCAGGTTCGGCACCAGCAGCCGGAGCGGGATTTCGCGCAGGCGCGGCCCGCGGGCCTCTTCGTTCTGGTGGTTATGCTCCGTGTGCGAATGAGCGGGCGGGGGTGGCGAAGCGGGCGTCTCCATGATGCTCTGTCTTCCCTTTACGTGCGGCGGCTGAGGATCGGGCCCTTGGCCGAGCCGAATTCCGCCAGCACGGTTTCTCCGCCGATGGCGCGCTGGCCAACGGATACGCGCGGCTGGCCGCCCGCCGGCACGAACACGTCGAGCCGCGAGCCGAAGCGGATCAGGCCGAACCGCTCGCCGGCATTGACCGGTTCGCTCGGCTTCACCCAGCAGACGATGCGGCGTGCCACCAGGCCGGCGATCTGCACGACGCCCACCTTGCCGTGGCGGGTGTCGATCACGAGCCCGTTGCGCTCGTTGTCGTCGCTTGCCTTGTCGAGTTCGGCGTTGATGAACTGGCCGGGCCGATATTCGATGCGCGACACCTGGCCGCGCGCAGGCGAGCGGTTGATGTGGCAGTCGAACACGTTCATGAACACCGAGATGCGCAGCATCGGCTCGGAGCCGAGCTGGAGCTCTGCCGGCGGCACGACCATTGCGACGTGGCTGACGCGGCCATCGGCGGGGCTGAGGATCAGGTCGTCATCCTGCGGCACGGCGCGTTCCGGATCCCGGAAGAAATAGGCGCACCACAAGGTCAGCACCAGGCCGATCCAGAACAGCGGCTCGGCGATATAACCGAGGATCAGCGAGGCGATGAAGAAGGCGGCAACGAAGACGTAACCTTCCTTATGGATCGGCACGAGCGTGTTGCGGATGGTGTCGAAGAGGTTGATCAACGTTTTCTCCCGTATGGTCAGCGCCAACTGACTACAGGGAAACCGTTTTTGCGGCAATGCGGTTCCGTAGGGGTGAAACCGCCGCGCGAACATGCCGCGCAAGAATGTCGCGGTTATCCCCGCCCGGCCTGCAGATAAGAGGCGTATTCGCTCGGCGGGCAGCCGACCCGATGGCTGAAGGCGGTGCTGAAGGCGCTGGCCGACCTGTAGCCAACGGCCTCGGCGACCTCCTCCAGCGTACCGCGGCCGTGCAGCAGCACGTCCTTTGCCAGCGCCATGCGCCAGCCCAGCAGATATTCGACCGGCGCAACGCCGACCGCCTCGGAAAAACGCCGCGCGAAAACCGTGCGAGACATGCCGACCCGCCGTGCCAGTTCGCCGACCGTCCAGCCGCGCGCGACATCCGCATGGATATGTCCGAGCGCCTGGGCGAGCTGCGGATCGGCGAGGCCGCCAAGCAGGCCCGCATGCGGTGCCCAGGCAGCTTCCCGCCTCAGCGTCTCGATCAGCATCACCTCGATCAGGCGGCAGAGCACCGCATCGCGTCCGGGCCGGCTTTCGGCGGCTTCCTCCAGGATGATCGACACCAGCGCCCGCAATCGTGTGGCCGTCTTTTCTGTGGCCGGTACATGCACGAGGCGTGGCAGCAGCCCGATCAGCAGATCGGCGTTGGCCGGATCACACTGGATCAGCCCGCCGAGAACGCGTGTCACCGGCCCCGATCCTCGTCGCCGACCCGGATTACACCGTCCACAGTGTGGCGGGCCTTGAAGGCATCGTCCGACAGTTCGGTCTGCGCGTCGATATCGCTCAGGAACGAGTCGGAAAGCGGTTTTGCCGAAAGAATATAATCGCCCTCCCGCAGCTCGACGGGCTCGACGTCTTCTGTCTTGAACCAGCATCTGCCCTCGGTGACGAAGTAGAAGGTCGGTCCCGGCTGTTCCGGCACGCGAACGCCCCATCGCCCCGTGGCCGACATGCTGCCGAGCAGGACAGTGGCGGGGCGAAGCAGCCTGATGATATCGGCAAGGGCATCCATCGGGACGATCCATAATGAATAACGGAGTTTCCATTATAGAGCGATCCTGTTGGTCGGTCTAGTGAAGGCGCATCAACACATTGGAGACAGACGCATGACCAAGACCATTCTCATCACCGGCTGCTCGTCGGGCCTCGGCAAGATGACCGCCCGCCATTTCGCGGAAAACGGCTGGAACGTCGTCGCGACAATGCGCCGGCCGGATCCGGAACTCGCGAACGCATATCCCGACCGCATCCTGGTCGCCGCCCTCGACGTCGCCGATCCGACGAGCATCGAGGCTGCCATAGAGGCCGGCATCGACCGCTTCGGCGGTCTCGACGCGGTCGTCAACAATGCAGGCATCACCATGGTGTCGATTTTCGAGGCGACCCCGACTGACGCGATCCGCCAGATCTTCGAGACCAATGTCTTCGGCATGATGAACGTCATCAGGGCGGCCGTGCCGCATCTGCGCCGGCGTGGCGGCGGCTCGGTCGTCAATGTCGGTTCGGGCGTCGGCATCGCGGCCATGCCGCTGCTGTCGCTCTACACCGCCTCCAAGCAGGCCGTCGAGGGCCTCTCCGAATCGCTTTCCTATGAACTGTCTTCCCAGAACGTCAAGGTCCGGTTGATCCAGCCCGGCGCGATGCGCAGCACCAATTTCACCGCCACCGGCATGGCCGCTTCGCAGGCTGCACCGGTGCCGGAAAGCTACAAACCCTATTTCGATCACATGCTGCAGTCGATGATCAACTATCCCTTCGCCTCGACAGAGGAGCAGTCGGTGGTCGAGGCGATCTACGCCGCCGCCATCGACCAGACGGACCGCCTTCGCTACCAGGTCGGCCCGGATGTGGAAGAATATGCCCGCTTGCGCTGGTCTACCTCGGAAGGCGAATATCGCGCCGGCATGCAGCGGCTGACCGGGCATGCGGCATGGAACGAGATGGCGAAGTGACGGCGATACCATGACGCCGCCGGCTTGAAGCGCCGGTTCGCATCGCGAGGGTATGCAGTTGTCCATGGGGAGGTTGCCGCTGACAAATCTCCCCTCGATGGCGGGGTGATCGCCTATGGAACGTGAGGCGGAGCGGCGCCCCTGGCCCTCTCCCTCAAGGGGCAGGGCTATCGCATATGGGAGGCGAGGCGGCGCGGCAGTCTTAACCCTCCCCTTGTGGGGAGGGTGGCCGGCAGGCGGGAGGGTTTTTATGCGGAGTAAAGGCCCCTCCCCACAAGAGGGTGGGGCTCCATGCAACGCCATCTCAGACGCGACAACCCTGCACCAAGGGGAGATCATCGGGAGCCTACCGCCAGCCCAACCCCGGCGCCACATGCTTGAGGATGCTCTCGAGCACATGTGCGTTGTATTCGACGCCGAGCTGGTTCGGCACGGTCAAGAGCAGCGTATCGGCCTCGGCGATCGCCTCGTCGGCCTTCAGGCTGGTCGATCAGCCTGTCGGGCTCGGCGGCATAGGAGCGACCGAAGATCGCCTGGGTCTGGGGATCGATATTACCGATCTGGTCCTGGCTTTCGCCGCTACCGCCGAAATAGGCGCGGTCCGTGTCGTTCATCAGCGCAAAAATGCTGCGGCTGACGGAGACGCGCGGTTCGTGGGCGTGGCCGGCTTCCTTCCAGGCCTCGCGGTAGATGCGGATCTGCTCGGCCTGCTGGATGTGGAACGGCTTGCCGCTCTCGTCGGTTTTCAGCGTCGAGGCTCTGCAGGTGCATGCCGAGCTTGGCGGCCCAGACGGCGGTCGCGTTGGAGCTCGAACCCCACCAGATACGGTCGCGCAGGCCCGCCGAATGCGGCTCCAGGCGCAGCATGCCGGGCGGGTTGGGGAACATCGGCCGCGGATTGGGCTTGGCGAAACCTTCGCCGCGCAGCACGTCGAAGAACACTTCCGCATGGCGGCGGCCGAGATCCGCATCGGTCTCGCCTTCCGCCGGCTGGTAGCCGAAATAGCGGAAACCGTCGATCACCTGTTCCGGCGAGCCGCGGCTGATGCCGAGCTGCAGGCGTCCGCCGGAAATCAGGTCGGCAGCACCGGCGTCTTCCGCCATGTAGAGCGGATTTTCATAACGCATGTCGATGACGGCGGTGCCGATCTCGATGCGCTTGGTGCGGGCGCCGACGGCGGCAAGCAGCGGAAAGGGCGAGGCGAGCTGCCGGGCGAAATGATGGACGCGGAAATAGGCGCCGTCGGCGCCAGGCTCTTCGGCCGCGACAGCGAGGTCTATGGATTGCAGGAGCACGTCGGATGCCGACCGCGCCTGCGACTGCGGCGAGGGGGTCCAGTGCCCGAAGGAGAGAAAGCCGATCTTTTTCATGACGTTGCCATCCGGTTTTCGTGTGTCTGAAGTTGCACCTTAGATGGCATGCAAACCGGTTGATTGACAGCGGCCGTCCTGTGAACAGTGCGTGTTCTTATCGCGCTGCCTGCGGATCGACCCAGCCCATCCAGGTCGTAAACGCCAGCAGCGGTGAGCCGAAGAAGACCAGCACCAGCATGTAGGCGATTGCGATGCTGCTAAGAACGAGCATGCGGGGAGTGAGGTATCTTTTCACGTCAGATCGTGTCCTGTCTTGTTTCATTCCGCCGCCGGAACGCCGCGCATGACGACGCCGAGATCGTCCTCCTCGCGCACCTTGCGCAGCTGTTCTTCGGCCTGCACCGCTTCGCGCTGGCGGTTCCACATCGAGGCGTAGAGACCGTTCTGTTCGAGCAGCGCATTATGCGTGCCGCGCTCGGCAATCTGCCCGTCGCGCAGAACGATGATCTCGTCGGCGCCGATCACGGTCGAAAGCCGGTGGGCGATGACGAGCGTGGTGCGGTTCCTGGACACCACGTCGAGCGCCGACTGGATCTCGTGTTCGGTCGTGGTGTCCAGCGCCGAGGTCGCCTCGTCGAGGATGAGGATCGGCGGGGCTTTGAGAACGGTGCGGGCGATTGCCACGCGCTGCTTCTCGCCACCCGAAAGTTTCAGGCCGCGCTCGCCGACCTTGGTGCCGAAACCGTCCGGCAGGGCGCTGATGAAATGGCCGATCTGCGCCACGTCGGCGGCGGCAAGCACCTCTTCCTCGCTGGCCGAAGGCCGGCCGTAGCGGATGTTGTAGGCGATCGTGTCGTTGAACAGCACGGTATCCTGCGGCACCATGCCGATCGCCGAGCGCAGCGACTGCTGCGTCACGCCGCGCACGTCCTGCCCGTCGATGGTGATCGAGCCTTCCTGGACGTCGTAGAACCGGTAGAGCAGGCGGGAAATCGTCGACTTGCCGGCGCCGGAGGGTCCGACGATCGCCACCGTCTTGCCGGCCGGCACCTCGAAGGAGACGCCCTTCAGGATCGGCCGGGCCGGATCATAGGAAAAATGTACGTCCTTGAAGGCGATCGAGCCCTGGCCGATATCGAGCGCCACGGCATCCGGCCGGTCGACCACTTCGGGCTGCACTTCCAGGAGCTCGAACATCTGCTCGATATCGGTCAGCCCCTGGCGGATTTCGCGGTAGACGAAGCCGATGAAGTTGAGCGGCACGGAAAGCTGCAGCAGCAGCGCGTTGACGAACACGAAATCGCCGATCGTCTGTTCGCCGCGCTGCACGGCCAGCGCCGACATCACCATCATCACGGTCGTGCCGAGGCCGAAGATGACGCCCTGGCCGAAGTTGAGCCAGCCGAGCGAGGTCCACACGTCGGTCGCCGCCTTTTCGTAGCGCGCCATCGACGCGTCGAAGCGCTTGGCTTCCATGTCCTCGTTGCCGAAATACTTGACCGTCTCGAAATTGAGGAGCGAATCGATCGCCTTGGTATTGGCGTCGGTATCGCTGTCGTTCATCGAGCGGCGGATGGCGATGCGCCAGTCGCTGGCCTTGACCGTGAACCAGATGTAGAGCGCCACCGTGATCGCCGTCACCGCGACATACCAGAAGCCGTAGCTGACCCAGAAGATCACGGCCGTCAGCACGAATTCGAGCAGCGTCGGAACGGTGTTGAGAATGGTGAAACGGACGATCGTCTCGATGCCCTTGGTGCCGCGCTCGATGATCCGCGACAGGCCGCCGGTCTTGCGCTCGAGATGGAAGCGCAGCGACAGCTGGTGCATGTGCACGAAGGTGCGGTAAGCGAGCTGGCGCACAGCATATTGCCCGACCGAGGCAAACAGCGCGTCGCGCAGCTGGTTGAGGCCGACCTGCAGGATGCGGGTAAAATTGAGCGCCACGACCAGTACCACGGCGCCGAGCAGGAAGGCCGGCAGCAGGCCCGCCATGTCCAGCTTGCCGTTCAGCGCGTCGGTCGCCCATTTGAAGAAATAGGGAACCGTCAGCAGCACGAACTTGGCAAGGAACAGATAGAAGGTCGCCCAGAGGACCCGCGCCTTCAGGTCGGCGCGGCCTTGCGGCCACATATAGGGCCATAGGTTGACGAGCGTGCCGAGCGGATTGCTGGCATCCGCCGAAATGGTTTTCTTGGTATTCGCCATCGATGTCTCCGGGACGGGCGCGAGGGCTACCGCATATGGAATTGCCCCTTGCACCAGCCTCTGCCCGCAGACGGGGCGAAGGGCGGGAAGCCGGCAACTTGCGTCCGTCTCCCCGCCATGAACTGGGAGACGGTGCCGACAGGCGGATGAGGGGCATTTTCATAAACGGCGGCCCCTGGAAAGGGCGCGTCAAAATGCCTCCCGCACATAAGGTCCGGCGGCGGCGGATGCAATGACGGTTTCGTGAAAGTTCAAGGCGGGCGCGTGGCGCCCGCGGAATGGAGCGAGGCGGGGCGGGATATCACCCGCCCTTGGCGGGTCGCGTCACTTGGTATTGGTGGAGGTGGCGGGCGTGGTCCCGGCTGCAGGCCTGGGCGCGGGCGCCGTCGCCCAGGAGATATAATAATAGGCCTCGCCGACCATGCCGAAATAGGAGCTCGCGCCAGTCGCCTTCTCGATATAGCTGCCATCGGCGTTGCGCACGAACTTGCCGCTGTCGTCGCGGGTCAGTCGGTCCTTGAGGAACTGGGTCCAGTCGGACTTGTCGATGGAGGTGACACCGGTCGAAGTCTGCTTGCCGTCGGTAATGTCCCAGGCGGTGATCTGGTCGCCGGCGACCGCATCGGTCAGTTTCAGGGTGCCCGCGTCGAGCGCCTTCTGCATGGCCTCGGCCATCGCCTTGCTGTCGGGGCTGGCCTTCAGCGCGTCCAGCTTTTCCTGCAGCGCCTTCATGAACGCCTTGCTGGACATGTCGCCGACCGATCCGTCGCCGGCCGTGTCGTCGGGAACGGTGCCGTTCATCGTCCGCTGCAGCGAGGCGATCAGCGCGGATAACTTCTCATCCTCATAATCGTCCTCACCGCCGCCGCTGGAGAACAGCATGTCGGCAAGCGTCGAAGATGACCCGCCGGACGCCGAGCCGCCGGCCGTCCTGTTGTCGGAGACATCCTTGAATGCGTTGAGGGCTGCCTGGGAGGACCAAATTCGAACGGAATTAATGCTGGAAACCATTTTCTTCTCCTGTCCGCGCGGCATGGGTCAGTGGAGATAATATGCGAGCATACCGCCTGATGACCGAGGTTATTTGCCCCGAAACCTGCGTGAAGCTGGCCGGAACGGCACGGCCGGAACCACGGACGCCGAAACGCGCATTTCCGGGTGATTCCGGGATATGGTGGTGCTGCGGCGGCATCGCGAGGGCGGAAAAGCCCGGGCTGGCGGGTTGGCCGTGCGCTGGCCGCGCGACTCAGTGAGGCCCGACGGAGCCGCCGCCGTCAGTGCCCCGTCAGCCCCCAGCGAGCCGCGATTTCGGGTCACAAGCACCTTTGGCCGCGCGGGACGTCTTGTCCGGCGCGGTTTTGCCATGGGAATGGGGCAGGCGGGGTATTTCAGGGTATTGGGTATTCAGGCTTTCCGCCTGCCCCGGCCGTTTCGATGGTCTTTCGAGGATTTCCGAGCCCTCGTCCCTCCACCGCCGCAGCCGTCACCGGGAACCGGGTCCGAGAACCCTGAGGAGGATGCCGGTTCGCGAACCCGGTTTCCCATCCGATGACGGTGTGATTATGGGGCGGGTTGGGGGAGGCGGGGATGGACGGGGACGTGAATGCCGGTAAGGGATTGATGGGGAAGGACGGATTTTTCGTGAGTGGCCGAAATCGCCCCCGGTAAAGACCTCGCCCGGCCTGATGGGGTACCCTTTTCACAACAGGGATCTGCGTGTGGAACTTTGCCCCTCACCCTCACCCTCTCCCCGTAAAAACAGGGAGAGGGGACGTGCCCGCTCGCTGCATGTGATCGGGGCAAGGCCGGCGCGGCGCATGTCCTTCTCCCCGCATGCGGGGAGAAGGTGGCGGCAGCCGGATGAGGGGCTGCCGCATATGCAATGAGAGGTTTTGTGGGCCTCAAGTTTGGCCCGGAGGTCTCCATCCCCGTAAGCCGAGAAAGGGCCTCGATCCTTTACGACCGGCGATGCATCATCCGCTGGCGGTGGAGTTCTTCCGCGTCGGGCCGGGCCTCGTCGGGCACGCCAAAAATCTGGCCGGGCTGGATGACGTCGGGGTTGCGGATCTGGGCCTCGTTGGCGAGGTAGATCGTCGTGTAGCGCACGCCCTGGCCATAGACGCGGCGGGAGATCTGCCACAGCGTGTCGCCGCGGCGGATGATCACCGAATTGCGTTCGCTCTGGGTCAGCGGCTCCTGCTGGATGGTGCGGGCGCCGGCGGCATCGGTTGCGGTCATCGGAGCGGCGGCGGCCACTTCGACCCCGCGCAGTTCGCGGGCGATGACCGGGCCGACGGCGCGGGCGATCATGTCGCCGATCCGCTTCAGGCCGGCGCCGACGCCTGCGACATCCTTGGGAAGCGCGTCGAGCGCGGCAACCGCTGCCGCGGCATTCTGGGCGGTGGTTTCGGCAAGAACGCGGGCGGCGGCGGCGGCATCGGCCGGCAGGCGATATTCGGAAAGCGATTTCAGCGCGATCGAGGTGGCGGAGCGGGCGGCGACCATCTGTTCGGCCGAAGGCGTGCTGCCATTGTCGTAAAGCCCGCGCAGCAGGTTGAAGGCCCGCACCGTCTCGTTGCGCAGCTTGTCGAAGGCGCCGCTGTCGGCCGCCGACATGCCGTTATTGGCGGCCTGCGGCGTCGCGACGGCGGCAACCTGGTCGCCGGCCGGGCGGTTGAAGGGCACTTCGACCCGCACCAGAACCTGGCCGCCGGTCCCAAGCGCTTCAACGCCGATCCGGTGGTCGCCGATCGCAAGGTCGATCGCCCCTCGATCACGAAACTGCCGTCCTGGCCCGCCTGCGCGGCGCCGATCGGCCGGCCGTCGGCCTGGCCGCGCACCGGGGTGCCGGCTTTTGCGGTGCCGGCGACGAAAATCTTGTTGCCTTCGATTTCGACGGCGGTAACGCGCAGTTCAGGCGAAGCGGATGTCGCCCCCGGGGAGGCGGGCGCCGAGACCTGCATGCCTGGTGCTGAAGACGCAAGCTTGGACGAGCCGGATGGCAGTGCGGGCAGGGCGGCAACCGACGTTTCGGGAGACGGTGTGGCCGAGGGGCTGCAAGTGCCGGAGCGGGGGTGGTGGCGGGCGAAGCTGCTGCCGTCTGCGGAGCCGCCACCGCCGGAAGATTCGCGGCGTCCGGGGTCGGTGCGGCGATGATGCGGCTTGCCTTGCCCGGCTTGGTCACCATGGCGAGCAGCTTGCCGTTCTTGTCGGTGGGCACCGAAACCGTCGCGGTTTCTTCGGACACGGTGGCCTTGCCGTCCTTGCCGGTGGCTTTCAGCACCAGCTGGTGGTCGCCGGGCGGCAGCGGCTTGTCGAGGACGGCGGCGAAATCGCCGCTCGGGCCGACATCGACCTTGGCGACGATCGCGGCACCATCGGTGATTTCGAGCTTGGAATGGGGCGCGGCGCGGCCGGCGATCACCGTCGAACCGTCCGGCTCGACCCTGAGAACGTCGAAGGAAGGCGGCGTCATCGCCGCGGCAGCCTGAGCGGGGGCGCTTGAGCGGGCGTAGTCTGAGCGGGCGTCGTCTGGGGCGCAGCCGGCTGGGCTGCTGCGGAAGGAGCGGCTGCCTGGTCGGCCGGCTTTGCGGCATCGGGCGCTCTTGCTGTCTGCTGGGGTTCGGTCACCGCGTCCTTGACGGCATTGCCTGCGGCATTGATCGCGGCGCCGATCGGCTTGGAATCCCGGTTTATCCCGGGCATCACGAAGAACACCATCAGCAGCGATGCGATAGCGAGTACGATCAGAGCCAGCCAGCCGGCGCGGTTTTTCATCATCAATGCCTCTCCCGACAGCTATAGCCGTCGCATATTCGGATTAACCTTTTCCTCCTGCATTAACAAGCTTTTCACACGATAAACCCTTGCTCTTCCGGGCATTTCCCGTCAATTTTGACGACCGGGCCTCGGTTTGGCCCTCCCTTTGAAATGCCTACGGAGAAAACTGTGCCGATTCGATCCATCTGCGTTTACTGCGGCTCGCAGCCGGGACGCGACCCCGCCTATATCGCAGCCGGCCGTGCGCTCGGAAAATCCATCGCCGCCCATGGGCTTCGGCTTGTCTATGGCGGGGGCACCAAGGGCATCATGGGTGCGGTCGCAGCCGGCGCTCTGTCGAACGGCGGTCAGGTCGCCGGTATCATTCCCGAATTCCTGGTCGATATGGAGGCCACGCGCCATTCGCTGGGCCAGGCTCGACGAGCTGATTGTGACCGAGGACATGCATGCGCGCAAGCACAAGATGTTCGAGCGCTCTGACGCTTTCGTGACCCTGCCGGGCGGCATCGGCACCCTGGAGGAGATCGTCGAGATCATGACCTGGGCGCAGCTGGGGCGGCACCAGAAGCCGATGGCGTTCGCCAATATCGGCGGTTTCTGGGATCCGATGCTCGACCTCATCACCCATATGCGCGCACAGGGCTTTATCCACCGCGCGCATCTGGTCCAGCCGCTGGTGATCGCCGATGTCGAGGAAATCGTCCCGGCGATCCTGGAACAGGGCGAGGACCGTCCGCCGTCCGATGGTGAAGACGCGGTGATTTCAAAGCTTTGAGATCAGGCGCTTGAGTTCTAGTCGGCGATGAAGAGTTTGACGCCCACCGATGTCGAGGAGCGGTGCGGCTCGGCATCGTCCGCCACCTG
Source organism: Neorhizobium sp. EC2-8 (assembly GCA_045291535.1). Lineage (GTDB taxonomy): Bacteria > Pseudomonadota > Alphaproteobacteria > Rhizobiales > Rhizobiaceae > Neorhizobium. The sequence goes on along the minus strand of CP147996.1, from coordinate 1,803,560 downwards.
ATAACTCATGCCGGGCTTCAGCACGAAGACCCGGCCGTCGGCGAGTTCGGTCGTCAGCTCGCCTGCAAGGCAGAGCAGGACGTGGCCTTTGACGCACCAGTGGTCGGCGAGATAGCCGGGTGAATACTCGACCATCCGCACCCGGATCTTTCCGAAATGGCATGTCTGCCAGGTCGCCAGCCCCGTCTCGCCCTTGTGCTCTGTCCTGGGAACGGTGCTCCAGTCGGTCGTGCCGAACGGAATGTCGGTGATCTGCATTGGTCTGCTCCGGGAAGGCTTATCGGCCGCGCGCCTGTTTCAGCATCGACCAGGTATAGATGGCGAGCCCCGACCAGATCAGCACGAAGGCGACGAGCTTCACGGGGCTGAGCGGCTCGTGGAAGACGAAGACGGCGATCAGGAAGATCATTGTCGGCGCGATGTATTGCATGATCGCGATGGTCGAGAGTTTGAGCAGTTTGGCGCCGTTGGCATAGATCATCAGCGGCCCGGCGGTGATGATGCCGGCGATCGCCAGGATGAACGTGTCCCAGCCGGTCGAATTGAGGAGATGGCCCTGGCCGGTCGATTCCAGCCAGATCACATAGGGCAGGCAGGGAATGCTGATCAGCAGCACTTCCAGGAAGAATCCCTGGTTCGGGCCGATCGGCAGGGTTTTGCGGAGCAGCGCATAAAAACCCCAAGTGACGGTGAGTCCGACCGAAATCCAGGGCAGGCCGCCCGCATCGATGGTGAGGATGACGACGGCGATTGCCGCAAGCCCGATCGCGGCGATCTGCAGCGGCGCCAGCTTCTCCTTGAGGAGGACGGCGGCCAGGAACACGCTGAACAGCGGATTGATGAAATAGCCGAGCGCCGCATCGAGCGTCCGGCCGGCCGCGACCGCCCAGACATACAGCCCCCAGTTGACGCTGATGATGGCCGCCGTCACGCAGGCCATGCCGATCATGCGCGGGTTCCTCAGCGCCGCCTTGAGGTCCGCCGTGCGGCCGATCAGCAGCAGGACGATTCCGCGACCGGCACCGACCAGATCGCCCGGTGGGCCAGCACTTCGAGCGATGGAAGATGGGCAACCGCCTTCAGGTAGAACGGCAGGAAGCCCCAGAGGAAATAGGCGCCGAGCCCGAAGGCGAAGCCGCGCGGGGTATCTTCGTTCTTCACTGTTGGCGCCGGGGCGGTATCAGTGGTCATGAGGGGTGTTTCCGGTATTTTGTTCTGGTTGTCCTTCCCGTCTAGACGATGTGGCCGGGCCGGACCAATTCATTTCATTGAAGGACCGATCGTTTGTCGCGATTCTGTCGGCTTGGCTTGCGATAGTGATTCCCTGTCGGAATGGAGGAGCTGAATGGATTTCGAAAACCAGCCGTTGCACCGGCAGATCTATGCCCGCCAGATCCTGGCGAAGGCCGGCGTTGGTGCGGATGCCCGGCTTCTCGCCGCCTTTGGCACGGTGCCACGAGAAGATTTCGTCGGCCCGCCGCCGTGGGTCTACAACGATTTCCGCAACTATCGCGAACTCGCCTCCACCGATCCGCTGGTGCTCTACCAGGATGTGCTGGTGGGCCTCGATACGGCGCGCGGCGTCAACAACGGCATGCCGTCGCTGCATGCCGGAGGCCTCCATGCACTCGGCATTCGCGACGGCGAAACGGTTGCCCATCTCGGCGCCGGGACAGGATATTACACGGCGATCATCGCCGAACTGGTCGGGCCGTGCGGCCGGGTGATCGCCGTCGAATACGACGAGGCTCTCGCGCAAAGGCGCGGCAGAACCTGGCGGGTTACGCCAATGTCGAGCTCATCCGCGGCGACGCGACCGAATGGCCCAAGGAGGACGCGGACGTGATCTACGCCAATTTCGCCCTCGACCACCCGCCGCCCGCCTGGATCGACAATCTGGCCGTATCCGGGCGGGCGCTCTTCCCGCTCGGCTATCCGGCGACCGACCACGGCCGGTCGAGCGGTTTTACCCGTTCTGCGGGTTTCCTGATGATCGACCGCCGCCCAAAGGCTTCGGCGCCAGATTCCTGCAGCCGGTCTCCTTCGTCTGGGCCGAAGGCCAGCAGCCACCCCGCCGGGCCGTCACGAAGGGTTGGCGGAAGCCTTCCGCTCCCGCCGCGGCTATCAGGTCCGCAGCCTGCGCTGGCAGGAGCCGCCGGGAGAGGGCGAATGGTACGGCGAGGAGGATTGGGGGCTGTCGTTCGAGGAGGTGTGAGGGGAGGGGTGCGTGGAGCCCCTCCCCTTGTGGGGAGGGGTTGGGGAGGGGTCTACGCTCCGTATCAAACCCCTCCCGCCTGCCGGCCACCCTCCCCACAAGGGGAGGGTTAGGGGTGCCGCGCCGCCTTACGTCCCATATGCAATCACCTTACCACAAGGGGGAGATCAGAGGGAGCATGCCGCGCCGTTTCCGTCCCGCCGGTTGTCTCAAATCCGATCTCTGATCAATCACCCGAACGAATGTCGGCGGAGGCGAATATCATGGCGGAGCAGAACCCGATCGAGGTCTCCGAACAGCAGATCGGACGCGCCGACGTGCTCGCGTTGACCGCCGCCGGAAGCACGGTGATCTTGAAAGACTGCACCCTTGAGGAAGCGGACCTGTCGGGGCTCGATCTTCAGCGCTGGGAATTCAGGAACTGCCGGATGACGAATGCCAACCTGCGCGCCGCCGATCTCGAGGGCACGAAGTTCGAGGGATGCCGGGGACCGTTCGCCAATTTCTCGGGCGCGAACCTCGCGGAGGTGGAATTCCGCAATTGCGACTTCAACAACGCCGCTTTCCTGGAAGCCAAAATGAACGACACCCGGTTCGTCGGCTGCAAGCTGACCGGCGCCAATCTGACTCGGATCGCCTCGCTCGGCTTGTCGTTCAAGGAGACCATCCTCGCGCAGGCGAGGCTTCCCGCCCTTTCGTTCCGGAAGTCGCGGATCGAACGGGTCGATTTCGGCATGGCCGATCTGTCGAAATGTGATTTTCGGGATGTGGTGTTCGATGGCTGCAGCCTGCGCGACGCCGGCCTCGTCGATACGAGGTTCGACGGTGCGGATCTGCGCGGCGCGGATCTCGGCGGCCTGAAGCTGATCGACGCGAAGAAGTTCAGGGAGCGACGATTTCGCGGCAGCAGGCCGGAGATATACTGGCGGAACTGGGACTGAAGGTTCAATAGCCGGGTTCTGATCCTTTCAGTCCCGGCGCACCGGGGCAAGGATATCGGCACGGCCGGGCATCGGGCGGCTCCGGTGTTTTTAAGACCGGAGCATCAGGGGCGGAAAATAGGCATCGCCCACCCGCTTCATGCATTTTTACGCCGAGGCCCGCAATTGCAGACCTCCGGGCAGGTCGATCACGGCCGCTGTCAAACAGCGACGCGCCGTGCTTCCTTGTCGGCCGACTTGCGGTCTGCGCCGTACTTTTCGATGATGGCCTTGGCGTCTTCAACCGATATGCGATGCTTTTTGGCGAACGGAATAGGCTCGTAAGGCTGGTCCGAGGTATTTGCTTTCTTGTCAGACATGAACGTCTCCGATCTCGATGCTCCGGCAGAATGCCGAAGCCTCTTGGGTTAATGAAATAGTGAGGGGGTTGGTTGCCAGGCGCTGCTGCGTCATTACCGCGAGCGGCTGCCTCTATGTGCCGTCCATATGGTACGAAAGCCCCTGAAATACAATGGCCCGGATCGGGGCCACAGGATTCGGGGCCGCCTGTTACCTGCTGCGGGGACGATATCTTCGCACGAAACCTTCAGTATTTCTTCTTGCGGACGATCTTGTTGCCCTTTGGCCCGCTCAGCACCGGCGTTCGGTCGCGGTTTTCCGCAAGCAGGCTGCGCCAGCGTTCCAGGCGATCGGCGGCCAGTTCGCCGCTCGCGACGGCGGCCTGCACGGCGCAGCCCGGTTCGTGAGCATGGGTGCAATCGCGAAACCGGCAAAGCGGCGCCAGGTCGGTGATCTCGGCAAACAGCGTATCGATGCCGTCGGTAACATCGCTGACATAAAGCGTTCTGATGCCCGGCGTATCGATCACCCAGCCGCCGCCGGCAATCGCATGCAGCGATCGCGCCGTCGTGGTGTGGCGACCCTTGGCATCATGTTCGCGGATGCTTCCGGTCTTCTGCATCGCGTCGGGCGCATGCCCGGCGAGCGTGTTCACCAGCGTCGATTTTCCGACGCCGGAGGACCCCACCAGGGCCACCGTCTGCCCAACGCCGCACCAGGGCTTCAAAGGGAAACGGCCTCCGCAGAGCGCCCATTCAGGACGACGACCGGCAGTTCGCGCTGCAGCGCCTTGGCCTGCTGCTCGAACGGGCCGGCGTCTTCGACCGTGTCGGCCTTGGTCAGCACGATCACCGGATTGGTGCCGGCCTGGTTCGCCATGATCAGGTAGCGCTCCAGCCGTCCGGGATTGAAATCGGCATTGCACGAGGTGACGATGAAGAGCGTATCGACATTGGCCGCGGCAAGCTGCTGGCCATGGCCGCCTTCGGCGCGCCGTTGAAACACGGTTTTTCGGTCGAGACGGCGCACGAACGCGCCCGTCAGGGGTCGGCAAGCACCCAATCGCCCACCGCAAACTCCGCGGTGTTGGCATTGGGAGGAAGTTCCAGATCGACCGGCCCATTGACATCGATCGCATCGACGCGCGCCCGGTGAACCGAGGCGATCCGTCGGGGCAGCAGTTCCGTTTCGCTCGGCTCGACCTGGTCCGCGAAGAAATCGGACCAGCCAAGCAGCTCAAGCGATGAGGGCGCGAGGGAGCCGGTCAAGGTTCGATACAAAAATTCGGGGACGCCGTCATGGATAAGCTTTCCGCATATGAGATTGCGCTCTTCCGGGGAAGCCGCAGATCGGGTGCAGAGGTGCAGGCTTTTGGCTTTACCAAAACCTCTGTCCATTCGTCGTTACGCCGAAGCATTAAACCAGCCCGCCGCCGAAGTCGAGGAAACGATCGAAATCCGTAGCATATGATGGTCCGGCCACGCCGACCGCGCCGCCGGTGTTTTACGAACCCTCATTCCGCCGCGATCTTGCCCGCCAGCTGGCGGTTTTTCATCAGCTTGTAGATGACCGAATCCATCAGAGCCTGGAACGAGGCGTCGATGATGTTTTCGGAGACGCCGACCGTCCACCAGCGCACGCCGTCGCCATCGGTGGATTCGATCAGCACGCGGGTGATCGCTTCGGTGCCGCCGTTGAGGATACGCACCTTGAAGTCGGCGAGCACCAGGTCGTCGATCTCGTGCTGGTATTTGCCGAAATCCTTGCGAAGCGCCCGGTCGAGCGCATTGACCGGGCCGTCGCCCTCGGCGACCGACATCAGCGTCTGGCCGTCGGCGACGAGTTTCACCACCGCTTCGGAAACGATCTTGATGCGCCCGTGGCTGTCGAACCGACGCTCGACCATCACCCGGAAACCTTCGACCGCGAAGAACTCCGGAATGGTGCCGAGCGTGCGGCGGGCGAGCAGTTCGAAGCTCGCGTCGGCGCCTTCATAGGCATAACCGGTCGCCTCGCGTTCCTTGACGATCGAGATCAGCTGGTCGAGCCTCGGGTCGTCCTTGCCGACCTCGATGCCGCGGCGCTTCAGCGCGTTGATGAAGTTCGACTTGCCGCCCTGGTCGGACACCATCACCTTGCGCAGGTTGCCCACACTTTCCGGCGTCACGTGTTCGTAGGTGCGCGGGTCTTTCAGCAGCGCCGAGGCATGGATGCCGGCCTTGGTGGCGAAGGCGGACGCGCCGACATAAGGGCTCTGGTGGTTCGGCGAGCGGTTCAGCAATTCGTCGAAGGCGTGGCTGAGGCGGGTGAGCCCCGTCAGCCGCTCGGGATCGATCGCGGTCTCGAACCGGCTATTATAGACGTCCTTCAAGGCAAGCGTCGCGATGATCGTCACGAGATTGGCATTGCCGCAGCGTTCGCCGATGCCGTTCAGCGTTCCCTGGATCTGCCGACAGCCCGCCTCGATGGCCGCAAGCGAATTGGCGACCGCCTGGCCGGTATCGTCATGGGCATGGATGCCGAGCGACGTGCCGGGAATGCCCGAGGCGATCACCGCCTCGACGATGGCCCGGATTTCGCCCGGCTGGGTGCCGCCATTGGTGTCGCAGAGCACCACCCAGCGCGCGCCGGCGGCGTAAGCCGTCTTGGCACAGGCAAGCGCATAGTCCGGATTGGCCTTGTAGCCGTCGAAGAAATGTTCGCAATCGACCAGCGCTTCCTTGCCGGCATCGCGGGCGGCCTCGACGCTGTCGCGGATCGATTCCAGATTTTCCTCGTTCGAACAGCCGAGCGCGACGCGGACGTGATAATCCCAGCTCTTGGCGACGAAACAGGTGGCGTCGCTTTTCGCCTGTAGGAGTACGGCCAGCCCCGGATCGTTGGAGGCGGAAATGCCGGCCCGCTTGGTCATGCCGAAGGCGACGAATTTCGACTTCACCGTCCGCTTTTCCGAGAAGAAGGCGGTGTCGGTCGGATTGGCGCCGGGATAACCGCCCTCGACATAATCGAGGCCGAACTCGTCCAAGAGGTTGGAAATGGCGATCTTGTCCTCGACGGAAAAATCGACGCCGGGCGTCTGTTGCCCGTCGCGCAGCGTGGTGTCGAAGAGATAGATGCGTTCGCGTGTCATTTCAAAATCCCTTGGGGACAAGATCGTCCCTCATCCGTCCCATGTCCGGCAAGCCCCTCATCCGGCTGCCGCCACCTTCTCCCCGCTTGCGGGGAGAAGGACATATGCCGCCTGATCCTCCCACCACTTGGACGTCGCTTGAGGCACGTCCCCTCTCCCCGCGGGCGGGGAGAGGGTTAGGGTGAGGGGCAATCGTCAGGCCGTCTTCCCCGCAAACCGATCCGTCGCGCGGATCAGGTGGTCGGTAATCCCCGGTTCCGAGACCGCATGCCCCGCACCCTCGATGATGTGGAAATCCGCGTCCGTCCAGGCTTTCGAGAGCTGCCAGGCATATTTCAGCGGGCAGGGCATGTCGTAGCGGCCGTGCACGATGACGCCCGGGATGCCCTTGAGCTTGGTTGCGTCGCGCAGCAGTTGTCCCTCTTCCAGCCAGCCGGCATTCATGAAGAAGTGGTTCTCGATACGCGAGAAGGCGAGCGCGAAATGGTCGTCGTTGTGGCTGGAGGCGAGATCCGGGCTCGGCAGAAGCGTGATGGTCGAGCCTTCCCAGACACTCCAGGCCTTGGCGCAGCGGATCTGTTCGGCCTTGTCGGGGCCGGTCAGGCGGCGGTGATAGGCGGCCATCATCTCATGTCGCTCGGCCTCCGGAATGGGGGCGACGAAGGCCTCCCATTTGTCGGGGAACATTTCCGAGACGCCGAACTGATAGTACCAATCGAGCTCCGGCCGCGTCAGCGTATAGATGCCGCGCACCAGAAGTTCGCTGACCCGTTCGGGATGGGTTTCCGCATAGGCAAGCGCCAGCGTCGAACCCCAGGATCCGCCGAACACCTGCCACTTCTCGACGCCGACCATTTCTCGCAGCCGCTCGATGTCGGCGACCAGATGCCAGGTGGTGTTGGCGTCCAGGCTGGCATGCGGCGTGGACTTGCCGCAGCCGCGTTGGTCGAACAGCAGCACGTCGTAGAGTGCGGGATCAAACAGGCGGCGCTGGTTCGGATTGATGCCGCCGCCGGGCCCGCCATGCAGGAAGACGGCGGGTTTGGCGCCCGGCGTGCCGACCCTTTCCCAGGAGATCAGATGGCCGTCGCCGACATCCATCCGGCCGACCGCATAGGGTTCGATCTCGGGATAAAGCGTGCGGAGGATTTCGGTCATAGATGCAGCCCCTTGGCCGGCCAGTTTTCGGTATCGTGGTCGGGATGCTGGAAGGAGATGATCTGCTCCTGCTTGACGGCATCTTCGCCCGAATCGCGAACCGGCTGGTCGAAGATCGTCGTCACCCACGGGATATGCGAGGCATAGTTCACCTGGATCTTCGGCGCGAGATCGCCGCGGTCGTCGAAGGCGCCGATCGCCAGTTCCAGCCCGCCGGGATAACGGTAGGTGAGCGGCGTGCCGCAGTTTTCGCAGAAGCCGCGGTCGATATTGACCGAGGACTGGAAATATTTGGGCTCGCCGCGGGTCCATTCGACGCCGTCCTTCGGTGCGGTGACCAACGGCCCGAAAAAGCCGCCGAACGCCTTCTGGCACATGCGGCAATGGCAGATCGAGGCGCGGCCGAGTTCGCCGTGGATGCGGAAGCGCACGGCGCCGCACTGGCAGCCGCCTGTTCTCAAGGTTTCGCTCATTGTTTATCCTCCTTGGGATTGTTCTCGGGCGGCCATGTTTCGGTGTCGTGATCGGGATGCTGATAGGAGACGATATCGTCGAGAAAGGGCGCCGACGCGATATCATCCATCGTATCCCGTTCGGGAAGTTCATGCAGGCGATCGACGAAGCCGATCTTGCCTTCCACGCCGAACTGCACGACGGGAGCCAACCGGCCCGGCTCGTCGAAACTGCCGGCCGAAATGGCGACGCCGTCTTCCGCCTCGTAGGTCATCGGTGTGCCGCAGTTTTCGCAAAACCCGCGCCGCACATGGTTCGACGAATGGAAATATTTGAGCTCTCCGCGCGTCCAGGTCAGTTCGGCCTCGCCGGCCGCCACCAGCGGCGCATAATAGGCACCGAACGCCTTCTGGCACATGCGGCAATGGCAGATCGAGGCATCCGGCGCGTCTCCGACAAGCCGGAAGCGGACCGCCCCGCACTGGCAGCCGCCGGCATGAACGGTATCGCTCATGACCGGCCCTCCGCGTGCCCGTTCTCGCGCGGCCAGGCCTCGGTATCATGGTCGGGATGCTGGTTGGTGCTCGCTAGGATCGTCTTTTCCTGCTCCGGCGTCATGTCCATCTTCGCATCGTGATGCAGGTGGTCCAGTTCGCCGAACCAGGGCATCTTGTGGACAAGATTGGTCTGCAGCTCCGGCTTCACCGATTGCGGATCGTCGAGGGAGCCGAGCGTGATGCTGATATGGTCGCTCGACCCGTCATAAAAGAGCGGCGTGCCGCATTTTTCGCAAAATCCGCGGCGGACCGTTTCCGACGACTGGAACCAGGCCGGCTCGCCACGCGTCAGCGAAAAATTCTCGTACATCACCCCGCCCAGCGGCATGAAATAATTGCCCGCCGCCTTCTGGCACATGCGGCAATGGCACAGGTGCGGAAACCCGAGCGCCCCCTCGGCGCGGTATCGCACAGCGCCGCATTGGCAGCCGCCGGTGTGGATCCAGGTCATGCTAGGCCTCCCCGACGATTTTCAGGATATGGAGACAGACATTGTCGATGTCTTTCAGAACCTCGTCATTCCAGAAGCGCAGGACCGTCCAGCCATCCCGCTCGAGACGTTCGGTCCTGACGGTATCATAGTGTAGATCCTCGTCGTTGCCGTGCTGGGAGCCATCGACCTCGACGATGAGGCTATGGGTGGGGCAGGCGAAATCGACGATATAGCCAGCGATCGGCACCTGGCGGCGAAAGCTCAATCCCATCAGGCGGTGGGCGCGCAATTCGTTCCAGAGCTTCAGTTCGGCATCGGTCAGCGCCTTGCGCATCCGCCGGGCATTGGCGCGACGTTGCGGCGGGACGGGGGCATGTGGCATGGCATGCTCCTCGGCTGTCGCGCCCTGGAAGGCACCCCCTCTGTCCTGCCGGACATCTCCCCCACAAGGGGGAGATCGGCACGTGGCGAGCGCACTCGTTCACATTGGATGGCGCAATCTGGGATAGGTATTCTCGCAAGGCAAGTAGAGTTTCCCGATTGCGAAAATTGAAACGCTGCTGGGAGTTGGAGTGCCGGGCTTTCAGAGCGTAAGAGCAGTTAATACGGCGATCGATGGCTGGGTAGGCGGGCGCGTCCAGCCGATCTCCCCCTTGTGGGGGAGATGCCCGGCAGGGCAGAGGGGGTAGCCACGACCGCCATAGCCATCTTAGCGCTCCAGCACCATCACGCACCCTCCGGCGCATGGCACACCGCCTCGATATTGTTGCCATCCGGATCAAACACAAAGGCGCCGTAGTAGTTCGGGTGGTAGTGCACGCGCAGGCCGGGCGCGCCGTTGTCGGTTCCGCCGGCGGCGATCGCGGCCTTGTGGAAGGCGTCCACCTCGGCGCGGTTGCGGGCGGTAAACGCGACGTGCTGCGAATGGCCGGGAACCGGCTTATCCTCATGCAGCCAATAGATCGGCCGCTCGCGCCCGTAACCGCCGACCTTCACGCCGCCGGTATATTCGGCGGGAACCATGTAGAGAAGCGAGGCGCCGAGCGGCGCGAAGGCAGCGTCGTAAAATGCCTTGGCCCGGTCGAAATCCGCGACCTTGATGCCCATGTGATCGATCATCGTTCGGCTCCTCGCGCGTTGTTCCAGAAGGTGAAGCTTAGCGCTTCACCTCCCAGGTCGTCACCCTCTCGCCCGTCGCCGGGTCCTTGCCGTCCTTCAGCTGGATGCCCTTGTCCGACAGTTCGTTGCGGATCCTGTCGGCCTCGGCGAAATTTTTCGCCTTCAGCATTTCGAGTCGCATCGCGACGAGAGCATCGACGGCCGAGGCAAGCGCCTCGTCCACCTCGGTCTTTTTCGGCAACACGCCGAGCAGGGCCGCACTCGCGGCAAACACCGCCAGCGCGTCCGGATCGCCATGGGCCTCCTGAGCCAGCGCGTGCAGCGCCTGGACGGCAGCCACCGTGTTGAGGTCGTCGGCCAGCGCGTTCATCACCGTATCGCAGGGGAGGGCGGCGGAAGCATCGGTTGCCGGCCACTTGGCAATCAGGCGCTCGGCCTCTTCCAGCCGCTTCACCGAAAAGTCGATCGGCTCGCGATAGTGGGTCATCAGCATGGCGAGCCGCAGAACCTCGCCCGGCCATTGGCGGCCGCCGAAAGCCTGAGTGTGCAGCAGGTCGTGGATGGTGACGAAATTGCCTTCGGACTTCGACATCTTGCGGCCTTCGACCTGCACGAAGCCGTTATGCATCCAGACATTCGCCATCACCTCCGTGCCATGGGCGCAGCGCGACTGGGCGATCTCGTTCTCGTGATGCGGGAAGATCAGGTCCAGCCCGCCGCCATGGATGTCGAACACCTCGCCGAGATAACGGCTGCTCATCGCCGAGCATTCGATATGCCAGCCCGGCCGGCCGCGGCCCCAGGGGCTTTCCCAGCCGGGTTCGTTGTGGGAGGAGAGCTTCCACAGCACGAAATCGCCGGGGTTCTTCTTGTGTGCATCGACCGCGACGCGGGCACCAGCCTGCTGTTCATCGAGAGGGCGCTTGGAAAGCTGGCCATAGTCGCGCATCGACTTGGTGTCGAACAGCACTTCGCCGGCCGCCACATAGGCGTGGCCGTTGCCGATCAGCCGGCCGATGATCTCGACCATTTCGGCGATGTTGTCGGTAGCCCGCGGCTCGACGGTTGGCTCCAGATTGCCGAGCAGGGCCACGTCCTCGTGATACTGCGTCTCGGTCTTTTCCGTGACGAGGCGGATCGCCTCGTTGAGCGGCAGGCCGGGATGGTCGCGCAGCGCCCGCGCGTTGATCTTGTCATCGACGTCGGTGATGTTGCGGGCATAGGTGACGTGGGCCTCGCCATAGAGATGGCGGAGCAGACGGAACAACACGTCGAAGACGATGGCCGGGCGGGCGTTGCCGATATGCGCGAAGTCGTAGACCGTCGGGCCGCAGACATACATGCGTACGTTCTGCGGATCGATCGGCGCGAACGCCGTCTTTTCACGGGTCAGCGTATTGTAGAACCGGAGCGGAATGCTCATCGAAAAATCTCCCGACAACAAGGTGCCGGCCGGACCGGGTCGTTTGTCTTCAAGGCTTTTCGAGAGACGAAAACGGCCGGGCCAGCGCGAACGCTAGCGGATAATGATCCCACAAATGGAAATCGCCGTTTTCATGAGAGGCGTTATGGCGCGGGCGGGAGATTTGGTCAAGTGGGCTTCGCTCGCGCCGGATGTCCGAAATCCGCCTACGCCGTCTTGCGGCCGATGCCGTTCCTGGCGACCGTGAACAGGAAGATCAGCATCGAGACGACGGTGAGGATCGAGCCGATCGCGGCCAGAGCCTCGCCGCCTGAGGACACCGCCATCGCGATGCCCGGCACGAGACAGAGCACGCCGAGGATGGCAAAGCCGAGATGCACCTTTGCCAGCAGGGTGTCGGCCGCCGCCGGGGTCACCGTGTAATAGAGGCCGAAAATCCCCATCGTCGTCCAGCCGACCAGGTTCAGATGCGCATGGGCCGGCGCCATCAGATGGTCGCCCGAAATGGCCATGTGAATGCCCCAGAACATGCCGACGGTGACACAGAGCACGGCTGCGCCAAAGAAGCAGAAAGCTATGTTTCTCATCAGATCCTCCCCCGAATTTGAAGTTCCTGCGCCCTACCGCAGGACCCGCAGCATAGCAGAAAACGGATTTTCATACATGGGGTATTCGCCGGCCCGCCCCGTGAGCCTCAGCCGGGATCAAAATGTGGTCCTCGCACGTTGATTGGCACGGATTCTGCCAATCTAATGGACGTCAAATGGCCAGCCAGCAAAAACGACGCAACATCTTCGATATCTTCTCGGGCGCCATCTCCTCCTGGTCGGGAAAGCCGGTCACGTTCGTTGCGGCCGTCGTTCTGATCGTCGTCTGGGCCGTCACCGGACCGTTCTTCGGATTTTCGGAAACCTGGCAGCTGGTGGTCAATACCGGAACCACGATCATCACCTTCCTGATGGTCTTCGTCCTGCAAAATTCCCAGAACAGGGACGGCGAGGCGGTTCAGGCGAAGCTCGACGAACTGATCCTGTCGAGCCAGGCCGCCAACGAATTCATCGGTATCGAAAAACTGGATGAGGAGCAGCTCCGCAAGCTCAGCGAAAGTCTGCAGCGCCGCGCCAAGGCGCTGGATCAGGAGGCGGAGAATGTCTAGCTGCCGCACGCCTTGCGGGGCGCCCTGAACCGCCGAACTTGTTTTCGCGAGCGAACGGTGGCCGGAAGTCAGGCGAGGCCGGTAAGGGGGTTTCTTGACGGCTTCCAGGGCGTCAGCGGCCCTGGTCGGTCGGCGGGTTGCTGTTGTCGAGCAGGGCCTGGGCAATGGATTTGCGCCGCGCGTCGTCGGTCATGGCCGAACTGATCAGCCGCATTGCTTCCATGACGGCAGCCTCGCCATGCTCGCGGTGAAGGCGAGCCATTGCCGCGGCGACCAGATTGGCGGTCGCCGTCGCTTGTTCTCTCTGCTCGTCGGTCAGGTGCGGTGGCATGGGCGTCCTTGCATTGCGGCGGCCGTTTTAGGGTGGCCTGTCACGCGCAGAATTGACCCGTGTCAAATGCAAGCACCATGCGGCAAAGGATCGCGTCTATTCCGGTGCGCGAAAATCAGCGAACTTGTTGTCGCGCACGACGAACAGCCGGCCCGTATCCTGCAGGTCGGGGAGGCGAGGAAAAGGATCTTTTCGGCCACTTCCGAAGGATGCGGCAGGGTTTCCGGGTCTTCGCCGGGCACCGCCTGGGCCCGCATCGCAGTGCGGGTGGCGCCGGGATTGACGATGTTGACCTTGAGCGGCGTGTGGTTTGTCTCGGCAGCCCAGATGCGTGCCATGTTCTCGACCGCCGCCTTGGAGATCGAATAGGCACCCCAGAAGGCCGGCGCCTTGGACGCGACGCCGGACGACAGGATGAGGGCGCGCCCGGCATCGGATTTGGTCAGCAGCGGCTCGACCGAGCGGATCAGCCGCCATGTGGCGGTGACGTTGGTCAGCATCACCTTGTCGAACACCTTCGCCTCGATATGACCGAGCGGCGAGATGACGCCGAGGATGCCGGCATTGGCGACAAGAATGTCGAGCTTGCCCCAGCGCTCGAAGATCGAGGCGCCGAGCCTGTCGATCGCTGCCATGTCGGTGATGTCGAAGGGAACGAGCGTGGCGGTGCCGCCTGCCGCCTTGATCGCATCGTCGAGATCCTCGAGGCCGCCGACGGTGCGGGCGGTGGCGATTACATGCGCTCCGGCTTTCGCCAGCGCCAGCGCCGTGAAATAGCCGATGCCCCGCGATGCGCCGGTCACCAGCGCGATCCTGCCCTTCAGATCGATAGTCATATGTCAGTCCCTAATGCATGACGCAGCACCAAGGCCGCCATCCGTCGTCGATCCTTGATGGAGAAGGAGCTGTTGCACTTGTTGGAACAGTCGTGCCAACCTCCACCACCCTCATCCCTGTGCTTGTCACAGGGATCCGGTGCGCGCAAGTCCTTGCGCGCGGGAGAGGTCTTTCGTCGCTGGAGACCGGTTCCTATTGAGCGCCGAGCCAGCCGACCCCCTCTGCCCTGCCGGGCATCTCCCCCACAGGTGGGGAGATTACAAGCGGCACGCTCTTCCCGCCAAACTGGCGAGGCGGTTGGCCGCGACGTTTATTGTTTGGGAAAGCCCGAGCGCCCAGCCAATCTCCCCACCTGTGGGGGAGATGCCCGGCAGGGCAGAGGGGGCGAGCTTGCTCCGTCAGTTATCGTAGGTGAAACAGATCGCTCTACGACTCCGCTCGCAGCTCACGTGAGACGTGAACTGCCGCCGTTCGAACCCGTGTCACCCGTTGCTGGCCAGCACCGAAACCTTGCGGCCCATCGTCTCGCCATCCTTGTCGAGCAGGCGGGTCGGATAGTCGCCGGTGAAATAATGGTCGGTGAACTGCGGGCGGGCGTTGTTGCGGTCTTCGCCGCCGACGGCGCGGTAGAGGCCGTTGATCGACAGGAACTCCAGCAGATCCGCGCCGATGAATTTGCACATTTCTTCCAGGCTGTCGTACTGGTTGGCGAGCAGCTTGTCGCGGTCAGGCGTGTCGATGCCGTAGAAATCCGGATAATAGATCATCGGGCTGGCAACCCGGAAATGCACTTCCCGGGCACCGGCATCGCGGATCATCTGGACGATCTTCAGCGAGGTGGTGCCGCGCACGATGGAATCGTCGACCAGCACGACGCGCTTGCCCTCGATCATCGCCCGGTTGGCGGAATGCTTGAGCTTGACGCCGAAGGCGCGGATCTGCTGGGTCGGCTCGATGAAGGTGCGGCCGACATAATGGTTGCGGATGATGCCGTATTCGAACGGAATGCCGCTTTCCTGGGCGTAACCCAAGGCAGCAGGGGTGCCGCCATCCGGCACCGGCACCACGACATCGGCCTCGACCGGCGCTTCCTTGGCGAGGTTTATGCCCATGTTCTTGCGCGCCACATAGACGCTGCGGCCGCCGACGACGGAATCGGGACGGGCGAAATAGACGTATTCGAACAGGCAGAGTCGCTCCGGCTGGCCATTGCCGGCCTTGCGGGCATCGATCGAGATCGAGCCGTCCGGCTGGATCTCGCAGATGATGACTTCGCCATTCTCCACGTCGCGGACGAATTTGGCACCGATGATGTCGAGCGCGCAGGTTTCCGAAGCGAAGATCGGCTTGCCGTCAAGTTCGCCCATGACCAGCGGGCGGATGCCGGTGGGGTCGCGCGCGGCAATCAGCTTGGTGCGGGTGACGGCGAGCATCGAATAACCGCCTTCCATCTGCCGGATCGCGTCGATGAACCGGTCGGCGGTCGGCGAATAACGGGAGCGGGCGATGAGATGCAGGACGACTTCGGTATCCGACGTCGGCTGACAGATGGCGCCACCGGCGATCAGCTGCCGGCGCAGGGTCAGGCCGTTGGTGAAATTGCCGTTATGGGCGACTGCGATGCCGCCGACTTCGAGCTCGGCAAACAGCGGCTGGACGTTGCGCAGCGCCACTTCGCCGGTTGTCGAATAACGGTTGTGGCCGATGGCGATATTGCCGGGCAGGCGGGCAAGCGTGACGGGATCCGTGTAATGGTCGCCGACAAGGCCCATGCGGCGTTCCGAATGGAAGCGCAGACCATCGAAGGAGACGATGCCGGCCGCTTCCTGGCCGCGGTGTTGCAGGGCGTGCAGCCCGAGCGCCGTCAGCGTCGCGGCCTCGGGGTGGCCGAGAATGCCGAACACGCCGCATTCCTCATGCAGCGTATCGCCATCCCATTCATTGACGCGATCTTCAGCGAATGTCTCGGAAACCGGCTGGTTCATCTTGGCCCCTTATCCCTTTGGACAACCTGTCCCTGTCGGAAAAATGGAAAGGCCGGCCGGGGAGAGCTTCCCCGGAAACCAGCCTGTTTTTCACTTGAATGCGAGTGATACCACAAATGGTGACGTTTTGCGCTGCATCAAGCGCAAGATCACGTCAATTATTTGTCGCAGGCGCGTCGTCCGCCGTCGGTTGATCCTGAGCCGGAGCGCCATCGGCCGGCGCTGCTCCGCGGCCGAGTATGCGAGCGCGGATCTGCGGCTCGATATCGGCGGGCAGCACGGCTTCGAGGCGAGCGACCAGCGTGTCCAGGAACGGCTTCGATTTTGCCTGCGTCACCCAGGTCGGCTGGGCATTGGCGGCCACCAGCCAGTTCCAGAACGCGACAGCGACGACGAGCAGCAGGATGCCGCGGGCGGCGCCGAACAGGAAGCCGAGCGTGCGGTCGAGGGCGCCGATGCGGCTGTCGATGATGAAATCGGCGATCCGCGTGGTGATGAACGAGATGATGATCAGCGCGATGATGAAGATGGCGCCGGCGGACGCCGCGATCGCGATACGCTCATCGCTGAGATGAGGCTTCACATAGGGCAGGACCAGCGGGTAGAGGTAATACGCGGCAGCGACGGAGCCTGCCCAGCTTGCGATCGACAGCACCTCTCGCGAAAAACCGCGAACCATGGCGAGTACGGCGGAAAACAACGTCACAGCGATGACGATACCATCGAAAATCGTGATGGGCATATATGATCTACTCCAGACTTGCCGACTTCAAGACTTGCCGGCTTTTAGCCCGGCGCCCCGCCTTACCGCAGCCGTCATACATCAGCGGGCTTGTTAACGGAAGATCAATCATCTTCCGGCGTTTGCCTCAGCTTCGAAGCAGAACCGGCGATGCGCGATACCAGGTCCGGGAGGTCCTCGATCGTCACCCAGCGCCCGTTCGAACCCTTCGGCACCTCGGCGGACGTGGCCGGCAGCATCGCTCCTGCAAAACCAAGTTTTTCAGCTTCCTTAAGGCGTTGGGCGGTCTGTGAAACCGGCCGCACCGCCCCCGAGAGGCTGATTTCGCCGAAATAGACGCAATCGGCGGGTAGGGCAAGGCCGGCAAGCGATGATACCAGTGCGGACGCGACCGCAAGATCGGCCGCAGGCTCAGTGATGCGGTAGCCGCCTGCCACGTTCAAATAGACGTCGTGCTGGCCGAGCTTGACCCCGCAATGGGCCTCCAGAACCGCGAGAATCATCGACAGGCGCGACGATCCCAGCCGACCACGGCGCGCCGCGGTGTGCCGAGTGAGGTCGGCGCCACCAGCGCCTGGACTTCGACAAGAACCGGCCTTGTGCCCTCCATGCCGGCAAAGACGGCGGCGCCCGGCGATTTCGAGTTTCGCTCGCCGAGGAAGAGTTCGGACGGATTGGTGACTTCGCGCAACCCCTTGTCGGACATTTCGAAGACGCCGATTTCGTCGGTCGGCCCGAATCGGTTCTTGACGGTGCGCAGGATGCGGTAGTGGTGGCCGCGATCGCCCTCGAAATAAAGGACCGCATCGACCATGTGCTCGACGACGCGGGGACCTGCGATCTGGCCTTCCTTGGTGACATGGCCGACGAGGACCATGGCGGCCCCGGTCTGCTTGGCAAACCGGATCATCGCCTGCACGCCGGTGCGCACCTGGGTGACGGTGCCGGGCGCCGAATCGGCGGTGTCGCTCCACAGCGTCTGGATCGATCGATGATGACGAGGTCCGGCCGCTTGCCGTCGCCGATCGTGGCGAGAATGTCCTCGACATTGGTTTCGGCGGCAAGCAGCACCTCGGTATTGGCGGCATCCAGCCGCTGGGCGCGAAGCCGCACCTGCGCCACCGCCTCTTCGCCGGAGACATAGATGATCCTGTGGCCGCGGCGCGGGGCGGCCGCCGCCTGCATCAGCAGCGTCGATTTGCCGATGCCCGGATCGCCGCCGACCAGCACCGCGGAGCCGCGCACGAAACCGCCGCCGGTCGCCCGGTCGAGCTCGGAAATGCCGGTGAAGATGCGCGGCGCTTCCTCGGTCTCCCCGACAGCGTGGTCAGCGCCACGGCGCGGCCCTTCTTCGGCACCTTGCCAGGCCCGCCGCCGATGCCTCCCATCTGGTCGTCTTCGATAATGGTGTTCCACTCGCCGCAGCCGTCACATTTGCCGGCCCAGCGGTTATGCACCGTGCCGCAGTTCTGGCACACGAATTGGGTTTTGGATTTTGCCATGGGGTCAGTTGCCGCCTTCGATATTCACAAATTCCACCGTGAACAAAAGCGGAACCATTATTCTCTAATCCGAAAATGCGGCTGATGGCAAGGAGCGAGGCAGCTATTCGGTTTCGATATAACGCCGCTCGTAGCGCAGGCCGAGGCTGGTCAGCAGTTCGTAGCCGATCGTGCCGGCGGCACGGGCGACGTCGTCGGCGGCTATGTTCGGGCCGAACAGTTCGACATAGTCACCGGCTTGGATCTCCGATGCCGGGATGTCGGTGACGTCGAAGATCGTCAGGTCCATGGTGATGCGGCCGATGACCGGAACCTTGCGGCCGGCGACGAAACCGAAGCCGCCCTGGGCGACCGTCTGGCGCAGCGGCACGCCGGAGCCGGAGAGTGCGCGCTTGTAGCCGTCCGCATAACCCGCAGAGACGATCGCCAGCCGGCTGTCGCGGGAAAGCTGATAGGTGCCGCCGTAACTTACCGTCTCGCCCTTTTTCCCGTCACGGATCTGGATGATGCGGGCCTCCGCCTTGGCGACCGGCTTCATCGGGTTCGGCACGCCGACCACCGCCTCGCCGCCATAAAGCGCGATGCCGGGGCGGGTGAGATCGAAATGGTATTCCGGGCCCAAAAGATCCCGGCGGAAGCCGAGAGGCTTGTTTCGATGCCTTCGAAAGCCTCCGCAACCCTCTGAAAGGCCGCAAGCTGTTTCTGGTTGAGGGGCGAGGAGGGGTGTCGCCGCTGTGGAGATGCGACAGCACCAGGACAGGCGAAAAGCTTGCCGGGCGCGATACGTCATCGGCGAAGGCGATCGCATCCTCGAGCGGCAGGCCGAGCCGGTTGAAGCCGGTATCCACCTGCAGCGCGCAAGGATGGTCGCCATATTCCGCCGTTATCGACATCCAGAAGGCGAGCTGTTCCTCAGAGGCCAGAACCGGCACGAGATCGTGTTCGAAGAACATCCCCTCCTGGCCAGGCCAGATGCCGGAGAGAACATAGATGCGGGCGTCCGGCGCATAGGCGCGCAGCGTCACGCCCTCCCGCGCCACCGCGACGAAAAATCCCGGGCGCCCGCTTCATAGAGCGCCGTGCCGCAATCCTCCAGCCCGAGGCCATAGGCGTCCGCCTTGACGACGGCGGCCGCCCGAGCGGTTCCCGAACGCCGCGCCATCTCCCGCCAGTTGTCGCTGAGAGCACCGAGATCGACCGTCAGCCGCACCGGCGCGATATCGAAATCGTCGGGATAGGAAAGCTCGCTGTCGAAATCGGTCATCTCGGCTCGTGGGGCATGAGGTTGGGGTCATGATAACGTTACAGCGATCCTACCGGTTTCGAAGGCAGGAAAAAGACCGCGCCGGGAAAATCCTTCGCGCTGCACAATCTTTTGGGCCGTTACGCCTCAGGCGACGCTGCGCAAATCGAAATCAGCGTGCGGCTGTTCCTGGGAAACCAACGGTGCGGCATGTGTCTTCTCCCCAGCGGGGAGAAGGTGGCGGCAGCCGGATGAGGGGGCGCCAGCCACGAGAGCCAGCCATGATAGGTCGAGTTTGCCGCAAGCCCCTCATCTGCCCTTCGGGCATCTTCTCCCCGCTGGGGAGAAGAGAGAATGCGACCACCCGATCAATGCTCTTCGTATTGCGTAAAGCTCGGATCGGCCAAGTCGGTGAAGCGGGTGTATTCGGACTGGAAGGCGAGCTTGACGGTGCCGGTCGGTCCGTGGCGCTGCTTGGCGATGATCACGTCCGCCGTGCCTTTCACCTTGTCCATCAGCGTTTCCCATTCGGGATATTTCGGGTCGGCGATGTCGCGCGGCTCCATGTTCTTCACGTAATATTCCTCGCGGAACACGAAGAGCACCACGTCGGCGTCCTGCTCGATCGAGCCCGATTCGCGAAGGTCGGAGAGCTGCGGGCGTTTGTCGTCGCGACTTTCCACCTGGCGCGAGAGCTGCGACAGTGCGATGATCGGCACGTTCAGTTCCTTGCCGAGCGCTTTCAGGCCTGTGGTGATCTGAGTGATTTCCTGGACGCGGTTGTCGCCCTTGCCGGCGCCGGTCATCAGCTGGATATAGTCGTACCAGGCAATCGAGACCGCGCTGGCGCTTCAGGCGGCGGGCGCGGGCGGAAAGCTGGGCGATCGAGATGCCGCCGGTCTGGTCGATGAAAAGAGGTACCTTCTGCATCATCTGGCTGCAGGCGACCAGCTTTTCGAAATCCGATTCGGTAATGTCGCCGCGGCGGAT
Source organism: Neorhizobium sp. EC2-8 (assembly GCA_045291535.1). Classification (GTDB taxonomy): domain Bacteria; phylum Pseudomonadota; class Alphaproteobacteria; order Rhizobiales; family Rhizobiaceae; genus Neorhizobium. The sequence continues at coordinate 1,783,006 of CP147996.1, read as the reverse complement.
CTTCGACGAGGAGACTTCCGTCTGCTCGGAGATGATACGGGTGGCGAGCTGCTCGGCCGACATTTCGAGCGAATAGAAGCCAACCACGCCGCCGTTCTTGGCCTTGAACGAGCCGTCCGGCTGCACTTCCGGCTCGTAGGCGGCGGCGATGTTGTAGGCGATATTGGTGGCAAGCGAGGTCTTGCCCATGCCGGGGCGTCCCGCAAGCACGATCAAGTCGGAGCGCTGTAACCCGCCCATCTTGCCGTCGAGCGACATGATGCCGGTCGAGATGCCGGAGAGATGGCCGTCGCGCTCGAAGGCCTGGCCGGCCATGTCGATGGCAAGCGCCACCGCATCGTTGAACGACTGGAAACCGCCGTCGTAACGGCCGTTTTCGGCCAGTTCGAAGAGGCGGCGCTCCGTGTCCTCGATCTGCGTCTGCGGCGGCATGTCGAGCGGCGCGTCGAAGGCGATGTTGACCATGTCTTCGCCGATGGTGATCAGCGCGCGGCGCAGCGCCAGGTCGTAGATCGCCCGGCCGTAGTCCTCGGCATTGATGATCGACACGGCTTCGGAGGCGAGGCGGGCGAGATATTGTGCCACCGTCAGGTCGCCGACCTTGTCGTCGGCGGGCAGGAAGGTCTTGATCGTCACCGGGTTGGCGGTCTTGCCCATGCGGATGATGTCGCCGGCGACCTCGAAGATCTTGCGGTGCAGGGGTTCGTAGAGATGGACGGGCTTCAGAAAGTCGGAGACGCGGTAATAGGCGTCGTTATTGACCAGGATCGCGCCGAGCAGAGCCTGTTCGGCCTCGATATTGTTCGGGGCTTCGCGGTAATGCGGCTCTGCCGGCTGGATGTTGGCGAGCTTGCGTACTGCGTCGTTCATGGTCTTCTATCCGTCCTGTCATGCTGCCAAGCTGTCGGTTCTAGCGAGTCGCGAGGCGTCCCGAAATGCTTCAGTTCGCTACCCACAGTGATTCACAGGCTGCCCACAAAATTGCGCAGGACGGCACGAATCCGGTTGACTGTGGCAATCGGCGATCGTCGGCGCGGCGCTCCATCCTACACGCTGAAAAGAGACAAAAAAACGCCCGGACCTTTGCAGGCCGGGCGCTCTTTGAAATGTCTTGGGAAGACGACGATTATTCGTCGTCGCCGAGACCGTCGGCTTCCGGATCGAAGAAGTCTTCCGGACGCAGGGCATCTTCATCGACGCCGTAGATGGCGTCGGCCGAGGTGAGGCTTTCGCCCTGGGACTGACGTTCGGCTTCTTCCGCCGAGCGGGCGACGTTCAGCTGGACCGAAACTTCGACTTCCGAATGCAGGTGGAGAACGACCTTGTGCAGGCCGATTTCCTTGATCGGGGTGTTGAGATCGACCTGGTTGCGGCCGATGTTGAAGCCTTCGGCAGCCAGGGTCTCGACGATGTCGCGGGCCGCGACCGAGCCGTAGAGCTGGCCGGTTTCGCCGGCGGCGCGCACGACGATGAAGGACTTGCCGTCGAGAACTTCGGCGACCTTCAGGGCTTCGCCCTTGCGCTCGAGGTTGCGGGCTTCGAGCGTGGAGCGTTCGGCTTCGAAACGCTTCTTGTTGGCTTCGTTGGCGCGCAGCGCCTTGCCAAGCGGCAGGAGGTAGTTACGGGCAAAGCCGTCGCGAACCTTGACGGTTTCGCCCATCTGGCCAAGCTTCGGTACGCGTTCAAGCAGAATGACTTGCATGGTTAGGTTTCCTTTCGATCAGTCAATTCTTGTTTTCGGGGTCTTGTTATCGGGGCTCGCGCCGCCTTTCAGCGGGGTCAGAGCGATCGTCCGCCTTGTATCGGAAAGCCCCAGGATGAGGATCGCGATCATCGGCAGGACAAGCATGGAAGAGAGGTAGCAGAGGACGAGGGCCGGGATGCGCCAGTCCTTGCCGAGGCTGCGGAAATGCAGGGAAGCGAAGCCCGCCATCAGGAAACCGGCGCCGAAGGTGCCGCAGATGGTGGCGCCGATCATCGCCGGCACGCCGCCGAGGAAGGCAAGGACGATGCCGCCGAGAAAGATGAAGATCGCATGCCGGTTCATCCGGAGCGCCGACGGCATGTCTTCCCGCGGACGCAGCGCCCGGCCGGAACGCGAGACGATGCGAACGGCGATGTAGAAGGCGGCAAACAGCAGCGTCACCCAGACGCCGCCCTGGACGAGCGGCAGCATCAGCACCAGCAGCGCCTTGGTCTGCGCCATGCCACCCGGTTCCGGCGTGAAGGCCGGTTCCTGGGCCTTGAGCGCAGCGGTCATCGCATCGACCATCTGGCCGGTGAGTTCCGGGCCGTAGCCGATCGCAACCCCGAGCGCGATGACGGCGATCGTCACCAGGCCGCAGAGATGCAGGAGGATATCCGAAATCGGATACCAGGCCATCAGGTTGTCCGGGCCGCCGAGTTCGGAAGCGGGACGCGCGAGATTGGCCAGATGCGACAGCCAGCCCGCGGGGATCAGCGTGAAGACCGCCATGGCGACCGCAAACAGCGGCGAAACGAGGACAGCGCCGAGGATGGCGGCGGTCACGATGCCGACGATCGCGGCGCGATTGCCCCAGCCGAGGCCGGCGATGAAGATCGGAAGCGAGGAGGCGGCGTAAAGCAGGGACGCAAAGGACAGCTGCGCATTCGCACCCAGCACGAGCAGGGTGGCGGCAATGCCGGCAAGAATACCGGTGGGCAGCACTGTCTGTATCTTGTCCGTCACGGTCTCGCTGTCCTGCTTTTGAAGCAGTTAGGGGACAAGTCCTGAATCGATCTCTCAGGCGCTTCATCCCCAACATGGGATTTCAGGGGTTCCGATCCGCGCCCATCGCGGAAGGGATGAACCCGCCGACTTTTGATCGGCGGGTCCGGTATTGGGAAATTACGCTACGACGTAGGGCAGCAGGCCGAGGAAGCGGGCGCGCTTGATCGCCTGGGCGAGTTCGCGCTGCTTCTTCTGGGAAACGGCCGTGATGCGGGACGGAACGATCTTGCCGCGCTCGGAAATGTAGCGTTGCAGGAGGCGTACGTCCTTGTAGTCGATCTTCGGCGCATTGGCGCCCGAGAACGGGCAGGTCTTGCGGCGGCGATGGAACGGGCGGCGAGCCTGGGAGGAAGAGGATGATACGTCAGCCATGATTTTTCTCCTTAGCCTCTATTACGCACGGTCTTCGCGCGGACGGCGCTCGAAGCCACCTTCGCGCGGACCACGGTCCGGACGGTCGCCGAAGCCGCCTTCGCGGCGCGGAGGACGGTCGCCGAATTCGCGGCGCGGGCCACGGTCGTCGCCATCGCGGCGCGGACGGTCGTCACGGTCGCGCTTCTGCATCATCGCCGACGGACCTTCTTCATGCTTCTCGACGGCGATCGTCATGTAGCGAAGAACGTCTTCGTTGATGCGCATCTGGCGTTCCATCTCGTGCACGGCCGGAGCCGGTGCGTCGATGTCCATCAGGGCGTAATGAGCCTTGCGGTTCTTGTTGATGCGATAGGTGAGGGACTTGAGGCCCCAGTTTTCAATGCGCCCGACTTTGCCGCCGTTAGCTTCGATGACGCCCTTGTACTGTTCGACGAGGGCATCAACCTGCTGAGCGGACATATCCTGCCGGGCAAGGAATACGTGTTCGTAAAGAGCCATGTAAGCTTTGCCTTTTCTTGCGGTTGTCTACCCGGACCTCGGCGGCTAAGCCTCAACGACTGCTCCTGAACGGGAAGACCCGTGCCCAAGAAAAGTGTTGTATCGAGACGGTCGAGAGCGGAGACACGGGAGGCTTGGACCCTATGGTCCCTGCGGCTTTCCTTTTAAGAAAACCTGCCCTCCGTACAGCCACCAGCCAGAAGACCGGGTGTTTCGAACAGCGCGCTTATACGGATTTTTGGAGAGAAGGCAAGGGGCTTGTCGAATGCAATCAATGAGCTCCGCCCGGTCCGGCTTGCCTGCGGTCGTCCTAGAAGTGCGGATCAACCGATCTTGAGGACGGTCTGCCCTTTGTCGAAAGCGAAGCCGTAGGACAAGGCACCGGTCTTCAGCGCCTTCTCGTCGAGCGTCACCGTGATCTTGTCGTCGGAACCCTTGAACGAGGCGGTCAGCACATTGTCCTTGACGGAAATGCTGACGTCCTTCTCGAAATAACCGTCGAACCGCAGCGAGATCGGCCCATCGGTCGCGATCGTGTCCTGGCCGCCATTCTTGCCGAACGTGTATTCGACGACGCCCCTGCCGGCCGGTTTGCCGGTCTGGTGGATGGTCACGCTGTCGTTGCCGGCGCCGCCGGAGGCAAAGATGCGGCGCCCTTCGAGATAAAGCGTGTCGTCGCCGTCGCCGCCATCGATGCCGGTCATCGTCTCGGCAGAGATCCGGATGCTGTCGGCACCATCGCCGCCCGATACCTCCATCGCCAGCTTTCCCGCAAGCTGGATGTCGTCCTTGCCGGCGCCGCCGTTTATGGCACGCAAGAGGGTGGCCTTTGCCTCGATCTTGTCGGCGCCGTCGCCGGCCTCGACACCGGAGACGGAAGCGGTCTTGATCTTCAACGTATCGTCGCCGGCGCCGCTATCGACATTGTAGACGGCGCGGCCGGTCATAGTCAGGCTGTCGTCGCCGTCGCTGCCGGAAGCGTGGGTAATATAACCGAGACTTTCGCTGACGCTCGTCTCGGACGGGCCGTCAGCCCCGCCAAGCGCCAGGATCTCGACGATCCGCGCCAGCGCCCGCTGGGCTGGCCCTTGCGTATCGGGCTCGATGCCGCCGACGCTGCCCGAACCGAAACCCTGGGCGCTGCCGGACGACTGGCTCGCCGACATGCTGGAACCGGTAAACAGCAGCGACGCGTAGCTGGCCGCATTGGAGTTCCGATAGAAGGCGTTGGTGATGCTGGTGATGGCTCTGTCCTCCGGCACGCGGCCCGTCAGAGGCCGCAGGTTCCGTCTTTCACATGCCGCCATCATGCCGGACATTGATTGAGAACAGCTTATCGGAGAATGCCGCCGCAAAACAGCGGCATCGCCTTGCGCGGTAAGCGCTTCGTAAAGAAAAAGGGATGCTTTGCGGTCGCAGAGCATCCCTCGATCCGGTCATGGGACGCGAGATCAGAGCGTCATCGGATATTGCCGATGAACCTTGGCGATGTCCGCGAGCACCTCGTCCGACAGCGTGACGTCCGCAGCCGCCATGTCGTGCTTGAGGTGGGCCATGGACGTTGCGCCGATGATGGCCGCGGCCATGAAGGCGCGCGACAGGCAGAAGGCGAGCGCCATCTGGGCAAGATCGAGACCGTGTTTGGCCGCCACCTCGATATAGCCCTTCACCGCGGGTTCCTGATAGGGCGTCAGGCGGCCGCCGAGATCCTTGTTGATCGTCGCGCGCGAGCCTTCCGGCCTTGCGCCGTTCTGGTACTTGCCGGTGAGGAGGCCGGCGGCGAGCGGCGAATAGGCCATCAGCCCGACATCCTCGTGATGGGCGACCTCGGCGAGGTCGAGATCGAAATGCCGGTAGAGAAGATTGTATTCGTTCTGCAGCGAGGCGATGCGCGGCAGCCCCTTTTTCTCCGACAGGCGGAGATATTTCATCGCGCCCCAGGCGCTTTCGTTGGACAGGCCGACGGCGCGGACCTTGCCGTCCTTCACCAGATCGCCGAGCGTTTCGAGGATTTCGGCGATTTCGGCGGCTGCCTTGTCGCGGTCCTGCTGCGAAACGTCGAAGGTCCAGGAATTGCGGAAGTGGAATGTGCCACGGTTCGGCCAGTGGATCTGGTACAGATCGAGATAATCGGTCTGCAGGCGCTTCAGGCTGGCATCGACCGCCTCGCGAATGGTGGTGGATTCGATGTCGCGGCCTTCGCGGATATGCGGACGGCCGCCGCCGGCGATCTTCGAGGCGAGGATGAGGTCCTTGCGCTTGGCCGCATTCTTCTTCAGCCAGGTGCCGATATGTTCCTCGGTGCGGCCGTAGGTGGCGGGGCCGGCCGGCGTGGTCGGATAGAGTTCGGCGGTGTCGAAGAAGTTGATGCCGTTCTCGAACGCGTAGTCCATCTGCTCGTGGGCTTCGGCTTCCGAATTCTGGGTGCCCCAGGTCATGGTGCCAAGGCAGATTTCCGACACGGAGAGATCCGTGCGGCCGAGTTTCCTATACTTCATGGAGATGAGATCCCGTTCTCAAAAAATCGGCGGCACTCTAAGCCGGATTTGACGAAGCGCAAGGGGACAACAGTCCGCAAAAGGCCCCGAAAACCGCGCCGCCCTTGACTCTCCGGGCGGGAATGTGAATGGAAAGGCAAAACATAAGGGAAGGAAACCATCCCCATGAGCACTATCGCATTCACGTTCCCGGGCCAGGGCAGCCAGGCCGTCGGCATGGGCAAGGACCTGGCGGAGGCTTTTCCCGAAGCCCGCGCGGTTTTCGATGAGGTCGATGAGGCGCTCGGCCAGAAGCTCTCCGACGTTATGTGGAACGGTCCGGAAGAAACGCTGACGCTGACCGCCAATGCGCAGCCGGCGCTGATGGCGGTCTCGGTCGCGGCGATCCGGGTCATGGAAGCGCGCGGCCTGAAGCTCGCCGACAAGGTTTCTTTCGTCGCCGGTCATTCGCTTGGCGAATATTCGGCGCTGTGTGCCGCCGGCACCTTCTCGCTCGCCGATACGGCACGCCTGCTGCGCATCCGCGGCGACGCGATGCAGTCGGCAGTTCCGGTCGGGCAGGGCGCAATGGCAGCGATCATCGGCCTCGAACACGGTGACGTCGATGCGATCTGCGCTGAAGCGCGCGATGCCGGCGTCTGCCAGATCGCCAACGACAATGGCGGCGGCCAGCTGGTCATCTCCGGCTCCAAGGCGGCTGTCGAAAAGGCGGCTGCGATTGCGACCGAAAAGGGCGCCAAGCGCGCCATCATGCTGCCGGTCTCCGCACCCTTCCACAGCGACCTGATGGCGCCGGCGGCAGACGCGATGCGCCACGCGCTCGACAAGGTGGAAAAGCACAACCCGGTCGTGCCTGTTGTCGCCAACGTGCGCGCCGTGCCGGTCTACGATGCCGACGAGATCGCCAAGCTGCTCGTCACCCAGGTGACCGGCCAGGTGCGCTGGCGCGAGACGGTGGAATGGTTCGGCGCCAATGGCATCACCACCCTTTATGAGATCGGTTCGGGAAAAGTGCTGACCGGCCTTGCCCGCCGCATTGACAAGAACATCTCCGGCATTGCCGTCAACACGCCGGCCGATATCGAAGCCGCGCTCACAGCCATCCTCGGCTGAAACCAAAGATACGCGAAGGAACACGATCATGTTTGATTTGACCGGCCGCAAGGCATTGGTGACGGGCGCAACCGGCGGGCTCGGCGAAGAGATCGCCCGGATGCTCCATAAGCAGGGCGCCACCGTCGGCCTGCACGGCACGCGCGTCGAGAAGCTCGAAGCTCTGGCCGCCGAACTCGGCGAACGGGTCAAGATCTTTCCGGCCAACCTGTCTGACCGCGCCGAGGTGAAGGCGCTCGGCGAGAAGGCCGAGGCCGAGCTCGAAGGCGTCGATATCCTCGTCAACAATGCCGGCATCACCAAGGACGGCCTGTTCGTGCGCATGAGCGACGAGGACTGGGATGCGGTCATGGAAGTGAACCTGACGGCCGTCTTCCGCCTGACCCGCGAACTCACCCATCCGATGATGCGCCGCCGTTACGGCCGCATCATCAACATCACTTCGGTGGTCGGCGTCACCGGTAATCCGGGCCAGACCAACTACTGCGCCTCCAAGGCCGGTATGATCGGTTTCTCGAAGTCGCTCGCCCAGGAAATCGCCACCCGCAACGTGACGGTCAACTGCGTCGCGCCGGGCTTCATCGACAGCGCCATGACCGGCAAGCTGAACGACAAGCAGAAGGAAGCGATCCTCGGCGCCATTCCGATGAAGCGCATGGGCGCCGGCGCGGACATCGCGTCAGCGGTTCTTTATCTCGCCTCCAGCGAGGCGGGTTACGTCACCGGCCAGACCCTGCATGTCAACGGCGGCATGGCGATGATCTGATTGAGTGCCGGGCTTTGGAAAAACACGTTGCAATCGGTTGTTGGCAGCTGTGCAATGGAACAAATTCTGGCTTTGCTGAACACGGAAACCATGTTAAGCGGGCCATGACTGTGAATGGTCACCCTGAAATGCAGGCCGTCATATTGCGTGAGCGCGATAGGATCGGAACCTGAAAAGGGGAGAACGGGTTTGCCCGCATCGGCGCTGAACAAGCGGCGGTCGCAGGTTTTTAACAGGGTGCGGATGCCATTCGGGCATTCGATAAAGACAAAGGTCGAGGAAACCGACATGAGCGATATCGCAGAACGCGTGAAGAAAATTGTTATTGACCACCTCGGCGTCGATGCCGACAAAGTCGTCGAAGGCGCAAGCTTCATCGACGATCTCGGTGCGGACTCGCTCGACACCGTCGAACTGGTCATGGCTTTCGAGGAAGAATTCGGCGTCGAAATCCCCGATGACGCTGCCGATTCCATCCTGACCGTCGGCGACGCTGTGAAGTTCATCGAGAAGGCCCAGGCCTGATCGACCAGACATAGAGGGGATGACGCCGCAAGGCAGATCCCGCAAACGGCCCGCTTGTTCGGGCCGTTTCAGCACTTAGGGCTTGGGCCCTGAAATCGAAAAAAGTATAGGGTAGGGCACTGGCGATGAGACGGGTCGTTATCACCGGTACCGGCATGGTATCTCCTCTCGGCTGCGGAACGGAAATCAGCTGGTCGCGTTTGCTGGCCGGCGAAAACTCCGCCCGCGTCGTCACTGAATTCGAAGTCGAAGACCTTCCCGCAAAAATCGCCTGCCGCATTCCTGTCGGCGACGGTTCCGATGGCACGTTCAACGTGGACCAGTGGATGGAGCCGAAGGAACAGCGCAAGGTCGATCCCTTCATCATCTACGGCATGGCCGCCGCCGACATGGCGCTCGAAGATGCCGGATGGCATCCGAAGACTGACGAGGACCAGATCGCCACCGGCGTGCTGATCGGTTCGGGCATCGGCGGCCTCGAAGGCATCGTTGAGGCCGGCTACACGCTGCGCGACAAGGGCCCCCGCCGCATTTCGCCCTTCTTCATTCCCGGCCGTCTGATCAACCTGGTCTCCGGCCAGGTATCGATCCGCCACAAGCTGCGCGGTCCGAACCACGCGGTCGTCACCGCCTGTTCCACCGGCGCGCACGCGATAGGCGACGCCGCCCGGATGATCGCCTTCGGCGATGCCGAGGTGATGGTTGCCGGCGGCGCGGAATCGCCGATCTGCCGCATTTCGCTCGCCGGTTTCGCCGCCTGCAAGGCGCTTTCCACCCAGCACAACGACGACCCCCAGAAGGCATCGCGCCCCTATGACCGCGACCGCGACGGTTTCGTCATGGGCGAGGGTGCCGGCATCGTGGTTCTGGAAGAGCTGGAGCACGCCAAGGCCCGCGGCGCCAAGATCTATGCGGAAGTTGTCGGCTACGGGCTTTCCGGCGACGCCTATCACATCACCGCGCCTTCGGAAGACGGCGACGGCGCATTCCGCTGCATGACGGCGGCACTGAAGCGTGCCGGTATCGCGGCCTCCGACATCGACTACATCAACGCCCACGGCACCTCGACCATGGCCGACACGATCGAGGCTCGGCGCGGTCGAGCGGCTGGTCGGCGACGCGGCGTCGAGGATCTCCATGTCGTCGACCAAGTCGGCGATCGGCCATCTTCTGGGCGCCGCCGGTGCGGTCGAGGCGATCTTCTCGGCGCTCGCCATCCGCGACAATATCGCACCCCGACGCTCAACCTCGACAACCCCGATGTCGAGACGGCGATCGACCTCGTGCCGTACACGGCGCGCAAGCGCGAGATCAACGTGGCGCTGTCGAACTCCTTCGGTTTCGGCGGCACCAACGCCTCGCTCGTCCTGCGTCGTTACGAAGCCTGATTTTTGGCCTGATCTTTTAGGGTCCATCTTTCGGGCCCATCTTTCGGGGATTGATCGTTTCAATCCCCGAAACATATGCCGGCTGGACTCGCGAGCCGGCTCGTATCATCTTCTGGACCTGTTTTTCGCCGCATTGGTTGGCCAAACAGCGGGTTGATAGTCTTTGAGTCTGTGGGGGCGTTAACCCCGGGGGCGCGGTTGAACGATACGAACAATGCCAGTGAACTGCCGCCCGGCAATGGCAGAGGGCCGATCATTCCGAAATCACCGAACGAGGCCCTGAAGCCCGAACGCGTGCCGGAACCGCCCCGCCGTTCCAGGAAGGCGCGCAGTCAGCTGGTCATCTTCCTGAATTTCGTGATGACCATGGTCGTCTTCCTCTGCGTGATCGGGATCGCCGGCTTCTATTACATGATCTCGGCCTTCCAGCAGGCCGGCCCGCTCGAAGCCAATACCCATTTCATGGTCCGCCCCGGCAACGGGCTTTCGGAGATAGCCACCAATCTCGAACGCAACGGCATTATCTCCGATGCGCGCATCTTCCGTTATGTGACCGCCACCTACCTGCGCAAGGGCGACACGCTGAAGGCCGGCGAATACGAGATCAAGGCCCGCGCTTCGATGAAGGACGTCATGGGCGTGCTCGAAGAGGGCAAGTCGATCCTCTATTCGGTCGTGCTGCCGGAAGGCCTGACCGTGCGCCAGATGATGCTGCGGCTCGCCGAGGATACGGTCCTCGAAGGCGACCTACCGTCCGAGCTCCCGCCCGAGGGAAGTCTGAGGCCCGACACCTACAAGTTCTCGCGCGGCAGCAAGCGCGCCGACATCATCCAGCAGATGCGGATCGCCCAGCAGAAGATGGTGGACCAGATCTGGGAGCGCCGCGATCCGGACCTGCCGATCAAGACCAAGGAAGAATTCGTCGTGCTCGCCTCGATCGTCGAGAAGGAGACCGGCAAGGAAGACGAGCGCGCCCATGTGGCCTCCGTCTTCATCAACCGGCTACAGCGCGGCATGCGCCTGCAATCGGATCCGACGATCGTCTACGGCATTTTCGGCGGCGAGGAAAACCCTCCGACCGGCCGATCTTCAAGTCGGACCTCGCCAAGCAGACGCCCTATAACACCTATCACATCAAGGGCCTGCCGCCGACGCCGATTTCCAATCCCGGCCGTGCGGCACTGCAGGCAGTGGCCAATCCCTGGCGGACCAAGGATCTCTATTTCGTGGCCGACGGCACCGGCGGGCATGTGTTTGCGGCGACGCTCGAGGAACACAATGCCAATGTTCGCCGTTGGCGCAGAATGGAATCCGAGCGTGCCGCCAACCCCGAAGTCGTCGATGGCCAGCCGGATGGCGACGAAGCGGAAAAGCCGCCGAAGAGCAACTGACCGCTTCCTCGTAAATGTATCTGGAGAGACCGATGACCCTGCAGTCCATGACGGGTTTTGCCCGCAGCGAAGGCACCAGCGGGCGCAACCGCTATGCCTGGGAACTGCGCTCGGTGAATGGCAAGGGTCTCGATCTAAGGCTGCGCCTGCCGCCCGGCCTTGAACGGCTGGAGCCCGATGTCCGCCGGCTGATCTCGGAGAAATTCTCCCGCGGCAATCTGCAGGCGACGCTCACCCTCACCATTGCCGAAACCAAGGTGGAGGCGGTCTTGAACCGCGACGCGCTGGCGGCGGTGCTGGCGCTGCGCGCCGAACTCGGCGACCTCGTCGATCCGTCGCCGCTCAGGCTCGACACGCTGATGGGCATTCGCGGCCTCGTTGATATCCGCGAGGCGGAAGAGGACGAAGAGACGGTCGCCGCCCGCGATGCCGCGATCCTCGCGAGCCTCGGTGAAGCGATCGTCCATCTGCAGCGGATGCGCGAAGGCGAAGGGACGGCGCTCGCAGTCGTGCTCAAGGGCCATGTCGCGCGTATTGCCGAACTTGTCGCGGCCGTCGAAACCGATCCTTCCCGCACGCCGGAAGAGATAGCCCGCAAGCTCTCCTTCCAGCTTGCAGCCCTTCTCCAGGAGGCGCCGACGCTCGACCGCGACCGGTTGCATGCGGAAGCGGCCCTGCTTGCCACCAAGGCGGACCTGCGGGAAGAGATCGACCGGCTGAAGGCGCATGTGGCGGCCGCGGGCGAGCTCATCGACAAGGGCGGCCCGGTGGGACGCCGCCTCGATTTCCTTGCACAGGAATTTAACCGGGAATCGAATACTATCTGTTCGAAGTCCAATTCGGCCGCGGTCACTTCCGCCGGCATCGAATTGAAAGTCGTCATCGACCAGTTCCGCGAACAGGTCCAGAATCTGGAGTAAGACATGAACCCGGCCCCATCGTCGCCCGTGAAGATTGCCCGGCGCGGGCTGATGCTGGTTCTCTCCTCGCCGTCCGGCGCCGGCAAGTCGACCATCGCCCGCAACCTGCTCGATGCCGATCGCAGCCTCGAAATCTCGATCAGCGTCACCACGCGGGCCAAGCGCCCGAGCGAGATCGCCGACAAGCATTATCACTTCATCACCGTCCCCCAATTCGAGAAGATGCGCGACGCCGGCGACCTGCTCGAATGGGCCGAGGTACACGGCAATTTCTACGGCACGCCGCGCGAGCCGGTGGAACAGGCGATGGGCGAAGGCCGTGACATGCTGTTCGACATCGACTGGCAGGGCGCCCGACAGCTGCAGGAAAAGATGGCGGCCGACGTCGTCTCGATCTTCGTGCTGCCGCCGACCATGACCGAACTGCAATCACGCCTGCACCGCCGCGCCGAGGACTCGGAAGAGGTCATCCGCACACGCCTGCTGAACTCCCGCTCCGAGATCGAGCACTGGCGGGAATACGACTACGTCATCGTCAACGACGACCTCGACGAGGCCTTCGGGCATGTCAGCTGCATCGTCAACGCCGAACGCATCCGCCGCGACCGAAGGCATGGGCTGTTCGATTTTGTCAGCGAACTGCTGACGGAAGAACCGCAACTTTAGGGCGGGTGGCTGGTGCCAAAACCGCAAAGTACATCTTTCAGGCGGGCTACATCTATGGGTAGAAATTAATAAAATATTTGAAATTCGTGCCGCACGGTGCGGCCAAGCATGACGCTTCCGATCGAGGGTAGCCCGAATGAAACGGGCGATCAGAAAACGATGAGGAAGCCTTATGCTACTTCCCATAAACGCGATGTCTGCCGGTTCCGTTTCCCTGCTTTTCGGTGCGTCGAGCGCGCCGCAGCCGGCTGCGCCTCCTCGACGGCCGGCGCCTTGCTCGGTGAGATTGGCGGCGGTTTCGACAGTGCCCTGCGAACCGGCAATGCGATCGGGACGATTATTGAAATCGCTGCTAGGATGAGCAGCAACGATACGTCTTCCGAAGTCGCCGATGCTCTTCAGATCTTTGGTGCCAAAGGAAAGTACACGAAGGAGAAATTCGATGACCGCAGCGTTACCGAAACCTTCACGGGGTGGGCATCGCAAATTGCGAGCATGAGGCTCTACGACGCCGAAGGAACTTACACCAAGCACACGGACGCCGAGGGATATGTCAGAGAAACGTTCAATGGCACCGCCGGTGGCTACAACGATGCGGATTGGCAGCAGTTCTGGTTGGAGCAGATGGAAGCGATCTCGAGCGGGGGTCGATCCTGCCTTCGTTGATAACGCTCGCTCCTTCACCACGGCACTGCAAAATGGAACCGTTGAAAAATACAACATGTCCGAAATGGGCGTAACGTCTTCGATGGAGGTCTACTCAGATCGGTTCGGCAGCGGCGCAACCTTCAGGGTCGAAGGCATGGAGGCCTTTCTGGAGAAATACACCGAGACCAGGGACGGCGTCATGTACGATAAGGCAACCGGGAAGCTTTCAAGCTGGGGCGCTAGCGGCTCAAAGTACACATATTTCGTCTGGTAGCTTCTAGAAAAGGGTGATCACCTCCGAGTGTACCGGGACGGGCCGCGTCGTACGACTGCGTCATCGTCAACGACAACCTCGACGAGACATTCCGGCATGTGACTGCATCGTCAACGCCGAATGCATCCGCCGCGACCGCCGGCATGGGGGCGATTTCGTCAGCGAATTGCTGACGGAAGAACCGAAGCTGTAAGGGTGGGGAACGTTCAAGGGGACCAGCACGATCTGCTAAGACCAGCGAGTCCGCCCGGTGGGATATTCAGAGAGAATGGTGTCTATCGCAGCCAAGGCATATCGCGAAGGCATGCCGATGAAGCGCAGCACCACTGTGGAGATCGCCGCGACGGTGGCCTTCCTTGCCTCCGAAGGCGCCGGCTATATCACCGGACAAAACCTGAATGTGGATGGCGGGCTGTCTCCGTCGGTTTAGCGCAGCGAGCCGTTCGCCGATAACCAATTCCTGAAACACGGTATGAGGAAAAGCAGGCCGACTGAATGGGGCCTGCTTTTCGCCATATTGCTCAGCGGACGTAAACGGTCCGGCTTCCGTCTGCTGCGACGCCGATATCCACGACATTGTTCAGTTCGACATTGTTCCGAATAAGCATGGCCCGCAGGCCGGGTTCCGTGCGTATTTCACGCTGGGCGGCGAGGGTGTCGGCTTTGGACGGGTTCGTCGCGGCATCCGGCATGTAAGGCTGATCGGCTTCCGGCTCTATATACACAATGCTGGCATTGCTGGAGGGCAGGGCATGACTGATCTGCTTTGCGTAGGCTCCTCCAGCGGCGAAGGCCGAGAGAGTGAGAGCGGCAATAACGGTAGGGATTTTGATAAGCGAGCGCATCACATATCTCCTTGCGGGATTGCAAACGAGCTTCCGGGAGGCTGTCTATACTGCCGTTTCGCGGTATGTACCGCCGGCAATACCAACCTGATGCTTAACTTAACTCTCCATATCGAAGTGTCATCTTAAACTAATATAATGTTCCTGCCGCCTGCTTCGCCTTATTTGCCGTAATTGCCTTATTTTCGTCCCGAGATCTTTCGAGACTGTCGGCCATGGGCGTAAGGCCTCCCGGCAGGCTGTTGCGGGCTCAGAGGCAGTTCGCCAGCCTCACGAACTCTTCCACCGACAGCGTTTCCGCCCGCCGCGCGGGGTCGATGCCGGCTTTCATCAGCAGCGCTTCGCCGCCGAGCGACTTGACGCTCTGGCGCAGCATCTTGCGGCGCTGACCGAAGGCGGCGTGGGTGACGCGCTCCAGCTTGGTGACGTCGCAGGGCAGGGGATTGGCCCGGGGCGTCAGATGCACCACGGTCGAGGTCACCTTCGGCGGCGGCGTGAAGGCCTGTGGCGGCACGTCGAAGACCATGTGCGCGTCGGTGCGCCAGCCGGCGAGTACGCCGAGGCGGCCGTAATGGTCGTCGTCCTCGTCGGCGACGATCCGCTGGCCGACTTCCTTCTGGAACATCAGCGTCAGGCTCTCCCAGAAGGGCGGCCATTGGTCGGGCGCAGGCAGCAGCCAGTTGATGAGAAGCTGGGTACCGACATTGTAGGGCAGGTTGGCGATGATCTTGATCGGGCCCACGGGCGCCAACGCCGCGAAGTCGGTCTTCAGCGCATCGCCTTCGATCACCTCCAGCCGGCCGGGATAGTGGTCGCCGATCTCCGCAAGCGCCGGCAGGCAGCGGCTGTCCCGTTCCACGGCGATCACCTTTTTCGCGCCGAGCGACAGGATGGCGCGGGTCAGGCCGCCGGGGCCGGGGCCGACTTCGAATACGGTCGCATCCTGAAGCGGCCCGGCGCTCCGGGCGATCTTCTGGGTGAGGTTGAGGTCGAGGAGGAAGTTCTGGCCGAGCGCCTTCTTGGCGTCGAGCCCGTGACGCTGGATCACGTCACGCAGCGGCGGCAGGCCGTCCAGAGTGGCCATCAGGCGGCTTTCGATTTCGATGCGAGATTGCCGGCGAGCTTGATCGCCTCGACCAGGCTCGTCTCGCGGGCGACACCCTGGCCGGCAATGCCGAACGCCGTGCCGTGATCCGGCGAAGTGCGGATGAAGGGTAGCCCGAGCGTCACGTTGACCGAGGTATCGAACCCGAGCGCCTTCGCCGGGATCAGCGCCTGGTCGTGATACATGCAGATCGCGACGTCGTAACGGGCGCGCGCCTCGTCGTGGAACATCGTATCGGCGGGCAGCGGCCCGAAAACGTGCACGCCCTCGGCGCGCAGCTTGAAGATCGCCGGATGGATGATGTCCTGGTCCTCGCGGCCGATTGCCCCGTCCTCGCCCGCATGCGGGTTGAGGCCGGCGACGGCGAGCCGGGGCTTGTCGATGCCGAAGCGGGTCTTCAGATCGTGATGGGCGATGCGGCAGGTCTCTGCGATCAGTTCGGCACTGAGCGCCGCCGGGACCTCGGCGATCGGGATATGGATGGTGACCGGAATGGCCCGCAGCTTCGGCCCGGCCAGCATCATCACCGGCAGGATCTTCTTGCCCGTGGCGCGCTCGGCGAGGTCGGCCAGGAATTCCGTGTGGCCAGGAAAACCGAAGCCTGCCTGATAGAGAATGGATTTGGCGATCGGGTTGGTGACCGTGCCGGCGGCCTTGCCTTCAAGCGAGAGCGAAACGGCGGTCTCGATCGCCTGGATCGTACCCTTGGCGGTCGCCACATGCGGCTGGCCGACGGCGATTTCCGCACCGGCGGAAATGGGTAGAACGGGCAGGGCGTCGCCGAAGATCGACATGGCGCTGTCGCTATCGGCTTCCCGGATCGGCACGTCGAGGCCGAGCATCACGGCGCGTGCCTTGAGCACGGCCGGATCGCCGAGGAAGAGGAAAGGCGGCAGGTCGTATGTCCGGCGCGCGGCCCAGGCGACCAGCGTGATATCGGGGCCGATGCCGGCAGGATCGCCCTGGGTCAACGCAAGGGGACGGTCGAGAGACATTACGGCTCCGGAAATGACTTAAATCTGTGGGCGGCTGCTATAGGTCAGCGATATTCGATCTGCGCCTTGCTGCGCAGGTCGTCGAGATATTTCTTGTCGTTGGGGTCGGGGGCACCCTTCTTCTCCTTGCCGAGATCCTCGGCGCGGAACACGACTTCGGCCGCGAGATCGTCCGACACCTGGCGCTGCTTGCAGATCGCCAGGAATTCGACACCGCGTTCGGTGACGCGGGTGCCGGTCGTGCCGCCATCCGCCGTTTTCTCGACCAGCGGCTTCCAATCGGCCGGCAGTTCGGGGGCGAGAACGCGGCCGAGGTCGCGGATCGACACGTCCAGCATGGTCGCGGCGAAATCCTTCGACTGCTCGCAGCCCGGAAATTTGGAACGTGCGGCGTTTGCTTCCTTCTGGCGTTTTGCGAGAATGGCGTTGCGCTTGGCCGGCGGCACCACGAAGATCACCTGCTGCAGGAAATATTCGGTGGTGACCGGCTTTTCCTTGTTCTCCATCATGCGCTTGACGAGTTCCTGGCTCGACATGCGGCCGCGCGAGCCGCCGTAGCGGGCGTTGACCAGTCGCGGCCAGGCTCATCTGCACGGCGATGTAATTCTTGAAATGCTCCACGCCGACGCCGGCCTTGTCGAGAATCTGGCTCATCTGCGCCACGCTCAGCTTGTTGCCGGCGGCAAACCGCTCGAAGGCCTTATCGACGTCTTCCGTGCTGACCGACATCTTGACGCGGGAGATTTCCTGGCGCTTCAGCGTTTCATCCACCAGCGCCTCGCGGGCGGCCTTGGAATCGGCCTTCTGGCGCTGAAGGCGCAGGAAGGCGACGCGCTTGGCGACATCGGTGCTGGTGATCGCCGTCCTGTTGACGACGGCCGCAACTTCGCTTGCTGCCTGCGCTTGCTGGACGGCGGGCTGGATGACGACCGAGGCGGCCAAGACGGCCGCGGCCAGCACCAGCTTGCGCGTTGCGGTCATTGCGAACATGTTACCAATTCCTTTTCCCGCCCCGGTGGGCATTTGAGCCCGACCGGCCTCGCCTTCCATACTCTATCTGCGACCGCTTGCACAATTCTTACGGCGAAACGATGACGACCCTTGGTTCGGACTGCAGCTACTTGTAGCGGTAGTCCTGATCGAAACCTTCGGTCGAGCCGACGCTGATGTCGCCAAGCGTGCGGAAGCTCAGACGTGCGCTGACGGTCCAGTCGTTGGCGGCCGTGTCCGACGGCTTGTCCGTATAGGCAAGCGTGAAGATCGTGCACTCGTCCGCATAGCTGATGCCGATGCCGCGCCGGACCAGTTCCTTGTCCGCGAGATCCCACGTCGCCGTGCCGGCAAGCGCCCAGTTCTCGTTGATCCGGAAGCTCATCGTATTCTTCAGAACTTCTCTCGATTCGTCGGAACCGTATTCGGGCTGCGGATCCACCTGGGTGTAGACCAGCGTGCCGCTCAGCCGCGGTGTCGTGTAGCCGAACGAGGCGTCGGTGCGCTTCACCGCGAACGTCTTTTCGTCGAAGCGGGTGTTTGCCCCGATCGTGAAGCCTTGCGGCAGGTCGATGGCCGCCATCGCGACATAGTCGGACCGGCGTGTTTCGAGACCGGAATTGGCGCCCGCCTGGACCAGGTCCTGACTCGCGAACGAATTCTCGCCAGCGATCTGGTAGGACTGGCCGACAATGCTGCGCACGCCTATGCCGTTGGCGAAGGTGCCGGTATAGCGGATGCCGACATTGGCGCGCGTGCCGCCTTCGACACGGTCGAAGCCCGAAAACTTGTCGCGCTCGAACAGGCTAGTCGCGTCGAAGACGAAACTCTGCGCATCCTCGTTCGGCAATCCGCCTGCCATCTGCTCGTCGGGACGCACGAAGATCTGCGCGATCGGCTCGATGACATGACTGCTGTTTTCGGTCGTCAGCAGGATCGGATACCGGGCTTCGAGGCCGGCGGTGACCATATAACGGCCATTGGCGCCTTCCGGCTCGATATCGCCGAGATAAGCCCCTGGCGTACCGGATCCGGTATGGCGGATGCCGTCGCCGCGGGCGGCCAGGATCGGCGTCAGCAACAGGCCGTCGAGCGTGTTGAACGTGCGCTTCCATTCGGCTTCCGCGGTGAAGCGGCTATAGCTGCCTTCAAGGCCGGGGAAACGATTGGTCGTGCCTTTCGTGTACCAGTCGTCTTCACGACGGGACAGGTTGGTGATGTTGGAGGTGACCGAAAGCTCGCCGCCGAGGATCGGTTGCGGCGCATAGTAGCTATAGTCAAGCGACGGGTAGACGATCGCCTGCTTCTGTTCGGCCGTGTTGAAGACGCTGTCGTCCTGGATGTTGAAATAATAGCCATGCAGGTCGAAATAGTTCCGCGTCCCGATACCGGTCAGGTAGATATCGTTGGTGAACGTGTCATCGCCGACGCCCGTCAGTTTGTAGGTGCGGGAGAAGTTGTTGTCGCTCTGCGCCATGACGTTCCAGCCGAACGTCCAGCGCGGATTGATCTGGAACACCCCTTCGAGGCGGCCATGACGCGGTTGTCGGCGGCGCGGTCGGCAGTGTTCTGATCGAAGGTTGCCGGATCGTTCTGGTGGATGCCGGCGAAGCGGAACGTGTGCTCGCCGTGCTCGAACCTGTTGCGGATCTCGCCCTGGATCAGCAGCCCCTGATTGGAATAGTAAGTAGGGCTGAGCGTCGCATCCATGCTCGGCGAGAACACGTGATAGTAGGGCACCGTCACGCCGAAGCCGAGATTGTCGCTCGCGCTGAACTGCGGGAAGAGAAGGCCCGACTTGCGCTCGACCGTCTCGTCCGGCACTTCGATCGCGAAGGGCAGGTAGCCGATCGGCAGGCCGAACAGTTCGAACTGGGCGTTTTCCAGACGATCGTATGGGCCTGGCCGTTGCGGACCACGCGCTGCGCCTTGACCTGCCAGAGCGGCGCCTTGCCAGGCGTCTGGGCGCAGGGAAGGCAGGCGGAATAGACGCTGTTGTTGAGCACCATCAGGTCGCCGGGCTGGCGCTCGGCGCTCTCGGCGGCAAGACGGGTATTGTCGGTCGTCTCGACGCGAAGCGCGTTGAGGAAGCCCTCGCCGAAGTCGTCGGTGATGTCGAGTGGTCCGCATAGACGCGGGTGCCGCCCGGCTCGATCAGGCTCGATATTGCCGGTCGCCATGACGCGGCCGCTCTTCTGATCGTACTGAACGCGCTGTGCCACCATCTTGTAGCGGTTGTAATACAATTGCACGCCACCGGTGGCGGTGACAAGCTTGGCATCCTGATTGTAAACGAGCTCATTGGCGCGCAGCAGAAGCTTGGCGCCGTCCGCAGCGGCGGGCACCATGCTCTGTGCTTGCACAGTCGTTGCGGATACGCCGAGTACGCATACAGACACACCTGTCAGCAGGGCGGCGGCGAGCCGTCTTATATGTTTGCGGTCACTTACCGCCACTAGCCATCCTCCTGATGAAGCAGAATCGTCGTCCCCAGCGCCGTCGCGACGATCACTGGAATCCAGACCGCCACGAAAGGAGGAATTGCCCCACTGCTCCCGAATGCTTTGACAAGCACTGTCACGACATAAAGCACGAAGCCAGAAACTATTCCACCCAGAATCACGGAGCGGGACTGGGCGAAGCGACTGAATTTTAATGAGACTGTTGCAGCAATGAGAGTCATTGCCACGAGCAGGATCGGCAGCGAGAGCATCGAATGGTACTGCGTCTCGAGCGCCTTTGTGGGAATGCCGAAAGATTTGCTGACCTCGATTTTTCTGGAAAGATCAAAAAACGCAACAGTATCAGGCTGCGCCAGGCTCTCCTGGATATATTCCTGCTTCAAGTTGGTGCGAACCTGTGCTGTTGCGCGACGCACAGGAATTTCGCCCGGCCGGTTTTCCAAAACCTCGTTAAGAAGCCAGTAACCATTTTCCAATTTTGCTGTCTTGGCGTCCTGCCGCATGATGACGCGGCCGTCCTTGTCGAACTGGAAAACCACCACATCGACAAGCAGCGTTCCCTTCTCCTGATAGCTCTTGGCGCCGATGATCGTATCGTCGTCGCCGCTGATCTGGCGGATCCACGGAACGAAGGCGGAGGCGCGGGAACGGTTGCTTGCCTCGCGCCAGCTCGCCTCCATGGAGGCGGATTCGCGCTGACCCCAGGCGGCGAGCGGATTGACCACGAAAAGCGTGGCAAGCCCGATCAGAAACGCTCCGATGACGAAGGGCGAGACGAACTGCCAGACGGAAATGCCGGCAGCGCGCGTTACCACCAGTTCGTAGCGGCGGTTGAGAGCGATCAGCACCGTCATGCCGATGAAGAGGCTGAGAGTCGGGATGATCTGCTGCAGGATGAGCGGCACGCGCATGGCGGTCATCATCAGCCCGGCCGAGACCGTGTAGCCGGTAAAGCCCGACATGCGGCGGCTGGTCTCGCTGAAGTCGGCGAGGAAGATGATCGCGCTGACGCCGAGCAGGAACCAGAGCGCGGTGATGATATAGCGCCGGAAGAAATACCGGCCGAGCGTCGTGAAGATCATGCCGTACCTCCGCCCGAAGTCCGCGAAGCGGATGCGCCGCTGGAAGCTGCCGGCCAGGCGCGACATGCCGCGGGTGATGAAGCCAGGCGCCGAGAACTGCCGGTTGGTCGCAAGCATGAAGATCGCGATCACTGAAAAGAGGATCGGCACGGCGTAGGGAAGCACGGAGTAGAGCGGGTGGCGCTCGACCATATTGGTAGCCGAGAACCCCAGCCAGCGCACACCGAAGGCCAGGAACAGCGCAAACACCATCGGATGGACGCGGGTTTGCCGGTGCGAGCGGGTGCTGCCGGCGATCACCAGCGAAATCAGCGCAAAACAGATCGGGAAAAGCCAGTCGGACAGGCGCCTGTGCAGTTCGGACCGATAGGCCCCGGGGACTTCTGATAGAGCGGATCGTTGGGATCAGGGTTCAGAAGGAAGGCGAGGCTGCGGTCGCTGGAATATTGCGGCAGACCGCCTTCCGCCTTGGCCATCGCCGACAGATCGAAGGCGTAGGAAACGAACTTGATGATCGAGACGCGTCCGTCGGCTGATTTGCGGTGGACCTCGCCGTCGCGCATGGTGAGCGACGTACCGCTTTCGTCGATCGATCCTTCGCGGGCGTAATAGATGAGGTCGAAATTCGGGTCGCGATAATCGACCACGAACAGGCCCCTGAGCACGCGGCCGGAATGGCGCTCCGAGATCTGCACGTAAAGACCGGGCTCGATGCTGCGGAAGGTCTTTTCCTCGATGACCGAGGAGAGCAGGTCCGCATAGGCGGCGGCGACCATCTGGCGGGCGGCGACCCGCGAGGGTGGCTCGACGAAATTCGTCACGAGGAAGGAGAACATGCTGAGCGCGATCCCAAGCATCAGCACCGGCCGGTAGATGATGTTGCGCGACGAGCCCGCCGCGTCGATGACCGGCAGCTCCGAATCGTTGTTCATCGCCGTCAGCGTCTGGGTGATGCCGATGACGAGCGCAAACGGCAGCACGACGGGAATGATGGTGGGCAGGATGAAGGTCGCAAGAGTCGCGAACGAGCCCATCGACTGGCCGGTATCGGTGACCAAGTTGATGCGTCCCAGCACCTGGATGGTCCAGATGATGGTGAGCACCGGCAGGAGCGTCACCAGGAACATCTGAAAAATCCGGCGCAATATGTAGACTTCGAGAAGCTTCATTCCGGCCTAGATACCCTGCACAAAGCCACCTGGGGAAGGGTGACGATTAGCTGCCCCGAGATGACGGTCGCGCCTATCTAAGCGATTGATATCAGCATTGCGACAGGGGCCTCCTCACAAATTTGTTTGCGAATTTCGTTTTCTTGTCCGCTGTGACATTTCGAAACACGCAGCCGCCCCCGCATAGACCACCAGCGACGACAGCCAGCCGAGCGTCACATCCGAAAAATAATGGCCGCCGAAGGAGGTCCGCAGCGCCGGCGAAACCAGCGATATGGCGATCAGCGGGGCCCGAGCACCGGACGCAACGGTTTCGGCATGAGGACGATGAGGCAGGCCAGCCATCCGGCGCCGGCCGCCTCGCCGGAAATGAAGGAACAGTTGCCGGCGCAGGCGCCGCCGAAATCGCCGGCCGGCGTGAACACGTCCTTGCCGCCGAAAAAATCGGTCTCGTAGGGGCGGGGCCGGTTGGAGACCTGTTTCAGGATCAGGTTGACCAGCACATAGGGGCCGACCAGGAAGGAAATCAGGGCGATGGAATAATCCCGCGTCTTGCGCGGGCTGTAGGTCACGCCATGGTGCTGCAGGTTGGCGATCAGCCGGTAGAGGATGAAGATCGCGACCAGCGAGGGCAGGTAGAAGAGGATGCGGCGGATCAGCACGAACAGGGTTTCGGTGCCATAGGAAAACTGCCGCAGACCCGGCCCTGTTCGATTGCCTCGCCGCACGCAGCCTCCGCGAAGAAGGCGCGCGCCACGGCAAGGTCGATCTGGGGGCGAGGTAGAAGACCGCCAGCAGCACCCACCACAACGCCATCAGCACGATGAACCATCCCTTTGGCCTGGCAAAGAATCGCCGTGTGGCGGCAAGCCATTCGGAGACGGTGGGGAGGGCGAAGTCATGCGAACTGATCCGTTGGTCGTCGGGCGGCGCGACCCTAGAGCATGGCGCGCGGAATTTGAACAGGGCCGCCTGCCGATAGAGGGGAATGTCCGCTCCCGAAATCGGGCTTTTGAGGCGTCGGAGGAGAGGCCTATCTCCCGGGTGACGCGGTTGTGACTTCTCGCCCTTGCGCTTCAGGCCGAAACGACGATGATCGCCGCGTTGTTTTCGAAAGCCTCCTGGAGTCGCAATGTCCGTGAAATTCGATATCTCCTTCGCCAAATCCGCCAAGATCGACGGTGGCCTGGCCATCCAGCTCAAGCTTGCCGGCGACGCACCCGCGGCAGGCGCGGCAGAGGTCGATCCGACCGGCATCGTGACCCGGGCGGCGGGGATCGCGAAGTTTTCCGGTAAGCCGATGTCGATACTGGACCTGATCGCGCCGCAGGGATCGCCGGCCGACCGGCTGGTCGTGCTCGGCCTCGGCAAGGCCGAGACGCTGACGGCCTATGACTGGCTGAAGGCGGGCGGTGTCGCGGCGTCCTCGGTCAAGTCGATGACCAAAGTGGCGATTTTTGCGGATGTACCCGGCCTTGCGGTCGGCGGCGCCGAGCTCGCGGGTTTTGCGCTGGGCATGCTGCTGCGCGCCTACAGCTTCGACACCTACAAGACCAAGAAGGGTGAGGACGACGACAACAAGGCGCCAAAGACGGTGAAGGTGACGATCGTTACCGCCGAACACGCGGCCGCCAAGAAGGCCTTTGCCGAATCCGAGGCGATCGCCGGCGGCGTGCTTCTGGCCCGCGAACTCGTCAATCTGCCGCCGAACGTGCTCGGACCGGTCGAATTCGCCGACCGGGCGAAGGAGCTCGAAAAACTCGGCGTCGAGGTGGAGATCCTCACCGAAAAGGAGATGAAGAAGCTCGGCATGGGCGCGCTGCTCGGCGTGGCGCAGGGTTCGGTCAGACCGCCGAGGCTCGCCATCATGCAATGGAAGGGCGGCAAGCCGAAGGATGCGCCGGTCGCCTTTATCGGCAAGGGCGTCGTTTTCGACACCGGCGGCATTTCCATCAAGCCGGGCGCCGGCATGGAGGACATGAAGGGCGACATGGGCGGCGCGGCCGCCGTTATCGGCCTGATGCACACGCTCGCCGCCCGCAAGGCCAAGGTCAACGCGATCGGCATTCTCGGCCTCGTCGAAAACATGCCGGATGGCAATGCGCAGCGTCCGGGCGACATCGTCACCACCATGTCCGGCCAGACGATCGAGATCATCAACACGGATGCGGAAGGTCGGCTGGTGCTGGCCGATGCGCTCTACTATTGCAACGACCGCTTCAAGCCGCGTTTCATGATTAACCTCGCCACCCTGACCGGCGCGATCCTGGTGGCGCTCGGCAACCTGCAGGCAGGCCTCTTCAGCAACGACGACACGCTGGCCGGCCAGTTGACCGGCGTCGGAGACGTCACCGGCGAGCGCCTGTGGCGCATGCCGCTCGGCAAGGACTACGACAAGCTGATCGACTCGAAATTCGCCGACATGAAGAATACCGGCGGCCGCTACGCAGGCTCGATCACGGCCGCACAGCTCTTGAAGCGGTTTGTCGGTGAAACGCCCTGGGCGCATCTCGACATAGCCGGCACCGCGATGAACTCGCCGTCGAGCGAGATCAACCAGTCCTGGGGGTCGGGCTATGGCGTACGGCTGCTGGACGAACTCGTTCGTGCACACTACGAGAGCTGATGACCGAAGTCCTCTTCTACCACCTGACCGAATCGAAACTCGAGGAAGCGCTGCCGGCGCTCCTCGAAAAGAGCGTCGAGCGTGGCTGGAAGGTGGCGGTTCAGACGAGCGGTGATGCGCGGCGGGATTTCCTCGACGCGCATCTGTGGACGTTTCGCGAGGACAGTTTCCTGCCGCATGGCACGGATGCCTCGCCGATGCCCGAAGCGCAGCCGGTGCTTCTGACCGCAAATGCCGAAAACGCCAATGGCGCGACGGTTCGGTTTCTGGTGGATGGCGCCGAGCCGCCGCCGGTTGCCGATTACGACCGCATCGTCTTCATGTTCGACGGCTACGACGCCGTCCAGGCTCGACAATGCCCGCGCCCAGTGGAAGAAGCTGAAGGGCGAGGGGCATGCGCTGACCTATTGGCAACAGTCGGAAGAGGGGCGCTGGGTCAAGAAAGCCTGACCCTGCGCATTCTTTTTCTCAGTCCAGCCAGGCCATCATCATCGACGAATTGCTGTGGCGCAGGCGGACGACCTTGTAGCCTTCGGCGCTGAGCTGCGTCAGCAGCGCCGGCAGCATGGCGGCCGTGCGTGCATGGATATCATGCAGCAGGATGATGCCCTTGCCGTTGGCGCGCAGCGAATTCATCGTCCGCGTCGCGACGGCGGCAGGCGATACGCCGAAATAATCCTTGGAATCGATCTGCACGTCCAGCACGACCATACCGTTCGAGGCGACCCACTGGCGCAGGCGCTTGGTATCGGCGAGATAGGGGAAACGGAAGAAGCCGGCATCCTCATGCGTGATGCTGGTCACCGCGTCGCGCCCTTTTCGATCTCTGCGATGGCCGCGTCGAAGGAAAGGTGCTGCAGGTCGGCGTGACGATAGGTATGGCTGCCGATCGTGTGCCCCGCATTGACGACCTTGCGGGCGAGCTCCGGATGGGCCTTGGCCATCTGCCCGACCATCAGGAAGGTTGCCTTCACCTCGTATTCGTCGAGGATGGAGAGGATCTTCTCCGTCTTCTTCGGCATCGGACCGTCGTCGAAGGTCAGCACGACCTCCTTGTGGGCGAGCTTGATGTCGGAAAGCGACGAAACGGTAAGGGTGCGGCCGGACAGACTGCCCGGATTGTTGAAACGTCCCCAGGCGACCGGCGTCAGCGCCACCGGCGAATCCGCCTCGGCCTTCTTGGACAGTTTGGTCGAGGAGAGCGCCTTGGCGGGTGCAAACGAGGTGGCCAGAGAACCGCCCTCGGTCTGGCTGCGACCGGCGCAGGACGAAAGAAGGCAAGCGACGGCAGCAGCTGCGCAAAGGACGCGGACGAACATGGGGCGACTCGGCTAAAAAGTGACTAAGGAGTTGAAGCGAAGTCACATTCGCCGATTATGGTTAATGGCTGGTTATGATGGGCCGTCGGTCAGGCTCGATTTGAATGGAGCACGCGTGCCATAAGCGCGGGATCGACGGACTATTTCTGGGTGATTTTATCGCCGACCCGTGGCCGGGAGATCGCCTTGCCGACGAAGCTGTACTCGGACGAGCCGGTGACGCTGGAAAACAGTGAGGCGAAAGGCGTCGTCATCGCATAATTCACCTGCACGGCGACGAGCTGTACGTTGCTTTCGATCAGGTCGGTGGGGATTTCGAAGGGGGCGGATCCCCGGATACCTTCGCGGCGGTTTGATAGGCCGTCGACCAGTTGACCTTGGCCGCGCCGGCGGCATTGAAGTCGATGACGGCCACCTGAATTGCGAGCGCGCTGCTGTCGAAGGGAATGAGAATGGAGGCGGTCCCTTTGAGAAGGGTATTGAGGTCGCTGCTGCTCCAGCTGGTTTCCTGGGAGACGATGTCGCTTGTCACTTCGGCGATCTGATTGATCTTCCGCTTCACCATCAGGCCCTCTCCGAGGTCGACCGTGCCCGCAAACATCAGGGTCATCACCGGCAGAAGCAGCGTGAATTCGATGGCGGACTGGCCTTTGCGGTCGGCGAGCAAGGCCCGCAGGCCCCTTTTGCACTGTTTCCATCGTCTTTGGTCGTGATCTTGTCTTCGTGCCATGGCGCAATTCTCAAAAGGGTTCGTTTCTGAAAACTACCGCGGCGGAGAGCACATAGGTGCCATCGGCGAGCGTATTGACGTCCGCGCCGATGGTCGCCATCAGGCTGTTCCAGGGAAGGAAGGCCTGGATCATGACGTAATCTCCGGACGCTGCCGGTGAAAAGCTCTCGGTCACGGACAGAACGCCGCCGCTGACAGGCGACGTGAAGCTCATCGACGAGAAATTGGACATTGCCATGGTCCGGACGAGCAGGCTCGTCCTTGCAGCCGAAGGCGAGCGCCATTCCATTGCAGACATTGCTCTTGAAAGCGGCGAGGTCCCAGTTGTTGGAATGGGCGCTGCCGACCCGCACCGAGCGGGCGGCCATATGCAGCGCCGAATCGAGCGAGCTATCGACGAAGAACATCAGCGCCATGTCGAGAATGCAGAACAGGAAGATGAGGAACGGGAAGACAAGCAGCGCAAACTCGACCGCGGCCGCTCCACGCTCGTTCCGCAAGATGGCTCTGAAACGATGCATGGGCGCCACCTAGTTCGTTAGCCTGACTTTTGAGAGATATTGCCTGAAGAGCGAGGACAGACCCGCCGCGATGTCCTCCGCCGAGGCTCGCCTGCAGGAACAGGTCGCTGCTCGTTGCGCATTCTTCGAGGGCTTTGGGGATATAGGCAGTGCGGGTGTTGCTGCTCTTGCCGGATGCGATCGTGCCTCCCCAGATCGAGCTGAAGCCGCTGCTGGCCATGGTCTTCCCGAGGGTTGCATTGTAGCCCCAGTCCCAGGTCATCGGCAGGTATTCGGTGTAGAGAACACCGATGGTGGCGTTGAGGTCCTTCACCTGCTTGCACCACTTGGAATTGATCGGGGTGACGACGGTTTGCAGCGAGCTTTTCGCCGTCGGGAAGCGGATGCCGGAATTGTCTTGCAGCACCCAGTTGCGCTCGGACTGTACGCCGTCGGTCAGAAGCAACACGAGCTTCAGCGGTCCGTCCTTGCTGGTTCCGTCTCCGGCCTGTCCGACCATGGATTTGAGAGCCGTCAGGGAATAGTCGAAATATGTCGCGTCTTCGGCTCGCGCTCGTCATGCCGCTGGTTTTGTCGCTCAATTTCGTCCGGGCCGTTGTGGTCGAGAAGGTCGGCGACAGCACCTGGGTCGTGGTTTTGCCAACGGTATAGAGGCCGGTCCGAATGCGCTCGTGGGCGGGGTCTGCCGTGTCGATGAGATCCAGCACTTCTCGCGCGGCGTCCACCGAGACATCGGCCCGCAGCTTGATGTTCATCGCCACCGAAAGGTCGTAGACATTGCTGTAGGTCTTGCTCTTGTAGGTGAAGGTCGAGCCTTCCGACGTATGGCATGCAAAGGCGCAGGCCGCCGAAGACGCCATCAGGCTGGACTGGCCGGCGCTCGTCGCCGCGAGCAGCATCGAAGCGGATTTGTCGAGGACGATATGGACATCGAGAAAGGCGCGGCCAGGACCTTCGACCGACGAGGACACGCCGACGCCGACGCCGTCGATGCCTGCGATCTTGAGCAGCGTCGTGGTCACCGTCGCGCTGGCCGTCGCCGTTATCTTGTGGTTCGTTGTGTCTATGTTGACGTCTTCGAGTGTGTAGCCGCCGCTTCCCAGATCGGTCTGGGCGGCGAACCACTCCTGGATGCGCGTCTTGAGTGCGGCATTGTCCTGCGTTCCGACGCTCTTCACCGCGCCGAGCAAGGCGGAGTCAAGATCGGCCTGCATCTTGGAGCGGGCGTTGTAGGCCCGCGCGTAGTCGAGGCTGGCGCCGACGGCGGTAACCAGCGGCACGAGCAGCAGCGCAAACATGATCGCGACATTGCCGCGGCGATCCGCAAGCAGGCTAGAAGGAGGAGGAGCCGCCGCAGATTCGACATAAGGCTGAAAATCATCCTGTGAATAATCAGCTGATTGTATGATGTATTCCTAATTTAATGATTAATTGCACTGCGCGCGCCGGCTTCGCACGATCCGCCTGCCGGCACCGTCGTGCGGAACCGAATCACCCCGCCATCGCCTCTTCGTATTCCGAAGAGAGCGTCAGCCAATCCTCTTCGGCGGCGGAGAGCCTGGCTGCGGCTTCGCCGCGTTCCTTGGCTTTCTGGGCGGCCTTGGCAGGGGCTTTTTCGTAGAGCGCGGGATCCGCAAGCTCCTTGTCAAGCGCCTGAATCAGTTTCTCGAGCTTGGCGGTTACCGCTTCGATTTCGTTGATCTTTTTCTTGAGCGGTGCCAGCGATGCGCGCTTTTCGGCATTGACCTTGCGCTGCTCGGATTTCGAGGCGGTCTCGTCGGCGGCCGGTGGTCTGTCGTCCTTCTTGCGGCCGGCGGAGACGATCAGGTCGCGGTATTCCTCCAGATCGCCTTCGAAGGCTTTGACCGTGCCTTCGTTGACCAGCCACAGCCGATCGACCGTCGCCTCGATCAGGTGGCGGTCGTGCGAAATCAGGATGACGGCGCCGTCGTAGTCGTTGAGCGCCTCGATCAGCGCCCGGCGGCTGTCGATGTCGAGATGGTTGGTCGGTTCGTCTAATATCAGCAGGTTTGGCGCGTGGAAGGCGGCAAGGCCCATTAGCAGGCGTGCCTTTTCGCCGCCGGACAGGTCCTTTGCGGCCGTCGCCATCTTCTCGGTCGCAAGCCCCATCTGCGCCACGCGGGCGCGAACCTTGGCCTCGGGCGCATCCGGCATCAGCCGGCGGACATGATCGACCGGGGTCTCGTTGGGGATCAGGTCGTCGAGTGGTGCTGCGCGAAGAAGCCGATCTTCAGGCTCGGAGCGAGCTTGATGTCGCCGCTTTCCGCCTGCAGGCGCCCGGAGATGAACTTCGCGAAGGTCGACTTGCCGTTGCCGTTCGAGCCCAGCAGCGCGATGCGGTCGTCGTTGTCGATCCTCAGGCTGATGTTCTTGAGGATCGGTTTGCCGGGCGCATAGCCGACGGCGCCCTTGCTGATCGAGATGATCGGGGAGGCGGGCTGCTTTTCCGGTTCCGGAAAGGTGATCGGCTGGACATGGTCTTCGATGACCGCCGCGACCGTGCCCATGCGCTCCAGCGCCTTGACGCGGCTTTGGGCCTGCCGGGCCTTGGTGGCCTTGGCGCGGAACCGGTCGATGAAGCTCTGCAGGTGTTTGCGGGCCGCCTCGTTCTTGGCCTTCGCCTTCATCTGCAGCTCGTCCGCCTCGGCCTTCTGCCGCTCGAACTGATCGTAGCCGCCGCGATAGAAGGTCAGTTTCTTCTGGTCGAGATGGACGATGGCGTTGACCGCATTGTTGAGCATGTCGCGGTCGTGGCTGATGATGATGACCGTGTGCGGATAACGCCGCACATAGTCCTCCAGCCACATCGTGCCTTCGAGATCGAGATAGTTGGTCGGTTCGTCGAGCAAGAGCAGGTCCGGTTCGGCAAACAGGACCGACGCAAGCGCGACGCGCATGCGCCATCCGCCGGAGAAGGACGAGGCGGGACGGTGCTGCGCCTCGTGGTCGAAGCCGAGGCCGGAAAGGATGCTGGCGGCCCTCGCTTCCGCGGAATGGGCATCGATATCGACAAGCCGCATCTGGATCTCGGCGATCCGGTGCGGGTCGGTCGCGGTCTCCGCCTCGTTGATCAGGGCGGTACGTTCCTTGTCGGCGGAGAGCACGATCGAGATCAGCGATTCCTCGGTGCCCGGCGCTTCCTGCGCCACCTGGCCGATGCGCGCGTTCTTCGGGATCGACACCGAACCGCTTTCTGCGGCCATGTCGCCGGTGATCACCTTGAACAGCGTGGATTTGCCGGCGCCGTTGCGGCCGACAAGCCCGGCCTTCGTGCCTGCCGGAAGCGTCACGCTGGCATTGTCGAGGAGGAGGCGCCCGGCGATGCGGGCGGAAAGTTCGGTAATCGTGATCATGGCGGCGGTTTTGGCCGAAACCCCGTTTGTTGGCAAGAGTGGCCGATGGGTCGGTTTTCGCTGTTCCGAGGGAAACAGAAGGAGATTGCACGCTCTGGTAGATCGATGAAGCGGCGCTGCCGTCGGCCCCGATGGCGCGGCCGAACTTCAATCGGGAGAGCGAATGTCATGAGAGTGAGAAGATGGACTTGGGCTGCGCTGCTGTCGGCATCCGCCATGATGATGCCGCTGAGCGCGGGGGCGGTGGAGTTTACGTGCTGGAACCCGGGCGGCGCGGGGTTGGCCAGCGCCAGGGAGGAATACTGGACCCCGGAAAGAATTGCCGCAGCGATCCCTGACGGCGAGAGGCTCCGGACGCTGCCCACGGACGGGTTTCGAAGCAATCGTGAAGACAGCCTCGTTGGCGATGCCGAACGGGCGCCGATCGGCGAAGCACCTTACAAGTTCGGCGGCCAGCTGCTCTACACGCGTGGCGTGGACGATTATACCGCCAGCGCCCAATTCGTCGCGGATGCTAATATCGTCATCGGCGCTGCCCACAGCCTCTGGAAAAGCGGCGTGGCGGCGAGCAACATCCGCTTCTATCAGGGATATTCCAACGGTGGCGGGACGCTCTACCACATGGACAGGGCAGCCGTGCTGTTGCGCTGGACGGAGGTCGCTGACAACCCTCCGAGCCTTGCGAGGTCGCAATTCGACTATTCGGTGATGCGCACCACCGCCGCCTCCGCCGTCGGCAAATATGAACTCGCCATCGACGGCGCCCGCGTGGATGATGACGTGACGGTGACCGGTTACCCTTCGCGGCTTGACGGCGGCGAGTACATGTACCGGGAAACTGCCCGTATCACCGTTCAGGCCGGCACAGCCTACGACGCGCGCCCGCATCCCATGTATGGCGGTGGTGCCAGCGGTGGGGCGTGGTTCGTCACCGCCGACAACGTCCACAAGGCCGTCAGCGTTGTCTCGAGCGGCGCGCCGGACGGCGTTTACGGTCCGAGTTTCACGCAGGACACCGCCGATCTCATCGCCATCGTCAAGAACGGCTGCCCGTAAGCAGCCGGATCCGGGCCGGCGTGTTGGGGGAGCGGGCATCGCCGCATCGGCCCGGTACCCGCAGAGGCGTCCGCGTCATTCAGGCCGCAGGGTCTGAATGACGCGAGATGATCTGCAGCGATCTCTTGTTGAAAATGATGATCCGGTGCTGCCGCATGCCGATCAGCCGCTCGTTTTTCCACGCCTGGAGCTGCGCATTGATACGCGGCCGGCTGGCATTGATGAGTGGCCCATCCGGCTCTGGGATATCGGTTTTTCGATGAGGATGCCGTCGCTCGTCGCTCGTCCGTGGGCGGCGCCGAGGTTGAGCAGGAGACGCGCGAGGCGGGTCTCCAGCGGGTAAAGCGCCATTCCTTCCGCGAACATCATGGTGCGGTGGAGCTTACGGGCGATCGTCCGCATGAGATATGAAGAGACCTCCGGGATCGTCGAAAGTTCGTTGAATGTCTTGCGATCGATTTCGAGCAGCCGCGTCGCCCCGCAGATGACCGCGTTCGAGGAATGCCGGTAGTTGAGAGCGAACTCGATCTCGCCGACGGCATCACCCGGCTGAAGTTCGGAAAAGATCACCTCGTTACCTTCCTCGGATATGAAATAAAGAGAAATGCCGCCCGAAAGTATAATGTAAAGTTTATCGCATGGATCTCCGTTGAGAAACAAGGATTGTCGATCTCTATATGTATTTATATTTATCCTGCGTGCGATGGATGAAATAACGGACTCATCCGCGGCACTGAACAATTCTATTTTTCTCATCTCATCCGAGATTTTCTGATTGTTCGTTGTTTTCATGTGCTCTTGACCACCCTGAGATCGGAAACTCGGTTCGCGTCCGTTGCGCTGATATTTATCAATAATGCAAACCAGGGTTGTTACATGCGTGACATATCTCGGGATTTAAATATCCTAGGTTGTGTTCGTGCAAAGGGCATTCCACGCAAACAAATGCCGGGAGCGCAAACGCCGTTACCGCGTGGTGTGGTCGCGGCAACCCCGAAGAGGAGAGGTATTATGACCATTTATATGGGCCAGAACGCGATCAAGGCCTTCAGTGCAAAGGCCTCCGGCCAGCCCTACAGTCTGACGGTTCTCAACGAGAATTCGAAATGGCAGCAGTTTGCCCTGTTCCAGACGATTCCCCAGGTCATAGGGCCGTCGGTCGATCCGCTGTCGCTGGCCTGGATGGTCGGCGGCGCTGCGGCCGGTAGCCCCGACCAGCCGAGCACGTCGTCGTTCAACTGGACGATCGACTACTCCCTGACGGTCGGCTACATCCAGCAGTTGGGCTCGCAAGGCTCGCCGCGTTCCTTCCAGACCGCGAGGCTCGGTCGGTGTCATGATCGACACCCAGAATACGGTGCCGGTGACTTATCAGGGACCGTTCCCCTACGGCGCCCCCGGTTTTCCGGAGGGTCCGTCCGACGGTGTCAAGGGTCTCATCGTCGCCAAGGCGGACGGCACCATTCCGACGGTCCCGGTGCAGACCAGCAAGAGCGTTTACGTCAATGTCGGCATCGCCATGGCCCGCAAGCCGACCATCGCCGTCCAGGCTCGAGCCCAATCTCGTCTATCAGTTCACTCCGAAGCCGAGATACTACATTCTCGCCGGCTCTTTCGTCGAAGGTCAGGTGATCGACACGGCCACCTCTTCGGCGGCCTATGAAGTGAGCTTTACCGGCGTCACGGATGTCTCCGTGCGGTTCACCCAGCAGAACCAGTTCATGCCGGCATAACGCCTCCGGCTGCCTGCTTGGGCTTTTCAACGGGGATCGCTGGTCGAACGTTACCCCAGCCGGCAACCGGTCCTCGTTCGCAAAATGGAGGCCGTGGGAAACCGCGGCCTCCTGGTTCGGGAAATATATCCGTCCTAAGGCGCCCGTTTCGCCGCGCCGCCGTGAACCGCTACGACGAGGCGCGGATTGGCCTTGGCCGTTTCCAGCGCAGTGCCGGCCTGCAAGCGGAGTTCCTGCGGTGAAAATGCATCCGCGGTGAGTGCTGCGCCGACCGACAGGCCGATGCCGCTCGTGCCGTCGGAGGCGGCAAAGACGAGATTGTCGGTGATCGAGGCGATCAGCCGTTCAGCGATCGGCTGCACGCTGTCGCGGCCGACGTCGCGGAAGACGAAGGCGAAATCGCCCTTGCCGATGCGCGCCAGGAAATCGTTCTTCTTGATCGCCTTGCGGAAGATCGATGCGGCCTTCTTGACGATCCGGTTGACGGCCGGATCGCCATAGGTGCGGGCGAGGTGCGGAAGGTCGGGGATCGTCACCAGGAACAGCGCTGTATCGCGGCTGTCGGCATCGACGCCGTAGAGCGCCTCCAGCCGTTCGGCGAGAGCGGCATGGTTCGGCAGCGAGGTCAGCCGGTCGCGCAGCGTCACCGAACGGGCGACGGACGCCTCGCGCTCGGCCTTGACGAGGCGATCGGCGCCGGCTCTCAGGATGGCTTCCAGTTCGGTTTCGGCGACCACGGCATCGGAGAGCGAGACGCTCAAGTATTCGATCTCAGCGAGAATATCCTCAGGCCCGGCCGTGCTGTCCTGGCGCAGGCTGCGGGCGACGGTTTCCAGCACGCGGGTAAAACCCTTCTTCTGGGTAACGCCGCTTGCCATCTTGTCCCGCAGTTCCAGCAGCAGCTTTATCTCCTGATCGCGCCCCTGACGGGCATCAGCGCAACGAAAGAGGGAGTTGATGCCGCTGGCCCATCTCGTCGAGCACCGTCTGCGAAGGTCCGAGCGAGAGTGCCAGCACCTCGCGCGAAAGGGCGGGATCGCCGCCCAGAAGGGCCTCGTGGAAGAGCTCGTAATTGCGCGGCAGGCCGCTCACGTCCAGCTTGGTCATGAGCTGGATGACAGCCTGCAGGCTGCGATCCTGTTCCGTTCTGCTCGCTTCGCCCGCCATATCTCGTCCTCCAGTTGATCCGGTTTGTTCGATTGTGCGACAAGTCATGCGGCGCCGGCTTTTAACATTTGCTAAAAAGGGCCGGATCCTCGGCAGTTACGGTTAAGGGATGGTCGAAACGGTCGATCGAATGCGATCCATGAATTTTCCTGACTGGATTCAAAAGGAAATTTGCTTTCAATATCCCCGCCCAACACCCGGATCAGGAGCCTGTCATGACCCGTATTCTCTATTCGCTCTGCGGCACCGACGAGAGCCGCCCGTTTTCGCCGCATTGCTGGAAAGTCGTGCAGGCGCTCGCTCACAAGGGCCTCGATTTCATCGAGAAGCCGACGCCGTTTACCGAGATCCCCAGCCTCGAAGGCGGGTTTTCGAAGACGGTGCCGATCCTCCGGGACGGCAACGCTGATCCGCGACAGTTTCGAGATCGCGCTTTATCTGGAGGAGACCTATCCGGATCGCCCGACGCTGTTCGGCGGGCCGGCCGGCAAGGCGCTCGCCCGTTTCGTCGAGGGTTTTCCCAGATGGTGGTGCACACCGCGATCACCAAGATCGCGGTCAAGAACATTCATGACATGCTCGGCGAGACTGACCAGGTGTATTTCCGCTCCAGCCGCGAGGCGCGGCTCGGCAGGACGCTGGAAGAGATGGAAGCGAGCCGCCAGGCCGAGATCGACGGTTTCGCGCCGAAGCTCGAGCCGATCCGCCACGCCCTGAAATATCATGACTTTATCGGCGGCGACGGTCCGCTCTTTGTCGATTACATCCTGTTCGGCGCGCTGCAGTGGATGCGCGTCACCGCCGGCGCCAAGGTGTTTTCCGACAATGACCCGGTCGGGTTGTGGTTCGAACGCTGCCTCGACCTCCACAATGGCGTCGGGCGCAGTGTGACAGCGGCGTGAAATTGCCGGAACCCCTTGTTTCCAGTGAAAGGGGCGGGTAAAGACCCCGCACTTTCCCCAATTAATCACTGGGCCACAGGAAACGAAGGATAGAACAATGGCGATTGAACGCACGTTTTCGATGATCAAGCCGGATGCCACCAAGCGCAACCTCACGGGCGCCATCACCAAGGTGTTTGAAGACAATGGCCTGCGTGTCATCGCTTCCAAGCGCGTCTGGATGAGCAAGCGCGAAGCCGAAGGCTTTACGCCGTTCACAAGGAGCGCCCGTTCTTCGGCGAGGCTCGTCGAAGGCATGACCTCCGGCCCGACCATCGTTCAGGTTCTGGAAGGCGAAAACGCCATCCTGAAGAACCGCGAGATCATGGGCGCCACCAACCCGGCAAACGCCGACGAAGGCACCATCCGCAAGACTTTCGCCCTCTCGATCGGCGAGAACTCGGTTCACGGTTCGGACGCTCCTGAAACCGCCGCCCAGGAAATCGCCTACTGGTTCTCGGAAACCGAGATTGTCGGCTGATTTGAAATATGAGATCCGAGGCCTCGAGCCTCTGATCGGGATAATCAAAACCGGGGCCTTGGCTCCGGTTTTTTTATGGGCCGGCCTCGTGCAGCAGGCCTGAGCTGCCGTTCACGCCGGGCAGTCGGCGTCCCGGCCATAGTCCACCGTGCCATCCGCCTTGAAGACGTCCGGGTTGCGCTCATAACCGGCGCCGAGCACCAGCGGCTTGCTGGGAAGCACCGACTGATCGACATCCGAGACAAGCTGGGTCTTCAATTCCTGCAAGGTTCGTCCGCCCGCATCCACCAGCCGGATATCCACGGAATAGGGCTTGTCCTTGCGCACGCACCGCACATTGGGGCTCTGCAGGGTAATCTTGTCCCATGCGGGGAAGATTTTTTCGTTGATGACGATCGGCTCGCCGCCGGCTGGATTGTCGAACTTGGCGATCGCCACGGTTCCGTCCGGTATCGGCCCGGTCTTCTTGAGCGTCACGAGATAGGTGGCGCTGGCGACCCGGTAGTTGAACACGAAGATATGCCCGCTCACCTCCACTAGCTTTTCCGCCTCGCGCTGGCAGGCGGCAAGGGCAAGGAGGCAAGGCTCAGAACTACAAGCCGGCGCATCATGACACGGCCTCCTTCTTCCTGCGGTGATAATGGCGGTTGGCTTTGACCCGGTTGCCGCACACCGCCATATCGCACCAGGTGCGACTGCGGTTCCGACTGCGGTCGATGAACAGCCAGCCGCAGTTGCCGCAGATCTTCATCCGCGCAATTTCCTCGTCGGCAAGCAGTCTGAGCGCCGAATGGGCGGTCGCCGCCTCCAGCGAGTTTCTCTCGGCGCAGCGCAGGATGGCAGCCGTCGCTTCGAGGAAATCGGCAAGCGGCGTATGCGCATCATCACCGAGCACCCGGGCGCGAAAATAGCGGTCGATCGCTTCGCGCAGCGCGATGAACGGCGTGTGGTTCGCGGGCTGGACTGGCGCGAGATCGGCGAACAGCGCCCGCTCGGCGGAGAATTTCTCGGCCGCCTTCGGAAATGCGTCCATCTGCTGCGGCTCGGCGAACCGGTCGATGCTGCGTGTCGGATCGAAACGCAGGATGACGCTGTTGGCGACATCCAATGCCAGCGCGCCTCCGGCAAACCGATGCGGGGTCCAGGAAAAGCTCATGCGATATTATAACTGGTAAAATACGATTGACCAGTTATATTTGATGCCGCTATCGGAGTGCTCATGGCCTATCTCTTGCAGCAACTGGCGAACGCGGTTCCGCTGGCGGTGCTCTATGCCACGCTCGCCTTCGGATATTCGATCGCCTTTGCGGTGACGCGCAGGGCAGACATCACCTATGGCGCGATCTTTGCCTTTTCCGGCCATCTCTACCTGCTTTTTGCGCATTTCGGCTGGAACCGGTTATGGCTGATCCTGCCGGCAGCTCTGGCTTTGGGGGCCGCAACCGGTATTGTCGGCGGCATCGGGGCAGGGGTGGTAATCGGCCAGTTCGTCATGCGGCCGCTTGCGAAGATCTCGCCGAATGCGGTGATCGTCGCCTCGCTCGGCGCGCTGATGGTGCTGATGGAAGGCGCCCGGATCGCCGCCGACACCCGCGAACTCTGGCTGCCGCCCTTCCTCAACGATGTGGTCGTGTTCTGGCACGCAGATGGTTTTCCGGTAACCCTGACGCTAATCCAGTTGATCAACATCGCCCTCATGCTGGCGATCGTCGGCATGGGTTATCTGGTGCTGGCGCGCAGCCGTTGGGGCCGCATGTGGCGAGCGGTTTCCGATGATCCGCTGGCGGCCGAACTCTCTGGCACCAATTCCGCCCGCGTCTTCGTCATGGCCTACGCGACGGCCGCGCTCTACGCCTCGATCTGCGGCGTGCTCGCGACCTCCCATTACGGCACGATGGATTTTGGCGCAGGCCTGCTGTTCGGGCTGAAGGTCGTGCTGATCGCTGCGGCAGGCGGCCATTCCAACCCGCTGCGCTCGGCCGCCGGCGCCGCCGTCATCGGGCTCGCCGAAACGCTCTGGAGCGGCTACGGCCCGATCGTCTGGCGCGACCTCTTTATCGTCGCCGCCCTCGTGATGGTGCTGGTGATGAGCCGTAGGGAGCGAGTGGTGCCGTAGATCACCGCCATTTGTCGCGAGCGCTGTCATTTCGATTTGGCAAGACTGGATTTTATGAGCCGAAATGGCTAATTTAATTCAGTTGGCTAAGTTAGCCATTTTGGCCCCAGGAATTCCCCATGCAATTCACCGTCCATGCCGCAAAGACAAACCTGTCCAAGCTTATTGAACTGGCGAAAGCCGGTGAGGAGGTCGTGATCGCAAAGGGAAAACACCGGTTGCGAGGATCGTTGCAATTCCGCAGAGCAGCTTCGCCATCGGCTTGTTGAAGGGCAAGGTTGACGGCGGCCCCGATTTCTTTGAGCCGATGGGCGAAGACGAGCTGGAACTCTGGGAAGGCAAGGCTTGAGCTCGGTATTGCTCGATACCCATGCCTGGGCTTGGTCATTGACCGGTGATGAGCGGCTGTCGGAAAAGGCAAGGGCTGCAATTCTGGATGCGGACAGCGTGTTTGTGAGTCCTATCAGCTTCTTCGAGATCGGCCAGAAGGTGCGGATTGGCAAATGGCCGAGGATGGCGCCTTATATCGACGATCTGCCGGCATTGCTGGAAGAACAGGGCGGACGCGCCGCCGCTCTCAAGCCGCAGATCTGTCTGCATGGCGCCGTGATGGATTGGGGACACCGCGATCCGTTCGATCGGCTTCTTGCCGCAACGGCTTTGCAGGCTTCCATGCCGCTCATATCCGCTGACGAGATATTCGACACTCTTCCCGGCCTGATCCGTCTGTGGTGAGGACGGTTACGACCTGATCACCGCCATTTGTCGCGGGCGGTGTCGTCGGTGTCCTTGGCGGCGATCCAGTCGCCTTGGCGGCCGTCGGCGGCGTGTTCTTTCTTCCAGAACGGGGCCGAGGTCTTCAGGAAATCCATGACGAAATTGGCGCCGTCGAAGGCAGCCTGCCGGTGCGGCGCGGCGGCGATGACCAGCACGATGTTTTCGCCGGGCAGGATCTTGCCGAAGCGGTGGATGGCGGTGAGGCCGATGAGCGAGAAACGCTCGATCGCCAGTTCGCCGATGCGGCGCATCTCCGCTTCCGCCATGCCCGGATAGTGTTCAAGTTCCAGCGCCGACAGTGCACCCTCCTCGTCGCGGCAGAGGCCGGTGAACGTGACGACGGCGCCGATGTTCCTGCGGCCGGCGGTCAGGGCGTCGATTTCCCCTGCAGGTCGAAGTCGGTCAGTTGGACGCGGATGGTGGGGGTGGTCATTGGCAACCTCCTCTTCTCCCCAACGGGGAGAAGGTGGCCCGCAGGGCCGGATGAGGGGGCGAAGCCATATTGCAAAGGCCGTACTCGTGGCCCCATCGTCGCCTCGCATTCGCTCGGCACTTCTCTCCGCTGAGGAGAAGTGGGACGCTCCGCAACTGGCGCCGAGCCCAGCCATTGTCACCCACCCGTCATCGGCGGGAAAATACCGATTTCCCTGGCACCGGCGATCGGTTCGTCGTGTTCGGCATGTTCCTGGTTGATCGCCACGCGGATGACGTCGGGGAACTGCAGGGCGTTCTCGTATTCCTCGCCCAATGTCGTCAGATGCGCGAGCAGGTCGCTGACGGTGACGACGGTTGCCGGCATGTCGAGATCTTCCTCGGGTTTGCCGATCCGTTCGCGCACCCAGGCGAAATAGACGAGCTTGACGGTCATTCTTCGTCCACCAGATGTTTGACGCCGGCCTTGAAATAATCATAGCCCGAGTAGAAGGTCAGGATCGCGGCGAGCCACAGAAGCACGATGCCCATCTGGGTCGTGTAGGGCAGGATCTTGTCGCCGGCAGGCCCGGCAAGCAGGAAGGCGATCGACACCATCTGGATCGTCGTTTTCCACTTGGCGATGCGCGTCACCGGCACGGAGACCTTCAGCGCAGCCAGGTATTCGCGCAGGCCCGAGACCAGGATTTCGCGGCAGAGAATGGTGATCGCAGCCCAGAGCGACCAGCCGGCGATCGTCTGGTCGGCGGCAAGCAGCAACAGCACAGCGGCCACCAGCAGCTTGTCGGCGATCGGGTCGAGCATGCGGCCGATATTCGAGGTCTGGTTCCAGATGCGGGCGAGGTAACCGTCGAGATAATCGGTGATCGAGGCGACGGCGAAGAGTATGAGCGCCGTCCAGCGCGCCACGTCCGAACTTTCAAGCTGTCCCTCGACGAAGAAGCAGCCGACGATGATCGGTACCGCCACGATGCGCGCATAGGTGAGAAGGTTGGGAATGTTGTATGCGCGCGACGCCATGGGGAGCCTTCCGGATGTTTGCCCCTAGTTGATGCGTTGAGGTCGAAGCGTCAACAGGGTTTCGCGGCTTTTTGCAGACGATTGCGTCGGACGGGCCTTTCGCACTGCATGCGGGAGAGGGGGCGGAAGGCGGGGCGGCATACTCCACCTGATCTCCCCCTTGAGGGGAGATCGATATGCGCACCGCCTTCGCCCCTGTTAGTCGTTCGCAAGGCGCGTCTTCTGGCCCTGTTGCGGGAAGAAGGTTAGGGAGGCGCAGATCTGCGGCGAGAAATTCCTCACCCCGCCCGGTTCTCGTGAAAATGGTTGTAGATCTGCTTCGCCACGGCCTCGGAAATCCCCTCGACGGCCATGAGGTCGGTGAGACCGGCGCGAGACACGGCCTTGGCCGTGCCGAAATGCTGCAGGAGCTTGCGCTTGCGGCCGGGGCCGATGCCGGAGATCTCGTCGAGCGGGTTCTTGACCATCTCCTTCTTGCGCCGCGCCCGGTGCGAGCCGATCGCGAACCGATGCGCCTCGTCGCGCATGCGCTGGATGAAGTAGAGAACCGGATCGCGCGGCGGCAGCGAAAAGTCGGACCGCCCGTCGGCGAAGAACCGCTCGCGCCCGGCATCGCGATCGACGCCCTTGGCGACGCCGATCGCGGTTACCACGTCGCGGATGCCGAGTTCGTCCAAGATGGCGCGTACAGCGCTCATCTGGCCCTGGCCGCCGTCGATCAGGATCACGTCCGGCCAGGCGGGAAGGCGGCGTCGGCCGCATCCTCGGCGCTGGCGCCGGCCGCAGCGGTCCGGTCCGGAATGCCTTCTTCCTTGAGGAGGCGCGAGAAGCGGCGGGTCATCACCTCGCGCATCATGCCAAAGTCGTCGCCGGGGGTGATGTCGGTCGATTTGATGTTGAACTTGCGGTACTGGCTCTTCACGAACCCTTCCGGCCCGGCCACCACCATGCCGCCGACGGCATTGGTGCCCATGATATGGGAGTTGTCGTAGATCTCGATCCGGCGCGGCACGAAGGACAGGCCGAAGGTTTCAGCGAGCCCTGCAGCAGGCGCGCCTGCGACGAGGTCTCGGCGAGCCTGCGGCCATGCGCCTCGCGGGCATTTGCGAGAACGTGGTCGGTCAGGTCCTTTTTCTCGCCGCGCTGGGGCACGGAGATCGTCACCTTGTGGCCGGCCTTTTCGCAAAAGGCGAGCGCCAGCAGGTCCTGTTCCTCGACGGTTTCCGACAGCAGAATCTGTTTCGGCACCGGCTTGTCGTCATAGAACTGCGCGAGGAAGGCGTTGAGCACTTCCGGGCCGGAGAGCTGCGGATCTGCCTTCGGGAAATAGGCGCGGTTGCCCCAGTTCTGGCCGGTCCTGAAAAAGAACACCTGGATGCAGAAGAGGCCGCCCTCGCTGTAGATGGCGAAGACATCCGCCTCCTCGACGCCGGCCGGGTTGATGCCCTGATGGCTCTGGACGTGGGACAGCGCGGCGAGGCGATCACGATAGATCGCCGCGCGCTCGAAATCGAGATCCTCGGAGGCTTCCGCCATCTGGTGGGCGATCGCCGACTTGACGTTCTGGCTCTTGCCGGAAAGGAAGTCTTTGGCCTCGCCGACCAGTTCCGCATAACCCTCGTCGCTGATCTCATGGGTGCAAGGTCCCGAACAGCGCTTGATCTGGTAGAGCAGGCAGGGGCGGGTGCGGGTTTCGAACACGCTGTCGGTGCAGGTGCGCAAGAGGAAGGCGCGCTGCAGCGAATTGATGGTGCGGCCGACGGCGGCCGCCGACGCGAAGGGCCGAAATAATCACCCTTGCGGGCGCGGGCGCCGCGATGCTTGAAGATCGCCGGTGCCCGGTGGTCGCCGGTGATCATGATATAGGGAAACGACTTGTCGTCGCGCAGAAGCACGTTGAAGCGCGGCCGCAGGCGCTTGATCAGGTTGGCTTCGAGCAGCAGCGCCTCGGTCTCCGTCCGCGTCGTGACGAATTCCATATGGGTGGTTTCGCGCACCATCTTGGCGAGGCGGTTGGAATGGACCCGGCCCTGCGCATAATTGCCGACACGCTTCTTGAGGCTGCGCGCCTTGCCGACGTAAAGCACGTCCTGCGCATCGTTGAACATGCGGTAGACGCCCGGCGCGTTCGGCAGGTGCTTGACGAATTCGGCGATCAGGCTCGGCGCCCTTCAGCCCCGTCTCGTTCTTCCAGCCTTCGTTCCAGTCGATCGACGCGGCGGGACCTTGGCTCGGCTCGGCCACCAGCGCATCGTCGTCGTCTTCTTCCGTCTCGTCATAGAGAACGCCGCCGTCCGGCAGCTTCGTTCCGTTCATTCCGCAGTCTCCGCCGGATATCGGCATCCGGCCCTTGGCGATTCGAATCCTGTGCCCGGCAGATGAGCCCGCGATCCGCAGCTTGTCAAAATATTGCGCCGAAGCGGCCCGATTCCCTGAACAGAGGCCGCTGCCGGAGAAATAGTGTCTCTGCGCCAATTTTGAAAGCGTCACGAGGTCATCCCCTTGCTTGAGGCACAGGCGGCCAAAAAGGCCGTTGGAAAGGGGATCATTCAAGGCGGAAATTCGGCATTGCCGCGCGGGAATGACGTCGTGTCCGTTCCGCCGGAGCGTGGGATGATATATTTCCGGCAATCAATTCTTGGTTTGTCTGAGGCCGGAATGCCGTTTTGTTGAGGATGTAAGTTGAATTGCCATGACGGCATCGCCGCCGGTTCAGGCTGAAAGTCGTATTGACCTAGATTTGCTTCTATTTTAAGAAGTAAGTAACAAATGTAAAAATATTTATATTTAAAGTAAGTATTGATTAAGCTTAATGAAATGCGTGTTGCGATACAGCAACATCCAAGTTTGGCCTTCTGTGTGCCACAATCAATTCACATTTCGGCTCTTTCAATTCCTCAATTGACCTCCACATTCCAGCTCAGCGGGCAGGGAACAAATGTGTCGCCAACCATGTTGTCGCGGCGAATTCCCAGCACAGCAGTAAAAGGAGAAAATGTATGCGTACTCTCATCGCAACTCTGATGGCCTCGGCAGTCAGCCTCATCGCAATTTCCGCGGCCAATGCCGCTGATGCCGTAGAACAAATTCCGCAGGCTCCGGTCGCAGCCGAAGAGCCGGCTCCGGTTGCCA
Source organism: Neorhizobium sp. EC2-8 (assembly GCA_045291535.1). Lineage (GTDB taxonomy): Bacteria > Pseudomonadota > Alphaproteobacteria > Rhizobiales > Rhizobiaceae > Neorhizobium. Next base: position 1,739,119 of record CP147996.1, on the reverse strand, counting down.
ACTGGCAGGGTTTCTACCTCGGTGGTTATGGTCAGTATGACTGGGGTCGTTTCGGCGGCGCTGGTGACCGCGACGGCGCCTTTGGCGGCGGTGCTTACACGGGCTATAACTTCCAGAACGGTTCGATCGTTTATGGTATCGAAGCTGATGTCGGCTACAACGGCACCAAGAACACCACGATCGAAGGTTTTGAAGGCAAGGCCGGCTGGAACGGCTCGGTTCGCGGCCGCGTCGGTTACGACCTGAACCCCTTCCTGATCTATGGTACCGGCGGTGTGGCACTGCAGGACAACGAGATGCGTGACGCCACCTCGTCCGACAACAAGACGGCTGTCGGTTACACGGTCGGTGCGGGTGCCGAAGCTTTCGTGACCAGCAACATCACCGCTCGTATCGAATATCGTTACACCGACTACGGTTCGGATAGCTACAGCCTCGACTCCGGTACGGTTTCGAAGGGCTTCGACGATCACAGCGTCAAGGTTGGTATCGGCGTGAAGTTCTAAGCGTTATAGCCTTAACGGCTGGGAAAGCCCGGGCTTCGGTCCGGGCTTTTTTGTTTTCAGGCCGCCGATTTCATGGCGGCATAGGAAGAGAAACGCTTGGCGAAGATATCCGGCCAGGAGGCGAGTTCGGGCCGTCCCTCGGCCCACTGCCCGTTGAAGCGCAGGTCGAGGTAACCGATCGTCGCTGCCAGCGCGAAATGGCCGCCATGCAGCTTCTTGCCGGTCTTCGGCAGGTTGTTTTCCAGGTGGTCGAGGCCGCGCACCACCTTGCTCCACTGCTTGTCGATCCATGGCTGGTGGACCTTCTCCTCCTCGCGCGAGCGGCGCTCGTAGACGATCGCCAGCAGGCAGTCCATGATGCCGTCGCAGAGCGCTTCCAGCACTTCCGCCTCCGTGCGCTTGGCATCCTTCTTCGGATAGAGCTTGCCGCCGGACTGACGGTCGAGCCAGTGCATGATCGCGACGCTGTCGTAGATCGGCGGTTCGCCCTCGCGGATCAGAACCGGGATCTTGCCGAGCGGGTTGTTGTCGATGAGTTCCGGCGGGGCGGCGTTGGTATCCGTCTTGACCTCGGTGATCTCGATGCCGAGATGGCGCGCTGCCATGCGCACCTTGGCGGAATAGGGCGAGGCCGGGGAATAAAGCAGCTTCATGGTCTTGTCCTCTCGATAAATCTCAGCGTGCCGGGGGCAGGGTGATCTGGCTGGCCCGGCAGCTGTCGCGATCCACCTCGGCGCAATCGCGGAATTGCAGGTCCTTGGTGAGGCAGATCCGCACTTCCTCGAGCTTGCGGCCTTCGCAGGCTCGTCGAGATACCACGCCGGCTCATGCCCGGATTGGCAGTGATGAATTTCTCTTCGATCTGGTCGGCCGACAGTGTCACGGCGGCGTCGCCGCGTGAAAGATCGGCGGGCAGTTTGATGCGTGAAAAGGCCTCGCGCAGCTTGCCGAAATAATCGCGCTGGGTAAGGCCTGTGCAGCTTCCGTGCTTTCGCCACTGATGGCCGATCAGGCCCATCGATGGCATGATGTCGAACAGCGGTTCGCCGAGGGAATTCGGCACACGGCCCGGTTCCTTCGTTTCGCAGAAATCCGGATAGCCCTTTTCATATTGCGGCCACAGGCCGTGAACAATGAATCGGAAATCCTTGTCCGTGCTGCATTGCTGATCGTTCCTGTTCCCACCCTGCGAAGCGCAGAAGGTCGGCGACCAGGAAAGCGACAGGACGTAGAAATCGAACTGTCCCGCATGATCCTGCCGATTGTCCGAACGGCGCTCCTGGGCGGAGGCGGCGGATGCGAAAACGGCGAGCAAAAGAAAAGCGATAAATCGGTTGGTCATTGGCCTGGCCCCTGCAATGCGGCGCACCATGGGCGGAAAAGCCGCGCCCGGTCAAGCGTCCGGATCTAGGTCTGGATCGACGGTCTCGCCGGTCAGCCAGAAGGCTCGCTGCGAGGCAAACCGATCCTGCGCCAGGATGGTTTTCAAGGTCGGGAGAAGTGCGTGCAGCTCGTCTTTGAGCGTGAAGGGCGGGTTGACGACGATGAGGCCGGAGCCGGAGAGCCCGGTCGTCTCGCGGTCGCTCCGAACGGTCAGCTCGGCGCACAGCATTTTCGGAATTTCCAACGCCTTCAACTCGTCATGGAAGGCTCTGAGCGGAGCGCCTTTCTTGATCGGATACCAGAGGCAATACGTGCCGCCCTGAAAGCGGCGCCATCCCGTCGAGAGGCCCTTCACCAGCCGCCTGTATTCGCCTTCTTCCTCGAAAGGCGGATCGACGAGCACGATGCCGCGTTTTTCCTTCGGCGGCAGGTGGGCGCCGAGGGCCAGCCAGCCGTCGAGCTCGGTGGCGCGCACCTGGAAATCGCCTTCGAACAGGTTGTGCAGGCGGTTGAAATCGTCCGGATGCAATTCCATCGCCGACAGCCGGTCCTGCGGACGAAACAGCATGCGGGCGAGTTTCGGCGAGCCGGGATAGAGTTTCAGCGCGCCGCCGGGGTTCAAGTCCCTGACGGCCGTCAGATAGGGCTCCAGCAGGTCCGCGACCTTTTCCGGCAGTTCCGCTTCCATCAGCCGGCCGATGCCGTCACGCCACTCGCCGGTCTTCTGCGCCTCGTCCGACGAGAGATCGTAGAGCCCGATGCCGGCATGGGTATCCAGCACGCGAAAAGCCTTGTCCTTGTTCTGGGCATAGCGGATCAACCGCGCCAGGACCGCGTGTTTCAGGACGTCGGCGAAATTTCCCGCGTGATAGATGTGCCGGTAGTTCATCGTTGCTGGTGTCTCGCTTGAATTAAATTGATGCGCTGCAAATCACGCTTTTTGCGGGCGTCAGCTTGCAATATAGAAAAGCCATGAACGTTGCGACCCCGATTACCGCGAAAACCGCCCTCGGCCACAATTCGGTCGGCCATACCGTCTGTCCGCACGACTGTCCGTCGGCCTGTGCGCTGGATATCGATCTGACCCCCGACGGCAGGATCGGCCGGGTGCGCGGCGCTGCCGACAACAGCTACACGGCCGGCGTCATCTGCGCCAAGGTCGCCCGCTATTCCGAACGGCTCTACCATCCCGGCCGGCTGATGTTTCCGAAGCGCCGCGTAGGCGCCAAGGGCGAGGGGAACTGGCAGGAGATTTCCTGGGAGGCCGCCCTCGACGAGATCGCCGATGCCTTCGTCAAGGCCGAAGCGAAGCACGGGTCGGAGGCGATCTGGCCCTATTTCTATGCCGGAACGATGGGCCAGGTGCAGCGCGATTCGATCGAGCGGCTGCGGCATGCAAAGAAATATTCCGGCTTCTTCGGCACGATCTGCACCAACATGGCCTGGACCGGTTATGTGATGGGCACCGGCGCCTTGCGCGGTCCCGATCCGCGCGAGATGGCGAAATCCGATTGCGTGGTGATCTGGGGTACGAATGCCGTTTCCACCCAGGTCAACGTGATGACCCACGCGGTGAAGGCGCGCAAGGAGCGCGGCGCCAAGATCGTCGTCATCGACATCTACGACAATCCGACGATGAAACAGGCGGATATGGCGCTGACCGTGCGCCCCGGCACCGATGCGGCGCTCGCCTGCGCCGTCATGCACATCGCCTTCCGCGACGGTTATGCCGATCGCGACTACATGGCGAAATATGCGGACGATCCGGCCGGCCTCGAGGACCATCTGAAGACGAAGACGCCGGAATGGGCCTCTGCCATCACCGGGCTTTCGGTGGAGGAGATCGAGACCTTCGGCAAGCTCGTCGGTACGACGGAAAAGACCTTCTTCCGGCTGGGCTACGGTTTTGCCCGCCAGCGCAACGGCACGGTCGCCATGCATGCGGCGCTGTCGATTTCGACCGTGCTCGGCTGCTGGCAATACGAGGGCGGCGGCGCCTTCCACAACAACGGCGAGATTTTTCGGCTCAACAAATCCGAGTGATGGGCACCGCTTACGCCGATCCGGATATCCGCCAGCTCGACCAGTCGCAGATCGGCCGGGTGCTGACCGGCGATGCGGAAGCTCTTCGCGGCGGTGGGCCGGTGACGGCGCTGTTGATCCAGAACACCAACCCGATGAACGTAGCGCCGGAACAGCGTCTCGTCCGTGAAGGCTTCTTGCGCGACGACCTGTTCGTGGCGGTGCACGAGCAGTTCATGACCGATACGGCTCAGGTTGCCGATATCGTCCTGCCGGCCACCATGTTCGTCGAGCACGACGACCTTTACCGGGCCGGCGGCCAGCAGCATATCCTGATGGGGCCGAAGCTCGTCGAGCCGCCGTCCACGGTGCGCACCAATCTCTTCGTCATCGAGGAACTGGCCAAACGCCTCGGCGTGGCTCATTTCCCGGGCTTCGGCCTCGACGAGCGCCAGCATATCGACCGCATCCTGAAGGCCAGCAACTGGGGTGGCTACGAGGATCTGGCGCGCGACAAATGGATCGATGCGCAGCCCGATTTCGAAACCGCCCATTACATCAAGGGCTTCGGATACCCGGACGGCAAATTCCGCTTCCGGCCGGACTGGGCGAACGGCCCGTCGCCGGACAAGCCGCCAAAAACGTGGGGCCGCTCGGACCGATCGCCGAACTGCCGGTCTTCCCGGACCAGGTGGATGTCATCGAGGTGGCCGACGCGGCGCATCCGTTCCGGCTGGCGACCTCGCCGGCCCGCAGCTTCCTCAATTCGTCCTTCACCGAGACGAAAAGCTCCTATGAGCGGGAAGGGCGCCCCGAAGTGATGATCGAGCCGACCGATGCGGAACGCCTCGGCATCGTCGATGGCGATATCGTCCGGCTCGGCAACACGCGCGGGGAAATTCGCCTGCATGCCAGGCTCGTTTCAGGCGCAAGGCCCGGCGTGCTGATCGCCGAGGGGCTGTGGCCGAACCACAAACATCTCGATGGCGAGGGCATCAACGTGCTGACCGGCGCCGATGCCGTGGCGCCTTATGGCGGCGCGGCCTTCCACGACAACAAGGTATGGCTTCGCAAGGACTTTGCATGACGGATACGCATGATCGGGTGGTGATCGTCAGCGACGAAACGCTATCGAACGGATGGACGCGGCTTTCCAACTATACGCTGGATTATACCGACCGCGGCGGCGCGACCCATCGCCTGCATCGCGAGATCTTTCATCGCACTCCGGCCGCCTGCATTCTGCTCCATGATGCCGGGCGAGACATTGTCGTGCTGGCAAAGCAATTCCGCTTGCCGGCCTACCTGACCGGCGATCCTGCATGGATGATCGAGGTTCCGGCCGGCCTGCTGGACGGGGATGAGGCCGAGGAAGCGATTCGCCGCGAGGCGATGGAAGAGACCGGTTACCGAGTTCGTGACGTAAAATTCCTGTTCAAGGCGCTGACCTCGCCCGGCTCGGTGACCGAGATCGTACATTTCTTCTACGCGCCGATCGACCTTTCCGACCGCGTCGAGGACGGCGGCGGGCTGGCGGAGGAGCACGAGGATATCGAGGTTCTCGAACTACCGCTCGATGAGGCGGTGGCGATGATCGCTTCCGGCGAGATCATCGACGCCAAGACGATCATGATGCTGCAATGGGCGGTGATAAACCGGGCGTCGCTCGCGGGCTGAAGGCTTGAACGATAGAATCATCAGTCTATACCGGCAGAGCTATCGCAGGTGGCTCGCGAGGCGGTGCGGCACCCTAACCCTCCCCTTGTGGGGAGGGTGGCCGGCAGGCCGGAGGGTTTTATGCCGGGTGGGAGTCCCCTCCCCACAAGGGGAGGGGCTCCACACGCCTTCGATGCGGATCATCCTCCAAGGCGGCCGCAGCGGCTCAGTTTCCCGATGAAGACGCGGCGAAATGGGTACAATGGCCGATAAGCAGGTCGCCTGTTGTTTCAGGCGCCGCATGATTGTGACTTGACCTCGAGCCGCCCGGATTTCACATCGTTGTCACGAACGGCGGTTATGCGCTGCCCCTTGATAATCATCTCTAATGCTCAGGAGAAAGCCATGTGGCTCGGCAATTTCACCCTCGTTCTGCCGAACGAGGTGGTGGACGCAGGTTCCGTGCGGATTGAAGATGGCGTGATCGCCGAGATCGCCCGGAGCCGGTCGCAGGCGCCGTGATCGACGGCGGCGGGCGGCTGCTGATGCCGGGCTTCGTCGATCTGCATGGCGACATGATCGAGCGCGAGATCGCGCCGCGGCCGAACGCCCAGATGCCGATCGATTTCGGCATCCACGAACTCGACAAGAAGCTGGCCGCCGCCGGCGTCACCACGGCCTATGCCGCCGTTTCCTTCGCCACCGAGAGCGTCTATGGCCATGTCCGTTCGCTGGAAACGACCTCGGCGATCATCGAAGGCATCAACCGCCTGCGTGACAACCTGCTGATCGACCATCGCGTCCATGCGCGCTACGAGATCACCAATATAGGCGCCGCACCGACGCTCGAACGGCTGCTGAAGGCCGACGAGATCGACATGGTCTCCTTGACCGACCACACGCCGGGCCAGGGCCAGTACAACAACATCGCTGCCTATGTCGCCAGCATTTCCGAACGCAGGGTGATTTCGGAGGAAATGGCCGCCGAGATCGTCCAGAAGCGCATCGCCATGCGCGACAACCCGCAGATCGAGGTGAAGCTGAAGGAAATCGTTTCGCTCTCCTTGCAACACGGCCTGTCGCTTGCCTCCCATGACGACGACAGCGTCGAAAAGGTCGCTGAAATGTTCGATCTCGGCGTCACCATCAGCGAATTTCCGGTGACGCTCCCGGCTGCCGAGGAGGCCCGCCGCCGCGGGCTCTGGACCCTGATGGGCGCACCGAACGCGCTGCGCGGCCAGTCCATGTCCGGCAATCTCAGCGCCCTCGACGCCGCAAAGGCCGGCCTGCTGACGGTGATTGCCGCCGATTACCACCCGGCCGCTTTCGTGCCCGGCGTCTTCAAGCTGGCGGATGTGTCCGAAGGCGGCCTCCCGGCAGCCGTCGCCATGGCGACGGGCAACGCGGCCCGTTCCGCCGGCCTCACGGATCGCGGCGAAATCGCGGTCGGCCAGCGCGCCGATCTGGTCGTGGTGGAAAAGGGCGACGTGCACCGTATCCGCGCCACCTTCCGCGCCGGCCGCTTCGTCTACAGCGACGGCACGTTGCACCCGCTGCGGGCGCTGGCGGCCTGAGGCTCGCAGGCGCCTATTCGTCCCAAGACATCTGGTTTTTGGCAGCCTGCCTGTCGGGTCGATGACCACCACTTTGTACGGCAATTCGGCGCCCCAGCGCCACAGGACGAGATTGCTGACGGATGGTCCGGCCCTGTGAGCGAAAGAGGGAACGATGATCCCGGCATAAAGGCCTTCAAGCTCGTTATAGACCATCCACGAGCCGGGTCGTTTGTTGTCGGACAGGGCGGTCGCCCAAGCCGATCCCATCATGTCGAGCGAGATGCCAAGTTCTTGTCTCGACGCTTCATCCGTGAGGTCGGCGATATCCTCGCAATCGACTTCATAGGAGCAGATCGTCAGTGGATGGATCTTGTGCCCGAACCCCTGGCTTGCCTCGGTGATCGCGCCTTCGATCGAAGTGGAGAGATAAAGTGCCGACACGCCCTTCGGATTGAACCGGGCGCCGCGAATGGCGGCACCGTCGCCGGATGTCGGGCTGATCGCCCAGCGAGGGTCGTGGGCGCGATAGCAGACGCCCTGGAACCTCAAGCAAAGCCACCGAGCGCCAGGTGATCGAGATAGTCGCGCAAGGCGGCTGCCTTGCCGTTCTTGACTATGCTCTCTGCTGTCCGGCCGCCAAAGGCCGGAATGGGCTCGGCACGATACCAGGCGAGCGCCTGCCGCTCGCTTCCTGCCCATTCGCTGACGCGATGGATGATCTCCGCCATTTCACCGATCCGCATGGCTACTGCGGGTGCCTGCGCGCGCTCCTTGCGCTGGAGCGTGTTGGCGGAAAGCCCAGCCGTCTCCGCCAGTTCGCGTTTCGAAATCCCTAGCCGGATGGAGACGGCTTCGGCTTCCATGGAAGGCATCTCCAGACTGTGAGTTCTCTGAGATGTGCTGGGCATGTCCTGTCTCCTGTACGAAGATTACGTACAGAATGTAAGACGTAGGGAGACTTTTGTCGAGTCGGGCGCTTATCTGCCCGCCGAGAAGATCCGCTGATCCGCGATGTCGGTCGCAGCGCCGGGTGAAGCGATTGCCCGGCCGGCCTCCATCCTTACCCGACCTTCCGCCAGAAGCTTCAGGGCCAGCGGGTAGAGCCTGTGCTCGACGGTCAGAACGCGGGCGGCCAGAGCGTCCGGCGTATCGTCGGCAAGTACCGGCACGGCGCCTTGGGCGACGATCGGGCCTTCGTCCATGCCTTCGGTGACGAAATGCACGGTGCAGCCGGCGATCTTCATGCCGGCCTCGATGGCGCGTTCATGGGTGTGGAGGCCCGGGAAGAGCGGCAGGAGGGCAGGGTGGATGTTGAGGATAAGGCCTTCGTAACGGCTGATGAACTCGGCGGAGAAAAGCCGCATGTAGCCGGCGAGGCAAATTATATCCGGCTTCACCTCATCGAGGGCGGCGAGGATCGCGGCCTCGTGTTCGGGCTTGCTGGCAAAACCCTTGCGCTCGAAGACGAAGGTTTTGATGCCGCGCGCCTGCGCCTTCTCGATGCCGCCGGCGGCCGGTCTGTCGGAGAACACCGCCACGATCTCGGCAGGAAAATCCGGAGCAGCGCAGGCATCGGCGAGTGCCGACATGTTAGAGCCGCCACCGGAAATGAAAACGACGACGCGCTTTCGGCGCGCCGTTTCGGCCGAAGGCCCGCTCATAGGCCGAGCGTGCCCTGATAGATCACGCCGGCGCCGCCTTCGGCGCGTTCGACCATCCGGCCGAGCGGCACGACGATCTCGCCTTCATTGGTCAGGGTATTGGTGACGGCCTGGGCGTTTTCAGGCGCGACCACGACGATCATGCCGATGCCGCAATTGAAGGTGCGCAGCATTTCCTTCGGCTCGACGCCGCCGGTTTTTGCCAGCCACGAGAAGACGGGCGGCACGGGGATGCTGTCGAGATCGACTTCGGCGGCGAGGTGCTTCGGCAGCACGCGCGGGATGTTCTCCGGAAAACCGCCGCCGGTGATGTGGGCGAGCGCCTTGAGCGCGCCGGTCTCGCGGATCGCCTTCAGCAGCGGCTTCACGTAGATGCGGGTCGGCGTCAGAAGCGCCTCACCTAGAGTCATGCCCTCACGGAAGGGGGCGGGTGCGTCCCATGCGAGGCCGGAAAGCGTCACGATCTTGCGGACGAGAGAGAATCCGTTCGAATGCACGCCCGACGAGGTGAGGCCGAGGATGACGTCGCCGGCCGCGATATCGCCGACCGGCAGCAGCTGGCCGCGTTCGGCGGCACCGACCGCAAAACCCGCCAGATCGTAGTCGCCGTCGGAATACATGCCGGGCATTTCGGCGGTCTCACCGCCGATCAGCGCGCAGCCCGCCTCGCGGCAGCCGGCGGCAATACCGGAAACGATCGCCGCACCCTGGTCCGGGTCGAGCTTGCCGGTCGCGAAATAATCGAGGAAGAGCAGAGGCTCGGCGCCCTGGACCACCAGGTCGTTGACGCACATGGCGACGAGGTCGATGCCGACGGTGTCATGGAAATTGGCGTCGATGGCGATCTTCAGCTTGGTGCCGACGCCGTCGTTTGCGGCAACCAGGATCGGATCGGTGAAGCCCGCTGCCTTGAGATCGAAGAGCCCGCCGAAACCGCCGATCTCGCCATCGGCGCCGGGGCGGCGGGTGGAGCGCACCGCCGGCTTGATCTTCTCCACCATGAGGTTGCCCGCGTCGATATCGACCCCGGCATCGCTGTAGGTGAGACCGTTCTTGCCCGCCTCGCTCATCGTTCATCTCCAATGATCGTCATGAGCTGCCCGCAATTGCACGACATGACGCCGGATGCAAGCGTTGGGCGCGGTTTTGAAGGGTTTTCACAGGCCTTGCTGCACTGCTTCCAAACCCTTGACCTGCGGAACCGGCTTCCCTATCCCTCTTTGCCCGGGCAATTCAGAGGAAGCGGCGATGCCATATCATATCAGCGGCGCGAGCCTGAAGCGCTACATCTTCTTCTGGCTCGGCGTTTTCATCGTCTTCGTCGTCTTCCTGTGGTTCTTCCGCTCGATCCTGCTTCCCTTCGTCGCCGGCATGGCGCTCGCCTATTTTCTCGATCCCGTGGCCGACTGGCTGGAACGGCGGGGTTGAGCCGGTTGATGGCGACGGTGCTGATCCTCGTCAGCTTCGTCCTGGTCTTCGCGCTGTCGCTGATGCTGGTCATCCCGATCATCATCAACCAGTTCACCGAGTTCGCCGCCGCCCTGCCGGGCTATATCTCCCAGCTGCAGCAAATCATATCGAGCCCGGAAAGCTCGTTCCTGCCGCATTGGATCAGCGCCCAGATCGAAACGGTGAAACAGAATTTCTCCGAAGTGCTGAGCCAGGGCGCCGGTTTCGTCGGCTCGCTGCTGACCCAGATCTGGAATTCCGGCAAGGCGATCATCGACGTCGTGTCGCTTTTGATCGTCACGCCCGTCGTCGCATTTTATATCCTGCTCGACTGGGACCGCATGATTGCCAAGGTCGATAGCTGGGTACCGCGCGACCAGGTGCAGACCGTCCGCGAGATCGCCCGGGAAATGGATGAATCGGTTGCCGGTTTCATCCGCGGCCAAGGATCGCTCTGCCTCATCCTCGGCATATTCTATGCGGTCGGCCTGTCGATTGTCGGTCTGAATTTCGGGCTCCTGATCGGCTTCGTCGCCGGCATGATCAGCTTCGTTCCCTATATCGGTTCGCTGATCGGTCTGGTTCTCTCGGTCGGTGTGGCGCTGGTGCAGTTCTGGCCGGATTACCCCTGGATCATGGCCGTTGCCGGCGTCTTCTTCGTCGGCCAGTTCATCGAGGGCAATATCCTGCAGCCGAAGCTGGTCGGCGAAAGCGTCGGCCTGCATCCCGTATGGCTGATGTTCGCGCTGTTCGCCTTCGGCGCGATATTCGGCTTCGTCGGCCTGCTGATCGCCGTGCCGGCCGCCGCCGTGGTCGGCGTGCTTGTTCGTTTCGTGCTGGCGCGGTATCTTGACAGCGACATCTATTTCGGGCGAGCGGCGTCGCTTCCCTGGGAAGAGGCCGAGCGGCCGCACGTGCTGGAACACGGCGAAAATGCTGGGCAGATAACCGCCCCGAACGATCCTCACGCGAATGACTCTCAGATGAGCATTTGAAAGAGCAATGACCGAGACGAATGAGCGCGAGCGGCGCAGACAAGAGCAGTTGCCGCTGGAATTCGCCCATGATGCGGCGAGAACCCGGGATGACCTTCTGGTTTCCGAACGCCTGGCCGCGGCCGTCGCGATCGTCGATGAATGGCCGGCCTGGCCGTCCCCGGTCGTCGTGCTCGCGGGGCCGGTGGGGTCGGGAAAATCGCATCTGGCGCATATCTGGCGGGAAAAGGCAGGTGCGGCCGACATCCACCCCGTTGCCGGCTCGAATGCGGCAGCGATCGCCGCGGCGGGCCCGGTCCTGTTCGAGGATGCCGAGCGCCGCGGTTTCGACGAAACCGAACTCTTCCACGTCATCAACAGCGTGCGCGAGAACGGCCACAGCCTGCTGATGACCTCGCGCCTGTGGCCGGTTTCCTGGGGCGTCACCCTGCCGGACCTGAAATCCCGGCTGAAGGCGGCGACGGTGGTGGAGATCGGCGAGCCGGACGAGGACCTGCTGGCCCAGGTGATCGTCAAACTGTTCGCCGACCGCCAGCTTTATATCGACGACAAACTGGTCGGCTACATCGTCAACCGGATGGAACGGTCGCTCGGTGCGGCGCAGGCGATCGTCGAGCGGCTGGACCGCCTGGCGCTGGCGCGCGGCACGAGGATAACCCGCCCACTGGCCGCGGAAGTGCTGAACGATTTTGGGAATTCCGGAACCGGAGCCGGCGCTGACGATTGACTGTGACAGTTTGCTCGTCAAACTGTAACCGGCTCTTAGGGTTAGCATTGGGATGGATGAAATGGATTCGATCACGACGGAAGCGCGCGAGCCCGGCCTGGAGGCGGCCAATACCGACCTCGACCTGATGACCAGTCCGGACCGGTTCATCAATCGTGAATTCTCCTGGCTGCAGTTCAACCGCCGCGTTCTCGAGGAGACGCTGAACACCGCCCATCCGCTTCTGGAGCGGGTCCGCTTCCTGTCGATCTCGGCGGCCAATCTCGACGAATTTTTCATGGTGCGCGTCGCCGGCCTCGAAGGCCAGGTGCGCCAGGGCATCGTCATCCGCAGCCCGGACGGCAAGACGCCGGCCGAACAGCTCGACAATATCCTGCAGGAGATCGACAACCTGCAGATGGAGCAGCAGGCCTCGCTCGCCGTCCTGCAGCAATATCTCGCCAAGGAAGACATTCTGATCGTCAGGCCGGCGGCGCTGTCGGCCGAGGATCGGGCGTGGCTGTCGAACTCCTTCGACGACGAACTCTTCCCGGTCCTGACTCCGCTGTCGATCGACCCGGCCCATCCGTTCCCGTTCATTCCCAATCTGGGCTTCTCGATGGGCCTGCAGCTGCACAGCAAGCACGGCAAGGAGCCGATGACCGGCCTGCTGCGCCTGCCGACCACGCTCGACCGCTTCATCCGCCTGCCGGATCTCAACGCCGCGATCCGCTATATCACGCTCGAGGATGTGGTCGGCATGTTCACCGACCGGCTCTTCCCCGGTTACGAGGTGAAGGGCGCCGGCACGTTCCGCATCATCCGAGACAGCGATATCGAAGTGGAGGAAGAGGCCGAAGACCTGGTGCGCTTCTTCGAGACGGCGCTGAAGCGCCGCCGCCGCGGCAAGGTCATCCGCATCGAGACCGATTCGGAAATGCCGGCGTCGCTCCGCCAGTTCGTGGTGCAGGAACTCGGCGTGCCGGACAATCGCGTCGCGGTTCTGCCGGGCCTTCTGGCGCTCAACACCATGTCCGAGATCACAAAGGCGCCGCGCGACGACCTGCGCTTCGAGACCCACAACGCCCGATTTCCCGAACGGGTCCGCGAACACGCCGGCGACTGCCTTGCAGCCATCCGCGAAAAGGACATGGTGGTCCATCATCCGTACGAATCCTTTGACGTGGTTGTGCAGTTCCTTCTGCAGGCTGCGCGCGACCCGGACGTGCTCGCCATCAAGCAGACGCTCTACCGCACCTCAAACGACAGCCCGATCGTCCGGGCGCTGATCGACGCGGCCGAAATGGGCAAGTCGGTGACGGCGCTGGTCGAGTTGAAGGCCCGTTTCGACGAAGAGGCGAACATCCGCTGGGCGCGCGACCTGGAGCGCGCCGGCGTGCAGGTGGTCTTCGGTTTCATCGAGTTGAAGACCCATGCCAAGATGTCCATGGTGGTGCGCCGCGAGGACGGCAAGCTCAGAACCTATTGCCATCTCGGCACCGGCAACTACCACCCGATCACCGCCAAGATATATACGGACCTGTCCTTCTTCACCTGCAACCCGAAGATCGCCCACGACATGGCGAACATCTTCAACTTCATCACCGGTTATGGCGAGCCGGCTGAGAGCATGAAGCTGGCGGTCTCGCCCTATACGCTTCGTCCCCGCATCCTGCGCCATATCGAGGAAGAGATCTGCCACGCCCAGAACGGCAAGCCGGCGGCGATCTGGATGAAGATGAATTCGCTGGTCGATCCGGAGATCATCGACGCGCTCTATCGCGCCAGCCGCGCCGGCGTAGAGATCGATCTCGTGGTGCGCGGCATCTGCTGCCTGCGCCCGCGGGTGGCCGGCCTCTCCGACAATATCCGCGTCAAGTCGATCGTCGGCCGCTTCCTGGAGCACAGCCGCATCTTCTGTTTCGGCAACGGCTTCGGCCTGCCGTCGGACAAAGCGCTCGTCTATATCGGTTCGGCGGACATGATGCCGCGCAATCTCGACCGCCGCGTCGAGACGCTGGTGCCGCTCCTCAACCCGACGGTGCACGAGCAGGTCCTATCCCAGATCATGCTCGGCAACCTGATTGACAACCAGCAGAGCTACGAGATATTGGCCGACGGCACGTCGCGGCGCATGGAAGTGCGCAAAGGCGAGGAACCTTTTAACGCGCAACACTATTTCATGACCAATCCGAGCCTCTCGGGGCGCGGTGAAGCCCTGAAATCGAGTGCTCCGAAACTTATCGCGGGCCTAGTGTCCGGACGCAAGAAATAGGCATTATGGTACGATCAGAAGCCCAGGGGCGCCTTCCGGGGATCGCTCCTGTCTCCGTCATCGACATCGGCTCGAATTCCGTCCGCGTCGTCATCTACGAAGGCCTTTCCCGCGCGCCGACCGTTCTCTTCAACGAGAAGGTGCTGTGCGGTCTCGGCAAGGGGCTGGGCTCGAACGGCCGCATGGACGAGGAGGGTGTCGAACGCGCCCTGTCGTCGCTGAGGCGTTTCCGGGCGCTCTCCAGCCAGGCTCAGGCAACTGAAGTCTACGTGCTGGCGACGGCTGCGGCCCGCGAAGCATCGAATGGCCCGGATTTCATCCGCAAGGCGGAAGAGATCCTCGGCCAGCAGATCCAGCTTCTGTCGGGCGAGGAAGAGGCGCGGTATTCGGCGCTCGGCGTCATCAGCGGCTTTCATGACGCCGATGGCATAGCAGGCGACCTCGGCGGCGGTTCGCTGGAGCTGATCGATATCAAGGGTACGGAATTCGGCAAGGGCATCACCCTGCCGCTGGGCGGCCTGAGACTGTCGGAATCCTCCGGCAATTCGCTCTCCAAGGCGCGCACCTTCGCCCGCAAGCAGGTCAATACGGCCCGGTTCCTGGAGAACGGCGCTGGCCGCACCTTCTATGCCGTCGGCGGCACCTGGCGAAACATCGCCAAGCTGCATATGGAACTGAGCAAGTATCCCCTGCACATGATGCAGGGTTATGAGCTCACGCTCGACGACATGCGGAAATTCCTCGACGAGGTGATCGCCGCCAAGGACAGCAAGGATCCCGCCTGGCAGGCGGTTTCGAAGAACCGTCGTTCGCTGCTGCCCTTCGGCGCCATCGCCATGCAGGAAGTGCTTGATGTAATGAAGCCCGCCAAGGTGAGTTTTTCCGCCCAGGGCGTTCGCGAAGGTTATCTCTATTCGCTGCTGTCGGATGAAGAGCAGGCGGGCGATCCGCTGCTGGTCGCCGCCGACCAGGCTCGCCATCCTGCGCGCCCGCTCGCCCGAGCACGCCCGCGAGGCTCGCCGACTGGACCGGCCGCATGGTGCCGGCCTTCGGGATCGTCGAGACCGAAGAGGAAAGCCGCTATCGCCAGGCCGCCTGCCTGCTTGCCGATATCAGCTGGCGCGCCCATCCGGACTATCGCGGCCTGCAGGCGCTGAACCTGATCGCCCACTCCTCTTTCGTCGGTATCACCCATGCCGGTCGCGCCTATCTGGCGCTCGCCAACTATTACCGTTTCGAAGGCCTGCATGACGACGGCGCCACCGGGCCGCTTGCAACGATCGCCACGCCCCGCCTGCTCGACCTTGCGAAACTGCTGGGTGGGCTGCTGCGGGTCGTCTACCTTTTCTCGGCCTCTATGCCGGGCCTCGTCAACCACCTGACCTTCCGCCCGTCCTCCGAGCCGGATCTCGATCTCGAATTCGTGGTGCCTTCCGCCTACCGCGATTTTGCCGGCGAGCGGCTGGACGGCCGCCTGCAGCAACTGGCGCGGCTGACGGGCAAGCGGCTGGCATTCAGGTTCGAGTAGGCAAGGCAGGGCGACGGAATCGGCGATAGCTGCGTGTGGTCGCCATGTCGGCCACCCTTCATCCGCCTGAGCGCCTACTCCGATTGGACGACTTCCCTGGCAACGCCGTTGATTTATTTTACGGCGGGCCAAAGGGGGAAATGGATGTCATACCTGCGTATCTGGATCTGGGCGACGTTTGCTTTCGTCATCTGCGCGGCCCTGATGACCCTGGGTTATTTCAACATAGAAGGGAAACTGCTGGCCCCGCCGCCCTTCTATGTGGAAACCTGGGCGGGATTGATGGCCTTCGTCACGGTCTCCGCCGTCTTCATCAAATGGCTGTTCAATTATCGCGGATGAGCCTGCAGGCGATCCTGCGGTATCGGGTGGGTGCCGAGCGGACGCTTTGCGCCGCCTGGCTTACGCGTGTGCCGGCCGCCAATGCGGATAGGTGACATAGGCGGTTAGCGCGCCTTCCTCGTGCGAGCGGATGGTCACCGCTTCGCCCTTGGGCATGTATACGATCTCGCCGGGCCCGGCGGTGACCGTTCCGGCGTCCGTCGAGACCGAAAGCCGCCCTTCGAGAATGATCATGACATCATCGACCGCCATCGTCTCGGTGAGGCTCTGGCCGGGCGCGTAGCGTCCGTAGCCGACGGTGATCGGCCCTCCGTGCCGCTCGTCGATCAAATTGCCGACGAACACGCCTGCCTGCTGCCCGGGGAACGCTCCAACGAAACGTCGTCGATTGTGAATTTTCGGATTTCCATCGTTTTCTCCATGCTATGCGCTGAGGTAGCGCGGAGAACCGGCACGCCAAGACGGGTTGCAAACTTTCGGGGAGGACGTTCGTCCGTCCCAAGGACGCCTCACCCCGGAGAAAGCGGCCCTGGCAACACTGCCCACAAACTGATCTATGAACCCCGACGGCCAAAATGCGTCGGCGGGCAACCGACCTCTCGCGTAAACGCCGAACTGAAAGCGCTGGAAGACCCGAAGCCGGTGGCAAAGGCGATTTCGCCGATGCTCTTCGTTCCGTATCGGAGTTCGTCCTTCGCCAGCGCCATCCGCCAATGCAGCAGATATTCTATCGGTCCTACCCCAACAACCTTGCTGAATCTCGTCGCAAAGGTGGATCGCGAGACCCCGCAGAGTTTCGCCAGGCTCCGCAACAGTCCAGCTGCGTGTGACGTCCCGATGCATGGCGGCGATGGCACGCTCTGTGACCACGTCAGCCAATCCGGCGAGCACCCCTTGTTCTCTTCGCTTTTTCGCAGGTGGTCCGTCCGTAGGATTTCCACGAGGATCAGTTCCACCAGCCGGACGATAACGAATTCGCTGGCCGGACCGGGATGGCGTGCTTCCATTTCGTTCATAGCCAACAAGGCGCGAACTCGGCCCAGGGACGGATCACTTGCGGTGATGTGAACGAGTTGCGGCAGTAAACCCGCCAACAGGTCTTCATTTGCCGTCTCGACTACGAACTTGCCGGCATGAAGCGTGACAGGACGATCCTCGCCCGAGCCAAGTTTAACCCTCATGCGTCCAGCAGTAGAGACGGCCGTCTCGCTGTCCGCCGGCTCAACCGAACTATCCGACGTCAGCGTGAACGGCGTGGACGTGCGGATGAGAACGAAGTCTCCCTGCCCTATGAGCAGGGGCGCGCAAAGCGGCCGCACCAACTGGCATTCGCCCCGCTCCACCCAACAAGAAAGAAGGTCGTCTCGCTTTCGAAATGAAAGCCCCCATCGACCGACGGCATCCAAGCCGCCGCCAAACAATGTTGCGCGGGGCCGAAGGACGCGGATGAGATCAAGCAGAATATCCATAACTGGACGCTAGATAACTTAATTTGGGTGTTTGATTATCGACCGTACGTTTGGTGCGAGGTAATCTGAAAGCACACAAAACGTCAATCCGACGATTATCGACAGCCAAGTGAAGGATGCAGCATGGACACCGAAACCCTTGAACGGAACTGGAACTCATATCTTGCCGCCTATAGTGAGATTTCCGACGACGAACGCGAACGCCTTCTCGTACAAAGCGTTTCCGATGACATGCTCTTTACGAATCCAGGCGGGCAAGGCGAACGCCGCGCCGGCTTGATCGCGCATATTCAGAATTTTCAAAGGTCGATGCCGGGAACTTACTTCAGCACCGAAAAGGTCTTCGTTCATCACGGCGAGCTTCTGGCGATATGGGCTATGCACAAATCAGACGGCACAAAGGTCGCGACGGGCTACAATTTTGTTCGCCCCGACAAGGATGGCCGGTTTGCCTACATGGCTGGTTTTTCTGAGAACGGAGCGCAATTCCTCCGATGATCGAGGAATTCAAAATGGATGTACGGCCGATAGCGTCCGTACCTCCGGCCCATGCGCTTGGCTGTTATCGCCTTGGCCGATCTTCGAAGCGATATGGGGTCTGTAGCGGCACTACCGCCGGAAGCGGCACAGCGAACGTCCAGGCCCAAACAAGAAAAGCGCCCGGCTTTTACCGGACGCTCTTCTATTTCAAGACGCTTCCCGCCTATTTCGCAGCCAGGAACTCACCGACTTCGAGCACGCTGAATTCGTTGTTGTCGGCCTTGTCGACGGCGCGACCGGCCGAGAAGGGGAGGTTGTTGTCGTTGCCGATGATGATGTGGGTGGCGTCGATCACATCGACATTCTCGATCGTCACGAACGGCATGTCGTAGACGCCGGCGACGCTGCCGGCCTTCTTCTTGTTGTCCGGGTCCTGGATGTTCATCAGGTCGATATAGCCGATCTTGCGGACGGCCTTGCCGACATTGGCGTCGGTCATTTCGATCTTGTAGACGCGCTTGTGCTTGGCCGGTGCGTTGAAGCAGGTCGGCTCCGGCTTGGTCGGGTCGGCACAGGGCTTGTCGGCAGTGCCGGCGCCGTTGTCGCGCTCGATGACCAGAGCGGTGGTCGCATCGACCATGTTGAAGTCGCCGATCGCTTCGCCGCCCTTGGAAAGCGGGTAGAGCCACGAGCGGCCAGACCACTTCTTGGAGGCGACGTCGAATTCGATGACGCGAAGCGCGGTGAGGCCGTCAGCCTCTTCGACCTTGCCGTCGTCCTTGAAGAGCGGGCCTTCGAGCAGGCCGTAGAGCTTCGAACCGTCCTTTGACATGGCGAGGCCTTCGTAGCCGCCGGAGCGTTTGACGTTGAAGACCGGCGCCTTGGCGGCCGGATTGGCCTGGATCTGCAGAAGCGGGCTGTCGGGGAGGTGACTGGCTTGCCATCGACCAGCGTCGAGATGACGTCGGTCAGGCGGCCCTGGCTGTCGACCTTGATGATGTAGGGGCCGAACTCGTCGCCGAGCCAGAATCCGTCGGCAACCGGCTGGATCGATTCGATGTCGAAATCGGCGCCGGTGAGGTAACGGGTTTCGAAGCTTCCGTGACGATCGGGAACGGCGCGATCTTGTTCGGGTCGGAGAGGAAGACGTTCTTGACGACTTCGGCCTTGTTGGCGGCCCAGTCGAATTTCATCTGGTGCAGGAACAGCATGGAGTCGGAGGAATTGGTCTTGCCGCCGAAACCGTTGTCCGACAGCGTCCAGAAGGTGCCGTCAGCCATGGTCTTGATGCCGGAGAAACCCTGGATCGGCTGGCCGTCGAGCGGCAGCTTGACGTCGGTAACGCGGGCGCCGTCCTTGCCCGGCAGGGTGCCGAGGGCTTCGGTGCGCTTGCGGTCGGCGGTGGTGAATTTGCCGGAGGTCTTGAGGAACGCCGGCGCATCGGCCGGAGCCGGAACGACCGTGTTGGCGGGCAGGATCGCCTGGCCGGTGAGCTTGGCCGGGAAAACCTTGTCGTCAGCGGAAGCAGGGCCGCCGATCAGCGCGGCGAGCGCGCCAATCGCTACAGAGGTAGCAAGCAGAAATTTGGTCATGGGATCACCTGTGTTGGTTGGCGTGTCAAAGACGCCAACCGGTTAAGGCGGGTGCGTGACGGTGAGGTGATGGAAGATTGACGCTTCGATGAAGCTTTGATGACAGTAATTTTACAAAGACCGGCGGTCTCACGCGCTCCTGCGAAGCGCCATCCAGCGGCCGGGCGTCATCCCGAACGTCTTCTTGAAATGACGGGTGAAATGCGCCTGATCGGCGAAGCCCGTATCGGCCGCGATATCCGCAAGGCTCCCGCCTTGCGATAGTAGGACCTTTGCCCGGTCGAGCCGGCGCATGACGAGATAGCGGTGCGGGCTGGTCCCGAGAAGTTTTCGGAATTGTCTGGCGGTGGTGTAGCGGTCGAAGCCGCTGACCTCTTCGAGTTCTTCGGAAGAAACGACCCGGCCGGAATTCGCCTGCAGGTAATCTCGGCAGCGCAGGACGGCCTGTTGCGCGCGCGGCGTGCCCGCGGCACCACCTTGCCATCCGCATGACGCCAGAGGTTTGTCGCCATGCGGGCAATCAGGTCGTCGAGCAGGAGGCTCCTGCGGCTCCGCTTCGAGATCGTCCAGAGCCTCGGTCAGGCACTGCCGGAATTCGCCATCCGCGATGATGGGATCGGGCACGAAGGGCAGGCCACGCGCCCCGCCGGCCGCCTCGATCAACCGCTCCGGCGGCAGGTAGAGCATCCGGTAACGCAGGCCGTCATCGGTGCCGGCAGCACCGTCATGCACCTCGTCGGGGTGCAGCACGATGACATTGCCGGGCAGGCTGGCGCGGGCCGAGCCGCGATACTGGAAGGTCTGGACGCCCGACAGCGTCAGGCCGAGCGCGTAGGTATCGTGGCGATGCGGCTCGAAACCGTTGCCATGGAAACGAACCTCGATCCGCTCGATGCCGCGCGAGGAGGGCGCCTGGACGATGCCGTCCGGCGCGTGTCCCAAGCTGCCGTCGGCTGCGCCGTCTGCCCTGCCATCCGCAGTGCACGAACGTTCAAGACCGCCCGCGCCCGCAGCAGCTATTTCGTCTGTCCCTGCGTGGCCTCTGGCATAACCTTCGACGGAGTTGTTTTTCATGTTCGATACCAAGATCGCAATCGTGCTGCGCGATGACCTCGCTCCCTGGCAGGAGCTCAATGTGACCGCGTTTCTGACGAGCGGCATCATCGCGCAAAATCCCGCGATCATCGGGCAAGCATATCGGGATGCGACCGGTCATGTCTACAATCCGATGAGTATCCAGCCGATCGTGGTGCTGACCGCCGACCAGGAGACGCTGCGCACCATCCACCGCCGCTCGCTGGAGCGCGAGGTGACGACCTCCGCCTATATCGAGGAAATGTTCTCGACCGGCCATGATGCAGCAAACCGCGAAGTGTTCGGGCAGTTTTCGCCGGAAGATGCCAGGCTGGTGGGCATTGCGCTCAGGGCCGAGAAGAAGATCGCCGACAAGATCACCAAAGGCTCGAAAATGCATGCCTGACGGCGACGAGCATCGTCCGCGGAATGACCCAGAGCGCGGCGATCGGCGTGGTCGAGGCCACGATATAGGCGGTGATGCTGAGGAGCAGGTAATTGATCCAGGCCGTCGATCGCGGGGTTCCGAGACCTGCAAGGGCGACGAGCAGGTTGGCGGCGCAGGTCACCCGGATGATCGGGCGGATCCAGAGCGGTGAAAAGGCTCCAAGGCCCGCCGCTTCCACGAGAAGGACGAGTAACAGCGAGAGCAGGACGACGACTGCGATCAGGACATTCGATGTCGGGTAGCGCATCGGTCGCTCAGGACTTGGGGCACGGTGGGCTCGCATTGAAAAGCTTCTGCCGAATGGATATCACAGGAAAGCAAATGATATCTGATCGGAGGTGAGATGATGAATGCAATCACCATACGAAACCTGTCCGACGAAGCCAGCCGCGCATTGGAAGCTCGGGCGGTGAGGAATGGAACGACCGCGGAAGCTGAAATCGAGCAGATTTTGGAGGAAGTGCTGCTGTCGAAGGAGCCGATCGCCCAACAGCCCTCGCAAGTGGCAAAACCCCTGAAACTCGGGACGGCGTTGTGGGAACTCGGCCAGGAATTCGGCGGGCTGGAGCTGGACGTTACACGCGATCCTGCTCCGATCAGGCCGGCCTCGTTCGAATGATCGTTCTCGACACGAATGTGATTTCCGAGCCGGCAAAGTCGATGCCCAATCAATCCGTCGTCGCGTGGCTGAACGCGCAATCGCCGAAAAGCTCTATTTGACGGCGACGAGTTTGGCGGAACTGTTCGCCGGAATCGAGATATTACCGGACGGCAAGAGGAAGGCGCAGGTCCATCAGAGAATGTCGGATCTGGTCGGGATGTTCTTCGGCCCGAGAATCCTGTCGTTCGACCGGGATGCCGCAATAGCCTATGCTTCGATCATGGCGCTGGCGACCCAAAAGGGGCGAGCTATTTCTTTCGCGGACGGTCAGATCGCCGCGATCGCTCATGTCCACGGTTTCACCGTAGCCACTCGGGATACCGCTCCCTTCGAAGCGGCAGGAATTCCGATCATCGATCCCTGGAAGCTCCAGGATCGAACACACTAGAGCTCCACCGCCTCGACCTTCTTGTTGACGAAGCGTAAGGCCACGCCGCCGCTGATCAGTTTCAGCGCGGTATCGCCAAAAGGTCGCGGCGCCAGCCGGAGAGGGCGCCGACTTTGGCTTCCTCGCCCTCGGCGGCAATCTTTTCGAGATCGTCGGTATTGGCGATGATCTTGGCGGCGACGCCCTGCTTGTCGGAGATCAGCTTCAGGAGAACCTTGAGCAGGCTCGACGGCGGCGGCGGTGCCTTCCGGGACATGCATGTGTTTCGGCGCATGCGGCATCTCGGTCTTCGGCAGGGCGAGCGCGGCATTGACCGCCTCGATGATGGCGGCGCCGGAGGCGGAGCGCTCCCAGCCCTTCGGAATGGTCCGCAGCCGCGACATGGCTTCCACGTCCTTCGGCTGCTGCTGGGCGATCTCGTAGATCGCATCGTCCTTCAGCACACGCGAGCGCGGCACATTGCGGCTGCGCGCTTCGCGCTCGCGCCAGGCGGCGACGTATTTCAGGACGGCAAGTTCGGTCGGCTTGCGCAGCCGCGACTTGAGGCGCGCCCAGGCATCGTCCGGATGCAGGTCATAGGTACCGGGTGATTCCAGCACGGCCATTTCCTCGGTCAGCCACAGGGCGCGGCCTTCGCGCTCCAGCTGGGCTTTCAGGAAAAGATAGACGTCGCGCAGATGGGTGACGTCGGCCAGCGCATATTCGAGCTGCTTGTCGGAAAGCGGCCGGCGGCTCCAGTCCGTGAAGCGCGAGGACTTGTCGATATGGACGTCCTTGATGCGGCTGACGAGCCTGGTCGTAGGAAACCGAATCCCCGAAACCGCAGACCATGGCGGCGACCTGCGTATCGAAGATCGGGTGCGGCACCAGATTGCCGAGATGGTGGATGATTTCGATGTCCTGGCGGGCGGCGTGAAACACCTTGGTAACGGCGGGATTGGCCATCACTCGAAGAAGGGTTTCAGGCTCAGCCCCTTGGCGAGCGGATCGACAAGCACTTCGACAGTCGGGCTTGCCATCTGGATGAGGCACAGCTCCGGCCAGAAGGTCGTTTCCCTGAGAAACTCGGTGTCGATGGTGATGAAGTCGGATTGGGCCAGCTGGATGCAGGCTTCTTCGAGTGCGGCGGTCGTCTGGATCATCGTTTCATTCACGTGAGGGTGATCAACCTTCCTTCTCCTTCCCGCCGCATATGTCAATACGCAACGATGTTTAACCCTTACTCGCGATCGTCTTTATCGGACGGGCTGGCGAGCCTGTTGAAATAAGCCGATGTCCGGAGCAGCGAGCGGAAGCGCCAGGAACGCTCCGACGGGGGCACGGAGGGACGCGCCTGCATCCGCCTCAGTGTGAAGATCATGAAGCCCAGGAAGATGAACGAGGTGTAGGCGAAGAAGGCGCGAGGCCCGAGATATTGCAGCAGGATCGAGGCGAGCAGCGGCCCGATTGTCGCGCCGACCGACCAGTAGAACAGCAGGCCGGCCGAAACCAGCGCGTGCTCGCCGGGCTTGGCATAGTCGTTGCCATGCGCCGAACACAGCGAATAGAGCGGCATCGAAAAGGCGCCGAACAGGAAGATGCTGACGATATTGGCGGTCTCGCTGGTGCCGGCCCCGAAGGAGAGATAGGCGCCGGTGACGATCGAGCCGATTGTGGTCCACAGGATGACGCGGCGCCGGTCGAGCCGGTCGGAATAGAGGCCGAGCGGATATTGCAGCACCACGCCGCCGATGATGCCGGCGCTCATGAACGTGGCGATCGAGGTGATGCTCATGCCGATCTCTGCTGCATAGATCGGCCCGATATTGCGGAAGGCCGCCATCGACAAGCCGACCGAAATGACGCCGACGACAGCGAGCGGCGAGATCCGCCAGACGGCCTTGAGGTCGAAGGTGATCGTTTCCGGCGGCGCCGGGCTCGATTTGTCGGCGATCGAGATCGGCACCAGCGACAGGATCAGCGCAATCGTGATGATGTTGAAGATGATCGGCCCTTCGATGCCCACCGTCGGGATGATGTATTGCGCCACCGTCACCGAGCCGAGATCGACGAAACGGTAGATCGACAGCGTGCGGGCCCGGTTGGCATTGGTGACCTTGGCGTTGATCCAGCTTTCGACCGTCGCGAACAGGCTGGCGACCGCAATGCCGGTCACGAAGCGCATCGCGAACCAGAAGAGCGGATCGACGATCATCGACATCCCGATCGAAGAGGACGCCGCCACCGCCGCCATCGCCGAAAAGGTGCGGATATGGCCGATCTGGCGCAGGAGCCGCGTGACGTACATGCAGCCGAAGGCGAAACCGATACTGTAGCCCGCGCCGATCATGCCGATCACGGACGGCGTAAACCCCTCGGCCGAGCCGCGCAACGCGATATAAGTGCCCTGCAGCCCGTTGCCGCCGATCAGGATGCCTGCGGTGACGAGGAGAGAATCAGAGGACGGATATGGCTCATCGGGGAGGGCTTTGCACGGGAGTCGCGAGAGGTTTTTGATGGTTCTACCCGTTCTATATCCCGAACCGTCGGCAGGGCCAGCGATAAGCGACACGTACGGTCTTTCTGATGTGAGCGGCTGATGGAGAGCGCGATGCGGGGCCTGTTCGGGCCGGCCGCGGTGCGCTGACCGCAGCTGGATGTCCCTTCATCCCTGGCTGCGTTTTGGGCGGCAGATCGGTTCTGCCTTGACAAAGCATGTCCATCATGCGCTTTTCCCGCCGATTTTCCATATAGCCGGCAGGCCGTGCTACGCACGCCAAGAGACCGCAAAACTTAACCGTCCAGGATACTGAAATGCACCGTTACCGCAGCCATACCTGTGCCGCCCTCAAGAAGTCCGACGTCGGATCGACCGTCCGCCTGTCCGGCTGGGTGCATCGCGTGCGAGATCACGGCGGCGTGCTGTTCATCGACCTTCGCGACCATTACGGCATGACCCAGGTGGTCGCCGATCCGGACAGCCCCGCCTTCAAGACCGCCGAAATCGTCCGCGGCGAATGGGTCATCCGCATCGACGGCCTCGTCAAGGCGCGCTCGGAAGACACCGTCAACAAGGGCATGGCGACCGGCGAGATCGAACTCTACGCCCAGGAGATCGAAGTGCTCTCCGCCGCCAAGGAGCTGCCGCTGCCGGTGTTCGGCGAGCCGGACTATCCGGAAGACGTGCGCCTCAAGTACCGTTTCCTCGACCTGCGCCGCGAAACCCTGCACAGGAACATCGTCAAGCGCACCCAGATCATTTCCGACATGCGCCGCCGCATGGGCGAGATCGGGTTCGCCGAATATTCGACGCCGATCCTGACCGCGTCGTCGCCGGAAGGCGCGCGCGACTTCCTGGTGCCGAGCCGCATCCATGAGGGCAAGTTCTTCGCCCTGCCGCAGGCGCCGCAGCAGTACAAGCAGCTCTTGATGGTCGCCGGTTTCGACCGCTATTTCCAGATCGCGCCCTGCTTCCGCGACGAAGACCCGCGCGCCGACCGCCTGCCGGGCGAGTTCTACCAACTCGACCTGGAAATGAGCTTCGTGACCCAGGAAGACGTCTGGAACACGATGGGGCCTGTGATGACCGGCGTGTTCGAGCAATTCGCCGAAGGCAAGCCGGTCACCAAGGACTGGCCGCGCATCCCCTATGACGTGGCGATCCGCAAATACGGCTCCGACAAGCCGGACCTGCGCAACCCGATCGAGATGCAGGCCGTCACCGACCATTTCGCCGGCTCCGGCTTCAAGGTGTTCGCCGGCATGATCGCCTCGAACCCGAAGGTCGAAGTCTGGGCGATTCCGGCGAAGACCGGCGGTTCCCGCGCGTTCTGCGACCGCATGAACGCCTGGGCGCAGTCCACCGGCCAGCCGGGCCTCGGCTACATCTTCTGGCGCAAGGAAGGCGACAAGCTCGAAGGCGCCGGCCCGCTCGCCAAGAACATCGGCGAGGAGCGCACCGACGCGATCCGCACCCAGCTCGGCCTCGAGGATGGCGACGCCTGCTTCTTCGTCGCCGGCGACCCGGCCAAGTTCTACAAGTTCGCAGGCGAAGCCCGCACCCGCGCCGGCGAGGAGCTGAACCTCGTCGATCGCGACCGTTTCGAGATGTGCTGGATCGTCGACTTCCCGTTCTACGAATGGAGCGAGGAAGAAAAGAAGATCGATTTCGCCCACAACCCGTTCTCCATGCCGCAGGGCGGCATCGAGGCGCTGGAGAACCAGGATCCGCTTACGATCAAGGCCTACCAGTATGACGCGGTCTGCAACGGCTTCGAAATCGCCTCGGGCTCGATCCGCAACCAGTCGCCGGAACTGATGGTCAAGGCCTTCGAAAAGGTCGGCCTCAGCCAGGCGGATGTCGAGGACCGGTTCGGCGGCATGTACCGCGCGTTCCAGTACGGCGCGCCTCCGCATGGCGGTGCCGCCTTCGGCATCGACCGTATCGTCATGCTGCTCGTCGGCGCCAAGAACCTGCGCGAAGTGACGCTGTTCCCGATGAACCAGCAGGCCCAGGACCTCTTGATGGGCGCCCCGTCGCCGGCCACGCCGCAGCAGCTGCGCGAACTGGCCATCCGCGTCATGCCGACGCCGAAGAAGGACTGAGTCCCCAAAGAACGGAAAAGCCCGGCCAAGCGCCGGGCTTTTTGATTCAATCTCTGAGGATGATCGGCCTAAAGGTCGGCGGCGACGGCTTTTTCAGGTCCAGCGTGAACTGGCCCGACATGCCTTCGAGCGTCGTATTGGTCAGTCCCACCAGCGTGATCTTCTTCGCCAGGTCCATGAACCAGTGGTGGCCGTAGACGCCGCCCCATTGCAGGGAGCCAGGAGAAACCGGCAGGCCGGCCCTTGCCGGATCGAGTACCACCGCCCATCCGAAGCCGAACCCAAAACCCGGCCGCGCCGGCTCCAGCAGATCGCCGATCTGGTTGGTCGTCATCGCCCTGACCGTCTTTTCGGAGAGCAGCGGGGCGCCGCCCTTGGCGATGGTTTCCAGCACGGTCAGCACGTCGGAAGCGGTCCCGGCCATGCCGCCGCCGCCGGAATGGAACGAGGCGAGGTCGAAGATCCGCTCCGGCGTAAACGTCACCGTGCCAGTGAGGGCAGGCACTTTTTCCGTCTCACCCATCCGCTTCGGTTCTGGCGAGCCATCGACGTAAGCGGCCGCGAGCCGGCTGCGGTCGGTGACGGTGAAAGCGGTATCGGAGAGCCCGAGCGGCCGCATCACCAGGCTCGGAGACGGCCTCTCCGAGGCGCTTGCCGGTTTCCTCCTCGATGACGCCGCCGAGCACGTCGATGGATACGGAATATTGCCAGCCCTGCCGGGAGCGAAGAGCAGCGGAACGGAGGCGATGCGGCGGAGGTTCTCGTCGAGCGAGAGGCCCGGCTGATCGAGGCCGTCGGAGACGCCGGCACGGACATAGGGGCCGTCATCCCGCTCGAAACAATAGCTGAGCCCGGACGTGTGGGTGAGAAGATGCCGGATGAGTATCACCGGCGCGGAGCCGTCTTCGAGGCGAGGCCGGAAGTCCGGCAGCCATTTCGTCACCGGATCGTCGAGCCCGATGCGGCCCTGTTCGATGAGCCGCATGGCGGTGATCGTGACGATTGGCTTGGTGATCGAGGCAAGCCGGAAGATCGTGTCCTCGCGCGTTTTTAAGCCGGTTTCACGGTCCGCTAACCCGGCTGCGCGGCGGTAGACGATCTCGCCATCCCTGGCGACCATCACGACGGTACCGACAAGACGCTTCGACGTGAGTGCGGCGTCGATGGCCGCGTCAATGGTGGGGCAGGAGGTCTGGATCGAAGGACTGACTGGCAAATTCATGGGACGAAACCTCCGTTAAAGACGCTTTCATCTAGGGCAGCCTCAGAGCGGGACGATCCGGTGGGCGACGAAAAACCATTGGGCGACATGTCGGGCAACGACCGGCTCGACGACGGAATTGATCAGTTCGACATCCTCGATCAGCCGGCTGCCGGGACTATCTTCCGGCGGTAGCCGGAAGGGCTCGATTGTGCGGAAGGTGAAATGCGTGCCGCGGTCGCGGGTGACATAGATCGGGTAAAGCAGCGCATCGGTCTTGCGGGCGAGGCGGGCCACGAAGGCATAATTGCCCTGCAGATGCGCCGGCCGGCCGAACAGCGGGGCTCTCACCTTACCCTCGAAACCCTCGTCGCAGAAGACGATCAGGTTGCCGTTGTCTTTCAGCGTCTGAAGCGCAGGCCGGACGGCATCCTTTCCGGGTTTCAGCACGGTCAGGCGTTCGCGCCGGCGTTCGCGATTGACCAGCCAATGGTGCACCCGGCGTTTGGGCGGGTCGTAGCTGCCGGTCAGTTCCAGGCCCATCGCAACCAGCGACTGCCAGGCGACCTCCCAGTTGGCGAGATGCAGGCCGACGAAGATCACCGGCTGGCCGGCGCATTGCTGGACGAGGTTTTCGGTGCCGACAAAACGGATGTTCCGCGTATTGGCCGCGAGACGCCGCATGACGGCATATTCCGCTCGCTGGCGGCCTTGCGAATCTGCGAATTCCTCGAGCCAGGCCTCGATCTGCGCCTCGGAGGCCTCGGGCCGGATGACGCGGAAATTTTCCCGCGCGCGGGCCGACATCACCTTGTATCGCCGCGGTATGACATGGCGGCCGAGAAAGCCGCCGATATTGGAAACCACGCTTGCCGGCAGCATCTTGAAGGCAAAGACCATCAGAAGGTCGCGGATGTCGCGCGGCGTTTCCTTACGTAGATGCCTGAAGAAGCGCTTGCGGGCGTCGCCGCCGGCGAGAAGATCGGAGAAACGAAGGGAGGTTCCTTCTTCGAACACCCAGGCCTTGCGTTTCGTCGCCTTGTGGCCAGCCTCCAGAGATTGGTTCTCTTCCATCTTGCTCACCGCCGATGCAGCGTGACGGGCAGGCCGCCGCGTGGCCTGAGCGTCAGCCGGCACATGGGCTCAACCTTGTGGCCTTCCGGCACCCGCAGCTTGAACCGCTGGGCGAGCACCGCCAGGCACAGGATCGATTCCGTCAGCCCGAACTGCAGCCCGGGACAGATGCGTGGGCCGCTCGCAAACGGAATGTAGCTATAGGGGACCGGCCGCTTCCCGCCCATGAAACGCTCCGGGTTGAAGCGATGCGGATCCTCGAAAAGGGACGGGGTCCGGTGCAGGATCCAGGGCACGATCATCACCAGGGACGCCGGTTTGACGTCGATATTGCCGACGCGGTCGGCCTCCTTGGCCTGCCGGGCGAGGATGGGCACCGGCGGATAGAGGCGCAGCGTCTCCTCGATGACCGCCGTGCACCACTTGAGCTTCGGCACGTCGTCCACGGTCGGCACGTTGGCTCCGCAGACCGCTTCGATCTCCGCATGCACGGCCTCTTCGATCCACGGCGCCTTGGAAAGCATGTACCAGGCCCAGGTGAGCGTCGCCGCCGTCGTTTCGTGGCCGGCCATGAAGATGGTGGCCGCCTCGTTGCGTAGGGCCACCACATCGAGTTTCAGCTCGGGATTGCGCTGCTGCCGGCGGATCAGCAGTTCGACCATCGAATTGTCGTCGCCCCTGCCGGCCAGATGATCCTCGATCACCCGGTCGATGATCGTGTGGATGCGCTTCACCGAGCGGCGCAGCGACGGGGTCCGCACCAGCGGCAGGCCTTCGTCGAAACCCAGGAAATAGCCGATATTGATCGAGTCGATCAGTGCCTGGTAGCTGGTGAAACCGTCGGTGACGCTGCCGGCCTGTTCCTCGCCGAGATCGTTTCCGAACACGCTGCGGGAGATGATCTCCGCGGTGAGGCCTGCCATTTCGTAGAGCGCGTTGACGGCAGCGCCGTCGCCGAGCTTCGTCCAGCGCTCCACGAGTTCGAGCGAGGTGTCCTTCATGATGTTGCCGAAGGCCGGCACTCGATATTTGTGGACGATGTCGGATACCAGCGGGCGCCGCTGCTTCCAGGTCTCGCCGTCGGAGATGAACAGGCCGTCGCCGAGCAGGTATTCGAGCGCGCGGCGCATCTGCGGCGTCTTGCGTTCGAAATTCTCGTGGCGTGTCGCCACCACGTATTTGATCGCCTCGGGAGAGTTCACCGCCACGATCTGGCGGCCGAGCAGCCTGATCTGGCTGACTCTTTCGGAATAGTCGTTCTGCCGCCAGATCGACAGAAAATCCCGCCGCGCAGTCATGATCCGTTGCAGCGGGTTTTTGGGACGGCCATTGTAATAGGAGGGCGCGCCGGCTCGAAACGTTGTCCTTCTCCGTCGAGCCTCTCGATCGTCTGGGTGTCGGCAGCAAGCCAGGACAGCATGAAAACACAAGCCTCTCGTCAAAACGGCATTTGTCGATGCTTGGTTGTCCGTCCCCGCCTCGCCACCGCAATCTTGTCACCTGTGCTTAGCCGCGGCGTCAAGAGACTGATAGGAGCTTTCCCGGGCGCTGACGGGGATAGCGGAACCATATCCTCGTCCTTGTGTTGTTAGGGCAGCAGAAGCACAGGGAGAAACACTATGCGCAAGACCCTTTTGGCCGCGTCGGCAGTCCTGATCACTCTTTCGGGCGCCGCCTATGCCCAGACGACGATCGTCACCCAGGACCCGGTCACCACCAGGCTCGACCGTCGTTCTGCCGGGCGAAGTTCGCACCTATGTCATGGAGCAGCGTGTACCGTCGGTTTCCTATCAGGGCGAGATCGCTGTGGGGACTGCCCTTCCGGATACGGTCGAGGTGCATACGGTCGATGGCTATAACGATTATGCCTATACGGTCGTCAACGACCATCGCGTCATCGTCAATCCGCAGACCCGGACCGTCATTCAGGTTCTGGAATAGTCCGAACAGGCTCCGTCAGAGCAGCAAAAAACCCGGCGAGCGATCGCCGGGTTTTTTCATGTCCGGGGTGGGGCCTCAGTCGTTGGCGGTGACCTTGACGCCGAGAACCTTCGGCAGCGTGTTCGGGGCGCCCATGGCGGCACCCATGATCATCGGGAACGGGACGGCATCGGCCGGTTCCGCGGTGATCGTGAAGCTGCCCGGCTTGTCGAGATAGGTGTTGACGGCGGCGCTCACCATGTTCTGCAGTTCCGGCACGTTGTACTGCGCCAGCATCATCGGCGTCATGCCCTTCAGCATCTGGGCCATGGCTTCGCCCGTGGTGCCTTGGCTCTTGCCGGCGTAATCGAGCGCCTTCTTGGTGATGCCGGCATCCTCGAAGCGGATTTCGGCGCTGTTGAAGGTGAGGCGCTGCATCAGGCCGAGCATGGCAAGGCCGGCTGCCTGCTGGGCCTCTTCCTTGTTCGGATTGCTTTCCATCGCCTTGGCCGTTTCATTTGCCGACTTGATGAAGTCGAGCGTGTAGCCGGACATGCTGAAGGCGAGGTTGAGGCGGCCGACCTTGGCGAAATCCAGCGCGTATTCGTCGATATCGAGCGTGCCGTCCTTGAGGGTCCAGGCGCCGGACATGGAGAGCTTGCCGTCAAGCGAGGTGATGCCGAGCTGCTGCAGCGTGTCCTTGGCCTGCGCGTCATCGACGAGGCCGAGATCGCTCTTGATGCCGTTGACCTGGAGGTCGAAGCCGATCGAGGAGTTGTCGTCGGCAATCTCGGTGGTGACATTCGTCTCATCGACCGAGAAGGCCGGCTTGCCATCGACCGTGGCTGCTATCTTGCCCACATGGGCTTCTTCATAGAGCAGGATCGCATCCAGGCTGTCGCCGGTCGCGCTGGCGGGCACGGTGAGGCCGCTGATCGAGATGTCCGAGGCGGTGAAGACGGTCTTTTCCTGGGTGGCGTTGACGTTGTCGAACTTCACCGTCTCGACGGTGTAGCCGCCATTGTTTTCTTCGACGCCCTCGAACTTGACGGTGCCGAGCGGGAGGCTCTGCTTGCCGGCCTGGACCAGGAACTTCGCATTGGTGAGCGTCACGTCCGAACCGCTGACGGTGGCTTTTTCGGCAGAGAGGCCGGCGCCGCCCTGGATCGAGAGCGCGCTGTTGAGCTTGGCGACGAGATCGTTGCCGTCGAGCGCGAAGGCGGGGCCCGCGAAAGTCGAAAGCGCTGCGCCGGCGAGCAGAAGCCGGGCCTTGGTGGAGTATTGCATCGGAGTTCCTCCTGGCGGGCAATGGTCCGGCCCGCGATCGTTTGGGGTTTTCGATAGTTCGGTCTGCTTGTTCGCGGCACCTTATAGGCAAGCCGGGTAAAAGGTTTATGGCTTTGTTCCACATTCCTTTCGTCAAAATTGCGGCTGACGATTCACGGTAAATCAAACACTGATTTCAGCTTTGGAAAAGCCTTCATCCACAGGCAGTCGCAGGTACTTTCTTGCCGAGAATCGGGCTTTCCGCTAGTCAAGGCCCATGGGAAAAATCTGACACCACCTTCCGGCGACGGCGGCGACAACATCCTGCCGGTCGATCTGAAAGCGGCGCTCGAAGAGCGTTACCTCGCCTATGCGCTTTCTACCATCATGCATCGCGCGCTGCCGGACGTGCGCGACGGCCTGAAACCCGTCCACCGCCGAATCGTCTACGCGATGAGCGAGATGGGTCTGCGCCCCAACGCCGCCTTCCGCAAATGCGCCAAGATCGTCGGCGAGGTGATGGGTAATTTCCACCCGCACGGCGACCAGTCGATCTATGACGCGCTGGCGCGTCTCGCGCAGGATTTCTCGCAGCGTTATCCGCTCGTCAACGGCCAGGGTAATTTCGGCAATATCGACGGCGATAGCCCCGCCGCGATGCGTTACACCGAATCAAAGATGACGGCGGTTTCCGAACTGCTGCTCGAAGGCATCGACCAGGACGCGGTGGATTTCCGCGATACCTACGACGAATCGAATTCGGAACCGGTGGTGCTGCCGGGCGCCTTTCCGAACCTGCTCGCCAACGGCACGTCCGGCATCGCGGTCGGCATGGCGACGTCGATCCCGCCGCACAATGTCCATGAGCTGTGCGACGCGGCGCTGCACCTGATCAAGCATCCGACGGCGACCATCGAGGATCTGATGGCGGATCCTGCCGAACCCGCCAAGGGCGGTATCGAAGGTCCGGACCTGCCGACTGGTGGCATCATCATCGACAGCCGCAGATCGATCGTCGAAGCCTACAAGACCGGCCGCGGCGGTTTTCGCGTCCGCGCCCGCTGGGTGATCGAGGATCTCGGCCGCGGCGGCTACCAGATCGTCGTCACCGAAATCCCGTACCAGGTGCAGAAGTCGCGGCTGATCGAGAAGATCGCCGAGCTGCTGCTCGCCCGTAAACTGCCGCTTCTCGAGGACGTGCGCGACGAATCGGCGGAAGACGTGCGTGTCGTGCTGGTGCCGAAGAACCGCACCGTCGATGCGACGCTGCTGATGGAATCGCTGTTCAAGCTGTCCGAGCTGGAAACCCGCCTGCCGCTCAACATGAACGTGCTCTCCATGGGCCGGGTGCCCAAGGTGATGGCGCTCAACGAAGTGCTGCTGGAATGGCTGGCCCACCGCCGGGACGTGCTGGTCCGCCGCTCGCGCTTCCGCCTGGCGGCGATCGACCGTCGTTTGGAAATCCTCGGCGGCCTCTTGATCGCCTACCTCAATATCGACGAGGTTATCCGCATCATCCGCGAGGAGGACGAGCCGAAGCCGGTGATGATGGAGCGCTGGTCGCTCTCCGACATCCAGGTCGAGGCGATCCTCAACATGCGGCTGCGCGCCTTGCGCAAGCTCGAAGAATTCGAGATCCGCACCGAGCATGAGAACCTCACCAAGGAGAAGGCGGATATCGAATCACTGCTCGCCTCCGAGGACAAGCAGTGGCGGGTCATCGAGCACGAGATCCAGGACGTCCGCAAGAATTTCGCTAAGGGTCGCGGCAAGCCATACGCGCGATTGACGACCTTCGCCGATGCGCCGGATGCCGATATCGACGCCATCAACCAGGCGATGATCGAGAAGGAACCGATCACCGTCGTCGTCTCGCAGAAGGGCTGGATCCGCGCGCTGAAGGGCCACATTTCGGATACATCGACGCTCACCTTCAAGGAAGGCGACGGGCCGAAGATCGCGTTTACGGCGCAGACGACCGACAAGCTGCTGCTCGTCACGACCGGCGGCAAGGTTTATACGCTCGGTGCCGACAAGCTGCCGGGCGGCCGTGGTCACGGCGAGCCGATCCGCATCATCGTCGACATGGAGAACGACCAGGACATCCTGACCGCCTTCGTCCACGATCCGGCGCGCAAGCTGATCGTCGCCTCGACCGCCGGCAACGGTTTTGTCGTCGCCGAGAGCGAGATGATCGCCAATACCCGCAAGGGCAAGCAGATCATGAACGTCGCCATGCCGGATGAGACCAAGTTGGTCGTGCCCGTGTCGGGTGACCATGTCGCAGTCGTCGGCGAGAACCGCAAGCTGCTGGTCTTCCCGCTCACCCAGCTGCCGGAAATGACCCGTGGCAAGGGTGTGCGCCTGCAGCGCTACAAGGACGGCGGCATTTCCGACATCCGCTGCTTCACCATGGCCGACGGACTTTCCTGGGAAGACAGCGCCGGCCGCTCGTTCACCCGCAACAAGGACGAACTGCTCGAATGGATCGCCGACCGCGCCACTGCCGGCCGCGCCGTTCCGAAGGGCTTTCCGCGAAGCGGGAAGTTTGCGGGGTGATCAGGTAAGGGGAATGGTGTGATCGCGCAGGAAACGCGTCGCGCCTTCCTCGTCGATCTCGCCAGCGGCGACCGCGAGGACGAATTCGATGATTTGGGCCTGTTCGGCTTCGATCATATGTCCGTTGAGAAGCAAGAACGTGAAGGCAGATAGATAAGCCGTGCGCTTGTTGCCATCTGAGAACGGATGGTTGCGTGCGAAGCCGTAAAGATACGCGGCCGCAAGCAAGAAGATATCCTCTTCTCCGTAGGCATGCTTGTGAAGAGGACGCGCTAGTGCAGCCTCAAGGGCATTTTCATCCTTAAGGCCGGGCAGGCCGCCGTGTTCAGCCAATTGCTCTTCATGGATGATCTCGATAGCTTGCCGTGAGAGCCACTTTATAGCTTTCACTTAGCAAGCTCTCTGAGGGCGACCCGGTATTTCTGCATGCCCAAACGAGCGGCTTTAAGTTGTTCTGCCAGATCGGCCTGCTCGGGTACGAGGGCGATGTTCCCGTTATCCTCACGCAATTCCAGATTGTCGCCAGCTTTCAGGCCCATACGATCCAAGACATCCTTCGGAATGATGATGCCTTCGGAATTGCCAATCTTGCGAATAATGACATTCATTGCTCGAACTCCTGCTCGTTGCAACGACGTTATAACGCGGATCGGCAACGGATGCAATTGTCCGAATCATACCACCACTTTAGCCCGCATCCTCTCCACCCGCCCCATCTGCCACGCCGAATAACCGATCAGCGCCAGCACCAGGATCGAGCCGCCGAGCAGCGTGCGTGCCGAGGGGATTTCGGAAAAGATCAGCCAGACCCAGATCGGCGCGAGGATGGTTTCGAGCAGGTAGAACATCCCGACCTCTGGGCCGGAGAGATATTTCGGGCCGGTCGCCAGGCACCAGAAGGCAAGCGGCATCATGATCACGCCGTCGAACACCACCCAGACCGGGTCTGCGACCGAAAAGCCGCCCGTGCCGGCAAGGACGGATGCGCCGACGAAGAAAACTCCGACTGTCGCCGGAATGATGGTCGCCACGAGCGGCACGAAACCCATGTCGATACGCGCTGCCCGGCTGAGCGTGATCGCCAGCGCCAGCAGGAACGAGGCGGTTGCCGCCAGGATATCGCCGAGGACATGGCCGCCGGCGAGGCCGCCCGAGACGATCAGGCCGACGCCCAGAAACATCACCAACATGGTGACGAGTGTCGAAGGCGAGGGGCGCTCCTTGAGGATCAGCCAGCCCAGAATGGCGGCATACATGGGCGTGAAGGCGACGATGAAGACGACGTTTGCGGTTGCCGTGTTGAACACGGCCCCGAGGAAGGCGATCGTCGAAATGCCGTAGCAGAACCCGGCGGCAAGCCCGGCCTTGCCCGGGATCAGCACGGGACGGCTGGAACCGAAGCGGCGGACGAGCAGCCAGAGGAGGATGGCTGCCGCGAATGTCGCGATGCTGCGCAATGCGACCGTCGACCACATTTCGCCATGTCCGAGACGCACGAGCGGCACATCGAAGGAGAGCGCAAGCCCGCCGATGGCGGTGAGCACCAGGCCCTTTATGTGATCGTTCATGGGGTGATTTCAGGTGTCCGTGTCGGGATCGAAGATTTCCCAGCCGCGCGGGGTCAGGTGCTCCTGGGGCTGAAAGCGGGTCTTGTAGCCCATCTTCGCCGAACCTTTCACCCAATAGCCGAGATAGACATGCGGAAGGCCGAGTGTCCTTGTGCGGGCGATATGGTCAAGGATCATGAATGTCCCGAGCGAGCGCTTTTCGTATTCGGGATTGAAGAAGGAATAGACCATCGACAGGCCGTCGCTCATCATGTCGGTGAGCGCGACCGCAAGCAGTTCGCCCTTCGGTTCGGCGCTGATGCCGGAGCCCGGTGCGCGGCGGCGATATTCGATGATGCGGGTGTTGACGTGGGTGTCTTCCACCATGATCGCGTAGTCGAGGGCCGACATGTCCGACATGCCGCCCCGCTGATGGCGGTCGTCGAGATAGCGGCGGAAGAGCGAGAACTGTTCGGTTGAAGGCTGCGCGGGATAGACCGTCGCGATCACGTCGCGATTGGTGGCGAGAACCCGCTTCATCGAGCGCACGGGTTCGAATTCATGGGCGAGGATGCGCACCGAAATACACGCGCGGCAGGATTCGCAGGCCGGCCGGTAGGCGATGTTCTGCGAACGGCGGAAACCGCCCTGGGTCAGTAGGTCGTTCATCTCGGCGGCGCGCGGGCCGACCAGGTGAGTGAAGACCTTTCGCTCCATTTCACCCGGCAGATAGGGACACACTGCCGGGGCCGTCAGATAGAACTGCGGTGAGGGCGTTGCCTGGGTGTTCATTGCGTCGTGGCAGTCCGGTCTCTGGTGGCGTAAATGTCATACCATGGCGCATAAAAGTAAAACGTCAACCATATGCTGCGACAGGCAGCCTGCTTGTACCCTAAACTTTTGGCCAGTAGCGTGATCGTTACGGAGTACGCACCACGACCGTACCGAGCAGCAAATCGTGCACGAGGCGCGAGCGCTCGATGAACAGACCCGCGAGCAGGATGAGCGGCGTCAGCACCGAATTGATGATCCAGAAGATCACCGTGTGGGCCATGGCGGTGAGGAAATCCATCCGGCGGCCGTCGATCCGCACCATGGCGATCCCCATGGCGCGCATGCCGGGCGAGGCCTGCGCGGAACCGCCGAGCGTCATCCCGAAATAGAGAAGCGCGACGATCACGAACAGCACAGGATAGAGCATGAAGCCGAGGCCAAGCGTGATGATGCCGAGGAAAAACACCACGACGGCCGCCGGAATGCACAGCAGGAGCACGATCACGTAATCGATGATGAAGGCGAACACCCGGCGCGAAAGAACGCCGCTATAAGCGCGCCAATCGTCCGGTGCGGCATAGGTCGGGTTCGGGTCGAGGCTCATCGTTTCAACATCTCCTGTTTCTCGGATATTGATATGGGAAGCAACGGCGTCGGCAACAAGACTTATCCGTTTTTCGCCAGTTTCTTCGCCGCTTCGACCGCAAAATAGGAAAGAATACCGTCGCAGCCGGCGCGTTTGAAACAGAGCAGCGTCTCCGTCATGATCCGCTCGCCGTCGATCCAGCCGTTCATCGCCGCTGCCTTGATCTGGGTATATTCGCCGGAGACCTGGTAGGCGAAGACGGGCAGGCCGAAGGCTTCCTTGATGCGCCAGCAGATGTCGAGATAGGCGATGCCGGGCTTGACCATCAGCATGTCGGCGCCTTCCTCGACGTCGAGGGCCGCGTCCCGCACGGCTTCGGTGCCATTGGCCGGCGAGATGTAATAGCTGTTCTTGTCGCCCTTCAGCAGGCCACTGGTGTTGATCGCCTCGCGATATGGGCCGTAGAAGCCGGAGGAGAACTTCGTCGCGTAGGACATGATGCCGACATCCTGGTGGCCGGCCGCATCGAGACCGCGGCGGATGGCGCCGATCCGGCCGTCCATCATTTCCGACGGCGCGATGATGTCGGCGCCC
Source organism: Neorhizobium sp. EC2-8 (assembly GCA_045291535.1). Taxonomy (GTDB): domain Bacteria; phylum Pseudomonadota; class Alphaproteobacteria; order Rhizobiales; family Rhizobiaceae; genus Neorhizobium. The sequence continues at coordinate 1,700,823 of CP147996.1, read as the reverse complement.
GCATCCGCCTGCATGACGGCGGCACGGATGATCTGGTCGACCGTCTCGTCATTGACGATAATGCCGTCGCGCAGGATGCCGTCATGGCCGTGGCTGGTGAACGGATCGAGCGCCACATCGGTGATGATCCCGATATTCGGCACGGCCTTCTTAAAGGCGGCGGTCGCCTGGTTGATCAGGTTGTTGGCGACGAGGCTGTTGGAACCGGTCTCGTCGCGCAGCTCCATCTCGATATCGGGGAAGGTCGCGATTGCCGGAATGCCGAGATCGGCAGCTTCCTTCACGGCCTCCACCGCCTTGTCGATGCTCATGCGGTTGACGCCGGGCATGGCGGCGATCGGATCGACGATGCCGGTGCCGGGCACGATGAAGATCGGCCAGATCAGATCGTCCGCCGTCAGCCGGTTCTCCTGCACCAGCCTGCGCGTCCAGTCCGCCTTGCGGTTACGCCGCATGCGGCGATGGCCGGTGATCTCATCGACCAGATGCGTCTTGTCCATGGGCCTGCGTCTCCAAACTTCTCTTCCGATATGTGCGCGTCATTATCATGGGGCGTGCCATCTGCGAAAGGGAAGGATCGCCGCAGTTCAGATCCCGCTAGATCCAGAGGTCGTTCTGAGCGGTACGTTCGCCGCCCTCGTTGCCGGTGTTCAAGACGCCACGCGGCTCGACGACCATCATCTTCACTTCCTTCTCGGCGAACGGCTTGTGCTGGACGCCCTTCGGCACGACGAACATTTCGCCCGGGCCGATGTGAACGCTGCCATCGCGAAAATCGATCCGCAGATGGCCGTCGATGACGATGAAGGCTTCATCCGTTTCCGGGTGATCGTGCCATATGAAATCGCCTTCGATGCGGACGAGCTTGAACTGGTAGTCGTTCATTTCGGCGACGACGCGCTGCTGCCAGAGGTCGGGTATCCGTTCCAGCTTTTCGGCAAGGTTGATCGACGTATGGGAAAAGTTTCGGGCGGTCATGCTTTCTCCTTCGATGGGCAGCAAACCCTATCAGGACGAGGCGCTAGGCTCTTGAACGATCGTGCAGACGACAGGTTCGGTACTGGCGGTCGGCGGTCGTGGCAGCTAGTGTAGACGCCATGGAACCCGATTCACTTACCGTGCCGAAACGCACGCTGACCGAAATTCTCTACGTGATCTTCCTGAGGTTGATCGCGATCGCCTGTTTCTGGTTCGGCCTGCAATATTGGGCGATGCTGGTCGGTTATTCCCTGAAGGGCATGGCCCGCTTCGATCTGCTGGCGCTTCCCTGGAAGGTGGCGGCGTCTTCGCTCGCCGTGCTGTTTCCGGTCGCCTCGCTCGGCCTCTGGCTCACCGTGTCCTGGGGGCCGGTGCTCTGGGCGATCGCCGCGATCTCGCAGGTGTCGATGTACACGGTCTGGCCGGAGATCTTCGGCTACAACCGTCTCGTTCCCCTCATGCATGGCCTCGTCGCCGCGCTCTATGTCGTGTTTCGGCTCTCCCTCTGGGTCGAGGCGCGCCGCAAGGCGGAGCGGGTAAGGATTGATTCACCCTGAAATTAAAGCTTTGACGGCCGGATTTGACCGGAAATTCGCCGCTAAGTGATTGATTTATCTTAAATCCGAATGACCGCGCCCGATGTCGGCGAGAGGTCGCCGGAATTCGATGGAACGCGTTAAGCGCTTGTTAAGCCTATGTTTTAAGTCGAATTTTATGCGTATTGGATAGTGTCTGTCTCAAGGCGGGAACAAAACAAACACCGCCAAACAAAACAGGATGAGGCAGTCATGATGAACACGAAACTGAAGCCGCAGGCGGCACCGGCAGTAGCAGATCCGCATGAAGAAACCATTCGCGTCCTCTACATGGAGTCGCTGCATCTGGTTGAACGCCTGCACCGCCGTCTTCTCGATGTGATCAAGGACGAGTTCGACCGCCAGGGTCGCGACGACGTCAACGCCGTCCAGGCGCTCCTGCTGTTCAACATCGGCAATTCGGAACTGACGGCCGGCGAACTGCGCTCCCGCGGTTATTACCTCGGCTCCAACGTCTCCTACAACGTCAAGAAGCTGGTCGATCTCGGCTTCATCAACCACCAGCGTTCGCGCATCGACCGCCGCTCGGTCCGCATCAGCCTGACGCCGGAAGGCCAGGCGATCGCCGAAACCGTCGGCAAGCTCTACGAGCGACATATCGGCTCGATCGAAAAGGTCGGCGGCATCGGCGAGGGCGAGTTCTCCCAGATGAACAAGCTGCTCCAGCGCCTCGACCGCTTCTGGAACGACCAGATCCTTTACCGCCTTTGATCCACCGGGGGCTTGCGAAACACTCCATTACCTCCAGTCATGCGGTGCTACGCAAAGCGTAACGGGGCGTCGAAAGGCGCGCCGTTACGCTCGTTTGCGTTGGAGTGTTGAATTTACAGCCTCGCCGTCACAACCCGGCGGATTTCGGTGGTCATGCCGGAAAACAGCGACGACAGGTCGAGCCAGCCATCCGGTTTCCTGCCCGTCACCTTTTCGGGCCATCCGCAGACGCCGTCCTGTTCGACATAGCCGACGCATTGCGGTGCGGTTTCATCGCGAAAATGCAGGACCACCAGCTTTCCAGGCTCAAGGGCTTCGATCGGGTACCAGTTCAATTCTCAAATTCCTCATTTCTGAGGGGTGATTTTTAACCAATCCGCTTGTCCCAGGCTTACCGCTTTCGCATTTTCGCAAGCAGGCGGGTGTGGCGTATATGCCGCTTGAAAAAATCACGTGCCAACACGGCTTTGTGACGCGCAAGTACCTGACACGAATTGGCCATATTGCTATGGGACCCGCTGGATGCAACGGGCCGGCGGGAATTCGCGCTTTCATGACATTGCGATGACGACGAAGCCCCAGAGCGGCTGCGCTAACCTTTTGCGCGTTCTTAACCATATCCCTGTAGGCGTCTCTGATGCTGCTCGGACCAGATGGGTACTATGATGTCGAAGAAGATCGGATCTGAAGCTCTTTCCCGCCGTGCTTTGCTTCGCACGGCCGTCTCTGCGGGTGCTGCCGCGCTTGCAGCGCCTGCATTCGCCCAGACGGCGATGGACAATCTGATCAACGCGCCGCGCCGCGGCACCTGGGACGACCAGTTCGACGCCAAGGCCGCATCGCGCACCGCCGTCAACGTCGTTTCCAACAATCCGGTGCTCGGCCCCGGCGGACCGGCTAACATCCAGCAGGCGATCGTGGACTACCAGCAGATCGTCGCCAACGGCGGCTGGCCGGAAGTCAATCCCGGCCAGCAGCGCCTGCGCCTCGGCATCGTCGATCCTTCCGTCCAGCAGCTGCGCCAGCGTCTGATGATTTCCGGCGACCTGCCGCGCGAGGCGGGGATGTCGTCGTCGTTCGACTCCTACGTCGATGGCGCGGTGAAGCGTTTCCAGGCCCGCCACGGCCTGCCTTCCGATGGCGTGATGGGCGAGTTCACCGTCAAGGCGATGAACATATCGGCCGACGTGCGCCTGCGTCAGCTGGGAACCAACCTGGTACGCCTGCAGTCCATGTCTGGCGACCTTGGTCCGCGCTACGTCATGGTCAATATTCCGGCCGCCTATATCGAGGCGGTGGAGAGCGACCGGGTGGCGTTGCGCACCAATGCCGTTGTCGGGCGTATCGACCGGCCGACGCATGCCATCAACTCGAAGATCTACGAGGTCATCCTCAACCCTTACTGGACTGCGCCGCGTTCGATCGTCGAGAAGGACATCGTGCCGCTGATGCGCAAGGATCCGACCTATCTCACCCGCAACAACATCCGCCTGATCGACGGCAAGGGTAACGAAGTGGCGCCGGAAACGGTGGACTGGTTCGCCCCGAAGGCGCCCAACCTGATGTTCCGGCAGGACCCCGGCAAGATCAACGCCATGGCCTCGACGAAGATCAACTTCCACAACCCGAACAACGAATATATGCACGACACGCCCCAGCAGGGCCTGTTCAACAAGCTGATGCGCTTCGAGTCCTCGGGCTGCATGCGCGTCCAGAACGTCCGCGACCTCATCACCTGGCTTCTGCGCGACACGACCGGCTGGTCGCGCCAGGAGATCGAACGGGTGATCTCGACGCGCCAGAACAACCCGATCAAGCTTGCCGTGGAAGTGCCGGTCTATATCGTCTACATCACCGCCTGGTCCGCCCGGGACCGTGTCGTGCAGTTCCGCGACGACATCTATGAGCGTGACGGCAACCAGGAACTCGCATTGCAGACGACCACCGGCATCGAGAAGCCGGCCGGCGCTGCCGACGACGACCTGTTGCCGCAATAAGATCGGCCTCATTTCCGTTTATGGGAAGCCGCATTCGTCAAGGGTGCGGCTTTTTCCTTTCTGCGATCATCCCCGCGTCTTCCGACGCGCAAATGTCGTTCTGCGTATTGCCCTGGGGGGGGAACGCTAAGACGCGACATTGCAATGCCCACCCCTTTGAGGAGCCTCGCACATGTCGAACACCGACGTCTTCTTCTCCCGCCCGCTGGCTGAATCCGATCCGGAAATCTTTGGCGCGATCGAGAAGGAACTGGGTCGCCAGCGCCACGAAATCGAGCTGATCGCTTCGGAAAACATCGTTTCCCGCGCCGTGCTTGAGGCGCAGGGTTCGATCATGACCAACAAGTATGCGGAAGGTTATCCGGGCAAGCGTTATTACGGCGGTTGCCAGTTCGTCGATATTGCCGAAGAACTCGCGATCGAGCGGGCCAAGAAGCTGTTCGGCGTCAACTTCGTCAACGTCCAGCCGAATTCCGGTTCCCAGATGAACCAGGCCGTGTTCCTGGCGCTCTTGCAGCCCGGCGATACGTTCATGGGTCTCGACCTGAATTCCGGGGGCATCTCACCCACGGGTCGCCGGTCAACATGTCCGGCAAGTGGTTCAACGTCGTTTCCTACGGCGTGCGCGAAGGCGACAACCTGCTCGACATGGACGAAGTGCAGAAGAAGGCCGAAGAGCACAAGCCGAAGCTGATCATCGCCGGCGGCACCGCCTATTCCCGCATCTGGGATTGGAAGCGTTTCCGCGAGATCGCCGATTCGGTCGGCGCCTATCTGATGGTCGATATGGCCCATATCGCCGGCCTCGTCGCCGGCGGCCAGCATCCGTCGCCGTTCCCGCATTGCCATGTCGCCACCACGACCACGCACAAGTCGCTGCGTGGGCCCCGCGGCGGCGTCATCCTGACCAATGACGAGGAACTGGCCAAGAAGTTCAATTCGGCTGTATTCCCCGGCCTCCAGGGCGGTCCGCTGATGCACATCATCGCCGCCAAGGCGGTCGCCTTCGGCGAAGCGCTCCAGCCGGACTTCAAGGAATACGCCGCCCAGATCGTCAAGAACGCCAAGGCGCTGTCCGAAACGCTGATCGCCGGCGGCCTCGACATCGTCTCCGGCGGCACCGACAACCACCTGATGCTGGTCGATCTGCGCAAGAAGAACGCCACCGGCAAGCGCGCCGAGGCCGCCCTTGGCCGCGGTTACATCACCACCAACAAGAACGGTATTCCCTTCGACCCGGAAAAGCCCTTCGTTACGTCAGGCATCCGTCTCGGCACGCCGGCTGGCACGACGCGCGGGTTCAAGGAAGCGGAATTCCGGGAGATCGGCAATCTCATCGTCGAGGTTCTCGATGGCCTGAAGGTCGCCAATTCCGACGAAGGCAATGCGACGGTTGAAGCCAATGTGCGCGACAAGGTCGTGGCGCTCACCGGCCGTTTCCCCATGTATCCCTACATGTGATCCCTGGGTCGCCGCTTAGGCGATCCTTTGTTGGCAAGCCTAAGGAGAGGCAATGCGCTGCCCCTATTGCGGTTCGGAAGACACGCAGGTCAAGGACAGTCGTCCGGCGGAGGATTACACCTCCATCCGCCGGCGGCGTATCTGCCCGGATTGCGGCGGCCGCTTCACCACGTTCGAGCGTGTGCAGCTTCGCGAGCTGATGGTCACCAAGAAGACCGGCCGCAGGTGCCGTTCGACCGCAACAAGCTGGTGCGGTCGTTCCAGATCGCGCTGCGCAAGCGACCGGTCGATAATGACCGTATCGAGCGGGCGGTATCGGGCATCGTGCGCCGGCTCGAAAGCTCCGGCGAGAACGAAATCTCATCGGAAGAGATCGGCCTGCAGGTGCTGGAAGCCCTGAAGAGCCTCGATGACGTGGCCTTCGTGCGTTACGCCTCCGTCTATCGCGATTTCTCCCATGCGGAGGATTTCGAGAAGGTGATCCAGGAGATCAACGCCAAGATCGCCCGCGATCCCGGCATCGAGCCTTAGGCCATGGCGAGCGCTGCCGAAAACCGGTGGTTCATGGCGTCGGCGCTCCGGCTGTCGCGCCTTCACACCGGTCAGACCGGCACCAATCCGTCGGTCGGCTGTGTCATCGTCAGGGACGGCGAGGTGGTCGGCTCCGCCGTCACCGCGCCCGGCGGGCGACCGCATGCCGAAACCCAGGCGCTTGAAATCGCCGGCGAAAAGGCGAGGGGAGCGACGGCCTATGTCACGCTCGAACCCTGCTCGCATTACGGCCGAACGCCGCCTTGCGCCAATGCGCTCGTCGAAGCGGGTATTGCCCGTGTCGTCATCTCGCTGACCGATCCCGATCCGCGCGTTTCCGGCCGCGGCATTGCGATCCTGCGCGACGCCGGGATCGTCGTCGAGACGGGTTTGATGGAGGAGGAGGGCGTCGGGCGCTCGCCGCCTACCTCACCCGCCAGACGAAGGGCCGCCCGCATGTGACTCTGAAGCTTGCGGTTTCGGCCGATGGCATGCTCGGCCGGCGCGGCGAGGAAGTGTCGATCACCGGGCTGGAGGCGCGAGCCGAGGTGCACCGCCTGCGGGCCGAGGCGGATGCGATCCTCGTCGGCATCGGGACGGTGCTGTCCGACGATCCGGAGCTGACGGTGCGTATTCCGGGGCTGGAGAAACGCTCTCCCGTCCGCATCGTGCTGGACCGGCAGTTGCAATTGCCAATGGATTCGAAACTGGTGCGAACGGCGAGGGATGTGCCGGTAATTGCTGTAGCTGCGCCCGGTTTAGCTTCTCACGTCGAGAGTGCGGCGACACCCCCTCTGCCCTGCCGGGCATCTCCCCTCAAGGAGGGAGATCGACCAGCGGCTGGCTCACTCGTCCCTTTCGGCATCCGTCCCCGTTTCTGTGACGCCATCGCCGGATACCGGGCAGGACGGCGCATCCCCGATCTCCCCACCCGTGGGGGAGATGCCCGGCAGGGCAGAGGGGGCGATCTGGCTCCGAGGCTGGCGGGCGAACTGTCCCCGAAGGTCGCGGCCCTCCAGTCCGTCGGCGTCGAGATCATGGACGCCACCGAACTCGATATCCTCCTGGCGATCCTTGCGGTTCGCGGCATGTCCTCGCTTCTGGTGGAAGGCGGTGCGACTGTTGCAAGCGCCTTCCTCGAAGCAAACCTCGTCGATCGCATCCTCCTGTTCCAGGGCACCGGTCTTGTCGGTGAGGGCGGGCTTGAATCGCCGCTGACGCCATCCGATATGCCGCCAGGATTTAAGCTTGTCCGGGAGGAAAGCTTCGGGCCGGACCGCTGTTTCGAATATGAGAGGAATTTCTGATGTTCACCGGAATTGTCACTGATGTCGGCACGGTCGCGGCAACGACGCCGATGGACGAAGGCGTCAAGCTCAGGATCGCCACCAATTACGACCCGCAGACCATCGACATGGGTGCCTCGATTTCCCATGGTGGGGTCTGCCTGACGGTCACCAGGCTGCCGGAGGCGGGCAGCAACGAACGCTGGTTCGAGGTCGAGGCCTGGGAAGAGGCGCTGCGGCTGACCACGATCGCCGCCTGGACCGAGGGCACGCGTGTCAATCTGGAGCGGGCGCTGAAGATCGGCGATGAGCCTCGGCGGCCATATCGTCTCCGGTCATGTGGACGGTAAGGCGGAAATCCTCGCCATCGAACACGAGGGGAGGCGGTGCGCATCCGCCTTCGCGCGCCGGAAGCACTCGCCCGTTTCGTCGCGCCGAAAGGTTCGGTCGCGCTCGACGGCACGTCACTGACGGTGAACGCGGTTGAGGGCACGGATTTCGACGTTCTGCTGATCCGCCACACGCTCGCCATCACCACCTGGGGCGACCGCAAGGCGGGCGATTTCATCAATTTCGAGGTCGATACGATGGCGCGTTACGCGGCGCGGCTCGCGGAGTTCCCGGCCAAAGGCTGACGGTTCACGCCGCGTCTTCGAAGTTGCGATGGATTTCCTCGAATTTCGGGGCGATCCTGGCAAAGATCTCCACGAGGCCGGGATCGAAATGGGTACCGCTGTCCCGGATGATGATGTCCACCGCATCCTTGTGTGGCATGGCGGGTTTGTAGATCCTCTCCGAGACCAGCGCATCATAGACGTCGGCGATCGCCATGATCCGCCCGCCAATCGGAATATCTTCGCCTTGCAGGCCCTGCGGATAACCGGTGCCGTTCCACTTTTCGTGATGGGTGTGGGCGATTTCCTTGGCGAGGCTGAGGAAGGGCGTCGATGAGCCCATGTAGCGTTCGGCGGTGGCGATCGCCGCGCGCCCCAGTTCCGCATGGGTCTTCATCACCTCGAACTCTTCCGGTTCGAGCCTGCCCGGTTTCAGCAGGATATTGTCGGGAATGCCGACCTTGCCGATGTCGTGCAGCGGCGCCGACTTGTAGAGCAGATCGATCACGTCGTCGCTCAATTGCCCGGCATAGGGCTCGGATTCGCTCAGAGCCTCGGCAAGCACGCGCACATAATGCTGGGTGCGGCGGATGTGATTGCCGGTCTCATGGTCGCGGGTTTCCGCAAGCGAGGCCATGGCAAGGATCATCGCATCGCGCGCCCGTGCCGCCTCTTCCTTGGCGGCCGCCAGCGAATTGATCAGCGCCACATTGGTCATGGCGACCGCGGCGCTGTGGGCGATCCGCTGCAGAAGCCGTACGGCCTCCGCCGAGGGGCGCTCGGCCTTTGCCCAATAGGCGCCGATCGCCCCGACCGGATCCTCCTCGCGCACCGGCACCATGACGAGGCTCTTGACGAAGGTCGGGCTGTACGCGGCGTGCGGGATGCGGTCGTCCTTGTAGATGTCCTCGATGACGACCACCTCGGCGTGATGCATCGCCCAGCCGGAAATGCAGGTTTCCATGGGGAAACGCAGGCCTTTCCAGAGCGGCGAGATCGCGTCCTCGTCGGCATAGTAGCATTGACCGTCGTCGCGAATGACGAACGTCACTCCATCGGCACCGATGAGGCTGCGGGCGGAATGGCGGACCACCGCCATGATTTCGTCGAGGCCGCGGGCCATCGACATTTTCAATATGAGATCTTCCAGGCCGCCGGACGGAAGAGGATGCTGTTTCACGAGTGCGTCCATTTGGTTCTCGATGATATAGGGGCATCTATATCGCAACTTCCTAATAAAATAGAAAGTCGAAACGGGAATCAGGCTGTTCATGCAACTTCTGGATATTCTCGGTGAGATTGCCCGAAATGCAATCGCCTTCCATGTTCTGCATCTCATGCTTGCGGAAAAGTGAATGGCCGATGGTCAGTTTTCGCGTGCCAGCACCACGATCGGGCCGTGGTAGTCGGCACGGGCGAATTCCTTGAATCCGAGTTTTGCGGCGACCCTCAGCGAGGCGGCGTTCTCGGGGCTGATGATGCAGGTCATTCGCTGTCCGGGAAAATGGGTCTCGCCCCAGGAGATCATCGCACCCACCGCTTCGGTCGCGTAGCCGCGGCCGTGCACGGAGGGGATGAGCGCCCAACCAGTCTCGAGCGTCCCTTCGATCGAGGGCTGAAATTCCCGGCGCATGTCCTGGAAACCGGCTTCGCCGAGAAAGCGCCCGGTCGCCTTCTCCTCGATCGCCAGGAAGCCGAAGCCCAGCAGATGCCACATGCCGTTGACGCGCAGCATGCGGCTCCAGCTGTTTTCGCGCGAAATCGGGCTTCCGGTGATGAAGCGCACCACGTCCGGATCGGCCCAGATGGCGGCATAGGCCTCGAACTCCTCCAGCCGGTGCGGGCGCAGGATCAGCCGTTCGGTCTCGATGGTGGGGATGATCATGACGGGCTCCAGGGGGCACAGACAGGTGGATCTATCGAGTCGTTCGTTCAGCTATTCCCGATCGCATCCCTGCGTTCAGCGAAAATTGCTTGCCATTCCCCTCAGGGCGTGTTTTGACCGCCACCTGCCCGAGACCCATATGCCTTTCGGCCCGCCTTGAAGGCGATACGAGGTCATGCTGGGCCGCTTTTGAACGAAGGTGAAACCCATGTCACGCGAAACCGCTCCACACCTCCTCGTCGTCGAGGCGCGTTTCTACGACGATATGTCCGATGCGCTGCTCGATGGCGCGACTCATGCTCTGAAAGAGGCGGGGGCGACCTATGACGTGGTCACCGTTCCGGGTGCGCTCGAAATCCCGCCCGCAATCGCCATGGCGCTGGATGCGTCGGAAGAAGGCGGCACCGACTACGACGGCTTCGTCGCGCTTGGCATGGTCATCCGCGGCGAGACCTATCACTTCGATATCGTCTCGAACGAATCCTCGCGGGCCCTGATGGACCTCGCCGTGTCGGAATCGCTGGCGATCGGCAACGGCATTCTCACCTGCGAGAACGACGAACAGGCCTGGGCGCGCGCCCGCCGTTCGGACAAGGACAAGGGCGGCTTTGCCGCCCGCGCCGCGCTGACCATGATCGCGCTGCGCGACAAGCTGAACGGCGGTTGATTTGATGGCAAAGGAAGGCGAACACCCGGTCAAGCCGGCCAACCAGCGTGGAGCAGCCCGCCTGGCGGCCGTGCAGGCGCTCTACCAGATGGATGTCGGCGGCACCGGTGTGCTGGAAGTCGTGGCCGAATACGAGACCCATCGTCTCGGCCAGGAACTCGATGGTGACACCTATCTCAAGGCCGATGCCTCCTGGTTCCGCTCGATCGTTGCCGGCGTCGTGCGTGACCAGGTGAAGATCGACCCGCTGATCCGATCTTCGCTGCAGGAAGACTGGCCGCTGTCGCGTCTCGACTCGACGCTGCGCGCCATCCTGCGCGCGGGCACGTTCGAGATCCTCGAGCGCAAGGACGTGCCGGTCGCCGTTATCGTCACCGAATATGTCGAGATCGCCCACGCCTTCTTCGGCGAGGAAGAGCCGCGCATCGTCAATGCCGTCCTCGACCGCATCGCCAAGCAGGTACGTGGCGAAGCAAAGAAATAAAAACAAAAGAAGTTAGGGCAGGGCAGCATGGACGGCGCGGTGGACGGTCTTCAGACACAGATGAAAACCGCCCGGCGCAGTGTCGCCCTGCTGGCCGGCGCCCAGGCCGTCCTAGGTTCGGCGCCGCCTCTGGTTTTCTCGCTCGGTGGCCTCGTCGGTTACCAGCTGCTGGGGGACGACAAGTCGCTGGCGACAGCTCCACTCACCGGTTTCAACATCGGCATGGCGGCGGGCGCCGTCGCGGTCGCCATTGCCTCCCGGTTCCTTGGCCGCAAGCCGAGCTTCATGCTGGGAGCGATCCTGGGAGCGTTCGGCGCCGCCACTGCCGCGATCGCGCTCTTCCATTCCAACTTCTGGCTTTTCGCCATCGGCCTGCTTTTGATCGGCCTCTGCAACGGTTTCACCCAGAAAATCCGTTTCGCGGCAGCCGACGCGTCGCCGTCGTTCTACAAGCCGAAGGCGATCTCCTGGATCCTCGCGGCCGGCATCGTCTCGGCGGTGCTGGGACCGCAGCTGGCGATCTGGACCAAGGACCTGCTGTCGCCGGTCCTGTTTGCCGGCGCCTTCGTGGCCGTCATTCCGCTTTATCTGATCGCGCTGGTGATGTTGGCGCCGCTGAAACTGCCGCAGATGAGCGGCGGCCCTGCCACCTCGGTGCCGGCCCGTTCGCTCGGCGAGATCGTCGTCACCCAGCGCTTCCTCACCGGCATGATCTGCGGCATCTCCTCCTATGCGCTGATGACCTTCATGATGACCGGTGCGCCGCTCGCCATGGTGATCGGCTGCGGGTTCCCGTCGGAAATGGCGACGCTCGGCATCCAGTGGCATGTGCTTGCCATGTTCGCGCCGAGCTTCTTCACCGGCATGCTGATTTCCCGCTTCGGCGTCGAGAAGATCGTCGCCGCCGGCCTGCTGATTCTGATGGGCTGCGCGGTGATCGCCCATATGGGCATCGAGCTCTGGAATTTCTGGGGCGCGCTGGTGCTTCTCGGCATCGGCTGGAACTTCGCCTTCATCGGTTCGACCGCGATCGTCGCCTCCAGCTACCGCCCGCACGAGGCGGACAAGGTGCAGGGTTTTCACGATATCATCCTGTTCACCACGGTGGCGTTGTCCTCCTTCTCCTCCGGCAAGGTCTTCACCGCCTATGGCTGGTCTTTCATGAACCTGATCATCTGGCCGGTGACATTGGTCTGCCTCGGTCTGGTGCTGGCGCTGATGTTCAAACGCCGTTCCGTGAAATCCGCCTAGAGTCTTGTCCCTTCGGGGCTTGACGCCAATTCATCTCCACCGCAATCTCCCGTCCGCGTAGACGATCCCGGAATCCTTGGGAGGGGAGCGGTCGTCTGTGCGGACTGCGCACTGTGGAGTGCTGCGGCGGTCTTGCTCATCCCGTGGATGCGCGCCGTCGCGGAGCGTGCATCGCCGGAGGGTATGGACCACCCGGCGCTAAGGGAGAGGAAAAGCGAATGACTGTAATTCTGGGTGTGATCGTGTGCGGTTTGCTATCGATCATTTATGCGGTCTGGGCGACGCGTTCCGTGCTGGCTGCCGATCAGGGCAGTATCCGCATGCAGGAGATCGCCGGATATATCCGTGAAGGCGCACAGGCCTATCTGGCGCGCCAATACATGACCATTGCCATCGTCGGCGTCGTCGTAACGATCCTGGCCTGGGTGCTTTTGTCCGGAACCGCTGCGGTCGGCTTCGTCATCGGTGCCGTGCTTTCGGGTGCCGCCGGGTTCATCGGCATGCACGTCTCGGTCCGCGCCAACGTGCGCACCGCCCAGGCTTCTTCCCAAAGCCTCGCGGCCGGTCTCGACATCGCTTTCAAATCCGGCGCCATCACTGGCATGCTGGTGGCAGGCCTCGCTCTCCTCGGCGTCTCGATTTATTACTGGATTTTGACGGCCGGTCTCGGCCATCCGAGCGGCTCGCGTGAAGTCATCGACGCGCTCGTCTCGCTCGGTTTCGGCGCTTCGCTGATCTCGATCTTCGCCCGTCTCGGCGGCGGCATCTTCACCAAGGGCGCAGATGTCGGCGGCGACCTCGTCGGCAAGGTGGAAGCCGGCATTCCGGAAGACGATCCGCGCAACCCGGCAACCATCGCCGACAACGTCGGCGACAATGTCGGCGATTGCGCCGGCATGGCCGCCGACCTGTTCGAAACCTATGCGGTTTCCGTCGTCGCCACCATGGTGCTCGCGGCGATCTTCTTCGCCGGCGCACCGATACTCGCAACCGTCATGGTCTATCCGCTGGCGATTTGCGGCGCCTGCATCATCACCTCGATCATCGGCACCTTCTTCGTCAAGCTCGGCTCCAACGGCTCGATCATGGGCGCGCTTTATAAGGGCCTGATCGTTACCGGCCTTCTGTCGATCGTCGGCCTCGCGATCGCCACCTCACTGACCATCGGCTGGGGCACGATCGGCACCGTCGCCGGAAAGCCCATCACCGGCACGAACCTCTTCATCTGCGGTCTGCTGGGTCTCGTGGTAACGGCGCTCATCGTCGTCATCACTGAATACTACACCGGCACCAACAAGCGCCCGGTGAACTCGATCGCACAGGCCTCGGTCACCGGCCACGGCACCAACGTCATCCAGGGCCTCGCGGTCTCGCTGGAATCAACAGCGCTTCCAGCAATCGTCATTGTCGGCGGCATCATCGCCACCTACCAGTTCGCCGGCCTGTTCGGCACCGGCATCGCCGTCACCACCATGCTGGGTCTTGCCGGCATGATCGTCGCGCTCGATGCCTTCGGCCCGGTGACCGACAATGCCGGCGGCATCGCCGAAATGGCGCACTTGCCGCCGGAAGTGCGCAAATCGACCGATGCGCTCGACGCCGTCGGCAACACGACCAAGGCCGTCACCAAGGGTTATGCGATCGGTTCTGCCGGCCTCGGCGCGCTGGTGCTCTTCGCCGCCTATTCGAACGATCTGAAATATTTCGTCGCCAACAGCGCCCAGTATCCGTATTTCAAGGGCGTCGGCGAAATCGATTTCGACCTCTCCAACCCTTACGTCGTCGCGGGCCTCATCTTCGGCGGCCTGATCCCTTACCTGTTCGGGGGCATCGCAATGACCGCCGTCGGCCGCGCCGCGGGCTCGATCGTCGAGGAAGTGCGCAGGCAGTTCCGCGAAAAGCCGGGCATCATGGCGGGGACGGAAAAGCCGGATTACGGGCGGGCCGTTGACATCCTGACCCGGGCGGCGATCCGCGAGATGATCATTCCCTCGCTGCTGCCGGTCCTGGCGCCGATCGTCGTCTATTTCGGCGTTCTGCTGATCTCCGGCGGCGACAAGGCCTCGGCCTTTGCGGCGCTCGGCGCATCGCTGCTCGGCGTCATCGTCAACGGCCTCTTCGTGGCGATCTCCATGACCTCGGCGGCGGCGCCTGGGACAATGCCAAGAAGAGCTTCGAAGACGGCTTCGCCGACAAGGACGGCACCCGTCACATGAAGGGGTCCGAGGCCCACAAGGCGTCGGTTACCGGCGACACCGTCGGCGACCCCTACAAGGACACCGCCGGCCCGGCCGTCAACCCGGCGATCAAGATCACCAATATCGTGGCGCTTCTGCTGCTGGCGGTTCTTGCCGGCTGATCTCTGAACCAGGCCAAACAAAAAGCCCGCGAGGAGCGATCCTCGCGGGCTTTTGTATCTCGTGGCCTGTGCTTATTTGCCGAAGCCCGACAGGATGCTGCGGGCTGCTGCCCCGCCGGCACCGGATCCGCCGCCGGACAGCAACTGCTGCAGGAAGGTGAGGTCGCGGCCGCCGGTCGGCGTCGTGCGCGAAATCGTGTCGAACACCTTGCCGTCCTGCATCGCGTAGTTGGCGCGGCGGGCAACGACGCCGTCCTTGTCGAAATAGATGGCGAGCACCGTCTGATCGACGATCTTCGGCTTCATGAAGGCCGCTGCGCGCTCGCGTTTCTGCGAGATGTAATAGAACACCTCGGTATCGAAGGTGGCGGTCGTCGAGGGCGTGCCCATCGTCAACAGCACCTGCTCGCGGCTCGACCCGACCGGAATGAGTTCCAGCGATTTCTGGTCCACCACATAGCCGTTATACATGGTGTCGCCGATATGCATGGATGTGCAACCCGAGACGGTGATGGATGCGACGACCACTGCCATCGCGGTTTTACTCAAGAATGTCATCTCGTATCCGAAAACCCGCTTGTTCAACGGCATCCCCAAACTCAACCTGCCCCTGCTGACCCTACCATTGTGGCTATTCAGGGACATAAGACCGATCCCGACCCTGATGTTGAGGCCGCGAAGATCCCACCCCGTTCGCTCGTCCGGCGGAACGGCATTGCAATTCGTGCATGCTTCGGTAAACCAGCTTTCGTTTCCATGCAACATGGCCGGCGGCAGGCTGGGGCGTTCCTGGAGGCAAATAACGAGAATTGAGATGATCTTCGGCCTTTTCAAGAAGAAAAACCAGAACCACGCGATCATTGACCGCCAGTACTCGACCTTGACGTCGATGGCGCGCGTTCCGTTCTTCTATAGCGATCTGGACGTCCCGGACACGGTCATGGGCCGTTTCGAGATGCTTTCGATCGTGATGATCCTGTTCTTCCGGCGGACGGCGAAATCCGATTCGAGCGGCCAGGAACTGGCCCAGGAGATCGTCGATGCCTTTTTCCAGGATATCGACCATTCGATCCGCGAACTCGGCATCGGCGACCAGAGCGTGCCGAAGCGCATGAAAAAGCTGGCAGGCATGTTCTACGGCCGGGTGGAGACCTATGCCGCCGCCCTCGAAGGCAAGGATGGCGAGGCGCTTGCCACAGCGCTCCGGCGGAATATCTATCCCAAGGCGGAGGATGCGCCCGCAATGCGAGGGCTGGCGGACTGGATGATATCAGCGGAGGCGGCGCTCGCCGGCATTTCCGAAGATGAGATTTCCCGCGGGCACGCGGTTCTGCCCATGCCGGGCCCGTTGCCGCGAGAAGAGTGAGGTTCCATGAACAATGACAATAGCGGAGGCGGAAAGCCTCCTTTTCCTATCCCGTCAAGGTCGGGAATATTTCCGCCAATGCGGTGACGGTGAAGCTCGAAGCCGATGTACGCGAACTCGAGGGCCTTGCAAAGCTGTGGCAGGTCGTCTCGGTCGGCTCGCTGAAAGCCGAGCTGCAGATCGCCCGCTGGAAGAAGGACGGCGTCCGCGTCAAGGGCCGCGTCGAAGCCGATATCGTCCAGTCCTCCGTCGTTACGCTCGAGCCGGTCGCCTCGAAGATAGATGAAGAATTCGAGCAGATCTTCGTGCCAGAAGGATCGAAGCTCGCGCGGATCGTCACCAGCGATACGGCGGAGATGGTGCTTGATCCCGAGGGGCCCGATCTTCCCGAAATGTTTGTCGGCGATACGATCGATGTGGGTGAGGTGGTCGCCGAATTCGCAGCCCTTGCGATCGATCCCTATCCGCGGGAACCGGGCGCCGAGTTTGCCGATCACCTGGAAGGCGATGCGGACGAAAAGTCCGGACGCCCCAATCCCTTTGCCGTCCTTAAGGACTGGAAAAAGGATTGAGGACGGGTTGTAAGCGGCAGCAAAAACTATATTTTGGCCACGAATTCGCCGACACCGCCCCGCATGAGGAGCGACGGGCCGTTGGAGACGTGAGAACTGGCGCATGATCCACACGGGTGGTGCGTTCGGCGAAGATAAGGATCAGGGACGCGTGATCAGAATTTCTATCGATGCCATGGGCGGCGATTTTGGTCCCGAGGTCGTCATTGCCGGTGCCGCCAAGGCGTTGGAACGCCACCCGGACGTGACCTTCCTCATCTATGGTCTGAAGGCTCAGTGCGAGCCGGTTCTGGCGAAATATCCAAAGCTTAGGGATAAATCCGTCTTCCACGAATGCGAACTCGCCGTCAGCATGGAGGAGAAGCCGAGCGCAGCCCTGCGCCGCGGCCGTTATATCTCGACCATGTGGCGATCGATCGAGGCGGTGAAGCTGGGCGAGGCGGATGTGACCGTTTCCGCCGGCAATACCGGTGCCCTGATGGCCATGGCGAAGTTCTGTCTGCGCACCATGGCCAATATCGAACGCCCGGCGATTGCCGGCATCTGGCCCACCCTCAAGGGCGAAAGCATCGTCCTCGATATCGGCGCGACGATCGGTGCCGACGCCCAGCAGCTTCTCGATTTTGCGATCATGGGCGGCGCCATGGCACGGTCCCTGTTCGAAGTGGACCGGCCAACC
Organism: Neorhizobium sp. EC2-8; assembly: GCA_045291535.1. Classification (GTDB taxonomy): domain Bacteria; phylum Pseudomonadota; class Alphaproteobacteria; order Rhizobiales; family Rhizobiaceae; genus Neorhizobium. Next base: position 1,683,386 of record CP147996.1, on the reverse strand, counting down.
GTTGGGCTTCTGAACGTCGGCGTCGAAGAAGTGAAGGGCCAAGAAGAAGTCAAGGAAGCCGGGCGGTTGATCCGCGAGGCCAATCTCCCGACGATCGCCTATCACGGTTTCGTCGAAGGCGACGATATCGGCAAGGGCACGGTCGATGTGGTGGTGACCGAAGGTTTCACCGGCAATATCGCCCTGAAGGCGGCGGAGGGCACGGCCCGGCAGATCGCCACGCTGCTGCGCGAATCGATGTCGCGCACGCTCTTGGCCAGGATCGGCTACCTTCTCGCCAAGCCCGCCTTCGACAGGCTGCGTGAGAAAATGGATCCGAACAAGGTCAATGGCGGCGTTTTCCTGGGCTTGAACGGCATCGTCATCAAGAGCCATGGCAGCGCCAATGCCGACGGTTTTGCTGCGGCGATCGATGTCGGTTATGACATGGCACGCAATGATCTCAACGCGAAGATCCGGCAGGATCTGGCAATTTACCATGCCCGTCGCCAGCCGCCGGCTGGCCCCGAAGCGGCATGACGACAGGATGTGAGTTAAGAATGATCCGTTCAGTGGTTCGCGGTTACGGGGCAGCGCTCCCGAAGCGGGTAGTGACCAATCGCGAGTTGGAAGACACCGTCGAGACCTCCGACGAATGGATCGTGCAGCGCACGGGCATTCGTCAGCGCTACATTGCCGGCGAGGGCGAGACGACCGCTTCCCTCGGCGAGCAGGCGGCGCGCGCGGCGCTAGACAATGCCGGATTGACGCCGGATGACATCGATCTGGTGCTGGTCGCCACCTCGACGCCGGACAACACCTTTCCGGCGACCGCCGTCAATATCCAGAACCGGCTGGGCATGACCCATGGTTATGCGTTCGACCTGCAGGCGGTCTGCACCGGCTTCGTGTATGCGATGGCGACGGCCGACCTGCATATCCGCGGCGGCATGGCAAAGCGCGTGCTGGTCATCGGCGCCGAGACCTTTTCCCGCATTCTCGACTGGAAGGACCGCACCACCTGCGTGCTCTTCGGCGACGGCGCCGGCGCCCTGGTGCTAGAAGCGGCGGAAGGCGAGGGGACGATCGCCGATCGTGGCGTTCTGACCGCCCATTTGCGCTCCGACGGCTCGCACAAGGACAAGCTCTATGTCGATGGCGGCCCGTCCTCGACGGGCACGGTCGGGCATCTGCGCATGGAGGGCCGCGAGGTCTTCAAACATGCGGTCGGCATGATCACCGACGTGATCGACAGCGCGTTTGCCGCGACCGGCACGACGGCGGACGATCTCGACTGGCTCGTCCCGCACCAGGCCAACCGCCGCATCATCGACGGGTCCGCGAAAAACTCGGCATTCCGTCAGAAAAGGTCGTCGTGACCGTCGATCTGCATGGTAACACCTCTGCTGCATCGATTCCTTTGGCACTTTCGGTTGCTGCCTCCGACGGGCGCATCAAGAAGGGTGATCTGGTGATGCTTGAAGCCATGGGTGGCGGTTTTACCTGGGGCGCGTTGCTGGTCCGCTGGTAGGGCGGCAATGATAGGCCGAAACGTAAATAAGCGATTGAGCACAGGCGCTTGACCCTCGCGCTCAAGCAAAATACTCTCTATCGGCTTTGATAAGATCAATTTCGAAAATTGGGCGGGGATCATGGCCGGCAAGACAGTAACACGCGCGGATCTGGCGGAATCGGTTTTCCGCAAGGTCGGACTTTCGCGGACGGAATCGGCCGAGCTCGTCGAGACGGTCATCGATGAAATTTGCAATGCGATCGTCAGGGGCGAGGTGGTCAAGCTCTCCTCCTTCGCGACCTTCCAGGTGCGTTCCAAGAACGAGCGCATCGGCCGCAATCCGAAGACCGGCGAGGAAGTACCGATCTCCCCGCGCCGGGTGATGACGTTCAAGGCCTCGAACGTACTGAAGAGCCGTATCCTCAAGGCGCACACCGCGCGCAAGGCGAAACTGAAGCCGGCCAGCCCGGTCGCCTGAAGAACCGCCACCTTTCCGCAATCCTGTGAACATGATTGAATCTCGCGGCTTAAACCGTTGAGATATGTCCGATTCGGCGCATAATTCGCGCATGTATCGGAGGCTATGAGTCTGCCCTTGGGGCATGGGCAGCCTGCCGTTTGGAGTGTGACCTTGGAGAAGAGCCCGGACGCCTTTCGTACGATCAGCGAGGTCGCCGACGACCTCGATCTGCCGCAGCATGTGCTGCGCTTCTGGGAAACGCGTTTCCCGCAGATCCGGCCGATGAAGCGTGGCGGCGGGCGGCGTTATTATCGTCCCGAGGACGTCGATCTCCTGAAGGGCATCCGCCACCTGCTCTATGATCATGGTTACACCATAAAAGGCGTGCAGAAGCTTCTGAAGACGAACGGCAACAAGTTCGTCTCGGCGATCGCGTCCGGCGACCTCGCCACGATGGAAGCGATCATGGCGGCAAACAGCGAAAAGCAGGTCGAGCCAAAGATCAGCACAGCCGAAGAGGACCAGATCGTCGGCCGCCCGAAGGTAAAGCCAAGCGGGCGTTTCTTCGGTTTCGGCGGCTCCCACGAGGACGACATGGAAGTGTCGATCGGCAAATCCAGCATCGGCAAGGAAGATCGCGCCCTGTTGCAGGAAGCGCTGTTCGATCTTCTCGAGTGCAAGCGCCTCCTGGATCAGGTTCGTTAATACAACTCGCGGGAACGTTAAGAAAAATTTACCATTCACCTCTGGTTCAGGAGAAATGGAGGATCATTTCTTCATGATGAAATCAGAGGAGGTGAATTATGAAGAAAAAGCTCGCCGTCGCCGTCTTATCCCTGATTACGGCTTTTAGCGGCATCGCCCCCGCCCAGGCATTCCCGTCCGTCAGCGCCCCCAGGATCGAGACATCCCAGGATGTCCAGCAGGTGCAATACTGGCGCGATCGTGACCGCTGGGACCGCGGAGGCTGGGAAGGCCGCCGCTATTACCGTGACCGTTATGATGGCGACCGCTATTATCGCCGCCATCGCCGCGGCCCGGATGCCGGTGCGATCATCGGAGGGCTTGCGCTTGGCGCGATCATCGGCGGAGCGCTGGCTCAGCCGCGCTATGCACCCAGATACGCACCGCGCTATGCACCCCGGCGTTATGTCGGCGGCGGCAATTCGCACGTCAGCTGGTGCTATGCCCGCTACCGGTCCTACAGGGCTTATGACAATACGTTCCAGCCCTATTACGGCCCGCGCCAGCAGTGCTATTCGCCCTACTGAGATCCGTGCAAAACAGGATGCAAACTTCACCCGCCCCGCCGAGATTCGGTGGGGTGGGTAATCGCGTGGGGAATATCCCGGCTTTCGAAAAAGGCTTTTGATCTGACTGAGATTTCAAGGGGATTTAATTGGTCGGGGCGGCCGGATTTGAACCGACGACCCCTTGACCCCCAGTCAAGTGCGCTACCGGGCTGCGCTACGCCCCGACCTGCTCAATGAGCATGTTTTCCCTAGTCGCTCCGCTTTCGCGGCGCAAGCTCAAAATCCGTTGTTCGGAAGAAAAAGAGAACGATCGGGCCGGAATGCGCGCAGTGGTGCAGGAAGATTCCTGAAAGTCGCGCGGAATGTGGCCACGCCGTTCGGCCATCCCGGCCTTTCCCGCAACGATGCTCGCGTGTTTTCGAAACGGAACGACGGCAGATCATTGGGGGCGGGAAAATGAAAAAGCCGCGCCCGAAATCGGACGCGGCCCTTTGGAGGTGCGTGGCGTGGTCAGCCGCCGCGCCATTCCCTCGTTTCGATTAGCGGAAGAGCGTCAGGATGTTCTGCGAGTCGGAGTTCGCGATCGAGAGCGACTGGATCGCCAGCTGCTGCTGGGTCTGCAGTGCCTTGAGCCTGGTCGATTCCTCGTTCATGTCCGCATCCACCAGTCTGCCAACGCCCTTGTCGATCGAGTCGGTCAGCTTCGACACGAAGTCCGTCTGCAACTCGAGACGCTTCGCCACGGCACCGAGCTTCGCGGCGCCACTCGCCATCGATTCCAGCTGGCCATCGACGAACGAGGTCAGTGCCGCCATGATGTCCTCATCGCTGGCTTTGGTCCCGAGACCGAGATAGCTGACCCCGCTGGAGTCGCGGTAGTCTTCGAGCTTGGTGATGTCGAGGTCGGAAACCGAGACGTCCGTTCCGTACTTGATACCGGCAGTTGCCGTCGCACCAGCCGAGAAGTCGTAACCCTTGGTGGTGTAGATCGCGTCGATGTAAGCGCCGCCGACCTTGATCATGTAGGTGCCGTTGGAGCCCGAAGAGAAGACGCCGTTGGTGTCGCCCTTCATGAACACGCCGCCGCCGATATCCTTCCACTGAGCGTTGGTCGCGTAGTAGCCAGACGTGTTGACCTTGCCGAAATATTGCTTCTGGTTGGTGGTACCGTCGTCGTAGTTGATGGCGCGGAAGCCGTTGAGGGCGTTGCTGTCGAGAAGGCCGCCATGGCCGCCGCTCAAGTCGAACAGGACGTTCGTTTCGTCGAGGACGACGTTGATGGTCTTGACCGCAACATTGCCATCGGCGTCACGCACGAACGAACCGACGAGCTGCTTGCTGAGTTCGCTGGAGGCATAGATGATGCCGGTGGTGGCGCTCTGCGAACCGCCGATTTCAGCCTGCAGCCAGTTTTCGCCGGAGAACGAAGCGGAAGAAGCGATGCTCTTCAGCTGGCTCTGCAGCTGGGTGATTTCTTCCTGGACCTTCGACTTGTCGACGCCCGGTTCGGAAGCTGCAACCAGCTTGTTCTTGATTTCCTTGACGACGTCGATGGCCGATTCCATGGCGGAATAGGCGGTATCGACTTTGGCGGCGCCGAGGCCGAGGGCGTCCTGGACTGCCGAGAGTGCGCCGTTGTCGGAACGCATGGTGGTCGCGATCGACCAGTAAGCTGCGTTGTCGGAAGCGGTGCCGACGCGCAGACCGGAGGAAACACGGCTCTGCGTGGATTCCATATCGGTCGCGAGACCGCGCAGGGTCTGGAGTGCAGACATGGCTGCAATGTTGGTAAGAATGCTGGTCATTGAGGTGCCCCTTGAATGGCTGATGACTGAAAGGGACATTCCGGGCTGAATTTACCGGCACGTCGGTCCGGCGTCATGCCACTCGGTTTCTTCCATCTGAAGGAACACCAAATCCGTCGTACGAGGGCAAATCTGGCCTCAACTCCTTGCCAATTTGTTTACGATAAATACGAAAATTAACATTTGTTCTTAATTTTCGGCATCGGCGTTAACCAATCCACGACGAAAAAGCCCCGCCGGCGGGCAGGGCTCTCGATCGATCAGGCAGGTGCGGAAAGCTCAGATTTCCGGACAGCCGGGGCGGTTGGCGAACGTGATGCGGTCGGTTCCGTTGCGGGTAAGGCCCTCGACGACAACGCTGCGGCTGGTCACGCGCACTACCTGGGCATCGCGGAACCCTTCGTCACGCGCGGCGGCACGCGCTTCGCCTGGGCTGCAGCCGCGACGATCATAGCCGCGGTCCCGGTCCCGGTCCCGGTCGCGGATCACCGGCCGTGGGCCATCCGGCCCCAGGCGGAGTTCGATATCCTGTGCGGTAGCGGACGTGGAGAAGGCGCCGATCGCGCCCAGCGAGAGGGCAACGGCAAGCCCGGTACTCGAAATCAGTCTCATCATGGTTTCCTCCTTCTGCGCAGCGGTTTTACCGCTTGGGCGCCAATGGGTTCACCAAAGACCAACTAGAAGAGGGAGCAAAGGTTCCTTGACAGAACATTTGAAGTTAAAATCAAAGGTTACATATGCTCGGAACTTCGGCACGAAGAGAGGCAAAAGCTGAATTGCCCAATGGCGTATATGTCTAGCGGAAGCGTGGCGCCCGGCTGGCGTTCATCAGCAGTTCCTGCTGCGACGCAAACGGCCCAAGAAGTTTCAGCAGGCGGGCTTCTTCCTCACGATCAAGGCGGTAACGCTTGGCGAATTCGGCGACGCTCCAGACTTTCTTGAAGCCTTTACTATCGACGTCATCGGGATTCATGCGTGTGGTCATCGATACCCCCTCTTCTTTCTTATTTAAACCTAAATTCACTTGGTGAATTTTTGTTTCAACCAAGTCTGGGCTTTTATCGTTAAGAAAGTATCCTCTAATTAACCCTCACTTTTCTTGGACTTTTATACCGTTCTGGCCGATGCTGAGCTCGATACCCTTCGGCTTGCTTTCTTCACGATAGACGTAGAACCCTAGCCCGACGACGATCACCACCAATGCACCGATGATGAGATAGAGATTGTTGGTGCGTGTCATGCATAACCCCTGCATAGTGTAAGCGGCGGGGAAACGCGTTAAAACTCAAAGAGTTCCCGCGTCGCAGCGATTTCAGTCGTCGTTTGCGGCATTGAGGTTTTGAGGCCGGATGCCCTCGTCGTGGAACTGCTGGCGCATCCGCAAGCCGGGACCTGCACCGGCATCGTCTGCACCCGCGCCGAGGAAAAGCACGCCTTTCGATTCGAAGATCGAACGCAGGCGTTCCGTGACCTCCGCATCGGCGAAGACCTTCGATGCTTCGGCCTCTTCGATGGCGGATCTGGAAAGCCCGGAGATGGCGGAAAGCTCGTCCACCGTCATTCCGGTCATGGCGCGCGCGGCGCGGAGTTGAGAAACGGTCAGCATGATGAAAAACTTGGAGCGTTGAGCCCCAAAGTCAAGCCGTGGTAGCGCGAGGCGTGGGAGATCTCCGCTGCGACCGGATGAAACGATGCTCCAGTGCCATGCAGCCCCAGATAATCCCGAGCAGCAGATAGAAATGCCGCCAGTGGTCGGTGTCGATGACGTTGCCGATGATCGCATGACCAAGGATCATCACCCAGGCGACCATCAGATAGGCCTGCCACGGGCGTTCGCGCAGCATGTAGCGGAAGCCGAACCACAGCGCCGACCAGATCATGATCTGGTAGGTGATCGCACCGAGCCAGCCGTAGGTTGTTAGCGTCTTCAGCCAGATATTGTGCTCGTCTTCGCCGAAGATCTTGCCGAAGGCCATCGGGCCAAGCCCCAGCGGCCGCTCCATGGCCATCAGGAAACCGATCTTGTGGCGCTCGAAGCGGCCAAGGCGGGCGCCGTCATATTCCTGCACCAGCTTGGCGCGGTTCGTGAACAGGTCGGAGACCTGCGGGAACTGCAGCGCGATCGCCAACGCGAGAACGAGGAAGATCGCAGCACCTCCGGCAATCGCCAGGATCTTGAACCGGAAGGCGGTGGTGCGCTCCTTGAGCAGCATGACGATGACCAGCGCGATGCCGGCGAACACCAGGAGGCCCCAGGCGGCGCGCGAGAAGGAAAGGAAGATGCCGAGCGCCAGGATGAGGATGCCGCCGATCAGCAGCGGCGCCCTTATCAGCGGTCCGGTCAGCATCCGGTAGAGGAGGTAGAGGAGGGGGCTACGAGATAGGGACCGAAGACGTTCGGATCCTGGAAGGCGCCCATGGCGCGATTGTAGCGCGTGAACACATGCGAGCCCGGGAAGGCGTTGAAATAACCGAGCACGCCGAGCAGCGAGGTGATGATCGCTGCCGCCACCCAGGCCTTGAAGATCAGGTTCAGGCGCCGATGGTCATCCTCGATGATCGCTGCGTAAAAGACCGCGCTCAGTGCCAGGAAGCCCGAGACGGCGAAATACATCGGCGCTTCGCTCATGTTCTTCATGATCAGCATGGTGAACAGGCCGCCGATATTGAAGGTCAGCATCATGACCAGCAAGGGTGCGACGGTGCGCGATATCCTCAGTCCCAGCAGGAACCAGATGGCGATCTGCACCACCATGATCAGTTCGTAGGGTGCCGGTTCCGAAATGACGAAACCCGACAGGAAGACGCCGAAGGCGACGAGGCCGCTGCCGGCAAGCCGGAGCGCAGCAAGCCGGCTGTCGAAATGTTGAGGGTGGCTGCGGGGGCGGCTATAGTCGAGCGTGCTCAATAGGCGTTGTCCGTGTTGAGCAGCCGGATCGGCGTCAGGAACAGGATCTTCAGGTCGAAAAGCAGTGACCAGTTCTCGATATAGTCGAGGTCATAGGCAGTTCGGGCGCGGATCTTTTCGTCGCTGTCGAGCTCGCCGCGCAGTCCGTTGATCTGGGCCCAGCCGGTGACGCCGGGCTTGACGCGGTGGCGGGCGAAATAGCTCTCGACCACATCGACATATTTGCGCGTGCCCGTCTGGGCGAGGACTGCATGCGGGCGCGGGCCGACGAGGGAAAGCTGGCCGCGCAGCACGTTGAACAGCTGCGGCAGCTCGTCGATCGAGGATTTGCGCAGGAAGCGGCCGACCGGGGTGACGCGCGGATCGCCCTTGGTGACGGCCTTGACGGCAGTCTGGTCGCCGAGATCGGTGTACATCGAGCGGAACTTCAGGACGTCGATGATCTCGTTGTTGAAGCCGTGGCGCTTCTGGCGGAACAGGATCGGCCCCTTCGAGGTCGCTTTGACGGCGATTGCCGCGGCGAGCATGATCGGCCATGTCAGCAGGATGCCGACCACCGAAAAGACGATGTCGAAGACGCGCTTGGCGACCGAGTCCCAGTCGCGGATCGGCTTGTCGAAAATGTCGAACATCGGCACCGCGCCCACATGCGAATAGGAGCGCGGGCGGAAGCGCAGGCGGTTCGCATGGGCGGCGAGACGGATATCGACCGGCAGCACCCAGAGCTTGCGCAGGAGCTGCAGGATTCGGGCCTCGGCACTGGCGGGCAGCGCGATGATCAGCATGTCGATGCGGGCAAGGCGGGCGAATTCGATGAGTTCCGCGAAGGTCCCGAGCTTCGGGTAGCCCGCGACGACGGTCGGCGAGCGGTCGCTGTTGCGGTCGTCGAAAATGCCGCAGATGCGGATATCGTTGTCGGGCTGCTGCTCGGTGGCGGACAAGCTGCTTTGCCGGTTCGCCGCCGCCGACGATGATGGCGCGGCGTTCCATCACGCCGTTGCGTCCCCAGTGGCGGATGACGAAGGCGGTGAGCTGCCGTTCGAGGAAGAGGAAGGCGGCCCCGGTGACGAACCAGGCGCAAAGACCGGCAAGCGGATAGGGGTGGGTTCGACGAGGTAAAGGGTGGATGCGGTCAGCAGAAAACCGATCGTCCAGCCGACGAAGACGCGTCTGGCGGTGCGCGTGGCGCCGCGCAGCGACGGGATCTGGTAGGTGTCGGCTACCTGCAGAAGCAGAACGGTGAGCGTCGAGCCCCAGGCGACGAGCGCGAAGCGGGCGAAAAAGCCGGTGAGATCGATCGGCGAGAAAAGCGCTCCGACGCCGAGGCCGATCGAGAGCAGCGCCAGCAACTCGAACAGCCGGAACTGGCCGATCAGCATCGTCGGCGAATAGCTGTCGTTGCGGAATTGCTCGGCGATCTGGCGGGCAAACGGATTGAGCACGGTGGCATTGGCCGGATCGTGTTTTTCGTCGGCGGCGCGGAGTTCCGAAACCTTCTTGCGAAGGCTTTCGACATCGAACTGCTCGGACTTGTTCGGCTGGTTCATGGACCGATCCCTTTGGCCTTCCCGGCCCGTCGGCTCAGGAAGATATGGGAAAGGGTTAGCAAAAAGAGGTGAAGGAAGCCTTTAGCCGCGGCCTGAATCAGGTCTTGAACCTGTCAGATCTTGATACAGGCTCAGCATTTCACGGGCCATGACCGAAGCGGAAAATACCGCCTTGAAGGCCTCCGGTTTCGGCATCACCGCGTCCTGCCAGCCGGGCGTGGTGACCGCCTCGGTCATGACGCGGGCGAGATCCTCGGCGTCGCCAGGCGTGGCAAGGGCTGCACTTGTGTCGCCGAGCACTTCCGGAATGCCGCCGACCCGCGACGCGATCACCGGTTTGCCGGCCGCCAGCGCCTCGAGCACGATATAGGGCATGGCTTCCGCGCGGGAGGGGACGACGACGATCTTTGCCATGGCAAACGCGTCGCGCGCCGGCATGGCCGGCCGCATCTGGATACGGCGGCCAAGCCCGCGCTCGGCCATCATCGCCTCGTAGCGGTCGCGATCCGGGCCGTCGCCGACCATCAGCGCCGAAAGCGGGTGGCCGATCGCCCTCTCGGTACGAGCGAAGGCGTCGATGAACACATCCGGCCCCTTGAGGTCGCGCAACATGCCGATATAGAGGAAATGCGGTGCGGCCGGGTCGGTGCCGATCGTCTCGAACTCGGCATCCTTGATGCCGTTGTAGATGACGCGGGAGACCTTGCGCGGCTTGCCGACTTTGGCCTCGTAGGTGCGCCGTTCGTAATCGCAGACGAACACCAGGGCGTCGCCGAAATGCTCCTGGAAACGTTCGAGCCGCAGCACGGCCTGGCCGGAAAGGCTCGACCGGCTGAAGTGGAGGCTGCCGCCATGCGGCGAATAGAGGCGGGCTACGCGATACCTGTTGACCCGCAGGGCTGAGCCGATCAGCCGGGCGATGGCGCCACCCTTGGCGCCGTGCCCGTGCAATATGTCCGGCTGCAAGCTCTTGATATGTTTATAACTCCTGTAGATCGCCCCGAAATCGGAAGGAGCGATGGCGCGCCGCATCGGAATGCGGGTGAGACCGAGCGAAAGCTGCGGCCGAATGCTGTCGAAGAGGCGATCCTCATGGGCTCCGCCGGTCGAGCTGTCGCATAGGATGCCGACCTCGTGGCCGGCTGCCCGATGCTCCTCGACGAGGTCGCGCACATGGCGGAAGATCCCGCCCACGGGCGACCTGAAGCAGTGGAGAATCCGCAAGGGAGGGCTCTCAGCCATGGACCGGTCAGAACAGCCGCTCGCGGACATAGATGGTGTCGCCGGCAAGCACCGTGGAAGAGATGACGGTACGGCCGGTGAGCACCTGGCCGTTGATCTTGCGGGTGACGTCGATGTCGCGCTGGTTGCCGCGGGAGGTGAAGCCGCCGGCGATCGCGATGGCGTTCTGGGCGGTCATCCCCGGCACATAGGAATATTGTCCCGGCCGGCCGACTTCGCCCATCACGAAGATGGGACGGTAGCGGTCGATCTCGGCCGTGACGTCCGGATCGCGCAGATAGCCCTGCTTCAGGCGCGAGGCGATCGAACCTTCGAGCGCCGGCAGCGTCTGGCCGCGGGCCGCCACCTGGCCGATCAGCGGGAAGGCGATGTAGCCGGCCTGATCGACCGTATAGGTATTGGTGAGGCCCGGCTGTTCGAAGACGCTGACGCGAATACGGTCGCCGCTATCGAGCCGGTAGGGCTGGATGGTCGCTTCCTGAAAGCTCTTCGGAGCGGGTGCATAGCTGGTGCAGCCGGCAAGCGCAGTCGCCGCAAGGGCGAGCGCAGCCACGTGTTTGGCCATCACGCTTTTGAAGGGGGCGAAGGACATTTCCGCGTTCGAGGCTCCGGCTGTTCATAGCATCTGTCGCCGTTATCGATCCGTTAGGGTTAATGCCCGGTAAAGAGGCTGCGGATTTTGGGATTTTCTTGAAGTCTCAACGGCTGTACTTGGCCATTAACTCTCGCGTTACCATGATCCTTTACTCTTCGCCGAAACCGATCAGTGGAGCGTATCATGTCAGGCGTAAACGGTGGCAATCAGGACGTGGATATCGATCTCGGGCGGATCATCTCTGCGGTCTGGGAACGCAAGGCCAGGATTTTGGGCGCCACGATCGTCGCTGCGGCGGTAGCACTGGTCGGCACCAGCCTGATGAAGCCCAGCTACAAGAGTGAGACGCGGCTGCTGATCGAATCCCGCTCACCCAACCTCTCGGGAGGGGACGCAGCGGCCCAGGCCAACGATCCGCTGCTCGACTCGCTCAACATCACCAGCCAGGCGCAGCTGCTGCAATCGACCGATCTCATCAAGCGCGTCGCCCGCGATCTCAACCTCGCCAAGCTCAAGGAATTCGATCCGGCCGCGCAGTCCTTCCTGCCCGATCCCCTGGTCCTGATCGGCCTGAAGCAGGATCCGATGAAGCTCGACCCGGAAGACCGGGTCATCCAGGAATTCCGCGACAAGCTGAATGTCTACGCGGTGGAGAATTCACGCGTCATCGCCATCGAATTTTCCTCGCGCGATCCGAAGCTCGCAGCCGATATCCCGAACCGGATGGCGCAGGCCTATCTTCAGCTCCAGAGCGGCGCCAAGCTCGATACCCATTCCGAAACCGCCAAATGGCTGCAGCCGGAAATCGCCAACCTGACCCAGAAGGTCAAGGAGGCGGAGAAGAAGGTGGCGGATTACCGTTCCTCCAACGGCCTGTTCCAGACCACCGAGACCAACAGCTTCTCGACCCAGCAGCTGAACGACATTTCGACCGAACTTGCCCGTGTCCGCGGCGAGCGGGCGAATGCCGAGGCACGCGCCGAAAACGTCCGCGCGGCGCTGAAGGCCGGCCGCTCCTCCGATACGCTGAGCGATGTCGTCGGCTCCCAGGTCATCCAGCGGCTGAAGGAAGCGGAAGCCAATCTGCAGGCACAGATCTCCGACTCCTCGACCTCGCTGCTCGAAGGCCATCCGCGGCTGAAAGGTCTGCGCGGTCAGCTCTCCGGCATCCGCCTGCAGATCGAGAGCGAGACCAAGAAGATCCTCGCGAGCCTCGACAACGAAGCCGAAATGTCGCGCATCCGCGAACGCCAGTTGATGGGCCACTCAACGGCTTGAAGGCGGATTCCGCCAAGGCGGGCGAAGAGGAAGTGGGCCTGCGCGCGCTGGAACGCGAAGCCGCCGCCCAGCGCCGCTCCTCGAAACCTATCTTGCCCGTTACCGCGAGGCGACCTCCCGCCTCGAGGGCAATTCGAGCCCGGCCGACGCTCGCGTCGTCTCGAAGGCGGTCGAACCGTCCGAGCCCTATTTCCCGAAAATCATCCCGATCGTCATCGTCGTCTCGCTCGCGACCTTTATTTTCGGTTGCCTGATCGTCATCGTCATCGAGCTCTTCTCCGGCCGCGCGCTGCGCCCGTCCGGCGTTCGTGAGATCGAGGACGAGACTATGCCGGCGCCTGCCGCATCTGCTCCTGCTGCTGCTCCGCTGCCGGTCCATCAGATGCAGGCGGAGGCCGCCCGTTTCGACCGGCCGGAACCCGCCCGTGAAAACCCGAAGAACGCGGCAGCGCTCGCCTATGCCAAGATTGCCGAACAGTCGCTTTCCGAGAAAGAAAGCGAAGAAGAGGACGTCGCGGCAGAGGCCGACGACCGCGGCTTCACGATCGGCTCCGTCGCGCACTACCTGCAGCGCCACGATGTCCCCGTCGCGATCGGCATTTCACCTGGCGGAGACAAGGGCTCGACCGCGACCGTCATGCTCGCACGCGAGCCTCGCCGAGCGCGGCCGCACCGTCGTGCTGGTCGATATGACCGGTTCGGCCACTCCAACCGAGCTGATGGCGGAAAATCCGAAACTTCCAGGCATTACCGATCTTCTCTGCGGCGAAACCGCCTTCGGCGATGCGATCCATCCGGACCGGCTTTCCGACGCGCATGTCATTCCGCACGGTGCTTCGGATCCAGCCCGCGCCATGCGCGGTGCCGACCGTCTGTCGATGATCATCGATGCGCTGGCCGATGCCTATGACCTGGTGCTGATCGAATGCGGCCCGGCCGAGATCGCCGGCATCTCGCGGCTGACGCGCAACGCGACGGCAGAGATCGTCCTGTCAGTCCCGGGCTTCAAGGATGAAGAGGTCGCCGAACTGGTGACCGATTTCGAAGCGGCCGGCTACAGCAACCTGCTGGTCATGACTGAGGCCGGCGACCGGCGTTCGCCGCGCCCTGGCAAGCGCCGCGCTGCCTGATGGATCACTCCGCGTCGGAGGCGGGAGCTTCCGACGCCTTCGGGCATCGGCGGGACCGCCAGCGCTGCGCCATCGCATAGAGATGCGGATTGCGCTTGATCGCCGCCTTCGCCCTGGTCACCCCGATCAGTAGCGGCCGGATCAGCGAGCCCTTCCAGGTCAGCGGTATCAGGATATCGTGCTGGACCGTTTCCTGGGTGCACCAGTTGCGCTTGTAGGGCTGGTCGCCGACGCCGAAATCGAACACCGAAGCTCCCTCCCGGCAGGATTGCTCGATCATCAGCCAGAACAGAAGTTCGCCGGGGCTTGCCTCCGGGCAGATCGTCTCGTCGATCGAACTGAACTGGCAGATGACATGATCGCCCTTGCGCGACAGGCCGGCAATCGCCGCGATATGCCCTCGTGTTCGCCGCGCAGCCGGATGGCGTGCAGCACCAGCGGCGTATCGGTTCCCTTGGCCGGAACATCCATGAGACGGTGGAAGAAATCCTGGATGCCGGGCAGCTGAAAGACGTCCGGCAGGCCGAACAGTCTCAGGCGCTCGCCTTTCTGGCGGAAGAAGATATCGAGCAGGGCGTGTTTTTCGGCGGGATCGGTCGGGGCGAAATGATCGTAACCGCCGATCGCCTCGATCTTGCGGCTCTGCGAGCGGAACTTCTTGCGGCGGCTCTTGGCATTCAACTGGGCAAGCGTCGCCTCGAAATTTTGAAAGAGCGGCAGCTGGAAGGAATGGTTCTGGTTCTCGATCGAGGCAAGGCCGACAAGCGGATGCCGGATGCCGCGCCAGACGAGCGGGATATTGTCCAGGACGACGAGGTCGGCCTTGTCGCGGAGCACGAGCTTCACGGCATAGGCGAAATTCTGCAATTCCTCCGCATCGGGTGCGGCGAGTTCGGCATCGAAGAGGCCGGTGTTGATGTTGTTGAACCGATGGCCGAGCAGGCGGGCGATCCGCGCGCGGTGTTCCGATACGATTTCGAGGGGCAGGATGAAAAGCGTGCGGCCATCGATGAGGCCTTGAACGATCGCAAGTTCGCTGCGATGCGCCTGGGCCCAGGCGAGGCACCAGTCGAAACCCTGATGCAATGAGTTCTTGCCCAGGCTTTCGAGGCGTCGCCACTCGGCCTCCACGGAGCGAAGGTCGTTGGTCGCAACGAGGGTGAGTTCGGAAAACCGGATCGCTCGATCATCGGTTCCGGGGAGAACCACATACTCGGTCTGCTCTTCGTGCTGGATTTTCCGCTGCTGCATGGCTTTGCCCGCTGATGCCGTTTGGCCGGCAACATAGGGGAGGGGACGAAAAATCGGTTTACCGATGGACGTGAGCCCTGCGAAACCGCTGCCTCTGGTTAATCGTCGGTAAAACCGGTCACGGTTTCGGCCCGGCCATCCATTTGATGATCGCCATGGCCGGCAGGATCCAGAGGAGGCCGCTGATCAGGAAGTAGAGGAAATGCACCCACCAGGGGAGGTGGCAAGCAGAAGCATCGCGAAGGTCGTGGCGGCAAGCGCATAAACGATCACCAGAATGATGATCAGGATGGTGCCGATGAAACTTCTCAAACGCGGGACCAAGACGTCTTCTCCTATCCGCGACCGCATGCCGCAAAGCGCCGGGGCTTGTTTTGCATGGGTTGATGGGGCAAAGCAACGCGAAATGCTTGACGACGCGTGCCGTGCACCCGCGTCCTTTTGGCTTGAGCGACAGGAGCATACCCATGTCGGCAACCGATGCTGTGATCATCGATGTCCTGAACCACACCAGGCGCCGCGAGCGCGACCGCAAGGCGGTGCGCATCTGGCTCGGCGTCGTCGTCTTCACGCTGTTCTGTCTTGTCCTGGTCGGCGGCGCGACGCGGCTCACCGATTCCGGCCTGTCGATCACCGAATGGAAGCCGATCCACGGGGTCATCCCGCCGCTGTCGGCTGCGGAATGGGACGAGGAATTCCGCCTCTACCAGCGCATCCCGCAATATCAGGAAATCAACAAGGACATGACGGTCGACGAGTTCAAGTCGATCTTCTGGTGGGAATGGGCGCACCGTTTCCTCGCCCGCTCGATCGGCATGGTCTTCGCACTCCCGCTGATCTTCTTCTGGCTTACCGGCCGCATCGAGAAGCGACTGCGCGGCCCCTTGGTCGGCCTGCTCGCGCTCGGCGGTTTCCAGGGTTTTATCGGCTGGTGGATGGTGTCTTCCGGCCTCACCAAGCTGGTCAGCGTTTCGCAATACCGGCTCGCGACCCACCTCGTCATCGCCTGTCTGATCTTTGCCGCGTGCATCTGGATCATGCGCGGGCTGGCGCCGCATAGCGGCGACCTTCCGCCGACCGAAAAATCCAAATGGGCGGCCGGCGGTATCGCCTTCCTCGTCCTCTTCCAGATTTATCTCGGTGCGCTGGTGGCGGGTCTCGATGCCGGTCTTTCCTACAATACCTGGCCGCTGATGGACGGCGCGCTGATCCCCTCTGATCTCTTCGTCCAGCAGCCCTGGTGGATCAATCTCTTCGAGAATCCGAAGACGGTGCAGTTCCTGCACCGCTGCGGCGCCTATCTTCTGTGGGCCGCCACCCTCCTGCACATGATCGTTTCTCTCCGGCTCGCGCCGGGTTCCACCCACGCCCACCGCTCCGTCCTGCTGTTCGGGCTGGTTACTGTCCAGGCGATCGTCGGCATCTCGACGCTTCTCATGCAGGTGCCGCTCGATCTGGCGCTGACGCACCAGGCCGTCGCATTGGTCGTGCTCGGTTTCGCCATCGCCCACTGGCGCGGTTTCGTCGGCGAATATCCGCCGGAGACGGCGGTCGTAACTGGCAGCTGATACCCGATATCGAATGAAACCCTCCGCAAGGCAGGCGAATTGATTTTCGCCTGCCTTTTTTGCTGCGAAAAAGCTCGCCCCCATGTCGGAGATCACGTCCGTCGCCCGTCCTTGAGGCATAATCGAACGGCTTCGGCCAAGCAGAAGGTAGGGTTATGGCAAAGACAATCGCAATTCTCGTCGCAAGGCTGATCTTCGGCGGCCTGTTCGTCATGGCGACGACGTTCAAGTTTCTCGACATGCAGGCGACCGCCAGCTTCATTTCAGCGGCCGGTTTCCCGTTCCCGCTGTTCCTCGCCTGGATCGCCGCGATCCTCGAAGTGGGGCTGGCGGCCGCGTTCCTGACCGGCGCGTTCTTCTCGGAGGCTGCCTTGTTCGCTGGGGTCTATGTCATCTTCCTGGCCTTCGCCTTCCACGGCCCGAGCCGTTGGGAGGGAAACCAGGCGGAGTTCGGCTTCTTCGTCGATCACTTCACCTTCCTGGCTGGCCTGCTGTTTGCCGCCGTCCACGGCCCAGGAGAGAAGCTCGCCGTGCATCTGGGGCTCAAGCGCGGTTGGGCCTGAGCTTCAAGCCTGGCGCGGCGCACTCCGAACCCCGGCGACAGCCACAGGCGAAGCCGTCACACGTCAGGTCGAAACCGTAGAGCGGATTGGAGGCTCGCGGTTTCGATCCACCATTCGCCAGGCAAAGAAACAGGAAAGGAAATGCTCTCCGCCATCAGGCCGAAAGCATCAGGTCCATGTTCTGGACGGCCGCACCGGAGGCACCCTTGCCGAGATTGTCGAGCAATGCCACGAGGTTGACATGCGCGCCGCCCGGAGTGCCGAACACGAAGAGCTTCATCGTGTCGGTATCGACCAGCTCTTCC
Organism: Neorhizobium sp. EC2-8; assembly: GCA_045291535.1. Classification (GTDB taxonomy): domain Bacteria; phylum Pseudomonadota; class Alphaproteobacteria; order Rhizobiales; family Rhizobiaceae; genus Neorhizobium. Next base: position 1,665,989 of record CP147996.1, on the reverse strand, counting down.
GCATCGATGCGCGGCAGCGCCTTGCTTTCTTCGAGCGGCACGACGGTGACGATGTCCTGCCCGGCGTAATGCTCGACCAGAACCTTGTGGATGCCTTCGATCGTCGCGTCGCCCTTCAGGTCTTCGAGGAAGAGCGGCACCTGGACGATCATGCCCTGCGCAAAACGGCCAACCGACGGCGAGAAGATCGGCGCCCGATCGAGCCTGGCCATGGATCGTCATCTCGGGCACATGCTTGTGCTTCAGCGGCAGGCCGTAGAGGAAGTTGTTGGCCGAGATGGCATCTTCCTGGACGGGTCCTCCATCTGCGCGATCATCTGCTTGCCGCCGCCGGTATATCCGGAAACCGCATTGATCGTCACGGGATAACCGTCGGGCAGGATGCCGGCGGCGCGCAGCGGGCGGATGAGGCCGATCGCGCCGGTCGGGTAGCAGCCGGGATTGGCAACATGCCGCGAAGCCTTGATCTTGTCGGTCTGCGCCCTGTCCATCTCGGCGAAGCCATAGGCCCAGGAAGGATCGACGCGGAAGGCGGTCGAGGTGTCGATCACCCGCACCTTGTTGTTGCCGGCAAGCATTTTCACCGCTTCCCGCGACGCATCGTCCGGCAGGCAGAGAATGGCGACATCGGCGCTGTTCAGGAGATCCTCGCGCATGGCGGCGTTGCGCCGCTCCGCTTCCGGGATCGACAGCAGTTCCACGTCGCGGCGGCCGGCCATGCGGGTGCGGATCTGCAGTCCCGTGGTGCCGTGTTCGCCATCGATGAAGATTTTCGCTGTCATGGTCATTGTCCTGTTAGATCAGTGCCTTGGATTAGATGCCGGATTCAGTTTACCAGCAAGTTGATTCAGAAATTTAACGCGGTCGAGCGTCGCTCCGCGTGAAGCCCGAGCATATACATCGCAACCGTCGCCCCCGCAATGGCGGTGATATCCGCGTGGTCATAGGCCGGCGCCACTTCGACGACATCGGCGCCGCGGATATCGAGGGACCCGAGCTGACGCAGGACCGACAGGATTTTCGCGCTTGAAGGCCCGCCGGCGACCGGCGTACCGGTGCCGGGCGCGAAGGCCGGATCTAGGCAGTCAATGTCGAAGGTCAGATAGGTCGGTGCTTCGCCCACATGAGCGAGAATCGCCCCGGCGAGTTCGCCCGCCGTCATCTCCTCGAGTTCATGGCCGTAGAGGAGGCGGATCCCGAAATCCTCCGGCGCATGAGTGCGGATACCGACCTGGATCGACCGGGCAGGATCGACAATGCCGGCCCGCACCGCCCGCGCCACGAAGGAGCCGTGGTCGATACGTCCCTCGTCATCCAGCCAGGTGTCCTGATGCGCGTCGAACTGCACCAGCGCCATCGGCCCGTGCCTGGCGGCATGGGCTTTCAGGAGCGGCCAGGTAACATAATGGTCCCCGCCGAGCGTCAGCAGGAAGGCGCCGCTGTCGAGGATGACATTCGCCTGGGTCTCGATGGCAGCCGGCGTTTTCTGGTGGTTGCCGTAGTCGATGAGGCAATCGCCGTAATCGATCACCGCCATCTCGGCAAAAAGATCGCGCTGGAACGGATATTGCGGATCGTTGTCGAAGATCGCGGACGCGCGCCGGATCGCCTGCGGCCCGAACCGGGCGCCCGGCCGGTTGGAAGTCGCCGCATCGAAGGGAATGCCCCAGACGACCGCATCGACACCCACAAGATCCTTGGTGAAGCGGCGGCGCATGAAGGACAGTGCACCGGCAAAAGTCGGGTCGCTCGCCGCCGAGGTCAGGCTATTTGCAGTGAAGGCATGGTCGATCGACTTTTCTGCCATGGCGTCCCTCCGTCATTGGGTTGGCGGGACGTTGGACAATAAGGCCCGACAAGACAAGCCTGAACGAAACAGATTTCTATCCGCTCAGGAAGCCTTGGCTTCGAACACCGGCGTAAAATCGCCGAGCGCCCTGGCCTCCCTGATGCGCGCGCCGATATCCTCCTCGATGATCGATTCCAGCTGCGCAAAGCTGTCGATGACATAGTAGATCGGCTGGACGATATCGATCCGATAGGGGGTCCGGAGCACGGTCATCAGGTCGAACGGCCGGAACTCGGCTTCCGTGCCTTCCATCGCCGCCCGCGTCTCGTTGGGAGAGGAGACGATGCCGGCGCCGAAGCAGCGGCGCCCCTGCGGCGTGTCGATCAGGCCGAATTCGACCGTGAACCAGAAGATCCGGAACAGATGCCAGGAATATTCCCGGCCTAGCCCGACCGCTTTTTCGCCGAAGCGGCGAACGAAATTGGCATAACTCTGGTTGGTCAGGAGAGGGCAGTGGCCGAAGACCTCGTGAAAGATATCCGGCTCCTCGATATAATCGATATGCTCGCGGCGGCGGATGAACGTCGCCAGCGGAAACTTGCCCTGCGACAACAGTTCGTAGAAGCGCGACGGCGGAATGAGTGCGGGCACGCCCTCGACGCCGAAGCCGGTGGTCTCGTTGAGGCGCCTGCCGACATCGCCAAGCTGGGGCACCTTGTCCGGCTGCAGCCCAAGCGCCTTGACGCCATCCAGATATTCCCGGCAGGCCTTGTCGGCCAGAAGTGAGATCTGGCGCTGATAGAGTTCGCTCCAGATCCGGTCCTCTTCGCTCGTATAGTGATAGACGCCATCCGCATCCGGCAGGCTTGCCGTATAGGTGCTTTGTTTGCTCATGAGCGATCTCCCGTTCCGCGATGGGTTACGCCGGGGTACTCCAGCCGCCGGCTGCCAGATCGCCATCATATCCCGGAAAACGCGGGCAATCCTTTCAGTTTTCCCGAATTGAGCGTAAATATTGAGAGGATATTCCAGGAGGAGGAGTTTCTATGAAAGAAAGCCTGCAGGCTGCGCGCAAGCTTCTGCAACTCGTGCAGACGGGGGATGGTGCATCGCTGGCTGAACTGGCGGAGAAGGCCGGCATGTCGCAGAGCACCGCCTGGCGCAAGATCCAGGAACTGGAGGCCGAAGGCGTCATCCGAAAGCGGGTGGCGCTGCTCGATCCGGCAAAACTCGACCTCAAGCTCTGCATCGTCGCTCATGTGACGCTCGAGGACCACCACGAGGAGGCGATCGAAGCCTTTGCCACGGTCGTGCGGGATCGGCCGGAGATCATGGAATGTTATGCGCTGTCCGGAACCTTCGATTATATGTTGAAGATCAGGGCGCGTGATGTCGAAGCCTACGAGGCTTTCATGACCCGCCACCTGATGCGCAACCCGCATGTGCGCACTGTGGTCTCCAGCTTTGTCCTGCGCGAACTGAAATCGACGACCGAACTGCCGATATGAGGAGTGACACACGCCTCAAACGAAAAAGGCGGAGCCGAAGCCCCGCCTTTGAACGTCCGTAATCCGGAAGCGATTAACGCTTGGAGAACTGGAAGGAGCGGCGGGCCTTGGCCTTACCGTACTTCTTACGCTCGACCACACGGCTGTCGCGGGTCAGGAAGCCACCCTTCTTGAGCACGCCACGAAGGCCCGGCTCGAAATAGGTGAGTGCCTTGGAAACGCCGTGACGAACGGCGCCGGCCTGACCGGAGAGACCGCCACCGGTGACGGTTGCGACGATGTCGAACTGGCCGGTGCGGGCAGCGGCGATGACCGGCTGCTGCAGGATCATCTGCAGGACCGGGCGGGCGAAGTAGGTCGAGAAGTCACGGCCGTTGACCGTGATCTTGCCGGTGCCGGCCTTGACCCAGACGCGGGCGACGGCGTTCTTGCGCTTGCCGGTCGCGTAGGAGCGGCCGAGGCTCGTCGACCTTGCGGACATGAACCGGAGCGGCAGCTTCGGAAGCCGGCGCGAGGTCCTTCAGGGAGGAAAGATCGGCCATTATCAGGCGCTCCTTACGTTCTTGCTGTTCAGCGATGCCACGTCGAGAGCGACCGGCTGCTGTGCTTCATGGGGATGGTTGGAACCGGCATAAACGCGCAGGTTCTTCATCTGGCGACGGCCGAGCGGACCACGGGGAACCATGCGCTCTACGGCCTTCTCGATGACGCGCTCCGGGAAGCGGCCTTCGATGATCTGGCGCGCGGTGCGCTCCTTGATGCCACCCGGATAACCGGTGTGCCAGTAATAGGTCTTGTCCGAATACTTCTTGCCGGTCAGGACACACTTTTCCGCATTGATGATGATGACGTTGTCGCCATCATCGACGTGCGGGGTATAGGTGGCCTTGTGCTTGCCGCGGAGACGGTTTGCAACGATGGTAGCGAGGCGACCGACAACGAGGCCTTCGGCATCGATGATCACCCACTTCTTCTCCACCTCGGCGGGCTTCTGAACGAAGGTTGACATGTCTTTAGCTCTTTCATCTGGGACCCGTAACATCCGAAAGGTTCGGCTGCAGGGCGTTTCTTGTTGCTTGATTGCCGGGCCTGAGGCCGGCAAAAAGAAAGCGGGCCAAGACGGTCCGCGTTCTGGGGCGGCTTATACCGAGGCGGGCCAAAAGCGTCAAGGTAACGGTTCTGCAGGAGTAAAAAATAGATCAAGCAAAATCAATAAGTTAAACATGTGGCCTTATGATACCACAATTTTACCCTCGGAATCCGAAGGTCCTTGCTGCCGGAATTGCCGGTTCTCTCCGCTACGACATCAATACAGGCATTCCGGCACCATCCGGAAGGAATTCCTCCTGTCCGCCCGTTGGGAAAGAAAACCCATGCGGCACGCGCGAGCTGAATTCGGTTGCACTGCAAACCCGGGCAGCGAGCGGCCTGCCGGCTGCCCCGAACGATCCGCCAAGCTGCAGACCGTGTCGCGCCGCCCATCATGCCTGTCGCTCGTTCGATCTATATCCTGAGTTGTGTCAATCGAAGACGGCGAGCGAAAGGCGATTTGACGGAGTTGAGGCCCATTTCGCAGATTTTAAGTGGATTCTGGCAGACAGGATAGCTGTCGGGTGCTCATGTTTCGACACGAAGCACCATGGAAGGCGAAACATGACGAATGTTCAGAAAACTAAGTTTGCCTACCAAAATCTAGTAGCAGTTTCTAATTCAACCATAAGATGGTGCTAATATTCGCCTGTACAGAAAGGGAATATTACAAGAACATTTTGAGAATTCCGGCAAGCCGGGCTTCTTCGGGTTTTTAAATCGAGCTGCCGGCTAAAACCTCAGGCAGCCTGCCTGGAGAGGAAAACAATCTTCCGGATCGGGTCTTCTTTTGCAGGCGCGAACAGGACAGCTCGGCGTGTCCTTGGTTGGCACAGTCGCCCGGTCGGCGAATTCGTGGCCGTCGCAAAAGCCGCTATCGATGACATAGCGGTCGTACAGCGTCATCCCCGTCCTGTTGCGGGAGGGGTAGCGCAGGATCACTGCGCCCTCGCGGCTGATCGCCCGCTGCACCGCAGCGCAGGACATGCCGGTTGAATTGTAACGCGATATCGCGGCGGCTGGCTCGCTCGAAAGGAGGGTGCCGGAGGCAATAATCGCAAGGCAGCCGAGAAATTTTTTCATGATCCTCATCCTTTTGACGAGACGCGATCTTACATAGCGCGGAAGCATCGCGCCGCCAGAGGCGCCACTACGGGAGCCGCCGTCATGAACCATGACCGTTACGACAACGCCTATATCGCCGACATCCTGAAGAGCACCAGGACGATTGCGCTTCTCGGCGCGTCCCCGAATGCCGACCGGCCGAGCAACCGGGTCATGGGGTTCCTGCTCTCCAGGGGCTATACGGTGTTTCCGGTCAATCCGGGCCAGGCCGGCAAGCAGATCCTCGGCCAGACGGTCTACAGGACGCTCGCGGACGTGCCGCAGCCGGTCGATATGGTCGATGTTTTTCGTGCCGCCGAGTATCTGGACGGTGTCGTCGATGAGGCCGTCGCGCTCGAAACCAGGCCGAAGGTGATCTGGGGCCAGCTTAGCGTACGCGACGACAAGGCGGCCGGAAAGGCGGAGGCCGCCGGCATCAAGGTCGTCATGGACCGCTGCCCGGCGATCGAATATCCCCGCCTGCTGGCCTGAGATAGTCGCCTGAACTCGCCGTTCGGACGCCTGGTTATTTGGCGAGCAGTTCCGGCCGGCTGCGCATATCGTCGAGCAGATCGGCATTGCCGCAATAGCTCGCGAAGTCGGCGGCAGCGCTGCCATCGGCAAGTTCGCGCCGACAGCGGGTCTTCTCGCCGCAATGGGCGCAGGTAACGTGCATGTCCCGGAATTCCGCCGGCTCTTGCAGGCTGGCTTCTTCCGGGTCGATGTTGAGCAGCTTCATCAGCGCCAGCATTTCGTCGGCCGCATGCGGGCCTTTGGCGATGAGTTCGCGCAGCTCCTGCGGCGACAAGGCGTTGTCCTGCGCCAGCAGCTTGACGGTTTCGTCGTCGAGGCTGGCCAGAAGCTTCGCCTCGTTGATCGCCGCCCATGTGGCGGAACACCAGCGCTTCAGCCTGTCGGTAAGATTTTCCGGGGTGGGGGCCGGGGTGGGGATGGTGTTGCCCATTGTAAACTCCTCTCTATTTCCCGTGAGGATAGGTTCTGGGGAACGATATACCTTGATCGTGATCAACCGCCGGGGTCTGTTGCAGCGCTATCGAAGCGAGCGCCACTTCAAGGGGAGGGACCAAAATGCCGACACTCAATCCAGGCTTTTCGACGCTGGCCGTGCATGCGGGCGCGCAGCCCGACCCGACGACCGGGGCGCGGGCGACGCCGATCTATCAGACGACCTCTTTCGTCTTCAACGATGCGGACCACGCCGCTGCCCTTTTCGGCTTGCAGCAGTTCGGCAATATCTACACCCGCATCATGAACCCCACCCAGGCGGTGCTGGAGGAGCGGGTGGCGGCCCTCGAAGGGGGACTGCGGCGCTCGCGGTCGCATCCGGTCATGCGGCGCAGATGCTGGCCTTCCACACGATCATGCAGCCGGGCGACAATTTCATCGCGGCGCGAAAACTCTATGGCGGCTCGATCAACCAGTTCGGCAATGCGTTCAAGAGCTTCGACTGGCAGGTGCGCTGGGCTGACACCGACGATCCGGCGAGCTTCGAGGCTGGCATCGACGAGCGCACCCGCGCGATCTTCATCGAGAGCCTCGCCAATCCTGCCGGCACGTTCGTGGATATCGCGGCGATCGCCGAAGTGGCGCAGCGTCGCGGCATTCCGCTGATCGCCGACAATACGATGGCGAGCCCCTATCTCGTCCGGCCGCTCGAGCACGGCGCCGATATCGTCATCCATTCGCTGACCAAATTCATGGGCGGCCACGGCAATTCCATGGGCGGCGTGATCGTCGATGGGGGCACGTTCAACTGGTCGAAATCGGGCAATTATCCGATGCTCTCGGAGCCCCGCTCCGAATACGGCGGCGTCGTCCTCCATCAGGCTTTCGGCAATATCGGCTTTGCCATCGCCTGCCGGGTGCTCGGCCTGCGCGACATGGGGCCAGCGATCTCGCCCTTCAATGCCTTCATGATCCTGACCGGCATCGAGACGTTGCCGCTCAGGATGCAGAAACATTCGGACAATGCCGCGGCCGTCGCCAAATGGCTGAAGGGGCATCCGAAGGTCGCCTGGGTCCGTTATGCCGGTCTGGAGGACGATCCGAACCATGCCCTGCAGCTGCGCTATTCGCCGAAGGGGCGGGCTCCGTTTTCACCTTCGGTGTGAAAGGCGGCTATGAGGCGGGCAAGACGCTGGTCGAAAGCCTGCAGCTCTTCTCCCACCTCGCCAATATCGGCGACACCCGTTCGCTGGTCATCCATCCGGCCTCGACGACGCACCGGCAGCTCAGCGAAGAACAGCAGATCGCCGCCGGTGCGGGACCGGATGTGGTGCGCCTGTCGATCGGCATCGAGGATGCCGCCGACATCATTGCCGACCTCGACCAGGCTTTGTCGAAGATCTGAAAAAGTTTTGGCGTCAGGCGCCAAAACCGCCGTCGATCGTCTGCAGGGAGCCGGTGACGAAACCGGCTTCTGGACCGGCGAGATAAGCGGCAAGACCGGCGATTTCTTCGGGGCGGCCATGACGCTTGATCGCCATGAAACCATGCATGAAGGCGCTCATCGGGCCGTCTTCCGGGTTCATGTCCGTCGAGGTCGGGCCGGGCTGAATGACGTTGACGGTAATGTTGCGGTCGCCGAAGTCGCGGGCGAGCCCGCGCGCCATGCCCTGCATGGCCGATTTGGTGAGCGCGTAAGCTGCGCCGCCGGCAAACGGCATGCGGTCGCCATTGACCGAGCCGATGACGATGATCCGGCCGCCGTCGGGCATGCTGCGGGCGGCTTCCACGGCCGCGTGGTAGGGTGCGCGGACATTGACGTCGATCATCCGATCGACCGCGTCGGCGTCGATTTCCAGCGGATTGCCGAGTGCCAGCGTCCCGGCGCTGATGATCAGGATGTCAAGCGGGCCGGCATCGCGGACGGTGCCGATCACGGCGGCGCGGTCTGCCGCGTCCGAGCGTACGGCCTTGGCGCCGGTTTCTGCAGCAAGAGCCTCGGCGGCATCCTTCGAGCCGGCATAGGTGAACGTCACGTCGGCGCCGTCGGCGGTAAAGCGGGTGACGATCGCAGCGCCGATGCCGCGGCTGCCGCCGAGAACCAACGCTTTCTTTCCATGGAAGTCAGTCATTGTCGTGTCTCCTTCAAAGAGGCTTGAGATTTAATGTAATGACCGCTACATAAATTGAGAAGGAAACGGTGTCAAGGTTTTGTAATGAACACTACAAAAAGCCGCGACGCGGGGCAGGCCGCGTGCATTCGATAAGGAGAAGGCGCTGGCAAAAGCCCAGGCGCTGTTCCATGCGAAGGGCTACGATGCCCTGAGCGTCGCCGACCTCACCGAGGCGATCGGCATCAATCCGCCGAGCTTCTATGCCGCCTTCGGCAGCAAGGCGGAGCTCTACGGCGCGGTTCTCAAGCGTTATGAGGAAAGGGAGGGCCTCGATATCCCGGGCGCTCTGGCGCCGGACAGGCCGCTCGACGACGGCCTCGCCGCACTGCTGAGGCAGGCCGCCGACAACTATGGCAGCGGTGACGCGCCGGGATGCATGGTGATCGAGGGCGCAAGGGGCACCGTGGACCCGCAGGCCTGCGGCCAGGCCCGCCGCCTGCTGGATGCGAGCCGCCAGGTCATCCAGACCGCTGTCGCCGGCCGCGAACCGGAGCGCGCGGAACTCATTACCGACTACGTCATGATGGCGATGGCCGGCCTCTCGGCGAGCGCCCGCAACGGCGTGCCGACCGAACGCCTGCGGGCCATGGCCACGATCGCATCAAGCCAGCTTTCTCATCATCTCGTCGGAGCTGCACCCAAGGGGACCAAACAATGAGCGCCTGGATCAAATTCGACCTATCGTCCATCGAACCGGAAGAGGGCGCCCCGGCACCGGACCGGCTGGTCTCCGGCAATCCGACATTCCGCACCTGGAATTTCGAGGAAGCCGACGGTGGCCTCTATGCCGGCATATGGGAAGCGACACCCGGTAAGTGGCGGATCGTGTACGAGGAGTGGGAATATTTCCACATCCTTTCCGGCCGTTCGATCGTCGCCGAAGAGGGCGGCGAGCCGGTTCACCTCAAGACCGGCGACAGCATGATCCTCAGGCCCGGCTTCAAGGGAACCTGGGAAGTCGTTGAAACGACTCGCAAGGATTACGTGATCAGGGTTTGAGGATCAGGCTTCTTCATCCCTATTGAAGGCCTTGGCGAATTCGTCCGACGAAATGAACGCCAGCGTCCGCCGCAGTTCCTCGGACTTTTCCTTGCCGAACGCCTTGTCGAAACGGTCCTGGGCCACCTGCCAGCGGGCGGTGAGGTCGCGTTGCATGGCTGCGGCGGTGTCCGTCAGGCGGACGCGCTTGGCGCGGCGATCCTGGGCATCGGGCACCAGTTCCACCAGTCCGTCGCGGATCAGCGGCTTCAGTGTATGGCCGAGCGCCGAGAGATCCATGACCATCGCCTCCGCAAGGTTTTTCAATGTCGGCTCGCTGGATCTGGCGATCTGCGACAACAGTGAAAACTGCGTTCCCTTGAGGCCTGTATCACCCATGGCGTCCTCGTAGAGCTGGCCGAGATGCCGCGAGGCGCGGCGCACTGCGGTGTTGCTGCAATGAAGCCAGACGCCGTCTGCATTCTGCCTTTGCTTATCCTGCTTATCTTTGTCCGTCATGTCTCGTTCCGATCTTGTCGCGGGACAATGCCCGCTTTTGGTTGGCCCTTCCACTCCGATGAAAAATTTGCGTCCGCCCCTTGCAGCTTCAAATCGTACCTTTCATATATAGTGGCATATGCCAGTAAATTCCAGATGCCGGAAGCACCGGCCGAAATCCAGCCAAAACCAAAGGAGATGGACCATGACCAATAATTCGAAACTCGGGACCGCACTCGTGACCGGCGCATCGTCGGGTATCGGCGCGACTTATGCGGAAAAGCTCGCCAAGCGCGGCTATGACCTCGTCCTCGTCGCCCGCGATGCGGATCGCCTGAAGGCGCTTGCAGGCCGGCTGGCGAGTGAGCATGGCATCAAGGCAGACGTGCTGCGCGCCGACCTCAGCCAGCGCGCCGATGTTCTCGTTGTCGAAAAGCGCCTGCGCGAGGACGCCTCCATCACGCTCTTCGTCAACAATGCCGGCATCGGCCCGAAGGGCGCGCTGCTGAAAGCAGATCCGGATTATCTCGACCAGATGGTCGATCTCAACGTCACCGCCGCCAACCGTCTCGCCGTTGCCTCCGCCCAGGCTTTCGCTGCCCGGGGTAAGGGCGACATCGTCAACATCGCCTCCGCTGTCGCGCTCGCTGCAGAATTCTTCAGCGGCACCTATGCCGCCAGCAAGGCCTTCGTACTGGCGCTGACGGAAGCGCTTGGCTCCGAGCCTGAAGGACACCGGCGTCAGGATCCAGGCGGTCCTGCCCGGTTATACCCGCACCGAAATCTTCGATCGCGTCGGCGGCTCGATGGACAATCTCGACCCGAACACTGTCATGGAAGTGGGCGACCTGGTCGATGCAGCGCTTGCCGGTCTCGACCGCGGCGAACTTGTGACCATGCCGTCGCTCGCCGATACGCAGCTCTACGATACCTACACCGCCGCCCGCGGCGGGCTGCGCCCCTATCTGTCGCTCAACAAGCCCGCGGCTCGGTACGGAGTTGCCGCTGAGGTTTGATGGCGACAATTCAGATGCACAACTGCGGCATGCGCCAGCAGTTGTGCCCAGCAGTTGTGCATCGAGTTTATGCAATGTCTTCAGTGGCTTGCGATGGTGTCCTGTTCCGCCGGCAAGTCAACTCCTGTGCGTTTCACCAGGCCAGATCCAGCCGCTCCAGCCCGTGGAAATGGTAGACGTCCTTCACCACCGGCGGCCTGGCGATCCGCATACCGGGCAGCCGCCGGAAGAGGATCGGCAGAACCGTGTTGAGTTCCAGCCTCGCGAGCGGGGCGCCGATACAGAAATGAATGCCGGCGCCGAAGGAGAGGTTCGGCGCTTCCTGCCGGTCGGGTTTGAAGGTGAGCGGATCGGAAAATCTCTTCGGATCGAGATTGGCGGCCGCAAGGATGAGGCTCACCTTGTCGCCGCGCCTGAAGCTGAGACCGTCGATCTCGACATCCTCGAGGGCCCAGCGCTGGAAGATATGCACCGGCGCGCAGATGCGCAGCGTCTCTTCGACCGCCCGTTCGCTCGCCGCCTCGTCCCGGAAAAGGGAGGCTGCCGGCAGCCCGCTCTCGAGGATCACCCGCACCGAATTGCCGATCTGGTGTACGGTCGCCTCGTGGCCGGCGTTGAGGAGCACGATGGTCGTGGAAACCAGTTCGTCGTCGGTGAGGTACTGGCCCTTGTGCTCGGTGTGAATCATGTGGGTGAGGAGATCTTCGCGCGGTTCCCTGCGGCGCTCGGCGATCAGGCTCTTGACGTAATCCGCGAATTCCCTGGCCGCGCGGTCGGCGGCATGTTCGTCCTCTTCCGTCCGCTTGAACATGTACATGCCGACATAGGCGTGCGACCAGGCGAGAAGCTGGGGCCCCATCTCGTCCGGAATACCGATCATCCTGCCGATCATCGTCACTGGAATGATGTCGGCGAAGGAGGAGAGCAGCTCCGTCTCGCCGTGGCCCTCGAATCCATCGATCAGCTTCTCCGCAAGCTCCGCGATTTCCGGCCGGAGCCTTTCGATATGCCGCGAGACGAAGGCGCGGTTGACGAGCGTGCGAAGCCGCGTGTGTTCCGGCGGTTCGAGCTCCAGCAGCGAATACCGCTCGGCGAGATCGAAGTTTTCGAGATGCGGGGCGGGGGCGGGCAGGCCGAGTTCCTCGCGGCTGGCGATATGCAGGATCTGGCGTCCGAATCTACGATCGCGCAATAGCCCGTTCACGTGGTCGTAGCCGGTAAAGAACCATTGCGTCTGTTCTTCCCAGTAGAAGGTGGGGCAATGTTGATGGAGGAGGGCGTAGACGCGGTTCGGATCGCCGTAGAAGGCCGGATTGCGGCCGTCGAGCGAGACGCGGCGGGTTTTGGGATCAATGCGGAGAAAATCAGGCAGGGCGGTCATTCGAAAGACCTAGCCGAAACCGGCGTACGGAAAACCCCTATTCCCCCACCGCGACGCCCTCCCGGCGGGGATCGGCGCTGCCCACGAGACCGCTCGCGGTGATCTCGATCACATGCAGGCCGGAATTCATCTCGCCCGGCTTCACCTCGTAGCCGAGTGCCTTCAAAGGCTCGGCGAGCTTTTCGGCCTCGGTGCCGGCCTCGATCTCGTAAGGTCCGAAACGGTTGATGAAATGCGGCTGGGCGACGATCTGCTCCACCGGCATGCCCCAGTCGATATAGGCGATCAGCGCCTGGGCGACGTAGCCGATGATCTGGCTGCCGCCGGGCGAGCCGATCGCCAGCAGCGGCTTGCCGTCCTTCATCACGATCGTCGGCGCCATTGACGAGCGCGGCCGCTTGCCCGGCTCGACGCGGTTCGCGACAGGCAGGTTCCCGTCATGGGTCTTGAAGGAGAAATCGGTAAGCTCGTTATTGAGCAGAAAACCGTTGGTCATCAGACGCGAGCCGAAACCGCTTTCGATCGTGGTGGTCATCGAGACGACATTGCCTTGTTTGTCGACGATCACCAGATGGCTGGTCGAGGGCAGTTCGATCGCCGCATCGCGGCCGAACAGCAGGGCGTGGTCCCATTCCGGTTCGCCGGCCTTCACCGCATCCGCGGCGAGCGCTTTCGTTCCGTCGAGCAGCGAAGCGCGCTTGCCGAGATAATCCTTTTTCAGCAGGCCCTTGATCGGCGACGGCTGGAAATCCGTATCTGCGAGATACCGTTCACGGTCGGCGAAGGCGAGGCGTTGCGCATCGCCGATGATCCGCCAGCTTTCGGCGCTCTGCGGACCGAGCCCCTTGATGTCGAAATTCTCGATCACGCCGAGCATCTGGCCGATCGCCACCGCGCCGGAGGAGGGCGGACCCATGCCGCAGACGTCGAGCGCCCGGTAGGCGGCGCAGACCGGCTCGCGTTCCTTGATGCGGTAGTTGGCGAGGTCGGCGAGCGACAGCACGCCGGGATTGCCCGTTGCCTCGCGCACCGTCCTGACGATCGCCTCGGCGATCGGGCCCTTGTAGAATGCGTCGGCGCCGCCGGTCGCGATCGTCTTCAGCGTCTCGGCATAGGCTGGGTTCTTGAGCACCGTGCCCACCTTCAGCGGCGCGCCTGATGCGTCGTAGAAATAACCGCGCGGCCCTTCATATTTCTTCAGCCGGTCGCCCTCGGCGGCGATCAACGAAGCCATGCGGGGTGAGACCTGAAAACCGTCGGCGGCGAGCTTTTCCGCCCTCTCGAACAGGCTCGCCCAGTCGGACTTGCCGTAGCGCTTATGGACTTCGGAGAGGAGCCGCACGGTGCCGGGCGTGCCGACCGATCGGCCGCCGACCACCGCATCCATGAATTTCAGCGGTTGCCCCTGCGCGTCGAGGAAGAGTTTCGGCGTTGCCTCCATCGGCGCCGTCTCGCGGCCGTCGAAAGTGGTGAGCCTGTTGGACGCGGCGTCGTAATAGACGAGAAAGGAGCCGCCGCCGAGCCCGGAGCTTTGCGGCTCGACGAGGCCGAGCACGGTTTGCACGGCGACCACGGCATCGATCGCATTGCCGCCCTTGGCGATCACCTCACGCCCGGCTTCGGCCGCCAGCGGATTGGCGGCGGCGACCATGAAGTTCTTGGTCTCTACGCGTTTGGCCGAGGTAAATCCGGTCGCCCGTTCCGGCGCAACCGTATCGGAGGCCTGCTGGGCAAGCACTGTGCCCGCCGAAAGCATCAGGCCCGAAAGCGCCGAGGAAAGAACAATACCGGTGAAAAGTCTCGTCCTGAAAAATCGCGCCCGCATGACGTACCCTCCGCGTTACCCCTGGGGACGAATGTGGGTTTCAGGATGACGAGAACAAGAGGATGTCAGCGCTTGCCGAGCGACGCGATGCGTTTCAGGGCCGCCACCTGCTGGCTGGCGCGCACGTCCGGCGGAGCAGCGTCCTCGCCCCGCCGGTCGACGGCTGGAACGATCGAGGCTTCGGTCCCGGTATCGATGGCGGTGCGGTCGCGGCCGCTGTCCTTGGCGGTGTAGAGCGCCCGGTCGGCGGCGCTGAGCAGCAGGTCGAGGTCGGCGGTTTCGGCGGCAGCCAGCGCGATACCGGCGCTGACGGTGACCGTGATGCTGTGCTCGCCGCCGACGATGGTCTGCCGTTTCAGCGTGAGGCGGATCGCTTCGGCAATGCTGGCTGCCTCGATCATGTCGCCGACGCGCAGGATGGAGGCGAATTCCTCGCCGCCCATGCGGCCGAAGAAGCCGCGGCCGCGCAGCGACGTCTGGCCGACCTGCGAAAAGGCGATCAGCACGGAATCCCTGCCTGATGGCCGCAGCGGTCGTTGATCTGCTTGAAGTTGTCGAGATCGAAATGCAGGAGTGCGATCAGCGGCTTTGGCTCGTTCTCAAGTTTCTTCAAGGCATGGAACTGGTCAATCAGGCCGCGCCGGTTGAGAACTCCGGTCAAGGGATCGGTGACGGCGAGGGTCTTGAGTTTCTCTTCCGAACGCTCGGTCAGCAGCTTTGCACCGGTCATGATGCTGGCGATGAAGCAGATCGCCGCCGGAAACAGCAGCCAGACGGATTGCGGAGCCGTGCCGAACGACTTCGCCTCACCGTGGACCGCCAGAACCGCGACCACGCCGTTCGCGAAAAATTGAACGGCGAGGAATGTCGCCAGCACCCGCCGCGTTACCTTCGATGCGCCGCTGTTGCTGAGAAGGATGTGAATCATGATCGCATGGCCGACCATGGTCGCGCCGTTGTGAAGGGCCACCCGGTTGGCGAAGTTTTCGCGTATCGGATAAAGGAACATGCCGGCCACCCAGAGGAGCGCCGGGATGGCGACATAGGCGTCCACGGGTTTTCGATCGAATTGCAGGAGGCCGGCGATCCACAGGCCGACACCGGCAAGCACTGCCGTGTTGGCGACCTGGATGGAGATGAAATCGGGGATGTCGCCGCGCAGCGTGACCAGCACGACACCGATGCCGTGCAGCGCAAAACCGCTGCCCCAGCTCAGGTAAAAGCGGTCCCGCTCGTAATACCAGCGCGAGCACAGAAGGACGGCGAGCGTCAGCGCCTCCGCCGCCCAGATCATCAGGCCCGTTAAAATATCCACCCGAAACTCCGATACTTGATGTCGAGCGTACCCAGAAATGACACCCAGAATGACATGCAGACTTTAAGACGAGGTTGCACGGATCGTAAAAATCCTGCTCTCCGACCGGCGGCGCAGGCATTTTCGGAACAATGTTCACGCCTGCTTTACCCTGATCCCGCAAAAACCTGTGCCTGTCGGCCAAACCAGGCATCTGCCGGCTGTCGCCGGGCAAGAATCGTAATAGCGGTCAGCCTCGCGCATTCCCGGGCAGTTAAGGATATCGGATGCTCCGTCTTGAAGTACCGGGCGTTGACACTCTATGTAGGGATGACCCATTCCATTTGATTCCGGAGCGCCTTTCTGCCTTCGGCTAGGGATCAAGAGAAGCTTGACAAAGGACGGACATGAGAAATCCAGTTGATACCGCAATGGCCTTGGTGCCGATGGTCGTCGAACAGACCAATCGCGGTGAGCGCTCCTACGACATCTATTCGCGTCTTCTGAAAGAGCGCATCATCTTCCTGACGGGTCCCGTCGAAGACTATATGGCGTCTCTGATCTGCGCCCAGCTTCTCTTCCTGGAAGCGGAAAATCCGAAGAAGGAAATCGCCCTCTACATCAATTCGCCGGGCGGCGTCGTGACGGCCGGCATGGCGATCTACGATACGATGCAGTTCATCAAGCCGGCGGTTTCCACGCTCTGCATCGGCCAGGCCGCCTCCATGGGCTCGCTGCTTCTGTGCGCCGGCGAGAAGGGGATGCGCTTCGCAACCCCGAACTCGCGCATCATGGTGCATCAGCCCTCCGGCGGCTTCCAGGGTCAGGCCTCCGACATCGAGCGCCATGCCCGTGACATATTGAAGATGAAAAGACGTTTGAACGAGGTCTACGTGAAGCACACGGGCCGCACGTTGGAGGAAGTCGAAAAGACCCTCGACCGCGACCACTTCATGACGGCCGACGAAGCCCAGGATTGGGGCGTCATCGACAAGATCCTGACATCTCGTCAGGAAATGGAAGGTGGCTCCGGAGATTGAGTTTGATGGCGTGCCCCGTGCGTCTCACCCCGTTGTGAGCAAAAAGGGGTTTCAAGTCGCACGGAAACCGCTATTAGTACTTATTAATGCTGTGTTGAACTTTTATGACACGGCGTTCGTTTCTTAAGGGTTTCGTTGCCGCTGATCCGGCATGGTGTGGGCAGGATCGGTAGAGTACCCTTGAGGCAAGGCAGGCGCGCAAGGCCCGTCGGGCGCGCGCCGGCAAGCGGTTGAGTGGACCGCGCCCGTTTTGACGAGAGTGCGGAGTGCTGGAAGGAAAGTGATATGAGCAAAGTCAGCGGCAGCAACGGCGGCGACTCCAAGAATACCCTATATTGCTCTTTCTGCGGAAAGAGCCAGCACGAAGTCCGGAAGCTGATCGCCGGGCCGACGGTCTTCATCTGCGATGAATGCGTCGAACTGTGCATGGACATCATCCGCGAAGAGAACAAGACCTCGATGGTCAAGTCCCGCGACGGCGTTCCGACGCCTCAGGACATCATCAAGGTTCTCGACGAATACGTTATCGGCCAGAAGCAGGCCAAGCGCATCCTGTCGGTCGCGGTGCATAACCACTACAAGCGTCTCGCGCACGCCTCCAAGGGCGGCGACGTCGAGCTTGCGAAGTCGAACATCATGCTGGTCGGCCCGACCGGGTGCGGCAAGACCTATCTTGCCCAGACGCTCGCCCGCATCATCGACGTTCCCTTCACGATGGCCGATGCCACGACGCTGACCGAAGCCGGTTACGTCGGCGAGGACGTCGAAAACATCATCCTGAAGCTCCTGCAGGCTGCGGATTACAACGTCGAACGCGCCCAGCGCGGCATCGTCTACATCGACGAAGTCGACAAGATCTCCCGCAAGTCCGACAACCCGTCGATCACCCGCGATGTGTCGGGCGAGGGCGTGCAGCAGGCGCTGCTGAAGATCATGGAAGGTACGGTTGCCTCGGTACCGCCGCAGGGCGGCCGCAAGCATCCGCAGCAGGAATTCCTGCAGGTCGACACGACGAACATCCTGTTCATCTGCGGCGGCGCCTTTGCAGGCCTCGACAAGATCATCTCGGCGCGCGGCGAAAAGACATCGATCGGCTTCGGCGCTTCCGTCAAGTCTGCGGAAGACCGCCGCGTCGGCGAAGTGCTGCGTGAACTCGAGCCGGAAGATCTGGTGAAGTTCGGCCTCATCCCGGAATTCATCGGCCGTCTGCCGGTTCTGGCGACCCTCGAAGACCTCGACGAGGACGCGCTGATCCAGATCCTGTCCGAGCCGAAGAACGCCCTGATCAAGCAGTACCAGCGCCTGTTCGAGATGGAAGACGTCGATCTGACCTTCCACGAGGACGCGTTGCGCGAGATCGCCAAGCGGGCGATCACCCGCAAGACCGGCGCCCGCGGCCTGCGGTCGATCATGGAGAAAATCCTTCTCGACACCATGTTCGAACTGCCGACGCTCGAAGGCGTGCGCGAAGTGGTCATTTCGGACGATGTCGTGCGCGGAAACGCCCGGCCGCTTTACATCTATGCCGATCGGCAGGATGAAAAGGCGAATGTTTCGGCCTGATCCGGCCGTTCCGTCCAGCAATCTGGAGAGGCCCTTTCGGGCCTCTTTTTATGTTCGCGGGCAGGCTTGCTTTTTCGGGTTTTACCCCATTTTTTGCCTCGCGAAGAATTACACCACATTCGTCTTGCATTAGAGACGGTGCGAGAAGATCATCAGTGCTTCGGCTGCTTCGCCGGCCTGTGGTTGCGGGCTGACTGGCGCTGGTGATTGCGTCCCGTGTTCTTTGGCGTTCCGCGTGGCGTTATGTGCGCACGCTTTGTAATACCCCTGTCACAAAGCTTGGGCGACGGCGGCCTTGCAAGGCTTGAAATCAAAATTCGAAAACTCCACTTTGGGCGAGAGTGAAGTGCCCGGGTGATCTACCCGGGACGTATCCCGGTAACGGGACGATGGAAAGGAAATGAAATGACGAATTCAACGTCTGCGACGCCTGGTAGCGAGACCTATCCGGTGCTGCCGCTGCGCGACATTGTGGTCTTTCCGCATATGATCGTGCCTTTGTTCGTCGGACGGGAGAAGTCTATTCGTGCGCTTGAAGAGGTGATGGGTTCCGACAAGCAGATCATGCTGGTCACCCAGATCAACGCCGGCGACGACGATCCCGAACCTTCGGCAATCTACAAGGTCGGCACCGTCGCCAACGTGCTGCAGCTCCTGAAGTTGCCCGACGGCACGGTCAAGGTTCTGGTGGAAGGCCGCTCGCGCGCCAAGATCGACGGCTATACCGACCGCGAAGAGTTCTATGAAGCGACCGCCAGCGTCCTTGCCGAACCCGACGAGGATGCGGTCGAGGTCGAAGCCCTGTCGCGCTCCGTGGTTTCCGAATTCGAAAACTACGTGAAGCTCAACAAGAAGATCTCCCCGGAAGTGGTGGGCGCCGCAAGCCAGATCGAAGACTATTCGAAGCTGGCCGATACGGTCGCGTCGCACCTGTCGATCAAGATCACCGAAAAGCAGGAAATGCTGGAAACGGTTTCCGTCAAGCTGCGCCTCGAAAAGGCACTCGGCTTCATGGAAGGCGAGATCTCGGTTCTGCAGGTGGAAAAGCGCATCCGCTCGCGCGTCAAGCGCCAGATGGAGAAGACCCAGCGCGAATACTACCTCAATGAACAGATGAAGGCGATCCAGAAGGAGCTCGGCGACGGCGAGGAAGGCCGTGACGAGATGGCCGAACTGGAAGAGCGCATCTCCAAGACCAAGCTTTCCAAAGAAGCCAAGGAAAAGGCCGATGCCGAGCTGAAGAAGCTCAAGCAGATGAGCCCGATGTCGGCTGAAGCAACCGTCGTGCGCAACTATCTCGACTGGCTGCTCGGCATTCCGTGGGGCAAGAAGTCGAAGATCAAGGCCGACCTCAACAATGCCGAGAAGATCCTCGAAGCGGATCACTTCGGCCTCGACAAGGTCAAGGAGCGCATCGTCGAATATCTCGCCGTGCAGGCCCGCGCCACCAAGATCAAGGGTCCGATCCTGTGCCTCGTCGGCCCTCCGGGCGTCGGCAAGACCTCGCTCGCCCAGTCGATTGCCAAGGCGACCGGCCGCGAATACGTTCGCATGGCGCTTGGCGGCGTCCGTGACGAAGCCGAAATCCGCGGTCACCGCCGCACCTATATCGGTTCGATGCCCGGCAAGGTCATCCAGTCGATGAAGAAGGCGAAGAAGTCCAACCCGCTCTTCCTGCTCGACGAAATCGACAAGATGGGCATGGATTTCCGCGGCGATCCGTCTTCGGCTTTGCTCGAAGTATTGGATCCGGCGCAGAACTCGACCTTCATGGACCACTACCTGGAAGTCGAATACGACCTGTCCGACGTGATGTTCATCACCACGGCGAACACGCTGAACATCCCGGCACCGCTGATGGACCGCATGGAAATCATCCGCATTGCCGGTTACACCGAGGATGAGAAGCGCGAGATCGCCAAGCGTCACCTTCTGCCGAAGGCGATCAAGGAACATGCGTTGCAGCCGAACGAGTTCTCGATCACCGACGACGCCCTGATGGCGATCAGCCAGCAGTACACCCGCGAAGCCGGCGTTCGCAGCTACGAGCGTGAACTGATGAAGCTCGCCCGCAAGGCGGTCACCGAGATCATCAAGGGCAAGACCAAGTCGGTTGCGATCACCGCGGCCAACATCTCCGATTACCTCGGCGTTCCCAGGTTCCGCCACGGCGAAGCCGAGGGCGAGGATCAGGTCGGCGTGGTCACCGGTCTCGCCTGGACGGAAGTCGGCGGCGAGCTGTTGACGATCGAAGGCGTGATGATGCCGGGCAAGGGTCGCATGACCGTGACCGGCAACCTCAAGGACGTGATGAAGGAATCCATCTCGGCGGCGGCATCCTATGTCCGTTCGCGCGCTGTGGACTTCGGCATCGAACCGCCGCGCTTCGACAAGTCGGACATCCACGTCCACGTGCCGGAAGGGGCAACCCCGAAGGATGGCCCGTCGGCCGGCGTCGGCATGGCGACTGCGATCGTCTCGATCATGACCGGCATTCCGGTCCGCAAGGACGTGGCGATGACGGGCGAAATCACCCTTCGCGGCCGCGTGCTGCCGATCGGCGGCCTCAAGGAAAAGCTGCTTGCCGCCCTGCGCGGCAACATCAAGACCGTTCTCATCCCGGAAGAAAACGCCAAGGATCTGGCCGAGATTCCGGACAACGTGAAGAACAACATGGAGATCATTCCGGTTTCCCGCATGGGCGAGGTGATCCGTCACGCGCTTGTCCGTCAGCCGGAGGCGATCGAATGGGATGGCACAGTGGAAACGCCGCTGATCACCACGGTCGATGGCGTTGACGACGCAGGCGTGCCCGTAGCGCACTGATCGACTGCCTTTTGGCCATGCCAAAATGGCCCCAGCAATGAAAAAGCCGGCACAACGCCGGCTTTTTTGTGAAAAATAACGCATACCCCTTGTTTTTCAGGCGATTGCGGAGCTTTTGGGTTGCCACGGGCAGCCACCTGACTATTGTCTGCCCCGATTACATGAGTCGTTCCAAAACCGTTTGAAAGGGGTGGAAACATGAATAAGAATGAGTTGGTATCCGCAGTGGCCGAGAAGGCCGGCCTCTCCAAGGCTGATGCCGCATCCGCTGTAGACGCCGTTTTTGAGACCGTACAGGCTGAACTGAAGAAGGGCGGCGATATCCGTCTTGCCGGTTTCGGCAGCTTCTCCGTTTCCCGTCGCGAAGCGTCCAAGGGTCGTAATCCCTCGACCGGCGCCGAAGTCGACATCCCGGCACGTAACGTGCCGAAGTTCTCGGCCGGCAAGGGCCTGAAGGACGCAGTCAACAGCTAACACGCTGCCCTCGGGGCATCCTGTTACAGTCTCGTTTTATGGAAGGCCCGGGTTTCGACCCGGGCCTTTTTCATGAACCGTCGATCTCGTCGGCCACAACTCTGGATGCGAAACCTGTCATCCGCCTGTCACGGCAGTGGCCCAAAAGCCACCTGTAGTTTCAAGGATAGGAGGGCTTCCCATGACGTTTTCACTGCGTGCTGCGCTGACCGCAGCACTTCTTGCCTCGGCCGCCGCGCCGGCAGGCGCCGAACAGGTTTTCAACCGCATCGCATCCTTCCCCGTTGCCGGCAATCTTCCTGCCGACAAGGACAAGCTGAGCCCGAGCTCCGCGGAAATCGTTACCGCCAGCGAAGACGGCATGACGCTCATCTATTCCGACAGCCCGCTCGGCGCGATCGGCTTCATCGACATCACCGATCCGAAGGCCCCGAAGGCGCTCGGCGCGCTTACCTTCAAGGGTGAGCCGACCTCGGTTGCCGCTGTCGGCAAGAAGGTTCTCGCCGCCATCAACACCGGCGAAAACAAACAGAAGCCGACCGGCATGCTCGCCGTTGTCGACATCGCAACGAAGAAGGCCGACCTGACCTGCGATCTCGGCGGCCAGCCGGATTCGATCGCCGTCTCGAAGGACAAGACCTTTGCCGCGATCGCCATCGAGAACGAGCGCGACGAGGACGTCAACGACGGCGCCCTGCCGCAGATGCCGGCAGGCGACCTCGTCATCATTTCGCTGAAGGACGGCATCGCCGACTGCGCCTCCATCAAGCACGTGACGCTGACCGGCCTTGCCGGAATTGCGCCGGAAGATCCGGAGCCTGAATTCGTCGCCATCAACGATAATGGCGAAATCGCCCTGACCATGCAGGAAAACAACGAGATCGTCATCGTCGATGGCAAGACCGGCCAGGTCACCGGCCATTTCTCCGCCGGCAAGGCCGATCTCGAAGGTATCGATAACAAGACCGACGGCCAGCTTTCCTTTACCGGTAAGGCCTCGGGCGTGCTGCGTGAGCCTGATGCCATCAAGTGGC
Source organism: Neorhizobium sp. EC2-8 (assembly GCA_045291535.1). Taxonomy (GTDB): domain Bacteria; phylum Pseudomonadota; class Alphaproteobacteria; order Rhizobiales; family Rhizobiaceae; genus Neorhizobium. The sequence goes on along the minus strand of CP147996.1, from coordinate 1,643,430 downwards.
TCGATAACAACCGCCTGGTCGTCGCCAATGAAGGCGACTGGAAGGGCGGCTCGCGCGGCTTCACCATCTTCGACCGCACCGGCAAGGTTCTCTACGAATCCGGCGCCTCGCTGGAGCGCGCCGTCGCCCGCCTCGGCCATTTCCCGGAAAAGCGCGCGCGCTCGAAGGGCATCGAGGTCGAAGGCTTGGAAGCCGCGACTTTCAATGGCCAGAAGTACTTTTTCCTGCTCGCCGAACGTGCTTCGGTCGCCGCCGTTTACAAGGATACCGGCGCCGAGCCGCAGCTCATGCAGATCCTGCCCTCGGGCATCTCGCCGGAAGGCGCCGTCGCCATTCCGGGCCGCAATCTGTTTGCGACCGCCAACGAACTGGATCTCGGCAAGAACGGCGGCGCCCGTTCGCATGTGATGATCTATGCGCTGGAAGAGGGCGTGCCGAACTACCCGAAGCTCGTTTCCAAGGACGTCGATGGCAACGTGCTCGGCTGGGGCGCTCTCTCGGGTCTGGTCGGCGATGCCCAGAAGGACGGCATCCTCTACGCCGTCAGCGATAGCTTCTACAGCATGCAGCCGTCGATCTTCACCATCGACACCACCAGGAAACCGGCCGAGATCACCGGTGTCGTCCGCATCACCCGCGACGGCCAGCCGGCCCAGAAGCTCGACATCGAAGGCATCGCCCTCGACGGCAAGGGCGGTTTCTGGCTCGCCTCGGAAGGCGACTCCGCCAAGCTCGTCGGTCATGGGCTATACAACGTCAACGCCAAGGGCGAGATCAAGGCCGAGATCGGCCTTCCCGCAGATCTGCTCGCCGGCGAGACCCGCTACGGTTTCGAAGGAGTGACGACGGTCGGTTCGGGCGACGACATGGTGCTGTGGATGGCGATGCAGCGCGAGTGGAAGGACGATCCGAAGGGTACCGTCAAGCTCGTCTCCTACAAGCCGAAGACCAAGGAATGGGGCGCGGTGCGCTACCACTCGACAAGACCGATGCCGGCTGGGTCGGCCTGTCGGAAATCACCGCCCGCGGAGACTATGTCTACATCATCGAGCGCGACAACCTGATCGGTGATGCCGCCAGGCTGAAGAAGCTCTATCGGGTGGCGATCGCCGACCTGCAGCCGGGCAAGATCGGCACCGAACTGCCGGTGGTCAAGAAACAGGAGGCCCATGACTTCCTGATCGACCTGAAGACTGCGTCGAACGGTTATGTCGCCGACAAGCTGGAAGGCTTCACCTTCGACAAGTCCGGCAAGGCCTTCGCCGTTACCGACAACGACGGTCTCGACGATAGTTCAGGCGAGACCCTGTTCTTCCAGGTTGACCTCAAGGGAACCAACTGAGCCTTCATGGATGCCGAACAAGGAAAGGCCGGGTTTCGACCCGGCCTTTGATTTGGGGCGGGGCCGCCCCTCATCCCCTGCCGGGACCTTCTCCCCGCATGCGGGGAGAAGGAGGAGGAGCGCGGCGGTGCCACAAGTCCCTTCTCCCCGTTTCTACGGGGAGAGGTGGCGGCAGCCGGATGAGGGGCAAGCCGCAGACATCTGATGCCGGCTCCAATCCTACCAGCGCTGGTGCACATGCGGGGCGACGAGCCGCGCGTAGATCTCCTGGGTCGCCGTCATCACGTCGGTCGAGATCGCTGCAAGTTCGGCCGCCGCCGCATTGCCCTTCGCCTGCGCCTCGTTGCGGGCGCCGGGGATGACGACGGTGACTGCCTCGTTCATCAGGATCCATTTCAGCGCGAATGCCGCCATCGAGGCCCCTGCCGGCACGAGCTTGCGGACTTCCTCAACGGCCTTGAGGCCGACTTCGAACGGCACGCCGGCAAAGGTCTCGCCGACATCGAAGGCCGCGCCGTGGCGGTTGAAGTTGCGGTGATCGTCCTTGGCAAACGCCGTATCGCGAGAAACCTTGCCGGACAGCAGCCCGCTCGCCAACGGCACGCGGACGATGACCGCAACGTTTTTCTGCTTGGCTTGCCTGAAGAACAGGTCGGCCGGGCGCTGGCGAAAAATGTTGTAGATGATCTGGATGCTGGTGACGTCGGGATATTCGATTGCCTTCAGCGCTTCCTCGACCTTCTCGACGCTCACGCCGTAGTTCCTGATCTTGCCGGCGCGGCGAAGATCGTCGAGCGCGCCAAACACTTCCGGGCGGTAGAGGACTTCGGTCGGCGGGCAGTGGAGCTGCACGAGATCGAGGCTGTCGATCTCGAGATTCTTGAGGCTGCGGTCGATGAAGCCTTCGAGAGTGGCCTTGGTATAGCCGTCGGCGACGTGCGGGCTCAGGCGCCGCCCAGCCTTGGTTGCGACCATCGGACGATCGCCCCCGCGCGATTTCAGGACGCCGGCAATGATCTTTTCCGAGCGACCGTCGCCATAGACGTCGGCGGTATCGATGAAGGTCACGCCGGCATCGAGCGAAGCTTCCAGCGCTTTGGCCCCGTCCGCTTCGCTGACGTCGCCCCAGGAGCCGCCGATCTGCCAGGCGCCGAAACCGATCTCGCTGACGGTGAAGGATGTGCGTCCGAACGCGTGGTTTCTCATGATGTCCTCCGAGTGAAATAGGGCTATCCACAGGCTGCGGAAGCCGGAGCTTTCTTCGTGCCCGGCATTTGCCTAAAACACCTGATCAGCTCCGGCAACCGAAACAAGCGATTCGATGACCTCCTTCCGATTCATTCACGCTGCCGACCTGCATCTCGGCAGTCCCTTCCAGGGGCTGGCGCTGAAGGATGCCGCGATCGCCGAACTGTTCATCGAGGCGAGCCGCAGGGCGTTTTCGGCGCTGGTGGATCAGGCGGTCGAGCGCAAGGTGGATTTCTTCATCGTCGCCGGCGACGTTTATGACGGCGACTGGAAAGACAACAAGATCGGCCTGTTCTTCAACCGCGAAGTGGCGCGGCTGGAGCGCGCCGGCATCCCGGTCTTCCTGCTCAAGGGCAACCACGACGCCGAAAGCGTGATCACCAAAACGATCACGCTGCCGAAGAATGTCAGCGAGTTCCCCGTCAACAAGCCCGGAAGCTTCAGGCTCGATCACCTGAAAGTTGCGCTGCACGGCCAGGGATTTGCAGAGCGCTCGGCCGTCGAAAACCTGTCGCTCGCCTATCCGAAGCCGGAAACGGGCTGGTTCAACATCGGTGTGCTGCATACCTCGCTCACCGGCCGCGAGCCGCATGCGCCCTATGCGCCGTGCTCTGTCGAGGACCTGCGCTCGCGCGGTTACGATTATTGGGCGCTCGGCCATGTGCATGATTTCGAGATCGTCGCCGAGGACCCGCTGGTCGTCTTCCCGGGCAATCTGCAAGGCCGCTCGATCCGCGAGCAGGGGGCTAAGGGCGCGGTGCTGGTCACCGTCGAGGACGGCCGCATCACCCATGAGCGGATCATCACCGACAGCGCCCGTTTCGCCGAACTCGTCGTCGTGGTCGATCCGGATGACAACATTCCGGCAGTCCTGCGCCGTATCGAGGCCGCCTTGGAAGATGTCGCCGAACGGATGGAAGGCCGGCCGCTGGCGCTGCGCATCCGCTTGACCGGCAAAAGCCGCTACCGCAATGAAGTCATGGCCCGCGCCGAGGACTTTCGCGACGAGGTACAGGCCGCCTGCCATCGCTCCCACGAGGATATCTGGCTCGAAAAGCTGGAAGTGCGGCTCGAGCCGGCCACGAACGGGACAAGCGTCGCGAACGACATGCTCGGTCTCGGTGGCCTCATCCCGGTGGGCGATTTTCCTCCGGAACTGCTCGCCGACGCGAATGCCAAGATCGCGGAAATCACCGCCCGCCTGCCGGGCGGCATCGGAGCCGGCGATCTGGCGCTCGGCGAGGATGCCGAAGCGTTGCTGGCCGAAGCCCGCGATCTTCTGCTTTCGCGTGCGGCGAGGGCCGGCTGATCCATGCGTTTCAATCGCCTCGACATCCTGCGCTACGGCGCGCTGACCGATCGGACGCTCATTTTTCGCCCGGACGCCAGATTGCATGTGATCTACGGAGCCAACGAGGCCGGAAAATCCTCGGCGCTGTCGGCGATCTCGGATCTGCTGTTCGGCTTCCCGACCGCAGCCGAATACAGCTTTCTGCATGACCCGACCGCGCTCCGCGTCGGTGCCGCGATCACCACCCGCGACGGCCAGGCGCTCGAATTCCGCCGCCGCCGTGGTCGCAAGAATACGCTGCTCGCCGCCAATGAGGCGGAAGAGGCCTTGGCCGAGGATGCGCTAGCGCCGTTCCTAGGCACCCTGTCCCGCGATGTGTTCGAACGCGCCTTCGGGCTGGATCCGCATCGCTGCGGGCCGGCGGAGAGACGATGCTGAAAAGCGGCGGCGAGATCGGCAGCCTGCTGTTTTCTGCCGCCTCCGGGCTGACCGGTCTTTCGGATCTGCGCAAATCCTTTGAAGCGGAGGCCGACGGCATCTATGCGCCGCGCCGTTCCAAGGACCGGCTGTTCTATCAAGTGCTCGACAGCCACGACGAGGCGCGCAAGGCCGAACGTGACAATGAGCTGAAGTCCGGCGACTGGAAAAAGCTGCTCGCCGAACAGTCAGAGATCGACGCGGATCTCGCCGCCGTGCAGGCGGAGCGGCAGGAGACCAGGCGCACGCTCGATCGCTTGAGGACACTGCTGCGGCTGGAACCGGTGCTGCGGGAGATCGACCGCGAGCGGGAATTGCTTGTGCAATACGAAGCGCTGGCATCGCTACCGGCCGGCTTCGAGGAGCGGCTGGCTGCGGCCCTGGAGGCGGAGCACAAGAACGCTGCGGCGCTGAAGGCGACGGAGGCAGAGGTCTCGCGTCTGCGCGACGAAATCGGCGCCGTGCATGTCGATGAGGCGTTGATCGCCGCCGCGCCGAGAATCGTTGCTGCTCACGGGAACAAGGGGGCATTTGTCAACGCGCGGGAAGATATCGCCCGGGTGCGCGGAGAAGTGGACGATTTCGACCAGCGCATTGCCCAATCGGCCCGCCGGCTCGGCTTCGGCAAACTGGAAGAACTCCAGCGCGCCCAGCCGACCGATGCCGATCTCGTGCGGCTTCGCAAACTGGTCGAGGAAGGCAGCGAGCCTCGACCGCAGCGCTAGGCAGCTTCGCCAGCAGATCGAGGATGCCCAGGATGTCCTGCGGCGGCTCGGAGACCACGGTCCTGACGGCCGCCTGATCGATCCCAAACCCTGGGCGGAGCAACTGGCAGCACTGCGCCCCGACATCGGCGAGCTCTCCAGCATCGAAACCCTGCAGGTGCGCGTCGCCCGGGCGGAAAGCGATCTCTCTGTTGCTGCCGCCCGCCTCGACCCGCCGGTCAAGGATATCGACCGCCTTCTCTCTGTGCCGCTGCCGGATATCGCGACGCTGACCACTCATCGCCGCCTGATCGAGGCTGCAAAGGCCGAAAGCGGGCAGGCGGCCCAGAAGCTCGCCGGCCTCCGCGATGAAGCCGGGGCGATCGCCAGCCAGCTTGCGGCCCTGGAAGGGCAGGGGCGGATCGTCTCCCGCGAGGATATCGCCGGGGCAAGAGCCGGCCGGGACGAGAAGATCGATGCGCTCGCCACAAAGCCATCGGCCGATAAACTCGCCCAGGTGAAGATCGCGGTTGGGGAAACCGACCGGCTGGCCGATGCGGCACTTGCCGATGCCGAGCGTGTGTCGCGCCATGCCCAGCTCACCCTGCGGCAGCGGGAACTGCAACAGGCAATCGGCGCTGCCGAGATCACCGCCAAGGAAAGCGGCATTGCCGCCGCCGACGCGGTCACCGAATTCGAGGATCTTTTCCATGCCGCGCCCGTCTTGCCCTCGACGCCAGAGCGGATGATCGAATGGCGCCGCGCCGTCGATGGGCTTTCCTGCTGTCGAGTGCATTGAATGAGGCGCGTGACGAGCTTGAGGCGCTGCGTCTCAGGGAGGAAAACTCAAGCCGGCACTGCTGGCGCTGGCCGATGCGATCGGTCTGGCCTCCGCGGCTCTTCCGCCGCCCGCTCTCGCCCGCGGGCTCGAGCGCCGGATCGGCGAACTCACCGACCGGTGGACGGAAAGCCGGTCGCTGGAAGGCAAGCGTCATTCCGCCGAAGAGGCTTTGGAAAAGCTGGAGGAGCGCGAGACGACGCTGCGCCGCGATATCGAACGCTGGCGTTCGACGTTTTCGAATGCGGCAGTCCTGGCGGGCCTTCCGGAAGACGCGACGGTCGATATGGCTCTGGCCGCGCTGGATGTCTGGCGCACCGTCCCGGATCTCCTTTCCGAGCGGGAAAATCGCGACCGCCGCGTGCGTGGCATGGCGCGGGACATGGAGGATTTCGAAACGGAGGTGCGCAGGATCGCCGCCGAGGTATCGCCGGATCTTGCTTTGCTGCCGGCCGATGTGGCGGCAGGCATGCTCAACGACCGCGCCATGGGCGCAAAGACCGCCGCGAACCAGCAGGCCACGCTTTCCACGGCACTGGAGCGCGCGGAGCTTGCCGTCGCCCGCTATTCTGCAGAGGCGGAGACGCTTTTGGCGGACCTGCGGGGGCTCGCTTCCGCCGCATCCAAGGATATCGAGGAGGCCGACGGGCTTCTTCGCGATCTTCACGAGCGCAACCGGCTGGAGATGAGCCTCGCCCACTGCCGCAGCCGGTTTGCCGAGCAGGCAGACGGTGCAAGCGAGGACGAGGTGCGTGCCGCACTCGTCGGTTTCGACCGGATCGCTGCGGGCCTGGAAATCGAGCGGCTGGATGCCGAGGATGCCCGCCAGGTGGAGCGGATGAAGGCGCTGGGCATCGCCCAGGCGGATAGCGAGCGCCGTCGCCGTGAGCTGGAAACCGGCATCGGCGCCGAACGCGCCGTATTCCAGAAACTCGCCGCCGAGACGGAAGCCAGGGAACTGGCGCGGCGCTGGGTAGTGCTGAAACTCGCGGCCGGCCTTCTGGCGAGCTCAATGGAAGCCTATCGCGAACGCCAGGCGGATCCGGTCATGCAGCGGGCGGGGCAGGTCTTTGCCGATCTCACCGGCGGGCGCTTCTCGCGCCTCGTCCAGGTCTATGACGAAAAGGATGAGCTGCAGCTCGCGGTTGAACGGAAAACCGGCGAGCCTGGTGCGGCTTGATGGCTTGAGCGAGGGCACCGGAGACCAGCTCTACATGGCTCTGCGGCTCGCCTTCCTGGAGGATTATTGCAGCCGCAACGAACCGGCGCCGCTGATCCTCGATGACATTTTCCAGACTTTCGACGATGAGCGAACCGCTGCCGGCATCCGGACCCTCGCCGCAGCGGGCGAAAAATTCCAGACCGTGCTCTTCACTCACCAGATGAGCCTGGTCGAGACCGCGCGCCGCGAGCCTGGGGGACGGGCTCGACCTCGTCCAGCTTGAGCGAGCCTAAGAGGCGGATTGCGTGGGAATAGTGCTGCGCAGTGCCAGGCAACCGACCGGCATGCGATAGGTCGGCGTAGCCCACCTGTCAGGCGGAGCCGATGGGCGTTCGCCACAACCGGCCGTCTGCCGGCGCGGCAGGATCAGCAGATTGTATCGGCGCGCGTCGGTGATCTCCCGGCTGAACGTCATCCGGTAGTTTTCGACGATCGAACTGAACTCTGTGCGTCCGGCAAGTTTCTCGATCAGATAGCTTCGCGTCTCCGGCGTCATCGGCAGGCCGAACCGCTCGGTGGCGCCGATCGCTTCGCTCAGCACCGCAAGCTCCCTGGTCAGGTCCGTCAGGCTGACCTTGATGCGAAAGCTGTTGACGACGTCGGCCTCGGCGCCGCGGGCCTGGATGAACAGTGCCGCCGGCTCCGGCGCATCCCCGAATTTTTCGAAGAACAGGCATTCCCAATCATGCCCCGAACGGGTGAAGGTCGGCGCCGTGCCTCTGTCGTCCCGCAGCAGCTCGCAACGTTCCTCGGCCGAAAGCGCCTCGATCTTCTCGAACACCGCCATCCGCTCCAGGCTCGCGCTGAGAAGCCAGGGGGATAATGTTCGGCCGGCGGCAACGATCTCTGCCTGTCGATCCGCAGGGGCGGTGCTGGCGGGGCAGGCAGAAGGTATTGCTCCAGCGCGAATTGCCGGACGAGCCGCTTGTAGTTCCGGCCATTGTTGACGGCGAGCACGGTCGTCGCAAGAGCGGCCAGCACGACGGCCAGGAAGAGGCTGAACACAAGAACGGCCGAGCGCTGCCTGCGGCGCCGGTCGGCTGGTGTCAACATGTCTGCCTTGCCCTCTTGCGGCATGGGCTCCATTTCCGATCGAGGATGGTCCGGCGATTGGTCCCGCGCATAACATAATACGGGATAACCTCAAACCGCTCCATCTCCACGCGGTAAGCGGGAGCTTATGCGGATCGTCCGGCCTTGCAAAGGAAGTGATTCTTGCCTCCAATCCCGCTTAGGAGCGGCGCCTGTCGCCAGCCGCGTTAACCACGTTGATTAGAAGGCATTTAACTCAACTTGTTTAGATTCACGTCCTGGTACTAGTCTGTCATTGGACGATGGCCGTAAAAGCGCACAGGATTTTTATTTTCCGGGCTCCGCGCAATCCGGCTTGTTGTTCAGGGCTCGGTGTGCTTTTGAGGGTCGGTCGGATTCAAACAGGTGTTCGTACAACCTCCCGTGTACGTGATGCCGGTGTTGATTTTGGAGTATCGAATTTGGTTCGAGTGCCCGTGATGATGATCTGTGCGGTCCTGGCTGGTTGCCAGGCCGTACCCGGCGAAGGACCATTGGCTTCGGCAATCACCGCCGACAGCGGTCGGTCGGCAGCGGAAATCGGACGTCAGAATGCTGCGGTATTCGAGGTTGTCGATGTGGACAGCCGTTCGGCTCGCCTGGTGTCCGACTATGTATCGACCGCTCTGAAACGGCGTTTCGGGTTTGGCAATGGCGGCGTCGGCCGCGCCGTGATCGGCGTCGGAGATCTCTTGAAGATCACGATTTTCGAAGCCGGAGCCGACGGTCTGTTTTCGACCAGCGAGTCCAAATCGACCAGCCTCGATGTCGTCGTGCAACCGGACGGCAAAGCAGCAATTCCCTATGTCGGCTCGGTGCGTTTTGTCGGTAAGACGCTTGAGGAGGCAAGGCAGGCCATCCTGTCCGCCCTGGCCAGCAAGGCCGTGGAACCGGACGTTATCGTTTCCAGCATGAACACGCCGTCCCGAACCGTGACCGTGTCCGGTGCGGTGGCGAAATCATCACAAGTTCCATTGGACCTGACTGGCGAGCAGATCACCGACGTGATCGCAAAGGCCGGCGGTCCCGTCGCGCAGCCTTACGAAACCTACGTCACGCTCGTGCGTGGCCAGCGCACCGGCATGGCGCTGATGAAGTCGATCATCGACAACCCGTCCGAAAATATCTACGTCCAGCCGGGCGACCAGATTTTCGTGTCGCGAGATCCCCGCACCTTTACCCTGCTCGGTGCGGTGAAGGGCAATGCGCGCGTCGAATTCGGCGCCAATGATCTCAATCTGCTGGAGGCGGTGGCGCTCGGGGGCGGCAATGATGCTGCGGTCGATGCGAAGGGCTATTTCCTGTTCCGCTACGAAGAGCCCGATGTCTTTGCCGGCCTGGTTGGGCAGCAGCGTATGGATGAGCTCCTGCGAAAGGGCATGAAGCCGAACAAGGATGGTCGTTATCCGATCGTCTATCGCTTCGACATGAGCCATCCGGACAGCCTGATCGTGGGTCAGACATTCCCCGTCAAGAGCCGCGACGTGATCTACGCCTCCCGCCATCTGGCGGTCGATTTTACCAAGTTCCTGAGTATCGTCGGAACGCCCGTCGGAATTGTCACACAGGGTGCCAATGCCGCCGCACTCGCGGCAAGAATCGGCGATTGATCGCGGGTATCGTCAACGCCGTTTTATTGTTGGTTGTATTGTTGCGGCGATACCTGTGGAAAACCGAGGGAAAAGCGCCGGAGCCTTTTTTGGGTGACAACCTCCAATAAGTATGGTGTTAAAAGTCGAGAGGCGAGAGTTCTGGGTGCCTCGTAGCTTTAAAAATTTTGGGTGACCATGACGATCGAGATCATCGGCAGGGCCAGCGTTGCCCCAGGCGCAAATTCTGTAGGCGAGCTGCAGAGGGTTCTGAGCGAGGGGTTGTGCACAATCACTCGGATACCGGATGATCGCTGGGACAGCGCCCGTTTCTGGCATCCCGCGCAAGGCATTCCCGGAAAGACCTATACGTTCGCCGCCGGCGTTCTTGATGATATCTATGCGTTCGATCCGGCGGTCTTCGGGCTGTCGCAGCGCGAAGCCATGCAGATGGACCCGCAGCAGCGCATCCTGCTCAACCTGGTCTGGCAGGCTCTCGAAGATGCCAATCTGCCGGTCGGCAAGCTCGCCAGCGAGCGGGTCGGGGTCTATATCGGCGCATCAAGCCTCGAAAGCGGCAATCTTCTGTCCGAGGATCCGGCTGCCGGCAGCCCGTATTTCATGACCGGCAACACGCTGTCGATCGTCTCGAACCGCATCTCACACGTCTTCGGCCTCAAGGGCCCGAGCATGACGATCGATACGGCCTGTTCCTCCTCGCTTGTCGCGCTCGACCAGGCAGCCGCGGCCCTCGAAAAAGGTGATATCGACACGGCGATCGTAGGCGGCATCAACCTGCTCGTCCATCCGCTTTCTTTTGTGGGATTTGCCCAGGCGCGCATGCTGTCGCCGGAAGGGCTCTGCCGCGCCTATGACACCAACGGCCACGGTTACGTGCGTTCGGAGGGCGGCGTTGCGATCGTCCTGCGCCGGTCCGATCGGGCGCGCCAGGAAGGCGACCGCAGTCATGCCCGGCTGCATGCCGTCGCGGTCAATTCCTCCGGCCGCACCAATTTCATCAGCCTCCCCTCACGCGAGGCCCAGGCGGCACTGCTGCGCTCGATCTACGAAAACGGCGCGATCGACGTGAACCGTCTCGCCTTTGTCGAGGGACATGGCACCGGTACGCGTGTCGGCGATCCGGCCGAAGTCTGGGCGATCGGTACCGTGATCGGCAAAAAGCGGCGCGCGCCTGTGCCGATCGGTTCGATCAAGACCAATATCGGCCACACGGAACCGGCCTCGGGCCTGTTCGGCCTGCTGAAGGCGATGATCGCGCTTGAAGATAATTACCTGCCGGCCTCGCTGCATATCGAAAGGGTCAACGAGGATATCGATTTCGATGACCTTAACGTCCGGGTGACGACCTCGGCGGTCAAACTGCTCCCCGCCAAGGAGCCGCGATTTGCCGGCATCAACTCCTTCGGTTTCGGCGGCACCAATGCACATGTGGTGATCAGCGATCCCGAGCGGATCGCGCCGGTCGATCCTTCGAAGGGCGAGGGCGCCCTGTTTGTCGCGAGCGCCCACACGGCTGGGGCTCTGTCGCGGCTGCTCGAAGATTATCGGAGCCGGCTTTCCGACGCGCCGCCGCAGGAGGCCCGTCGCCTCATCGGTTCGACCGCAGCCAACCGGGAGGCGCTGCGCCATCGGTTCGCGGTCGAGGCCAAGGACAGCGAAGGCGTCCTGAAGGCGATCGAAGCGCATCTTGGCGGCGAGGCTTCGCAGGGCGAGCGCGGCGAGGCTCCGGCTCAGGCCGCAAAGATTGCCTTCGTCTTTTCCGGAAACGGTGCCCAATGGGCGGGCATGGGCGTCGAGGCCTACCAGGAGAACCGGCATTTCCGCCAGTGTTTCCAGTCTTTCAGCGCACTCTTCGAATACCATCTCGGCGAGAAGCTGACGGACGTTCTCGTCTCGTCTGACCTTGCCATTCGCCTCGGTGATACCAAGATCGCCCAGCCGCTACTTTTTGCGGTCCAGGCCGCTCTGTCGGATTGCCTGGTGGCTCTCGGCGTTCGGCCGGATGTCGTGTTCGGCCATTCGGTCGGCGAAATCGCTGCGGCCTATGTGGCCAAGGCCCTGACCGCTGCCGAGGCGGTTGCGATCGTCGCCAAGCGTTCCCGTTATCAGGATCTTTTTGCTGGCCAGGGCAAGATGGCCGCAGTGGTCATGAACGAGGACGCCGCGCTCGCTTTTGCGAGATCGAACGGCCTCGACGAAATCTGCGTGGCGGCGATCAACGCCCCCAATTCGGTGACGATTTCCGGTCCGACCGAAGAGATCCAGGCGTTCCGCGATGCTGCCCGCAAGGCTCAGATCGTCGCCCATGTCCTCGATATCAACTACCCGTTCCACCATCCGATCATCGACAAGGCGAAGGACGCCTTTCTGGCCGACCTGCCGCAGATCGAGCCGGAAACCGGTACCTGTACGTTCGTCTCGACGGTCACCGGCGCCGTTCAGGACGGCCGGGGACTGGATGCCGAATACTGGTGGCATAATGTCCGCGAGCCCGTGATGTTCAAAGCCGCCGCGCAAGTGGCGATGGACATGGGGTGCAATCTGTTCATCGAGATATCGCCGCGTCCCATCCTGTCGAATTACGTCAGCGATATCGCCAAGCAGAATTCCGTGCCGGCCGTGGTCACCGCGACGCTGCAACGCGAGACACCGGTGCAGGGCCGGGATCCGGTCGCTCAGTCCTTTGCCCGCGCGGTTGCTCACGGTGCGTCGCCGCTGCTGTCGCGTCACAGCGGCAAGCGCAACGCTTTTGTCGATCTGCCGAGCCTGCCGTTCGAGCCGATCGATCTGCGGAGCCTGTCGACGACCGACGAAATCGACGTGTTCGGTCGCCAGGCCAAACAGCCCTATACGCTGCTCGGCTGGCGTGCCGATCCCAATGCAGCCCATTGGAAGAACCATATCGACGCGCGGCTTTTCCCCGATCTGGCCGAACATGTGGTGGATCTGCGCGCCATTCTTCCCGGCAGCGGCTTTATCGAAATCGCCGTCACGGCGGCGCAGCGGTTTTACGGGACCGATGAGGTGGAGATCTCCAACCTCGAAATCGTCCGCCCGCTGGAACTGCGCCAGGATCGTATCGTCGAGCTATCGACGCTGCTGTCGCCGGAAACCGGTTATATCGAGATCGCTCCCGCGAGCGGCTGAGCCATGACGACTGGACGGTGCATGCGGTCGCCCGCAGCCGTCGTCCCATCGAGGTTGAGGCAGAAGTGTCGATTGCAAGGCCTGCCGGCGCGCAAGGCTCGGTGGTGACCTCGGACGAGGCATACGAGACCGCCGAGCGATTCGGTCTTCAATACGGGCCGTGCTTCCAGCTCCTGTCCAAGGCGACGTCGTTCGGGCGCACCTTCATCGAGGTGGATCTGAAACCGGCGGAAAAACCGGCTCACCCTTTCATCGAATACAATCTCAACCCGTTCTCGGTCGATGCGGCCTTCCATGGCCTCGTTGCGCTTTTCGGCGAGCTTTCCGGCAACGAAACTGGCGCGCCCTATATTCCCGTTCGCTTCGGCTCGATCCGGGTGTCTGGCAAGGGAGGCGCGATCGTCAGGGCGCGGATCGATATCGAACGGTTCAGCAGCTATTCGATCAAGGTTCGTTTCCAGATGTTCGACGCGGCCGGAAAACGTGTCGCGTCCTTCGACGATTGTCGTTTCCGCCGCACCTCGCTGCGCCGTCATCATACGCTGGCCTCCGTCGCATTTCATTATGAAAGCGTTCCGGCGTCGCTCGCGGCATCGGCGGAAGGGCACGGATTCGATGCCGCTGATATATTCGCAGCCGCCAAGTCCCGGCCGACCGACAATGCGAGCCTGCTGATCGACGCGGCCATCTACCGGGCTTGTCATGAGATCGCGGCCGCGGTTGCCGATCATCGCGGCATCGTTTCCACCCGCCGCCTTCCGGGCGATGCGTCGTTCCGTTCGTTCCTGACCAATTGCCTGTTCATCCTCGAAGATGCCGGCATCGCGACATCGGACGAGGGCGAGTGGCATGTGCCGCGCGACTTCACCCTGCCGCCGGTCAGCGAGATCCTGCAGGAAATCTACCGCGAGGATGCGGGCCGGGTTGCGGAAGCGGTGCTGGTCAACAATGCCTATCGAGATGCGCTCGAGTACCTCTCTTCGCCATCACTTCACGATCATGACGAGAAGGCCGCAAGAGTTGATAATGTCAGCGAGGCGACGCTCGATCATGTGCTCGTCCATGCACCGCTTGCCGGCCGTCGGTCGTTAGCGGTTGTGGAAGCTGTCGAGGCAGCCTTCGCCGCGAACAAGGGTGAGGTTCGCCATATCCTGAAAGCGGGCACGACATCGGTGGCGCTGAGCCGTCGTCTCGCGACGATCGCCGCGGAAAACGGTGCGACTTTGACGATCGCCGAACCTCGAGAAAGCGTCCGCCGGACCCTTGAGCTCGCCTTTGAGCATGAGGTCCACGTGATGTTGCCGGACATGGACAAGCTCAAGGCTTTGCCTTCCGCCGACCTGGTGGTTGCCGCCGGCACCCACAGCCAGAAGCTTCTGTCGAGCCATGACGAGATCCGGGCCGCGATCCGTTTTGCCGCCGCCAATGGCGCTGCTTTGATCATTGCCGATCGTGCGCCATCGGCGTTCAACGATTTCGTCTTCGGCCAGTCGGACGGCTGGTTCGAGAACAGCCAGTCGTCGGAATTCCCGATCGGCCAGCTCGGCACCGCGCCTCAGGTCGAGGATTGGATCGGAGATCTCGGCTTTGTCAGGCCACATGTGGAGGAGCGTGGTTATCCGGAAGGGGCATTGCTCCTGGCGACTGCTTCTGCCGCCGTCGCCCCTCGGGAAGTCACTGCCTTCGAGCCCGCCAGCCCGGTTCTGCTGCTCACTGAGCAGGCCGAGCCCGCGATTTCCTTCGCCTCGGCAAAGGTCGATGTGCTTGATGCCGATTGCATTGGGGCAGAACTCGGTGAAGCCTTTGTCCGTTTCGAAGACCATCCGCTTCGGTTGATCTATGTGGCCGAACGCAAGGGCACACGTGACGTCTCGGTGTTGGCTCAGGACCGCTTGCGGCGTTTCGGTCTGCTGGCGGAAACTCTGGTTGTCTATCTCCGCAATGCCGGAATCTTCGCTGCAAGGCCGAAACTGGTCATCGTGGCGCCTGGCGGATCGCCGCTGGCCGGTGAGCGGACGGATGAGGCCAATGCCGGCCTATGGACCTTCGCCCGCGTATTGCAGAATGAATACGATCTGTTCGACGTGCATCTGGTGGATGCCGACACCGATGTCCCGGCGACATCCGCGGCTCTGGCAGAGATATTCTCCGCTTCCACGAACAATCGCGAATGGGCGATCGTCGATGGCCGGCTTCGGGAAATCCGCGCCGCCACCGGTCCGTTCCCGTCCTCCGACGTCCTGGTCTCCGATTTTCCGGCGGCGACGATCCGGCAGCTTGTCAGCAGCCGCGTCGACAGCATTGCCTGGGAAGCCTGCGATCTTCCCGTGCCGGACAAGGACGAGGTGGTGATCGCGGTCGAGGCGACCGGTCTCAATTTCCGCGACGTCATGTGGGCGATGGGCCTGCTGCCGGAAGAGGCGCTGGAGGACGGCTTTGCCGGCGCCACCATCGGCATGGAACTGGCGGGACGCGTCGTTGAGGTCGGATCTGATGTCGACGACCTCGCTCCCGGCGATAGGGTCATGGGCATTGCGCCGGCGGCGTTTTCGACCCATGTCCGGGTTCGTCGTGACGGCGTCACGAAATTCCCCGACCGGCTGAATTTTGCGGCCGCCGCCACGGTCCCCGTGGCCTTCCTGACCGCCTATTACGCCATGGTCCAGCTCGGCCATATCGAGAAGGGCGAGACGATCCTCATTCATGGCGCGGCCGGTGGCGTCGGTCTCGCGGCGCTGCAGATCGCCAAGCTCAAGGGCGCGACGGTTATCGCCACCGCCGGAACGGTCGAGAAGCGGCGCTTCCTCGAATCGCTCGGCGCCGACCATATCTTCGATTCCCGCTCGCTTGATTTCGTCGCCCGCGTCCGTAGCGTCACGAATGGCGAAGGCGTCGATCTGGTTCTCAATTCGCTGTTCTCGGAAGCCATGGAGCGCAGCATCGAACTGGTAAAACCGTTCGGCCGTTTCCTGGAACTCGGCAAGCGCGACTATTATTCCGACCGCAAGATCGGGCTGCGGCCCTTCCGCCGCAATATCAGCTATTTCGGCATCGACGCAGACCAGCTTCTGGTCAACCTGCCGGCCGTGACCAGGAGGATCTTCACCGAAATCGGCCAGCTGTTCGCGGATGGTAGACTGACACCGCTTCCTTATCGCGCCTTCAGCCATGACGAGATCGGCAGCGCCTTCCGGCTGATGCAGAATTCCGGCCATATAGGCAAGATCGTCGTTCGCCCGCCGGTCGCCGGAAAGGACAAGGTTCTGCCCGCGCCTGGGAAGCCGCTGCGGTTCTCCGAAGACGGCATCTTCCTGATTGCAGGCGGCATTGGCGGTTTCGGTCTTGCGGCGGCCGAATGGCTGGTCGCCAAGGGGCACGTCGCATCGCGCTCTGCTCGCGCCGCGGCATGGCCGATGATGCGACGCTCGCGGCAATCGCCGCCTGGCGCAGGAAGGGCGTCCATGCGACTGTCCACGCCTGCGATATCACCGACGAGGCGGCAACCTCCCTTCTGCTTGAGCTTCTGCGCGGCGAAGGTCCAATGAGGGGTATCATCCATGCGGCCATGGTGCTCGACGACGCGCTCATGTCCAACCTGACGCCCGAGCGCAACAGGCCGGTCGTCGATGTGAAGGTGCGTGGCGCCGAAATCCTCCATCGCCTGACATCGAAGGACGATCTGGAACTCTTCCTGCTCTTCTCCTCGGCAACGACGATGATCGGCAATCCCGGCCAGGCGAATTACGTCATCGCCAACGGTTACCTGGAAGGGCTGGCGCGCGCCCGCCGTGCCGCCGGCCTTCCGGCCTTGGCCGTCGGCTTCGGGGCGATCGCCGATACCGGCTTCCTTGCCCGCAACACCGAGGTCAACGAGCTGCTGTCGAAGCGTATCGGCAAGACCGCGATGAAGGCGCGCGAGGCGCTGGAACAGGTCGAGCGTTACATGATCGCCGACACCGGCAGCATCGATGCCGCCGCGGTGATGATCGCGGAAGTCGATTGGAATGCCGTGCGGATGCTGCCGATCGCGCGAGGCGCGATCTTCGAGACGGCGCTGCGCCATGCCGGCAGCAGCAATGCAGCGGCCGAGGGAGATACGGTCGATCTGGAAGAACTGATCCGCGGCAAATCGGCGGAGGAGGCGCAGCAGATCCTCCATGCGATGGTCGCTGGCGAGATCGCCGCGATCCTGCGCGTCACGGAGGATACGATCACCCCGGACAAGATCCTCAAGGAGATAGGTCTCGACAGCCTGATGGCGATGGAGCTCGGCATGGGCTTCCAGCAGAAGACCGGGTTTGATATCCCCTTGAGCGGGGTCGGCGACGACACCACTGTCGGCGATGTCGTCACGCGCTTGCGCGAGCGCGTATCGACGCATAGTGATGAGACGGAAGACGCGGCGCCGGCTGAGAACGGGGTTGTCGATAAGCTCGTGAAGAGCCATTCCGTCGCAAAGCAGCAGAAAGCAGCAGCGCATTGATGAGCAAAGGTTCGGATGACGAAACAACCCCGGGGCTCGGCACCGAGGGAAAGCGCGGCTTGCTGGACAAGATGCGTCAGACGAGCGAATCCTCCGGCCGCAACCGTGCAGCTCGGCTGAGCCGCCAACCGGCGCCGCCGGTGCGCCAGGCGTTGCGCTTCGACGAATTGCCGGAATATCAGCGTGTCAATCTCCAACGCATGGCCGGCGAGATGATCGGCGTCGCCAATCCTTTCTACCGCTCCCACGACCGGGCAGCCGGCGCGACGACCTCGATGGGCGGGCGCGAACTGATCAATTTCGCCTCCTACGACTATCTCGCCACCAATACCGATCCGCAGACGGTGGAAAAGGCGAAGGCCGCAATCGATCGGTTCGGCATCTCTGCCTCGGCGAGCCGCCTCGTGGCCGGCGAGCGGCCGGTGCATACGGACCTCGAAGCCGATCTCGCATCGGTCTATGGCGTCGATGCTTCGGTCTGTTTCGTCAGCGGATACCTGACCAACGTCGCGGCGATCAGCTGTCTGATGGGGCCGCAGGATCTCGTCATCCATGACGAGTTCATCCACAACAGCGCGCTTGCCGGCATCAAGCAGTCGGGCGCGACGCGGCGCCTGTTCCGGCACAACGATATCGAAAACCTGGAATCCGTGCTGCGCACGTTGTCGGCAGAGTTCCGGCGCATCCTCGTCATCGTCGAGGGCGTCTATTCCATGGACGGCGACATCGCCGACCTGCCGGCGCTGATCGAACTGCGCGCGCGCTACGGGTTCTGGCTGATGGTCGATGAGGCCCATGCGCTCGGCGTGCTGGGCAAGAGCGGCCGCGGCACGTTCGAACATTTCGGGCTCGATCCGCGCGACGTCGATATCTGGATGGGAACGCTCTCCAAAACCACGTCGAGCTGCGGCGGTTATATCGCCGGTTCGCAGGCGCTCGTCGATATCCTCAAGGCGGAAGCGGGCGGCTTCGTTTATAGCGTCGGCCTGGCGCCGGTTCTGGCGGCGGCGGCGCGTTCGGGGCTGCATATCCTGCGCACCGAGCCGGAGCGCACCGAAAAGCTCCATCGCAACGGCGCGCTTTTCCTGGAATGCGCCAGGGCCGCCGGCCTCGACACGGGTCTGAGCGTCGGCTTTTCGGTCGTGCCGGTCATTGTCGGCGATTCCCTGCGCGCCGTGCAGCTTTCCAACGATCTGCTGGAAGAGGGGATCAACGTCCTCCCGATCATCCACCCGGCGGTGCCGGAAGGCATGGCCCGGCTTCGGTTCTTCATCACCTGCGACCATACGATGGAACAGATCCGCCATTCGGTCGATGTTACCGCCCACAAGTTGAAAGATTTACAGGAACGCAATTTCGGCCTAGCCTCTCTCGACATGGAAAAGGTCATGCAGCTGCAGCCGCTGCTGCAGGCAACGGGCAAGCTCTGAGCCGCAAGCCAGGCCGGACGGGTGGTATCATGCATGTCATCGTCACCGGCGGATCGAGCGGCATCGGGCTGGAGGTCGCAAGGCTCTATGTGGCGCGCGGTGCGCGGCTGACGCTGATCGCCCGTGATACGCCAAGGCTTGAAAAGGCGCGTGAGGAACTTCTGTCTGCCGGGGAGGTTTCGGACGGCAATATTCAGATCGCGGCGGTCGATGTCGGCCAGGATGCCGATCTTTCGGCAGCCGTCGCTGCAGCAGAGGCGGCGCTCGGACCTTGCGACGTGCTGGTCACATCCGCTGGCATTGTCGAGCCCGGCAGCTTCGAAACGCTGTCGAGCGAGGCCTTTGCCGCGCAGGTGACAACCAATCTCATGGGCACGGCAAACGCCGTCCGGGCGGTGTACAAGAGCATGAAATCGCGCGGAGAAGGCCGGATCATGATCGTGTCCTCGGGCGCGGCGCTGATCGGCATCTATGGTTATACCGCCTATTGCGCCTCCAAGTCGGCGCTGACGGGGTTTGCCGAAGCGCTCGGCATGGAAGCTGCAGGCTCGGGCGTCCACATCTCGATCTGTTATCCCCCGATACGATCACGCCGCAGTTCGAGAGGGAAATGCTCACGCGGCCAAGGGAAGCGAAACTCGTCATGGGGGCAGCCTTGCCCTGGACGGCAAAGGCGGTCGCAGACCGGATCGTCCGGGCGATAGATCTCGGCAGGTCGAGGGTCTATTTCGGCTTTTCGATCACCGGTCTCGGATTTTTCGGTTCGCTGATCAAGCCGCTGCTGTTCTGGTGGTACCGGCGGCGGCTCACCTGATATTCAAAGAAACGAAAAGCGGCCGCCGTCGATCTTGAGGACGGTCAGCCTGCCGGAATAATAGGCGCCCGTATCGATGCCGATCCGGCCGGGTCCCAGGTCCGGTTCCGGCTTCGGCGTATGTCCGTGCACCACGAGAAGCGGCAGCTGCGCTCCGGTGGCAAGGAACGCCTCGCGAATCCACAGCATGTCCTCTTCGCTCTGCTGCTGCAGCGGTATCCCCGGCCTGAGCCCCGCATGGACGAAGACGAGTTTGCCGACCGTGAGGCTGACGGGAAGATTGGCCAGAAATTTCCGGTGCGGCACCGGCACGGCTTCCATCAGCAGATCGCCGAGTTTGGCGCGGTGCCTCTTCTGGCGCGTGCCCAGATTATACGGGTCCATGCCGTAGGACAGAAGCGTCTGTTCGCCGCCCATTCCCAGCCATTCCGCATAACGCTCCGGATCGTCCACGAACTTCGAGAAAATATCGTCGTGGTTGCCGCAGAGCGCAACCCGCTTCAAGCCATATCGGCTGGGTCTGATCAGATGTTCCAGGACCTGGCTCGAGGCAGGCCCCGGTCGACATAGTCGCCGAGCAGGATGACCATTCCGGGGCGATGGTTCGCTGCCATGTCCTGAGCGATGCGGACCTCGGCATCCTGGAGTTCGTCGATGCAGCCATGTACGTCGCCGATCGCATAGATCGGGTAGGGGGCGGGTTCTGACCGAGATCGATCCGACGGCGGCGAGGCCTTTGCTGTCGGGCCGGGCGGCGTCTCGAAAACCAGTCCGTCAACTTTCGCATGCTTACCGCCATCCGCCTGATATGGACGATCGTGCCGCCAATGAGAAGTGGATGCCCGAAGGAGTGTTAACAACGTCCGAAGCCCCGGATTTTTGAATGGGGATCGCCGCCGCCATATGTGAGACAGTTTCGGAAAGGAACAAGACTTTGAGAGCTTTAGCGGCGCAGGGCCTGTATTCTGTGGATACCGGATGATTAACCATCCATGTTGTTGATCTGCAACACAAAGCGGATTTTTGATTCGCCTTGTATTAACCCCTTAGAATCACCGGGTTCGCTCATCGGCTAAACCGATACCATACTTTGGGTTGTATGGCGGGGCGTATGCTTAAGTCTTTGAGTGCTGTTTTAACGCTTGCTTCTGTTGCGTTTCTGTCTGGTTGCACGGGGCTTCCAAGGTCCGGCCCGGATCTGCATGCCGTTGAAGCCAATGCAACCGTGAAGGCTTTTGCAGCGGCCGGTAACACGGTGGGCATCGACTACGCGCTTGTCGATATCAATCAGGCCGTTCTGGCTCATCTGCGGAAGTCTGCACGGTCGAGCTTGAGCGCCGGTTTCGGCACCGGTAATAGCGCGCCGCCGCCGCTGGCGCTTGGTGTCGGCGATGTCGTGCAGGTCTCGGTCTTCGAGGCCCAGAGCGGCGGCCTGTTCATTCCAGCCGACGCCGGCGCGCGTCCCGGCAATTACATCACCCTGCCCAACCAGACGATCGGGCGAGACGGCACATTGAGCATTCCGTATGCCAGCAAGGTGAGGGCGGCGGGCCGCCCGGTCGATGCCGTGCAACTCGATATCGCGGAGCGGCTGGCCAACCGCGCCATCGAGCCGCAGGTGGTGATCTCGACGGTGATCAGCCGTTCGATGGGCGCGTCCGTCCTTGGCGATGTCAAGCAGGCGAAGAAGATCGAACTCAGCCCCGCGGGCGAACGTATCGTTGACGTGATTTCCGAAGCCGGCGGCCTGAGCGTCCCGGCCGAGGAGGCGACGGTAACGCTCCAGCGCCGCGGCCGCAACGTCACCGTCGCCTACCGGACCCTGAACGAGCGCCCGCAGGAAAACATCTATGTGCAGCCCGGCGACACGATCTTCGTCGGCCGCAATCGCCGGACCTT
Organism: Neorhizobium sp. EC2-8; assembly: GCA_045291535.1. Taxonomy (GTDB): domain Bacteria; phylum Pseudomonadota; class Alphaproteobacteria; order Rhizobiales; family Rhizobiaceae; genus Neorhizobium. The sequence goes on along the minus strand of CP147996.1, from coordinate 1,621,854 downwards.
TCTTGCTTTCGGCGTCACCGGCGAGAGCGGACGGTTTGATTTCGAAGATTCCGACCTGACGCTCGGGGAGGCTCTGGCCAAGGCCGGCGGGTTGCTCGACGACAAGGCCGAACCGCGCTCGGTTCTGCTATACCGTGTCGCCGATCGCGATCTGCTGCGCAATCTCGGTGTCGATGTCAGCCGGATTAAAACCGGGGACGTGCCGGTGATCTTCCGCGCCAATTTGCGTGATCCGGCCGCATTTTTCGCCGTCCAGCAATTCCCCATGCAGGACAAGGACGTGCTTTACGTATCGACGGCCGATGCGGTCGAGCTCGTCAAATTCCTCACCATCCTCAATTCGGTCACCGCTTCCACCCGGGATATTACGAGCAGTCATGATGCCTTGCGTCGGGGGATGCGATGAACCAGCGGCCCGTCTTTCACACATCATCATCAGGAGCCTCGGGAGGAAGAGGCTCCGGAGCTGAACCTGGACGGCCTGATCGCCATCGTCCGGCGGCAATGGCGGGTGGTCGGCTTGTGCGTCGCGGTGTTCGTGGCGCTCGGCATCGGTTATCTCCTGACTGCCATACCTCGCTACACCGCCAGGACCAGCGTGTTGATCGACCGCGGAAACCGGCAGGTCGTCGAGCAGTTATCGACCATCGGCGGGGTTCTGGACGACGAGGCATCGGTCCTCAGCCAGGTCGAACTGCTGCGCTCCGAGACGATCGGCCTGTCGGCGATCGACAGGTTGAAGCTGCAGGACGACCAGGAATTCATGGTCGGCCGAAGAAGTCTGATATTCGCGGCACTCTCCGACATCCGATCGATCCTGGACATCAGGCGATGGCCGGGCAGCGATGGCCAATCGCGGCCTGAACAAATCGAGGCAAACCGCCGCCGGGCGCTCGCCAGCCTTCTCGGCAATATGAAAGTCTCGCGCGTCGGACGTTCCTATGTTCTCGAAATCTCCTATACCGCCACATCGCCCCGCCTTGCGGCGGCGGTCGCCGGCGCGATCGCGGATGCCTATCTGACCGACAAGCTGGATGCCAAATATGACGCCACGCGGCGGGCTGGCAACTGGCTGCGGGAGCGCATCGAGGAATTGCGGCAGCGCTCGCTGGAATCGGATCTGGCGGTCCAGAGGTTTCGCTCCGCCAACGGCCTCGTCACCGCCAACGACAGGCTCGTCTCCGATCAGCAGCTCGCGGAACTGAACAGCGCGCTGATCGTGGCGCGGGCCGACACCGCCAGAGCCCGGGCACGCTCCGAACGCATCGAGGCGATCATCGGGAGCGGCCAGACGGATGCGATCGTCGCCGATGCGCTGGACAGTTCCGTAATCAGCGCGCTGCGCGAAAATACCTGGAGTCGTCGAAACGGGAAGCCGAGATCTCGAGGCGTCTCGGGCAGGACCATGTCCAGGCCGTCCGCCTGCGCCAGGAAATGACGGAATATAACCGGCTGATGTTCGAGGAGCCTCAGTCGGATTGCCAGGAGCTATCAAAGCGAGCTCGAGGTCGCGCAATCCCGCGAGCGCCAGATCACCCAAGGCGTGCGCAACGCCACCGATATCAGCGTCACCGCAGGCGAAACGCAGGTGCAGTTGCGGGAGCTCGAACGGGCGGCCGAAACCTACCGCAACCTCTACCAGACCTTCCTGCAGCGTTATCAGGAGGCCGTGCAGCAACAGTCCTTCCCCGTCACGGAAGCGCGCATCATTTCCCGCGCCGTCCCGCCGACGGCTGCCAGCGAGCCGCGGTTGTCGCTGGTGCTCGCGCTCTGCCTGGCGCTCGGTTGCGGTGTCGGCGGAGCTGTCGCGGCGTTTCGCGAATTCCGGGATCGGTTCTTCCGCACCGGCGAACAAGTGAGGGATGTTCTGGGTCTCGAATATCTCGGCTCGGTACCGCTGGTGGAACTGCTGCCGGGCGGTGGATCGCCGAGCGGGCCGGTGAAGGGGAAGTCTGCAGGAGAAACGGGATATCCGGTTTTGCGACGGAACATCCGTCCTCCGCATTTGCCGAGACACTGCGCGGCGCCCGGATCGCGGCAGACGTCCATATCGATGGGCCTCACAAGGTGATCGGTATCGTCTCCGTGCTGCCGGGTGAGGGGAAATCGACGATTGCCGTCAACTTCGCACAGGCGCTTGCCGGGAGCGCCAGGGTTCTGCTGATAGACGCGGACCTGCGCAATCCGGGCGCCACGCGGGCGCTGGGCCAGCATGCGGACGAGGGACTGCTCGAAGTCCTGCTGGAGGGCCGCTTGCCCGAATCCGCAATGTTGACCGATCCCGATAGCGGCCTGAAGTTTTTGCCCGCAGTCGTCAGGCGGCGGATACCGCATTCATCCGAGCTTCTGGCATCGGCCGCGATGATACGGCTGCTGGCGCGGGTTGCCGGCGAGTTCGACTATGTCGTCCTGGACCTGCCGCCGCTCGGCCCGGTCGTCGATGCGAGGGCCATCGCTCCCCGCGTCGATGGTTTCATCATGGTGGTCGAATGGGGAGAGACGGCCCGAAAGGCCGTCAGGGACACGTTGAATGCCGAGCCGCAGATCGCCGGCCGCTGCCTCGGCGTCATCCTCAACAAGGTCGATGCGGCCAGGATGAAGTTTTACGAGGGATATGGGTCCTCGGATTATTACGCGTCCCGGTACACGCATTATTACCAGGAGAACACGACCTGATCCGATGCAGCCACCGGAATGACAACGAGAAGGAAGGAGCCTGACAACCGCCGATGATCTTTTGTGAAGCGCTTGGTCGCAATGTTTGGCATAAGCCCCGAATGTTACGAATCACTGTATGTCTCGGATTCGCCGCATTCCGGGGGCATCACAACGGTGTTCCCAGCACTCGCGACTGGCACATTGCACGCACGGACGTGCACGTTTCACTTAAAGACTGACGGGTTCCGTTAGGGGGATATGATGACTGAGAATGTGAAGAGCAACGGCAAGGTAGCATTGATCACCGGGGTAACGGGCCAGGACGGCGCTTACCTTGCGGAACTGCTGCTGGCGAAGGGCTATACGGTCCACGGCATCAAACGGCGCTCTTCCTCGTTCAACACCACCCGCATCGAGCATCTTTACGAAGATCCGCATGTGGCGGACCCGCGCTTCATCCTGCATTTCGGCGACATGACGGATTCGACCAACCTCATCCGCGTCGTGCAGGAAGCCCAGCCGGACGAGATCTACAATCTGGCCGCCCAGAGCCATGTGCAGGTCTCGTTCGAGACGCCGGAATATACCGCAAATGCCGATGGTACCGGCACGCTGCGCCTGCTTGAAGCGATCCGTCTCCTCGGCCTTTCCAAGAAAACCCGTTTCTACCAGGCCTCGACCTCCGAGCTTTACGGCAAGGTGCAGGAAGTGCCGCAGAGCGAGACGACGCCCTTCTATCCGCGCTCGCCTTACGCCGTCGCCAAGCTCTATGCCTACTGGATCGTCGTGAACTACCGCGAGGCCTACGGTCTCCACGCCTCGAACGGCATCCTGTTCAACCATGAAAGCCCGATCCGCGGCGAGACCTTCGTCACCCGCAAGATCACCCGCGCCGCCGCCGCCATCCATCTCGGCCTGCAGGAACGCCTCTTCCTCGGCAACCTCGATGCCAAGCGCGACTGGGGCCATGCCCGCGAATATGTGCGCGGCATGTGGCTGATGACGCAGCAGGACCAGCCGGACGACTATGTTCTGGCGACCGGCGAGACCCATACGGTGCGCTCCTTCGTCGAAAAATCCTTCGCCAAGGTCGGCATGCCGATCGAGTGGCGCGGCGAGGGCGTCGATGAGAAGGGCTACGACACGACGTCGGGCGAATGCGTCGTGGCGATCGATCCGCGCTATTTCCGCCCGACGGAGGTCGATCTTCTGATCGGCGATCCCACCAAGGCGCACCAGAAGCTCGGCTGGAAACACGAGACCAATCTCGACCAGGCTCGTCGCCGAAATGGTGCGTGAGGATCTCAAGGTGATGGCGCGCAACGTGCCGACCTCAGGCGGCAACAAGGGGCTCTCCCATGCCTGAGACGATCTACAGCCTTGCCGGAAAGAAGGTCTATGTCGCGGGACATCGCGGCATGGTCGGCTCGGCGATCGTCCGGCGTCTCGCCTCGGAAGGTTGCGAGATCCTGACGGCGACGCGTGGCGACGCCGATCTGACGCGGCAGGAAGAGGTCGAGGCCTGGATGGAGAAGAACCGTCCGGACGCGGTGTTCCTGGCCGCCGCCAAGGTCGGCGGCATCCTTGCCAACGACAGCTATCCCGCAGATTTCCTCTACGACAACCTCATCCTCGAGGCGAACATCATCCAGGCGGCCCATACGGTGGGCGTTGAAAAGCTGATGTTCCTCGGTTCGTCCTGCATCTATCCGAAATTCGCCGACCAGCCGATCACCGAGGAGTCCCTTTGACCGGCTCGCTGGAGCCGACCAACGAATGGTACGCGATCGCCAAGATCGCCGGCATCAAGCTTTGCCAGGCGTATCGCAAGCAGCATGGTCACGACTTCATCTCCGCCATGCCGACCAATCTCTATGGCCCCGGCGACAATTTCGACCTGAAGTCCAGCCATGTCATGCCGGCGCTGATCCGTAAGGCGCATGAGGCAAAGACCGGTCACCTGCCGGACATCACAATATGGGGCACGGGTACGCCGCGCCGCGAGTTCCTGCATGTCGATGACTGCGCCGATGCCTGTGTCCACCTGATGAAGACCTATTCGGCCGAGACCCATGTCAATGTCGGATCCGGCGAGGACGTCACCATCCTGGAGCTCGCCGAACTGGTCTCCAAGGTCGTCGGTTTCGAAGGGAATATCGCAAACGACCTGACAAAGCCCGACGGCACGCCGCGCAAGCTGATGAGCGCCGACAAGCTGCGGGCGCTCGGCTGGTCGCCGAGGATCGGGCTGGAGCAAGGCATAACCGATGCCTATCAAGCCTTTCTCAAGGGCGAATATCTTGAGCGCAAACGCGGAGACGCTGCCTGATGACAGCAAGTGCCCAGCCCCTCAGCGACGAATGCGAACAGACGTTCGACGCCGCACCGGGGCTGGCCACGGCAACTGTCACATCGCCGCGAAAAAGCGTCGTCGTCTACGCGATGAACTACGCGCCGGAAACCGCCGGCGTGGGCAAATACACCGGCGAGATCGCCGAATATCTGGCCGCCGACGGGATCGACGTCACGGTCGTGACGACCCCGCCGCATTATCCGGGCTGGGCGGTCCAGCCCGGATACCGCAACAGCTATTCCTCGACCGCCGAGGGCCGCATCTCGGTCCTGCGGGCGCCTTTGATACTGCGGCGGAAGATGCGGGGCATCTGGCGGCTTCTGGCGCCATTGTCCTTCGCGCTCACATCGGCACCTGTCGTCTTCTGGCAGATCCTGCGGCGCCGCCCGGTGGCGGTCTTCTGCGTCGAGCCCACCCTGTTTGCCGCGCCTGTCGCCCAGCTTGCCGCCAAACTGGTCGGTGCGCGCACCGTGCTGCATGTCCACGACATGGAAGTGGATGCCGCATTCGCCGTTGGGCATTTGAGCTCCAGGGCCTGGCTGAAGACGCTCGGCCATGCCTTCGAACGCCGCGTCCTGGCCAGGTTCGACCGGCTGGTCACCATTTCCAACCGCATGGCCGAAGGCCTCGTCCACAAAGGTGTGAAGGGCGCAAAACTTTCGATCGTCCGCAACTGGGTGGATCTCGCGCAATTCCATTCGATGGAGGACGTCAGCCCCTACCGGGCGGAACTCGGCTTCGGGCCCGAGGATTTCGTCGTCCTCTATTCCGGCAGCATCGGCGCCAAGCAGGGCCTGAACGTTCTTCTCGATGCGGCCGAGCGCCTCAAGGACGAACGGGACATCCATTTCGTGATCTCCGGCGAGGGGCCGCAGAAGCCGGAACTCGAGGCCCGTTACGGCCACCTCGAGAATGTCCGGTTCCTCGCCTTCCAGCCTTATGCGCGGCTGAACGCCTTCCTCAACATGCCGGATCTGCACGTTCTGCCGCAGGAGAGGAGCGCGGCCGACCTGACGCTTCCTTCCAAACTCGGCGGCATGCTTGCTTCGGGAAAGCCTGTTCTGGTCACCGCCGACAAAGGCACGGAACTGGCGCAATTCGTGGAAGACGCCGTCTACCGGGTGCCGCCCAACGATCCGGAAAACCTCGCGGCCTGCATTTTTCGCGCGATGTCTGAACGGGACGCCTGGCAGCCGCATTCCCAGGCGGCTCTGGTCCAGAGCCTGTCGAAGCGACCGGCCATTATCGCCATCAGGCAGCTCATCGATGGCGGTGAGCCATGAGGGTTGCCGGTCACATTCTCGCCTACAACGTCGATCGTTTTCTGCCGCACGTTGTCGAGAACTGCGGCCGTTTCATCGACAAGATTTTTATCGTCTGGCCGGAGCGTCCCTGGGCCTATGCGCCTGCCTCCCGTGCTGCCAAGAGAAATCCGACGACCAGAGAAAAGGTGGAGGAGGCGATCGCTTCCGCCCGCGCGAAGGGCGTAACCGCCGAAATCGAGGTCATCTTTAGTGATTTCAAGACTGAAGAGGATACCCGCAACGACTGCCTCGATCGGGCGATCGGCGAAGGTTATGACTGGCTGATCATCCAGGATGCGGACGAGTTCTATTCCGACGTCTCCTGGGAGACGCTGCTGAAGTTCATGGCGCACGACCGCAGGTATGACCGCATCCTGACGCCATGGCACAATTTCTGGAAGACGCCGGAACTGGTTTTGACCAACCGCCCAGGCTCGATCAGGGATGTCAACGCGGGTTTCGCGATCCGCTGCAGGAGCGGCGTCCGCTTCGAGGCTGCGCGAAAGACCACCCCGGCCGCGACCATCATTCTCGATGAGCCCTGCTACCACTACGGCTATGTCATGAGCGATGCCGAAATGTGGGAGAAGATCAGCACCTGGGGCCATGCCCATCAGTTGAACGCGCAAAAATGGTTCCGGCTGAAATGGCTCGGATGGACACCTGCCCATTCATACCTGCATCCGGTCACACCGCTATTCTGGCCGAAGGCGGTCCGGTTTCCGGGCCAGCAGCCCGCCTTCGCCTCCCATTTCACCAGTTCGAGCCAGGAAACCACGCCCTTGGGCTTCGTCGATTTCCTGGAAAACATGCTTCGCGACCATGCGACTGATGTCCGCATCGTCGCGCGAAAATTATTGAGAAGGTCAACCGTGTAGCCGTAGGTCGCGTTTTCGATGAGTGTGTCAGTACGGCTTATCTCGGGTTCGATCGCCAATGGGGCGTTGCTTGCCGCCAATATCCTGATCCAGGTGGTCAGCGTACCGATCATGCTCGGCTGGTGGTCGGTCCAGCAATTCGGCCTCTGGATGTTCTTGCAGGCGCTCTATTCCCTCTCCGTCGTCATCGACCTCGGCCATCAGAACTATCTCGGTTATGAATTCCAGCGCCTCGGCACCAGGCAGGCCGTCAGGCGCGATCTTGCCTCGTCCTTGCCCGTCGCCGTTCTGCTCGGCACGGCACTTCTGTGCTTCTGGGTAGCCGTCCCCGCATTCGGATGGGCCGATATGCTGTTGGGCGATTTCATCTCCGCGGATCTGATCGACGACCTCGCGGGCTCGATGATCGTCTATGCGCTCACCTGGCTTATCACCGGCTCGGTGGGCGGCATTCTTGGGCGGGCGCTCGTTCCTTTCGGTTATTATGCGAGAATGGCGTGGTGGCGGTTTGCGCTGCTGGTCGGCGTGAACCTTGCGGCTCTCGCCGCTGTCGTCTCGGGCGGTAATGTCCTGGACGCGGTGATCGCCTCGTCGGCTACCAACGTGGTCGTCAATGTTGGTGTGCATCTCGATTGTTTTCGTCTCTGGCGACGCGAGAACATCGGCCTTGCGGTACCGGATCTGCGCAGGGGTTTGTCCAATCTCTCCAGAAGCCTGCTGGTGTCGCTCCGCGAGCTGATCGTGATCGCAAACCAGCAGGGCATCCGGCTGCTGGTCGCGCCGCTCGCCGGCGTCAATCTTCTCGGAGAATTCACGGCGACCCGGACGCTGTCGAATATCGCGACACAAGGCATCAACGCGTTTGCCGGCCCCGTCGAGCCGGAGCTTCTGCGCTATCTCCGCGAGGGACGAAGCGAGCCCGCTCACACGACGCTCGCCATTGGCTGGCTCTTTGTGTTGGTCGTCGTCGGCCCCGGCTGCCTTTTTCTTCAGATCGTCGCGCCCGACATTTTCCTCTGGTGGACCCGCGGCAATTTTCATCTGGACCCGATGTTGTTCAGCGCGCTGGCCGGCTGCGTCCTGGTCTACGGTCTCGCCCAGCCGCTGGTCTCGATCGTCCGGGGAAACAATGTCCTGCTGCCGCAGGTCGTCGCAAATGGCGTGTCCCTGCTGATCACCGTGACCGGCTGTTATCTGGCATTGCCCTCATGGGGGCTGCCGGGCGCCGGCATTTCGCTTCTGGCGGCCGAGATCGCAAGCCTCCTGATCCACGCCGCCGCTGCGGATGCGGTGCTTCGGACGTTGCGGCTGAGCTTGCCCGTCTACGCTTTCGCCGCGTCCGTTTGCGGCTGCACCTCGGTCATCGTCGGGCTGTTCGCCATGGCCACCTGGCCCGGGCCGATCGGCTGGCCGTCGATCCCGGCCGTGGCCGGCTCCCTGCTGGCGGCGTGGATGACCTATCGTTCCTTGCCATCTGCCGGCCGGGTCGTCCTGCTGCGCCACTTTCCAAACTTCACCCGCAAGCGGGCCAGTTTCGCTGGAGAGGGGCCATGATGGAGAGCGGAGGTCTGGCAGGCGGCGATACGGTATTTGGCAGGCATTCCATGCCACGGCGGCATCGCGGCAATTCCCGTCACATCGTTCATGCCCGTTGGGGCGCGGTGATCGCGATCCTGCTCAGCACGGCCATTCAGGTCGCCATATCGCCCGACATGGCCAATATGCTCTGCGCCGTTTCCGCCGGATTGACCGGGATCTGGGTATTTTCCTACTGCACCAGCCTCCGGCGGATGAAACACCATACGATCTCGACCCTGGTGGTGCTCGGTTTCCAGGTCCATTCGACCTTGGCCGCCCTGATCGTCCAGACCCTGGCGTGGAAACCGACCACCTTCAACCTCGAAGCGCCGGTCGCGACCTTTTCGGTCCTGGCACTGCTGCAGATATGGGCGGTCGTGCTGCACTGGTCCTACACGCAGTCATCGGCGATGCAGGCAATCGCCGTCACGATCCGCCGGAGGATTCTTGCGCCGCTCGGCCTCTATCGACCCCCGACGAACCGGCAATTGTGGTGTATGGGGCTGCTCGGCTCTTTCGCCTCCTGGTACACGAATGCCGACCGCTGGGGCGAAGACAATTTCGGCGATATTGCCTTCAAGCTGCTTGCCGGCCTGTCGCAATTCTCCGTCGCTCCGCTCCTGATCCCGATCGCCGCCTATCTCATCGATCCGCCCGAAGAGAGGCGTCAGGTCAACTGGCTCGCGCTGACGGCCTATTGCGCATTGACGCTTTATATCGCGCTGGCGCGCAACAGCCGCGGGGTGTTCGCGATCAGCCTCTTCACCGTGCTGATCTGCCTCGCCATTGCTGTTTTGATCGGACGCTTCGTTCTGACGAGGCGACGTATGATCTGGATGGCGGTCCTCGTGCTGGTGAGCCCCATCCCGGTGGGCATCCTCTCGGATCTCGCGACTGCCATGGTGATTGCCCGCGACGAACGTTCCGATATCTCGTCGCAGGAACTCGTTCTCTCGACCATCGGTGCGTGTTTCGATGGCGAGGCGCTGCAGTCCAGGCGGGATATGGACCGGATATTGGCCGAAGGCAGCTATAACGAGATCTATATCGACAACCCGCTTCTCGCGCGCTTCGTCGCCACCAAATATATCGACCACAACATCGCGCTTGGCCTTTCGCTGTCGCAAAGGGGAGAGGAACTGGCGCGCGAAAATGCCGTCAACCAGCTGCTGTTGCTGCTTCCGACGCCGGTTCTGAACTTCATCGCGCCGGGGCTCGACAAGGCGAACAATGCCTTCTCGTCTGGCGACTACTACAACTTCCTCGTCACCGGAGACGAATTGGGAAGTTATCGCACCGGCTCCTCGGTCGCCGACGGCTTCATCGTTCTCGGCGCATTCTACGTTTTCGTCTTCGCGATATTCGCCTTCGCGAATTTCATGATCGGCGATGCGCTGCTGACCCGGATGCCGGAAGGGCGCGTGCTGCTCTCGGCTCTCGCCTGCATCTGCATCACCCGCTTCTTCATGAACGGGTTGATGGATGAATCAATCGCGGTCCAGGCCGGCAACCTCGTCCGCGCCCTTCCGCAAACCATGCTGCTTTATATGCTGATGTTCTGGCTGACGAGGGGCGTGAAACTGCGATGAGGCTCCTCTATGTCGGCGCAGATTCGGGAACCAGCCTGCAACGGGCAGCGGCGTTCGGGCGTATCGGCGTCGATGTGGTTCACCTGTCGCCCTATGCCCACCTGCCGCCGCAATGGGCGCCGTGGCTGAACCGGGCCGGTGGCCCCGGCATCGACCGACTCGTGGCAAGGGCGCTCGGCAGGAGGATCGGGGAGCGGCGCTTCGATCTTGCCGTGGTCGATTGCGGCGATGTGGTCGGACCAGCCGGCCTCAACGCCATCCGCAGGGCGGCGCCGGTCATCGTCAACTATAACGCCGACAATCCCTATCTCGACCCGTCCCCGGAACGGTTCCGCTGGAGCATCTTCCGCCGCGCGCTTCCGCACTACGATCTGGCGATAAGCGTTCGCCGCGACGGCATCGAGGCGATGATGGCCGAGAGAGGGGTAAGGCGGGCCGACACGATCTGGCAATGTGCCGACGAGGTCGTGCATCGCCGTCCGAGGTTGACGCAGGAGGAGCGAAACCGCTGGACGTCCGATATCGTCTTCGCCGGAACCTGGATGCCGGGGCGTGGCGCCTTCATGGCGCGGCTTATCGAACAGGGCCTCTCGCTCTCGATCCACGGTCCGCGCTGGGAAAGAGCGCCGGAATATTGGCTGCTCCACCCGTTCATCCGCTCCGGTTACCTTGACGGCGCGGACTACGCGAAAACGATCGCCGGCGCAAAAATCGCCCTGGTGTTGCTGAATGGCGCGAACGCCGACCTGCATACGACGCGCTCGGCGGAGATTCCCGCCATCGGCACCGCCATGTGCGCCCCGAAGACGTCGCACCACCGTCATCTCTACAGGCAGGACGAGGAGGCCGTTTTCTTCGACGGACCGGATGACTGCGCGGACCTGTGCAAGCGGCTTCTCGCCGATGGTGACAGACGCCGGAAGATCGCCGATGCCGGGCATCGCCGCACGTTCGTGAACGGGACCTATAACGAAGCGCTTGCACGCCGGATCATCGATCAGGCCGCGGACCTGAGACAGGCAGGAGGCGAGGTGAGATGAGGTCGTTGAAGCGCGATGACATCGGCGTCCTTTTCCTCGCGCTCGATACCTATGGCCGGATCGGCGGAATTCAGCGATTCAATCAGCGTATTGTCACGGCTTTGGCGGCGATCTCGGCGGACAAGGGCTGGCGGTCGCCTGTGGTCCACCTCATGCGCGATGGTCCGGCCGATATCCCCGAAGCCACCCCGGCGGCGATAACCGCCTTCGGCCCCCGTCGCTTCGCCTTCATCCTCCGATCAGTCGCCGCCGCCCGCCGCTGCCGCATCCTTTTCCTCGGCCATATCAACCTCTTGCCGGTCGGCTTGTTGTGCAAACTGCTGGCGCCGAAAGTCAGGCTCGTGCTCTTCGTTCATGGCGACGAGGTGTGGAACGACCCCGCCTATCGCCGGATGCGGTTCTACGAGCCGCTTTTGGCGAGTGCCGTCAGCCGGATCACATCCGTCAGCGCCTTCACGGCAAACCGGATGCGGCAGGCATTCAAGCTTGCTCCCGCAAAGTTCAGGATCGTCCCGAACGCCACCGACGAGATCGGCCGCCGGCGCATTCCGGGAGAGAGCCGCCGCAATATCCTGACGGTCGCGCGATTGGACCGGCATGACCGCGGCAAGAATATCGACGCCCTGATTGAGGCGATGGCTCTGCTCAAACGAAGGCATGTGGAAACGACCCTCCAGGTCGTGGGCGAGGGGCCGCTCAAGCCGGAACTGGCATCGCTGGCGCGTGAACTCGGCGTCGATGACCGGGTCGAGTTCCTGGGCCGCGTATCGGATGCGCGGCTGGCCGAGGCCTATGCCCAAGCCTGCCTGTTTGCGATGCCCTCGTCCAAGGAAGGTTTTGGCATCGTCTTCCTCGAAGCCTGGCTGCATGGCCTGCCGGTGATCTGCGGCACGGAGGACGCAGCGGCCGAGATCGTCACCGACGGCAGCGACGGATTTGCCGTAAATCCGCGGGATGTCGAAACGCTTGCCGGGAAAATGGCGATGCTTCTTGCCGAACCGGAGATGGCGGCCGCAATGGGGCAGGCGGGCAGCGAAAAGGTGCGGTCGCGCTATCTCATGCGGCATTTCCGGCAGAACCTCGAAAATCTGATCGCGGAGCTGGCATGAGGATCCTCAACATCATTGCCAGCGCCGATCCCGAAACCGGCGGACCGATCGAAGCGCTGAGGCTTGCCGGGCTCGACATGGCCCGTCGCGGCCATTCGATCGAACTCGTCACACTGGATAAACCCGCCGCGGCCTATGTGGAGGATTTTCCCTTGCCTGTTCATGCCTGCGGGCGCTGGACGCAAAGGTATGGATACACCCCGGCACTGGCACGATGGATCGTCCTGAACGCGCATCGTTTCGATGCCGCTGTCATCCACGGCCTTTGGAACCACGCCTCGGTCGGCGGTGGGGCGGCTCTCAGGCGGGCGGGATTGCCTTATCTCGTCTTCGCTCACGGCATGATGGATCCATGGTTCCGCGAAGCCTATCCGCTCAAGCACCTCGCAAAACAGGCGTTCTGGCTTGCGGTTCAGGGTAAGGTCCTGCGCGATGCCGCGGCTGTTCTTTTCACCTGCGAAGAAGAGCGACGCCGGGCGCGGGGCGTTTTCCACGGCCACTCTTACGCGGAGCGCGTCGTCGCCTTCGGCACCGCCGCTCCACCGAACCGCGTGGAAAATCAACTTGCGGCGTTCCACGGGCTTCTCCCGGTTTTGAAGGATCGGCGCTTCTTGCTGTTCCTCGGCCGCATTCACGAAAAGAAGGGTTGCGATCTCCTTGTCGAAGCCTTCGGCAAGATCGCCTCATCCTGCCCCGATATCGATCTGGTAATCGCCGGGCCGGATCAATCCGGGCTGAAATCGAAACTCATTGTCAAAGCCGCCAAGGCGGGTATCGCCGATCGCATCCATTGGCCGGGCATGCTGGCCGGCGATGCCAAGTGGGGCGCTTTCCGCGCTGCCGAGGCCTTCATCCTGCCGTCGCACCAGGAGAATTTCGGTATCGTCGTCGCCGAAGCCATGGCCTGCGGAACGCCGGTCCTGCTGACCGACAAGGTCAATATCTGGCGCGAGGCGAAGGCGAGCGGCGGCGGCCTCGTCGGCCCGGATACTCCGGAAGGCATCGAAAACCTTCTCCGGTGCTGGCTCTCCTCTCCGACGACGGCAAAAGCGCCATGCGCGCAAATGCTCGCGCCGGCTTCGAACGGCATTTCCGCGTCGAGGCCGCCGCGGGCGATCTCATCACCGTTCTGCACTCCATTTCAAAACGAGGCCTTGATGAAGCCGCTTGAGGCGAAGACATTCCATCCGCGTCTCGGCGGGCCGAGTTTTCCTGTGCGGCATCGGCTGTTCCGGCTCGCCTGGAACCTCGTCTGGAGCCTTCTCGGCCGCTGGACGCCGGTGCCGCTGTTTGCATGGCGCCGGTTCCTGCTGTGCTGTTTCGGAGCCCGGATCGACAGCACCGCGCGGGTCTATCCCGGCGTCGAGGTCTGGTATCCGCCGAACCTCGTCATGGCCGGGCATGCCTGCCTTGGCGGGAATGTGATCTGCTACTGCATGGACCGTATCGAACTCGGCCCTCACGCGACGATCTCAAAAGGCGCGCATCTCTGCACCGGCACGCATGATATCGACGACACCGAGTTCCAGCTCGTCACCAGGCCGATCACCGTCGGCGCGAATGCCTGGATCGCCACGGAAGCATTCGTCGGCCCGGGCGTCACAGTTGGGGAGGGGCAGTGCTGGGCGCCCGCGCCGTCACGGTTCGTAATCTCGATCCCTGGACCGTCTACGCCGGCAATCCTGCCCGCAGACTGCGGCGTCGCTTCGAGAAGGACAATCCGAACGCCTTTCGGGCGCGGTTGAGCTCGTAAGAGGGACAGGTCGTCGAATGGTCAGCCTCGCCGTCCTCATCCTCACGTTCAACGAGGAGCGCCATATCGCCCGCGCACTGAAAAGTGTCGCGCCGTTTGCCTCCGAGGTCTTCGTGATCGATTGTTTCTCCACCGACAGGACGGTGGAGATCGCCCGGTCGCTCGGAGCAACTGTCCTCAGCAATGCCTGGATCAGTCACGCTCGACAGTTCCAGTGGGGCCTGGACAATGCGGCAATCACCTCGGATTGGATCATGCGGCTCGACGCGGATGAGGTGATCGAACCGGAGTTGGCGGCGGAGATTTGCGAGAAGCTTCCTTCGCTGGATGGAGATGTCGCTGGCATCAATCTGAAGAGAAAGCACATCTTTTTCGGACGCTGGATTCGCTACGGCGGTCGTTATCCGCTCATTCTCACCCGCATCTGGCGGCGGGGACAGGGATATGTCGAAGATCGGTGGATGGACGAACACGTCATGGTGAAGGGCGGTCGAGCAGTTCTTTTCGAAGCACCGTTCTCTGATCACAACCTCAATGATCTCAGCTTCTTCATCGGGAAGCACAACGGCTATGCGACCCGTGAAGCTGTCGATGTCCTTGGCGGCCGTTACGACCTGTTTTCCCAACGTCCCTTTCTTTTGAGCAAAGCGTCGTCACGGCAGGCTTCCGTCAAACGTTTCGTCAAGGAGTGCATTTATAACCGGCTGCCGTTTCCTCTTGCCGCGCTCGCATATTTCCTGTTCCGCTATATCGGTCAGTTCGGCTTCCTCGATGGCCGCGAAGGGCTGATCTATCATGCCCTGCAGGGCGGCTGGTACCGTTTCCTCGTCGGAGCAAAAGTCATGGAATTCGACCGTTCGCTCCGTTCGCTTTCAACAATCGAGGAGAAGCGCGCGGCGCTGGCGCGGCTGACCGGGCTGCCGCTATGAACCGACAGCCCGACCGAACGGATGCACAGCTTTATGCAACGCCCACACTGGGGAAGGTTGCCCAGAAGAGCGTCGAGCCCGCCCCTTCGGCGGCCACCACCAGCAGGCTTTCCCCGGCATTCAGCGTGTAGCCAGTCTTGCTGGAGATCTTGTTGAAGAGCTGCGTACCGTTGGTATTCACTGCCAGATCCGCCGATCCGGCATTGACGATATGAAACGGCAATCCCACCAGCGAGGACGCATCCGACGCATGGGTAATCGTCGGCAGGGTACAGACGAGTGCCGACGAGGCCTCGAAGGTGACGAGTCCGGCATCCAGCGGATGGAGTGTGGTACTCGCAGTCTTAAGCGTCGATTTTAGTCCCATCCCGAATCGCGGATAGATGAAGCTGTTGCTGCCTCTGACTTCCAGATCGCCTTGATTTTCCCAAGCATCGCCACGAATATTCAGCGACGCTAGTCCGCCGCGGGTGTGGTCGGTCCACAGACCCGCCAGCATGGCTTGATGAGCAATTCCGCGCGCGCCGTGGAACTGGCTGGTCGCCGATGCTACGTCGAAATCGGTGATCGCCGTGTTACCGCTGTAGAACCGGCTGAAGCCGGCAGCCCGCCCGACGATGTCGGCATTCCGGTCGCCGGGCACTTCGGAAATATTGAGATCGCAGCCCTGCGCGTTCTCGATATAGATCCCTGCGCCGGAGCCGCCTTCCGCATCCACGCCGAGGAAGCGCGAATTGCAGACGAATGCGCCTTCGTTGCGGGAGCTCAGTTCGAAACAGGGCATGCCCCAGGATGAAAGCGTCAAAGAGCCGTTGCCGGACGCGGTCAGGGCCGGGGAGGTGAATGCATTTCCGATCCGGATCGTGTTGCCGCTCACCGATTGGACGACATAGGCCCGCCCGGCTGTGATCCCGTAATTGCTGCTCGTGAAGGTGACCGGCATGCGCGGGCGGAACCTGGCCCCGTCGGCCACGGCTATATTGGCCGAGCCGTTTGAAAAGGTAGCGCTCACCAGAAGTTCGGCTCGGTTGAAGGCGTTGTTCTGGATCCGGTCGGCGTAGATCTCGTTCAGATGCGCGCCGGTGCCGCCCGCCTCGAACACGATGCCCCGGCAGAGCCGGTTGTCCCGGCCGTCGGCGGGGATGATGTTGAAGAGCGATCGAAGCGGCTGTTTCCCGGCATCAGGGTCGAACCCGGCAACAGGGCGCCGTAGTACTGGCCGTTCTCGCAAAGATGCGTCCGGACGCGCGAGACATCCGTATGCATGAAATTGGCGAGGAACAGCCCCAGTCGCTGCAGTCGCGAATGAAGAGATCGTGAATGGTGGAAAACTGCAGGCCGATATTGTTCACGGCCCCGATGCTGATCGCCCGCGTGAACCCGGTCAGGCCGATATGTTCGCAACGCCAGCCGGTAATGCAATGGTCCGTGATGCGGGCAGGGGGCGAACCGAGATCGGTATCGTTGGCGGCAAAGGCCGGGAACGACCCGTCGCCGGCAAGCACGGTGCCACCGACGAAATCCCATACGCTGTCCGGCACGGTGTCGTTGAGATAATCGAGCGCGGGCTGGACCCCTGGTAGCCGATGCCGGAAGCGACTGGCAACGGCGCCGTCAGCGCGATCGTTGCGCCCGGCAGCAGAATGGTGCCTCCGCCGCCCGCTGCGACCGCTGCAGCATGCGCTGCCCGGATCGCGGCCTCGGTGGCATCGGAAGGAATGTAGAGTTTCGGAATTTGGCGCGATGGCATCCTGTCAGTCCTCCAGGCCGGTGGTGAATTGGCCGCAGGTGAGTCGGCGGATTACGAGTCGATTGTTTTCCGCGTCAGCAAGCACATTGCCGCCCGCATCGGTGAGGATGAGCCCATCCTCCTCGGGTGGCTCGCCGCCGTCGCTTGCAAAAAACCAAGGGCTTGTCAGGGAAAGTCCGAAATCCAGCATCATCCCCTCCCGGCGCCAACCCGCATCGTCGGGCGCTTATCGATCTGCGCACATCCCGCGCCCGTGGCCTTGATTCCGTCTCTGAAGTGAAGTTTTGCCATTGCTATTTCCTCGGGCTCCCTGCCATGCCTGCGACTATCCGCAGGCGGGCGTTTCGAAACCGATTTTACGAACAAGGTTGAGGAGCGGGGACGAAGTGGCGGACAAGATTCGCGGAATGCTCGATGGTTCGCCGAAGCGCTTGGCGGCGAAACGCCTGACATGCTTCAAGAATCGGATGTCATGGAGCGGCCGGAACGGAGTGAGCTGTCGCGCCCACGGCAAATGTTCTTCCCCGCGATAGCCGGGGAATCGACGAGATTGCGCACGCACGACCGAAAACCGAGGTGCTGGACACCACGGCATGGCAGAAAAATGCCAAAACGAAATGGGAATAGATATTGAAAGAATGGTGGGCGATGAGAGACTCGAACTCCCGACATCCTCGGTGTAAACGAGGCGCTCTACCAACTGAGCTAATCGCCCGTTCGCGGTTGCGGAGCATCAAGGCCCGCCGCGTCGGTGGCCGTGATCTATGCGGATCGCGGAAAAACCGCAAGAGCTTTCATGATGTTTTTTTGAAATTTTTGGGGAAGAGCCGACTGGATGGCCGCGTTCATGGGGTAGGAGAGGGCAAAGCGACAGGACGTCATCCTTTTGTCTTGAAACGCGCTTGACACCCGATCCCGAACCTCTTAGTTAGCCGCTCAACCGAGCGATTGAGGTCGCCCGGCCAGGAGGTTTCGGCCTCAAGAGAAATGCGCGGGTGTAGCTCAGTTGGTTAGAGTGCCGGCCTGTCACGCCGGAGGTCGCGGGTTCGAGCCCCGTCACTCGCGCCATTCTCTTCTTGGAACTCTTCGCTTTTTTGCGCATCTTTGCGTAAAGAGCGAGCCGCCAGTCGGCATTATGCGCGGGTGTAGCTCAGTCGGTTAGAGTGCCGGCCTGTCACGCCGGAGGTCGCGGGTTCGAGCCCCGTCACTCGCGCCATTTACTATCCGAAAAAGCAGACGTTGTGAAACAATCCGGCCATCACCGGTCCCTCATGATCGCGGTCCATGGTTGTCGTGATGATACAGCCGCCGGTAATCGTTTGAAATGCTCCATTTTGGCACAGGATGCGACATTCAAAACGCTTGCGCCGGGGCTTCGGCTGCGCTAACCACGGCTTGTTGCAATGCACGTTCGCTTGCCTGTGCATTGATATTCAGGCGTCGTCTCCCGACGCTTCAGGCAAGCTGGGATCGAATACAATGAGTGAACTCCTCACTTCCTATATCCCGATCGCGATATTCATCGGCATTTCCCTGGTGATTGGCATCGCGCTTCTGGTTGCGCCATTCGCCGTCGCCTTCAAGGCGCCCGATTCGGAAAAGCTTTCGGCCTACGAATGCGGCTTCAATGCTTTCGACGATGCGCGCATGAAATTCGACATTCGATTCTACCTCGTCTCGATCCTCTTCATCATCTTCGATCTCGAAGTGGCCTTCCTCTTTCCGTGGGCTGTGTCTTTCGGCGAGGTCGGCTGGTTCGGCTTCTGGTCGATGATGGTTTTCCTCGCCGTTCTGACGATCGGCTTCATCTATGAATGGAAGAAAGGAGCGCTGGAATGGGAGTAGTCGATAACGGCAGCACTCTCGTCGCGCCGCAACCCAAGGGCATTATCGATCCGAATACCGGCAAGCCCATCGGCAGCGACGACGCGTTCTTCGGCGAGATCAACAATGAGCTCGCCGACAAGGGTTTTCTTGTCACCTCCACCGACGAGTGATCACCTGGGCCCGCACGGGCTCGCTGATGTGGATGACCTTCGGCCTCGCCTGCTGCGCGGTCGAGATGATGCAGCTTTCGATGCCGCGTTACGACGTCGAGCGCTTCGGGTTCGCGCCACGCGCCTCGCCGCGCCAGTCGGACGTGATGATCGTCGCCGGCACGCTGACCAACAAGATGGCGCCGGCGCTCCGCAAGGTCTATGACCAGATGCCGGAGCCGCGTTACGTCATCTCAATGGGCTCCTGCGCCAATGGTGGCGGTTATTACCACTATTCCTATTCGGTGGTGCGCGGCTGCGACCGCGTCGTGCCGATCGATATCTATGTTCCGGGCTGTCCCCCACGGCAGAGGCACTGCTTTACGGTGTGCTTCTGCTGCAGAAGAAGATCCGGCGGACCGGCACGATCGAGCGCTGAGGGCCATAGGCCAAGGGTAATTGGACAAGATCATGAGTGAAGCCCTCAACGAGCTTTCGACCTACATCCGCGAAGCGCGCCCGTCCCTCGTGGCGGATGCGGATATCGCCTATGGCGAACTGACGCTGACCGCGACGGCCGACAACCTGCTGCCGCTGCTCACCTTCCTGCGCGACGACGTGCAGTGCGGGTTCATCAGCTTCATCGATATCTGCGGCGTGGACTATCCGGCGCGCGAAAAGCGTTTCGACGTCGTCTACCACCTTTTGTCGCCCCGCCAGAACCAGCGTATCCGCGTCAAGGTCGCGACGGCCGAGGACGAGCCGGTTCCGTCGGCGTTTTCGGTCTATCCGGGCGCCGACTGGTTCGAACGCGAAGCCTGGGACATGTACGGCATCCTGTTCACCGGCCATCCGGACCTGCGCCGCATCCTGACGGATTACGGTTTCGAAGGCCATCCGCTGCGCAAGGACTTCCCGACCACCGGTTTCGTCGAAGTTCGCTACGACGACAACGCCAAGCGCGTCGTCTACGAACCCGTCGAGCTGCGCCAGGAGTTCCGCAGTTTTGATTTCCTCTCTCCTTGGGAAGGAACGGATTACGTTCTTCCAGGGGATGAGAAGGCGAAAGCTTAAGACCGGCGCAGACCGCGACGGCCGAATGCACTTCTTTCCCGCCCGGTGCGATTTGTCCGCCCGGCATGGAGCAAGCAGAATGACCGAACATAACGTCCGCAATTTCAATATCAATTTCGGACCGCAGCATCCGGCGGCACATGGCGTATTGCGCCTTGTGCTGGAGCTTGATGGCGAAATCGTGGAGCGCGTCGATCCGCATATCGGCTTGCTTCACCGCGGCACCGAGAAGCTGATCGAGACCAAGACCTATCTGCAGGCGGTTCCCTATTTCGACCGCCTCGATTACGTCGCGCCGATGAACCAGGAACATGCTTTCGCGCTTGCCGTCGAAAAGCTCCTGGACATCCAGATCCCGATCCGCGGCCAGCTGATCCGCGTTCTCTATTCGGAAATCGGCCGCATCCTCTCGCATCTCTTGAACGTCACGACGCAGGCGATGGACGTCGGCGCCCTGACGCCGCCGCTCTGGGGTTTCGAAGAGCGCGAAAAGCTGATGGTGTTCTACGAGCGCGCCTCCGGCTCGCGCATGCATGCCGCTTATTTCCGTCCGGGCGGCGTCCATCAGGACCTGCCGGCCGATCTGGTCGAGGATATCGGCAAGTGGTGCGATGAATTCCCGGCCAAGCTCGACGATATCGACGACCTGCTCACCGGCAACCGCATCTTCAAGCAGCGCAACGTCGATATCGGCGTCGTCAAGCTCGAGGACGCCTGGGCCTGGGGTTTCTCGGGCGTCATGGTGCGTGGTTCGGGCGCTGCCTGGGACCTGCGCCGCTCTCAGCCCTACGAGTGCTATTCCGAACTCGATTTCGACATTCCGATCGGCAAGAACGGCGACTGCTACGACCGTTACCTGATCCGCATGATCGAGATGCGCGATCGGTGAAGATCATGAAGCAGTGCGTCAACCGCCTGCTCGGCGACGCAAAGACAGGCCCGTTCTCGTCTGCGGACGGCAAGGTCGTGCCGCCGAAGCGCGGCGAGATGAAGCGGTCGATGGAAGCGCTGATCCACCACTTCAAGCTCTATACCGAAGGTTATCACGTGCCGGCGGGCGAGGTTTATGCAGCCGTCGAGGCGCCGAAGGGCGAGTTCGGCGTCTTCCTGGTCGCCGACGGCACCAACAAGCCGTATCGCTGCAAGATCCGCGCTCCGGGTTACGCCCACCTCCAGGCCATGGATTTCATCTGTCGCGGACACCAGCTGGCCGACGTTTCGGCGGTGCTCGGTTCGCTCGACATCGTCTTCGGCGAGGTGGACCGCTGATGCTCCGTGCCGTCGTTTTCGCTGCCGTTATCTCTGGTTCCCCGGCCGCGTTCGCGCAGCAGGCCGAGACCGGCGGCGCGATTTCGACGCAAGGCGGCGGAACAAGGTCGATGCGCGATCTCCTGTCCGAGGGATATGAGATCAAAACCTCCGTTCCGAATGGAACAAAGTTCATAGTGTTCATGCAGAAAGACAAGTCTGCCTATGCCTGCGAATTCGTGTCGCTCACGAAATCGCGGTGTGGATCCATAAACTGATAAGGCGTGGAAAAGAATGTCCGTTCGTCGATTAGCTGAAGACCAGGTGCAGCCGGCAATATTCGCCTTCAATGACGAAAATTCCGTCTGGGCCGAGGCAACGATCAGGAAATATCCGGCAGGCCGGCAGCAATCCGCTGTCATCCCGCTTCTGATGCGTGCGCAGGAACAGGACGGCTGGGTGACCCGCGCGGCGATCGAGTTCGTGGCAAACAAGCTCGACATGCCCTATATCCGCGTCCTCGAAGTCGCGACCTTCTACACCCAGTTCCAGCTGAAGCCGGTCGGTACCCGCGCTCATATCCAGGTCTGCGGC
This sequence comes from Neorhizobium sp. EC2-8, assembly GCA_045291535.1. Lineage (GTDB taxonomy): Bacteria > Pseudomonadota > Alphaproteobacteria > Rhizobiales > Rhizobiaceae > Neorhizobium. The sequence continues at coordinate 1,600,021 of CP147996.1, read as the reverse complement.
ACCACCCCTGCATGCTGCGCGGCGCCGAAGACCTGATGAAGGTCTGTCAGCACAAGATCCATCACGATCCGTTCGCGCTCAACGCCGACGGTACGCTGTCGTGGGAAGAGGTCGAATGTCAGGGCGCCTGCGTCAACGCGCCGATGGTCATCATCTTCAAGGATGCCTATGAGGACCTGACGCCTGAGCGCCTCGAAGAGATCATCGACGCTTTCGAAGCCGGCAAGGGCCACGAAGTGAAGCCCGGCCCGCAGATCGACCGCATCTTCTCGGCCCCCGAAGGTGGCCCGCAGACGCTGAACGACGAGATCAAGCCGGTCCGCACCAATCTCGACCCGCATGCGAGCGCCGAAGAGGCTGCTGCCGCTGCAAGTGTTCCGCCCGCCGATGCCGGTCGTCCGAAGGACACGGCGCCGGAGACGGATCCGAAATTGAAGACCCCAGCCACCGCCCCGGCGGCTGCCGCCGAGAATGCCAAGGCTGCGGAAACGCAGCCGCTCTCGGCAACCGCGAAGAGCAAACCTGCTCCGAAGGCGCCAGGCAGTGCAGTGGAAGGCGCGCCGCCGGAACCGGGTTCGGTCTCCGGTGACTTGAAGCCGAAGCGGACACGGCGCAAGACCACGACTGAAGGTGAGTCGTGACATTAGAGAATTTGTGTGCCGCCTTTGAAAAAGGCTGCATTATATCGACTGACAACCGGCTTAATCGCTACGGACTTGTGGAATAGATCATGTTGAAAGATCAGGATCGCATCTTTACCAATATCTACGGCCTCAAGGACAAGTCCCTGAAGGGCGCGATGAGCCGTGGCCATTGGGACGGCACCAAGGAAATCCTCGAAAAGGGCCGGGACTGGATCATCAACGAGATGAAGGCGTCCGGCCTTCGCGGTCGCGGCGGCGCAGGCTTCCCGACCGGTCTCAAGTGGTCCTTCATGCCGAAGGAGAGTGACGGCCGTCCGCATTACCTCGTGGTCAATGCCGACGAATCCGAACCCGGCACCTGCAAGGACCGCGACATCATGCGTCACGATCCGCATACGCTGATCGAAGGCTGCGTGATTGCCGGTTTCGCCATGGGCGCCCACACCGCCTATATCTACGTTCGCGGCGAATACATGCGTGAGCGCGAAGCGCTGCAGGCGGCGATCGACGAGTGCTATGATTTCGGCCTGCTCGGCGGCAACAACAAGCTCGGCTGGGATTTCGACATTTACGTTCACCACGGCGCCGGCGCTTATATCTGCGGCGAAGAGACGGCACTGCTCGAAAGCCTCGAAGGCAAGAAGGGCCAGCCGCGCCTGAAGCCGCCGTTCCCGGCCAACATGGGTCTCTACGGCTGCCCGACCACGGTCAACAACGTCGAATCGATCGCGGTTGCGCCGACCATCCTGCGCCGTGGCGCCGGCTGGTTCTCGTCCATGGGCCGCCCGAACAATGTCGGCACCAAGCTGTTCATGCTTTCCGGCCACGTCAACAAGCCGTGCACCGTCGAAGAAGTGATGGGCATCACCTTCCGCGAACTGGTCGACAAGCATGCCGGCGGTATCCGCGGCGGCTGGGACAATCTGCTGGCGGTCATTCCGGGCGGCGCATCCTGCCCGATAGTGCCGGCCAAGGACATCATGGATTGCCAGATGGATTTCGACGGCCTGCGCGCGGTCGGATCCTCCTTCGGCACCGCCGGCGCCATCGTCATGGACAAGTCCACCGACGTTATCAAGGCGATCGCCCGCATCTCGGCCTTCTTCAAGCACGAGAGCTGCGGCCAGTGCACGCCGTGCCGCGAAGGCACCGGCTGGATGTGGCGCGTGCTCGAGCGCATGGTGAAGGGCAATGCCCAGAAGCGAGAAATCGACATGCTGTTCCAGGTGACCAAGCAGATCGAAGGTCACACCATCTGCGCGCTCGGCGATGCGGCGGCCTGGCCTGTCCAGGGCCTGATCCGGCATTTCCGTCCCGAGATCGAAGCACGTATCGACCAGTATACCCGAAACGCGACGGCGCATGGCGCCGTCCTGGAAGCTGCGGAGTAGCCACGTGACCAAGTCGGGCAAAGAGCATGAAGGGGAGGCGACGGATCGTCCGGCGCTCGATCCCACGCGCGCGTCCGATTTTTCCGAGGCGATGAAGCTCAATCCGCTGATGGCGAACATGGCTGCGGCAACCGCAATCGGCTTCGGCATTGCCAGCCAGATGGCCGGTGCTTTCTTCGGCGCGCTGCATGGCGCGATGGAAGCGGGCAATCGCCAGAAGGCCGCTGGAGAAGCTCCGTCCGCGGCGGCTCCGGTTGAGGCGCCCGCTGCCACGGAAACGCCGGCTCCAGTGCCGGCCCCGACCGCCGCGGCCGCAGTCTCAGAACCCGCGCCGATCGCTGAAAAGCCGAAGGCAAAGCCGGTCGCACCGGCTCGCAAGGCAGCTGCACCGGCGCCCAAGGCTGCCGTAACTGCGCCCAAGGCCGAATCGGTCAAGAAGCCGGCCGCCAAGGTCAAGGTTGCGACGGCCAAGGCCGCAGCTCCGAAAGCTCCGGCAAAGCCGGTAGTCGAGGCGAAGACGGTCAAGGCGCCCAGGGCGCCCAGGGCGAAGACGGTCAAGGCCAAGGTACCTGCCGGCGGCGATCTGAAAAAGATTTCGGGCATCGGCCCGAAGCTGGTGGAAGTGCTGAACGGCCTGGGTGTAACGAGCCTCACTGAGGTCGCGGCCTGGAATGAAGCCGATATTGCCCGCTTCGACAAGGAATTGGGTTTCGAGGGACGCATCAGCCGCGACGATTGGGTCGGCCAGGCGAAAGCTCTGTTGAAATAAAAGAATATGTCCCCGAGTCGCCTGACCCCCAGGAGACCCAAGGATGGAACTAAGGACGTAAGTGAGACGATGGTTAAGCTGAAGGTTGACGGCAAAGAGGTCGAGGTTCCGGATCATTTCACGCTGCTTCAGGCGTGCGAGGAAGCCGGCGCCGAGGTCCCGCGCTTTTGTTTTCACGAACGTCTTTCGGTTGCCGGCAATTGCCGCATGTGCCTGATCGAGGTGAAGGGTGGCCCGCCGAAGCCGGCAGCCTCCTGCGCCATGGGCGTGCGCGATATCCGCGGCGGCCCGAACGGCGAACTGCCGGAAGTCTTCACCAACACGCCGATGGTCAAGAAGGCCCGCGAAGGCGTGATGGAATTCCTGCTGATCAACCATCCGCTGGATTGCCCGATCTGCGACCAGGGCGGCGAATGCGACCTGCAGGATCAGGCGATGGCCTTCGGCATCGACAGTTCCCGCTACACGGAAAACAAGCGCGCCGTCGAAGACAAGTATATCGGCCCGCTGGTCAAGACCGTGATGAACCGCTGCATTCACTGCACGCGCTGCGTCCGCTTCACCACCGAAGTCGGCGGTATTTCCGAACTCGGCCTGATCGGCCGCGGCGAGGATGCCGAGATCACCACCTATCTCGAAAGCGCCATGACGTCGGAGCTGCAGGGCAATGTCATCGACCTTTGCCCGGTCGGTGCGCTGACCTCGCGCCCCTTCGCCTTCACCGCCCGTCCGTGGGAGCTCAACAAGACCGAATCGATCGACGTCATGGACGCCGTCGGCTCGGCGATCCGCGTCGATACCCGCGGCCGCGAAGTGATGCGCATCATGCCGCGCGTCAACGAGCAGGTGAACGAGGAATGGATCTCCGACAAGACCCGCTTCATCTGGGACGGCCTGAAGACCCAGCGCCTCGACCGCCCTTACGTTCGCAGGAACGGCCGCCTTCAGGCTGCTTCCTGGGGCGAAGCCTTCGGCGCCATCAGGGCTGCGGTTTCCGGCATCTCTGCTGCAAAGATCGGCGCGATCGCCGGCGATCTGGCTTCGGTCGAAGAAATGTACGCTCTGAAGGAGCTGATCCGGTCTCTCGGATCGGAAAACCTCGACTGTCGCCAGGACGGGACGGCGCTTGATCCATCGCTCGGCCGCGCAAGCTACCTCTTCAACCCGACGATCGAGGGTATCGAACAGGCCGGCGCACTGCTCCTGATCGGCGCCAATCCGCGCCTCGAGGCTGCCGTTCTCAACGCCCGCATCCGCAAGCGCTTCCGTCGCGGCAACTTCCCGATCGGCGTGATCGGTGAAGTCAGCGAACTCCGTTATGTCTACGATTATCTGGGTGCGGGCGCTGAAACGCTGTCCGACCTGGCGTCCGGCGCAAACGGCTTCGCCGACAAGCTCCGCGCGGCCAAGAACCCGATGATTATCATAGGGCAGGGGCTCTCTCCCGTCCCGACGGTGCGGCGATCCTCGCCGCGGCTGCCCAGCTTGCCGGTTCGGTCGGCGCGCTGACGGAAGAGTGGAACGGCTTTGCCGTGCTCCACACTGCTGCTGCTCGCGTCGGCGGCCTCGACCTCGGCTTCGTGCCGGGCGCGAATGGCGCCAATGCCGGCGCCCAGGCTCGCCGGCATGGACGTTCTCTTCCTGCTCGGCGCCGATGAGCTCGACTTCTCGAAGAAGGGCGCCAAGTTCACCGTCTATATCGGCAGCCATGGCGATGCCGGCGCGCACAATGCCGACGTCATCCTGCCGGGTGCGGCCTATACCGAAAAATCCGGCACTTGGGTCAATACGGAAGGCCGCGTGCAGATGGGCAACCGCGCCGGTTTCGCCCCGGGCGAGGCTCGCGAGGATTGGGCAATCATCCGTGCGCTCTCCGACGTGCTCGGCAAGAAACTGCCCTTCGATTCGCTGCCGGCTCTGCGCGCAAAACTCTATGCGGATTACCCGCATTTCGCCGCCATCGACGAGATCGCGGCCGGCTCGGTGAACGAAATTGCCGCACTTGGTCAAAAAGCCGGTGCGATGACGAAGTCCGGGTTTGCGTCGCCGATCAAAGACTTCTATTTGACGAACCCGATCGCTCGCGCTTCGGCCGTCATGGCTGAATGCTCGGCATTGGCCCGCAACAATTTCCAGGCTGCGGCGGAGTAATTTTGAACATGGATTCGTTCTTTTCCATCTATGTCTGGCCGGGCATCATCATGGTGGCGCAGTCGCTGCTGCTGCTGGTCTGCCTGCTCGTCTTCATCGCCTACATCCTGCTTGCCGACCGCAAGATCTGGGCAGCCGTACAGCTGCGCCGCGGTCCGAACGTTGTCGGCCCCTTCGGTCTCTTCCAGTCCTTCGCCGACCTTTTGAAGTTCGTCTTCAAGGAGCCGGTCATTCCGGCTGGCGCCAACAAGGCCGTCTTCCTGCTCGCACCGCTGGTTGCCGTGCTTCTGGCCCTGTCGACCTGGGCCGTGGTACCGCTTGCGGACGGATGGGTGATCGCCAACATCAATGTCGGCATCCTCTATATCTTTGCGATCTCCTCGCTCGAAGTCTACGGCATCATCATGGGTGGCTGGGCTTCGAACTCGAAATACCCGTTCCTCGGCGCGCTCCGCTCGGCGGCGCAGATGGTCTCCTACGAAGTCTCGATCGGCTTCGTCATCGTCACCGTCCTCCTCTGCGTCGGCTCGCTGAACCTCACCGACATCGTCAATGCCCAGCATGACGGCCTCGGCACGATGATGGGCCTGCCGGCCTCGTTCCTCGACTGGCACTGGCTGGCGCTCTTCCCGATGTTCGTGGTGTTCTTCATCTCGGCGCTCGCCGAAACGAACCGCCCGCCTTTCGATCTTCCGGAAGCGGAATCGGAACTTGTCGCCGGCTTCATGGTCGAGTACGGCTCCTCGCCATACATGATGTTCATGCTCGGCGAATATGCGGCCGTCTGCCTGATGTGCGCGCTGACGACCATCCTGTTCCTCGGGGCTGGCTGCCGCCGGTCGATATCTGGATCCTCAACTGGGTACCGGGCATTGTCTGGTTCATGCTGAAGTCGATGCTCGTCTTCTTCATGTTCGCGATGGTCAAGGCCTTCGTACCGCGCTACCGCTACGACCAGGCTCATGCGCCTCGGCTGGAAGATCTTCCTGCCGATCTCGCTCGCCATGGTCGTCATTACCGCATTCGTGCTGAAGCTGATGGGATGGGCATGATCATGAACGTGTCCCCCAACGCTTCCGGCAGTATTGGAGAATAAGATGGCAAGTCTCGGCCAAGCCGTGAATTCGCTGTTCCTGAAGGAGTTCGTCGGCGCGTTCTTCCTGTCGATGCGCTACTTCTTCAAGCAGAAGGCGACGATTAACTATCCGTTCGAGAAGGGCCCGGTCTCTCCGCGTTTCCGCGGCGAGCATGCGCTTCGCCGTTATCCGAACGGCGAGGAACGCTGCATCGCCTGCAAGCTCTGCGAGGCGATCTGTCCTGCCCAGGCGATCACCATCGAAGCAGGTCCCCGTCGCAATGACGGCACCCGCCGCACGGTGCGCTACGATATCGATATGGTGAAGTGCATCTATTGCGGCTTCTGCCAGGAAGCCTGCCCGGTGGATGCGATCGTCGAAGGTCCGAATTTCGAATTCTCGACCGAGACGCGCGAAGAACTCTATTTCGACAAGGCGCGTCTCCTGGAAAACGGCGACCGCTGGGAGCGCGAAATCGCTCGCAACATCGCAATCGATTCGCCCTACCGCTGAGGCGGGGTGATTTGTCCGGCGCCGCCCCCATTCAGCGGGCAACGCGCCGGTGACATCTGGATGAAATGCCCGGCGCATATCACAAGGCCGGGTTTCGACGGGTAGGGGCATTTGTCCCGATCCCGGTTGAGGGACGAAAAGGCACCACGATGGGTCTGCAGGCAATCTTCTTCTATCTCTTCGCGTTCATCGCGGTGGCGTCGGCATTCATGGTCATTTCGGCCAAGAATCCGGTGCACTCGGTGCTCTTCCTCATCCTGGTCTTCTTCAACGCTGCCGGCCTCTTCCTGCTGACGGGCGCCGAATTCCTGGCGATGATCCTGCTGGTCGTCTATATCGGCGCGGTCGCGGTTCTCTTCCTCTTCGTCGTCATGATGCTCGATATCGATTTTGCGGAGCTGCGCTCCGGCGTGCTGCAATATGCGCCGATCGGCATGCTGGTCGGCCTGATTGTCGCAGCCGAGCCTGGTCGTCGTCATCGGCGGCAGCGTGCTCACCCCGGAGGCCGCCAAGTCGATCACCATGCCGATCCCGAACCCGGCGAGCCGCACCAATACGGCGGCGCTCGGCGACGTGCTCTATACGAATTACGTCTACTTCTTCCAGATCGCCGGTCTGGTGCTTCTGGTGGCGATGATCGGCGCGATCGTGCTGACGCTGCGTCACCGCACCAACATCAAGCGGCAGGATATATCCCAGCAGGTGGCCCGCACGCCCGCGACCGCTGTCGAAGTGGTCAAGGTCAAGCCGGGCCAGGGCATCTGAGCGAGCGGGAACAAGGAACAGGCACATGGAAATCGGACTTTCCCACTATCTCACGGTCAGCGCCATCCTCTTCACGCTCGGCGTCTTCGGCATCTTCCTGAACCGCAAGAACGTCATCATCATCCTGATGTCGGTGGAACTCATCCTGCTCTCGGTCAACCTGAACATGGTGGCCTTCTCCTCCTTCCTGAACGACATCGTCGGCCAGGTCTTTGCATTGTTCATTCTGACCGTCGCGGCTGCAGAAGCCGCCATCGGTCTTGCAATTCTCGTCGTCTTCTACCGCAACCGCGGTTCGATCGCCGTCGAAGACGTCAATATGATGAAGGGCTGATCGGGTCATGATCTACAAGGCAATCGTCTTTCTTCCCCTGATCGGCTTCCTGATCGCCGGCCTGTTCGGCCGTTCGATCGGCGCAAAGGCGTCCGAATATGTCACCAGCGGCCTGATGATCGTCGCCGCCGTGCTGTCCTGGATCGTCTTCTTCAACGTCGCGCTCGTCCATGGCGAGGCAGGCGAAGTGATCAAGGTCCCGGTCATGCGCTGGATCCAGTCCGGCGGCATCGACGTCGAATGGGCCTTCCGCGTCGATACGCTGACGGCGGTCATGTTCGTCGTCGTCAACACCGTCTCGACGCTCGTGCATGTCTATTCGATCGGCTACATGCATCACGACCCGCATCGGCCGCGCTTCTTCGCCTACCTGTCGCTCTTCACCTTCGCGATGCTGATGCTGATCACGTCGGACAACCTGGCGCAGATGTTCTTCGGCTGGGAAGGCGTGGGCCTCGCGTCCTATCTGCTGATCGGCTTCTGGTACAAGAAGCCGTCGGCGTCTGCCGCCGCGATGAAGGCCTTCATCGTTAACCGCGTCGGCGACTTCGGTTTCGTGCTCGGCATTGCCGGCGTCTTCGTGCTGTTCGGCTCGATCAGCTTCGAAACGATCTTCGCGGCTGCCGCCACCTATCTGCCGGCCGCAGGTTCGCCGGAGGCATCCCAGGCCATCGTCAACATCTTCGGCATGCCGCTCGACAAGGCCAACGCCGTTACCGTCGTCTGCCTGCTGCTCTTCATGGGCGCGATGGGCAAGTCGGCGCAGTTCCTGCTGCACACCTGGCTTCCGGACGCCATGGAAGGCCCGACCCCGGTGTCGGCGCTCATCCATGCCGCGACCATGGTCACCGCCGGCGTCTTCCTCGTCGCCCGCATGTCGCCGATCTTCGAACTGTCGCCCAACGCCCTGCTCGTCGTGACGATCATCGGTGCGATCACCGCCTTTTTCGCGGCGACCGTCGGCCTTGTCCAGAACGACATCAAGCGCGTCATCGCCTATTCGACCTGCTCGCAACTCGGCTACATGTTCGTGGCGCTCGGTCTCGGCGCCTATGGCGCGGCGATCTTCCACCTATTCACGCACGCCTTCTTCAAGGCGCTGCTGTTCTTGGGCGCCGGCTCGGTCATCCACGCCGTCGATGGCGAGCAGGACATGCGCTACATGGGCGGCCTGCGGAAGCACATCCCGGTTACGTTCTGGATGATGACGATCGGCACGCTGGCGCTGACCGGCGTCGGCATCCCGGGCACGATGTTCGGTTTCGCCGGCTTCTTCTCCAAGGACGTGATCATCGAAAGCGCCTATTCGTCGCATTCGCCGGCGGCGGGTTTTGCCTTCACGCTCCTGGTCATCGCCGCGCTGTTCACCAGCTTCTATTCCTGGCGTCTGGCCTTCATGACCTTCTTCGGCAGGCCGCGCGCGTCGGCCGACGTCATGCACCATGTGCATGAATCGCCGATGGTCATGCTGGCGCCGCTCTACATCCTCGCTGCCGGTGCGGTTGTCGCCGGCGTGCTGTTCGAGGGCTATTTCTTCGGCCACGAATATTCCGAGTTCTGGAAGGGCGCGCTGTTCACGCTTCCGGAAAACAAGATCCTCGAAGAGTTCCACCACGTGCCGGTGCTCGTCGCCTGGAGCCCCTTCATCGCCATGGCCGTCGGCTTCGTCACCGCCTGGTATTTCTACATCAAGTCGCCTTCGACGCCCCGTCGTCTTGCCGCTTCGCAGAAGGTCCTCTACGAGTTCCTGCTCAACAAGTGGTATTTCGACGAACTCTACGACTTCCTGTTCGTCCGTTCCGCCAAGGCGCTCGGCCGGTTCCTGTGGAAGAAGGGTGATGTCGGCGTCATCGATACCTACGGCCCGAACGGCGTTGCCGCCCGGGTGGTCGATGTCACCAACCGGGTGGTCAAGCTGCAGTCCGGTTACCTTTATCACTACGCGTTCGCGATGCTGATCGGCATCGCCGCCCTCGTCACCTGGATGATGCTCGGGAGCTCTATCTAATGACCGACTGGCCAATTCTCTCGACGGTCACCTTCCTGCCGCTGGTCGGCGTGTTGTTGCTACTTCTGACACGGGAAGACGGCCCCTTCGGGCGCCGTAACATCCTCAACGTCTCGCTGTTCACGACGGTCTTCACCTTCATCGTCTCGCTCTTCATCTGGATCGGCTTCGATAATTCGAACGCCGGCTTCCAGATGGTCGAAAAGCATAACTGGCTCGGCACCGGCATCTCCTACCATCTCGGTGTCGATGGCATTTCCATGCTGTTCGTCATCCTGACGACCTTCCTGATGCCCTTTTGCGTGCTCGCCAGCTGGAATTCGGTCGAGAAGCGCCTCAAGGAATACATGATCGCCTTCCTGCTTCTGGAAGTGGTCATGACCGGCGTCTTCGTTTCGCTCGACGTCGTGCTCTTCTACGTCTTCTTCGAGGCGACCCTCATCCCGATGTTCGTCATCATCGGTATGTGGGGCGGCAAGGACCGCGTCTACGCGTCCTACAAGTTCTTCCTCTATACGCTGCTCGGCTCGGTGCTGATGATGCTCGCCATCATGGCGATGTACTGGCAGGCCGGCACCACCGACATTACGGAACTGCTGAAGCATGGCTTCCCGGCCGGCATGCAGACCTGGCTCTGGCTTGCCTGCTTTGCTGCCTTCTCGGTCAAGATGCCGATGTGGCCGGTCCACACCTGGCTTCCGGACGCGCACGTCCAGGCACCGACCGCGGGCTCGGTCATCCTGGCCGGCGTCATGCTGAAACTCGGCGGTTACGGGATGATCCGTTTCTCGCTCGCCATGTTCCCGATCGCGTCGGAGCATTTCGCGCCGCTGGTCTTCTCGCTGTCGGTCATCGCCATCATCTACACCTCGCTGGTGGCGATGATGCAGGACGACATCAAGAAGCTGATCGCCTATTCGTCGGTCGCCCACATGGGCTACGTCACCATGGGCATCTTCGCGGCCAACGTTCAGGGCTTGCAGGGCGCAATCTTCCAGATGCTGTCCCATGGCATCGTCTCCGGCGCGCTCTTCCTCTGCGTCGGCGTGGTCTATGACCGGCTCCACACCCGCGAAATCGCCGCCTATGGCGGCCTCGTCAACAACATGCCGAAATATGCCGTCGCCTTCATGATCTTCACCATGGCAAACGTTGGCCTGCCGGGCACGTCCGGCTTCATCGGCGAGTTCCTGACGATCATCGGCGTATTCCGGGTCAACACCTGGGTTGCACTTTTCGCCGCCACCGGCGTCATCCTCTCGGCTTCCTACGCGCTCTGGCTCTATCGCCGGGTGATTTTCGGGGCACTGGAGAAGGAAAGCCTGAAGGCCTTGCTCGACCTTTCCGGCCGCGAAAAGCTCATCCTCTATCCGCTGATCGCGATCACCATCTTCTACGGCTTCTATCCGGCGCCGATCTTCGATGCGACGGCAGCATCGGTGGATCTCGTGGTGAACAATTATTCCGCAGCCTTGGCAGCAGCGAAAACCCTTGCGCTCAACGCGCACTGAGACGGGACACGACTGGACATGACCGCTGAAATTCTCTCCCTAAGCCTGCAGCTCTCCATGCCGGAGATCATCCTGGCCGTGGGCGCGCTCGCTCTTCTGATGATCGGCGTCTTCTCCGGCGACAAGTCCGCGCCGACGGTGACGGGGCTTGCAGTTGCACTGCTCGCGGTTGCCGGCCTCTGGCTGATCTTCATGCCCGGCGAGGGCGTGGCCTATGGCGGCGCCTTCAAGCTCGACGCGTTCGGCCGCTTCATGAAGGTACTCGCGCTGGTCGGCTCGATCACCGCCATGGTCATGTCCGTCGGCCATGCCAAGTCGGATCAGCTCAACCGCTTCGAATTCCCGGTCCTGCTGGTTCTGTCGGCGCTCGGCATGCTGCTCTTGATCTCGGCGAACGACCTGATCGCCTTCTATCTGGCGCTGGAATTGATGTCGCTGGCGCTCTATGTCATCGCCGCCTTCAACCGGGACAGCCTGCGCTCGACCGAAGCCGGCCTGAAATATTTCGTTCTCGGCGCGCTCTCCTCCGGCATGATGCTCTACGGCATGTCGCTGGTCTACGGCTTCACCGGCAATACCGGCTTCGAAGCCATCGCCAAGGTTCTCTCCGCCGAGACCCGTGGCCTGGGCCTCATCTTCGGCATGGTCTTCGTGCTCGCCGGCGCGTGTTTCAAGATTTCCGCCGTGCCGTTCCACATGTGGACGCCGGACGTCTACGAAGGCGCGCCGACCCCGGTCACCGCCTTCTTCGCGGCCGGCCCGAAGGTTGCCGCGATGGCGATCCTCGTTCGCATCGTCTCGGACGCCTTCCTGCCGCTCGTCGCCGACTGGCGCCAGATCATCGTCTTCGTCTCGATCGCCTCGATGCTGCTCGGCTCGTTTGCCGCGATCGGCCAGCGCAACATCAAGCGACTGATGGCCTATTCCTCGATCGGCCACATGGGCTACGCGCTCGTTGGCCTCGCCGCCGGCACCGAGACGGGCGTTTCGGGCGTCGTCCTCTACATGACCATCTACATGGTCATGACCTTGGGCACCTTCGCCTGCATCATGGCGATGCGCCGCAAGGACGGTGAAAATGTCGAAAATGTCGATGATCTCGCCGGCCTGTCGTCCACCAAGCCGTTCATGGCGGTGGTGCTGACCGCGCTGATGTTCTCGATGGCCGGCATTCCGCCGCTGGCCGGCTTCTTCGCCAAGTACTTCGTCTTCGTCGCGGCGATCGAAGCCAAGCTTTATGCGCTGGCGATCATCGGCGTGCTGTCTTCTGTCGTCGGTGCCTATTATTACCTGCGCATCGTGAAGCTGATGTGGTTCGATGAAGCCAAGGGCGAATTCGCCCGCATCTCCGGCGAGCTGCGCCTTGTCTTCGGCCTCTCCGGTCTCTTCGTCGTGGCCTATGTGCTGATCGGCGGCCCGATCGGCACCGCGGCAAGCGCCGCAGCGAAGTCCTTCTTCTGAGGATGTCGGGAGAAAGGGGCCGCTTCTCGCTCGATGCGTTTCGCCATGAGGCGCTCGAGGAAGTCGGATCCACCAATAGCGAATGTCTCGCCCGCGCTCGCGCGGGCGATCCCGGTTTATTGTGGCTGACCGCGATGCGCCAGCTCGCAGGCCGTGGCCGCCGTGGCCGGGCCTGGACATCGGAACCCGGCAACCTCTACGCTTCCCTTCTGCTGATCGATCCCGCGCCGCCGGAGCGCATCGGCTCTCTGCCGCTCGCGGTCGCGATCGCCGTTCACGCCGCCGTCAGGTCCGTGCTGCCGCCGGGCGGTGAGCCGCTCGATGTCAAATGGCCGAACGATATCCTGATCGGCCGCAAGAAGACCTGTGGTATTCTGCTTGAGGGCGAGGGGCTGCGGGACGGTCGTCGCGCGCTCGTCATCGGCATCGGCATCAATATCCGCCATATGCCCGACAGCGCGGCCTATGCGGTGACGCGGCTTGCCGACCATGGGGCGAACATCTCGCCGGAAGAGCTTTTCGCGCATCTTTTCAGGGAGATGGCAGGAGTTCTGGAATCTTGGGACGAGGGGCGGGGCACGCCGGAAATCAGCCGGCGCTGGCGCGAGGTCGCCTGCGGCATAGGCGAAAAAATCACGGTGAACCTGCCGGACCGCTCGCTTGTTGGCACATTCGCAGGTATCGATGACAAAGGATTTCTGCTGCTCGATACCGGACAGGGTGTGGTTCTTCCGATCGCCGCCGGTGATGTATTTTTCAAGGAATGGAATAGACAAAAGAAATGGCAAACCAAGAAGAACTGGTGTTTCTGCCGCTCGGCGGCGTGGGCGAGATCGGCATGAACCTCGCCCTCTACGGCTATGGTACGCCGGAGAAGCGCCAGTGGATTATGGTCGATTGCGGCGTGACCTTTCCGGGGCCGGACCTGCCGGGCGTCGATCTCGTGCTGCCGGATATCCGCTTCCTCGCCAACCAGCGCAACAATCTCAAGGCGATGATCATCACCCATGCGCATGAGGACCATTACGGGGCCATGAACGACCTCTGGCCGGGCCTCAACGTGCCCGTCTATGCCTCGCCCTTCACCGCCGGCATGCTGGAAGCGAAACGCAATTACGAAGGCTCGCGGGCCGAAATCCCGGTGACGATCTTCAAGGCTGGTGACCGCATCAACGTCGGCCCGTTCGAGATCGAGGCGGTCGGGGTCAATCACTCGATCCCCGAGCCGATGTCGCTGGTCATCCGCACTCCGCTCGGCAACGTCGTCCATACCGGCGACTGGAAGATCGACCACGCGCCGTCGCTTGGACCATTCACCGACGAGGCGCGCTTCCGAAAGATCGGCGACGAGGGCGTGCTGGCGCTGATGTGCGACAGCACCAATTCCATGCGCGAGGGTGTTTCGCCGTCCGAGGAGGAAGTGTCGGAGGGGCTGCGCAAGATCATCGAGGCGGCCGAGGGCCGGGTGGCGATCACCACCTTCTCGTCGAATGTCGGCCGCATCCGCTCGATCGCCCAGGCCGCAGACGCTGCCGGCCGCGAAGTGCTGCTGCTAGGTTCTTCGCTGAAGCGAGTCGTCGGCGTCGCCCGCGATATCGGCATCATGGAGGGGCTGAAGCCGTTCATCGCCGAGGACGAATACGGTTATATCCCGCGTGACAAGATCGTCGTGATCCTGACCGGCAGCCAGGGTGAACCGCGCGCAGCCCTCGCCAAGATCGCTCGTGACGAGATGCGCCACGTGGCACTGACGTCAGGCGATACGGTGGTCTTCTCCTCGCGCACCATTCCCGGCAACGAAAAGGCGATCATCGAGATCAAGAACGGCCTGATCGAGCAGGGCGTCAAGATTGTGACCGACAGCGACGCGCTGGTGCACGTCTCCGGCCACCCGCGCCGCAGCGAGCCTGGTGCAAATGTACGAATGGACCCGCCCGCAGATCCTCGTGCCCGTGCACGGCGAGGCGGCGCACCTGACCGCCCAGGCCGAACTCGGGGCCTCCGTCGGCATCAAGACCATCCCGCGTGTCCGCAACGGCGACATTCTGCGTCTGGCGCCTGGCCCGGCCGAGGTGATCGGTGATGCGCCGCATGGCCGCATCTTCAAGGACGGCAAGCTGATCGGCGATTTCGAGGAAATGGGCATCGGCGACCGCCGCAAGCTCTCCTTCGTCGGTCATGTCTCCGTCAACGTCCTGCTCGACAGTCGCTACGACTTCGTGACCGATCCCGATCTTGTTGCTTTCGGCCTGCCGGAATTCGACGACGAGGGCGAGGACATGGAGGATACGCTTTATGATGCGGTGCTCGGCGCCGTCGAAAGCATTCCGCGCGCCCGCCGCAAGGATCTCGACATGGTCCGCGAGGCGATCCGCCGCGCCGTGCGCTCCGCCGCCAACGAGGCATGGGGCAAGAAACCGATCGTGACGGTGTTCGTGACCCGGCTCTGAAGGGCCGGGGTGGTTCGGACGTCGGTTTTGGAGTGAGACGGTGCCACGGGTCGATCTCCCCTTGAGGGGAGATGCCCGGCAGGGCAGAGGGGGTATTGCGGCACACTCTTCTACAGCCGTATTTGCCGCACCGTCGCCACCCCCTCTGTCACCTTCGGTGAAATCTCCCGCTCAAAGGGGAGATCATAGGGAGCCCTCGGCACCGTCCGCATTTCTATAGGCAGCCGCTCCAAAACCGCCTAACCTGCACTCGGGAGGACACATGCTCGGACGCGTCAATCACATCGCCATCGCCGTGCCGGATCTTGGTACCGCGACATCGACCTATCGCGATACGCTCGGCGCCCGCGTTTCCCAGGCCCAGGCCTTGCCTGAGCATGGGGTCACCGTGGTCTTCGTCGAGCTGCCCAACACCAAGGTGGAGCTGCTCGAACCGCTTGGGCCGGGCTCCCCGATTGCAGCCTTCCTCGAGAAGAATCCGTCCGGCGGCATGCACCATATCTGCTATGAAGTGGAAGATATCATCGCCGCCCGCGACCAGTTGAAGGCGGCCGGCGCGCGCGTGCTCGGAGACGGCAATCCGAAGACCGGAGCCCATGGAAAACCTGTGCTTTTCCTGCATCCGAAGGATTTCAACGGCACTTTGGTGGAGCTCGAGCAGGTATGATTCCCACAGCTATGACATCACGTCACGGCCTGCAGATTTGAGCTTGCCCGCCATTCAGCCTATAAGGGCGCCAATTCTTCGAACCGGAATCGAGTCGATATCATGCCTCTTTTGACGGTCGCGGCCATCTATTTCATCATCTGGTGGACCGTGCTCTTCATCGTCCTTCCGCTCGGCTATCGCAGCCAGCAGGAAGATGGCGCGGTGACCACCGGGACCGTGGAAAGCGCCCCGACCCGGTTTCGCGGCGGTCGCGTCGTGCTTTTGACCACGGTGATCTCGACATTGCTTTATGCCGGCTACCACGTCGCATCGGTCTATTTCGGTGTGGGCATTGCCGACATTCCGGTCATCGTGCCGACCTTCGAATAAGGCGCGCGAACAGGCGACCCGACAACACGGGATCAACGGGAACCTGTCATTTCCCTGTCATGATTTGCGGGCATAGGAAGCGGCGACAAAGGCGCTGATGCATTTCCGTATCGGGTGACGAGAAAGCAAAAAAACAAGGCGGTTAAGCCTTGTTTTCTAGTTTCGCGTGATCCTTAACCGTTGCCGGGGCAGCGACGAGCGCGCCTAAGATCTGATCCTCCCAAGACTTGACCGCGAAATGACAAGAATTTGAACTCCTTGCCTCTTTTGTGAGCTGAACCTAGCTCAAAGGATGTGCTTTGTCATCCGCTTTTTTTGTATTTTTGCTACACTTCGATAAAATTTTTCAGTTGACAAAAATGTCGCACGCTTGCCACGAAATCCCCGTTTTTGACGGGTCTGCAAGCCGCGGTGCGGAATCGTGAACAACGTGCGATTCACGCGGTGGCGGGTTCCCTTGGGCCCGCGGAACGGCTATGTACCCTCGCAATATTGTTGAAGAAAATGGCCGATTCCCCGCGTTAAAGGATAGGCCCGACAACCTCGGAAATCGCGATGCGCCTGTCCCGCTATTTTATGCCCATCCTGAAGGAAAACCCCAAGGAAGCGGAAATCGTGTCCCACCGGCTGATGCTGCGTGCCGGCATGGTCCGCCAGCAGAGCCAGGGCATCTATTCCTGGCTGCCGCTCGGCAAGCGCGTGCTCGACAAGGTCAACGCCATCATCCGCGAGGAGCAGAACCGCGCCGGCGCCATCGAGGTGCTGATGCCGACGCTGCAGTCCGCCGAGCTCTGGCAGGAAAGCGGCCGCTACGACGCCTACGGCAAGGAAATGCTGCGCATCAAGGACCGCCAGGAGCGGCCGATGCTCTACGGCCCCACCAACGAGGAAATGATCACGGACATCTTCCGGTCCTACGTCAAATCCTACAAGAACCTGCCACTCAACCTCTATCACATCCAGCTGAAGTTCCGTGACGAGATCCGTCCGCGCTTCGGCACCATGCGTTCGCGCGAATTCCTGATGAAGGACGCCTATTCATTCGATCTGACCAAGGACGATGCCGAGCATTCCTACCGCAAGATGTTCACCGCCTATCTGCGCACCTTCGCGCGGCTGGGGCTTCGCGCCATCCCGATGCGCGCCGATACTGGCCCGATCGGCGGCAACCTGTCCCACGAATTCATCATTTTGGCCGAGACCGGCGAGTCGGAAGTGTTTTCCCACAAGGATTTCGTCAATTTCGACATCCCCAGCACGGACACCAATTTCGATGACGTCGAGGCCATGCAGGCGGTCTTCGACAAGTGGACGTCCGTCTACGCGGCGACGTCGGAAATGCACGACGAGGAAGCGTTCAACGCCATTCCCGAGACCGACCGGCTGTCCGCCCGCGGCATCGAGGTCGGTCATATCTTCTATTTCGGCACCAAATATTCCGAGCCGATGGGCGCCAAGGTGCAGGGACCGGACGGCAAGGAACACCATGTCCACATGGGTTCCTACGGTATCGGCCCGACACGCCTTGTTCCCGCCATCATCGAAGCATCGCATGACGACAACGGAATCATCTGGCCGGCATCGGTCGCGCCGTTCGACGTCGTGGTGATCAACATGAAGCCCGGCGACGAGGCCTGCGACCGGATCTGCGAAACGCTCTATGGCGGTCTCGCGACGGTCGGCAAGGACGTGCTCTACGACGACACGGACGAGCGCGCCGGCACCAAGTTCGCGACCGCCGACCTGATCGGCGTGCCGGTCCAGGTGATTGTCGGACCCGCTCCGCGGCATCAGGCGAAGTGGAGGTCAAGGACCGCAAGACGGGCGAGCGCGAAACGCTGACCGTCGAAGCGGCCATGAACAGGCTCGCCGGCCGATAAGCCGGCAGGCTGCCGGAGCAATTCCAGGAAAAGTGTGAAGCGGTTTTCCGTCCGGAATTGCGATCACCAGATTGAGGAAACGGCATGGCGAGCGTCGCGGCGAATGGTGAAGCAGTAAAGGCGGGTAATGCGCCTGCGGCCGGTCCTTTCTCGGCTTTTGAGCGGATGGTCGCCTGGCGTTACCTGCGGTCGCGCCGCAAGGAAGCCTTCATCTCGGTCATCGCCGGCTTCTCCTTCATCGGCATCATGCTCGGCGTCGCGACGCTGATCATCGTCATGGCCGTGATGAACGGTTTCCGCACCGAGCTCATCTCGCGCATCCTCGGCATCAACGGCCATATGATCGTCCAGCCCATCGACGGGCCGCTCACCAATTACGCCGAGCTCACCCAGAAATTCTCAGCCGTCCCGGGCGTCAAGATGGCGCTGCCGCTGGTCGAGGGCCAGACGCTGGCATCGGGCCGCGGCGGTGCGGGCTCCGGTGCGCTGGTTCGCGGCGTCCGCCCCGAAGACCTCGAAAAGCTCACCGAAGTCGCTGGTAACATCAAGTCCGGCGACATGGTCGGTTTCGCCTCGGGGCAGGGCGTGCTGGTCGGCTCCAGGCTTGCGGGCCAGCTCGGCCTCTCGGCCGGCGACCAGATCACCCTGATCTCGCCGGAAGGCGACGTCACGCCGATGGGCGTCAATCCGCGCGTCAAATCCTATCCCGTCTCCGGCATTTTCGAGATCGGCATGTCGGAATATGACGCGACGATCATCTACATGCCGCTCGAGGAATCGCAGCTCTATTTCAATGCCGAGGGCCTGGTGCAGTCCATCGAGCTGTTCATCGACAATCCCGACAATGTCGATGAACTGCGCCCGAAGGTGGAGGCGGCGGCCGGACGCCAGATCTTCATCACCGACTGGCGCCAGCGCAACCAGACCTTCTTCTCGGCGCTTCAGGTGGAGCGCAATGTCATGTTCATGATCCTGACCCTGATCGTGCTGGTGGCAGCGCTCAACATCATCTCGGGCCTGATCATGCTGGTGAAGGACAAGGGCAGCGATATCGCCATCCTGCGCACCATGGGGGCAGGGGCCGGCGCGATCATGCGCATCTTCTTCATGACCGGGGCTGCGATCGGCATCGTCGGCACGCTTGCCGGCGTCCTGCTCGGCGTCGTCGTCTGTCTCAACGTCGAATCGATCCGCCAGTTCTTCTCCTGGGTCTCGGGCACCATCCTCTTCGATCCGCAGCTCTATTTCCTCAGCCAGCTACCGGCGGAGATGAGCTTCGGCGAGACCTTCTCGGTGGTCATGATGGCGCTCGTCCTCTCCTTCATCGCGACCATCTTTCCGGCATGGCGAGCCTCCCGGCTCGATCCCGTCCAGGCCCTCCGATACGAATAGGACCCACATCCTTCATGACACGTAAAACCGTCTTGCAGCTCTCGGGCGTCGAACGTCACTACGGCCAGGGCGAGACCACGCTTTCGATCCTGAAGGGGCTGATTTCGAACTGAGGACCGGCGAGATCGTCGCGCTGGTCGCCCCGTCCGGCACCGGCAAATCGACGCTTCTGCATCTCGCCGGCCTGCTCGAACACCCCGATGGCGGCGATGTCTTTTTGAGCGGACGTGCCTGCAACGGACTTGCCGATGCGGAACGGACTGCGATCCGCCGTAACGAGGTGGGCTTCGTCTACCAGTTCCACCATCTCTTGCCGGAGTTTTCCGCAGTCGAAAACATCATGATGCCGCAGCTGATCGCCGGCCTTTCCAAGGCCGAGGCGAAGGAGCGAGCCGGCCAGTTGCTGGAATACATGCGCATCGGCCACCGCGCCGAACATCGCCCCTCGGAGCTTTCCGGGGGCGAGCAGCAGCGCGTGGCGATCGCCCGCGCCGTCGCCAACGCGCCGCGCGTGCTTCTCGCCGACGAGCCGACCGGCAATCTCGATCCGAAGACCGCATCCTATGTCTTCGACGCGCTGGAGGCGCTGGTGCGCCAGTCGGGCCTCGCGGCACTGATAGCCACCCACAACCATGACCTCGCCAGCCGCATGGATCGCCGCGTCACGATCGAGGGCGGCAAGGTCGTCGAGATGTAACCAAGTCCGGCTTGCGGTTTTGTCCGATGCGCATATAATTTGCGCATGATGCGGAGGAATTCCCATGCCGTCGGCCGTTCGCAAACCTGCCAATCTCTCCCTTGATTCCGGTCTCCTGTCGGAAGCGCGTGAATTGAAGCTCAATATCAGCCGCGCGGCGGAAAACGGTATCGCCAGCGCCATAAGGGCGGAGAAGGAGCGGCTTTGGCGGATTGAAAACGCCGAAGCGATCCGTGCGGAGAATGAATATATCGAAAAGCATGGGTTGCCGCTGGCTAAGTATCGGCAGTTCTAATGGCGCGTTTTGAGGTCTTTCGAATGAAAGACGAGCCCTTTCTCGTGTTGGACCTTCAATCTGATCTTTTGGATGCGTTGCCTACGCGAGTGGTTGTCCCACTCTTTCCGATTGCCGAAATGTCTTGGTCGATCAACAGGTTGAACCCGCGCTTCGAAATCGGTGGGCAAGCGTATGTGATGGCGACCCAACGGATGGCGGCGGTAAAGGCCAACGAAATTGGCCCGCTAGTGGCTGATCTTACGGTTCATGCAGATACTGTCACCAGCGCGACCGACTTCCTGTTTCAAGGTTTTTGAACCGCAGCCGCCTGAGGATAGGATTCGCTCCGGGCCTCCCTTCGATCAAAGGCTTGCGCGATAAATCATCCCCTTCATCCCCGCCCTTCCGACCCATGCCTACACTTACCCCGTTCCGTCACGGATACACCGGCAGGCGTGCTGGCGAGGCGGGACCGACGCGGACGTCAAGGGTAGGACGCAAAACCTTGACGTTCGGGTTCGCGGAAAATGGTCTCGCCTCCGGCGACGTGGGAGGGTGAGAAGCTGTCGGACCGACTTCTCGTTTCGTTTTCCATCATGGAGCGTCGGGCGTGCCTGTGAGGCATACAGGGTGATCGGGGCCGCGCCGCGCGGCGTCCGAGGGTTTTAAAAACCCGGATTGTGCGGCGCAGGTGGAAGACGATGCCGGGCGGCAGTCATGGCCTGCGGCATCGTGATCTGAGAGCGTGCATGACGCCCTCTTTGGAGGGGCACGCAACCGTTCCCACAACCCCCGTCATCGCAGAGGGACCGCAGTCGCGGGCATAAACCGCCGAACGGCGCGCTGAGAGGTGTCCCTACATACTTACTTTACGAGGCAGCTTTCAGCGCCCCGGCCGAACATTCGTCATCACCGGTTTGGTCACCCAAGTCCGGATACTCGACATGCCTTCCAAAACCTGGACGTTAACATCCCGTTTACCAGGCTAGGGAGGATATCGCGATATGTTTGTTTCCGGTCTGTTCTTTTATTGACTCTCAAACAAAATGAGAACAAAATAAAAACATAAGAGAACACGGGAGACGACGATGACTGACCTGCTTCGTGACATTGCCGCATTCGCTTCGATCGCCACCTTCGTGGCCAGCCTCTCCATGATCATGATGGCCATGTGATCCGGGCCCTCGGCCGAAAGGCGTTGAGGAGGAAATCCGAACTGGACTCTCAAGGCCCTGCGCCGGACAATAGCCTGATTCATGAAATGGATATGGCGCAGGCATGGCAGACAATATGGACGTAAAAACGGGATCGGAAAAGCTGGGGACCACCCCTCAATTCGTTCACCTGCGCGTCCATTCCGCCTATTCGCTTCTGGAAGGCGCACTGCCGCTCAAGAAGATCCTCTCCAAGGCAATCGCGGACAATCAGCCCGCGATTGCGATCACCGATACCAACAATCTGTTCGTCGCACTGGAATTCGCCCAGAAGGCGATCGGCGACGGCCTGCAGCCGATCATCGGCTGTCAGCTGTCGATCGATATGGAAGACCAGTCCGACGAGCGGCGCAACAGCCACCAGCAGCTCGCCAAGCTGCCGACGATCGTCGTGCTGGCGGCCAATGCCGCCGGTTACGAGCGGCTGGTCGATCTCATCAGTCGCGCCTATCTCGGCGACGAGGGGCATCAATCCATCCATATCAGCCGCTCTTGGCTGGAGGACGGCGGCACCGAAGGCCTGATCGCGCTGACCGGCGCCGGCACCGGTCCGGTCGATGTGGCCCTGAAGGAAGGCAATGTCACGCTCGCCGAGGCGAGACTGCTGAAGCTCAAGGAGATCTTCGGCGACCGGCTTTATGTCGAACTGCAGCGCCACGGTGCCTATGACCGGCGTCACGAGCACAAGATCGTCACGCTCGCCTACGATCACGACCTGCCGCTGGTCGCGACCAACGAGGCCTTTTTCCCCTCGAAGTCCGACTATGATGCCCATGACGCGCTGATGGCGGTTGCCCACAACGCGATCGTCTCGGATGACAGCCGCTTCCGCCTGACACCGGACCACTATCTGAAAAGCCGTGCCGAGATGGCGAAGCTTTTCGCGGACCTGCCGGAGGCGCTCGAAAACACGGTCGAGATCGCGCGGCGTTGCTCCTTCATCCTGAAGACCCGCAATCCGATCCTGCCGCGCTTCACCGGCGCCACTGACGATCCGGCGGAAGCCGAGCGCGCCGAGGCGCAAGAGCTGCGCCGCCAGTCCGTCGAAGGTCTCGAAGACCGCATTGCCACGCTCGGCATGACCCGCGGGTATACGGAACAGGACTATCGGGAACGGCTGGACTTCGAGCTCAGCGTCATCGAGAAGATGAAGTTCCCCGGCTACTTCCTGATCGTTGCCGACTTCATCAAATGGGCCAAGCAGCAGGGCATTCCGGTCGGTCCCGGCCGTGGTTCGGGCGCGGGTTCGCTGGTCGCTTATGCGCTGACCATCACCGACGTCGATCCGTTGCGCTTCTCGCTTCTGTTCGAACGCTTCCTCAATCCCGACCGCGTCTCGATGCCGGACTTCGACATCGACTTCTGCCAGGACCGCCGCGAAGAGGTGATCCGCTACGTGCAGCAGAAATATGGCCGCGAGCAGGTGGCGCAGATCATCACCTTCGGTTCGCTGCAGGCGCGCGCCGCCCTGCGCGACGTCGGCCGCGTGCTCGAAATGCCCTATGGTCAGGT
The DNA here is from genome assembly GCA_045291535.1 of Neorhizobium sp. EC2-8. GTDB lineage: Bacteria > Pseudomonadota > Alphaproteobacteria > Rhizobiales > Rhizobiaceae > Neorhizobium. The sequence continues at coordinate 1,576,937 of CP147996.1, read as the reverse complement.
CGACAAGATCTGCAAGCTGGTGCCGAACAACCCGGCCAACCCGACGCCCCTGTCGAAGGCGATCGAGGAGGATCCGAAATTCCAGGAAGAGGCCGACAAGGAACCGGTCGTCGCGCGCCTCCTCGATATCGCCCAGAAGATCGAGGGCCTCTACCGTCACGCCTCGACCCACGCCGCCGGCATCGTCATCGGCGACCGGCCGCTGTCGAAGCTGGTGCCGATGTATCGCGACCCGCGCTCCGACATGCCGGTCACCCAGTTCAACATGAAATGGGTGGAGCAGGCGGGCCTGGTGAAATTCGACTTCCTCGGCCTGAAGACGCTAACGGTCCTGAAGACCGCGGTCGATTTCTGCCGCAAGCGCGGTATTGAGGTCGATCTGGCCAAGATCCCGCTCGACGATCAGAAGACCTACGAGATGCTCTCGCGCGGCGAGACGGTCGGCGTGTTCCAGGTGGAAAGTGCGGGCATGCGCAAGGCGCTGATCGGCATGCGGCCGGACTGCATCGAGGATATTATCGCCCTCGTGGCCCTTTATCGTCCGGGCCCGATGGAAAACATTCCGACCTATAACGCCCGCAAGCACGGCGAGGAGGAGATCGAGTCGATCCATCCGACGATCGACCATCTCCTGAAGGAGACCCAAGGGGTTATCGTCTACCAGGAACAGGTCATGCAGATCGCCCAGGTTCTGTCGGGCTATTCGCTCGGCGAGGCCGACCTGCTGCGCCGCGCCATGGGCAAGAAGATCAAGGCGGAGATGGACCAGCAGAGCGAACGCTTTGTCGATGGCGCCATCAAGAACGGCGTTTCCAAGCCGCAGGCCAACAACATTTTCGAACTGCTCGCCAAGTTCGCCAACTACGGCTTCAACAAGAGCCATGCCGCGGCCTATGCGATCGTCTCCTACCAGACCGCCTTCATGAAGGCGCATTACCCGGTCGAGTTCCTCGCCGCCTCGATGACATACGATATGTCGAACAGCGAGAAGCTCAACGATTTCCGGCAGGATGCAGGCCGCCTGGGCATCGCGGTCATTCCGCCGTCGGTGCAGACCTCGTTCCGGCATTTCGAGACCGGTGACAACAAGATCTATTACGCGCTGGCCGCCATCAAGGGCGTCGGCGAGTCGGCCGTCGAGCATATTACGGAGATCCGCGGCGATCGGCCGTTCGCCAGCATCGAGGATTTCTGTCTCAGGATCGACCCGAAGCAGGTCAACCGCCGCGTCATGGAAAGCCTGATCTCCGCCGGCGCCTTCGATTGTTTCGGCCGCGACCGGGCCGAACTGAGCGGCGGCCTCGACCGCATCATCGGTTACGCCCAGCGTGCCCAGGGCGAAAAGGTCAGCGGCCAGCACGATATGTTCGGCTCATCCTCTGCTTCCGGGCCGGAAACGCTGATTTTTCCGTCGTTTACGCCGTGGATGCCGTCCGAAAAGCTGATGCGCGAATATCAGGTTCTCGGCTTCTACCTCTCTGCCCACCCGCTGGATGCCTATGCCAATGTCCTCGCCAAGATGCGTGTACAGAATTTCGCGGATTTTTCCGCCGCGGTGAAACAGGGCGCCACCGCCGGCCGGCTGGCCGGGACGGTCACCGGCAAACAGGAGCGCAAGACCCGCACCGGCAACAAGATGGGGATCGTCACCTTCTCGGATGCGACCGGCCAGTTCGAAGCGGTGCTTTTTCGGAAGGGCTGGCGCAATATCGCGACCTGCTTGAGCCCGGCAAGTCGCTGGTCATCACCGTACAGGCGGAAGAGCGGCCGGAAGGCATCGGTTTGCGCATCCAGACGGCGCAGTCGCTCGAGGAAAAGTCGGTGCAGATGCAGAAGGCGTTGCGCGTCTTCGTCCGCGATTCAGGCCCGTTGCGCGCCGTCGCGCGGCACCTCAATGCCCGGGGCGACGGGCTGGTGTCCTTCGTGGTCATCAAGGATGACGGCAAGCGGGAAATCGAGGTGGAGTTGACGGAGAAATACCGCATCTCGCCGGAAATCGCCGCGGCGCTGAGGACGGCGCCGGGCGTTCTCGACGTCGAGCTGGTTTGATGCGCGACGCGCGGAATATGCGGCGATTTTCGGTAAGGCGCCCGTAGAGACCCCGGAGAAACAAAAATTTGAAGCGTGCCGTGATCCAAGGGATCGCGGCCCGCTTCAGGAGCCTCAATAGAGACCGTAGGCGCGGGGCTTGGCCTCCGTCCGCCGTTGGCTGACCGGCTGCGGCCTGGTTATCGACGACTTGTCGATGGAGGTTTGCGCATCGGCAACCCGCTGCACCGGCTGGGTGATGGTGATGAAGTCGGTGCCGTCGCCGGTATCGGCGCCGATGCCCTGGTCGTTGATCGTGAGGGACGAGCCGTCGCCGATTAGCGTCTCGATCCGGTCGCGAATGTCGTCCGGGATCTCTATGCGCCCAAGAGCTCGTGCCGCAGCGCCCGGCGCGTAAGGGTCGTCGGCGACCGTGATCCCGAGCCGCTGCTTCACCGCAGCGCTGAGGCCGTTCGGAACGGTGACACCGTGCCATTCGGCCGTTTCTTCGTTACGCTCGACCTTGTCGACGCTGAAGAAATGTGTGCCGAGCGCCACTTCCGGGTTCTTGATACCGACCGGCGCCTCAAACAGCGGCTGGAAATTCTGGCGCACCATGATCTGGCCCATCGGTGGACGTTGCTGGCCGGCGGTCGTGTAGAGGGCGTCGAGGAATTCCGGCGTCACCAGCGCGCCCTTGGGCGACAGGTTCTTCCAGCGTTTGAAGCCGGCAATCGCGCTACGGGTCATCGGGCCGGCGAACCCGTCGCCTCCGCCTGTGTCGAAACCGAGCTGCTGCAGCAGGATCTGGGCATCCATCAGCGTTTCGCGATCGCCGCGGCGGGTGATGAGGATGCGAAGCGGTGCGACGTCCTCCGTCGAGGCAACGGCCGGCTTGGTCACCGGCGGCGAGGCGTCGGTGGTCGGATGGACGATGGACGGGTTGTTCGGAACCAGGTTCATCGCCACTTCGACCGGCTTGGAATCGACCGGTTTGGAACTGCTGCCGATCGACGAGGTTCGGAGCTGCACATCGGAAAGCAGCGGCCCTGTCGGCAGCGGCTTGCGCGGCAGGAACAGGTTGGCGCTCTCGATCCGCTGGGGCACGACCGGCGCATCGGTGATGATCACATGCGCGCCGCGCTCGGTGATCTGGTAGAGCGACTTGGCAAACGCACCCGGCATGCGCACGCAGCCATGCGAGGCGGGATAGTTCGGCACGCTGTTGGATTCGTGAAGCGCGATGCCGGACCAGGTCAGGCGCTGCATCCATGGCATGGGCGCGTTCGAATAGAGGTTGGATTCGTGATATTTCTGCTTCTCGAGGATCGAAAAAATGCCGCTCGGAGTCGAGTGGCCTTCCTTGCCGGTCGAAACCTTGGAAGTGGTCACGACAGCTTCGCCGTCATAGACGGTGAGTGACTGCTTGTCCTTGGAAACGATGATCTGCAGCGTGCGGGCACCTTCCGCGAAAGCCGCATGCGACAACATGGTCGCAGACAAAAGACCTAACCCGAACACCAGGCGACGCAACATGACCGACCCCATACGCAATACATGGACCGGCACATTAGCTGAGGAGGTTTAAGGAAGGTTATCCGCGGCGCGAGTAGTTTTAACGTTATGGTTAATAACGGATCACATTTCATTGATCTCGACGGCGGCTGCCGAAAGTATATCCGGTCTCGACCGCGGCCTTGCCGAACTTGTCTCGCAGCTTGTCCATCGCCGCTTCCGCGGCCGCGCGGCGGCCGGCCTGGCGATCGACGAGGTCGGGCGGATCGGCACGCGTCGGATCGCCGAGATCGGTGACGCCGATGCCGAGCAGGCGGAATTTGGTGCCGTCGGTCTCCCGCTCCATCAGCGACAGGCCTGTCCTGAAGATGCGGTCGGCGAGCCTGGGTCGGGTCCTCCAGCCGCTTGTTGCGGGTTCGGCTCTTGAAGTCGGCGGTCTTCAGCTTGAGAACGACGGTCTGCCCGGCAATGCCGTGTTTCTTCAGCCGCGCCGAAACCTTTTCGGAAAGCCGCCTTAAGATCGGCACGAGGTCCTCGTGCCGCGAGATGTCGTCGAAAAAGGTCGTTTCGGCCGAAACGCTCTTCGCCGCCTCGTTCGGATGCACCTCGCGGTCGTCGATGCCGCGCGAGAGGCGGTAGAGCCGCTGGCCCATCGTGCCATAGCGGCGCATCAGGTCGGCCTCCTGCATGGTCTGGAGCTGGCCGATGGTGCGGATGCCGTCCGCCTCCAGCGTCGCGTTGAACGCCTTGCCGACGCCCCAGATGGTGGTGACCGGCCGGGCCGCCAGGAATTCCAGCGCCTCTTCCTGCCCGATCACCGAAAAGCCGCGGGGCTTCTGGAGGTCGGAGGCAACCTTGGCGAGGAATTTGCAATAGGAGAGGCCGACCGAAACGCTGATACCGATCTCGTCCTGCACCCGCTTTGCGAATTTCGCGAGGATGCGCGCCGGGGGGCGTGATGCAGCCGTTCGGTGCCGGCGAGTTCCAGAAAAGCTTCGTCGATCGACAGCGGCTGAACCAGCGGCGTCAGATCGTGCATCATGGCGCGCACCTGCCGCCCGACGGTCACATATTTCTCCATGTTCGGCGGGATCACCACGGCGTCCGGGCAGAGTTCCAGCGCCTTGAACATCGGCATCGCCGAACGCACGCCATTGATGCGGGCGATATAACAAGCGGTCGAGACGACGCCACGCTTGCCGCCGCCGATGATCACCGGCTTGTCGGCCAGTTCCGGATTGTCGCGTTTTTCGATCGTCGCATAGAAGGCGTCGCAATCGATATGCGCCAGCGTCAGGCCATACAGCTCCTTGTGATAGACGAGGCGCGGGCTGCCGCAGGCGCGGCAACGGCGCACCTCCGCCTTCTGCTCCGCAAGGCAGTCGCGACAGAAGCCGGGTGTCTTGTCAGGCGTGGGCGTCATGGCGGAGAACAAAGATTGAACATTGTGACGTTAAGGCCTAAGCTCATGAGTCACAAGGGAGCGTGTAGAGGTTTGGCGTGGATATCGATATTCGTTTCGAGCCTGTGACGGCGGAGCGCTGGGAGGATTTCGAAATGCTCTTCGGTCCGCAGGGGCCTTCTACCACTGTTGGTGCGTCGCGCTGCGCCTGCCGCATGCGGTGCGCACCAAGATGTTGCCGCAGGAGCGCAAGGAGCATATCCGCGGCCGCATAATCGCCGGTCCGCCGCCCGGCATTCTGGCCTATTCGGAGGATGAACCGGTGGCCTGGGTGCAGGTCGGGCCGCGCCACGACGTGCCGCAGTTCAACTCGCCGCGCACCGTTTCGCGTCCGCTGGAGGCGGTGGATGCAAACGATCCCTCGGTCTGGGCGGTCAGCTGTTTTTCCTGAAGCCGAAGTTCAGGGGCAAGGGGCTGAGCCACCGCCTGCTGTCCGGGGCCATCGATTATGCCCGGCAGATGGGAGCGCGGTTCGTTGATGCCTGTCCGATCGATCATGTGAAGCAGCCGAAATCGGTGACGCTGTGCATCGGCTCGACGGCGATCTTCGACGCAGCCGGCTTCGACGTGGTGGAGCGCCGCAAGGACGGACGGCCGCTGATGCGGCTGGAACTCTAATGTCAGGCGGCTCTGAGCCCGATATGGCCACGGATCAGGCTCGGCAGCGTGGGTCCAGTCCGTTGCCCTCGTAATGCCTTCGTCCGGCTTCGGCGCAAGCAGATGCAGCGGCGATTCGGGCATCATGTGGAGGAGGAGGCATTCCGTGACATGATCCCGCACCGAATGAAGATTATGCGCCATGTCGTCGATGAAGACGGAGGGCAGGGGGCGCCCGGCATGCAGACGCTGCATGATCGGCCCCTTCGGCTCTTCGCTGGCGATCATCGGGAAGGTGAGGCCGATCTGGTCGAGAAGCCGGCGGCGGTGCTCCCGGTAGCGCGGCGGCATCGCGGTGAGGAAGACGACATCGGCATCCTTCGACAGCGTTTCGAGGGTCTGGACGACCAGGTCGGTAGGGATCTGCCAGTTTTCCTGGGCCTCGAAGAAGGCCTCTATCAGCCGGCGCACATCCGTGTGCTCGAGCGCGACCTGGGTCTCGATGGACACGATATTGCCGGTGAGCCGGAACGAGCGCGGCAAGAGCCATGGCCTTCGCCGCGCAGAAAGTCCTGGAAGGGAGCAACGAAATGCAGCACCACGTCGTCGACATCGCAGACGACGAGCGGCCGGTCGCCGAGGCGCACATGGGAAAGGTCGAGGATCTCGGTCATCTCAATAATCGCCGGAATCGAGCCCGGGTCCCGAATAGTGGTGCCAGGCCGCGGCCACGGTTTCCGGCTTGGTATCCGTCGCCTCGCAGAAGGCAAGCAATGTCGGCTCATGCCCCATCAGGAAATCGATCATGCCGGCGAGAAAGCCCGGATCGTTCACCGCATTGCGCAGCTGGCTGGGCTGGACGCCGGAAAGGGCCAGGAACCGGCCCAGCATGTCGGGTTCGTTGGCGAGCCATCCGAGAATGGCGCCAGCCGTCTCTTCCGCCTGGGTTTTGCCGCTTCGACTATTACCGGGGTCGCGTCGCATTGTCCGCCGAGTTACCTCTTTTTCAACTAAATGGCTTTACCGTGCCTGATAGGCGCTCTGTGGAATCGGCCGTTCCGGGAGCTTATATACTGAAGGCACTCATGCAAGCCGGGATTTAAGGAACGGATCGCCATGCCCAAACGGGTCATGATCGTCGAGGACAACGAGCTGAACATGAAGCTCTTCCGCGACCTGATCGAAGCATCGGGATACGATACCATCCAGACCCGCAACGGTATGGAAGCGCTCGAACTGGCACGCAAACATCGCCCCGATCTGATTTTGATGGATATCCAGCTGCCCGAGGTTTCGGGTCTGGAAGTCACCAAATGGCTGAAGGAAGACGATGAACTGCACGTCATTCCGGTGATCGCGGTGACCGCCTTTGCGATGAAGGGCGACGAGGAACGCATTCGCCAGGGCGGTTGCGAGGCCTATGTCTCGAAGCCCATCTCGGTGCCGAAGTTCATCGAGACGATAAAGACTTATCTCGGCGACGCATGAGAACGGAACGGATGTCATGACGGCGCGCATACTGGTAGTCGACGATATTCCGGCAAACGTGAAGCTGCTCGAAGCCAGGCTTCTGGCAGAATATTTCGACGTCCTGACCGCCGACGACGGCTACAAGGCGCTGGCAATCTGCGACAGCACCCATGTGGACCTGATCCTTCTCGACATCATGATGCCCGGCATTGACGGTTTCGAGGTCTGCGAACGGCTGAAGGCCAATCCGCGCACCGCCCATATCCCTATCGTCATGGTTACAGCGCTCGACCAGCCCTCCGACCGCGTCCGCGGCCTGAAGGCTGGTGCCGACGATTTCCTGACCAAGCCGGTCAACGACCTGCAGCTGGTTTCGCGCGTGAAAAGTCTGGTGCGGCTGAAGACATTGAGCGACGAGCTGCGCATCCGCGCCGATACCGCCAGCAATATCGGCCTGGAAGACATGCTGAAGGGCGCCGACGGCCGCGACGAGATGGCTCAGGTTCTGCTCGTGGATGGCCGCGCAAGCTCTCAGGAGCGTATCATCAAGGCGCTGAAGCCGATCGCCGGCGTCATCGCCATGTCCGATCCGCAGGCCGCTCTGTTCGAAGCGGCGGAGAGCCCTGTCGATCTGGTGATCGTCAACGCCAATTTCGACGAATACGATCCGCTGAGGCTCTGCTCGCAGCTTCGCTCGCTGGAGCGCACCCGCTTCCTGCCGCTGCTCCTGGTCACCGAAATGGGCGCCGACGACGTGATCGTTCGGGCGCTCGATCTCGGCGTCAACGACTACATCGTCCGGCCGATCGACCCGAACGAACTTGTTGCCCGCGTCCTCACCCAGATCAAGCGCAAGCGCTACAACGATCGCCTGCGCATGAGTGTGCGCCAGACGATTGAGCTTGCCGTCACCGACGCGCTGACCGGCCTCAACAACCGGCGTTATCTCGACAATCATCTGAAGGTGCTGTTCAACCGCGCTGCTGCCCGTTCGCGGCCGCTGTCCGTTTGCATCACCGATATCGACCGCTTCAAGTCGGTCAACGATACCTACGGCCACGATGCCGGCGACGAGGTGCTCAAGGAGTTCGCGGCCCGCGTCCGCTCGACGGTCAGGGAGCCGACCTTGCCTGCCGTTACGGCGGCGAGGAGTTTGTGGTCGTCATGCCCGATACCGACGCTATATCGGCCGCAGCGATCGCCGAGCGGCTTCGCAGCATCATCGAGAGCCAGCCGTTCCATCTGAAGACGGCGGGTGTCATGCTCAATATTACTGCATCGCTCGGGATCGCCTGCAACACCCACGGGGCAGAAACGCCAGAGCAGCTGATGAAGCAGGCCGACCGCGCGCTCTATGAAGCGAAGAACGGCGGACGCAATCGGGTGGTCGCCGCGGCCGCTTAGAGAATCAGTAAATTCTAAATTGCATGTTTTCATCGCCCGCAATGCAGGCGTGCTGTGGAAAAGTCTTGGCACACGCCAGTTTTTCCACGGCAGGATCAATTTTTTACAGGTACGAATTAATCGAAGAGTTTCATGAACAGTAGTCGGTTAGTGCTGTTGCTGCAACGCATTCAATAAATTCCGAATGTATCCATGGGATGCTTCAGGTCCGCCAATCGAGAATAGCTTTTTGAATTCGCTTTCATATTTTTGCATGGCTGATCGGCTAAACAGTGTTAGGCAAGGATGTTGTTGAATTGGGAACAAATTTCCCAGAGTTTGATTGGGTGTAATCCTCTAAGCTCCGGGAATGATCTTGGAATTATATCGAAAAATTCAAGCAGAATGCGAATATCGGCCTCGAATTTTAACCAATAACAGTGACTGACCCGGTATCAGATTAAGAATCTGTTGATTTTCTTTTCGTTTTGAGCAATTTTGACCGCAACACAGACAGTGTACCCGAAAGGGTCACCGATACCCCATGATGCTCAGGTCCGCCGCATCTCCTGGGTCGTGGGGTCGGTCGACTGGCAGGCATACCAAAGCGGTTCCTCGTGCCGTGATTGCAGGCTGGTCGACCCCATTTGAAAGCGCCGTTCCAGGCCTCTGGAGCGGCGCTTTTCCGTTTCTACGCAGCCTGTTCCGGCCCGGATCACATGGGCGGAGAGAAAGCAAAGAAAAGGCGCCTAGCCCATCGGCCGGCGCCCTTCGATAAACCGTGAAATCAAGTCTTACTTGATCTTGGTTTCCTTGAACTCGACATGCTTCTTGGCGACCGGATCATACTTGGTCTTGGTCATCTTGTCGGTCATCGTGCGGCTGTTCTTCGTGGTGACGTAGAAGAAACCGGTGTCAGCCGTCGACAGCAGCTTGATCTTGATGGTCGTAGCTTTCGCCATGGTGTTCTGCCTCTAAGAAAAATGAAGCCGCGGACGCGGGTGGGTCCACGGCAAAATCTGGCGCGAAATTACAAATCGCGCCCGAAAAGTCAACTCCGTTTTGACCGGAAAAGCATCCGGCAGATGGAAACCAGCACGTAAAAGCCGAAGAATCCCGCCAATGCCCAGGCAAAACCGTCATTGCCGGCGATATCGATGGCCGCACCGATGCCCTGCGGACCGGCAACGGTGCCCACCGCATAACAGAATATGAAGGCCGCATTGGCTGCGGCAAGGTCGGCGCCACTGAGTCTCGATCCGAGATGCGCAAGGCCCACCGTATAGAGGCCGGAGACGCAACCGCCCCAGAAGAACAGGATCACAGCCATCATGATCCAGTTCCCGATCAGGAAGGGCAGCGCAAGCGATCCTGCGACGCCGAGCACTGCCATGGCGGTCAAGAGCGGCCGCCGGTCCTTCAGCTTGTCGGAATAGAGGCCGAGCGGGATCTGGAAGGCCATGTTGCCTATCCCCATTACCGTCAGCAGTACCGCGGTCTGAGGTTCGGTCAGGGCGGAACGCAACGCATAGATCGGGAACAGCGACAGCCCGCCCGCCGAAACCGCGCCGAAGGCGAATACCGCTGCCGTCGCTGTCGGGACGAGGAAGATGTAATGGAAGAAGTGCCGGTCCGGCTTGGTATCCAGCACGGGACTTTCATTGCGGGCAATGAAGATCGGGATGATCGCCAGCATGATGATGCCGGCACCGACCAGGAAAGGCAGAATGCCGTCGCTGCCGAGCGCGGAGAAGAGCAGGGGCCGAGCGCGAAGCCGATGGCGAGCACGGTCGCATAAATGCCGAGAACGAGCCCACGGCGCCTTGGCGGGGCGGCATCGTTGATCCAGAACTCCGACAGGATGAAGAGCGTCGTCGTGGCGCCGTGAAAGGTGAAACGCAGCGGGAACCACATCCAGAAGGTCTCGGCGTAATAGAAGCCGAGGGCACTGATGGCGGCGACGAGCACCGCGAACATCATGGTGCGCGCCACGCCGCAGGTATGGGCGATCTTGGTGGTGACCGGCGCCGCGACCATCGAGGCAACCCCGGCCATGGCGGCATTGAGGCCGATCAGGGTGGAGGAAATTCCGCGCTTTTCAAGAATGATGCTGAGGAGCGGCAGGCCGAGGCCGATGGCGATGCCCACGGCACTGATGGCGGAAATGGCGGCGATCAGCGACGGCCAGTGAATTTTCTCGACATGGCCGTTGGCGTCTGTCGTCGGCTGAGCCATTCAATATTCCTTACACTCGGCTGCGGACGAATCGTCCATGACGCATGAAATAGAAGAAAACCGGGCTTCCAAACGGTAAAGACGGATCGGATGCCATCAGGTTTTTCACGTCCTCCATGACTGCCTGGGTGATGCGCGGGAGTTTCAGACCCGAAAGCTCGGCAATGTCAAGCCAGCGCACGTCCTGAAGTTCGTTTGAGTCGCCGAGAAGCGCCATGTCGAACAGGGTTTCATCGGCAAAGGTGAGAAAGAAGCGCGTGTCGTAGCGCCGGACATTGCCGGGCGGTGTGATGGCGCGGGCGACGTAGCGCAGGCGCGAGAGATCGGCAGCGTCGCCGCCGGCAAGCCCGGTCTCCTCATGGAGTTCCCTGAGCGCTGCGAGCGCCAGGGCCCGGGCCCGGGTCGGGGTCATGCGGGATGTGGCGCCCGCGACCAGCTTTTCGACAACCAGCGGGTCGAGATCGGCGCTGAAGGGGAGGGCGTGGTCGCGCGCATCCCGCCTGCCGCCCGGAAACACGTAGACATCAGGCATGAAGACATGGCCGCTGCCGCGCCGGCCCATCAGCACCCGCGGGTTGCCGCCCGAGCGGTCGATCAGGATCAGCGACGCCGCGTCCTTGGGCGTCACGCCGGCAACACGCGCATGCTTCGGCGTATCCATTGCGAACGGAGCCTGTTCCTCGGCGGAGGATGTCATGCGATCGGTCCGCCCCGGCCGGGATCCACGGCTTCATCTTCGCGCCCACCGAAGCCATGCATCTTCAGCGCCCACTGGAAGCCGATGACGCCGCCCTTGATCGGCTGGATGGTCAGAAGCGCCGCAAGTATCGCCAGCGGCACCCAGATGGCGAGATGCACCCAGGGCGAGACCCTGAGCGTCATATCGGTCAGCATGTAGCCGGTCATCAGCACATGGCCGACGACGACGATGACGAGATAGGCCGGCAGGTCGTCGGCGCGGTGATGATGGATTTCCTCGCCGCAGACGGCGCAGGTATCGACCGGTTTGAGAAAGGCGCGGAACAGGCGACCGGTTCCGCAGGCGGGACAGGTGCAGAGCAAGCCGCGCTTGATGGAGCGGCCGAGCGGCCTTTCGGCCTCCTGATCTCCACCATATCGGACGGTCTGTTCGCCCTGCTTCTGCATTCCTATCTCCTTCGTCCGCTCCGCGGAGGCCGCGTACCGGGTTGCGCCCGGCCACGCCGCCCCGATTTGTGGAAGGAGCGGGTCGCGGTCGGCAATTTCTTGCCCTCGCTCAGCATTTCGAACTGCAGCGCACCGGCAAGCGGGATCGCCTGCTTCAGCCGCACATCGACCGTATCGCCGAGCTGGTAGCCTAGACCGGTCTTCTCTCCCGACAGCGCCTGATGCGCCTCGTCGTAGATGAAGTAGTCGTTGCCGAGGGTGGATATAGGTATGAATCCGTCCGCACCATAGGTCGGAAGCGAGACAAATAGTCCCGCCTTGGTGACGCCGGAGACGCGGCCGACGAATTCCTCGCCGATGCGCTCGCTCAAATGATGGGCGATCAGCCGGTTGATCGTGTCGCGCTCGGCGGCCATGGCGCGACGCTCGAAGGTCGAGATCTCGGCGGCGATATCCTCGAGCTGCGCCTCTTCCTCCGGCTTGATGCCGCCTTCGCCCAAACCCAGGGAGCCGACCAGCGCGCGGTGCACGATGAGGTCGGCGTAACGGCGGATCGGCGAGGTGAAATGCGCGTATTTCATCAGGTTGAGGCCGAAATGGCCGATATTCTCGGGGCTGTAGACCGCCTGGCTCTGGGAGCGCAGCACCATTTCGTTGACCATCACCTGGTGCACGGTGTCTTCAGCCTTGGCGAGAATGCCGTTGAACGAATTGGCGCGCATCTGGCCGCCCTTGGCCATCGGAATGCCCAATGTCGCGAGGAACTCGCGCAGCGTTTCCTGCTTGGCGAGCGACGGCGCATCGTGGATGCGGTAGATCAGCGCCTGCCGCCTCTTTTCCAGTGTCTCGGCGGCGGCGACGTTCGCCTGGATCATCATCTCTTCGATGAGCTTGTGCGCGTCGAGGCGCTCGGGAACGTGTACGCGATCGACGGTGCCGTCCGGCTTCAGCAGGATCTTGCGCTCGGGCATGTCGAGCTCGAGCGGCTGGCGGCGGTCGCGACCGCGCTTCATCACTCCATAGGCATGCCATAGCGGCTTCAGGATCGAGTCGGTGAGCGGCCCGGTCTTGTCATCCGGCTTGCCGTCGATCGCCGCCTGGGCCTGTTGATAGGAGAGCTTGGCGGCGCTCTTCATCATGATGCGGTGGAAGGTATGCCCTGCCTTGCGGCCTTCCTTCGAAAAGACCATGCGCACGGCAAGCGCCGGCCGGTCTTCGCCTTCACGCAGCGAGCAGAGGTCGTTGGAGATGCGCTCAGGCAGCATCGGCACGACGCGGTCCGGGAAATAGACCGAATTGCCGCGCTTCAGCGCCTCACGGTCGAGCGCCGAGCCGCTGCGGATATACCAGGAAACATCGGCGATCGCGACGGTGACGATCACGCCGTCCGGATTGTCGGGCGAGGGGTCTAGCTCGGCATAAACCGCGTCGTCATGGTCCTTGGCATCCGCCGGATCGATGGTGATCAGCGGCAGCGAGCGCCAGTCCTCGCGACGCGCCATGGTCGCCGGCTTCGCCGCTTCGGCCTCGTCCATCACCTGTTTCGGGAAAATATGCGGGATGCCGTGCGAATAGATGGCGATCATCGAGATCGCCTTTTCCGAACCGACGGACCCGACGACCGACAGAACCCGCGCGCGTGGCAGGCCGAAACGGCCGGAACGGACGACTTCCGTCTCGACCAGGTCACCATCCTTTGCCTCGCCGATATCGACGGGCTCGATCACCATTTCCTCGCCGCGCCGATCGATCGGCAGCAGGCGCAGCTCGCCGTCGGCAAGCTTATGGACGACGCCGAGCGAGGCGCCGCGGCGCTTGTCGATGATCTTGATGACGCGGGCGGTATAGGCAGGGCCGCTACGGTCCTTGTTGGGGAAGATTTTCGCCAGTACGCGGTCGTTGAGCCCGGCGGCGGGCGCCTTGCCCTTGCCGCGGTTGTCGGATGATTGGCGGATCAGCACGGCAGGTGCCGCGCCGAGCTCCTCCGGCCATTCGGCCGGCCGGCCGATCAGCTCGCCGTCCTTGTCGCGGGTGGTAATGTCGAGCACGGTGACCGGCGGCAGCGCGTCGGGGCGGGTGAGCGACTTGCGGCTCTTCTTGAGAAGGCCTTCCTCCTCCAGCGTCCTGAGCAGATCCTTCAGTTCGACGCGGGTGTCGCCCTTCAGCCCGAAAGCCTTGGCGATCTCCCGCTTCGAGCCCTTGTCCGGATTGTCGGCGATGAATTCGAGCAGGACGTCGCGCGGCGGCACGGCACCGTGGATGATCACCGGCTTCTCTTTTGAGGAAGCGGCGTTCCCTCGGGCGGCTTTTTCGGGGCGTTGCCCCTGATGTCTCGATCTGTCCCGCGGTTCTCTCACGTGCCCGTCTTCTTCGCCTTCGGTGCGGCCTTCTTCGCCGGAGTTTTTGCCTTCGCGGCCGTTTTGGCCTTCGGCGCGGCCTTCTTGGTATCGGTGGCTGCCTTGGCGGCGGCCTTTTCGGCTTCGCCTTGGCTGACGGCGTCTTGCCGCCCTTTTCGATGATGAAGGCCATGGCCTGTTCCATCGTCACCGACTGCGGGTCGAGCCCCTTCGGCAGCGTGGCGTTGACCTTGCCCCAATTGACGTAAGGTCCGTATTTGCCATCCCGCACGGTGATCGCGCCGCCATCCGGATGGTCGCCGAGTTCCTTCAGCGCCGCAGGCGTGCCACGGCCGCGACCACCGCCGGCCGCCACCTTGCTCTGCTTTTCGGCAAGCACGGTCACGGCGCGGTTGAGGCCGATCGAGAACACATCCTCGATGCTCTCCAGATTGGCATAGCTGCCGTCATGGAGCAGGAACGGCCCGTAGCGGCCAAGTCCCGCCGAGATCATCTTGGCTGATTCCGGATGTTTGCCGACATCGCGCGGCAGGTTGATCAGGGCGAGCGCCTTTTCGTGGTCGATATCCTCGGGCTTCCAGCCCTTCGGCAGCGACGAACGCTTGGCTTCCTTGCCCTCGCCACGCTGGATATAGGGCCCGAACCGGCCCGAACGCAGCGTCAGTTCCTCGCCCGTATGCGGATCGGCGCCGAGCGCCTTCGGTTCGCTGAGGGCATTGGCCTCCGCATCCGCACCGCCTTCGGAGGAAAGTTGACGGGTGAAATTGCAGTCCGGATAGTTCGAGCAGCCGACGAAGGCGCCGTATTTGCCGAGTTTCAGCGACAGGTTGCCGGTGCCGCAGACCTGGCAGATACGCGGATCGCTGCCGTCCTCCCGCTTCGGGAAAACCAGCGGCGCCAACGTCTCGTTGAGCGCGTCGAGCACGTTGGTGACGCGCAGTTCCTTGGTGTCCTCGATCTGGGAGAAGAAATCCTGCCAGAATTCGCGCAGCACCTGCTTCCAGTCGAGCTCACCGGCGGAGATCTTGTCGAGCTTTTCTTCCAGATCGGCGGTGAAATCGTATTCCACGTATTTGGTGAAGAAGCTTTCGAGGAACGCTGTTACCAGCCGGCCCTTGGAATGCGGCACCAGCTTGCGTTTGTCCATGACGATATATTCGCGGTCGCTCAGCGTCTTCAGCGTCGCGGCATAGGTTGAGGGTCGGCCGATGCCGAGCTCTTCCATCTTCTTGATCAGCGAGGCTTCCGAATAACGCGGCGGCGGCTCGGTGAAGTGCTGGCTGGCATTCACCTTGTTCTTGTCGAGCTTTTCGCGAGCGTTGATCTCGGGCAGGCGGCCGTCTTCATCGTCGTCCTCGCCTTTTTCGGCATCCTCGCGGCTATCGACATAGGCGCCGAGGAAGCCGTCGAAACGGATGACCGAGCCGACGGCGCGAAGGCCAGCCTTCTCCCCTTGTTGTCGGCGAGGATCTCGACCGTGGTGCGCTCGATTTCGGCGGATGCCATCTGGCTGGCGATGCCGCGCTTCCAGATCAGTTCATAAAGACGGGCCTGGTCGGCATCGAGGTAACGGCGCACCTGGTCCGGCGTGCGGTTGAAATCTGTCGGCCGGATCGCTTCGTGGGCTTCCTGGGCGTTCTTCGCCTTGGTGGAATAGAAACGCGGCTTTTCCGGCAGGTAACGCTGCCCAAACTGATCGACGATGGCGCTGCGGGCAGCATCGATCGCCTCCGGCGCCATCTGCACGCCGTCGGTACGCATATAGGTAATGAGACCGACCGTCTCGCCACCGATATCGACACCTTCATAAAGCTTCTGCGCCACCTGCATGGTGCGCGAGGCGTTGAAGCCGATGTTGGAGGAAGCAGCCTGCTGCAGCGTCGAGGTGGTGAACGGAGGACCGGGATTGCGCTTGACGGGCTTTGCCTCGACCGTATCGACCACGTAGGTCGCGCCGTCGAGCAGCGCCTTCAGCCGGTTGGCGTCCTCGCCGTTCTTGATCGAGCGGCCCTGCAGCCGCTTGCCATCGGCCGAAACGAGGCGCGCCTCGAACTCGTCGCCACGCGGGGTGCGCAAGAGCGCCGATAGATTCCAGTATTCTTCCGAGATGAATCGCTCGATCTCGGATTCGCGGTCGCAGACGAGGCGCAGCGCAACCGACTGCACGCGGCCGGCGGAGCGGGCGCCCGGCAGCTTGCGCCACAGGACCGGCGAAAGGTTGAAGCCGACGAGATAGTCGAGGGCACGGCGGGCGAGATAGGCATCCACCAGCGGCACGTCGATATCACGCGGGTTGGCCATCGCATCGAGCACGGCCTTCTTGGTGATGGCGTTGAAGACGACGCGCTTGACCGGCTTGTCGCCGATCAGCTTCTTCTTCTTCAATAGGTCGAGCACATGCCAGGAAATCGCTTCCCCTTCGCGATCCGGGTCGGTCGCGAGGAACAGGCCGTCCGAGCCCTTCAGGGCGTCGGCAATATCCTTCATGCGCTTCTGGGACGCGGGATCGACCTCCCACAGCATTTCGAAATCCTGATCGGGAAGCACCGACCCGTCCTTGGCGGGAAGATCGCGCACATGGCCGAAAGATGCGAGAACCTTGTAGCCGGAGCCGAGATACTTGTTGATTGTCTTGGCTTTGGCAGGAGATTCTACGACGACAACATTCATTTTGCTTCTCTGCAATAGAGGCTTGGCCCGGCACCGTTGGGGTCCAGGCGGAAATCTGACCTCCCGACATGGAGGGCGTTTGCCTCGCGGTCAAGGGGCCTCGGTCAAATTATCGAGTACAACGGGATGCAACCTGTGGAAGCTTTGCAATTTGTTGCAATCTTAAATAAATGCGATATGGTCCCCTCCATACCTGAAGGTGAAGTTATTTGGACTGATGGCCGGATTTTTTGACAGGATGGGATATGGTTTTTCCGAACGAAATGAGCGGCCGGCGTGAGGACGATCCCAAGGAAAGTATCGCCTATATAAGGCAGATGCTCGGAGAGCTCCGGCAGGTCGCGCTAGGGGAGGGCGCAGACATGCTCTGTTACCTCATAGAGATGGCTTATGTGGAGGCTGGAGACGTGCAGGCCGGCCGACGTCCCCGCTCAGTATTCCATCGCGAGTGAGACCATGCCGCCGGCATGGCGATGCAACCGGCCGGCAAGATCCAGTTCCAGCAGGATGAGATAGACGGACGAGGCCGGCAGGCCGGTATGGCGGATGATGTCGTCCACCTCGACCGGCGTCGGCCCCAGCGCCGAGACGATGATTGCCCGATCGCCGTCATTGGGCGGCAGTATGTCGCCGGTTTTCTCCGGCTCCTCCACCACCGATCCGCTGAACAGATCGAGCTGCGAGAGCGGCGCCAGCGCTTCGATGACATCCGCCGAGCCGGTTGTGACGATCGCTCCCTGTTTCAGCAGCCCGTTTGTACCGTGACAGCGCGGATCGAGCGGGGAGCCCGGAACCGCAAAGACCAGCCGGCCGAAATCGGTTGCCAGCCTTGCGGTGATCAGCGAGCCCGAGCGCTCCGCCGCCTCTATCACCACAACCCCAGAGAAATGCCGGATATCAGGCGGTTGCGGCGGGGAAATCCCGCGCACGCGGCTCCCAGCCGAACGGCATTTCGCTGACCGCAAGGCCGGCCCCTTCGGTGATCTCGTCCAGCAGGGAGACGTTTTCCGGCGGATAGGGCTGATCAAGCCCACCGGCGAGCACCGCGATCGTGCCGGTCTCCAGGCTGGCGCGGTGGGCTGATGTATCGATGCCGCGGGCGAGGCCCGATGTGACCGTGTAACCGGCGCGGCCGCAATCGCGGGCGATCATCGCCGCGAACTTGGCACCGGATATCGACGCATTGCGTGATCCGACGACGCCGACCGAAGGGCGCGTCGCGGCGGAAAGATCGCCTTTCGCGGCCAGAAGCGGCGGCGCGCCTTCGATCTGGCGCAGTGCCGGCGGATAGTCCGGCTCACCGATGCCGATGAATTGAGCGCCGTGACGATAGGCAGATTCCAGTTCCCGCTCTGCCTCCTCAACGCCGGCGATGCGGATCGCTCGCGTCGCCCCGCCGCGAGCGGAGAGTTCCGGCAGCATGGCAAGCGCGTTTTCCGCCGAGCCGCAATGATTGATGAGGTCTCTGAATGTGGCTGGGCCGACATTGTCGGAGCGGATCAGCCTCAGCCAGGCGATCCTCTGCCTCTCCGTCAGCGCAATTCCCGTTCGCCTTGCGCTGCCGTCCGGCATTGTTTCCCCGCCTATCCCTTTTGGCCGATCCTGCTTTCGGTGCCGGCGATCAGGCGCTTGATGTTCTCCTGGTGTTTCCACCAGGAAATCACCGTCATGATGGCCATGACGAGCGCGATCTTCGGCTCGTTTAAGAACCACAGCACAACCGGAATGACAAGAGTTGCAACCAGAGCGGAGAGCGACGAATATTTGCTGACCTTGGCAACGCCGAGCCAGACCACGGCGAACACGAGGACCATCCAGGGAAAGACGCCGAGCAGAGTGCCGATATAGGTGGCCACGCCCTTGCCGCCCTTGAAGCCGAGCCAGACCGGGAAGAGATGGCCCATGAAGGCCGCAAAGCCGGCGAGCAGTCCCGCCTCCTTGCCGAAGACATACCAGGCAACGAGCGCCGCAACGGTCGCCTTCAGCGCATCGAGCAGCAGGGTCGCCGCGGCAAGTTTCTTGTTGCCGGTTCTCAGAACGTTGGTGGCGCCGATATTGCCCGATCCGATCGAACGGATATCGCCGAGGCCCGCCGCACGGGTGAGGATCAGGCCGAAGGGAATGGAACCGAGCAGATAGCCGAATGCCAGTGCGGCCAGCGCGATGGACAGAGTGATCTGCCAGTTGAAGAGTTCACTCACGCCGTGCTCCCCTTAAAGCGTGTAGACGCACTTGCCGGCCACGTAGGTGGCGACGGCGCGGCCCGAGAATCGCGCGTCTTCGAACGGCGTATTCTTCGATCGCGACAAGATCATATCCTTCGAAACGATCCAAGGCTCGTCGAGATCGATCAGCGTGATATCCGCCTTGGCGCCGGGCTTCAGCGTACCGGCATCGAGGCCGAAGATCTGCGCCGGACGGGTGGACATCGCATCGATCAGCCGCATCAGCGGCACCCGGCCGTCGTGATGGAGGCGAAGGGCTGCCGCGAGCAGCGTCTCGAGGCCGATCGCGCCGTCCTCGGCGTCCGCAAACGGCAGGCGCTTGGTATCGACGTCCTGCGGGTCGTGCGAGGAGACGATGATGTCGATCGTGCCGTCGGCGAGCGCGTCCGCCATCGCAACGCGGTCGTCCTCGGAGCGTAGCGGCGGCGAGAGCTTGAAGAAGGTGCGGTATTCGCCGATGTCGTTTTCGTTGAGCGCCAGATGGTTGATCGAGACACCGCAGGTGGCATTGGCGCCGCGGTTGCGGGCAACGCGCATCGCCTCGGCCGATTCCGCCACGGAAATCTTCGCGGCGTGGTATTTCGCACGCGTCAGGGCGGCGATGCGAAGATCCCGTTCGAGCGGAATGATTTCGGCTTCCTTCGGCACGCCGGAGAGACCGAGCCAGCTTGCGAACAGGCCCTCGTTCATCACCCCGTTGCCGAGGTATTTTTCGCGCAGTTCCAGCGAGACGACCGCATCGAACTCGCGCGCATAGGTCATCACCCGGCGCAGCAGCAGCGTGTCGGAAAGACCGTGCCGGCCGTTGGTGAAGGCGACGGCGCCGGACTGCTGAATGAGCCCGATCTCCGTCATCTCCTTGCCGAGGAGCCCCTTGGTGAGGGCCGCGGCGGGATGGACGTTGACGACCGCCTTGTCGCGGGCGGTCTTCTGCACGAATTCGATCAGCGCGATATCATCGAGCACCGGATCGGTGTCGGGCATCATGATGAAGGAGGTAATGCCGCCGGCCGCGGCCGCCCGGCTCGCCGATTCGATCGTCTCTGTGTGCTCGGCGCCCGGTTCGCCCACATAGACGCGGGCATCGACGAGGCCCGGCGTCGCTACGAGGCCCTGGCAGTCGCGGATGTCAGCACCTTCCGGTGCGCCTTGATTTTGAGCGTCCTTGCCGGCCGCGAGAATGCGGCCGTCGGCGCCGATGACGATCGTGCCGGTCTCGTCGAGATTGCGCGACGGATCGATGATGCGCAGGTTCTTGAGGACGGTCGGGGTCATGCGCGTTCTCCCGCGTTGTGAGAGACGAGCAGGGCCTCCATCACGGCCATGCGGACCGCGACCCCCATTTCCACCTGTTCCTCGATGACGCTCTGCGGACCGTCGGCCACTTCGGAGGCAATCTCGACGCCGCGGTTCATCGGGCCGGGATGCATGACCAGCGCATCCGGCTTGGCGGCCTTCAGCTTTTCGGCGTCGAGCCCGTAGAAGCGGAAATATTCGCGCACCGATGGCACGAAGGCGCCGGCCATGCGCTCGCGCTGCAGGCGCAGCATCATCACCACGTCGGCGTCCTTGAGGCCTTCTTCCATCGAATGGAAGACTTCGACGCCCATGTCCCTGATGCCGGAGGGCAGCAGCGTCGATGGCGCGACGACCCGGACCCGCGCGCCCATGGCGTTAAGGAGCAGAATGTTGGAGCGGGCGACGCGCGAATGCAGCACGTCGCCGCAGATGGCGACGATGATGCGCGACAGCTTGCCCTTGGCGCGACGGATGGTCAGTGCGTCGAGCAGCGCCTGGGTCGGATGTTCGTGCTGTCCGTCGCCGGCATTGACCACCGAGCAGGCGACCTTCTGGGCGAGAAGTGCGGCGGCGCCGGCAGAGGAATGGCGCAGGACCAGCACGTCCGGCCGCATCGCATTGAGCGTCATCGCCGTATCGATCAGCGTCTCGCCCTTTTTGACCGAGGAATTGCCGACCGACATGTTCATCACATCGGCGCCGAGGCGTTTGCCGGCGAGTTCGAAGGATGACTGGGTGCGGGTGGAAGCTTCGAAGAACAGGTTGATCTGGGTGAGCCCGCGCAGCGTGGAAGTCTTTTCTCCCGCTGCCGGCTGATCTTCACGGCCTCGTCGGCCTTGTCGAGAAGAAAGGTGATATCCTGTTCGGTGAGGCCCTTGATGCCAATCAGATGGCGGTGAGGAAGAAGACCATGGACACGTCTCCGCTTGCGTTCGGCGGTCTATAAGGTCTGACGGCAGGAGCCGCAAGCGGGCGCGGGACATATCTCACTGCTTGTTTCCGATTGCCGGTGTGTATTTCGAATACAACAGATTCAAGTGCCGACGACCCTCTTGCGAGTTGAGGCTCGGCCGCCGATCATCGAGTGATTTCCCGATACGGCGCTTTATGGCACTCAGTGTATGCTCTGCTTGGTCGTCGTGATCTGTTCCGCTTGCCAGAACCGCAGCGCGCCTTCATTTGAAATGTTCGACCCAAGCTTACGACCGTTTCCTGACGCGGGTGCGGCCTTTTGTTGAGAACGCCAGAAATCCTGAACCGGCGCCGTTCCCAGGCCCCGTAACTTCCGCTAGAACCCGTTTCATGAACCAGATCTCGCGCACCGAAGAAAAATTTGCCGAACTGAACCAGCCAAAACCCTGGTCCGGCATCAATGCCTATAGATCCGACCCGCTGGTCGTCGATCTGACAAGCACGCTGAACCGCACCATCCGCGAGGAATACGACCAGGCTCGGCCGCTACGTCACCTCGCCGGAGGCGCAGGAACTGGCGCGCATGGCCAACGAGAACCCGCCGAAGCTGAAGACCCACGGTCCGCGCGGCGAGCGGCTCGACGTCGTCGAATTCCATCCGGCCTGGCACGCGCTGATGCGTCGTTCGATGCAGACCGGCCTGCATTCCTCCGTCTGGGAAAACATTCCGGAAGCCAAGGGCCATGAGCACAAGGCGCGCGCGACGCGCTTCTATCTGTCGGCGCAGCTCGAATGCGGGCATCTGTGCCCGCTGACCATGACCAGCGCCTCGATCGCCGCGCTGATGGCCTCGCCGCGCGTCCAGAAGGAATGGGCGCCAAAGATCCTGTCGCGCAAATACGATTCGACCAACCGCCCAGCTCTGCAGAAGAGCGCCGTCACGCTCGGCATGGGCATGACCGAAAAGCAGGGAGGCACCGACGTGCGCGCCAACCGCTCGACCGCCGAGCGGGTCGGCGAGGGCATTTACCGGCTCTCCGGCCACAAGTGGTTCATGTCGGCGCCGATGAGCGACGGCTTCGTCATGCTGGCCAAGACCGGCGACGGGATCGGCTGCTTCCTCGTGCCTCGGCTGCTCGAGGACGGGTCGGCGAACGGCCTGCAGTTCCAGCGCCTCAAGGACAAGGTCGGCAACCGCTCGAACGCCTCGTCCGAAGTCGAGTTCACCGATGCCTTCGGGTATCTGCTCGGCGAACCGGGCGGCGGCATCCGCACCATTCTCGACATGGTGACGCTGACGCGCCTCGATTGCGCGCTGGCCTCCGCCGGCATCATGCGCGCCTCGCTTGCCGAGGCTGTCCACCATACCCGCGGCCGGAGCGTGTTCGGCAAGAAACTGGTCGATCAGCCGCTGATGACGCGGGTGCTCGCCGACATGGCGCTTGACGTTGCCGCCGCGACGGCACTCGCGTTCCGGCTTGCGGATTCCTTCGATCGCGCCGCCAGCAACGCGGCCGATGCCGCGTTTGCCCGCGTCATGACGCCGGTCATCAAATACTGGAACTGCAAGATCGCGCCTTCGCTGATCTACGAAGCGATGGAGTGCATCGGCGGCAACGGTTATATCGAGGAACGGCCGATCGCCCGGCATTATCGCGAGGCTCCGGTCAACGCGATCTGGGAAGGTTCGGGCAACGTCATGGCGCTCGACGTGCTCAGGGTGCTGTCGCGTGGGCGGGACCTGTTCAACACGGTACTGGCCGGTTTCGAACGCGATCTCGGCCCGGCGGGCAAGAAGACCGTCGAAGTGCTGCGCGCCGCCATGGCGCTCTGCGAAACCGACGAAGGGGCGGCGCGCCTCCTGGTGGAGCAGCTGGCGCTTGCGGCGGCGGCCTCCGAACTGGTGCGGCTCGGTGCCGGCAAGATCGCCGACGCCTTCCTGGAAACGCGGCTCGCCGGTGGCTGGCGCTCGACCTACGGCATGCTCGATGCCCGGTTCGACGCCCGCTACATCGTCGATCTGCTTTATCCCGCAGCCACGTAGGCCACAGTTGTCATCACGACCGGAATGGTGAGGAACGAGGCGACGACCTGCAGGGTCGCCGCTGCGGCATACATGTCCGCATCGCCGTTCAGCTGCTTCGCCAGCAGATAGCCGTTCATCGCGGTCGGAACCGCGGCGCTCAGCGCCAGTAGGACGAGGCCGTTGCCATGGATCCCGCACAGCGCGCCAACCGCGGTGGCCACCATCGGGAAGGCGATCAGCTTCAAGAAAACGGCAAGCAGGGTGATCGGCCGCGGTCGCAGCGCGTCCATGATCCTGAGACCGGCGCCGACCGTGATCAGGCCGAGGCTGAGGAGGCCTGCGACAGGAGGTCGATCGTTACCATCACCGGTTCGTAGATCGGGATGCCGGCAAGGTTGACGACGATGCCAAGCGCCGTCGAGAGGATCAGCGGATTGGTGCAGACCCGATAGAGAATCGCCTTGTAGTTCCGGTCATGGCCCGAGAACCACAACAGCACCGTCACGTTGATGAAATTGAGCGGGATGATGATCGCCGCCATCACCAGGCCGACCATGGTCAGGCCCTGCTGGCCGTAGGTCTTGGCGGCGATCGCCAGTGCCATGAACGCGTTCCAGCGGGTCGCCGTCTGGAACAGCGACGTATAGGCGGGTCCGCCGACGCGCAGGTTCCGGAGCAGCGGCCATGCCAGCAACAACCCGCCCGACATCACCAGCACGGCGACGATCGCCGCGAAGCTGACGGTCAGGTTCTCGCTATTGGAAAAATCCGCCTTGGCCATGGTCGAGAACAGCAGGGCGGGAAACAGCACCCAGTAGCTGCACTGTTCGAGCCCGTCCCAGAAATCGGGATTGATGATCGGTGCGCGTTTTAATCCCATGCCGAGCAGAACGAGCAGGAAAATCGGCAGGACGCTTTGGAAGACGATGAGCATGGGGAAGGGCACGTCGGTGGGAGAATACGATCTCGTTAGTCCTCCCATCCCGATGATGCAATGATCAGCCCCGCTATTTCAAGCGTTGCGCGCGCAATCCTGTGCATGGTGACCGAGAACGCTTGCGGCGATTGATGGCTCGGACTATCGCGGTGGGTCAAGACGAAACCGAAACAGGCGAAAAATGCTCCAGATCCCTGAAGTGACAGCGCAAGAAGGTTCGGTCGCCAAAGTGCGCAACCGTGCCGGCACCGAGCGGGCGATCTTCCTGGCGGCCCGCGAACTGCTCGCTGAACAGGGCTTTCAGGGTTTCGGCATAAACGCGGTGGCGCGTCGCGCCGGCTGCGACAAGCAGCTCATCTATCGTTATTACGGCGGCCTCGACGGGCTGATCGAGGCAATCGGCGCCGATCTCGGCACCTGGGTCAAGGATCGCATCCCGGAAGATACCGGCGGCATGTTCCTGCTGACCTATGGCGACCTGATGGAAAAACTCTCCATCTATTTCATGGAAGCACTGCGCGACGATCCGCTGGTCTGCAAGATCGTCGCCTGGGAAGTCTCGCAGGATACGCCGCAGGTTCGCCGGTTGTCCGAGGCCCGCACCAAGGCGCTCGGCAAATGGCTCGAAAGGATGCGCGGTTCGCTGACACCCCCGAAGGGCGTCGATGCAGCGACCACCAATGCGCTTCTGTTTGCGGCTATCCAGCACTTGGTGATATCGGCCGCCGTCAGCGGCCAGTTCGCCGGCATGGCGCTGAAGACGGAAAAGGACTGGGACAAGGTCGGCAACGCCCTGCTTCGCCTGGTCCGCGCTATCTACGGCTGATCCGCCGACACGTCTTGAAGCCGCAACCTCCGCCCAATATCTCTTCGGGAGACGGAGGAAGTGATCATGACGGTACCGACGCTTTACGAATGGATTGGCGGCTTCGACGCGCTCCTGCGGCTGACGACGGAATTCTATCGGCGCGTGCCGGCGGATGACCTGCTCGGCCCGGTCTTTGCGGGCATGGACAAGAACCATCCCGAACATGTCGCGATGTTCATCGCCGAAGTCATCGGCGGACCCAAGCTTTATTCCGAGCGGCACGGCGGTCACCCGGCCATGGTGCGCCATCATCTCGACAGGCACCTGACGGAACAGATGCGCCGGCGCTGGATCAATCTTCTGCTCGACAGCTATGCCGACCTCGGGCTTCCCGCGGACCCGGAATTTGCCTCGGCTCTGGTCGGTTACCTCGAATGGGGAACGCGGCTCGCGGTCATCAATTCCCAGCCCGGCGTCAAGGTTTATGAGCATGCCCCCATGCCGGAATGGGGATGGGGCGAGACGGGCGGTCCTTACATTCCGAAGAAGCCGGTGCCGCCTACGGTCTGACCCCACGTTATCCACAGCCGCCGCTCTCGAATTAACCATGCTGCCCGGTTTCCGTTGCAGGAAATCCTCCGCGGCCTAAATTGGCCTTAACGCATTGTTAACCAAGACGCCGGCCGGATACGCTCAGGATGGGAACCACAATCAGGGAGATGGCATTGCTGCTCGTCATGACGACGATCTTCGCGGTGCTGGCGCTTGAAATCGCCGTTCCCGCACTGGTCCTGAGCCTGATGGCTCTATCGAGATGGCTCGTGTCTCTGGATCTTTATCCAGTCGAGCCGAGGGGAGGACCGCATGAAGTGGTTCCTGATTCTGTGGGCCGGCCCGGTCCTGCTGCTCTCCAGCTGGTACGGGCTTTCCTACTACGACATGAGCTTCGGCTTCTTCATGCTGACCCGCCAGACCCATGATCTGGTTTTCCAGATCTACGGAAATATCCTCGGAATTCCGCCGGAAACCATTCCGCCGCTGGTGGCGCGCGCCATCGCTTTCGACAGCCTTGTCGTGTTCGCCATCGTCGCCTTCCGCAAGCGCCGCGAGATCGCCGCCTGGTGGCAAAGGCGTCAGCTGGCGAAATCGGTTTCCCTGCCGAGCGAAGAGAGCCTGTCGAGCGCTCCCTGAAGGATGAAGCTCGCCGCGGCGGAATCGATCCGCTCGGCCCGCTTTGCCCGCGACACGTCCATTTCCAGCAACGCCCGCTCAGCCGCGACCGTCGATAGTCTCTCGTCCCAGAAAACGAAGGGCAGGGCGGTTTTTCCGACATCGAGCGCACGAAGGCGCGCGTCGCCTGCACCCGTGGCCCGGCCGAGCCGTCCATGTTCATCGGCAGGCCGATGACGAAGCCCGCAACCTTCTCCTTCTCGGCAAAGGCGAGCAGCACTTCCGCATCCTTGGTGAACTTCACACGCTTGATGACCTGCCGGGGCGTGGCGAAACGTCGGCCGAGATCAGACATGGCAAGCCCGATCGTCTTGGTGCCGAGGTCGAGCCCGGCAACCGCCTGACCCGGTTGAAGGGCTTCGGCCAGTTCCTCGATCGTCATCACTGTCATGCGTTCTTCATCCCCGGGATTCAAATAGGGTTGCCGGATCGGGTTTGTCCCACCGTCTGTCCCACTTCCCTTTAGCCGCATATCGGCTATGTGTCGCGTTACCATCTCACAATCATATTGAAGGAGACTTTTCCATGAAGATCATCTGGCTGGGCCATGCCGCCTTCCGCATCGAGATCGCCAAGGCCAAGATCCTGATCGACCCGTTCCTGACCTATAATCCCGCTTTTGCCGGCCAGGATATCAAGGCGGCGGCCGAGGGCCTGACGCATATCCTGCTCACCCACGGCCATGGCGACCATGTCGGCGACACGGTGCAGATCGCCAAGGAAACCGGTGCCGTCGTGCTTGCCAATTACGACCTCGGGGTCTGGCTGGCCAAGAAGGGCGTCGAAAAGCTCGAGATGGGCAATACCGGCGGCACGATCAATTTCGACGGGTTTACCGCCACCTTTACCAATGCACTGCATTCATCCGCCTCGCTCACCGAAGACGGCGTTTCGCACTGCCTCGGCAATGCCAACGGCCTGATGCTGCATTTCGACGACGAACCCTCCGTCCTCCACATGGGCGATACCGATATCTTCTCCGACATGGCCCTAATCAACGAACTGCACCAGCCGGATATCGGCATCGTGCCGATCGGCGATCGCTTCACCATGGGCGGTGCCGTCGCGGCGCTCGCCTGCCAGCGCTTCTTCGACTTCAAGCACGCGCTGCCCTGCCACTACGGCCTGCCGGGCGTCGATCAGACCCCGAAAAGTTCGTCAAGGGCATGGAAGGCTCGCGCACCCGGGTCGAGACGCCGGCTCCAGGCGGCATGCTGACGTTCTAAGTCGCCTCCTTGCGGCAGCGCGCCTTCGCAAATTGAGGCGCGCTCCCTGTTGCGAAGGGCGGACATGGCCATTATAGCGAAGGGGAAATTTCCCATCGGAGTTATGCCATGTCCGTCGATCTCGCCACCGTCAAGCGCGTCGCGCGCCTTGCCCGCATTGCGGTTACCGAGGAAGATGCCAATCGCATGGTCGGCGAGCTGAACGGCATCATCAATTTCGTCGAGCAGCTCTCCGAAGTCGATGTGACGGGCGTCGAACCGATGACCTCGGTCACGCCGATGGACATGCGCAAGCGCACCGACAATGTCACCGATGGCGACAAGGCAGACGATATCGTCGCCAACGCGCCTTCCACCGACCATAATTTCTTCCTGGTGCCGAAGGTCGTCGAGTGAGCGCTTGAAATAGCGCCCCGCCGAACCTCCTCCTCGTTTTCGAACCGTTTGAAGAGACCATGACCGAACTCACCAGCCTCACCATTGCCGAAGCCCGCGAAAAGCTCAAAGCCAAGGAGTTCACCTCCGTCGAGCTGACCGGCGCCTATCTCGCCGCGATCGATGCCGCCAATTCGGTGCTTAACGCCTATGTGGCGGTAACCCCGGAAAAGGCGCTCGACATGGCGAAGGCTTCCGACGCGCGCCGCGCGAGTGGCACCGTCGGTGCGCTGGAAGGCATTCCGCTCGGCATCAAGGACCTGTTCGCCACCCGCGACGTCCACACCCAGGCCTGCAGCCACATCCTCGACGGTTTCCTGCCGAAATACGAATCGACCGTCACTCAGAACCTCTGGGACGACGGCGCGGTCATGCTCGGCAAGCTCAACATGGACGAGTTCGCGATGGGCTCCTCCAACGAGACCTCGCATTACGGTGCAGTGATCAATCCGTGGAAAGCGAAGGGCTCCAACCAGCAGCTCGTGCCCGGCGGTTCGTCGGGCGGTTCTGCCGCTGCCGTGTCCGCGTTCCTGTGCGCCGGTGCGACCGCCACCGATACCGGCGGTTCGATCCGCCAGCCGGCCGCCTTCACCGGCACCGTCGGCATCAAGCCGACCTATGGCCGCTGCTCGCGCTGGGGCACCGTCGCCTTCGCCTCGTCCCTCGACCAGGCCGGCCCGATCGCCCGCGATGTGCGCGATGCGGCGATCATGCTGAAATCGATGGCGTCGGTCGATGCCAAGGACACCACGTCCGTCGATCTGCCGGTCCCGGATTACGAGGCCTCGCTCGGCCAGTCGCTCAAGGGCATGAAGATCGGCATTCCGAAAGAATACCGGGTCGATGGCATGCCGGAAGAGATCGAGAAGCTCTGGCAACAGGGCATCGCCTGGCTGAAGGATGCCGGCGCCGAGATCGTCGATATCACGCTGCCGCACACCAAATACGCGCTGCCCGCCTATTACATCGTCGCGCCTGCCGAAGCCTCGTCGAACCTCGCCCGTTACGACGGCGTACGTTACGGCCTGCGCGTCGATGGCAAGGACATCGTCGACATGTACGAAAAGACCCGCGCCGCCGGCTTCGGCACCGAGGTCAAGCGCCGCATCATGATCGGCACCTATGTGCTATCGGCCGGCTATTACGACGCCTATTACCTGCAGGCCCAGAAGGTCCGCACCCTGATCAAGCGCGACTTCGAGATCGTCTTCGACGCCGGCGTCGATGCGATCCTGACGCCCGCCACGCCGTCTTCCGCTTTCGGCATCGCCGACGAGGACCTCGCGTCCGATCCGGTCAAGATGTACCTCAACGACATCTTCACGGTGACGGTCAACATGGCCGGCCTGCCGGGCATCGCCGTTCCCGCCGGCCTCGACGCCAAGGGCCTGCCGCTCGGCCTGCAGCTGATCGGCAAGCCGTTCGAGGAAGAAACCCTGTTCCGCACCGCTTATGTCATCGAACAGGCCGCCGGCCGGTTCACGCCGGCGAAGTGGTGGTAAGAGAATTGCGATCCATGCGATGACGGCCGCCGATCATCGGGCGGTCTCCGGGGAGGTGGTTCATGGACAAGGCGATCTTGCACAATTGATCGAGGCGTTTGACCGCCTCGCGGTCAATGGTTTTACCATGGGCGCCGAATGGCAGGCGGTGCACGAAATCTGCCAGGCCCATGAGGGCGAGCAGCCGTTCGACTGGGGCCACGCCCTCTGCCATCGCATAGAAGGCGACGACTGGAACGCCGATTATTGGTATCGCCGCGCGGGAAAGACACGATCGAGTTCGATCGCTGAGGACTGGTTCGCGATGAGGCGGAGATTTCGGCTCAGGCCTGAGGAACGTTCAATCGTTCTGCGGAGGGTAGAGCTTGCGCTGGTGGATGATTGTCAGGATATCGAGATCGCTTGGCGAGAGTATCCGGTAGACAATCGTATAGGGCAGGCCGGAAATGGCAAACTCGCGCGTATCCTCGACATTGCCCTCCCGACCGAGAAGCGGAAAACTTTCGAATATTTCGATGACTTGCCGGATGCGGGATAGCACGCGATCGGCGGCATTTCGGTCGAATTGTGCGATATGTGCGTGAATTTCACTGAGATCCGCGATGGCCTGCGGCGTGAAATTAACGTTCAAAGCCGAAGCGCTCCCAGACTTTTCTGGCTGGGGTCATCTTTGTGCGGTCTTCGGACTGCTCGAGCGCATTGCGGATCTTTTTGTCTTTCCAGGAAACATAATGCTTGTCGCCAGCCGACGCCTGAGGCTCGGTAAGTTCCTTGAAGCTGATTTTTTCCTGAATATCGCTCATGCCTATAAAATAACGCGTATGTTGCCAAAGTCCAATTGCATTTATTCGCTGATGGACAGCCGGTCCTTGTTGCGCAAAGACCGGCTGTCGCTTGTTATCGATTATCCTGCTCGGCCCTCACCAGCACCAATCCCCTTTCGGTGATACGGTAGGGCCTGCCGCCTTGGGATTTGATGGCCTTCTTCTGCTTAAGCTTGCGGAAGGTGGTAAGGTCGAGGCCCGAAAAGGCCCAGCCCTCGCGGGTGACGAGTGGAGTTTTTCGATCTTGCGGTTCTGATCGCGGGTGATGTCGATCCTGCCGCCCTGGGCGAGCAGGTGGAGGATGCGCTGTTCGGCGCGGGAAATATCCATATGTCTTGATGTCCGGAGAAGCGCTCGGAAACGAGCGCACAAAAACGTTGCCGGCGTCGCGGGACGTCGGGGTTCTCGTTTTTGTCTGGGCCGACGCGGCTTTAAGAGCGGGGCCGGCCCCTCAGCAGGTCTCTACGGAAGAGAACATCAAAACTCCATCGATTGCGAAATCCGCACTAGGCGGGTTTCCCCGGCCGTCAAGCACCTGACGGAAACGCCCTATATGTTGCACTGGTCAAAGCGCGGACTCAGTGGTCTACTGATACCGCAGCAGGGGAAGATATGGCCCATATTCGCAATGCGCGTGAGGACGAGGTGGATATCCTGGCGGAAATCGGCTTCCGCTCCTGGGAGAAGGCCATGATTTCGATCGGCGAGATGACCGATATGCGCTCCAGCGCCCGCGCCGCCTTCCAGAATTTCACCCGTTCCTCCTGGCTCACCATTACCGTCGTCGAACAGGGCGGCAATCTTGCCGGCTGGGCGGCGCGCGAAAAGCTCGATGAACTGATCTCGGATTTCTGGGTTGATCCCTCCTTCAAGGGGCAGGGGCTCGGCCGGGCGCTGCTGACGGAGATCGAGGCGGAGATCGTGCATCAGGGTTTTGAGGTCGCCCGTGTCGAGACCCATGCCCGCAACGCCGAGGCCGTCGGCTTTTTCGAGAAGCAAGGCTATTCCATCAACTGGCTGTCGATCAGCTATTCTCCGAAAATCGACCGCGACGTGCAGTCGGTCGGGCTTTCCAAGCGCCTTGTCCTCGAAGCGCCGGACACCTACGGGCCGAGCTTCTAGAGCACCCTGGCGGTCGCCGCGATCACCCCTTGCGTGAATTCCGGCGCAAGCAGCCATAACGCTGCGCCGAGCGTGTGGAGGGCGACTATGATCATCAGCAGCGTGCGAAAGGGTTCCTTGCGGGTCTTGTGTCGCAGCACCTGCTGTGCGGTCACGGCGCCCAGGCTGCCGCCGATGAGGGCCAGGCTCAGGAGCGTGCGCTCGCTGATCCGTCATGTGCCATCGACAGCCGCCTGCTTGTCCCACCGGTAGACGCAGAATACGATAACGTTCAGGAGCAGATAGAGGATGAACAGCGCGAGTGGGGTTGATGGCTCCATCCTGCGATTTCACCAGAGTGAGGTTAAAGACGGCTGAACTTCGGTATTCCGCAGCGATCCCTGCGCGCACCAGCCTTGCACCGCAACGCCATTTGCTCTACCTCCAGAAAACCCAAACGAGACCATTGCACGAGCATCAGATGACCCTTGTCGACGTCCGCACGCCCGATCCGAAACGCTTCATTCCCGGCGCCACCGGCGATTGGGAAGTCATCATCGGCATGGAGGTGCACGCCCAGGTCCTTTCCAATTCCAAGCTCTTCTCCGGCGCCTCGACCGAGTTCGGCAAGCCGGCCAATTCCAATGTCTCGCTCGTCGATGCGGCCATGCCCGGCATGCTGCCCGTCATCAACGAGGAATGCATCAAGCAGGCGGTGCGCACCGGGCTTGGCCTGAAGGCTCAGATCAACAAGCGCTCGCTGTTCGACCGCAAGAACTATTTCTATCCCGACCTGCCGCAGGGCTACCAGATCTCCCAGTACAAGGATCCGATCGTCGGCGAGGGCCAGATCGTCATCTCGCTCGGTCCAGATCGCCAGGGCCAGTTCGAGGATATCGAGATCGGTATCGAGCGCCTGCATCTCGAACAGGATGCCGGCAAGTCGATGCACGACCAGCATCCCACCATGTCCTATGTGGATCTCAATCGCTCCGGCGTGGCGCTGATGGAGATCGTCTCCAAGCCCGACATGCGCTCATCCGATGAAGCCAAGGCCTACATGACCAAGCTGCGCTCTATCGTACGTTATCTCGGCACCTGCGACGGCAACATGGACGAAGGCTCGATGCGCGCCGACGTCAACGTCTCCGTGCGTCGCCCAGGCGCCGAATTCGGCACCCGCTGCGAGATCAAGAACGTCAACTCGATCCGCTTCATCGGCCAGGCGATCGAATACGAAGCCCGCCGCCAGATCGGCATTCTCGAAGACGGCGGCTCGATCGACCAGGAGACCCGCCTTTTCGACCCGAACAAGGGTGAGACCCGTTCGATGCGCTCCAAGGAAGATGCGCACGACTATCGCTACTTCCCCGATCCGGACCTGCTGCCGCTCGAATTCGACGATGCCTTCGTTGCCGAGTTGGAGAAGCACCTGCCGGAGCTGCCGGACGACAAGAAGGCCCGTTTCGTGCGCGAACTCGGCCTGTCGATCTACGACGCCTCCGTGCTCGTCTCGGAAAAGGCGATCGCCGATTATTTCGAGGCGGTTGCCGAAGGCCGCGATGGCAAGATTGCCGCCAACTGGGTGATCAACGACCTGCTGGGCGCCTTGAACAGAACCGGCAAAGACATTGAAGAGACTCCGGTTTCCCCGCCCAGCTCGGCGCCATCATCGACCTCATCAAGGCCGAGACGATTTCCGGCAAGATCGCCAAGGACCTGTTCGAGATCGTGCTCAACGAGGGCGGCGATCCGGCCGAGATCGTCGAAGCCCGGGGCATGAAGCAGGTGACCGATACCGGCGCGATCGAAGCGGCCGTCGATGAGATCATCGCCGCCAATCCGGACCAGGTGGCCAAGGTCAAGGCCAAGCCGACGCTTGCCGGCTGGTTCGTCGGCCAGGTCATGAAATCGACCGGCGGCAAGGCCAACCCGCAGGCGGTCCAGGCGCTCGTCAAGGCGAAGCTCGGCATCGAGGAGGAGTAGGCCCGATGGTCTACTTCGTCCGCACCGCAGGAGACGCCGACGTCGAGCAGATCCGCGCCCTGCTGGCGGCGACCTTCCATGACACCTATGACCCGTTCTACGGAGCGGATCAGGTCCGGCGGATGGTCGGACGGCTGGCATTCGGTGGCGGCCGTGCGTTCGCGTATTCAGAAGCGCGGCGGCGAATTCCTGGTGGCCGACAATGGCAAGGATATCGGCGGCATCGGTTATGCCGCCATGTATCCGAAAATGATCAAGACGGCGATGCTGCATCAACTCTACGTCAAGCCGTCCTGCCAGAACGAAGGCATCGGCCGGGATATCTTCGCCGAAATCGAAACCTGTTTCCCGGATGCCGAAATCATGCGGGTCGAGGTGGCGCTGCCGAACGTGCGCGCACTGTCCTTCTATGAGCGGCTTGGGTTTTCGGAGGTCGATCGGATGGAAGAGTGGGGCGCTCCCAATTCCGGCCTGCCGGCGATCATCATGGAAAAACGGCTACCGGTCTGACGGCCGCCGCCTGACAGCCGTCGTCACGGCGCAGGCTCGAATTTCTTGCCGTCCTCGTCGTAGATCGTCACCAGACTGCACTCCATCAGATCCTTGCGACGCTTCGTGTTGCAGATGGATTTGGACGCCTGGATGGCGGCTTCCTTGCTGTCGAAGCCGCAGAAGGTCTCGTGCCAATGCGGCCCCTCCTTCGACTGCGCAAAAATGTCGATGCTCCAGCCGGCCGGGAAACAGGCGGTGGTCTCGATACAGTCCTCGGCCGTCCCACCGTCCTTGATGCATTTCTTCCTGGCGCAGTCGAGCGCCTTGCGGATCGAGGATGCAAAGCATACGCCGCTGCTCATTTCCGGCGCCTGGGAGAATCCGACCGCTCCGCGGCCTTCCGCGACGGCCGCCATCGGCCATGCCGCGAGGAAGACCGTCAATAAAATCACCCCAAGTCTTTGTCTCATCGCCTCAGCCCCTCTAAGGTTCGGCCGGGATCATGCCGATTCTGCGTTGAAAGGAAAGAGATGACGGAAAACCTCATTATCCGCCGGGCTCGCGAAACGGATCTCACGGCGCTGATTGCCATCTTCGCCGCCGACGAGGTGGGCGGCCACGGCGACACGACGGAAGAGAGCGCCTATCAGGACTATCTCCGCGCCTTCAACGTCATCGATGCTTCGCAGAACGAACAGCTCTTCGTGGCCGAACTGGAGGGTGAGGTGGTGGGCACGTTCCAGATCCTCTTCAACCGCACATTGACGGGCAGGGGATCGCTGTCGATGATCCTGGAGGCGGTGCAGACTCGCGGCGATATGCGCGGGCGGGGCATCGGCGCGCAGATGATCCATCATGCGATCGAAGAAGCCAGGCGCCGCGACTGCCTGACTGTCCGGCTCACCTCGAATATGGCGCGCACCGACGCCCATCGCTTCTACGAACGGCTCGGCTTCGCCAAAAGCCATTTCGGCTTCAAGATGAAGCTTAAATGACGATGCGCGACATTTGGAATCACTGGACATCGAAGGCGCCAAGCGGCATAAGCGGATCAGCGACTTCGATCGTCATCCTGTTTGCCAAGCCGACGGAACATCCATGAAAAACCTCCTGCTGCAGATCTTCACCTGGTGGAACGGACAGACCATGGGCACCCGGTTCTTCACCTGGCGTTTCGGCAAGAAGGTTGGGGAAGACGAACTCGGCAATGTCTATTACGAGGGTCCGATGACCTCCTGGGGCAAGCCGAAGCGCTGGGTTATCTACAAGAATTACGCCGAAGCCTCCGCAATCGGACCTGGCTGGCACGGCTGGATGCATTACCGCACCGACGTTCCTCCGTCCAAGGAGGACTACAAGGCGCGCGAATGGGAAAAGGCGCACAAGCCGAATGCTACCGGCACGCCGTTTGCCTATCGCCCGCAGGGCTCGCTTGCCGCGACCGGCGAACGCCCCCGCGTCACCGGCGATTACGACGCCTGGACGCCCGGCAACTGACACCTGTTTTGGCCACATTCGATCTCTAGGGGTCGATGCCGACGGGATCTGCCGAGACGGGAAGTATAATGGGATTGATGACGGTGTTTCCACGCAAGCCAATGGTCGGCGCCCTGATCGCGCTGGCATCCGTGCTTGCGGCGGATGGTGTTTCGGCGGCGCGTCTCAGCAACCCGGTTGCGGTCTTTGCCGGCATCGACAAGATCACCGGCCGCATCACCACATTCGACGTCTATGTTAACGAGACCGTTCAATACGGCGCGCTGCAGGTGACGCCGAAGGTCTGTTATTCCCGCGACGAGACGGAAGCTCAGAAGATCGACGGCTTCGTGGAGGTGGACGAGATCACCCTCGACCGCAAGATCCGCCGTATCTTCACCGGCTGGATGTTCGCCGACAGCCCCGGCCTCAACGCCGTGGAACATCCGATCTATGACATCTGGCTGACCGGCTGCAAACAGAAGTCCGACGTGCCGCCGCCAAAGGCGACCAACTGATTTCCTTGAAGCATGTCGCGCAAAAGTGTGCAGCGGTTTTGCTATAGCGACATGCGAAAAACAAGGAATCTAAAGCGTGGTAAGCGATCCGAAGGATCGAAAATGCTTCAGAACTTCAGATGCGGCAATTCGACAGCGGCTCTCAGAAGCGTGAGATAGTCGTCCTTGGGGACGTCGATCGCGCCGAACGTCTTCAGATGCTCGGTGGTGAACTGCGTGTCGAGCAGGGTGAAGCCGTTTTTGCGAAGTCGTTCGACCAGGTGCACGAGGCAGATCTTGGAGGCGTTGGTGCGTCTCGAAAACATGCTCTCGCCGAAGAAGGCGGAGCCGAGCGATACGCCGTATAGCCCGCCGACCAGTTCATCGCCCTCGAAGGCCTCGACGCTGTGCGCGTGGCCCATGCGGTGCAGCTCGATATAGAGCTTGCGGATGGTGGAGTTGATCCAGGTGCTCGGCCGGTCGCCGGCGGGTTCGGCGCAGGAGGCGATCACCCGTTCGAAGTCCGTGTCGAAACGGATGTCGAGCGGGGTCTTGCGGACCGCCTTGGCCAGGCTTTTGGAAATGTGGAAGTCATCGAGCGGCAGGATGCCGCGCATTTCCGGCTCGACCCAGAAAATTTCCGGGTCGTCCGCGGATTCGGCCATCGGGAAGAGGCCGATGGAATAGGCGCGCAGCAGGATTTCCGGGGTTATCGCCGGGTAGTATCTGCCGCGCCGCCCTGCCATCGATCTCCCTAATGCGTCTTGTCGCCGGCGAGATAGTTTTCCAGCCAGTGAATGTCATAATCGCCATTGGCGATATCCGGATTATCGACGAGGTCCTGGAAGAGCGGCAGCGTCGTCTTGATGCCGTCCACGACGAACTCGTCCAGCACGCGGCGCAGGCGCATCATGCATTCGACGCGGGTGCGTCCATGCACGATCAGCTTGCCGATCAGGCTGTCGTAGTAGGGCGGGATGCGATAGCCCGCATAGGCGCCGGAATCGACGCGTACGCCAAGACCGCCGGGCGCATGGAAATGCGTGATCGTGCCGGGCGACGGCACGAAGGTGCGCGGATCCTCGGCATTGATGCGGCATTCGATGGCATGGCCGGAGAACACGATGTCTTCCTGTTTCACGGACAGGCCGCCGCCGGAGGCGACGCGGATCTGCTCATGCACCAGATCGATGCCGGTGATCGCTTCGGTGATCGGATGCTCGACCTGAAGGCGGGTGTTCATTTCGATGAAATAGAACTCGCCGTTCTCGTAGAGGAACTCGATCGTGCCGGCGCCGCGATATTTCAGCTTGCGCATGGCATCGGCGCAGATCTCGCCGATCTTCATCCGCTGCTCGACATTGAGGGCAGGGGAATTGGCCTCTTCCCAGACCTTCTGGTGCCGGCGCTGCAGCGAGCAGTCGCGCTCGCCGAGATGAATGGCATTGCCCTCACCGTCGCCGACCACCTGGATTTCGATATGGCGCGGCTTCCCGAGATACTTTTCCATGTAGACGGCGTCATTGCCGAACGCGGCGAGCGCTTCGGAACGGGCAGTCGATACGGCTTCGTCGAGATCGGCCTCGGTCTTGGCGACCTTCATGCCGCGTCCGCCGCCGCCGGCGGTTGCCTTGATCAGCACCGGGAAACCGATCTGCCGGGCGATTTCCATCGCGTTCTCGGGCTTCACTTCACCCTCGG
Organism: Neorhizobium sp. EC2-8; assembly: GCA_045291535.1. Lineage (GTDB taxonomy): Bacteria > Pseudomonadota > Alphaproteobacteria > Rhizobiales > Rhizobiaceae > Neorhizobium. Next base: position 1,539,397 of record CP147996.1, on the reverse strand, counting down.
AACCGGGAACGACGGGGATGCCGAGTTCCTGCGCGGTCTGCTTGGCGGTGATCTTGTCGCCCATGATGCGGATATGGTCGGCGGTCGGGCCGATGAAGGTGATGCCGTGCGCGTCGAGTATGTCCGCGAACTTGGCGTTTTCCGACAGGAAGCCGTAGCCCGGATGCACTGCGTCGGCGCCGGTGATTTCGCAGGCGGCGACGATCTGGTGGATGTTCAGATAGCTGTCGCGCGACGGCGGCGGGCCAATGCAGACGCTCTCGTCGGCAAGCCGCACATGCATGGCGTCGGCGTCGGCGGTGGAATGGACCGCGACGGTCGCGATACCGAGTTCCTTGCAGGCGCGAAGCACGCGAAGCGCGATTTCACCGCGGTTGGCTATGAGGATCTTGGAAATCATGGACGCGCCTTACTCGATGACGACGAGCGGCTGGCCATACTCGACTGGCTGAGCGTCGTTGACCAGGATTTCCGTGACCTTGCCCGAACGTGGCGACGGGATCTGGTTCATCGTCTTCATGGCTTCGATGATCAGCAGCGTCTGGCCTTCCTTGACGGTGGCGCCGACTTCGATGAAGGCGCGCGAGCCCGGGGCCGGGGAGAGGTAGATGGTGCCGACCATCGGTGCCGTCACGGCATTCTTGTTGTCCTGGGCGGCGGGCGCGGCAACGGCAACCGGAGCGGCGGCAGCAGCCGGGGCGTAGGCGGGTGCTGCGATCGGGGCTTGAACATACTGCGTCGTACCGGCGCGGGATACGCGGATACGCAGATCGTCCTGCTCGACTTCGATCTCGGTGAGGTCGGTCTCGTTGAGGATGTTCGCGAGGTCGCGGATCAGTCCCTTGTCGATACCGTTCTTCTTGTCAGACATGGCAAACCCTATTGTTCTGTTTATCTTGTCAGGCGGTAATGGATTTCAAGGCGTGCAGCGCCAGAATGTAGCTCGCGGTGCCAAAACCGCAGATCACGCCCTTTACCGCCGGTGCGATCATCGAATGATGGCGGAATTCCTCCCGCGCATGGACATTCGAGATATGAAGTTCGATCACCGGCACGGAGATTGCCTTGATGGCGTCGTGCAATGCGATCGAGGTATGAGTAAAGGCGCCTGCATTGATGGCGACGCCGACGGCTTTTTCGTTGGCCTCGTGCATCCAGTCGATCAGCACGCCCTCATGATTGCTCTGGCGGAAATCGACCTCGAAGCCGAGCTCCCGGCCGGCTGCGATGCACTCATTCTCGACGTCCTTCAGCGTGGCGGCGCCGTAGATGCCCGGCTCGCGCTTGCCCAGCATATTGAGATTGGGGCCGTTGAGGACGAAGACAGTCTTGCTCATCGCTGATCTATTGTTCCCTGCAGAAATTCAGGGGCCACCTATAGACCGGCGAGGCGGCAAGGAAAGCCCCGCCGCGCCGAAAGCCCGTGAGTCCACTGCGATGGAATATCTACCGGGAAGGGCTTCTCCTGTCAGCAGGTCGCCTTGCCGCAGGCGCGCACGTTGGCGACCTTCTGCTCGATCGTCTCTAGGCCGACGGCGCCGAAGACGGCTTCGTCGCCGACCACGTATGTCGGTGTCCCGGTAATGCCGATCGCGTTGGCGAGCTGGTAGGCATCGCGCACCAGATTGTCGTTCGGCTGGTCGGCCATCGACTTGCGGATCGCCGCCTCCTTGACACCCAGGGTGCCCGCGACAGCGATAGCCGTCGCTTCCGAGGCGTGGGGCTTGCCGCCAAGCAGCTGGCGGTGGAACTCCGCATATTTCTCGGGCGCCACCAGACGCACGGCGTTGGCGACCCGGTGGGCGGCAACAGAGTCCGGACCGAGGATCGGGAATTCCTTCAGGATGAAGCGGACGTTCTTGTCCTTGGAAAGGATGTCGTCCATGTCGGAAAGCGCCCGCTTGCAGTAACCGCAATTGTAATCGAAGAACTCGACGACCGTGACGTCGCCCTTCGGATTACCGAGCGTGATGTCGGTCGGCGAGGAGAAGATCTCCTGCTTGTTGTCCGCGATCGCCTTTGTCGACTGCTCGACGCGCTGGGTCTGCTGCTTGGCTTCCAAGGCGTTCTGAACCTCGACCAGCACTTCCGGGTTCTGGATCAGATATTCACGGATGAACGCGCCCATCTCCTTTTTCTGCTGATCGTCCAGGGCGACAGCCGGGGCGGCTGCGGAAAATGCCAGGGCCAGCATCGAGCCGGCGGCCAATGTCTTGAAAACGGACGTCTTGAACAGGCGGGTCATCCATATCCTCATTGATGGGCGCACGAATCCCGCACACCATTATTGCGATTTGTGCCCAAAGTAAGCCAGTCGGGCTTTCCAAAAACCTCAAAATCACGTCCAGGCGGTTTCCGCCGCTTCACAACTGCGTATGACGCTCCGCCGGATAATGACCGGCGGGCGGAATGGAGTCGGATTTCAACAGGTTGGCGGCCTTTCCGGAATCGCTTCGGCAGGCAGTTGATCCTGTTTCTGAGGCTGTAACGCATGTCGGGCAGAAGTGTGCTGCGGTTTTGCGACAACGACATGCGCAAAACAAAGACCTAAAGAATCTCGCGATCCTTCGGTTCGGCTGGACATTCTAGATAGGGTAAAAACAAAAACGGCCGCGTTTTGCGCGGCCGTTTTTATCAATCGTCAGTTGGCTCAGAAGAACCCGCGGCGCTGCCACCAGCCGGCCTTCTTGGGCTTCGACGGGTCGCCTTCCGCCTCGGGCGCTGCCGCCGGATCGGAGCTCTTCACCACCGCCTCGGCGGAAGAGGAGATATTCGATGCACGGTTTGCCCGCGCCGGTTTCGCGTCGCCGACCTCGGCCTCCGCGACCGTCGCTTCCTCCACGGGAGCTTCGGCAGCCTGGGGCTCTTCGCCGAGTGCGGCTTCGACCTGCTCGACGACGGTTTCCACCGGAGCCGGAGCGGCTACAGCTGCCGGGATCTCTTCCGCAGCCGGGGTGTCGGCCGCAGTCGCCGCCTTGCCGCGGCGCGAACGGCGGGGCTTTGCTTCCGCCTTGCCGCTCGGTGCAGCTTCCGCCTCGGCGGGAACAGCCACGGCCTCGACGGCGACCTCTTCAACGGTTTCTGCTGCTGCGGCGGCTGGAACTGCCACTTCAGCATCGTCGTCTTCACCGGACGCATCGTCATCGGATGCTTCGCCGTCAGCGATCAGTTCCTGCCCGTCCTCACCATTGCGGTTGCGACGGCCACCGCGCTTGCCGCGGCGGCGGCGCTTGCGGCGGTTGTTTTCGTCCGAGTCAGCGTCGGCATCGGCGTCAACCGATGCGTCGGATGCTTCGCCGGCTTCGGAAACATCGTCCTCGCCTTCGTCGCCGTCCTCGTCGCCATCGGCCATGTCGTCATTGCCGCCCTGCGCGGTCTGGGCATCTCCACCCTTTTCACCGCCGCGGTTGCGACGACGCCGGCGGCGCTTGCGCTTGCGGCCGTTCTGGTCGTCGCCCTGCTGCTGGGCACGCTCGGCATTTGCGGCTGCCGGCTGCGAGGAGGCAACGATCTCTTCTTCTTCCTCCTCGTCGGTCTCGATGACGATGTCGTCATCGTCCTCTTCGACGGGAATGGCCGCGAACTGCATCAGGCTTTCGATCTTGACCGGGTTTTCGACCGGCTCGCCACGATCGATCGCGAAGTGGCTGGAGCCGATGCTGACGTCCGATTCGATGAAGATCGAAACGCCGAAGCGGTTCTCGTAATCGACGATGCTGCTGCGCTTGTGGTTCAACAGATAGAGCGCGATGTCAGGCGTGGTGCGCACGGTGATGTCGTGCGTGGTGTTCTTGAGCAGATATTCCTCGACGCCGCGCAGCACGTGAAGCGCGACCGACGACTGCGAGCGCACGTGGCCGGTACCGCCGCAATGGGTGCAGATCTGGGTCGTGGACTCGAGAACCGAAGCGCGGATGCGCTGGCGCGACATTTCGAGCAGGCCGAAATGCGAGATACGGCCGACCTGGATGCGGGCGCGGTCGTTCTTCAGGCAATCCTTCAGCTTCTTTTCGACGGCGCGGTTGTTGCGCTTCTCTTCCATGTCGATGAAGTCGATGACGATCAGGCCGGCAAGGTCGCGCAGGCGAAGTTGGCGTGCGACTTCTTCCGCCGCTTCCAGGTTGGTCTGGAGCGCGGTTTCCTCGATCGAATGTTCGCGGGTCGAACGGCCGGAGTTGACGTCGATGGCGACGAGCGCTTCCGTCTGGTTCATGATCAGATAGCCGCCGGACTTCAGCGTCACCTGCGGCTGCAGCATGCGGTCGAGCTGCGCCTCGATGCCGGAACGGGCAAAGATCGGATGCAGGTCGCGATAGGGCTGGACCACCTTGGCATGGCTCGGCATCAGCATCTTCATGAAGTCTTTCGCTTCACGATAGCCTTCTTCGCCGGACACGATGATCTCGGAAATGTCTTTGTTATAAAGATCGCGGATCGAGCGCTTGATCAGCGAGCCTTCCTCGTAGACGAGGGTAGGGGCGGTCGAGCTCAGCGTCAGCGTGCGCACGTTTTCCCACAGGCGCATCAGGTATTCGAAGTCGCGCTTGACCTCGACGCGGGTGCGGTTGGCGCCGGCGGTGCGCAGGATGACGCCCATGCCCTGCGGCACGTCGAGGCTCGCGGGCGATTTCCTTGAGGCGCTTGCGGTCCTGCGGCTGGGTGATCTTGCGGGAAATGCCGCCGCCACGCGCCGTGTTCGGCATCAGAACCGAGTAACGGCCGGCGAGCGAGAGATAGGTGGTGAGAGCAGCGCCCTTGTTGCCGCGCTCTTCCTTGGCGACCTGCACGAGCAGGATCTGGCGGCGCTTGATGACTTCCTGGATGCGATACTGCTTGCGCGGCTTGCGCACGACGCGGTCCGGAACTTCTTCCATGGCGTCTTCGGCGCCGACAGATTCGATCACTTCCTTTTCGCCGTGATCGTCATCGTCGTCGTCATCGAAATCGTCGTTACGGCCGCCGCGGCGGGCATCGACGTCTTCCGAAATCGAATCGGTATCGACCATCGCGGCCATCTCGCCGGGCGTCGAATCGTCGTTGTCATTATTGTCAGAGGAGGGCGCGCTTTCACCCTCGGATGCGGCTGCTTCTGCAGCGGGTGCTTCTTCGGCCGGCTTCTTACGGGCGCGGCTGCGGCGCGGCTTGGCCTTCGGTGCTTCCGGCTCTTCGACGGCTGCCGCCTCGTTGGGGCTGGCCTCGGCGGCTTCCGCACCGGCTTCGCTTGCGGGCTCGGCGGCAGGTGCCGGGTCGGAAATGCCGATATCCGGCTGATCCTCGTTGGCGAGATCGACCACCGGATCGGCGGCTTCGGCCTCGGCGATCTTGCGCTGATCCTCGGCTTCCTGCTGCATCAGCGCCTGACGGTCGGCCAGCGGGATCTGATAATAGTCGGGATGGATTTCGGCAAAGGCGAGGAAGCCGTGACGGTTCCCGCCGTAATCGACGAAAGCGGCCTGCAGTGAGGGTTCGACCCTCGTTACCTTCGCCAGATAGATATTGCCGCGTATCTGTTTCTTGTGCTGCGATTCGAAATCGAATTCCTCGATCCGGTTACCGCGAACGACAACTACGCGCGTCTCCTCTTCGTGAGACGCGTCGATAAGCATTTTGTCTGCCATTGAAATTCTGCTCCTCGGCGCAGCCGGGGAGTGCAGAAAAGACTGTCACAAGGACAAGCCCGTCATGCATTGCGGTCGTTGCGCCGGATAAAGATGTTCCCGTCAGGCGCGGCTGTGACGGCAACCGGAAAGATGACGGGGAGCGTTGCTCCTCGGTCTCTCCAGGTTCTGAAAATTGTGCCGCGACATCAAAAACCAAACGAGAATGACGATACCATAGGCCCTCGAGGGCCCGATGAATGTGCTCCGTGTGAGCGGTGGGTGGCATGCCACCCGGTACTATTCCGGCCACCGCCGGATGGATCGAGTATCAGGACAAAGTGTAGCGACGGCGGATGACTGTCGGTCTTCGGCGCCAGGTCCTTGGAGGCTGGCCAGCCTATCGGCAGACTATCCCGTCAACACTTTAACCCTCATGCGCGTTGTATGGTTTATCTGTCACAATAGCAAGGGAAAAGCCAAGTTTGCCATATTCTCGATGGAATTAGACCCCTTATGGATGTCAGGGAACGGGCGGATGATTCGCATCTTTTGACGTGCAAATGCCTTCCAAAATGGGCACTTTGATGTGGATTGCGCGATTGCGGCGGGGGCTTTGAATGCGAGTGGCGTTTTGAGGGTGGATGTGAAGGCAAGTGCACCGACGGCCTGCGGCGGAACCCGGCAGCGGTTTTTCGCGCGATCGGTCGTGCGCTTCTCCTTCTGATAAGCGTCGCCGCAACTCTTTCTCCTAAAGTCGCCAGCGCCACGCCGCCGCCGCTTCTCGCTTTCAGCGCGCGTGTCGCCGGCGATGATGCCCGCACCCGCATCGTTATCGATTTCGAGAAGAAACCGGAATTCTCCGTGCATTACGTGGCCTCGCCCGAACGGGTGATCGTCGATCTGCCGGCGACTGCCTTCGGTTTTCCCGCCGAGGATCTGGCCGCCCGGGGCCTCTTTAAGGATATCCGCTACGGCACGATGGGTGAGGCGAGCGCCCGCATCGTGCTCACCGCCAAGAAGCCGGTGAAACTGTCGATCGCCGAGGTTCAGTCGAACGACAACGGCAGCTACCGCCTGGTGCTCGATGCGGAAATGGCCTCCAAGGAGGTTTTCGCCGATCTGATTAAGACCCAGAATTGGGCGACGCCGCGCGCTGTCGCTTCTGAGCCGCTGACCATGGCCGTGAAGGATAATGTCTTTACCGTCGCCGTCGATGCCGGGCACGGCGGGATCGACGCCGGCGCGACCGGGGCCGGCACCAAGACGCCGGAAAAGACCATTACGCTCGCCTTCGCCAAGACGCTGGCCGAACGATTGAACAAGATCGACGGTATCAAGGCTTTCCTGACCCGCGACGACGACACGTTCCTGTCTCTCTCCGAACGGGTGACGCTCGCCCGCCAGGGACACGCCGATCTCTTCGTATCCGCCCATGCAGATACGCTTGGCCAGAAGGATATTCGCGGCGCGACGGTTTATACGCTGTCGGACAAGGCCTCCGACCGCATGGCCGAAAACCTCGCCACCCGCGAAAACCTGTCCGACGAGCTTGCCGGCTACACGCTCCAGAGCGGCCCGCCGGAAGTCGCCGACATCCTGCTCGACCTGACCCGGCGCGAGACCCAAGCGTTTTCCATCGCGCTCGCGAGCAAAGTCGTGGAATCCTTCGAGGGCAGATCGGGCTCATCAACAATCCGCACCGTTACGCCGGTTTCCAGGTCTTGCGCGCGCCGGACATCCCGTCCGTGCTCCTGGAGCTGGGCTTCCTGTCCAATGCCGAAGATGAAAAGCTGCTTCTGGACGAGTCGTGGCGCTCGAAGGTGATCGATCGCATGGTCGATGCGATCAGGCGCTATCGCGACCGTGCGGTGGCCAATGGCGGCTGATTCTGCCCGACGTCCGTGGCGCACGCGCCACAGGCCTCGACGAATATGGAACAGGCGGCGGCGGTTGCCGGAAATTGCAGATAAGAGCCCTACTTTACTCACATTCGGGCGGTTACTCGGGGATTATCAGGTGCAATGGACGACGGACATTTGATCCGCTTCCGCCTTGCGCTGGTGCAATCACCGTGCAAAACGCCTCTAACCATGCGATGGTGTGTTTCACGCGCCGAATGAAAGCGGAACGGTAGCTCGGATATGGTAAGATTGATTGGTTATCTCTTTGGATTGGCCTGCGTCCTGTTTCTGGTCGTGGCCGCCGGTGTGGGTATCTACCTCACCGGGATGACCAAGGACCTGCCGAACTACGAGGTGCTTGCTTCCTACGAACCGCCGGTTGCCACCCGCGTTCACGCAGGCAACGGCGCGCTGATGGCCGAATATGCCCGCGAACGGCGGCTCTTCCTGCCGATCCAGGCAGTGCCCGATCGCGTCAAGGCGGCTTTCCTGTCGGCGGAAGACAAGAATTTCTACAGCCATCCCGGCATTGATATCACGGGCCTTGGACGCGCCGTCCTCTCCAACCTTCAGAACCTCGGTTCCGGCCGCCGCCCGGAAGGCGCATCGACCATCACCCAGCAGGTGGCGAAGAACTTCCTTCTCTCAGCCGACCAGACGATCGACCGCAAGGTCAAGGAAGCGATTCTCTCCTTCCGCATCGAGCAGACCTATTCGAAGGACAAGATCCTCGAACTCTATCTGAACGAGATTTTCTTCGGCCTGAATTCCTACGGCATCGCCGGCGCGGCGCTCACCTATTTCGACAAGTCGGTAACCGAACTGACGACGGCCGAGGCCGCCTATCTTGCCGCCCTTCCAAAGGGACCGGCCAACTACCATCCGTTCCGCCGCGAAAAGGCAGCGCTCGAGCGTCGCAACTGGGTCGTCGATCGCATGGCCGAGAACGGCTACATCACGCAGGCCGACGCCGACGACGCCAAGAAGCAGCCGCTCGGCGTCAAGCAGCGCCGGACCGGCGCCCATGTCTTTGCATCGGATTATTTCTCGGAAGAAGTGCGACGCCAGCTCATTGAGCGTTACGGCGACAAGGCTCTCTACGAAGGCGGCCTTTCGGTGCGTACCTCGCTCGATCCCGACCTCCAGGTCTTCGCCCGCAGCGCCTTGCAGAACGGCCTGGTGGAATATGACGAGCGCCGTGGTTTCCATGGGCCGATCGCTCAGATCGCCATGGTCGGTGCGCTTGGTGGCTCGGATTGGGGCCCGGAACTTGCCAAGCAGAAGTCGCTTTCGGACGTGCCGGAATGGAAGCTTGCGGTCGTCACCGAGGTCTCGGCGAAGTCCGCCACAATAGGCCTGCAGCCCCCACGGATGCTGCCGGCAAGGTCGATGCGGCCCGCGAGATGGGCACGATCAACGCCGACGACATGAAATGGGCCTACCGGGACTCGAACAATACCCGCAAGCCCGCGAAATCACCCGACGGCGTGCTGAAGCCGGGCGACGTCGTTTATGTGGAGCCGATCAATCCGCAGGCCAAGACCTACAGGCTGCGCCAGCCGCCGAAGGTCCAGGGCGGTTTCGTCGCCATGGACCCGAATACGGGCCGCGTTCTCGCAATGGCGGGCGGCTTCTCCTATTCGCAATCCGAATTCAACCGCGCCACCCAGGCGATGCGCCAGCCGGGTTCGTCGTTCAAGCCCTTCGTCTACTCGGCCGCGCTCGACAACGGCTATACGCCGGCATCGGTTATCCTGGACGCGCCGATCGAGATCGTCACCGGCGGCCAGGTCTGGCGGCCGGAAAACTACGGCGGCGAGGCGGGCGGCCCATCGACGCTGCGCACCGGCATCGAAAAGTCCCGCAACCAGATGACCGTGCGCCTGGCGCAGGACATGGGCATGGAACTGGTTGCCGAATATGCCGAACGTTTCGGCATCTACGACAAGATGCTGCCGGTGCTTGCCATGTCGCTCGGTTCCGGTGAGACGACGGTCATGCGCATGGTCTCGGCCTATGCGGTCATCGCCAACGGCGGCAAGCAGATCAAGCCGACCGTCATCGACCGCATCCAGGACCGCTACGGCAAGACGATCTTCCGCCATGAGGAACGCGCCTGCGACGGCTGCAATTCCAATGACTGGGCCCACCAGGAAGAACCGAGCATCGTCGATAACCGCGAGCAGGTGCTCGACCCGATGACCGCCTACCAGATCACCTCGATGATGCAGGGCGTCGTCCTGCGCGGCACCGCTGCCGGCAAGATCCCCGTCAAGGACCGCGACGTTGCCGGCAAGACGGGCACCACCAACGACGAGAAGGATGCCTGGTTCGTCGGATTCACACCGAACCTTGTCGCCGGTCTTTATATCGGTTTCGACACCCCGACGCCGCTCGGCCGCGCTGGCACCGGCGGCGGCCTGGCCGCGCCGATCTTCGGCGAATTCCTCGCCCACGCCGCCAAGCTGACGCCGGCCGAGAAATTCCACGTTCCGGAAGGCATGCAGCTCGTCGCCGTCAACCGCAAGACCGGCATGGCGGCCACGGAGGGTCAGCCGGACACGATCGTCGAAGCCTTCAAGCCCGGCACCGGCCCGGCCGACGTCTTCCAGGTCATCGGCGATGGCGAATACATGACCCAGGACCAGATCTTCACCAACTCGCCTCAGGCGCAGCAGGCGGTCACCTCCGGCATGCCGGGTCTGTTCTGATCCTGTCGGAAGCGGATGGCTTGCGGGTGCCCGGGCTTTACATCCGGGCTCTCTGCAACTATGTCCACGGCACCTAAAACCCCAACACAAAGAGCGAAGAACAAGCGCCATGCGTGCGGAAATCATCAATGTAGTCGCGAAATCAAGCAGGCCATAAGCCTGCTGAGGAGGCATCTTTGACTGGGATCAGGCGGTAAGACGACTGGACTGGTTGAACAACAAGTCAGAGGATCCCAACCTCTGGAATGATGCCGCCGAGGCGCAGAAACTGATGCGCGAGCGCCAGCAGCTCGATGACGGCATCAATGGCGTGAAGGCCATGGAGCAGCAGCTCAACGACAATATCGAGCCTGATCGAGCTTGGCGAGGAAGAGGGCGACGAAGCGATCGTCAAGGAAGCCGAGGATGCGCTGAAGGCGCTGAAGGCGGAATCCGGCCGGCGCCAGGTCGAAGCCATGCTGTCGGGCGAAGCCGATGGCAACGACACCTATGTGGAAGTCCATTCCGGCGCCGGCGGCACGGAAAGCCAGGACTGGGCGAACATGCTTTTGCGCATGTACACCCGCTGGGCCGAACGCCAGCGTTTCAAGGTCGAGCTCCTGGAAGTGCATGACGGCGAAGAAGCGGGCATCAAGTCGGCGACCATCCTCGTCAAGGGACACAATGCCTATGGCTGGATGAAGACCGAATCAGGCGTCCATCGCCTGGTCCGCATTTCGCCCTATGACAGCAACGCCCGCCGGCACACCTCGTTCTCGTCCATCTGGGTCTATCCGGTCATCGACGACTCGATCAACATCGAGATCAACGAAAGCGACTGCCGCATCGATACCTACCGTTCTTCGGGCGCCGGCGGCCAGCACGTCAACACGACCGACTCGGCGGTGCGTATCACGCACATGCCGTCGGGCATCGTCGTGCAGTGCCAGCAGGAACGTTCGCAGCACAAGAACCGCGCCAAGGCGTGGGACATGCTGCGCGCGCGTCTGTACGAGGCCGAGCTGAAGAAACGCGAGGAAGCGGCAAACGCCGAAGCGGCTTCGAAATCCGATATCGGCTGGGGCCACCAGATCCGTTCTTACGTGCTGCAGCCTTATCAGCTGGTGAAGGATCTGCGGACCGGCGTTTCGAGCACGGCGCCCGATGACGTGCTGGACGGCGAACTCAACGAGTTCATGGAAGCGGCACTCGCCCACCGTATCAGCGGCAAGCCGGATATCGACGCCGCAGACGTCGACTGAGGTCTTGCTCCAAGATGCCAAGCGAAAGCGACCGGATCTCGCGATCCGGCCGCTTTTTTGTTGGGCGAAGAGGGCGTTTATTCCGCGGCGGCCGCCATGGCGCCCTGGCGGCTGCGCAGCACGGCGAGCGACAGCAGGAAGACCACGACCGAGCAGACGGCGATGACCGTCACCATCGGCAGCGAGGTGCCGTCGATGAACATGCCGCCGAGGCCGATCACGACCGCGGACGTCACGAACTGGATCGTGCCCATCATTGCCGACGCCGTGCCGGCGATCCGGCCGTGATGTTCGAGCGCCAGCACCGCCGCCGTCGGGATGATCATGCCGAGGAAGCCGTAGCCGCCGAACAGGAACGCCGCCATCACATCGAGACGGTCGATGCCGAGCGATGTGACCAGTGCCAGCATGACCATCATCGTCGAATAGCCGAACACGGCGCCGCGGATGACCTTGCGGAGCCCGATCTTGCGGGAAAGCCAGCCGTTCAGCTGCGACATGCCGATGAAGGCGACCGCATTGCACGAGAAGACGATGCTGTAGAAGGTCGGCGACAGGCCGTAATGCTCGATCAGCACGAAGGAGGAGTTCGCCACGTAGATCATGTAGCTCGACATCCCGAAGGAGGCGATCAGCACCAGCCCGAGATAATAGGGATCCCGCAGCAGCGTGCCGTAGGACTTGAGCGCGCTGGCGAGGCTGCTTTCGCTGCGCGCGGCGGGCAGGCGGGTTTCCTCAAGGAAGAAGACCGCGACGACCGCGCCGACCGCACCGGCGCCGACCATCACCCAGAAGATCAGCCGCCAGTCGCCGAACACCGTGACGATGCTGCCGGCAAGCGGTGCGAGGATCGGCGAGACGCTGAACACCAGCATCAGCCGCGACATCAGCTGGGCTGCGGCCGGACCGGTATGCAGGTCGCGGACGATGGCGCGGGAGATGACGACGCCGGCGCAGGCGCCCATGCCCTGCAGGAACCGGAAGGCGATCAGCCATTCGATCGACGGCGACAGCGCACAGCCGATCGCGCCTATGGCATAAAGGGACAGGCCGACGTAAAGCGGCCGCTTGCGGCCGAACATGTCGGAGAGCGGGCCGTAGACGATCTGCGACACCGCCATGGCGGCGAAGAAGGAGATCAGGCTCGCCTGCACCTGATGGCTGTTGGCGTTGAAATTTGCGCTGATGGTCGGCAGCGCGGGAAGATACATGTCGAGGGCGAAAAGCCCGATAGCCGAGAGCAGCCCGAGCGATAGGGCATGCGAAGGAGCTCTGCTTTGCATTTGGAAAAACCTTTCCCGTCACCACATCTACCGTGGTAACGGCAGGGCGAAGACGATTATGGGAGATGAATATGAAAGCCGGCCACGCGTGGGAGGATGGGCCTAATCAATCATGTAAAATATTTTGGACACAATTGTCCAGTTCGTCAAGCCCCGCTATAGTGATGTCATGAAAAATTCGTCTGCCGAGCTTTCAACCGATTACGACACCTGGCCGCCGGCGCAGAACAAGCGCCAGGCGATCCTTAACGCTGCAGCCGATGTTTTCGCCCAGGAGGGTTTTGGCGGCGCCAGCATCGATGCGATCGCCGCAAGGGCAGGGGTGTCGCGCCAGACGATCTACAATCAGGCTCGGCGACAAGGATAACCTCTTCAAGGTGGTGGTCGCTGAAATCACCGACCGCTCCAGCGCCGGTTTCTTTCGCGTGCTCGACACTTTTCCGGTGGCGCCGCAGGATATCGATACGGAGCTGACGCAGTTTTCGGCCCAGGCTCCTGCGCAAGGCGATCTGCGACCCGAACGGCCGCTGGCTGCGCAAGGTGGTCGAGACCGAAGGCGCCCGCTTCCCCGAGCTTTTCGAGACCTGGAAGGAATACGGACCGGGTAAGAAATATCCGGCCATCGCCGCCCGCCTGGCGCAACTCGCCCATGGCGGTTATCTCGAGATCGACGATCCGGCGCTGGCCGCCCGCCAGTATATGGCGCTACTCGCGACCGACCTTCGCTACGACCAGCAGATCGGCCGCCAGACGCCGGAATCGGAGATCGACCAGATGGCGGCGAACGCCACCCGCACTTTTTGCGCGCCTTCACCCCGAAGCGCTGAGCTTCACGCGAGGGCAGGAGGTTTACCTCCGCGAGCTGACGCTGAGTCAGTTGTTGAACTGCTCTGCGAGAATCCGGTCGGACCAGGAATGGTTCGGGTCGGACAGGATGCGCGCGGTGATCTCTGTCGATTGCGCCACCCGCACCTTCAGCACCGACTTCACCTCGGTATTGTCGGCAACGGCGTTGACCGGTCGCTTCTCCGGCTCGAGAATATGGATATCGACGCAGACGTGGTTCGGCAGTAGCGCGCCGCGCCAGCGACGCGGCCGGAAAGCCGAGACCGGCGTCATGGCGAGCAGCGGCGCCTCCAGCGGCAGGATAGGGCCGTGCGCCGACAGATTGTAGGCGGTGGATCCGGCGGGCGTGGCGATCATCAGGCCGTCGCAAATCAGCTCTTCCAGCCGCACATGGCCGTCGATCTCGACGCGCAGCTTCGCCGCCTGGTAGGATTGCCGGAAAAGATAGACCTCGTTGATGGCAAGCGCCTCGGATATCGAGCCATCTTCGTTTTCCGTCGTCATCTTGAGCGGGTGGAATTCGTTCTCGACCGATTCGGCCACTCGCTCGTGAAGTTGCTCGGCGCGAAAATCGTTCATCAGGAAGCCGACCGAGCCGCGGTTCATCCCATAGACGCTTTTGCCCGTATGGATCGTGTCATGCAGCGTCTGCAGCATGAAACCGTCGCCGCCGAGCGCGACGATCACATCGGCCTCCGCGGTCGGTACATTGCCGTAGAGCCGCACGAGTTCCTCGAGCCCGGATTGTGCTTCCGGTGCTGTCGATGCGATGAAGGATAGCTTGTTCGTCTGGGACGACATGAACGGGCCTTTGAGGGTGCCGCCGCCCGACGGGGCGCGCAAGGGACGCTGTAACCAGTTGAGCTAACACGATCCTGTGACAGGACCATGCCGGCGGGACGGCATTAGGTATAGGAAAAACTGGCTTTTGGACAAGCGCCTTGCGGCAGCGGAAAACAGCGAAACCGCACAATCTCCACAGCCGCTCCGTGCCATCACCGCGATTTTCTCTTTACAGCGGGGTAAAATCTGGTAACTCCCCCACTCTGAAGTGCCCTTGTAGCTCAGTTGGTAGAGCACCTGATTTGTAATCAGGGGTCCCGGGTTCGAACCCTGGCGGGGGCACCATATTTTCCAGGCTTTTGCGGCTTCGAACCCTCGCTGAATTCGGCGTTTGCCGTGTCAGTCGTGCGGCGCTTTTCCGATCTTCCGCACGAACACGTTGAAAGCCGCGGGCTAGTCCTGCCGATTTGGACCGCAGATCATCTCGACGCCGGCCTTTGCGAGCGTCTCCAGCATCTCGCGGGCCGCTCCGGCGCGGGCGCGGACAGCCAGCGAGTGCATGACGGAAGAGGCGAGCCAGGTGAGCGTCCGTGGGTCGGACCCTTCCGGCAACTCGCCTCTTTCAATCGCTAAGGCCAGCCGTTCGTGGATCTTGGCATCGAAGGCTTCGAGGCTGGTGCGCAGCATGTCGCGCATCCGTGGGTGCTGGATCGCCTCCGCCGTGGCGGTACCGATCAGGAAGCAGCCGCGCTGAGCGGTTTCTCCCGAAAGATAGATGGCGAGCGACCGGCGATAGATTTCCGCGAGATTTTCCGCAAGCGGCAGAGAGGGATCGAGCGCCTCCGTCAGGGCAGCGAGGCTCTCGTCGCGGTATCCGGCAAGGGTGCCAAGATAGAGCTCCTGCTTGTCGCCGAAGGCGCCGTAGAGGCTTGGGCGGTTAAGGTTCGTCGCAGCGCTCAGCGCATCGAGCGACGTGCCCTCGAAACCCCTGTCCCAGAAGACCTCGCGCGCCTTCTCGATTGCCACTCCGGTTTCAAAAGCCCGCGGCCGACCACGTTTCCTGCGTTCATTCATTTTGTACTGATCCGCATTAAATATTGACGACCTGAATTTTATGCGAAATAGTACAGATATGCAACCACGCGGAAATTGGAAACCACGCATGATGAAGCTCTATATGCACCCCGGCGCCTGTTCGCTGTCCCCGCACATCGTCTGCCGTGAGCTGAGGCTCGAGATCGAAACCGTTATGGTCGATCGCGCGACCCACCGCACGTCGGATGGCGAGGATTATTTGACCATCAACGGCACGGGTTACGTGCCGGCGCTGATGCTTGATGACGGGGTGGTGCTGACGGAAGGGCCGGCGATCGTCCAGTTTCTCGCCGACAGCGTGCCGGACGGGCGCAAATTGCTTTCCGAGCCGGGAAGCCTCGCGCGCAGCCGTACGCAATCCCGGCTGAACTTCATCACCGCGGAATTGCACAAGCCGATGGCCATGTTGTTCAGTGCGGCCTATGCGCCGTCGCACGAGGCGATCCGTGCACTGGTGTCGAACCGGCTCGACTGGCTGAACGGCCAGATCGGAGGACCATATCTGGACGGGGAAAATTTCTCGGTCGCCGATGCCTATCTTTTCGCCTGCCTTAACTGGTCGCCCTGGATTGGCATTGACCTCGCTCGATGGATGGAACTTTCCGCCTTCTTTTCTCACGTGGCAGCAAGGCCCGCGGTGCGCGAGGCGCTCCGTGCGGAAAGCCTTCATCCGCAACCCGGCAGCATTTTCTTTGCACCTGCCGCCGACCCAGCCCATCGGGCCACCGCAGCGGTCAGGCCGTGACGTTCTCCCGCTCCGCACTCCGATGCGCCTTCAGTTCCTGAATACAGTGCAGGGCACCGCCTGTGCCCTGATCCTGGCGCACAGGTCGGTCGCCTCGGCTCTGGTGGCGCGGCCGATGCGGGCAGCGTAGCGCGGGCGATAGCCGAAATTGCCGCGTTTCTGCCGTACTACGAGCGCCCGTTCCGAATTCAGCGGCGCCGGCAGCCGGCCGATCGTGTTGGCAAACAGCTGGCTGGCGATATTCGGATTATAATGGGCCGAAAGCTGCACGCCCCATGGCGCCCAATCCGCCGAGGCGATCAGAACGCTTTCGTTAAGCCGCCTCGTATTGGCGAGCCGCACGCAGCCGTCGATAAAGGGTTTTTGGGGATCTAGAGCCTGAGCCGCCACCTTCGGCGGATCGTCCTTCCATGTCTCGGCGGAATGACCGGTAATGGCAAACACGTAGTCGCGCGTCTCGATCGGCAGCCGCCCGGCCTTCAAAAATGTCTCGAGGCCGGCTTCACCCGCATTATAGGCCGCCGCGGCAAAACCCAGGTTGCCGAAACGGTCGCGCAGGTCGCTGAGATAGAGAGCGGACGCGGCAAGCGCCTCGACGACATCGAAACTGTTTGCGAGCCCTCGGATCCTTGCGGTTCCCGGCATGAACTGGGCGATGCCCTCGGCGCCCTTCGGGCTCACCGCATTGGCCCGAAACAGGCTTTCGCGCCAGATCAGGCGGGCGAAGAACTCCGGCGGGAGCCCGTTCGTCACGGCGAGCCGCTCCATCACGTGGCAAAGATCCTGATTGTAGGTTTCGGAGCGGATGCAGAGCGGGTCCATGCCGCTCGATGCCGCACGCTCGTATCGGCATTCGGGAGCGGCGGGGACTTCGGCAGTCGCAATGCTCCCGCCATGGGGCGGGACTGCCAATGACAAGGCCAAGCCTGTTTGCATGAGATGGCGAAACATCATCGGCACGCAATATGCCTAATCAAGTCGCCGCTTGAAAGCCTTCGGCACCAGGAACATTCAGGACACCCTCGCGCAAAGCCCAGGCTTCACAACCAAGGCCTTCGAGCGGCGCCTCCGAAACCGTCCTAGTGCACCTTGCCGACCCCGGTATAGGCAAAGCCGTGCGCTTCCACTTCCCGCGCGCGATAGACATTGCGAAGATCGACGAGGATCGGGCTCTTCATGACGGATTTCAGCCGCTCCAGGTCGAGCGCCCGGAACTCGTTCCATTCGGTGACGAGAACCGCGACATCCGCGCCTTCGGCTGCCTGGTAGGGGCCGTTCGCGAATTCGATGTCCATCATCTGCCTGGCGTTTTCCATACCTTCGGGATCGTAGCCGGAAATGATCGCACCGGCGTCCTGCAGCGTCTGCACCACGGCGATCGCCGGGCTGTCGCGCATGTCGTCGGTGTTCGGCTTGAACGTCAGGCCGAAGACGGCGACCTTCTTGCCACGCACGTCGCCGCCGGCGGCTGCGATCACCTTGCGGCCCATGGCCCGCTTGCGGTTGTCGTTGATGGCGATGGTCGTCTCGATCAGGCGCACCGGGCTTTCATAATCCTGGGCGGTCTTGGCGAGCGCCAGCGTGTCCTTCGGGAAGCAGGAGCCGCCATAACCGGGGCCGGCATGCAGGAACTTCGAGCCGATGCGGCCGTCGAGGCCGATGCCGCGCGAAACGTCCTGGACGTCGGCATCGACGCGCTCGCACAGGTCCGCCATTTCGTTGATGAAGGTGATCTTCATCGCCAGGAAGGCATTGGCTGCATATTTGATCACTCGGACGTGCGGCGGCTGGTGAAGAGGAGCGGCGACTGGTTGAGGTAGAGCGGGCGGTAGACCTCCGTCATCACGCCGCGGGCGCGCTCGTCGGAAAGACCGACGACGATCCGGTCCGGACGCTTGAAGTCCTCGATCGCAGCGCCTTCGCGCAAAAATTCCGGGTTGGAGACGACGGCGAAATCCGCGTCCGGATTGGCTTCGCGGATGATCCGCTCCACCTCGTCGCCGGTGCCGACCGGAACGGTCGACTTGGTGACGATGACGGTGAAGCCGGTCAGCGCCTCGGCGATTTCGCGGGCCGCTGCGTAAACGTAGCCGAGATCCGCATGGCCGTCGCCGCGGCGCGACGGCGTACCGACCGCGATGAACACGACATCCGCATCGGCCACTGCCGGGCCAAGCTCCGTGGTGAAGGAAAGGCGGCGGGATTTGACGTTCGATTCGACCAGCGCCTCGAGGCCCGGTTCGAAGATCGGGATGACGCCTTGTTTCAGCGCCTCGATCTTTTCGGCCGCTTTATCGACGCAGATCACGTCATGTCCGAAATCCGCAAAGCAGGCTCCCGACACGAGGCCGACATAACCCGATCCAACCATCACAATACGCATCAATAATCCTCATCTTTGCTCGGCAATCTCACGCGCAGCGGCTTCCTAGGCGCATCCGAAAGGGAATGCAACGCGTCGGATTGGCTCCGTGGCCGTTGTCACCGAATGATGACAATGCGGCGATGCTGCTTAAGTGTTCGCGGGCCGCGATCCCCAGGCGATGAAATCGGGATTGGCGAAGTCCAGCAAACCGGCGCGGTCGGTCTTGCCATAGGTGAGCGGCCCGCCGTCGATCGTCACCGTGCTGCCCCCGGCGGCACGAAGCACGGCATCGCCGGCCGCCGTATCCCATTCCATGGTCCGTCCGAAGCGAGGGTAGAGGTCGGCAACACCCTCCGCCAGCAGGCAGAATTTCAGCGACGAGCCGATCGAACGAATGTCGGCGGCGCCGGCTTTTTCGAGGAAGGCTTCGGTCTCGGCGGAATTGTGCGAACGACTGGCCACGCAGACCGGCCGTGCCTCGACGGGCCTCGCGACGATCGGTGCCCGGCTTGTCACCGCGAAATTCTCATCGATCATGAGCTTTTCCGCCCGGCCATCGCCGCCGAGATAGGCAACCTTGAGCGCAGGCGCATAAACGGCGCCGAGAATCGGTGCGCCGTTTTCGATCAGAGCAAGATTGACCGTAAAGTCCTCGCGCTTGTTGATGAACTCCTTGGTGCCGTCGAGCGGATCGACCAGGATGAAGGAGCGGCCCTCGATCGACGGGATGCGTCCCATCGCGACTGATTCCTCCGCGATGACCGGAATGTCGGGAAAGGCTTGGGCGAGTTCGGCGAGGATGATCTCCTCCGCCCGCTCGTCAGCCTCGGTAACCGGAGACCGGTCGGCCTTGTAGCTGGTGTTCGGTCCGGCCCTGTAGATGTCCAGGATGGCCTTGCCGGCAAGAAGCGCGGCTTTTTCGAATGTGGCGAGCATGAATTCCATGGCGGCTGATCACGTCAGTTGCGTAATTTCCCATGACACGTTTGCCCCGCGCTTGGGAGTCTCGAACAGTGGGGTCAACCGACCTTGGCGAGATGTTGCTGCGTTGCATAGAGCGCAATCGCGGCGGCATTCGAGACGTTGAGCGATTTGATGGCGCCCGGCATGTCGAGGCGGGCAAGCGCGTTGACCGTCTCGCGGGTCTTCTGCCTCAGGCCCTTGCCCTCGGAGCCGAGCACCAGGGCGACCCGGCTGCCGGCAAACGTGCCTTCGAGCGGGGCGGGGCCTTCCGATCGAGCCCGATCGTCTGGAAGCCGAGCCGGTGCAGTTCCTCGATCGCGTCCGCGAGATTGGTGATCTGTATATAAGGTATGAGTTCCAGCGCCCCGGAGGCCGATTTGGCGAGCACGCCGGATTCAGTCGGGCTATGTCTCTGGGTGGTGATGATCGCGCCGGCGCCGAACGCGACGGCCGAGCGCATGATCGCGCCGACATTGTGCGGGTCGGTCACCTGGTCGAGAACGAGAAGAAGCGGGCTTGCCTTCAGGGCTTCCAGCCGGCGCACGGGCAGGGCCCGCGTTTCCAGCATCACGCCCTGATGGATGGCCTCGGGGCCGAGCACCTTGTCGATATCTTGCGGCGAAACGAACTCCACCGGAAACGACAATGTCTCCGGCTCGCCGATATCGAGCCGCGCGAAGGCATTCTGCGTCACCGACAGCTTGATGAGCTTGCGTTCGGGATTGTCGAGCGCTGCGCGTACCGTATGCAGGCCGTAGAGGAAGACCTGTTCCGGCTGAAGCTGCGGCGGCTTCCAGTCCTTGTTGGATTTCGGCCGCCTCTGCTGCGGCGTCGGAATTTCCCCGCGCTCGCGCTTGGCGTCGCGCACGGCCCGCCGAAGCGTCGCGTAATGGGTGTCCTTGGTGGATTTATCTTGTTTGTCGTCCTTGCTCATCAGGCCTTATAGCGATCCGCGCTTTCCGGGCAAAGCCCCGGATAGAGAAAGGGCTCGTTGGAACGACTGATTTATTTTCGTCATTTTTGCACAAAGCTCGTGTTGACAGATGCGGACGGGGCGGTCATATACGCGGCGCAGATCGAGGGGCGGCAAGCTTTTGGATCTGACGAACTTGGTCTCACGATCCGGACGAAAAACTGGAGAGATGCCCGAGTGGTTAAAGGGGACGGACTGTAAATCCGTTGGCTCAGCCTACGTTGGTTCAAATCCAACTCTCTCCACCATTCGTCTCTGATCGGACACCACACCGCGGGTATAGCTCAATGGTAGAGCAGCAGCCTTCCAAGCTGAATACGCGGGTTCGATTCCCGCTACCCGCTCCACTTCCTGCTTAGAATTAGCTGTTACCTCGGACAGGCCTCAGCGTCTCTTTCTGTGATTTTCGCACCTCGTGCCTTCCCATCTGTTCCCGTGACCGCAGCCCCACTTTTTTGGGTGGAATCTCGTTTTCGGGCGATCGCCTCGTATTGTCGCGATGATGCTGATAACTTTTTAAAGCATTCCGGATAGAAGCTTTTTCGCCGGCACAGAGGCCGCCCCACCACCAGCTATGGAAACTTGTCCATGAAGAAGATACTTGCCGCCGCAGCTCTTGCGACGATGCTGCTGCCGTCCGCGTCGTTTGCTGCGACCCTGCTTTTCCCGAGCGCCGCCCCTGTCGCGCAGATCACCATCCCGGATGCCTGGAACCCGGAAGAAACCGAAAGTGGCATCCAGGCCAATTCCGACGACGATGCGATCTATCTGTCGATCGATGTCGCGACCGAGGGAACCACCGACAAGGTCATCGAAGACGTGTTCTCCTTCCTCGGCGAGAACGGCGTTACGGTCGATCCGGCTACCCAGAAGCAGTCCGAAGACACGTTCAACGGCATGAAGATGATCAATCTGGACTGGAGCGGCAAGGACAAGGACGGCGCCGTCTCGATCGGCGTCTCGCTCGTCGCGCCGAAGCCGGACAAGCTCCTCGTCATCACCTATTGGGGCACCAAGGGCGAACAGGAAAAACACGGTCCTGAACTGCTGGCGCTCATCAACTCGCTGAAGCCGGCGAAGTAAGAGCCGCTCCGGCGCTCGAGAACGACAGGGGCCGGTCGTCTCCCGCTTCAGGGATGACGGCCGGCCCTTTGTTTTGCGGCTGTCACGGAATGGCACCGTCCCGCAGGCAGACATGCGCTGGAGCCGCGCTGTGTGCGAGCAATTTCCGCGCGATTTCGCCCGCTCCCCTTGTCCCGGCGCGCGTCGTAATTATGTCTTGCGCATTCTAGTGGAAAGCCTTAAACGGCGACACCAAACCCGGTCGCCGGGTCCACCCTTATGTTCACAGGAAGCATTCAATGGCAAAGAGCAAGTTTGAGCGCAACAAGCCGCACGTCAACATTGGCACGATCGGTCACGTTGACCACGGCAAGACGTCGCTGACGGCCGCGATCACGAAGTACTTCGGCGAATACAAGGCCTACGACCAGATCGACGCGGCTCCTGAAGAGAAGGCGCGCGGCATCACCATTTCGACGGCGCACGTCGAATATGAGACGCCGGCCCGCCACTACGCCCACGCCGACTGCCCCGGCCACGCCGACTACGTCAAGAACATGATCACCGGTGCAGCGCAGATGGACGGCGCGATCCTGGTTTGCTCGGCTGCCGACGGCCCGATGCCGCAGACCCGCGAGCACATCCTGCTCGCCCGTCAGGTCGGCGTTCCGGCGATCGTGGTGTTCCTGAACAAGGTTGACCAGGTCGATGACGCCGAGCTTCTCGAGCTCGTCGAGCTGGAAGTGCGCGAACTTCTGTCGTCCTACGACTTCCCGGGCGACGACATTCCGATCGTCAAGGGTTCGGCTCTGGCCGCTCTCGAAGATTCGGACAAGAAGATCGGCGAAGATTCGATCCGCGAGCTGATGGCCGCTGTCGCAGCTACATCCCGACGCCTGAGCGTCCGATCAACCTGCCGTTCCTGATGCCGATCGAAGACGTGTTCTCGATCTCGGGTCGTGGTACGGTCGTGACCGGCCGCGTCGAGCGTGGCATCGTCAAGGTTGGCGAAGAAGTCGAGATCGTCGGCATCCGCCCGACCTCGAAGACGACTGTGACCGGCGTTGAAATGTTCCGCAAGCTGCTCGACCAGGGCCAGGCCGGCGACAACATCGGCGCTCTGGTTCGCGGCGTGAACCGTGACGGCGTCGAGCGTGGCCAGATCCTGTGCAAGCCGGGTTCGGTCAAGCCGCACAAGAAGTTCAATGCCGAAGCCTACATCCTGACGAAGGAAGAAGGCGGCCGTCATACGCCGTTCTTCACGAACTACCGTCCGCAGTTCTACTTCCGCACGACGGACGTGACGGGCATCGTGACGCTTCCGGAAGGCACGGAAATGGTCATGCCTGGCGATAACGTCACGGTTGTCGTCGAGCGATCGTTCCGATCGCGATGGAAGAAAAGCTGCGCTTCGCAATCCGCGAAGGCGGCCGCACCGTCGGCGCCGGCATCGTCGCTTCGATCATCGAGTAATCGATAGCAATATCCGAATTGAACAAGGCCCTGCCGGCAACGGCGGGGCCTTTTTATTTGAACATAACCGTGAGTCAGTCGGCGGTTCACCCGGAGTCAGCCCGTCGAGAAAAGTTCGCTCTCGTAACGGAAATGCGTTTTGCCGCGCGGCTTGCGGAAGGCGAGGGAAGCCGATCCTCAGGTTCCAGGAGCCGTTCGGCGACGTTCTCGACACCGGCGCGGATCGCCTGGCCGCCGATGAAGCCACCGCGAACCTGGATCGTCGCCGCAAGCGCCCGCATGAAGGCGTCGAACAGATCCGCATCGGGGGCGTTGGGCGCTGCCAGAAGGCCGCAAGGCTGTCCTGGAAGGTGAGACCCGGCACGTCGTAGATCGCGGCACCGAGCGTGATCACCGGCTTGCCAAGGCCGAGCGCCGTCAGCCCGACCGTCGAATTGACGGTGACGACGCCCGCCGATTTCCCGATCAGATCGTCCGTATTGCCGCCGTCGGCGATGAACACACAGGTCCCGACGCCATGGCGCTCGGCGGCTTCGCTTATTCGCGTGGCCCAGCGGGACAGGCCGTTGTCGATCGGGTGCACCTTGAAGAGCAGCCGGCTTCCGGGAGGTGCATTCCGGGCGAAGGATGCGATCGCGGCATCCACCAGTTTAAACAAGTCTCCGCCCGGTGACTGGCTACGGATCTGGTAATCGCCCGGCAACTGCAGCGGAAACAGGAAGAAGCGCGCATCCCCTTTGGTACCGGGTAACAGGCAGTCGGCAATTGCCTTTTCGGCCGCTCGCCGGCGCTTGGCGGCAGTCAGTGCTTTCCAGATCCAGCCGCCATATTCCACCATGGGATGCACCGGCCCGTGCGTCCGATAGTGGGGATGGACCAGCCAGCCGAAAAGCACGTTCGGAATGTGGTAGGCGAGATCGTAAAGCGCATAGGTGAGGAAGCTCGACTGGTAGAGACCACCGCCGGCGACTGCGGGACTGCCGGCAGCCAGGGTCTCGATCGCATGGGGTTCCCGGGGAAAACGGGAATGGGCGGACATGCCATCCGGCTCGATCGTCAGCCAGTCGGGCCGGAGATAGCCGTGTTCGAGGATGTGGACCCGAATTCCATCCTCCATGCCGATCTCGGCCGCCGTCGCATGGGGGATGCGGCCATCGCCGAGCATCACAATGTCCGTGACGTCGTGATCGCGAATGTAACTTTTGAGATACATACGCCAATTTTTCGCGCGCCCCTGAAAAAGTCCCCTTCCTCGGCCACCAAAACGCCATATCTCCAAGGCACAGGCCAATATGACGGACGGAAGCGCCTTTCTTTTCAACGGCTTCAGCCAGTAGCCGGAGAAACGGCGAGGCCGGCCCCTCGAGAAACAGGAACGTGCGGGCTTTCATGTCACACAACCTGTTGGAAAAGCCGTGGGCGTCGGGTTTGGCATTGACGAGGGAAGCTGCGTTGTTGAAAGATACCGCCGATACTTATCGACAAATTTTGCAATTGAAACTGCCTTTGTAAGATCCGAGCCTCAACCAGCACTGGTTTCCGCATGACGAAAGTCTTGTTCCTGCAAGGACCCCCATCGGTATTCTGGCGCGAACTGGCGGATGCCTTTGAAACGCAGGGGATCGCAACCAAGCGGGTCAATTTCTCCTTCGGCGACCAGCTTTACTGGCGCAAGCGGGCGCCATCAATTATCGCGGCACGCTCAGGGCCTGGCCGCGCTATCTGGCCGATCTGATCCGCCGCGAAGGCTTTACCGACGTCCTCTATTACGCCGACCGGCTCCCCTATCACCGTCTGGCGGCGCATGTCGCCCGCAAGTTGGGTGTCCGTTGTCATGCGGTGGAATTCGGTTATCTGAGGCCGGACTGGATCACGCTGGAACGGGACGGCATGGGGCGGTTCTCCCATTTCCCCAATGACCCGGAACATATCCGGCAGATCGCCGCCAAGGTCGGCGTTCCCGATCTCAAGGCGCATTTCGGCCATACGTTCAACCAGGAGGCCACGAACGAGGTCGTCTATAATCTTGCCGCCTATTTCGGCCGGCCGATGTTCCCGTTCTACCGGTCCGACAAGTATTACGATCCGCTGTTCGATTACCTCTCCTGGCTGCCGCGCATGTTCCGGCCGCGGCACGACCTGCCGGAAGGTTTCTTCGACGACAAATCCAAGAAGAACTACCTTCTCGCCCTTCAGCTCCAGAGCGACTATCAGATCCGCGCCAATTCGCCTTACCGGCATCTCTCCCAGATGCTGGAGCAGACGATCCAGTCCTTTGCCCGCTATGCGCCGGAAAACAGCCGGCTGATCGTCAAGCAGCATCCGCTCGACAATGATCTGGAAGGCTGGCGCAAGGTCGTCGCGCGGCTTGCCACGCGTCACCGGGTTCAGGGCAGGGTGGTCTTCATAGAAAAGGGCGATTTGACCACCATCTTGCGCAATTCGCACGGTACCATTGTCGTCAACTCGACGACCGCGATGCACAGCCTGCGGGCAGGGGTCCCGACGATCGCCGTTGGCGCCGCAGTCTACGACGTGCCGGGCCTGACCCATCAGGGTGGCATCGACAGTTTCTGGCGCCGTCCCGAGCCGATCGATCGCAATTGCTCGCCGATTTCATCAAGGCGCTTGCCGGCAGCATCCAGGTGAAGGGTAATTTCTACCACAAGGAAGGCCGCAAGCACGGCATCGAGGGGATCATCGCCCGTATCTCGGCCGGCCTGGTCAACGAGCCGGATGCTTACGTGGCGCGGCCGCCGCGCCTTTCCTGGCGACGCCTGCCGGTATCTCCCGAACGAAAGCCCCATTCCTCCGGCCTGTTGCCGGGCGGGCTCGAGCTGCCGGGCAAGGAAATTCTAGCCGGCGGCGCGGAGCCGGCGCTTTCTGTGGTGCGCTTTGCGGACACATCCGACAGGTCCGGCCGAAAGCTCAGGTAGAACGGTCGCGATATTCAAAAATGCTCTTGCAAAGCGCGGCGCATCCTTAAAGGGAGCGCCTAGCCAGTTGGCGGCAGACCGGAGTTTCCGGTTTTACGGTTCGCCAGGGTTGAAGGGGTGTAGCTCAGTTGGTAGAGCGGCGGTCTCCAAAACCGCAGGTCGTCGGTTCAAGCCCGGCCGCCCCTGCCAGTTCCAGATGATTGGCGCGAGATTATCCGCAGCGGAATTGTCGGGAAATGGCCGCCGTGCAAAACGGCGAAATTTCATCGAACACTGTTTTCCCTCTTGTGTAAAGGGGAAGGGGTGTTTATGTAGGTCAAAACAGACACGCGGTGCGTGGGGCTGAGAGAGTTCAGCTTTACGTGCCGTAATTGCGTGGACAATCTATGGCATCCAAAACCAATCCCGTTACGTTTCTGCGCCAAGTGCGCTCCGAAGCGACGAAAATCCATTGGCCGTCTCGTCGCGAGACCATGATCTCCACGGCCATGGTTCTGGTTATGGTTGTGTTCGCTGCACTGTTTTTCTTCGCTGCCGACCAGCTTATGGGCTGGCTGCTACGTCTCGTACTGAACGTCAGCGTTTGATTCTGGAGAATAAAGATGGCGGCGCGTTGGTACATCGTCCACGCATATTCTAATTTTGAGAAGAAGGTTGCCGAGGATATCGAGAACAAGGCTCGCCAGAAGGGGCTTGAGCATTTGTTCGAGAAGATCCTGGTGCCGACCGAGAAGGTCGTCGAGGTGCGCCGTGGCCGCAAGGTCGATTCCGAGCGCAAGTTCTTTCCGGGTTACGTCATGGTTCGGGCCAACCTGACCGACGAGGCGTATCACCTGATCAAGAATACCCCGAAGGTCACCGGTTTCCTCGGTTCCGACAACAAGCCGGTTCCGATCCCGGACTTCGAAGCCGAGCGCATCCTTGGTCAGGTCCAGGAAGGCGTCGAGCGGCCGAAGTCGTCGATCACCTTCGAGATCGGCGAGCAGGTTCGTGTATCGGACGGTCCCTTCGCATCCTTCAACGGTACCGTTCAGGATGTCGATGAAGAGCGTTCGCGCCTCAAGGTCGAGGTGTCGATCTTCGGTCGTGCGACCCCGGTCGAGCTGGAATATGCTCAGGTCGAAAAGGTCTGATGAGTTTCGAAATGGGGCCTGCTGTTTGTTCAGCGGGCCTCGTGCGGCGTTTGCCGCAACCGCGTGGGAGGAACGGTGCCTTAGCCGGGTGCTTTGACCGAACCACGCAACCGCAGCCGCCGGCGAAAGCCGGCATGTCGGACCGGGAAGCCGGTCTTTAATGAGCCGGGAAACCGGTCTCTACGAAAGGCAGAGAGTAAATGGCTAAGAAAGTTATGGGCCAGCTCAAGCTGCAGGTGAAGGCAGGGTCGGCCAATCCGTCCCCGCCGATCGGTCCTGCACTTGGTCAGCGCGGCATCAACATCATGGAATTCTGCAAGGCGTTCAACGCTGCCACGCAGGAAATGGAAAAGGGCATGCCGATCCCGGTCGTCATCACCTATTTCCAGGACAAGTCCTTCACCTTCGCGATGAAGCAGCCTCCGGTCAGCTACTGGCTGAAGAAGGAAGCGAAGATCACTTCGGGTTCCAAGACCCCGGGCAAGGGCGCCAAGGCTGGCACCCTGACCAAGGCTCAGATCAAGACGATCGCTGAAGCCAAGATGAAGGATCTCAACGCTGCCGATATCGAAGGCGCAATGGCCATGATCGAGGGCTCTGCCCGCGCCATGGGTCTGGAAGTGGTGGCTTAACATGGCAAAGCTTGCAAAGCGTATTCAGAAGATCCGCGAAGGCGCCGACCCCACCAAGCTGGTCGCGCTGACGGAAGCCATCTCGATGGTGAAGGTTCGTGCCACGGCGAAGTTCGACGAAACCGTCGAAATCTCCATGAACCTTGGCGTTGATCCGCGTCATGCGGACCAGATGGTCCGCGGCGTTGTCAACCTGCCGAACGGCACCGGCCGTGACGTTCGCGTTGCCGTTTTCGCACGTGGCGCCAAGGCTGATGAAGCCAAGGCCGCCGGTGCGGACATCGTCGGCGCCGAAGACCTCGTCGAAATCGTCCAGGGCGGCAAGATCGACTTCGATCGTTGCATTGCCACCCCGGACATGATGCCGCTCGTCGGTCGTCTCGGTAAGGTACTCGGCCCGCGCGGCATGATGCCGAACCCGAAGGTCGGAACCGTCACCATGGACGTTACGGGCGCCGTCAAGGCTTCCAAGGGCGGTGCTGTCGAGTTCCGCGTCGAGAAGGCTGGCATCATCCATGCCGGTATCGGCAAGGCCTCCTTCGAAGCCAAGGCTCTCGAAGAGAACATCAAGGCTTTCGCTGACGCCGTCATCAAGGCAAAGCCGGCTGGCGCCAAGGGCAACTACGTCAAGCGCGTAGCGATCTCCTCGACCATGGGTCCGGGCGTCAAGATCGATCCGTCGACGGTAACGATCTAAAGTTTAGTCCGGAACCTTCTGGTTCCGGACAGCATGAATTCCCGGTCCTTCGGGGCCGGGAATTTCCCAGGGAAACCTGGGAATTCCTGTCCGAGATTGCAGGTGGTTATCCCTTAATCACTTTTGCCTGCATGAGACGGGTAAGACCCGAGATTTTTGAGGCGTTTCTGCGTCTTGTAAGTTCGGTTCGAGCCTAGTGTGCCTTGTGCCTGGAGCCCCTGTGGCGACAGTGCGAGGACAGGATCCTCAAGCGTCGCTTGGGGTCCTAACAAGGGATCCCTTGAGGCAAAGGCAACCCGATGGGGCCTGCAGGATTGCGGTCCCGTCAACTGGAGACAGACAGTGGAAAGAGCGGAAAAGCGCGAATTTGTCACGGAGCCTGAACGAAGTCTTCAAGGCTTCTGGTTCGGTTGTCGTGGCCCACTATGCTGGTGTCACAGTTGCGCAGATGAACGATTTTCGTTCGAAGATGCGCGCTGCTGGCGGCACCGTCAAAGTCGCGAAGAACCGTCTGGCCAAGATCGCTCTTCAGGGTACGGAGTCGGAAGGGATGTCAGATCTCTTCAAGGGTCAGACGCTGATCGCATTCAGCGAAGACCCGGTAACGGCTCCGAAGGTCGTCATGGATTTCGCCAAGACCAATGACAAGATCATTGTTCTGGGTGGTTCCATGGGTGCAACCACGCTCACTGCGGATGCGGTCAAGTCGCTTGCGACCCTGCCTTCGCTGGACGAGCTTCGCGGCAAGCTGCTGGGCCTCTTGAATGCCCCGGCCACCCGCGTTGCTACGGTTGTCGCCGCACCGGCAAGTCAGCTTGCCCGCGTGTTCGCGGCCTACGCCAAGAAGGACGAGGAAGCCGCGTAAGGCGGTTTTTCGCTGTTCATACCCAAATCAAGTTCGAACCGAATATAAGGAACTAATAAAATGGCTGATCTCGCAAAGATCGTTGAAGACCTCTCTGCTCTGACCGTTCTGGAAGCCGCTGAGCTTTCCAAGCTGCTCGAAGAGAAGTGGGGCGTATCTGCAGCTGCTCCGGTAGCTGTTGCCGCTGCTGGCGGTGGCGCTGCTGCTGCTGTTGTTGAAGAAGAAAAGACCGAATTCGACGTCATCCTCGCTGATGCCGGCGCCAACAAGATCAACGTCATCAAGGAAGTTCGCGCCATCACCGGCCTGGGCCTCAAGGAAGCCAAGGATCTCGTTGAAGCCGCTCCGAAGGCTGTCAAGGAAGGCGTCAACAAGGCTGAAGCCGCTGACCTCAAGAAGAAGCTTGAGGACGCCGGCGCTAAGGTCGACGTTAAGTAATATCGGAATGAGCCGGGAGAGGGGTTTCTCCTCTCCCGGTATTCTTCCTTTGAACTGATTACCCAAGAACCGTCAAAAACGGCTCTTGGGTAATGGGTTCTCAAGAGGATGGTCCCGAATCGAACCGAAAAGGCAATCCGGCCTGGCGTGTTCGAGAGGTGGGACGAGATTGAGAATACCCATGATCGACGGGATCGACTGGCCAGCGAACCCCGTCCGTTGCAGGCCCGGATGCAAGTTTGAAGGAGCGACGATGGCTCAGACCCTTTCCTTTAATGGTCGCAGGCGCGTACGCAAGTTTTTGGAAAAATCCCCGAAGTCACGGAGATGCCGAACCTCATCGAGGTTCAGAAGGCATCCTATGACCAGTTCCTGATGGTTGATGAGCCGAAGGGCGGCCGTCCGGACGAAGGTCTGAACGCTGTCTTCCGGTCGGTTTTTCCGATCACCGATTTTTCCGGCGCCTCCATGCTCGAATTCGTGTCCTACGAATTCGAACTGCCGAAGTTCGACGTGGAAGAATGCCGTCAGCGCGATCTGACCTACGCTGCGCCGCTGAAGGTGACGCTGCGCCTGATCGTGTTCGATATCGACGAGGATACGGGCGCAAAGTCGATCAAGGACATCAAGGAGCAGTCGGTCTATATGGGCGACATGCCGCTCATGACCGACAACGGTACGTTCATCGTGAACGGTACCGAGCGCGTGATCGTGTCCCAGATGCACCGTTCGCCGGGCGTCTTCTTCGACCATGACAAGGGCAAGAGCCACTCTTCCGGCAAGCTGCTCTTCGCAGCCCGCGTCATTCCGTATCGCGGTTCCTGGCTCGACATCGAATTCGACGCCAAGGATATCGTCTACGCCCGTATCGACCGCCGCCGCAAGATCCCCGTGACCTCGCTGCTGATGGCGCTCGGCATGGACGGCGAAGAAATCCTGTCGACCTTCTACACGAAGTCGTCCTATCAGCGCGACGGCGATGGCTGGCGGATTCCGTTCCAGCCGGAAACCCTGAAGGGTGCAAAGACCCTTTCGGACATGGTCGATGCCGATACCGGCGAAGTCGTCGTCGAATCCGGCAAGAAGCTCACCCCGCGCCTGCTCCGTCAGCTGACGGACAAAGGCCTCAAGGCGTTGAAGGCTTCCAACGACGACCTCTACGGCAACTACTTGGCTGAAGACATCGTCAACATGGGAACCGGCGAGATCTATCTCGAAGCCGGCGACGAAATCGACGAAAAGACCCTGCCGATCATCCTGAACGCAGGTTTCGACGAGATCCCGGTTCTCGGTATCGACCATATCAATGTCGGCGCCTATATCCGCAACACGCTTTCGGCCGACAAGAACGAGAACCGTCAGGACGCTCTGTTCGACATCTACCGCGTCATGCGTCCGGGTGAACCGCCGACCATGGAATCGGCCGAAGCCATGTTCAACTCGCTGTTCTTCGATGCGGAGCGTTACGACCTCTCCGCCGTTGGCCGCGTCAAGATGAACATGCGTCTCGACCTGGAAGTCGCAGACACCGTCCGCACGCTGCGCAAGGACGACATCCTGGCTGTGGTCAGGATGCTGGTCGAACTGCGCGACGGCAAGGGCGAAATCGACGACATCGACAACCTCGGCAACCGCCGCGTTCGTTCCGTCGGCGAACTGATGGAAAATCAGTATCGCCTCGGCCTGCTCCGCATGGAGCGCGCCATCAAGGAACGCATGTCGTCGATCGAGATCGACACCGTCATGCCGCAGGACCTGATCAATGCGAAGCCGGCTGCTGCCGCGGTTCGCGAATTCTTCGGTTCCTCGCAGCTGTCGCAGTTCATGGACCAGGTGAACCCGCTTTCGGAAATCACCCACAAGCGCCGTCTTTCGGCACTTGGCCCGGGTGGTCTGACCCGCGAGCGCGCCGGCTTCGAAGTCCGCGACGTTCACCCGACCCACTACGGCCGTATCTGCCCGATCGAAACGCCGGAAGGCCCGAACATCGGTCTGATCAACTCGCTTGCAACCTTCGCCCGCGTCAACAAGTACGGCTTCATCGAAAGCCCGTACCGCAAGATCATCGACGGCGTAGTGACCAAGGAAGTGCTTTACCTCTCCGCCATGGAAGAGGCCAAGTACTACGTCGCTCAGGCGAATTCCGAGCTGACGCCGGAAGGTGCCTTCGTCGAAGAGTTCGTGGTTTGCCGTCATGCCGGCGAAGTCATGCTGTCCCCGCGCGACACCATCAACCTGATGGACGTCTCGCCGAAGCAGCTGGTTTCGGTCGCAGCAGCGCTCATTCCGTTCCTGGAAAACGACGACGCCAACCGCGCTCTCATGGGCTCGAACATGCAGCGTCAGGCCGTGCCGCTGGTCCGTGCCGAAGCTCCGTTCGTCGGCACCGGCATGGAACCGGTCGTCGCCCGTGACTCCGGCGCCGCTATCGCTGCCCGCCGCGGCGGCGTGGTCGACCAGGTCGATGCGACCCGTATCGTTATCCGCGCTACCGAAGACCTCGATCCGTCGAAGTCTGGCGTCGATATCTATCGCCTGATGAAGTTCCAGCGTTCGAACCAGAACACCTGCGTCAACCAGCGTCCGCTGGTGTCCGTCGGTGACATCCTGAACAAGGGCGACATCATCGCCGACGGTCCGTCGACGGACCTCGGTGACCTTGCGCTCGGCCGCAACGCGCTCGTCGCGTTCATGCCCTGGAACGGCTACAACTACGAAGACTCGATCCTGCTCTCCGAGCGTATCGTTGCCGACGACGTGTTCACGTCCATCCACATCGAAGAGTTCGAAGTGATGGCACGCGACACCAAGCTTGGTCCGGAAGAAATCACCCGCGACATTCCGAACGTTTCGGAAGAAGCGCTGAAGAACCTCGACGAAGCCGGCATCGTCTACATCGGCGCCGAAGTACAGCCGGGCGACATCCTCGTCGGCAAGATCACCCCGAAGGGCGAAAGCCCGATGACGCCGGAAGAAAAGCTCCTGCGCGCCATCTTCGGTGAAAAGGCCTCCGACGTTCGCGACACCTCCATGCGCATGCCTCCGGGCACGTTCGGCACGATCGTCGAAGTTCGCGTCTTCAACCGCCACGGCGTGGAGAAGGACGAACGCGCCATGGCGATCGAGCGTGAGGAAATCGAACGCCTCGCAAAGGACCGCGACGACGAACAGGCGATCCTCGACCGTAACGTCTACGGCCGTCTGATGGACATGCTGCGCGGCCAGACGTCGGTTGCCGGTCCGAAGGGCTTCAAGAAGGGCGTCGAACTTTCCAACGCCGTCGTTTCCGAATATCCCCGCTCGCAGTGGTGGATGTTCGCAGTCGAAGACGAGAAGGTTCAGGGCGAGATCGAAGCTCTGCGTGGCCAGTACGACGAATCCAAGTCGCGCCTTGAACAGCGCTTCATGGACAAGGTCGAAAAGGTCCAGCGCGGCGACGAAATGCCTCCGGGCGTCATGAAGATGGTCAAGGTCTTCGTCGCTGTGAAGCGCAAGATCCAGCCGGGCGACAAGATGGCCGGCCGTCACGGTAACAAGGGCGTGGTATCGCGCATCGTACCGGTCGAGGACATGCCGTTCCTCGAAGACGGCACGCATGTCGATATCGTTCTGAACCCGCTCGGCGTGCCTTCGCGCATGAACGTCGGTCAGATCCTCGAGACGCACCTGGCCTGGGCTTGCGCCGGCATGGGCAAGCGCATCGGAGCGATGCTCGAAGAGTACCGGAAGTCGAACGACATCACTGACCTGAAGAAAGAGCTGACGGAAGCCTATCAGAGCGAGGCCAATCCCGAAGTTGCAAGCTTCGACGACGACTCTCTCGTTCGTCTGGCCGAACAGTCCAAGCGTGGTCTGTCGATTGCAACACCGGTCTTCGACGGCGCGCATGAGCCGGACGTCGCAGCGATGCTGACCAAGGCGGGCCTCAACCCGTCCGGTCAGTCGGTTCTCTACGACGGCCGTACCGGCGAACAGTTCGACCGCAAGGTGACTGTCGGCTACATGTACATGATCAAGCTGAACCACCTTGTCGATGACAAGATCCATGCGCGTTCGATTGGTCCGTACTCGCTCGTCACCCAGCAGCCGCTCGGTGGCAAGGCGCAGTTCGGCGGCCAGCGCTTCGGGGAAATGGAAGTCTGGGCTCTCGAAGCCTACGGCGCCGCCTACACCCTGCAGGAAATGCTGACCGTGAAGTCGGACGACGTGGCCGGCCGTACCAAGGTCTACGAAGCGATCGTGCGCGGCGACGACACGTTCGAGGCGGGCATTCCGGAGAGCTTCAACGTTCTCGTCAAGGAAATGCGCTCTCTCGGCCTGTCCGTCGAGCTCGAGAACTCGAAGCTCGATGAGGCCAATGCAGGTCAGCTGCCGGACGCAGCCGAATAAGAACAAAGCCGGCGCGCGCCAGGAATGGGCGCGCGCCACTCCCGCCTCCGGTTCCCACCGAAGGGCAGGGGGATTTTGCCGCATTTCGCGGCTAATACTGTTTTAGAGCATCGAACGGTCCTTCCCGGGAATTTGGACCGTATCGATCGCCAGCTGAGGGCTTCCGCCCCTAAAGGAGATAGGCATGAACCAAGAGGTCATGAATCTTTTCAATCCGCAGGTGCCTGCACAGCACTTCGACTCGATCCGTATCTCGATCGCGTCTCCGGAGAAGATTCTCTCCTGGTCCTACGGCGAGATCAAAAAGCCGGAGACCATCAACTACCGTACCTTCAAGCCGGAACGCGACGGCCTCTTCTGCGCGCGCATCTTCGGGCCGATCAAGGACTATGAGTGCCTGTGCGGCAAGTACAAGCGCATGAAGTACAAG
This sequence comes from Neorhizobium sp. EC2-8, assembly GCA_045291535.1. Taxonomy (GTDB): domain Bacteria; phylum Pseudomonadota; class Alphaproteobacteria; order Rhizobiales; family Rhizobiaceae; genus Neorhizobium. The sequence continues at coordinate 1,504,836 of CP147996.1, read as the reverse complement.
GGCATCATCTGCGAAAAGTGCGGCGTCGAAGTCACGCTGTCGCGCGTTCGCCGTGAGCGCATGGGCCATATCGAGCTCGCCGCTCCCGTTGCCCATATCTGGTTCCTGAAGTCGCTTCCGTCGCGCATCTCGACCCTTCTCGACATGACGCTGAAGGATGTCGAGCGCGTTCTCTATTTCGAGAACTACATCGTCACTGAGCCGGGTCTCACCTCGCTCAAGGAAAACCAGCTTCTTTCCGAAGAAGAATACATGATCGCCGCCGACGAGTTCGGCGAAGATCAGTTCACGGCGATGATCGGCGCCGAGGCCATCTATGAGATGCTCGCGTCGATGAATCTCGAAAAGATCGCCGGTGACCTGCGTTCGGAACTGGCCGACACCACGTCGGATCTGAAGCAGAAGAAGCTGATGAAGCGCCTGAAGATCGTCGAGAACTTCATGGAATCCGGCAACCGCCCGGAATGGATGATCATGAAGGTCGTGCCCGTGATCCCGCCGGACCTGCGTCCGCTGGTTCCGCTCGACGGCGGCCGTTTCGCGACGTCCGACCTGAACGATCTCTATCGCCGCGTCATCAACCGTAACAACCGTCTGAAGCGCCTGATCGAGCTTCGTGCGCCTGGCATCATCATCCGTAACGAAAAGCGTATGCTGCAGGAATCTGTGGACGCGCTGTTCGACAACGGCCGTCGTGGCCGCGTCATCACCGGCGCCAACAAGCGTCCGCTGAAGTCGCTCTCCGACATGCTGAAGGGCAAGCAGGGCCGCTTCCGCCAGAACCTGCTCGGCAAGCGCGTCGATTATTCCGGCCGTTCGGTCATCGTGACCGGTCCGGAACTGAAGCTGCACCAGTGCGGCCTGCCGAAGAAGATGGCGCTCGAACTGTTCAAGCCGTTCATCTACGCCCGCCTCGACGCCAAGGGTTACTCCTCGACCGTCAAGCAGGCCAAGAAGCTGGTTGAAAAGGAAAAGCCGGAAGTCTGGGATATCCTCGACGAGGTCATCCGCGAGCATCCGGTTCTGTTGAACCGCGCACCGACGCTGCACCGCCTGGGCATCCAGGCCTTCGAACCGATCCTGGTCGAAGGCAAGGCGATCCAGCTGCACCCGCTCGTCTGCACGGCCTTCAACGCCGACTTCGACGGCGACCAGATGGCCGTTCACGTGCCGCTGTCGCTCGAAGCCCACTCGAAGCCCGCGTGCTGATGATGTCCGACGAACAACATCCTGCACCCGGCGAACGGCGCACCGATCATCGTTCCGTCGCAGGACATGGTTCTCGGCCTCTACTATCTGGCTATCATGAATCAGAACGAGCCGGGTGAAGGCATGGCCTTCTCCGACATGGGCGAACTGCACCATGCGCTGGAGAACAAGGTCGTCACCCTGCATGCCAAGATCCGCGGTCGCTTCAAGACCATGGATGCCGACGGCAAGCTGGTCTCGAAGATCTATGAAACGACCCCGGCCGCATGATCATCGGCGAACTTCTGCCGAAGAACGTCAACGTGCCGTTCGAGACCTGCAACCAGGAAATGACCAAGAAGAACATCTCCAAGATGATCGACACGGTCTATCGTCACTGCGGTCAGAAGGACACGGTGATCTTCTGCGACCGGATCATGCAGCTCGGCTTCACGCATGCGTGCAAGGCCGGCATTTCGTTCGGCAAGGACGACATGATCATCCCGGAAACCAAGGCGAAGATCGTCGGTGATACCGAATCCCTGGTCAAGGAATACGAGCAGCAGTACAATGACGGCCTGATCACTCAGGGCGAAAAGTACAACAAGGTCGTCGATGCCTGGGGCAAGGCGACCGAAAAGGTTGCCGAAGACATGATGGCCCGCATTAAGGCCGTCGAGTTCGATCCGGAAACCGGCCGCCAGAAGCAGATGAACGCCATCTACATGATGTCGCACTCGGGTGCCCGTGGTTCTCCGAACCAGATGCGCCAGCTGGGCGGCATGCGTGGCCTGATGGCCAAGCCGTCGGGCGAGATCATCGAAACGCCGATCATCTCGAACTTCAAGGAAGGCCTGACCGTTAACGAGTACTTCAACTCGACCCACGGTGCCCGTAAGGGTCTCGCAGACACCGCCTTGAAGACCGCGAACTCCGGTTACCTGACCCGTCGTCTCGACGTCGCCCAGGATTGCATCGTCAACCTGGTCGATTGCGGCACCGAGAGCGGCCTCACCATGACGGCGATCGTTGACGCCGGCCAGGTCGTGGCTTCCATCGGCGCTCGTGTTCTGGGCCGTACCGCACTCGACGATATCGATCACCCGGTCACGGGTGTCCGCATCGTCGATGCCGGCAAGATGATCCTCGAACCGGATGTCATAGAGATCGAAAAGGCTGGTATCCAGTCGATCCGTATCCGTTCGGCACTGACCTGCGAAGTCCAGACGGGCGTCTGCTCGGTCTGCTACGGCCGAGATCTGGCCCGTGGTACGCCGGTCAACATGGGCGAAGCCGTCGGCGTCATCGCTGCTCAGTCGATCGGCGAGCCGGGAACCCAGCTCACCATGCGTACCTTCCACTTGGGCGGTACGGCTAACGTGGTCGACCAGTCGTTCCTGGAAGCGTCCTACGAAGGCACGATCCAGATCAAGAACCGCAACATGCTGCGGAACTCCGAAGGCGTTCTCGTCGCGATGGGCCGCAACATGGCGGTCACCATTCTTGACGAGCGCGGCGTCGAACGTTCCTCGCAGCGCGTCGCTTACGGTTCGAAGCTGTTCGTGGACGACAACGACAAGGTACGTCGCGGTCAGCGTCTGGCGGAGTGGGATCCCTACACACGCCCGATGATGACGGAAGTCGAAGGTACGGTTCAGTTCGAAGACGTGGTCGATTCGATCTCGGTTTCGGAATCGACCGACGAATCCACCGGCATCACCAAGCGTCAGGTCATCGACTGGCGTTCGACGCCGCGCGGCATCGACCTGAAGCCGGCAATCGTCATCAAGGACGCTTCGGGCAGCATCATGAAGCTGGCCCGCGGCGGTGAAGCCCGCTTCAACCTGTCGGTCGATGCCATCCTGTCGGTCGAGCCGGGTCAGAAGGTCAGCCAGGGCGACGTTCTCGCCCGTGTACCGCTGGAAAGCGCCAAGACCAAGGACATCACCGGTGGTCTGCCGCGCGTCGCCGAGCTTTTCGAAGCCCGTCGTCCGAAGGATCACGCCATCATCGCTGAGATCGATGGTACGATCCGCCTCGGCCGCGACTACAAGAACAAGCGTCGCGTCATGATCGAGCCGGCGGAAGACGGTGTCGAACCGGTCGAATACCTGATCCCGAAGGGCAAGCCCTTCCATCTTCAGGAAGGCGACTACATCGAAAAGGGCGACTACATCCTCGACGGCAATCCTGCGCCGCACGACATCCTGGCGATCAAGGGCGTGGAAGCACTCGCTTCCTACCTGGTCAACGAAATCCAGGAAGTCTACCGCCTGCAGGGCGTTGTCATCAACGACAAGCACATCGAGGTGATTGTCCGTCAGATGCTGCAGAAGGTCGAGATCACCGATTCCGGCGACAGCCAGTATATCGTCGGTGACAATGCCGACCGGATCGAACTGGACGAAGCCAACGAGCGTCTTGCCGAAGAAGGCAAGAAGCCCGCTTACGGCGAACCGGTTCTGCTCGGCATCACCAAGGCGTCGCTGCAGACCCCGTCCTTCATCTCGGCCGCTTCCTTCCAGGAAACGACCAAGGTGCTGACGGAAGCCGCGATCGCCGGCAAGACCGACACGCTGCAGGGCCTGAAGGAAAACGTCATCGTCGGCCGTCTCATCCCGGCCGGTACCGGCGGCACCATGACCCAGATCCGCCGTATCGCCACCTCGCGCGACGAGCTCATCCTGGAAGAACGCAAGAAGGGTTCGGGCGCTTCGTCCGCCACCCCGATGCTCCAGGACCTCGCCGGCGAAAAGGCTCCGGCCGCCGAATAATCCGGCTGCCGCGATTGAACATCAAAAACCGCCCGGAGCGATCCGGGCGGTTTTTTCGTTTCGGGCGGCGAGGGGAACGGGCATCAAAAAAGCCGCCGGGATAGCGCGGCGGCTTCGTACATCCTTTGGCGGAACGCGAATGCGTTGCGGCCGATGGAGGGGAGAAGAGATAAGCTGGAGTAGATCCGCACCCTCGCGGCCGCCGTCGGGCGGGCGGCGAGGGCCGCCGCGCCTCTTCGTCGATCGCGACTACTCGAAGCGGATGATCGCCACTTCGCCTTCGAGCGCACCCTGATAGGCGGAGGCGTGCGGTTCCTCGGTGGGTTCGTCGGTCAGGACGCCGATCTGGTCGAGGTCGGCCTCGAGGAAGCCCTCTTCGGAGAGCGCATTGAGCGCCTCGCGAACGGCAGAATCGTCGTCCGGCGCGCGCAGCATGATATGCAGCTCGATGCCTTCGCCGCCCTTCGTCTCATAGCCCTTGCCGATGATGATGAAGACCATCGGTCCATCGAGGTTGTTGTCGTTGTCGGGTGTGCCGATCATGGTTATCTCCGCAAGCGATTCCCTGGTGTCGTCCGAAGACGAGCCGGAACGGAAGGTTCCCGCACTCTTTAGTGCGATCGGCGATGATTCCCAAACATTATCCGTGAGGACGTGTCATAATTCATCGAACACTGCCCCAAAACCCTCCATTTGGCCCTGAAACCAAGGGTTCGGGGCAATAAATTAGGATTCGGTCTTGACGGGCAGGGGGAAAACAGTACACGCCCCGCATCGGAAGCGATGTGAGGCTTGCCCGTTCGGAACGACTCGTTCCGGAGTATGCCTCAGACACGGTTCCATACGCACGTTGAAGATACGAATGCTGCACGCACGACGCATGAGGAATGCGTCCTCTGCTTTCTGTGGTCCATCCGGAAAAGCGGATCGGGCCACGTTTTGCGCATGAGGAAATGTGTGTGCCGCCGCCGGAAACGGCATCAGATCGGCCCGAAAGGGTACTGAAAAACGTAAGGGATGGTTGAATGCCTACCGTAAACCAGCTGATCCGCAAGCCTCGCCAGGCGAACGTAAAGCGTAACAAGGTTCCTGCTCTGCAGGAAAATCCCCAGAAGCGCGGTGTTTGCACCCGCGTTTACACGACGACTCCGAAGAAGCCGAACTCGGCTCTGCGTAAGGTCGCCAAGATCGCCTGACCAACGGCTTCGAAGTCATCGGCTATATCCCGGGTGAAGGCCACAACCTGCAGGAACACTCCGTCGTGATGATCCGCGGCGGCCGCGTCAAGGACTTGCCGGGCGTTCGCTACCACATCATCCGCGGCGTTCTCGACACCCAGGGCGTCAAGAACCGCAAGCAGCGCCGTTCGAAGTACGGTGCGAAGCGTCCGAAGTAATTCGGAATTCTGATTATCCGGCGCTGCGCGAGGTTCTCCGCGTGGTAAAGCGCCCGCAACAATTGAGAGACGAGAAGTATGTCCCGACGCCATAGTGCAGAGAAGCGTGAGATCAATCCGGACCCGAAGTTCGGCGATCTGGTCGTCACGAAGTTCATGAATGCGATCATGCTCCACGGCAAGAAGTCCGTGGCTGAAAACATCGTTTACGGCGCGTTCGACGTCGTGCAGGGCAAGGCCAAGGCTGACCCGCTGGGTATCTTCCATTCGGCGCTCGACAACGTCGCTCCGCATGTCGAAGTGCGCTCGCGCCGCGTTGGTGGTGCGACCTACCAGGTTCCGGTCGATGTCCGTCCCGAGCGCCGTCAGGCTCTTGCGATCCGTTGGGTGATCGCCGCTGCCCGCAAGCGTAACGAGACCACCATGGTCGATCGCCTTTCCGGTGAACTTATGGATGCTGCGAACAACCGTGGCAGCGCCGTCAAGAAGCGTGAAGACACGCACAAGATGGCCGACGCCAACCGCGCATTCTCGCATTACCGTTGGTAATCTTCACCCGATCGAATTTCGAAAGGCAGTCCTATGGCTCGCGAATATAAAATCGAAGACTACCGCAATTTCGGTATCATGGCGCATATCGACGCCGGCAAGACCACGACCACCGAGCGTATCCTTTATTACACCGGCAAGTCGCACAAGATCGGCGAAGTTCACGATGGCGCAGCCACGATGGACTGGATGGAGCAGGAGCAGGAGCGTGGCATCACGATCACCTCCGCTGCGACCACGACCTACTGGAAGGGTCGTGACGGCAAGATGCGTCGCTTCAACATCATCGACACCCCCGGCCACGCCGACTTCACCATCGAAGTCGAACGTTCGCTGCGCGTGCTCGACGGTGCGATTGCCCTTCTCGATGCCAACGCGGGCGTAGAGCCGCAGACGGAAACCGTCTGGCGCCAGGCTGAGAAGTACAACGTTCCGCGGATGATCTTCTGCAACAAGATGGACAAGACCGGCGCCGATTTTTATCGCTCCGTCGAAATGATCAAGACCCGTCTGGGCGCGATCGCTGTCGTCATGCAGTTGCCGATCGGCGCGGAAACCGAGTTCAAGGGCGTTGTCGACCTGGTCGAGATGAACGCCCTCGTCTGGCGCGATGAATCGCTCGGCGCCCAGTGGGACGTCGTCGAAATTCCGGAAGACCTGAAGGAAAAGGCCGAGGAATATCGCGAAAAGATGATCGAGCAGATTGTCGAAGTCGACGAACAGGCGATGGAAGACTATCTGAACGGCATCATGCCGGACAATGACAAGATCCGCGCCCTGGTTCGCCGTGGCACGATCGACGTCAAGTTCCATCCGATGTTCTGCGGTACCGCCTTCAAGAACAAGGGCGTTCAGCCGCTGCTCGACGCCGTTGTCGAATACCTGCCGTCGCCGCTCGACATCCCGGCGATCAAGGGTATCGACTTCAAGACCGAAGCCGAAATCGAACGCCATGCTGACGACGCCGAGCCGCTTTCGATGCTCGCGTTCAAGATCATGAACGACCCCTTCGTCGGTTCGCTCACCTTCGCCCGCATCTATTCCGGCAAGCTCGAAAAGGGTTCGTCGGTCATGAACACGGTCAAGGACAAGCGCGAGCGTGTCGGCCGTATGCTGCAGATGCATTCCAACTCGCGTGAAGACATCGAAGAAGCCTTTGCAGGCGACATCGTGGCTCTCGCAGGCCTCAAGGAAACCACCACGGGCGACACGCTTTGCGATCCCTTGAAGCCGGTCATCCTCGAGCGCATGGAATTCCCCGAGCCGGTCATCCAGATCGCCATCGAGCCGAAGTCCAAGGGCGACCAGGAAAAGATGGGCCTCGCGCTCAACCGCCTGGCTGCCGAAGATCCGTCCTTCCGCGTGAAGACGGACCAGGAATCGGGTCAGACGATCATCGCCGGCATGGGTGAACTGCACCTCGACATCATTGTCGACCGCATGCGTCGTGAGTTCAAGGTTGAAGCAAACGTCGGTGCGCCGCAGGTTGCTTACCGCGAAACCATCACGCGCCAGCACGAAGAAGACTACACGCACAAGAAGCAGTCCGGTGGTACCGGCCAGTTCGCGCGCGTCAAGATCGTCTTCGAACCGAACCCGGAAGGCGACGACTTCAAGTTCGAATCCAAGATCGTTGGCGGTTCTGTTCCGAAGGAATACATCCCGGGCGTTCAGAAGGGCATCGAAAGCGTTCTGTCCTCCGGTCCGCTGGCTGGCTTCCCGATGCTGGGCGTCAAGGCGACCCTCATCGACGGCGCCTTCCACGACGCCGACTCGTCTGTTCTGGCGTTCGAAATCGCCTCCCGCGCGTGCTTCCGTGAAGCCGCAAAGAAGGCCGGCGCTCAGCTCCTCGAGCCGATGATGAAGGTCGAAGTCGTCACTCCGGAAGACTATGTCGGTGACGTTATCGGTGACCTGAACTCCCGTCGCGGCCAGATCCAGGGCCAGGAATCGCGCGGCATCGCCGTCGTGATCAACGCCCACGTGCCGCTGGCGAACATGTTCAAGTACGCCGACAACCTGCGCTCCATGTCGCAGGGCCGTGCTCAGTACTCGATGACCTTCGATCACTACGCACCGGTTCCGAACAACGTCGCAACCGAAATTCAGGCAAAGTACTCCGGTCAGAAGTGACCGGGGTAACCCCGCCCAATCAAATTAGAGAATAACCCCTGACGGGGATAAGAACGGAGAGCCGGAAATGGCAAAGAGCAAGTTTGAGCGCAACAAGCCGCACGTCAACATTGGCACGATCGGTCACGTTGACCACGGCAAGACGTCGCTGACGGCCGCGATCACGAAGTACTTCGGCGAATACAAGGCCTACGACCAGATCGACGCGGCTCCTGAAGAGAAGGCGCGCGGCATCACCATTTCGACGGCACACGTCGAATATGAGACGCCGGCCCGCCACTACGCCCACGCCGACTGCCCCGGCCACGCCGACTACGTCAAGAACATGATCACCGGTGCAGCGCAGATGGACGGCGCGATCCTGGTTTGCTCGGCTGCCGACGGCCCGATGCCGCAGACCCGCGAGCACATCCTGCTCGCCCGTCAGGTCGGCGTTCCGGCGATCGTGGTGTTCCTGAACAAGGTTGACCAGGTCGATGACGCCGAGCTTCTCGAGCTCGTCGAGCTGGAAGTGCGCGAACTTCTGTCGTCCTACGACTTCCCGGGCGACGACATTCCGATCGTCAAGGGTTCGGCTCTGGCCGCTCTCGAAGATCGGACAAGAAGATCGGCGAAGATCTGATCCGCGAGCTGATGGCCGCTGCCGACAGCTACATCCCGACGCCTGAGCGTCCGATCAACCTGCCGTTCCTGATGCCGATCGAAGACGTGTTCTCGATCTCGGGTCGTGGTACGGTCGTGACCGGCCGCGTCGAGCGTGGCATCGTCAAGGTTGGCGAAGAAGTCGAGATCGTCGGCATCCGCCCGACCTCGAAGACGACTGTGACCGGCGTTGAAATGTTCCGCAAGCTGCTCGACCAGGGCCAGGCCGGCGACAACATCGGCGCTCTGGTTCGCGGCGTGAACCGTGACGGCGTCGAGCGTGGCCAGATCCTGTGCAAGCCGGGTTCGGTCAAGCCGCACAAGAAGTTCAATGCCGAAGCCTACATCCTGACGAAGGAAGAAGGCGGCCGTCATACGCCGTTCTTCACGAACTACCGTCCGCAGTTCTACTTCCGCACGACGGACGTGACGGGCATCGTGACGCTTCCGGAAGGCACGGAAATGGTCATGCCTGGCGATAACGTCACGGTTGTCGTCGAGCTGATCGTTCCGATCGCGATGGAAGAAAAGCTGCGCTTCGCAATCCGCGAAGGCGGCCGCACCGTCGGCGCCGGCATCGTCGCTTCGATCATCGAGTAAGTTTTAACGCAAGCGGCCTTGGCCGCTTGCGTATGACACAAAAATGTAGCAAATGGCGCGCGAGCGTGATTTGCGCGCTGCTTCGGGTTCGAGGCGGCAATGAACAGACAAGGTGGGCCGAAGGCCCGAAGACTGGAAAGGGACGCCGTATCCTCGGTGTCCCCTTCGATCTTTGACACCGGTGGTCCGCCTTAAGGTAAGAAAGAGCAACCCGTGCCCTATCGAGTTGGCACGTGGCTAAACAGACAACAAGGATAACGTCGAATGAACGGCCAAAATATCCGCATTCGCCTGAAGGCGTTCGATCACCGCATTCTCGACGCGTCGACGCGTGAGATCGCGTCGACGGCGAAGCGCACCGGCGCAAGCGTCCGGGGCCCCGTTCCGCTTCCGACCCGCATCGAGAAGTTTACGGTTAACCGGTCCCCCACATCGACAAGAAGAGCCGCGAGCAGTTCGAGATGCGCACGCATAAGCGCCTTCTCGATATCGTTGACCCGACACCGCAGACGGTGGACGCGCTGATGAAGCTCGACCTCGCCGCTGGTGTCGATGTTGAGATCAAGCTCTGAGACGTCTGTCTCGGGCTGAGTGAGAAGGATTGAACCGATGCGTTCAGGTGTAATTGCACAGAAGGTGGGAATGACGCGCGTCTATAACGACGCAGGCGAGCATGTCCCCGTAACCGTATTGCGGCTGGAAAACTGCCAGGTCGTGGCTCAGCGCACCGTCGAGAAGAATGGCTACACTGCCGTTCAGCTGGGTGCCGGCACGGCCAAGGTAAAGAACACGACCAAGGCGCTGCGCGGCCATTTCGCCGTCGCCGAAGTCGAGCCGAAGGCGAAGCTCGTCGAGTTCCGCGTTTCCGAAGACAACATGATCGACGTCGGCACCGAGCTGACGGCAGGTCACTTCACGGCGGGTCAGCTGGTGGACGTCACCGGTACCTCGATCGGTAAGGGTTTCGCCGGCGCCATGAAGCGCCATAACTTCGGTGGTCTTCGCGCCACGCACGGTGTATCCGTTTCGCACCGTTCGCATGGTTCGACTGGTAACAACCAGGATCCGGGCAAGGTCTGGAAGGGCAAGCGCATGGCTGGTCACATGGGCCAGACGCGCATCACCACCCAGAACCTCGAAGTCGTTTCGACCGACGAGAACCGTGGCCTGATCCTCGTCAAGGGTGCCGTTCCCGGCTCCAAGGGCGCTTGGATCGTCGTTCGCGATGCCATCAAGTCGGCCGCGAAGTAAGGGAGCCAAGCACATGGAATATAACGTCAAGACCCTCGAGGGAAAAGACGCCGGCAAGGTAGCCCTGTCGGACGAGATTTTCGGCCTCGATCCCCGCGAAGACATTCTGGCCCGTATGGTTCGTTGGCAGCTCGCCAAGAAGCAGCAGGGCACGCACAAGACCAAGGGTCGTGCTGAAGTCTCCCGCACCGGTGCCAAGATGTACAAGCAGAAGGGTACGGGCCGCGCTCGTCACCATTCGGCTCGCGCTCCGCAGTTCCGCGGCGGTGGCAAGGCTCACGGCCCGGTCGTCCGCAGCCACGAGCATGACCTTCCCAAGAAGGTTCGCGCGCTGGCTCTTCGTCACGCCCTCTCTGCAAAGATGAGGGCTGAAGACATCATCATCGTCGATAACCTGGTTGCCGCCGAAGCAAAGACCAAGGCGCTTGCCGGTTCTTTCGCCTCGCTCGGCCTCACCAACGTGTTGTTCATCGGCGGCGTTGAGCCTCGACAGCAACTTCAAGCTCGCAGCCCAGAACATCCCGAACGTCGATGTTCTGCCGGTTCAGGGCATCAATGTTTACGACATCCTGCGTCGCGGCAAGCTGGTGCTTTCCAAGGCTGCGGTGGAAGCTCTAGAGGAGCGTTTCAAGTGACCGACATTCGCCACTATGATGTGATCGTATCTCCTCGATCACCGAAAAGTCGACGCTGGTATCCGAGCAGAACCAGGTCGTCTTCAACGTTGCCAAGACTGCTTCCAAGCCGGAAATCAAGGCTGCCGTCGAGGCGCTGTTCGGCGTGAAGGTCACGGCCGTCAACACGCTTGTCCGCAAGGGCAAGGTGAAGCGGTTCCGCGGCTTCATCGGCAAGCAGAAGGACGTCAAGAAGGCTGTCGTCACCCTGGCCGAAGGTCAGACGATCGACGTCTCCACCGGTCTCTGAGGTATAAGATAATGGCATTGAAAAGCTACAACCCGACGACCCCGAGCCAGCGTCAGCTGGTTATCGCCGACCGGTCCGGCCTCTGGAAGGGCAAGCCCCTCAAGACGCTCACCGAGGGTCTCTCCAAGAGCGGCGGCCGCAACAACTTCGGCCGCATCACCGCACGCTTTATCGGCGGCGGTCACAAGCGGACCTATCGCCTGATCGACTTCAAGCGTCGCAAGTTCGACGTAGAAGGCACGGTCGAGCGTCTGGAATACGACCCGAACCGTACCGCGTTCATCGCTCTCGTCACCTATACCGACGGTGAGCAGGCCTACATCCTGGCTCCGCAGCGTCTCGCTGCCGGCGACAAGGTGATCGCTTCCGACAAGGCCGTCGACGTCAAGCCCGGCAACACCATGCCGCTGCAGTATATCCCGGTCGGTTCGATCGTGCACAACGTCGAAATGAAGCCGGGCAAAGGCGGTCAGATCGCTCGTTCGGCAGGTACCTACGTTCAGCTCGTCGGCCGCGATGCCGGCATGGCGATCCTGCGTCTCAACTCCGGCGAACAGCGCCTCGTACCGGGCTCCTGCCTGGCTTCGATCGGTGCGGTTTCCAACCCGGATCACGGCAACATCAACGACGGCAAGGCCGGTCGTACCGTCTGGCGTGGCAAGCGTCCGCATAACCGCGGCGTTGTCATGAACCCGGTCGACCATCCGCACGGCGGTGGTGAAGGCCGCACCTCGGGTGGCCGTCATCCGGTCTCGCCGTGGGGCAAGCCGACCAAGGGCAAGCGCACCCGTTCGAACAAGTCCACGGACAAGTTCATCATGCGTTCGCGCCACCAGCGCAAGAAGTAAGAGAGGAAGTCACTAATGGCTCGTTCAGTATGGAAAGGTCCGTTTGTTGACGGCTATCTTCTCAAGAAGGCTGAGAAGGTGCGCGAAGGCGGACGGAGTGAAGTAATCAAGATGTGGACCCGTCGGTCCACCATCCTGCCGCAGTTCGTTGGTCTGACGTTTGGCGTCTACAACGGCTCGAAGCACATTCCGGTCAGCGTCAACGAAGACATGGTCGGACACAAGTTCGGTGAATTCGCTCCCACCCGTACCTATTACGGTCACGGCGCGGACAAGAAGGCGAAGAGGAAGTAATCATGGCGAAGGCTAAGACCGAACGCCGGCTGAAGGATAACGAGGCGCAGGCAGTTGCGCGCACGCTCCGCGTCAGCCCCCAGAAGCTGAACCTCGTTGCCGCCATGATCCGCGGTAAGAAGGTCGAACGCGCGCTTGCAGAACTCGAGTTCTCGCGCAAGCGCATCGCCGGCACGGTGAAGAAGACCCTCGAGTCTGCAATCGCCAATGCCGAAAACAACCATGACCTCGACGTTGACGCGTTGATCGTTTCGGAAGCCTATGTAGGCAAGTCGATCGTGATGAAGCGTTTCCACGCTCGTGGCCGCGGCCGTGCATCGCGGATCGAGAAGCCTTTCTCGCATCTGACGATCGTCGTTCGCGAAGTCGAGGAAAAAGGGAGGCTGCATAATGGGCCAGAAAATTAATCCGATCGGTTTCCGCCTCGGCATTAACCGTACCTGGGACAGCCGTTGGTTCGCCGACAACGCGGAATACGGTCAGCTCCTCCATGAGGACCTGAAGATCCGCGCCTACCTGATGTCGGAACTGAAGCAGGCCGGCATCGCCAAGGTGGTCATCGAGCGTCCGCACAAGAAGTGCCGCGTCACGATCCACTCGGCTCGCCCGGGTCTGATCATCGGCAAGAAGGGTGCGGACATCGAGAAGCTTCGCAAGAAGATCGCCACGATGACCAATTCGGAAACGCATCTCAACATCGTTGAAGTGCGCAAGCCGGAAATCGACTCGACGCTCGTCGCCCAGTCGATCGCCCAGCAGCTCGAGCGCCGCGTGGCTTTCCGCCGTGCGATGAAGCGTGCCGTTCAGTCGGCCATGCGTCTTGGCGCCGAAGGCATCAAGATCACCTGCGCCGGCCGTCTCGGTGGTGCTGAAATCGCCCGTACCGAATGGTATCGCGAAGGTCGCGTTCCGCTTCATACGCTGCGTGCGGACATCGACTACGGTACGGCTGAAGCCGAAACCGCATTCGGCATCTGCGGCATCAAGGTCTGGATCTTCAAGGGCGAAATCCTTGAACACGATCCGATGGCTTCTGAACGTCGCGCCATGGAAGGCGATGCACAGGGTCCCGCAAGCCGCGAACGCGGCGATCGTGGTGACCGTGGTGATCGCCGCCGCGAAAACGCTTGATCAACGCTGGCGAAAGATAAGCTCGGAGAAGTAAGAAAATGTTGCAGCCAAAGCGTACCAAGTACCGCAAGCAGTTCAAGGGTCGCATCAAGGGTGTGGCCAAGGGCGGCTTCGACCTGGCCTTCGGTGAATTTGGCCTGAAGTCCCAGGAACCCAACCGCGTCAACGCCCGCGAGATCGAAGCGGCCCGCCGCGCGATCACGCGTGCCATGAAGCGTGCCGGCCGTGTGTGGATCCGCGTGTTCCCGGACGTTCCGGTCACCGCAAAGCCGACCGAAGTCCGCATGGGTAAGGGTAAGGGCGGCGTCGAATACTGGGCTTGCAAGGTCAAGCCCGGCCGCATGATGTTCGAGATCGACGGTGTTTCCGAGGAGCTCGCCCGCGAGGCGCTTCGTCTCGGCGCAGCCAAGCTCTCGGTCAAGACGCGCTTCGTACAGCGCATCGCAGAGTAAGGAGCAAGGCACATGAAAGCCGAAGACGTTCGCGGCCTCACGGCCGATCAGCTCAAGGACAAGCTCGCCGACCTGAAGAAGGAGCAGTTCAACCTGCGCTTCCAGAAGGCAACCGGCCGCTCGAGAAGTCCTCGCGCATCACCGAAGTTCGCAAGGACATCGCCCGCGTGAAAACCATTGCCCGCCAGAAGGCGGCAGAAGCCAAGGCCTAAGGAAAAATAATATGCCGAAACGCATTCTGCAGGGCGTCGTAGTTTCCGACAAGAACGAGAAGACCGTTGTTGTCCGGGTCGAGCGCCGCTTCGCGCATCCGCTGCTTCAGAAGACGGTCCGCCGTTCCAAGAAGTACAAGGCGCATGACGAGAATAACCAGTACAAGGTAGGTGACGTCGTTTCCATCCAGGAATGCGCGCCGATCTCCAAGGACAAGACCTGGACGGTCGTTTCCGCCCAGGCTTAATTTGCTTCGGATTTCGCGTCTGGGCCTTGCGCCCGGCGCAGAATCCTGTAAGAAGCACCCCACTGGCGCAGGACGCTCGGAAACGAGCGTTCTTTTGCTTTGAGCGCAGGGAAGGTCCTTTAAGGAAACCGCCTTGGCAAGACCCCACCCGCGCACAATGAGATTCTGTCCATAAGCCGAAACGGGGCGTTTTTGCGCCCGGTCGTTTCGGTCATTAGAAAAAGGCGACCTGACATGATTCAGATGCAAACAAACCTCGACGTGGCGGATAATTCCGGCGCACGTCGTGTCATGTGCATCAAGGTGCTGGGCGGCTCCAAGCGCAAGTACGCTTCGATCGGCGACATCATTGTCGTTTCGATCAAGGAAGCGATCCCGCGCGGCCGCGTCAAGAAGGGTGACGTGATGAAGGCGGTTGTTGTGCGCACCGCCAAGGACATCCGTCGTCCGGACGGCAGCGTCATCCGCTTCGACAACAACGCAGCGGTCCTCATCGACAACAAGAAAGAGCCGATCGGCACCCGTATCTTCGGACCGGTTCCGCGCGAACTTCGCGCCAAGAACCATATGAAGATCATCTCGCTGGCTCCGGAAGTACTGTAAGGAGCTCATGCGATGAACAAGATCAAGAAGGGCGACAGCGTCGTCGTATTGGCAGGCAAGGACAAGGGCCGCACCGGCGAAGTCCTCCAGGTCATGCCGAAGGAAGACCGCGCCGTCGTGCGTGGCATCAACATGGTGAAGCGCCACCAGCGTCAGTCTCAGACGCAGGAAGCTGGCATCATCAACAAGGAAGCGTCCATTCATCTGTCGAACATCGCGATCGTCGCGAAAGACGGCAAGCCGACTCGCGTTGGCTTCTCCGTCATCGACGGCAAGAAGGTGCGTGTAGCCAAGCGTACGGGAGATGTGATCGATGGCTGAGGCAAAGTATGAGCCGCGGCTCAAGGCGGAATACAACTCCCGCATCCGCGCCGCGCTGAAGGAGCAGTTCTCCTTCTCAAACGACATGATGATCCCCAAGCTGGACAAGATCGTCATCAACATGGGTGTTGGCGAAGCAACGGCTGACTCGAAGAAGCCTTCCGTGGCTGCTGCCGATCTGGCCGCCATTGCCGGCCAGAAGCCGATCATCACCAAGGCACGGAATTCCATCGCGGGCTTCAAGGTTCGCGAATTCATGCCGATCGGTGCCAAGGTCACGCTTCGCGGCGCCCGCATGTACGAATTCCTGGACCGTCTGATCAACATCGCGCTTCCGCGCGTTCGCGACTTCCGCGGCCTGAACCCGAAGAGCTTTGACGGCCGTGGCAACTTCGCCATGGGCATCAAGGAGCACATTGTGTTCCCTGAGATCAACTACGACAAGGTTGATCAGATGTGGGGCATGGACATCATCGTTTGCACGACGGCTACCAAGGACGACGAAGCACGGGCTCTTCTGAAAGAGTTCAACTTCCCGTTCCGCCAGTAACCGTAACGACGAGCGTTTAAAAGGAACTCCGATATGGCGAAAACCAGCGCAGTTGAAAAGAACAAGCGCCGCCGCAAGACAGTTGCCAACCAGGCCGCCAAGCGTGCGACCCTGAAGGCAACCATCATGAACCAGGAACTTTCCATCGAAGAACGGTTCAAGGCAACTCTGAAGCTCGCTTCTCTGCCGCGCGATGGGTCGAAGACGCGTATCCGCAACCGTTGCGAAGTCACCGGTCGCCCGCGCGCTTTCTATCGCAAGCTCAGGATGTCGCGTATCGCGCTTCGTGAGCTCGGCAATCTCGGCAAGGTGCCGGGTATCGTCAAGTCGAGCCTGGTAAGGAGATCGTTAGATGACCATGACTGATCCCTTGGGCGATATGCTCACCCGTATCCGCAACGGCGCAGCCCGCCGCAAGCCGACCGTTTCCACGCCTGCTTCCAAGCTGCGTGCACGCGTTCTCGACGTTCTGCAGGCTGAAGGCTATATCCGCGGTTATTCGGAAATCGATTACGGTAACGGCAAGGCCGAGATCGAAATCGAACTCAAGTACTACGAAGGCGCGTCGGTGATCCGTGAGATCGGCCGCGTGTCCAAGCCGGGCCGCCGAGTTTATGTCTCGGTAAAGTCCATTCCGCAGGTTTCGAACGGCCTCGGCATCACCATCCTTTCGACCCCGAAGGGTGTGATGGCTGATCACCAGGCTCGCGAACAGAACGTTGGTGGCGAGGTTCTCTGCTCTGTCTTCTAAGACAGAGTAGGGGAACTCCATAGCGAACAGACAGGATTGAAACATGTCTCGTATCGGTAAAAAGCCCGTTCAGGTTCCTGCAGGGATCACGGCCACTGTTGATGGCCAGAAGGTGACTGCCAAGGGCCCGAAGGGTGAGCTTTTCTTCGTCGCAAACGACGAAATCAAGCTGGCACTTGAAGACAATGCCATTTCGGTGACTCCGGTCAACGATTCGAAGGATGCTCGGTCGAAGTGGGGCATGTCCCGCACGATGATCGAAAACATCCTGAAGGGTGTTAAGGACGGTTTTGAGCGCAAGCTCGAAATCAACGGTGTCGGTTACCGCGCATCCTTGCAGGGCAAGAACCTGCAGCTGGCGCTCGGTTTCAGCCACGACGTAGTCTACCAGACGCCGGAAGGCATCACCATTGCCGTGCCGAAGCCGACGGAAATCGTCGTCACCGGCATCAATAAACAGCAGGTCGGTCAGGTTGCCGCGGAAATCCGCGAATACCGCGGTCCCGAGCCCTACAAGGGCAAAGGCGTCAAGTACGCTGAGGAACGGATCGTCCGCAAGGAAGGCAAGAAGAAGTAAGGACGACGGATCATGGCTACCAGAAAAGAAGCACTCACCAAGCGTGCGAGCCGTGTTCGCCGCCAGATCAAGAAGGTCGCAAATGGCCGTCCGCGTCTGTCGGTTCACCGCTCGTCCAAGAACATCTATGTCCAGGTTATCGATGACGTTGCCGGCCGCACGCTTGCTGCCGCCTCCACGCTCGATGCCGGTCTGCGCACGTCGCTGAAGACCGGTGCTGACGTTGCGGCTGCTGCCGCTGTCGGCAAGCTGGTTGCAGAACGCGCCACCAAGGCCGGCGTGACGGAAGTCGTGTTCGATCGCGGCGCCTTCATCTATCACGGCCGCATCAAGGCGCTCGCCGAAGCTGCCCGCGAAGGCGGCCTGAGCTTCTAAGAATTTTCGCCCGCATCCCTGACGAGGGGAGGCGGGCGAAATGCGGTTCGCCGCACGCATCAGTCGTTCCATCCTAGTCCTTCGTGGACAGGGGATGGTTGGCTCCCGGAAACTGCCCATTGCACCCGGAAAAGAAAAAGGAAAAGAACAATGGCACAAGAAAGAAGAGGCCAGCGCGAAGATCGCCAGAGCCGCGAAGAGCGCGATAGCGAATTCGTAGACAAGCTGGTCGCGATCAACCGCGTCGCCAAGGTCGTCAAGGGCGGCCGTCGTTTTGGTTTCGCAGCTCTCGTCGTCGTCGGCGACCAGAAGGGCCGCGTCGGCTTCGGCCATGGCAAGGCACGCGAAGTGCCGGAAGCCATCCGCAAGGCGACCGAAAGCGCAAAGCGCGATCTGATCTTCGTACCGCTGCGCGACGGCCGTACGCTGCATCACGATGTCAACGGCCGTCACGGCGCCGGCAAGGTTCTGCTGCGCTCGGCCAAGGCTGGTACCGGCATCATCGCCGGCGGCCCGATGCGCGCCGTATTCGAAACGCTCGGCGTCCATGACGTCGTCGCCAAGTCGACCGGTTCGTCGAACCCATACAACATGGTTCGCGCCACGTTCGACGCCCTGAAGCATCAGGTGCATCCGAAGGACGTAGCAGCTCAGCGCGGCATCAAGTATGCAACGCTTCAGGCTCGCCGCGCCGCTTCCGGCAATGCGCAGGAAGAATAAGGAGAGCGATAATGGCCAAGAAAGCCACTCAGGCAGCAGATGCCAAGAAGACGGTTACGGTCGTACAGACCGGTAGCCCGATCCGCCGCCCGGCCGTACAGCGTCAGACGCTGATCGGTCTCGGCCTCAACAAGATGCACCGGACCCGTACGCTGGAAGATACTCCTTCCGTTCGTGGCATGATCCGGGCTGTCCAGCATCTCGTTCGCGTCATCGACGAGAAGTAAGACGGAAGGACACGACCATGAAACTGAATGAGATCAAGGACAACGAAGGCTCTTCCAAGGATCGTATCCGCGTAGGTCGCGGTATCGGTTCCGGCAAGGGCAAGACCGGTGGTCGCGGCGTGAAGGGTCAGAAGGCCCGTTCCGGCGTGGCGATCAAGGGTTTCGAAGGCGGCCAGATGCCGATCTATCGTCGCCTGCCGAAGCGCGGCTTCACCAACATCTTCAAGGCTGACTACGCCGTCGTTTCGCTCGGCCGTATCCAGACCGCGATCGATGCCAAGAAGCTCGACGCCAGCGCTGCGATCGATGCTGCTGCCCTCAAGGCAGCCGGCGTCATCCGTCGCCCGAAGGACGGCGTTCGCCTCCTCGCCGACGGCGAGCTGACGGCGAAGGTTTCGATCGAAGTCGCCGGCGCCTCCAAGGCTGCCGTCGAGAAGATCGAGAAGGCCGGCGGTTCGATCAAGCTGCTCGTCGTCGCTGAAGCAGCGGCCGAATAAATCGTTTAGAAATCGCCCGGTTTGTGCTTCACACCGGGCGATTTTATCTCCATATGTGAGCCTCACGATCCCGAAGCGATCCTGTTGGTCGCCTGACCGGGATCATACGGAAAACAGGGTGAGGCATCCGATTGCATTGGCAATCTCGCGCGCCCGGTTTTTGTGAACCAGAATTTTTAGACTGCTTTCCGGACCCGGCATTTCCCCGCCGCCGGAGAATTGGTCGGGCGGAGAATTGCATGGCTTCTGCAGCGGAACAACTTGCCTCCAATCTGAATTTTGCGACCTTCGCCAAGGCGGAGGACCTCAAGAAACGGCTTTGGTTTACCCTTGCGGCACTTCTCGTGTATCGCCTTGGCACCCATATTCCGCTTCCGGGCTTGAACCCCGAAGCCTATGCCCAGGCCTTCCGTGGCCAGGCCGGCGGTATCCTCGGGCTTTTCAACATGTTTTCGGGCGGTGCAGTGGAGCGCATGGCGATCTTCGCGCTCGGTATCATGCCCTATATTTCCGCATCGATCATCGTGCAGCTGATGACTTCGGTCGTCCCTTCGCTTGAGAACCTCAAGAAGGAAGGGGAAGCCGGCCGCAAGATCATTAACCAGTATACCCGATACGGAACCGTGCTGCTCGGCACGCTGCAGGCCTATGGCATCGCTGCCGGCCTCGAAAGCGGCCAGGGCCTCGTGGTCGATCCGGGCTGGTTCTTTAAGCTTTCGACGGTCGTGACGCTGCTCGGCGGCACCATGTTTCTGATGTGGCTCGGCGAGCAGATCACGTCTCGGGGCATCGGCAACGGCATTTCGCTGATCATCTTCTCAGGCATTGCCGCCGGTCTGCCGACCGCTCTCGCCGGCACGCTCGAACTCGGTCGCACCGGTGCGCTTCCGACGGCTCTGATTCTCACCGTGCTGGTTGTTGCGATCGGCGTCATCGCGCTCATCGTTTTCGTTGAACGTGCCCAGCGCCGCCTGCTGATCCAGTATCCGAAGCGCCAGGTCGGCAACCGCATGTTCCAGGGCGATACGTCGCACCTCCCGCTGAAGCTCAACACCTCGGGCGTCATCCCGGCGATCTTCGCGTCGTCGCTGCTGCTTCTGCCGGCCACCGCTGCGGGCTTTGCCGGCAATGCCGGCCTGCCGGGCTGGGCGACCACGATCATCTCTGCGCTCGGCCACGGCCAGCCGCTGTTCATGCTGTTCTACGGCCTGCTGATCGCCTTCTTTGCCTTCTTCTACACCGCGATCGTCTTCAATCCGAAAGACACTGCCGACAATCTGAAGAAGCATGGCGGCTTCATTCCGGGCATTCGTCCAGGCGAGCGCACGGCCGAATACATCGATTACGTGCTGACCCGAATCACGGTCATCGGCGCGATCTACCTTGTCTTCGTATGCATCCTGCCGGAATTCCTAGTGGCCCGCACCGGCGTGCCATTAGCCCTTGGTGGGACTTCGCTTTTGATTGTTGTCAGTGTAACCCTCGATACGGTAGCACAGATCCAAGGGCACCTCATTGCGCAGCAGTATGAGGGTCTGATCAAGAAGTCGAAACTGCGCGGAGGAAAGAGGGGACGATGAGACTGATTCTTTTAGGGCCGCCGGGCGCGGGAAGGGGACCCAAGCCCAGCGGATCGTGGAAAAGCACGGCATTCCGCAGCTCTCCACGGGTGATATGCTCCGTGCGGCGGTGGCCGCCGAGACGGAAGTGGGCAAGCGCGCCAAGGCCGTCATGGATGCCGGCAATCTTGTCTCCGACGAGATCGTCAATGCGATCGTCTCCGAGCGTATCGACCAGCCCGATTGCGCCAACGGCTTTATCCTCGACGGCTTCCCGCGCACGCTGGTGCAGGCGGATGCGACCGAGGCGATGCTGAAGGCCAAGGGTCTCGATCTTTCCGTCGTCATCGAACTGCGCGTCGACGACAAGGAACTCGTGCGCCGCGTCTCCGGCCGTTATTCGTGCGCCCAGTGCGGCACGGTCTATCACGATACGGACAAGAAGCCGTCCCACGAAGGCGTCTGCGACAAATGCGGATCCACGCATTTCAAGCGCCGTCCCGACGACAACGCCGAGACCATGACCAAGCGTCTTGAGGTCTACTACAAGGAAACCTCCCCGCTGATCGGCTACTATCATGCCAAGGGCAAGCTCAAGGCTGTCGATGGCATGGCGGAAATGGACAAGGTCACGTCCGACATCGAAAATATCCTGGCGGCTCTCTAAAACATGTCTCCCAAAAGTGGATATCGGTTTTGGGATAAAGACATGCGCAAAGCAGGGCCGTCATCGATCTGTTAAAGAATCTTGGGCGGAGCGGTTGCATTTCAGCACTGATTCCGTTAAACACCGCGCCAACTCGCGACAGCTTTAGCGATCGGCGCGGATTTCCCGCAAGGACATCCGAGACCGGTCGTTTTGACCTGTTCCGTATGGTGTTTGAACTGGTGGCCCTATATCAGGCCGCTTTCATGGAAGAAGTACCACTTGCCGGATGGCAACTGGAACAAGGAGAATAGGCGTGGCACGTATCGCTGGCGTCAACATCCCGACTGCGAAGCGCGTTGTCATCGCGCTGACCTACATTCACGGGATTGGACCGAAATTCGCATCGGAAATCATGGAGAAGGTCGGTCTTCCGGCTGAAAAGCGCGTCCATCAGTTGACGGACTCGGAAATCCTGCAGATCCGCGAAACCATCGACCGCGATTACCAGGTCGAAGGCGACCTGCGTCGCGATACCGCGATGAACATCAAGCGTCTGATGGACCTTGGTTGCTACCGCGGCCTGCGTCACCGTCGTGGCCTTCCGGTCCGCGGTCAGCGCACGCACACCAATGCACGCACCCGCAAGGGTCCGGCAAAGGCGATCGCTGGTAAGAAGAAGTAATTTGAGGGGCGAATAGGGAATGGCGAATAGCGAATAGATATCTTTTCTATTCGCTACCAACTATTCGCTGTTCGCTTCTTCAGGTGGAGCCGCTGGAACTACGGCGGTGCAGAGATCAACGAAAGGGTTATTATGGCCAAGGAAGCCACCCGCGTCCGTAGACGCGAGCGTAAAAATATCACGTCGGGCGTTGCCCACGTCAATTCTACCTTCAACAACACGATGATCACCATCACCGACGCTCAGGGCAATGCGATTGCCTGGTCGTCCGCTGGTGCCAAGGGCTTCAAGGGTTCGCGCAAGTCGACCCCGTTCGCCGCTCAGATCGCTGCCGAAGACTGCGCCAAGAAGGCTCAGGAGCATGGCATGAAGTCGCTGGAAGTCGAAGTCTGCGGTCCGGGTTCCGGCCGTGAATCGGCTCTGCGCGCTCTGCAGGCTGCCGGCTTCATGATCACCTCGATCCGCGACGTGACCCCGATCCCGCACAACGGCTGCCGCCCGCGCAAGAAGCGCCGCGTCTGATTGTTGAGAATTGCAGAGGCTGCCGGATCTCGTTTCGAGAATTGGGCGGCCTCTCGTGTGAAATCGGGAATAGCCGCCTGATCCTCCCCGGAGGCTCGGCGGCTTTACCCATATCGCCGATGGACATTGTTCCGATCGGTGCTCCTCATGCTCGGTTGCCACGATTGGATGGTGGCAACGAACGGAAGGTATTGAAGTCATGATCCAGAAGAACTGGCAGGAACTGATCAAGCCGAACAAGGTGGAATTTTCCTCCTCCGGCCGTACCAAGGTAACCCTGGTTGCCGAACCCTCGAGCGCGGCTTCGGCCTGACGCTCGGCAACGCGCTCCGTCGCGTGCTTCTGTCGTCTCTGCGCGGTGCGGCTGTGACCGCCGTGCAGATCGACGGCGTATTGCATGAGTTCTCCTCCATCCCGGGCGTCCGGGAAGATGTGACGGACATCGTGCTCAACATCAAGGAAATCGCCATCAAGATGGATGGCGACGACGCAAAGCGCATGGTCGTGCGCAAGCAGGCCCGGGCTCGGTGACCGCCGGCGACATCCAGACGGTTGGCGATATCGAGATCCTCAACCCGCACCATGTCATCTGCACCCTCGACGAGGGCGCTGAAATCCGCATGGAATTCACGGTCAACAACGGCAAGGGTTATGTCCCGGCCGATCGTAACCGTGCCGAAGATGCTCCGATCGGTCTCATCCCGGTCGATAGCCTCTATTCGCCGGTCAAGAAAGTGTCCTACAAGGTGGAAAACACCCGCGAAGGTCAGGTTCTCGACTACGACAAGCTGACCATGACCATCGAAACCGATGGCTCGGTTACGGGTGAAGACGCCGTTGCCTTCGCCGCTCGCATCCTTCAGGACCAGCTCTCGGTCTTCGTCAACTTCGACGAGCCGCAGAAGGACGTCGAAGAAGAATCGGTTACCGAACTCGCGTTCAACCCGGCGCTTCTCAAGAAGGTGGACGAACTGGAACTGTCTGTCCGTTCGGCCAACTGCCTGAAGAACGACAACATCGTTTACATCGGCGACCTCATCCAGAAGACCGAAGCCGAGATGCTCCGCACTCCGAACTTTGGTCGCAAGTCGCTGAACGAGATCAAGGAAGTTCTGGCATCCATGGGCCTCCATCTGGGTATGGAAGTTCCTGCCTGGCCGCCGGAAAACATCGAAGATCTCGCCAAGCGTTACGAAGACCAGTACTGAAAACAACAAAGGCAGGTTTTGACTGCCTTTCCCCGTCAAACAGCAGGCACCTTGTCGAAGGATACGGATGTCTGTATGTGCCAGGAAACGGCAGGCCCTAAGAAGAATGGGTACCTGCATTAAAGGAGAATAGCCATGCGCCACGGAGTAGCCGGCCGCAAGCTCAATCGTACCGCCAGCCACCGCAAGGCGATGTTCGCCAACATGGCGGCTTCGCTCATCACCCACGAGCAGATCGTCACGACCCTTCCGAAGGCGAAGGAAATCCGTCCGATCGTCGAAAAGCTCGTCACGCTCGGCAAGCGCGGCGACCTGCACGCTCGTCGTCAGGCGATCTCGCAGATCCAGGACCAGGACGCTGTCAAGAAGCTGTTCGACGCCATCGCTTCGCGTTACGCAACCCGCAACGGCGGCTACCTGCGTATCATGAAGGCTGGCTTCCGCCAGGGCGACAACGCTGCCATGGCCGTCATCGAGTTCGTTGAGCGCGATGTCGATGCCAAGGGCGCAGCCGACAAGGCCCGCGTTGCTGCTGAAGCAGACGCTGCCGAAGCTGCATAATTCTGTCCGCATCGTCGGAATTCAAAAAGCCGGGTGGAAACGCCCGGCTTTTTGCGTTTTCGGTCATCCTGACGGTATTCTCACCCATCGACCGGGCAGCTTGACCTGCGTCAAGAGCTTCCCCGCCAAAGCGATAAGGTCTCGGCATTGAGACAAGATCGTGAGGTTACGAAAATGGTTGAACACGTAGTTTTTGAGAATGCGAAAGAGGAACTCGTCATTCCCGCTTTGGCTCCCGTCTATGACAAGCTGGCGCAGCCCATGGCCTGGAGCATATTCCGGCTGGCGGTCGGCGGCATGTTGGTGATCGAGGGATGGCCGAAGATCATCGCGCCGATGGCGCAGGTCGGTTTCGTCGAGAATATCGGCATGTATCCCGGCTGGTTCTGGTCGCCCTTCCTGGCCGCCCTGCAATTTTTCGGCGGCATGTTCATCGCCGCCGGTCTGTTCACCCGGCCCGTGGCGCTCGCCAATGGCGTGATGCTGGCCATGACGCTCTGGTTCCATTTCACGCATCCCTATGGGGAGGCCTTCCTGACCCCGGCCGGCATCGAGGCGCTGAAGGCCGGCGGCCAGCAGCTGTTCACGCCCCAGGCATTGGTGCGGTTGAAGGATGGCGGCCATGTCTTCCTGGAGCAGGTTCAGAGCAAGGCGGAACTGGCATCGCTGTTCTGGACCGGAGGCGCCTTCCTCTACGCCGCCTTCGGCGGAGGCTATCTGTCGCTCGACAGGCTGCTGTTCCGTAAGCACTTCTGAATGGCTCGAAAGGCCGCCCAACATGAGGAGAGAGCCGGGTCGATGGATCCGGCTCTTTGCGTTGAGGAAATGCATAGGGTCCGGGCACGCAAGCGATCCGCCGTCAGCCGTTCTGCCTTACCCTCCGGGAAGCGGCTGGTGTGCTATTGCCCCTTTTCCAGTTCAGGACCGGCCGGCGGACGGCCCGGTAGGTGAGGAGAAGCGCGATCAGCGCGATATGAATGAATGGCACCAGCGTCACCGATTTGACCGCCAGAACGTAATGGAGCGCCCGCCGGCGGCGATCAAGTAGATCAGCCTGTGCAGCCTGTTCCAGCCCTGGGCGAGCTTGCGGATCGACCAGTTGTTGGAGGTGACGGCAAGCGGGATCAACAGCAGCAGGCAGGCAAACCCGATGGTAATATAGGGCCGCTTGGCGATATCGCCGCCCACGGCGCCGAAATCGAAGCGTAGGTCCAGCGACAGATAGACCGAAAAATGCAGGAGCACGTAGTAGAAGGCGATCAGCCCGAGCGCCCGCCGATACCGGTTCCAGTTGATGCCGGCGAGGTCGCGCAGCGGCGTGATCGCCAGCGTCGCGATGATGAACCGCAGTGCCCAGATGCCGAGCCTGGTGCTCGAACTCCTTGACCGGGTTGAAGCCGAGGCCGCCGGTCAGCCCGAGATAGAAATACCAGACGGCCGGACAGAGCCCGATCACGTAGAGCGCCCAGATACTGGCCTTGTGATAGCGGCGGGGCAGGGCGGGAAGACTTGCCATTCTCAATAGTTCGCCTTCAGGTCGAGGCCGTCATAGAGGCTTGCCACCTGATCGGCATAACCGTTGAAGGGCAGGGTGGGGCGACGGTTGGCGCCGAAGAAGCCGCCTTCGCCGATCCGCTGCTCCGTCGCCTGGCTCCAGCGCGGATGATCGACCGCCGGATTGACGTTGGAATAAAATCCGTATTCGCGGGCGTTGGCGTTTTTCCAGGTGGTTTCCGGCTGCTTCTCGACGAGCGAAATTCTGACGATCGATTTGATGCTCTTGAAGCCGTATTTCCACGGCACGACGAGCCGGATAGGCGCCCCGTTAGGGTTTGGCAGCGTCTCGCCGTAAAGGCCGACTGCCAGGATGGTCAGCGGATGGCGAGCCTCGTCGAGGCGAAGGCCCTCGATATAGGGCCAGGGCAGCGCCTGGAAAACCCTTCTGGCCCGGCATTTCCTCCGGCCGCACCACCGTCTCGAAGGAGACATATTTGGCGCTGCCGAGCGGCTCGACCTGGTCGAGAAGCGCCGATAGCGGAAAACCGATCCACGGGATCACCATCGACCAGCCCTCGACGCAGCGCATCCGGTAGGTGCGGTCCTCGAGGTTCATCTTCATCAGGTCATCGAGCCCGAATTCCTTCGGCTTGCCGACCATCCCGTCCACCTTGACCGACCACGGCGTCGGCTTGAAGTCTGCGGAATTGGCGGCGGGATCTTCCTTGTTGACGCCGAATTCGTAGAAGTTGTTGTAGGTGGTGACCGCTTCCTTCGGGGTCAGCGTCTCGTCCAGCTTGTAATTACTGGGATTGGCCGTCAGCGGCGCGGCGAAAACACGGTCGGCACCCGCAAAGGCAAACCCGGCGGCCGCAGCAGCGCCCATAAAATTCCGGCGCGACACGTAGATGTCGCGGGGCGTTATGTCGGATGCCGGAATATGCGGTGGACGATAGGCGGGCATGTCGAAAATCTCCTCTGCGGCACCGGGTGCCTTCCTGCTTCTATACGTAACGCGGAACCCAAAGGTTTCACAGCGGCGCGAAGATTGCTTCGAACCACGTTTGCGTGAAAAAATCGAAGGTTTGCGGATGGAAACGCGATCGATGGAACCCCATTTCGGTTTCTTCAGTTCTCATCGCAGGGCCATTCGCCCGACAGGAGGAGATAGCAGATGACGGCACGCACCTGGGATGCCGGGCGGGATGAAACAATTGCCGACCGCGCCGAGAGATTGCGGCGCCTGCGCCGCCTTGCGGGGATCGCGCGGCTGATGGATACGGCGATCGGCATTCCGGGCACCCGCATCCGTTTCGGCGCCGATTCCGTCTTCGGCCTCATCCCGCTCGTGGGGGATGCGGGCGGTGCGCTGGTCGGCCTTTACATCGTCAACGAAGCCCGCAAGCTCGGTGTGCCGCCCGCAAAGCTCACCCGCATGCTCGGCAATGTCGCCGCCGACTCCTGCTCGGCAGCGTGCCGCTGGCGGGCGATGTCTTCGACCTCTTCTTCAAGTCGCACCGCCGCAATGTGGAGATGATCCTCGACCATTTCGGCATCCATCCGGATGAGCTGCGGGAGAGGTGAGGGCCGATCAGAATGCCTTGGGAAGTCCGGCTTGCTTGAGCGTGGCATTGGCCGTGTGACGAGATTTCACGCTGTGGTCCACCGTGAAATAGCGTTTGGTGATCGGGCTGTACCAGATTTCGTGATCGCCTTTGCCAGGTCGATGGTAGTGGCATCCAGCCTTTTCGAGCAGCTCCTTCAGTTCCCGAAGGTAGCCAGCCATCGCTCAGGCGCGCCGTGGGTTGGGAATGCGGGAGAGCTGCTCCGACATGATATAGACAGGGATATCTTGAAGCGGAGATGAGGTGCCGTTGAGCTCAAGAAGGTCGGCGAGCGCGGCCTCCACTTTCGGCGCCAGCTCTTCCATCGTGTCGGCTTCGACGGCCAACCCCTCGATATCATTGCTTGTGGCGACCCACACCGAGGCTTCTTCGTCCCACGTGGCGTGAACGATGATCGACATGATGGAGGTCATTGCTTTCTCCCTGCGGCTTTCACGGTAACATAGAGGTTCAAGGTCGGGAACACAATTTCGGTCTCCGCCGGTCTTCGTAACCGTACCGCTTTGGCCTGTCGTGATAGTGACACTCTGAGCACTTTGCGCTAGGAAAGCCGCAAAACCACGGGCTTTTGCGCGTGTCTCCCGAAAGCGGTAGACTGTGCCTGCCCGGAAGAAGAGATCGAGGACAACACCATGCCAGCTTACCGCTCCAGAACCACGACCCATGGCCGCAACATGGCAGGCGCGCGCGGGCTTTGGCGCGCGACCGGCATGAAGGACAGCGATTTCGGCAAGCCGATCATTGCGGTGGTCAACTCGTTTACCCAGTTCGTGCCCGGCCACGTGCACCTGAAGGACCTCGGCCACTCGTCGCCCGCGAGATCGAGGCGGCCGGCGGCGTCGCCAAGGAATTCAACACGATCGCCGTCGATGACGGCATCGCCATGGGCCACGACGGCATGCTTTATTCGCTGCCCTCGCGCGAAATCATCGCCGACTCGGTCGAATACATGGTCAACGCCCACTGCGCCGACGCCATGGTCTGCATCTCCAACTGCGACAAGATCACCCCGGCATGCTGAATGCCGCGATGCGTCTCAACATCCCGGCCGTCTTCGTTTCCGGCGGCCCGATGGAAGCCGGCAAGGTGGTGCTGAAGGGCAAGACCCATTCGCTCGACCTGATCGACGCCATGGTCGCCGCCGCCGACGACAAGATGAGCGACGAGGACGTCAAGGTCATCGAGCGTTCGGCCTGTCCGACCTGCGGTTCGTGCTCGGGCATGTTCACCGCCAATTCGATGAACTGCCTGACCGAAGCGCTCGGCCTGTCGCTGCCCGGCAATGGCTCGGTGCTCGCAACCCATGCGGACCGCAAGCGCCTGTTCGTCGAGGCCGGCCACCTGATCGTCGATCTCGCCCGCCGCCATTACGAGCAGGAGGATTATTCCGTCCTACCGCGTTCGATCGCCACCAAGCAGGCTTTCGAGAATGCCATGACGCTCGATATCGCCATGGGCGGCTCGACCAATACCGTGCTGCACATCCTCGCCGCAGCCTACGAAGGCGAGGTCGATTTCAACCTCGATGATATCGATCAGCTTTCGCGCCGTGTTCCGTGCCTCTCCAAGGTCGCGCCGGCCAAGGCCGACGTGCATATGGAAGACGTCCACCGCGCCGGCGGCATCATGTCGATCCTCGGCGAACTGGACAAGGGCGGGCTGCTCAACCGCGACTGCTACACGGTCCATGCCGAAACCCTCGGCGATGCGATCGACCGCTGGGACATCACCCGCACCAACAGCGAAACCGTCCGCAACTTCTTCAAGGCCGCACCTGGCGGCATCCCGACCCAGGTGGCGTTCAGCCAGGATGCCCGCTGGGACGAGCTCGATACCGACCGCGAGGCGGGCGTCATCCGCTCCGTCGAACATCCGTTCTCCAAGGATGGCGGTCTTGCGGTCCTCAAAGGCAATATCGCCATCGACGGCTGCATCGTGAAGACGGCCGGCGTCGATGACTCGATCCTGAAGTTCACCGGCCCGGCCCGCGTCTTCGAAAGTCAGGATGCCGCCGTCAAGGCCATCCTCTCCAATGAGATCGTTGCGGGCGATGTCGTCGTCATCATCTACGAAGGCCCGAAGGGCGGCCCGGGCATGCAGGAAATGCTCTATCCGACCAGCTATCTGAAGTCGAAGGGCCTCGGAAAGGCCTGCGCCCTCATCACCGATGGCCGCTTCTCCGGCGGCACGTCCGGCCTCTCGATCGGCCACGCTTCGCCGGAAGCGGCCAATGGCGGCACGATCGGCCTGGTTCGCGAAGGCGACAAGATCGAGATCGACATCCCCAACCGCACGATCAACCTCGCCGTTTCGGACGCGGTCCTCGCCGAGCGCCGTAAGGAGCAGGACGCTTTCGGTTGGAAGCCGTCGCAGCCCCGCAAGCGCAATGTCACTACCGCGCTGAAGGCCTACGCCGCGTTTGCTGCGAGTGCTGACAAGGGCGCCGTGCGGATCTTGCCGGAGTGAAGGTTTCACTCCCGCTTCACGTGTTCGTGGCGGGGGTGCACCACGTTTTGAGACGACGAGGCTGACGGGTGCATGGTCGCTCGTCTTCGCCTTTTCGCTCAGAAGCGCATTGATCCGCTCATGGATCTCATGTTCTACGAGCCCTGCCTTTGCATGCACGACAAGCGATCCGAGGCCGACGCGGCTCAGTGCTTCCGTGAACGTGATATGGTCGAGCAGTATATTGGGTGAGCGGGCCGGATCCAGCTTGTCCTGAAATTGTGACGTCCAGCGCAAATTCTGCGGGTAATCGAAAAGCGCGTGGTTGAGAAACTTCCGCGCAAAGAAGATGTCGCCCTGCAGGACGCCGATCAGATCGTGCAGCAGATACTCCCGCTCGATAAGCTCCTTGCCTGGGCCATCGTTGAGATCCCCGATAACGAAGATGATCGGCGACTCCTCCTGCTCGAAACGCTTGTCGATATAGTACCGGACATCCGTCGCCTCAGTCGTCAGCTTGATGCGGGCAAGATGGGCATTGGCCATGAACCAGTTCACGTCGGCCCGTGCGTAATAGGCCTTGTCCGTTTCACCGGCGGCTCGCGCCGGCACTTCCATGCCGATATGCTTGCTCTTGAAATGCGCTCCGATGATCTCGACCCGACGTCCTTCCCAAGTCATCGCCAGCACCTGCGGGTGGCGGTAGTGAGAGTGTTGCTGGCGGATATTGCTTCTGACCGTCTGGCTCGACTTGATCAGCTGGGGTGCGGAAAACACCCATTTTCCGTCTGCCTGCGGGCGGAAAGCTACCGAGGCGGTATAGGATTTCCAGACCGTAAGATCGAGCAGGTGAGCCTCCGTCGCTGC
Source organism: Neorhizobium sp. EC2-8 (assembly GCA_045291535.1). Taxonomy (GTDB): domain Bacteria; phylum Pseudomonadota; class Alphaproteobacteria; order Rhizobiales; family Rhizobiaceae; genus Neorhizobium. The sequence goes on along the minus strand of CP147996.1, from coordinate 1,473,958 downwards.
AGCCAATTCCGGCTTGACGAGAAACCACATCCACTGTTCGCCGAGAATGTCGTAAGCCTTGTCATCTCCGGCAGGATGGACGGTGAGCTGGTATTCGGGAAGGTAGGTCCTGCAGAATTCCAGCATCGCATCGGCGCCTCGGATCGCTTCGATCAGGAAAAGCACGTCCGCGTCGATCGCCAGTATCTCGCTGCGAAGGGCCTGGAGCTTTGCCTGCGCATCGACCATTGACGGGCGACGGCCGGAAAACGTCTTCGACTTTTCCTTGGCCTTTCCAGTCACGACACTGAATGAATCGATCAGCCATTCGACATTCCATGATGTGATCTTGAAAGCCTTCATGATGGTCCCCGCGTTTATAGGCGGGTGAACAATATCACGGCGGCATCCTTAGGGTGTGTCGGTTTCGTAAAATCAACGATCCGTTCCGGGGAATTCACAGCGGCCGGCTCAAGTTCTTGTAAGCCTCGTCGAGTTGCTTCAGCCGTTCGGTATACGACGCCCGGATGCATTCGACATCCTCGCCGCAGGCCTGGCGTTTCTTCAGCCAGGCGCTCTGCTCGTCCTGCAGCTTGCCGCGGTTGCCCATCGCCAGGAGGCCGGTCAGGATGTCGAAGGTCGTCACCATCTTCACATCCGCGTCGTTGAGCGTGCGGGTATCGCAGATCACCTTCTCGTCGGCTGCAAGATTGCCGCGATCGCAGTCGAAGCTTGCTGCCGAGGCTGTTCGGGGACTGGCCGCGACCGTCAGGCCGAGAAGAAGGCCGGCCAAGGCGATGGCGGTGGAAACATGTCTCATGGCTGCACTCCTGATTTCGATACGCAACGCTTCGGGATCAGCTCAGTTCCCAGAGGCACCACAGAGCGAAGGCGAGACAACAGAGCCAGATGACGATGATGAAGGCGAAGCCGGTGCGGCTGGTCGGGCGTTCCGCCCAGCGCTCGGCCTCCTGGCGGAACCCGCTCATCAGCGGCGCGGGTACCAGCCTGACCGCCAGCAAGATGCCGAGCGGCACGATCAACAGATCGTCGAGATAACCGAGGACGGGAATGAAATCGGGAATGAGGTCGATCGGCGACAACGCATAGGCCGCGACCGCGCCGGCAGCGAGCTTGGCATGCCAGGGGACACGGCGATCGCGCGCTGCAAGCCACAATGCCAGAACGTCGCGTTTCAGCCGTTTCGCCCAGCCTTTCGCCTTTGCCAACCACGTCATGTTCTTCTCCGCATATCGATCCTATATAGTTTGAAAAGCTTGACGGTTTTCGCCACAATTTCCGTTGTTCCGCCACCTTTCCTTTCTAGCCTCTCGCGCTACAAATCGATCCGGATTTTCTGAAAATGAGGACTTACATGCTGACCATGCTGAAACGCGCGTCGACTGGCCTTCTTGCACTCGCTCTCTTGATGCCCGTCGCGGCGGTTGCACAGGAGAAGGCGGTGCCGCAGAGCCGCCAGGAAATGCAGCTCTCCTTCTCGCCGCTGGTCAAGCAGACGGCCGGCGCCGTCGTCAACGTCTACGCCGAGCGGGTCGTGCAGCGCCTCAATCCCTTTGCCGGCGACCCCTTCTTCGAACAGTTCTTCGGCCAGCGCATGCCGAACCGCTCGGAAAAGCAGTCGTCGCTGGGCTCCGGCGTCATCCTTGCGGCAGACGGCCTCGTCGTCACCAACAATCACGTCATCGAAGGCGCCGACGACATCAAGATCGCGCTCGCCGACGGCCGCGAATTTCCTGCGACGTGGTGCTCAAGGACGAAAGCGTCGATCTGGCGGTGCTGCGGATCAAGTCGAAGGAACATTTCCCGGTCCTGCCGGTGGCCGATCCGACCGCGTCGAAGTAGGCGATCTGGTTCTGGCCATTGGCAACCCGTTCGGCGTCGGGCAGACGGTGACGAGCGGCATCGTTTCAGCACTTGCCCGCAACCAGGTCACGACCGGCGATTTCGGCTTCTTCATCCAGACCGACGCCTCGATCAATCCGGGCAATTCCGGCGGCGCGCTGATGAATATGAACGGCGAGCCTGATCGGCATCAATACGGCGATCTTTTCGCGCGGCGGCGGCTCGAACGGCATCGGTTTCGCGATCCCCGCCAATCTCGTAAAGGTCTTCCTGGCGGCCGCGTCCCAGGGCAAGAGCAGCTTCGAACGTCCCTTCGTCGGCGCGAGCTTCGATGCGGTCAATTCGGACGTGGCCGAAGCGCTCGGTCTGAAAACGGCCCGCGGCGCGCTGGTGACCCGTGTGGTCGAAGGCGGACCGGCGGACAAGGCGGGCCTCAAGCCCGGCGAAGTGGTGATCGCCGTCAACGGCATTCCGGTCGAACATCCCGATGCGCTCGGTTATCGCCTCACCACAGCCGGCCTCGGCAGGCAGGCGGAACTGACCGTCCAGACCAATGACGGCCAGCAGAAGCTCAACCTCGCACTCAACACTGCGCCGGAAACCACGCCGCGCGACGAACGGCTGGTCGAGGGCCGCAATCCCTTTGCCGGCCTGAGGGTCGCCAATCTTTCGCCGAAGCTCGCGACGGAACTGCACATCCCGGCGGAAAAGAGCGGCGTGATCGTGACCGACGTGACGCGCAACTCTCCTGCTGCCCGCCTGGGTTTCCAGCCGAAAGACATCTTGATCTCGCTGAACGGCACCGCCGTCACCACCACCAAGGGCATGGAGACGATGCTGAACGACGATCCGGGCTTCTGGCGGGTGGAGATCGAGCGTGGCGGCCAGCGCATCCGGCAGTTCTTTCGATGAGCGGTGATCTCTTCGCGCCGAAGGTTCCCGACGAGGTCGCCAGCCGGCGGCCGCTCGCCGATCGCCTGCGGCCGAAATCGCTCGCCGAAGTCACCGGCCAGCCGCACCTGACCGGCGAGGACGGCGCGCTGCGCCGGATGATCGACAGTGGCTCGCTCGGCTCGATGATCTTCTGGGGCCCGCCCGGGACCGGCAAGACGACGGTGGCAAGGCTGCTTTCGGGCGAGGCCGGGCTTGCCTTCGAACAGATCTCGGCGATCTTCTCGGGCGTCGCGGATTTGAAGAAAGTCTTCGAAACCGCGCGCCTGCGCCGCATGGACGGCCGCCAGACGCTGCTCTTCGTCGATGAGATCCATCGCTTCAACCGCGCCCAGCAAGATAGTTTCCTGCCCGTCATGGAGGATGGCACCGTCATCCTGGTCGGCGCCACCACCGAAAACCCGAGCTTCGAGCTCAACGCCGCTCTCCTGTCGCGGGCTCGCGTGCTGACTTTCCGCAGCCATGACGAGGAAAGCCTGAGCGAGCTTCTCACCCGCGCCGAACAGGCCGAAGGCAAGCCCCTGCCGCTCGACGAGGATGCCCGCGCCAGCCTGATCCGCATGGCCGATGGCGATGGCCGCGCCGTGCTGACGCTTGCCGAAGAGGTCTGGCGCGCCGCAAGGGAAGGGGAGGTCTTCGATACGACGGGGCTCACCCAGATCGTCCAGCGCCGCGCTCCGGTCTACGACAAGGCGCAGGACGGCCATTACAATCTGATCTCGGCGCTGCACAAGTCGGTGCGCGGTTCCGATCCCGATGCGGCGCTCTATTATCTGGCCCGGATGTTCGATGCCGGCGAGGACCCGCTTTATCTTGGCCGCCGGCTGGTGCGCATGGCCGTCGAGGATATCGGCCTTGCCGATCCGCAGGCACTGGTCGTCTGCAATGCCGCCAAGGATGCCTATGACTATCTCGGTTCGCCGGAGGGCGAGCTGGCATTCGCGCAGGCCTGCGTCTATCTGGCGACCGCGCCGAAATCCAACGCGGTCTATACCGCCTTCAAGGCAGCCACCCGGGCCGCCAAGGAAAACGGCTCGCTGCTGCCGCCCAAACACATCCTCAATGCCCCGACCAAGCTGATGAAGGGCGAGGGGTATGGTGACGGTTATCGCTACGATCACGACGAGCCGGATGCCTTTTCAGGCCAGGATTATTTTCCGGAAAAGATGGGCCGGCAGACGTTCTACGATCCGCCGGAGCGCGGTTTCGAGCGCGATATCCGCAAGCGGCTCGACTGGTGGGCCAAGCTTCGGAAAGAGCGAAATCCCAGGTGAAGTTCTGCAGCGGGTAACTTAGGAAGCCTGCTTCTGGGCAATGATGTTGGCCGGCGCCCCGATCAGCTTGACCGAGGATCGGCGAGCCCGTGATGGCCTTCCATATCGACGATCACATGCCAATGGCCGGGTTCGGGAATGACCAGGCGGATCGGGGATCGTTTGGCGATGCCGCCGACATATTTGAAATCGAGCATTTCGGTAAAGCGCTGGAAATTGGCGGCGTTCATCAGGCGTACGTTATTGACCGCGTTCAACGTCACTTCGATCGCTGTCCCCGCGCGCTGCGGTTTCAGATCGTAATGAGTAAAGCGGAAATTCGGAACGGCCATTCCTGCCTCATCAATGCCAATATAGAAGTTCATCAATACTAACGACACGTCGTTAACGAATGATGGAACATTGCAGTTACCTATGTGTTTAGGCCTTTGAATACCTACTTCAGTGCCGGCACAGTCCCCCTGCCGCGCCGAAGACAATCAGGCGGCTTTCGTCCCCTGCGGCCGCCGTACAACAATAAAGTTTTGACCTCCAATCCAACTGTCCCGCCGCCTCCTCGCGGCGGGATTTCTTTTCGGGAAAGAATTTTTGGTTCGGATTGCGGTTCCTCTGCACCGGAAGCCCGCCAGGCCGCAGCCTGAAGATCTATGATATCAGATGCTTGTCAAGATTTGCGGATCGAGTTCAGAGGGTATTGAATCAGTTTCTGAGGTTTTCGCGGTCGAGCTGAACCGTCAACGCCAGCACCGTTTCGCAGGTGGGCGTAGGTATCCCGGCGAGCTTGCCGAGCGCCACGACCATGCCGGTCAGAGGCATGATCTCCAGCGCCTTGCCGGCCAGCAGGTCCTGCAGCATCGAGGTCTTGACCGGCCCGAAACCGCCCGACCGGTTGAGCTGTTCGTCGATGCTTCCGCTGAAGACTGCGCCCAGCGCCTCGCCGACCGCCCTGGTTTCCGTCATCACCTTGCCGACCTGTGCGACCAGAAGGGGATTGTCCATGATGCCGTCCATCCGGCCACGGGTCAGCGCGCTGATCGGATTGTAGGCGGCATTGCCCATCAGCTTGGTCCAGATCGCATCCCGGATCCGCTGGGTCGGCAGGATGTTGAGACCGGCACGACCGAGAAGCTCGGCGATCGACGAAAGGTCCGGCGAAAGCTCGCCGGACGGTTCGCCGAGGAAGAAGCGGCCGTCGCCGCTGAGACGCACGGTGCCCGGCTCGATCACCTCGGCGCCCTGATAGGCGACGCAGCCGATCACCCGTTCCGGCCCGACGAGCCGCCACAGCTTGCCCTGCGGATCGAGCTCGGGGAGCTGGCGTTCCGCATGCCCGCTTTCCGCGTCCCGGTGGAAATACCACCACGGGATGCCGTTGAGGATCATGATCACCCGCGTGCCATCCTTGAGAAGGCCCGCAAGGCCCTCCGCCACATCGGCGAGCCTGGTGCCCCTTGAGACCGGTGATGACCAGATCCTGCTTGGGCAGTTCCGACGGATCGCTGGTGGCGACGACATGCGCATGGAGCGGCGCGGCATCATCGCCCCGCACGACGGTCAGGCCCTTTTCGCGGATGGCGGCTAGGTGGACGCCGCGCGCCACGACGGAGACCGTCACCTCCGGCCCAAGCCCGCTTGCGATCTTCGTCGCAAACGCGCCGCCGAGAGCGCCGGCGCCATAGATGCAGATATTCCTGATGGTCATGATGTCCTCGCCAGCGCTTAGGTGCAATGCGGCAGGTTTAGGACATCTTCGGCGCCCAGGCGAACGAGTTTTTGTGATGGATCAATGGGCCCAGCTGGCGGACACGAGTTCTGTCCGGCGAAGCTCATCGATGGCGGTGACGGCGTCTTCCACCGACCAGCCAGCCTTGACGGCGGCGGCGATCATCTTGATCTCCGCCTCCTCTTCGAGCGCAAGAAAGAGCGGTTCGAGAGCCTCCTGGACGGTGAGGATATGTTCATCCGGCGGGGCGATGGACGTACGTGCAGCGGACGTAGGCATGATACGCTGGGCTCCTCTCTCTTTTGTGATCGAATCCTCACAATTGCTGTCGTCGAAAAAAGTTCCATCCAACTTGTGGAAAATTTCATTCGGCGGCTTTCTGCGCGGCAGAGCTTGTTCTTTCGCCAAGCCTCTGCCTTGTTGCCCAGCTAAAATACATGTGATTCGGGTGCCATCAGGCCGCCCGGCCGGCGGGTGCCGATGCCCAAGGAGATTGCGATGACGGACGGCAAGAAATACCAGATCACCGAAATGCGGCCGAAGATCACCGTGATCGGCGTCGGCGGCGGCGGCGGCAACGCCATCAACAATATGATCGCCGAGGAACTGGAAGGCGTCGAGTTCGTCGCCGCCAACACCGACGCGCAGGTTCTGGCGACGTCCAAGGCATCGCGCCGCATCCAGCTCGGCGCCCATGTGACCGAAGGCCTCGGCGCCGGGTCGCTGCCGGAAATCGGCCGCGCTGCAGCAGAAGAATCCATCGACGAGATCATGGACCACCTTTCCGGCTCGCATATGTGCTTCGTGACGGCCGGCATGGGGGCGGCACCGGCACAGGCGCCGCGCCGATCATCGCCCAGGCGGCCCGCAATGCCGGCATCCTCACCGTCGGCGTCGTCACCAAGCCGTTTACCTTCGAAGGCAATCGCCGCATGAAGACGGCGGATGCCGGCATCGAGGAACTGCGCCGCGCCGCCGATACCGTCATCGTCATTCCGAACCAGAACCTCTTCCGCATCGCCGACGCCAAGACCACCTTCGCCGACGCGTTCATGACCGCCGACAAGGTGCTGTTTGCCGGCGTCGGCTGCATCACCGACCTGATCGTCAAGGAAGGCCTCATCAACCTCGATTTCGCCGACGTGAAATCGGTAATGAAGGGCATGGGCCGGGCGATGATGGGCACCGGCGAAGCCTCCGGCGACGGCCGCGCGCTGCTCGCTGCCGAAGCCGCGATCGCCAACCCGCTGCTCGACGACATCTCGATGAAGGGCGCCAAGGGCGTGCTGATCTCCATCTCCGGCGGTTCCGACATGACCCTGTTCGAGGTGGACGAGGCCGCAAGCCGCATCCGCGACGAGGTCATGGACGATGCCGATATCGTCGTCGGCGCGATCTTCGACCGCGGCCTGGACGGCAAGTTCCGCGTCTCGGTTGTCGCCACCGGCCTCGATGGCGGCGAAGCGGGCGTCGCTCCGGGCACCCAGGCCGACATGCAGCCCTACCAGCGCACGCTTCAGTAACGCCCCGCGCCTCCGGGCAGAGACCCGTTCCAGCCATAGCCTTCCGGCGGTTTCAGCTGCCGGGAGGCTTTTTCGTTTCCGCCGTCTTTCCATTGTCATTGGTTGCATATATAGCTCGCCGCCCATTCGACGGTTGTGAGGAGACGAGCATGGATGCGACTGATGTCGGCGCCCATTGGGAGAGCAATGCCGAGACCTGGACGATCTATTCGCGAGCGGGTTACGACAAATATCGGGATGCGCTGAACACCCCGGCCTTTCTCGATATGCTGCCGCCGGTCGCCGGGCTGAAAGGCCTCGATCTCGGCTGCGGCGAGGGCAGCAATACCCGCGAAGTGGCCCGGCGCGGGGCCGAGATGACCGGCCTCGACATCGCCCCGACCTTCATCCGTTATGCCCGCGAGACCGAGGAGAGCGATCCGCTCGGCATCACATATGTGCTCGGCGACGGGCAGGGGATCGATTTCCCGGATGAGAGTTTCGACTTCGTCACCGCCTTCATGTCGATGATGGATATGGCCGACCAGCGCCAGGTGCTGAACGGCATTTACCGCGTCCTGAAGCCGGGCGGCTTCCTGCAGTTCTCCATCCTGCATCCCTGTTTCGTGCCGCCGACGCGGAAAATATCCGCGACGCGGCGGGTGAGGCTGTCGCCGTGCAGATCGCCGACTATTTCGACGAGACGGACCGGGTCGAGCGCTGGCTGTTTTCGGAAATTCCGGCCGAGGAGCGCGCAGAGCTGACGCCGTTTTCGGTGCCGCGTTTCCACCGGACGCTGACCACCTGGGTATCGATGATATTGGAGACCGGACTGGTAATCGAGGCTTTTGGCGAGCCTATGGCTTCCGAAGAGGTGGCGCTCGCCGAACCGGTCGTCGCCGATACCCGCGTCGCGCCGATCTTCCTGCATATCCGCGCCGGCAAACCTTGAGACAAAAGGAGCGGCCGCAATCCTGCGGCCGCTCGTGGTCATCATTCGGCGATCAGTAGCGTGTCGAAACAAGCAGGTCTTCTTCCTCGTCGCGCTGACGCCCGCCAAGTGCCGCGGCTGCCGACGAGATGAACGCGCCGACCAGCAGCGACAGCGAGCCGACCAGGGCGGTCGTGGCGGCTGCCTTGCGGGCTTCGTCCGCTGCCTTCTGGGCAGCGACCTTGGCATCCTCGATCCGCTTCAGGACCGCATCGACCCGAGCGCGGGCGTCCTGCGGCGAAAGGCCGGTGCGAGACGCGACGATGGTTGCCAGGTAAGCCTTGTCGTCTTCCGGCACGCCGCCCTGGACTGCACCGTTGAGCAGAATACGCGACACTTCCGCGGTTGCCGCCGCATTGTCGTTCTGGGCGCGGGCCTGGGCCTGCTGCGGCGCAGCAGCGCATCGGTGAAATAGGACGTCGCCATGCTGGTGCCGCCCGAGGACGAATTGTCCGAGGAGGCAGCCGCTGCCGCCGAACCCGCGACGCCGGCAGTCGCTGCCGCCGAGCCGACGGCCTGTGCGCCGGCGCCGGCAAGCGAACCGAGCGACGAGGCAAGGAAGCCCGCGACGAACACCGTCGCGACCGCCCAGGAGACGAAGCCGTGAGCCGTATCCCGGAAGAACACTTCGTCGGTGTGGACCGCAGCCCATTTGGTGCGCAGCCGGCCGGTCAGATATCCGCCGAGCGCCGCCGAGAGCCATTGCACCACCACCAGCCAGATCGCCGCGCTGATGCCGACGGTCGCGGCCGAGCTGCTTTCACCCGACCAGGGAGAGATCATGGTGAGGCCGAGGCCGGAACCGAAAAGGATGAGGATGAGGCTGATGCCGATGGCGGCCACCGCGCCGCCGAGGATCGGCCCCCATGCGACCGCGGACTTTGACGACTCCACCGGAGTTGCGATCGCTGAGCCTGTGGATGAAATGGGCATGTTTCGCCTCCTCAACGCATGAAGAGAACGAGAAGGATGACGATCGGTAGTGGAATGCCGAGAAGCCAGAGCAGAATGCCGCGTCCCATGGTGAACCTCCTGAAAGATAACGGTTTGTTGATCTTGTTTGCGCCCCTTTAAACACGCCGGATGTCCATTGGTTCCTGTGGCAGGGATATTTGCCGTTTTTCACCTCCTTGGGTTGGTTCGGTGGCCGTTTGTGCTCGGCGGGGTAGGGAGATAGGGCGTGAAAGGACATGCCGTGTCGTTCACGCGCGATGTCTCGCCGTGGTCTGAAGCCTGGGTTCGGACGGGGCGCTGAAAGCTGCCTCGTAAGGTAAGTAATAGGTGACACCTCTCAGCGCCCCGTTCGGCGGTTGATATTCGCGACTCCGGTCCCTCTGCCGTGGCTTTCCCGGACGGTGTTCTCCTCGGGTTAAACCCGAGGATGACCCATGGCGCCCGTCCGAACCGATTTATCGGCAAGGCTTCCATGGGTCTCCGCCGGTTTCTCCGATGCCCTCGGGTTTAACCCGAGGGTCGGGCGGACTTTTGAAAATCCGGCGAAACCATCCGGTTTACCACCCTGTGTGCCGCACAGGCACGCCCGGCGCGCTCCTTCGGGCATCAGAAGCAAGGGCTCGGTCCGTTTGCCCTTTGCTTCCCCGTTGTCGCCGGAGGGAGACCATTTTCCGCGAACCCCGGATGGAAGGACTTACGTCGTTTCCTGCCCACCCGGCGCCGGTCCCGCCTCGCCGGCACGCCTGCCGGTGTATCCGTGACGGAAGGGGAGATTGTAGGCACGGGTTTGGAGGGCGGGGATGAGAGAGAGGCTAAGTGCTTGATGAGGCTAACGGGGAGGTGTCGAATATGCCCGGATAGGTTTTCGTTCGGAGGATGATCCGAGGATCCAGCCGCGATGCGCCCGTTGAGAGTCCGTTCGTGGCGGTTCCGCTTCATCCTCGGGGCCGGTGCCGAGAGCCTGCTCCCGAACCTGTTACACTTGTTGATCGGCCAAGGCGCGCCCGTGGTCGCCGGGTTAAGAGAGTGTTTATGAATTCGTGAAAAATGAATGGATATCTGCCGGTGGTCCGGGCCTGAGGGGCTTGGGTGGGATGACCTGATTGCCGCGCGATGCGTAACCTTTTGAGTAACCGCCTGCATGTGTTTGAAATGCAGGTGCTGTACGGAGTAAGCCAACCATGAACAAGAAGCCCTTCGCCCTGGCGATCTTTACCGCATTCGCTGCCACGCCCCTCTGGGCTGCCGACCTCACGTCCTATTCCGAACCGCCGACCTATAACGAGCCTGCCGGCGCGCCGAAGGCGGGCTGGGGTGGCGCCTATGTCGGTGCCGATCTCGGCATGGCATCCCGCAAGCTGAACCCGTTCGACGGCGACAAGGGCCTCGTTCTCGGCGTTCACGGCGGCTACAACATGGACCTCGATTCCGGCGTCGTCGGCGGTGAAATCGAAGCCTCGCATCTCGGCAACACGGAAAGCCGCGTCCCGAGCGGCAAGATCACCGAAAAGGGCCGCGTCGCCGCCAAGGCCAAGGCCGGCGTCGGTTTCAACCAGACGCTCGTTTACGGCACCGCCGGTGTCGCACTGACCAGCTTCGGCGGCAAGAACGGCACGTCCGGCCCCGACGGCTGGAAGCCGGGCTACGTCCTCGGCGCCGGCGTCGAGCAGAAGCTCACCGACAACCTGTCGGCCCGCTTCGAATACAACTACACCATGACCAACGACGTCAGAAGCTCGTCGGGTGGCGCGAGCGCACGGACCGACGTGCGCGACCAGACGCTCAAGGCCGGCGTGAACTACAAGTTCTAGGATTTGAGCCTTCGATCCCGTCGGGTTCGAAGGCAGGATTTTTGACCGGTCGAGGAAACTTCAGCGCCGCGCGCCCGAAATGGCGTGCGGCGCTGCCGGTTTTAACGGGTAACTCTCAGCGTCGCTTCGGTATCGAGGCTCGTCGCGGACCTGGTCGATCTTGCCAACTGCCGGGCCGACCCCAGCACGTCCTTCGCCCATCCGAAGGCCTGGTCGTCCACCGGGGCGCCCGCGAAATCCTGCAACGCCTCGCGCAATGCGGCTTCGCCGAGTTTGGGATCCGTGACCGCAGGCTCGATGCCATTCGTCAGCTCGTATTGCGCATAGGCCGACACATAGGCCGAAAGCGAAGCCATCCGCGGATCGTTGGTGTTGAGATAAGCGTGATAATTACGCTTCAGGGAGTTGAGGCCTGCCAGTTTCGAGGCCGGAGGCTTGGCTTTTTCCGCAGGCGTCACCTTTGCGACCTGCCGGCCGATGTCCTTCTTCGCCCGCTCCTTGCCGGAGCCGACATGTGCCGATGTCGCGCGGCTTTTGCCGGAATGACCACGGTTCGAGGCGCCGTGGTTTGAGACATTGTCTCGACCTGCACCATTGCCGCCGCCGTTTCCACCGCCATTGCCGCCACCGTTTCCATTCCCGCCTTTGGCGAAGGCGGGCTCGGAAAATACGGTTGCGCCTCCGCTTACGGACACTGCAGCGAGCGCCAGGACGACGATGCCGTTCTTGAGGACCTTGTTCATCTTCACCGATCTCCTCCATTTGCCGCGCGAAGCCAACAGACGCTTCGCGCCTCATGGCTTTTCAAACACGTCACGTCAGTCTGGCGCAGGGCCCTAGGTAAATCCATGGGATTAGGACCAATGATCCGGCCTTCGGGACCAAGGTCGGGTGGGGCCGGGGCCTTGGTCTCACGGGGGCGGTATCGAGGGCAAGGCGGTGCCACGAGTTACCTCTCCCCTGCGGGAGAGGAAGAAAAATCGGGACTTAGCTTAGTGAAGTGCCGGATTTTTCAGGTGAGGGGATTTGCCGTTGGCGCCGGCGGCAGACCTCTCTTGAATCTCTAACACTTAGCTGAAGCTAAGATGTTGAAATTCCATTCTCCCCGCAAGAGGGAAGATAGGGCGCTTGCTGCGAACTATTTGGAGGGCCTTTCGCGGCAATTGCCGCGAAAGGTATTAAATGCCGAAAATTACTTCTTTTTGTTTGGCGCCTGCGTCAACGCAGACGCCGCCACTTTCTTCACGGCAGCAGGCGTTTTAGGATTGCTCAGCAATTTGGATGCTGTGGAAGCCACAGATTTAGACGTCCGTTCATTGGCCATTGAGGGATCTCCTTGTTGATGGCCGACGAAGCTACCTCGACTCTGATTTCTCAAATCCCATATACTAACCATGCTACAGGCAAGGGATGTGAGTCTCTTCGCCCCGCGTGGGCTTCGGCCTTTTCGCGGTATCCAAAGCCGGGGTCCAAGGACTCCGGCTTTGTCATTTCCGATGCACGCAAATCACTTCCTTTGAGTCTCGTTTTGTTCTCTTTAGTAGTCCAGCCCGAAGTTTCCTTCGGGCTGTATTTTCCTTAGCTATTCACGGAAATCAGCTGCACCCGCTCGTCGCACCGCACGTGTCGCACTTCTCGCAGGTCCCGTTCCGGACCATCGTGAAGTTCTGGCACTCGCCGCACATGTTGCCCGTGTAGCCTTGAGCAATGGAGCGCATCCGGCGTTCGTTTTCGACCTTCTTGGCTTCGGTCTTGGCGGTTGCTGCCTCGTCGGCGGCCTTGTCGGAGAAGAGGCCGGTGGTGGCGGCCTGTTCTTCGGCCAGTTCCTCGATGACCTCTTCGGCGAGTTCCTTGGCGCGCTCCTCGTAGTCCCGCTTGAAGGAGACGATTTCGGAGGTGGAGATGGCGACGGTCGGTTCCAGCTTGCGGGCGGCGGCACCGGCAAAGGCGGTGACGTTGGTGCCGGCCGAGGCACGGGCAGGGGCGGCGGTGGCAGCACCCTTGATCTCGGCGGCCGGGCGGTCGCCGCCGGTGCCCGAGACGAGGGTCGGCTTGTAGCCGCGGGTCAGGCCCTTGGAGACCACGTCCGCCTTGCCTTCCGAAACGCCGCGGCCGAGCGCGGTGTTGGAGAAGTCCGACGTATCGACATGCGCGAGGTCGTGGCGGCCGAGATAGGAGATCGCCAGTTCGCGGAATACGTAGTCGAGGATCGAGGTGGCGTTCTTGATCGCGTCATTGCCCGTGACGATGCCGGCCGGTTCGAACTTGGTGAAGGTGAACGCGCCGACATATTCCTCGAGCGGCACGCCATATTGCAGGCCGAGCGAGACGGAGATCGCGAAGTTGTTGATGAAGGCGCGCAGCGCCGAACCTTCCTTGTTCATGTCGAGGAAGATTTCGCCGAGACGGCCGTCGTCGTATTCGCCAGTGCGCAGGAAGATCGTGTGACCGCCGATCTTCGCCTTCTGGGTATAACCCTTGCGGCGGCCGGGCAGCTTTTCCTGGCTGCGGACGACCTTTTCGATGATCCGCTCGACGATCTTTTCGGTGATCGTCACGGCTTGCGCGGCTGCCGGCTGGGCCAGCAGTTCCTCGACGGCGTCTTCCGCGTCGTCATCGGCGATCAGCGACGAGTTGAGCGGCTGGGAGAGTTTTGAGCCGTCGCGGTAAAGCGCGTTGGCCTTCAGGCCGAGCTTCCAGGACAGCATGTAGGCGGAGCCGCAATCCTCGACGGTCGCGTCGTTCGGCATGTTGATCGTCTTGGAGATCGCACCCGAGATGAACGGCTGAGCGGCCGCCATCATGCGGATATGGCTTTCGACCGAGAGGTAACGCTTGCCGATCTTGCCGCAGGGATTGGCGCAATCGAAGACCGGAAGATGTTCGGCCTTGAGGAAGGGAGCACCTTCCAGCGTCATCGCACCGCAGACATGGATGTTGGCGGCTTCGATGTCCTTCTTGGAGAAGCCGATATGTTCGAGCAGGTTGAAGCTCATGTCGGCGAGCTGTTCGTCGCTGACCTTCAGCGTGCCCTTGAGGAAGTCGGCGCCAAGCGTCCACTGGTTGAAGACGAACTTGATGTCGAAGGCGGCCTTCAGCGCGCCGTTGACGGCTTCGATCTTCTCGTCGGTAAAGCCCTTGGCCTTCAGCGAGCCGGGGTTGATGCCCGGAGCCTGGTTGAGGTTGCCGTGGCCGACGGCGTAAGCCTCGATCTCGGCGATCTGGCTTTCCGAATAACCGAGCGTGCGCAGCGCTTCCGGAACGGCGCGGTTGATGATCTTCCAGTAGCCGCCGCCGGCGAGCTTCTTGAACTTGACGAGCGCGAAATCGGGCTCGATGCCGGTCGTGTCGCAATCCATCACGAGGCCGATCGTGCCGGTGGGCGCAATGACCGAGACCTGCGCGTTGCGGTAGCCGTGCTGTTCGCCAAGCGACAGCGCCTTGTCCCAGGCGGCCTTGGCATGGGCGACCAGATCCTGATCCGGGTTTTCCGAATGGATCAGGGCGACCGGGTTGACCGAGAGCGCCTCATAACCGGAGGTCTCGCCATGGGCTGCGCGGCGATGGTTGCGGATGACCCGCAGCATGCTGTCGCGGTTCGGCGCATAGTTCGGGAAGGGGCCGAGCTCGAGGCGATTTCCGCCGAGGTGGCGTAGGAAATGCCGGTCATGATCGCGGTCAGCGAGCCGGCGATGGCGCGGCCTTCCGCAGAGTCATAGGCGATGCCGGTCGACATCAGGAGGCCGCCGATATTGGCGTAGCCGAGGCCGAGCGTGCGGTACTGGTAGGAAAGTTCGGCGATCTGGCGCGACGGGAACTGCGCCATCATCACCGAGATTTCCAGCACGACGGTCCACAGGCGCGTCGCATGTTCGTAATCGGCGATGTTGATGCGGGCGGTCGCCTTGTCCTTGAACTGCAGCAGGTTCATGGAGGCGAGGTTGCAGGCCGTGTCGTCGAGGAACATGTATTCCGAGCACGGGTTCGAGCCGCGGATCGGGCCGCCGGCGGGCGACGTGTGCCAGTCGTTCATCGTCGAGTTGAAGTGGATGCCCGGATCGGCAGACGCCCAGGCGGCGTAGGAGATCTGTTCCCAGAGGTCCTTGGCCTTCAGCGTCTTCATCACGCGGCCGTCCTTGCGGGCGGTCAGGTTCCAGTCGCCGTCAGTCTCGACAGCGCGCAGAAAGTCGTCCTTGAGCGAGACGGAGTTGTTGGAGTTCTGGCCGGAGACGGTGAGGTAGGCTTCCGAATCCCAGTCCGTGTCATAGGTCTTGAATTCCAGGTCCTTGTAGCCCTGGCGGGCGAACTGGATGACGCGGCCGACATAGTTTTCCGGAACCTGGTCCTTCTTGGCGGCCTTGATCTCGCGCTTGAGGGCCGGGTTCTTGAGCGGGTCGAAGCAATCGTCGCCGGAACCGCCTTCGCAGTTGAGGCAGGCCTTCATGATGGCCTTCAGATGCCTGGAGACGATCTTCGAGCCGGTGACGAGGGCCGCCACCTTCTGCTCTTCCTTGACCTTCCAGTTGATGTATTCCTCGATATCCGGATGGTCGATATCGACCACGACCATCTTGGCGGCGCGGCGGGTGGTGCCGCCCGACTTGATGGCACCGGCAGCGCGGTCGCCGATCTTGAGGAAGCTCATCAGGCCCGACGAACGGCCGCCGCCCGACAGCTTTTCGCCTTCGCCGCGCAGCATCGAGAAGTTGGAGCCGGTGCCGGAGCCATACTTGAACAGGCGGGCTTCGCGGACCCACAGGTCCATGATGCCGCCTTCGTTGACGAGGTCGTCCTCGACCGACTGGATAAAGCAGGCATGCGGCTGCGGGTGCTCATAGGCCGACTTCGACTTCACGAGCTTGCCGGTGAAGGGATCGACATAAAAATGGCCCTGGCCGGGACCATCGATGCCATAGGCCCAATGCAGGCCGGTGTTGAACCATTGCGGGGAATTCGGGGCGACGCGCTGGGTGGCGAGCATATAGGCGAGGCTCGTCATTGAAGGCTGCCGCATCTTCTTCGGAGGTGAAATAGCCGCCCTTCCAGCCCCAATAGGTCCAGGTGCCGGCAAGGCGCGAAAAACCTGGCGGGCATCGGTTTCGGAACCGTACTGCTCTTCCTTCGGCAAAGCCTTCATCGCTTCCGTGTCAGCTACAGAGCGCCACAGGAAGGAGGGGACGTCATTCTCTTCGACCTTTTTCAGGATCTTCGGAACGCCGGCCTTGCGGAAATATTTCTGGGCCAGAACGTCGGTCGCGACCTGGGAGAACTGCGCCGGCACGTCGATATCGGCCAGCCGGAAAACGATCGAGCCGTCCGGATTGCGGATCTCGCTGATCCCCTTGCGGAATTCGATTTCCCCGTAGGCGCCTGTGTCAGGCTTGGTGAAACGACGTTCGATGCGCATTGCCTTAAATCCCTCGTCAGTTGGCGCCTGTTGGTAAGGCGCAGATGTGCCGCTCCAGCCCACACGTTCGACGCGCGCAGCCGGTTGAATGTTCCCGATCCCAGGTGAATCATCTTTCGATGCGAACCTGTATGTTGTGGTGATAACGGCTGCAACACTACTACATATAGTATTAACAGAAACTTTCCGCCAGTCCCAACCGTTGTTCCGGAGCGGAAAATCGAGCACGCACGGAGACCTCTGTAGCAGCCCGCCCCTCATAGCCGGACTGCATGGTCATTTCCCGTCAAACTCGAAGAAGAACCGGCCTCGTAATTCCGGTCCAGTCGCCGCCGCAACGTAAGGGGCACTGTCGAACTACCCGAGAGATTCGTCAAGGCGTAGATTGCAACGCTTTTGTAACCACAAGATATTGTGCTTTTCGGCTGTGGATAACGGGGACGGAGAAATAGCCGAGAATCTCAGGCAGTTGCGAGGGTGGCTTGAAGCTTGCGTAAAAAGCGTCCGAAATATTTCGTGACAGCCATACGCTGGGAGAAGCCCGGCCCAGCGCGGTTTTAAGGGTAGGGGCGTACCATATCGAGACGTTTCAAGAATCTGCAGCCACCAGTAATAGATCAGCCCGCGCCGATTTAAATCGGGCGGGCTGGTGACACGGGCCGGAATTTTTGGAAGGGGCTGACGAGAATCAGCCCTTGGCGCCCTTGGCGATCGGTTCCTGGTAGGTGAAGCCCATGTCCCAGGGGAAATAGATCCAGGTGTCCTGGCTGACCTCGGTCACGAAAGTGTCGATGGTCGGCACGCCGGTGGGTTTTGCGTAGACGCAGGCGAAATGCGCCTTCGGCAGCATGGCGCGCACTTCCGATGCGGTCTTGCCGGTATCGGTCAGGTCATCGACGACAAGCACGCCGGCGCCTTCATTGACCGTCAGTTCCGGGGTGATCCCCTTGAGCAGGTTCATATCGCCCTGGTTGACGTAGTCGTGATAGGAGGCGATGCAGACCGTCTCGATGAGGCGGATATTGAGTTCGCGCGAAATGATCGCCGCCGGCACCAGGCCGCCGCGGGTGATACAGACGATAGCGCGAAAATCCTGGCCGAGGCCGGCGAGCCGCCAGGCAAGCGCCCGGGCGTCGCGATGGAATTGGTCCCAGGAAACGGGGAAGGCTTTTTCAGGAAGAGACATAAGGTTGGCCACCATTAGCGAAAGCATGTTGTTGGCTCTCGCTAATAGCGGCAATTCGCCCGCTGACGCAAGGATTTGTCAGCGGGAAAGCAAAGTCAGCGCCGTCATCGAATCGAGCAGGTTGCGGGTGACGCCGCCAAACAGCATTTCCCACCAGCGCGAATGGCCGTAACCGCCCATCACCAGAAGATCGACGCTGCCCTCCGAGAGATGGTTCTCGATCGCCGCGGCGGCGGAGATGCCGCTCTTTCCCTGCGTCGATAGCGTCACGTTGATGCCGTGCCGGGCAAGCGTGGCAGCGATCTCGGCGCCTGCCATTTCCGGCGTCTGGCCGCCGCGATCGCCCGGATCGACGCAGAACACCTCGACGCTTTCGGCACCTTTCAGGAAGGGCATCGAATCGAAGGTAGCCCGCGCCGCCTCCCGCGAACCGTTCCAGGCGATCATCACCCGCTTGATCGGCTGCGGCACCTTGATCGTGTAGGGGATGAGCAGCATCGGCCGGCCGCTGTCAAAGAGAAAGGTTTCCAGATCGGCGCGGTGATCGGCATGAGCGGGATCGCTCTGGCTTGCGACGATCAGGTCTACCGCATGGGCGGTATCCATCACCGAATGGGAGCCGTAACCGGCCGACGACATGAAGCTGCGCCATTCGATGGAAAGGCCCTCGCGGGCCGATTGCGCCTTGAAGATCCGCTCGACCTCGGCGGTTTCCTTCTGGGCCGCGTCCTGCAGGATCTGTACGGCGGCGGGGTCGGGAATTTCCATCGGCGCGATCAGCGGCACGGCGGCGAGCGTTTCGGCATGCACGCCGATCAGGTGGGCGGAAAACCGTTCGGCGAGCGCTATGCCGAAATCGCTGATCTGCCTGGCATTTTGAGGGGTGTCGAGAACGGCTAAAATGGTCTTGTAGGCCATGGCTGTGTCTCCTCATCAACTGGTTCTGCGGGATTGGGAACCAGTGTCAGATAAATACGTGTGTCGCACCTTGATCCCGGTCAAGGAGTGAACCACGGCGATGAAGAGAGACAGAGTTGCCGCGGGGCTGGCGATCAGGCATCCGCGGTCGGATTGGTGGGGATCTTGGCGCGGTCGATGCCGGCGATCATCTCCGCCACGGCCTCGGCCGCCGCATCGAGCACCTGCGGATCGCGGGCGCGCACGACGATTTCGGTCGAAAACCGCTGCCCGTCATATTTCGGATAGGAGCCGATGCTGGTCTCGGGATGCGCCTTCTGCACGGCAGACAGCAGCGTGCCGATATCGCCTTCGCCATAGGGGCAGGGCAGCGCCCGCGACAGCATTTTCGCGCCCGAGCGCAACATCGGGAGCACGTTATCGACCATCGCCTGGAAAACCTGCGGCACGCCGGCCATCACATAGACATTGCCGATGATGAAGCCCGGCGCGGTCGAGACGGGGTTCGGAATATGCCTGGAGCCCTCCGGCATGCGGGCCATGCGCTGGCGGGCTTCGGTGAATTCCATCTCGCGGCGCTTGTACATGTCGGCAAGCAGCCGCATCGCATCCGGGTCGTGGATGCAGGGGACGCCAAAAGCCTTCGAGATCGCGTCCGCGGTGATGTCGTCATGGGTCGGCCCGATGCCGCCCGAGGTGAAGACGTAGTCGTAGCGGCCACGCAGCGCATTCAGCGCCTCGACGATCGCATCCTCCTCGTCGGCGACGATCCGCACTTCCTTGAGGTCGATGCCGGAAAGCGTCAGGAGATCGGCAAGATGGCCGATATTCTTGTCCTTTGTCCGGCCGGACAGCAGTTCGTCGCCGATGGCGAGCATGGCGGCGGTAACGATCAAGGATGGTTGCGACGCTTCAGACATGGACATTCCTCCGTAAGTGCCACACTCCTAAGCCCAATTTTTTCAAGGCAGAAGCAATTTTGTCGTGAGGGACGCAGAAACCCCGTCTGTTACGAGTTTATGATCCGCAAGCGAAATATCGTCTCCGAATGCTGAACAGTGCGTAGACCTCGCGAGGGCTGTCGCGGAGCCGTGAAGCCGCTACATGTGAACCTGGTTCTGGCCGCAGACGGCCTTGTTCACACACCAGAGATTGAATGGAGAAGATCATGGCAAAGGTTCTCGTGCTTTATTATTCCGCTTACGGCCACATCGAAAAGATGGCCTATGCCGTTGCGGAAGGTGCAAAGTCGGCAGGCGCCGAGGTGACGGTCAAGCGCGTTCCGGAACTGGTTCCGGATGAGGTCGCCAAGGCCTCCTATTACAAGATGGATCAGGCAGCTCCGGTTGCGACCGTCGAGGAACTGACCGAATACGACGCGATCATCGTCGGCGCCGGCACCCGTTTCGGCACGGTCGCCTCGCAGATGCGCAATTTCTGGGATCAGACCGGAGGCCTCTGGGCGCAGGGCAAGCTGGTCGGCAAGCTCGGCTCGATGTTCACGTCGTCCGCCACCCAGCACGGCGGCCAGAATCCACCATCCTCGGCTTCATCCCCACCTTCCTGCACCAGGGAATGGCGGTCGTCGGTCTGCCTTATGCCTTTGCCGGCCAGATGGGCACCGAAGAAGTCAAGGGCGGCTCACCCTACGGCGCCAGCACGATCACCAACGGCGACGGCTCGCGCCAGCCTTCGGAGATCGAACTCGAAGGCGCAAAGTACCAGGGCGCCCACGTCGCCAAGCTGGCCGCCAAGCTCGCTGCCTGATTGAATTGAGATGAATGAATGAAAGGGCGCGGGAGAAATCTTCGCGCCCTTTTTCGTCACGCGAGGTAGCCGCCGTCGATGGTGAGCGCCGAGCCGGTGATGAAGCTCGATTCGGGGCTGGCGAGATAGGCGACCAGGCTCGCGACCTCATAGTCCTCTCCCATGCGGCCGATCGCCATCAGCGGTTTGGTGATGGCACGGCTTTCCTCGCTGGAATTCATGTCGGTCGCTGTCGGCCCCGGCTGGATTGCGTTGACGGTGATGCCGCGAGGACCAAGATCGCGGGCGAGGCCGCGGGTCATCGAGGCGATCGCGCCCTTGGTCATGCTGTAGACCGAAGAGCCGGGAAAGCCGCTCCGCTCCGCAGTCACGCTGCCGGTGGTGATGATGCGGCCGCCTGACTGCATATGCGGCAGGGCGGCCTGGATTGCCACGAACGCCGCGCGGACATTGACGTCGAACATCCGGTCGAACGTGGCAAGATCGTAGTCGCCGACCAAGCCCCGCACGAGAATGCCGGCATTGTTGACCAGAATGTCGAGCCTGCCGAAGGCGTTCGCCGTTTCCGCAACCGCCGCCTTGACCGCATCGACATCGGCACTGTCGGCGTGGATCGCCAGCACCCTGCCGCCGGCCGACTCGATTTCGGCTGCAAGCTTTGCCGCCGGTTCCCCGGAAGCGGAATAGGTGAAGGCGACCGCCGCGCCGTCGTTCGAGAGGCGGCGAACGATTGCAGCACCAATGCCGCGCGAGCCGCCGGTGACGAGCGCGACCTTGCCGGCGAGAGAAGACGAGAGGGAAGATGACATTGGAATTTCCTTCTTTATTGGATCGATCAGTCTAGAATTTGACGTGCGAAAACGATGCAGGAGACATGTCCTTCAGCGAAGGCTTCGAAGCGCGGTCCGGGCTATGCCCTGGAGGATCTGGGAGGAAGCCCCGGCGCGTGCGGCAACCTTGATGCCGGTGAGCGTCGCGAGGATGAATTGTGCGGCTTCGGCGGGTACGAGCTCCTCGGGCGCCTCGCCGGTGCCGACCGCTTCGGAAATGCGCATCTCGAGGGCCGACAGCAGCGCGCGGCCGGAAATCTCCGTCACCAGCGTCACCTCGCGTTCCGAATGGCCGAATTCGCAGATGGCGCTGATGCCGAGGCAGGCGGGCGCTGGGTTTATGAGCGCGGTTTGAATCATATTCTCCAGAAGCGCCTCCACGCCTTTGATCGGAGAGGCTTTTCCGTTGAGAACCGCGACCTGGGAGGCGACGCTTTCGGTGACATAGCGTTGTAGGGCCTCCAGATAGAGTGCCCACTTGTCGCCGAACGTGTCGTACATGCTCTGGCGGCTAATCCCCATGGTCTTCAGGAGCGCATCCGTGGACGTGCCCTCGAAGCCGTGATCGGAAAAACCCCGATCGCCCGCTTCAACACCGTGTCCCGTTCGAATTCCTTTTGCCGTGCCATGACCTGCAGATATAAATTCCGGACTGATCTGTCAAGAATTAATGTCGATATTTTTCTGCCACCGGTGGGACCGCCAAGGGGCGGGCCGGCCTTGCGCCCACCCGACCTGTCACGCTTTTTCGTGACAGGCGAACCGCTTCCGCAATTTGGGTGCTTGACGGCGTCGCGCAAGTTCAAGAAACAGGACGCCCATGCGGACGTGGCGAAACTGGTAGACGCAAGAGACTTAAAATCTCTCGGCCTTGGTCATGCGGGTTCGATCCCCGCCGTCCGCACCAAACCTGATGCTGCCTGCAACCGTTTTCGATGAAGATCGTTTGATATCCACCTTGATGGAGGCGTGTTTTGGGCTTCACCTTTGCCATCGGCGATATCCACGGCTGCCTGGCGCAGCTGAAGGAACTGATCGGGCATGTGGAGGACCATGCGCCTTGCGGGCACGTGGTGTTCATCGGCGATTATATCGATCGCGGGCCGAAGAGCAGGGGCGTGCTCGACCTTGTCATGGCCGGGCCGCGGAAAGAGGGCTGGCGGTGGACGGCGCTCAAGGGCAATCATGAGGACATGATGGTCCGCGCGCATCAGAACCGCGGGCACGACGAAATCATCTGGCTCGACAATGGCGGCCGCGAGACGATGGCTTCCTTCGACGGCTACGTGCCGCCCGAGGTGCTTGCATGGTGCGCGCATCGTCCGCTGATGCTTGTCGACGAGCACCGGATCTTCGTGCATGCCGGCGTCGATGAAACGCTGCCGCTCGATGAGCAACGGGAGCGCGACCTGATCTGGAAGCGGTTTCAGAGCGATGAGGAAGGCGAGTTCTGGGGCCGGCATCTCTGCCACGGCCATACGCCGCTTCCCGGCAATCCCCAGACGATCGGCAACCGCACCAATATTGACAGCGGCTGCGTGTTCTGCGGTGAGCTCACCTGCGCCGTTTTCGACGATGACGAGCCAGGCGGGCCTGTCCGCTTCCTCCGCGTATCCGCTTAGTGCCGCCAGAAGATCGGCATCAGCAGGACCAGAACCGTCAGGATTTCGAGACGGCCGAGCAGCATCATCAGGGAGAGCAGATAAAGGGCGGGGTCGCTGATCGTCGAAAAATTGCCGACCGGGCCGATGATCGAGCCGATGCCGGGGCCGACATTCGAGAGGCAGGTGAGGACTGCGGATGTCGCGGTGACGAAGTCGTAGCCCATCGCCGCCATCACGGCGCTGCCGCTTGCCCAGAGCATCAGGAAGAGCGCGATGAACAGGAAGACGCCGCGCTGCGTTTCCGCATCCACCGTCAGCCGGCCGTAACGGACGATATAGACGGCGTTGGGATAGATCAGCCGGTTGAGGCCGGCGCGGATGGCGTTGGCGAGAACCACGAACCGGTAGGCCTTGATGCCGCCGGCCGTCGAACCTGAGCAGCCGCCGGCAAAGGTCGCGAAGAAGGCCATGACCACGGCAAGCGGCCCCCAGAGCGTGTAGTCGTCGCTGGCAAAGCCGCCGGTCGAGAAGATCGAGGCCATGTTGAAGAAGGAATGCACCATCGCTTCGTTGAGCCTCGACGCCGTTCCTCAAGTGGTTGTAGACCGCAAGCACGATGGAAAATCCGCTCAGATATCCGAGGAACACCAGGATCTGCGGGTCTCGCAGCGTGTCCATGCGGCCGCGCATCGCAAGCAGAATCAGCACCGAGAAGGGCAGGCTGCACAGCGTCAGGAAGACGGTACCGATCGTCAGCAGCGCCCAGTTGTCGCCAAAATATCCGAAGGACAGGTCATGGGTGGAGAACCCGGCCGTTGCGATGGTCGACATCGCATGGTTCAGCGCGTCGAGATGGTCCATGCCGGCAATATCGTAGGCGATCGTGCAGAGCAGCGTCAGCGCCACATAGACGGCGAGGAACGCCCGGGTGAAGCTCGCCAGCCGGGCGAAGGGTTTGTCGGCGGTCTCCGACGATCGAGCTTGAAGATCGAGGCGCCGCCGACCTTGAGGAACGGCAGCACGAACAGGCCGAGGCCGACGATGCCGATGCCGCCGAGCCAGGAGAGCAGCGAACGCCAGAGCAGGATGCCGGGCGGCATGGTGTCCAGGCCGACGATGACGGTAGAGCCGGTGGTGGTGATGCCGGAAATCGATTCGAACAGCGCCTGCGCGAAGGACAGTTCGTGTTCGGCCAGGAAAAGCGGGATTGCGCCGACCAGCGAGAACATCGCCCAGAGAACGTTGACCAGCAGGAAGCCGAGACGCTTGTTGAAGACCGGCGGCGGCCCGCGTGTGGCAAGTGCTGCCGCTGCCGCAAGCCCGCCGACCATGAAGCCCGACATGGCGAACACCTGCCAGTCGTCGTGCCCGTAATAGAGGTCCACCATGGCCGGCAGGAACATCGCCAGCGACAGGTAGAGTGCGCAGAGCGCCGTCATGTAGATGACCGACCGGAGAAGATTGGCGTTCAAAAAATGGTTGTCCCGAATTTCGCGGCAACTGAAAGAAGCTTTGTCTCAGCCGTAGGCCTATGGCATAGCGGGACCATTCTTGAAATTCAATGGATGGCCAATGTGACCGGGCAAGACGTGACCAAGGCAGGCGTGACCAAGGCGGGCGTGGACGAAGCCAGGGTGGCGATGCGGGAGATTTTCCCCGAGACGCCGTTGCAGATGAACGAGCACCTGAGCCGCCGCTACGGTGCCGAGATCTGGCTGAAACGCGAGGACCTGTCGCCCGTCCGCTCCTACAAGATCCGCGGCGCCTTCAACTTCCTGCGCAAAGCGATCGCGTCAGGCGCCAAGGGCAAGACCTTCGTCTGCGCCTCGGCCGGTAATCACGCGCAAGGGTTTGCCTTCGTCTGCCGCCATTTCGAAGTGCCGGGCGTGGTCTTCATGCCGGTGACGACGCCGCAGCAGAAGATCGACAAGACCCGCATGTTCGGCGGTCCGTTCATCACCATCCGGCTGATCGGCGACATTTTCGACCAGTGCTATGCGGCGGCCCGCGCCCATGTGGAAGAGATTGGCGGCGTCATGGTGCCGCCCTTCGATGACGCCGACATCATCGAGGGCCAGGCGACCGTTGCGGCCGAACTGGTCGAGCAATTGCCGGAAGGCGTGACGCCCGATCTGGTCATCCTGCCGGTCGGCGGCGGCGGGCTTTCGTCGGGCACGACCGGCTACCTGAAGGACATCGTCAAGCGGGAAGACTTTCTCTTCACCGAGCCGGAGGGCGCCCCGAGCCTCAAGAGGAGCCTCGAAGCCGGCGAGCCGATCACGCTCGCCAAGCTCGACAATTTCGTCGACGGGGCAGCTGTGGCGCGGATCGGCGACCTGAATTTCGAGGCGCTGAAAAGCTTTTCGCCGGATCAGGTCCTGCTGGTGCCGGAAAACGCCATCTGCGTGACGATCACCGAGATGCTGAATGTCGAGGGTGTCGTGCTGGAACCGGCCGGCGCCCTGTCGATCACCGCGCTCGACAGGCTGGGACGCGAAAAGCTTGCCGGCAAGACGGTGGTCTGCGTCGTCTCGGGGGCAATTTCGATTTCGAACGCCTGCCGGACGTCAAGGAACGCGCCATGCGTTATTCCGGTCTCAAGAAATACTTCGTGCTGCGGCTTGCCCAACGCCCGGGCGCGCTGCGTGACTTCCTCAATCTGCTCGGCCCGGAGGACGATATCGCCCGGTTCGAATACCTGAAGAAATCGGCCCGCAATTTCGGCTCGATCCTGATCGGCATCGAAACAGCAAGGCCGGAGAATTTCGCCGGCCTGCTCGAACGTTTCGAGGCGGCGGGCATGGGCTATCAGGACATCACCGAGAACGAGATCCTCGCCAACCTCGTCATCTGAGCGCGGCCTGCAGCCAGGCGGCGGTGCGGTCGGCAAGCGGCCCGGTCGTTTCGGGCGAGAGGATATCGCCGGCAATCACGTGATTGCCGGGATCGCCGGTTTGGCCGACATCGAAAAGCGCGTGAGGTCCGCCCCAGCGGCCGGCGACCTCGCGCACCTTGTCGGGCCGGATGACCTGGTCGAGCGAGGAATAGAGAAACAGCGCCGGTGTCTTGATCCGTTCGACCGGGCTCTCGACGGAGAGCTTGACCAGAGCCGCCATCGGCAGCAGCGCGCTTGTCGGATACCGGGTCGTCCAGTGGGCCGCATGCCCGTCGTTATAGGGCGTGAAACCACGGCTTTGACCGAGCAGCAGCCTTGAAAGCTGCGGCGCGATCGGCGTCGTCAGAAGGAAGGCGCCGAAACTGTTGATGCCATAGTTCGGCGACACGAAGACGGCAGCCGAGATTCGCGGTGCGATCTTCGGATCGGCAAGCGCAAGCGTCGCAAGGGATGCACCGGTCGAGGTGCCGATGATGATAACTCGGTTGCCGAGGGCTTCCCCGATCGCGAGACTTTCGGAAAAATCCGCCAGCCAGTCTTCGAGGCCAGCCTCCGCCATCGCCTCGCCGCTACGGCCATGGCCGGCAAGCCGCGTGAAATAGAGATTGGCGCCCAGCGCCGCCGCAACGCGGTCGGGCAGGGGCGGATCTCTTCGGCCGAGGCCGAGAAGCCGTGCAGGTAGATGATCGCGAAGGAGGTTTTTGCCTTGGTCGCCGGGTGGGCCCAGACGATGCGTTTGGCAGCACCCGGCCGGATATCCGGATATTTGCTTTCGCTTGCTGCAAGATACGCGTCGATATCGGTGCCGAGACGGGCCTTGTCGAAGGCCGGAAAGCCGTCAGCGGGCATGCGCGGGCCGGACATCAAGATCCCTCCGAAGGCGACGACCAGGATCGCGCAGACATAAACTGCCGTCCGCCATGACAGAAATCTCCTCCGCATCCGGCACTCCCTCCGAACCGGGGGAATGATAGGCGGGCTTCGTGACGGCGGAAAGTCTATCTGCCGCAGATCGCCGGTCTAGCCGCAGATATGCGGCCGGGCGGGCAGGGCGCAGAAGCCACGACGCTCCACGTCGGGCCGGGCCTTCTCGATGACATTGGTCCAGACGAGGCCTGGAAAGCCTGAAGGCACCATGTCCCATGTGTCGCGGTCGTCTATGCCGGACGATCCGGCATCGCCCGTCTCGAACGGGCCGATCAGCACGACATCCGACCCGGCCGCCTGCATCCGGCCGTAGAAACGCTCCGGCCAGCCCCAGAGCAGGAAGGAGAGATTGGCCGGGACCGGCACCAACGTATTACGGCAGGCTTCCGGCACATAGCCGCTCCAGCCGAGCGCCAGATAGTCGAGAAGGCAGGATTTTGCCGTGCGGTTGGAATAGCCGGGAAGGCCTGCGACCAACGCGACCGCCTTTTCGGTCGGCTCGTTGCCGCCATAGACGCCGAAGGCCGACGCCCAGGCGGCTGGCTGGCTGTTGAGGAGGGCGGCCAGCGCCTCGCCCTCTTCGGCGCGGCGGCTCTTGAAATTGATCAGGAAACGGCCCTTCGGCAGGGCGGCGAATACTTCGGGCAGGGTCGGCATCAGGCCCTTGCCCTGTCCCCGGAACGGAAAGGTCCGCCCCCGTCGGCCGTGTACCCGTAGCCGATGTCCAGCGTCTTCAGGACCGGCATCGGCGTCTGTTCCGTGACGCCCTTGCCCTCGGTGCGGCAATGTAGCGTCCAGTCGTGGAAGACGGCGAACTGCTTGTCGGGCGTCAGGTGCACGTCGAGTTCGACCACGTCGGCGCCGGCCTCGAAGGCGGCCTTCATGCCGGCCACGGTGTTCTCCAGAAAGGCATGCGTCGGCGGCAGCATCAGGCTCGCGGTGCAGGTGTCGTCCTGGACCTTGGTGCTGTCGAAAAGCTGGTGCTGGCCGCGATGGGCGATGATCCCGAGCGGCTTGTTCTGCGGAAAGCTGGAGAAAAGCGAGGTATTGCCGATCCAAAGCGCGGCGGTGATGACGAGGGGGAATGCTGCGGCGATCTTCCATTTCATGCGGACGGGCTCCAATGCGGGCGGACTAACATGAGACGTTCGATCGCGACATTTCCTTGGGTGCCGACTTTCGGCCCGTGCCGGAATATGCTAGGCAGCGGCCATGGCTTCGTTTCTGTCCAATATATTCTCGATGTTCTCCGGTGGCGGCAAAGCTGCCGAAGCACCTGCCGCTTCCGCAAAGCCGGTCGAGCATGACGGCTGCGTCATCCATCCGGCGCCGATCCGCGAGGGTTCGCAGTTCCGGCTGGCCGGACGCATCGAGAAGGATGTGGGTGGTGAGACCCTCGTGCGCAGTTTCGTCCGCGCCGACGTCTTCACCTCCATGGACGATGCGATCGAATATACCGTCCGCAAGGCGCAGCAGATCATCGACCAGAATGGTCCGTCGCTGTTTTCCGATGGGAGAAGTCGCGCTCCGCGTGACATGCATTCCGCATTGTGATTGCAAAAATCTGAGTCACACTCAAAATTAAGTCATTAGCGATAGCTTGAAGCATCTGTTCCGATGTTTTTCTGCGGTCGGCTTTTGATGCGATCTCGCCGGCCATATTTTATGCTTTTTCTTGGCTCCGGGCTTTCCTATGGCCTTGTTCCAAGCCTTGCCTTCGCGGACGATCTCCTTTCCCGCTCATTCCGGCTGGATATGACATGGGTTCTCGTCGCCGCCGGGCTGGTGATGTTGATGCAGGTCGGCTTCCTTCTGCTCGAAGCCGGCATGGTGCGATCGAAGAACTCGATCAACGTGGCGCAGAAGAACCTTCTCGATTTCGTCTTCGGTGTCGTCGCCTTCGCGGCGATCGGGTTCATGATCGCCTTCGGCCGTTCGAACGGTTTCGTGTTCGGAACGCAGAGCGAGTTCTATTTCCTGCGCGACCTGGACGGTTGGCAATCGGCCTTTTCGTCTTCCAAGTGATGTTCTGCGGCACCGCCGCGACGATTGTCTCGGGCGCCGTTGCAGAGCGTATGAAGCTGCCGGCCTATGTGTTCGGCTCGCTGTTCATGTCGGGGTTGATCTACCCGGTTTTCGTGCATTGGGTCTGGGGTTCGGCGCTGTTTGCCAACAGTACGTCCTTCCTGTCGCAGATGGGTTTCGTCGATTTCGCCGGCTCGACGGTCGTCCATTCGACCGGCGGCTGGGTGGCGCTTGCCGCCTGCATGGTCATCGGCCCGCGCATAGGCAAGTTCAATGGCGACGGCACGCCGATCAGGATCGCCGGTCACAGCCCGGTGCTCTCGACCACAGGCGCGCTGCTGCTGTTCATCGGCTGGATCGGCTTCAACGGCGGCTCGACGCTCGGGGTTTCCGATCAGGTGGCGCCGATCATCGCCAACACCGTGCTGGCAGGCGGCATGGGCACCTGCGTCGGTTATGTGATCGGCTTCTATCAGGATGGCGTCATCCTTCCGGAAAAGTCGAATTCCGGCATGCTTGGCGGGCTCGTGGCGGTCACCGCCGGCTGCCATATTCTCGATCCCGCAAGCGCGCTGATGGCCGGCGCGATCGGCGGCGCGGTGGCGATCTTCGGCAATGCGTTCATCGAGAGAAAACTGAAGATCGACGATGCGGTCGGCGCGATCGGCGTGCATGCCTTTGCGGGCGTTGCCGGGACGCTGCTGGTGGCGCTGCTCGCACCTGTCGATCAGCTGCCGGCGGGCGGCAGGCTGGCGCAGCTGCACGTGCAGGCTCGTCGGCGTCGGCGTCAATTTCTACTGGTCCTTCGGCCTCGGTTACGCCTTCTTCTGGGCGGTGAACCGGCTCATGCGCATCCGCGTTTCGGCGAGGGACGAAGAGGATGGGTTGAACCTCGCTGAACATGCGACCCGCCTCGGGGTCGGCCATGTGGAGGAAGCGCTGACCGACCTTCTCGGCGGCAATGCCGACCTGCGCAAACGGCTTCCTGTCGTAAGGGGCGATGAGGCCGAAAAGCTGACCGGCCTCTTCAACCGGCTGATGGACAATATCGAAGAGGAGGAGCGCAGTCGCGGAGAGCTGATGGAACTCCGGCGCGACACCGAGGAGACCGAGCGCGTCGCGGCCCTTGCCAATGCCACGTTCGAGGCCATCCTCATTCACCGCAACGGCATCGTCGTCGATGGCAACGAACAGCTCGGCAAGATGATCGGCTTGCCGCTCGTCGAAATCATCGGCCGCTCCGTTTTCGATTTCCTGCATGACGGCGAGACGATCCGTGTCATCGACATGATGAAACTCAACGACGACAACAGCCACGAGATCGTAATGAAGCTGGCGAGCGGCGAAGGAATTCCGGTCGAGGCGCGCGGCCGTGACATCTTCTATCGCGGCGAGAGGGCCCGCATCGGCTGCCTTGTCGATCTGAGGGAACGCAAGCTGGCGGAGAGCCGCATGCGTTATCTTGCGCTACACGATCCGCTGACCGGGCTGCCGAACCGGGTGCTGTTTTCCGAACGGCTGACCGAGCCTGGTGGAGGAGGCGAGAACCGGCAAGGGCTGCGGTGTCCTGATGGTCGATCTCGACCGCTTCAAGGACATCAACGACATCCATGGCCACCAGGCCGGTGACGGGGTGATCCGCGAGACCGCCGCGCGGCTTGCGGCCGAAGCCGGGCCGGATAACATTGTTGCCCGTCTCGGCGGGGACGAGTTCGCCGTCATCATCGCCCACACGTCCGATACCGACGAGCTGGAGAGTTTCGGCGATCGGCTGCTGGTCGCGATGGCAGAGCCGATCGATATCGGCCACGGGGAACAGGTCAAAATCAGCGTCAGCATAGGCGGCGCACTATGCCCCGAACATGCCAAGGACATGGATGCGCTGGTCGGCTGCGCCGACGTGGCGCTCTACCATGCCAAGAATGCCGGCCGGAACGCCTGCCGCACGTTCAAGCGTGGCATGAACGAGCTGATCGAGAAGCGCCGGGCGCTCGAAGTCGATCTGGAAATCGCCCTGCAGCGGGGTGAATTCGAGCTCTACCTGCAGCCGCGCGTCGAGGCGGAAAGTGGCCGCATCATCGGCTACGAGGCGCTGTTGCGCTGGGTTCATCCAAAGCGCGGAATGATCAGCCCCGGTGATTTCATCCCGGTCGCCGAAGCCTCGGGCAAGATCATCCAGGCTCGGCGCCTGGGTGCTTGCCGAAGCCTGCAGGCTGATGGACGATATCGACGGCAATATCAGCGTCAACGTCAGCCCGCTGCAGTTCCGTCATGCGGATTTCGTCGCCGATCTTGCCGATCTTCTGAAAAGCACCGGCGCCGATCCGCACCGGATCGAGCTCGAGATCACCGAAAGCGTGCTGATCGATGACGACAAGCGCGCGGTGCAGATCCTCAACGATCTGAAGCGCATGGGCTTCCACATCGCACTCGACGATTTCGGCACCGGTTATTCGTCGCTGAGCTATCTCAGCCGCTATCCGTTCGATACGATCAAGATCGACCGCAGTTTCGTCAACAATCTGAACCTGGTCGATAACGCCCAGGTCATCGTGCGCACCATTATCGACCTCGGCACCGGTCTCGGCATGAAGGTCGTCGCGGAAGGCGTGGAGACGACGGAGCAGGCTCTGTTCCTCGCTCACGCGGGCTGTGACGAGCTGCAGGGTTATCTTCTCGGCAAGCCCCGCAAGGCCAGCGACATCATCCGCGAAATCGATCCGGCGATTGCCACCCAGCTTCGCAACGTCCCGAAAAAGCTGCCGGAGATCCAGGATTACGCGACATTCGAAAGCGAAACCAGTCTGCCGTTATTGCATAGTCATACATAATGGCGATAATCCCAACGGGTAGGAGAGCTTGTAAAAAGATAGCGGTTACAGCGGCATAGTGCCTGCAGGGGGTTCAAGCAGATCGAAATGCAAGTATTCAATCTCGCCCTCTTCCTCGTGGAAGCGGTGATCTATTTCGCTGTCATGACCGCCTTCCTGCATTTCCGCCGTCAGATCGGCCTTGGCGTATTTCTTGCCGCGCTCGGCGTCATGCATTTCATGGAGACCTATCTTGCGGCGGTCTTCTACATTGAACTTCCATTCGGTACCGTTTCTCCTGGTTCTTCGGTGTTTTTTGCCGGAAAGCTGATGATGATTCTGCTTCTTTACTTGAAGGAGGATGCGGCAACCGTCCGCCAGCCGATCTACGGGCTTTTCCTCGGAAACCTTCTGACCGTCGGGATCGCCCAGCTTCTTCAGGCGCACGAGGTCGTGGCGCTGCCGGGCGGTCGCGCTGCGGACATGGGTTTCCTGAACGAGATGGGTTGGCTGATGGTGTGGGGCACCGCGCTGCTCTATGTCGATGCGATCGGCATCATCCTGCTATACGAGCGGCTGGGACGCGTCTTGCACGGCAATATCGTGTTGCGGTTCGTCATCAGCGGCGCGGTCATGCTGACCTTCGACCAGATCGGCTTCTACTCGGCACTGAACATCCTCTTCCATGCGCCGCCTTCGGTCTTCTTCGGCGGGTGGTATGCCAAGATGCTCGCCGTGGTTCTCTATGCGCTGCTGTTCGCCGTCTATCTCAAGGTCGAACAGATCCCGCGGCTTGCCAGATCGACGCGCGAAATCACCGATATCTTCAACGACCTGACGTTCCGTGAGCGCTACCAGGCGCTGCTTGCCAAGAGCGGCGTCGATGGGCTGACCGGTCTTTTCGATCGCAGCCGGCTGGAGGCGGATGTTCCCAAGCTCATTCACCGCTGTCTCGATCGCGAAACGGGGCTCAGCCTCATCATCGTCGATGCGGATCATTTCAAGCAGGTCAATGACCTTTTCGGCCATCTGAAGGGCGACGAGGTACTGAAGGAAGTTGCCGTATGCCTGCAGGCCGGTTCCCGCCCGAGCGACCATCTCTCCCGCTTCGGCGGTGAGGAATTCGTGCTGATCCTGCCCGATACCGACCACGACAGCGCCCTGATGATCGCTGAACGCCTGCGGACCGCTATCTGCCGTTCGGTGATCCGTCCAGACGGCCATTGCGTCACCGTCTCGATCGGCGTGGCCACGGCTCCGGAAGACGGACACGCACTCGATACGCTGCTCGGGCGCGCCGACGAGCGGCTCTACCGCGCAAAAAATGACGGCCGGGACAATGTCCACGGCCGTCTTGGCAGGCTCGTCCCGTCAGGCGCAGGGACGGCTTAAGCGGCGAGAGCGAGCTGCCGATTGCGCTGCTGGGCGGCGGCGACGGCCTTTTCAGCAGCGTCCGGGCCGAAGGCGAGACCTTCGACATAGATGACTTCCACATCGGTCATGCCCATGAAGCCGAGCACCGTCGTAAGATAGGGGACGGCATGGTTCAGAGGGGTAGCCGGGCCTTCGGAATAGACCCCGCCGGATGCGAGCACGATATAGACCTTCTTGCCGGTGACGAGGCCTTCCGGGCCTGTCGCCGAGTAGCGGAACGTCTGGCCGGCGCGAGCGACGTTGTCGATCCAGCTTTTCAGCGTCGAATAGATGTTGAAGTTGATGAGGCCGGTGGCAATGACCACCGTGTCGGCTGCCAGCAATTCCGCGACCAGCTTGTCGGAATAGTCGGCGGCGGCGGCTTCTGCCGGGGTGCGGTCGGCGGCAGGCTTGCGAATGGCGGAGGTGGTGACGCTGTCGAGATGCGGGATCGGGTTGGCGCCGAGATCGCGATGCACGACCGACGTGCCATTGTCGCGGGCGCTCAGGCTCGTTGGCGAGGTCATGGGCGACCTTGCTGGAAAGCGAATCGTCGCCGCGCGGGCTCGATGTGACGAGGAGGATGGAGGACATGCTTCTATTCCTTATCTGGAGATCTTATCTGCAGTCTTGGGGCCTGCAGAAGGATTGGGCAGCGGGTGGATCCGCTCTGTTCGACCCAGTAGATAGGCGTGGACGCCCATCGATAAAACTGAGATAATCTCGAAGCCATCTATCGAAAATTTGGATGAGGAACATGGAAGCCAATCCGACGCTCGACCAGTTGCAGGTTTTTCTCGCGGTTGCCGAAACGGGTAGCTTTTCCGCCGCATCGCGCGTGCTCAACCGGGCGCAGTCTGTGGTGAGCTATACGATCGGCAATCTCGAGACCCAGCTGGAAGTGCCGCTTTTCGAGCGCAGCGGTGCCAGGCAGCCGAAGCTGACAGAGGCGGGCAAGGCGCTTTTGACCGACGCGCGGCGTCTGGTCGCCGACCTCCAGGTAATGCGCGCCCGGGCGAAGAGCATCAAGCAGGGGCTGGAGGCGGAATTGTCGCTGGCGCTGAGCGTGATGGTGCCGACAGAGGCCATGGTTTCGGAACTGCGGGAATTTCGCGATCGCTTTCCGA
The DNA here is from genome assembly GCA_045291535.1 of Neorhizobium sp. EC2-8. Taxonomy (GTDB): domain Bacteria; phylum Pseudomonadota; class Alphaproteobacteria; order Rhizobiales; family Rhizobiaceae; genus Neorhizobium. The sequence goes on along the minus strand of CP147996.1, from coordinate 1,440,000 downwards.
GCGTTACGCTTAATCTCAATGTCGGCGAACTCGGTATGGTCATGGAGATGGTCATGAGTGGCCGCGCCGATATCGGCATTGGCGGGTCGATCCTTCGGCAGGAGGATTCGCTGGTGATGGAGAAGATCGGCTACTCCTTCATGATTCCGGTCGCTGCTGCCGAACATCCGCTCGCAAAAATCGGTCGGCCTCTGACGCTCGCAGATGTGCGCGAAGAGGTCCAGATGGTTGTCACGGATGCGTCCGGCCTGACGAATGGCCGCGATTTCAATGTCTTGTCCTACAAGACATGGCGCGTCAGCGACATTTCCACCAAGCACCATTTGATCAAGGGTGGTCTCGGCTGGGGCGGCCTGCCGGCTTCGGTCGCCGGCAAGGACATCATTGACGGTAGTCTCGTGGCGCTCGATCTCGAAGCCTACGAGCAAAGCGAATACCCGCTTTATGCCATGCGCAAGACCGCAAACCCGCTAGGACCGGCGGGTCGATGGCTGATCGAGGCCATGACGCGCCGGCTTTCCAGCTGCCCGAACCATGGTGACTTCAAGCAGATGCTCGGCATCGAGCGTCGCGACGCTATCCCTCAAGCCGCCGAATAGCTGAAGCGGCGCTGGCGGGGGCAGGGGAGCGGGTTCAAAGCCAGTCGATGCGCTTGAGGATCCACAGCGTGCCCGCGGAAATAACGACGACGAGCGCAACGATGATCAGGAAAGCCCAGGTATCGTTGACGCCGGGAATCCCGCCGACATTCATGCCGAACAGGCCGGCGACGACGCTCGGCGGCAGGAGGAGGGCCGCCAGGGCAGCAAGCCTGTTGGAATTGCGCGCGATCCGCTCGCTGATGACCGTGGAAAGGTCGTCGTGAAGGATACCGGTCCGGTCGCGGATGGCGTCGAGATATTCGATGAACCGCATCAGCTTGTCGATCACCTCGCGAAGTCGCAGCTTGTCCCGTTCCTTGAGCCATGGCGCGTCGTCGTGCTCGATCCTGTTGAGCGCATCGCGTTGCGGCGCCAGATAGCGGCGTAGCTGCACGGCGCGGCGGCGCAGCAGCTTCAGCCTCTGGCGGACCTCGCTCGCTTCCCCTTGAAGATCACTCGTCGAGTTCATCGACCTCTTCGTCCATGCCGTCGAGCACCGGCTCCAGATCGCGGACGAGCTTGTCGCTGACAATTGCCAGAAGTTCGCCCGCCTGCCGGGGACCCTTGCCGTTGTCGAGCGCCCGCCGGATATCGCGCAGCGCGGTGATGTAGTGGCCGCTGTCCCGCAATGTCACCAGCCGGTGCTCGTCCACCCAGATATGCAGGGGCACGAGGTCGATCTCGTCAAAGGTTTTCTCCGCCTCGTCCGGCGGGGCGGCGCAGACACCGCGCAGGATGATCAGCAACCCGTCGCCCACGGGCTCGACGCGCGGGCGGGAATCCTCCGCGAGAAGCGCCTCCGCCACCAGCGGATCGAAGCCGCCATGGATGTTGACCCACTCCGCCGTTGCCGGATGATCGCGCTCGAAATGCAGCCAGACGATACCGTCCTCTCGCCTCCAGCTGCAGGCCTCCGCCATGTTCATCGTCCGGCAGCCGCCGTGGCCGTCGAGGACGAGGGCGAAGCGCAGGCCGGGCTCGTCACCGTAGCTCACTGGGGTCTTGGTCTTTTCGAGCATGGCCGCGCGTCCTCCTCACGCCATTTCAAGCGATTTTATCAGCAAATATCTTGCCCGCGAAGTGTAACCATTCTCTTCATGATGGCCCGACGAGCCGAGCACGCCGGCTGCGAGTTGACGCTGTTTCACCCTCTGCTATAACGGCGTCACGGTCTGCAGTTCACCGAGGCGTCGCCGTCCCGAAAGGGAAGCTAAACCTGCTCATGACAAAGATGATCAGCACTTATCCCGTGCCAGAGTCGACAAGCCGGCGACCAGCGACACCCTGATTTCGAGGGAATGGCACGTTCGAGGATAAGACATGCCGAGATCCATCTTTCCCATGGAGATCGCCGACCTTTCGGCTTTCGCCAAATCCCTCCGCAGCGAGATCGACAGGCTCGACCACAAGCCGAGCCACTTGGAGATGCTCAATCTCCTGACCCGTTCCGGAGGCTTCCGAAACTACCAGCATTTTCGTGCCGTCGCCAAAACGGCGGACGTCATCGCCGGATGGCGCCCGGTGCTGGACGACACGCCGCCGCCTGACGAGGCGAAGGTGCTGAAGACCGTGCGCCATTTCGACGGGGAGGGTCGGCTGGTCCGCTGGCCGGCCAGGCGCGGGCAGCAGGAAGTCTGCCTCTGGTTCCTGTGGTCGAAGATACCGGCGGGCCGGGAATTCACCGAGCGCCAGATCAGCGAACTTCTGAACACGCTGCACCTTTTGGCGACGCCGCGCTGCTGCGCCGCGATCTCTTCGATTTCGGTCTCGTCCAGCGCACGCGCGATGGCCGGGAATACAGCCGGATCGAGCAGAAACCGCCGGCGGAGCTGACGCTGCTGCTGTCGCGGATAGGGCAGAAAGCCGAAGCCGCCTGAGGAGGCAAGGCCGCTGGCGGCAATCAGAGTGTGACGGTACCCTCGATGCAGCTGGCGACCTCTCCGCCGATCCAGATATCCGCCCCCTGTTGGTGCACGTGGACACGTCCGGCGCGCCCGAGCACGGTGCCCTGGGCCGCGATATAGGTCGAGGGTGCGATTCCGTTGCCGATCAACCATTGGGCGAGACCTGCATTGAGGCTGCCGGTGACGGGGTCTTCGAAACCGGCCGCCGTGAAGGCACGGACCTCGAATTGCGCCTCCGTGCCGTCCTCAGTCGCATCGAACGGTCCGGCGAGGCCGACCCGAAGCCCGGCGAGAACCGCAAAATCGGGCTTCACGGCCAGCACCTCCCGGCGGGAGTTGAGGAGCACGCCCATCCACCCCGGACCGTTGTCGATCCAGTTGGCGGCGCGGATCGAGCCCATCGGGATTTCAAGCCCGCGCGCGACCCGCTCGACGATTTCGGTCTCCACCGGACCCGCCCGCCGCAGCGGCGGTGCGGCGAAGGAAAGCCGTTTGCCGTCGCGGCGGATGCGGATGAGCCCCGCTCCGCATTCCTGCACGATTTCATCCGCTGCGACCGCGCTCCCCGGCTGAGACAGCCAGACATGGCAGCTTCCGAGCGTCGGGTGGCCGGCGAATGGCAGTTCCTGTTTCGGCGTAAAAATCCGCACCCGGTAGTGTGCTCCGGGGGCGCGGGGTTTCAGGAGAAAAGTCGTCTCGCTGAGATTGGTCCAGTTGGCGAAAGCCTGCATCTGGCCATCGGACAGGCCATCGGCATCGGCGACCACGGCGAGCGGGTTGCCCCGCATCGGCTGGCTGGAGAAAACATCGACCTGCTGGAAGGGGAATGTGGGCATGCGTGGCTCTTGTCTCTGGCTGGTGACAGGTCGGAAGAAAGACGGCAGCCCGAGGGCTGCCGTCTTTGTGTCATGGGTGGCGCGTCCGTCGGAGGTTCAGAGCACCAGCCGGAACTTGGCGAAACCGTTTTCGCCGTCGCCCGCATCCTCGATCTTGGCGCCCTTCACCGCCGAGGCGAACTGGCGGGCCTTGGGGCCGGTCTCGAAGATCGCCGTGGTGCCGGGCAGCGGCTTGAACGACCAGTTGGCGTCGGCCGAAGGGTTGATCGTGCCCTGATCGACGATATAGCGCACGATCACGTCGCGGTTGGTGTCGGGGGCGACGAAGATCACCTTGTCGCCGGCGATCTCCGGGAACTTGCCGCCGCCGCCGGCGCGGTAGTTGTTGGTTGCCACCACGAATTTCTGGGCCGGATCGATCGGCTTGCCGTTGAACTGCAGGTTCACGATGCGGTTGGAATCCGGGTTGATCAGCTTGCCGTCCTTGTCGAAACGGGTCGGCTGCGACAGGTCGATCTGGTAGGTCACGCCATCGATGACGTCGTAGTTGTAGGACGGGAAATCGTTGTTGAGCAGCGGTGCATCCTTGGCGCCCGATGCCACCTGGTTGAACATGCCGGCCGACATTTCCAGCCAGTTCTTGACCTGTGCTCCCGTGATCAGCACCGCCTGCACGGTGTTCGGATAGAGGTAAAGGTCGGAAACGTTCTTGATGGCGATGGCGCCTGCCGGGACGTCGGTGAAATATTCGGCGCCGCCACGTCCGCCGGCCTTGAAGGGCGCTGCCGCGGAAAGGACCGGCAGATCCTTGTACTGGCCCTCTTTCAGCATTTGCTTGATGTACCAGATCTGCGCGTTGGAGACGATCTGCACCGACGGATCGTCGGCGACCAGTGCGAAATAGGAATAGAGCGGGGCCGAGCTCTTGCCGACTGCGCGGCGCACATAGGCAAGGGTGGCCTCATGCTCTTCCTTGGCTGCGGCGATGATTTCCGGCTTGTCCTTGACATCTGCGACGATCTTCTTGGCGTCGTCGCGATGGTAGATCGGCCGGGCTTCGGACGTGAAGTCCACGACCTTCCAGCCCTTGCCGTCCTTTTCGACGAGCAGGTCGATCAGGCCCACATGGGAGCCCCAGAAGCCGCCCATGACGGCGGGCTTGCCCTGCAGCGTGCCTTTCTTGGTGTCGGCACCCTTGACCCCGTCGAAATCCTTGCTGTTCGGGAAAACGAGATGCTGGTGGCCGGTAAAGATCGCATCGATGCCGGGAACGCCGGCGAGATAGAGCGAGGCGTTTTCCATCCGCTCGCTCTGGCTTCCGCCGTCGATGCCAGAATGGGAAAGCGCGATGACGACGTCGGCGCCTTCTTCCTTCATGACCGGCACCCAGGCCTTGGCGGCCTCGACGATGTCGCGGGTCTGTGCCTTGCCTTCGAGGTTCTTCGCGTCCCAGGTCATGATCTGCGGCGGCACGAAGCCGATGAAGCCGACCTTGATCGGGCTTTCCGCGCCCGAGCCGTCCTTGATCTTCTTCTCGACGATCACATAGGGCTTCAGGAAAAGCTCGTCCTTTTTGGGATCGGAGGCGAGCTGGCCCTTGGTGAAGTTGGCACAGGTATAGGGGAAGCCGGAGCCGGCCAGCACCTTGAACAGGAAGTCGAGGCCGTAGTTGAATTCGTGGTTGCCGAGCGTGCCGGCGTCGTAGCCAAGCACGTTCATCGCCTTGATGACCGGGTGCTTGTCGCCGTCCTTCATGCCGCGCTCATAGGCCATATAGTCGCCCATGGGATTGCCCTGCAGGAAATCGCCGTTGTCGATCAGCATGGAATTGCCGGCTTCTGCACGGATCGCATCGATGATCGAGGCGGTACGGGCAAGGCCGAGCGTGTCGTTCGGCTTGTCCGCGTAATAGTCGTAAGGGAAGACGTGGACGTGGATATCGGTCGTTTCCATGATGCGCAGATGCGCCTGGTTGCCGGCCGCGCGGGCGGCAAAGGGATGCAGCATCACGAGCGCCGACGAGGCGGCAACGCCTGCAAGCAGCGAGCGGCGGGTGATCGGGTGAAGAGCGTTAAGCGATGACATGGGCAGCCTCCTTCGAACGGACCAGTGAGCGACAATTCGGCGCCATATTGACGCGCGCGGATTGTATCTCCAAGCGGATTCTGAGCGGTGGAGGTGATGGGCATGCAATCGCCGTTTCTACGCCAGATCCCGTCCAGGCGAGGTGCGAAAGCGAGGCGTCAATAGGCGGCCATTCGCATGGCTTCGATAAGCTGGGCCATCTGGAACGGTTTGGGAAGGACCGGGATATGGCGCATTTCGGCAGGCACCCCGGAGGGCCCGTATCCGGTCACGAAAATGAACGGAATGTCGCGTGCCGTCAAAATCTCGGCGACCGGAAAGCTGGCGATGCCCGCAAGGTTCACATCGAGCAGGGCCATGTCCAGGGCAAGCGAACGGGCCTTGACGATCGCCTCGTCGAGTCGCGAGGCAGTCCCCATCATCTTGCATCCGATCTGCTCCAGAAACTCTTCCAGCATCATCGAGACGAGGGCCTCGTCTTCGATGATGAGAACGCGAATTCCGACGAAGATATGGGCATCGTTCACCTTGCACCCACTTGCAGGAGAGGCGTCACCTCGGCCGAAACGACGACATCGGCGAGCGGCGCTTCGATCGTGCCGACGATCCCCGAGGGTTGATCGAATATCACCGATGCCTTGCCGCCCAGATCCTGGGCCAGGCTGCGTTCGATCAGCCTGACGCCAAACCCTCGTTTCGACGGCGCGATGACCAGCGGGCCGCCGCTTTCCGTCCATGTCAGTCGCAGCATCGGGCTGGCGCCGTCGACAATCTGCCAATGGATCGCGACCTGACCCGCAAGGGTCGAAAGCGCGCCGTATTTCAGGGCGTTGGTCGTCAGTTCATGCAACCCCATGGCCAGGGCGAGTGCTGCCCGCGGCAGCAGCCGGAGCGACGGGCCGGACACCCTGAAGCGATAGTCTCCGCCGTCGCCGAACGGCGCCAGCGCCCCGGCGACCACGTCGTCGATATTGGCTCCCTCCCATTTTTCGCGCGTGAGCACGTCATGGGCGGCAGCCAGCGCCATGAGGCGCCGTTCCAGGTTCTGGCGCACGATCGGGTCGCCGCCCCGCAGCGTCTGGGAGGCGATGGCCTGGACGGTCGCAAGCGTGTTCTTGACCCGGTGGTTCAGCTCGTTGACCATGAGCTGCAGCCGCTCTTCGATCCGTTTCCTCTCGGTGATCTCGACCGACACCCCGACCAGGCCGATGACCTTGCCGTCGGCGTCGCGCAACGGGGCCTTGGTCGATGACCAGACCCGCGGATGGCGGCCCTCGCGGCTGATGACCTCTTCGAATTCCTCCGTTTTCGCCTGATCCATGATCCGGCGGTCGTTGGCCATCACCAACTCGGCCTGGGTTTTATTGTCGAGGAATTCCAGGTCGGTGCGGTTCTCGACTTCGGACCATGGCCTGCCGATCAGATCCAGGGTGGAGACATTTGCGAGGATGATGCGGCCCTGCAGGTCCTTGGCGTAGATCAGTCCCGGCGCGGTCTCCAGGATGGCGCGCAGCAGCGCGTTGGTCTGGTGGAGTTCCCGCTCGGCGAGCTTGATGGAGGTGATGTCGCTGCTCACCTCGATCGCCACTTCCGGTTCTCCGGCCTCGCCGCGGTTCAATGACCATTTGCTGATGATATGGATCTCCCTGCCGTCCTTGTGGCGACGTGTAAGCTCGCCTTGCCATTCGCCGTCGCGGACGAGGGTCGCGTTGATTTCCTCGAGAGAGACCGGGCAGCGCGTGTGCAGGAGTTCGAGCGCGTTTTTCCCCAGGGCCTCTTTTTCCGAATAGCCGTACAGGCGTTCCGCGCCGATCCCCCAGAACACGATCCTGCCGTCGAGGCTGCGCAATGTGCCCTGGGTCTGCCCGAACGCCTGGGTGAACCTTTCGAGGCGATGGAGCTTCGCGTCGATATCGCGCTGTATCCTTCGTTTTGCCCAGATAGAGGCCGCGAACGAAACGGCAGCAAGCGCCAGAAGCACGATCGCCGCACCCAGAGTGTAGGTCGAATGGGTCTTCCCTTGTGTCTGCATAAGCTGGTTCCGAAGATCGGCGACCTCGGTGCCGATGACGTCCATGGTTCGGGTGGCCTGGTTGGCAAGGCCCAGCTGGCGCGCCCCGTCATGCTCGCCGGACTGGAAAAGCTCGATCGCCCGGGCAAGGTCGGCAAGCTTCGCCTCGGTTAATCTGCGGATGCGGGCTATCTGCGCAACCTGCGAAGGCGAAGGGGACGGGGCGGCCCGCAGGTCGGCGAAGTCCTGATCGAGCTGTCGGCGAGCAGTTTCATAAGGCGTCAGGTGCGAGGGGGCGCCGGTCAGCAGATAGTGTCTTTGGCCGGCTTCGGCGTCCTTCAGGTGAGGCAATAACCCCTCGGCCGCAAGTCGCGCCGTCGTACGGTCGGCGAGAGAGGTGTTGCCGTTGAAGCTTCCGACGTCGGACGCCACCAGAATACCGCCCAGTGCCAGGAGCGCCATTGCCAGCCATGTGACCAGGGTAACGAGCAGGCGTGCCGCCCGCGATGTCGGAGAGGGCAAAGTAACGGGAACAGCAACCATCTAAGCATCCTTGGCTTTGCCTGGAGCTGTGGCTGTCAGCTCAATGCAGGCGGGAAAAACATGGACGCTTGAACAGCCGCTACTCTTGACGAGGGCGGTTTTAGTTTACTTGCTCTGAATAAATTAGGACTTTATCACTTATCAATTCAACGGCAAGTAGTAAATATTTGGTAAAGCCCAAACATCGCTTGATATTTTGGGCTCGGACCACCTTTACATTGATTCTATTTATGCATGCCGATGATTCGAAGCGCCCGAATAAGTTGAAGATCGGGCGGGCGAAATTGAGCCAAGCCGGCCTCAGCGCCGGGCCGGAACTTCCTTGTGGAAGAAGCGGAAATAGGACGAGACCTGCGCCATCGCATTGCTGTTGATGCCGAATTGCACGCCGAGCCGGCCGCTGCGCCGCCACTTGACGGTGCCTTCCAGAATGCCGAGTTCCTCGCTTTCAATCCGGACCGGGCTGCCGTCCGCGGCATGCAGGACGCGCCCGCCGAGATCGAGCGCCATGCCGGTCGCCGACAGATCGGTGACGCGACCTTCGACCGCCTGGTTAAAATACTTGACCGTTCCCATGATGCGGGTCTTTTTCTCTCGGCGCTGCGGGTCTTCATCCGTGCGGTGCTGTTGGTGATCATGCGATATGGCCCTCGTTGTTTCCTCTGTTCTGAGCAATAGGGAATACCTGTTGAAGTCGGCTTAGGCCGATCTGTAAAAATCTATCGATGGTGCCGAATCTCCCGGCCTCGAAGCTCTTGGGCGCAGTGGCTTGACGTGCCGCAGTCATCGCGTTAGTAATGATACAGACCTGTCTCATCACATTGGTGTACTTCATGTCGGTCGGCCAGAGCCCGCAAGCCTCCTCGAAGCGGCAGCACATTGTCGAAACGGCCTACAGGCTGTTCGCGAAGGACGGTTTTCATGCGACCGGCATCGACCGGATCATCGCCGAGGCCCAGGTGGCCAAGATGACGATGTACCGCAACTTCCCGTCAAAGGATGGCTTGATCGCCGAAGTGCTCGACGAGCGGTTCCGGCGTTTCGAAACGCAGCTCGACCGCATGGCCGCCTTGCCCAGACAGCCGGAAGGGATGATCGACGATATCATCGACTGGTACGGGCGCTGGTTCGATCGAGCGGATTTCAACGGTTGTCTGTTTGCCCATGCGCTTGCCGAATACGGCTCGCCTGGCCACCCAGTTTTCGAAGCCGCCGTCAGGCAGAAGGAAAGCCTCGGGCGTCGCATGGCGGACATTCTGGAGAAGCTGATGCCCGGCGCCGAAGCCGAAACGGCGTCCACCACAATCCTGATGCTCCTGGAGGGAGCGACCCTGATGGCCGAGATGGGGCAGGGCGGCAAAGCCATCGATGCCGCACGCAAGGCTGCCTCGGATATTATCGCCGCGGGCCGCCGTACATGAGCACATCCGTCGTCCTGCTCGCCCTCTTCGCTGCCGTGCTTCATGCCTGCTGGAACGCATTCCTGCGCTCCGGCGCCGACCGGTTCTGGACGATGACGATCATGGCATTGGCCATGACGGTCGCCGCCTTGCCGGTGGCCTTGATCCTGCCGCTGCCGGCCGTCGAAGCCTGGCCCTATCTGCTCGGCTCCGCCGTCTTCCAGCTGATCTACAGCCTGCTGCTGGTCGCCGCCTATCGGCATGGAGAACTGGGCCAGGTCTATCCGATCATCCGCGGCAGCGCGCCGCTGCTGGTGACGCTCGCGGGCGTGATCTTCGCGAGGGAACTGCCGCTGCCGCTCTCGATGGTCGGCATATGTTTCGTGGTGCTGGGGATCATGCTTCTCGCCCTCGGCAAGGAAAAGCCTCCACCGGTTCGATGTTTTACGCGCTGGCGACCGGCGTTTCGATTGCCGGTTATTCGACCATCGACGCTGTCGGCATACGCCTGTCCGGCGATACGAGCGCCTATATCGCCTGGGTCTTCGTGCTGCCCGGCATTCTTCTCCTGGCCGCCTTCACGGCGATGCGCGGTCGCCTGGGCATCGATCTGCGGTCCCGAGAAACGATCAAGGCGGTCGGCGGCGGACTGGTTTCGCTGATCTCGTACGGGGCGGTGCTGGTCGCCTATTCCATGGCGCCGGCGGGGCCGGTTTCGGCGCTGCGGGAAACCAGCGTGGTGTTCGCGGTGCTGATCGGCTGGCTGTTTCTCGGCGAGAGACTGTCCGCAAAGCGCATCGCCGCCTGCATCGTGGTCGCGGCCGGCGCCATCCTCATCGGCATTTCATAACCCCACATTCGGCTTGTCGATGATTTCGCGCAGCGCAAAGCTCGAATTGATCTTCACCACATGCGGCAGCGCCGACAGCCAGTCGCGATGGATGCGCTCGTAATCCTCGAGATCCTTGGCTGCGACCCTGAGGATATAGTCGTATTCGCCGGACATCAGGTAACAGACCAGCACATTGGGACAGAGCTTCACCGCCGCCTCGAATTCGGTGAGCGTTTTGGCGAACTGGCCGGACAGCGAGATGTGGACGATCACCATCATCTTGTAGTCGAGCGCCTTGTTGGAAAGACGGGCGTGGTAGCCGCTGATCGTGCCGCTCTTTTCGAGGATGTCCAGTCGCCGCGAACAGGCGGAAGGCGACAGACCGACCCGCTCGGCAAGCTCCGCATTGGAGATGCGGCCTTCCTGCTGCAGGGTCCGCATGATCGCAAGATCGATGGTGTCCATCGCACCCATTCGCAGATCCTTCGAAAAATTATCACCTGATGCAATTATCTGCGAAAATCTCGCATTTCACAATTCGTCTTCGCAAGGACATTCGCCAGATTTTCTGGTTTGCTTCCGGCCGGGAACATCAATCGGCGAAAGCCATAACTGAGAGGAACGCTGTATGCGTGTCGGATGCCCGAAGGAAATCAAAAACCATGAATATCGCGTAGGGCTGACACCCGGCGCGGTACGTGAATACGTGGCCCATGGCCATGAGGTCCTGATCGAAACCAAGGCCGGCGCCGGCATCGGCGCAGATGACGGCGCCTATGTGGCAGCCGGGGCCAGGATCGTCGGTTCGGCCAAGGAAATCTTCGAAAAATCCGACATGGTCGTCAAGGTCAAGGAACCGCAGCCCTCCGAATGGGCGCAGCTCCGCGATGGCCAGCTTCTCTATACCTATCTCCATCTCGCGCCCGATCCGGAACAGACCAAGGGCCTGCTCGCCTCCGGCGTCACGGCAATCGCCTATGAGACCGTGACCGACGACCGTGGCGGCCTGCCGCTTTTGGCTCCGATGTCGGAAGTCGCCGGTCGCCTGGCGATCCAGGCGGGTGCGACCGCGCTTCAAAAGGCCCATGGCGGCCGTGGCATCCTGCTCGGCGGCGTGCCCGGCGTGCTGCCGGCCAAGGTCGCCGTCATCGGCGGCGGCGTCGTCGGCCTTCATGCGGCCCGCATGGCCGCCGGCCTTGGCGCCGACGTTTCGATCATCGATCGCTCGCTGCCGCGCCTTCGCCAGCTCGACGATATCTTCAACGGCCGCGTCCACACCCGTTATTCGACGATCGATGCGGTGGAAGAGGAAGTCTTTTCCGCCGACCTCATCATCGGTGCCGTCCTTATTCCGGGCGCCGCCGCGCAAAACTGGTCAGCCGCGAAATGCTGTCGGGCATGAAGCAGGGCGCGGTCATGGTCGATGTTGCCATCGACCAGGGCGGCTGCTTCGAGACCTCGCATGCGACGACCCATTCCGATCCGACTTATGAGGTGGACGGCATCGTGCATTATTGCGTGGCCAACATGCCGGGCGCTGTGCCGGTGACGTCTGCGCACGCGCTGAACAATGCGACGCTGCAGCACGGTCTGGCGCTGGCCGACCGCGGCCTGCGGGCGATCGCCGAAGACAGGCACCTGCGCAACGGTCTCAACGTCCACAGGGGCCGCGTCACCAACAAGCCTGTGGCAGAAGCGCTCGGCTACGAGGCCTTCGCTCCGGAAAGCCTGCTCAGCGTCGCGTAACCGAAGAGCTGAAGGGCAGCCGAGCCATCAGTTAGGGGCTGGATAGACGCCGGGCGCTTCGCGTCCGGCGTTTTTCTTCGTTCAAAATCAATCAGATATGATTTAGATATATCTAAGTTCTTGACGATATCTCCTGACTGGCTATGTTTAGATATATCGAAGACAGTCTAAGGAGGCAAAAATGTTTAAGCACAGGTTCGATGGACACAATGGCTGCGGTGAACGCGGCGGCCGCAAGGGTTTCGAGGAAGTGTTCGCTGCGCGCGGCGGGCCGTTTGGCGGAGGATTTGGGCGTGGCGGCCGGGGCGGTCCCGGCGGCGGCCGCGGTTTCGGGGATGAGGGCGACGGCCGTATCGGCCGGTTCCTGATGCAGGGCGACCTGCGCCTCGTCGTCTTGGCGCTGATCGAGAAGGAACCGCGCCACGGCTACGAGATCATCAAGCATATCGAGGATCTTACCTACGGCTTCTACGCGCCGAGCCCCGGCGTCATCTACCCGACGCTGACCTATCTCGAAGAGGCCGGCTACGTGGTCGCCGAGGCAGACGGCAACAAGAAGCGTTATGCGATCACCGACGAAGGCCGCAAATATCTCGACGAGAACCGCAGCTTTGCCGCGACGATCCTCGACCGGCTGTCGCAGCTCGCCGAGCGCATCAAGCAGCGGCAGGAACGCCACGAGCGCGGCCGCGACAGCGGCCCGTCACTGCCGCGCAGCGTCGATTCCGCCTTGCTCAACCTTCGCGAGGTGATCGCCCGCAGGCTGGAGGGTGATGAAAAGAAGGGCGGCGAGATCGTCAGGCTGCTCCTCGATTTCGCCGAAAACCTTGAACGCGACGACGAGTAGGGCGACAATACTCAAAACTGAGGCCCAAGCAGGCTTGAGAACGAAAATGATGGCGCGCCGCTTCGGCAGAACGGCGCGCCTTCGCATTTCAGATCGCCAGAGCTGCATCAGTGAATGCCGGCATCTCGACCTTGTCGATCCGGCACTGGTAGCAATTGTTGCGGGCCGAGCGGACATGCACATAGGCAATGTCGGCGCGGGCCAGCAGTTCCTCGGCGCGTGAGGCAATCACGCCGGTCGGCGTCACCGCGCCGCTGCCGTAGACGATCCGGTCGTCATGGCCGTAGCCGCGGACGATATAGTCCGTGCTCGACAGCATGGGCGGCAGGACCTCCTCGGCCGCGTAACGCCGGCAGGGCTGTTTGTGCAGGAAGATCGGGCCGGTTTCCGCATAGGGCTGCAGCTCCGGGAAGGGCCGGTAGGCGAGAACCAGCAGTTCCTCGCCGGCATCGATATTCCGCAAGCAATGGCGGCAGGGATAGCCGGGGCCGTCGGAGGTCATCGTTTCGGGCTGGCGGCCGTAGGCGTCGGCGCCACCGTTCCAGAGGTGCTTGGCATCGGCGGCGGGCATGGCGATGAAGGAAATAGTCATGGCGCTCTCCTGTTCGTGTTGCACAAGAGATGACTCCGCCGGCTACTCCCCGCCACCCGATACTTGCTGGCCCTTCACAATATCAAATGTGCCGCGCTGGCGCACAGCTGTCATTTAACCGCTGTCGGCGTGCGGATCACGTTTTCGGCGGCGATGCTGGGGTTCGACCAGTCGGTAACGGTCTCAGCCATCACCCGCGATACTTCGATCTCGATCCGGTCGCCCGTTCGGGCGGGCTGGTTCTGGTCGTTCCGGCTCCGCTGCAGCGTTCCGCGATAGCTCCTGTTGTCGGCGGGAGAAGTGTAAGTGAAGGAAACGAACGTGTCTTCGGATACGTGCGACCCGAACTGCCGCCGCAACGCGCCGCAATCTGAACTCCATTTGCGCGTTGGTTGGAACGCGTGCCCCCGCCGAGAAGGCCGCTTCGAGCACAGCACGTCGATCCGGTCGATGCTGACGGTTTGCGGGACGTAGAGGGCGATCCTAATGACCCACCAGGAGACAAATAGCAGGACGACGACGAGCATCATCACCACCAAAGCGATCAGCATCGCCTTGGGTGAAAATTTCGACATCAGCCGTCGAGCGCTTTCAGAAGCTCGGCATCAGTCATCGGCTGGACCAGCGCCTCGTAGGTCGAGACGGGTGAAAAACCCATCATCTGGTAGAGCTGCAGGGCGCGCGGATGGTCGAGCGTATTGGTGGTGACGGTCACCTTCTGCGGATTGTCCTGCCAGGCGGCATAGAGCGCCTGGAGCAGAAACCATTTGCCGATGCCGAGCCCGATCGCCCGCTCGAACAGCCCGAAATAGGAAAGTTCGATGACGTCGTCGCTTTCCTTGAACAGCTCGAAAAAGCCGGCCGGCGCGCCGTTGACGTAAAGCACCGTGACGGAGGCGCGCGGATTGTGGATGGCGGCGGCAAGTTCCTCGTCGCTCATGCGCAGGCGCTTGTACCAGTGCCAGCGTTTTCCGACCTGCCGATAGAGGTAGCGATAATAGTGAAGCGGGATTTCCGGCGCGCGGATGATCGCCGTCTGGATATTGACCGGCACCGCCAGGCTTGTCTTCGGCGGCGCAGTCATTTCCAGGCTGGTGACATGGGCTTTCAGCGGAATTGGCTTCTTCGCCATGGCGCTCACGCCGCTTTCGGCGTGGGCGGGCCGGTGACGATGGGTGTGTCCTGCCGGCTGCCCCATTCGGTCCACGAGCCGTCGTAGAGCGCATTGTCCTCATGGCCGAGGGATTCGAGCGCCAGCGTGATGATCGCGGCGGTGATGCCGGAACCGCAGCTCGTCACCACCGGTCGGCCGAAATCGATGCCGGCATCCTCGATCGCCTTTTGCAGCTCGGCCAGCGGCCTCAGCTTGCCGTTCACCGAGAACGTGCCGGACGGCAGGCTGGCAGCACCCGGCATATGGCCGGAGCGCATGCCGGCACGGGGCTCGGGATCGGTGCCGGCGAAACGCCCGGCCGGCCGCGCATCGGCGATCTGGCGCGTGCCGTCGCTGACGATCGACAGCATGGTCTGAAAGTCGATCACCTTGTCGACGCGGAAGTTCGGGGTGAAGGTGACGGGTTCCGGCGAGGGGATGGTGGTTTCCAGCGGCCGGCCTTCGGCCTTCCAGCCGTCGATGCCGCCGTCGAGCACGAACACCTGCCGTGCGCCCATGATGCGGAACAGCCACCAGCCGCGCGGCGAGGAGAAGATGCCGGGACCGTCATAGATGACGATCCGGTCGTTCTCGCAGATGCCCATCCGGCCGACGGCCTCGGCAAACACATCAGGCGCCGGCACCATATGCGGCAGCCCGGTCGAATGGTCGGCGACCTTGTCGTGGTCGAAACGGATGGCGCCCGGAATATGCCCGGCCGCGTATTCCGCATCCGCGTCGCGGTTCTGCGCCGGCAGATAGAAGGAAGCGTCGAGGATCTTGAGGTCGGGGCTGCCGAGCTCATTGTGAAGCCACTCGGACGAAACGACGAAACGGCTGGTTTCACTCATGTCAAATCTCCTTTGGGCCCGGTATCAGGCCTCTGCGCCGGGCTCGCCGAACCGGATGCGAAAACGGCGGTTTTCCTTGCCCTTCTTCTCGATCTTGGCGATATGAATCGCCCCGACCTCCTGCGTTTCGGAGACATGTGTTCCACCGCAGGGCTGGCTGTCAACGCTGGAATTTTCGCCTATGCAGACGAGGCTGACGCGCCCGAGGCCGATCGGCGGGCGGACGTTCTTCGACTTGACGATACCCGGATTGGCCGCAAGCTCCTCGTCGGTGATCCACTGCAGGTAGACGGGGTGGTTCTGGCCGACCAGTTCCATCAGCCTGGCCGTCACCTCGTCCCTGTCGATCGTGTCGGTCATGTCGAAATCGACGCGCGACTCCTCTTCGCCGACGGCAGCGCCTGTGATCGGATATTGGCAGACGACCGACAGCAGATGGCAGGCGGTGTGCATGCGCATCAGCTTGTAGCGACGCTGCCAGTCGATATGCATGACCAGGTTTTCACCGACCAGCGGCTGCGCTTCGCCTTCGAGCGGCACGTGGATGACGATGTCCTTGGTGGCGCCGTGCCTGGTCTGGCCGAGCTGTATCCTGGTCCCGTCGGCGCGTTCCAGAAAGCCGGTATCGCCCGGTTGGCCGCCGGATGCCGCATAAAAACAGGTGCGATCCAGCTCGATACCACCGTCCTCGTGGATGGCCGTCACCACCGCTTCTGCTGTCGATAGGTAGAAATCGTCGCGGTAGAGGGCTTCAACGGGCATAAGTCACTCTGTCTTTAAGGGTATCAGGCCGTCTGGAAGGGAATGTCGATCTGCCGCTTCTGCGTCAGCCATGCCGGTACCGGCAGTCCCTTCGACTTCAGGAAGTCCGGGTTGAAGAGCTTGGACTGGTAGCGGTTGCCGTAGTCGCAAAGCACCGTCACGATCGTGTGGCCGGGACCGAGATCCCTGGCGAGCCGGACGGCGCCGGCGATATTGATGCCGGTCGAGCCGCCGAGGCAGAGGCCCTCATGCTCGACGAGATCGAAGATGTAGGGCAGCGCTTCCGCATCCGGGATCTGGTAAGCGAAGTCCGGCTTGAAACCTTCGAGATTGGCGGTGATACGGCCCTGGCCGATGCCTTCGGTGATCGAATTGCCTTCTGACTTGAATTCGCCATGGGCGTAGAATTCGTAGAGTGCGGCGCCTTCCGGATCGGCGATGCCGATCTTGATATTCGCGTTCCTGGCCTTCAGCCCCATGGCGACGCCGGCAAGCGTGCCGCCCGAGCCGACCGCGCAGATGAAGCCATCGACCTTGCCGCCGGTCTGCTCGAAGATTTCAGGGGCCGTGGTCTGGATATGCGCTTCGCGGTTGGCGACGTTGTCGAACTGGTTGGCCCAGATCGCGCCGGCCGGCTCGGTCTTCGCAAGCTCCTCGGCAAGGCGGCCCGAAATTTTCACGTAATTGTTCGGGTTCTTGTAGGGGACGGCGGGAACCTCGACGAGCTCGGCGCCGAGCAGTTTCAGCGCATCCTTCTTTTCCTGGCTCTGGGTTTCCGGGATGACGATGACGGTGCGATAGCCGAGGGCCTTGGCGACCAGCGTCAGGCCGATGCCGGTATTGCCGGCCGTGCCCTCGACGATCACGCCGCCGGGGCGCAGCAGGCCCTTCTTCTCGGCATCCCGAATGATGTAGAGCGCGGCGCGGTCCTTGACCGACTGGCCGGGGTTCAGGAACTCCGCCTTGCCCAGGATTTCGCAGCCGGTCGCTTCGGAAGCGCCGTTCAGCCGGATGAGGGGCGTGTTGCCGATCACGTCGAGGACGGAGGGATGGGAGGTCATCGCGGTGCCTTCTTGTTCATCGCACATGTAAACAGGGTCTTTTCGACGGACAAGGACCGAAGGGCAAGAAATTCTGTTTCCGGAAAGGCTTGGCCCCGGTAAAATCCATCTTCCCCGGGCCGCATTTCCGATTGCGATGGCGGCTAAAGGGGCGCGGAACGCCATCCTCTAATGTATCGACGGGCGGTTAAAAAATCCGGCCTATTATATTGGAAGTAGTAATCCAAATTTCTCTCCGGACGTATAGACGTACAGTTGAAGCAGATACGGATCCGTGCAGGGCGACGAATTGACTGCGTTTTGACCGGATTTCTTGCATAAAACTGGCATTTGGACATGCTGCAGAACCTCGAACGGCTGGATCTTCTGATCGCGCATTACGTGTCCGGCTCTCTTCCTGAGCCGGCTCACGTTCTCGTCGGCTCGCATCTGGAAATGCAGCCTTCGGCCGCGAAACTTGCCGGTGTTATGGAGGAATTGGCCGGGGACGCCCTGGATGCGGCCCCACCTGCGGCATTGTCTGACGCCAGGCGACTTCTGGCCGAGATCTTCGCGTCTGCGCCGCCGCCGGAGCCTCCCGCCCGGATCTTCGAAAAGTCGAGGTTCCCCAGGTCGCTCCGGGCTTATGTGGGCAGGGATCTGGCCGATATCAGATGGAAGATGAAACTGCCGGGACTGCGTCAGCACGTCATCGAAAAGTCGCGGGAGGTCGAGACGAGCCTGTTATGGGTGCGGCCGGGAAGGGCGCTCCCCAGCACGGCCATCATGGGCTTGAACTGACATTGGTGATCGAGGGCGAATTTAACGACCACCGCGGCAATTTCGGCGAGGGCGACGTCTCGGTCGCGGACGAAAAGCTAGACCATCGGCCGATCGCGGGCAAGCGCGGGCCGTGCCTGTGTTTCTCCGTGCTGTTCGCGCCGATCGCCCTTTCCGGCTCCACCCTCCGGTTTTTCGGCGATATCATCGGTCTGTGAACCATGAAGCCGGCGATTGCCGGCCTATGTGTTCAGTTCAGATGCAATTGCGCTTCGCTGACAGCTTCTTCGAATTGCTGACGTGCTTCCTCCGGCGACCTGCGCCCGTCGAGCGCTGCCCGGCAGACGCTGCGCGCCTTGACAAAGTGCGGCCCGCGCATGTCCGGCCAGCGATCCGTCAACAAGGCAAGTGCCTCGAACGGACCGTTGATGACCTCAGTACCGAGCTGCCCGAAGGCGACGCGCACCGGTTTTTGCCAACTTGCTTGCGGCATGTTTCGTGTCCTCCCTGGATACCAACCCTAGAAAACGACCCCGCCGACATTTGGTTCCACGAAATTTAAGAAAATTTTTACCACGGGATGAGGAGCCCCAAAAAAGCCGCCGCACCTCTCGGTACGACGGCTCTCCATCAGCAAGGCGGAAACGATCACTCGACGACCTGAACCACCGTGTGGGTGCGCGGATCGACGATGACGCGCTGCTGGTTGACGACCGCATACGCATAGGTCGGCGATTCCGGAATGGGGGTGAGGACGACCTGCTGCGGGATCGGCTGGCCGACGACGACGCGCTCCCGGACCACGACAGACTGCTGTACCGGCTGCTGGCGCACATAGGTGACGACGCGTTCCGGCGGCGGATCGATCGCCGTGCCGGCGACTGCGCCGACCACGCCACCCACGGCAGCGCCGACCGGGCCGCCGACGATTGCACCGGTGACCGCACCGCCCACGGCGCCGTTGACCGTGCTCTGCTGGGCCATTGCCCCGGTCGCGAAGAGACCGATTGCGGCGGAGAAAATGATGAGCTTTTTCATGGACACTCCCTTTCGATTGAGTGGCCGGAGAACGTGGCGACATCATTTTTCGTTCCGCCGCAATCGCCGCGCAGGACTTAAGTCCTAGTAGCTCAGCTTGGGATACCAATGCGGTGCGCGGCCTTCCGGCGTCGAATCGAGGATCGTCCAGATCGGCATCAGATCCGGTGCGCCGCGCGGGTCCTGGCCGGGATCAGCGGTCGCGCCGCCCATCTCGCCGCTCCAGAAATGCCGCATCGTCCCATCCCGGCGGGTGAACACGTTGAAGGCCGCGTCATCGCTGCCGTCCTTGCCGAGCGCATGATAATCCCGGCTGAACTCGCCGCTCGTATCCGAATAGAGCGGCAGATGCTGCCAGCCGCGCTCGCGTCTGAAATCGGTCAGGCGCTGCAGCGGCGAGCGTGCCACGACCGCGAACGCGACCCGCTGCCGGATGTCGGGGACTTCGCCGTCCCAGGAGGAGAGCAGCGACGTGCACATCGGGCAGGGCCGTTCCCGCTCCGGACCGAACATATAGCTGTAGATGACCAGCGTTTCCTTGTCGGCGAACAGTTCCTCGAACGAAACAGGACCGTTCACGCCCTCGAACCTATAATTCTTCGGCACGTGCCCGCCCGGCGGCAGGTGGCGCCGCTGTTCGGCGACGCGCTCGATATGGCGGCGGAGCTCGATTTCCTCGGCGAGAAGCGCATCCCGTGCCTCCCTGTATGCGGCGCTTTCGTTCGGGAAATGCACACCGTTCTTCCTGGCGAGTTCGACTGCGGGTATGAGGCTCTGCATATCCATTGACATATCCTCCATATGTTTCCGGTCGGCAGGAGACGGGTTTTGCTCCTGCTGTTAAACAAGATGCGCGGGCGAACGCGGCTCGCCCATACCAAGGACGTCTCCCGCCGGCCGGAGCCGACAGGCGCGTGAGACAGGATGAACCTGAAATGAGGGAGCAAGATGTCGGAGCGATTTCTGATCCAGGGGCCGGAAGACGCGCGCGTTACGATTCTTTTGGCACACGGCGCGGGCGCTCCGATGGATTCCGCATCGATGACGGCGGTAGCCGATGCCCTGTCGGCCAGGGGATTTCGGGTGGCGCGTTTCGAATTTGGTTACATGGCGGCGCGGCGTACCTCCGGCGATCGCAAGCCGCCGCCGCGGGCCGAGACGCTCAATCCGGAATACAAGGCGGCAATCGCCGAACTCGACGCGAAGGGACCGCTGATCATCGGCGGCAAGTCCATGGGCGGACGGGTGGCGAGCATGGTCGCCGACGAACTTTACGAAGAAGGCAGGATCGCCGGCCTGCTGTGCCTCGGCTACCCGTTTCATCCGCCGGGAAAGCCGGAGCAGCTTCGCACCAGGCACCTCGAACACCTGAAAACCCCTGCGCTGATCTGCCAGGGAACCCGCGATGAATTCGGCACCCGCGACGAGGTGCCCGGTTACGAACTCTCGAAAACCATGGAAATCCTCTGGCTCGAAGACGGCGACCATGACCTGAAACCGCGCAAGACGATTTCGGGATTTTCCGCCGCCGACCATATGGCGACGATGGCAAACACCGTGCTGGCCTGGACCGCAAGATTGAAACCCTGAATGCCGCCCATGACCGCCTGGTATCCGGAGCGCCGGTGTCGCAAGCCGGCTCCCGAAGAAGGCGATTCGGCCCGAAGGCGTGCCGAGGTACAAACGCATCTCTCGTCCCGACCCGATATCGGATGAGCCGCCCACTGCAGTCCTGACCGGCCTCGGCGTCAGCCGTTTCGCTTCTCGAGCCGCATCCGTTCGATGATGTGCCGGCCGGATCCCTCGACGTGGCGGCCGATCGCGCGCGAGGCGCCGTCGGCATCCTGCGCCTTGATGCAGGCAATGAGCTCGCGATGCTCGTCCAGCACGTTCGACTGCCGGCTGAGCGAGGTCTGGAAACCGCGGCTGATCGCCCAGAGGATGTGACGGTGACGTACCCACAGATCCACCGCGTGGCGGTTGTAGTGGCGGTCGTACATCAGCCGGTGGAACTGCAGGTCGAGATTGGAGTGCTTCATCTCGTCGCCGAAGTTCAGCGCCTCGATTTCCTCCTGAATCCGTTCCAGGCTCCTCGATATCCGACTTGGTGACGATGCCGACGAACCAGCGCGTCAGCGCCGGTTCGATCAGCACCTCGATCTCGCAGATGTCGCGCACGAACTCCTCGTCGATCGGGCGAACGCGGGCACCGCGATTCGGCGTCATGATCACGAAACCTTCGCCGCGCAGCTGCTGCAGCGCCTCGCGCACCGGATTGGTGGAGGTGCCCATCCGGCTCGCAAGTTCGGCCACTTTCAGACGTTCGTTCGCCTTGACCCGCCCGTGAATGATGTCGTCGCGCAGCCTCTCGTAAATCGAGGAGCCGTTGTCGTCGGCCAAATCGTCCCGTTCGGTTGCCGCCTGTCGGATGTTGGTGATCGTGCTCATGAGGCTGCTTTTAATGCACTTTCCAGCGTCTTCCAAGAGCAAAACATTTAATTTCGTACATCCAGATTGACAAATAATGTACGATCTGAAAACTTTCATCCAACATGAATGCCGCGATGGCACTCATTCGGGAGGAAGCCGGCGGAGACAGCCGGCTAAGAGGAGGAGAGAATATGGGTTACCAGCAGAAGCTGCGTGGCCTCGTCGTATCGACGGGGTTGTTGACGACCGTGATCTGGGGGCAACGCTGCCGGCCTGGGCGGCGGATTACAAGCAGGCGCCGATGCTCGACGAACAGGTGAAAGCCGGCAAGCTGCCCGCGGTCGCCGACCGTCTTCCGGAACATCCCTACGTGGAAACCATGATCGACGGCGTCGGCAAGTATGGCGGCACGCTGCGCACCACGATCCTGGCCAATGGCGACCAGTACAACCTGACCCGCACCATCGCCAACGAGCTGCTCGTCCGCTGGGACCCGAAGTGGCAGAAGGTGATGCCGTCGCTGGCCGAGGAGTTCAAGGCTTCGGACGACGCGACGACCTACACGTTCAAGCTCCGTAAGGGCCTGAAATGGAGCGACGGACAGCCGTTCAACGCCGACGACATCATGTTCTGGTACGAAGACGTATTCATGAACCCGGCGCTTTCCCCGGCAAAGAACCCGACCTTCACGGTCGCCGGCAAGCCGGTCAAGGTCACCAAGATCGACGACCTCACGGTCGAGTTCAAGTTCGAGTCGCCCTACGGCCTGTTCATCCAGCAGCTCGCCTACGGCCAGGGTCACCTGCCGGTGATCTACCCGAAGCACTACCTCAAGCAGTTCCACGACAAGTACAACAAGGACGGCATTCCGGCGCTCCTGAAGGCCAATCCGGCCGCCGGCGACTGGGTGGCGCTGTTCAACTCCAAGGTCTCGTTGACCTTCCAGCCGCCGTTCTGGCAGAACCTTGCCCTGCCGACGCTGAACCCTGGATCCTGACGGTTCCCTATGCCGACAGTGAGCGCGTCGTCGCGACCCGCAATCCCTATTACTGGAAGGTCGATACCGCCGGGAACCAGCTGCCCTATGTCGACGGCATCACCTGGGCGAAGCTCGACGATCCGCAGCTGATGGCGCTGAAGATGACGTCGGGCGAGTTCGATTTCGCCTTCCGCCACATCAACAACTCGACCTTCAAATCGGTACTCTTCGACGGCCAGAAGACGGGCAATTACAAGTTCGTCGATGTCAAGGACCTGCCCGCCAATGACGCGGTCATCCTCTTGAACCTGAACTCCACCGATCCGGTGAAGCGCAAGATCTTCCAGAACAAGGATTTCCGTATCGCCCTCAGCCGGGCGATCAACCGGCAGGAGATCATCGATCTCGTTTATGTCGGGCAGGGGCTCCGGCGCAGGTTGCCGTTCAGCCCGAGCACGAGCTCTTCAACGAGCGCGAGGCCAAGCAGTATACCGAGTTCGATCCCAAGGCATCAGTGGCGAGCCTCGACAAGATCCTGCCGAAGAAGGATGCCGAGGGTTTCCGTCTCGACGAGACCGGCAAGCGCTTCACCATCAATTTCATGGTCGCAGACGTCTTCGGCCTGTCCTATCCGGACGTGATGCAGATGGTCCAGAAATACGCCAAGGAGGTCGGCATCGACATCCAGCTGCGCACCACCGACCGTGCCCGCCTCAACACCATGTGGTCGGCCAACGAGCAGGACGCCTATATCTGGAACTGCGTGGGCGGGCTTTCGGAAGTCTATACCGATCCGCGCTGCTACATGCCCTTCCAGAAGGCCGACATCTTCTTCGCCATGAAGTGGAGCGAATGGTATTCGAACCATGCGACGGGCGAAGAGCCGCCGGAAAACATCAAGGCGCTGATGGCCGCTTACGACAAGGTCAACGCCGCCGTCAGCGATGACGACCGTCGCCAGAAGATGAAGGATTTCCTCAATCAGTCGGCCGACAACTTCCTCAACATCGGTATCTCGCGCCCTATGCCGAAATACATGATGACGTCGAAGAACCTGAAGAATGTCGTCAACGGCATTCCGATCACCGGCAACCTCTGGCACCCGGCTCCGACGCTGACCCAGTGGTATTTCGACAAGCCGGCAAAATAGGGCCCGACCAAGTAAGGGCCATCAGGCTCCTCCCGAGGCCGGTGGCGGCACAAATGCTGCCGCCGGCATCCCTTCGATCCAAATCGAACGGCCACATCCATGCTCCGTTACATTCTCAAGCGGCTGGTGTTCGCGATCCCGACACTGTTTGCCGTCTCCATCATCGCCTTCATCATCATCCAGCTGCCGCCCGGCGACTATCTGACGACCCTCATGGCCGACTGGGCAAGCCAGGGCAGCGCGGTGGAAGCCGGCACGGTCGCGGCGATGCGCGAGCGCTACGGCCTCGATCAGCCGATCTATTTCCAATATTACAAATGGATCTGGGGCATCCTGACGGCCGGCGATTTCGGCATCTCGTTCGAGCTCGGCAAGCCGGTGACGGAGCCTGATCTGGAACCGCCTCGGTTTCTCGATGTTGCTGTCGCTGCTGACGCTCTGCTTCGTCTGGGCGATCGCCATCCCGATCGGCATCCTGTCGGCGGTACGGCAATATTCGATCTCCGACTACTCCGCGACCTTTCTGGCCTTTTTCTTCCTTGCGGTGCCGGACTTCCTGATGGCCCTGTCGGCCATGTATGTCATGTCCGCCTGGTTCGGCCAAAGCGTCGGCGGTCTCTTCTCGCCCGACTATATCGATGCCGACTGGAGTTTTGGGAAACTCGTCGATTTCGCCAAGCATGTCTGGCTGCCGGTCATGGTCATCGGCCTCGGTTCGCTTGCGGCCCTGGTGCGCATCATGCGCGCCAATCTGCTCGACGAACTCTCCAAGCCCTATGTCACGACGGCGCGCGCCAAAGGCATGTCGGAGCTGGAGCTCCTGATCCGCTACCCGGTACGACTGGCGCTCAACCCGCTGATCTCGACGCTCGGCTGGATCCTGCCGGCGGTCATTTCCGGCGAGATCATCGTCTCCGTCGTCATGAGCCTGCCGACGACAGGGCCGCTGCTGCTGCGCGCTTTACTTGCCCAGGACATGTATCTCGCCGGCTCGCTCATCCTGCTGATTTCGGTGCTCACCATCATCGGCACGCTGATTTCGGACATCCTGCTTGCGCTCACCGACCCGCGGATTCGTTTCCAATGACAGATATCACCAGCCTCCCGCCGGATACCGGCCCGTCGTTCAATCTCTCCGGCAAGGACATGGCCGTTGCCGGTCAGTGGCGCCTGTTCTGGCTCAAGTTCAAGAAACACAAGATCGCTCTCGCGAGCCTCGTCGTGATCGTCTTCATGTATCTCGTCGCGGCATTTGCGGATTTCCTCGCGCCGTTCGATCCGAACGCCACCAATGCGCGCTTCACCTATGCGCCACCGCAGGCCCTTTCGCTGTTTCACGACGGTTCGTTTCAGCCGAACGTCAAGCAGCTGAAGATGACGCTGAACACGGAGTCCATGCGCCGCGAATTCGTCACCGATCCGGCAAAGCCGGTCTCGGTCGGCTTCTTCGTGACCGCGCCGCAGCCTTATTACCTGCTCGGCCTGATCCCCATGCAGACCAAGCTCTTCGGCCTCACCAATCCGCAGGTCGGCGACAGCCTTTATATCTTCGGCGCCGACCGGCTCGGCCGCGACATCTTCAGCCGTGTCGTCCACGGCGCGCAGATCTCGCTGTCGATCGGCCTGGTCGGGGTGTTCATGAGCCTCCTCCTCGGGGTGACGATCGGCGGCATTTCCGGCTTTTTCGGCGGCTGGGCGGATCTCGCCATCCAGCGCTTCATCGAACTGCTGCGCTCGATCCCGACCATTCCGCTCTGGATGGGCCTGGCTGCCGCCATTCCGGTCGGCTGGCCTCCGCTCAGGACCTATTTCGTCATCACCCTGATCGTCTCGCTGATCGGATGGACCAGCCTTGCCCGCGAGGTGCGCGGCAAGTTCCTGTCGCTCAGGAGCGAGGATTTTGTCATCGCCGCCCGCCTCGACGGCATGAGCGAGATCGGTATCATCTTCAACCACCTCGTTCCGTCGTTCATGAGCCACATCATCGCGACGCTGACGCTCGCCATCCCGTCGATGATCCTCGCCGAAACGGCGCTCTCCTTCCTCGGCATCGGGCTGCAGCCGCCGATCATTTCCTGGGGCGTACTGTTGCAGGAAGCGCAGAACATCCGCGCTGTCGCGCAGGCGCCGTGGCTGCTGTTCACGCCGGCCGCCGCGATCGTCATTTCGGTCCTCTCCCTCAACTTCCTCGGCGACGGTCTGCGCGATGCCGCTGACCCCTATGAGTCCGTGTCATGAGCATCATGAATAACGATACGATCCTCAAGGTCGAAGACCTCAAGACCTACTTCCCGCTGCGCACCGGCATCTTCAAGGCCGTCGATGGCGTTTCCTTCGAATTGAAGCGCGGCAAGACGCTTTGCGTCGTCGGCGAGAGCGGTTCCGGTAAATCGGTGACCGCCCGCTCGATCCTGCAGATCGTCGATAAACCCGGCCGCACCGAAGGCGGTTCGGTCCTGCTTACCCGCGCCGACGGTTCGGTGACCGATCTGGCGAAGCTCGATCCGCGCGGCAAGGACATCCGCAATGTGCGCGGCAAGGAGATCGCCATGATCTTCCAGGAACCGATGAGTTCGCTGTCGCCGGTCCACCGCATCGGCACCCAGATCGGCGAAGCGCTGCGCATCCATTTCGGCATTCGTGGCAACGAGCAGCGCGAACGCGTCCTCGAACTGCTGCGGCAGGTGGAAATCCCCGCCCGGAAACGGCGATCGACCGCTACACGTTCGAGTTTTCGGGCGGCATGCGCCAGCGGGTGATGATCGCCATGGCGCTTGCCTGCAATCCGCAGGTCCTGATCGCCGACGAGCCGACCACCGCGCTCGACGTCACCACGCAAGCCGAAATCCTCGACCTCATCAAGAAGCTGCAGCAAAGCCACGGCATGGCCGTGCTGTTCATCACCCATGACATGGGCGTGGTGGCCGAGATCGCGGACGAAGTGCTGGTCATGTATCGCGGCAAGGTGATGGAGCGCGGCCCGGTGGAGCAGATCTTTCACGCCCCGCAGGATGACTATACGCGCCGGCTGATCGGCTCGGTCGTCAAGCTGGAGAAGAAGGCGGAGGTCCGCTTGACGCGTGCCGCCATCCCGGCCGAAGCAGCCCCGCTGCTCGACGTGAAGAACCTGTCGCTGACCTTCCCCTCCGGTCTGAAGGCGGTCGATGGCGTGTCGCTGACCGTGCGGCCGGGCGAGACGCTCGGCATCGTCGGCGAGAGCGGTTCCGGCAAGACCACGATGGGCCGCTGCCTGCTGCGCATCTACGATCCGCAGGCCGGCGAGATCGATTTCCGCCGCCCGGACGGTCACACCGTCGATATCCGCACCGCCGGCAAAACGGAGCTGAAGGATATCCGCCGCGAGGTCAGGATGATCTTTCAGGATCCGGTGGGTTCGCTTAGCCCCCGCAAAACGGTCGGCCAGATCATCGCCGAGCCGCTGAAACTTGCCGGCATGAAGGGCAGGGAGCTCGAAGACCGCGTCTCCGAACTGATGCAGCAGGTGGGTCTTGAACCCGCCTGGCGCGAGCGTTACCCGCATGCCTTCTCGGGCGGCCAGCGCCAGCGCATCGGCATCGCCCGGGCGATCGCCGTCAAGCCACGGCTGATCGTTGCCGACGAAGCGACTTCGGCGCTCGACGTGTCGCTGCGCTCGCAGGTGCTCGACCTGATGATGAAGCTGCAGGACGAGCTCGGCCTGTCCTACGTGTTCATCTCCCACGACATGTCGGTGATCCGCTACATCTGCGACCGCGTCGCGGTCATGTATCGCGGCAGGATCGTCGAGACGGGCGATACCGACCAGGTCGTCAACCACCCGCAGCACGACTATACCCGCGCGCTGCTCTCGGCCATTCCCCATCCCGATCCGCGCGAGCGGCGCATTCACAAGCGGTTCCGCTACGACCCCACAATCAAGCCCTCGGGCACAGTTTCAGCCAACGGATAAATCGATGAAAATTACCGACGTCAAAATCATTGTCTGCTCGCCGGGCCGCAATTTCGTCACCGTCAAGATCTTCACCGACGAGGGCCTGACAGGGGTCGGCGATGCGACGCTGAACGGTCGCGAAAAGGCGGTCGTCGCCTATCTGCAGGAGCATCTGGCGCCGCTCCTGATCGGCCGCGATCCGAGCCGCATCGAGGATATCTGGCAGTATTTCTACAAGGGTGCCTATTGGCGCCGCGGCCCGGTGACCATGGCTGCGATCGCCGGCATCGACACCGCGCTCTGGGACATCAAGGCCAAGGCGGCGAACATGCCGCTCTACCAGCTTCTGGGTGGCGCCAGCCGCGAGAAGGTGCTCTGCTACACCCACGCCCAGGGCACGGATATCGCCGAAGCCGTCGAGGCGGTCGGCAAGCGTATAGAGCAGGGTTACAAGGCGATCCGCGTCCAGGTCGGTATTCCCGGCCTGCCGGATGTCTATGGTACGGGAAAGAAATCCGTCACCAACAATGCTGCCGACGATGCGTTTCCGCACGAGGAAACCTGGTCGACCTCCAAATATCTTCGCTACGTTCCCGAACTCTTCAAGGCGGTACGCGAGGCGCATGGCTGGGATGTCGAACTGCTGCACGACAGCCACCATCGCCTGACGCCGATCGAGGCTGCCCGGCTCGGCAAGGACCTGGAATTCGCCCGCCTGTTCTGGCTGGAGGATACGGTCGCCGCCGAACATCAGGAAGGTTTCCGGCTGATCCGCAAGCACACCACGACGCCGCTTGCCGTTGGCGAGGTTTTCAACACCATCTGGGATGCGCGGCTTTTGATGGAAGAGCAGCTCATCGACTATATCCGCACCACGACCGTTCATGCCGGCGGTATCACGGCGCAGCGGCGGATCATGGATTTCGCAAGCGTCTACAATGTCCGCACCGCCTGCCACGGCGCCATGGACATGTCGCCGATCTGCCTCGGCGCCAACCTGCATCTCGACCTCTGGGTCCCGAATTTCGGCATCCAGGAATATTCCGGTTACCTGCCGGAAATCCTCGACGTCTTCCCGAGCGCCTGGAGCCTGAAGGACGGCTACCTGCATCCGGGCGAGGCGGTGGGCCACGGCGTCGAAATCGACGAGAAGCTTGCGGAAAAATATCCCTACCAGCGCGCCTACCTGCCGGTGAACCGTCTTGAAGACGGCACCCTGTGGCATTGGTAATCCGGAGGACGACATGAAGATCACTGCGATCAAGAGCTACGCCGTCAAGGTCGGCATCCGCAACCAGCTTCTGGTGAAGGTCGAGACCGACGAGGGCATTTCCGGCTGGGGCGAAAGCGGTCTTTCCGGCCGCGAGAAGGCCGTGGTCGGCGCGCTGGAGCACTACGCCGAATTCCTGCGCGGCCGCGACCCGTTCAAGATCGGCGCGCTCTGGCAGGAAATGTACCGCAGTCAGTATTTCGAGGGCGGCCGGGTGCTGCAGGCGGCGATCTCGGCGATCGACATCGCGCTCTATGACATCAAGGGCAAGGCGCTCGGCGTGCCGGTTTACGAACTGCTCGGCGGCAAGCAGCGCGACCGAATCCCAACCTTCGCGACGACCTTCGCCGAGCCGGGACCTGCCATGGTCGAGCAGGCGCAGATGCTGGTCGAGCACGGCTGGACGGCGATGCGTCTGTCGCCCTCGGGCCACGAACACAAGGACATCTACGAGCCGCGCGAGCATATCGCGACGACCGCCAAATGGTGCGTCAAGACGCGCGAGGCGCTCGGCGACGACATCGTGCTCGGCATCGACTACCACCACCGGCTCTCGGTCGCTGAGGCCGCGAGCTTCTGCCAGAAGATGCCGAAGGGCACGCTCGATTTCCTCGAGGAGCCGATCCGCGACGAGTCGCCGGGTGCCTACGAGGCGCTGCGCCGGATGACCGACATCCCGTTCGCGATTGGCGAGGAATTCGCCTCGAAGTGGCAGTTCCAGCCCTATATCGAGCGCGACATCCACCAGTTCAACCGCCTCGACGTCTGCAATGTCGGCGGCCTGACGGAGAGCATGAAGGTCGCGGCCTGGAGCGAGACCCACTACGTCGATATGATGCCCCACAATCCGCTGGGGCCAGTCTGCACCGCCGCGACGATCCATTTCTCGGCGGCGGT
The DNA here is from genome assembly GCA_045291535.1 of Neorhizobium sp. EC2-8. Classification (GTDB taxonomy): domain Bacteria; phylum Pseudomonadota; class Alphaproteobacteria; order Rhizobiales; family Rhizobiaceae; genus Neorhizobium. The sequence continues at coordinate 1,410,282 of CP147996.1, read as the reverse complement.
CGCGAATTTCTCCTGGCTGGAGACCCGCGCAAGCCCCGCGGAAACCCATCTCGGTTTCGACAATTCGGAATTCTTCCCCGTCCAACCTCGGCTGGAAGGCGCGTTTTATCCGGTCTCGGATGCGCCGGGCCTCGGCATCGAGGTCAACGAGGAACTGATTGCCAAGCAGAGCTTCGAGTTTTGGGAAGCGCCGCATCTGAAGCGCCGGGACGGTTCCGTCACCAACTGGTGATCGAGTTCTCTGCGCGGGCGCGATCCTGGCGTCCGGCGGCAATGCCGAACCCGGTTCGTTCTATTGAGGCGTCTGCAAGGCCCTCGGACAGACGCCGAAATGGCCGCCTTCCATATTGACGAAGGCGACGCCGCCTTCTTCGAAGGCAAGGCGTAGCTGCGCCTCCGTCGCGCGATGGAGATCGTGCCGGCTGCCTTCGTAATCACGAATGGTGCTGCGCGAGACGCCCGACCGGTCGGCGAGATCGGTCTGCGTCCAGTCCAGGAAACCACGGGCGGCGCGACACAAGGCCGGCGTCAGAATAACGTTCTTTGCGGCTTGACCCATCTCACCAAACTGCCCATATTGGTCAATATCTCTCATATATGGCAATTTGGATTCGATTGCTAGATGGAGTATTCGTCAGTGGCTGGCAACGGGCGCTTGACGGATGCGCAGCACATAGGAAGGCCGGAGCATTGGGATAACGTCGGGACCATATCTTCTTCTTGTTCTTCTGGTCCTGCCTTTCCTCGGAAGCCTGGTCTCCGTATCCCTGCTGCGGACACGCTCGCGCGTCCTGCCGTCCTGGGTCGCGGGCGCCACCGCGCTCCTCTCCCTGCTGCTCGTCGCGACCTTGTATCCGAGTGTCACCAATGGCGGCGTGCTGCGTTTCGAGAGCACATGGCTGCCGCAGCTTGGCCTGAACTTCACGCTTCGCATGGATGGTTTCGCCTGGCTCTTTTCCATGCTGATCGCCGGGATCGGCTTTCTGGTGGTCGTCTATGCCCGCTATTACATGTCGGAAGACGATCCGGTTCCGCGCTTCTTCTCCTTCCTGCTTGCCTTCATGGGAGCGATGCTCGGCATCGTCATTTCCGGCAACGTCATTCTCCTGTCGGTCTTCTGGGAACTGACCAGCATCTTCTCCTTCCTGCTGATCAGCTACTGGCACAACAATGCCGCCGCGCGCGACGGCGCCCGCATGGCTCTGACGATCACGGGGATCGGCGGTTTCTGCCTGCTGATCGGCCTGCTGCTGCTCGGCAACATCGTCGGCAGCTACGACCTCGACAAGATTCTTGCGGCCGGCGACGTTATCCGCGGCCATTCCCTCTATGTGCCGGCGCTGGTCTTCATCCTGTTCGGCGCCTTGACCAAGAGCGCCCAGTTTCCGTTCCATTTCTGGCTGCCCAATGCCATGGCGGCGCCGACCCCGGTTTCCGCTTTCCTGCATTCGGCGACCATGGTGAAGGCGGGCGTCTTCCTGCTCGTCCGGTTCTGGCCGGTGCTCTCCGGCACCTATGAATGGTTCTACCTAGTGGGTCTCGCGGGCATCATCACGCTGGTGCTCGGTGCCTATTTCGCGATGTTCCAGCAGGACCTGAAGGGCCTGCTCGCCTATTCGACGATCAGCCATCTCGGCCTCATCACCACGCTGCTCAGTCTCGGAAGTCCGCTGGCAACGGTTGCGGCGATCTTCCACATGGTCAACCATGCGACGTTCAAGGCGTCGCTGTTCATGGCAGCCGGCATCATCGATCACGAGACCGGCACGCGCGACATGCGACGATTGAGCGGGCTTTTCCGGTATCTGCCCATCACGGGGACGCTCGCCATGGTGGCGAGTGCCGCCATGGCCGGTGTTCCTCTGCTGAACGGCTTCCTGTCGAAGGAAATGTTCTTCGCCGAGGCGGTCGAAACCCACGCGGATTCCATTCTCGACCGCATCCTGCCCTATGTGGCGACGCTCGCCAGCGCCTTCAGTGTCGCCTATTCGCTGCGGTTCATACACACCGTTTTCTTCGGCCCTCCGCCGACGGATCTGCCCAAGGAAAAGCCGCACGAGCCGCCGCGCTGGATGCGCTTTCCGATCGATCTTCTGGTCGTCGCCTGCCTGATCGTCGGCATCATCCCGGCAATTTCAATCGGGCCGTTTCTCCATACCGCCGTCATCAGCGTCCTGGGCGCCGATACGCCGGAATACAGCCTCTCCATCTGGCACGGCGTCAACCTGCCGCTGATCATGAGCGCCATCGCGCTGGTCGGCGGCGCGCTCCTCTACTTCGCGCTCAGAAAATATCTCGCCACCTGTGAGGACGGCCCACCGATCCTGCGCAACCTCAAAGGCCAGCGCATCTTCGAGCGGGTTCTCGTGGAAGTGTCCTGGCGCTGGGCCCGCACGCTCGAACGGCGCTTCGGCACCCGCAATCTGCAGCCGCAGCTTCGCTGGGTGGTGGCGACCGGTTTTCTGGCGGGGCTGCTGCCGCTCTATCTCTCCGGTTTCGAGACCCGCGAAATCGCCTTTTCCGGCATCGATCCCGCCTTCGCGGCGATCTGGCTGCTCGGCATCTGCCTTGCCTTCGGTACCGCCTATCTCGCCAAATATCATCGCCTGGCGGCACTCGTCATGCTCGGCGGCGTCGGGTTGATCGTCTGCATCACCTTCGTCTGGCTTTCGGCGCCTGATCTTGCCATCACCCAGCTTCTGGTCGAGATCGTCACCACCGTCCTCATCCTTCTCGGCCTGCGCTGGCTGCCGAAGCGGACAGAGGGAATGGTCGAGGCGATCAGCCTCCGGGCGCGCTTCCGCCGCTTCCGGGATCTGGCGCTGGCCGTCGTCTGCGGTATCGGCATGTCCTTCATCGCCTATGCGGTCATGACCATGCCGGTGCCGGACGCCATCGCCAACTATTTCCTCGAAAACGCCTATTCGGAGGGCGGCGGTCGCAATGTGGTCAACGTCATCCTGGTGGATTTCCGCGGTTTCGATACCTTGGGCGAGATTGCAGTGCTCGGCGTCGTGGCGCTGACGGTCTTCGCGCTGCTTCGCCGTTTCCGCCCCGCCGCCGACAGCATGGACCTGCCGGAACAGCAGCGCATCCAGAACCGTTTCGACGAGGATCGCCCCGAGCGTTCGGCAGGCGACACGGTGCGCGACTACCTGCTCGTCCCCTCCGTGATCATGACCTGGCTCTTCCCTGTCATCATCACCTTCGCCGTCTATATTTTCCTGCGCGGCCATGACCTGCCGGGCGGCGGCTTCTCGGCCGGCCTGACGCTGTCGATCGCCTTCCTGTTGCAATATCTGGCGGGCGGCACACGCTGGGCCGAAGACCGTATCCGTATCCTGCCGCTGCGCTGGATGGGAGCGGGCATACTCACCGCGTCCGCGACGGGCATTGGCGCCTGGTTCTTCGGTTACCCGTTCCTGACCTCGCATTTCCAGTATGTCGAGCTGCCGCTGATCGGCAAGATGCCGGCCGCTACCGCGCTGCTCTTCGATCTCGGCGTCTTCTCGCTGGTGGTCGGTTCGACGGTCCTGATCCTCGTGGCCCTGGCGCACCAGTCGATCCGCATCAACCGCCTGCGGGCGATCGATGCGGCAAGGACGGAGGAGGGCTGATGGAACTCGTTCTTGCCACCGCAATCGGCGTGATGACAGGCTGCGGCGTCTGGCTCATCCTGCGCCCGCGTACCTATCAGGTCATCGTCGGCCTTTCGCTTCTCTCCTATGCGGTCAACCTGTTCATCTTCGGCGTCGGCGGCGTGAAAACCAATGTTCCGCCGATTCTCGTGGACGGCGTTGCCAATTCGACGCTGGCCGATCCCGTGCCGCAGGCGCTGGTTTTGACGGCCATTGTCATCGGGTTCGCCACGACCGCGCTGTTCCTCGTCGTCATGCTCGCCTCTCGCGGCCTGACCGGCACCGACCATGTCGATGGGAGGAACGATCCGAAATGAGCGGCTGGACCCATCACCTCATCATCGCGCCGATCCTCGTGCCGCTGGTCGTGGCAGCGCTCCTGCTGTTCTTCGACGAGCGACAGCGTGTCGTAAAGGCGATGATCAGTCTGGCCTCGACGCTGATCCTGGTCGTCGTCTCGCTCGCCCTGCTGCGCATCGAAAGCGGCCCAAACGATTTCGACGGCGTCTATCTTCTCGGAAACTGGGCAGCCCCTTCGGCATCGTGCTGGTTCTCGACGCGCTGTCGGCGCTGATGTTGCTCCTGACCGCGCTGCTCTCGGTCGCGGCGCTGGTCTTCTCGCTCGCCCGCTGGCATGCGGTCGGCGCGCATTTCCACACCATGTTCCAGCTCCTGCTGGTCGGCTTGAACGGCGCCTTCCTGACCGGCGATCTGTTCAACCTGTTCGTTTTCTTCGAGGTCATGCTGGCGGCGTCCTACGGACTGCTGCTGCACGGCTCCGGCCCACTGCGCGTCAAGGCGGGCATGCACTATATCGCGGTCAACCTCGCGGCCGCGCTCCTCTTCCTGATCGGGGTGAGCTTGATCTACGGCACCGCCGGCACGCTCAACATGGCCGACCTTGCCGCCCGCATTCCCGATATCGAGCCGGACCGCCGCATGCTGATGGAGGCGGGCGCCGGCGTGCTCGGCATCGCCTTCCTGATCAAGGCGGGCATGTGGCCGCTCTGCTTCTGGCTGCCGACCGCCTATAGTGCCGCTTCCGCTCCGGTCGCCGGCATCTTCGCGATCATGAGCAAGCTCGGGATCTACATCATCCTGCGGCTGACCATGCTGCTCTTCGGCGAAGGCCCGTCCGCTGGCTTCGGGTCCGACGTGCTTCTCTATGGCGGCATCGCCACCATCATCTTCGGCACGATCGGCGTGCTCGGCTCTCAGGCCCTCGGCCGGCTCGCCGGTTTCTCGGTTCTGGTCTCCTCCGGAACCCTGCTGATGGTGCTTGGCATCAATGATGGGGCGATCTCGTCCGGCGCGCTGCTCTATCTCGTCAGCTCGACACTGACGATCAGTGCCTTCTTCATGCTGATCGAACTGGTCGAACGCGGCCAGGATGCGGGCGCGATCGTGCTTGCTGTCACCATGGAAGCCTATGGCGACGCGGACGACGACGAGCCGGAGGAGGGCGACGGCGTCACCATGCCGGGCACGATGGCGATCCTCGGCATCTGCTTCGCGGCCTGCGGCATCCTGCTTTCGGGCCTGCCGCCGCTGTCCGGCTTCATTGCGAAGTTTGCGATGCTGTCGGCGATGATGGGCACGGGCGCGATCGGCGTGCCGCCGACGGCGACCGTCTGGGTTCTAGTCATCCTCGTCATCCTCTCCGGCATCGCCGCGCTGATTTCAATGACGCGTGCCGGCATCCGCACCTTCTGGAGCTCGCTCGAGGGAACCGTGCCGCGCGTGCTCGTCATCGAGATCGTCCCCGTGATGTTCCTGCTTCTCCTGACGCTCGCTTTGACCGTCCAGGCTGGGCCCGCGATGCAGTATATGGATACGACGATCCGCAGCCTCAGCAATCCGAGGATCTATATCGACGCCGTGCGCAATGCGGCGGTGGTACCCGACTATGACGGGGCCTCCTCGGCGGGGACGGGAGGCAAATGATGCTGCCCTATCCGCTGCTCACCCTGTCGCTGCTCCTGATGTGGCTTCTGCTCAACGGCTTCACCTTCGGCCATCTCGTGCTCGGCATCCTGGTCGCCGTCTTCGCCTCCTGGGCGATGGCGTCGCTGCGCCCGGACAGGCCGCGGCTCGGCAAATGGCACCTGCTGCCGAAACTGTTCGCGATCGTGCTCTATGACATCGTCAAATCGAACATCGCGGTCGCGCTGGTCATCCTGAAAGCCGGCCGCCGCAGCCACAATCCCGGTTTCCTCACCGTCGAGCCTGGATATCGAGAACCACACGGCGATCGCGGTTTTGGCGGTCGTGCTCACGAGTACTCCGGGATCCGCATGGCTGGAATACGATTCCAACGACCGTACCGTACTGCTGCATATCCTCGACCTCGACAACGAGGCGGAGTGGCGCAACACGATCAAGAACAGGTATGAGAAGCTGCTGATGGAGATATTCGCATGAGCGCCATCATTCTTTTCACCGCGGTTTCGATCGCCCAGCTGATGCTGGCGGCCGCGATGGCGATCGCTTCGGTGCGCATGTTCCGGGGCCGAGGGCGCAGGACCGGATCATCGGTCTCGACACGCTCTATATCAACGCCATGCTGCTGCTGGTAACCTTCGGCGTTGGCACCGGCCGGGTGATCTATTTCGAGGCGGCGCTGGTCATGGGCATGCTGGGTTTCGTGGCGACCGTGGCACTCGCGAAATTCCTGATGCGCGGGGAGGTCATCGAATGATCGAGCCTGCAGCCGACATTCCCGTCTGGGTCGCGATCGCGGTCGCGTTTTTCCTGCTGATCGGTGCCGGTCTGGCACTGATCGGCGCGATCGGCTTCCTGCGCCTTCCGACCTTCTACGAGCGCATCCATGCGCCGACGCTCGGCACCAGCTGGGGATCGGCGGCGTGATGCTGGCCTCGATGATCTTCTTCACCGTCTCCTCGGGGCGCCTCGTATTCCACGAAATCCTGATCGGGATCTTCGTGACGGTAACCACGCCGATCACGTTCATGCTGCTGGCGCGCGCGGCCCTCCATAGGGATCGGGCGGAGGGGAACGGCAATGTTCCCGACAAACAGGGCAAAAGCCAGGCCGCTACGGATGTTCTGGTCGGGAACGATTCCCGCAACGACTAGGCCTGCCGCCGTACCTGCAATCACACCCGCAGATCATCTGGATCATCTTCGCCGCCGCGAACCCGCCGCATCTTTCGGGCAAGGCTGCTCCTGACGGATTTCCCTCAATTATGCAATCAATGACAGCTGCGGGCGGGATGTCGAGCGGAGGAGCGCCGGCGGCGACATCGACAACGCGTGGTTCAGAATTTCTCTTTGAAAACACGGGAAAAGTGCATCCGGACCAGTTTGTTGCACCCAGGAGAGGCTGAGAATATTTCAGATCGGACCTGCGGCGCAATGTCCCTCCTTTTTCTGATGACAGACTCGCGAGCAACAATATACCATCAATCCGGGAGCAACTATCGGAAGCCACGGATGAAGATTTGGAAACCTGACCTGACCCGCAGCCGGTCTCCGCGCTACATGGCCATCGCCGACGTCATCGAGATGGACCTGAGGAGCGGCAACCTCGCCGTCGGTGACCGGTTGCCGCCGCAACGCGAGTTGGCCAAGGTGCTCGATGTCGATTTCACCACGGTGGCGCGCGGTTATCTGGAAGCGCAGAAGCGCGGCCTCGTCAGTTCGCATGTGGGGCGGGGACGTTCGTGACCGGCAGCGCCGAAAAGGAGCGCCGGGATCTTATCTCCGACATCGCTCCTGATCCCCGCCGGACCTCCATCGTCGATTTTTCCATGAACATGCCGCCGGAACCGGACGATCCGGAATTGATCGCGCGAATGCGGGAAGGGCTTGCCACGGTTGCCACCAACCTCTTGCCTTTGCTGCGTTATCAGAATTTCGGCGGCGCCGGCATGGACAAGGAGGCGGCGGCAGCCTGGCTCAGCCGGCGCGGCCTGGTTCCGTCGCAGGAGCGCATCTTCCTCGCTCCGGGCGCGCATCCGGCCCTGCTGGCAATCCTCGGCATGCTGGCAAAACCGGGCGAGACGGTTCTGTCGGAAAACATCACCTATCCCGGCATCCGCTCGATTGCCGCCCAGTTGCGGTTGAACCTCGTCGGCCTGCCGATGGACGACGAAGGTATTGTCCCAACGGCTTTTGCGGCGGCCTGCGAGAAGCAGAAACCGAAGGCGCTCTATCTGAACCCCGTTCTCCAGAACCCGATGACGCTGACCGTCCCGGAGCGGCGCCGCGAGGAGATCTGCACGGTAGCACGCAAATATAACGTGCCGATCGTCGAGGATGATGCCTATGGCTTCATTCCACTCCAGAGTCCCGCACCGCTGGCGGCGATCGCCCCCGATCTGACTTGGCATATCGGCGGGCTTTCCAAATCCATCGGCGCCGGTCTCAGGCTCGCCTATGTGGTCGCTCCGGATACCAAGGCGGCATGGCCCTTCGTCAGCGCCATGCGCGCCAACAATGTCATGGCATCACCCCTGTCGGCGGCGCTTGCCACCCGCTGGATCGAGGACGGCACGGCCGACGGCATCCTCAATTTCATCCGGGCCGAGGCGGCAGCCCGCCAGGCGCTTGTCGCGGACATACTGCCGACGGGCAGCTATCGCGGCGATCCGGTCAGCTTCAACATCTGGCTGCCGCTGACGCAGGGCTGGACCCGCTCCACATTCGGGAGCCATATGCGCTCTGCCGGTATCGGCGTCGTGGCAAGCGATGCCTTCACGGTCGATGGCCCGTCGCCGGAAGCGGTGCGCGTATGTTTGGGTGGCCCTATCCAGCGGCCGGCGCTGAAGGCCGCGCTGGAATTCATGGGGCACGCGCTGGAGACTTCGCCCGAAATGGCCGGCTCCTTCTTCTGATCTTTCCCTGTCCGCGCGATCCGAACCGGAATGCCTGCGGCATTCTGGCCAATCGACATATTGAATGCATCAATCTATATAAATGACTGCAGTCAATATTCGCTTTGACTGCTTTATCGCAAGGACGATGATCATGGATCATGAATGGCCTCCTCTCCCTCCCATGCAGACCGGCATCCGTGGACGCTGCCCGCGCTGCGGACAAGGTCATCTCTTCAACGGTTTCCTGACGTTGAACCCGAAATGCGAAGCCTGCGGACTGGATTATTCCTTTGCCGATCCCGCTGACGGTCCGGCCTTCTTCGTGATCTGCTTTGCCTGCGTGCCGAGCGTGCTCCTCGGCGTCTGGCTGGAGGTGCAGTTCCAGCCGGCCTGGTGGGTCCATCTGCTGGTGACGCTGCCCTTCATGTTCCTGACCTGCATTCCGCCGCTTCGGCCGCTGAAAGGCTGGCTGGTGGCGAGCCAGTATTTCTACAAGGCGGAAGAGGGCAAGCTGGCGAGACGGGCCAGCTAGGCCACGTCATTGACTATGTCTTGACTGGATCGCCGAGGACGCTTGTCAATTCCCGCGCTGCGGCCCGCCCGCGCGGTTCGCCCCGATGGTCGAAGCGGACGGGCCGTAACCGACCAGATGAATGCGCGGATCTTTGCCGACCTGCGTCGCCAGCCGGCCGGTCATGAGAATGCCGCCGCTCGTCTCGCGCAGCTGCAGCGGGGCGAGATGATCGAGCGAACTGCGAAAACCCGTACACCAGAGGATCACGTCGGCCCGCTGCTCGGAACCGTCAGCCCAGCGGATCCCGTATTCGGTGATCTCGGAAAACATCGGCAGCCTTTTCAGCGCGCCGCGTTCTTGTGCCGCCCGGATCGCAGGCGTGACGGGCAGGCCGGTGACCGAAACGACCGAGCCTGGCGGAAGGCCCTGGCGGACGCGGTCTTCCACCAACGCTACCGCTGCGTGTCCCACCTCCGGCGTGAACGGTTCGTCGCGGAATTGCGGCTCCCGCCGCGTCACCCAGGTGGTCGAGGTGACGCGGGAGATTTCGTCGAGCAGCTGGATCGCCGAAATCCCACCGCCGACCACGACGACATGCTGGCCGAGAAATTCCTCCGCGTTGCGATAATCCCTTGTATGGAGCTGTCTTCCGTGGAACCGGTCGGCGCCGGGATAGTCGGGAATGTAGGGCGATTCCCATGTGCCGGTGGCGTTGATCAATCCCCGTGCCGAGAAGGCGCCCCGGTCGGTTTCCACCCTCAGTCGCTCTCCCCGGTTGCAGACGACCGTCACCTTGACAGGGCGATGGACGTGCAGATCGAAGACGCGCTCGTAGGTCGCGAAATATTGGGGCACGGCGACCGACGCCTTGACCAAGCTGGCTGAAGTATCCACCACCTCCTCGAACCGCATTCCGGGGAGGTCATGGACACGATTGGCGGTGGCCAGCGTCAAAGAAGGCCAGCGAAACTGCCAGGCACCGCCAGGCTCCGGAGACTGGTCGAAGACCACGAAATCCTTGTCCGGTGCAAGGCCGAGCTTGCGCAGGTGATAGGCCGAGGACAGGCCCGCCTGGCCGGCGCCGATCACGACGATATCGACCTTGATCGCCACGCGGGCACGACCGGGTTCGGCATCGGTGTGTTGATCTGTGTCGGGATCTGTAGCCATGCTGGATATCGATACGAGTGAAGGGGCGTGGAACGGGTAGACGAGGCTTATACGTCCGCAAAGGCGCTGCAAGCTGCATGGCTTGCAAGCAGAAGTGGCAGCGGTATAGTTGCATCAGGTTTCATCCATGCCATGCCCATCCGAGCTCAATGTTCGCATACACTCGCGGCGGGCGCTGGACCTGTGCCATAGTGCAGGTCCTCTCATGAAAGCGATTCCATGCAGCCGACCCAAAACCGCATCGATCCCCTGTTCGACAACGATGGCACGAAAAACCCGCTCGATGTGCTGAAACGGGTCTACGGCTATTCGTCGTTTCGCGGCAAGCAGGCGGCTGTCGTCGAACAGGTCGTGTCGGGTGGGGATGCCGTGGTGCTGTTTCCGACCGGGGCCGGCAAGTCGCTCTGCTTCCAGATCCCCGCTCTTTGCCGCGACGGCATCGGTGTCGTCGTTTCGCCGCTGATCGCGCTGATGCGCGACCAGGTGGAGGCGCTGAAACAGCTCGGCGTGCGCGCCGCCGCGCTCAACTCGTCGCTGACGCGCGAAGAATTTCTCGATGTCCGCCGGGCCATCGTCCATGGCGATCTCGATCTTCTCTATGTGACGCCCGAGCGTATCGTCACGCCAGCCTTCAAGGAGATGATCGGCAATGCGAGGATCGCATTGTTTGCGATCGACGAGGCGCATTGCGTCTCGCAGTGGGGCCATGATTTCCGTCCCGAATATCGCGAGCTCGGTCATCTCGCCGAGCTCTATCCCGGCGTGCCGCGCATGGCGCTCACGGCGACGGCCGATCCCCATACGCGCGAAGACATTATCGACAAGCTCGGCCTGCAACGCGCGGAAGTGTTCACCACCTCGTTCGATCGCCCGAACATCGCCTACGAAATCGTCGAGCGCGATCAGCCGCGCCAGCAGCTCCTGCGTTTCCTCTCCCGCCACAAGGGTTCGAGCGGCATCGTCTATTGCCTGTCGCGCGCCAAGGTCGAGGATACCGCCGAATGGCTGAACGGGCAGGGCGTTCGCGCGCTTGCCTATCATGCCGGCATGGACCGCAGCGTTCGCGACGCCAACCAGGACGCGTTCCTCAAGGAGGAAGACCTTTGCCTGGTCGCCACCGTCGCCTTCGGCATGGGCATCGACAAGCCGAACGTGCGTTACGTCGCCCATCTCGATCTGCCCGGTTCCGTCGAGGCCTATTACCAGGAGACCGGCCGCGCCGGCCGTGACGGCCTGCCGTCCGACGTCTGGATGGCCTATGGCATGGCCGATGTCATCCAGCGCGGCCGGATGATCGACGAGGGCACGTCCGGCAACGACGTGAAGCGGGTCGAACGTGCCAAGCTGAATGCGCTGCTCGGCATCTGCGAAACGCCGGGCTGCCGAAGGCAAGCGATCCTGGCGCATTTCGGCGAGGCGCATAGCGGCCAATGCGGCAACTGCGACACCTGCCTGAAGCCTGTCGAAACCTGGGACGGCACGGAAGCCGCCATCAAGGCGCTGGCGGCGATCTACCGAACCGGCGAACGGTTCGGCACGGGCCATCTGATCGACGTGCTGCTCGGAAACCGCAATGAAAAGACCACCCGCTTCGGCCATGCCGACATGCCGGTCTTCGGGGTCGGCAAGGATATTCCGTCGAAGACCTGGCAGTCCGTCTACCGTCAATTGCTGGCCGCCGGCCTTGTCAGCATCGATCACGCTGCTTTTGGCGCCCTGAAGCTGGAAGAGGGTGCACGCGCCGTCTTCAAGCACGAACGCGAGGTTCATTTCCGCAAGGACCGCCCGACGACCGGCAAGGCTTCTAGAAGTGCTTCGCCCGGCGCGGCAAACGCAAGATCGGCACTGGAGGGGCGCGACGCCGAGCTCTTCGAGGCGCTGCGGGTCGCGCGCCTGGCAATCGCCAAGGAGCTTGCGGTGCCGCCCTATGTCGTGTTTCCGGATACGACGCTGGTCGCCTTCGCGACCGACCGCCCGACAAGCCGTGACGCGCTGCTGGGTATCTCCGGCGTCGGACAATCGAAGCTGGAGCGTTACGGCGATGCCTTCCTGACGGTGATCCGGGCACACGAAAGATAGGCAGGCCCCCGTGCGCCAGTAAACGCGTGCCATAACGCCTGTCAGTAAAAGGTCGAGTGGAACGGGGTCACCGCGGCCCCCATCGCCGATGCGTCGCTGGCGATGTCCGAGATGATCAGCTTCGGGCTGGGGCGCGGTACGCCATAACGTGGGCGCCCGGAAATCTCTGTCCGATCGATCATCATCTGCGCCAGATCCAACGGCACCTGCCCGCCGAAGACGATCGCCTGAGGGTCGAAGATCGCCCGGATGGCATTGACCAGGCGGTTGTAGGCTGGCGTGATTTCGTTCACCCACTCGGTGACACCGGGCCAGTTCCGGTCGAAATGTTTGCGCATGTAGCTGATCGAAGGCACATCGACGCCGTTGCGAACCAGCCGCTCGATGAGCAGCTGCAGCGCCGGCCGCCGCTGGTTTTCCTCTTCGTCGTAGATGCCCGAAAACTCGCCGGCATTGCCGTTGCCGCCAAGCAGCAATTCACCGTTGCTGATCAACCCGCCGCCGAAACCGTAGTTGAAGCTCAGATAGGCAAAGTGCTTTATGTAGCGGCCGGCGCCGAACATCGACTCGGCGATTGCCCCGGTATTGGCGCCATTGTGCACCCAGACGGGCTTGCCGAAAAACTCCGCCAGCAGCGGACCGAGTTCGATCAGCGACCATTCATGCAGCGGCAAGGGAGCATTGTAGCGCGTTCCGCCGACATGATAGCCCGCGATTGCAAAGCCGATGCCGAAAAGGGCATCCGGGGCAAGATTGTTGAGTTTCTGGGCCTCCGAGAGCCGCGCCCTGACCATATCGAGAGACTGGGCCATCGTGTGTTCGCGCAACGTCACGCTGCTCTCGGCAAGCACATTCCCGGCAAGGTCCATCAGGCAGATCCCGATAACATCCGTATTGACCGAGATCCCGCAGGAATAGGCATAGTGGGGGTTGAGCCGGATCGTCGGGCTCGGTTGCCCGCGGCCGACGCCCGGTTTCGGAGAGCCGAGCGAGACGACGCCGCGCTCCGCCAACTGATCGATGATCCGATAGACCGACTGCTGGGTGAGATCGGTATGATCGGTTACTTCAGAACGGGAAAGCCCCGGATGGCGCCAGATGAGTTTGAGCAGGCTGCGCTCGTTCGTCGAGACGACACCTTCGCCGGCGCGCAGGAATTGCGGCGAGATCCGAGCTTCGGGAAAATAGGCCATCGATCCACCGCCGTCGCCAAAAAACTACCATAGAGGTGTAATAATTGCGGTTGTCTACGCATCACCTACCTCGCATTCCCTTTGGTTAGACGGAAATCCCTTTTCCGACAAGGGTTTTGGCTCGTCATTTAATTGTTACACATAGAGTGTAATAATTCCGTCGTTCCGATGCCGAGCTCACTCGGCCGATCCAAAACAGGCGAGGGCAATGATGAAGATTTCCGTTCTGGCGGCCGCTGCCGCCTGATGGCGGGCGCGTGTTCCGCGCAGGCCGCCAATATCGAATTCTGGTACGGTAATACAGGTCCGGTCGAAACCGCCATCAAGGCCCAGTGCGATGCCTTCAATGCCGCGCAGACCCAGCACAAGGTCACCTGCGTTGGCCAGGGCAGCTACGAAGTGTCGATGCAGAAGGCGATCGCCGCCTATCGCGCCAAGAACCATCCGGTGCTGATCCAGTTCTTCGACGCCGGCACGCTCGATCTGATGCTGTCGAACGCTGTCGTGCCGGTCCAGGAAATCCTGCCGGACGTCAAGTGGAACAGCTATATCGCCGGCACCCGCGCCTATTACGAAACGTCCGGCGGCAAGCTCTTCGCCCAGCCCTACAATGCCTCGACGCTGCTGTTCTACACGAACAAGACCGAGCTCGAAAAAGCCGGCATCACCCAGACCCCGACTACCTGGGAAGAGGTGATCGAGGCGGCCCGCAAGCTTAAGGCAGCCGGCCATGCCTGCCCGTTCGTCACCGATGGCGATACCTGGCGCGTGCTGGAGCAGTTCTCCGCCCGCCACGGCCTGCCGATCGCCTCCCGGCACAATGGTTATGACGGCCTCGACGCCGAATATGTCTTCAACACCACCTTCGTTGCCAAGCACCTCCAGAACCTGGTCGATTGGCGCAAGGAAGGCCTCGTCAGGCTCAACGCCGATACCAAGGCCGGCAACTACACCGCCGCCTTCAACGCCGGCGAATGCGCCATGATGGAAGGCTCCTCCGGCTCCTACGCCGCCTCCGCCAAGGCTTTCGACGGCAAGTACCAGCTCACCGTCAACATGGCGCCGATGTACAAGGGCTACGAGCGCCACAACACGCTGGTCGGCGGCGCTTCGATCTACGTCATGAAGGGTCATGACCAGGCTGAAGTCGATGGCGCCAAGGCTTTCCTCGACTTCCTGCGCAAGCCGGAACAGCAGATGGCGTTTACCGCCGCGACCGGCTACGTCCCCGTCACCAACGACGTGCTCGATGCGATCAACAAGAGCGGCGACGCGAAGGCTGCGAAATACGCGACCGCTGCCATCGGGATCGAATCGATGAACCAGCCGCCGACCGCCGACAGCCGCGGTATTCGCCTCGGCTTCTACGTGCAGTTCCGCGAAATCTTCATGGAAGAGACCCAGAAGGCTTACGGCGGTCAGCAGACCATGCAGGTCTCGCTCGACAACGCCAAGAAGCGTGGCGACGAGCTGCTGCGCCGCTTCGAACAGACCTACAAGGGCGTCAAGCTTCCTTGATCCAGGCCTGATCGGCGCGGGCGGGACATAATTCCCGTCCGTGCCGCCCCCTCACTGCGGGCTTTTCCCATGACCTCCGAATCCACTCTCTTCAGCAATCGCTGGCTGCCGGTCCTCTTGGTCGCACCGTTCATGCTGCTGATCGTCCTTTTCTTCTACGTGCCGATCTTCCAGGCCTTCTACTGGTCCTTCTTTCTCGAGCAGCCGTTCGGCGGCGGTTCGATGTTTGTCGGCTTGGACAATTTCGCCCGGGTCCTTTCCGACCGGGAGTTCTGGCGGGCGGGCGGGCGTACCATCATCTTCATGGTGACCGCCTCGTCGCTTGCCGTGCTGATCCCGCTGATCCTCGCGGTCGCCGCCGATCGCAAGATCCGCCTGTCGCTGCCGGCCCGCAACGTGCTGGTCTGGCCGAAGGGCGTCGCGGGCGCCTCGATCGGCGTCGTCTTCGCCTTCGTCTTCAATCCGTTCGTCGGCATCCTGGCGCCGCTCAACAAGGCGTTTCCGGGCATCTGGGCACCGGGCATCGACGGCACGGATGCCTTCATCACCCTGATCGCCGCACATGTCTGGGGCGGCATCCCGTTCAATTTCGTCATTCTGCTGGCCGGGCTGCAATCGATCCCGCGCACCATGCACCAGGCGGCGGCGATGGACGGGGCAGGGCCGTGGCGGCGGATTTTTGACGTGCAATTGCCGCTGATCATGCCACAGCTCTTCCTGACTTTGGTGCTGGAATTCACCGAAAGCGTCACCTCCGCCTTCGCGCTCATCGACACGATCACCCATGGCGGTCCGGGCGGCGCGACCACGCTGCTCGTCTACAAGATCTACAAGGACGGTTTCAGCGGCTACGACCTGTCTGGCGCCTCCACCCAGACCGCGATCCTGATGGTCTTCGTCATCCTTCTCACCGTCGCCCAGTTCGCCTTCCTCGGCCGGCGCATCAACTACGAGCGCTGACAGATGATCGAGAACGCACGCTCCCTCAATATCGCCGCGAGCCTGATCCTTTTGGTAGGCATGCTCTACATTCTCGGGCCGCTCTACCTGACGCTGGCAACCGCATCGCAGTCCTATGAATTCCTGCTGCGAAACGGACTTGCCTGGTATCCGGGCGGCCAGTTCCTCAACAATGTGGCGCGCGTCTTCAGCGAGACGCGCATCCCGATCCAGATGCTCAACAGCCTCGCCGTGGCCTTCAGCCTGGCGATCACCACCTGCGTCCTGTCCTTCCTGTCGGCCTATGCGATCGTCTATTTCCGCATCCGCTGGGCGGGCGTCGCATTCGCATTGATCCTCGCCACGATCATGCTGCCGGTCGATATCCGCGTCATCACCACCTATCAGGTGGCGTCGAACGTGTTCTCGCCGATCAACGCGCTGCTTGACGTCAGCGGCCTCAACGGATTGATCGCTGATGCTTTCGGGGCACCTGTGCAGCTCGAATTGAGCGTGCTCAACACGCATTTCGGTCTGATCGCGCCGCTTGTCGCCCATGGCACGGGCACATTCCTGTTCCGCCAGTTCTTTCTCACTCTGCCGAAAGACCTGTTCAAGGCTGCCCGCATGGACGGGGCAGGCCCGGTGCGCTTCATGTTCGATATCCTGCTGCCGCTGTCGCGCACCAGTTTCGCGGCGCTGTTCGTGCTGACCTTCCTGAGCGGCTGGACCCAGTATCTCTGGCCGCTCGTCGCCTCCTCGACGCCCGACATGCAGACCGCCGTCGTCGGTCTCGCCCGGCTGCTGCCGGACTCGGACGGCGAAGTGCCCGACTTTCCGATGATCATGGCGGGCGCCGTGATCGTTTCCCTCGTGCCCCTCCTGATGATCGCGCTCCTGCAGCGGTATCTGGTGCAGGGCCTCGTGCTTTCGGAGAAATAGCCATGAACGCCATCGATACAGCCATCCGCGCAGCCGCCGCGAGCATTACGGTACAAGGCCTGACCAAGGCCTATGATCTCCAGACGGTGGTCATCCCGCCGATGGATGTCGAGCTCAAGGCCGGCGAATTCACCGTCGTGCTCGGTCCGTCAGGCTGCGGAAAATCCACGCTGTTGCAGATGATCGCCGGGCTTGAGCGGGTCAGCGGCGGCAAGATCCTGATCGGCAGGCGCGAGGTTCAGGACCTCGAGCCGAAACATCGCGGCTGCGCCATGGTGTTCCAGAACTATGCGCTTTATCCGCATATGACCGTGTTCGAGAATATGGCCTACAGCCTCAAGGTCTCCGGCACACCGAAGGCCGAGCGCGCCGAGCGGGTCGCGGCGGTCGCGAAAATGCTCGGCCTTGCCGATTATCTGCACCGCAAGCCGGGACAGCTTTCCGGCGGCCAGCGCCAGCGTGTCGCGATCGGCCGCGCCATCGTCCGCGAGCCCGCCGTGCTGCTGTTCGACGAGCCGCTGTCCAATCTCGATGCGCAGCTGCGGCACGACATGCGCGTCGAACTGGCCGACCTGCATCGCCGCATCGGCGCCACCACGGTCTTCGTCACCCACGATCAGGTGGAGGCGATGACGCTCGCCGACCGCATCCTGATCCTGAACAAGGGCCGGATCGAGCAGTTCGATACGCCAAAGGCGATCTACCATCATCCGGCCTCGGTCTTCGTCGCCAAGTTCATCGGTGCCCCGCCGATGAATATTTTGCCCGTGACCGGAGACGGATCGGCGCTGAGGCTCGCCGACGGCCAGGTGGTGGCGAACGCCCCGCTGACCGGTTCCTACCAGCTAGGCATCCGGCCCGAGGACATCGTCGTGGACGGCAAGGCGGATGGCCATGCGGTCAAGGCGGCACTCCGGTTTCGCGAGGATCTCGGTTCCCATTCGGTGCTGGCCGCCGATCTCGGCGGCTCGATCGTCCGCGTCGCGACGCCCTTCGGTGCGGATATCGCCGACAGGCTCGAACTTCTCCTGAACTTCCCGACCTCGCGACTGCATCTCTTCGATGCAACGACAGGCCGGGCCATACCCGGTGCCTTCGGCGCCCAATGAAAGCCCGGCGCCAAAGGCGCCTTATGAAAGAAACCCTCATGAACTACAAAGACTTCATCGCCGATCCAGCGCGCAGCTGCGCCGTTGTTGCCCATCGCGGCGCCTGGCATGGCGCGCCGGAAAACAGCCTGGCGGCCATCGAAAACGCTATCGCGATCGGCTGCGAGATCGTCGAACTCGACGTGCGCAAGAGCGCCGACGGCCAGCTTTTCCTGATGCATGACGATACGCTGGAACGCATGGCCGGCATCGACCGCGATGCCGAGACTTTCACCATGGCGGAGCTGCAGGCGATCATGCTGCGCGAAGACGATGGCGGCGAAGGCCGTGCTTTCAGCGACCAGCCCATTCCGACCCTGAAACAGGCGCTGGAGATCATCCGCGGCCGCATCTTCGCCGATCTCGATCTCAAGGACCGCGGGCTTTTCTCGGAAGTCGCGGCCTGCGCCCGGGAGATGGGCGCCGCTGCCTATGTGGATCTCAAGACCAAGGTCCATTCCCGTGCGGATATCGACTGGGTGAAGGCCCAGAAGATCGACGGCGTGCCGTTCATGGGCATGGCGCGCTTCACCGCCGAAAACATCGGCGACGCACTGGCAATACTCGCCGAACTCTCGCCCTTCATGTGCGAAATCCGCTTCGACAGTCTCGAAACGATCGCTCGTCACCGCGAGGCTTTCGCGAGGGCCCGCATGGCACTGTGGGTCAACACGCTCGACCAGCCGGGCAGTGGCGAATGGACGGACAGTGCGGCTCTTGCCAACCCCGATCTGATCTGGGGCCGGTTGATAGACGCGGGCATCAGCGTTATCCAGACGGACCAGCCCGCCGCATTGAAATCCTACATAAAGGCCCGCCAGGCATGAAGATCATTTCCGAGGCCGTGCTCCAGTCCCTGATGGAGGATATGCGCCAGGCGGGTGAGGCGGAGGTTCTGCCCCGCTTCCTTGGCGTGACCGCAGATGGCATCCGCGCCAAGACCGCCCCGGACGACATCGTCACCGATGCCGATCTGGGTGCGGAACGCCGGCTTTCCGCAGCACTCTCCACACATTTTCCCGAGGCGCTGATCGTCGGCGAGGAGGCGGTCTCCGCCGATCCCGCGTTGCTCGACCGTCTGGCGGATGCCGAACTTGCGGCGATCATCGATCCCGTCGGCGGCACCTGGAATTTCGCCCATGGCGTGCCGCTGTTCGGCATGATCGTGGCGATCGTTTCCGGCGGAGAAACCGTCGCGGGGCTGATCCACTATCCGGTGACGGGCGATTTTCTCGTGGCCCGGCCGGGCGAGGGGCCTGGCATATCGCCCGTGACGGCGAGCGCACCCGCCTCAGCGTTGCCGCGGCGGCTCCGGTCGGCGAGATGAGCGGCTTCGTGCCGCTGCATATGTTTTCGCCGCAAGAGCAGGCGACGTTCGCGCCCCGTGTCCTGCGTTTCGGCCGCACCACCACATGGCGATGCTCCGCCTTCGAATACCGGATGGTGGCGACCGGAGCGATGAGCTTTTCGCTGAATGCCGACATGAACCCCTGGGATCATGCGGCCGGCGAACTGATCCACCGCGAAGCCGGCGGCCATAGCGGCCTCCTGAGTGGCGAGGCCTATCGGCCCGCCATGACGCAAGGGCGGCTGCTGCTTGCACCCGATGCGGCAAGCTGGGAGGCGATCCGCGAAAGCTTGGGCTGATAGAAAGAACAGGCTTTCCGAGGACAGCGATTTTCATTCTGGCTTTCGCCATCGTGACGTGTAATGTATACACGACCAGGCTCTCGGGAGGAGTCTGCATTGCGTATCAGGATCCCTGATGGGGGTGGGCGCGGTGAGGAAAAAGCGATAGCAGCCGCCTGCATGTCACCTGTTGATCATGCGGGCAGCGGATCGATAGGGAGGATCAGGCCGGATGCAGCAGCTTGCCGAGACCATGATGGCTGGCCAGGACACGCTTCTGGATATCCAGAACCTGACATTGTCACTGCGTGACCAATCAGGCTGGGTCGAAGTCCTCAACAATGTTTCTCTTTCGGTAAAGCCGAAGGAAATTCTCGGGGTCGTCGGCGAGAGCGGCTGCGGCAAGTCGATGACCGCGCTCTCGATCCTGCGCCTCCTGCCGCCACGCGATTCGCGTCTCGGCGGCAAGATCATGTTCGGCGGGCAAGACCTCGCGTCTTGTTCCGAATCGCAGATGAATCGCATTCGCGGCCGGCACATCAGCATGATTTTCCAGGAGCCGATGAGCGCCCTCGATCCGGTGTTCACCGTGGGTTACCAGATCGAAGAGACACTTCGGCGGCATTTCAAGATCGATCGCAGGCAAGCTGCGGAGCGCGCCGTCGCGGCGCTCGATTCGGTTGGCATCGCATCGCCCCGCCATGTCGCCACGCTCTATCCGATGAACCTTTCCGGCGGCATGCGCCAGCGTGTGATGATCGCCATGGCGCTGGTCTGCGAGCCGCGCCTGCTGATTGCCGACGAGCCGACCACGGCGCTCGACGTGACGATCCAGGCGCAGATCATGGACCTGCTCCTGGGCCTGGCCGACCGCACCGGCACCGCAATCATGTTCATCACCCACAATCTCGGACTGGTGGCGCAGAGCTGCCATCGGATGGTGACGATGTATGCAGGGCAGGTGGTCGAGGGCGGTCCGGTGAAGGACGTCATCGTCGATCCCCGTCATCCCTATACGGCCGGGCTCCTGCATTCGATCCCCGACAGCAATCGCGCACGCGGCACCCTGCCTTCGATCGCCGGCCGCGTCCCGTCGCTGCGTCACATGCCGAAGGGCTGTCGCTTCGGGCCGCGCTGTTCCTATTCCATGCAGCCCTGCGAACTGCCCCAGATCATCGAGAACGAGGGCATCGCGGATATCGACCGCAGGGAAGTGCGCTGCAACCGTTGGGACGAACTGGAATTGAGAGGGGTGGGAGCATGAGTGTAGGTGCTCCTTCCGAGCAGGCGGCGCTTGATGTCAACGATCTGCATGTCAGCTTCGGCAATCCGCGGCGCGGCTCGCTGATCCGCGCGGTGGACGGCGTCAGCTTCAGCGTCCGCAAGGGAGAGATTTTTGGCGTGATCGGCGAGTCCGGTTCAGGCAAATCGACGCTCGGCCGCTGTCTCGTCGGCCTGCTCAGCCCAAGCGGCGGCGGCGTGTTGCATGACGGGGTCGATCCGTTCCGGTTTTCCCGCCGCGAACTCAATCGCCATCGGCGCAAATACCAGATCGTTTCACAGGACCCGAACGCGGCCTTCGATCCGCGCATGACCATCCTCCAGAGCATCTGCGAACCCTTGAACATAGCGGGCGAGGGGACGAGAGCCGAGCGGCGCGAAAAGGCGTTCGCGATGCTGGACCGGGTATCGCTGGCGGCCGAAATGGCCAACCGCTATCCGCACGAGATTTCCGGAGGCCAGAAGCAGCGCGCCAATATCGCGCGTGCGCTGATGCTCGATCCCAACGTGATCGTCTGCGACGAGGTGGTTGCGGCGCTCGACGTGTCGATCCAGGCCGACATGCTCAACCTCTTTGCCCGGCTGCAGGAGCAGTTCGGCCTCACCTACGTCTTCATCAGCCACGACCTCAGGGTCGTCAGCCATATCAGCGACCGCGTGGCGGTGATGTATTTCGGCAAGATCGTCGAGTTCGGCCCGGCCCATGCCGTGATCGAAACGCCGCTGCATCCCTATACGGAAGCGCTGCGCTCGGCCGAACCGGAGATCAATCCGGCCGCCGCCGATGCTCGGCAAAGGATCATCCTGCAGGGCGAGATACCGAGCGCCATCGCGCCGCCGAGCGGCTGCCGCTTCCATACGCGCTGTCCGCGGGTGCGCGACATCTGTCGCACGCAGGAACCCCAGCAGCGCGAATTGCTGCCTGGACGGCATGTTGCATGCCATTTCGCCGAGGAGATGCTGGGCGAGAGGGAGAAGAGGGGTCTTGGCCTTGCCGGGGAACGGCGCCGACCATGCCGCATCAGCCACGAATGCACTGACATAGGGCCGAACACGGCCGGTCATGATCAAGGAGGAGAAGACGTGACCATAGACCCATTTGGAAGGATACCGGATCTTACCCGTCGCTCGCTGCTGGCCGGAACGGCCGCCGCCGGCGGGCTGGCCCTGTTGCCGGCAATGGCGCGCGCTCAGTCCCCGCAGCCGAGATCCGGCGGGACGCTCAGAGCCGTGATGCCGTTCAACCCCGCGGCACTCGACCCGCTGACGGGCCGCAACAATCCCGACTTCAATGCCCTTTTGCTGATGTTCGATGCGCTGATCGGTTTCGATCCCCAGACGCTCGAACTGCAGCCGATGCTGGCCACTTCCTGGAAATTCACCGATCCCACTACGCTGGTTCTGGAACTGCGTCAGGGTGTCGAGTTCCATGACGGCACGCCGTTCAACGCCGAAGCGGTGGTCTTCCACCTGCAGCGCTGCAGCACCTACGATCGCTCGAACGTGAAATCGGACCTTGCGGTCGTCGATAAGGTCGAGGCCACCGGTCCGTATCAGGTTTCGCTGAAGCTGAAATATCCGGACGCCACGCTGCCCGCGATCCTGACCGACCGCGCCGGCCTCATCGTGTCGCCCGCTTCGGTGAAGGCTGCTGCCGGCGGCAATGTCGATCGCGCGCCGGTCGGCACGGGGCCGTTCAAGTTCGTCGAATGGCAGGACAACACCCTGATCAAGGTCGTGAAGAACGCCAACTACTGGGGCGACAAACCCTATCTCGACGGCGTCGATATGCGCATCGTCAACGAGTTCAACACGGCTGTCCGCACGGTGACCGCCGGTGAATCCGATATCGTCCTCAACATGAGCGCGCAGCAGATGGCCGTGGCCAAGCGCGACCCGAAGCTGGTCGCCGAAGCGACGCCGTCGATGATCTATTACACCGCCTTCCTGAATTACGGTGAGGGACCCCTGGCAGACGTTCGTGTTCGGCAGGCCATGAACTGGGCGCTCGACCGTCCGGTGCTCAATCAGGTCCTGTGGGGCGGCCTCGGCGGCGGACATTGCAGCATGTTCCCGTCGGGCTTCTGGGCCAACGATCCCGCGACCGAGAACTTCTACAAGCTGGACCTCGACCGCGCCAAGTCGCTGCTGAAGGCCGCCGGTTTCGCAAACGGCATCGAGATATCCACCTTCACCTGGGCCGACCAGGCGGCGGTTCAGCGTCAGGAGGTTCTCAGCGCCCAGCTTGCCGAGGCCGGTATCCGGCTGAAGGTTACGCCCGCGCAGCCGGCGCAGACGATGCAATATTTCCTCACCGAGAAGAAGGGTCAGATGCTGATGACCCCGACCGGCGGCCTTCCGGATCCGGCAACGGCCTACGATCGCCAGTTCTCGGCGACGGCCTATCGCAACGCGGCCAAGATCGAACTGCCGGGCTATCGCGAACTGATGGATGCGTCGATGAATACGTTCGACAACGCCAAGCGCAAGGACGTGCTCTTCAAGATGCAGCGTTTCGTGCTGGAGAACGCGCTGCATCTGCCGCAGTTCTCGTCGGCCGGGATCATCATCCGCACGCCGAAGGTCCACGGCTTCAATTTCAGCCTGCTGCAGCGCCCGCGGTTCCACAAGGTGTGGATGGAGGCCTGAGGCGCGCGACCGATATCCCGATGCGACCGTCGCGTCGGGGATCGCTTGGAGACCGGAGCGGGGCGGGTTCGCCCGTGCCGCTCCCCGCATCGGAAGGCAGTACTCCTGCGCATCCGGTGTTCCTATCGCGGGCCATCGGAAACGGCCGGCGTCAATTGCGGATTGACGGAGTATCAATGATGTACGGCGTCCCCGGAATGGTTGCGCAAAGGCTTATGCAACTCGTGCCCGTGATGATCGTGGCCACGTTCGTGGTGTTTTCGCTCGTCTACATGATGCCCGGCGACCCGGCCATGATGATCGCGGGCGACTATGCGACGGCGGAACGCATCGCGGAAATCCGGCATATCTACGGATTCGACCGGCCGATGCTGGTGCAGTATTTCTTCTGGCTGGGAAATGCCGTGCAGGGCGATCTCGGTCATTCGCTGTTCTCGAACGATCGGTCCTGCGGCTGATCCTCTCGCGCCTGCCGCATACGATCCTGCTGGTGCTTTATTCGCTGGTTCTCGGCGCCGCGCTCGGCATTCCGCTCGGCATTCTCGCCGCCACGCGCCAGGGCACCACGCTCGACAAGGTCATCACCAGCATCGCGTCGCTCGGTGTCGCGGTTCCCAGTTTCTGGCTCGGCATCATTCTGGTGACGCTGTTTTCGCTCGGCTATCGCTGGTTCCCGGCGACAGGCGCCGTGTCCGTCTTCGAAAAACCGCTGGAGGCGCTCTATTATGCAACCCTTCCGGCGATAGCGCTCTCGACCAGTGTGGTCGCGGTTCTGGCAAGGCAGGTGCGCAGCGCGCTGCTCGAGGTGCTCGGTTCGCAATATATCCGCACGCTGCGCGCCAAGGGGCTCGGTTCCGGCGCTATCCTCTGGAAGCACGGGCTTCGAAACGTAGCGGCGACGATGCTGACCATTGCCGGCCTGCAGGTGAACCGGCTGTTTTCCAGCGCCGTCATCATCGAGGCGGTCTTCGCCATTCCCGGTGTCGGCAATCTCATCAGCTATTCGGCGCTCAACAAGGATTTCCCGGTCGTGCAGGGCGTCGCGCTCGTGCTGGTGCTGGTGGTCATCCTCACCAATCTCCTGGTCGATGTGCTCAACGCGACCTTCGATCCCAGAGTGGCGGCTTCCGCATGACCGATACGAACATGACCGCGATGACCCGGCCCGCTTCTCAACCGGCAGCAAGAACGACCCTGCCGCCTCCCGTCCGCTTCCGCTTCTGGGCCTGGCTATGGGCCGACAAGCGCGCGCTGATCAGCCTTGCCTATCTCTCGGCTCTGGTCCTGGCGGCGGTCTTCGCGCCGGTGATCGCGCCCTATGCCCCTAACAAGCAGAACCTGATGGACCTTCTGGCGCCGCCGAGCGCGCGCGCACTGGCTCGGCACCGACGACCTTGGCCGCGATACGCTGAGCCGGCTGATATACGGGTCATACAATGCGCTCTATGCGGCGAGCCTTGCCGTCGGCATCGGCGTGGCGATCGGTGTGCCGCTCGGCGTCTTCATCGGTTTTGTCGGCGGCTGGGTCGATCAGGTCGGCAGCCGCATCATCGATGGCGTTCTGGCCTTTCCGCCGCTGGTGCTGGCCGTTGCCGTCACCGGCGCGCTTGGCATCGGCCTCACCAATGCGATGATCGCCGTCGGCTTCGCCTTCGCGCCGGTGCTCGCCCGCACGATGCGGGCGCAGACGCTGGTGGTGAAGAATGCGCTTTATGTCGAGGCCGCAACCGGTTTTGGCGCATCGCGCCTGCATCTGATCCTGCGCCATATCCTGCCCAATGCGATCCAGCCGGTGATCGTCGAGGTGACCCTGATGCTGGCCGTGGCGCTTCTGGCGGAAGCAGGGTTGAGCTTCCTGTCGCTCGGCGTCCAGCCGCCCGAGTCGAGCTGGGGCGGCATGCTGGCGCGCGCCTACCATTATGTCGAGGTGGCGCCCGAGCAGATGTATGCGCCGGGGCTTGCGATCATGTTCACGGCGCTCGCCTTCAACACGCTCGGCGAGTCGATCCGAGTGCTTCTCGATCCGACCATCAAGCGGCGGTAGTCACTTTCTTGCAGCGTGAAACTGCCCGGCCGACCAACTGGCTCAGATTGTCGGTAAAACCTCTTCCATCATGCTCGGGCTTGTCCCGAGCATCGACCTTGAGAAGTTGGTTTTGCTACGAGGTGACGGAAGCAGATCCTCGGCACAAGGCCGAGGATGACGGTTTGAGGTTGCGGCCGGGCTGTTTCGCTTTCGTTTGCCTCCTGCCGGATGTGCGGATCACGCCGTCTGGTCGAGCCAGACGCGGTGGAACCGCGGCGAGTGCAGCCGGTCGTATCGGAAGTCCTTGACCTTTTTGTTGCGGATCGACATGGCCGCCGAAGTCACCAGCGGCAGGTGCAGCGCTTGCTCGACGACGAATCGCTGGAGCGCGGCAAAGGCTTCCTTGCGTTTGCCGGCATCGGCCGAGGTGCCGGTCGCGTCCAGCAACTTGCGGAACTGCGGATCTTCCACCTTGCCTGCATTGAACTGGCCGGTCGCACCGAACAGCCGCTCATAGGTCTGGCTCGGATCGAGCCAGCCGCCCTGCGGATTGAGGATCATCGCGCCCTTGCCTTCGATATAGAAGGCCTGGTTGACGACCTGGGGAGGCGAGGGGTGACCTTGAGGCGAATGCCGACCTGCGAAAGCTGTTCGCCGACCACTTCGAGGCGCTGGACGGATGTCTGGTCCGGCCAGGCCAGGTTTCGACTTCCAGCCCCTTCGGATAGCCGGCCTCGGCCAGCAGTTTGCGCGCCTTGTCCGGATCGTGCTGGTAGAACTGCGCCGTCCCGGCATCCACCGCCCAGAAATCCTTGGGGAACATGGTCGAGGTCGGCTCGCCGAGGCCCAGCATCAGAACCTGGTTCAGTTCGGCGCGGTTGATGGCGTAGTTCATCGCCTGCCGAACCCGGATGTCGTTGAGCGGCGGCTTGGCGAAATTCATCATCAGGGTGAAGAAGATCATCGAAGGATTGGCTTCGGCCGTGAGGTCCTGCACCCGGCGGGCGGTCGCGATCTGCTGCGCGGCCATGTTGAGCGCGAGATCGGTTTCGCCGGCCGTCACCGTGCGGGCGGCCGTGTTCAGCTCGTTGATGATGCGGAAACTGATGCCGTCGAGATAGGGCAGGCCCGCCTGCCAGTAGTTCGGGTTCTTTTCGACGCGGATGAGGTCGTTGTCGCGCCATTCGGCGAACTTGAACGGACCGGTGCCGACGGGATTGCGATCGACATTGCCGTCGGCCGCAGCCTTGATGGAAGCGGGCGAGACGATGCAGCCGACCCGGCCCGTGAGGATGGTCGGCAGCGAATAGTTCGGCTGCTTGAGCTTGAGTGTCACCTGGCTCGGGCCCGTGACGGCAACCGACGCGACCGAGACCAGGTCCGACTTCACGTTGGAGCGCGGATCGCTGATGAAACGGTCGAGGTTGAACTTCACGGCGTCGGCGTTGAACGGGGTGCCGTCATGGAATTTCACGCCATCGATGAGGTTGAGCACCAGCGTCGTCGGATCGGTGAAGGTCCAGTCCCTGGCGAGCATCGGCTTCAGCTCGAGCGTCGCCGGATCGAAGGCGATCAGCGCGTCGAACAGCGCGTAGAGCGCGTTGAAGTCCGGCACGTTGCGCCCGGTCATCGGGTCGAGGGCGGCGGGATTGAACGGCATGGCGATGCGCAGCGTGCCACCTGGTTTCGGCTGCGGCGTCTGGGCGAACACCTGCCCGGGCAACAGCATCGCGCCTCCGAGCGCCGCGCTCGATGCCAGAAGCGTTCTTCGATTGATCCAGCCGTTATGGATGATGGACGCCATGCCGTCCTTCGTCTTGCTCATCTCTGGGCTCCTCCCCAATGAAACGAATTGATGAAACAAACTCCTGCCGGCAAGGCCGATGATGCATACATCGTGCCCGCAAATCGGCTTCCTCCTCCCGATTTGTGGCAACATGCCGTAGGGAAAACCTACAGCAGGAGGAGGCTGATGTATACTTTTGCATTCGGTTTTTGCAGCAAATCACTTCCTTCCCACCGGGCCATGTGCCATGGTTGTATGGGAGGCTGCGATGGCGCGGCCGCCGTGTCCTTTGCTTTTTGGGTGCCGGGTCTGGCGCCGCAACAGTGAGGGAAGGGGCGGTGCCGGTTGCGGAAAATGGAGGAGAGACCATGGGTGCGTTCGAGCATTCCCGTACCTACGACTACGTCATCGTGGGCGGCGGCACGGCAGGCTGCGTTCTGGCCAATCGGCTGTCGGCGGATCCGACCGTCGAAGTGCTGATGATCGAGGGCGGAGGCGAGGGGCGGGGCTTCTACATCGATATGCCTCTCGGTCTCGCCTATCTCATCGGCAGGCCGAAATATGACTGGCTCTACAAGAGCGAACCCGAACCCTATCTTGGCGGACGCCAGCTTCCACTGCCGCGCGGCAAGATGCTCGGCGGCAGTTCGGCCATCAACGGCCTGATCTATGTGCGCGGCCATGCCTATGACTACGACCAGTGGGCGCAGCTCGGCAATCGCGGCTGGTCGTGGGAAAGCGTGCTGCCCTATTTCAAGCGCTCGGAAGCCTTCCATCGGGACGATTCCGAGGCTCACGGCACGCAGGGCGAATGGGCGGTCTCAGATCCCAAGGTGCGGTGGGAGGCTCTGGAGGCTTATCGCCAGGCGGCGATAGAGCAGGGTATCCCTGCCGCAAGCGACTACAATTCCGGCGATAATGAAGGCGTCGCCTTCTTCGTCGCCACCATCAGAAAGGGCGTGCGCCATTCCACCGCCCGCGCATTTCTCGATCCGGTCCGTAACCGCCGCAACCTGACCATCGTCACCGGCGCTCTCGTCGATCGCGTCACCCTCGAAGGCAGGCGGGCGAGCGGCGTCGTTTTCAGCGTCGATGGCCAGGTCCAGGAGGCCAAGGCCGCACGGGAAGTCATCCTGTGCGGTGGCGCCTATGGTTCTCCGGCCATCCTCGAACGTTCGGGCGTCGGTGCGCCGGACGTGCTTGCATCGGCCGGAATAGACGTGCTGCACGCATTGCCGGGCGTTGGCGAAAACCTCCAGGACCACTGGCATATCCGGGTGCAGCACCGCCTGCACAACACCCATACGCTGAATACCCGCGCCGGCACGCGGTTCGGCCGGATGCTGCTCGGCATGCAGTATCTGGCGACCAAACGCGGGCCGCTCGGCGGTTCGCCGACCCTGCTCGGCGTCTTCCTCAAGACGACTCCGGATGCGCCGGCGCCGGAAATCCAGATCCACGTCTCCGGCTCCACGTCGCCGAGTTTCGGCGGGGCCATGCATCCGTTTCCGGGCATCACCTCGTCGGCCTGCATCCTCAGGCCGGAAAGCCGCGGCCATTGCCATGTCGCGGTGAGTGACCCTTCCGCCCAGCCGCGCATCCTGCACAATTTCCTGCGGGAGGAGGCGGACCGGGAGATCCTCTTCCGATCGATCGAGGAGGTTCGGCGCATCGCTGGAAGCCCGGCCATGGCACGTTTCGAACCAGAGGAAATTGCCCCGACCGCAGCCGTGCAGTCGCGCGACGACATGCTCGACTATGCGCGCCGAACCCTCAACACCACATTCCATCCCGTCGGCACCTGCAAGATGGGCCGCGACCGGATGGCGGTGGTGGACGACCGGCTTAGGGTTCACGGCCTTGCCGGTCTGCGCGTCGTCGATGCTTCGATCATGCCCACCATCGTCTCCGGCAATACCCAGGCCCCGACCGTGATGATCGCGGAAAAGGCGGCGGATTTCATTCGCGAGGAAAAGATGGGGGTTGAGGCGGCATGAGCCGGGCTCGGGAAAGCAATACAGATGTCAACAGTGAGCGAGACGTTTACGACAATGGCTAGATTCGAAACCGCCGGGGCGATCGATTGCGATGTCCATCCGCCGACACCGCGTCGCGCCGACCTCATCCCCTATCTCGACGATTACTGGCAGGAGATCGTCACGTCGCGCGAAGTCGATGTGCTGGAACTGATGGGGTATCCCGAGCGCACGCGGCCCTATATGCGGCCCGACTGGACATGGAGCGGCGATCCGCTGGAGCAGATGCAGAAGAACCTGCTCGACCCGCTCGGTCTCGACGGCGCCATCCTCAATGTGGTTTCCGGCGCCCACGCGCTGTTCGATCCCTATCTTGCCGCCGCCATATGCCGCGCCACCAACGATTGGCTCGCCGACAAGTGGCTGAGTCGCGACAGCCGGCTCAGGGCATCAATGCTGGTGCCGTTCCAGAATGTCGAGGCCGCGGTCGAGGAGATCGAACGCAGGGCGGACGACAAGCGTTTCGTGCAGGTCCTGACGCTTGCGATGACCGAACTGCCGCTCGGCCGCCGTACCTACTGGCCGATCTACGAGGCGGCCGAAAAACACGGCCTGCCGCTCGGCATTCATGCCGGGTCGAATTTCCGCCATGCGCCGAGCCATAGCGGTTTCCACTCCTTCCTGATCGAGGACCATGTGGTGCAGCCGCAGGGCTTCGCAACCCAGGTCGCGAGCCTGATTTCCGAAGGCGTCTTCGTCAAATATCCGACGCTGAAGGCTGTCATGATCGAATCCGGCGTCACCTGGATGCCGGCGCTGATGTGGCGCATGAGCAAGGATTGGCGTGGCACGCGATCGAGGTGCCTTGGGTCAAGGACGCGCCGGCCGATATCATCCGCCGGCATATCCGCATGACATCGCAGCCCTTCGACGGACCCGATGACGTCGAGGACCTCGCCAGGACGCTCGACCATTTGCTCAGCGATGATATGCTGCTGTTTTCCTCGGACTATCCGCACTGGCATTTCGAGGGGCTGGACGTGCTGCCCGAGGGCCTGCCGGAAGCCAGGATGAACAAGATCCTTCGCGACAACGTTCTCGCCACCTATCCGAGATTTGGAGGCTGATCCCCATGGAAACCCCGGTACTCGAACGCAGTTCTGAAAAAGCCCAGACCCAGGGCATCGTGGATTGCGATGTGCATCCGTCCTTTTCGAGGCCGGACCAGTTGCTCGACTATCTCCCTGAACGCTGGAAAAAACATGTGAAGGATTATGCCGTGCGCACGGCAAATCCTCTGTTCGGCACGCTGCCTTATCCGCGCATGACGCCGGGCAACGGCATGCGGCGCGATTCCTGGCCGCCGAACGGCGGACCGCCGGCATCGGACCTGGCCTTCCTGCGGCGACAGCTGCTCGACGAGTGCAATATCGATTACGGCATCCTGCAGCCGCTCGCGGCCGGCAGCGTCGCCTTCAACCAGGAACTCGGCGCAGCGCTCTGCGCGGCCCTGAACGACTGGCAGATCGACAAGTTCGCCGGGCCGGAGCCGCGTCTGAAAGCCTCTATCTGCGTGCCCCAGGAGGATGCGAGAGAATCAGTCGCTGAGATCGACCGGCGTGTCACCGACCGCCGCTTCGTACAGATCGCCATGCCGCCGCGCACGCTGGAGCCATGTGGCCGCCGCCGCTATTGGCCGATCTATGAGGCCGCCGAGCACTACGGCCTGCCGATCGGCCTGCATACCAGCGCCTTCGGCTACCGTCCGAACACGCCGTCCGGCTGGAGCTCGTTTTACCTGGAGGAGCACTATGCCGCCTCCAACAGCCTCCAGACCGTGCTCTCCAGCATGATCCTCGAAGGCGTGTTTGAACAGTTCCCGAAGCTGAAGATCGTGCTGGTGGAAGGCGGCTTCTCCTGGCTGCCGTCGCTCGTCTGGCGCCTCGACCGCGAATGGAAACGCATGCGCGACGAAGTTCCGCATGTGAAGCGCAAGCCGTCCGAATATGTGCGCGAGAATTTCTGGTACACGACTCAGCCGATCGAAGAGCCGGAGAACAACCGGCACCTCCTCGACATCCTGCGCTGGATCGGCACCGACCGGCTGATGTTCTCGACCGACTACCCGCACTGGGATTTCGACGATCCGCGTTTCGCCTTCAAGGTGCCGCTGACGCCCGCCGAACGCTCCGCAATCTTCCGCGATAACGCGGTGGAACTGTTTGGCCTGAAATGAGCGGGACGCCGACCGCAATCTCGCCATCATAAAGCGAATCTCGCCGCCCGGCCTCCGGGCGGCACCCTGAAAGGGAAACACGGTTTTTAGCCCTGAAACGACAAAAGCGCGCCGAAAGGCGCGCTTTGTTGAAATTGGCTCCCGGGCCGGATTCGAACCGGCGACCTGTCGATTAACAGTCGAATGCTCTACCGCTGAGCTACCAGGGATCATCCGCAATGGGTCGCGGCGTGTGCGGCGGGTAATACAAATGCTTTTCGCTTTTGCCAAGCGGTTTTTGCAAAAAATCCAACTTGTTTGTTTTATCCCCGGTAAAGCCCCATTTCCGGGCGAAGCTTACGTCTTTAACCGGTGAGGATAATCGAGAGTGGCAGGCGAACGGAAACCGAAGCGATTTGGAATGGACCCACAAAGCGGCAAATTGGCGCTCGGCAGTGTCCAGATTCCCATGCCGCGCTCCCGGATCGGTCGTGTCGTCGTCGGTGTCGGTCTGATTTTCGGCGGTGTGCTCGGTTTCCTGCCGATCCTTGGCTTCTGGATGCTTCCGCTCGGCTTCGTGGTGCTGTCGCACGATTTGCCCTTCGTACGGCGCCAGCGGCGCCGTATCGGGCTCTGGTGGGCAAGGCGGCGGGCGCGCAAGGCCGAGCAGCGATAGGGCGGCCCGATCAGGCGAACATCGAAGCGATTCCTGGCCGGCGCTGAACGCCAGATAGGCGAGAACGCCGAAATAGATCACCGTGACCACGTTGAAGAAATAACCGCCGAGCACGATCAGCCCGTCGCGCTGGATCATGCCGGTCGATAGGAGCAGGATCGCGATCCCCGGCAGCGTATTGGAAAAGGGCACCAGGCCGAGCGGAAACATCAACAGCACGCCGCCGGCCGCGATCGCCAGGCCGTTGACCCGGTTGACGAGCCGCCCGGTGGTCATTGCGGAAATGCGCGGTTTCAGGAACCGGTCGAGGCGGGAGACGATGCCGGCCCCCTTTTCCAGCGCCGGCAGCAGTTTCTTCGTATCGAGTTCGCGGTCGAGGATTTTCTTCGGCAGCCAGGGCAGGCGGTTGGCGGTAATCGCCAGGCTGATCAGGATGATCGCCGCACCGAACACGGTACTGACGCCGGGGATCGAGACCGGCAGGAGAAAGGGCAGGGAGGCTACGGCGCAGATGAGCAGCAGGCCCTGTTCGCCGACCGCATCCATCAATTGGCGCAGGGTCACCGACTGACCCTTGATGCCGTCGATAAGCTGGCGCAGCGTACCGCTCAGTGAAGTTGAGGTGTCGTCGAATTCGATGCTTGCGCTCACTCTTCGTCTCTCCATTCCGCTTCAAACCGCGGCATGGATAACAACAAACCGTGTCCTCGCAAAGGCGTGAGCCACAACCTGCCGGAAACGTGAACGCTCGGCGCATCGTGAGAAATCAAGAGGCTACGCGGTTCCCTTATCGGGACTGCGCCCAATAGTCGTACGCTCCGCATGCCAGCACGATCACGAGAATCGCCAGCACGACCGGATTGAGCGTGGTGATGAATTCCAGATACTGCATAACGGTCTCCTCCCACCGCATGTTCGCCGCCCGGTGCTCCCCACCCGGCAACGCCGATATTCTAGCACGGTCACTGGCGCGCCGCTACTTCAGCGTTTCTGCGCGGTGCTGATTTTCAGCGACTCTGGCGCATGCCGCCCCGAATCACTAGGATTGCTCCCGGGATTGAAGACGAGGGTGAACATGGGTTTGAGAGTGATCGAGGGTGGGCTTGCGGCCTGCGTGGCGAAGCCTGACGATCTAGCGGACGGCCATATGCCAAGTCGCGACGATGTACTTCGTGAAGCGGAGCGGCGGATCAGATCGACCGGGTACGAGACCTGGCGCAATCGCGAGGCCCTGACCGGCTTGCCGGTGCCGCGCGAGATCCGATATCTGGCCATGCAGATTGGCTACGTTGCCGAAGCCATCGGCAGACTGGCCGATATTCCGGCTGATTTTCGTTCCGATTTCTATTGGCCAGCATGAGCGCCGCCGTTCGATCGGCAAGGCGCTAGAACAGGGCCATGAAGAGATGCCCTACATACAGGATGCTGGTAAGCGAACCAACGGTTGCGCACGCCGCTACGGCGTCAGAGACACTGAGTTTCATACTGATCA
Source organism: Neorhizobium sp. EC2-8 (assembly GCA_045291535.1). GTDB lineage: Bacteria > Pseudomonadota > Alphaproteobacteria > Rhizobiales > Rhizobiaceae > Neorhizobium. The sequence goes on along the minus strand of CP147996.1, from coordinate 1,376,574 downwards.
TCGCCGTCATGGCGATCCTTCTCATAAGGATAAAAGACGACAACATCGCCGTCGCCTAAAGTCCTAGAGAGAATCGTTTAACAAACGTCCTGATAAGAAAGCTTAACGGGTTCTTAATGGAGGGCGCTGACGGCCTTCCGGTTCCGCCTCATGGCGGAACCCGTACGATCTCCTAGACGGATTGAGATCAGTTCAGCATCCTGGCTTCGATACTGGCGAGAACAAAGGTTTCCCGCACCTTTTCCAGGGGAATTTGCGCTGCAGGCAGGCGGCGCATTCCTTCAAGGCCTTGATGTAATAGGTGCCTTCGCGCACCGGCCAGCGCCAGTTCAGGTAATCCAGGGCTTCTCTGGGCCCGCGGATCGTTTCCGGAAAACCGTATCCAACGCGTACTCGAACCGGGGAACTCCACACAGCGTCGTTTGCTTCAGTCACGTTACTCGTCATGTCCACACCTTGCATTGCGGCACAGACAACACCCTTCATGGATTTTGGTTCCGCTCTCCTTGGTAAATTTTTGATGAACCTGAGCGGGAGCACCCGTCGGTGCTCTCTCCGCTTCGCTTTTTCGAACGCGGACGCCGCGCGCGGATGTGGATATCGAGCTGCTGATGATCGGGTTCTTAATCTCATGCAGGAAAAAGATGACAATTGGTCCAAACCCGCTTGCGCGGTTATTCGATTCGTTCTAAACGCCCGACACCACTCGCTCTTTATGCGTTCGGACGGCCTCGTGGCGGAGTGGTGACGCAGAGGACTGCAAATCCTTGCACCCGAGTTCGATTCTCGGCGAGGCCTCCAATTCCCCCTTCTTCCCGAACTATCCCTAAAATCCAAAGGTGCTTTGATACCAAGCATTTACCACGCATTTTTGTGTGCGCTGCAACATGGTTAATTTTTTAACCTTCTCCTCCTAGGCTCGGAACAGAAAGGCCCATTCAGCGATTATGGGGTGGAACGGAGGGACGGCATCATGATCACCAGGATAATCAACGTACACCGCCAGGCGACGAACGAGGTCGAAGGCACCGGCACATTCGCCGACGGCATGTTTCCGCTGACCTCCGGCGAACAGTCCGCCTTCGACAAGGACCACAGCCTGCGCTCCTCCTATGGCCGGGACTATCTCACCATCCGCAAGCTGGAAGAAGCGCCGCCGGCCTTCGCCTGAGCCTCACGACAGGCGAGGGGACGGATCTCCTCTGCTTTTTGCTTCGAAACCGGCCGGTGTCTTGAAAGCATGTCTTCCCGTCAGTAAGACGGTCATGCGTGAACCGGCGCATGGCCGGGAGATTTGGGACGACTGAGATGATGGATTTCGAAGCAGCACGGACGAAGATGGTCGAAAATCAGATCCGCACCACCGATGTCACGTCGCATTCGGTTCTGCGGGCCTTCTACAATGTTCCGCGCGAAGCTTTCGTGCCGGCCAAGGCAAAGTCGCTCGCCTATATCGATACGGATATCGAAGTGGCCGCCGGTCGCTACCTGATGGAGGCTTCGCCGCTTGCCAAGCTTCTGCAGCTTGCGGCGATCACCAAGGATGACGTCGTGCTCGAAATCGGCACCGGCAGTGGTTATGCGACCGCCGTTCTTTCGCTGATTGCCGGCTCCGTGGTCTCACTTGAAGCGGACGAGGCGCTTGCTGGGCAGGCGACCGAAACGCTTTCCTCGCTCGGTTACGACAATGTCGCAGTGGTGACCGGCGAGCTGGAAAAAGGCTACCCCGCCGAGGCTCCCTATGATCTGATCTTCGTCAATGGTGCTGTCGAGGAAGTGTCTTCGGCTCTGCTGGAACAGTTGCGCGATGGCGGCCGGCTTGTCGCCGTCGTCGGTTACGGCAATGCCGCCCAGGCGAAGGTGCTGGTGAAGGAACAGGGCGCGATCTCCGAGAGCGCCTATTTCAACGCCTCGGTGAAGCCGCTGCCGGGTTTCCGCAAGGCGAAGGAATTCGTGTTCTGATCGATCGTCCGCGGTGAATATCGTGAACAGGAAGGGGCCTTGGGGCCCCTTTGTCGTTTCTGCCGGTGCCGTCTCTTATTTTCACATCGGTGTGACCCGTTTCCGGCAAGTGTGACTTACGGGATTCACAACGCCAACAAAACTGTGTATCGGTAGGAAGCCTGGGGCACTTGTCATTGTTTCCAGCCCCCCAACACCTTAGAGTAACGTCGATTCGGTTCACCCTCCACGGGGCCGAGTCGAGTGCCGGTAACAGCGGGGATGAAAATGGCTCAGCCAAATGTAGCGCGTGAACCCTCCATGGAAGAAATCTTGGCGTCCATTCGCCGGATCATTGAAAGCAATGAGCCGAACGCCGAGAACGTGCTCAACGGCCAGATCCCCCGGTCTATGCCGAGGATGAGATCGAAGATGACGGAGAGGCGAGCTTTGTTCCCGAAATGGTGGCCAACGACCGCGGCGCGCCATTGCGCAACGAGCCGATGAACTTCGCCGCCGGATCGTCAGGCCAGCCGGCGCAGCAGGATCGTACCCTGTCGCTCGCCGATGTCGCCGCAAGGGTCCGTGCCGCTTCGGCCCGCCAGCAGGAACCCGGCACGGTGCGCCTTGCCACCGCTTCGACTGCGCCCGCTCCGTTGGCGCCCGTCTCTTCCGCGCAAACCTCGTCTTCGCCCGCTCGACAGGAGGAACCGGCCCAGCTTCGCCCCCAGATGCCGCGCATGCCGGAATTCCGCGAGCCCGTTCCCCAGTCAGCTCCAGTGATGCAGGCAGCTCCGGTGATGCAGGCAGCTCCGGTTTCGCAGCCGGTGGCACCGCAGCCGGAACCGGCTCAGCACGTCATGATGCCGGTCTTCGATCCGCCGCTGTCGGCTCCCACCAGAGCTGAAGCGCCAATCCGGCCGGAGCCGAAGATTGAACCGAGCCTCGAGCCGAAATTCGCGGCAGAGCCGGCCCCGCGCAGCCTGCCGGCCAAGATCGAGGAGACCGCGAACCTTCTGTCCGCCGAGGCAGGTGCTCAGGTCGCGAAATCCTTCAGCGACCTTGCCTCGGTGTTCAACGGCATGGAGCGCCGCTCGCTCGAAGACATGGCCGGCGACATGCTGCGTCCGATGCTGCAGGAATGGCTGGACGACAACCTGCCGACGCTGGTCGAGCGCCTGGTGCGTGAGGAAATCGAGCGCGTGTCCCGCGGCACGCGCCGCTAAATCGCCCCAGGGCTGATCGATACGGCCGCTCCGGCGACGGGGCGGCTTTTTTATTGACTTGGAACACCCCATCCTATTTACACCGCGATAGCTCTCAAAGAACAAAAACGGGTCAGGAAATGCTCGAAAAGACCTATGATTCCGCAGAAGTAGAACCGAGGATCGCCAAAGCCTGGGACGAAGCCGACGCTTTTCGCGCCGGCGCCAACGCCAAGCCGGGTGCTGAAGCCTTCACGATCGTGATCCCGCCGCCGAACGTGACCGGTTCGCTGCACATGGGCCATGCGCTCAACAACACGCTGCAGGACGTCATGATCCGCTTCGAGCGGATGCGCGGCAAGGACGTGCTGTGGCAGCCGGGCATGGACCACGCGGGCATCGCCACCCAGATGGTCGTCGAGCGCCAGTTGATGGAGCGTCAGCTTCCCGGCCGCCGCGAAATGGGCCGCGAAGCCTTCGTCGATAAGGTCTGGGAGTGGAAGGAGGAGTCGGGCGGGCTGATCTTCAACCAGCTGAAGCGTCTGGGTGCCTCCTGTGACTGGTCGCGCGAGCGTTTCACCATGGACGAGGGCCTGTCGGCCGCTGTCCTCGAAGTCTTCGTCACGCTCTACAAACAGGGCCTGATCTACAAGGACAAGCGCCTCGTCAACTGGGACCCGAAGCTGCTGACCGCGATCTCCGACCTCGAAGTCGAGCAACAGGAGGTCAACGGCAATCTGTGGCACTTCCGTTATCCGCTTGAGGAGGGCGTCACCTACCAGTATCCGGTCACATTCGACGAAGACGGCAATGCGACCGAATTCGAGACGCGCGACTATATCGTCGTCGCGACGACGCGTCCGGAAACCATGCTCGGCGATACCGGCATTGCCGTGAACCCCGAGGATGAGCGCTACAAGGCGATCGTCGGCAAGCACGTCATCCTGCCGATCGTCGGCCGCAAAATCCCGATCGTTGCGGACGATTACGCCGACCCCACGGCCGGTACCGGTGCGGTCAAGATTACACCCGCGCATGACTTCAACGATTTCGAAGTCGGCAGGCGCGCGGGGCTGCGCGCCATCAACGTCATGAATATCGACGGCACGATCACCCTCAAGGACAACGAGGATTTCCTCGAAGGCCTCGATCATCCGGCCGCCCTTCACGGTGCCTGGGACCGTCTCGAAGGTCAGGACCGTTTCACCGCCCGCAAGATCGTCGTCGAGATTTTCGAGGAAGCCGGCCTGCTCGACAAGATCGAGCCGCACAAGCATATGGTCCCGCATGGCGACCGTGGCGGCGTGCCGATCGAGCCGCGGCTGACCGAACAATGGTATGTCGATGCCCACACCCTGGCGCAGCCGGCGATCGCTTCCGTCAAGGAAGGGCGTACCAAGTTCGTGCCGAAGAACTGGGACAAGACCTATTTCGAATGGATGGAGAACATCCAGCCCTGGTGCATCTCCCGCCAGCTCTGGTGGGGCCATCAGATCCCGGCATGGTACGGCCCGGACGGCCAGGTCTTCGTCGAAAAGACCGAGGAAGAAGCGCTGCAGGCGGCGATCCAGCATTACTTGTCGCATGAAGGTCCCATGAAGGCCCTCGTCGAAGATCTCCTGGAGAATTTCAAGCCGGGCGAGATCCTGACCCGCGACGAGGACGTGCTTGACACCTGGTTCTCTTCGGCGCTCTGGCCGTTCTCGACGCTCGGCTGGCCGGACCAGACCAAGGAACTCGAAAAATACTATCCGACCAGCGTCCTGGTCACCGGTTTCGACATCATCTTCTTCTGGGTCGCCCGCATGATGATGATGGGCCTGCACTTCATGAAGGACGAGGACGGCAATCCGGTCGAGCCCTTCCACACCGTCTATGTCCACGCCCTGGTGCGTGACAAGAACGGTCAGAAGATGTCGAAGTCGAAGGGCAATGTCATCGACCCGCTCGACCTGATCGACGAATACGGTGCCGACGCGCTGCGTTTCACCCTGGCGATCATGGCCGCCCAGGGGCGCGACGTGAAGCTCGATCCGGCCCGCATCGCCGGCTACCGCAATTTCGGCACCAAGCTGTGGAACGCCACCCGCTTTGCCGAGATGAACGGCGTCAAGCTCGATCCGGCCTTCCTGCCGGAGGCAACCAAGCTCACCGTCAACCGCTGGATCCTGACGGAGCTTTCCGAGACCATCCGTGACGTTACGGAGGCGATCGAGACCCAGCGCTTCAACGAGGCGGCGGCATCGCTTTACCGTTTCGTCTGGAACCAGGTGTGCGACTGGTATCTGGAACTTTTGAAGCCGATCTTCGCAAGCGAGGACGAAAACGCCAAGGCCGAGGCCCAGGCGTGTGCGGCCTACGTGCTGGAAGAGACCTACAAGCTCCTGCATCCGTTCATGCCGTTCATGACGGAGGAGCTCTGGGCCCATACCGAAACGCGCGACGGCCTGCTTTGCCACGCCGAATGGCCGGCGCCGGAATTTGCCGATCAGTCGGCCGCGGAAGAGATCAACTGGCTGGTCGATCTTGTCACCGGCTTGCGTTCCGCCCGCGCCGAGATGAACGTGCCGCCGTCGGCCGTGGCGCCGCTGATTGTTGTCGGCGCCAACGAGTTGACCCAGGGGCGCATTCGTCGCCACGAGGCTGCCATTCGCCGGCTTGCGCGTGTGGAAACCATCGAGGCTCGCCGACGCGGCGCCGAAGGGGTCTGCACAGATCGTTGTCGGCGAGGCAACCGCCTGCCTGCCGCTCGGCAGCCTGATCGATCTCGTCGCCGAGAAGGGGCGCATCGACAAGGCGATCGGCAAGACCGAGGCCGAGATGGATCGCATCGGCAAGAAGCTGGCGAACGAGAGGTTCGTCGCCAATGCCGATCCCGAAGTGGTTGCCGCCGAACGCGAACGCTTCGCCGAACTCGAAGTCCAGATGGCAAGCCTCAAGACTGCTCTTCTGCGCATCAGCGAAGCCGGCTGATCGTCTTTAAGGGATCACTGCGACAACGCGCCGCGCCGGAAACGGACGCGGCGCTTTCCGTTTTGCAACCTTTTGTTGGTTGAAGTTCCCGTGTGTGCAACTGCTAACTTGCAGAAAGCCGCATTGTTGCCACATTGACACAGATTGTTAGGTTAAAATAATAAAATTCTAATTTTAACGATCTCATTAGGGAGAAAAGAGTAATTTTGTGCCGAAATCGGCGCCAAAGCCCCGGTTCCTGGTTTGCTTACGTAAAACCGCAAGACGTTTGCACCGCGAAGTGCCGAACAGCCGAAAGTTGTCAATCGGGGCGAACCATCTACAGTGATTTCGGTCACTTACCAGGGAGTGGGAGAATTTATGGTAAGCAAAGTAATTTCGAGGGGCGTCTTTGCTCTCGTAGCCGGGTGTACCCTCCAGTCGCCTGCGTTTGCAGGTGGTATCGAGCGGGGCGGATACAATATCGACCTGCTCTTTGATCCGTCTTCGGTCGCGATCGAGTCCACGGCTACCTTCGTGATGCCCCAGAGAAAACTCAAGAACGTCACCGATAGAGTCCCGACGGATGGCAACCTCAACGCCCTGGGCTATTCCAACTCCGCCGATGAGACCGAGGACTACTGGTCTCCGCGTATCGGCGCCAAAGCGGGTTTCGAGGGTTTCGACTGCCTGGTCGACTACTCGCAGCCCTATGGCGCTCATACGAACCCAGGCTCACGCTGGGCCGGCGCAAACCAGAACATCGAGACGAAGATCAACAGCGACAACTATGCGTTGACCTGCTCCTACAAGTTCAATGTAGGCAAGGGTGACCTTCGTATCATCGGCGGCGCCAACTATCTCCAAATGGATGGCTTCAAGGAGCGGCTGGTGGCGGCTCCAGGAGCACTGACCGGAACCGGTGTTGGACGCCTGGATCTTGAAGGCGACGGCTGGGGCTGGCGTGCGGGGCTTGCCTATGAAATTCCGGAATACGCTTTCCGCGCAAGCCTGATGTACTATAGCGAAGTCAAGCTGAAGGAAGTCACCGGTGAGGTCGATCTGACTACGCTTTCGCCATTCCTTGGAGGTGTGATTCCGGGCGCCGGCACGGTCATTCCAGTTGAAGGCTCGGCCACCATGCCGGAGGCTATCGAGCTTAAGTTGCAGTCCGGCATCGCTCCCGACTGGCTTGCGTTCGGATCGGTAAAATGGACCGATTGGAGCGTGTTGCAGCGAATCCCGTTCTACAATAGCGGCCGGGAAGTCACCGCCCTTGAACTCGGATACCGAGACGGTTGGACGGTTACCGGCGGCGTCGGCCACAAGTTCAACGAACAGTGGAGCGGTGCGGTCAGCCTCACCTGGGATCGCGGGACTTCTCAGGGCTTCAGTTCTCTCACGGATACCTGGACCGTTGGCGCAGGCGTCGCCTATTCGCCGAACAAGAACGTCGAGATCCGCTTGGCCGGCGTGCTTGGCATCCTGACCAGCGGCAGCTCCGGTGCCTCGAGCATCGACGGCATTCCTGCTGGAGAGGAAGCCACCTATCGGTTTGGGAACGACCTAGTCGCTGCGCTTTCCACGTCTCTGAAGGTCAAGTTCTGACCTCACGCCGTTCACGCTTGAAAGCCCGGTTACGACCGGGCTTTTTGTGGCGGAACTTAATTCAAACAGGAGCGGTTCCGTCGTTTCTCTTGTGACGATTTAGCAACACTTTTTCGAGACTATTATCAGGTGCCTTGCGAGGGGCATTTCTGTCCACTTCCCGCCACAAACGAGGAGCAGCGATAGAGGAAGAACAGGCGCGGAACGCGGGGCGGGGCGCGTATTTTGGAGTATCATGGGCGGGTTTCATTTTGAAAAGCCGGGCTTTTTGCGCTCAGGCGGGCGGATTACGACATCGTCCTGTCTTGTCGCAATTGCTGTGGTTGAGGGTCCAAGTCTTGCCGGAAACGGCGGCTACAATTTCATTCGTCTCTCGGGAGGAGCAGGCACGGGATATCCCCGGACGAACCATTTTCCGGCAGCGGGCTATGCTCGGGCTGCGGCGGGTAGCCGCGCGCGGAGTGAAAGAAACTGAATCATGCCGAAGTTTGATATCGGATCCATGCGAGTATTGCTTCTTGGAGCGTCGATCGCCTCGATTGTGGCGGGATCGGCTGCGGCCTTCGACATCAAGTCCGGCGTGACGAAGGAGTCCGGCCCCTTCGATCTCTTCAAGTTCGGCTTCAAGGCCTACAAGAACGGCCAGAAGGAAGACGCGGTCGAAGCCTATCGCTACGCCGCCGAAAAGGGACATACCGGTTCGCGCTGGGCGCTTGCCAATATGTATGCCTATGGCGACGGCGTCGCCAAGGACGATTTCGAGGCCTTCAAGATCTACAACGAGATTGCTGCGCAGGGCGTCGAGCCCGGTTCGGAAGACACCGGCTTCTTCATCAATGCGCTTCTGTCGCTCGCGAACTATTATCGCCGCGGCATTCCCGGCAGCCCGATCAAGCCCGATCTGTCACAGGCCCGCCAGCTCTATTTTCAGGCGGCATCCACTTTCGGCGTGGCGGAAGCACAGTTCCAGCTCGCCCGGATGATTCTCGCCGGAGAGGGCGGTACCGCCAATATTCAGCAGGCGAAGAAATGGCTGAACCAGGCCCGCAAGAGCGGCCATGCGGGTGCCATGTCGGTTTTCGGCAATGTCCTGTTCCAGGAGGGCCAGACGGTGCGCGGGCTCGCCTTCATGACCGCGGCGCTCGACAAGTGTACCGCCAAGGAATGCATCTGGATGCAGCAATTGCAGGAACAGGCATTTTCGGTCGTCGGCGAAGAGGATCGCCGCGGCGCGGTCGCCTTGTCGCAGGAATTCGCCCGAGGCGTCGAATAACCGACGCCTCCCCGTGATGGAATACCATCAGCTCATTCTGGATGATCAGCCAAAGTCGAAGATTCCGACCACGGGTACGTGGTCGGAAGGCTTTCCCAGGCCCGCACATGTTTCTCGATCGCTGTCGATTTCAGCCTGTCGGCGGCTTCCGCCGACAGCAGAAGGTGATCGATGCGGATGCCGTTGTTCTTCTGCCAGGCGCCGGCCTGATAATCCCAGAACGAATAGAGCTTGGTCGCATCCGTCGTGGCGCGCACGGCATCGACGAGGCCGAGGTTTTCCAGGCGCCGGAAGGCGGCACGGGTCTGCGGCAGGAACAGCGCGTCCGTCGCCCACACCGCCGGGTCGAAGCAGTCATGCGGCTCGGGAATGACGTTGTAGTCGCCGGCAAGGATGAGAGGCTCTTCAAGGAGAAGGCAGTTCTGCGCATGCTGGCGCAGCCGCTCCATCCAGGCGAGCTTGTAAGGATATTTGACCGGATCGTCCGCCGGGTTGCCGTTCGGCAGATAGATGGAGGCGACGCGGATCGCGCCGCCCGGCACCGAAAACACACCTTCGATGTAACGGGATTGCTCGTCCATCTGGCCGTCCGGGCCTTCGCCGCCCGGCAGCCCGCGCATCACTTCGTCCGGCCTGGTCTTCGACAGCAATGCGACGCCGTTGAACCCCTTCTGGCCATGGGTTTCGACGTGATAGCCAAGCGCCTCGATCTCGAGCCGCGGGAAGGTTTCATCGACGGATTTGATTTCCTGCAGGCAGACGATGTCCGGTGAGGAATCGGCCAGCCACTGGCGCAGATTGTCGATCCGCGCCTTGACGCCGTTGATGTTCCAGGTGGCGATCTTCATCGGCCCTTGCCTCCCACTGTTCGCTTCCTCTTTTAGCGAAAGAGGAAGCGTTGGAAAGGGCGAAGTGCATCGGGAGAGATGTTATCAGATCGAGAAGCTGGTGCCGCAGCCACAGCTCGCCACCGCGTTCGGGTTCTTGATCTGGAAGGACTGGCCGAGCAGGTTGTCGACGAAGTCGATCTCCGAACCCGCCATATAGACGAGCGAGAGACTGTCGATCAGCACCTTGGCGTCGCCATTGGCGATCACCACATCGTCGTCCGCGGGCGCTTCGGCGAGGTCGAACTTGTAGGAGAAGCCGGAACAGCCTCCGCCTTCGACCGAGACGCGCAGTGCCTGCTTGCCGGCCTCGTTGCCGACGATTTCGGCGATGCGCTTGGCCGCCGCATTCGAAAGAGTTACATTGGTTTCCATATTATCCGCCTCCTGCCGGGTTCAAGGCCCGGAGAGATTCCTGTCACCGGCATTGCGCCCAGCTTCACTATAGGTATGAAGACGTGAAGGGCACGTCAATGGGCGGGCAGGCTGCGGATGAACAAACGGGTGACGGCATGACGATCGATACCAGGGCGCTGGGTTTCGGCAGTGGCGAGCGGGCGATCTACGCCGCCAATCCCTGGGCGTCGCGGGGGCGGCTGTTCCCCGAGGACGGCAGCCTGACGCGCTCGGAATTCCAGCGCGACCGCGACCGCATCGTCCACACGACCGCATTCCGCCGGCTGAAGCACAAGACGCAGGTGTTCATCAGCCCCGACGGCGACCATTACCGCACCCGGCTCACCCACACGGTCGAAGTGGCGCAGATTGCCCGGGCTCTCGCGCGCGCCTTGAAACTCGACGAGGATCTCGCCGAAGGCGTGGCGCTGGTCCACGACTTCGGCCACACGCCGTTCGGCCATACCGGCGAGGACGCGCTGGACGAGATGCTGAAACCTTATGGCGGTTTCGACCATAACGCTCAGTCGCTACGCATTGTCACCAAGCTCGAACGCCGTTATGCGGATTTCGACGGGCTCAATCTGACCTGGGAAAGCCTGGAGGGTCTCGTCAAGCACAACGGCCCGCTCCTGACCGCGACCGGCGAGGGGACGCGTGGCCCGGTGCCGCAGCCGATACGCGACTATTGCGAACTGCATGACCTGGAGCTCGCGAGCTTCGCCAGCCTCGAGGCGCAGGTGGCGGCGATCGCCGACGACATCGCCTACAACACCCATGACATTGACGATGGCCTGCGCTCCGGCCTGCTGACCTTCGAGATGCTGGACGAGGTCCCGTTCCTCGCCAAGCTGATGGCCGAGGTGAGGGCACGTTATCCGCATCTGGAACCAAGCCGTTTCGCCCATGAGATCATGCGCCGGCAGATCACCCATATGGTCGAGGACGTCATCGACGTCGCGCAGCATAATCTGAGCAAGGTGGAACCGCAGAGCGCCGGAGACGTCCGTGCCGCGGGGCACGTCATCGCCACGTTCTCGCAGGAAATGGCCGAGACCGACCGCTGTATCAAGAAACTGCTGTTCTCGCGCATCTACCGGCATCCGGACATCATGCGCATCCGCGCTGGCGCCTCGCAGATCGTCTCGGATCTTTTTAATGCCTATATGAATGATCCGTCGCTGATGCGCAGCCATTATTGGGTCAACCACATCTCCGGTCTCGGAGAAACCGCAAGAGCCCGGCATGTTGGCGATTATCTCGCCGGAATGACCGATACGTTCGCGATCAAGGCCCATGGCGAGCTGTTTGACCAGACTCCGGATTTGCGCTAGGCACCGCCACCAACGACACTGGCCAGCAAGGGTCCTCGGGCATATCCCGGGGATGATTGAACATGAATCTTTTTGCCGACTTCGAAACTAGAATTAAGAATGCTTTGGAAACCCTTGATATTATCAGGGAAAAGCGAAGCGATCTTGATTTCGGCCGTATCGCAGTCGAACCGCCGCGCGACCAGAGCCACGGCGATGTGGCGACCAATGCCGCCATGGTGCTGGCAAAGCCGCTCGGCACCAATCCGCGGGCGCTGGCCGATATCATCGCCGAAGCTCTGCGTTCGGACGCCGATGTCAGCGAGGTTTCTGTCGCCGGTCCCGGCTTCATCAATATCCGTCTTGGCGCCCCTTACTGGCAGCGCCTGCTCGCCTCTATGATTGCCGAGGGCACGGACTACGGCCGCTCGACGGTCGGAGCCGAAAAGAAGGCGAATGTCGAATACGTCTCGGCCAACCCGACCGGCCCGATGCATGTCGGCCACTGCCGCGGCGCGGTTGTCGGGGATGCGCTGGCGAACCTGATGGAATTCGCCGGCTATGATGTGACCAAGGAATATTACATCAACGATGCCGGCAGCCAGATCGACGTTCTGGCCCGCTCGGTGTTCCTGCGTTATCGCGAGGCGTTGGGCGAGACGATCGGGAAATCCCCTCGGGCCTTTATCCGGGCGACTACCTCGTGCCGGTCGGCCAGGCCCTAGCGGCGGAATACGGCCCGCGGCTGCACAACATGCCGGAAGACGTCTGGCTGCCGATCGTCAAGGACACGGCGATCGATGCGATGATGGCGCTCATCCGCGATGACCTCGAAGCCCTCAACGTCCATCACGACGTCTTCTATTCGGAGCGGACATTGCATGCCAATGGCGCGCAGCGCATCCGCCAGGCGATCAATGATCTCACCTTCAAGGGCACGTCTACAAGGGCACGCTGCCGCCGCCGAAGGGCCAGTTGCCGGAAGACTGGGAGGACCGCGAGCAGACGCTGTTCCGTTCCACCGAGGTGGGCGACGACATGGATCGGCCGCTGATCAAGTCGGACGGCAGCTATACTTACTTCGCGGCCGACGTTGCCTACTTCAAGGACAAGTTCGACCGCGGTTACGACGAGATGATCTATGTGCTCGGCGCGGACCATGGCGGCTACGTCAAGCGTCTGGAGGCCGTGGCGCGTGCCGTCTCCGGCGGCGAGGCCAAGCTCACCGTGCTCCTCTGCCAGCTCGTCAAGCTTTACCGCAACGGCGAGCCGGTTAAGATGTCGAAGCGTTCCGGCAATTTCGTGACCCTTCGCGACGTCGTCGATGAGGTCGGCCGTGACGCGGTGCGCTTCATGATGCTCTACAGGAAGAGCCGAGCCGCTCGACTTCGATTTCGCCAAGGTCACCGAACAGTCGAAGGACAACCCGGTCTTCTACGTCCAGTACGCCCATGCGCGCTGCTCGTCGATCTTCCGGCAGGCGAAGGAAGCTTTCCCGGATCTGGACATTGATTCGCTCGACCTCAAGGGCTCGAGCGGCCTGATCAACGATCCGAACGAAATGCAACTCGTTGCAAAGCTTGCGGAATATCCCCGGATTATCGAGGCTGCAGCCCAGGCGCAGGAGCCACATCGGCTTGCTTTTACCTCTATGATCTGGCAAGTTTCTTCCATGCTCACTGGAATAAGGGGAAGGAACAACCGGAATTACGTTTTGTTAATGATAAAAACCGAGAATTGAGTATTGCCAGGCTTGGGCTGGTGCATGCTGTCGCCTCTGTTTTGAAGTCAGGACTTGGAATCACAGGCACTGCGGCACCGGAAGAAATGCGGTAAATATCGCCACCATTTCCCCACATTGCACTGGCATATGCGTTGTAATGTAGGTGAGTGGACGAGGTAATGGCCGATAACAACCTTGCGCGTAGCCGGAATGATTTACCGGACTTCTTTGCCGATGATGATCCGCTGGCAGAACTCGCCCGCATCGTAGGCTACGACGATCTTCCCGTCGCTGCCAAGCCCGGATCGTCTTCCGCCGATACTTCTTTGCGGCGTGAGCCGGCGTTCAATCTTGAAGACGAACTTCTTCAGGAGTTCGAACGCTATGATGCGCCGCGCCTCGATCCCATTCACGATATCGCTCTTGATGATGGGCCACAGTCTTTTGCCGAGCCCGCGACCGATGTCCGGGCTGCCGCGCCCCGGTAGAGCCGGAAGAGCTGGAATTCGTTCCGACAGAGACGGTTGCAGTCGAGCCTCCTCAGGCTTCCGTTTCGATTGAAAGCCAATTCCACGAGCGCGACGACCTCCAGTTCGGCGACGAGGAGCCGCCGTTGGCGGTTGATACGGTTTACGAGCACGTTGCCGCGGAACCGGCATTCGAGCCGGCCGCTGCGGAACCGGCATTCGAGCCGGCTCCCGAAACTGTGCGTCTAGAACCTGTTTTCGATCTCCCCGATTTCCCGGCGGGCGCGATGTCGTCTTCCGCAGCGGTAGACGTGCCGGCAGAGGAGTTCGATCTCGCGGCCGAGCTCGAAAACTCGATCGCCGCCGAGCCCATCTCCGCAAGCCAGCCCGAACAGGTCTTCGAGCCCGCTGCGAAATTCGAGCCGGAGGTTCGGTTCGAGGCGCAACCGGCGCTCGAACCGGAAGTCGCGTTTGAGTCTGAGGCGATATTTGAACCCGAAGCGAAGTTTGAGCCGGAGGCGAAGAGCGAGCGGGGCAAGGGAGCCTACATTCCGGGCTTCCGCATGCCGCTCACCAATTTCAGTGTGGCACGAGACGTCGCTTCGGCTTCTCCGCAGGCGCCTGTACCCGCCGCCGCGCACGCGCCGACCGAATATGCTTCCAGGCCTTCGGTACTGGACGATGTCCCGGCCCTGAAGCCCGAGCCGGCGCCCGCCGCCGAGCTGCAGGTTTCGGCAACCTCCCCGGAACCCCAGCCCCAGCAGCTGCAAGCCGCCGCGCCCGTCGTGACGGCTACGATCGCTGCTGTTCCTGGCGTGGCACCTCTTGCCGCGGCCGCTCAAGGTGCTGTCGCGCCTCAAAAGGATCGGTTCTCCGCGCTGGATGAGCTGATCTACGACGTCCAGCGCTATTCGCTGCCGACATCGACCGGGCAGCCGCTTGCGACCCCGGTGGAGAAGGTCGCGGAACCTGTCGTTACGCCCGCCGCCGCACCTGTCGCTCCCGCTGCCCCTGTTGTTGCCAAGGCGCCGGTTGCCGCGACCCCGGCTGCGACCCTGGACGAGACGGATCCCTTCTCGGACGAGGAATTCGAACTGGCTCTCGATGGCCTCGAACTCGACCTCGCCGACATCGTGGTCGAAGAGACGCGGAAACCTCCGGTTCAGGCAATGCCTCCCGTAGTCGTTGCCCCGAAGGCCGAAGCTGCGCCTGCAGTCGCTCCCGCAATGACGCCGCCTGCGCGTGTCGCACCCGTCGCCGCGGCGGCGCTGGCACCAACACCGGTTGTCGAGACGCAGGTTGTGGAAGAGCCTGAAGCGATTGCCGACCTGCCGTTCGATCCGGCCCAGATTGCCGATTCCGAAGATCATGTGGAGGCAATCGCCGAACTCGACGTGCCGTCGCTGCCGGCAGATGAGCCGGAACAGCCGCCAGTCTACCGCCCCGATTATGAACTCGACATCGATGCGGAGCTCGCGACCCTGTTGGCGACGCCGAACAAACCGGCGCCTGCCCAGGCGCGCAAGCCGGAGATCGATATCGCACCGAGAGGCCAGCAGGCCGCTGCCGAGGCAGCCCGTTCGCCGAACTATACCGATCTCGACGATTTCGAGCGTGCGCTGGAAGAGGATTTCCGCCGCAGCCTGACGACGCCGCTGCCGGCAGCCGAACATGAGGAATTGCATTATTCCGACGCCGACTATGTCGCGACCGTCGAGACTGCCCGCCGCTCCGTCCGCAGCTGGGCTGTGCCGCTGGTTCTTGCCGGCGTGGTGATCCTCGGCGGCGTCGGCGCCTATGCGTTCTTCGGCAGCAGCGTCTCTAGCGTCGTGTCGGGTGGGGAACCCGTCATCATTGCCGCTGATAACGACCCGATCAAGATCGCGCCGCAAAATCCCGGCGGCAAGACCGTGCCGAACCAGGACAAGGCGGTCTACGACCGCGTCGCCGGTGTTTCGCCGAAGGATCCCAAGCAGCGCACTTTGATCTCCTCCAACGAGGAGCCGATCGACGTCGTGCAGAAGACCCTGATGCCGGACACGCTGCCTCTCGAAGGCGAGAATGATATAGACCCGACCGATGTCGGCGAGACCCAGGATCCGCGTCTTCTGCCGCAGGATCGGGCTGCATCAGGCAATGCCTCCGCCGAGCAGCAGCCGGTGACGGTGATGCCGCGCAAGGTCAAGACGATGATCGTCCGCCCGGACGGCAAGCTGGTCGAGCAGGAGATCGCGGCACCGGCGCTTGCCGCACCGGAGACCGCAAAGCTGCCCGCCGCCGGCGCAAAGCCGGTCGAGACGGCTGCGGCCTTTCCTGAGAAAGCTCCGGCTTCCACGCCGGCCCGCAACCAGCCGCTGCCGGCTTCCTCGAACGCCGGCGCGGCCGGTGTCCTTCCGGTCTCCGCACCCGCCAACCCGGCCGCTCCGGCGGAACGCGTCAACGTGGTGAGGGCGAACCCGGTCACGCCGGCCGTTGCAGCCGCTCCCGCGCAGCAGGCTCCTGCCGCTGCGGCTCCTTCTCCGGTCGCCGCGCAGGCTCCGGCGCCTGTCGCTCCGGTTCAGGCCTCTGCCCCTGCGGCGAAGGCTCCGGTCCCGATCGCACGCCCGGCCGAGCAGCCGGTCAACGTGGTCGCCGCCGTCACCGATCAGGGCAATGTCCGCGCTCCGGGCCAGCCGACGGCTGCTGCCCCGGCACCGAGCCAGGTTGCCTCGCTGGGTTCCGGTGATTACGTGATCCAGATCGCCTCGCTGCCGTCCCAGGCGGAAGCCCAGAAATCCTACCAGAGCCTGTCGGCCAAGTTCGGCAGCGTCATTGGCGGCCGCGGCGTTGATATCAAATCGGCCGAGCTTGCCGGGAAGGGCACCTTCTACCGCGTCCGCATCCCGGCCGGCAGCAAGAACGACGCCGTGGCGCTCTGCGAACGGTATCGTGCTGCCGGCGGCACCTGCCTGGTCGGCCGGTAAGGGCTGAAAAGCGGAAAAATCGGACGGGGCGCCCAGGCGCCCCGTTTTTCGTTGGGCCTCCAATGATCTAAGATCGAGGCATGAGCGAATCAAAAGCAATGATCCTGGGCTCCAGCGGCCCGACCCTCACCGCGGACGAAGTGGCGTTATACCGGGACGAACGGCCGTGGGGCTTCATCCTGTTTGCCCGCAATTGCATCGAGCCGGCTCAGATCACCGATCTCGTCGCCGCGATGCGCGATGCCATCGGCCGGCCGGACGCACCCGTGCTGATCGACCAGGAAGGGGGCGCGTGCAACGCATCCGCCCGCCGATGATCGAGCGGTATCCCTCGGCCGCCGTACTCGGCGAACTTTATAGGCAGGATCGCGACAAGGGACTGCGGGCAACCTGGCTGATGTCTCGCCTGCATGCATTCGATCTCATGAAGTTCGGCATCAACGTCGATTGCCTGCCGGTCATCGACGTGCCGATCGAAGGAGCCAGCAACGTCATCGGTGATCGCGCCTATGGCTTCGATCCGAAGACGGTTGCCGAAATGGGGCAGGCCGCCGCCAATGGGCTCAAGGCGGGCGGGATGCTGCCGGTCATGAAGCACATGCCGGGCCACGGCCGTGGCATGGCCGACAGCCATCACGAATTGCCGGTGGTCACCGTCTCGCGCGCAGAGCTGGAGGCGCATGATTTCCTGCCCTTCGTCGCGATGAAGGACGAGTGATGGCGATGAGCGCCCATATCGTCTTTACTGCCATCGATCCGAACGAGCCGGCGACCATTTCCCGCAAGGTGATCGACGAGATCATCCGCGGCCATATCGGCTTTGACGGGCTGCTGATGTCGGACGACACGTCGATGAATGCGCTGAAGGGCACGATCGGCCAGCGGGCGGCGAGAATCGTTGGGGGGATGCGATATTGTCTTGCATTGCAACGGCGTCATGGACGAAATGAAGGCCGTCGTGAAGGAAGCGATCCCGCTTGCCGGCGAGGCGCTGCGGCGGGCAGGAGCAGTGGAAGCGGCCTTCGGCACGGGCGACGGCTTGAGCGAAGACGCGATCCGCGCGGAATTCCACGGTCTTCTCGCCGTCTCCTGACGGCGATCGACAGGACAAGGTTTGGGAATGGCCATAAATACATCGCAGGACGCCATTCCGATGGACAAGCTCTGGCAGGATGCCGGCGGCGCCGATCGCGCAACCGACGATCCGGCGCTGGTGATCGACGTCGGCGGTTTCGAAGGTCCGCTCGACCTGCTCCTCCATCTTGCCCGCACCCAGAAGGTCGATCTCGCCCGCATCTCGGTTCTGGCGCTGGCCGAACAATATCTCCAGTTCATCGATAGCGTCCGCAAGGTCCGCATCGAGTGGCCGCCGACTATCTGGTCATGGCGGCCTGGCTCGCCTACCTCAAGTCCAAACTTCTGATCCCGCAGCAGGCCAAGGGTGATGACGGCCCGAGCGGTGAGGAACTGGCGGCTACGCTCGCTTTCCGCCTGAAGCGACTGGAGGCGATGCGCGAGGCAGCCACGCGGCTGGTCAACCGCAACCGGCTCGGTCGCGACGTGTTTGCCCGCGGAGCCCCCGAGCATATCCCGCACAGCGTCGCATCCGGTTATGACGCGACGCTTTATGACCTGCTTTCGGCCTATGCCAACCTGCGGCAGCGCACCGCGGTCACCCAGGTAACGATCGAGAGGCGCAAGGTCTGGTCGCTGGTCGATGCCCGCGAACTGCTGACCCGCATGCTGGGCGAGGTCGCCGACTGGACGGCGCTGCAGCACTATCTCTTACCCTATCTCCCCGGAGGATCGCGTCACGGCGACCGCCAGTGCGTTTGCCGCGTCGCTGGAACTGGTGCGCGAAGGCAAGCTCGAAATTCGGCAGGACGGCGCTTTCCAGCCGATCTACCTGCGCAAGGGGCAAGGGCCGCTGCAGTCCGCCTCGACGTCGCCCGTCACGGGAGGCGTTGATTGACACCGCAGGACCACGACGATCTGCCGATCGCCGACGAAGAGGGTGCGCAGCCCTTGCCTTTCTCGTTGGCGGAGGTCGAGCGGATCGTTGAGGCGTTGGTCTTCGCGTCTGCCGAGCCTGTGTCCGAAGCGTTTCTCGCCGAGCGCCTGCCGCGCGGCACCAATGTGAACGCTGTCATGCAGCGGCTTGTGGAGGCTTATGCTCCGCGGGGAGTGAATCTGATCCGGACCGCGGACCGCTGGGCCTTCCGCACCGCCGCTGATCTTTCCCTCGTCATTCACAAGGACGACAACGAGACGAAGAAGCTGTCGCGAGCGGCGCTCGAAGTGCTGGCCATCATCGCCTACCACCAGCCGGTTACCCGCGCCGAGATCGAGGAGATCCGCGGCGTGCAGACGTCCAAGGGAACGCTCGACGTGCTGATGGAGGCGGGCTGGGTCCGCTTCCGGGGCGCCGCCGCACTCCCGGACGGCCGGTGACGCTCGGCACCACACCTGATTTCCTCGACCATTTCGGGCTGGAGGAGCTGCGGGATCTCCCCGGTCTCGAAGAATTGAAGGGCGCCGGCCTGCTGTCGGGCCGCATCCCCCGGGCTTTGCGGTCCCCATTCCAATCAATGTCGATGAGCTTTCCGAGGACGAAGATCCGATCACGCAACTCGACCTCGAGGAACTTGGTCTTCTGACGCCGGGCGGCGAGGCGGAGGAATAATCGCGTCTTTCTCCAAAGGCTTGGCCAGGCGGACCCTGCCGCCAAAGGCGGCGCAGTCATGGAGCGCGTCGGTCTGTCGCACCATGGTCAATACCCTGCGCGCCCTTCGGTAAAATGTCGGTTTCACCCCGCAGGCTGCCGGGCTCCTGTCCTGACGGGTTCCCGGCGCCGCAAATTTCCGACGATCCTGGTTCCCTGCGCCATAGAACCGGTCCGTTTGGCGGCCAAGGTAAACGGCCTGTCGATAACGGTGGCCTACAAGGACATTTTGGTGTTTGAAAAAGCATCATAAAGAGCTTACATCGATGAAACGGTACTAATGGAGTTGGACTTATGGGTTCTTTCAGTGTGTGGCATTGGCTGATCGTTCTGGTCATCGTGCTTGTCCTCTTTGGACGCGGCAAGATTCCGGAACTGATGGGCGATTTCGCCAAGGGCATCAAGAGCTTCAAGAAGGGCATGAGCGACGACGACGCCCCGGAGGCAAACGGCGCCAACAACACGGCGAAGACCGTCGATCTTAAGCCTGAAGAGGTCAAGGAAAACACCCGGTCGTAATGGCCGCGTGGCGGGTTCCAGGAGCCTCATTGAATGTTTGATATCGGCTGGACCGAGCTTCTCGTCATCGCGATCGTGCTGATCGTTGTGGTTGGTCCCAAGGATTTGCCACCCATGCTCAGGGCGTTTGGCAAGATGACGACCAATCTGCGCAAGATGGCTGGTGAATTCCGTGCGCAATTCGATGAGGCGCTGAAGGAGTCGGAACTCGACGACGTGCGCAAGACGATTTCGGATGCGCAGCGCCTGAACCCGACGAATGCGCTGAGAGATGCGATCAACCCGCTCCGGCAGATGGGGCAGGAAATCCGCGCCGATCTGCAGAAGGCGACACAGCTTCCGACAACGCCCCTAAGTCAGACCGATATCGAGGCACAGCAGGCCGTCGAGGGCACGTCGGCTCTCGATACCGCTCCCGAGATCCCCGCAAACTTCCCGACCGCCGCGCCCGCATCCTCGACATCGGCGCCTGTGTCGGCTCCGGCTCCTGCTCAGTCGATTCCGGCCACGCCAGAGGCTGCGGCCGTCGCGGCGGCGGAAAAGCCGAAGCCGGTCCGCAAGGCTGCCAGCAGGGCAAAACCCGTGGTCGAAGCCGCTGTGGCTCCTGCCGTCCCGGCCGCTATCGTCGAAAAGCCGAAGCGCAGCCGCGCGGCGGCCAAGCCTGCACCCGTCGCCCAGGCGGTGGATGAGGCGACCGTCAAGGCTCCGGTCCGCAAGCGTGTGCCGAAGACGACCGATACCCCGAAGGACGACGCATGAGCGGTGACATCGAAGACAAGCCGCAGCCGCTCATCGAGCACCTGATGGAGCTGCGCACCCGCCTGATCTGGTCGATCGGCGCGTTTTTCGTCGCTTTCGTGATCTGCTTCTTCTTTGCCAAGCAGCTCTTCAACCTGCTTGTCGTTCCTTACAAATGGGCCGTTCTCTGGGCTCACCTCGATCTTTCCAAATCCGGTGATCTACACGGCGCCGCAGGAATTCTTCTTCACCCAGGTGAAGGTGGCAATGTTCGGTGCGCTGGTGATCGCCTTCCCGGTGATCGCATCGCAGATCTACAAATTCGTCGCGCCAGGCCTCTATAAGAACGAACGGGCAGCCTTCCTGCCGTTCCTGATCGCTTCGCCGGTCCTCTTCCTGATGGGCGGCGCGCTGGTCTATTTCTTCTTCACTCCCATGGTGATGTGGTTCTTCCTGGCCATGCAGCAGGCGCCGACCGAAGGCGAAGTCGGTATCTCGCTTCTGCCGCGGGTTTCTGAATATCTGAGCCTGATCATGACGCTGGTCCTGTCCTTCGGACTGGTCTTCCAGCTTCCGGTGATCACCACGCTCTTGGCCCGCGTCGGCATCCTGTCCAGCGACTGGCTGCGGCAGAAGCGCAAATACGCGATCGTGCTGGCTTTCGTGGTCGCCGCCGTGCTGACGCCGCCCGATCCGATGTCCCAGATCGGTCTTGCACTGCCGACCATCCTTCTCTACGAGATTTCCATCTACGCCGCACGACTCGTCGAGCGCAAACGTGCCGAGGAAAAGCTTTCGGAGCAGGAATCTTCGGACGTTGCGGAGACGGACAAGGCCTGAAGCCTTCCGGCCTGCCTCGCGAGTCCGCGGCGTTTCGCTCTAAAGGCAAGGCAAGATGCTCGATATCAAGTGGATCCGTGAAAACGAAGGGGCTCTGGATGCGGCGCTGAACAAGCGCGGTGCAGAGCCCATGGCGGCAACTCTCCTGGCGCTGGACGACAAGCGCCGTTCCGTCATCCAGAAGCTTCAGGACATGCAGTCTCGCCGCAACGCCGCCTCCAAGGAGATCGGCATCGCGCTCGGGCAGAAGAATTCCGAGCTTGCCGAAAAGCTGAAGGCCGAAGTCGCGTCGATCAAGGACACGATGCCGGTCGCCGAGCAGGAGGAGCGTGAGGCCGTCGCCGCGCTTGAAGACGCCCTGTCGCGCATCCCGAACGTGCCGTACGACGACGTACCGGTCGGCAAGGACGAGCACGACAACGTGGTCAAGCACGTCGTCGGAGAAAAGCCGCGCTGGAACCATAAGGCGCGCGAGCACTACGAGATCGGCGAAGCGCTCGGAATGATGGATTTCGAACGCGCCACGAAGCTGTCGGGCTCGCGTTTCACGGTTCTCACCGGCCAGGCTCGCCAGGCTCGAGCGGGCGCTCGGCCAGTTCATGATCGACCTGCACACGACCGAGCACGGTTATACGGAAGTCTCTTCGCCGCTGATGGTGAAGGGCGACGCCATGTACGGCACCGGCCAGCTGCCGAAGTTCGAGGAAGATCTCTTCAAGACGACCGACGGTCGTTACCTGATCCCGACGGCGGAGGTGACGCTCACCAACCTGGTATCCGGCGAAATACTGGAACAGGAAAAGCTGCCGCTTCGCTTTACGGCGCTGACGCCATCCTTCCGCTCGGAAGCCGGTTCCGCCGGTCGCGATACCCGTGGCATGCTGCGTCAGCACCAGTTCTGGAAATGCGAGCTCGTGTCGATCACCGACCAGGAATCGTCGATCGCCGAACACGAGCGGATGACCGAATGCGCCGAGAACATGCTGAAGCGCCTCGGCCTGCATTTTCGCACCATGACGCTCTGCACCGGCGACATGGGTTTTGGCGCGCGCAAGACCTATGACATCGAGGTCTGGCTGCCCGGCCAGGATACCTATCGCGAAATTTCGTCCTGCTCCGTCTGCGGCGATTTCCAGGGACGCCGCATGAATGCGCGCTATCGGGCCAAGGACGACAAGGCGCTGAAGTTCGTTCACACGCTGAACGGCTCGGGCGTCGCCGTCGGCCGCTGCCTGATCGCCGTCATGGAAAATTACCTGAACGAGGACGGTTCGGTCACAATTCCGGACGCGCTCCAGCCGTATATGGGTGGCGTGACCAAGATCGAGCGGGCGGTCTGATGCGGATACTTCTGACCAATGACGATGGCATTCACGCCGAGGGCCTCGCTGTTCTCGAGCGGATAGCCCGAAAGCTTTCGGACGATGTCTGGATCGTTGCGCCGGAAACCGACCAGAGCGGGCTTGCCCATTCTCTGACGCTGTCCGAACCACTCCGTCTTCGGAAAGTGGGCGACAGGCATTTCGCACTGCGCGGCACGCCGACCGACTGCGTCATCATGGGCATCCGTGAGGTCCTGCCGGAAAAACCCGATCTCGTGCTCTCGGGCGTCAATGACGGCGCCAATATGGCTGATGATGTCACCTATTCCGGTACCATCGCAGGCGCCATCGAAGGCACGCTACAAGGAGTTCGCTCCTTTTCGCTGAGCCAGGCCGTGCGTCGCGAGAACGGTCGCATCGTGCCTTGGGAAGTCGTAGAATCCTATGCGGCCGATCTCATCCGCAAGCTGATCGAGGTCGATCTGCCGGACGGCACCTTCCTCAATCTGAACTTCCCGAACTGCGAACCCAGCGAGGTGCAGGGCGTCGAAGTGACGTCTCAGGGCAAGCTCGATTTCGGCCTGACGATCGATGCCCGCGAGGATGGTCGCGGCAAACCCTATTACTGGCTGCGCTTCGGCGAGCGGAAGGGCAATTTCCGTGACGGCACCGATATCCAGGCGTTGAAGGAGAACAAGATCTCCGTGACGCCGCTGAAGCTGGACCTGACCGACTATTCGGTTCAGGATCGTGTCGCCAAGGCATTGGGATTTGGAGCTTCCGATTGAAATCGGCCATGGTCGAAAAAGAGGGTTTTGCGGCGCTCGTGCTGCGCCTCAGGTCGGAAGGCATTTCCGACCTCGATCTGCTGACCGCCGTTGAACAGACGCCGCGCTCGCCGTTCGTGCCCCCGCCGCTTGCCGAAGACGCCTATTCCAGCCGTACCGTGCCGATCGATTGCGGGTCCTTCATGGAAGGCGCCGATCTCGCCGTGCGGTTGCTGCATCGCCTGCAGGTCAAGCCCGGACATAGGGTGCTGGAAATCGGCACCGGCAGCGGCTTCACCGCCGCCGTCATCGCCAGGATCGCCGAGCGGGTGTTGACCGTCGAGCGATACCGCACCCTTGTGGCGGCCGCCCACAGTCGCATGGATGCACTGGGGCTGCGCAACGTCATCGTGCGCCAGGCGGATGGCGGCAACGGCATGCCGGGCGAGGGAACGTTCGACCGCATTTTCGTCACGGCGGCCTTTCCGTCACTGCCGCGTTTCTATGCCGAGCAGCTTACCCATGGCGGTTCGATGGTCGCCCCGCTGATCGACGGCGAGACCTGCATGATGGTGCGCCTGACCAAGACCGGCAGCCGATTCGAGCGGGAGGACCTGTTCCCGGTGCCCTTCCTGCCGATCGTTCCGCATATCGCCGCGGCGCTTTAGGCGTCTTTGTTCCAAGGCCAGCCGGCCTTCCGGCGGTCATGGTTATCAATTTCCCAAAAATTTAGGACAATGCCTGCCCTTTAACGGTGCAGTAAGACTAACGCGTTTTAATGACTCTCACGATGGTGGCGTATCTGTAGGCGAGTCATGCGTATGAAGAGTTCTCCGAAATTCGGAAAATCTGTAATCAAATTTGCCGTCGCGGCGCTGCTTGCCAGTGCTGCGACCGGGTGCAGTTCGGACGCGACGCGTTTTTCGGGGCTCTTTTCGAAATCCGACAACATCACGACGGCGTCCATACCGCAGCGACAGGGGGCGGGGCCTATGGCCGCGCACCGACGCCGCAAGCCGATCTCGGCTCGGGGCAGGCTCAGGCTCTGCCGCCAATCCCGCGGAACGACTACGGTTCGCGCAATACCGCAATGGCTCAGCCCTATCCCGGCAATTCCGGCGGTTATACATCCCCGGCGCGCAATGCATCCGCTCCGGTCGCCGTGCAGCGCTCTGAGCTGGCGGCACCGACCGGCGCCACGGCGCAGCGCAACGCCGCCCCGATGGGCCGTGATCCTGCGTCCCGTCAGGAAGCGCTCGCCCAGCCGTTCCCGGGTCGTCAGGCGACCGCCCACACGCTGGTCGCTCCGTCCGCTTCGACGCTGAAAGCCGACAATGTCGTTACCGGCACGACCGCAAAGCCGATGTCCGGCTGGTCCACGGTCAACGCTCCCAAGGTGACGTTGAGGCCGGGCGAAACGGTCTCGACCCTTTCCAAGCGTTATGGCGTTCCGGAAAAGGAAATCCTCAAGGCAAACGGCGGTGCCGTCGCCCCCGGCCAGTCCGTCATCATCCCTACTTTCGGGACGGCGCAGAACTCGGCCAAAAATGCGGCCGGTACGATCGACCTCCAGAACAAGGCTCCGACACCTGCCCGCGAGCCCGAGCAGAAACTGGCCGTTCTGCCGACCCCGGTCCGCGACAAGGCGGTTGCCGAACCGGCAAAGCTGACACCTCCCGGCGGCAAGCCGGTCGGCGGCACCTATGTGGTCAAGCCGGGCGACACGATCAACAAGATCGCCCGCGAAACCGGCACGCCGATCGACCAGCTGAAAGCGGCCAACAACCTGACATCCGGCGGCGTCCGCATCGGTCAGACGCTCAAGGTCGCGAATGGCGCACCGGCTCCGGTCGCAGATCCGGTCAAGACGGCGTCCATTCCGCAGAAGCCGGCCGAAAAGGCTGTGGCAGCTCCGAAGCCGGCTGCAGCCGCACCTGCTCAGGTTGCCCAGGTGGCTGTGGCCCCCGCCGCAGTCAAGGCTGCCGTCGATAGCGCATCCGTGGCCGACGTCGAGAAGAAGTCGGACATGGCGTCCGCCGCACCGCAGTCCACCGGCATCGGCAAGTATCGCTGGCCGGTCAACGGCGCAGTCATCGCCGGCTACGGCCAGAACGTCGATGGCAACCGCAACGACGGCATCGACATCTCGGTTCCGGAAGGCACGCCGATCAAGGCAGCCGAAAACGGCGTGGTTATCTATGCGGGCAATGGTCTGAAGCAGCTCGGCAACACGGTTCTCGTCCGTCACGACGACGGCAAGGTCACCGTTTACGGCCATGCCGGCAGCATCAACGTTACACGCGGGCAGAAGATCACCCGCGGCCAGACGGTTGCCTCCTCCGGCATGAGCGGCGACGCGAAGCGTCCGCAGGTCCATTTCGAGGTCCGCAAGGACGCGACCCCGGTCAACCCGATTACCTTCCTTGAATAAGTAGTGCGTTTCAGGGGACGGAGAAAAGCCCGGCAGTGCCGGGCTTTTTGCGTTCTCAGTCCCTGGAAAGCGGCTTCCTCAGCCGCCCTGCGAGGTCCTGAATATATTGCCACGCGACGCGGCCCGAACGCCCGCCGCGGGTCGTCGCCCATTCGAGCGCCTCGTGATGCAGTATGTCCTGTTCGAGGCCGAGATCGAAATATTCGGCATAACCGTCGATCATCGTCAGATAATCGTCCTGGCTGCATTTGTGGAAGCCGAGCCACAGGCCGAACCGATCCGACAGCGACACCTTTTCCTCGACCGCCTCGGACGGATTGATCGCCGTCGATTGCTCGTTCTCCATCATGTGGCGCGGCAGGAGATGGCGGCGGTTGGACGTCGCGTAGAACAGAACATTGTCGGGCCGGCCCTCGATGCCGCCGTCAAGTGCTGCCTTTAGCGACTTGTAAGCGGTGTCGTCGTGATCGAAGGACAGGTCGTCGCAGAACACGATGACGCGCTGTCCGGAAGCCTTCAGGATGTCGAGCAGGGCAGGGAGCGAGGCGATGTCCTCACGATGCACTTCGATGAGTTTCAGCGGTGTCCCGGTCGCGGCGCGCACATCTTCGTGCACTGCTTTCACCAGCGAGGACTTGCCCATGCCGCGCGCGCCCCACAGCAGCACGTTGTTGGCGGCAAAACCTTCCGCGAACCGCAACGTGTTTTCATGCAGGATATCGCGCACGTGATCGACGCCGCGGATCAGCGTCAGGGCCACCCGGTTCGGGCGCGGCACCGGCTGCAGACGCTGGTTTGCCGGCACCCAGACGAAGCAGTCGGCCGCATTCCAGTCGTTGACGGCGGGCGGCGGTCCCGCAAGCCGCTCCAGCGCATCCGCAAGCCTGCGGACTTCAGTCAGGATCAGGGCGTTAAAGTCGTCGCTCATGGTGTTTCTCCGGTCGCGTCTACAGTTCTTGGGCCTTTTTGCTGCGGTAACACGCTCGTTAGTGCATCAAAAGCCTGAGAGCCGTGGATTCGGTACTGCGGCGGGCGTGTTTCTGTTGCATTCCGGCCTGTCGCAACTATATTCCGGCGGCTTGAAACGGGGGCCTTGGCGTCCCCGGTAATCTTAGGAGTTTTCGATGTTCATTACCGAAGCATTCGCCCAGGCCCCAGCCGCAGCACCGGGAGCTTCCGCGTTCGGCTCCGGCCTTGAGATGCTCTTCCTCTTCGCGCCGTTGATGGTGGTCTGGTACTTCTTCCTGATCCGTCCCCAGCGCGCCCAGGCCAAGAAGCGTCAGGAAACGCTGTCCAGCGTTCGCCGCGGCGATCAGGTCGTTCTCGGTGGCGGCATCACCGGCAAGGTGACCAAGGTTATCGACGACGCCGAAGTGGAAGTCGAAATCGCCGAAGGCGTGAAGATCCGCGCCATGCGCGCCTATATCGCCGAAGTCCGCGTAAAGGGCGAGCCGGTCAAGACCGACGCCCCCAAGACCGGAACGGCTTCCTGAAGCTTTTGCCGATGCCGGCCTGCTTTGCGGCCGGCACTCCAACCCTAAGGACCGGACCTCGTCCGGCTCGTAACCTCTTTCAGAAAGCATCCGACCCATGGCGAAAGGCATCGAAATCCGCGACGCCCATTTTCCGGGTCGCGCTCCGATCGATGCCTATGGCAATGGCGGTTTCCGGTTTGCCGATATGTCGCATCGTGGTTCGCTGCTCTGCCTTCCTTCGGGTATTCACGGCTGGGAGCTCCAGGAGGGCGACCCGCTGACGGTCGCTTCCCTGATGAAGGTGCTTGCCGAATCGAATGAGATCGAAGTGCTGCTTGTCGGCATGGGCGCCAACCTGAAGCCCATACCGGCCGAGGTGAAGGCGGCGCTGAAAGCCAAGGGCATCGCCTCGGATCCGATGAGCACCGGCGCCGCAGTGCGCACCTTCAACATCATGCTGGCCGAATCGCGCGCCGTCGCAGCCGCATTGATCGCTGTCTAGGACATGGCCGATCCAGTCGGACAGAACGGCGATATCTGCCTCGCGACGCTTCGGGGAACCGATCGCGATCGCTATCTGGCCTGCCTCCTGTCGCCGCCGGACAAGCGCGGCGCACTGGCCGCCCTCTATGCCTTCAACGCCGAGATCGCCCGCATCCGCGACGTGGTGCGCGAACCGCTGCCCGGCGAAATCCGTCTGCAATGGTGGCGCGACCTCCTCGAAGGCAGCGCTCGAGGCGACAGTACCGGCAATCCGGTCGCCGCCGGCCTGCTTGAGGCGATCGAGACCTATCGCCTGCCGCGCCAGACGCTTGTCGATATGATCGAGGCGCGCATCTTCGATCTCTACGACGATCCGCTCACCGATCGCAATGCACTCGAAGGATATGCCGGCGAGACGGCTTCGGCGCTGATCCAGGCTCGCGTGCCTCGTTCTCTCCGCCGGCGACGCCGCAAAATCCACCGAGGCGGCGGGGCACGCGGGCGTCGCTCAGGCGATCGCCGGGTTCCTGCTGCTGATGCCGATCCATCGCCGCCGTCACCAGCTCTACCTGCCGCTCGATATTCTCTCGGCGACCGGGCTCGATCGTGATACATTCCTGGCCGGTGAGGACAAGCCGCGCATTTCCGCGGCGATAGAGGCCTTTGCCGGGCTTGGGCTGGAGCATCTGGGCAAGGCGAGACGATCGGGAGCCGTCCCGGCCGCCGTCTTTTCGGCCTATCTGCCGGTGGCGCTTGCCGAGCCGGTCCTGCGGCGTGCCGCGCGTGCCGGTGCCTTGGTGCTCGAAACAGTCCTGCAGCTGCCGCAATGGCGGCGGCAGTTGCTGCTCATGAAGGCTTCCGTCACAAGGCGCTTTTGACGGGCGTCAAATTCGCACAAGGCTCGCCCGCTAAGGGACGATGCAGAATGCGGCGCCATCATAAGGAGAGCGGTGTGAGCCCCGTTGTCGTCTGGTCGATCATCTTCGTGCTTCTCATGGCGCTCGCCTATTACGTCACGCGTATGTCCGGCAAGGACAGGGACAAGGACGGCAACCTTCATGACACGGGCGTCGCCATCCTCGAGTTCGGCCGCGCCTTTCCCAATGAAGCCATCCGCAGCCTGCATGTAACTGCCAATGGCGAGGCGATCTTCGTGCGCCTGCACGATAACAAGGCAGGCTTCATGCGCAGCCACCGCAACCACTATGCCTGCTTCCTGATCGAGCCCGGCCGGGTGCGGGTCTCGCCCCTGCCGAATGCCAAGGGATTCACCGTCGAGTTCCTCGACGCATCGACACAGAACGGTACCTACCTCTTTTCCACGGAAAAGGAGGCGGCCGAAGTCGCCCTCTGGCTGCTCGACAACTATGTCAGCGTTGCCGATCGCGATATCGAGGAAAAGCCGGCGTCGCCGGCCTCGGATATCAGCCCCGACCGAGCCAACTAGCGCAATCCCGAAGTGCTCGGACGGAGAGCAGCTGCCGCTTCATCACCGTCTTGTCCTTGCCGCGGAAACGCTTGACGCCCTCCGGCTTGACGATGGAGCCAGGCTCGAGCCGGAAACAGCCCGAAATTGACGTTCATCGGCTGGAACGAGCGCTTGCCCGGCTCGTCCTCCGAAACCAGATGCCCACCGGTGATATGGCCGAGCAGCGAGCCGAAGGCCGTCGTCGCCGGCGGGGCCCGGAGCGTTTCACCCTTGCGTTCGGCCGCCGCGAAACGGCCGGCGAGCAGTCCGATCGCCGCGCTTTCCACATAACCCTCGCAGCCGGTGATCTGGCCGGCGATCGCAGACCCGGCCGGCTTTTCAGCGTCAGCGATTTGTCGAGCAGCACGGGCGAGTGGATATAGGTGTTGCGGTGCAGGCCACCGAGCCTTGCAAACTCTGCATTCTGCAGGCCGGGAATCATCCGGAAGATATCCGCCTGCGCGCCGTATTTCAGCTTCGTCTGGAAGCCGACCATGTTGTAGAGCGTGCCGAGCGCGTTGTCCTGCCGGAGCTGCACGACCGCATAGGCCTTGACCGTCGGGTTATGCGCATTGGTAAGGCCCATCGGTTTCATCGGCCCGTGGCGCAGCGTCTCGCGGCCGCGTTCGGCCATCACTTCAATCGGCAGGCAGCCGTCGAAATAGGGCGTACCTTCCCATTCCTTGAAACCGACCGTGTCGCCGGCAATCAGCGCATCGACGAAGGCGTTGTACTGCGCCTCGTCCATCGGGCAGTTGATATAGTCCTTCCCCGTGCCGCCGGGGCCGACCTTGTCGTAGCGCGACTGGTACCAGCAGATATCCATGTCGATGGAATCGCGGTGCACGATCGGCGCGATGGCGTCGAAGAAGGCAAGCTGGTCTTCGCCCGTCTCCGCCTGGATGGCGGCCGCCAGCGCCGGTGAGGTGAGCGGGCCGGTGGCGATGATCGCCAGGTCCCATTCCTTCGGCGGCAGGCCCTGGATCTCCTCGCGCACGATGGTGATCAGCGGATGTTTTTCGATCGATTCGGTGACCGCATCGGAAAATCCGTCGCGATCGACGGCAAGCGCGCCGCCGGCCGGCACCTGGTGTCTGTCGGCGGAGGCCATGATCAGCGATCCGGCCAGCCGCATCTCCGCATGGATGACGCCGACGGCATTCGCCGTCGCATCGTCGGAGCGGAAGGAGTTGGAGCAGACCAGTTCGGCAAGCCCGTCCGTCTTGTGGGCATCGGTGCCGCGCACGCCGCGCATTTCGTGGAGAATCACCGGTACGCCGGCCGAGGCGATCTGCCAGGCGGCCTCGGAACCGGCAAGGCCGCCGCCGACGACGTGGATGGGAGCCGGATAGGTCGAAGAAGGAGAATTGTTGCTCATGGCCGGCTCATTATCACGTCGTTTGCCGGACCGGAATCAAAAAGGCACCCGAAAAGGTGCCTTCGATACGTCCTTGGGTGTCCTCTCGGACCGCACATTCTCGCCGCGCGGCTTATTCCGCGCGGGTCCGCCTGCGAGAAGCGGATTAGCGGAAGGAGCGGGCCGCGATGTGGCGGATGTCGTAGCGGGTCAGACCGATGTCGCTGAGGGCCTGGCTCGAAAGATTTCCAAGCTCGTTCATCGTACGGCGGTAGCTGATCCAGTTCTTGGCGATACGGATCGGGTTCATGGTTGTTTCCTCAAGATTTTCCTGATGCTCTGTCGTCATCAGCGATGAGGGTCTTATACATCCGCATAATAAGAATGTGCAGTGCAAAAAATGTGCGACTGCCATGCAAATGTGCAGGAGATCGCTGAAATTTACGGCTGAGTTCGAAAAACAGGCAGATATTTGAAGCGTTAAATTTCTGTGAACAAAAGAAAAGCGCCTCCCGAGGGAGGCGCTTTTTGATGGTGCAGCGATGTCTGCGCGAAGCTTAGAAACCGACGGCATTCCGTGCGACGCGGCGGATGTCGGCGCGGCCGATGCCGAGGTCGTTGAGTTCGCGGTCGCTCATGCGGCCGGCTCGTTGACGGTTTCGCGGTACTTGCGCCAGGTGGTGAGCTTCTGTGCGATGTTCATGATCTTGTCCCTTTCTAGGCCCTTGCCAGCGGCCTGTCTGGCGCTGACTTCAATCTCATGAATGTGAATATATGCTGCGCTGCGAAAAGTAACAGCGCCCATTCGGTATGCCACCTATGCATCTGGCGCATTACGAGATCGTTTACCATGCGGAAGTGAGCCAAGATTGGGCGATTTATAGGCAGATGGCATGCTGAGGAACAAAAAATAACGCCCACCGGGGAGGAGATCCGGTGGGCGTCATTTGTAACGACTGGCGATTTGGGAGGAGGAGGACGCCAGTCCGATCGGACCAGCGCTGGGAGGAGGAGTGCGCGGCCCGAATTCATGTTCGCGGGATACATCCCGAGGGCGCCTGCATGTTCAGGACGGATGCCAGACCGTCCGAACCAGAGAGATCAAAACCTTCGATCAATCTCTGTATTTGTATATTATGAGATTGCAGCGGCATTGTGCAGTGCAATATCAGAATGGATGGCATGCTGTTCTTGCATGGCTTCCTCCTGATGATTCCAATGTACACATTAGAATTTAATAAAAAGTTAAATGTCTGGCGATCCGTCGTTCGATAGCGGGCGGACGCAGAGCAAAATCGTCTGTCCACTGCGCTTTCTCCGAACTGCCAAAAAGCGTCATTTTCCCTTTGCGTGCGCCAAAACGGGTGATATAGAGACGCGCGCTCCGGAAGGCCTCTGGCCACGAGGATTTTCGACGCGGCTGGGGCGCGGGTATGGTGAAATTGGTAGACACGCCAGATTTAGGTTCTGGTGCCGCAAGGCGTGGGAGTTCAAGTCTCTCTACCCGCACCAGAACCGCCTCGCATAAAAACCGCCAGGAGCGCGGTCCGAGCCGGTTCTGGCTAAAGGATCGGCGCTCCTTGAAGCCGCGGCCGGTCTCACAAAGTTCCGGCGATGTGCTCATTGAAACCAACGGCTGTCTGAGCACCGCCGCCACGATATGAAGGTATGAAAATGCAGGTTACCGAAACGCTCGCTGAAGGGCTGAAGCGCGAAATCAAGGTTGTTATCCCCAAGCGGGATATGGAAGCGCAGCTGAACGTGCGCCTCGCCGACGCCAAGGACAAGGTCCGAATCAACGGTTTCCGCCCGGGCAAGGTGCCGATCGCCCATCTGAAGAAGATGTACGGCAAGTCGATCATGGCGGATCTCGTCAACGAGATCGTCCGCGAGCGTCCGACCGAAATCCTGACCGACCGAGGCGAGAAGTCGGCGACCCAGCCGTCGGTCGCCATGACCGAGGATGAGAACGAAGCCGAAAAGATCCTGAACGCCGAGGTCGATTTCGAATTCACGCTCTCCTACGAGGTCATCCCGGACATCGAACTGCAGCCGACCGACGGTCTTTCCGTCATTCGTGAAGTCGTCGAAGTCACCGAAGACGAAGTCAACGAGCAGATCGAGAAGATCGCCGAAAGCGCCCGTACCTTCGAGACCAAGGATGGCAAGGCAGCCGATGGCGACCGCGTCACCATGAACTATCTCGGCAAGGTCGATGGCGTTGCCTTCGATGGCGGCACTGCCGAAGATGCCGAACTGGTTCTTGGCTCCGGCCGCTTCATTCCGGGCTTCGAAGACCAGGCTCGTCGGCGTCAAGGCAGGTGATGAGAAGACCATCACCGTGACCTTCCCGACCGAATACCCGGCCGCCAACCTCGCCGGCAAGGAAGCCACCTTCGACGTTACCGTCAAGGAAGTCGCAGCTCCGGCCGCTCTCGAGATCAACGACGAACTCGCCTCCAAGCTCGGCATCGAATCCGTCGAGCGCCTGAAGGAGATCGTCCGCGGCCAGATCGAAAGCCAGTACGGCAGCGTCACCCGCCAGAAGGTCAAGCGTCAGATCCTCGATCAGCTCGACGGCATGTACCAGTTCGACACCCCGCAGGGCCTCGTCAACGCCGAATTCGACAATATCTGGCGCCAGATCAACACCGACCTGCAGCAGTCCGGCAAGACCTTCGAAGACGAAGAGACGACCGAGGAAGATGCACGCGTCGAATACCGCAAGCTCGCTGAACGCCGCGTCCGTCTTGGCCTCGTCCTCTCCGAAATCGGCGAACAGGCCGGTGTCGAAGTGACCGAGGAAGAAATGCAGCGCGCCCTCTACGCACAGCTTCAGCAGTTCCCGGGCCAGCAGAAGGAAATCCTCGATTTCTTCCGCAATACTCCCGGCGCTTCCGCTTCGCTGCGCGCGCCGATCTTCGAAGAGAAGGTCGTCGATAAGCTGCTGACCGAAATCAAGGTCACCGACAAGGTCGTGACCAAGGAAGAGCTGCTCGCTGAAGACGAGGAAGGTTCGGAAAGCGCTGAGAAGCCGGCCAAGAAGAAGGCTGCTCCGAAGAAGGCTGCTAAGGCCGAGGCTGCTGACGAAGCCGCCGAAGGCGAAGAAGCTGCCGCTCCGAAGAAGAAGGCTGCTCCGAAGAAGAAGGCCGCTGAAGACAGCGCCGAATAAGCTTCGCATTGATTGTGTAGAAAAGCCGGGTCGGCGACGACCCGGCTTTTTGTTGTAATGAAACCTATCGAGTCCGCGCGCCCATGATCCGTATCGAGAACATCAGCAAATCGAACAGCCATCGCATTCTCTTCATCGAGGCGGCCGCGGCGCTGAACCGCGGCGAGAAGATCGGCCTCGTCGGCCCGAACGGCGCCGGCAAGACAACGCTTTTCCGGATGATCACCGGTTCCGAAATACCGGACGAGGGGCAGGTTTCCGTCGAGAAGAACGTCACGATCGGCTATTTCAACCAGGATGTCGGCGAAATGGCCGGCCGCAGCTCGGTGACCGAGGTGATGGATGGCGCAGGTCCCGTCAGCGTCGTCGCCGCCGAATTGCGCGAGCTCGAAGCGGCAATGGTCGATCCCGACCGGCTCGACGAGATGGATCAGATCATCGAGCGTTACGGCGAGGTGCAGGCGCGTTACGAGGAACTCGACGGCTACGGCCTCGAAGGCCGCGCCCGCGAAGTGCTGGCCGGCCTGAGCTTCACCCAGGAGATGATGGACGGCGATGTCGGCAAGCTGTCCGGCGGCTGGAAGATGCGCGTGGCGCTCGCCCGCATCCTGCTGATGCGCCCCGATGTCATGCTGCTCGACGAACCGAGCAACCACCTGGACCTCGAAAGCCTGATCTGGCTCGAACAGTTCCTCAAGGGGTATGACGGCGCGCTGCTGATGACCTCGCACGACCGCGAATTCATGAATCGATCGTCACCAAGATCATCGAGATCGATGGCGGGTCGCTCACCACTTATTCCGGCGATTACGGTTTCTACGAACAACAGCGGGCCCAGAACGAAAAGCAGCAGCAGGCCCAGTTCGAGCGCCAGCAGGCGATGCTTGCCAAGGAGATCAAGTTCATCGAGCGCTTCAAGGCGCGCGCCAGCCACGCGGCGCAGGTGCAGAGCCGGGTGAAGAAGCTCGACAAGATCGAACGTGTCGAGCCACCGAAGCGCCGCCAGGCGGTTGCCTTCGAATTCCAGCCGGCGCCACGTTCCGGCGAAGACGTCGTCAACATCAGGAATGTCGCCAAGCGATACGGCAGCCGCTCGATCTACGAAGGTCTCGACTTCATGGTGAAGCGCCGCGAGCGCTGGTGCATCATGGGCATCAACGGCGCCGGCAAATCGACCCTGCTGAAGCTGGTAACGGGCTCGACCGAGCCGGATGAAGGCAGCGTTTCGATCGGCGCCAGCGTCAAGATGGGCTATTTCGCCCAGCACGCCATGGATCTGCTGGATGGCGACCTGACTGTCTTCGAATGGCTGGAGCAGCAGTTTCCGCGCGCCGGGCAGGGCGCGCTCAGGGCGCTTTCCGGCTGCTTCGGTTTTTCAGGTGACGACGTCGAGAAAAATGCCGGGTGCTGTCCGGCGGCGAGAAGGCGCGCCTGGTGATGGCCGCCATGTTGTTCGACCCGCCGAATTTCCTGGTGCTCGACGAGCCGACCAACCACCTCGACCTCGACACCAAGGAAATGTTGATCAGGGCGCTGTCGGAATACGAAGGCACCATGCTGTTCGTCAGCCACGACCGGCATTTCCTCGCCGAACTGTCGAATCGCGTGCTCGAACTGACCCCCGACGGCATCCAGCGTTATGACGGCGGTTATACGGAATATGTCGAACGTACCGGTTACGAGGCGCCGGGACTGAGGAACTAAGGGCGAGACGCAAGCAGGGGCAGAGCAACATGCGCCGCTCTGCCTCCGGGGCGCCGTAACCATTGGGCGGGAAGTCAACCTTCCGTTAGGGCGACCGTCGTAAGACGTCTTTTCCGGCCGGGCTGGAAGGCGTCGCTTCGAAGGCGTTCGCCGCCACGCCAGGCTGCAACCGGAACGCTTTTCCCCCTGGTTTTGATTGTCTCACATGGCGTTTGATCTGAATCTGTTTTTGAGGTATCCCTTTTCGCGCCTTGGCGATTTCTGGAATTATACCGCAGGGGGATTATTCATGACGGCGAGCGATAAGGCCCTTCTCCGACCGGCAATCGGCCTGGTTGGAATGATGTTCCTGTCGGCGTGCACATCGACTCAGACGACGTCATCGATCTCGCCCGCCAGCACCACCGTAAAGGCGGCGCCCGTCCCGAGGAAACAGGTCTACCACTATACGCCCGCAGATCGCGACTGCATGAAGCGGGCGATGTACTTCGAGTCGAAGCGGTCGAGTCGCGAAGGACTGATGGCGGTCGGCACCGTGATCATGAACAGGCTGACGTCGGACGCCTATCCGCCCACCATTTGCGGCATCGTCGCTCAGGAAAGGCAATTCGCCCCGGGCGTGCTGACCCGGGCGGTCAATGAAGAAACGGTTCCGGAACTCGATGCGGCCGTCGATGCGATCATTCGCGGCGAGCGGAACCCGGAAGTCAAGGACGCCATGTTCTTTCACACGGCCGGCCTGCGCTTCCCTTATGAGAACATGCATTACGTGACGGTTGCCGGCGGCAATGCGTTTTACGAGAAGCGCGACAGGGACGGAGAGTTGCAGACGCCGCCGCCGAAGCCTGCCGACGCATACGTGCTCGCTCTGGTGCAAAGCAATCCCGACCCGTTGAGCCTGATCCAGGCCAAGGAATTCGACGTCGCGTCCATCCCGGCGACGAGCACGATCAGATGGTGGCGACGAATGTTCCGGTTCCCGTCGAGCGGCCGGATCCTTTTGCAGCCCGTTCCGTAGTCGCCCAGCCTGCAAGGCCCGCCGCGGCGCAGGTGGTCCTCGCGAGCTCCATGACCAAAGAATGGATGCTGCGTTTCGACGCGGGCAATGCGACCGCCCCAGCCCGGACCCCGACGCCCACGCCGTCCCCCAAACGGTTGCCGGTCGGAGCGACCGCTGACCGCTAAAGCTCATCCAGCCTTCTGTAGCTCGGCCGCGGCGGCATTGTCCTTGTCGTTGGCCCGCTGATAGGCCTCGCGCAGCGCGAGCCGGCCGAAATACCGTTCGAAAGCGGCGCGCTTTTCAATCGTGCCGAACTGCAGGCC
Source organism: Neorhizobium sp. EC2-8 (assembly GCA_045291535.1). Taxonomy (GTDB): domain Bacteria; phylum Pseudomonadota; class Alphaproteobacteria; order Rhizobiales; family Rhizobiaceae; genus Neorhizobium. Next base: position 1,339,525 of record CP147996.1, on the reverse strand, counting down.
GTAACCCAGCTGCGAGCCCACATAGATGTCCGCGGCGCTGAAATTGTCGCCGGCGATATAGGCGTTCGCCCGAACGGCGGCTTCCAGGGTATCCATCACGTCCTGATAGGTGCCGTACCCGACCATCCGCTCGCGTCCCTTCGGAACTTCGAAACCGAGCACCCGGTTGCTGACCGCCGCTTCCACCGGGCCTGCTGCAAAGAACATCCAGCGATAATAATCGGCTCGCTTGGCGGGCGGGGCGCAAGGCCCGCTTGCGGAAAGGCATCCGCCAGATAGGCGCAAATCGCCGCGCATTCGGTCACGATGGTCTTGCCGTGCACGATGCTCGGCACCTTGCCCATCGGGTTGACGCTCTTGTAGGCGTCGCCCTTCATCGTCGTGCCAAAATGCAGGATTTCGGTACGATAGGGGACGCCGACCTCTTCCAGCATCCAGCGGGCAATCCGGCCGCGCGACATCGGATTCGTATAAAGCACTAGCTCGGTCATCGGCTTCTCCTTTCGCGTTCTTTTTTGTTCTAGTGCTGGCTTGTTACAGAATCAAGACGGCATCACAATTTGCCGCCTTCAGAGCGGCTTGCGGTACTGGATAAAGCCGGAGTTCTGCGCGGCGCGGTCGTAGAGCCGCCGGGCCGTGGAATTGCTTTCATGCGTCAGCCAATAAAGCCGGCCGGCGCCGTTTGCCCGCGCCAGATCGGCGACCGCCTCGATCAGGGCCTCGCCGGTGCGCTTGCCGCGCTGCGTTTGCGCCACATAGAGGTCCTGCAGATAACAGGTCCACTCGGGCAGCCAGCAGGAGCGGTGAAAGATCGCGTGCGCGATGCCGATCATCCTGCCGGTCTCGTCAAAGGCACCGAGCGCGTGCATCGGTTCGGCAGGATCGTGGAAACGGCTCCAGGTGAGGTCGTATTGCGCCTTGGGCAGAACGGTCTCGTAGAAGTGCAGATAGGCTTCCCAGAGCGGCTCCCAGGCGGAACGGTCGGATGGTTCGAGTGGGCGGACGGTGGTGGTCATGGCAAACTTCCTCCCAAAAGAAACGGCGGGGATTGCTCCCCGCCGTCGAATGATTAGCCGATTTTTCGGACTTAGGAAGCCATAGCCACCTTGAGATTCTCATCCACCTTGTCGAGGAAGGCGGTGGTCGAGAGCCACGGCTGGTCCGGACCGATGAGCAGCGCCAGGTCCTTGGTCATGTAGCCGGCTTCGACGGTATCGACGCAGACCGTTTCGAGCGTCGCGGCGAACTTTGCAAGCGCTGCATTGTCGTCGAGCTTGGCGCGATGTGCGAGGCCGCGGGTCCAGGCGAAGATCGAAGCGATCGAGTTCGTCGAGGTCTCCTGACCCTTCTGGTGCTGGCGGTAGTGGCGGGTGACGGTGCCGTGGGCGGCTTCGGCTTCGACCGTGCGGCCGTCGGGCGACAGCAGAACCGAGGTCATCAGGCCGAGCGAGCCGAAGCCCTGAGCGACGATGTCGGACTGGACGTCGCCGTCATAGTTCTTGCAGGCCCAGACGTAACCGCCGGACCACTTGAGGGCTGCGGCGACCATGTCGTCGATCAGGCGGTGTTCGTAGGTGATCTTCAGCGCGTCGAACTGTTCCTTGAACTCGGCGTTGAAAATTTCCTCGAAGATATCCTTGAAGCGGCCGTCATAGGCCTTGAGGATGGTGTTCTTGGTCGACAGGTAGACCGGCCACTTACGCATCAGGCCGTAGTTCAACGAAGCGCGGGCGAAATCGCGGATCGATTCGTCGAGGTTGTACATGGCCATCGCGACGCCTGCGTCCGGTGCCTTGAAGACTTCCTTCTCGATCACCTGGCCGTCTTCGCCGACGAACTTGATCGACAGCGTGCCCTTGCCCGGGAACTTGAAGTCGGTTGCCTTGTACTGGTCGCCGAAGGCGTGGCGGCCGACGACGATCGGCTTGGTCCAGCCCGGAACCAGGCGCGGCACGTTCTTGCAGATGATCGGCTCGCGGAAGATGACGCCGCCGAGGATGTTGCGGATCGTGCCGTTCGGGCTCTTCCACATTTCCTTGAGGTTGAATTCCTTGACGCGGGCTTCGTCCGGCGTGATCGTCGCGCACTTGATGCCGACGCCGTGCTTCTTGATGGCGTTGGCCGCATCGATCGTCACCTGGTCGTTGGTGGCGTCGCGGTTCTCGACCGAGAGGTCGTAATATTCGATGTCGAGATCGAGATAAGGAAGGACCAGCTTGTCCTTGATGAGCTGCCAGATGATGCGGGTCATCTCGTCGCCGTCGAGATCGACGACCGGGTTTGCTACCTTGATCTTTTGCATGGAATTCCTCTTGGACGTGGAAGGGACCTTAAGGTCCCGACAGGTGGATGCCAGTGGGTGCGCTATAGCATCGCCGAGCCGGAACGCAAAGGCATTGAGGCCATCATATGCGGCTTTTCGCGGGAGAAAACACGGTGCCTCCGGACCGGCGGATGATTGCCCTTGCCAAACCATAATGCCGGATTAATGTCCGCCCAAATCGCTCTCCAACTGCCGGATTTGATCTTATGCGGACCTTGCCGCTTGCCCTTGCCTTTTCCCTGATCTCCACCTTCGCCGCGTCGGCCGACGTTGCCGACCCCGTAAAAGAGGTGATGAAGATCACCGAGGACAACTGGAATACGGCCGACAGCGAATGGAAGAATATTTTTGACGCGGATCCGCTGTCGCGCCTGTTCAGCAAGAAATTCAGGAGCGCCTATGCGGAGGCCGCCAAGCACCCCGCCTATGACACCGAAAACAACCAGCCGGGCGATCCCTTCGGTTACGACGTCATCACCTCGTCGCAGGACGGCTGCCCGCTGAAGGAAATCAAGACGACGTCGGCACCGGGCGCCAACGGCATCACCGATATCACCGTAACCTTCAAGATGTGGACCTGCGTCGAGGAGGCGGAGGTGAAGGACAGCGTCAACGAACTGCATTTCGACATCATCCAGGAAGGCGGCAAGCCTGTCATCGACGACATTCACCGTGTCGCTGACGGCGAGCGGGATTCGGTGATCGAAGAGATGCAATCGATCGCCAAGGGCGAGTGACTGCGCCGACGTGCCGTCGATGGTGGCCACCTAGACCTATGCGCGGTATCGCCAAACTTCATCCAGGCGGTATAGTCCCCGGCCAGAAGCGGGTGCCGGCGCCCGCCCGGGGTGGTCGATGACGTTTGCCGCAAAGATCCGAGACTGGCTGCTCGCCAACGACCCGGCCTTGTCGCGCCTGCGCATGGCAGGACGGGTGACGCTGACCGTGATCGCCTCGGTCGCATGCCTTGCGCTCATCCACACCGCCGGGCTGGCACTGCCGACGATCGCCTACGGGCTTGCCATCATCCTGTCGATCGAGGGCGGCATCGCGGTCCGCGACCGGCTGCCGTCGGACCAGTTGACGACGCGGCTGATCGGCGGGGCCGTCAGCCTCGTTTGCGTCGGGCTCGCTGCGGCACTGGAAGACTACCGCTCTATTTCCGACCCGATGTTTCTGGTCGTCATCGCCGGCGCAACCGTCGGGCGGGTCTACGGGCCGCGCGGGTTTGCGGTCGGCATGTTCGCGTTCACGTCCTATTTCATGGGCGCCTATCTGAAGCCGAACCTTGCGGATCTTCCGCTCGCCGCCATCGGCCCGGCGATTGCCGTCGTCACCGGTCATCTGGTTCGCACCTATCTCCTGCCGGACGACTGGCGGCGCGATCTTCTCCAGTCGCTGGTGGCGATCCAGGGCAGGGTGGGGACATCCTGATGAAGCTCGCGGTCCTGTCGAGCGGCGGGACCATGACCGACGGCGACCGGCGCGAACTGCGCCACTCGAGGAGCGGCTGAAGGACGTGGTGCTGATGGCGGAAGGGTTCCTGCCGCGCACCGGCGACGGCACGATCGATCCGGAAGACGAGGCGGTCACCGCCCTCACCATGAAGATTTTCGACGTACATCTCGCTGCGGAAAGCGCGATCGTTCTGTCGTTCGAAGCGCTGCCGCCCTTCATGCTCGTCCACGCGCTGATCGAAGACGACCGGGATATGGCCGAAAAGATCGCGGCCAGCCCCGCGGTTACCGGCGACGACCGGGTCGCGGAGAGTGCCCGCGCCCTGATGTGGCTGCAGAAGGCGAGAATGGCGCTGATGGAGACGATCGAGGAGGGACGGCGCGACCGGTTCCGCTCGATCGAGGACGCCCGCGCGGCCCCGGCGCCGGCCAGGATCGATTTTTCGCTCAAGAACCCGGTGATGCGGTCCGCAGTGCAGATTACTGTCGCCTCGAGCCTTGCGATGGTCTTCGGCCTGATGCTGTCGCGGGACCGTTGGTTCTGGGCCGTTTTGACCGCCTTCCTGATCTTCACCAACACCAAATCACGCGGCGATACGGCAATCAGGGCCTTGCAGCGCTCGGTGGGCACTCTGCTCGGCATCGCGACCGGGCTCGTCCTTGCGACGCTGATCGGCGGCTATCCCGCGGTCGCCGCGCCGATCGCTGTGCTCTGCATCTTTCTCGGCTTCTATTGCCTGCAGATCTCCTATGCGGGGATGACCTTCTTCATCTCGATCGTGCTCTGCTTGGTCTATGGCATGACCGGCGTGCTGACCCTAGGCCTCCTGCAGCTGCGGATCGAGGAAACGCTGATCGGCGCGCTTGCGGGCACGGTCGTTGCCTTCCTCGTTTTCCCGGCGCCGACCCGCTCGGCCCTTGATCTCGCGCTCGGGCGCTGGTTCGACGGGCTGAGCGAGCTTCTTTCCGCGGTCAAGGAGGGCAGGAGCGGCTTCGAGATCATCGCTTTCTCCCATAAACTCGATGCCGCCTATCGCGAAGTCACGCTCGCCGCGCGCCCGCTCGGCACATCCTGGTCGGTGGTCACCCGGCCAGGCCAGGTCCGCCAGACGCTCGCCATATTCCTCGGTGCTACCTATTGGGCGCGGATCTTCGCCCGCAACGCGGTCCAGGCCGGCCATAAGCCGGAAGGCGAGGTGTTGGCCGCGCTGGAGGATGCATTGCGCAATATCGATGCGCTTTCGACCCGCGGTTCGGAATGTTTCGTGGTCAAGCGCAGGACGAGCAGAAGTGCCGGCCGGCACCTGCCGATCTTCAAGCACGGCAGCCGCGTCGGGGTCGAAATGATCGGCACCATGCTGGGCCGGCTTTATCCCGCAGCCGTATAAGGCTTGCCGATTGCCCCGGTCACCGGTATTCCGGCCGTGGATTTGGATACGGAAACAGAAATGTCAGGCACCAACAGCGAGCGCGAACTCATAGCCGAAGGACCGGCGGTCATCCTGGTCGAGCCCCAGGCTCGGCGAGAATATCGGCATGGTGGCGCGCGCCATGGCCAATTTCGGTCTCGCCGAACTGCGCCTCGTCAACCCGCGCGACGGCTGGCCGAGCGAAAAGGCCCGCTCCGCCGCCTCCAAGGCCGATCACGTCATCGATGGCACGAAGGTGTTCGAAACGCTCGAAGAGGCGATCGCCGACCTCAATTTCGTTTATGCGACGACGGCCCGCGAGCGTTACGGATTCAAGCCGGTGCGCTCGCCGGTGACCGCTGCCGAGACGCTTCGCACCAAATTCAAGGCGGGTGAAAAGACCGGCATTCTCTTCGGCCGCGAACGCTGGGGTCTCACCAACGAGGAAGTGGCGCTCGCCGACGAGATCGTCACCTTTCCGGTAAACCCCGCCTTCGCCTCGCTCAACATCGCCCAGGCGGTGCTGCTGATGTCCTATGAATGGATGAAGTCCGGCATGGACGATCTTGCCGAGACGGTCTTTCTGCCGATCGAGCAACGTCCTTCCACCAAGGAACAGGTCATTGGCCTGTTCGAGCACCTGGAAGAGGCGCTGGACGCCCGCAATTATTTCCATCCGCCCGCGAAAAAGCCAAGAATGATCGACAACCTCCGCGCTGTCATCTCGCGGCGGGGGTTTACGGAACAGGAGATTAGCGTGTTCCGGGGCGTCATCAACTCGCTCGACCGTTTTCCCCGCGGATGGTCGAAAAAGGACGGACCGAAGCCTGAAAAGGTCGATCCGCCCGAAGGGGCATCTGGGGAGAATACGGGGAATGACACAGAAGAATGAATCGAAGCCCGTGCTGATGTTCGATTCGGGCATCGGCGGGCTGACCGTGCTGCGCGAGGCGCGCGTGCTGATCCCCGAACGCGGTTTCATCTATGTCGCCGACGATGCCGGTTTTCCCTATGGCGACTGGGAAGAGCCTGCCCTGCGTGAGAGGATCCTCACGCTCTTTGCCAAACTGCTCGACGAATACGATCCGGAAGTCTGCGTCATCTCCTGCAATACCGCCTTCACGCTCGTCGGTGCCGACCTGCGCGAGACTTTCCCCAAGATGACCTTTGTCGGCACCGTGCCGGCGATCAAGCCGGCGGCGGAGCGCACCCGTTCGGGCCTCGTTTCCGTTCTCGCCACGCCAGGCACCGTCAAGCGCGCCTATACGCGCGACCTCATCCAGTCCTTTGCCACCCAGTGCCACGTGCGCCTGGTCGGCTCACAGAACCTCGCCCGCATGGCGGAAGCCTATATCCGCGGCGAGACGCTTTCCGATGAGGCCGTGCTGGCCGAGATCGCTCCCTGTTTCGTCGAAAAGGACGACAGGAAAACCGATATCGTCGTGCTTGCCTGCACCCATTATCCCTTCATGGCCAATGTCTTCCGCAGGCTGGCGCCCTGGCCGGTCGATTGGCTGGACCCGGCCGAGGCAATCGCCCGGCAGGCGCGGCGAAAAGTGCCTCTGGTCGAGGGCGCCGAGCACCCAGACGATTTCGACTTCGCCGTCTTCACCTCCGGCAACCCCGATTTTGCGACACGCCGGCTGATGCAGGGGTTTGGGCTGAGGGCCTGAGCGCCATCGAGAAATGTGGCTTATTTGTCACGGTTTTCTCGTGATGGCTACAATTCGCGATTGTGCGCTTGCTCGTCGGGAGATCTCGTGTATTCTTTATCTATTCCGCAAATCAAACACAGGAGGCGTGAAATGAAGTCCATTATCATGTTTATGCGCCTATCTGGCGGAACGGCTATTGTGGCCTCGGTGTCTCGCACATCGATGCCGGCCGGCATGTGCTTCCAGTCTGTATAAGACTGGATTTCCGCCGGTTCCGGCGCTTTTCCCATTGATCTGACGTGACAAGCTGACGACGCGACTTACCGCGTTTCCTCGTCCGCATTCGCGCGTCTTTCTTCATCTCAGAGGACCTGGTCGCGATATGCGCCGGGACGGAAAATTATGCGTGAATCACAATTTATAGTTGCTGATACCCTTTCGGCTGCGGTTCATGAACTCTGCCGCGAACATGGCGTCTGGAAGACTGCTGGCGCACTGCTCCTGGCAGCCTGGAGCGGTCGTCAAGAACAGAACCAGATCTCCGATCTTTCCAATCGGATGCGCCGCGATGTCGGGTTCCCGAACTCGAGGACGACCGCCGAAATGTCCGGTTCAGCCCTTGGGATATCCGGCTGTGAAACAACCGGCATAGGGTCCCCGGAGGTTCGCCGCCGGGGCCGCTCCCGCAGGGATACGAGTTTGGGGCTTTCGGAACGATGGTCGTATTTCGCAAACTTGGCCGTGAAGATATGCCGGCTGCGGCTGAGGTTCATCGCACGTCCTTTGATACGCGGCTGCCCTGGCTCGCTGGCCTGCATACGCCGGACGAGGACCGCGATTACTGGAGCGGCCATCTCTTTCCCGCATGTCAGGTTTTCGGCGCCGAAAGGGACGGCGTTTTGCTTGGCGTCATCGCCTTCCGCAAGGACTGGATAGACCAGCTCTATATCCTGCCGAACGCACAAGGGCAGGGGATCGGTACCCGGCTGCTGGACATCGCCAGGGAGCCCATCCGCAGCTCTTTCTCTGGACCTTCCAGCGCAATACCGCCGCCCGTCGTTTCTACGAGACGCGCGATTTCGCCGGAATCGAGGAGACCGATGGCTCAGGCAATGAGGAGAAGGAGCCGGACGTGCTCTATCGGTGGGTGCGTGAGGACTGAATAAAACACCCCTTGCAAACCGGAAAATTCGGTGGCTTGCTCCCTCCATTCTCTGGAGGAACATTCGCATGTCGCTTGAACACTGGCTCGCTTTCGTCGCAGCTTCGTCAGTTCTCCTGGCCATCCCGGGGCCGACCATCCTGCTTGTCATTTCCTATGCGCTGAGCCATGGCCGCAAGGTGGCATCGGCCACGGTAGCCGGCGTGGCGCTCGGCGATTTCACGGCGATGACCGCCTCCATGCTCGGTCTCGGCGCACTGCTTGCGACCTCCGCGGCGCTCTTCACGGTGCTGAAATGGGTGGGGGCTGCCTATCTTGTCTATCTCGGCATCAAGCTGTGGCGCGCGCCGGTTTCCGACCAGGCGGCAGAGGTCGGCGAGGCGGACGTGGCTTCGACAAAGCCTCTCAGGATTTTCCTGCACACTTATGTAGTGACGGCATTGAACCCGAAGAGCATCGTTTTTTCGTGGCCTTCCTGCCGCAGTTCCTCGATCTTAGCCAGCCGCTGTTCTTTCAGATGGTGGTCTTCGAAGTGACTTTCCTGGTGCTCGCCACGCTGAACGCAACGCTCTACGGCCTGCTGGCCTCTATGGCGCGCAACAGCATCCGCAAGCCGAAGGTGCAGCGGATCGTCAACCGCACCGGCGGTTCGCTGATGATCGGCGCCGGTCTGCTGTCGGTCGGCCTCAAGCGCGCGGCCGCCTGAACTTTATCGGGGAGGAATAGCCGATGATCACCGGACGTTGCCATTGCGGCGAGACCGTTTTCGAGATCAAGGGTGAACTGCCGCAGGCGCTCACCCGCTGCACCTGCACCTTCTGCTCCAGGCGCGGCGCACTGCATGCCTATTACGAGCCGAAACAGGTGAAAGTCACCGCCGATGCCGCGAATGACAGGGTCTATCGCTGGAACTCGAAAATGGTGGCGCATCATTTCTGCGGCACCTGTGGCTGCGCCACCTATAGCGACAGCCCGGATTTCCAGATGGACGGCGCCTGGGACGGAAAGACCCGGCGCATCGCCATGAACGCCCGGCTGTTCGACGATTTCGATGCCGAGGAATGGCCTCATACGGTCATAGACGGCCGGAACCTTTGGTAGGAGAGATCGATGAGTGAAGTCACCTTGCTCGCCTTCGCGATCGTCGCCTTCATCGGCATCGCCACACCGGGGCCGACCGTTCTCCTGGCGCTTACCAACGGCTCGCGTTACGGCCTGCGCCGCGCTCTGCCGGGCATGGCCGGCGCGATGATCTCCGATTTCGTGCTGATCGGCGCGGTGGCGCTCGGCCTCGGCGCGCTGCTGGCGGCGTCCGAATTCTGGTTCTCGGTCGTCAAATGGCTGGGCGCCGGTTATCTCGCATTTCTCGGGTTCATGCTTCTGCGCTCGAAAGGCTCGCTTGACGTAACGTCAGGCGATGCCGCGGTGGGTTCGGGTTCCGCAACGTCGATCTTCCTGAAGAGTTTCCTCGTCGCGGTCACCAATCCCAAGGGCTACCTGTTCTTTTCGGCTTTCCTGCCGCAGTTCATCGCGCCGGACGCGCCGCAATTTCCGCAATACGCGGCCCTGGCGCTTGTCTTCGCGCTGATCGATTGCGCCGTTATGTTCGGTTATGCGCTGCTTGGCTCAAGGGCGGTGCACCTGTTGAAGAAGAAAGGCGCGCTTTGGCTCGACCGGCTCTGCGGCGGTGCGCTTCTGGCACTCGCGGGGGCGCTCGCATTCTATCGTCGCGCGGCATCCTGAGCGGTTTCGCAAAGGTCTGTGCATTTTCGATCTTGCCCGGCGAAACGAATCCCGATCTCTGTTAGAGTTCTGGAGTCGCGGCCTCTAACGGTCACCGCGAAGAGACAGCATACGAGGTAAGTGCATTGCAGGTCGGCATCGATATGGGAATTGTGTCCGGGGGCGATCCGGCCAAGCTCGATATCGAGGAGCTTCTGGCGACCCGTCTGCTCGTCCAGGGCAATTCCGGCTCCGGAAAGTCGCATCTCCTGCGCCGCCTGCTTGAGCAGTCGGCCCCCTGGGTGCAGCAGGTGGTCATCGATCCGGAAGGCGATTTCGTCACGCTCTCGGAAAAATTCGGCCATGTCGTGGTCGATGGGGAGCGCAGCGAGGCCGAGCTCGCCGGTATCGCCAACCGAATCCGCAAGAATCGCGTCTCCTGCGTCCTGACCCTGGAAGGCCTCGATCTCGAGGAGCAGATGCGCGCCGCCGCCGCCTTCCTGAACGGCATGTTCGATGCCGATCGCGAATATTGGTATCCGGTCCTCGTGGTGGTCGATGAAGCGCAGATGTTCGCGCCGTCGGTCGGCGGAGACGTGTCGGAAGATGCCAGAAAACAGTCGCTCGGCGCCATGACAAACCTGATGTGCCGTGGCCGAAAGCGCGGGCTCGCCGGCGTCATTGCCACCCAGCGCCTCGCAAAGCTCGCCAAGAACGTCGCGGCTGAAGCCTCGAACTTCCTGATGGGCCGCACCTTTCTCGATATCGACATGGCCCGCGCCGCCGATCTGCTCGGCATGGACCGCCGCCAGGCGGAGATGTTCCGCGACCTGAAACGCGGCAATTTCGTCGCCCTCGGCCCGGCTCTGTCGCGTCGGCCGCTGCCGATCGTCATCGGCACGGTCGAGACCTCGGCGCGCTCCTCCAGCCCCAAGCTGATGCCGCTGCCGGATGCGCCGCAGGATGTCGAAGACCTGATCTTCACGCCGGATCCGGAAGAGTTCACCCGCCCGATCGCCCGCCGCGCGCCGCCGGCGCCGCGGCCGACGACCGATATTCTCGCCGAACTGTCGCGCTCGACGCCATCAGCGATGCCCGCGCCGCAGGAGCCGCGCGTCGTCCAGCCGGAACTGTCAGCCGAAGAGCGGGAGGAACGGCTGTCTGCCGTGCTGTCGGAAATTCTCGACGATCCGCAATCTGCCTACCGGACGGATTCGGTCCTCTACCAGGATTTTCTGGTGCGCGCCCGGATGCGGCGCCTGCCCGGACCACCGCTGGCGCTCGGAGAGTTCCGCCGCCGCGTGGCGATCGCCCGCTCGGGTGTCGATCAGGAAACTGCTTCCGGCGAGGCCTGGGCAACGGCGCTGTCGCTGTCATCCGGCGTTTCGGATGACCTGCAGGGCGTTTTCCTGCTGATGGCAAAGGCAGCCATATCAGGCGAGCCGTGCCCTTCGGATGCCCGGATCGCACGGGCCTACGGCACCCATTCGGCGCGTCGCGCGCGTCGCCTGCTCGGTTATTTCGAGGAACAGGGTCTGATCGTCGTGCACGCGGATTTTTCAGGCAAGCGCATCGTCGCTCTCCCGGATCTGCAGGCGGAAACCGCGCCGGGCAGTGCCGACGCACCGGATGAGGGCGAGGCGAGAGTCGCTGCCGAATAGGCCTTCAGTGGATGTGAAAATGCGCTTCCACCGCCGCGGCGATAAAGGCGCGCCGTGCTTCCAAAGGCTTCGACTTCCCCTTCAATGCCTCATCGCAGACCTGTTCCGCGAGATGATGCTGACTGCCGTGATAGGCCGGCCAGAAACGGTCGAGGACGGCCTTTGCATCACGCACGGTCTTGACGGTGCGGACCATGCCGGTTTCGGGGTTTTCGATCCTGATCGGGCTATTCCAGAGTTGCGATTTCATGACACAATACCTCCTTTCTTTAAGATGGTGCTAATGTCTTGCTCCGTCAAAAAGCCTGAAGACAGCCTTGCCGAAAGGTTAAGAGAGCGGCGCGGTTGACATTCCTGTGACATCCGCCTAAACACCCGCCAACGCCGGGCCGAAAGCCCGGTGTTTCACTGACATGTCCCGTGGTTTTCTCCGGACGCTTTCGTGAGAGACCTGTCAGAGCTCTTAAATCAGAGCTCAGAGGAGGGCGTGTTTCCTTGATCCGGCTTGGCAACAAGTCGGTGTAACCGTTTGATAAGGAAATACGATGAGCAAGCGCGAATCGTCCAAATACAAGATCGACCGCCGTATGGGCGAAAACATCTGGGGCCGTCCGAAGTCCCCGGTGAACCGCCGCGAATACGGTCCTGGCCAGCACGGCCAGCGCCGCAAGGGCAAGCTTTCCGACTTCGGCGTGCAGCTCCGCGCCAAGCAGAAGCTCAAGGGCTATTACGGCGACCTGCGCGAAAAGCAGTTCCGCGCCATCTATGACGAAGCCAACCGCCGCAAGGGCGACACTTCGGAGAACCTGATCGGCCTGCTCGAATCGCGCCTCGACGCGATCGTCTACCGCGCCAAGTTCGTCCCGACGGTCTTTGCTGCCCGCCAGTTCGTCAACCATGGCCACGTCACCGTCAACGGTGTGCGCGTCAACATCGGTTCCTACCGTTGCAAGGCCGGCGACGTCATCGAAGTTCGCCAGAAGTCCAAGCAACTCGTCACGGTTCTCGAAGCCGTTTCGCTCGCTGAACGCGACGTTCCGGACTATATCGAAGTCGATCACAACAAGATGGTTGCCACCTTCGCTCGCATTCCGAACCTGACGGACGTTCCTTACGCCGTCATCATGGAACCGCAGCTGGTCGTCGAATTCTACTCGCGTTGATGAAATGGCCTTCGGGGCGTTTCCAAGACACAAAGAAAAGCCGCCTTTCGGGGCGGCTTTTCTCGTTCTGGTCTGTCTGTCGCGTCCCGGAGGGCGCTGGTGTGATGCCGCCTCACTTGGAGGCGGCTTTTTTCTTATCCGTCGTGATCTCGGTGGCGGCGGTCGTATCGAGGGGTTGCGCGGTTGCGACCGGCGCTTCCTTGATACCTTCGCCCATGCGGTTCCAGGCATCGAGGCCGGCGATCTTGTAGGCTTCGGCAAGCGTCGGATAGTTGAACGTGTTCTCGACGAAATATTCGACGGTGCCCTTGAGGTTCAGCACGGCCTGACCGATGTGCACGAGTTCGGTCGCGCCTTCGCCAACGATATGAACGCCGAGCAGGCGGCGGGTCTTCAAGGAGAAGATCAGCTTCAGGAGACCCGTATCGAGACCCATGATATGGCCGCGCGAGGTCTCGCGGAAGCGCGCAATGCCACATTCATAGGGAATGCCGCGCTCCTTCATTTCCTCCTCGGTGAGGCCGCAGGTGGAGATTTCCGGCACGGCATAGATGCCGTAGGGAAAATATTTCTGCGGTTCCTTGGCGATCGCGCCGACGGCGACTCGGGCGGCGACGCGTCCTTGCTCCATCGAGGTCGAGGCAAGGCTCGGGAAGCCGACGACGTCGCCGGCGGCAAAGATGCCCGGAACCGAGGTTTCGAAGGTTTCCGGGTTGACCTTGAGGCGGCCGCGGCTGTCGGCCTCGAGGCCGGCTGCGGCAAGGTTCAACGTATCCGTGGCGCCCATGCGGCCAGCGGCGAACAGGACCATGTCGGTGACGATGTGGCGGCCACTATCGACCTCCACGGAAACCTTGCCGTCGGGCAGGCGCTCGACCTTTTCTGCCTTCTGGCCGAGCAGCAGCTTCATGTTGCGGTCGCGCAGCTGATAGGTGAAGTCCTCGACGATTTCCTTGTCGATGAAGTCGAGCATGGTCGGCTTCGGGTCGATGACGGTCACGGCCGCATCCAGCGCGCTGAAGATCGTGGCGTATTCGATGCCGATAACGCCGGCGCCGATCACGACCATGGAACGCGGCAGCTGTTCGATTTCGAGAAGCTCGTCGCTGTCGAGAACCGTCTTGCCGTCGAAGGGAATATAGTCGGGGCGGAAAGGCTTGGTGCCGACCGCCAGCAGGATCGACTTGCCCATGACATGCATGACCTCGCCGTCATCCTTGGTAATCGCCATCGTGTCGGATGTAACGAAGGTCGCCTTGCCGCGGATGCTCTGGACACGGTTGCGGGCAAACTGGTGCTCCAGCACCTCCACCTCGTGATCGAGGGTGATGAGCAGGCGGCGGCGCAGGTCCTCGGCGCTGATCTCCTGCTTGACCCGGTAGGCGCGGCCATAGAAGCCGCGTTCGCGCCAGCCCGACAGGTTGAGCGCGGTTTCGCGCAGCGTCTTCGAGGGGATCGTGCCCGTATGGACCGAAACGCCGCCGACCCTTTTGCCCTGTTCGACGACCAGAACCTTCTTGTCGAGTTTGGCTGCCTGGATGGCTGCGCGGCGACCGGCCGGTCCGCTGCCGACGACGATGAGGTCGTATTGGTTCATGGGATGCTCCGCTCCGAATCTGACGGCTGCCGCGATGCAGCAGCACTCACGAATCCCTTTGTAGCCGCCTATTCTAAAGTTTTGATTGCGGTCCGTCCAAGCCTTGATTGCAATCTGGGTGCATGAATTTTGTGCATTGCAAAAATTGCTGAAAAATTAACTTGACGGACGTTGGTAAATGCCGTCCATTCGAACCAATTAAGAATTGGTACAGAGAATGGTACAGGGGAAAGCGGGCGAAGCTCACGACAATTCGAGCTATGCCCTGGATCGCTTGAGAGAGCTTCTGAGGGCGGGGGAATTGGGTTCGGAAGGCCGTTTGCCGACCGAGCGCACCTTGGCCGATATGCTCGGCATCAGCCGCCGCGCCGTGCGTCGCGCGCTCGAAGTGCTTGAGTCCGAAGGCCTCATCTGGCGCCGCCAGGGTTCCGGCACCTTTATCGGCGAAAGGCCGAGCGACTGGAGCAACCATCTGGGCGCGATCGTTGCCGGCACGGATTTCATGGAGATCATGGAAGTCCGCTTGAGGATCGAGCCGCAACTCGCCCAGCTTGCGGCGATGCGTGCCAAGCCGGCGGATGTCGCCAAGATGCACGAGATCGCCTTGAAGATCATCGAAAGCACCGATGCAGACGCGCGCGAACTGTGGGACGGGACGTTGCACCGGCTGATCGCGCAGAGTGCCGGCAACCAACTTTTCCTGTCGATCTTCGACGTCATCAATCGCGTCCGCCAGGACGAGGCATGGCGGTCGATCCGCGAGCGGGCCCGTTCGAGCGGTAACGCGGTCAATATCTCGTTTGCCCAGCACCAGACCATCATCGAGGCGATCGCCGCGCATGATCCGGTGCGGGCGGGGAGGCGATGCGCGAACACCTGCTGATGCTCCAGGAGCGGCTGATCCGGGCGACGTCGTTCGGCGCCGCAGAGCCGGGGCCGCTAAGCCAGGTAAGCTGAACGGCCGTTTTGAGGTCGCACCACCAGAAGCCGGAAATACCGGCCAAGACCAAAAACAGGAACCTAAAAACAAGAGAGGAATGTTTATATGATGCGACTTACCAAGCTTACGACCGCCCTGCTGGCGGGCGCGCTTTCGCCTTTCCGGCGCTTGCGGTTGATTTGCGCATTGGCCTGCAGGACGATGCCGACGTTCTTGATCCGGCCCAATCCCGCACCTTCGTCGGCCGTATCGTCTATACCGCCCTCTGCGACAAGCTGGTCGATGTTTCGCCGGACCTCAAGATCGTTCCGCAGCTCGCCACCGAGTGGAAATGGTCCGCCGACGGCAAGGAGCTGACGATGAAGATCCGCGAGGGCGTCAAGTTCCATGACGATACCCCGCTCGATGCCGCAGCCGTCGTTGCCACCATCGAACGCAACATGACCCTGCCGGAATCCCGCCGCAAGAGCGAGCTGACCTCCGTCGCCAAGGTCGAAGCGACCGGCCCGCTGGAAGTCAAGTTCACGCTGAAGTCTCCGGACGTGACGCTGCTCGCCCAGCTTTCCGACCGCGCCGGCATGATCGTCTCGCCGGTCGCCGCCAAGGCGCTCGGCGCCAATTTCGGCTCCAAGCCGGTCTGTGCCGGCCCGTTCAAGTTCGTCGAGCGCGTCCAGCAGGACCGTATCGTGCTTGAGAAATTCAAGGATTACTGGAACAAGGATAAGATCTTCGTCGACAAGGTCACCTACCTGCCGATCCCGGATACGACCGTGCGCCTCGCCAATCTGCAGTCCGGTGATCTCGACTTCATCGAGCGCCTGGCGCCGACCGACGTCGCTGCCGTCAAGGGCAATCCAGGCCTGAAATACGATGCGACGGTCAACATCGGCTACATGGCTCTTTACGCCAATATCGCCAACGGTCCGCGCGCCGACAATCCGTTCGGCAAGGACAAGCGCCTGCGCCAGGCCTTCTCGCTGGCGATCGACCGCGATGCGATGAACCAAATCGTCTATGAAGGCACGGCCGTCGGCGGCAACCAGCCATTCCCGCCGAACAGCCCGTGGTTCAACAAGGCTCTTCCGGTTCCGGCCCGCGACGTCGCCAAGGCCAAGGCCCTGATCAAGGCTGCCGGATTCGACCGTGTTCCCGTCGAACTGCAGATCCCGAACAACCCGGTCGCCCAGCAGATGATGCAGATCCTGCAGTCTATGGTCGCCGAAGCCGGCTTCGATGTCAGCCTGAAATCGACCGAGTTCGCCACCCTCCTCGAAGAGCAGACTCGCGGCAACTTCCAGCTCAGCCGCTCCGACTGGTCCGGCCGTGTCGATCCGGATGGCAATATCCACCAGTTCATCACCTGCAAGGGCGGCATCAACGACGTGAAATACTGCAATCCGGACGTCGACAAGCTGCTCAACGAGGCACGCGCATCGACCGACGATGCGGTCCGCAAGCAGAAATACGATGCAGCTTCCGTGATCCTCAACGAAGACATGCCGGTCATCTATCTCGGCCATCAGTCGTGGATCTGGGCTTACAAGAAGAACGTCACAGGTTTCGTGCCCAGTCCTGACGGCATGATCCGCCTGCAAGGCGTCAAGAAAGGCTAAGCCTCCGTGCCGCATGGGAGTGGACCCATGCGGCACCTTTCCCGCATCACTTTGTAACAACACTGCTCAACGGGGGACGGCGTCATGCCTGTCTACATCGGAAAGCGTCTGCTGGTCGCCATCCCGACCTTGCTGATCATCTCCATTTTTGTCTTTTCACTGCAGAAGCTGTTGCCCGGCGATCCCATACTGGCAATGGCCGGGGAGGAGCGTGACCCCGCGGTCATCGAATTCCTGCGCGACAAATACCGGCTGAACGACCCGGTCATCGTGCAATATTTCTACTGGCTCGGCGGCGTGCTGGTGGGTGACTTCGGCATTTCCCTGCGCACCAACCAGCCTGTCCTGGAGCTGATCCTCCAGAAACTGCCGGTGACGATCCAGCTTGCCGTCATGGCGATGTTCTTCGCCATGCTGATCGGCATTCCGATCGGCATCCTGGCGGCGGTCAAGAAAAACACCTTCATCGACTATATCGCCAACGTGCTGGCGCTGACCGGCCTGTCGATCCCGAATTTCTGGCTCGGCATCATGCTGATCCTGCTGATTTCGGTACAGCTCGGCTGGCTGCCGGCATCCGGCTTCGAGTCGATCTTCGTCGATCCTGTCCGGTCCCTGCAGACAATGGTCATGCCGGCCTTCGTGCTCGGCAATGCGCTGGCCGCGACCCTGATGCGCCATACCCGCTCGGCGATGATCGGCGTGCTCAGCGCCGATTATATCCGCACCGCCCGCGCCAAGGGGCTTTCTCCGCGGGAAGTCATTCTGAGCCACAGTTTCCGCAACGCGCTGCTGCCCGTCGTGACCCTCTCGGCGCTGCTGTTCGGCGAACTGCTGGCCGGTGCCGTCCTGACCGAACAGATCTTCACCATCCCAGGCTTCGGCAAGCTCATCGTCGATGCCGTCTTCAACCGGGACTATGCGGTCGTGCAGGGCGTCGTGCTGTGCACGGCGGTCGGCTTCATCCTGATGAACCTGATTGCCGATGTCCTTTATGTCCTGCTCAATCCGCGTCTGAGGGCCACCCTATGACCACGATCGACCAAGCACCGCCTGTGGCGGCCGCCAAGCGCGACAAGAGCAGGGCCTGGCGAAAGATGAAGAAGAACCGGAGCGCGCTCGTCGGCGCCGTCTTCGTCCTGTTCTTCGCTATCCTGGCAGCCAGCGCGCCGATCCTGCCGATCATCGATCCCGTCGCGACAAGCTGGACGGCGATCCGCAAGGCGCCGTCTGCCATGTACTGGCTCGGTACCGACGATCTCGGCCGCGATATCCTGTCCCGCATGATCTGGGGTGCCCGGGCATCGCTGATGGCCGGTGTGTTCTCCGTCGCGATCGCAGTCGGCATCGGCGTGCCTTTCGGCCTCATCTCCGGTTATTTCGGCGGCTGGGTGGACATGGTGATCTCGCGGATCACCGAGGCGCTGCTCGCCATGCCCTTCCTGATCATGGCGATCGCGCTTGCTGCCTTTCTCGGCCCGAGCCTGATGAATGCGATGATCGCCATCGGCCTGTCGGCGATGCCAATCTTCGTGCGGCTGACCCGCGGCCAGGTCCTGGCGGTCAAGACCGAGGATTATGTCGAAGGCGCCCGCGCCGTCGGCCTGAACCACTTTGAAATCATGGCCCGTTACATCTTGCCGAACGTTTTCGCCCCGATCATCGTCCAGGCGACGCTGACGATCGCGACCGCGATCATCGCCGAAGCGAGCCTTTCCTTCCTTGGTCTCGGCCAGCAGCCGCCAGCCCCCTCCTGGGGCTCGATGCTGAACGTTGCCAAGAACTTCCTGAACCAGGCTCCCTGGATGGCGATGTGGCCGGGTGCGGCGATCTTCCTTGTCGTTATTGGCTTCAATCTCCTCGGCGATGGCCTGCGCGATGCGCTGGATCCCCGAGAAGCATGATGGCCGCACGAAGCATGATCTGAAAGGAATTATACCATGACTGAATTCACCACACGGCCGGAAATCCTCGGCACCTTCGGGGTCGTCACCTCGACCCACTGGATCGCTTCGGCCGTCGGCATGGCCATCCTCGAAAAGGGCGGCAATGCCTTCGACGCGGCCGTCGCAGCCGGCTTCGTGCTGCAGATCGTCGAGCCGCATCTCTGCGGTCCCGGCGGCGACATGCCGGCCATCTTTTATTCGGCGAAAAAGGACAAGGTCGAGGTCATCTGCGCGCAGGGCCCGCGCCGGCCGGCGCGACCATCGAACACTACACGTCGGAAGGCCTGAAGCTGATCCCCGGCGACGGGCTGCTCGCGACCGTCATTCCCGGCGCCTTCGACGGTTGGATGCTGATGCTGCGCGACTACGGCACGATGAGCGTCCGTGACGTGTTGGAGCCGGCGATCTATTATGCCGAGCACGGCCACCCGGTGCTCGCCCGCGTTTCCGCCACCATCAAGGGGCTGGCGAGCTTCTTCGAGAGCGAGTGGCCGACCTCCCACGCCACCTGGTTGCCAGGCGGCGTGGCTCCCGAGGCGCAGAGCAATTTCAAAACCCTGTTCTCGCCGATACCTGGAAGCGCCTCATCTCTGAGGCCGAAGCCAGGACCGGCCGCGAAAACCAGATCGAGGCCGCCCGCGACGCCTTCTATCGTGGCTTCGTGGCCGAGGCGATCGATCGCTATGTTTCGACGGCGGAAGTCATGGATGCGAGCGGCGCCCGCCACAAGGGCGTGCTGACCGCCGACGACATGGCCAACTGGCAGGCGACGGTCGAGGCGCCGCAGACATACGACTATCACGACTGGACCGTCGCCAAGACGCCGGCCTGGGGGCAGGGGCCGGTGCTGCTGCAGTCGCTGGCGCTGCTGAAGGGCTTTGATCTTTCCGCGATGGATCCGGCCGGACCGGATTTCGTGCATGTCGTCGTCGAGGCCATGAAGCTCGCCTTCGCCGACCGCGAAGTCTATTACGGCGATCCGGATTTCGCGCAGATCCCGACCGAATATCTTCTCTCGGAGGGCTACAATGCCGAGCGCCGCAAGCTGATCGGCAAGCAAGCCTCGCTCGAACTGCGTCCCGGCCGTGTGCCCGGCTACGACCACCAGTTCGACCTCACCATGGGCATGCTCGCCGAAGTCAGCGGCAAGGGCGCGGTCTACGAACCGACCATGTCGCATCTCACCGAAAAGCGCGGCGACACCGTCCATATCGACGTCATCGACCGCTGGGGCAACATGGTGTCCACCACGCCCTCCGGCGGCTGGCTGCAGTCCTCGCCGATCGTGCCGGGCCTCGGTTTTGCGCTGAACTCCCGTGCCCAGATGTTCTGGCTGAAGCCCGGCCTGCCGACCTCGCTCGAACCGGGAAAACGTCCTCGCACGACACTCACACCGTCGCTCGCCCTGCATCAGGGCCGGCCGACGCTGGTGTTCGGCACGCCCGGCGGCGACCAGCAGGACCAGTGGCAGCTGCCGTTCTTCCTGCGTTACGTCCACCACAAGCCGAACCTGCAGGCCGCGATCGACATGCCGCTCTTCCACACCACGCATTTCCCCGGCTCCTTCTATCCGCGCACCAGCCAGCCGGGAAACATCATGGTGGAAAGCAATATCGGCGCGGACGTACTCGCCGAACTGCGCAGCCGCGGCCACCAGATCACCGTTGCCGATCCCTGGAGCGTCGGCCGCCTGACCGCCGCGCGCCGCGACGCGGACGGCTTGCTGCGTGCTGCGGCAACACCGCGGCTGATGCAGGCCTATGCGGTCGGGAGATAAGGCATGACCTGGTCTATCGTCGCGCGCGATCCGGAAACGGGTCATTTCGGTATCTCGGTTGCCAGCCGCTTCTTCGCGGTCGGCGCCGCGGTGCCGCATATCAAGGGCAGGGTGGGCGCTGTCGCCACCCAGGCCTTCGTCAGCCCGCTCTACGGCACGGACGGCCTGAAGCGTCTGGAAGAGGGCAAATCGCCGGAAGAGATCATCGAGGTGCTGACCGCCCGTGATGACGGCCGCCGCCAGCGCCAGTTCCATCTGATCGACGCCCAAGGCCGCAACGCCGCCTATACCGGCGAGATCTGCGTCGATTGGGCCGGCCATCTCGTCGACGACAACGTCTCCGTCGCCGGCAACATGCTGGCCGGTCCCCAGGTGATCGCCGAGACGCTCAGGATCTACAAGCAAAAGACGGCCGAGGGCGCGCCGCTTGCCGAACGCCTGCTCGCCGCCATGGATGCCGGTGAAGCAGCCGGCGGCGACAAGCGTGGCAAGCAATCCGCCGCCTTGGTTCTCTATCGCGACCAGGATTATCCCTGGCTGCGCATCAATGCCGACGACCACACCGATCCGCTCGGCGAGTTGCGCCGGCTCTACGCGGTGGCGCAGGAACGTTTCCTGCATGTCGCCGAAACCATGCCGACCCGCGAAAATCCGCACGGCATGATCGATCGCCGGGTCATCGACCAGAAGATCGCCGAGCTGGAAGCCGCCCGCGAGGCGGAAGGCCGCGCGTCGGCCTCCTTTGCCACACCCTGGAAGCCTCAATGACGGAAGACCCGATGACGGAAACCCCAATGACCGAGACACCTGTTCTTTCCGTCAGGAACCTGACGACATCCTTCCTGGTCGATGGCGAGTGGAAAAGCGTCGTCCGCAACGTCTCCTTCGATGTGCACCCCGGCGAGACGGTGGCGATCGTCGGTGAATCCGGTTCCGGCAAGAGCGTCACCTCGCTGTCGATCATGCGGCTTCTGACCGCCAATACCAGCCGCATCGAAGGCAGCGTCATGCTCTCGGGCAGGGATCTCCTGTCGCTCTCCGAAAAGGAGATGCGGGGCGTGCGCGGCAATGATGCCGCGATGATCTTCCAGGAGCCGATGACCTCGCTCAACCCGATCTTCACGATCGGGCGGCAGATTTCGGAAGTGCTTACGCGCCACAAGGGATTGACGAAGTCTCAGGCGCGGGCGGAAACCGTGCGCCTCCTCGAAAAGGTCCGCATCCCGAATGCCGGCGCACGTTTCGACGATTATCCTCACCAGTTCTCGGGCGGCATGCGCCAGCGCGTCATGATCGCCATGGCCTTGGCCTCGAAGCCGAGGCTGCTGATCGCGGACGAACCGACCACCGCACTCGATGTCACCATTCAGGGACAGATCCTCGACTTGATCAAGGTGCTGCAGGAAGAGGAGGGCATGTCGGTGCTCTTCATCACCCATGACATGGGCGTGGTCGCCGAGATCGCCGACCGCACCATCGTCATGTATCGCGGCGAGGCGGTCGAAAGCGGCCCGACCGAGGAAATTTTTCACCGCGGCAAACATCCCTATACCCGCGCGCTTCTTTCGGCGGTGCCGCGCTTGGGTTCGATGCAGGACCGCAAATGGCCGACCCGTTTCCCGGTCGTCGATATCGCCACCGGCGAGACTGCCGAGCCCAAGGAAGTCGCCGGCACGGTCGATACCCGCAAGACCCCGGTTCTGGCGGTGAAGAACCTCGTCACCCGCTTCGCCGTCCGCTCCGGCCTGTTCGCGACCCAGACGGGTTCCGTCCACGCGGTCGAGAACATTTCCTTCGACCTATTCCAGGGCGAGACCTTGTCACTGGTCGGTGAATCCGGCTGCGGCAAGTCGACCACCGGCCGCTCGATTATGCGGCTGATCGAGCCGACCAGCGGCGACGTGGCGCTCGACGGTTACGACGTCCTGCGCCTCGATCAGACCGGCTTGCGCGACATGCGCAAGACCATCCAGATGATCTTCCAGGACCCGTTCTCGTCGCTCAACCCGCGTATGACGGTCGGCGCCGCAATCTCCGAACCCTTCGTCAAGCACAAGCTCGGCAATGCGAAGGAAGCAAAGGAGAAGACTGCGGACCTGCTCCGCAAGGTCGGCCTTTCGCCGGACATGGCCGGCCGTTACCCGCACGAATTCTCGGGCGGACAGCGCCAGCGCATCGCGATCGCCCGTGCTCTGTCGCTCGATCCGAAGGTGATCGTCGCCGACGAAAGCGTTTCGGCGCTCGACGTGTCGATCAAGGCGCAGGTCTGCAACCTTCTCCTAGACCTGCAGCAGAGCTTGAACCTCGCCTTCCTGTTCATCAGCCATGACATGGCGGTGGTGGAACGCGTCAGCCATCGCGTCGCAGTCATGTATCTCGGCGAAATCGTCGAGATCGGCCCGCGCGCCGCGGTCTTCGACAATCCGCAGCATCCCTATACCAGAAAGCTGATGGCTGCCGTTCCGGTGCCGGATCCGGCCCGCCGCGGCATCCGCCGGGGCATTTCCAACGACGAGCTGAAGAGCCCGGTTCGCCCGATGGGTTTCAAGCCGCCGGCGCGGGAATATCGCGAGGTGTCGGAGGGCCACATGGTGCAGGTGGCGTGATAAAACAGCGGCTGTTCGTCCTTTCCGGGCAGCCGACCCGGGAGATCCCCGGGAGAGACCGAGGAGGAGGAATTTACGGGTTATTCCCTGAAAGCGGCGATGCTGCCTAACTCGCCGGTCTTTCGTCTTCGATCAGCAGCTTTATTCTTTCTACGTCCTGGGCCGTTGCCGGCGTGAAGACGACGATGCCGAGATCCGGACGGCCATCGACCGTAAAGGACGAATATTCGAGCATCAGGTCGCCCGCAGTTTCATGGCGGAAATGCTTGAGGCCCTGGCCGTAATTCTGGATATCGTAGTCGCGCCAGATGGCTTCGAAATCCGGGCTCGCGCGGCGGAGATCCCCGACCATCGCCTGGACCGCGTCAGGCGCGCCGATGCGTGCGGTCTCCGCCCGGAAGGCGGCCACGGCATACCGCGCGTCGCGCTCCCAATTCACCATATGGCCGCGAACTCGGTCGTTGCAGAAGATCAGCTTCAGGACGTTGCGTTCTTCCGGCGGCAGGCTCGCATAATCGGTCATGACGATCGCTGCCGCCCTGTTCCACGCGACCACGTCCCAGAGGGGCGTGCGCACCACGGCTGGACTGTAGGTCATCGCATCGAGCACGCGCTGAAGCTGCGGGGTGATCGGCTCGAAGGACCGGAAACGCATCTCGGGCGGCCGGTGCTGCGCCAGCAGGAACAGATGCTCGCGCTCGGCGTCGTTCAGCGACAGCGCCCTGGCGAGCCGGTCCAGCACGTCCGCGGACGGTGCGCCGCCGCGGCCCTGTTCCAGCCAGGTGTACCAGGTGGCGCTGACATTGGCGCGCTGCGCCACTTCCTCGCGCCTGAGGCCCGGGGTGCGCCGGCGCGTGGTGGAGATTCCAAAGGCGGCGGGATCGAGCTTCGCGCGCCGGTCCTTCAGATAATTTCCCAACGGGTTGTCGTCCTGGACTGGCACCATGTTCAGCCTGTTAGTCCCGATACCGGTATAAGGTCACGACTTTTAACGCGAAAGTCTTGAGCGCAGTAAGAGCCCGTCTTTCATGGAATGAGGTTTTTCATATGCGTGTCTTTGTAACGGGTGCAACAGGTTTCGTGGGTACTGCCGTTGTTCGCGAGCCTGATGGCCGGCGGCCATCAGGTTCTCGGGCTTGCGCGATCCGAAGCCGGCGCCGCATCGCTTTCCGCCGCCGGCGCCGAGGTCCACCGGGGCAGCCTGGAGGATATCGACAGCCTGCGTCGCGGTGCAGCTGCCGCCGATGGCGTCATCCACACCGGATTCAATCATGATTTTTCCCGGTTCAAGGAAAACTGTGAGACCGATCGTCGGGCGATCGAAGCGATGGGTGAGGAGCTTGCGGGTTCGGACCGACCGTTGGTCGTGACGTCCGGCGTCGCGCATCTGGCCTCCGGCCGGACTGCCACCGAGGACGACAAGGCGCCGGCCGTATCGGACGCCTATCCCCGGGCCTCGGAAGCCGCCGCGGATGCGGTGGCGGCGCGAGGTGTTCGCGTGTCTGTCGTCCGGCTTGCCCCTCCGTTCATGGCGACGGCGACCACGGTTTCGTGCCGATGTTGATAGACCTCGCAAGGCAGAAGGGCAGCGCCGCCTATATCGGCGAGGGCCTCAATCAGTGGCCGGGCGTGCACCGCTTCGACGCTGCCCGTCTTTACCGCCTCGTGCTCGAAAAGGGCGCAAGGGGAGCCCGCTACCACGCGACCGACGAACAGGGCGTTCCGCTCAAATCCATTGCCGAGGTGATCGGTCGCCGCCTCGGCATTCCGGTCGTCGGCAAGACCGATGATGTTAGGGACTACTTCGGCTGGTTTGCCGGTTTTGCGGGCTTGGATGCACCGACTTCGAGCGCCAGGACCCGCGAACTGATGGGTTGGAAGCCGGAGCAGGCGGGCCTCCTGGCCGATCTCGATCGTGAAGCCTATTTCGCCGCCTGAGGCCGCGATAGCTCAGATCAGCCTGAGACCCTTCAGGCTGACATGACCGTCCTTGCCGACGATGATGTGGTCGTGCACCGTGATGCCGAGAGGCTTTGCGGTGTCGATGATCGTCTTCGTCATGTCGATATCGGCGCGCGATGGTGTCGGATCGCCGCTCGGATGATTGTGGACGAGGATGATCGCGGTTGCCGACAGTTCCAGGGCCCGGCGCACCACTTCACGCGGATAGACCGGCGTGTGATCCACGGTTCCGTGGCCCTGCACCTCGTCGGCGATCAGCGCATTGCGCTTGTCGAGGAAGAGGATGCGGAACTGCTCGCGCGGCTCGTAGGCCATCACCGCATGGCAGTAATCGATCACCGACGACCAGGATGACAGGACCTGCTTGCCGCGCAGTTCGCTTTTCAGCATCCGTTGGCCGACGGTCGCCACGAGTTTCAGGTCGAGCGCCACCGCCTCGCCGACACCCTTGACCTCCTGCAGCAATGCGAGCGGTGCCCCGAGGACGCCGGCAAGCGTGCTGAACCGGGCGATCAGCGCCTTGGCAAGCGGCTTGGTGTCGCGGCGTGGAATCGAGCGAAACAACAGGAGTTCGAGGATCTCGTAGTCCGCGAGCCCGGTATCGCCATGTTCGCGATACTTGGTCTTGAGCCGCTCGCGGTGGCCATGGTAATGCGCCGCCGGTTCCTCGTCGTCCGTCGGTGTCGGTTTCTTGATGGCTTTCGGCTTGGTCAGCTGTTCGGCGAAAAAGCCGCGCTCGTCCTCGAGGAGGGACGATTGTTCGTCCGGCGGAGGAGCGGAGCGGTTTGCCATCCGTTACCTCGAAAGCGGCGGCAGGCCGGGCCGGTCAAAACCTCCCGGCGAGAGCGTGAAGATCTCGCAGCCGGTGGCGGTGACGCCGATCGCATGTTCGTATTGGGCCGACAGTGACCGGTCGCGGGTCACCGCGGTCCAGCCGTCGGACAGCACCTTCACATGCGGCTTGCCGAGATTGATCATCGGCTCGATGGTGAAGATCATCCCTTCCTTCATTTCCGGGCCTTCATCGGCGCGGCCGTAATGCAGGATGTTCGGAGAGTCGTGGAAAAGCCGGCCGACGCCGTGGCCGCAGAAATCGCGCACCACCGAGCAGCGTTCCGCTTCCGCGTAAGTCTGGATCGCTTCGCCGATCGCTCCGGTGCGGGCGCCGGGACGCACCGCCTCGATGCCGCGCATCAGGCATTCATAGGTGACTTCGAGCAGGCGCTCCGAAGCACGCTTGATCTGGCCGACGGGATACATGCGGCTCGAATCCCCATGCCAGCCATCGAGGATATAGGTGACGTCGATATTGACGATATCGCCTTCGCGCAGAGGCTTGTCGTCAGGAATGCCGTGGCAGACGACGTGGTTGATCGAGGTGCAGGAGGATTTCGTGTAACCGCGATAGTTCAGCGTCGCCGGCAGCGCGCCATGGTCCATGCCGAACTCGAAGACGAAGCGGTCGATGGCATTGGTGGTGACGCCGGGCTGGACGATCGCCGCAAGCTCGTCGAGGCAGCGTGCCGTCAGCAGGCAGGCCTTGCGCATGCCGGCAAAGTCTTCCTGGGTATAGAGCCGGATCGCGCCCGTATTCTTCAGGGGGCGGAAACCGCCTCGATATAGTTGACCATGGTTCTTCTCTCGCAATCTCTCCGTTCATAAAGCAGCCGAGCCCGGTTCGTCCATCACGATCAGCCCCGCCGGCGCGATTTCCTCCGGCGAAACGCGACAACGGATGGCATAGGCCTCGACGCCGCGCGCCCTGGCGCGCTCGAAGGCGAGTGCGTAGAACGGGTCGAGGTCGGCGCAGATGCGGAAACGCGTGCAGTCGTGTCGCTGGATGAGGTAGATCATCACTGCCCGGTGACCCGCCTCCGCCATGTCGCCGAGCTCCTCCAGATGTTTGGCGCCGCGCTTGGTGACCGTGTCGGGAAATTCCGCCAGCCCCGGCTCGCGGCAGAAGTGGACGTTCTTCACCTCCACATAGGCATTCGGCAGGTCGCCGCCCAGAAGCAGCAAGTCGATGCGCGAATTGCGGCCGTAGCGCTGTTCGCGCAGCATCGTCTCGTAGCCGCCGAGGCTGGGGATCAGACCGGCGCGGATCGCTTCTTCCGCCAGCCGGTTCGGCAGGCCGGTATTGATGCCGATGCGCTCGCCGTCCACTTCGACCATCTCGAACATGTGCCGGTATTTGCGGGTCGGGCTGTCATGCAGCGACACCCAGATTTTCGAGCCTGGTGCCGTCAGCCCCCGCATCGAGCCGGTATTCGGGCAGGAGCCGGTAAACGGCGTGCCGTCCTCCAGCACTGCGTCGAACAGGAAACGCTTGTAGCGTTGGAAAAGGGTCGCGGGGACCAGCGGGGGACCGAAGCGCATCTGCGAACAGGATCAGATACGTTCCAGCACATAGGTGCCGGGCGCATCGGCAATCGCGTTCAACGCCTTGCCGCCTGGCTTGCGGGCCGGCACGCGGCTGTCGTCCTTGGCTTCGGCCCAGGCATGCCAGTGCGGCCACCAGGATCCCTTGTGTTCTTCGGCACCTGTCATCCATTCCTCGTATTGACCCTCGGCCTTGCCGCCGGTCCAGTACTGGTATTTCTGTTTGTCGGGCGGATTGACGACGCCGGCGATATGACCCGAACCGGTCACCACGAAATCCACCGGTCCCCCGAACAGCGAGGAGCCCATGAAGACGGATTTCGGCGGCGCGATATGGTCTTCGCGAGTGGCGAGATTGTAGACCGGGATCTTGATGTCCTGCAGCGAAATCGTCTTGCCGGCCAGCTTCATCTCGCCCTTGCTCAGGTTGTTGTCGAGGTAGCAGTTGCGCAGGTAGTAGGCGTGGTTGGCGGCAGCCATGCGGGTACTGTCGGAATTCCAGTAGAGAAGGTCGAAGGGCATGGGCTCCTGGCCCTTCAGGTAGTTGCTGACCACATAGGGCCAGATCAACTCCGAGGCGCGCAGCATGTTGAAGGCGGTCGCCATCTTCGACCCGTCGAGATAACCCACCGAGTTCATCTGCTTCTCGATCGCCGAAATCTGCTCCTCGTCGACGAACACCTTGAGATCGCCCGCATAGGTGAAATCCACCTGGGTGGTGAGAAAGGTCGCGGAAGCGATCCGGCTGTTCTTCTGCTGCGCATGATAGGCAAGGGTTGCGGCAAGCAGGGTCCCGCCGACGCAATAGCCGATCGCGTTGACCTGTTTTTCGCCGGTCGCCTTCTCGATGGTCGTCAGCGCGAAGTCTATGCCTTCGCGCATGTAGGACTCCCAGTCCTTTTTCGCATGCCGCTCGTCGGGATTGACCCAGGAGATCACGAACACCGTGTGGCCCCGATCGACGCACCACTTGATGAAGCTCTTCTGCGGGTTGAGGTCCAGAATGTAGAATTTGTTGATCCAGGGCGGGCAGATGAGGAGAGGGCGCTTCAGCACCGTTTCGGTCGAGGGTTCGTACTGGATGACTTCGCAAACCTCGCTCTGGGCGATCACCTTGCCCGGCGTCAACGCCATGTTGCGGCCGATCGCGAACTTGGTCGCATCGGTCTGGCGCAGCCTGAGGTCACCGCCGCCGGCGGCAATATCCTCGGCGAACATCTTCATGCCGGCCACCAGATTGGCGCCGTTGCTGGCGACGGTCTGGCGATAGACTTCCGGATTGGTGAGGGCGAAATTGACCGGCGAAAGGGCAGCGGTGATCTGCTTCACATAGAAGCCCGCCTTGTGGCGAGTGTGCTCGTCCAGCCCCTCGGCTTCGTTGACCAGCTTGTCGGCCCACGAGGCGGTAACGAGATAGAGTTGCCGCAGCAGGGCGAAGAACGGGTTCTTCATCCAGTCATCGTCGGCGAAACGTTTGTCCTTCGGCAGGGCATCGGCTTCGGGAGCAACCGGCTGTCCCGAAAACTGGCCGAGCGTCCGCGTCCAGATGCCGATATAGCTGGAGAAAAGCAGGGTCTGCGCCTCGAGCGTCCGCTTCGGATCGGAAATCCAGTATTCGGTCACCTTCGAAAGGGTCTTTACGAGGTCCGTCACCGGGTCTGCGACCGAATCGGCGATCTCTCCCCGTTCGCGGGGCCCGAGCCATTCCGATGCCGCCTTGCCGAGGTTTTCCAGCGCGCGGGCGAAATTCATGGCGAGCGCCTGCGGGTCCTTGACCACATAGGCCTCGACCGATTTGGGATCGAATCCGGGAAATTCCTGGCCGGCCTGCCCCTTATCCTCGGTCTTTTCCGCCACGCACCGCCTCCCCACAGATTGTTAGTTGTTTTCGTTTGTACATTGTGCCTGAAAGCGAATACAAGTGCCAGCGATCGGCGCTTTCAGGTGCATTTGGTCGATGACGGAAACTGGGTTACGGAAATGGAAAAACTGAGGCATCGGATCGGCAGCTTACCGGTTTTCATCGGTCTTGGCGCGCTTTCTCTGCTGGCCGGCTGCAACAGCAACACTTTTGCGCTGGATGACGGTATTCCGAACACCGCGCCACCGGCCGTGATCGTCCAGACCAAGACCGCGCCGCCACCCGGTCCGGTCACCCGGCGCAACACCGGAACCTATCCGAGCTTCGATCCGACGCTCCGCGCTGCCGCCGAGCAGATCGAGGACGAGGATTACAACAAGGCCGAGCCGCGCCTTGCGTCGCTCGCCCGCCAGCGCCGGTCGGGCTCGATCTCGGAAGCCGAATACCAGCGTCGGGTTGCCGAATACCGCAAGCTCGCCGCCGATCATGGCAAGGATGCGCTGGCCCATATCGCCAAGTAGTCCGGCCGACCTCATATCGGCAAATAGCACTTGCGTTTCGGCGCTTTTGGTCGCAAAGCAAAAAATCGCCAATCATGCGACACCGGCGCGTCGCGCTTGACGTTGCGCGCCCTCCACGGGGAGAAAGATGGAAGAGTTTCATAAAGTCCGACGCCTGCCGCCATACGTCTTCGAACAGGTCAACCGTTTGAAGGCCAGCGCGCGAGCGGGTGGCGCGGACATTATCGATCTCGGCATGGGCAATCCCGACCTTCCGACCCCGAAGGCGATCGTGGACAAGCTGTGCGAAGTGGTCCAGGACCCGCGCACTCACCGTTATTCGTCGTCCAAGGGCATTCCCGGTCTGCGCCGCGCTCAGGCCGCCTATTAT
Organism: Neorhizobium sp. EC2-8; assembly: GCA_045291535.1. GTDB lineage: Bacteria > Pseudomonadota > Alphaproteobacteria > Rhizobiales > Rhizobiaceae > Neorhizobium. The sequence continues at coordinate 1,309,401 of CP147996.1, read as the reverse complement.
GCCCGCCGTTTCGGCGTGAAGCTCAACCCGGACACCCAGGTCGTTGCGACTTTGGGTTCCAAGGAAGGCTTCGCCAACATGGCGCAGGCGATCACCGCACCGGGCGATGTCATCCTGTGCCCGAACCCGACCTATCCGATCCATGCTTTCGGCTTCCTGATGGCAGGCGGCGTGATCCGCTCGATGAATGTCGAGCCGGACGACAGCTTCTTCCCGCCCCTCGAACGGGCGGTGAAACATTCGATCCCGAAGCCGCTGGCGCTGATCATCAATTACCCGTCCAACCCGACGGCGCATGTCGCTTCGCTGGACTTCTATAAGGAAGTGGTGAGCTTTGCCAGAAAGCACGACATCATCGTGCTGTCGGACCTTGCCTATTCGGAGATCTATTTCGAAGGCGAACCGCCACCGTCCGTTCTGCAGGTTCCGGGCGCGATGGATATCGCGGTCGAATTCACCTCTATGTCGAAGACCTTCTCCATGCCCGGCTGGCGCATGGGCTTTGCGGTCGGCAACGAGCGGCTGATCTCGGCGCTGACCCGGGTTAAATCCTATCTCGACTACGGCGCCTTCACGCCGATCCAGGTCGCGGCGACCCATGCGCTCAACGGTGACGGTTCCGACATCACGGAAGTCCGCAATGTCTACAAGCGCCGCCGCGACGTGATGGTGGATTCGTTCGGCAAGGCCGGTTTCGAAGTGCCGCCGCCGGCAGCCACCATGTTCGCCTGGGCAAAAATCCCGGAAAAGTTCCGCCATCTCGGCAGCCTCGAATTCTCGAAGCTCCTCGTCGAGAAGGCCGACGTCGCCGTCGCCCCTGGCATCGGCTTCGGCGAGATGGGCGACGACTACGTGCGTCTGGCGCTCGTCGAGAACGAGCACCGCATCCGTCAGGCGGCCCGCAACATCAAGAAGTTCCTGTCGACCGCGGACGAGACGATGCACAACGTCATCTCGCTCAATACGCGCCGCTGATCGGACCAGCATTTCCGGCGGCCCGCCTGGGCCGCCACCTCCCAGGCAATCAGGAAGAATAGCATGGCAGACGCCCTCAAAGTCGGCATTGCGGGTCTCGGCACTGTGGGTGCCTCGCTCGTTCGGATCATCCAGAGCCGTGCGAACGAATTGGCCACCACCTGCGGCCGTGCGATCGAGATCACGGCGGTCACCGCACGCGACAGGTCCCGCGACCGCGGCATCGATATTTCCGGCATCGCCTGGTTCGACACGCCCGAAAAGCTGGCCGCTGAAGCCGATATCGACGTCTTCGTGGAATTGATCGGCGGCGCCGAGGGCGCTGCCGCCAATTCCGTGCGGGCAGCGCTCACCCGTGGTCTCCATGTGGTGACGGCCAACAAGGCGCTGCTTGCCGCTTCCGGCGTCGAGCTTGCCAAGATCGCCGAAGAAAAGAGCGTCCTCCTCAATTTCGAAGCGGCCGTCGCAGGCGGCATACCGGTCATCAAGGCGCTTCGCGAGTCGCTGACCGGCAATACCGTTTCGCGCGTCTACGGCATCATGAACGGCACCTGCAACTACATCCTGACCCGGATGGAGAAGGAAGGCCTGTCGTTTGCCGATTGCCTCAAGGAAGCCCAGCGGCTCGGTTATGCCGAGGCCGACCCGGCCTTCGATATCGAGGGCAACGACACGGCCCACAAGCTCGCCATCCTGACGACGCTCGCCTTCGGCACGCAGATCGCCGCCGACGAGATCTATCTCGAAGGCATCAGCAATATCTCGATCGAGGACATCCATGCGGCGGCCGACCTCGGCTATCGCATCAAGCTGCTCGGCGTCGCCCAGCAGACCGACAGCGGCATCGAGCAACGCGTGCATCCGACCATGGTGCCGCATGATTCGGTCATCGCCCAGGTTGATGGCGTCACCAACGCGGTGGCGATCGAATCCGATATCCTCGGCGAATTGCTGATGGTTGGCCCCGGCGCCGGCGGCAATGCGACCGCGTCCTCCGTTCTCGGCGATATCGCCGACATCGCCAAGAGCAGCCCGGGCGCCCAGCGGGTTCCGGTTCTCGGCACGCCGGCCGCGGCCCTGGCACCCTACAAGCGCGCCCGCATGCAAAGCCACGAGGGCGGTTATTTCATCCGCCTGACGGTTGCCGACCGCACCGGCGTCTTCGCCAGCATCGCCGCCCGCATGGCCGAAAACGGCATCTCGCTGGAATCGATCATGCAGCGCGCGAAGCCGGATGCCGTGGCCGACACGCCGAAGACCATCATCCTCGTTACCCACGCGACCACCGAGGATTCGGTGCGCAAGGCGGTCGATGCGATCAAGGCCGAAAGCTATCTCGTCGGCGAACCCCAGGTGATTCGCATCGAGCGGCCCAAGGCCTTCTGAAAACGCACGGGGTTCGAACGGTTCCCGCTGTTTCCTGTGGGAAATTCCGGAACCTTTCCAGAACGTCTGCGAAAACGAATGCCACAATGGCTCCCCGGCTGGCCGCTCGGGGATCTTCAGACGTAGATTGCCGCCGGCAACTACCGTCGAGGAGGCGCTTGCGCGATCGCCATGAAGATGCGGGCCATCAATACGCGGAAAGTGAACAAGCGGAACAAGGGATACCGGCTGCAACTCGGCGATGTCGTCCCCAAGCCCCACGGCTCCCGGTCCGCGCATCTCGTCCACGCCAACGACCAGGCGAGCGACGACGATTTTGAAGGCCGGCGCAGTTTTGCTCTCCTGCTGGCGTTCTTCGCCGCGGCCGCCGGCATCAGCGGCGCGGCATTCGTCTGGTCGATGTTTTGACCGACGGCCAAGCGGAAGATGGCCCGATCCATCCGGTGATCCCGTCAAAACGATTCCTCTCGCACTCGCGATACGCTAGAAACATCCCATGACCAGAATTTTCTCCGCGCTTTCGTCGATAGTGGAAACGGTTGATCCCGTCCCGCGGGCATTTCTCGGCGTCGAACGCTCCGCGGGCGATCAGCGCTGGGTCTCGCGTCTCGACCAGGCGGCGCAGAACCGGGCGCTGGCAATCGCCCAGATCCATGGCATTCCCGATCTCGTCGCCCGCGTGCTCGCCGGCCGCGGCGTTACGCTCGACGACGCCCCGGCTTTTCTCGACCCCACGATCCGTTCGCTGATGCCGGACCCCTACACGCTCACCGATTGCGAAAAGGCGGTGCTGCGGCTCGCCGATGCGATCGCCAGGCAGGAAAAGGTGGCGATCTTCGGCGATTACGACGTCGATGGCGCATCCTCTTCGGCGCTGCTCTACCGGTTTCTCCGCCATTTCGGTGTCGAGGCTGAAATTTATATTCCGGACCGTATCTTCGAAGGTTACGGCCCCAACCCGACGGCAATCCGCCAGCTGATCGCCAATGGGGCAGGCCTCATCGTCACGGTCGATTGCGGCTCCACCAGCCATGACGCTCTCGCCGCCGCCCGCGAAGAGGGCTGCGACGTCGTGGTCATCGACCACCACCAGCTCGGCCACGAACTGCCGCCGTGCCTCGCGCTCGTCAATCCGAATCGCGAGGACGATCTCTCCGGCCAGGGGCATCTCTGCGCGGCGGGCGTCGTTTTCCTGGTTCTGGTCGCGGCCGCGCGCCACATGCGCCAGATCGGCGATCCGCGCGCCAAATCACTCGACCTGCTCGCCTGGCTCGATATCGTCGCGCTGGCGACCGTCTGTGACGTGGTGCCGCTGAAGGGGCTCAATCGCGCCTATGTGGTCAAGGGGCTGCTGGCAGCCCGCCACATGGGCAATGCCGGGCTTGCGGCGCTGTTCCGCAAGGCGGGCCTCGGCGGCCCGGTGACGCCCTATCATTTCGGCTTCCTGATCGGCCCGCGCATCAATGCCGGCGGTCGCATCGGCGATGCGGCGCTCGGCAGCCGACTGCTGACCATCGAGGATCCGATCGAGGCCGAGGAAATCGCTGGCCGGCTGGACGACCTCAACCGCGAACGACAGGCCATGGAGGCAGCCATGCTCGCCGAGGCGGAGGCCGAAGTGCTTGCCGAATACGGCACCGGCGAGGGCGCAAACGTCATCGTCACGGCGCGCGACAAGTGGCACCCGGGCATCGTCGGGCTGATCGCGGCGCGGCTGAAGGAAAAATTCAAGCGGCCGGCCTTCGCGATCGCCTTCGACCCTCGGGCAAGGGTACCGGCTCCGGCCGCTCGATCAACGGTTTCGACATGGGCCGCATGGTCCGCGCAGCGGTGGATACCGGCCTGCTCGTCAAGGGCGGCGGCCACGCCATGGCGGCGGGCCTGACCGTCGAGCGTAGCAATCTCGGCCGCCTGCGCGCCTTCTTCGAGGAGATGGCGGGTGAGGGCGTGCCGGCACTGGTCGCCAATCACTTGCTGAAGATCGACGGCGCGCTTTCGGCTTCCGGTGCGACGCTCGAACTCTTCGACCAACTCGAACAGGCAGGCCCCTATGGCTCGGGCCATTCACAGCCGGTCTTTGCCATACCCGCGCACCGGCTGAAGGATGCCCGCCTTGTCGGTACCGCGCATATCAAGGTGACGCTCGAGGCGGCTGACGGCTCCCGGCTCGAAGGCATCGCCTTCCGGGCCGCCGAAACCCCGCTCGGCAACATGCTGCTGAATTCCAGGGGCGCGCAGATCCACGCCGCCGGCTGCCTCAGCGCTGACCAATGGCAGGGTACGCGCCGGATGCAGCTTCGCCTGCTGGACGCCGTGAAGGCGCCGTAGGAAGCATTCGATTTTGGGAAAGAATCCGCTTTTGCGGAGAGAGGAAGTGGCACGCCCTAGGGGAGTCGAACCCCTCTTCCCAGAATGAAAATCTGGTGTCCTAACCGATAGACGAAGGGCGCGTGCGCTTCGTGGTGGCGCCCTTATAGTCAGGGTGTTTGTATCCCGCAAGCGTAAAATTGCATTTTTAGGCGCTTGCGAACGCAAAAAATCACGCGGTCGCAAAACGGCGCGCGAAAGCTGGATACAGGAACAAAAACAAAAGCTTGGGGGAGGTGGAAGTGGCACGCCCTAGGGAGTCGAACCCCTCTTCCCAGAATGAAAATCTGGTGTCCTAACCGATAGACGAAGGGCGCCTGCGCTTCGTGGCGCTCTTATAGAGAGGGGATTTCTTTCCCGCAAGCGCCAAAGTCATCTTTTTTACAAAAAATGACGGCCCTCCCGACATCGGCCACCGGAACGAAAATCGCGTCGAATCAGCAGCTTAAAGGATTGCCTTGGGCGTCGGCCCCGCAGGCGGCCGCAGGCACCGCCTGCTGCGCGCTGTAGACGCTTGCGGTGGTCGCGTTGAAATTCCGTCTCGGCAGATTGGCCGGAACCGGGCCGTTGCCGGATGGGGCGGCTGCGGCCATCGGCGGGTTCGATGAAAAGATCGTGCCGCTATCGGCCCGCACGCCGGTCGGCTGCGTCGCAAGACCGGCAATAGAGGTCTGCTGCGGCGCGGCAGGAGCCGGCGGGAAGGTATTTTCCGCAGTGGGGACGGCAGCCGGCACGGCCGAGGTCTGGGTCTGCTGCGCCGACGCCTTGGACATCGCCGGATCGACATGACGGTTGGAAGCGGTGGTTCCGCCCTTGGCAAGCATGCCCTTGGCGCTGGCCGGCACCGTGGTGCGCGGCGCGGGCGTCGTGGCGTCAGCCGTCTTTTTCGTGGTGGTGCAGCCGCCAAGTGTCAACGCGGAAAGGCAGGCGATCGCCAGCGTCATGCGGACATTCGAACGAAGGAATGGCTTTTTCGGCAAGATGTGCCCCGTCAACTCGTCTCGCGGACGTCATGTCGCGATCATCGTGTGCGAGCATCTCGCGGAAGAGCGGTATGGACAAGCCGCCTGGGGCAGGCGGGCCGTGACGAGGTTAGCTTGGCGCAAGCTTGCGCGAAAGAACGCGGCGGTTGAGGAAAAGGCGACCGCCGCGTTGAAAAATCTTACCAGCTGCCGATATTCGGTGCAGAAGCCCAGGGTTCGGCGACGGGAAGGTTGTCGCCCTTCTGGAGGAGCTCGATCGAAATGCCGTCCGGCGAGCGGACAAAGGCCATCCGGCCTTCGCGCGGCGGACGATTGATGGTGATGCCATTGTCCGAAAGATGCTGGCAGAAATCGTAGATGTTATCGACCTCATAGGCGAGGTGACCAAAGTTGCGGCCGCCGGTATAATCCTCGGTGTCCCAGTTATAGGTCAGTTCGACGCAGGGGCCAGAACCTCCTTGGCGTCGGTGAGGTCGTCAGGAGCGGCAAGGAAGACCAGCGTGAAACGGCCCTTCTCGTTGTCGATGCGACGGATCTCCTTGAGGCCGAAAACGGTGGTGTAGAAATGAAGCGAAGCGTCCAGGTCTTTCACCCGGACCATGGTATGAAGATAACGCATTATGGTGTCTCCCTCCGACAAATCCAGTCGCCGATAAACCCCGTACGGGTCCGTGCTGGATATGGCGCAGACACCAGCCTGGAGCAAGCCACTCTAGATAGAGATGAAGGTGGATAAAGCCAAGGCAGGGACTTGCGCTCTATGGTTAGCAGGATGTTAATCTATCCTCTAAGAATCAGTGATCGTCACGTCGTAACGCGTAACCGAGGGGCCGACAGGATATGGCAGACAGAATGTCATCGAAGGACGTTGGCAGTTTCGAAGAGCTCCCGGGCGAGCCGGTCGAGCTGATCGAAATCACTGGCGTCGTCAAATGGTTCGACGTGGCGAAGGGGTTCGGCTTCATTGTCCCCGACAACGGCATGCAGGATGTGCTTCTGCACGTCACCTGCCTTCGCCGCGACGGGTACCAGACCATCCTGGAAGGCACGCGCATCGTCGCGATGATCCAGAAGCGGGATCGCGGCTACCAGGCGTTCCGCATCCTGTCCATGGATCAATCGACCGCCGTCCACCCCTCGGATCTCCCGCCGGTGCGAACTCACGTTCAGGTAACCGCGACAAGCGGCCTGGAACGGGCTCTGGTGAAGTGGTTCAACCGTACCAAGGGTTTCGGCTTCCTGACGCGCGGCGAGGGGACAGAGGACATTTTCGTCCATATGGAGACGCTGCGCCGCTTCGGCCTCACCGAACTGCGCCCCGGCCAGGTCGTGCTGGTGCGTTTCGGGCCGGGTGACAAGGGCCTGATGGCGGCGGAAATCCATCCCGACAATCCCAATCCCGTGAGCCGGTCGCACTGATGCGTATCTCGTTTCCGTCCTTTCTCAAAAGCGCCCTTGCGGCGCTTTTTCTCATCCTGGCAGGTGGTGCAGTTGCGCAGGAGGTGAGTTTCCCGCGCGATGAGCTGTCGATCAAGACTGCCGCCGGCCAGACCTACAAGTTCACGATCGAACTCGCTTTCACCGACGCGCAGCGCGAGCGGGGCTGATGTACCGCAAGGTGATGGCGCCGGATGCCGGCATGCTCTTCGACTTCGGCATGCCGCGGCCGGTTTCCATGTGGATGGAGAACACCATCCTGCCCCTCGACATGCTGTTCATCCAGGGCGACGGCACGATCTCGCATATCCGTGAGAATGCCGTGCCCTATTCGCGCGACGTCATCGATTCGCGCGGGCCGGTGAAATTCGTGCTGGAGCTCAATGCCGGCCGCTCGAAGTCGCTCGGTATCAAGGTGGGCGACAAGGTCATCAGCAAGCGCATCGGCAATCAGTGGTGATCCCCGGCGGTTATCCTCGGCCCGTGTGATTTAGCATCGCCGCGGTTCCATTTTGCTGTTGCGGCACAAGGGGGAACCGTGTATCTCGCAACCAACGTAGGAACGGAGTGTAGCGCAGTCTGGTAGCGCATCTGGTTTGGGACCAGAGGGTCGGGAGTTCAGATCTCTCCACTCCGACCAACGCTTTCAGGTGAGGCTCCTCATCCGTTTCATTCCATGGAGCGTTACAGGAATGGCCGCCAAGATCTATCGTCCCGCAAAGACCGCCATGCAGTCCGGCAAGGCCAAGACCCATCTCTGGGTGCTGGAATTCGACCAGGAACAGCCGCGTCGCATCGATCCGATCCTCGGCTACACGTCCTCCGGCGACATGAAGCAGCAGATTCGCCTGACTTTCGAAAGCCAGGAACTGGCGGAAGCCTATGCCAAGCGCGAAGGCATCGAATACCGCGTCATCCAGCCGAAGGATCCGAATCGCCAGATCGTGTCCTACACCGACAATTTCCGCTTCAGCCGCACCCAGCCCTGGACGCATTGATTTTTTCGCCGCTCGGGCTCTCCCGGGCGCTGCAGCCGAGATCGGCCCCTTAGCTCAACTGGATAGAGCAGCTGCCTTCTAAGCAGCAGGTCGCAGGTTCGAGTCCTGCAGGGGTCGCCATATAACTATATGAAATCGTTGATTTTTATTGCAATAGCAGGTTTGGGCAACCCCTGCCTCCCGCGCGTGCTGAACTTAATTTCATCTATTCCGGGGAAAGATAGGGCTTCGCCGGATATGGGACCGGGGCACTCCTTTTCTTCTGCCAGCCTCGACGTCTTCCGCATGGCAGTCAATCATCTCGGACTGATCCGCCCGACTACCTGACATAGCGAACAGCCTTGCCTACCGGATAGGCATAGACTCCGCGGTAGAAAAAGCCATTGCGATACAAACAACCCCGCAACCGCACCGCGGGCAGACTTATCTCGGCGATTGCACCAGCCTCCAGCAGGCCCGCTTCAGGGAGGCATCGCGCTAGCGCCTTGTTGTATGCCCGCATCAGCTGAGGGCTGCTTTCCACAGGAATTGCTCCGTAGAGGTGCAAATCCGAGCGGGCTTCTGCCACCATCGGCGTGCAGATAAGGCTAAGCGCCACGCCCATTGCGAGCTTGAGGTTCATCTGTTCGCTCTCCGCTTGATACGATGCCGCGTGCAACGCGATGTCAGGCGATTTGTTCCTAAGCTCTGTGTCCTATACTCTAAGCCTCCATGTCTCTGGCCATCCATCGTCGCCGGCGCGGCTCTACCGTGGGAGGGGAAGATGAAATGCATCATCGGATTTTTCATAACCAAGCCCGGCAAGCGCGAGGAATATCTGGAAGCGGCGCGGGATCATCTGAAGAAAAGCCGGCTGGATCCCGATTGTTTCTATATCGAACTGGTCCCGATGCCGGATCATCCCGACAAGATTTTGCTCGCGGAGGCCTTCACCAGTGAGGAGGCGCATCGCCGGCATGAGGATACCGACCACATGCGCGCTCTTTGGGCCGTAGGCCCGACGCTTCTGTCCCACGTCATCATCGATAATGTCATATCGGCATCGGTAGAGCACATAGACGAGCGTTTTGAGTAACGCCTGAACCGCTGCCTCGCGCAAAACCCGGCGCTGCCGGAAACCCTAATCTTGCCGCATTGGGGATTCGGAACGGCCGCATTGTTTCGTATCATGGGTTTCGTCAGTTCCTTTGCGTTCATGCGAGCGAGAGGCAGACCGGCGACCTGGCCCAAGGCCTCGGTAAACGCCTTCAAAACATTGAAACAGTTCTTTTCCGGGCAATTCGAAAGCCCGGACACCTTGCATTGTCTTTGACCACTGCGAGTGGGGATTTGATATGAACAGGATATTATCCGCCGGCGCGGCTCTGGCGCTTGCGTGTTTCTTGACGGCAGGTCCGGGGCTTGCGGAGGATAGGCCGCTGATCTGGAAGCCGACCCGCAATTCCGAGACCAGTTATTCGGTCAAGCTTGGGCTGAAGCTGCCGACCCGGATCGAGACAGAGGCCGGCATCTCGATGGGCGTCGATACGACGACGAGCGGCACGCCGGTCGATACGCCGATCAAGTTCTGGAGCAACTTCACCGCCGAAGAGATCCAGACCCCCGCCTATCAACTGAACCGCGGCGTCGGTGTCGATCTCGACGGCCATACGGGCAGTGCCGGGATCACCATGAACTATTACGAAAAGGAGATCGCGACGCCGACGATCGATATCGAGCGGCGCAGCAGCTACGGCGTGCGTTATGACGGGGCATCGGGAGAATGGTGTGGCGTCGATGCCAGCCAGTCGGTCCGTCTGTCGCATGGCCCGAGCCGCATGGCGCTGGTCGGGCGGGCAAGCGGCATCAACGGCTTTCGCACGGTCGGGGCAGGCGTCACGGTCGAAAAGAGGCTCGGCCGGTCCATGACCGTCAGCGGCGCACTCGACCGGACGTCGGATGCGCCCGAGCCGGTCGCAAGCGTCAACGCCCGTTATTCCTTCCACTGGTGAAACGAAAACGGGGCGCCGAAGCGCCCCGTGGATTCCTGCTTGCAAAGTGGATTTACGCTCGCAAATCCGATCAGTGCAGGATCTGGCTGAGGAAGAGTTTCGTGCGCTCGTGCTGCGGATTGTCGAAGAATTCCGCCGGCGAGTTCTGCTCGACGATCTGGCCCTGGTCCATGAAGATCACCCGGTGGGCGACCTGGCGGGCGAAGCCCATTTCGTGGGTGACGCAGAGCATGGTCATGCCTTCTTCCGCGAGGCTCACCATCGTATCCAGCACTTCCTTGACCATTTCCGGGTCGAGCGCCGAGGTCGGCTCGTCGAAGAGCATGATCTTCGGCTTCATGCACAGCGAACGGGCGATCGCCACGCGCTGCTGCTGACCGCCGGAGAGCTGGCCCGGATATTTGTTGGCCTGTTCCGGGATCTTGACGCGGGCGAGATAATGCATGGCGATCTCTTCCGCCTGCTTCTTCGGCATCTTGCGCACCCAGATCGGCGCCAGCGTGCAGTTTTCCAGGATCGTCAGGTGTGGGAAGAGGTTGAAGTGCTGGAATACCATGCCCACTTCGCGGCGCACTTCGTCGATCTTCTTGAGGTCGTTGGTAAGCTCGATGCCATCGACGATGATGTTGCCGGCCTGATGTTCCTCGAGGCGGTTGATGCAGCGGATCATCGTCGATTTTCCGGAACCGGACGGGCCGGCGATGACGATGCGTTCGCCCTTCATCACCTTCAGGTTGATGTCGCGCAGCACGTGGAAATCGCCGTACCACTTGTTCATGCCGATGATTTCGACAGCAACGTCGGTGGCGGAGACGGTCATTTTTTGGGTTGGGCGTCAGCCATTTTTATCCCCTTTGTTATCGTTTGTAGCCGGTTATCGCTTGAAGCCGGTGTCGAGGTGCCGCTCCATGAAGGCGGAGTAGCGCGACATGCCGAAGCAGAATAACCAGAAGATGAAGCCTGCGAACACAAGGCCCGTGATCGGTGTGACGGGGCTGATCCAGGTCGTGTCGGTGAAGTTCAACTGCACGATCCCCAGAAGGTCGAACATGCCGATGATCGACACCAGCGACGTGTCCTTGAACAGGCCGATGAAGGTGTTGACGATGCCGGGGATAACCAGTTTCAGCGCCTGCGGCATGACGATCAGCCGTATCTTCTGCCAGTAGCTGAGACCGAGTGAATCGGCACCCTCGAACTGTCCTTTCGGGATGGCCTGCAGGCCGCCGCGAACCACTTCGGCCATGTAGGCGGAGGCGAAGATCGCCACGCCGACCAGCGCACGCAGGAAGTTGTCGATCGTCCAGCCGGTGGGCAGGAAGAGCGGCAGCATCACGTTCGCCATGAAAAGCACCGTGATCAGCGGCACGCCGCGGATGACCTCGATGAAGGTGACGCAGAGAATACGGATCACCGGCATCGTCGAGCGTCGTCCGAGCGCCAGCATAATCCCGACGGGGAGGGACACGGCAATGCCCACGAACGACAGGATCAGCGTCACCATCAGGCCGCCCCAGAGCGGGGTCTCGACCTTCTGGAGCCCGAATACGCCGCCATGCAGCAGGAAGAATGCGGCGATCGGCAGGGCAACGAAGAGCAGCAGCGCATTCAGGCCCTTGCGCGGCATCTTGGGTATCAGGATCGGCACGAGCAGGGCGATGAACAGGATCGCCACCAGGATTGGCCGCCAGCGCTCGTCGAGCGGATAACGCCCGAACATGAATTGCTGGAAACGGTCGCCGACGAAGGCCCAGCAGGCGCCGCTCCAGCCGTTCGGCTTGATGCCGCCCTGCACGGCCGTGGTGCAGAACGAACGGTCGGTTCCGAACCAGGCGGCCTGGATGAACAGCCAGTTGATCACGCCCGGCAGCGTCCAGAGCAGCAGCGCAACCGCCACGATGGTCAGCAGGGCATCCTTCGGCGTGGCCAGAAGATTGGTCCGGACCCAGCCCGAGGCGCTCCTGGTGTTGAGCGGGGCGGGGGCGGGGCTGATCATTTCCTGGCGGATATAGGCGAGGTTTTTCGTGTCCATGATTTTACCTCTCCACCAGTGCCATCTTGGCGTTGAACCAGTTCATGAACAGCGAGGTTGTGATGCTGATGCTGAGATAGACGACGAGCCAGATCGACACCACTTCGATCGCCTGTCCGGTCTGGTTCATCGTTGTGCCGCCGGTGGCGACCAGTTCCGGAAAACCGACGGCAATGCCGAGTGACGAGTTTTTCGTGAGGTTGAGATATTGGCTGGTCAGCGGCGGGATGATGACGCGCATCGCCTGCGGCACGACGACCAGGCGGGTCGTGGTGCTGGGCTGCAATCCGAGCGCGGCGGCCGCTTCGCTTTGCCCCTTGGCCACAGCCCGGATGCCGGCGCGGATGGTCTCGGCGATGAACGAGGCGGTATAGAACGACAGCGCCAGATAAAGGGCCACGAATTCCGGCGCGATCACCGATCCGCCGGACAGGTTGAAGCGGCCCGCGATCGGAAAATCGAACGTCAGCGGTGCGCCGACGGCCAGGAAGGCGAGGATCGGCAAGCCGACGACCAGGCCAACCACCGTCCAGATCGTGTGGAACTGCTTGCCTGTGCGCATCTGCCGCTGTTTCGCCCAGCGCGCCACGACGAGGGCGGCAACGACGGCAATCAGCAGCGCAGCGGGAATGACCCATGCGGCGTCCCCCAGACGGGTCTCGGGAAGGCGAGGCCGCGGTTGTTAAGCACCATGCCGAGCGGCAGTTTGACCGAGTCGCGAACCTGCGGCAGGGACGAAAGTACGCCCTTGTACCAGAAGAAGATGATCAGCAGCACCGGGATGTTGCGGAAGACTTCCACATAGACGGTGCAGAGCTTTGCGACCAGCCAGTTCTTCGAAAGACGACCGATACCGATGAGGAAACCGATGGTTGTGGCGGTGATGATCCCGAAAAACGCCACCAGGATCGTATTGAGGAAACCGACGAGGATGGCCCGTCCGTAGGTTGAATCGCTCGTATAGTCGATCAACGAAGCGCCGATGTCGAAACCGGCGCGGCCTTTCAGGAACTGGTATCCGGAAGCGGTTCCGGAACGCGCGAGGTTGGCGACCGTATTGTCAAAGATCGACCAGCCGACACCGATGACGATGACGAGCGTCAGCAACTGAAAGAAAATGCCCCGGATCTTGGGGTCGTAAACGTAGGATCTGAGAGTTCGCGCTTCGGAAGGCGCAATTGCAGCGTGATCTGTCATGCTGGCCTTTTCCCCTGTGACCTCATTTTTGAGGTCTTTTTCTTTTATGCGTTTTTTGTTTTATGCGGGGGATAAGGCGGCTCGGCCGCCTTATCCCGTCTTGTCTGGCCGCTTAACGAACCGGCGGAGCGTATTGCAGGCCGCCCTTGGTCCAGAGCGCGTTCAGGCCGCGCTGGATCTTGAGGGTGTGTTCTGGCCGATGTTGCGCTCGAACACTTCGCCGTAGTTACCCACGGCCTTGACGATGTTGTAGGCCCAGTCGTTGGTCAGGCCGAGGTCGGTACCGATCTTGGTGTCCTTCTCGACGCCGAGGAAGCGGCGGACGTCCGGGTTGGTGGACGACTTGCGGATGTCATCGACATTGGCCTTGGTGATGCCGAACTCTTCAGCCTGCACTAGTGCGTAATGCGTCCAGGAGATGATATCGAACCACTGGTCGTCGCCTTGGCGAACGGCTGGGCCGAGCGGCTCCTTGGAGATGATTTCCGGCAGAATGATGTGTTCGTCCGGGTTTGAAAGCGACAGGCGCAGCGAATAGAGGCCGGACTGGTCGGTGGTGTAAACGTCGCAACGGCCTTCCTGGTAGGCCTGGTTCACTTCCGGCAGCTTTTCGTAGACGACCGGCTTGTATTCGAGCTTGTTGGCCTTGAAATAGTCGGCGAGGTTGAGCTCGGTGGTGGTGCCGGACTGAACGCAGACGGCAGCGCCGGAGAGTTCCAGAGCCGACTTCACGTTGAGGCTCTTCGGCACCATGAAGCCCTGGCCGTCGTAATAGTTGACGGTTCGGAAGTTGAAGCCAAGCGCGGTGTCGCGGTTGATCGTCCAGGTCGTGTTGCGGAACAGGACGTCGCCTTCGCCCGACTGCAGCGCCGTGAAGCGGGTCTGCGAGGTCGTCGGCGTGTATTTGGTCTTCGTTGCGTCATTGAAAATGGCAGCAGCAACGGCCTTGCAGTAGTCAACGTCGAAACCGGACCAGTTACCCGATGCGTCAGGCGCGGCAAAGCCGGCGAGACCGGTGTTGACGACGCACTGAACGAAACCCTTGGACTTGACGGTATCAAGCGTAGCGGCCGATGCCGCCGATGCGAAGCCAAGGACCGCTGCGCCAATCGCGGCTGACAGAAGCGTCTTTTTCATTTTCCCAACCTTTATCTGTGGTTTTCTGTGATTTGGTGGCACCGTGCCGCTCCCCTGTCTTTATCGAATACGGCCGGCCGCCCGCTAACCCTCCCGGTGCGGGCGTTGCTATCTCATTCGCAAAACAACGCAGGGTCAAGTGTCGCCTTTTCGAATTGCGTCTGAAATGAGGTAAATTCGTTAACCCGGCTCAGAAAACGACCAGTTACCTAAAGTTTAGGCAGTCGGTGGTCAAAAGAGGTGCGTTTTCCGTGGGATGGCAGGCTCCCTGATGCCCATGATTTGGGCCGCTCGCGCGGGGTTGACCAGGCCTTGCTCCGACGGCAAAACTTGAAGCTTCGATTGCCAATGAAAGCTCTCCCCAACATGAAAAAGACGAACGAGTCCCTGTTCACCAGCGCTGGCCCCAACACGCGCCTCGCCCATATGGGCAACGATCCGTCCGCCTACCATGGCTTCGTCAATCCGCCGGTCGTGCACGCTTCGACCGTCCTGTTTCCGGATGCCGCGACGATGGAGAAGCGGGCTCAGAAATACACGTACGGGACGCGCGGCACGCCGACGACGGACGCGCTCTGCGCGGCGTTCGACGAACTGGAGGGCTCGGCCGGCACCATCCTCGTTCCCTCCGGGCTTGCGGCGATTTCGGTGCCGTTTCTGGCCTTCCTCTCGGCCGGCGACCACGCTCTGATCGTCGATTCCGTCTACACGCCTTGCCGCAATTTCTGCAATACGATGCTGAAGCGCCTGGGCGTCTCCATCGAGTATTACGATCCGGAAATCGGTGCCGGCATCGAGGCCTTGATCAAGCCGAATACGAGGTTGATCCATACCGAAGCGCCGGGCTCCAACACCATGGAGATGCAGGATATCCGGGCGATCGCCGAGGTGGCCCACCGTCACGACTGCGTCGTCACCATGGACAATACCTGGGCTACGCCGCTTTATTTCCGGCCGCTCGATTTCGGCGTCGATGTTTCGATCCATGCGACGACGAAATATCCGTCCGGCCACTCGGACATCATCATGGGTTCCGTCTCGGCCAATGCCAAGTACTGGCCGAAACTCGAAGAAGCCCGCGTCACGCTCGGCATCTGCGGTGCACCGGATGATTCCTACCAGATCCTGCGCGGCCTGCGCACCATGGGCGTGCGCCTCGAGCACCACCAGAAGAGCGCGCTCGATATCGCCACATGGCTGGAGGGCCGCGACGACGTCGCCCGCGTCCTGCATCCGGCGCTGCCGAGCTTTCCCGGTCACGCGATCTGGAAGCGGGACTTCAAGGGCGCCAGCGGCGTCTTCTCCTTTGTGCTGAAGGCTGAGGGTGACAGGGCGAAGGCCAAAGCGCACGCCTTCCTGGACGCACTCACCTTCTTCGGTCTCGGTTATTCCTGGGGCGGCTACGAGAGCCTCGCGGTGCCGGTCAACCTGTCCGACCGCACCATCGCCAAGGCGCCGCCGGAAGGCCCGGTCATCCGCCTGCAGATCGGCCTCGAAGACGTCGCCGACCTCAGGAAGGATCTGGAAGCCGGCTTTGCCGCCGCTGCCGAGGTCTGATCACGCCGCCTTGAAACCGTAGAGCCAGTCGAGATCCGCCGCGAGCGATTGCGGCGGGCGCAGCGACAGCACCAAATCGCGGCCGAGCCTGACCGGGCCGCGCGCATGATAGGCGAAGCGGTTGAACAGGCCGCGGGCACGCACCTTGGCGACCCGCTGCGTACGCTCGCCCTCGAACGCCGTCAGCGCCTGCGCGAGGGGCAGGGGGCGGCCACCCGGTTTGCCAGGACGAATGCGTCCTCGATCGCCATCGATGCGCCCTGGGCGGCAAACGGCATCATCGCATGCGCCGCGTCGCCGATCAGTGCCATGTCGCGGCCGTTGTGCCAGCGCCCGGCCGTTACCTGGTAAAGCGGCCAGAAGGTCGGCCGTTCGGCCGCTTCGACCAGCTGAACGATGCGCCGGTCCCAGCGGTGGAACTGGCCGAGCAGCATGCGCCGCTGCGCATCGGTGGCCTGCGCATCCCATGTCTTGCCGGGACTGATGTCCGAGGCGATCGCGACGATGTTGAACCCGTCGATCTCTTTGAGCGGATAGGCGACGACATGGGTCGACGGCCCGAGAAATGCGGTGACCTGACCGGCCTCCAGCCACTCGGGTTTGGCGCTGCCGGGGATGGTGAAGCGCCAGGCGACATTGCGCGAAAAGTCCGGCTCCGGGCTGTCAGGGATGCCGGCGCGCAGATTGGACCAGACGCCGTCGGCGCCGATGATCAGCGGGTAGGTTTTGCCGGTGAGCCCGGTCAGCGTCCCGTGCGGATCCTGCCGGACCGGCGCGTCGAGATGGATACTGCAGAGCGGGTTCCGTTCGACGGCCGCAAGCAGGGCCTTTGAAGCGTGGCGCGGTGGAGGACGCCGTAGGGCGAACCCCAGCGCTCGCGGGCGAAACGTCCGGCTGGAACATGGGCAAGCGGCCTGAGCGAGGTCCCGGAAACCAGCGCAATGCGTTCGGGCTCGGTCCAGACGGCTTCGAGCGCCGGCAGAACACCGAGTTCGGAGAGCACGCGCGACGCGTTCGGTGAGACCTGCAGGCCGGCGCCGACTTCGATCAGGGCGGCGGCTTCCTCGAAGATGTCGCAGGTGATGCCGTGGCGCGCGAAGGCGAGCGCGGCCGTCAGCCCGGCCATGCCGGCACCGATGATCGCTACTCTTTCAATGGACATGTCAGATTGCCGATCAGGCGGCCTTGACGTGGAAGACGCAGCCCGGCGGGTCGGTCTGTTCGACCTTCAGCGACGGATTATAGCGGTAGAGAGTCGAGCAGTAGGAGCAGACCTTCTCGTTGTCGTCGCCCATATCGATGAAAATGTGCGGATGGTCGAAGGGAACCGAAGCGCCGGTGCACATGAATTCCTTGACGCCGATCTGGATCAAGCGATGTCCGCCGTCGTTCTGGAAGTGGGGAATGCTGTGCCCGGCCATGATGGTCTCCGATACTGGAATGCGGCGCGCCCGATCTCAGGGTGCGCCCGATTTGCGCCGGACATTACCGCCCCGGATAATGATTGTGTAGTGCAAAAACCGCTTGCCCGGATGAAACCCGGCGGCCTTTTGCCACGCCGCGCGGCATTGACCCGTTGGAAAGGAAAAGCGGCTAAGCTGGGCACCTTGTTCTCGACAAGGGGCCTGAGGGCGGAGAGTGCGGTGACGATATCACGGCGGCATTTCGGCTTGCGCGGCGCGGCGGCGGCGAAGATAAAGGCGACGCCTCTTCCGGCGCGCCCGACCCGCCCGCCGTCGTGGCGCCCCTCCGGCAAACAGGTCAAATACGGACTGACGATCGCCGCGGTGGTGTTCATCGTCTGCGCCAAGCTCCTGTCAGTCTATCATTTTCGGCAGGTCGTTGAAAATGCCCCCGAACACATACGCAAGGCTTGCGCCGGCAGCAGCCTGCGCTCGTTTTCCCGCGACGCGTATTATAATTGCATCCTTCGCGTCGAGGCCGGCGGCGAGGTGTGATCCCGGCGGCGACCTTCCTGTCGCTTTTCATGGCCTGGGAGGGTTCATTCCGCAGTTGCGTTGCACTAAGGTCCGACTGAAATCGACTTCCGACCGGATATCCTGCAATGAATCTCAATGCGCCTGCCTTCTCCACGTTTTCCCATGATGGCCTCGATCTGGCCTATTTCGACGAAGGCGATCCGTCGGGGATCCGGTGCTGCTGATCCACGGGTTTGCCTCGAGCGCGCTGGTCAACTGGGTGCATCCGGGTTGGCTGAAGACGCTCGGCGACGCAGGTTACCGGGTGATCGCCATGGACAATCGCGGGCACGGCGCAAGCGGCAAGCCGCTCGATCCGGAAGCCTATCGGCCGTGGGTTATGGCCGAGGATCCATGGCCCTGCTCGATCATTTGCGGATTCCGGAAGCGCATGTCTTCGGTTATTCGATGGGCGCCCGTATTTCGGTCTTTTCCGCGCTCGCCCATCCGCACCGGGTGCGCTCGCTGGTGCTTGGAGGCCTCGGCATCGGCATGACCGACGGGGTGGGGGACTGGGACCCGATCGCCGACGCCTTGCTCGCCCCTTCGCTCGACGACGTCAGCCACGCCCGCGGCCGGAT
Organism: Neorhizobium sp. EC2-8; assembly: GCA_045291535.1. Lineage (GTDB taxonomy): Bacteria > Pseudomonadota > Alphaproteobacteria > Rhizobiales > Rhizobiaceae > Neorhizobium. The sequence goes on along the minus strand of CP147996.1, from coordinate 1,290,781 downwards.
GTTCCGCGCCTTTGCCGATCAGACGCAGAGCGACAGAGAGGCACTGGCCGCCTGTATCCGAGGCTCCCGGGATCTCGTCAGCCGCGCCGATATGGGGCGCATCGACGCGCCGACATTGATCGGGGTCGGAACCAAGGACGACATTGCCGGCTCGGCGCAGCAACTTGCGGCCTTGATGCCGCATGCGACTGCCCTCGATATCCCCGGTCGGGACCACATGCTCGCCGTCGGCGATCGCGTATTCAAGAAGGCGGTCCTGGAGTTCTATGCCGGCTCTGAAAGACCGTAGGTTCTTTCATTCTTACGATCAACGGAATGCAATTTTGCGGCCATTGGTCTTGACGTAAACTTATTCTATATAATGCTGCACGAAGCTCTGCCGTACGGCAAACGAGGAGACGGCGATGGCCGCAAGAACTGAAATCCGCCAGGAGGCCCTCGCGACGGTGGATCCCATCTGGGATACGCTGCGCCAGGAAGCGCGTGCGGCGACCGAGCATGACCCGCTGCTCTCCGCATTTTTCTATTCTGCCGTGCTGAACCATCGCTCGCTCGAGGAATGCGTCGTACATCGCATCTGCGAACGCCTCGCGCATGCGGACGTGCCGGACGTTCTTCTGCGACAGACCTTCATGGAAATGCTGGGCGACTGGCCGGAATGGGGCGCCATCCTGCGCGTCGATATCCAGGCCGTCTACGATCGCGATCCCGCGTGCCTGCGTTTCCTGGAACCGGTCCTCTATTTCAAGGGCTTTCACGCGATCCAGACGCACCGGTTGGCGCATTGGCTCTTCATGCGCGGCCGCCGTGATTTCGCCCTCTATCTCCAGAGCCGCTCCTCCAGCATCTTCCAGACGGACATCAACCCGGCCGCGCGCATCGGCAAGGGCATCTTCCTCGATCACGCCACTGGCCTTGTGGTCGGCGAGACGGCTGTCATCGGCGACAACGTTTCGATCCTGCACGGCGTGACGCTCGGCGGCACGGGCAAGGAGGGTGCTGACCGCCATCCGAAGATCGCCAATGGCGTCCTCATCGGTGCCGGCGCCAAGATCCTCGGCAATATCGAGGTCGGATCGTGCTCGCGCGTTGCCGCCGGTTCGGTGGTCCTGAAGGCCGTTCCGCCGAAATCGACCGTCGCCGGCGTGCCGGCAAAGGTTGTCGGGAGCGCAGGGTGTTCGGAGCCGTCGCGGCTGATGGATCAGCTTCTCGGTGGCGCCGACGACTGATTCGTCTGCGTTTGCCTTTCGCTCGCTCCACATCGTGCGACCGACCATCGGGGTCACGAACATCGGGAAAGAGCGGCGAAGGCCATGTCTGGCGGCTTTACTTTCGCCTTTGTCCCATGCCAAAAGCGCCGCAACTTAGAACCGCTGACGGAGAGAAACGTGAAACCGGACGAAATCAAGAAGCTCGACGCCTATTTCAAGCGCGTGATCAATCCGCAGGCGATCGTCAAGGCGCGTCCGCGCAAGAACGACTCGGCCGAAGTTTACCTCGGGGAGGAGTTTCTCGGCGTCGTCTATATCGATGACGAGGACGGCGACCGTTCCTATAACTTTTCCATGGCGATCCTGGATGTCGATCTCTGATCGATCACCTCGACGTCGATCTTTGATCGATCCGTCTTGGGATTTCAGAGCGGGCTGATTGGCCCGCTTTTTGATTCCTGCGGCGCGCCGCCAACTGGAAGAAAATGACTGCGACGTTTTGCGCAGCCGGTTGCGATCCGCTGATATATCTTCGCAAAATCAGAAGCCTGAATCTGTCTATGCATTTGCATGAATTTCATTGCAACCAAAGGTGATTTTGCGCCGCACAAATCAGCCTTGACTTTTATCGGTCTGCCGCTTTCTATGAGCTGATCCGAATAGAACAAAGGGACAGGCGATGTTCAATTTCGATGAAGCCAACAAGAAGAGCAAGGAAGCGATAGACGGAATGCTGAAGAGCTATTCCGAGATCGCCAAGGGTTTTCAGGCGATAGCGACGGAAACGACCGACTATTCCAAAAAGTCCTTCCAGGACATGGCGGGTTTCGTCGAAGCGCTTGCTTCCACCCGCAGCGTCGAGGCTGTCTACGAACTCCAGACCAAATACGTGAAGTCGGCCTATGAAGGCTTCATTGCGGAATCGACCAAGATCACCGACATGTATGCCGATCTCGCCAAGACGGCCTACAAGCCTTACGAAGCGCCGGTCGTCAAATCGACCGCCGTGGTGACCGCAAACGCCGCGTAACGCGCATAGCGGCCCCTCCAAACGACGTCTTCACCATAGAAGGCCGGCGGCGTTCAACGCTGCCGGCCTTTTTGATTCATGCCAAAGCGGAAATTTCCGCTTTTCCGCATGTTCCACGATCTCTTTAGCGGAATAGTGATTGCGTGGCCGCAAAGGGGCTTAAAATCCGCGTTCAATGAACTAAGTTAGGAAGACTGAAGTCCGGCCGTTCGGCCATTCGGACGAACCCGCCGAATGACTGGGGAATGAATGAAGATGATCGCACTGCCGATCTTGATGCAAGCTGAAAAGGGCGGCGACGGAGACAACGCAAATCGCGGCACCTCGGTCATCACTCGCACGAAGCCAAAAACGAAGAAGCCAAATCTCTACCGCGTACTGCTGCTGAATGACGATTATACGCCCATGGAGTTCGTCATCCACATTCTGGAGCGTTTCTTTCAGAAGGACAGGGAAGCGGCAACGCGTATCATGCTCCACGTCCACAATCACGGCGTGGGGGAATGCGGAATATTTACATATGAAGTAGCGGAAACCAAAGTGTCCCAGGTCATGGACTTCGCCCGGCAACACCAGCATCCGCTGCAATGTGTCATGGAAAAGAAGTGAGGAACCCGACGTGCCAACATTTTCGCCTAGTTTAGAAAAGGCGCTGCATCAGGCACTGACCTTTGCCAACGAGCGGCATCACGAATATGCCACGCTCGAGCACCTGCTTTTGGCGTTGATCGACGACGCCGACGCAGCCGCGGTCATGGGAGCTTGTAACGTCAATTTGGAAACACTGCGCAAGACCGTTACCGACTATGTCGACAACGAGCTTGCCAACCTGATCACCGGTTATGACGAGGACTCCAAGCCGACCTCCGGCTTCCAGCGCGTCATCCAGCGCGCCGTCATCCACGTCCAGTCTTCCGGCCGCGAGGAAGTGACCGGCGCCAACGTTCTCGTCGCGATCTTCGCGGAACGGGAAAGCCATGCGGCCTTCTTCCTGCAGGAGCAGGAAATGACCCGCTACGATGCGGTCAACTACATTTCTCACGGCATCGGCAAGCGCGCGGGTTCCTCCCAGACCCGCACGCCGCGCGGCGCCGACGACAGCGAGCAGGAAGCCAAGCCTTCTTCCCGCGATCAGGAGGAAGGGTCCGCCAAGAAGCCGCAGGATGCCCTCAAGGCCTATTGCGTCAACCTGAACGAAAAGGCCCGCGACGGCCGGATCGACCCGCTGATCGGCCGCCATGCCGAAGTCAACCGGACGATCCAGGTCCTGTGCCGCCGCTCCAAGAACAATCCGCTTTACGTGGGTGATCCGGGCGTCGGCAAGACGGCGATCGCCGAAGGCCTCGCCAAGCGGATCATCGAAGGCAAGGTGCCGGAGGCTCTCGCCGACGCCACCATCTTCTCGCTCGACATGGGCACGCTGCTCGCCGGCACCCGGTATCGCGGCGATTTCGAGGAGCGCCTGAAGCAGGTCGTCAAGGAACTCGAAGAATATCCGGGCGCGGTTCTGTTCATCGACGAGATCCACACCGTCATTGGCGCCGGCGCGACGTCCGGCGGCGCGATGGATGCCTCGAACCTGTTGAAGCCGGCTCTGTCTTCCGGTGCGATCCGTTGCATCGGCTCCACCACATACAAGGAATACCGCCAGTTCTTCGAAAAGGACCGGGCTCTGGTCCGTCGCTTCCAGAAGATCGACGTCAATGAGCCGTCGATCGACGATGCGATCGAGATCATGAAGGGCCTCAAGCCCTATTTCGAGGACTACCACAAGCTTCGTTACACCAACGACGCGATCAAGGCGGCTGTTGAGCTTTCGGCCCGCTACATCTCCGACCGCAAGCTTCCGGACAAGGCGATCGACGTGATCGACGAGACTGGTGCGGCGCAGATGCTCTTGCCCGCTTCCAAGCGCCGCAAGCTGATCACCGAGAAGGAAATCGAAGTCACGATCGCCACCATGGCGCGGATTCCGGCCAAGACCGTTTCCAAGGACGACGAGATGGTTCTCGCCAACCTGGAGAAGGAACTGCGCTCGGTCGTCTACGGCCAGGATGCGGCGATCGAGGCCCTGTCGACCGCCATCAAGCTCGCCCGTGCGGGCCTGCGCGAACCGAACAAGCCGATCGGCTCCTACGTCTTCTCCGGCCCGACGGGCGTCGGCAAGACGGAAGTGGCCAAGCAGCTTGCCGCCTCGCTCGGCGTCGAGATGCTGCGCTTCGACATGTCGGAATATATGGAACGCCACACGGTCTCGCGGCTGCTTGGCGCACCTCCCGGCTATGTCGGCTTCGACCAGGGCGGTCTCCTGACCGACGGCGTCGATCAGCATCCGCACAGCGTGGTCCTGCTCGACGAAATCGAGAAGGCGCATCCGGATATCTACAATATCCTGCTGCAGGTCATGGACCATGGTTCGCTGACCGACCACAACGGCAAGAAGATCGACTTCCGTAACGTCATCCTGATCATGACGACCAATGCGGGCGCGTCGGAAATGGCCAAGGCCGCGATCGGCTTCGGTTCGTCCAAGCGCACCGGCGAAGACGAAGAGGCGATCAACCGCCTGTTCACGCCGGAATTCCGCAACCGTCTCGATGCGATCATCCAGTTCGCAGGGTTGCCGACGGACGTCATCCATCAGGTCGTGCAGAAGTTCGTCATGCAGCTCGAGACTCAGCTCTCGGAACGCAACGTCACCTTCGACCTGCATCAGGACGCGATCGCCTGGCTGGCGGAAAAGGGTTACGACGAGAAGATGGGCGCCCGCCCGCTCTCGCGCGTCATCCAGGAATATATCAAGAAGCCGCTCGCCAACGAGATCTTGTTTGGCAAGCTGCGCAAGGGTGGCGTGGTTCGCGTCACCGTTGGCAAGGACGAGGATGGCAAGGATAAGCTCATCCTCGACTCGATCTCCGAAGCGACGCCCGTGAAGCCGAAGCCGGAGGCCGAGGTCGAAGAGGCGGCCGAGGAAACGGATGCCAAGGTCGTCAAGTCCAAGGCGCCGAAGAAATCGGTGCCGAAGGACAAGGACGGCGGCCCCGTGCGGGCTCGCGCCATGGTCGATGCTGACGTGATCGCTTCGGAAGATACGCCCAAGACGCCGACGCGAAAGAGCACCACGGTGCCGCGGGTGCCGAAGACCAAATAGGCTTTTCGGACTGAACTCTTGCGATGCCGGGCTTGTCCCGGCATCGTCGTTTTTGACGACTCGCCTTCTTATCGCGCATATCCGGAATATCGATGTCTCCACTCAGTGACGACCGCAGCGCCCTATCCTGGTTCTTCACCGGCATGCGGTGCCTGCTGTCGCTGCCGGCGCTGATCCTGCTCACCTCGATCGTCGGCTTCAGCGCCTTCGCGCTCGAATCGGGCCTGACGCGTGCAGAGGCGGTGTTCATGTCCTTTGCGATCTGGGCGCTGCCGGCGCAGGTGATCCTCGTCGGCACGATGGCAAGCGGCGCCAATATCGCCGCCTGCTTCCTCGCCGTGACGCTCTCCTCGATCCGCATGACGCCGATGGTCGCCTCGGTCATCCCGGAAATGCGAACGAGGCGCACGCCGATCTGGCTGCTGCTGATCCTGTCGCATTTCATCGCCATCACGTCCTGGGTCTTCGCGATCACCACGCTTCGCAACGTCCCGCGCGAATACCGGGCGATCTATTTCGCCGGCTTCGGCGTGACGCTGACCCTGACCGGCACGCTGGTGGTCGCGGTCTTCTACGATATCGTCTCAGCCTTTCCACCGGCCGTCGCGGGCGTGCTCTTCTTCCTGACGCCGGTTTATTTCAATGCCTCGATCTGGGCGAGCGCGCACCAGCCGGTGGTCAAGATCGCCTTCGTCATGGGCGTGATCCTGGGACCGACGATGGCGCTGATCACACCGCAATTCGACGTGCTATGCGCCGGCCTCGGCGGCGGCACGGTGGCCTATCTGATCGACAGGGCGCGTCGGAAGAGAAAGCGCGACGGGCAGGGGGCAGGCGATGATTGCCGAATACTGGACCTTCATCGTCATCGCGATCGCTGGCTTTCTGGCGACGGACATCTGGCGTTGGCTGGGCGTCTTCACCGGCAATCGCCTCAATGAAGACTCCGAGGCGCTTTACTGGGTGAGGGCGGTGGCCACCGCGCTGGTCATGGCGGTCACCGCAAAACTGATCGTCTTCCCGAACGGCACGCTCGCCGGCTCGCCGCTCTGGCTGAGGCTCGGGGCGGCCGGCATCGGTTTTGCCGTCTTCCTGGCGACCGGCCGCAAGGTCTGGATCGGGGTTGCGGTGCCGATGGCGCTCCTTGTCGCTGGCCTCTGGTGGGTCGGCTTTTAGAAAGCTTAGTTGCCCAGTTCGCCGATGATCTTCTCGGCGTTTGCCGCAAGCACGTCATTATTCTCCATCTGGCCCGAATGGGGCTTCAGGGCCTGTCCGTCGTAGCGCGGCACGACGTGGAAGTGCAGGTGGTAGACGGTCTGGCCGGAAGCCGCTTCATTGAACTGGATGACCGTGATGCCGTCTGCATCGAAGGCCTCCTTGGCGGCCTTGGCAAGCTTCTGCACCACCGGGATAACCTTCGACAGCACCGCCGGGTCCGCATCGAGAATGTTGCGCGACGGCACTTTCGGGATCACCAGCAGGTGACCGGGCGATTGCGGCATGACGTCCATGAAGGCGAGCGTATCGGCATCCTCGTAGACCCGGTGGCACGGGATCTCGCCGCGCAGGATTTTTCCGAAGATGTTGTTGCTGTCGTAAGCCTGGCCGCTCATCGCGATGTCCTCTCCTTGTCGTCCGGGTCGTCTTCTGAGACTTAGTCCTGTTCCTGCTGGCGCTCGCCCTTGCGGAACGGGCTGTGCTCGGCAAGATATTCCGTCATCTGCTCCACGTCTTCGCGCTCGTGTTCCAGATAGTCCGCGATCGCGCGCCTCAGCCCCGCATGGGCGATATAGTGCATCGAATGGGTAGTGACGGGCAGGTAGCCGCGAGCCAGTTTGTGCTCGCCCTGCGCGCCGGCCTCAACCCGCTTCAAGCCATTGGCGAGCGCAAAGTCGATCGCCTGGTGATAGCAGACTTCGAAATGCAGGAAGGGGTGGTCCTCGATACAGCCCCAGTGCCGGCCGTACAGCGCATCCCCGCCGATGAAGTTGATGGCGCCGGCGACGTATTTGCCGTTGCGTTTCGCCATCACCAGCAGGATGTCTTCCGGCATGCGCTCGCCGATCAGCGAATAGAATTTTCGCGTGAGGTAAGGCCGGCCCCATTTGCGGCCGCCGGTATCCATGTAGAATTCGAAGAACTGGTCCCAGATATCCTCGTTGAGGTCCTTGCCGGTCAGCCAGTCGATGCTGATGCCGTTTTCGAGCGCCGCGCGGCGTTCCTTCTTCAGCGCCTTGCGTTTGCGCGAGGCGAGCGTTTCGAGGAAGGCGTCGTGGTTCTCGTAGCCATCGTTGATGAAATGGAACTGCTTGTCGGTGCGGTGCAGATAGTCGGCCTCCTCGAAGGCCGCGACCTGGTCATCGGCGACGAAGGTTACATGCGTCGGCGAGATGCCGAGCTGGCGTGTCACCTCCTGGAGACCTGCTGCAAGCGTCAGTTCCGTAGAGCCCTTGTCGTAGCCCTCCGAAACGAGCAGCCGTGGCCCGGTTGCGGGCGTGAACGGCACGGTGCATTGCAGTTTCGGATAATAACGTCCGCCGGCCCGCTCGAAAGCGTCGGCCCAGCCGTGGTCGAAGACATATTCGCCTTGGCTATGGCTCTTGAGATAACCGGGAACCGCGCCGATCAGCGTACCCTTGTCGTCTTCGAGAAGCAGATGATGGCCGAGCCAGCCGGTCTTGGCGGTGGCGGAGCCGGATTCCTCCAGCGCCGAAAGGTAGGCGTGCGACAGGAACGGATTGTAGGGAGTTTCTGTAGCGGAGGACTTGGAGGTACCCGAAAGGCGCGACCAGCTTGCAGGGCTGATCGCGCAGAGGGACTGTTCGATGCGGATGGTAAGATTGCCGGTCATACGCTGCTTTACGGGGAGGGGAGGAAGCCTCCCGCGGATCAAAACCTTCGAATGTCATCTGGTCGGCATATTTATAGGTATGTTCGCGGCCGTTTGCATCCCTCACGGTCCAGGTAATGACCGGAATTCCGGTCGCTCTCTGAGCTGTGATGAACGTGTTCGGCAGGTGGGGATAGTGGTAGGAAATGAAGTCGAGGCCAAGTTGCATGGCCTCGTCATGCTCGAAGAATTCCTCCGGCTTGTCGCCCATCGCCGTCAGGCCGAGCGGGTAGGGCGAGCCGGCGTTTTTCAGGTCGCGCAGGATGTGATAGTCGAAGCTCATCAGCGCCACCTTGCCCTGATAACCTTCGAGAACTTCCAGCACCGCCTCGGCGAACCCGTCGTCCTCGCCGTCACCTTCGCGTCCCTTGATCTCGATGACCAGCGGCACCTTGCCGGCGACGAGGGCAAGCATCTGCTTCAGGGTGGGCACCTTGTCCTTGGTAGCCCCGACCGAAAGCATGCCGAGTTCGGCGGAGGTCTTTTCGCGGATATCGCCCTTGATGCCGCAGAGCCGCTCGAGATCGTGGTCGTGAAAAATCACCGGCGCGCTGTCGGCGGCAAGCTGCACATCGCATTCGATCGCGAAACCGGCCTCGACCGCGCGGGAAAACGCAGACAGAGTGTTTTCCCAAACCTGGTGGTTCGTGTCGTGATAGCCGCGATGGGCGACCGGAAGGTCCTTGACCCAGCTGGCGTCGGTCATGCTTCGATCTCGATGATGGCGTCGATTTCCACGGAAGCGTTGAACGGCAACGCCGCCATGCCGACGGCTGCGCGCGCATGCTTGCCGGCTTCGCCGAGAACGTTGGCGATCAGGTTCGATGCGCCGTTGGTGACGATATGCTGTTCGGCAAAGCCGGGCGCCGAGGCAACGAAGCTCGAAAGCTTGACCACCCGCTTGATCCGGCCGAGATCGCCGCCCAATGCCGCCTTTGCCTGAGCAAGGATATTGATGGCGCAGAGCTCCGCAGCGCGGCTGGCTGCCGGGACATCGACGTCCGCGCCGACAAGCCCCGTGACGGCCACTTTGCCGTTTTCGTTCGGGAGCTGGCCGGAGATGAACAGCAGGTTGCCGGTGATCACATAGGGCAGGTAATTGGCGGCGGGTGCGGCCGCGACGGGGAGGACGATCCCCAGTTCCTTCAGGCGGCCTTCGATGGCTTCGGTCATTTTCGACTCCCGTTTTGTTGTAAATTCTTCAAAAATCCTGCATCAAGGCCTTAGCTTGGTCAGATGGCGTTCTTATAACATCCCCAACTGAGTCCAACAGGAGAATGTGAATGTTGCGAATGAGCCTCGGGGTGATCCTTGCCGGCGGTCTGAGCCTTGCGGCTGCCACCTCCGCGGACGCGACTACCGACGGTGCCGCCCGGCTGCTCGTCCCGCATCGCGCCATTTACGACCTGAAACTCAAGAAAGCCTCGGAACGTTCCGGCATCGAAGGCATGTTCGGCCGCATGGTCTATGAGTTCAGCGGCTCGGTCTGCACCGGCTTTTCCACCAATTTCCGGCTGGTCACCAAGATCGATACGGGCGAGGAGACGCGCCTCAGCGACCAGCAGACCACGACCTTCGAGGACATGGCCGCAAACCAGTTCCATTTCGAGACCAAGTCCTTCACCGACGAGCAGCTCGACAAGCAGCTGAGCGGCGACGCGTCGATCGCCGACAAGGGCGTCAAGGTGGAAATCACCCAGCCCGACGGCCGCGAGATCGACCTGCCTGCCAGCGACTTCCCCACCAGCCACATGCTCGACGTCATCATGAACGCCAAGGAAGGCAAGAATTTCTTCGAGGCGCGCGTCTTCGATGGTTCGGAAAACGGTGACCAGGCGCTCCTGACCACAACGGTCATCGGCAAGTCGCAGACGGTGCAGAAGGACGATGTCGATGCCGACAAGGCCGGCGAGTTCGCAAAGACCCCTTTCTGGCCGGTGACGATCGCCTATTTCAACGAAAATGCTGCCGGCGACCCGACCCCGGTCTACAACATGTCGTTCAAGCTCTACGAAAACGGCATCACCCGCGACCTCACCATGGATTACGGCGACTTCGTACTGTCCGGCAGTCTGGTCAAGTTGGAGCTCTTGAAGCCACAGCAGGACGCTTGCCCCGCGCCGGCGAAGTGATCCAAGCGGGCCTGAAGTCAGACAATCGCCCGCTGATTGCCTCATTTTTCAGGATGCCCTTGCTTTTGCGGCAAATCGAATGTATGGCCAGCCGCATTCCACACGTAAGGCATGGGATCGTCCGGGAGAAATCCGGACTGTTCCGCCCGGTGGCATCCTCGAAGAGGGTGCTGTTCGCCTTGCGGAGGTTCAACCGGAAAAGGATAACAAGGCATGGCATTGCCCGATTTCTCTATGCGCCAGCTGCTCGAAGCAGGCGTCCACTTCGGCCACCAGACTCACCGCTGGAACCCGAAGATGAAGCCGTACATCTTCGGCGACCGTAACAACATCCACATCATCGATCTGGCCCAGACCGTTCCGATGCTGTCGCGCGCCCTTCAGGTCGTGTCCGACACCGTCGCCCGCGGCGGCCGCGTTCTGTTCGTCGGCACCAAGCGCCAGGCGTCGGAACTGATCGCTGACTCGGCCAAGCGTTCTGCCCAGTATTACGTCAACTCCCGTTGGCTCGGCGGCATGATGACCAACTGGAAGACCATTTCGAACTCGATCCAGCGCCTGCGTAAGCTCGACGAAATCCTGAACTCGGAAGCTTCCGGCTATTCCAAGAAGGAACGCCTGAACCTCGAGCGCGAACGTGAAAAGCTGGACAAGGCTCTCGGCGGTATCCGCGACATGGGCGGCACCCCGGACCTGATGTTCATCATCGACACCAACAAGGAAAAGATCGCCATCGACGAAGCCAAGCGCCTGGGTATCCCGGTCGTCGCCATCATCGATCGAACTGCGATCCGGACCTCATCGATTACCCGATCCCCGGCAATGACGACGCCTCGCGCGCCATCGCCCTCTATACCGACCTGATCGCTCGCGCTGCCATCGATGGCATCGCTCGCCAGCAGGGCGCTTCGGGCCGCGATATCGGTGCCTCGTCTGAAGCTCCGATCGAGCCGGCGCTCGAAGGCGAAGCAGAAGCTTGAGGCAGGATGGAGCGGCTTGGCCCGCTCCTCCTTTCTGACATTCGATCGAGGCCAGAGATACCGATCCCTGGCCTTGGTCGTTTCAAGGCGAGCCGCCACCGCTCCGTCGTCGAGGCGATCGCCTGCATGATGTCTTCATCACGCTGTCACACTTCCGGGTACATTCGTCCCAAAACTTTTGAGTCCGCCGACGTTTTTCCGGCGACACGCACTTGAACCGACAAGAGGCAAAACAATGGCTGAAATCACCGCTGCACTGGTAAAGGAACTGCGCGAAAAGTCCGGCGCAGGCATGATGGACTGCAAGAAGGCGCTGACCGAAACGAACGGCGACATCGAAGCGGCGATCGACTGGCTGCGCGCCAAGGGCATCTCCAAGGCCGACAAGAAGTCCGGCCGCACCGCGGCTGAAGGCCTGGTCGGCATCGCCAGCGCCGGCCACAAGGCCGTCGTCATCGAACTTAACTCGGAAACCGACTTCGTTGCCCGCAACGACGCGTTCCAGGACCTCGTTCGCGGCATCGCCAGCGTTGCGCTCACGACCGACGGTTCCGTCGAAGCGATTTCGGCTGCCACCTATCCGGCTTCCGGCAAGCCGGTTGCCGACACCATCAAGGACGCGATCGCCACGATCGGCGAGAACATGACCCTGCGTCGCTCGGCGCTGCTCGAGGTCGAGCACGGCGTCGTCGCCACCTATGTCCATAACGCAGCCGGCGACGGCATCGGCAAGCTCGGCGTTCTGGTTGCCCTGAAGTCGGTCGGCGACAAGGAAGTGCTGACCTCGATCGGCCGCCAGGTCGCCATGCACATCGCTGCCACCAACCCGCTCGCCATCCGCGCCGAAGAAGTCGATGCGACCGTGGCCGAGCGCGAACGCAACGTGTTCATCGAGCAGTCGCGCGCTTCCGGCAAGCCGGAAGCCATCATCGAAAAGATGGTCGATGGCCGCATGCGCAAGTTCTTCGAAGAAGTTGCCCTCCTGTCGCAGGCTTTCGTCGTCAACCCGGACGTGACCGTTGGTCAGGCCGTCAAGGATGCCGAGAAGCTCGCAGGTGCTGCGATCGAAGTCACCGGCATGGCCCGCCTTCTGCTCGGCGACGGCGTCGAAAAGGAAGAAACGGATTTCGCCGCCGAAGTCGCGGCGGTCGCCAAAGGCTGATATTCGTTAGCTAAAGCTGTCGAAAGCGCAAGGGCACCGGTGACAAGCCGGTGCCCTTCGTGTATCGGCAACCCGTTTGACCCTTCGCATGCATTTTTCGATTTCAAGGAGCCCCCATGTCGCCTCAGCCCCTCTACAAGCGTGTCTTGCTCAAGGCCTCCGGTGAAGCTCTGATGGGCAGCCAGGGATTCGGCATTGATGTTGAAGTTGCCGATCGGGTCGCCTCCGATATCGCCGAAGCGCGCGCGATGGGCGTCGATGTCGGCGTGGTCGTCGGCGGCGGTAATATCTTTCGCGGCGTCGCGGTCGCGTCCAAGGGTGGCGACCGGGTGACCGGCGACCACATGGGCATGCTCGGCACGGTGATCAACGCGCTGGCGCTCGCCACGTCGCTGCGCAAGCTGAACGTCGATACCGTTGTCCTGTCGGCGATCTCGATGCCGGAGATCTGCGAGAGCTTCTCGCAGCGCCAGGCGGTGCATCACATGGCGCAGGGCAGGGTGGTGATTTTCGCCGGCGGCACCGGCAATCCGTTCTTCACGACCGATTCGGCGGCCGCTTTGCGCGCGGCCGAAATCGGCGCGGAAGCGATCTTCAAGGGCACCCAGGTGGACGGCATCTATTCGGCCGACCCCAAGAAGGACCCGACGGCGACCCGGTTCGAGACGCTGACGCATGGCGAAGTGCTCGAAAAGGGTCTGGCGGTGATGGATGTGGCAGCGGTGGCGCTTGCCCGCGAGAATTCGATCCCGATCATCGTTTTTTCCATCCATGAGAAGGGCGGCTTCGCCCAAATCTTGACCGGCGGCGGCCGCAAGACCATCGTAGCGGACAATTGAGGCGCGGCCTCGCGGGCCGCCCAGATAACATAGGGGAGTAGACGGATGAGTGGAATCGATCTCAACGACATCAAGCGCCGCATGGAAGGCGCGGTCAACGCGTTCAAGAGCGATATCGCATCGCTGCGCACCGGCCGCGCTTCGGCCAACATTCTCGATCCGGTAACGGTCGAAGCCTACGGTTCGCGCGTGCCGCTCAACCAGGTGGCCAACATCACCGTGCCGGAGCCGCGCATGCTCGGCGTGTCCATCTGGGACAAGTCGATGGTCGGTGCAGTCGATCGGGCGATCCGCGAATCACATCTCGGCCTCAACCCGATCGTCGATGGCCAGAACCTGCGCATTCCGCTTCCCGAGCTCAACGAGGAGCGCCGCAAGTCGCTGGTCAAGGTTGCGCATGATTATGCGGAAAAGGCGAAGGTCGCAGCCCGTCATGTCCGTCGCGATGGCATGGACGGCCTGAAAAAGGCCGAAAAGGACGGCGACATCGGCCAGGACGAGAGCCGCTCGCAGTCGGAAAAAGTGCAGAAGATGACGGACGATACGATTTCCGAAGTCGACCGCTTGCTTGCGGATAAGGAAAAGGAAATCATGCAGGTCTAATTTAGGCCTGGTTTGCCGCCATATTCCGGCGGCCAAAGGAGCCGCATAAAATATGGTGAACCCCGAGCTTGCAATCATCCCTCAACACGTTGCCATCATCATGGATGGCAATGGACGCTGGGCCAACAAGCGCGGGCTTCCTCGTACGGTCGGACATAGCAAGGGCGTCGAAGCGGTTCGCGAAACGGTGCGGGCCGCCGGCGATGCGGGCGTCAAATATCTGACGCTCTTCGCATTCTCTTCGGAAAACTGGAGCAGGCCCGAAACCGAGGTGAGGGATCTTCTCGGTCTTCTCCGGCGCTTCATCCGTCAGGATCTGGCCGAGCTGCACCGCGAGAATGTTCGCATCCGGGTGATCGGCGAACGCGAGAAGCTGCGCAGCGACATTCTTCCGCTTCTTCTCGAAGCCGAGGAAACGACGAAGTTCAATACGGCACTCACGCTGGTCATCGCCTTCAATTACGGAGCTCGCGACGAGATCGCCCGTGCCGTCGCCCTGCTTGCCCGCGACGTCGAAGCCGGCATTCTGAAGGCATCCGAGATCGACTCGGACACGATCAGCGCAAGGCTCGACACCGCCGGTATCCCCGATCCGGACCTCATCATCCGCACCAGCGGTGAAGAGCGGCTTTCGAACTTCCTGCTCTGGCAGGCGGCCTATTCCGAACTTGTCTTCCTGCCGGATTATTGGCCCGATTTCGATCGGAAACTCTTCTTCGATGCCTTGAAGATCTATGCCTCCCGCGACCGCCGCTTCGGCGGCCTGTCGAACAAGACGATAGCGGTGGGCGGTTGATGGGCGCCGAGCTGAAGCGCCGCATCGCGTCTGCACTGGTTCTGGCGATCGTGGTCCTGACGGCCACCTGGTATGGCGGCCTGCCGTTCCGCGTCGTCGCAGCCGCCATCACGGTGCTGATCTATTACGAATGGTCGACGATCACCCGGCTCGCCGAGCGCGATTTCCGGACGAACGCCTTTGGCTGGTTCACCATCCTTCTGATCGCTCTCGATCTCGTGGCTGACGACGGCGAGCTCTCGGTGCCGATTCTCGGCGGCGCGATGATTACCGCTGTTCTTCTGGTGCTGCTGCGCAAGGGTAGCTGGTGGCTGCCGGGCGGCATCTTTTACGCTGGCCTGAGCGGCATTTCGCTGGCTGCGATCCGCGCCGAGGATCAGGCGGGGTTCGTTGCGACCCTCTTCATTTTTGCGGTCGTCTGGGCAACCGATATCCTCGCCTATTTCGTCGGCCGCGCCCTGAAGGGCCCAAAACTTGCGCCACGGATTTCGCCCGGCAAGACCTGGTCCGGCGCGATCGGCGGCACCGTATCGGGGTCGTCGCAAGTTCCGCTTTGACGCTTGGCGTCTTTTCGCGGCTGTCTGCATGGACGGTGGCAATCGCGTTTCTGCTCTCGGTGGCAAGCCAGGTGGGCGACCTGTTCGAGTCCTTCATCAAGCGCCGGTTCGGCGTGAAGGATTCAAGCCACCTCATTCCAGGGCATGGCGGCGTCATGGACCGTGTCGATGGCCTCGTTTTCGCCTGTTTCGCAGCGTTCCTGCTGACTCTTGTTTATACGGCCGCGACGGGCCATCTTGCTATATCGGTTGCGGGCTTCCTCTTCGGGTTTTGAGGTCTGGGCGGCCGGTACAATGTTGAAACGGAAACTTTGATGGCCATCCTCAGCTTCTTCACCGGCTACATCATCCCCTTCGTGCTGGTTCTGTCCCTGCTCGTCTTCGTGCACGAGATGGGCCACTATCTCGTCGGACGCTGGTGCGGCATCCGGGTCACCGCCTTTTCGGTCGGCTTCGGCCCCGAGCTTATCGGCTTCACCGATAGTCACGGCACCCGCTGGAAGATCTCGGCGATCCCGCTTGGCGGCTACGTCAAATTCTTCGGCGACGAGGATGCGGCGAGCATGCCGGATGCAAGCGGCCTTGCCGGAATGAGCGAGGAAGACAAGGCCCAGACATTGGCCGGTGCCAAGCTTTGGAAGAGGGCCGCGACGGTCGCGGCCGGCCCGATCGCCAATTTCATTCTGGCGATCGCGATCTTTGCCGTGCTTTTCAGCGTCTATGGCAAGGTCGTCGCAGATCCCGTCGTCGCCGAAGTCCAGCCGGACAGCGCGGCCCTTGCTGCCGGCGTGCAGCCTGGCGACCGGCTGGTGGCGCTCGACGGCTCGCGCATCCGGACTTTCGACGACGTGCGGCGTTATGTCAGCATCCGGCCCGAGACCCCGATCATCGTGACGGTCGAGCGCAACGGCCAGGATCTCGATCTGCCGATGGTGCCGAAGCGCTCCGAGGTTACCGACCAGTTCGGCAACAAGGTGGAGCTCGGCCTGATCGGCATCGTTACCAACGAACAGCGCGGCAATTTCCGCATCGAGAGGTTCAGCCCGCTGCAGGCGGTTGCCGAAGGCGTTACCGAGACCGGCCATATCGTCACCGGCACCTTCCGTTATATCGGCAATCTGGTGACCGGCCGGATGAAGGCGGACCAGGCCTGGGCGGCCCTGTCAGGGTCGCGCAGGCGTCCGGTCAGATGGCGACGCTCGGTTTTGCGGCGGTGGTTCAGCTGGCAGCTGTTCTTTCTGTGTCGATCGGGCTTTTGAACCTCATGCCTGTGCCAGTTCTGGACGGCGGCCATCTCGTCTTCTACGCGATCGAGGCGGTCCGTGGTCGGCCGCTCGGCGCAGGGGCGCAGGAGATCGCCTTCCGCATAGGACTTGCGATGGTTTTGAGCCTCATGGTGTTCGCAACCTTCAACGACATCAGCAATCTGATTGGCTGATGTCCTTCAAATCGTAAAAGAAACTGTTTATTCACCATGTTTTCAACAGTTGCGTGGCCATTGGGTCACGCAAGGGAAGTAAGTAAACAGAAATTAACGCGATGCCTTGCTTGTAGGTCAAAAGAAGGTAAAACGACACACGTGGCCGGAGTCGGGCACCACCCGCCGAGGGACAACGGGAAAAGGTAAGAATTGAAATGAAGGCTGGTTCAAAGTTTTTGAACGCAGTGTCGGCGTTTGCGCTGTCTGCTAGTGTTGTTGCATCGGGCGCAGGTGTACTGGTACTTGCTTCCGCACTTTCTGCCGAAGCGGCGGTTATCCGGAGCGTTCAGGTCCGTGGCGCACAGCGCGCGGGCGAAGAGGCTGTCCGTTCCAACTTGACCATCCGCCCGGGTGTCAATTTCTCCAATAACGACATCGATGAATCGGTTCGGAAGCTCTATTCGACCGGCTATTTCTCGGATGTCAAAATCAGTGTTTCCGGCAGCACGCTCGTCGTGTCGGTGAGCGAAAACCACCATCAACCAGGTCGTGTTCAACGGCAACCGCAAGATCACCGACGACAAGCTTCAGGCTGTGGTGCAGACCCAGCCGCTGGGGCCGTATAACCAGGCCCTGATCGATGCGGATATCCAGCGTCTGCGCGAGGCCTACCGCGCCATCGGCCGCAGTGACGTTCAGGTCACCACCCAGACCGCAGATGTCGGCCAGGGACGCGTCAATCTTGCTTTCGTCATCAACGAAGGCGACCGCACCAAGATCGCCGACATCAATTTCGTCGGCAACCAGGCTTATGGCGACGGCCGCCTGCAATCGGTGATCATCACCAAGGAATCCGGCCCGCTGTCCTTCCTGACCCGCAAGGACGTCTACAGCGAAGACAAGCTGCGCGCCGACGAGGAAGCGCTGCGCCAGTTCTATTATAACCACGGTTATCCGGACTTCCGTGTCATCTCGTCGGAAGCCGTGCTCGACGCCTCGGGCAACAAGTACAACATCACCTTCACGGTCGAGGAAGGCCAGCGTTACGAGTACGGCAACATCTCGGTCGAATCCACGGTCCAGGGGATCAGCAGCGAGGACCTCCAAGGTCTGGTTCAGACCCGCAGTGGCAATGTCTATAATGCCCGCGAAATCCAGAAGACGATGGAAGCGATCTCCAAGCGGGTTGCTGCGGCCGGTTATCCGTTCGCTCGCGTCACCCCGCGCGGCGACCGCAACATGGGAAGCCACACGGTCGGAGTTTCCTATCTCGTCGATCAGGGCGAACGCGCCTATGTCGAGCGCATCGAGATCCGCGGCAACACCCGTACGCGTGACTATGTCATCCGTCGCGAATTCGATTTCAGCGAAGGCGATGCCTTCAACCAGGAAATGATTTCGCGCGCCAAGCGTCGCCTTGAAGCGCTCGGTTACTTCACCTCGGTCAATATCTCGACCTCGCAGGGCAGTTCGCCTGACCGCGTTGTTGTTGTTGTCGATGTCGAAGACCAGCCGACCGGCTCGTTCGGTATCGGTGCCGGTTACTCGGCTGGCGGCGATGGCTTCCTGCTCGAAGCCTCGATCGAAGAGAAGAACTTCCTCGGTCGCGGTCAGTTCATCCGCGTCGCAGTCGGCGGTGGCCTCGAAGAAGCCCGCAGCTACAACCTTTCGTTCACCGAGCCCTATTTCCTCGGGTACCGTCTGGCAGCCGGCTTCGACCTGTTCAAGAACAAGACCTCTTCGAACAGCTACTACGATTACGACGAACAGGGCGTCACCCTGCGCGTGACGGCGCCGATCACCGAGGATCTGGCGACGACGTTCCGCTACACCTACAAGGAAATCAACTACGACAACGACGGCGCCTTCGGTGCTGACGGCGTTCCTGGTACAGTGGACGACAACCTTTCGTCGCCGTATGTTTCGATGATCGACCAGGGCAAGTTCGTCCAGTCTTCGATTTCGCAGACGCTGACCTACAACACGCTCGATAGCCAGACGTTGCCGCGCGAAGGTCTCTACGCGACGATCACGCATGAATATGCCGGTCTCGGCGGCGACTCCGACTTCTACAAGATTTCCGGTCGCGCCCGTTACTTCCAGCTTCTATCGACGGAAGCTGACCTGATCGGCTCCATCGCGGTCGGTGCAGGCCATGTGGTTTCCACCGGCGACAATCTGCATGTCTTCGACCAGTTCACGCTCGGCGGCCGTCAGGTCCGTGGTTTCGAAAACGACGGTATCGGTCCGCGTACGGTCGATCACGGCGATGCGCTCGGCGGCACGACCTACTTCACGGCTTCCGCTGAAATGTCGATGCCAATGCCGGCTGTTCCGGAAGATTTCGGCCTGCGTGCTGCCGTCTTCGCCGATGCCGGTACGCTTTACGGGAACGATGTCCCGCTCGGCACCAGCACCGCGCAGGGCACCAGCATGAACTGGCGTGCTTCGGTCGGTGCGGGTATCATGTGGGCGTCGCCGTTCGGCAACATCCGCTTCGATTACGCGCATCCCGTCATGAAGGAAGACTTCGACGAAACCCAGGAATTCCGGTTCAGCATGGCGAACCAGTTCTGATCATCTCCGCTCGCAGTTGCGAGCGGAAATCTGTTCTGGAGCTTTGGCTTTATGGACCACAATGAATTCTTTCCGCCCCATGATGGCGTGAGCCTGCGTGAGTTGGCCGCCCTTCTTGGGGCCGAGCTGCTTGATAGCAGCGCAGGCGATCGGTTGATCCGTTCCGTCGCACCCGTTGGGCGGGCCGGCGAAGGCGAAATCTGCTACATCCTGTCCCGGAAAAGCCGTCACGAGCTGGAAAGCTGCAAGGCGTCCGCAATCATTTGCGACGCTGCGATCCGTTCGATCATTCCGGCCCATATACCGGTTTTGCTGACCAAGGCGCCGCACACCGCGTTTGCGCAGGCGGGCGCTTTTCTGCATCCGATCGCGATGCGGCCTTCGCCGATCACCTCGTTTGCGCCGGGTATTTCTCCGGCTGCCTTCGTGGATCCGACCGCCAGGCTCGAACCTGGCGTCGAAATCGAGCCCATGGCTGTGATCGGCGCACGGGCGGAAATCGGCACCGGCACCCGCATCGGCGCCGGCAGCGTCATCGGCGCAGACGTCAAGATCGGCCGGGATTGCACGATCGCCGCGGGGGCGACCGTCGTTGCGGCTCTCATCGGAAATGGCGTGATCATCCACAATGGCGTCCGCATCGGCCAGGACGGCTTCGGTTTTGCGCCGGGTCCGAGGGGCATGTTGAAGATCGTCCAGATCGGCCGCGTCATCATTCAGGATAATGTCGAGATCGGTGCCAACACGACGGTCGATCGCGGCGCCATGGACGATACGGTCATCGGCGAAGGCACCAAGATCGACAACCAGGTCCAGGTGGCCCACAACGTGCGCATCGGCCGTCATTGCGGCATTGCGAGCGGCGCCGGCATTGCCGGTTCGACGCGGATCGGCGACGGCGTATTGATCGGCGGCGCATCCGGTATTAATGGACACATCTCGATTGGTGACGGCGTACAGATTGCCGCGATGAGCGGCGTGGTGGCGGATATTCCGGCCGGTGCGCGTTATGGCGGCATTCCCGCCCGCCCGATGCCGGATTTTCTCCGCGATACCGCGGAAATTTTGATGCGTTCGGATGAGCGGGCGAAACGCAGAGGAGAGAAGAAGAATGACTGATGAGACCAAGCCGGTGCTCGGCGCGGCCGATATTCAGGAAATCATGAAGCTGCTGCCGCACCGCTATCCTTTTCTCCTGGTGGATAAGATCGTCGAGATCGACGGCGACAATTCAGCGGTCGGCATCAAGAACGTTACCGCCAACGAGCCGCATTTCACCGGGCATTTCCCGGATCGGCCGATCATGCCGGGCGTGCTTCTGATCGAAGGCATGGCGCAGACCGCCGGCGCCATCTGCGCCAGGAAGGAAGGCGAGGGCGGCAATCTCGTCTACTTCATGACCATCGACAATGCCCGCTTCCGCAAGCCGGTCGTGCCGGGCGATCGGGTCGAATTCCACGTCGTCAAGCAGAAACAGCGCGGCAATATCTGGAAATTCCATTGTGACGCGAAGGTAGACGGCATACTTGTTGCCGAAGCCGATATCGGCGCGATGATCCGGCGCAAGGAAGAAGAATGAGCAGCATTGCAGCCAGCGCGCGCATCCATCCGTTAGCTTTGGTCGAGGACGGCGCCGTCATCGGCGAAAATGTCGTTGTCGGCCCGTTTTCGCATGTGGGCCCGCGCGTGGTGCTGAAGGATGGCGTCGAGCTGTTGTCGCATGCCATAGTGTCCGGCCGGACCGAGATCGGCCGCAATTGCCGGATTTTTCCGATGGCCGTGATCGGCGGCGTTTCCCAGAGCCTCCATGAGGCCGGCGAGGATCGACGCTGACGGTCGGCGACAATTGCACCATGCGCGAAGGCGTGACGATGAACTGCGGCACGGTGGGCGGCGGCGGCAAGACGGTGGTCGGCGACAACTGCCTGTTCCTCGCCAATTCGCACGTCGCGCATGACTGTCAGCTCGGCAGCGACATCATCATGTCGAACAATGTCATGCTCGCCGGTCATGTCCAGGTAGCCGATCGGGCGATCCTTGGCGGCGGCTGCGCAGTCCACCAGTTTACCCGCATCGGCCGGCAGGCTTTCATCGGCGGGCTTTCGGCCGTCAATTACGATGTCATCCCGTATGGCATGCTGAACGGCAATCCCGGTGTCCTCGGCGGGCTGAACGTGGTCGGCATGACCCGTGCCGGCATCGAGCGCGCGACGATTCATACCGTCCGCCGCGCCTTCAAGCAGATCTTCGAGGGCGAAAGCAATATCCGCGCCAATGCCGCGGCAGTCCGTGATGACTACGCCGATTGCAAGGAAGCGATGGAGATCCTCGATTTCATCGCGGCCGACAGCGATCGCGCCATTTCCTCGACCTTCCGCGGCAAGGGCTGATCCTCCATGGCCGGCCTCCCGAGCCTTGCGCCGAAGGGCCGGCTGGCGATTATCGCCGGGAAGGGGTTTTACCTCTCTATGTCGCGAAGGCAGCGCAGCAAGCCGGCGAAACGCCACTCATTCTGGCGCTCGCCAATGAAGCCGATCACAATTTCGATGGTTTCGAAGCGGTTTCCGTCGGTGTCGGCGATCTTTCGGCAATCGAACGCCTGTTTCGCGAAAAGGGTATCACCCGTGTCATCCTGTCGGGCGGTGTCGCCCGAAGGCCCGACTGGCGCGACATCCATCCGACCTTCCGGACGATCCTGAAAGTCCCCTCGGTTGTCCGCACGCTTCTTTCCGGCGGCGACGATTCCGTGCTCCAGATGGTCATCAAGCTCATCGAGGCGATGGGCTGTGAAGTGCTGGGCGCCCACGAGATCGTGCCCGGCCTGCTTGCCAAGACTGGACCGCTCGGTGCCCATGCTCCGTCCGACGATGACCACCGTGACATCGACCGGGCTTCCGAAGCGGCCAAGCGTCTCGGCGAACTCGATATCGGTCAGGGCGCCGTCAGCGTCGGCGGACGTGTCGTGGCGCTCGAGGGCGTCGAGGGAACCGACCGAATGCTCGAAAGAGTGACGGCACTGCGCGCCGAGGGACGGATCTCGGCTCGCCGCAAGGGTGTGCTCGTCAAGCTCTGCAAACCGCAGCAGGACATGCGCGCCGACCTGCCGACGATCGGTCCATCGACCGTCGAGAATGTCATCAGAGCCGGGCTCGCCGGCATCGCCGTGGAGGCGGGACGTGCATTGGTGCTGGAAGAAGCGAAGATGATTGCCGCGGCCGATGCCGCAGGCGTTTTCGTCTGCGGCATCGATCCCGGCTTGCCGCGTGGGGGATTGTGATGGTCAAGTCCTTGAAGGTCGGCATCATCGCCGGCGAAGTGTCCGGCGATCTTCTCGGCGGCGATCTGATCGCGGCTCTGAAGGCGTCTCACGACGGCCCTGTCGAACTCGTCGGCGTCGGTGGCGACGCGCTGGAGGCGCAGGGGCTTGTCTCGTTCTTCGACTTTTCCGAACTGTCGATCATGGGCCTCACCCAGGTGATTGCCCGCCTGCCGAACCTGATCAAGCGGATCAACCAGACCGCGGCCGCCATCATCGCGGCCAAGCCGGATGTGCTGATCATCATCGACAGCCCGGACTTCACCCATCGCGTCGCCAGGAAAGTGCGTGCCGCACTGCCGGATCTGCCGATCGTCAACTACGTCTGTCCGAGCGTCTGGGCCTGGAAGGAATATCGCGCCAAGGCGATGCTTCCCTATGTGGACCACGTGCTTGCCGTGCTGCCCTTCGAACCCGAGGTCATGAAGCGGCTTGGCGGGCCGGAAACGACCTTCGTCGGTCATAGGTTGACGGCCGATCCGTCGCTTCTGAAGGTCCGCGGCATCCGGGCAGGGCGTCCGCTGAGGGTCAAGGGCGAGGAAAAGGCGATCATGCTTCTGCCGGGCTCGCGCTCGGCGGAGATCAAGGCGCTGCTGCCGGTCTTCGGCGAGGCCGCCCGCGAATTCGTTGCGCGCAACGGTCCGGCCCGCTTCCTGCTGCCGACCGTTCCCCGGCAGGAAAAGCTGGTACGCGAGATCGTCGCCGGGTTCGAGGTCAAGCCCGAGATTACCACCGGTGCAGATGGCAAATGGGCGGCCTTCGCCGAAGCCGACGCGGCGCTTGCGGCCTCGGGCACGGTGATCCTCGAGCTTGGCCTTGCGGGAATTCCGGTCGTTTCTGCCTACAAGACCGACTGGCTGATCACCATGCTCGCCAAACGCATCAAGACCTGGTCCGGCGCGCTGCCGAACCTGATCGCCGATTATGCGGTCGTGCCGGAATACGTCAACGACGTGGTGCGGCCGGCCAGCCTCTGCCGCTGGGCGGAACGCCTCTCCTCGGACACGTTGCAGCGTCGCGCCATGATCGAAGGTTTCGATCTCACATGGCAGCGGCTGCAGGTGCCGGTACCGCCCGGCGAGGCGGCCGCCGGCATCGTTCTGCAGGTTCTGGACAATAAAAAACCCGGCCATCTCTGACCGGGTTTTTTATTGGGGTCGGCGTCCGATTAACGCTTGGAAACCGGAACGTAGTCACGCTGCGCTTCGCCGGTATAGAGCTGGCGCGGGCGGCCGATGCGCTGCTGCGGATCCTCGATCATTTCTGCCCACTGGGCAATCCAGCCGACGGTGCGGGCGAGAGCGAACAGCACGGTGAACATGGTGGTGGGGAAGCCCATCGCCTTCAGCGTGATGCCCGAATAGAAGTCGATGTTCGGGTAGAGCTTCTTCTCGATGAAATAGTCGTCGGTAAGTGCGATGCGCTCAAGTTCCATCGCGACCTGCAGGAGCGGATCGTCCTTGTGGCCGAGTTCGCCGAGGACCTCATGCGTGGTCTTCTGCATGATCTTGGCGCGCGGATCGTAGTTCTTGTAGACGCGGTGACCGAAGCCCATCAGACGGAACGGATCGTTCTTGTCCTTGGCGCGGGCGATATATTCCGGGATCTTGTCGACAGAGCCGATTTCCGTCAGCATGTTGAGCGCTGCTTCGTTGGCGCCGCCGTGAGCCGGGCCCCAGAGGCAGGCGATACCGGCCGCGATGCAGGCGAACGGGTTGGCGCCCGAGGAACCGGCGAGGCGGACCGTCGAAGTCGAAGCGTTCTGCTCGTGGTCGGCATGCAGGATGAAGATGCGGTCCATGGCGCGCGACAGCACCGGATTGACCACATACTCCTCGCACGGAACGGCAAAGCACATGCGCAGGAAGTTCGACGCATAGTCCAGGTTGTTCTGCGGATAAACGAAGGGCTGGCCGATATGGTACTTGTAGGCCATCGCGGCAAGCGTCGGCATCTTGGCGATCATGCGCAGCGAAGCGACCATGCGCTGGTGCGGATCGGTGATGTCGGTCGAGTCGTGATAGAAGGCCGAGAGTGCGCCGACGCAGCCGCACATGACGGCCATCGGATGGGCGTCGCGGCGGAAGCCGGTGAAGAAGCGGCTCATCTGTTCATGCACCATGGTGTGCATGGTGACGCGATGGTCGAAGTCCTTCTTCTGGGCAGCGCTCGGAAGTTCCCCGTAAAGCAGCAGGTAGCAGGTTTCCAGAAAGTCGCCATGTTCGGCGAGCTGTTCGATCGGATAACCGCGATGCAGCAGGATGCCCGCGTCGCCATCGATATAGGTGATCTTGGATTCGCAAGACGCCGTCGAGGTGAAGCCGGGGTCGTAGGTGAAGGTGCCGGTGTGCTTGTAGAGAGCGCCGATATCGACCACGTCAGGACCGATAGTGCCCGACTTGACCGGAAGATCGACTTTTCTGTCACCGATTACCAGATTTGCGCTTGTTTCCGTCATGCTGATCCTCCAACCTTTTGGCGGCATGGCACCTTAAAAGCGCCACAAGAATTAAGCGTCCACAGCTTTGCTATATGATCCGAAAGCTGATGCCAAGCTGTCGTGACGGCATTTTGTGCAGCGCGAAAAATTATTGGGCAGCGGTGTTTGCTTGGACGTCCAACTTCCTGTTGCAAGTCTTGCCCGCGCTCTGGAATTCCCGATATTTAACCGCCAGTTGACGGCAGGCGAGGAAACGCGCAGGTTGCATTGCCGCATGTCTGGCGGTCGGGCGGATAGAGCGTTTCATGCCGGAGGAAGATGCATTTCCGACGCGTGTCGAGGCAGGGAGGCTGATATCCCGGCCGCCGGGTCCCCGCATAAGCGGAGGTGCATCCGACTCGGCTGAGCTCAGAGACCTGTCCAAGCTTTTCCCGGCCATCGAGCGCCGGCCTGCGATCCCGACGCAAGGCGGAACCCTTCGTCGCACCGCCGGGCGCCTCGATCGGATGCGTCGCCGGCTTCCGATCATGCTCGAGGAGGAAACCGCCTATGGGCATGGCTTCCTTTTCCTGCCCGTCATCGTCGGGGCAGGGGCGGCCTCCTGGTTCGCGCTGCCGCAGAACCCGGCTTTCTGGGCGTTTTTCCTGGTCTTTTGCGTTTCTACAATCGTCGTGATCGTCTCGCGCTACCGCACCGGCACGGCGCGTCTCCTGCCGTTCGGTCTCGCGCTCTTCCTTGGCGGCATGATGCTGGCGCAGTTCGAGACCTGGCGGCGGTCCACGGTCGTTCTTGATTCTGCCGTGACGAGCGAGCTTACCGGCGTGGTCGAGCGGCGGGAGATCGATAGCAAGGGCCGCTGGCGTTATATTGTCCGGATCGAGCGCACCGCCAATCCGGAAATCAGGCGTCCGCCGCGCCGCGCATCGCTGCTTGCAAGGTCCCGCCACGAACCCGCTGAAATCGGCGAAACGATCAGCGGGCGGGGGCGCCTTTCGCCACCCTCCGGGCCTGCTCTGCCGGGCCTCAACGACTTTGCCTTCTCCTCCTATTTCGACGGCATCGGCGCCGTCGGTTTTTTTATGGAGCGCCGAAAAAACAGGCGGCCGTGCCATCTACGACGAGCCTGGATCGCAGACGTCGAAAGCGAGCTTTTCGCACTGCGCGGTGCCATCGCCGCCCGGATCCGCGCGACTGTGCCGGGTGATCCGGGCGCTTTTGCTGCGGCGATCGTGACCGACGAGCGCCGGGCGATTTCCGAATGGACGACAGAAGCCCTGCGGCTCTCGGGACTTGCGCATATCGTCGCCATTTCCGGGCTCAACATGGCACTTGCCGCGGGCATCTTCTTCGTTGGCGTGCGCACCGTGCTTTCGGCCTTCATGAGCTTCGCGCAGGTCTATCCGGTCAAGAAACTCGCCGCATTCGGCGCCCTGGTGATGCTCACGGCCTATTACCTGATCTCAGGTTTCGGCGTTTCGGCCGAGCGGGCCTATATCATGATGGCGATCATGCTGGTGGCCGTGCTTTTCGACCGGCCCTCGATCAGCCTGCGCAACGTCGCCCTGTCTGCGCTGGTCATCATCGCCATGTCGCCCTCGGAAATATTGGGTCCAAGCTTCCAGATGTCGTTTGCCGCCACCGCTGCGCTGGTCGCCGGTTATGCACTCTGGAAACATAGGGCCGAGGGCCGCGATCCCGAACCGCTGCCGTTTCGTCACCCCTGGTGAAACCCGCGCTGGCATCCTGGAATTTCGCCGCCGGCATCTTCATCACCTCGCTGATCGGCGGCATTTCGACGGCGATGTTCTCGATCGACCATTTCCACCGCATCGCGACTTACGGCCTTGCCGCCAATCTCGCCGCCATGCCGGTCATTTCCTTTGTGGTCATGCCTGCCGGGCTGGTCGGCATGCTGCTGATGCCCTTCGGCCTCGACGCCCCCTTCATGAAGCTCATGGGCCTCGGGCTGGAATTGGTCATCGCCATCGCAAAACACGTGGCGGCCTGGAACGGCGATGTCGGGGTCGGCCGCCAGCATCCCTGGTTTCTGACTGTCTCAACGGTAGGTTTTCTGCTGCTGACGCTGCTGCGAACGAGGTTGAGGCTGATCGGCCTGCCGCTGATGGTGACCGCTCTGCTGCTGTCCTGGCACGAGCGATCGACACCCTCCCGGATATACTGGTCTCGGAAGACGGGACGATGGTGGCGCTTGCAAGCGGCGCGGTGGTTGCCACCAATCGCACCCGTCCGCCGGACTTCATTTACGGCCAATGGAGGAGGGCGCTTCTGCTCGGAGATCCGGTCAAACCCGAAATGTCGCCACGCAGGGACAAGTCGCCGAACGGCAAGCCCCCAAGGGAAAAGCCGACGCCCGCCGCGAATTGACCTCGCAGGAAATCGAAGCGGCTAGGTTGCGGATAAAACAGGCGCCTTCCGGCCGCTTCCTCTGCGAGCAGAAGGCGTGGTGCGCGGCAAGCACGGGCAAGGGCATAGTCGTCGCCGTCGAGGACGGCCGTTATGCCGGCGCCGCCTGCGACGCCGCCAATCTCGTGATTGCTCCGCGGGCCCGCATCGACCGCTGCCGCTCCGGCGCGCTGATGATCAACGGCGATGCGCTGCGCAAGACCGGTGCCCTGGAAATTTCGGGCTTCAACGGCGCAGCCGGACCCAACGGGGTGTCCGACATCGCGCACTGGCAGATCCGGGCCGCGATGGCGGGGAGGACCGTCCCTGGAACAGGCACCGCCACTATAATTGGCGAAGCCGGAGTTTCGATACGTCCCTGCCGGAACCGCTTCGGCAGATGATCAGTGATAGCGGCGGATGAGGCCGACGAGCTTGCCCTGGATCTTCACCCGGTCCGGCCCGAAAATGCGGGTCTCGTAGGCGGGATTGGCTGCTTCCAGCGCGATCGAGGCGCCCCGACGGCGGAACCGCTTCAGCGTCGCTTCCTCGTCGTCCACCAGCGCCACGACGATATCGCCGGGATTGGCCGTGGTGCCGTTGCGAATGATCACCGTATCGCCGTCGAGAATGCCGGCTTCGATCATCGAGTCGCCCTTGACCTCCAGCGCATAATGTTCGCCGGAGCCGAGCATTTCGGCGGGCACGGCGATGTCATGCGTGTTGTTCTGGATCGCCGAGATCGGCACGCCGGCGGCGATGCGGCCCATGACCGGAACGGTGGTGGCATTCGACGAGTCGTCGTTGGCGGCTGGTTTCGCAGGTGCTGCGACCGGCTGCGGCTTGCCGAGACTGCCTTCGATGACGCTCGGAGAGAAACCGCGGCGAGGCTGCATGCTCGGCGAATAGGCTTCCGGCAGCTTGATGACTTCGAGTGCGCGGGCCCGGTTCGGCAGGCGGCGGATGAAGCCGCGTTCCTCGAGAGCGGTGATCAGGCGGTGGATGCCGGACTTGGATGCGAGATCCAGAGCATCCTTCATTTCGTCGAAAGACGGCGGGACGCCGGATTCCTTCATGCGTTCGTGAATGAACAGAAGCAATTCCTGTTGTTTGCGCGTGAGCATCTTTTGGCACCCTGAGAGTCGGAAACAAATCCAGAACGGACACTATATGTTCCATATGTGTTCCGCAAGTCCCTAAATTTCTGTGAAGTATGATGATTTTTTCTTCATAGATGCGTGCCAGATATCTGGTGTCACACCACTTGCGCGGCGCCAACCTGCTGCCAAAGTAGCTTTGCGATTCCAATTCTGGGGGCCCTCGCGTGAACGCAAGACCGATCGATCATCTCGTGCTGCCGGTGGCGGAACTTACCGTTGCGCGTTCCCGGCTCACGGAGCTTGGTTTTACTGTTGCGCCGGACGCTTTTCATCCTTTCGGCACCGCCAATGCTTGCGTGTTCTTCTCGGACGGTGCCTACCTGGAGCCGCTGGCTGTCGCCAACCGGCGTCATGCGAGCGCGGCGGCAAAGCGCGGCAATGTTTTCACGGCCCGGGATCTCGCCTTCCGCAACGCGCACAATCGGCAGGGATTTTCCGCTCTCGTGGTCGGAACCCGCGACGCGATGGCCGATCACGCGCGTTTCAAGATGCGGGGCATTTCGGCGGGCGACGTGCTGGAATTTTCCCGCGGAATGACCTTGCCGGACGGTTCCGAAACGCAGGCGAGCTTTCGGCTGGCCTTTGCCGGTGATGAACGCGCGCCTAATTTCCTGCTGTTTTCATGCCAGCGCATCAATCCGCTGCCCGCCGATCGCGGCGAACTGGAGCGGCATGCCAATACCGTCATCGGCTTGAGCGAGATCATCCTGTCGGCCTCGGCGCCGGCCGATTTCACGCCGCTCGTCGAACAGGTGCTGCTGACCAAGGCGGAGCCGGAGGCGACCCAGCTCGCGCTTGCCGCGGCCAATGCCCGCATCCGGATCCTGCAGGATCACGAACTTCAGGCGGAATTCGCCATTCCGTCTATGCCGAATACGGAAGGCCTGCGCGGCCGGGCGATCATCTTCAAGACGGCCGATCTTGCCGTGACAGAGATCACCCTTGCTGCTAATGACGTCGCATTCGTCCGCCGGGAGGGCCGTGTTCTCGTCTCGGCGGCGCCCGGCCAGGGTGTTTTGTTCGGCTTCGAGGAATAAGTTCATGGACGTTACCGCAAATTCCAGCGTCTCCGTCGGCGAGGGAGACGGCAAAGTGGTTTTCGCGCAGGACGCAAAACTGTCGCTGATCGCGGGCCCCTGCCAGATGGAAAGCCGCGACCATGCTTTCATGATGGCAGGCGCGTTGAAGGAACTCTGCGGCAAGCTCGGCATCGGCCTTGTCTACAAGTCTTCCTATGACAAGGCCAACCGCACGTCGATTTCCGGCAAGCGCGGCATCGGCCTGGACGATTCCATGGAAATCTTCGCCGACCTGAAGCAGGAGTTCGGCTTTCCGGTTCTGACCGACATTCATACGGAAGAACAATGCGCTGTCGTCGCAAAGACAGTGGACATCCTGCAGATCCCGGCTTTCCTGTCCCGCCAGACGGACCTGCTGGTCGCCGCCGCCAGGACCGGCCGCGTCATCAACGTCAAGAAGGGCCAGTTCCTGGCGCCCTGGGACATGAAGAACGTGCTCGGCAAGATCACCGCGAGCGGCAATCCCAACGTATTGCTGTGTGAACGCGGCGCGTCCTTCGGCTACAATACGCTGGTTTCCGACATGCGTTCGCTGCCGATCATGGCGTCCATGGGCGCGCCTGTGATCTTTGACGCGACGCATTCCGTGCAGCAGCCTGGCGGGCAGGGAGGCTCCACCGGTGGAGACCGCACAATGGTGCCGGTCCTTGCGCGGGCAGCGGTTGCCGTCGGCATTGCAGGCCTGTTCATCGAAACGCACGAGGATCCGGACAACGCTCCGTCCGATGGTCCGAACATGGTACATCTGAAGGATATGCCGCGGCTGCTCGAAAAGCTGCTCGCCCTCGATGCCGTCGCCAAGGCGGCCTGAGCGCGTCCACAAAAAGCGCGGGAAACGCCCGCATTGTAATTTTCGTGTCATTGATTATGAGACATTTTCAGTGACTTCGTGACGTTAAGTCCAAACCCAGGAGAGACCCTTGACCGCCATCACCGATATCATCGCCCGCGAAATCCTCGACAGCCGCGGCAATCCGACCGTCGAGGTGGATGTCTATCTGGAAGACGGATCGATGGGCCGCGCGGCGGTTCCCTCGGGCGCCTCCACCGGTGCCCATGAAGCTGTCGAACTGCGTGACGGCGGCAAGCGTTATCACGGCAAGGGCGTCGAAAAGGCGGTCGAAGCCGTCAACACCGAGATCTTCGATGCGATCGGCGGCTTCGATGCCGAAAGCCAGATCCATATCGACAAGACGATGATCGCGCTTGACGGCACGCCGAACAAGTCGCGCCTCGGCGCCAACGCCATCCTCGGCGTCTCGCTCGCCGTCGCCAAGGCTGCCGCCGAAACCTCCGGCCTGCCGCTCTACCGTTATGTCGGCGGCCCGAACGCGCATGTCCTGCCGGTTCCGATGATGAATATCATCAACGGCGGCGCCCATGCCGACAATCCGATCGACTTCCAGGAATTCATGATCATGCCGGTCGGCGCCGACACGCTGAAGGACGCCGTGCGCATGGGCTCGGAAATCTTCCATGTTCTCAGGAAGGAACTGGCAGCCCAGGGCTACAACACCAATGTCGGCGACGAAGGCGGTTTCGCGCCGGGCCTCAAGAGCGCCCCCGAGGCCCTCGATTTTATCATGAAGTCGGTCGAGAAGGCCGGTTACACGCCGGGCGACGACGTGTGCCTGGCGCTCGACTGCGCCTCGACCGAATTCTTCAAGAACGGCAAGTACGAGATGGAAGGCGAGGGCCGCACGCTCGAGCCGGAAGCCATGGCCGATTACCTCGCCGAGCTTGCCGCCAAGTATCCGATCATCTCGATCGAGGACGGCATGGCGGAAGACGATTGGGCCGGCTGGAAATACCTGACCGACAAGATCGGCGCCAAGTGCCAGCTGGTCGGCGACGACCTGTTCGTCACCAACTCGTCGCGCCTGCGCGACGGCATCAAGATGGGCGTCGCGAACTCCATCCTGGTCAAGGTCAACCAGATCGGTTCGCTGTCGGAAACACTCGATGCCGTCGAAACCGCCCACAAGGCTGCCTACACGGCCGTCATGTCGCACCGCTCGGGCGAAACCGAGGATTCCACGATCGCCGATCTCGCCGTCGCCACCAATTGCGGACAGATCAAGACGGGCTCGCTGTCGCGCTCCGACCGGCTTGCCAAATACAACCAGGCTCATCCGCATCGAGGAGATGCTGGGTCCGCAGGCAGTCTATGCCGGCCGCGGTATCTTGAAGGCGTAAGAACCCTTAGATCCGACATTTCCTGCGAGAGCCCGTGCCGAAAGGCGCGGGCTTTTTCGCGACTCGATTCTGGTCAACGATTGCTTAAGCAAGTTCTGCGAATTTGAAGCTCAGTTTCGGATCGATTTTAGATCCCGTAAGCGTGGCAAGGCGTTAGAACGGCATGTGGACAAAGCATCATAAGAAAAGAAAATTTGGCCGTTTTGTCCTTCCCGCCATCACAGTCGCGTTTCTTTCCTATTTCGGTTATCATTCCATCCACGGCGATCTCGGTCTGATCGCCACGGAGGAATTCGAACGGCAGCGGCAGGCGCGGGCGGAGGAGCCGGTAAATTGACTGCCCGGCGCGAGACGCTGGAGCGGCAGGTCCATCTGATGAGCGATGGTTCCCTCGACAAGGATATGCTTGACGAGATCGCCCGCTATCAGCTGAATGTTTCGCGCGGCGACGAAATCGTCATCTTCAACAACTACTTCTAAATTAACCGAAATTCGGTTAATTTTACATTTCTGTAACCTTTTCATGGTGTTACGCGGAATGTGAGCCATGCGTTTATGGCATTGCTGGGGCAGCTTTTCTTGCCTATGGTACATCCCGGAAACCAGAGTGGGAATCTGGCGATACACGTCAGGGCATAATCTCGCTTCAACGCAGAACTCAAAGGGAGGGATGAATGGCGCCGACAAAAACCGCGTCTGTATCCGGCCGCAAGCCAGCGGCAAAGTCTGCAATCAAGTCAGCCTCGAAATCCTCCGCCAAGGAGTTTACGGGCAAGAACACCCCGGACTTCGGCAAGGACCAGGATCTTCACGCCTATCGTGAAATGTTGCTGATCCGCCGTTTCGAGGAAAAGGCCGGCCAGCTCTATGGCATGGGCTTTATCGGTGGGTTCTGTCACCTCTATATCGGCCAGGAAGCTGTCGTCGTCGGCATGCAGATGGCGCAGCAGGAGGGTGACCAGGTTATCACCGCCTATCGCGACCACGGCCATATGCTGGCAACCGGCATGAGCGCGCGTGGCGTCATGGCGGAGCTGACGGGGCGCAAGGGCGGCTATTCCAGGGGAAGGGCGGCTCGATGCACATGTTCTCCAAGGAAAAGCATTTCTACGGCGGCCACGGCATCGTCGGCGCCCAGGTTTCGCTCGGCACCGGCCTGGCATTCGCCAACCGCTACCGCAACAATGACAGTGTCTCCGTCGCCTATTTCGGCGATGGCGCTGCCAATCAGGGCCAGGTCTACGAGAGCTTCAACATGGCTGCTCTCTGGAAGCTCCCGATCGTCTATATCGTCGAGAACAACCGTTATGCGATGGGCACCTCGACGGCCCGCGCGACGGCGCAGTCGAACTATTCGCTGCGTGGTTCCGGCTTCGGTATCCCCGGCATCCAGGTCGACGGCATGGACGTGCGCGCCGTGAAGGCTGCCGCCGACGAGGCGCTCGAGCACTGCCGTTCCGGCAAGGGTCCGATCATTCTCGAAATGCTCACCTACCGTTATCGCGGCCACTCCATGTCCGACCCGGCGAAATATCGCTCCAAGGACGAGGTGCAGAAGATGCGCTCGGAGCACGACCCGATCGAGCAGGTGCGTCTGCGCCTTATCGAAAAGGGCTGGGCCACCGAGGACGAGCTGAAGGCGATCGACAAGGATATCCGCGACATCGTTTCGGATAGCGCCGATTTCGCCCAGGCTGATCCGGAGCCGGATGCGTCCGAGCTCTACACCGACATTCTGCTCTGATCGCGGGGAGGGAACCCATGCCAATCGATATCCTGATGCCCGCGCTTTCTCCGACCATGGAGGAAGGCACACTTTCCAAATGGCTGAAGAAAGAGGGTGACAAGGTCACCTCCGGCGACGTGATCGCCGAGATCGAGACCGACAAGGCGACCATGGAAGTGGAAGCCGTCGATGAAGGCGTGATCGGTAAGCTGCTGGTTGCAGCCGGCACCGAAAACGTCAAGGTCAACACTAAGATTGCCGTGCTCCTCGCCGATGGCGAAAGCGCCGATGCGATCGGATCTTCGGCGCCTGCCAAAGAGGCTCCGAAGGCCGAAGCTCAGGCTGCCCCGGAAGAAAAGCCGGCCTCGGCTGCTCCCGTGCCGGCCCAGCCGAAGGTCGAGACCGCTGCCGACCCGGATATTCCGGCCGGCACTGAAATGGTCATGACCACGGTTCGTGAAGCGCTCCGCGACGCGATGGCCGAAGAAATGCGCCGTGACGAAGACGTCTTCGTCATGGGTGAGGAAGTCGCCGAATACCAGGGCGCCTACAAGATCACGCAAGGGTTGCTGCAGGAATTCGGCCCACGCCGCGTCGTCGATACGCCGATCACCGAACACGGCTTTGCCGGCGTCGGCGTCGGTGCCGCCATGGCGGGCCTGAAGCCGATCGTCGAGTTCATGACCTTCAACTTCGCCATGCAGGCGATCGACCAGATCATCAACTCAGCCGCCAAGACGCTCTACATGTCGGGCGGCCAGATGGGTGCGCCGATCGTGTTCCGCGGCCCGAACGGTGCTGCCGCCCGCGTCGGCGCCCAGCACAGCCAGGATTATGCCTCCTGGTACAGCCAGATCCCTGGCCTCAAGGTCGTCATGCCGTACACGGCTGCCGACGCCAAGGGTCTCCTGAAGGCCGCCATCCGCGATCCGAACCCGGTCGTCTTCCTGGAAAACGAAATTCTCTACGGCCAGCAGTTCGAAGTGCCGAAGCTCGATGATTTCGTCCTGCCGATCGGCAAGGCGCGCATCCACCGCAAGGGCAAGGACGCTACCGTCGTGTCCTTCGGCATCGGCATGACCTATGCCGTGAAGGCGGTTGCCGAACTGGAAAAGGAAGGCATCGACGTCGAACTGATCGATCTGCGCACGCTGCGCCCGATGGACCTTCCGACGGTCATCGAATCGGTCAAGAAGACCGGCCGCCTGGTTACCGTCGAGGAAGGATATCCGCAGAACTCGGTCGGCGCCGAAATCGCCACCCGCGTCATGCAGCAGGCCTTCGATTACCTCGATGCGCCGGTGCTCACGATCGCCGGCAAGGACGTGCCGATGCCTTATGCGGCCAACCTCGAAAAGCTGGCTCTGCCGAATGTCGGCGAAGTCGTTCAGGCGGTGAAGACCGTCTGCTACAAATAAGGGGAGGATGTTTCGATGCCGATCAACATCACCATGCCTGCCCTGTCTCCGACCATGGAAGAGGGCAATCTTTCCAAGTGGCTGGTCAAGGAAGGCGATAAGGTCAAGTCCGGCGATGTGATCGCCGAGATCGAAACCGACAAGGCGACCATGGAAGTGGAAGCCGTCGATGAGGGCACCGTCGCCAAGCTCGTCGTTCCCGCCGGCACGGAAGCCGTCAAGGTCAACGCCCTGATCGCCATCCTCGCCGCCGATGGCGAGGATGTCTCGGCTGCCGCGTCTTCGGGCGGTGGCGCTGCGCCTGCTATGAAGGCCGAGGCTGCTCCCGCACCGAAGGCGGAAGTCGCTCCTGCTGCCAAGACCACCGAGGCGGCTCCGGCCGCTGCCGCGCCGGCTCCCACGAGCGGTACCGGCGTAAGAAATGGTTTCTCTTCGCCACTGGCTCGCCGCCTCGCGAAGGAAGCCGGCCTCGACATCTCAGCCGTTGCAGGCTCCGGCCCGCATGGCCGCGTCGTCAAGGCCGATATCGAGAAAGCTGTCGCTTCCGGTGGTGCCAAGGCCGCTCCGGCCGCAGCGCCACAGGCTGCAGCCGCACCGGCGCCTGCTTTGGCAAAGGGTCCCGCAGACGATACTGTTCTGAAACTCTTCCCCGAGGGCTCCTACGAGCTTTTGCCGCATGACGGCATGCGCAAGACGATCGCCTCGCGCCTCACCGAGTCGAGCCAGACGGTTCCGTCCTACTTCGTCTCGATGGATTGCGAGATCGACGCGCTGCTCAAGCTGCGCGGCGAGATCAATGCGTCCGCACCGGTGAAGAAAACCGAAAAGGGTGAGGTTCCGGCCTTCAAGTTGTCGGTCAACGACTTCATCATCAAGGCGATGGCGCTGGCTCTGCGCGATGTCCCGATGGCGAACGCCTCCTGGACCTCGACCGCCCGTGTGCTGCACAAGCATGCAGACGTCGGCGTCGCCGTATCGATCCCGGACGGGCTGATCACCCCGATCGTCCGCAAGGCCGAGACGAAGACGCTGTCGGTCATCTCCAACGAGGTGAAGGATCTTGCCAAGCGCGCCCGCGACAAGAAGCTGAAGCCGGAAGAATACCAGGGCGGTACGACCTCCGTGTCGAACCTCGGCATGTTCGGCGTCTCCAACTTCACCTCGATCGTCAACCTGCCGCAGGCCTCGATCGTCTCGATCGGCGCCGGCGTCGAGAAGCCGGTCGTCAGGAGCGGCAAGATCGAGGTGGGCACGGTGATGACGGCAACCTTCGCCTTCGACCACCGCGTCATCGATGGCGCGCTCGGCGCGGAACTCGCGTCCGCCTTCAAGCGCTACATCGAAAACCCGATGGCGATGCTGGTGTAACCTTTTATCCCTCCCCTTGCGGGGAGGGTGTCCGCGTCAGCGGACGGGTGGGGGTGTCGGAGGTGCTTTCATGAAAACCGTTCTCTGTTATGGCGATTCACTGACCTGGGGTACGGATGCCGCGACCGGCGGCCGCCATGCCTTCGAAGATCGCTGGCCGAGCGTGCTGCAGGCAGCGCTCGGTCCCGCAGTGAATGTGGTCGCCGAAGGTCTCGGCGGCCGTACAACCGCCTATGACGACGGGCTTGCCGATTGCGATCGCAACGGTGCGCGGCTGCTTCCGACCGTCCTTCATAGCCATGGTCCGCTCGAGTGGTGATCGTCATGCTTGGCACCAACGACCTGAAGCCGATCATCCACGGCACGGCGATCGGCGCGCGCCAGGGCGTGAAGAAGCTGGTCAGCCTGGTGCGCTTTCACGACTGGGGCCGGGAATGCGAGACGCCGGAAATCCTCGTCGTGTCGCCGCCGACGCTCTGCGAAACCGCAAACCCGATGACCGGGGCGCTGTTTCGGGACGGCATCGAGCAGTCGTCCATGCTCGCGTCTCTCTACCGGGATCTCGCCGACGAAACCGGTTGTGGTTTCTTTGATGCAGGGTCCGTCGCCAAGGCAACGCCGGTCGATGGCGTTCATCTCGATGCGGACAATACCCGTGCCATCGGGCGTGGCCTTGAGCCGATCGTCCGGATGATGCTTGGAATTTAAACAGATTTCCCGAGGCGGGCCGCTCGATCGCTGGCCGCCCAATGAGAAGGCAGGAAAGCAATGGCTCAATCCTACGACGTCATCGTTATCGGTTCCGGTCCGGGCGGTTATATCGCCGCCATCCGCGCATCCCAGGCTCGGGCTAAAGGTCGCCGTCGTCGAGCGCGAACACCTCGCCGGCATCTGCTCCAACTGGGGCTGCATCCCGACCAAGGCGCTGTTGCGCTCGGCCGACGTCATGCACACCGCGACCCATGCGAAGGACTACGGCCTGACGCTGGAAGGCACGATCAAGCCCGACGTCAAGGCAATCGCCGACCGCTCGCGCGGCATTGCGCAGCGCATGAACAACGGCGTCGGTTTCCTGTTCAAGAAGAACAAGGTCGATATCATCTGGGGCGAGGCGAAGCTCACCAAGCCCGGTGAAATCGTCGTCGGCAAATCGACCAAGCCGGTTGTTCAGCCGCAGGGCCCGATCCCCAAGAACACGCTCGGCGAGGGCACCTATACCGCCAAGCACATCATCATCGCGACGGGCGCCCGGCCGCGCGCGCTTCCGGGCATCGAGCCGGACGGCAAGCTGATCTGGACCTATTTCGAGGCGATGAAGCCGGAAGAGATGCCGAAGTCGCTGCTGGTCATGGGCTCGGGCGCCATCGGCATCGAGTTCGCAAGCTTCTACCGCACCATGGGCGTCGAGGTCACTGTCGTCGAGATCATGAGCCAGGTCATGCCGGTCGAGGATGCGGAGATTTCGGCCCTCGCCAAGAAGCAGTTCGAGCGCCAGGGCATGAAGATCCTGCTCGAAGCCAAGGTTGCCAAGGTCGTGAAGGGGGCCAACTCGGTCACCGCGACGATCGAACTCAAGGACGGCAAGACCCAGGAAATCACAGCCGACCGGATGATCTCGGCCGTCGGCGTCCAGGCCAATATCGAAGGCATCGGCCTCGAGGCGGTCGGCGTCAAGACCGATCGCGGCTTCATCGTCATCGACGGCTACGGCAAGACCAACGTGCCCGGCCTCTATGCGATCGGGGACGTCGCCGGCCCGCCGCTGCTCGCCCACAAGGCCGAGCATGAGGCCGTCATCTGCGTCGAAAAGATTGCCGGCCTGCCCAACGTCCACCCGATGGACAAGCTGAAGATCCCGGGCTGCACCTATTGCAACCCGCAGGTCGCCTCGGTCGGCCTCACCGAAGCCAAGGCGAAGGAACAGGGCCGCGACATCCGCGTCGGCCGTTTCCCGTTTGTCGCCAACGGCAAGGCGATCGCGCTCGGCGAGGACCAGGGCCTGGTCAAGACCATCTTCGACAAGAAGACCGGCGAACTCATCGGCGCCCACATGGTCGGTGCCGAAGTCACCGAACTGATCCAGGGCTTTGTCGTCGCCATGAACCTGGAGACGACGGAAGAAGACCTGATGCACACCATCTTCCCGCATCCGACCATCTCGGAGACGATGAAGGAAAGCGTGCTCGATGCCTATGGCCGGGCGCTGAATGCTTAGAGGTTGGAGTTTGAGCGTGGAGCTTTGCCCCTCACCCAGAGCGCAGCATGCTGCGCTCCACCTCTCCCGTTCTGACGGGGAGAGGGGACTTGCCTCGCTCAGCGCTGGAGAGTGGGCGAGACGATGCGGCATCGGTCCTTCTCCCCGCCAGCGGGGAGAAGGTGGCGGCAGCCGGATGAGGGGCATCTGCGAACATTGCGAACAGGCGGGTGACCGCCCATATCTTTGATCTGGTTTGAACGGGGAGTGTTACATGGGTGTAGGTTGGATTGCGGCGATCATCATCGGCGGCCTGGCGGGTTGGCTCGCGGGCAAGCTGATGGATGTTCGCTTCGGCATTTTCATGAATATCGTCATCGGCATCGTCGGCGCGGTTCTCGCCAACGGCATCTTCAACAGGCTCAACATCCATGTTGTAGACGGATGGCTGGGTTACCTGGTTGCAGGTTTCATAGGTTCCTGCATTTTGCTATTTGTTGCCAAGCTCGTCAGGCGTTGACGAAACCCGCGATCTGAGCGGTTGAAAGCAGGTTGTTATGGTCACCATTCTCGACACGATCGCATCCGGCGATGAAAAGCGCGTCCGTCATCCGGAAAAGGCCCACCGGCCCGACCAGGAAGTGATGCGCAAGCCCGAATGGATCCGCGTCCGTGCGCCGGTCTCAAAGGGCTATCAGGAAACCCGGTCGATCGTGAAGGAAAACAAGCTGGTGACGGTCTGCGAGGAAGCGGGCTGCCCCAATATCGGCGAGTGCTGGGACAAGAAGCACGCCACCTTCATGATCATGGGTGAGATCTGCACCCGCGCCTGCGCCTTCTGCAACGTGGCGACCGGCAAACCGAACGCGCTCGACATGGAAGAGCCGGAAAACGTCGCCAAGGCCGTCAGGCAGATGGGCCTGTCCCACGTCGTTATCACCTCGGTGGACCGCGATGATCTGGCCGACGGCGGAGCCGAACATTTCGAGAAGGTGATCTGGGCGATCCGTGCTGCGTCTCCGATGACGACCATCGAGATCCTGACGCCCGACTTCCTGAAGAAGCCCGGCGCGCTGGAGCGCGTCGTCGCCGCCAAGCCGGATGTCTTCAACCACAATATGGAAACCGTCCCGGGCAACTATCTGACGGTTCGGCCCGGCGCCCGTTATTTCCACTCCATCCGCCTGTTGCAGCGGGTGAAGGAGCTGGACCCGACCATGTTCACCAAGTCGGGCATCATGGTCGGCCTCGGCGAGGAGCGTAACGAAGTGTTGCAGCTGATGGACGACCTGCGCACCGCAGACGTCGATTTCCTGACGATCGGCCAGTATCTGCAGCCGACCCGCAAGCACCACAAGGTCGAGAAATTCGTCACACCCGAGGAATTCAAGTCCTACGAGA
This sequence comes from Neorhizobium sp. EC2-8, assembly GCA_045291535.1. Taxonomy (GTDB): domain Bacteria; phylum Pseudomonadota; class Alphaproteobacteria; order Rhizobiales; family Rhizobiaceae; genus Neorhizobium. The sequence goes on along the minus strand of CP147996.1, from coordinate 1,250,732 downwards.
CGGTTGCCTATACGAAGGGTTTTCTGATGGTGTCGTCGAGCCCGCTGACCCGGTCTTCGCATCATGCCGGAGACGATTTCGCTCGCCTCAGGGCTGCACGCGAGAAGAAGGTCCTGGCCGCCGCCGAATAGGGCGGCGAGCCCGGTTTAAGCTTTATTCGGCTGCCTGGATCTTTTCGTGCTTGTCCTGGCCGCGCCGGCGTTCACGCAGCGTGAAACGGTGTCCGCGCGCTTCACTCTTTGCCATTTCAATAAGATAGACCAGCATGGGGAGCTGGTTCATATCTGCGAGCTGCTTTGCGGATTCGAGCAGCTTTATCATCTGCGAGAAATCGTCCATGGATGCTTCTTTCGGGTGCGCCCGGTCTGCTATCGGTTGAATAATGCCACTGTATGCCCGTATGCGGCAATAGATCATTACAACCAGATGAATCCTACATTAAATTTCATTAGTCTGAATGCCATCTGACATCAACAAATGACTGCAGGTTGAATCGGTCAATCTGAGTCCGTGCCAAAGTCCTGTCGCAATCGCATTCGGCGACCTCTATAACGCCCTCTGCCTGACATTGAAATCCTCCTGTCATCATTGTCCGCTACCGCCGCTCACGATGCTGCGAGCTTTCCGGGAGATCATGATGGACATCGAATCTGGCCCGAATGCGATCCGTTACATAGGAATTGCAGAAGCCGCCGAAAAGGTCCGGCAGGCCGGGCGATCCTCGTCGTCGGCTGCTCCGGCGGCGGCAAATCGACGCTGTCGCAGAAGATCGCCGGTCGCTTCGGGCTGACTTATGTTTCGATTGATCGCGACGTGCTCTGGCTGCCCGGCTGGGTGCAGCGCGCAAAGCCGGAACAGCACCGGCTCATCGTTGCGCTGAGTGCCGGCGAGCGCTGGATCATGGACGGCACCAATACCTCCACCTTCGACATTCGCGTGCCGCGCAGCGATCTTGTCATCTGGGTGCGCATGCCACGCTGGCTGTGCGTCTGGGGCATTCTCAGCCGCTGGACCACGAACAGGGGCGGTACTCGCCCGGAAATGGCGCCTGGCTGCCCCGAAAAGATAGATTTTGATTTCATCCGTTTCGTCTGGACCTGGGAGAGGATCTATGGCCCGCGCGTACTTGCCGGATTGGCGGCGCATGCGGGCGACAAGCCGGTTCTGGTGTTGAAATCCCGTGGCGAAATGCGCGATCTTCTTGATCTTCTCGGATCCCGCGCTTAACTGCGAACTATGCCAAAGTTCGAAAACCGCCGTCCCGTCAAGCACAGCGCCGAAAAGATGTACGCGCTCGTTGCCGATGTCGAAAAATATCCGCAATTCCTGCCGCTCTGCGAAGCGCTGACCGTTCGTTCCACCAAGGAGCGCGACGGCAAGACGCTGCTCATCGCGGATATGACCGTCGGCTACAAGGCGATCCGCGAGACCTTCACCACCCAGGTCCTGCTCAATCCGGCCGAGCGGATCATCGATGTCAAATATATCGAGGGCCCGTTCAAATATCTCGACAACCGCTGGAGCTTCGAGCCGGCGGCGGATGGGTCGCCGAACGCCTGCCCGGAGGGTTGCGTCGTGCATTTCTTCATCGACTACGAGTTCAAGAGCATGATCCTCGGCGCCCTGATGGGCTCGATGTTCGACCGCGCCTTCCGCATGTTCGCCGAAGCCTTCGAGACGAGGGCCGACAAGATCTACGCCTGACCGACCGCCTCCGATAGCATCGCCAGCGCAGTGCGCACCGTCGCCAGCCTCACCTCGGTGCGGCCGATATCGCCGTAATGCATTTCCTGATGCAGGATTTTTCCCGACCGGGTTTGCGCTGCCAGATGTACCAGCCCGACCGGTTTGTCGGCCGATCCGCCGCCCGGACCGGCAATGCCGGTGACTGCGACCGCCACGGCGGCCTGCGAGCGGTAAAGCGCCCCGTGTACCATCTGCAGCGCCGTTTCCTTCGACACGGCGCCATGCGCGATCAATGTAGCTTTTCTAACGCCGATAAGATCCATCTTCGCCTGGTTCGTATAGGTGACGAAACCGCGATCGACGACGGCCGACGACCCTGAAATCTCCGTCAGAGCCCCGGCGATCAGCCCGCCCGTGCAGGATTCGGCGGTCGAGACCATCAACCCGCGCGCGGTGAAGTCCACGATGATCCGCCTTGCCTGATCCTCGATATCGGAGGGAAACAGGCTCATGCGGCGTCTCCGCGATAAACCACGGTCGCCGTGGCGATCGCGGCAATGCCCTCGCGGCGGCCGATGAAGCCGATCTTCTCGTTGGTGGTCGCTTTCACCGAGCAGCGGTCGAGCGAAATGCCGAGGATGTCCGAAAGATTTTCGCGCATCGCCTGGCGGTGAGGGGCGATCTTCGGCTCTTCGGCGATCAGCGAGATATCGGCGTTCATGATCGTGCCGCCATGTTCGCGGACGATCTTTGCCGCATGGTCGAGGAAGATTTTCGACGGCGCGCCCCGCCACTGCATGTCGGAGGGCGGAAAATGGTCGCCGATATCGCCGGCGCCGCAGGTGGCGAGCAGCGCGTCGGTCAATGCATGCAGCGCGACATCGGCATCCGAATGGCCGCTGAGTTTCTGGTCGTGAGGAATGAACACTCCGCAGAGCGTCACCCCGTCGCCAGGTTCCAGTTGGTGCACGTCGTAACCGTTGCCGGTCCGCACGTCGGGAAGGGCGGCCGAGGACCGGGTCTGCGAGAGTTTTTCGTCGGCCATGGCGATATCCCGCTTCACGGTGAGTTTGATATTATCGGCCGATCCCTCCACCAGCGTCACCGGCAGTCCGGCCCATTCGGCGATCGAGGCGTCGTCGGTGAAATCCTCGCGGCGCAGGGCCGCCGCCTTCTCATGGGCGGCGCGGATCTCGGAGAGAACAAAGCTCTGCGGCGTCTGGGCGGCGTAGAGCCCGGCACGCGGCACGGTCTCGTGCACCAGCCCGTCGGAGCCGCCGCGCTTCAGCGTGTCGCTGACGGGAATGGCCGGCAGCACCCCAGCCTGCCCCTCGTCGAGCGCTTGCGCCACCCGGTCAAGCACGCCGTGGTCGATGAAGGCCGCGCCGCGTCGTGGATCATCACATGGGTGGCCTCGGTGCCGGAAAGGGCGCGCAGGCCCTCATAGACCGAGCGCTGCCGGGTGTCTCCGCCGAACGTGGTGAGGACGCCGCCCGCGCCGTCGATGCCGACCGCCGCGGCGGCGAACAGCGCCTTGTCGTCCGGATGGATGACGACGACGATCGGGCCACTTCGAGGCCAGGTCAGAAACCGTTCGAGCGTATGGGCGATGACCGGCTTATCCCCGATCCGTCGATACTGCTTGGGGCCTTCCTCCGCGGAGCCGGCCCGTTCGCCGCGTCCCGCGGCGACGATGACGATACCAATGGTCCTGGAACCGATTGTCATGGATTTGTCGTCCCCGACCCGTAACTCGTTTTGGATTGACAGGCGGAGAACTATAGGACCAAAAGCCTGAATTCCAGCATGCCGCTCAAAAATAACGCAGTTCAGGAATTGCTCTTGGCAAATGCCCGAGACCTGAATAAAAATAGTGCAACTATCTCATGTGCCCGAAAGATCATCATTTGAGTTTTCAAGATCTTGCCAAGCCTTTTCAGATCGGGCCTGTCGCCATTCGCAATCGCGTCGTCCTGGCGCCGATGTCCGGCGTCACCGATCTGCCCTTCCGGCAGCTTGCCTGGCGTTATGGCGCCGGGCTGGTCGTGACGGAAATGGTTGCCAGCGGTGAACTCATCCTGAACCGCGGCGAATCATGGGCGCGTCTGAAGGGCGCCGGCATTTCGCCGCACATGGTACAGCTCGCCGGCCGCGAGGCGGCTCCGATGGCGTTGGCCGCAAAAATCGCTGCCGATAACGGCGCCGACATCATCGATATCAACATGGGTTGTCCGGCCAAGAAGGTGACCGGCGGTTATTCCGGCTCGGCGCTGATGCGCGATCCGGACCACGCGCTCTCGATGATCGAGGCGACGGTCAATGCGGTCAAAGTGCCGGTGACGCTGAAGATGCGGCTCGGCTGGGACGAAAACTCCATCAACGCGCCGGAGATCGCCCGCCGCGCCGAGCAGGCCGGCATCCAGCTGGTGACCATCCACGGCCGCACCCGCATGCAGTTCTACGAGGGCAGGGCGGACTGGGATGCTATCCGCGCGGTGCGCGACGCGATCTCCATCCCGCTGATCGCCAATGGCGATGTCGAATCGCCCGAGGACGCTCAAGACATCCTGGCGCGCTCCGGTGCCGATGCGGTCATGATTGGCCGCGGCGCTCAGGGGCGTCCCTGGCATGTCGGCTGGCTCGCCGGCCATGCCGCTCCGTCGCAGGCTGAAATCGCCGACCTGGTCGTCGAACACTATGAAGCGATGCTGGATCTCTACGGCCGCGAGGCCGGTCTCCGCCATGCGCGAAAACAGCTCGGCTGGTATCTCGACCGCTACGCGTCGGGCCTGCCCGTTGAAGAAAAGGCCGCCATCATGATTTCGAAAGACCCGGCCGATGTCTCGCGCCGGATGATTGCAGCGCTCGGCGGGCCAGCCGCCGCCGCGCAGAAGGAGGCCGCATGAGCAAGTCCCAGGCGCCGGATGCGGCGATCGGCAATACACTCGCCATGGCCGTCCTCAACTCGGTGCAGAACCCGGTAATCCTGGTCGATGCGGCGGGCAAGGTCGCCTTCGCGAACTGGGAGGCGGAGGCGTTCTTCGGCGCCAGCGCTTCCCATCTCGCCAAGAACAAGATCTCCACCTTCATTCCCTTCGGCAGCCCGCTGCTCGCCTTGATCGACCAGGTGCGCGAGCGCAAGGCCCCCGTCAACGAATACCGCGTCGATCTGTCGTCGCCGCGCCTCGGCCAGGACAAGCTGGTCGATCTCTATGTCGCGCCCGTGGTCAGCGAGCCGGGTTCGGTCGTCGTCGTCTTCCAGGAACGGTCGATGGCGGACAAAATCGACCGCCAGCTCACGCACCGCGCCGCCGCCCGTTCGGTGACGGGCCTCGCCTCGATGCTGGCCCACGAGATCAAGAACCCGCTGTCGGGCATCCGGGGCGCCGCCCAGCTTCTGGAAACCGTGGTGCCCGACGACGACCGGGCACTGACCCAGCTGATCTGCGACGAGACCGACCGTATCGTCTCGCTGGTCGATCGCATGGAAGTGTTTTCCGACGAACGTCCCGTCGATCGCGTGCCGCTCAACATCCATTCGGTGCTCGATCACGTGAAGGCGGTCGCCAAGGCGGGCTTTGCCCGCAACATCAAGATTTCCGAAATGTACGACCCGTCGCTGCCGCCGGTGTTCGCCAACCGCGACCAGGCTCGTGCAGGTCTTTCTCAATCTCATCAAGAATGCTGCCGAAGCCGTCGGCGACCAGCCGGATGGCGAAATCATGCTGACGACGGCCTATCGCCCCGGCATCAAGCTTTCGGTCGCCGGCACCCGGGACAAGATTTCCCTGCCGCTCGAATTCTGCGTCATTGACAACGGCCCCGGCGTTCCGACCGATCTCGTGCCGCATCTGTTCGATCCCTTCATCACCACCAAGACGAACGGTTCCGGCCTCGGTCTGGCACTGGTCGCCAAGATCATCGGCGGCCACGGCGGCATCGTCGAATGCGACAGCCAGGCGCGCCGCACGATATTCCGTGTTCTGATGCCCATGCATAAGGAAGAGGCCATGGACGGCCGCGCCTTGAACTCCACAGGAAACGTAAAATGACTGCCACGATCCTTGTCGCCGACGACGACGCGGCCATCCGCACCGTTCTGAACCAGGCCTTGACCAGGGCCGGCTACGAAGTGCGCATCACCTCCAATGCCGCCACCCTGTGGCGCTGGATCTCGGCCGGCGAGGGCGATCTCGTCGTCACCGACGTGATCATGCCGGACGAGAACGCCTTCGACCTGCTACCGCGCATCAAGAAGGCGCGGCCCGAGCTGCCGGTTCTGGTCATGAGCGCCCAGAACACCTTCATGACGGCCATCAAGGCGTCCGAGAAAGGGGCCTACGACTACCTTCCAAAACCCTTCGACCTGACCGAGTGATCGCCATCATCGGCCGCGCGCTCGCAGAGCCGAAGCGCAAGCCCGCCCGCCTCGACGACGACATGCAGGACGGCATGCCGCTGGTCGGCCGCTCCGCTGCCATGCAGGAAATCTACCGCGTGCTGGCGCGCCTGATGCAGACCGACCTGACCCTGATGATCACCGGTGAATCCGGCACCGGCAAGGAACTGGTCGCCCGTGCGCTCCATGATTACGGCAAGCGCCGCAACGGCCCGTTCGTGGCGATCAACATGGCCGCCATCCCGCGCGACCTGATTGAATCGGAACTCTTCGGCCATGAGAAGGGCGCGTTTACCGGCGCCCAGAACCGCTCCACCGGCCGCTTCGAGCAGGCCGAGGGCGGAACCCTCTTCCTCGACGAGATCGGCGACATGCCGATGGACGCCCAGACCCGCCTGCTGCGTGTCCTGCAGCAGGGCGAATACACGACCGTCGGCGGCCGCACGCCTATTCGCACCGATGTGCGCATCGTCGCGGCCACCAACAAGGACCTGAAGCATCTCATCAACCAGGGCCTGTTCCGCGAGGACCTCTATTACCGCCTCAACGTCGTGCCGCTGCGCCTGCCGCCGCTGCGCGACCGCGCCGAGGACATTCCCGACCTGGTTCGCCATTTCATGCAGATGGCCGAAAAGGAGGGGCTCGACGGCAAGCGTTTCGACAGCGAGGCGCTGGATCTGATGAAGGCCTATGCCTGGCCGGGCAACGTGCGCGAGCTGGAAAACCTCGTCCGCCGCCTGATGGCGCTTTATCCGCAGGAGGTCATCAGCCGCGAGATCATCGAATCGGAACTCCGCTCCGACGTTCCCGACAGCCCGATCGACAAGATGGGCGTGCGCAACGGTTCGCTCACCATCGCCCAGGCCGTGGAAGAAAACATGCGGACCTATTTCGCGAGCTTCGGCGACAACCTGCCGCCCCCGGCCTCTACGACCGCGTTCTGACGGAGTTCGAATATCCGCTGATCCTCGCGGCGCTGACAGCCACCCGCGGCAATCAGATCAAGGCGGCGGATCTACTTGGCCTCAACCGCAACACGTTGCGCAAGAAGATCCGCGAACTGGGGTCTCTGTCTATCGCAGCTCTCGCGGCGCCTGAGTCGATAGTTGTTCCCGGCTTCTTGACACCTTCCGCTCATCGTTGCATTTTCGCCACATTGCGTTGCTTAAAGGTCACGCAGGGTTTAGTGAATGCTCGACGGAGTGGCGGCCGTCGAAGGGGACGACCGGCCCTTTTTCTGGGAAAGTGGCTGTCGCTTTGCTCGGTCTGACCGGGTTGGAATGATCTCCCGCGAGGGTTTGGGGATCGGAGTGGATTCGATGACAGAAGGCGTAACAGCGCCGATGGCCGAGGATGAGCCAGCGGTGTCAGTGCAGGATCGGCGCGCGTCGTTTGCGCTCCCCGGCCTTCTGCTTGCCGGCGGAGCTTTGATCTGCGCGTCGGTAACGCTGTTCATTCTGCTCGGCCTGACCCCGATCGCGCCGACCACCAACGTCGTGATCGCTTCGGCTGCGCTCAATTCGCTGTTCATCCTCGGCCTGATGTATCTGATCGGCCGCGAGATCGTCCGGCTGGTCAAGGCCCGCAACCGCGGCCGCGCGGCCGCCCGCCTGCATGTCCGCATCGTCGTTCTGTTTTCGATCGTGGCGATCACGCCGGCGGTCCTGGTGGCGATCTTTGCCAGCCTGACGCTCAATGTCGGCCTCGACCGCTGGTTCTCGCTGCGCACCCAGTCGATCGTGCAGTCCTCGCAGGACGTCGCCCGCGCCTACATGCTCGAGAATGCCAGCTACCTCCAGGGCCAGACGGTGTCGATGTCGAACGACCTCGAGCGCAACCGGCCGATGTTCTATCTCGACCGGACCGGCTTCGTGGAACTGATGACCCGCCAGGCGCGGGGCCGCGGAATGCTCGGCGCTTTCCTGGTGCGCGAGGACGGCCAGGCGATCGTTCAGGCCGACATCAAGACCGAAAAGCCGCTGCCGGCGATCCCGGCGGATGCGCTGAAGACCGCTGCCGCCGGCCAGCCGACCCTGATCCCGCCGGGTGTCACAAACCTCGTCGGCGCCGTCATCAAGCTCGACGCCATCCCGGGCGCCTATCTCTATACGATCCGTGCCGTCGATCCGAAGGTCATCTCGGCCATGCGGCTGATGGAGGAGAACGCTGCCGAATACCGGGCGATGGAGGCCGGCCGCACCTCGCTGCAGATCGCCTTTGCCGTGCTCTATCTCGGTTTCGCGCTGATCGTGCTGCTCGCGGCGATCTGGACGGCGATCGCGGTGGCCGACCGCATCGTCCGGCCGATCCGGCTCTTGATCAGCGCCGCCGACAGTGTGGCGACCGGCAATCTCAATGTCGTGGTACCGGTGCGTGCCGCGGATGGCGACGTCGGCAGCCTGTCGCGCACCTTCAACAAAATGATTTCCGAAATCCGCAGCCAGCGTGACGAGATCCTCGAGGCCAAGGACGAGGTGGATGACCGCCGCCGCTTCATCGAGGCGGTGCTGTCCGGCGTCACGGCGGCCGTCATCGGCGTCGAGGAAGATCGCCGCATCACCATCGTCAATCCGTCGGCGGAACATTTCCTCGGCGTGCCTGCCGAAAAGCTGATCGGCGAGAAGCTGCAGGACATCGCCCCCGAGATCGACCTCGTCCTGACCGAGGCGCGCAGCAGGGCCCGCGGCGAGTTCCGCAAGCAGGTGAACCTGATGCGCGGCGGCAAGGAGCGGACGCTGTCGGTCCAGGTCACCCGCGAGGAGCAGCGCGCCGCCCACGACAGCTATGTGGTGACGCTCGACGATATCACCGATCTCGTCATTGCCCAGCGCTCGACCGCCTGGGCGGATGTCGCCCGCCGTATCGCCCACGAGATCAAGAACCCGCTCACCCCGATCCAGTTGTCCGCCGAGCGCCTGAAGCGCCGTTACGGCAAGCAGATCGCCGAGGATGACCGCGCCGTCTTCGACCAGTGCACCGATACGATCGTGCGCCAGGTCGGCGATATCGGACGCATGGTCGATGAGTTCTCCTCTTTGCCCGGATGCCTAAACCCGCCAAGGAAGAGGCCGATCTGCGCGACATCCTGCGCGACGCGATCTTCCTGCGCGAGATGGGCACCACCCATGTGGATTTCATCCGCGAGCTTGGCGACGACCCGCTGAAGGGCATGTTCGATGCGCGCATGCTCGGCCAGGCCTTCGGCAACCTTATCAAGAACGCCGTCGAGGCGATCGAGGCGGTTCCGAGCGATCAGGAACGCGATGGCCGCAAGGTCAAGGTGCACTCGGTCTATGACGAGGCGAGTGACACTTATGTGGTCGATATCATCGACAATGGCAGCGGCCTGCCGAGCGAAAACCGGCACCGCATTCTGGAGCCATATATGACCATGCGCGACAAGGGCACGGGCCTGGGGCTCGCGATCGTCAAGAAGATCATCGAAGAACACGGCGGGCAGCTCGAACTCCACGATGCTCCCGCCGATTTCGATCATGGCAAGGGCGCCATGATCAGGGTGCTGCTGCCCCATCGGGAGCAGGCGGCGGTGCCGGGAACAGATAATAACAAGGAATTGGCTTATGGCGTCTGATATTCTGGTCGTAGATGACGAGGCGGATATCCGCGATATCGTGTCGGGCATTCTCTCCGATGAGGGTCACGAAACCCGCACGGCACATGACAGCGACAGCGCGCTCGCGGCGATCTCGGACCGCGTGCCGCGGCTGATCTTCCTGGATATCTGGATGCAGGGCTCCAGGCTCGACGGGCTGGCGCTGCTCGACGAAGTCAAGAGCCGGCATCCCGAATTGCCCGTCGTGATGATCTCCGGCCACGGCAATGTCGAGACGGCGGTGTCGGCCATCAAGCGCGGCGCCTTCGATTTCATTGAAAAGCCGTTCAAGGCCGACCGGCTGATCCTGATCGCCGAGCGGGCGCTTGAAAACTCAAGCTGAAGCGCGAAGTGACCGAGCTCAAGAAACGCACCGGCGACGCCGCCGAACTGGTCGGCACCTCGGTTGCCGTTTCGCAGCTGCGCCAGACGATCGAGAAGGTAGCGCCCACCAACAGCCGCGTGATGATCCTTGGCCCCTCCGGCTCCGGGAAGGAACTGGTGGCGCGGATGATCCACAAGCGCTCGTCGCGTGTCGCCGGTCCGTTCGTGGCGCTGAACGCTGCAACGATCACGCCCGATCGCATGGAGATGGCACTTTTCGGCACCGAAGGTGCTCCCGGCCAGGCGCGCAAGATCGGCGCGCTGGAAGAGGCCCACCGTGGCATCCTCTATCTCGACGAAGTCGGCGAAATGCCGCGCGAGACGCAGAACAAGATTCTTCGCGTGCTCGTGGACCAGCAGTTCGAGCGCGTCGGCGGCTCCAAGCGCGTCAAGGTTGATGTCCGGATCATCTCCTCGACGGCCTACAATCTCGAAAGCCTGATTGCCGACGGCTCCTTCCGCGAAGATCTCTATCACCGGCTGGCGGTCGTCCCGGTCAAGGTGCCGGCACTTGCCGAACGCCGCGAGGATATCCCTTTCCTGGTCGATATGTTCATGCGCCAGATTTCCGAACAGGCCGGCATCCGTCCGCGCCGGATCGGCGAGGATGCCATGGCGGTCCTGCAGGCGCATGACTGGCCGGGCAATATCCGCCAGCTTCGCAACAATATCGAGCGGCTGATGATCCTTGCCCGCACCGACGGTCCGGACTCACCGATCTCCGCCGATATGCTGCCGACGGATCTCGGCGACATGCTGCCGAAGGTCTCCGCCAAGGGCGATTACCACATCATGACGCTGCCGCTGCGCGAAGCCCGCGAAATGTTCGAACGCGACTACCTGATCGCCCAGATCAACCGGTTCGGCGGCAATATTTCCCGCACGGCGGAATTTGTCGGCATGGAACGTTCGGCCCTGCACCGCAAGCTCAAGTCGCTCGGTGTGTAGCCTATGCCAGCGTGTAACCCATGAAGGTGATCATTTGCGGCGCGGGGCAGGTGGGCTATGGCATCGCCGAACGGCTGTCGCAGGAGGACAATGATGTCTCCGTCATCGACACCTCCGCCGCATTGATCGCCGCCATCACCGAGACCCTCGACGTCAAGGGTTATGTCGGCCACGGCGCCCATCCGGACGTGCTGGAAAAGGCCGGCGCCGAGGATGCCGACATGATCATCGCCGTGACGCTCTACGACGAGGTCAACATCGTCGCCTGCGAGGTCGCGCAGGCGCTCTTTTCCGTGCCCACCAAGATCGCCCGTATCCGCGCCCAGAACTATCTGAAGCCGGAATATGCGGATCTCTTCAGCCGCCAGAACATGTCGATCGACGTGACGATCTCGCCGGAGATCGAGGTCGGCAAGATGGTGCTCCGGCGCATTTCCTTTCCCGGCGCCACCGATGTCGTAAAGTTCGCAGACGATCACATCGCCATGGTCTCGATCGAGTGCATGGAAGACTGCCCCGTCGTCGCAACGCCTCTCCACCAGCTCTCCGATCTCTTCCCGGACCTGATGGCGACGGTGGTCGGCATCGTTCGGGGTGGCGTCCTGACCGTCGCCCGCTCCGCCGATGAGCTCGAAGTCGGCGATCTCGCCTATGTCATCTGCCAGCGCGAGCACATCCGCCGCACGCTCGGCCTGTTCGGCCACGAGGAGCCGGAGGCGCGCCGCATCGTCATCGCCGGCGGCGGCAATATCGGCTATTACGTCGCCCGCACCATCGAGGAATACCAGCCGAAAACGCGGCTGAAGATCATCGAGAGCGACCGGGATCGGGCCTTGGCCGTCTCCGAAAAGCTGCGCAACACGATCGTCCTGCACGGCTCCGCGCTCGACCAGAACATCCTGACCCAGGCCGATATCCAGGATACCGACCTGATGATCACCCTCACCAATAATGACCAGATCAACATCCTCGGCGCGGTACTCGCCAAATCGCTCGGCTGCAAGTCGAACCTCGTGCTAATCAACTCCACCTCGTTCCATCAGGTCACCGACGCGCTCGGCATCGATGCGCAGATCAATCCGCGTGCGGTGACGATCTCGCGGGTGCTGCAGCATGTCCGCAAGGGCCGCATCCGTTCGGTCTATGCGGTTGAGAACGGCGGTGCCGAGATCATCGAGGCCGAGGCGCTGGAAACCTCGCCGCTGGTCGGCCGGCCGTTCCGTGAACTCGACCTACCGGATGGCGTGCGCATCGGCGCCATCTATCGCGGCGAGGCGGTGATCCGTCCCAACGGCGATACGAAGATCAAGGCACGCGACCGGGTCGTACTCTTCGCATCCGCCGAGGCCGTGCGCCATGTGGAGCAGCTTTTCCGCGTTTCCATCCAGTATTTCTGAGCCGGTTTTCGAAAAGAGCAGGGGAGATCCGATGTCGAGAATTGCCTATGTGAACGGACAATACGTTCGCCATTCCGAAGCGGCAGTGCATGTGGAGGATCGCGGTTTCCAGTTTGCGGACGGCGTTTATGAGGTCTGCGAAGTGCGCCACGGCATGATCGTCGATCTGACCCGCCACTTGAACCGCCTCGACCGCTCGCTCGGCGAACTCAGGATGGCGTCGCCCATGAGCCGTGCGGCACTCACCTTCGTCATCCGCGAGGTTCTGCGCCGCAACCGGGTGAAGAACGGCATCTTCTACATGCAGGTGACGCGTGGTGCCGCCCGCCGCGACCATTATTTCCCGGCCGAAGGCACGCCGCCGACCATTACCATTACCGCGAAAAGCACCGACCCTTCGGTCGCCGCCAGGAAATATGCGAACGGGATAAAGGTCATCACGCTGCCCGAGAACCGCTGGGACCGCGTCGATATCAAGACCGTCGGCCTGCTGCCGAACGTGCTCGCCAAGCAGCAGGCGAAGGAAGCCGGCGCCCAGGATGCGATTTTCATCGACCGCAACGGCATCGTCATGGAAGGCGCCTCCTCGAACGTCTGGATCGTCACGCCGGACGGCGAACTGGTCACCCGCCCGGCAGAGCACGGCATCCTCAAGGGAATCACCCGCACGACGCTCATCGATGTCGCAAGAAAGCTCGGCCTCAAGATCGTCGAGCGCGAGTTCAGGACGGAAGAGATGCTGGCGGCCCGCGAGGTGTTTTTACCTCCGCCACCGGAATCTGCGTGCCGATCGTCGAAATCGACGGAAAGCCGGTCGCCAACGGTCATCCGGGCACTGTATCGTCAAGTATTCGCGACACCTTTTTCGACGTTGCGGAAAAGACGGCGATTTGATAGTCAAACATCGGGGGAAGGGAAGCACGGGGCGCTTCCCTGTCGTCTCTTATCAAGCTTGATCATGATTCCGGCTGTCGGCCGGCAAAAAGAAAGAAGCGGCGCTATGGCGGAACGTTCTCAGAACCTGCAGGATTTATTTCTCAATACTGTTCGCAAGCAGAAGATTTCCCTGACGATTTTCCTGATCAATGGGGTGAAGCTGACGGGGGTCGTGACGTCCTTCGACAACTTCTGCGTCCTGCTTCGTCGTGACGGCCATTCTCAACTCGTGTATAAGCACGCGATCTCGACCATCATGCCGGGCCAGCCCATGCAGATGTTCGAAACCGAAGAGAACGCTGCCTAACAGGACAGAACAGATTTCAAATCGCGATACTTCCAACGAATCCATGGTCCCGGAGGCTGAAAAGCGCCGGGACGACATGCGTGCGCTCGTCATCGTGCCGGTCCTCAAGCAGGGACGGTCGAAGGCCGGGCAGGGCGACTCAAACGCTGCACCCGCACCCCAGCGCTCCAACGAAGCCCGCCTCGAAGAGGCGATCGGCCTTGCCAGGGCGATCGACCTGGAGATCGTGCAGGGCCTGATCGTGCCGATCAGCCAGCCGCGTCCGGGAACGCTGATGGGCACCGGCAAGATCGAGGAGATCAAGGCGCTGCTCGACGAGCACGACGCTGGCCTCGTCATCGTCGATCATCCACTGACGCCGGTGCAGCAGCGCAATCTCGAAAAGGAATGGCAGGCAAAGGTCATCGACCGGACGGGTCTGATCCTCGAAATCTTCGGCCGTCGCGCCTCTACCAAGGAAGGCACGCTGCAGGTCGATCTGGCGCATCTGAATTACCAGAAGGGCCGCCTGGTCCGCAGCTGGACCCACCTTGAACGCCAGCGAGGCGGCGCGGGCTTCATGGGCGGCCCCGGCGAAACCCAGATCGAAGCCGACCGCCGGCTGCTGCAGGAACGCATCGTCAAGCTCGAGCGCGAGCTCGAACAGGTCGTGCGCACCCGCCAGCTTCACCGCGCCAAGCGCCGCAAGGTGCCGCACCCGATCGTGGCGCTGGTCGGTTATACCAATGCCGGCAAATCGACGCTGTTCAACCGCATCACCGGTGCCGGCGTGCTGGCCGAGGACATGCTGTTTGCGACGCTCGACCCGACCCTGCGCCGCATGAAGCTGCCGCATGGCCGCACGGTCATCCTCTCCGATACGGTCGGCTTCATCTCCAACCTGCCGACCCACCTGGTCGCCGCCTTCCGCGCCACGCTGGAGGAGGTGCTGGAAGCCGATCTCGTCCTGCATGTGCGCGACATGTCCGACCCGGACAATGCCGCCCAGGCCGGCGATGTGATGCGCATCCTTTCCGATCTCGGCATCGACGAGAAGGAAGCCGCAAAACGTATCATCGAGGTCTGGAACAAGATCGACCGGCTCGACCCCGAGGCCCATGAGGCAATCGCCGAGCGCGCCGCCGGCCGCGAGAACGTCATGGCGGTTTCGGCAATCTCGGGCGAGGGTGTCGATGCGCTGATGGATGAGATCTCCCGTAGGCTCTCGGGCGTGCTCACCGAAACCTCGATCGTCATCCCGGCAGATCAGCTTTCCATCGTCTCCTGGGTCTACAGCAACGCCGTCGTCGATGGCCGCGAGGACAATGAGGACGGCTCCGTCACTCTAGACGTGCGCATGTCCGAAGCCGAGGCCGCCGAGTTCGAGCGCAAGCTCGGCAACGGCCCGAAGGCGGCCAAGGAAGACTGGGAACGATAGGCTCTAGGCCTTGCCCAGATGCTTCGGCCAGAATTCCTGATGGACTTCGGCGGCCTCGTCTTCGAGGTTCGTCGGGCCAACCACGGTGACGGTGCGTGCGCCGGTTTGCAGCACCGCCCGGCTCGGCACGTTCAACCCGATGCCGGCGATCTCGCCAAGCCGCGTTTCGGAGCACGCAAACACCATACGCCCGATGCCCGACCAGTAGATCGCCCCGGAGCACATCGCGCACGGCTCCGTGCTGGTGTAGAGCGTGCAGTCGGCGAGAAAGGCAGTGTCGTTGTGCTGTGCCGCCAGTTTAACCAGGTTCATCTCGGCGTGGTTCGTCATATCATGGCCGGTGAAGACGCTGTTTTCGGCGCGCAGGATGACCTCGCCGTCCTTTACCAGCAACGAGCCAAACGGCTCGTTGCCGCGGTCCATCGCGGACCTCGAGAGAGCAATCGCCTCGCGCAAAAACGGCTCGTGGTTTTCCATCGGAACCTCCCCAGACATTAGGTAAAAGCTGATTTTGTCTTGAATCGAAGAGATTTCCAAGGGCCGCACATCGGATTCAGATCGGCGATCTGCCTTGCCGCCACCGTCATCTTCTGACTCAGGCGGCGCCTCCCACGCGGCCATGGTGGCCGGACTGGCTGCCCGCTGCCATCATCTTGCCGGTTTTTTGCAGTGCAACAAGATCCGTTGACGACGACCGGGATTCTTGCAGTATCATCGCGGGGCCGGCGAGAATGGTTTTCGTAATGATGCAAACTCAGCCGCAAGAAGAAACCGGAAGACATCTGGACTACCTGGATGGGTGGCGAGGTATCGCTGTTATCGTCGTGATCCTTGGCCATTTCTGGATCGATGATTTCAAGCCCGGCGTCAGTACGTTCGGCGTTGACCTGTTCTTCGTTTTGTCCGGCCGGTTGATGTCGGAAATCCTGTTCGTCAGGCGGGCGGAGTTGCCGACCTTCTTTTTCCGGCGTTTCTCACGCATCTATCCGGCTCTGTTCGCATTCGTCGTCATCACCACGCTTGCCTTCCAGGGCACCGAGATTTCGCATGGCCCCGTCGCGGCATTGCTGGCGCTGACGTTCACGCTCAACTACGCCATGGTCTTCACGCACCCGGTGGCGTTGCTTGATCACCTCTGGTCGCTGTGCGTCGAAGAACATGCCTACATCCTTCTGGCGGGCGTCGCGTTCCTGTCCCGCCGCAGGCTGTTCCCGGTCGGTGCTCTGATCATCGCACTCGGTGCCGCAGCAATGCTGAACGGGCTCGTTCTCACCGAACTCGGCGCCAGCGTCTTGTACACCCATTGGCGTAGCGACGTCTCCGTGGCCGGGATCTTCATTGCCGGCGGCCTATGGCTGCTGCTGCGCAAGCGCCAGGCCCCCTGGTGGGTATCTCCGCTGGCACTGCTGATCGCCGTGATGGCGAAGGGCGCCCCTTTTCAGGTCATTTCCTTCGGCCTGTCGACCACCATGCTGGCGCTATCGATCACCACGATCGATCATGCCGCGCCCGTCTTCCGGAAATTCCTGTCGAGCCGGATCCTGACCTATGCGGGCCTGTGGTCCTTCTCGCTCTATCTGTGGCAGCAGCCCTTCTACAAGCTCTACCGCGAAGGCGCGGCGCCGACCCCTTTGTTGCTTCTGGCCGCCTTGGCGACCGCGCTGGCGAGCTTCTATCTGGTCGAGAAGCCCTCCCGAAGGGCGCTCAACCGCCTTTTCCAGGGCCGGGCGGCAAAACTCGCGGCCACCGAGCGGATAGCCTGATAACTCGGCGCTCCGTTCTGCGCTGCGGCTGACGCCAATTCTTCGGGATCGGGAGCGGTTGACGCCCCTGCCGCTTGTGGGATGGATATACCCCTAGGCAGTGTGGACTCTAAAGGTACACGGACGCGGGAAATGCAGTTTCCTGCGACTTAGAAATTAGACGCCGCGTGGACCTTGGCTAAAGTGCGAAGATCACGTTCGAAGACAGTCTTCAAGCGCCAGCCCCCAGGAACATTCCGGGCAAATACGTCCCGTCTTCCTGAAGCTCCATGGACCGTTCCTGAAGCCAGAAGAGATATTCGGTGGCCGAGGTCGTCGTTCTGTCGCCATAGCCTGCCTGAAACGGATATTTGTCCGCCTCGCCGCTGCGGATCAGCAGGCTAATATAGTCGATCCGGGGTCTGATATCTTCCTTGAGAAGGGCCGCAACGTTGGCCTCGTTGATCACGTCGTTCTTCACGACGGGGGCGTAGAGATCGGGATTTGTTTTGCTCTGCGCCCGCAGGTCGGCAAGCTCCTGCGCTGCGTTCGTCTTGAGTGCCGAGAGATCGGCCACCATTTCCGCGGTCGGCTCGATGAGAATGCCCCTTGCTATGAGCTCCTCTCTCGACAGGGCAAAAACCCAACCCACACCCCCGGTCCCGGTTTCCATATTTCCGGATCAGGCGCCCACCCGGAATGATCCTGGTTTCTCGCCTCCTCGACCGTAACGAAATTGACCTGCATTTCTCTTCTGGTGTGCTCTCTCTGTTGCGCAAGCCGTTCACTCACCAAGCCGTCCAATTGGCCACTCGTTTCCAGGGATCGCGCGAGCTTCAGCTTCTCCTCATCGGACCAGGGTCCGGGCGCCACGAGGGCCGCCTTGGCTTTCAGAGCTTCTTCCGGATCGTCGATACCCTCCCGCAATCGCGCTTTGAGGGCTTCCGCCGTTTCGATCCGCTGTTCGTCCGCAACGAGCTCCTCCTCGCTGTAGCGATTAAATGCCGCCTCCATGAGGGCGGCTTTCAGCTCGTTCTGCGAGGCACCGTTAGCGATTGCGGCATTGACTTTCTGATCTCTTTCTTCGCGAGATTGAGCGGAAGCGGACGGTGGCGTCGAACGGAGGTTCTGCCGATAATCGGTCGTCGCTGTAAACAAACCTGTCAAGGCAACCAATGGGTCGTCCTCCTGCGTGAATGGTGGCGCCGGTGATTCCAGCGCCACTACCCTAGATGGAAACAACTTGCGCGAGACTTGACTCCATTTCCGGTTGCCGCGCGAAATTCTTCTGAATAACCCATCACGCGCCCAGAAATATCCGGCCGACAAACAACTTTATGCCCAACGCCGCCTGATCGAATGCTGCTTGTCCAAGCTCAAACAGTTTCGCCGCGTTGCCACGCGATATGAGAAGACTGCACGTGACTATCGAGCCGTGATCGCGCTCGCCGTAACAATCTTATGGCGAGCGCGATCACGGCTCCTAGCCGATCTCTCGCTCGATCGCCTTTGCCGCCTGCCAGAGCTCTTCCATGCGCTCCAGGGTTGCCTCTTCCAGCGTCTGACTCGACTTTTCAAGCGACGTCTCGATGTAGTTGAATCGCCGCCTGAATTTCGTATTGGTACCGCGCAGCGCCTCTTCCGGATCGGCCTTTACATGCCGGCCGATATTGACCAGCGCGAAGATCAGGTCGCCGAGCTCGTCCGAGATCTTGCTGTGGTTTCCGCCGCGCAGCGCCTCGCGCAGTTCGCCGACCTCTTCCTCGATCTTGTCGAGGATGGGCTCGGCCTCCGACCAGTCGAAGCCGACCTTGGCGGCGCGCTGCTGCAGCTTCAGCGCCTCCGTCAATGCCGGCTGGGCGCGGTGCACGCTGCCGAGATAGCCCGCCTTGAAATCCTCGGTAATGCCGCGCCGTGCCCGCCGCTCTGCCCGCTCGCGCTTCTCTTCCGTCTTGATGTCGTCCCATTGCAGCTTCACCGCATCCGGCGTCGTGGCGTCGGAAACGGCAAACACATGCGGATGCCGGCGGATCATCTTTTGGTGATCGCCTGCACCACGTCGCCAAAGGCGAATTCTCCGGCTTCCTCGGCCATGCGGGCATGGAACACGACCTGCAGCAGCAGATCGCCCAGGCTCCTCGCAGAGGTCGTCCATGTCGTTGCGCTCGATCGCATCGCCCACCTCATAGGCTTCCTCGATCGTATAGGGCTTGATGGTCGCGAAATTCTGCTCGAGGTCCCAGGGGCAGCCGGTGACCGGCGTGCGCAAGGCGGCCATGATCTCGATCAGCCGCGAAATATCCTTCGATGCTTCCATCTTCTTGGTCCTTCAATGTCGGAATGTCAGGCGAGCGGAATGTCGTTCTTGTCCTTGCCGGACTGGTAGACGCCGGAAAGCCCGTCATAGCGCGCCTTGATGCGGGATGTCTGCGCCTTGAGGTCCGTGCGGAGCGGCTCGTCTTCGCTCTCGATGAGATCGGCAAGCGCATAGGAGTGCCAGAAGGCGTTGTTGCGCCGGTAGCCGCCGGGCTCCAGCCCGAACACCTCTTTGAGGATCTTCAGGTCGTGCGGGATGGCGAAGGCGTCGCGCGATCCTCGTGGCTGAAAAAGTAGTAGAAATTGTTAAATCCGGCCCAGGTGATCGCCGACATGCACATGGTGCAAGGCTCGTGAGTCGATAGGAAAATCAAATCTTTGGTCGGAAGATCTCGCGTGGTTTCATAAAAGCGCTTCAGCGTGTGTACCTCGCCATGCCAGAGCGGATTCTCGAGCTCGTTATTGGTCTCGGCTATCACCAGCGACAGGTCGGATTTTTCAGGATCGCCGCGCCGAAAACCTTGTTGCCGGTGGCGACGCCCTTTTCGGTCAAGGGAAGGATGTCGTTTTCGATGACGTCGAGAAGGCGGGCTGCGATTGTCATGGGATCTCTTTATTGCGGAGTGTCTAGGCAGTTTATGGCGTCGAACGAACGGATTGGGGCAAAAACTCTTTAGTCTACAGGAATACTGGAGAAATATCGTCCGTGGTGGCTTTTGCTCAAGAACCGGTTGATCGTAAAACAGAAATACCGGCTCGCAATCCACTTCGCATATCCATTCCTTCAATTCCGCTGCCTTATTGTGGATATTGTTGCCATATGATTCAGGATAACCGCATGTCTCCAAGCCAACAACGCCTGTCGGTCTTTCCGGCCTTCTTCCGCGTCAGCGGAAGGAGCGTTGTCGTGTTCGGCAATGGGGACGAAGCCTATGCCAAGGCCCGGCTGTTGCGCAACACCGACGCGGACATCGTCGCTTATACCTCCGCACCGGAAACGGACTATGCGGGCTGGCTGGCCGCAGAGAGTATCGAGACCGTCCACTCGGATTTCTCGCCGGAACTGGTTTCGGATCAGGTCGAGGGCGCGGTTATGGTGTTTGCCGCGACCGGCGATGCAGCTCTGGACCGCTCGATCGTCACCGCCGCCCGCGCCAAAAAGATCGCGGCCAATGCCGTCGATCAGCCTGATTTCTGCGATTTCTACACGCCGGCTCTCGTCAACCGCGCGCCGGTCGCCATCGCCATCGGCACCGAAGGCGCAGGCCCCGTGCTGGCCCAGATGATCCGCGCCCGCATCGACCAGATGCTGTCGCCCTCGCTCGGTGCGCTGGCGCGCCTTGCGGCCGAATATCGCGATGCCGCCGAACGCCTGGTGCCGCGCGGCGTCTCGCGCCGGATCTTCTGGCGCCGCTTCTTCTCCGCCGATGTCGCAAGCGCCGTCGATGCCAACGATATCGCCACCGCCCGCCGCTCGGCCAATGCGCTGCTGTCGACCACCGGTCGCGCCGCGGGCCATGTCTGGCTGGTCGGCGCCGGTCCGGGTGCCGAGGACCTTTGACGCTGCGTGCCCAGCGGGTGCTGATGGAAGCCGATGCGATCGTCTATGACGCGCTGGTGCCGCAGGCGATCGTCGATATGGGCCGCCGCGATGCCGAACGCCTGTCGGTCGGCAAGCGCAAGAACTGCCATTCGAAATCCCAGGACGAGATCAACAGGCTGCTCGTCAGGCTCGGCCGCGAAGGCAAGCGCGTCGTGCGCCTCAAATCCGGCGATCCGCTGGTTTATGGTCGCGCCGGCGAGGAAATGGCGGCGCTGCGCGATGCCGGCGTCGCCTATGAAATCGTGCCGGGCATCACCTCCGCCTTTGCCGCCGCTGCCGATTTCGATCTGCCGCTGACGCTGCGTGGCGTCGCCTCGTCGCTGATCTTCACCACCGGCCATGACCTGACCGGCGATATCCTGCCCGACTGGGCAAGCCTTGCGATCTCCGGCGCCACGATCGCCGTCTATATGGGCCGCACGGTCGCCGCCTCCGTCGCCGAGCGCCTGATGGGGGCCGGCCTTGCGCCGGAAACCACGGTCGCGGTCATCGAGAACGCCAGCCGCGCCGACCGTCGGCTTTTCCACGGGGTTCTTCGTGAACTGCCGGATCTGGAAGCCCGCGACGATCTTTCCGGCCCGGTCATGGTGATTATCGGCGACGCCGTTGCCGGTGCGAATTTCAAGAAGTCCGAACCGCTTTCCGCCGGGAAGGTTCTGGTTCGCGAAGAAGTGGGACTGTAAAAGATGACTGACAAGGTTCTGACCGCCAACCGCCTCTCCGACGGCATCGCCGTCTGGCTCGACGCGAACGGCCAGTGGGTGGAAAACCTGCAGGACGCCATCGTCGCGCGCCATGCCGAGGCCGTCGCCTCGCTGGAAGCGATCGGCAAGCGCGACTTCGCGGAAAACCTGGTCGTTGACGTCACCGTCGTCGAAGTGCAGGAACAAGGCGGAAAGCTCTGGCCGCTGCGTCTTCGCGAACGGATCCGTGCCCAGGGCCCGACCATGGAATATGCTGCCGGCTATCGCCCCGCCGATCCGGCCTTCATCGCAGTTTGAGGAAGTCATGTACCGTTACGACGAATTCGACCACGCTTTTGTTTCGAGCCGCGTGGAGCAGTTCCGCGATCAGGTCGGCCGCCGCCTCGCCGGTGAACTGGCCGAGGATGCCTTCAAGCCGCTGCGCCTGATGAACGGCGTCTACCTTCAGCTGCACGCCTACATGCTGCGCGTCGCGATCCCCTATGGGACGTTGAATTCCAAGCAGATGAGGATGCTCGCCCATATCGCCCGCAAATACGACCGCGGCTACGGGCATTTCACCACCCGCCAGAACATCCAGTACAACTGGCCGAAACTGTCCGACACGCCGGATATCCTGGCCGAGCTTGCGAGCGTCGAGATGCACGCGCTGCAGACGTCGGGCAATTGCATCCGCAACGTCACCGCCGACCATTTCGCCGGTGCTGCGGCCGACGAGGTCGCCGATCCGCGGCCTTATGCCGAAATCCTGCGCCAGTGGTCGTCCGTCCACCCGGAATTCTCCTTCCTGCCCAGAAAATTCAAGATCGCCGTCACCGGCGCCGACCGCGACCGCGCCGCGATCCAGGTGCATGACATCGGCCTGCATCTGAAGAAGAACGAGGCCGGCCAGATCGGCTTTGCCGTCTATGTCGGCGGCGGGCAAGGGCGTACGCCGATGATCGCCAAGAAGATCAAGGATTTCCTTCCCGAGGAAGACCTGCTGTCCTACACGACCGCGATCATGCGCGTGTACAATCTGCATGGCCGTCGCGACAACAAGTACAAGGCGCGCATCAAGATCCTCGTTCATGAGACCGGCGCCGAGGAGCCTGGCCCGCCAGGTGGAGGAGGAATTCTCCCACCTCCAGGGCACAGAACTGAAGCTGCCGGAGACCGACATCCAGGCGATCGCCAGCTATTTCGCGCCGCCGGCTTTGCCGGACCGTGCGGAAGGCTGGCCGCAGCTCGCCGGCTGGAAGAAGACCGACGAAAATTTCGCCCGCTGGGTCGATCAGAACGTCAAGCCGCACAAACACCCCGATTACGGCATGGTGACCATTTCGCTGAAACCCATCGGCGGCATTCCGGGCGATGCGTCCGACGTGCAGATGGACCTGATCGCCGACCTGGCACAGGAATTTGCCTTCGACGAGATCCGCATCAGCCACGAGCAGAACGTCATCCTGCCGCATGTGGCGCTGGCCGATCTCGAGCCGCTTTATCGCGCGCTGGTGGCGCAGAACCTCGCGACCGCCAATGCCGGGCTGATCACCGATATCATTGCCTGTCCGGGGCTGGACTACTGCGCGCTGGCGAACGCCCGTTCGATCCCGCTGTCGCAGGAAATCTCCACCCGCTTCGGTTCGCCGGAGCGCCAGGCGGAGATCGGCGAACTCAAGATCAAGATTTCGGGCTGCATCAATGCCTGCGGCCATCACCATGTCGGCCATATCGGCCTCCTTGGCGTCGAGAAGAAGGGCGCCGAGCTCTATCAGATCACGCTTGGAGGCTCCGGGGATGAAAATACCTCGATCGGCGAAATCATCGGCCGCGGTTTCGAGCCGAACAAGGTGACCGACGCGGTGGAAACCATCGTCGATACCTATCTCGGCCTTCGCCTCGCGAAGGAGGAGACTTTCCTCGAAGCCTATCGGCGCGTCGGGCCGCAGCCTTTCAAGGATGCGCTCTATGGCGATGCCAAGGCCGAAGCGGCGTAGGGGGCGGCGTGATGACCAGACTTTGGAGAGAAACCGGCTTCGTCGAGAACGACCCCTGGGTGATCGAGACCGAGGAGGCGAAGGCGACCGAGGACCAGAAGGCGCTGCTGCCGCTCGACGAGATGATCGCGCGGGCCGAGGAAAGCAACGATGTCGGCCTCGGCGTGCTGATCCGTCCGGCGGACGACGTGCGCAAGCTCGAACCCTATCTCTACCGCATCGAGATCGTCGCGGTGGATTTCCCGGCCTTCAACGACGGCCGCGCCTTTTCGCATGCCTCGCTGCTGCGCGACCGGCTCGGCTACAGGAACGAGCTGCGGGCGGTCGGCGACGTGCTGATCGACCAGGTGCCGCTGATGCTGCGCTGTGGCATAGACAGCTTTTCGGTGAAGAACGCCACGGCGCTGAAGCGGCTCGAGGAGGGCCGGCTGCCGGGCATCGCCGAGCACTACCAGCCGACGGCCCGCCACGCCGAAAAGGGCGAGGGCTATAGCTGGCGCCGCCGCACGGTGATCGCCTGAGGCCTTGGAAAGACCGGACAAAGGTGACTTTCCCGCACGTATTTTCCCGAAGGCGCCGCGACAAAGGCACGCAGATGCCTTCAAATGCGGGGCCATATGGTATATTTCGCTTCTGCGAAAAACGATGAGACGAAGAGACCGATAGGCATGAACGCTCCAGCAAAGACCGATGATTTCGTGGCGGCCCAGGTCGAGGCTCCGGCCCAGGGACTGGCAAAGATCCCGGACGGCGTCTACGCCGAGACGGTGCTTGCCGTCGAGCATTACACCGACCGCCTGTTCCGCTTCCGCATGACTCGGCCGGCCGGTTTCCGCTTCCGCTCCGGCGAGTTTGCGATGATCGGCCTGATGGTCGGCGACAAGCCGGTCTACCGCGCCTATTCGATCGCCAGCCCGTCCTGGGACGAGGAGCCTGGAATTTTCTCGATCAAGGTGCCGGACGGTCCGCTGACCTCGCACCTGCAGATGATCAAGCCGGGCGACACGGTGCTGATGCGCAAGAAGCCGACCGGCACGCTGGTGCTCGACGCGCTGACCCCCGGCAAGCGGCTCTACATGTTCTCGACCGGCACCGGCATCGCGCCCTTCGCCAGCCTGATCCGCGATCCCGAGACCTACGAAAAGTTCGAGGAGGTCATCCTCACCCATACCTGCCGCGACGTCGCCGAGCTGAAATACGGTTTCGACCTGGTGCAGGAGATCAACAACCACGAATTCCTGGCGGAGATCGTCGGGACCAAGCTCAAGCACTACGCGACCGTGACCCGCGAGGAATTCAAATATCGCGGCCGCATCACCGACCTGATCGAGTCGGCCAAGCTGTTTGCCGACCTCGGCGTCCCGGCCCTCGACCCGGCGGTCGATCGCGGCATGATCTGCGGCTCGACCGCGATGCTGAAGGACACCAAGGACCTGCTCGAAAAGGCGGGCCTTGTCGAAGGCTCCAACAACAAGCCCGGCGAATTCGTCATCGAAAGGGCGTTTGTGGGGTGAGAGGCGACGGCCTGCGGCCGGCAAAACGCTCCAGTGGAGCGTTTTGAGCCTCGAACGCCCTGAGCCAAAGCGAAGGGCCGGGGGCGGTGCGGCACACTCGACCCATGCACCCGCCTGCGGCCGGCAAAACGCTCCAGTGGAGCGTTTTGAGCCTCGAACGCCCTGAGCCCAAGCGAAGGGCCGGGGGCGGTGCGGCACACTCGACCCCCTGCACCGTCTCCACGAGCGCAAATCCTGCGTACCGCCACGGGACCCACCCTCAATCAAGCTCCTCCGGCGTCAGCGCCGCGCGTTTCCTGCGAAACGCATTCCAGCGTTTGCGGTCGCTTTTGTGCACCATGGTGCCGGCGATCTCGAGGCCGGCATCTTCCAGGGCGCGGCGGACGGGATAGCGGGACGCGTACATCAGCCGCGCGTTCCAGCCGCCGTGATCGCGGATGCGGCGGGCCTGATCATAGAGCTCGTCGAAAACCCGGCGCTGACCGGCATCCAGGTTCTGCAGGCAGCAGGGTTCGCCAGTGGCGTTGAAACGCCAGTAGCAGGCGTGCAGGCGGCGACAATCGCGGCGCCGGCAGGCGAGGTAAGGCAGGGCGAGCATTTCGGCCGTGCGGGCGGCGAGATAGGTCTCGATCGGCGGCGGCTTTTTATCGGACATGATGATCCCTTGGTGATCCTCGGTTTCTTTTCGTCATCCTCGGGCGAGCAAAGCGAGACCCGAGGATCGGACGGGGCGCTGAAAGCTGCCTCGTAAGTTAGTTTATAGGTGACACCTCTCAGCGCCCCGTTCGGCGGTTGATATTCGCGACTCCGGTCCCTCTGCCGTGGCTTTCCCGGACGGTGTTCTCCTCGGGTTAAACCCGAGGATGACCCATGGCGCCCGTCCGAATCCTCGGGTTTACCCCGAGGACTTATCGGCAAGGCTTCCATGGGTCTCCGCCGGTTTCTCCGATGCCCTCGGGTTTAACCCGAGGGTCGGGCGGACTTTTGAAAATCCGGCGAAACCATCCGGTTTGCCACCCTGTGTGCCGCACAGGCACGCCCGGCGCGCTCTTTCGGGCATCAGAAGCAAGGGGCTCGGTCCGTTTGCCCTTTGCTTCCCCGTTGTCGCCGGAGGGAGACCATTTTCCGCGAACCCCGGATGGAAGGACTTACGTCGTTTCCTGCCCACCCGGCGCCGGTCCCGCCTCGCCGGCACGCCTGCCGGTGTATCCGTGACGGAACGGGGAGATTGTAGGCATGGGTCGGGAGGGCGGGGATGGGAGGGGAGCTAAGTGTTTGATGCGGCTGACGGGGAGGTGTCGAATATGCCCGGATAGGCCGGCGCTTGGGGCATGGATCCTCGGGTCAAGCCCGAGGATGACGACCTTGGATGTCAGATGACGACCTTGGATGTTGTACCCTCTCCTCCGTCATCCGCCGCCTCTCCGTCATCCTCGGGCTTGACCCGAGGATCCAGTCGCCGTGCGTCTGCGCGGCGACACCCCTTTATCAGGCGTCGTGTCCGGGAGAGTCTCCGCGCCGCCGACGCGGCGCCGCTGGATACTCGGGTCACCCTCGGGTTTAACCCGAGGGCAGGATGACGGAGGAGAGAGCGGGGCGCCCCCGCGTAAAACCCGCCCCTACTGCCCCAGCAGGTCCCGAAGGCTCCAGGGCTCGTCGCCGGACTGGTCGGCGATGTCGTCCACCTTCCAGCCGCCATTCTCACGCACCAGCGTGTAGAAGAGCGTCGCCGACCGCTTGCCGTTGCGGAAGGACACTTCCAGCTCGGCCGTGTCGCCGAGGATGATCGGCGGGGAAAGCCGGACATTGCTGGCGACGCCGTCCTGCCCGGCGAGGATCGGATCGAAATCCACCGCATCGCCATTCGCCGCCAGGCTCTCGTTGAGCGCCTCGGAAAAATAGGCGGAATAGGGCGAGGGCGCATCGTCCTCGGCCGGGTCGATCGTGTCGGCATAGAGGGATTTGATCAGCGCCTGCGGCGACCCATAATTCCGCGCCTCGGCACCGGCCATGGCCAGCAGGGAAAACAGTAGTCCGAAGACGATGGCTGGCAGGCGCATGGATGAGTCGTCCCCGATTGGATGTGAGGAGATGTTTAGGCGAGGGAGGGGGAAGGATAGGGGAGGCGGGGCAATGGATGAGGCAGGTTAGCGCCAATCAGGTGCTCTTCTACTGGTCAAAGACCCCGGTTCCTCATCATAATATATGGTAAGGGTTTCCAAATGCGAGGCAAACGGCTTCCAAGGTATTTAGCTCAGGAGAACTGCTTGAAATAAGAATATCTCGTTGCAGGCGTGTAGCGATGGCGTGCTTGTATAGCTTTTTTGTCGTCCTGCCGTCGAACTGATTGATCAACTGAAGATGAGATAACTCTCCAATGCACTCAAAGTCCTCAATCTCCACATCGTGAACCGTGACGCCCAATTGATGTAACTTATTAAATGCATCAGGGTCAAATCGCTGGAGATCGTCAGCCTCTGGCTTTGCTAGGCCAAGAGGGGCGTGGTCTGTACATGTATGCCCGCATATTCCTGAATCGTCGATTGCGTCAGCAGCTTGCTCAGCTAGCGTAAACTCAAGTATTGATGCCATTCAGATTTGCTCTTTTACGATTTCTCTTTCCGAGGATACGTGAATGAGGCCATCAATCCTTTTTTTGATAAGCCGGTGTTCTCAAATATTTCATATTTGGTGGTGAGCCCGCGCTTTAGAGCCGTAACTAATACCGTGGTCGCTCGGATGCCGAGATATGCTAAATCGATTACGCCTGGCTTTGGGCCTTCTTTTGGTCCGAACACCTGAGGCTTGTCAGTATCCAAGAAGTTGGCCTTTCCAAATCCTTCAAGGAAGGTTTGAGTATACTCGCGTTTGGAATAACCAAGCCTTTCGAGGCGGACTAACATCGCACTAACACTACATTTAAAGATATCAGACAGCCTGCCCGCAGATTGCCTGGTTACGTCGTATGAAGTAAAGAAGTATCTTTTAGTGTTTATTTCTTCGATAAGATCTTCTCTAGGGATTAGTAAAGATGCCGCGAACTCATTTGCATACGATTCAATATCGTTGTCGTATTCGTAATTATTAGAAATTGCAGATCTTTTTCCAAATATATGGGAAAGTTCATGAGCAAGTGTGAAGCTTTTCGCGCCATGATTTCTTTTTAAGGTGTTTATAAATATTAAATTCGATGTAAAATTGGGATGATGCAATGCAAATCCATCGATGTTTACAGATATATTGTGATCCTGGATCACAAATATCCCAAGTTCCTCCACGACTGTACGGAACATCCTAAAGAATTCAGATTTATTTTTAGAATTTTCTCTAATTGATTTCAGGCCTAGCAGGCTCTCTACAGATCTTGCAAATTGCTCTGGATTTTCGTCGGGCTCTGAGGAGAAAAGTTTTTCTGGCGCATCAAGATCTAGGCGGCTGTACAAAATTTCTAGGAAATCTCTTAGTTTAAATATGTACTCGAACTTACTGGCATCTTTCCCGTACTTAAGTGATTCTGGCTTTGAGGCTCTAAAGTCCACTATGAGGGACGGGGGATTGTGAATTTTGGTGCAAAGAACGCATATGGTGGGACCGCCATGCGTTCCGCCAAGTTGATTATCTGATTTTTCGTTGGGATGTTTTGGCCATCAAGTGTCGCTTGAACTTTTTGACGCTCATGCCGGCGGCTTTCGATACCTCATCGGTTGTCAGGCCCCGGGCTTCAATAATATCTCTAACAGTTGAGGGATAAAATGGCATTGGCCGCCTGTGAAGAAGTGCTGCTTACATCGCTTCAAAATATGTTTTCAACCGGTGTCGGAGTTGCATTTGCCTACCCGATTCTATCTCAGATAATCGACATTAAAAACGAAAAAATATTAAGTGAGTGCTCTCGTGTGCTAAAATTTACCGAGCGTAGTCACGGAAAGATCGGATTATCCGATTTGGGTAATGAAAGGGTACAATATCAATTTTGTTTGAATAGAATTGGAATCATGAATGGGCGCCTAACATTTTTATCGGCGCTTATCGGCTTTGTGGGATTTCTATTTCTAATTTTTTCGTCCATTCAGCCGTCCACCTGTATTTCGAAGGCAACGTCTATTTTAATATGCTTGGGTCTTTCAATCCCCTTTATATTAGTTTTTTTTCAGTTGATTCGATGGTACGACGGATATGCTCGATTTTCAGCGACCATCTCATACTATAGGGGTGATTTTAAAAGAAAATATAGCAAGTAGCTTTTCTGCGCTGCTATAATTCACCGCCCCGGCCGCCCCGTCTTCCCCTTCGTCCGGCTCTTCCGCTTCTGCTCCCCCGCATCCTCATAACTTCCCGCGCCGATCTTGCCGCGCACGAGAGGGCGGGGTCGTCGGTGGATCCTCGGGTCGGGCCCGAGGATGACGACGGAGAGGTTGAGGATGACGGCGCCGGTTTCGGCGGAATCTTGCCGATGACCGGCTTTTCGGTGCGGCCGACGGTCATTTCGTCGAGGTCGTTCTTACGGAACAGCGATGGCTTGGCGGGGTCGGCGATGTCGCGGCCCATGTCGGAAAGGTCCGGCTTACGGAATAGCGGCGTCGCGGTGTCGGTGCCCGGGCCCATGTCGTCGAGGCCGGGTTTGGCGAAGAGGGAGGTCGAGGGTGTGGCTTCCCCTCATCCGCCCTGCGGGCACTTTCTCCCCGCTGGGTAGAAGGAGACTCGCGCCGGGCTTTGGCTCCGCCTTTGCCGTTTCCACCCTTGCCGCCACCGCCTTCGACGGCGAGGGCCTCGTCGCGGGCGATCGGGTCGTCCATGACGGCGAGTTCGGCGGCCTTGAGGCGCTTGATTTCGTCGCGCAGGCGGGCGGCCTTTTCGAAGTCGAGGTCGGCGGCGGCGTCGCGCATCGACTTTTCGAGCGCGTTGAGATGGGCCTGCAGGTTGTTGCCGACCAGGTGGCCGCCATCCGCAAAACCCTTGCCGGAGACGCCGGAAATGTCGGCGCGGACGTGGTCGCGCTCGTAGACCGAGTCGAGGATGTCGGAAATCCTGGCCTTCACCGATTCCGGCGTGATGCCGTGTGCGGTGTTGTATTCCATCTGTTTTTCGCGGCGGCGGGCGGTTTCGTCCATGGCGCGCTGCATCGAGCCGGTGATCTTGTCGGCATAGAGGATGACCTTGCCGTCGGCGTTACGCGCGGCACGCCCTATGGTCTGGATAAGCGACGTTTCCGAGCGCAGAAAACCTTCCTTGTCGGCGTCGAGGATGGCGACGAAGGCGCATTCGGGAATGTCGAGGCCCTCGCGCAGAAGGTTGATGCCGACCAGCACGTCGAAGGCGCCGAGGCGCAGGTCGCGGATGATCTCGATGCGCTCCAGCGTGTCGATGTCCGAGTGCATGTAGCGCACGCGAACACCCTGCTCATGCAGGTATTCGGTGAGGTCTTCGGCCATGCGCTTGGTGAGCACGGTGCAGAGCGTGCGATACCCTTGGCGGCGGTCTCGCGGATTTCGCCGAGCACGTCATCGACCTGGGAGCGGGCGGAACGGACTTCTACCGGGGGTCGATCAGGCCGGTCGGGCGGATCACCTGTTCGGCGAAGACGCCGCCGGACTGTTCCATCTCCCAGTTGCCGGGGGTGGCCGAGACGGCGACGGTGAGGGGGCGCATCGCATCCCATTCCTCGAAGCGCAGCGGCCGGTTGTCCATGCACGACGGCAGGCGAAAACCGTATTCGGCGAGCGTCGCTTTGCGGCGGAAGTCGCCCCGGTACATGCCGCCGATCTGGCTGACCGAGACATGGCTTTCGTCGATGAACAGCAGGGCGTTGTCGGGGATGTATTCGAACAGGGTCGGCGGCGGCTCGCCGGGATTGCGGCCGGTCAGGTAACGCGAATAGTTCTCGATGCCGGCGCAGGAGCCGGTCGCCTCCAGCATCTCGATATCGTAGCGGGTGCGCTGCTCCAGCCGCTGCGCTTCGAGCAGGCGGCCGCCTTTTTCGAGCTCGGCAAGCCGTTGCTTCAGCTCTTCCTTGATCGCCTTGATGGCGCCGTTCAGCGTCGGGCGCGGGGTGACGTAATGCGAATTGGCGTAGATCTTCACCGATTTCAGGTCGCCGACCTTGTGGCCGGTCAGCGGATCGAATTCGGTGATCGCGTCGATCTCGTCGCCGAACATCGAGATGCGCCAGGCGGCATCCTCAAGGTGGGCCGGGAAGATCTCGATCGTGTCGCCGCGGACGCGAAACGAGCCGCGCACGAAATTCAGGTCCTGGCGCTTGTATTGCTGGGCGACGAGGTCGGCGAGCAACTGGCGCTGGTCCAGCCGGTCGCCGACCGACATCTGGAAGGTCATCGCCGTATAGGTCTCGACCGAGCCGATACCGTAGATGCAGGAGACCGAGGCGACGATGATGCAGTCGTCGCGCTCCAGGAGCGAGCGGGTGGCGGAGTGGCGCATCCGGTCGATCTGTTCGTTGATCGAGGATCCTTCTCGATGAACGTGTCGGAGCGCGGCACATAGGCTTCCGGCTGGTAATAGTCGTAATAGGAGACGAAATATTCGACCGCGTTGTCCGGGAAGAAGTTCTTGAACTCGGAATAGAGCTGCGCCGCCAGCGTCTTGTTGGGGGCCAGGATCACGGCCGGGCGCTGGGTCGCCTCGATCACCTTGGCCATGGTGAAGGTTTTGCCCGAGCCGGTGACGCCGAGCAGGACCTGGGAACGCTCGCCGGAATTGATGCCCTCGACGAGGTCGTGGATGGCGGTCGGCTGGTCGCCGGCGGGCTCGTAGTCGGACGCCATGCGGATGGTGACCCCGCCCTCGGACTTTTCCGGCCGGGCCGGGCGGTGCGGCGTCCACAGCTTGCCGTCCTTGAACAGCGGATTGCCGCTCTCGATCAGCGCCGACAGCGCCTCGACGGTGGCGGTGACCGAACCGGTGGCGAGGCTGCCGGCCTCTTCCAGCGACACGTCCATGCCGGCGACCGGGTTGAGGCCGGCGCGGGCGCGCGTTTTCGGATCGGATGAGGCACCGATCGACACGCCGCGGGCGGTCTTCGAGGCGGTGGTGTTCTTGGCCGTGGTGGGCGCGCTTTTCTGGGCGGCCTTGATGGCCTCCTTGCGGGCTTCGATCTCGATCTTCTTGCGGTGTTTGCCCGCCTTGGAGGCGATCTCGCGCTGCGTCTCGACGCCGGAAGCCTCCGCCTCCGCCTCGAGCCTGCTTCACCCAGTCGGAGACGCTGCCACTCAGGGAGGCAGAGAGCGGCGCGCCCTCGAACGACGATTGCGGAGCTTCCTCGAAACCGTCGTGATTGTCCGGGTTCGAGGCGGGCGATTTTTTCGGTGATCTGGCCATGCCGCGAATATGGAGAGACTCGTCGCGAAAGTGAAGAGGGCGAGGTCACAAACGAGTACAAAAGGGAAACGGATTTTTCGGGCCTGGGTGGAGGCGGATGGGCTCAGGCCACGTGGCGTTCCGCGAGCGCGCGGCGGCTTTCGATCCAGCCGGGCAGGCGTTCCGCCGGCATCGGGCGGCCGAAGAAATACCCCTGAGCGAATTCGCAGCCGAGTGCTGAGAGCGCGTCGGCTTCCTCTTCGCTCTCGACACCCTCGACCACCACTTCCATCGACAGCGCCCGGCCGAGGCCGACCAGGGCGCCGACGATTTCCTGGTTCTGGCGGCTGAGATGGACGCCGGTGACGAACTTGCGGTCGAGTTTCAACCGATCGACCTTGAGCGCCACGAGATAGGCGAGCGAGGAATGGCCGGCGCCGAAATCGTCCACCGCCAGCTTGTAGCCGGAGCGTTCGATGCGCTTCAGCTGCTCGCCGGCCACCAGCGTGTCGAGAATGGCTTCCTCGGTGATTTCGATCTCGAACAGCGACGGGTCGATCCGATGGGCGCCGGTGATGCGGTCGAGCACGTCGGTGACCGAATAGAGGTCGAATTCGCGCGGCGAGACGTTGATGGCAACCGTCGCCCGCGGCAGGCCGAGCGAAGGCAGGCGGGTGAGCAGCCGGCAGGCGGCTTCGGCGATAGTCGCGGTCAGCCGGTCGGCGAGATTGGCGGCCTGCGCGGCGGCGACGATTTCCGGCGGCGAGATAGGCCCGAGATAGGGATGGTGCCAGCGCACCAGCGCCTCGAAACCGGTGATCTGGTGGCTGGCGAGATCGATCTGGGGCTGGAACCACGCCTCGATGTGGCCCGCATCGAGCGCGTCGGCGAGTTCCTGCTCGATCTGGTTCCGGCGGTCGGCCTGGGAGCGGAAGGCCGGCTCGAATTCGCACCACTGGCGGCGGCCGCCGTCCTTGGCCCTGTAGAGCGCCATGTCGGCGCTGATGAACAGGTCCTCGGCGGTATCCGCATGCAGCGGGAAGAGGGCGAGGCCGATCGAGGTGCCGACCACGGTCGGCTTGCCGTCCAGCATGACTGGCTGGCGGCCGCGTTCGAGAATGTGCGTGGCCAGGTCCCGTGCGGCTTCGGCGGCATCGGAACCGCCCAGGATGATCGCAAACTCGTCGCCCCCGAGCCGGGCGATGGTTCCCCGGCCGCCGACCGACATACGCAGCCGTTCGCTGACCTCGACCAGCAGCGCGTCGCCGGCGCTGTGGCCGAGCGTGTCGTTGACGGTCTTGAAGCGGTCGAGGTCGAGGATCAGCAGGGCGAGCTGCCCTCGGCGATCCGCGCGGTGGAAATCCCCGCATTGAGGGCGGTATTGAAGGCGGCGCGGTTGGCAAGCCCGGTCAGCGGGTCGCAATTGGCGAGCACTTCCAGCCGGTAATTGGCCCGCAGGATGTCCGAATTGGCGGAAGAAAGCGAGTCGGCGAGCGCCGTCGCTTTCAGCTTGCCGAGGGCATTGCCGACGAAGGTCGCCGCGCTGATGTGGCTGCTGCGGATGAGGATGATGGTCAGCGCCACGACGTTCAGCGCGAGAAGCCAGCCGCCCAGTCCGCCGCTGGCGGCCAGGGATGCCATGACCGACGCATGCGGCGGCAAGGCGAAGGCAAGCGAGCTGGGACTGTAACCGACGCCCATCAGCACCGCACCGGTCGCCATGCCGAGCATCATCAGATAGAGGCCGCCATCCTTGCCGATCGCCTCGAAACCGGGGAGTACGAAGGGGAGCGCTGCCCAGGCGAGGCCGCTGAGCAGGGCGCCGACCGTCAACGCATCGAGCGCCGCCTGCGGCGCATGTTCGACGGTTTCCCAGCGTTTCAGGATCGAGGCCACGCACGCACGCAGCAGCAGGCTGCCGGCCACAGCCAGAAACCACAGCGTGGCGCCGAAGGTGAGGCCCCGTTCGAGGGTGGTGACGAACAAGGCCGAGGCCGAGACGCCGGCATTGGCAACAAGCGTCGAGGTCAGGCGTTCGAGCATGGTCGATGCCTGGGCGCGCTTTATATCCAGTGCGAGGGCCGGGTCGGTCTGACCAGGTCTGAGTTCGGCTTCCATCGATCCGCTCGGGGCTGGAGTTGCTGACGAATGCCGACACTATCCGATGGCGACGATAAGAAAGTCTTGATGTCAGGCAATCTTCCGCAGCGTGGCGGGGTTATACTAAATGAAAGGGTAATTGCTTGCGCAGTCGCTTCAGGTTTGGGCGAATGCCTCGGAATTCACCTGTCGGAGCAAGCAAACCGCAAATCTATTGATGGCGGTGCGATAGTTCGGAACTTTCCGCCCGGCATTGAATTACAAATTGTCCATATCACGAAATGGTCGCAATTCCTGTCGGTTTTCATCACATTTCTTGGGGACTCTAGGTGGGTCCAACGAGGAGTAATCCAATGGCTCTTCCCAACCCGACGCTTGCCGCCATCCGATACGGTTACGGTCTTCGTCCCGGCGAAGAGCCGCCCCGCGATGTCGAGGCGCTGCTGGGACAGATCGGGCAGGGGGCTTCCGAAAAGCCCCGTTTTCCGCGCGAGGGCGTGAGCGGCCGGCTGGACACCGCGACCCGTGTCATTTCGCTGCTCGCTGCCGAAGCGAAAGCCCGCAGGGCCGGCAATCCCAACGAAGATGTCCGCAAGGCGACCCGGAGCGAGGCGAGGCGCATCTACCGCCAGGATGCCATGGCCCGGCTCGCCCAGGCGATCCATTCGCCGCTTGGCTTTTATGAGCGGCTTGCGAGCTTCTGGGTGGACCATTTTTCGACAAGCGTGATGAAGTCGCTGCCGATGCGGATGATCGTTCCGCTTTACGAGGCGCAGGCGATCCGCCCCAATATCGGCGGCTCGTTCAGCAAATTGCTGTCCGCCGCGATCCTGCACCCGGCCATGCTGATCTATCTCGACCAGGACCGTAGCGTCGGCCCGGATCTGATTGCCGCGCGCAAAAATGGCCGAGGCCTCAACGAAAACCTCGGCCGCGAGCTGCTCGAGCTCCATACGCTCGGCGCCGGCAGCGGTTATACTCAGGACGACGTGCGGGCCGCGGCGTTGATCCTGACGGGGCTTTCCGTCGATAATCGCGCCATGCAGGTGGTCTATCAGCCGCGGTTCGCCGAGGCCGGGCCTGTCACCCTGCTCGGCCGGACTTATCAGGACGACGAGGGCGACGGTCAGGACCACGTTCTGATGCTCGAGGATCTGGCCGCCGATCCGAAGACGGCGCGGCATATCTGCGGCAAGCTCGTCCGCCATTTCATCGCCGACACCGCGCCGGAGGAGATGGTCGGCGCGATGGTTGCGGCATGGACGAAGAGCCACGGCAATCTGACCGAAGTCTACCGCGCCATGCTGGAGCACCCGCTTGCCTGGTCGGATCCCGGCCGGAAGATCAAGCAGCCGTTCGAGTTCATGGTGTCCGGCTTCCGCGCGCTCAATCTGCCGGAGCGGAATTTCGCCAGGCTGCTGCGCGACATGGACGACGGTGACGATGACGAGAGCCCGGTGCAGAAGGCCATGGACATGGCCGGCATGGTGGCAGGGCAAGAGGTGAGGAAGAAGGCGGGGCGCGCCAATGCCCTGACGCTCGGCACCCTACAGCGCATGGGCCAGCCGGTGTGGCAACCGCCGAGCCCCGCGGGTTTTCCGGACGAACAGAGCGTATGGCTGACCCCGAGCCAGCTGAGCGAGCGGATTTCGTGGTCGCGCACGGTGGCGCGCATCTTCGGGCAGAAAATGGAGCCCTCCGCCTTCCTGCAGGCCGCACTGGCCGATGCCGCCCATCCCGAAACCGCAAGGATCATCGCCCAGGCGCCGAACAAGGTACACGGCATCACGATGGTTCTGGCCTCCGCCGAATTCAACAGGAGATAGGTGATGAGCTTTGACAATGGCTTCCTGTTGTCCCGCCGCGGTTTCCTGGCCGGCGCCTGCTGCGCGGCGGCGGCTCCGATCGTCACGCCGGTGAGTTTTGCCGCGATGCCCGGCGACAACCGCTTCGTGACCATCATCCTGCGCGGCGCCATGGACGGGCTCGATTTCGTCCAGCCCTATGGAGATCCGGCCTATGCGGCACTGCGGCCGAAGCTGGGCTTGAGGCCCGATACCGGCCTCATCGATCTCGACGGTTTCTTCGGTCTCAACCCGGCGGCGTCGGCCCTGATGCCCCTGTGGCAGACGGGCGAACTCTCCTTCGTGCATGCGGTCTCGACGCCCTATCGCGACCAGCGCAGCCATTTCGACGGTCAGGACATGCTGGAGACCGGCGGCAATGCCAAGGGCGAGCGCACCGGCTGGCTGAACCGCACGCTCGCGGTCATCCCGCGCTCGAACGCCCGCAAGGCCATCGACATCAATACCTCGATGGAGCTGATCCTCAGCGGCCCGAACGAGGCGGATTCCTGGTCGTCGCAGAGCAATTTCGCGCTTGCCGAAGACGAGATCGCCTTTCTCGATCGTCTCTATGCCGGCGATCCGGCCTTCGCCAAGGCCATGGAGGAGGCGAAGAAGACCGACATGTCGGCGGACTCGCTTTATGCCGACGGCAAGCGTGGCGCAGGCATAACTGACATGGCGCGGCTGGCCGGCGGCATGCTGCGCGAGGAATACCGGATCGCCAGCTTCTCGATCAACGGCTGGGACACCCATGTGGCTCAGCTGGGGCAGTTCAGGAAGGCGGTCGGCGATCTATCGACTGCGATCGTGACGCTGAAGGACGCGCTTGGCGAAGACGCCTGGAAGAAGACGGTGGTGCTGGCGATGACCGAATTCGGCCGCACGGCGCGCGAAAACGGCACCAACGGCACCGATCAC
Source organism: Neorhizobium sp. EC2-8 (assembly GCA_045291535.1). Taxonomy (GTDB): domain Bacteria; phylum Pseudomonadota; class Alphaproteobacteria; order Rhizobiales; family Rhizobiaceae; genus Neorhizobium. Next base: position 1,213,608 of record CP147996.1, on the reverse strand, counting down.
GGAACCGGCGGGCTTGCGGTGCTTGCAGGCGGAGCGATCCCGGGTGGCAAGGTGCTCGGCAAGTGGCCGGGCCTTTCCGAAGACAAGCTGCTCGACCGCCGCGACCTGATGCCGACCGGCGACGTGCGCGAAGTGGCCGCCGCCATGCTCTACAGGCAGTTCGGCATCGAGCCCGGCAATCTCACGGCGAAGGTGTTTCCGGGGCTGAGTTTCGATACCGGCTCGGCCTATCTGAAGGAGTAGCTGGAGCCGGTCGAGGCTATGTCAGGATGTCGTAGACGCGAAAGATCCAATAGAGCTGATAGGCCAGCGCGAAGATGACGAAACCGGCGTGAAAGCGCCGGTTGGCGGTCGTCGCGGCGATGATGCTGAGCACGACATAGATCGCGGTGCGCGCCGGATATTCCCAGCCGAGCGAGAGGAAATACGCGTGGCCCTTCAGCGCCGTATCGGCGATGTCGGTGACGAGCAGGCCGGCGAGAAAGCCGAAGAACCAGGTTCTGCGCGATACGAAATAGTGTTCGTAGCCGTCATAATCCTGCATCGAGGTCGGGAAGAGCAGGGCGCAGAGGAAAAAGAACAGCGCGCAGAAGGCGATCAGGAAAAGATAGGCGGCAAACCCGATCGCCGGCAGCGCATGCAGGCGGTATTCCCACCACCAGAAATGCACCAGGAACAGAAACATGAACGCCACCCAGCCGAGATGGACGGGGTAGATGCGCGTGGCGCCCGGATGCTGGACGATGCCGGCGAGGCCGTTCAGCAGCCGCGCCAGGCTGAGACTGACAACCATGCCCATGACCACGCGGATATGCGTGAAGGTTTCGGCAGTGGTTGCTGCGTCCATGCTGTTCCTCGATCTATTGCTCGGCCGGCACCGGCACCGGGCGGCCGTCCTCGTCGAGCGCGACCATGATGAACGTTCCGGCGGTGACCTTCTCGATCATCCGGTGGCGCGCCCGCTGTGCCCAGGCCTCCACCATCAGCGTGATCGACGAGCGTCCGACGCGGGTAATCTCGGTGTAGATGTTGAGCGTATCGCCGATCTTCACCGGCAGTTCGAACGCCATTTCCTTGACCGCTGCGGTGACTACGCGGCCGCGGGCGCGCTCGGCGGCGCGGATGCCGCTCGCCAAGTCCATCTGCGCCATCACCCAGCCGCCGAAAATATCGCCGGCCGCATTGGCATCGGCGGGCATGGCGAGCGTCCGGAGCGTGAGTTCGCCGGTCGGCTTGGCATTTTCGGTCATGTCATCTCTCTCGGGTTGGGCGATTCCTCCCTCACAGAGAGTAGCTGCAAGCGAAGGACAAGAAAACTCCAGAAAAAAGCGTTTCATATCAATAATTTAGATGCATCTAATTCGCGCGGAGCGCGCTTAGCGGGCGGTTCACTACCTGGTAACCGCCGTCGGCTAGTATTTAAGCGAATTGCGAATAAGGGGGTCCCATGCAACGTCTTGCCATTTCCTGGCGCCTTTATAGTCTTGTGCTGCTGTCGCTCGTCATCCTCGGCGGCGCGATGGTCTTCAGCCTGTTCCAGAGCTATGCCTCGTCGGAGCGGGAACGCAAGGCGGGCCTTGCCCAGATGAACGACGTGGCGCTGACCGTGCTCAAGAAATACCAGGCGCTGGAAACGTCCGGCGCCATGACCCGCGAACAGGCCCAGACCGAAGCAAAGGCCGTCATTTCCGTGATGCGCTACGGCGACGGCAGCGGCTATTTCTGGCTCAACGACATGCTGCCGCGGATGATCATGCATCCGATCAAGGCGGAGCCTGAACGGCAAGGACCTGTCGAACGACAAGGATCCGAACGGCAAGTTCCTGTTCGTCGAGTTCGTCAACGCCGTCAAGGCAAGCCCGACCGGCAAGGGCTTCGTCGATTATTACTGGCCGAAGCCGGGCGCCGAACAGCCGGTCGAGAAATATTCGCATGTGGCCGGTTTCGCGCCCTGGGGCTGGATCGTCGGCACCGGCGTCTATGTCGATGACCTGCACGCCATGTTCCGCCGCGACGCGATCAATTTCGCCTCGATGTTCGGCATCGGCGCGCTGGTGCTGATCGCCGGCGCCACGCTCGTGGTCAAGACCGTGACCGGCCCGATCGGCAAGATCAAGCAGGCGCTGCAGTCGATAGCCTCGGGCGAGGCGCGCGTCACCGTGCCCTGTACCGAGCAGAACAACGAGATCGGCGAGATGGCCCGGGCGCTTTCCGTGCTGCGCGACTCGGTGGAGGAGCGTGCTCAGTTGCAGGCGCGCGAGGCCGAGCAAGCCCGCACCATCGCCAGCGAGCGCTCCGACAATGAACGGACGATGACGGCCGCCGCAGAACGGCAGGGCCGCGCGATCGGCGAGCTTGGCCGGGCGCTCGAGGCGCTGGCGGAAGGCGATCTTTCCGTGTCGCTTGCCGATATCGGCGAGGATTATGCGAAACTTCGCCACGATTTCAACGCGGCGGTCGGATCGCTGCATCAGGCGATCGCGGCGATCTCCGAGACGAGCCTCGTGGTGCGCGACAGCGCCTCGGACATTTCCGGCGCGACGGGCCATCTGTCGAAGCGCACCGAACAGCAGGCGGCGGCGCTCGAAGAGACCGCAGCGGCGCTCGACGAGATAACCGCAACCGTCCGCACCGCGTCTGAACGTGCGGTCGAGGCCCGCACCATGGTCAGCGAGACCAAGGACAGCGCCGGCCGTTCGGGCGACATCGTCCGCAATGCGATCGACGCGATGGGCCGGATCGAGGAGAGCTCCAACCGCATCAACCAGATCATTTCGGTGATCGACGAGATTGCCTTCCAGACCAACCTTCTGGCGCTGAACGCAGGCGTCGAGGCGGCGCGGGCCGGCGAGGCGGGCCGTGGTTTTGCGGTCGTGGCGCAGGAAGTGCGAGAACTCGCGCAGCGTTCGGCCAATGCCGCCAAGGAGATCAAGACGCTGATCGGCAATTCCGCCCGTGAGGTGGAAGGCGGCGTGGCGCTGGTGCGTTCCACCGGCGATGCGCTGGTCGAGATCGCCACGCTGGTCGAGCGGGTCAATGCGCATGTGGATACGATTGCAACCGCCGCCCGCGAACAGGCGACCGGGCTCCAGGAGATCAACTCCTCCGTCAACCACATGGACCAGATGACCCAGCAGAACGCGGCGATGGTCGAGGAAACCACCGCGGCGAGCCAGACGCTTGCCGAACAGAGCCTGCACCTGCAGGGCCTTCTTTCGGCCTTCAGGCTTGGCGACGGCGGCCGCGCAGCGGTCTCCGGCCATGCGCCCCGTGCCCGGGCCGCCTGATCGAGACCGATCCATCGTCTGAAAAACCAGAGGCCGCCGGCGCGATAAGCCCGGCGGCTTTTTGATGCCGGCCAAATTGACAAGGGTCAAACGCGCCAAGCTCCGTTGCCCCTAACGCTCTGGCATCTTCAACGGAGAATGCCGATGACGAGGGTCGTGATCATCCAGGGACATCCGGACGCCGCCGAGCCGCATCTTTGCCATGCGCTGGCCGACGCCTATGCCAGGGGAGCGCAAGCCGGCGGGCATTCGGTGGAACGCATCGAGCTTGCCCGTATCGGCGTGCCGTTCCTGACCTCGCAGCGGGAACAGGAGCACGGGACGGCGGTCCCGCCGATCATCGACGCGCAGGTGAAGATCGGACGGGCGGATCACCTTGTTTTCGTCTATCCGCTCTGGCTCGGCGGCATGCCGGCCCTGGTCAAGGCGTTTCTGGAACAGGCGGCGCGACCGGGCTTTGCCTACGACACGTCCCGCGGACCCTTCAACAGCGGCCTTCTGATCGGCAAGTCGGCGCGGGTGGTGATCACCATGGGCATGCCGGCCTGGTATTACCGGATCGTCTACGGTAGCCACAGCCTGAAGGCGCTGAAAGTCGGCATCCTGCATTTCGTCGGCATCCGGCCGGTGCGTTCAACTCTGGTGGGCAGCGTCAATGGCCGGAATTTCGGCGGTGCGAACTGGCTGGCGAAAATGGAAGCAATGGGGCGGCGGGCGTCCTGAAACGACCTGGAATTGCACCGAAAGGTCACGAAAGAGCCTTGATTTCTCAAAGGTTCATTTACCGACTTTGCCTAAACTCGGAGTGTGTGTCATTTCGGCACCGGAAGAGTGGCAACTGGTATGGCGTATGCTTCCTTTTCTCGGCGGGTGATCGGCTCGCTGATGATCCCGACAATGCTGGCTGCCTGTTCCGCCGGGGATCTCGTTCCGCCTGCGCCGATCGACAACGGCCGCGTCGGGGCGATCCAGCCGATGCGCGACATTCCGCGCGAGCCCGCCTCGCAGCAGCCCTATCCGACAAACTCCCCGCCGGTTTCCCACGCGAGTGCCGTCGATTACGTGAACACGCCGAACCTTGCCGGCACAGGTTATCCGAATTCTGCTTACTCGAACTCTGGCGCCAATGATGGCGGTCATTATCTGCGGGCGCCCGCGCCTTCGAATGCCCCGATGGCGCAGCAGGCACCCGCCGCGCGCCAGGGCCGCCTGCCGATGATCGACAGCGACGAGGCGGTGCGGCAGCAGGCCTCCTCGGCCAGCGCAATACGACCCGCAATGCCGGGCCCATGACCATTCCGGAAGAGGGCGTCAACATCGATGCCGAGCTCGGTTTCGGTCCGGACGAAAGCGACGTGACGGGGCTTGCCGAGGAGGAGGATCCGATATCGCCGAAGGGGTCGGCGACCAGCCCGTCGTCGATGGCATCGGTACCGACAATCCGCGCGCGCTGCAGTCGCGCCGCCAGCCGGTTTCGGACGACCGGATGCTGGTGCCGCCGAAACGCCAGGGCGCCGGCCTGCAGGGCGACCTTTCGAATCGCAACAGCAATATGGCCTGGGGCAATCAGCCGAACATCGCGCCGCCCGGCAGCAGATCGGCAGCCGGCACGCAGCAGGTGGCGATGCTGCGGCCCAACAATCCGATGAACGACAGCGGGCCGATGAGCCAGCGCGACATGCCCTGGCAGCGTGAAGTCATGCCGCAGTCGGAAGTGAGCTGCCGCGCAGAACTGCGGCGCCTCGGCGTCGAGTTCGAAGACCGGCCGCGCATCGACGCGAGCCCGAGCTGCAGCGTGCCCTATCCGGTGAAACTCTCCGGCCTGTCCGGCAATATCGACGTGAAGCCTGCCGTCACGCTGAATTGCCAGACGACGCTCGCTTTTGCCAAATGGGTGAAGAACGAGCTCGCGCCCTCCGCCCGTTACCGCTATCTCACCGGCATCCAGAAGATCGTGCCGATGGGTGGGTATTCCTGCCGCCGCATGAACAACAGCAGCCAGCGCTACAATCCGATGTCCGAGCATGCCAAGGGCAACGCAATCGACATCGGCCAGATCGTGCTGAAGGACGGCCACGAGATCGACGTGCGCAAGAAGGGCCTGTTCTCGATGCGCGAGGGCGGCCTTCTGAAAGCGGTGCGCAGCGACAGCTGCAAGTATTTCAACACCGTGCTCGGTCCCGGCAGCAATGCGGAACACTGGAACCACTTCCATTTCGACCTGCGCTCCCGCAGGGGCGGCAAGCGCTACTGCGACTGAGGTCTGAGGATGGCCTACCCGGCTTATCCCTTTCGGATAACGTCCGCACCTGGCGAGCCGGCAAGCCTGTGGACATTAACCGTCCATAAACCACGTGCGGAAACCAAACTGGAACCATAAGCGCCGGCGAAGCAAGAGTGGTGACGCCGCAGTCCGTCCCCCGACCTACCCTTACTGCGGCACGAGACCCGGCGTGCGCATCAGCCCATGGCGGACGCCGGGTCTCACCCAAGGCAACTGGATAGGAATAGCGTGAGGGTTTATCCGTCCATCAAAAAAGCCGGCTCAGGGAGCCGGCGAGGGTGGTGGTGGGGCTCGCGGGGATGAGCCGTGCTTCCGGTTACTCAAGAACTCATACTTGAAAACATGACGCATGCGGCAGGCGGAAATAAAAGACACTAAAATACGATGGTCATGACGGTCGCGCCGAGGTTGCGTGCGGCGTAAAGGCGGGACCGTTGCCTGCCTGACGGGGACAATGCTGCACGAACGTCACGGAAAGATGACAGCGGCAGTGGATGAATATCGTTTTCGGACCCGGTGTCGGGCGTAGAGCGGGCTGTCATCCATCGGAGCCGCGTACGAGCGTTTCTGGCCGCGATGGGCTGACCGAATTCCCGCCGGCATGTTCGGCACAGGCTCCGCCTCTGGTGCCGATCTCCTTCCCGGTTGCCATCTCCGCGCACGTCTTGCTGCCGATTATCCTTCGAAACGGTGAGCAATATTCTTCCGCAAGGGATGGTTTTGGAGGTTTGCGTGCCTATATTCGCGGCGCATCCCGAAAATCGATTCCTTGAGAAGACCGTTCCCCATGGCCTCAGTCGTTTCCATAGATAAGCTTACCAAGACCTACGAGAACGGGTTCCAGGCGCTGAAGGGCGTCGATCTCGAAATCGAGGAAGGCGAGATCCTCGCGCTGCTCGGTCCGAACGGCGCCGGCAAGACGACGCTGATCTCGATCATCTGCGGCATCGTCAACCCCTCGACCGGCAAGGTCCTGGTGGGCGGTCGCGACGTCGTCCGGGATTTCCGCCAGACGCGGTCGCTGATCGGGCTAGTGCCGCAGGAACTGACGACCGACATGTTCGAGACGGTCTGGAACACGGTCAACTTTTCCCGCGGCGTTTATGGCAAGAAGCCCAATCCAGCGCTGGTCGAGAGCATCCTCAAGGACCTGTCGCTCTGGAGCAAGAAAGACAACATGCTGCGCGAGCTTTCAGGCGGCATGAAGCGGCGGGTGATGATCGCCAAGGCGCTCGCCCACGAGCCGAAAATCCTCTTTCTCGACGAGCCGACCGCCGGCGTCGATGTCAACCTGCGCCGCGAGATGTGGCAGCTCGTCGAGAAGCTGCGCGCAAACGGTGTCACCATCATCCTCACCACCCACTATATCGAGGAGGCGGAGGAAATCGCCGACCGCGTGGGCGTCATCAACGGCGGCAAGCTGCTTTTGATCGAGAAGAAGGCGGCGCTGATGAAGAAGCTCGGCCGCAAGCAGCTCCGGCTCGAACTGTCCGAGCCTCTGAAGGCGCTGCCGGAAAGTCTCAAATCCTACAACCTGACGCTTTCCGAAGACGGAACGGCGCTAGTCCACGAGTACCAGGGCGAGGAAGGGCAGGGCACGATCGCATCGCTGCTGTCGGCGCTTGCTGCGCAGGACATCCATTTCCGCGATCTTTCCACGCGACAGAGCTCGCTCGAGGACATTTTCGTGGCGCTCGTGGCAGACAAAGTCGGAGAAGACGCATGAATTTCGAAGCGATCAAGTCGATCTACTTTTTCGAGATGGCCCGGCTGCGGCGCACGCTTTTGCAGAGCGTCATCTCGCCGGTCATCACCACCTCGCTCTATTTCATCGTGTTCGGCACCGCGATCGGTTCGCGCATCCAGACGGTCGAGGGGTTTCCTACGGGTCGTTTATCACGCCCGGCCTGATCATGCTGACGCTTCTGACGCAGTGCATCAGCAACGGCTCGATCGGCATCTATTTCCCGAAATTTACCGGCACGATCTACGAGATCCTGTCGGCGCCGGTTGCCATGACGGAGATCATTATCGGTTATGTCGGAGCGGCGGCAAGCAAGGGCCTGATCATCGGCCTCATCATTCTCGCCACGGCCTCGTTCTTCGTCGATATCCAGATCGCCCATCCGTTCATGATGGTGCTGTTCCTGGTTTTGACGGCGGTCACCTTCAGCATGTTCGGCTTCATCATCGGCATCTGGGCCAAGAATTTCGAACAGCTCAACGTCATCCCGATGCTAGTCGTGCCGCCTTTGACCTTCCTCGGCGGCAGTTTCTATTCGATCAACATGCTGCCGCCCTTCTGGCAGACGGTCAGTCATTTCAATCCTGTCCTCTATCTCGTCTCGGGCTTCCGCTGGAGCTTCTACGAGATCGCCGACGTCAATCCATTGCTCAGCCTCGGCATGATCGGCCTGTTCCTGGTGATCTGCCTGTCCGTCCTCGGCTGGATCTTCAAGACGGGTTATCGGCTGCGCAACTGACCGCAGCCGATAACGGTTTGGGTTGGCTCAGCCCTGGCTGAGCTGCACCTGGCGTCCGCCGCGCATGACCATGACGGAGGCGCCCAGAACGGACGCGATGCCGAGGAAGGTCATCACGCCGAGCGGCCCCTGGGCGTCGATCAACAGGCCACCGAACACGGCGCCGCTGGATATGGCGATCTGGAAAGTCGTCAGCAGCAGGGCGCCGGCGCTTTCCGCTTCGTCCGGCGCGGCCCGGGTGATGTAGCTCTGGATGCTGACCGGCAGGGCGCCGAATGCGAAGCCCCAGAGGGTGATGGCGACCGCTGCGGCTATCGTCGATGCTCCGAGTGAGACGAGGAGCACGGCGGAGACCGCGATCAGGCTGGAGGCGAAGACGACGCCGAGCGACGAACTGCGTTCGGTGATCATGCCGCCGACGATGTTGCCGAAGAAGCCGCCGACGCCGTAGGCGAGCAGCACGAGCGAGATCAGCTCGACGTCAAGCCGCGGAACATCCTCCAGATACGGACGGATATAGGTGAAGCCCGCGAAATGGCCGGCGACGATGAGCAGCGTCGCAATGAGACCGATGCGGATCTTCGGGCGCTTGAGGACGGCGGCCAGCGTGCCGAGCCCGGCATGGCCGGCAGGCGGCAGCGAGGGTACGGTGACGGCCTGGGCGACGAGCGCCAGCACGCCGACCGCGCCGGCGAGCACGAAGGCCGCCCGCCAGCCGAGCGTGGAGCCGATATAGGCGCCGAGCGGCGCGGCCATGACGGTTGCCACCGATACGCCCGTGAAGATCATCGCCATGGCGCGGGGCAGGTGGTCCATCGGCACCAGCCGCATGGCGAGCGCGCCGGCCATGGCCCAGAAGCCGCCGAGCCCGATGCCGAGCAGGACGCGCGAGACGAGGAGCAGGGTCAGGCCGTTGGCAAGCGCGGCCAGCGCGCAGGAGAGGATGAGAAGGGCGGTCAGCCCGAACAGCGTCCAGCGCCGATTGAAGCTGCGGGTGCCGATGACCACGCCGGGCCCCGCAATGGCGGCGACGACGGCCGTGACCGTTACCGTCTGGCCCGCCACACCGGAACTGATGCCGAGGTCGGCGGAAATGGGGGTGAGCAGGCTCGCCGGCAGGAACTCCGCCGTCACGAGGCCGAAGACGCCGAGGGTGAGCGCGACGACCGCGTCCCAGCGGGCCTTACCCGATGTGTCCGGGCCGGACGTATCGCCCACGCGATCGTCCTCTTCGAAAGTGCTGTCTGTCATGATCATTTCCTGTCTTGGGAGGCGGCGCAGAGGGGCTGTGCCGGGGAAGTGGACCAGACTTAGGCGTGACAGCCTGTACTTTCCATGCTAGAAAATCCGATATGCTTGACCGTTCGTCCAAAATAGAACCTGAAACTCTGCCCGACCCCTTGAGCGAGATGCTGCGGGGCCTGCGTCTCGACGGCGTCGAATACGGGCGCTGCAGGCTCGCGGAGCCCTGGGCGACGTCCTTTCCTTCCCAGGAATCGGCGCGGTTTCACTTCATTTCGTCGGGCTCCGCATGGCTGCAGAAGTCGTCAGGCGAGTGGCTGGAATTGCGGGCGGGGGATGCGGCTCTTCTTCCGCGCGGCGATGCGCATGTGCTGGCAAGCGTCCCCGGTCTGGCGCCCTTGCCATTCGACCGGTTCGGCCGCAAGGAAGTCTGCCAGGGCGTGTTCGACGTGCAATGCGCCGATGCCTGCGGCGGCACGGTCGCGCTCACCGCCTCGATGCGCTTCAACATCGACAAGCTGCATCCGCTCCTGCAAATGATGCCCGAGGCGATGCTGACCAGCGATCTCGCCAGGAACGAGCCGGCCATCCCGCACCTTCTCGACGCCATGGCGCGTGAGGTGGAGATGGATAGGGTCGGCGCCGGCGGCATTCTCGCCCGGCTGGCCGACGTCTTGACTGCAACGCTGATCCGCACCTGGGTCGAACACGGCTGCGGCGACACGACAGGGTGGATCGCCGCGGTGCGCAATCCCGAGGTCGGCCGCGTGCTCGCCGCCATCCATCTGCAGCCGGATCGGGACTGGACGGTCGCCGCGCTGGCGCGGCTGATGGGCGCGTCCAGGTCGGGTTTTGCCGAACGATTCTTGCGTGTGGTCGGCGAGACGCCGGCGCGCTACGTGGCGCGGGTGCGCATGCATCAGGCCCGTCAATGGCTGCGCGACGGCGAGCGGGTCGCCGTGGTCGCCGAACGCCTCGGCTATGATGCCGAAGCCTCCTTCAGCCGCGCCTTCAAGCGCATCATAGGCACCCCGCCAAGCCATTTCCGCAACAAGGGCGAAGGCGAGGCCATTCGGGATTTCGGCTGAGGTCAGTCCCGCAGCCTCAGGCTCGTCCGTCTGCATCTGCAGCGAGCCGAGGGTGGAAAGGAAGCTCATGCCGAGCAGGCTTTCGCCGAGCCTTCCGTCTTCGGCGACCATTGCCCGGATGTTCTTGCGCACGATCGGGCCGATGGCGATTTCGTCGAGGCGGATCGGGGCGGCCATCGCCCGGCCGTTGGCGGTCATAACGCTGACCGTGAAGTTGAGCGTCTGCGGATTGAGGCCGATCGCGCGGGCGTCGTCATAGGAGAGTACGACGGTGCTGGCGCCCGTATCCACCAGCATCGGCAGGGTCTTGCCCTCTACGCTGACATTGGTCTGAAAATGGCTGCCCCGGGTCTTGTGGATGATCACCTCGTTGCCGCCCTCGCTGGTCGTCATCACCACGGCCGTGCCGGGCAGGAGGCCGGCCGTCACCCGGGCAGCGACGTTGCGGGCGTCGTCGCGATAGAGATAAGCGGTGACCAGGCCGAGCACGATCAGGAGCCAGATGGCGATGTTGCGGAGCACTTCGCCCGCAGGACCGCGCCTGCCGGCGAGGATGCCGGCGCCGAGCAGGCCGGCGATCGGCAGCAGGTAGAGCATGCGGCCGAAACTGTCGTTGTCTATGCCGAAGGTCTGGCCCGTGTCGTGATTGAATATCAGGAGGGCGAGGCCGATGCCGAGCACGATGAGTATGCCGGTGAGCGCGTTGTTCATGCGGTATCGCGCTCCTCGCCAGGCGCTGGCGGCGCGTTTCCCGGCGCGGCTTCCGCTCGACGGTTTCAAGCCTCGCGGGCAGGGTTTCCATCAGCGCGCGGCGCTCCATGTCGGTATAATCCATCCAGCCGGCGATCTCGTCGCGCGTCCGTCCGCAGCCGAAGCAATAGCCGGTCTTGAGGTCGATCGAACAGACGAGGGTACAGGGTGAAATCATGCGTCAATATATCGGGGCTTCACGCGGCAAGAGCAAGAGCGGCGAGCATGGCGACCTCGCTCAATTGTTGGGTAGCGCCGATCGTATCGCCGGTATGGCCGCCGAGCTTTCGGGCCACGAAACGGGTGAAGCCGAAACCCGCGAGCGCCGCCACGATCAGCGACAATAGAACCTTCGGCAGGCCGAGGACGGGGACGAGCAGGACGAGCGCTATGGCAGCACCCGTAAACAGCGCGACGTTGCGGGCGCCATCCTCGGGAAAGCCGGCGCTGGCAGCGACGCCGCCTTCCCGGGCCGACGGCAGCGAACGCCAATGAGCGACCATCAGCGCGCGGCTGACGGCGGCTGCGGCCAGAACGGCGAGTGCCGCGATGCCCGCATCGTGGCGAAACAGGGCGGCCAGTGCTGCGGCGCGCAGGCCAAAGGACAGCACCAGCGCCACGACCCCGTAGGCGCCGATACGGCTGTCCTTCATGATATGGAGCGCATGATCCTTGTCCCGTCCGCCGCCGAGGCCGTCGGCGGTGTCTGCGAGGCCGTCTTCGTGAAGTGCGCCGGTCAGCAGCGTCAGCGCGGTCAGCGCGGTCAGCGTGACGAGCAGCGGATCGCCGGACTGCAGGACGAGAAGAACGAGCGCGGGCAGGGCCGCGATGATCAGCCCCGCGACCGGAAAAGCCCGCACCGCCCGCGAGATCGTGCCGTCATGGCCGCGGAAGAATCGGTCCGGCACCGGCAGGCGGCTGAGGAACCCGACCGAGCGGGCGAGGTCCGCGATGAATTCCGTTGCGTTTGGCAGTTGTTCCTCCTCCCGACCCGATTATGAGTTTGCGCACACAAGCGCGATTTGCCGGGAAAGACAAGCTTTCCTGCCGCGATACGAGACCGAGCTACAAGAGAGACTTTCCATGAGCGTGAGCGGCCTGCCTTTCGACGATTTCCGTGTCCTGCTGCAGAACCTTCCCGGACCGGATCCGCGGGCGCTGGTGGCGGCGCGCGAGCGCGATGCGCAGCTGACCAAACCGCCGGGCGCGCTGGGCCGGCTCGAGGAAATCGCCTTCTGGCTGGCCGCCTGGACGGGCCGTGCGCCGGCCGTCAACCGGCCGCTGGTGGCGATCTTCGCCGGCAATCACGGCGTGACGCGGCATGGGGTCACGCCATTTCCGTCGTCGGTGACCCAGCAGATGGTCGAAAATTTCGCGGCCGGCGGCGCTGCCATCAACCAGATCTGCGTCACCCATGATCTCGGGCTGAAGATCTTCGACCTGGCGCTCGATTACCCAACCGGTGACATCACCAGCGAGGCGGCCCTTTCGGAACGCGATTGCGCCGCGACAATGGCCTTCGGCATGGAGGCGATCGCCGGCGGCACCGACCTTCTCTGCATCGGCGAAATGGGGATCGGCAATACCACGATCGCCGCCGCCATCAATCTCGCGCTCTATGGCGGCGAGGCGGAGGACTGGGTCGGTCCCGGCACCGGTTCGCACGGCGAATTTATGGAGCGCAAGATCGCCGCCGTGAAGGCCGCGGTCGAGTTCCACAAGGATCATTTGAGCGACCCGCTCGAAATCCTGCGCCGCCTCGGCGGCCGCGAGATTGCCGCGATCGCCGGCGCCATCCTTGCCGCCCGTGTCGAAAAGATCCCGGTCCTGCTCGATGGCTATGTGGTGACGGCAGCGGCGGCGATCCTCAAGGCCGCCAATCCGGCAGCGCTCGATCACTGCCTGATCGGCCATGTCTCCGGTGAGCCGGGGCACCTGCGCGCGATCGAACAGCTCGGCAAGACGCCGCTACTGGCGCTCGGCATGCGGCTCGGCGAGGGAACGGGTGCCGCACTTGCCGCCGGCATCGTCAAGGCGGCGGCCGCCTGCCATTCCGGCATGGCGACCTTCGAACAGGCCGGCGTCAGCAACAAGAGCCACTGAGCCCGAATGGAAAAGACGCCGCTCGACACCGCTATCGAAAGGGCAACCGGCATTCGCCGGGTGATTGCGGCGTTTCGTTATTCCATGCAGGGGATGGTGCGCCTGTGGCGGAGGAGGCCTTTCGCCACGAGGTGATCGCGTTTGCTGCCGGCATCGTCCTGTTTGCGATCGTCGATGCCGGCGCGCCCGACTATTTCGTCTTCTTCATCCTGATGCTGGTGCTGTTTGCGGTGGAATCACTGAATACCGCGATCGAGGAGCCTGGTCGATCGCATCTCCCCGGAAATCTCCACCGTCGGCCGCCACGCCAAGGACCTCGGCTCCTTCGCGGTCTTCTGCCTGCTCTGCGCCAACGGGTTTTTCGCGCTTTATGTGGTGGTCAGGAGCGTGTGGGGGTGACCGAGGTAGAGACTAGCGACTTTTGCGAGACGCGTGGCGGAAGCGCTGAGTTATGATTTCGTCGACGCCAACACGAAGCTTCACAGACGGTATTTGGCCCACATCGCGCGGACGTTCTCTTCCGTCGCGATCTCTCCGCGTTCTATCTCCCGATCGGCCTCTTCCAGATCAGCCTCTTCTTCGGGCGTAAGCTGATAAACCCCTTCGTCATCTTTGCCCATGAACCTCAGAAGAATCTCGGCGATCTCATCCTGCATTTCGGCAGGAAGTTCCCTGGCTGCTTCGATGGCGCGGTCGAGGAGTTTGGTCGTTTCCGCATTGTGCACGCAAACCGCGATGCGGAAAAGAGCGAGCGGTCAGGCGAAGCTCTTACGGCGGCGGGCGACCGTCTGGGCGTCGGCGACGGCCGGCACGCTCTGGAGGACGCGGGTCGCGGGCAGAATGGCGATCGCCTCCGTGCCTTCGCGCAGCTTGGAGCGCAGGATGAACTGGCCGTCATGCTTGGCAAGGATCGCCTGGACGATCGGCAGGCCGAGCCCGGTTCCCTGCTCGGCGCTCTTGATGGCGATCGAGCCCTGGCCGAAGGCCGAGAGGACGACCGGGATTTCCTCTTCCGGAATGCCGGGGCCATTGTCCTTAATCGCCACATACTGGCCGCCGCCGGCGGTCCAGCCGACCTTGACGGTGACCTCGCCGCCCTGGGGCGTGAACTTGACCGCGTTCGAGAGCAGGTTCAGCAGAACCTGGCGCATCGATTTTTCATCCACCCAGACCTGCGGCAGCTGTGGTTCGAACTGCTGGCTGATCGAGATGTTCTTGGCGCTGGCGCGCAGCTGCACCATGCCGATGCAATCTTCGGCGATCTCCAGCAGCGACAGCGATTCCTCGGCAAGGTCGTAACGCCCGGCCTCGATCCGCGACAGATCGAGGATCTCGTTGATGAGGTTGAGGAGGTGCTGGCCCGAGCGATGGATGTCGCCGGAATATTCCTTGTAGGTCGGATTGGCGAGCGGTCCCAGAACCTCCGAGCTCATCACTTCGGAAAAGCCGAGGATGGCGTTGAGCGGCGTGCGCAACTCGTGCGACATTGAGGCGAGAAAACGGGATTTGGCGAGGTTTGCCTCTTCGGCCCGGCGGCGGGCCTCGTCCGACATGGATTTTGCCACTTCCAGCTCGGCGATCAGGTCGTCCTTTTCCGACTGATAGGACATCAGCGTCAGGTTGGAGCGATAGAGCCGGTCGGCGATATAGTGGAAGAAGACGACCGCGATGGCGCAGATCGCGATCATGCCGATATCGAGCACCTGGCGCGACAGGATCGCCGTGGCAAGCAGAGCGAGGATCATCGGCAGGAAGCCGAACAACACGCCGAGGCGCAGCATGAAGCTGCTCATCGCGGTGATCGAGATCGCGATGAGGAGAACCGCGCCCTTGTAGAAATAATAGTTGTCGCCGGAACAGGCGTCGCAGTTCTGCAGCGCAAACAGTGCCCAGCCGCTGCCGACGATCATCTGGGCGGCCAGCAGCCTGCGGCGCCATTTCTGGACCTCGGTCGCGGCGATGTCTTTTCGGCTCGCACGGCGGGCGAGCAGCACATTGATGGCATGGACGCTGAACATCAGCAGCGCCCAGGCAAAGAGATTGGCGTTCGGATTGAGGTAGACGCCGATCGCCGTCACCACGACGATGAAGAGAGGCATCACGGATGCGCCCTGCAGCACGGTGTTGACGTGCATGGCGATCATGTCGCGGTCGAAGATCTGGTTGCCCTGGGAACTGGACTGCAGCCGTTCCCGGGTTGCGCGAACGGCTTTCGAGACGGCCTTGTTGCGGTGGCCGCGCGAGCGATCAACGATATTCTTGTCGGTCGATGTGCTGACGCCGCTACTCATGGCCACTGAACTGATACCCCGGGTGTTGAGAGAGTATGTCCAAAACCTTAAGAGAGTACTGCCGGGAAAGGTTTTGTTTGCCATTTCTCTGAAGCTTCCGTTTTCCAATAAGGCTGGATTGTGGCCAGAACGTTCAGGATTTTTCGCGATGGCGCGTTTCTCGCGGCCTTTTTCTTCCTTCTGGTGCTGATCGCCGCGAAGCTGGACGAGGCGGCCGACAGCGTCGTGCGTGGTCCATTCCATGTAATAGACGGCGATACGCTCTCGGTGGGCGGCGAGCGCCTGCGGCTGCAGGGCATGGATGCGCCGGAACTCGACCAGACCTGCGAGGATGATCGCGGCAAGCCCTGGGCATGTGGTGTCGAGGCAAGAAGGCTGCTGGTACGCCTTGTTGCAGGCGGCGAGGTCGAATGCCTCGGCCGCGAGCGCGACAAATATCATCGGCTCCTGGTGCGCTGCCATGCGGGCACGACAAGCATCAACGGCGCGCTGGTGCGGCAGGGCCTCGCGGTTGCCTCGGGACGTTACGCGGAGGAGCAGGTGGCCGCGCGACGCGAACGGCAGGGGCTTTGGGCCGGTCGGTTCGAAAGTCCGCGCGACTGGCGCGCCAGCCGTGGCATGATGGACGATATGAGTCTCGCGGGAACTTTCATGGATTGGGTGAGGCGGGTGACCGCGTGGCAATGAGCATGAATGGCATCGCCGACGACGAGGAAGATATCGGCGCGCTGGCCGGCATGATCGCGGCCTGCCGCATCTGCCGCGATGCGCCGGCGAAAGGCGAGAGCGACCGTCTGCCGCATGAGCCGCGGCCGGTCGCCGTGTTATCCAGGACGGCGAGGGTGCTGATTGCCGGGCAGGCACCGGGCCTTCGGGTGCATGAAAGCGGGCTGCCGTTCAACGATGCCTCGGGAAACCGACTACGCGACTGGATGGCGGTGACGCGCGACGAATTTTATAATCCGGAGAAGTTTGCGATCGTG
The DNA here is from genome assembly GCA_045291535.1 of Neorhizobium sp. EC2-8. Taxonomy (GTDB): domain Bacteria; phylum Pseudomonadota; class Alphaproteobacteria; order Rhizobiales; family Rhizobiaceae; genus Neorhizobium. Next base: position 1,197,097 of record CP147996.1, on the reverse strand, counting down.
CCGATGGGTTTCTGTTTTCCGGGTTATGACGCAAAGGGAGCGACCTGCCGCCACGGATCGAATGCGCGCCGCTGTGGCGCGCCCGGGTGATCGCCGCCATGCCGCAGGTCGAGCCTGGTTCTGGCGGTCGGGGGTATGCGCAGGCCTGGCATCTGGGGAGCCGGCGGGGCAAGGGCATGACGGAAACGGTAAAGAATTGGCGCGACTATCTCTTTGCCAATCAGGGACCGCGGATTCTGCCGCTGCCGCATCCGAGTGGCGCAACACCGGCTGGCTCAGAAAAAATCCATGGTTCGAGGCGGATCTTCTGCCCATTCTGCGACAGCATGTGGATAGCTTGATACGTGAAACAAATTTCGGTTAACTGCCGCGAAATCCGTGTATAACGAAAAATCATTTCGAAAGGGAACTGAATGGACCGCCTCGACCGCAAAATCCTCCGTATTCTGCAGGAAGATCGACTCTCGCCGTCGCGGATCTCGCGAAGAAGGTCGGCCTTTCGACCACGCCTTGCTGGCGCCGCATCCAGAAGATGGAAGAGGATGGCGTCATCCGCCGCCGGGTGGCGCTGCTCGATCCGGTCAAGGTCAATACCAAGGTCACGGTTTTTGTGTCGATCCGCACAGCCAGCCACTCGATCGAATGGCTGAAGCGTTTCTCGGAAGTGGTGGTGGACTTTCCCGAGGTCGTCGAATTCTACCGCATGAGCGGCGACGTGGATTACCTGTTGCGCGTCGTCGTGCCGGATATCGGCGCCTATGACGCCTTCTACAAGCGCCTGATCGCCAAGATCGAGATCCGCGACGTCTCGTCGGTGTTCGCAATGGAGCAGATCAAGTACACGACCGAATTGCCGCTCGACTACATGATGCTGGACAACCAGAAGTCCGGCGAGGAATAATCCGCCGATTGGCGGATCGGGATCATTTTCTGGCAGGACGGGCCGAGTTGAAACGGCCCGCTTTGTCGTATCTGGGCTTCATCGAAACAGATGGAGCGCGACATGCAGGACCAGGCCAAGACCAACAAGGCGATCATCGGCGGATATATAGAAGAGATCTGGAACCGCGGTCTGACCGAACGTTTCGCGGATTTTTTCGCTGACGATTACGAAGAAGCCGTCTATTCGCCCGCCAATGCCGAGGGGCATTGCGCCATGGTGGCGGTGCAGAAGCGCATCATGCCGGATGCGGTCTGGACGGTCGAGCGGATGACCGCCGAAGACGACGATGTCATGTGCGAGCTGACATTGCACGGCACGCACCAGGCGCCTTTCAAGGGCGTCGAAGCTTCCGGCAATCCCATTCGGGTCCGCGCCTATCGGACCTTCGTCTTGAGGGACGGAAAGATCGTCCGCCATTCCGCGTTGCTCGATACCGCCGAACTGCTAAAGCAGATGCGGGGACAGCAGGCGGCATAAAACAAAATCCGGCAAGCGATGGCGACGATTTCTCATGCCTATCATCGGGTCTTTGACGAGCCTTTCGAAATCGAACGGGCGTTCGATGCGGATTATCTGCTCTATGCCTCGGCCGGAACCTTCATTCTCGATATCGGCGACCGCCGCTGGATGCTGCCGCCGCAACGGGCGGCGCTGATCGCGCGGGGACGGTGATTGCCGTTCGCAGCATGGGGGCGGCCACGGCGTCCTCTGTGCTCTTCGGCGACGGTGAGTTCGAAGCGCCGCTACCGGCCTGCAGGGTCTTCGGTCTTTCGGAACTGGCGCGGCAGATGATTCTGCACGTCATGCGTTGGGATGTCGGGCGCGATGCGGCTGACGGAGCCGCGAACGCTTTCTTCAAGGCGCTCGGTTCCGTGGCGGAAGAGCTTGCCTCGGAGGAGGACGAGACGTGGCTGCCGAAACCGCAGTCGCCGGGCATGGCGGTGGCCGTGGAGCGGATGCTGGAGCAGCTCGACCGGGATCTCGAATTCGGCTCTCTGGCGGAGGTGTCACACCTTTCGGAACGGACGCTGTCACGGCGCTTCGATACGGAACTCGGCATGAGCTTTCGCGATTTCCGGCATCGGGCGAGGATGGTGAAGGCCAAGGAGATGCTGCTTGCCGGCCGCGACCCGATAACGGAAATCGGCCTTGCCTGCGGGTTCGAAAGCACGAGTTCCTTCATCAAGGCGTTTCGGACGTTTGTAGGCGCGACGCCGCGTCAGTATCGGGTGGGGAAAGCCGGCTAACCCTTCACCCGCGCCAAAAGCTTCTCGCTCGACAATTCCTTGACGGCGTCCTTGCCGATCCAGCGGGTGGTCTTGTCGGTCGAGGCGGCGAGCTTTTCGGAGAGTGCCAGGGCCGGGGCGTGGCAGGTGCGGTTGCGCTTGCCGATATTGCGGAGCGCCCAGTTGACCGCTTTTTCACGAAATTGCGCGGGTCGGTTGAATGTGCCTCGATCAGCGGCAGATAAGCGAGGAAGGTTGCGTCCGGCTCCAGTTTGCGATGCACGGCAGCACCGGCGATCATCGCAAATGCGGTGCGGCGGACGAATTCGCGCTCGTTTTGTGCAAAATCCGCGATGAGGTCCTGCCAGAACGCTGTTTCGGTAAAAAGATCGGCGGCGGTATCGACGATCTCCCAGGAGGCAAAATCCTCCGACCAGCCGCGCGCCTCGGCCGGTGTCAGTGCCGCGGGGTCGGCGGTATAGATCGCCAGCATCCGGGCTTCGCGGATGCCGGTGCGCCAGAGGTCCAGCGCCCGGCCGTGACCGCGTTTGATAGTCCGGGCGATCTTCTGCAGGTCGGGATTGGAAATGCCGATCGCCCGGTCGGTGACGATGCCGAACCGGGCCATGCCGGAGATATTCTCCTCCGAGCGCAGCGTTTCGAGATGCGCGACGATCCCGGCAACGTCGGAGGAGGGGCCGATCATGGCTATTATTTCTTTTCCAGCCGCGCCAGCAGCGAGGACGTATCCCAGCGCTTGCCGCCCATGGTCTGGACGTCGCCGTAGAACTGATCGACCAGCGCGGTCACCGGCAGCTTGGCACCGTTGCGGCGGGCTTCGGTCAGCACGATGTCAAGATCCTTGCGCATCCAGTCGACCGCGAAGCCGAAATCGTATTTGCCGGCATTCATGGTCTTGTAGCGGTTCTCCATCTGCCAGGAGCCGGCCGCACCCTTGGAAATCACCTCGATGACCTTCTCGATGTCGAGGCCGGCCTGCTTGCCGAAGTGAATCGATTCGGCCAGCCCCTGGACGAGGCCGGCAATGCAGATCTGGTTCATCATCTTGGTGAGCTGGCCGGCGCCTGCCGGACCCATGAGGCCGACCATGCGGGCATAGGCGTCGATCACCGGCTTTGCCTTCTCGAACGTCGCTTCGTCACCGCCGCACATGACGGTCAGCACGCCGTTTTCGGCGCCCGCCTGGCCGCCGGAGACCGGCGCATCGATGAAACCGACGCCCTTCGCCTTCGCGGCGGCATCGAGCTCACGGGCGACTTCGGCGCTGGCGGTGGTGTTGTCGATCAGGATGGCGCCCGGTTTCATGCCGGCGAGAACGCCGGTCTCGGTGGTTGTCACCGAGCGGAGATCGTCGTCGTTCCCGACGCAGACGAACACGAAATCGGCATCCCTGGCCGCTTCGGCCGGCGTGGCGGCGGCCTTGCCGCCGAACTTCGCCGCCCAGTCCTCTGCCTTGGCGCCGGTGCGGTTATAAACCGTCACCTCATGGCCGCCCTTGACCTTGAGATGCCCGGCCATGGGATAACCCATCACCCCGAGACCGATGAATGCCACTTTCGCCATGCTGAACCTCCACGATTTTTGTTGGGCAGAGGATTAGAGCAAAGCGGCCGCCCGGAAAAGCGCAGTTCGGCGAAAAGCGTGGATTTCGACGGGCGGCTAGGTCGGCCCGAGGTTGCTAAGGCCGTCCGTGGGCTCAGAACGGCTTAATGACCGCGAGCGCGACGATGACGACGACCGAGCCGAGGACGATCGGCAGGCCGGCGCGTACGAAGGCTGGCGGGTCGAGATGCGGGTCGGCCTCCATGCGGCGCATCCAGGCCCCCTGCATGCCGTGCAGCGCCGACAGCATGAGGACGATCAGGAATTTGAAGCCGAACCAGCCGGTCGTATAGAAGCCGTAACCGAAGGCGAGCCAGAGACCGAAAAGCCAGGCCCCGCCGAGGGCCGCGGTGGTGACGGTGCGATCGTATTTCCTCAGTGCCGAAATGACGCCGGTGCGGATGGTCGGCGGCACCATGCCGATGACGAAGGCATTGATCAGCATGCCGCCGATCAGCAGGAAGTCGGAAAGAATGTGCAGGGCCTTGATGACGAAATACAGCATGGTCAACTCCAGATCATGGCTTCGGTGAAGCCGAGTTCGGCAAAATCTTGTGCGCGCAGTTTCTCTTCGTCGGCGGCGAAGAACTCGTCGAGCTGCGGCGGGGCGACGGAGGTTCCCGACAGCATCGCATGCACCTGGCCGCGATGGTGGATCTGGTGCTGGAAGAGATGGAGCAGAACCCGGTCGGCGGGCTCCACCTGCACATGGTCGGCGCGCGGAATGCGGACCTCACCGGTCAGCGCCCGCGTATCCAAGCTTCGACAGTGATCGATCAGGCGGCGGTCGGCGGCGCGCTGTTGGCGATCGAGATCGGCAAAGGCGGGAAAAGGGATCTCCGGCTCGAAGGCGGCAGCGCCGAGGCAATCGCCTTCGAGCGCGCTGATATAGAGCCAGTCCACGGTGAGGATATGGTTGAGCGTATGGATGATCGACGGGAAGAAGCTGACGCGCTTCGCTTCCAGCTCTTCGCGTGAAAGCTCTCCGCAGGCTTTCAGCAGCCGGTGATTGGCCCAGGCATTGTTATAGGCCTGGGCAAGAAGATAGCGCTGCGGCGTCATCCGAATCCCTCCGTTGCGGAGGCAAACTATCGATGAAGCGCCGCGATGAGAAGATGGTTTGGACCACCCGTGATGTCGCGGTGAAGCCATCTGCAATCACGCGCTTTCAAAGGTTAGACCACCTGGTCGTTATGATTTTGCGATCAACCGTGCGATCACCAGATGCCCCGGCGTCGGGTTGCCGTCCTGCATGCGCACGTTGATGTCGGAGATTTCGAGAAGCTCGAAGCCGGTAGCGGTAAGGCGCTCGCGAACATAGCTTTCGGCATGCGCAAAACGCTGGTGCGGCCCGACCATGTAGGGCCGGCCGGCGAAGGTTTCGTCGGGAAGCGTTTCGGATGAAAAGACGAACAGGCCGCCGGGCAACATGTTTTCCGAGGCGCCGAAGAACAGCGGCTCCAGTGCGCCGAGATAGGGCAGCACGTCGGTGGCGGTCACCAGGTCGAAGGGCTCGTCATCGTTGTCTTCGAGGAAATCCTCGACCTCCGCAACGTAGAGCGTCTCGTAGAGATCCTTTTCGTGCGCGATTTCGACCATGTTTTCGGAAATGTCGATACCGGTGATATCATCGACCATGTCGCGCAGCGTGCCGCCCGTAAGCCCCGTGCCGCAGCCGAGATCGAGCATGCGCTTGAACGGTCCGAGCTTCAGGCTCCTGCAGGCGCTGGCGCACGATAACCGGCACGGCGTAACCGAGCTGCTCGACAAGAATGTCCTCGAAGCTCTCGGCGTGCTGGTCGAACAGGGTTTCCACATAGGCGTCCGGCGCCCTGGGCGGCGTCTCGCCGCGACCCATGGCGGCAATGCGCACGGCCGCACCACCGTGGTCCTCGGGATCGATGTCCAGCACCTGATGGTAGGCCTTGACGGCGGCGTCGATATCGCCCGCCTTTTCCAGCGCCAGCGCGCGGTTATAGGCCTCCGCCAGGGCTTCCTCGTCGATCTTCTTCATGGCTCGCGTCCTTCGTTTCGCAAGCGGCTTTAAGCCGAAGGCACGCGTTTGGCAATCGCCGCGGCGCGGAGCCTTTATCCTGCGAACGAGGAGGCGCCGGTCAGTGCAGGATGATCTCGCCCTTCACCGCCCGCCATTCGCTGGCCGAAATCAGCTTGCGATGGACATAGCGGACGGAATGCAGCGGGCCGTCGAGCTTCTCCTGCCAGAATTTCAGAAAACCGTTCATCTCCGGGAAATCCGGAGCGAGGTCGTAGTTCTGCCAGACATAGCTTTGCAGCAGCGCGGGATGGTCCGGCAGGCGGTAGAAGATCTGGGCTGTCGTCAGACCGTAGCCTTTCAGCATCAATTCCATTTCAGACATGCAGCAGTTCCCGTTTGTTGTTTCGAGTTGACGTCGTTGCGTCACCCGATAGGAGAACATGCCATGTTTAACCGAAGCTTTACAATTGCACCTTAAGAGCACATTCGTGATAATTTACAGTATGTTAGCAGCTGTGTTCCATGAGTGCTGCTAGCGCTTCAGATGGCGCGTCAGGCGCGCCTCGATGAAGGCCCACAGGTGCCGTAGCGCTTCGACCATGGTGAGGTAGAAAATCGCGGCCCAGAGATAGGTCTGGTAATCGAACGTGCGCGAGAAGGCGTAACGCGTCTCGCCCATCAGGTCGTAGACGGTGACGATCGACACGACGGCCGAGCCCTTGATCATCAGGATGATCTCGTTGCCATAGGGGCGCAGCGCCACGATGAGGGCCTGCGGAAGGACGACCTTGCGAAAGGCGACGTATTTCGAAATGCCCAGCGCCGCCGCACCCTCATGCTGGCCGCGCGGCACGCTCTCGATCGCGCCGCGGAGGATTTCGGCCTGATAGGCGGCGGTGTTGAGGACGAAGGAGAGCAACCCGCAATACCAGGCCTCGCGGAAGAACCACCAGAGGCCGGCCGTTTCGAGTTCCGGCCGGAAGCTGCCGAGCCCGTAATAGATCAGGAAAAGCTGGGCGAGCAGCGGGGTGCTGCGGAAGACATAGACATAGGCATAGGCGACCGTGTTCAGCACCCGGTTCCTCGACATGCGCGCGAACGCAATCGGCAGCGACAGCAGGGCGCCGAAAACGACCGCCAGCGCGACGAGAAAGATGGTGGTCCACAGGCCGTGGAGATAGCGCGGGCCGTAGCGCTGGAATTTGTCCTGATCCCAGCCGTTGATCACCATGAAGACGAGTGTCACCGCAAGGGCCGCCCACACCAGGAGGACGGCGATGGCGGCAAGGCGCGAAGACGACAGCCGCCTGGCGATCAGAGCGGGCGGCGCGCGGGCCGGAATCAGCTCCTTGACGTAGCTCATCGGCGGCTCTCCGAACGTCTGGCCCATCGTTGGACGAAACCGAGGCCGATAGACGATATCGTCGCCAGGATCAGATAGAGCAGGCATGCGATGCCATAGAAAAAGAAGGCTTCCTTGCTGACGCGCGCGGCAATCCCGGTCTGGCGCAGGATGTCGGCAAGGCCGATGATCGAGACATAGGACGTGTCCTTCAGGAGGATCAGCCAGAGATTGGTGAGGCCGGGCAGCGCGATGCGGATGAGCTGCGGCAGGACGACGAGAAGCATGGTGCGCGAGCGGTGGAGGCCGAGCGCATCGCCCGCCTCGTACTGGCCGCGCGGGATCGCCCTAAACGCCGACAGCAGGACCTCGGAGGAATAGGACGAGAAGACGACGGCGAGCGCCGCCATGCCGGCAATAAAAGCGTTGATCTCGACGCGCCCGTCGTATCCGAAGGAGGCGAGCACCGCCTGGATGAGGATCTGCAGGCCGTAATACACGATGAACAGGGTGAGCAGTTCCGGCAGTCCGCGAAAGATCGTCGTGTAGATACCCGCGGCGAGCCTGAGCAGCTTGTCCTCGGACTGGGCGGCGAGCGCGATCAGGAAACCGATGACCAGGCCGACGGGTGCGGTGGCAAGCGCGAGCGTGATGGTTACCTTGACGCCAAAGGCGATCTCGTCGCCCCAGCCGGCCTCGCCGCAGGCGACAAGGCTACCGGAACCGAAGAGCGAAAAAGCCCGACAGGTCCGCAAAGCGGGTCGAGCGCCGAAAAGAGGGCGGAAAAGAATCCGCTCATAAGGTCGTTTTCCCCTGCGGCCTTTTTGTGTGCCGCTTTTGTCTTGTGTTGCCGTCATTAAAAGAAAAACGGCGGAAGGGCAAGCCTCCCGCCGCGCGGTAGCCGGGTTCTCCCGGTCGATTACTGGCCGTAGGCGTCGAAATCGAAATACTTGTCGTTGATGGCCTTGTATTTGCCGTTGGCGCGGATCGCGAGGATGGCGGCCGAGAACTTGTCGGCCAGCGCGGTTTCGCCCTTGCGAACCGCAATGCCCGCGCCTTCGCCGTTGATAGCGACGTCGATCGGCAGCGGGCTGAGGATCTTGCAGCACTTGCCGGCATCCGACTTGATCCACTGCGACAGCACGACGATATCGTCGATGACGGCATCGATGCGACCGTTGGTGATGTCGAGCTTGTATTCGTCGGCGGTCGGATAAAGCTTGAGCTCCGAATCGGGCATATGCTTTTCGGCATAGTTCGAATGGGTGGTGGAGCCCTGTGCGCCGATCGTCTTGCCCTTGAGGCCGGCGGCGGTCGCTTCCTTGATCGGCGAATTCTTCGGGACGGCGATGGCCGGCGGCGTGTTGTAATATTTCTTCGAGAAGCTGACCTGCTCCTTCCGCTCGGGGGTAATCGACATGGAAGCGATGATCGCATCGAACTTCTTCGACTGCAGCGCCGGGATGATACCGTCCCAGTCATTGGTGACGAAGGTGCAGGTGACCTTCATCTCGTCGCAGAGCGCCTTGGCGATATCGATGTCGAAACCGGTGAGCTGGCCGTTGGCTTCCAGGTTGTTGAAGGGCGGATAGGCGCCTTCGGTGCCGATCACGAGTTTCTCCTGGGCCATTGCCGAACCGGCGAAAAGCGACAGGGCGGCGATCGAGGCGGCAGCAAGGAATCGGGTGGAAATGTTCATGTTGATCCTCTCTGTTGGCAACCTGCGGTGTTGCTCTTTTTCGGCCGCAGGAGACGGCGCGCGCATTCAGGCGCGCCCCGAGTGGATTTTTAGATACCTGCTCGGGATAAATTGCAACGGCATTTTACGTGCACGTCTAGGTGCTTTCAGTTCATGAACAACACATTCATGCCAGGTTCAGGCCAGCCGCAACAGGCTGCACTGGAACCATTTTGGTGCAATTCAGTTGAGGTGCCGCGTAAGTCCGCCGAAAAACGGCAATAAAGGACGCGCATGAAAGGGATGACACCCCTAGAAGAGGAAATGTCCATGTCGCAGAAATTCAGACTGTTCGCCAGCGTCGCAGCACCTTTGGTGTCGCTGCCGCTGATGCTTCAGCCAGCCGGCGCCGCCCCTTGAGACCTGTTTTCGAGGCCGGCCCGATGCCAAACGTCGTCCAGGTGCAGCAACAGATCATCGTCCCGCCCGGCGCTCCGGGTGCACAGGAAGGCGAAGGACAGCCGCGCCCCCGCCGCAAGCCGCAGGAGGAGCAGCAGGCTCCGGCCGAACGGCCGCAAGCACCGCCCCAGGCCCAGCAGCAGGAACAGCCGCAGCGCCAGCGCAAGGCCGAGCCGGAAGCCGCCCCCGTGAAGCCGCCCCTCGCGAGGCCGCTCCGCGCGAAGCACCGCCCCGCCAGGCTCCGCAGGCCGAACGCCCGGCTGCCGAGGCGCCCGCGCAGGAGCGTCCGCGTCGTCAACAGCAGGAGACCGGCCAAGGTCAGGGGCAGGGCGGAAACGACGCCCAGCCGCGCCGCCAGCGCGAGCAGGCCACGCCCCAGAGCGAGCCGCCGGCCGCAAGGGAAGCCCAGCAGCCCCAGCAGCCGAAGACGGCTCCGGTAGAAAAGCAGGCCGAAACGCCGAAGCCGGAACGGCCGGCGACCAATCGTGCCGCGACGCCGGACGCCGCGCCCGAGGCTCCCGCTCGCCGCGACGCCCAGCAGCCGAAGGCCGCGCCCACCGAGAAACAGGCCGAAACGCCCAAGCCGCTGCCACCTGCGACGAATCGCGCCGCAACGCCGGACACTGCGCCGCAGGCTCCGGCTGGTCGCAACGCCCAGGATCGCAACGCCGCTCCGACGCAGAACCAGGCCGACACGCCAAAGCCTCCGCAGCCACCCGCAACAGACCGCGCCGCGACGCCGGGGCCGCACCTGAAAATCCGGCTCGCGGCAACGCAACCGGCCAGGCTCCTGCACCAATTCCTGGCCAGGCTCCCGGCACAGGCACCGCGCAGGACAGGCGCAACCAGCCGCCCGCTGCCACCGGCCAGGCCGCTCCAGGTCAGCCGGTTCCGGGCGAAGCGCCTCGCCGGCAGACCACCGAAGGACAGCCTCCCGTGGCGCCTTCAGGTCAGCCGATCCCGGGCCAGCCGCAGGGCCAGCAGGCAACGGGAGCCCAGCCGGGTGCCCAGCCGACGGCTCCCCAGACCGCAACCACGCCCCAGCAGGTCGAACGGGCCAAGGAGCTTGCCAAGGATCCGGCTGCGGCCAAGAGCGGCGAACAGGTCGTGCTGCCCGTTCAGAACGGTGCAGCCGTGCTCGACAGTGCCAAGGAGGCGCCTTCTGCACGCCCGCCGCGGGATGGAGAGCGTCCGCGCCGTCCGGCTCCGCAACAGGCCGACCAGCAGCAGCTGGCGCCGCCGAAATCCGATGCGGAAGCCCAGGCCGGCACCCGTGCCACCCGCGAGCAGCAGCAGGAATTTCGCCAGCTCTCGGATGAACGCGGACAGCGCCTCGACCAGCGCCCGCAGTTCGAACGGCCTCGCGGCTGGGATTTTCGCGATGCAGCCGGTCTGGGCGGCAACCGTGACCGCAACGGCGGTCGCGATCGCGACCGGGATGGCGGCCGCGTGATCATCTCGATCGACAACCAGACCGTGGTTCGTCATGACGACAGCAGTCGTTTCTACGACGCCCGTGGCCGGGCGCCGCAATATGAGCAGCTCCGCGACGGCCGGGTGCGCGAGGTGATCGTGCGCGATGACGGCACGCGGATCGTCACCGTCCGCAACAGCTACGGCGAGATCGTCCAGCGTTCGCGTGTCGTGAAGGGCGGCGAGGAATACGTGCTCTATTACGCGCCGGAACTGATGGATAATCGCCGCGGCCGCGATTACGTCTGGCGCGATCCGGGTGACGATCTGCCGCCGATGCGCCTCAGCGTCCCGCTCGACGACTACATCATCGACACCTCGACCGAGCCGGACCGGGATTATTACCAGTTCCTGGAACAGCCGCCGGTCGAGCGGGTCGAGCGGGTCTATTCGCTGGACGAAGTGCGCTACTCCGCCCGTATCCGCGACAAGGTGCCGCGTATCGACCTCGACACGATCACGTTTGCCACCGGCAGCGCCGAAATCCCGATGAACCAGGCAAGCTCGCTGCGCAAGGTGGCCGACGCCATCAACAAGGTGCTGAAGCGTGATCCTTCCGAAACCTTCCTGATCGAAGGTCATACGGATGCCGTCGGCGCCGACGACAGCAACCTGGTTCTCTCCGACCAGCGCGCCGAAAGCGTTGCCCGGGTACTGACGGACGCATTCGCCATCCCGCCGGAAAACCTGGCGACTCAAGGTTACGGCGAACGTTACCTGAAGGTGCGGACCGACGGTCCCGAACAGCAAAACCGCCGCGTCACCGTGCGCCGCATCACGCCACTGGTCAAACCGGTTGCTTCCAGGCAGTAAGCGGTCCGAGGCACCTCGAAACCAGGCCGCCGGAGCAATCCGGCGGCTTTTTTGCGTTCGACAACGGCGACTTTCGCAACGCGATGGATGAGCTCGGTATGGCGCTGGACGCCATGGCGTCGGCCTTGGAGCTTTTCGCGCCGGGCTCGTCGCCGACTAGCGCAAGAACAAGCCTATTCCTCGCCACGTCGCGCTTGCTACGCGCTATCTGGTCGAACACCAGGGCAAGGCCTAACGACTGAGCCCCGTCAACTGCGCGATGAAATCGGCGATCGCGTTCGTGTCGTCGAGATCGAAGACCGGGATGTCGGCATCCGTGACCGGATGGTCGGCGGCGATGGCGACGATGTGAGGATCGCTGGGCGCGAGCGGTGCGCGATTGTTCGCCTCAAGGCGGCGGGCTTCGATTTTCGGAACCGGCTCGCGCTTGTAACCCTCGATCAGCACCAGATCGCATGGGGCGAGGCGGGAGAGGATTTCCTCGAAGCTCGGCTCCGGTCCGCCGCGCAGTTCGTGCATGATCGCAAAGCGGGTGCCGGAGACGATCGCCACTTCGTGGGCGCCGGCTTCGCGATGGCGGAAGGAATCGGCCCCGACCTTGTCGATATCGAAATCGTGGTGGGCGTGCTTGATCGTCGAGATCGCATAGCCGCGGCGGGTGAATTCCGCCACCAGCCGCACCGCCAGACCCGTCTTGCCGGAATTTTTCCACCCGGAAATACCAAAGACACGGGGAGGGTTCATGAAAGCTCCTCGGCGAAACGGCGCGCCTCTTGAAGATCCTCGGGCGTGTTGATGTTGAAGAACGGGTCGAGCAACCCCTGCGGCGTCTCGACCATCGGGAACTCGACAGTCACCGCATGGTGACGCTCCAGGAACGCCGTGATCCGCCGGTTGTCGGGGTCGGAGAGCCAGTTTTCCAGATCGCCGGCGATCGAGGCCGGCCAGAGCCCGAATACCGGATGATCGCGACCGTCCGAGGCGGTGATGACGATCGCATCCGGATCGCCGGCCTCTGCTTCAAGCCGGCGCACGAGATCGACGGGCATGAAAGGGCTGTCGGAGGGAACGGTGAGGAGATGCGTTGCCTGAAGCCTACGGTCCAGGATATCGCGCAGGCCGGAGAACACGCCGGCGAGCGGACCCATCTGGCCACTGATCCGGTCGGGCAGCAGGCGCAAGCCGAGCGGATTGGGAAAGTCCGCCGGCGCGTTCAGAGTGATCTCCGAGACCTGGGGGCCGAGCCGCCGCACCACATGGGCAAGGATCGTCTCGCCGCCGATGTCCAAAAAGGCCTTGTCCGTGCCCATGCGGCTCGACTTTCCGCCGGCGAGGATCAGCCCGGGAGGCAGGGAGGAGCCGCAGCGGGGGTGGTCATCAGTGGTCCTCCCGCGTCGGGATCGCGCCTTCGCGGCTGTCGATCCGCCCGACATAGGTGGTGGCGACCAGCGCAAGGACGGTCGTGACGCCCATGACGATGAGAAGCGGCATGGCGCCGCCCTCTTCCTTCAGCACCGCTGCCGCAAGCGTCGAGAGCGCAGCCCCACCGCCGACGGTGATCGCGCCGCCGAGGCCGGAAGCGGAGCCGGCGAGATGTGGCCGGACGCTGACGATGCCGGCATTCGAGCCGGAAGGGTGAGGCCGTTGCCGACGCCGGTGAGCGCCAGCGGTGCGAAGAAGGCGAGCGGCCAGGGAGCCTCGAAGAGCAGGAAGGCGGCCGTGATGACGACGCCGATCAGGCTGACCACGCTGCCGGAGATCATCATCGTCATGGTGCCGAAATGGCGGGTGTAGCGGCCCGAAATGAAGTTGCCGATCATGTAGCCGGTTGCGATCAGGAAGAACTGCACACCGAGCATGGTCGGCGACAGATGGTAGATCGCCGTGCCGACGAAGGGAGCGCCGCCGAGGAACGAGAAGAACACGCCGGAGGAAAAGGTCGAAGTGAAGGTATAGCCCCAGAAACGGCGTGAGCGAAAAAGATCCGGCCAGCTGCGGAACTGCGCCGTGAAGCTCGTGGCCGGTGTCCGGTTTGTTTCACCGAGGTCGGAAAAGACGAGCGTCAGGGTCAACAGCCCGAGCCCGAGCATCAAGACGAAATTCGCCTCCCAGCCGAACATGTCGTTGAGCGCGCCGCCGATCGTCGGGCTGATCATCGGCACCAGCGACATGCCCATGGTCACATAGGCGATCATCGAGGCGGCGCTCTCCATCGGCACCGTATCGCGGATGATGGCGCGCGGCAGGACGAAGCCTGCGACCACGGCGGTCTGCAGCAATCGTCCGATCATGAAGACGGTGACACTGGTGGCCAACAGGCAGATCAGCGTGCCGGTCAGCATGATGAGGATGCTGCCGATCATCACGCGGCGGCGGCCGAAAAGGTCGGAGAGCGGGCCAAGCACCAGCTGCAGCACGGCGGTGCCGGCGATATAACCGGAGACGGCGAGCTGCATGACCGCATATTCGGTGCCGAAATGGGTTGCCATGGCGGAAAGCGACGGCAGGAAGACGTTGAGCGAGAGGGCGGCAAGTCCGGCGCAGACGACGAGCGTCATGATATGGGGCGGGGTTCGTCTGTCGAGAAATCGGCTTTGCTGCACGTCGTCTTGTCCTTTCACGCCTGCCTTCGGTCCTTCCGTCTGGCCCTTCAGCTCTGGCCCTTTGTCAGGCCGGCAGCTGTCTCCTCGGCGGCGCCCTCCCGCTTGCGCTCTCGATAGAAGGTATAAAGGCCGGAGCCGATGACGACTGCCGCGCCGATCAGCATATAGGCGTTCGGACGTTCGCCGAAGGCGAAAAAGCCGATGACCAAAGCCCAGAGCAGGCCGGTGTAACGGAAGGGCGCGATGAACGAGATGTCGCCTGTTCGCATCGACTTGATGACCGTCTGGTAGCCGGCGAACACCAGCACCGAGGCGATCGCCAGGTGCGCGAGCGCATAGGTGCTGACAGGCTGCCAGCCGCCCATCGGCACGATCAGGATTGCCCCGACGACCGTGTTGGCCAGCGATGTGAAGAGCGTCAGCGTCAAGCTGGGGGTATCGGCGTTGATGCGCTTCGTCACGAGATCGCGGCTTGCGGTGCAGCAACAGGCGATGACGGCAAGCAGTGCCACCGGCGTGAACCCTTCCGGACCCGGGCGGATGATGATCAGCACGCCCAGGAAACCGACGCCGATCGCCGTCCAGCGACGCCAGCCGACCGGTTCGCCCAGGAAGAGGGCCGCGCCTAACGTTACGGCAAGCGGCAGTGCCTGCATGATCGACGAGATGGCGGCGAATTCGAGATGGGCGAGCGCCGAGAGGAGGGTCAGGGTGGCGCCGAGCTCGAAGACGGTGCGCAGCAGCACCAGCGGATGTACGACCGCCTTGAGCGCGAGGGTCACGCCCATATACCGCGCCACGCAATAGATCAGCACCGTCGCCATGACGCCGCGCACGGCCATGATCTGGGGAATGCTGAGCTCCGAGGTGACCGATTTGACCAGCGCATCGTTACAAGTGAAAGCCGCCATGGCGAGCGCCATGAACAGCGCGCCCCGCGAATTTTCCGACGATGCCATTCTCAAGATTCCTCCGGTACCCCGCACTCTTAAAGCAACGGCTTACGGGTCGCCAGTCCGATTGCTCCACAGGCGGTACTCTTTTGGGTAGAAAACAGAAGCTTGGGGTAGTCGATAGGATGTAGCAAATGTAAGGGTCCCGAATTAACCGTTGTTCAACCGAATTTGACGATTGTAAATCCCATTCGTTCCCGCATGACGCTGGAATCGTGCCGTTGCCGCTTCGCGAATGCCGCTGTCGCGAAAGCCGCATCTGGTTTGCAGTGGGGGAATAATGTCTTTTATCGATCGTCTTCTTCAGAGTCGCAGGATCGTCACCAAGGTCCTGCTTTTCGTCATACCGCTGGTGCTCTTGATCGCCGGCGTCGGCCTTGCCGGCTATTATACGGCCAACATGCTGAACGGCCACATGACCGTGACGCGGGCGACGATCGAGAACATCGGTGATTTCGAAAATCTCCAGGCCGTCCTCCAGGAATTCAACAACAAGCCCGACAATGCGTCGCTTGCGACCTTGAAGGCCGCCATCGACAAACAGGAGAGTGGCGTCCACGTGCTCGAAGGTCTGCTCGTGACCGATGGCGACCGCGGGCGCATTGCCGCGGTGACCGGTCTCGCGCCGAAGATGCGCGACGCGACGGACGCGCTCTGGAAGATCAAGCAGAGGCGCGACGAAAATGCGGCAGCGCTCGACGGCAGCATCGACGATGTGCGCAGCGTGGCGACGGGGGTCTCGGATCAGGTCGCCAACGTCCGCAAGCAGTTTGAAGGCAAGGAAAAGTTCGCCAAGAGCATGGTGCTGGAAGCCTATGCCTACAAGGCGATCGCCGAACAGATCGGCGAGCTTCGCAATTCGGTCAATACGACCGGCACGGACGATGGCGCGATCGACACCGCCGACATGTATCTCGGTCTTCTGGACAAGACGTTCCAGGAGGTTCAGGCGTTCCTGACGCCGAATGGTATCAAGCAGCTGAAGCCGATCAACGATGCGATCACCGCTCTTGCCGCCACCATCAAGGGCAATAGGGATGTGGCCGAAAAGGCGAAGGCGGTGCGCGACACCGTGACCGGCATGGAGCCGCTCCAGGCCAAAATGGAGGCGGAAGTCACCAGCAAGGCCGGCAATGCGGCCTCTCGTTTCGCCAATATCGAGGGCGAGGTCGCAAGCCTGCGCACGCTTCTCGATCGCAGCGCCGAAGCGGTGCGCCTGATCGACGCCATGCAGCTCTATGTCGAGCGGCTGCGCGCCACCCAGACGGAGGATGCGCGCAAGGTGGTCCTCAATGCCATGGCCAAGCTGAAGGATGCCAGCGCCGAAGTGTCCGAACTCGCGAGAAATCCGGCGATGCGCGAATTCTCGACGCTGCTTCAGCCCCGTCTGAAGTCAATCGAGGACGATACCGCGAAGCTTCTCTCGATCGCGGCCGATTGGAAGAAGGCGCGTGCCGCAGCCGCTGAAACGCTGACGGGCGGCATGGCCGGCCTCAAGAATTTCGTGGCCCAGGCCCAGGAAGTCGGCAAGGAAGACAGCGAGCGCTCCGCCCAGCTGTCGCTCATCGCGATGGTGGTCGGCACGCTGCTTGCCATTGCCGGCGGCCTGATGCTGGTGGAAACGCTGCGCGGCCCGCTGCGCCGCGTCACCGAAGTGATGAAGCGGTTGGCCGACGGCGATCTCGAGGTCAGGATCGAAGGCCGCGAGCGGGGCGACGAGATCGGCGACATGGTCCGCTCGGTCACCGTCTTCCGCGATGCGGCGGTCGAAAACGTCCGCCTCGAACAGGATGCCGCGGCCGCCCGCGAGCTCTCGACCGCGGAATCCGAACGCCGCGCCGCCGAACGGGCCCGCATAGCCGGCGAGCAGCGCCAGGCGCTGACCGCGCTCAACGAAGTGCTCGGCAAGCTTGCCGAAGGCGATCTTGAGCGGAGCATGGACGAGAACCTGCCGGAAGACTTCATCGAGATGGCCCGCACCTATAACCAGGCTGTTGAGGCGTTGCGCGCCACGCTTGCCGACGTGCGTTCCACCGCTGAGGAAATCGACGGCGGCACAGGCAACCTTGCCTCCTCGGCAGACGATCTGGCCCGCCGCACCGAACAGCAGGCGGCAGCTCTGGAACAGAGCTCGCGTGCACTGCGCCACCTCAGCGACATCGTCCGCGCGACGGCCGAAAGCGCCAAGCAGACGTCTGTCTCTGTCAACGAGACGGAAGATTTCGCGGTCCGCTCCGGCGAGGTCGTGTCCCGCGCGGTCAATGCCATGGGCGAGATCAGCAGGTCCTCCGAGAAGATCGCGACGATCATCGGCGTCATCGACGAAATCGCCTTCCAGACCAACCTTTTGGCCCTGAATGCGGGCGTCGAGGCAGCCCGTGCCGGCGAGGCCGGTCGCGGCTTTGCGGTCGTCGCCCAGGAAGTCCGCGAACTGGCACAGCGCTGCGCCGGTGCTGCCCGCGAAATCAAGGGCCTCATCTCGGCAAGCTCGACGCAGGTCAGCAACGGCGTGCACCTCGTCGAGGAGACGGGTTCGGCGCTCACCGAGATCATCGCCCACGTCACCGACGTCCGCAAGCTGGTCGCCCAGATTTCGGCGGCGACCGGCGAGCAATCGACCGGCATCAGCGAAGTCACCAAAGCCGTGCAGGAAGTCGAGCTGATTACCCAGCGCAACGCCGCCATGGTCGAGGAAAACAACGCCGAAATCCATGGCCTGCGCAGGCGCGTGGAAATGCTGTCGGAAAAGATAGAACGCTTCAAGACGCGCGATCCGAACGCCAGTTTCCAGGCCGGCGCCAACGAACGCCGCGGAGGCTTCCGCCGCAGCAACGCGGCCTGATGTTCCGCCTCATATGCTTCGAAAGCCGGGACGCGAGTTCCGGCTTTTTTGTCGGGCGTCAGGAAACGGGTGGTTTGCGGCGGATCGATCTGGGATTGGGGTGTTCGTTATCACGCGAACAGCAAAAGGAAATCCCAATGAAGATCCTCGACGGAAAGATCGCCATCGTGACGGGCGCCAGCGCCGGTATCGGCCGCGCCGCAGCCAGGCTTTTGCCAGCGAAGGCGCAAGCCTGGTCGTCACCGCCAGACGCGTCGAACTTCTCGGCATGCTGGTAGAGGAAATCGAAGCGGCAGGCGGCAATGCGGTGGCGGTAGCAGGCGACGTCCGCGACGAGGATCTGCAGCAGCGACTGGTGGCCACGGCCGTGGACCGGTTCGGAGGCCTCGATATCGCCTTCAACAATGCGGGCGGCACGGTGGGTTATGGACCGATGACCGAGACCTCCGCCGACGACTGGCGCGCCACGCTCGACCTCAATCTCACCAGCGGATTTCTGGCTGCGAAACATCAGGCGCCGGCGATGATCGCGCGGGGCGCCGGCTCGATCGTCTTCACCTCCACCTTCGTAGGCCACAGCGCCGGAATGCCCGGCATGGGCGCTTATGCGGCGGCAAAGGCCGGCCTGACGGGACTGGTGCAGGTGTTGGCGGCGGAACTTGGACCGCACGGCGTGCGCGTCAACGCGCTTCTGCCCGGCGGTGTCGATACCGATGCCAACCCGATCAATTTCCCCGGGGCGCTGCCGGAAACGGTGAGTTTCATCAACGGGCTGCACGCCCTGAAACGCGTCGCACAACCGGACGAAATCGCCAGGGCCGCACTGTTTCTTGGTTCCGACATGGCAAGCTTCGTCACCGGCTCATCGATGTTGGCGGATGGCGGCGTGTCGATCAGCAGGGTTTGAGCCTGACAGCCGACGCTGCGCGTCCTAACCGCCCGTGACGCTCATGTGCCGGGCGACGGCGGGACGCTTGTGGGTGCGGTCGATAATGAAATCGTGGCCCTTCGGCTTGCGGGTAATCGCCTCGTCGATCGCGGCCGAGAGGTAGTCGTCGCTCTCGGAAGCACGCAGCGCCGTGCGCAGGTCGGCCGCGTCGTTCTGGCCGAGGCACATGTAGAGCGTGCCGGTGCAGGTCAAGCGCACGCGATTGCAGCTCTCGCAGAAATTATGGGTCATCGGCGTGATGAAGCCGAGGCGTCCGCCGGTTTCCTTTACCTCGACATAACGGGCAGGGCCGCCGGTCTTGTAGGGGATCTCGGTCAGCGTGAACTGCTCTTCGAGATCGGCGCGCAGTTTTGAGAGCGGCAGATACTGGTCGGTACGGTCCTCATCGATCTCGCCCATCGGCATGGTCTCGATGACCGTCATGTCCATGCCGCGGCCATGCGCGAAACGCAGCATGTCGGCGATCTCGAATTCGTTGAAGTCCTTCAGCGCCACGGCATTGAGCTTGATCTTCAGTCCGGCCTTCTGGGCGGCATCGATGCCTTCCGTGACCTTGTGGAAATCGCCCCAGCGGGTGATTGCCTTGAATTTTTCGGGGTTCAGCGTGTCAAGCGAAACATTGATGCGGCGCACGCCGCTGTCAAAGAGTTCGTCAGCGTATTTTGCGAGCTGGGAGCCGTTGGTGGTCAACGTCAGTTCGTCGAGAGCGCCGGCCTTCACATGCTGGCCGAGCTCGCGCACCAGGAACATGATGTTCTTGCGCACCAGCGGTTCCCCGCCGGTCAGCCGGATCTTGCGAACGCCCTTGGAAATGAAGGTGGAACAGAGCCGGTTCAGCTCTTCCAGCGTCAGCAGGTCCTTTTTCGGCAGGAAGGTCATGTTCTCCGCCATGCAATAGGTGCAGCGGAAATCGCACCGGTCGGTGACCGAGACGCGCAGATAGGTGACCGCGCGGCCGAACGGATCGATCATCGGCGCCTTGTCGGCGATGATGGGCGCTGCGCCTCCGACCGGTCCTGCGAAACTGTTCACGTGTTATTCTCCCTTGCCCGAAAAATGGGGGTTTCGAGCCGTCGCGTCAAGTGTATGACAGTCGGTCCGGATAGAATAGCGCCTGGACGTAAACCGGACGCAAAACAGCTTGCGGCGAAACGCCGTAGCTCATAATCCTCCGCCAGGCATATGACAATCGGGAGCCTTCAGCATGAGCGACACCTGGCCGACGGAACTGCGGGTCTCCAAGGACCGCCACACGCTGAACGTCACCTTCAGCGATGGCTCGGCCTATCCCTTGCCGGCGGAGACGATGCGCGTCCTTTCCCCTTCGGCAGAAGTGCAGGGCCATGGCCCCGGCCAGAAGGTGACCGTGCCCGGAAAGCGCAATGTCGGCATCGCGGCGATCACGCCGGCCGGCAATTACGCGGTGCGGATCCGTTTCGACGACGGCCATGACAGCGGCATCTTCACCTGGCCCTATCTGCGCGAACTCGGCGAGCGCGGCGCGGAGCTGTTTGCCGATTATGAGCGCGATCTCGCCGACAAGGGCCTCTCTCGCGACCCACCGCAAAGAAGCCGGTGATCACACCGGTTCGCGGCTGTCCTCCCGGACCTCCGACTGCAGGGTGACGATCAGCCGCTCCATGGATTCCGCCATCGCCATGCATTGGTCCAGCGGCTCGGAGGAGAGCGTCCGCTCGATCAGCGCCGTCTGGATCGCCATCGCCCTTTCCGTCACCGAGCGGCCTTCCTGGGTCAGGTAAAGGCGCAGGACGCGCTTGTCCTTGACGTCGCCGCGCCGTTCGATCAGCCCGCGCTTTTCCATCTGCGGCAGCGCCATGCTCATATTGGAGCGCCCGACCAGCAGCTTGCGGGCAAGCTCCTGCTGCGAGATCCCCTCGAACCGGTAGAGATTGATCAGGATGTCGAGATGCGGCGGCTTGATGTCGAGTTCGGTGAGCTCGCGGGTCAGCACGGTTTGCATCAACTGGCAGGCGCGGGCGACGGCAATCCAACTGCGAAAACGCGGATGATCCCAGGGGAGGGATTGATTTTTGTTCATCGTTGTACTTTGTTGTTCAGCCTTGAACATTATCGGGTTTTCTCACTATGTCATCCTTTGCACTCAAGGTCACCCGTCTCGCGTTTACCGCCGTCGGGCGGGCTTTCCCCGTACCGCGGCCAGCCTCGCTTTCCGGCTCTTCTGCCTGACGCCCTCGCGCCGCCCCAAAGGCGACAAGGCGCGGGCAATGGAGAAGGAGGGGCGAGACAGGCTCTCGGCCGCCCAGAAGATGCCGCTCACGGTCGGGACATCGACGGTGATGGCCTATCGCTTCAACGGCGACGGCAAGCCCGGCCGGCCCCGTTACCTCGTCGTGCACGGCTGGGGTTCGAGTGCCGCCTATATCGCGGCGCTGCCGGCGGGCCTTGCGGAAACCGGCGCCGAGGTCGTGGTGCTCGATTTTCCAGGCCACGGGCTTTCCAGCGGCCGCAGCCTCAACATGCGCCAGGCCGTCGAAGCGATCGTTGCGGCGGAGAAGCGTTTCGGTCACTTCGATGCGGCCATCGGTCATTCCTTCGGCGGCGCAAGCATGATGCTGGCCGCCGGCGGGTGATGAGGGACGCCGGCGCGATCGCGCCGTCGAAACTGGTGGTAATAGGTTCGCCCAGTCATATCCATTGGCTGTTCGACGATTTTTCGCGGATGGTCGGCCTGTCGCCGCCCGTCAAGGCGCAGTTGATCCGGCGGGCCGAGCAGGTGGCCGGTGCCTCGCTCGACGACTTCGATACGGTTGCGAGCGCCGCGCGGCTCGGCACGCCACTGCTGGTCGTGCATGCAGAAGACGACAAGGAGGTCGCCGCCGACCATGCCCGCCGTTTCGAGGGGCTTGCCACCGCACGGCTCGAATGGGCGAACGGGCTCGGGCATCGCCGTATCGTCAGCGATCGTGGGGTGATCGAGACGATTGCCGCTTTCCTGAGAGACGACGGCCGTCCGGCCCGCGAAACCTCAGCCGCCGAGAATCCCGGCAATGACGCCGCTGCTTGATCCACAGGAAACGTCATCATACTGTCGCCCGCGCGGGCTAAGGCCCGCAGATATCGAAGGGGCGAGCCATGACCATCATCACATCCGTCGAGCAACTGAAGGCGATCTATGACGGCGTGTCGGAAGCCTCGCTCGCCAAGGTAACGAAGACGCTGACCCCGGAATACCGACTGATGATCGAGGCCTCGCCCTTCGTCGCATTCGCGACCGTCGGGCCGGAAGGGCTCGACTGTTCGCCGCGCGGCGATCTCGGCGGCGCGGTGCGGATCAAGGACGATGCGACGCTGCTTCTGCCCGACTGGCGCGGCAACAACCGCATCGATCGCTGATCAATATCGTCCGCGACCCGCGCGTGGCACTGATGTTTCTTGTTCCCGGCTCGAATACCGCGATGCGCATCAACGGCCGCGCGGTGATCTCGGTGGAACCGGCACTGCTCGAAAGCTTCGAAATGGACGGCCGGCACCCCCGCAGCGTCACGGTCATCACCATCAACGAGGTCTATTTCCAATGCGCCCGCGCTCTGATGCGGGCGGAACTGTGGAACCCGGAGCATTTCGTCGATCCGAAGAGCCTGCCGACGCCCGGAACGTTTCTGAAGGCTGCCAAGGCCGATTTCGACAAGGAAACTTATGACCGCGAATGGCCCGAGCGTGCCGCCAAGACCATGTGGTAGGCATGGCGCCAGCCTTTTCTTTGTGAAGAAGAAGTCCGCCATCGACGTCCTCATGGACATTCCCGGCGGCCGAGGCAACAATCGAATCGACCCGCCATAGGGGACGGGACACGGGGGATTTCATGAAGTTTGGAACCGGCTTTGCGGCGGTGATGCTGGCCGCAACGGTGTTCGGCGCCCATGCGGTGCGGGCCGACCAGTTGATCGAGGAATACAACGCCTTCATCGGCGAGGCTGATCTCTACAATTCCAACAATGTGCGCCTGCAGGAGCCCTGGCAGATCATCCGCCAGGACCGCGCCAATTTTCACCGCTTCGGCGTCTCGCAACGCGGCGACCAGAGTGACAGCTTCTTCGACGATGCCGGCAACCGCGAACTCGTCGAACGCATGATCAGCCGCGGCACCATCGATCGCGCCGCCCGCAGCGCCATCGTTCGCGGCAATGTTATGATCAACGTGCAGATCTTTCGAGGTCCCCGCGGCGACTACGTCAATGTTCTGGTCTACTGACAGGCGGGTCTCGGGCGGCAGTCGTGATGCTGCCAGCCCTCGTCGGCGAGGCACCGCAGGCGTTTCGGCCTGTATTGAGGGGTAGGGTCTACTTCCTGTAGATCAGCCAGCTCTTGCCGACATAGTCCTTCTTCATGCCGTCCTCGAAGAAGATCGAGCGGTTGCGGCCGGTATTCTTGGCCGTGTAGAGGGCGGTATCGGCATTGGCGTAGAGTTCGCCCGGATCGCTCGCCTGCGAGCCCATTGCAAAGCCGAGCGAGATGGTGACCGGGCCATAATCGATCCCGGATCGCGAATTGCGGAAGATCCGGGTTTCGAGGGCGCGGCGGACGCGCTCGCAGATGATCATCACTTCTTCCGGCGTATTGCCCTCGACGATGATCGCGAATTCCTCGCCGCCGGAGCGGGCGACGAAGACATCCTTGCGGACGTTCGAGCGGATCACCGAGGCAACGGTTGCGAGGATCTTGTCGCCGACCGGATGGCCATAGGTGTCGTTGATCTTCTTGAAGTTGTCGATATCGGCCAGCACCAGCGCAGTGACCGGCAGCACGGCCGAATTGTCGTAGGTGGCGGCAAGGCGCTCGTCGAAGGCCCGGCGGTTGGCGATGCGGGTCAGCGATCGGTATTGGCGATCCGCTTGTATTCGTCGAGTTCCCGGCGGACCTGATCCATTTCCTGCGAACGCTGGACGACGCCGCCGACGGTCTTTTCGCCATGCGCCATCGTGCTGCCGGTCGCCTCGCTCAGCAGCGCCAGCGCGCTGGTCAAGAGGTCGTTGGAGAAATTGCTCTTGGAGTTGATCCGCTGGGCGGTTTCTCCAAGCAGCTTGCCGTAGCTTTCGAGCGAGGCTCTGTTCCTGGCGCAACAGTTTCAGGAGCGCGTCGAGTTCGCCGAGAAGCTTGGTATGGGCGTCTTCGATGACAGCCACCTGGCCGGTTCCAAGGTAGCGATGCGAGAGTGCGTCCAGCTCTTCCTGCGTCGCACGGCTGCCGAGGGCTGCCAGGTCGCGGGTCAGATCGGGATTGGAACCGATATAGGCCTCGTAGAAAAGCTGATAGTTACGAGGGATCGGCGCGACGCCCATCGATCGCACCGCATAGATGATCTGGCCGATCAGATCGCTAGATTGCGCTCTCGGCGCCGTTGCCGTCGTCATCGACGATCCCCACTAGATCCCACCCGTATGCTATGAAACGAAGTAGTATGTGAAAAATGTTGGAAAAGAATTAAGGGGTCGCAGCTGAAGAGCTTATTCTTAAATTTAATTCGCATTTCTGAATTACCCCATTTCCCCTCAAAATTAATGGGTTTCCGAACTTTGAGCCCGAAAAGATATTCACCTTTTAAAATTCGATATATTCTCGGAATCAAACATTTGGACTGGCCTCAAGAGAAAGCCCGCCATTCGAATGGCGGGCTTTCTCTGTTATATTGTAAGACAGGTGTACTTATTTGGGACCGATCATGTTTTCCGGGCGGACGTACTGATCGAATTCCTCGTTCGTCAGGTATCCGCCGCCGACCGCTTCTTCGCGCAGCGTCGTGCCGTTCTTGTGTGCGGTCTTGGCGATCTTGGCGCAGATGTCGTAGCCGAGCCGGGTGTTGAGGGCGGTCACCAGCATCAGCGAGTTTTCAACGCCCCGTTTGATATTGTCTTCGCGGGCCTCGATGCCGACCACGCAATTGTCGGTGAAGGAGACGGCGGCGTCGCCGAGCAGCTGGACCGACTGCAGGAAATTGTAAGCCATCATCGGATTGTAGACGTTGAGCTCGAAATGGCCCTGGCTGCCGGCGAAGGTGAGCGCCGCATGGTTGCCGAAGATGTGGGCGCAGACCTGGGTAAGCGCTTCCGACTGGGTCGGGTTGACCTTGCCGGGCATGATCGACGAACCCGGCTCGTTTTCCGGCAGCGACAGTTCGCCAAGGCCCGCGCGCGGGCCGGAGCCGAGGAAGCGGATGTCGTTGGCGATCTTGAACAGGGCTGCGGCGGCAGCGTTGATCGCGCCGTGTGCGAAAACCATGGAGTCGTGCGAGGCGAGTGCCTCGAACTTGTTCGGCGCCGTAACAAAGGGCAGGCCGGTGATCTTGGAGATTTCCTCGGCAACCTTTTCGGCAAAACCGACCGGAGCATTGAGGCCGGTACCGACCGCCGTGCCGCCCTGGGCGAGCTTGGAAAGCGCCGGCAGCGTCAGTTCGATATTGGCGATCGCCGAGCCGACCTGCGCCGCATAACCGGAGAATTCCTGGCCGAGCGTCAGCGGGGTGGCGTCCTGCGTATGGGTGCGGCCGATCTTGATGATGTGGGAGAAGGCCTTGACCTTCACGTCCAGCGCTTCGTGCAGGTGCTTCAGCGACGGGAGGAGATGGCGGACGATCGTCTCGACGCAGGCGATGTGCATGGCCGTCGGATAGGTGTCGTTCGACGACTGGCTCATGTTGACGTGGTCGTTCGGATGCACGGGCTTCTTGGAGCCCATGACGCCGCCGAGCATTTCGATCGCCCGGTTGGAGATCACCTCGTTGGCGTTCATGTTCGACTGGGTGCCGGAGCCGGTCTGCCAGACCACCAGCGGGAAATGGTCGTTGAGCTTGCCGTCGATGACTTCCTGCGCCGCTTCGACGATGACCTTGCCGATCGAGGCGTCGAGGCCACCCAGTTCCATGTTGGCGCGGGCGGCGGCCTGCTTGACGATGCCGAGCGCGCGCACGACCGGGAGAGGCTGCTTTTCCCAGCCGATCTTGAAGTTGCCGAGCGAGCGCTGAGCCTGGGCCCCCAATAACGGTCGCTCGCCACTTCGATCGGGCCAAACGTATCGGATTCGGTGCGGGTCGATGCCATCTTCGCTGCCTCTTTTTGCTCGTGGTCGCTGCCGGTGTTTGGAAAGATCAACAACGCGTTACCGCGTCCGCGCCGGCCGGCGGCATTACTATACGATTGCCACGCGTCCGCAAGCCGGGGAAACAGGCTTTTTGGTACGCTTTAGTCGTGCCTTTTATGACACGGGCCGCGGAATTATGCAGCAGAATCCGCCCCCTGGATGGGCGCTTGTCGGTGGCCGTCAGTAAAAATTTAACGAATAGTTTCTTAACCTTCCGGCTGCGCACCGGTGCTGTTTCCCGACCCAACTTAAATCGGTCGGACACACGGGCGTTTCTTTCCATCCCTCACGCGATCGGTTAGATGGCGTGATACATATTCGAGCCCGCGGCTCAAGACGCGGATGCAGGTGACGGGGACGACATTGCAGCACAAACACAAGAAAACTTCGATCGCACTGGCGCTCGTGTCCGGCATTTCGATCTTCACCGGTGCGGCGGCTCCCGCCCATGCCGTGACCCTTCTCGACCTCCTGCGGGGCGGTCCCGGAGCAGACCGGGCAAAACGCGCCGATAACGGACTGCCGGGCGTCGGCGGCAATACCAGCATGCCGACGGAGCGCAGTCTCGCCGATCCGGAGCCGCTGCCGAAAGTCTCCGGCCCTCGCTATTACACTTACAAGCCGGATGCAGAACGTGTCGTGAAGACGGCGGGCTTTGCCGCGGTATCGACATCGAACGGCGCGCGCCTGATCGCCGAGGCGAGGGTTTCGGCGCCGGCGGAAATCGCCACCGCTCTTGAAGCGTTCTACGGCAAGGCCGCCGAACCGGTCTGGGTTTCCGGCGGCGACGCCAATGAAAAGGCGAGGGGCGTCCTGGCGCTCTTCGAACGCGCCGGCGAATACGGGCTTGAGCCGGCCGATTACATCCTGCCGGTCCCGGCGCTGACCACCGCAAGTGTCGTGGCCTCGGCGGATGCGGCGACGCCGGTCAATGCTTCGGCGACGGCTACGGCCATGGCGACGGGGACTGCACCGACCCCCGCGCCGGTTTCAGCTGCCGACAGCCACGACCGCGCGCTGATGCAGTTCGAACTGGCCCTGTCGGAAAAGGTTCTGATGTTCGCGCAGGACATGACGCGCGGCCGCATCGATCCGAACAAGGTGTCGGGTTACCACGATTTCAAGCGCAAGGACGTCAAGCTTTCGCTCGTCCTGCCTTTCGCGCAGACCGGCACGGACGTCGCGGCCTATCTTGAAGGCCTCGCGCCGCAGGGCCCGCAATTCCAGGCACTGAAGGCCGAACTTGCGACGCTGCACGCCGCGGCCGCCAATGACGGTCCGCGCATCTCGCTGCCGAACGACATCCTCCTGAAGCCCGGCAAGAGCAGCCCGGATATGGCGAGCATCATCGCCGCCATCCAGCACACCGGTTCGGAAGCGCTCAAGACCAAGCATGCGGCCACGTTTGCGGCCTACCAGCAGACTCCGGACTACACGCCGGAACTGGTCGAGATCGTCAAATCCTTCCAGGCCGAGGTCGGCCTGAAGGCCGACGGCGTCATCGGCAACGCGACGGTGCGCAGGATGGTCGGCCATACGTCGAAGGACAAGATCGAGAAGATCGAAGTCGCCATGGAACAGGCGCGCTGGTTGCCGGACGATCTCGGCCAGCGCTATGTCTTCATCAACCAGCCGGCCTACACTGTCTACTACCACGACAAGGGCGTCGAGCAGTTCTCGATGCGTGTCGTCGTTGGCGGCAAGGCCAACCAGACCTATTTCTTCCAGGACGAAATCGAAACGGTCGAGTTCAACCCCTATTGGGGCGTGCCGCAGTCGATCATCATAAACGAAATGCTGCCGAAGTTGCGCCAGGACCCGAGCTATCTCGACCGTCTCGGCTACGAGGTTTCGGTCGGCGGCAAGGCGGTATCCTCGAGCAGCGTCAACTGGTTCGGCTCGACTGAAAAGGTCTCCGTTCGCCAGCCGCCGTCGAGCGACAATGCGCTCGGCGACCTGAAGATCCTGTTCCCGAACAGCCATGCGATCTACATGCATGACACGCCCTCGAAGAGCTTCTTCCAGCGCGACATGCGGGCGCTGAGTCACGGTTGCGTCCGTCTTGCCGAACCGCGCAAGATGGCGGCCGCCGTGCTCGGCACGACCATCGACGACGTGAACGGACGGATCGCTGCGGGCCAGAACGTCGCCACCAAGGTGCCGGTCAAGATCCCGGTCTACGTCGCCTATTTCACCGCCTGGCCGAACAAGGACAGCAAGGTCGAGTATTTCGACGACGTCTATGGCCGCGACGATGCGACGGTGAAGGCCTTTGTCGCGACGACCAAGGCGCGTGCGGCGCAGAGCTGAGCTTTCGGCGGAACGAATTTGGACTACGGAAAAGGCGGCCTCTCGGGCCGCCTTCTTATTTGGTGGCTGCCACCCGCTTCACGTCGGCGGAAATCAGCGTTTCCACCATCTCCACGGTGAGCTGGTCATAGGCGCTGATCACCCGATCCGGGTTGAGCGTCTCGACGGCGACGTCGGAATAACCGAAGGTCACGGCGACCGAGGCAATGCCGGCATTTTGCGCGGCAAGGATGTCGTTGACGCTGTCGCCGATCATGACGCTCGTCGCGGGGTCGCCGCCGGCCCGTTCGATGGTGCCGAAAATATGCCGGGCATCCGGCTTGCGGACTGCGAACGTATCGCCGCAGGTCATCGCGACGAAACGATCCAGAAGGCCAAGCTTCGCGAGAAGCGGAAAGGCGAGCTGCCCGGACTTGTTGGTGCAGACGGCGAGCCGCATGCCCGCCGCCGACAGCCGGTCGAGGCAGGCGACGACACCGTCATAGGGGCGGCTCCTTCCCGGCATCTCCGCCTCGTAATGCTCCATGTAACGGTCGAACAGCCTGGCCGCCATCGCTTCGTCGAGCGGAACTTTGCGAAGTTCGAAGGCCCGGCGGATCATCACACGCACGCCCTGGCCGACCAGGTGCGTCAGATCCTCGAAGGTGACGGGCGCAAGGTCGGCCGCCTCGATCGTGTGATTGAGGCTGTCGATGAGGTCGGGCGCGGTGTCGATCAGCGTGCCGTCGAGGTCGAAGATGACGAGGGGAGCGATCAATGAAGCCTCGTGAGGTCGTTCGGGAGTTGTCCCGCATTAAGCAATGCTGCCGTGAAATGCAAATATGCGAGATCGCCCACCTTCGTAAAACCCATGGCTTCGTAAAACCCGCAGGAAGGGGACTTTCGTTTGCCGGGAGAGGCGTGTAAACAGCACTCGGCGAAAACAGCGGGGAGCTTTTGGCGGATGGACGCCCGGGAAATGAAAGTCAAGGCGGCGCAAGCGGCACTGGCCTATGTCGAGGACGGCATGAGGCTTGGTATCGGCACCGGTTCGACGGCGGACGAATTCGTCAGGCTACTCGCCGAAAAGGTTCATCACGGCTTCAAGGTCGAGGGTGCCGACCTCCGAGCGCACAGCAAGGCTCTGCGTCGAGCTCGGTATTCCGCTGAAATCGCTTGAAGAGCTTCCGGAACTCGATCTGACGGTCGATGGCGCCGATGAACTCGATGCCAATCTGACCCTGATCAAGGGCGGCGGCGGTGCATTGCTGCGCGAGAAGATCGTCGCCTCGGCGTCCAGCCGCATGATCGTGATTGCCGACGAAAGCAAGCTGGTCGGCATGCTCGGGGCCTATCCGCTGCCGATCGAAATCAATCCCTTCGGCCAGACGGCGACCCGGATCGCGATCGAAAAATCCGCCTCCAGGTTGGGCCTGAGCGGCGACCTGAAGCTGCGCAAATCTGGTGACGATATCTTCATGACGGATGGCGGCCACTATATTTTTGACGCATCTTTTGGCCGCATTCCTGATGCAGACGCTCTGTCGGCGGAGCTTAATTTCATTCCCGGTGTCGTTGAGCACGGGCTGTTCATCCACATGGCGTCCTTAGCGATCATTGCCGGCGAGGCTGGAGCGCGGACGCTCGAGGCGAAATAACTAGGAGCAATAAACTCATGATCAGATCGCGGTTCTCGGCCGTGCCGCCGCTGTGGCGATCCTCTTCTCCGGCGCCTTCACGGTATCGGCTCGCGCACAGGAAGTTTCGGAAGCCCAGCTTGCCGCTGCGCGTGATGCTATCGCAGCACTCAATGTCACGGATCGTTACGACAATATCCTGCCCAACTTGGCGGAGCGTCTGAAGGCCCAGTTCATCCAGGCCTCTCCCAACTTCCAGGGTCAGATCTCGAACGTCGTCGATGAGCAGGCGCTGGTGCTTGCACCGCGCCGTGCCGACTTGGAAAAGGAAGCTGCGACCATCTACGCCAAGAGCTTCTCGGTTGATGAACTGAAGTCGATTTCCACCTTCTTCAACACGGAAACCGGCAAGAAGCTGCTGACCAACCAGCCGCTCGTCAGCCGCGAATTGACCAAGGCCGCCGAAATCTGGGCAAACGGGATTTCCCGCGATCTGACCAACCAGAGCTCGGAAAAGCTGCGCGGCATCATCGATGCGAACCCGATCAAGCCGCCGGTCGTCGATCCGGCTCCGGCCGAAGCGCAGGCCGCACCCGCAAAGCCTGCGACGCCCGCACCGGCGAAGCCCGCTGCGGCGCCTGCCGCAAAGCCTGCCGCTCCGGCGGCAGCCGCGCCGGCCAAGCCCGCGGCTCCGGCTGCCAAGCCCGCTCCGGCTCCCGCGCCGAAGCCCTGATCGCGTCCCGCGACCCGCTGAATTTTATGGAAGCCCGGAGCAATCCGGGCTTTTCCTTTAGGGCGTCCAATCCCTATATGTGAGCCACATCCAGCCACCTGCTTTCAAGGAGAATGCCATGACCGCCTATGACTATGATCTCTTCGTGATTGGCGGCGGATCGGGCGGCGTCAGGGCCGGGCGCGTGGCAGCATCCCTCGGCAAGCGCGTGGCGATCGCCGAGGAATATCGTTTCGGCGGCACCTGCGTCATTCGCGGCTGCGTGCCGAAGAAGCTCTTCGTTTATGCCTCGCAGTATCACGAGCATTTCGAGGATGCGGTCGGTTACGGCTGGGAAGTCGGGGCGAGCACGTTCGACTGGAAGAAGCTGATCGCCGCCAAGGACAAGGAGATCGCCCGCCTCGAAGGTCTCTATCGCAAGGGCCTCGAAAACAACGGCGCCGAAATCCTGGAAACCCGGGCCGAACTCGTCGATGCCCATACGATCCGGCTCACGAAGACCGGCAAGACGGTAACCGCTGAAAAGATCGTCATCGCGACCGGCGGTGCGCCTAATCCGCATGCGGCGCTGCCCGGCCACGAGTTCTGCATTTCGTCGAACGAAGCCTTCGACCTGCCGGAACTGCCGCGCTCCATCCTGATCGCCGGCGGCGGCTATATTGCTGTCGAGTTCGCCAACATTTTCCACGGCCTCGGCGTCGATGTGACGCTCATCTACCGCGGCAAGGAGATCCTTTCGCGCTTCGACCATGACATGCGCCAGGGCCTGCACAAGGCGATGGTCGAGAAGGGCATCCGCATCATCCTCACCGATGTGATCGAGGACGTCACGAAAATGGCTGCCGGCGGGCTAGTCGCCAAAACCATGAACGGCGAGACGATCGCGGTCGATACTGTCATGCTGGCCCTCGGCCGCGATCCGAATACCCATGGCCTCGGCCTGGAGGCCGCAGGCGTCGAGATGAACGAGCGCGGCGCCATCGTCGTCGACAAATATTCCCGCACCAGCGTGCCGCATATCTATGCGCTCGGCGATGTCACCGATCGGGTGCAGTTGACGCCCGTGGCCATCCACGAAGCGATGTGCTTCATCGAAACCGAATACAGGAACAATCCGACCGCCCCCGACCACGACCTGATCGCAACCGCCGTCTTCTCGCAGCCGGAGATCGGCACCGTCGGTCTGTCGGAGGAGGAGGCCGCCAGGCGCTATCCTGAGCTCGAAGTCTACCGCGCCGAGTTCCGTCCGATGAAGGCGACGCTTTCGGGACGGTCAGAAAAGATGATCATGAAGCTGGTCGTCGATGCCGCGAGCCGCAAGGTGGTCGGCGCCCACATCCTTGGCCACGATGCCGGCGAGATGGCGCAGCTTCTCGGCATTTCGCTGAAGGCCGGCGTCACCAAGGATGATTTCGACCGCACCATGGCCGTCCATCCGACGGCGGCGGAAGAACTCGTCACCATGTACAACCCGAGCTACCGGGTGAAGAACGGCGAGCGCGTCTGACGCGCTCCCGGTTTTGGCGCCGCACTAGCTGGTGATGCGTGGCGTGGCGACGATCTTCAGGAAAAGCGTCTGCATTGCCTGCGTGATACCCTGCGTCGGGCTGACCTCGAAGAAGAGGCCGGGCGTGGCGCATGCCTCCATCTTGGCTGCGATCGTGCCTTGGAAGGGGCGACCCAGGTCTTGTAGAAGCCGTTCTCGGGCAGTTCCAGATATGTCGTGTAAAGAACTGCGATGCGGACGCCGCGCAGTTTGAGCGCGTCGCAGGCCGTGATGTCGATCGGCTCGATGCAGCGCGTGCCGTCCTTGGCGCCCTTCGGACTGGTGCAGCCCTTCGGCTTGTAGCTGTCGCCCACGCCGTCCGCGACGAAGAAGACGATCTTCTGCCGGTCTGCATTGCTGGTCCCGTTGCCGGGCGCGCCCTGGATTTCTGTATTGATGCCCTTCAGCGCGTCATCGAAACTCGTCTGCTGGTCGCCATTGTAGTTTTGGTAGGGAATGCTCATCAGGGTGATCTGGTTGGTGGCCTTGCTCACCTCGCCCAGATTGTAGTCGAGGTTTGCGACCTTGAAGAGCTTGGCGTCCATGGCTGTCTTGCCGAATGTATAGGCGGCCATGCGGTACTGGTTTGCGACCGTCTGGGTATCGGTGGCTTTTGCCATCAGCGCCTTGGTGGCGGCCGCGACGACGTCGATGCGGGTCGTGACGTTGTTGTTCTTGGCGACGTTGTAATAGCTGTTCTGGTCCTCGACGCCATCCTCCGAGACGATGTGGCAGGCGAAGGCGCAGTTCGCGTCCTTGCCGTTGCCATCCGAACCCAGGCGCGTGGCATACTGCATCTTGGTCACGTCTGCAGGCGTTGCGCCCACGCCCATTGAAGGCGTGTTGTCGAGCAGCATGTAGAAATCGATGAACGAGGGCGTCTGGTATTGCGCCGTTGCCTGGCCGGAAACGGTGATGTCATCCTTGCCGAGGATCGTCATGAAGGCGGTCGGCAACGTTGCGCTGAATGATACGCGCGACGTCAGGACACCGTTGGTCTTCACGACGTCGATACTGACGCTGACCGGTAGGGTGGACAGCTCCCCGGACATCTGGCCGAGGAAGATGCCGCGGGCCTCTGTCGGATCGAGCGTCACGCTTCCGTCGCCCTGCAACTGCATCGCCTGGGCGACGGCCTTCGATTTCTCGGCAACTGCGCCGACGGCCGCTGCATCGGCCGCGCCGATGAGTTGCTGCTTGACGGTGAGCGCGTGGCCGAAATCAAGCGCCATGCCCGCTGTTCCGATCAGCGGAACCAGCAGCAAGGCGGTCATGACGCCGAAATTGCCTCGGCGATCTTTCCATAAATGTACTATCGGATGCATCGCCTGCTCCCCAGCAAGGAAACCCTGGGCGAAACCTCGCCCAAATTCGTGAAATTGTAGCTAAGAACGAGATTAAAATTCCGCTCATGTCCCGATTTCATACCGCATGCGATCGACGGGCTATTTTGGTCCTCGATCGGTCAGGCAGAGTGTCCGGCATCGGAGGCGGCTGATTTTCAAATATCCGAGCCGCGTGCTGGCCGCCGGGCGGCGACGCAAAGCGGCTATGCAAGGCGGTTGTTAAGGTTTATAAGCCGCCTCGATTTTGAAGGCGTTTGCCCGGCGGAGGATGGCCGCGGCTGAAACAGGTGAGTGAGATGGCACAGAATTGGACCCCGAGCAGTTGGCGGCAGAAACCGATCCAGCAGGTCCCGGAATTTCCCGACAAGGCCGCGCTGGCCGCGACGGAAGCCCAGCTCGCGACCTTTCCGCCGCTCGTCTTTGCCGGTGAAGCCCGCCGCCTGAAGAAACAGCTCGCCAGCGTCGCGGAAGGAAATGCGTTCCTTCTGCAGGGCGGTGATTGCGCCGAAAGCTTCGCCGAACACGGCGCCGACAATATCCGCGACTTCTTCCGCTCGTTCCTGCAGATGGCCGTCGTGCTCACCTATGGAGCGCAGCTTCCGGTCGTAAAGGTCGGTCGCATTGCGGGCCAGTTCGCCAAGCCCCGTTCTTCGAATATCGAAGCGCAGGCAGGCGTCGAACTGCCGTCCTACCGCGGCGATATCGTCAACGGCATCGAGTTCACGCCGGAATCGCGCATTCCCGATCCGGAACGCCAGATGATGGCTTACCGCCAGTCTGCAGCAACGCTGAACCTGCTGCGCGCGTTTGCAATGGGCGGTTACGCCAATCTCGAAAACGTCCACAAGTGGATGCTCGGCTTCGTCAAGGATAGCCCCCAGGGCGAGCGCTATCGCAAGCTTGCGGACCGGATCAGCGAAACCATGGATTTCATGCAGGCGATCGGCATCACCTCCGAGAACCAGCCGAGCCTTCGCGAGACGGATTTCTTCACCAGCCACGAAGCGCTGCTGCTCGGTTATGAAGAGGCGTTCACCCGCGTCGATTCCACGTCCGGCGACTGGTACGCCACCTCGGGCCACATGCTCTGGATCGGCGACCGCACCCGCCAGCTGGATCACGCCCATGTCGAATATTTCCGTGGCATCAAGAACCCGATCGGGCTGAAATGTGGCCCGTCGCTGCAGCCGGACAACCTGATCGAACTGATCGACGCGCTGAACCCAACCAACGAGGCCGGTCGCCTGACGCTGATCTGCCGTTTCGGTTACGACAAGGTCGCCGACAGCCTGCCGAAGCTGATCCGCGCCGTCGAACGGGAAGGCAGAAAAGTCGTCTGGTCCTGCGATCCGATGCATGGCAACACAATCACGCTCAACAGCTACAAGACCCGTCCGTTCGAACGGATACTGTCGGAAGTCGAAAGCTTCTTTCAGATCCACCGCGCGGAAGGCACCCATCCGGGTGGCATCCATATCGAGATGACCGGCAAGGATGTGACCGAATGCACGGGCGGCGCTCGCGCGGTCACCGCGGAGGACCTGCACGACCGGTATCACACCCATTGCGACCCGCGCCTCAACGCCGACCAGGCGCTGGAACTGGCCTTCCTGCTCGCCGAGCGGATGAAGAGCGGCCGCGATGAAAAACGGATGGTCGTCAACGGCTGAACCGCCGCGCACGATTGCTGAAAATCAGGAAGGCCGGCGGTGACGCCGGCCTTTTCCGTTTGGCATTGCCTCCGCTGATGCTCACCATCAGCCGAATAGATTTGACCCCGAGGCCTGCGCTCGCGACACTGAACCCGTCGCTTAACCTTGGGGACGTTGCATGGAGCAGAAGAAGAACAGCGGTCGTTGTCTGTGCGGCGCGATCCGGGTCGAGACGGTTGGTCCGCTGCGGACGGTCACGGCCTGCCATTGTTCGCAATGCCGCCGCCAGACCGGGCTCTATTATGCAGCCACCAGCGTGCGCGCTGACAACATGACGCTCGAGGGCGAGGAGACGGTCAGCTGGTACCGTGCCAGCGAGGAGGCGCGGCGCGGCTTCTGCTCCCAATGCGGCTCGGCGCTGTTCTGGCAGGCGGACGGCGCGGAGAGCATTTCGATCCTGGCGGGCGCCTTCGATCAGCCGAGCGGGCTTGTCATGGGCGAGCATATCTATTGTGCCGACAAGGCGGATTTCTACCAGCTGCCCGAGGACGGCGTGCCGCATTATCCGGGCGATCGTCCCGCATCTGTCTGAATGATAAAAAACTCTCGCAACGACGTTGCCGCCACCTGCGGCTGACGCTAAATCGGTATCATGACCCAGGACATCAGCCAGACTTTCCGTATCGCCGTCGCTCAGCTCAACCCGACCGTCGGCGATATCGCCGGCAACCTGGCGCTGGCCCGAGAAGCCCGAAAGGATGCTGCCCGCGAAGAGGCGGATATCATCCTGTTCACCGAGCTTTTCCTGTCCGGTTATCCGCCGGAAGACCTCGTCCTGAAGCCGGCTTTCCTGAAGGCGTGCCTGAAGGCGGTGGAGGAGCTTGCGGCCGATACGGCCGACGGCGGGCCGGGCGTCATCATCGGCTTTCCGCGCCAGGGCGGGGAAGGCCGCCACAATTCGATCGCCGTACTCGACGGCGGCAAGGTGATCGCGGTCCGCGACAAGATCGATCTGCCGAACTATGGCGAGTTCGACGAGAAACGCGTGTTCATCGCCGGCGACATGCCCGGACCGGTGAACTTCCGCGGCGTCCGGCTCGGCATTCCGATCTGCGAAGACATCTGGGGCGATCTCGGCGTCTGCGAGACGCTTTCGGAAAGCGGCGCGGAAATCCTGCTCGTGCCGAACGGCTCGCCCTATTATCGCGGCAAGGTGGATATCCGCCATCAGGTCGTGTTGAAACAGGTGATCGAGACCGGCCTGCCGATGATCTACGCGGCCCAGGCTCGGCGGCCAGGACGAACTGGTCTTCGACGGCGCGAGCTTTGCCTTCAATACCGACAAATCGCTCGCCTTCCAGATGAGCCAGTTCGAGCCGGCCGTCGCTGTCACCGAATGGAGACGGGTCGGCGAGACCTGGCATTGTGCACGCGGCCCGATGGCGCGCATTCCGGAAAAGGAAGAGGCGGATTACCGCGCCTGCCTTCTCGGCTTCCGCGATTACGTCAACAAGAACGGTTTCAAGTCGGTCGTGCTCGGCCTCTCCGGTGGCATCGACAGCGCGATCTGCGCGGCGATCGCCGTCGATGCGCTCGGCGAGGAGAGGGTGCGCACGGTGATGCTGCCCTATCGTTACACATCCGAGGACTCGCTGAAGGACGCGGCCGATTGCGCCAAGGCGCTCGGCTGCCGTTACGACATCGTCCAGATCGCCGAACCGGTGGACGGGTTCTCGTCCGCACTTGCCGAACTGTTCGAGGGCACCGACGAGGGGATTACCGAGGAGAACCTCCAGAGCCGCGCCCGCGGCACGATCCTGATGGCGATCTCCAACAAGTTCGGCTCCATGGTGGTGACGACCGGCAACAAGTCGGAAATGTCGGTCGGTTACGCGACGCTTTATGGCGACATGAACGGCGGCTTCAACCCGATCAAGGACCTCTACAAGATGCAGGTCTATGCGCTGGCCGCCTGGCGCAACGAACACCTGCCGCCGACGGCGCTGGGTCCGAGCGGCGAGGTGATCCCGAAGAACATCATCTCCAAGGCGCCGTCCGCGGAACTGAGGCCCAACCAGACCGACCAGGATCCCTGCCGCCCTATCCGGCGCTCGACGATATCCTCGAATGCCTCGTCGAACTGGAAATGGGCACCGAGGAGATCATCGCCCGCGGCCACGACATTGCGACCGTTCACCGGATCGAGCACCTGCTCTATCTGGCTGAATACAAGCGGCGGCAATCGGCACCGGGCGTCAAGATCACCAAGAAGAACTTCGGCCGCGACCGGCGTTACCCGATCACCAACCGTTTCCGCGATCGGTAGGAGAGGATCATGGCCCTGCGCAGCTCGGTCGAGATCTTCAACATCCGAACCCGAACCGCGCGCGTGGTCTGGCAGACGGAAGCTCTGTTCGAGGCGCCCAATTGGTCGCCCAACGGGCGTTATCTCATGCTCAACAGCGACGGCCTGATCTACCGCCTGTCACCGGACGGTGATGGCGGGCCCGAGCTGGTCGATACCAGCTTTGCCCGGCAATGCAACAACGACCACGGCATTTCGCCGGACGGTTCGCTGATTGCCATCTCTGACAAGGTCGAGTTAGGAAAGTCGGCGATCTACGTCCTTCCCGCGGAAGGCGGCACGCCAAGACTGGTGACGCAGAACCTGCCATCCTATTGGCATGGCTGGTCGCCGGACGGAAAAAGCTTCGCCTATTGCGGCATCCGCGACGACGAGTTTGATATCTATACGATCGGGGTCGAAGGCGGCCAAGAGGTGCGTTTGACATTCGGCGAGGGCCGCAATGACGGGCCGGACTATTCGCCGGACGGCAAGTGGATCTATTTCAACTCCAGCCGCACCGGCCTGATGCAGATCTGGCGCGTTCCGGCTGCCGGTGGCACGGCCGAGCGGATCACTGACGGCGGATACGGCGACTGGTTTCCGCACCCGTCACCGAAGGGTGATAAGATTGTCTTTGTCTCCTACGACGCCGATGTGTTCGATCATCCGCATGATCTCGACGTCCGTGTCCGGCTGATGGACATGGATGGCGGCAATGTCGAGACGCTGTTCGATCTCTTCGGCGGCCAGGGCACGATGAACTCGCCCAACTGGTCGCCGGATGGTGACGAATTCGCCTATGTGCGCTATTTCCCCGTCGCATGAGCGCCTTGCGCCGGAGATCGCGCAAGGGCATAACCGATCCTGTCAGGTGCCGGCGACAAGCCGGAGATCGGAATCCGGGGCAGATCCGGAACGTGCCCAACGCTGTGAGGTGGACGCTCGGCTGCAGGATCTAGCCACTGGGATTTTCCCGGGAAGGCGGCGGCGGGAAGCGGATGAAGCCAAGTCAGAAGACCGGCCTGACGCGATAGACCGACCCGCGCGGACGGCGGAAAGGTTTTGACCTCTCCTTGCTTCTCAAAGGCAGGGGAGCGACGGCATTGTTGGGGATAAACGATGCGACCTGACCCTTTCGCGCAAGCCTTGCTGCCTGCCGGTGAATTTTCCAGGGACGAACGCGCGGCCGTCTATCGGGCGATCGAGACCCGCCGCGACGTGCGCGACCAGTTCCTGCCGGATACGCTGCCGGACGAACTGGTGATGCGGTTGCTTGGCGCCGCGCATGCCGCCCCCTCGGTCGGTTTCATGCAGCCGTGGAATTTCATCCTCATCCGCGATCAGGCGGTGCGGGAGGCCGCATGGACCGCCTTTTCGCGCGCCAATGACGAGGCGGTGGAAATGTTTGCCGAGGAAAGCCGCGACTTGTACCGCAGCCTCAAGCTCGAAGGCATCCGCAAGGCGCCGCTGTCGATTTGCGTCACCTGCGATCCGGACCGCGCAGGCCCCGTCGTGCTCGGCCGCACCCACAATCCCCGCATGGATGCCTATTCGACCGTCTGCGCCGTGCAGAACCTCTGGCTCGCGGCAAGGGCCGAAGGCGTCGGCGTCGGCTGGGTCAGCATTTTCCGCGACGACGACGTACGCGCGCTGCTCGGCATTCCCGACCGCATCGAGATCGTCGCCTGGCTCTGCCTCGGTTATGTGGACCGGCTTTATGGCGAGCCGGAACTGGCGCTCAAGGGCTGGCGCCAGCGCCTGACCCTGGACGAGCCTGATCTTTCAGGACCGATGGGAGAACCGCTGACTATTGCTGCGGCTGCGGTCCTGCCGATTTCGGGTTGGTAAGATCGATACTCTCGTCGGGCAGGAAGGTCGGCCCGACGGTACGCACCTTCTTGTTCGGGTCGTAGGGCCGCTCCGGCGGCGGTGTGAGCACCGGCGGCGGCTGGACCGCGGCTGCCTCCGGTTTTGCGGCGGCCGGGTGCGCAGGTTGGTGATCCCGGAATAGGGCTGCTCCTGCCTGGGAAGCTCGATCCCCGGCACTTTTCGCCGGTCATCGACGACGGGCGGCAGCGGCTCGAACGAAGGGATGCAGCGTTGCTCGCGAATGGCGGCGAGAATGGCAGTCCGCTCTTCCGATGGCAGGATCATCTGGCGCGAACTGTTCCGTTCGGCATTCAGCGCATCCCGGCTCTGTTCCATTCTCTCCAACGCATCCCGCATCTGGCCGCAGACCTCGGCATTGGGGCCGCCCAGAACCACGACGCTGCCATTGCCGCAGCCGGCGCGGCGCATGTCGATCCTGAGCTCACGGATATCGGCATTGTATTCGCCAAGTTGCTGGGCATAGCTGCGCGCCGCAGACGTGCTGCCGATGATCTGCGGACTGTTTCCGAGTTTCCGGTAGAGCGCGGCGCAAACGGCAGGGTCCCCGCTATCGCTGCGGCGGGCAGTAGCAAGAGCGGTACGGTCAGCAGGCCGCGAAGCGGTATCGGCAATTCCGGCATCCTCTCCAGAGTGGAGATGCCATCATGGAACGTGCCGGTTGACAATCTCATAAAGCCGCGGACACCACCGGTCGAAATCCAGATTTCATACCGGCAATGACCAAACGCCGTTTGAGCCTCGAGTGAGGCTCAAATCAAGTGAATTGCAATTTAAGATTGAAATTGCAGATTGGGCTGCGATGCTTCAACGACGGCGAGCGCCGCCATGTTCACCACCCCGCGCGACGTGACCGAGGACGACAGGATATGCGCCGGCTGGGCCGCGCCGAGCAGGATCGGCCCGACATGCAGCGCGTCCGTCATGTTGCGGACGATCCCGAGCGAAATATTGGCCGCGTCGAGGTTCGGGAAGACGAGCAGGTTGGCTTCGCCGGTGAGCGAGCTATTCGGCATGGCCCGCTTGCGCACAATTTCCGACAGCGCCGAGCCGCCCTGCATTTCGCCATCCACTTCCAGCTCCGGCGCGCGCTCGCGCACCAGCTTCAGGGCGGCGCGCATCTTCTGGGCGCTTTCGGAATCGCGCGAGCCGAAGTTCGAATGGCAGATCAGCGCCGCCTTCGGCGTGATGCCGAACCGGCGGATTTCCTCGGCTGCAAGGACGGTGATCTCGGCGATCTCCTGCGCGGAGGGGTTGTAATTCACGAACGTATCGGTGAAGAACATCGCGCCGCGCTGGGAGATCACCAGGCTGAGGCCCGAGAAGGCGCAGACGTCCGGACGTTTGCCGATGATCTGGTTCACGTCGTTGAGATGTTTGTCGTAACGGCCTTCGACGCCGCAGATCAGCGCATCCGCATCGCCGCGCTTGACGGCGAGCGCACCGATCACCGTGTTGTTGGTGCGCACGATGGTGCGCGCCGCTTCCGGATTGATGCCTTCGCGGCCGACCAGGGCGAAATATTCATCGACATAGTCGCGGTAGCGCGGATCGTCTTCCGGGTTGACCACGGCGAAATCGACATTCGGGCGGATGCGGATGCCGAAACGTGCCAGTCGCGCCTCGATGACGGAAGGACGGCCGATCAGGATCGGCGTTGCCGTCTTTTCCTCGAGCAGAACCTGGGCGGCGCGCAATACCCGCTCGTCCTCGCCCTCGGCGAAGATCACGCGGTTCTTTTCGGACGCCTTGGCGGCGCTGAAGATCGGCTTCATCACGAAGCCGGAGCGCCAGACGAAGCGGTTCAGCTGGTCGAGATAGGCTTCGAAATCTTGGATCGGCCGGGAGGCGACGCCGGTCTCGGCGGCGGCCTTGGCAACCGCCGGCGCGATGCGCAGGATGAGGCGCGGATCGAAGGGCGAGGGGATCAGATAGTCTGCGCCAAAAATCGGCGTCTCGCCGGAATAGGCGCGTGCGGCGACGTCTGAAACTTCCTCGCGGGCCAAAGCTGCGATCGCCTTGACCGCCGCCATCTTCATTTCCTCGTTGATCGTCCGGGCGCCGCAATCGAGCGCGCCGCGGAAGATATAGGGGAAACACAGCACGTTGTTGACCTGGTTCGGAAAGTCCGAACGGCCGGTGCAGATCATCGCGTCCGGACGGGCAGCGCGAGCAAGCTCCGGCATGATTTCCGGCGTGGGATTGGCAAGCGCCATGATCAGCGGCTTCTCGGCCATCTGCTCCAGGAGCTCGGGCTTCAGCACGCCGGCGGCGGAAAGGCCGAGAAACACGTCGGCACCGCCGATGCTGTCGGCCAGCACACGCTTGTCGGACTTCTGGGCGTAGATTTCCTTCCACTCGTCCATCAGCGTATTGCGCCCGTCATAAACGAGGCCTTCGATGTCGTGGACCCAGATATTTTCCTTCTTCGCGCCGAGCGAGACGAGGAGATGCAGGCAGGCGAGTGCGGCAGCACCGGCACCCGAGGTGACGATCTTCACATCGGCGATGTTCTTGCCCGCGAGCTCCAGGCCGTTCAGGATCGCTGCGGCGACGATGATCGCAGTGCCGTGCTGGTCGTCGTGGAAGACGGGGATGTTCATCTTTTCGCGCAGGCGCCGTTCGACTTCGAAACATTCAGGC
Source organism: Neorhizobium sp. EC2-8 (assembly GCA_045291535.1). GTDB lineage: Bacteria > Pseudomonadota > Alphaproteobacteria > Rhizobiales > Rhizobiaceae > Neorhizobium. The sequence continues at coordinate 1,155,001 of CP147996.1, read as the reverse complement.
GACTTGATGTCTTCGAGGTTGATGCCGCCGAAGGTCGGCTCCAGCGCCGAGACGGTCGAGACCATCGCCTCGATGCCGGGCGCTTCGATCTCGATATCGAACACGTCGATGCCGGCGAATTTCTTGAAGAGAACGGCCTTGCCTTCCATCACCGGCTTCGAAGCCAGCGGGCCGATATTGCCGAGGCCAAGCACGGCCGAGCCGTTGGAGATGACGGCGACAAGATTGGCGCGGGCAGTATAGTCCGCCGCCATGTCCGGATTGTCGCGGATCGCCAGGCACGGTGCCGCGACGCCCGGAGAATAGGCGAGCGCCAGATCGCGCTGGTTGCCAAGCGGCTTGGTCGCCTGGATCTCCAGCTTGCCGGGGCGCGGATAGCGGTGGAAGAACAGCGCCTGTTCATCGAGATCGGCATTGACCGGCATGGTCGGTGCCTTCGGTTTTTCCTGCGCGTTCATGGTTCCTCCTGGCTTGTTTGTTTTGTCTTTGAGGGGTCGAAAGGAGAGACCTCTCATTACATCAATCGACCAGAAGCGACAGCAGCTAATTTGCGGTCATGGCAGAATTTGGAACATCGCTGATCGGGCCGTCGAACCGGCCTTTCGCAGCCCTGTCATCATCCTGAAACACGAGTCTGGTTTTGAAGCCCGTAGAAGCGGCAGCGAAAGGACGACTTCGTGACCGGTGAGATGGATACAAGGCATTTCAGAACGCTCTTCATTTCGGACGTTCACCTGGGCTCCAAGGCGGCCCGAACGGATTTTCTCCTGGATTTCCTGCGCTATCATGAAGCGGAGACCATTTTCCTGGTCGGCGACATCATCGATGGCTGGCGGCTGAAGCGTAACTGGTACTGGCCGCAGGGCTGCAACGACGTGGTCCAGAAGCTGCTGCGCAAGGCGCGCAAAGGCACCCGCATCGTCTACATTCCCGGCAACCACGACGAATTCCTGCGCTCCTTCCCGGGCACCCATTTCGGCGGCATCGAAGTCGCCGAACGGGAAATCTACGAAATGGCCGACGGCAAGAAATATCTCGTCCTGCATGGCGACGAATTCGACGTTGTGGTCCGCAATGCCCGCCTGCTCGCCTATCTCGGCGACTGGGCCTATGATGCGGCCATCGTCATCAATATCGGCCTTGCCGCCATCCGCCGCCGTCTCGGCATGCCCTACTGGTCCTTCTCCGCCTGGGCCAAGCTGCAGGTCAAGCACGCCGTGAATTTCATCGGCGAGTTCCAGCGGGTCGTCGCCGACGAAGCCCGTCGCAACAATGTCGATGGCGTCATCTGCGGCCATATCCATCACGCCGTGATGGAGGACATCGCCGGTATCCACTACGTCAATACCGGCGACTGGGTGGAAAGCTGCACGGCGATCGCCGAGAATTTCGACGGCACACTGGAAATGATCTCCTGGCAGAACATCGCCGCCACGGCCGAGATCAAGTCCTTGCCGGCGCCGAAAGCCGTCGAGGACATGCAGGCCGCCTGAGCGGCCTGCGACAGCTGGATCGACCGGTCGGACCGCGATTTCTTGCCATAGGCAGGCAAGGGGTGTGTGTTAGGTAAGCTGAAACTTCAGCAACCCACCCGTGAAATCGTGATTCCCTCAAATACGGCGCAATCCGCGCCCCGGTTCTTCCAGTTGCGCTGTGCGATTGCCTATGGGGCGCCGCTCGGGGTCAATGGCGTGATTCTGCCCTATCTGCCCGTCTGGCTGGACGGGCTGGCTTTTACCGAATTCGAGATCGGCATCGTGCTCGCGGCCCAGCTTTTCCTGCGCGTGGCCGCGGCCCCGGTGGCGGGCCTGCTTGCGGACCGCATGACGGAACGAACCCTGATGCTCGCCTGGTCCGGCGCCCTGTCGCTGCTGACCGCATTCGCCATGTTCTTCACGCATGATTTCTGGCCGGTTCTGATCGTCGTCGCCGTTCAGGCCGCAGTTTTCGCACCCTATGCGCCGATCGTCGAATCGATCGCCGTCAGCGGGGTCCGGCGCTGGGGCTTCCAATACGGCTCGATGCGAGTCTGGGGGTCGGTCGGTTTCGTGGCCGTGACGCTTTTCGTCGGCGAATTGCGCGGCTTCTGGGGTTTGCAAGCCATTCCGTCGGCCATGGCGGTCGGCTTTCTCCTGACCGTTGCTGTCGCCTTTGCGGCACCCAAGCTCGGCCGGGCGGTTTTGCGGCCGGATATGGATCGGACGCCTCAATCCAGCTCGCTCAGGCGTCTGGACCTGCATGTGCTGATGATCGGCGCGTCGGTCGCGCAGGCGGGCCACGGCATGTTCTATACGTTCGGCACGATCCACTGGCAGCAGATCGGCTTTTCGAACGGCTCGATCGGCGTGCTGTGGAGTGCCGCAGTCGTGTCGGAGATCCTGGTCTTTTTGCCGCCGGCTGGATCGCCCGGAGGGTTTCTCCCTGGACGCTGATGCGGATAGGTTGTGCCGTGGCGGTGCTGCGCTGGACGCTGTTTCCGATGCCGCTGGATTTCTGGGGATATCTGGCGCTGCAGGCGACCCATGCGTTCACCTTCGCGTTTGTGCATATCGGCATCCAGCACCGGCTGGTCGAGGCGGTGCGCGAGGACCAGGAAGCCTCGATGCAGGGCGCCTATGTATTTTACAACGGCGTTTTCCTGGCGCTATCGACGGTGCTTTCCGGGGTGCTCTATCGCCAGTTCGGCCTGACGAGCTACGTTGCCATGTCCGTCCTGGCGCTTGTCGGCCTGTCGATTATCGCGCTTGCGGCAAAACTTCAGCCCCAGAGGGTCGCTTCCGGCGGATAGACGAGGGAACCTTCGTAACGCAGCCCGTCCGGCCGGTCGCGGGCAAGCAGCAGCGGCCCGTCGAGATCCGCATAGTCCGCATCCTGGGCAAGCAGCACGGCCGGCGCCATGGCGAGCGAGGTACCGACCATGCAGCCGATCATCACCGCAAATCCGAGCCGCTGCGCCTCCGCTTTCGCCGCCAGCGCCTCGGTGAGCCCGCCGGTCTTGTCGAGTTTGATGTTGACCGCGTCGTAGCGGTCGCGGAGGCCTGCCAGGTCTTCCGTGGCATGCACGCTTTCATCGGCGCAGACGGAGACGAGGCGACGGATGTGGGCGAGCGCCGCATCCCGGCCTGCCGGTAACGGCTGTTCGATCAGCGACACGTTCGTTTCGGCGGCGATCGCCATATGGCGGGCGAGGTTTTCCTCCGTCCATCCTTCGTTGGCATCGACGATGATCCGCGCTGCCGGCGCGGCGTCGCGAACGGCCCTCAATCGGGCCTCGTCATTGTCCGTCCCGAGCTTGATTTTAAGAAGCGGGCGTTGCGCGTTCCGGGCCGCTTCGGCTGCCATGGCCTCCGGTTCGCCGAGCGACAGGGTGAAGGCCGTGACGAAGGGTTTCCGGCTGGCGGCGCCGATGATATCGGCAACACGCTGTCCGCTCAGCTTTGCCTCGAGGTCCCAGAGAGCGCAATCGACGGCGTTGCGCGCCGCACCCGGCTTCATCCGCCTCTGCAGTTCTTCGCGTATGAGACCGGCGCGGATTGCATCGGCGACCGATTCGATGTCCTCCATCACGCCCTCCAGGCTTTCGCCATAACGCCTGTAAGGCACGCATTCGCCGCGTCCGGAAAAGCCGTTCTCGCTGACGCTGCAGGTGACGACTTCCGCCTCTGTCTTGGAACCGCGGGAAATCGTGAAGGAACCGGCGATCGGAAAGGTTTCTATTGTGGCTTGGAGGTGACGGCTCATGGTTTTACGCGTCCCGTTTATGGCAAATCCCTATGAGGTGGCTATATTGCCGGTCTCGAAAGTGCGATCAACCGCATGATATTGAAACTTCTGACAAGCCTGAAGCGCGAAAGAAACACGTGACGTTCCAGCCAGCCGAAATCAAGGCCGAAAATATGCCCGGCGACGGCGGTGAACGATACGTGCTGGCCGGCGACTGGCGTGGCCCGACGATCGGGCCGGTGCTGAAGGAATTCGAGCGGTTCGAGCAGGCCAGGAGCCAGGGAAGGGTCGAGATCGATCTCTCCGGCATAACCGGCGTCGATACCGCCGGCGCCTGGCTGATCCGCAGGCTGATGACCGCCAAGGGCGGGCAGGGCGGGGAACCTGCCCTGGTTGGCGGCGAAGGCCCGATCCGCGAGTGATCGGCGTCTTGCCCGAACATACTCCTGCGCCGCCGGCGGGCAATGGAGCCAAGGAAACCTGTTCGAGCGGCTGTTTGCGCCGATCGGCGAAGTGATGGTTTCGCTCGGCGGCGATTTCTATGCGGCCATGCACATTCTGGGATCGGCGGTCCGCGGCGCGCAGATGAAGTTGGGCCGTGGCGCCGGTGTCTCGCCGGCCTCGGTCGTCACCCATATCGATCGCATGGGCGTGCGCGCCGTGCCGATCATCGTGCTGATGTCCTTCCTGATCGGCGCGATCATCGCCCAGCAGGGCGCCTTCCAGCTGCGCTACTTCGGGGCCGAAATCTTCGTCGTCGACCTCGTCGGCATCCTGCAGCTTCGAGAGATCGGCGTGCTCCTGACGGCGATCATGATCGCCGGCCGTTCGGGCAGCGCCATCACCGCCGAGATCGGCTCGATGAAGATGCGCGAGGAGATCGACGCATTGACGGTGATCGGCCTCAATCCGGTCGGCGTGCTGATCTTCCCGCGCCTCGTGGCCCTGACCGTGGCGCTGCCGCTCCTGACGATCATTGCCAATTTTTCGGCGTTGTTCGGGGCCGCCGTCGTGGCCCTTGCCTATTCCGGCATCACCTTCGACACCTATCTGTCGCGCCTTCATGAAGCGATCGACCATACATCCGTCGCCTCCGGCATGATCAAGGCGCCGTTCATGGCGCTCGCGATCGGGATAGTCGCCGCTGTCGAGGGCATGAAGGTCGGCGGCAGCGCCGAATCACTCGGCCAGCACGTCACCACCTCGGTGGTGAAATCGATCTTCGCCGTCATCTTCATGGATGCGATGTTCGCCCTCTTCTATTCCGCGATCGATTTCTGATGGAGACCGATGTGGAAGAAGCACCGCAGACCGGGATGAAGGACAAGGCGAACGGCCGGCAGGTGGTGCTGTCGGTGCGCGACCTGACGGTCGGTTTCGGCGACAAGCTGGTGCTCGACCACCTGAACCTCGATATCTATCGCGGCGAGATCCTGGGTTTTGTCGGTGCTTCCGGCACGGGCAAGTCTGTGCTGATGCGCACCGTGCTTGGCCTGCTGCCGCACCGCTCCGGCACCATCCACATTCTCGGCGCCGATTACGATGCAGTCTCGGAAAACGAGCGCATGGGCCTCGATACGCGCCTCGGCGTTCTCTTCCAGCACGGCGCGCTGTTCTCGGCCCTGACGGTGAAGGAAAATATCCAGCTGCCGATGCGCGAATATCTCGACCTGCCGCAGTCGCTGATGGACGAGCTCGCTTATCTGAAGATCGAGATGGTCGGCCTGCCGCCTGACGCAGCCGACAAATATCCGTCCGAACTGTCCGGCGGCATGATCAAGCGCGCGGCGCTGGCGCGTGCCCTGTCCCTCGATCCCGATCTCGTCTTCCTCGACGAGCCGACCTCCGGCCTCGATCCGATCGGCGCAGCCGACTTCGATGCGTTGATTGCGAGGCTGCGCGATACGCTGGGGTTGACGGTCTACATGGTGACGCACGACCTCGACAGCCTTTTCTCGGTTTGCGACCGAATAGCTGTGCTTGGCGAGAAACGGGTCTTGGTCGAAGGTACGCTAGAGGATATGTTTGCCTATGATGATCCATGGGTACAGTCCTATTTCCGCGGCAAGCGGGCGCGGTCAGTCGTGGTCCAAGAAAAGCAGCCTGCGGCAGAAGTAGAAGAGTGACCTAACCTATGGAAACCAGAGCCAATTACGCCCTTGTCGGTTTCTTCACCTTGCTGGTGATCGCTGCCGCTTTCGGCTTCGTATATTGGATGGCGCAGTCCGGCCGCGGTGGACCGACGGCCGAATTGGCGATCGTATCCCGGGCTCGGCGAACGGCTTGTCGGTCGGCTCGCCGGTTCGCTTCAACGGCATTCCGGTCGGATCGGTTCGCAGCCTCACCATCGATCCGGACGATCCGCGTTACTCGATCGCGTTCACCGAAGTGCGGGCCGATGCGCCGGTCTACCAATCCACCCAGGCGGCGCTTGAAGTGCAGGGCCTGACGGGTGCGGCCTATATCGAGCTTTCCGGCGGCGCCAAGGGCGAGGAAAATATCCTCCAGAAGTCGATCGAGAACGGCCGGCCGGCGGTGTTGATCGCCGAGCAGTCGAGCGTCACCAATCTGCTGGCCACCGCCGACAAGATTCTCGATCGGGCCGACGATGCGATCGGCGATATCCAGGGTTTCGTCGCCGACGCGCGAGGTCCGCTGACCCAGACCATCCGCAATGTCGAGACCTTCACGTCGGCGCTTGCCCAGAATTCCGACAGCATCGACAAGTTCCTGAACAGCCTATCGACGCTTTCGGGGACGATTGACCGCGTTTCGGGAACGCTGAACTCCACCCTTGCCGCAGCCGAACGGCTCGTGAAGGCGATCGACGCGGAAAAGATCAATGCCGTCGTCTCCAATACCGAGCGCGCCACCCGCAATATCGCCATCGCCTCGGATAAATTCGACGACGTGGTGACCAATGTCAGAAACGCTGCCGCCAATTTCGAAAAGGTTGGTTCCGACGCCCAGACCCTTATGAGGCGTGCCGATGGCGTGCTGAGCGCGGTCAATACCGATCAGGTCGCGACGACGATCCGCAATATCACCGCAGCTTCCGAGGATGCCCGCCAGACCATCGGTTCGGCCCGAAGCGTGGTCGATAACTTCGCCCACCGGAAGGACGATATCGACCGCGCCATCGGCGATTTCACCGATCTGGCGAAGAAGCTCAACGACGCCTCGAGCCGTGTCGATGGCATTCTTGCCAAGGTGGACGGACTGGTGTCGAGCGACGACTCGCAGGGCCTGTTTGTCGAGGCGCGCAAGACGCTCGAATCCTTCCGCACCGTGGCCGACAACATCAATGCGCGGGTCGGGCCGATTGCCGACAATCTGTCGCGGTTCTCGGCAAGCGGTCTGAGGGACATCCAGACGCTGGTCAACGACGCGCGCCGCACGGTGCAATCGCTGGACCAGACGATCAACAATTTCGACCAGAATCCGCAGCGGCTGATCTTCGGCGGCGAGACGGTGAAAGAATATAACGGCAGGACGCGGCGGTAAGCGCGGTGTTTGCAGTGTTTGACAGTGGGGTTTTGATGACCGGTTCGGAGTTCCTGATGCGACGTGCGGCGACCCGCGCCTCGACTCTGCTTGTCCTGCCGCTGATTGCGGCTCTGGTGAGCGGCTGCGGCAGCAAGGCGAACAACGATACGTTCGACCTGTCGATCACACCATCCGGCCAGGGCGTTTCCGCCCGCAACCGGCAGATCCTTGTGCCCGAGCCGACGGCGCTGAAATTGCTGAACAGCGAACAGGTCGTGGTGCGCGTCTCGCCTTCCGAAATCCAGTATCTGGCCGATTCCGCTGGGGCGACCGCCTGCCGGCGCTCGTCCAGTCGAAGCTGGTGGAAGCCTTTGAAAACTCCGGCCGCCTCGGCGGCGTCGGCAAGCCGGGGCAGGGCCTTGCGATCGACTATCAGGTCGTGACCGATATCCGCGCCTTCGAGGTGACCGCCGGCAGCCCGCGGCTCGCCAATGTCGAGATCTCGGCAAAAATCCTCAACGACCGCAACGGAACGGTGCGCGCCCAGAGCGTGTTCAAGGCGACCGCAACAGTCTCGGGCACCGAGAACCGCCATTTCATCGAAGCCCTCGACCGCGCCTTTGCCAAGGTCGGCGCCCAGATCGTCGATTGGTCGCTGAAGTCGATGTGATACGCGCGAAGCGGCCGTGGTAGGTGGGCATTAGGCCCGCATCGGCGCGGCTGTCGCCCGCGGATATGTCTGAACCGGTGAGCGTTGGGAACGTCGGCCCCAAAAGCCGGCGGTAAAGCCATGCGCGACGATGTCCGAACGATGATCGTCCTCTATCACGTCTCTTCCCGTTTTCAGTTCCGGGCGAGCGCTGATCTGGTCTCACCGGCCATATCCTGATCCATCGTGCCGTGAGCGGCCCTTTCAGGGCGCTGCGGGGCGGACGTGTCGAACCGCACGAGTCGGGGCCGAGGCGCTGGCGCGTGAGATCGAAGAGGAAATCGGCTGCGGAGCCCGCATCGGGCCTCTCCGCGTCGTGATCGAAAACTTCTTCGAGCTCGGAGGACGGAAAACCCACGAGATCGGCTTCTATTTCGAGGCGGAACTTTCATGGCCGCTTCTATCGACGAGCATGAGATCATCCATCACAGCTGCGACGGCGAAACCGATCTGGAGTTTCGGTGGGTGTTGCCGACGCCCGATAATCTGAATGCGTTTGACTTGAAGCCTCGGCCTTTGCGGTCCCTTCTGGGCGCGATGCCGGAAGGAATGAAATATATCGTATACCGGGACGGGCCGGCCACCTGGAGCCGTCCGGCGTATCGGCCTTCCGGGTTCCTGAAGGCTCGGCGAGTTGGAGGCGACCCAAGCTCTGGGACCGTGCATCGATCCACCAAACAAAAAGGCCGCCTCGAAAGGCGGCCTTTTGTGTTCGTATTCCGATCCGGTTCTTAGTTGAACCGGCCGGCGGCGTGGGCCAGCATCGTGTAGACCTTGCCCGTATCCGAGGTGAGGTAGCTCTGAGTGACCGTCTTGTCGCGGTCGGTGCGGGCGACGTCGGCGAGCAGCTTTTCGAAATCGGCGATATAGCGATCGACGGCGGTGCGGAATTCCGGTTCGCGGTCATACTTGCGCTTGATCTCGTCGAAGGTCTGCTGGCCCTTCAGCGTGTAGAGGCGACGGGTAAAGACGTCGCGCTCGCCGCGCTGGTAGCGCCGCCACAGATCGACCGAGGCGTCGTGGTCGATGGCGCGGGCGATATCGACCGACAGCGAGTTCAGCGATTCCACCATGTGGCGCGGGTTGCGGTTGTCACCGTTGCCGCTGCGCGGAGCGGGGCCGGTTCGGCCGCACGTGGTGCCGGCTGCGGCTGCTGGCGGGGTGCGGCGGCCGGCGTCTCGGCAAACTCGTCACGCGAGGCGCCGCGCAGCAGGTCGCTGATCCAGCCGCCGTCCGTGCCGCGCGGTGCCGGTTCCGGTGCGCGGGCGACGGGCGCCTGGGCCGGGCGGTCGAGCGGCAGCGTGCCGCGCAGCGCGTTTCCGGCATAGGGATCGGTGCGGGGCGCAGGCGGCGCAGGCTGCGGGATGGCAACGGCAGCGGGCTGCGGCTGCGGGCGCGGAGGGGCGGGCTGCGGAGCGGGAGCAGGCGCCGGACGCGGTGCCGAAGCCTCCGAGATCTCGAAATTCTGCGTCGAACGTCCGACCAGCGCCGAGATATCCTGCAGTGCCTTGATCTGCTCGGCGACGGCACGCCGCATGGCGGCAGCACTTTCCTTGGCTTCTTCCGGCAGGTCGAAGGCGCCACGCTTGAGCTCGGTGCGGGTCGTATCAAGTTCGCGGCGAATATCCTGCGCCGAGCGGCGGATTTCGTCGGTTGCGCCGGAGAAGCGGTTGATGGCTTCCTCGACCGATTCCGCAGCGTCTCCCGCAGCTGTTCGGCGGCACTGCCCGAGCGGGTCGTCGCATCCGACAGCAGCTGCTCGACGTCGCTCAGCGACTGCGAAATGCTGCCGCGCATCCGCTCGGATAGATCGCGGGTGCGCTTCTCGGCGTCGGAGAGTGTCGTCTCGATCGCGTGATTGGCGTCGCTGCCGGCGCTGATCAGGGCTTCGCGCATTGCGTCCGCGGTGACTTCGGCACGGTGCTGGGTTTCCCCGAGCGTGCGACCGATATCGGCGAACGAGGCATGCAGGCTTTCGCGAAGTCTGGAGCCGACCTGCAGAGAGCGTTCTTCCGCCCGTTCGAAAGCGCCATCGACGAGGGTCGTCAGGCTGCGCATCGTCGTCTCGATTTCTTCGGAACGCTTGACGAGGCCGGTGGACAGGTTGCGAAGCGCGTTCTGTCGTTCGTCCAGCGTGCTGACGAGATTGGACTGGGCGGCGCCGAGAAGTTCGGCTGCTTCGGCCAGCACGCGCGAATGGTCGTCGAAGCGGCCAACGAGGCTGCTGACCTGATCGAGCGTGTTCCCGAAGACATCGGACATGCGGCCGATATTGTCTTCAAGCATGCGGGTCGAGCCGGACACGATATCGGCGGAGTGGGTCGCCGACTGCACGAACCGGTTGGCGGTGGCGCTGAGCTTGCGGTCGGCCTCCGAAAGATGGTGGGCGACGGCATCGGCCGTGCTGCCGAGTTCCTTCGCCGACTCCTGGACGGTTGCGGAAATGCTCGAATTGCTTTCCGCCAGTCTGTCGATGAGGCTGTTGACGCTGGCCGACAGGCCCTGTTCGACATGGCGCATCGCGCCGGCGGCACTTTCGGTCCGCTGGGTGATGGCAGCGAGTGTCTCGTTGGTCCGTGCGGCGATCGCATCGACGAGAGCCGAATTTTCGTTGCGGATCCGCGCCGTCGATTCTTCCGTCGCGGAGGAAAGCCGGGTGGTGGTCTCTTCCGCTGCGGAAGAAAGCCGCGCGGTCGTCTCATCCGCTGCAGACGAGAGCCGTGCGGTCGTTTCCTGTGCCACGGCGGAGAGCCGTTCTGCACCCTGCTGCGCGGCGGTCGTCATCTGCTCGATAGCGGTGCGGCCGGCCGCGGCATATTCCTCGACCATCGGCCTCGCCTTTTCGTCGAGAAGGCGCGTCAGTTCAGTCGAGCGGCCGGCAAGCATGGAGTTCAGATCGCGGGCGCGGGCTTCGAGGGCCGTGTGGATGGCGTCGCCGCGTGCCGCAAGTGCACGATCGACGGCGTCCATGGCGGTGTCGAGCTGGTTTGCGGTATCGGCGAGCGTGGTACGGATGCCGTCGCCGCGCGAGTCGAGCGCCTTCTGCGCCTCGTCCAGTGCCTCGGAGATTGCCGTGACCTGGCGCTTCACCAGGCTGTCGGCTTCCGCGACCTTGTGGACGATCGCATTGCCGGCTTCCGAGAAGGCGAGCGCCACGGTTGCGGCCTGGCCGGCAAGCCGGTTCTGGGTTTCGAGATCCGGCCGACGATCTGGGTCGAACGTTCTTCGATCGCCTTGGTGAATTCGGCGTTGCGGTTGGTCAGTTCCTCGGTGAACTCGGCACCGGCGCGAGCCAGCACTTCGGCGGAGCGGGTGGCTTCGCTGTCCATGCTCTGGGCCGCAGCGCCGACGGCTTCGCGCAGCGTCGAGGCGAGGCCGACGGCCTTGCTTTCGATCGTCTTGGTAACGTTGTCGAGACCGATCGTCAGCGCGCGGTCGATCGTGCCGAGGCGCTCCTCGATCCGGGCAGTGCGGCCGTCCATGGTCTCGGTAATGCGGTCCGAGGCCTCGGTGGCGACGCGTTCCAGGTCGGCCGTGCGGTTGGTGAGCGTCGCGGAGAGATTGGTACCGGCCTCATCGACGAGCCTGAGCTGCCTCGAGGATCTCGCCGCGGATGCGGCCTTCGAGCCCGCCGAACGTCGATTCGATGCGGCTGCCGGTTTCCTCGAGTGCGCCCTGAACGCCGCCGACCGTCTGGCGGATGCGGTTGGAGAAGGCGTCGGCCGAGCGGCCGATCTCGCTGGCGGCATCGGAAAGCCTGACGGCGAGCGTGCCGACATTGTCGCGTAGACGTTCTTCGAGAGACTGGCTTGCCGTGTCGATAGCACCGCGCAGAGCGTTCTGCTGGGTTTCGAGCGACATTTCCAGCATTCCGGCACTGGCGGCAACCGTGGTGCCGAGCGACGTCACCTGATCCTGCATCAGGGTTCCGATCTGGCTCTGCGCATCGCCGAGCGTGGTCGCGATCGAATTGGTGCGTTCTTCCAGGGTGTCGCGGATCTGTTCGTAACCGGAGCCGAGCGTCGTCTCCAGCTGCTGATGACCGAGACCGATGGTCGCGGCGATCCGCTCCTGGGTCGAGCCGAGAACGGCTTCCACGCGCTCCAGTCCATCCGCCATGCCCGTTTCGAAGCGCTGTGCGCCGCTTGTGAGCACCGTTTCGATGCGGCCGCTTGCGCCGCCGACTGCCTGCTCGAGCCGATCACCGCCGCTTTCGAGAATGCGCGCAAGTTCGGCCGTGCGGTTCTCGAGCGATACGTCGAGATTGAGTGGTTGTTCGCATAGGCGTTGCGGATCGCTTCCGCCCGGGACGTGAAGGACTGCTCGATACGAACGTCGGCATCGATGAAGGTGTTGGCGATCGCCGTCGATTTCTCGTCCAGCATGCTGGCGAGGCGGTCTTCACCGAGCGCGAAGGAGGTGGCGATTTCCATCGACTTATCGTCGAGGATTTCCGCGAGCCTGTCGCGGTTGACACCCAGCGCCTCATTGATTTCGGAGGTGCGGCGGGCAAGGTCGCCGCTCATGCGCTGTTCGGTTTCCGAAAGCGCGCGGGTGATGGAGTCCGACTTCTCCTCCAGCATGCCGGCGAGGCGATCCTCACCGAGCGCGAAGGAGGTGGCGATTTCCATCGACTTGTCCTCGAGGATTTCCGAGATCCGCTCGCGATTGGCATCGAGCGACGTTTCCATTTCGGAGGCGCGTCGGCCAAGCTCGCTGCCGATCCGCTGTTCGCTCGCAATGAGCGTACGGGAAATCTGCTCCGACTTTTCGTCGAACATGCCGGCGAGGCGCTCCGGGGCACCGGCCATCAGCGTTTCGATCGCGGTGGACTTCTGGCTCAACACCTCGGTCAGATGGTCGTGGCTGCCGGAAAGTGCCGCGATGATGGCGCCGGAACGGATTGCCAGGCTCTGTTCGAACTTGGACTGGTTTTCCGAAAGCGTGCTGAGCAGGCTGCTGCTGCGCTCGACGAGCGTCGCCTCGATGTTCTGATGCGCGCTCGCAAAGCCCGCATGAAGTTCGCCGGTTCCGGACGCGAACACGTCCTTGAGTTCACCGGTACGCGACGCAAGCGCTTCCTGAAGCTCGCTGGTGCGAGCGCCGATGACATCCTGGAGTTCGCCGCTGCCTGAAGCCAGTACGTTCTGAAGCTCGCCGGTGCGGGTGGTCAACACGTCCTGGAGTTCGGTGGTCCGCGCGCCGAGCGTTTCGTGAAGCGAGCCGGTGCCCGATGTCAGTACGGACTGGAGTTCGCCGGTGCGTGTTTCGAGCGCGTCGTGAAGTTCGCCGGTGCGCGCGGCGATCACGTCCTGGAATTCGCTGGTGCGCGCTCCGAGTGCTTCCTGAAGCTCCTCGGTGCGAGAGACGAGCACGGATTGCAGTTCGTTGGTGCGTGTTCCGAGCACGTCCCGAAGCTCGATGGTCCTTGACCCGAGGACATCCTGCAGTTCGCCGGTGTGGGTAACGAGCGCATCCTGGATTTCGGTGGCGCGGGAGGCCAGCGTATCCTGGATCTCGCTGCTGCGGGCAGACAAGGCGTCCGAAAGTTCGCGCGAGCGGCTTCCGAGCATCGCATCCAGCATTTCCTGACCGGTGCCGAGCGTCGTCTCCAGTGCAAGCGACTGGTCGGTCAGCGAGGAACTGATGCGCTCGACGCTGGACGAGAGGATGTTCTCGATCGCATCCGAACCGCTGGCGACGGTCTCGTTGATGCGGGCAAGGCTGTCCATCAGCTTGCTGTCGAGCGTGCCGGCGCGCTGGTCGAAGGCGGAGGTGAACTGCGAAATGCTGTCGTCGAACGTCGTGCTGAGCAGGCCGACGGTCGTCTGCAGGCGCTCTTCGAAGAAGCCGGAGCGCATGTCGAGGTCGAGGACGACGTCTTCGACCGTGCTTTGCAGGCTCTGGCGGAAGGACGAGCTCTTTTCTTCGAGCGAACTGTTGAGAGCCGCAAGGATGCCGCCGAGCGAACCGGTGAGCGTCTGTTCGCTTTCGGAAAGTCCGTCGGTGATTTCCCGGGTCCGGGCAAGGAGCGTCTCGTTCAGCTGGCGAGTGCGGTCCGCAAGCGCTGCGTTGAGCTTTTCGGTATTGGCGTCGAGCGAGGAGGCACGCGTCTGGAATTCATTGAGGAGCGCCTGGCCGCGCTGCGACAGCACGGTGTTGATTGCTTCCATCCGCTCGTCGAACTCGTGGGCGAGCGCGAAGCCGGAGGAGTTGAGCGTCTGCAGCAGGTTCTCGGTCTTGGTCGTCAGCAGGCTGCCGAGTGCTTCGCCGGCGGCGTTGGACTTCTCCATCAGCGCCGCGCCGCGCGTCTCGATCATCGAGGCAAAGGCTTCGCCCGAGGTGGCCAGGCGGATCGAGATTTCTTCGGTGGCGAGAGACAGCTCTTCCTTGAGCCTGGTCATGGGCGCCGGCGATCGACGAGCGGATGCGCTCTGCGTGGTTGACGATCGCGTCCCGTTCGGCGCCGAGTTCGTGGACAAGGCCGCGAACGCGCAGTTCGTTGTCGGTAAAGCTCCGCTCCAGCGCATTCACTTCCGAATGCACGAGCGTTTCGAGTTCGGCGGCACGGGCGATGGTGCGCTCGATGCCTTCGTTCATTGCAGAGACTTCGCGACGCACGGCCTGGCCGACGCTCATGATCCGTTCGGATGCGACGGTTTCCGGATCGGACAGGCGAAGCGCAACCTCGGCCATCGAGCGGGCGGCGGTCCTCAGGTCCTGAGCGCGGGCCATCATGATCGCGAATGCGAAGAACAGCATGATCGGGATGAGGATGCAGACGGCGAGCGCGACGATGCCGGGTGCGGCGAGTACGCCTTCGACCGAAGTGATCTGCCAGAGCCTGGTTGCCGTAGATCATCTGCCCGAGCGCGATACCGCCCACGGCCCAGAGGATCGAGACGATCACCGCGTTGCGGATCGACGAGCGCATCGCGCCGCCTTCCAGCGTCCGCAGGATCGCCGTCGAACTGCGCTTGCCCGCATCGTTGGCGGGCTGGAATGTGGGAGACTTGGCAGCGGTTTCAGTGGCGGCCGATCTGTATGATTCGGCGGCATCGTCCTGATATTGGGTCTGACGCGGTTTGGTAGTGTCTGACACTCTTGCCTCCGAGGCATGGGGCACTGATCTGGGGCGCGACTGCTCATCGTTGAAATTGATTTTTAGGGCATCTTCCAACGCCTGGAACGCCGTCTCATCGACCGACTCGCTGCTAGGGTTCTTTGCCATGCGGTTACGCCTCGTTACATACTCGCCCGGCAAATCCCATCTGAAGCGCTGCCGCCCGCAGACCGACAGATGGAACGCTGCCTGCCGGAAAACTCTCGATCCGCAAACGGAACTCAAGTTTCCTATTCATTTTCAAGTCGGACGGCCGTTCTTTCAAACGGATGATAATGAAAGCTTACCAACCTACCATCCGGGGCAAAAGGACGATATTCCCCGCCACCTTAGGCGTATTGTAGTGGCACATTCGGCCACTCTGCACAATTATGACGCCTGCCTTCGAATGATAGCGGAGAATGTTGTTAACAGAATTTAAACCATGCGAAGATGCAAAAGTCCTAAAATCCCGAGGGCTTAGCGGAAATTAACCATATGCGCAGAAACCGGCCCAGATTGTGCCGGAATTTAACGGGATAGCTGCGATTGCCCCGCACAATTCGGGACATTATCAGAAGAACAACAGGGAAAACAGGTTCATGGCAATGGCAGCCGTCAGTATCGCGTTCGAGGCACCAGAAACGCTGCGGGGCGCTTGCCCTTCGCAGTCCCGTCCGATCGATCTCGTCCATCTTGCGACCCAGACCATGGGTGACAAGAGCCTCGAAGTCGAAGTGCTCCAGATGTTCGCCCGCCAGGCGCGTCGCGCGCTGCATGACATGGCAAGCGCCGATAGTGCCTATGTCACCGCGGCTGCGCACCGCCTGAAGGGCGCGGCCGGCGCCGTGGGCGCTTTCAAGGTTTCGGCTGCTGCCGAGCGTGTTGAGGAAAACGGTTCCGACGCCTCGTTGCGGGCGGCTGTCGCTGCCGCCGTCGTCGAGGCCGAGAACTTCATCAACAAGCTCTGCCGCTGAGGCGATTCGGCGATCACGTCGGCAAGGCGCCGATTGAACAGCCGGCGACGCCCGAAAATGTTGACTGTGCCGGGGTTTTATCGGAAGACAGCGCGCTTAAATAGTGTGCCCTGACCCTTCAACATCCCGGATTTCCCTATCATGACGAAACTGACCATCGTTGCCTTCGACGGAACACGCTTCGATATCGAAGCCGAGCCAGGCTCCACCGTTATGGAGAATGCGGTTCGCAATTCCGTCCCGGGCATCGAGGCCGAATGCGGCGGTGCCTGCGCCTGTGCCACCTGTCATGTCTATGTCGACGAGGCCTGGACCGAAAAGGTCGGCCCGCCGGCACCCATGGAAGAAGACATGCTCGACTTCGCCTTCGAGGTGAAGCCGAACTCACGTCTTTCCTGTCAGATCAAGGTCAAGGCGGATCTCGACGGGCTCGTGGTCAACGTGCCCGAGCGCCAGGCCTGATTCGCCTTTTCGATCGGCTGTTTTGCGCGCAAAAAAGCCTCGCTCCGCAAAAGCGGCGAGCGAGGCAAGGCGGGCGCATCACCAGCAGGGGAGGAGGAAACACCTGCGGCTTGAAGACGCGCCAGGAGAACTAAACACTGGAACCAAGACTCAGGAACACCTGAACAACCGCGTCCGACACATCGGTCCGAAGACCGGAAAGGTACGCTGATCCTGCGGCTATCTACGTCATCTGCTTCGTTTTTCGAAGCGTCGGTAGGTAAGCTATGTCTTAGGTTATATCCGAGATTTGTATTTTAGACTATCACCATAAATCACCCGTCATTGACGGGGATGACGCAAGCCTGGCAAAAGCTTTGCCGCGGTTGGCCGGGCTGATTCACCAAACAAGCGGGACTAATCGGCAGATCGTTTCATCCGATACTGCAGCAGCCGCATCATCCGCGCGTCGAAATTGGCCGCCTCGATCTGGTCAGATCGCAGTTGTTCGCGATCGTGCGTCTCAAGAACGCGGCGAGTCGTCTCGGCCACCTGCTTTTCAAGCGCGTCGCAGCTTCTGCCGGCGGGAAGGCCAAGCAGTTCCCGTTCGAGTGGCGCGCATGGTTGCGGGCTATTTCCGCATGCCGCTCCTCGTGGCGCTTGATGTCCTTCGACAACGTATCCCAGATGAAGCCGAGTTCGGCCGTGGCACGGCCGCGATTGCCCAGCGGGGCAGGATGATGTGGGTGCGAAGCGTCACCCGTGCGCCGCCGACGGAGCAGCGGCCACCGCTTTCCACATAGGTGACGTCGCCGCCGAACTTGATTTCGGTCGCGCCCGGATGGCGATGACCGGTTCCGCGGGTGAGAGGGCCTCGGTTTTCCAGTTCCTTGTCGAGGTCCTCGGCCGTACGGCCGCCGATCCGGAAATAGGAATAGGTCTTGTTGATGATCGGTTCTGCCATGGCCGTCGCAGGGATCGCGCAGAGGAGAAGAAAGACACCGAAAAACCGGTGGACTCTGCGCATGGAGAACATTCTATGGCCTGCGACGTTGAACTTATGGGGACCTTGGGGCATAGCCAGCCTGAGCGCAACACAAAGGCATCAAATTTTGCGTTACCCTTCGACAGATGGCCAGCCGGTGATATCGCAGCGCAACAGCATCTGGCGTGTCGGGCGCGGCCGTACCCTTGAACTGGGCCGCAAAGGCCAGATTATGGCGATCGTCAACATCACGCCTGATTCCTTTTCCGATGGCGGAAGATACGCAAACGTCGATGCGGCGGTGGCCCATGCGGTTTCCTGCGTCCGCGACGGCGCCGATATTCTCGATATCGGCGGCGATCGACGAGGCCGGGTGCCGCCGAGGTGGCGGCGGCGGAAGAGCAGGACCGGGTCCTGCCGGTAATCGAGAAGTTGATCGCCGAGACGGACGCGCTGATCTCGATCGATACCTACAGGGCGGAAACCGCCCGCCTGGCGATGGCGGCGGGTGCCCACATCATCAATGACGTCCACGGCCTGCAGCGCGAACCGGAAATCGCAACCGTTACGGCCCAGACCTCTGCCGGCATCTGCATCATGCATACCGGCCGGGGCCGCGAAAAGCGCCCCGACCGGATCGCCGACCAGGAGTTCTTCCTGCGGCAATCGCTCGAGATCGCCCGCGCCGCCGGTATTTCCGATGAGGCGATCGTGCTCGATCCGGGATTCGGCTTCGCCAAGGACCGCGATGAGGACATGGAACTGATGGCGCGGTTCGCAGAACTGCATCGGCTCGGCTTCCCGCTGCTGGCCGGCACGTCGCGAAAACGTTTCATCGGCGCTGTCACGGGCCGGGACAAGGCTGACGAGCGCGACGTCGGCACCGCGGCGACCACGGCTATCCTGCGCCTTGCTGGCGCTTCGATCTTCCGCGTTCACAATGTTGCCGCCAACCGCGATGCGCTGGCGATGGCCGACGCGGTTCTCGCCGCAGCCTCCGCTCATGACGAAAGAAAGGGCCCCTGATGGCGACCTATACGATCACGCTGAAGAACTGTGCCTTTTATGCCAGGCACGGTGCCTTCGAGCAGGAGGCCACGCTCGGCCAGCGTTTCTTCATCGACGTCATCATGGACGTGGAGGCCGACGAGGCGCTTGAAAACGACGATGTCGAAAGCACGGTGCATTACGGCATCGCCTACGAGATCGTCGAGAAGGTGGTGACGGAAAGCCGCCGCAATCTCATCGAGACGCTCGCCAAGGACGTCGCCAAGGCGCTCTGCGCCTGGACGCCCCAGATCCGCCGGGTGGAAATCGCCGTGCGCAAGCCGAGCGTGCCGATTCCCGGCATTCTGGATTATGCGGAGGTGCGTGTTGAGCATTTCGCCTGAAAAGACGTTTGAGGTCGCAACGCTCGGGCTTGGCGGCAATATCGGCGATCCGCCATCGTCGATGGCTGAGGCTCTTAGGCAGCTCGATGAGCGCGAGGACTGTCGGGTTCTTGCCGTCTCGAAACTCTATTCGACCCCGCCCTGGGGCAAGACCGATCAGGCGGATTTCTTCAATTGCTGCGTCCTGGTGGAAACGGCGCTGGAGCCGGAGGCCCTGCTGGATGTCTGTCTGTCGATCGAGCGCGGCATGAAGCGTGTCCGCCTGGAGCGCTGGGGGCCGCGTACCATCGACATCGACATCCTGACATACGGGATGCGCGAGCAGAGAAATGAAAAGCTGGAAGTGCCGCATCCGCGCATGACTGACCGCGGCTTCGTGATGATGCCGCTTGCCGATATCGCTCCGGATCTTCTGGTGAAGGGAAGGAAAGTGCGCGACTGGCTGGCGGGGGCCGATATCGCTGGCATCAAGGTCGCGCGGGACAGCCAGGATTGGTGGCGGGGCACCTGAGGCGCCCCGGCGATCCTTACTGCTTGATCGAGCCGACGGCGATCGAATCCATGTCGCGATCGAGGCTGAGGCCGATCACCGGAACCATCTGGTCCTCGACCTTGATCGAGATTGTGATGTTCATCTTGTTCTCGCCGCGCAGGCTCGCGACCATCGCGCCGTTGAGCTGATTGCGGTTGATGCCCATGACGACCTTGTCGCCGCTGACGGAGCCGGAAATGATGTCGAGGCCCTTGCCTTCGGCGCCGTCCAGGAACTTGCCGGTATAACCGCGGGCGCTCTGGGTTATCGTAGCCGACATCGGCTGCTGAAACACGCCGACCCGGCAGGTGCCATCGAGCTTGATGCCGACATTGCTGTCCGGAACAGCGGCACCGGTCAGGTTGCAGCTGAATTTCGTGCCCTTGTATTTACCGGCGACGATTTCTCCAGGGCCTTTCCACATGCCGGCGACCGACTGGAAGAAAGCCTTGTCGCGTGGAGCGGCTTCAGCCTGCGGCGCCATGGCGGAGGTGGCCGCGATGGTGAGAATGGCGAACCCGCCGAGAAGCGAAAAGAAGCGCGAATACATGAACTTTCCCCTGACGAGCAGCACTTTGAGTGTCCCGTAATTTAGGCGGGAATGGTTAACGACTGGTGACTATGGCCGGATTTGGGCGGTGGTGCACCACTCTATTGTTCATCCTTCCGTCCGCCGACGCCCGCAATATCCGAGATGAAATCGCCGATTCCCGGCCTTTTTACAACACGGAAGGGCAGCGGTCGGCAGAGGTCCATGGCGGCGATGCCGATTCGCGCGGTCAGCAAGCCGTTGATCACGCCTTCACCCAGCCGTTTGGACAGTTTCGAGGCAAGGCCGTGCCCCAGGACCTGCTGCGCAACACCGTCTCCGACTGCGATCGAGCCGGTCACGGCAAGGTGGGCGATGACGTCCCGCATCAGTCGCAACAGGCCGAGCGTGCCCGGCCGGCCACCGTAGAGCTCCGCCATGGCGCGGATCAGCCGCGTCACTTCGAAGAGGACATAGGCGAGATCGACGATGGCGCGCGGGCTGACGGCGGTGACGATCGAGACACGCTTGGACGATCCGAGAATGAGCGCGCGGGCCTTGCGGTCGAGCGGTGCCAGAAGTTCCCGTTCGGCGAGCTCGATAAGCTGCGGACCGTCGATGATCTCGTCTTTGGTGGCATCGAGGTTCGCGCGCCCCTTGGCGGTCTCCGCCCGGTGACTGAGGATCTTGGTGAGCGCGGCGACAACGGCGCGCGCGGCGGTCGGGCGAGGGGAAAGGGCCGCCTCTTCCGCCTGGGCCTTGAGGGTCTGGACGGCCGAAAGGCGCATCATGCCGAAGATCTCCCGGCCGACGATCACGGCAACGGCGAGAAGCCCGATCGAAAGCGCGGTGAGTGCGGCATATCCCAGCCAATCGGCGCGGGTGAACAGGTCGCGGATGACGCTGTCGGCCCAGAGACCGAAGGCGAGCGACAGGAAGGTCCCGAAGGCAGCCATCGCCAGGTTGGCGAACGAGAATTTTGCGCGCCCGCGGTTCAGCGACGGGAATGGCCTCCGCGGTGAGCTCAGGCGGCGTCACGAACGGATCCTGTTCGTCGGGCGTCACCATGACACCGTCCTCGAAGCTGCGCGGACTGCGGCGAGGGACGGGCAGGGCCTGGTTTCCGGACGGGCTTTCCTCTTCGATCGAAAAAGAGGCGGGCCGGCGCTTGCCGTTCTGATCTGATTCGGGCGGTCTCATGCGAGGCGGTCTCCGAACAGGAACTGCATGGCGCGGTCGAGCCGGATATGCGGCACCGAGAGCTTCATGCCGCCATTCGCCTCTTCGAGCGCCGGCGGCCGGAAGCGCACCACGTTGATCTCCGGAAGCTCTGCGCTGGCTGCGCCGAAGTTCTGAAAGAATGCTTCAGGATCCGCCGGTAAATCTCCGGGAAATATCGCGGTTTTCTTGATTCCATCGAAGCGCTCGCCATTGATCGTCTCACCGGAAATCGGCGTGCCGACGATAACGGGCAGGAGCTGGCCGTCCTCCTTGACGGTCGCCTCGCGGGTAGCGCGCACCGATGCGATCGCCATCACCTCGATGCCGGCGCCGGCCATGCCGATGCGCTCGACGGCGCGATCGACAAGGCGTCCGGTAAGCCTTTCCAGCCGGTCATGGCTTTCGTGATGCAGGTGATCCGCCTTGGTTGCCGCGACCAGAACCTTGTCGATCCGCCGGCCGATCAGCGACGAGAAGAAGCTGTTGTGGCCGGGGCGGAAACAGGCGAGCACGTCCGTCAGCGCCCGTTCAAGGTCCTGCACCGCTTCCGGGCCGCGATTGATCGCCTGCAGCGCGTCGATCAGCACGATCTGGCGGTCGAGCCGGGCGAAATGCTCTCGGAAGAAGGGTTTGACGACGACGTTCTTATAAGCCTCGTAGCGGCGCTCCATCATCGCCCGCAGGGAGCCCTTCGGCGCTTTGGTTTCGAGCATGTTCGGCAATGGCGCAAAGGTCAGCGCCGGCGAGCCTTCGAGATCTCCGGGCATCAGGAAGCGGCCGGGCGGCAGGGTCGAAAGCGACCGTTCGTCCGCCTTGCAGGCCCTCAGATAGGCGGCGAACGCCTCCGACAGCCGGCGAGCCGTCGTTTCGTCGGCCGGCGCGTCCGCATCGATGCCGGTCGCAAGAGCCAGCCATTCCTGCGACAATTCCTCGCGGATGCCGGTCCTGGCAAGCGCCACGGTATTGTCGCTGAACGTGCGAAAATCCTGGGCCAGCAGTGGCAGATCGAGCAGCCATTCGCCGGGATAATCGACGATATCGATCGACAGCCGGCCGCGCGAAAACATCCTGCCCCAGCCGCTGGCGCTCTGGTAGTCGAGGGTGATCCGCAGTTCAGAGATGGCGCGGGTCAGATCCGGCCAGATGCGGTCACGCACCAGGGCCTGGATGTGGTCTTCATACTGGAAGCGCGGGATGGCGTCGTCCGGCTGCGGTTCGAGCCGCACTGCCGAGACCCGGCCCGAACGCAAGGCTTCGAAGAGCGGCAGCCGCCCGCCATTCAGCAGATTGTGGACGAGCGAAGAGATGAACACGGTCTTGCCGGCCCGCGACAGGCCGGTCACGCCAAGCCGGATCGTCGGATGCACAAGGCCCGAGGCGCGGTCGGCGAGATTGTCGAGCGCGATGCGCGCGTCATCCGAGAAGCTGGTAAGCGAAGGCGGCAAGGCGTCGTTCCGGGTCCAGTGTTTACGCCTATATAGGAAGCCGGCGCGCCGCCGCAAAGTGTGGCAAGCAGGCGTGTGGCCGCGAAGGCCGTTGCCTGGTCCGGCTCAGGCCGTCAGGAAGTCGGTCATCACCCAGGCGGCATCCGAGCCGGCAACGAAGCCGCGATAATCCAGCACCGCAAGGCCGGCGGGGGATAGCCGCCCGGAATCGCCGCCACCATCTGGTCGGCGCCGATCAGCCCTTCCAGGACTTCTTCCATGGTCGGGTTGTGGCCGACCAGCATGACCGAACTGCTGTCCCTCTGGCCCCCAGAATGGCGAGATAGGTGCCGAGCGAGCCGTTATAGAGCTCGTCGATAAAGACCGGCTCGATCTCCTCGCTGATCGCGCGGCGGACGGCTTCCGCGGTTTGGCGGCACCGCATGGCGGTGGAACTGATCAGGATATCGGGCCGGTAGCCGCGATCGGACGCCTTGTCGGCAACGATCTCGGCCTGCGCAAAACCCTGGTTGTCGAGAGGGCGATCGAAATCGTGTTGCCCCGGCTCCGCCCAGCCTGACTTGGCATGCCGCAGGAGGTAGATGCGGGAAGGAGGAGGAGTGATCGTCGTCATGCCCGGCACCGCTGTTAAGAGGATGGAAGCATGGGTAGCCTTTCGGCACGAGGCTCGTCAACTGCCGCAGATGTTTCGAAACGGCCGGCTCGAGCAAACAGGTCTGTGGAGAAGAGTTTCGGATATTTCGAATAAAAGCTTAAAAATAGCCGTTTAGAGGATTTTTGTGACAGTTTTAAAAATGCCTTAATACTGAGCGCGAGGCTTGAATCCGCATGGGCGGATAGGATATAGACCGCCGCATGAGATGTTCTTCAGGAGAATCGCGTTGAGTGAGAAGATCGATCTTAGCAACTATGTGCTCTCTGAAAACGATGAGTTCATGAATGCAAATCAGAAAGCATATTTCCGGGCAAAGCTGATCGCCTGGAAAAATGACATTCTGAGAGAAGCGCGTGAAACGCTGGGTCATTTGGCAGAAGAGAGCGCCAACCACCCTGATCTCGCGGATCGGGCTTCCTCCGAAACCGACAGAGCCATCGAACTTCGAGCACGTGACCGCCAGCGCAAGCTGATTTCCAAAATCGATGCCGCCATGCAGCGCATCGAGGACGGTACTTACGGTTACTGCGAGGAAACGGGCGAACCGATCGGCCTCAAGCGTCTCGACGCTCGTCCGATCGCAACACTGTCGATCGAAGCGCAGGAACGCCACGAGCGCCGTGAAAAGGTCTATCGGGACGAATAATACGACCGATCAGCTAGAACGAATTCAAGGCACGGTTTTCCGTGCCTTTTTCTTGGCGGAAATTGAGTTTTCTTGGCGGAAATTGAGACGGCCGGGGCGATCGCTCATTTGTCGCGGGTGACGGACATCTCACCGAAGATGCGGGCGACTTCCGACTGCAGGCTCGGTTCGGGCGTGGCGCCGGTGACTGGCGGTACGCCGGGGTTCCGCGGTGGTGTCTGGCGGTCCGGCTGCGGGATGACCATCGGCTCGCGGGCCGCGAGGTTATTGGCCATTTCTTCCTCGAGGATCCGTTCGAAGTCGCTGCCGAGTTGCTTCGGCTTGTCGGCGGCCGATTGCAGGGCAGGCGGCACGATCGCGGCGCTGACCGGCACGACGCGCGGCTCGGGCGCTTCCTGGAAGACGCGTCCCCGGGCGGCGTCCAGCACATCGGCCGCGTCATCGAAAGCGGGAACCTGGGCCGGAAGCTGGGCAGCAACAGGAGTGAGGGTGGGAGCCGGGGTCGGAGGAGCCGCAGCGGCTGCCAGTGCCGCGATCGGCCGCAAGGCTTCTGGTTTTACCTCCGGTGCCTGGCGGGCCGGCGGTTCGACCCTGGGGGCTGCGATCGGCTCGGGAACTGCACCGCCAGCGAGGGCAGGCGCAGCCGATGGGGCGGGCCGCGGTGCCAGCGTACCGCTCATGGGTATCGGTGCCCCGGCAATCGGCGCTGCCGCCGGCACCACGGGCGGGGCGACGCGAGGTGTCTCCCTCGGTGGGAGGGCGATTTCCCTGGCCGGCTCGAGACGGGTTTCCGGTGCAGCAGGACGTGGGGCCGGAGCAGGGCGCGGTTCAGCAATGGCAGCCGGCCGGGGTTCCACCGCCGGCGCGGCTTGAACCGGGACCGTCATGTCCAGCGACTGGAAACGGTTGGTAGCGGCGGCGATCGCCGGGGCGGCGACAGCCGCCGTGGAAATTCCGCTTTCGATGACGATATCGGTCGGTCCGCCGATCATGATCAGATGTTCGACGCCGTCGCGGCGGATGAGAACCAGGCGACGCCTTGCATCGACTGCCGCCGCATCCAGCACCTGCAGCCGCGGCTGGCGGTTCTTGCCGCCGCGCACGAAAGGCGAGGGACCGCTGCGGCTGCGGATGAGCCAGAGCACACCGATGAGCACGAGAAGCCCGATGCCGACGCCGACGACTGCGATCACCAGGCGGCCTCCATAGGCGCCCATCAGGTCTTCCAACATCTCTTGCCACTCCTCATGTGAACGCCGCGGTAAAAAACGACTTTTTCCTACCGAAGCAAGCTGCTAACTGTCATTGTCCTGCGCGGAAAGACAGCGCAGAAAAGCAAAGATAGGTCACTCCGCCAAACTGTCCCGGCTTTTGTGGCCTTGCGGAGCTTTTTGCTTAACCTGCAACTTGCTAATAAGGAATCGCGGGATTCCCGATCCCTGAATGTTCATGGCCGCAGCGCCGGTCGAAATGCGAGGAATTGATGACGAAGTTGCAGCAGAGCGGCAACTACGAGGCGCCCCTGGTGGAAAAGGGACGCGTGGCGGCACCATCATCCGGATCGTCCTCCTGGCGCTCGTTCTCTGTGGCGTGGCCGCCGGCTTCGTGCTGTTCCAGCATGCGCTCGACAACGAACTGGTGCTCGGCCTGCTCGGTATTCTCGCCATGGTCGGCATCTTTTTCCTGGTGTCCTCGATCATCGGCCTCGTCGAGGTCATGCCGCAGTCGCGTTCCGACGAACTGGCCCGCGGTTTTCTCGCCAACCATCCCGACGGCATCCTGATCACCGACGTCAAGGGCCGCATTCTCTATGCCAATGCCGCCTATGGCCGGATGACCGGCGCGACCAAGGCGAGCAACGTGCAGTCGCTCGAGGCGCTGCTGTCGAAAACCCGCAGATCGACGGAGGCGCTCTATCGCCTGACGACCGCTCTTCGCGAAGGCCGGGAAGGCCACGAGGAGTTCCGGCTTCTGCAGCCGATCGGACGTCCGACCGGAAACGGTTCCGGCGCCCACTGGTACCGTCTCAAGGCACGGCTGCTGACGCCTGCCGACAGCCGCAAGGGCCAACTCGACATCTGGCAGATCACCGACATCACCTCGGAACGCGACGACCAGGAACGGTTCTTCCGCGAACTGCAGAATGCCATCGACTATCTCGACCATGCGCCCGCCGGCTTCTTCTCCGCCGGCAAGAAGGGTGAAATCTTTTATCTGAATGCCACGCTTGCCGAATGGCTCGGCATCGACCTCACCAAGTTCATGCCGCGTTCGCTGACGATCGCCGATCTGGTGGCGGGCGAGGGCATGGCGCTGATCCAGTCTGTGCAGGCGGCGCCCGGGCTGAAGCGCACGGAGACGCTCGACCTTGACCTGCGCCGCGCCAATGGCCAGAGCCTGCCTGTCCGGCTGGTGCACAATGTCAGCGCCACCCGCGACGGCGCGCCGGGCGAAAGCCGCACCATTGTCCTGGCGCGGCAAAAGGGCGGCGAGGGCGATCAATCCGCATCTGCGATGCGTTTCACCCGCTTCTTCAACAACACGCCGATGGCGATCGCCTCCGTCGATGGCGAAGGCCGGATCCTGCGCATCAATGCGCCGTTCCTGAAACTGTTTGCCGGCGTCGTTTCCCGCGACGACGTGGATGCCGGCATCGAACTCGACCGCATCGTGCACGACAACTCCCGCCAGCATCTCATGCAGGCGATTGCCGCCGCCAAGGATGGCCAGGGCGACATCGCCCCGATTGATTCCCGCCACCCGGGCGACGAGAACCGCTACGTGCGCTTTTATGTGAACGCCGTGATCGACGAGAGCGACGAGGCGCCGGAAGAGGCGGCGATCGTCTATGCCGTCGAGACGACCGAGCAGAAGGCGCTCGAGACCCAGATGGCGCAGACCCAGAAGCTCAACGCGGTAGGCACGCTGGCGGGCGGAATCGCCCACGACTTCAACAACGTGCTGACCGCGATCCTTCTGTCCTCCGACCACCTGCTCCTGCAGGCGCGCCCCTCCGACGCGAGCTTCGCCGACCTGATGGAGATCAAGCGCAACGCCAACCGCGCCGCGGTGCTGGTGCGCCAGCTTCTCGCCTTCTCGCGCAAGCAGACCATGCGGCCGGCGGTGCTGAATCTGACCGATGTCGTCGGCGACCTGCGCATGCTGGTCGACCGGCTGATTTCGGGCACCAATGTCAAGCTCGAAGTGGATTACGGCCGCGATCTCTGGCCGGTGCGCACCGATCTGTCGCAGTTCGAGCAGGTGCTGATCAATCTCTGCGTCAATGCTCGCGACGCCATGCCCCAGGGCGGCACGATCCTGATCAAGACCCGCAACGTGTCCGCCGAGGACGCAGACGGGTTCCACCAGACGGATCTGCCGGCCGAGGATTTCGTCATGGTCGAGGTGTCCGACACCGGCACCGGCATTTCGGCCGAGATCATGGACAAGATCTTCGAACCCTTCTTCACCACCAAGGAAGTGGGCAAGGGTACAGGCCTCGGCCTGTCGATGGTCTATGGCATCGTCAAACAGTCCGGCGGCTATATCTATCCCGAATCGGAAGTCGGTCGCGGCACCAGTTTCCGCATCTTCCTGCCGCGGCATATCCCCGAAGCGCCCGTCATCCAACACGAGGCCACCGCGGTTACGGCGGCGGGCACGTCGGCGCAGCCGGCCGTTCTCTCGCCTGTCGTTTCGAAGCCCGCCTCCGACGATCTCGATCTCACCGGCAAGTCGGCGGTGGTCTTGCTCGTCGAGGACGAGGAGGCGGTTCGCCGAGGCGGCAAACGCATGCTGGAAACGCGCGGTTATACCGTTCATGAGGCGGGTTCGGGCACCGAGGCGCTCGACATCATGGAAGAGCTTCAGGGCCAGGTGGATATCGTCGTCTCCGATGTCGTCATGCCGGAAATGGACGGGCCGACGCTTCTGACCGAGCTGCGTAAAACCTATCCGGACATGAAGTTCATCTTCGTTTCCGGTTATGCGGAGGATGCGTTTGCCCGCAACCTGCCGGCCGACGCCAAGTTCGGTTTTCTGCCGAAGCCGTTTTCGCTGAAGCAGCTCGCCGTGGCGGTCCGGGAAATGCTCGATTCGGGTGAGAATCGGACGGCCCCCACGAAATTTCAAACCGCCGCGATTCGTCTGCAATCGCGGCGTAGCGTTGATTTCAAAAGCGATTTTCCACATCCCTCGCAAGGGGTGAACGTATTGAGAACGGAATCAAAATATCTATTTTGAGTCAGTCTCTTGCATGGCTATTGCCAAATGAGAACAAAATAGGTACATCACCTTTATCGGCTGCTTCATTGCTTGCGCGGCGGCAATAACCTAAAGGTGGGACCAGATGGCACAGAATAGTTTGCGGCTCGTAGAGGATAAAGGCGTGGACAAGAGCAAGGCGCTGGAAGCGGCACTTTCACAGATCGAACGGTCCTTCGGTAAGGGATCGATCATGAAGCTCGGTTCGAACGAGAATATTGTTGAGATCGAGACGGTTTCGACCGGCTCTCTCAGCCTCGATATCGCGCTCGGCATCGGCGGCCTGCCCAAGGGCCGTATCGTTGAAATCTACGGTCCGGAAAGCTCGGGCAAGACGACGCTTGCGCTGCAGACGATTGCCGAAGCCCAGAAGAAGGGCGGCATCTGCGCCTTCGTCGATGCGGAACACGCGCTTGATCCGGTCTATGCCCGCAAGCTCGGTGTCGATCTCCAGAACCTTCTGATTTCGCAGCCGGATACCGGCGAACAGGCGCTCGAAATCACCGATACGCTGGTCCGTTCCGGTGCTGTCGATGTCCTCGTCGTCGACTCGGTCGCAGCATTGACGCCGCGTGCTGAAATCGAAGGCGAGATGGGCGATAGCCTGCCGGGCCTCCAGGCGCGCCTGATGAGCCAGGCGCTGCGCAAATTGACGGCTTCGATTTCCAAGTCGAATACGATGGTGATCTTCATCAACCAGATCCGCATGAAGATCGGCGTGATGTTCGGCTCTCCGGAAACCACCACCGGCGGTAATGCGCTTAAATTCTACGCCTCGGTTCGCCTCGACATCCGCCGCATCGGCCAGGTCAAGGAACGCGAGGAGGTGGTCGGCAACCAGACCCGCGTCAAGGTCGTCAAGAACAAGATGGCGCCTCCCTTCAAGCAGGTCGAATTCGACATCATGTATGGCGAAGGTGTTTCCAAGACCGGCGAGCTCGTGGACCTCGGCGTCAAGGCCGGCATCGTCGAGAAATCCGGTGCCTGGTTCTCCTATAACAGCCAGCGTCTCGGCCAGGGCCGCGAGAACGCCAAGACGTTCCTGCGCGACAATCCGGAGCTTGCCCGCGAGATCGAGACGTCTCTCCGCCAGAATGCCGGTCTCATCGCTGACCGCTTCCTTCAGAACGGCGGTCCGGACGCCGACGACGGTGACGTGGCCGCAGATATGTAAGCGGTCCAACCGCACCGGGGAATTTTCTCCCACTGTTGATTTTGAGCCGGCTGCGCATGCAAAGATGCGCGGCCGGTTTCTCGTTCGGTAAGGCGGCGGGGCGGCTGGACAGTTGTGGGTGTGGACGATACAAGCCATTGGTTTTCGAATAATAGGGCCGCATCCGGCGGTAAAAAGGGCGTAGCATGAGCGGCGTGAATGAAATCCGGTCGATATTCCTCGACTATTTCCGAAACAACGGACACGAGGTCGTTTCCTCCAGCCCGCTGGTGCCGCGCAACGATCCGACGCTGATGTTCACCAATGCCGGCATGGTTCAGTTCAAGAACGTCTTCACCGGCCTCGAGAAGCGACCCTATTCGACTGCGGCGACGGCACAGAAATGTGTTCGCGCCGGCGGCAAGCACAACGACCTGGACAATGTCGGCTACACCGCTCGCCACCACACCTTCTTTGAAATGCTCGGCAATTTCTCCTTCGGCGACTATTTCAAGGAACGCGCCATCGAGCTTGCCTGGAACCTGATCACCAAGGAATTCGGCCTCGACGCCAAGCGTCTCCTGGTGACCGTCTATCACACCGACGACGAGGCCTTTGGCCTCTGGAAGAAGATCGCCGGTCTGTCGGACGACAAGATCATCCGCATTCCGACCAGCGACAATTTCTGGGCGATGGGCGATACCGGTCCGTGCGGCCCTTGCTCGGAAATCTTCTATGACCACGGCGACCATATCTGGGGCGGCCCTCCCGGTTCGCCGGAAGAGGATGGCGACCGGTTCATCGAGATCTGGAACCTCGTCTTCATGCAATATGAGCAGGTGACGAAGGAAGAGCGGATCGACCTGCCGCGTCCGTCGATCGACACCGGCATGGGCCTGGAACGCGTTGCGGCCGTCCTCCAGGGGCAGCACGATAATTACGACATCGACCTGTTCCGCGCGCTGATTTCCGCCTCGGAAGAAGCAACCGGCGTCAAGGCGGAAGGCGAGCATCGCGGCAGCCACCGCGTCATCGCCGACCATCTGCGCTCCTCCGCATTCCTGATCGCCGACGGCGTCCTGCCTTCGAACGAAGGCCGCGGTTATGTGCTTCGCCGCATCATGCGCCGCGCCATGCGCCATGCGCAGCTTCTCGGCGCCCGTGATCCGCTGCTCTGGAAGCTGCTGCCGGCACTCATCCAGCAGATGGGTCGCGCCTATCCGGAACTGGTGCGTGCCGAATCGCTGATTTCGGAAACGCTCAAGCTCGAGGAAAATCGCTTCCGCAAGACTTTGGAGCGCGGCCTTTCGCTGCTCTCGGATGCGACCAACACGCTTCACAAGGGCGACATGCTGGATGGCGAGACCGCCTTCAAGCTCTACGACACCTACGGCTTCCCGCTCGATCTGACGCAGGATGCATTGCGCGCCCGCGAGATCAGCGTCGATATTTCCGGTTTCACCGATGCCATGGAGCGCCAGAAAGCGGAAGCCCGGTCGCATTGGGCGGGCTCCGGCGACAAGGCGACGGAAACGATCTGGTTCGAACTGAAGGAAAAGCACGGCGCAACCGAATTCCTGGGCTACGACACGGAAACCGCCGAAGGCGTCGTGCAGGCGATCGTTCGCGACGGCAAGGCGGTTGACAGCGCGCCGGCCGGCGAGCAGGTGCAGGTCATCGTCAACCAGACGCCGTTCTACGGCGAATCCGGCGGTCAGATGGGCGATACCGGCGTAGTCTCGACGGATAACGCCAAGCTCGATGTCGCGGATACGCAGAAGAAGGGCGAAGGCCTGTTCGTCCACATCGCCACCGTCACCGAGGGCACGCTGAAAGTCGGCGATGCCGTGGCGCTGACGGTCGATCACGCCCGCCGCTCGCGTCTGCGTTCCAACCATTCCGCGACCCATCTCCTGCATGAGGCGCTTCGTGAAGTGCTCGGCACCCATGTCGCTCAGAAGGGTTCGCTCGTAGCGCCCGAGCGCCTGCGTTTCGACGTTTCGCATCCGAAGCCGATGTCGGCCGAAGAGTTGCAGAAGGTCGAGGACATGGCGAATGCCATCATTCTGCAGAATGCGCCGGTCACCACACGCCTGATGAGCGTCGATGACGCGATCGCGGAAGGTGCCATGGCGCTGTTCGGCGAAAAATACGGCGATGAAGTCCGTGTCGTGGCGATGGGCAAGGCCGTCGAGGGTCCGAAGGCCGGCAAGCCCTATTCGATCGAGCTCTGCGGCGGCACCCATGTCAATGCGACCGGCGATATGGGCCTGGTCCGCGTTCTCGGCGAAAGCGCTGTTGGCGCCGGCGTTCGCCGTGTCGAGGCGGTGACGGGCGAGGCCGCACGGGCCTATCTCGCCGAACAAGATGAGCGTGTGAAGACCCTTGCAGGCGCCCTGAAGGTGCAGCCGGCGGACGTCGTTTCGCGCGTCGAAGCGCTGCTCGACGAACGCCGCAAGCTCGAAAAGGAACTGGCGGATGCCAAGCGCCGGCTTGCCATGGGCGGCGGGCAGGGCGGTTCGACCGGTGATGTCCGGGAGATCGGCGGCGTCAAGTTCATGGGCAAGGCGTTGAACGGCATCGATGCCAAGGACCTCAAGGGTCTGGCGGATGAAGGCAAGGCGAGCCTCGGCTCCGGCGTCGTTACGCTGATTGGCGTTTCGGAAGATGGCAAGGCCAGCGCCGTGGTCGCGGTGACGCCGGATCTGGTCGATCGCTTCAGCGCCGTGGATCTGGTCCGCATCGCGTCCGCAGCGCTTGGCGGCAAGGGCGGCGGCGGCCGGCCGGATATGGCCCAGGCGGGCGGTCCGGACGGCGCCAAGGCCGACGAGGCGCTCGAAGCGGTTGCGGCCGCTCTCGGTGCCTGACGATCAGCACCAGAAGCGGGCATTGCCCGCTTTTCGGTTTCAGAGGAAGAGCAATGGGCGTGACAGCCAAGATCGACGACGAGCTGGATGAGGTCGAAAACGGCCTTGTCCCCGCGCTTTTTCGCGATGCCCCCAGTTCAGTTTCGTTCAACAAGCTGCGCAAGCGCCTGCTCCGGCAGGTGCGCCAGGCCTTCGAAGATTTCGGCATGCTGAATGGCCAGAAACGCTGGCTGATCGGCCTTTCCGGCGGCAAGGATTCCTATTCGCTGCTCGCTGTCCTGCTCGATCTGCAATGGCGCGGCCTTCTGCCCGTGGAACTCGTCGCTTGCAATCTCGACCAGGGCCAGCCGAATTTCCCGAAACACGTGCTGCCGGACTACCTAACCTCGATCGGTGTCAAGCACCGCATCGAATATCGGGATACCTATTCGATCGTGAAGGAAAAGGTGCCGGAAGGCGCCACCTATTGCTCGCTCTGTTCCAGGCTTCGGCGCGGCAACCTCTATCGCATCGCCCGCGAGGAAGGCTGCGACGCCTTGGTGCTCGGCCATCACCGTGAAGATATCCTCGAAACCTTCTTCATGAACTTCTTTCATGGCGGAAGGCTCGCCGGCATGCCGGCAAAACTGTTGAACGACGAAGGCGACATGATGGTGCTGAGGCCGCTTGCCTATTGCGCCGAGGACGACCTTGCGAAGTTCGCCGCCGCCATGCAGTTTCCGATCATCCCGTGTGATCTCTGCGGCTCTCAGGATGGCCTGCAGCGCAATTCGATGAAGGCGATGCTCGCGGATATCGAGACCCGCATGCCGGGCCGCAAGGACACGATGCTGCGCGCGCTTGCGCATGTGAACCCGTCGCATCTGCTCGATCCGAAGCTTTTCGATTTCTCCGGCCTTCAGGCCGCTCAAAACCTCTGAAATTCCTCCGAATACCGCCCGCCATACCAAGCCCCCAAGAGACCCGTGTCATGACCGTTCCGCTCGACATCACGAAGCTTGCCGATCTCCTGCGTCTTGCCGCCAAGGCCGAAATCCTGCCGCGCTTCCGGCGGCTGGGCAGCGGCGACGTGCGTTCAAAGAGCGAACCGGCCGATCTGGTGACTGAAGCCGACGAGGCAGCCGAGCGGATGATCCGCCGGGAACTCGAAGCTTTCGCGCCGGGCGCGCTTTTCGTGGGCGAGGAGTCGGTCGCGGCCGATCCGTCGCTGCTGGCAAAGCTCGGCGACGCCGACTTCGCGGTGGTCGTCGATCCGGTCGATGGCACGTTCAACTTCGCCTCAGGCATTCCGGCTTTCGGCGTCATGGCCTCCGTCGTCTGGAAGGGCGAGACGGTCGCCGGCATCATCTACGATCCGATGGGCGACGACTGGGTCATGGCGGAAAAGGGCGCCGGCGCCTTCCTGAGGCGGCCGGATGGTGAAGCGATCCGGCTTGCGGTCGCCGATCCCGGCCGATCGACGCCATGATCGGCATGGCATCGCCTGGATACTTCTTCGGCGCCGAGCGCGAGCGGATCCTCGGCAATCTCGCCAAGGTTCGTTTCTTCGCCAATTATCGCTGCTCGGCCCACGAATACCGCACCTTCGCGGGCGGCCACGTACAATTCGTGCTCTACAACAAGCTGATGCCCTGGGACCATCTGGCCGGCACGCTGATCGGCACGGAGGCGGGCGGTTACGTGGCGCGCTTCGATGGCTCCCCTTATATGCCGCACCATGTCGATGGCGGCCTGCTGCTCGCGACCGACAAGGAAAGCTGGCAGATGCTGCGCAACGAGATCATCGGCCACTGAACAAGGCCCCAACGGAAAAAGGCCGGATCGCTCCGGCCTTTTTGTTGAATGCAATGCCTCATATCTTCGGATTATGCGGCTGGAAGAGTTTTCCTTTTTCGCCGATCAGCACGAAGATCAGTCCCACGATCGAGACCGTGAAAAAGCCTGCGACCAGCGGCAGCGCCGTACCGTCGAAGGCCTGGCCGATCGCAACGCCGATCAGTGCGCCGCCGACCGTGCTCATGAAACCGAGCACTGCGGAAGCGGTGCCTGCCACGTGGCCGAGTGGTTCCATGGCGAGCGAGTTGAAGTTGGAGCCGATCCAGCCGAACTGGAACATCGAGAGCCCGAAAAACACGATGAAGATCGCAAGCGGCATGGGTTGGGGCCCGAAGATCTGCACGAGCATCCAGACGAATGTGATCCCGATAAAGCCAAGCAGCGAGCCGTGCGAAAGGCGCCGCATGCCGAAACGTCCGACGAACCTGGCATTCAGGAAGGATGCGGCAGACATGAACACCGCCACGCAGGCGAAGACCAGCGGAAACCAGACGCCCACGTCGTAGATCCCGACGTAGATCTGTTGGGCCGAATTGATGAAGCCGAACATGGCGCCGAAGATGAATGTGCTGGCAATCGTGTAGCAGAGGGCGAGGCGATTGGTCAGAACCATCTGGAAGGCATGCAGGATAGAGGAAATGGTGAACGGACGCACATCGGCCGGATCGAGCGTTTCCGGAAGGCGCGAATACATCCAGAAGCCGATGCAAAGCGAGGCGACTGCCATGAACACGAAAATCAGGTGCCAGTTGCCGAACAGCATGATCACCTGGCCTGTTGCCGGCGCGATGACCGGCACGACCATGAAGACCATCATGATCAACGACATGACTTCCGCCATGGCGCGACCACCGTATACGTCGCGCACGATCGAGATGGAAATCACCCGTGTTGCGGCCGCTCCGGCACCCTGGATGAAGCGAAGGGCCAGCAGTGTTCCGAATGATGGCGCGATGACGGCGCCGACCGCGCAGACGAAATAGAGGCCGAGGCCGAAGAGCATCGGATTTCTGCGCCCGAAACGGTCGGAGATCGGTCCATAGAGGATCTGCGCGGCGCCGAGGCCGAAGAGATAGGCCGAAACGACATACTGGCGGTGGTTTTCGTTGACGACGCCAAGCGACGCGCCGATCTCCTGCAATCCTGGGAGCATGATGTCGATGGCAAGCGAGTTAATGGCCATCAGCATCGCCATCATCGCGATAAACTCGACCCGACCCATGCCGCGCAGGCGGGCCGGGGCAGTTTGTGAAGGATTTGTCACAGCAGTTTCCTAAATAACGTGAAAGGCGCCGTTGGGAGCGGCGCCTTGAAAATATTTTTAAATATCCCGGACAGGAGCCCGGAAAATCTCAGGCCGCGCCGCGGACGCTGATGCCCTGTTCCTGCAGGTGAGTCTGCAGCTCGCCGGATTGGAACATCTCGCGGACGATATCGCAACCGCCGATGAACTCGCCCTTGACGTAAAGCTGCGGAATGGTCGGCCAGTTGGAATAGTCCTTGATGCCCTGGCGGATTTCCGCATCGGCGAGGACGTTGACGCCCTTATAATCCAGGCCGAGATAGTCGAGAATCTGCACGACCTGGCCCGAGAAACCACATTGCGGGAACTGCGGGGTGCCCTTCATGAAGAGAACCACGTCGTTGGTCTTCACCTCGTTGGCGATAAAATCTGTAATTCCGCTCATGTCCTATCCTTTCACATGCGGTTTCAAGGGCCGCTGCGCTGCGTCATTCCTTTAAATAGCAATGTGGCTTCGGGATTTCCAGCGGAATAGTCCGTCGGAGCGCTCATTGCCTGGCATGCCGCAGCTTTAAACCCGAAGCCGGGGCATAGGGTCATCTCACTCTGCGGGAACCGACGTCTGCAGTGCCAAGGCATGCAGAACGCCGCCCATATTGCCCTTCAAAGCCTCGTAGACCATCTGGTGCTGCTGCACCCGGCTCTTTCCCCGGAAAGCCTCGGCCACCACTTCCGCGGCATAGTGGTCGCCGTCACCGGCGAGATCCCGGATGGTCACCTTGGCACCGGGAATGCCGGCCTTGATCAGGTCTTCGATTTCACCGGGTCTCATAGCCATGACGTCATCCCTTTTCTTCTCCGCGGACTCGAAACCGCGAAACCTTTTGTCGGAACACACTGCCCCAAAGCTGCTCTCCGGTCAAAGCGGGATCGATCGGCTCAGCCGCAATGCTGCAAGAATACGTGTTTGACCTTGGAGAGGCTGGCTTTCGCGCGGACCTTGAGCGGCGGAAGATGCTGGGTCTGCGAGAAGCGGAAAAGCCAGATGGCACTCGTCGTCAGGATCATGAAGCCATAGGATTCGATGCTTTCCTCCATGATCACGATATCGAAATGTTCCGCAACCTGGCTGATGGCGAGGACCACGGCAACCAAGCCGAGCGGCCAGGAAAGGCGCGGATGGATGGCCCGCAGGAACCCTCCTCTATGACGATATTCGAACACGATCGTCGCGATCAGCAGAACAAGAATGGCAGCACCGATAACAATCGGCAGCCAGGTCTTCGACACACAATAAACTGTCATACTTCCGCGGCATACTGGCATCTCGCGCATGAAAAATACGACGGAGATGCAGGCCGTCGTGATCGCGACGAAGCGCGCCAATATACGGGTGCCCAGGGCCGCTATGACGGAGAGCAGGGCAGTAATGGCGAGCGACGCAGACTGAATGTCTTCGATGGGGCCGTCTTCGTCGAAGATATCGTGGGTGGTCATTCCCATCTTCGAAAAAATCACCCAGGCCAGAACGTTCAGGCAAAGGGTGATGATCAGTGCATCGAGCCAGATGCGCTTGTAGTGCCAGGTCGGGCCCGATGACCTCAACCAGGTCAAAATCGGCATAAGCATTTTTGCGTGCGTACTTTCTATCTCAGAAAGCCGCAATGCTTATCGGGACGCCCCGAGTCCATCAATCCCTTGCGCTTCACATTTGTTCACATGCGCAGACAAACCGCGATCCCTGGACTGCGGCATATCGCGCCGGTGCGCTCGAGAGGGCGCTCGAGCCGGGTCAGGCCATGAAGGCCGGGAACCAGCTTTCATGCGCTTCCGTCAACTGTGTGACCACGACGTCGATGAGGTCGTCGATAACAAGGCTGCCGCCGGCGACCGTGCCGAGCGTACGGAAGGGCACACCCGCGCCCTCGGCGTTAGCCTGAACGAAATTGGCGAGATCGGCCGGCACCGCGATGACGTAACGGGCCTGGTCTTCACCGAACAGCAGCGCATGGGCCGGACCGCGCTGTTCCTTGAGACTGACCTTCATGCCCTTGGTCGAAGCCATGGCCATCTCGGCAAGCGCGATCACCAGACCGCCCGAGGAAATGTCGTGGCAGGCCGTTACCTGGCCGTTGCGGATGAGCGAACGGACGAAATCGCCGTTGCGGCGTTCGGCCTTCAGATCGACTTCCGGCGGCGGACCGTCGATCGTGTCGAGAATGTCGCGCAGATAGACCGACGAGCCGAGATGGCTGCCATCCGTCCCGATCATGATCAGCTTGTCGCCGTCGTTCGCCGAGCCGATCTTCGCCATTTTCTGCCAGTCGGGCAGCAGTCCGACGCCGGCAATCGTCGGGGTCGGCAGGATCGCGACACCATTGGTCTCGTTGTAGAGCGACACGTTGCCGGACACGATCGGGAAATCGAGTGCCTTGCAGGCCTCGCCGATACCCTTGATGGCGCCGACGAGTGGCCCATGATTTCCGGCTTTTCCGGATTGCCGAAATTGAGGTTGTCGGTGGCCGCGAGCGGTTCTGCGCCGGTGGCGACGATATTGCGCCAGCATTCGGCGACTGCCTGCTTGCCGCCTTCGAACGGATCCGCCTCGACATAACGCGGCGTGACGTCGGAGGAGAAGGCGAGCGCTTTGGTCGGATGGGTGTCGATGCGCACGACGCCGGCATCGCCGCCCGGGCGCTGCAGCGAATTGCCCTGGATCAGGGTGTCGTATTGCTCCCAGACCCAGCGGCGGCTGGACTGGTTGGCCGAACCGACCAGCTTCTTGAGCGCCTCGTTATAGTCGGCAGGTGCGGCGACCTGCGAGGCGGGCAGGGGGACCGGACGTTCGACTGGACCCAGGGCCGATCGTATTCTGGAGCTTGGTCGCCGAGATCCTTGATCGGCAGGTTGGCGACTTCCTCGCCCTGATGCAGAACGCGGAAGCGCAGATCGTCGGTCGTCTTGCCGACGATCGCGAAATCGAGACCCCACTTGACGAAGATCGCCTTGGCCTGGTCTTCCTTTTCCGGCTGCAGAACCATGAGCATCCGCTCCTGGCTTTCCGACAGCATCATCTCGTAAGCCGTCATCCGGTCTTCGCGCACTGGCACCTTGTCGAGGTCAAGCTCGATGCCGAGGTCGCCCTTGGCGCCCATTTCGACCGCAGAACAGGTGAGGCCGGCAGCACCCATGTCCTGGATCGCGATCACCGCGCCGGTCGCCATCAGTTCGAGGCAGGCTTCGAGCAGGCATTTTTCGGTGAAGGGGTCGCCGACCTGAACGGTCGGGCGCTTTTCTTCGATAGACTCGTCGAACTCGGCGGACGCCATGGTCGCCCCGCCGACGCCGTCACGGCCAGTCTTGGCACCGAGATAGACGACAGGCAGGCCGACGCCCTTGGCTTCCGACAGGAAAATCGCGTTCGACTTGGCAAGCCCGGCCGCAAAGGCGTTGACCAGGATATTGCCGTTGTAGCGCGGGTCGAACTCGACTTCGCCACCGACCGTCGGCACGCCGAAGGAATTGCCGTAGCCGCCGACGCCGGCAACCACGCCGGACACCAGATGCTTGGTCTTCGGATGATCGGGCGCGCCGAAGCGCAGTGCATTCATCGCTGCGATCGGGCGGGCGCCCATGGTGAAGACGTCGCGCAGAATGCCGCCGACACCCGTCGCCGCGCCCTGGTAGGGCTCGATATAGGACGGGTGGTTGTGGCTCTCCATCTTGAACACGACACAATCGCCATCGTCGATATCGACGACGCCAGCGTTTTCGCCTGGGCCCTGGATGACGCGCGGCCCTTGGTCGGCAGCGTGCGCAGCCATTTCTTGGAGGATTTGTAGGAGCAGTGCTCGTTCCACATCGCCGAAAAGATGCCGAGTTCCGTGAAGCTTGGTTCGCGGCCGATCAGATCGAGAATCCGCTGATATTCGTCGGGCTTCAGGCCATGCGAGGCGACGAGTTCGGGAGTGATCGCGATGCTGTTCGGAATGGTCATGATCTTCTCTGGATTGGGTAGCCTGATAAGGCCGCTCTTTAACCTATGTGGCGGCGGGGCGCGACAGGAAAATGCTGCCGTGGAACGGTGTCATGTGGAGGCCTGAAAACAAAAAGCGCCGGAAACCCGGCGCCTCTGTCAAAAATACCTTGGACTGCGATCAGAACTTGTAGCCGACCGCGATGCCTGCATAGGAGAGACCGGCATTGTAGTCGCAGAGGTTGGCATTCGAGGAGTGCTCGACGGTCGCAAGCACACGCCAGTTATTGGTGATGTTGTAACCGACACCGAGCGATTCGTGGAAGAGCGCGTGGCAGCCGACCTTCGGGCCGTCATTCGGCTTGTCGAGATTGCCGTTGTTGAATGCGCCACCGAAGCCGAGATCGACGAAGATACGGTCGGTGATCGGTGCCGTCCAGGTAAAGCCGGCAAACACCTGGCTCGCTTCGCCTGCCGTCGATACGATCGCGCCGACATGAACGCGCGGACGCAGCATGTGATCCATGAAGCCCTGGGCGTGACGCTGGTCGAAGGGGTCGAAGAAGACGGTAGCGGAGGGGAATGCGCCCTTTTCGAACGTGCTCTTGCTCTGGATCGAACCGGAAACGCCGATACGCACTTCATCGAACAGGCGTTCCTGGGCGAAAGCCGAGGAAGAAATACCGGACGCCAGGATGACTGCTCCGATTGTAGATGCGAAAAATGTCTTGTTCATTCCACCGCCCTCATAAGCGCCGCCATGCTGGCAGCCAGTGCGATCGCACTCGGTACGCTCGCCTATTCTTCAAGATGGAAGTGGTACAATGGCACTTTGAAGTCGTCCAGCGCCGTTCACACTGTGTTATCACTTGTGGCCAAAAAATGTGACGATTTGGACAAGTCGGTGCAGGCGTGCAACAGATTGCATATTAATGCGTAAATACAGATGGTTAATATCAGCAGCCGGTCGCGCCGCTGGCCCAGCGCAGGACATCGCGCTTGATCCGCTCTCCGTCGGGGCCGCTCATCATCGGACCGAAAGCGTCGAGACGGGCAGGGTTGCCCTCCGCCTGGACGACCAGCATCGGGCGCGACTCGGGGCTGTTGCGCGGCACTGCGAGAATGCGGGGCCGGCCGGAGAAGGAATTGAGTTCCGGTGCCAGCCGATAGGGCTTGAAGGCCGCATCGCCCGATTTGAACCAGCAGCTATTGGCGGCGATCGCCACGCGTTCCATGGTCGGCAATGCGGCACGGTTCGCCGTCACCGCCGCCGGACGCTCGGATTGGCAGGCGGACAACGCCACGGCGAGAATGACGAGGGACGATAAGGCGGGCAGGCGAGGGGAGAACGGCATCAAAACGTCCTGACGTGGTTTCGGTCGTTCACGGATCGATCCGGATGAGGTGAAGGTTCAGGCGGTTGCGGCAATCACGTCGAGCGCCGAGGCGAAAATCCCGCGCCCGTCATTGCCGCCATGGGCGGCCTCGATCAGGTTTTCCGGATGCGGCATCATGCCGAGCACGTTGCCGCGGCCGTTGATGACACCGGCGATGTCGTTCAGCGAGCCGTTCGGGTTGGTGCCTTCCGCATAACGGAAGACGATTTCGCCGCGATCTTCCATGCCGGAAAGTGTTTCCGCATCGACGAAATAATTGCCGTCGTGATGGGCGACCGGGCACCGGAGCACCTGGCCCTTTTCATAGGCCCGGGTGAAGTCCGTGTCGGCATTGACCACTTCGAGCTTCACTTCCTTGCAGACGAATTTCAGAGACGAATTGCGCATCAAAGCGCCGGGAAGCATGCCGGCTTCGACGAGGATTTGGAAACCGTTGCAGACGCCGAGCACCTTGACGCCCTTGTCGGCCTTGTCCCGGATCGCCTGCATGACCGGCATGCGGGCCGCGATCGCTCCGCAGCGCAGGTAGTCGCCATAGGAAAAACCGCCGGGGATGACGATCAGGTCGGCATCATCCGGAATGTCGGTCTCGGTCTGCCAGACGGTGATCGGCGCCTTGCCGGAAATCTTGGTGAGGGCGGCGATCATGTCGCGATCGCGATTGAGACCGGGAAGCTGAACGACGGCGGATTTCATGGGTGCGGTTCAAACCTTGCCTGGGCCTCGGCCAGCTCGCGCAGCTCGAGGCGGTTTTCGATTCTCTCCAACCGCACATCCAACTGATGCAACATAGTGTAGAGATTATTGATGTCGCTCTGATGCGCATGGACAACCAAGCGTATCGAATTCATTTCATTCCGCAGATCGCGAATGGCTGTATCGGACTTGTCCGCTCGCTGATGCAGGCGCCGCAAAAGCTCCTGAATCAATTCGTGCGAAAGCTCAGCCAAGAACGACTCCATTTCGATCGAAGCGGTCGCCGAACAACCTCTTCTTCAAGGCATCCGTTTTTGCCTGGCCTTCGGCCAGTTCCCGGTTGGTGTCCTTCATGAACAGGACCAAATCCTCCAACGCGGCCAGCGTCTGCTTACTGCGCTCGTCGAGCTTCAGCATTTCGTCATAGAGCATTTCATTGGTGACTTCAGCCATCACACGCTCCGCAACCTTCAGTCGAGGGCGATAGTATAGTTCT
The DNA here is from genome assembly GCA_045291535.1 of Neorhizobium sp. EC2-8. GTDB lineage: Bacteria > Pseudomonadota > Alphaproteobacteria > Rhizobiales > Rhizobiaceae > Neorhizobium. Next base: position 1,113,232 of record CP147996.1, on the reverse strand, counting down.
CGATCACAGTGTTTGCCAGCAGCTTCTCGCACATGGCCTTCAGGTCCGCCTCGGCCTTCGCCTTGTCGGTGCCCTCGAGTTCGAGGTCGAAGACCTTGCCCTGGCGGACATGGCCGACGCCCGAAAAGCCGAGACTGCCGAGTGCGCCTTCGATGGCCTTGCCCTGCGGATCGAGAACGCCGTTCTTGAGCGTGACCGTCACGCGTGCCTTGATCACTGATCCAACCCCCAGATTACTTGACGAGAACCGGTCCGGTTCCGCGGACGGGTTCGTTTTCATTGATGATGCCGAGACGCCGCGCGACTTCCGAATAGGCTTCCACAAGCCCGCCTAGATCCTGCCGGAAACGGTCCTTGTCCATCTTTTCCCTGGTCTCGATATCCCAGAGGCGGCAGCTGTCCGGCGAGATTTCGTCGGCAAGAATGATGCGCATCATGTCGCCTTCGAACAGGCGGCCGCATTCGATCTTGAAGTCGACGAGCTGGATGCCGACGCCGAGGAACAGCCCCGAGAGGAAGTCGTTGACGCGGATGGCAAGCGCCATGATGTCGTCGAGGCTCGGCAGGGTTCGCCCAGCCGAAAGCGGTGATGTGTTCCTCGGAGACCATGGGGTCGGCGAGCGCATCGGACTTGTAGTAGAATTCGATGATCGAGCGCGGCAGGACCATGCCTTCCTCGATGCCGAGGCGGGTCGAGAGCGATCCGGCGGCGACGTTGCGCACCACGATCTCGAGCGGATCATCTCCACTTCCTTGATCAGCTGCTCGCGCATGTTCAGCCGGCGGATAAAATGCGTCGGGATGCCGATCTTGTTCAGATGGGTGAAGAGGTATTCGGAGATGCGGTTGTTGAGGACGCCCTTGCCGTCGATGACGTCATGTTTCTTCTTGTTGAAGGCGGTGGCGTCGTCCTTGAAGAACTGGATCAGCGTGCCGGGCTCCGGGCCTTCATAGAGGATCTTGGCCTTGCCTTCGTAGATACGGCGGCGACGGTTCATGATTCTTGTCTCGTTGTTGGCGCCCCTGCTAGGGCGCAATGGATGATGTTGAGCGGTCCCTTATCGGAAAAGAACGGGTTTCACAATGCGGGCCTCCAAACCTTTGTGGGCGAGGGGTTACGAAGCGCAACCGGGAATCATTGAGCTTCAGGTTACACGGCTTTTCAAAGGTTTTGCTCTAGCAATTAAGATGCTCTGGGGTGAAAGGCCGGTAATAAACAGGAAAAGCGGAGACCCATGACATGTACGCTCTTGTGAAGGGGCCAAAGCCGTTGAGGGCAAAATTGCCTGTAACCAAAGCTTGAGTTCGGCGCGTAATCCCGTTGCGACATAGCCACCAAATTGCGTCACGATTTCGACGCTGTAGGCGTCGAGGGCTTATGCAAAGGGTTGTGGGCGCTCTCGGTTCGGTGCCGAGGCTTTGGCGGTGGAAATCGCATTCGTCAATTGCCTGCCGGGATTCCGCTCCCCAATTGCCGGAATCGACAATGCGCTGATTGCGCTTCGCTCGTCTTTTGATTATGGGGTCCCATATAAGTTCACTTTGGGAGACCCGAGATGAGTGGCCTCAGCGATCGCGAAAAAGCCTTTGAAAACAAGTTTGCCTTGGACCTGGAATTGAAGTTCAAGGCTCTCGCCCGCCGCAACAAGCTCGCCGGCCTCTGGGCAGCCGGCCTGCTCGGCAAGGCGGATGCCGAAGCCTACGCAAAGGAAGTCGTCGTTGCCGATTTCGAGGAAGCGGGCGACGACGATGTGTTCCGCAAGCTGCGCAGCGATCTCGATGCCGCCGGCGTCTCCATCTCCGACCAGGATATTCGCACCAAGATGGTGGAGCTTCTGGCTCAGGCGATCGATCAGATCGAGAACCAGTAGAGCTGCCTTTTCTCTGCGTGACATGAAGCTGCGTCCCGCCGGGCGCGGCTTTTCTTTCTGCGCATAAAATCGGGTTTTCAGCCGCCGGTGGGGTGCCGCTTGCGGCTGTCCGGTTGTGGGCTTTCGCTGGGCCGCCAGCGGCCAGAAAGTATGAAATCCCGAATGCTGCCGCGTGGCATCGGCCGTGCGAGCGCATAACCCTGCAGGACATCGCAGCCGAGATCGCGCAGGATGCGGATCTGTTCCGTCGTCTCGACACCCTCGGCGATGACTTCGATATTCAGAGACCTGCCGATCTCGATGATCGATCCGACCATCTTTCGTTGCTTTTGCGATTGCGAGACGAGGCGGACGAGCTCCTGTCGATCTTCAGCGCGCGCGGATTGAGCCGCAGGAGACTGATGATCGAGGCGTGGCCGGTGCCGAAATCGTCGATCTCGATCTCGATGCCGAGTTTCCTGATGCGCGCCAGATTCTTCAGCACATCGTTGTCGCAATCGTCGAGGAAGATCGATTCCAGGAGCTCGAAGGATACCGTGCCGGGCTCGATCTTGAGTTTCTTGAGCTTGCGCGACAGCGAGGCGTCGTGCAGCCGCCGGTAGGAAACGTTGACCGAGAGTTTCGGGATCGAAAGGCCATGGGCGCGCCAGTCGCGGAAGTCGGCAAGTGCCTTGTCGAGAATCATCCCGTCGATCACCGAGACGGCGTCGAGCTCCTCGGCCATTTCGAGGAATTCGTCGGGAGCCAGCATGCCGCGTTCCGGATGCATCCACCGCGCCAACGTTTCCACGCCGGCGATGTCGAGCGTCGCCGCATCGAACTGTAGTTGGTAATAAGGGATGAATTCATCGCGCTCGAGAGCAAGAAGGATCTCGTCCGAAATGCGCTTGGTGCTGATGATTTCGTTCTGGGTATCGGCGGAAAAGAATTCATGCCGGTTGCGGCCGCGGTTCTTGGCCCGGTAAAGCGCGATATCGGCGTTGAGGAGAAGCTGCCGCGCATCGACCTCCCTTCCCGTGTGGCATGCGATGCCGATGCTGGCGCCAAAGCGACAGTCGTGACCTTCGTAGGAGACTGGCTTGCGCAACTCCTTGATGATCCGGTCGGCCAGATACGAAAGCTTGCGGGGAGAGCCTTCGAATTTCGACAGGATGACGAATTCGTCGCCGCCGATCCGGGCGACGAAATCGCCCTTGCGGATCGTGCCTTTCAGGACTTTTGCGGCATGCTGCAGCATCGTGTCGCCGGCACTGTGGCCGAGCGTGTCGTTGATCTGCTTGAAGCGGTCGAGGTCGATATGGAGGATTGCTATGCCCTGTCCGTCGCGGTCGCATTCCGCCGCGACCCGATCCAGCATCTCGTCGAGATAGCGCCGGTTTGGAAGATCGGTCAGGTAGTCGTGCATCGCATTGTGCTCGATGCTGATGCGGGCGGCCTCGAGGTCGTGATTGCGCGCTTCCGCGAGGGTCTTTGCCCGTTCGAGTTCGCGGTGAAGGGCCACGTCGGCTGTGACATCCCAGTTGGCACCGACCATCTTCGGGTGACCGTTACCGTCGATGAAAGACATGGTGCGGGTGCGCACGACGCGTTCGGAGCCGTCCCGCAGTATCACGCGGTATTGGTCCGAGAAGCGCTTGCCATCTTCGATATGGTCGAGGACGTTTGCCTGAACGCGTGCCGCATCGTCCGGATGCAGAAAACTCTCCCAGAGCCCGCCGATCTTCACTTCTTCGCTCTTTTCCAGCCCGTAGATCCGGAACATGCGTTCGTCCCAGTCGACCTCGCCGGTGGAGAAGTCGGATTCGTAGACACCGATGCCGGATATTTCCAGCGCCATGTCGAGCCGCCGCGACATCTGCGCGGTCTTCTCTTCGGCGGCCTTGCGGGCGGTAATGTCCGTGTCCGTGCCGACGACACGGGTCGCCTTGCCGTTCGCGTCCCAATCGACGCAGGCGCCCCGGCATTCGATCCAGACCCAGTGCCCCTGTTTATGGCGTTCGCGATAGTCGAAGACGGCATAGGCCGGGTCGCCCGCATTCTGCCGCGCCATAGCATGGATGACGCGGTCACGGTCATCGGGATGCACAAGCTCCAGCCATTCCTCGGTGCTGGACGCCAGCGGATCTTCCGGTGACATTCCGCGGATTTGCCGCCATACCGGCGAGTAATATTTCTGGCCGGTCGCGTAGTTATGGTCCCAGACGCCTGAGACGGAGCTGACCAGCGCGTTGTCCCAGCGGCTTTCGCGGTCGGCAAGTTCTTCGACCTGGCGTCTTTGATCGGTGATGTCGCTCAGATGGGCGGCAAACAGAAACTGCCCCTTGAAGTTCTTGCCAAGCGGCGCGAAAGTGGCCAGCGCCCATCGCGGCGAACCGGCCGGGTGCATGATGCGCAGATCCAGGCGCGTTGCCGGAGAATCGATGTTCAGGCCCTGGATCGCGTGATGGAATCCGGCTTCGTCCTCGGGATGCAGGAGGTTTGAAAAGAAGGCTGCGGGCTGCCGGCTTTCGTCAAGCCACTCCCGTTTGAATGTGCCATTCGCGAACAAGAGCGCAGCGGCGTGATCGATGATCGCAATCGGAAAAGGAGCGGCCTCGAATACCGTCTCAAGAACACCGATTTCGTCTCCGGGGCCGGAGACCAAAGGGCGTGGGACAACATTTGACGGCATCGGCACAGCCTGGCTCGCAACAAAATGAACCGGCACTTTAGCAAGTGTCAATTAAATCCAGCTTAAAATTGCTGTTCGAATTGACACACCCGGAAATTACGGGGCGACGTCGATTCCACTGTATGTTCAAGGCTTCAGGCGGCTGAGGAACTGGGCAAAAACCATCGTGCCTTCCGGCCAGGGCCCGTGACCGGATCCTGGTTGATGTGGCCGGCTTCCCCCGCATCGACAAGCATCGAACCCCAGGCGGATGCGATGTCGTCCGCATGTTCGTAGGAGCCGAATGGATCGTTACGGCTCGCGACCGTCAGCGACGGGAAGGGCAGCGGATCGCGCGGGTAGGGGCCGAAGGTCAGGAGGTGCTTTGGCCGGATGGACGGATTGTCCACTTCCGGCGGGGCCACGAAAAAGGCGCCGGCGACCGGTTTCGTGAACAGCGGTACGGCGTGGATGACGGTCGGGATGCCGAGCGAATGGGCGACGATGACGACGGGCCGCGTCGCCCGGTTCACCTCTTCGGCGACACGGGCGATCCAGTCCTCGCGCACCGGCTTCGACCATTCGTCCTGCTCGACCCGGCGGGCCGTTGTGAGCTTCTGCTCCCAACGGGTCTGCCAGTGGTGCGGGCCGGAATTGGTGTAGCCGGGGACGATCAATATATCTGCTTCGGATGCCTTCATGGCGCCTATCTGTGTTCGCCGACGATCAAGATCAAGCCTCGCCGAAAACCCGGCGGAAGATCGTATCGACGTGCTTGGTGTGATAGCCGAGGTCGAATTTCTCGCGCAGGTCCTCTTCGGAAAGTGCGGCACGGACTTCCTGGTCCGCCAGCAGCTCTTCAAGGAAGTCCTTGCCTTCTTCCCAGACCTTCATGGCGTTGCGCTGCACGAGGCGATAGGCGTCCTCGCGGGAGACGCCGGCTTGCGTAAGGGCAAGCAGCACCCGCTGCGAGTGAACAAGTCCGCGGAACTTGTTCATATTCTTCATCATATTGTCAGGATAGACGAGCAATTTGTCGATGACGCTGGTCATGCGTGCCAGTGCAAAATCGAGCGTAACCGTCGCGTCCGGGCCGATCATGCGCTCAACCGAAGAGTGCGAAATATCCCGCTCGTGCCAAAGCGCCACATTTTCCATGGCCGGCAGCGCGTAGGAGCGCACCATCCGGGCAAGACCCGTCAGGTTTTCTGTCAGCACTGGATTGCGCTTGTGCGGCATTGCCGACGAGCCCTTCTGGCCCGGCGAGAAAAACTCTTCCGCTTCGAGGACTTCGGTGCGCTGCAGGTGGCGGACCTCGATCGACAGCCGTTCGATCGACGAGGCGATGACGCCGAGGATCGAGAAATACATGGCGTGACGGTCGCGCGGGATGACCTGTGTCGAAACCGGTTCGGGCTTCAGGCCGAGAGCGGCGGCGACATGTTCCTCGACGCGCGGATCGATATTCGCAAACGTGCCGACGGCGCCGGAAATCGCACAGGTGGCGATCTCCTCGCGGGCTTCGAGCAGGCGGGTCTTGTTGCGGTCGAATTCCGCATAGGCCTGGGCGAGCTTGACGCCGAACGTGGTGGGTTCGGCATGGATGCCGTGGCTGCGGCCGATCGTGACCGTATCCTTGTGCTCGAAGGCGCGGCGCTTCAGCGCTTCCAGCAGCTTGTCGATATCGGCGATCAGCAAATCGGTGGCGCGCACCAGCTGGACGCTGAAGCAGGTGTCGAGCACGTCGGATGACGTCATGCCCTGATGGATGAAGCGGCTGTCGGGACCGACGAATTCCGCAAGGTGGGTGAGGAAGGCGATAACGTCATGCTTGGTGACGGCTTCGATCTCGTCGATCCGCGCGACGTCGAACGTGGCACTGCCGCCCTTTTCCCAGATCGTCTCCGCTGCCGACTTCGGGATCACGCCGATTGCCGCAAGCGCATCGCAGGCATGTGCCTCGATCTCGAACCAGATGCGGAACTTGGTTTCGGGCGACCAGATGGCGACCATTTCGGGCCGCGAGTAACGGGGGATCATGGGCTTGTCGTTTCCTTCACGAGTGTCGGCTGCGCTGTAGCAAGAAGCGCGGCGAAGCTCAAGTTTTGAGGCGATCAAACGAGATCAGGGCGCCGTCTTGATCGGAATTGCGATCCAGCGGCCGTTCTGACCCTCGAAACCGGCGCTGAGAACCATGATCAATGCGACTTCGACCGCTGCACCTTCGAGTGACGAGCCGGCGACGACGCCTGCGAGCCGGTAGCCGGTGACGCAGCCGCGCGACGCAGGAATGCGCTGGTCTTCGTGGACCACGTCATCGACGGGTTTCCCGTCCCGTTCGGTAAATCGCAGGCGGAAGGACACGGTTTTTTCGACCATGCCCTCGCATTGCGGGCCGAGCGGCTGCGGCACCTCGTCGAGGACAAGCGTGTTGGCTTCTCCGACGGGCGGCATGGCCGGCACGCTGCGATAGCGGAGCCTGATGGGGGTCGTTGCCGATCTCGGTGATCGGGTTGAAGGCGACGAGCTCACCCGGATGATTGGGGAATTCATGGGTTTCGACCACCACATCCGCGTCATTGTGGACCCGCCAGCGGGCCTTGGCAATCGTCGCCCCATCCTCTTCCAGCCGCACCCGAAAAGGCGTTCCGGGCAGGTAGGTGTCCTTGTTGAGGTCGAGAGCGTAGATATTGGCGTAGGGAAAGCCGGATCCGTCCTGGATGCCGTATTCCTCGAAGGCGAAAACGGCGCCGTCGGTCGAAAAGCCGATGGGCCGCACGCTTGCGATATCGGCAGCGGACGTGGAGCTGGCAAACAGCATTGCCGCAAGTGCAGGAACCGAAGATCGCAAGCGTGAAATCATCTGCGTCCGTCCTCCGCCGCAGCTTTCAGCCGCGTGATATTCTCACGATAGGCCGCGATTCCATCGCCTTTGTAAACCGCAGATCCGGCAACGAAGACATTGGCGCCGGCAACGGTCGCCGCGCCGATCGTCTCGGGGGTGATGCCGCCATCGACTTCCAGCTCGATCGGCCGGCTGCCGATCATCGCCCTGGCGTCGCGGATCTTGTCCAGCATCGCCGGGATGAATTTCTGGCCACCGAAGCCGGGGTTGACGCTCATGATCAGGATCAGGTCGATGTCGTCGAGCACGTTTTCGATCGCCGAGAGCGGCGTCGCCGGGTTCAGCGTGACGCCGACCTTCTTGCCGAGCGAGCGGATCGTCTGAAGCGAGCGGTGCAGGTGCGGTCCCGCCTCGACATGCACGGTAATACCGTCGCATCCCGCCTTGGCGAAGGCTTCGAGGTAGGGATCGGCCGGCGCGATCATCAGGTGGCAGTCGAAGAAGGCTGTCGTATGGGGCCGAAGAGACTTGATGACGTCGGGTCCGAACGAGATGTTCGGAACGAAATGACCGTCCATCACGTCGAGATGGACCCATTCCGCTCCCGCTTCGACGGCGTCGCGAACTTCCTGGCCAAGCTTCGAAAAGTCGGCGGCGAGAATGGAGGGAGCGATGCGGATCGGCAGGGGGTGGCGAGCGTCATGGGTCGAAAATCTCCGGTTGTCGGCGATCCCTCTAACATTGCCTCGTGGGCCGGACAATCGTCAGTCGGTTGCCGGACGCGAGAGCGTGGACGTCGATCCACGCCATTCGAGCAGGCGGAACGGATTGTCCTTCAGTTCATGGCCCCGATCGAAGGCGATGGGACCGATCACGGTATTGAAGGAGCGGCTGCCGATTGTCGGCGCCGGGGCTGGCCCGCCGCCGCAGTCACCGCTTGGTGAGCCAGTTCGACGGCGGCATAGGCGGGCAACATGTAGCCGTCCGCATCGATGTTTTTCGCGCGCAGGGCTGCAACGGCGGAGGCCGCGGAGGGCAGGGCGGCATAATCCGGGAGGGCGACGGCTAGGACGCCGTCGCGCAAGGGAACCGGACGGTTGGCCGCGCGTATGTTGTCGCCGCCGAGCAAGGTAAGCGAAATGTTTTCGGAAGCGCCGTCGCGGGCAATGATTGCCATGTCGTTGCGGTCGCCGCCGACGAAGACATGGCTGGCCCCGGCCTTGGCGAGACGGCGCACCAGCGCCACCTGCTGTTCCTGGCCGGGCCGGAACGTGTCGGTGAAAATCGGCGTGATGCCCATCGGTTCCAGACGCTGACGGATGGCGCTCGCAAGCTCACGGCCATAGATCGTGCCGTCCTCGACCAATGCGATTGGGTACGCCTTCCAGATACCGAGGATGGTTTCGGAGAGCTTTTCCGCCTCGTCGCCTTCGACCGGCGCCATCCGGAAGAATGGCCAGCCGTTGCGCAAAGCGTCTTCCATCAGGATTTTAGAGCGCACCGAGATGGTAATGGCCGGGATCTGGGCGGCCTTCAGCAGCGGCAATGCCGTGGAGAGCGTCTCGACGCAGAGGAAGCCGATGGCGGCGGAGACTTTAGCGTCGGTCAGGCTCTTGGCGGCGGCAGCGCCGCCGTTCTCGTCGCAGCTTTCGTCGATCTCGACAAGGGTATCGCCGGCCGCTTCCGCTGCTGCGCGCGCGCCTTGAAGGACCTGAGTGCCGAGCGGTGCGTATGGACCGGAGCGTGGCGCCACGACGCCGATCGCTGCCGCCGATGCCGATCCGCATCCGAGAAACGAAGCCAGCAGTCCGGCGATGATGAAACGTCGTGCTGTCATGTTTTTCCTGGGATTCTTCTTCGACGTGACATTTAGCTTTCTGATCGCAGCCGTCAAAGAGAATCGGCTTTTGGATGTAAAAAGCCGCAACTCCGGTGGACATCAAGCGCCTTTGCCACCATATCTCGAAGAGTAATGCGGGACTGATATCAGCCCCGGATGCCTTTCAAGAGATGCCTTTGACGGACCAGCCTCTCCTCGATCCCGTCCACTACCGAAACGGCATGGCGCGATATGCTGGCCACGTTCAGGTTGTGACGACGGAATTCCAAGGGTACGGCGCGGCGTGACCGTGACGGCAGCCTGCTCGGTCTCGGATAATCCGCCCACCGTGCTCGTTTGCCTGAACGGCAGCAACGTGAATAATGCCATCTTCGAGAGGAGCGGCGTCTTTGCTTTGAATTCGCTGGCGGCGCATCACCAGGCGCTGGCGACGGGCTTTGCGGGCTTGAGCGGTGTGCCAGTCGATGAGCGGTTTGCGCTCGCAGATTGGAAGACGCTGGTGACCGGTGCCCCGGTGCTTGCCGATGCCGTTGTCAGCTTCGATTGCCGGCTGACCGACATCAAACAGGTTTCGACCCATTTCGTCATGTTCGGCGAGGTGAAGGCCATGCATTTCGGCGAGGCCAACCCCTCGCTCATCTATCTGGACCGCGGCTTTCGCACGCTATAGCGCCGTTTGAGGGAGTGTAATGATGCCGGAAGGAAAAACGAGCGTTTTACCGACCTCGATCGACGAGACGATCGCGCTTCTCGGTGCCGAGGATTACCTTGCCGGCCGCTCGCTCGGCACGGTGATTTTCCTGGCGCTGAAGATGAAACGCCCGCTTTTCCTCGAGGGCGAAGCCGGCGTCGGGAAAACCGAGATCGCCAAGGCCCTTGCCAAGGGTTGGGCCGGCCGCTGATCCGGCTGCAGTGCTACGAGGGTCTCGACATTTCCTCGGCGGTCTACGAATGGAATTATCCGGCCCAGATGCTCGATATCCGGCTTTCCGAAGCTGCGGGCATCAAGGACCGAACCCGCATCGAGGCAGACCTGTTTTCCGAACGCCACCTGATCCGCCGGCCGGTGCTGCAGGCGCTTGGCCAGCCGGGCGGTCCGGCCCCGGTCTTCCTGATCGACGAACTCGACCGTACCGACGAGGCGTTCGAAGCCTTTCTTTGGAGGTGCTGTCGGATTTCCAGGTGACGATCCCCGAACTCGGCACGATCAAGGCAGAGGAGCCGCCGATCGTCATCATCACCACCAACCGCACGCGTGAAATCCACGACGCACTGAAGCGGCGCTGCCTGTATCACTGGGTCGATTATCCGGATGCAGTCCAGGAACTGGAGATCATCCGCCGCAAGGTACCGCAGTGTTCAGAAACGCTGTCGCGGCAGGTGGTCGCCTATGTGCAGAGGCTCCGGACAGTCGATCTCTTCAAGAACCCCGGTGTCGCCGAAACCATCGACTGGGCGACGGCGTTGACCGAACTCGACCGGATCGCACTCGACCCGGAAACGATCGCCGACACGCTCGGCACCCTCTTGAAATATCAGGACGATATCGCCCGTATCAAAGGCGGCGATGGCGAACGGGTGCTTTCCGAAGTGAAGGCCGAACTTCTGGCAGCGGGATAGGGACTATGGCGGCTGGTTCGAACGGCGACGGAATGATCGCCCCGCCGGTTTCTGCCGGTGCCGGAAGGCGCGACGATGGCCGGCTTGCGGACAATCTCGTCTATTTTTCCCGCGTCCTGCGCCGTGCCGGGCTAAAGACCGGGCCGGCCGCCGCTGCCGACGCGATTGCCGCGGTCGATGCCATCGGCATCGGCTCGCGCGACGAGTTTCACGCGGCGCTGTCGGCGGTCTTCGTCAAGCGCCACGAGGACCAGCCGGTCTTCGACGAGGCGTTTCGTCTGTTCTGGCGCTCCCGCGATCTGGTCGGCAAGATGATCGCGATGATGTCGCCCAAGGCGGCCGACAATCGCGAACGGGAAAAGCAGAAGGCGGGTGCCACCCGCGTCAGCGAGGCCTTGACCGCCGACCAGCCGGAGACGCCGAGCCGCAGGAAACCGCCGGAGATCGAGGTGGACTCCCGCTTCACCACCTCCGCCGGTGAGATTCTCAAGCGCATGGATTTCGCCCAGATGAGCGCCGCCGAATTGGCTGAGGCCCGCCGCGAACTGGTCAAGCTCGCTCTGCCCCTGGACAAGGTGGTGACACGCCGGTTCCGGGCGTCCAACCGTCCACCGAGGATCGATCCGCGCGCGACCATGCGCCAGGCGATGAAGAGCGGCGGCGATCTCATTCTGCCACGCTTCCGCGAGCGCAAGACGGCGCCGCCGCCGCTCGTCGTGCTTGCCGACATTTCCGGCTCGATGAGCCAGTATACCCGCATCTTCCTGCACTTCCTGCATGCGCTGACCGAAAAGCGCACTCGGGTGCATACCTTCCTGTTCGGCACGCGGCTGACCAACGTTACCCGCCAGATGCGTCGTCGCGATCCGGACGAAGCGCTGTCCGGTTGCACGGATGCGGTGCGCGACTGGTCGGGTGGCACGCGGATCGGCGCGACGCTTGCCGAATTCAACCGGCTCTGGTCGCGGCGTGTGCTGGGGCAGGGCGCCGTCGTGCTCTTGATCACCGACGGGCTGGAGCGGGAGGGTGTCGAGGAACTGGAACGGGAGATGGACCGGCTGCACCGTTCCTGCCGCCGTCTGATCTGGCTGAACCCGCTCTTGCGCTTCGATGGTTTCGCGGCACGGGCGCGCGGCGTGCGCGCCATGCTGCCGCATGTGGACGAGTTTCGCGCCGTCCACAATCTGCAGTCTCTGGCCGATCTCGCGATTGCATTGTCGGATGATCATACAAAGGCCGCGGACCCGCGGCGCTATTTGGACATGAGGAGGGTCGCATGACTGTTTCCGAAATTCTGGACCCGCTGCTGACTGCCGAGAGCTGGAAGCAGGCCGGTCGCAATGTTGCGATTGCTACGGTCATCGAGACCTGGGGTTCGGCGCCGCGCCCCACCGGCAGCCATCTCGTCATCGACGAAGAGGGCAATTTCGAGGGCTCCGTCTCCGGCGGCTGCGTCGAAGGTGCGGTCATCACCGAGGCGCTCGACGTGATCGAGAGCGGCGCGCCGAAAATGCTGGAATTCGGCGTCGCCGACGAGACGGCCTGGCGGGTCGGTTTGTCCTGTGGCGGCCGGATCCGCGTTTATGTGGAAAGGCTCGTCTGATGCAGCTCGAAGCTCTGACGAAGCTCAACGCCATCAGGCGTTCCCGCAAGGCTGCCGTGGTGGTGACCGACCTCACCGCCGACGACGTGCGGGTCATCCTGGAAGGCGAGGCGGCCTCCGGGCCGCTCGACGAGGAGATCGCCAAGGCCTTTCGCAGCGGCAAGGCGGGAACCGTCGAGGTGGAAGGCCGGTCGCTGTTCCTCAACGTCCATCTGCCGCCGCCGCGCATCGTGGTGATCGGCGCCGTGCATATCAGCCAGGCGCTTGCTCGGCTGGCCCCGATCGCCGGCTATGACCTGACGATCATCGATCCGCGCACCGCTTTTGCGACGGAAGAACGTTTCGAGGGAGTAGAGCTGATCGCCGACTGGCCGCAGGACGTGTTGAAGGATCGCCCACTCGATGCCTATACCGCACTGGCAGCCGTCACCCACGACCCGAAGATCGATGATTTCCCGCTGTCGGAAGCGCTGCGGGCCGGCTGTTTCTACGTCGGCGCGCTCGGCAGCCGGAAGACTCATGCGAAACGTGTCGAGCGGCTGAAGGAAATGGGGCGCACCGACAACGAGATCGGTCGCATCGCTGCTCCGATCGGCCTCGATATCGGGGCCGCAAGCCCGGCCGAGATCGCGCTCGCCACGCTTGCCCAGATCGTCCAGGCTTTTCGCCGGCGCGATCTGGTCACTGTGGGGTGACCTCCATGAAATGCGGGACATTCGAACTCGGCGAAGCGGAAGGCGTGGTTTTGGCGCATAGCATAAGACTGCCCGCCGGCCGTCTGTCGAAAGGCCAAATGCTGTCGCGGGATGATATCGCCCGGCTTTCGGAGGAAGGCGTCGCTTCCGTCGTCGCGGTTCGGCTCGATCAAGGCGACATGCTGGAGGACGCCGCCGCCCAGGCGATTGCCGATGCGATTGCACCGGACAACCTGCGCTTCTCGGAAGCGACCACCGGCCGGGTTAACGTCTATTCCAGGGTGGACGGGCTTTTCGTCGCCGACAAGGTCGTGGTCGATGCGCTGAACCGTATCGATCCGGCGATCACGCTTGCCTGTCTTGCCGACCATGTGGCGGTGCGCGCCGGCGACATGGTCGCGACAGTAAAGATCATTCCGCTTGCCGTTGGCGGTGCAAAGGTCGAACAGGCCGTGACGCTGCTGGCAGAATCGGTGGCTTTCGAGGTAAAAGCGTTCAGTCCCCGCGCGGTGACACTGGTCGCAACCGAGCTTCCTTCGCTCAAGGTGTCGGTCATGGATCGCACCGCCAAACTTCTGGAACAAAGGCTGGCGCCATCCGGTAGTCGGCTAATGAAAGAAATCCGTATTCCGCATTCTGCGGACCGGCTGACTGAGGTTCTTCAACAGCTTAATATCGGCGAAATTAATGAGCCGGCTATGATTATCGTCTTCGGCGCTTCGGCTGTGGCCGATCCGGACGATGTCATTCCCGCAGCCATCCGTCGCGCGGGCGGTAAGGTCGATCAGGTCGGGATGCCGGTCGATCCCGGCAACCTCCTGGTTCTCGGGCGGATCGGTAATGTCCCGGTGCTCGGCGCGCCGGGCTGTGCCCGCTCGCCGAAGGAAAACGGTTTCGACTGGGTGCTGAACCGGCTGATGGCCGGCGAGACGCCGACCTCCTTCGATATTACCGGCATGGGCGTTGGAGGACTGCTGATGGAAATCCCGACCCGGCCCCGCCCGCGCGATGCCACGGTGGAAAAGGCGGCGTCCCTCTCGGTCGGCGCGCTGATGCTTGCCGCCGGCCAAGCGCGGCGCATGGGCAAGGACGGGCCTCACAAGCTGCTCGCTGAATTCCACGGCGTTCCACTCGTCCGCCGCATGGCCGGGATAGTGCTTGCGTCGGATGCCTCGCCCGTCGTGGCGGTGACGGGCCATCGGCGCGACGAGATCGAGATCGCGCTGACCGGCCTCGGCCTGCACTCTCATTTCAATCCTGACTACGCCTCCGGTATGGCAAGCTCGCTGGTCGCCGGTTTTCGAGCCCGGAACTGGCATCGAAGGACGGCATCCTTGTCATGCTTGCCGATATGCCGGGTATCACGACGGAACACCTGAACATGCTGATTGCCGCCTTCCGCCGGGCCGGAGGCGGTGTCGTGGTCCGTTCGGTCTCGGACGGAAAACGTGGCAACCCGATCATTCTCCCGCGGATAGCTTACGATGCCGTGCTGCGGCTGGAAGGCGATGTCGGCGCGCGTGCGATCATCGAAAATTCGGGGATTTCGGTGATCGACGTGGATATCGGGCCTGCCGCCCATCTGGACGTCGATACGCCCGAGGCGGTAACGGCTGCAGGCGGTGTTTTGAAAGGGTAGGCGAATGGACAATTCCGACATCGAAGACATGTTCGAGGGGCTCGGGCCCGTCTCCATCCGCCGGATGTTTGGCGGCAAGGGCATCTATTACGATGGTTTGATCGTCGCGATCGATCTGCGCGGCGAGATCATGCTGAAGGCGGATGCGGTGAGTGCGCCCGAATTCGAAGGCGCCGGTGCCAAACAATGGTTCTATGAGGGAAAGAAGGGAAAACCGGTGTTGATGCCCTATTGGACGGTGCCGGAAGACGCCTTTGACGATCCCGACGAAATGCGCAAATGGGTTCGGCTTGCCTTCGAAGCCGCGGTGCGTTTCAACGCGAAATCCTGAATTCGAACCCCAAGTACTAGATTTCGCATCTTGATCGCCAGGGCGCGAAGCGCGTACGGTTCGCTTGTATTGAGGGACGTGGGCTGCCGAATCTTTCGATCAGGGTCGCGTCCGGAAATTCTGTCAAAATAATTTCATCAAGTCGGCCGCTTCGGTTCTCCGGAGCGGCTTTCGTTCATGACCGCTTTGCAAGATGTGCGAAGGCTTTTGCGGAGAAGGCCGAGAGTGGCTGCGGCGGGTCATGGGGATCGAACCAGCCGATATCCGACAGTTTGTCCGGCTCGGTCAGCGAAGGTTCGCCGGCGAAATCGCGGGTGACGTAAATCAGTGAGACCCAATGCTGCCGGTCGGCTTCGATGATCTCTTCGGCCACGCAGAGAAGCTCGACCTTGCCGATCGTGAGGCCGGTTTCTTCCTCCGCCTCGCGGCGGGCGGCTTCCGAAGAAGGCTCCAGCGTATCGACCTTGCCGCCGACAATGTTCCAGAAGCCCGCTTCCGGCGCCTTGAGGCGACGGCAAAGCAGAACCTTGCCGTCATCGCGCAAGATGACGAGCCCGGCGCCGACGCCGGGGAAATCAATGCCGGGTTTTGCCACGGAAGCTTTAAGCCTTGGCGGCGTTCGCAACGATCAGCATGAAAGCCGGGATATCGTCGCCGAAGCCGACGGGGTCGGGCCGTCGTCGTGATCGCGATGGTAACGCTGGCGACGTTCGCGATTGTCGTCGTTCGCGGGTGCCGGTGCAGGTGTCGGCCGCGAATTGCGGTTGCCGCCATTGTTCTGCGGCTTCCTGTCTGCCTTGCGTTCCGGTTTCACGGTTTCCACCCTAGCTTCCACAAATGCCTCTTCGACTGCTTCAATCGGATTATCTTGAATCTTCGTGTCAGCCTTGTGACTCGAATCTCCGCGTCCAGAATCAGCACGTCCCGAATCGCTTCGTCTGCCGCGGCCGCGCTCCTTATCACGATCGCGACCCTTGCGGCCACCGCGTTCGTTCTCATGGCTTTCCATGGGGGCGGGCAGGGCGGAAATGTCCCCGTTCAGCCATTCGATCTTCTCGTTGATGAGCTTTTCGATGGCATCGAGATATTTGGTGTCGGAGCGGGTGACGAGGGTGAACGCACGGCCCGAGCGGCCAGCGCGTCCGGTCCGGCCGATGCGGTGGACATAGTCCTCGGCATGGATCGGCACGTCGAAATTGAAGACGTGGCCGACATCCGGCAGGTCGAGGCCGCGTGCGGCAACGTCGGAGGCGACCAGAAGCTGGATATTGCCGTCACGGAAATTCTGCAGCATCGTCGTGCGCGACCGCTGGTCCATGTCGCCATGCAGGGCGCCGACCGAAAAACCGTGCCGCTCGAGCGAACGGAAGAGATCGGCCACGTCCACCTTGCGATTGCAGAAGATGATCGCGTTCTTCAGGTCTTCCTGGGCCTTGATGAGATCGCGCAGCACGGCGCGCTTCTCGTAGTCCTTGTTGTGCGAGGCGACGAGGCGCTGCGTCACGGTCTTGGCGGTCGAGGAAGGCTTGGCGACTTCGATCCGCTCCGGGTTCTGCAGGAAGCGGTCTGCGAGCTTCTGGATTTCCGGCGGCATGGTCGCCGAGAAGAACAGCGTCTGCCGGGTAAAGGGGATCATCTTGGCGATCCGCTCGATATCCGGGATGAAGCCCATGTCGAGCATGCGGTCGGCTTCGTCGATGACGAGGATTTCGACGCCGGTCATCAAAAGCTTGCCGCGCTCGCAGTGGTCGAGTAGGCGGCCGGGGTGCAGATCAGCACGTCGGCGCCGCGTTCCAGCTTGCGGTCCTGATCGTCGAAGGACACGCCGCCGATCAAAAGCGCGACGTTGAGCTTGTGGTTCTTGCCGTATTTTTCAAAGTTTTCGGCGACCTGGGCGGCAAGTTCGCGGGTCGGCTCGAGGATCAGCGTGCGGGGCATGCGGGCCCGGGCGCGGCCCTTTTCCAGAAGCGTCAGCATCGGGAGAACGAAGGAGGCCGTCTTGCCCGTGCCGGTCTGGGCGATGCCGCAGATATCGCGGCGCTGCAGCGCATGCGGGATTGCCCCTGCCTGGATCGGCGTGGGGATCGTATAACCCGCGTCTGTGACAGCGGAGAGGACTTTCTGGCTCAGGCCAAGATCAGCAAATGTGGTCAAAGGGAATTCTGTTTCCGTTCCGGTTCTGCGCGAACACTATGGGGTCGCGCATGCTGGCCGACAACTGGTCCGCGACATAGGACCAAAATGTCCAAAAGTCAAGGAAAGCAAGGCGATCGGCCGCCGGATTGGTGAATGAAGATACTCGTCGGGCAAGCCGGCTGTCGTTCTGCCGGAGAACAATTGCCTTTTGATGCGGAGCCTACCCTAATTGAGGTAGGTGACGAGCTTCATGCCGGCATTGAGGAAATGGACTGGATCGATCGGATTGCCGTCGCGTCGCACCTCGTAATGGACGTGCGGGCCGGTGGAACGGCCGGTGGAACCTGCCTTGCCGATGATGTCTCCGGCGGCGACCTCGTCGCCCTCCTTCACCAGGATCTTCGACATGTGGCCGTAGCGGGTGGTGATGCCCTGGCCATGGTCGATCTCGACCATGTTGCCATATCCGCTGGCGGCGCCTGCCGTGATCACCTTGCCCGCGCCGGTGCTTTTCACGTCGTCGCCGGTCGAGGCCTGGAAGTCGATGCCGGCATGCAGCGCCATTCGGCCGATGAACGGATCGATGCGGTTGCCGTAGCGGCTGGTGACCGGCCGGCCTGGCGCCGGATTGCCGAAGGGCAGGTCGCGCGCCGTCTCGCGCACGCTTTCGAGCCGGCTGAGCGCGGAATCGAGGCTCGTCGAGCGAAGCATCGAAGGCGCCGATATTGGTCTGCGGGGCCACATAAGGGCCGCCAACGCCGTCCATGGCATCATCAGCCCCCTTGTCGGCGGATGCCACCTCGACGCCGGTCCGTTTCAGGATCGCGGCGATCGCGTCCGCGGTTTCCGAAGCGCCGGTCGTCAGGTTGGCGATCTTGGCGAGCTGCTCCTTCTCGATGGTCTTCAGCGACAGCGTCACCTTGGAAAAGACCCGGTCGGCGCGGTCGGCGATGTTTTCGCGCAGCGGCGCATAACCGAGCGCCGTCGATGTCTGGAGCGGGACGGCAGAAGTTTCGCCCGAGAGAAGCTTCTCGATCGCCTGAATGCCGCCGCTGCCGCCGGTAAGCGAAGCCTGGCGTCCCTTGGCCGGTGGCTGAAGTGCGGCCGGTGCCGATGTTTCCGGTGCGGTGAGGCCGGACTCCTCGGCGCGGTTCAGAAGCGAACCCAGCTTGCCGTGGCGCGAAAAGAGGGCGTTCTGCTGTTCCAGCAGCTTCTCGACCTTCTGTTCGACCACCTGCTGGTCTAGAAGCTGGCGCGAGGTGATGCGGTCGAGCTGCGCCCGCAGGGCGGCGATCCGGTCTTCATAGTCGTATTGCATGCGGGCCTGCCGCGCCATGGTCGCGCCGATCAGGTCGTCGCGGATCACCAGATAGGAGGTGGCGCCCAGATAGCCGATTGCGAAAACGCCGAGAAAACAGAAAGTTAATGCCGCCATCCAGGGCCGGATGGTCATGTGGCGGATCTTCTCACCGCTGGCGAAAATGAGAACGTGCTGAGGCGCCCGCTTCCCAAACACCCGGTTTTCGGTTCCCTTCGCCACGCGGATCTCCCGGAGATGCGACTCGTTCGGCCGCCGTTCCCATTGGAGCGATTACACATGGATATGGTTAACGAACGTTTTAATTCTGGGGCGTTCAGGCGTAGCTGGTGGAGGTCAGCGACCGGTAGAATGATGGCGTCAGGCCCGCCTCGGCCCGGGCGATATCGTTGAACGGCGCCTTCAGCGAACCGCGGAAATTGGCGCGCACGAGCTGCTGGAAGGTCGCTGCCGGATCCTTGCGTTCGCGTGCACAGAGAAAGCGGAACCATTTGGCGCCGATCGCCACATGGCCCTTCTCGTCATTGTAGATCACATCCAGGATGGCCGCACTTTCGAGGTCGCCGGTCTCGCGCATCTTGGCCTGCAGCGATGGCGTCACGTCGAGCCCGCGCGCCTCGAGAATGAGGGGCACGACGGCGAGCCGGGCGGTGAGGTCGTTGCGGGTCGAATGGGCCGCCTGCCACAGCCCGTCATGGGCGGGCATGTCGCCATAGTCGGCGCCCATGTCGTTCAATCGGGCTCGCACCATGCGGAAGTGTTTCGCCTCCTCGAAAGCCACCTGCATCCAGCCGTCGAAGAAGGAGTTCGGCACCGGCTCGGTCGCGAACCGGGCGACGATGTCGAGAGCCAGATCGACCGCGTTGAGTTCGATATGGGCAATCGCATGCAGCGTCGCGATACGGCCACTCGCGGTGTGCAGCGAGCGTTTGCCGACTGCCTTCGGCGGCACCAATTCAGGCTTTGCCGGCCGGCCGGGCCGCTCGGGCAGGGGCGGATCGAGCGGTGAGCGCAGGGATAGTCGCCGTTCGAACCAGCGGGTGGCGGTCTCCTGCGCAAGTCGCGTCTTGATGTCGAGATCGGCCGACAGGATCGCCGCCGTTGCGGCGCCCTCAGCGACGTGATCGAAAACTCGCCCGACATCGATTTATCTCCTGCTTACAGCGCCTTGAGGCTTTCGAGCACCTCCTCGGCATGACCTGCTACTTTCACTTTGGGCCAGATCCGGGCGATGCGCCCGTCCGCGCCGATCAGGAAGGTCGTGCGTTCGACGCCCATATAGGTCCGGCCATACATGCTTTTCTCCTTCCAGACGCCATAGAGATTGGCAAGTGCGGTATCTTCGTCGGCGGCAAGGATGACCGAGAGGGCGTGCTTCTTGGCGAACTTGTCATGCTTCTTGACGCTGTCGGGCGACACACCGATGACCGGCGCGCCCGCCTTTTCAAATTCCGGCAAGAGGCCCGTGAACGAGATCGCCTCCGTGGTGCAGGCCGGGGTGTCGTCCTTGGGGTAGAAATAGAGGACGACGGGTTTTCCCGAAAACGCCTTGAGGGAAACGGTGCCGCCACCGTCGCGCGGCAGTTCGAAGTCGGGTGCGATGTCGCCGATGATCAGATCGCCCATGGATTTCCTTTCTTTCGCCGGTATCTTGAGTGATATTTGCCGCAATCGGTATATAGTCGCCCGTGCGACGTCCAGAGCCGTCGCGCCCGGAACGAATACGAATGCAGAAAGACGAGTCCTCAGCCTGATGTCGGAAATTCGCGGAGAAAGGGTCAGTTTCAGCAGGAGAGAAATCGTTCCGCTGCATGAATTGCCCTCCGCGCAGGTCGAGGATCCGATCATCGTGCATTGCCCGCCGCTAAGCCGGCGAGGCAAGCGATTCGGCAAGACGGTGCTGCTTTTCCTTCTGCTGGTGTTTCTTGCGATCGGCAGCGCGGTTTTTGCCATCGAGGGCGGCATGGTCGATGGCGCGCTTTCGTCGCGCGCCCAGAGCGCTATCAATGATGCCATCGGTCCGCGTTACGTCGCCACCGTCGGCTCGACCGCCATCCGTTTCGATTCCGGTTTGCGTCTTGCGTTGGAAGCGCGTGACGTCGATATCGTCGAAAAGGCGACCGGCGAACACCTGAGCCGCACCGGAGCCATGCGCATGGCCGTCGATCCGCTGGCGCTTCTCGGCGGCCGCGTGTCGATCAAACACATGGAAGCGGAACATATCCGCCTCGACACCGCACAATTGCCCTCCGGCGATCCGTTACCAATCTCGGAGGTCCGCATCGATGCCATGCCCGCGCTGCTGGAGGAGATTTTCCAGCGCCTCGACGAGGCCCGTGCGCTCATCGAACGCACCGGGACCGGCTCCGTCAGCATAGCGGGTATCGAAATCCTGCTGCCGGCAGCACCCGGCCGCAAGCCGATCATGCTGGTCATCGACGATATCGAGCTGACGCGCAGCGCCGAAGGCGAAATCGAGATCAACGGCGCAATCAGCCTCAACGGCCGCAAAGCCGTTCTCGTGGCAGCATCGAAAACCATCGAAGGGGTCACGTCCTCACTCTCGGCCAAACTGACGGGCCTCGAGGTAACGTCTTTCATGCTGCAGCGAACCGAGGACGGTCAGCCGCGCGAGGGGATCGAAGGGTCCCTGGACCTCGACCTTTCGGCAGTTCGCTCGCGCGAGGCCGCAAAGCCAGCCATCAACGCGACACTTCGCCAGTCTCCGGGCCATTTCTATTTCGACGGCATCCAGCAGACCTTGAGCGGCGCCAATATCAACGTTGCCTACGACTTCTCGAAGAACTCGATCGAGCTGCTGAAATCCGAGGTCCGATCGGCCCGACCATCCTACCGTTCACGGGCGCGATGATCGATCTCAACCGCCTCAATCCGGACGACAAGCGTCCGGGTTTCGGCGTCGATGTTCTGATCAGCGGCGCAACCGCCGTAGGCGCCTCGGCAAGCGAGCAGCCGGCGCGCTTCGATCTCAAGGCGAACGGGCGTTACCTGTCGGCCGATCGCGAGCTTCAGTTCGACGAAATGACGGTTTCCAGTCCTCTGGGCCGCATGGCCGGAGCCCTGAAGGTGCGGTTCGGCAATCAGTCTCCGGAGATCAGTTTCGGCGCGCAGTTGCCGCATATGGAGGTCACCGGCGTCAAGCAGCTCTGGCCGTTCTGGATGGCCCGCAAGCCGCGCGATTGGGTCATGGACAACATGTTCGGTGGTACCATCACCAACGGCACGATCGCCGTCTTCATTCCGGCCGGCCGGATGCAGGGGCCGGGCGTTCCGATGGAACTCGACAAGAACGAGCTGCAGATCGGCTTCGACCTTGCCAATGCCCGCATCAACCTGCCCGGTGACGTCCCCCTTGCGCGATATCGACGGGCGCTTCGATCTGAAGGGCGAGGTGATGCAGGTCGATGTCGCTCGCGCTTCCTCCTTCTTCCCATCGGGCCGGTTCGTCGCCGTCGAAGGTGGTCGGTTCTCGATCCCATCGACCTATGCCAAGCCGCTGATGGCTGATCTTTCGCTCAAGATTACGGGACCCGCAGATGCGGTAACGGAGCTTGCGAATTTCCGGCCGATCAATGCCTTGAAGGGCACCGAGTTCAAGCCGGAGGACTTTTCCGGCCATGCACGCGTCGATCTCAAGGCACGCATGGGCCTGATCCTCGCCCACAAGCCACCGAAGCCGACCTGGTCGGCCCATATCCAACTCGACGACGTCGATCTCGGCCCGCAGTTTTCGGGTCGCAAGATCGCCGGCCTGGATGGGACGCTCGATATCGACAATCAGACGGCGCGGCTGAACGCCAAGGGCACGATCGACGATGTGCCGGCGGACATCACGCTGATCGAACCGGTCGATCAGGCATCGCCTACAAAGCGCGAGCGGGTCATCAAGACCGTCCTCAACAACGATCAGCGCGAAAAACTCGCTCCCGGTCTCTCCGATGTGATCGACGGAACGGTGGCGGCGCAACTGACGCGGATCGACGAAAACCGCCAGTCGGTCTCGCTCGATCTCAGCCGTGCGACGCTTTCCGTGCCGTGGCTCGGATGGACCAAGGGCGGTGGCATTCCTGCCAAGGCGCAGTTCGAGCTTGCGGGCACCGGTGACCGCACCGACATCCGCAATTTCGAGCTCTCCGGTGACGGTTTTGGCGCACGCGGCAGCCTGGCGCTCAATGGCGGCAGCCTGACATCCGCGGACTTCTCGCATATGCAGCTTTCGCCCGCCGATAATTATGCGGTGAGCGTCAAGCGCGCCAAGGGCAATTTCGATGTCTCGATCAGCGGTTCCGTGGTCGATATGCGGCCCGTCGTCACCAAGATCCGGGCAGGCGGCAAGAGCGGCAGCGGAAACAAGCGCGGTGACGGTGACACGAGCAATGCCACGGTGCGCGGCAAGCTCGACCGCATGATCGGTTTCAACGACCAGACGCTCTCGAACGTCTCGTTTCTGTTTTCGAGCCGCAGCGGCAATATTTCCACGGCCGATTTTTCCGGCTCCACGGAAAGCGGGCAGGCCGTCGTCAGCGAGATGAGCGCAGGCGACACGATCTCCATCACCAGTGGCGATGCCGGCGCGATCATCCGCTTCATGAACCTCTATGAAAACATGCGCGGTGGGCTGTTGAACCTGCGCCTGAAGGCGCAGGGCGATGCCTGGAGCGGTTCGATCGACCTGCGTAATTTCTCGCTGGTCAATGAAGCCAAGCTTCAATCCCTGGTCGCGACGCCGGACCAGGAGGGGCGTAGCCTGAATACCGCGACGAAGAAGAATATCGACGTCAATGCGGCAAAATTCCAGCGCGGGTTTGCCAGCCTGCTCTACCGGAACGGCTCGTTCGCGGTGGAAAACGGCGTGGTGCGCGGCGAACAGATCGGCGCGACCTTCCAGGGCCTGGTGCGCGACGCCAAGGGCAATATGGAGATGACCGGAACCTTCATGCCGGCTTATGGCCTGAACCGGCTCTTCGGCGAACTGCCGCTGATCGGCGCCATTCTCGGCAATGGCCGCGATCGCGGCCTGCTCGGCATCACCTTCAAGCTCGAGGGCCCGTTCGAGAAGCCGAGGCTGACTGTCAATCCGCTGTCGCTGATCGCGCCCGGCATCTTCCGCCAGATTTTCGAATTCCAATAAAGGGGCCGCGAAAGCGGCCCGTTTCAATTCGTTTTCCGAGAAGGTTCGGATCAGGCCGGGCGCACGAGGATGTGCTTCTTCTTGCCGAGCGAAAGCTTGATCACGCCGTCGCCGGTGATCTCGCCGGTGCCGATCACCCTGCGTTCGTCGCTGACGGCCTGGTCGTTTATGCGCACGGCGCCGCCCTGGACGTGGCGACGCGCTTCACCGTTCGAACCGGCAAGACCGGCGCGCACGATGAGCGACAGAAGACCGATCCCGGCTTCGAGATCGGCTGCGGGCACTTCGACCGACGGCAGGTTTTCCGACAGACCGCCTTCCTCGAACGTCTTACGGGCGGTCTCGGCGGCTTCTTCTGCCGCTGCGCGACCGTGCAGGATGGCCGTGATTTCGGTCGCGAGGATCTTCTTGACCTCGTTGATCTCCGAGCCGCCGAGCGCTGCAAGCTTTGCAATCTCGTCCATCGGCAGCGTCGTGTAGAGCTTCAGGAAGCGCGGCACGTCCGCATCCTCGGTATTGCGCCAGTACTGCCAGAAGTCATAGGCCGACAGCATGTCCGGGTTGAGCCAGACGGCGCCCGTCGCCGACTTGCCCATCTTCGCACCGGAGGACGTCGTCAGAAGCGGCGAGGTCAGCGCGAAAAGCTGCTGGGTCCCCATGCGGTGACCGAGATCGATGCCGTTGATGATATTACCCCACTGGTCCGAGCCGCCCATTTGCAGCCGGCAGCCGGTTCGCTTGGCGAGTTCCACGAAGTCGTAGGCCTGGAGGATCATGTAGTTGAATTCCAGGAATGACAGCGACTGCTCGCGGTCGAGACGCGTCTTGACGCTTTCGAAAGACAACATCCGGTTGACCGAGAAGTGCCGGCCGACGTCACGGAGGAATTCCAGGTAGTTGAGGCCGCGCAGCCAGTCGGCATTGTTGATCATCAGCGCGTCCCTCGGACCCTCGCCATAGGAGAGGTAGTTCGAGAACACGCGCTTGATCGAAGCGATGTTGCCTTCGATCGTGTCGATCGTCATCAGCTGCCGCGCCTCGTCCTTGAACGAGGGATCGCCAACCATGCCGGTGCCGCCGCCCATCAGTGAGATC
This sequence comes from Neorhizobium sp. EC2-8, assembly GCA_045291535.1. GTDB lineage: Bacteria > Pseudomonadota > Alphaproteobacteria > Rhizobiales > Rhizobiaceae > Neorhizobium. The sequence continues at coordinate 1,088,437 of CP147996.1, read as the reverse complement.
GGCCGGTGGCCGGTTTGCTGCATCCAGTGCAGCATCATGATCTGGATCAGGCTACCGGCATGCAGGCTCGGCGCCGTCGGGTCGAAGCCGATATAGCCGGTGACGATTTCCTTCGAAAACAGTTCGTCGAGACCGGTCTCGTCGGAGATCTGGTGGATGAAGCCGCGCTCGTCGAGCGTGCGGAGGAAATCGGACTTGAACCTGGACATGATCTAACTCTGGCAGAGTGGATTTGGGATATGTGGCCGCGCCTCTAGCACTGTTTTGGCCGGTAATCACTTCAAAAGTAATGGTGGCTGTTATCAACACCCGGAATGGTCCGTGGCGGGTCATGGCGTTATGCAATTTCCGCGCGATGAAACGACCTGCGCGCCACCGATGTTTTAGGCATTAACGATTTCTTGTTTCGTGCGCTTCTACCATCCGACCCGGGACACGGTAACGGGGTAGTGTGCAGGTCTCCTGCATTGATGGACTGATGAACGGGGCTGCCTTTTTCCTCGCGGTGAATTTTATCATCGCCATATGCTTCGGTGCGGTTTTCGCCGTGGTTTCCACGCGCAGCCGCTCGCGAACGGCTGCGCTCTGGTTCGCCACCGCTTTTACCGTCGCCTCGCTCTCGGCAATCTGTGAATTGTTGGTCGCCTATACGAACCTCACGAAATTCTGGGCGATCGGCGCCTTCGCATCGGTACTCGGCGGCATGATTCTCCTGAGGGTCGGCGTCGGCGAGCTCTATGGCCGCAGGGTGGCGCCCGTTTGGGCGGGCTGTTTTTGGCTGGCGAGCATCGTTCTCGACCTGTTGATCTATGATCTGCCGCGCGGAACGGCCGGGCATGCCTTTTCCTACCAGACACCGTTTGCATTGGTGCTCCTGACGAGCGCGGCGGCCGTCTTTTCCTCTACCCGCCGGTTGACGATCGATCGTGCACTTGGTTATCTGCTGCTCGTGACCGGCCTGCATTTCTTCGCGAAGGCGAGCCTTGCGGTGATTGCCGGGGCGGGCACGACCGCCAAGGACTATATCGGTACAAATTATGCGTTGATCTCGCAAAGCTCGACGGCCGTGCTTGTCGTCGCGGTGGGATTGACGCTGCTGTCGGTCCTGGTCCTGGAAATCATGGCGGACGAGCGGAGCAATTCGGAAAAGGACGCGCTTTCCGGTCTCGCCAACCGCCGCGGCTTCGAGAGCGGCGTCAAGGCTGCGATGATAAGGGCGCCGAATGCACCGCACTCGATAATCATCTGCGATCTCGACCACTTCAAGCGCGTCAACGATACCTATGGCCATCACGGCGGCGATCTGGTGATCCAGGCTTTTGGCGACCTGTTGCGGACAAGCGCCGCCCCGAATGCCGTGGTCGGTCGTATCGGCGGCGAGGAGTTCGCGATCTTCCTGCCCGACACCCAGCTCGATATGGCGACATTGTTTGCGCAGGCGCTGCGGGGCGGGACGATGGAAATAACCGTCGGCGCGCTTCCGTCTTCCTTCGCTGTGACCGCGAGTTTCGGCGTGGCGGAACTTGTGCCGGGAGGCGATCTCTCTGGGGCCATGCGAGATGCAGATGCCGCTCTCTACCAAGCCAAGCGCTCCGGCCGCAATCGCGTCAAGCAGGCGCCGCATATAGGCTTTCCCGAGCAGGCAACGATCAAGGCCAATAAATGAAAACGGCCGCCGAAGCGGCCGTTCCCAGCAGTTTTCAGGCGATCAGCGAATGCGCTTGGCTGCCGGTTCCGGCACCAGTTCGCCATTGAGGCGACGATCGAGATAATCTTCGCATTCGGCCATCAGCGTTTCCACCTGACCGTTGAAGAAGTGATTGGCGCCCTCGACCATCCGATGGGTGATCAGGATGCCCTTCTGCGTCTTCAGTTTTTCCACGAGCCCGTTGACATCCTTTTCCGGCGCCACCTTGTCGGCATCGCCGTTGATGATCAGGCCGGACGACGGACAGGGTGCGAGGAAGGAGAAATCATAGGTGTTCGGCTGCGGCGCGATCGACATGAACCCTTCGATTTCCGGCCGGCGCATCAGAAGCTGCATGCCGATCCAGGCGCCGAAGGAATAACCGGCGACCCAGCAGCTCTTCGATCGGGATGCAGGCTCTGCACCCAGTCGAGCGCCGACGCGGCGTCCGAAAGTTCGCCGGCGCCGTGGTCGAATTCACCCTGGCTGCGGCCAATCCCGCGGAAATTGAACCGCAGCGTGGTGAAACCACGCTTCTGGAACATGTAGAAGAGCTGGTAGACGATCTGGTTGTTCATCGTGCCGCCGAACTGCGGATGCGGGTGCAGGATGATGGCGATCGGCGCGCTCTTTTCCTTGGACGGCTGATAACGACCTTCAAGGCGGCCGGCTGGGCCGTTGAAAATGACTTCGGGCATCGGTACTCCGGTCAATATGTTCAGGTTCTAAACGAGTTTCACGTCGAGTATGACTTGACGAAGTCGCTCAGCTTTTCTAAAACTCAGTTTAGAACCATTCGAAACTTTGGGCGGCATGGAAATGCGCGCCCGATGCGATGTCTCTTACGGCAAGGCTGACGGAAATTTCAAGGAAAATGCGGTTTCCGGCCACCTATATGTAATTCGACTGCTATCTAGAAACGAAAGCCTATCAGGCAATGGCGCTGAACCGCACATATCTGGACTGGAACGCGACCGCGCCCTTGAGCGCGCCGGCCCGCGCCGCCATGCTGGATGCGCTGCAATTGCCCGGAAACGCTTCGTCGGTGCATGGCGAGGGCAGGGCGGCACGTGCCGCAATCGACAAGGCGCGCCGGCAGGTGGCGGCGCTGGTCGGCGCCGAACCCGCACATGTGACCTTCGTCAGCGGCGCGACGGAAGCCGCCAATCACGTCCTCACCCCGGATTTCCGGATGGGCCGGGCGCCTTTGACGATGAGCCACCTCTATGTTTCGGCGATCGAGCATCCGGCCATCCGCGAAGGCGGCCGTTTCGATCCGGCCCGGGTGACCGAAGTGCCGGTGACGTCGGCGGGTATCGTCGATCTTTCCGCACTCGAAGCGCTTCTGGCCGAACACGACCGCAGTGCAGGCATGCCCATGGTCGCGGTGATGCTGGTCAACAACGAGACGGGCGTCGTCCAGCCAGTTGCAGACGCAGCCGCCATCGCTCATGCCCATGGCGGCCTGATGCTGGTGGATGCCGTGCAGGCGGTCGGCCGCATTCCGGTGGACATCAATGCGCTGGATGCGGATTTCCTGATCCTGTCGTCGCACAAGATCGGTGGCCCGAAGGGCGTCGGCGCTCTGGTCTCGCGCGGCGAGGTGCTGATGCCGAAGCCCTGATCCGTGGCGGCGGCCAGGAAAAGGGCCATCGTTCCGGCACCGAGAATTTCCATGCCGTGGTCGGTTTCGGCGCCGCCGCCCAGGCCGTGCGCGAAAACCTTGATGGGCGCAATGCAGCGATCGAAGAGCTTCGCAACCGGCTGGAGGCGGGAATGCACCAGGCCGCCCCGGATGCCATCATCCATGGCGAAACAGTTCTGCGTGTGGCGAATACCTGCTTTTTCACTTTGCCGGGGCTGAAGTCGGAAACGGGCCAGATCGCTTTCGATCTCGAAGGTATCGCACTCTCCGCCGGTTCCGCGTGCTCAGCGGGAAAGGTCGGCGAAAGCCATGTTCTGACGGCGATGGGGCATGATCCGAAGCTGGGAGCGCTCAGGATTTCGCTCGGGCCCGACACGACGGAAGATGATATCGTGCGGGCGCTTGCCGCCTTCGCCAAGATTGCCGGCCGGCGAAAACCGGCGGGCGAGGCGGCGTGACCGCTTCCAAAATTGCGCAAGCGCAAATTTCCGCTTGCCAAAAGGTGTGAAAACCGCCTTTTGGCGCCTACATAAGGGGAGCAATGTCCCCCGGAATGATGACAAGAATTGCCGGAATTTGAACCGGCAAGATTTGGAGAATGAACATGGCTGCCGTGCAGGAAACAATCGATCAGGTTCGCCAGATCGATGTGGACCAGTACAAATACGGTTTCGAAACCGTCATCGAAGTGGACAAGGCGCCAAAAGGTCTTTCGGAAGAGATCATCCGTTTTATCTCGGCCAAGAAGCAGGAGCCGGATTGGATGCTCGAATGGCGTCTCGACGCCTATCGCCGCTGGCTGACCATGGAAGAGCCCACCTGGGCGCGCGTCGAATATCCGAAGATCGATTTCAACGACCTCTATTATTACGCCGCGCCGAAAAGCACCGCCGGCCCGAAGTCGCTTGAAGAAGTCGATCCGGAGCTGTTGAAGGTCTACGAGAAGCTCGGCATTCCGCTGCGCGAGCAGGAAATTCTGGCCGGCGTCGAGACGCCGCGGGTCGCGGTCGATGCCGTTTTCGACTCGGTCTCGGTCGTCACCACCTTCAAGAAGGAGCTGCAGAAGGCCGGCGTGATCTTCATGTCGATCTCCGAAGCGATCCGCGAACATCCGGAACTCATCAAGAAATATCTGGGTTCGGTCGTGCCGACCTCGGACAATTTCTATGCGACGCTGAACGCTGCCGTGTTCACCGACGGTTCCTTCGTCTTCGTGCCGAAGGGTGTGCGGTGCCCGATGGAGCTGTCCACCTATTTCCGCATCAACGAAAAGAATACCGGCCAGTTCGAGCGCACGCTGATCATTGCCGAGGAAGGTGCCTACGTCTCCTATCTCGAAGGCTGCACGGCGCCCCAGCGCGACGAGAACCAGCTTCACGCCGCCGTGGTCGAGCTCATCGCCCTCGATGATGCGGAGATCAAGTATTCGACCGTGCAGAACTGGTATCCCGGCGATGCGCAAGGCAAGGGCGGCATCTACAACTTCGTTACCAAGCGTGGCGATTGCCGCGGCGCCCGCTCGAAAATCTCCTGGACGCAGGTCGAGACCGGTTCGGCGATCACCTGGAAATATCCGAGCTGCATTCTTCGCGGCGACGACAGCCGCGGCGAATTCTATTCGATCGCTGTTTCCAACGGTTATCAGCAGATCGATAGCGGCACCAAGATGATCCATCTCGGCAAGAACACGTCGAGCCGCATCATCTCCAAGGGCATTTCCGCCGGCAATTCGAACAATACCTATCGCGGACAGGTCTCGATCAACCGCAGAGCCGCGAATGCACGCAACTTCACCAACTGCGACTCGCTCCTGATCGGCGACCGGTGCGGTGCCCATACCGTGCCCTATATCGATGTGAAGAACGCATCGGCGCAGATCGAGCACGAGGCGACGACCTCGAAGATTTCCGACGACCAGAAGTTCTACGTCATGCAGCGCGGCATTCCCGAAGAGGAAGCCATCGCTCTCATCGTCAACGGCTTCGTCAAGGACGTCATCCAGCAATTGCCGATGGAATTCGCCGTCGAGGCGCAGAAGCTGATCGGCATCTCGCTCGAAGGGAGTGTCGGGTAACGCTCAAGAGCGTCATCCTCGGGCTTGTCCCGAGGATCTGCGAACGTCAACGGAAAAGGGATGAGCGGTTTCGTCTACATGATGTCCGACAAACCAAGAGGCGTCATCTACACCGGCGTCACGAGTGACTTGCAGGGGCGTGCATGGGAGCATCGCAACGCCGTTCAGAAGGGCTTCACTCAGAAGTACAGGGCCAAAAATCTGATGTGGTTCGAAACGCATCCGAACATCGTAGTGGCGATACAGCGTGAGAAGTCGTTGAAACGCTATTTGCGGGAATGGAAGATCAAGCTCATAGAGGACTTCAATCCGACTTGGATGGATCTCTACGAGCGCTTAAGTGAAATGGAAAATGTCTATCGACCCCATCCGAATACGAGATCGTGGGACGACTATAATTGAAGGCTTAGATCCTCGGGACAAGCCCGAGGATGACGGATCAGGAAACGGACCGCTCTCAAGCGGTCAACGAAGGCGGTCCTTGAAACCGCTGTATGAACAGGAAGACAAGATGCTTGAGATCAAGAACCTGCACGCCCGTATCGCCGAAGACGGCACCGAGATCATCCGCGGCCTGAACCTGACTGTGAAGGCCGGCGAAGTTGCTGCCATCATGGGCCCGAACGGTTCCGGCAAGTCGGCGCTGTCCTATATCCTCGCAGGCCGTCAGGATTACGAAGTCACCGAGGGCGACATCCTCTATAACGGCGAGAGCATCCTCGAACTCGACCCGGCCGAGCGTGCGTCGAAGGGTATCTTCCTCGCCTTCCAGTACCCGCTGGAAATTCCGGGGTCGCAACCATGCAGTTCCTGAAGGTCGCGATGAACGAGCAGCGCAAGGCGCGCGGCGAAGCGGAACTGACGACGCCGGACTTCATCCGCCGGGTCAAGGAAGCTGCCGAAAAGCTGAAGATCGACCAGGCCATGCTGCGCCGTCCGCTCAACGTCGGTTTCTCCGGCGGCGAGAAGAAGCGCGCCGAAATCCTGCAGATGGCGCTGCTCGAGCCGAAGCTCTGCATCCTCGACGAAACCGACAGCGGCCTCGACATCGACGCGCTGAAGATCGTCGCCGACGGCGTCAACGCGCTGAAGTCGCCGGATCGCGCCACGATCGTCATCACCCACTACCAGCGCCTGCTCGATTATATCGTGCCGGACACGGTCCACGTTCTCTACAAGGGCCAGATCATCCGCTCCGGCGACAAGGCGCTTGCGCTTGAGCTGGAAGAAAACGGCTATGCCGATATCATCGGAGAAGCGGCGTAAAGCGCGGGAAGGATGTTGTCATGAACATGCAGACGACAAGCCGTCTCACGGCTGCGGAAACCGCGTTGGTCGAAGCCTTCGGCGCCCAGATCGGCGAACTGCCGGGCAATGGCGCCGTCATCGGCACGCGCGACCGGCTTCTGGACGAGCTCAAGAAGGCCGGCCTGCCGACCCGCCGTATCGAGGCCTGGCATTATACCGACCTCAAGAACCTGCTGCGCGTCGTTCCCGACATGGCGCCGGTTTCGGCCATCGATCCCGTCGCGCCGCTGGTTGAAGGGTCTAAAGTCCTTTCGATCCTTCAGGGCGCAGCCGATGCCAAGGCCATCATCGAGGGCGTCGAGATCGCGCTTTTCAAGGACAGGCTCGCCGACGGCACGGCCGTTGCCGGCCTGACGGCGCTCGACAAGGACGATGCGATCGGCCGTATCAACGGCAGCTTCGTGCGGGATGGTTTTGCGCTCACCGTTCCGGCCAATACGGAATTGGACGCGCCCATCGAACTGCAGGCCCTGCATGCCGCGGGTCAAGTCCATACGCGCTTCCCGGTTTCGTTCGGCGCAGCATCCAGGGCGACGATCATCGAGCTTCACCGGTCGGTGACGGAGGATGCGGCGCTCGTGTCCTCGATCAGTGACATCGTGCTGGAAGACGGCGCGGACATCACCTGGATCATCCTGCAGAGCCAAGGCGCCGCCGACACCCATCTCGGTCAGATCCGTGTAAAACTCGGCGCCAACACCAAGTTGCGCCTGTTCGTCATCAATGCCGGCGGCAAGCTGGTGCGCCAGGAACTGCGCATCGACGTGGTAGGCGAGGGTGCCGGTGACGCTGCGCGGCGTCAATCTTCTCGGGGCCGAAAGCCACACCGACGTCACACTGGTGCTTGGCCATAACGTGCCGCACACCAATTCGACGGAAATCATCCGCAACGTCGTGTTCGACCGGGCCAACGGCGTTTTCCAGGGCATGATCCGGGTCGCTCCGGATGCCCAGAAGACCGATGCCAAGATGTCCTGCAACACCCTCCTGTTAACCGACGATGGAGGGTTCTCGGTCAAGCCCGAGCTCGAAATCTTCGCCGATGACGTCGTTTGCGGCCATGGCGCGACGGTTGCCGATATCGAGAGCAGCCATCTTTTCTACCTGATGGCGCGCGGTGTTCCGGAAAACAAGGCGCGGGCCATGCTGGTCAACGCTTTCGTCGCCGAGATCGTTGAGGAACTCGAAGAAGAAAAGCTGGTCGAAGCGCTGGAAGGCGTCATCTCGGCCTGGCTCGAAAAGCATGCCTGAGCACGCTGACGGAGGGGCAATCTCTCCTCCGTCATCCTCGTCCCCGGGTTAAACCCGAGGATGTCCTGAGGATCTAAGCCGGTTCAGGAACGTAGACGTGGATAGATCCTCGGGACAAGCCCGAGGATGACCTAGAGCAAGCGGCAACCGCTGCGAAACCAGAACATTCTGCGGTAGCTCTTTAGGGAGCGATAGGAAAGGGTCTGAAAATGGACCAGACAACACCGGTTACCGCTTACGACGTCGAAGCCATCCGCCGGGATTTTCCGATCCTGTCGACCATGGTGCACGGCAAGCCGCTGGTCTATCTCGACAACGGCGCCTCTGCCCAGAAGCCGCAGGTGGTGATCGATGCGATCAGTCACGCCTATTCGAACGAATATGCCAACGTCCATCGCGGTCTACATTTCCTCTCGAATGCCGCCACCGACGCTTATGAGGCGGCGCGCGAAAAGGTGCGCCGGTTCCTGAATGCCGGTTCGGTGGACGAGATCGTCTTCACGAAAAATTCGACGGAAGCGATCAACGCGGTCGCCTATGGCTGGGGCATGCCGAATATCGGCGAGGGCGACGAGATCGTCGTCACGATCATGGAGCACCACTCCAACATCGTGCCCTGGCATTTCATCCGCGAACGGCAGGGCGCCAAGCTGGTCTGGGTCCCGGTCGATGACGACGGCGCCTTCCATATCGAGGACTTCGAGAAGTCTCTCACGGAGAAGACCAAGCTCGTCGCCATCACCCATATGTCGAACGCGCTCGGCACGGTAGTTCCGGTGAAGGAAGTTTGCCGCATCGCCCATGAGCGCGGCATTCCGGTCCTCATCGACGGCAGCCAGGGCGCGGTCCATATGCCCGTCGATGTCCGCGATATCGATTGCGACTGGTATGTCATGACCGGTCACAAGCTTTACGGCCCGTCGGGCATTGGCGTGCTCTACGGCAAATCGGATCGCCTGAGGCAGATGCGGCCGTTCCAGGGCGGCGGCGAGATGATCGTCGATGTCACCGAGGACATCGTCACCTACAACGACCCGCCGCACCGTTTCGAAGCCGGCACGCCGCCGATCGTCCAGGCGATCGGGCTCGGTTATGCGCTCGACTACATGGACAAGATCGGCCGCGCCGCGATCGCCCGCCACGAGGCGGATCTCGCCGCTTACGCGGCGGAACGCCTGCGCGCCATCAATTCGCTGCGCATCATCGGCAATGCCCCGGGCAAGGGCGGCATCTTCTCCTTCGAGCTTGCCGGCATCCATGCCCATGACGTGTCGATGGTGATCGACCGCAAGGGGTGGCGGTCCGCGCCGGCACCCATTGCGCCATGCCGCTCTTGAAGCGCTTCGGTGTCACCTCCACATGCAGGGCGTCGTTCGGCATGTATAATACCCGGGCCGAAGTGGATGCGCTGGCCGAGGCGCTCGACTACGCTCGCAATTTCTTTGCGTAATTTCTTGTTTGGGGAGCCTTGTGATGGCTGTCGATGAAACGGAACTGAAGTGGGATGCCCGGGAAGGGATCATCCAATCCGCCATCCCGGCCGATGAACTGGCGCGCCTGAGCGACGACATCATCGGAGCGTTGAAAACGGTCTACGATCCGGAAATTCCGGCCGACATTTTCGAACTCGGTCTGATCTACAAGATCGATATCGAAGACGACCGCATGGTGAAGATCATGATGACGCTGACCGCGCCCGGCTGCCCGGTCGCCGGCGAAATGCCGGGCTGGGTGGAAAATGCCGTCGGCGCCGTCGAAGGCGTGTCCGGCGTCGAGGTCGAGATGACCTTCGATCCGCCGTGGACGCCGGAGCGCATGTCCGAAGAAGCGCAAGTTGCCGTCGGCTGGTATTGATCCGTTTACGGACGGGCATTACATTTTAAATCGTGAAACACCGGACCTTGAATCCGTGTGCGGAAGGAGAATGAGCCCATGGGCTTCGCTATTATGACCATGACCGATGCCGCCGCGACCCGCGTCAAGCAGATCGTCGCCAATTCCGGACCGGAGGCCAAGGGCCTGCGGGTGGGGATCAAGAAGGGCGGCTGTGCCGGCATGGAATATACCATCGATCTCGTCACCGAGCCGAATGCGAAGGACGACAGGATCGAGCATGACGGCGCCGCCGTCTGGATCGAGCCTTCGGCGGTCCTCTATCTCCTCGGCACCCAGATGGATTTCGAAGTCACGCAGATGCGCTCCGGTTTCACCTTCGTCAATCCCAACCAGACGTCCGCCTGCGGTTGTGGCGAGTCGGTCGAGCTGAAACCTGCGGATCTCGCAGCACTTGCAAAACAGCGCGAAGCCGAAGCCCGCGTCTGATCTCCCTCATGATTTGGTAATATAGGCGAGGAGCGTTTCCATCGCTCTTCGCGCAGCTTCCGCGTCGCCTGACCTGATGGCGCGGATGACGGCGACGTGCTGCGTGACCGATTGATCCGTGCCCTCAATGGAGGCGGTCGAGAACCATCGACGCCTCGAATGGGTCTGGAGCGGCGCCAGCGCCGAGGTCAGGAACCGGTTGGGACAAGCCTCTTCGAGGATTTCGTCGAAACGCCTGTCGGCTTCGAGAAATCCGGGAATGTCGCCGGTCGCGGCAGCAGTGCCCATTGCCTTGGCGCAATCGAGCAGGGCGGTGCGTTGTTCCTCGCTTGCGCGTTCGGCAACCAGCGCTGCGACGACCGGTTCGAGCTGGCGCCGGACCTGCATGATGCTCTCGTGGTCGCTCTCGATGATCTCGGTGACCTGCAGCCCGACACGCGGGCGCACCCGCATCAACCCCTGCCATTCGAGTTTCTGGATCGCTTCGCGCACCGGCGTGCGGCCCTGGCCCGCCAGGCCGATGAGCTGCTTTTCCGTAACCAGCGCGCCGGGATGCAGCCGCATGGTGACGATCAGGTTTTCGAGCCGGCGATAGGCCTGTCTGCTGCGCGATTCCGCCTCGGATGCCATGCATCTGCCCCTTCTGATATATCACAAGTTGCCATGTCGCTTTCGGAATGGCAAGCGGAGCTGATATATCAGCCAAGCGTATACGGTTTGCCGGCGGCACTGGAGAATGCCGGCTCGCCACAGCTTATTCGTGGCGGAGGGCTTCGATCGGGTTGAGCTGAGCCGCGCGCCGGGCCGGGAAATACCCGAACACCATGCCGATCGCCGCTGAGAAGGCAAAGGCGAGCAGGATGATCGTCGGGCTGGCGACGAAAGGCACGCCAAGCAGGCTGACGACGCCATAGGCAAGCGCAAGGCCGGCTATGATGCCGCTGACGCCACCGAAGATCGACAACATCACGGCCTCGACGAGGAACTGGGTCAGCACCTGCCGCTCAAGCGCACCGATCGCGAGGCGAATGCCGATCTCGCGGGTGCGCTCGGTGACCGAGACCAGCATGATGTTCATGATGCCGATACCGCCGACCAGCAGGCTGACCGCTGCGACCGCGCCGAGCAGGCCGGTCAGAAGCACGGTCGTGCCGGTCATCGCCGCGGCGATCTGAGACATGTCGTTGACCGAAAAATCGTCGTCGCGGCCGATCCCGATCCTGCGCCGTTCGCGCAGCAGGCTTTCGACGTCCGACTGGACCTTGGCGGTTGCCACGCCGTCCTGCGCCGAGAGGATGATGCTGCTGATCGTCGTCGTCCCGCCGATCCGCCGCTGGTGCAGTTTCAGCGGCATGATGACGGTATCGTCCTGATCGTCGCCCATGCCGGACTGTCCCTTGACGGCGAGCACGCCGACGACAGGGCAGGCGACATTGCTGACGCGGATATTCTGCCCGATCGGATTGGCCGCGCCAAAAGTTCCTTGCGCACCGTCTCGCCGATGATGCAGGCGGCCTGGCTGCCGCGATCCTCGTTGGCGAGGAAGGTACGGCCGAGCGACAAATCCCAGTCCTGGGCGGTCAGATAATCGTTGTTGGTGCCGATCACGCTCGACGAATGGTTGGCGCCGGCGGCAATCACGGTCGCGGTGCCGCGGTTCACCGGCGCCACGGCCCGAAGCCCGGGCACCTGCTCCTGGATCGCCAGGACATCCTTGTCGTTGAAGCGCTTCGCCTCGCTGCTGGCGCGTCCCGGTCCCCACTGGCCCGGCCGGACGAACAGCGTATTGGTGCCGAGGCGGGAAAGTTCCGCCTGTACCTTTGCCGTCGTGCCATTGCCGACGGTCACCATGGCGATCACGGCTGCGACACCGATTACCACGCCGAGCACGGTGAGGAAGGACCGCAGCATGTTGCGGCTGATCGCCCGCCAGGCCAGTTTCGCCGTCTCAAAGAACATGGTCGTGCTCCTTCACCTGCGCCTGATCGGAGGCGAGGTGGCCATCGACGAAGCGCAGGAGCCGCTTGCCATAGGCGGCGATATCCTCCTCGTGGGTCACCATGATCACGGTGATGCCGTTGTCGCGATTGAGCCCGGTGATCAGCTCCATGATCTCGGCGCTGGTCCTGGTATCGAGATTGCCGGTCGGCTCGTCGGCGAGCAGCACGGCGGGATCGGTGACGATGGCGCGCGCGATCGCCACGCGCTGCTGCTGGCCGCCGGAGAGTTCCCGGGTGGTATGACCTTCACGGCCCTTGAGGCCGACCTGTTCCAGCGCCATCAGTGCGCGTTTGCGCCGCTCGCGGTGATCCATGCCGCGATAAACGAGCGGCAGTTCGACATTCTCGACGGCGGATGTGCGGGCAAGCAGGTTGAACCCCTGAAACACGAAGCCCAGCATGTGACGCCGCATCAGCGTCAATTGCGCCCGGTCGAAGCCGCTGGTCGGAATGCCCTGGAACAGGTATTCGCCGGAGGAGGGCAGGTCCAGCCCGCCGATGATGTTCATCGCGGTGGATTTGCCCGAGCCGGATGGCCCCATGATCGATACGAATTCGCCGGCCGTGATCGACAGGTCGATATGGTCGAGCGCGCGGATCGTCGCCTCGCCGTGTCCGTAGAATTTCGAGACCTGCCTGAAGGCGATGATGGGCGGGAGCGTCATCGAAGCCCTCCTCAGGTCGCGCGGGCGACGGCGTCGGTGATCAGCAGATCGCCATCCTTTATCTCGCCGGATTTCAGCACGGTGAATTGACCGTCGGTCGGGCCGGTTTCCACCTGCACCCGGGTCGGCGCACCGGCCCGCAGAACCCACACGGCGCGGCCAGCACCCGAGGCATCCTCACCACTGCGATTGCCGCGTGGACGAGGCGGCGCGAAAAGCCGGGTGAGGAAACTGCCGCGGTTGCGCGCCGTGGTCGGTGGCGAATAACGCACGGCCGCATTCGGGATGAGGAGTGAGTCGGTGACCGATTGTACGGTGATGTCCGCCGTTGCCGTCATGCCGGGACGCAGCAGCAGATCGGCATTGTCGACCGTCAGGATCGCCTTGTAGGTGACGACATTGGAAACGGTTTCGGATGCGAAGCGCACCGTCTGGATTTTGGCGGGGAAATTGCGCTCGGGATAGGCATCGACGGAAAACTTCGCCGTCTGGCCTTCCCGGACATGGCCGACATCCGCCTCATCGACCGCCACCTGCAGCTCCATGCGCTTCAGGTCGCCGGCAATGGTGAACAGCACCGGCGCATTCAGCGAGGAGGCGACGGTGGCGCCCGGATCCACGTCACGGGTCAGCACGATCCCGTCAATCGGCGAGACGATCTTGAGCTTCACGAGATTGAGCTCCGACAGCCGCAGATTGGCTTCGGCGGAAAGAACCGAAGCCTCGTTGACGGCCTTGGTGGCGAGCGCCGAATCATAGGTGAATTTTGCCGCGTCGAGTTCCTGCTGGGTGGAAATCCTGTTGCTGACGAGACCGGTCAGCCGGTCGAACGAATTCTTGGCCGAGGCTGCTTCCGCTTCCGCCTTCAGCACGTTGGCCCTTGCCGAGGCGAGCTGGGCGCGGGCGCTCTGGACGTCCGCTTCCTGCTTGTTGGTGTCGAGTTCGGCGAGGACCTCGCCCTGCTTCACCGCGCTATTGTAGCTGACATGGACCTTGCGGACGGTGCCGGACAGTTCGCTCGATATGTCCACCTGATCGGTCGGCTGAACCGAGCCTGTTGCCGTGACGATGACCGAGAGGCCGCCGCGCTTCGCGGGCTGCGTTGTGTAGTCGTATTGCGGCCCGGTGCTGCCCAAATAGCTGTAGGCGCCCGCCGCGACGGCAAAGAGAGCCACGAGGGCCGTCGGCCAGATCCACCGACGCTTCTTGCGCCGGCTTCCCGAGGTGGCCAGGATCGCGGCGAGATCGGGCGCGCCGACGGTCATTGCTGGCGGGTCGGGTGTGTTCTGCACGTTCAACAGTCTGTCCTTTGCTGGGGTGCGATACAACCGGAGCTAAATCTCCGCTGGGCCGTCATGGGGCGCAAATCCGACGGAAGCATGGTCGCCGGACGGATTTCTTGTTTTCTCTCAATGACATAAAACCGAAATCCGTAAAACTTAAATATCGGTAATCCGGGTTGTTCAAGAATACATGCCGTTTCATCATGCTTTAACGGCCAAATGATAGTAATCATCCACCCGTTTATGGGCTAGAGGGGTAGTATTATGGTTAAAAAAATCTCCGTTTTGGCGGGCACCTTTGCAGCTATTCTGGTGTCTGCGGGTTCTTCCGGCGCAGCAGACGATCTTGTGTTCACCCTGATCAACAAGACCAAGGGTACACTTGAGCGCTTTTATACCTCACCGGAAGGTGTGGACAATTGGGAGGAAGACGTTTTCGGGGACGACGTGCTGGAGCCGGGCCAGAGCATCAAGATTACCATCCGCGATGGTCGCCGTTCCTGCAAATATGACATGCGCTTCGAGTTCTCGGAGGATTCCAAGCTCGAAGACATGGAGGATACGCAGGACATCTGCAAAATGGGTACTTACACCCTACACCAGTAATTCAAGCCGTTCCCGGCGGCGGGCGTGTTTTGCAAAGCCCTCCGTTTTTGAAGAGCATGCATCGATATCTCTATTCATGCGTTGTCGGAGCGCAGAAAAGGAGATTTCCCATGATCGATGCTGCAAGAATCAAGGAACACGCCGAAGTCATCGGCGCAGATGGTGTCCATATTGGAACGGTCGACCGCGTCGAGGGTAGCCGTATCAAGCTGACCAGGAAGGACAGCGGCGAGGGCGGCCATGAGGGTCACCATCACTTCATTCCGATTGAGCTCGTCGCCGATATCGAAGGCGACAGAGTTCGTTTGTCGGCCGATGGTGATGTCGCGGTGACATTCGAAGAGGAAGAGGGCGGCAAGGCCGTACATTGATGGTTTACACATGAAAAGCCGGCGTCTCGCGAGAGACGCCGGCTTTTGCTTTCAATCCCAACTTTTATCGTGTCGGGTTACTGAACCGAGCCGGGAACGCCGAAGCGTTCCGGCAGGAAGGCTGTCTCTGCCGGAGGGCCGCTGAGCCGATCGGATTTCGCGGTCACGATCGGTCCGGCCGGATGCATCAGAAGCGCGACGACGAGGCCGCCGGCGATGGCAGATCCCACGGCAATCAGGATGTTTCGGGCGCTCATGGCGATCACTCCTCTATTGCTTGACAACACCCGGAAAAGAGGAAAGTTCCGGCTGGCGATGAACCTTCCGTGTTTGGATTGAGGTTTGGCGGCACGAATATGAGGGCGAGCCCGGACCGCGAAGCAGGTCCGGGAGTGTCTCGAAAAGATCGGATACTTCGCGCCATCACGTCAATTCTGGGCCGAGAGCTCCATGGGAGATGCAAGGATCTCGCCGCCACCAAGCGACTGGTCGGCATATTTGAATGCCAGGATGCTGAGCACCGAAACGATCATGACCACGAATATAATGCGCATATGATGCTCCTTCGGCCGAACAAACGTCTTATGTTCGTGAAGGTTCCGATGAGGATTTCATCAGTAGGCGCTACTTCACGCTTAAGTTTTAGTTAAAGTGAGATTGACTCTACTGTCATCATGCGGCTGACTTTCCAGAACGTGCCTCCATGTAAGCCGGCATGACTGAATTCCATATGACGTGGATGAGAACGGCCGCCGAGATCACGAGCTATCGGCGGATGTATGTCCTGGCGGCCGAGATCCTGAGCAGCGAAGCCGCCTCCCGCGAATTGAAGAGAGCGGCTCGCCGGGTGGCCAGGGTTCTGGAGGACGTTGTGGACAAACCGATCGCCGACGCGTTGGTGCTTGCTCGGGCGAGGGCGAGATTTGCCGAACTCGTTGCCGCGCTGGAGGGGACGCGGAATATCGGCGCGGCAAAGACCGCCGCCCGGTCACGAGAACCGAGCGGCGGCGAGACGATAAGGGCCGTGTCGAAGATCAGCCGATCGAGAAGGGGACCGCCACGAAGGTCTGGTTCTCGCCGCGCTGGATCAGCAGCAGCACCGACTTGCGGCCGGACTTGCCGGCTTCCGCGACCGCCGTCTTGGCTTCCCTGGCGGATTTTACCGGCTGCTGGTTGATCGAGATGATGATGTCTCCGGGCTGCAGGCCGGCATCGGCAGCCGGCTTGTCGGGTGTGACGCTTTCGACCACCGCACCGCTTTCCCGACGCGGCAGGTTGAGGGCCTGGCGGATATCCGGCGTGATGTCGGCAAGACCGATGCCGATGGTCGGAACACGCTGGGCGCCTTGGATCGACTTGTCGCCCTTGTCGGCGGATGCCTGCTGCTGGTCGCGCTCGTTGCCGCCGACCGTGATGCTGAGATTGCGGCTTTGACCCTGACGCCAGACGGTCAGGCCTTCCTTGGCGCCGGGTGTCAGGTCGGCCACCATGCGCGAGAGGTCGCGCGGGGATTTGACCGACTGGCCGCCGAGCGCCGTGATGACGTCGCCGGTCTGGACACCGGCCCTGGCCGCCGGCGTGTCGTCGTTGACATTGGCGACCAGCGCGCCTTCCGGCCTGTCGAGGCCGATGGCGCTTGCCACATCCGCCGTCACCGGCTGGATCTGTACGCCGATAAAGCCGTGTTCGATCGAGCCGTCCTTCATCAGCTTGGCGACGACCTTCTGGGCCTGATCGGACGGAATGGCGAAGCCGACGCCGACGCTGCCGCCGTTCGGCGAATAGATCGCCGTGTTGATGCCGACGACCTTGCCTTCGAGATCGACGAGCGGGCCGCCGGAATTACCATGGTTGATCGGCGCGTCGATCTGGATGAAGTCGTCATAGGGGCCGCTGTGCAGATCGCGGCCGCGGGCCGAAACGATACCGGCCGTCACCGTCGTGCCGATGCCGAACGGATTGCCGATGGCGAGAATCTGGTCGCCGGCATTGAGCTTGTCCGAATCGCCCCAGGCGATAGTCGCCAAGGGCTTCGGTGCGTTGATCTTGATGACGGCGAGATCGGATTTCGGATCGGCCCCGATGAGCTTGGCCGGGATATCGGTGCCGTCGTCGAGCGTCACCTTGATGTCGATCGCGTTGTCGATCACGTGGTTGTTGGTGACGATATAGCCGTCAGCCGTGACCACGAAGCCGGAGCCGAGAGCCTCGGCGCGCGGAGCCTGGCGCTGCTGCGGCATCTGGCGCGGCATGGGGATGCCCTGCTGGCCGAAGAACTGCCGGAACTGCTCGTCGAACGGCGAATTGTCGCCGAAGGGCGAGCTGTCGTCCGAAGCGACGTTCTGGACCTTCATCGTGGTGGTGATGGTAACGACCGCCGGCTTGTCGGCCGAAACGATCGGCGCGAACGAGCCGCCCGGAGCGACGATGCCGGGAACGGAGCCGGTGACGGCCGTTGCCATCGTCGCCGCATGCGCCGCATTGGTGCCCTGGATGACCGGAATGGCGAGCGGGACCGCAACAATGGCGGCGCCGAGAAGTGCTGCGATCCGATGTCTGCGAAGGATACTGGACATGAAGGTCTTCCTTTTTGTCTGGGTGTCCCGACGCCGGGAGGCGGGCGCATTCGGGCACGGGGGATCGAAGCCGCGTGAGGATATGGCAGCCGATCGGTTGGGTTCGAAGATCTGCGAGATTGAAAGCCGGCTTCAGAATAAAGTCGATGCTTCAGGAAACCGAATCACCGGGAGACAGGCGAAGCGGCCGGAACTCGCGACGATTGAAGATGATCGCCGGGCGGTCCGGTGATGTGCCTGACCGGGCAGGGCGCCAGCGGCACCGCGGCATACTGATTGATCGGAGCAAGCGAGCACATGTGAGAGCTCCACCTTGAGTGAACGTTCCGGGAACTGCCTCTGCCGTCTCACCATCTCTTGGCCGTCGGCGGCATTCAGTCTTGAGGACAAAATACGCCCCGAAGCGGCGAAGGTCAGCTTAATAATAAATAAGGTTCCAGCACCGCGCTTTGCCGAATTTTGGGCCAAATCTTAAGCTCCAGGCTGTGGCGTTGCTGGCGCGGACATTATTTTTCAATGACTTGCCGGAATATCGAATACTTCAACGCATCCCCGGATTGCTGCGGGAACGTGAAGCGAATGTAATGAATGGGGTCGGCGGCAAAAATGAGGATTCTGGTGAGAGCGCAGGGATTCGAACCCTGGACCTACTGATTAAAAGTCAGTTGCTCTACCGACTGAGCTACGCTCTCCCGTGGCCGCGGTGAGCGCGTCCTTGAAAGTGCGCGGAACATAGGCAGGTGACCCCGTGTGGTCAACCCGCAAAAACAGCAAAAATGCGGCTATCTGACGCTTTTCCGCCGGCGTGCGAAAAGGTGATTGGCATTCGCCGCTTGAGGCCATTACCTGAGCATGAAACGCGGGCTCCCGAAAAGGCCTGCTATCCGGAGCCACACGTGTCGATTGCCGAAATATCCCTGCTGAGCGCGCTTCTTGCCGGCGCGCTGTCGTTTCTTTCTCCCTGCGTGCTGCCGCTCGTGCCGCCCTATCTGTGTTATATGGCGGGTATTTCGGTCGAGCAGTTCCGCGGCGGTGCCGCCGCGGTGATCGATCGGGGGCGGGACACGCCGGGCGGTGCTCAAATCGGCGCTGTTCTTCACCCTTGGTTTCGCGACCGTCTTCGTGGCGCTCGGGGCGGGCGCCTCGACAATCGGTGTGCTTTTGCGCCAGCATCTCGATCTCCTGTCCAAGCTCGGCGGCCTGATCATCATTGTCATGGGCCTGAATTTTCTTGGCGTTTTCCGGATCGGTCTTCTGGCCCGCGAGGCACGCTTTCAGGGCGGCGGACAACCGGCGACGCTTTCCGGCGCCTATGTCATGGGACTTGCTTTCGCCTTCGGCTGGACGCCCTGCATCGGTCCGGTGCTCGGCGCGATCCTCGGCGTTGCCGCATCCCGCGATACGGTCGGCGAGGGCAGCGCTGCTCGCCATCTATTCGCTCGGCCTTGCCGTGCCGTTCTGGATCGCCGCCGGTTTCTCCGGTGCCTTCATGCGCTTCCTCACCCGTTTCCGCCGTCATCTCGGCATGGTCGAGAAGGTCATGGGCGTCTTCCTGATCCTGACGGGGCTCGCCTTCATCTTCGGTTTCGTCACATCTGCCGCAATCTGGTTCCAGCAGACCTTTCCAATCCTGATGCAAATCGGCTAACGGAAAAGCGTCTTCCAATGCGCCCGGTCCTGCGGGCAGGGAACCGATGGCCGATATCCTTGCATTGCTGTTGCCCTTCTTCGGGCTGATCTTCATCGGTTATCTTGCCGCAAGGCTAACGAAACAGCCGGCCGAAGCGCTCGGCTGGATGAATACGTTCATCATCTATGCCGCCCTGCCGGCGCTGTTCTTCAAGCTCGTGTCCCGCACCCCGGTCGAGCAGCTGACCCGGGCCGACTTCATCTTTGGCGAGATCGGCGCCACCTATCTCGTCTTCTTCGTTCTGTTCCTGATCGGCTTCTTCATTCGGCGCAATTCCTTTGCCGATTGCACCATCCAGTCGTTTGCCGGCGCCTATGGCAATATCGGCTATATGGGACCGGGCCTGGCGCTGCTCGCTTTCGGCGAGGCGGCGGCGGTGCCGGTGGCGCTGATCGTCTGCTTCGAGAACGCCACGCATTTCATCGTGGCACCCGCGATGATGGCGGTTGCCGGCGGCGACAAACGCCCCGCAACCCACGTCGTCGCCGATATCGCCCGGAAAGTCGTGCTGCACCCGTTCATCATCTCGACCGCGCTCGGGTTCTGCTTCGCGGCATTTGCGGTGCAGCCGCCAGCCGCCTTCCAGCGGCTGATCGACTACCTTGCCCAAGCGGCGGCACCCTGCGCGCTGTTTGCCATGGGGGTGACGCTGGCGCTGAGGCCGATCAAGCGGGTGCCGGTGGAAATCGGCTATATCACCGTCTTCAAGCTGATCCTCCTGCCGATGACCACCTATACGGTCCTGTCGCTGATCGGCAATTTCGATCCGGTATGGATCTATTCGGCGACGCTGCTTTCGGCGCTGCCGCCGGCGACCAATGTCTTTGTCATCAGCCAGCAATACGGGGTCTGGCAGGAGAGGGCGTCTGCCAGCATCCTGATCATCACCGTCGCATCGGTGGCGACCTTGCCGGTATTGCTCTACCTCATCAATTCCGGCACCTTACCGCCGGATCTCTTTCCGTAAGGCATCGACGACGGCGCGCAGGCCACGGCCGGGCTCGATGCCTTCCCGCATCAGCAGGTTTCGCAGCGGCGGCGCATTGGTGAGGATGTGCAGGCCGGCCGCGCGCAGCATCTGCACGGGAAGGAAATCCGACAGCAGCGAGCGGTTGAGAAGATCGACACCGACGGTGCGGCTGACGATATCCGGTCCGCGGCGCCGGTTGAAGCGGTCGCCGGCATCGGCCGGAATAGGCCGGTCGCCGGTGGCGACGAGCAATTCCGAAAGCGCGATGATGTCGCGTAGCGACAGGTTGAGGCCCTGTGCCCCGATCGGCGGAAACGCATGCGCCGCTTCGCCGATCAGCGCCAGCCGACCCTTGCCGAACCGCTCCGCCATCAGGCTGGAAAGCGGCCAGGCCTGTGCCGCGCCTTCGACTTTTACCTTGCCGAGCATCGACTGCATCCGCTCCTCGACCAGCCGTGACAGTTCTTCGATCGGAAGTTCGACGAGGCGATGTGCTTCGTTCGGCTTTACCACCCAGACGAGGCTGGAGCGCAGGCCGGGCAGGGGAACCTGCGTGAACGGCCCGCTTTCGGTATGGAATTCGGTCGAGACGTTGCCATGCGGCAGGGAATGGGCGAAATTCAACACCACCGCCGACTGCGGATAGGACCAGCGGCGCACGCCGATGCCGGCCGTTTCCCGCGCCTTCGACTGGCGGCCATCGGCTGCCGCGACGAAATCGGAGCCGAGCACGGCGCCGTCCGAAAGCGTCAGGATTGCTCTCTCGGATGAGACGTCGAAGGTCGCGACGCTTTGCGAGATCCTTGTGATGTTGGGTTCGGCGGCCACTGCCGCATCCAGCGTTTCCGACAGCGCCCCATTCGGGATGTTGTAGCCGAACGCATAGAGACCGACATCCTGCGCCCGGAACTGCGCCGTCGGTGCGCGAAGCAGCCGTTTGGTGCCGTCGATGATCTGCATGACCGAAAGCGGTGCGGCGGAAGGTGCTATGGCCTCCCAGACGCCAAGCCGTTCGAGGAAACGGATGGACTGGTCCATCAGTGCTGTCGTGCGCTCGTCGGTCTTTTCGGATGGCGGTGCGATCAGCGCCACCTTGCGGCCGGCACGCGCCAGCGCCAGCGCAGCCACCGATCCGGAAAGTCCCCGCCCACCACGGCGATCTCGAAATGCTGCATGTCCGTCGTCCTGCGCTGCAAATGTACCGTAACCAATCTAGAGCTTTCAGCTGTACATATCCATGGGACACGGCAGCGCAGCATAGAAAAAGCAATGGTTTATCCTTCCGGCAGGACCAACTAGGTTGCAATGCGCGGGGATTGGCCGCATACCTCGCCGGATAAGGGAAAGGCGGGACTGACGCGTGATCAGACGATCTTCAACTACAAAAAAGTTCCCTATGCTGAAATCCGCGCCTTTTCGGTCCATCTTCTGACGGCCTCCGGCTCGTTCCTCGCTTTCCTTGGCGTCGTTGCAGCGGCCGAGCATCGTTTCGTCCACATGTTCTGGTGGCTGGGCCTGGCGCTCCTCGTCGATGGAATCGATGGGCCGATCGCGCGTAAAGTGCGGGTCAAGGAAGTCCTGCCCAACTGGTCCGGAGACACGCTCGACAATATCATCGACTACGTGACCTACGTGCTGCTGCCGGCGTTCGCGCTTTACCAGAGCGGCATGATCGGAGAGCCCTGGTCCTTCGTGGCCGCCGGTGCAATCGTCGTCTCGAGCGCGGTCTATTACGCCGACATGGGGATGAAGACGGACGAATACTTTTTTCCGGCTTTCCGGTCGTCTGGAACATGGTGGTCTTCACGCTGTTTGTCATCGATGCCAGCGCCACCGCGGCCCTGGTCATCGTATCGGTATCAGTCATTCTCACCTTCCTGCCGATCAACTTCCTGCACCCGGTGCGCGTCAAGCGGCTGCGCCCGCTCAATCTTGCCGTCTGCCTCATCTGGTGCGCGCTCGGCGGCTACTCGTTGCTCCTGCAATTCGAGACGCCGGCCTGGGTCGTCTATGGTGTCGTTCTGAGCGGCATCTATCTCTATTGCATCGGCGGCGTGCTGCAGCTTTTCCCCAGCCTCGGAAAATAGTCGAGCGTTCCAGTACCCCTTGTCTTTAGTGTTGTGCGAAGCAACAAAAACGGTATCAATATCAGTCGAATATCCGGGTGATCACCGGATGTCGGCTAAATCAATGCACCGCACATCCATGAAAACCTCGAAGAAGGTAAGGCTTGCGGTGAACGAGGGGTTCAGTGACGTTATCCGAAGGTCCGGCGGCCGTTCCGCTTCTGTCGGTTCGAGGTTTGACCAAGCTTTTCGGCAGCTTCGCAGCCTGCAACGCGATCGATTTGGATATCGCGCCGGGAGAAATCCATGCATTGCTCGGTGAAAACGGCGCCGGCAAATCGACACTCGTGAAAATGCTGTTCGGCGTCCTGCAGCCGAGCGCCGGCCAAATCCTCTGGCAAGGCGCGCCAGTGACGATCGGTTCGCCGGGTGAGGCCCGCCAGCAAGGCATCGGCATGGTCTTCCAGCATTTCTCGCTGTTCGAGGCGCTGACGGTCGCCGAAAACATCGCGCTGTCGCTCGACCCGAAGATTTCGCTCGCAAGGATCTCGGACGAAGCGGCCTCCTTGTCCAAGGCCTATGGATTGCCGCTCGATCCGAAGGCGCATGTGGCTGACCTGTCCGTCGGCGAACGCCAGCGCATCGAGATCGTCCGGGCGCTGCTTCAGAACCCCAAGCTGATCATCCTCGACGAGCCGACCTCCGTGCTGACGCCGCAGGAGGCGGACCGTTTGTTCGAGACGCTGTTCAAGCTGAAGGCCGAGGGCCGCTCGGTTCTCTATATCAGCCACAGGCTGGAGGAGGTGCGCCGCATTTGCGACCGCGCAACGGTGCTCCGCCACGGCAAGGTCACCGGCGCCTGCGATCCGAAGCAGGAGACGCCGGCCTCGCTTGCGCGGATGATGGTCGGCTCGGACGTTGCCGAAGTGCACAGGGATGCTGCAACGCCGCTGGGCGATATCCGCATCGAGGTCAGCAATCTTTCCGTCCCGGCCCGCACGCCGTTTGCCGTCTCGCTCAAGAATGTCGCCATGACGGTCCGCGCCGGCGAGGTGCTGGCGATCGCCGGCGTCGCCGGCAATGGCCAGGGTGAACTTTTCGATATGCTCTCCGGCGAATATCCGGTCGCCGAGGACGAGGCGATCCGCATTCGCGGCAAGGCGGTCGGGCGCACCGGCATCAACGGTCGCCGGCTGCTCGGCGCCGGCTTCGTGCCGGAGGAGCGTCACGGCCATGCGGCGGTTTCCGCCATGGCGCTGTCGGACAATCTCCTGCTCGCGCGCAGCCAGTCGGACAGGAAGGCCTTTCTTTCCGGCGGCGCGTTTTCCGTCATCCGCTTCGATGCGATCCGTTCCGCCACGCGCCGCATCTGCGAGGCGATGGATGTGCGCAAGAGCGGCGAGGATCCGCAGGCCGGCTCGCTTTCCGGCGGCAACCTCCAGAAATTCATCGTCGGGCGCGAACTCGACCGGCAACCCTCCGTTCTCGTGGTCAACCAGCCGACCTGGGGCGTCGATGCCGGTGCAGCGAGCCGCATCCGCCAGGCGCTGATCGATCTCGCCAAAGCCGGCTCGGCGGTGGTGGTGATCAGCCAGGATCTCGACGAGATTTTTGAAGTGGCGACCAATATTGCGGTCATCTCGGAAGGCCGGCTCTCGGAGCCGCATCCGGCGGGCACGCTGACGCTGGAGCGCATCGGCCTCTTGATGGGCGGCATCCACGAGAGCCACCCTGTTCCGGAGATGGTGCATGCGCATTGAACTCCAGAAGCGCGCCCGCGTCTCGACGCTGTTCTCGGTTGTGTCACCGCTGCTGGCACTGGCGCTGACGCTGGTTTTCGGCGCAGTGATGTTCTGGTTCCTGGGAAAGAGCCCGCTCGGCTCGCTCTATGTCTATTTCGTCGAGCCGCTATTGGAAATCTGGTCGCTGCACGAACTGGCGGTGAAGGCAGCACCTCTCATCCTCATCGCGGTCGGCCTCGCCATCTGCTATCGGTCGAACAACTGGAATATCGGCGCCGAAGGCCAGTTCACACTCGGCGCGATCACCGGTTCCATCCTGCCGGTGCTTTATCCCGAATGGCATTCCTGGGCGATTCTGCCGCTGATGATGATCATGGGCATGATCGGCGGAGCGCTTTATGCCGCGATCCCGGCGCTTCTCAAGACCCGCTTCAACACCAACGAAATCCTCACCAGCCTGATGCTCGTCTATATTGCCGGGCTGTTTCTCGACTGGCTGGTGCGGGGTCCGTGGCGCGATCCGCAGGGGTACAATTTCCCGGTCACCAAGAGTTTCCAAGTTGAGGCCGTTCTGCCGGAAATTCTCGACTCCGGCCGCGCTCACTGGGCGTTCATCTTCGCCCTCGTTGCTGCCGTGGGGCTGTGGTTCATGATGGGCTTCATGCTGAAGGGTTTCCAGGTCGCAGTGCTCGGCCAGTCGGAGCGGGCAGGGCGGTTTGCGGGCTTCTCGGCCCGCCGCATGGTGTGGTTCTCGATGCTGCTGTCCGGCGCTTTGGCGGGACTTGCTGGAATTTCGGAAGTTTCGGGCTCGATCGGTCATCTACAGCCGGCGATCTCGCCGGGCTACGGCTTCACGGCAATCATCGTCGCCTTCCTCGGTCGCCTCAACCCGCTCGGCATCATCGCCTCCGGCCTCGTTCTGGCGCTGACCTATCTCGGCGGCGAAGCGGCACAGGTCGCGCTCGAGATTTCCGACAAGGCGGCCCGCGTGTTCCAGGGCATGCTGCTGTTCTTCGTGCTTTCCTGCGACACGCTGATCCATTACCGGATCAAGCTGGTCTTCGCAGGCAGCCAGACCGGCGAGGTGAAGGCCTGATGTTCGAAGCGATCCTTCTCACCGTCATCACCGCATCCACGCCGCTCGTCATCGCCGCGCTTGGAGAACTCGTCACCGAACGCGCCGGCGTGTTGAACCTCGGCGTCGAGGGCATGATGATCATGGGCGCCGTCTGCGCCTTCGCGACGACGCAGATGACCGGCTCGCCCTATATCGGTTTGCTTGCCGGCATTGCGGGTGGCGCCGTCTTTTCGCTGCTCTTCGGTTTCCTGACGTTGACGCTCGTCGCGAACCAGGTCGCGACCGGCCTCGCGCTGACGATCCTTGGGCTCGGCCTTTCCGGTCAGGCTCGGCGAGGTTTTCGTCGGCAAGCCGGGAATCAAGCTGCAGCCGATCGTCATTCCGCTGCTTTCCGACATCCCGTTCTTCGGCCGGGTTATGTTCTCGCAGGATCTGACCTTCTATCTTTCGGTCGCGCTGGTCATCGGCATCAACTGGTTTCTGTTCAAAAGCCGGACCGGCCTGAAGATGCGGGCGATCGGCGATAATCATGGCTCGGCGCACGCGCTCGGCATCAATGTCATCCGCACGCGCTACCTGGCGGTCATGTTTGGCGGCGCCTGCGCCGGCCTTGCCGGTGCACAGCTCTCGCTCGTCTACACGCCGCAATGGGTGGAGAACATGTCGGCCGGTCGTGGCTGGATCGCACTGGCACTTGTCGTTTTCGCATCCTGGCGGCCTTGGCGGGTTCTCGCAGGCGGCTATCTCTTCGGCGCCGTGACAATCGGGCAGCTGCATGCGCAGGCGTTCGGTATCGGCGTACCGTCCCAGCTCCTGTCCGCACTTCCTTATGCGGCTACTATTGTCGTGCTGATCATCATCTCGCATAATCGCCGCACGACACTCATCAACACGCCGGCCTCGCTCGGGAAACCCTTTGTCCCCGATCGGTGACCGCGGCCCGCCAAACAAATGTCTTCAAGCCAATAGAGGTTCGCAAATGAAGAAACTGATTATCGCACTTGCCGCATCGGCGGCCCTTCTCGGAGGGTTCTCCAGCGTTGCTCAGGCCCAGGAAAAGAAGAAGGTCTGCTTCATTTACGTCGGTTCGAAGACGGATGGCGGCTGGACCCAGGCGCATGACCTCGGCCGCCAGCAACTCGACAAGGCACTTGGCGACAAGGTCGAGACGAAGTTCCTGGAAAACGTTCCGGAAGGCCCGGATGCAGAGCGCGCCATCGAGCGGTTCGCTCGCGAGAAGTGCAACCTCATCTTCACGACGTCCTTCGGCTTCATGGATGCGACCGTCAAGGTCGCCGCGAAGTTCCCGGACGTGAAGTTCGAGCATGCGACCGGCTTCAAGTCCGGGCCGAACCTCGCCACCTACAATTCGCGCTTCTATGAAGGCCGTTACATCCAGGGCCAGATCGCCGCAAAGATGTCGAAGAAGGGCATCGCCGGCTACATCGCCTCCTTCCCGATCCCGGAAGTGGTGATGGGCATCAACGCCTTCGAACTCGGCGCCAAGTCGGTCAACCCGAACTTCAAGCTGAAGGTCGTCTGGGCCAATACCTGGTTCGACCCGGGCAAGGAAGCCGATGCCGCCAAGGCGCTGATCGACCAGGGCGTCGATATCCTCACCCAGCACACCGACACGACCGCTCCGATGCAAGTCGCCTCCGAGCGCGGCATTCTCGCCTTCGGCCAGGCCTCCGACATGATCGCCGCCGGCCCGAAGACGCAGCTGACGGCGATTGTCGATACCTGGGGTGCCTATTACATCAAGCGCACCAAGGCGCTGCTCGACGGCACATGGAAGTCCGAGCAGATCTGGGACGGCCTAAAGGACGGCATCCTGACCATGGCGCCCTATACCAACATGCCGGACGATGTGAAGGCGATGGCGGAAGAGACCGAAGCCAAGATCAAGTCGGGCGAACTGCATCCGTTCACCGGCCCGATCAACAAGCAGGACGGCAGCGCGTGGCTGAAGTCCGGCGAGAAGTCGGATGACGGCACGCTGCTCGGCATGAACTTCTACGTCGAAGGCGTGGACGACAAGCTGCCGAAATAATGCGAAGGATCCGGCCTTGAGGCCGGCCGAAGCGGGAAGATGAGGAGGGCGCTTTCGAGCGCCCTTTTTGTTTCGTCCGAACATAAGGCGTTTATCGCACTTCAATCATCTTGCTGGTATGAAGCGGCGAATTGCCTGAGAAGGAGAAACTTGATGAGCCGTTCCTGCCTTGCCGTCATCCTCGCCGCCGGCGACAGCACGCGCATGAAATCATCGATGTCGAAAGTGCTGCACCCGATCGCCGGCCGGCCGATGATTGCCCATGTGATGGCGGCGGTGGCATCGACTGATGTCACTCATGCGGCGCTGGTGGTCGGCCGCGATGCGGATGGGGTTGCCAAGGCCGGAGCGGTCGAGGGTGTTTCGGTGGAGGCATTCCTGCAGACGGAGCGCCGCGGCACCGGCCATGCCGTGCTGATGGCCAAAGAAGCCATCGCCCGCGGATACGACGACATCCTGGTCGCTTATGGCGACGTCCCGCTGGTCACCGCGGCTCCCTTTGCCGCGGCGCGGAAGAGCTGGCCCGCGGCGCGGATGTCGTGGTGATCGGTTTCCAGACGGACAAGCCGAGTGGTTACGGCCGCCTGCTGGTCGAAAATGGCGAGCTGATCGCCATCCGCGAAGAAAAGGATGCGACCGACGAGGAACGCAAGGTCACCTGGTGCAATAGCGGGCTGATGGCGATCAACGGCCGCAAGGCGCTGTCGCTGCTGGAGAGCATCTCCAATCACAACGCGAAGGGCGAATATTATCTGACCGACCTCGTCGAGATCGCCCGTGCTGGCGGCGGCAAGGTCGTGGCGGTCAATGCGCCGGAAACGGAAGTCGCCGGCTGCAACAACCGCGCCGAACTCGCCATGCTCGAAAAGCTCTGGCAGGAGCGGCGGCGCCACGAACTGATGATCTCGGGCGTCAGCATGATCGCTCCGGAAACCGTCTTCCTCGCCTATGACACGCAGATCGGCCAGGACGTGATGATCGAGCCCAATGTCGTCTTCGGCCCGGGCGTGACGATCGACAGCGGGGCGGTGATCCACGCATTCTCGCATATCGAGGGCGCGCATGTGAGCGGCGGCGCAACCGTCGGGCCTTTCGCGCGGCTTCGCCCCGGCGCAGATCTTGCCGCAGGCTCCAAGGTCGGCAATTTCTGCGAGGTCAAGAATGCCAGGATAGACGAAGGCGCCAAGGTCAACCACCTGACCTATATCGGCGACGCATTCGTTGGCGCCCATTCCAATATCGGCGCCGGCACGATCACCTGCAACTACGACGGCGTCAACAAACACGAAACGCGATCGGCGCCAACGCCTTCGTCGGTTCGAATTCGTCGCTTGTCGCACCCGTCTCGATCGGCGATGGCGCTTATATTGCCTCGGGCAGCGTCATTACCGACAACGTGCCGGCTGACGCGCTGGCGCTCGGCCGTGCCCGCCAAGAGGTGAAACCGGAGCGGGCGAAAATTCTCCGCGAGCGGGCTCTCGCCTTCAAGGCTGCCAAGAAGTCCCGGAAGCAATCCGGCCATTAACGTTTGCGCGTTACTTTCCGACATCGAAAGTGACCGGCGGCCCGATTGCGCAAAACGCGCAATCGGCTAGGAATTCGCCCGGTTCCAGGAAGCGTTCCACCAAGCGGAATCCACGAAACGAAGAGGGTTGTTCATGTGCGGAATTGTCGGGATCGTCGGAAATTCACCGGTCGCGGCGCGTCTGGTCGATGCGCTGCGGCGGCTCGAATACCGCGGTTATGATTCCGCCGGCGTCGCGACCGTCCACGAGGGCCGGATGGATCGCCGCCGGGCCGAGGGCAAACTCTTCAACCTCGAAAAGAAGCTCGACGCCGAGCCGCTGCCGGGCACGATCGGCATTGCCCATACCCGTTGGGCGACCCACGGCGTCCCGAACGAAACCAATGCCCATCCGCATTTCGTCGATGGTGTTGCCGTGGTCCATAACGGCATTATCGAGAATTTCTCCGAGTTGAAGGACGAGCTGCTGGCCGAAGGTGCGGTCTTCGAAAGCCAGACCGATACGGAAGTCGTCGCGCACCTGCTGGCAAAATACACCCGCCAGGGCCTCGACCATCGCTCCGCGATGCTGGCGACGCTGAACCGGGTGTCCGGCGCCTATGCGCTGGTGGTGATGTTCGAGGACGATGCGGGCACGATCATGGCCGCCCGTTTCGGACCGCCGCTCGCGATCGGCCACGGCCGCGGCGAAATGTTCCTGGGGTCGGACGCGATCGCGCTGTCGCCTTTTACCAACGAGATCACCTATCTGGTCGATGGCGACTGCGCCATCATGACCCATGAAGGCGCCGAGATCATCGACTACGACGGCAAGCCGGTGAAGCGGCAGAGCCAGATTTCCCAGGCCTCGGCCTTCATGGTCGATAAGGGCAATCACCGCCATTTCATGGAGAAGGAAATTTATGAGCAGCCGGAGATCATCTCCCATGCGCTCAGCCACTATATCGATTTTGCTTCCCACACGGTGAAAACGAACGATACGGCGATCGATTTCGGCGAGGTCTCCGGCCTGGCGATCGCCGCCTGCGGCACGGCCTATCTTTCCGGCCTGATCGGCAAATACTGGTTCGAGCGTTATGCGCGCCTGCCGGTCGAGATCGACGTCGCCTCCGAATTCCGCTACCGCGAACTGCCTTTGTCACCGTCGCAGGCCGCGCTGTTCATCTCCCAGTCGGGAGAGACCGCCGATACGCTCGCCTCGCTGCGCTACTGCAAGGACAACGGCCTCAAGATCGGCGCGGTCGTCAACGTCAAGGAATCGACCATCGCCCGCGATCGGATGCGATCTTCCCGATCCTCGCCGGGCCGGAAATCGGCGTCGCTTCCACCAAGGCCTTCACCTGCCAGCTTGCGGTTCTCGCCGCACTCGCGATCGGCGCCGGCCGCGCCCGCGGCACAGTGACGGCAGGCGACGAGAAGGCGATGGTGAAACACCTTGCCGAGATGCCGCGCATCATGAGCCGGGTGCTGAACGACATCCAGCCGCAGATCGAGTCGCTGTCTCGCGAGCTGTCGCGTTTCAAGGACGTGCTCTATCTCGGCCGCGGCACCAGTTTCCCGCTTGCCATGGAAGGCGCGCTGAAGCTCAAGGAGATCTCCTATATCCACGCGGAAGGGTATGCCGCCGGCGAACTGAAGCACGGACCGATCGCGCTGATCGACGAGCATATGCCGGTCATCGTCATCGCACCTCACGACCGCTTTTTCGAAAAGACCGTTTCGAACATGCAGGAAGTGGCAGCCCGCGGCGGCAAGATCATCTTCATTACCGACGAAAAGGGTGCGGCGGCGTCCAAGCTTCCGACCATGGCGACGATCGCGCTGCCGAATGTCGATGAGATCATCGCCCCGATGATCTTCTCGCTGCCGATCCAGCTTCTGGCCTATCACACGGCGGTGTTCATGGGCACTGACGTGGATCAGCCGCGCAATCTGGCGAAATCCGTCACGGTGGAGTGATATCCACCGGCTTTTCCTTGCATCGCAACATCGCATCCTGCATTGTCGCAACAGATGAGTGCGGCAATGCTTAAGGTATGCAGGGAAATCGGATGAGCGACAGTCCAGAGCGAATATCGCTGGCCGGCCGCCTCAGGAACAACTTCCTAACCGGCCTGATCATCTGCGCACCGCTTGCCATCACGATCTGGCTCACCTTCACCTTCATCGACTGGGCCGATAGCTGGGTCACGCCCTACATTCCGCAGCGCTACGACCCGCAATATTATTTCAACATCACCATTCCGGGCACAGGCCTGCTGATCGCGGTGGTGTTCATCACCATCATCGGTTTTCTCGGCAAGAACCTGATCGGCCGCTCGATCGTCAAGTTCGGCGAATCGATCCTGCATCGGATGCCGCTGATCCGCAGCATTTATAAGAGCATCAAACAGATCTTTGAGACGGTCCTCAAGGAACAATCGACCTCCTTCAAGAAATGCGGGCTTATCGAATTTCCGAGCCCCGGCACATGGGCACTGGTCTTCATCTCCGGCGATGCGCAGGGAGAGATTGCGGCGAAACTCAATGTGGATGGCGAGGAAATGGTTGGCGTTTTCCTGCCCCCAACGCCGGTGCCGACCGCCGGATTCCTGATGTTCGTGCCGAAGAGCAAGATTGTCATGCTCGACATGACGCCGGAAGAGGGCGCCAAACTGCTGATTTCGGGCGGCCTGATCGCACCGGACTACAAGCCCGTCCCCGGCGCGCCGACGGCCGTCCTGCCGGCTCCGAAAATGCAGGCCTGATCTATCCGGCTCTTAAGAAACGGATCGCCTCGTCGCGGCGGTGCAGATAGAGCAGAACGCGCATGTTCTGGCCGCGTTCGCTGGTGAGTTCCGGATCCCGTTCCAGCAGATAGGCGGCATCCTTGCGGGCGATTTCCAGGAGGTCCGCATGCGCCTCCAGGCTGGCGATCCTGAAACCCGGCGTGCCGGACTGGCGGGTGCCGAGCAGCTCGCCTTCGCCGCGCAGTTTCAGATCCTCTTCGGCGATCAGAAACCCGTCCTCGCTGTCGCGCAGGATCGAAAGCCGCGCCCGGCCGGTTTCACTGAGCGGTCCCTTGTAGAGCAGGATGCAGGTCGAGGCTTCGTCGCCGCGTCCGACCCGGCCGCGCAGCTGATGCAGCTGCGCGAGCCCGAATCGCTCCGCATGTTCGATCACCATGATCGTCGCGTCCGGCACATCGACGCCCACTTCAACCACGGTGGTGGCTACCAGAAGGCGCAGCTCGCCGGCCTTGAAGGCGGCCATCACAGCGTCCTTCTCCGGCCCGCTCATTCGGCCATGGATCAGGCCGACATCGCGGCCGAGTTCCTTGGCGAGCACGGCATATCGCTCCTCCGCGGACATCAGGTCGGAGACGTCCGATTCCTCGACGAGAGGGCAGATCCAATAGGCTTTTTTCCTTCGCCAATCGCGCCCCTCAGCCGGGCGACGATATCGCCGATCCGCTCGGTCGGGATGGTGACGGTCTGGATCGGCTTGCGCCCGGCCGGTTTTTCCGTGAGCTTCGAAACGTCCATGTCGCCGAAGGCGGCGAGCACCAGCGTGCGCGGGATCGGCGTCGCGGTCATCACCAGCATATGCGGGGAAATGCCCTTGGCGGTGAGCCGCAGTCGCTGGTGCACGCCGAACCGATGCTGTTCGTCCACCACCGCGAGCATCAAATTATGATAGTTGATCGCATCTTGAAAAAGCGCATGGGTCCCGATGATGATCTGAGCCTCGCCCGATGCGATCCGCTCGATGATCTGGTCCCGTTCGCGTCCCTTGGTGCGGCCTGTCAGGACCTCGACCGCCACGCCGGCAGCACCGGCAAGCTTCGAGACCGTCGCAAAATGCTGGCGGGCGAGGATTTCGGTCGGAGCCATCAGCACCGCCTGGCCGCCGGCCTCGACGGCCGCGGACATCGCAAGCAGCGCCACCAGCGTTTTGCCGGCACCGACATCGCCCTGCAGCAGCCGCAGCATGCGGTCTTCGCCGGCCATGTCCTTGATGACGTCCTCGACGGCCGTTTTCTGGCTCGGCGTCAGCGAGAAGGGCAGGTTGGCGATGATCCTTGCGGCGAGATCGCCCTTCACTCGGATCGGCTGGCCTGGGACCTTGCGCACCTTCTGTCGCACCAGCGAGAGTGACACCTGGCCGGCGAGGAATTCGTCATAAGCGAGCCGCCGGCGGGCAGGGGCTTGCGGATCGATATCCGCCGCGTCGCGCGGATCGTGCAGCCCTCGAAAGGCCTCCGTCACCGAAGGAAAACCCTGGCGCAGGGCCAGCGCAGCGTCCGCCCATTCCGGCAGTTCCGGCATACGGGCGACGGCACCGTCGATCGCCTTGCGCAACACTTTCGGCGTCAGGCCCGCCGTCATCGGGTATACCGGTTCCACCAACGGCAGGTTTTCAGCCTCGGAGGATTTGACGATGAAATCCGGATGCACCATCGAGGGCCGGCCGTTGAACCAGTCGACCTTGCCGCTGACCATGACCATCTCGTCGATCGGCAGCGATTTTTCCAGCCAGTTGCCCTTGGCGCGGAAGAAGGTGAGCGCCAGTTCCCCTGTGTCGTCATGCAGGAAGACGCGATAGGGCATATTGGATTTGCCGGGCGGTGGTGGCTGATGCCGGTCGACCCGGCCTTCGATCGTCACGATCGCCCCTTGCGGCGCAAGCGCAATACCCGGCCGGTTACGGCGGTCGATCAGCGAGGAGGGCGCGTGGAAGAGCAGATCGACGACGCGGCATTCGTCCGGCTCTTCACGGCCGGTGACGCGGGCGATCAGTTCGGCGAGCTTCGGCCCGACACCGGCAAGCGAGGCGACGGGCGAGAACAGCGGATCGAGTAAGGCGGGACGCATGGCGCGCAAAATGCGATGGATTTTGCCTATTTGGCAAGGTGACGAGGGCGGAAAAGCGTCCTATATGAACGGCAAAACAAGGACACCGCCATGACAGGACTATCCCGCACCAGCGCGGATCTCGACCCGCGCCGCCGGCGCATCCTTTATCGCTGCTGGCATCGCGGCATCCGCGAGATGGACCTGGTTTTCGGCAGTTTTGCGGAAGCCGAGATCGCCAACCTTGGCGAAGCGGAACTCGACGAGTTCGAGGCGATCATGGGCGAGGACGATCACGACCTGCATGCCTGGATCACCGGTGCGCAGACCTTGCCGGAAAACCGCAATACGCCGCTTTTCGCGCGCGTCGCTGCCTATATCCCGGATTTCGATCCCGTCACCAAAGCTTCCCTGGAGCTAAGGCTCGGACACAAGATATGAATTCTGACCCGATGATTCCCGGCTTCGACGCGAAGACGATTGCGGCGGCGCAAAGCCCGCTGACCATAGGCAATGTGCCGCCGGGCATGGAGCCGCTGATCGTGGCCGAACTCGCGCGCGCCGGCCAGGCGGTTGCGTATGTCCTGTCGGACGGCCAGCGCATGCTTGATCTGGAGCAGATGCTCTCCTTCGTGGCGCCGGAAATCCCGGTCCTGACGTTGCCCGCCTGGGATTGTCTTCCTTATGACCGAGTCTCGCCGAGCGCCGATGTCTCGGCCCGCAGACTTGCGGCCCTGTCCGGCCTGATCTCTCATCGCAAAAAGCCGCATGCGGCGATCGTGCTCGTCACCGTCAACGCGATGCTGCAGAAGATCGCGCCTGCCGAGATCATCGAGAGCCTGGCGTTTTCCGCAAAGCCCGGCAACCAGATCCGCATGGACGACATTGCTGCGCGGCTGGAACGCAACGGTTTCGAGCGCGTCGCGACGGTGCGCGAAGTCGGTGAATTTGCCGTGCGCGGCGGCATTCTCGATGTCTTCGTGCCCGGCACGGAAGAACCGGTGCGGCTCGATTTCTTCGGTGATACGCTGGAATCGATCCGCTCGTTCGATCCGGCCAGCCAGCGCACCACCGGCCAGGCGCGCGCCCTCGACCTCAATCCGATGAGCGAAGTGACGCTGACGCCGGATACGATCAGCCGTTTCCGCAAGAACTATCTCTCCCTGTTCGGTGCCGCCACCCGCGACGACGCTCTCTATCAGGCGGTCTCCGAAGGCCGCCGTTACCCCGGCATGGAGCACTGGCTGCCGCTGTTCTACGACGGGCTCGAAACCGCCTTCGATTATCTCAAGGGTTTCCGGATCGTCACCGATCACACGGCGCGCGAGGCGGCCAGCGAGCGTTCGAAACTGGTGCTTGACTATTACGAGGCACGGCGCGACAGCGGCACCCAGGGCAAGGGTGCTGCGGCTCAGGCGGCGCCCTACAAGCCGGTTTCGCCGGGTCAGCTTTATCTCGAGAGCAAGGCTTTTGCCGCAGCGCTCGACGCTGTCAACGCGGTGCGCCTGACGCCGTTCAACGAGATGGATGCGGAAGGTCGCCGGGTGGTGACTTTGGATGCGCATACCGGCCCGCGCTGGGCGAAAAACCAGACTGAGGACAAGGATCGCGACGAACGCGTCAACGTCTTCGACCTCGTCGTCAAGCACATCGCCGACAAGCGCGCCGAGGGCATCAAGGTCCTGGTCACCGGCTGGTCGGCCGGTTCGCTCGACCGTCTGCTGCAGGTGCTCGACGAACGTGGCCTGAAACGCATCCGCCAGATCGATAAGCTCGCCGATCTCGACAAGCTCGAGAAGGGCGAGGCCGCGTCGGCGGTTCTCAGCCTCGAGGCCGGTTTCGAGACAGACAAAATCGCCGTTATCGGCGAGCAGGACATTCTAGGCGACCGGATGGTCCGTCGAGGCAAGCGCCGCAAGCGCGGCGCAGACTTCTTGACTGAAGTCGCCGGATTGGACGAAGGTTCGCTGGTCGTCCATGCGGAACACGGCATCGGCCGGTTTGTCGGCCTGGTGACGATCGAGGCCGCCGGCGCGCCGCGTGCCTGCCTGGAGCTGCATTACGCCGATCAGGCAAAGCTTTTCCTGCCGGTCGAAAACATCGATCTTCTGTCGCGTTACGGTTCGGATGCTGCCGAGGCCCAGCTCGACAAGCTCGGCGGCGGTGCCTGGCAGGCCCGCAAGGCAAAGCTCAAGAAACGCCTGCTCGACATGGCGGATGCACTGATCCGCATCGCCGCCACCCGCATCACCCGCCGCGCGCCGGTCCTGACGACTCCAGAAGGCCTCTACGACGAATTCGCCGCCCGTTTCCCTTATGACGAGACCGAGGACCAGGCGAACGCCATCGATTCCGTGCGCGACGATCTCGGCGCCGGCCGTCCGATGGACCGGCTCGTCTGCGGCGACGTCGGTTTCGGCAAGACGGAGGTGGCGCTGCGGGCTGCCTTCTTCGCGGCCATGAACGGGGCGCAGGTCGCGGTCGTCGTGCCGACCACGCTTCTCTCCCGCCAGCATTTCAAGACCTTTCGCGAGCGTTTCCGCGGGCTGCCGATCAAGGTCGAGCAGGCGTCGCGGCTGGTGCCTGCAAAGGAACTGGCGCAGACCAAGAAGGACCTCGCCGACGGCAAGGTCGATATCGTCGTCGGTACCCACGCGCTGCTCGGCGCCGGCATCCAGTTCGCCAATCTCGGCCTGTTGATCATCGACGAAGAGCAGCATTTCGGCGTCAAGCACAAGGAGCGGCTGAAGGACCTGAAGAGCGACGTTCACGTCCTGACGCTGTCGGCAACGCCGATCCCGCGCACCCTGCAGCTCGCCATGACAGGCGTGCGCGAACTGTCGCTGATCACCACGCCGCCGGTCGATCGCATGGCGGTCCGCACCTTCATCTCGCCCTTCGACCCGCTGGTCATCCGCGAGACACTGATGCGCGAGCACTATCGCGGTGGCCAGAGTTTTTACGTCTGCCCGCGGCTTGCGGACCTGCCGGAAATCCAGGCCTTCCTCCAGTCCGACGTGCCGGAACTGAAGGTCGCGGTCGCCCACGGCCAGATGGCGGCGGGCGAACTCGAAGACATCATGAATGCCTTCTACGACGGCAAATACGACGTGCTGCTCTCGACCACGATCGTCGAATCCGGTCTCGATGTGCCGACCGCCAACACGCTGATCGTCCACCGCGCAGACATGTTCGGCCTGGCGCAGCTCTATCAGCTTCGCGGCCGTGTCGGCCGTTCCAAGGTGCGCGCCTTTGCGCTCTTCACGCTGCCGGTCAACAAGACATTGACGACGATGGCGGACCGGCGCCTGAAAGTCCTGCAGTCACTCGACACGCTCGGCGCCGGCTTCCAGCTCGCCAGCCACGATCTCGATATCCGCGGCGCCGGCAATCTGCTTGGCGAAGAACAGTCCGGCCATATCAAGGAAGTCGGTTTCGAGCTCTACCAGCAGATGCTGGAAGAAGCTGTGGCGGAAGTGAAGGGTGACGACGAGATCACCGATACAGGCTGGTCGCCGCAGATTTCCGTCGGCATCACCGTGATGATCCCGGAGACATACGTGCCCGACCTGCATCTGCGCATGGGCCTCTACCGCCGTCTCGGCGAGGCTCACCGAACTTTCGGAAATCGACGGTTTCGGCGCGGAAATGGTCGACCGTTTTGGCCCGATGCCGACCGAGGTGCAGAACCTCCTGAAGGTGGTCTACATCAAGTCGCTGTGCCGCAAGGCGAATGTCGAGAAGCTCGACGCCGGCCCGAAGGGCATCGTCGTCACCTTCCGCGACAAGCAGTTCCCGAACCCGGCCAATCTCGTCGGTTATATCGCCAAGCAGGGAACGCTCGCCAAGATCCGTCCGGACCACAGCGTGTTCCTCACCCGCGACCTGCCGTCGCCCGAAAAGCGGTTGTCGGCCGCCGCCCAGGTGATGACCCAGTTCGCCGAACTGGCAAAAACATGATCGACTATCGGATTACGGTTCCGGCTTGGTGACACCGGCTGCCTGCGGATCGGTCGCGACGGACGCGGGCAGCGTTACGTTGCGGGCCCGCTCGCGGGCCAGCGTCAGCAGTCCGGAGCCGATGATCAGCACGATGCCGATCAATGTCGGCAGGTCGATCTTGTCGCCGAAGATCAGATAGCCGAACAGGATGGCCCAGAGCATCTGGCTGTATTGGGTCGGTCCGATCACCGCGGCGGGCGCATAGTTGGCGGCATACATCAGCCAGACGGTGGCCAATGCCCCAAGCAGGCCGTATCCGGCGAGCATGGCCCATTGCGGCAGTGTCGGCCAGTGGAAGTCCGGGATCATCAGCACGCCGAGGATGACGAGAACGCCAAGGACGCCGGCGCCATAGAGCGAGATGTTCTTCTCGGACGGTCCGATGGCGCGGTAGACGATGATCGAGATCGCCCCGGAAAGCCCTGCAAACACTGCCCCGACATGCCCGATCGAAAGCTCGCGAAAGCCTGGGCGCAATATGACCAGAACGCCGACGAAGCCGATGATCACGGCGCTCCAGCGCCGGATGCCGACCGTTTCCTTGAGGAACAGCACCGACATGATCGTCACGAAGGATGGGAGCAGGAAGATCAGCGCGAAGGCTTCCGCCATCGAGAGGTAGGTGAAGGCCGCGACGCTGCCCACCGTCCCCATCGCGGCTGAGAAGAAGCGCAGGATCCACAGCGGCCGGTTGGTACTTCTCAGCACGTCGAGCCAGCTGTCCTCCGGCTTCATCAGATAGGGAAAGCCGGCAAGCATGAAGACGGCGCCGAAGAAACCCATCTCATAGGGCGTCAGCGCTCCATCGATCATCTTGACGCTGGCGTCGCTCCAGGAATAGGCGGCAAAGGAGGCGAAGGCGAGGAGGATGCCTTTCAGGCTCTGGTCGGTACGCACGCGTTTATCCGTTTCAGATCATGCCCTTGCGGGCTTCCGCCTTCAGCTTGGCGATCTCGCGCAGCGCATTGGCAAAGACGTCGGGCGTCTGGGCGCCGCTGACGGCATATTGCCCGTCGATGATAAAGAACGGCACACCGGTCACACCCATCTTCTGGGCGGCGTCGATCTCTTCGAGAACCGTGTCCTTGTCGGCGTCGCTTGCCAGAAGATTTTCGATGACCTTGCGGTCGAGGCCGGATTTCTCGGCGATATCGGCGAGCACGACGTGGTCGCCGACATTGCGGCCTTCCTCGAAATTCGCCTTGAACAGCGCGTTCGCAACCTTGTCCTGGATTTCACGGCTTTCCACGATCGCCCAATGCAGCAGGCGATGCGCATCGAGCGTATTGGGACCGATCTTGATTGCCTCGAAATTATACGTGATGCCGACCTCTTCGCCGAGCTTCTTCAGCATGTCGTGGGCGCGTTCGACCGCTTGCCTGCCGCCGAGCTTCGCCGCGAGATCTGCCTGATGATCGACGCCTTCCGGTGGATGGTCGGGGTTGAGCCGGTAGGGCCGCCAGTTGATATCGACGCCGATCTCGTCCTGGACCTCCGCGACCGCCAGTTCCATCCGCGCCTTGCCGAGATAGCACCACGGGCAGACGATGTCCGAAACGATGTCGATGGTTACGCGCTCCATGGCGGCGTCCTTTCCTCGGTGCCCGAAAGAGACTGGATTATTGCGCTCGTCTATCCCACCATGTGTTGGTGGTAGCCATAGAGCGGCAGTTTTTCCGGATAACCGATATGCTTGCGTCGCGCCACCCACTGATCGGCGATATGGTAGAGCGGCACGAGATAGTGACCGGAAATCAGCATCCGGTCATAGGCCCGCACCGCCGCCTCGAAATCCTCCTTGCTGCGCACCTTCAGCATCGTCTCGATCAGCCTGTCGAGATCGGGGTCCGCAACACCCGCAAAGTTGTTGCTGCCGTTCGCGTCGCGCGAGGAGGATCCCCAGCGTCCCATCTGTTCGATGCCGGGCGAAAGCGAGGCGGGGTATGACTTGACGATCATGTCATAGTCGAAATTGACGGATCGGGCTTGGTATTGCGCATCATCGACGGTCCGGATCGACATATCGACGCCGATCATCTTCAGCGTCCGCTGGTAGGCGATCGCCAGCTTTTCCTGGTCTTGGGTCTGGGTCATCAGTTCGAAAGCCAGCGGTCTGCCGGATGCATCCGACATCCGGCCGTTCTTGATGACAAAGCCGCCTTTCTTGAGGAACTCGACCGCATCGCGCAATACCTTGCGGTCGGCGCCCGAAGCGTCCGTCTTCGGCAGACGGTAGGTGCCGTCCAGCACGGCTGGCTCGATCTTGCTCTTGCTGGTCCCGAGCACCGCCAATTCCCGTTCTCCGGCGGGTTTGCCGAGCGAGGTGAGAGGCGAGTTCTGCCAGTAGCTTTCCGTTCGCGTATAGGCGCCTTCGAAAAGGTTCTTGTTCGCCCATTCGAAATCAAAGGCGAGCGACAGACCGGCGCGGACATTCACGTCGGAAAACATCGGCCGGCGAGTATTGAAGACGAAACCCAGCATGCCGGTCGGCAGTTGCGGTTTGAACGCATCCTTCACCACATCGCCGTTGGTGACGGCCGGAAAATCGTAGGCGCGGGCCCAATGGGTCGGACTGCCATCCGGATAGATGTCGATCTCTCCCTTCTTGAAGGCCTCGAACAGGGTGTTGTCCTGCAGGAAATATTCGACCGTGATCTGGTCGTAATTATCGAACCCGATCTTGGACGGAAGGTCCTTGCCCCAATAAGCGGGATTGCGCTGATAGACGACGCGCTCGCCGGGCGAGACCGATTTGAGGAGATAGGGGCCGGAACCGACAGGTGGTTTCAACGTCGTCTGGTCGAAGGTGGCGACGTCCAGGATATGTTTCGGCAGAATCGGCGTGGCCGTCGCCAGGATCAGGGAAACTCCCGGTCAGCCTTGTCGTTGAAGGTGAAGCGCACACCGCGTTCACCGACCTTCTCCATTTTCTGGACCGGCGCCAGCCGGTTCGAAAGGGAATGCGGCCCTTGTCGCGCAGCAGTTCGAAGGTGAAAATCACGTCGTCCGGCGTCACCGGCTGGCCGTCCGACCACTTCGCCGCGGGATTGAGGTTGAACTGGATGAAGCTGCGGTCGTCGTCCCATTCGACGCTTTCGGCCAAGAGGCCATATAGCGAAAACGCTTCGTCGCCGGAGCGCGTCATCAGTGATTCATAGAGGAAGTTGCCGAAGCCCGGATCCCAGAGGCCGCGCGCCGTGGTGCGCATGCTCTTCAGGATAAATGGGTTGAGGTTGTCGAACGTGCCGACGACGCCATAGGTTATCTTGCCGCCCTTCTTCACATCCGGGTTCACGTAAGGAAAATGTCTGTAATCCGGGCCGAGCGCGGGGTGCCGTGCATGGCGATCCCATACACCGGTTCGGCAATTGCCGGGGTGCCGATCAGAAGCGCGGCGATGAGGGGAAGGAAGCGTCGCATGGAACCCATGGCGGTGAAATCCTGTCTGATTCTGCTGCAAAATAGCGCATGCCGTCAGGCCCACCAACCATGGCGGCGCGCAAAAGAATGATCGCCGACATTAACTCCTTGGCAAAAAATACGAAAGAAGGACTGGATATCGAAGCCTGCCCGATGTAACAGGTTTGCCGGACGGGCGGGTCATTCAATTGCCTCATTTGAACGACAGGTGACAGGCAATAGGACACCCCGAGGGAGTTGACGGCGACTGCCGTCCCCAGCGGATTTCAGGAGACGGATCTCGTTATGATGCTTAAGGCAACCCAAGTTCTGCGGACGGCGATGTCCGCTCTCGCTCTTTCGGCTGGTGCGATGGCTCTGCCGGTTGCAGCCCTTGCACAGGATGCTCCGGCCGCGGCCGCTCCTGGCGCACCGCCGCTCGGCTGGTTCAAGACCTGCACCAAGCAGGACGATAGCGATCTCTGCGTGGTGCAGAACATCATTGCTGCCCAGAACGGCCAGCTCATCACTGCAGTCGGCCTGATCACGGTCGAGGGCAAGGTCAACCGCAAGATCATGCAGGTTTCGGTACCGACCGCGCGTCTCGTGCCGCCCGGCATCGTCATGCAGATCGATGGCGGCAAGGGCCAGAAGCTCGATTATATCGTCTGCCTTCCGGACAAGTGCACTGCCGAAGTGCCGCTGACGGACGCCATGATCGCCAGCCTCAAGAAGGGCAGCGAGGTGGTCTTCACCTCGATCAACTTCCGCCGCGCTCCGAACCCGATCAAGGTTCCGCTGACCGGCTTTACCGGTATCTTCGACGGCCCGGCA
Source organism: Neorhizobium sp. EC2-8 (assembly GCA_045291535.1). Lineage (GTDB taxonomy): Bacteria > Pseudomonadota > Alphaproteobacteria > Rhizobiales > Rhizobiaceae > Neorhizobium. Next base: position 1,046,458 of record CP147996.1, on the reverse strand, counting down.
ATGCCGCAGGAGCAGATCGCCCAGAGCCAGCGCAGCCTGGAAGAAGGCATGCAGCGCAAGGCGGAAGAGACCCGCAAGAAGCTGGAAGATGCCCAGAAGGCAGCCAAGCAGGGCCAGTAACTTCTTACGAGAGCCAAACAATTCGAAAGCCCGGCCGTGCGCCGGGCTTTCTGATTCTGGGCATGAAAAAAGCGCCGGCCGATGCCGACGCCTTTGAAGTTCTTGGGCAATTGGATTTAGTGGGCCAGTATGATCTTGGGCTTCAACTGACCGGATGGGCCGCGATCGAAGATCTGGTAGACCTGCGGATTGCGCAGCGGAGCATCGTTTTCGTCGTGCTCCAGGTTCTGCTCCGAAACATAGGCGACATATTCGGTTTCGTCGTTCTCCGCGAGCAGATGATAGAACGGCTGGTCCTTGTTCGGCCGGATTTCTGCGGGAATGGAATTCCACCATTCTTCCGTATTGGCGAATTCCGGATCCACATCGAACACGACGCCGCGAAACGGAAAAACCTTGTGGCGGACCACTTCTCCGATGGTGAATTTAGCGTTGCGTTGTTTCATGGTGCGATGTCCTTTCGCATCCTAATGTGGGAATAAAATTCTCCGACATCAAGAGATTAATGCAGACCCGCCCGCATCGTTCCACGGGATAGACTTAAGGCCTAGTAAGCCTTCGCGGGCGTCTCGTCGCCAGAACTACCCCACCAAGAACCAGAACGATGCCGGCCGCGTGATATGTTTCGAAAGTCTCGCCGAGGAATACAACGGCCATGATGATCGAGACCGGCGGCATCATGTAAAGCGTGATTCCGGCCGTCGCCGGTCCGAACATCCTTACCGTATGCTGGAAGCAAAAGAAGGCGGCAAGCGAGGCAAACAGGATGATGCCGGTTATCTTCGACCAGGCCGAAACCGTCTTCGGCAGTAGCCCGCCGTGAAGAAGTTCCCATGCGGCCGGCGGCAGCAGGAGGAGAGCCGGAAAAGGCGATCAGCCCGAAAAGAGTCAAAGGCCGGATCGCCTGGGCGGCGGGGCGGCGCAGCAGGATCGAATAGATCGCGAAGGCGATCGCCGCCACCAGCATGCCAAGATCGCCGACATTAAAATTCATATGCCCCAATGCGCTAAAATCGCCACGCAGCACGATCGCTGCCACGCCGGCGAACGCGACCACCATGCCCAGCAGTTCGCGGCTGCCGATCCGGCGGCCGGAAAACTGCCATTCGAACAGGATGATGAACAGCGATGAGGTCGTATAGATCAGCGTCGCGTTCGAAGCCGTCGTCAGCGTCAGCGCCCAATAGACGAAGCCGCCGCAGATGCCGATGCTGAGGAAACCCAGCCACAGCCAGAGCCAGGTGTGCCGGCGCACGAAAGCCCAGGCGGCCGGCCAGTCGAGATAAAGCAGCGGCACCATGATCAGCGTCGATCCGGCCCAGCGGATGAAGGCCGTGATGAACGGTCCGATCTCGCCGATCACGCCGCGCCCGAAGATCAGGTTGCTGGAGAAGAAGACGGGCACAAGGGCAAAGATCAGCCAGTCGATCGGGCGTGGCTGCGCGGAGTTGGGGAGGACATCGGGACACCGGCAATGAGGCGCAAGCCGTAAGGCTCGGCGGAACGGAAAACGGCGGGCTTGCGGCCCGCCGTCTCCAAGGCAAAAGGCGCTGATCGGATCAGGCCGAATAATACATGTCGAACTCGACCGGATGCGGCGTCATTTCGAAGCGCATCACTTCGACCATCTTCAGCTCGATATAGGCATCGATCTGGTCGTCGTCGAAGACGCCGCCGGCGGTCAGGAACTTGCGGTCGCGATCGAGGTTTTCGAGCGCTTCGCGCAGGGAGCCGCAGACGGTCGGGATCTTCTTCAGTTCCTTCGGCGGCAGGTCGTAGAGATCCTTGTCCATGGCTTTGCCGGGATGGATCTTGTTCTTGATGCCGTCGAGGCCGGCCATCAGCATGGCGGCAAAGGCGAGATACGGGTTTGCCAGCGGATCCGGGAAGCGGACTTCGACGCGCTTCGACTTCGGACCGGTGCCGAAGGGAATGCGGCAGGAAGCCGAGCGGTTGCGGGCCGAATAGGCGAGCAGAACCGGCGCTTCATAACCCGGAACGAGACGCTTGTAGGAATTCGTCGTCGGGTTGGTGAAGGCGTTGATCGCCTTGGCATGCTTGATGATGCCGCCGATATAGAAGAGGCAGCTTTCGGAAAGGCCGGCATATTCGTCGCCCGCGAAGGTCGGCTTGCCGTCCTTCCAGATCGACTGGTGCACGTGCATGCCCGAACCGTTGTCGCCGAAGATCGGCTTCGGCATGAAGGTTGCGGTCTTGCCATAGGCATTGGCGACCTGGTGCACGACATATTTGTAGATCTGGATCTTGTCGGCGTTGCGCACCAGCGTGTCGAACTTGACGCCGAGCTCGTGCTGGGCGGAGGCGACTTCATGGTGATGCTTCTCGACGACCACGCCCATTTCGGTGAGCACGGTCAGCATTTCGGAGCGCATGTCCTGCAGGCTGCCGACCGGCGGAACCGGGAAATAACCGCCCTTGACGCGCGGACGATGGCCGAGGTTACCGGTCTCGTAATCGGTGTCGTCGTTGGACGGCAGTTCCGACGAGTCGAGCTTGAAGCCGGTATTATACGGATCGGCCTTGTACTTGACGTCATCGAAGACGAAGAATTCCGGCTCCGGGCCGACGAACACGGTATCGCCGATGCCGGATGCCTTCAGATAGGCTTCCGCCTTCTTGGCGGTGCCGCGCGGGTCGCGGTTATAGGCTTCGCCCGAGATCGGATCGAGAATGTCGCAGAAGATCACCATGGTCGACTGCGCGAAGAACGGATCCATATGGACCGTCGCCGGGTCCGGCATCAGCACCATGTCCGACTCGTTGATGGCCTTCCAGCCGCCGATCGAGGATCCGTCGAACATGACGCCGTCGGTGAACATGTCCTCATCGACCGCCACGATATCCATGGTGACGTGCTGCAGCTTGCCCTTGGGGTCGGTAAAGCGCAGGTCCACGAACTTGACGTCGTTTTCCTTGATTTGTTTCATGATTTCGCTTGCGCTCGTCATATGACCTTCCTCGATGTGCGATGACGATGAAGCCCGGCCTTCGGCCTCAAGGCGTTTGGATTGGGGGCGTTTAGATGGCGTCCACGCCCGTTTCACCGGTGCGGATGCGGATGACTTCCTCCACGTTGGAGACGAATATCTTGCCGTCTCCGATCCGTCCAGTCTGTGCCGCGTTGCGGATGGCCTCGATGACCGCATCCGCATTCTCGTCCGCCAGGACAACCTCCACTTTGACCTTCGGCAGGAAATCGACGACGTATTCCGCGCCGCGATAGAGCTCGGTATGGCCCTTCTGGCGGCCAAAGCCCTTGGCTTCGGTCACGGTGATCCCTTGCAAGCCGACCTCCTGAAGGGCTTCCTTCACTTCGTCGAGCTTTAAAGGCTTGATGATCGCTTCGATCTTTTTCATGAGAAACTCTATCTCCGCTTCTCTCTTGAAGCAGGCCTCTACCCGCTCGCCCATGGCAATGCAGGTATCGTGCCAAACTCGCACCGCGTTTTCAAAAAAATAATGCAGTTTTTCCCCGATTCCCGACAAAACAGCAGGTTCAGTGACAAAATTGCTGCCGTTTTTCTCAGAATTTGTGCGTTGCCGCACGGAAAATGGAGTTTCTTCAAGATTTTCGGGAAATTAAGTGATGATGAATATGATGGCGATGGTGGTGCAAATTTAGGCGTTTGCATAAAGTTTATGCGATATTGTCGCTGAAACTACGCTTGTTTTCTGAACATCTTTCCGTCCAATATCGCTTATGGATGTTTCGCTTTTACCCCTGCTTCTGACGCCTGACGAGATGGCGGCGGCGGACACCGCTTCTGCCCGATCCGGCATTCCCTCCTTCGATCTGATGGACAGGGCAGGGCGGGCCGTAGCGGCCGCAGCACTCCGGCATTTTCCCGGCGCCCTGCGGTTTGCTATGCTATGCGGCCCCGGAAACAACGGCGGCGATGGATACGTGGCCGCCCGCGCGCTTGCGGAAGCCGGAGCAGTCGTCGGTGTCTTCCATCTCGGCGACCCCAGAAGCTGAAAGGTGATGCAAGGCAAGCGTGCGACTTCTGTGGCGTGCCATCCGAACCGCTCGAAGCTTATCGGCCGCGCGCCGGCGACGTGGTGATCGATGCGCTGTTTGGCGCCGGCCTGACGCGCGACGTGCCGGGCATTGTTGCAGATGTGATCCGCAAAGTCGCCGAGGTACGGGTACCGGTTGTCGCGGTCGATCTGCCCTCCGGTCTCTGCGGCCGGCGGGGCGTACCGCTTGGTGCGGCCTTTCAGGCCGCCCATACCGTCACCTTCATGGCCCGCAAGCCGGGGCATCTCCTGTTGCCGGGCAGGTCGCTCTGCGGTGACATCGAGATTTTCGATATCGGCATTCCGGCCCGCATCATCCGCGAGGTTGCCGGCAAGACGAGGGAAAACGGGCCTACGCTCTGGCGAGGCCTGCTGGCCGAACCGGGGAGCGAGACCCATAAATACCGCCGTGGCCATATGGCCGTGTTTTCCGGGGAGGCCGGCAAGACCGGCGCAGCACGGCTGTCGGCGGCTGCGGGCCTGAAGGCCGGGGCGGGGCTGGTGACGGTCGGTTCGCCGAGCGATGCCATGCCGGTCAACGCGGCCTCGCTCACCGCGATCATGCTGCTTCAGGTCGATACGGTTGAGGATCTGAAAAACTGGCTCGATTCCGCGAAACTTGCCGCCTTCGTGCTCGGACCGGGCTTCGGCATTGGCAAGAAGGCAAGGGAATTCGCGCTGACATTGAAGGATCGCCCGCTGGTGCTGGACGCCGACGGCATCACCTCCTTCAAGGAAAAGCCCTCTGACCTGTTCGATGCCTTTGCCGGTCGCGAGCCCCATCTGGTGCTGACTCCGCACGAGGGCGAATTCGCCCGGCTTTTCCCCGATATCGCTGCGGATGACACCCTGAGCAAGGTGGAAAAGGCGGTGGCCGCCGCCACCCGCGCCCACGCCGCCATCGTCTACAAGGGCGCCGATACCGTGATCGCCAGCCCCGACGGACGCGCCTGTATCAATACCAACGGACCGCCGTGGCTGGCGACCGCGGGTTCCGGCGACGTTCTGGCCGGCATGATCGGCGCGTTGCTCGCCCAGGGCACGCCTGTCTTCGAGGCCGCCGCGGCCGGCGTCTATCTGCACGGTGAAGCGGCAAGGCTGGCAGGCAGGGGCATGACGGCCGAAGACCTCGCCGTCCATGCCGGGGTCTGGCTGGATCGCTAGCTGCGGCTTTCCAAGAGTTCGCGCATCGCCATCGCACCATAGGGCGCGTTCACCTTGCCCTCATGGATGAAGAAGGCGAAGACGTCGCGCGGCTCCTTCTTGACTTTACGCTTCTCATCGACCAGCGGCAGATCGTCCGGCACGCCGCCTTCGGCCCAGGTTTCGAGCCTCTTTGCCCAGGCTTTCATATCCTCTTCCGCATAGCAGGTCTTGATGTCGTCCGAGCCTTTCTGCAGGCGCGCGTAGACGAAATCCGCCGTGACGTCCGCGATCAAGGGATAGTCGAAATGATCGGCGCAGACGGGCGCGATATTGTATTTCGCCAGCAGCGCGATGAATTCCGGCACCTTGAAGCTGTCGTTGCGGACCTCGACCACATGGGTCAGCTTTAACCCATCGAGCTTGTTCGGCAGCAATTTCAGGAAAGCCTCGAAATCGCCGGCCTCGAACTTCTTGGTCGGCGCGAACTGCCAGAGCAGCGGCCCGAGATGGTCGCCGAGCTCGGTCAGCCCTTGTGTCAGGAACTTCTCGATCGATTCCCCGGCTTCGGCCAGAACCTTGCGATTGGTGGTGAAGCGGCTTGCTTTCAGCGAAAAGATGAAACCGTCCGGCACTTCCGAAGCCCATTTGGCGAAAGTCTCCGGCTTCTGGGACCCGTAATAGGTGCCGTTGACCTCAATGACCTTCAGTTTGCTCGCCGCATATTCCAGCTGCTTTTTCTTCGCCAGCTTTTCAGGATAGAACGTGCCTTCCCACGGCTCGAAGGTCCAGCCGCCGATGCCCGTGCGAATAGTGCCGGCTTTGGTCATGAATTCCCTCCCGTATGCGACGAATTACTCCGCCGCTTCCACCTTCTTTGCCGGCCGGCGCTCCAGCAGTTCTTTCAGGAAATGGCCGGTATAGGACCGCTTTTCCCTGACGATCTGCTCCGGCGTGCCTGCCGCAACGATCTCGCCGCCGCCGGTGCCGCCTTCCGGGCCGATGTCTATGATCCAGTCGGCCGTCTTGATGACCTCGAGATTGTGCTCGATCACCACCACGGAATTGCCCTGGTTCACCAGTTCCTGCAACATCTCCAGCAGTTTGGCGACGTCATGGAAATGCAGACCGGTCGTCGGCTCGTCGAGGATGTAAAGCGTGCGCCCCGTCGAGCGTTTCGATAGTTCCTTGGCTAACTTGACGCGCTGCGCCTCGCCACCCGAAAGCGTATTGGCCTGTTGGCCGACCTTGATATAGCCGAGGCCGACATCGAAGAGCGATTGCAGCTTGTCGCGCACCGCGGGCACCGCCGAGAAGAACTCGACGCCCTCCTCGACCGTCATGTCGAGCACGTCGGCGATAGACTTGGTCTTGAAAGTGACGTCGAGCGTCTCGCGATTGTAGCGCTTGCCGTGGCAGACGTCGCAGGTGACATAGACATCCGGCAGGAAGTGCATCTCGATCTTGATGACGCCATCGCCCTGGCAGGCTTCGCAGCGGCCGCCCTTGACGTTGAACGAGAAACGGCCCGGCTGGTAGCCGCGCGCTTTTGCCTCCGGCAGGCCCGCAAACCAGTCGCGGATCGGCGTGAAGGCGCCGGTATAGGTGGCCGGGTTGGAACGCGGCGTGCGACCGATCGGCGACTGGTCGATATCGATGACCTTGTCGATATGCTCGAAGCCGTCAATCCTATCGTGCTCGGCCGGGATTTCGCGGGCGCCCATGACGCGGCGCGCGGCGGATTTGTAAAGGGTCTCGATCAGGAAGGTGGATTTGCCGCCACCGGACACGCCGGTCACGGCCGTGAACACCCCGAGCGGAATGGCGGCCGTGACGTTCTTGAGATTGTTGCCACGGGCGCCAAAAACCTTGATTTCCTTGCCCTTCTTGGGCTTGCGGCGCTCGACCGGAACCGGCACCCCGAGCTCGCCAGACAGATATTTCCCGGTCAGCGATTTCGGATTGGCCATCACTTCACGAGGCGTACCTTCGGCCACCACCTGTCCGCCATGGATGCCGGCGGCCGGGCCGATATCGACGACATAGTCGGCGGTCAGGATCGCGTCCTCGTCGTGCTCGACGACAATCACCGTATTGCCGATGTCGCGCAGGTGTTTCAGCGTATCGAGCAGGCGGGCATTGTCGCGCTGGTGCAGGCCGATCGACGGTTCGTCCAGCACGTAGAGCACGCCGGTCAGGCCCGAGCCGATCTGCGACGCAAGCCGGATGCGCTGGCTTTCGCCGCCGGACAGCGTGCCGGAATTACGCGACAGACTGAGATAGTCGAGCCCGACATCGTTGAGGAACCGCAGGCGTTCGCGGATTTCTTTCAGAATCCGGACCGCGATCTCGTTCTGCTTGGCATTCAATTGCTCCGGCAGCACCTCGAACCAGTCACGCGCAACGCGGATCGACATCTCGGTGACCTGGCCGATATGCAGCTTGTTGATCTTGACCGCCAGGGCTTCCGGTTTCAGGCGATAGCCGTTGCAGGCCGGGCAGGGGCGGCCGACATGTAGCGTTCGATCTCTTCTCGCGCCCAGGCGCTGTCGGTTTCCTTCCAGCGGCGTTCGAGGTTCGGCACGATGCCCTCGAAATTCTTCACCGTCTTGTAGGAACGGGCGCCGTCGGCATAGTGGAATTCGATCTTTTCCTCGGTGCCTTCGAGGATGGCCTTCTGCGCGTCCGCGGAAAGTTCGTTCCAGCGGCTGGAGAGCTTGAAACCGAAAACCTTGCCCAGCGCTTCAAGCGTCTGGTTATAATAGGGCGAGGTGGATTTAGCCCACGGCGCAATCGCGCCGTCGCGCAGCGTGCGGGCAGGTTCCGGCACGATCAGCGCCTCGTCCACCTTCTGTTGAGAGCCGAGACCGTCGCAGGTCGGGCAGGCGCCGAAGGGATTGTTGAACGAAAACAGCCGCGGCTCGATTTCCGGAATGGTGAAACCGGAGACGGGGCAGGCAAATTTTTCGGAAAACAGCACCCGCTCATGCGTCTCGTTGAGCGACTTGTTGGCGGATCCGCCGGCTGCGGTATCTTCCGAACGCAGCGGCTTGTCGGCAAACTCGGCGACTGCCAGCCCGTCGGCCAGTTTCAGCGAGGTTTCGAGACTGTCCGCCAGGCGGGCGGAAATGTCGGAGCGGACCACAAGGCGGTCCACGACGATATCGATATCGTGCTTGTATTTCTTGTCGAGTGCCGGAACATCGGCGATCTCGTAGAACTGGCCATCGACCTTGACGCGCTGAAACCCTTTTTCATCAGGTCCGCGAGTTCCTTCTTGTACTCGCCCTTCCGCCCGCGGATCATCGGCGCGAGAATATAAAGTCGGGTGCCTTCCTCGAAAGCGAGGATGCGATCGACCATTTGGCTGACCGTCTGGCTTTCGATCGGCAGGCCCGTCGCCGGCGAATAGGGAACCCCGACACGCGCAAAAAGCAGGCGCATGTAGTCGTAGATCTCGGTGACCGTGCCGACCGTCGAGCGCGGATTGCGCGAGGTCGTCTTCTGCTCGATCGAGATTGCCGGCGAAAGCCCGTCGATCTGATCGACATCCGGCTTCTGCATCATCTCCAGGAACTGGCGCGCATAGGCCGAAAGGCTTTCGACATAACGCCGCTGGCCCTCCGCATAGATCGTGTCGAAAGCAAGCGACGACTTGCCCGAACCCGACAGGCCGGTCATGACGATCAGCGAATTGCGGGGCAGATCGAGATCGATGCCCTTCAAATTGTGCTCGCGCGCACCACGTATGGAAATGCTCTTCAGTTCGCTCATCTTCATGCTCTCGGGAGGATTGAAGCCCTTATGTAGTGATTGATCCGCGGCTGTCGAGACGAAACTGTCGCGAGGCAGCCCCGTTCCCGATTCGGTTGACAGCACTATAGGAATAAACTAGAACAAATAAAGAACAAATTTGCCTGTGGATTAAAGATCGCAAAAACCCAATGGCTGCTCCCGATGGGATAAAGTGTCGCGATTGATTTTGGTGCCGCCGGCCGGGCGGCAGATGAGGTGATGAATATGGCTGGTAGTGTGAACAAGGTAATCCTGGTGGGGAATGTGGGGGCTGATCCTGAAATCCGCCGGACGCAGGACGGCCGGCCGATCGCCAACCTTCGCATTGCCACGTCCGAAACCTGGCGCGATCGCAACAACGGCGAACGCCGCGAGAAGACTGAATGGCACACCGTCGTCGTCTTCAACGAAGGCCTTTGCAAGGTTGTCGAACAGTATGTGAAGAAAGGCGCCAAGCTCTACATCGAAGGCGCGCTGCAGACCCGCAAGTGGCAGGACCAGACCGGCAACGACCGTTATTCGACGGAAATCGTGCTCCAGGGCTTCAATTCGACGCTGACCATGCTGGATGGCCGCGGCGAGGGCGGCGGCGACCGTGGTGGGTTCGGCGGTGGCGGTGGCGGCAATCGTGTCGGCAATGATTTCGGCGGCAACGATTTCGGCGGCGCCGACGATTACGAGCGCCGGCCTGCTGCGGGCGGTGCGAGCCGTGGCGGTCAGTCCTCCGGCGGTCAGCCGTCCGGCGGCAATTTCTCGCGCGATCTCGACGACGACATTCCGTTCTGATCGGTCGATCGGCACCGATTTCTGAAACGGCAGCTGTCTGAATGATTGTTCAGGCGGCCGCCTTGTCGGCAAGCATCGCGACCAATACGTCCGATTGCGAGAGAATGCCGACCAGTTTGTTGTTCTCTCGGGTTACCGGCAGATAGTGCAGTCCCTCTTCTGCGAAGATGACGATCGCATTTGCGATCGGCGTGTCCGGGCCAACCGTTTTGACCGGCGTCGTCATGATGTCCTTGACCGTGTCATTCGGTGCGCTGGCGCCCGACAGAACGAGGCGAAAACGCTGAGCGAACCCGATTTTCGGGCGGCCTTTCGTCCAGTTCGCCTTGTCGAGGAAATCGGTCTGGGTGACGATCCCGATCACTTCCGCCTTGTCGTTGGTGACGGGCAGGGCTTTGAAATGGTGGACGCGCATCAGGTCGTGCGCCTCTTTCAGCGAATTGTCCGGGGCCACGGCCACCACATCGCGGGACATGATGCTGGCGCAATCGAGGTGGCCGGCGCGCCGGCGATAGGAGCGCAATTCCGTCCGCCGCAGGATCGTTTCGAGGTCGTCGCGATCGATATCCAGGAACTCGTCATATTCTTTCAGGACGTCGTCGAGGTCGGCGGAGGTAAAGCCGATGCGCTGGATCGAGGCGGGATCGGTCGTGCCGTGGTCGGCCGTCGCCGGTTTGGCGGCGTGCGGGTAACGACGCCCCGTCAGATTGTTGAAGAGCAGCGCGATCAGCAGCAGCGCCAGCGAATTGCCGGCGACCGGCCAGATCACGAATCCGTATCCGAGTCCGTGGATCGTCGGTCCCCGAGCACGGCGGTGAGCGCGATCGCGCCGCTCGGCGGATGCAGGCAGCGAAGCGTCATCATCGCGGCGATAGCGACGCCGATCGCCACCGCCGAGGCCAGGAACGGGTCGGTTATCAAAAGAGCGGTGGTCACGCCGACCAGGGCTGCAGCGATATTGCCACCCAGGATCGACCAGGGCTGTGCAAGCGGGCTGGAAGGCACCGCAAACAGCAGTACCGCCGAAGCCCCCATCGGAGCGACCAGCGCCGGAAGCGTTGCATCTGCCTTCAAAGCCATACTTCCCAGCAATCCCGTGACGAGAATACCCACGAGTGCGCCAAGCGCGGCTCGCAGTCTTTCCTTGGGGCTGACGGGGTGGCTTCCGGCAGTAGCCGGCGCAACAGACGGCGCATCGTGGAGACCTTCGAGTGAGTTGGATCCGTTCTAGCAGAAAATTCCGCTCTGTCGCCCATGTCTTACCCAAGGCTGGTCTTACCTAATGCTCGGTCTGATCTGAAGATCGAGGCCTAAAGATTGAAGGCCGAGCGCACGCCATCGACGACGAACTGAACGGAGAGCGCCGCGAGAATGACGCCGAGCAGGCGGGTCAGGATCGCCCGTCCGGTGACGCCGAGGAAGCGGTCGAGCCGCTCGGAGACCAAAAGCGTCGCGTAGACGAGCAGCATGATCAGCGCGATGACGCCGATGAGAAGCGCGCGGTCGAGAACGCCGGGCAGGGTGCCGGAGAGCAGGACGGTGGCGGAGATCGCTCCCGGTCCGGCGATCAGCGGCAGCGCCAGGGGAAACACCGCGATATTGTGAATATGGTCGATGGTGATCGCTGCCTGGGATGTCTTTTCCTTCCGCTCCTGGCGCCTTTCGAACACCATTTCGAAGGAGATCCAGAAGAGCAGCAGGCCGCCGGCAATCCGGAAGGCGCCGATCGAGATGCCGAGCAACCCCAGCACGCTCGAACCGAACAGCGCGAAGACGGCGAGAATGCCGAAGGCGATCAGCGATCCGCGGAAGGCGACCTGGCGGCGCTGGACGGCGGTCATGCCGACGGTAAGCCCAAGAAAGACCGGCGCCAGCCCGGGCGGGTCGAGTGTCACGAGCATCGTGGTCAGGGCATTGACCAGCATATCGGGGGTCGCCATATCCTCTCCCTGTCAGGCTGCAATCCTTGCAGTCGCACCGGAAGATTGTTAGGACAGGCTGGCAGCGAAAGAAAGCCCACTCCATCCGCGTCGCGGCATGTTTCGACCTCGTTCAAAAGCCGCGTTAAAGCCGCAAAAGCTGTTCAAAACCACGGTAGAAATTGGCGCTCGGAACCGCTTTCCGCTATAAAAAAGAAACTGATTCCGAACAGAGATCGTGATCCGATTTGACTGAGCAAAGCACACCCGGCGGCGGAAAGCTGCCTCCAGGCATCGAACCCATTTCCATCATGGAAGAGATGCAGCGGTCCTACCTCGATTACGCCATGAGCGTCATCGTCAGCCGCGCCCTTCCTGACGTCCGTGACGGACTGAAGCCGGTTCACCGGCGTATCCTGTACGGCATGTCGGAGCTCGGCATCGACTGGAACAAGAAATACGTCAAATGCGCCCGCGTAACCGGGGACGTGATGGGTAAATTCCATCCGCACGGCAACTCGGCGATCTATGACGCGCTGGCGCGCATGGCCCAGGATTGGTCGCTCCGCCTGCCGCTGATCGATGGCCAGGGCAATTTCGGTTCGATCGACGGCGACCCACCGGCGGCCGAACGTTACACCGAGTGCCGCCTCGAGAAAGCGGCGCACGCCCTGCTCGACGATCTCGACAAGGAAACGGTCGATTTCCGCGACAACTATGACGGCACGCTCTCCGAGCCCGTCGTGGTACCGGCGAAATTCCCGAACCTTTTGGTCAACGGCGCAGGCGGCATCGCCGTCGGCATGGCGACCAATATCCCACCGCATAATCTGGTGGAAGTGATCAACGGCTGCATCGCCCTGATCGACAATCCGGCGATCGAACTGCCGGACATGATGGAAATCATTCCCGGTCCGGACTTTCCGACCGGCGCCCTGATCCTCGGGCGAGCCGGCATCCGTTCGGCCTACGAGACCGGCCGTGGCTCGGTGATCATGCGCGGCGTCGCAGCGATCGAGCCGATGCGCGGCGACCGCGAGCAGATCATCATCACCGAAGTTCCCTTTCAGGTGAACAAGGCGACGATGGTTGAGAAGATCGGCGAGCCTGGTGCGTGAAAAGCGCATCGAGGGCATTTCCGACCTGCGCGACGAATCCGACCGCCAGGGCTACCGGGTCGTTGTCGAGCTGAAGCGCGATGCCAATGCGGACGTGATCCTCAACCAGCTCTATCGCTACACGCCGCTGCAGACCTCCTTCGGCTGCAACATGGTGGCGCTGAACGGTGGCAAGCCGGAACAGCTCGCGCTGCTCGACATGCTGCGGGCCTTCGTGTCCTTCCGCGAGGAAGTTGTGAGCCGGCGCACGAAATACCTGCTGCGCAAGGCCCGCGAACGCGCCCACGTCTTGGTGGGCCTTGCGATCGCGGTCGCCAATATCGACGAAATCATTCTCCTGATCCGTCGCGCGCCCGATCCGCAGACGGCGCGCGAGCAGCTGATGACCCGTCGTTGGCCGGCTCAGGACGTCGAGTCGCTGATCCGCCTCATTGATGATCCGCGCCACCGTATCAACGAGGACGGCACCTACAATCTCTCCGAGGAGCAGGCCCGAGCCATCCTCGAGCTACGTCTCGCTCGCCTGACGGCGCTGGGTCGCGATGAAATCGGCGACGAACTCAACAAGATCGGCGCCGAGATCAGCGATTACCTCGACATCCTGTCGTCGCGCCTGCGCATCCAGACGATCGTCAAGGATGAGCTTGCCGCCGTGCGCGACGAATTCGGCACTCCGCGCCGCACCCAGATCCTCGACGCCGGTCTCGAAATGGACGACGAGGATCTGATTGCCCGCGAGGACATGGTCGTCACCGTTTCGCATCTGGGCTATATCAAGCGCGTCACGCTCGGCACCTATCGCGCCCAGCGTCGCGGCGGCAAGGGCCGCTCGGGAATGGCGACGCGCGACGAGGATTTCGTCACGCGCCTGTTCGTGGCCAATACCCACACGCCGGTGCTGTTCTTCTCCTCGCGTGGCATCGTCTACAAGGAAAAGGTCTGGCGCCTGCCGATCGGTACGCCGCAGTCTCGCGGCAAGGCACTGATCAACATGCTGCCGCTGGAGCCCGGCGAACGCATCACCACGATCATGCCGCTGCCCGAGGACGAGACGACCTGGGAAAACCTGGACGTGATGTTCTCGACGACCCGCGGCACCGTTCGCCGCAACAAGCTGTCGGACTTCGTGCAGGTCAACCGCAACGGCAAGATCGCCATGAAGCTCGAGGAGGAGGGGATGAAATCCTCTCCGTCGAGACCTGCAAGGGCCCGATCTCGACCTCAACGAGCCCGGCGACGACGTGCTTCTGACAACCGCACTCGGACAGTGCATCCGCTTCCCCGTCGATGACGTGCGTGTCTTTGCCGGCCGTAATTCGATCGGCGTGCGCGGCATTTCGCTTGGCGAAGGCGACCGTATCATCTCGATGACGATTGTCGGCCATGTCGATGCGGAACCCTGGGAACGTGCGGCCTATCTCAAGCGCTCGGCTGCCGAACGGCGTGCCGCAGGCGTCGATGAGGAGGATATCGCGCTGGTCGGCGAAGAAGTCACCGAAGAGGGACAGCTTCCCGACGACCGTTACGAGTATCTCAAGCAACACGAACAGTTCGTGTTGACGGTCTCCGAAAAGGGTTTTGGAAAGCGTTCGTCGTCCTATGATTTCCGCACCTCGGGCCGCGGCGGCAAGGGCATCCGCGCCACCGATACGTCCAAGACCGCGGAGATCGGCGAACTGGTCGCCGCCTTCCCGATCGAGGACAACGACCAGATCATGCTCGTCTCCGATGGCGGCGTGCTGATCCGCGTGCCGGTCAATGGCATCCGCATCGCCAGCCGCGCGACGAAGGGCGTCACGATCTTCTCGACGGCCAAGGACGAGAAGGTTGTTTCGGTCGAACGTATCAGCGAACCGGAAGGCGACGAGGAAAACGGCAATGATCTGCCGGAGGAAATCGTCAGCGAGACCGGCGATCTCGGAGCCCCGGCCCCAGAGGCCGGGCCGACGGAAGCTGGATCGACGGATGAGGGTGCGGCGGAATAAGCCGCGCCTCGGTCAAAAGCGGACAATATAAAAAGCCGGAGGATGAAAATCCTCCGGCTTTTGTTTGAACCGCTTGCAACGGGAAGTCTGCGTAATCGCGGTTCGCTACTGGGAAATCTTCAAAGCGCAAATTTCCATCACGCGCAAATTCCTCAGAATGCGCTGTGACGGCGCGCGAAATCCTTGAAATCCTTCATATCGGCGCGTTCGCGCTGGAGCTCGGAAATCGTCGAGGCCACGGAAGCCACGAACATGATGCTGATCAAACCTGCAAGTACTGTCAACGTCACGAACATGGGGTTCCTTTCTCGTCCGTGTATCCGCCTCAGTAATAAGAGAGATCGCTATAACGACCCGTTACCTGCGGATAATTCAGATCTGCCAACTGGGTTTTATCTTGATAAAGGGTTACCGTTGCCGTCAGCATCACCGCAATCATGGCCGTCCAGACCAGGTTGATCATGGTGATCTTGTCCAGCATGATCGTTTTCCTTCTCGCGATCATCGCCATTTGTCCTTCTTGTTAGCCTGAACGCGCATTGCGCAAACAGGTTCCACCGCATTTTGAGGGATACTTAACCTTGTCGCTCTGAAGCCATCTTGAATGCTCTGTTCATCTGGCGTTCAGAATTCGAAGTCTTTCAGGCTTCTTCCGGCCCGAAGGCGACAATGAAGGCTTCCAGTGCAAAAGCGAGAACCACGGCTCCCAACACCATTAAAACCAGCATTTTTGGTCTTTTCTCCCGAGATACGGACAGGTCTTTCGCCCGCCACGATCATCATAAGACCACAGGCCCTCTGAAACGCCCTTGAACGGACCATTCATATTTCGTTCAGAATTTGGAGATGCTTGCGGTAAAGCGGCTTCCGTGACAAAAGGCGCGTGAAATTTTCCCTGAAACAGGCCCGGACCTCGGCATGACCACTGCTTTTTATCCCGGTTCTTTCGACCCGATGACGCATGGCCATCTGGACGTGCTCGTCCAGGCGCTGAATGTCGCGGACAAGGTGATCGTCGCGATCGGCATTCATCCGGGCAAGGTGCCGATGTTCACCTTCGAAGAGCGGGCGGAACTCATCAGCGCCTCGCTCACTGAGGCGCTGCCGGGCAGGGCCGGCCACGTCTCCGTCGTTTCCTTCGACAAGCTGGTGGTCGATGCCGCCCGCGCCAATGGCGCCGGGCTCTTGATCCGCGGCCTGCGCGACGGCACCGATCTCGACTATGAAATGCAGATGGCCGGCATGAATCGCCAGATGGCGCCGGATATCCAGACCGTTTTCCTGCCGGCAGGCACCGCCTCGCGGCCCATTACGGCCACATTGGTCCGGCAGATCGCGGCGATGGGCGGCGATGTCAGCGCCTTCGTGCCTGCCGCGGTCCTCAAGGCCCTGAACAACAAGCTGAAACGCTGATCGTTTCCGAACCCCGGAGTTCTTTCCATGAAACTGCTTCGTCTTGCCGTAGCCGGCGCTTTCGCCCTCGCATCGATGATCCTGCCGGCTCTCGCCGCGCCCGATGATATCCTGACCATCCAGCTGAAGGATGGTCCGGTCGTGATCCAGCTGATGCCGGAAGTCGCGCCGAAACATGTGGCGCAGATCAAGGCGCTCGCCGCCAAGGGCGAATACGACAATGTCGTCTTCCATCGCGTCATCAACGGCTTCATGGCGCAGACGGGCGACGTGCAGTTCGGCAAGCAGGGCGGCAAGAGCTTCAACCCGGCTCGCGCCGGCATGGGTGGATCTGAAATGCCGAATATTCCGGCCGAGTTCTCGAAGGTACCGTTCGAACGCGGCATCGTCGGCATGGCGCGGTCGCAGGATCCGAATTCCGCAAACTCGCAATTCTTCATCATGTTCACCAAATATCCGAGCCTGGACGGCCAGTACACCGCGGTCGGCAAGGTCGTGTCGGGCATGGAATTCGTGGACAAGATCAAGCGCGGCCAGGGTGGCAATGGCGAAGTCACAGATCCCGACAAGATGATCAAGGTCACCGTCGGCAAGAAGTAAGCGACAAGAAGTAAGCGACAAGAAATAAGCGGCCAGAAACAGGCGGCGGAAACGAAACGAAGGGCGCCCCGATCGCGAACGATAATCGGGCGTCCGCATAAAGGAGAAAGCATATGGCCGAGATCAAGGATCCGGAAAACACCCTCATCATGGAAACCACCAAGGGCAAGGTTGTCATTTCGCTGCTGCCGGACTTGGCGCCGGGCCATGTTGCCCGCATCAAGGAACTCGCCCGCGAAAACGCCTATGACGGCGTCGTTTTCCACCGCGTCATTCCCGATTTCATGGCCCAGACGGGTGACGTGAAGTTCGGCAAGCAGGGTTCCGAGAGCTTCAATCCGGCCCGTGCCGGCATGGGCGGTTCCGAAAAGCCGGACCTGAAGGCTGAATTCTCCGCCGTTCCGCACGTGCGCGGCACCTGCTCGATGGCCCGTTCGCAGAGCCCGAACTCGGCCAATTCGCAGTTCTTCATCTGCTTCACCGACGCGCCGTGGCTGAACAAGCAATACACCGTCTGGGGCCAGGTCATCGAAGGCATGGACTTCATCGACCAGATCAAGAAGGGCGAGCCGGTCAAGGATCCCGACTCGATCGTGTCGGTCCGCGTTGCTGCCGACGTCTGATCTCAATTGAACGAATGGCCCGCTCCGTCTGTCGGCGGGGCGGGTTTCTTATTTCTGGAAAATCCATGCGCGTCGATCTCTTCGACTTCGATCTGCCGGAAGAAAATATCGCGCTGAGGCCCGCAAGCCCGCGCGACAGCGCCCGGCTGCTCGTCGTCAGGCCGGAAAGCGATCCGGTGCTTGCCGATCACCGCGTCTCCGATCTGCCAAGCTTTCTGAAACCGGGCGACGCCCTGGTCTTCAACGATACCAAGGTCATACCGGCGCAGCTCGAGGGCATCCGCCACCGCGAAGGCGCGGGCGGCCAGCAGGTGTCTGCCACGTTGCATATGCGTGTCGCCCCCGATCGCTGGAAGGCCTTCGCCAAGCCGGGCAAACGCATCAAGATCGGCGACCGGATCGAGTTCGGACACGGCGGCAACGCCTGCCTGATCGGTTCGCTTGCCGCAACCGTGGAAGACAAGGGAGAGGGCGGCGAAGTCACGCTGCGCTTCGATCTCTCCGGCCCCTTGCTCGACGAGGCGATCATGGCGGTCGGGCATATTCCGCTGCCGCCCTATATCGCGGCCAAACGCCCGGAAGATGCGCAGGATCAAAAGGATTATCAGACCATCTATGCCCGCGAGGAGGGCGCCGTTGCGGCCCCGACCGCCGGCCTGCATTTCACGCCGGACCTTTTCGCAAACCTCGATGCCGCCGGCATCGAACGGCATTTCGTGACGCTGCATGTGGGGGCGGGCACCTTCCTGCCGGTCAAGGCGGACGATACGGCCGAGCACAAGATGCACCAGGAGATCGGCCATGTCAGCACCGAGACCGCCGCGCGGCTGAATGCCGTGAAACGTGCCGGCGGCCGTATCGTCTGCGTCGGCACCACCTCGCTCCGGCTGATCGAAAGCGCCGCGGCCGATGACGGCACGGTAAAACCCTGGAGCGGTGCGACCGGGATTTTCATTACGCCCGGTTATCGCTTCAAGGCGGTCGACATGCTGATGACCAATTTCCACCTGCCGCGATCGACGCTGTTCATGCTCGTCTCGGCCTTCTCAGGGCTGGAGACGATGCGGGCGGCCTATGCCCACGCGATCGAAACCGGCTACCGCTTCTATTCCTATGGCGATTCCAGCCTGCTTTTCCGGGACGACCGATGACCGAGACTTTTCAGTTCAACCTCAAGGCCACCGATGGCGGCGCGCGGCTTGGCGAAATCACCATGCCGCGGGGAACGATCCGCACACCGGCCTTCATGCCGGTCGGCACGGTCGGCACGGTCAAGGCCATGTATCTCGACCAGGTGCGCGATACCGGTGCCGATATCATCCTCGGCAATACCTATCACCTGATGCTGCGGCCGGGCGCCGAGCGTGTCGCCCGGCTGGGCGGCCTGCATGAGTGATCCGCTGGAAACATCCGATCCTCACCGACAGCGGCGGTTTCCAGGTCATGTCGCTGTCGGGTCTTCGGAAGCTCGACGAGAAGGGCGTCACGTTCAAGAGCCATGTGGACGGCAGCCTGCACCACATGTCGCCGGAGCGCTCGATCGAAATCCAGGGCCTGCTCGGGTCCGACATCCAGATGCAGCTCGACGAATGCGTGGCGCTGCCAGCAGAACCCAAGGAGATCGAGCGCGCGATGGAACTGTCGCTGCGCTGGGCCGAGCGCTGCCGCGTTGCATTCGGCGACCAGCCGGGCAAGGCGATGTTCGGCATCGTCCAGGGCGGCGACCAGCCGGAGCTTCGCATCCGCTCCGCCGAAGGCCTGAAACAGCTCGACCTCAAGGGGTATGCAGTCGGCGGCCTGGCGGTCGGCGAGCCGCAGGACGTCATGCTGAAAATGCTCGAGACGACCCTTCCCGTCCTGCCGTTCGAAAAGCCGCGTTACCTGATGGGGTCGGCACGCCGGACGACATGCTGAAATCGGTGGCGCGCGGCATCGACATGTTCGACTGCGTGATGCCGACCCGTTCGGGCCGCCACGGGCTCGCCTTCACCCGCCGCGGCAAGGTCAATATCCGCAATGCCCGCCATGCGGAGGACATGCGGCCCTTGGACGAGGAATCGAACTGCCCGGCCGCCCGCGATTATTCCCGCGCCTATCTGCACCATCTCGTGCGCGCCGACGAAGCGCTCGGCGGCATGCTCTTGTCCTGGAACAACCTCAACTACTATCAGGATCTGATGAAGGGCATCCGCCAGGCGATCGCCGAAGGCCGCTTCGCCGATTTCTACGCGGAAACCCAGGAAATGTGGGCGAAGGGCGATATCGATCCCGTCTAACGAGAGGTGATCAGATGCCCTGGCTGGCGGTGTTGCGGATCATCCGCACGCCGTTGACCTTATAGGACCCGTCATCCATCAGCCGCATCTCGTAGATCGCCGTCCAGTCCTTGCCTTCCTTGGCGCTGATCATCACTTCCTGCAGCACGACTTCGCCGCCACCGATCATCTTCGAACGGCCGAAGGCGTAGTTGCCGGCGTGATAGACCGGTTCATAAGCCTTGCGGACCATGTCCAGGAAGCGGTCCTTGTTGGGATAGAGGCTGCGAATGCCGGGTGAGGCGAAGGAATAGGCCTTTTCCGCGTCATCGTGCATCAGCGCGGCAATCTGGCCCGCTATCACCGCCTGGGCGTCGGCGACCGGATCTTCAGCCCTGGCGGCGGCAAAGGAACAGAGAGCGAAACACAGGACGCCAGCAAAAAAACGAACAAGCATCGGGCTTTCTCCGGGGCGAGAACCACCAAGCTACCGTCTTTCGGCGGAAGGAGAAGATGGCGCCTGCAATTTTTTGCAGCGTCGCATTCCGCAAGGCAAGGGAATCCGAATAATTACAGAATGATGACAGGCTGAGGCAGCCGCCGCCGTTATCCGCAATTTTTCGTGATATTCCGCCCGCCGGTAGTGCAGGGCAGGGTCCCGGTATCGCCGCTTGTCGAGGGGCAGGGACGCTGTCAGGAATGCGGCGGGGAGTTTGATCGCCCGGACATGCAATTTCCATGAAAAGTCTTTTACCGCCCGCTCTGCTCTATTTCAGCAATGCCATCCTGTTTATTTCGCTGTTTACCCGTCTGCCGGCCATTCAGGCTTCGATGGGCATCGACAAGGCGGCGCTCGGTCTGGCCCTGCTGAGTGCCCCCGTCGGCACGTTTCTCGCCCTGCCTCTTGCCGGCCGCATCAACGACCGTCTCTCCCCGCGGCTGACGGCGTTGGTCACCTTGCCCATCTGCGCTCTGCTCAGTCCGGCGCTGACCATCCTTCCCGTCCCCGGGTTTGTCATCTGCTTTTTCTCTTCGGGTTTTTCCGCACGATTTTCGATGTCGGTGCCAACATGATCTCCGCCGGCATCGAGCAGCGCACCGGCCGCAAGGTGCTTTCCCGCAGCCATGGTTTCTGGTCCGTCGGCCTGCTGGTCGGATCCCTCTGTTCCGGCTTCCTGGCGGAGAAGTCGGTGACACCCTTCGTCCAGCAGACGCTGGCTACCGGTTTCGTCATCGCCGCCTGCCTGCTGGTTTTCTGGATTACGCCGAAGGACCCGGCACCGGACACGCCGGCCGATCGCAAGGGGTCGGCCTACGTGCTTCCCGACCGGACGATCCTGCTGATCTGTGTCATGGTTTTTGGCCTCTGCATCGTCGAGGGCGCGGTTTACGATTGGGGCATCTTTTTCTGCGCGAGCAGTTGAAGGCCGATCCGGCGATCGCCGGCGTGCTCTACGCAGCCTTCACCATCGGCATGGGGTTGACCCGGCTCTCCGGCGATATGCTGCGGGACGGTTTTGGGCCCAGGGTTCTGGTGCGCGCCTCGGCCGTTTCGGTCGCAGCTGGGATCACGCTTCTGGTGGCGACGCCGGACCTGAGGCTTGCGGGAGCAGCACTTTTCCTCATCGGCTGTGGTGTTGCGCTTGCCTTCCCGCTGGCGGTCTCGACGACGATCGCGCTCGGCAAGGGCAGGCCGTCGGAAAATTTGGCGGCGCTGTCGCTGACGCTGATGCTATCGACGATCGGCGTGCCGCCGCTGCTAGGCTTCATCGCCGAGCATGTCAGCCTGGTCGCGACCTTCCTCGTGCTTCTGCCCTGCGTGCTGGTCAGCTTCCTGATGGCGCCCGTCGCCGAAGGCCGCCGCCTGTCGTGGCCACGCCGGCGGATATAGCCCGATCGGACTAGCCTGTGGGAAAGATGGGCGGGAGTGTGACCCTGCCCATAATTGGCCATAACAGTGGGCGAGGGGTTGAGACCACTGGCCTTAGCCGTTAGACAATGAAATCGGATTTGCCGAAAACAGGTGACACTGTGATCGACCCTTATGAGATGCTTGGTGTTTCGCGCGAGGCGGATGGCGTTGCCATCAAGTCGGCCTATCGCAAACGCGCAAAAACGGTCCATCCGGATGCCGGCGGCGACGTCGATGCGTTCGGAAAACTGACGGCATCCTACGAACTTTTGTCCGATCCCGTCCGCCGCAAGGTCTATGACGATACCGGCTACGACCCGGAACTCGCCGATACGAAAGACCTGCAGGGCTTGGTGATTCTCGAAACGCTGGTCAACGAGATCATCCTCGACGAGCGTGAGCCGGGCAGTTTCGATCCGGTCGCCGCCATGCGCCGCAAGCTCACGGACAAGATCGTCAACGCCCGCTTCCACATTCTCGAGATGGAGAGGCACCGCGCCCGCATCCGCAATCATATCGACCGTATCGGCCGCAAGCCGGATGCGGATGTGCTCGGCCGTATGCTGCGATCCCGCTGCGATGCCATCAACGATGCGATCGGCAAGGCCGAGACCGAGATCGGCAACATCGAGCAGGCCTATGGCATGCTCGACGGCTATTCCTACGAGATCGAAGCCATCGAGATCAAGACCGCGGCCGAGTGAGCACCAGGGCCATGTCTTGACACCGAAGGCTGCTTCAAGACATAGCTTCAGCCCATTCAAATCAAAGGGTTTTCGATGGCATTGACCATACGTGAGGCCGTCCGCGGGGATGCGGCGACGCTGCTCGGCTTCATCCGCGAACTGGCGATCTTCGAAAAGGCCGAGCATGAGGTCGCGGCGACCGTCGAGACGATCGAAAACTCCATTTTCGGCGAGACGTCCGTGACCCGAGCGCTGGTCTGCGAGCAGGATGGCGTTCCGATCGGCATGGCTATCTGGTTCTTCAGTTATTCGACCTGGCAGGCAAAGAACGGACTTTATCTCGAAGACCTGTATGTGACGCCGAAGGCCCGCGGCCTTGGCGCCGGCAAGGCGATGTTGAAGCGACTGGCGCAGATCGCCATCGACAACGGTTGCGGCCGTTTCGAGTGGAGCGTGCTCGACTGGAACGAGCCTGCGATCCGCGTCTACGAAGCGATCGGCGCCGAACCGATGTCCGAATGGATCCGCTACCGTCTTTCGGGCGATACGCTGAGGAGTTTTGCCGAGGGCTGACGGGCAGGCGAGGTTGACGCTGGACCCGCGACCGTTATAAAGCCAGCGCATAGGAAGAGTGTCCGAGTGGTTTAAGGAACCGGTCTTGAAAACCGGCGTGCGGGAGACCGTACCGTGGGTTCGAATCCCACCTCTTCCGCCAGCCCGCCGATTCTACGCTGTGCGCGATATTCTACGCCATAGGCGCCTAATCGCCGTCGATTGCCTGCGGCCCCGGTGCCATGAGCTGCTCCATAAAGGTGAACTGGCCAGATGTTTCTTTGGCCGTCACGAGAAGTATGATCCACAGGATACCCATCTGCCAATAGGCGGGGGCGTAGTCACGCCACCGCAGATAGGCCAACATCGGGTCGGCGGTAGGTAACATCACCACCGCTCCTTACCGCAGACCGTCGAAGGTCGCGCGAATGTCGTCGATCATGGGCGTGGGCTGTTCCAGAGCCGCGAAGTGGCCGCCTTCCGAATGATCGGCAAAGAACCGGAGATTGGTATAGCGGCGTTCGATCCAGCGCCGGGATTTGCGGACGGCTTCAAACTTGAACATGCTGAAACCAGCCGGCACGGTGATCGGCCGCTCGATTTTAGCGGCAGATGACCACTTAGTCTGGACCATCTCCCAATAGAGCCGCGCCGACGATGCGCCGCTATTGGTCAGCCAGTAGAGCGTGATGTCGTCGAGCATTTCGTCGAGCGTGAAGCGCGCTTCCGCATTCCCCGGCGTGCCGCACGTGTCTTGGAACATCGCGTAGATCCACGCAGCCTGCGCAACCGGCGAGTCCGCCAGCGCATAGCCGATCGTCTGCGGGCGGGTGCCCTGGACCTTGGCGTAGCCCGACAGATTGTCCCAGAAGTTGCCGGCATTTTTGAGCATCTCCTGCTCATCCGGCGTCGCGGCCTTCATCTCGTCCGGTGTCGGCATGAACATCGCGAAGTTGCTGTGCATTCCGACGAGGCCCGCAGGCGCCATCGCTGCGATCTCGTCGGTTACGGCCGCGCCCAGATCTCCGCCCTGAACACCCCAACGGTGATAGTCGAGCCGGCCCATAAGTTCGACGTAGGCGCGCGCGATCCGGGGCAGATCGCAGCCGGCCGTCGTCGGCTTGTCGCTGAAACCGTAGCCGGGCATCGAGGGGATCACGAGATGGAAGGCTCTTGACCCAGCCGCACCATATGCGGACGGGTTGGTGAGCGGCCCGATCAGCTTGCGGAACTCGAGGATCGACCCCGGCCAGCCATGGAGCATTAGCAATGGCAGCGCATCGGGTTCGGGCGACCGGACGTGCAGGAAGTGGATTCCAAGCCCGTCGATTCCGGTTTTGTGCTGGCCCCAGCCATTGAGCAGCGCTTCGCACGTCCGCCAGTCATAGCCGTTGGCCCAGTGATCGATCAGGGGCTTGAGCTTGGCAAGCTGCGGGCCTTGGCTGGTATCACCAACGAGTTCCTTATCGGGCCAGCGCGTCCGCGTCAGTCGCGTCCGCAGGTCGTCGAGATCGGCTTGAGGCACCGACAGATGGAATGGTTCGATAGCTTTGGACATGACGGATGCTGATCCTTTTTCGCGTGGTCGCGAACCAGTGGTGAGGCCGCGAAAGCGCCGGGAAGGAAGGCGGTTGTCGAGAGGATTGCCGCTGCCCCCGTATGACAAACCGGCGTGACGGGAGCGCGGCATAACCCGACTCGGGCAGCTTGGGCGGCGGGTCGGTTTCGTTCATTGGCTTGGGTGCTTCATTTGTGAGCGTGACCGAGTGGCCACCTTTGATTTTCTCGAAAACCAAGATAGATCGTTCCGATCTCTTCAATAAGATGCTTGATTTGCAACAGGACGTTCCGTAAATCGGGACGATGACCGAAGATGACTTGGCAATATTTCTGCATCTCGCGGGCAGCGGTAGCTTGTCGGCGTCCGCACGATCGCTCCGCCAACCCAAGTCCTCCGTCAGTCGCGCGCTCGCTCGGATCGAAGCAGATGCCGGCGTGACGTTATTCGAGCGATCGACCCGGCACTTTCGGCTGACGGATGCCGGCGTGCTGCTGCGGCCCTACGCCGAGCGTTTCGTCCACGACCTGCAGGAGGTTCGCTCCATCCTTGAGGGGAATGTCGGCGACGCGCGGGGCCTGCTCCGGGTGAACACGACACCGGCATTTGCCCAGGAGCTGATCGCGCCCATGCTTCCGGTCCTTGTCGAGCGGCATCCGCATCTCCGCGTCGAGCTTGAGACCGATCCGCGTGTGATCGACATGGTGCGCGACGGCATCGATCTCGTCATCCGGATCGGGCCGATGGAGGATTCTTCGCTGATCGGGAAACGTCTGCCTTCGATAGAGCTCTGGATGGTCGCGAGTCCGGGCTATCTCACGCGGCGTGGCGTCCCAACCGACCTTGCCGAACTGGTGGATCATGACGTGGTGACGCGTGAGCTCACGTCCGATTGGTCTTTCCATAAGGACGGCGCCGAGCGGATCGTTCAGGTGAGTGGTCGGATCGTTATCCCGGATGCAGCAGGCCAAAGGGTCGTAATCGAAGGCGGCGCTGGAATCGGATGCCTGCCCAGTTATCTAGCGGCGCCGGGGGTTTCTGCGGGTTCGCTCGTTCAACTCTTACCGGCCTGGCGCCGTCCTTCCGTCGATATTCATGCCGTTTATCCGACCCGGAAGAGCATGTCGGCCAAAATAAGGGTGTTTATCGATGCCCTCGTCATGCATCTCGATCGGGCATTATAACTTTCGCCCCCAAGGACTTATCTGCGGTTTGGCATTTGGCGGTCGGCTACGGTCTTTCGGACGGCATCAGTACGCGCGGGTGGCCCAGGGGCCGACGCGGCGCAGGCGATGATCGTCCCGGCATGGACATCGCCATTTCCGGCGAAGCCGTCGTGGGCGGCGGTGTCATTCTCAAAACCGCGGGAGCAGGCGGACTGCCATGATCAGTTATTGCCCTACTTATCGGGGCCGCTGGATCATCGCTGTGCATGGGCCCAGCGAGCGCGGGACGCATGATGTGACACAGCGCGATGCGATGTCTGGTTCGGATTGTCGCATTGTGCAGCATTAGAGGCTATAGCGTAGATGTAGTGCTCATCTTCATCGGGCGTGGCCCGCCTGCCTCATCGTGGCTCCACCGAGAGGCTCAGATAGGTTGGATCGAATTCCGCGACTTCCTGCAACCGTTCCCAGTCGAGAATGGTGATCGTCGGGTTGGTCCAGGAGATCAGGCGTTCTCGTCTCAGCGTCTGGATGACGCGGTTCATGTGGACGAGCGACAATCCCAGCACGTCGGCCATCTCGCCCTGCGAAAGCGGAAGGTGAAAGCTCCAGCCGTTGGTGCGGCGGACCACTCCCAGCCGGACGTAGAGCTCGCAAAGAATATGGGCAAGGTGGGAGGCCTTGGAGCGCCGCCCCATGGCGACGATCCAGGCGCGGTGGATCGAGCCGTGTATCAGGGTGTCGAGCCACAGCATGCGGGTGAGGTGCGGATGGCGCTCCGTCACGATCTTGAGGTCCGAATGGTCGGACAGGCCGATATGGCATGGGGAGAGGGCGATGACGCCGTGGTCCATGGTTTTCAGCAGGAAGGCATGCAGATCGACGAAATCGCCAGGGACGTGGATCGCCGTGATTTGCCGCGTTCCTTCCGCGGTCAGTTTGTATCGGGCCGCGAACCCATCGACGAGCAGGCTGCTGTAGCCGGGCCTTGACCCCTCGACCACAAGGTCTTCCCCAGCCAGAAAGCGCCTTTCCCGCACCACGATGCGCCTGAGGATGCCGCACTCTTCATCGGTGAGAATGTCATGCTGTTCGAGATTGAGAAGCAAGGGGTCGATCACGGTTATCCTCGGCGGGCGGTCATCGGTTATCTGGGCAACGAGCAAGCGGCCTATATAGATCCCTGGAAAAGACCGGCCACGGTGCGGAACAAATTCCGGCGAAGACAATTTGGCTTATCATATCAAAGCAGTGAGCATGGCATGGCACGATATTACTTCGATCTTTTCAACGGCAGTGGCCCGGTCCGCGACGATCAGGGGCAGGAGATGCCGACACGCGAGGGGATCAGCCGGGAAGTGAGCCGGATCCTGGCAGACATCGCCCGCGAGGAACTGCCCGACCGTGGCAACGGCGCGATTACCATCGAGGTCCGCGACGAACGGGGCCGGCCAGTGTTGACCGGCTCCCTGTCGTTCCAGACACGATGGCATGATCAACCTGAATTGTAGTCACGTAATGCCAAGTTATGGACGACCCTAAACTTGGTTTCCGGACAGTTGTTGTTCATTAATGGTTAACCATATCAAATAGAATTTTATCTATTTGCCCATTTTTGTTCGCAATTCCGCCTCGTTCCTAGCAAAAGTGGATTTCCATTGCGTCCGTGGCATAGGGTATGTCCCGGACCGGTTCAATGGCTGTGAAAAGCGATGCGGTCGCGAGGCCGCTGGCAGCCTATTGCAGTGAAGGCGGCGTGGGACGGATGAGTTTGGGTTTGAGTGGCGGCAAGCTTTCGCTGGGTGCGAAATGGTTTGGGATAACGATCGTCTGCGCGGGGATGGCATCCTGCGCCACGACCGAGGCACCGAAACCGAATAAGCCCAGAAGCAAAGAGTATTTCTCCGAAAAGGAATATGGCGTTAAGGCCAGCCCGCGCGTGGTCGGCGATGGCCGGCCGGTGCCGAAGGGCGGCGGGCGCTTCATGGTCGGCCAGCCTTACGAGGTCAAGGGCCAGACCTACGTTCCGAAGGAAGATCCGAACTACAACAGGAGCGGTCTTGCTTCCTGGTACGGTTCGGCCTTCCATGGCCGCCTGACCGCCAATGGCGAAGTCTATGACAGCGACCACCTGTCTGCCGCGCATCCGACGTTTCCGCTGCCGAGCTATGCGCGCGTGACCAATATGGACAACGGCACCTCGGTCATCGTGCGCGTGAATGACCGCGGCCCGTATCATCCCGGCCGCATCATCGACGTTTCCGACAAGACGGCCGAGATGCTCGACATGAAGCGGATCGGCACGGCGCGCGTCAACGTGCAGTATGTCGGCCGCGCCCGCATGGACGGGAAAGACATGCCGTTCCTGATGGCGTCCTATATCCGCAAGGGCGATCGCCTGCCGTCGATCCGGCCGGAAGGCCAGATCGCCACGGGCGTCATGGTGGCGTCCAACCAGACCTTCGGCGACCAGGCTCCAGAGCTACGGCTCTGCGATGCCGCGTCCGATCGCGCTGGCAGGCCGCACGCCGAGCGGCCCGGCGCCGGCATCGGCCGCGCCCCAGGCCTTCGAGCCCTTCGACAACGTCTCGGCGCTGCCGCAGGTCGGCCCGCGTCCGATCGAGCGGCCGGTTGCCGGCGCAGTTCCAGCGCAAACCCGGCAGGTTGCCTCCTCCTACCCAGTCGAAGCTCCGGCAAGACCGTCGCAGGCGCGCAATCTGGAATCCGCCTACGCATCGGCCCCTCAGGGAAGATGCCGCAGGTCATGTTCGGTAACATGGTGCTGGAAGGCCCCAGGGCCGCTCAAAAGCCCGTGCGTTAACTCAAGGGCGATTGCCGGGTGCAATCGCCACTGCTACGCATGGGACAGAACGGTTCGTGGGGGTGATCGTGCGGCGCCTGCTGATTCTTCTTTGTCTGGTATTGCTGCAAGCCGGTGCGCCTTCCGGCGCGGTGAACGCGCAGGAACCGCCGCCCGCTTTCGTGACCAAGGCGAAGCAGGTCTACATGGTCGAGTCAAAGACCGGCACTGTGCTGCTCGCCTCCGGCGAAAACCAGGGCTTTCCTCCGGCCTCGCTTGCCAAGCTGATGACGATGGAAGTGATCTTCAGCGCGTTGAAGCGCGGTGAGATCAGCCGCGACACGATCTTCCCGGTCTCCGAATTTGCCTGGCGCACCGGGGCGCTCCTCGGGCACCACGACCATGTTCGCGGCGCTCAAATCCCAGATACGGGTGGAAGACCTGGTCAAGGGCGTCGTCGTCCAGAATGGCAACGATGCCTGCATCGTGCTGGCGGAAGGCATTTCCCATTCCGAACGCGAATTTGCAGCCCGGATGACGGCGCGCGCCAAGGATCTGGGCCTCGGCCGCTCGGTCTTCGGCAATTCCACCGGCTTGCCGGACCCGGAGAGCCGCACGACCGCGCGCGATCTCGTTGAACTCTCCCGGCACATCTATCGCGAATATCCGGAATTCTATCCGATCTACGCGCAGCCCGACTTCACCTGGAACAAGATTTTCCAGCGCAACAAGAACCCGCTTCTTTCGCTCAACATCGGCGTCGATGGTCTTGGTGCCGGCTTTGCCGAAGGTTCGGGTTATGCGCTGGTGGCGTCGGTGGCGCGCAACGGCACGCGGCTGTTCCTCGCCATGGGTGGGCTTGCGAGCGACAAGGAGCGGCTGGAGGAGTCGAGACGGGTGCTCGAATGGGCGCTTTCCTCGTTCGAGACCAAGGTCCTGTTCAAGCAGGGCGACGTGATCGGCCAGGCGAGCGTCTATGGCGGCACGTCGAGTCATGTCGATCTCGTTGCAAGGGAACCGGTCGATATCTACCTCCCGGCCAACAATCCCGACCGCCTGTCCGGGCGAATCGTCTATCGCTGGCCGCTCAGGGCCCCGGTTACCGAAGGCCAGAATGTCGGCGTGCTGAGGATTTCGGCGGGCGACCGGGTGGTGCGGGAAGTGCCGCTGGTGACGGCCAAGCCAGTCGGAACAGGCAGTCTCGTCAGCCAGGCAACGGACGCGTTGCTTGAATTGATGTTCTTCTGGCTTTGACAACGTGATGTTTCGCAGCGCACCCATATGCGTTATAAGCCTGAGCATAAAATGAGTGCGGAAAGACGCGTGGCAGAACATTCCGGATTGTTCGTAACTTTCGAGGGCGGCGAGGGGCTGGCAAATCCACCCAGATCGCCGGCTGGCGGATCAGCTGCGCCGCCGCGGCCATGATGTGCTGATGACCCGGAGCCTGGCGGCTCGCCGGGGGCGGAGGCTGTGCGCCACGTCCTGCTTTCAGGGGCTGCGGAGGAGTTCGGCGTGCGGATGGAGGCGATCCTGTTTGCCGCCGCCCGCAACGACCATGTCGAGGAGGTAATCCGGCCGGCGCTTGAAAGCGGCGCCATCGTGCTGTGCGATCGGTTCATCGATCCTCGCGCGTCTATCAGGGTGTCACGGGCAATCTGGAGCCGGACTATATCGAGGCGCTGCAGCGGGTGGCGATCAACGGTGTGGTGCCTGATTGTACGCTTATTCTGGACCTGCCGGCCGAAGTCGGGCTGAAACGAGCCCGCAAGCGCGGCGCCGACAGCGCTCCCGATCGCTTCGAACGCGAGGAGATCGAGACCCACGAAAAGCGGCGCGAGGCCTATCTGGAAATCGCCGAAGCGGAACCGGAACGCTGCCAGGTGGTCAATGCCGAGCGTTCGGAAGACGAGATCGCCGAAGAGATTTTCGCGATCGTCGAGCCGCTGGTACGCGAACTGAGCTTTACCCAGAAGAGCAGCGCGGAATCGGTCGGATGAGCGAGGAAACAGCCGGCATCCTAGAAGGCGCCGTGCCGCCGGCGCGCAATCCGCATCTCTATGGCCATCAGGCCGCCGAGGATTTCCTGGCGCGCAGCTACCGTTCCGGGAAAGGCCATCACGCGATCCTGATCGAAGGGCCGGAGGGCATCGGCAAGGCGACGCTCGCCTTCCGCTTCGCCAATCACGTCCTCTCCCATCCCGATCCGGAGACGGCGCCGGACCATCTTGCCGATCCCGATCTCAACTCGCCCGTCAGCCGCCAGATCGCCTCGGGCGCCTCGCATAACCTGCTGCATCTCGCCCGCCCGGTGGATGAGAAGACCGGCAAGACGAAAACCGCGATCACGGTCGACGAGGTACGCCGGGCCGGGCATTTCTTTTCCCAGACGTCAGGCACCGGCAATTGGCGGATCGTCATCATCGATCCGGCCGACGACCTCAACCGCAATGCGGCGAACGCCATCCTGAAGATCCTCGAGGAGCCGCCGCGCCGTGCGCTTTTCCTGGTCCTCTCCCATGCGCCCGGAAAACTGCTGCCGACGATCCGCTCGCGATGCCAGTCGCTGCGGTTGTCGCCGCTCGGTGACCAGGACCTTTCGAAGGCGCTTGCCGGGCTTGGAACACCGCTCGACGGCGGCAAGACGCAAGAGATGGTGCTCGGCATGTCCAAGGGCAGCGTCTCGCAGGCGTTGAAACTCCTGAACTACGGCGGCACCGAGATCATCTCCGCCTTCGACGAGGTGATCGCGGCCGACGGTCCGACCGCCCGCAAGGCGATGCACCGGCTGGCTGACGTGCTGTCCGGCAAGGACAGCGAGGTGATATTCGGCTTTTTCCTGGAGCACCTGAGCGATCATCTGATCGATCGTGCGCGTCACGCAGCCTTGGCCGGCGATCTTCCGGCGGCTGACCGGCAGGCGAAGCTCGTCAGCGACATGAACGAGAAGATCACCATCGCGCAGGCCTATAATCTCGACCGCAAGCAGACGATCCTGTCGATCCTCGAGGCCGCCCGGCGCTGACGCCGGGGCAGGGGCGGAACCTCACAAGGAACTTTGTGTTTCGCATCCGCGAAACATGCGCTAAGAGCGGCATGAGCTAAATCCAGGTGCCCCAAATCCAAGTGCACGAGTGCCACGATGTCCGATAAGACGCCCTATTACATCACCACCGCGATTTCCTACCCGAATGGCAAGCCGCATATCGGCCATGCCTATGAGTTGATTGCGACGGATGCCATGGCGCGCTTCCAGCGCCTCGACGGCAAGGATGTTTTCTTCCTGACCGGCACGGACGAACATGGCCAGAAGATGCAGCAGACGGCGCGCGCCGAAGGCATCGCGCCGGAAGCGCTTGCCGAGCGCAATTCCGGGGAATTCCGGGCGATGGGCAAGCTGCTCAACGCGTCCAACGACGATTTCATCCGCACCACCGAGCCGCGCCACCATGAGGCCTCCAGGGACATCTGGAACCGGATGGCCGACAATGGCGATATCTACAAGGACACCTATGCCGGCTGGTATTCGGTGCGCGACGAAGCGTTTTACGCCGAGGATGAAACCTCGGTCCGCGATGGCGTCCGCTACGGGCCGCAGGGAACGCCGGTGGAATGGGTGGAGGAGTCGAGCTACTTCTTCAAGCTCTCCGAATACGGCGACAGGCTGCTGAAGCATTACGAGGAAAACCCGGATTTCATTGGCCCCAACGAGCGCCGCAACGAGGTGATCTCCTTCGTGAAATCCGGCCTGCGGGACCTGTCGGTGTCGCGTACCACCTTCGATTGGGGTATCAAGGTACCCAATGACCCCGCGCACGTCATGTATGTCTGGGTCGATGCCCTGACCAACTACATCACCGCGACCGGCTACATGGAAGATCCGAACGGCCCGCGCGCCAAATACTGGCCGGCGGACGTGCATATCATCGGCAAGGATATCATTCGTTTCCACGCGGTCTATTGGCCGGCCTTCCTGATGTCGGCCAAACTGCCTTTGCCGAAGCGCGTTTTCGCCCACGGCTTCGTGCTGAATGCCGGCGAGAAGATGTCGAAGTCGCTCGGTAACGTCGTCGATCCGTTCGAACTTCTGGAGAAGTTCGGGCTCGATTACGTGCGTTATTATCTGTGCCGCGAGATCTCCTTCGGCCAGGACGGCAATTGCAACGACCAGCTGATCGCCACCCGCGTCAATGCGGATCTGGCCAACGGCATCGGCAATCTTGCCAGCCGCTCGCTGTCGATGATCGTCAAGAACTGCGACGGCCACGTTCCGGAACCGGGCGAACTCACCGATGCCGACAAGGAACTGCTGGCGGCCGCCGATGGCCTGATCGCCGTCTGCCGCGAGGAAATGGACAAGCAGCTGGTCAACCGCGCGCTGGCCGCGATCATCGGCGTCGTGTCCGACACCGACCGCTATTTCGCAGCGCAGGCGCCTTGGGTGCTGAAGAAGACCGACACCGCCCGCATGGGCACGGTGCTCTACGTCACCGCCGAAGTCGTGCGCCAGATCGCCATCCTGCTGCAGCCGTTCATGCCGGATCGTCGGCCAAGCTGCTGGATCTGGTGGCGGCTCCGGCCGAGAAGCGGGATTTCGCAGCGCTCGGCGAAGCCGGACGCCTGAAGCCCGGCACGCCGCTCGAAGCGCCGGCGCCGGTCTTCCCGCGTTATGTGGCGCCGGAAGCGAGCGCGTAAGGCTTACCCATGCTCATCGATACCCATTGCCACCTGGATTTTGCCGACTTTGGCGAGGAGCGCGACGCGATCGTGTCGCGCGCCCATGAGGCCGGCGTTGGCCAGATGGTGACGATTTCGACGCGGGTGCGAAAACTCGATGGGCTGCTGGCGCTCACCGAGCAATATCCGTCCGTCTTCTGCTCGGTTGGAACCCATCCGAACAATGCCGGCGAAGAGCTGGACATAGAGACCGAAGACCTAGTGCGGCTCGCCAACGCGCATGACAAGATCGTCGCGATCGGCGAGGCCGGGCTCGACTATTTCTACGACACGCAGACACCGGCCGACCAGAAGACCGGACTGATCCGCCATATCGCAGCCGCCCGCGAAACCGGGCTGCCGCTGGTCATCCACAGCCGCAGCGCCGACGAGGACATGGGCGAGATCCTGACGGCCGAAAGCGGGAAGGGGGCCTTCCCTTTCATCCTGCACTGCTTCTCGTCCGGCGCCGATCTTGCCCGGATCGGTGTCGAGCTCGGCGGTTACGTTTCGTTCTCAGGCATCCTGACATTCCCGAAATCGGAAGACCTGCGCGCGATCGCCAGAACCGTGCCGCTCGACCGGTTGCTTGTGGAAACCGACGCCCCGTATCTGGCGCCAAAACGCTGGCGCGGCAAGCGCAACGAGCCGTCCTACGTGGTCAACACGGCCGAAGTGCTGGCTGAATGCATGGGCGTCAGCTACGAGGAAATCGCCAGGATCACCACGGAGAACGCGTTCCGCGTCTTCTCCAAGATGCCGAGGCTCTAACCTGTGGCGAGGTATCGGCGCCGTTTCACCATCCTCGGCTGCGCGTCGTCGCCCGGCGTCCCACGGTTGAACGGCGACTGGGGCGCTTGCGACCCGGAAAACCCGAAGAACCGTCGCACGCGCGCCGCCTTCATGGTCGAGCAGATCGCGCCGGATGGCGCAAGCACCGTGGTGGTGGTCGATACCGGCCCGGATTTTCGCGAGCAGATGATCGCCGCCAGGGTGCAGCGGGTCGATGCGGTTCTCTATACCCACGCGCATGCGGACCATCTGCATGGCATCGACGATTTGCGCGGTTATTTCATCCTGCAGCACCATCGCATTCCGATCCATGCCGATGCTTTCACCATGGACCGGATCCGCCAGGGGTTCGGTTATTGCCTTGAAACGCCCAAGGGCGGCAACTATCCGCCGATCGTACGGCCGTTCCTGATCGAGACCATGGATGAACCGATCGTCATAGACGGGCCGGGCGGCCCGATCCGGTTCCTGCCGCATCTGCAGATCCATGGCGACATCAATTCGCTGGGCTTCCGGATCGATGACGTGGCCTATTGCAGCGACGTCAGCGACTTTCCGGCCCAAAGCGTATCGAGGCTCGGCGGGCTCGACGTGCTGATCATCGATACGCTGCAGTACAGATATCATCCAAGCCATCTGTCGCTCGAACAGGCGCTCGAATGGATCGCGAAATTTGCACCGAAGCGCGCGATCCTGACCCATATGCATCTTCCGCTCGACTACGACACGGTGATGGCGGAAACGCCGCCGCATGTCGAACCGGCTTATGACGGCCTGACGTTCGAGATTGATGTCGATCTCTGATTGCGGGTCGTGCAAACCGTGGGAGACAAGCTCAGTCTGATATGCCTTCATTGTTCGCGGGAATGCTCCGCGGAGGATCGGCGATGGAGAAACCCAATGTTTCCGGGCTTTCCGGCATAGAGTTTGGTTCCATAATCTATCTTATGCGATCTTTGTTCGTATGCCGGGCGGGTTCAAATTCGAAACGTCCCAATCCTGCAAAGTCGAAATGTCACGCTCCCCGAGGCCTTTCATCCCTCCGCCAATTGTATCAAATTGGGAACGTTAGCGACGGACGCCCGTTCTTTCCCGCGGAGGCTTCCTAGCCGGTCGGCTTCGTCAAGCTCGGCGCAAGCAAGCGTCCCTAACGTCGGCCTCATCCGGAATGATTCCGGTTCAGATTGAGGACAATGATATGTCGAACGAAACCACTACCCACCAGCCGTCCGAACAGTCGCTCGCGCTGTTCCTTCAGGACAACGACGCAGACAAGCTGACCGATATCCTGGTCGAGGCGCTCTACGAAGCCTTCCGCATTCTCGAAGACGAAATCCGCCCTGGAACGCTCCACTGATTTGGCCTTACGGGCCAGCGATGGGGCATGAGGCCTGAAGCGCCGGGACGTCTCGGAAGGTCGTGCGCGCTTGCGTTTGGCGGTCGAACATGCTTGCCGTAGCGCATCAGCAGCCTGTCACGGATTCTCCCATCATGTTCGCAAATGCCACGCCCCTTCTCACCATCGGCCTTCTGATCCTGTCGAACGTCTTCATGACGTTCGCCTGGTACGGGCATCTGAAGTTTGAAAACAAGCCGCTTTATCTCGTCATTATGGTGAGCTGGGGTATCGCGTTTTTGAATATTGTGCCCAGGTTCCGGCCAACCGCATCGGCTACGGATACTTCAATGCGGCGCAGCTGAAGACCATTCAGGAGATCATCACGCTCTCGGTCTTCGTCATCTTCTCGGTGCTTTATCTGGGCGAGCCGATCCACTGGAAGCAGATTGTCGGCTTCGGTTTCATCGCCATCGGAGCCTTTTTCATCTTCACGAAATAGAGCCGATTCCGGGAACCACCGCACCACGAATGTGTTCGGATCACCATGACATCAGGTGGTGCGATGAAGAAGCAGTCGGGCGATATCCGGATCGGCATTTCGGGCTGGACCTACAAACCCTGGCGCGGTGTCTTTTATCCCGAGGGACTGCCGCAGAAGCAGGAACTGGCCTATGCGGCCGAACATTTCCGTTCGATCGAGATCAACGGCACCTTCTATGGGCTCCAGCGGCCGGAAAGCTTTGCCGCCTGGCATGACGCGACGCCCGACGACTTTGTCTTCGCCATCAAGGGTTCGCGCTACATAACCCATATGCGCCGTCTTATCGATATCGAGACGCCGCTCGCCAATTTCCTGGCGTCCGGGGTCCTCAGGCTCGGCAAGAAGCTCGGACCGGTCCTCTGGCAGTT
This sequence comes from Neorhizobium sp. EC2-8, assembly GCA_045291535.1. GTDB lineage: Bacteria > Pseudomonadota > Alphaproteobacteria > Rhizobiales > Rhizobiaceae > Neorhizobium. The sequence continues at coordinate 1,010,233 of CP147996.1, read as the reverse complement.
TCCCCCGCGAATGAAATTCGATCCGGACCGTTTCGAGCCCTTCCTCAAGCTTTTGCCGAAGACTACGGCGGATGCCGCCGAACTGGCTCGCCGGCACGACGCGCGTCTGGAGGGTCGCGCCTATGTCGAAACCGATGCGGACCGGCCGATCCGCCATGCGCTGGAAATCCGCCACGACAGCTTCCGCTCACAGGATTTCATCGACCTGCTGCGTCACTACAAGGTGGGTCTTGTCGTGGCAGACACGGTTGAATGGCCGCTCCTGATGGATCTCACCGCCGATTTCGTCTATTGCCGCCTGCATGGCTCCGAACAGCTTTATGTCAGCGGCTACGATGACAAGGCGCTCGACCGCTGGGCGCAGCTGATCCGCCAATGGACGAAGGGTCGGGATCCGAAGGACGCCGAACGCGTCGGGCCGCCTTCCCCGCCGCGTGCGCACGGGCTGGACGTCTATGTCTACTTCGACAACGACGTGAAAGTACGCGCCCCGCGGGACGCCGAGGCTCTCGCCGCCCGGCTCGATGCGGCCCCAATTCCGTCGATCGTGAAGACCGCCAGACGCGCCTGAACGGGAGGTTTTCGCTTTTCCGTCAGCATGCCTTCATTTCTATCTCGGTTTGATTTAGAGACAGTCCTTCAATCCGCCTTTTCGGGCGGCAGGACTGTACGCAAGGTATGTTGATCGATGCTTGATCCCTCAGAAACGCCGCCCGCTCCTGGGTTGCCAAGTCGCTTCTCCTGCTTCTGGTTGCCTCGTTCGCCATCTGGGGTGTTTCTCACTCGCTGGTGACGGCGAGCGGCAACACGGTGATGACCGTCGGCGACCAGCAGATTTCGAGCCAGGAATTCCGCCTCGCCTACCAGCGCCAGATCGCCAATCTCAGCCGCCAGTTCGGTACGCAGCTGACCGCCGAGCAGGCGCGCGCCTTCGGGATCCAGAACGAGGTCTTCACCCAGGCTCGCAGCCGGCGCCGCACTCGATCAGCTTTCCGACGACATGAACCTCGGCCTTTCGGAAGAGCGCCTTGCCGGCCTGATTGCCGAGGATCCGGCCTTCAAGGGTGTCAACGGCCAGTTCGACCGCAACCTCTTCACCTCGCGCCTGCGCAATGCCGGCATCCGCGAAGACGATTACATCAAGGAGCGCAGCAAGGTCGCGGTGCGCAGCCAGATCGTCGAGGCGGTTTCGGATGGCTTCCAGCCGCCGAAAGTACTGGTCGATGCCTTGAAGAGTTATCGCGACGAGACCCGTTCGATCGATTACATCCTGTTGTCCAACGCCAATATCGACCCGGTGAAGGCGCCGGCAAATGACGTGATCTCGGCGTGGTTCGAAGGCGTGAAGAACCGTTACCGCGCCCCCGAATATCGCACCTTTGCCTATGTGAAGCTGCAGCCGGGCGATATCGCCGATGCGTCTTCGATCACCGACGATGCCGTGCGCGCCGAATACGAAAAGCGCAAGGACAGCTACAAGACGCACGAGACCCGTACGATCGAGCAGCTCCCCTTCCCCAACAAGGAAATGGCGCAGGCAGCCGCGACGCAGCTGAAGGACGGCACCGCCACCTTCGACCAGATCATCAAGGATCAGGGCAAGACTGCGACGGACGTGCTGCTCGGCGATTTCACCAGGGAGAACGTTCCCGATCCGGCATTCGCCGATCCGGCATTCAAGATCACGGCAAGCGGCGGGACGACGTCTGTCATCGACGGCACGTTCGGTCCGGTCATCCTGCGCGTCACCAATATCCGCCCCGAGACGACGCGTTCCTCGACGAGGTCAAGGAAGAGATCCGCAAGCGGCTTGCCGTCTCTGCCGCGTCTCAGGAAGTACTCAGCGTCCACGATCGTTTCGACGATATGCGCAGCGGAGGAACCTCGCTTGAGGATACCGCCAAGGCGCTCAACCTCAAGGCGGTCACCGTCACCGCCGATGCCTCCGGCCGTAATGAAAGGAGCAGCGCATCACCGAGCTTCCGGCGTCGAACGCGCTGCTCGGCGAGGTTTTCCGCACCGATCCGGGCGCCGATACCATTCCGGTAAGCCTCGGCAATGACGGATATATCTGGTTCGAGGTCCGCAACATCGTCCCCGAACGCGAGCGCCCGCTCGCGGACGTGCGCGACAAGGCCGTCGCCGACTGGACCGCCGAACAGCAGCGCCAGGCGCTTGCCGCCAAGGCGACCGAACTCAAGGCCCGCCTCGACAAGGGCGAGACACTTGCCGCCATCGCCACCGAACTCGGCGTTGCGGTCGAAAACAAGCAGGGCCTGCGTCGCGGCGCCGAGGATGCGATCTTCGGCAACGAGGCGATTTCGGCCGCCTTCTCCGGCCCGGTCAATACCACCGCGACCGCATTGGGTTCCGATGGCGAAAGCCGCCTTCTGATGAAGGTGGCCGCCGCCGACCAGGCGACCACGGATGCGCTCTCCGGTGACCAGCAGCTGCAGCAGATGGCGAATGCCGCCGGTGACGACATGCTCGATCAGATGGTCAACAGTCTGAAGAACAGCTACGGCGTGGCGGTCAACCAGACCGTGGTCGATCAGGCCATGCTCCAGTAAACCAGAGGGACGGTCGACCATGTCTGAGCTGAAACCCCTGCTTGCCAAGGTTGCCAATGGCGAGAGCCTCAGTCACGAAGAGGCGCGAGGCGCTTTCGAGATCCTGATGTCCGGCGAGGCGACGCCGTCGCAGATCGGCGGCTTCCTGATGGCGCTGCGCGTGCGCGGCGAGACGGTTGCCGAGATCACCGGCGCCGTCGAAACCATGCGGTCGAAGATGCTGCCCGTTTCCGGTCCCGCTGACGCTATCGATATCGTCGGCACCGGCGGCGACGGTCTCGGCACCTACAACATCTCCACCCTCGCCTCCCTGATCGTTGCCGGCTGCCGCGTTCCGGTCGCCAAGCACGGCAACCGGGCGCTGAGCTCCAAATCCGGCACGGCCGATACGCTTGGCGTTCTGGGGGTTAATCTGGAAATCAGCCCCGAGCAGATCTCTCGCTGTATCAGCGAGGCCGGCATCGGATTCATGTTCGCCTCCATGCATCATGCAGCCATGCGCCATGTCGGCCCGAGCCGCGTCGAACTCGGCACGCGGACGATCTTCAACCTGCTCGGCCCGCTTTCCAATCCGGCCGGCGCTAAACGGCAGCTTCTCGGGGTCTTTGCGCCAAAATGGCTCGGCCCGATTGCCGAGGTCCTGCGTGACCTTGGTTCGGAGACCGTCTGGATCGTCCACGGCGACGGCATGGACGAGATTACCACAACGGGCGTTACCCAAGTGACCGCGCTGGAAGACGGCAAAATCCGCTCCTTCGAGCTGACCCCGATGGATTTCGGCGTGCAGCCTGCGACGCTCGACGAGCTCAAGGGCGGCGACGGTGTTCACAATGCCGCTGCCTTGCGGAGCGTGCTCGGCGGTGCCAAGAATGCCTACCGCGATATTTCGCTTTGCAATGCGGCTGCGGCATTGGTCGTCGCCGGCAAGGCGGAGACGATCGCCGACGGAATGAGGCTTGCCACCCGGTCGCTGGAAGGCGGCGAAGCGGCCGCGGCCCTCGACCGTCTGGTCGCCGTATCGAACGACAAGGATTGAGGCCATGACGGATATCCTCAAGAAGATCGAAGCCTACAAGCGCGAGGAAATCGCGGCCGCAAAGGCGAGCGTGCCGCTTGCCGAACTGAAGGCCCGCGCCGCAGACCAGCCGGCCCCGCGCGGCTTTCGCCGCGCGCTGAAGGCCAGGCAGGATGTTGGTGCCTTCGGCCTGATCGCCGAGATCAAGAAGGCAAGCCCGTCCAAGGGCCTCATCCGCCCGGACTTCGATCCGCCGGCGCTCGCTGCGGCCTACGAAGCCGGTGGCGCCACCTGCCTCTCCGTTCTCACTGACGGGCCGAGTTTCCAAGGCTCGCCGGAATTCCTGACTGCCGCCCGCAACGCCTGTTCGCTGCCGGCGCTGCGCAAGGATTTCATGTTCGAGACCTACCAGATCCACGAGGCCCGCGCCTGGGGCGCCGATTGCATCCTGCTGATCATGGCCTCGCTTTCCGACGACGAGGCGCGCGCGCTTTATGACGTTGCCGCCGAGCCTCGGCATGGATGCGTTGATCGAGGTGCATGACGAGGAAGAGACGGAGCGGGCGTTGAAGCTCCCTCGCCGCTGATCGGCATCAACAACCGCAATCTGCGCACGTTCGAGCTCAACCTTGAAACCAGTGAGCGGCTGGCGCCGATGGTGCCGGCCGACCGGCTGCTTGTCGGCGAAAGCGGCATCTTCACCCATGAGGACTGCCAGCGCCTGAAAAAGGTCGGCATCGGCACCTTCCTCGTCGGCGAAAGCCTGATGCGCAAGGACGACGTGGCCGCCGCGACCCGGCTTCTCCTGACCGGCGAGGCTGCGGCCCAGGCAGCGGAATAATGACGGGCCTCACCCATATCGGCGCTTCCGGCGAGGCGCATATGGTCGATGTCGGCGACAAGGCCGAAACCACCCGCTCGGCGACCGCCGAAGGTTACGTGCGGATGCTGCCCGAGACGCTGACCCTTATTCGCGAAGGCAATGCCAAGAAGGGTGACGTGATCGGCACGGCGCGGCTGGCCGGCATCATGGCTGCCAAGAAGACCTCGGATCTCATCCCGCTCTGCCATCCGCTGATGCTGACCAAGGTGGTTGTGGACATCACCGAGGACGAGGCCCTCCCTGGCCTGCGGGTGACCGCAACCGCAAAACTCACCGGCAAGACCGGCGTCGAGATGGAAGCGTTGACGGCCGCCTCGGTCGCCTGCCTGACCATCTATGACATGGCGAAGGCCGTCGATCGGGCCATGGAGATCGGTGGCATCCGCCTTCTCGAAAAGACCGGCGGCAAATCCGGAACCTACCGCGCAGAGGATTGAGAAATGGCCCTGCTGCCCGTTTCCGAAGCGAAGAACCGCCTGCTCGCCAGTGCGAGCCCGATCGAAACGGTAGAGACCGTTGCTCTCGGTGAGGCGAACGGCCGTGTACTGGCCGCTGATCTGGTGGCCCGCCTCACTCAGCCTCCCTTCCATGCGTCCGCCATGGATGGCTACGCGCTCAACGCGTCCGACGCGCCATCGATCGGTTCGAGCTGGCCGTGATCGGCACCGCCGCCGCTGGCCATGCTTTCGAAGGCACGCTCAACAAGGGCGAGACCGTGCGCATCTTCACCGGCGCCCCGGTGCCGGAAGGCGCAGACGCCGTCCTGATCCAGGAAGATGCCGAAAAGCTCGAAGGCGACCGCATCCGTACAAAATTCGAAGTGATCAAGGGCCGGCATATCCGTCCCCGCGGCCAGGATTTTGCCGAGGGCGAGACGGTCCTGCCCGCAGGAACAGTCGTCGATTTCTCGCATCTGACAGTCGCCGCGGCCATGAACCACCCGGAGCTTTCCGTTTATCGCCGCCCGCGGGTCGCGGTCCTTGCAACCGGCGACGAGCTTGTTCCGCCCGGTGCCGCACCCGCAGCCGCGCAGATCATCGCCTCCAACACGTTCGGCGTTTCCGCCCTGGTGCGCGACAATGGCGGCGAAGTTGTCGATCTCGGCATCGTCCGCGACCGGCCCGAGGACATCACCACCGCGATCCAAAAGCCCTTGCGGCGGAGGCCGACGTGCTGGTGACCCTCGGCGGCGCCTCAGTCGGCGACCATGATCTGGTGCAATCGACGTTGAAAGCCGCCGGCATGGAACTGGATTTCTGGCGCATCGCGATGCGTCCGGGCAAGCCGCTGATGGTCGGGTCGCTCGGCGATATGCACGTCCTCGGCCTGCCGGGCAATCCGGTCGCAAGCCTCGTCACCAGCATGCTCTTCCTCGAACCCCTGATCCGCAAGCTCGCGCGCCTGCCGGAAAGGCGCCGGGAGGTGCAGGGCGTCACGGCATATAAGCTTGTCGCCAACGACCAGCGCCAGGATTATCTGCGCGCCAGGCTGACGAGGGACCGCGACGGCAATCTGGTCGCCGAGGCCTTCGCGAAGCAGGATTCATCGATGATGAAGATCTTTGCTCATTCCGACGGCCTCATCATCCGCCCGGCGCATGCACCGGAATTGCCGGCCGGTGCCCCCTGCCCGATCCTGCTGATCCGCCCCTGACGGTGATCCGATCCTTTTCGAAATCCGTACCTTGGGGCAGCAATGCCCTGAACAGAGAAGACCGTGTCCCACGAAAAACCGGCCCCCGCCATCCTCTGGTTCCGCAAGGATCTGCGCCTCGACGACAACCCGGCACTGCACGCCGCGATCGAGGCCGGCGGCCCGGTCATCCCGGTCTATATCCGCGAGCCGGCACGCCTGAACATCGGACCGCTCGGTGCCGCGCAGGCTTGGTGGCTGCATCATTCGCTTGACGCACTCAAGGCATCGCTGAAGTCTCTGGGCAGTGATCTTGTCCTCATCTCCGGCAAGGCCGAGGATGTGCTCGCCGATTTTGCCGATAAGACCGGAGCGAAAACCGTCTTCGTCAACCGCGCCTATGAGCGGACGCTGTTCGATCGAGCCATAGCCATCGAGCTGAAGAAACGCGATATCGCCATCCGCGCCTTCCATGGCCAGCTCCTGCACGAGCCAAAATCCATCCGTACCGGTGCCGGCAACGCCTTCAAGGTGTTTACCCCGTTCTGGAACGCGCTCCAGAAGGCCGGCGAGCCGCCCGAACCCATCGACGCGCCCACGAAAATCCCCTCGCCCGAGCATTTGCCACCCTCCGAGGACCTCGACCACTGGGCTCTGCTACCGAAGAAACCGGACTGGGCCTCGGACTTCGGAAGGATGTGGACGCCGGGTGAAGCGGGTGCGCAGGAGAAACTTCGCAGTTTCGTCGATCGCGAGCTGCACGATTACAGGCGTGGCCGCGATCTGCTGTCGGTCGATGCCACATCCCTTCTCTCGCCGCACCTGGCCCATGGCGAGGTCTCCGCCGCCCGCATCTGGCATGCCGTCCGGGGCCTGCCTCCCAAGGCTTCCGAGGATGTTGCCCATTTCCGCCGCGAGCTCGCCTGGCGCGACTTCTGCTACAATCTGCTGACCGAATTCCCCGAACTTCACGACAGGAACTGGGACGACAGGTTCGACGGCTTCAAATGGGAATACGACGCCGGGGAGTTCCATGCCTGGACGAAGGGCCTGACCGGCTACCCGATCGTCGATGCCGGTATGCGCCAGCTCTGGCGTACCGGCTTCATGCACAACCGCGTCCGGATGATCACCGCGTCCTTCCTGATCAAGGACCTGATGATTGACTGGCGCAAGGGTGAAAGATGGTTCCGCGACACGCTGGTCGATGCGGATCCCGCCAACAATTCCGCCAACTGGCAATGGGTCGCAGGCTCCGGCGCCGATGCCTCGCCGTTCTTTCGGATCTTCAACCCCATCCTGCAGGGTGAAAAATTCGATGCGGATGGCGATTACGTCCGGGAACATGTGCCGGAACTGGCAAGGCTGGATCGCAAATACATCCACAAGCCTTTCGAAGCGCCTGAGCATGTGCTGGAAAAGGCGGGCATCGAGCTTGGAAAGACCTATCCGAAGCCGATCGTCGATCACGGCTTTGCCCGCGATCGGGCACTCGCCGCCTATCGGGACATCCGCTGACCGAGCCCAATGGCGAAGGCGAGACTATTCCTCGTCCAGCCCTCGCTCGGTCAACACCCAGACATGGCCTGCAGGATCGAAGATCGACGCCACCTGCCGGCCGTTCATGTCCGTCTGGATCCTGTCGCGCATCATGCCGCCGAATTCGAACGCCGCATCGACGACGCTTTCGACATCCGGCACGGTCAGTTGAAAGATCGTGCTGACGGCACCATCGTTTTTCGGATGGTAGGGACCTTGATAGGAAGGCGCAGCCTCCCTTTCCGGATCGGATCCGCAGACGACGAGGCCGATCGACCCGAGCTGAAGCTCGATCATGGTCAGCCGCAGCATCTCGTAGGAATTCGTTTCCGTGGCACCGAACACGTTCTTGTAGAACTCGGCCGTATCGCGTTCGCGGCCCTGCGCCACGAACAGGCTCAAACTCAAACTAAAATCGCTGCCCAACATTGCCGTGCCCATCCTGATTCGCTTGCGAGAATAGAAGAGTTTCCGTCACAGTGTCATTGCAGCATGAAAAACCGTCCGCCTTTGCGACCGGCTATACACCGGAATCACTGCCGGGACCGGCATAGCGGGCCCTGGGCCGGATCAGGTGACCGCTCTCGATCTGTTCCATGGCGTGGGCCAGCCAGCCGGCAGTCCGGGAAAGCGCGAAGATGACGAGCGGCGCGTCTTCCGGAAGCTCGAAGGTTGCGGCAAGCGCCGCCAGCGCGAAATCGATATTGATCGGTTCGCCGAGCAGGTCCTCGCCAGCCTCCGCAAGCGAGGCATAGAGCGGCGGTGCTTCGAAACTCGCCATCAGCGCCCTCGCCCTTGGATCGCCATGCGGATAGAGCCGATGGCCGAAGGGCCTGACGATGCCTTCCGAAGACAACATGCTGCGGATCGCCTCGCGCACGCCGACGGACGCCGCCTTTTCCACCAGCATGGTGACGCTGACCCACGCGCCGCCATGCCGCGGACCCGTGAGCGTGGCAAGACCGGAAAGCGTCGCGGCGGAGAGTGCGGCCCCCGACGACGCCGTTACGCGCGCCGCAAAGGCGGAAACGTTGAGTTCGTGTTCGGCCGCCAGCACCAGTGCCTTGCGGATCGGTTCGGCCGCATCGGGACGCTGCCAGCCGACCGCCAGCCGCTCGTGCAAGGGCAGCGGCTCCGGCCACGGCGCGAGCGCCTTGGCTACGGTCGAGAGCACGTCGGCCGCTTCGGCGCGCAGGATGAAGGATTTCCGGCGCAGCGCCGGCAGGTCGTTCATGACGCGGGCTGCGAGCCCCGCAAAGGCCGCAGCCATGCGGGTGGAGCCGCTCTGCCCTGCCCTGCCCGCCGCGACGTTCACGTCTTCCGTATCCCAGAGCAGCGCGGCCACCTCTTCCAGCGTCGCATGCTCGCACAGTTCGACGGCATCGCGGCCGCGATAGAAAAGCCGTCCATTGGAAATCGTCGAGATTGATGTCGGCAGGACTGGATCGCCCCAGCGGATCGCGTCTGCCGCCACGGCCGCCGATTGTCGCCGTCCGGCATGGCGTTCCGCGAGACGCTTGACGTCGTCGGCCTGATAAAGGCTGCGGCGTGGATCGGCCGGATCCGCCTTCGCCCGAATGCGGCCGCGGCTGACATTGGCGTAGAGCGTCTGCGGTTTGGTCCCGAGGAGAGAAAGCGCCTCTTCGGCGGTGATCCAGAGCGTGTTCATATTGATCGATTGCATCAAGATTGACGTCAATAACCCTAGGTCCGATCATCCTTGACGTAAAGGAGAAACACCCATGAAAAACAACGGACTTGAAGATGTAATCGCCGCCGAGACGCGGCTTTCGGACGTGGACGGGGAAGCGGGCCGGCTCGTCATTCGCGGCGTGTCTCTCGACCTGCTCGCCTCGCGCGCGACCTATGAAGACGGCGCTGCGCTGCTGCTGGATGGCCTACTGGAACGACCCGTTACCGCAACCGATCTGAAGATCCGGCTTGGCGCGGCCCGCGCCGAGGTTTTCTCGCATGTGCGTGCCGCGGATGACGCGCTTCTCAACCTGCCGCCGGTCGATGCCGTGCGCGCCCTGATCGCGCGGCTGCCGGATGGCGAGGATCTGGAAACGGCCCTGCGCCTGCTCGCCGCTCCTGCCGTCTTCCTGCCCGCCGTGCTGAGGCTCCAGAAGGGAGAGGCACCCGTAGCGCCAAGCCCATCGCTCTCCCAGTCCGCCGATATTCTCGCCATGCTGAATGGCCGCCTGCCGACGCATGAACAGGTCGCGGCGCTCGACGCCTATCTGGTGACGATCTCCGACCACGGTCTCAACGCCTCGACCTTCGCCTCGCGCGTTGTCGCCTCGACCAAGGCCGGCCTCACCTCCTCAGTGCTCGCAGCGATCAGCGCGCTGAAAGGCCCGCTGCACGGGGGCGCTCCGGGACCCGTGCTCGACATGCTGGATGCCATCGGCACGCAGGAGAATGCCGAACCGTGGCTTGCCGGTGCGCTCGACCATGGCGAGCGGCTGATGGGCTTCGGCCACCGCATCTACCGCGTTCGTGACCCGCGCGCCGATGCACTGAAACATGCTCTGCAACCGCTTGTCGCCACGGGTCAGGTGGATCTCGACCGGATCCGGCTGGCCGAGGCGGTGGAACAGGCAGCGCTCGCCATCCTCAAGGAGCGCAAGCCCGATCGGCCGCTCGATGTCAACGTCGAATTCTATACCGCCCTGCTGCTCGACGCGCTGAAATTCCCACGGCAATCCTTCACAGGTGTCTTTGCCATCGGCCGCACGGTCGGCTGGATCGCCCACGCCCGAGAACAGTCCTTGGAAGGCCGGCTGATCCGCCCGCGTTCCGTCTATGTCGGCCCGCTGCCGCAGGCCGCCTAACTGGCGATCACATCTGTATGGACATGCCGCCGCCGACGGTCAGCACATGGCCGTTGACGAAGGAGCCGGCGTCGCTCGCCAGAAACAGCGCGGCACCGGCGATTTCTTCGGGCTTGCCCCACCGCTGCAGCGGCACGCGCCGGCGCATGAATGCGATCATGTCGGGATCTGCCGAAATCCCCGCATTGGTCTCGGTGGCGAACATTCCCGGCGCAATCGCATTGCTGGTGACGCCGAATGGGCCGTATTCGGCGGCAAGACTTCGGACCAGGCCGGTCAGCCCCTGCTTTGCGATAGGATAGATGGCATCGCCGGAACGCGCCATGCCGCCAATGATCGACGTGATCGAGATGAGGCGGCCATGGCCCTGCCCCTTCATGATATCAGCGGCGCTGCGGGATAAGGCGATTGCAGAAAGCAGGTCGGTCTGGATCAGGTTCAGGATTTCGGCATCGCTGAACGCTGCAAACACGCGCCGGTCGCGGGCACCGACATTGTTGATCAGGATATCCAGCCGGCCATGCTCTGCCTGAAGCCTGGCGATCGTCTCGCGTCCGGCATCGAGATCCGCGACGTCGAAGGCAGCAGCACTGGCCTTGCCGCCCGCATCGGCAATTGAGGCCACGGCCTGTTCGAGCAGGTCGCTCGAGCGGCCGCTGAGCACGACATGCGCGCCGGCCTCCGCCAGAGCCGTCGCCATCTGCAGGCCAAGTCCCCGGCCGCTACCGGTGACCAGCGCCACGCGTCCACTGAGAGAAAAAGTGTCGAAAATCGCCATGTCGCACCGCTGAAATTGAAAGAGCAATCCAGCGAGCATACGGGATGTCGAAGCAACACCGCCAGTGCGAAAACTGAAGGTCCCCGCCTGATGGCAAAAGGCAGGATGCGAGACCCTGCCTTTTTGAATTTGCTCAGACGAGGCGGCTCTGTTCCAGGGCCGCTTCGATGAAGCTCGCAAACAGCGGATGCGGATCGAGCGGCCGGCTCTTCAGTTCCGGATGGTATTGGACGCCGATGAACCACGGATGGTCCGGATATTCGATCGTCTCCGGCAGCACGCCATCCGGCGACATGCCGGAGAACACCAGGCCGCAATTTTCCAGCCGGTCCTTGTAGTCGATATTCACCTCGTAGCGGTGACGGTGACGTTCGGAAATATCGGTCGAGCCGTAGATCTCCGCGATCTTGGTTTCCTTCTTGAGCGCCGCCTTATAGGCGCCGAGGCGCATCGTGCCGCCGAGGTCGCCGGCTGCCGAGCGCACTTCGAGCTCGTTGCCCTTCACCCATTCGGTCATCAGGCCGACCACCGGCTCCTTGGAAGGGCCGAATTCCGTCGACGATGCCTTCTCGATGCCGGCCAGATTGCGTGCCGCTTCGATGACGGCCATCTGCATGCCGAAGCAGATGCCGAAATACGGCACCTTGCGTTCGCGGGCAAACCGCGCCGCATGTATTTTGCCCTGTGAGCCACGCTCGCCGAACCCGCCGGGAACCAGGATACCGTGAACCTTTTCAAGCCAGGGTGCGGGGTCTTCCTTCTCGAAGACCTCCGATTCGATCCACTCGAGCTTGACCTTGACGTGGTTGGCGATGCCACCGTGATGCAGCGCCTCGATCAGCGACTTGTAGGCGTCCTTGAGGCCCGTGTATTTGCCGACGATCGCGATCGTCACTTCGCCTTCCGGCGTATGGATGCGGTTGCAGACCTCTTCCCAGGCTTCCAGGCGCGGCTTGGGAGCCGGCTCGATGCCGAAGGCGGCCAGCACCTCGTTGTCGAGGCCTTCCTTGTGATAGGCCATCGGCACGTCGTAGATATTGGCGACGTCGAGCGCCTGGATGACGGCGGAAGGACGAACGTTGCAGAACAGCGACAGCTTGCGGCGTTCCGCTTCGGGGATTTCCCGGTCGGCGCGCACCAGGAGGATGTCGGGGCAATCCCCATCGCCTGCAGTTCCTTGACCGAATGCTGGGTCGGCTTGGTCTTCAGTTCGCCGGCCGCCGGAATGAACGGCATCAGCGTCAGGTGGAGATAGATCGCGGTGCCGCGCGGCAGGTCGTTGCCGAGTGGCGGATCGCTTCCATGAACGGCATCGCCTCGATGTCGCCGACCGTCCCGCCGATCTCGCAGATGACGAAATCGTAGTCGTCATTGCCTTCGGTGACGAAATCCTTGATCTCGTTGGTGACGTGCGGGATCACCTGGACGGTCGCGCCGAGATAGTCGCCGCGGCGTTCCTTGTCGATGATGTTCTTGTAGATGCGACCCGTGGTGATGTTGTCGGTCTTGGTCGCCGAGCGCCCCGTGAAGCGTTCGTAGTGACCGAGATCGAGGTCGGTTTCCGCCCCGTCGTCAGTGACGAAAACCTCGCCGTGCTGCGTCGGGCTCATCGTGCCCGGATCGACGTTGAGATAAGGATCGAGCTTCCTCAGCCGAACCCGGTAACCTCGTGCTTGTAACAAAGCTCCGAGTGCCGCGGCCGCAATTCCTTTTCCGAGGAAGAAACCACGCCGCCAGTTATGAATACATATCGCGCCATGGGATTCACCGGATACCTTTTCATTGGTGATTCCGCCAGCCTAAATCGTCCGCTTTATAAAAAGGCTGTGGAATCTTCACAAAATAAAACCGGCAGGCTTTTGGCCTGCCGGAGCTGGAAACGTTGACCGAGCCTTATTGGCCGATCGGAACACCCGTCGGTGCAGCCGGAGCGGCAGGCGCCGAACCGGTCGCGGGGGCCGCAGGAGCGGGCGTTGCCGGCGCAGCACCGGTTGCCGGGGCGGCCGGAGCGGATGCGCCGGAACCGGACGGAACGCCGTTGCCTGCCGGAGCGGGCGCAGGCGCCGGGCCGAGCTGGTTGAGAATGCCGCCGCCGGTGCCCTGCTGGCTCTGCGGGATGCGGTTCAGGATGTCGCTCGGGCGGGATTCGTACCGTGCCAGGATGCCGAGTGCCAGCGAGGTGATGAAGAACAGCGTCGCCAGGATGGCGGTCGTGCGGGTCAGCGCATTGGCGGTGCCGCGCGCCGACATGAAGCCGGAGCCGCCGCCGATGCCGAGCCCGCCGCCTTCGGAGCGCTGGATCAGCACGACGCCGACAAGCGCCAGCACGATCATGAGATGAATGACGATCAGAACGGTCTGCATGAATTAAAGATCCCTGCCCCTCGACGAGGCAATAGAAGAAGATTGGCGGCTCTTTACATGAGGCCCGCGCGCATTCCAAGCCCTTATCAAAAGCTTTAGGCCGTCAGTTCCTCATAGACCCGATAGATGGCGAGAAAGTCCTCGGCTTTCAAGCTCGCGCCGCCGATCAATGCGCCATCGACATTCTCGACGCCCATCAGCTCCCTGGCATTGCCCGGCTTGACCGAACCGCCATAGAGAATGCGCATCTGTCTGCCTTCGTCACCGAACCGCTTGATGAGTTCTACCCGCATGAAGGCATGGGCGATTTCGATATCCTTGACCGTCGGCGTCAGCCCGGTGCCGATCGCCCAGATCGGTTCATAGGCGACGACCGTGTTGGCGGCGTTTGCCGACTGGGGCAACGAGCCGAAAATCTGGCGTTTCAGGATGTCGAGGGTCTGGTATGCGTCGCGTTCGTCGCCGGTCTCGCCGATGCATACGATTGCCGTCAGATCGGCCGCATAGGCCGCCTCCGCCTTGGCGCGCACCAGATGATCGGTTTCGGCATGGTCGGCGCGGCGTTCGGAATGCCCGACGATCACATAGGTGCCGAAGCAGTCGGCGATCATCTCCGCGGAAATGTCGCCGGTATGGGCGCCGCTGGCGTTCTGGTGGCAATCCTGGCCGCCGATCTCGAGCGGGCTGTCGGTCGATAACGCGGTGGCGACATAGAGCAGCGTTGCCGGCGGGCAGATCAGCGTATCGACCTTTTCCGACAGCGCTCCCATCACGCCGTCGGCAATCGTCTTGATTTCGGTCAGAAATTCGCGGGTGCCGTTCATTTTCCAGTTTCCGGCAACGAGCGGGCGCACATCAGGCGTCATCGGCAAATATTTCCTCTCCATTCGGTCCCGACGAGCAGAACCGAAGCCTCCATCCATTCGGGAACGTGTTTTTAGACATATCCTGCAGGAATTGGTATGCAAAAGACAGATTTTGGTTCAAGTCTTTGGTTAACGACCTGCCTTCAGTGGCGGGTCAGCAGGAAATTCAGGACCTTTCTCCAGTCAACCATCCGGATTGGCGTGCCGTGGCCGCCGGTCGCAAACAGCGTGAACCGGGTCGGGTAGCGCGCTGCTTTCAGCTTGCGATAGACCGCAGCCTGATCCTCGGACTTGTAGACGCTGTCGCTGCCGCCATGCGCGAAGTAGATCGGCAGCTTGCGTTTTGCCAGGGCCGATTTCGGCAATCCCGGGTCCGGCGGGCCGCCGAGCAGCGCTACGCCCTTCAGATATCCGACCGCCTGTTTATCACGGCTGATGCCCTGGCAGATGAACCCGCCCATCGATGCACAGGCGAGGATCACCGGCCGTCCGGATGACCGATCGAACGCGTAGCGGATCAGCGCGGCGATATCGGCGACGCCCTTGTCGTCGAACGAGGCGACGCTCGGCGAATAATAGGTGCCGCCACTAACGGCGGCGAGGTTCTTCAGCCGGTTGAAATTGCCGCCGAACGTATAGTCGTTGACGCCCAGCCGGCGGTCGCCCCCGCGGCCGTGGATGAAGATCACCGTAAAGGCCGCGCCCTCGGCCTGTCCCACCCTGGTGACATCGAGCCTGCGCCCGGCAAGCTCCAGCGTCTCGTTCTGCTGGGAGCCTCTGACGCCCAGGGAAACATACTCATCCTTGACGCGGCGTTCCGGCTCGCGGTCGCGGCCGTTGATGTCGCGCATTTCCTGGTAGTCGATCACCTCGTAAGCGCCGCCGTCTAAGGATTGCAGCACCGTCATTCGGGAAAAAGCTCGTCCTTGAAGGGCTTGATAGGCCCTTCCTCAGCATCTGCCGGCACGGCGGCAAGAGTGGCGAGAAGAGCAAGAACCGTGCCGAAAACGAAATGAACTGTGGACATGCTTGGTTTCATCAGGTTCCCTCAGCCTCGCAAGCTTGCCATGGCCCGATCGGCGCAGCATTGGTGAAAAACGACCGTTTCCATGCGGCATCGCGAAAAAGCCGGGTTTCTGGCAGAATCGCAAGTGATTCGAAACAGCACGAGATGGGTATGGCTTCCTCCTCCGCACCCCGACAGGTAGTACCGACGCAGCCTATGGATGACAACAACGACCTTTTTGCCGATTTGCCTGTGACGGCGAAGCCCGTTGCCGTCGAACCCGCGCCCGCCCTCAAGGCGGAGCCCTCGACGCCGCGCCCTGCCCCCACGACATTGTCCGGCGACGATTACGGCGCCTCTTCGATCCGCGTGCTCGAGGGCCTCGAGCCGGTGCGCATGCGCCCCGGCATGTATATCGGCGGCACCGACGAAAAGGCGATGCACCACCTCTTCGCCGAAGTCATCGACAATTCGATGGACGAGGCGGTTGCCGGCCACGCAGACTTTATCGACGTCCATCTCGATGCCGAGGGTTTCCTGACTGTCACGGATAACGGCCGCGGCATCCCCGTCGAGAATCACCCCCAGGTGCCCGGCAAGTCGACGCTCGAAGTCATCATGACCAAGCTGCATGCGGGCGGTAAGTTCGACGGCAAGGCCTACGAGACCTCGGGCGGTCTGCATGGCGTCGGCGTTTCCGTCGTCAACGCGCTGTCCGACCTTCTCGAAGTGGAAGTCGCTCGCAATCGAAAACTCTACCGCCAGCGTTTTTCGCGCGGCGTGCCGCAGGGCGGGCTTGAGGAGCTCGGCGACGTCCATAACCGCCGCGGCACGAGAGTTCGTTTCCATCCCGACCCGCAGATCTTCGGCGACCACGCGAAATTCGATGCCGGCCGCATCTTCCGCATGGCGCGCTCCAAGGCTTACCTCTTTGGCGGGGTCGAGATCCGCTGGAGCTGCGATCCGGGCATGGTTCCCGCCGGCGGCGACATTCCGGAAAAGGCGGTCTTCCACTTCCCCGGCGGCCTGAAGGACTATCTCTCTGCCACGCTCGGCAAGGATTTCACCGTCACCCGCGAAATCTTCGCCGGCCGCACGGAAAAGACCGGCGGTCACGGCGCGATGGAATGGGCGATCACCTGGTATGGCGGCGATCCCGAGCTGCATTCCTATTGCAACACCATCCCGACGCCCGAAGGCGGCACCCACGAGGCGGGTCTGCGCATCGCGCTGACCAAGGGCCTCAAGAACTACGCGGACCTGACCCAGAACAAGCGTGCGAAGGACATCACCACCGACGACGTGATGATCTCGGCGGTGGGCATGCTGTCGGTCTTCATCCGCGAGCCGGAATTCGTCGGCCAGACCAAGGACAAGCTCGCGACCGTCGAAGCCCAGCGCATCGTCGAAAATATCCTGCGCGACCCCTTCGACCACTATCTTGCCGGCAATCCGGCCGAGGCGGCGAAACTCCTCGAATGGGTCATCGAGCGCGCCGAAGAGCGCCTGCGCCGCCGCAAGGAAAAGGAAGTCAACCGCAAGACGGCGGTGCGCAAGCTGCGCCTGCCCGGCAAGCTCGCCGACTGCTCGCAGAACACTGCCGAGGGTGCCGAACTCTTCATCGTCGAAGGTGACTCGGCAGGTGGCTCCGCCAAGCAGGGCCGCAACCGTGCCAACCAGGCCATCTTGCCGCTGCGCGGAAAATCCTCAACGTCGGCAGCGCCAGCCGCGAGAAGCTCTCCGCCAACCAGCAGATCGCCGATCTCATCCAGGCGCTTGGCTGCGGCACGCGGACGAAATACCGCGAGGAGGATCTCCGCTACGAGCGCATCATCATCATGACCGATGCGGACGTCGATGGCGCCCATATCGCCTCGCTGCTGATCACCTTCTTCTATCAGGAAATGCCCGAGTGATCCGCGGCAACCATCTTTATCTGGCGGTGCCGCCGCTCTACGTGCTGCGCCAGGGCGGCAAGACCGTCTATGCGCGCGACGATGCCCATCGGGCGGAACTGATGGAAACGGTGTTCAAGGGCAAGAAGGTCGAGATCGGCCGTTTCAAAGGCCTCGGCGAAATGATGGCGGCGCAGCTCAAGGAAACGACGATGGACCCTGCCCATCGCACGCTTCTGCGCATCTCGATCGATGACGTGGATTTCGAAGGCACCCGCGAAGCCGTCGATAATCTGATGGGCACAAAGGCGGATGCCCGCTTCCGCTTCATCCAGGAACGCGCCGCGTTTGCCGAAAATCTCGATATCTGAGCCGGACTTCCGGCTTGGACACCCTTAGAGACTTGGTCGGCCACGATCAGCAGGCCGCCGATCGGGATCGGCAGCCGCTGATCAGGATCGGCCTCGTCGCGGAGGTCAGCTCCGTCCGCCCAGTACTTTGGTGACAGCGCCGATCAGTGCCGCCGCCTCGTAGGGCTTGCGGACGACCGGCGCGGAGAAGCTCGCCGGGATGATCGACTTGTCGCTATAGCCGGTCGCGAAAATGAAGGGGATATCCCGGCGGATCAGGCTCCTCGGCAATCGGCAGCGATGTGCCGGAGCCGAGATTGACGTCGAGGATCGCAACATCGAACGTGAAATCCTCGAGCTTGCGGAAGGCGTCGGCCGCCGAGGGCGTCGTCGTCACCTTGTCGATGCCGTGGTCGGCGAGCATCGCTTCCACATCCGCGGCAATCAGCATTTGATCTTCCACCAGCAGGAATTCGAGATCCTGAAGCCGCGGCGCAGCCGTCGGGTTGCTGACGACGCTTTCGCCCTCCCCGGTTTCGACTTCCGCCAATTCCTCATCGCCGTGGATGTGCTTGGACGGTACCAGGAAACGCGCCTTCGCTCCTTCGGGGGTATTCGATCTTCGCCTCGCCCTCGAGCTCATAGGGCACGCTGCGGGTGATCAGGACGCTGCCGAAACCGGCCCGTGAGGGAGGGCTTACCGGCGGCCCGCCATTTTCGGTCCAGGTGAGTTCGCAGTCGTTGTTGGCCAGCCGTCGCCACTCGATATCAAGCCGCCCGCCGTTGACAGAAAGCGAGCCGTATTTGGCCGCATTGGTCGGACATCTCGTGCAGCACCAGCGCCATGACCGAAAAGGCGCGGCTGTCGAGCCACACGCGAGGACCTTTGAGCGTGACGCTGCGCGTCCCCTCGCTATAGGGCCTCAGTTCCGCTTCCAGAAGATCGGACAGCACGCCGCCATCGCCGCCGCGCACCACCTGGTCATGGGCAAAGGCAAGCGCCTGGATGCGTCCCTTGAGCGAGCCGATATAGTCCTTGAGGCTGACATCGGCATCGACCGAATGCCCGACCAGCGCCTTGATCACCGAAAGGATGTTCTTGACCCGGTGGTTGAGGCTCCTCGTTCAGCATCCGCTGACGCACGTCCGCCTTGCCGCGCTCGTCGGCGAGCAGCTCGTTGTGGTGGAGGACCACCTCGACCAGCACGGCGCGGATCGCGTCGGCGATCTCGCGGTCACTGTCGGTCCAGGCCTGGGCTTGCCGATGGACCATTTCCTTCCAGATCGCGAAACTTTTGCGGGGTGTCAGCCGGTCTCCGAGGGGCCTGTTCCATAGGATTTCTCGGGATTGCCGGCCCAGCTGAGAGTCTGCACCATTTCGCGGCGGAAGAACAACAGGTAGTCGCGGGGGCGCTGGGAAAGCGGGATGGCCAGCACGCCGCAGACAATGTCTGGAGAAATGCGTATCCCCGGCAGATCCATCGAGAGCTGGAAGCTGGACCAGATCTTGCCGCCTGCAACGCCGCCGACGAATTCGGCGAGCTCTTCGACCAGATCCGGCGGCGGCACGGCCCCTCGCCGGTCCACACGCCCCCAGCCACAGGCCGATGCCGTCGCAGGCCAGCATCTGCCCGAATTCCCCAAGCGAACTGCGCAGCAGCGCGGTGATATCCGCATGGTGGGAGGCCGCCTGCAGGAAGCGGTCGAGCGATCGCCGCGCCTGGCCAGCGGTTTCCATCAGCTGCCTCTGCTTCAAAGCGCTCAGATGCAGCGAGAAAAATTCGCCAAAGGTCTCGGCCGCCACCCTCTGCGGCATCGAGAGGGTTTTCGGGGAATAGTGGTGGCAGGCGATCAGGCCCCAGAGCTCGTTGTCCACCACGACGGAGATCGACATCGAAGCGGCGACACCCATGTTGCGCAGATATTCGCAATGGATGGGCGAAACGCTGCGCAGATGCGCGAAGGACAGATCGAGCGCCTCGCCTGCCTCGTCGTTTTCCGGTACGATCGGGATGCGCGGATTGCTGGCGTCGGAGATGACCCGGATGGTGTTCTTGACGTAAAGCGCCCGGGCCTGTTTCGGAATGTCGCCCGCGGGAAAATACTGGCCTTTGAAGCTCTCGAGGTCGCGCCTCTTGTATTCGCTGACGACTTTTCCGGCGCCGTCCTCTTCGAAACGATAGATCATCACGCGGTCGTAGCCGAGCATGGCATAGATCAGCCGCGCCGAGCTTTCGATCAGCCGGTCGAGGCTGGTTACGGTGCGGATGCGGCTGATCAGCATGCGGGCCACTTCGAGCGGCTGGTCGGAATCCGTCGATGCCGGCTCGAATTCCAGGATCACCTTGGATCGAAACGATGGATCGAGACGTCGAAAGCAGCGCCCGAGGCAAACCTGAGGCCATGGCGAAGCGCCGGCCGCGCCGGGTTGTCGGAGGTGGCGAGCGCGTTGCGCAATGTGTGTGCCGCCTCCCCGCCGATGATCTCCTCCAGCCGCCGGCCGTTGATGTCTCCGGTGAGCGCGAGCATATCCGCCACGTTGGCGGAATGCTGTACGACGAAGGCTCCGCCGGCATCGCAGGCAATAAGGCATCCATGAGGTTGAATGCTGCCGGGGATATGGATCGGCTCTCGGTCGCAATTGCTAAGATCGACCCTATCCCTGTATGGCATATTACAAGTCCCTGAAGACAGTCCGGCCAAATAGAATGGAACAGCAGACGCTTCGACATTCCGGCGAAGTTAGGAAAAACTTCATCAAGAAGGTTTGTTTCGTACTTCCGGCATACCGGCAAGCGATTTCATATTTCTATCGCATCTGCCGTCTAGGGCAAGGAGTAAGCTTCCTTTTAATGGATGACGCATTAGTCTTGTACCAGGGTGCCTCATAAGCCATATGATGGTGAAAATGAAAAAGGAAATGCGGTGAGCGGAAATAACGATCGCAAAGGCCCGAAAGAGCCGCGTTGGCTCGGGCCGGTTGCACCGAGCAGGGTCGCGCTCATCCCGCCGATCTCAGCTGCTCGCTGGCTCCTGGTGCTCGTCGCCGCCGCCGGCATCTATTTCTTCCACGGTTTCCTGGTCCCGGTCCTGGCCGCTCTGGTGATCGGTTTTGCAAGCTGGCCGCTCTATCGGGAACTGCTGCGCCGCGTCGGCGGCAACACCACGATCGGCGCCTCGCTTGCTATCATTTTCATCCTGACCTTCCTGATCGTGCCGATCGGCATCGCAATCTCCTACACGATCGGCGAAGTGCGCCAGTGGATCGTCTGGGCGGCCGAGGTGAACCGGTTCGGCGCGCCGCCGCCCGCCTGGATCACCGGCCTTCCCTGGGTCGGCGAATGGCTTGGCATCCAGTGGGTCCAGCATGTCGGCTCGCCCGGTGCCGTCGGCGAACTCATCCAGATCGTCTCAGGCGCCAATATCGGCAACATCTACCGCGCCATCGTGGCGGCGGGCGATGGCGCCTTCCATCTGGTACTGACGCTGCTCTTCATGCTGATCGCGCTGTTCTTCGTCTATCGCGACGGCGGCTCCTTCAGCGAGCAGATCGACCTTCTCGGCGAGCGCATCCTGCCGACCCGCTGGGAGCGCATCTCGCGCGTCGTTCCAAGGACGATCAGCTCCACCGTGACTGGCCAGACGCTTATTGCGATCGGTGAAGGCATCGTGCTCGGCATCGCCTACTGGATCGCCGGAGTTCCGTCGCCCGTCACGCTCGGCGTGTTGACCGGCCTGATGGCGCTGATCCCGGGCGGCGCGCCGCTGTCTTTCTCGCTGATCTCGTTCTATCTGGTCGCCAACGGTGCCTATGTCGCGGGCGGCGGCCTTTTCCTCTGGGGTACGGTCGAGCTCTTCATCGTCGACAAGACGCTGCGGCCCCGTCTGGTCGGCGGTCCGATCAAGCTTCCCTTCCTGCCGACGTTCTTCGGGCTCGTCGGCGGCGTCAGCACCATGGGTTTCCTCGGCCTGTTCATCGGCCCGGTTCTGATGGCGCTGCTCGTGTCGATCTGGCGCGAATGGATCCGTGAAGTGAAGATGGCCGACGTGACCGAGGTGGAAGTCACCGACACGGTCAAGACGCCGTCTCCGGAGCTTCCGCCCGACCTTCCTGTCGTCAGGAAAGTCTCTTCTCCATGAAGATGCAGAGCGGATCGGGCTTGTAGTCTCCGAAAGGCCCGATCTCCGTAAAGCCATAGGCGCGATAAAGCCCGATCGCCTGCGGCTGACGGATACCCGTTTCCAGCCGGATCGCCGAAAGGCCCAGTTCGCCGGCCCGATCGAGGATTGCCTCGATCAGCCGCCTGCCGAGTCTCAGGCCGCGCGCCGCCTCATCGACGAACATCCGCTTGATCTCTCCTGATCCGTCGCCCGTCTCGACCAGAGCGCCGCAGCCGAGGACCGCCCCGTACCTGCGTGCCACGAAAAAGACACGCCGGCTCCTTCGAGCGTCGCGATATCCACCATGTGATTGCTCTCGGCCGGATAAAGCGAGGCGGCATAGGCGTCGGAGAGTGCGAGAAGTCTCATCACCTCGACCTGGCGCGGCGGTTCGATCGTTATCATGACGGTCATTTGGACTCCGATGCTTCCGACGGGCGCGTATTGTCTAACGGATGCGGCGCTGGGCCGAAAGCTGCCTTGGTCGGGCCAAGATTGCCGGCTCTACATCCACTGCCATATTTGAGGGGACGACATGAATTCCGCACTGATTGTCATGACTATTCTCGGCTGCAACGACGCCGGAACGGATTGTCACTATATCGCCACGGCCGAAAACCGCTGGCCGAGCATCGAGTTGTGCAACTCGGTTTCGGAACAGCAGCTTTCCGGTTATGCCAACCAGCCCTATCCGATGCTCATCGCGGTCTGCCAGAAGCCGGAAACCACCGAGATCGCCAAGGCGCCAATCCCGCAGTCGCGTCCGGAGACGCCCCAGCCCGCGCCGTCCGCGCAGCTGGCCCCGACCCTTGTCGAGGAACCGGTGACGCAGCAGGAAAAGGAAACGCTCGCGGGCCGCGCCATCCAGCGGGTCAGGACGGTATTGCCGACGACCGAAGGCGTGAAGACGCTCATGACCAGTCCGGTGCGGCTGGTCGAGAACGGTTATTCCTGGGTTGCCAAGAGATTCCAGCGTTAGACCGCGCTTACGCCGCCAGCGACACTTCGCTGGCGTAGGATCGGGCGCTGAGCCTGATTTCCAGCCGATGCAGCTTCTCGACCATGTCGAGGAGCTCCGAAACCGGCGAAAGCTGCATGTCCGGGCGCTGGAACTTTTCGAGCAATATGCCGGCGATGTTGTCGAGCGTGCCGCTCGCTGCGGCCTTTCGCCAGAGGAAGACCGCCTCGACGAACACGGCTGCGATATCCCGCCCGAGGCCGCAGGCTTCGAAAAGCGCGCGCACCGCGTGCATGCGACCGGTGGCAAGGATCGCCCGCACGCGGCGGTCGTCGAGCCCGGAGAGGGAGACCATCGCGCCGGCAAAGAAATCTACCTTGCCGCTACAGAGCGCATGGATGAGGAAGGCGGGCGTCAGCCGTCCGGTCAAGCGCAGATGCTCGACGAGACCGGGAATTTCTTCCTGCGGCACCGTGCCGGCAATGGCGACGGCCGCAGCCTCCCCGCCTCGCGGGTCATGTGCTCGATCCGCGCCGGCGCCATGCTTGTCCGCACCAGTCCGGAACCGGCGAGCGCCGCGGTGATGTGGTTGACGAGCATATGACGGGCGTCGGCCGGCAGGGCATCGCGCTCCAGCAGCAGATTGCGGATCTCGCAGCAATGCCCGAACCGCTCGGCGATCCGTCTCAGCGAAACCCGGGTAATCGATGCAGTCTCGTTTTCCAGAAGAATGGTGACTTCGTTTTCGTCGCCGATCTCCGCGACCGCCGCTGCGACCCCGCGCGAAAGGTTCGGCCGCGCGGCAATCATCCCGCGGGTCAGGCCGTCGCTGCGCCCGGCGAGATCGACGAGGTCGTTTTCGGTGAGCACGGGGGAACAGGCGATAACCGTGCAGGCGATCTCCGGCTGGTCTTCGGCAAGGCACACGATGACGGCGCGCGGGGCATCTGCGGATCCGGCGAGCGCCTCGGCGAGCGCCAGGCGCACCAGCGGCGAAGGATCGTCGAGAAGATAGGTTATGGCAAGGGCCGCGGCGCGATGCTGCTCTCCGCCCATGGGCGAGCGGAGATAGGCTCGCCCGAGAGCATTGGCAGCCTTCGCCCTTTCGGTCGTTCTTGCCGTTTCAGCCCAACGAAGAAATGCCTGTACGATCACACTCGGCCTCGACTACACATGCCAGTTCAGATCCGGCTGGCTTGAGACGTCACGCTAGAGCGAAAAAGTTTAAGATTGGTTCACCACGTTCCTTAACCATGGCGAAGTCTTTGAAAATACGGTCCTGGCTTATCGTCGAACCCGCCTCGGATGCAGCAACGGTCCATGCGGCGGGAGCGGATGTGACCGTGCTCGACCTGACGGGCTCACCCGATTCGTGGAATGCGATTGCGGATTTCTGCCGCGAATGGGCCGATCTCTCGCCCGAGGACGGCTTGGCCTTTCTCCTGCCGGCCTTCTCCTCGGCACGAACTGATGCCGCCGCCGATATCGCAGTCCGACATGGCGCCGCCTCGGTCATCCTCTCGGGCGCCCGCAACGGCGCGGAGGTCCAGAGGCTGGACATGGCGCTACGCGTGACGGAAATCCGGTCGGGCTCGAGGCCGGGAGAGATCGCGATCGCTGCGCTTGCAGACGCTGCCGGCATCCTTGCCGCGGGAAGCTTCGAACGCTGCAGCGACCGGCTGAAGTCCATCGGTTGGGAAGGCGGTCACGATCCCCTTTCGGACACGGCGCGTTTCGCAGCTGCTGCCATGGTGCTCGCCGCTTCCGCCGCCGGCATGGCAGCTATCGATGCCCTGTCACTGATCGGGGATGCGACCATCCTGCCCGAATGCGAAAGGGCGAAAGCCAACGGGTTCTCAGGCAAGTTTTGCCGCAGCCGGGATCAAGTTCCGATCATCAATCGGGTTTTCAGCTTTTAGGATCGGCGCCGGCCGGCCGGGTCATCTCGAACACGTCCGAACCCCCGTCGGCGAAATCGCGGTAGCCCATGCGCGCGATCGGCCGTGCGAGCCCCATGTCGATCCGGCCGTTGCGGAGAATCTCCTCGCTGATATGGATGCCGACCACCTGGCCGAAAACCATGTAGGCCTCCGCCGCTTTGCCATCCAATCCAATGGGCTGGATCACCTGCGTGACACGGCATTCCAGCACCGTATAGGCTTCCGCGACGTAAGGGGCGTCGATGAGTTCCGCCATTTTGGCGGTCAACCCTGCCACCTCGAACTCGCTGACGCCATAAGGGACGGCCTCCGAGGAGGCATTCATCTTCTCGGCCAGATGCCGGCTCGCAAGGCTTGCAGTGAAGACGCCGGTTTCCTCGGCGTTCTTCAGGCTGTGCTTGCGCCCGCTGGAGGAGAACATCACCAGCTTGGGGTCGTCGGAAACGGTATTGAAGAAGGAATAGGGTGACAGGTTCATCGACCCGTCCCTGCCCTTAGTGCCGATCCAGCCGATCGGGCGCGGCGCGACGATCGCCTTGAAGGGATCGTGCTTCAATCCATGCTGGTTGGTATCGGTTGTGTAGAACATCGAAAACCTATTCGCCGGCGTAGGTGACGATCTGTGCCAGGTCCGGCCGCGGGCGGTCGGGCGTCGGGAAATCGCTCGAACCGATATGGATGAAACCGGCTACCTTTTCACCTGGCTTGACGCCGAGGAGCGCCAGCGCCTCGTCGTCATAGGCGACCCATTCGGTACGCCAGTTGGCAACGTAGCCATGCGCGTTTGCGGCCATCAGCATGTTGAAGCAGACGGCGCCGGCCGAAAGCACCTGTTCCCATTCGGGGATTTTCGGATGTGGTGCCGCAGTGCTGACGACGGCGACGACCAGCGGCGCGCGGGTGAAGCGCGTCAACTCCGCCTGCCTGGCGGCGTCGGGCATGTCGGGCGCCTTCTTCAGCGACAGGGCCAGAAATTGTTCGCCGAGCGTGCTGCGCACGTCACCGCGATAGACGACAACCCGCCAGGGCGCCAGCTTGCCGTGATCCGGAATGCGGGTCGCGAACGTGAGAATCGCCTCCAGTTCCTCCTGCGACGGAGCCGGTTCCTTCATCTGAGCCACCGGGGTGGAATGCCTGTCGCGCAGAAAATCGATGAGTCGAACGTCATTTTGCATGGTCAAAGCTTTCATTTGGGTCTGGCGCGGTGGAAGGTCTTGAAATTGCCTTGTCATTGGTCTTCAAGTGACCTCTCGGAAAACAAGAGTCAACGGGTAGACAACAGATGTCAGGCACTTCCCTTGCGGCACGCTGGCTCCTCGCCGGAGCGATGGCTCTCGGTTCAGCTTTCAGCGCCTCGGCCCAGGAAGACGCCTTCAAGAATTTCCGTGCGCTCGACAGTACCGCAAAGATGCCCAAGCTCAACGCCTTCTCGGCCCTGCCGGGCGGTCCGCTCGGCGTCCCCTCGAAGGACGTCCAGTTCGACGCCAAACTGACCTCCGACGGTCAGCCCATGCAGGAAGGGCTCACTTGGCGCGTCTTCAGCCCGATCGCCGGCGATGACGGCAAATTGCCGCTGGTCGCAAGTTCCGAAGGCGGCTCGGCCGCGTTCCAGCTTGCTCCGGGCGACTATTTCGTCAATTGCGCCTTCGGCCGCGCCGGCGTCACCAAGAAGTTGAAGGTTCCCGAAAACGGCAACGTGCCGAAACAGACGCTGGTCCTCGATGCCGGCGGTTTCGTCCTCAATGCGGTTGCCGGTACCGACCAGCGCATTCCGCCCAAGGAACTGAGTTTTTCGGTCTATTCGGCCGATGTGCGCGACAACGGCGACCGGGCGCTGGTGATGTCGGATGTGAAGCCGAACACGGTCGTGCGGCTGAACGCCGGCACCTATCACGTCGTCTCCGAATATGGCGACGTCAATGCCGTGGTGCGGGCCGATATCCAGGTGGAGGCCGGGAAGCTCACCCAGGCTGTGCTGCAGCATCGCGCTGCCCAGATCACCCTGAAGCTGGTTTCCCAGCCAGGCGGGGAAGCGATTGCCGATACCGCCTGGTCGGTACTGACCGCGGCCGGCGACGTCGTCAACGAAAGCGTCAGCGCTTTCTCCACCATGGTCCTGTCGGAGGGCGAATATCTTGCCGTCGCCCGTAACAAGACCAAGATCTATCAGCGCGGATTTACGGTCAAAGCCGGCCGCAATACCGACGTCGAAGTGCTGATGCGCGATACGCCTCAAGTGGTGGGCGCGGTCGCCAACGACCGGAACTAGCGGCATTTCGGCGGTCGCCTAAGACCAGCCCCGGCTTTTTCACTGACATTGCCGTCTTCCGACAGCGCCCGCGTTTGCGGGCGCTGTCGGGGATCGGATCAGGCCGCGGCCTTCTTCCTGTTCTTGGCTTCGAGGCGGCGCAGCACATCCGGCGGCGTTGCCTCATGCGAGAGCGAAACGATCGCCTCGTCCAGCGTCATCGAGGTCTGGGCCTGCGAGCCGAGACGGCGGATGTTGACCGAACGCTCCTCGGCTTCCTTCTTGCCGCAGACGATGATGACCGGCACCTTGGTGACCGAGTGCTCGCGGATCTTGTAGTTGATCTTCTCGTTGCGGAAATCGGTCTCGACGACCATGCCCACTTCCCGAAGAGCTTCCGCGACCTCACGGCCGTAATCATCGGCGTCCGAGGTGATCGTCGCCACCACCACCTGCATCGGTGCGATCCAGAGCGGCATATGGCCGGCGAAGTTCTCGATCAGGATGCCGAGGAAGCGCTCCATCGAACCGCAGATGGCGCGATGGATCATGACAGGCTGGGTCTTTTCCGAGTTCTGGTCGATATAGAACGCACCGAACCGTTCCGGCAGGTTGAAGTCCACCTGCGTCGTGCCGCACTGCCATTCACGGCCGATCGCGTCCTTCAGCGTATATTCGAACTTCGGACCATAGAATGCGCCCTCGCCCGGCAGAATGCCGGTCTTGATGCGGCCTTCCGACTGCGCCTCGATCGTCTTCAGAACATCGAGCATGACAGATTCGGCGCGATCCCAGAGTGCATCGGTGCCAACGCGCTTGTCCGGCCGGGTCGAGAGCTTGACCACCACTTCCTTGAAGCCGAAATCGTCGTAGACCGACAGGATCAGGTCGTTGATCCGCAGGCACTCGGCGGCCATCTGCTCGTCCGTGCAGAACACATGCGCATCGTCCTGGGTGAAGCCGCGCACGCGCATCAGCCCGTGCAGCGCGCCGGATGCCTCGTAGCGGTGCACGAGACCGAACTCCGCGAGCCGGATAGGCAGTTCGCGGTAGGACTTCAGGCCATGTTTGAAAATCTGCACATGGCCCGGGCAGTTCATCGGCTTCAGTGCGAAGACGCGGTTATCCGCCTCCTTGTCTTCCGGATGCGTGAAGGCATAGGCCGACTTCACCGCGAACATGTTTTCCTGATACCAGCCCCAGTGACCGGAGGTCTCCCACAGCGAGAGTCGAGCACCTGCGGCGCGTTGACTTCCTCATAGGTGCCTGCGAGCCGGCGGCGCATATAGGCCGTCAGGGTCTGGAACATGCGCCAGCCTTTGCCATGCCAGAACACGACGCCCGGACCTTCTTCCTGGAAATGGAAGAGATCCATTTCGCGCCCGAGCTTGCGGTGGTCGCGCTTTTCGGCTTCCGCCAGCACGTGAAGATATTGGTCGAGCTCTTCCTGGGTCGCCCAGGCAGTGCCGTAGATGCGCGTCAGCATCGCATTGTTCGAATCGCCACGCCAATAGGCTCCGGCAACCTTCATCAGCTTGAAGGCAGTGCCGATCTGGCCGGTAGAGACCAGATGCGGGCCGCGGCAAAGATCGAACCAGTCGCCCTGATAATAGATCTTCAGATCCTGATCGGCCGGGATCGCGTCGATCAGTTCGACCTTGTAGCCCTCGCCCTTCGCGGCAAAAACGTCCCTGGCCTTGTCACGCGACCAGACCTGCTTGGTGAACGGTTTGTTGCGGCCGATGATTTCCTTCATCTTCGCCTCGATAACCGGCAGATCTTCGGGCGTGAAAGGGGCATTGCGAGCGAAATCGTAATAGAATCCGTTCTCGATCACCGGACCGATAGTCACCTGCGTACCGGGCCACAATTCCTGCACCGCTTCCGCCATCACGTGGGCGGCGTCGTGCCGGATCATCTCCAGCGCCTTGGGATCGGTGCGGGTGACGATCGCGATCGAACCGTCGGTGACGGGATCGGCAAGGTCCTGCAGCGTTCCGTTGATGGTGACGGCGACCGCCTTCTTGACGAGCGACTTGGAAATGCTCTCGGCAACGTCACGGCCGGTCGTGCCGGCGTCGAAAACGCGGACGGAGCCATCGGGAAATGTAAGGGAAACGGATTGGGACATATCTTTCTCCTGTCCAGTCCCGCCAACGAATGCGGGTGGTGTTGGAATAAATGGCGGTTCGCCCTTTAGGCGCAGCCGGCGTGGCTGATAAATGTTTTTGGCGTTTTAGTAAAGGCGAGCGGCAGGTCAGCCGATCATTTCGGCAAGCCCGGCGACCGTGTTGGCGTTGCGGATCGTACCGATGCCGAGCTTTTTGGTCGTCATCGCCGACAGCAGCCGCGTCTCGCTCGCCTTTCCGCCGAAATCGACCCAGAGATCGCCATCGACGACGGCGATCCTCTCCTCGCCGCGGTGACGTTCGAGCAGATCCAGGACGTTCCCGTCGAGCGGTTTACGCATCACCCGCACGCCGACCTCGGAACCTTTCCCTGACGGAAACGGATTGCCGGAGGCGAGCGTCAACCAGTCGGCGCCGGTCCTGGCGATGATATCGACATGTTTGCCGAACCGCTTTTCGAAAGCGGTCTCCAGCGCCCGCTCGATGTCACCGATCGGTAACCGGTCGGTTTCGAAGACAAGATTGCCGGTCGAGACCAGTGTCCGGCAGTTTCGATAACCGAGTTCTTCCGCCATGCCGCGCAGGTCTGCCATGACGACCCGCCTGCCGCCACCGAGAACGATGCTGTGAAGCAGCGCGACATGGGTGATCATCGGATGCTCATGGATGCGATGCCGGTTTGGCATGGCGCCGCCAATAACGCCATGGCACCCACCAGTGCTGCCGCACTTCGAGCGTCTCCGGCACCGGATCGAGCCCGCTCGTCCCGCCCGGCCCGCAACGCGCCACCCGAAACAGCGTCATCCAGCCGCCCGGCCACAGCCCGTGCCGCGCAACCGCCTCGTAGCCGTATTCCGAACAGGTCGGGATATGCCGGCAGGAATTGCCGATGAAGCCGGACAGTGTCAGCTGGTAGAGACGGATCAGCCCCATGCCGAAAAGCCGGCCGGGCGTCTTGGCGAACGGGCCGGACCAGTTGCGAGAGCGGCCCGCCTTCGGTCGGGGTTCGGAATGCCGGCAGTCGGGGGCGCCGCACATCAGGCGTGAGCCTCGGTTGGAGCAGGTCTATGTTCGCCGGTGTGCCGATCCAGCCCCCTCTGCCCTGCCGGGCATCTCCGCCTCGGGGGCGAGATCGGCAAGTGGCACCGCTGGCGCCAAAGAAGAGGCTCGCGACCCGGAGCGGATTGCGTCGCCTGCTGCGCAACAAGCGTCCAAGAGTGTGCGAAGGTCGTCCCCATCCGATCTCCCCTTGAGGGGAGATGCCCGGCAGGGCAGAGGGGGTATCGCTGGACGCCGTTGTCATGACGCCCTCGTCATCCGGCGGTTGCCAGTTGCCTCGCCTCGATCTGGTCGATCGCATCGACGACCGCTTCGAAGGTCAGCATGGTGGAGGCATGGCGGGCCTTGTAGTCCCTGACCGGCTTCAGGTAACGCATGTCCTCGAACCGGCCATCCGGCCCTTCGCCGCCTTCCTTCAGCATGGCAAGCATGTCCTGGCGTGCCTTGCGGACCTCGGCGGCGGTGGCTCCGATCACATGCCGCGCCATGATCGAGGACGAGGCCTGGCCCAGCGCACAGGCACGCACCTCATGGGAAAAGTCGGAGATCCTGTCTCCGTCCATCTTCAGATGGACGCGAACTTTGGAACCGCACAGCTTCGAATGTTTTTCGGAACTGGCATCCGCATCGGGCAATACGCCTGCATGGGTGATATTGCCGGCGAATTCCAGGATCTTGCTGTTGTAGATGTCGTCCATCAAGGCTCGCTTTGAACCCGCCGTCGCTCGTTGAACACTGCGTCACGTCCGGCGGACTACCATAAAAGGGTTCCTGCCATTATATGTGATGTCCGGGCGAGATCATCAAGAAAGGATCTTTTCACGAAATCCTACCGAAAACGGAATAGGATATCTTGTAAAAACGTTCGCCGAAGGTCAGATATCGCCGGATTGCTTAAAAATCAGCCGTAAGTGCCCAGCGGCTGGTCGGTCCGTGAGTAACGCCAGTCGGATGCGGCCTTGAACCGCATCAGGAGACGATAGATGGATGCCATAGTGAAGAATTTCCCGGCTTCGAAAGAGAAGCAGGCCCGCCCCTCGCAGCAGGAAGCCGAAGAAGCCGTACGCGTTCTGCTGCGCTGGGCCGGTGACGATCCGGCCCGCGAAGGCCTGCTCGATACCCCCAAGCGTGTCGCCGTCGCCTACCGCGAGCTGTTTGCCGGCTACGAACAGTCCCCGGAAGACGTGCTCGGCCGCACCTTCGAGGAAGTCTCGGGTTATGACGATAGCGTGCTGGTGCGCGACATCCCGTTCTTCTCCCATTGCGAACACCACATGCTGCCGATCATCGGCAAGGCGCATGTCGCCTATCTGCCGAACGGCCGGGTCCTCGGGCTTTCGAAGATTGCCCGCGTCGTCGAAATCTTCGGCCGCCGCCTGCAGACGCAGGAAAACCTGACGGCGCAGATCGCCCATGCGATCGAGGAAACCCTGAAGCCGCGCGGCGTCGCCGTGATGATCGAAGCCGAGCATCTGTGCATGGAAATGCGCGGCGTGCAGAAGCAGGGCTCGCATACGACGACGACGACATTTACCGGCGAGTTCAAGACAAATGCCGCCGAACAGGCCCGTTTCTTTATGCTGGCCCGCAACCGCTGACCGGCGGTTTTCCGGGCGGAGTTCCCCAATGTCGCTTTCTTTCGACCAGCCTTCCCCCGACAAGACGGAACTCGAAGGCGCCGGCGCCTTCACGCCCCGCTTCGATCAGAACGGTCTCGTCACCGCCGTGGTCACGGATGTAAAGGACGGCGAGCTGCTGATGGTCGCGCATATGGATGCGCAGGCGCTGGCGCTGACCGTCGAGACCGGCATAGCGCATTATTACAGCCGCTCCCGGGCAAAGATCTGGAAGAAAGGCGATCCTCCGGCAATCTCCAGACCGTTCATGAATTGCGCACCGACTGTGACCAGGACGCCGTCTGGCTCAAGGTCTCCGTCGCCGGGCACGACGCCACGTGCCACACGGGCCGCCGCTCCTGTTTCTATCGGACTGTCACCCAAAGTGATGGCCGGGCGGTTCTTGAAATCACCGACGATCAGCGTCATTTTGACCCATCTGCCGTCTATTCAGATCAAGGAACCATTTAGGCATTTGCCCCGTTTTTCGGCATGGCTCGACTGAATAAACGATTTCGAAACCTGTCGGTGCGTTAATCGGCAGACCGGGGTTTGTTCAGCTGTGGAGGGTCTTTGTCGATGCTGAACTGGAGTTGGAACCGTCATGATCCGCTTGCGGCACCCGCCGAAGGCGGTGAAACGCAAGTTCTCGAACCCACACCTCCTCCCATCATCGAAGCCCCCAAAAAGCAAAACTGTCTCTCGCTCTTGGCGGCGCGGCGCGCGGCTGGGCGCATATCGGCGTACTCAGGGCGCTCGACGAAGCCGGCATCGAAGTCGGCATGATCGCCGGCACCTCGATCGGCGCTCTGGTCGGCGGATGTTATCTCGCCGGCAAGCTCGACGAGCTCGAAAGCTTCGCCCGTTCGCTGACCATGCGCCGCATTGCCGGCCTGCTCGATCTGACGATCGGCGGCGGCGGTCTTCTCGGCGGCATGCGGCTGACCAAACGGATGCAGGAACATCTCGAAGGTCTTTCCATCGAGGATCTCGACCGCCCGTTCGTCTCGGTCGCGACCGAACTTCACACCGGCCACGAGGTGTGGATCTCCAGCGGCTCGCTGATCACCGGGCTTCGCGCTTCCTATGCCCTTCCCGGCATTTTCGAACCGGTGAAATGCAACAATCGCACGCTCGTCGATGGCGCCCTCGTCAATCCGGTGCCGACCTCCGTCTGCCGCGCCTACGAGCAGCCGCTCGTGGTCGCCGTCAATCTGAACTACGAGATTTTCGGCCGTTCGGCCGTCGTGAAGCACAATGCCAGCGTCCAGCCGATCGATGACGGCCGCAAGAAGGCCGACGACGTCCGTGTCGGTCTGACCGGCACCATGGTGCAGGCCTTCAACATCATCCAGGAACGCATTTCCCGGGCACGCCTCGCAGGCGATCCTCCGGATCTGGCGCTGCACCCGCGCCTGGCTGACATCGGCCTGTCCGAATTCCACCGCGCCGGCGAAACGATCGACCGCGGTTATGCGGAAACCATGGCGCAGATCTCCGCCCTGAAGCGCATGCAGGAAGTTTTTGCCCGCTAAGGCGGGTAGATGCCTCGCTGAGCGCGCATCAGGCAGACAGCCTCGCCCCTTGCGGCGAGGCTCAGCCGAAACCATCAGCCGGCGATATAGGCCTTGATCTGCTCGGCCTCGAGTTCGATCTCGCGGATGCGCGACTTCACCACGTCGCCGATCGAAATGATGCCGGCGAGCTTGCCCTCCTGCTCGACGGGCACGTGGCGGAAACGGCCGGCGCTCATCATCCCCATTAGTTCATCGACGGTCGTGTCTTCCTTGCAGCGCTGCACCGCCGTGGTCATCGCCGACTTGACCGACTGATCGAGCACGCCGGCGCCCTTGCTGGCGATGGCGCGCACCAGGTCGCGTTCCGTGAAGATGCCGGCGATGCGGCCTTCCATCCCGGTCACCACCACGGCGCCGATCTTCTTGTCGTTGAGGATTCCGGCGACTTCGAGCAGCGTCTTGTCGGGACCGACGGTCACCACGTCACGACCCTTCGCATCCAGCATGTTCTTGACGACTATTGCCATGGCTCTCTCCTCGCAACCGGCTTGGCTTGGACGTCACTCATCCCCGAGAAGCAAAACGCCCGGGTGGGAAGAACCGTCCCTGCACGTTCGGGGAAGTGTAGAGCGAGGCGGGAAAGAGATCAAGAAAGAGATCAAGGTTGCGTGATTGGCTGGACGCGGTCCGGTACGGGATCGAACAACCCGAACAGCAGGAAGCCGAACAGAAAACCGCCGATATGGGCGTCCCAGGCGATCGGCCCGATATCCGCGCCGAACAGCGTCACCCCGAAGGCGATCAGCAGGTTGCCGGCAAACCACATGGCCGTGAAGATCACCACGGTACGGTTGCGGAAGGACCCGAGGACCGACTGGCGTGGATGGAGATGACCATGGGTCCGGTCGTAACCACGGCCTTCCGGAAAGGCGAAACGGCAGGCAGCTCCCATCAGCGCTGAGACCACCCCTGACGCGCCGATCAGCAGCGTTTCATCGCCCCAGTTCAGCGCTGCGTGGAAGAAGGCGGCGGCGACGGCCGATAGGATCCAGAAGATGACGTAGCGCAGAGTACCGATCCGCCGAACCACCGGAGCCCCGAAGGCCATCAGCCACAGCGCGTTGAAAAGAATATGCTCGATACCGCCGTGAAGGAGCGAATAGGTGACCGGCGTCCAGACCCATGCAAAACCCTGGTCCGCGAGCGGATAGACGTAGCGCATCGGCGTGAACGCCAGGTTCACCACCATGTAGGCGCGGGCATCCTCGTCCAGCAGGTAGTCCTGCACGATGTAGATGACTGCAAGCAAAGCCAGCGTCACGACAAGGCTCTGCGGAAGGTTGAAGATGGGCTGAGAGCGTTCGCCGTCGTCATCCGTCTCGCGTGGTTCGTTAGCCATGTCCGGCCCGTCGTTCATGCCAGTCCCTTTTGTCTTCTCATTCCCTGCCGAATGTTCGCCAGCCATATAGGAGCGGCCGTTCAAAGGAAAGCGCAGGCCAGATCACGGTAACGCCAGCCATTCGCCGCGAATGGATGATTAACCATGACGCCCTCGCCATGGCATGGATTTCGCTGCGTGAAGAGGATCAGCCGCGCATGAGGCGCGGTCTGCCTCAAAATGTAACAGGTACGATGAATGCGGAATCAGGCCAGCCGGGCAATCTTTGACTATTGGATCAATCTCAAGCATGACGGGGTGGCTCCCCTCAAGACCGAGATCGATCCGACCGCATTGCGCCATCTTCTTCCGCATCTTTTCATGGCTGCCTTCGATCCGACCGGCACACTGGCATTCCGGCTGGCCGGCACCCGTATCTGCGATCTGTTCGGCCGCGAATTCCGTGGCGAGGCTTTCGCCGGCATCTGGCAGGAGGACGACCATCGGCAGCCGGTGGAAATCGCCCACAACGTCATCCATTCCCAGCAGCCGGCGCTTCTGGATGTTCTCGCCTCGAATGGCCACATCCGCCATGCCTATGAGATGCTGCTTCTGCCGATCCGGTCGGCGGAGACGACGCCCGCCGATCGCATTTTCGGCGCCCTGGTGCCTCAGCTCTCTCCATATCCTGCGACGGCCACTCCGGCGATTTCCCTGACGCTTGAGAGTTGGACGTTCCTGACCGGCAGCGGCTCGCATTTCGGCGTGCCCATCACGGGTGATCGCAGTGGCGTCCATCCGATGCTCGGTCGGTTCCTGCCCGGCCGCCGCCCGTTGTAAGTTATGTCCCGATCGCGGCGACGGGTACGCCCAAAACCTTCTGTTAACCGCGGCGCGCTAATACTCTTGCGATAGACTTAGAAGAGAAAAGCTCTCTCAAATGTATTCTTTTCAGCCGACTCATACTTCCTCGACACCCACCGTTGCCACACAGCGTTCCTTTCAGCGCGTGTCCGTCAATATCGCTGGACGGCTGATGCTGGCGACGCATGAGGAATTTCCTGCAACGTCGTGGATATGTCGCCGGGCGACGTGAGCTTTGCCTGCGTCGGCCGCCCTCTCGTCGGTGAGCGGGTCATCGCCTATCTCGATCATATCGGTCGCCTGGAAGGCATGGTCATCAGCCTGTCGAGCACCGGCTTCGTGATGTCGATCAACGCGACGGACCGCAAGCGCGAAAAACTGGCCGCCCAGCTCACCTGGATTGCCAACAAGCATGAGCTCGGCCTGCCGGAAGATCGTCGCCACGATCGTTTGGCGCCGCGCCAGACCCGCTCTGAGATCACCCTCGACGATGGCCGGCGTTACGCCTGCCGCATCGTCGACCTCTCGCTGTCCGGCGCGGCGATCGATATCGACATCCGCCCCGCGCTCGGCACGCCCGTCCGCCTCGGCAACATGCGCGGCCGCGTCGTCCGCCATTTCATGGAAGGCGTGGCAATCGAGTTCAATTCGGTCCAATCGCGCGAAACGCTGACCGAGTTCCTTTAAGAGCTATTCGATGGAGTCATCCAGAAGCGTCCCGTCCGGGGCGCTTTTTTGTTGGCCGTCTCCTTCATTTTCATCCCGTTTCATTGCTGAACAGGTGGCTAAAAGGTTGCCTGACTGTGCCGAAACGAACTTTCTTCAAAAAAATGTGCCCTTTCGGCACTTTTTCCGGCCCGGAAATCGGCTTCCATCGGTCCGATTTGGGCCGCGGAGTACTCAACGCCGGGCTGTCCCCCGCCTGCTCGCGATGCCCAAGCGTCGCCACGGCGGGATTTCCGGCACCCATAGAGCTGCCTCCGCAAATTCCAAAACACCTTTAAACACAGTTGGATAGCGGGAAAGCCTCGATGCGGGCGACGCCGGATCGGTGGCATTTTATGAAAATTATCGGCGAATTCGGCTCGAATTTTGCGAAAGTTCGAGATGTATTTGAGCTTTGTTTTAGGCGAATTGAATTCAAATAAGATATTGATTTTACTGCGAGATTTTGCGGTCGATCAAACCCTGTCTGGCAGTGTTCTTCCCACAACGGGGAGACATAAAAATGAAATACCGCAAAGGACTGGGCCTCGCCGCCATCACCGCCGTCGTGTCAATCTTGACCGCCGGAAATTCGTTCGGCATGCCGGCCGGCGCCATGCGCGTTCTCGGCCAGGCCAATCCGCCTCTCGGCCATTATGAATTCTGCAAGACCTATGTGAGCGAATGCGCCGCGACCTACAAGGACGCCGGCCCGCTGGCACTGACCGAAGACAAGTGGCGTACGCTTCTGGACGTCAACTACACGGTCAATTCATCGATCACGCCGATGACCGATCAGGAGATCTACGGCGTCGAAGAGCGCTGGGCCTATCCGCGCACCGTCGGCGACTGCGAAGACTTCGTGCTTCTGAAGCGTAAGATGCTGATGACGAAAGGCTTCTCGCCCTCGGACCTCTTGATCACCGTGGTGCTCCAGCCGAATGGCGAAGGCCATGCAGTTCTGACGGTCCGCACCGATCGCGGCGACTTCGTGCTCGACAACATGCGCAACAAGGTCATGGTCTGGTCGGATACCGAATACACCTTCCTGAAGCGCCAGGCGAACGACGACCCGGCCCGCTGGGTCAAGCTCCAGGACGGTCGCGCCACGGCCGTCGGCTCCGTCGGCCAGTAGTCCCTGCCAACCGGCAAAAGGCCGCGGCGATCCGAGCCGCGGTCAGCGTGTTTGACCGCCTGTCTGCAGGCGGTCGCGGATCGGGTCGCCGGACCTGCCGCCGCCCTCAATCCCAATGCATTTACGAAGCGTTAATCATAACGATCCAGACTGCCGCCAAATCGCTTGGCCGAGTTCGGTATCCGCGTTCTGTCCCATTCCGGTGCCGGCGATCCCTCTCGAATGAGAACATGGAGCGCGTCATGGCAGGTCCGGCCCGGAACCTCTCGGCAGCAGAAGAAGCGCCGCTCCTCTCCAACCGTTTCGTTTATCGGCTGACCGCCGTCATCGCCGTCCTTGCGCTGCTGACAGTCGCGATCAGCGTCGGTGGCCACTGGTTCGGCCAGCGCATCGCGCTTGCCGGCCATACCGACAGCCGGGAAGAGTTCCTGATGCAGATCGGCCAGGACAAGCTCAAGCTTCCGGCCAACACGATCGTTTCCGCGACCAGCGCCAGGCGGGCGTCACCGAACGCGTGGATCTCTATCTCACCTGGCCGGGACTTGAAGGCTACAGCGCCGGCCTGCGGTCGCGCTTCGATGATGTCGCCCAGTCTTCATCGTTGATTTTCCTGCAATTATCCCAGAGCACGATGTCGCGCGACATGTCCGGCCGGCTGGACCCGATCTATTCCAAACTGTTCGACGGCGCGCCGCAAGAGGCGGCCTTCGGACTGACGCTTCACCGCCTGCGCGCCGATTCGGGTTATGGCAGCGAAGTCGTCCTCACCGGACAGATCGCCAACGCACCCGACTACGTCGTGCGTTGCGTGCTGCCGGTCGTCGGCGACAAGGCGACCAGCGGCGACTGCCAGCGGGATATCCACATCGGGCAGGACCTCACGGTGCTCTATCGCTTCTCCAGCGCGCTTTTGCAGGACTGGCAACATATTGATGCCGCAGTTCGCCTCTTTGTCGAAAACCGGCTGGCGAAGTAAGTCGCCGCGGACGGGTCGGGTCGAAGCCTGAGTTGATGTCTAAAATGCAGCGCATCTAAGCAAGCTGTTGTTCATCATAAACCTCTTGGTAACGCTAATCCCCTAGATTGAACGGTAACGGCCGTGGCGGGGGCGCGTCCGGATGTGTGGCTAATTTGATGCAAGCGATGAGTGCGGCAGTGTCGAAAAAATGATTTCTGCATCCCTTTCCAAGGGTGATGCGACGGTCCCGGGACGGTTCCTCGGTTTTCTCTTCACATTGGCTGTGGCGATTTCGATGTTTTCGACGCCGGCGGCTGCCGGTCCGAAATATGCCGGCATCGTCGTCGATGCCAAGAGCGGCAAGGTTCTCTATTCGGAGGATCCGGACGGTCTGCGCTATCCCGCGTCGCTCACCAAGATGATGACGCTTTATCTCACATTCGAAGCGCTGGAATCTGGCCGCATCAGCCTCGACACGCAGGTTCCTGTTTCCGCTCACGCCGCAGCCGAGCCTCCTTCCAAGCTCGGTGTTCGGGCCGGCGGTTCGGTCTCGGTCGATCAGGCCATTCGTGCGCTCGTTACCCGCTCTGCCAACGACATTGCCACCGCTCTCGGTGAATTCGTGGGCGGCTCTGAGGAACGGTTCGCATCGCTGATGACCAGCAAGGCACGTGCGCTCGGCATGACCCGGACCACCTATCGCAATGCCAACGGCCTGCCGAATACGGCGCAGATGACGACGGCACGCGATCAGGCTCGTCTCGGCATGGCGCTGCGTCAGCACTTTCCGCAGTATTACGGCTATTTCTCGATCCGCAGCTTCGACTTTGGTCGCCAGACGATCGGCAATCACAATCGCCTCGTCGGTACCGTCAGGGGTGTTGACGGCATCAAGACAGGTTATACCCGCGCTGCCGGCAGCAACCTTGCCACCTCGGCCCAGATCGATGGCCGCTCGATCGTTGCCGTCGTGCTCGGCAGCCGTTCCAGCGCCGCCCGCGATGCGACGATGCGCAAGCTGGTTGCCGACTATCTGCCGGAAGCTTCCCGCGGCGGCAATGCCAACCTGATCGCGCAGGCCGCGCCTGCAGCCCCGGCGCCTTCGGCACCGGTCAGGTCCGCTCCGGCCGTCGCCGCGACGCAATCAGACGCGCGCCAGATGGCAGCCTTCGACCTGCCGCCGAGCGGCCCGCGGCCGGGCACCCGTTATGCCGAACAGCAGGCCGCAGCCCTGGCTCCTGCTGCCGCATCGGCCTATGCCGCAGAACCGGAACAGAAGAAGGTCATCACCCAGGCGATGAATTCCGCCATGGCCGGCGCTGCCGCCGTCCCGACGCCGGCTCCCGAATATATGCCGGCCCGCACCGAGGAAGTCGTTGCGCACCGCGCCGGGCGCTCGACGGTCGATGACGTGACGACCGCTTCCACGAAGGTATCTGCCGTGTCCGCCAAGGCCACGCAGTCTGCCGCTGCGGCATCGATCGCCTCCAACGGCTGGGTCATCCAGATCGGCGCCTCGCCGAACCAGAAACAAGCTCAGGATCTCCTGCAGAATGCGCAGGATAAAGGCGGCAAGGTATTGCGTTCCGCCAAACCCTTCACTGTCGCCTTCAGCAACAATGGCGAACAGATCTACCGTGCCCGCTTCGGCGGCTTCGACGACCAGAAGACGGCCATCGATGCCTGCAACGTGCTGAAGAAGAAGGGCATCAGCTGCTGGGCGTCGCTCCAGTGAGCGGCCTCTCCCGGCCCCCAAGGAAATGCCCGCGCCGGTTCCCCGGCGCGGAGGGATCTCGAAAGTAACGCGTAGACGGGGTTTCCGATGATGATGATGAATGAAAACAGCGCCGAACTGGCCTTCAATTCGGCACAAAAGTCCAGAGCCAAGGGCGTTGCCCTCAACCCGCTGCACGAGGCGGCCATGCGGCTTGCCGGTCTCGGCTTGAACCGCTCCAAGGAAAAGACCCGCGACCTGGTCTCCATGCTGCTCAGCCACGGTGCACGCGCCTGGCGTCACTCCCAGCCGGAAGCCAATGTCCACCTGCATATCGGCATCCGCGGCGGCCGGGCACCGGTCCGCATCAAGCTTCGCTGATCACCATCAAGCAGGGTTGATCGCAGGTTTTCGGTCACAGAAGTCCAAGTTCGGCGAGCTCCCGCCGCAGATCTTCCGGAAGCGCCGCTACGTCCTCGCCCAGTTTGCCGAGGTCGCGCGGCGCTTCTTCGCTTTTCAGGTAGCGCCATCCCTGGAAGGGCCGTTTCGGCTGCGGAGCCGTCTCGATGACTTCCGGTCCGAGCACCAGCTGGCAGCGCTGGATGCCGTCTCCGCCGGTAACCGTGCGAACCTCTAGAATTTTCTGCCGCGCCATCACCTGCCCCTTGATCACCCAGTAGAGCGATCCCTCGTCGAGCAGTTCCTCCATGCGCTTTGGCACCATGCGCGTCGTGTGGTTGCTGTGTGGTTCGAGGCCGGCGGCAATCGCGTTGAGCGACCGCTCGGCGACCCAATCCTGGAGATCCTGGATCGAGTCGGCGCCGACACAGAGTTTGATGAGATGAAGAGCCATGGTTTTGTTGAAAACCTATCGGGGTGCGAGGTCAAGCGTTTGCTCGGCCCCCTCCACAGCGTCAAAACGGTTCAGCACTCGACAACGTTGACGGCGAGGCCACCGGTCGAGGTTTCCTTGTATTTCTCGCTCATGTCGTTGCCGGTCTGGCGCATCGTCTCGATGCAGGCGTCAAGCGGCACGAAATGGGTCCCGTCGCCCTTGAGGGCAAGCGAGGCCGCGGTCACCGCCTTGACCGCGCCGAGCGCGTTGCGCTCGATGCAGGGCACCTGCACGAGACCGGCGATCGGGTCGCAGGTCATGCCGAGATGGTGTTCCAGCGCGATCTCGGCCGCGTTTTCGATCTGCTCCGGCGAGCCGCCCATAACGGCTGCAAGCCCGGCGGCAGCCATGGCGGCGGCCGACCCCACTTCGCCCTGACAACCGACTTCGGCCCCCGAGATCGAGGCATTGTGCTTGATGATGCCGCCGATCGCAGCCGCCGTCAGCAGGAAGTTATGGATGTCCGCCTGGGTCGCATCATCGTGGAAATGCAGGTAATAACGCACCGTCGCCGGGATGACGCCCGCCGCACCGTTGGTCGGGGCCGTCACCACGCGCCCGCCGCCGGCGTTTTCCTCGTTCACCGCCATCGCATAGACGGAGAGCCAGTCGTTGGCGAGCAGCGGATTCAGCCGGTTGCTGCGCCATTCCTCGTTCAGCTTGTCGTGGATCGCCCGTGCGCGGCGCTTCACCTTCAGTCCGCCCGGCATGATTCCATCAACCTTGAGGCCGCGGTCGATACAGCTCGACATCGCCTCCCAGATCCGGTCGAGGCCGTCGTCGAGCTCGGCGGTGCCCATCTTCGTTTCTTCGTTGGCACGCTTCATCTGGGCGATCGTCAGTCCCGAACCGCGCGCCATGTCGAGCATCTGTTTGGCGGATGCGAAGGGATAGGGAATGCGTGCGTCGCCCGCCGACTTTTTTCCGCGCATCGCCTCGAGCTCGGTATCGGTCACCACGAAACCGCCGCCGATCGAATAATAGATCCGCTTCAGGAGCAGCCGGCCGTCGCGGTCGAAGGCCGAAAAACTCATCCCGTTGGCGTGACCGGGCAAGGGCTGCTTCTTGTCGAAGATCAGGTCGGTCTTCGGCTGGAATTCATAAGTGGGATGGCCGGGCGGAGTGATCCGGCCGCTGCGTTCCACCTCCGCGATGATCGCGTCCATCTTGTCCGGATCGACCTTGTGCGGTTCCTCTCCGACGAGGCCGAGGATCACCGCCCTGCCCGTCCCGTGACCGATCCCGGTAAACGCGAGCGAACCGTGCAGGCTGACCTTCAGCGTAGCGACATGCGCGCCGGTCGGTCGCGGCCAGTCGTTGGACAGCATGAGTTCCAGGAACCGGTTGGCGGCCGACATCGGTCCCATCGTGTGGGAACTTGAAGGACCGATACCAATCTTGAAGACGTCGAAAACGGACAGGAACATGGGGATCCGTGCAGTAATGGGATGATTGTCGAGCCTATGCCAGACCGCCGCCGCGCCTTGGCGGTTGCCCGACATCCGGTGAAACGGCCGCGACATGACATTAAAATAGAAACGGCGCGATACGAATACCACGCCGAGGAAGGAAATTCCGGAATTTCACTGGGAAGATCAGATCCTGGAACGATCAGATGGCGCCGAACAGGTATGCCAGAGCCAGAACACCTGCAAATCCCAGGAGCGCCTTGAAGGTGACACTCCAGCAGGATTTCTGAGCCGTATCTTCCATCTTGTCTCCAGGTTTTTGCTGCATCCGTGGACGTCCGCTCCGGTCGTCATGGCGAATGGTTTATTAAAAACCAGCCGCCTTCGCAATTATAAAAATGGCAGAAACGTGGCGGCTTCTGTTGAGTGGTCCCTTCCCAACGCCTGCGCGCCGTTTGCCGTTCCCATTGGGATGCAGGAAGGCTTGCCGCCTTGATGGAAACAAAGCATGACGGATAAGGAGCGATTCCAGACCGGTGAAACCCATGACGAACGCCGACTATATTGCGCTTGCCCTTTTTGCCGCCCTCTGGTCCCTCTATTCCTGGGTGACCGCAGGCGCCGGCTCCCGGTTTTTCCGCGCGCCAGCCTCAACCGGGCAATGGCCGAGCGCAGGCGCGAGTGGATCTACAATTCGCTTCGTCGCGACTTGAAAATGATCGATACTCAGATTTTGGCCGGCCTGCAGAACGGTACGGCCTTTTTCGCCTCCACCTCGATCTTCGCCATCGGCGGCTGTTTCGCCCTGCTCGGCGCGACAGAACAGGTGGAAGCGGTCTTCCGTGACCTGCCCTTCGTCGCCTACGGCGGCCGCACCGCCTTCGAACTCAAGGTCGCCGGCCTCACCTTCCTGTTCGGTTACTCCTTCTTCAAGTTCGGCTGGTCCTACCGGCTGTTCAACTATTGCACCATCCTCTTCGGCGCCCTGCCGATGATGCACGACACCAATGCCGATCGCGCCGCGGCCGAGCGGGCGGCTGATCAGGTGGTTCGGATGAACACGATCGCGGCCGGCCATTTCAATTCCGGCCTCAGGGCGCTCTTTTTATCTGTCGGCTATCTCGGTTGGTTCATCGGGCCCTATATGTTCATCGCCATGACCCTTGTCGTGGTCGTCGTGCTCACCCGCCGCCAATATTTCTCCGAGGCGCGGCTGGCGATCATGGACCGCGGCACGCCCTGAGATCTGATCCGGAAAGACAAGCAGTGACTGTTGCCGAAACCCAGAACACTACCGTGCGCGCGCCCCGCATCACGCTGATCGATACGCTGCGCGGTGTCGCCTTGATCGCCATGGCGACCTATCACTTCACCTGGGATCTCGAATTTTTCGGTTATCTTGATTCCGGGACGGCAACCCAGGGCTTCTTCCGGGTCTATGCCCGCGCCATCGCCAGCTCGTTCCTCTTCCTGGCGGGTGTCAGCCTCGTTCTCGCTCATTTCCCGGCGATCCGCTGGCAGTCTTTCTGGAAGCGTTTCGCGATGGTCGCGGGTGCTGCGCTGGCGATCAGCATCGCGACGCTGGTCGCCTTTCCGAGCGAGTGGATCTATTTCGGCATCCTGCACAATATCGCGCTGTCGAGCCTGATCGGCCTCGCCTTCCTGCGCTTGGCCCCGCTGCTGACGGGCGCCGTGGTCGTTCTGGTCGTCGTCGCGATGATTGTCGATTACAGCCTGATGCCCGGCGCACTCGACTCGGCGTTTTTCGACGCCCGCTACCTGAGCTGGCTCGGCTTTGCCGAAATCCCGCCGCGCTCGAACGACTATGTGCCGCTGTTTCCCTGGATCGCTGCCCTG
Organism: Neorhizobium sp. EC2-8; assembly: GCA_045291535.1. GTDB lineage: Bacteria > Pseudomonadota > Alphaproteobacteria > Rhizobiales > Rhizobiaceae > Neorhizobium. Next base: position 965,958 of record CP147996.1, on the reverse strand, counting down.
CTGGCCGGGGTGACGGTTACACGCATCGCGTTGTCGAGGAACTGGCTTCCGAAGCTCGCCGCAGTCCAGACACAGCCTAATCTGCTCTCGAAGGCCGGCCGTCATAGCCTGATCGTTTATCTCGTCCACCAGCCGGTGCTGATCGCGCTGGTCTACCTCTTTCGCTGGTTCACCCCGCCCCGCCGCCGGACCCGCGGATCGGCTACGTCCGAAGCTGCGAAGCGGGCTGCACCGGCCAGGGCAACGACCGCGGCCTCTGCCAGAAGTTCTGCGGCTGCACGGCTGACAAGCTGATCGCTCAGTCGCTGATGACGCCGCTGCAATCCGGCACCATTTCCCCACAGGACGGCCGCGTCCAGTCGCTCGCCGAACAATGCTCGATCGAGGCGCAATAACCGGATTTCTTGAAAATCAGGTGCCGACGCCGATTTCGGCGAGCCGGGTCAGGCAGGCTTCCTCGACATTGTCGAGTTCGGTCAGCGTATCGTCGATATCCTTGCGCTTCTGGCGCAGGTCGTTGCGCTTCTCGTCGATGCGCGTCATCAAGAGCTTGAGCTGCCCAAGCTCGCCCGGTGGTTCCTTGTAAACCTGGATGATCTCGCGGATTTCGGCGATCGTGAAGCCGATGCGGCGGCCGCGCAGGATTTCCTGGATCAGCCGGCGATCCGTTGCCCTGAAAAGCCGCGTGCGTCCCCGACGTTCCGGGTGGATCAGACCCTCGTCTTCATAGAAGCGCAGCGTGCGGGTCGAAACCCCGAATTCACGCGTCAGCTCCGTAATGCTATAATATTTGTTCACGTCCATGTCCTGCTACTCGTCAGCCAAACTAATTGACTTTTACGTAACAGTCAATTTTTGTGCTTAAGCGAGCATGAACCACCAGGTGGCAAGGCCGAGGAACGAAAAGAAACCGGTCGTATCGGTAATCGCGGTGACGAACACCGCCGACGAGACCGCCGGATCGGCGCCGGCCCGGTCGAGCAGCAGCGGGATCATGATGCCGGCCATGGCGGCCGCGAACATGTTGATCAGCATGGCGGTGGCGATCAGCCCGCCGATATGGACGTCGTGAAACCAGAGGCCCGCCACCACGCCGACGAGGCAGCCGATCACCACGCCGTTGATCAGACCGACGCCCGCCTCGCGCCGTGCGACGCGCCAGGCGTTGTGAATGTCGAGGTTGCGGGTCGCAAGCGCCCGCACGGTCACGGTCATCGTCTGGGAGCCGGCATTGCCGCCCATGCCGGCGACGATCGGCATCAGGATGGCGAGCGCCACCACCTGTTCGATCGTCGCCTCGAAGAGCGAGATCACCGAGGCGGAAATGAAGGCGGTGAACAGATTGACCAGCAGCCACGGCACCCGTGATCGCGAGGTTTCCCGGACCGAGTCGGACAGTTCTTCGTCGCCGACGCCGGAGAGGCGCAGGATGTCCTCTTCCGCCTCTTCCTGGATGACATCGACCACGTCGTCGATGGTCAGCACGCCGACCAGCCGGCCGTTCTCATCGACGACGGCGGCGGAGATGAGGTCGTATTGCTCGAAGAGCTGGGCCGCCTCTTCCTGATCCATATCGGCCGGGATCGGATAATTCGTCTCCCGCATGATCGTCTCGATCTTCACCTGCCGCTTGGCGCGCAGGATGCGATCGAGGTCGAGCACGCCGAGCAGCTTGAAGGTCGGGTCGATGACGAAGATCTGGGTAAAGCTCTCCGGCAGATCCTCCTCGTCGCGCATGTAGTCGATCGTCTGGCCGACGGACCAGAACGGCGGCACGGCGACGAATTCCGTCTGCATGCGGCGGCCGGCCGACTGTTCCGGGTAGTCGAGGGCCCGGCGCAGTCTCACCCGCTCGGTGAACGGCAGTTGTGCCAGGATTTCTTCCCGGTCCTCGTGGTCCAGGTCTTCGAGAATGTAGACCGCGTCGTCCGAATCGAGATCGCCGATCGCCGCCGCGATCTGCGCGTTCGGCATCTGATCGACGATCTCCATGCGGATATTTTCGTCGACTTCGGTCAGCGCCGTCAGGTCGAAATCGTCGCCGAGCAGCCGCACCAGCGCGTGGCGCTGGTCGGGCAGGATTGCTTCGAGCAGGTCGCCGAGTTCCGATTCGTGCAGCCGCGCCACATGGCTGCGCAGGAAAAGCGTATCGCGATCGGCGATCGCGGCACCGACCATCGCCAGGAAGTCGGCCCGGATCGCGCCGTCCTCGGAATAGATGTCGTCACCGGCATCGTCGGTTTTTGTGCGCAGGCGGTGGTCCTCGCCGATATCGCTCATCTGCCGCCCTCGCTGCTGGTATTTGACAAAAGGAGAATGGCGGCAAAAAACATATTGTCAACAACCGGATAGCCGCATCCGGCGCTATTGCTCATGCCGCCGGTTTTCCTGCTAGAACAATTGCCGTTCCGGGTCCAGAGCGCACCATTGGATGAGGTGCAAAAACCCTGCAAGGCAGCCAGAGGAGTTCGAAAAATGGCCATCCGAACCATCCTGAAATATCCCGATCAGGGCCTTTCCAGACATTGCGAGCCGGTCACGGTCTTCGACGCGAACCTGACCGCCCTCGCCCACGACCTTCTCGATACGATGCGGGCGGCACCCGGCGTCGGCATCACCGCCGCGCATGTCGGCGTCTTCACACGGCTCGTGGTGCTGGAACTGTCGAGGGAAAGCGGCCCGCGCTTCTATGCCAATCCGGAAATCCTCACGTCCTCGGACGAACTCATGCGACACATGGAAGGCAGCGTCTCGATGCCCGGCGCAAACGACGAGGTCGAACGTCCGAAAAGGGTCCGGTTCCGCTACCAGGATCTCGGCGGTGCGGTCCATGAGGAGGATGCCGAGGGCTTCCATGCCATCTGCATGCAGCACGAAATCGACCAACTCGACGGGATCTTCTGGTTGAAGCGGCTCTCCCGCCTGAAGCGCGACCGGCTGCTGCGCAAATGGGACAAGGGAAAATAAATCGCGGTACCGAACAAAATCCGCGTTCGCCCGTTAACCGGTCGCAACTCAGCGAGGAGCTACGACCGTGAATGCGACAGCAGACAAGACCGCAGCCGAACTTGAGCAGAAAGTATCAGAGCGTCTGGCCGCACTGGCGGACGTCGATTCATCGATGATCGAACCCCATGCCGAGGGAACCAAGGTTGTCCTCGAGGGTTCCGTCGATACCGTGTTCTCGGCCAGGAAGGCCGTATTGAGCGCGGAAACCGTGGATGGCGTACATGACGTCGAAAGCCATCTGACCCTGACGGGCAACAAGAATGGTTCATCCACGAGCCATTGAGGCGAATACCCGGCGCACAGGCCTTTTCTGAAATTGGGGTGCGCCGGGTCCATTTTGAAATGACAGGAGGCGTTCGTGCCGGGCAAGAAAAAGCTGACGATATTTCCCGCGAGGAAGATTTCCGCGATTACGACGACCGAAATATCGATGACGGCTGGCCCTATGACGATGCAACCGGCGCCCGCCCCGTCGATAACGCCGCCTATGGGGACCCCAAGGCCAACTTCGATACGGAGCGCAATCGAGGCTATCAGGTCGATGGCGTCGAAAGCGACGGATCCGAGGAGCGGCTGGTAGACAGCATTCGTCCCGGCACGAAAGGGATCGAGGAGGCCGACGATCTCGAAGAACGCGTCACCGACGCGATCGATGAGCTGGATATGATCGACATGGCCTTGATCGACGTGCATGTCGAGGATGGCACGGTCACGCTGGAAGGCTCCGTCGATGATGCGGCGACGTCGCGCAAGATCGTCCGCTGTATCCAGCGCGTCGCCGGCGTCCGCGCTGTCATAAACAACCTGCGGCTCGAAGGCGTCGATAGTCACATCCCTGACGAGGACTAGAAACGACTAACCGATCGTCAGAGCGATATCCGGCGAGCTTTTCAGCGTATTGCTGACCGTGCAGATTTCCTCCGCCATATGGGCGATCTGCCGTTTCTGCTCGTCGTCGAAATCTCCCTCGACGCTGAAATCCACGATGAATTTGGTAATCCGGGAAGGCTCTTCATGGGCCTTTTCGCCGGTCACATGCACCCTCACCTCAGACAACCTGTCGAGAAGGCCGAGCTTGCTCGCGGCGATCCGGCCACTGAGCACGAGGCAGGCGGCAAGCGATGAGAACATCAGGTCGAGCGGGTTGAACCCCGGCTCGGAAGCGCCAGTCACCACCAACACATGTCCGTTAGTCTCGCTCGTCACCTGTGGGTGACCGAGGCGTCCAAGGACCGCCGTCGCTCCGATCGGCCGCGTTTTTATCTTCAGTTCGACCATGGGGTTTCCCAACCTTTCCACATGCGCGCCCGACCTTTCTACGTGAGTGGACGAATCAATCCATCAGATAGGTACGAAGTTTCAAGGCCGCATCGGCCTGTGGGTGTAATCGATGTTTCGAGACGGGAACTGCGGCCAACCGCTGGGCTTTTCGGCGTTCGATATTCGCCCGGGAAAATTCAGGCAACAAAAAACCCGCCGAAGCGGGTTTCTTATTTTGGTGCGGTCGAGAAGACTCGATTGAACGCTGGAAACCCTTGTGTTTCGGGCATGTGGTGGTCCAACGGCGCGTGCAGGCAGGCACTGCAAAACAATCGGTTACAGGTGAGTGGTCCAACGCGCGGTGCCATTTTGTTCACAGAATTCGCGCCCTGTGGATAATCCGTTTCCGCGCCCTATTCTCAGGGCATGGTCGACATCCCTCCCCCAACGGTCCCGATCGCCAGCGAGAACCGCCACCTGTTCTGCCAGATGGCGATCGAGATCCCGTTGCAGGATCTGATTCAGGATGCCGTGAAGGCCGGATGGGAGGAGGACGAGGTGCTGACGGCGATCATCGAGGTCGCAGACAACCTCATGCTCGCCCACGGCACAAACGTCGAGCTGGACGCTTTGTTGAAGGCGATCAAGCGGGGGATGGAATAACTGGAACGACTCCGGCTCGACGCCGTTCAGATCCACCGGAGGTATCGCGTCATGGATCCGAAGCGTTGGAGTAAACCAGTCACATATGAGGAAGACAGCCGAGGCGGCTATCGAACGATCACCAGCACCGGCGAAGCTGCTCGAGTTCTGCTGAACAAATGGCCGATCGCCAAGGGTCGCCAATATCGGCGGGCGCGCCAAGTGTGCCTGGACGTGCTGGAAGGAAAGCGCCCTCCGTCGGAGGCGAGGAACGCTTTTCTGGATGCGGCAAAAGAAGCCGACGTCTTCGTGCGCGAACAATGAACCTGATCAGGGCTCGGATGATTCTTTCCCGGGCCGGATTGACTCATCAGCAAACGAGAACATAATTAGAACATCGGGTCGCTGACGGCGGCCAATCCACAATTTACGAGCTTGAAGACGCGCTTCGGCGCGAAGGAGAAGTCATGTCCGACATCCTGGAGATCGTTGATCCCGACGTTTCCGAGATCCAGTATTTCTGGCAACCGCTTGAGCGCGATAGGCCGCCCTCCCCGAAGCTGATCGATCTCACCGAGACCTACGGGGGCGTTCGAAGTTCGATGTCTACTCCGCAGATATCTGGGCGCGTCAAGGTGATCTCGAGTGGGCCACCATCTCATGGATCGAGGTTGCCTACAGCGCGAGCACTAAAGTGGGGCTGATCGTCTGGAACAGCGGGATGCCGGCCTCGGCCGAAAGTGAAATCTCGAAGCAGGCGATTGCGGGATGGCCGGACTGCGATGGTCCGGAACATGCGCTGGAGCTTCAACAGGCGAAGCTTGCGGAAGAGGACAAGCCGCCGATCGTCGGCGTGACCAAATGCTTTGATGGGGAAGAATGGCATTACCGAATTCTCGGCCACGAACAGCCCGAGGAGGTTCAGCAATGATACGGTTTGCAAAGCACGAAACCGCCACCGCGACGGTGGCACCGGTCCCCGCCACTGTCACGCCCGTCGATACAAACGCGGACGAAACGTCTCAGCAGCTGAAACCAAGCACGTCCCCGGCCGGGCCGCCGCTGGAGCTGTCCTCCGAGCTGCCCCCGAGGAAAGCGCCGAAACGCCGGCCTGCTTCGCCCAAGAAGCCGCGCGGTACGGAAGCGGGCGATTCGGACAACGCTCCCCTCGTCCTCAACCTGGACACATGACGATTATGCAGCCCGAAGCTCAAACCCGAACCGAAACCGACATCCAATGGGAGATCGAGGCGGTACTCGCCTGGCATGATGATGACGCGAAAGCTGCAATCGCGACGCTGCTCGAAGACAACCGACATCTGCGGCGGCAACTCGCGTTGGCTGAGTTCGCTGGTAGCCGCGGGTTCGCCCGTGGATGGCGGCCAGCCTATGAACGCTGACAGATCTCAAGACCATGGAGCCTTATTCCATCAGCGATGTGCCGGACGACGAGATCGAGATATCCTGCACGAGGTGCAAGTTCCTGAAGAGCTTCAAGAAGCTCGATCTGCTGCAGACGTATTCGCCAGACCTCTACCTCGATATATTTGTCCGGTCGACAACGGAATTTTGCGAACATCGCCAAGCCTATTCCATCCTTCCTCCATGTGGCGCCTTTACGGCTCAGATGGAAACCGCAAGGAAAGCTGTCACTAAGCGGAACGCGGAGCAGGAGGATCAAAGAAGGCGGACATCGATCGAGCGAGCGGAAGCCACTCTGAGACAGGAAGACCGCGCAAAGAACGCTGATATTCGAATAACCCACAGGAATGGATGGCGGCTATACGAGGCGATTCCCTTAGGGACGGTTCCCAAATATCGTTGGCAGCAGAGTTGGGAAGACGCCTACCCGGAGGATATCATCGGCTTCGATGGCACTGTTCCCATCGGGCGGGTTTTCCAGTTCGAGCCGCAAACGACCAACCGTGACGTTTGGTTTTGGGTGCTCTACGGCATCGAGAACCGGAGAAGACAGCGTCCAGGTCAGGGTGCAGGATGGGAGCGGTCGCGCCTGTTGGCAGTTTGCCGCGTGGAATGGTGCTATGAAAGAATGCTCTCTCAGGAGGAGAACAGAAAGCGATGGAACGTGAGAGCCCTAAAATAAGGAGCCCGCATGTGCAATCTCTATAACATGACGACGAGCCGCGAAGCAGTCCTGCAATTCACCAAGGCCTTTCGCGATAAGGCAGGATGGAACCAGCCATCGCTTGATGTCTATCCCGGTTACCAGGCTCCGGTCGTGCGCGTTGGCGAAGACGGCCAACGTGAGATTGCCAGCTTGACATGGGGATGCCCTCACCGCCGGCCTTCGTGAAGAACTACGATCCGGGCGTTACCAACATCCGCAACGTCAGCTCGCCACATTGGAGGCGTTGGCTCGGTCCGACGAGCCGCTGCGTGGTGCCGTTCACCTCCTTTGCCGAACCGGATCCGGCAGCGAAGGTCGCGGGCGGTCGGGTGCCCAACGCATGGTTCGCCGGCAATGAGGATCGCCCTTTAATGTTCTTCGCCGGCTTCTGGACGCCCTGGCGCGGCATTCGAAAGGTTCGCGACGGCGAGCGGGAATATGAGCTGTTCGGCTTCCTCACAACCTCGCCGAACGAAATCGTTTCGCCAATCCACGAGAAAGCCATGCCGGCAATTCTGACGACACCGGAAGAGGTCGATATTTGGCTTACCGCGCCATGGGAGGAGGCGAAGCACCTGCAGCGGCCGCTCCCGGGAAACATGCTGGTGATTGTCGAACCACCGGCTAAACCTGTAGAAGAGGAACCACCGCTGCTATGAGTGACGAGCGGACAGCACCCCATCCAGCGGCCCCGGTTCATTTCGAGCATTACTGCGAGCACCCAGGCTGCAGCAAATGGGGCGGGCTCGGATTCGGCCAGGGCAACCAGCCGCAGCGCTGGTGGTGCGCGGCGCACTATCCACATTGGCCTGAGCAGATCGCGGTGAAATATGCCCGAACCTGAGCCGCTGGATCACAAGCACTTCGACGGACCGCCGGAGCGGAAGAACCCGGTGTGGTTCATCATCGCGGCTGCGGTGATCCTGCTGGCCACAGGGGGCGCCCTATGGTCGAGCATGCGGATGATGGGGATCGTGTAGGCCAAACGCAAAAATGCCCCGCAGCCGGTTAAGGCTACGGGGCTGGAGGTCCGCCATCGATGTGTGTGTGTGGCGGTGGTTATACCACTATCGCATGAGCTTTCCGATCATTATCGACTCTCCCGTCGATTTAGTTCTCGCTGGATGCGCATCTCTTCCCGAATGCGATCAAGTTCCGTCGCCAGTATGGTATCGACGCGGATCTTCTCCTTTGCCACCGCAACCGCGTCCGCAAGAACATCGGTAAGAGCCTCAACCGCGTGGGTGGCTTTGTTCAACGCCGTGGGATCGACAATGACCGCAGCCACCTGTGCCGAAGCGGCTGAAGTTGTCGGTGCGTGTTGCTGCCCTTGCCAGAGGCCGAAGTATCGGACGGCGAAGATGACGGCCAGGACGGCGCCGAACGTCACCAGGGCCGGCATTGGGAGGCTACCGAGTTGTTCCATTCCTGATCTCTCCTCGTCGTGCGCCGCACGGTGAATGTTGACTAGCTCGCCGACCGCAAACAGCGGATAGATGGCGAGCCATGTCGAGACGACATCCGAGGAAGTAAATCCGTATGTGATGCCTGCCCAGATAACGCAGCCGACGCCGGCGGATATCTGCCTGATTTGCGGGGTGACCTTCTTTTTGCGCCGTTGATGATCAGCCCGATGATCCGGAGGACACCCACAATGAACATGGTCCAGCCGAGCACCTGCTCGGAATGGAAGAGATAGCGGAACGATGCCCAGGCCGGTTGATTGAACGTTTCCGTGGGCAGAAGCAGGATGCAGCCGAACAGGATCATGTGCCCGGCCATAAACCATTCCATCATGCGCGGGCCGAAACGGTGCTGGATGCGTATCCAGATGCCCGGCCCCATATAGCCATCAGTCATAGGTACTCCATATTCCCCGAAAAATGGATTGGGTCATGTGGGATGTAAGGTTTGCAGGGATACGGGCTGGGTGTGTGGCGCGCATCCCACAAAGCCCTGGACGGGAACTCATGGATGCGGCTGCGGCGCCTCCGGCATGCCGTGCCCTCGTTGCACACCAGACGCAGATTGGAACGCCGATCCTGACCACGCACCCGGTGTGTCACGCGTTCTCACTTCACTGCCTCATATGTCCGGAAAGAAGGTGAACTAGCTCCGAGCATCAGTGTGACTTTCCCGCTACAGTTTTTTTAGAGAGATCGACTATATTTGATGAAAGCCAATTTTCGGTCGCAACGAGGATTTCATGATGAAGAAGCTTCTCTATACAGCAGCAGCAGTATTTGCCCTTACCGGCGTCGCAAATGCCGCCGACGCGGTTAATCAGGTTCCCGCAGCGCCGGTCGCCGAGGAAGCACCTGTGGTGTTTACCTGGAGCGGCCCTTATCTCGGTATCCAGGGCGGATACGGCTGGGGTGATGCGGATTCCACCATCAGCGGCGCGCCTGTGACTTTTGGCAGTAATCTCGACGGCGGCCTTTTTGGTGCGTTCGTTGGCTATAACTACCAGTTCAGCAACAATCTCGTGCTCGGCGTTGAAGGCGACCTCGATTACAATTGGAATGAGGACGAAATCACCGCCGGCGCCGAGGTTAAAACCACTTGGCAAGGCTCCGCGCGCGTTCGGCTCGGTTACGCTTTCGACCGCGCTTTGATTTACGCAACCGGCGGCTGGGCCGGCACTCGCGGCGAAGCATCGGTACCGGGTTTCGGCGAGCGCAGTGAGACCTTCAGCGGCTACACCGTGGGCGCTGGCCTCGACTACGCGTTCACCGATAACATCTTCGCTCGCGTCGAATATCGTTACACTGACTTCGGTAGTGAAACCTTCGACTTCGGTGCCGGCACCATCGACACTGATTTCAATCAGCACGCAGTTAAAGTCGGCCTCGGCGTCAAGTTCTGAGCCGCGCAAACAATATCCTAAGGGGAGCCCGCTTCGGCGGGCTTTTTCTTTACCGCCGCGAGGGAGCTCGCGCCTTGTCGATCACCGCCTAAAATTCCCATCCTGCATCAACTGTGGCCATTTGCCTTCCGGCTCGCGATGCCGTGCTGAGCACATTCCTCTGGCGTCCACACCTTCCCGGCGCAGATGCCCACAACAGTTCGGTCAATCTTGCGCTGGTCGGCCGGCGTCGCACCGCGGGCGCCGATGAGGTCGGTCCCGACCACGCGTCTAAGGCCGGAGACATTTGCCGGCCCCGAAGTCCCACATGCCGACAGGGCACAGGTCAAAGCGAGAGCGATCGTCATCCGAAGCATTACCGGCTTCATTGTTCTGCCTTTCGATCGAGTTGCGGACCTCGTCGCCGGCCTGTTTCAGAACCAGCCGCCTATAGCGACAAGGATGATGAGGATGCCGAGGGCACCGATGATGCGAGGGTGGAGAACATTATCGCCGCTCCCCTGCTTGAAAGGCCTCAATGCCCTTGAGCTCTCCGCGACGGGCGATCAGCGCGATGGCGACCAGCACCAAGGCCGCGCCGCCGAGCCACGCCCATCCCGGAATATCGGAGAACATCTCCTTCCATGGATTGATCCAGCCGCGGACTGAATCCGCCTTGCTCGCGAGGTCGCCAAGAGAGCCGATCCCCAGGCCGCCGGCGAGGCCACCTGCTCCCACCTTCGTCAGGAAGTTCGACTGCACCTCCGGCACGGCCTGGCGCACGGTGGCGGGCTCAGCGTCATTGCGGGGCAGGTTGCGCGGGCTGGCGTCGTCCAGAGCCTGCAGGAAGCCATCGTCGATGATGTCGGAAACCGGCAGATCGTTTTCGTTCCGGAAGGCGAGGATGGCCGTCTTCGTCAGCTTCCCCATCTTGCCGTCGGGGTTCCCGACCTCTGTATAGCCGAGCTCTTTCAATCGCTCCTGCACCACGCGGATTGTGGTGGCGTCGGTCTTCGACTTCGGCGCAGCTGCGGGCGGGTCACCAATCGTTCGGCTGCCGGCGTCGAAAGGCGTGTCCTTGATCTTGGCCCACTTCGCATATGCCGCCGCCATCTTCGTGTCGTACTTGTTCTTGCGGTAGCCCGGACCGTTCCAAACGCGAGCGACGACGGCCCAAGCGTGAGCCTTGAGATCGTCAGCGATGCCCATATGCTTGAGCAGGGAGACCGTCGCAGCGAGATGGTTCTCCTCGTCGGCCATGAATGCCAGAACCATCGCCTGGGGCGTGGCATAGCCGGCGCCCTTGCAGTTTTCGCCGAGGATCTGCGTCAGGCCCCACGACGTCGCCTTGATCGCTGCGGTCTCGTCGATCGCCATTGCCTTTATCAGGCGTGGATAGCTGTCCTTTGGATAGGGCTTTTGGCCCCATGCGGCATAGGCCAGCCCCTGCTTCACCGCCTGATCCCGCTTCTTGCCAGAGAGGTTGCGATAGAAGACATGCGGCTCGAACAGGATTTTCGGCCGACCCGGGCTGTCGAACCCGGAACCTGCCGCTTCAACGTCCATGAAGGCATGGATCTCGTCTTCGCCCACACCGATTTCAGATCCTATGCGCGGGATATCAATATCATCCAAGCGCTTCGCGGCGCCCTTAAAGCCCTTAAAATCGGTCATGGCTTTCCCTTTCAGCCACGGCCTTCCGGCCCGCGGCGCTGGTGCACATCGCAGTCATGGGTTGGCAAAGAAAAACCCCGCTCGGAGGCGGGGCTGCGCGGTAACGGGCTGGCTTCTGCGCCTTAGAGGTATTTTTAGAAGATCCTCGTGCCCCGTCTGCATTTCGAGCGGGTAACGCATACACGCTCTGACGAATTCGCTCATCTGCGCGCGCGTTACATCGAGCTGAATAACTGCCGAGTTGTATTGAGCGTCGAACCCGATGATTTTGGGACCGGGCCAATGTGTAACGGCATAGTTCACTCCCCGTAACGGTGCCGGTGATGGGACATTATGGATGACGCAATCGGCAATCCATCGCTCCATCATCTGGAAATCTTGCAGAACAACCCAGGTTTCTCGGGGCAACGTTTCATAGAGATAGAGGATGTCAAGTATCGGCCACGGGTGGTAATGCCCACCGTCCACAAAGGCCAAAACTGGGCCATCGTGCCGCAACGCAAGTTTGTTCTCGCCCTTCAAAAGAGTTGCGCTGGTGACCTGAGTGTGAAGATCCCAAATGGCGTCAAACTCAGGGAAATGGCTGCGAAGGTACGAACCGACCTTTTTCTCAGGGTCGTGGTATTCCATTAGATCCACGCTATGAAGAAACGTGTGTTCGGTCAGGAGCCCCATCGTCTTTGCGTAGGAGAAGATAAAAGACGATGACAGCCCCGACGCCACGCCGAACTCAATCATCTCCTTCGGCTTAACAATCTCCATCATCGTGGCGATCATGACTGCATCGCCTGGCGTTATTGGCCCGCCGAAAACGCCTGGCCGGAACTCGCTGAAGAATCCTGAAACGCCCGAGAAAATTCGGCTAATTTGCTCGTCATTCAATTCTGGGAAAACGGCCTTGGGCCACCGTATAAAGCCCCAGGCATGGGCAATTTCATCACCATAAAAGATATTTTTGAGAAGGGATCTATCCATATTCATCTCCATCGACCGCAGCTTGCGTACCACGCCTTTCAATTGATGGAAACCTGACTGACACGACTTAAGTTGGGGCCTATCGAATGTCCAACATCTCTTGCGCGGCGCCGCTTTCTACCCCGCCAGCCTGCTCGGGATGCTTGCAACATTCGGCGATGAAATTTTTCAGCCTTTTGTTTTCTTCATCCTTCTGTGCAATCACGGCCTCCGCCTCGCATAGCGCCATCATTAGAGCGCCGAGCTTAGCCTGAACCGTCTCATTCATCGTCTGCATCTTAATCCTCACGCGATTGTTGCAAGCTTACGAGTATTCCCCGCCGCGTCTTTGATGGTGATATATCCGTTGACGGCAGCGTCGGCGTTTGAGGTCCATGCCCCCATTCGAACAACCCCAGAACCCTTTGGGGAGAGAAACAGATCGACGTTGGTATCATTACCGCGGGCAGCGAAAACTGCCGGGCTTCCTGTTACCGCAGCATCCAACTCTGGATAATTCACAGCCGATGCTGGCGCCGTAAAAAGTGCGACGGTTCTTGCGAAATCCTGTGTGAAGGCAATCGTGCCCGTTCCTTTGGCATCAAGGCCGAGGCCGATGTTGGTGTCACTGCCCTGAGCCCGAACTGCTGGCGAGAAGCCTGATCCCGCGCCCCCTGCCTTCAGATAGTTTGCGAGATGGTTGCCGAGCCGGACACCGCCGCTACCCTTACCCGTGATAAAGGCATCGATGTTTGTATCCACCCCTTCGGCTTGCATCCCCGGGGAGACCCAGAGGCAACAGGGAACACCGCTAGGAAATTTCGACTCTGGCTCATAGTCGATGGACAGTAGACCCGAAGAGAACCAAGCCCTTGTGCTCCGCCAATCTCCGCATAACCGTTGTGCCCAGCAGTGGCATCCTCTGGGACCGCCGAGAACTGATATCGGTTGAGGTAGGCGCCAAAAGCTCCCGTCCCGATATTGATTGGCCTTGACCTGGCATAGGCGCCGGCCACACCAGCGGTCAGAGCATAATAGCGCCCATAGAACGATCCCCGGCAATCGAGTACAGATTGACGTTCTCTTCGTTGGAACCGGCGATCGCCTGCAAGCGCAGCGTCGACAGCTGATCATTTATATCCCCACGCCACGCAAAAAGCGCATTCGAAATGTCTCCCGGAGCCGCCGAAAGACGAACCTCGGTGACGGAAATAAATTCCGCTACAGTCCTCACTACGCCGTTGATCTTGAATTGGAAGTCCCTGAAGAACAACGGCACGAATGGATCACCAGAGACCCAATGGACGCGATCACCTACGACATTGCAGATGCCATCTCCGGTCGTGTAATTGTAATTGAACGCCTCGATCTCGGCGGTGGGAAAGATTACAGGAGAACCGTCAAGTTCCGTTACGACGAGTGATGTCGCGCTTGCCACAGAGGCAACTTTGAACTTCTTCCGCAGGAAATAGATCGTATTACCAACGAAATCTGAACTGAAGTTGGAGCCATAAAGCTTTGTGATTGTACCGCCGCCGATCACGCACTGCGCGTATCCTTGTGCAGACGAACCGTAGACGATAAATTCAGTTGGGTTGTATGGTTTGTTAGCTTGTACGGCTACCCAATTCCTTAAGCCGTCGAGGGTCAAATACGTACCCCAGCCACGGCCGAACAAGTCCCCCTCATGGCCCCCGCCGAGGTAGACGCCACCTTTCCCGAAACCGTCGAAATTCGCCTGCTGCCCTACTCCAATGTAGTTGCCGGCGCGGCTGACAAAATTGTCCGCCGGCTGTAGGGCGGTGTTTGCCTTCGAGTCTGCCCGATACCACGTCCGACCATCGGCGCTCTCGAACGTATCGTCGCTCCCTGTATCGGTATCGACGTACATCCCATCATCACCGTCTCCAGCCTCGTTGCGGCCGTTGATGGTGATTGTGTGAATATCAGAAGGGACAGCGATATCGGCCATCCCAACAACCGTGTCGTAGATCATCAGTGCCGGAAGGGACGCTTCAATCTTTTTCCCCCATGCGCGAACTTGTGCCTTGTCCGGCTCATGAGGGTTCCCAGAAGGCCCATCCGCCCAGACAGTAGCGGCGTTGGGAGTGATGATCGCCATTGATGACTCCATAAATCGCCCGGGCTTATGGCCAGAGTCGGTTTGAGATGTGTGTTTCGGTATAGTTACGTCACAACCGCGGTTGCCGAAGCCTGTGCGACAGAAGCGACCCCGAGATGTTCTCAGCGCCGCACCAGTATTTCCACGTCCCGGCACCGGGCGAGTCATTGAACGAGATCGCCTGGTTTGCCGTGACTGCGTAGCGCCCGATCTGGGTAGCGGCGGCGAAGGTTTGCCCCGTGGTGCCCCGTTTGAAGACCAGATAACGGGTGTTGTCGTTGGCGGCCTTCGCGCTGACAGGGACTGTCGTCACGCTATTGGGGGCAGTCATGTTCGTCGGTGTACCTGGCGCGACGGCGTCAACCGTCGAGGTGATGTTCGCCGTAACGGACCAGTTGCCGTAGGCCCCTTGCGACGAGATGAACGCCACTTGGACCTCAAGTGCCTGCCCGGCAGGGACAACATTGGTATTCAGCTCGACGAACCCGCCGGACGGCGCGGCGTCCGAAAATTGCTGTTCCACCCATGCGCCGGGGTTTCCTGCCCCGTTGTCAGCGAGCCGGTAATGAACCGTAGGAGTGAGACTGGCGTCCACCGGATCGATGATCACGACCCGGAGATAGACCGAGCCTGAGTTCGACCGGGCCTGCACGAGATTGATGACGGGCGTTACCACCCCAGCCACGTTCGGCGTGCCGGGAACCGGTGGCTGCTGCCCCTCGTCCACGAATGGGTTCCAGGCATCGATGTCATCGGGATGCTTGATCATGTCCATGGTGAAGCCGCCCTTGGTGATAGCGAGGATCGACCGACGGTTTTCGATGATCTTGCCGTTGAGCTTCGGCAGACGGATCGGCGTTTCCATGCGTACCCAGCGGGCATAAATCGCATTGATGCCGGAGAGGCGGATATCGAGCTGCCCCTCGCCTTCTCCCGCGCCCGTAGCCATTCGCGCTTCCCAAGCCGCCGGGCCTGCCGCCATTGCTGGACGGCGCGGTAATCGGCCTCGGCCGCCAGGATGCGGCCCGCCTTGATCTGCGCTGCGGCATCTTCGAAGAAATCCGTGTCCGTGGTCGTGTAGTCGGTCGCCGGATAGTTGAACTTCGGCACCAGCCGGTTGATCTCATCCTCGAACAGGACGTCGTAATCGATCCGGTGACCGACGATATTGCGGTCCGTCAGCGTGACGCAGCGGCTCTCCCGGAACTTCCCGACAGTCAGGATGCGAGCGCCGTCGCCGCGATTGACCAGATGGCCGTCACAGGCGGCCAGCAGAGCGTTCAGCGCTGCCTTTGGGTCATTCTCGGTTGTGTCCCAGACGTTGCTCTCATAGCGTTTCTCTGTCCCGCCGCCGGCAAGCGTCACCGGCTCATCGCAGATGCTCCGCCTCCTCGATCCAAAGATCGAGCACAGGAAGGATGGCCTTGTGATAGTCGAGCCTGAAGCCGAACTCGCTGAAGCACAGCCACCAGATGATGTGGAGAGCGGTATTCTGCGTCCATTCCCAAGTGGTCGGGTCGTCTGGATCCTGGGCCGGATCGCGTGGGTCCCAACATGCCGCATCGTCGGTTTCAACCGACAGCATGGGCGCCCCATAGGGGAACATCTTGTTCTGGTCTTTTTGCCGCGTTGCGGAGGCATACATCGCGATCGATGCCTGACCGTCGCCGCGATGGTCATTTGACCACAACCCAGCGCCCGAGAAGGAGTCGACCACAAACGGGTATGCGGTCTCGACAGGGAGGCCGATGCGATACTGGACCCCAACATTGCCCCCGTACCGCTCAGATCCGGACGACGCGACACCGCCTCCCGGCGGTACCGATACCTCATCATCGTGCAGCCAAAAGCGATTGAATGACTTGATCCTATGAGCTCGGATCGCCTGGACAGCGATAAGATTTACCCCGTTGGTCTCCCACAACATGAAGGCGCCGGCTGTCCGGTTTCGCCCCACACCCCATATGCGGTACGGGATTGGTTGGCGGAGGGGAACTTCCCATCCTCCGCCTTTGGCGGTTTCGGCGCCATAAGGGCTTGCAGGCCGATCGTCAGGGCCGTAGTCGCGATGGCGGTGGCGATCGAGGCATAGCTGATGAACGCGCTGCCGATCGTGAAGCCGCCGGAGCCGAGGATGGCCGTGAACAGCGGAGTAAAAATCGGATCGCGTGCGACGGCCGGGATGCTGACGCTCGAATAGAAGTCCCATTGCTGAACCCGGACAATGGTCTCCAGGCTCGGCAGGTTTTCGTAATCCTTGCGGAGGCTCATCCACCGAGCCTCCAGGCGGCGATGGTCTCCAGCGGCTTCGCGACGATGCCCATCGGCCCCAGCGAGGCCCACAGTGGCCCGAAACGGATGGCGCCAACCTCCGAGAACGCACCTTCCATGCCAGACGGCGCGCGGACGCAGCCGACATCGCCGTCGATCGGGTTCTGGACGCGCTTGAACCCCAGCGGGCCAAGCCGAGCCTGCATGAAGGCCACATGCCCGCCGGCGGCAGCTATGATGGCATGTGCGCCATCTGCCGTGCGATAGGTGCCACGAAGATCAGCAGCCGTGTCAACTCCAGTCAGGACCTCCACCCACGAGGCGCAGATCGTGGTGCAGTCGTTATAGACCCTGCCCTGCGGATCCGCCGGATGCGGCTTCCCGTCCCCGCCCCACATGAACCGATGCGGCAGGTGAATGAATTCGTGGATGTCCATGATCAGTAGCCGAGGCCCCAGGTAGGATTGACGCCGCGCGAAAGGCGGGACGTCTCGTCACAGAATTTGTCGGTCGGCGAGAGCGCCTTCTGATGGGCAGATGACCACAAGACGCGAGCGGCCCGAGATCTGGTCGCCTCGCCAGCGACGGCCGACAGGGCGAGATCAAGGATCGGCTTTTCCCCAGCCATCACGACACCGCTCGCCTCGCTGACGTGCGAAGCTATGCCGGACCAGATCGGAACCGGGTTGGTCATCGGCTGGTAATAGTCATCCAAGGTCGTCAGGCCGAGCATGATGTCGGCGCCGCGGACTTCCGGGATGCTGTCGAGCACCTTCGTTCCCGTGGCCGGATCGACGCCAGACATGGTGAACTGGACGCTATCGGCCGTGCCGTTGACCAGCACCTCGAGCGTCGGGATGCCGTTGAGACGCCCGCCGCCGAGGTAGACCGTGCCATCCGGATCGATGCCGTCAAAATTTGCCGGTATGTCGTTGGCGCCGAAATACAGGTGCAGCGCCGGGTCGGTGTTCACGAGCAGGAAGATGCCGACCTGGTTGCTGGAGCCCAATCGCTCGACAACCGCGTCAGGAACATATCCCATGGGTTAGAAGGCTTCCGTGAACTGCAGGGTCGGTCTGGACTGGTAGTAGCCGTCGTATGAGAACGGCAGGGTCACCCCGTCTGGCAGCTTCATGACGCAGGTAGGCCGGGCGAACTCGATGCGGGTGCCCGCGACCGTTGCTTCGCGAAGAGGCGGAACGATGCCGAGGGTGTAGTCCTTGAAGGTGAGATCGACACCTTCGACGGTCTCGCTTCCTTCGTCGGTCTTGTCGCTTTCCCAATACCGATAGGCGCGCCAGCCCTTCGACTGATCGCCGTTCTGGTCGTGGTAGATAGAGAACCAGTCGGACCAACGGAGGTCACGCGAGGCGCCATAGATGCGAAGGCTGATCTGGCCGGCGTTCAGTGGTGCGTTCGCCAGCAGCTTCGACCAAACCGTCGCCTGGCTGTAGCCGGAACTGTCCGAGAAGAAAGACCCGTCGGAGTGCTGGATACCCTTGATGATCGGCCGGCGCTTGCCATTGATCACCGGGAACGGCCCGATGCCGTCGTTGACGATCGGGACATTGATGAAACGAAACCCGCCGTTCAAGCGAGCGCCGAGTTGGTTGATGTATTCGTGGCGCTCGTCGTCGCCGTAGTCCCGACCGAAGATCACGCAGCGGTCGTAAGTGCCGGTGATGATGCCCCCACCGGAGAAGTCGGTCGAAACCGATTCCCCATAGGCATTGCGTCCGCCACCGATCCCATTGCCCGGGTTGTCGAAGCTCATCCGCGACGGGCGAAGGAAGTCCACATAGAGCGTGGGCTGATTGAGGTATCGAGACACGATCAGCCCTTCTGGTTCGCATAGCGGCGCTGCATGTCGCCGAAGCCGCCGCGGCGCATCTGTTCTTGCTGGTCGGCGAGACCGGCCTGATTGGACCGCTGCGACGTGCGGGCGGCTATGCTCTCGACCTTAGCCTGCCAGTTGCCATCCTGATCGACGAATACGCGGATGCCGGCGACACCGCCGCCATTGTCATTGCCAGCGCCGGCCATCATCTGCGCGCTCTTGTTGGTGTTGAACACCTTGGAGCCCTGTGGAAGATCGACCAGGCTCCGGGCCGCGCTCGCCGACGACGGCCATGCCGCCGGGCGCATAGTTCGTGCCGTCGGCATAGAGGCCGATCCCACCAGCATATTTCGAAAGGTTGCCACCACCGCCGCCGAAGAGGCCTCCAAGCCACGAGAACAAACCGCCACCGCCCCCGGAGGGAGCCGATGGTGCTGCCGGGAAGAAGCTGGTGGAGAGAGATTGACCGAGCTTGCCCAGACCGCCGCCGAACGTGTCGAGACCCTTGGTTGCCGCACCGGCGGACTCAGCGAGCTTGTTGACCGCATCAGCCGCTCCGCTCCCGCCGATCCCATCCCACTTGCCGACGCCGACCTTCGCCGCGCCATACCAGGCGCCCCAACCGTTCTTGGAGGCGTGATCGAGCGCGAAGTCCACGCCAGCCGGTCCGCTGGAGGCAAGCGCCGGGTCCATACCCGTCTTGCGCTGGAAGTCATTGCCGAGGCCGCCACCCTTGTAGAGCTGGAAAGGCCCGAACGATGGTTCCTGAACCCCGTTCTTGACGTAGCTCGACTGGAGGTTCCAGCTATTCACGCCGCCTTCCGACTTTGCGACCTTCAGGGCAATCGCGGGGTCAATACCGCGCGCTGAGGCTGCCTTTGCGATGTAGGAGGCGATGTCCGTGCTGGCGCCGATATCCGGCAGCGCAGAACGGGTGACCGGGATGACCGGCGCCCGATTGTCATTCGCAGCCCGACCGCCGAGCGCGGCAGCAACCGAGCCGATGGCTCCACCCACACCCGAGCCCGTATTGCCGCCACGGGCGCCCATCAGGACGTCAGCCAGACCAGTGGCGAGGCGATCGAAGATGTTGTCCCAGAGCTTCTCAGTCGTCTTCTGAAGCGAGTTCAACGCGGCCTTGCCGAGCGCATCCCCGATCTTGCCGCCGTTCTCCCAAGCTGCCGCCTCGAAGCTTGAGAAGAAGCCCTTGAACATATCCTTGCTCTCGGACCAGTCGAGTTGCTGGCCGATCTTGGAAGCGTTGGCGCCGCCGAGGTCTTCGGGAAGGCCATACTGGCGTAGCGTGGTCGTGATCTGCCGATCGCGCGGCGACAGACGAGCATCGCCGGCCTGTTGATTCATCTCGAAGGTGAACTTCTGCTGGTTATAGCGGTCCGTCAGCTCGCCGAGCGCCGCCGCCCGTTCCTTGATAAGGTCGAGTTCCTTTTGATCAACGTCGATGCCCTGACGGGCCGCTTCGAGGCGGAGAGCGGAGGTGAGCTCGTATTCCTTGCGCAGTGCGACAGCCGCGCCACCGGTCTTGCCGATCAGGTCGATTTCGGACTGCTGGTCCTGCAGGATCTTGTCGAGGTTAAGTGCCCGGTCGCGTTGAGCATCCGAAAGCTGCTTCTCTGCCTGGGCGAGCGCCAGCATGCCGGCCTGCTCGATCCTGGTCTTGCGCTGCGTCCCGGTTTCGGAATCGTCATATTGTGCCGCAGCACTGCGGCGGGCTGCTTCGGCTCGCTCCTGCGGGGTGCGGGCGCCGATACCATATATCTGGGCGTCGAAGCCCTGACGCTGCCGGCGGGCGGCCACGGCCTGACGGGATTCGAACAGGGCGAGGTTGCCCGCATCGTCCCGATTGGTCGCACCCTGCGACAGCAACATGCCGTTCGGGCCGATGTCGTCGAAGAGCCGGCGCTGGATGCGCTCCATTTCCTCAAGGGCGCGGCTGCCTTCGCGGAATTGCGCGACCAGCTTCGCGAGCTCGTCCGCCTTCTTCGCATATGCCGGATCGGTCTGGGCCGTCTTGTAGATGCTGTCGTAGAAGGCTTCGAAATCGGGACGGCCAGCCTTGAACTCGTTCCGAAGCTTGGTGATGGCTTCGTTGAACGCCATGAAGCCGGAGCCGAACATCGAATTGTCGGCGACATAGCCGCCACGGGTCTGGGTACCAACGCCGGAGAAGAATTCCTCGCCGGTGATCTTGTTCGCATTGCGTAGGCCACGGATATCTGAGCCGGCCTCGATCGAGAGCATGCGGGTGCTTTCGACGCCGTAGCCCTTCACCTTGTCGATCAGGGAGCCGTATCGCTCCTCCAGCCGCTTCATGATGCCGTCGTGACGCTCCATCGCGACTTCGAGCTTCTTGGTGTCGTCGCTCGCGGTCAGGGCGCTGACGCCGTACGAGATAGCCGCCGCCGCTGCGCCGGTCAGGCCGATGGCAACGAGGAGAGTGGGCTGACGATCGCTGCAAGGCCACCAGCGAGACCGGCCATCGCCTGCTTCGTGGACTGCCCGGCGAAGGCCTGCGCAAGCTGCGGACCCTGCTGGATGGCAACCGTCGCCGGGTTCATGAAGGCGGCTGTCGTGCCGATATCAAAGAACTGGGCAGCGATGTTGCCGACGTTGCCCTGATTTCCGTTGTTGTTCGCGGGCGAGCGCGGATTGCCGGGCACGGGCGGCGCGGCGCGAAGCTTCTGCAGTTCCGCATTCAGCCGGGCAATCGCCTCCCTCTGCTTCTCGATCGCCGACAGTGACGTGGCGAGGCTGGCGTCTCCTTCTTCTGCGCAGCCGTGACAGCGTTCAATGACGCCTCGAGCTGCTTGTAGGCGGTGCTCGCCTCGATCGCTGATCGATCCAAAACCTGGTTGGCCTTGGATGCCCGACCGGCAGCCTGCGCCATCATGTCGAGGCGCTTGTCGATCGAGGTCGCAATGCCTTCAAGGCGACCGAGCGAGCCGACGATCTTGTCCAAGACCGGATTGAGATCGGCGAACCCGCGCGACATACGCGTGCCGGCGCCGCTGACACGCGTTGCCGCCTGCTCCACCTTGGAGGCAGACGAGACAAACTTCTCGTGCGCCGCAGTCGCAGCCGCCATCGGCGAGCTGTCGATCTCGTAACCGAGCTTGGCGACTGTCACGTGAGGTTACCTCTTGGAAGGGAAAAGGGCGTCGAATAGGCGGGATGTCAGCGGACGGGTCGAAACCTGCTCATCAGGTTCCTTGTCGTCCTTCTTCTCGAAATAGACGCGCATCCGGGTCGCATCCATCTTGTCGAGCGCGTCCAGGTGCCATGCCTGCGGTATGATCCGCCGCAATCGCATCCACGCCTCGATCTGGGCAGGTTGGAGGGGATTGATGCCGTAGCCCGTCCCCTCCCGCGTCCGGTCCAGCTTCCAGAACCATTCCCAGACGTGCCGCCCGGCGACCGGGATGCGCGGCTTCTTGCCTTTGGTGATCAACGAGGGCTCGGTCGAGCTTGACGATCAGCTTGCGATAAAAGACCCGCGGCGGTCCGCCTTGAACCGGACCTGGTTCTCGATGATCGGGTATTTCGTGTAGAGCCTGACCGCATTCTCTTCCGAGAAAGACAGGCGCTCGCCATCGACCATCGGGAGCTTGTTCCATCCCTTGGTGATCTTGGCGAGATAGGAGATCTGCCGGCGGCGCTGCGCTTCTGGGCTGTCGATATCGGCATTCCCCTCCTTCGCTGCCTCCTGTTCGATCTCTTTCTGTAGGGCGAGCGACGCCGCCTGCGCCCGGGTGCTGTCCGGGCCACAGATGGTGATCAGCAGACCAGACGGCTTGTTATCCGGGCCGGCGATATCGACAGCGATCCCCTCCTCCTGAAGGCGGAGGTTGGTGTCGAAGAGGCCGAAATCGATGAAGTCCGGTTCTGCGCTGTGGTTTTCAGTTGGCATTGGTCACCAGACGTTAGGCTGCAGTCGCGGGGATGCGAAGGATAGCCGAGTTGATTTCGAGGGTGGTCGAGACGAGACGGGCAGTGTTGGCACCACCGCCCTGCTCCGGCGAACCCATGACGATTGCATAGAAGAGCTTGGTTGCGCCGGTCGGGACTGTCACGGCCGTATGCACACCAGACTGCGAACCGCTCGTCGTGATTGCCGCGCCGCCAGGGGTTGCCGCCACGCTGAAGGTGTTCGATGCCGGGTTGACGACGTAATAGGTCACCCCGGCCGTCAGGCCGGTGGGAAGTGCCCCGGTGGTGCTAAATTTCACCTTGTTGCCAGCCACCAAAGTATGGCCGGTCCACGTGATAACGCCGGGGTGGCGATCGTCATGGTGACAACAGCGGTAAGCGCCGGAAGCGCATCATCATGGATGACCCGGAACGGATAGTTGAAGTTCGTACTCTCAGCGGCGATCAGGGCGATCTGGCCATCGTCGTCGGGGAGAACAAGGAACTGGTTCTGCATCGATCCGGCGTTCTTGGTGCCGCCAGCCTTGATGTCACGACCGCGATTGATCGCGGACTCAGTGATCAGCGCCTTGCTGTCACCAATCGCGCCCATGGTCTGCCAACCATCGATCTCGGTCCACGAAATCGATGCGAAGTCGGTAACGTCGATATCCTCGTCGTCGGGCACGCTGGTCACGGCCGGGCCGATATAGATCTTCGACCCAGCAACAGGATAGAGCTGCATGGTGGCTTCCTCTCATGTCTGATTGCGCTTGCCGAAGGCGCGAAGGGGACGGCAGGCCAATCAGGCCGGAACTTGGGGCTGGCAATTCCACCGGATGGTGACCGGGATGTTGTGATGGGTATCCCCGGTGACGAGGACGCCGATCTCCGGGTCCTCATCGATGCGGACTTGCGTGTCGATGCGAAATAGCTTTGTGCCTCGGCGGAAGGCTTCCCGGAGCTTCCCGGCGAGGCTCGTATCCATCGACGATCGCCTGACCCTTCGGCCACATGACGTTCGTCCGCATGAAGCCTTGCCGGATCGGGTCCATCGCCAGCGTCAGGTCTGTCTCGATCGATCGATTGAAATGGATCTCGATGCTGACAAATTTCGTGGTGGCCGTTGGCGTGAAGGGGACGCCTGGGTCGGCCCGCTGCACACCCGCCGGCAATGTCACCGCTTGGGCCGCGATCAACAGCGCCTGGTAAATCTTCTTTTCAACGCTATCGGCCATCTGCTATCCGTCTCCTATGGCCGATAAACCGCTTAGCGACGAAGAGGTGTACGACCTTCTGCATGCCGCGCTATCGCTGCTGCTGAACAAGACCGTGCTGACCGCGGAAGGCCAACAGATCCTTGAGACCGCGATCCGCAACCTCGATATCCTGCAAAAGGCATTGCTGATCATGACCGAGGGGCGGGACCCGCTTCAAAGCGACCGCGAACCTTAGCCTCTTCGGCTGCCACGATTTGTGGCCAGCGTTGCGAGACCGCTTCGATGAAGCCATATCCCGTCTGGTTGTAGGTCCTGCCGAGCGAGTCCTCGCCGACGAACCCGTAATTGAGCCGCGCCGCATAGGCCGCCTGGGCGCCGATGTAGACGGTCGAGCCGAGCGCCGCTCCGGCGATCACCAGTTCCGATGCGCTGCCCATGTCCGAGAACGTCTCTGCGCTCTCCTTGATCGACGGCATGGCAGTGGTTGACGCGAGGAAGGACCGTCTCAGGTTGCCAGTTTTGACCGGCATCCGTCCGCCCTCGTGAACCGACAGCCTCACCGCGTTGTAAACTTCCTGCGCAGAAGCGTGAAAGATGGCCTCAAGCGCCCCTTCCGTCTGCTGCGCCCATTCGGATATCTGCGCCGCGAAGCCCATTACCGCCCTCGCGATCGGGCAAAGGCTTCGGCGAAGTCGAACCTGTAATCGACGTCGCACCGGCAGTTGATGATCTCACCTGCGCCGGCACCCATGCTTGTATCCCCAGGATACCGAAGCATCGCACCTGACGGTGACATGAAGGCCAGATCCATGCCGTGCACCTCCTGACCGTTCAGCACCGTGTGAGTGTGGCGGACCCGATCGTCGCCGGCCGATCGCCATTTCCGGGTGACGAGGCTGGCATCCCTGCCGGCCGCATCGAGGCCCTGCTGATAAGCTTCGTGCTTCGCGGCCATCACCGATGTCATTGTCTCGGTCCTCGCCACCGTCTCGCCTCTGAGGCGAAGATTGCGGTCTCGGAGGCGCATCAGCACTTTGTTGAGCGTGTCGGCGTCCAACGGCTTTCCAGCGGCCATTGCTCGCTTCACGGCGCCGTCCAGTCGCTTGTCTCGCGTCTTCAGGCCCAGGTACTTCTTCATCAGCGCCGGATCGCCGGACAGGAGGTTGATCCTTGTCCGCGCGATAAGCTCTGCCTGCGGCCCATTGAGGCCGATGACGCCGCCTTCCCGCTGGCCGGTCACCGCGCTCTTGCGGCCGACGAGGTCGAGAGCGATCGAGTTTGGCCCCTGCCCTTGCGAATATCCGGAGACGATGGTCTCGCGGGCGGCCTCGATCGTGCTCTCCGTCACGTTGGTGATGAGCGACGAGGAAAGCTCTCGGATGTTTGCTTCAGCCCGCTGGTTGCTGACGTTCCAGCGCCAGACGACGCGAGCGCCGAGGAGATCGGACAGCCTTGGCATGGCATTGGCCACGAGTGAGCCACCAGCATTGAATGCCTGCCGTATCGCCTCGCCGAGCCTGCCAAACGCCGAGGGTTGGATATGCAGCGCCTGGATCGCTCCTTCGATGTCTCGCCTCTCCAGCCGCTCGACGACTTCGCGCAAGACGATCTCGGACTTAATGTCGTCAACCGACTCCGTGAACGCCTTCTGGACGTCAGGGGCGAGCTTTTCGATCAGCTCAAGGAGCTGCTGGCGAAGGGTGGCCATTAATCAGCCGTGGCGGCCTTCTCGCCCTTGCGCGCGGGCTCTGCCTTGGGCTTCTCATCCTTCAGGATCTCGCCGAGGCCCAACGTGACGAGGCTATCGGCCTCCCCTGCGGGATGTCGAGGATCACACCAGGCTTACGGGCCTTGTAGGAGCGATGCAGAAGCACTTTGGTCATGGCGCAATCCTTCCTTGGACGATGAAGACGACATTCGTGATGCCGTCGTAGTTATTCGGGTCCCCAGCAATGATGTGATAGGTCACGCCGCCGGTGGTGACGATGTCGCCCGGAACCGGCACGATCGCGAGGCCTACGGACGAGATGTAGACCTGCCGATCCGCAGTCGTGATGTTCGTTCCGTCGATGTAGCGCTGGTCGTAGGTCATCGGCACGAGCTTGGCCGGGTATGCGGTTTCCGTGCCGTCACCACCTTCGACAGTGTCGGGAGGCGTTATGCGCGTTACGGTGCCCTGCTGGCCGTATTTCTCTATCAGGCGGCTCGCGGTGGCCTGCAGGCGGGCATAGACTGGGTTGGCCATCGGTTATCCCAATTGCAGAATCGGAAGGGCACCCATAAGCTCAAGCCTTAGGGGAAAAAGGGGCATCGTCTATGGAAGCTACAACTGAGACCCGGCCGCAGCCGGCTACGTGGCGTATCGTCTTGGCGGCGATCTTCGATTTCTTCACGGCGTTTTGGGTGTTCGGCCTGTTGGTCGCGACAATCTTTGGCGGGAAGACCGAGTCAGGCTTTAACCTGACTGGCGGTTCAGCACTCCTGCTCTTTGCGCTGATCGTGGCCTACTTCGTCGTCTTCAATAAATATCTGGGCGGCACCATCTGGAAGCGCATCTTCCGCGCCCGCCGGACTTAAACCACCAATATCCCAGGCAGACACGGCATCAGGAACGGCCACAGCAGTCCCTCGATCGCCGTGACCACGGGCGTGGCCAGGGCAACCATGTCGGCAACGCTGGTTGACGAGGATGTCGAGTATTCGACCTCCAACTGGCCGATCTTCTCACGCTTCACTGTCGCCGAGCCCGTCACCACCGGCGATAGGCTGCCCGGGTTGGTCAACTCCAAAAAGGCTGCTTCATAAGAGGCATTGATGATGGCCTCTGGAACAGTATCAGGCGGGATTGCTTCCCCCAATAGGTTGTCGCCAACACGCGGGGCCAAGCCCGCTCTTGGGCAAACCCACCCGTGCGGCGCCCGTTGAAATGTTTCTCATACCGATCGATCACCATAGAGCCGCGCTGACGTGCTGCGGTTATCTGGGGAGCGGTCGTCCCGTCAGGAACGACATAGCCGGCGGCTTCGGCGTAAGCGGTAAAGCCTGCGTTGTCACCATAACCGGCCATGTGATTCTCCTTGGGAGGAAGTGAGCCCGGCAGTTGCCCGCCGGGTCTGGTTGGTTACTGACCGGCCGGCGGCTCGGCGAGCTTGGCGTCGATCAGCTCCTTGAGCTTGGCGTTCGAGATGTTGCCGGGATATTCCAGCTTCAGCTCTTCGGCCTGCTTCTTGAGCTCGTCACGCTCGGTCGGCTGCTTGTCGGCCTTGAGCCTTTCGAGTTCGGCGTCCTTGGCGGCGAGCTGCTTCTGAGGCTCGTCGAGTTCCGCCGAATTGTCCGGGCTTGCAACCTTGCCCGGCTGATCTTTATCAGGCGGGTTGGCCGTGTATTCTCCCGAGACCTTGAACCAGCCGGCAGCCTCAATGTGCTGCTTTTCACGTTCATAGATCTCGGCCTCGACCGTCTCCTTGGGATCGACGAGAACCGGGCCCTTGATGGTGTTGATGCCGCGCGGGCCCGGCTGGGTGTTGGTGATCTTCATGGCTGATCCTCCTCAGATGCCATCGAGGTAGCGGACAGACTTCGGCCGGCGGATATCGACTCCGCCAACTCGGAAGATGCCCGGCACATCGAACTTGATAGGTCCGGTCTGCCAGGCCGGCAGGAACCGGAACGGCATGGGGATGTGCATCTTCAGCACTTCCGGCGAACGACGGTATGCCACCATGCGCTTGGTGCTGGAGGCGCCCGCCGTATCGAGGTAGCCGAACACGCCGCGGATGGTCAGCGGCTGGCCAGTGGTCAACGTGTAGATGTTGTTCCGCTGGAGCCAATCCAGGATCGTGGTCTGGTTGACAGCGTCGATACGCCGGGTGGAGAGATCCAGCAGGACCGCATACGGCAGCAGGATCGTATCCGCGATTTCAGCGCCAAGCGTGCCGGTGAAGATGCCGGTGAGCTGACCGTTGATGTCGCGGAGGATCTGATCCGGCGTCTTGCTGGCGAAGGTCGTGGCGGAGCCCGTACCGTCTGCCGGCGCCGTGGTGGCCGTCGGCGTCGCGGAGTTGACCAGGCCGGTATAGCCCTTGGCGGCATCCCCGACGAAGGCAACGGTGTCGATCTTCTCTTCGGCCACGCGGCGCGCGGTGGAGGCCTTGTCGGCGGAGAGGTTCATCCCGAGCAGCTGGGCGGTGCCGAGCTCTTCGAGATTGTACCCGTAGCCGATGGCCGCCATGCTGACAGTCGTCTCGAACTTCTCGCGGGTCAGTTCGACTTTCGGGACGTCGTGGGCATTACCGTTGAACCACTGAGCCTGGCCGACGGCATCCATCGAGAAGTAGGTGACGGACTGAATCCACTCCGGCGCCGAGGTATCGACCGGGATCAGCTGGGCATACTGGATGTCCTGATACCGGATCGCGTAGACGGTAGGCTCGATCAGCGAGGCCTGACGGATGAGGAAGCTCATCGCGACCTGCTGAGCGTCCTGCATGATGTGTGCGTTCATTGTGGAGCGCTCCTGTTAGCCGAGACGAAGAGCGGCGAGACCGGCACCTGCGGTGCTGGTATCCCACTGCGCGCCTGCGATGAGTGTATTGGAGGTCGAGACGTTCGTCAGAACGCCGGTGGCCGGCACGTAATAGACCGGATCACCTACGGCGACAGCGACGGAGGCCTGCACGACGATGACGCCCTTCTTCATGAGGGCGACATTGTCATACTGCTCGTACTTGCCGGTGGGGCGGGTCGTGTCGAGGACGGCGATGCCGACGAACTTGACCGTGGCTTCGGGTCCACGACCTGGTTGTCGGCAGTGCCCTGCACCCCGACCTTGCCGAAGCCGATGCCCTCAACGTCTTCCGCCAGGCGGGTAACGATGACGTTCGGCTCCATGTTGAGGACCATGCCCTCGACCCAGCGCGCGTGCTGGGCAGCGTAAGTGGTCTGAACAGCAGGCATTATGCGGCTCCCTTGTTCTGATTCATCCATGCCGTGGACATGTCACTGACCATGGCGGAATGAGCGGCGTTGGAATTGCTGGGGTCGGCCTGCTTGAGGCCATCCTTGACGACGGAGGCGAACGGATCGGCCGTCTTCACGTCCTTGGCGATCGCCTTGAACATGCCGGTGATTTCCGCATCGGAGGCGTCCTTGACCATCTCGTCGCCGAGCTTGGCCTTTACTACCGCGCGACGGATATCGGCGTCCGAGAGAGCATCCATCTGAAGGTTGGAGACGAGCGTCGCCGCAGTCTTCTCGATGGTGAGCCGGTCCTTCATCATGGCGCGAAGGTCTTCCGGTTTAACGGCCGCGTCTTTCAGCTTCTGGTTTTCCACCTTGAGTGTGCCGATTTCCTCGTCTTTGGCCTCGACCTTTTTGCAGAGGTCGTCGATTTGGGTGTCTTTGGATGCCTTGATGTCGGCAACCTGTTTCGTGAGCGCATCTATTGCGCGCTGCACGATCTGCGCGTCCTTATCGGTCAATTCGACCGACAGGCCGTCAACAATGATGGTTCGGGTCGTCATTGACCGTGTTCCTTTCGTTGCATCTTCGATCAAGGGCGTTGCGCCCCACCTTTCCGCACCGTCACCGATGCGAAGCTCTTGCCCGCCGCGCGCCTGATCGACGATCGCAACGTGGTTCATCTTGAAATCAGACATGATGGCGTCGAATGCCTCGCCCTTGGGCGTCACGCCGTCGGCAAACGTGATCTCGGCGCTGTAGCCCATGGAGAGCTCACGCTTGCCGTCCTCGACCGCCTTGATGGCCTTGGCATCGCGGAGCATCATCGGGACCCGGACGAACTCGCCATCGCGGAGCACGTCGTCACCGACCTCGCCGACGGCCAGATCCTTCCATGTGTCAGCCGAGACGCCGCTTTTCGGGTGGTTGATCGTCACCGGAACGCCGGCATAGCTTGCGATGGCATCCTTCTTGAACACCTCGCTATCGGGCCGGTAGACCCGCACCATGGCCTTGTCGCTCATCCCGACCTCGGAGCCGAGGTAAAGCTGAACATTGCCACCACGGGCGACCTTGGCCGAAACCACGCCATAGCCGTCAGCCGTCCGACGGATTGCCCCGTCGAGCGTCAGCCTGTCAGTGAATTGCATGGATCAGTCCTCGCGAAGCTCTTCGAAGATTTCCGGGCCAAGGATGATCTTGCCCTGGTATGGCTCGACCTTGGATAGATCGATATCACCGCCGACCTGGATGCTGATGTGGGGCTGGTATTCCGGCCACTCCCACGAGGCGCCCTTCTCGACGATCTCGCGGTGACGCCAGATCAGTTCGACGGCAGTGAACAGTAGCGCCTTGTACTTGCCATCGGGGCCGAAGCCTTCCATCTGGCGCGGGCCACCTGCTCCGATCTCAAGCCGCGAAGCCCAGCTTTCACCCATGGCGAACCAATCGACGGGAGTGCGGCTATAGGCGATCGTGACGTGTAGATCCGGCACGATGTCCGTGAACCCCTGCTCTTTCGCCCACCGGACGATCTCAGCGCGGTTGATAACGTCGCGGCGGACATAGAGCGTCCGCGGTGCCGCATCGTTCGCCGCCTGCCTCTGGTTAACCGGCGGCTGGTTCTGGTTGGCTGCGGCTGCAGCGGCGGCAAGTTCCTCTTCCGAGGGCTCCTGTTCCTCGATCAGACCATATTCCTCGATCGCCTCGGCCAGACCCGGAAGATTGCCGTCCTCGACGATGCGATTGATCAGGGCCTTGGATACCGCCTCACGGGTGATGATCTCCTGTCCGGTCCCAGTGCCGACCAGTGCGCGGGCGCCGTCGGCATAGGTCTTGAAGACCTCGGCCCGCTCTTTCTCGGTCTGGCTGTAGAGTGGCGCCCATTCGTAATAGATCGCCGCATCACGCTTGCCGGTGGCCGACCGGATGCATACCTCGTCGAACCGCCACATCGATGGCGACAGCTTGTTGCGCTGGTCAGCACCGACCTTGTCGTAATAGTTCTTCAGGGTAACCTCGCCATTCGATCCGAGGCCCGACGGCGCGTCTTGGAGGAACCGGACGAGAGGGATATCCGCCGCGCCGGCCGCCACCTGCAGGAACTGTCTGAGCAATTCGGGGAACTGGCCGAACTGGATGGTCTTCTGTTCCCACTTCTCGCCCTCGACATTCGCCACGCCACTGCTTTCGAGGAGGAGCATATTGAACATGCTCTTCATCGTGTTCGCATAGCTGAACCGGTCTGTGAGTTGCTGGCGCGTCGTCTCGTTGTTCAGGATCTTCGAAAGGCCGGGGATGTAGATCACATCCGTCTTGGCCTCCGGAATCAAGGATGCGGTGTGCCCCTGGGACGACGCGGCATTCTGCACGGCGTCATAGACCACCTGCAGCACGCTGTCGCCCCACACCTCCGTCTCGGCCATGGTCTTATCGAGTATCGGAGCACCGATGAACTTGATCACCCGCGACGGATGGAAGTCGGCCGTCATCCCGCTCTTGCTGGACACCCGCCACATGACCGGCTCGCCATAGAAGGGGAATTCACATCCCGATCGATATCGGTGTAGCTGATCTGATCCCGGCCGAGCACGTGCACGTATTTCAGCGCATCCTTGCCCACACGCTCCAAGACAAGTTCGTCCTCCGGCCTGCCGCTATCCACCCCGAGAACGAGCACCGCACCGCCCCTAAGGCGCGCAAGCTGCATCGCCTCGTTGACCTTGGCCTGAATATTGATCTGCGGCGCCCGCTCGACCTTCTCGATTTCCTCGACGACCGCTTCATCCGCCTTCCATTCCCGCCACTCGCGGGTCATGTCGTCCGGGATGATGTCGATGACCTTGCGGGCCATCCAGTCCGAGCGGTGCATTGCGACAAGCTGCACCGGGTCGATAGGCTCGAACGAGAAGACCGTGCCAACCTTCTTGTCCTTGGCGGTGCCCAGGCCGCTGATGAAGTTCTGCAGGCGGTCGAGGAACAGCATCAGACGACGTCCAGCATGCCGTAGCGATAGGCTGGCTCGACGAAGGTCAGCATGAGCGCGTCGGCATAGTCAGGGCTATTGATGCCCCGGCGCTTCAACGCTTCCTTCTTTTCGATCATGATCTTCCCACGTTCGTTGCGCTCCCATTTGACGAGAGACATTTCAAGGCAGAGTTGGTCGCTGTCTTTGTCACCGGACGGGAGGGCGAGCAGATCCGTCAGCGGATGCTCTTTCCCCTCGTCCTTGCCTTCGAGGAACAGGACATGCTCATGCGACCGCTGGAGCGCCGTGCGGCACATCCACCAGATTTCGGCCTTCTGATTGCCGAAGATTTCTTCCGAGGTCCGCCCATCCGGCCACATGGCCTGCGACGGAGGCACACCGGTGTTGATCGGGTTGACCTCAAGCCCGGCGACCGGGTTGTGCATGAGCGTCGGCGAGACGCCCGCACCGACGCCAGGCGCATCGAAGTTCAGTCGGCGCGCCGCAAGCTCTCTCGCAATGTCCAGCATCCAGTGCGCTGTTTCGGTCGTGTCCGGGCTGCCCCGCGGTCGAGGCACCTCGACGACAGGGCCACGGCGCGGCACCACCACCGACTTTGCCTTGCCTGCCCCTACGTCACCGCCTAGCACCACCTCGTTCGATGGCCTGAGGCGAGGCTCGAGTACGGCAAGCCGCTTGGCGCTTTCCACCCACAGCGCGGGGATGCAGATGCCCTCCACCGAGGCGCTGTAGTCGATATCGTATTCGCTGGCCCAGGTGGTCGGGTCGGAGAAGCTGGCCTGCTTGTTCGCAGCCCACTCTTCCGTCTTGCGAGGATCATCCCGCCAGTGGAGCCGCATGATCTGGTGCGGCTTGAGGATCGAATGCCGCTTGCGGGCGAAGAGGTTGCCCATCCCGTTGACGGATGAAAGCCAGATGACGCAATCGGTGTTGCCGGATAGCGCCTTCTCAACCGTGTCCGCGTTGGGGACGAACGCCGCTTCATCCAGGAAATACACCGACGACCGGCCACCACGGCCCATGTCGTCGCCACCCTCGCCCGATATGACCGATCCGGCCTCCGGGTTGGATATGCGCATGTAGTTGTCGTGCTGCGACCAGTTGAAGCCCTCGGGCATCATCTCGACCGGCAGCCGCCGCATCATGATCCGGAGCTTCGCGAAGATGCTGTCCGGGTTGTCCTTCTTGTCGACGTAATCAACCTTGCGAGAACCGAACGTGGCTTTGAAGCCCGGACTGAACAGCCATTGGTGCAGCGCCACACCTGCGGTCAGGTAGGTGGCACCAGTATCACGGCTCTTTTCGATCAGCCCTTCCTCTGCGGCATGCACGCGATCGAGCAGCCACAGCACCACGTCGCGCTGCTTGGGCCACAGCTTGAATTGAACGTATGCGCCGCCGGGCTTGCCTACCAGGCGCGGGTCGTATGTCCAGACCCACCGGTCGAACCAGTAGACGATATCGGCTGCGCAGCGCCGCTTCTCTTCTTCCCACCCACCTTTGAGGTCAGCAACCTCATGCCTCGCTTTGACCCCCTGTATCGCTTCCCACAACCCCGAGCTTTTCGAGAACGGGATAGGCTGCTTCGAGGAGAGCAAGTTCATCGCGGGTCAGCACATTCAATTGTTCAATGGTGATGTTGACGATCTGGATGGTGCCGCTCATCCGTCGGTTTTCGACCCCGAGGCCGAATAGCTTGGCTTTACCCATCGTGGCGCTGACAGCAGCCGACGATTGCTTTTCGGTAAGCGCAAGTGCCCGCGCCTCCTCAAGCTCTGCAGCGAGGCTGTCGGCGGTGATCTCGACCTTTTTGACGGTCTTGGACTGGAGTTCGGTCACCCGCTCCTTGATGTCCACGTTTGTCCATAAATTAGATGCAGCCCTCCGATCGCCCTTATATCCAGCGGCCGTGTATGCGTCGGTGACCGTCTTCCCCTTTGCGAGGGCTTGTGCGAACTTCTCATGCCGTGCGTTTTTCAGGACTGGCATGGATTAACCTTGGGAAGGTGGAATGGTTCACGGACGATTTTTAATCCGCTGCTGGATTGAGCCAACTTCCGCCAAGCGCCACGATGCTGAAGCCACCTTCGACGACTTAGGGAAACTGGGGATTCAGTCGCTCGCCTCCTAGGCGGAGGAAAATATAAATCTATTGTCGTCTACGAATGGGACACAGGCACCCGAGAATATAAGGAATTCGGCACTTATACCTCTGGCAACGTCGTAGACATTTCTCGAACGGGAAAGCAAACCGGGCCTTAGCCCGACTCACCTTATCGGGTGTGCGGGAGGGTTATCCGATCGTGGTGCGTTCACGAGCCCAGATTGCGGTCGGTTGCTCGCTTCGCAATGAGCGGTACTTCGTCAATGTTTGCGAGTACGCCCTGCTTCATCAAGAACCGGCGGACGTTTTCCCGGATGGCGGGCAACGGGAAAACTCCCTGGTACGCCATTCGGCACGCCTTCGCCAACACCTCGTATGTCGCATCCCTTTTTCCGCCGGCCAATCATCGAGCAAGTCGAAGACGTCTTCCAGGCTGCCGAGCTCTTGAACATAGCGAGCTCTCTTCACAAACAACGGGTTGTCAAAAAGGGTGTTTGCCATCGCTACCTCCTTCCTCAAGCGCGTTTGACGGCGCGAAATTTAGGGAAGAAGCAAAATATTCAAGATGGCCAGGAGCCGCGACCATGGGGCTACGGGCCAAAATGGTGGACGTCTGAGCACGATGCCCTAGGTAGGCCGCAACACCGGAGGCCCGATCATGGATTTTGTCTATGCGCCCGCCCTCGTCGGCGGCTCGATCATTCTTGGAATTGCCCTCATCTACTTCGCGCTGAAGTAGATCGAGCCAACTTCCCTATTAGTGATGAATTCTCGCTGCGACCGCGTCTAACAGGTCCCGGGCCTGGAAATTCTACCGCACGCCGAGGCTGCGGTTTCGTTAGCTATGCGGCGCCCGGGATTTTCTCTGACATGCCTGCAAAGCGCCACGGTTAAACCGGAGCGAAACAGCGATCGATCACTTTGGCCGGTCAACGATCTTCGCGGTAAAGCCGCAATGCATGTGAGCAGTTCTGCCTTCGGCCTGCGCACCTGAACCAGTCTCTGCGTGGGCTCTTACCACCGCACCTTTGTACAAGGTAACGTCTATGCCTTGAATGGAAACAGTAGTTGCGCCGCTAGTAGACTCAATGTCGCACTTGGGCCTAATTCCATTCTGGCTGACGATGCTGGCCTTCATGTTCGCTAAATATTTATCAGGCGGCGCTTTGATTTCCGCGCTTGTATCGGCGGTATGCCCTTTGCCACCTCTTACCTTAGCTGTTTCCGGCGCTTTATTCACATACGAACATGTGTTGCTATCACTTGGACACTGATAGGTGAAATCTGCTCCGAATACTGGTGCCGCAACCAAGGTGCCCAAGACGCTAATTATTAAGACCCGCATCGTTTCCTCCAAAGCGGTTGGGGATCGTCACAAGCTTAAGAAAACCAGCTTTGGTTGCAAGTTATCCAAACGAAGTAGCAATAGAACCAATGATGCAAGCGACGGTGGCGGACCGCTTTATGGTAGGCGACGGTCACAGTCCGCGTGCGGTGGATGCACCCAGCCTTGAAGACGCACCATTGAGGCACAGCCTCTTATTCAAGCCGCCTTCCTCTTCTCGCGCTGGCGGCGGATCTCATTTCTCGCCTCTGCCCAAGAAAAATCTCTCGCTTCAAGAACACCGATCGGGCTGAAGGCTGTGTCATCCATGATGGATCGCAGGCCTTCTTCGCTAACCGATCCGGCTCCGATCATGTCTGAAATATGCTCGAAAACAGGGCCAACAGGCAACATCCCAAAATCGCCAGTTTCGTTATTGGATGAACTGCCCCGAACAAGATGCTGTTCTATAACAGCAATCGCCCGGTCTTTTCGGCGGCTTCCGGTCATTTCGTGAATGCCCTCAGCCCGACACCAAGTGGAGAAGGAGACGTCCCTGGCCGTGCACTTGTGGAGCTTCAGCTTCGTCTTAGGTATGGTCCCCTTCTTCCCCACCTTGGTCACGCGGGTCTTGGTCTTATGAGCATCGAGCGTCCCGACCTTCGCTTTCGCCCATGCCCATAGGGCGCGGCGGTTCCCCTCGTCGGCGACCATCGTGATCAGATCGTTTGCCCGCTCCCACGCCGCGATGTCCTCTTCCTTGATCCGCTGGTTCTCCTCGTCCCACCACTTCTGCACCCATTCCTCGAAGGGGTTGTCGTCGCGATGGAGGCGTTCCTTGAAGTCGCCGAAGCTGATGCCGGTCTTGATCCGTGACTTGACGTCGGCCTCGCTGTGGACGAACGGGATCCACGTACCCTTGAGCTGCTTCGGCCTGGCATTGATCGGAAGGCGGCCGTCGATCCACGCCGCGTTGATGAAAAGCTCTGCGATCTCGGTCTTGTTCATGCTGCTGCCTTCCGTCTGTCGTCAAAAAGATCGCCTTGGGCGGCGTTGGGTCCAAACTTCCGAACGATCCGCTCGTAGAGCATTCCTACCAGTGCAAAACGCTGGTGTGGCAGGTGCTTCGCAATATACTGCAACTCCGCAACCGGGGCAGCATCGAAGCATTCCAGCCACTCCATTGGGCGGCCTTCCACGACCAAATGACAGGCTGCGACGAGGTCGGAAACTGCCCACAGCAGGTGCTTGTCGATATAGCCCTGGTTGTTCTCGGTCTCCGCGACGGTCGAGAGCACCATACGGAAGTGGTCCTCTCCCCTTGCGGTCAAAATCCTGTCCATGGTGGTGACGGCCCGCGTTTCTCGAATGCCAGGATAGGCTCGGCCGTCGACGATAGTGATGCCGTATTCCGTGCAAAGGCTCTGGACGCGGGGATCGATCACGTTATCCACCCCTACGAAGAGCCATAGCCACCAGCGCCGTCTCTGTGCCGGCGCCGACGACATCCCGCGCGTGCCGCAGGTACATGCTGACGGTGTGAAACGACAGGCCTAGCGCATGGGCGATCCGCTTCTGGCTATAGCCGTCGGCGGCCAGCTTGACGCACTCGACTTGCCTTGGGGTGAGCGGGCAGGATGTGGTCATTCCGTCCTCGCCTCCCAGCCGTGCCGCTTCCTGATGCCCCTCACGGTGCTTTCCACGACGCCCAATTCCTTGGCTATCGCAGTGATCGACAGGCCTTGGTCATAAAGCTCCCGAGCCATGCGGTCTCGATCACCCGAATGCTGCACGCGCTTCGCCTTCTCAGGGATTCGTCCGAGGGCATGCAGGATGGTGGTGTGGTTCCTGCGGAAGTACTTCGCCAGCTGCGCGATCGACATGTCGGGATAGCGGCGGTTGGTCTCGCGGATGATCAGGCTTCGGACGGACACGATGGCGGCCGCCCGATTGTGCACCGTGATCGTCTCCAAGGTGATGGAGCGCACGGCGCAGCGGGACCGGATGAAATCAACCGGCGTGAGGAAGGTCTTCCCATCGTCGAGCTCGTGAGGCTCGTTCGCCGGCAGGCGCAGAGCCTGGGCGATGTTCACCACCTTCGGCTTGCCGTAGCATGCGGCTCTCGCGGCCTTGGCGCGGGAGATGACGCGGTCTTCGTATGTGGATGGCTGGACGTGGGCGGTCATATCCCTGCGGCCCTTTCGATTGCTTGAATTTTGCAGCGATCCCATGCCTTGCGGCACAGCTCGCCGAGTTTCAGCGACGTAAGCCGATCCGGTGAGCCGCCTTTGTAGTGCCAGTACGGGTTTTCACCGAACCGTCGCCGATAGAGCCAATCGAGCTTAGAATGCCTCCGGCGAAGGTGCCTGCTGACCGTCGGCCAATGCTTCTGGCAGAGGAAATCCGTATAGCCTTTGTCGTTACGGCAGGTGCGCCGGCAGAACGGGACGCAGCAGGAGATCCGATCGGTCATGCCGCCACCTCTTGAGCCTGCTTGGCCTTGAGGATTGCGATGCAGAGGGCGATGGCGGGAGATGAATGCTCGCCGTCGGCGTCTTCTCCTACCAGCGGGTTGACTTCATCATCTTCCGATGTCTGCATCCCTCGCCGTTCGCTCCAGATGTCTGCATGGTGGATGCTCTCCCCAGATCCTAAGCTGAAAAGCCCTCCCCATCCCGGTAACTCGGTCTGCAAGAGACGCAAGACTGCGTCAAAAGAACTGGTGAGACGTTCACTGTCCCAGATCAACCCGAGGTCACCGTTCTCGTGCTGGACGCCGCACATACCGCGGACATGCTTGTTGTGAGCCCATGTCGGGAAGTTCTTCCACGCCCACTCGTAGCCCTGCCCGCGCATCTTCTCTGTGCCGACGCGGAATAGAGCGTCGATCTTCGCATCAAGCCAGCGGTTCGGGCCGTCGGCCGCCTCCAGTTCGCTGATCAGTTCTGCGATGCTCATGCCCTCTCCCTCCGCTCGACTTCCGTGCGCCTGTTGCTTCCCCTCTGACGGATGAAGGGCTTGAGACCGTTGAACACCGCCTCTGCCTTGCTGACGGCAATCGTCTCGCCATCGCGCCGCATGGTGCCGTTGATGTGGTCGATCACATGCTCCTGGGCGGCGATCTTGGCCGCGTCCCATGTCGGGTAGATCGCGGGGCGGTCGCCCTCCATCAACGGCCACGGCTGGGCCTTATGGGATAGGCGGACCATGGCCTTGAAGCCGCCGGGGACCGGTACGGGATATGCGGCGATGTGGTTCATGCTTCTATTCCTTCCATCAACCGAACAAGGCGAGCTGCGCCGGCGGAGCCTCGCGCGGCAAGCCGAGTGACAAGAGTGCGGAGCGCATACGCTGCTTGAAGCGGAACAACTCCGTTTCCGAGCATGCGAAGTCGGTCCACGCGAGCAATGTCCAGCCGGGAGGCCAGCCCATCAGCCACTCGACGAAAAGCGGGTTCAAGCTCCGGCGCGGATGCGAGTGTGTCGCACCAACTGGATAGATCCGCGGGTCCGGGTGGGAAAAGGCTTGTCCGGTTAAAGTCTGTACCGGCTTGTCCTTGTCGCCGCGGCTGTATTGATATTGGCCCACCTCGTGCGATCGAGGAGTCATCCACCAGTTGGCTTGGTTCTCCAGACCGACCTGCCGCTTGATGCCGTCCTTCGTGATGCCTGTCGGGCTTGTGTCCTGCGACAGGGTGCGGCCACCATTCGGGACGTTCGGCGTGTACCACAACTGCTCCGTCGCGTAGTCCAGCCGATCGCCTCGCATCTGTCCGTCCTTGCGCTCCAGCGTCGGTCCCGATCCCTTCCAATCGTTCGCTGTAGGCGTCGGCCTGGCCGACGCCTGAAACGTCTGGATCACAAGCGAAAGTCCCGTGGGCTTGGTGTTTCCTATATTCACCCCGTTCGCTCTGCTCTTCTCGAACCGAGCAATCTGCTGCTCCGGGGTGCCGCCCGGCTCTTGCGCGGCTGGCGTCGGCCACAGCGAGGATGATAATGCGTTCGCGCTGATGGCTCGCGCCGACTTCTGCCGCCGTGAACAATCCTCCCTCAACCTCGAAACCAAGCTTGTGAAGGTCTCGGAATACACGCTGCGCGCCAGCGATTTCGTCAGACCCCGCCGCGAGCATGCCGCCGACGTTTTCGATGACGACGAACCACGCCCCCGACTGGACGATGATGCGACGGGCTGTCGACCAGAGGTCGCGGGCGTCGTTCTGCCCGCCTTTTCGACCGGCGAGGCTATGAGGCTGGCACGGGATGCCCCCAATGAGGCCGTCCACAGCGCCACGCCATGCTCTGCCGTCGAAGGTTCTGGCATCGCTCCATATAGGCGCTGGAGCCATGAGGCCCGTTTCCATAGCTGATACCAGTTGCGCGACCGCGAAGGCTTCCTCTCGACCATGCAGACTGTTCGAGTGCTTGGAATTGCCAGTTCGACGCCGAGATCGAGCCCTCCGCCGCCGGTGCAGATGGAGAGGATGTTGAGGTGTTCGGGACAAACAGCCACATTCAAAACATCTCCTCCTGCTGGCGCTTCGGCTTCTGCGAGACGTAGCGGGTGTATTCAGCCTCGAATTTCACCGTCTCGACGATCGACGGGTCGCCGAAGCGGACCTTGATCGACGCGATCTCGGCGATGCCCTCGATTTCGGATCCGAAGACCGTGTTTATGATCGCCAAATCCTGCTTCGTGGCGGCGACCTTCTCCATCTCCTTCTTGTATTTCTCAGGTCGGTAGAGGGTCATGATGGCGTCGTAGTCGGCCTTTGCCCCCTCGCCTCCGTAAAGGTCCTTGGCGATCGGCCGAGGGTTCTGCCGGCGGCCACTCTCGCCGTTTCTCTGGTTGAGAATGAGCACGGAGGCGCCGATCTCGTCGGCCAATGCCTTGAGCTCGACCGTGACCTCGCCTGAAATCCTGTCCGCCGAGAGCTTATCGTTCTTCGGCTTCACCTTCCCGATATGGTCGATGACGATGAACGGCGTCTTGCCGTTGGCGCGCTTCTTGATGAACCGGCGAGCATAGGCGACGAGCTTGTCCACCCCTTCCCGCTGGCAGCGGATGATGTCGAATGGCTTGCTGTTGATCTCGGTGGCGAACAGGACGCACTTGTCGCGCTCGTAGTCGGTCATGAGGCGGGATGGCTCGCGCTGCTGCCGGACGCTGATCTCGTGGACCTGGGCGATCATCTGGCGCACGCATTGGGCGGCGGACTGGTCGTAGGAGAGGAACAGCGTCGGGTGCCCGTGGCTCACCGCGTGGTAGATGAGCTGCATCGTGAGGCTGGACTTGCCCTCGCCTGAGGAGGAGAGCAGGCCGTAAAGGTTGCCGGCTTCGAACACGGGCTCCGACAGCACCTTGGCGATCTCCGGCAGAGCGATCGGCACCCCGAGCACGCCGTCGCGCTTGGCCGATGCCTCGAACATGGTGAGGTAGGATGATCCGGGCGATGCGATAGAGGTCGTCTCGCGGAAGCGGGCCTTCAGATCCTTCAGGCGTTGCTCCATGTGCTCGATCTCGTCGGACAGCGTGAGGAGCGTGTGGCCTTCGGCGGCTATCTCCCCGGCGATTTGGGCCTCGCGTGCCAGCTGCCGACCGAGCGAAACGCTCTTGATTACTTCGATCGCGCCGGCGATGTTCCGGCGCACCATGGGATCGGCGCCCAGGATCATGAGGTTCGACAGATATTTCGCCGGTGTCACGTCGCCGAACCGCTTCGAACTGACCAGCTTGGGCATGAAGGGCTTGAGCGAGACAGCATTGACGTGCTGCCCACCCTCGTGGAGCGCCAGCGCCTCGCGGAACGCGATCTGGTGGACGCCCTCGCCGAAGTCGTCAGGCTCCAGCCCGCATTCGATCAACAGCGAGTTGTCGTTGAAGATGCAGGCCAGCAACAGTTCCGTCGCCTGGAAGGCGTCATCCTCTGTGATCCGGTCGAAGGCGTCGCGGTTGGATAGGGCGTTCATGCTACCTCCCAAAAACAAGTAGCTGACAGCGGCGCCCGACTCAGATGATACGATCTCCGAGGCACAACGCGGGGGTGTGGGCGATGCTGGGAAAGTTGTGGGGAGAACCTCAACGCGAAGACTTCGAGAAGTCTGCACACGATTGGTTTCAGGTTGCCAAGCTGACTGCAGCAATAACCGTGATTTTTTCATTTGCGCAGGTTTGGCGGTGTTGGCACAGGAAGGTGCTGACCAATCCGTCAAAGTGGCTCAGGCGTTCGCGCCGTTTTTCTCGGAGCTATGGCTGCCGTCACGTTTTGTGGCGCCGTCTGGCGTGGCAAGATTACGTCGGAGCAAAGCAAGCAACAACGGAGACAAAATGATGCAAAAGACGAAGAAAACATAGCGAAGCTGCTTATCGATGGGACGAAGCTTTTGGGCGAAGAACAAGAGTCGCACATTCTCGCAGGAATCGCGGTGCTCCAATCGGTCGCCTCCACCACGAACGCAAAGTTCGCAATAGCTGCAATGGATATTTTGGCCGATATAGTGTCGGCAAACTATGACAATGAGAGCAAGAGCAACGTCTACCTTGCCTGCCGCAAAGCGCTGAAAGCGGGAGCGGATGCAGGGCAAACTTCTAGCAGAAAAATACTCATTGATATGAATCGAATACCCGGGCGACCCGTCCCCGAATCGTTGGTGTCTCGGGGCTGGAAATTCACGGAGGTAGGTTGCTTCCTATAGCATATGCACGCTTCAAGGAGATGAAAAGCATCGACTTGAATGGCACAGAAGTTGCGCGGGCTAAGGTCGGCCGAGAAGCTCGTTCCTTTGAAAATTGCACATTTAAGAATTGTACTATTGAGTACGTGTCGAAGGACCTTCTGGAAAATAACACCTTCGAAAAGTGCGATTTCTCGGGGGCCACGGTGTCCACTTTGGTTCGTGAACGTGATCTGCAAGGAGTTGCTGATAGGTTGTTGGCCGCAGAAAATTTCTATTTTGAAGACAATCCTATATCGTCGAAATACATATCGGATTGGTCTAATTGCCTCATTTGCAGACCTAAAACCCGCCGCAAGGTGGCTCAGTCGCGGCCCGAAAGTCATGCCACCGCTCCCGCGCCGTAATTAGCTTGCTTCGCCTGATGCGCGCCAGTGCGCAGATCCATGAACTTGCGCTGCATCCATTCGATCTGAGGCACGTCGCACTTGTGCCAGCAGGTGCAGACGCCGACAGCTTCGGCCGCGTCCTTCTGCTCTTCCTTGTTGCCCGGGAGCTTGATGGTCTCGCGGTCACAGGCTTCGATCGCCATCTTCTTCCAGTCGCTGCCCTGCGCCGGCTTCACGCCCTTGCCGTAGTAGACCGGGCGCCACGAGGTGGCGGCTATGGTGCCGTATGGGACGCGCATCATCATGCAGATGCCGATGATTGCCCCAGCGATGCCCGTAAGCTGGAGCGCCGCGGGGTTGATGGTCATCACGTTGCGCTCCTCACCGGTGAGGTCAGGCTTGCCCTTCTTGGCGAATTGTCGGACGCCGTGCTCCGGCCGCTCGATCGCGACGAAGTCGGGCTTATGGTCCTTCAGGAGACGGTAGAAGAGGTTCGCGGCGATCGCGTATTTCTCCTCCCACTCGTATTCCTTGACGGAGAAGGTGCCGCACTGGATGGAAGACCGGTGGCGCTCGCTGTCGCGGACAGCCCAGCCGGATCGGGTTGCAAGGTCGAGGCCCATGATGATCATTGGCGCGCCTCCGTCGGGATGAGGCGATAGAATGCGCCGCCGTAGTTGCCGCGCCCGCGACCACCTACGCACTCCACGGTCCATCCATAATCCTTTATGGCCTTGCGGAGCTTCGACAGGTTCGCCCGGAAGGCACGGGGAGCGTCGTCCGGGCCGCCGTCCTCATCGTCAGCGTAGCAAGCGTCTAATAGCGCTTGGCGCCGTACATTTCGGCCGACCTTCTTCGACAATTCCGTCAGAAGCGTCACGAAGATCGGATGGCCAAGGCTATCCACGACCAATTCGATCGGAGCCGCTTCGCCGATGAACCCTCGGCAGCACGGGCACGTAAAGCTCTGGATTTTCGGTTGGACGTTCATTGCTTCACCCGGAGAAAAAGGAGCGAGCATTCGCGCTCGGGAGTTGGGCGGCCGGGAGGAGGATGGCCGCCTGCAGGGAGATCAGTGGCGGGCGACCAGCGCCAACACCCAATCGTTGGCGAACAGCAACACCAGCCAGACAATGACGATGAAGGCGCCGTACTTGATCAGCGACTGGACAAGGATGGCCCAGCCGATCGTGTTGATGCTCGTTTCCACGCTGGTCCGCTCCTCGATGTTCTTGTTGGTGGTGTTCGACATTGGCAGTTACTCCGCCGCTTCCGAGAAGGGATCGCCGTCCGAAGGCGGTTCCTCCTTCGAACTCGCCGCTTCGATCCGAGCCATGATGTCGGGGATCTCGGTCTCGTATTCGGATTTCCCGGCGTCGTACGAAGCCAGCCAGAGCTTGTCGTCCGCACTGCCGGCGTCGTAACCGGATCGGCGGTCCAGGTTTAGCAGGCCGGCCTTGTAGCCCTTGGCCTGGATAAGCTGTTCCTTGTCGACGCGATCGACCTGGGCAAGCAGATCGCCGCCGCTCGTCGACGGGATGAGCCCGAGCCATTCGAGGTTCTCGCGATCAGACTTCAGCCTATCGACCGGCTTCTGGTCGTCTTCGCCGAAGTGGGCCTTGAGGTAGTGGTCGAACTTCTGACCGGAGAAGGTCGGGTCGGCGGCCTTGGCAACCTTACGGTTTGCCGTCTTCTCGGCAGCCGCTTCCCGCCGCTTGGTTTCCGCCGCCAGTTCCCGCCGGAAATGGTAGGCAAACAGCTTCTGCCGTTCGGAATCATTGAGCTTCGTGTTGCTGCCGGCCGTGGCCATCGTCATGCTCCTTCGTTGTTGATGATTTTGATGGAGCGAGCTGCAGCGATTTTCGCCACCAGAGCTTCCACCTCTTGATCCAAATCTCCAATGCGAACATTCCCGTACCTCGCTTTTTCGGCCTCGATGTCCGCCAGAAGTT
Organism: Neorhizobium sp. EC2-8; assembly: GCA_045291535.1. Classification (GTDB taxonomy): domain Bacteria; phylum Pseudomonadota; class Alphaproteobacteria; order Rhizobiales; family Rhizobiaceae; genus Neorhizobium. The sequence continues at coordinate 921,684 of CP147996.1, read as the reverse complement.
CCGCCGCCTTCCGGGCGCAGTAATCGAGGTATGCTTTACGAGCGCGGGCGAAGAAGGATGATGCCTGCTTCGTTTCGCCGTCCTTCAGCCGCTTGAAGGCGCGAGGGGACATGCCGGTCCAGCGTGCGCAATCTTCCAGCGCACCCGTCTCATCACCCCACCCACCAACACGCAGTTTGAAGAGCTTGCGAGCGTAGGCCCGCGTCTCGTCATCCAGGCTAAATGCTACTACCGACATTGCTTTTGCCCCTGTCTTTGTGTCCGCCATCGAATGGCGAGTTTCTTTCCGTGCCATGTTTGCCGCCTTGTCTACGTTGGGAGCGTCAGACGGACGGCTACTCAGGAAGGAGATCAGCGCCCGCCCGAGACGGAAACTGAACGATGGAGAGCGGCGCGACGACTGCCAGGCCTGAGCGCCACGCTCCCGAAATTCACAGGAAGGGGTTTCCCCATTCCTCAAACTTGAAATTGATGTGCTCGGCCGCGTCCTCGACGTGAGCCCCGGCGATGATGAAAACGATCGCCGTGAAGACGCAGAGAAGGCAGAAGATGACCAAGAGCGTGACGAAAGCCGGGATCATGCTGAAGCTCCTACAACGATGATGGCACGGGCCATGTTCTTCTTCCGGCGGATGAGCCCACGGTCTTCCAAGGCCACGAGGAGCCGGTTGACCGCGCTCTTCGATGCGACGCCTAGGTGCTGGCGCATGTCGTCATAGTTCGGCGAGACGCCCTTGTGCTCGACGATGTAGTCGCCGATGAAATGGAGAAGCTCGCGCTGGCGCGGTGTGACAGCGGCGGCCGGCGCTTCCGGCAAGAATGAGTGATTGCAGCATGGGCAGGTGATCATGATGCCCTTCCCTTTCGCCGGCGGATTTCCGCTTCGGCGGCTTCGCGGTTGGGAGCGGATACCGCGCCGACGTCGGGATCGACGATGATGGCGGTTCCGTCTTCGGTGATGATGGAGGATGAAAATGCAGGCGCCGGGAACTCATCCGCGAACTTGTTGCGGAAGTCGGACAGACAGTCTCGGCCGATTGCTTCACGGTCGTTGGTCATGCACCCGACCCCACGTCTTCGATGATCGGAAGGTTGATCTCGCTATGCCGGTGAACGATGACCGAGTTGCCGGGATGCTCCGGGACGATGTACGGTGCCCAAGCCAGGATGATCTTGGTATCGACGTTGTAGCCGTCCCACCGGCCGAACTTGCTGAACCGCGTCGGAGGCAGCCAGCGGGTACGGACGACGCGGCCCTCGGCATCGGCGATCCAGACCCACTCGTGCTGGAACTCTTGCCGCTCGCGCTTCTCACCCTTCACGGTTTCGGTGACGGTGATGTCTTTGCCGCGCGGGGCGCTCGTGAGGTCGTAATTCCACACGGCTCAATCCTCCTCTGCTGGCTTGTCTTCGCCATTCCAGAGCCTGATCACCTCATCCTCGTACTCGTCGTGGATTTCGACACCGCAGCCAGTGCAGCGGATCGAGAAGCCGTAGTCGAACCCGTCAACGACATCGGTTTCCGATGTGAACAGAACCGTTTCGGCGTCATCGCCCTTGGCGCGACAAAACTGGCAGTCGCGAAGGTGCGGACGGATTCGAACAGGTCGGCTGCTGCTCTGGCGCTCGGCAAAGATGACCTGGGCTATGTCAGCGATCATGGCCTTGCGCTGGTCGTCGTCGCTATTGAAAGCCTCCCTGCAATTGCAGAGCATGTTGTCGAGAGCGTCTTCTGCAGCCTTCAGGATTTCCGGCGGGTATTCCGCCATCTCGGCTTTGGGGAGTGTGGGAGAGTTGGTCATGCGAAGCCCCTCCCCACGCCCCATTCGCGCAGCAGATCGCCGCATTCCCGGAGGCTGGTGCGCTGAACCTTGTAGACACTGACAGGCTGGAGAAAACCGACGTTCTCGCCCGTGTCCCGGTGCTCGACCGGCTGGGCGCTGGTCCGCGTGAACCGGCCGTCGTCATTCGTGGCCTTGAGCTGATCGGCGTGGGTCTTCAGGCCCTTGTGGCGGCGGATGGCGTTGTAGACCATATCGACAACCACATCGTACCGATCGGCGATCTCCATGACGGTCATGCCGCCGGTACGGAGCTCGAATACCTTTTCGTCTGGCGGGAGCTTCCTCATGCTGCGACCTCAGCAGACGGGCGCTGCACACCATGAGGCCACTCAGCACCATCAGGCCAATTCATCGAGAACCACGCGAGCGCCGCGTTGTAGCGGCCGACTGTGATGTCCGACCCGGCACGGATGGCGCCGAGCTTTTTGCTGTCTTGGAAGACGCGGCTGCTTACGGTCTTTTCTTCGACCTGGGCGGCTCGGCCATATTCGTCGGCCACGGCGATGAGGTGTGCAATGTTGAGCATGTCGGCATCATCGGTAATTTAACCGCTAATGTCAACGGTTTTATTACCGCTCGCCCGAATTCAGTTCAGCGGTCAAAATACCGCGCATGCTGAAAGATATTCTGGCCCGGATCCAACAACGCCTAGAAGCAACAAATCAAAGCGCCGCGGCAGCTTCCGCTAAAGCTGGGCTGAGCAAGGATGCTATTCGAAATATCGAAAGGTCGGTCGAACAGGGAAGGAAGGCGGAGCATCCACGCTTACGCTTCTGAAGCTGGCGCCTGTTCTTGGGACGACTGCGAGCTGGCTAATCGAGGGCGCTGGACCTGAAGGGCGCAAGAGCCCCGAAAGTGCGTTGAGTTCCGCGTTGATAGCCTATGGGGTGGACCGGTCACAGTTGGACCGGGCGATCAGGATCATCGACACCTTCGTGCCCGCTACGGCACCCGAGGAGCAACAAGGACAAAACCCGCCTGGTGATCAATCTCAACCCGCCAGTCGCCGCCGTGAATCAACGCCATGAGGTATGAGATTTCAGCAGCCTTCCGCTTAATCACCACTTCTGGCGCGGCAGGCGGGACAGCACCTGCAGCCTCGAACAAACCCGCCACGATCTCATCGTTACGGGTTTTGAACTTGGGTCTGATGCGATGAGAGATTGCCACTTATTCACCTACCGCGGGCCAACCAGAACAAGAACTAATAGTGAACAAAACTCGGAGTCATTACAAGGCTCTACCGACTAGATATCAGCAAGCACTTGATTCAAGGGGTTAATATTTGGGCGACCGTGATCAACTCACCCGTTACGACCTCCGCAAGGACACTGCCGATACCTGGGAGATTTACGACACCCGAACCGGCCGGACGGTGGTTGTGGGAGGCCAGCCGCGCGCCGGCCCCAAGCTCGATGAGGCGGACATATACGTGGATCTGCTGAACTCAGGCGATCAGTCGGTGGATGAGGAGACGTTGCAGTGAGCGATAACAAGATCACCACCGACCCGCTATTGGATGCGGTTGTCCATATGAACCTCGCGCATAGCGCCGCGATGATGACTTTGGTGAAAACTCTTGAGCAAGCAGGAGTGATAACCGCTGAGGATTATGGCCACAATTTGCGGCTTGCATCAGCAGCAATGGCGAGCAAAGGCCAGATTGGAGCTGCTGGGCTTCTCGATGATCTCGCCGATCTGATGGGCCGGGAAGAGAAGACGCACCAGTGAGCACCCTCCCCGACTTCATCGCTGGTGGTGCGCGCCGCGAATGAGGTGGGGAAGCTATCCGAGTTCGAGCGCGGCAACCTCTTGGACCGCGCCTATCGAGCGATCCGCGACGGCCGCGACCAAGTCGGCATGGCGCAAGATAGCCTCGACCGCGACCCGGCAATCGATTTCCTGACCATGTCCAGGTCGATACCGATGTTCAGCGACGAGGAAATCAAGGCGGCTCTGCTTGAGGCCGCCGGCATGGTCCGGGCTTTGAGGATCATCATCGATGCCAAGATCGATGCGGTCCAAAACGGTGGGAAGACGTCTTGAGTGGGGGTAAAATTGCCGCTTAAATACGTCGCCTATGTGGACGAAGCGGGCGATGAGGGCTTCGGTAAACTGGCCGCCGGACATACGGCACAATCTCATTGGCTATCGCTTGGAGCAGCCGTGGTCACGGAAGAAAACGATAGGTCTCTTCCTGCTTGGCGCGATGAAATCATGAGGGCGTTCGTCTCCAAAAGAACCAGCGTGATCTACACTTCCGCGATCTCAACCATGACCAAAAGGTCCATGCATGCGCGACAATCGCAACCAAGCCGGTAGGCGCCTGCGTCATTTCCTCTAATAAAATCACTATCCTCGATGCCGAAGAGCTTGAGGTTTTTAAGAGGCCACAGCACCTCTACAACTACCTCACGAGGTTTTTGCTGGAACGGATTACGGCAGCTTGCAAACGACGGGCCGCTGCGGTCGGCGAAACGGCTAGCCTCAAGGTGGTGTTCTCACGGCGAAAGGGCACAGACTACGAGTACATGCGTGAATATCTTGAATTCATGCGCGATGGGAAAGAAAAATGAAACCGGTGCGAACGATCGACTGGTCCGTCTTGAACCCCGCTGACATTGCCGTAGAAAATCACAAAGTGCGCGTGGGTCTGCAGATCGCAGACCTCTTCACCAGCGCCGTCTGGAAAGCTCTCGAGCCGAACGTCTACGGAAGATGTGAAGATCGCTATGCCCGTGAGCTGGCGAGTAGGCTGCTCAAAATCAACGGGCATACCCTCAATTGCGGACTAACGATAATCCCACCTTACTCAAAGTGCCCGTTAAGTGACGAGCAAAAAGCTTTTCTAGATTGGATTACTGGGCAGAGAAAGAGGGGTGTGGGCCCCTAGGCCCCTGTCCCACACTGCGAAGAGTGCTGCCGCCTTTCGGCAACTCGGGGAGATTCTAGCGCTTGCCCACGAGAACAAAATAGGAATTCTATCCTGATTACGCAAATGAACTTTTATTAACGGACCGCAAGCCACCTCCCTACCCAGCCCTCCCTAGCGGCGGGTAATCTCGGTTCGTACGTGGATGTTGCTACTGATGGTTTGGGATCTTTCCCACCCTTCCAATTACTCCTCTCGCGCACCGCGGAACGGTTTCGTCCTCCAGCGGTTAGGTTGGCATACGGAGGCTGGAAAGGCTCACGTCGTCGAAGGACTGAAAGGCGGCGAGAACTTTTCCGGGAGATCGGACGCAGTGCGACCGCGCTCTACTCCCGACATGGAGCCCCGCCAGTTTGTCCTGCTGGTGGGGCTTTTACGTCAGCTGCGGCGGAGATCTAAGTCTGTGGTGACAATCGTCTCGCCGGATGAGGGATCTTGATCGATTGTGCGGATGCGCAGGCCATTTGTCCCGACCTTCTGGATCGTCATCCGTGCTTTTCGGTCTCCGTAGATCTCATTTGCCCAAGTAACATCGAGATTGATTGTATCCCCTGCCCGAGTCCCGGTGAGCTTGGACGCCTTGCCCGATACCCCCGTATAGTTGCCGCTGTAGGAAGGACCAGACGCGGTGACGTTAGCCTTGAAGCTCCTCGAAACGACCACAAGCGCGCGGCAGGAACCATCCATCGAAAGGCTCGACGCATTCGCGTCTGATTGCATGCTGCAGGTCACCTTCACCTTTTCCCCGCCGAGTTTTCGCAGCACTTGCCCGCCGCCGGTCCATTGCCCTTCGATCGATTTCAGGAAATCATCCTCCGACGCCACGGCAGAAGCGGCAAGAGAGGCACAAAAGAGCGCGGTAGTAGCGAGAATACGCATGTTCAGTCTCCGGTTTTCGGATGTCCAAACGTCTGGCCTATTTGAAACGTTCCACTTGTCCCGACGCCTCTCATACACACTTCGAGCTATCAAGACCTTTTACCTCAAGGACACGATGTCACCGTTCCAATTACTCCTCTCAGAGCAAGAACAAGAGAAGAGATAGACTCTTTCCGTATTTCAGCCTTTCCGTATTTCGTATGACAGGGGTGTCATAGGTGGGTATGACAGCCATGTCATAGGTCCAGGCTGTAGACGCTCGATCGGCCGGGCTGTCGGCGCACCCTTACCCACTCCTCATCTTCAAGCTCTTTCAAAGCTCTCGCGACGTGCCGGGGCGAAATCCCCAGCGCCTTCCCGATCGACTTCATGGCTGGATAGCAGAACGGCCGCTTCGCGCTCAGGCGCAGCGCCAGGTGCATGCCGACGAGTTTCCCATTGCGACTGACGAATTCATTCCCGACGAGCGCGCGCATCCAAGCGTCTCTGCGCCGGAGCCATTTGCCCGTTTCCAACTTCACTGCTTGATCCATGCAGGCGTTTTAATCGGTTTTTTTACCGCCGTCTATTGCATATCGGTTTTTTACCGCTATAACTCTCCTCATCAGCCGACGGAATGATCTGGCCTAGCCACGAAGAAACCGAAGGCGCCAGCGGGCAAGTTCAGCGTCCCGCGAAGTTTCAGGATGGGGATCCGCAATGGCATTCGTGACCCGCTACCGCGTCGAAGACCTCCAGGGCCGCACACTGGCCGACGACTTCACCGATGAAGCCGAAGCGGTCGAGTTGGCGAACGAACTTGATGCCGATGTTGTCGAGTACCGCCGGCCCGGCTTCGACCTCCCCGTCTGTCCCAGCAACACCTGATGGCAGCGGAGTGAACGCCATGCACAGATCATTCGCCATGCTCTCGTCCGACGCCGCTCAGAAGCTCGCTACCCGGACCCGCCACGCCTACATCGCCGGCCAGTTCACCCATGAGGAATTCGTGGTGAAGCGCGCCCGGCAGGAGATCGTCGCTCACAACCGGTTCGAAACGCTGCTGGCGCGGATGTATCCGAACCACAAGCCGGACCTGATCGAGGCCACGGTCTTGGCCGGCGGGATCATTCAGTTGGTGAAGGGTGCCGACGTGTCTGCCCCGGTTCGGGAGGCAGCGGAATGAGCGCCATAGCCGAACTCCTGACGGTGTCGCAGCGGATCGCCCATCTGATTGACCGTGAGCAGTACGGCGCGGTCGGGAAGGCAAACGCCATCCCCTATTCCTGGAAACGCCGCGTTGAAGCGATCTCAATATCGGCTCGCGACGGTAGTTGGGCTCGGGACGCCAAGCCGGAAGATATCGAAGCTGCCAAAGCGATCAGAGACGAATTGGCCAAGCGATATGAGATTGACGGCCAGTTGGAACGATCAGCCGCGCTCGGCAAGATTACGGCAGAAATTGAGAGCCTTCGCGCCATACTGCCGACAATCGCTGCGAAAGCAGCCGTTGAGGCTGGCATAGAAGCTCGATCGATAGCCGCCCTCTCCAAGCAGGAGAGCACCAATGGCTGAGAAGCGCAAAATCTTCTGCTGCGGCTGCCAGGCAGATGTCGTCGCTCGGCTGACCAGCGGCAAGGAAACCTACCCCCGCCGGGGAGATCTCGCCTCGCTCCCGTTCTGGAAGTGCGATGCCTGCGGCAACTTCGTCGGTTGCCACCACAAGACCAAGAACCGGACGCGCCCACTCGGCTGCATCCCGACGCCGGCACTCAAGGCGGCCCGGCAGGAAATCCACACTGTCATCGACCCGATCTGGAAATCCGGTCGCGTCGGTCGGAGCGAGCTCTACGGCATGATCGCCCACCTGATCGGCGTCGAGGAATACCACACCGCCGAGATCCGGAGCGTCGATCAGGCCCATGAGGTTGTGCGGGTCGCGAAAGAGTTGGAGGCGTCCTATGCGCGCTGACCTCGGATCAATCTCGAAGGCCTCAGCGGATCATCCCCTCGTCTTCACACCGAAGACCAAAGACTTCCTCGCCGTTTTCGCAGTTCTCATCGCCGTTCTTGCGATCGGCCTCACCGTCATTGAGCTGCGCCAGATGGAGCAGCGGGAAATCGCCCGGAGGGTCTGATGGGCACCGTCATCGATCCGGCCGGACCGGAAATCTCTATCGGGACCGCCGCCACCGGCGTCATCGCCAAAGCGAAACAAGCCATGGAGGCAAAACAGATGGAAAACGCAGTTCAGGTTCAGGCGCCGCAGCAAGTGGTCATCGACCAGCCGCGCGCCGTCATGACGCCGATGGAGATGGTAAGTCGCGCTCTGGAGATGGGCGTCTCAGCTGAGATCCTGAAGCAGATGATGGATCTCCGCGACCGGGAGGAGGCCAAGCAGGCCCGAAAGGCGTTCGACTCCGCAATTGCATCCGCGAAGGCTGAAATACCGCCGATCATCCGCAATGCGACGGGCCACAACAGCAAGCGCTATGCCGATTTCTCCGCAATCGCTTCGGTCGTCGATCCGATCCTTTCGAGGCACGGCCTGTCTTATCGTTTCAGGACGGCGCAGACCGACCGTATTTCCGTAACGTGCGTCCTCTCTCATAGGGAAGGACACTCGGAAGAGACCACGCTTTCCGGAGCGCCTGACACCAGCGGCAACAAGAACCCCATTCAGGCTATCGGTTCGACCTGCAGCTATCTTCAGCGGTACTCACTGAATGCCGCTCTCGGCCTGTCGTCTGCGAATGATGACGACGGCCGGGCTGCAGGATCCATTGAGACGATCTCGCAGGAGCAGGTGAAGACGATCTTGGCGCTCCTTGCCGAGACGGATTCGGACGTCGAGCAGTTCTGCAAAATGGGGAACATCGAAGCCGTGCCCGACATGGCAGCAAACCAATTCGATGCAGCGGTTCGCCTCCTGAACACGAAGAAGGCCAAGATGCAGCAGAGGGCTGCGTCATGATGGAGGTCTTCGATTTCGAGCAAGGCGAGGAAGAGTGGTTTCGAGCCCGCATGGGCATCCCGACCGCCAGCAAGTTCGCCACGGTCATGGCGAAGGGTGAAGGCAAGACCCGCAGCGAGTACATGCGTAAGCTGGCTGGAGAAATCCTTACCGGGGAGCCGGCTGAGAGCTTTTCCAACGCTCACACCGAACGCGGCAACCTCATGGAAGATGAGGCGCGCCAGACATACGCCTTCGTTGAGAGCGCCGAGATCCGGCGTGTCGGGTTCATTCGGAACGGCAACAAGGGTGCGAGCCCGGATAGCCTCGTCGGTACCGACGGCGGCTTGGAGATCAAGACCGCGCTGCCGCACATCCAGATCGATCGCCTGGAGCGGGACCGGCTGCCGCCCGAGCACAAAGCTCAGGTTCAGGGCAACCTCTGGCTGTCCGAGCGCGAATGGTGGGATTTTTGCTCCTACTGGCCGAAGCTCCCGATGCTGACCGTCCGCGTCTATCGCGACGAGCAATTCATCAAGGAAATGTCGAGCGAGATCGACCGGTTCAACGACGAGCCTGGCCGAACTGGTCGAGCGCGTGAAGCGCTACGGTACGAAGGAGGCCGCGTGATGGGTCGTGCCCTCCTAGTTCTCGAATCCCCGCACGATCGCCAGAAGGCAGTCGGCTGGATCGGCAAGGCTCCGGTCGGCACCCGCGTCGAGTTCAAGGCGTCCAAGCGGTCCTTGCCGCAGAACGATATGATGTGGGCGCTCCTGACGGAGGTAGCTCAGCAGATCGATCACGGCGGCAAGAAATACGATCCGGAACAGTGGAAATCTATTTTCCTGCATGCCTTCGGCCGCGAGATCAGTTTCCTGCCGAGCCTCGACCTTAAGACCTTCCTGCCGATCGAGCTGTCTTCGTCCGACCTGTCGAAGGACGAGATGACAGACTTCATCGAGTTCATCATGAAGGAAGGGAGCGACCGCGGTGTGATCTTCCGAGATCACCGGCAGACAGATCAACCCAATTCCGGCGACGTCCCCTCCTCGCCGGATGACGCCGACGACCCCGCCACCGCGTCGTCGGCAGAGGCCGGAGACAGTGTCCCCCTGTCCTCCACTGCTCCGGCCCCCACTCTTTCCGAAACGGAGTGGCTCAAAACCGCCGCCCGCATGCTGTGGAGCGCGACGCACGTCACAGGCGACACCGACGCCGATCTGAACCTCCTCAACAACCAGCGGCTCGCTGTGGCGGATCTGTGCCCGCCCGAAACCGAACAGTCCATCAAGGATAAGGCCGGGTCGATCTATCGCCAGTGCAAGGCGCACGTGGTGCAGGAAATCGACCGCGAAACGCTGCGCAAGCTCATCTCCGGCATGGCCGGTATTGAAGAGAAGGACCTGGACGCATGATGGCCCTCGCCCACAACCTGATCATGCGTTCCCACGCCTCCGGCAACCCGATCGCCACGACGGACGCAGACGCCGAATTCTACCTCATCCATCACGGATACGCCGCCTATAGCCGGAAGCCCCTCATGGTGCTGACGAAGAAGGCGGAGGAATACGCACAGCGGGAGATCGCTTGGCAGCGGCAGGAAAAGCGGAGGGCGAGATGATCGAAGCATTCCCTCTCGCTTGGCCGCATGGCTGGCCGCGCACCAAATTCCCGAGCAGGTCCCGCTTCGACGTGTCTTTCACTTCGGCTCGCGATGGCCTGATGGAGCAGATCCGACTTCTGGGCGGTCGGCTCCCCATCCTCTCGAGCGATTTGGAATTGCGGCGGGACGGGCTGCCCTATGCCAACCAACGAGAGCCGGCCGATAAAGGCGCCGCAGTCTATTTCGAATGGAAGGGCCAGCAGCGCGTTTTCGCCTGCGACCGATGGGACCGGATCAAGGACAATATCCGGGCTCTGGAAAAGACAATCGAGGCGATCCGCGGGATTGAGCGCTGGGGCGCGTCCGACATGCTGGAACGAGCCTTCTCCGGCTTCACGGCTCTGCCAGCGCCCGGGGCGAAGAGATCCTGGCGCGAGGTACTTGGCTTCCCAGCATCTTCCATGCCCGACAGTGTCGGCATCGATCTCGCTTACCGTTCGAAGGCGAAGATCGCGCATCCTGACGCCGGCGGTAGCCACGACCTCATGTCTGAACTCAACGAAGCGCGCGCCGCGGCTCTGAGGAGATCAAGGGATGAGGAGCTCAATCAAAGCTCTCTGGCTGATCGCCGCCAACGACAACCTGCCTGAAGAGGATTGGTCCTGGGAGGTCATCATGCTCCTAGCCCACTCCACCCGCGAAGAACGATGGAGCGACCTATGAGCGCCTTCCGTATCGCACACAACGCCGCCATCCCAACCCCGACGCCAAAAGCCAAAGCGGTGAAGAGCAAGGGATACCTCGCCTTCCTGCATTCCCTGCCATGCTGCGTCTCAGGGAAGCGGGACGTGCAGGCGGCGCACCTTTCCATGGCTGCGCCGCAGTTTGCGCACTACGGGCGCGGTAAAGGCCGGAAGGCGCCGGACCGATGGGCGCTCCCCTATCAACCGAGAACCACGATCGCCAGCACAAGATAGGCGAGGAGCGCTTCTGGCGCGAGATCGGCATCAACCCTCACATCCTCGCCCTCACCCTATGGGGCCTGTGGACCGACATGGGCGACGACGCCGAGCCGTGGGCGATCGCCATCATTAACCAGCACCTGGCCGCCGCAGGCCGGCTACCGTCGAGGGATTTGGCATGATCACGGAACAACAGGTCGAAACAGCGCTGATTACCTGGTTCAGGAACGAAATCAGTTGGGACAAGGGCATGGCACCGTGGACGGCTGATCAGTTCCGCGTCGAGATGCGGGCCACACTGGAAGCCGCCCTCCAATCAGCGGCAGACACACCAGCGCCAACGCCACCCGAAACACCTTCGGACGCGACAGAGGCCATTGAATTGGCGCGGATCAACGCGGCGTTGGGGGCTATTCGATCCACCTGCTCTACGATGGAGAGCGATGACCGCCACTTGATCGGCCTGGGGACAATCGCTCAGCTTCGTGACGCAGCCAAGCTGATCAACGAACTTGTCTTCCAAAGCGCCAGCCAACCAGCGCCCCAGACACATGAGCAGCCTTGCTCTGTATGTGGCAATGAAGAACGCGGCCAGGGCGGCTATCTTTCTTGTGAGTGCCCAGCAGCCCAACCGAAAATGCTATTTATTGAGGAGTCGAACCCGCCCATCCAGATGTAGGTGCGGTCCGGCGTCTCATCGCTGAGATAAGGGCAAACCCCTCTGGAGTGTTTTTGGGCAGCCGCTTCCTGGCCCTCCTCGAATATCTTCCTTCGCTGAGCGTAAGTGATGGTGGTCATGTACTACAACTAGAAACTGCTGACGACGTTCCCGCCCCCGCGCCCGAAACACATATGGAGGGTGGCGAACCCACTCCGTCTCGACCGGAGGCCTCCAGCACAGTGACTGGCGCTCTTCCCCTGAGCTATGGGTCGCCGGTCGCAACCATATCAGATCCGCCAGCGCCCCAGCAACATGTGAAGACTATCGGCTGAAACGCGTTCGCTATCGAGGCTTCCGCTTAAATAGGGCATAAACTAACCCAGCCAAAAAGCCGATCGTGCCAAGTAACAAAGGCATGCCCATAAGCTGGCCGGTATTTATGCCGAGCATCCGCGAGTTAGCCGTTTCCCAATCATAGTAGGTGAGATCGCCAACGCCAAAAAAATATGTCGATAGCGACCATATCCCACCCAGAGCTACTCCGACCAGTCCCCACTTACCTTTGCTTTTCACAGCTGCGTCCACTTTCTCATTCACATCGAACAGGCACCTTAATGGAAATTGTCACACGTCTATTTAACAAATCTCCCACAAGTACCGCACCCCCATCGCCGTCACCGAGGGCGATGGGTACCCTGTGGACAGCCAGCCTGGGGATAACGGGGAAAGCGGGGATTGATGGCTGCCCCTCGCCCGCCGCTCAAGCAGACCCGGGTTCGCGCCAGCGAGAAAGCCGTGACGGCTGCTCTTAAGGCGCTGCAGAATGCAGGCCTGCCTGTGGATAAGGTGTGCGTATCCGGTGGACAGATTGAGATCCACTGTGGGCCGGTTGAAGGGAATTCCGCCGCTCAAAATAATGGAGGCCTCAAGGATTGGTGAGGCCAGACATGAAAGTCGATTATCCGGGCCTGATACGGCAAGAGCTGCCGTCAGGCTCCGTCGTCTATAGGGTTCGTCCCAAGGGTCAGCATAGCAAGCGCATCCAGATATATGCGGCGCCAGGCGATGAGGATTTCAGCCGACAATATCATTTAGCTCGGCGCGGCGTGAAGCCGGAGGCGGTTAAGAAGCCTTCGGAACAAGAGATCCCCGGATCGATCGGCTGGCTGGTCCAAGCTTATTTCGAATACCTTGAGGAGCGGGTTAAGGCATCAACGACCAGCGCGAAAACGCTGAAGAAAAAGCGCAATTTACTGAACCGTCTCCTCGTTGACCCTGACAAGAAGATGCAGATCCCGCGCGAAAAGCTCATAGAAATGCAGGATGGGTTGGGCGCGACACCAGCGCAGGCGGACGCCTTTATCGAGGCTGTGGGGGTTCTGTACGACTGGGCGCTTGAACGAAAATATATCAAGGAAAACACGGCCCGCGGGATCCGTTCTATCTACACCAAGGGCGACGGCGCCACACCCTGGAAAGCCGCCGACGTCAAGAAGTTCTTCGCGACACATAAGGTCGGCACCAAGCCGCACGTGGCTATGTCCATTTTGCTGTGGACGGGATGCAGGATCGAGGACCTGACGACACTCGGCAGGAAATTCGAATGCGTGATCGAGGAGTCGATGCTCTCCGCTGGATGCCGAACAAGAGGGGATCTTCCGAGGTTTGCATTCCCTTTCTTGAGCCGCTCAGGGCCGCCGTGCGGGCGCCAGTCGTTTTAGGCGACACCTATGTCCTGGGCCGCGGAGGCAAGCCCTACGCCAGCGGAGACGCGATGAGCGCGATGTTCAAGCGCTGGTGCAAGGATGCCGGCCTTGGGCATCTGTCGGCGCACGGGGTGAGGAAAGGACTGGCTGAGGTCCTGGCTGAAATGGGATGCAGCCAATACGAGATAATGGCGATCCTCGGTCACTCGGAGGCAAAAACGAGTGAAGTCTACACCCGGCGCGTCGAACGCTGGAACCTGGCCAGGGTGGCCCTGTCGCGGGTCGATGCTGGTGGGTCTTGGGGATAGATTGGTCCAGCGCCTCAGAAACGTTGGACCACGCAGACCCGCAAGGCATTGAATAGGCAAAGAAAACCCCGCCGAAGCGGGGCTCTTTGGTGCGGTCGAGAAGACTCGAACTTCCACGTCTTGCGACACAGCGACCTCAACGCTGCGCGTCTACCAATTCCGCCACGACCGCATCGTGGTAGAGCCGACTTGCGCCGGCGGGGCTGCATGTAGCAAAAGCATTTGGGGTGCACAAGTCCGCCGTGACAGATTTTTGAAGGATAAAAATTCTTCTTCCGAATGCCTATATAAACCGGGCCGAAAACCGGCCTCTTGCCGCACCCTTTTGTTTTTGCCAGAAGATTTTTCATGCTCACACGCACCGATCTCAATCTGTCCATGCTGCCGCAAGCCGGTTCTCCGCCGGTGCGCTGGCGAATCTCCGATGGTCTGGTTCCTTACGAGGAGGCGGTGGCCGAGATGGAGCGGGAAGTGGCGGCGATCGCCGATGGCCACGCCGACGAACTGGTCTGGCTGCTCGAACACCCGCCGCTTTACACCGCCGGCACCAGCGCCGACTCGGCCGACCTGATCGAGCCGGACCGGTTCCCGGTGTTTTCCACAGGCCGCGGCGGCGAATACACCTATCACGGCCCCGGCCAGCGGGTCGCCTACGTGATGCTCGACCTCAAACGGCGGCGTCAGGACGTGCGCGCCTATGTGGCGGCGCTCGAGGAACTGGTAATCCGGACCCTCGAGATGATGAACGTGCGCGGCGAGCGGCGCGAGGATCGCGTCGGCGTATGGGTGCGCCGGCCGGAAAAGCCGCTGCTGCCGGACGGTTCGATGGCCGAGGACAAGGTGGCGGCACTCGGCATCCGGCTGCGCCGCTGGGTCAGCTTCCACGGGCTGTCCCTCAATGTCGATCCGGACCTGTCGCATTTCACCGGCATCGTACCCTGCGGCATCAGCGCTTACGGCGTGACGAGCCTCGTCGATCTCGGGCTTCCCGTGATGATGGCCGATGTGGATATGCGTTTGCGCGAGGCCTTCGAGGAAATCTTCGGCACCACGGTTTTCGAGCCGGCCGCCGCCTGATCTTGCCTTGAACATTGCCGACCGCTGTGGTTGAAGAACCCGGTTCCTCGAAAGTGCCGGGCATGCTCTCTCCCACACCCGAAAATCCGCTAAAGGGCATGGCCATCATGGCCTCCTGCATGGTCATCCTGCCGCTGATGGATGCCATCGCCAAATATATGGCGACCTTCGAGGCGATGTCGCCGGGCCAGGTAACCTTCTACCGGTTCTTCTTCCAGGCTCGTCTGCGTCCTTCCGCTGGTCGTCTTCACGGGCGCTGCCATCTTCCGGCCCAAGCGTCCCTGGATGAACCTGCTGCGCGGCGTGCTGCATGCGTCGGCCAGCCTGATGTTCTTCGCCGCGGTCAAATACATGCCGCTCGCCGATGTCTTTGCCATCTATTTCGTCGAACCCTTTATCCTCACCATGATGTCGGCGATCTTCTTGCGGGAAAAGGTCGGATGGCGGCGGTGGCTGGCGATCGTCGTCGGTTTCGGCGGCGCCATGATCGTCATCCAGCCGAGCTATGCGATCTTCGGCTGGACGGCCCTTCTGCCGATTGCCTGCGCCTTCCTCTTCTCGCTCTACCTTTTCCTCAACCGCGCGATCGGCGAGGCCGATTCGCCGCTCGTCATGCAGACCATGGCAGGCGTCGGCGGCACGCTGTTCATGGCGGCAGCCCTGGTGATCGGGGATGGCGCAGGAGCCGAGGATTTCCTGCCGTCGCTCCCCGCCTCCTGGCTCGGTCTCGTCCTGCTGATGCTGCTCGGTTCCATCTCCGGCTATATGCATCTTCTTGTGGTGCGCGCCTTCCGGCTGGCGCCGTTGTCGCTGCTGGCGCCCTTCCAGTATTTCGAGATCATTTCGGCCACCGTGCTCGGTTATGCCCTGTTCGGCGATTTTCCGACCGCCTCCAAATGGCTTGGCATTGCCATCATCGTCGCTTCCGGCCTGTTCATCATCTGGCGGGAACGTGCCAGATCGAAGCAGCTCGAGACCGTTTGAAGGGCTTGTTTTCCTTCGATTAACCGCACTTCTTGTCTACCCCTCAACTTCTCTCGTTTATCACCCACATTCAGTTTCATGATGAAACGGAGAAAAGAAGATGAGCGGATTCCGCTTTTCTTTTCCGGCATGTGTCATCGCCGGGAAGGGTCGGATTGCGGCCGACGATATTTTGATGCTGCGCAAATACGCGTTCCCGGACGGCGTTCGTTCCTCCGAAGACGCACTCGCCTTTTTGCGCTGAATGATTCCTGTTCCGAACAGAGCCCCGAATGGTCGACGTATTTCGTCGAAAGCCTGACGGCGTATCTCGTGCGTGGCACCCAGCCGATGGGGCGCATCGACGACGCAAAGGCCGGCTGGCTGATGCGCACGATCGCCGCCGATGGGGCCGTTCATTCGGAGGCTGGCTCGAACTCCTTCTGCATGCCATGGAAGTCGCGTCCGAAGTGCCGGAAAGCCTTTCGGCCTTTGCGCTCGACCAGATCCGGCTGGCCCTCGATCCCGGCGCGCGGGGCGCCTATCATGTCGCCCGCCCGCCCTCTTCCGGCATCGACGCCTTTGACCTCGCCTATATCTGGCGGGTGCTGCGCGGAGCCATGGAACGCGGCCGGCTGATGCTCTCGCCGCTCGAGGCGCTGGTATTGCGCGAGATCGACGAACTGGCCGATCCTGAAGCCAATCATCCCGCCTGGCGGGAGATGATGGCCGCCGTGGTGACCTATGATAGGCCGAAGGAAGTGCTGCGCTCCGGTCCCTGGCTGGTGACCGATCTGGGCCATCGCCTGGCGGAAGAGGTGGCGGCCTGACGAACCATCGGGCCGCAACGCCTCGTTCGGCTGTTCGTTCGCATTTTAGCGATCGGCTAAACCGCACGGAAAATTAATCGGCCTAATGATGTCCGTGATGATCGGCCAATGCCAAGCCGACAGGCTCGGAGGCCGATATGACGCCCATTGTTGCAGCCGTGCTGTTGCTGACGATCAATCTCGGCCTGCTCTGGCTGCTGATGGCCGCACCCATCGGCCGCCGCACCATCTCGCTTCATCGGACGCTCGATATTTCCCCGGAACGCCTTTGGCGCGCCTTTCATCCGGGCGGCGAGGAGGCGAGCTGGAATCCCGCGATCCTCTCCTCCGGACCGGAAAAGCAGCAAGGCGGCGTCGAGATCGCCTACAGCCATCCCGACCGCCACGGCGCGCCGATCCGGCGGGTCTTCAAGGTGGAGGAGGATGTCGATCCCGCCCGGCGAAGATACGAGAGCCGCGCGCGGGTGATCGACGATACCGCGCTCGATATTTCCTACTGGCGAAATTTCGAGGAATACCGCGCCGTATCGGCGGCCTCAGCCGGCTCGACGCTGATCCTTGCCCAGACGGACACCTATCGCGGGCTGGCAGTCTACCTGTTTCGCTATTTCATGATCCGCCGCGAGCTCTCGTCGCTGGCCGCCTGGCTGGAGAGCGGCCGGCCGAAGGCGGGCGGCGTGATCGAGCACCCGGTCACCCAGATATTTCTGGCGCTCCTGTCGACGCTGCTGCTCTGGCCCTTCTTCGGGCTCACGGCCGGCGGCCTGACGATCTCCATAATCCTGACCCTGGTCATCGTGCTGCATGAATTGGGGCACATGGCGGCCTATCGCGCCTTCGGGCATGAACGGGTCAGGATGATCTTCGTACCGCTTCTCGGAGGTATCGCTATCGGCGGTCGGCCTTACAACAGCCGATTCGAGGTCGCCACCTGCGCGCTCATGGGCGCAGGCATGTCCGCCTTCCTCGTACCGGTGGTGATTTCCGTCCACGACTTCTCAGCCGCCCACGTGATTTCTTCGTCCCTGCGGCAGCCGGCGCTGGTTTTCCTGTTGATCCTCGGGGCCTTCAACCTTCTCAATCTTCTGCCCATGTACCGGTTCGACGGCGGCAAGGTGCTGAGGCAGATCTTTCCCACGCGCAGCCTGCTCGTTGCCGGCAGTTTCGGCATCACGCTGCTGATGCTCTGGGTCGGTTACCGGATCGGCCTGTCGTCCACCGCGCTGATCGCTGCGCTCTCCGTCTTCACGCTGATGAGCCTCATAGGCTTCTCGTCGGTCAAGCCGCGCGAAAGCCTGGACCCCATGCATCCGGGCGAGCGGCTGATGGCCGGCCTCGGCCTCTATGCGGCGGTCGCCATCCATTCCTATGGTCTCGTTTACGCCTGCGACCGTCTGTTCGGCTGATTGCTTCCCTCGACGTCACTCACCCTCGACTTCACTCGCACCCCGATATCTCGCCATTGACATCGGTGCGCCAAGCGGCTCCAAAGGTTGTATGAAAAGCGAAAACCCTGCCCTTCCATCCGGTTATTCCCCCGTTCCGCCCGGCAAGATCGCGACCGTCGTGACCTGCCTCGAAATGCACCGGCGGCCGGGCAGGAAAACCGCTTCGGCGCCGGACACGCTTGTCCTGGAACGCTGGCACTCCCCGCGCTCGACGAATACCGAGCGCTGTTCCGCGCGGTCGGTGAGAACTGGATGTGGGTCTCCCGACTGGTCATGGGGACGACCAACTCGCTGCGGTCCTCCATGATCCGCAAGTCGAGATTTACGTCCTTCTCGATGGCGGCCGCCGCATCGGTCTCCTGGAGCTCGATTTCCGCCAGCATGGCGAATGCGAGCTCGTCTATTTCGGCCTCGTCGCGGGTGCGATCGGCAAGGGCGCCGGCCGTTTCATGATGAACTGGGCGATCGAGAGGGCCTGGGCGCATCCGATCCGCCGTTTCTGGGTGCATACCTGTCATTTCGACCATCCCGCCGCCATGCAGTTCTACCAACGGTCCGGGTTCACGCCCTACGCCCTGATGGTCGAAGTCATCGACGATCCGCGCCTGACCGGCCTGACGTCGCGCGCCACCTCGCCGCACGTGCCACTCCTCGGATCCTGATCCGCTCACCGAAATGCGACCGCGAACGGCTCGTACCGGCTTGAGCCGGCCCCCGCCTGTGCCAAGGTCGCGCCGAATCTATAAAAGCCTCAAGGGAGAACATCATGGATGTCCGCGCCGCCGTCGCCGTTCAGGCCGGCAAACCGCTCGAAGTCATGACCGTGCAGCTCGAAGGCCCGCGTGCCGGCGAAGTGCTGATCGAGGTGAAGGCAACCGGCATCTGCCATACCGACGATTTCACCCTGTCCGGCGCCGATCCGGAAGGCCTCTTCCCGGCGATCCTCGGTCACGAAGGTGCGGGCGTCGTCGTCGATATCGGCCCGGGCGTCACCTCGGTGAAAAAGGGCGACCACGTCATCCCGCTTTATACGCCGGAATGCCGAGAGTGTTATTCCTGCCTGTCGCGCAAGACCAATCTCTGCACCGCCATCCGCTCGACCCAGGGCCAGGGCCTGATGCCCGACGGCACCTCGCGCTTCTCGATCGGCAAGGACAAGATCCATCACTACATGGGCTGCTCGACCTTCGCGAACTACACGGTCCTGCCGGAGATCGCGGTCGCCAAGATCAACCCGGACGCCCCCTTCGACAAGGTCTGCTACATCGGCTGCGGCGTAACGACCGGCATTGGCGCGGTCATCAACACCGCCAAGGTGGAAATCGGCGCTACCGCCATCGTCTTCGGCCTCGGCGGCATCGGTTTGAACGTCATCCAGGGCCTGCGGCTTGCCGGCGCCGACATGATCATCGGTGTCGATCTCAACAACGACAAGAAGGCCTGGGGCGAACGCTTCGGCATGACCCATTTCGTCAACCCGAAGGAAGTCGATGGCGATATCGTCCCCTACCTCGTCAACCTGACGAAGCGCGGCGCCGACCAGATCGGCGGCGCCGACTACACGTTCGACTGCACCG
The DNA here is from genome assembly GCA_045291535.1 of Neorhizobium sp. EC2-8. GTDB lineage: Bacteria > Pseudomonadota > Alphaproteobacteria > Rhizobiales > Rhizobiaceae > Neorhizobium. The sequence goes on along the minus strand of CP147996.1, from coordinate 901,962 downwards.
GCAACACGAAAGTGATGCGCCAGGCGCTCGAAGCGTCGCATCGCGGCTGGGGCAAGTCGGTGGTGATCGGGGTCGCAGGCGCCGGCCAGGAAATTGCGACCCGTCCGTTCCAACTCGTCACCGGGCGCACCTGGATGGGCACCGCGTTTGGCGGCGCCCGCGGCCGCACCGACGTGCCGAAGATCGTCGATTGGTACATGGAGGGCAAGATCCAGATCGATCCGATGATCACCCACACCATGCCGCTCGAAGACATCAACAAGGGTTTCGAGTGATGCATGGCGGCGAATCGATTCGCAGCGTAGTGATCTATTGAGCGCGGTATCGGTGTTTTCCCGAAACGCGCTTCATTGCTGCGAATAGTTCACGATTCCAACTCCGATCAATGGGAGAAGCAGAACATGTACAAGTTCGAAATTTATAAGGACAAGGCCGGGGAATACCGTTTCCGCTTCAAGGCTCCGAACGGTCAGGCCATGTTTTCGTCAGAAGGTTATTCGGCCAAGGCTTCCGCCGTCTCGGCCATAGAATCCATCAAGAAGAACGTACCCGGCGCGACGGTCGATGACCAGACGACCGCTGTAGCCTGATACCGCTTTCCGCGCGCAGCCCGCCGGGCGGGCTGCGCTGCCTCCCGCCGTTCGCAATGCAGAGCAGTTGGGGCCGGAGTATCCATCCATGATCTATGTCGATGCCGATGCCTGTCCGGTCAAGCCGGAGATCCTGAAAGTCGCGGAACGCCACGGCCTGGAAGTGACCTTCGTCGCCAATTCAGGTCTGCGCCCGTCCCGCGATCCGATGGTGCATAACGTCATCGTCTCGGCGGGTTTCGATGCTGCCGACAACTGGATCGCCGAACGCGCCGGACCCGCCGATATCGTCGTCACCGCCGATGTGCCGCTGGCCGTGCGCTGTGTTGCAGCCGGCGCACTGGTGACCGGCCCGACCGGGCGCGTCTTCGACGAAACCAATATCGGCATGGCGAGCGCCATGCGCGATCTCGGCCAGCATTTGCGGGAAACCGGCGAGAGCAAAGGTTATAACGCCGCTTTTTCGCCGCGCGACCGATCGAAATTCCTGGAGACGCTGGACCGGCTCTGCCGCCGCGCCAAATCAGTTACCTGAACGATCGGAAACCGGATGCCGAGCCTCTGGCACAAAGTGAACTACCATCGGCACGGGCCGTTCTTCCTCGGCACGATCGCCTCGCTCGTCTCTCTGCCCTTCCTGCTGGTCTATGTGCCGGAGCTCGCGCCCGGTATCGCGGTCATCCTCTTTTTCCTGATCTACCTTGCGATGATGGCCGTGCGGATTCCGAAGCTCGACGGCGACACGCTTCGAGGCAAGGGGCAGAACGACGACGAACCGGCACCGGTCATCCTGGGTGTGACCTTGCTTGCAGCCACCGCGGCCATCGTCTCGCTGTTCGAGGCGCTGAACCGCTCGCAACCCGTAGGCATTGCCGCGGTCGCGCTTGCCTTCGGATCGGTGGTGCTGGGCTGGCTGACGATCCACACCATGTTCGCCATGCATTACGCCCATCTGTTCTGGCGACCGGCCGAGCAGGCGCAAGAGAACAAGGCGAAGCGCGGCGGCCTCGATTTTCCCGAAACGGACGAACCCGGCGCCTATGATTTCCTGTATTTTTCCTTCGTCGTCGGCATGACCGCCCAGACCTCGGACGTCCAGATCACCACGACCGGCATGCGCCGCATCAACCTGCTGCATGCGGTCGTATCCTTCTTTTTCAATACCGTCCTTGTCGCCGCGGCCGTCAATGCCGTCGTATCGATGGGCAACTGATATCTTCGAGGAGCATCGATGAAGGTCCTTTCCCAGAACACCGCCTTCGGCGGCATGCAGGGCGTGTTCATGCACGAGTCGGAAGCCTGCAAAAGCGAAATGACCTTCGCCGTCTTCGTGCCCCCGCAGGCGATCAAGGCGCCCTGCCCGGTCGTCTGGTATCTCTCCGGCCTCACCTGCACCCATGCGAACGTCATGGAAAAGGGCGAATACCGGCGGATGGCGGCCGAACTCGGCCTCATCATCGTATGCCCGGATACCAGCCCGCGCGGCAACGACGTACCCGACGAGCTCACCAACTGGCAGATGGGCAAGGGCGCCGGCTTCTATCTCGATGCGACCGAGAAGCCATGGGCCGAACACTACCAGATGTATACCTATATAACCGAGGAACTGCCGAATTTCGTCAGCCAGCATTTTCGCATGGACATGGACCGCCAGGGCATTTTCGGCCATTCCATGGGCGGCCACGGCGCGATGACCATCGCTCTGAAGAACCCGGAGCGGTTCAGAAGCTGCTCCGCCTTCGCCCCGATCGTCCAGCCCTCGACCGCCGACTGGTCGACCCCGCCTTCGAGAAATATTTAGGCGCCGACCGCGCGGCCTGGCGGCAATACGATGCCTGCGCGCTGGTCGAAGACGGCGCCCGTTTCCCGGAATTCCTGATCGACCAGGGCAAGGCGGACGGCTTTCTCGAAAACGGCCTGCGCCCCTGGCTGTTCGAAGAGGCGGTCAACGGAACGGATATCGACGTGACGCTGCGTCTGCACGAACGCTACGATCATTCCTACTACTTCATCTCGACCTTCATGGACGACCACCTGCGCTGGCACGCGGAGCGGCTTGTTGCATCCTAAAAAGAACCACCTATAGTTGATCTAGTTCGGCTTTGGGTGGGGCGATGGCGGATTTTCTAGCTTGGACCAGCCATCATGCTGACTCCCGTTGGGTCTACCGCGGAGTGCCCGACAATACATTCAAGCTTATTCCCAGCATCGGACGCAAGAAGGAGTACAAGCTGACCGATGAGCTTGTGCTCCTGGAAATTTTCAGGCGACGGGCCACTGAATTTCTCGGCTATCAAACACTCTCTGACTGGGACTTGCTCGCATTGGCGCAGCACCATGGCATGCCCACGCGCCTTTTGGATTGGACATCCAATCCCCTCGTCGCCGCATATTTCGCGGTGAGTTCCCCGCCCTCGGAAAAAGACGCTAAAATTGTCGGTTATCGGGTGCGTTCGTCGGACATTATCGATGTAACGACGAGTTTGGAGGATTTGACGAATACCGGCTTTCTGATGCCTCGCTCGATTACGGTACGAATTGTCAGTCAAAGCGGTGTTTTTAGCTGCCATCATCAGCCGGATGTCCCATGGCAGCCATCCGACAATAACTATCATACCTTCGATATCCCAAAGGAAATGCGAGAGCTCTTTCAGCGGCGGCTGTTCTATCTGGGTATCGATGGCCAGAGGATTCTGGGTGGCCTTGACGGATTGTGTGCTAGATTGAAATGGCAATATGAGGCGGGAATAGGTCTAGGAGCAGTGAGATAATGGCAACCGCGGCGACGAAGGACGGCCATATTCTACGGCCGGTCACCAACAGCGGCCAGCGCGCCGCAGTCATAAATGCCGTAGGCGGATACGACATTTCCAGCGATCCGGCATGGTCGGAACTTGACGCATTGTCCACGCATACGCAATTCGACAGCATCGAAGTGGTGCCCGAAGGTATATTTCATGCTGGCAACGATAAATTCGAAGCCGTAGCGACAGTCTACATTGTATTGAACTATGGGGACGGCGAAGATGCGATTCAAACAACCGAAACATTCCCCGCCCATATAACCGGCCATTTCGAAGGATCCAGTGCGTCGGTTGATCGCGTAGATCTCGATACCTCGTCCTTCAACCACTAAAAGGCTGTCCTGATCTTCACTGAAACAGCGCTGTCGCCATGGTCGGCCGCCGTGTCCCGTCGAGGCGGAATTCGCTGGAGATGCGGTCGGCGATCTTCTCGGCGAGGTCCCGGTCGGCCGTATCTCCGTCCAGCAGGAAAATCGATGTCTTGAAGGTTCCCTTGGCGATGGGTTCGCCGGTATTCACCGATATCGCCTGCACCGTCACCTTCGCCTCATGCCGGCTGCCGATCAGCATCGGAACATGCGACATCTCGTCGATGCGCACCGAAATGATCGTTCGCGGCAGGGCGATCGACCTGACCGTTGCCCTGATGGCCTCATCGACCAGCATGTCGGTTGCAATCACCAGGCCCTTCGGCACGTCCGGCCGTGCGGTCACGAACGCGCCGCGCACGTCATAGAGGAGTTTTTCCTGCCCCGTGCTTGCCTGTTCCATGCGGAACGACATCAGCGGCAGGGCTGTCAACACAACGAGCCAGAAACGAAACAGACGACGGAACATGAAGGAACCCGCAAAACGGCACCCTCCAATGTTCCAACGAACACGGTTAGAGAACGATTAAGCCGAGGGCTTCGAGGCAAGAAAAGTTTCCGTCGCCGCCCGCATTTCCTCGAGCCGCTTTGCCCGCCGATGTTCGGCCTCGGCATCCGTGCCCCAGTGCTCGTTGGTCCAGTCTTCGTCGAGATGGGCAAGCGCCCAGGCCTCTTCGGCGGTGAGCCGGCCTTCTGCAAAGGCAAGCGCCAGCAGTGCCGAACCGGTCAAGGTCGTCACCGTGTGCAGCACGGCAAGCTCGATCGGCGTATCGTATTTCTTCAGCGTCACCGCAAAGGCGGCGGTCGCCTCCTTCGGCTGCTCCTGCGGCATCACGCCTTCGATCAGGATGAAGCGCGCGCCGAGTTCGTTGGCGGCCCAATCGACGATCGGGTCCCAGAGGTCGTTCTGGCGCGCCACCAGGTTTTCCGGCGCTTCGGCGCGGTAGCAGAGCAGGTCGCTCGAGGAGAACCTGAGGATGTCCTCGAATACCGCTTGGGGTCGGTCGCGATGCCGTCGATCGCCGTGTTGACGAGCCGCGTCACCGGCATCGTGCCGGGATCGATAACATCGACCTGATTGGCCCATTCGTCGCGGATCGGCTCGGCAAGCCGGGCCGTCGGCGCGACCAGCCCGTTCTTGGCGGGTGTCCGCACCGGCCGGCCGTCGAGATGGATAGCGTGGCCGCCCTCACCCTCGGCGACTGACACTTCCTTATAGAAGCGCTTCGGCAGCGGCTTGTGCATCTGGATCTGCGCCCGCCTAGTCGGGTCAGGATGGCTCAGCACTTCGGAAGGATCGGGAAATATGTCACGCATGGAATACAAACCTTAGCCGATATGGCTCAGCAACTCGCTCGGATGGTGGACGATCACGTCGGCGCCGGCCTTGTTGAGTTCGTCCACCGAGGCATAACCCCAGGAAACGCCGATCGCCGTGGCCCCGGCCGCCTTCGCCATCTGCATATCGTAAATGGCGTCGCCGATGACAAGGGTGGCTGAAGGTTCGATGCCGGTCTCGTCGCAGCATTCGGTCACCATGGCCGGATGCGGTTTTGACGGGCAGTCGTCGGCGGTGCGCGACACGACGAAATATTTGTCGAAGCCGTGCGTCTCCATGACCAGCTTCAGCCCGCGCCGCGATTTTCCGGTGACGGCACCGATCAGCAGGTCCTCGCGCGGCCCGATCGTATCGATCACCTGCCGGATCCCGTCAAACAGCGGTTCCTTGAAGTCCAGGTCCTGGCGCACGACGGCAAACAGCGTCTTGTAATAGGCCATCATCTCGACGGCTTCCTCATCCGCATGCGGCTTGCCCTGCATGCGGGCAATCGCGATGTCGAGCGTCAGCCCGATGATCGCTTTGGTGTCTTCCACCCTGGGCTCCGGCTTGCCGAAATGGGCAAAGGTCCGGCGCATGGTTTCGTGGATCAGGCCCGCGCTATCGACCAGCGTGCCATCGCAATCGAAAAGAACAAGTTTCATTCGTCGTTATCGTCCCTGCGGCCGTTTTCCATGTCGAACCCGAGCAGGTTCCAGCTCTGCACCATATGCGGCGGCAGCGGTGCCGTGATCTTCAGCCGCCCGCCGTTCGGATGCGGAATGTCGATGTGGCGCGCGTGCAGATGCAGTTTCTTCTGGATACCGCCCGGAAAATCCCAGTTGTGATCGTCGTCGAAATATTTCGGGTCGCCGATGATCGGATGGCCGATATGCAGCGCATGGACGCGCAGCTGATGGGTGCGGCCGGTATAGGGCTCCATCTCCAGCCAGCAGAGCGTCTGCGCCGCCATTTCCAGCACACGGTAATAGGACACCGCGTGATCGGCGCCGTCCTCGCCATGCTTGGCGATCCGCATCCGGTCGCCGTCCGGTGTCTGTTCCTTGACGAGCCAGGTGGAGATCTTGTCCTCGTGCTTGCGCGGCACGCCCTTGACCAGGGCCCAATAGGTCTTCTTGGTGTCGCGTTCGCGAAATGCGGCGGTCAGCTTCTGGGCCGCACCTCGGGTGCGGGCGATCACCAGCACGCCTGAAGTATCGCGGTCGAGACGGTGGACGAGCCGCGGCTTTTCGCCCTTCGGGCTGATCCAGCTGTCGAGCATCTGGTCGATATGGCGTGCGACGCCCGATCCGCCCTGCACCGCAAGGCCGGCCGGCTTGTTGAGCACGATGACCTTCTCGTCCTCATGCAGCACCATGCGCGACAGCAGTTCGAAATCGCTGGAATGCTTGAGATCCTTGCCGGCGATCGGCCCGGTCTTTTTCGCATCCACCTCCATCGGCGGAATGCGAACCGTCTGCCCCGGCTGCACGCGGGCGTCGGATTTCACCCGTCCGCCATCGACGCGCACCTGGCCGGAGCGCAGCAGTTTCTGCAGTGGCCCGAAGCCGAGGCCCGGGTAATGGATCTTGAACCAACGGTCGAGCCGCATGCCCGCTTCGTCCGCTTCGACGCGGATATGCTCGATGCCTGCCATCAAAGCTCTTTCATATCTGGATGTGGGCCAACGGCCTTTGCCCGGTCTTTAGAGCATTGCCCGCCCGAGCGCCAGTCCGGCGAAAACCGCGCCGAGCGAGATCACGACGCTCGCAGCGATATAGGTCACGCCGACGACGGTGGCTCCCCGCTCCAGGAGCGCCACCACATCCAGCGAAAAGGCGGAAAACGTCGTGAAGCCGCCGAGAAAGCCGGTGATGATCAAAAGCCGCATTTCCGGCGATGCCCCGAGCCGCCGGGCAATCAACTCGGCGAGGAACCCAATCGCGAACGAGCCGGCAATATTGACGGCAAGCGTTCCCCAGGGAAATGCCGGCCCCCACAGACGCAGTGCCCAGAGCCCGACGAGATAACGGCAGACGGAGCCGATCGCTCCGCCGATAGCGACAAGAAGCATGTTGTTCATGGCGTTTTCTGTAGGCCAAAACCAAAAATCGTCAAATCGATAAAATGCCGAGGTTTTGTTTAAACGGGAACAAATCAGGGTCCGCTTAATTATCATAATCTGAGAAAAGATTGTGAACGCGCAATGACACTATTGGTCAGCATATCGGCGAACACCGCCGCTCTCGCCATAGAAGCCCTGAAGCCAGGCCGGCGCCTCTCCGTCAAGGATCAGGTCAAGGATATCAAGGCCGATTCCGACCGCAACGCCCGTCGCGCCGAAAATGCCGGCGATCCCGGTGATACCGAATTCATGATCCCTGCGACCACCGTCTCGATCGACGTGCTGACGACCGACCAGCAGCATCACCCGCAGGCGACTTTCTCCCAGGCGCAGTCGGCCTATCGCGACCTGGAAGACTGATCTCCGTCTCACCGCTTTCACGCCGCCACGCACCGGATGGTCTTTCGCCCGCTCCCCGAGCGGGCTTTTGCATTCCGGTGATAGTCGATGAAATCCGCGGCCGGAAGCGGTTTCGAGAACAGCCAGCCCTGGCCGAAATTGACGTCGTGGGCCTTCAGATAATCGGCCTGCTCCTCGGTCTCGACCCCTTCGGCGACGATCTGCAGGTCGAGCGTCTTCGCCATATCGATGATATGGGCGGTGACCGAGCTGGTGGCGCTGTTGCGGCCGATCGTGTCGGCGAACGATTTGTCGATCTTCAGCGCATCCATCGGCAGCCCCTGCAGATATTGCAGGCTCGAATATCCGGTGCCGAAATCGTCGATCGCTACGAAATGACCGCGTTCCCGCGCCCGGCGCAGCGTCGCCCGCGCCGCCTCGATGTCGATGAAGCCTCGTTCGGTCGCCTCCAGCCAGATCTGCCCCGCCGCTATCCCGGTCTTTGAGAGCTTCTCGCCGAGAACGTCGAGAATGCGGCCGGAGGTCACATCGTCGGCGCAAAGGTTGACGGCGATATGCAGCGACCGTTCTGCGGTGAGCAGCCCCCGAGATCGGCGACGACAGCTTCGACGACCTGGTCGGTGATCGGCAGGATGAGGCCGCTTTCCTCGGCAAGCGGGATGAACAGGTCGGGGCGCACCAGCGATCCATCCGGGCGCCGCCAGCGCACCAGGGCCTCCGCGCCGACGCACATGCCGGTCTTGAGTTCGATGATCGGCTGGTAGTGGACGATGAATTCGCGCTTGCGCACCGCGATCGCCAGCTCACCGAGCGGTGACAGCCGCTTCCTGGAGAGCCAGATCACCACGCCGACGATGAAGACGCCAATGAAGGCTCCGACCGGCAGCAGCAGGAGCTGTTCCTCCCGAAGCCTGCCCGAAAGATTGGAGCGCGGCTCCATGGCGATCGCGATCAATCCCTTGTCGCGTGCGATCGCGTAGAGCGCCGAGGACGTCATGCCGTTCTTCGGCTCGTCGATCAGCGCGGTGACGAGGTCCGCTTCGGGGAGTTGAGTTCGTTGATCAGCATGCCCTGCCGGTTGGCGAGCGCCAGGGAAATGTCGGCATCCGCCAGGATATCGACGAAACGGGCCGGATCGACCAGCACGTTGTAAGGGCCGTAATGCAGCCCCATCATCGGATTGCCCATGCTGACCGCGGGTTGCACGCGGGTGGCGACTTCCACGCCGTCGGGCGTCATGTAATCGATCCATGGCCTGTCGACCTTGCGCTCCTCGATCCCCCACGAGGTGCATTTCAACAGGCCGTTCTCGAAATAACCGACTTCCTTGACCGAGGGCGTGTTGAAAGCGATTACCCGCATGCGGGCGATATGCTGGTCCGAACAGGGCACCAGGCGCGGGTACGCGAGCAGATCCAGCGCCGCCCGCGCGTCCTCGAACGTCCTGCTCGCGCGCATGATTGTCTGCTGCGCGATCCGTTCGAGATTGTTCTGCTGTTTCTCGACCGTGATGATCCACGAAATATAAACCATCGCGGCAATCGGAATGACTGCGCCGAGCAGGCCGAGAAAAACGGCCGCCGCAATCACCCGAGAACGTCGCAGTTCCATTGCCGAAACCTTTGATGAGAGGTCTTGGCAGCATTCATTGCGGACTTCTGTTAAGATTCATTGATACAACTCGATCAGGTTGTATCGAAGCAATCCCTAAAACCCCGCTGGTTGTCGTCGCCTGGGCGGGAAACCGTCGGGTTCCTAGGTCCGTTTGCCTGCAAAACCCAGCGGAAGACCATCGAACGCCTTGATTTCCTTGAGAACGAAGGTCGTCTGCATTTCCTTGATGCGCGGTAAACGCCGCAGCGTCGGCATGGCGAAATCCGCATAGGCGTCGAGATCGGATGAGACGACCTGCAGCAGGAAATCCGCGTCCCCCGCAATGCTGTAGCAGGCGACCACCTCGTCGAGGCCGATCACCTCGGCCGCGAACGCTTCCGCCTCCTCTTCGCTATGGCTGTCTATCTTGACGCGGATGAAGGCGAGCACGCCGAGCCCGATCGCCTTTCGGTCCAGCACCGCCTTGTAACCCTGGATGACGCCCGTCTCCTCGAGATGCCGCACGCGCCGCCAACTCGGAGAGGTCGAGAGGCCGATCTTGTCGGCCAGCGCCTGATTGGTCAGCCTGCCGTCTTCCTGAAGCGATTCGAGGATCGAATATCCGCTGCTTCGAGATCGCTTGCCATGAGAATTTTCCCGATTTCCACCAAACTGCGGTAGGTTCTACCGAAAATCCCGTTCGGCCGAAAGCAAAAGGCAGGAATGACCAGCCGATCCGCAATAGGATCAGCCCTTTCCTCCACAAAGAATGCTTCTCATGACCGACGACATCCGCCTCGCCATCATCGTCAACCCTGCCCTGCCGCTCGGCCTCGTGGCCAACACCGTCGGCGCCATCTCGATTGGCCTCGGTGCGCGCATGCCGGCCCTTGCCGCCCGCCGGCTGACCGATCGCGAAAGCCGCACGGTCGGCATCAGTTCCACCCTGCGGGTACCGATCCTGCAGGCTGAGCCTGAGACGATCCGCGCCCTGATGCTGAAGGCCCTGTTGCCGTCGCAGGACCACGCGATTGTCCCCTTTCCGGCTTTCGCGAGATCGCTGCATGACTACCGGGAGTACGAGGCCGCCTTCCCGGGCCGCGATCTGGCGGAGGAGGAGATCGACGGCCTCGGTCTGGTCGGCCCTTCGAAATGGATAAGGTCGCTGACCGGCAGCCTCAAGCTGCTGAGGTAGAGACGAAGAGCCCGCTCGAACAAACGGGCTCCATCACAATCACTTATGTTCGTGGCCGCCCGGTCCAGCCGCCTCGACCGGCAGCGTGATGTCCACCTTGCCGGCCTTCTCGAACGTCAGCGTCACCGGCACCTGGCCGCCCTGCTTGAAGGGCTCCTTGACCTTCATGAACATCAGATGAAGCCCGCCGGGCGTCAGTTCGACAGTCTTGCCCGCCGGGATGGTTATGCCGGTATCGAGCTTGCGCATTTTCATCACTTCGCCCTGCATGGCCATCTCGTGCATCTCCACGGTGCCAGCTGCCGCCGACGAGACCGAGACCAGCATGTCGTCGGATTTGCCGCCGTTCTTGATGGTCAGATAGCCGCCGCCGACCGGCTGGCCGGGCAGCATAGCCTTGGTGAAGGCACGGGTAATTTCGAGGTCGCCCACCTTGGCGGGCGCATCATGAGCGGCCGCCGAAAAGGCGATGGTGGTGGCAGCGAAAATGCCGAGGAAAGCGCGTTTGGTAAAGGTCTTCATGGAATATCCCCATGCGGTGACGGCATCCATGCCGATCGACCGCGATTGATCTGTGCAGGCGAGAACGTCAGATCGAAATCGGCGGCGCGCGGGATTTCGGCCGATCGACGGCGGTCGTGCCGAGCAGCTCGGCAAGGCGGCGCAGCGGATTGGCAAGCGAGGCGCGTGCCCCGGAAAGCCAGGCCTCGTCGTCCGGCGGCGGCAGGATGACCGAGGCGGCGAGCAGGCAGATTTCGCAGAGCGGTTTCGCCGCCGGCATCTTATGGCCGTGGTCGCCTTCCGAACAGATATCGGCAAATGAACCATCCGGCAGCCGGTAGGCTTCGCTGTAGGAATCGAGCGGCGCTGCGGCCTGCACCGGCTGATGGGCAAACCCCAGCAGAAGCAAAAGCAGGGCGCAGAAAATGCGCATCCAGTTCGCCGCCATGTCCAGTCTTGCCGCCATCGTTTCGCCTGTTCGAGTGATGCGGAAATAGCCTAAATCGCGCCAAAGCGCAAAAGCCCTTTATCCCGTGATACCGGACCCAGACCGTCCGGCATTGCATTAGATCAAACGGTATCTGCTGCGCTGCGACAAAAATCTTGGCCGCTGCGACATCGGGGACTTGCCAAACCACGACGGAGGTCGATAATACCGCCCAGACTCGCTGGGAGAAGCCGCTTCGATGCGGTGCCGAAGGAGCAACCGCCCCGGAAACTCTCAGGCAAAAGGACCAGCAGTCGATCGACAGGAACTCTGGAGAGAAGCCTTTAAAGGGCTCGCCGAAGGGATAACAATCTCAGGCAAAAAAGACAGAGGGGGCTCATAACCGGCGCGTCCGCGCGCCTGAATCTGAGCCGGCGCTTGAATTGCGCCAACCCTGGAGGCGTCCTTGGACGATCAGACCGTTCTCAAGACAACCCCGCTTCACGCCCTCCATCTGTCGCTTGGCGCCAGGATGGTGCCCTTCGCCGGTTATGACATGCCGGTGCAGTATCCGGCCGGCGTGCTGAAGGAACACCTGCACACCCGCTCTGCCGCCGGCCTGTTCGACGTCTCCCATATGGGCCAGGTCGTCATCCGTGCGAAATCCGGAACCTATGAAGACGCGGCCCTTGCGCTCGAAACCCTGGTGCCCGTCGATATTCTCGGCCTGAAGCCCGGGCGCCAGCGCTACGGCTTTTTCACCGACGACAATGGCGGCATCCTCGACGACCTGATGATCACCAACCGCGGCGATCACCTGTTCGTCGTCGTCAACGCGTCGTGCAAGGACGCAGACCTTGCCCACATGCAGGCGCATCTGCCGGATTGCGACGTCGAACTTCTCGAAGACCGCGCGCTCATCGCCCTCCAGGGCCCCCGCGCCGAAGAGGTCCTGGCGGCGCTCTGGCCGGACGTGGTCGAGATGAGGTTCATGGACGTGCGCGACGCGTCTCTCCACGACGCGCCCTGCATCATCTCCCGGTCCGGTTATTCCGGCGAGGACGGGTTCGAGATCTCGGTTCCGGCAGACCAGGCCGAGCAGATCGCCAAGGCGATTCTCGAAGACCTGCACTGCCAGCCGATCGGGCTTGGCGCCCGCGACTCGCTGCGCCTCGAAGCCGGCCTCTGCCTCTACGGCAACGACATCGACACCACGACGTCTCCGATCGAGGCGGCACTCGAATGGGCGATCCAGAAACCCCGCCGCCTGGGCGGCGCCCGCGCCGGCGGTTTTCCGGGCTCCAACCGTATCCTCGACGAACTCGCGAACGGCACGTCCCGCCGCCGCGTCGGCCTGAAGCCGGAGGGCAAGGCGCCCGTGCGTTCGCATGCCAAGCTTTACGCGGATGCCGAGGGCAGGACCGAGCTAGGCGAAGTCACCTCCGGCACCTTCGGCCCCTCCGTCGAAGGCCCCGTCGCCATGGGCTACGTCCCAACCCGCTTTGCCGAACCCGGTTGCCAGATCTTCGCGGAGGTGCGCGGCAAATACTTGGCCGTCACAGTGGCCGCTCTGCCTTTCATCGCACCAACCTATAAGCGGTAAGTTATGATGGTCGTGCCCGCCCCAGCCCCCTCTGGCCTGCCGGCCATCTCCCCCACAGGTGGGGAGATTGGATGGGCGCACCGGCTTCCCCAAGCACCAGCGTTCCAGTGAGCCGAAAGCTTGCGGCGGGTCGATCTCCCCCTTGTGGGGGAGATGGCCGGCAGGCCAGAGGGGGTACCCCACGAACGCCGAACCAATCATCCAAATCACCTTTCCAGAGAGGACCTCCCCATGTTGAAATTCACCGCCGAACACGAATGGCTGAAGCTCGAGGACGGTGTCGCGACCGTCGGCATCACCTCTCATGCTGCCGAACAGCTCGGCGATTTGGTGTTCGTTGAACTGCCGGAAGTCGGCGCCGAGCTTTCGAAGGACGGCAATGCCGCGACCGTCGAGAGCGTCAAGGCCGCCTCCGACGTCTATTGTCCCCTCGACGGTGAAGTCACCGAGGTCAACCAGGCGATCGTCGATGATCCCTCGATCGTCAATTCCGATCCGCAGGGCAAAGGCTGGTTCTTCAAGCTCAAACTGAAGAACGTCGCCGATGCCGACGCGCTGCTCGACGAGACCGCCTATCAGGACCTGATCGCATGACCACCGACTCGACCGATTTCCATTTCACCGACTACCAGCCCTACGATTTCGCCAACCGCCGCCATATCGGCCCCTCGCCGACCGAAATGGCCGAGATGCTGAAAACCGTTGGTTACCCTTCGCTCGACGCCCTGATCGACGCCACCGTTCCCGCCTCGATCCGCCAGACGGCACCGCTTGCCTGGGGACCGGCGCTCACCGAACGCGAGGCGCTCGACAAGCTGCGCGACACGGCGAACCGCAACAAGGCGCTCGTCTCGCTGATCGGCCAGGGTTATTACGGCACGATCACCCCGCCGGTCGTCCAGCGCAACATCCTTGAAAACCCCGCCTGGTACACCGCCTACACGCCTTACCAGCCGGAAATCTCTCAAGGCCGCCTCGAGGCGCTCCTCAATTTCCAGACGATGATCTGCGACCTTACCGGTCTCGACGTCGCCAACGCCTCGCTGCTCGACGAGGCGACCGCCGCCGCCGAAGCCATGGCGCTCTGCCAGCGCCAGGCGAAATCCAAGGCGACGGCCTTTTCGTCGATGCCGCCTGCCACCCGCAGACCATCGCGCTGATCGAAACCCGCGCAGCCCCGCTCGGCTGGAGCGTCATCATCGGCGACCCGATGACCGATCTCGACCCGGTCGATGTGTTCGGCGCGATCTTCCAGTATCCGGGCACCAACGGCCATGTCCGCGATTTCACCGGCCTGATCTCCCGCCTGCACCAGACCGGCGCGGTCGCGGCCGTCGCCGCCGATCCGCTGGCGCTGACGCTGCTCAAATCCCCGGCGAGATGGGCGCCGACATCGCCATTGGCTCGTCGCAGCGTTTCGGCGTGCCGGTCGGTTATGGCGGCCCGCATGCGGCCTATATGGCGGTCAAGGATGCCCACAAGCGCGCCATGCCCGGCCGCCTGGTCGGCGTTTCGGTCGATAGCCGCGGCAACCGCGCCTACCGCCTGTCGCTGCAGACCCGCGAACAGCATATCCGACGCGAAAAGGCGACCTCCAACATCTGCACCGCCCAGGTCCTGCTCGCCGTCATGGCCTCCATGTACGGCGTCTTCCACGGCCCGGACGGGCTGAAGGCGATCGCCCAGCAGGTCCACCGCAAGGCGGTGCTGATGGCCAAGGGCCTCGAAAAGCTCGGCTATGTCATCGAGCCCGACACCTTCTTCGACACGATCACCGTCGAAGTCGGCCATATGCAGGGCCTGATCATGCGCGCCGCGGTCGCCGAGGGCGTCAACCTGCGCAAGGTCGGTGAAACCCGCATCGGCATGTCGCTCGACGAGCGCACCCGGCCGGCCACCCTCGAGGCCGTCTGGCGTGCCTTCGGCGGTAATTTCAAGGTCTCGGATTTCGAGCCCACCTGGCGCCTTCCGACCGCGCTGCTGCGCAAATCCGACTACATGACCCACCCGATCTTCCACATGAACCGCGCCGAAAGCGAGATGACCCGCTATATCCGCCGGCTCTCGGACCGGGACCTGGCGCTCGACCGGGCGATGATCCCGCTCGGCTCCTGCACCATGAAACTGAATGCGACGGCCGAAATGCTGCCGATCACCTGGCCGGAATTTTCCGACATCCACCCCTTCGTGCCGGCGGACCAGGCGCTCGGATACAAGGAAATGATCGACGACCTGTCGCAGAAACTCTGCCAGATCACCGGCTACGACGCGTTTTCCATGCAGCCGAATTCCGGTGCGCAGGGGGAATATGCGGGCCTTCTGACCATCCGTAACTACCACATCGCCAAGGGCGACACCCACCGCGACGTCTGCCTCATCCCGACCTCCGCGCACGGCACCAACCCGGCGTCGGCCCAGATGGTCGGCATGAAAGTGGTCGTCGTCAAAGTCCGCGACAACGGCGATATCGACCTCGACGATTTCCGCGCCAAGGCCGAACAATATGCCGAAAACCTCTCGGCCTGCATGATCACCTACCCCTCGACCCACGGCGTCTTCGAGGAAACGGTGCGCGAGATCTGCGAGATCACCCACGCCCATGGCGGCCAGGTCTATCTCGACGGCGCCAACATGAACGCCATGGTCGGCCTGTCCCGCCCCGGTGACATCGGCTCGGACGTCAGCCACCTCAACCTCCACAAGACCTTCTGCATCCCGCATGGCGGCGGCGGCCCCGGCATGGGCCCGATCGGCGTCAAGGCGCACCTCGCCCCGCACCTCCCCGGCCACCCGGCCAGCGACGGAAGAGAGGTGCGGTCTCCGCCGCCCCTTCGGCTCGCCGTCGATCCTGCCGATTTCCTGGTCCTACTGCCTGATGATGGGCGGCGAAGGCCTCACCCAGGCGACCAAGGTGGCGATCCTCAACGCCAACTACATCGCGGCCCGCCTCAAGGGCGCCTATGACGTGCTCTACAAGTCCGATCCGGCCGCGTCGCGCATGAATGCATCATCGACACGCGCCCGCTCAATGCCTCGGCCGGCGTTTCCGTCGATGACGTTGCAAAACGCCTGATCGACTGCGGTTTCCACGCCCCGACCATGAGCTGGCCGGTCGCCGGCACGCTGATGATCGAGCCGACCGAATCGGAAACCAAGGCCGAGCTCGACCGCTTCTGCGAAGCGATGCTGGCGATCCGCGAGGAAGCCCGCGCCATCGAGGAGGGCCGCATGGACAAGCTCAACAACCCGCTGAAAAACGCCCCGCACACGGTCGAAGACCTGGTCGGCGAATGGGACCGCCCCTATTCCCGCGAACAGGCCTGCTACCCGCCCGGCGCCTTCCGCGTCGACAAATACTGGTCCCCGGTCAACCGCGTCGACAATGTCTACGGCGACGGCAACCTGGTCTGCACCTGCCCGCCGCTGGAGGCCTATGCCGAGGCGGCGGAGTAAACGCTGTCCCGAAGATGCCTAGCCTCAGGTGTATCCCTGGGGGCTGTCACCGATGGGGAGTGCCACGGCACCCACACCCATAACCCTCCCCCTGTGGGGAGGGTGGCCGGCAGGCGGGAGGGGTTTTCAGGCGGAGCAAACCTCTCCATGGCGAGCCATCCTGCACCCCCGCACCGTTCCGGCACATCTGTGCCGCGCCGCAATACGCTTCCCTTACCCTTCCCGTTCAGTCTTCCTTGAAGCTCTTGCCCTAAACATCTGTCATCGGGTTTTTGGGGATGCTGGTCATGGGTCTGTCGGCGGTGATGAACATTGCGGTTTCGGGCATGCAGGCCCAGGCGAAACGCCTCGCAACCGCGGCGCACAACATCGCCAATGCCGGAACACCCGGCTACAACCGCCTCGACACCCACGTCTCGACCGAGACCAATCCCGGCGGCGTCACCACAGCCGTCACCCCTCCACCTCGGTCACCTTCCCCGACAGCTCGAATGTCGATATGGCCAGCGAAATGCTCGACGTTTTCACGTCGGCGCAGGGTTTTGCCGCCAATGCTGCGGCGTTCGAGACGGGCGCGGATATGTGGGACGTGCTGATGAGCATGAAGCGGGATTGAGTATATGCATCTTCTTCACCGATGGTGTCAGACGAAAGTCCGGCGTCAGTGACTGTTATAGGCCATAAGCGGACATGGTGCACACTGGGTCTGAACGAAAGCTTTGCACCTCCTGTCATTTTGCTACGGCTTGGCCAACCCGATAGCGGACGCCCATTTCACGGCAATTAACGGCGTCAAAAGCTTTTTGGCCTAACGTGAACCGATGACTTCGGGTGATTTTCGAGAAAGACTTCAGGCGGCCTTTCTTCTGCTGATGCTGGCGTGTTTCAGTGCCGGATCGGCCAGTGCGGAGGATTCCACCGGTATCCGTAGTTCCTGTTGGGCGTCTGGAAGCATGTCTGAAGACATGATGGCGATAGCCCGCAACACAGAGAGATGGTCTTGCGCCGACCGGGAGTTCTCCATCGATGCCGAACGAGTGCTGCTTCGTTTCGACATCGGCCTTGGCGACGTCCTTCCCTGGTATCTGCTCTCAAGGCGGAGTGCTCTCGAAACGGTACATCTATTTGCGATCGACCAAGATGGCGGGTTTCGACGTACCTCCATTCCGGCAGCCGCATTGACCAGTTCAATGGCCGGTGGATACTTCAAGGCTCCTCTGCCGGAAGTTACGCGCGAGACCCGACAGATCGTCGCCGCGATTGACCTGCCAAGCCACGAGATGACCTTGGAGAGGGCATATCTGCTGCCAACGGACGCGACGGACGGCAGCATGCGGGCCTTGTTGGTTCTGGCCGGGCTTGCGGGCATGCTCATCACGCCCATGATCCTCAATGCGGCATTCTACCGGGCGCTTCGCGAGTCTTTCGTTCTCTGGCACTCGGCTCTCACATTTTCGCTGTTGATGACCATCCTCATTTCGTCCGGGCTATCGGTCGTGCTCTTCAACCCGCCTGCAATGACGCTGAGCTGGATGACGACATTGATCTTCGGGACGACGGTCGCATCCGGAGCGATGTTTACCTACAGTTTCATCGAGCCGGGATTGATGCATCCGTTTCTACGTCGCGTGCTGCCCTATTGCGCGGTATGGGCCATATTCCTGAGTTCGTTTCATGCCGCATTGCCATTCGTTGCCCGGCCCATACAATCGAGTGTCTACACCGCGGCGTTTGCGCCAATCCTAGCAGTCTTCATATTGTCGATGATCGACTCATTGCGTCGCGGAAGCCGTGCCGCAAAGTTCCAGGCCGTTGGATACTCGCCAATGGTCCTGGTGGGTTTGATCAGACTGATAACCGGAGTAGTTCCCTGGCTGGATAGCGTCGATGCCATGCTGCTGTTTTATGTCGGCTGTATCTGTGAAGTCTTCTTTACGACGCTTGGGGTGGCAGACCGGTTCGTAAACATGAAGCGCGAGCGAGATCGCGTTCGCAACGAGGCCGATCTACTTGAACGACTGTCCGAAACAGATCCATTGACCGGATTGCTCAATCGACGCGCGATCGAACGGCAGTTCGAGCAGCTTCGAGCCGAGGGCTTCACGACGCTGGCCATCCTTGACATAGACCATTTCAAGGCGGTCAACGACATTCACGGACATACCGTCGGAGATGCAGTACTCAAGGCCGTCGCCAATGCGCTACAGGCAGCCCCGAACGTTCGCGCCTACCGTCTTGGCGGCGAAGAATTCGTGCTTCTCCTGCGTGGCGGTGACGCTGATGCACAGGCCGAATTGCGGCGGCAGGCGATCCCGGCAATTGTCGCCGCTACGGTTTCGGGCATCGGGCGACCCGTGACCGCCAGCATGGGTGTGACGGATATCTTCGAGGATGAAGGTTTCGCAAAACCCTACGAACGAGCCGACAAGCTGCTTTACGAAGCCAAGAGCGCGGGGCGAAATCGAACCCGGAGAACAGTCAAGGCGACGCCGCCAGAGCTCTTTCCCAGCGACCGAGCGATGATCGCATAGATCCTACCATGGACTTGCCCGCCTGGCCTCGGCCACCGACAGATAGACGTGCCAGGCACGGTAGAAAATCTCGCAGCCAACCCTGAAAGCGGACCGTCTGTAAACGGCTCCAAATCGGTCAACGCGTCGCCAATGTCCGCAATTGGCGCAAAGCAGACACGGTCTCATGCATTTCGCATTGGATCTTTGTGTGAGTTATCGTTCTGGAGAGGTTAGTAGCCTGTTTTCGTCGGGGATGCTCCCAAACACCTATTTCAGCCCTTTCAACGTCTTAGCCTAGATCGCCGCCCCATTTCATCCCCGCCCTCCCAACCTGTGCCTAAAATCCCCCGTTCCGTCGCGGATACACCGGCAGGCGTGCTGGCGAGGCGGGACCGGCGCCGGGTGGCAGGAAACGACGTAAGTCCTTCCATTCGGGGTTCGCGGAAAATGGTCTCCCTCCGGCGACAACGGGGAAGCAAAGGGCAAACGGACCGAGCCTCTTGCTTCTGATGCCCGAACGAGCGCGCCGGGCGTGCCTGTGCGGCACACAGGGTGGCAAACCGGATGGTTTCGCCGGATTTTCAAAAGTCCGCCCGATTCCATCGGAGAAACCGGCGGAGACCCATGGAAGCCTTGCCGATAAATCGGTTCGGACGGGCGCCATGGGTCATCCTCGGGTTTAACCCGAGGAGAACACCGTCCGGGAAAGCCACGGCAGAGGGACCGGAGTCGCGAATATCAACCGCCGAACGGGGCGCTGAGAGGTGTCACCTATTACTTACCTTACGAGGCAGCTTTCAGCGCCCCGTCCGACTGAAATCATCGAGATCGCCAAGGGACGACTGTATCCGGTGGAGGGCAGTGCTCCCCTCACCCATAAAATCTGGCACCTGGCTTGCGCCAAGGTGCCGATTTTATGTCCTCTCCCGCAAGGGGAGAGTTAGCAATGCCGCAAGCGCCGCCGACTATCTCTCGCCTAGCGGGAAAGAAAGCGATTTCAACGTCTTGGCGATCTAAGTGTTAGAAATCGCAAGTGAGGGGATCCGTGGGGCTCCAGACGCCTCACCCCGCCAGCTTCTTCTCCTCGGGTTGAACCCGAGGACCGCCGTCGATATCCACCGCCGCAAAGGCGGCGGCGATGACCTCCGGTCCCGCACCCGGCCGGGTGGCGTCGGTGGAAAGGATCTGGCGAAAGCGCCGCGCCCCGGCAAAACCCTGGAACAGCCCGACCATGTGCCTTGTGACATGATGCAGCCGCCCGCCCCGGCCGATCAGGCTCCGCCGCATAGACCATCATCGTCTCGCTGAGCGCCAGCCAGTCGGTCTCCGGGGCTGGATTTCCACGGAACCGCCGCCCGCCAAGAACGCATCCACTCCGGCGAGCAATCCGGTATTGTGATAGGCGGCGCGGCCGAGCATCACCCCGTCCATATGAGCGAGATGCCGTGCTGCCTGGTCGAGATCGGCGATGCCGCCGTTGATGCCGATGAACACGTCGGGGTTTTCCCGTTTCATGGCATAGACGAGGTCGTAATCGAGCGGCGGGATCTCGCGGTTCTCCTTCGGGGAAAGCCCCTGCAGCCAGGCCTTGCGGGCATGGATCCAGATCGCATCCGCCCCCGCGCCGATCACCCGGCCGAGGAAATCCGGCAGAACCTCGGCGGGTTCCTGGTCATCGACGCCGATCCGGCACTTGACGGTGACCGGCACGCCCGACGCCCGCTTCATTGCCTCGACGAGACCGGCCACATGCGCCGGATCGCGCATCAGGCAGGCGCCAAAGGTGCCCGACTGCACCCGGTCCGACGGGCAGCCGACATTGAGGTTGATCTCGTCATACCCGTAATCGGCGGCGATCCGCACCGCCTCGGCAAGCTTTGCCGGGTCGGAACCGCCGAGCTGCAGGGCGACCGGATGTTCCTGTGGCGAATAGGACAGCAGCCTGTCGCGCGGTCCAAAAATGATCGCGTCGGCCACCACCATTTCGGTATAGAGCAGCGCAGTCTTCGACAATTGCCGGTGCAGGAAGCGGCAATGCCGATCCGTCCAATCGATCATCGGCGCCACGGCGAAAACCGGAGCCTTGAAATATCGAGCTTCGTGAGCTGCCTGTGCCACTTTCTTCACCGTCTTCGTCACGCTCGTTTTCGCCCTTATCCGCCCCTTCGGGCCTGGATACGGTGCAATCCCGCAAACGCAATTGCCATATACCAGACGAGGAAACGGTCAGCGGCACCGGTGCCGCCACCCGAACGCAGGGACCGCCCCGTCGGCTTTCCCTACCCCATCGACCCCGTCGGGGTCAATTTCACGGCGGCTGGAGATGTCCGGAGGAAATATGCGAAGGCGGCTCGACCCTGTTATAGTGATCGCCGCGCCGACAGGCGAACACTTGCCGAAGGCGGGCAGCAGGCCCGCCCCGACAGATCGTCTTCAGGTCTTTGCCGAGCCCGGTTCGGCCATCTTGCGATGCTGCCTGGCAAGCAGGCCGGCGGGCGTGACATTGGCCGCGGCCGACATCAGCTTGTTCTTCCAGCCCGATACGACGTCGCCCTCGCCGTCCATCATCGCATCGTAACCGATCTTCGCCACCACGGCGGGATCGTCCTTCTTGGCCTGGCCGATCTGGGTGTCCATGAGGTCGGCGCGTTCGAAGAACTCGGTATCCGTCGCGCCGGGCATCAGGCAGGTCACCGTCACGCCGCTATCCTTCAATTCCTCCCGCAACGCGAAGGAGAAGGAGTTGATGAAGGCTTTCGTGCCGTTATAGACCGCCTGGAAAGTCCCCGGCATGAAGCCGGCGATCGAACCCGTGAAGAGAATACGGCCCTTCCCCCGCGACCGCATCCGGTTGCCGATGTCATGGACGAGCCGCAGGGTGCCGCTGATATTGGTGTCGACCCCGCTGCGCATCGCCCTTGTCTTCGTTCAGGAAGCCGTGGCCGAGGCCCCGGCCGGCATTGGCCATCAGCAGATCGACCGGCCGCCCAAGCGCCGCAATGCCGGCGACAAAGCGTTGTACGCCATCCTGCGTGGCGAGATCCGCCTGCATCGCTTCGACATTGACGCCGAATTCCCGGAGTTTCAACGCCGCCTCCTGGATGCGCGGCTCGTCGGCGGCGATCACCAGATCGTAGCCGTCCTGCGCCGCGCATTTGGCGAGCTCGTAACCGATGCCGGTCGAGGCGCCGGTGATGACCGCAAGGCCCCTGCCTGTTTCCACAGGGTTCATGATGTGCTCCTTTCAGGGTTTCATGACGACTTTGATGCACCCGTCATGCTTGTCGCGGAACGTCTTGTAGAGCTCCGGCCCCTCCTCCAGCGTGGCACGATGGGTGATGACGAACGAGGGGTCGATGTCTCCCTTCTGGATGCGCTCCATCAGGATCGGCAGATAATGCTGCACGGGCGTCTGGGCCATCCTGAAGGTGAGGCCGCGATTGATCGCCGACCCCATCGGGATCTTGTCAAGAAAGCCGCCATAAACGCCGACGATCGACACGGTGCCGAAATTGCGGCAGCAATGGATCGCCTGGCGCAGAACATGCGGCCGGTCCGTCCCCATGAAGGTTGCGACCTTGATCCGATCGATCCGCGATCCCAGCTCGCCGAGGCGTCCGCCTCGGTGCCGACCGCATCGATGCACGCGTCGGCGCCGCGACCGTGGGTCAGTTCCATGATCCGGTCGTAGATATCCTCGTCGCGGAAATCCAGGGTCAGGGCGCCGGCCGAGGCAGCAAGAGCCAGCCGTTCCGGCACGGTGTCGATGGCGATCACCCTCTCGGCGCCGAGCAGGAAGGCGGAACGGATCGCCATCTGGCCGACAGGGCCGCAGCCCCAGATGGCGATCGTGTCACCCGGCTGGATATTGCAGAAATCGGCGGCCATGTAGCCCGTCGGGAAAATATCGGAGAGGAACAGGACCTGTTCGTCGGTCAGCCCTTCGGGAACCTTGATCGGCCCGACATCGGCGTAGGGAACCCGCAGATACTCCGCCTGGCCGCCGCTATAGCCGCCAAGCAGATGCGAATAACCGAACAGCCCCGCCGGCGAATTGCCCCAAAGCTTGGTGACCTTGCTGCGGTCGGGATTAGACCGCTCGCAGCCCGAGTAGAAGCCGCGCTTGCAAAAGAAACATTCGCCGCAGGAAATCGTGAAGGGGACCACGACGCGGTCGCCGACCTTCAGCTTCGTGTTGTCCCGGCCGACTTCGACGACTTCGCCCATGGTCTCGTGCCCCATGATGTCGCCGCTATGCATCTCCGGCATCACGCCGTCATAGAGGTGCAGATCGGAGCCGCAGATGGCACAGGCGGTGACCTTGATGATGGCATCCCTGCCGTCCTGGATTTCCGGGTCCGGAACGCTTTCGCAGCGGATGTCGTGCTTGCCGTGCCAGGTGAGAGCTTTCATGGGGAGGTCCTCCTGATTGAGCCCCCGAACCTGCGGCTGACGGTTTAGTTCCGAGGCGCGCATCCGATGCCCATGCCGCAGCGGCCGCCTTCGTCAGGGCTCCGCCGTGCCCTCCTCCTCGACGAAGATTCCCCAGGCGGCGATGAAAAGGGCCGCAATCAACGGTCCTATGACGAAGCCATTGATGCCGATCAGCGAAATGCCGCCGATGGTGGAAATCAGCACGACATAGTCGGGAAGCTTCGTTTCCCTGCCGACCAGGGGCGGCCTGAGCAGGTTGTCGATCAGACCGATGCCAAGCACGCCGACCGCAACCAGCACGACGACCTTCACCCACAAGCCGGCAAGGGCCAGGTAAATGGCAGCCGGCACCCAGATCAACGCGGCGCCCACCGCCGGCAGCAGCGATAGGAAGCTCATCAGCACGCCCCAGAGCAGCGCCGGCTCCACGCCGAGCGCCCAGAAGGCGATGCCGCCGATCGAACCCTGGATGATGGCGATGATGATGTTGCCGCGTACGGTGGCCCGAATGACCGACGTGAATTTGGAGGTGAAGCGACGGGTATGCGCGTCGCTGAGAGGCAACGCCCTTCTGAGCGTCCGGGCGAGCGCCTGCCCATCCCGGAACATGAAGAACAGCAGATAGAGCATCACGCCGAACGTGACCAGGAACTGCAGGGTATTCTGGCCGAGGCTCAGGGCGCGTCCGGCAAAGAAACCGCCGCCCTGCATCAGCGCGGAAGAGATCCGCTCCCGAAACGTATCGAAGCCATCCAGCTGGATCTTCTCGATCCACCCGCGGACGAACAGGGGAGCGCCGCTTGCAGTTCCTGGAGAAACCGCCGCACATCGATCTCGCCGCTGTCGATCCGGCCGTAAAGAAGATTGCCCTGCTGGACCAGCGAGCTGAGGAGGATGAGGCCCGGAATGATGACGACGCAGAGGCAGATCAGGACGGAAAGCGCCGCCGCAACGTTCGGCCGCCCGGCAAATCGCCTTTCCAGGTGCGCATGGAGGGGAAAGAAGATGATGGCGAGAACGACGGCCCAGAATATTGCCGAGTAGAACGGCAGCACCACGGCGACGAAGGCGATGGTCACGAGGACCAGAAGCACATAAAAACTGACACGCTGAAGTGGCATTCGACCTTTCCGTTCAAGATCCCGATCGACCATAGCACAGAAGCGAACGCGGTCGGTCGCGCCGCGGTCGCTTCTCTACAATATGAGCACCACTCAGCATGTCGCAAGTCGCAAACCTGCGTCCAGGCCATAGCATGCATGGCCGTTCCGAAGCCGTAGGGCTGCGCTACTTGTTCAGGTCCTTGGCCATTTTCAGGTGATGTTCGAGCGCCGGCGCGGTCTTTGCGGCCCATGCCTTCAGCTCGGCGTTTTCACCTTCCTTGCCGTACCGCTGGAACAGATCCACGGCATCTTCGTGGGCGTCTTCCTGGTCCGAGTGATATTGCTTGGTGAAGTCCTTGCCCTTCAGGCCACGGAGCTTGTCGATCGACTTCTTTTGCGCGTCGGTCATCGCGGTCGGCAGTGCCACCTTGACCTTGCCGGCGGTGACGAACTGCTTCAGTTCCGCCGACGTCTTCTGGTGGTCCTGGATCATCTGCTGCGCGAAGGCCTTGGTGGGCCCCTCCGCCCGCTCTGCCGCAAGCTTGCTGGATTCGATTTCGAACATGTCGCTCGTCGCCGCTTCCTTCACGAAGTCCTCGGTTTTCGGAGCAACGCCCGCAAGCGAATTGATACCCGATTTTTCTGCTGCGGACTGGGCAAAGGCGGACGTCGCCACCATGGCCACAGCAGCCGCTATAATGATCTTTTTCATGAAACTCTCCTTTTGCGTCGATCGAACAAGACAGGCATCGCGTTGTTCCAGGCCCTGAAAAAATCTCCGGTAGGAAATCCCGAGAACCGGCTGTCGCTCGATCAAGCCGGAGTGTTGGAGGACTGCGTTCGCTGGCACAAAACGGCGTCTTGAGTGTTGGAAGGCTTACAGGCTTGATGGAGGCTCAAATGACCACAGCGAAACGGATAGACGGCTCGAGCGACAGGCAGAAGAACGCGCTCACAGGCCAACTCCATGACGGTCTGACCAGCGAAAGTGCACGAGCTCTTGATGTCGATGAGGAAAGCGTCGAGCGGACGCGCCGGAAGCTCTCCGACGATCCCCGAGAAAAACTTCTCGAAGAGGTGCGGGAGCAGGAAGACGCCTCACGTCTGGGCTCCGAATGAGCCACACCTCCGCCTCTCAAACCGCACGCCACCCGCGGCTTCCGCTTGCTGCCGTGTCGCAAGCGATGCGGGGCGCAGACAGAACCCTTTGGCTGCGGGCGATAGCGGCCGTCATCGCAATCGCCTTGGCGCTGATCGGGCTTTGGTTCATGACGGCAGCGGTACCGCGTTTCGATCCCCGCGATCCAGGTCTGGTGGCCGGCGATGCGGCCCGGGGCGGCTCGTTTTTGCGGCCGGCGATTGCGCCTCTTGCCATGCGACGCCGGGCCAGCCCGATCCGTTGAAACTGGGCGGAGGCCTCGCCCTCGCCTCGCCCTTCGGGACCTTCAGGGTCCCCAATATTTCTCCCGATACCGCCGACGGAATTGGATCATGGTCGGTCGCGGACCTGGCGAACGCATTGATCGCCGGCGTCTCTCCGGCAAGCCAGGCCACGATCGAGACCATCGAGGGGCCGTAGAGCCACCACCCGTCGAGAAAGGACGGCCCCTTCCCGCCTTCCCCTCGCCATGACATGACGCGCAGCCGAACCAGGAATAAAGGCGCTTGCCCTGGCTGAGATCGTAGGCGGTGTTTTCATAAGGTTGATCGAGCGAGAAATAGACTTCAGGCGGAGCGCCGCCGATGCCGTTCGGCATCAGGCGTACCTGCTCAAGTGCGGCGGAGACAGGTGGATCGGTTCGATATTGTCGCGGCGCCCTCAGCAATCCGACGGTGACCGCAACCGCAAGCAGGGCTGCGAGGAAGCAAGCCTGAAAAATCAGAGCCGGGCCTTTGCCTGAGACAGCCGGCGACATCACTGGACCTCTCAATTGACCGGTATATGGCTCGACCGGCTGAGACGCACCGGGAGCAGCTTGTAGGACGGCGTCTTCGATTCAGGGCTGTGATGGGCGAGCGGAAACAAGGGGTTGGTTTCCGGATAATAGGCGCCGCAACAGCCCTGGGGAATATCATGGGCAACGATCCTGAAGCCAGGCACCGTCCGCCTCGTTTCCGGCTCGATTGCGGTGATCAGGTCCACGATGTCTCCATCCGCAAAACCGAGCCGGGCAATGTCCTGCATATTCATGAACAGGACCTGCCGGGTGCCATCCACGCCGCGAAAACGATCGCTATAGCCATAGATCGTCGTGTTGAACTGGTCGTTCGACCGCAGGCTGGCGAGATGAAGCACGTCCTCGCCCATCGCCGCGGCGGGAAGTTCGGGGAAGAGCCGGTCCGGCGTGATGAAGTTCGCCTTTCCGTTGCTGGTGACCCATTTCCGTTCCTCGCCGGCAACGGGCGTGGGATACCGCCCGGTTGGAAAAGGCGCTTGTTGAAGTCCTTGAAAGTCTCGGGATAGGTTTTCTCGATCGCGTGGCGGACTTCCGAATAGTCCCCGACCCAGCGATCCCAGTGAACGCTGCCTCGGGTCAGCGTCGCCTTGGCCATTCCGGCGATGATGGCAGGTTCGGACAGGAGTTCGGGACTGGCGGGTCTGGCCATGCCGCGTGAGCCGTGGAAATGCGCAACGGAGCTTTCCATCGAGACGGCCTGCGGACCGCTTGCCTGCTCGTCGATCTCGATGCGGCCAAGACAGGGAAGCAGGTAGGCGATCTCCCCGTGAACGACATGGCTGCGATTGAGTTTGGTGGCGATCTGCACCGTCAGGCGAAGCCTGCGCCATGCCGCCTCCATGGCGCCGGTCTCCGGCGCCGCCCTGAGGAAATTGCCCGCCGAGGCCGACAAAGGCTTGCGTCTCCCCGTCAAGGATCGATCGGCAGGTGTCCACGGTCGTATGGCCCTCCCAACGGGGCGGATCGAAATGGTAGAGTTCCGAGAGCCTGTCGAGGGGGACGAGGGCCGGCTTTTCGGTAATCCCGACGGTGCGCTGGCCCTGCACGTTCGAGTGGCCTCGCACGGCGCAGATATTGGCGCCGGGCTTGCCGATATTGCCGCGCAGGAGAGCGAGATTGACGACCATGTGGACGTTCTGCACGCCCATGATGTGCTGCGTCAGCCCCATGCCGTAGACCATCAGGACAGCGTCGGATGCGGCATAGATGCGGGCGGCTTCCATCATCTGTTCTCGGGTAAGGCCCGAGACGCGCTCCAGCTCCGGCCATTCATAATCTCGGGCGGCCTGCGCGAATTCCTCGAACCCGGATGTATGTTCGGCGATGAAATCGTGGTCGAGAATGTGTTTCTTGTCGGCCGCGGCGATCGAGGCTGCGAAGGCGATGGAGGCCGCGTTCGACGGATCTGTCGGCACCCCATCCGAGCTCGACACCTTGCTGATACGCGCTCCGTGAAGCGCATCGTCGGCCACGATGAGGGCCTTGCAGATACCGAACAGGGCGGCGATATCCCCGCCCAGCCGAACCTGGTAATAGTTCGAGGAGATTTGTGTCGCCTTGCCGGTCAACATCTCGCTTGGAGCCTGGGGATTGACGAAGCGTTCCAGTCCCGGCTCCCGAAGCGGGTTGAACGTGACGATCTTGACACCGCGGCCGGCAGCGTCCTGAAGGTCGTGGAGCATGCGGGGCGACGAGGTCCCGACATTCTGCGCCATATAGAAGATGCAGTCGCAATTCTGGAAGTCCGACAGGATCGCCGTGCCGACCGAAGCTCCGATGCTTTCCGGAAGCGCAACCGAAGAACTCTCATGGCACATGTTGGAGGAGTCCGGCAGGTTGTTGCTGCCGAAGATCCGCGCGAAAAGCTGGTACATGTAGGAGGTTTCGAGCGAAGCCCGGCCCGACGTATAGAACTCGACCTTCTGCGGATCCGTGGCGCGCAATTCGCGGCCGATCTCCTCGAATGCGGACGCCCAGGGGACCGGCACATATTTGTCGGTTGCCGGGTCCCATCGCATGGGATGGGTCAACCGCCCCTGTTCTTCAAGATCGTGATCGAGCCAGGTCTCCAACTCGGTCAGCGTATGCCTGTCGAAAAACGCCGGGTCGGCACGTCGGCTCGTGATTTCCCAGGCCGTCGCCTTTGCTCCGTTTTCACAGAATTCCAGCGGGTGGGTCTTGGCCGGCTTTGCCCATGCACAGCTGACGCACATGTAGCCGTCCGGTTTGTTCTGATGCCTCAGAAGGGAGGAGCCGGTCAAGCGGAACGTGTTCCCGGAGAAGCACTTCCGTGACCGACTTGGCCGATCCCCACCCGCCGGCGGGGCCGCTCGAAAAGCCAAGGCGTGGTCTCTTGTTCGGTCTTGATGTCATCGTGGAACGCTACGGTTGGACAGGGCCAGCCAATAACTTCGCTGTGACCCCGTGGTTCCATCACGCCGGGACTGCGACACGAAATGGGTATCCGGCGGCGGCATGGCGCCCAGCTCGGCAACCGCAGATGGTCAGCCAGCCCGAACACGCCTGGAACTATTGCCGCGTTTGCCGGTTAGCGGCATCACGAGCAAGGAGTAAAATCTAAATGTCAGATACATCCCAAACCCGCACCATCTTCGTGACCGGCCTCAAGAACGCGCATGCCATGGAAAAAGAGGCGCTGTCGATCATGAAACCCCAGGTCTCGCGGATCGAAAACTATCCGGAAGTGGCAGCGCGGCTTGAGTGGCATATCCGTGAGACGGAGGGACAGATCGCAAGGCTCGAAGAAATCCTCCAAAGCCTCGCGGAGGATCACTCCTCATTGAAGGACATGGCACTGTCCTTCGCAGGCAAAATGGCGGCCATGGGGCATACCGTTGCCGGTGACGAAATCATCAAGAATTCTCTGGCCAATTTCGCTTTCGAGAACTTCGAGATTGCCGCATACAAATCCCTCATCACCATCGCCGAACATGGCGGCTTTCCGGGATTGGCGCCGGCGTTGAAAAGCAACCTCGATGAAGAGATCGCCATGGCCCGCTGGCTGGACGACAACCTGAAGAGCGTGACGATGAAGTTCGCGTCGCTCAAGGAAGCGGGCCTGACCGCGAAAGTCTGACCGCTCCCCTCAGCGGTCGGTTCGGCGACGGTCGTTCTCCTTTATCCGTGGCAAAACCTCCCGTCCGAAGACGTCGATGAATTCGAGTGGTTGCGTCCGACATTGTGGACGTAGACCTGCTCGAACCCCATGGCTGCGTCGGCTTCCAGCCATTCGAGATGCCGGCGCGGGTCGGCTGAAATCCGCACATGCTGATCCATGTCTTCCGGCCGCACCTTGGCGCAGGCCTGGTCGAACTCTTCCGGCAGGCGCAGCGTTTCGGAGATTGCCGCAGTCATAGCATTGCTCCGCCACTGGTCGAAGGCATTCCCCTCGCTTCGTCGTCGGAGCCGGCATAGGACACGTGGGTCTGCAGGTAGAGCGGTTTGCCGTCTCCACCGCCGCGCCGAAAGGCGTCGATAATCTTGTGGAGCTTGTCCCTTGGCTGGTTGATGGTGATCAGCGCATCTGCCCAGCGTCCCGCCCATTCGGCAGTCTCTGGAGACAATGCCCCGGCGACGATGCGAGGCGGTTCTTCTGGAAGGGTGTGGACGCGCGCCTCATCCACCTTGATCGGATGATCCCGGCTGACCAGCTTGCCGGCCCACAGATCGCGGAGGATATCGACCGCTGCCTGCAGCCGTTCGTTCCGCTCCCGCTTCGAAGGCCAGCGTTCGCCGATGACGTGTTCGTTCATCGCCTGGCCGGTTCCGACCGCCATCCATGGCAGCCTCGCCGGAAACATTTCGGCAATCGTCGCAGCCGCCTGCGCCGTGATGACCGGGTGATATCGCCAGCCCATGGGAATGGTGATGATCCCGAACGGGATCGATTGCGTCGCCTGCAGCGCGGCTCCGAGCCATGCCCAGGCAAAACCCGATTGCCCCTGCCGCTCGCTCCACGGGGTCAGATGGTCGGACGACATCACCGCCCCGAAGCCTGCCGCCTCCGCGGCCTGCACGTAACCGAGGAGTTCGCTTGGGGAAAACTGTTCGTGGGAGGCGTGATAACCGATAAGCGTCATGATCCGTTTTCCTCAGAATGAGCCCGCGAGATCTAGCAGAATTCAGCCCCTGCCAAACGCGATTTCCTCGGCCGAACGTTCCATATCCTGCCGGCGATGCCTCCTGGGACGCCCCTTCCCGGCCAGAATGAAATCAAGCCCCGCTGCGAACGGTCCGAACCGGTCGATAAGCCGCTGGGCTTCCTGCCTGCTCAGGCCGTAATTCTTCACGAGATCCTGTGCCGTATATTCCGGCCTTTCGTCCGGACCGGAATCTGGCTCATTCTTCCTCAGGCGATCGGATGGCTGGGCGGGAACGGGAGTTATCGTTGGCTGTTGCATGACCTTTTTCTCTTTCGAAAAGTCAACAAGACAGAGCCGCGATTGTTCCCCGAGGGTGGTCGCGCGAGCCGGTTTGTCGCAGCCAGGCGATAGGGCGGCAACCGCAGGGCGGCTCCGCGACGCGGCCTTAAGCCAGTGGCGAGCAGCAACGATGCGGCGAAGGCCTCGTTGTTGCTCGCGGTCCCGGTGCGCTATTCGTTGATCTCCGGCTCGACGACCTTCGCCAGGTTCCGCAGCGACTCCTGCCAGCCGAGGTAACAAGCCTCGGGCGGGATGACGTCCGGGATACCCGCCTGCGTGATATTCACCTCGGTCCCGACCGAAACCTTCTTCAGCGTCACGGTGACTTCCATTTCGCCGGGCAGGTTGGGGTCTTCGAACTTGTCCGTGTAGCGGAGGCGCTCGCCGGGAACGAGCTCGACATATTCGCCGCCAAAGGCGTGGCTGTTGCCGGTCGTGAAGTTTCTGAAGGACATTCTGAACTTTCCGCCGACTGTGGGTTCCAGGTGATGCACGGTGCACAGAAAGCCGTTGGGCGGGAGCCACTTGGCAAGCGCATCAGCCTCGATGAACGCGCGATAGACCTTCTCCGGGCTGGTTGCCAGGACGCGATGCAGGCTTATGGTATTCGGCATAGTCGTGATCCTATGAATTGGCTTGGACGAAACTAAGGACGAACGGGACTTTGCCAATCCGACATCGGGTCGTTTTTTCGGCACAGGAATTATCCGGTGTTTCCGTGAGACACGGGCTCCAGAGGCCCCGTCAAACGGCCTGAGCAGAGCCTTGAAAAAGCAATAGAATCCGGCGACTATATTAGCTGGCTAATATCTTGCGGCGCTTGGCCGGATTCTTTCCGGCTGATATTTACGGGAATGCCATGCCCTTCATCATCGCGATCATTACCCTTGCCGGCCATATAGCGCTCCTTCTGTGGGGGACCCGCATGGTGCAGACGGGCATCCAGCGGGCTTTCGGGCCGAGCCTGCGATCTTTTCTCGGTCGCGCGCTGAACAACCGGATAAAAGCCTTTCTGTCCGGAATGGGCGTGACGGCAATCCTCCAGAGCAGCACCGCGACCGGGCTGATGGCGTCCGGTTTCGCGGCCGAGGGGCTGGTTGATCTTGTCCCGGCGCTTGCCGTCATGCTCGGCGCCAATGTCGGCAGCACGCTCATCGTCCAGGTTCTGTCCTTTGACGTGGCCGCCGTTTCCCCGGCTCTCATACTGCTCGGCGTCCTGATGTTCCGCCGCACGCAAAATCCGCAGGTCCATGATCTGGGTCGCGTGTTTATCGGCCTCGGCTTCATGCTGCTGGCCCTGCATCAACTGCTCGATGTGCTCAAGGACTACGCCGACACGCCGGCCTTCACCGCCGTTCTTTCGGCCATATCGACCACGCCGCTCCTCAGCCTTCTGCTCGCGGCCGCACTCACCTGGGCTGCACACTCAAGCGTTGCGGTGGTCCTGCTTGTCATGTCGCTTTCGGCCCAAGGCCTGATCGATCCCTATCAGGCTTTCGCACTGACCCTCGGTGCCAATCTCGGGACGGCGATCAACCCGGTCGTCGAGGGCCGGTCGGGCAGCGATCTTTCGGCCAAGCGGCTTCCGATCGGCAATCTGATCACCAGGATAGTCGGGGTTTTGGTGGCGTTCGCGCTCCTCTCCCCGATCACCGCGTTGATGATCCAGATCGAAAGCGATGGCGCCCGTTTGGTCGCGAATTTCCACACGATATTCAACCTCGTGGTGGCGATCGTCTTCATGCCGCTCCTCACGCCCTTCGCGGACGCTCTCGTCAGGCTGATGCCGCAAAGGATCGACGAGAGCGATCCCGGCCATCCGCGATATCTCGATCCGTCCGCCAAGGAAACGCCGGTCGTCGCGCTGCAGGCGGCGGCGCGGGAGGTCCTGCGGCTAGTCGATGTGCTGCAGGAAATGCTGGCCGGAACGAAGTCTGCGTTGGCAAGCACCGATCGCCGCGCCCTGTCGGAACTGCGACAGAAGGACAATGTCCTCGACCGCCTGAACACGGCCGTCAAACGCTACCTCACATCCATCGATCCCGAAGAGTTCAGCGACGCGGACCGGCGAAGACTGGAGGAAATACTGCTCTTTTCGACCGGGCTGGAACACGCAGGCGACGTCCTCGATCAGAATGTGCTTCCACATCTTGCCAAAAGGCTGCGCCGGGGCCTGGCCTTTTCAAAGGAAGGGCAGCATGAGCTGAATGGCCTTCTGGACCGTCTCTCCACCAATCTGCGCACGGCAGCTGCCCTCTTCATGTCGCAGGACGAGCGCGTCGCACGCATGCTCGCCGATGAAAAGATCGTCTTTCGTCGGGCGGAACGCGACGGGACCAATGCTCATTTCCAACGGTTGCGCAACGGCGACGTCGATACGGCCGAAAGCACGTCCCTGCATCTGGACCTGTTACGGGATTTCAAGCAGATCAATTCGCACCTCGTCGCAGCCACGGCCTATCCGGTGCTGGAACGACAAGGCGAACTGCTCCAAAGCAGGATCACCCACCAGAACGTCGGCGACCGGGTTCAGAACTAGCCGCGGCCACGCTTCTTGCGGCCCTGCGGCTTAAATTCGACGAGCATCGACTTGAGCTCGATCTCGCGAACGCGTCGTGCCGCTTCATCGGGGCTGACCCATTCGAGAACACGCTGCCCCTGTTCCTTGAAGTCACTCCTGATCTCCGTGACTTCGATCTGGAACACGTCCACGATGCAGGGAGCCACACTGCCGTCCTCGAGCTCTTTCAGATAGGTATAGCGGCCGACCGGCTTCTTTTTCACCGTCCCGTTCACGCCCGCTTCTTCCCAGGCTTCCGTCGCCGCCGCTTCGAAGGGCTTTTTCCTTTCATCGGCCATCCTTTTGGAATGACCCAGCGCCCGCTCTCGCGCGACGTGATCACCAGCACATCGACAGAAGGTTCGTCCTTTCGGTATCGGAAGCACAAGGCGCCATATTGCTGGCGAAACGCCCCGGCGAACAGCCTTTCGGGGACGACCGCAAGCTGCTTGAGCAGCGTCTGGGATTTGTCCGGGCGAGGCTTCCCGGTTTTTTTGGTGGGCTTCATATCGATCAAACTATCGATTTTGCTTGTTGCTTCAATTGCCTGGGCATGTTTATGACAGATTTATGACAGTCGGCCGTATGGGAAGGTGACAGAGTATGATGAGTGTTTTCCGTAAGCTGATGCCGCGGGAAGATAAATTTTTTGACATGTTTTCCAAACATTCGAAGACTGTCGTCGCCGCGGCCCATGCGCTTGACCAGGCTCCTCAAGGGCAATGACGTGCAGAAGAATTGCGAACTGATCGTCACGCTGGAAGATGAGGCCGACGACATTACGCGCGACGTTCTTCTCGCCGTCCGGCGCAGCTTCATCACTCCCTTCGATCGCGGCGACATCAAGGATCTCATCCAGTCGATGGACGATGCGATCGACATGATGCACAAGACGGTCAAGACGATCCGGCTGTTCGAGCAATCCGACTTCGATCCTCTCATGCAGCAGATGGGCAGCGAAATCGTCAAGGCGGCGAACCTCATTTCCGAGGCGATACCTCTTCTCGACAAGGTCGGCACCAACGCCCACCGCCTCGCCGCGATCGCCG
Organism: Neorhizobium sp. EC2-8; assembly: GCA_045291535.1. GTDB lineage: Bacteria > Pseudomonadota > Alphaproteobacteria > Rhizobiales > Rhizobiaceae > Neorhizobium. The sequence goes on along the minus strand of CP147996.1, from coordinate 867,566 downwards.
AAGAGGTTACCCGCGTGGAAGGCCGCTCCGACGAGTTGCACGACCAGGGCTTGAAAGACCTGTACCGGCGTCACGGGGTGAGCGGCAATGCGATGGCCTACCTGATCGGCAGCGAGATCTACGGCGAGTTGGAAAAGGTTGTCGACCGTTTCGAGGATGTCGCCAACGAGATCAGCGGCATTGTCATAGAGAACGTCTGATGGACACCTCTCTCGCCTTGCCGCTTCTCCTCGGCCTGATCGCCGTCGCGCTGTTCTTCGATTTTCTGAACGGCCTTCATGATGCGGCCAACTCCATCGCGACGATTGTCTCGACCCGTGTCCTGCGGCCGCAATATGCGGTTGCCTGGGCAGCCTTCTTCAATTTCATCGCGTTCCTTTTCTTCGGCCTGCATGTGGCGGAAACGCTGGGCACGGGCATCATCGATCCGGCGATCGTGTCCCCACAGGTGATCTTTGCCGCCCTCATGGGGGCAATCATCTGGAATATTGTCACCTGGCTTTTCGGAATTCCGTCCAGTTCGTCGCATGCGCTTGTCGGCGGGCTCGTGGGGGCCGGTCTGGCCAAGGTCGGCTTCAGCTCGATCGTCTGGAGCGGTCTCGGAAAGACGGTCGGAGCGATCTTCCTGTCGCCGGCTATCGGCTTTCTGCTTGCGCTGCTGCTCGTGCTCCTGGTGTCCTGGCTCTTCGTCCGGCAGACGCCGTTCGCGGTGGATCGGACATTTCGGGTGATGCAGTTCGTCTCCGCCTCGCTTTACTCCCTCGGCCACGGAGGCAACGACGCACAGAAAACGATGGGCATCATCGCGGTGCTTCTGTTCAGCCAGGGGTATCTGGGATCGACGTTCTACGTACCGTTCTGGGTGGTGATCTCCTGCCAGTCGGCGATGGCTCTCGGGACGCTCTTCGGCGGATGGCGGATCGTCCACACCATGGGCTCGAAGATTACCAGGCTCAACCCGATGCAGGGTTTCTGCGCCGAGACAGGCGGGGCGTTGACGCTGTTCGGAGCGACCTGGCTCGGTATTCCCGTATCGACCACCCATACCATCACCGGAGCGATTGTCGGCGTGGGCGCCGCACGTCGGGTCTCGGCCGTGCGCTGGGGGCTTGCCGGCAATATCGTGATCGCCTGGATCGTGACGATGCCGGCGAGTGCGGCGATCTCGGCAGCGTTCTATGGCCTCGTCGGTTTGCTGCACTAGACGGATCCGGCCCGGCGTCGGTCGCCGCGGAAAGAGCCCGCGGCGACGTCTCGGCAGCGCCGAAAACGGCGGGGCTTCAGCCGGCCAACGCCATCGCATCGGCGCCGGCAGGAATACGGGCCGGCGATGACGGATCGGTTGCCGCGCGCCAGACGGCCTCGGCCACGTCGAGCGACCGGGTAACTGCCGACTGCTCCTTCTGCCATCCGGCGAAAACGTTCTGTACCAGGCCGGCATAGGCCTCGGGGAAACCGCCGTGGTCCTGGATACGCGACCGCGCATTCTCCCCGAACCGCGTCTCGGGCGCCCTTCCCGGCTGGACCAGACGTACGCGCACATCGAACTCTTCGAGTTCCAGCGCCAGCACGTCGGTGAACGCGTCCACTGCCGCCTTGCTCGCGGTATAGACAGACAGCAGCGGAAGCGGCTTCAAGGTCACGCTCGATGCCACGTTCACGATGACACCGCCGCGCCGTTGCCGGAATTGCGGCAGCACCGCCTGCGTCATCGCCATCGTCCCGAGCGTGTTGGTCTCGAAGATCTCGCGGGCGATCTCCATCGGCGTGCCTTCGAGGGCGTTCAGCCAGCCGATCCCGGCATTGTTGACCAGCACGTCGATCGATCCCACGGCCTCGATGGCGCGGCGGATGCTCTCCTGATCGGTGACGTCGAGGGGAGTATCCGGAGGTGCTCGGAGGGCGGCAGGATATCCTCGCGCGGCGTGCGCATCGTGGCGATGACCTTCCAATTCCGGTCGCCGAAATATTTGGCGATTTCCAGCCCGAACCCGGACGAGCAACCGGTGATGAGAACGGTTTTCATGGCAGCTCCTTCATGTGTTTTGCAGCGCCTGGAACCTAGACCGCCGTAGCCGGACTGACTACAATCAGAAGTCCGGGTATCATTCGTGAAAGTCCTGAAATGGTCGATCCATTCGCCGAAGTGGTCACATTGCTCCAACCCAGCGTCCCATTGACGAAGCTCGTCAGCGGCGCAGGCGCCTGGCGTGTTCAGCGGCTGGAATCCGGGCAGCCCTTCTACTGCGTGATCCTCGAGGGTTCGTCCCGCCTCACCGTCGATGGACAGGAACCGATCGACCTCATGGAGGGTGACTTTGTTCTGATCCCCTCGGCCTATGGCTTCGCCATGTCGAACCTGGAGCCGATGTCGTCGGAGGGCGCCGATCCGTTGACCACCACCAAACTCGCGGACGAAATAAGGCATGGCAATCCGGATGGGCCGCCCGACGTCCGGTTCATGGTCGGCCGTTTTGTCTTCGGGTCGCCGGACGCCGCCTTGCTGGTGTCGCTCCTGCCGCAACTCGTGCATGTTCGCGGCGAGAGACGGCTGGCGACCATTGTGAAGCTGGTACGAGAGGAGGCCCGCGAGCAACGGCCCGCGCGGAACATGATCCTGGCGCGCCTGCTGGAAGTTCTGCTCATCGAGGCGCTTCGGGCGACGGCGGACACCGCGGCACCGCCCGGGCTTCTGCGCGGACTGGCCGATGGGCGGCTCGCGGCCGCCATCCGTCGGATGCACGAAGATCCGACCCGGGACTGGACGGTCGAGCAACTGGCCCAGGAGGCCGCCCTCTCCCGTTCCGCATTTTTCGATCGTTTCCGTCGCGCCATGGGGGTCACTCCGATGGAGTACCTGCTTTCGTGGCGCATGGCTCTGGCGAAGAACCTTCTCAGGCGCGGTGACGGCGGAATGAAGGAAATAGCCGAACGCGTCGGATACAGTTCGGCAAGTGCGTTCAGCGTCGCATTCACCCGCTTTGTGGGATTGCCGCCGACGCGTTATGCGCGCGAGGAGATGCAGTCTTGACACTTGCACGTAGGCGCTTTGACCCGGATCCTGACGACCGGCTGTCTACCCCCGTGGCTCCGGCTCGCCGTCGGGTTGTTATTCCCGGGCATCCGGGATCGTTGCCCGCAGAGCCTCCGAAAGCTGCCGGAGACTGTATGGTTTCGGCAAAATCTCCACGCCTTCCGCGGTCGCTGCGCTCTTGAGCACGTCCGCATAACCCGATGTGAGCAGGATCGGCAGTTTCGGATGCCGTTGTTTGACCTCTTTGGCCAGATCCACGCCATTGAGCCCGCCAGGCATCATGATGTCGGAAAACATCAGATCGGGTTCGGTATCGGACGCCAGCACGGTCAGCGCCGCAGCCGCCCCATCGACCCGAGTGACCGAATATCCGAGCCTGGTCGAGCATATCGTTGACCAGCATGGCGACGCTGTCGTCATCTTCGACGACCAGAATTTTTCCCGCGACACTCCTGTCCGCCTCCCTGGAGGCTTGGGACGAATGGTTGCCGGCCAGCCCCGCGGACGCCTCGGTCGATCGGGGAAGCCAGAGGTTCACGGCTGTTCCGATCCCTGGCTCGCTGTTGATCGCGACCGATCCGCCGGATGCCTCGACGAACCCATAGACCTGGGCGAGGCCCAGTCCCGATCCCTTGCCGATTTCCTTGGTGGTGAAGAACGGCTCGAACACGCGCTTCAGAACCTCGGGCTGCATTCCGATGCCGCTATCGGCGACGGTGATCTTCACGACATCGGCTTTTTGACCGTGCGCATCGACGAGGGAATTCGACGCACTGATGACGATCGTGCCGCCCGCCGGCATTGCATCCCGCGCATTGACGCACAGGTTCAGGAGGACGAGCTCGAGTTCCGCCGGGTCCGCCTGTATCGGCCACACCGCCATATCGACATCGACGTCGATGGTGATATCTCCGCCGAGGGTCCGATCGAGAAGTTCTCCCATCTCGGAAATCTGGTGGCGAAGATCGACCGGTTGCGGCTTCAATGGCTGCCGCCGGGCAAAGGTCAGCAATTGCCTGGTGAGCGACGCGCCGCGATTGACGGCCTGCAGCATGCCGCTTTTGATGCGCTCCCGCCGCACCGGATCGTCCCGCTTGTCGAGGATATCCAATCCGCCGGAGATCACCATCAGCAGGTTGTTGAAATCATGCGCCACGCCGCCGGTGAGCTGACCGATCACCTCCATCTTCTGGGCCTGGCGCAGCGTCTCCTGGGCTTTCTTCAGCTCTTCATCGCGATTTTTCTCGTCGGTGACGTCGCGGGCGCTGGAGTAGAGCTTGTCATTGACGACGACCGCGACCCAGGCGAGCCAGCGATAGTCGCCCTGCCGGGTCCGGCAGCGGTTTTCGAAGCGAAGCACCGGCAGGCCGCGCCGCACCGCCTGAAAGGCCGTTTCGCTGGCATTGACGTCCTCCGGATGAAGCAGGGCCAGAAAGGGCGTGCTCAGGAGTTCTCGCTCGTTCAATCCAAGGGTCTTCTGCCAGGCGGGATTGACCTTCTCGAAGACACCGGTTTCAACATCGATCACCGAGAGCAGATCCGGACTGTATCTCCACGTCCGGCCACGCTCGCGCGAATGTTCGAGAACCCGGCGCTCCAGATCCGCATTCTGTTCTTCCAGGCGCGCGGCGTTTTCTCTCAGGAGAGCCTCATGCCGGTCCCGCGACAGCCTGATCGAAGCCGAAATGCGCCCCACCAGTTCCCGAGCCGAAAAAGGTTTCACCAGGTAATCATCCGCGCCGGCACGAATACCTTCCAGCCGTGCCTCCTCTCCGGCACGGGCGGAAAGGAGGATGAAGGGCACATCCTTGAGCTTTTCGTCGGCCCGTATCCTCGACAGAAGGCCGAAACCGTCGAGCCCGGGCATCATGACGTCGGAAAGGATGAGATCCGGCCTCCTGCGGCGCACGGCCTCGAGCGCCGCCTCGCCGTGAGCCGCCGTCTCGACCGTAAAGCCGGATGTCGATAGCAGCCTCTCGACATAGGCCCGCATATCCGCATTGTCGTCCGCAAGCAGGATATGTCCGGTTGGAGCCAGTGTTTCGGCCGGATCGGGGTTGGCGGCTTGAGATCGGGAGGAGAGCTCGCCGCCTCGCCCGTCGAAAGCCATGACATCGCTTCATCGACGAAAGCCTTGGTTCTGCCGGCATTGCCCTCCACCGGCTGGGACGACCGCATCTGTTCCGGAGGGATATGCGCCGTTCCGAAGGGGATCGAGATCGAAAAGGACGTGCCCTCGCCAATCCGGCTTTCGGCGCGGATGTCCCCGCCCTGAAGATGCACCAGTTCCTGTACCAGGGCGAGCCCGATGCCGGAGCCCTCGAATGACCTTCCTTTCGCCCCCTCTATGCGGTGGAAGCGCTCGAACAGGCGCGGCAACTCCTCGGGCGCGATCCCCGTACCGGTATCGCGGATCGTGATTTCGGCCCTCTCCTTGTCGTCCGACGCGCGAACGCTGATGCATATCTCGCCCTCGAACGTGAATTTGAACGCGTTGGAAAGCAGGTTGAGGATGATTTTTCCCAGAGATCCCGGTCGAGATAGACCGGCTGGGGCAAGTCCGCGATATCGACGACGAGGCTCAGCCCGGCCTGCTCGCACGCGGATCTGAAATTCGATGCAAGCTCGGCGGTCAGGCTGCCGATATCGATCTGTTCGAAGGAGGCTTGCACGCGCTGCGCCTCTATCCTCGAAAAGTCCAATAACGTGTTGACCAGTTTCAACAGGCGATGGCCATTGCGCTGGGCGACGAGGATCCGCTCCCTGTCGTCGGATGACAGCCCCTCGGGCTGTTGCAGCACGTCGGCGAGTGGCCCGAGCATCAGCGTCAACGGGGTGCGGAACTCATGGCTGACATTCGAAAAGAACATGGTCTTGCTCCGATCGATTTCCGCCAGCGCTTCGGCCCGCCGCCGCTCGTCCGCTCGCGCACGCACGGCGCTGACGGCGGCTGAGATCGCGGTCGAAAGCAGCTCGTAGAAGCCCATATAGGCATCGTCGAAAGGCAGGCGCGGCGAGGCCCCGGCCACCACGAAGACCGGAGGCAGGTCCAGTCCGGGGACAGTGATCGGAAGAAGGAGCACGCGCTCCGGAGGTTCCTCGTAAGGCCCCGCGCCCTTGAAGAGATCGGAAAACTCGGTGATCCCCAGAGTGCTGTCTGTTGTCAACGCTTTCGCCATCAGCCAGGGCGTATTGGAATGGGCCTCGATAGTGGCGATGGATGCCAGGGGCTGAACCGGTAGACCGTGGTGCGCGGCCAGCCCATAGGTGCTTCCATCCGGGGACAAATGGTAGAAAAGAAGAACCGGCAGATCGAATTCGAATTGGGCGAGCACGTCAACGATGCGCCGCAACAGGTCGTCCATGTCTTCCGCCAAAGCCACGCTGGCGTTCAGATCCCGGAGCGCCCGGGTTCGGCGTTCCGACAGCATGGTCGCCGTCGTTTCCGTCACCGGATGGAACAGGCCGCCGATCTCGCCCGTCTCGTCGCGGATCGGTGAAAGCGAGAAGGTGAAAAACGTTTCCTCCCAATAGCCGTTGCGGGTCAGAAACATCCGCTGGTTTTCGAGGAATGACGTATTGCCTTGGCGCGCTTGACGAAATGGCTCGCCGATCGCCGGCCAGGCGCTTGCCCACGTGACGCTATAGTCCTCCCCGAGAGCCCGGGGTGGGCGTCGCCGCACGCCGTGCGATACCCGTCGTTATAGATCTGGGTGTTTTCGTCGCCCCAGATCACGTTGATCGGGAAATTCGAGGCGAGGCAAAGGCTGACGGTTGTCCGAAGGCTCTGGGGCCATTGATCGATGGGCCCGAGCGGCGTCTCGCTCCAGTCCTTTGTTCGAACGAGCTCGGCCATTTCTCCGCCGCCCGCCAGGAAATCGCCGGTGAGTATCTGCTGTATCGACAACCAGGTAGCCCCTTCTGGCACCGGCTTGGGACCTAACGCACGATACAATGAGCCCCCAAGCTCAGCCGCTGTAACTCCAATTGGTGTTCCTGGGGGCCGCCTCGATGCCGGGCATTAACGGCGTTATTCCTGGCAAGAGAGGTCCTCGCAGGAACAGAATGGGCCTACCCAAAGTATTCAACGAATCACTAAAGAAGCTTAGCACGAACCATCAGGGGTTGAAATTGAGCTGGATCGTCTGCTGCCAAGACATCTGGCCAAAACGGTGAGGCAACCTCCGGCGGCTTTTCTCGGGCCCCCGAAAAAGTGCTAGGATTACCGCGGAAATTGAGAGACAAAGGGCACCGTCTTTCTTGACTTAGTGCACCCCAGTTTTCCAGGATGTCTCCCATGCTCGCGACCGTGATCCCCATGCCCGAAACCGTTCTTCTGCCGGTCGAGGGGCTGGCGGAGCGATTTCCGGTGCGCCGTGTCTATTGCGTCGGTCGCAACTATGCCGACCACGCGATCGAGATGGGCGGCGATCCGTCCCGCGAACCGCCGTTCTTCTTCCAGAAGAACGCGGACAATCTTTATGCCGGCGACAGCTTCCCTACCCGGCGCAATCGAGCGACGTGCATTTCGAAGCCGAACTGGTGATGGCGCTTGCCAGTGGTGGCGCGGATATCGCGCTCGAGAACGCGCTGTCCAAGGTCTACGGTTATGCCGCCGGCATCGATTTCACCCGCCGCGACCTGCAGGACAAGGCGAAGAAGATGAGCCGCCCGTGGGAGGCCGCAAAGGCCTTCGAGAAATCGGCGCCCGTCTCCGCTCTCGTGCCGGCCGCAAGGATCGGCCATCCGCAAGCCGGCGCCATCTGGCTCGACGTCAATGGTTCCCGCAAACAGTCGGGCGACCTGAACCAGATGATCTGGAAACTGCCGGAAATTATCGTCGAACTGTCGAAGCTCTTCGTGCTCGCCCCCGGCGACGTGATCATGACCGGCACGCCGGCCGGCGTCGGCCCGGTTGTGCGGGGCGATCAGGTCACCTGCGGCATCGACGGGGTCGGAAAACTGTCGTTGAAGGTCGTCTGACGCAAAGCCCCGACGTCAAATCGGCTGCCGCACAAAAGCCTGAGAGGAGAACCATGCCACTTTACGCTCTCGGAGAATTCGAACCGAAAACTCCCGGCCCCGATCGTTTCTGGCTGGCGCCGGATGCGACCGTCATCGGCAAGGTCGAACTCGGCGAGGATGTCGGTATCTGGTTCGGCTCGGTATTGCGCGGCGACAACGAGCCGATCATCGTCGGCGCCGGCTCCAATATTCAGGAAGGCGTGATGATCCATACCGATCCGCGCTATCCGGTGACTATCGGCGAAAACTGCACGATCGGCCACCACGCGATCATCCACGGCTGCAGGATCGGCGACAATTCGCTGGTCGGCATGGGCGCGACGATCCTGAACGGCGCGAAGATCGGCAAAAACTGTCTGGTCGGCGCCAACGCGCTGGTCACCGAAGGCAAGGAATTTCCCGACAATTCCTTGATCGTCGGATCGCCCGCGAAGGTGATGCGGGTGCTCGACGATGAAGCTGTCGAGAAGCTCAAACAGTCGGCGGTGCGTTACGTCGCCAACTGGAAGCGGTTCGCCCGCAACCTGCGCAAGCTTTAGGCGGCGCAGGCGCCGCACAGCCCGCGGATCTCGATCGTCGTCTTTGCGGGCTTGAAGTTCTTGGCCTTAGCCCAGTCGCTCAGGCGATGATCGACCTCATGGTCGTGGAATTCCGAAACATGGCCGCAACTCTCGCAGATCGCAAACGCGACCGTGCCGTGTCCGTGGCCATGTCCCTTGCCGCAGCATTCGCTTTCCGGATGAGCGCACGCGACGAAGGCGTTGAGGCTTTCGAGCCGATGCACCATGCCGAATTCCAACAGCTTGTCGAGCGCCCGGTAGACCTGCAGAGGCGCGCGGAACCCATGGTCGCGCAGCCGGTCGAGGATCGTATAGGCGCTCATCGGCGCATCCGACCGGGTAAGAACGTCGAAGACAAGCGACTGGTTCTTGGTCAGCGCCGGAGCGGATGTCGGTGTCGTGATTGGTGCGTTCATCATCGCACTCCTTGGTTGCCGGCCCTGTCGGCCGTGTTTTCCCTGCTGCCGGAAGCAGGCTTAGAATGAAAAGTAAGAGCGCCGCGACCACAATGGAAGGGCCGGACGGCGTATCATAGTGCAGCGAGCCGAACAGGCCGCCGACCACCGCGAGCGCGCCGATCAGCGAGGCGAGCACCGCCATCAGTTCCGGGCTTGCCGAAAACCGCCGGGCCGTCGCGGCCGGGATGATCAAAAGCGCGGTGATCAGCATGATGCCGACGATCTTCATGGCGATGGCGATCACCAGTGCCATCAGCAGCATGAAGAGAAGCCGCGTCTGCGCCGGCTTCATGCCTTCCGCCTCCGCCACGTCCTCGCTGACCGTGGACGCGATCAGCGGCCGCCAGAGCCAGACGAGTGCGGCAAGCACGAAGACCCCGCCGCCCCAGATCAGCGCGATATCGGTGCGCGTCACCGCCAGGATGTCGCCGAACAGGAAGGCGATCAGGTCGATCCTGACCCAGGTCATGAAGGCGACGAGCACGAGGCCGATCGCCAAGGCCGAATGGGAGAGAATGCCGAGCAGCGCATCCGCCGACAGCGACTGGCGCCTTTGCAGCGCCAGAAGCAGCAGCGACACGACGACCGCGACGCCGAAGACGGCGATCAGCAGGTTGATCTGGAAAAACAGCGACAGCGCCACGCCGAGCAGCGCCGAATGCGCCATCGTATCGCCGAAATAGGCCATCCGCCGCCAGACGACGAAACAGCCGAGCGGGCCGGCCGTCAGTGCCACACCGATGCCGGCAATGAGAGCGCGGGTAAAAAATCGTCAAGCACGGCCCTCTCCCTTCACCTCGGCATGATCGCCATGATGGTGGTGATGCGAATGATCGTGATCATGCGCGTGGTCGTGCGCATCCTGATGATGGTGCCCGTCATCGGGATGGCAATGATCGGTGACCGAGCCGTCGCCATGCATCACCCGGCCGTCCGGCAGATGGGTATGATCGTGGTGATGGCTGTAGACGGCGAGCGAACGCGAATTGCCGAAGAGCTTCAGGTAGTCGGCGCTCTGGCTCACCACTTCCGGCGTGCCGCGGCAGCAGACATGGCCGTTGAGGCAGATGACCGTATCGGTACCGGCCATCACCATATGCAGGTCGTGCGAAATCATCAGGATGCCGCAGCCGGTCGTGGTGCGGATCGAGCGGATCAGGTCGTAAAGCGCGCTCTCGCCGGCGAAATCGACGCCCTGCACCGGCTCGTCGAGCACCATCAGATCCGGCTTGCGGGCAATCGCCCGGGCCAGCAGCGCCCGCTGGAATTCGCCGCCCGACAGATGCCGGACCTCGGCATCGATGAGGTGGGAAATACCGGTCGAGGCCAGCGCAGCCTGAAGATCGGTGTCAGCGAGCGGGCCGGTCAACCGCATGAGGCGACGCACGGAGAGCGGCATCGTCCAGTCGATCGCGAGTTTCTGCGGCACATAACCGACGCGCAGGCCGGAGAGCCTGGCCACCGATCCCTCGTCCGGGCGCAGCACGCCGATCGCGAGCTTCGCGGTCGTCGACTTGCCGGCGCCGTTCGGGCCGATCAGCGTCACCACCTCGCCGCGGCGGATCGAGAAATCGACGCCCCGCACCAGCCAGCGGCCGTCACGGCGAAGACCGGCATTGCTCAACGATACCAGCTGGCTTTCGGTTTTCGGGGCGCGGGCCCGATTGGACATCAGCATGTTTTTCCGGATTCCCTGTTGTCAGTGGCTATGACACACGTTATAGCATAACGCAATTGATGTAATAACATTACGATGCAATGCAAGGACGTGGTATGAAACTCGCTTCGATCTCCTCCTCTCCGCCGCGGTGTTTTCCGCCAGTGCAGGCACGGGTTCCGCAGCGCCGGACGTGGTGGTTTCGATCAAGCCGATCCATTCGCTCGTCGCCTCGATCATGAAGGGTGTCGGCAAGCCGAAACTGATCGTTGATGGCGCCGCCTCGCCCCACACATTCTCGCTGAAACCCTCCAATGCCGCCGCAATCGAGAACGCCGACGTGGTCTTCTGGGTCGGCCCGGGCATCGAGGCCTTCCTCGAAAAGCCGCTGGACGCGCTGGCGGCTTCGGCGACGGTGATCGAGCTGGAGGACGCGCCCGGACTGGAAAAACTGCCGTTCCGCGAAAGTGGCGCCTTCGAAGCTCATGACCACGGGCATGAAGCGGAAGAAGCACACGACCATGGGCACGACGAGCACCATGCCACCGAAGATCATGCAGATCATGACGACGACCATCACGATCACGGCGGTTTCGACACGCATCTGTGGCTTGACCCGATGAATGCCAAGGCGATGGCCGAGGAAATCGAAAAGACGCTGGTCAGCGCCGATCCGGCCAATGCCGCCGCCTACCAGGCGAATGGCGCGGCGCTGATGAAGGATCTCGACGCCCTCGACGCCGGCTCAAGGCGACGATTGCGCCCGTCAGGAACAAGCCTTTCATCGTTTTCCACGATGCCTATCAGTATTTCGAGCACCGCTACGGGGTAAGCGTCGCCGGTTCGATCACCGTCAGCCCCGAGACAATGCCGGGTGCCGAACGGGTCGGCCAGATTCAGAAAAAGGTGAAGGAGCTTGGAGCCACCTGCGTTTTCGCCGAACCGCAGTTCGAGCCGAAACTGGTGGCGGTGGTGACCGAAGGCACCCCTGCCCGCTCAGCCACGCTTGATCCCGAAGCGGCGACGCTTAAATCAGGTCCCGGCCTCTATTTCGAGTGATGCGCGGGCTCGCGAGCTCGATGAAGAATTGCCTGTCGCAAGGGACTTAAGATCAGGCACTGAAAAGCACGCTCGCCGGCACGCATAGCGGCGAATGTGTGAGGCCTGCGGGAGGAAGGCAAATCCCCCGCAGGCCGATCTCTTCTAGCGAGCTGCGATGAAGCTCGAAATGACGCCGCTGGTGATACCGACCAGCAGGAAATCTTTGTCGATCTTGACCCAGTGATAGCCACGCGGCGGAGCCGACAGGCGGTAACGGCGATAGTCGCGGATCTCCGCCATGCGACGCCGCTCGGCGGCAGTCATGCGATGGCCCTTGGACCAGCGCGGCTTGACGACCACGACCTTCTTCTGAATGACCACGTCGCGCTGCACCGCGCGGTGACGATCCGGCGGCGAATGACGATCCTGCGCCTGGGCGGCAAGTGGCGCGGCAAGCACGGTTGCGGAAAGAAGGATTGCAAAGAACGTTCTCATCGGGTGTCTCCTCGTGTTGACCACGCCCGGAAACTAGGACCCGAATGATGAACCCCATCTGAATTGCTGAATTACATTTCTGTAATGAAATTATATGGTTGGGTTAGCTTTCTGAGATCGGAATTTACTATTTTAGGGGTCGCTTAATTCCAAGGTGGCTCTTAGAGAAATGGATTGATGATCGTAAGCCGGTCAATCTGCTGGCGATGGGACAAATCTTCGGAGACCAGTTGATCGCATTCACCGACAAATGCGGCGGCTACGACCATGCTGTCCCAAAAGAAAATTTGGTGCGCTCCCTAACCTCAAGGGCGGCCTTCAATACCGCAGTGGTATTTTCGATCACCTTGAAATGAAGCCATGTTTCGATGAAGTTGACAGCAAGCTCGTGTGACAATGGATGCGCCCGGCTGCTGCGCGTCGCCTGAACGTAGAACTCCTGCAACACCTGGATGGACAGCACGCAATCGCTTCGTCCGAGATATTCCTGAGCTATCGACCTTTTACGATCCTCGGAGAGGTCACGAGATACGGAATAAAGCAGGATATTCGTATCAAGAAAGACCGCCATGCCGACTACAGGGACCGGTCGTGGAGTTCATCTCGGCTGATATTCTCGCTCGCACTGAAATAACCAATCCGCTTGCGCAGTTCCTCCTCGCGCTCCAGGCTTTTCTGGAATTCCTCCGGACTAAGGGGCCGTTTTCCCTCCATCTGGCGGATCAGGGAAGCGATCAGCGAAGATACGGACGTATTCTTCTCGGCTGCACGGGCTGCAGCGAGCTCATAAACCTCGTCATCGAGAGCGATCGTCACATTCTTCATGGCGTCAAAATAACACGAATTGCATTGGGCTCAAACTACAGCGCCTCATAAACGAAGTGATCGAAATCCGCCGCCTTCGCCCGCCCCGACGTGTCGAAGGCAAGGAGGCCAACGAATGCCCCGGTAAAGGAGCCGTGTTCACCGCGGCCGCCCTCGTCCGAAATGACACCGGCGTCGAGTTTGAGACCGAGCGCCTGCCAGTCGTTGGAGCCGCCGGCGCGCCAGAAGAACTGCAGGTCGTTGTCGCGGATCTCCATGGCGAGATGCACCGGGCCGTCGGGCACGGAAACGCCGCTTCCTGCCGGAAAGCTCATCCGCCCATGCGGAAAATCGCCGGGGCAGGAGAAGATCGTCACGACGCGGCCGAGCTTTTCGTGCAGGGTCACCACCAGTGAATGGAACTTGTGGCGATTGTAATAGTGGGTCAGGCCGGCGACCTGCTGATAGGTGTCGGGCGTGAACTCGACCACCGTCTCGACGCGGAAGGAATGATGCTCCTGGCGGCGGGCGACCAGCGCTTGTTCGAACCAGGATCCGATGCTTTCGCGGCCGAAAAGGCGCAGGTGGCCCGGACGATCGGTCAGGCTGAACAGGCGTTCCGTATGCGGCGTGCGCAGCCACTGGAATTCCGGTGGCAGGGCCGGGTCGTCGAAGGTTTGCTCGATGCGGGCGGCCTGTTCGATACGGCTGGCATCGCCCGGCGCCGGTACGTCGATATCCGGCACGACGCCACCCTGGGCGAGATAGAGCCAGTCGTCCTTCCAGATGCAACGCTGTAACGAGGTCTCGCGGCCGAGCGTGCAGCGACGTTGCGGGGCCAAGGGGCGACCGCAGAGATGGGTGTGATAGGCTTCGCCCTCGGACGTCTCGACATACTGGCCGTGGCCGGCGCGCTGAAGAGCGGCCATCGGATGATCCTTTGACGTGATCAGATGCGTCTGCGGATGCATCTCGTAGGGGCCATCGATCAAGCGCGAGCGGGCCATGGTGACGGCGTGGTCGTAACCCGTGCCGCCCTCGGCGGTGGTCAGGTAATACCAGCCGTTGCGCTTGAAGACATGCGGCCCCTCGACCAGCCCGAGCGAGCTGCCCGCAAAGATGTTCCTGATCGGGCCTTTGAGCGCCCTCGCCTTGAAATCCCATTCCTGCAGAAGGATGCCGTCGAAGGCCGGATGTTTCGGTGCGCCGCCATAGCTTTCAGTACGATGGTTCCATTGCATGTTGAGGAACCACTTGCGGCCGTCATCGTCGTGGAAGAGCGTCGGATCGAATCCGGAGGAATTCACATAGATCGGATCGGACCATTCGCCTTCGATGGTCGGCGAGGTGACGATGTAGTTATGGGCGTCCTTGAAATTGCCGTCGAAGCGTTTGACGTCCGTGTAGACCAGGAAGAACAATCCGTCGGAATAGGAAAGGCACGGCGCCCAGATGCCGCAGCTGTCGGGATTGCCGCGCATGTCGAGCCTGGCTCGCCCGCTCCAGAGGCCGCCGCACCAGTGTCCAGTTCACCAGATCACGCGAGTGATGGATCTGCACACCGGGATACCACTCGAAGGTCGAGGTGGCGATATAATAATCCTGGCCGACCCGGCAGATGGACGGATCTGGATTGAAGCCCGGCAGGATCGGGTTGCGGATCATGTTTCCTCCCAAAATAGGCGCTCAGTGTTTGCCCCTCATCCGGCTGCCGCCACCTTCTCCCCGTAGAAACGGGGAGAAGGGAATTGTGGCACCGCCGGTGCTCCATCCTCCTTCTCCCCGCGCGCGGGGGTCCGAAGGACGGGTCGAGACCGGCGGCTCGGCCTGGGGCGGTCCCGGCAGGGGGATGAGGGGCTCCCCACAGCTGTCTCCGACCTTCTTATTACCGCGCCGGCCCTGCCCGCTCGGCCGACTTGGCCCAGAGGTTGATGTCGGCATCCTTGGCATAGGTGTCGATCTCGGCAAGTTCGGCTGCGGTGAACTCCAGATTGTCGAGTGACTTCACGCAGTCCTCGACCTGTTCCGGGCGGCTGGCGCCAATCAGTGCCGTTGTGACGCGACCGCCGCGCAGCACCCAGGCAAGCGCCATCTGCGCCAGCGTCTGGCCGCGCTTTTCGGCAATCGCGTTGAGCGCCTTGAGGTTGCCGATATTCCGGTCGTTGAGGAAGGCAGGGCGCAGCGACTTGCCCTGCGAGGCGCGGCTGCCGTCCGGAATGCCGCCAAGATACTTTGAGGTCAGCATCCCTTGCGCGAGCGGCGAAAAGACGATCGAGCCGATGCCGAGGTCTTCAAGCGTATCAAGCAGGCCGTCTTCCTCGACCCAGCGGTTGATCATCGAATAGCTCGGCTGATGGATGAGGATCGGCGTGCCGAGTTCCTTCAGGATCGCCGTCGCTTCCTGGGTGCGCTTGGAATTGTAGGACGAGATACCGACGTAAAGCGCCCTGCCCGAGCGGACGATATGATCCAGCGCGCCGCAGGTCTCCTCGAGCGGCGTATCCGGGTCGAAGCGATGCGAATAGAAGATATCGACATAGTCGAGACCCATGCGCTTCAGGCTCTGGTCGCAGGAGGAGATCAGGTATTTGCGGCTGCCCCATTCGCCATAGGGACCCGGCCACATGTTGTAGCCGGCCTTCGACGAGATGATCAGTTCATCGCGGTATCCCTTGAAATCCTCGCGCAGAATCTGGCCGAAGGCAGTCTCGGCGCTACCGGGCAGCGGGCCATAGTTGTTGGCGAGGTCGAAATGGGTGATGCCGAGGTCGAAGGCCTTGCGGGCGATCGCGACCTTGCGGTCATGCGGCGTGTCGTCGCCGAAATTGTGCCAGAGGCCGAGCGAGATCGCCGGGAGCTTCAGTCCCGAACGGCCGCAGCGGTTATACTTCATGGTTTCGTAGCGGTTGGACGCTGGTTGCCAGGTCATGATCGAGATCCTCCGAATGAAAATGCGACGCGCCGATGTCTCAAGCGATGCGCGCCGCATTCATAACCGATCAGCGCAGAAGCGCCAGCGCCTCATCGATGCCAAGCGCTGCCGGCTGGGTGCAGGTGGTCGAAAGCTCGATGAACCGCCCTTCCTCGCCGGATTTCAGGATCGAAGCCATCACATCGACACCGTGCAGCGTGCGTTCCAGCGAGCAGCGGGCATCGCGTCCTTCGATCAGCGCCATCGCCATGTCCGCAAGACCGGCCGTGCGGTAGTTGGCGCGCGGCCCCTGCGGATGTTCCTGGTTGTTGATGCCGAACGGATGGTTCCAGGGCTCCAGCGGCTGGATGTCCTTGTTGCGGCCGCTCGCTTCCACCGTGCCGCCGAAGAAGTTCGGATCGGGCACGAAGATCGAGCCCTCGGTGCCGTAGAGCTCCATATTGGCATGGCGGTGCGACCAGACATCCCAGCTGGCCGAGAGCGTGATTGTCGCGCCGCTGACGAATTCGAGCAGCGCGTGGATGTTGGTCGGCGTCTCGACCGGGATCGATTGTCCTTTGAACGGTCCCTCGCTGGTGACATTGCGGGTCGGGCTCGCCATGGAGGTGAGCGCGCCGACACGCTTTACCGGCCCGATCAGGTTGATCAGGTTGGCAATGTAATAAGGCCCGAGATCGAGGATCGGCCCGCCACCCTCGAGGAAGAAGAAGCCGGGGTTCGGATGCCACATTTCCATGCCCGGGCTCATCACGTGGCAGGTGCCGGAGGTGATCCGGCCGACGCCGCCCTCATCGATATATTTGCGGGCAAGCTGGTGTGCGCCACCGAGGAATGTGTCCGGCGCGCAGCCGACCGACAGCCCCTTCTCCTTCGCCAACGCCTGCAGCGCCTTGCCTTCCTCCAGCGTGATGACCAGTGGTTTTTCCGAATAGACGTGTTTGCCGGCTTCGAGGATGGCCTTGGAGACGGCAAAATGCGCCGCCGGGATCGTCAGGTTGACGATCACGTCGAGCTCGTCATTGGCAAGCAGCTGCTCGATCGACTGCGCCTTGACGCCGTATTCCTCGGCGCGCATCTCGGCGGCCTGCTCGTTGAGATCGGCGCAGGCGAGCACCTTGAGGCCTTTGAAGAGCGGCGACAGCTTGAAGTAGGTGGTGGAAATATTGCCGCATCCCATGATGCCGACGCCAAGTTCCTTGGGCATGGAAAACTCCGAAAATGCTGTGATCAATAGGTCTTGAAGGAAGCGATCGAGCGGGTCAGCAACCGGTCGAGATCCTTCGGGTTGTCATGTTCGAGGACGTAGTGTTTTGCAGACGTCTTCTTGAGCGCCGCGATCAGGTCCTTCCACGGAACGGTGCCATGGCCGACATCGGCCCAGCCGTCCTCGTCCGTGTTTTCGCCGGCCGGCGCAATGTCCTTGACGTGAACGGCCGTGATCCGCTTGGCGTAGCTTTCAATCCAGGCGAACGGATCGGCGCCGCCCCGGATGACCCAGGCGATGTCCGCTTCCCAGGAAAGATCCGGGCCCCCGCAAGGATCTGCTCCTGCGGCGTCGAACCATCCGCCAGCGTCTTGAACTCGAAGTCATGGTTATGCCAGCCGAATGTGTAGCCGGCATCCCAATACCGCTTGCCGACACTCTGCAGCCGCTGCCCGAAGGCGAACCAGCCGGCGGCATCGGTCGGCCGCTGGTCGGCAACCAGATGCGGGCAGTAGATCGCCTGGACACCCAGCGTTTTTGCAATCCGCAGCGCCTGTTCGGGCTCCTTTTCAAGAAGGTCGATGCCGAAGTGGCCGGTCGGCATGGTCAGCCCGTTGGCATCGAGATCGGCGCGCATCGCCTTCAAGCCGGCATCGTCGAGCGTCGCGTAGATGCCGCCATAACCTTCCACTTCGGTATAACCCGCCTGGGCAACCTTCTTCAGGACATCCGAAAGCGGCGGGAAATTGCGGGCGCAATAAAGCTGAAAACCGAGTTTCGTCATGGTGTTCCTCCTTGATAGAGACCTCAGCCTGCAGCCTGGCAGGAATAGAGGTCGTAGATGCGGAATTGCGGGATCGCGTCCGTCGGTGCGGCGGGCGTGAAGCGGATGCTGCGGCTTTCGCCCGCGGCGAGATCGAAGGCGTTGTCGGAATAACGGCCGGGCGTGCCGCTTTCGATCAGCGCGAAAAGAGCAAGGCCACGAGCCTTGACCAGGAGGTCGAAGACGCCGTCACCGGATGGGGATACGGAAAGCTCAAGGCCCGCCGGTTCGAGCTCCAGCGCCTTGTAACTCCCCGGGACATGATGGCCCTCGCCATCCATGCCGTTCGATACCGTGAAGGTCCAGGCAAGGATCGTTCCATCCGGAACATCCGCTGCCGGCAAGGTCAGCACGGTAACTGCGGCATCCGGCGTGCAGCGGGCTTTGATGCTCCGAAGCGAGCTGCGTTCGCCGCCGAGCGTGAGGAGCGACAGGTCGAGCGTCACCGTCACGTCTTCGAGCGTGTCGTTGACGAGCGAGAAGCCGATCTCGCTTCCGTCGTCGGAAGGGATCGCCGCTATCGTGACCGGCTGGAAGAAGCGCCGCGCCATGTAATGCAGGATTTTCCACCCACCGCCATAGTCGAGGCTTGACCAGGAGGCGACCGGCCAGGTGTCGTTGAGCTGCCAGTAGAGAGCGCCCATCGTATGCGGCTTCAGCGACCGCCAGAAATCGATGGCGGTCTTGATCGCCAATCCCTGCTGTACCTGGCTCAAATAGACGAAATTGGCGAAATCCGTCGGGAAGCGGAAGTTGCGGAACATGGTGCCGGCGATGCGCTCGTTGCCGCCCGCATTCTTCTGGTGGTGTTCCATGACCGGCGAGGCGATGTTCATGTCCTTAGGTGCAGCATAGGTCTCGATGACCGGCAGCGACGTATAGGACTGGAAGCCGAATTCCGAGCAGAAGCGCGGGCGCACCGAGCGGTAATTGTCGAACGGCTTGTTTTCATGCCAGACGGACCAGTAGTGCATGTCGCCCGAACCATCCGCGTGCCAGGCGTCGCCATAGTCGAGATAGCCGGATGCGGGGCTCGACGGCCACCAGATGGCATCGGGCGCGGCTTTGGCGAGCGTCTGTTCGATCACCCGGTTCAGCCGGTCGTAGGAGACGAGGTATCGGTCGCGGTTTTTGCGGGATTCCGGAAACCAGGTGAGCGCCCCGACCAGCTCGTTGTCGCCGCACCAGAGTACGATGGAGGGATGCGAGACGAGCCTACGGGCCTGGAAATCGACTTCCGCCGCGACGTTTTCGAGAAAGTCCGTGGTCGATGGATAGAGGTTGCAGGCGAACTGGAAATCCTGCCAGACCATCAGGCCGAGCCTGGTCGCAGAGATCGTAGAACCAGTCGGCCTCATAGAAGCCGCCACCCCAGACGCGGATCATGTTCATATGGGCATCGACGGCGGAACGGAGCAGGTCCTCGGTCTTTTGCCGGCTCGACAAGGAAAACAGAGCGTCCGCCGGGATCCAGTTGGCGCCGCGGCAGAAGAATTCCCGGCCGTTGATGCTGAAGGCGAAACGGCTGCCGGCTTCGTCCGGATTGGTCAGCAATTCGACGGTTCTGAGGCCGATATTGCGGGTGATGGCTTCGGTGGGCGTGCCGACGGTCAACTCGTAGAGTGCCTGTTCTCCGCTGCCGGAAGGCCACCAGAGCTTCGGCTCATCGATGTGGAAGACATGCGTCACCGTCGTTTCGCCGGCGCGCACCCCGCAATCGAGCCGTACCCGTTCGTCGCCAAGCGAAAAGAACACCGGCAGCACGCCCTGCCCTTCGGCGTAAAGGGTAATGGTGACGACCAGATCGACCCCGCCCGCCTGGTGTCTCTGATCGGTGACGACGTGCTCGATGCGGCCTGTTTCGAGCTTCTTCAGCGCGATTTCGCCGTAAAGTCCAAGCGGCGCGAGCGCGATATTCCAGTCCCAGCCGAAATGGCATTGCGGCTTGCGCAGCATGTTGCCGTTCGGGATGGGCGAATTGCTGGTGGAATAGGGAATGTAGAACGGCTGGCGCGCCTGCCTGTTTGCCCCTTCGGCGATGCTGGAGTGGAAGAGGACGCGGACCGTATTCTCGCCGGCCCTCAGTGCTTTCGACACGTTCGGCCGGTAGCGGCGGAAACAGTTGTCCGCCTCTAGCACAGCGATATCGTTGACAAAAACGGTCGCGACCGTATCGAGAGAGGTGATGTCGAGATACCAGGAGCCGGCGGGATCATCGAGCGAAAAGCGCCGCTCGATCGTCCAGTCCGAGCGCGCGACCCATTGCACCTCGTTTTCGTTGCGGCCGAAATACGGGTCAGGGATGATGCCGGCCGTCTTCAGCGCAGTATGGACATCACCCGGGATCGGCATCTCGGTGCGATGCCTTCCGTCGGCAGAGGCGAGCTGCCAGGCGCCGGAGAGGTCGATCATGGTCATTGCACCGGTCCGCAAAATTGACGGCGTGCCGGGCCAGCCCCCTCTGCCCTGCCGGGCATCTCCCCACAGGTGGGGAGATTGGCTGGGCGCACCCAGGTCACTTCGACCATGCGCGTCGAAGATGGCGAGACGTTGCCACGAGTCGATCTCCCCCTTGTGGGGGAGATGTCCGGCAGGACGGAGGGGGTATTACCTGCCGCGACGACAATTGCCCCAAGGGCGATCGGCCCACCTGCAACTGGCTCGGCGAAACCATCAGATCCGCTCTTCCGTTCCCGCGTCGAACAGCGAAGCCATGGTCATGTCGAAGGCGAGCCGCACCTTGGCGCCGACGGCATAACGCCTTGCGCCGCCGATGCGAACCGACATGACGTGGCCGGCGTGTTTGAGCCAGAGCAGGTTATCGGCACCCATGGGCTCTTCGATATCGACCACCGCCTCGTGCACCTCGCCGCCGGTGATATCGCCGTCCACCTTGATATGCTCCGGGCGGACGCCGAGAATGACCTTGCGGCCGCCATTCAGCGGCTCGTAGGCGTCGTAGCCATCGAGCGAGAAGCTGACGCCATTGGTCTTGAAGACGGTACGGCCGCCCTCCTCCGCCAGTTCGCCGGTCAAAAAGTTCATCGACGGCGAGCCGATGAAGCCGGCGACGAAACGGTTCCTCGGACGGTTGTAGATCGTCACCGGATCGTCGAGCTGCTGGATGACGCCGCTCTTCATAATGGCGATCCGGTCGGCCAGCGTCAGCGCCTCGATCTGGTCGTGGGTGACGTAGATCATCGTGTTCTTGAGCGCCTGGTGCAGCCGCTTGATCTCGACGCGCAGTTCCGAGCGCAGTTTCGCATCGAGGTTGGACAGCGGCTCGTCGAACAGGAAGACATCGACATCGCGCACCAAAGCCCGGCCGATCGCGACGCGCTGGCGTTGGCCGCCGGAGAGTTCGGAGGGCTTGCGCTTGAGCAGCGGCTCGATCTGCAGGATGCCGGAGGCGCGCGCCACGCGGCGGTCGATCTCGTCCTTCGGAACCTTGGCGACCCGCAGGCCGAAGGACAGGTTCTTTTCGACCGTCATCTGCGGATAGAGCGCGTAGGACTGGAACACCATGCCGATGCCGCGGTCCTTGGGCTCTTCCCAGGTGACGTTCTTGTCCTTGATGAAGATCTGCCCTTCGGTGGGCTCCAGAAGCCCGGCGATGCAGTTCAAGAGCGTGGACTTGCCGCAACCCGACGAGCCAAGCAGGACCAGGAACTCGCCATCCTGGATGTCGAGGTTGAGGTTTTCGAGCACCTTGACCGAGCCGAAGGACAGCGACAGTTCGCGGATGGAAACGCTGCTCTGAGTGCGCGCGGAAACATTGTTGAGCATCAGGCTTATCCTTTGACTGCGCCGGCCGCGATGCCGCGGACGAAAAGCCGGCCGGAAACGAAATAGACGATCAGCGGAACCGCACCCGTCAACAGCGTTGCCGCCATGTTGACGTTGTATTCCTTCACGCCCTGAACCGAATTGACGATGTTGTTGAGCTGTACGGTCATCGGATAGGTATCCGGCCGGGTGAACACCACGCCGAACAGGAAGTCGTTCCAGATGCCGGTGGTCTGCAGGATCATCGAGACGACGAAGATCGGCAGCGACATGGGCAGCATGATCCGGAAATAGATCTGCCAGAACCCCGCCCCGTCGATGCGCGCCGCCTTGAACAGTTCTTCCGGCAGCGACACGAAATAATTGCGGAACAGCAGCGTCTGGATCGGCATGCCGAAGATCGAATGCACCAGGATGAGGCCGTAAAGCGAGCCGTAGAGGCCCATTTCGCGCAGCACGATGACGATCGGATAGATCATCACCTGATAGGGGATGAAGGCGCCGACGATCAGGATCGTGAAGAAGATCTCCGAGCCCTTGAACCGCCAGTTGGCGAGCGCATAACCGTTTACCGAGGCGATCGCGATCGACACGATCACCGACGGCACGGTGATGCGGACCGAATTCCAGAAGCCGCGCGAAAGCCCGTCGCAGTTCAAGCCCGTGCAGGCTTGTGCCCAGGCCTTCACCCAGGGCTCGAAGGTGATTTCCATCGGCGGCGAAAAGATGTTGCCGAGACGGATTTCCGGCATGCCCTTCAGCGACGTGACGACCATGACGTAGAGCGGCACGAGATAATAGAGCGCCGCCAAACCGAGCGCGCCATAAACGATGATATTGCGCGACGAGAGCGTTTTGCGGGGGCGCTTCCCTGCGGACCGGCTTCCAGCCGGGAGCCGGCCTGGCCGGAGATTGGGGGCATCGTGAGCGACTTATCCACGCTTGCGTCCTCCGAATTCGAGATAGGCCCAGGGCACGATGATGATGGCGACGGCGAGCAGCATCATGGTGGATGCCGCAAAGCCCTGGCCGAGGTTCTGGGCGAAGAACATGTAGTCGTAGACGTATTTGGCGGGCACGTCGGAGGCGATGCCGGGTCCGCCGCTCGTCTGCGCCACGACAAGGTCGTAGATCCTGACGATGCCGCTGGCGATGATGACCAGGGTGGTGACGAAGACCGGCCGCATCATCGGGATGATGATGAAGAGATAGGTCTTCCACATCGGGATGCCATCGACGCGTGCGGCCTTCCAGATGTCCTCGTCGATGCCACGTAAGCCGGCGAGCATCAGGCACATCACGAGCCCCGTCCCCTGCCAGAGCGCGGCGATCAGGATGCCGTAGATGACGATATCGGAATTGTAGAGCGGATCGAACGTGAAGCTTGTCCAGCCGAGCGAGCGGACGACCGATTGCACGCCGAATTCCGGGTTGAGGATCCATTGCCAGACCAGTCCGGTGACAATGAACGACAGCGCGAACGGATAGAGGAAGATCGTTCTGAACGTATTTTCGAACCGAATCTTCTGGTCCATCAAGGCGGCCAGAAGAAAGCCGATCGTCAGGCTGAAAATCAGCGACAGGCATCCGTAGGTCGCCAGATTCTGGATCGAGACCATCCAGCGCGGCGTATCCCAGAGGCGCTCATACTGCTCCAGGCCCACGAAGGACAGGCGCGGCAGGAGCTTGGAATTGGTGAAGGAATAAACGACGGTCCAGATCGTGCCGCCGAGGAAGATCACCACGGCCGTCAACATCATCGGGATCGAGGCAATCTTCGAATTGAGATTGCGGAACAACTGGTTGGGTCGGCCGGGCTGAGTGTGCGCCGCCATGGTCAACTCCTCTGGATAGCAAAGGCTGCCGGAAGCGAGCCGCCACCAGCCCCGCCCCTTTCGGACGCGGAGCCGGCTGTTGGATCGCCGTCTGTCGGATCAACCGGCTTTGGAGAAAATAGCGACGAAGCGCTTCTGAGCTTCCTCGGCCGTGATCGACGTATTGGCGAAGAACTGCGACATCAGGTCTTCCAGCTGCTTCTGCGTATCCTGCGTGATCAGCTGGTCGGTGCTGGTGACGACATTGCCCTTGGCGAGGATTTCGAGGCCCTTCTTCATGCAGTCGTTGGCGGCCGCAAGATCGACGTCGCCGCGCACCGGCAGCGAGCCCTTCTTGAGGTTGAAGGCGACCTGGGTCTTGGCATCGAGCAGCGTCGAGGCGAGAGCTTCCTGTGCCTTGGTCTTGGCCGGGTCCTTGAGGACCGGGAAGTAGAAGGCGTCGCCCGCCGTCGAGATGACCTCGTTCACGCCGAGGCCCGGCAGGCAGGTATAATCGACGCCGGCCTTCTTGCCGGCCAGCTGGAATTCGCCCTGTGCCCAGTCACCCATGATCTGGCCGCCGGCCTTGCCGGTGATCACCATGTTGGTGGCCTGGTTCCAGTCCTGGACATTGGTGCCCTTCGACATCTTGCGGGCGTCGTCGGCTGCCTTGAACACCTTGGCCATTTCAGGACCGGCCGCGACCTTCGCATCCTTGTCGCCATAGACCTTCTGGTAGACTTCCTTGCCGCCGATCGCGACCGTCAGCACGCTGAACAGGCCGGTCGACTGCCAGGCCTGGCCGCCGACTGCGAGCGGCACGATGCCGGCCTTTTCAAGCGCCGGAGCCGCCGCGACATACTCGTCCCAGTTCTTCGGAACAGCAACGCCCGCCTTCTTGAAGGCGTCGTTGGAAAGCCACAGCCATTGCCAGGAATGAATGTTGAGCGGCACGCAATAGATCTTGCCCTCGAAAGTGCAGGATTTCAAAGGCCTGCGGGGCGCACGATCTTGTCCCAGCCTTCCTTCTTGGCGAGATCTGTGAAATCACGCATCAGGCCGGCCTGGACCAGTTCCTCGGCCTGACGGCCATGGTTGAACTGGGTGGCCGCCATCGGATCGCCGCCGGTGATGCGGCTGATCATGATCGGGCGGGCGGTGCCGCCGGAGCCGGCAATTGCGCCATCGACCCATTTGTTTCCGGTCGCGTTGAAAGCCTTGGCGAGCTCCGCGACGGCGGCAGCTTCGCCCCGGACGTCCACCAATGGGTCACTTCGAGATCGGTGGCGTGAGCGGCACCAAACGGCAGCGCCACGGTTGCGGCCAATATAGCCGCGATAGCACGAATATTCATGAGTCTCCTCCCTCACTGAAACGTTGCCGTAAAAACCTAGGGCAATCGGCGATGACGCGCAACCGCTTTGGCTGGAAAAATTTCTGGTGTCGAGAAAATACAATCTCAGGAAGAATAATTCCGAATTCGATATCATCGGCAAATACGCTGACAGTTCGCGACAATATGCAGAAATGCGGTTAAATTTGGAATTATCAGGAAGCCTAACTTTCGCTCCTGCACAAATCTTTCTTCGCATCTGCGTTGTACAACCCAGGGATATGTAAATCTGGTTTTGATCAAAATTCCGCTCGACATTTTACCTGTATCGTTTCAGTTATTGAGTTAGAGTAGAGGACAAGGGAGGTGTCGCGACGTTTCCGGGCAAGCTTCAGCCCTCTATAGTGGCCACCTGACTCGGGCAGCGACGGCAGACAATGAACGACAGCGGAAGATCAAAGACGGGCGGAACGCAGACGACGGTCCGCGAGCGCCCTACCTTGAAAACGATCGCCTATATGACGGGCCTCGGCATAACCACGGTCTCACGTGCTTTGAAGGATGCGCCGGATATCGGTGCCGACACCAAGGAACGCGTTCGTCTCATCGCAAACCAACTCGGCTACCAGCCAAACCGTGCAGGCGTGCGCCTGCGGACCGGCAAGACCAATGTCATCGCCCTCGTGCTCAGCATCGACGAGGAACTGATGGGTTTCACCAGCCAGATGGTGCACGGGATTTCGGAAGTGCTGGGCGGCACGCAATATCACCTCGTGGTGACGCCGCATTCATTCCAGAAGGATCCGATGGTGCCGGTGCGCTATATCCTCGATACCGGCTCGGCCGACGGGGTGATCATCTCGCGTGTCGAGCCCGATGATGCGCGCGTACGGCTGATGACGGAGAGAAATCTCCCCTTCGTCACCCATGGCCGCAGCGACATGGGGATAGTCCACCCCTATCACGACTATGACAACGAGGCTTACGCCTATCAGGCCGTCCGCAAGCTGGTGGAAAAAGGCCGGCGACGGATAGCGTTCCTGTCACCGGGAAGCCGCTTCTCCTTCTACGTCCACAGCCGCGTCGGCTTCGAGCGCGGGCTCGCCGACTTCGGCGCCACCGAAGTGCCGATGGGCCGCGTGACCAGCGAAACGCCGCTCGATGAAATCCGCACCTATGCCGAACGGATGATGCGCTCGGTCGAGCCACCGGATGGCATCATCTCGATCAGCGGTTCCGCTTCGATCGCGCTGGTAGCCGGCCTCGAGGCGGCGGGCAGCACACTCGGGCGCGACGTCGATTTGGTATCGAAGCAGTCGGCCGATTTCCTCAATTGGATCCGACCGGAGATCTATACAGTCAGCGAGGATATCCGCCAGGCCGGGCGCGAGCTCGCCAAGGCCCTGATGGCCCGTATCGACGGCGTCGGGCCGGAACTGCTGCAGAGCGTCGCAAAACCCGTTTGGTCGAAGATGGCGCCGAAGGACTGAAACTCCCCTTAGAGAGGGATGACGAGCCCGTCGCGCCCGATCACCAGTTCGCCGGAAAACGTCTCGCCAAGCGCCGCGCGCCAATGGCTTTCGTCGAATGCCGGATCGTCGGCCGGAATGAGATGGTTGAGGGCCAGGCACCGGACGCCCGCGGCCGCCGCAATCCTCCCTGCATCGGCCGCGAACGTGTGCGAGGCGATCAGATGTTCCCTCAGCCGCGCACCATTGCCTGTTCGAGACACTATGCTCTCGATACCGTCCGGCAGCATTGCTTCATGAACGAGGATATCGGCGCCCGAGGCGAAATCCGCCAGGGGCGGAAAATAGGCAGTGTCCGAGGAAAACACGATCACACGGCCCCTTCCCTCGAATTTCAGCGCGAAACAGTCGGTGACCGGCGGGTGATCGACGCGCAGCGCCGTCGCGCTGAGTGCGTCCGTTTCCAAGACAACGCCGGGACCGTATTCGTGGATGGTTACCAGGCTTTCGAGATCCGGCCGTCCCTCGTCCGCGATGCGGGTCGCGATGTCAAATGCGAGCGAGGCGAGAAATCCCTGCCATACGGCCCTGGTGCCGGCGGGACCATAGACCGTTACCGGATGATCAAGACCGGTCGTCCAGGCTGTGTGGACGAGCGGCCCGAGTTCCAACACATGGTCGGAATGCAGGTGGGTGATGAAGATGAGGTCGAGCTCGCGCAGCGGCATGCCGGCTTCCACGAGCCCTCGCGAAACCCCGAGACCGCAGTCGATCACGATGCGACGGCCGCCGAGATCGAGCAGCATGGAGGTCGGAGACGGACCGCCCGGCCGAATGGCCGGGCCGCCCTTGGTCCCGAGAAGGACGAGCCGATCAGGCAAATTCGCTAAGTCCGCTGCCCCACGGGCCATGGTGCTTATCGACGCCGTCGAGGCGGTCGAAGCCGTGGGCGCCGAAGAAGTCGCGCTGTGCCTGGATGAGGTTCGCCGTGCCGCGGCCGCGGCGGTAGGCGTCGAAATAGGAGAGCGCCGAGGCGAGCGCCGGAACCGGCAGGCCCGACAGAGCGGCGTAGGATACGACGCGACGCAACGGAGCGTCGGTGTCCTTGACCATCTGCGCAAAGGCCGGCGTGACGATCAGGTTCGCTACATCCGGATCCTTGGTGAACGCCGAGGTGATCTCGTCGAGGAAGGCAGAGCGGATGATGCAGCCGGCGCGCCAGATCTTGGCGATGGTCGGCATCGGCAGGTTCCAGCCGTATTCAGCGGACGCTGCCGACATGATCGCAAAACCCTGCGCATAGGCACCGATCTTTGCGGCAAGCAGCGCGCTTTCGAGGTCGGCGATGAAGGCAGCCTTGTCCTTCGGCGCGTCGGTGACCTTCGGCAGGCCGAAGATCTTTTCGGCGGCCAGGCGTTCGGTCCTCTGGGACGACAGGATGCGGCCGGCGACGGCGGCTTCGATGGCGGTCGCGGCGACGCCCATGTTCTGGGCTTCGATGACCGACCATTTGCCGGTGCCCTTCTGGCCGGCGGCATCGACGATCAGATCGACCATCGGCTTGCCGGAAATAGGATCGGCAGCCTTGAGAACCGTCTGGCTGATCTCGATCAGGTAGGAGTTGAGGCGACCCTCGTTCCACTTGCCGAATACGTCACCGATTTCAGACGCGCTCATGCCGAGGCCATCGCGCAGGATGCCGTAGATTTCGGCGATCATCTGCATGTCGGCATATTCGATGCCGTTATGGATGGTCTTGACGAAATGGCCCGCGCCGTTTTCTCCGAGCCAGGCAACGCAGGGCTCGTCGTTGAATTTGGCGGAGATGGAGGTCAGCACCTTCTCGACGCGCTTCCAGCTGTCCTCGGTCCCGCCGACCATGATCGACGGACCGTGGCGCGCACCTTCTTCGCCGCCGGACACGCCCATGCCGATGAAGGTCAGGCCACTGTCCTTGAGATTGTCGAAGCGGCGCATCGTGTCGCGGAAATTCGCGTTGCCGGCGTCGATCATGATGTCACCGGCCGACAGGTAAGGCTTCAGGAGTTCCATCTGCTGATCGACCGGATCGCCGGCCTTGATCATGATGATGATCGGCCGCGGCGGGCGGATGGAGGCGACGAATTCTTCCAGCGTCTCACAAGGGATCACCTGGCCCTGCAGCTCGCCGGCCTCGGCGTAGAACTTGCGGGTCGCTTCCGGAGACCGGTTGAAGACGGCGATCTTGTTGCCTTTTTCGGCAATGTTGAGCGAGAGGTTAGAGCCCATGACGCCGAGCCCGATAAGGCCGATTTCTGCCTGTTCCACGGATGTGCCTCCATATTGAGATTCGAGGGTGTTGTCGCATTCATATAGTCAAACGGCAAGGCAATGGCGACGCTAAACGATTAAATTTCCATGACACTCTGTCTTCGCCTTGGCGACGCGCGGCACCAATTTCGCCTTGCCGCGCCTCTGCCTTGCGGCTGCCCGCTTCGGATGCGAAAAGAGCGATATGAACGCAGCCGGGATTTGAAGATCGAAGCGCCGATGCTGGCTATGCGCACCGGTACTTACCGAGAGCGGCCGGCGATCGGGCAGCTTTGCGGCTGATTGTTCGTTTAAGAACCCCGTTTCTCTTCGGATAGACCAAGGCGAAAATTCAGGAGGCTATCATGACAACCCTGCCCGCCCGCATCATCCATATCGGCATCGAGAAGCCCTGGCAGCACGTTTACGCCTTCACAAGGCGGCCGGAAAACATGCCGCTCTGGGCATCCGGCCTTGCTGCTGGGCTGACCCGGGACGGCGACGACTGGATCGGCGACGGCGGCCCCGTCGGCCTGGTGCGGGTGCGGTTTTCCGACGACAATCCGTTCGGCATTCTCGATCATACGGTGACGATGGAGAACGGCCTCGTGGTCGAGAACCCGCTGCGCGTCGTGGCGAACGGCGATGGCGCGGAAGTCATGTTTACGCTGCTGCAGCGCCCCGACCTTGACGACGCGGCCTTTGAGGCGGATGCAGCCCATGTGCGGAAAGACCTGAGGGCACTGAAAACTCTACTGGAAGAAAAGCAATAGGAGTATCCGATGGGAACCAGGGGCGCGGATCGCAAGATCGACTATATCGAATTCAACGTGGAAGATGTGGAAGCCGCCAAGGCGTTCTACGGCTCGGCCTTCGGCTGGACCTTCACGGATTATGGACCGGACTATTGCGAATTCCAGGACGGAAGGCTGACGGGCGGCTTTGCGAAATCGACAGGCGTAACAGCCAAAGGCGGCCCGCTTGTCATTCTCTTCGCGGAAGATCTGGAGGATGCGCTGTCGCGGGTCGAAAAGGCCGGCGGCAGGATCGTCAAGCCGATCTTTTCCTTCCCCGGCGGCCGGCGATTCCACTTTGCCGATCGGCAGGGTTACGAGCTGGCCGTCTGGTCGGACGCTTGAGGATCAGGCGGCCGGGCGCCGACGGCGGTCGGCCGTTTCCTGCATCACCAGGAGGGCCCCGATCAGCTGCGACGAACCGGAAACGCAGGGCGACATGCGGCAGCGGATCACCACCGTCTGCCCGTCGATCTGATCCGCATAGGTGAGCGAAATGCTCTCGCCCGCAAAACAGCGGTCCAGGTTCGGCTTGAATTCGTTCTTGAAACGGTGGAGACCGACGAATTCCGCAAAATGCCGGCCGATCAACGCGTCGCGCGCCAGATCGAGGCGGCGGGCGTTGGTTTCGTTGGAATAAAAGATCCGATAGCCCGGCGCGATCACCACGATGCGGTCGGAAATGCGGTTGAGCAGCGCGTCGTCCAGAAAACCGTCGGCTGTCGCATCGGCGATCGCCGCATGCTCGGGCAGTTCCGGCTCAGGGCGGCGATTAGCGGACAAATCGGTCTCCGGAACGACGTAGCGTTCCACAAGCATCTGCAGCAAATGTCCGTTGCGACGGACACATCCACGATCGTCGGCCTCTTCGTTCAGAAGGTCGAGCGCGATCGGAACTGCGCCTGGATACTTGCGGGATCCTTGCTCTGGCTCGAAAAGACCGTCAGCAGAAGCGGATCGAGTTCGCGATCGAGTAAAGCGGTTGCAGGCACATCGTTGCGCTCGATCGCCCGCCGAAGATCGGCATATTTCGACCAGAACAGATCAATCAACGCTTCCAAGAACTGCCTCCCGCTCGTCCGGAGATTGTCGCCGATCCTTTCCGGAGGATCCGCGTTCCAGTATTCAACGTGATTCAGATTAATTTATTTCTGAGAAAAGGACCTGATTTCTGGCCGTTGACTTAACGTAGAAAGTCAAGTTTTGCAATCCGGAGACGCAATACAATCTGACACATGGTCCGATTACATATATCGCTTGATATGCCACCGGTCATGGTACCAGAGCCATTGTTCGGGATATTCGCGAACCCAGCTTTCCACCTTGTCGTTGAGGATTTGTCCGGTCGCCTGCAGGTCGAGCTTGCCGTTTGCGTCGCGCGGCAGTTCGATCTTCGGTTCGATCTCGAGCCGGAAGCGATTGCCGGGCAGCCGGATGCAGCGGGCCGGATAAACCTCCGCATCGAATTGCCGGACCAGCTTTGCCAGCAGCGGGCTTGTCTGCACGGGTCGGCCGAAGAAGGTGGTCTTGAGGCCCTTGCGGAATTTCTGGTCCACAAGAACGCCGACGCCGCCCCCGTTTCGAGCTTGCGCGCCAGCGCAAACGATGAGCCGGCATGCGAGGGTACCAGCTGGCCCATGCGCGCGCTGCGGAAGGCGAAGACCTTGTCGGCGATATAGGGGTTGTTGGGCGGCCGGAAGAGCACCGTCACTTCGAGGCCGAACGCATTGCCGGCGACCGGCAGCAGCTCGAAATTGCCCGTATGGGCCGTGAAGACGATAAACGGCCGCGGATTGTCGCGCAGGTCGGCGAAGATCGGAACGCCGGAAACTTCCACCCGGCCCGGCTTGTCCTGTTCCGGATCGAAATCGAACAGCCGGTCAAGGAAGACGTATTCGGCGGCGAGCCGGCCCATATGGCCCCAGCTCGCGATCGCGATCTCTTCAAGTTCCTCGTCGGTCTTTTCCGGGTAGGCATTGCGCAGGTTGACGAGCATCAGCTTGTGGCGGCCGAGCTTCGGCCCGATGCGACGCGCCATTCGGTCGGCGAACCGGATACCCGGATCCGCCGGAAAGATCTTGAGAAAGTTGAGGAGCCCGAATGCACTCTGCGCCACCAGCCATTGCTGGAAGTGGAGGAGCGCCAGAGCGATCCGGGTGATGAACATCTTCACGCGTGGCTGCCTCAGTCCATCCGGAGCACGATCTTGCCGAACACCTGGCGGGTTTCCATCCGCTCCAGCGCCTTGTCGATCTCGGCGAAGGTAACTTCCGTGTCGATCACCGGATGAACGATGCCCTGTGCCATCTTCTGCATGGCATTCGCCATGTTCTCCATGCGGCAGCCGAACGAGCCGAACAGCTTCAGCTGCTGCTGGAAGAGCATCATCAGGTTCATGTCGGTCGATACGCCCGAGGTCGAGCCGCAGGTGACGAGACGGCCGCCGCGCTTCATGCACAGCATCGAACCGGCCCAGGTATCCTTGCCGACATGTTCGAAGACGACATCGACGCCCTTCTTCTTGGTGAGCTTGCGCACGACGCCTTCGAAGCGGTCGGTGCGGTAATTGATGACGTGGTCGGCGCCGAGTGCCTTGGCTCGTTCGATCTTGTCATCCGAGCCAACGGTGGTGAGGACCGTGCAGCCGATCTTCTTGGCGAGCTGGATTGCCGCCGTGCCGATGCCCGAACCGCCGGCATGAACGAGAATGGTCTCGCCGGGCTGCAGCTTGGCATTATCGAACAGCATGTGCTCGACCGTGCCGAAGGTGACCGGCGCAAGCGCTGCGGCAACCGCATCGACGCCCGGAGGCGCCGGCACCAGAAGCCGGGCCGGCAGGTTGGCTTTCTCCTGCGCAAAGCCGTCGAGATGGAAGCCGTGTACGCCGGAAACGTGTTCGCAGAGATTGTCGCGTTTCTCGTGGCAAGGCTTGCAGAGGCCGCAGGTGCGCGCGCCGTAGATCGACACGAGTGGCCCGGCAGGACGTTCGATACCCCCGGCCCGATCGCCTCGACGACGCCGGAGGCTTCCGCACCGATCGTCAGGGGCATCTTGCGCTTGGCGAACGCCATGCCGCGCCAGCCCCAGACGTCGATATGATTGAGCGCGACAGCCTTGACCCGCAGGGTGACCTCGCCCGGACCGGGTGCTTCCGGCTCGGGAATGTCCACCGCTTCGAGCTTCCGGTCATCGATCAGTTGCAGAGCGCGCATGATTTTATATTTCCTTCCAGATCCACCAGGCTGACGAGGACTTTGCCACAGGCCCGCCGTCATGCTCGGGCTTGTCCCGAGCATCTGCTACTTTCATTTTACCGACGTTGGTAGATCCTCGGCACAAGGCCGAGGATGACGTCCCGATCAATGGCGCTGGCCTTACGCCGGTTCCAGCGTCATGACAAGGCTGGCGTTCTGTCCGCCGAAACCGAACGAGTTGGAAAGCACCGCCTGCGGCGCCGCATCCCGCTTCTTGTTCGGCACCACGTCGAGCACGATCGTCGGATCGGGGTTGGTGTAATTGATGGTCGGCGGCAGGGTTCCGGTCAGCATCGTCTGGATCGAGAAGACGGCTTCGACGGCACCGGCCGCGGTCAGCGTGTGGCCGATCATCGACTTGTTGGAGGAAACCGGGATTTCTTTCAGCCGTTCGCCGAGGACGGCCAGCATCGCGCCATATTCCATCTTGTCGTTTTCCGGCGTCGAGGTGCCGTGCGCATTGATGTAGCCGATGCCGCTCTCATCCATGCCCGCATCCGCAAGCGCCGCGCGGATCGTGGCAATCGCCGGGCCGCCGTCTGGCGAAGAACGGGTACGGTGAAAGTGGTCGGCCTTTTCGCCGCAGCCCTTCATGATGCCGAGCACCTTGGCGCCACGGGCAATCGCCGATTCAAGCGATTCGAGCACCAGGGTCGCCGCACCTTCCGCGATCACGAAACCGTCGCGATCCTTGCTGAACGGCTTGGAAGCCTTTTCCGGCGGGTCGTTCTGGGTGGAGAGGGCCGAAAGCAGCGAGAAGCGGATCAGCGCTTCGGCACTGACGGAACCGTCGGTCGCAACCACCAGCGAGCGGTCGGTACGGCCCTGGCGGATCGCCTCGACGCCGAGCTGGATGGCGGTAACACCCGAAGCACAGGCGGTCGAGAGGGTGACGGGCAGGCCGCGGGTGCCGAACTTGTCGGCGAGGCGTTCGGAGATCGAGCCGAACTGCACGGCCTCGAGGAAGACCGGATCCGGACGTTCGCGCATGGCGGCGAGGAAACGGTCATAGGCATCGCCCTCGGCCTTCGACGGCGGGGCGCGGTCGGCAAGTGCAAAACGATCGCTCCACTCCGGCTCGACCGGCGGTGCGGCCAGGAAAAGCGGACCGTCGAAATCGCCGGAGAGACCCGACTGGGCAAGCGCCTCGGTCGTGGTTTCCCGGGCAAAGGCGAAGGAGCGCTCGACGGAATTTTCGGCAGGCACGGCGATGAAATCCACCGTGCCGGCGATCCGGTCGACAGGCCCTCGGTCGGGAAGCGGGTGATCTTGTGGATGCCCGACGTACCCGAGGTCAGGGCCGCCCAGTTGTCGGCAAGGCCCTGGCCGAGCGAGGTGATGACGCCCATGCCGGTGATCGCGATGATCGGGCGGCCGAGATGGTCCTTGAAGCGATTGTCGCTCATCATTGCTCCTTTACGCGGCCGAGAGGACTGCAAGGCCCTCGCCGCGCGTATACCCGACCGTCGTCACCACCGCATGTTTTGCGGGCGCCGTCATCGGCTGTTCGTTCCGGGCATCGAATGTGGGAACTCTTGCCGCGCCATCCAAGGTCAATGCGGCAAGCGCCAGACCGATGGGGAACTGTGCTTCCATGCCGTGGCCGGTGATGCCGCCGAAACCGCGGATGGCGGCGCCGGGGAATTCCGTTTCCAGCAGTGCCTTTTCGCGCGCGGCCAGATCGACGACGCCGCTGGCGCCCGAAAAGACCACCGTATCGGCCTTGGAAATGCCCGAGGCATGGCCGGCGAGACGGGAAAGGCGCTTTCGAGCCTGCCCTCGTCGCGATTGCCGCGATCGCCTTCGATCGCATCGATGACGGCATAGATATGGGCGCCGCGAGCCTCAGCATGTGCGCGCGATTCGAGCACCAGGAAGGCGCCGACCGAGCCCATGATCATGCCGCCGCCATTGTCGGCGGAACGGCCCCACAGAGGGTGCCAGTCGCCGGTCGCATGCGCGCGAATACCCTCGACGAGGAGGAGAATGTCGGCGCGCTCGGCTACGAAGGCGCCGCCGACCAGGCTATGGGTCGATTGGCCGGCCTTGATGCGGTGAAAGGCGGTCTCGACGGCGGAAATGCCCGCCGCCTCTTCGCCCATGAACGTGCGCGACGAACCGGTGACCTTGTGGACGATCGAGATATTGCCGGCGACCAGATTGGAAAGCTGCGCCAGGAACAGCGTCGGGCGGAGCTCGGTGGTCAGCTTCTCGTTCAGAAGCATTTCGCGGTCATTGCGCTTCAGGGCCTCATCGACGATCAGCGATCGACCTTGATGTCGCGCTCGCCGCCGCCGGCCGCCACGATCATGTCCATAGAGGCGCAGGCGTCCGCGTCGGTCTTGAGGCCCGCGTCATCGAGCGCAAGGCCTGCGGAAAACACGCCCAGCCGCTGCCAGTTCTCCATCTGGCGCTGGTCGCCGCGCTTGGCGATCTGCGCCGACCAGTCGATCTCGGGCATCGGATGCACCGGATAGGGCGCGAAGCGGTCGGTCTCGACCTTCGGCGCTCCGGCGTCGGCCGACGACAGGAGCGCGATATGCGGCTCCTTGCCCACGCCCAGGCTGGTGACGATCCCGATACCGGTAATCACGACATCATTGTCAGACTTCATAATGTCCTCTTCGACTCAAACCGGCTGGATGGATGAGTTTTAAGCGCCTGCGGCGATCGCGTCCATCAGGCCGACTTCTTCGGCACGCTTGCGGACGATCGGGGCAAGCGGAATTTCGCTGAAGGGCATGGTGCGCAGCTTCAGCTGCGCGTCGCAGACCTTCTTGCCGGCGCTGGTGATCTTCGCCTTGGTCACCGCGTAGCCCGATCCCTCATGCTCCAGAAACGCCTCGATGTCGAGGACCGCATCGGGCTCGACGAAGGTGCGCATCTTGGCGCCATCGACCGACATCAGGAACGGCATGGCGGCGAAATCGGTGGCGGCGAGCACCAGGAAACCGGAGGCCTGCGCCATGGTTTCGATCAGGAGCACGCCCGGCACCAGCGGCATTCCGGGAAAATGGCCTTCGAAGACAGGGCTTTTGGAAGGCACGATCGATCGCGCCTTCAACACCTTGGCTCCGAGATCAACCGCTTCGACGCGGTCGATCATCTGGAAATATTCGAGCAGCATGAGATTGCCGGCCCGGGATGATCAGCGATGATCAGCCCTTGGCCGCCTTCAGCTCGTCGATCTTGGCGCAGAGGTTCTTGAGGACGAAATACTCCTCGGTCGAAACCTTGCCTTCGTTCACTTCCTGGGTCCACTGTTCCAGCGGGATCTTGATCCCGAATTCCTTGTCGATGGCGAACACGATGTCCAGGAAGTCCAGGCTGTCGATGCCCAGGTCATCGATCGTGTGGCTTTCCGGCGTGATCGTTTCGCGATCGATTTCGCTGGTCTCAGCGATGATGTCGGCAACTTTGTCGAATGTAGCTGTCACGCCCATGTCCTCTGCAGAATATCAAAATCAAGGTTCCACATAGGGAAATCGATCACAAATGCCAATGGCCTCGTGTTCCCACGCGAAAATTTGCACTGGAACTGTTGCCTAAACAGCAATTGCCTAGGCACCGGAGGCCCGGCTATCGACCAGAGCGGCGCGGATCACCTCCAGAACCTCGCCTGATCGCACATCGGTGGAGACCCATTGGCTCGGCTGGCCGTCCCAGGCAGTGCCGACGAACTTTCGGGCGCTGTCCGGCGCCTGGATCGTTTCGCCGTCGGCAATCCCGCCGCAGACGACCCGCACCGGACCGCTGCGCAACGTGAAAAGATCGGGCCGCACCAGATAGACGCAGGCCGTGCTGTCATGCACCGCCATGCCGGCAATGCCGACCCGGCTCTTGTAGAATTCGATGTAATACTGCGACAGGTCGGAAAGCAGCTGCACCGATTTTTCGCCCGATTTGGCCATGTCGGCGAGATATTCGGCCGTCATGATCGTCTTCATCGTCACGTCGAGACCGATGATGGTGACCTTCCACGGCGTGGTGAAGATGATGTCGGCGGCTTCTGGGTCGCCATGGATATTGGCTTCAGCGGCCGGCGTGACGTTGCCGTTCACATCGAAGGCGCCGCCCATGACGATGACTTCCTTGACGAGGCCGGCGAAATCTGGATCTGCCTGCAAAGCCAGCGCCAGATTGGTCATGCGGCCGACGGCGATCAGAGTCACCTCGCCCGGATTGTCTCGCACGGTATCGATGATGAACTGGTAGGCGGGACGCGGATCGAGCGGCCAGTCGATCGTTTCGGGCACGCCGATATTGCCGAGACCGTCGAGGCCGTGCACGACCGAGGCGGCGCGATCGTCGGTGCGCAACGGATCGATCGTCTTGTCGGCGCCCTTGGCGAGCGGCGCGGAAATGCCCCATTCCCGATGCAGGAACTGGGCATTGCGGGTGGTCAGATCGAGCGAGACATTGCCGAAAACGGTGGTGACGCCGACCAGGTCGATTTCCGGATGCCGGTGCAGGAAGAGCAGCGCCATCGCGTCATCGACGCCCGGATCCGTGTCGAAAATCACCTTGTGCATATGCTTTTCCTCATTTCGGCTCTTTGAAAGCCGCGCACAATAACGCCAAACCGATGATGTGCAATCCCGGAAGCGACATGGCTGGGTTCCTGTCGGAGGCGGTTGCAGTCCTTACTGTTCGATGCGAGAAGCATGCCGCACTCGTCCGGGTGCGCTTTCGCTTACAGAGTCTCCATCCCTTGACCGACTTCGCCTTCCAATTCCTCTTCCTGCTGTTCCTTGCTGCTATTTTTGCCGGTTTCGTTGATTCCATTGCCGGCGGTGGCGGGCTCATCACCATCCCGGTCATGCTGATCGCCGGTATTCCGCCGCTCGAATCGCTTGCCACCAACAAGCTGCAATCGCAGTTCGGCTCGGCATCCGCGACGATCGCCTATGCCAGGCGTGGTCACGTGAACCTCAAAAGCCAACTGCCGATGGCCGGGATGTCTCTGATCGGCGGGGCCGTCGGCGCCACCCTTGCCTCCCTCGTGCCGGCAGGGTGGCTTGCGGGGCGATCCCTTTCTGTTGATCGCCATCGCGCTGTTCTTCGCCATCAAACCCAATCTCAACGACATCGACAGTCACCGCCGGGTGACGCCCCTGGTTTTCGGCGCGACCGTTGTGCCCTTCGTCGGTCTTTACGACGGCATATTCGGCCCGGGCGCCGGTTCTTTCTATATGCTCGGGTTCGTGCTTCTGGCGGGCTTCGGCATGCTGAAGGCGACCGCCCATACCAAGCTGATCAATCTCGGCTCCAACTTCGGCTCTTTCCTGGTGTTTGCGGCAACCGGTTCCGTGCTCTGGAAGATCGGCCTGATCATGGGCGTCGGCCAGTTCCTGGGTGCCCAGGTCGGGTCGCGCCTGGCCATGAAAAACGGCGCAAAGCTGATCAAGCCGCTGCTGGTGATCTCGTGCCTGGCGCTGGCCCTCAAGCTGATCGCCGATCCGGCCCATCCCGTCCGCGTCTGGCTCGGCTTCTAGCCCTTCATCTTGAGGGGCAAGCCGGCGGCGATGAAAAATACCTGGTCGGCCACTGCCGCGATCCGCTGGTGCAGTCTACCGGCATGGTCCCGGAATTCCCGCGCCATCCTGTTGTCCGGCACGATGCCGAGGCCGACCTCGTTGGAGACGAGGATCAGGTTCCCGGAGAGAGTTTCGAACTGCCGCACCAGTGCTGCACCTGCGGCGTCGATATCGCGCCCGTCCATCATCAGGTTGGTGATCCACAGCGTCAGGCAATCGACAAGGACGACCCTGCCCTGTGCATCGAT
The DNA here is from genome assembly GCA_045291535.1 of Neorhizobium sp. EC2-8. Lineage (GTDB taxonomy): Bacteria > Pseudomonadota > Alphaproteobacteria > Rhizobiales > Rhizobiaceae > Neorhizobium. The sequence continues at coordinate 829,009 of CP147996.1, read as the reverse complement.
GCCGCTTAGTCGCTCCACGAGATCGAGAGGTACTTCATGGGTGATCCAGCCATCTCCGCGATCGGCACGGTGGCGGGCGATGCGCTCGTGCATCTCGTCGTCATAGGCTTGGCCGGTGGCGATATAATGCCGCTCCAGGCCGCTCTCCTTGGCAAGCCTTTCCGAAAAACCCGATTTTCCCGAGCGCGCTCCGCCGAGGACGAGGGTGATGTGGAAGGTAGGTGTCATGGAAAAATGGCCTGAACCAGAGGGGACCGGACGATTCGTAGACAAGGAGGCGTCCGGCCCTGTTGGTGATGAAGTCTCTGGTCGAGCATTACCGGGAAATCGTGCAGGTAGAAAGCGCGGCTGTCAACCGAGATCCGATTGCCGTATTTGACCTTCAATGATGAAAGCAGCCTCGGCTGACCGCGTCCGGCCAGCCGATTTCAGCCGCAAATCCACATTTGCGCAGGAGCTCATCGCCCCGGATATGGCAATCGTGAATTGGACAACAATCGGAAGATGAAGCGTCCGCGGGCCTACAAAACGAGGCCCGCCATTGGACAGCGAGGGCAACCGGTACGCACTACCTGATCCGGCGCCAGGCGCGAGCTAACCGCCCGCATGAAAAGCAATAACCCGACATTCTTACCGGATGGTTAGTGAACTCCGAAAGTTACGCGATTTTCTCGTTTCCTCCTGAAAATGGCTATATATATAAGGAAGCCTGTCGTTATCAGGCAGCCGTCGGCGACGACACCGCCCCTGCTTCCGGCATTCTTCAAGCGAAATGAGAATTTTCACGGCGGGAACGGATGACTTGCCCAAGTTACGCCGGACTAAGGAGGTTGATTTCTGAGGAGGAAACCATACCGTGGCGTGAACTGACATATAAATGCGCAGTATCTGTGAAAAGCTGCCGTGAACAGGACAGCTGCTCCCTAGGGGCTTAAGGATGCCTCCATCGGTCGATCATTATCTCGCGCTCCTGTTGTGAATACTGAAAGGAAAAGGCCGGGAGGTCTCGAAATGAAAAAATCCTCGCTTCCATGGCCTTGGCCGGCGGTCTTTACGCCTTCGCAGGTTCCGCACATGCTGCTTGCGGCTCGATCTCGATCGCCGAAATGAACTGGGCTTCGGCCGGTGTTGCGGCCAATCTGGACAAGATCATCCTTGAACGGGGTTTCGGCTGCACGGTCGAACTCGTCGCGGGTGACACGCTTCCGACATTCACCTCGATGAACGAAAGGGCGCAGCCGGATCTCGCGCCGGAATTCTGGATCAACTCAGTCCGTACTTCGCTCGATAAGGCCGTTGCCGAAGGCCGCCTGGTGCTCGGTGCGGAAATCCTGTCCGATGGCGCGGTCGAGGGCTGGTGGATTCCGAAATTCCTCGCCGACGCGCATCCCGACATCAAGACGGTCCCGCAGGCCCTCACCCATCCGGATCTGTTCCCGGCTCCGCAGAAATCGGGAAGAGGCGCCGTCCACAATTGTCCATCCGGCTGGAGCTGCCAGGTTTCGACCGCCAACCTGTTCAAGGCGCTCGGCGCCGGAGAGAAGAATTTCGACCTGATCGACACCGGTACCGCCGCGGGCCTCGACGGTTCCATCGCCGCCGCCTTCGAGAAGAAGACGGGGTGGCTCGGTTATTATTGGGCGCCGACCGCCTTCCTCGGCAAATACGAAATGGTGAAGCTCTCCTTCGGCGTGCCGCACGACAGGGCCGATTGGGACGCCTGCACCGCAGTGCCCAACTGCCCGAACCCGAAGGTGAATTCCTACCCGACTTCGCAGGCCTTCACCCTGGTGACCAAGCAGTTTACGCAGAAGGCCGAGGTGGCGACGGACTATATCAAACGCCGCAAATGGACCAATAGCGCGGTCAACAACGTGCTCGCCTGGCAGGAAGCCAACAAGGGCACCAACGAGGCCGCGGCCCGATATTTTCTGAAAACCAGTCCCGATATCTGGACCAAGTGGGTTGCGCCCGATATCGCCGAAAAAATCAAGGCATCGCTGTAAACGCACGCGATTGTCAGGGCTGGCGTTACCGGAGCCGCCAGCGTCGCGGAAAGGCATATTCCTGAGAGTTGAAATCATATAAGGATTTCTTTATATGACTATTTCCATTCACGGAGTGCCGCCATGCCGACTGCCAACGCTCTGACCGAACTTCTGGCCGAAAAAGGCGTGCTGCTGGCCGACGGTGCGACCGGCACCAATCTTTTTGCCATGGGTCTCGAGGCCGGCGAAGCGCCGGAACTGTGGAACGAGGCGGCGCCCGAGAAGATCGAGAAGCTGCATCAGGATTTTGTCGATGCCGGTGCCGACATCATCCTCACCAATTCTTTCGGCGGCACGCGCCAGCGGCTGAAACTGCACAAGGCGGAAGGTCGGGTGCACGAGCTGAACAGGCTTGCCGCCTGGATCGCCCGCAAGGTCGCCGACAAGGCCGACCGCAAGGTGATCGTCGCGGGCTCCGTCGGCCCGACCGGCGAACTGCTGGTGCCGCTCGGGGCGACGACCTACGAGGACGCGGTCGCGGCCTTCGCGGAACAGATCGAGGGCCTGAAGGCCGGCGGCGCCGACATCGCCTGGATCGAGACCATGTCCGCGCCGGAGGAAATCCGCGCAGCGGCCGAAGCGGCCGTCAAGGTCGGTTTGCCTTATACCTATACCGGCTCCTTCGACACGGCCGGCAGGACGATGATGGGCCTCGATCCCAAAGAGATCCACGGCGTCGCCAAGGACGTCGGCGAAGGTCCGGTCGCGGTCGGTGCCAATTGCGGCGTCGGCGCATCCGACATCCTCTCCAGCCTGCTCGACATGACATCGGCCGATCCGGACGCGGTCACCATCGTCAAGGGCAATTGCGGCATCCCGGAATTTCGCGGCTCCGAGATATTTTATTCCGGTACGCCGCCGCTGATGGCCGAATATGCAAGGCTTGCCCGCGACGCCGGCGCAAAAATCATCGGCGGATGCTGTGGCACATCCTGCGAACACCTGGCCGCCATGCGTGCCGCGCTTGATAGTTATACACCTCGACCGAGACCGACGATCGAGGAAATCGTCGACAAGATCGGCCCGCTGCGCAATAAGACCGCCAGTGAATCGGGCGGAGATTCCGGCCGGGAAAGACGTCGCCGCCGAGGCTGACGCGTGAAGGCTGAAGGACACAGAGATGGCAAACATATCCCCGATCGGCAGCCGGGAAACGGTGGCGGAGAGCCTTTCGAGTTTTTCGGCCGAGAACCAGTCCTGGCTGACGCTGCTGATGGATAATCCGACATCCGACGATCTGCTGCTCGACGGCCTGCATCTTTATCTCGACCAGGCCTCCGAGGCGAAATTCCTGAATTCGCTGAAGCTGCAGAAATGCGGCGAATGGATCGGCAATACCGCCCCTGCCCGGCTGCAGATCCGGCTGATGGAAGCAGCGAAATCGAGCCAGCATCCGGCCTATGCCTCGTTTCGTGACGGACTGACCCGCTCCGGCGGACTCGAGCGGGCCTATCCCCAGGCCTGATTATCGGCGGTCGAGCGTCTCGGCGAGCCGTACCAGATCGAGGAACCCGCCGCGATATCCGAATGTGTCCTCGCCGCGGGCATTGCGCGCCATGTCGAGGATCAGCCGGTAGGGATAGGCATCGAGCGCATCGATGCCGCGCAGTTTCTGGCCGAAGGCGGCCACGGCGGTTGAAAAGCGGACATCCTGGGATGCTGACGAGAAGTCGCGTACCGCATTCATCTCGCTGACAGCAGTGGTGATCAGCTTGCTGGCCTCTCCATCCGGCTGCTTGTAGCGGATTTTGACGAAGGCCATTTCATCGGAGACCGCAATCGGCGCGGATGGCGCTGCCGGGCCGTAACGCAGCGGATCGTTGAGTGCAGAGGCGCTGCCCTTCGGCGTCACCTCGTAGATCGCCGTGACCGAATGGCCGGAGCCGATATCGCCCGCATCCACCCGGTCGTTGTTGAAATCCTCGCGCTTCAGCGCACGAGTTTCGTAACCGACAAGGCGATATTCGGAGACCTGCTGCGGATTGAACTCGACCTGGATCTTGACGTCCTTGGCGATCGGGAAAAGCGTCGAACCGGCCTCCTCGACCAGAGCCTTCTGCGCTTCGGCAAGCGTGTCGATATAGGCGGCGGTGCCATTGCCGTTCTGGGCAAGCGTCTGCATCAGGCTGTCGTTGAGATTGCCTTCGCCAAAACCCAGAACCGACAGGAATATCCCGTCCTTGCGCCGTTGCTCGATGATGCGCTTGAGCTCTTCGTCTGTCGGCGCTCCGACATTGAAATCGCCGTCGGTCGCCAGCATCACCCGATTGACGCCACCCTGAATGAAGGCCTGGCGCGCCAGCCGATAGGCCGCATCGATACCCTCCGCACCAGCGGTCGAACCGCCGGGCCTGAGATTGTCGATCGCGGCGAGGATCTTGTCCCGTTCGCGGGCGGACGTCGGTTCCAGCACCGTGCCGGCATTGCCCGCATAGGTGACGATCGAGACCTTGTCTTCCGGCTTCAGCTTGCCGACCAGCAGGCGGAATGCGCTTTTCAGCAGCGGCAGCTTGTCCGGCGCGTTCATCGAGCCCGATACGTCGATCAGGAAGACGAGATTGGCGGCGGGCTGCGAGGCCGGCGCCGTCTCGAAACCCTTGATCGCCACATGCATCAGCCGCGTGCCGGTATTCCAGGGCGTCGGCGTGACGGTGACGGTGGTGCGAAACGGCTCGTCCGCCTTCAGGGGCCGCGGCCAGTCATAGGGGAAGTAGTTGATCATCTCCTCGACCCGCACACTGTCGGGATTGGGCAGGCGCCCTTCCATCAGCGAGCGGCGCACGACGGCATAGGACGCCGTATCGACATCGACGGAGAAGGTCGAGACCGGGTCGGTCGCAACGCTTTTCACAGGATTGGTATCCGCATTGGCGATCGATCACGGCTTCCTTCGAGCGGCGGCAGGATTTCGTGCTCGGCGGGCGCGTAACGTGGGGCTGCGGCGAGTGGCACCGTGCCCTCCGCCATGATTGGCGGTGTCGGCGCGGGCCTCGGCGCCGGAGCCGTGGAGGCGGCTGGCGCGGCACTGCGCCGGGCCGCGCCGCTGGCCTCCTGCCTGTTCAGCAGACGGGTGATATCCGCCGCACTGAAATCGCTTTGCTTCGAGGATTGATCCGATTGCGCGGCATCGCTTTTTCGATCCGCTTCCTGCTGGCGCGGTTCGGCCGGTTTCGCGACCGAAGGCACCGGCACTCTTTCCGCGGCGGGCTTCGGCGCGTCCATGACTTGCGGCAAGGCCAGCTGCCCCGAACTCGGCAGGTTGCCGCGGGTGATTTCGAAGGTGAGCAGGGCCGCCGTCGGGATGATCAGAAGGGTGGCGAGTGCGGAACCTGCGAGATAACGGTGTTGGGTGACCATGCGGATGCTCCAGATCCGGTTGAGAACGGAGCTTTGACGCCGCCACCAGGAACTTCCTTGGCTGCGCGCCGCATTTTTCGGTCTCGTCAAAGGCCTGCATGGCGGCGGCAAGCGCGCGGGCGCGTGCCGTGCCGGAGGCGCGGGGCGCCGGGGCCAAATTGCCGAGCCTGGTCGAATTCGTCCGTCATGGTCAAACCGCCTCCTTCTTCAGAAGGTCCTTCAAACGTTTACGCGCCTCGTGCAGATGCCAGGAGACCGTGTTTTCGCTGCAGTCGAGAATGGCCGCCGCCGCCGCATGGGAGAGGCCCTCGCTATGAACTAAAAGGACCGCATCCCGCTGCTTTTCCGGCAGGCGCCGCACCGCCGCCCATAGCCGGTCGCCGCGCTCATCCTCTTCCGGCTCCAGATGGGCGAAAAAATGGGATCGCTCGCCAGCCGATCCTGGTTCCGCCTTTGCCGCGAGGAGCGGCGCTGATGGTCGCGCACCGCATTCAGCGTCAGCGTGTAAAGCCAGGTGCGGAATGCCGACTGCCCCTTGAAGCTGCGGATCGCCTTGGCAAGGCGGATGCAGACGTCCTGCGCGATATCCTCCGCATCGCCTTGCGTGCCGCACCAGCGCCAGGCAACCGCATGGATGAAATCATAATGCATCTCGACGAGCGCTGAGAACGCATTGCGATCGCCCTGACATGCCTTATCGAGGATTTCCGCGCTCACTTGTCCGTCCGCTTTTCCGCTGCTCAGAGCTTAGACGTTTCGTCCGGAAAATTCCTTGGGATACCCGTGAAAAAATTTTGAGCTCACCGCATCAGCGCTTCCATATGAAATCGAAGCTGGTCCGGCGGATAGCGATATCGAGCGCCGACGGGACAGGCATCACGGGCGACGCAGCCGGAATCCATACAGGTCACCTGGCCCATGTTGCTCGCGAGATGGGTGCGACATCGAGGAATATCGAAGCCCACCTGGCTGACCGCATCGACGGGACAGGCCGACAGGCAGGGTTTTTCGACGCAGTGCTCGCAAGGATGATTCCCCTCGTCCGGCGAATTTTCGATCGCAACCGCAAAACCGAGCGCGCCGCGGTAACCGTGCCAGAGCCCGAATTCCGGATGGATGAGAATACCGAGCGGCGAAGGCTTGAGACCTTCGGCGCTCGTCGCCCATCGCTGGAACGGTTGCCAGGGAGGATCGGAGGGAAAATAGGCGGTGGCACCGAATTGTTCAGCAAGAGGCAGAATCAGCGCCTTCGACCATCTATCGAGAGGATCGGGACCGCCGTGGTCTTTTCGCCATTCGATGAAGGCCGGCCAGATCGAGACGCCGGCATTGCCGAGCAGCACGACGGAACCGGCAAGGGAGCCATCATCCAGCAACGGCCCCTCGCCCGGCCCGAAATTCACCACGCCACGGATCAGAACGCCGTGCCGTTCGAGCGCTGCGCCAATCTCCGTGACGATGGAGGAAGAGGCCGTCACCGCGGCCCCTTGTATCTGTAATGCGGACGCCAAACCCCTTCCTGAATGAAGTCGGCGACCAGTCTGGCACCGCCTTGCTCCCTGGCGGCGTCGGGCTCTCTTCAGGTGAAGGCGTCGGGCATCGAATCCTTGCGGTCCTTGATGAAGGCGAGTAGCGCCTCATCGATCGCCGGGTCGAGCGACGGCGCTTCGTAACTGTCAAGCCAGGCGCGGCAGAGCGCATTGGCACGCTGCTCGATCCGTTTTTCGCCCTCGATCTCCCACTGTTCGAAGGAGTTGTTGTCCATCAGCGCCGAACGGTAGAAGGCGGTCTGGAAATGCGCCTGGGTGTGGGCGCAGCCGAGATAATGGCTGCCCGGCCCGACCTCGCGGATAGCATCGAGCGCCTGCCCCTCTTCCGAGAGATCGATGCCCTGCGCCATCTTCTGCATCATGCCGAGCTGGTCCTGGTCGATCATGAACTTTTCATAGGAGGACACCAGGCCGCCTTCCAGCCAGCCGGCCGCGTGCAGCACGAAATTGGTGCCGGCGAGCAGGGTCGTGTTCAGCGTATTGGCCGATTCATGCGCCGCCTGGGCATCGGGCACTTTCGAGCCGCAGAGCGAACCGCCGGTGCGGAACGGCAGGCCGAGTCGGCGCGCGAGCCTGGGCCGCACCGTAAGAGACCAGTGACGGTTCCGGCGTGCCGAAGGTCGGCGCGCCCGACTGCATCGAGATCGAGGCCGCGAACGTGCCGAACAGGACAGGCGAACCCTTCCGGATCAGCTGGGTCAGTGCGGCACCGGCGAGCACTTCGGCAAGAATCTGCGTCAGCGTGCCCGCCACCGTCACCGGGCTCATCGCGCCGGACAGGATGAAGGGCGACACGACTGAAGCCTGGTTGTGCCGCGCATAAACCTTGAGCGCGCCGAGCATGGTGCCGTCGAACACCATCGGCGAATTGGCGTTGATGAGGTTCAGCGTGACGCAATTGTTCTCCACGAACTCACCGCCGAACACCAGTTTCGCCATGGCGATCGTATCTTCGGCCCGCTCGGGCGCGGTTACCGATCCCATGAACGGCTTGTCCGAATATTTGATATGGCTGTAGACCATATCGAGATGCCGCTTGTTGACCGGCACATCGACCGGCTCGCAGACGGTGCCGCCGGAAGAATGCATCGACGGCGCCATATAGGCGAGTTTCACGAAATTGCGGAAATCCTCGATCGTCGCGTAACGGCGCTTGCCGTCGAGATCGCGCACGAAGGGCGGCCCGTAGACCGGGGCGAACACGGTGGCATTGCCGCCGATCCGGACATTGCGCTCGGGATTGCGGGCATGCCAGGTGAATTCGCTCGGCGCAGTTTTCAGGAGCTCGCGGCAGAGGCCTTTCGGGAAATGCACCCGGTGGCCCTGCACATCCGCGCCGGCCTTGGCCCAGAGGTCGAGCGCTTCCTCGTCGTCGCGGAATTCGATGCCGATCTCTTCGAGGATGAGGTCCGCATTGCGTTCGATGAGCTGAAGTCCCTCCTCGTCCAGCACCTCGTAGACGCCTATCTTGCGGGTGATATAGGGCAAGGACGGACCGGGACCGCTGCCCGTACGCGCCGCGCGGCGGCCTGCCGCCCCTCGCTCGCCGCGGCCGCGTCGTGCACCACCTGCCGGTTCCGTCTCTGGGGTCAAATCGTCCATGTGCTCCTCGCCTCGCCTTTGGTTGGCGCCTGTGTTCTGATGCGCCATGCTAGGCTCAACTGCAAGCCAAGCCCTGCCTTTCTGCGTCACGGGTTTGCGCAGGACAGACATTCGGATGTCGTAAAGCCGTCGTTTTTCCGACGCGCGGCTGTCGCATACGAAAGAAATTGCCAAGCGAATTAAAGGTACAGATAGTCGAGACGGGAAACGTCTGATTTGCCGGCCCCTGAACCGCCGGCCCCTCGAACGAAGGGAAGCATTGCATGTCCGACGACGAAATCATCCTGGCGGAACTTTCCGACGAAGAACTCGTGCAGCAGATGCATGACGATCTTTACGACGGCTTGAAGGAGGAGATCGAGGAGGCGACCAATATCCTGCTCGCACGCGGCTGGACGCCCTACGACGTCCTGACCCAGGCGCTCGTCGAGGGGATGCGTATCGTCGGCATCGATTTCCGCGACGGCATTCTCTTCGTGCCGGAAGTGCTATTGTCGGCCAACGCCATGAAGGCCGGCATGTTCATCCTGCGGCCGCTCCTGATCGAGACCGGCGCGCCGAAGCTCGGCAAGATGGTGATCGGCACGGTCAAGGGCGATATCCACGATATCGGCAAGAACCTTGTCGGCATGATGATGGAGGGTGCGGGCTTCGACGTCGTCGATCTCGGCATCAACAATCCGGTAGAGAACTACCTCGACGCGATCGAGCGGGAACAGCCGGATATTCTGGGAATGTCAGCGCTTCTGACCACGACCATGCCGTATATGAAGGTCGTCATCGATACGCTGAAGGAAAAGGGCATGCGTGACGACTATATCGTGCTGGTCGGCGGCGCGCCGCTCAACGAGGAATTCGGCAAGGCGGTCGGCGCCGATGCCTATTGCCGTGATGCGGCCGTCGCCGTCGAAACGGCAAAGGAATATATCCGCCGCAAGCACAATAGCCTTGCCGCCGGCGCCTGAGGCGCCGAACGGCTTGGTGGCGTTGACGTCTTAGCGCGAAGCGGCGCGATCGACCCGGCGACCGGCATCCTGCGTCGCGTTCACGGTGTTCGCCGTATCCTTTCCCATGCCGCGAATGGTGTTGCCGCAGGAACTAAGCGAGATCATTGTCGCGAAAAGAGCGGCGATTACCGTGACTGTCTTGGCCGTCATGATAGAATACTCCAGTGGAGAGGGATCGAATTGTGGCGGAAATGAAATTTCCGGCAGAGGAACGTTCAACTCACGAAAAAGTTCACGTGATCGCGTGCGGAGCGATCGCTCGGGAAATTCTGGCTGTTTCCAGGCAGCAGGGCCTCGGCCATATCGACCTCAACTGCCTGCCGGCCATATGGCACGCCTACCCCCGGAAAATCGTGCCGGGGCTCGAAAAAGCCGTTGCCGAAGCGCGGCAGGCAGGTTTTGAAAAGATCTTTTTCGCCTATGCGGATTGCGGAACCGGCGGCGAGATCGACCGGCTCTGCGAGCGCGAGGGCATCGCCCGCATCGAAGGCCCGCATTGTTATTCCTTCTTCGCCGGCAACGAGGCCTTTACGGCCAAAGCCGACGACGACCTTTTCTCCTTTTTCCTGACCGATTTCCTCGCCCGCCAGTTCGAGGCCTTCGTCATCGAGCCGCTCGGGCTCGATCGCCACCCGCAGCTGAAGGACATGTATTTCGGGAATTACCGAAAGCTCGTCTATCTCAGCCAGGAAGAGGACGAGGCCCTTCAGGAAAAGGCGCGGGCGGCGGCCGAATATCTCGGTCTCGAATACGAATACCGCTTCACCGGCTACGGCGATCTCACGCAGGCGTTACGTTCGGTTTAACCGTTTCTTCGGGCCTTCGGCGGAAGAGTGCGGCCCTGCGCTTGTGCGGAGGGGATGATGCAGGACCGGAACTCTCGGATCGTGGTGATGACGTCAGGCGGAGCGAACCCGCAGGTGATGATCAACGCGCTGGCAAAACATTTTCCCGATCTGCATGTCATCGAGGAACAGCCCGAATCGAAGGGCACGCTATTGAAACGCCGCGCCCGGCGGTTCGGCTGGGTCACGGCGCTCGGCCAGCTCGCGACGATGATCGCCTCGAGGCTGACCAAAAGCGTTGCGGCAAAGCGCTCCGCCGAGATCATCCGCGATTACGGTCACTCCGCCGAGCGCAATCCAGCCATCCCGGTGACGAATGTGCCGTCGCTCAACGACCCGGCCTGTCACGCGGCGGTGACAAATCTCGAACCGGCGGCAATCTTCACCATATCCTGCCGCATTCTGTCGCCGGCGGCACTTGCCGCAATGCCATGCCCCGTCATCAACTTCCATGCCGGAATCAACCCTATGTATCGCGGCCAGATGGGCGGCTACTGGTCTCGTGTCGAAGGTGACGAGAAGAATTTTGGGGCGACCGTGCATCTGGTCGATACGGGCATCGATACCGGCGGGACGCTCTACGAGAAGCGCGTAACGCCGGCGCGAAGCGACACGCTCGCCACCTATCCGCTGCTGATGACCGCCTCTTCCGTCGATATCAGCGTCCGCGCGCTTCAGGACGCCATCGAAGGCACGCTGAAGCCGTACCAGCCGCAAGGCCCCTCCGCACTGCGTTTTCCTCCGCCGATCTGGACCTGGCTCTATCACGGCCTGACCCGGAAGATCTGGTAGGGCGCTTCTTCGCGCGTCGTATTTCGCCGGTGCGACGTCGTCGCAAGCGCAGTCTTGTCCGCCGCACCCGTGCATGCTGCGTCTCAACACGGAGGAGTTCATGGCTGACCGAATCGTCGTCTTCTGGCGGGATATTCCGGCGCAGGTGATCATCAAGAAAGGCCGCCAGACCGCCAAGCGGGAACTGTCGCCGCGCTTCACCGAGGCGATCGACATGTGCGCGATGCGCACCGGTGCGGCCGAGACCGACGACTACCTTGCCGAATGGCGAAAGGCCGATCCCATTCCTGTTTCCGACGACCTCGAAGCGGAGGCGGACAGGGCGGCGACCGAGCTCGAAGCAGTTTATGATCGGGAAAAACTCGTCGCGCTGGTCAAGGCCGGCGGCCGCGAGACCGCCTGACACGGACAATCACATCGTTTGGCGCCGCGTCGCGCGCCTGGAGGAAAAAATGACCCGCACCATCGTCGCATCCGCAACCCGGGAGATCGTGATAGGCTTCGACCAGCCCTTCTGCGTGATCGGCGAACGCATCAACCCGACGGGCCGCAAGAAGCTCGCGGCCGAGATGATCGTGGGCAATTTCGACACGGTCATCAAGGATGCGCTGGAACAGGTGGCGGCGGGCGCCACCATGCTCGACGTCAATGCCGGGGTCACCTCGGTCAATCCCAACGAGACAGAACCTGGCCTGCTCGTCCAGACGCTCGAAATCGTCCAGGGCCTCGTCGATGTGCCTCTGTCGATCGACAGTTCCGTGACCGCGGCGATCGAGGCGGCGTTGAAGGTCGCGAAGGGCCGGCCGCTCATCAACTCCGTCACCGGCGAGGAAGAAAAGCTCGAGGCGATCCTGCCGCTCTGCAAGAAATACGACGTGCCGGTCGTGGCGATCTCCAACGACGAAACCGGCATTTCGATGGATCCCGACGTCCGTTTCGCGGTCGCCAAAAAGATCGTCGAGCGCGCCGCCGACTACGGCATCAAGCCGCACGATATCGTCGTCGATCCGTTGGTCATGCCGATCGGCGCGCTCGGCACCGCCGGCCTGCAGGTCTTCGCCCTGCTGCGGCGCCTGCGCGAAGAACTGAAGGTCAATACGACCTGCGGGCTTTCCAACATCTCCTTCGGCCTCCCGCACCGCCACGGCATCAATGCCGGCTTCATCCCGATGGTCATCGGTGCCGGCATGACGTCCGCGATCATGAACCCCTGCCGGCCGCAGGAAATGGAGGCGGTACGCGCCGCAAACGTGCTTAATGGCACCGACCAGAATTGCGGCAACTGGATCATGACCTATCGGGACTATAAATCAGCCGAAGGCGGCGCTGTCGCTGCGGCGGCAGCACCCGCGGCAGCTGGCGGCCGGCGTGGCGGCCGTGCGGCACGGACGGGCGCCGGAGCGCCGACGGAGTAAGTACAGGTTATCATGGCGGATATTTCCAAAAGAGATCCCCTCGTCCTCTTCATGCCGTCCGGCAAACGCGGCCGGTTTCCGGCCGGCACGCCGGTGCTCGATGCCGCGCGCCAATTGGGCGTCTATGTCGAGAGCGTCTGCGGTGGGCGGGCAACCTGCGGGCGCTGCCAGGTTTCGGTGCAGGAAGGCAATTTCGCCAAGCACGGCATTACCTCGTCCGATGATCACCTGTCGCCAATCGGCCCGAAGGAGGAGCGCTACGACCGTGTGCGCGGGCTTCCCCAAGGCCGCCGCCTCTCCTGCTCGACCCAGATTCTCGGCGATCTCGTCATCGATGTTCCCCAAGATACCGTGATCAACGCCCAGGTGGTCCGCAAGGCGGCCGACGAACGGGTTTTTGACCGCAATCCGGCGATCCGCATGTGTTATGTCGAAGTCGAAGAGCCCGACATGGAAAAGCCGCTCGGCGATCTCGACCGGCTGAAGGCAGCACTTGCCGCGGATTGGCATTTCGACGAACTCGACGTTGATTTCCATCTGATCCCCAAGGTCCAGCAGATCCTGCGCAAGGGTGAGTGGAAGGTCACGGCGGCGATCCACAAGGATCGCGACGACGACCGCGCCCGGATTGTCGCGCTCTATCCCGGCCTCAAGAACGAAGCCTACGGCATTGCCTGCGATATCGGCTCGACCACGATCGCCATGCATCTTTCCTCGCTGCTGTCGGGTCGCACCGTGGCATCGGCCGGCACGTCGAACCCACAGATCCGCTTCGGCGAGGATCTGATGAGCCGCGTTTCCTATGTGATGATGAACCCGGATGGGCGCGAGGCGATGACCTTGGCCGTGCGCGAGGCGTTGAACGGCCTGATCGACAAGGTCTGCGCGGAAGGCGGCGTATCGCGCACCGACATCCTCGATAGCGTCTTCGTCGGCAATCCGATCATGCACCACCTCTTCCTCGGCATCGATCCGACGGAGCTTGGCGGGGCGCCGTTTGCGCTTGCCGTTTCCGGCGCGGTCGAGGTCAAGTCCTCCGAGATCGGCCTGTCTATGAACGAGGGTACGCGGACCTACCTCCTGCCCTGCATCGCCGGCCACGTCGGGGCGGACGCTGCGGCGGCCGCCCTGTCGGAAGGGCCGCATCGGCAAGACGAAATGATGCTGCTGGTCGATATCGGCACCAATGCGGAAATTGTGCTCGGCAATTCGCGGCGCGTCGTCGCCGCCTCCTCGCCGACCGGTCCCGCCTTCGAAGGTGCCGAAATCTCATCCGGCCAGCGCGCCGCACCCGGCGCCATCGAGCGTATCCGCATCGATGCCCAAACGCTCGAACCGCGCTTCCGGGTGATCGGCGTCGAGCCCTGGTCCGATGAGCCCGGTTTTGCCGAGGCCGCCGCCGCGACGGGCATTACCGGCATCTGCGGTTCGGCGATCATCGAGGTAATCGCCGAAATGTATCTGGCCGGATTGATTTCGGAGGACGGCGTCGTGGATGGCGCAATGGCCGAACGCTCAGCGCGCATTCTGCAGAACGGCCGGACCTTCTCCTATCTCGTCCATGACGGCGAACAGCGCATCGTCGTGACCCAGAATGACGTACGCGCCATCCAGCTCGCCAAGGCGGCGCTTTATGCCGGCGTCAAGCTGCTGATGGACAAACAGGGGATCGACCATGTCGATCGCATCGGGCTTGCCGGCGCCTTCGGCACGTTCATCGATCCCCAATATGCGATGGTGCTGGGTCTCATCCCCGATTGTGACCTCGCCCGTGTCAAATCCGTCGGCAATGCCGCCGGCACAGGGGCGCGCATGTGCCTGCTGAACCGCGGCTATCGTCGCGAGATCGAGGAAACCGTGCGGAAAATCGAGAAGATCGAGACCGCGCTCGAGCCGAAATTCCAGGAGCATTTCGTCCATGCCATGGCTATGCCGAACAAGGTCGATGCGTTTCCGCATCTGGCATCGGTCATGACCCTGCCGGAACGCAAGGCACCGGCGGAGGTGGCAGGAGAAGGCGGCCGCAGGCGTCGCCGCGGCCGCGAGTAACGTCAGGCGGCAGCCGCCACCATTGCGCCGAAGGCCTCGCGGATGCTCTCGGCAACAGCCTTGCCAGGTACGGAAAGCTGCGGCGCCGTCAACAGCCGGATATCGAAATTGATCAGCTCAGGCAGGCCTTCCTTCGCGCCGAGGATCTGCATGTCCTCGGTGACATAGGAACGCGGAAACGGCGCAATCGCGAGGTCGGACAGTACGGCGGCGCGCTGCGCCATCGTATGGGCGCTTGCATAGGCGATGCGATAGGTCCGCTTGTGCTTCTCGAGTGGGCAATCGCATCCTGACGCCAGACGCAGCCGTCCTCCCAGACCGAAATCGGCAGCGGATCGCGCAGATAGGCCGTGCCGCATTTCGCGCCGGCCCAGACCAGCCGTTCCGTATGGATCATCTCCCCGCCGTCGAGAAAGGCCGGGTGGCACAGTTGATCAGAGCAAGATCCAGCCGCTGCTCGTCCATGCGCTTCCTGAGCGCCAGGCTCATATCCACGGTGACATCGACCATGATGCCCGGAAAGCTCTCGCCGAAATCCTTGAGTACCTTCGGCAGCAAACGTTCGGCAATATCGTCCGGCGCCCCGAGGCGGACCACGCCGGAGAGTTCGGGCATGACGAAGCGTGATACCGCCTCGTTGGAGAGCGCCAGCATGCGCCGCGCATAGGAGAGCAGCATCTCGCCATGCTGCGTCAACGACACCGAGCGAGCATCGCGCAGGAAGAGCACCGTCTTCAACTGCTCTTCCAGTTTCTTGATCTGCATCGAAACGGCCGAGGGGTTCGCAGAACCGCATCGGCGGCGGTCGAGAAATTGCCGGTCTCGGCAATCGCCACAAAGGTGCGCAACACATCATTATCGAGCAGCGGAAGCGGCGGGCGGAATGGAACGGTCATGTCAGCCTCTATCAATAATTCTGAACTTAAACACCATATCATTTCGTTTGATTGAATGTCAAAGGGGCGGCATAGTCAAAAATATCGGAAGCAAGCGTCCATACCAAACAGAATTTCATGGGGCGCATCAATCCTATCCGATTGATTGATGGAATGGCAGCGTTCATCGTCCTGATTGGGCGCATGTTCCGTCAAACACCCAAGGAGAACCGACATGACCATGATCACCTATCAGGAGAGCGATCGCTCCCGGCCTCAGGCGTCATCGTTCGCCTCGTTCATCCGCCCTGCCCTGATTGTGGCGGTAAGACTTCGCGATCAGTGGCATCGCCGCCAGACCGAACGCATGCTGGAAGGTTTGCCGGCAGAAGTCCGCAAGGACATCGGGTGGCCGACGACCAATGCCGCACCGCATCGCCGATAACCTTCCGCACATGGCCCGTGAGCGTTAGAGCAAAGCGGGCCATGTCGCCCTCGAACCGACCGTTCGTAACGTTCATTCCCGGATAACAATCGTTCCTGCGACCGTTCAATGTCGCAAAATTGTTATTTGCCTGTCGTCGAAAGTCCTTCTCCGCCGACTTTTCCCGTGTCAATGTCGCTTTTGAAGAAACGGCAGGCCGCAACGTACGGCCAGGACAAGGGGAACGACGGCATGAATGTGATGACCAAAAGCCCGACACCGAAGCGTTCTCTCGTCTTTTTCCTGGTCCCCCACTTTACCATGCTGCCGTTTGCGGCGGCGGTGGAGACCTTGCGGATAGCCAATCGCATGCTCGGCTACTCAGCCTATACCTGGCGGCTCTGTTCCGCCGATGGGGAAAAAGTCTATTCCTCCAGCGGCATCGGCATCGAGGTGAATTCGTCGCTTGCCGATGAACGCCGTAACCTCTCCGGCGAGAACCGCCCGAACATGGTTCTGGTCTGCTCCGGTGTCTATGTAGAAGAATTCAACAACAAGTCTGTCAACGCATGGCTGCGCGAGACCTATAATCGCGGCATCGCGGTTGGCAGCCTCTGCACCGGTGCCCACGTCCTCGCCCAGGCCGGGCTGTTGAACGGAAAGCGCTGTGCGATCCATTGGGAAAACCTGCCGGGCTTCGCCGAAGCCTTCCCGCAGGCGGAGGTCTACGCGGATCTCTACGAAGTCGATTCGAACCTCTATACCTGCGCCGGCGGAACGGCTTCGCTCGACATGATGCTGAACCTGATCGGCCAGGATTTCGGTGAAAACATCGTCAACCGGGTCTGCGAACAGCAATTGACCGACCGTGTCCGCAATCCGCACGATCGCCAGCGCCTGCCGCTGCGCGCGCGCCTCGGCGTTCAGAACGCCAAGGTCCTGTCGATCATCGAGGTGATGGAGAACAATCTCTCCGAACCGTTGTCGCTGGTGGAAATCGCCGACGATGCGGGGCTTTCCCGGCGCCAGATCGAGCGCCTGTTCCGCCAGGAAATGGGCCGCTCGCCGGCGCGCTATTATCTGGAGATCCGGCTGGACCGGGCGCGGCACCTGCTCGTGCAATCGTCGATGCCCGTGGTCGAGGTGGCGGTTGCCTGCGGCTTCGTGTCCGCCTCGCATTTCTCGAAATGTTATCGCGAGGTCTATAACCGTTCGCCGCAGCAGGAACGTGCCGAGCGCAAGCTCAACATGAACACCTCGCGCACCGGCGTCGTGGTCTGAGCTTGGCTTTGCGGCGGGTCAGCCCGCCGCCTGCAGCACGATCGTATAATCCGAAAACACCTGGTTGCGGCCGTAGCTTTTCGCCATGAACAGGAATTGTTCTGCGGCATTCAGGTAGTTGTCGAATGTCTCCGGACCGCATACTTCCGCAAGCCCAATCGAGACGGTAATCGAAAAGTCGCTATCGCCGGAATTGAACCGCATGCCGGCGATCTCGAGCTTCAGCTTCTCGCAGAAATCCGTCGCCGCCTCCCCGTCGAGACCAACCAGCAGCAGCCCGAACTCCTCGTCGTCCAGTCTGGCGGGAAGGTGCCGATCGCCGTTGCACGCGGCCGCGAGCCGTGCTGCCGTCGCCCGCAGGATCTCAGCGACCGTTTCTTCGCAATGCGTGTCGTTCAGCCGCCGGAAATGATCGATATCGACGATTGCGACGGCGCAGGTCGTGCCCTCGGAAAGGCACGCCTCTACCAGCGGCGGACCAACCCGGTAAAACTCCTTGAGGTTGGCAAAGCCGGTCAAAGGATCGGCTGCCAGGTTTGCCGCCCCCATCTGCACCGGCGACGGTGCGGCCCAACCGTAGGTCAGACGCTCCGTCTCCCGGAAGTGCTGGCTTTGAAGGTAGGGCATGCGAAGATCCTTGAGAGGTCAGGCGACGTTCTTGACCGCCGTTTCCTGACGCTTGGACTGCATCGACCAGATCTGGATCAAGGTATCCAGGTTCTGATTGACGCGGCAGTAGAACTCTTCGTCGATGAAGGGCCGCAGCATGAAATCATTGCCGCCGGCTTTCAGGAAACGGGCCGAAAGCAACCGGTTCGAAGAGGACGACACGCCGATGATTCTCAGTTCGTGCGAACCGCGCACCGAGCGGATGCGGCGGGTCAATTCGAAACCGTCGATGTCGGGCATGTTGTAGTCGGTGACGACGAGGCCGATATCCGGGTTCTTCTTGAGGATTTCCAGCGCCTTGGCGCCGTTCTCGGCGACACTGACCCGGAAATTGTAGCGCTTTAGGCGGCTCGAAAGTAGCGCCCGGGCGGTCGGGCTGTCATCGACGATCAGCACATGGTGGCGATGATTGGTAAGGAAGCGGCAGACCGATTCGGCCAGCATCTCGACCGCAAAGACATTGTCCTTGAGGATATAATCGACGATGTCCTTGGTCAGCAGCTTGTCGCGCGTCTCTTCGTGGAACGTGCCGGTAAAGACGATGGTCGGGATCGAGAGATCGACGAGATATTCCAGCGCCTCGCCGTTTTCCGCACCCGGCAGGTTTATGTTGGAAATCGCCAGCGTTACCTGTTCGCTGGAGCGGTCATAGGCAAACTGCAATTCCTCGAAGTTGCGGCAGATCTCAACTTCGATGCCGAACAGCTCCATGAGCCGGGTACCGATCATCGAAGTAAAGACGTTGGAATCTTCCGCAAGCAGGATGCGGGAGTTTGCCAGTGATTGGCCGGAATACTGCATCCCGGAAATGCCGAGGAATGTCATGGTGCCCCTGTCGATAAATAGTTATCCCCTCTGCTAACAGCCGTAGTACAAACGCTTTGCAGAACCGTTAATCCGGGCGACTTTATCGTCCAAAAACGAAACAGGCGGCCCGAAGACCGCCCGTTAACGTCAATGATTTCTTACTTCTAGCCAGGCTCAGGCGCGCAAGGCAACGTTATCTGCATCGAACGGGCTCTCTGCGACGACACTGGCATTGTAGAGATTGCCGAGAATCTTGATCTTGAGCTGTGTGCCCGTCTCCGCATAACCCGGCTTCACCATTGCGAGTGCCAGCGATTTGCCGATCCGCCAGCCATAGGCGCCGTTGGTGGCGCGGCCGATCAGTTCGCCGGCCTGATTGTAGATTGCCTCCGAACCGCGAGCATCCACGTCGTTGGCGCCCTCGACCACCAGCGTGCAGAAATTCCACTTCAGGCCCTTCTCCTTGTAGCAGAGCAGGCCTTCTCTGCCGAGGAATTGCTTGTCGGTCTTGATGAACCGGTCGAGGCCGGATTCATAGGCATTGTATTCGATCGACATTTCGCGCGGGATGAGCCGGTAGGACTTCTCGACCGACATGGAGAGCATGGCGCGAATGCCGAAGGGCTTGATGCCGAATTCCGCGCCTGCTTCCATCAGCTTGTCGAAGATATAATTCTGCATCTCGATCGGGTGGTGCAGTTCCCAGCCGAGGCTCGCCGACGAAATTGACGCGCAGCGCGTGGGCGGAAGCCATGCCGACCGAAATCTCCTTGCCGGAAAGCCAGGGAAATCCTTGTTGTCGAGACTGGTGCGGGTAAGCTTCTTGAGAACCTGCCGGGACTTCGGACCGGCCAGAACCAGCACGCCGAGCTTCTGGGTGATCTGGGTGAGCTTGACCGAACCATCTGTGGGTGCGAGCTTGCGCAGGTAATCCTGGTCATGCGCCTCATAGGCTCCCGCCGACACCAGATAGAAACGATCGGGCGCCCATTCGTAGACGGTGAACTCGGCGCGTACCCCACCCTGTTTTGTCAGAAGGTGGCAGAGCGCAATGCGGCCGCGCTTCTTCGGGATGGCATTGGCAAAAATCGAGTCGAGGAAGGAACGTGCGCCCGGCCCAGAGACTTCCATCTTGGCGAAGGCCGACATGTCGAGCACGCCGACATTCTCGTGGACGTTTTTGATCTCGTTGCCGACATGGTCGAAATAGTTCGAGCGGCGGAACGACCATTTTTCAACGATCGCCCGTCTTCCAGCGCCGGCGCGTGATTATGAGCGGTCAGCACGTCGATGCCCACTCCGAGGCTCTTCCGCAGGAACTTCATACCCTTCCGGCGCGAACCAGTTGGCGCGTTCCCAGCCGTAGACGGAGCCGAACACGGCGCCCATCTTCTTCAGCCGGTCATAGACCGGCGTGGTCTTGAGCGGACGGGCGGCGGAGCGCTCCTCATCCGGGTAATGCATCGTGAAAACATTGGCATAGGCCTCTTCGTTCTTTTCGATGAGGTAGCCTTCCGTTGCGTAAGGACCGAAGCGGCGGGGATCGACGCCCATCATGTCGACGGTCGGTTCGCCATCGACGATCCATTCGGCAAGCTGCCAGCCGGCACCGCCGGCAGCGGTGATACCGAAGGAATGGCCCTCGTTCAGCCAGAAGTTCTTGAGGCCCGGTGCCGGACCGACGATCGGCGAGCCGTCCGGCGTATAGGCGATCGCGCCATTATAGACCTTCTTGATGCCGACTTCGCCGAAGGCCGGAACACGAACGATGGCGGTCTCGATATAGGGCATCAGCCGATCGAGTTCCTCGTTGAAAAGCTCGTATTCGCTCTCGTCCGACGGACCATCGACGTAACAGACGGGTGCACCGACTTCGTAAGGCCCGAGCAGCAGGCCACCATTCTCCTCGCGCATGTACCAGGAGGAGTCGGATTCGCGTAAGACCCCCATTTCCGGCAGGCCCTTGGCCTTGCGCTCCTGGATCGCCGGATGCGGCTCGGTGACGATATATTGATGTTCGACCGGAATGACCGGAATATTGATGCCGACCATCTCGCCGGTCTTGCGGGCGAAATTGCCGGTGCAGGAAATGATGTGTTCGGCCGTGATCTCGCCCTTGTCGGTCGTCACTTTCCAGAGCCCGTCCGACTGCTGCTCGATCGCGGTAACGGTCGTGTTGCGGTAGATCGTGGCGCCGAGGTCGCGCGCACCCTTGGCGAGCGCCTGGGTAAGGTCCGCCGGCTGGATATAGCCGTCGTCCGGATGCTGGATGGCGCCGAGAATGCCATCCGTCTCGCAGAGCGGCCAGATCTCCTTCACCTGCTCCGCCGTCAGGACGTTGACCGTGACGCCGATCGTCTCGGCGATCCCGGCATAATACATATACTCTTCCCAGCGATCCTTGGTGCGGGCGAGCCGGATGTTCGAGACTTTCGAGAAACCGACATTCATGCCGGTCTCTTCCTGCAGTTCCTGATAGAACCGCACCGAATATTTATGCAGCTGGCCGACCGAATAGGAAAGGTTGAAGAGCGGCAGGAGGCCCGCCGCATGCCAGGTCGAACCGGAGGTCAGTTCCTTGCGTTCGATCAGGACCGCGTCGCTCCAGCCCTTTTTCGCCAGATGATAAAGCGTCGAAACACCGACCACGCCGCCGCCGATCACCACCGCCCGTGCATGTGTCTTCATGGAAATGAACCCCTTTTCGGCCTCGCAAGGCCTGTTCGCAATCTGCAGGGACTATGCAATTCCGGCAGGCGGGCCAAACGCCTGATTACGACATGCCAAGAGCCCGCCCGCGACGGTTATGAGAATGGCCACGCGGGTCCGGGGCGGGGAGATGTCAGGCACTCCCTCTTGCGTCACCCTCTTCCGGCAGGATCGGCCTGCCGCGATGGAAGACAATCTCCTGCTGCGGGAACGGGATCTCGATCCCCTCCTCCCTGAACCGCTTGAGGATGGCGATCCTCAGGTTGTTGCGGATTCTCAAGCCCTCGCCCATGTCGGCCAGATGGAACCTCAATTCGAAATTGAGCGAAGAAGCGCCGAAGGTCAGAAACTCCACATGCGGTTCCGGATTGCGCAGTACTTCTGGCACCTGATCGACCAGGCTCCAGAAGAATATCCATCACCTTCTGCGGATCGCTGTGAGAACTCACCGCGACGGGCACTTCCGAACGCCCGATCTTGTTGCGATGCGTCCAGTTGCCGACCGGGGAATTGATGAGGTCGGAATTCGGCACGATGATCGACTGCTTGCGGAACGTCTCGATCTCGGTGGCGCGCACCGAGATGCGCTTGACGATGCCTTCCGTCGCCCCGGTCACCACATGGTCGCCCACCTTGAACGGCCGCTCGACGAGCAGGATCAGTCCGGACACGAAATTCGACACGATATTCTGGAGGCCGAAACCGATACCGACCGACAGAGCGGACGCGACCAGCGCAAAGCTTGACAGGTCGATGCCGGCGGCCGAAACGCCGACGATCACTGCAAGCCCGACGCCGAGATAACCGATGCCGGTCTTGACCGAATTGCGGACCCCGAGGTCCACCTGGCTGCGCGCCAGCACATTGCCGTCGATCCACTTCTGCACCCAGCGCGTGACGACGAAACCGAGGCCGAAAAGCAGAATGCCGCCGAGAATGCCGACGATCGATATCGAGATGTTGCCGATCCGGATCTGGGTAAAGAAGCTGTAGATCCAGGCCTCGATATCGGCAATCTGGAAACCCCAGGTCAGGAGGATGAGGGGGATGCCGAGGATCAGTGCGAAGGCATAGATGCCAAGTCCCGCGACAAGCCCCGCCTGGTCGAGCGACACTTCCCCGAAATGGAGGCGTTCGGCCAGCCGGCGGCCGGCGGCGGTATCCGTGAACGCCCCTGTTTCGAAATCGCTCTGCCGGAGAGCAGCCCGATATAGATCAGCACGATCACCGCGCCGGTGAGCACGATCTGAGTCGAGGCAAACCGCGCGAGCCCCACATATCCCGTCAGCACCGACAGGATAAGGAGCAGGCCCATGACGCGAAGGAAGAGCGGGAAAAAGCGTGGCCAGCGATGCCCCGGCGCATCGAGATCCTCGCCCTCGACAAGCCGCGGCTGGATGAAGGAGATGGCGATCAGGATCAGGCCGATGACGACCGAGGCGATCAGACTCTTGACGATGGTCAGAACCAGCGGCGAATTGAGTGCGTCGCTGATCGCGCCGAGCAGATAGTCGAGCCCGTTGACGATCGCCATGGCCAGTACGGCAAGCGTCAGCAGGCGAGCGCCGCGATTGGTAATACGGACGAGCCGCCATTCCGGCTCACCGGGCGCCAATACGCCATAGGTAAGCTTCCAGACGAAGTTGACGAACCAGACGAAGCCGAAGAAGGTCACGATGATCGGCGTGATATCGGTCCGCAGGACATTGAAGCCGTCCAGGAACAGGAACGAGGCGATCAGAAATGCCGCCAGCGACACGGTCTGGATCACCGTCGACCAGAAGGCGACCGACAATCGTCTTATATAGGACGGGTGTTCCCCGTCGTTTCGCCGGATGAAGCGCCCGAATAGCCGGTAGCCCCGGACAGGAAGAGCATGGCCGAGCCAAGCGACAGCGCCAGCGCTCCCAGCAGCTGCAGCTTCTTGAATTTCCAGACGAAACCGATCCAGTTGCCGAAGGTCGAGCCGAAGTTGTGGACCTCGGCGACCAGCGCGTTGCCCGCATCGGCGAACAGTTCGCCCGACAGCTCGGTATGGCGGAAGAGCGTCTGGGTAAACAGCGTGCGACGCAGATTGGTGATCGTGTTGGCAAGCTGGGTTGCGCTGTTGGAAAGCTGCCCCGCATCATCGACGATGAGGTTGAGCTCCGACCGCTCGTTCAGCAGCCGGTTGCGCTCCTCGACAACCGCCGGCGCTTCCGGAGGCTGGCCGGCAGCGGGCGGCTCGCCGAGGGTCTTGAGGCGCGCCTGGATCTGTTCGACGCGCGTACGCATCGCATCCGACGTCGAGCGCATTTCGCCGACGATCGTTTCCGCCTGAACCCTCAGTTCGGCAAGACGCGCATCGTCGTCGGCGTCGCTCTGTATCCGGTTGCGGAAGGAATCGAGCTGCTGGCGGATCGCGTCGATCTTCCCCTTCATGTCGGTATTGATGGAATCGATCGTGACGTTCGGCGGCACCTGCTCCTGGCGCTGCCCCTGGACCTGCTGTTGCGCCTGTGCGACCGCCTGCGACGGCAAGCCGAGCTGGACGGCGGCGATCATGAGTGCTGCAAAGACCGTGAGGGCCATCCGCCGAATGGTCGAAGGGCCGGTCGTGATAAGTTCTGCCAAATGTCTGCTCTTTGTCTTTCGATCGGATTCGCCCGCGAAAATAGAGTGACTTCTGGGCGAAGAAAAGGAATGGTGTGGCCCAGGTTCCAAGAATTGGAACAATTCGTGGAACCTGGAACATTTCGCCGCGTTTCCCCGTCCCACCAATCTACTGAGGGTAAGTCATGGAACAAGCAGGTATCGGCTGGATCGCAGCCATCATCATCGGCGGCATTGCCGGCTGGCTCGCCGAAAAGTTCATGAAAAGCGACATGGGCTTGATCATGAACATCATCCTGGGCATTGTCGGCGCCATCATCGCCAATGCCATTCTCGGCTTCTTCGGCGTCGTGCTCGGTGGCTGGATCGGCTACCTGATCGCCGGCTTCATTGGCGCATGCATCCTGATTGCCGTCGCACGCATGTTCCGCCGCTAATTAAGTCAAGATCAGAAACCGGCGCCGGGCCTGGCCAGGTATTCCAGCTCGGCGGCGGTCGATTCCCGGCCGAGCAGCGCATTGCGATGCGGAAAACGGCCGAACTCGCGGATCACCGCTCGGTGACGCTCTGCATAATCCAGATAATCCGCATCCCCCAACAACGTGAAGAGCTGCACCGAACGATCCTGATCGGCGAGGGTCTCCGAATGTTCGAAGGGGAGATAGAAGAAGCCGCGCTGTTCGGGAAGAACCGCCATATCCGCTCCGACCTCGATCGCCTGTCTGGCCTCGCGCAAAGCCAGCCAATCCACGGCGAAGGCGAGCGGCGTACCGCGATAGAGATTGCGGGAGAGTTGATCCAGCACGATCACCGCCGCCAGCCGATGTTCCGGCGACGTCCGCCACGGGTCGAGCTCGCCGCGGGCGAGCGACAGATGGGTCGCTGCGAAATGCTTGCGCATCGCCTCATCGAGAGCGTCGTTCTTCTCGAACCAATCCTTGCGGGTCAGCTCGCCGAACCAGAATGCGAAAACTTCGTCGGGGGTCTTTATGTCGGCCTGCGCCATAGACTATCTCCTCAGTCGAGACGGAGTGTGGAGATATCTTTTCCTGTCATCCGGGCAAGGGCTTCGACGACCATATTATGATCCTCGCGCTGCGGCAGGCCGGAAACCGTCACCGCCCCGATGCAGCCGGTACCGGCGACCTTGATCGGAAAGCTGCCGCCATGCGGCGCGTGGTCAGCCGAAGAAATGCCGTATCGGTTCTCCACCGTATCGCCCAGAAGTTCGAGTTTCCGTCCGATCGAATAGCTGGACTGGAAGAAGCGGAGCACCAGATTGCGCTTGCGGCGCACCCAGTTTTCGTTATCCGCGGTGGTCCCCGGCAGAGCCGTGTAGAACGCCGACATCGAATGCAGCTGCACGTCGATGACGACGCTCAGTCCACGCTCCACGGCCATATGACGGAGCAGCGACCCGAGATCCCAGGCAGTCGCCAGGTCGAACCGGTCGAAGACCAGTGCCTTCTCCTGCTCGGCGATCTTCGCCATGTCTTCTTCGATGGTCATGCCTTCTCCTCCGCGTCACGATTGCGGGGATTGATGACGGCAAAGCGACCGAAAGTAAAGTTACTCGGCGGCGGCCAGTTCCCGGACCGGAAAGAAGGCGGCGAGTTCATCGACAGCAAAACCGATGCGCTGCTGCAGGGCCTCGGAAACGATGCGGTAATCGGCGAAATCGCGATCCGACGCATAGACGGCGGTCGGCAGGGTGTGGGCCATGAAGAAACCGAAGAGCGGCCGAAGCTGGTGCTCGACCATCAGAGCATGACGGTCGCCTCCACCGGTCGCGGTGATCAGGATCGGCTTGGCGCGGAGCTGTTCGGGATCGATCAGATCGATGAAATGTTTGAACAGCCCGGGATAGCTGCCCTTGTAGGTCGGCGAGCCGACGATCAGGAAATCCGCCTCGACGACATCCGCCAGCACCTTGGCGGCGGCTCCGTCGAGATCGCCCTGACGCTGCGCCTGTCCAAGCGATGGCCCGACATCGGTGAGGTCATGAACCTGGGTGTCAAACCCATAACGCTCGGCTGCGACCGCGGCGATGTGATTGACCAGCGCAAATGTCTTGGAGGGGCGATTATAGCTACCCGCGAGACCGACGAGTTTCAGGGCCATGGAAAATCCTTCTTGCGCAATGACTTGCTTCAGATTAGCGCCGATGGCGCAGCATGGAAGCAAGGAACCTGCCGTGGATGCCCGAAAGGGAGAAAATCATGCTCAAGGAATGCCAGATTACGCGATGCGGGCATGCCGTGGCGCGGCCCTGGAAATTTCCGTGGAGATCGTCTCCGCAAGCGCCTGGGCCTGGACGCGGATATCCGGCACTGCCGTGATCTCCCAGAACTGGCCAGCTGTCAGCGCACCGGCCGCAAACAGGCCGGGCTGTGGCTGGCCGTCCGGATCGAGAACCCGAGACTGGCCATCGACGGAAATGCCTAGTCCGAGTTCGTCCATTGCGATCATCTCAAGGTCCCGCATCTCGGTCAGCAGCGGCGAATGGCCGATGCCGGCGCGTTCCATGCCGGTGCAGTTGACGATCCAGTCTGCGTGGAAGGATGCGATGTCCTGCGTGCCGCGCCGCCTGAACTGGACGCTCGCGCCTGCACCATCCCTGTCAATCGAGCGGAGGAAGCCGGCATGCACGGTCACCGTCCCGTCCTTCAGGAGCGCGTCGAAGCGGGCGAAAACTTCCGGTGCGATGCGATGGCGGTGGATGTTCCACCAAGCCAGCGCGTGCCGCAGGAAACGGGAGCGCTGATCGGCGCTGAGGCTCTGCCACAAAGCCTGGGTCTGTGGCCTAAGTCCATCGACGATGCCCCGCCAGTCGGCGCCGTTCTCCACCTGCCGCCGCAAGGCATGGAGGAGCGCGCTGATCTCCCGACTGTCAGGCAGATCCGGGGCGACCGCAGCGGCACGCCGTGTGGGATGCGGGTGCGGGACCAGTCCACGCCGGGACAGGACATGGATGCGGCCGCGATGGCCCTGGGCGCGGAGCGACAGAACCTGGTCAATCATCGTCAGGCCGGAGCCGAAGATACAGAGTTCATCGGTGCGGCCGACACGTGACAGCCAGCCGAGCCGCCAGGGATTGTCAATGATGCGGGCACCGAGGTCCGATCGATACGGTCTTTCGGCAAAGGCAGGTCGGCATTGCCGACGCCGAGCGCCAGGATGACCGTGCGAGCGGCCAGTTCGCCGGCATTGTCGAGATGGAAGACGATCCCGTCCTGTTCGCACTGGACGCAGGCGGTCGCTTTGGCCCGAATGAAATCCACATGCGCGCGCCGCTCGCGGGGCCTCAGAAGCGAAGCCAGCGTATCGCGCAAATAAAGGCCGTAGTCACCGCGCGAGGCAAAATCCTCCGGAAAGGCCGCCCTGCCCTGACGACGCAGCCATTCGACGAAATCGTCCGGCCGGTCTGGAAACACACTCATCCGCGCCGCCGGGACATTGAGGCGATGCAGGTAAAACTCGGTGCGATAGGCGGTGCCCCGCCCGAAGCCGGGATCGTCGCCGACCACGGCGATCGAAGCGGACGACGGTAGGAAGCGCAAGAGGTTGATGGTAAGAGCAATTGCGGAAAAACCGGAACCGACGACGGCGACATCATAAGTCATCAGGCACACACTCCTCGTCCTTGGTTGCTTTGGGCGAAAGACTGTCTTGGAAGCCACAGGAAGCCGATTTGGCACCCGCTTCCTCGGTCGCTTCAATCTCTACCAACTTAATAGAGATTGACGAAGAGTAAAGCTGTTTTCACATCTCTGTCGTTCCGGGCAAGGTGGTCGTGTTGCCGCCACCGGCCGTCTGGGCCAGGGCGGGTGCGGCAAGCAGCGAGATGGCGGAAAACGCGATGAGCCTCGTCAGCATCTGAAGGTTCCTCCGGTTGATCGGAAGAAATAACCGGAAGCGCTGCCACTTGGTTCCGTCGGCGCAACGTCAGCCTGCCGATGGTCAGCCGGGCATCATCTCATGGATCGAGGACAGGAGCATGTCGTGCTGATAGGGTTTCGGCAGGAAGACCGTGTTGGTCGGCAGCAGCATCGGGTCGAGGCTGACGATACCGGACGTGATGATGATGCCGATGCTGGGGCGGATGGCGCGGATGCGCTGGGCAAGCTGGATGCCGTCCATGGAGCCTGCCATGTTGACGTCGGTGAAGACGATGTCGATATCGGCCCGGTTGCGGAACAGCACCATCGCTTCGTCGGCATTGCCTGCCTCCAGCACCTGGTGTCCGACCTCCTCCAGCGCATCGAGCGTGGTGAATCGGATCAGCGGTTCATCCTCGACGACAAGGACAACGGCTTTCTGCGCCATGAACGTCTCCTTCATCTTACGGATGCTTGCCCCGTTGCGTCCGCAGGCGAAAAATCCGCTCCACGACGCGGCAGGTTGGGGACGCGATCCGCCGTGAGGCCATATAGGAGACAGGTGAGTCGCGACAAGTGGAACTTGAGCGCGACTAGGAAGCGATCACCTGAAATCGCCGGCTTTCTTTACGGGGGCGAGTTCCGCTTTAATAATGGATAATGCCGTTTGACAAATGCAAAATCCGCTTGCCAAGCGCTTTGAAATATCCTGTACCAATCACCACGAAAATGTGACTAGAAGATCAACTTCACCTTCCACCCTCATCCACTCCCGACTCAGGTTCACGCTTCATGATGGAACTCTTCACCGCAGCCGGCTTTGCGGCACTCCTCGAGGTCATCGCCATCAACCTCGTCCTTTCCGGCGACAATGCCATCGTCATCGGCCTTGCCGCCGCCGGTCTTCCTGCCGCGCTTCGCAAGAAGGCTATCCTTTTCGGGATCACGGCAGCAACGGTGCTGCGCCTGGTGTTTGCGGTCATCGCCACCTACCTTCTGGCGATCAAGGGGCTCCAGCTCGCCGGTGGCCTGCTGCTTGCCTGGGTCTGCTGGAAGATGTGGAGCGAACTGCGCGAAGGACAGGGCGACGACGCCCATGCCGCCGCCGAAGCGAAGGAAAAGGCTGCCGAGAAGACCTTTTTCCAGGCGGCCACCCAGATCGTCGTCGCCGACGTCTCCATGTCGCTCGACAACGTGCTGGCCGTCGCCGGCGCCGCCAAGGAACATTCGACGGTGCTGATCATCGGCCTGGTCGTCTCGATCGCGCTGATGGGCGTTGCGGCCAACTTCGTCGCCAAACTCCTGTCCCGCTTCCGCTGGATCGCCTATCTGGGCCTGGCCGTCATCGTCTACGTCTCGCTTGACATGATCTATCAGGGCTCCATCGAAGTCCTGCCGCTCATTCGGGGCGTATAAGGCTCCTTCGGAGATCGGCCCCGCCCACAACTGCCGATCCATCAGCCATGCAACCGGCAAGCGGCAACCCCGTCCGCCGCTCAGCCGTGAGAGGGTAAATGGAGCTGCCGAATCGTGATAGTGTGTTGATTTGAAACAGGAAAGTTACTCTTTCCTCACCAAGCCTTTGACATTTGCGACGTTCCCATTGATCATGTTCCTGAACCGAAGCTACGTGGCCTCCAGCCGGCATGATGCCGGTTAGGGGCTCGCGGACCCCCTGCTCGCGAGAGCTGGTGAGCCCCGTCCTAGTCATTGAGAGCCGATCTTGAGCCATAGCCCTGACGATCATCATCATACTCATGACAATGACCATGATGGTCATTCCCACGTCGATTGGCGCGAGCACGGCGTGAAAGTCATTCCCGGCAATTCGCTCGATCCCAACACCGCCCAGACCCCGGCATGAACCGCGCGACCGCGATCAACAACGCCCGCGCCGGCGCCGAAAAGATCTGGGCCGGCACGGTCACCATCCACGCCAACGCCAAAACCGGCGCCCATCATCACGGCGATCTTGAGAGCATCATCTACGTGTTGAAGGGCAAAGCCCGGATGCGCTGGGGCGACAATCTCGAATTCGTGGCCGAGGCCGGCCCCGGCGATTTCATCTACGTGCCGCCCTATGTGCCGCATCAGGAAATCAATGCCAGCCCCGACGAGACGTTGGAATGCGTGCTTTGCCGCTCGGGCCAGGATCCGGTCGTGGTCAACCTCGATATCGAACCGATCGAGAAACCTGAAGAAGTCCTGTGGAAGGACCCGATCCACAAGTAGTGACGTCTTCATGGTCCCGGGCAAGCCGACCGACAAAGGCGTCGGTTTCAGGCCCCGATCCCGCGATCGGTGCAAATACCGCCGCAATCTGCCTTTAAGCTGGCGGAGACTGGAGATTGACCGCCTCGAACCTCTCCTTTAGAAGGCGGCATTCCGTTCCGAAGCAAGGACTTCGGGATTTCTAACGCTCGGAGTGATGCGGATGGCGCTGTTTCCGCAGGACAAGCGGATGAGAGACGGACGTGGACAGGAGAGCCTCCTGTCGCGCTGGCCGGTCTTTGCCGCCGCCCTGCTGATCGCCGCCCTGTTCGGCCTGCTTTCCGGTGTCGTCAAGGACGTGCAGTTCCCGCGCGGCGTCCTCTCGGCCGACAAGAACAGCGACACCCTGCATCTGACCAAGCGCGAGCCATTGCGCGCGCTTGCGGCCATGGACCGCAAGGACGGAACAGGCACCCATTGGCATATGGGCGGCGGTGCGCTGGAAGCCCGCGCCGTCGAGATCAGCTTCCCGATTTTCGTTTCGGCCTTCGCGGCGAAACCGTCTTTCCGTCGGGCAGTCTACCCGTTCTGGCACGGGTCGCTGCCGCGCGCGCCACCGGCCCGCGCCTGAAATATCGCGCCTCATGGCGCCCTCGTGATCACGATTTAAGACATCCCATGCCGATCGCCTCGCGCGCGCCATGGCCTCAGCAGGATTAGAAATATGAGAAACTCCCCGTGGCTGGTGACGACCTATCTCGTCATCATCTTCCTCGGCATTCTGGTGGCGCTGCCGAACGTCATTCCGCAATCGACGCTTGACCGCCTTCCCGGCTGGCTGCCCCACAACCGCGTCTCGCTCGGCCTCGACCTGCGCGGCGGCTCGCACCTCGTGCTGGAAGTCGATCGGGCCGACCTGATCAACGAGCGCGTCCAGAGCCTGCTCCAGGAATCTCGCCGCATTCTGCGCGAAAAGAACATCACGACGACGGCAATCCGCCGCACGGGTGACACCGTAACGGTCGCGCTGCGCGACGCGGCCCAGCGCGCCACCGCCGTGACCGAACTCCAGACGCTGGCCAACCCCGTCAACGCCGGCACGACTATCGGCGGCAGCGACCTTGCGATCGCCACGCCTTCCGACAATACGATCACGATTGCCCAGACCGAAGCCGGGATCAATTCACATATCACCGGCGCCGTCGATCAGTCGCTGGAAATCATCCGCCAGCGCGTCGATCAGGTGGGTGTCGCCGAACCGACCATTCAGCGCATCGGCTCGGACCGCGTTCTCGTCCAGCTTCCGGGCGAGCAGGATCCGACGCGTCTGCGCCAGCTTCTCGGCTCGACCGCCAAGATGAGCTTCCATCTGCTCGGCCAGCAGGGCGAAACCGGCGTCACCATGCTCGCCGACGAGCGCGGCAACCAGTACCCGGTTCTCGACCGCGTCGAGGCTCTCCGGTGACCGCCTGACGGATGCCCGCGCCGCCTTCGACCAGCAGACCAACGAGCCGGTCGTCAACTTCCGTTTCGACTCGGCCGGCGCCAGCCGCTTTGCCCAGATCACTCAGCAGAACGTCGGTCGGCCCTTTGCGATCGTCCTCGACAACAAGGTGCTGAGCGCGCCGGTCATCCGCACGCCGATCACCGGTGGTTCGGGCCAGATCTCCGGCGGCTTCTCGGTCTCCGAAGCCAATACGCTCTCCGCACTGCTGCGCGCCGGCGCATTGCCCGCAAAGCTCACCGTCATCGAGGAACGCACCGTCGGCGCCGACCTCGGTTCGGACGCGATCCAGATGGGCCTCTATTCCGGCCTCGTCGGCTTCGTCCTCGTCGCCGTCTTCATTCTGGTCCTGTATGGCTCGTGGGGCATCCTGGCGAACGTTGCCCTGCTGATCCACACGATCCTCACCTTCTCCGCGCTGACACTGGTCGGTGCAACACTGACATTGCCCGGTATCGCCGGTATCGTGCTTGGCATCGGCCTCGCCGTCGATGCCAACGTTCTGATCAACGAGCGCATCCGCGAAGAAACCCGTAAAGGTCGTGGCGCCTTCGCCGCTATCGACGTCGGCTTCAACCGCGCCTATTCGACCATCGTCGATGGCAACATGACCGCGCTCATCGCCGCAGCCATCCTGTTCTACTTCGGTTCAGGCCCGGTGCGCGGCTTCGCCGTGACCATGGGTCTCGGCCTGATCATCTCGATGTTCACCTCGGTCGCCTTCGTGCGCGTCACGATGATCGCCCTCACCCGCCGCATGAAGCTGAAGGTGCTGAACATCAGGCCGCTGATCCCGTTCAACCCCTACGACAAGCACATCCACTTCATGAAGGCGCGTTTCTTCGGCGTCGCCGTCTCCGGCATCCTGTCGCTTGCCTCGGTGGTGCTGTTCTTCCATCCGGGCCTGAACTACGGCGTCGATTTCCGCGGCGGCATCCAGATGTCGGTCAAGACGGAAGGTCCGGCCGATCTCGCCAAGTTCCGCGAAGGTCTGAACACGCTCGACCTCGGCGAAATCACGCTGCAGTCCTTCGGCGATCCGAACACCATCCTGGTCCGCGCCCAGCGTCAGGATGGCGGCGAAGAGGCGCAGACGGCGGCGGTGACCAAGCTGAAGGACGAGGTCGTCAAGATCGACTCAACCGCAATGGTCCAGGGCACCGATGTCATCGGCCCGAAGGTCTCGGGCGAACTTGCGATTGCCGGCTTCCTGTCGGTCTTTGTCGCCAGCGTCGCGATGCTGATCTACATCTGGGTGCGGTTCGAATGGCCGTTCGCGGTCGGCGCCATCGTCACCCTGGTGCTGGACGTCACCAAGCTGGTCGGCTTCTTCGCCATTACCGGCCTCGATTTCAACCTCACGGCGATCGCCGCGGTGCTGACGATGGTCGGTTATTCGGTCAACGACAAGGTCGTCGTTTATGACCGCATGCGTGAAAACATGCGCCTCTACAAGTCGATGCCGCTTCGCGAGTGATCGACAAGTCGATCAACGAAACGCTGGCCCGAAGCCTTTACACCAATGCCACAGCCTTCCTGTCGCTTCTGCCGATGGCGATCTGGGGCGGCAGCGCGGTGGAAAGCTTCGCGGTGCCGATGGCGTTCGGCATTCTCGTGGCCGGCGCATCGTCGGTATTCATCGCGGCTCCGATCCTGCTCTTCCTTGGCGACTGGCGCAAACGCCATGCCAAGAAGGTGGAAACGGCTGCGGAAGAAGTCGAAAACGCCACCAAGGCTTGATTGACGACCCCAAAATGCACCGGGAGGGCGGATTTTTCATCCGCCCTTTTTCATTTGGCTCCGTTACAGGTCGAGCATGTTCGATTTCGCCGCCTATGCGGGACTGTTCTCCGCCGCCTTCATCGCCGCCACGATCTTTCCGATGCAGTCGGAGGCGATCCTCGTTGGCCTGATCCTCGCCGACCGCTATTCTCTTGCCGGCCTCCTGCTGGTGGCTTCGGTCGGCAACACGGCGGGTGCCGCGGTGAACTGGTTGCTCGGTCGCGGTGTCGAACAGTTTCGCGACAGCCGGTGGTTTCCGGTGACCGAGGAAAAGCTGGAAAAGGCGCAGGCCTGGTATCGGAAATACGGAAAATGGTCGCTGCTTTTAAGCTGGCTGCCGATCGGCGGCGACGCGATCACGGTCGCTGCCGGCGTGCTCAGGAGCCGCTGCCGACCTTCCTGATCCTGGTTTTCATCGGCAAGGCGATCCGCTATGTCGTGCTCGCCGCCGCGACACTCAGCGTGGCCTGATCAGCCGCCCTGTCCCTCGTTGCCGAAATCGGCAAGCGCCTTCCAGAAATCGCCGAAGAACCCATGCGCGAAGGCTTCCAAGGAAGTGCCCGGAGGCTGTTCGTTCCAGATCTCTCCGCCGACCCGCAGGGCGCCCATCACGACCGCAGCCAGCAACCGCATGCGCAGCCGCTCCTCGTCGCTCCGGCTTCGAGCCTTCAGCGCTTCGGTCAGCTTCAGTTCGAGCTTGGCATATTTGAGTTGGTCACGCGCCTTTAGCGCCGGCGTACCGCGGACCAGTTCTCCGAGCGCCATCGTTCTTTCGTCGGTCGCCGACACGACGGCGCTGACGAGGCCGTATTGCACCGCCTTGACCGCCGGCTCTTCCGCAGGCCTCGAAGCGATCGCCGCCATCATGTGATCGGCAAACCCGTCCTGCCAGGCAAACACGACTTCTTCCTTGGAAGGAAAATAGTCGAAGAAACTGCGTTTCGACACCCCGGCGCGTTCGGCAATGTCCTCGATCGTCGTGGCGTCGAAGCCGCGTTCGAGGAACAGGCTCATCGCCGCTTCCTCGATGCGCTCGCGGGTCTGCCGTCGCTTGAGCTCCCGCCGGCCTTCCGTCGCGCCATCAGTCGTCTTGGTCATTTCGTCCGATTTTATTCAGCCGGCCGTTCCGTCGCCATTCTCAACCGGGCCAGCTTCCGCCTCGGCACGATACCTGGAACGCTCCCGCGTCAGGTCCAGCGGCTTGCGGCGGGAGATCCGGTAGACGGCGGCCGGCGGGAGGTTGCGCACCGTGTGGCCGATATGGACGGCTTTCAGACCCAACCGGTCGAGGATCGGCCGCGGCACGGGGCAACGCGGGCCGTAGGTGAACTGGTAGAAGGAGCCACCCGGACGGATATAGGTAAAGGCGCCGCCGAGGATCGACGTAATCTTGCGCGGCGACATGGAGAGCAGCGGCAGACCGCTGACGACGGCACCGACCGGCTCGCCCTCGAAAATATCCCCCTGGGCGAGCTTGGCGGCATCCATCTGCAGAACCCGCGCTTCCGGAAACCGGCGCTGCAGGCCAGGCACGAATTCGGGCCCGTATTCGATCAGTGTCAGGTCGGCTTCCGCGACGCCCCGCGCCAGCAGGGCTCGGGTGAAGACGCCGGTGCCCGGGCCGAGTTCGATGACCGGCCCGTCGAAAGGAGCGATCTCCTGTGTCATCAGCCGCGCGAGCGAATCCCCGAAGGGGCGACCGCTGCAACCCTCAACGGATTGCTGATCCAGGAGCGGAAGAAATGCCAGAAATCGGAGAATGCGGCATCTGCTGTCATGGTCAGAGACTCACCGGGTTGAAAATGCAATCGAGTATCCCGCCGACCTTCACAGCCCGCATGGCAATTCCAAGGCATAGAAACCTCCGTTGTGAAAAAACAGACCTATCGACGGCAATTTTGTGCAGCGCAGCGTCAACATCCAAACATTTAGGAGATATTTGCACCAAGTGCAAGATTTTTCGGAAGTTTGCTCTAGCTCTTCTGGGGTAAGAGGAACGGTCAGAAACCTTTGCATTTTGTGGGGAACAACCGTCGCTTGTTCCCATTGAGCAAACTGCCGAGAGAATTTGATCATCCAGGAGGAGCTCATGGAAAAGCCGGGAACGGAATCGGGCGAACAAAAGACCGAATTGCACCGGGTGATGGGACCCGGATTGCTGCTGCTGTTCATCATCGGGGATATTCTCGGCACCGGCATCTACGCCCTGACGGGCCAGGTCGCGGCGCAGGTCGGCGGCGTTGTCTGGCTACCCTTCCTCATCGCCTTCCTCGTCGCCCTCCTCACCGCCTTCAGCTATCTCGAGTGGTCACCAAATATCCGCGTGCAGCCGGCGCCGCACTTTATACCCACAAGGCCTTCGGAATCCATTTCGTCACATTCCTGGTGGCCTTCGCGGTGATGTCTTCCGGCATTACCTCCGCGGCAACCGCTTCGCGGGCCTTTGCTTCCAACTTCGCCACCTCGCTCAGCCTCGATCTCGGCGCCTGGGGCGTGCCGCTGATCGCGGTCGGTTTCATCGCTCTGGTGGCCGCCATCAACTTTCGGGGCGTCGGGGAAAGCGTCAAGATGAACGTGGTCCTGACCGTCGTCGAACTGACCGGCCTGCTGATCATCATCGGCATCGGCTTCTGGGCGATTGCCGGCGGCCAGGGCGACGTTTCCCGCGCCTGGACGTTTGCAGCGCCGGACAATGGCGGCGTCTTCTGGCCGGTGATCGCGGCAACCACGCTCGCCTTCTTCGCCATGGTCGGCTTCGAGGATTCGGTCAACATGGCCGAGGAATGCAAGGAGCCAAGCCGGATGTTCCCGAAAGTGCTGCTGACCGGACTGGCGATCACCGGCCTGATCTATGTCCTGGTGGCGATCTCGGCGATCACGCTGGTTCCTGCCAATGAACTTGGCCAGGGTGAGACGCCGCTGCTGAAGGTCGTGCAGGCCGGCGCGCCGGGCTTCCCGATCGGCATCTTTGCCGTCATCACCATGTTCGCGGTCGCCAACTCGGCGCTGATCAATATGATGATGGCAAGCCGCCTGATCTATGGCATGGCCCGCGAAGGCGTTCTGCCGCAGGTGCTTGGCAAGGTGCATTCCGGCCGCCGCACCCTATATAGCGATCGGCTTCACCTCGCTGCTCGCGGTCGGCCTGATCCTGTTTGCCGGAGGTGTCCCGGCGCTCGGCGGCACCACGGCGCTGCTGCTTCTCTGCGTCTTTGCGATCGTCAACGTGGCAGTGCTGGTGCTGCGCAAGGACACGGTCGGGCACAAGCATTTCCGCACCCCGACTATCCTGCCGGTGCTGGGCGCCATCTCCTGCGCATTCCTCGCCGGCCCCTGGACCGGCCGCGATCCGGTCCAGTATCTGATTGCCGCCTGCCTGCTTGGCCTCGGCGTCGTGCTCTGGTTTGCAACGATCAGTCTCATGCGGACGTCGAACCAGCCCGCATGAGGCTTAGGCCTTGCGACGCACCGAAAGACGGCCGTCCTCGCCGATATGTGCCACCACATCGACATAGCCGGGTATTTTCGAATGCCCGGTTTCGATCGGATGGGAATGGGTGGCGGTGATCACCATCACGTCGGCACCTGCCGCCTCGCCCGCCCTTATGCCGGCGAGTACGTCCTCGAACACCAGCACATCGGACGGGCTGACGCCGAGCCGCTCCGAGCCCAGGATATAGCCTTGCGGATTGGGCTTTCCGATGGTGACGTCTTCGGCGGTCACCATGTAGCGCGGCTGCGGAATGCCGGCCGCGGCAAGCCGAACCTTGGCCAGTTCGATCGGCGAGGATGTGACGATCGCCCAGCGTTCCGGCGGCAGGGCCGACAGGAATTCAACAGCGCCCGGGATCGGCACGACGCCTTCGACATCCTCGATCTCGCCGCGCAGGATGCCTTCCGCCTCGACGGCGGGATCGACACCCGGCAGGTTCAGCGCAGTGATCGTATCGATGCCGCGTTTGCCATGCATGGTCGGCAGGAATTTTTCCACGTCCAGCCCCATCTTCGCCGCCCAGCGGCCCCAGACGCGTTCGGCGGAAGCCAGCGAATTCAGGATCGTGCCGTCCATGTCGAATAGGAAGGCGGCATAGGTCTTTTCGGGAAGCAGGATTTCGGCATCGGGAAGGGCCACGGAGAGTTCCTTTGTCGTCAGGCTCCGACTCGAAGGGAGATGGCCGGAAACGTTGCCCTCCCGAGTACCGGCTATGATGCCGGAAGGCAATTCTCTGCAGGCAAATGCAGCCAGCCCGGGCTATTTCGTTCGCGAGTACATAAATTGGGAAACGGCAACGCCAATCGCGATGCCCACGGCAACGCCGATGCCGATATTGTCGAAAACGGCTGTCCCGAGCACCGTACCAAGCCCGACGCCGACGGCTATTCCTGTCGCAATGGTCATGACTCGACCATTGCACCTTCAGATGGCGAGAGTTTGTTGGACATCCTTGTCTTCCCGCATCGAAGCGATACAACTTGCCGACCAAGCCGGACAGGGAGGATGTTTTGGCCGAAATTTCTGTAAGGCATCCGGATCTTGCCGACCGCGCCGTGCTGGTCACCGGCGGCGGTTCCGGCATCGGCGCGGCATTGGTGGAAGGCTTTGCGGCACAGGGTGCCAGAGTCGCATTCATCGATATCGCCGACGAGCCGAGCCGAGAACTGGCGGCGCGGCTTTCCAAAACCTCCCGCCATCCAGTCCTTTACCGGAAGGCCGACCTGCGCAACGTCGCGGAAACGAAAGCCGCCGTCGATAAGGCGGCGCGGGAACTCGGCTCACTGTCCGTGCTTGTCAACAATGCCGGCTGGGACGATCGCCATGAACTGGAGACCGTGACCGAGGAATACTGGGATAACGCCCAGGCCATCAACCTGAAACAGATGTTCTTCGTCTCGCAGGCGGCGCTCCCTTACCTGCGGCAGTCGGGCAGCGGTGCGATCGTCAACTTTTCGTCGATCGCCTATCTGCTCAACATGGGCGAACTGCCGGCCTACGCGACTGCCAAGGCCGGAATCATCGGCCTGACGAAGAGCCTTGCCGGAAAGCTCGGGCGGGAAAACATCCGCGTCAATGCCATCCTGCCGGGCATGATCGTCACCGAACGGCAGAAGAAGCTCTGGCTGAACGACGACAGCATCACGGCGATGGTCGCGCGCCAGTCCCTGAAGCGGGTGCTGGTGGCTGAAGACCTCGTCGGCCCCTGCCTGTTCCTCGCCTCGAACGCATCCGCCGCCATGACGGCTCAGACACTGATCATCGATGGCGGCGCTCTCTGATGCATGTCGCGCAAAACAAAAACCCAAGAAGATCGAGCAGATCCTGAGGATTCCTCGATCTCCTTGGGCACAAGAATACCGCGCGGGTTCCCGGTGGAAAGAACCCGCGCGGCGCCGGAGGTAGACCTTACTCCGCTGGAGAGAGAGCGGGAGCCGCCTCCTCCGTACCGTGCTGCCGCAGAGGACGGCTGCCGGTAAGCAAGCGTGCCAGCAGGTAGAAGACCGGTGTCATGAAGATGCCGAAGAACGTCACCCCGATCATCCCGGAGAACACCGCGATACCCATTGCGGAGCGCATCTCCGCACCCGCACCGGTCGATACGACCAGCGGCACGACACCCATGATGAAGGCCATGGAGGTCATCAGGATCGGCCGCAGGCGCAGCCGGCTTGACTCGACGGCCGCCTGGAACGGCGTTCTTCCCTGGAATTCCAGTTCGCGGGCGAATTCCACGATCAGGATCGCGTTCTTCGCCGACAGACCCACAAGGACCACGAGGCCGATCTGGGTGAAGATGTTGTTGTCTCCACCGGTGAGCCAGACGCCGGTCAAGGCGGCAAGCACACCCATCGGCACGATCATGATGATCGCGATCGGCAGCGTCAGGCTTTCATACTGGGCAGCAAGCACGAGATAGACGAGCAGCAGCGCCAGCGGAAAGACCACGATGCTGGAATTGCCGGCAAGGATCTGCTGGTAGGTCAGGTCCGTCCACTCGAAGTCGATGCCGGAAGGCAGCTTCTCTTCGAGGATCTTCGTAATCGCAGCCTCTGCCTGGCCGGACGAGAATCCCGGAGCCGGAGCGCCGTTGATATCGGCGGACAGGAAACCGTTGTAGCGGGTCGCCCGTTCCGGACCGGTCTGAGCATCCACCTTCAGCAGAGCCGAGAGCGGGATCATCTGGCCGGACTGCGAACGGACCTTCAACTGGCCGATGTCTTCCGCCTTGGCGCGGAACTTGGCGTCCGCCTGCACCCGGACGCTGTAGGTGCGGCCGAAGGCGTTGAAGTCGTTCACATAAAGCGAGCCGAGATAGATCTGCAGCGTTTCGAAGACGTCCGTCACCGAGACGCCGAGCTGTTCGGCCTTGGCGCGGTCGAGATCTGCATAGAGCTGCGGTACGTTGATCTGGAAACTCGAGAAGATGCCGGCAAGTTCAGGCGTCTGGTAGGCCTTGGCGATCACCGCCTTGGTGGCCTCGTCGAGCGCCTGGTTCCCAAGGCCTGCACGGTCCTCGATCTGCAGCTTGAACCCGCCCGTCGTTCCGAGGCCGTTGACCGGCGGCGGCGGAAACATGGCGATATAGGCGTCCTGGATGGCGCCGAACTTCTGGTTCAGCTGCATGGCAATCGCACCACCCGAAAGCTCCGGTGTCTTGCGGTTTTCGAAGTCGTCGAGAACCGCGAAGACGATGCCGGCATTCGAGCCGATCGTGAAACCGTTGATCGACAGGCCCGGGAAAGCGATGGCATGTTCGACGCCAGGCTGTGCCAGGGTGATCTCGCTCATCCGCTTGATCACGTCTTCGGTGCGGTCCAACGTGGCGCCGTCCGGAAGCTGGGCAAAGCCGATCAGATACTGCTTGTCCTGTGCCGGCACGAAGCCGCCCGGCACCGCATTGAACATGCTGTAGGTAGCGCCGACGAGAGCCAGATAGATGATCATCACCAGGCTCTTGCGCGAGAGCAACCCGCCGACCGTGCGGCCGTAGCCGTTGGAAGCCGCACCGAAGACGCGGTTGAAACCACGGAAGAACCAGCCGAAGATCGCATCCATCAACCGGGTCAGCCAATCCTTCTTGGCGTGATGGTCCTTGAGCAGCAAGGCAGCAAGTGCCGGCGACAGCGTCAGCGAGTTGATCGCCGAGATGACTGTCGAAATTGCGATCGTCAGCGCGAACTGCCGGTAGAACTGCCCGGAAAGCCCGCTGATGAAGGCGAGTGGCACGAAGACCGCGACTAGAACCAGCGCGATGGCGATAATTGGACCGGAGACTTCCTTCATCGCCTTGTAGGTCGCGTCACGGGGACTTAAGCCGCCCTCAATATTGCGCTCGACGTTTTCCACAACGACGATCGCATCGTCGACGACGATACCGATCGCCAGCACGAGGCCGAACAGTGTCAGCGCGTTGATCGAGAAGCCGAAGGCATACATGACCCCGAACGTGCCGATGATCGAGACGGGAACGGCGATCAGCGGAATGATCGAGGCACGCCAGGTCTGCAGGAAGATGATGACCACGAGCACGACGAGCGCGATGGCTTCGAGCAGCGTATCGATGACCTTCTCGATCGATGCGCGCACGAATTTGGTCGTATCGTAGACGATCTCGTATTTTACGCCCTGCGGCATCGCCAACTGCAGCTGGTCCATGGTCGCCTTGACGTTGTCGGCGATCTCGATCGCGTTCGAACCCGGCGCCTGGAGAACCGCGACGGCAACGGCCGGACGACCGTCGAGCAGCGAGCGCAGCGTATAATCGGCAGCACCAAGCTCAATGCGGGCGACATCCCGCAACCGGGTG
This sequence comes from Neorhizobium sp. EC2-8, assembly GCA_045291535.1. GTDB lineage: Bacteria > Pseudomonadota > Alphaproteobacteria > Rhizobiales > Rhizobiaceae > Neorhizobium. The sequence continues at coordinate 787,810 of CP147996.1, read as the reverse complement.
ATTTCACCGTTCTGACCGCTCTTCACGATGATGTTGCCGAACTCTTCCGGGGTGCGCAGGCGCCCCTGGGCATTGACGTTGAGCTGCAGGTCGGCACCCTGCGGGTTCGGCGAGGCACCGATAATGCCCGCCGCCGCCTGGACGTTCTGGCTGCGGATGGCGTTCGAGATGTCGCTTGCGGCCAATGAATGCTCGGCAGCCTTCTGCGGATCGATCCACACGCGCATCGAATAGTCGCCAGCGCCGAACACCTGCACCTGGCCAACGCCCTGGATGCGGTTCAGCCGGTCCTTGACGTTGAGCGTTGCATAGTTGCGCAGGTAGGTGATGTCGTATCGGTCGGAGACGAGGTTGACCACCATGATGAAGTCCGGCGAGCTCTTGACGGTCGTCAGACCGATCGAACGCACTTCTGCCGGCAGGCGCGGCTCGGCCTGGCTCACGCGGTTCTGAACGAGCTGCTGCGCCTTGTCCGGGTCGGTGCCGAGCTTGAAGGTGACGGTCAGCGTCATCACGCCGTCGGAGGTCGCCTGGCTGGACATGTAGAGCATGTCCTCGACGCCGTTGATCTGCTCTTCGAGTGGCGTCGCGACCGTTTCGGCGATGACCGTCGGGTTGGCGCCAGGATATACGGCACGCACGACGATCGAAGGCGGGACCACATTGGGATATTCGGAAATCGGCAGCGACCGCATGCCGATCAGGCCGGCGACCACGATGAGGATCGACAGCACGGCCGCAAAGACCGGTCTATCGACGAAAAACCTGGAAATATTCATGTCAAAGCCCTCTCTCCGGGGTTGAACAAGAGGCGAAACGGCCCCGGCTCGCAGCCTTGGGGCTGCAAGCTCGACGAACCGGAACTGGATGGGTGGGGGCCGGCGGGCTAGCCGCCGGTCAAAGCATTACTTGTTGGCGACTTTCGCCTCTTCCTGGGGCTGGACAACGGCGCCCGGACGGATGCGCTGCAGACCGTTGACGACGATCCGGTCGCCCGGATTGAGACCCTTCTCGACGATCCGCATGCCATCGACCGCCGTGCCCAGCTCCACCTGCCGGTACGCAACGGTATTGGCCGCATCGACCACGAAGACGAACTTCTTGTCCTGATCGGTGCCGACGGCCTTTTCACTGACCATCAGGTGATCCTGCGCCTTCGGTTGGCCCATGCGGACCCGCACGAACTGGCCCGGGATCAGCTTGCCGCCCGGATTGTCGAAGATGGCCCGCACGCGGATCGTGCCGCTCGAGGCATTCACCTCGTTGTCGATCAGCTGCAGCTTGCCGCGGATCGGGGTGCTCTTGGCGGCGAGCGTGCTCACCTCGACCGGCACCTGATCGATCGCCGGCGCACCCTCGACGACCGGAAGATCAGCGATCGTGCGGGCCACCAGTTCCTCGCCAGCGTCGAAGCTCGCATAGATCGGATCGGCGGAAACCAGCGTCGTCAGCGGGGTGGACGCAGAGCCTGCCGCCACCAAGTTGCCGACGGTGATTTCCAGCCTGCCGGCCCGACCGCCGATCGGTGCCCGGATCTCCGTATAATCAAGATTGAGCTGCGCCGTCTTCAAGGCCGCCTTGGCGGATTGAAGATTGGCCAGCGCCTCGCTCTGGGCGCTCTGGCGCTGGGCGAGATCACTCTGGGAGATGGTGTTCTTCGAGACGAGGTTCTTGCCGCGATCGAGTTCGGTATTGGCAAGTTCGACCCTTGCCTGCGCCGATGCCACCTGGCCTTCGGCCTGTGCGACCGCCGCCTGATAGGGTTCCGGATCGATGCTGACCAGCAGGTCGCCCTGCTTTACCAGACCGCCTTCGCGGAAATGCACAGCCTGGATGGTGCCGGCGACCCGCGGCCGGATCTGGACGCGATCGACCGCTTCCAGCCGTCCGGAGAATTCCTGCCAGGTGGAAACACTGCGCGGCTCGACGGTTGCGACCGTCACCGGGACGGCCGGAGCCGCAGCAGCGGCCGTCGCGGACGCGGCATGGGCGCCCTGCGGCAGTTCGAGATAAACCGATGCGCCTGCGATCAGCGCGGCTGTGCTCAGTCCAGTGCCCCACAGGGCCCAGCTTTTGACCTTCGATGTCATTGTAGTCTCCTTACGGCCTTGGGAAATTAGCCGTTATTTGCCTTCAAATATGTCATGCTACGAAACTTAACTCTTGGACGAAGCTTGTGAATTCAGCACAAAGTGCTGCCATCCACTTGCCGTCGCCCTCTTTGTAAATGCCCGTCCAGCCGGAGTGGCCGGGAAAATCTTCTGCCTGACCGAAACGCCGGCATCTTTCAGACGACCGGCATAACCGACCGTTTCATCACGCAGCGGATCATCCTCCGATGTCACGATGAGCGCCGGTGCGACACCCGAAAGCCTCGAACAGAGACAGGGCGCCGCATAAGGATGCTGAAACCCGCAATGTGAGCCGAGATAATGGCTCCAGCCCTCTGCCCAACGCTCGCCCATGCCGATCTCGTCGGCCTTGCGGAAAGATTGCGTCGTCATCATCGGGTCGATCATCGGCGACAGCAGGATCTGGCCGCTCAGCTCGCCCGGCATCAGGTCGCGCGCTTTGAGCGCCACGCCGGCGGCAACATTGCCGCCCGCCTCGTCGCCCGCCACGAAAAGCAGCGATTTTGCGCTGCCGAACTGCTTACGCCGGCCGGCAAGGCAATGAAGCGCCGCGAAGGCGCATTCCATCGCCTGCGGAAACATGTTTTGCGAAACGCTGCTATAATCGGCTTCCAACACCACAGCCCCGGCATCGACCAAGGCCTTGGCGACAGGGCGTTCGTTCTCGGCGCGCTGTTCGTTGAGAAACGCCCCGCCCCGCAGGTAAAGCACTAGCGGCGGAACCTTGCTTTTGGCAGCACCTTCATAGACGCGCATCGGGACCGCCGGCATGGCCGACTTGTCAAACGCGATATTTTCCCACTGCGCGATCATTGAAAAACCCTCGGCCAAACCCCTATTAAAAACGGGGTGCTTGCCGTCAATCTTGAACCTGATATTATTATTCGGGTGAAAACACACAAGCTAACGGCATTCGACAACACTATTCCATATTTCGGAACAATGTTGCGGCGCAGCAGGATCAGGACAATGGATCAGCTTTCGGCAATGCGCGTATTCGTCCGCGTCGTGGAAACCGGCAATTTCACCCGGGCCGCGGCCACTCTCAATATGCCCAAAACGACAGTGACCAATCTCGTCCAGAGCCTCGAAGGCCATCTGCGCACGACGCTGCTCAACCGCACGACCCGCAAGGTCATGGTGACCACCGACGGGGCGCTCTATTACGAGCGGGCGATGCAGCTCCTCTCCGAGATCGACGAGCTCGACGGCAGCATGTCGAATTCGCAGGCCCAGCCGTCAGGACGGCTGCGCGTGGAAATGGCCGGCGCCTTCGCCGATCTGCTCGTCATTCCGAACCTATGCGATTTCTACAGCCGTTATCCGCAGATCAGGCTCGATATTGGCGTCGGCGACCGGTTGGTCGATTATATTGCTGAAAACGTCGATTGCGCGCTGCGCGCCGGCACCCCGACCGACCAGTCGCTGATTGCCCGCAAGGTCGGCGAAATCGGCATGCAGGCCTATGCCGCGCCGCTTTATATCCGCAATTTCGGCGCCCCCGAGCGCCCCAAGGACCTGGAGGAAGAGCACTTCTCCGTCGGATACCTGAACGCACAGTCGGGCCGCGTGATGTCCATGGAGTTCCGCCGCGGCGACGAGGAGGTGGAAATCACCCCGCGTTACGTCGTCTCGGTCAACGACAGCCGGAGCTATGTGAACGCGGCCATTTCCGGCATGGGCGTCGTTCAATCGGCACGTTTCATGGTGAAGGAGGCGTTGGAGAAGGGTGAACTGGTCGAAGTTCTCTCCGACTGGCGCTGCGATCACTGCCTCTCTACATCGTCTATCCGCAGACCCGCCACCTCTCCAACAAGGTGCGGGTCTTTGTCGATTGGCTCGCAAAACTGGTCCAGAACCTCAAGGTCGAGGAAAGCCGCGAGCAGATGCGCAAGGCAAGTTGACCTGGCCTGCCAACGAGGCGCCGACCATCCTGATTTGATCAGACTTCTTTCGCGATTGGACGCCAGCATCCCGACGAGGCGTCCGACGCCGTGTGGGCCAAGAAATCATGCGCGCCGCAAAGGAATTTATGCCTGAGCCGGCACGGGGTGATAAACCGGTCGGACGTTTGTTTGCCGATTGGAATAGAGACAGCATGACGCGTTGGGGACATGTCACGATCGCCGTTCTGGGCGGCATTGCCGCGGCACTGCATATCGGCAAGGTGCCGCCCGCCATCCCCATGCTGCGCTCCGAACTCGGCATCGATCTCGTCGCCGCCGGCTGGCTGATGGGGCTGGTCAGCGCGCTTGGCGCTGCCGGCGGCATCCTGATCGGCCGTTTCACCGACTACCTGACGCACCGGCGCGCGATGATCCTCGGCCTTGGTCTGCTGATCGCCGGCAGCCTGATCGGCGCCCTCACCCATTCGCAAACCGTGATCTTCGCCAGCCGCGCCCTCGAAAGCGTCGGCCTCATCATGGTGTCTGTCGCGGCCCCGGCCTGATCGCCGCCTCGGTCGAGCCGCGCGATATGGGGCTGGCCTTCGCCTTTGGGGAATCTGGGTACCGGTCGGCGTCTCGGTGATGATGATGATCTCGCCGTTCCTATTGCCGAGCTTCGGCTGGCAGGGCTCCTGGATTTTCGCAGCCACTCTCAGTCTCGTCCCGATGATCGCGCTGATGCTGATGCGCATCCCAAAGCCGCAAACCGCCGGACATCCGGCAACGTCGCTGCTGACGGCCGTCAAACTCACCGCTTCCCGGCCAGTGTCCTGGATCCTTTCCGGCATTTTCGCCGCCTATAGCGCAAGCTTCATGTCCGTCTTCGGCTTCCTGCCGACCCTGCTGATCGAGGAAATGGCCGTCAGCCTGACGGCCGCTTCGATCATGACTGCGCTCGCCGTGCTGGCAAACGGAGTGGGCAACCTGCTCGGCGGCGTTTTCGCCCGCTGGGGCGCCCCGCGCTGGGTGCTGATCGCAGGCCCTTGCCTGATGCTGACGCTGACCGCCTTCATCGTCTTCGGGCACAGCTTTCCGCTGTGGATGCGTTACGGCGGGTCGGTGCTCTATGCGGTGTCGGGCGGCGTACTGCCGGCGACCATCATGGGCTCGCTGCCCGTCTACGCGCCGCGCCGGGATCTCGTCGGGACGTTCTCGGGCTTCGTCATGCAGGGCTCCAATATCGGCCAGGTCTTCGGACCGATGCTGCTCGCCTCGATCGTCGCAGCCTCGGGCTGGCAGGGCGCCCCGTTCTATATCGCCGCGGCGACCGGGCTCGGCCTCGTTCTGGCGCTCTACCTGCGCCAGATCGAACGGCGTATCGCCGCCGCACGACCAGAGACCGCCAGGCCCGCCTGAAGGGGCCGTAGCGAGCTAACCGGACCGTCCGCCAAATCATTCGTCTCGAAGAAGGCTGGGCAGGATTTGCGGACTGGCGGCTACTGCAAAATCAACTAGTCTCTTCGTTGATCGAACAAGGGGAGCCAGATCATGAAACATCACCTCGCCGCATCTTCCAAAACCTGCGCCTGGGGTTATTTCGATGCGGCCCTCGAACCGGTGCTGACCATCGACAGTGGTGACACGGTGGTGATCGATTCGGTCTCCGGCCCTGCGGAAGTTCTGCCCGGGGAAGGGTTCACCATTCTTCCCGAACATCTGGAAATTCACGAGAACTGCCGCCCGATCATGCAGGGACATATCCTGACCGGCCCGGTCGCCGTGCGCGGCGCCAGGCCCGGCCATGTCCTGGAGGTGAAGATCCTCGATGTCGAGTTGCGCCAGGACTGGGGATACAACGTCATCCGCCCGCTCGCAGGAACCCTGCCCTACGATTTCGAAACGTCGCGGATGATCACCATCCCGCTCGACAAGCAGAAGAATGTCGGCCGCCTGCCCTGGGGTCTTGACCTGCCGCTCGCCCCGTTCTTCGGGGTCATGGGCGTCGCTCCGCCGCCGAACTGGGGCCGCATTACCTCGATCATGCCGCGTTCGCACGCCGGCAATATCGACAATAAGGAACTGGTCGCCGGCACCACGCTCTTTTTGCCGATCTTCAACGAGGGCGCCCTGTTTTCCTGCGGCGACGGCCATGGCGCGCAGGGCGATGGCGAGGTCTGCATCACCGCGATCGAGACCGCTCTGCGAGGCACGTTCCAGCTCACCGTGCGCGACGATCTCGACTTCACCTATCCGCGCGCTGAAACCCCCACCCATTACATCACCATGGGCATGGACCCGGATCTCGACCAATGCACGGTCATGGCCTTGCGCGACATGATCGTGCTTCTAGGCGAAAAAGGCGGCCTGTCGCGCGAGGATGCCTATACGCTCTGCAGCCTCGCCGGCGATCTGCGCATCACCCAGACGGTCAACGGCTGCAAGGGCGTGCATATGATGATGGCGAAGACCCTGGTCGATCGCGCCGCCTGATGCGCGCGGTCAGCCGAAAGGCGACTGGCACTGGCGACGCGGGCCACCTGCGAAGGGCTGGTAGCTATTGTCGTCGGCCTGGTAGGACCGGTAACGGGCAAAACACCATTCCTCATGCGACCCGGCCTCATGCGAACTGGTGGGCGCGCCGGTGTCGATCGCCTGCGACTGTGCATAGCCTCCCGCCGCATCGCCGGCCCGTTGGCGGGCGGGAGCGGCGTGCCGCTCCGGAAGAGGCTGCAATTCATCCTGCACCTGCGGCGCTTGCGGCTGGTCAGGCATCGGTGCGGCGGAAACCGTCTCGACTGAGGCGACTGGAGCCTGGCACTGCCGCCGGGGCCGCCACTCAGGGGCTGATAGCTGTTGTCTTCGATGCGATAGGATTTGTATCGCGTGTAGCACCAGTCCGCATGTCGGGGCTCGACCATGGCTTTCCGCTGTTCCTGCGGCTGCGGTACGCTGCCCGGCTGCTGGGGATCGATGGATGCGGTCATGGTATGGTCTACGGCCGCACCGGCAGCGGTCTGCTGGACGGCGGGCGTGGTCTGCGTCTCGGCTGCAACAGAGGCCGGAGGCGTCGCGGTGGGCAGACGCTGATAATTCTGGCTGGCGGTATCGACGGCCTTCGGCTGTGAAGTCCACAGGTCCGGCGTGTCCATATGGGCGAATTTATGGGGTTCGGGTTCTGCGATCACATTGGCGGTGATGATCACACCGCTCAAGAATACCAGGACGAGCAGAACAAGGCTCCCCAAGAGCAAAAGGATTGGCTTCACGACCGCGCTCCCATTTCTGTTTTGCAGTCCAAATGCCGAATCGGGCACGGGAGTTCCCATCGAAGGGCCAAAAGAGATAGGATTGCAGATCACGGATGATGACAGGGCGACATGCGCCCGTCTTCGACCAACTCTTCAAAGGAGGAGATGGTGGGTGATGTAGGGCTCGAACCTACGACCCGCTGATTAAGAGTCAGCTGGTATATTTTCAGAAAAGTTCAGTAAAATCCTTAACGCGTCAACAGATTTTGCTTCCCAATGGTTTAACCCAACGCGCCCAATTTGTTGACAACACCAGACTACACCTAAACGATACATTTTTCGAGACCGTGATTTACCTGCCCGTTTCTAAATCACGCGTGATCTCGTGGCTGACAATTTCAAAAAGTTGGTCTGGGGCACTTGCACTGTTAGCAAATCCGAATCACCATCTACTCATCGCTAACCGCTGCACAGCAATTTACTGCCTGATCCATATGGGATTTCGCAGGACGGGACACCTATGCCTACTGAAACCTTTTCTGGACACACGCTTACGAAAATCAAGAACATCATAAAAAAGGGTACCGATATCCTCATCCAGTATAGAGACGCTGGGAGCGAGGGCTTGTCGATCAAGATCACGAAGACCGGCGGCAACTGGTACTTCTCGACTCGCACAGCGAACCGACTGATCGCACCTTTCGGTGCCTTCGGGCTCGACGACATTCCCAATCTTCGCGAACTGGTCACCAAGCTGCGTGCCGCTGAACGGCTAGGAGAGGACCTGGGAACGATGATCGAAGCCTTCCGACAGACAGGCAGCGTTGCGCTCGCGGTCAATGCTCACAACGTCGAGTATGGAGATGGCATGATCTGGGAAGCTGGTCGTGACATGTATTTGGAATGGGTTCGCAAAAACAAAGAGCCAGATACTTACCGCAGCTATCGTTCAGCACTTGGCTGTTTCTCGTTGGCTGATGATTTTTCACATCTGTCCGGCAAACCGGTTGCGTCGATAACCACAAATGACCTTGCGAGAGTTCGTAAGAACATCACCACCCGGTGCGAGGCCGGACGAGCACGGGGTGAAGGCAATGGCGTCAGGCAGGCCCACTTGACGGTTTCTGCGCTCAAAGGATGCTTCAAATTTCTGACCAACGATCCAGACGTCGACATCAAAACCAACCCGGCCGAGTCCCTATCGAAGCCGGGCGAGACTCAAATCTCCGGTAAGGCTTCGAAAGACAGGGCGCTGACGCAACTTGAAGTGGGAGCGTTCATATGGGCCTTGGGCGGCATCCAAAACGAGACCGTTAGACTAATCCTCACAATTCAGCTCCTGACAGGCCAGCGCCGCATGACCGTAGTGGAGGCAATGCGAGGACACTTCGACCTCGACCACCCGCACTACGGAATAATCTGGAAGTTTGGTGACAAGACGCACGCGTTCCGAGCGTTGCCGCTCAACGGTCAGGCGGGTCAAAGCGTAATGCAGGCAATGAGACTTTCGGAGTCGACGTCCCATTCCGGTCACCTCTTTCCAAAACAGCGGCGGAAGCGAAAGGACGACGATATGAGCGGCCATATCAATGAAGCCACGGTCTCCGATGCTATCGAGCAGATGAGGTCACCGGGCGGTGTCTTCGAGTTGACTGACTTCAACGTGTCCACCCATGATCTTCGCAAGACGTTCGAGACGGTCATGACCCCTCGGATGTATAAGTTTACGTTCGAAGGACGGCAGCTCAGGGGCGAAGATGTCGAGATGATCACTCACATGAACGAAGGCCGTAAGAAGGTCTCCATGCTCATCTACGACAAGAATCAATACCTCGATATCAAATCTGAGGTTTTGACAGAGTGGGAGCAATGGTGCTGGGAAGGGTATCATCTCTACAATCAGCAACGTCAGAACCGGAAGGCAGCTTGATCGAAAACCTTTTCAGTAATCGAGTGCGAATTCCAACTCGATTACTGAAATCAGGCGGCCAGCCCGCGTCGCAACTGAAGGTGATGAAGGCAAATCCTGTTACCTTTATGTGTCGAGACAAACGGATGCGCGCCGTCTTCATTTAGGCATGTCCTGATCGCCACCGTAGGCTCCCGCAGTTCCTCTCGCGTCATGGCGCTGAGGCCGATCCTCCAACCCTTCGTGCGAACAGCCTGCGTCGACCGGCCAAGCTCTTGCCCGATCTGCTGCGGCGTCTTGCCTTCCACGGTCAGCGCCAGGAGCTTGATCAGCTCCGCATTATCCCATTTCCCCTCCTTCATTCCAGTCTCCAAAACTTGCTTTGAAGACCAGGATGCGGGACAATTCTGTCGGCCGCTAACGGAATTTAATCCTATGACCCCACCCGATTTAAGCCGTGTCCGAAAAGGCTATCACGACGTCATCGCCGAACTGCGCAGCCGCATGCAGGACGATCAGATCGTCGGCGTCCTGGAGAGATACCGCTTCGGTGGACTTCACCGCGACCAAGCGATGGAATTGCTCGACGTCGATTATTTGGGAGTGCTCTACGAACTCGTCTCTGTCCACCAGATCGAAGAACCGGCACCGGACCCGGCCGAGGAAGCCCGCCAGGCGGAAATGTTCAAGCTCCTACTGAATGGCGAGCAAGTCCCGGTCGAACTGAGGCAGCCTGCAGCTTGGCGGGTCCGGCATTAGAGAGATTGGTAGCTATGGCGGTTTAGGTTCCCCAATCACGTCAAGATGCCTGAAAACCCAGGGCTTTCACGAGTTCGCTCATTAGCCGGTCGACTTCGTTGTCTTGCGACCGGTCGCCGTCGTTGTCCCAAGCGACGGAATGACCTGGGCGGTGATCGATACATTGCTCCAAGACGAAATTGATGTCGCCGAGGGCCGCGATCTTCTCCAGATAGCTCGCGAGGAAGGGGTATTGCCGCTCATCGAGAATGACGGAGCAGCCTGGCGCGATCATGTGTCCGCAGAGGAATTCCAGGGTCGTTGTGTAGTCGATCAGTGTGTCGTTTGCTGCTCGCAAAGGCTTCATTCAGGCAGTCTCCGTTGCGCTCGCGACCATGCATCGACGTCTAAAATTTTGCCATCTCGTGAAAGGTCTAGATCGCCGACGACGTGTGCGTGCCGGTCGCAAGTCGTCAGACAAATCATGTCTCCCCAGCGCAAACGACCCGGCTCTCCACATTCCTGACATGTGCCCAAGCTCCGGCCATATGCGACACCCTTCGCGTGCGACACGTACCTTTGTACTTCTTCACCGTTGTCCACAAAGAGGCGCATAGCCCCAAACTTTTCCTTGCCCCAGCGCAATCTACAGGCATGTCCGCTGTCGTTGAAATCCCGGAGTGGTCACAAAACTCGCGCAGGATACCCTCCCAGCCCGGCCCGAATTCCAAGCTTCTCGCCCCGGGCCGTCATCGGGTTGGTAAACGTCTGCGTACTCAGTTTTGAAATCTGTAAAGCTGCGGCGGCGCATCTCAATTTTGTATCGCTCGATATCCTCCAACGTCAGCTCCAGTTTCTTAAAGTCTCTGTAGATTTTTCCATCGTGCGTCGCCCACGTCGCGATGTCTGGTGTCGGGAGGACGTCGCCGACGTCGATCCAGTAAGCAAGCGAAGCAGGCAGGCAGCCGATTAACTCGGCTGCAGCGCGGAGGCCAATGATGTTGTCAGACATCGCAGCTCCTCCGATGGAAATCGAACACCAGACCTCGGACCCGTTGCTTGAGCGCGGGGTCCTGGTTGCCGGACCAAGGCGTGTCGTCGACATCAATGATGAGGCCGCCGTCTTCGTATGCTGCATGCAAACGGACCGATGGCGTCGTGTCGCCATAGATTTCCTCGACCGATGTGAAGAATTCGTCGATCATAGGCAGCCATTCATCGCGGACGTAGATGTCGGCGTCGATAGGAATGAGATCGGGATGAAGGTCATGGAGATCGTCTTTAGTCATCGTGACGGCTGCTGGCGTGAACGTCGCAAAGCGTTTTCCGCCAGGCCGTCCGACGCAGCTCGCCTGGCAAGCCGCACATTTCACACGTCTGCGCCGCACGTTCGACGGCGACGCACTCGGCTTCCCGGCATGCGTCATTCGCAGCCTCATTGCAGCGATAGGCGAGCCGGAGACCGCCCCATTTCTCCCAAGCGCCCAGGAACCCGAACCCCGGCTGGCCGGAGCAAGCATCGATGAATGTCTCGACGATGCGGTGCCATCCCTGCTCGCAATGCATGTGCTGCTGCAACTCTTGCATCTGTTTGACATATGCAAGCAGACCTACATGAACGGCGACACGATAATACGATTGCGAATACTCACCGTCCAGCTCACTTGCGGACTGCTGTGACCACGCCTTGATCGCTTCGTCTGTCCGCTGATCGGCGACCGGATGAAGATCAGCGAAAGCATTGATGTCGGCAACGATCTCGTCGGCATGGTCGCGCCAGACACCGTCATAAAACAACCTCGGCAGCTGATCGATATCGGCTTCAGCCCGCTGCCAAATGCCCGGATACCGCTCTTTGAGAATCGGCTCCGCCGCCACCTGGAGTGGTTCCATGCTGATCGGTTTGCGCCGGTCCGGGACGATCCGACCACCGACAATACGGTCAGGCATCTTCAGCCTCCTGCCGTTCGCGTTCGATCCGCCAGAGAACGTCGCTGATTTTCAAGGCGACTTGAGCAATGACGAACGCCTTCTCGATGCCTTCGAGATGGGGAAATACGGCGTCGCGAAGGCTTTCCGGCGATCAATATTACAGCGCTCGGCGAACGGGAGGCGTCGTGTTTCAACGACGTATGCGTGCACAACGGCCTTGATCAAGTCGGCTTCGCGATACCTGGCGTCGATCAGGTGTTGATGTGCAGGTGTGCGGAGGACGATGTCAGTCATGGAAAAGGTCTCCTTCGCGTTCGCGTGCGATCCACGCCCGGCGCTGCTCCGAATGCTTCTCGCAGAGGCATTGGTAATAGCCCGCGAAATTGCCGATCTCGCCAGCATCGCCACAGATTTCACATGCGTAAGCACTGTTGTCAGCGGTTACACGACGCAGGCCTTCCATTTCGGCGGCCAACTCATCTGGGTAGCTTTCCTCTTCAACGCGCGGTCGGATGTAGACCCTTAACTCGCCGAATTTTTCTTTGATCTGTTTGATGACGGCACGCTCGATCCAGCCGTGCTTTTCAAGGATGGTCTCCGCGTCATGGAGACGGTCGGCGATCAGCTGCAGCCAGCCGTTTTCGACCGCAAACTCAACGCTCGGCGGCAGGATGCGGGCGTGCTTTTCACGGAGCCCGGCGATGAATTCGTCGCGGTCGAAATCCTTAGGAAGCGGCATCTGAGCCTCCCTGGTGCTTGCGGGTGACCTCATCTGACAGCGCTTCAAGATCAGCGACCATTTCGTTCACGGCCATCTGGATGCCCAAATGCACTGCTGTCAGATTCTGATAGCGAACACGGACAAACAGAGCGCCGTCGTCCATTTCGATTTTCGTGATCAGAACTTTGCCGACGATATCCTCGGCTGTCACGAGCTTGTGGATCGAGCGAAGGGTTGTCGGCAGCAGGTCCCACAGGTGGTCGGGAACCGCTAGATCGATGGCTTTACCGTGAACATCCGGAAACAGGTCGCGGACTTCTTGGTACAGCGCGTCAGTGCGATCAACCCGGCGAGTGTGCTTATGATCCTCGCAGAAAATCCCTTCACGATCACCGCCAAGAATTCGCATCCGCAGATGGCCCTCGGCACCGCAGATCGAGCATGTTTCCTGCGTCTGCCCGTGTAATTCATTCAGTGCATCAATACATTCGACAGCTCTGGGGCCGTTCCAGCGAGCCGCCGGAATCATCGGTGTCGCAAACGCAAAGGCACAAGAGTCTTGGACTTCGATACGGAGATTAACCCAGGTTGCAAGGCCCTCCGGGTCGTACGACATGCTGCGATTAACATTTGAAAGAGCGTACAGCCGGTCGAGCATCTTGACGAGCGGTGTGACCCAGCCGTCGGGCAGAGCAGCCATGCTGTCGTGCCACAGGTATTCGTATTCGATGCGGAGCTTGTCAGCGAATTCCTTCTTCATGCCGCCACCTGATCCGGCATGCTGGCGACCAGCTGCTTGAAGGTCCGGGGCGCATACCCGCAATCCGGCATGTCGACGACACCGACGTCACGCGACCGACCGTAACCATCCAGCTTTCCATGGCTGTGACCAAAGAAATGGTAGCTGCCATGGTGCGACGCGTTCCACGCCCGCAAGGAATAGTGGCACAGGATAAGCCGCTGACTCTCGTCCTTGACTTCCATCATGTGAACGGGTGCTGCCGCCCAATCGAGCGCCGCCAGCGTCGGGTGGATCGAGCCGTCACTCCGGACGTCATGGTTCCCAAGAACGAGGTACTTGCGCCCGTTAAGCTGCTTGAAGATCGACTGCACCCGCCCGGCGTCACCCAGACCGAAAGCAAAATCCCCCAGGTGATAGACGATATCGTCCTTGCCGACGGTCGAATTCCAAAGATCGATGAGGGTCCGATCCATCTCAGCGATGGATGCGAACGGCCGGTTGCCGAAGGTCAGCATGCCTTCATGGCCGAAGTGGCTGTCGCCAGTGTAGAATTTGCGAGTGAACGCCATGTCTGCGGTCCTTAATCTAGTCGCACGTATCCAAGAGCCGCAAATCGCGGCATCGCCTGTTAGGCTGATATCTTGGATAGGGTGGACTGGACTCGCATTTTGGGTGCCCTTTCAGAGGCATTAATGGCTGCCGATATACAACCATGGGGAGTCCCTATTTCAAGTGGAAAATGCAGAAAGGTTAACCGCAACTTGCTTCTTCAGCAGTGCGGCTTCTCTCTTGTCCAAGACTTCCTGAGCGTGTTCACTAAGGTCGTCGCGATGGACGGCGTCTCCGGTCCGCGAGGATATCGCGATGATGCGGGCGTCATCGTATTCCTCTTCTCCGGGTTCCACGAATGTCTGTTTCGGCCCGCCGGATCGCTTGTAATCGATAATCTTCCGAAACGCTTTACGAACATCGTCCGGTCCCGATATGCCGACGAACGCTTCGCCGAACGTGTAGATATAGCCAGGCGGCAGGTCCTTCGGCCGATGACACATCAGCCGTAGTGTTGCCGAGATCATGCCTTCAAGCTTCTGGTCGATCTTGTAGATCATCGGCCAGCGCTCAGGCATCTTTCCGATTACCGTCTTCTCGACCCAGCTCTTGAGCTGCTCATCGGTCCAGCCGAACGGGACCCACACGTCTTTGATAAACCGGGCAAAAGCTTCAGCATCCTTCGCCATTTCCGGGGACAGAATGAACCGCCAGCTAGGTAGAACTTTTTCAGGATCGATGGTCATGCGTAAATCTCCGTGCCTTTTTTAATCGGCGACAGCCCGTTTAAAAGTGTGCACCACTGGTCGAAGGTCGGGCGGATGTCGGTGGCGTAGGTACCATCGTGGCCGCTCTCGTCAGAGTAGTGCGAGACCAGCGTGATCGTCCTGGTGCCGTTCCATTTGATCGACGACAGGCGTTCGAAGACGCGGCGCTCCAACTCCGCGACCGGCATGCTGAAATAGATATGGGCTTTTGTGCATGTCTCGAACGTGATCGGCTCTTCGACCGGCTCGGGCTCGATCAGGCTGGAAATGTATTCGGTCGCCTTCTTATTCACCTTGCGACGACGATCCGTCTTCCAGCCAACACGATCTCGTCGACCGCTCTCAGCTTCGCTCGCAATGAAAGAACGCAGGTGACGTGGAAGCATGTCTAGATGTACCAGCAGATCAGGTTCGGCGACCTCCTCGGAAAGGAAGCCCCAGCATGCGTAATCGGGACCTTCAGCTTCGATTGCCATCAACAGGCTTTCTCCGCGATATGGCCGGGTCTCGAAGCCTGGAGTCAGGGCCTTGTTGTCGATGGCTTCTTGGAGCGCCACCAGCCATAGCTCCAGGATTTTCCAATGCACCAGGCCGTGCATTGGAGACCCTTCAACACTGAAGGCTTTGCTTGCTTTGAGCCAGATGTCTGACCGGACCTGATAACGGGGTCATCCTTCCCGCCGCGTCGGAACTGGGTCTTGTCGTACCGGACCCTGACATTGTGCAGCGACGGCGGATTGACGGTGATGGTGAACACGTAGGCGCTGATCTTACGACCTCGGACAGCTTCATAGTCCGGCTTAACGGTGACCGAGAACTTCAGGACGTTCTTCATATCCTTGATGAACGTCTCGGTAGCGAACTTGCTCAACTTGCCGATGTTGAATTTGCCGTTTCCGTC
The DNA here is from genome assembly GCA_045291535.1 of Neorhizobium sp. EC2-8. Classification (GTDB taxonomy): domain Bacteria; phylum Pseudomonadota; class Alphaproteobacteria; order Rhizobiales; family Rhizobiaceae; genus Neorhizobium. The sequence continues at coordinate 772,285 of CP147996.1, read as the reverse complement.
CTCTGGGAAATCGATTTCCGCAACTAGGCGGCCTGGCTCGATCCGGAGTTCGAAAGTGTTTGCTTTACCCGGAACCCATTTGCGCTGCGATGCCTCGAATGCCAGCCATTTGTAGAGTGGTGGCGACCACCGGCTACTCATGCCGTCGGTAGTCATTGGCACCAACTCCAGGTGCGCATATTTCCCCGCGCCCAGATTGCTCATCAGCTCTCGGATCGGCTCAGGGTACTGCCAGCCAAGGATCACATCCTTGCCCTCAACCTTTGCCAGCTCGTCAACATCTGAACCCGCTCGAACCGTGGGCCGGATGCAAGGGTGTAAGAGAGCCTCACGTTGAACAGCTTATCCAGCGATGCGTCGATGTCTGCAATCTTTACGTGCGGCCCCATGAACCGACGGAGCGTCGACAGAGGCATGCTGTAGGACCTTTGCTCCATCGTCTTGTCATTCTCGAATGCCCAGGACTGAAGGTATTCGTAAACGCCGTAGTCGAACGCCGTCAGGATGTGATTGCTGTCGACTCTGACCCCTTGCAACATTGCCTGAGGCCGTGGGCTCTCGGGTGCGAGGTCGTGGATGCGATGCGGTGTGTCGGCGATCTTAGAGAGACTGCCGCGTGCGGATGGCTGGAAATTCTGTCTCTTAGGCTGGGTGACCGGGGTTGCCGGTGCAGGCATTGGCGGGCGGGATGGAACTGACATTGGCGTGTTTCGTATTGATTTAATCCAGTGTCTGTTCAACGGCGGAATTAAATCAAGAAGTATTTATTCCCGTAAGATTTCGGTCAGAGGAATAATAAAAAACACGTCAACTAGATGTGTGGAAATTTTGGAATATTAAAATCTGTGGACATCATCGAGTGTGGAAATACTGGAATAAATAACGCTCTGAAATTGAGGTAACTGGCTCCGTGTTCACACATTGGAGACCCCAATACTAACAGAAGGTTTTGCGAGCGGTACTTGAGGCGGTCTGCTTTACCGGAGATGCTGCGCATCCAAGAACAAGAAAGGCAGAGGTTGTTCGGGTTCCTTGCGTCGCCGTCGGATAATTTTCACGTAGTGAAGTTCACGTAGTGAAAGGGCGAGAGTCATGCCCCGCAAATCCCATCCAGGTAATGAGTATTTCCGGTCAGCAACTGAGCGTTCCCGGCGCAAGGCTGCGGTTGAGGGACGTCCGGAGGCATCGTTTGCCGACGCGGCTCTGGCAGCAGCCGTATATGCCTATTCAGTCCGGGCCATGGAAGAGAAGATCGATCCTCCTGGCCTCCGTTGGATTCTGAAGGCAGCTACCGCAATCCTTGCTTCACACCCAGGCCGTTCCTTCGACGGCGAAGCGGCTCACAGGAAGATCATCCAGAGAGCAGGCATGCGTCGGAAGCCTGACGACCGGCGCTTCCGTAAAGCTACAAAGGATATTCCGATTCCTAAGCCTAAGAGCGAGGTCTCGAAATGACCTCTGCAACTTCCGTAGAGACCGATCAGGATAGTTTGAATCAGACACCGGTCTCCCCCATTACTTCGTATTTTTACATCATCAATATCGCGTTTCTCGTAGTGAAATCGACGATGTAATCCGGTCCTGCCATGCTGGGCTGAGGCATGTTGCAGCGAATGACCCGGACCACGCTCGGAAACAGAACGGCGTAGGCTTCTCAGCTTCCGACCAGACGCTCGGGCATAAGCTGGCTCGGGCATCGGCCGAAAACTTCCTGCGCAGTGAGATTCTCGCTACGGTCATGATCAGGCTTGCGATCAAGTACCATCGACAAATTCCCCTGCCCTACGGTTTGACCCGGCCAACAGGCAGTCAGCTCTCGACGTTTGACCTTTGCCGTTTCGGCCGATCAGGTTTCCATGAAAGTCACCACCCGGAGACCTCCATGCATCGCCTCGACATTTCCTCCCTGACCCCCGACCAGCGTGCGGAATATGACCGCCGCTACGAAGCCAACCTCAGGCTCTACGGCCTGGACGCATCTGCAGCCGTTTCTACGGGCGGCGGACTAATTGATAGAGTTGCGGCCGCCTGCGCCCTGAACGACGTCAGAAACCGCCGCCAGACGATCTGGAGCAAGCGCTGATGGCCGAGCACTCATCTGACGCCACCAGCCCGGCTGATCACCTCATCCGGACGACGGAAATGGAAGCGGTCGTGATGGACCTCCGGAACAAAGTCAAAGACCTGACAGCCCCGAATCTCCTGAGCTAACGGCCGTCAACGAAGCAATCGACCGGCTGTTTCGGATAACCGCCCTCTACGCCAAGACCAACAACTCGACCATCGATCCACGGGCTGAGACGATCTACGATACTCTCGATACGTCAGTCTCTGCATCTGTGTGGGGCTTGATCGAAGGGACGGGGAAGGATCGTATCGAGAGCGGTCGGCCTGCCATGGATGCGACCTTTGGACCGGATGAGATGAGATTCTTCTCCGGCAACGTCAGCCTGTCCCAGGTGACCTGGGGTCCTACAGCGTCGACAGCGGCACCGATTGGGTCTCGCCGATCTGGAGCGCCAGCACTTCCCTTGTCGCGCTGTCCTTCGGATCGGCAGCCATGCTCGCGGCTTTCATCGACAAGGGCGGCCTCGCGGCAAAGACATTTGGCTCAGCTGCGATGATCAACGCTATCAACAGCAAGAGCTTGGCGACGCTGACCTTCGGCTCCAGCTCGCGGGCAGCTGACTGGTCCAGTTCGTTGAACTCCTTGGCTGCCGCAACCTTTGGCTCGACCGTACCAACTATCGCAACAGAACCACTGATCGACCAGATCAGCTTCCTGAGAGACCGCGTTACCAATCTTGAAAACCGTGTCTCGGCATTGGGAGGCTGACGATGGCTATTGCGCTTCTCTCCGCCAAGACTCACCATATCATTTCCCCGGCGCGTCCGTTCTTTTCCAGCGCCTACCTGGCCTGTGCGCGTTCATCGCTGCCGGGCCATTTTTTGGGTGACGCATGGCTACATCAACAACCGCATCGTTCGATTTTGACCTCCGCAACTACACCGCTGCTCTCGATAACCTTGGTCGACAGCTGCTGCCGAAGGCTTTGATGGCGTCTCTGAATGATCAGATGTTCGCCGCGCAACGGGAGCTTACGGCCGAAATCATGACCAAGGTCGACCGGCCTAACAATTTTACCAAACGCCCCTTCATCATCACCAAAGCCAAATACCGGGATGGTGACAGGATGTTTTCCGCGATCAACGTTAAGCCGGTCCAAGCTCAGTGGTTTCACTACCTGCTGACCGGTGATGAAAGGCATCGCGGTGACTGGGGTACCGGTCGCTGGGATATCCTTTTCTATTCCGACCAACCGACCAACATCGGCGGGTTCTGGAAGCCGTCATACGTCAAGCGCATCACCGAACGGAACAAGACCGAGAAGATGAAGCGAGCGGCCCTGCGAGGTCAGAGAGCGGCATTTAGAACAGGACATCGCGGCGAGCAGCTTCCAGACGCCCTGAAGTGGATCAACGCCTCTGGTAACCGTCCAGGCGTCTTTTTCGGCACCGTCGGTGGCGTCAAGGGATATTACAATCGGCCGCAGCGAATGACGTCACGGCAGCATGCCGCCCAGGTCGGAGCAGCTGGCGGTAATATTCCATGGGTCCGGCCCGGATCGAAGCCGAAGCTGCTGCTCGGTTTCACGAACGCGACGAAGTATCATCCGATCATCGATTATTCTGCTGCTGTCGACCGGGCGGCTCGAACGTATCTGACCCAGCCTAACCTTGACCGGCACCTCGCCGACAACCGGGCATGGTGGATCGCCAACCGAGGGCCATGACCCTGTCGCCAGCCTACTTGAAGGTGATCGCCTGCAGCTCGGTGTAGGTTTTCGACGGTGCGGTAGCGAGAAACTTCCGCCCATCCTTGAGCCTGCAGATGAATGTCACATCCTTGCCACGGCCACCGGCGAGTAGGCCCGCCAGCAACCCCAACGGACCCAGTATAAGTGCGCCGACAGCTCCCCAGCCGAGCGTTCCACCCAGGCGCTTCACGGACTCTTCTGAAGCAACCTCGACAGTTTCAACTTCGTCGATCGAATACTCTCCCGGAAGAAGCCCTTTGGCTTCTTCATGACGAGCTTGCCGCGCAAATACTGATGCTCATTCCCTTTTCGGAAATCGCCTGCGTGAACTGTAAAACGCCCCAACGCCATTTTGTCTGCCCCTGATCAATCGTATCTAACAATTTAATCGGGTCCCTTGCAACGCCCGCAACCAGACTTCTCCCAACGCTTTCAGGGAGAAGCTCCATGGCCAACGACGCCACCTTCGAAATCGGTCGCAGGACCGTAGACCGCATCAAATCCGCCAGCTCTGTCCATGAAATCGATACCCGGAAGTCCTGCGAACGCTGGCTTTGCGAAGAGCTGTCGAGAGGGTTCACCGCCGTTCACCCTGTCCCACATATGATCAAAGGCGGCTTGCTGCATGCGCAGGTGACCAGGGAAACCGGCGATCTCGATATCAGCTTTGCTCGGCAGATGTCCGAAGGCGAAATCCTCCGCGACCTCCATCAGATTGCTCCACTCCTGGCTGTCAGGGGAATTGAGATCGCGAAGATCGGCGACATGCAGAACTTTATCATCAACGGTGACGGTGGCATGCGGTTTCCTATCACGGCAATGGTCGGCGGGACCCGGATCAACACGCACATCGACGTAACGGGTGGCGTTCGCCATTTGCCCGCGAAGATGAAGGATGAGACTGGCCAGGTTCGCAAGGTCCAGAAGTCGTTCGGATCGGTGTTCTTCAGGGGCAGCAGCCGCTAGAAGCCTACTATCAACCTTTCGAGGCCCAAGCCGCTGACAAACTTGCTACCGTTGTTCTACGTCCTGACACCACACGCTGGAAAGACGTAGACGACCTGTCGCGGCTCTATCAGATGAGTCTAAAGCGGACGAGGATTGCCGTCGAACTAGCTCACAAGCTGAGCTACATGTATAAATCTGCTCGGGACGTCCTGTTGGCGCTGCCTGAGGTTCCCGCGACCATGAGCTTCGATTATGCCCGTGAGAAGGCTGCCCACTGGCAGATGTGGCAACAGAGAAACGGCAGAACAAACACCACCGACTTCGAAGCCGTCGCATGCGACAGCCGCAACCTATACTTCGACGTCCGCAAAGTCTTGGTCGACAGCTATCAACCGGCACGCAAGCCAAGGGCAGAACGGAATCCGACGATTGCCGAGGTCAAGCAAGCCTTCAGTGGATCAGACGATAACGTCATCGATATTGGGCGGTATCGCGATCTTGAGACCCGGGTGCTCCGTCCGAAATTCTGATCAATAATCCTCATTCCGTCCAATCCGGCGGCGGCCCTGACGGCATCTTGATCTCCCGACCAATCTTCTCGGACGCCTTCTTCAGCAGGCTCTCCTGCTTTTCAAACAAGAACTCGTCCATCCGCTTCATCAGGGGCCGATACCGCTCATACGAGTCCAGCGGAAATCCAAACTGGAGTTGAGGCACAATGATCAAGTGGTCTCCCTCTTCAACCAGAAATCCGGACTGCGTAGGGATCAGGCTGTCATCGTGATGAGCATATTTCCTGTTTCTGAAATCCATGATTTCATGGTGCAACCTTTGCAGCTCTTCATCGTCGCCGTAGACAGCATCGGGCTTCAGGACCGTACGCCCAGGACCGGATTCAAGGAATGAGCGGCCGTACGAGACAACGAAACTGAGCAATCGGCCGTCAATTTCGAAGGCACCATCCATAGTCTGCTCAAAATCTCTAGAAGTCTTCTTCATTTGCTCAAGGAAGTACCGTGCCTGCATCATGGAAAGCATGACTTCCATGTGCTGCATCAATTTCTTGATCTCGCGGACTTCGTAAAGTTCCTCGGGGGATGGTATCATGGTTTTGGCTTCCGTGACTTTCGATGCCGCTCAAGCTCCTTGAAATCGAGCCCGTACCTCTCTTCGAGCAGGCCTAGAATGCGCTGGGTGGTCGCCCCGACGGCGAAGCGGTGCGATCCAAACTTCACGTAGGACCCCAGAACCTCCTGGGCATTCCATTCGTCAAACCAGTCACGACCCTCGCCGGTAAACTCGCTGGAACTGGCGGAGGTGTGCATCCGCCAGGCCGTCGTCCGGCCTCGGCCCTTCGTGTAGGTCGACGACGTCAGGATATCGGCGACACCTTGATGGACCGGCAGCGGATACATTACCTTCTTGGCGTTCCGCTCATCTTCGAGGGCACAGTCGAGGTCCTCGGTCAGAGCATATGATGGCTTCATGTCGTGCTGTCGGCTGAACAGCAGGAATTGCAGTGCATTCTGCATTACCAGCCGCTTGTTGCGGTCGCGCTCGCCTCGGAAGCGTTCGACAAAGCGCCGATAGGCTGTCACCTCTTCCTGATATTCCCGATCATTCGATGAGTGGCTTTTACAATACTCGATCACAAGCGGCGGAATCGGATCGTCAGTGACCTCGACCAGTTCATTCATGCGATTTCCCCACTCCCTTGCATCGGCGCTTGCGTCCGAACGATTTCCAGCAAACCATACTATTAATGGCAACGACAAAAGCGGTAGGGAGCCGCTGTACATGGCCAAGATCACAGCAAAAATTCGCGTTGGTGACTATTCATCTTCTGACAACTCATTCGACATCAAGTTTCAGCTCCGCCCTGCAAGCGAGAATGGTCCCGAGTTCACTTTCACCTTCGGACTAATGCTGCTCTGCATTCCTGACGAAACCCGGTTCTGGCTCGCTGGGTTTGGACTAAGCGACCAGCAAATCAGGCAATCGCAAGAGGAGGTTCTCGAATGGCTCCACAAGCCGAGAACCCGCCTCGGCGGCACCTGGTACGACCTGATCTGGGGCCGTATCGAGCTGGCAATCAAGATTGAAAAAGAGCGCCGTGGCAAGGCGGAGGCCGAGCGCATTCTGGTTGCAGCTCCTTGCCTGGATTGGGCGATGGAAGCTCTGGACGAACTGGAAGCTGAGCACGGGGTCGTAGTCGGCAGCGATCCTCAGGATCGGCCTGCTGGCAAACCAACTAACGCGATTAAGGACGAATGGACAAATACCACGTTTTTCACTACGCCGCTGAAGGACGACAGATCGGCCGCCAAGGCTTTACGTGCTGGGATGGAAACGGCCCGCAAGGCGATGGAAGCCGCTGGTCTCGGCGAGGAACCGGCAAAGGTCGTGGTTCCGGAAGGCTATGAGGTTACGTTCGCCGAACCCAATGAGCCAGTCGACCTCTAGCTAAACTGCTCGACGACTTCGACGACAGCATCGTTGCAGGCCAACGGCAATCCTTTCACATCGACAAGGTTTCAGATCGTGAATGTTGGGCCACACAGCGGGAGGGCCAGAGAGCTGTAAGGGCGATCCACGATTACGTCGATTTTTGGCGAAAGCCTCAGCCCGTCCCGACCGCCGACATCGACAAGGCCGTCAACGCCATCCACAATCAGGCACGCCGGTTCACCAAGGTGATGACGTTGAGGGAACACGATTTCCTGCGCAGCGTCATCCAGGAAGAGATCGAGAAGGTCGTTGGAGGTGTGCTGTAGTCATTCGTTCTAGCGAACAGGCAGTTGCGATCCCGCAACATCTCACTACCTTAAAGAAGTCGGCGCGGACGAACTCCTGGGTCTACCAGACCGCCTTTAACCGAGGCTAGTCCCTCCGACCGCGCCCTTCTGATATTTCGGCGTGACGTTCCACCTGCTGAGCTTCTTCTTGTTGTAGCAGCTGCCGGTGATGTCCGGCCATCCCGTTAATTCAAATGCCAACTCGCTCAGTCGCTTCTTCGTGTCGCTGATCTCTGGCTTGAGATGTCGGCCATTCCGATAAGCGGCCAGAGCGCCCAGAGTGCAGTCCAGGAGCTGCAGCATCGGCTCCTTTTCCGAGCTGCGTGGCTGGATGGTCTTGACGCAGTTCAATCCACTCTCGTAGTGCAACGCACCTATCTGCTCCGGAAGAAGACGCGTGCAACTTCCGTCGTCAGGGTAGACGTGTAGGTCAACCTCTTTGCCATAATAGTTCACGGGCCGATGCAGCAACAGCTGGTAGAACGACTTCGAGACGGTATCCAGCTTCTTTCGAGGTCCGGAAAGCTTATGATCGTATTCGTCCATCCTGCTGAACCGGATGTGGAAATGCAGCCGATTCTCATCATTAAGTTCGAACAGGAGCCTGATATAGCCCTCGTGAACCATGCCGCCGCAATATTTGGCGTTCTTCCACTTCACCTCACCGGTTTTCTCGTACTTCTCCCTGATCGGCGTCATCCGCTCGATGATATACGGGATTGCTTTACGTGCGACAGCTATGCCTGCGACCGCCATATACGTATCGCCAGACTGAGAGCTTTCGTCACAGAAATAGCAAAGCTGGTCGCGCGGCTTTTCCGCTTCGGCATCAGTTTGCCCAGGAGTGGGCGTTGGGAGGAAAATCGGCGTGGTCTCCAGCGATTCATCTTCGCCGATTATATTACGGAATAGTTGTCTCTGCGAAAACAAGCGGAGTTGCTCACAGGCAAGTTCGTTCTTCTATTGTTCAGGTTTTCCGCAGCTTCGTTGTCAACGCCATCATTCATCCCAGTCAGGCGGCTGCTCGACCCATAAATACTCCTCATGCAGAAATTGACGCCATTGGCGGGCCATCGCCAAGAAAGGTCGACTACATTGATCTTTTCGCTGCCGACCCCTTCTTGAATGTAGGCAATGGCATAGGCGCTCGTGATCATATCGTCGGTCCATTCAAGTTTAACCGTCGAGCCGGTCGGCATATCCGACATGACAGGACCCATGGTGATCATGACGTGCTTCACACTGTTGGCGATCTGCCGACAGTATTCGAGAGCGGGAAGCATCTTACCGTTCTTCGCGATGAATCCGCTTATCGGTCCTAGCTCACCCCTCTTCGGCCTGCGACCTTTTTCGATGCCAGTCAGACGAACGTGAGATGCGGGATCGACTTCGTGCAGCACCCAGTCGAGAATATGGGACGACGTGACGGCAGCGTCGAATGCCGCGTACTGGACCTTCTTAGAACTGCCGCCGGTCTTCAGCCGGTCGATATCGAACAACAGCTTCAGATAGAGGTCAGTTGACGACTTGAGGTCGAAGGTCTTGTCAGGGCGCAGGCTCAACGGCTGCCTCCGAAAGCATCCGTCGCGCATGTCCCTGGGCCCTCTCGCAGGCCCCCACGTTAGAATGGTCTGGTCCAAAGATTCGCACGGCATCAGGATAGGCTGCGTCTAGGAGAGCGAGCGCTTCTTTGTATCTACCGACAAGAGCCAACTCTGAACCGAAGCTGATGCGGTGCACCGTTCGACCTTCGTCGTCAACTCGACTTTCCGAGACTTCGTGGGCCTTCTCAAAGTAATGTATAGCCCGCTCCGTCTGTCCGCTCATCCCTAGCGCCACACCGAGATTGTTCTGCCAAATCGCAATCTCATAGTCCTCTGTATCGGCCCGACGTCGCAACTCATCGAGAACCCTTTTTGCTAAAAGAACCGCGAGATAATGCTGGCGATCATCAGATGCTTTGAAGTGTGCGTTGTTCAGAGCATACAGCGCCTCTCGGTTCAGTACCTCTCCGAAGACATCCGCTTCGTAGTCTTCGCCGTCAAACGACGACAATATAGATTTGTAGGTCGCAAGAGCGTTTTGAAGTTCGATGTGATTAGGATTATCGGGGTCGATTAGATGCGCCGTTTTGGCACGATCTATCGCCCTTTCCAGAGCATTGGGATCGGCCCCGTTCGCGCTCACGAGTGTCGCCGCCGCTTTCGCATAAACCTTCGCGAGAGGCCCGGAATAGATCGAAACCCACTCTTCGAGCACACGGCTTTGCTCTTCTTCGTCGACCTCTGGTGAATATTTGAGAAGTGACGTTATTGATGTTCCCGCGCTTAAGTCTGTCGAGTTCAAGACCTTTACCAAATTAGCTTCTGCCTCTTTGTACTTCCGTTGCCAGAAGCTCAAGTCAAGCTGAAGCTTTTCGATCTCGGTATCCTTCAAATTCATGGATCGACGAGTGTACCTCCAACAGGCAACCGCACCACCTGATCCCCAAAGTATGAACTGAAATAACACCGAGAGAGGGCTTAATAGATTTCCGTACTGATTGACGAATTCGAACATAATACCCTACCGACTTAAATCCTCGCTCAGAAATTGCACGGAAACGGCAATATTTCCAGCGATTTCACTTGTGCCAGTTCCGCCGACGGACAACCATTGAGGTAGCGTCGGATGTTCGTGGTTCGGTCCGAGGTCTATGGGAGGCAGCATCTTTTTGGAGCGGGTCGCGGCTTGGTAATAGGTCCGTGCCGGATTGAAGATGGAGAAGGCTGAGTCGACGATGCCGCGCATGAGTTCGGCTTCGACATCGAGGATATCGATCTGGAAAACGCGGCCGACAGCCAGCGTGCCCAGATCGAAGGTATCGCCTATTCTGTCTATGACGGCTGGAAGGATCAGCCGGTCACGCCGGAGATGCTGGAAATCCGCCGTCAGCAACAGGCAGCCGTCATCGAAGCTTTGAAGAAGATGGCCGAACAGGACATGGATCAGGTAGCGGCCTAGTTGCGGCTACCTAACTTTTTGATTACTTTTTGATCTGACTCTGCATTTTAGGGGTTGCGTCCACATTTTTTGAGGTGACCATTCATGTGTGTTTAACCCGGACTACCGAAATGCCAGCTACCAACTCCAGGAAACAGACCAACGAATTCGAGAATAACCTCAAACATTTCGCTGCGAATTTTGATCGCATGCTTGAGCGGTCTCGCCTCAAGGAAGAGCAGCAACGAGCCGCAGAGGCCGATGCTCGAACACGCCGCGCTATCGAGCGCCAGTGCCGCAAGAAATATTTCAGACTGAAGTATGAGAAGATGGGCCTGTGGCCGCTTCCGCCAGAAGGGACAGCCCTTTATCCCGCATGATGATCAGGCCGGTTGACTCCGGCCTTTTTATTTTCGCCGTCAACGCTGAATCTTCCTTGCGCCGACGGCAGGCTGGTCTCGAACACTAAGTTTCGAGACCTCGAATGCCGACACACGCCACCAGAGCGCCAGACAAGAAGAGCGTGCCCATGCGCCGCTCGATGGCGCTCGTCTCGACAATCCAAGCGCGGAAAGTGTTTATGTCTTTAGCGGGCTTGAACCAGGAAGCAGTGGATCTACCCCTTCAGCCCGATCAATCAGCATCACCGCCATCCGCACCGCCGTAAATATCTAGTAGTAGCTCCGGATTGGACCCCTCGCCGCGCAATTCTTCCAGGACCTGTTCCAGGATGCGCCCATACTTTGCCAGCGGCCTTGCCCGATCTCTATGTCCAAGGTCTGCTATCGTCTTCTCGACAGCTTTGACCAGCTTGTCAGCGACCGGATCCCGACCTTCGACAAGCGCGAACGGCTCGACAACGCGCCAACGAAGCAATCCGACCAGCAGCATCGGCGCGTACTGGAACCTAGTATAGGTCGAACCAAGGTTCTCTTCGAACTCGCGGAGGACACGCTTGGCAATCCGGTCGACGTCTTTGCGGGTCAGCAGCTTCGGTGCTGTCTCTGATCGCGAGAGCAAGAACGCCATTGCGGCAGTTTCTTTCTGCCACTTCCAGGTATCGACAGTTTTTCCGAGAACCTTATGAATCGCCTGAAGTTCGATGTTCTGGGTACTGGCAACGCGACCGAGCCCTTGGTAGGCAAGCTTCCAGCTGGCACCGTGAGTGAAAACTGGGTGTCCCCGAACCTCCCGATCCCACGCATCGAGAAGCCATTTTGACACGTCGATCGGGCAGCGTCGAAATTGCCACGTCAGAAACCGGATGGACTGGGTCCCGATCCCGCCATCCTTTACGCCTTTGCGCACTTCGTCGATTGCTCGTTCCACCAGGCGGTCAAGCATCGCAATGGAGGCGGCGTCGACTCCAGACGGGATCGCTCCATCGCTCGAAATCGCATATTTTCCTCCTGGGCGTGCCGACAGGCGGTTGGCCAGCGAGGTCCAGTCCACGACAGGACTCTCGGCGTTCTTCTTCAGAAGGGTGAATAGGCCATCGCCGCGCGGGCTGTCGTTCCAGGCATCAATACCGCACGGAAGGACCAGTCGCCCTGGAATGGTAGGTGCGGGCTTCTGGAACCCCTCCAGCAGTTCGTCCCACTTTTGATCGAGCTCGGTCGCGCCATCCCAGTCGACTTGAAAATGATGACCCAACTTTTGCGAATGGACCAGAATTTTGGCCCGACCGGATGCCGGGCTCTGCTCGACCCATAGTTCCACCGGAATTGTCTGGTCGACTTTCACCCCAATGGCGACCTCGGCTTTACGAGGAAACTCTGCAGTTTCCTTGCGCAGGAAGATTGAGAACCGATCTTGGCCCGCCTGAATTGCCAGTCGAGCAGGCTTTGGGCTCCGGTAAACTTCGCCCGCCGGGAGGGTCTCCTCGGATCAACGAGGTCAAAACTCTCGACGGCGTCCCGGCGCTGAACAATGGTCGATATCTGAGGCAGGAAATCGAAATAGATCGGGTCGCGTCGGCTCAGGCGTCGAGCGGCCAAGAGCGCTCCCTCGGCTACGGCATTCGCATCCAGCGTTTGAACCTCGCGGCCAACACTCTTCGACAATGCTGAATGCAGGGCATCCTTAACTCGGCCTTCTGCCAGCGTCTCCAAAAGAGAATATCGCACCCCTCGACATTGGCTCGCAGGTCGGGCAGGTCGCTGTTTTCCGTGAACTCCAATGAAGTCGGCGGAGTGAGGACTTCCCAATCCCCGTTGTTTTTCCGAAGCACCTCAGTCTCGACCGGAAGGCCAAGGGCTAGACGACCGTAGGCACGAGCCCAGATCAAATGCTCGGTACGATCACTGGAGGACGCCGCTATAACCGCTTCCTGCGCTCGTAGCGCGAGGCTGTAATAGCCCCATCCGGACCGTATCAGCTTGCCAACCGACTTGCGTTCCGGTGCAAGCACGGTATCGCCATGGCTACGCTCACGGCGGATACGAAGGCGCTGCAGCGTTATTCCTGCACCCGCCTGCGAGATAACCCCCACGATCTGCCCCTCGGAAACAGCTCCGTTTTCGATGGCGAAAATGGTGGCCAACACCGATCGCCATACGAGCAACGGCGTCGAAATTTTCGTTTTACGCAGGGCCATTAGGAGGCGTTCTTGAAGCAGCTCATCAGTTTCCGAGTGGTCATCTAGACTTGCCACCCCGAAACCGGCCAGAGACGACATTCCTTTCAAGGCAGCCGTCAGATGCCCAACAGGTGGATCAGCGTTCAAAAGGTCCGTGACTCTGGTACGCTTTTGCGACGCTCCGATCGCACCCCAACCAGTACCAAGGCCATGGGGAGATATTGAGGCCTGAGCGCCTCCAACGAGGCCACCATCCGCTTTCGCTCCGGTTTCGACAACCACGCCGAAGATGCCTCCTTCGACAATGCTAGACGATACCTCCCGCTCCTCACCGTCGGACAGCACGACCCAATTTCTGGCCGCCTTGTCCCACCAACCGTTGAGGTCATAGCCGCACAGCTTTTTCATGGCATGTTCGCGTAGATTTCGCCGCGAGCGAACGCGCGTATGGCGTCCAGCCCTTTCCGCAGCCCGTCACCGGACGCTTCCAGAGCGATGCCATCGACCCTCGTCCTGCTGCCTTTTGCGACTGTGGATTCGAACTCCCCATGTGATGGCGTGAGGATCAACCCGTTGAGAAGGACCTCGATCTGGCTGAATGGCTGGATCTCGACCAGCCGTTCGTTTGCTCGCTGAACCGCATCGCCGAGATCGACACGCGACAGTGCGTGCGGTGTCCATACAGCAACCCGGCGGGGCATTCCGCCAGAGCGAATGTCAGAAATCCGAAGGGAGACATGGGCTCTGGTCAGAGCAAGCAGACGTCCGGGCGATTCTGGCCGAGATTGCACCTCAACGATGCGACCCGTATTTTTCAGCCAGAACACAGCAATGGGTCGATCCTGCTCGAACCATCTGCCGAGGAGGCTTCCGACCGCCAGACGATCGGAGACTGAGCCACAAGCTCGGCCTCCTCCAGCTCGCTAAGGGCGAGAACCACGGCAAGGACCGAAAAATCCGTCCACGTTTCGGCCTGCCATGCCCACAGATCGTCGAGGACCTTGTCCTCCTCAAGAAGGCGACGCCAAGCCTCGTAGATCGCGTTGTAACTTGGCTCCTGCATCAGGACATAGTTCGGAACGATACCTGCCTCGGCGGTGCTGACTTCGAGATCAGCCAGCATCTGAGCAAAAGTCTTGCAGAAGCGACCGAAGTGCTCGACCTGGCCATAGCGGCGGCTACTTTTAGCTCGCGGATGTTCGTTCATCCATTCCCTGGCAACCTGGAAGGCAAGCTTGGAATACGAATGAAGAACCCGGTTCTCCGGCGTATCGAAATTCTCTCGGCGGACGGTGGCCATAATTCGCTGACTGGCACCGGCTCTTTCTGCTATGGTTCTCCCCGGCTGGCGGACCAGCCAGCGCATGGAAGCCCTGTCCATTTCCTGGACGCGATCAAGGGACGTCAACTCGCGCGACCGACGTAGGACGCGCCGAATTCTGGGTTCCAATGCTTTCAATCGTGGGAGAACGTCCTGGGCCTGGCGAACAATCTCAGCCATCCGAGGGTCCGCTTCGTCTTCGGCATGCTGCCAGGCGTCGCGGAGTCTGGGCCAGACGTGGAGAGGGTCCTCAAGTGCTTCCCCAAGCTCTTGTACCCTCGCCAGGACCTCGTTCATCCGACGAAGAAGTTCCCTTGCTTTGAAGTCTTCCGGTGTCTCATGTTCTTTGACTCCCCGAGGCCGTACAGGAAAACCGATCCGGTCGGGTCGTTGGGCATTCGCGCTCTTGGGATATGGGTGGAGGATCAACTCCACAGGGCCGTCCTGGAGCCTGGCAGACATCAGACGCGAATAGCCACCATTCCTGGGGGCCTCGCCTCGCACTTCACTGACCAAGCAATCACCTGGTCCGAACTTGGCGTCGGTGACGGCTTTTCGGTCCCAAGGCCTGCCCAGGTGAAGCATCAACGAGACACTCCATTCCACACAAACTGACCGGAGCCTTCCTTCGCGGACCGGACGGAATCCTCGATTGCCTTGGCGAGTTGATCGTCCCGCAGTTTTTCGTCAACGAAACTCATCAACTCGGAGAAGGCCGGATCATTACCATCCTCTACCTCGATACCGCGCAACTTGGGTAGCAACCGCATCTCGACCTGATCCGCCAGGGGCACGCGAAGGTCCTTTGCTTGATCGAAGGATGAATAGTTCGCTACGTAAGACATGATCGCGCGACCAAGGCGGTGACCGAACGGTCGCTTGAACCCCTTCATCAGATTCACCATACGATCGATGCTTTCGACGACGGTCGTGTCGTTTTCCACGGTTGAGATCGGCTTCACCCAAGAACGCCAGCGTTTAGCCGACAGCGCCTCAGGCTCAGCGATCACTCCCCTTTGCGTCGTCGTGCGGATGGTTTTGGGTGCGGAAAACCGGAGAACGTTGGCGCGGTCCACTACTTTGTCGGACAGCGACTGCGTGCTCTCATCCTCGTTCATGGTTCCGGCGAACAGCAGATTATAGCCCGGGAAGATACGCGGAGCGTCCATACCCTTTGGCATCGGGATTTCCAGCTCAATCTCTGCGTCCTTCCGCAGGGACATGTCGGTCACTCGGTCCACAGGCGGTCGGCTTTCGAGACGGCTCAGGAAGTCAGAGAAGTAGTATTCGACACGAGCCAGGTTCATTTCGTCAAGGAGGATCATCATCATCTGATCCTCGAACTCGCTCTTCGGGTTATTGAGCACGTCCAGATGGAACAGCGCTCGGGCCATATCTGTCGGGCGATAGCGCTTCTCGATATAGTTGTAGAAGCCCATCAGATCCTGAGGACTGTCCCACCGAGGCTGGACAGGAACCTGTAGGAACCCGATGCCCATTCCGGCAGCGTACTGTCGAGGAAGCTGGCTCTTTCCTGTTCCGGAGATACCGGCGAGCACTGCCATCTGCGTAGTATCGTTGGTTTTCATGGCTGTGTGGAATGCATGAACTATACGACGGTCGTAGTGCAGTCCGCTTTGATCCAGGCGCTGAACGACGCGCTGAACGGCTTCAGCCTCGTTCTCGGCAGCGCGGTTCTTCCAATTCTGCATATGCGCAAGCACTGGAGGAACGGCCTTCAGCTCCTTAAGCCGTTCAGCAACCGCCTCTTCGCCGCTCGCGGTATCCTTACCGCCCGCTTCGGCGACGTCGTCGTCCATCCGGGCGAGCTGCGCCATCAGCGACGAACGGCGCTGTTCCAACGTGGCAATCTCATTGTCGATCGCCCGGGCACGCTCTTCTGCGGCGGCAATCCGAGCGGCAGTCTGGGTAAATTCAGAATGTGCAACGGCTGTAGCCTGACGCTCGGCGTCCAGCTGTCCCTGGACCTGGGCAAGCTGAGCCGACGCTGCCTGCTGGAGGCCTTCGGATTGCGCGATGTCGCGGCCCAACTCGTGAGCCTGGTTTTCCAGCCGCTTGACACGTTCCTGAGCTTCGCTGAGTTCCATCGCTTCCGAACGCATTTCTGCAATCTTCGCTTCCAGCGCGGCTTGTTCGCGCTTCATCTCATCATTGAGAGCGAATAGCCGCTCGGCGGCGGCAAGACGATCATGAACGGCATCAAGGTCGGCCCGAGCCGAAGCAAGCTCGGCGTCAATCGCTTGCTTTTCGATGATCTCGGCTTCGATCTCCTCACGAATTGCCCTGATTTCATCACGCCGTTCATCCTTTTGGAGCCATTCGGCGTTCAATTCGTCGAGCTGACGCCTAGTGGCATCATAATCGGCCTGAACATCGGCGATGTTCGCAAGGGCCTTGCGACGCTCACCAAGCTCACTGTCAATGTCACTCAGAGCCATGCGTTTGTCCGCAATAGCTGTCTCCAGCGACTCCAGAGATCGCATCGGCCCGGCGGCCGTCACGGCACGATCGTGCAGAACCGCGAAGCCCGTTTGCACTCCGATCAAGGCAACCACAGCGAGGGCAGCAAACAACAGGATCAAGATATTTCCGGTTAGCATATTCGAGATTCCTGATTACGGCTTGGCTGGCTGGGCGGGTTCTATCGGCTGGTCACCGGCTGGCGGCTGCTCCATGGCCGGTTCTGGCGCCTTCGGTGCCTTGGCGTCATTCAAACCAGCTATCTCCTGCACCAGAACGCCTTTCCGACCGTTCAGGTCGGCGAGTTCAGCCCTCACCGAATTGAGGTCACCCTGCCGTAGGTCCAGGCTCCTTCCGCAGCTCCGTGTGGCGGTTCGTGAGATCGGAAACCGCCTTCTCCAGTGTCGCCTTTTCTGAAGCAGCCCGATCAGCGTCCGACTGGTCGGCAACAGTCTTGGCCTTGGCGGCCCGCAAGGTCGCTAGTTCCGCGTTCAAGCTATCCCTTCTTGTCAGGGATGCTGCGATGTCGGCCTGGATGTCATTCAACTGAGCCCTGAGCGTCGGCAGCATCTTCGTGGCTTCTGACACAGCGTCCTGAGCGGCTTTGCCCCTACCTTCGGCGGCCGCGACCTCCTCGCGAGCACGTCCAGCAGCGGCGGTCAGGCTTGCCAAATCCCCTGTCAGCGAGGCCTTTTTTGTTTCAAGGTCGCTGACCTGTTTGGCGAGGTCAGCACGATTGCTATCCTGGCGAGCCATATCTGCATCGGTCTTGGCAGCCGTTACCTTCGCCTTGGCAGAAACGTCCTGGAGCTTGGCGATGCTGGCGTCTAGATCCTGGGAAGCGCGTTGCTTATCGGCAAGGTCCTTCGTCATCTTTGTGATCTGGGATGCCAGACCAGCCTGCTTAGCCGTTAGATCAGCAACCTGACGCTGCTTGTCGTCAAGATCGTCGATCTGGGCATTGAGCCGTTTGATCTCCGCGTCCCGATCCTGCCGTGTCTTCTCAACAGTAGCGAGCGCGTCATCAGCCGCCCGTTTCTTGCGCTCAGCGTCGGCGACATCGCTGTTGATCTGAACAATCTTGGACTGATCGGAAGAAATCTTCTTCTCGATGTCGGCGCTTTGGGAGCGAAGGGTCGCCAGTGTCTTCTCGGCCTGAGATGCCGCAGCGATCGTATCCGCCGCCTGTTGGGCCTGCGACTGACTTGCTCGAAGCTTCGCGGCTCCATCTGCCAGAGTTGCAGTCTGTTGCTTGATCTCCGCCGCCAGTCGATCACGGTCGGCCGTTAAGTCGGCGATGGTTTTGCGAACACCATCACCTTCGACGCTGCGTTGAGAAATCTCCGAAAGAAGGCCATCGCGTCGGCCGAGAGCTTCCTGCCGTTCGGTGTTGAACCGGTGGATATCGGACCGGACCGAACCGTAGTCCCGCTCCAATGCGTTTACCTGGACCAGCGCGACGCACACCGCCACCGCAGAAAATAGCCCAAGGGCCAAAGCGACGTAGGTATAGCGGCGCGATTTAGGAAAGCTGTTCTGCGACGCGGTCAATGCATTTCTCCAGGTCTCTTTCTAGTTCGTCCACCCAAAAGCGCTGGACCGTCCAGCCCAGTGATTGCAGCTGGTGGTCACGCCAATAGTCAGCAAGTTTTCTCTTTCCGTCGGTGTCCGAGTGCCAGTGGCGACCATCGACTTCCAGGTCGAGCTTGATGTTGCCGCTGCCAAAAAGCGCGAAATCCAGGCGGCGACCCGCGACTTCATACTGAGGGACTGGGTTGAAGCCACGCTTGCGGAGCGCGGCGTCAACGATACGTTCCCAATTGCTGTCGAAAGTGCCTTCGCCTACCCGGCCTCTCGGCTCTGTCGCGGCAGCGGCCAATCTTTGCAGGCTCCTCACCTTCCCGGACCGCGCATACGAAAGATCGCCGAACACATGCGCAACGGCCCGGGCCCTGCTGATGGCGACATTGAGACGACGCCAGTCCTTTTGAACGAAGGTGACGGCACTGGTAGCGCTGGAATACCCAAGGCAGGTCGAGAACAAGATCAAGTCCCGCTCCTGCCCCTGAAAACTGTCGACGGTGCCGACACGAAGCTCGGCTTTCTCGATCAACTCTGGCCGTAGGGCCGCAAGGATCGCCTGTTCTAACGCGTAGACCTGTGGTCTGAAGGGAGCGATTACGCCAATCGAGCCGACATAAGCCTGGTCTTCGAGCAGAAATTTGAGGCGCTTCGTGATGGCGGCAACTTCTGCGCTGTTCACGTTTCCTACCATTGGAGCGGTCGGAGCGGGCACATCGGACCATTCAATCCCGGGTTTCCCACCCTTCGGAACCTTCAGTTTGTCCTGATCGCCCGCGACGCGCAGCTGCCCACCGTAAAAATGCTCATTGATATAGCCGACAATATCCGCTGCCGACCTATACTGGTCCCGGAGCATGACCTTCGATGCACCAGGTGTGAGATCGGCCAGATCGAAAAGTGATCGGCGGCTCTGAGCGAACCGCCCCATCTTGCCTATGGGAAGGTTCTGCGCCTGCATCAGATTTCGGTCGTGAGCGATCCCGAGCCGACTGATAAAGGAAAGCTGCCGATTATCTCCCACGACGACCGCTCGCTTCGCGCGGGCGAAGATTGGTAGCGCAGATGCGATATCGCACTGGCTCGCTTCGTCGAAAATGGCGAGATCGAACAGGCTCTCAGAGAGCGGAACGCGCTTGGCGGCTCCAAGGACCGAAACCAACCAGAGCGGGCGGTGGCCGACCACGTCTCCTGCCAGCGACTGCGGCAAAGGACCAGAACTCTGTGCCAGCTGAAGGTTGGCCAGTTCTTCGCCCAAACGACGCCGGTCTGTCTCGGTGAGGTTCACCGCCGAGGCAAGGACCCTTGGCAAGAACTCACGAGAAAGCTCACCAATTTCCTGCGTGATCGCGACGGGATCACCTTTGATCTCGATCTTGGCCAAGTCCGAGCGCAGTTGCTCCAAGCGCCGAGTCAACGTGATGAGGGTCGCAGCTTCCCCGACAGGATCATCGGTGCCCAGCGAACTCCTTCGTAGCCCTATCGCTCTCAAGAACGCGTCGATCAGACGACTTAGGGTCCCGCGCTGGACAGGCGCCTCGAAAGCAGTGACCGGCTCGACCACCTTAGCGTTTTCGGCCTCGATACGCTCCAAAAGCTCAGCGATGGCGCTGTGGATGCGAGACTGCTCGTCAATCTGGTCCAAGAGGCGGGTCCGGATCTGAGCGAGCGACGAAAGCTTCGAGCGCAGGACGACGTCGGGTTCGGCCGCACCCTTGGTCGGTTCGCTGATGAGCTGCCCAAGCACCCCGTCGAATGACTGGTCAATATCCCGGTTCGGATCCAGCGTCCTGACTAGGAATGGTGCTTTTGGAGCAATGCCACCAAGTCGGCTTTCTACGGCATCAAGGGCTTGGTGGTTTTTGAGGCAACCAGAACACTGCCACCGTCGGCAAGGACCGAGGCGGCGATTGAGACGATCGCCTGACTTTTACCGGTCCCCGGAGGCCCTGTGACAACCGTCAGCGGAGAAGACAAGGATTGCCGGACTGCATCGATCTGCTCTTTGTTTAGGTCGCCCGTATTGATGACTGGGGTTGCTCTCCTTGGTGCCGGTGCTTCCAAGCCAGAATCGGCGCAAGGGCCGTGGCGGCCAGTCTCTCCTGGGACCAGGTCGCGATGGCATCCAGATCGCGGACGGCGCCAGCGGTGAAAGTCGTGTCGGTTGGAAGAAACAGCCCTGCGATATCGTGAATACCGACATTGTTGGGGTCCAGCTCGATCCGCATCTGCTGGCCAGATACGCTTCCGCGAAAAGTCCCGACGACGGCCTCCTTGAGCCGGGCCAGAAATTCGTCCTGCCGAAGCCCAAGCCCCTCGGCCTGTGTGAACACTTCTCGAAGTCCGGCCTCTTTCCAGTTCGCGCTGCGAGAAGAGCCTTTGATCCAGTCTGGGTTTGCGACGATATCATCCGTGTCGATCAACACCTCAAGGTGCGTCGGCGAGCGCGTCCATTCCGCGCTGATGAGCCCGACCGGCCAGACTACCGGCACGCCCTGCTTTTTGCCTATCCCGATCGGCCAGCCGACAGCCAGTGTCTGTTCGTTGGCTTCCCGCTTGACGAGCGCTTTGCGGAATTCATCCGGCAGATCTTCCAGTGGGATCGAGATCGTAAGAACTTCGCCCTCAACGGGCGTAAGAGGTCCGAGGCCCGTGAACAACTGCCAAGCAACCGCGTGTCGATCCTCAACCTGCGTGATCGCTCCGCGAGGATCGGACCTCAGCGCGGAGCGGTAATATCGCAGCAATGCATTTGGATCGAACGAGACTGCACTTTCCGTCGTTTCCAGATCCGTGGCTTTGGCTGAAGAACTGCGGAAGGTCGCATGGACAGGCCGGAGGAGTTGATCTTCGGCCGCTGCGTCCTTGGGATTATTACCCTGCGGTGGAACTACACCCAACTTTTTGGAAGTCGAGACCGGCCGCCACCGTCCATCGCGACCCTTGCTGACCTTCCCCGCCTCGCTGAGTGACGAAAGTTCGGCATAGATTTCTGTGCGTTTACGAGGGTCAAAATCAATATCTAGAAGTGCAAAAAGCTCGCTAGTTGTTCGACCTGTCGGAAACGCGGAAATTGTCCGTAGCAAAACCGACATTGAATGCTATCGCCCCAACCCGCGCGGAAACGCGACCCATGAAAATTATTCGTCCCGTACCCGGGATTGCAATTGCAAGCGCCAGAGTCAACTATCTGCAACTATTAATACTCAGGCTTTTCGGACAGTGCAGCTGTGCTTTAGCAAATAATATCACCCAGGTTGTCTGGGTCACGGTCATTTCGAAAAAATCTCGTACCGCCGCCCCATTCGCACGAGATGTCAGATTTTCAAACGCTCTTGCGCCCAATTCGCTGGAAGTCTCGCAAACTCCTTTGCTCAAGAAAAGAATTAGATGGATCCGCTGCCCGAGCACTTAATCTCAAGTTGGCGTCGCTGCCCGCTGTCGCTGCTATTTTCCCAGGTTTCGGGATAGTCCAGAGGGTCGCGCAGCAAAAGCGTCCGGATCAAAATCGGTCGCAAGCACTTCAGTCCATTGGATGGTCAGCCCTTGCCTCGCCCAGAGGGTACAGCCATTTCGATGTGAGACGCTTTGTCACTTGATGGACGAGCAGAAAAAGACGGATGCTTAGATTGAACGGCCGAAACAAAGCCGCCGCCTATTTGCTCTTCGGCAATGGATTGCCAAACAGATCCACCGGAACGGTAGGCGGGCATTTCCAGGAGATATCTCAGCCATCCCGCACAACGGGTTCTCGCTAGGAAGCCTCAGCGTCGGGCATTAATCCTACCCACAACACATGCTTGCAAAAGAGCTGAATCTAAATAGCCTCCGCATCCAAGGGTGTATGGGGATTCGACATGACTGGTGGGCAGATTGCAGTTTTAGTTTTCATGTTAGGGATGCCTGTTTGGGCAATCATCGCGACGGTCATTGCATGGAAGCGGTCAGCTCGCGTTAAGGCGTCGGAAGAGAAGGCGACCGGCTTGGAGCAACGCTACAGCTCGATCGTCAGCGAGGAGGCCGAGGTAGAGCGCCTCAAGCTGGTAGCGAGCTCGATCTCCGACGACATCTCTCAACTGCGCAGCTCCTACGCCGATAAGAAGACGGTTTTCGACCGCCTCGCCAAAGAGGTCGCGATCTTCGATGAAAAACTGGCCTTCGCGGAGTTGGGCGTCTACGAGCCCCATTTCGATTATAGCGACAGCGAACAGTACAAGCAGGCGATCATCGAAACCCGGGAAGTCCAGAAGCGGATGGTTTCGAATAAGTCTGCGGCGATCGCGAAAACCGAGTGGACGGTCAGCGGCAGCAAGGCCAAAGGCCAGACGATGAACAACCGCAACGTCAAGCTCGCCCTTCGGGCGTTCAACAACGAGTGCGACGCCGCCGTGGCCAACGTTCGATGGAATAACGCGAACGCCATGGAAAAACGCATTGTCAACGCACGACAGCAGATCGACAACCTCAATGCCACGAACGACATCGAGATCACTGACGAGTACCTCCGTCAGAAGCTGGTCGAGTTGCAGCTGACCCATGAATACCGCGAAAAGCTGAAGGCTGAACGAGAGGAACGAGCCGAGATGGCCCGTGCCGCCCGCGAGGAGCAGAAATTTATCCGTGACATGGAGCGAGCCGAAGAAGAGGAAAACCGATACCAGCGCCTGCTCGACAAGGCCAAGCTGGATGCGAACAAGGCCACAGCGGAGAAGCTTGGTGCATACAACGAGAAAATCCAGATGCTGGAGAAGGACCTTGCTGAGGCCCATGCCAAGTTCGAGCGGGCCCAGGCAATGGCTGAAAAGACCCGGTCAGGCTACGTCTACATCATCTCTAACATTGGATCTTTCGGCGACGAGGTCGTGAAGATCGGCCTGACCAGGCGCCTGGATCCTGCAGACCGCGTTCGCGAACTCGGTGACGCCAGCGTGCCCTTCGTCTTTGACACCCACGCGATCATCTACAGTGACGACGCTCCGGCGCTGGAACGGGCTCTGCACAACGAGTTCCAGAAAACCCGCATCAATGCCCAGAACTTCCGGAAGGAATTCTTCCGGGTGTCGATCGACGAGGTTGAAAGCGCGGTCACAAGGTTGGCTCCTGGAGCGCCGTTCTTCAAGGATGTCGAGGCTCAGGAATATCGGGAGACCCTAGCGCGAAGAAACGCGATGCTGGCGGCCGTCGAGCCGCCTGAGCTGGTGGCATTTCCGGCTAGCTTATAAGCCTGCATTCTATTCCAAAGGGTCCCCTAATGAAAGGCGTCCCGCAAAAGTCGGCAGATTGTCGCCTTCAATAATGGAGCCAAGACGGAAAAGTTGAACCAAGAGGACAATCAATGAATCATGGACTGTGTGCATGGATGCGGATTTAGTACACGTCTCGCTGGCGACATGTCTCGATGACTTCGACAGGATGTTACCCGGGCTATCAGCGGTACGTGAGGGGATTGATCTCTACGGCGCGACACTATTTTCGCCGTTCTCGATTTTTAATCCCGATGAGAACACGTTGAGCCGCGTCATCGCGGAGCTGTTTGATCCTGCGGGGTCTCATGGGCAGGGTCTACTGTTTCTCAACGGCTTGCTTTCCGCCATTGGAATCCCCGGCTCAACCGACTTGATGCGGTAAAGATACGCCGGGAAGTGCTAACCCGCGCCAAGCGCCGGATCGACATCGTAATCGAAACGCATCGTTGCGTAATCGGAATAGAAAACAAGCCTTGGGCCGCTCAGCAGAAAAACCAACTTGGCGATTACCTGGGAGAACTGAAGGCTGACCTGCGCGGCAGGAAGCCCGTGCTTGTATTCCTCTCGGATCAAATTGCTCAGACGGCAAGCGAGGAGACCATACGCGTCCCCTACTTCCATGGAGAGCGAAGTCAGCCGACCCTGTACAAAATCCTTGACGGCTTGATCGATGATATCAAAGCCGCCTCACCAAAGTCTTTTGTCGTTGACTTCCTACGATACATTGAAATCGAATTCGGAGGCAAATACGTGGAAAACGCTGCAGATAAGCCTTTTCAGGATGCCGTCAGCGCAGAGTTCGATGACCCGAAGCGTAGAAAAGCCATCGCCTGCATTCTGTTGTCTCAAGAAGCGCTGCACTGCAGAATCCTCGACGAAATCGGCGACCACCTTCTTGATGAGGTGCGAAATAAGGTCAAGTTGGATTTCGAGGCGTCCTGCCCGATCGAGGGCTATGAACCAAAGATATCGGAGTGTTTGTGGGCAAAATGGGTCCCCTTTGGTCTACGACGACCATCTTGGCCTACCAATTGCCACCTCGCCCTTGAATCAGGCACCGACTGGGTGAACGGCGTCTTTTTCGGTGTAAGGTGCCCGGACGTTCACAAGCTTCCAGATCGAGACAAACATTACGCATCGCCGGGCCGGGCGGCCTTGGAAAACATGGTTTCAACCATCCCCGGCGGTCGAAAATCGAATTACTGGACTTGGCACAAGCCGCTAGCCGAACGCTACTGGGGCCAGGAATATTGCGCACGGCTCATTCTGGAGTCACCGACTGGAGCAGTCAAAGATCATCCTGAAATACAGGATCTGGCTCAACAGTTTGTCGAAATGGCGAAAGAGGTTGATCGCCTGCTCGGCCTCGAAGCTTCTTGATTATCTGCCAGAAGGGTTGATGCAGTTGCACTCAATCAAAAAATGCCGTCTCCAGAGGAGCGAGACGGTCCTGCGATTATCGCCGAGCATTGATTAGCACAGCTGGGGTAATCGCCAAATGTCGGCCCATTCTGCTAAAGGTATCAAATAATCAATCGAACGAGAGGCGTTGTCTCAAATTGCCTTCGAATGTTCCGAGCAACTCGCTGGCATGGGAGCTGTCAATGAGCTTTTCGCTGTATGCGCGGAGGCAGAGCCTCTCAAATCGACGCGGCAGTTCATATTCCTCCGGCATGCACTCAGGTTCCTTGAAAGGCGGCGCTCTCCAACCGCGCTCCGCGAATACCTTGAACAGCTCGCTAAACGTCGCCTCGGAGATGATACCAAGCTCGCGACAGCGATACGTCAATGCTTGGAGACTAACGCCGTAGCGTCGCTTCAATGCTGCAAGTTCGCCGAGGCTGATCGTTGATCGCGTGGTCCCCACCTCCGCACGAAGCATATCTGCCGGTAGCAGAAACGCACCCGCAAACCGATGTGCCGCCTTTTCAGCGTTCAGACTGGTCGTCAGTCCTAAAACCATGTGACCCAACTCATGGGCCATCGTGAAGCGTTTCCGTTCCGACCAGGTGTTTCGCTTGACGACGATAACTCGCGCAGGGTCACGGTCTCTCCGAGGTGCTTGGGCCGCGAGCCCGTCGATGTCGTCAAGATCGACAGACAAGACCTTGATCCCTCGCTCTTCGAGCAGCTCTGCCAGACGCGGGATCGGATCGTTTCCCAGGCTCCAAGCCTCCCTAACCGATCTGGCCGCGTCTTCCGCGTCCCGAAGGTCATTCACAGGGAATGGAACACCGCGTGGCTTTTCCCAATCCGTGCTTTCCAATCCAAGGATCGCTTCGATCTCAAGGTAATGCTGCAAAAGAGTGATGGCCTTAGCCTGGACGGACGCTTCTTCTTTCGCAGAGTTCATGCCCTTGCGGAACTCGACACTTTCGAGAGTGAGTTGCTCTTCGCTCTCCAGGTTAGCGACGCTGACGCCCAAGGCGACTGATAGGGCCCTCAAGACGGGCGGACTGGGAATGTCCTCGCCACGTTCGTACTTGCCGATGGCCTGGGGCTGACCAGACCCGAGATGCGCTCAGACAGCTCTCGAAGCGAGAGCCGCATCGCAGCTCGGGCGATCCGCAACCTTGAGCCAAGCATCACAACTCCCAACTCGCCAGTTTATAACTGGGGATTTTTATGTCTTTTTGTAAACCGCCTCTTGCGGTCGCCAGTCGGCAATACAATATTACGGATAGTTAAGGCCAAGTTAAGATGGGCGATTGGAAACCAGACGCACCGGGCTAAAAATTTGCCTCCGAAAGGATTTTTCGATGCCGCTGACCAATACCGCCCTCTTGAACTATGACCACAACGTTCTCCGCCTGCCCGCAGACAAGCGTAAAGAGTACCATGAGCAGGTTGATCGGCTGGTTTCCGAATTGGGCAAAACGCTCAAAGGCCGGGCCGATATCAAGATAACGAAGGTCCTGAAGGCCGGATCGTTCGCCAAATTCACTATCCTGAAGAAGACCAGTCAGGACCCGGTTGACGTTGACCTGGTAATCTATGTTGCCGGTGTAGACCCCGATAAGGAGTCGCTTGAGCAACTCCTCGACGATATCCACGCTGCGTTGATTTCGGCATATCCATCAAAATCAGTCGAAGACTTCGAAATCCAGCGCAAGGCCGCCACCGTGAAGTTCGTGGGCAGCGGCCTCTGCGTCGACATCGTACCCGTCGTCGAAGACCCTTACCGTCCGGGCTATGGCTGGCAGTTCGACCGTGATGGCGGCAAGATCGAGACCAACCCGCCGGGCCACTTGAGGTTCATCAAGGATCGCAAGGACACTGACCGTCATTTCCGAACGCTTGTCCGCATGGGTAAGCGTTGGAGCCGCCATGCTGAATTGTCAGCGCTCAAAGGCTTTCACGTCGAGCTGATTATGGCTCACGTCCTCGCGAAATACGGGGCGACCGAAAGCATCGAGAAGCGATTCCGCGATTTTCTCCTTTATATTGCTCAGTCCGGGCTGAAAGAGAAAATCAGCTTCCCGGAAAACACTGGGGTTCAGGGCACTTTCACCGACCCGGTCGTTATTCTCGATCCGGTCAACGGCGAGAACAACGTGACGTCGCGCATCACCGAGGCAGAGCGCCAAGAGATCGTCAAGGCAGCAGATCAATCCTGGGAAGATGCGAACTACGCCTCGGCCGAGGACGACGACGAGACCTGGAAGGAAGTTTTTGGCAATCGCTTTTCGGTCGAGGAGGCCTGACTCATGTCTGTCACGCGTACCGCGTCCGCCACCGGCAGCTATACAACAACCGATATCAACATCGTTGTCCGCCAATTCACGACCGATCTCAAGATGATCGCCTCCAGCAGCCGTGCAATGACGGAAAAGGAGGCATCAGAAAATGGTGCGGACGTCGAACTTCTGGCCGTGAACGGGTATTTGAAGGCGGTCGGCGTCACGCAAATGTTCGGCGGCAAGGAGATCAGAGCGGTAAAATATCACGTTGATGAGAATACCGGAGCGCTAAAGTCTGCACGACCCGGCGGCGTACGCTGGTCAGAGGTTCCGGGGTCCGAGATCAGGATCGTGATGACCCGTTCTGACAGCTTTACTAGCGCCGCACTTGAATCGCTTCGTGGTCGGCTTAATTTCAGCTGGGGCTTCACTTCGGTCGATACGAGCCATTCTTCCCTGACAAGCACCGGCGGCCGCGACTATGCCAGTAACGGCTGGGGCATGCGCCGGGAGGATTGGTCTTGAGCGAGACGTCGTTGTTTGATGCCGAACTGCCTCTCCCCGACGATGGTCTCGCTCAAAAGGCGAAGACGCTTATCGGCTTCGACGAACGATATCAGGCGGTGCATGCTCAGCTCCGCCTTCTGCTGAATTCCAGCGACCTCCCTGCCTGGAATACGAAATTTCACCATGGCAAGTTGAACCTCGGGGCATTGCTTCAAGAGCAATACCCTTTCGCGATCTTTCATGGAGACGTTGGCACCGGGAAGACCGCGACGGCGGAGACAATCGCCAACCGCTTAGTGGCCGAGGCGCGTGTCGAGGATGCGACGCTGTTCAAGATGAGTAATCGTGTGCGCGGCAGCGGCATGGTCGGCGAGATGGGTACACTTATTTCCCAAGCCTTCCAGCAAGTGATCAAGGCGGTCGGCAAGAACAAGCGGGCGATCCTGATCATAGACGAAGGTGACTCCTCGCCGCCAATCGGTCGCAGGAACATAGTCACCACGAGGACAAGGTCGCGGTCAACACGCTCATCCAGCACATTGACGATCTACGCCGGTTCAACGGGCGTATTCTCGTCATCCTTTGCACGAACCGCCTTTCTGTTCTCGATCCAGCGCTACGGCGGAGAGCAGCTGTTGTTCGCGCCTTTTCGCGACCTACGCCGGAAGAGCGGAGAGCTCTTTTCAGCAGCGACCTTGCCGCTCTGAGCCCATCTGCTGACGACTTGGCGAAACTGGTTGCCGTCACCGGCCCTCGCGCCGGTCAGCCGACATGGACGTATTCTGACATTCGTACCAGGCTCTATCCGCAAGCATTGGCGGCTGCGTTTCCGAGCCATCCCCTGAGCGTAAGCCTTCTGCTGCATGTCGCGTCGGCGATGGCACCCTCACCTGTCATGGAGGATAAGTGATGCCAAGGTCACCTCTGTTCGGCCGCCGCATTCACATCACCGGAAGGATTTCGGAAGAAATCGATTTCGCGTCGTCCGGCAACGTCGATCTGGCACGGGACTTCGTAACGAGCCTGGTGAAGGCACTTCTGAAGCTTGGAGCAAACTTCGTTGTGCCCGTCGACAAGGAGCCAATCCGTACGGTAGATGGAAAGCCGCTGTGTTTTGATTGGTTGGTCTGGGAAACACTCGATCAAAACCAGATTCTTCGTCCTTCGGACGTTCCAGGCGTGATGGCTGTAGCAGTCCAACACCATAAGTCGGAAGCTCAGGTTCCTGAGCAATACAGAGCGATGTGGGATCGCCTGCGGAGATCTGACAGGGTCAAGATCGACAATGCGTCATTCTGGAATATGGCAAGCAAGCGGATGGAAACCCAAGCTCACTGGGGAGACATCCTGGTCCCCATCGGCGGCGACGAAGGCGTTCTATTCCTTACGAACATCTACGCTGGCAACGGTAAGCCGGTCGTACCGGTAAACATCCCGCTGCGCCCTCAGACAACTGGCGCTCAGCGAGTATATGACTTTGGCTTGGGACGGAACAACACAAAGCGTTTGTTTCAAACCACGGGCAACCTTGATTCACATGGCTGGTTGAACCGAATTAACTTCTCAACCGAGACAGACATCAAAGCAATGGTTGAGGACTTTATTGCGCTTCTCGAAGCTCTTGAGCGGCCGAAGGCTTTCGCAGTGCGGCTTCTCGACCCCGCGCACGAGCACTTTAAGGCTGTGGACGATTTCTTTGAGGCTGTCGTAAAACCTGTCGTTGAAGGATGTCTTGGCTACAAGCTGCTCGTGGTGGATGGTAAGCAGTCAGTAGACCAGGCTCGTATCGACGGGGATATCTTCGCCAAACTGCATCATTGCCAGCTCGTGATCGCCGATATCACTGGTTCGAGGCCCAACTGTTTCATTGAATTGGGCTATGCCCTTGGTCGCGGGTTACCAACTATCGTTACGACAATGAAGGGTGAAAGGTTGCCTTTCGACATCACCACTTATGCTGGATACCACTGGTCGAATGAAGCGACAGCCGCCGACAGGCAGCGCGAATTTTACGACCATTGGACGTCGGTTGAGGTCCGTCCGCCGCTCGTTGACGTGGAGCCCGTGATCTCATGACTGGAAAACGTGAAGAAGTTTTTATCTCCGTCGACATCGAGGCAGCGGGTCCAATTCCTCCGGACTACAGCATGCTTTCCCTCGGCTGTTGCCTGGTCGATGATCCCAACATCAGCTTCTACATTGAATTCAAGCCGATCAGCGAGAACTTCATCCCCGAGGCCATGGCCGTCAGCGGGTTCGATCTCGACCGCCTGAGGAAAACCGGGACAAACCCTGAAGAGGCAATGCGCCGCCTCGACGAATGGCTCGCCACCCATTCCGGAGGCGGAAAGCCGATTTTTGTGGGCTTTAACGCACCCTTTGATTGGGCGTTTGTAAACTATTATTTCCTTCACTTTTCACAGAAGAACCCTTTCGGCATCGGAGCCGTCGATATCAAGGCGATGTATATGGGGGCGACAGGTTCTTCCTGGGACGCCACGCGATCAAGCCAGTTTCCTGTCGAGAAGCAAAACGAAAACGAGAAACATGATGCGCTTGCTGATGCGCGTCACCAAGCAAAGCTTTTTCGGTACGTTCGCGACCTCCGCAGCCAATCCCTTTAGCTAGAGGGTGCGGAGCACATTGCTTCGAATTTATCGGAAACCGGGTGCACCGAATGCAAAATAACGATTTCGCGCTACTGGCGGTCATCGATGACTATAAATGGTGGATCTCTTCGGACTACGGCTTCCTGCGCCTGACAGGAGCAATCGACGATCATGGCAATCCCTCGGAACCGGGAGTGTCGGCAATCTGTAGCACAAGCCTCAGAAGAATTGCGCGGGCCTACTCCGTGTCGCGCAACATCCCTTCCGACGAAATAGACAGCCAGGCACAGCAGGTCGTCGGCATTTTCATGAAGTCGCCACGTCCGGAGATTCATTCCAAGGATTTACTCACACGAGCGCTGGCTTTGGCCGCTCTGTCAAAGATGACACCGATGCTCGTCAAGCGGAAGAATGGAGGCAATTCTGAACGTCAGTTAGCTTCCGCCTTGTCGAAGTTGTCTTGGTTCATTGACCCTGAGGGTTGGACAATTTTCGATAAGTACGTCGGGGCAGCTGTGATAGGTCAGGACGGATCAGGGCAGGCACAAATGTCGGCGTTCTACGAAAAGCTCGCACCATCCTGGAAAGCCAGGCTCGGTCGAAGTGTGTAGCGCCGCCGAGCGGGCGGGTTCCTCGACGTGTAGAGCGGGCGTCTCGGTCTGCTTGACCCGGTACCGCTCGTGACGGGCGTCGGCTGCGGCCTTTTCTGCGGCGCGTTCCTCGGTGGTCCGGAGAGCAAACCGTTTGCAGCGTTCGACGGATTCGGGGTCGTTGGCATGGGCGTATAGCCGCCCGGTTTTCGGCCATTCCATGGTCGAGCGGAAACGATGCTCGATGAGTTGGTCACTTCCAGCAACGCGCTGGAAGTGAATATATTCGCGTTCGATCGTGCCGTTCATGCCGCCTCTCCCAAGTTCACGGTTGCCATCGCTTCCAAGACTCGCAGACCCTTTTCGTCCGGAGCTGCTACGTCGACGAACGGCGCGTCCAGCATCATCGCGACGAGAGCATACTCGCAGCAGTCCAGCGCCTTGCATGCCTGGTCGCAGTTCACCGCGCCTGAGAACATCAGCCTGCGCAACCGGCTCTTGCGAACCGTCCGCTCTGGCAGATCGCGGAGATAGTACGGGACATAAACACCGTCGTTGATCTCGTAGTAGCCGGTGCCGCGTTTGGCACCGGCGATAAACGACGCCGAGTGAATGGAATGGACACGGACGACCGGCTGACCACTTTCGTCAAAGACGGTGATTGGCATGATCGGATCGGCTGGCAGCTGGCCGAAATTCCAGATTGCTTCAGCGAACAGCTTCAGGAGATCGTCGGCACCGATCTGACGAGGGTCGCTCTTTGCTCGATACGCTTCCAGAGTGCGAGGAGCCTTGTTGATGAGACGTGCAGCGTCGGCAACGGTCGGAGCAATGCCTGCGATCTTCAGCCAATTCAGGCTGTGATTGAGCATGTCGCGTACCTGCGTCGATGACATGTAGTTTGAATATTGAAACATGGTGTTTCCCCTGTTTTTTGGAGAGCAAAAGCGCTCCCAAGAACAAGGATTTGATGGATCGATATCGGCCACAAGTATTTTGTGAGAACAAATCTCACAGCGATTTTGAGATGCTAGGGTTTACCTGATCGCGTCAACAAAATATTCTTATGGCTGTCGGCGGATTTGTTCAAAGCGCCGCCGAAAACGATCATCAAGCTCTCAAAACAATAAGAAGTAAGGGAGCTTCAAATGGGAAGATTTTTCGCAGCACTTGCAATGATGGTTCAGGCCATCGTCGATATCATCGCAGCCGGGCTTCAGGCGGCAGCGACATTTTTGATTACATCGAGCAGATGATTAAACGCCTGTTTGGCGGCGGCGCAGAGGCACCAGCTGAACCGATCAAGGACCTTGCCGCAGCCCTGCCGGACGAGAGCCAGATCGTCGAAGCACGCGACCTGGAGCGTGGAAAAGCAAACGCTGCCGAGTACATCAACAAGCTGTCACCCGAATTGCAGGTGAAAATGTTCGCTGGGATGTCGGATGAAGATCGCCTCCAGGCCGATCTGTCTCTGCTCACACCGGACCAGCAAGGTTGGCTGATCGATATGAGTAACGATCAGCTGAAGCACATTTCAGAGACTGGTGAGCAACGGATCGCTGCCGCCTTGAGGGGCGAGAAGAACGCGCTCACCGCCATCCGGTCTGTCGGCCAGGTTGAAGAGCCTGCTCCGGACACGCAGACGGTCCTTGAGCGTCGGATTACGGCTTGCCGAGCAGCAAAAATGGACACTGCCCCACCGTCCTATGCCGTCAATTGATCGTATTGGCCGCCGCTTTACTCAGCTGGCGGCCAATGGCTTCTCGATCCAGGCGATCTGGTGGCGAAGCATCCGGACGCAAGCTTCTAGATAGCCTGGTTCTTCCTTTGGAAAGTCGTTCCACTTTTCCCAGGCATGCGCCTCCAGCTCTGCTTGGTCCATGTTGGAAATCTCGACAGCCATGCTGAATTCGCTTTCATTCTCGATGTCATGGAGGTCATACAGGACTTCGCAGTAGATGCCGCTGATCGAACGGAAGCCGGTCGCCACAAACAATTCTTTTACGGTCAGCCGTTTGGCCGTCCATGCGTCCAAAGCTTCGTGGATATCCATTATGCAGCCTTCCGGCGAGCGGCCGCTAAGTACGTTGCCGAAGCTGCGCGGAGACGAGCATTCTCAGCCTTCAGCTGCTCGATCTCACTCGCCTGAGCGACGGCGATATCCATGACCGACTGGCAATGATGGATCGCCTGACCGAGCTGATAGCGAAGCTGGTGAGAGTTGTGTGACTCGCGAGCAGCACGCATCGCTGCAATGCCCTGCTGGTGAGCCGACATCGCACCCGCAGCCAGCACCGCAAAAATCGCACCCGTCTGACCGACTACAACACCGGCTGGATCGCGGCTGGTGAAAATGCTGCTCATGACAGGCTCCTTCTTCAATCAACACGCACAATCTGCAGTAAGATTCGTTACGAACTTATTAATCGGATCTATAGAATCAACGACCAAATTCACTTTTCAGTAAAAATATGTGGATTAAACCCCAACACTGTTACTAACTTGGGGCAGCTTTCCGATTTTGCCCCAAGTTAGTAACAGTGTTGCTCGTGATATTCCATTATAACGGATAGGCTCTACGAATTATACCTTCTTAGAACCTATGAGTTATCGAGGAGGCTTGCCCAGTATCCACCTGTTGCCGCCCTTGTGACCGCACTTCCGGCACCGGAGCTTGGGCGCAAGATCGCTTATCGTGACACTTGGATATTTTGCTTCCAACCAGTCGCAATCAATCCAACCCTCTCTTTCGCATCGGGCACACCGACCACCGATCAGCGCCCATCCGCTCAAATCGGCGAACGACCGGCGATATCGTAGAGGTCACCGACTTCCTTCGGTCGGTCGACAATCACTGGAGGATCAGGCATGCGAGTGAGGTCGATGCCTCTTCGGTGTTTCAGAGGTCCACACTCCGGTCCAAACGGAATATGTTCCTATTTCGTTCTCATTTGCTGGGATGTCAACACTTCTTGTCGACCGTCAGTTACCGGGCGACCACTGATATCGATCTGGATACGCCGCGACTTTCTCAACTGTGATCGAGCCGGGGTTGCGGTCGACTGCCGGAACATACATCGCTCTCGACGTCAGGATTTCGATATACCATTCAGCCTGCTCATTATCAGCCGCCTGGATGAGGTCGGTCTGCTCGGTCTCTGAAAGGCCCAGGAAGCTTTCAATCTCACGAACGCCGTCTTCGTTGTCGGTCGGCAGCCACTTCAACCGCAGCCGATCACAGATCGCATCGCGGCCCATCTCTTTAAGAGCGGGCATTGCGTCGTTGATTAGCTTGGTGATCATCATCTGATTAGTAGCCTCAACACACTAGCAATTGCGATAATCCAGAGCGCGATCTTAATGCTTCTTAGGCTCGCGGTCGACACCGCCGATTGCGACGGCTTAGGCCTGACGTCCCCAACCAGAACCTCGGGCTGTGAGACCGGCTCCGGAAGGTCGAACGTCTCCAACGTCTGCGGCTTATCGAAACCGAACCGGATTTGCATGAGACGTGCAGGAGCGTAGCTCTCATGTGGCAGGAGGAAGGTCTGGGGTGGTGCCAGTCTCTCAGTCCGGCTTCGACTTCGCTTTGATAAACCGAAACGAGCGCCACCACCTGAAGCTGCGGTCTCATCCTACTCGTACGAATCTCTGCGACCAGGTCGCGAAGCTCAACCGCCGACATGTAGAGCGTCAGGTGCAGGTTGTCTTGGCCGGGTCTTAGGTCTCCCATATCTTCCTTGAACAAGAACAGAGAACCGGCGTTCGCCGCGTCCTTCTCGTCTGAACTAATAATGTTGACGATTACGTCCCGAAAGGACTTCTCGTAAGTCGTATCATCCCGGCCTGACGACGTACGGTTAGGATCGCGAACGTGCGCACAGACCACCGTGTCTCGCTCGATCTGTCCTATGCCAGTTATGCTGTAACCTGTTCGTCCTGGGGCAGGTTTGATCTGCCCGATCGAAGCTCGTTGTATTTCTCAAAGCCTTCTTTGGTTCTCGGTTTCCAGTCGTCGCCCTGAAACTCTGCGAAGATGCTCTTTTCGAAATCCTGCTCCATACCTCCGACGGCGCGGATTAGCTCGTAGTCCGATAAGACAACCTTGATGGTGTGCCAGTGGTCGAAATAGTGGAGCTTTTTGCCGTTCGATATCGTGAAGGAAATTGCGTTCGTACGAGCAAACTCAAGGTCGGTCTCTAGCCGTCCCATCTCAAACCGCCCTAAGGATCGGCTTTAGGTCGATACCGTCAGGTATACGGATGTGCCTGGTCAATTGAGGGACGTCACGGAATTCTTTGTCACCTCGGACCTTAACTTCCTGAGAAATGCGCTGCGTATGGCAGTGTGGGCAGCCTCTCAAAGTTGTCTCAGCCTGAACCGTCCCTTTGACGATCTTCTCGCCTTTTCCCGGCTGCCATTTCATCAGCTGGGCGAAGTGAGGGCCGTCGACCGGCACCTCAAACAGGTTGTCGTAATATCGCGCGAAGTCTTCCTGTGTTGAGAACAGCTGCTGCTTTTTGGCGATGGTACGAAGGTAACGACCGCACCGCTCACACACCGGGTAGACCCGCAGCATGAGCCAGACGGAAACCCCGCCAACGACGAAGCCAAGGAACTGGATAAAGGCGAGAACGCGGCCGTAATCACCGATGTCTCCCGTGTTCGTTCCTGCTCTGCCGATCCGGAGACTGGTGTGGCTCAGATAGATATCGAGATACTGGCTGAAGCTGACAACATCGGAGGCCATCCGGCCGTCACCAAGATCAAACAACCGGTATTCGCCATAGTAAATCGCGAACTGAGCGATTGCAGCGACAATCAGAATTTGGATCAGGATGAGCACCGTCGGCCGCGTGTGAAACAGAAGTGCCCCGAAATAGTAGCCGCTGGCGGTCGCTGCGCCGCATAGCAGAGCACCTGCTGGAACTACAACGAAGAAGCTCAGCGTGAAGAAGTTGAAGCCTGTGAAATGGTTGACTGCAACGACCGCGACGACCGTCAGCAAAAACGTCGCAATCCCGAAGACGGAGACGCCAAAATTTTCTGCAATATTCTTCATGTAGGCCCCCTCATTATCCCGGTTGCATCATGCACGGCAGACCACCAGAATCAATCAGTCGTCCCGACGTCTTCAAGGATCACGATGCTCTGGTTTCCCTCAATTTCAAAATCCGGCTTCCGTTCGG
Source organism: Neorhizobium sp. EC2-8 (assembly GCA_045291535.1). Taxonomy (GTDB): domain Bacteria; phylum Pseudomonadota; class Alphaproteobacteria; order Rhizobiales; family Rhizobiaceae; genus Neorhizobium. The sequence goes on along the minus strand of CP147996.1, from coordinate 735,960 downwards.
TTATCGGCGACACCGCCGAGGCGTCGTCTGGCAAGTGGCTCGTGCCCATCACCGTTCCCGATATCGGCCAGATGTGGGAGGAGATCGAAGATGCGGCCGTCGAAGGCAGGCTTTTGGCTGTGAAGAAATCGACGGGCCTGCTGCGGAAGAAAATCGGGCATGACCTCGTCTGCGTCTACTGCTCAGCGTCGGATGTCGACACGGTCGTCGAGACCTTGGCGATCCTCCGAGATATCGGCGTTGCAGACGAGCTGCGGTATAGAAGTGATAAGGCGACGTTTGAAGGTAGAGACGAGTACCTCTGGTCCTCTGTCGATTTCGAGGGACTGGCGTTGAAGACGTTTTGAATAATCCGCCGAAGGGCCAATCATATTCTCACTCTGATGCTGGACGATCTTCGGTGAGGCGAGCGTGGTGGGCAGAAAGCCATCGGCATCGGAGTCTACAGCCCTTGCGACTTCAAAAGGGACCACACCGTCGGAGCGATCTGAACCGCCTGAGAAGCGAATAGACTGCAAGCTACAGTCGAAGAGTGCATCGCGAGAACCGAGGTCCTGTCCGACCGACGTTCGCACCTGCGGGTGCAGCGAGGGTTCGCCTACAACGGAGCCTGACAAGATCAGGCGTATGGCTGCGGTCATGGCGAGGCTCGGGTAACCGGGCCTCAAATGTTTTTGAGCCCTCGAATTGGGCTAGCTCTTGAAAACCCTGGAATCAGTGCTTTAGGTAAAGGGGCGGTTCAACATTAAGGAAACCGCACATGTACAAGACTGATCGCACCCGCAAACTCAACGACCTTTTCCGCACGACGTTCGCCCCAGGACTGGGAGAGGTGTTCATGACCTCCGCTGTCCAAGGATTGGAGGACGCCGCTCAGACCGCCGTCATGCGTCGCGTGGTGAACGCAACAAGCTTCGACGAGAAAGATGGCTCACGAGGTTTCTTCAACGAAGATGAAGTCGAATACATCTGGCAGATCGAGATTGTCGACCGGGACGATCACGAATACGCGTCCGAGGCACCTTGGCTTAAGAAAAAGAGCTGGCGGCGGCTGACGGTGATGCAGGCGGACGAGTGGTGAGAAGCTAAAGCGCCGTAGGATTTGGCGCTCAGACAGTGCGCCAAATCACGTTATCCACAACGTTCTCAAAATTGTGAACGCAAGGAACGAAAAAAGAACCAATAACAACAGTTTGGAGCGATGTGATGTGATTGTGATTTAGGGGGCGTGCGGTGATCTGGCAACTGACACAAAACCTCATCCTAAGCCATTGAGACAAAAGGATAAAGTGGTGGGTGATGTAGGGCTCGAACCTACGACCCGCTGATTAAGAGTCAGCTGCTCTACCAACTGAGCTAATCACCCAAGAACCATCTGTGCGAGGCGTGCTCGCCAGCGGTGTGAGGGCGTATAAAGGGGATCATTCGGCTTGTCCAGCGGCTCGGTCAAAATTATTTGCCTGACCGGGCAAAAAGTTCCACAGAGCTGATTTCCTGTGCCACCGAAGCCACGCAGCAACCCCGGATCTCTGCAAAAACGAAAAATTTCAAAGCCTTAGTGCGTCACAATATCGCAATCTTCGACAAGGCTGCGAATTCAAACATGTAAGACGCCTTCTGCGATCTTGATTGCCTGACCGCCGATACGGGCTCTGGCGATCTCCCCTTCCTTCACATCGATATGCAGATGGATGAAGGACGGACGTCCCATCTCCACCCCTGCTCCACCAGCACCGGGTGATGGCCATCCGGCAGCGCGTCGAAATGCCGGATCGCGCCGGAGAGTGCGGCGACGGCAGCGCCGGTCGCCGGATCCTCGGAAATTCCCATGTCGGGCGAGAACATGCGGGCATGGAATTTCGCCTGGTGATTCACGCCGCTGCGGCAATAGACGTAGGCCGATGCCAGCGCGCCCTCGACGAAAGGCGCCGCCTTTTCCCACAAGGCCGTATCGAATTCGAGATTCTGGACCGTCGCGAGATTGTGCAGCGGTATCATCAGGAAGGGCACGCCGGCGCTCCAGATGGAGACAGCATGGTTCTCGAAACCGATATCCGTCGATTTGACGCTGAGCGCATCGGCAATCCCTTGCCGGTCGAGCGGAAGTTCGATCTGCACCGGCTTTCTCGGCAGGTCGAATTCGGCAAAACCCGCCTCGCCGGCGCGAAGCCGCACGGCGCAACGCACCGGCCCGACATTTTCCTCCAGCACGCAGACGAGATCCATATCGGCCTGCCCGCCGCCATGCTCCGTCCCGTGGTTGAGTTCGGCCAGTGCCACCGCCGTTCCGACAGTCGGATGCCCTGCGAACGGCAATTCCCTGCCCGGCGTGAAGATGCGCAGGCGAGCAGCATAGGCGGCATTCGCGGAGGGCTGGACGAACACCGTCTCGGAGAGGTTCATCTCCCTGGCGATCGCCTGCATGGTCTCGTCGGCAAGGTCGTCTCCGTCGAGAATCACTGCCAGCGGATTGCCGGCAAGCCGTCTGTCGGTGAAAACGTCATAGATGCTGTAGCGACGGGCCAACCACACCTCCTCGTGTTTCGATGGCGCCAAACTGCCCGACCGGTCGGCTCAAAGCAACCCCTGTTCAACCCTTCGAATTGCCGAAAAACAGGTCGAGAATCGGAAACATCAGCGGACTGTAGGGATGCGCGCTGCGATCAGCCGAGCGGATCGCCACCGCACCGGCGATTTCCTTTTCCTCGTCATGCACCATGTGGTCGGCAATGCGCGCCAGCACCTCCTCCGCTGTGAGGTCGAAACGGTAGAAGCGGAAAACGACGACCCGCTGCCCGCTGTGGCTGACGAAGAATTGCGGATCGACATTGGCTTCAGTGAGATCGAGGCCGGTTTCTTCCAGCACTTCACGGCGCATATTGGCCTCGAGATCGAGCTTGCCATCGACGATGTCCAGAAGATCGAGCGACCCGGCCGCGCAATACACCTGGCCCGGATTGGCAGTCCTCTCGCTCATCCGGACGGCGATGACTGCCCCATCGGACGAGACTGGCACCGCGAACCCGAAGAGGTGAAAGGCGCCGCCCGGATCCGGCTGCTTGCGCCACCACAGCAGCGTCGAATAGGGGATGACGTGCGCCTCGCCGATCATCACGCCGTCCCGGAACGAAAGCCGGCTCTGCAGCACCATCTGGCCATTGAAGAGATACGGGTTGGCCGCCGATTCCCGCTCCCAGTTCGCGTCGATCTCGTCCCGGTTGTCGATGAAAATCGGATGCGGCCCGGGCAGGACCGAAAGATCGAAAGCCTCGACCTCGAATACGGTGTTTTCGGCGGGCCAGCCGCTGATCGTCTGGATGGTCATTGAAGCTCCAGTGACATGACGACGGGGCAATGGTCCGAGGCCTTTGGCCTGTCCCAGCCGATGCGCGGAAAACGCTCGACCTCCTGTCCCGGCGGAAAGACGGTCCGATAAGGCTGGCCGCCGCGGATGATCTCCGGCACGCTGTCCCGGTTGTGCTCGGCCAGCGCCGGCGACAGCCAGATATAGTCGAGCTGGCAGAGATGCTGCTCCTCCGGCCCGCGTGCGTGATAGAGCGTCCAGCGATCCGTCACGTCGCGCCGCTCGATCGGGTTCACCACGAACCCGTCGTCGGTGAAGACATTCAGCGCGCTCACGTCTTCGCGCCTCGGTTCGAACCGGTAACCTTCACGCCGGGAGCCGATTACCTGCACCTTTTCCTGGTAGTCGTTCATGTCGCCGCAGATGGCGAAGCTCTTGTCGGCGGTCTGCCCCTTGCCGAAGCGACGCTCGACGATCTGGCGAACCGCATTCGCCTCCGCCATGCGGATCGCCATGGTGCCGGTGCGGCCGTCCTGGCCGTCGCGGGCATTGCCCATCGATTTGAAATGCACGACGAATAATGAGAAAGGCTTGCCGCCGATCGTCAGCTCCAGTTCGAGGCAGTCGCGCTTGAAGATCTTGTCATGCGCCTGGTTGCTGAGAGCCAGTTCGGCGTTGAAGAGGCCGAGATCCTGGTACGTCAGCATTGCGTGGCTGCGCACGTCCAGCACCTCGATCTTCTCGCCGCTGCGGGTCTCCTCGCGCATCAGCACGGCGACGTCGATGCCGCGCAGATCATTGCCCTCGACCAGATATTTCTGCCGGTAGCCGTTGCCGACCATGCGGTAGAGATAGCCGTATTCGAAGGCCTGCAGCGCCGGCATGTTGTCGACCTCCTGCAGGCAGAGGATGTCGGCGTCCGCCTCCGCGATCGCCAGCGCCGAGAGCTGCCGCGTGTCGTCGGTCTCGGCAATCAAGCGGGCCTGTTCGAGCTGCTGGTAGACCGCCTTGTCCTGCACGTCGTAGAGCCTGAGCACCCGATCCTGCCGCAGCTGGTTGCGCCAGCCGGAGAAATCGAAGCGCGTCATCAGGTTTTCGATATTGAAGGTGCCGAGACGTAGAGACATCGATCCATCCTGTTGCAGCGGCCACCTTAACCACCGGTGTTCTTATTAAAACGGAATGAATCGAGAAATTTAAGTCCCTATTGCCGGCGACTTGCAAAGTCGGTTGCAGAAACGCGGAACCGGTGCGACGTTCAGGCCAGCGGCATTGTTTTGATCGGGGACGATCTGCCGCCGGGGGCTCTCTATGAAACGCACAATTCTGGTATCGTTGTCCTTCTGTGTCTTGCTCGCCGGTGCGGGCCAGTCGATGGCTGACAGCGTTGGTGCCATCGCCTATTCGCCGCGCACGGGCGCTCTCGGCTGGTCCTACGGTCACGCAACCCGCCGAAGCGCCGAGCGAACCGCGCAGTCGAATTGCGACGCCAGCGATTGCCGGATCGCAATCTGGTTCGAGAACGGCTGCGGCGCTGTCGCCAGGGGCTCTGACGGCTGGGGTTCCGGCTGGGGCGGCAGCCGCAGGGAGGCCGAATTTCAAGCTGTCCGCTCCTGCCGCCAGAACACCGGTGGCTGCCACGTCATCCGGTGGCAATGTTCCGGCGCTGAGTAAGGCAGCCGGCTTAGAGACGCCATGCGGAATGGATGGCGATTGCGAGCCTGTCCCCGACCTTGACCGGATGGCGGCTGAACGCGCGTAGCGTCTGCCCGTCCGGCAGGCCAAGGCGCAGCGCGTAACGCTCGCCCTCGAACAGGACTGAAAGCACGGTCGCGGCGGTGCCCTCGGCGGCGATCTCCACGTCCTGCGGGCGCACGAGGATGTCAGCGCGCGGCCCCTCCGTGCCGTCGGCCAGCATGCCTTGCATGGCCGGCCAGTCGAGAAGCCGCTTGTCACCGGACGGTGATGGTAGTGACAGGATCGCCCCCTGCCCCACGAGCCCGCCCACCAGGCGGCCTTCAGGCCGCGCATAAATCTCCTGCGGCGTCGCCACCTGCAACAACCGGCCCTCGGACATCACCGCGACATCGGTCGCCAGCGCCATCGCTTCCGCCTGGTCATGCGTGACATAGATCATCGTCGCGCCGGACCGGGCGTGAAACTCGCGAAAAGTCTCTTCCATCTCCTGGCGTAGATGCCGGTCGAGATTGGCGAGCGGCTCGTCCAGCAACACGACATCGGGTTCGGTGACGAGGCAGCGGGCGAGGGCCACCCGCTGCCGCTGGCCGCCGGAAAGATCCGCCGGGCGCCGGTCCGCATAGGTTTCGAGACGCACGGAAGCGAGCGCTTCCCTCACCTTGCGGTCCCGCTTCTCGCCCGAAATGCCACGCACCTTCAGTGGATAGCCGACATTCTCCGCGACGCTCATATGCGGCCAGAGCGCATAGGACTGGAAAACCATCGCCATGTTGCGATGCTCCGGCGCCACCATCTCGCTCGCATCCGCAAGCACCCGCTCACCGAGCAGGATCGAGCCGTCGCTCGGCTGTTCGAAGCCGGCGATCATCCGGAGCACCGTCGTCTTTCCACAGCCGGAAGGCCCGAGCAGTGCCAGGAAGCCGCCTTCGCGCACGGTCAGCGACACGTCGTTGACGGCCGCCCGGCCGCCGGTGTCGAATGTCTTGGAGAGGCGGTTGAGGATCAGCTTCGCCACGGGACCACACCTTTCGGCAGACGTTTCGCCATCAGTTCCAGCACGATCATCATCGCGATCACCATAACGACCACGAGGACGGACAGTGCCGCAGCGATGTTGAAACTGCCGCTGTCATCGAGATTGTAGATCAGCACGCCGAGCGTCTGGGTGCCCGCCGACCAGAGGAGCGCCGAGATGGTAAGCTCGTTGCAGGCGATCAGGAACACGAGGATCACCGAGGCGCCCGCTGCCGGTGCCACCAGCGGCACGAGAATGTCGCCGAGCCGGCGCGTGAAACCCGCACCGGAAAGCCGCGCCGCCTCTTCGAGCGAGGGATCGAGCTGCCGGAAGGCGCTGACGACCGGCTTCAGGCTGACAGCGAAGAAACTCGAGAAATAGGCAATCAGGATGATCCAGATCGTCCCGTAGATCGAAATGCCGATCACCGGGATAGGAGCGGCGAACAGCAGGATGAAGGCGACTGCGAGCACGATGCCCGGCAGCGCATAAGGGATTTCCGCCAGCGCCGAAATGAGGCCGGTGAAGCGGCTGTTGCTGCGCACCAGGAAATAGCCGGTCAGCACCGTCACCACCAGGAGACCGAAGGCGGTGGCCAGCGACAGCGAGAGGGAATTGGTGAACGCGGTACGCGTCGCCGCCTGGCGCACCAGGATTTCCTCATAGGCCTTGATGGTGACCGTTGCCGGGCTGAGCGGCACGCCATAGGCCGGCGCCAGCGAACTTGCGACAAGGGCAATCAGTGGCATGACGAGGATCAGGAAGATCGTCAACCACAGAAGCAGCTCCGCAAGCCAGCGCCAGCCGCCGAGCCGGAAAACGGCGACCTGCCCCGACAGACCGATGACGCGATAGTCGCGGCCGCGCAGCACCCGTGCCTCGACCGTCAGCCCGATGACGGACAGAATGGCGATCAGGGCGGACAGGACCGAGATATCCGCGAACGTGCCGGGACCGAAAGCCGCGAATTTCGAGTAGATGAGTGTCGGCAGCGTATAGATGCCCGCCGGGATGCCGAGGATAGCCGGTATGCCGAAATTGCCGACGCAGGACACGAAAGCAATCGCCGCACCGGCTGCAAGACCGGGCAGCGACAAGGGCAGGATGACGTCCTTCAGGACCTGAAAGGACGATGCCCCGGAAAGCCTTGCCGCCTCGACCGCGTCGCGCGGCAGCGCCAGCAGCCCGGCCCGCAGCGACAGATAGACGAGCGCGGCATTCTGCACGCCGTAGAGCAGCGCGATGCCGCCGATCGAATAGAGCGGCTGCGGCGAGCCGAGCGGCGGCGCCAGCCCGATCGCCTTGAGCAGGGCGCTCGAAGGCCCGGTCATGCCGATCCACGACAGCGCCGTCACCTGCGGCGGAATCATTGTTGGAAGCATGAACAGGAAACCGAGGAGGGCCTTGCCGCGGATGTTAAACAGCGTCAGCAGCAGCGCGAAACCACCGCCGAGAATCACGGCCGCGATCATGCCGAAAAACGAAGTCGGCAGCGTGTCGTAGACCGACCGCCACAGACCCGGATCGGACAGAAGTTCGCTTGCCCCGCCCCGGAAGGCGGACATGATCCCGGTCGCGGCGAGACGGCCGAGCGGCAATACGCTCAGGCAGAAGATCACCGTTACAACAAAGGAAACAGCCAGCGTGGCTGGCTGTTTCCCGGATTTTGAGGTCGCGTCATGAGGCGCTTATATCAGCCTTTGATACCGAAGATATCCGCGAAACCCTTGACGTCCTTCTCGGAGTTCTTCAGCGCATCGGGGGCGTTGATCGGCAGGACCTTGATCGTCTCGCGGGCCGGGAAGCCGGCCGGTACGGCCATGCCGTTGCGGGCCGGAATGTAGCCAAGCTTCAGGAAGCCTTCCTGACCCTTCTGCGAAAGTACGTAGTCGATGAACTTCTTGGCATTGTCGGCATGCTTGGTGGAGGCGAGGATCGCGGCCGGCTCGGTCACGGCAGACACGCCTTCCTTCGGGAACACGAACTCGACGGGAGCGCCCTTCGCCTTTTCGCGGATCGGCAGGTAATCGACGACGAAACCATAGGCCTTTTCGCCCGAAGCGACGGACTTCAGGACGGCGCCGTTGCCGCCGGCGGCAATCGCACCGTTTGCCTTGAGGTTCTTGTAATAGTCCCAGCCGAGGCCGGAAACGCCGGCAAGCGTCTGCGCATGGATGAGAGCCGCACCCGAAGCGAGCGGGCTCGGCATGGTGACGAGCCCCTTGGCCTCCGGCTTGGCAAGGTCTGCCCAGCTGGTCGGCTTCATCGCGGCCTGGGTGTTGTAGATGATGCCGGTGGTGATCAGCTTGGTCGAATAATAGAAGCCGTCGGCATCATAGAGCGTCTTGTCGTAATTGGCGGCTTCCGGCGACTTGTAGGCCATCAGCTGGCCGGCCTGCTTCATCCGCTCGAGCGTCACCGTGTCGGCGATCAGGAGAACGTCGGCTGCCGGATTGCCCGCCTGGATCTCGGCATTGAGCTTCGCCATGATCTGCGGCGTTCCGTCTCGCACCCACTGCACGTCGAGGCCCGGATTGGCTACCTTGAAACCATCGACGGTCGCCTGCGCGTCCTCGTTAGGCTGGCTGGTATAGAGCACGAGATCGGCAGCCTCGGCGGCGCCGGCGATCATGCCAAAGGCCACGAGGGCGGTGAAAGCGGAAAGAAGGTTCTTCATCGATGCGTCCCTGTTCGAACATAAGCGGCGGACGATAAGCATTCCTGCTTGACAGCCATGTGACAGGCAGGCGGGCAACGCCGATCTTTCGGCATCTTTTACCAGCGGCGGCAGAGATTCGAAGACTATATTTACGGTTCGCGGGTCATTCCCGCACAGCGACCCCGCAGAACTCTGCCACTTCAATTGTTTCGCAACCAAATCCTGCCATCTCGTACTCGGGTATATTTCGGGGGAATAAGATGAAAAGCCGGGAAAGCTGGAGCGCGCGGCTGCGCTACGGGTTCGACAAGAGCATGGCGGGCGGCGCGATCGCGCTGATCGGCTGGCTGGCGCTGATATCGCTCGTTGTCATCATACTGGCCGGCGCCCTGCTTGCGATCACCGGTATCGCGCCACAGGGCGGCGAGCCGATGGGCTTCGTCGAAGGCGCATGGGAATCGCTGATGCGCACCATGGATGCTGGCACGATGGGCAGCGACCTTGGCTGGAGCTTCCGCGGCGTCTCGCTGCTGGTCACCATCGCCGGCATCTTCGTCTTCTCCGCGCTGATCGGCGTCATCTCGTCGGGCCTGGAAGACAAGCTGGACGACCTTCGCAAGGGCCGCTCGCGGGTCCTCGAAACCGAACATACGATCATCCTCAACTGGTCGCCCTCGATCTTCGACGTCATCTCGGAACTCGTCATCGCCAACCAGAGCCGCCGCAATCCCCGCATCGTCATCATGGCGAACAAGGACAAGGTGGAAATGGAAGACGAGATCGCCACCAAAGTGCCCGACCGCAAGAACACCAGGATCATCTGCCGCAGCGGCGATCCGACCGATCTCTACGATCTTGGCATCGTCAACCCGCAGACGTCCCGGTCAATCATCGTATTGTCACCGGCAGGTGACGATGCCGACCCGCAGGTGATCAAGACGGTGCTGGCGCTCGTCAACGATCCGAACCGGCGGCCCGAGAAATACATGATCGCCGCCGAAATCCGCAACGCCGACAATGCCGAAGTGGCAAGGATCGTCGGCGGCGGTGAAATGCAGCTGGTGCTTGCCGACGACCTGATCGCCCGCATCGTCGTTCATACCAGCCGCCAGGCCGGCCTCAGCGCCGTCTATTCCGAATTGCTCGATTTCGACGGCTGCGAAATCTACACGCTGGAACAGCCCGACCTCGTCGGCAAATCCTTCGGCAATGCCGTCCTCGCCTACGACAACAGCACGCTGATCGGTCTCTGCGACAAGGACGGCGCCATCCGCCTCAACCCCAATCCCAACCAGGTGATCGTCGCCGGCGATCGCGTTGTCATCATCGCCGAAGACGATGACTCGATCAAAACCTGGAGCGGCGACATGGACATCGACAAGAGTGCCATCAAGGCGATCGTCAAGCGCGGCAAGACTGCGGAGCGCACCCTGATCCTAGGCTGGAACCGCCGTGGCCCGATCATCGCGACCGAGGCTCGCCCGTTACGTGGCGCCCGGCTCGCGGTTGACGATCGCCGCCGACATGCCGGAATTCGAAGGCGACATCGCCGCACTCAACCTCGACAAGGCCCTGCTTGCCGTCGATCACCGGGTCATCGACACTGCCAGCCGCTCTGCGCTCGATGCACTCGATATCCCGTCCTACGACCACGTCCTGGTTCTCGGTTACAGCGACAGCATGATGGCGCAATCGGCCGATACCCGCACGCTGATCACCCTGCTGCAGCTTCGCAAGATCGGCGAAAAGGCCGGCAAGCATGTCAGCGTCGTCAGCGAGATGATCGACGTGCGCAACCGCGAGCTGGCGGAAGTCACCCGCGCCGAGGATTTCGTCGTCAGCAACAAGCTGGTCAGCCTGATGCTCGCCCAGGCATCGGAAAACGATCCATGGCGGCGATCTTCGACGAGCTTCTGGATGAGGCAGGCTCCGAGATCTACATGCGGCCGATGAGCGACTATGTCGATATTTCAAAGCCGGTGAACTTCTTCACCGTAGCGCTCGCCGCCCTTCGCCGCGGCGAAATCGCCATCGGCCACCGCCGCCAGCGGACGGGCGATGCCGATGTCAGGAACCTCGGTGGCGTCGTCGTCAATCCGCTTCGCACCGAGATGACCACCTATGCCGAAAGCGACATGCTTATCGTGCTGGCGGCGGATTGAACCGGCCAACCGCCTGGTCGTCATGCCCGGCCCTGTGCCGAGCATCTGCCGTCGGTTGATTTTATCAATGCGCAGCAGATCCTTGGCACAAGGCCAAGGATGACGTCGAGCGTGATGCGATCCTATCGACAAAAAGCCTGCCGTTCTGCGGCAAGCTTTTTGTTTTAATCAATTGAAAAGCTTAGGCCGCGGCTTTGATCGCGCTGGAGATCAGGCGGGCGAGCCGCTTGATGCCTTCCTCGATCATCGCCTCGTCGGCGCAGGAGAAACTCATGCGCAGCGTATTGGCATTGCTGCCATCCGCATAGAAGGCTTTGCCCGGAACGAAGGCGACCTTCTCCGTTGCGATCGATTTCGCCAGAAGTTCGGCACCGTCCATGCCTTCCGGCAGGGTCACCCACACGAACATGCCGCCTTCCGGACGCGTCCACGTGGCGTTCTTCGGCATGTATTTGTCGAGTGCCGCCAGCATCGCATCACGGCGCTTGCTGTAGACGGCCTTGATCTTGGCGACCTGGGCGTCGAAGCCGCGCGAGGCGACATGCTCGATGGCGATCTGGTTGATCGTCGAGGAATGCAGGTCGGCCGCCTGCTTCATCAAGACCAGCTTGCGGATGACCGGCATCGCGGCGACCACGAAGCCGACGCGCAGGCCCGGCGCCAGCGTCTTGGAGAAGCTGCCGCTATAGATCGTGCGGGTGTTTTCGATGCCGCCCCTGCGAGCGATGTCGAGCGCCAGGATCGGCGGGATCGCCTCGCCGTCATAACGCAAATGCTGATAGGCGGCGTCCTCGAGGATTGCGATATCGAGGCTCGTCGGCAAGCTCGAGCAGCTTTCCGCGGGCAGCCAGGTCGATCGTTTCCCCGGTCGGATTGGAGAAATCTGCCGAAAGGTAGGCGAACTTGACGGCACCGCCGGTCTTGGCCGCGGTATCGCGATAGGCGTCCGGCGTACGGTTGCCGTTCAGCGACAGCTGATCGTAATTCGGCTCATAAGCATTGAAGGCTGAAAGCGCGCCGAGATAGGTCGGCCAGGTGACGAGCGCCGTATCCTTGGGCGACAGGAACAGCTTGCCAAGATAGTCGAGCGCCTGCTGCGAACCTGACGTGATGAAGACGTTGTCTGGCGTGCAGTCGATGCCGATCTTGGCAACGTCGCGGGCGATCCATTCGCGCAGCGGCTTATAACCCTCGCTAACCGAATACTGGAGCGCCGACCCAACCTGCGCGCTCGAAAAAATGTCCGAATAGGCTTCCTTGAACGCCACATCCGGAAACAGCGCCGGATCCGGAATACCGCCCGCGAAGGAGATGATGTCGGGCTGGTCGAGCAGCTTCAGCAATTCGCGGATTTCAGAGGCGCGCATGCGGCTGGAGCGCGTCGCAAAGATTTGTTCCCAATCAAGCACGGAATGTTTCCTCTTATTTCAATTTTCTATGCCCGATCTTTACACAAAGATCGATAGGTCAGCAAGACTGACCTATCGGTCTGCGTCACATTTTTGGCCCTTGATTTAGCCCGCAACGAATCTATCTTACGCATAGTCTATCGATCCCTAGAAAGTAAGATCATGGCGACAGCAACCTTATCCTCAAAATTCCAGATTTCCATACCCAAGGAAATCCGCGAAAAGCATAACTGGCAAGCTGGGCAACAATTTGCTTTCATTCCGCAAGGCAAAGGCGTCATTCTCGTGCCGGTGCCGACCCGCGAGGAACTTTACGGCATGGCCAAAGGCGCCGACACCTCCAATTATCGCGACAGGAACGATCGATACTGATGGCTTTCGTCATCGACAGTTCGGCATGGATCGAGTGGCTTTCCAAGACCGCTACCGGCATTCTGATAAATGCACAGCTTCCTCAGATTTCCGACTGCGTAGTGCCGACAATCGTGCAGTTGGAGGTTTTCAAATGGCTGGAGCGGGAACGCAACACGAGCGAGGCCCAGAGCTTCCTCGCCTATACGACATTCGGCCAGGTCGTTGTGCTGGACACGAATATCGCCAAGGAAGCGGCACGAATATCGGCTGAATTCAAGCTTTCGACAGCCGATGCGATCATTTATGCGACCGCCAGTCTGAGCGATTCAGACCTTCTGACCTGCGACAAGCATTTCGAAGACCTGCCGCATGTTATTTACATACAGAAATCGGGGGCGGAACGTTAGTTCCGCCCCGAACTTGAAAAGCTTAGTTGACGCTCTTGTCGACCAGCTTGTTCTTGCCGATCCAGGGCATCATGCCGCGCAGCTTGGCGCCGACTTCCTCGATCTGGTGGCTGTCGTTCATGCGGCGGATGCCCTTGAAGCGCGAGCCGCCGGCGCGGTATTCCTGCATCCAGTCCGAGGTGAACTTGCCGGTCTGAATGTCCTTGAGGACGCGCTTCATCTCGGCCTTGGTTTCGTCGGTGATGATGCGCGGACCGGTGACGTATTCGCCCCACTCGGCCGTGTTGGAGATCGAATAGTTCATGTTGGCGATGCCGCCTTCATAGATCAGGTCGACGATCAGCTTCACTTCGTGCAGGCATTCGAAATAGGCCATTTCCGGAGCGTAACCGGCTTCGGTCAGGGTTTCGAAACCGGCCCGGATCAGTTCGACGAGACCGCCGCAGAGAACGACCTGTTCGCCGAAGAGATCGGTTTCGCACTCTTCGCGGAAGTTGGTTTCGATGATGCCCGAACGGCCGCCGCCGACGCCGCAGGCGTAGGAGAGCGCGAGTTCAAGCGCGTTGCCCGAAGCGTTCTGATGAACGGCAACGAGGCAGGGAACGCCGCCGCCCTTCTGGTATTCGCCGCGAACCGTGTGGCCCGGGCCCTTCGGCGCGATCATCACGACATCGACGGAAGTCTTCGGCTCGATCAGGCCGAAATGGATGTTGAGGCCGTGGGCAAAGGCGATTGCGGCGCCGTCGCGGATGTTGCCGGCAATTTCGGCCTTGTAGATGTCGGCCTGCAGTTCGTCCGGGGTCGCCATCATCATCAGGTCGGCCCACTTGGCGGCTTCGGCGACGGTCATCACCTTGAAGCCGTCGGCTTCCGCCTTCTTGATGGTGCCGGAACCAGCCTTGAGTGCGATAACGACGTTCTTGGCGCCGGAGTCCTTGAGGTTCAGCGCATGCGCACGACCCTGGCTCCCGTAGCCGATGATGGCAACGTTCTTCGACTTGATGAGGTTGATATCGGCATCCCGATCATAATAAACGCGCATCGTTTTTCCCTTCCCTATGCGTGAGGTTTGTTGATGATTGTCATCGTCCAGCGGAGACGCCGAGCGCGTCCGCCGATTGCTTTTGCGTGCCGTGCAGCGACAGAAAGGCACCGACCGCCCTCTCCGCCTGGCGCGCATTGTCCTTGAGGCCGGGTTCGCCGAGCAGCATGCGCACATGCAGGTCGGAAACGATCAGGCCGTAAAGCGTGTGATAGGCGGCGTCCGCATTGTCGAAACGCAGCAGCCCTGCCCTTTTTCCCTGGTCGATCAGCGCCATGGCGCGGCGGTCAATCTGCCGGCGGCCGTGTTCGAGCAAAAGCTTGCCGAGCTTCGAACCTTCGCGGTTCGCCTGGCCGATCGCCAGCCGGTTGAGCGCCAGCGAAACGTCGCCGGCCAGAACCTCCAGGAGATCGCGGGCAAAAAGTTCGAGATGGTCGCGCAGGAGATCCGCGGTCAGCCGCTCGCCCGAGCGCTCGAACGTGCGCACCTTGCTCGCCTGATGAGCGATCATCGCAGCCAGCAGGCCTTCGCGGTCGCCGAACCACTTGTAGAGGCTTTCCTTGGAGCAATTGGCGGCGCGGGCAAGGCCCGACGTCGTCAGCGCCTTTTCGCCGCCTTCCACGAGCAGCCGAAGCGCCTGTTCCAGAACTGCGTTCTGGCGCGGCGAAAATTCGGGCATGTCGATGGTTTCGGCTCTCACGATCAAATCCTCTATCGTACCGTACGGTACGGTTCTGCTCGTATAAAGCATCGGATAAGGGCGTCAAGTCTATTTTTAGGGCAACTTTTCCTTCAGGGAAAGCGGATATGCTGGTCGCCGTCTCGTCGAGGGAAACATTCATGAACCGAATATCCGGCGCCATTGCCGCCTTCGCTCTCCTGGTCCTTCCGGCCGTGGCCCATGCCGCCGAAAACCGCTGCGGCTGGATCCAGAACCCGACGCCCGGCAACTGGTGGCTGGACGATGCCGGGGATACCTGGACGATCCGCACCCAGGGAAGCGATGATGAGCCGGAAGGCATGGACCTGATCCCGGACATTTCCGAACGCGACTATGTCCGCACCAACGGCAGCTATGGTTACGCCTGCGCCTGCATGAAGGTCGATACGGACGACGACGGGCAGGTCACCAAAATCTATTCGTTCAAGCAGCTCAAGCTCGCCCGGTGCCGCAACGACAAGGCGCTGAAATTCCCCGGCTGATCGCAGGCATCTCGGATCTCTTCATTCCGCAGCAGCAAGCATCGCATCCACGTCACGCAGCGGTGACACGCCGTAGAGCCGGCTGTATTCGCGGCTGAACTGCGACGGGCTCTGGTAGCCGACCCGGTGACCGGCGCTGCCGACATCCAGACCCTCCAGCAGCATCAGCCGCCGCGCCTCGTGCAGGCGCAGCTTCTTCTGGAACTGCACCGGCGTCATCGCCGTCACCGATTTGAAATGGTGATGCAGCGAAGACGGGCTCATCCCCGCATGGTCCGCCAGGTCCTCGATCCGTAGCGTCCGGTGGAAATTGGCGCGCAGCCAGGCGACGGCGCGGGCAATGCGGTTGCTGCGGCTTTCCGATGTCGCGATATGCAGGAGCCGCGGGCCACCGGGCCCAGAGAGCACGCGGTAGAGGATTTCCTGCTCGATCAGCGGCGCCATGGCCGCAATATCCCCGGCCGGTCCAGGAGGCGAAGCAGCCGCGTGGCGGCGTCGAGCAATTCCGCAGGCGCGACATTGGCGAGGATGCCGCGCATGGCATCGGTGTCTGAACCCGGCCGCGGAACGTCGATGCGTTCCAGCAGGCCGGAAAGCCGGTCCGGATCGATGGCAAGCACGAAGCACAGATGCGGCGCGTCCGGGCTTGCGGCAGTGACCCGCGCTGTCACCGGCAGTTCGATCGAGGTGAGAAGATAGTCGCCGACGCCATAGTTGATCACCTCGTCGCCGAGCTTCACAGTCTTGGTGCCCTGTAGGACCAGCCCGATGCAGGGCCGGTAATCCATGTAGAGCGGCGCGGTCGGGAGCGACCGCCGGCTGAGCACGAGGTTGCCGATGGCCGTAAACACTTCCCCGTCCTTCTGAACGTGCCGTGCGGCAATCGAGGCGGCCTCGCGGTAGGGATTGAAGGGCAGTGTCATGGTGCCTCCGGGATCGGCAAGTGCGTACTTTCCCTAAGCCGAATTTAACCTCCAAGCCAACAGGCGGGCGATCACTTTTGCAGGATCGTGCAAAAGCTCGCAGGATCGCTCTAACGCTGCTGCCAAACCAGAGGGCATAGTCCGCCCGTCCAATTTCCTCCCAACCCAACAGATGAATGGAGCTCCCCATGGCTATTGCAAAAGGCTATGCCGCGACCGACGCGTCGAAACCTCTGACGCCGTTTACCTTCGAGCGCCGCGAACCGAACGCCGACGACGTCGTCATCGCCGTACAATATTGCGGTGTCTGCCACTCCGACATCCACCAGGCCCGCAACGAATGGGGCAATTCGCGCTTCCCGATGGTGCCCGGCCATGAAGTGGCCGGCGTCGTTTCGGCCGTTGGCTCTGGCGTCACCAAGTTCAAGGTCGGCGACCGCGTCGGTGTCGGCTGCTTCGTGAACTCCTGCGTCGGCTGCGCCACCCGCGATCTCGACTACGAACACTTCCTGCCGGGCCTCATCCAGACCTATAACGACGTCGAAGCAGACGGCACGACGCCGACCTATGGCGGTTATTCGGATCAGATCGTCGTCAAGGAAGGTTATGTCCTGTCCTTCCCGGACAATATTCCGCTCGACGCCGGCGCTCCGCTACTCTGCGCCGGTATCACGCTCTACTCGCCGCTGCGCCACTGGAAGGCCGGCCCCGGCATGAAGGTCGCAATCGTCGGCATGGGCGGCCTCGGCCACATGGGCGTCAAGCTCGGTGCGGCCATGGGCGCCGATATCACCGTGCTCAGCCAGACGCTGTCGAAGAAGGAAGACGGCCTGAAGCTCGGCGCCAAGGATTATTACGCCACCAGTGACGCCGAGACCTTCACCAAGCTCGCCGGCACATTCGACCTGATCATCTGCACGGTCGGCACGACGATCGACTGGAACGCCTATCTCGGCCTCCTGAAGTTCGACGGCTCGATGGTCCTGGTCGGCGTCCCGGAACATGCGGTCCCGGTCCATGCCTTCTCGGTCATCGGCGGCCGCAAGAGCCTGTCCGGCTCGATGATCGGCTCGATCAAGGAAACCCAGGAAATGCTGGATTTCTGCGGCGAGCACGGCATCACGTCGGAGATCGAGAAGATCAACATCCAGGATATCAACGAAGCCTACGAACGCGTCATCAAGAGCGACGTACGCTACCGCTTCGTCATCGATATGGCTTCGCTGGCCGCCTGATCGGAAGAACGGAAGAGAAAGCGAAAGGGCGGCTCCCGGGCCGCCCTTTTCACATCAGGCCAGTTCGCTCTCGTCGTATTTCACCCGGGCGGCCTTGACCGACGGATGATTGACTTCCGCCCACCGGAGCACCTTGGAAAGCGGCTCGAAAAGCGACCGCCCGAGATCTGTCATCCGGTATTCGACGCTCGGCGGCTTGGTCGGAAATACCTCGCGTTCGATATAACCGTCGCGCTGCAGGTCGCGCAGCGTCTGGGTCAGCATCCGCTGGGAAATATCCGGTACCAGCCGGCGAAGCTCGCCGAAGCGATAGGGCTGACGCGCCAGAGCCCCGAGAAGCAGGGTCGACCATTTGCCGGCGATCCGGTCGATGACGTCCCGGACCGGACAGTTATCCATGTCCCATCCGGACATATCGCATTCCTTGCCATCCAGCATCGGCTTTCGGCTTGCATTCAGGACCATGATGGTGGTTCCCTTGAAGTAACGATCTCCCTCGAAACTGCCTCCTTTACAGATCGAAGTCAATTCTTATTCTAGTGCTAGTCTCTTTTTGAGACCAACAATCACCGCCGCGCCGACAAGCCGGCCAATGCCAGCAAGGAAGACTTCATGACCAAACTTCTCGTCACCGGCGCCGCCGGCCATCTGGGCCGCGCAGTCCTGCGTCACCTCGTGGAGACATCGAAGGTCGCGACCGCCGACATCGTCGCTGCCAGCCGTGATCCGAACAAGCTCGCCGACCTCGCCGCCGGCGGCTTTGAAACCCGATTGGCCGATTTCGACGATGAAGCGGGCCTCGTGAAAGCCTTTACCGGCATCGACCGCGTGCTGATCATTTCCACCGACGAACTCGCCACTCCCGGTAAGCGCATCGCGCAGCATAGGAACGCCGTTTCCGCTGCCGCAAAGGCCGGCGTCAAGCATGTCGTCTACACGTCCATGCCGAACCCGGACAAGTCGCTCGTCACCTTTGCGCCGGACCACCTCGGAACTGAAGAGGCCATCAAGGCGAGCGGCGTCTCCTACACGATCCTGCGCAATTCCTGGTACCACGACAATTATCTGATGGGCATGCCGCACAATCTTCAGGTCGGCAGATGGTACACGTCGGTGGGTGCGGGCAAAATCACCACGATCAGCCGCGACGACTGCGCCCGTGCAGCGGCCGCAGCCCTTGCCAATCCGCCGGCCGGCAGCCGCACGCTCACCCTCACCGGCTCGGAATCCCTGACCGCCGCGGAAATCGCCGCCCGCGCATCCGCCGCAGCTGGCAAGCCGCTTGAAGTCGTCGATGTCACCGACGAGCAGCTGACCCATGGCCTTACCGGCGCCGGCCTGCCTCCTTTCGTCGTCGCCATGCTGGTCTCGGCGGATGCCAATATCCGCGCCGGCAATTTCGAGCAGCTGACGAGCGACTACGAGGCGCTGACGGGCCACAAGCCGCAGACACTTGCCGCTTACTTCGAAACCCAGAAGGCAGCCCTCGCCGCCTAAAAATCTCGTGGATTGCAGGTCTCCAAATTTCGCGATAATGAGATGGAGTTGCTAAATTCCATCTCGTTTGGGAAAAAATGCGCAAGATCGGCTTAATCGGCGGGATGAGTTTCGAAAGCTCTGCGGTGTATTACCGGCTGATCAACGAGATGGTGCGCGACCGCCTCGGCGGCTTCGCCTCAGCCGATCTCCTCCTCCATTCGGTCAATTTCGCCGAAGTCGTCGATATGCAGAAGGCCGGCCGCTGGGATCTGGCGGCCGAGCATCTTGCGACTAGTGCTCGCGGGCTGAAGGCAGCCGGTGCCGAATGCATACTGATCTGCACCAACACCATGCATCTGGTGGCTCCGGAAGTTCAGGCTGCAATTGACATCCCGCTCATCCACATCATCGATGAGACCGCCAAAGCATTGAAATCGCGAGGCCTGAGGCGGCCCCTCCTGCTCGCCACGCGCTACACGATGGAGCATGGCTTTTATACCGACCACATGAAGACGCTCGACATCGACGTCATGGTGCCGAATGCGGAAGACCGCACCGATATCCATGACATCATCTTCAACGAACTCTGCGCGGGCGCCGTGCTCGATGCCTCCCGCACCCGCGCCGTCGCCATGATCGAAAAGGCCAAGGCTGAGGGCGCCGACAGCATCATTCTCGGCTGCACCGAAATCTGCCTTCTGCTCGAGCCCGCAAGCCTGCCCCTGCCCGGCATCGATTCCACCGCCATCCATGCCACGGCGGCAGTCGATTTCGCGCTCGGCCAGTCGATGGCAAAACAGGTGGCCGCGTAAATTTATTTGACTCAGTCCAATAAATACATGACAGAGTCTCCATAAAGGAGATTCTGCCTATGACCGATGTTGCCGTTCTCGACGCCGTCCGCGCCTTCAACCGTTTCTACACCAACAAGCTCGGCATTCTCGCCAAGGGTTATCTCGACACCGACTACACGCTGACGGAGGCGCGCATCCTCTATGAGATGGGCGCCCGCAAACGGGTTTCGGCGACGGAACTCAACCGTGATCTCGCCCTCGATCCGGCCTATCTCAGTCGGCTCCTCAAAAAGTTCCGCGAGGCGGGTTTTATCGACAGCGAGCCTGATCCGGACGACAAGCGCAGCCAGATTCTCGTTGTCACCGACAAGGGACAGGCTGAATACGAGACGCTCGGCGAACGCTCCCGCCGGCAGATCGCCGACGACCTGAAGGACGTGGACGCGCCCGGTCACGAAAGGCTGATCGGCTCGATGCAGGCGATCCGCACCATCCTCGACCCGCAATCGGCAGCCCCCGCCCCGCCGGTCGTCATCCGCCCGCACCGGATCGGTGACATGGGCTGGATCATCGAAGCCCAGGCGGTCGCCTATACGCGGGAATATGGCTGGAACGAAAAATTCGAGGGCCTCGTTGCGGAAGTGGCCGGCAAGTTCATCGCCAACTTCAACCCGGAACGCGAACGCTGCTGGATCGCCGAACGCGACGGAAAACGGGTCGGTTCGGTGGTGGTGGCGGATGGTGGCGGCGACACCGCCAAGCTGCGCCTCCTCTACCTCGATCCGGCCGCCCGTGGCCTCGGCCTCGGCCGGACGCTGGTCGAGCAATGCATCAAGTTCTCGACGTTAGCCGGCTACAAAGGCTGTCGCTGTGGACCAACGACTGCCTGAGCGCCGCGATCCGGATCTACGAGACGGCCGGATTCAAGCTAGTTTCGGAGGAGAAGCACAACCTGTTCGGGCCGGAATGCGTTGGCCAGACCTGGGAACTCGCACTCTGCGAAGCAAAGCTTTCCTCGGGCTAAACCGTCTGGCCGCAGGCACGGCGGAAGCGACGCACGGTTTCGGCCATGCCATATTCGAGCGCATCCGCCGTCAGGCCATGGCCGATCGAGACTTCGGCAAGCGCTGGAATGCGCTTCACCAGCGCCGGCAGGTTGGCGACCGTCAAATCGTGGCCGCCGTTAACGCCAAGCCCCTCGGCAAATGCCGCGTCCGCTGTCTGCCCCAGCTTTTTGAGGAGGTCGGCGCCGCGCTCCGGACTGTCGAAACAGCCGCCATAGGGACCGGTATAGAGTTCGATCCGATCGGCACCCGTCGCCCTTGCGAGCTTCACCGCCTCGACATCGCCGTCGCCATCGGCAAACAGCGACACCCGCATGCCGCCCTTCTTGAGCCGCGCCACGATCGGCTTCAGCATCTCGCCGGTGGTACGGAAATCGAAACCGTGGTCGGAGGTCGCCTGGGCGGGATCGTCCGGCACCAGTGTCACCTGCTCCGGCTGGGTCGCCTCGCAGAGCGCCAGGAAATCCTCACTCGGATAACCTTCGATATTGAATTCGGCTTCCGGGAATTCATCGTCGATCAGCGCCCGGATCACCGGCAGGTCGGAGAAGCGGATGTGGCGCTGGTCGGGGCGCGGATGGACCGTGAGACCGGCCGCTCCCGCCTGAAGCGCGATGCGCCCCAGCCCTTCGACGCTCGGCCAGGGAAGATCGCGGCGGTTGCGCAACATGGCAATGGCATTGAGGTTCACGGAAAGCTTGGTCGGCATGGCAATACTCGGTCTTTGAGAAGGTCCTCCGCTTTTAGGCCAAGCGCCCTCGCAACGCCACCGGGTTTAGGAAAATGCACCTATAAAGAGTTTTGATCGACGAGAATTCACGAGGCAGGCGGGGCTACCATTCCTTAAAGTTTTAGGTAATCTACATATAACAGAGTTCGCCGAGCAGGCCAAAAAGCGGCGGAATACGGCCTGAGCGGCGAATTCTGCCATCAACTTCAATCGGGTCCGCATTTTCAGTACCGAGGATTGATCCACAGGCTTGACGCGACAACGCAACCGATGGATGCAAACTTGACCGTGACGCCATTCTCAGGCTCAAAGGGACTCGATGCGAAGCGATACCATGCAGACAATGACCGAGAGCGCGCCCGCAGCGGAAGCAGCCCGTTACTTCCTCTATCTCCCCCAGATTTCCCTCCCTTTTGAAATTCCCGACCAGCCCGTGGCGATCGCCGAGATGGCGGATCTTTTCGGCGTCACCCACCGTACCCTTCACTTCTACGAGGAAAAGGGCCTGATCACCGCCCGTCGCTCCGGCAGCATGCGGGTCTATGACAGCGTTCAGATCCACCGCATGGCGGTCATCAACGCCTGCCGCGAAATCGGTATCCCGGTCGCCGTCATCCAGGAACTGATGGAAGAGCTTGCCGACGCGACCTCGGAAGCGGAAGCAAACGAGATGTTCCACAACATGCTGGCACGGCGCAAGCGGGAGCTCACCGCCGACATTTCCCACATCCGCCGGCAGATGCATCATATCGAAAGCCTGCTGGTCGCCGAGGATGAAGACCAGGCGCTCGCCAGCCCAAAACCCATGTCGCTGGTCCTGAGCGATATCGAGAAACAGTGCCTGGGGCTGATGGCCGAGGGTTATTCGGCGCCACGGCTTGCCCGCGCGCTCAATCTGGAATTCGAAGACCTGCGCCGGATGGAGGATGACATCATCCAGAAATTCCAGGCGACCAACCGCTTTCAGGCAGTCGCCAAGGCAATGCTGCTCGGTTTCGTACCGAATTGATCGGCCGACGAGCTTTCAGCGGACGCTAAACTCTTATCGAACGATGGTCAGCGTCTCCGCCGCACGGGTGATCGCGGTATAGAGCCAGCGCTCGCGGCTGTCACGAAACGCCCAGCTTTCATCGAACAGCACGACGTTGTTCCACTGCGAACCCTGCGCTTTATGCACGGTCAGCGCATAACCATAGTCGAATTCATCATAGCGCTTGCGGGTCGCCCAGGGGATTTCGCCCTCCTGCTCCTCGAATGCCTGCTTCAGAAGCTTGATCTTGGCAGCCCCACGATCCATGTCGTCGTCTTCCGGCCGGATCATCAGGTTGATGCCGGGCTTCACCGTCTCGCGCGACGAGCTCATCACCTGCCAGAGCGAACCGTTGAGCAGGCCCTTGGCCGGGTCGTTGCGAAGGCAGACCAGCTTGTCGCCGGATTGCGGATAGTCGGCCGTAAAACCCTTCAGTTCCCGAAGCCGCTGATTGTAGCGCTTGCGGGTCTTGTTGGTGCCGACCAAAACCTGGTCGGCCTCCATCACCAGCGGCTGCGTCACCTCGTTGCGGGAGATCACCTTGGCGGTGCCGTAGTCGCCATACATGATCTCCTTGCCCTCGCGCACGTTCATCGCCAGCTGGATGATCGGGTTGTCGCGGGCCTGGCGGTGGATATCCGTCAGCAGGTAGTCCGGCTCCTGTTCGGTAAAGAAGCCGCCGCCGGTCACCGGCGGCAGCTGGCCGGGATCGCCGAGCACCAGGATCGGCGTGCCGAAACTCATCAGGTCCTTGCCGAGCGCCTCGTCCACCATCGAACATTCGTCGATGATGATGAGCGCCGCCTTGGCGACCGGGCTCTGGCGGTTGATCGAGAACATCGGCGCGATCGAGGTCTTGCCGGCATCGTCCTCGACCGCCTCCTCGCCGCGTGGCCGGTAGATCAGCGAATGGATCGTCTTGGCATTGCGCGCACCCCGCGAGCGCAAAACCTGCGCCGCCTTGCCGGTGAAGGCCGCAAACAGCACCTCGCCATCAACATTTTCGGCGAAATGTTTGGCGAGCGTCGTTTTGCCGGTGCCCGCATAACCGAACAGCCGAAAGACCTGGCTACGCCCCTCCTTCAGCCATCGTGAAACGGCCTTGAGGGCCTCGTCCTGTTGCGGTGCAAATTGCATGCAGGGACTTGGCAGGATTCTGCGGCCAAGCGCAACCGAAAAAGAACGAAAGATGAATCAAAGGCTGGGATGAACACCGCCCTTGCTCCTCCTGGGACGATGAATGGGCGTCCTGCCCGCTTGTCCGTCGGCCGGAATTGCCGCTGTTCAGTTTTCATCATCGCCCCCTATGATCGCGGCATGAAGATCCTGATTCTCGGCGCAACCGGCTTTATCGGCTCGGCGATCCTGCAAAGGCTCGCAGCCGATGGCCATCAGATAACCGGCCTCGGGCGAGATCCGGACAAAGCCCGTTCGAAATGGCCGTCGGCCAGGTGGGAAAAAGCCGATCTCGCGCAACTATCCGCCGCCGCCTGGCGTCTGCTGGTTGAGGAGCAGGATGTCATCGTCAACTGCGCCGGTGCCCTTCAGGACGGTCTTGCCGACGATCTTGCGGCCACCCAGGAAAAGGCCATGCTGTCGCTTTACGAAGCGGCAAAGGCCGTAGGCGGCAGACGCATCGTGCAGATCTCCGCCCGCACCGATGGTGTGGCAAGCGGCCTGCCCTTCCTCGCCACCAAACGCCGCGCCGACGAGGCGCTTGCGGCAAGCGGCCTGCCCTTCGTCATCCTGCGGCCGGCACTGGTCATCGGCCGCAATGCCCATGGCGGCACGGCCCTTCTGCGGTCGCTCTCCAGCTTTCCCGGCCTGCTGCCACTCATCCATGCCGAAAGCCCGGTCGAAACCGTCTCGCTTGACGATGTAGCAACCGCGGTTTCGCTTGTGGTCGACGGTACCATTCCAGCCGGCAGCGACCTCGATCTCGCAGCAGAACAGACCATGACGTTGTCGGATCTCGTCCAGCATCATCGCACCTGGCTCGGCCTACCTGCCGCCCGCGTCATTGCCTTGCCACCACCGCTCACCAGACCCGTGGCCTGGGCCGCCGATCTCGCCGGACGGCTCGGCTGGCGTTCACCGCTGCGTTCGACGGCGATGACGGTGATGTCAGAAGGCGTCAGGAGCACGAGAGCGAAACCGGCAGGCCTCGTCCTGGCCGACGCGGCAGAGACCCTTGCCGCCTATCCGAGCGGCGTCCAGGACCTCTGGTTCGCGCGGCTTTATCTCCTGAAACCCGTCGTCATCCTCACGCTGTCGCTGTTCTGGCTGCTGTCCGGGCTGATCCCTCTCCTCGACGTGAAGGCCGCCGCAGCCCATTTCCCGCCCGCCATACCGGTCTCCTTCGCCCTGGCGATGACAGTCGCGACCTGCCTCCTCGATATCCTGCTCGGGTCCGCCGTCCTCATCCGTCCCCATGCCCGCAAGGCAATGCTGGCGATGATCGTCACAAGTCTCGCCTACCTCGCCGGCGGCACGCTCCTGGAACCGCAGCTCTGGCTCGATCCGCTCGGGGTCCTCGTGAAGGTCCTGCCGTCGATCACCCTCACCCTTGTGTCCCTCGCCATTCTGGACGAACGCTGATGGATGCCGAAAGCCTGCTGCGGCTCCTGCATGTCGTCGGCGCCACGGTTTTGCTCGGAACCGGTGCCGGCATCGCCTTTTTCATGGTCATCGCCCGGCGCACGGAAGATCCGAAGCTGATCGCCCATACCGCCGGTACGGTGGTGCTTGCCGATACCGTCTTTACCTCCACCGCCGTTGTCCTTCAGCCGATCACGGGCTACCTGCTGGCGAGAAGCATCGGTTGGTCGCTGACGGATGGCTGGATCGCCCTGTCGCTCGTTCTCTACGTGGTGACGGGACTGTTCTGGCTGCCTGTCGTCTGGATCCAGATCCGGCTGCGCGATATCGCCCGCGCCGCCTGTGAAAACTCCATGCCGCTGCCGCCCGAATGGTATCGGCTCTATCGGATCTGGTTTGCCTGCGGTTTCCCGGCCTTCCTCGCCGTCACCGCCATTTTCTGGCTGATGCTGACCAAGCCGGATATCCCGCTGTTCTAACGCCAGAATAGCTTTCATCATGCCAGGCATCAACTCAGAACACTTGGCTCAACACCTAATTGTTCCCTTCTCGAAAATTCTTTGCGGATCGATGGAATAAATCCGCCCCCATCGGTGTCTTGACCTTTGGTGGCCGATGTGAGGCCGCCATCAACCAGGAGACGATCCATGAAGACCTTCATTCTCGTGCCTTTCGCGCTTGCAGCGCTGACTTCGGTCGCGTTTGCCGCCGGCCCGTTCAAGACCGTCAAGACCGCCACCAAGGGCGACGTCCTTGCCGGTGAAAAGGGCATGACGCTCTACACCTTCAAGAACGACAAGCCCGGCACCTCCAACTGCTACGACAAGTGCGCCACCAACTGGCCGCCGGTCATGGCCGCTTCCGATGCGAAGGCCGATGGTGCATACTCCCTCGTGACCCGCAAGGACGGGGCCAAGCAGTGGGCGAAGGATGGCATGCCGCTTTATTACTGGGTCAAGGACACCAAGGAAGGCGACACCACCGGTGACGGCGTGAACGGCGTGTGGGATGTCGCAAAACCCTGATCAATCCACCTCCGGAGCGGCGCGCGATGCACAGGCTCCCGCGCCGCTTTCCTTCGAGGCGCAGATCCTCGCGCTCCTGCCCACCCTCAGGCGCTATTCGCGCAGCCTGACGCGTTCGGACACGGAGAGCGAGGACCTGCTGCAGGATTGCGTCGAGAAGGCGCTGCTGAGCCGTGCCCAGTGGCGCGGTTCGAATTTCAAATCCTGGACCTACAGGATCATGACCAATCTTCATCTGAACGCGCGCCGGTCGATCGCGCGGCGCCCCTCCGTCGGCATCGAGGAGGCCGAGACCGTGGCCATCAGCACCGGCACCGAAGACCCCTTGGAGAAGAACCGTCTCGTCCAGGCGTTGGAGACGCTGCCCAAGGAGGCGCGCGCGGTGCTGATGCTGGTCGTCGTCGAGGGGTACGCCTACCAGGAAGTCGCCGAATTGCTCGACATTCCGGTTGGGACGGTGATGTCCCGCCTGTCGCGGGCGCGCCAGGCATTGCGGGAAAAAATGCGGGAGGAAAACGTCATACCATTGCGGAGACCACGATGACCGAAGCCAGATCCGTATCCGAGGCGGACCTGCACGCCTATGCCGACGGCTTCCTCGACGAGGCCGACCGCGCCCGCGTGCAGAGTTTTCTGGCTGAGAACCCGGAAGCCGCCCAGATGGTGGCTGACTGGCAGGAGCATAACGACGAACTGCGCGCCGCCTTCGCCGGTCACGAAAGATCGAAACCCTCGGATATCGAGCTTCTGTCGGGCGGTTTGGCCCGGGCCACCGCCCGGCCGCCGCGCCGCCTCGCGCTGGCCGCCGCCGCAGTGCTGATCTTCGCAGCCGGGGCGCTCGGCGGCCACTATGCCCCGCGTCTGTTCGAACGCCCGGATATCCAGCTTACTTCCGCGGAAGTCCTGCCACGCGAGGCCCGCAATGCCTTCCTCGTTTATGCAAGCGAAGTGCGTCATCCGGTGGAAGTGTTCGCCAACGAGGAAACGCATCTCGCCACCTGGCTCGGCAAGCGGTTGTCGATCGCCAATCTCAAGGTTCCGAACCTGCAGGGACAAGGTTTCAAACTGGTCGGCGGCCGCCTGCTTCCGGTCGATGGCAAGCCGGGGGCGCTGTTCATGTACGAGGACCAGGCGGGCCAGCGCCTGACGGTGCTCGTCGGCCGCAACAAGGAAAACCGCACCACCAGCTTCCGCTTCGCCTCCGTCAACACGGTCGAGACCTTCTACTGGATCGACGGCGAACTCGGATATGCGGTGACCGGTGAAATCTCCCGCGACATGCTGCGCCGGATCGCCGAGGAATGTTACCGGCAGTTTCCGTCGTAACGACGAAGGGGCCTTTCGAAAGCCCCTCATCCGGCTGCCGTCACCTTCTCCCCGCGCGCGGGGAGAACGACCCAAGCAGCACCGTCTCCCCGAGCATCGAACGTGGCGCATCCTCTATGCCTGATGCAAAGACAGCAGAGAGTACCCGAGCGCCCGCAACACGATCCCTTCTCCCCGTCAGAACGGGGAGAAGGTGGCGGCAGCCGGATGAGGGGCTATTCCCTCCGGCCGCCCGTTTGGGCCAAAGCACCCTATCGCAACGGATCGTTCTCAAGCTCGATCGGCCGCCCATGCGGCGTCGCCTCGGCGGCCCGCTGCCAGCTCTCCTGAAGTGCCAGGATCGCCTCGCCATCCGCGACGCCCTTGGCCACCAGCAGGCCGGAAAGCGCCGTCACCCAGCAGTCGAAATAGTCGCTCCCATCCTCGGCCCGTCCCGGCTTATGGACCTCGCCTGAAAGTGCCGCCGCCCATTCGCTCCAGGTAAACAGGCCGCGCTCGTGCAGATGCACCGTCATCGCAAACGCCTCTGCTGCCCAGGGCTCCGGAAACACCGGATCACCTTCCGGTGACTTTGGCAGGCCCGGCGATTGCACCAGGGCCGAGGGCTCTCACACGCGCTCAAGATAACTCTCCCAGGCATCGATCGAGACGGTCAGCGTCGGATCGGCGCCCTCGCCCCAGATCTCGACGCCGTCGAAAACGACAGTATAAACCCATTGCGGGTTCTCGCCCTTGCCATGCGCATTGTCGTCGGGAAACACATAGGAGCCCTGCACGGCCTCCACGACGCCGGTCTTGGCACGGGCATAACGCGGCAGCCGCGTATGGGTCTCGGGATTGAAATTGCGCGTGCGCACCCGGTCGCCCGGCTGGAAGCGTGGTTCGGCCTCGACAGGGCGGTCGCACGGTCCGCCTTTGGCCAGCACGCCCGCCACCATGTCCGCCATCAGGATGCGCTTCGGCACCGCAGGTTCCGCCTGCTTGTGGCCCGCATCGATTTCCGCTCTCGTCGCAAAGCCGTGCCGCTCCAGCAGCACTTCCAGCGCCCGCGTCCAGATCTCGTAATAGCTTGCGCCCAGATAGTCCGCCGGCGGGATGTTCTCTCGTGCATGCCGGCTTTCGTCGATCGTCCATGCGCCAAAGGCACCGCTCGACAGCGTCAGCCCCAGCGCCCGCTTTTCCCACTCGCTGTGGAAATACGGCTCGTCCTTTTCCGGCGCCACCGGCCCGAAACCCATCTGCCCGCCGAGATCGTGAGGCCCGTTCATGGCTGAACTCCGGCGACCGCCGTGCCGATCATCGCATCGCGGCTGACGAGGTCGGCAAGCTGCTCCTCGCCCAGGCCGTCCGTGCCCTCCGGCCGTTCGGGGATCACCAGGTAGCGCAGTTCCGCCGTCGATCCCAGACGCGGACCTTTTTCGTTTCCGGCAGGGTCAGGCCGAATTCGGCGAGCACGCCGCGCGGATCGATGACCGCGCGCGAACGATAGGCCGGCGCCTTGTACCAGACCGGCGGCAGGCCGAGCACCGCCCAGGGGTAACAGGAGCAGAGCGTGCAGACGACAAGGTTATGGGTATCCGGTGTATTGAACACCGCCCGCATATGTTCGCCCTGACGGCCGGTAAACCCGAGGCTCGCGATCGCCGCCGTCGCATCGGTTCGCAGCCATTCGGCGAAACCGGGATCGCTCCAGGCCTTGGCGACCACGCGCGCACCGTTGCGCGGGCCGATCTTCGTCTCATAGGTCTCGACGATCGCATCGATCGCCTTCGGATCGATCAGCCCCTTCTCCGTCAGCACCGTCTCCAGCGCTTTGACACGCGCCTGCATGTCGCTGTAGCGATTGTCGTGCGCGTGGTCATGGTGATGGTCGTGATTGTGGTCGTGATGATCTGCGGACATGGGCGTCTCCCTCATTTCAACATCGGCCACAGGCTCGCGACAAGCAAGAGCGCCATGGTGATGTTGAACCATTTCAGCCGTGCCGGCACCGAGAGCCATTCGCGCAGCGCCGAACCGAAGCCGGCCCAGGTCGAAACGCTCGGCACGTTGACGGCGGCAAACGCGAGCCCGACGAGCATCACCGTCGGCAGGTAATAGTCCGGATCGGTATAGGTCGCCATGGCGGTGACCGCCATCACCCAGGCCTTCGGGTTGACCCATTGGAAGGCCGCCGCGCCGAGGAATGTCATCGGCTGCGCCCCGGCCTTGCCATCCGACAGGCTGCGCGACGTGCCGATCTTCCAGGCCACCCAGAGCAGATAGGCGCCGCCCGCGAATTTCAGCGCCGTGTAGACGACCGGCACCGAATGCAGCAATGCACCGAGCCCCAACCCGACGGCGATCAAAAGCGACAGGAAGCCGGTACCGATGCCAAGCATATGCGGAATGGTCCGCATAAACCCGAAATTCACGCCCGACGCGAACAGCATCATATTGTTCGGCCCCGGCGTGATCGAGGTAGTGAAGGCGAACAGGACGAGAGCCAGAAAAGTTTCCAGCGACATATTTCCTCCTAGCGCCAATCCATCCCGCTTGTCTCGACCATCTCGTTTGGCGGATGGCCTGCCGTCCGGTGATAGGATCGTTGGGGACAATCTTCAAGCAGAACTTGGGCGGCTTCAATCGAAGCGATATTGGGATAGGATATGCGCCTCAAGACACCAATGATCGAGGTCCCCGATGTCCGATATCCCGACAGTCACCCTGCCCTCCGGCATTTCGGTCCCGGCGCTCGGCCTCGGCACCTGGCAGATGGGCGAGGATGCCCACAAGGCCAAGGCCGAAATAGAAAGCCTGAAGCGCGGCCTCGATCTCGGTCTGACCCTGATCGACACGGCGGAAATGTATGGCGAGGGCGGAGCGGAAAAATCACGGCGCAAGCGATCGCCGGCCGTCGCGACGAGGTCTTCCTGATCAGCAAGGTCTATCCCTGGAATGCAAGCCGCAAGGCCGTGGTCGAAGCCTGCGAACGCAGCCTCAACCGGCTGAAGACCGACCGGCTCGACCTCTATCTCCTGCACTGGCGCGGCGAACATCCGCTCGCCGAGACCGTCGCCGGTTTCGAGGAACTGCGCCGGGCCGGCAAGATCGGCGCCTGGGGCGTTTCGAATTTCGACCTCGACGACATGCAGGAACTGATGGACGTGCCGGATGGCGGAAATTGCGCCGCCAACCAGGTCCTCTACAATCTCTCCCGCCGCGGCATAGAATACGATCTCCTGCCCTGGTGCCAGGAACGCGGCATCCCGGTCATGGCTTATTCGCCGATCGAACAGGGCCGGCTCGCGAAGAGCGGAGAACTGATCCGCATCGCCAAGGCCTATCAGGCGACGCCGGCACAGGTGGCGCTGGCCTTCCTGCTGGAACGCGACGGCGTCATCGCCATCCCCAAATCCGCCAACCCCGACCGCGTGACGGAAAATGCGGAAGCGGTGGAACTGGAACTGAGCGAGGAGGACTGGACGGCCCTCGACGCCGCCTTCCCGCCACCGGCGCGCAAGCAGCCGCTTGAGATGATCTAAATCCTGTCGGCACGTTGCCGGATCTCACGCCACTCTGCGGATAATCAGCAGTATGCGGCCAATCTTTTCTCTCGGCCTTAAAACCAGAGGAATCTCAACATGATCATCCACGCCTTCGAAAAAGTCGAACTGGATGGTGTCTTGAAAAAACTTGGTTGTCGATCGTCCATTGGAAAATGAGCAGCTATCTTCACAGCGCACGTTCAGTTCATTCACCAGGTAGCCGCCCTCCCGGGTGATCTTCAAACGAAGATCTAGCCTGGGGTGCGCTTGTTCGAGCAACGGGCAGCTCCGGCCGATGATACAGGTGGCATCTCCGGAAATGGGGTCGTCGTGATCCAGCAGAATCGCGAATTGGACAGGAACATTCTCCTCGGCCGGGTCGCTTGTAAACGCGCTTCTGGGCACAGAAAATCCTATAAGAGCAAAAGCAAGGAAAGCTACCGAGCGCTTCGTCAGCGTCATTTTGGCCCCCACGGTCACATGCCGACGATTTCAGCCAAGTGTGCTGTAACTAAGGCCCTTCTCCGGATACATTTTGTCGATGGAACCTAGTCGAGATCGAGCGTCCGTCGGTCCGCAACCAGCGTATCGATGGCCCGAAATACATCGATCTCTTCCCACGTCCCCGTATCCCGATAGGACGGAAAGAGGCTGAAAGCCGCCGCCGCGAGCTGGTCGATCGTCGGACGAGACTGTCTTCGAGGTAGCATCACCCGCGATCGTTCGCCGAGCCTATCGTCCGTCAGACCCCAGCCGGCATAAAAGGGCGCTGCGTAACAGCGCACCGGAATACCGCGCAGCAGTGCGTCGAGGCCGAACTGGCTCGACACGGTCCAGACTTCATCGACGGCATCCAGCACCGAAGCCACCGAAACCGCATCCGCCAGCAGGATGACGCCGGGCGTTCGGGCGGCCTGTTCGGTCAGGTATCCCTTACGGAATCCGGCCATTACGTCCGGATGGGTGCGCACCACGCATTGCGCGCCGCTCGCCACCGCATCCTCCAGCATCCGCTCGAAGCTTTCGGGCGAGCCTCCCGCCATCGGCACGGAAACATCGCCGAATACCTGGTCCACCAGCAGGATGCGCCGCCGGGTCGTTGGCTCGAGCTTCGGTTCGCGATGCGGAAGGTTGTTGTATTTCGAAAGCCTGTGCCGGACGATCGCTTCGCGGATCTGCGCGCCATGGGAGGCGTCCGGTTCGGCGGAACCAGCAATGAGCCGTTCAAGCCGCGACGGCTTCGACGCATCCACCGGCATGCCGAGATCGTCGATCGATATTGAAATCGGCAAGGTCATTTCCTTGCCGAGACCGACGGAACGCAGAAAACCGTCCTCAAGATACCAGGAGGGCAGCCCGCGCAGGCCGGCGATGAAACGCGCCGTCCTCGCCGGAATGCGCCCCCCACAACACCACCCCGCCGATACTTGGGCTCAGCGTCGGCTCAAGCCGCTCGATGCCGAAATAACGGCTCAGCCACGGCTGGGACTGGCGGACGTAAAACGTGGCACCAAGGCGCGTGCCGGATGGAGGAGCCAGTCCTTCTGCAATCGCCGTCCCCTTCCGCCCCGCTGCCTCGAACGGACGTCACATGCCCTGCGGACCGCGGTTCATCGCCGCGATCCCGGTGCGGCAGACTTCCACCAGGCCGAGCGGCTTCATGATCGCCACGAACTGGTCGATCTTGGAGGATTTTCCGGTGATTTCCAGGATGAAATGCTCGACCGTCGCATCGACGACCTTGGCGTGGAAGGCATCCGCCAGCCGCAGCGTCTCGGCCCGCCGGTCGCCCTGGCCCACCACCTTGACCAGTGCCACTTCGCGCTCGATCGGCCGCTCCTGCCCGAGCGCGTGGGCGCGAACCGTCAGATCGACGACGCGGTGAACCGGCACGATGCGCTCCAGCTGCGCCTTGATCTGTTCGAGCACCGTCGGGGTGCCCCGCGTTACGATGGTGATGCGGGATAGGTGTGCTTCATGTTCCGTCTCCGAAACCGTCAGGCTTTCGATATTGTAGCCGCGGCCGGAAAACAGGCCGATCACCCGGGCGAGAACGCCGGGTTCGTTGGCGACGAGGACCGAAAGCGTATGGCTTTCGGCTTTCGCCGTCTCAGGCGCGATAAAATAGGCGGAGCCGGTCGGTTGCTGATGCGCATTCATGGTCTTAGGTCCATTTCCTCAGAATTTTGTTGAAGGGCAGGCAGCTGGTATCAGACGAGCTGGCGACCCTTGGCATCGATGGCATTGGCAACCGCTTCGTCGGTCGCTTCGTCCGGCAGCAGCATCTCGTTATGCGCCTTGCCCGAGGGGATCATCGGGAAGCAGTTGGCGAGATTGGCAACGCGGCAATCGAAGATGACGGGCTTCTTGACCGCGATCATCTCCTCGATCTTGCCATCCAGGCTCCTTCGGATCGTCGCAATACATGCCGACCGCGCCATAGGCTTCCGCGAGCTTCACAAAGTCCGGCATCGCTTCCGTATAGGAATTCGACAGGCGGTTGCCGTGCAGCAGCTGCTGCCACTGGCGGACCATCCCCATGTACTGGTTGTTGAGGATGAAGATCTTGACCGGCAGGTTATGCTGGATGGCGCAGGACATTTCCTGGATGCACATCTGGATCGAGGCGTCACCCGCAACGTCGATGACCAGCGCGTCCGGATGCGCCACCTGGACACCGATCGCCGCCGGCAGGCCGTAGCCCATGGTGCCGAGCCCGCCCGAGGTCATCCAGCGGTTCGGTTCCTCGAATTCAAGGAACTGCGCCGCCCACATCTGGTGCTGGCCGACTTCCGTGGTGATGTAGGTGTCGTGCCCCTGGTCGCCTCGAAAAGACGCTGCAGCGCATATTGCGGCATGATGACGTCGTTCGAATGCTTATAGGAAAAGCTCTTGCGCGCCCGCCAGCGATCGACCTGCGTCCACCATTCCTCGGTCTGCGCCTTGGCCGGCTTTTTCGGCAGGGCGCGCCACAGGCGAACCATGTCTTCGAGAACGCTGCCGACATCGCCGAGGATCGGGATATCGACATGCACGTTCTTGTTGATCGACGACGGGTCGATATCGATATGCACCTTGCGCGAATTCGGGGAAAACGCGTTGATGCGGCCGGTGATACGGTCGTCGAAACGGGCGCCTATGCAGATCATGACGTCGCAGTCATGCATCGCCATGTTCGCCTCGTAGGAGCCGTGCATGCCCAGCATGCCGAGCCAGTTCTTGCCCGAGGCCGGATAGGAACCGAGGCCCATCAGCGTCGATGTGATCGGAAAATTGGTGAGCTCGACCAGTTCGCGCAGCAACCGCGAGGCTTCCGGGCCCGAATTGACCACGCCACCGCCGGTATAGAAAACCGGCCGGCGCGCCGAGGCCATCAGCTCGATGGCAGCCTGGATGGCGTTGATGTCGCCCTGGGTCCGCGGCTGGTAGCTGGTGTTCTGGGCGATCTCAGGCTTCGGCGTATAGGTGCCTGTGGCAAACTGGACGTCCTTCGGAATATCGACGACGACCGGACCCGGCCGCCCGGTCTGTGCGATTCGGAAGGCTTCGTGGATGATGCCGGCCAGGCTCGTTGACGTCCTTGACCAGCCAGTTGTGCTTCGTGCACGGCCGGGTAATGCCGACGGTATCGCATTCCTGGAAGGCATCCGAGCCGATCAGCGTCGTCGGAACCTGACCGGACAGGCAGACCAGCGGAATGCTGTCCATCAGCGCATCCTGCAGCGGGGTGACGGCATTGGTGGCGCCTGGACCAGAGGTCACCAGCATGACCCCGACCTTGCCGGTGGAGCGGGCATAACCTTCGGCCGCATGGCCGGCGCCCTGCTCGTGGCGCACGAGAATGTGCTGGATATCGTCCTGTTGAAAAATCTCGTCGTAGATCGGCAGGACCGCGCCGCCCGGATATCCGAAGATATGTTCGACACCATTGTCCTTCAGAGCCTTCAGGACGATCTCCGCGCCAGTCATCTGGTTATCTGGCGTCTGGTTAGCTGGCGTCTGAGTGTTCGTATCCGTCATTGTCTTGGTCCATTCGCTGCTGGATTTTTACCGGCGGCTCCTCCGAGCCGGATTGAAGGCATAAAAAAGGCCCCTTGGAGGAGCCTGTCTTTCCGCGCATGGGTGGCTGTCGCCGGACGGTTACACCGTCCTGCCCATGCGCGTTCCCACCACAATAAGAGCGATCGAGATCTTCATGGCGCGAAGTGTTAGCCAGATAAACGTCGTTCGTCAACGTGGGCATGCGCCAAAAATCGCCATCAGCCTGATTTTGCTGCTTCGTTTTCATGCATTCGGCGACGCGGCCACCTACACGAGTTGTTAAGACCGGCAGAATACAGTCCTCGTGTTTGGAGGGCAGCGACCCGACGGATGAGCCATGACCCGATCCGCCACCCCAATGATAGGGGCCCGAGTTTGTTGAACAACGATCTGCACCGTTCAGCGTCTGCAGGAGAGCAGGATCGTCGCGACATCCAGAAGCCCGGCAACCGCATGCTCGGCCGCGTCGTCGCCTGTACCGGTTCGCACGCCACAATTTCCGCCATTGCCGAAAACGGCGAGACCGATCTGACCGAACTCTGGTCGGTCGGCCGGCTGATCTCGATCAGCGTCGGCCAAAACCGTGTCGTGGCGCTCGCCTATGCGATGCAGACCGGCAGCAAGGAATGGAGCGAGGGGGCAATACCAGTTTCCATATCGAGGCCGAACTTCTCGGCGAAGTCCGCAAGGGACCCGACGGCCGCGACGAGTTCACGGGCGGCATCTCGTGTTATCCCTATCTCGGCGCCGTCGCGCACCGCATCCGCGCCGCCGACCTGTCGCGCATCTACGATACCGGCAAGAACGACACCTGCGTGGTCGGCAAGCTGACTCAGGACGACACGATCGACGCGACGATCCATATCCCGTCCATGCTGTCGAAACATTTCGCCATCGTCGGATCGACGGGCGTCGGCAAATCGACCGCCGTCTCCCTGCTCCTTCACAAGGCAATCGAGGCCGACCCGAAGCTGCGCGTCCTCATCCTCGATCCGCACAACGAATTTGCCGCGGCCTTTCCCGAGCACGCGGTCGTCATCGATACCGAGACGCTCGACCTGCCCTTCTGGCTGATGCGGCTCGAAGAGTTTTCAGAAGTGGTATTTCGCGGTCGTCCGGCCGTTGCGGAAGAACTCGACATCCTGCGCGACCTGATCCCCGAGGCGAAACGCGCCTTTCGCGGCAACGAGACGTCTCTGATGCGTCGCTCGACCGAGAAGAGTTCGGTTACCGCCGACACGCCCGTGCCCTATCGCATGGCGGACCTCCTGGCGCTGATCGACGAACGGATAGGCCGCCTGGAAGGCCGCGGCGAAAAACCGTTCCTGCGGTCGCTGAAGATGCGCATCATGTCGGCGATCAACGACCCGCGCTATCACTTCATGTTCTCCAACAATACGATCAACGACACGATCATGGAGACGATCGCCTATATCTTCCGCATCCCCGGCGACGACAGGCCGATTTCGACCTTCCAGCTCGCCGGCATCCCTTCGGAAGTCGTCAACTCGGTCGCTTCCATTCTCTGCCGCATGGCGTTCGAACTGGCGCTCTGGAGCAACGGCGCGATCCACATGCTCGTCGTCTGCGAAGAAGCGCACCGCTATGTGCCGGCCGACCGCGAGCTCGGGTTCTTCCCCACAAGGCAGGCCATCTCGCGGATCGCCAAGGAAGGTCGTAAATACGGCGTCTCTCTCGGCGTCATCACCCAGCGCCCCGGCGAACTCGACCAGACGATCCTGTCGCAATGCTCGACGGTATTCGCCATGCGGCTGTCAAACGATCGCGACCAGGAAATCATCAAGTCGGCAATCCCCAACTCGTCGATCTCGACGACCAGCTTCCTCTCCTCGATCGGCAACGGCGAGGCGATCGCCTTCGGCGAGGCGATCTCCGTGCCGATGCGCATGCGGTTCGCCCGCGTCGAGCAAAAATACCTGCCCAAAGCCAACGGCGTCGCCGACAAGGGCTCGGAGGATACACCGGATACCGTCGATCTGCGCACCGTGGTCGCCCGCATGCGCGCCGTCAGCGGCCCGGATATTTCCTCGTTCCAGCAGAGCTATACCGCGGCGACGGCGCCCTTCCCCGAAGGTGCTTCCGGTGCCGATGATGAGACGGACGACGACTTCCCACCGGCAGGCGATGCCGAGCTCGAGCGCTGGAACCGGGAAATCCGCTCGACGGGACATGTAACGATCAATCCGGCGCCGTCCATCGCAAACAATCCGCAACCGGAACCCTATCGGCCGGATATGCTGCCGCGCGCCGGCACATCGGAACAGCCCGCAGTCCCCGCCCCGATCGCTTCGCGGATCTGCGCCGCGAACGTCCTGCCGAACCGCCGGGCTACCAGCCGTCGCAACCCGCCTACCAGCCGCCTCAACCAACCTTCCAGCGCCCGCCGCCGCCCGAAGGCGCGCCTCGTCCCAACCCGCTCCTCCGGCGTGAAGGATCGCTGCGCGAAAGCCTGTTGAAGAAACCGCTCAGCAGCCTCTACGACAAGGATTGAGCCGGCCTCAGACCAGCCGCTCCCAGCTTTCGTCCATCTGGTTGCGGAACCAGGTCATCTGCCGCTTGGCATATTGCCGTGTCAGCGCGGCGCCACGCTCGACAATCTCTTCCCTCGTCATGCGGCCTTCCAGCATCTCGGCGATCTGCGCTACGCCGATCGCCTTCATGACCGGCAGGTCGGGCGCCGGATCAAGCGCCAGCAGCGCCCTCACCTCCTCCACGGCCCCGGTCTCCAGCATCGTCTCGAAACGGCGGTCGATCCGTTCGTGCAGGGTTTTTCGATCCGGCAGCACGATGAGCTTCTTCGCTCGAGAAGGATCGATCACCATCGGCCCCTGCCTGCCCTGGAACTCGGCGATCGAGCGACCGGTCTCCGCCAGAACCTCCAGCGCTCTCACGATCCGCTGCCCGTCCTTCGGTTCCAGGCTCGCGGCGACAGGAGCATCTCGCATCAGAAGCTCCGCATGCAGCGCTTCCGGCCCCTCCTCCTTGAGGCGCAGGCGCACCTCGCAGCGAATATCCTGCGAGATTTCCGGCATATCGGACAGGCCGCCCGTCAGCGCCTTGAAATAGAGCCCCGTGCCTCCGACGAAGACCGGCAGCCGGCCTTCGCGCTTCAGGTCCGGCAGAAGCGCCGTCACGTCGCGCAGCCACTCACCGGTCGAATAAGCCCGCGTCGCCGGCACATGGCCGTAGAGCAGATGCGGCACGCCCTCCATCTCGTCCTCAGCCGGTCGCGCCGTCAGTA
This sequence comes from Neorhizobium sp. EC2-8, assembly GCA_045291535.1. Taxonomy (GTDB): domain Bacteria; phylum Pseudomonadota; class Alphaproteobacteria; order Rhizobiales; family Rhizobiaceae; genus Neorhizobium. The sequence continues at coordinate 697,673 of CP147996.1, read as the reverse complement.
TCCTGAGCGTGTCATATACCTGCATGCTGTCAGCATTGATCACCACGCCATTTCTCTCGCGCGCCAGGCGCAAAGCAAGCGCCGACTTGCCGCTGGCCGTCGGCCCAGTTATCAGGATCGCATCAAAATCGTCGATAAGGTCGCTCATATGGCTTTCGTTGCCACGCTCATTGCCCATCCGTCAAATCCCGTTCTCAGCGCAAGGCTCGGAGAACAAGCGGCGGAGGCGATAAAGCCTCCGGCCTCTATTGGCTCGCGGATGACATAGCCTGCGATATCGCCCTGCGGGACGGCTTCGATATAGAAGAGACGGAGACCGCTCTGCGGGCGATCATCGGCAGCGCCCCGATCGACCTCGTCATCCAGGATGCAGATGCGCGGCGGAAAAATTCCTGATCGCCGACATGGATTCGACCATGATCGGCCAGGAATGCATCGACGAGCTTGCGGACGTCGTGGGGCTGAAGGACAAGGTGGCGACCATCACCGCCCGCGCCATGAACGGCGAGATCGCCTTCGAACCCGCCCTTCGTGAACGCGTCTCACTTCTGAAAGGTCTGCCGATCACCGTCGTCGACGATGTCATCGCCAAGCGCATCACGCTGACCTCGGGCGGCCCGGAACTGATCGCCACCATGAAGGCCAGGGGCTATTACGCCGCCCTCGTCTCCGGCGGCTTCACCGTCTTCACCAGCCGCATCGCCGCGACCCTCGGTTTCGACGAAAACCGCGCCAACATCCTGCTCGAAAAAGACGGCATCCTCACCGGCCAAGTGGCCGAACCCATCCTCGGCAAGCAGGCCAAGGTGGACGCACTGCTGGCCATCGCCGAAAAGCTCGGGATCTCGCCGGAAGACACGATCGCCGTCGGCGACGGCGCCAACGATCTCGGCATGCTCGGCATCGCCGGCTCAGGCGTCGCCCTTCACGCCAAGCCCACCGTCGCGGCCCAGGCCAAGATGCGCATCGACCACGGCGACCTGACCGCCCTCCTCTACATCCAGGGTTATCGCAAGACGGATTTTGTGACGGCTTGACCACAACCTGGGCGATTTACCGATTGTAGTCCACATCCCATCATGCGCATTGAAGATCATTGCAAAAATGGTATATTCAGTGCATTGGACGATTGAGTTTCTGAATGATCGCGTCCGGATCGAGCTTGAGGCGTTTCCCAAGGATATAGTGGCCGGCTTTCTCCGCATTGTAAGACTGATAGAACTGGAAGGCCCCGCCAGGGTACACGAGCCCTATGTGAAGCACCTCAAAGGCCCCATCTGGGAAATGCGAATGCGTGGTCGCGACGGGATCGCCCGGGCAGCTTATGTAACGGCTTCAGGCCATCGGATCGTGGTTTTGCATGTCTTCCAGAAGAAAACCCAGAAAACGCCCAGACGCGACCTCGAGATTGCGCTGAGACGGGCAAAGGATGTGAAATGACCAAGAAGAGCCTTCTGGTAAGCGAAGCCGCCAAGGAATGGTTCAAGGACCCCGAATTTGTCGTGGCCTATGATGCGCTCGAGGAAGAATTCGCCCTCGCGGAAGCCTTGATCAAGGCACGCGCCCAGGCGTCCATGACGCAGGAAGACGTCGCCAAGGCCATGGGCACGACGCAGGCGGCAATCGCCCGGCTGGAGAGCGGCCGGTCAATGCCCTCTACTCGAACCCTCCAGCGTTTCGCTGATGCCACCGGCACCAAACTTCGCATCCGGTTTGAAAAGCCGAAATCCTCTGCAAAGTCGACCTAGGACAAAGCCCAAGACATGCCGCCACGCATCATCCTCGAAACCGAACGCCTGCGCCTCCGGAGCTGGATCGACAGCGACCGCGATCTCTTTCGCGAGATCAATTCCGATCCGAAGGTAATGGAGTTCTTTCCGTTCCGCCGCACCCACGACGAGGCGGACGCGTTTCTTGCAAAGCTCAACGACGCCATCACCGAAACCGGGCTCGGCTTCTACGCGCTGGAATTGAAGGAAACGCAGGAGCCCATCGGTTTCTGCGGCCTGTCGCTGGCCAGCATGCCGGATATCTTTCCGGTGGAGACGGTGGAGATCGGCTGGCGGCTTGCGACCCGGTTCTGGGGCAATGGTTATGTCACGGAAGCCGCCCGCGCACTTCTGGACTTCGCTTTCGGCGAAAAGCATCTCGATGCGGTCGTCTCTTTTGCGGTTGGCGAAAACAGCCGATCGACCGCAGTGATGAAGCGGCTCGGCCTGCACCGGATCACCGGCATGGATTTCGACCATCCGCGGGTGCCGGATACGCACCCGCATCTGAAACCGCATGTGGTCTATGCGGTCACGCGCGACGAATGGAGCCGCCAGAGAGCGGCCGCGGGACGCACCCGCTGACCGCTCTCTTCAAGCTTATTCGAGCGGCAGCGCCACGAAGCGCAGGTTCCCCGAAGGATCCGAGACCATCACATGCGCGTTGCGGCGGCCTTCGGATTTCAGGACGGCGATCCGCTTGACCACATCGGCCGGGCTCTCGACGAAATCCTGCGCCACCTCGACCACGACCTCGCCGACCTTCAGCCCCTTCTGGGCGGCCGGCGAATTCGGCGCGACGGCGGTGATCACCACGCCCTCCACGCTTTCGACGATGCTGAAACTCTTGCGGCGGTCCTCGTCGAGCACGGCGAGCGTCATGCCGAATGCCGCGGCCGGATCCTGGCTGAGCTCACCCTTCTGATCGCCTGGCGCCTTGTTACCCGGCGTCTTGTTCTCGCCCTGGCCTTCCGGCAGGGCCGGCTGGTCGTCGTCCTCCTGCGGCTCTGCGCTGTCTTCCAGACGGCCGAGCGTCACCTTGACGGTCTGTTGCTTGCCGCCGCGCAGAAGCACCACATCGACTTCCTTGTTCACCGGGCTTTCCGCGACGATGCGCGGCAGGTCGCGCATTTCGTTGACCGGCTGGCCGTCGAAGGTGAGGATCACATCACCGGCCTTGATCTCGCCGTTCTTGATCGGTCCGCCGTTGACGACGCCGGAGACCAGCGCGCCGCGAGCCTTGTCGAGGCCGAGGCTTGCCCCCACGTCGTCGGTCACCGGCTGGATGCGCACGCCAAGCCAGCCGCGGCGCGTCTCGCCGAATTCGGTGAGCTGGTGGACGACGTTTTCCGCAAGTTCGGTCGGCACCGCAAAACCGATGCCGATCGAGCCGCCGGACGGTGAAATGATCGCCGTGTTGATGCCGATCACCTCGCCACGCATGTTGAACAGCGGGCCGCCCGAATTGCCTTTGTTGATCGCCGCATCCGTCTGGATGAAGTTGTCATAGGGCCCGGCATTGATGTTGCGGCCGCGGGCCGAGATGATGCCAAGCGTCACCGACCCGCCGAGACCGAACGGATTGCCGATCGCCATCACCCAGTCGCCGATCCGCATGCGGCGGGAATCACCGAAGCGCACGGCCTTCAGCGGCGCCTTGGGCTCGACCTTCAGGACCGAAAGGTCGGTCTTGGTGTCGGTGCCGACGAGCCTGGCCTTGAGCTTGGTACCGTTCGGAAAGATCACCTCGATATCGTCGGCGCCTTCGATGACGTGATTGTTGGTGACCACGTAGCCGGACGGATCGATCACGAAACCGGAGCCGAGCGACGAAACCTTCTGGTTGCTGTTCTGGTTGCCCTGACCGTCGAAAAAGTCCTCGAAGAATTCCTGGAAGGGTGATCCCTCCTGGATCTGCGGCTGCGGGCCGGCGCCCTGGTCCTTGACGCTCTGGGAGGTCGAGATGTTGACGACCGCATCGAGCAGTCCCTCGGCGAGATCGGCGATCGATGCGGGGCCGCCACCTGCCATTGGGCCTGGAGCCGGAGGCGGATTGAGGGTCGGAGACGGCGTCGGCGGGGCCGGCAGCATGACGCCAGGGGAGCTGCCGCCCGGGGGATTGGCGTTCTGCCCCGGAGCGGCAGGAACCGCGGTTTGGGCAATCGCCTGCAAGGGCGCCACCAGCAGGGCAAAAGTTGCCGCAAGCGTGACGGTGCGCTTGAAGGTCGATCGAACCGAATGGGCCATCTGGCATCCTCGCTGTTGGATTGTCCGCATCATCCCGGAGGAGCGGCTCTCGACCCGGGCCGGCTATAGGAGCCTTTGAATCGGGCGGAGTTTCGGCAGAGCATAAGACGGAATGACGACGGTGGAAATTACCTTTTCGTGAGGAATACGCCCTCTACCCGTCACGCCTGTGGATGGTCCTGCAAATGAAAGGGGCGGCTTTGCGCCGCCCCAAGCTTGTCGGATCACTTTGCCGGCGCTGCGGGTGCAGCAGGCGGCACCGGCCGAGCCGGCGTCTGTATCGGCGCAAGTGCCTCACCTGCGGACGACTTGAAGAACCGGAAGAACTCCGATCCGGCGACAGCACCAGCGTCGTGCCATTGTCGGCAAGTGCCGCCACATAGGCCCGCATGGTGCGGTAGAACTCGAAGAAGGCCGGGTCACGCTGGAAAGCTTCGCCGAAGATCTTGTTGCGTTCGGCGTCGCCCTGACCGCGCAGGATTTCCGCATCCCGCTGCGCTTCGGAGACGAACTCGACGACCTGACGGTCGGCGATCGCCCGTCGGCGCTGGCCCTGCTCGTTACCACGGGCACGGATCAGGCTCGGCCTCGGCAAGACGCTCGGCCTTCATGCGCTGGAAGGTCTGCTGCGAGACTTCCTGCGTGAGGTCGGTGCGGCGGATACGAACGTCGCGGATGGCGAGCCCGAGGGTTTCCGCAGCCGAAGTGAGATCGGCGCGAACCTCCTGCATCATCGAAGAGCGCTCGTTGGAAAGAGCCGCATCGAAATTGCGCAGACCGTAGACGCGGCGCAGCGCCGCATCGAGGCGGGTGCGAAGCCGCGATTCGGCCGATCGCGATCGCCCGAGACGGTTTCCCTGAAGAGGCGCGGATCGGTGATCGCATAGACGACGAAGGCATCGACTTCGTAGAATGCGCCGCCGCGCACCTGGACGCGGATATTGTCGAGATCGAAGCGCAATGCCCGGTCTTCGACATACTGGACACGGTCGGCGTCCATGAACGCGAAGGGCAGCTTGAAATAGATGCCCGGCTCGCGCTTGACGTCCTGGATTTCACCGAAGCGGACGACGATCGCCTGTTCGCGCTCGTTGACCACGAAGACCGACGAATAGAGGAGCACGAGGACGACGGCGAGGCCGATCAGGATCGCGGGAGTCGATTGGAGTTCATCGTGTGCCTCCCTGGTTCGGCTGCGGCTTCATCATCTCATTGAGCGGCAGATAGGGGACGACGCCGTCCTTGCTGTCCAGGATGATCTTGTGGGAGTTTTTCAGAACCGCTTCCATGGTCTCGAGGAAGATGCGCCGGCGCGTCACTTCGGGCGCGTTGGCATATTCGTTGTAGATCGAGACGAAACGTTGCGCCTCGCCCTGCGCTTCGTTGACGACCTTGTCCTTGTAGGCGGACGCCTCTTCGCGGACCTGGGCAGCCTGACCGCGGGCCTGGCCGAGCTTCTGGTTGGAATATTGGTTCGCTTCTTCGACGAAACGGTCCTCATCCTGTTCGGCACGCTGCACTTCTTCGAAGGCGTCGGCCACTTCACGCGGCGGAGCTGCATCTTCGATCGGCACGGCATTGATGGAAAGGCCGGAGCCGTAGGTGTCCATCGTGCCCTGGATGATGTTGCGCACCTCGGTCGAGATGCCTTCGCGGTTGTCGCGGAAGATGTCCTGCGCCGGACGACGGCCGACGACTTCGCGCATGGCGCTCTCGGAAACCTGCTGCAGGGTCGATGCGGGACCTTCGAGATTGAAGAGATAGGCCTTCGGATCGGTCACGGTGAACAGAACCGAGAACTGCACGTTGACAATGTTCTGGTCGCCGGTCAGCATCCAGCCGGCATTGGAGCTGGAGCCTCGCGCCGCGCCGATATTCTGCTGCTGTTCGGTAACCTTGACGATCTCGACGGATTCAAACGGCCAGAAATGGAAATGCAGGCCCGGCATGGAGATTTCGTCCTTCGGCCGGCCAAAGCGCAGCTCGACGCCACGCTCATCCGGCTGAACGGTATAGACGGACTGGAAGGCGAGGAAGGCCAGGATGACGATAAGCACGATCACGAAGGCGCCGCCGTTAAAGCCGCCGGGCATGATGCCACGCAACCGGTCCTGACTGCGCCGTATGATGTCTTCGAGGTCAGGCGGACCGCCGCTGCCCCCGCCGCCGCGTGGGCGGTTCGGTCCCTGTCCCCAGGGTCCTTGATTATTACCGCCACCGCCGCCCCAAGGGCCGCCGCCGCCACCATTCTGATTGCTCCAGGGCATCAAAACCTCTTTGTTCGTATTCGCTCCCAAGCCTCGACCCTGCCGTGTGACAGCCGTCTGGCTATTGCCCGTTATAGGTATGAGCCGGCCTGCTTTCAACGCGGCTTCAATAACTTCCCGTTCAACGGTAACGAAATGTTTCAGTTTGTCGCGGCTCTGCGGAGATAAGTGGCGAAACGGGTAGGATAACTGTCCTTCTCGCCGGCCGGCACCGCAATCTCCTCTGCCTTGTCGAAGACATCAGGATCAATGGCCGGAAAGAGCGTATCGCCGTCGGAAATTTCGGTCTCGACATGGGTGATGCGCAGCATGTCGGCGATCCCGATCGCCTGGGCGTAGATCTCGCCGCCGCCCAGCACGAAAATTTCGTCCGAGCCGGTCTCCCGCGCCTTGGCGCCGGCGATCTCGATCGCCTCGGCGAGCGACGCCGCCACATCGACGCCGTCGTAGTGAAAATCGAGGTTGCGGGTGACGACCACATGCGGCCGGCCGGGAAGCGGCCGCCCTCCGAAGGAATCGAAGGTCCGACGCCCGACAATGACCGGCTTGCCGAGCGTCAGCGCCTTGAAGCGCTTGAGATCGGTCGAGAGCCTCCAGGGCATATCGCCATCGCGGCCGATGACGCCGTTCTGAGATACTGCGGCGATGATGACGAGACGGGGCCCGCTCACACCGCCACCGCCGCCTTGATATGCGGATCGGCCTCATACCCCTCCAGCTCAAAATCCTCGTACCGGAAGGAAAAATGTCCTTCACCGCGGGATTGATGCGCATGGTCGGCAGCGGCTTCGGGCTACGGGTGAGCTGTAGTCTGGCCTGCTCGAAATGGTCCGAATAGATGTGCGTGTCGCCGAGCGTATGAACGAAGTCGCCGGGTTTCAGGCCGGTGGCCTGGGCCACCATCATCGTCAGCAGCGCGTAGGACGCGATGTTGAACGGCACGCCGAGAAAGATGTCGGCGGAGCGCTGGTAGAGCTGGCAGGAGAGCTTGCCGTCCGCGATATAGAACTGAAACAGGCAATGACAGGCCGGCAGCGCCATGTCGTCGAGCCTGGCCGACATTCCAGGCGGATACGATATGCCGGCGGGAATTTGGATTGACCTTCAGGCCTTCGATCAGTTGCGATATCTGGTCGACATGGCTGCCGTCGGGTGCAGGCCAGGAGCGCCATTGATAACCGTAGACCGGGCCGAGCTCGCCGTTTTCGTCCGCCCACTCATCCCAGATCGAAACGCCATTTTCCTTGAGGTAGGCGATATTCGTATCGCCTTTCAGGAACCACAGCAGCTCGTGGATGATCGATTTCAGATGCAGCTTCTTGGTCGTCAGGACCGGAAAACCTTCTGCAAGGTCGAAGCGCATCTGATAGCCGAACACCGAGCGCGTGCCCTTGCCGGTCCGGTCACCGCGGTCGGTGCCGGTTTCCATCACATGCCGGAGAAGATCGAGATATTGTTTCATGGGTCAGGCCGCCGATTCCATCGTGATGGAAACATAATAGCACAGAACGGCTCGACCAACCTCCGGCTCACGCTTTCCCCGAATTTTAGCAAGGCCACGTCCCCGGATCACTCGCAGATGCATTTCCGACATTCGTGACGTTCGGAAATCCCGGCACTGCCCGGATCTGCGGTTGCCGATCAAGCCTCCAATTCGTCGATCCCCGGCGCGTAGATATCTCCGCCAGACCCATGGCAAGGACGGGGCGTTGTGGCTCTGCCACACAAATGACGGGAATGGGTGATCGGAGATGGCGTCGATTGACAAGCTTGAAAGCTCTGGCGATCCTAAAGGGCATGAGTGGGATGTTTCAGATCGCATCTAAGGCAATGGCTGTGCTGTTCAGACTGGTGATGGTCCTATCACTGGCTGGCTACAGCTTTTCTGCCGTCAATGCTGCGATGCATCCCCAGGCCGCTGCAGAAATCTCGCAGATCGAAACTGATCATTCCTCGCACCACGGCGACACCAATGTCGCGATGGCGGATACCGATCATCACGGCGGCCAGCCTGACCACGGCAAACCGGAGAAGTCGAAAACCTCCTGCTGTCAGGATTACTGCGGCGTTGCAGCCATCACATGCCCCGTGTCGTCGCTGACCCATCCGAGGGTCGTGTCGATCCGTGAATTCATTGACGACACCGACACGATCGGCCAGAAGCCGAGCCTCCATCGTCCGCCTAATATCTGAGAATAAGCACCCGCCCTGCGGGTCTTGCTGTGCCTGTGCGCGAGCGAGCGCATCGGCACAATCGCGAACTTATTCTCGGAATTTTCACCATGAAACGTTTGTTTTTGGTGGTTGCGTTGCCGCTCGCTGCGAGCGGATGCGCTACCACATTGCCCGAAGTCGTGGCCTCGGCCGACAATCCTGACACCGTGTCCGACGTCCGGCCTGTCCGGTACCAGAGCCCCTAGCGATCTACACGCATCGCCTGCCCGTCGATCCCAAGCCTTGGCGCGGTCTCAATGACGCCCAAGCGCCAAAGAAAGGGTGAGCATGATGATCGTGCGTTACATCAGGATCATTTCCTCCATCATCCTTCCTCTCCTGGCAGCAGGCTGCGCCGCCACCGGCTATTCGGCCAACGATGCGGGCTTCATCGACGCATCGCTCAAGAGCACCGAGGCGACAGGCAAAAAGACCGTCTGGGTGCAGAACCGGCAGCAGGCTCAAGCAGCCCGCGACCGGGTAAAAGCGCTGATGGCAGGCAAGACCATCGACGTCGAAACGGCGGTTCAAGTCGCTCTTCTCAACAACAAGGGGCTTCAGGCGTCCTATGCCGATCTCGGAAACAGCGCGGCGGATGCATGGCAGACGCAGCTCTCGGTCCTCCCGACATTCACCGTCGGCCTCACCGGTATCGGAACCCCGGGACTTGAGGCCTATCGCGTTGTCGAAGGTGCAATAGCCGCCAATATCCTGGCTCTGGCGACCTACGACAGGAACATCAAGCTTGCCGATACGCGTTTCCGTCAGGCCCAGGCTCAACGCGGCGATCGCCACCATTTCCGTTGCTTCGGAAACACGCAGGGCGTGGATCAACGCCGTGGCCGCATGGGAGAACGTCGCCTACCTCAACCGGGCCAAGGCTGCCGCCGATGCTGCGTCCGAACTCGCCCAGAAGATCGGCGAAGCCGGATCAATGCCGAAGGCGGACCAGGCCCGCGAGCACGTCTTCTACGCGGAATTGACGGGAGAGACCGCAAAGGCGCGGCTCGAAGCCAAGCTCGCAAAGGAAGAGTTGATCAGGCTGATGGGCCTTTCCGGTTCCGAGATCGAGTTCCAGATACCGAACCGGCTTCCGTCCCTGCCGAAGGCGTTGATCAGGCGGGACGATATCGAAGCGGAAGCGATCCACAAGCGGATGGACTTGCAGGTCGCCCGCCTGGAGCTTCAGGCCACGGCCCAGTCCTACAGGCTCGAAGACGTTACCCGCATCGTGACCGACATCGAACTGGTCGGCACCTGGGAGAAGGAGCGCGAGCGCGAGGACGGGAAAATCCTGTCGGACATATCGAAGACCGCTTCGCTGGAGTTCAGGATCCCGATCTTCGATTCCGGCCAGGCCCGCCTTCGCAAGGGCGAACTTGCCTACATGCGGGCAGCGAACCGGCTGGCCGAGCTTGCGGTCAACACCCGCTCGCAAGCTCGCTCTGCCTATCTCTCCTACAGGTCGAATTACGACATCGCGCGTCACTACCGCAACAACGTCCTGCCGCTGCGCGACGCCATCGAGGAGCAGTCGATGCGCAACTACAACGGCATGATCACCAGCACTTTCGAGCTGATCTCGGACACCCGCGAGAAGATCGAATCCACCATCCTCGCCGTCAAAGCGAAGCGCGACTTCTGGCTCGCCGAAGCGAACCTCTCGCCCGTCATCTACGGCGGCGATGCTGGTTCAGCTTCGAAAGAGACGCAAGTCGCCTCGGCTGATGCGGATTGAGAAAGGAAAAGAGAATGTTCAGTAGAAGACAATTGCTGGGAGCAGGCGCCGCCGGTGCTGCGCTCGTCTCCTCCCAGGCCTGGGGCCAGACCTCCAATATGGGATTGCCGGAAGCGGCGATCATGGACACTGCGGCGACGCAGGCGCCGGTCCGCCCATCAACTGGCCCGGATTACAACCCCGTCGTCACCCTGAACGGGTGGACCCTGCCCTTCCGCATGAACAACGGCGTCAAGGAATTCCACCTGATCGCCGAGCCGGTCGAACGGGAGATGGCGGAAGGCATGACCGCCTATCTCTGGGGCTATAACGGCCAGTCGCCAGGCCCGACGATCGAAGCCGTCGAGGGTGACCGTGTCCGTATCTTCGTCACCAACAAGCTGCCGGAACATACGACCGTCCATTGGCACGGCATGATCCTTCCGTCAGGCATGGACGGCGTTGGCGGGCTGTCGCAGCCCCATATCCCGGTTGGCAAAACCTTCGTCTACGAGTTCGACCTCGTGAAGTCCGGCACCTTCATGTACCACCCGCATTCGGACGAGATGGTCCAGATGGCGATGGGCATGATGGGCTTCTTCGTCGTCCATCCCAAGGACCCGTCGTTCATGCCGGTGGACCGCGACTTCGTCTTCCTGCTCAGCGCCTATGACATTGATCCCGGCACCTACGTGCCGCGGGTGATGGAGATGACGGACTTCAATCTCTGGATCTGGAACAGCCGCGTCTTCCCGGGCATCGATCCGCTGGTCGTCTCAAAAACGACAGGGTCCGCGTCCGCGTCGGCAACCTGACCATGACCAACCACCCGATCCACATGCATGGCTACGATTTCGAGGTGACCTGCACCGACGGTGGCTGGGTTCGGCCTGAAGCCCGCTGGCCGGAGGTCAGCATCGACATCCCCGTCGGCGCGATGCGGGCTTACGAGTTCGACGCAAAGCATGTCGGGGACTGGGCGATCCATTGCCACAAGTCGCACCACACGATGAACGCCATGGGTCATGAAATCCCGACCTTCATCGGTGTCGACAAGAAGGAGGTCGCCAGGAAGATCAGACAGTTCCGTCCCGAGTACATGCCGATGGGCACCGCGGGCATGGCCGACATGGGCGAGATGTCGATGGAAATCCCGGAAAACACCGTTCCCATGATGACTGGTTGGGGTCCGCACGGTCCCATCGAGATGGGCGGCATGTTTTCCGTGGTGAAGGTCCGCGAGGGCATCTCGGCGGGCGATTACACCGATCCGGGCTGGTACGAAAATCCGCCCGGCACACAGGCCTTTGAGTGGACGGGAAGTCTTCCCGACGCGCCGAAGGCCAAAGACGCAAGGACCCAGCTCCCCCGAAACATTCGGATCACGGCTGATCAATCACTCCCAAATCAAACTGAAGGACTTCAATATGAATAGAGCAATCATTGGCCTCCTCCTGGCCACCCTCGCCACGCCCGTACTCGCCTCCGGCAACCACGCCGGCGGTCACGGCGAGGCGATGGCCGTTGGTGAACCTGGTGACAAGTCGAAGGTCACCCAGACGATCCGCGTCAGCATGAAGGAGATGCCCGACGGGAAGATGCTCTTCACGCCGAACAATTTTAAGGTTCGCAAGGGGCAGACCATCCGCTTCACCATCAAGAACGAAGGCCAGCTTGATCACGAATTCGTCCTCGACCAGGAGGAAAAGGTGATGGAGCACAAGGCGGTCATGGAGAAGTTCCCGGACATGGAACATGACGATCCGAATGCGATCCGCCTCGCGCCGGGCAAGTCCGGCGAGATCGTCTGGAAATTCACCAACGACGGCGTCTTCAAGATCGCCTGCCTTGTCCCGGGCCACTTCGACGCCGGTATGCACGGCGACGTCGCCGTCGCCAAATAAGAAGGAAAAGAACCGAAATGAAAACTATTATCAGGATCACCCTCGCCGCAACGCTCGCGCTGGCCTCTGTCACTGGTGCGTTCGCCGAGGAATTCACCAAGGGCACCGTCAAGAAGGTCGATATCAAGGCCAAGAAGGTGACGCTCGTCCACGAGGAGTTGAAGGGTCTCGAAATGCCCGCGATGACCATGGTCTTTCAGGTCGGCGACGACGCCTTGCTTGGAAAGCTGAAGGAAGGCGCGAACGTTCAGTTCGTCGCCGAACGCGTCAACGGTAAGCTGACGGTCACGCAGGTAAAGTAACCAAGGGGCCGCGCTTCCAAGGGAGCGCGGCTACCTCCACCGATCGCGCAAGGGGACCGATCGGAAGCTCGATGCCTTCGCCTGGACAACCCCGAACAGCCGGCCGGAGCGTGATTGTTCTCGCGGCAGCGGCAAAATCATCGGGACGACCGGTTTATCGGCGTCTTTCACGCCAGCACCCCTTTTCACCGGCAGACGAAACGCCTATATCACCCTTGCCGGACCTCGGTCCGGCTATGGCAATAAACGGCCGGTGTAATAAACCTATTGGACCCGGGGCGGTACCCGGCGCCTCCACCAAAAACCGGTCGGTCGCATGGGGAAACCTTGCAGACCGGCTTTTGATGGGGGCGAAATAGGATCGACAAGGGCGTAAAGATCGAACTTTTGCTCGGCATGATACCACCGTTATCGGGTCAAAAAGTGTAGTTGCAAACGACAACAACGCTAAGGGTTATGCTCTCGCTGCCTAATGGCGGTGCGGGAAATCCGAACTAAGTCCTTAGAGGTAGCACTTTAAGGCGGGGTCCGAAGGCACCTGGCAACAGAAGCCTTCACCTTCGCTCCTCAGTCGAATACTATGGCACTGACTCGGATGTTCGTCGGGGCTTCCCGCGCCGGGCCGGCATGGCATAACGCGTCTGACTAAAAGACGAGAGAATGGAAAGACAGGACCGTATGGGGCAGGACCACATCCGTTACGATATTCTGGCGCAGGACGCTTTGCGTGGCGTCATCCGTAAGGTTTTGACCGAGGTCGCGGCCACCGGCCGCCTGCCGGGCGACCATCATTTCTTCATCACATTCCTCACCGGTGCCCCGGGCGTGCGCATTTCGCAGCACCTCAAGGCAAAATATGCCGAACAGATGACCATCGTCGTCCAGCATCAATTCTGGGATCTGAAGGTTTCCGACACCCAGTTCGAGGTAGGCCTTTCCTTCTCCGACACGCCCGAACGTCTGGTCGTCCCCTTCAACGCCATCCGCGGTTTCTATGATCCGTCGGTGAATTTCGAACTCGAGTTCGAAGTGCCGCTCGCAGACGAGGACGAAAACACCTCGGCCGAGATCACCGCCATCCCCGTTGAGGCGGTTGCCAAGTCCACAGATACCGAAGCCAAGCCCGGCGAAGAAAAGAAGCCCGGCTCGGTCATATCGCTCGATTCCTTCCGCAAGAAGCAGTAAGCGCCGGGAGGCGCGTCAGCCATGAGCGCCGAAATTGTCAACCTCCGCCAGTTCCGCAAGGCCAGGGAGCGGCTCGAAAAGGAAAAGCAGGCGGAACAGAACCGCCTCACCTTCGGTCGCACCAAGGCCGAAAAATCCCTGACCGAGGCCCGCAACGACAAGGCGGAGAAGCTGCTCGACCAGAGCCGCCTGGAAAAACCCGGCAAGGACGACTGAGCGTCCGCCGGTGCATATCAATCCCCGTTAACCAAGCTTGCGCCGATCGGCTTGACGCAGGAAGTGCCGCGGTCTGAATAAGCGGCTTGTTCCGAAGGTCCGGAGAGTTTCGTGATCCGCAAACATTCCGCGACCCTCCACGGTCATCGCACCAGCTTTTCGCTCGAAGACGAATTCTGGCTCGAGCTGAAGTCGATCGCCACGAAACGCGACATCAGCCTCGCAGCCCTGATCGCCGAAATCGACGACCAGAGAGACGCCGGCAGCAATCTCTCGTCGGCGCTGCGCGTCTACGTCCTGACCTGGCTCAAATCCTCCTGAAGACCGCCTAGTTCCAAAGGTCGCCCGGACGCTGAGTGGCGGCTATCGCTGCACGCCCGGCAGACTGGGGATACCGGGGGCGACGGCCGGCGGAAGGGTCGGAAAATTCTGGCGGAGCGCACCGTCGGTCGGCGGCACGATCAGCTGCGGCGACTGGTTGATCTGACGCTGGCGCGCTTCGTCCGCCGCGCGCGCGGCAGCCTCCGCCGCCTGCCGCTGCCGTTCGGCCTCGGCTGCCTGCTGGCGGACGCGCTCCTCAGCCGCGGCCTTGTCGCGGGCCGCCTGCCGTTCGATCGCCTGGAAATTGTAGAGCGCCACCTCGCGGCGAAGGCGCTGCTTCTCCAAGACGCTCGCCTGCAGGGTCTCGACCCGCCGCCGCTGCTGCTCGAAGGCGCGCTGCGACAGGAAATTGGTCATGGCCGCGATATCGACCCGTTTGGTGGGCGCCGCAAGATCTCCCGAATAGTCGAGGCGGATGGTCGGATCGCCGCCGGCCAGCGCTTCATCGCCGGCATTGTAGGTGACCGCCAAATTCGCGCTCAGACTGTCGTCCAGAAGATCGAAACGCCCCTCGCCCGACAGTTTCGTCGTGCCGACGGCGGCGGCGATATTCTGCGCCCTCGCTTCGCCAGACGTGATCGTCACGGGAATGGTCACGTTGCCGATGACCGCACTGCCCTGATGCAGCAGGCCGGCAACGATCGGCCGGACCTTGGCTTCCGTCACGTCGCCGCTGAGCTTATCGACGCCGGCCATCAAAGGCTTCATCAGGCTCGGGATTGATGCCGGTGACGGTCACGCCCTTCAGCCGCAACTCTGCGGAGCCGCTTGCCGCGCCGAGGAGTTCGGCAAGGTTCTTGGCCGTCGATTCCGCAGACATGTTGAAATCCAGCTTCCCTTGAGCGACCGGTTTTGCGCCGGCCGTCCAGACGAGCGGCGCGAGATCGGCGTTTTCGGCCGAAAGCCTCGCTTGCAGGAGCCCCGTTCCGTCGCCGTTCGACATCATCAGCCGGCCGGCGAGCCGGCCGCCCTGCCAGTTGCCTGCGCCGTTTTCGATGGTGATGCCGCCGCTGCGATGGATCACGCGAGCCGCAAAATCGCCGACATTGCCGAACGCGCCGGCATGGAACGTCCGCGCCTTGACGTTGAGCGCCACATCCGCGCCGGCAAAGATCGGCCGGGCGAAGGGTTTTGAGGAAAACGCGCCGCTCTGCGGATCGCCGACCGGTCCGTAGATTGCCTCCCCGAGCCAGGCGAGATCGAGACTGTCGATGCTCACGGAGCCCGTGGCCGGCAGGCCCGGCGCCTTCCGGTCGATGGCGATCTCGCCACCGATCGCGTTTCCGTCTGCCGCAGCCTTAAGAGCCGCGATTTTCAACGCCTGGGGGTCATGCTGATATCCGCATCGAGCGCCACCGGCAGGCCCGCCCCGAATTGCGGCAGGCTGATGCCGTTCATCAGCAGATACGGTTCCAGATCCGCGCTTTTCAGCGTGATGTGACCGCTGCCCTCGCCAAAGCCCTCGTTGCCGATCCTCATATCGCCGTTGATGTCCAGCGAAGTCTTTTCGGTCTTGAACGACAGCACCGTCTTTGCGGCCGCACCAGGCCCCTGATGGACGTTGAGCAGCAGTTCGCCCGCGCCATCCCCTTGAAAGGCAGGGGATCGAGACCCGCCTGTCCCAACAGAACCATCGGATCGGAATTGTCGAGCGAAGCCAGGAGCGTCATGTCGGTGTCGCTGGTCAGGTCGAAGAGACCGGGCAGCTTCAGGTCGGCATTGATCACGCTGCCATTGGTCTTGCCTTTGACGATGACCTCCACCCCGTTCAGACTTCCGCCGACGGTCAGATTGGCGCCGATATCCGTATTGGCGAACCAGGAGCCGTTTGCCGCAAGCCGGGCGAGAGCCGGATGCGGAGGCAGCCGATCGCGCAGCATGGTCAGGAAGGCCGTCGGATCGGCGGAGCGCAGCGACAGGCTGCCATTGCCCGAATAGGCGAGCAACGAACCTTCGATCCGGCCCCGCGCCGAAACCGTGGCACCTTCGATATTGCCGATCGTCAGGCGCTCCAGCGACAGAGTGCCGCCGGCGACCGTGAAGGCGGTATCGACATTGTTGGCGGCAACTCCGAACGCGGTGAACCGGTCGGCCTTCAGCGTCGCCGCGACCCGGTGGTCCAGCACATCCTGGCCCGCATCGTCGCCGGTCATCAGCGAGGCGAGCGCCCGCATGGCGTCGATATCGATCTCGTTGCCCGCAAGGCTCGTCGAGAGGTTGGGCGTCTGCCCCTGGGCCGACTGGCGTTCGAGGCGGCCTTTGAGCGTCGCCGGGCCGATCGCCAGTTCCAGGTTCTCGAACCGTTGCAGGTCCGGCGTCAGATTGACCTTGGCCGAAAAGCCGGCGGACCGGAGCTGGCGCAGTTCCGGCGCGACCCGGCCCGAAAGCCAGTCGGAGAGACCGGATGGCTGGCTGGAGGCGACCAGCATGTCGCCGACGAAGGATGTCCGGCCCTGAAGCACCAGGCTGCCCTTGGCTTCCAGCTGCGTGCGGCCCGGCAGGGTGGCGACGACGTTATCGACCGCCCAGCCGCGCCCGGCGGGCCGGATGTCGAGCCTGATGTCGCGGATGGTCGTATCGTTGGCAACGATCGCCGGCAGCCTCAGGCTGGCGCGGCCCGGCACCTGCGGAATAGGGATCGAGGCCGCCAGCCGGATGAAATTGTTGATGCGCCGCTGCGCCGAGGCTGCGGCATCGCGGCCGGTCTTCGCCCGCGCGCCATCGCCCAGCCGGTTGACGTCGATCTGCTGGCCGTCGGCGATCAGCAGGAATTCCGGCTTGGTTCCGGTATCGAGCGTCGCCTCGCCGGTCACGACATAGGGGTTGTCGGTCGGCCCAACCTCCAGCCGGTATTGCGGGATGCGGATACGCTCGTTGGTGACCTCGAACCCGCCCTTCAGGCGCGGTCCGGGCGGCGGTGGCGTCACCGGCTCGGTCCCGTCTTCCTCCTGCAGGAAGTCGAGCGTGAAATTACCGTTATAGGCAGGCTTGTTGTCGGCAACCGCAAGCTCGCCGTCGAGATTGATTTCCACGGGCCGCGCATCCGGCCAGAGCTTGAGGCGCAGCGGCACGCGCTTGCCCTCGGCATCCGCCGTGCCGCTCGCCAGGTTGAACCGCGTCTCGTAACCGTCGAGCGTCGCATTGCCCTCGCCCCGCCAGGGACCGCGCAGCGAGCCTGCGGAAAAATCCCCCGCGAGGCCGGTGATCTGCCGCGATTGGCCGGACTGTTCGTCGATCAGATCGATCTCGCCGCCGGTGACATGCACGTCCTCGATGACCACGGTGCGGGCCGGGATCGACGCGCGGCTGCCGCGCATCCAGTCGAGCGTGCCGTCCTTCAGCAACCGGACCCGCGCCTTCGGCCGCTCGATGCGCATGTCGAAGATGCGCGCCTCGCCGGAGAGGAAGGGCGCAAGCTCCATATCCATCGAAAACTGCGCAACCTGCACCAGGGGCTCGCCATCCGTATCGGCCCCCACCCTTACGTCGTGCAGGGTGACAGAGGGAAATGGCAGTATGCGCGCATCGACGCTGCCGTGGACGGTGACCTTCTTGCCGAGGATGCGGCTTGCCTGTTCCTCAAAGCTGACGCGCAAGCTCGCCCAATCGACGAAAAAGGCGCCAGCAGCGCCGTGAACAGCGCCACCACCACCAATCCGCCGAATGCCAACAGGATGCGTCCCAGCACGGTATCCGTTTCCCTGATCTTGCTAGGAGACTAGTTCTATTGGGTTCGCTGGCAAGTCAAGCTTGCGGGAGCATCTCATTCGGCATTCCTGAATATCTTGCCCGGATTGAAGATATTCTTCGGATCAAGCCCCTGTTTGATCGTTCGCATCAGATCGACCCCGCCACCCAACTCTTCCGCGAGGAACGACATCTTGCCCTGGCCGATGCCGTGTTCGCCGGTGCAGGTGCCGTCCATGCCAAGCGCCCGGTGATTGAGGCGAGCGATGAACGCCTCGACCTTGTCCACGGAGGCCGGGTCCTTGCCGTCGAAGAGCACCAGGACGTGGAAATTACCATCGCCCGCATGGCCGACGATCGGAGCCAGCAGGCCCTGTTCGGCGATATCGGCCTGGGTTTCGGCGACGCATTCGGCAAGCCGCGAGATCGGCACGCAGACGTCGGTCGACAGTCCGTCCAGTTCCGGTGCCAGCGCCCGGCTCGCCCAATAGGCGTTGTGTCGGGCGTTCCAGAGCTTTGCGCGCTCCTCGGCATTCGCCGTCCACAGGAAGTCGCCGCCGCCGCACTCCGCGGCGATCTCGGCGAACTGCGCCGACTGCAACGCCACCGTTTCCTCGGTGCCGTGGAATTCCAGAAAGAGCGTCGGCTTTTCCGGATAGGAGAGCTTCGAATAGGCATTGCAGGCGCGTATCTGCACATCGTCGAGCAGTTCGATTCGGGCGACCGGAATGCCCATCTGGATGGTCATGATCACGGCGTCGCAGGCGGCCTTCACGCTCGGGAAGGCACACACGCCACCGCCGATTTTTTCCGGAATGCCCTGCAGCTTCAAGGTGACGGAGGTAATGACGCCGAGCGTGCCTTCCGAACCGACGAAGAGGCGGGTCAGGTCGTAGCCCGCCGAAGATTTCTTGGCGCGCCGGGCCGTGCGGATCTCCTCACCGTCGGCGGTGACGACGGTGAGCGACAGGACATTGTCCTTCATCGTGCCGTAGCGCACCGCATTGGTGCCGGATGCGCGGGTCGCGGCCATGCCGCCGATCGAGGCATTGGCGCCGGGATCGATCGGAAAGAACAGGCCGGTGTCGCGAAGCTCGCGGTTCAGGCTCCTCGCGGGTGATGCCCGGTTCCACCGTCACGTCGAGATCGGCCGGGCTGACGCGCAGCACCTTGTTCATGCGGCTGAAATCGACGGATATTCCGCCGGACGGCGCATTCACCTGGCCTTCGAGCGAGGAGCCGACGCCGAATGGCACGACCGGCACGCGATGCTCGGCGCAGGCCTTGACCACGACTTTCACATCGTCGGCGCTTTCGACGAAGACGACGCCGTCCGGAATCTGGGCGGGCAGATAGGTGGTCGTATGGGCATGCTGCTCGCGAAACGACTGGCCGGTCTGGAAGCGTTCGCCGAAGGATTGCTTGAGGATACCGAGGACCGCCGCAATGCCCTCCTCGTTGCGAATGCCCGCCTTTACATCCTTGACCGCCATGATCACTCTCCTCGTGTCTTTTCAAGGGATTGGTTAGGCGACAGGTCGGGTTTTGTCCAGCCGGAACAACCGTGGATCGACGGGGCGGAGTCAGGCCTTGGCGATCTTAAGTTTCTTTTCGTCATCCTCGGGCGAGCAAAGCGAGACCCGAGGATCGGCCGGGGCGCTGAAAGCTGCCTCGTAAAGTAAGTAAGTAAGTAGTGACACCTCTCAGCGCCCCGTTCGGCGGTTTATGCCCGCGACTGCGGTCCCTCTGCGATGATGGGGATTGTGGGAACGGTTGCGTGCCCCTCTTGAAGAGGGCGTCATGCACGCTCTCAGATCACGATGCCGCAGGCCATGACTGCCGCCCGGCATCGTCTTCCACCTGCGCCGCACAATCCGGTTTCTTTTAAAACCCTCGGACGCCGCGCGGCGCGGCCCCGATCACCCTGTGTGCCTCACAGGCACGCCCGGCGCTCCATGATGGAAAACGATACGAGAAGTCGGTCCGACCGCTTCTCACCCGTCCCACGTCGCCGGAGGCGAGACCATTTCCGCGAACCCGAACGTCAAGGTGTTGCGTCTTGCCCTTGACGTCCGCGCGGTCCCGCCTCGCCGGCACGCCTGCCGGTGTATCCGCGTCGGAACGAGGCAAGTGTAGGCATAGGTCGGGAGGGCGGGGATGAATGAGGTGGGAATTTGGGCTAAGTCGTTGAGCAGGCGAGCGGGCGAAGCTTGGGACATCCCCGCAACGGCACTGCCCGACGACCCCGAAAGTGAAGATAACGGACGCCGAACCTGATGCCGAGCTTAGGCGGGAACGGCCACGTTCAATCTCTGCTGTACCTGGTCGACATTGCCGCGGACATACACCGCCGTCGGCTTGCCGCCGCTGCTGGCGAGTGCAAGAGCGATGATCGTGACTTCCTCTTCGAAGGTCGTGACGTAAAGCACCTGCGTGGGATTGATGTATACGGGCTGGTTATGGGTGTTCTTGAAGCCGATCAGCGCCATACGTCTCTCCTTCTGCTGCGTGGCAATATATGCCATGCCATGCGCAAGGTTGCCGCAAGTTTAACAGACGCCTGTCTCGGGCGTCATGACGACAAGAAGTCTCGAAAGCGACCACCACAAGGAGATGTCTACGACCCGCCTCCCGCATCGGTAAGTCTTTTCGGCCCGGCATGGCGACGGTTCGAAGCGCCGGGCGCGATCACAGGCATGGTCTTTGACGGCCGGGATGACGCGGCGACGGAAATTCTGCTCAGGCGCCGCGCAGATCTTTTATCGCAGCGCAAAATAGTTCACCTGCAAATCACCGATCGATGCTCTAAATCAGGCCTCACGTTTTCATGCCTCAGGAGGATCAACCATGCCGACAATTGCAATCATTGGAGCGGGTGCGATGGGGAGCGGGATCGGTCGGCAACTGGCAGACGGCGGCGCCACGGTGCTGACCTATCTGGAAGGCCGCTCGCCCGAGACACAGGCGCGGGCCAGGGCCGCGGGAATGCAGCCCGCCTCCATGCAGGACATCATCGCCGCGGAGATCGTTCTGTCGATCGTGCCGCCGGCGGAAGCCATCGGCGTTGCCGAGCGTCTGTCTGCGGCAATCGGCGAGCGCCCGGACCCGGTGACGTTCATCGATTGCAACGCGATCTCGCCGAACACGATGAGAGAGGTCGCAGCCGCGTTCCGGCCCGGCCAGGCGACCGTGCTGGATGGCTCGATCATCGGCCTGCCCCCACAGCCGGGAAAGACGGGACCGAAACTCTATGTCAGCGGTGACGGCGCCGACGGAAGCGCCGTGCTCGCGGCCCACGGACTTCAGGTCCGCCGGATCGAAGGCGCGGTTGGAGCCGCCTCGGCGCTGAAGATGTGTTATGCCGGCATCAACAAGGGCGTGACCGGCCTCGGCACCGCCATGCTTCTCGCAGCGATCGGGTCGGGCGCCGACCAGAGCCTGAAGCGCGAAATGGCCGAAAGCATACCCGACCTCGACCGGAAACTGTCGGGTGCCATTCCGGACATGTATGCGAAGGCGTATCGCTGGGTGGCGGAGATGGAGGAAATCGCCGCATTCCTTGGCGAAGACGATCCGGCCTCGCTGATCTTCAGGGGGATGGCGGGATTGTTCCAGAAGATGGCCGATGACCGCGCCGATGGCGGAGAGCTTGCCGGCCAGCTGAACGCGCTGCTGGGCCGGTAGGGCGACAACCCCTCTGCGCTGTCCCCGGGGATAGGCCCCGGGGCGGATGGGCTTGGACGTGAAAAGCGACGGCTGACGCCGAGGCTCCGAAACAGCCGTCACTCGGCGGCGAGCAGCTGTTCCTTGTCTTCCTCTTCCTCGTTGTCCTGCTTCTCCTGCCGGCGGCGCGTGGCATGGGCGAGTTCCTGATGGAACCGCGCTTCCTCGTGCATATGCGGCTTGGCGAAGCCGGCGATCAGGAGATAGGCCACCGGCGTGATGAACAGCGTCACCAGCACTGCGAAGCCGAGGCCGCCGACGATGACCCAGCCGAGCGCGATACGGGCTTCCGCGCCGGCGCCATGCGCCAGAAGCAGCGGCACGCCGCCGATGACCGTGGCGATCATCGTCATCATCACGGGGCGCAGGCGAAGCGCGCAGGCGGTTTCGATCGCCTCCCGCACACCCACGCCGCGGTCGCGCAGCTGATTGGCGAATTCGACGATCAGGATGCCGTTCTTGGCCATGACGCCGACCAGAAGCACAAGGCCGATCTGGCTGTAGACGTTGAGGCTCGATCCGGTCAGCACCAGCGCGATCGCCGCGCAGGCAAGGCCGAGCGGCACGGTCGACATGATGATGATCGACGACAGCACGCTTTCGAACTGCGCCGCCAGCACTAGGAAGATGATCGCGATCGCAAAACCGAAGGTCATCAGCATGGCGTTGGAGTTTTCGCCGAGCGTCTTGGCTTCCGCCATCGGCACCAGCCGGACGCCGGCCGGCAGCAGCGGCTGGGCGATCGCCGTGACCTGTTTGACCGCATCGCCGAGCGCCACGCCGTCGCGCAGGTTCGACGAGATGGCAACCGAGGCGAGCTGCTGTTCGCGGTTGAGCTGCGGCGCCACGGCGCCTTCCTTCAACGTGGCGATGGTCGGCATCGGCACGATCTTGCCGTCCGATGCCTTCAGGAAGATGTTTTCGAGGTCGGTCGGATCGTCGATCGGACGGGTGGTCGAGGTCAGCTTGACGGGCAGCGCATCGCCGTTGACGAAAACATCGACGATCGAGCGGCCTTCGAGCAACGACTGCATGGCGGTGGACAGGCCGGTGATGTCGATGCCGAGGTCGGAGGCCCGTTCGCGGTCGATCGCCACCGAAAGCTGCGCCTGGGTCGGCTCGTTGGTGAGGCGCGGCGTATCGAAGAACCGGCCACCCTCGCTTTCCATATGCGAGACGAGTTTGAGGGCCGTGGCTGTCAGCACGTCATAATCGTTGCCGACCAGCGCCATCTGCAGCCCGTTGCCGGCGCCGCGAATTTTGAGGCTGTTGGCCTGCATCGTGAAACCGCGCAGCGCCGGCACACGCAGCGCTGCCGCGTTGACGTCGGCGGCGATCTGGTCCTGGCTGCGGGTGCGCTCGTCCCAGGGCGCCAGCGTCAGGACCATGAAGCCGCTATTGGTATTGGCGCCGAAACCCGAGATCGAGAAGATATTGGCGATCTCGCCGGAATCGCGCAGCGGCTTCAGGTTCTCCTCGACGCGCTGCATCTGGTCGCGGGTATAGTCGAGGCTGACGCCCTGCGGGGTCGTGAGGCGCAGCATGATCGTCGCGCGATCCTCGCGCGGGGTGAGCTCGCTCTTGACGAGGCCGAAGACGTTGTAGGCCGCGATCGAAAAGACCACCGAGACGACGATGACGACAAGCGGCGCATTGAGGCAGAACCTCAGCGTCACCGCGTAGACGCTGGCAAACGCATTGCCGAAGGCGCCGAGCAGCCCGTGATCTTCCTTCATCGGCTTGGTCAGCATGCGCGACGCGAGCATCGGGCAGAGCGTCAGCGCGGTCACCGACGACAGGCCAACCGAGAAGGCAAGCACGAAGCCGAATTCCTTGAACAGGCCGCCAATCTGGCCGGGCAGGAAGGAAAGCGGAATGAAGACCGCCGCAAGCGTCGCGGTGGTCGCGATGACGGCGAAGAACACTTCCTGCGTGCCGAGCACGGCGGCGGCGCGCGGTCCCATGCCTTCCGCTCGTCGTCGCACGATATTTTCGAGCACGACGATCGCGTCATCGACCACGAGGCCGGTCGCCAGAACGATGGCGAGCAAGGTCAGGATGTTGATCGAGAAGCCGACCAGATAGATCGCCACCAGCGTGCCGATGAGGGCAACCGGCATGGTGATCGCCGGGATGAGCGTGGCGCGCCAGTCGCGCAGGAAGAGGAAGATGACCACGACGACGACCGCGGCCGAGAGCATCAGCGCGGTCTCGACTTCGTGCAGCGCACCCTGGATGAAGATCGCGTCGTCGCCGGTGACGGCGATGCGGGTGCCTTCCGGCAGCGTCTTCTGCATCTCGGCGACGGCGGCCTTGACCCCTTCGGAAATGTTGAGCGTGTTCGACTGCGCCTGTCGGATGATGCCGAGGCCGACCCCTGGACGCCGTTGGCGCGCAGCACGGTCGTGCCGTCATCCGGGCCGAGCGCCACGGTCGCCACATCGCGGATGCGGATATTCGGGCCGATGAGGACGTTTTCGAAATCCTGCGGCTTGGTGAGGCTGGCGGTGGCGCGAACGACGATATCCTGCGTCGTGCTCTTCAGCGAACCGGCGGGAACGTCGAGCGCGGCGCTGGACAGCGCCTTGGAGACGTCGGCAACCGTCAGGCCTCGGCCGGCAAGCGCGGCCTGGTTGATGTCTACGCGAAAAACCTTGTCCTGGTCGCCATAAAGTTCGACGTCGGCCACGCCTTCGACGGCGGCGAGCCGATCGACGATCTCGTTGTTGACGAGCTGGGTGAGGTTCTCCATCGACATTTTCGACGATGTCACCGCAAGGCGCATGATGGCGTCGGAATCGGCATCCGCCTTGACGATGCGGGGCTCGTCGGCATCGTCCGGCAATTTGTTGACAACCCGGCCGACCGCGTCGCGCACGTCGTTGGCGGCTTCGGAAAGATTGACGGAATCGGAAAATTCCATAGTGACGCGGCTGGAGCCGAACTGCGACTGCGAGGACAGCGCCTTGAGGCCGGACACGCGGGCGACGGCACCCTCGATGACCTGGGTCACCTCCTGGTCCATCGTCTGCGGCGAAGCGCCGTCGTAATTGGTGCGCACCGTGATGACGGGCTGATCGACGTCGGGCAGTTCGCGCACTTCGACGCCGGCGAGGGCAGCAAGGCCCGCGACGACGAGCAGCGTGTTCAGGACCGCGGCAAGAACCGGCCGGCGGACGAAAAGGGCGGTGAAGCTCTGGCTGGATTTCTCCGCGGTGGCCTTGCCATCGTCGTCATGACCATGTCCCGGAAGTTCGATCGTCATTGGCGCGCCACCTCAGCCGATTCGGGTGCACCGAAAATCCGCACCGCCGCACCGTCCCTCACCCGCTGAAGGCCTTCGGTGACGATTCTGTCGCCTTCCTTGAGCTCGGCGCCCACCAGGACCGCATCGGGATTGCGTTGAACGACGCGCACCCGGATCTTCACCGACTTGTTGTCCCTGACCTGCCAGACATAGGAACCTTCGCCGTCCCACTGGATGGCGAGCGGATCGACCGCCGGGTAGCTTTCGCCGGCAAAGCGCATGCCGACATTGAAGGCCATGCCGGCGCGCAGCACGTCGCCGGGGTTCTCGACCCGGGCGCGGATGCGCATCGTGCGGCTTGCCGGATCGATGCGGTTGTCGATCGCCTCGACCTTGCCGGAAAAGACCTGGCCCGGACGGGCAATCGAGCTTGCCTCAACCGCCTGGCCCGGTTCGATCGCGACGGCGAAACGTTCCGGCGCCCAGAAATCGACGAGGATGGCAGTCCGGTCGTCGATCGTCACGACATTCGTCTGGGTGGTGACGTTGTCGCCGATATTGACCGCGACGATGCCGGCAATACCGTCGATCGGAGCGACGATGTCGCGGCGCCGCAGATTGAGTTCGGCAGTGGAGAGCGCCAGCTTCGCCGCCTGTTCGGCGATCTGGGCATTGAGCACGTCGAGGCGCGAGAAAGACTGGAGGTTCTTGTAGGAAGCGGATTTTTCCTGCGCGCTCTGCAGCGCGAACTGCGCCTTTTCGCGCTCAATCGTCTGCTCCTCGTCATCGATGCGGGCGAGAACCTGGCCCTTGGTGACCTTCTGGCCGGATGTCACCATGATCTCGTCGATCGTGCCGGAAGACTGAGGCATGACGACGACCGACTGGATGGCCTCGCCGCTGCCTATTGCAGAGAGACGGTCGTTGACGGTGCCGATCGCTACCGGCTGGGCGACGACGAGCGTGGCGCGATTGCCGCCCTGGCCTCCGCCCTGCCCGCCTGCTCCGCGCTGACCGTTCTGGGCTCCGGCTTGGGTAGTGCCCTGCGGACCGGCTTGGCCCTGCGGCCGCGCTGCGGCATTGCCGTTTGCACCGCCGGCTGCCGCGGACGCGGGCGGTGGGGCCGGCTTCGGGCTGATGGCGGCGATCACTTCACCGGGAACGCCCATCCTGGCAAGGGTTTGACCGGCGCTCGGCACCAGGTAGACCCACAGAGCCAGCGCTCCCGCGAGAACCACGAGACAGAGCAGAAGCTGTTTCCAAATCCGCATTCAATTCTCCGACGGAGGCGCGAAAAGGCCATACTGCCCGCGAGTATCCTTTTTGCGCCTGCTCACGCAATGGGTCTTCGGCAACCTTACAAAAATGTAACCTCACGAAATTTCACGGATATGTTAGACCGGAGGCATACATATACTCTTAAAATTGCCGTTTGAGCAGGGAGCAACCTCCGGCCCCTTCACACTTTAGCCTTGTCTTGTGTGAAGACTGGGAATGAAAGCAGAACATTTTCTGGTCTTTCAGGTCCGAATCACTACATTGGCCGCATGACGAACAGTTTCGACGACATTCCGTTCTTCGATGAAGAACCGCAGCACCCGCAGGCGCCGCGCAACAAGGCTCCCGCACCGGCACCGACACCGGCACTGGGCCAGGGTGGCCTCGGCATTGCCGCGCGCGCCATGGCGGCCCGCGACCAGCACCGCGCACCCGACTATCTCGCCGGCCTCAACCCGGAACAGCGCCAGGCGGTCGAGACGCTCGATGGCCCGGTCCTCGTGCTCGCGGGCGCAGGCACGGGCAAGACGCGCGTGCTGACCACCCGTATCGCCCATATTCTCGCGACCGGCCGCGCCTTCCTTCGCAAATTCTTTCGGTCACCTTCACCAACAAGGCGGCGCGCGAGATGAAGGAACGCATCGGCGTTCTGGTCGGCGGCGCGGTCGAGGGCATGCCCTGGCTCGGCACCTTCCACTCGATCGGCGTGAAACTGCTGCGCCGCCACGCGGAACTGGCGGGCCTTCGTTCCGACTTCACCATTCTCGACACCGACGACGTGGTGCGGCTGATCAAGCAGCTTATTCAGGCAGAAGGTCTGGACGACAAGCGCTGGCCGGCAAAGCAGTTCGCCGGCATGATCGACACCTGGAAGAACAAGGGCCTGACCCCGCCGGACATTGCCGAGGGCGACGCCCGGGCATTTGCCAACGGCAAGGGCCGCGAACTCTACGCCGCCTATCAGGCGCGCCTGCGCACCCTGAACGCCTGCGATTTCGGCGACCTCCTGCTGCACCCGATCGCGATCTTCCGCAAGAACCCGGACCTCTTGAAGGAATATCACGGAAAATTCCGCTATATCCTGGTCGATGAATACCAGGACACCAATACGGCGCAGTACATGTGGCTGCGGCTGCTGGCCCAGCGGCCGAAGGACGTTCCGCAGAACGTCTGCTGCGTCGGTGACGACGACCAGTCGATCTATGGCTGGCGCGGCGCCGAAGTGGATAACATCCTGCGTTTCGAAAAGGATTTTCCGGGCGCGAAAGTCATCAAGCTCGAGCGCAACTATCGCTCCACCGAACATATCCTCGGCGCCGCCGGCCATCTGATCGCCCATAACGAGGGCCGGCTCGGCAAGACGCTGTTCACCGATCGCTCCGATCCCGACGACGAGAAGGTCGTGGTGCATGCCGCCTGGGATTCGGAGGAGGAAGCGCGCGCCGTCGGCGAGGAGATCGAAAACCTCCAGCGCGGCAAGCACAAGCTCAACGACATGGCGATCCTGGTGCGTGCCTCGTTCCAGATGCGCGAGTTCGAAGACCGGTTCGTGACACTGGGCCTCAATTACCGCGTCATCGGCGGCCCGCGCTTCTACGAGCGGCTCGAGATCCGCGACGCGATGGCCTATTTCCGGATGGTCTGCCAGCCCTCCGACGATCTCGCCTTCGAGCGGATCATCAACACCCCGAAACGCGGTCTCGGCGACACCACCGTACGTTACCTGCACGACTATGCCCGCGCCCGCGACATTCCCATGCTGCAGGCGGCCGCCGACCTCATCGAGACCGACGAGTTGAAGCCGAAGGCGCGCAAGGCGCTGTTCGACGTGGTCACCGATTTCCGCCGGTGGCAGGGCCTGCTTGAAAACACCCTGCATACCACGCTTGCCGAGCAGATCCTCGACGAGAGCGGCTATACCGCCATGTGGCAGAACGACAAATCGGCGGAAGCGCCGGGCCGGCTGGAAAACCTCAAGGAACTCGTGCGCTCGATGGAAGCCTTCGAGAGCATGCGCGGTTTCCTCGAACATGTGTCGCTGGTCATGGATGCCGAGACCAACGAGAACCTCGATGCCGTCTCGATCATGACGTTGCATTCGGCCAAGGGCCTGGAATTCGACACGGTCTTCCTGCCCGGCTGGGAGGAAGGCCTGTTTCCGCACCAGCGGGCGCTCGACGAGGAGGCCGCTCCGGGCTCGAAGAAGAACGCCGCCTCGCCTATGTCGGCCTGACGCGCGCAAAACACCGCTGCCATATCTGGTTCGTCTCGAACCGCCGCATCCACGGCCTGTGGCAATCGACCATGCCGTCACGCTTCCTCGACGAACTGCCGGCCGCCCACGTGGATGTCGCGGCCTCGGACAGCAATTACGGCGGTTATGGCGGGCGCGGAGGCTACGGCCAGTCGCGCTTCGACAAGGCCGACCCCTTCGCCAACAACTATTCGACCCCCGGCTGGAAACGCGCCCAGGCCAACAAGTCCGACGCCACCCGCGACAACTGGGGCACCCGCTCCGGCCACGCGGTCGAACGCATCGGCTACGGCGAAAGCGGCCCCCGCACCCGCACCATCGACGGCGAACTGGTGGCCAAATCCGTGGCCGACACGCCCTCGCAATTCTCGGTGGGCGACCGGGTGTTCCACGTCAAGTTCGGCAACGGCAATATTTCGGCGATCGAGGGCAACAAGCTGACGATCGAATTCGATCGCGCCGGGCAGAAGCGGGTGCTTGAGGGGTTTGTGGAGCGGGTGTGATTCCTTTAGAGCGCTGAAAGTATTCTCGGCATCTCGTCCCACGTTTGCCCCTGATACTCTCTCCCCGTTTTCTTTTTGTTGACCCCTCCCCACTGCTTAAAAAAGAAGGAGGTTCCGGCGGCATCGCATGAGGCCTTTATCTCGTCTACCCAAGAGATATCCATAGGCCTGGCTCCAGGTCCAGATTCACCTCCCACTATAGCCCAATCGATATCTCGGAGATTTACATAGCCAACACTTTTAAGAAGCGGCTCAAATGAAATAAATCGAACTGCAGCCGGAGTGTTTCTTAAAAACTCAATTCGATTTATATAGCCAGAGCTTTCCACCGAAGTTCCTAGCCAAACATTTTCCAGTATCGGAAAACCGGGTGCCGATAGTATCCTTGCCATATTATCAGGCCGCTTAGTAAGTATCTGAAATATGTGCCAATGAGCGTCTCCCATTGTCTCCCAAATACGCTTTATGAAGTCCTCGGGAACTCCATCTTGAAAAAGATCTGACATCGAATTTACGAAAATCATTCTCGGCTTTCGCCATGAAATCGGGGCATCAACGACGCGCTCATTAAGTATAATCTTGCCAGTCCAAACTTGCCGCCGTCCGCTTTTGCGCGTTGTTCCACGGTAGCTGCCGTGCCCCATTGCCTGCAAACGCCCAGCCATACGCATCGCGTAGCAGTTCGTGCAGCCAGGCGAGATTATCGTACACCCTGAAACTGGATTCCAGGTAGCATCTGTCCATTCTATATCTGATAATCCAGCCATTACTTCCTCGTCATGATGTCTCGAGCCACTTTCTGCGCTAGAGATTTCGCCCTGTCTCCTGGATTAGCGCAAGCGAATAGCAGAGAGTAATAATGTCTTCCGCCACGCCCTAACGGTAGCCATTTCTGGCTGACTCCGCCTCCGAAAATCGTCTCCATACACTTAATCATATAACGAGTAATACCGTCACCAGTCGCAATTTTCTGACTTTCGGAACTCTCTGTGGCGAACATATCTTGCTGCGCTGAGGTGGCTGAAGAAACGGCTTCCTTTCTCCAGTCCGATGAGCCGAGCATCTGATCAATAGATGCCTCTGCATCCTTCAGAACGATCCCATTACTTTTGATCTGTCGCGCCACACCTAGCCAAGCCGGGAACAGGTACCAGAGATCCACCTTTCGGGTTTTGGCAATCACTTCGAGCGTCTCCCAGCGAACTTGATTGCCGAAGGGGTCCAAGAATATCAAAGCCCGATCTCTGGTACCTAGCTCCCGGCAAAACTGCTGAACGATGTCGTTAGCATCTCCCGTAGCAATTCGAATGCGATCTTTTAAATGAGAGTACTCCTTTACTACGTCATGGAGCTCGGTGACGTTTTTTCGCTTCAAGTCAGAGAATACGTAGCTTGAAAACGGCACTTCGACGCTTAGCGCACGTCGAACTGAACCCACGATCACCTCACCGAATCCACGACGTTCGCCAATAGAGGCATATCGAGTGGTACAGGGATTTCACCGGTACCAGCGAAGGCGTCTAAATAGTGAAGCCGAAAAGGTGAAGCGGGGCTTGGTTTGTTTTGCAAAACCCTCGTGTAGAAATTTGCGTAATCAAAAACGGTATTGAGTTTCGTCTGGGTATGCGTACTCCCAAATGACTTTTGAACCATTCCCCATCTCCCCGGAACATAAGAAGAACGTATGTCGTTCGCAAGCTTAACGCAACTAGAATTTGCGCTTAACTCGGACACTCCAATCAGAAGAGATGATATATCGACCTTGTCAGCCTCCCTGTCTCCCACTACCTGAAGCACCGGAGATCTTTGAATTTAAGGGGAGGAACCTCATGAAAGCCATCGTCACCGCCCCTGGCGGCCTTGATGCCCTGAAACTCGTCGATCTGCCGGATCCGGGTAAACCCGGCCGCGGCGAGATCCGGGTGGCGCTGCATGCGAGTTCGATCAATTTCCATGACCTGAGTGTCGCAAGCGGCCGCACGCCCACCGAAGGGCGGGTGCTGATGGCCGATGGCGCCGGCGTGGTCGAGGAGGTCGGCGAAGGGGTGAGCGAGTTCAGGGCGGGCGACCATGTCGTCTCCTGCTTCTTCCCGGACTGGCAGGACGGCCCGCCGCTGTCGGGTGGTTTTTCGCGCACGCCGGGCGATGGGATCGACGGGTTTGCGACGGAATATGCGGTGCGGCCGGCGGCGGCCTTCACGCTTGCGCCAAAAGGGTTCACCCATGTCGAAGCGGCGACGATCACCACGGCGGGGCTGACCGCCTGGCGGGCGCTGGTCGAGATCGGCCGGCTGAAGGCCGGCGAGACGGTGCTGGCGCTCGGCACCGGCGGCGTATCGATCTATGCGCTGCAGATCGCCAGAGCCATGGGCGCACGGGTAGCAATTACCTCCTCCTCGAACGAGAAGCTGGAGCGTGCCAGAAAACTCGGGGCCGAGTTTACGGTCAACTACAAGGAACAAGGCGATTGGGGCAAACAGGTTTTTGACTGGACCGGCGGCCGCGGCGTCGATCATGTGGTGGAAGTCGGCGGTCCGGCGACGCTCGGACAATCCATCCAGGCGGTGAAGATGGGCGGCCATATCGCGATGATCGGCGTCCTGACCGGCCCGCGCGGCGAAGTGCCGACTGCGGCGCTGATGGGCAAGCAGGCGGTGCTTTCGGGCATCCTCGTCGGCAGCCGCCGCCAGCAGCAGGATTTCGTCCGGGCGCTCGATACGGGCCTCGTCCAGCCGGTGATCGATCGGGTATTTGCGCTCGAAAACCTCGCCGACGCCTTCCGCTATGAGATGAGCGGCAGCCATTTCGGCAAGATCGGCATCGCGTGGTGATGCATCCGGGCTGAGGTTTTCCTTGCGGAGAAGCCCTGCCCCGGCTACCTCGGATCGAGACCCGGAAATCAGGGAGCGGCCCCATGTTTCTCACCAATCAGGACGTCGTCGGCTCACAGCATGGCGGCGCAAGCTGCATGCGATGCCGGAGGTTTCCGGCGAGGAGATTGCGACGGCGGCGGAGGTGCGCGCGTTCCTTGGCCACACCAAACCGGACCGGATCGTCAGCGGCCTTGGCGGCACCGGCGTCGCCGTCGTTTATGACGGCGGCCTTCCCGGCCCGGCCCTGCTGTTTCGCGCCGGCTCGACGCATTGCCGATCGAGGAGGTCGGCACGCCGGACCATCGCTCGCGTATTTCCGGCAAGAGCCATATGTGCGGGCATGACGGCCATATGGCCATGCTTGCGGCGCTGGGACGTCAGTTCGGCCGGCAAAGGCCGAAGCGCGGCCGTGTCATCCTGCTGTTCCAGCCGGCGGAGGAGACCGGCGCCGGCGCGGCTGCGGTCATCGCCGACGAGAGGTTCAAGGACCTTGTGCCGGACTACAGTTTTTCGCTGCACAACATGCCGGGCCTGCCGCTCGGCCATGCATGGCTGAAGGAGGGCACGGCGAACTGCGCCTCGCGCGGGTTGAAGATCGTGCTGTCCGGCCGCACCGCGCACGCCTCCATGCCGGAGACCGGCATTTCACCGGTGCCGGCGGTGGCAAGGCTGATGCCGGCACTGACGGCCCTGAGCAGCGGAAGCATCGCCACGGACGACCTCGTGCTCGCAACCGTGACACATGCCACGGTCGGCGAACCGGCCTTTGGCATCGCGCCGGGCCATGCGGAAGTCTGGGTGACGCTGCGCACCATGACCGATGGTCAGATGCTGGCGCTGACGACGGCCGCCGAAGCGCTCGTCCGCGACGCAGCCGCCGCGGGCGGGCTCGAATACGCCATGGAATATCACGACATCTTCGGCCATTGCGAAAACCATCCGGAAGCCGCAGCCCTGTTGCGCGCAGCCATGACGGCGGAGGGCGTTTCGCACGAGGCGGGGAAACGATCAGGGCTTCGGAGGATTTCGGCCGCTTCGCGACCGTCTCGAAATCGGCGATGTTCTTCCTCGGCGCCGGCAAGAACCTGCCCGCCCTGCACAATCCGAATTACGATTTTCCGGACGACCTGATCCCTATCGGCACGAAGATTTTTATGCGCGTGGCGAGGGATATTCTGGGCTGAGGTGCTCGCAGGTGACGCCCTCATCCGGCGTCACCGTCATGACGCCGATCAGGCGTCGTTATTGCCGAACAGCTTGGCCATGAAGCCGCCGCCGGTGCCGCGGCCGGGACGCTTGCCGTCCCACTTGGGCACGATCACCATATGGGTGATATCGCCGCGCTGGAAGGCTTTCAGGAACGCGGGATAGTCGGCGAAGGCGACGCAGCCGTGCGAGTCGCCGCGCACGCGCAGCAGGAAGCTGTGGGCGAGCAGGCCGGTGCGGCCCTGCGGCGCCTTGCCATCGACCGGCGTCAGGCGGATTGCGGCAACGCCGTGGAACAGCGTTTCGCGCATCGACAGCTTGTATGTGCCGGGCGGCGTCGGGCCGCGCATCGTCACATGCGTAAAGTTCGGGTTGTCGCGCATCTTGCCGATGCCGGAATGCGCTTCGAGCTTCGAGCCGTTCGGCATATAGACCATGCCGCCGGAAATATCGTAGACGGCGACCTTCGTGCCGATGCCGGGCCAGGCCGGGGCGGACTGCGACGGACGGGTCGGCTCCTCGCGCATCGGATTGTCCGGCTTCGCGAAGGCAAGAGCCGTCGGCTTTTCATCATCCGCCTTGGCCGGCTTTTGCGGAGCGACCGCGGCGATGGCGGCAAGTGCTGCCGGCTTGGTTGGCTTGTCCGCGGCAGAGCCCGGACGGATCACCGGCAGCGGGCCAGCCTTCGGCAGTGCATAGGAAGGCGCCGCGGGAACGGCCTCTTCGACCACCGCGACTTCGCTTTCATCCGTCTCGTCGTCTTCCAGGGCGGTTTCTTCGAGCGCGGCCATCTCGACCGGCCTCATGTCTTTCAGCCCGGCGACGGTGGTGACCGTCTGGGCGTCCTGGATCATATCCGGCAGGGCGCCGCCGGCGCCGCGGGGCGCCACGACGACGAGGCTTTCCATCGCGGGAGCAAGCACGGCGCGGATCGCATTGGCGTCCGGACGGACCTTTTCGAGTGCCGCGAACTGCTGTTCGTGTTCCTGGTGGCGGGCTGCCTTGGCCATAGCGACGTTGAGCACCTGATTGACGCTCGAAACATCCGGCTTGCGCGCTTCAAGGGCGGCCATATCGGCACCGGCCAGGCGCTTGCCCTTCGGGTTGGCGGACGCACTGCCCGGCAGTCGGGAGAATTTCGCAACGTCGATTGCGCGTTCGCGGGACATGGCTGAGGGAGGGGCAAAGGCGATCGGTTTCGTCAGCGCCGTTTCGAATTTGACGTCGGAAGCCGACTTCACCGCGGTCGCCATGGTAACCATCGAGGCACCCATCAGCGCCGCGACCGTCAGGCCGAAACCGACCGTGACATTGACCAGCAGAGAGCGGGATTTTTTGCGGCGTTGCGGAACTTTTCCTGCCTGCCTGCCATTCACCGACGTCTGGACCGAACGCGCCATCACTCGTTACCCGAACCGTTACTCACACCGACGGGCATCGCTTCCGCGAGACCGCCAACACAACCCCGACGAGCACTGGGCAAAACTGTAATTTGCCCACCGCCGCCAATCGACTGCATGTGAGGATGAACGATTATGGTAACCAATGTCTTTACGTCGCCCCGATTTGGTTTCGGTGGTGCACATAAAAGCGCATGCCGTCGGAAGTTTAACCGAATTGCGGCAGCAGGGTGTCCCCGAGGCGCGCAATTGAGGCTAGTCAAGCCAGCGACCGTTGCTGTTTAGCCACAAAATCTTATTCTTTCAAGGCTTGATACGATTTTTATACCAATTCATTCTCCTGTCCCCGGATGCCCCGCGCAGCATGTTCGTCGAAGTGCGCGCTGACGATCGCCATCATCCCGCAGGCCCGATTTGTATACCGATGCCGATCATCGGGGATCAAACGCCCCTCCGCAGCGGGTGAAAAGAGCAGTCGAAAGCGATAAACCAGTCGTCACAAACCGCCGAAAAACGCTGAAAACAATACTCGACAGCGTTGCAGCGACCTTGTTCCGGCGAACCGGGATCGCCCTGCCCGGACGACGCTGGATCACCCGCCGGACCGGTGCCCGGCACGCCCAAAAATGATCCCGGCGGCAGCGATGCGGTGCTCCGGGCGGCACCCGAATCACCCCGTGTTATTGCGCTGCAAAACATATCGGCCTTGATCCCGTCCTCGGCACTTGGCATCCTCCGGCGATCCAGAAATCGGAGGACGACCGATGAAAGCGCTGCTCCTGATCGACATCCAGAACGGTTTTTGCCCCGGCGGCAATCTGCCGGTGGCGCATGGCGACGAGGTCGTGCCGATTGCAAACCAGGCTGATCGAAAGCGGCGGTTACGACGTGATCGTCGCCTCCCAGGACTGGCACCCGGAAAACCACGGCAGTTTCGCCTCGAGGCATCCCGGCAAGAAGCCGTTCGACATGGGCGAACTGTCCGGCCAGCCGCAGGTCATGTGGCCGGATCACTGCGTACAGGGCACGCCGGACGCGGAATTCCATCCCGACCTCAACATCGATGCCGTGGACTATATCCAGCAGAAGGGCGAAAACCCTGCGGTCGATAGCTATTCCGCCTTCCGCGACAACGACCAGGCCGCGATCACGGGCCTCGCCGGTTATCTCAAGGCCCAGCAGGTGAGCGAACTCGACATTTGCGGGCTTGCGACAGATTATTGCGTGAAATTTTCGGCGCTGGACGCGCTGGAAATGCTGCCGGGCGTAAAGGTGCGCTTCATCAAGGATGCGAGCCGTGGCATCGATCCGCAAGGCGTCAAGAACGCCATAGCGGAGATGCGGGAGAAAGGCATCGGCATCGTTTCGAGCAAGGACATCCTTCGGGACTGATCGTCGGCACGGAGCCGTGCAGATCCCGACAGTTCAGCGGAATCGATCATAACATCAGCCCAATTGAATTGCGCTGCCTGTCGCGGGCCTCTAAAGCCGGTGCGAAAGGAATGCCTCGCATGAATCGCAGCGAATTCAACCAGGGTCTGAGGGGCGGGTTCATCATCGCCGTGTCCTCCGCGCCCTTCGCGGTGCTGTTCGGCGCCGTCGCGGGCGATAACGGCCTGTCGGTGGTCGAAGCAGGGCTGATGAGCGCGACCGTCTACGCCGGCGCGAGCCAGCTGGTCGGCATCGAGCTTTTCGGCCACCACGTGGCGCCCTGGCTGATCGTGCTTTCGGTCTTCGCGGTGAATTTCCGCCATATCCTCTATTCGGCGGCGTTGGCGCGGTTCATCACCCATTTCTCCCCGCTCGAAAAATTCTTCACCTTCTTCGTGCTGACCGATCCGCAATTCGCCGAAGCTGTCAAACGCGGCGAAAGCGGCCAGGGCATCAGTTTTCCCTGGTATATCGGCTTCGGCGCGGCAATCTATTTTCCTTGGGTGTTCTTCAGCGTCGTCGGCGCATTTTTCGGGCGGATGATGGGCGATCCGCGCTCGCTTGCGATCGACGTTCTGCTGCCGGTCTATTTTCTCGGGCTGGTCATCGGCTTCCGCCGCAAGCCGGGTTTTTATCCGGTGGTGGTCGCGAGCGCGCTCGGCTCCGTGCTCGGTTACCATGTCGTCGGCTCGCCCTGGCATGTCAGCATCGGCGCTGCGGTCGGCGTGATCGTCGCCGCCATCCTGCCCCTGGCCCCGGAGCCCGTGCCGGGAACCGCCGCCACCGAGACGGAGCGCTGACATGGCCGATCAGCTCTCGATGGACATGGTGTTTCTGATCTTGGCCGCGGCGGTCGCGACCTTCCTCACCCGCATCGGCGGTTACGTGCTGATCACCCGGATGAAGACCATCCCGCCGCGTATGGAGCAGGCGCTCAATGCCGTGCCGGCGGCGGTTCTGACCACGCTGGTCGCTCCGGCCTTTTTCAACGGCGGCTGGGACGTCAGGATAGCCATGCTCGTGGCCCTGGTCACCGGCATTCGGTATCCGGGCCTGCTGATGCTCGGCGCCGGCTGGGCGGCAGCGATGATCTGCCGCCACCTGCTGGGTTTCTGATTTCAGGGGCCGTCGCTCAGGAAAGCGGCTCGGTCGCCTTCACCAGCCAGGCCTTGACCGTTTCGTCCCCGATCAGCGGCAGCAGCTTTTCGCGGACATCGGCGTGATAGCCGTTGAGCCAGGCAAGCTCCTCCGCCGTCATCAGCGCAGGCAGCACGAGGCGGCGGTCGATCGGGCACCAGGTCAGGGTCTCGAAGGACAGCATCGGCTGGTCGCCTCCTCGATCTCTTCCGCCCCCTTCACATAGATCAGGTTCTCGATGCGGATGCCGAACGAGCCCGGACGGTAATAACCGGGTTCGTTGGAAAGAATCATGCCGGGCAGCAGTTCCTGGGTCGCAAGCCGCGAAATCCGCTGCGGTCCTTCGTGCACCGAGAGGTAGGAGCCGACGCCGTGACCGGTGCCATGCGCATAGTCTGCGCCGGCCTTCCACAACGCGATGCGGGCGAGCGGATCGAGATCGCAGCCGCGCGTACCCTTCGGGAAACGCGCCGTGCTGATGCCGATCATGCCTTTCAGCACCAATGTGAAGAAACGCTTGTGCGCCTCCGGTACGGATCCGACCGCGACCGTGCGGGTGATGTCGGTGGTGCCGTTGACATATTGCGCGCCCGAATCGACCAGGAAAAGTTCGCCCGCTTCCAGCGTGCGATTGGTTTCGGTCGTCACCCGGTAGTGGATGACCGCGCCGTGTTCGCCGGCGCCGGAAATCGTGTCGAAGGAAATGTCCTTCAGCGGATTTTGCATGGTCTGGCCGATACGGGCGCGGGTCGCCTCCAGCGCCTTGACCGCGTCGATTTCAGTGATCGTGCCGGGCGCCTGCGCGTCGAGCCAGCAGAGATATTCGACCATCGCCGCGCCGTCCTGCAGATGGGCCTGTGCCGAGCCCTGGAGTTCCTCGCGGTTCTTGCAGGCGCGCGGCAGTTTTGCCGGATCGGAGCCTTCGACCACCTCGCCGCCCGCCGCCGTGATCGCCTTGGTGAGCGCCAGCGGCGTCACCGGGATCGATCAGGATCTTTGCGCCATCCTTTGAAAAGGCCGCCAGCCGGGCCGAAAATTCCGAGGGCGGGCGCTGCACGGCGATCTGCGCCAGATAGGCGGCGTGCTCGATGCCGGTCTTCAGCGCGTCGAGAAAGATCTCCGCTTTTCCTTCGGCGGGAATGATCGCCCGGGACAGAGGATAGGGCGTGTGCGGCACGTCATCGCCGCGAATGTTGAAGATCCAGGCGACCGATGTCGGATCGGCGATCACGACCGCGGCAGCCCCTTCTCCTTCACCTGGGCGGCAATCGCCGCGATCTTGTCGCTTGCCAGCGTGCCGGCATGTTCCTGTTTCTGGATCGACACGGCGCCGAGCGGTTCCGCAGGCCGATCGGTCCAGATCGCATCGAGCGGGTTGGCGTCAAGCAGCACCAGCGAACCATCAATCTCCGCCAGCGCCTTTTCGAGCCGGCGCACTTCGGCACCCGCGTGCAGCCAGGGATCAATGCCGAGGCGAAAACCTTTCGCCCCATGGCGCGGCAACCAGACATGCGGCGGCTCGTTGACCAGATCGCCGCCCGTGAAGACAGCCCCGTCCACCTGTTCGGCGAGCTGGGTAACGTAACGTCCATCGACGAAAACGACGGCCTCACGCTGCGTGATCAGCGCCATGCCGGCCGATCCGGTAAAGCCGGTGAGCCAGGACAGGCGTTCGGCCGAGGCCGGCACGTATTCGCCCTGATATTCGTCCGCACGGGGAACGAGAAAACCGTCAATGCCGAGATCGGCGAATGTCGCCCGCAGCGCGCTGACACGCTCGCGGCCGAATTGCGGGGCGGACTTCACTTCGAAGGACTGGAACATGGCTTGATTTCCGGCTGCTTTGATTCCGACAGGTTGAACCATGTTAGCCGATCTTCGGCGGACATTGCCAGCCGGGCCGGGGATGATCAGTAATTGTGCATCTGCTCGAAGCATTTGGCGCCAATCCATTCATCCCATGCACGTGACGCATACCACCGATGAGAGAAGCCCTCTCACTGTGCGGTGCAGCAATAGCTATATTGAAATGATCGGGCAACAGACAAAGCCCATATCAAAAGGATCGCATCCATGGCCAATTCGTTCTTGCGCAATGCCTTCAACCGCATGGTCGAAGCCCGCGAGCGTCAGGTTGCCCGCTACGTCAACGGCGCGCTGATGAACCTCGACGAAGAAACGCTGAGGGGCCTGGGAACCAGCCGCGACGAGCTGCGCCGCAAGGGCGCCCAGAACTACATATTCTAAAGCTACGTATTCTGATCATACATCCGGCGCGGGATCTCCTCCTCCCCGTCCCGGCTTCCAGGATACGAGGCCCGCTCGAGCATCTCCTCCCTCAGGCTCGCGGGTTCGATCAGCCTCAAAACTGATCGCAAGGCGGCACCCATGGTGCCGCCTTTTGCTGCCCGGTCCTCGCAGCCATGCGCAAAATTCAATGCTGCACTGCAAAATAGATCAGTCGTGGCGCAGATGGATCGTCACCCAGCCGTTGCGCCAGATGGTTCGGACATGGGAAAGCCGCACGCCGCTATAGGCGGCGAGCACCTTCCAGCGCTGGGCCGCCAGAATACCGGAGATGATCACCGAACCGCCCGGAGCCAGATGTGCCGCAAGCTGCGGCGCCATCTTCATCAAAGGCCGCGCCAGGATATTGGCGATGATCAGGTCGAACGGTCCTTCCCGGTCGAATTGAGGCGAATGAAACCCCGGCGCAGTCTCCAGACGGATGCCGGTGGCGATCCCGTTGCGGCGGACATTCTCCTTCGCCACCCTGACGGCCACCGGGTCGATGTCAGTCGCCAGAACCGGAATATTGCGCAACCGGCGCACGGCGATCGCCAGGACGCCGCTTCCGGTTCCAAGGTCGAGCGCGTTGCGAACGGTCCGCGCGCGCATTACCTCCTCGATCACTTCGAGGCAGCCGGCGGTGGTGCCGTGATGGCCAGTGCCGAAGGCTTGGCCCGCGTCGATCTCGATGGCGATATCGTTGACCTTCACCTTGTCGCGGTCGTGCGAGCCGTGGACGATGAAGCGCCCGGCCCTCACCGGCTTCAGGCCTTCCAGCGACTTGGCGATCCAGTCGATATCCGGGATGATCTCCTCTGGATTTCAAGTTCGGGGAAGGCTTGGGCGAGCCCTCGGCGATGCGCTCGCGCACCATGTCCTCGTCCTCCGCCATCATGTAGACGGAGGCTTCCCAGATGTCCTTCTTCTCGTCCACTTCGGTAGTGGCGATGGCGAAATCTTCCTCCCCGAAGACCTCCGACAGGATATCGAGGATCTCGGTCGCACCTTTTTCGGTGGACGTGACGTAAAGGCGGATTTCGCTCAAGGAAGGGTCTCTCAGCTGTTCAGTACGGTGGCGGAGAGGATTGCCACAGAAGCCGTGTCGGCTTCAACGCCAAACGTATCAGCCCTTGATCAGATTTTCGAGCTTCTTGACCGCGACGTCGGGATTTTCCCCATAAGCGATGGTGCCGGCGAAACGTCCGCCATTGTCGAGCAGGAAGACCGAGGCGGTATGGTCCATGGTATAGTCGCCGTTCGGAGCCTTTTCATCGACCGGCACTTTCTTGAAATAGACCTTGAAGCCCTTGGCCATCTCCTGGACCTTGGCGGGAGGGCCGGAAATGCCCTTCACCCGGTCGGTGACATTGGAAACATACTGGCCGAGCAGTTCCGGGCTGTCGCGTTCCGGGTCTATGCTGACGAAATATCCGTTGAGCTTGGTGCCATCAGGATCGACCTTGTGCAGCCAGCCGTTCAGCTCGAACAACGTCGTCGGGCAGACCTCCGGGCAATGGGTGAAGCCGAAGAACAGCGCCGTCGGCTTGTCCTGAAACGCTTTCTCGGTGATCGGCTGGCCGTTCTGGGCAACGAGCTGGAACGGCACGCCGAACGGCCCCTCGGCAAGCTTCTGTTTCGAACCCGTCACTTCCATCGTCAGCCAGACAAGCACGCCAGCAAGCGCCACGACGGCGATCCACAGGATGGTACGAAAGCTCTTCATCGGTATCTCTTCAACTCAGGCCCAGTTGACGGAGCGATAGACCCGAGCCGGCCAGCACGCAATTCAAGAAGTCGTTTTCGGAAGGTATCGCGCTGATTTGTCTCAACGAGGCGGCAACCGATCAGAAGCACCAGGAAAGGCCGGTTTCGCCGAGCGTCAGCAGGATGGAGGAGCCAAAGGCCAGCCAGCCGTAAAAAGTCGCAGCGCCGACCCCGAGTGCGGAGAGGCTGGCGGCAATGATCAGCGGCAGGCGGTAGCCGTCAGTGGCGATGCGGTCCATGTTGCTCAATCTACAACCTTTTCCGGCCTTTCGGAAGGTCCCGCAACCTTCAAACAAGCTTAGCGGAAGATTAATACCT
Organism: Neorhizobium sp. EC2-8; assembly: GCA_045291535.1. GTDB lineage: Bacteria > Pseudomonadota > Alphaproteobacteria > Rhizobiales > Rhizobiaceae > Neorhizobium. The sequence goes on along the minus strand of CP147996.1, from coordinate 656,361 downwards.
CTCTGAGACCTTATAAAGGCGAAGGTGGTCTACGAGTCGTTGCGGCGAATGGGAGTGAGGATGCGGCACGCATCGCACTGAGGCCGCGATATCGCTGCGACCACTCAAAGACATGATGTCGCCGACACCGGCTCGCTCCCTGTTTCCATCTCTATCGAAGCCCGCCGGACCCGTGTCCGGCGCCGGGAGGAATTTCAACGGCATGACCGCTAATCCCATACGCAAGACACTGTCGGTCAATCACCGGCTATGGACGCTGGCAGGATCCGCCTTTGCGGGTATCGGCGCGATGCTGCTTGTCGGCTGGTACGAAAGTCGCCACTCGACGAAGCCCTGCAGCGCGCCACCGAGGTTCAGGAGCACGTGGATACGGTCAACAGCATGCGCATCGCCAACCTGGAGCTTGTCCTGGCGGCGATGGATACGATCGTCGACCGCGACGACAAACGCGTCGAGCCTAGCCGGCTGAAGGCGATGGCGGATTCCGTCGGCAGGCTGAAAAGCGCCACGGGCGACCTGAAGAAACTTTCGACCGAAATCGGCAACCCGGCCCTCGTCGCAAGTTTTGAAACGGATCTTACGGCTGTTTCGACGGCGATCCAGGTCGATCTGCGGAAAATGGTCGAGACGGGTGCATCCGACGAGGCCTATGACAAGATCGACGACGTCATTGATGGCGCCGGCGAACGGGTCGGCACGACGCTCGAGACAGCGGCCGTCGCGGGTGAAAAACTGGTCCGCGACCGGGTCCGGGAAGCAAACACGCTTTCCTCGACATCGCTTTACGTGCAGCTTGGCTGCGGACTGATCGCATTGATCGCCATGGCGATCCTGCAGAGCATTCACGGCGGCGCCATCCGGCGCGGCATCGACGGCGTTCGCGCCAGCATGCAGCGGATCATCGGCGGCGACTACGCGACATCCGTGCCCGGCATCGACCTCGGCGACGAGATCGGCGAGATGGCCCGGGCCACCGACATCTTCCGGCTTTCCGCCGTCGAGCGCCAGACCCTTGAAGTCAATCTGGAGGACGAACGCCGCCAGAACGAAACCCGGCGGAAGACGAGCGATCCGAACAGAAGGCTGAAGCCGAAGCGCTCCACTTCGCCGTCGATCGCTTGCCGGAGCGCTTAACCGCCTCTCCGAAGGCGATCTCGCAGCCGCCCTCGATCGCCCCTTCCGCGGAGACCTGGAGCGCCTGCGCGCCGACTTTAACCGGGTCGTCGAACGCCTGCGCCACATCATGACCGAGGTCGCCAACAGCTCCAGTTCGATCGGCGCCAACGCCAACCAGATGCGCTCCGCCGCCGACGACCTTGCCAAGCGCACCGAAAAGCAGGCGGCCTCGCTCGAGGAAACGTCGGCAGCCCTCGAAGAAATCACCTCCACCGTGCGCAACGCCACCGGCCGCGCCGAAGAGGCGACCCGGATGGTAAGCCATGCCAAGGACTATACGGAACAGTCCGCGAGCGTAGTCCGCGATGCCACCGCCGCCATGGGGCGGATAGAGGACGCGACCGCCGAGATCGGCAAGATCATCAACGTCATCGACGAGATCGCCTTCCAGACCAACCTTCTGGCGCTCAACGCCGGGGTCGAGGCGGCACGCGCCGGAGAGGCCGGCAAGGGTTTTGCGGTCGTCGCCCAGGAAGTGCGCGAGGCTCGCCGGGCGTGCAGCCGGTGCTGCCAAGGACATCAAGGCGCTGGTCACCCGCTCCAACCACGAGGTCAAGACCGGGGTCGATCTGGTCAAGGCGACCGGCGACGCGCTGACACGGATCGGCGACGACGTGCTGAAAATCAATGATCACGTTCACGCGATCTTCACTTCTGCGCGCGAACAATCAACCGGACTAACCGAAATCAATACCTCGATCGGCCAGATGGACCAAGCAACGCAACAGAATGCCGCCATGGTGGAGCAGAGCACCGCTGCCAGCCATTCGCTGGCCAGCGACGCTGAAAACCTCAACCAGCTGATCAGCCAGTTCCAGATCCGTGGAGGCAATGGCCCGCGCGCCGTCGAGGCAGCAGGCGCTTCCACACCAGCCAAACCCTCCCCGCCCTGAACTTGATGAACAAGCTCGCGGGAGCCTTCAGCAACAGTCCCGCCTCCGCCAAGCCGAAGGCCGTGGGATCCTCAGACAAATGGGAAGAGTTCTGACATGAGCAATGCCATCAAACAGTCCGGCGCCTACCTCGAAATCGTCTCCTTCCATCTCGGAGACCAGGAATTCTGCATCGATATCATGGCGATCCGCGAAATCCGCGGCTGGGCGCCGGTAACCCCGATGCCGCACACGCCGCCTTACGTGCTCGGCCTCATCAACCTGCGCGGCGCGGTGATCCCGGTCATCGACATGGCTTGCCGCCTCGGCATGAAGATGACCGAACCGTCCGAGCGTTCGGCGATCATCGTCACCGACATCGCCGGCAAGCTGGTTGGCCTTCTGGTCGAACAGGTATCCGACATGATGACGATCCGTAGCGAAGACCTGCAGCCGGCGCCGGAAATCATTCCGGAAGAGCAGCGCGCCTTCTGCCGCGGCATCGTGGCACTGGAAAAGACGATGGTCTGCTTCCTGAACCTCGACACCGTCATTGCCGACGAACTGGCACGCGAAGCCGCGTAATACGCAGCCCGAAAAATTGCGAAATCATGTCTGGATCTTCCGTCACACGCAAATGTGACGGAAGATTAACTTATTGTAATCATTGCTTATTTGTAACAATTTTGAACGGAACCCGAAAATGGGATTCGCGTTCTCCCGTCGCAAAACGCCAACCGAACCGCGCAACAAGCATCGGCTGGTTTACTCAAGATAGGAGAATGACCATGAACAAGGCTTTCGCTCTCGCAGCCCTGATCTCCGCCGCCGCGATGGGAACCGCCTATGCCCAGAATACGAGCATGGCGGCCAAGCCAGCCGGCAACATCTCGATCGTCTATACCAATCCGGAACTCGACAACAGCGCCAAGCGGCTCGACGTGCCCGAAAGCATCATCCATCCGACCCCGGAAATGGTGCAGAAGGCCCAGAACGAGGTGAACAGCGACCGCGCGCTGCGCGCCGATCTTCTGAGCCAGAACGTCGAACTCAACAATGTCGTTGCGATCGACACCGCCGCCGACGGCAGCCGGATCGTCTACGTCCGCTGATTCGCAGCTGTCCGTCCTTGGCGCATCAAAACCGGGCTCGCTCACGCGGGCCCGGTTTTGTCGTTCCGTGAGCTGCCCTGTTGACCTCTGCCACACCGCATGACTGTATTCGCCGGAAGGATGCGGGCATGGCTTGTGTCCCAACGCTTTGGGAGGAGCCGCGATTGAGCGACAGAGTTGACGCCATTGTGGTGGGCGCGGGCCTGGCGGGCCTCGTGGCCGCCACTGAACTTGCAGATGCCGGCCGCTCCGTCATCATCCTCGACCAGGAACCGGAACAGAACCTTGGCGGCCAGGCCTTCTGGTCGCTCGGCGGGCTGTTCCTGGTCGATCGCCCGAGCAGCGGCGGATGGGCATCCGCGATCGCTCGATCTTGCCTGGCAGGACTGGCTGGGCACCGCGGGTTTCGACCGCGAGGAGGACCACTGGCCACGCCTTTGGGCGCAAGCCTATGTGGCGTTCGCGGCGGGCGAGAAACGCTCCTGGCTCAGGCAGATGGGGCATCGCATATTTCCGGTCGTCGGCTGGGCCGAACGCGGTGGTGGCACGGCCACCGCACACGGCAATTCCGTGCCGCGGTTCCACACCACCTGGGGCACCGGCCCCGGCGTCGTCGAACCCTTCGAGCGGCGCGCGCGCGAGGCGGAGAAAACGGGAGGATCCGCTTCCTCTGGCGGCATCGCGTCGATAACCTCGTGAAGACCGGCAGCGCCGTGACAGGGGTGGCCGGCACGATCCTCCAGGCCAGCACGGCCGAACGTGGCGCCGAGACCTCGAGGAGAACGGTGGGCGACTTCGAGCTTCATGCGCCGATCGTCATCGTCGCTTCGGGCGGCATCGGCGGCAACCAGGATCTGGTGCGGCAGATGTGGCCTGCAAGACTGGGACCGCCTCCGGCCTTCATGGTCTCGGGCGTGCCAAAACATGTCGATGGGCGGATGATCGGCATTACGCGCTCCGCCGGCGGACAGGTGATCAACCGGGACCGGATGTGGCACTATACCGAGGGCTTGAGGAACTGGAACCCGATCTGGGAAAATCACGGCATCCGTATATTGCCCGGCCCCTCGTCGCTCTGGTTCGACGCCACGGGAAAACGCCTGCCCGCCCCCTTCTATCCCGGTTACGATACGCTCGGCACGCTGCAGCACATCATGGCGACCGGGCATGACTATAGCTGGTTCGTGCTGAATCAGAGCATCATCCGCAAGGAATTCGCCCTGTCAGGCTCGGAACAGAACCCGGACCTGACCGGCCGCGACTGGAAGCTGACGGCAAGACGGGCGATCGGCAAAAAGGCGACGGGGCCTGTCGAAGCCTTCAAGGAACACGGCGAGGATTTTATCATCGCCGATAACCTTGCGGAACTGGTGGCCGGCATGAACCGGCTCGCCGGCAGCAATCTCCTGAACCTTGCCGATATGGAACATGAAATTCTCGCCCGAGACCGGCAGGTGGCCAATCCGTTTGCCAAGGACGCCCAGGTCATGGGCATCCACAATGCCCGCCGCTCGCTCGGCGAAAAACTGGTGCGCACGGCAAAACCGCATCGCATTCTCGATCCGGCGCATGGACCGCTGATCGCGGTGAGGCTGAACATCCTGACGCGCAAGACACTCGGAGGGATAGAGACGGACCTCTCGGCCCGCGTGCTGGCCGAGAATGGACAGGCGATCCCCGGGCTTTATGCCGTCGGCGAGGCCGCCGGCTTCGGCGGCGGAGGCATGCACGGTTATCGGGCGTTGGAAGGCACGTTCCTTGGCGGGTGCCTGTTTTCCGGCCGCAACGCCGGCCGGGCGGCGGCAAGCGCCCTCGCCTGACCCGTTACGGCTTGGGCTTGCCGTTCTTCCAGGTGACGTTCTGGTTATAGAGCGGAACGGTCGAGATCGCCATCTTGGCGGAACCGTCGGTGAGTTGGCGCGTGTGGACGAGATAGATCAGCGTATCGTTTGTCTTGTCGTAAATGCGGTTGACGACGAGGCTCTTCCAGATCAGCGACATGCCCTCGCGAAACACCTCGTCGCCATCCTTGGAGAGATCGATATTGCCGATCTCGATCGGGCCGGTCTGGCGGCAGGCGATCGAATTGTTGGACGGGTCCTCGAACCAGTTGCCGTTCTTCAGCCGGTCGATGATGCCGCGCTCGAAATAGGTGACGTGGCATGTGACGCCCTTCACCTGTGGATCGGCGACCGCCTCGACGATGATGTCGTTGCCGATCCAATCGACCCCCACTTCGCCGACCACTTCGGCGCAGGCGGGCACGGCAAGCGCACCGAGCGAAATCGCAGCGGCAGATGCGAGGCAGGCAAGGCGGTTCATGGGTTGGGTCATGGGGGCACGGCTCCGGTAAACGATCCGTGATCTGAGATAAGGATTGCCGTGGCGGAAACAAGCAGGCGCTTGGCCGAACTCCTATTTCATCCGGCAGGTACAGGGCGCGTAACCGCCGGAAAACAACCGCCCGACCTTCATGCCGATCGCCTCGGGAATGTCGCGGACATGCGGTACGTCGAGGGATTTGGCGATCGCGATCGTCGCCCGCGCGCAAACGGCGGCATCTTCGGCCGCATTGTGATGCGCGAACCTGAGGCCGAGATGCTGGGCAAGGACGTTGAGCTTGTGCGAGCTAAGATGCGGCCAGACCTTCTGCGACATTTTTACGCTGCAGAGATAGGAAAGCTCCGGATAGCTCTGCCGATAGGCATCGAGGCAGGCCCGCCAGACGCTGAAATCGAAGGCGGCGTTATGGGCGATCATCGTCGCGCCGCGAAAATCGTCGATGAACTCGTCCATCACCTCGGGGAATTCGCCCGCATCCTCGACATGTTCCGGCCGGATGCCGTGGATCGCGATGTTGAAGGACGAAAACCGCATGTCCTTCGGGCGGATCATCCGCTCCTCCACCCGCACGACCTCGTCGCCCTCCAGCCAGGCGAGCCCGACCGAACAGGCACTGCCGCGCTGCTCGTTGGCTGTTTCGAAATCGATGGCGATGGTTTTCAAGGTCTGGCCCCGGATCAAGATCGGAGAACTTCTACAGGCCGGAATTCGATTCGGCAAAGACGGCCGATCATCATCCGCTCTTGACGCCTCGCCGCTTGTCTGAGAGCTTGCTCGCCATGACCCGTTTCACCGCCCACATGCATCTTACCATGACCATCCACCCCGCAGGGTGCGTGGCGGTCTTGGCGCGTTAGCCGGTCATCCGTTCACCAACCCTGCCGAAACATGGCAGGGTTCGGTTTTTCCGCTCTGCCTCGGCGAAAGATCCAGGAGAGCAAGATGAAAACAACCGACGACATCCAGGAAAAACCGCCCCGTCCGGCGAGACTGGAAGGCCTTCAAATTCGTGCCATACGAGCGACCGACGCCGAGGCTGTCAACGCCTTGGCCAATATGCCCGGTTTCCGCTACGGAACCCTGCGTCTGCCGCACGCGCGCCTGGAGGAGACCCGCAAATGGGTCGAAGGTACGACGCCTGGAAATATCGCGCTGGTGGCCGATTATGAGGGTCAGATCGTCGGCAACGGCGGCATCAATCGATTTCAGGGCCGGCGAAGCCACGCGGCAGGCATCGGCATGGGCGTACACGACGACTTCGTCGGACGTGGAGTAGGCGGCGCCCTGCTGGGCGAAATGGTGCAGGTGGCAGACGACTGGCTGGATATCCGCCGGCTGGAGCTGACCGTCTACACCGACAACGAACCGGCGCTCGCGCTCTATCGGAAATTCGGCTTCGAGATCGAAGGCCATTTCAAACACTTCGCCTTTCGCGAAGGACGTTATGTCGATGCCTATTCGATGGCGCGCCTCAGGGCGTGACCTTCTTCACGCGATGAAGGCAAGCCATTCGTCCTCGTCCATCACCTGGACGCCGAGTTCCCTCGCCTTGTCGAGCTTGGAGCCGGCGCCAGGACCTGCGACAACATAGTCGGTCTTCTTGGAGACCGAACCGGCCACCTTGGCGCCAAGGCTTTCCGCCCTCGCCTTGGCCTCGTCGCGGGTGAACTTTTCAAGCGAGCCGGTAAAGACCACCGTCTTGCCGGCCACCACGCTATTGCTCGCGGCGATCTGTTCGGCTTCCTGCGGCGTCACCTCTTCGCGAAGCCGGGTGATCACCTCGACATTGCGCGGTTCCTTGAAGAACTCGACGATGGCGCGTGCCATCACCTCGCCAATGCCCTCGATATTGTTGAGATCATCCCAGGCGTCGCCGGAAAGCTCCGCCGCGTCCTGCATCGCCTTCGCAAACGCCTCATAGGTGCCGTAGGCGCGCGCCAGGAGCTTGGCGGTAGTCTCGCCGACATGGCGGATGCCGAGCGCGTAGATGAAGCGGTGCAGCGCGATCTTGCGCCGCTCGTCGATCGCGTCGAACAGCTTTTTGACGCTGACCTTGCCGAAACCCTCGATATTTTCGAGCTTGGTAAGTGTCGATCCCTCCTGCCGTCTCTTCAGCGTGAAAATATCCGGCGCGGTGCGGATCTTCAGCGCGTCGTCTTCCGCCTCGAAGAAGAAGTCGATCTGCTTCGAACCCAGCCCTTCGATATCGAAGGCGTTGCGGGAGACGAAATGCTTCAGGTGCTCGGTCGCCTGCGCCCGGCAGACGAAACCGCCGGTGCAGCGGGTGACCGAATCGAGCTTGCCGGTCTTTTCGTTGCGCTCGCGCACCGCATGGCTGCCGCAGACCGGGCATTTCTTCGGAAATTCGTAAGGCACGGCTTCCGCGGGGCGCTTTTCCATCACAACGTCCAGCACCTGCGGGATGACATCCCCTGCCCGCTGGACGATGACGGTATCGCCGACGCGGATATCGTGGTCCGGCTCGCGGATCGGCTCACCGGAATTGCCGAGCCCCTTGATATAGTCCTCGTTATGCAGCGTCGCATTGGTGACGACCACGCCACCGACCGTCACCGGTGTCAGCCGCGCGACCGGCGTGAGTGCCCCGGTGCGGCCGACCTGGATGTCGATCTTCTCCACATGGGTGAAAGCCTGCTCCGCCGGGAATTTATGAGCCGTCGCCCAGCGCGGCGAGCGCGAACGGAACCCGAGCCGCGCCTGCAGGTCGAGCCGGTCGACCTTGTAGACGACGCCATCGATCTCGTAATCGAGATCCGGGCGTTTGAGGCCGATATCCTTGTAATGGGCGATGATGTCTTCGACCGCATGGAGCCGCTTCATCAGCGGGTTGACCGGGAACCCCCATTCCTTGAATTTATCGACCATGCCCATCTGTGTGTCGGCCGGCATGTCCGACATTTCGCCCCAGGCATAGGCGAAGAATTTGAGGTTGCGGCTGGCGGTCACCTTGGCGTCGAGCTGGCGCAGCGACCCGGCCGCCGTGTTGCGCGGGTTGACGTAGGTCTGCTTGCCTTCCGCCGCCATCTTCTCGTTGAGCGCCAGGAAGTCGCTCTTGGTCATATAGACCTCGCCCCGCACCTCGACGACTTCAGGCACGCCGGCCGGCAGGCGTGTCGGGATCTGCCTGATGGTCTTGATATTTTCGGTGACGTTCTCGCCGGTCGTGCCGTCGCCGCGGGTGGCCGCATTGACGAGCCGACCGTTCTCGTAGCGGATCGACATCGAAAGCCCGTCGATCTTCGGTTCTGCCGTAAAGGCGATCGAACCATCCGGGAGCTGGCCGAGGAAGCGGTAGACGGACCCTACGAAATCGCGGACGTCGTCGTCCGAGAACGTGTTGTCGAGCGACAGCATCGGTCGCGAATGGGTAATTGAAGCGAATGTCGGCAGTGGCGCGGCGCCGACCCGGATGGACGGGCTGTCGGCGCGGATCAGTTGCGGAAACCGCTTCTCGATCGCATCGTTGCGCCGCTTCAGCGCGTCGTAATCCGCATCCGAAATCTGCGGCGCGTCATGGCCGTGATAGAGCCTCGTCGTTGCGGGCGATCTCGGCCGCCAGATAGGCAAGCTCGGCGGCGGCCTGTTCTTCGGTCAGGTTTTCGACGGGCGTCTGTTCGGCGGGCATGCGGCTCTACTCCTCGGATAGCGAGGAATCGTTTTGTAGAGCAAATTTTAGCAATGGGAAGGGTGGAGGACATGGGATGCGGCGCTACAAGAGATAGGGCATGCCGTGCCGGCCCCTCTGCCCTGCCGGGCATCTCCCCTCAAGGGGGAGATTACAAGCGGTGCGATCCCCGCCTCTCAAAAACCTTGAACAGGAACAGGCGTCAGATCGGAAGCGGTGAGCAGGCTCCCAGCCGATCTCCCCTTTAAGGGGGAGATGCCCGGCAAGGCATAGGGGTGCCCCAGCGCAAAGCCTAACCGTTCCCAGCCAAAAGCCGCTTGGCAGCCGCCCTCGCCTCGTCGGTCACCGACGCGCCGGCCAGCATGCGGGCGATCTCTTCGGTGCGGTGTTCCGGCTCCATGGTGGCGACGCGGGTAGCGATCTTGTCGGTGCCATGGCCTGCCGGCCCCTTGGAGATCAGAAGATGGGTCGCGGCGCGTGCGGCCACCTGCGGCGCGTGGGTGACGGAAAGCACCTGCACCTTGTCCGACAGCCGCTTCAGCCGCTGCCCGATCGCATCGGCGACCGCGCCGCCCACACCGGTGTCGATTTCGTCGAAGACCAGCGTCGGGGCCGAACCGCGGTCCGCCAGCGCCACCTTGAGCGCCAGCAGGAAGCGCGACAGCTCGCCGCCGGAAGCAACCTTCATGATCGGACCCGGGCGCGTACCCGGATTGGTCTGGACGTGGAATTCGACCGTGTCGATGCCTTCGGCGGTGGCGGCCTCCGGATCGCTCGCTACATCCACCATGAAACGGGCACGTTCGAGCTTCAGGGCCGGCAGCTCGGCCATTACGGCCTCCGCCAGCGCCTCGGCGCCATGCCGGCGCTTCTCCGACAGTATGAGAGCAGCCCGATCGTAGGCAGTCTTGGCAGCAGCGGTCAGCTTTTCCAGCTCGCCAAGCCTCTCCTCGCCGGCATCGAGATCGGCAAGGTCGGCGATCATCTTTTCGGCAAGCGCCGGCAGGTCGGCGACCGGGATCGAATATTTACGGCCGGCGGCGCGCAGGGCAAACAGCCGCTCCTCGACCCGCTCCAGTTCGCGCGGATCGAACTCGGTGCGCCGCAGCGCCGCCTCGACTTCCATCTGCGCATTGGAGAGATAGTTGAGCGCCTGGTCGAGAAGCTCGACCGTCTCTTCGAGCAGGCCGGGCGCTTCATGGCTCTTGCGCTCCAGGCGCCGCACCATCGAGGCGATCAGCGGCACGGGCGAAGCGTTGCCGTTCAGGAATTCGGAGGCTTCGAAATATCGCCGGCGATCGCTCGGACCTCTGCATCCGCGAGCGCTGCTCGGCAAGTTCGTCCTCCTCTCCGTCGCGCGGCGAGAGCGCCTCGAGGCTCCTCGACCGAGGCGCGGATATAATCTGCCTCGCGGGCGGCGGCTTCCACTTTGGCGCGATGCGTCTTGAAGGCGCGTTCGGCATCCCGCCAGGCGCGATGAAGGCCGGACAGCTGCAACACCTCGTCGCCGAGGCCCACAAAGGCGTCAAGCAGCGCGCGGTGCGCGTCGGTGTCGATCAGCGCGCGGTCGTCGTGCTGTCCATGGATCTCGACGAGCAACTGGCCGGCCTGGCGCATCAGCTGCACGCTGACCGGCTGATCGTTGATCGAGGCGCGGGTGCGACCGTCCGCCGACTGGATGCGGCGGAAAATCAGGTCGCCATCGTCGTCGATGCCGTTGTCGCGCAGAAGTTTTCGGGCGCCGTGGCTGCCGGATACGTCGAACACGGCGGTCACCTGGCCCTTGTCCTCGCCATGGCGCACCAGGCCGCCATCACCGCGGCCGCCAAGCGCCAGCGAAAGGCTGTCGAGAAGTATAGATTTGCCGGCGCCGGTTTCGCCGGTCAGCACCGAAAGGCCGGTCTCGAAGGCAAGATCCAGCCGCTCGATCAGAACGATATCGCGGATCGACAACTGGATCAGCATGTCTTGAGACCTTATGCGCCGATCAGTTTGGCCCCGGCACGGAAATCCACGAACCGCGATTCTCGCGGGGCTCGACGCCATTACCCTTCAGCAGCTTGAAGGAATCGGCATACCACTGGCTGTCGGGATAATTGCGCCCGAGAACTGCGGCCGCGGTCTGCGCCTCTTCCGTGATGCCCATCGCATAATAGGCTTCCGTCAGACGCGCCAGCGCCTCTTCCACCTGATTGGTATTCGGGAACTGCTCGACGACGTTACGGAAACGCTGGATCGCCGCGAGATACTCCTTGCGCTCCAGGTAATAACGGCCGATCTGCATTTCCTTGCCGGCCAGCTGGTCGCGTGCGAAGCGGATCTTCGCCTGCGCGTCCTCGACATATTCCGAGCTCGGATAATTGGTCACGACCTTGTTCATCGCATCGATGGTACGGGTGGCCGCGCGCTGGTCCTGCGTCACGTCGGCGATCTGCTTGGAGTAAGCAAGGCCGACGAGATACTGGACATAGGCCGAATCCTGCGACTGCGGATACTGGCTCATGTAGCGGTTGCCGGTGGCGACGGCCTCGTCGTTGCGGCCGAGCCGGTACTTGGTGAAGGTGCTCATCACGAGCGCCTTGCGGCCCCATTCGGTAAAGGGATTCTGGCGGTCGATCGCATCGAACTTGCGGCCCGCTTCGGAAAGGTTGCCGGCCTTCATGTTGGCGAGACCCTGGTTGTACAGCGTCTCCGGCGCGTCCGTTTCCAGGCCGAGCTTGGTGATGTCGATATCGGGATCCGATTGGCAGGCGGTCATGCCAAAGCCGGCGCCGGCCAGCACCAGCGACACAAGCGCTACTCTTGCCGTCTTACGCATTCCAACAGACCTTACATGGTTCATTCGACAGTTCCTGATCGTCCCGCGCCTGAAAAGCCCGCTGCCCAAGCAGGCCGTTCTAGCCATAAAAGCAAAGGGAGAGCAACGCAATGATGGCGCATTAATGCATTTTTGTGGCACGTCGCCGGAATAGGGCATTTCAAGGTTAAATCGAAACAGTTCTCCCAAAGAAAAAGGCCGCTTCCGGGGAAGCGGCCGAGTCGACTGGGTCAACTTTCTCAGGCAAACCAGGACGTCAGTTCCGGCACGCTGACCGGTACGAATTCCCGTGCCCGCACTCGGGCCGCACGCGACGACGGAGCTTCGACGACCTCATAAGCCGTCGGATCGCTCATCAGCGCCTTCAGCGCATTGGCATTCATCTTGTGGCCGCCGCGATAGGAGCGGTAGCAGCCGATGAACTGCGCGCCGGCAAGCGCCAAGTCACCAACGGCATCGAGCGTCTTGTGGCGGACGAATTCGTCCTTGTAACGAAGGCCCTCGACATTGACGATCGTGTCGTCGTCGGAGATGACGACCGAATTTTCGAGCGAGGAGCCGAGCGCAAAACCGGCTGCCCAGAGACGTTCCACATCGCGCATGAAACCGAAGGTGCGGGCGCGGGAGAGTTCCTGCTTGAAGGTTTCGGCGGTCAGGTCGCCCTTCCAGCTCTGGCGGCCGATCAGCGGCGAAGAGAAATCGATTTCCACTTCGAAACGCGTACCGTCATAAGGCCGGAATTCCGACCAGGAAGCACCGGCGTCGATGCGGACCGGCTTCAGGACGCGGATATAGCGGCGCTTGATGCCGAGATTGACGATGCCGACCTGTTCGATCGCCTCGATGAACGGAAAGGAGCTGCCGTCCATGATCGGCATTTCGCCGCTATCGACTTCGACCATGACGTTGTCGATCCCGAGCGCATAAAGTGCCGCCATCACATGTTCGATCGTCGCGACGGAACGGGTGAGAGAGGTGCCGAGAACGGTGCAGAGATCGGTATTGCCGACCTGGGAAGAGACAGCGCGATATTCGACCGAGCTGCCGTCGTCGAGAAGGCGGGTGAAGATCACGCCGGTGCCGGCTTCGGCAGGCTGAAAAGTGAGGCTAACGGGGGATCCAGAATGAACACCAATTCCCTTCAGGGTTACCGGGGAAGCGATGGTGGTCTGGAAACCGAACAGTCCGATGGTCATTCCTGCTGCCTTCTTTTCGCCGGACCCGTAAAGCAAACGGATCCGAAAATCTTTACCGCCATCCGGACCGATCGCCTGAATCGGTCGATCTCTTTTGGCGTCCCTTAGCATCCTTCATACGCAGCCGTTTGGTACATTCCAAATCACTGTTCATTTCGGATTGTTACGTTGTTAACTCTGCGTCTTGATTGATAAAACGAGCAAAGGCCCGGATGCGTGATCCGGGCCTTCTTCACGTTTCGTGACCGTCTTTAACTCAAGTGGAAATCAGTTCGATTGGCGGCGCAGGAAGGCCGGAATTTCGAGTGGTCTTCCTCGTGATGGGCCTGCGGAACCGCACGGCCATGATCGTCGAGATTGCCGCGGCGCGGTGCGTAGAGGCTCGCTTCCGCCGACAGCGGACGACGCTGCTGCGGGGCCGGAGCCGGTGCCGCCGGCTCGACGTGAGCGGGCTCTTCCTCTTCGCGGCGACCGAGCGAATTGGTGATCCGCTTCAGCAGGCCCATCGGGCCACGCTCTTCCTGTACATGCTGTACGGGCTGGGCGCGGTGATCCATCTCGGCCTTCACGACCGGCGGAAAGTCCTCGACCTTCGGCATGCGAACCGGCTCGACCACCTGCGACATCTGCTCGCGATAGACCGGCTGCGGTGCACGCGGAGCCGGCTGGCTCATCATCGGCGCAGGCTGCGGCTGTACGTGATGCTGAACCGGGGTCGGCTGCGGAGCCGGAGCCGGACGGCTCATGACCGGCGCGGGAGCTTCGACCGGAGCTGCACCGAAGATGCGGCTCTGCGGACGGAACTCTTCCTGCTGCTGCATGACAGGCTGCGGAGCGACCGGCTGTGGTGCCGGTGCCGCATACTGCTGCTGCGGTTCAGCGATCGCGAGTTCGCGTTCCATCTCGGCTTCGGCCATGCGGATCGTCTCGGCGATCGGATCGACGACCGGCCTCGGAGCCGGGGCTGCCTGCATGACCGGAGCCGGCTGGGCGGCAACCGGAGCCGGAGCAATCGCGGCCGACGGGCGGATGATCGGCTTCGTAGCGGCGCGCATCTCGGCGGCACGAATATCGACGGCGCCGGCGGCACGATCGATTCCGGTCGCCACGACCGATACGCGGATCAGGCCTTCGAGCGCTTCGTCGAAAGTCGCGCCGAGGATGATGTTGGCGTCCGGATCGACTTCCTCGCGGATGCGGGTCGCGGCTTCGTCGACTTCGAACAGCGTCAGGTCACGGCCGCCGGTGATCGAGATCAGCAACCCTTGAGCACCCTTCATCGAGGTCTCGTCGAGCAGCGGGTTGGCGATGGCGGCCTCGGCGGCCTGCATGGCGCGGCCCGGGCCGGATGCTTCGCCGGTACCCATCATCGCGCGGCCCATCTCGCGCATCACCGAACGGACGTCGGCGAAGTCGAGGTTGATCAGGCCTTCCTTGACCATAAGGTCGGTAATGCAGGCGACACCCGAATAGAGAACCTGGTCGGCCATAGCGAAGGCGTCGGCAAAGGTGGTCTTGTCGTTGGCGATGCGGAAGAGGTTCTGGTTCGGGATGACGATCAGCGTATCGACCGACTTCTGAAGTTCCTGGATGCCCATCTCGGCAAGGCGCATGCGGCGCTGGCCTTCGAAGTGGAACGGCTTGGTGACGACGCCGACGGTCAGGATGCCCTTGGAACGGGCGGCCTGCGCGACCACCGGAGCAGCACCCGTGCCGGTGCCGCCGCCCATGCCGGCGGTGACGAAGCACATATGCGTGCCATGCAGATGGTCGACGATTTCGTCGAGGCATTCTTCCGCGGCGGCGCGGCCGACTTCCGGCTGCGAACCGGCGCCGAGACCTTCGGTGACCCGAGCGCCCATCTGGATGATGCGTTCGGCCTTGGTCATGGTCAGCGCCTGCGCATCGGTATTGGCGACGACGAAGTCGACGCCTTCGAGGCCGGCGGTAATCATGTTGTTGACGGCGTTACCGCCGCCGCCACCGACGCCGAACACGGTAATCCGCGGCTTCAATTCGGTGATATCAGGCTTCTGCAGCTTGATGGTCATTGCACCAGTTCCTTCTTTTTCTGGCCGTATCGCCGCCGGCCAATTCATTGCAACTCTTCTCCGATGCGTGGGCCAGAGCCCCTCGCATCAAAAACTCTCTTTCAACCACTGTCCCACGCGGGCCAAGCGGCCATTGCCGCTTCCCAGCGAGGCCATCAGGCCGCTCTGCGAAGCGTGTGTTTCCAGATCCGCGACCTGCGGATAGATCATCAGGCCAACCGCCGTCGAAAACGCCGGTCCCTTGGCTGCCGTCGGCAGGCCTGAGACACCCATCGGGCGTCCGATCCGGACGTTGCGGGCCAGGATGCGGCGCGCCGTTTCCGAAAGACCGGTGAGCTGGCTGGCACCACCCGTCAGCACGACGCGCTTGCCGACGATCGGGCTGAAACCCGACTTCTGGATGCGGTCGCGGATGAGTTCGAGCGTCTCTTCGATGCGGGCCTGCACGATGCGGGTGACCAGCGAACGCGGCACCTGGGTCGGCTGGTCGCGGTCGTCCTCGCCGATCGGCGGGACGGAGATCACGTCGCGCTCGTCGGCACCGTTGGCGAGCGCCGAACCGTGCACGACCTTCATGCGTTCGGCATCCTCGATACGGGTCGAAAGGCCGCGCGCGAGATCGGTCGTCACATGATGGCCGCCAAGGCTGATCGCGTCGGTGTGGACGAGCTTGCCCTCGGCAAAGACCGAGATCGTCGTCGTGCCGCCGCCCATGTCGATCGCCGCGCAGCCGAGTTCGACTTCGTCATCGACAAGCGCCGCAAGGCCGCTGGCATAAGGTGTCGCGACCATGCCCTCGACCGAGAGATGGGCGCGGTTGACGCAGAGTTCGAGGTTCTTCAGCGTGGCGCGCTCGGCCGCCACGACATGCATGCCGACGCCGAGAGCATCCCCGAACATCGCCAGCGGATCGCGGATGCCGCGCTCGCCGTCGAGCGAAAAACCGGTCGGCAGCGAATGCAGGATGGCGCGGTCCTGGCGCAGAGACTGCTGGCTTGCCGCGACCAGAACCTTCTTGAGGTCCGCCTCTTCCACTTCCTGGCCGCCGAGATCGATCGTCGCGGTATAGACGTCGCTGGTGATACGGCCGGCGGAGACGTTGACGATCAGGCTATCAACCGTAAGCCCCGCCATACGCTCGGCGGCATCGACCGCCAGACGGACGACGCTTTCGGCCGCATCGAGATCGCCGATCACGCCGGACTTCACGCCGCGCGAGCGCTGGTGGCCGATGCCGATGATCTCGATATTGTGTGTGCGGCCCGGCAGAACCTGGCTTTCCTGGCGCGGCGTCAAGCGGGCGATCATGCAGACCACCTTGGTGGAGCCGATATCCAGCACCGAAACCACATGGCTACGCTTGGAGGACAAGGGCTTCATGCGCGGCAGGCCGAAATGAGAAGAACCGAATACGCTCAAGACTGCTCTCCCAGTTTCTTCAGGGCCTTGGCTCGCGCATCGAGCGCCTCCCTGCGGCGATCGATGGCGCCGGGGTCAGCTGAATGGTGGTGCGATCCTCAAGCCGCAGGTCTACGGCTGCAACATCCCGCTCCAGCAAGCCCTGGTCCTTTTCGAGGCGGGCGAGCACGGTGAGCGCCTTGGAAACATTGCCTTCCGGCAGTTTCAGCACGACGCCATTGTCGAGATGCAGATCCCAGCGGCGGCCGGCGATGCGGACATAGGCCTTGACGCGGTTCTTCAGATCCGGCCAGGCCGACATGGCGTCCTCAAAGGAGGCGGCGGCCGCTTCAGCATCACGGCCGACAAACAGCGGCAACGAGGCGAACTTGTTGTCGCGCAGCGGCGCAATCACGCTGCCGTTCTTCTCGATCAGCGACAACTCGGAACCGTGCTGCCAGATGCCGAAGGCCTGACGCTCTTTCAGCATCACCTCGATTGTCCGCGGATAGATCTTGCGGACCTCCGCATACTGAACCCACGGAAGTGCTGAGAGCTTGCGGCGGGCCGAATCGATATCGAGGGCGACAAGCGAGGTCGTGCCGTCGAGGCCGAGAAGCTGCAGGATGTCGATTTCGGACGTCTGGTCATTGCCCGAGACGCGGACGTCCTCGATTGCGAAACCGACGGCTGCCGTGGTCGCCTGGGCGACCACTTGGCCGTGACCGCCGAGCGACATGCCGTAGAGACCGACAGCCGCGAAGAAGCCAGCGGCGGAAACCGTTCCGGTATGGGCCGGGATATGGATGCGGCCGGTGGCGAGGCTGACGCAGAAGCGAAACACCCGGCGAAGCGGGCGCGGAAGCACCCGGCGCTCTTCGGCACCGAGATAATGAGCCTGAGAACGGCCACGCGGTCCACCCGCCTTTTTGCCGATCAACGCAAACACGTAGCGTCCTCCACCATCCAACGGACGAGTTCACCAAACGAGTGGCCGGCATGTGCGGCCATTTCGGGCACCAGCGATGTCGGGGTCATGCCCGGCTGCGTATTGATTTCCAGCCAGATAACCTCGCCATTCTCGGAGAACCGGTCGTCGTAACGAAAGTCGGAGCGACTGACGCCACGGCAGCCCATCGCCTGATGCGCCTTGAGCGCTAGTGTTTGAATCTTTTGGTAAATATTCGGTGAAATTTGTGCCGGAATGACGTGTTTCGAACCACCCTCGGCGTATTTCGCGTCGTAATCGTAAAATGCGTGGCTGAGCGGCACCACTTCGGTAACCCCAAGCGCCACATCGCCCATCACGCCGCAGGTCAGCTCGCGGCCATAGATATAACGTTCGACCAGGACGCGATCGCCGTAGCGCCATTCGGACGAACCGATGATCTGCGGCGGATGCGACTGATTCTCCTGGACGATCACGACGCCGAAGGACGACCCTTCACGCACCGGCTTCACCACATAGGGCGGCTTCAGCGGATGAGCGTTGCCGATATCGAACCGGCTCATGGCCTTGGCCTCGGCGACCGGGATGCCCGACGCCTTGGCGACATGCTTGGCCTGATGTTTGTCCATGGCAAGCGCCGAGGCCAGCACGCCGGAATGCGTATAGGGAATTTCGAGATATTCGAGGATGCCCTGGATCGTCCCGTCTTCGCCGAAAGGCCCGTGCAAGGCATTGAAGGCAACGTCCGGCCGAAGCTCGGAGAGAACGGCCGCCACATCCCGGCCGACATCGACGCGGGTGACACGATAGCCCTCGCCCTCAAGGGCCTCGGCGCAGGCATTGCCCGAGGACAGGCTGACAGGCCGCTCGGAGGAAAACCCTCCCATCAAAACAGCCACGTGCTTGTCGCTCATCAATCACTCCCGCCAAAAAGGACTTCACTCTAAACTACGGCGCTTGCGCCAACCTGTTCCCCAGGCGATTCCCGCTGGATGTTAGGCATGCCTGCATTAGTGCCAGAATATAGTTAACAAACCGTTTACCTTGATTAACCTGCCCAGCCAAAAGCATGAAAACAAAGGAAAAATCGACCGGCTAGATATTAACGCCGAGTTTGAGGCGACATTCGGGACGGCGATAAAACGACGGGCGAGTCGGTCAGATCGACACACAATTCACGAGACCCGGCGCCGATATTCTTAGGGCCTTGGACGAATGATGCTGGGGCCGACCAGGCAACCATTTCGGCGCGTCTGCTGCCATGACCCATGGCTCGCCCACGCTCTCGGTAAAATCAGGGCAACAAAAAACCCGCGAAGCACTCTGCTTCGCGGGTTTCCTTACCTCTGCGGAACGCTTCGCTCCGCCTATATCAGACCCGGCCTTCCGAATCGTCCACCAGCTTCCACGCCAACGCGCCGAGAACAGCACCTACGACCGGTGCCACCCAGAAAAGCCAAAGCTGTCCGAGCGCCCAGTCCCCGACGATCAGCGCCACGCCGGTCGAACGGGCCGGATTGACCGATGTGTTGGTCACCGGGATCGAGATCAGATGGATAAGCGTCAGCGCAAGGCCGATGGCGATCGGAGCAAAGCCTGCCGGCGCCTTCGGCCCGGTTGCGCCGAGAATGATGAAGATGAAGAAACCGGTGAGGACCAGTTCGATCAGCAGCGCGGAGGTCAGCGAATAACCGCCCGGCGAATGCTCGCCATAACCGTTGGACGCAAAGCCGCCGAGCTGGAAACCGGCCTTGCCGGAGGCGATGAGGTAAAGAACCAGGGCGGCAACGACCGCTCCCACCACCTGGGCGATGATGTAGCCCAGCAGGCTCGATGCCGGGAACCTGCCCGCGACCGTCAGTCCGACCGATACCGCCGGATTGAAGTGCCCGCCGGAAATGCCGCCCACTGCATAAGCCATGGTGAGTACCGTCAGGCCGAAGGCAAGCGCAACACCGACAAAGCCGATACCGAGATCCGGAAATGCAGCGGCCAGAACCGCGCTGCCGCATCCGCCGAAGACAAGCCAGAAAGTGCCGAAGAACTCGGCCGCTAATTTTTTGAACATTTTGACCCCCTGTCCGCGCCCCGGCACCCCGCCGGTCTCAGGCGCGACTCTCATTTCAAGACAGTGTTATTATGCAATAGATGCTCATGAATGCTCAATGAATAAGCAAACCCTGAAACAGCGTACCCATCAAGACCCAGCATTCGAGGCAAATTGCGAAATAAAAATATGAGAAAACAGCTGTAAACCATTTGATTTACAGCATTTTCAAAACCGCGATCATCCGCCGCCGAGAGATCCGGGCTTGCCTGTCAGTCGCTGGTCACGCCCTGGAACGGTCTTACCTCGCGGCCAGGCATGAAGATGCCGAGTCGCTTGATTTCCCATTCGAGCTTGATGCCGGAATGTTCGAAGACCCGCTGGCGAATGGTCTCGCCGAGATATTCGAGATCATAGCCGCTGGCATAGCCGATGTTGATCATGAAATTGCAATGCAGCGACGACATCTGCGCCCCGCCGCTGACCAGACCGCGGCAACCGGCCTCGTCGATCAGCTTCCAGGCCGAATGGCCTTCCGGGTTCTTGAATGTCGATCCGCCGGTCTTTTCCTTGATCGGCTGCACCGTCTCGCGATGCTGGCGCACCGCATCCATCTCGGCGCGATCTTTGCTCGCTCTTCCGGATAGCCCTCGAAGACCGCATGGGTGAAGATCATCTCGGCAGGGACCGCGGAATGGCGATAGCTGTAGCCCATCTCGGCCGTCGAAAAGACATGGCTGCCGCCCTTGCGGTCCACCGCATGCACTTCGATGACGCGCCCGGCCGTCTCGCCGCCATTGGCGCCGGCATTCATCCGAAGAGCGCCGCCGATCGAGCCGGGAATGCCGTAGTAGAAGGCGAAACCGCCGATACCGTTGTCCATAGCCATCGCGGCAATATGCTTGTCGGGGCAGATCGCCCCGGCCTTGATCCGATTGTCGCCGACGAGATCGACCCCGCCGAAACCCTTGGCCGAGAGGCGCAGAACCACGCCGGGAATGCCTCCGTCACGGACCAGCAGGTTCGAGCCGACGCCGACCACCGTCAGCGGCACTTCTTCCGGCAGGATCTGCAGGAAGGTCACGAGGTCTTCGACGTCGTGCGGCTGGAACATCAGGCTCCGCGAGCCCGCCTGCCTGGAACCAGGTGACACGATCCATCGGCGCGTCCGGCGTCAGCCTGCCGCGCAGTTTGTTGACGTCATCCCCCAACGACGCCAGAAGCTTTTCCCCATTCACCTGTTTCATTTCCTATCGTCCCGATATGCTTTCCAGTTCCTTCGGCAATGCCGCGGCCCACTGCGTGATATTGCCTGCCCCCAGAAGAACCACGAAATCACCCGGTTTCGCAATGCCCGATACAATCGAAGCGAGTTCGCTCGGCGCCGGCATGTATTGCGCGTCGCGATGGCCACCCGACCGGATGCGGGAAACCAGTGCTTCCGAATTGGCGCCCTCGATCGGCTCTTCGCCCGCGGCATAGACCGGCGCCAGGATAATGCTGTCGGCATCGTTGAAGCAATTGGCGAAATCGTCGAACAGGCTCGACAGCCGCGTGTAACGATGCGGCTGATGGACGGCGATGATGCGGCCCTGGCACGATCGCGGGCCGCCCGCAGTACCGCCTTGATCTCCACCGGATGGTGGCCGTAATCGTCGAAGATCGACACGCCGTTCCAGGTGCCGGTCAGCGTAAAGCGCCGCTTGACGCCACTGAAGTTGGCAAGCCCCTTGCGGATGTCCGCTTCCGAAATGCCGAGCCGGTTGGCGACCGCGATCGCCGCCGTCGCATTGGAAATATTGTGGCGACCCGGCATCGGCAGCGCCAGATCCTTGAACTGGAATACCCGGCCGGTGCGGCGGCGGCGGATTTCCACATCGAAGATCGATTTGGTGCCTTCCATCCGCACATTCGAGAATCGCGCGTCGGCCTGCGGGTTTTCGCCGTAGGTGACGATCTTGCGGTCCTCGATACGGCCTACCAGCGCCTGCACTTCCGGATGATCGAGGCAGAGCACGCCGAAACCGTAGAACGGCACGTTCTCGACGAACTGCCGGAACGCGGCGCGGACCGCATCGAAATTGCCGTAATGGTCGAGATGCTCGGGATCGATATTGGTGACCACGGCAACGTCGGCGGGCAGTTTCAGGAAGGTGCCGTCCGACTCGTCGGCCTCGACCACCATCCACTCGCCCTCACCCATGCGCGCGTTGGTGCCATAGGCGTTGATGATGCCGCCGTTGATGACGGTCGGATCGAGATTGCCGGCTTCGAGCAGCGTCGCGACCATCGAGGTGGTCGTGGTCTTGCCATGCGTGCCGCCGATGGCAATCGCATTGCGGAAGCGCATCAATTCGGCGAGCATTTCGGCCCGGCGGACGATCGGCAGCGATTTTTCACGCGCGGCCATCACCGGGGTTGCTCTTCTTGATGGCCGTCGAAACGACGACCACTTCGGCGTCACCGATGTTTTCAGCCTGATGACCGACAAAAACCGGGATGCCCTTGTCGCGCAGGCGCTGGACATTGGCGCCGTCGGACTGGTCGGATCCCTGAACCTTGTGGCCGAGATTGTGCAGCACTTCGGCGATACCGCTCATGCCGATACCGCCAATGCCGATGAAATGGACGAGCCCGATGGCCTTCGGCATCTTCATGAATGCGCTCCCTTAAATTCCGAAATCGATTTCCGCTCGGCGATCGCAACAACCAGATCCGCAAGCAAGCCGGTCGCATTGGGCCGTCCGGCGGACTTGGCGGCTGCAGCCATTCTTTCGAGCTTGTCCGGATCCTTCATCGCGCCCGAAATGATCGCGGCCAACTTATCCGGCGAAAGCTCCGATTGCTGCACCACCTTGGCGCCGCCGGTCGCCACCAGCGCCTGCGCATTCGCCGCCTGGTCGTGATCCAGAGCATGCGGGTAAGGCACGAGAATGGCCGGCCGGCCGATCACCGCGATTTCCGAAACCGTCGAGGCGCCGGAGCGGCAGATAATGAGATGCGCTAGGGCAAGCCTCTCGGCCATGTCCGAGAAGAACGAAGAAATATCAGCCGGCGCCTTGAGCTTGGCAAAACAGGAGCTCACCCGATCCTTGTCTTCCGGACGCGCCTGCTGGGTGACGACCACGCGATCACGCTCGGCCTGATCGAGCAGGCTGAGCGCCGTCGGCACGGCGGACGAGAAGAACTGCGCACCCTGGCTGCCGCCGAACACGACCAGCCGGAACGGATCGTCGCCTCGGGATGCGACATAGGGAATATTGGAGGCCGCAAGCACCGCCGGACGCACCGGATTGCCGGTCGTCACGGTCTTGTCGGCGTAGGGGCCGCCGCTTTCGGGCAGGAAGCCTCCGGCAATCGCCTGGACCTTGGCGGCCAGCGCCTTGTTGGCGCGACCCATCACGGCGTTCTGTTCGTGGATCATCGACGGCACGCCCATGGCGGTCGAGGCCATCAGCGGCGGCACGGTCGGATATCCGCCGAAACCGACGACGGCGAGCGGCTTCAGCCGGCCGATCAGTCGGCGGGCGGCCCGCAGGCCCGTCCACAGCTTCCAGCTGGTGCGCAGGAGCGCGATCGGGTTCTTGGATCCGAACGTACCGGACGGTACGACATGGATTTCATCGGCCGGAAACGTGCCGGCATAACGCTCGGCCCGGCTGTCGGTGACGAGATGCACGGAATAACCGCGCTCCCTCAGTTCGTGCCCCAGCGCTTCCGCCGGAAACACATGACCGCCGGTTCCGCCGGCGGCAAGCAAAATGATGCCCTTGGTCATTGGACTTTTACTCCGCGGGTACGCCCTGGGCGACCCGGAACAGGCTCCGCTCTTGCGCTCGCTTCTCCGGACGGTGGCGGGTAAGCGCCAGGATGAAGCCTGCAGTGATGCAGATCGCGATCATCGAGGAGCCGCCATAGGAGATCAAGGGGAGCGTCATGCCCTTGGCCGGCATGAGTTCGAGATTGACGCCGATATTGATGAGCGACTGCATGCCGATCTGCAGCACGAGGCCAGCGACCGCGAACCGGTTGAAGTCGTTGCGCTCCTTGAAGGCGTGGTTCAGGCCGCGCAGCACGATGAAGGCGAAGATCGCCACCAGTGCCATACAAAAGATAATGCCGAATTCTTCGGCTGCAACCGAGAACACGAAGTCGGTGTGACTGTCGGGCAGGATGCGCTTGACGATGCCCTCGCCCGGACCCTGGCCGAACCAGCCGCCCTGCAGGATCGCTTCATGCGCCGTCTCGATCTGGAAGCGGTCGCCTTCGCCGGTCAGGAACTTGTCGAAACGGGCGGTCACGTGCGGCAGCATGTAATAGGCGGTGACGATGCCGCCGGCACCGACGCCGCCGAGCATGACGATCCACAGCCAGGGCATGCCGGCCATGAAGAACATGCCGCCCCAGACGACGCTGGTCAGAATAGTCTGGCCAAGGTCCGGCTGAGCGACGAGCAGCGCCGCAACGATGCCGAACAGGATGATGGCGAAGAGGTTGCCCGGAATTTCCGGCTGCCGCGCATGCTCGGCGAACAGCCAGGCGCAGACGACCACGAAGGCCGGCTTCATGAATTCCGAGGGCTGGATGGAGAACATTCCGACGCCGATCCAGCGCCGCGATCCCTTGACCTCGACGCCGAAGAACAGCGCCAGCACCATCAGCGCCAGCGCAATGATCAAGAGGACGATCGCGGTGCGGCGCACCTGCCGCGGCGTCAGGAAGGACAGGCCGACCATCACCACCAGCGACGGCAGCAGGAACAGCGCGTGCCGTTCGACGAAGTGGAAGCTGTCGAGGCCGATCGTTCGGCCACCGCCGGCGACGCCGCGAAGGAGAGCATGAAGCCAACCCCCATCAGAAGCACGAAGGCGACGAGGAAGAAACGGTCGATCGTCCAGAACCAGTCTGCGAGCGGCCCACGGTCTGCGCGGCTTACCATCTGTCGTTCCCCTTTTCCGTCTCGATCAACACAAATCGATCAACCCAGGTCGATCAGCATCGTGACGCCGTCGAGGCCCGCGACATGGCCGACAAAGGCATCGCCGCGAACCTCGAAATTCTTGAACTGATCGAAGCTGGCACAGGCCGGCGACAGCATCACCGCGGACGGTGTCGTATCGGCGCTCGCATCCGCCGCGGCGTGCGCGACCGCCTTTTCGAGCGTGCCCGAAATCTCGTAGGGCACCGCTTCGCCGAGGGTCGCAGCAAACGCCGGAGCTGCTTCTCCGATCAGATAGGCTTTGACGATACGCGGGAAGAGTGGAGCGAGGCTGACTATCCCGCCCTCCTTCGGCAGGCCGCCCGCAATCCAGTAGATCCGGTCATAGCTGGAGAGCGCCGGCGCTGCCGCATCCGCGTTGGTCGCCTTCGAATCGTTGACGAACACCACCTGGACACGACGTCCGACCGGCTGCATCCGGTGTTTCAGCCCCGGGAAGGATTTCAGCCCCGCACGGATCTCGTCCTTCGACACGCCAACCGCGAGGCAGGCTGCGATTGCCGCTGCCGCGTTCTGGGCGTTGTGGCTGCCCTTGAGCGTCTGGATACCGTCGAGATCGGTGAGCACGGACGTCGCGCCGCCATGCGCCTCGATGATCCGGCTCCCCTCGGCATAAAGGCCATCGGCCACGACGACCCGTTTGGAGATCCGCCGCACCTTGACGCCGGCCCGCTCGACACGGTCGGCGATCAGGGCGCTAAGCGAGTCATCGACGCCGATCACGGCCGTCCGGCTGCCCGCGACCAGCCGCTCCTTGACGTCGGCATAGTGCTGCATGGTGCCGTGCCGGTCGAGATGGTCGGGCGTCAGGTTCAAGAGAATGCCTGCGGTCGGATTGAGCGTCGGGGCCAGATCGATCTGGTAGGACGAACATTCGACGACGAAGAAGCGCTGATCCTTGGGTGGATCGAGCGTTAAAATCGCAGTGCCGATATTGCCGCCGAGCTGTGTGTCGCGGCCGCTGGATTTCAGGATATGGGCGATCAGCGCCGTGGTCGTCGATTTGCCATTGGTGCCGGTAATCGCGATGAAGGGGCAATCCGGCGCATGCGCCCGGCGCTCGCGCACGAAAAGCTCGACATCGCCGATGATTTCGACGCCGGCGGCGCGGGCGAGATCGACGCTCCAATGCGGTTTCGGATGGGTGAGCGGTACGCCGGGCGACAGGACGAAGGCGGCTTGCGCCGACCAGTCGATGCCGCGCAGGTCGGCGGTCGCGATCCCCTCGTCCGCCGCCTTGGCGACGCTGTCGGGATTGTCGTCCCAGGCAATCACCCGGGCGCCGCCCGCGACAAGCGCCTTGGCGGTCGCCAGCCCCGAGCCGCCGAGCCCGAACAGCGCGACGGGCTTGTCCTTGAACGTGGTGACTGCGATCATCCCAAGGTCACCGCAGCTTGAGGGTCGAAAGGCCGAGCATGGCAAGACCGACGGCGATGATCCAGAAGCGGATCACCACCTGGCTTTCCGTCCAGCCGAGCTTTTCGAAATGGTGGTGGATAGGCGCCATCAGGAAGACGCGGCGGCCAGTCATCTTGAAGAAACCGACCTGGATGATGACAGACAGCGTCTCCATCACGAACAGGCCGCCGATAATCGCCATGACGATCTCGTGCTTGGTGGCAACGGCGACCGAGCCGATCAAGCCGCCGAGCGCGAGCGACCCGGTATCGCCCATGAAGATGGCGGCTGGCGGCGCGTTGAACCAGAGGAAGCCGAGGCCCGCCCCGATCACCGCGCCGAGAATGACGGCAAGCTCACCCGTGCCGGGCACGAAGTTTATCTGCAGGTATCCCGCAAACACCGCATTGCCCGCGAGATAGGCGATGATGCCGAAGGAGGCCGCCGCGATCATGACCGGCACGATCGCCAGGCCGTCGAGACCGTCCGTCAGGTTCACCGCATTGCCGGCCGCCACGATGACGAAACCGCCGAACAGCACGAAGAAGATGCCGAGATTGATGAACAGGTCCTTGAAGAACGGGAAGGCGATGGAAGTGCCGAGCGTCGGATTGCTCGACTGGCCGGTCGCCAGCGCCACCCGCATCATGAAGAAGACCGCGATGCCGGCGATCACGAACTCGATGCCCAGACGCGCCTTGCCGGAAAAGCCCTTGTCGGTCTGTTTGGTGACTTTCAGATAGTCGTCATAGAAGCCGATCGCGCCGAAACCGAGCGTCACGAGCAGGGTCGCCACCACGTAGACGTTCGAAAGATCCGCCCAGAGCAGCGAACCACCGACAATGCCGGCGAGAATCATCAGGCCGCCCATGGTGGGCGTACCGGCCTTCTTGAAATGGGTCTGCGGCCCGTCGGCGCGGATCGGCTGCCCCTTGCCCTGGCGCAGGCGAAGCGATGCGATGATCATTGGCCCGAACAGGAAGACGATCAGCGCAGACGTGAACAGAGCAGCGCCGGTCCTGAAGGTGATGTACCGGAACAGGTTGAAAAATTGGACTTTATACGCCAGTTCCACAAGCCAGATCAGCATTCAGCGCCCTTTCTAGAAGCCGCGTCTCTATTAGTGGCGTTCCGTGTCGGAGAATGCCGGGTAGTTGTCAATAAGCGCGGCCACGATCTTGCCGAAACCGATGCCGAGCGAAGATTTCACCATCACCACGTCGCCTGGCATCACCGAGCGCACTGCGTAATCGGCGAGATCCGCCGTTTTTTCGAAATACTCCACTTGGACGTTTCCCGGCAGCGATTCCTTGAGTGCCGCCATTTCTTTTCCTGCCAGCCAGACATGTTCGATGCCGGCGGCAAGCAGCGGACCTGCCAGTTCCTCATGCACCTTGGCGGAAAATTCGCCCATTTCCAGCATGTCGCCAAGAACTGCGATCCGCCGGCCGGTCAGTTCCGGCGTTGCCGAGGCAAGCAGCGCGATCGCCGCGCGCATCGAGGCCGGATTGGCATTGTAGCTCTCGTCGATCAGCGTCAGATGCCCCTCGCCGATGCCGAGCCGGTGGCGTTCGCCCCTGCCCTTCACCGGTTTCAGCGCGGCGAGCGCCTCCATGGCGCCGGCCATGTTCGCGCCGACCAGCAGGCAGGCACCGAGGACCGCCATGGCGTTTTCGGCGATGTGCCGGCCGGGAGCACCGATATGGACTTCCGACGTCTCGCCGTTCAGCACCGCCCAGACGACCGAGCTTTCCCCATTGCCTTCAAAATCCGCCAGCCGGAAATCCGCCTTGGCGTGCTGGCCGAAGGTGTGGATGTGCGAGACACCGGCCTCCTGCGCCTTTTTCTGCAAAAACCGAACTGCTTGATATCGCGATTGAGGATTGCCGAGCCGCCCGGCTCGAGGCCCTCGAAAATCTCGGCCTTGGCGGCGGCGATCTCCTCGAGGTTCTTGAAATGGCCGAGATGGGCGGCAGCGATCGTGGTGATCATCGCCACATGCGGGCGCACCATCTTCACCAGCGGGCGGATCTCGTCCGGGTGGTTCATGCCGATCTCGAAGACCCCGAAATCGGTATCCGCCGGCATGCGGGCAAGCGTCAGCGGCACGCCCCAGTGATTGTTGAAGGAAGCAACGGCGGCGTGCACCTTGCCGGAGGGCACGAGCGCGTGACGCAGCATTTCCTTGGTGGTCGTCTTGCCGACCGAACCGGTGATGGCGACGATGCGTGCCCGACTGCGCGCCCGCGCGGCAAACGCCAGCTTTCCAAGCGCCGCAAGCACATCCTCGACGACGATCATCGGCACGCTCAGCTTGCCGAGCGCCGGCAGTTTTGCCTCGTTGACGACGATCAGCGTCGCACCGTTGGCGACCGCGAGGCTCGCATAGTCATGCCCATCGACGCGGTCGCCCTTGATGGCGAAGAAAGCCTCGTCCTTACCGATGGAGCGGCTGTCGATCGAGATGCCGGTAATGCCCGCCGGAAGCGAACCGATCGGCCGGCCTCCCATGGCAGACGTCAGATCCTCTGAGGTCCATAACCAGCTCACGATTTCAGCTCCTCCAGCGCCTTGCGGACTTCGACGTGATCGGAAAACGGCAGGACCGTGGTGCCGATCGTCTGGCCGTGTTCATGGCCCTTGCCCGCGACGATCAACGTATCACCGGTCCGCAGCATATCGACTGCCTCGCGGATCGCATCGGCCCGATCGCCGATCTCGATAGCGCCCGGCGCCGCCGCCATGATCTCGGAGCGGATCACCTCGGGCACCTCGGAACGCGGATTGTCGTCGGTGACGATGACGATATCGGCAAGCCTGGTCGCCACATCGCCC
The DNA here is from genome assembly GCA_045291535.1 of Neorhizobium sp. EC2-8. GTDB lineage: Bacteria > Pseudomonadota > Alphaproteobacteria > Rhizobiales > Rhizobiaceae > Neorhizobium. The sequence continues at coordinate 627,521 of CP147996.1, read as the reverse complement.
ATGATCGGTCGCTTGCCCTTGTCGCGGTCGCCGCCGCAGCCGAACACCACGATGATGCGGCCGGTCGTGAACGGGCGCACGGAGATCAGCACGTTTTCCAGCGCGTCCGGCTTGTGGGCATAATCCACATAGGCGAGCGCGCCGTCTTTTGTCTGGCCGACCAGTTCGAGACGACCCGAGGCGCCGATCAGCTTTTCGAGTGCGGCCATGGCGACGGCGGCCGGAACCCCGGTCGACATGGCAAGCCCTGCCGCGACCAGGGCGTTTGACACCTGGAAATCGCCGGCAAGCGGAATATCGACTTCGAAAATCTGGTCGCCGATGTGGATCTCGGCCTTCTGCTTGTGGCGGAAATGCTCGACGCGCTTCAAGGCGAGATAGTCGCCGCGACGCCCGACCGTGCGAACTTCGAGGTCGGCAACCGTCGCCACCCGCATCGCCTCTTCCGACCATGCGTCGTCGGCGAAGATGACGGCCGGCGAGCCTTTCGGCATCAGCGTATCGAAAAGCCGCATCTTGGCGGCCATGTAGCTCTCGATCGTCGGATGGTAATCCATGTGGTCGCGGCCGAGATTGGTGAAGCCGGCCGCCGCAAGACGTACGCCGTCGAGGCGACTCTGGGCGAGGCCGTGGCTGGACGCTTCCATGGCAGCATGGGTGACGCCTTCGGCGGCCAATTCCGCCAGCAGCTGCTGCAGTTCGACCGGATCCGGCGTGGTCAGCGTTCCGTAGTCGTTGCGGGTCGGGGAAACGACGCCGGTCGTGCCTATCTGTGCGGCAGCATGGCCGGCATGTGCCCAGATCTGGCGGGTGAACGACGCGACGGAGGTCTTGCCGGCGGTCCCGGTGACAGCGACCATGGTTTCCGGCTGTACGCCGTAGAAACGGGCGGCGGCAAGCGCCAGCAGCCGGCGCGGGTTGGAGACCGCAATCACGGGGATGCCCGCTTCCGCCGTATGCCCCGCAATCGCCGCGACAGCGCCGCGCGCGGCGGCATCGCCGATATAGCTCGAACCATCCGCCTTGGTGCCAGCGAGAGCGGCAAAGAGCATGCCGGGCGCTACCTTGCGGCTGTCGGAAGTAAGGCCGGTCACCTCAAGATCACCGGCCGGCCCAGCCATCAGGTTGGCTATTTCCGGGAAATCCCGTCCGGCAAGTTCTCGCAACTTCATCGGTTGATTGTCCATTCTGAGCGTCGTCCCCTCGATTCGTCCGCTCACGTTGTTATCGCTCAATAAGACACAAGCAGGGCAGAACCGTCATTGCCGAATTTCGGCTTCACACCGAGAATGGGTGCCGCCCGGGTGATGATCTCCTTGACCATCGGAGCGGCGGAGGTCGCGGCAAGAGCCGCACCGTTGCCCTTCTCGGTCTTTGGCTCGTCGCAGAACGTCAGGACGACGTATTGCGGATTGTCCATCGGGAAGGCGGCGAGGAAGGCGTTGAAGTTCTTGTCGTGGGCGTAGCGCCCGTTGACGACCTTGTCCGCCGTGCCCGTCTTGCCGCCGACGTTGAAGCCTGCGACGCGCGCATTCCTGCCCGATCCGTTGACGCCGTTCCATTCGAACAGGAAGCGCATGTCCTTGCTGGTCGAAGGCTTGAGCACCTGGGTCGCGATCTTGTCGGCCTCCGCGCGGTTGCGCGGCAGGAAGGTCGGCGGGATGTATTTTCCGCCGTTGACGAGCGCGGCACCGGCGACCGCCGTCTGCAGCGGCGTCGTCGAGACACCGTGGCCGAAGGAAATGGTGACCGAGTTGATCTTCTTCCATTCGCGCGGCTGGCTCGGAGTGGCGACTTCCGGAAGCTCGGTGCGCATTTTCGTGAGCAGGCCGAGCTTGGTCAAGAAATCCTTGTGAGCCTCTATGCCAACGGTATCGGCGATCTTGGCGGTGCCGATATTGGAGGAGTACTGAAAGATTTCAGGAACGCTCAGCATGCGTCCCTTGCCGTGGAAATCCTTGATGGTGAAGCCGCCGATGCGGATCGGGAACCGCGCGTCGAACATGCTCTGAAGGTTCACCTTGCCGGAATCGAGACCCATGGCGATGGTGAAGGACTTGAAGGTGGAACCCATTTCGAACGTACCGTTCGACATGCGGTTGAACCAGCCTTCCTCGCCGCCTTCGGCCGGATTGTTGGGATCGAAATCGGGCGCGGACGCCATGGCGACGATTTCTCCGGTATGCACGTCGAGAACGACCGCGCCGGCGCCGATCGAGCTGTACTTGCCGATCGCCTCGGTCACCACGTCGCGAACGATCGACTGGACGCGCAGGTCGATGGACAGCTTGACCGGCTCCAGCGGCTGGCTGGAGGTCATGCCGACCGCCGCGAGATCCGCAAGGCCCTGGTTATCGACGTAACGTTCCATGCCAGCGACGCCGCGGTTGTCGATATTGACGTAACCGACGACATGCGCGGCCGTCGGCCCACCCGGATAGAAGCGGCGCTTCTCGGGCCGGAAACCGATGCCCGGAATGCCGAGCGCCAGGATCTGGCTCTGCTGTTTTGGGCTCAGCTGGCGGCGCAGCCACTGGAAACGCGAGTTCGACGTCAGCTTCGAATAGGTGCCCTTGACGTCGAGGTCGTTCAGAACCGTCGACAGCTTCTCGATCACTTCGTCGGCGTCGATGATCTTGTTGGGCTCGGCAAACAGCGACACCGTGCGGATGTCCGTCGCCAGAACCGCGCCATTGCGATCGACGAGGTCGGGGCGCGAAGCCAGCAGCCGATCCGCCGGCAGGATGCTCGACGTCGTCAGCGGCTGGGCGACGCCATATTGCATCAGGCGGCCGCCGATGACGCAGTAGAAGACCGCGAAGCCGGCGATCAGGAGACCGACGCGGTTCTTGGCCTGCGCGGATTTACGCTTGCGGGTTCCCTCGAAGGATCCCTTCTCGGAGCCACGGCCACGGCTGTCGGACGAAAAATGCGCGCGGCTCTTGACGATCATGATGCGGGACAGGAAAGACATCAGCGTTTCACCGATCCTGTGGAAATGACTTCGACGGGACCGCGCCGCAGCGGCACGGGAATTTTGGCGGCCGGCTTGGCCTTGGCGGCGGCAACCCCTTCAACGCGGCTGCAACCTCGCTGTTCTTGCCGGCGATGATATCTTCGATGGTCGTCTCCGGCTGCGGAAGCCGCGCCTTCGGCATCGGCAGCTCCTTCGGCATCGCAAGCTGCGTCGTCTCGGTCTGCACGAGCGCCACCGGAATTGTAGACGTTGATCAGCCGGTGCAGGCGGTTCGGCTGGGTGAGCAGGGCCCAGTCCGCCTTCAGGAGATCGATCGTGTCCTTCTCCAGCTTGATTTCCGCTTCGAGCCGGCGAACCTCGTTGAGCTTCTCGTCGGCGCGGTGCTTGATCGAATAGGTGACGACGGCCGCTGCCGTCATCACGCCGATCAAAACTAGATCGAAGCTACGCAGCATGTATCAGGCTCCCATCTTTGCGAGGCTGGCGAGATCGGGCAGATCGAAAATCGACATGTCGGGGGCCCGCGGCGGGGCTTGCGTCCGCACACCGGCGCGAAGCTTGGCGGAACGGGCCCGAGGATTGAGCTCCGCCTCCTCGTCGCTCGCCGAAATCATCGTTTTGCCGAGCGGATCGAAGATCGCGGGCTTGGCCTCCACCATCGGCAGGTGGCGTGAACCGGAGGCCTTGCCGGAACGATCGGCGAAGAACTGCTTGACGATCCGGTCTTCGAGCGAATGGAAGGTGACGACGACCAGCCGGCCGCCTGGCTTCAAGGTCCGCTCGGCGGCAAACAGCGCTTCGGCAAGCTCGCCAAGCTCGTCGTTGACGAACACCCGCAGCGCCTGGAAGACGCGGGTCGCGGGATGGATCTTGTCCTTGGCCTTGCGCGGATTGACTGTTTCGATGAGGTTCGCGAGTTCGCGCGTGGTGGTGAACGGCTCGGTCAGGCGCCGCTTCTCGATGGCGCGGGCGATGCGGCCCGACTGCTTTTCCTCGCCCAGAAAACCGAAGATGCGGGTGAGATCGCCGACCTTGGCGCGATTGACGACATCGGCCGCCGAAACGCCGCTCGAAGACATGCGCATGTCGAGCGGACCATTGCGCTGGAACGAGAAGCCGCGATCGGCCTCATCGATCTGCATGGAGGAGACGCCGATATCAAGCACCACGCCGTCGAGCCCGCCTTCCGGCGCGTGATCGGCAAGCTGGGAAAACTGCGACTGAATGAGGTGGAGACGGCCTTTATGGGCATCGACCAGCGCCTTGCCGGCAGCAATCGCGTTGGGGTCGCGATCGAGCGCGATCACCTCGGCATCCGCGGCAAGGATTGCAGACGTGTAACCGCCCGCCCCGAACGTGCCGTCGAGAATGACCTTGCCGGCTCGAGGCTCGAGCGCACCGAGGACTTCTTTGAGAAGAACCGGAATGTGACGAACCGGTCCGCCTTCGGGCTCGGTTGTTCCGTCGCCTGGATCGCCGCCATTCCGTTCCCCTGTATTACGCGGGGCGCGAACCGAAGCGCCCTCTCTCGCCGCCGCCTGCGCCTCGTGAAACGCCTGTGGTTGCCAAAGTTGAAAATGATCCGAGCGCCCGACGAAAGTGATGTCCGAACTGATTCCCGTGAAGTCGCGGATGAAATCCGTGACCATCAGCCGGCCCTCCGCATCGAGCCTCATGAAGACGCCGCCACCGTGAACGAGCAGCGACATCCGGTTCGCCTCCGGCGAAAACGGATCGACGGAGGCGATCTGCCGCTCGTAACGATCGAGCAGATCCGGCCCGCCGACGCTGATCGCCGGATAGGTGAAATCCTGGAGGCAATAAAGCTCCTGGATCCCGCGCTCCGAAAGGACCGAACGAAAACTCGCCGGGACGGAGACCCGTCCCTTCGCATCGATCCTGTTCGTCGCATTCGACAGGAAGCGGCTCATCACGCCAAACATCCGCCCCGTTATGGTTCAAGACGGAGACCCGTCCACCGGTTGGCACCACACCAAACAAAGCTTCGCCGTCCGGATGGGCGGATATCCGCCCGGCCGTTGGACGACCGAAACTCTGGGATTGGCGGGCGCTCATTCGCCCTTGTGCAGTGCGATTTTGGGATACCATGGGACCATATGGGCGTCAATGGGAGAAGCCCCGCTAGCCACTCCCAGATGGGATTTATTTATAAGCTGTTAAGTTTAACAAAGGGTTATTAGGGAAGCGAAGAAACAGCCTTGGCAGCATCCGCCAAGTCGGTTTGGGACACCTGGCAAGCCACGGAAATCCCAACAGCTTTCAAAATGCCTTATATAAAAGACGCGGCGCGAAACGGGCCGCCTGCGGCGCCTGCCCCGGATCTGGGAGGCGCACACAGAATCGCGAGGAAGGGAGATAAACGCCAGTTGGCCTGTAAGCCGGGTTCTGTAAGGCCCCGGTGCAAGCACCGGAACGTGGCAGCCATTCATCTGGGACGATATTTGCATATCGCCTCACGCAACCCACCCGGATGACTGGCCCGGAAACAGGCTGTAGCCCGCACTTTCGCTTGGACCCGCGTCATCCCTATTCGGTCTTGCTCCCGGTGGGGTTTACCTTGCCGCCGCTGTTACCAGAAGCGCGGTGGGCTCTTACCCCACCCTTTCACCCTTACCCCGCTAGCTCTGCCGCTTTGACGAAGCGGTACAGCAAGCGGGGCGGTTTCCTTTCTGTGGCACTTTCCCTAGGGTCGCCCCCGCCGGACGTTATCCGGCACCGTGTTTCCGTGGAGCCCGGACTTTCCTCACCCTACCGCCTTTCGGCATTGGTAAAGCGCGGCTGCCCGGCCAACTGGCAGCGGTCACATAACCGAGATGTGGAACGAAAGCCATAGGCCGAAGACAATCGGATCAGAGATAATCCGCCCGGAAATCCGCCGAATAGGCTTCGTCCCGGATCTGCCCATGGAAGATCAGGCTCCGCGCCGAGCCGGCCGATCTCGTCGGAACTTTTGGCCGCCGCCCCGCAGCCGCCGCTGAGAATGCCGATTCGGGAGGCATTGGTCATGGCGATTGCCGGATATCCGGTCGGGGTGAAGGAGGTGACGCAAGCCGCCATCGACGAACGGGAAAGATCGAGGTCCGGCATCAGCCGCGTCATGATCTCCGCAAGCCGCGCCCTGGTGCTTTCGCGCCCGCCCGAGCGGAACCAGGCGCGGATGTCCGGCTCGGTCTGCAACAGCAGGTCGTCGGGATCGCCGCCGATTTTCAGATAGATCTTGCCGTCGGGATAACGCACCGGCGGCAGCAGGTAGATGCCGTCCTCGCCTTCGCGCCATTTCCAGATCAGCGAAGGCACCCTGCCCCAAATGTCCATCGCGGCCTCATCGACCTCGAAAAAAGCGACCGTGCGAGCATAAACATCGAGGTGGAGACGACGCGGCAGCAGGTTCTCGTTGATCGAAAAGCCGCCGGCCGCCACCAGCACCTTTTCCGCCGAATAATGCCTGCCCTCGACGGTCGTGACGGTGACGGAATCGCCGTCCTGCCGCACCGAGGAAACCGTTTCGGGAATGATCGCCGTGCCCTGGCGCTCGGCGATCAGAGCCTGCGCCTTCACCAGCCGGCGCGGATTGATGTGCCCTGCATTCCTCGGCTCCCAGACACCCTCGCTGTCCTTCGGAAACGAAAAGAAGCCGAATCGGCTGCCAAGATCCGCACTTGACAGCGTCTCGGTCGAAACACCGAGCTTGTCTGCGGCATCGAGGACATTTGCGACATAGGACGGGCCGTCGCCGCGCTTCGGGCCGACCAGCAGGCAGCCCGACTCGGAATAGAAATCCACGCCGCTTTCGCGGGCAATCTCGCCATACCGCTCGATGGAGCGATTGGCGAGGCGCGCCCACACGGGATCGGGATCGATCGTCCGGGTGATGCGCGCCTCGTCGTAGTGGCTGGCAAAGACGCCGTCATGGCGCCCGTAGTCCGCCGGCTCACCGGGACCGACCAACGCAATACCGTCGGTCCATTTCGAGAGGTACGGGCCGCCGCGGCGCCCATCATGCCCCTCCCGATAACGATATATCTGAACCGCTCCGTCATGCCCTCGCCTTTCGATTCCACCGGCCGAAATGTCTTCTGTGCGAAGCAGTTCTAGCCGTTTTCGGAATCAAAATGCCACAGGCGAAAGCGACGCAGTCTGTTCGGCCGTCTGTTCCGCGGTCTCGATGACCGCCTGCACCCGATTGCAATAGCGCTTGGAAACCGGGTTCATGCGCTTGGCGCCGTGGCCGGCATTGTACTTGAGGATGGTTCCGCAGACCTTGCCGCCGCCGAGTTCGTGGGCGCCGGCCAGATATTTCATGCCGTAGCGGATATTCGTCTCGGGATCGTAGAGACCGTAGTCCGCCCCCGGTAGCCCATCATCCTTGCCGTCGCCGGCTTGATCTGCATCAGCCCGATTTCGCCGGCACTGCCCTTCACGGTCGGACGAAAATTGCTCTCGATCTGCACCACGGCCAGCGCGATCTCTTCCGGAACATCGTATTCGTCCGCATATTTCGCGATGAGCGCGGAATAATGAAGCTGCCGAACCAGACGTTTGGCTTCGTCGGTGGGCGCGGCAAAACCGGTTTCGCGCGTTTCCCATGGAATGATGAGCGGCTTGGTATAGGTAGTGACGTCGTCGTCTTGAGCGCGCACGAGTTCGGTTCCCGCGACCAGCATGGCAAGGCCAGCCGCGACAGCAACAATCAGAGTATTCATTTAGGTGAAGTGTCTCCGGACCAACAGGAACCGCGGGTGTGGTTACGCAAACACCCTCTCAACGCGTCGCCGGATTGACGGCGCGATGTCTCACGAATCCTGGTCGTTTATCTCTGCAACCCCGTCCAACATGGCGGTTGCCGTTAGCGGGTCCTTTAGACCGGGCTAATAAGGAGATGATGTGGCACTGCAAAATTTTACGATTTGAACGCGGAACCAAACAGCCGGGCGAGACGTTCGGACTAGTTGAATTTCGGCAAGGATTTGAGCAGCCGATGGAGCGTGTCGATCGTCGAAAAATCGGCTATCCCATCGACGAGCTGCGGTCGGAAATGGCGCTGGAAAGCTTCCACCACGCCCTTGGTGCGCTCGCAGAAAGTACCCGTGATTTCAATTCCGTAACCGTAAAGTGACAGCATCGACTGCAGTGCCTCGATGGGCTGACCGCTCTCGCCCAACTGGAAAAACCGCCCGCCGCTGATTTGGGCTGGATCGATCCAATGGCCCACGCCGTCAAGGTGCAATTTTTCCCAGGGGAAATTTTCCCCGGATCGACCTTGCGGATCGGGGCGACATCCGAGTGCCCGAGCACCCTTTCCGGGGGATTTGCCACCTTCTGCCGCAATCGCGACACAATTCGACGACCGCTGCGATCTGCGGCGCGGGATATTCCGGCAGGCCTCCGGGATGTCCCGGATTGGCGATCTCGATGCCGATCGAACAAGAATTAATGTCGGTCTCGCCGGCCCACGAGCTCTTGCCGGCATGCCAGGCACGACGTTCCTCCGGCACGAGCTGCACCACGCTCCCGTCCTCACGGACGAAATAATGGCTGGAAACCTGGCTCTCCTCGTTGCAAAGCCAGGAGAGCGCCTGATCGCCGCTCGGCATGCCGGTATAGTGCAGAATGATCATGTCGGGCCGGCGGTCGCCGACGCGTTCACCATGGTTCGGGAAGGCATGACCGTCGCGCCGGCATAATCGGCGGTAAACGGCGTCATGCGGCGCGGCGCTCTTTCTCGATTGCCGAATAGGCAGCATTGAGCGCGGCCATACGTTCATTGGCAGCGTTATGCAGCGAAGCCGGGACGCCGCGGGCGATCAGCCGGTCCGGATGATGCTCGGAAACCAGCGAGCGGTACTGCTTGCGGATCTTGGCGAAGTCGTCTTCCGGCGAAACGCCGAGCACCAGATAAGGATCCCGGCCGTCGAGATGCACGTGCCGTGCCATGATACGACGGAAATGCCCCTCGTCGATGCGGAAGATCTCCGCGATGCGCGACAGGAAGGCCAGCTCCGCCTCATGCACAAGGCCGTCGGCCTTGGCGATATGGAACAGGCCATCGACGACGTTTTCCAGCATCGGGCAGTTCTCAGCCTTGCCGGCGCCGGGGCTGCACAGGCCGGCAAGCTTCATCGCATAGGCCTCGTAACCTGCGACGTCCTGGCGCGCGAGGTTATAGAGGCGAGCGACGTTGCGGGCTTCCTCGTCAGGGAAATCGAAGATCTGCTGGAAGGCCTTCACTTCGGCCTCGCTGACGATACCGTCGGCCTTCGCCATCTTGGCCGACAACGCGATGATGGCGACCGAGAACGACACCTGACGGCGCGTTTCCGGATCGCCTTCGAACATGGTACGGATCGCCTCAACCACACGGCCGAGCGCGTTCCCGGCTGCGTCGCCCATGGCGCCGAGAAGCCGTTCCCAGAGGGAAGAAAACTGAAGGCAAGCAAAATCCCAGATCATCGTGATAGTGGACCAGATTGCAGGCGGGATTGCAAGATGACGGACGGCCCGTCTCGGATTAAACTATGTTCATGTTTTCCGAACAATCAACGACGCTCACAGACAGGTGACCCGGACTCCGGGACAATGACGAAGCGCCGCGCGATCTGTTTTCCACAGGCCCGGCTTGAGGCGCTGCAAGGGTTGAACCGATTATATTAGGCTCTCCTGCGCCATGAAGTCGAAGCTGCGGTTTTTCTTGAGAAATTCACTTTACAGAGGCCTGTCTCTGTCGCATCCATTCCAGCGGTTTTGAACTGTACGCGAGCATGCGCGTCAAGGAGGATCGATGGCCAAACAGAAAGTAGCAATGCTCACCGCAGGGGCTTGCGCCCTGTCTGTCTTCCGCCGTCGGCGGCCTGATCGAGCGCTACAACGACGTGGCGCCTGACGTCGAAATGGTCGCCTACCGCTCCGGTTATCAGGGCGTTCTGCTCGGCGACCGCATCGAAATCACCAGGGACATGCGCGAAAAGGCCTATCTCCTGCACCGCTACGGCGGCTCGCCGATCGGCAACAGCCGCGTCAAGCTCACCAATGCCGCGGACTGCGTCAAGCGCGGCCTCGTCAAGGAAGGTGAAAACCCGCTTCGCGTGGCCGCCGAGCGGCTGGCGGCCGATGGCATCACCATCCTTCACACGATCGGCGGCGACGATACCAACACGACCGCTGCCGACCTTGCCGCCTATCTCGGCGCCAACGGCTATAATCTCACCGTCGTCGGCCTGCCGAAGACGGTCGATAACGACATCGTGCCGATCCGCCAGTCGCTCGGCGCCTGGACGGCTGCCGAAGTCGGCGCGCAGTTCTTCGACAACGTTTCGAACGAGCAGAGTGCCGCTCCTCGCACATTTGTGATTCACGAAGTGATGGGACGTCACTGCGGCTGGCTTACCGCCGCGACTGCGCGGGCCTATATTCAGAAGACCAAGGGCAATGAATATGTCGAGGGCTTCATGATGAACAGCGCGATGAAGAACATCGACGGTGTCTACCTGCCGGAGATGGCCTTCGACCTCGACAAGGAAGCCGCACGCCTCAAGGACGTCATGGACAAGCGCGGCTTCGTGACCTTGTTCGTTTCGGAAGGTGCCGGCCTCGATACGATCGTCGCCGAGCGGGAAGCAGCAGGCGATCGATCAAGCGCGACGCGTTCGGCCATGTGAAGATCGATACGATCAATGTCGGCGGCTGGTTCCAGAAACAGTTCGCAGCACTGATCGGCGCCGATCGCTCGATGGTGCAGAAGTCCGGCTATTTCGCCCGCTCGGCACCGGCAAACGGGGACGACCTGCGCCTCATCCAGGGCATGGTCGATCTCGCCGTGGAAAGCGCGTTGAACAAGGTTTCGGGCGTCACCGGCCACGACGAGGATCAGGACGGAAAACTGCGCACGATCGAATTTCCCAGAATCAAGGGTGGAAAACATTTCGATCTGACGGCAAAATGGTTCGGCGAAGTGATGGACCATATCGGCCAGCCCTTCGAAACGGCTTGAGACAAGAAAAATAGCGGGCGCCGTCCAAGGGCGTCCGGGAGGAAGTGGAATGACGGCTGACATCTGGCTCGCTTTTGCTGCGACCGCGATCTTTCTCGCCCTCCTTCCGAGCCCTCTGGCTTGTCTGACTGCCAGTTTCTCGCTCCAGCGCGGTCGCCGCACGGCGATCGCGACAGTTCCAGGGCTCGCCGCCGGAATGTCGGCGGCGCTGATCGTGGCGATGGTGCCCATGGCCCTGGTTGCCGTCTATCTGCCGAAGCTCATCGAGGTAATTTCCTGGGCCGGGCTCGGTTACATCATGCTCTACGTGCTCTGGTCCTACCAGGATCCGCGATCTCCGGCCCGATCGCCGACAACGACAATCTTCCCGAATGTCGGACGGCGCGATCTTCGGATGCCTGTTCGGCAAATCCGCCTTCCAGGCGCGTTACGCCGTCGTCCTTGCAGCCGTGCTTGCCCAGTTCGTCGATCCCGACCGGTCGCTCCTGCCCCAGCTTCTCGAAATGCAGGCGACTTTCCTGGTTTGCGCGGCGTTTGGAGCTGGAATTCACGTGCTTTTTCCGCGCCGCGTGCTCAGCCGCAGACGCCAGCCGGCCAACCTCAACTCCGCCTCGCGCAAGCCTCAGACCCGCTTCATTTCGCGCCGCGCCGTGACCGCCGGCTATCGTCGGATCGCCGCCTGACGTTCGCCGTCTTGCCGGACGCCGCCCAATAGGTTAATCAAAACACTCTTTTGGTGGCGTTTGGGCGACTGGGGTAACCAATTTTTCATGAAAGCGACCCAATGGCGATAATCCGATTCCTCGGCCGCGGGACGGTTGTGGTGTACGCCGTTTCTTCGGCTCTCGCCGGATGTTCGAGCGTCGAACGCGAGCAAAAGCTCGCAGCGACGCAGACAGTTGCCCCGACCAGCGGCCAAGCGACCGGACCTGTGCAGACGGCCTCAGCGGATGGCCAGACGACGATCCATAAAGCCGACCTGCCCGTGTACGGGCCGCAGGTTGCCGGCCAGATGCTCCCTCCGGGAGTTCAGCTTGCCTCGGCCACCCAGGCAGCCGGCACACAGCCAACCGTGGCGCTCGCCAAGACCACAAGACTTCCCATTCCAATGCCCGCCGCCGCCGATGCGATATCCGTTCAGTCGGCTGCGATGGCATCGCCCGCCATGGCCCCGCTCGTCGCTTTTGCTCCGACGCCCGGCCCGGCGATGATGCCGCCGCCTGTGGCGCCGGCCACCTCGACAATCCTCGCTTCAGCCCAGCCGGCGAGCCTTGCAATGCAGAAGGGCGGCCGCCTCGTGTCGCCACCGATCGCACCGGCGGTTACCGAAGGCAGGATCCAGCCGGCAGCAGCCTCGGCGATCGCGCTGGACGAACCGGAACTCACGCCGGATATGGTGGCGTTGCAGACCGTCGTTCCCACCCCACGCCCGGGCACGGCGACACTTGCCTACGCATCGCAGCCGAGAGCCATCGCCGCATTGTCCGCCATGGAATTCCCGCCGGCTCCCGGCGAGCCGATGCCGACCACGGCGTCCGACGCGCCGCCGGAATTGAGGAAGCTCATCAAGCGGTATGCCGGCATGTACGGCGTGCCGGAATCGCTGGTGCACCGCGTCGTGCATCGGGAAAGCAAGTACGATCCCAAGGCCTATCACAAGAACGGCTATTGGGGCCTCATGCAGATCAAGTACTCGACCGCCAAGTCGATGGGCTACGAAGGCCCGCCGGCCGGCCTGCTCGATGCCGAGACCAATCTCAAATACGCGATCAAATATCTGCGCGGCGCTTGGCTCGTCGCCGAAAACAAGAACGACAATGCCATCAAGCTTTATGCGCGCGGTTATTATTACGACGCCAAGCGCAAGGACATGCTGGATGTCCTGGAGAAGTAAGCCGGGGTTGGTTAAAGCGGAAGAATGTTCAGCGGCGCCTCAGGGCGCCGTTGTTGCTTTACCACCGCGGCGACAAGCCGCGTCGGATCGTAACGGTTCCAGCTTGGCGTCAGTCCGAGCCGCACCACCACGAGATCGAGCGACGGAATGACCGTGATGGTCTGCCCGTCGTGCCCCTGCAGGAAAAAGGCATCCGCCGGCATGCCCGGATCGCCCTTGCCCGGCAGCCAGGTCTGCATCTTCGAATAACGGCCCTTCGACGCGGCGTTGGCCTGTTGCATCAGCGCGACGAAACCGTTCGGCAGGATCCGGTTGCCGTTCCAGACGCCGTCACGGGCAAGCAGCAGCCCTATCCGGGCCCAGTCGCGCGCGGTCGCATACATATAGGAACTGCCGACGAACGTGCCGGCCGATCGGGCTCCATGACGGCACTCGTCATGCCGAGCGGCCCGAACAGGGCTTTGCCCGGATATGCAAGCGCCGCGGCCTCGTCGCCGATCCGGTCCATCCAGATTTTCGAGAGCAGCACGGCCGTGCCGGAGGAATAGCTGAAACGCGCGCCGGGATCGGCCTCGAGTGGCTGGTCGGCCGAAAAAGTCGCCATGTCCGGTTCGAGATAGAGCATGCGCGTCACATCGGCGACCGCGCCGTAGTCTTCGTTGAAGGCAAGTCCGCTTTCCATCGCGGCGAGGTCGGCAATCCGGATATCGCCGCGCTGGTTGCCCTGCCATTGCGGAAACAGGTTCTTGTCTTCCAGCGAAAGCTTTCCGTCGCGGATCAGCGTGCCGATGATCGCGGCGTTCACGGTCTTGGTCATCGACCAGCCGATCAGCGGGGTATCCTTCGAAAAACCGGCCGAATAAGTCTCGCCGACGATCCGCCCGCGCTTGACCACGACCACCGCCCGCATGCCCGGACCGACGAGATCCGCGTTTGAAAAAGCTGTGCAACCGACGGATCAGATTCGACTTTCCCGCCTTCCGGCCAAAGCACCGACTGATCCACTGACGTAACGGGAGGCGCCGCGACACTGGCGGAAACCGCCGCCGCCTCGCCGGGCGTAACGGTGCAGCCGAGCCCTTCGCGATAGACCGCGTCATTGCCCGCGAAAATACCGAGCAGCGCCGCATGAACCCGCTTTTCCGTCCGATCGACGGAGACCTGCATCAATCTCAGCAGCGGATGGCCCGGAGCCTGGACATCGACCGCGAGAACCTCGCCGCTGTCGCGGCCGGCAAGGAAGACGTTCGAACAGACCATCTTGGCGGCATAGCCGCTGCCGACCCTCAGCAGTTCCGGCGGCGACGTATAGAGCCAGATCCCGAGCCCGATAAGGCCGGCGACAATGACACTGATGAAGATTTTCACGAACCGGACCAATAACCGCATGCCTGCCTCCCATTCCAGGGCCGCATGCAATCAGGATTCTAAGCACAAGGAAGGGGTGATTGGCCGCCCGGAGCCTATTGCCGGACTAGTCACAGGCGCCGTCATCAATCTGTAGCATGACGGGTTTACACGCCCAGAAACTCTGAACAAGGCGGGACTCGACCATGGTGGATATTGCACAGGAAGCCGGTTTTCGGAAAAACCAGAAGCTGAAAGACGCGCTTCTGCAGCATAAAGCGCTGTCCAGGCAGGGTTTTTCAGAAAGGCTTTTCGGCCTCCTGTTCTCCGGTCTCGTCTACCCGCAGATCTGGGAAGATCCGGAAGTCGATATGTCTGCCATGGAGCTTTCCGGCGAGCATTCGATCGTCACCATCGGCTCCGGCGGCTGCAACATGCTGGCCTATCTCTCCCGCTCGCCGAAGAAGATCGATGTCGTGGATCTTAACCCGCATCACGTCGCGCTGAACCGTCTGAAGCTCGCCGCCTTCCGCCACCTGCCCGGCCACAGCGATGTCGTGCGCCATTTCGGCATGGACGGTGTCCGCACCAACAGCAAGAGCTATGACGCCTTCATCGCCCCGAACCTCGACGTGGCGACCCGTGCCTATTGGGACAAGCGTTCGCTCACCGGCCGCCGCCGGATCGAAGTGTTCGACCGCAACATCTACAAGACCGGACTGCTCGGCCGTTTCATCGGTGCCGGCCATCTGATCGCCCGCCTGCATGGCATCGATCTGACCGAAATGGCCAATGCCAACTCGGTGCGCGAACAGCGCCAGTTCTTCGACGACCGTATCGCCCCGCTGTTCGACAAGCCGCTGATCCGCTGGATCACCAGCCGCAAGAGCTCGCTGTTCGGCCTTGGCATTCCGCCGCAGCAATATGACGAGTGGCGAGCCTCGCCTCCGACGGCTCGATCGCCCCGGTACTGCGCCAGCGCCTCGAAAAGCTCGCCTGCCATTTCCCGCTGCGTGACAATTATTTCGCCTGGCAGGCTTTCGTGCGCCGTTACCCGAAGCCGGAGGAAGGCACGCTACCGACCTACCTCAAGGCCGAAAACTACCGCGCCATCCGCGACAGTGCCGAGCGCGTTACGGTCCATCACGCCAGCTTCACCGAGCTTCTGGCTCAGAAGGCAGCCGGTTCGGTCGATCGTTACGTCCTGCTCGATGCGCAGGACTGGATGAACGACGAACAGCTCAACGATGTCTGGTCGGAAATCACCCGCACTGCCGCCCCCGGCGCCCGCGTGATCTTCCGCACCGCGGCCGAAAAGAGCGTGCTCGACGGCCGCCTCTCGCCGGCCCTGCTCGACCAGTGGTCCTATCTGGAAGAGCGCTCCAACGAGCCTCAACCTCGAGGATCGTTCTGCGATCTATGGCGGTTTCCACATCTATGTGAAAAAGCCTGATGGCGACGGATATGGCGAGCACCTCCTGTCCAATGACCACGCCGAACGCATGGACCGGATGTACCGGTATCAGCGCCACATCTACGACATCACCCGCAAATATTACCTGTTCGGCCGCGACCGGGCGATTGCGGGGCTGAACGTGCCTCCTGATGCCTCGCTGCTCGAAGTCGGCTGCGGCACGGGCCGCAACCTGGCGCTTGCCCACAGCCACTATCCGGCGGCAAAGCTTTATGGCCTCGATATCTCCGCCGAGATGCTGGAGAGCGCCCGGGCCAATTTCCGCGGCAAGCCGGTCACGCCTGAATTTCGCGTTGCCGACGCCACCAATTTCAAGGCCGAGGAATTCGGCACGACCGGCTTCGACCGCATCCTGATCTCCTACGCGCTGTCGATGATTCCCGACTGGGAAAAGGCGATCGACGCCTCGCTCGCGGCGCTTTCGCCGCACGGCTCCCTACATATCGTCGACTTCGGCCAGCAGGAACGGCTGCCGGGCTGGTTCGGGCGGTTTTTGAAGGCATGGCTCATGCGTTTCCACGTCACGCCGCGCCCCAACCTGCACGAAGTGCTCGAAAGCAAGCTCGCCACCGCCGATGCCGACATGATCTTCGAGGAGATCGGTTGCGGTTACGCCTGGCATGCGGTTATCCGCCGCCGCAGCTGAATTCCCGCACGCTCCGGCGTTTCAGGCTGGAATTCCGCTTGCCCTAACCGAATTTTTACGACGTTATGGTGAACATGGAGTTCACGCCTCCCTGTTTCGCGTCGAACGGGGCAAGAGGCTTCCACATCGACACCACACGGGATGTTCATGCCTCGGCTCCTTCTGGCTCTTCTTGCGACTGCGCTCCTTGCCACGGGATGCACATCCTCCAGCTATGACCTGATGGAAACCTCATCGGTCAGGAAGATGCGGTTCAAGGACAGCGATCCGCAGGATTTCGGCAAGAACCATCCGGGCCTGCACGAGATCCACGGCATCGACGTCTCCAAGTGGAACGGCACCGATATCGACTGGCCGGCCGTCAAGAAGGCCGGCATCGCCTTCGTCTTCATCAAGGCGACGGAAGGCAAGGACCGAATCGATCCGACCTTCGAGCCTGAACTGGCGAGGTGCCGCATCGGCCGGCATCCCCTATGCGCCCTACCATTTCTATTATTTCTGCTCGACAGCCGACGAACAGGCCGACTGGTTCATCAACAATGTGCCCAGGGATGCGGTAAAGCTGCCGCCGGTCCTCGACATGGAATGGAACCAGTCCTCGCCGACCTGCAAGACCCGTCCCGACCCCGAGACGGTTCGCGCGTCGATGCAGCGCTTCATGGACCGTCTCGAGGCCTATTACGGCAAGCGGCCGATCATCTACACGTCCGTGGATTTCCACCGCGACAATCTGGTCGGCGCGTTCAGCAACTACCATTTCTGGCTCCGCGCCGTGGCGCAGCATCCGACAAAGATCTACCCGGATCGCCGTTGGGCCTTCTGGCAGTATACCTCGACCGGCATCGTGCCGGGCATCAAGGGCGAGATGGACATCAACGTCTTTGCGGGCACGTCCAAGAACTGGCATAACTGGCTTGCGGCGGTCGGCAAGTAAGTCTCGTCCACCTGGCGAAGTGTTGTCTGGAAATGTGTGAGCAGTTGCGATAAAAACCGCGCAACCAGGGCTGCCGCCCATGTTTCGGTCACAAATTTTTCCGAGATCAGGTGGCGCTTACTCAGATTCTAGGAACGCCTAATGTCCGCTCGCTTTGCCCGCCACCTTGCCTTTGCCTCCATCATCACCAGCTGCCTTGCCTCCACCGCGCTCGCCCAGTCGCCCGCCCCCGCCTGCGGTGGCGACCTCGGTGCATTCCTCGCCGGCGTCAAGGCGGAAGCCGTTTCAAGGGTGCTTCGGCAAGTGCGGCGGACGAAGCGCTCGCCGGCGCCCAGATCGACCAGAAGGTCCTGTCCCGAGATCGGGCCCAGGGCGTCTTCCGCCAGACCTTCCTCGAATTTTCGCAGCGCACCGTCAGCCAGGCCCGCCTCGACATCGGTCGCCAGAAGATCAAGCAATATGCCGACGTCTTCGCCCGCGCCGAGAAGGAGTTCGGCGTGGCGCCGGGCGTCATCACCGCCTTCTGGGCGATGGAAACCGATTTCGGCGCCGTCCAGGGCGATTTCAACACCCGCAACGCGCTGGTGACGCTTGCGCATGACTGCCGCCGCCCCGAACTATTCCGCCCGCAGCTGATCGCGCTGATCGAGATGGTGCAGCACGGCGACCTCAATCCGTCCACCAACACGGGTGCATGGGCTGGCGAGATCGGCCAGGTCCAGATGCTCCCGAAGGACATTATCGCGCATGGCGTCGATGGTGATGGCGATGGCCATATCAACGTCAAGACCAGCTCCCCGACGCCATCCTGACGGCCGCCAAATTCATCCAGAGCATGGGTTTCAAGCCCGGCCAACCCTGGATGCAGGAGGTGACCCTGCCCGAGAACCTGCCCTGGGACAAGTCCGGTCTCGGCAACGAAATCCCGGCCGCGGAATGGTTCAAGCTGGGCGTCACGCCGCGCGACGGCGTCACCAATTTCGGCAACCTGCCGGCAGCCCTCATCCTGCCGCAGGGCCGCAAGGGGCCGGCCTTCCTGACCTATCCGAACTTCAACACCTATCTGGAATGGAACCAGTCGTTCATCTACACGACCTCGGCCGCCTATTTCGCCACCCGCCTTTCCGGCGCTCCGACCTATCAGAAGGGCATTCCGGAACAGGGTCTCGACGATGGCGGCATGAAGGCGCTGCAGACCAAGCTCGAAGCACTCGGCCACGATATCGGCAAGGTCGATGGCATCCTCGGATCGGGCACCCGCCAGGCCGTCCAGAAGGAGCAGGCGCGCCTCGGCCTGCCGGCCGACGGATGGCCGACCCTGTCTCTGCTCTCCGCTCTCTAAATCGCAACCGTCGCCGCCCGAACGAAATCGGGTGGCGACTCGGAGGCCTTGGAGTTATCCCTTCGCCTTGACCGCGAGGGAGATAACGCATGACAACCGCCCCCATTTCGAAGCCCGGCGCCACCGTCTGGGCGCTGATCCTGCTGCTCGGGCTGATCTGGGGCGGATCTTTCTTCTTCGCGCGCATCGCAGTCTTGGAAGTACCGCCCTTCACGCTCGTCTTCCTGCGCCTGTTCCTGGCGGCGCTGGCGCTGCACATCTATCTGCACGGCCGGTTCGGGCTCTACGCGACGCTTAAAGCCCAATGGCCGTCTTTCCTGATCATGGGCTTCGTCAACAACGCCCTGCCCCACACGCTGATCTTCTTCGGCCAGACCGAAATCGGCGCCGGACTTGCCTCGATCCTCAATGCCACCACTCCGATCTGGACCGTTCTGATCGCCAATCGCTGGACGACGGATGAAAAGCTGACGGGCGCAAAAATCGCCGGATGCCTGGCGGGCCTCGCCGGCACGGCCGTCCTGATCGGTCCCGGCATCATGGCGGCCGCATCCGCGCCGTTCTGGGCGCTGATCCTGCCGGTCCTCGCGGCGGTCTCCTACGGAGTGGCCGGCACCTACGGCAAGCGCTTTCGCGGCCTGCCGGCCCCTGTCACCGCCACGGGACAGCTGACCGCCTCCACCCTGATGATGTTGCCCGTGTCGCTGATCGCTGACCACTCCTGGGCATTGCCGATGCCATCCATCAACGCTGTGCTTGCGATCCTCGCGCTCGCGCTGGTATCGACCGCATTCGCCTATCTCCTCTTTTTCCGGATTCTGGCGCTCGCAGGCGCCACCAACGCGTCTCTGGTGACGCTCGTGGTCCCCCGAGCGCCATTCTTCTCGGCGTGCTTTTTCTCGGCGAAAGATTGGAGGCCACCGACCTGATCGGCATGCTGTTGATTGGTTTTGGCCTCGTGCTGCTCGACGGAAGGATCCTTCGCAGTCGCAGCAATTCCGCTCCGACGGCATCGTAACGGGACGAAACCATCACGGAATATGTCAGAAATTAACAGTCATATACAGCTTTTTAACTCTGCGTAAATTAAGATTAACGCGACATTTCGGCATAAAATTCAGCATCTTATGGAAATGCCGCAGATCGAAGCCCGGCAGCCCGACGGCGCTGCAGCATAGAAAGACGCTTCCCAGCTGGTACAAAACTGACATAAAGTCTGCCCGTCAACGCAAGGAGGCAGACATGGGACGTACATACTCTCTCAATGTCTTGGTAGTCGGTGCAGCGTTTGTGTTTGTGGCATCCATGCTCTTCATTTGAGCGCCACCCGTTCCACTACCAGTTATGATATCGCATCCACCACCGTTTGATAATCAGCACTTGCAGTGAAGACGCATGCTCCTTTCGTAGGAGCATGCGTTTTTAAAATATACTCAGGCAGCCGCAATATGCTGAGCGCGGACCTGCCGGCGGCCGAGCCGCTGCAGGACGGCCGAAACGAGCGGCGCCCGGTTCATCGTATAGATGTGGAAGTCGCCAATTCCGCGGCGGATCAGGTCCTCAATCTGTTCGGCGGCGACATCGGCAGCGACATTTGCACGATCCTCGGGCTTGTCGTCCAGTCCCTCGAAACGGGCATCCAGGAAAGACGGAACCGAGGAACCGCAGCGGCCGGCGAAACGCTTGAGCTGGGAGAGATTCTGGATCGGCATGATGCCCGGCACGATCGGAATGGCAATGCCGGCGGCGCGGACCTTTTCGAGATAACGTTCGAAGACGTCATTGTCGAAGAAGAACTGGGTCAGCGCCCGGGCAGCACCCGCATCCGCCTTGCGCTTCAGCATCTCGATGTCAGCAGCGAGATCGGCGCTTTCCGGATGTTTTTCGGGATAGGCGGAAACGGAGATGTCGAAGCCGCCGAGCTCCGTCAGACCGCGCACCAGATCCGCGGCATTGGCATAACCCTGCGGATGCGGGCGATACTCCGTACCGACACCGCTTGCCGGATCGCCGCGCAGGGCGACGATATGCTGGATGCCGGCGGCGCGGTATTCGCCGACGACCGAATGGGTTTCTTCGCGGGTGGCATCGACGCAGGTCAGGTGTGCGGCGGTCGCAAGCGAGGTCTCGCCGACCAGGCGGCGCACCGTATTGATCGTCGGGGCCTTGGTCGATCCGCCTGCGCCGTAAGTCACGGAGACGAACCGCGGATCCCAGAGCGCCAGTTCATCGACCGTATCCCATAGCTGCCCTTCCATCTCCTCCGACTTGGGCGGAAAGAATTCGAAGGAAACGCTGAAAGTTTCGCTATCGGCGGTCATTGGTTCAGCTCCCTTAAAGAACGGTTTGCGATTGGGCAGATGCATGATGGGCGGCGATCAGCAGGCGGCGGTCGCGAGCGAGCCAGACGGTGGCTGTCAGCCCGCCTTCCTTGCCCGAGCGGAGATCGATCGCCTGCTCGACCTCCAGACCCACTTTCTCCAACCATTCCGCCATCACCTGATGGGAGAAGCCGAGACGCACATGGGCATGGTCGTCGCGCAGGTATTCGAGCGCATGCGGCGCGAGATCGACGATCAGCAGCCGGCCGCCCGGACGCAGCACGCGGGCAGCCTCGGCGATCGCCAGTTCCGGCTGATCGAGAAAATGCAGCACCTGGTGAACGGTGATCAGGTCGAAATCCTGGCCTTCGAGCGGCAGGTTGAGAATGTCGCCATGCCGGACGGACGCCTTGACGATTCCGGCCTTGTCGAGATTGGACCGGGCGACGGAAAGCATGTCACGGCTCGCATCGATGCCGACGGCGCGACGATAGATGTTGGACAGGAGCTGCAGGATCCAGCCTGTGCCGGTACCGAGATCGAGAAGCGCATCGACCGGCGTGGTGCCTACCAGCCGCAGCAGCGCCGATTCGACGGCCGAGTCGCTGACGTGCAGCCGGCGAAGCTCGTCCCATTCGGAAGCGTTACGCGTAAAATAGGCCTGGGCGCGCTCGGCGCGCAGCCGCTTGACCGTCGTCAGCCGCTCGCTGTCCCTCAGCAGAACCGGATCGTCTTCGAAAGCGGCCGCCAGCAGCGTCCTGATCAGCGTCGCCGCCTTGCCTTCCTGCTTCAGCCGGAAATAGGCCCAGGCGCCTTCCTGATAGCGATCGATCAGCGATTCCTCGGCAAGCAGCTTCAGGTGCCGCGAAATGCGCGGCTGCGATTGACCCAGGATTTCCGTAAGATCGGTGACGGTCAGGTCCCCGGCGGCCAGAAGTGCGAGCAGGCGGAAGCGCGTCGGCTCGCCGGCTGTTTTCAGTACGTCCACCAGAGTGTCGAGCGACAATCCCATTCAGCCGTATCCTCATGCAATCAACATATAAAGATATGTTTATATGATTTCACGACTCTATGCAAGCGGCAACTGATTGGTCCGACAAGTCGGCCAAAACGCAGAGGGCGGCCGAAGCCGCCCTCTCAGGTTTTGTTAGTGGCGTGGGATCAGAACTCTTCCCACTCGTCGGAAGCCTGGGCGAGAGCCGTATTTCCGCGCGAAACCGGGGCGCGGGCCGGCATCGGTCGGCTCGGTGCAGCGGCGACCGGGCGTGAGACCGGAGCTGCCGGCGCCCGCATGCGGCTTGCCGTCTCGCGAAGCTGGCTGGAGGCACTGGCGCCGAGCTGGAAGTGCGACAGCAATTCGCTGAGC
Organism: Neorhizobium sp. EC2-8; assembly: GCA_045291535.1. Classification (GTDB taxonomy): domain Bacteria; phylum Pseudomonadota; class Alphaproteobacteria; order Rhizobiales; family Rhizobiaceae; genus Neorhizobium. The sequence goes on along the minus strand of CP147996.1, from coordinate 605,212 downwards.
TTTCCGCTTTCCTGGGCAAGGCCCGCACCGGCGGCGTTCATCTCTTCGACCATTGCGGCATTCTGCTGGGTCGACTGGTCCATATGGTTGACGGCCGTATTGACCTGCGCAAGCCCGACAGACTGTTCCTGCGCCGCGATCGCGATCGCATCCATGTGGCTGTTGACGGTCTGCACGAGCTGTTCGATGACGCTCAGCCCCTCGCCCGTCTCGCTGACGAGCTTGACGCCTTCGCCGACGGCAACCGCCGAGTTGGAAATCAGTGCCTTGATCTCCTTGGCGGCGTTTGCCGAGCGCTGGGCCAGTTCGCGAACTTCCTGGGCGACGACCGCAAACCCCTTGCCGGCCTCGCCGGCACGGGCTGCCTCGACGCCGGCATTGAGCGCCAGCAGGTTGGTCTGGAAGGCGATCTCGTCGATCACACTGATGATCTGGCCGATCTGCTGCGACGACTTCTCGATCCGTTCCATGGCAGCGACCGCGTTGCGCACGACCTGGCCTGACTGATCGGCTCGTGTCCGGGCGTCGCGGACGACGTCGCGGGCTTCGCCGGTGCGCTTCGACGTCGAAACGACGTTCGCAGTGATCTCTTCGAGAGCGGCGGCAGTTTCTTCCAGCGAAGCAGCCTGCTGTTCGGTGCGCTTGGAGAGGTTGTCGGAGGCGTCGGAAATTTCCTTCGAACCGCTGGTGACGGTGGAAACCGAATTGCCGACGCTGAGCAGCGCATCACGCAGCTGGCGGACCGAGGTGTTGAAGTCGTGGCGCAAGCCTTCGAACTGCGGTGCCAGGGCTTCGTTCACTTCGCAGAGCATGTCGCCGGCGGCGAGACGGCGAAGGTTGGCGGCAAGCGCGCCGGTTGCCTGGGTCAGCTTGGCTTCGGCATCCGCCTCGCTCTGGCGCTGCATTTCGACACGCTCGGCTTCCGAGCGGCGGCGGGTGGCTTCCGCCCCGGCTTCCAGCTGAAGATTGCGGATCGCCGCTTCACGGAAAACCTCGACCGAGCGGGCCATGTCGCCGATGCCGTCCTTGCGGTCGGAATAGGGGATGGCCTCCTCGGTATTGCCGGAGGCAAGGCTTGCCATCCGGTCGCCGATCCTGCGGATCGAGCTGGACAGGCTGCGGGCGATGAGAACGCTGAGCGCGACGACAGCGACGATGAAGAAGCCGAGCGATGCGAACATCACCTGCAGGCTGGACGCGGCGTCGGAAGACTTGTCATCACCGAGGTTCTTGATCTCGGCGGCCATCTGATCGATCAGGGCGCCGTTATATTCGCGACGCTTGTTCATCGCGTTGGTCCAGGCGTCGTAATCGGCGGGAGCCGGCGTATAGCCCTTGTATGTTTCGATACCCTTCAGCGTGTTGGCAATCAGCACGCCGTCGGCGGTCTGCCAATAGGCGTCGAACCTGGCGACCACGTCCGGGGAAGCGAGATTGCGAAACGGCTTTTCGAAGATGCGGGTCTGCTGGCGACCCTGCATGTAGCGCGCGACTTCCTCGGGGGCGAGCGTACCGTTCTTGCTATACTGCTGCCCCATGCGATTGATGATCGCATAGCCGTTGTTCACCTGAACCAGCGACTGATAACCATCGAGATAACGCGCCACTCGCGGTCTTCCGTGAGGCTTGCAATGCGGCCGATAATGTCGAGGCCACGCTCGGAGACCGGGCTCACATATTGAGCCGAGAGGAGCTGGTTGGTGTCGCCGCCATCGATCTTGGCGCGATATTCACCCATGCGCGTATAACGTTCCTCCAGCGACCTTGCGAGGTCACGCAGGCCCGGCTCGCTATGACCATCAGCGTCGATCTTCTTGTGGAGTTCCACGACCTTTCTCTGCGCGGCGTCCACCTTGCTGCGCGCGTCGGGGCGCTGCGCCACCGGCACGGAACTTTCCAGCGGAATGGCGTTCATGAGATCGCCCGCGGCCAGCGCCAGCCTTTCAAGCACGACCGCATGGTTCAATGCGCGGTACTGAGCATAGGCATCCAGGCTCGAAAGCGCACCCAGCGTTATGACAGCCAGAAGCGGAATGGAGGCGAGTAACGTGAGAGACGTACGGAACGGCAAGCGCTCGATGAGACGCAGCATAAATAGATCCTCGAAATGGCCCCGTCGTCATGACAGCGTATAAGGCCCGCAAATCATGGACCTTCCCCGAGGGCGAACCTGCGCCGCAATCTTTGCAATTGTCTTGATTAGAACACACAAGAAATCCCCCTAAATTTGGGGGTGTAAAATTTAGCATGTATTAACCTGTCCGGAACGCAAAACCCCGGCAAAGCCGGGGTTCTAACTTAGACAAAGCTAAAAGATATTAACGAGTCAGGCGCTTGTGGGCCTGGCTGCCCGGGTTGAGGGCGTCGGGGCCGAGGCGGCGGATCTTGTCCTGTTCATAGTCCTCGAAATTGCCTTCGAACCACTCCACGTGACCTTCGCCTTCGAAGGCGAGAATATGCGTCGCGAGACGGTCGAGGAACATGCGATCGTGGCTGATAATGATTGCGCAGCCGGCAAAGTTTTCCAGCGCGCTTTCAAGCGCACCCAGCGTTTCCGTATCGAGGTCGTTGGTCGGTTCGTCGAGCAGGAGAACGTTACCGCCGGCCTTCAGCATCTTGGCGAGGTGAACGCGGTTGCGCTGGCCGCCGGAGAGATTACCGACCTTCTGCTGCTGATCGCCGCCCTTGAAGTTGAAGGCGCCGCAATAGGCTCTGCTGTTCATGTCGAACTTGCCGAGCTTGATGATTTCGGCACCGCCCGAGATTTCCTCCCAGACGGTCTTGTTGCCGTCGAGCGCATCGCGGCTCTGGTCGACATAACCGAGATGGACGGTCTCGCCGATGCGCACCGAGCCGGAATCCGGCTTTTCCTGGCCGGTGATCATCCTGAACAGCGTCGTCTTGCCGGCGCCGTTCGGGCCGATAATGCCGACGATGCCGCCCGGCGGCAGCTTGATCGACAGGTCGTTGATCAGCGTGCGGCCCTCAAAGCCCTTGGTGATACCTTCCATCTCGATGACCACCTGGCCGAGACGCTCGCTGACCGGAATGATGATCTGAGCGTCGCCGGGACGCTGCTTCTCGGCCGCTTCCACCAGCTGTTCGTAGGACTTGATACGCGCCTTGGATTTTGCCTGACGCGCCTTCGGGCTGGAAGCGATCCATTCCTGTTCGCGGCTGATCGCCTTCTGGCGGCCTGCCTCCTCCCGGTTTTCCTGCTGCATGCGCTTGGCCTTGGCGAGCAGGTAAGCCGAGTAATTGCCTTCGTAAGGAATGCCGCGGCCGCGGTCGAGTTCGAGGATCCAGCCGGTGACGTTGTCCAGGAAGTAGCGATCGTGGGTGATCATCATCACGGCGCCCGGATAGTCGCGCAGGTGCTTTTCGAGCCAGGCGATGGTCTCGGCGTCCAGATGGTTGGTCGGTTCGTCGAGCAGCAGCAGGTCCGGCTGCGACAGGAGAAGACGGCAAAGGGCAACGCGGCGGCGCTCACCGCCCGAAAGGCTGGTGACTTCCGAATCGCGCGGCGGGCAGCGCAGCGCTTCCATGGCCATCTCGACCTGGCTTTCCAGATCCCAGAGGTTCTGGCTGTCGATGATGTCCTGGAGCTTGGCGCCCTCGTCCGCCGTCTCGTCGGAATAGTTCATCATCAGTTCGTTGTAGCGGTCGAGGACGGCCGTCTTCTTGGCGACGCCTTCCATGACGTTCTCGAAAACGGTCTTGGACGCATCGAGATGCGGCTCCTGTTCGAGATAGCCGACGGTCGCGCCCTCTGCGAGCCAAGCTTCGCCGGTATATTCCTTGTCCTGGCCGGCGATAATGCGCAGCACGGTCGATTTACCGGCGCCGTTCGGGCCGAGGATACCGATCTTGGCATCGGGATAGAAAGACAGGTTGACGTTCTCAAGGATTTTCTTGGCGCCGTAGGACTTGTTGAGTCCCGACATGTGATAGATGAACTGACGTGCCATGGATAAAAGTGCTCCGGGGGAATTTCGGTTTGCCGCTATGTAGGCGAATTGGGAGCCGGGAGCAATGCGCGAACGATCGAGGGAGCGAGGATGTTCGACGAAACGAGGCGGTTTACGAGCCCAACGGGCGCAAGCCTTGCCTATCATTACCAGCCGGCGGCAGAACCGGCACAGGCCATCCTGCTGATCTCGCACGGGCTTGCCGAGCATTCCAGGCGCTACAGGGCTTTCGCCGAGGCGATGGCAGGCCATGGCTTCCATGTCTATGCGTTCGACCATCGCGGCCACGGCGAGACGACCGCGCCGGATGCGCCGATCGGCCGTTTTGCCAGGCATGATGGCGTCGAACTGGTGCTGGAGGACGTCAAGGCCATGCGTGACATGGCGGCATACGCCCATCCGGGCCTGCCCGTCCTGCTCTTCGGCCATTCGATGGGCGGCCTGATTGCGCTCAACGCGGCCGTCGATTATCCCGACAGCTTTAATGCCGTCGCGGTCTGGAATTCGAATTTTCACCCCGGCCCGGCCGGCCGTGCTGCGCAAATAATCCTGCGCATCGAAAAGGCCCTGAAAGGCTCGGACGTGCCGAGCGGACTTCTGCCGAAACTCACTTTTGGCGCCTGGGGAAATCGATTGCGGGCCACCGCACGGAATTCGACTGGCTGAGCCACGACCCGGATATCGTCGATGCCTATATCGCAGATCCGCTCTGCGGTTTCGACGCCAGCGTCTCGCTGTGGCTCGACCTTTTCGAACTCACCTTCCGCGCCCCGAAGATGACCGATCGGCTGGCTAAAAGCCTGCCGATCCACCTGATCGGCGGTGCCGAAGACCCGGCAACCAACGGCGGCCGGGAAATTCTGTGGCTCTCGGAGCATTTCAAGCACAGCGGCTTTTCGAACGTCACCACCAAGATCTGGCCAGGCACACGCCACGAAACACTGAACGATACGGTGCGGGCGCGGGCCACCGCCGAATTCGCCGCCTGGGCCAGGGCCGCCCTGCCCGTCCCGACGGCCGCGCTCTGACAAACGGCCAGACAGCAAACGGAATGAGTTCATGACATTTAATCACGTGCTTCCGGGACCGCTCCCGGCTATAGGAAAGCTATGAATTCGTCGCCCGCAAGCCTTGCCGCATCAGCCCCGAACCGGATCGTCAACGGCCTCGGACTGATGATCGTCGCGATGCTGATCGCCCCTTTTATCGACATCTTTTCGAAGCTTGCCACCGACACCGCATCGCCCACGTTCATCACCGCCGCCCGCTTCGTCTTCCAGGCGCTCTGCATGCTGCCGATCGTGCTCTGGAACGGTTACTGGCGGGCATTCTCCTGGCGGCTCAGCGTCTTCCACGCGGTCCGCGCGACCCTTATCACGGTCTCCATGGTCTGTTTCGTCGCGACACTGGCGGTCATGGAAGTGGCCGATGCGATCGCCATCTTCTTCGTCGAGCCGATCATCCTCACCGTTCTCTCCAGCATCTTCCTCAAGGAGATCATCGGCTGGCGGCGTTATACCGCCTGCGCCACCGGTTTCGTGGGCGCCATGATCGTCATCCGCCCGAGCTTCCAGGAGATCGGCTTCGTGGCGCTGCTGCCGATCGTCACCGCCTTCTGCGTGGCAATCTTCGCGATCCTGACGCGGGCACTGGCGCATCGCGAAGACCCGTGGTCGATGCAGTTCCAGATGGCGCTCTGGGGAATTCCGATTTCCGCCATCCTGCTCTTTGTCGGAGACAGAACCGGTATCGCCTTCCTGGCACCCTCCATACCGGACTGGACGACCCTGTTGTGGCTCGCGGGCGTCGGCGCCTTCGCAGCCCTGTCGGGCATCCTTGCCGTCTATGCCTATCGCGCCGCTCCGGCCTCCGTGATTGCGCCATTGCAATATTTCGAGATCGTCTCGGCAACGCTGTTCGGCTGGCTGGTCTTTGGGGACTTCCCCGATCCGATCAAATGGCTCGGCATCTCGATCATCATCGGCTCCGGCCTCTATATCATCTGGCGGGAACGCCGCGTTGCCTCCATCAAGCCGGTAACCAGCGCCGCCAAGTCAACCGTGACCCCGTGACATGACCCAGACCCCTAAGAAACCGCCGCTTACCGGCATCCGCGTCATCGAACTCGCCCGCGTGCTCGCCGGCCCCTGGGCCGGCCAGATGCTGGCAGACATGGGCGCCGACGTCATCAAGGTGGAAAATCCCGATGGCGGCGACGACACCCGCGCCTGGGGTCCTCCCTTCGTCGAAGGCAAGGACGGCGAAAACCTGTCGGCCGCCTACTACCATTCCACCAACCGCGGCAAACGCTCGATCGCCATCGACCTGAAGACCGAGGAAGGGCAGGACATCGTCCGCAGGCTCGCCGCGACCGCCGACGTGCTGATCGAAAATTTCAAGCTCGGCGGCCTCGTTAAATATGGCCTCGACTACGAGAGCCTGAAAAAGATCAATCCGAAGCTGATCTACTGCTCGATCACCGGTTTCGGCCAGAACGGCCCCTATGCCAATCTCGCCGGCTACGACTATATCGTCCAGGGAATGTCCGGCTTCATGTCGATCACCGGCGAACCGGACGGCCAGCCGATGAAGGCGGGCGTGGCGATCGCCGACATCTTCACCGGCATCTATGCGGTGACCGCCATCCAGGGCGCGCTGATCCATGCGATGAAGACCGGCGAAGGCCAGCATGTCGATATGGCGCTGCTCGACGTCCAGGCGGGCATCCTCGCCAACCAGAACATGAACTACCTGATCTCGGGCGAAGCACCGGTGCGGCTCGGCAATGCCCATCCGAACATCAGCCCCTACGAGGTCTTGGCCACCGAAGACGGCCACCTCATCCTCGCAATCGGCAATGACGGGCAGTTTCGCCGCCTCTGCCGCATCCTCGGCGTCGAGACGGTTGCCGACGACGAACGTTTCGCCACCAACAAGGCGCGCGTCGCCAACCGTGTCGAAGTGCGCCGGCTGATTCTCGCCCAGACCTCGAGATGGAAGAAGGCCGAGCTGCTCGCCGCCTGCGGCGACAATGCCGTGCCGGCCGGGCCGATCAATTCGATCGCCGAAATGTTCGACGACCCGCAGGTCAAGGAACGCGGGCTTCGCATCGATCTCGAAGCGGCCGACGGCACCGTCATTCCCGGCGTCCGCAGCCCGATCGTGCTCTCGGAAACGCCGCTTGCCTATCACCGGCCGAGCCCGGCGCTGGGCGAACATACCGCCGACGTGCTGGCGGAACTCGATCACATTGAAAAAGAGGAGAGAGAAATGAAGACGGCCATGAAAACCGGAGGCCACTCATCGTCGAGGCGCTGAAGGCGAACGGCGTCAAACGCATCTCCTGCGTTCCGGGCGAAAGTTATCTCGCCGTGCTCGACGCGCTTTATGAAAGCGGCATCGAGGTGCTCGTCTGCCGCCAGGAAGGTGGCGCCGCGATGATGGCGGACAGCTGGGGGCGCCTGAGCGGCGAGCCCGGCATCTGCATGGTGACCCGCGGACCGGGCGCCACCAACGCCTCGGCCGGCCTCCATATCGCCAAGCAGGATCGATCCCGATGATCCTCTTCGTCGGCCAGATCGGCCGCGACATGAAGGAGCGGGAGGCGTTTCAGGAGGTCGAATATCGCCGCGCCTTTACCGAATTTTCCAAATGGGTGGGCGAGATCGACGATGCCCGCCGCATTCCGGAATTCGTTACCCGCGCCTTTGCGGTCGCCACCTCGGGCCGCCCCGGTCCGGTCGTGCTGACGCTGCCGGAAGACATGCTGGTCGAAGAGGTCGAAGCGCCGGACGCCCGCGCCTACATGCCTGTCGAAAGCCATCCCGGCAAAAGCCAGATCGCCGCATTCGAAACCATGCTCAAGAACGCCGAGCGTCCGATGTTCATCCTCGGCGGCACCCGCTGGAGCGAGCAGGCGGTCTCCGATTTCCAGGCTTTCGCCAACCGTTTCAAAATCCCGGTCGGCTGCTCCTTCCGCCGTCAGATGCTGTTCGATCACCTGCATCCATCCTATGCCGGCGATGTCGGCATCGGTATCAATCCCGCACTCGCCAATGCGGTGAAAGAGGCGGATCTGCTGGTCCTGCTCGGCAGCCGCATGTCGGAAATGCCCTCCTCCAGCTACACGCTGATCGACATTCCCTACCCCAAGCAGAAGCTGGTCCATATCTTCCCGGATCCCGAGGAACTCGGCCGCATGTACCGGCCGGATCTGGCAATCTGCGCAGCGCCTGCGGAATTCGTCGCCGCGCTGAACGATCTCGAACCGCCCGCCGCCCCGATCTGGGCCGAACGGAAATCGGCGCTGCACGACGCCTATCTCAAATGGTCGACGCCGCCGGAGGCCGGCCCCGGCGCGGTCAAGATGGGTCCGATCATGCAATGGATCGAGGAAAACGTGCCGGACGACGCGATCTTCACCAATGGCGCCGGCAACTACGCCACCTGGCTGCACCGTTTCCACCGCTTCCGGAAATACAACACCCAGTCCGCCCCGACCTCCGGCTCGATGGGCTACGGCCTGCCGGCCGCCGTCGCGGCGAAACAGCTGTTTCCCGAGCGTGAAGTCGTCTGTTTTGCAGGTGACGGCTGCTTCATGATGCACGGCCAGGAATTCATCACCGCCGTACGCTACGGCCTGCCGATCATCACGGTCCTGGTCAATAATGGCATCTACGGCACGATCCGCATGCACCAGGAGCGCGAATATCCCGGCCGCGTCAGCGCCACCGACCTCGTCAACCCGGATTTCGTCGCCTACGCCCAGGCCTTCGGCGGCCATGGCGAACTGGTGGAAAAGACGGAAGAGTTCGGTCCGGCTTATCTGCGCGCCCGAGCCAGCGGCAAACCTTCGATCATCGAGGTCCGGCTCGACCCGGAAGCGATCACGCCGGCCAGGACGCTGACCCAGATCCGCGAAAAGGCCTGAAATAGAAAAAGCCGGCCTATCAAAATGATAGGCCGGCTTTCTGATTCAATATCGCAGCAATCAGATCGCAGCGGTGACGATGAACTCGACCTTGTATTTCGGCGCAGCGAGCTTGGCTTCGCTGGTGGCGCGGGCCGGCGGGTTGGCCGGGTCGATCCAGCCTTCCCAGACAGCATTCATTTCGCCGAAATAGGCGATGTCCGAGAGGTAGATGATCGTCTGCAGGATCTTCGACTTGTCGGAACCGGCAGCGGCGAGCAGGCGATCGACTTCGGAAAGCGCGTCCTTGCACTGGTCGGTGACACTCTCGCCATCGCCGACCTGGCCGGCGAGATAGACGGTGTTGCCGTGGACGACGGCGCCGCTCATGCGGGCGCCCGGCTCGATGCGCTGGATGCTCATGGAATTCTCCTCAAAAAGATTGAGCTTCGGGAAAAAGGCCCCGCGCGAAAACCACGAGGCCGGGGAAAATATTCAGCCGCGCAGATGCTGGCTCTTTTCGTAGATCGCCGTCGAACGGGCGCCGGAGCGGCAGAAGCCGAGCATCGGGCGCGGGAATTCGTCGAGCGCATCGACCATCGCGTTGATACCCTGTTCATCGACGCCCATGCGGCCGACCGGGATATGGCGGATGTCGAGGCCAAGTTCCTTGGCGCGGGCTTCGATCTGCGCAAAATGCGGCTGGCCCGGCTCCTCGTCGTCCGGACGATGGCAGACGACCGACTTGAACCCTAGGGCCTTGACCTGGTCGAGATCCTCGACAGTGATCTGGCCGGTGACGGAATACTCGTCGTTGATCTGGCGGATATCCATGGACTTAGCCCTCCATTCTGATTGAGGCGAAAGCATTACGACGGTGCCGCCCGGGCGTCAATCGGCGTCAATCGGACGTCCGTCGCCCGACGACAACTCTCATACGAAGCAGAAGCGCAGGCCGTATTCGACGCTTTCGCCGGGCTTGACGGAGCCCAGTTCTCCGCTCTCGGCAAGCTCCCCGCGACCTGCCAGGCGGTGCGAAACCGGCTCGATCCGAGCACGTGCGCCGGTGCCTTCTGGTTTCGCCAGACCTGCAGATGCGGCAGCGTGTCGGTCCTGAACTTCACCTTCAGCGTCAACCCGCCGATCGCCGCGATCGGCCCGAGCGCGATCTCTGCCCAATGCTCGCCCTCGACAGCCGCGGGCACACAGAATATGCCGCCCGTCTCGCCCCCGAACGTCCACGGAAAGCCGCCGCCTTCAAGCATCCTGCCGGAGAGCCGGACCCGATCGTCGAACAGCCATGCGCCGATGTTCATATGATACATATGCACCCGCGCGAACGGTTTTGAGCCGGTATTGGTGACCTTGTCCGACAGGCTCACCTCGCCGGTTGCGCCATCGATCCGCCAATGGCGTTCAAGCAGAGCCGTCTCGCCCGTCGCAAGCGTCACCGGCACGCGAGCACGGCATTCGGCATCCGGCCCTTGCGCATCCCAGAACAGGATTTCGGCCGGGTGCGAGGAGAAGGATCCGTGCAGCGGATATTTCCGGCCGTCCACCGAGCCTTCGATGGCCTCCGGATGACGGATATGGTCCGGCCCGCAGGTGAAGAGAAAGCCTTCCAGCGAGTGATCGATTCGCGGATCGCCGTCGTCGGGAATGGCCCGGCCCGGAGCAAGGTCCACATCGCCAACGAAACACCCTCCGATATCGAGAACGGAACTCTCGTCGAGGAAGATCCTCGGTCCGCTGGCAGCCGAAAAAGCCTTCATAATCATTCCCTTCACGGTTTCGTCAAAACTTCTAACCGATCGTGACGTAAATTTAACGGTGTGTTCATGACGAATTCACTTTTTCCACACTACGGTCAATTTACCTTGTCTGTGGCGACAGGCGCGCGGGCGGGAACCAATGTACGATTTCCCGATTACGTGTAGGTAGGAAACAAGGAAGTCGGTGACATCGTGAAGCGGCTATTTTTGCATGCGCAAGCCTGATGATCTGGACCGCGGCGCAGGGGATCCCCTCCGCCGAGGCGCAGAATCGGTATGGCCGCTATCCCTCGGAAACGATGCTCGTCGCTCCTGACGGCTCGATCCTGGACTATGAACCGGATCGTCGTGACGTCATCATCAGCCGCGACAGCATGGGCCGCCGGGTCCTGATCGACCATTTCGGCAATGTCGTCGCAACCGAGATCCGCCAGGAAGCCTATCGCCCCGACCGGAGGCAGGAATATCCGCCGGTGCCGGGCGGCTACCGGTCTCTGCGGGATTCGGGCGGCTACCAGCAGGGCGCCGGCGGTTATCGCGATTTCCGCGAATACCGGCCGGGGAACCCGGCGCCGTCACCGGCGGGATCCCAAGGGAGGGATCAGTCAGCCGCATGCCGCTGGATGATCAGGCCCTCCCCGACGCCGGTTACCCGCAGGAAGCCTCGATCGAACCGGACCAGCGTCCGGCGGAAACGCTTCTGCCGCAAAAGCCGATCATCACCGTCACCAAGAAGCCGCAGGCCCAGATCGCGGCACTTCAAGTGTTCCTCGACCGTGAAGGCATCTCGCCCGGCGTCATCGACGGTCATCTCGGCGACAACGTCAACAAGGCGATCGCCGCATGGCAGGAAATGACCGGCGAGACGCTCGATCCCAACAATTCCGAGGACATCCTGCAGCGGCTGACCTATTCGGGCGGCCTGCCGATCATCGACTACACGATCACGCCGGCCGATGCTGCCGGTCCCTATGTCGCCTCGATCCCGGAAGACTATGCGCACAAGTCGCAGCTGCCGGCCATGTCCTATACGTCCGTGACCGAAAAGCTCGCCGAGCAGTTCCACATGGACGAAGGTTATCTCAAGGCGCTCAATCCCGGCGTCGATTTCACCATCCCCGGCTCGACCATCAAGGTTATCAATCCCGGCCAGCCGAAGGTCGGTCAGGTCACCCGCATCATCGCCGACAAGGGCAAGAAGCAGGTCTTCGCCTATGGCGCCGACAACAAGCTGGTCGCCGCTTATCCGGCGACCATCGGCTCTACTGACACGCCCTCGCCGACCGGCACCCACACGGTCGAACGCATCGCGCTCGACCCAGGTTACACCTACAATCCGAAGATCAATTTCAAGCAGGGCAACAACGACCAGATCCTGCAGATCCCGCCAGGCCCGAACGGCCCGGTCGGTACGGTCTGGATCGCGCTCTCGAAGCCCACATACGGCATCCACGGCACGCCGGAACCCTCCAAGATCGGCAAGACCAACAGCCATGGCTGCGTGCGCCTGACCAACTGGGATGCGAGGGAACTCGCCAAGATGGTCAAGCCCGGCACGACGGTTGAATTCATCGAGTAGCCCGCGCAGATCCGGCAATCGCCAAAAGCCCCTCGGCCTCGCCGCAGGGGCTTTTTCGTTAAGGCCATCATCTTCCCAAACGCAAAGCGGCCGGCTCCGGAGAGCCGACCGCTTGAGATTTTTCAAGATCGACCAGAACGATCAGGCGGCGTGGCGGCCCAGTCCGAAGAGGCGCGACGCGGCGGAGCGGGTGATCTTGACCGGCATGAGCCGCAGGACTTCCTTCGCAAAGGCGCCGGCATTTTCCTTGGCCTTGTCGACATTGCTGACCTTGGCCGGATCGAGCGTGTGCAGCGTACCGCCGGTCTCGAACAGTTCCTTGAAGGCGATGCGTTCGCCGATCGGCGTATCGAGGACATGCACGCCGCGGGCTGCAAGCAGGCCCTTGATGGTGAGCAGCGCCTTGGTGGTCACCATCGAGGTGACGCGCGTCAGCACCACCGAATGCGGGATCACCAGGCCGGCCTTCTCTTTCATGTAGGCGAGAAGGTCGAGGATCTGCGCCGCACCCTTGGCGTCCATGGCCGATCCCTGGACCGGGATCATCACGTGGTCGGAAAGGCCGATCGCGGTGGTGACTAGCGCATCACGGGCGCCGGCAAGGTCGATGATGAAATAATCGGTGCGCGATGCCATTTCCCGCAGATGACACTGCAGCGATGCGAGGGTGACTTCCGATACCACTTCGATGTTGCGCACTGCGCCGGAGGTCTCGAACCACTGGCTGATCCAGCGCTGCGGATCCGCATCGATGACGGTGACGCGAAAACCCTGATGGGCAAGTTCGGTCGCAAGCAGAAGCGCGGCGGTTGTTTTTCCGGCTCCACCCTTGGCATTGGCAAAGGAAATTACAGGCATTGTCGGTCCTCGAACAAGGCTAGAGCCACATCGCTCACGAGGACACCGGGAAGCATGGTGTCATGAACGCCATCCTTTCCAAACATGGTTAACGAATTGTAAATTTGAGCATCATTAATATCACTCAGGAAATTTAGCTTTCGGCTCTAAAATGCGGAAAAGCCCGGAGGTTTCGGCCTCCGGGCTTCGTTAACGGCGATCCTCCCCAATCGGAAGTCTTAAAAGCAGTCGAGGAAAAGTGCTTTGGTGTTCTCCATCGTCATGGTGACGGGGTTGCCGCCGCAGCTCGGGTCCTCCATCGCCATGGCCGTCACTCGTCGATTCGGTCGGGCTTGATTCCCATGACCGTGAGGTTTTCGGGAACGTTGAGCTCCGCGCGCAGCGACAGGACATAATCGTAGAAGCCGTCGAAGCCGCCGGCGATGCCGAGATAGGCCGCCGCACGCGCGATCTTCTCCTCGATCGCCGGACGATTGAAGCGCAGCACCGGTGGCATGACGACCGCATTGGTCATGCCATGATGGGTGTTGTAGACCGCCCCGATCGGATGCGACAGCGAATGGATGGCGCCGAGCCCCTTCTGGAAGGCGACCGCCCCCATGGCTGCGGCCGACATCATGTTGGTGCGGGCTTCGAGATCGGCTCCGTCCTTATAGGCGCGCGGCAGGAATTCCTTGACGAGCCGCATGCCTTCGAGAGCAATGCCACCGGACATCGGGTGGTAGAACGGCGACGAATAGGCTTCCAGGCAATGGGCAAACGCATCCATGCCGGTGCCGGCGGTGATCGCCTTCGGCATGCCCATCGTCAGTTCCGGATCGCAGATGACGACGCCCGGCAGCAGTTTAGGATGGAAGATGATCTTCTTCACATGGGTGACGGAGTTGGTGAGCACCCCTGCCCGGCCGACTTCCGAACCGGTGCCGGCCGTGGTCGGAACGGCGACGATCGGCGCGATCTTCGAAGCGTCGGCGCGTGTCCACCAGTCGCCGATATCCTCGAAATCCCAGACGGGCCGCGTCTGGCCGGCCATGAAGGCGATCAGCTTGCCGAGATCGAGGCCGGAGCCGCCGCCGAAGGCGACGACGCCGTCATGCTCGCCGTCCCGGTAGGCCTTGACGCCTGCTTCGAGGTTCTTCTCGTTCGGGTTCGGATCGATATCGGCGAAGATCGCGCGGCCGAGGCCAGCCTCTTCCAGCACGTCGAGCGCATGGCCGGTAATCGCCATCGAGGCCAGTCCCCGGTCGGTGACCAGAAGCGGTTTCTTGAGGCCGAGCGTCTTGCAGGCGTCCGCCAGTTCCTTGATCCGTCCGCGGCCCAGCTTGACGGCGGTCGGATAGCTCCAGTTCGCGACGATATTCATTTCGTGACCTTCTTCAGGTGATAGGATTTCGGGCGGGTCAGGTTGTGGAAGCCGAGGACGGAGAGCGATCCGCCGCGCCCGGTTTCCTTGACGCCGGTCCAGACCAGCGCCGGGTCGAGATAATCGGCGCGGTTCATGAACACCGTACCGGTTTCGAGTTGGCTGCCGATCCGGTTTGCGCGATCGACATCAGGCGTCCACAGCGATGCCGTCAACCCGTACCGGCTGTCGTTCATGTAGCCGATCGCCTCGTCGTCGGTCTTCACTTTCATGATGCCGACGGCCGGACCAAAGGTCTCTTCGCGCATGATCTCCATGGAATGATCGACATCGACCAGCACCTGCGGCGCAAGATAGGCGCCGCCGTCATCCGCGGGGAAAAGCTTGGGATCGACCAGCGCCTTGGCGCCGCTTGCAACCGCGTCGGCGATCTGCTGGCGCACCACCTTGGCGAAGCGCTTGTTGGCCATCGGCCCGAGCGTGGTTTCCTTGTCGAGCGGATTGCCGAGCTTGTAGTTCGACACCCAGGCGACCGATTTTTCGACGAAGGCGTCGTAAAGCGATTCATGAACGTAGATGCGCTCGATGCCGCAGCAGCACTGACCGGAATTGTAGGTGGCGCCGTCCATCAGCGTATCGACCGCCGCATCGAGATCGGCATCCTCCATCACGTAACCCGGATCCTTGCCGCCGAGTTCGAGGCCAAGCCCGGTAAATGTACCGGCGGCGGCGCGTTCGATCGATCGTCCGCCTTCGACCGAGCCCGTGAAGTTGATGAAGTTGAACAGCCCTTGCGAGATCAGCTTCGCCGTCGTGTCATGGTCGAGGAAGACATTCTGGAAGACATCCTCCGGAACACCCGCCTCGACGAAGGCGCGCACCATCCGCTCGCCGACCAGCAGCGTCTGCGAAGCATGCTTGATGACGACCACATTGCCGGCCATCAAAGCCGGCGCGATCGTGTTGATCGCCGTCATATACGGATAGTTCCAGGGCGCGATGACGAACACGACACCGTGCGGCTCGCGTTCGATACGCCGCTCGAACGAAGCGCTGTCCTCGACCCGCAGCGGCGCCAGCGCATCGGCGGCGATCGAGGCCACATAGTTGGAACGTTCGTTGAACCCTTGAACTCGCCGCCGTAACGCACCGGCCGGCCCATCATCCAGGCAAGCTCGGGAACGACCTCATCGACCATCTCGTTGAGGCGGGCCACGCCTTTCAGCACGAGCCTGGACGCGCTCTTCCAGCGGCCGTTTCGCCCAGGCCTTCTGCGCCGCGCGGGCGCGCCCGACAGCTTCCGCCGCAGCGTCCGGCGACATGGCCGGACGCTCGGCATAGACCGAACCGTCGATCGGCGAGATACATTGGATCATCGTCATTGATACATACTCCAGAAAATCAGCAGGCAAGCGCGCGGACATAACCCGCGGCGCCATAGGAGGATCGCGCGGTCGCGCGTGATGATGGTCAGGTCGTTTTCGCGCGCGGTGGCGATCAGGATTCGGTCGATCGGGTCCTTGTGGATGGGCTGGGGCAGGAAGCAGGCGGCAACGAAGATCGTAGAGGTGACCGGATGTTCGACAAAGCCTCCATCCCGCAGATAGTCGCGATACCATTGCTCGGCATCCCGGGTTTCACGGATACGTCCCTTCGAAAGCAGCATGCCCATCTCCCACGCCGTCACGGACGATACGAAAACCGGGATCTTCTGGGCCTTGCTTTCAGCCAGCGACTCCAATGCCGTCGGCGCCAAGTCCTCATTCTGCGACATCCAGATCACGAAGCACGTATCGAGCAGAAAACGGCTACTCATTATAAAGCTTCTCGCCCCATTCCTCTTCCCAGTCCATCGGTGCCGTCAGATCGACGCCCGGCATGACGGTGATCGTTCCCGCCATGCAGCCGTAGGCTGGATGCAGTTCGATCAGCGTGCCATCCTCCTTCTCCATCCAGCGCTTGCCATCCTTGTAGACGATATCGTCTTTCGTGAACATTTTGAGCGGCAGAGTATCCAAGGAGCCGGTGGCGTCAGAGCTGCTCTGCTTCGTCTCCTCAAATCCGAACACTTTGCCCCTCCGGTGCGCTGCCACCTCCTCAAGATTTATGCCCAGGAAAGCAGCTATATCGTCTTGTTCATCGGCGCTCATCTTCCGTTCACCCTTCAGCATCCGCGATACGGCACTGGGATCGAGCGACATAAAGCGAGCCAGGTCGCGCAGGGATTTATCTCCTGATCAAGTTTTTGGTAAAACCAATCACTGTCTATAGGGCTCATGACCAATCTCGCAGGTTGTGGAAACACGCTACCACAATGCCAAAATGACAACAAGCGCGCATCAGCGTTGCGATTATCTCAAGCCCGCTCGAACCCTCTCGCCACTTCCCAATCCGTCACGCGGCGGTCGTACTCCTCCTGCTCCCATTGGCCGGCCCGCACGTAGTGGTCGATGACGTCATTGCCGAAGGCAGAACGCAACAGTTCCGATCCGTTCATGAGATCGATCGCATCGCGCAGCGTCCGCGGGATTTCGCGAATGCCCTTGCCGCCATAGGCATCACCGACGAAGGCCGGTTCCAGCGCCATCTTCTTCTCGATGCCATCAATGCCAGCCGCAATCAGTGCCGCCATGGCGAGATAGGGGTTGAGGTCGGAACCGCCGACACGGCATTCGACACGGATGCCCTTGGTCGCCTCGCCGCAGAGACGGTAGCCGGCGGTGCGGTTGTCCTTCGACCAGACGGCCTTGGTCGGTGCAAACGTGCCAGCCATGAACCGCTTGTAGGAATTGATATAGGGCGCCAGAAAATAGGTGATCTCGCTCGCATGGGCGAGCAGCCCGGCGATATAGTGTTTCATCAGTTCCGACATGCCGTGCTCGCCGTCCTTGTCGAAGAACAGCGGCTTGCTTCCGTCGGCGCTCCACAGCGACTGGTGGATATGCGACGAACTGCCGGCAGCCGAGTAATTCCACTTGGCGAGGAAGGTGATGGCCTTGCCCTTGCCCCAGGCGATTTCCTTGCACGCGTTCTTGATGATCACGTGCCGGTCGGCCATGGTCAGCGCATCGGCGTAACGGACGTTGATTTCCTCCTGGCCGGCCGAAGCCTCGCCCTTGGAGTTTTCCACCGGAATGCCCGCGCCCTGCAGGCCGGTGCGGATCGCCCGCATCACCTCCTCTTCCTTGGTGGTCTGGAAGATGTGGTAATCCTCGTTGTAGCCGCTCGCCAGCTTGAGATTGCGATAGCCGCTTTCGCGCGCCTGGTCGTAGGTCTGATCGAACAGGAAGAATTCGAGTTCCGTCGCCATGAAGGCGCTCATGCCCATGTCCGCGAGCCGCTGGACCTGCCTCTTGAGGATGGCGCGGGGCGAGTGCGGCACTTCCTCATGGGTGTGATGGTCGAGCACGTCACAGAGAACCAGCGCCGTGCCTTCGAGCCAGGGCAGTTTCCGCAACGTCGAGAGATCCGGCTTCATCGTATAGTCGCCGTAACCCTGTTCCCGGCTCGTCGCCTTGTAGCCGGAGATGGTCTCCATCTCGATATCGGTCGCGAGCAGGTAGTTGCAGCTATGGGTCTCCTTATAGGCGCTCTCGACGAAATATTCCGCCTGGAACCGCTTGCCCATCAGGCGGCCCTGCATGTCCACCTGCGCGGCGATGATCGTATCGATGCGGCCGTCGGCGACATCGCGTTTCAAATCGTCGAAGGAGTAAATCGGGGTCATGCCTAACATCCGTTTTTCAGGGGTGAACCGCCACGACCTCTCGAGTTGTCGTGGCGGGGGATCGTAGGGGCGTTAAGCCCGGTCTCGCTTACTTTTCTCCGACGGCCGCTTCCGCAGCAGCAATCTCTGCCTGCCGCTTGGCGATGGCGTCACCGATCGGCGGCCCCATGAAGCGCCGGTTCTCGAAGGCGAACCAGACTATCCCGGTCAGCACCAGGAAGCCGACGGTGATTTCGAGCGCCCAGTCGTTCGGCGGCTGGATGCCGATGAAGAAGATGACGATCATCGAGATGATCACCAGGACGGCGACCAGCCTGTAGGCCGGAATACCCATGTTCCAAGGTCCCATGTTCGGCCATTTCGCCGTGCCGATCGTGAACAGCCCGAGCGCGATCGGCAGGGCGAAGGACAGGAACAGGAAGATGACCGTGCAGGACACGACGATCGAATAGGCCGGCGTGCCGGCAATGGTGATCGCCGAGGTGAACCAGACGAACAGGACGGCAAGGATCGAGCCGGTCCAGATCGCCGCGACGGGCGTGCGGTATTTCGGGCTGACCTTGGCGAGCACCGACGACGCAGGCAGGCCCTTGTCGCGCGAGAAGGCGAAGATCATCCGCGATACCGACGTGACGGTAGCCAGGCCGCAAAGCAGCTGCGAAATGAAGATCAGGAAATACAGGATGCTCTTCACGGTCGGGTTCATCTGCGCGTCCATCGCCCAGAAGAACACGTTCCAGCCCTGCTTGGCCGCATCGCCCATGTTGGGTATCATCAGCACGAAGGCGCACAGCATGATGTAGCCGAACACCGCGGACCACACGACGGCAGAGACCATGCCGCGCGGCACGGATTCCGCCGCCTTGACGGTTTCCTCGGATGTATGGGCCGAGGCATCATAACCGGTGATCGTGTAGATCGGCAGGAGCAGGCCGAGAAGGAATGCCATCACGCCGGAAACGCTGTTCGGCCAGACGAGCGCCGCCCCTCCGCGCCGGTGTAGTTGGCGAAGGTGAAGAGCCGCGCGAAATCGAAGCCGGGGCTGCGATAAGGCATGCGATCGTCAGGAGGATCGCGGTCGCGAAGATCAGATAGCCGGAGAAGTCGGTGAGTTTCGCCGTCAGGCCGATGCCGAAATGATTGATGCCGGCCTGCAGCCCGGTGATGACGGCAACGAAAACCACGCGGTGCGTCAGCGTATCCTCGATGCCGAAAGCCGGCCCGAAGGCGCCGAAGAAGAAATAGAACGTCCCGACATTGATGGCGCCGAGCACGGTGACGAGGCCGAGCAGGTTGAGCCAGGCGGAAAGCCAGCCGGTGAAGCGGTTGCCGAGGATCGATCCCCAGTGATAGAGGCCGCCCGCCGTCGGATAGGCCGAGCCGATCTGCGCGAGCCCGAGCGCGAAGATGCCGGAAATCAGGCAGCCGAGCGGCCAGCCGATGCCGATCGCCGCGCCGCCGGCACCGGCAGTCGCCTGGCCCAGCGAGTTGATGCCGCCTGAGAGAATGCAAATGATTGAAAATGAAATTGCAAAGTTGGAAAACGAGCTCATGCGCCGCTCAAGTTCCTGCGCATAACCCATGGAATGCAGGATATGAACGTCCTGCTTTTTATCGCCTTCGGTATAATCGGACATGACTTCCCCTGTTGGCAGAAAGACCGCGCCATGCGGCCATCCGGTTTGTCCTTCCCGCGGCGATCCACCGCGGGCATGCGAGCTGCTGCTCCCCGGGTCTTATCCTTGGATGTCTGCGAGGCTTTCCCGCAGCAATCCTGTCAGAAAATCGGCCACGACCCCTGGCCGATTTCGTCTGTTATGAGATCGTTCCTGATTTCGATCATGACGTTGAGAAGTCCCGCCGGCAGGGCGTGGACTTCCAGCGTATGCGTCACGCCGTCCGCCGGCCCATAGGGCTCGTTGCGCTCGACGCGATAGAGATGCGTGTCGGATGCGGCCTCCAGCATCCGGTCGGCAAGCCGGCTGTCGGTATCGTGCAGCACGCCGATCTCGACCGGGCGTTGCCTGCCGAAATAGACCGGCGTGAAGCTGTGAACGGTGACCAGCACCGTCTTCTGCCCCTTTGCCCGCCGCGCCGCGATCTCTTCTCGGATGCGGCCGTGGAACGGCAGGTAGAGCGCCGTGGTCCGGCGGGATTTCTCCGCCTCGGACAGGTTTTCGTTGCCGGGGATCCGGAAGATCTCGGACACGTCGCGGATCGCGGCAGGCGATTCCGGCGGCCGGTTGCAGTCGTAGATCAGCCGCGAGAACCGCTGGTGGATCAGCGTCGCGTCAAGGCTCTTCGACAATAGCCGGGAGACTGCAAGCGCTCCCGGATCCCAGGCGATATGCGAGGCGAGCGCATCCTCGGAAAGCCCGAGATTGCCATAACGTTCCGGCAGGCGCAGCGACGCGTGTTCGCAGACGAGAAGCACCTCTGAGCGGCCGTCGGCGTTGTCCACGGCAACGGGCTCACCATCCGCCTCCGTGAAGAATTCCGACTGGACCAGCATGAACGCCTTCCGGATAAAATCGTTTAAATTGGATTAAGAAGAGAATTCTTCACTTTCCGGCCGCCGTCAACGTGATTCTGAAATTTTCTCTTCACCCGCTCCATTGACACCTGTCACAAAAGTACTTTTAACTCGTGTCATGAACCGGCGAAGACCGGAGGGAACAGCTTTCGTGCCAGCAACTGCACGCACCGTATCGGATGTCATTCGTGTTCGTTACGACAGCCTGACGCGCGCGGAAAAACAGTTGGCCGACAGCCTATTGGAGAATTATCCGGTGTCAGGGCTCGGCAGCATCACTGTGATCGCGGAGAACGCCGGCGTTTCGACGCCGACGGTCGCGCGCATGGTGCAGAAGCTCGGCTACAGGGGCTATCCGGAATTCCAGTCGCATCTCCACCAGGAGCTCGAGGCGACGATCTCCAACCCGATCGCCAAGCACGACCGCTGGGCGTCCAATGCGCCGGGCACGCATATCCTCAATCGCTTCGCCGACGCCATTACCGCCAATCTGCGCGATACGCTTTCGGATCTCGACACGACGACTTTCGAGGGGCGGCAGCGCTTCTGCGTGACCGCAACCGGGGCATCTATTTCGTCGGAGGCCGCATTACCGGGGCACTGGCCGAATATTTCTTCACCCACATGCAGGTCATCCGTCCGAAGACGACCCTGATCTCCACCAATTCCAGTTCCTGGCCCCAGCATGTTCTCAACATGAGCGCGGGCGACGTGCTGGTGATCTTCGATATTCGCCGCTACGAGCAGGAGATGGCGACGCTCGCGGAGGCCGCATGGGCCAACGGCGTCGTCATCATCTTGTTGACCGACGTGTGGGCCTCGCCCGTCGCCAAGCACGCGCAGCATACCTTCAAGGTCCGGATCGAAGCTCCATCGGCCTGGGACAGCTCGGTCATCACCCTGTTCGTCGTCGAAGCGCTGATCGAGGCGGTGCAGAGCGCGACCTGGGAGGAAACCCGCGAACGAATGAACTCTCTGGAAGGCCTGTTCGAGCGGACGATGCTGTTCCGCCGCCCGGGCCGCCAGAGCCGTCCCGACTGACCGTCGGGAAACGAAATATGCCGGCAATCCGGGAGTTTCATGAGCAAATGCTCATCCTCCGGGCTGTCATATACGATACATAAACTGGCTCTACGAGTCGCGCCGAACGACCGGATTACACGACCTGAACCCTTAGGAGGATACCGTGCTCAACAAGACCCAACGTCTTCTTCCCTGACGACCGCCATCGTCATCGCCTCCACCGCCATCGCCGCAGCCGAGCCGAGCGCCGAGCTGATCGCAGCCGCCAAGAAGGAAGGCACGCTGACCACGATCGCCCTGCCCCACAGCTGGTGCGGCTACGGCGACGTCATCGCCGGCTTCAAGGCGAAGTACGGCCTCGAAGTCAACGAACTCAACCCGGATGCCGGTTCGGGCGACGAAGTCGAAGCGATCAAGGCCAACAAGGGCAACAAGGGCCCGCAGGCTCCCGACGTTATCGACGTGGGTCTCTCCTTCGGCCCGTCCGCCAAGGCCGAAGGCCTGATCCAGCCCTACAAGGTCTCCACCTGGGATCTGATCCCGGCTGACGCCAAGGATGCCGACGGCTACTGGTACGGCGACTACTACGGCGTTCTGGCCTTCCTGGTGAACAAGGATCTCGTCAAGACGTCTCCGAAGGACTGGCCCGATCTTCTCAAGTCGGACTACGCCAATGCCGTCGCTCTCGCCGGCGATCCGCGCGGCGCCAACCAGGCCGTTCAGGGCGTCTACGCTGCCGGTCTTTCCGGCGCCAAGGGCGACTCCGCCAAGGCCGGCGACGAAGGCCTGAAGTTCTTTGCGGAACTCAACAAGAAGGGCAACTTCGTTCCGGTCACCGGCAAGGCTGCACCGTTCGCCCAAGGCACGACGCCGATCATCATCGCCTGGGACTATAACGCTTTGTCCTGGGGCCAGAGCCTGAAGGGCAACCCGCCCTACGAGGTCGTGGTTCCGGCATCGGGCGTCGTCGCAGGCGTCTACGTCCAGGCGATCTCCGCTTTTGCTCCGCATCCGAACGCCGCGAAGCTGTGGATGGAATACCTCTATTCCGACGAAGGTCAGCTCGGCTGGCTGAAGGGATATTGCCACCCGATCCGCTTCAACGATCTTGCCAAGAACAACAAGATCCCGAAGAGCCTGCTCGATGCCCTGCCGCCGGCTGCAGCCTACGAAAAGGCCGTATTCCCGACGCTCGAGCAGCAGTCGGCCGCCAAGGAAACCATCACCAAGAAATGGGATAGCGTCGTCGGCGCCAACGTCGCAAAGTAATTGACCCAACGCAGAACTCCCGCGCCCTGCGGCGCGGGAGTTTTCCTTTCTCCCTGGATGGCCGAGCATTCATGACCACCGCTTCCACGTCATTCATCGACCGCCGGACAGTCATCGACTGGCTTGGCATCGTGCCGTTCATGGTTTTTGCGCTCGCCTTCCTGATTGTTCCGACGCTCTACCTGATCGTCGGCGCCTTCTTCAATCCGGCCGGTGAATTCACCTTTCAGAACATTGTCGATCTGTTTTCGCCGTCCATTCTCGGCGCGTACTGGATCAGTATCCGGGTATCCGTCGCGTCTGCGCTCGGCGGGGCGCTGATCGGCTTCTTCCTCGCCTGGGCGGTCGTGCTCGGCGGCGTGCCGTCCTGGATCCGCTCCAGCCTGCTGACCTTTTCGGGCGTCGCCTCGAACTTCGCCGGCGTGCCGCTCGCCTTCGCCTTCCTGGCGACGCTTGGCCGAACCGGCCTGGTCACGGTCTTCATGCGCGACTGGTTCGGCTTCAATCTCTATTCGACCGGCTTCAACCTTCTCTCCTTCTTCGGCCTGACGATCACCTACATGTTCTTCCAGATCCCGCTGATGGTGCTGATCCTCACCCCGGCGCTCGACGGATTGAAGAAGGAATGGCGCGAGGCATCCGAGATCCTCGGCGCATCCAGCTGGCAATATTGGCGCATGGTGGTGCTGCCGATCCTCTGGCCGAGCCTGATGGGTGCGACGCTCCTTCTTTTCGCCAACGCTTTCGGCGCAATCGCAACCGCCTTTGCGCTGACCGGGTCCTCGCTCAACATCGTGCCGATCCTGCTTTACGCCCAGATCCGCGGCGACGTGCTGCACAATCCGAACCTCGGTTATGCGCTCGCTCTCGGCATGATCGTCATCACCGGCATTTCCAACATCCTCTACATCTGGCTGCGCACCCGCGCCGAACGGTGGCAGAAATGAAGGCGCACAAGATTTTCGCCTGGATCGCGATCGCCATCGGCGCCGTCTATTTCTTCGTTCCGCTGATCGGCACGTTCGAGTTCTCGCTGCGCATGCGGCGCGGCGTCTATTCCTTCGACGCCTATCAGTCGGTCTTCACCGACGCCCAGTTCCGCGCCACCTTCGGCTTCTCCATGCTGATGGCGCTGGTGACGATCGTCGTCGGCATGCTGCTCATCGTACCGACGGCCTACTGGGTGCGGCTGCGCCTGCCGCAGATGCGGCCCGTGGTCGAATTCATCACGCTTCTGCCGCTCGTCATCCCGGCGATCGTCATCGTCTTCGGCTACCTGCGTCTCTACAACTCCTCGTCCTGGATCCCGTTCACGGGCTCGACGCAGGGCACGAACATCCTGCTGACCTTCTCCTACGTGACGCTGGCGCTCCCTACATGTACCGTTCGGTCGATACCGCGATGCGGACGATCGACGTGCGGACGCTGACGGAGGCCGCCGAGATTCTCGGCGCCAAGTGGCCGACGATCATGTTCCGCTGCATTTTTCCGAACGTCATGTCGGGCGTGCTTTCGGGCGCCTTCATCACGTTTGCGATCGTCATGGGCGAATTCACCATGGCAGCGCTTCTCAACCGTCCGGCCTTCGGTCCCTATCTCCAGCTCGTCGGCGCCAACAAGGCCTATGAACCTTCGGCGCTCGCCGTCATCGCGTTTGCGATCACCTGGCTCTCGATGGGTCTGATCCAGGCTCGTTTCCCGCTTCAGCAAATTGACGCCGTCCAGGCCTTAAGGAATTTTGATGTCGTTCCTCGTTCTCGAAAGTATCAAGAAGAGTTTCGGCCCCATTCAGGTCGTCAAGGACTTCAACATGTCCATCGAGAAGGGCGAGTTTGTCTCCTTCCTCGGACCGTCGGGCTGCGGCAAGACGACCGTGTTGCGCATGATTGCCGGGTTCGAGAGCCCGAGCGACGGCGCGATCTCGATCAACGGCCGGAACCAGAATACGCTGAAGACCAACCAGCGTAATATCGGCATGGTCTTCCAGGCCTATGCGCTCTTCCCGAACATGAACGTCTTCGACAACGTCGCCTTCGGTTTGAAGGTGGCGAGCAAGTCCAAGGCGGAGATCGAAACACGCGTCAAGGAAATGCTGAAGCTGATCGGTCTCGATCATCTCGCAGACCGCTATCCCTACCAGATGTCCGGCGGCCAGCAGCAGCGCGTGGCGCTCGCCCGCGCGCTCGCGCCGAAACCACAGGTCCTGCTGCTCGACGAGCCGCTGTCGGCGCTCGACGCAAAAATCCGTGTTTCGCTGCGCGAAGAAATCCGCGAGATCCAGCGCCACTCGGCATCACCACCGTCTTCGTCACCCACGACCAGGAAGAGGCGCTGTCGATCTCCGACCGCATCGTGGTGATGAATGCCGGACGCGCCGACCAGATCGGCACTCCGTCGGAAATCTACAACCGGCCGACCACCCGCTTCGTCGCCTCCTTCGTCGGCACGCTCAACATCATCGAGGCGACCGTGATCGATCCGGCGGCCAACACCGTCAAGGTCGGCGAGAACACCATCAGACTACGGGAATCGATCGGCGCGCTGAAGGGCGGCGACAAACTGTCGATCGCGCTGCGCCCCGAAGCGGGATCGCTGCTGGAAAATGCCAAGGGCGATACCGCGCTGACCGGTCAGGTGCTCTCCTCGCACTTCCTCGGCTCAGTCATCCGCACCAAGCTCAAGGTCGGCGGAAACCAGATCTCCTTCGACATGTTCAATTCGCCGGATGCCGTCCTGCCGCAATCCGGCGAGACGTTGACGCTGCGCTTCAACGCCCACGATTTCCTGATCGTCAGGGACTGACTATTTCTTCGTCATCCTCGGTCTTGTCCCGAGGATCTAAACCGTCTCAGCTCACTTAAGCGGTTGCAGATGCTCGGGACAAGCCCGAGCATGACGGCGGAGGGCTTTCGAACGGTGCCGGCAGATGGAAAGGGCGCCATCCGGCGCCCATTTTTGTCGTTATGTTAATGGCCGCACTCACGCCGCGTCGTCCACCGCATCCTGGCCGGACGACGGCACGTAGTTGAGAACCGGCCCGAGCCAGCGCTCGATCTCCTCGATCGACATGCCCTTGCGCTTGGCATAATCCTCGACCTGGTCGCGCTCGACCTTCGCCACCCCGAAATAGTAAGAGGCCGGATGGCCGATATAGAGGCCGGAGACCGATGAGCCGGGCCACATGGCATAACTTTCCGTGAGGATGACGCCGGTCGCCTCTTCCGCGTCGAGCAGCCGGAACAGCGTAGCCTTTTCCGTATGGTCGGGCTGGGCCGGATAACCGGGCGCCGGGCGGATGCCGTGATAGGCCTCGGTCACCAGTTCCTCGGAGGAAAAATTCTCGTCCGGCGCGTAACCCCAGAACTCCTTGCGGACCCGCTCGTGCATGCATTCGGCAAACGCTTCGGCAAAACGGTCGGCCAGCGCCTTGACGAGGATCGACGAATAATCGTCATTCGCCCGTTCGAACCGTTCGGCGATCGCCACCTCCTCGATGCCGGCCGTGACGACGAAACCGCCGACATAGTCGTCGAGACCGGTCGCGACCGGTGCGACGAAATCCGACAGCGCCACGTTCGGGCGGCCGTCCCGCTTCGAAAGCTGCTGGCGCAGCGTGAAGAAGGTCGCCAGTTCCTGATCGCGGGTTTCATCGGTAAAGACGCGGATATCGTCGCCGACCGCATTGGCGGGCCAGAAGCCGATCACCGCCCGCGGCCGGAACCATTTTTCCGCGATGATCTTGTCGAGCATCGCCTGCGCATCCGCATAGAGCTGGCGCGCCGCCTCACCCTGCTTTTCGTCTTCGAGGATCGCCGGGAAGCGGCCCTTCAGTTCCCAGGTCTGGAAGAACGGCGTCCAGTCGATGTATTTCGCCAGTTCCGCGAGGTCGTAGGTCTCGAACACTTTCGTGCCGGTGAACTGCGGCTTCTTGGGCTGATAGGAAGACCAATCGATCTTTTCGGCATTGGCCCGCGCACGCGCGATCGGCAGGCGGGTCTTTTCCGCTTCCGAGCGGGCATGGGCCGCAGCCACCTTCGCATATTCCGCCTGAACCGTGCTGATGTAGCTCGGCTTTCCGTCTTCGGACAGAAGCGCGGACACCACGCCGACCGCGCGGCTGGCATCCGTCACGTAGATCGCCTGGCCGCGATTGTAGCGCGGGTGGATCTTGACCGCGGTGTGCACACGGCTGGTCGTCGCCCCACCGATCAAGAGCGGAATGTCGAAGCCCTGCCGCTCCATTTCGGCCGCCACATGCACCATCTCGTCGAGCGACGGGGTGATCAGGCCGGAAAGCCCGATGATATCGACCTTCTCGGCAATCGCCGTCTCCAGGATTTTTGTCGAGGGCACCATGACGCCGAGATCGATGATCTCGTAATTGTTGCAGGCGAGCACGACGCCGACGATGTTCTTGCCGATATCGTGGACGTCGCCCTTGACGGTCGCCATCAGAACCTTGCCGGCCGACTTTTTCTGGTCGCCGCCGTTCAGGCGCTTTTCCTCTTCCATGTAGGGCAGAAGCACGGCCACCGCCTGCTTCATCACGCGGGCGGATTTCACCACCTGCGGCAGGAACATCTTTCCGGACCCAAACAGGTCCCCGACCACGTTCATGCCGGCCATCAGCGGGCCTTCGATCACATGCAGGGGGCGTTCCGCATTCTGGCGTGCCTCCTCCGTATCGGCGTCGATGAACTCGTTGATGCCGTTGACCAGCGCATGCGAAAGGCGCTTTTCGACCGGCCATTCGCGCCAGGCAAGATCCTTCTCCTTGGCTTCCTTCGATCCTGTGCCGCGATAACGTTCGGCGATTTCGAGCATCCGTTCCGTCGCATCGTCACGACGGTTGAGCACGACGTCCTCGCAGGCATCGCGCAGTTCAGGATCGATGTTCTCGTAGATCGCCAGCTGGCCGGCATTGACGATGCCCATGTCCATGCCCGCCTGGATGGCGTGGTAGAGGAACACCGCATGCATCGCTTCGCGCACCGGCTCGTTGCCGCGGAACGAGAAGGACAGGTTCGAGACGCCGCCCGAGATGTGCACCAGCGGCATGCGCTCGCGAATAGTCTTCGTCGCCTGGATGAAGGCGAGACCGTAGCTGTTGTGTTCCTCGATACCGGTCGCCACCGCAAAGATGTTCGGGTCGAAGATGATGTCTTCCGGCGGGAAATCAGCCTCTTCGGTCAGGAGCTTGTAGGCGCGCTCGCAGATCGCCACCTTGCGCTCGTAGGTATCGGCCTGCCCCTGTTCGTCGAAGGCCATGACCACGACGGCAGCACCATAATTGCGCAGCAGCTTCGCCTGGGCGATGAACTTCTCCTCGCCCTCCTTCATCGAGATCGAATTGACGACCGGCTTGCCCTGCACGCATTTGAGGCCGGCTTCCATGATCTCGAACTTGGACGAGTCGAGCATGATCGGCACCCGGGCGATATCCGGCTCGGCGGCGATCAGGTTGACGAATTCGACCATCGCCCGCTGCGAGTCGATCAGGCCCTCGTCCATGTTGATGTCGATGACCGAAGCGCCGTTTTCCACCTGGTCGCGGGCAATCGCCAGCGCTGCGGTAAAATCACCGGCGGTGATGAGCTTGCGGAATTTCGCCGAGCCGGTGACGTTGGTGCGCTCGCCGACATTGACGAACGGTACGTCCTTGGTGAACTCGAAGGGCTCCAGGCCTGCAAGCGACATGAACGGCCGGTGTTCCGGCACTTCGCGCGGCTTGTACGGCGCGACCGCTTCGGCAATCGCGCGGATATGTTCCGGCGTCGAACCGCAGCAGCCGCCGACAACGTTGACAAGGCCTTCCTCGGCGAAACCGCGGATCTGGCGGGCCATGTCGTCCGGCGTCTCGTCATAACCGCCGAACGAGTTCGGCAGGCCGGCATTCGGATAGGCGGAGATGAACGTGTCGGCGACACCCGAGAGTTCCTGCAGGTGCGGCCGCATCGCATCGGCGCCGAGCGCGCAGTTGAGGCCGACGGTGAAGGGCTTGGAATGCCGGATGGAAGACCAGAAGGCGGACGGCGTCTGGCCGGACAGCGTACGGCCGGACAAGTCGGTGATCGTGCCGGAAATCATCACCGGCAGGCGGATGCCCTTTGCCTCGAAACGCTCGGCACAGGCAAAGATCGCCGCCTTGGCGTTCAGCGTATCGAAGATCGTCTCGATCAGGATGATGTCGGCGCCGCCGTCGATCAGGCCGTCGAGCTGTTCGCCATATGCGATGCGCAGGTCATCGAATGTCACCGCCCGGTAACCGGGATTGTTGACGTCTGGCGAGATCGAGGCCGTGCGGTTGGTCGGGCCGATGGCGCCGGCCACGAACCGGCGACGGCCGTCTTCCTTCTGCGCCCGAAGTACCGCGCGCCGCGCCAGCCGCGTACCGTCGCGGTTGAGGTCGTAGACCGCGTTCTCCATCTGGTAATCGGCCTGCGCAATCCGGGTCGAAGAAAACGTATTGGTCTCGATGATGTCGGCGCCGGCCTTGGCGTAGCGGTAATGGATATCCTCGACCGCCTGCGGCTGCGACAGGATGAGAAGGTCGTTATTGCCCTGCTGGTGACAGGCGCAGCCGGCGAATCGCTCGCCGCGGAAATGTCCCTCGTCGAAACCGAGCCCCTGGATTTCAGTGCCCATCGCGCCGTCGATGACGAGGATGCGCTCGCGCGCGGCCGCCTTGAGTGCCGCCAGAATCTCCGCGCCGTCGCGAGCCGCGGCTTCGGGACCAAAGAGTTCGTCGAACATGGCACATCCCTTCATCGTATCGATTTCGCTCAATAACCGCATAAAGATATCTTTATGTCAATATATAACCAATGATCTCTTCGATATGGGCAGACGAATTGCGGCCCGCAGAATAGTCGATGACATGCAACCGGCCGGAGGTTATAGGCGTTCTGTCCCCACTGCCCCGCCATAGCGATTCCGAGGTTTTCATGAGTGACACCCGCCAGACAGAAGCCAACTGGGCGAGCCTTCCTTATCATCGTCGCTGGCTTTTGGATCAGGCCGACGGGCTTTTCGATTTCTTTCAGGTCCGGGCGCTGAACCCCAGGGGGCTTCTTCGATCTGGACGACCAGGGCGCCCCGATTGGCGGCGCCAATCCGACGCGCGGCATCCATGCCTCGGCGCGCATGGTCCATTGCTTCTCGATCGGCTACCTGCTGGGACGGCCGGGCTCCGGCGACATCATCGACCACGGCATGCGCGCCCTCTGGGAACACCACCGCGACACCGAATATGGCGGCTATTTCTGGCAGGTCAATGATGACGGCGCAGCCGATTCCGCCAAGCAGGGTTATGGCCACGCCTTCGTGCTGCTCGCCGCATCTTCGGCAAAAGTCGCCGGCCATCCCCTCGCCGACCAGATGCTGGCGGATATCAGCGAAGTGCTGGAAACCAAATTCTGGGAGCCACGCCACGGCGCGATTGCGGAAGAATTCAATCGCGACTGGTCGCCGATCGACGGCGGCAGCTATCGCGGTCAGAACTCCAACATGCACCTGACCGAAGCGCTGATGGCCGCATACGAGGCGACCGGCGAAACGACCTATCTCGGCAAGGCGGAAAGCATTGCCGACCTCGTCATCCGCCGCTCGGCCGGCAGCGTCGGCTTCCGGGTCGCCGAACATTTCGATCCGGAATGGACGATCGACAAGGATTATTACCATCCCGACGAGATGTTCCGCCCCGCCGGCACCACGCCCG
This sequence comes from Neorhizobium sp. EC2-8, assembly GCA_045291535.1. Lineage (GTDB taxonomy): Bacteria > Pseudomonadota > Alphaproteobacteria > Rhizobiales > Rhizobiaceae > Neorhizobium. Next base: position 574,494 of record CP147996.1, on the reverse strand, counting down.
GCCATTGGCTGGAATGGTCGCGCCTCCTGCTGCAGCTCTGGACGCTTGGCGGCAAGAAACACGCCTGGATGACGGACGCGGCGAAATCGCTGTTCGTCCAGTCCATGTCACTGGGCTGGGACAGCCAGAAGGGCGGCTTCTTCTATACGCTCGACTGGGCCGACAAGCCGGCCAAGACCAACAAGCTCTGGTGGCCGATGTGCGAGGCGGCCGGTGCCGCGCATTTCCTCAACGAGCACCTGCCGGCCGACGATTTTTACGAGGACAGCTATCGGCGCATCTGGGGCACGATCGCCAACCGCTTCATCGATCACAAAAACGGCGGCTGGCATGAGGAGCTGACCGAGGACATGCGTCCGGCCCACACTCTCTTCCCCGGCAAGGGCGACATCTATCACGCCCTGCAGGCCTGCCTCATTCCGCTCTTCCCGGCGGATGGCAGCCTGACCAAGGTCATCGTCGAAGCCGGCGGCCGTATCTGAGGTTTTCGCCGCAACATCACCCACCGGTGACGGAACATCCAGGTGCGCAAGACGGACGTGGCGGCAGTATAAAGATAGATAACGGCTCAGCCACCCGCGCGGGGCGTCACCATTGCCCGGATGCGCTTCGTCAGTTGCTCGTAGTCGTAGGGCTTGGTGATCAGCGCCGTGTCGCTGAGCCCCTCCGATCCCGGAACGTTGCGGTCGCCGGTCGCGAAGATCACCGGCAGATGCGGCAGCGTTTCGCGCAATTTCAATGCGAGCTGCAATCCGCTCATCTCCGGCAGATGGACATCGGTGACGAGGATATCGACCGCCTGGTCGTCGATCGCGGCAAGCGCCTCGACGGCCGATCCTGCCTCGACCACTGTCATGCCGGAATCCTGCAGGAAATCAGCCGTCGAGATGCGGATCAGCGCCTCGTCCTCCACCAGCAGAACGGCGATCGGCAGATCCGGCAGCGACGGTTGCTCGACGACGGGCTTGGCCGACGGCCTCTCGGCAGGACTTTCCGGCAAGCGCCGCGGTGGGCCCTGCCGGTTCTGATCGATCACCTGACGGATCTTGCGGGCGAGCGCCTCACGCGTATAGGGCTTGCTCAGCAGATTGACGCCGGGATCGAGCCGCCCGCCGTGGACGATCGAATTTTCGGTATAACCGGACGTGAACAACACGCCGAGATGCGGCAGCCGCTCCTTGGCCCGCTTGGCGAGATCGCGACTCTTCAACCGGCCCGGCATGACCACGTCGGTAAACAGGCAGTCGATCGGCACGCCGCTTTCGACGATCGCAAGTCCGCTGTCGGCATCCCTGGCCCGCAGGACCCGGTATCCGAGTTCGGCGAGAAGGCTGACCGTGATTTCCCGCACCGCTTCGTCGTCCTCGACCACAAGGATCGTCTCGTGACCACCCAATGCGGCACCGCCGGCATTTTCGGTCACCACATCCTCGTCCTCCATCGACCGCGGAAGATAGATCCGCAGCGTCGTGCCATTGCCCGGCTCGCTATAGATCCTGATATGGCCACCCGATTGCTTGACGAAGCCATAGACCATCGACAGGCCGAGCCCTGTCCCCTTGCCTTCCGGCTTGGTGGTGAAAAAGGGATCGAAAACCTTGTCCAGAATGTCGGGCGTCATGCCCATGCCCGTGTCGGAGACGGCGAGCATCACATATTGCCCGGCCTCCACGTCGAATGTGTGCCGCGCATATTCGTCGTCGAGATAGGCATTGCCCAGCTCGATCGTCAGCTTGCCCTGGCCGTTCATCGCATCGCGCGCATTGATCGCAAGGTTGAGGAGCGCGTTCTCGACATTGCTCGGATCGACCAGCGTGTTCCACAGCCCGCCGCCGACGATCGTGTCGATCTCGATCGCTTCCCCGAGGCTGCGCCTGAGCAGATGGTCCAGTTCGCGGATCAGGCGGCTCAAATTGACGACCTTCGGGGAAAGCGGCTGGCGGCGGCCAAAGGCGAGAAGCTGCGAGGCGAGTCTGGCGCCGCGCGAAGCCCCGGCAAGCGCGCTGTTCAGCCGCTTCTCGGCGAGTTCATTGCCCGCGAATTCTTTGGCGAGCAGCTGCAGATTGCCGGTGATCACCTGCAGAAGATTGTTGAAGTCGTGGGCGATGCCGCCCGCGAGATTGCCGATCGCCTCCATCTTCTGGCTCTGTCGAAGCACTTCCTGCGTCCGCTCGAGCTCGATCGTTCTCTCCTCGACGCGGTGGCCGAGAGTTTCCGCGAGGCTGGAAAGCTCGGATTCGGTCTTCTTCTGCTCGTCGATATCGGTATTGGTCGCGACCCAGAGAGTGATCTCGCCCTCGCCATTCTTGATCGGTACCGCACGGGTGATGAACCAGCGATAGACGCCGTCGTGGCGGCGCAGGCGGATCTCCATTTCCAGACGCCCGCCGGCGCGCAAGGCCTCGCCCCAGGCCTCCGCGATCCGGGGCGAATCGTCCGGATGCAGCATGTCGGAGCGACGTTCCTTGTCGAAATAGAAGGATTCCAGGCCGCTATAGGTGAAGATCTGGTCGTTGCACCACTGCATTCGCCCATCCGGTGTCGCCGTCCAGACATGCGTCGGCAGCGACTGGGCAAGCGTGCGGAAACGGTCCTCGTTCTCGCGGGCCGCCTCCTGCGCGCGGCGAAGCTCCGTGACGTCCTGTCCCTGCACGAAGATGCCGCTGACCGTGCCGTCTCGATCGCGGATCGGCTGGTAGACGAAATCGAGAAAGCGCTCTTCCGGCTGAACGCTGTCGGAGGGCCGGAGAATGACGCGCGCGCCATAGGCGCTATAAGGCGTTCCCGTCCGGTAAACCTCGTCGAGCAGCTCGTAAAAGCCCTGGCCGGCGATATCCGGCAGAGCCTCGCGTATCGTCTTGCCGATCAGATTCTCACGGCCGACGATCGTCCGGTAGGACTTGTTGACGATCGAGAAAACATGCTCCGGGCCGCGCAGCACGGCCATGAAGCCGGGGCCTGCTCGAACAGCATGCGCAGATATTCCCGCTCCTCGCCGAGCGCGACGTTCTGCCCCTGGACGGCATCGGCCCGGCGCATCAGGTCCGTGTGAACCTTCAGGTCGCCCGCCGACCGGCTGCGCAGCAGATGAAGTTCGGTCACATCCACCGTGTGCTGCAGGATGAAGATCGGCTGGCCGGCCTCGTCCTTGATCGGCGTGTGGGTGGCGCTCCAATAACGATCCTCAAGCTCTCCATCCGGACCCGCGATCGGAGGGGATCAGCGGCAGGTGATCCACCTGCCCCGTGGACAACACTTTGGCGAAGGATTGGCGCAACAGCCGGCCGGGCACGGAATTCGGTTCGCTCGGAAACGCGTCGAACATGGCGCGGCCGAGAAGTTCCTCGCGGCTGCGCCCAGTCACCGCCAGATAAGCGTCGTTCATCCCGACAATCCGCAATTCCCGGTCGAGTATGACATAGGGATTGGGCGAGAGATTGAACAACTGATTCAGATCGATTTCGGAAAGCTCCGTCAGTCTGAACATGCGCCGTCCCTGCTCCCAAATGCGCCTCCAGTTATAGGGTTTCCGCGATTATTGACAATAAAAATCAGGGGTGTCCGGGAAATCTCCACGGGGATTATCGCAATACGCTAAAAGATATCTAACATCCCGATTTTGCTTCCAGTTCCGGCATCGCCTTGTGCGGGGCCAACCCGGATTACTTGGCTCGGATCCGCCGCGTTTCCATCGGCTGGACGAAGAGCCGGGCAACCTCGTCGGCCGGCATCGCCTTGCCGTAACGATAGCCCTGCCCCGCTTCGCAGCCCATCCTGCGAAGCGCCTCCTCCTGCTCCTCGGTTTCGATGCCTTCGGCGATCGTCTTCAGGCCGAGTTCCCTGCTGAGCATGATCAACGCCCGGGTGATGGCGGCGTCGCGGGGCTTGGTCAGGAGGTGGCGCACGAAGCCCATGTCGATCTTCAGCGTCGTCAGCGGATAGCGCTGCAGCGAGCCGAGCGATGCGTAGCCCGTGCCGAAATCGTCGAAGGCGATGCCGACGCCAAGGTCGCGCAGCGCCTGGATCGACTCAAGCGACTGGTCGTCGTCGTTGAGCGTGACCGTCTCGGTGATCTCGATTTCGAGGAGATGCGGGTCCAGCCCGTAACGGGCAATCAGCTCGGCGACGCCGCGCTGCAGATCGCCGGCGCGGACCTGGGCGGGAAACAGGTTGACGCCCATCTTGATCGGCGGATAACCGGCAGCATTCCAGGCGGCCATCTGCCGGCCCGCCTCGTCCAGCACCCAGAACCCCACGTCGAGCGCGATCGAACTCTGCTCAAGAGCCGGGAGGAAGGCGGCGGGCGACAGGAGACCGCGCTCCGGGTGCTGCCAGCGGATCAGCGCCTCAACGCCGAAGACCTCACCGGTGTCGAGCGTCACCTGCGGCTGATAATGCAGCACGAGTTCGCCCCTGTTCAGCGCTCTCAGCAATTCGTCCCGAAGGGTTCGCCTTGCGAGCGTCTCGTTGCGCATCGACAGTTCGAACATGCGCACGACGCGGCCGCCGGCCTGCTTGGCCCTATAGAGCGCAAAATCGGCGCTGGCGATCAGTTCGTCGGCATCCGAACCATGGTTGGGAGCGAGCGAAAAGCCGACGCTCGCACCGATGCGGAACGTGTGGCCTGCAACCTCGAACGGCACCTTGAATGCCTCGATGACGGCATTGGCGGTATCCTGCGCGACGAGCGGATCGCCGGTACCGGGAATGAGAACGGCAAACTCGTCGCCGCCGAAACGGGCGACGGTGACATTGCGGTCGAGAACCGACGGCAACCGCACGCCGATCGCCTGGAGCAGGAATCGCCGACCCCGTGCCCGAGCCGGTCGTTGACCTCCTTGAAACCGTCGAGATCGAAGAGCAGCACGGCCAGCGGTCGGCCGCGCCCGAGTTCTTCGCGCAGAAGGTCCTCGAAACGGTGCCGGTTGCACAGCCCGGTCAGCGTATCCTGGCTGGCCAGCCTCAGCAGCCGGACGTCGCGGTCGCGGCGTTCCGATATGTCCTTGATGACGGCGCCCATGCCAACGCCGCGCTCGTCGTGCCAGATCGACAGAGCCATCTCGATCGGAAATTCCGTACCGTCCTTGCGGCAGGCCGAAACCTCGACGGCCTTGCCCTTGAGCTTGGAATTGCCGCCCGCCGCGACGCGGGCAAGGCCCGCATTGTGGGCGGCGCGAAACCGCTCCGGCACGATCATGTCGAGCGAGCTGCCGATCATCTCGTCCCAGCCGAAACCGAACAGATCGAGCGCTGCCCGGTTGACGAACTCGATCCGACCGGTGAGATCGACGGTAATCATCGAAAGCTCGGTGGCATCCGCAAACTTCGCCGCCGTCGCCTGAGGTATGCCCTCGCGGCGCAGTTCCATATGCTCCATGACCATGGCGGCAAGACCCGCAAGCGTCCGCCTTTCCCGATCGGAGAAGTTTTCGCGAACCTGGGTGTCGGCGATGCAGAGCGCGCCTACCCGGAAACCGTCCGGCGACAGCAGCGGCGCCCCGGCATAGAAGCGGATGAACGGTTCGCCGGTGACGATCGGCAGATCGGAAAACCGCGCGTCGAGCCGCGCGTCGGATACCACGAGGACGTCGTCCGTGCGGATCGTATGGTCACAAAAGGAGTCCGACCGGCGGGTCTCCTGGACATCGAAACCGGAACAGGCCTTGAACCATTGCCGATCCTCTTCGATCAGCGTTACGAAAGCCATGCGTGTGGAAAAGAGCTCCGAGGCAAACCTGCAGATGCGGTCGAAACGGTTTTCAGGCCCCGAGCCCACGATGCGGTAAGCCTGCAACGCGTCAAGCCGCCTGCGCTCTGCAATATCGATGCTATCGGCGTAAGACATCTCTGCTCCAGGAACCGGCGGCGGAAACACACCATAGAAATCCATCAATTAGAAAAAGCATAACAACGCGACCCCAATAAATGAATGGCATTTGGAAGGGGCTGCATCCGTTAGACAGGCTCGAACGGATTTTTCTCGATTCAAAATGAAAAACCTCCCGGATCGGCGCCCGGAAGGCGGTGTCGCCAAGGCACAATGTGCCGAAATGGGGCAGGGTTTACTTCGGAAGATAATAACGGCCGCGCTCATCGCGCTCCAGGCCCCTGGAGCGGAAGGTGTCGAGTTCGCGAACGACCTCACGGCCGTCGCGGCTGCCGACGGCGGCCATCAGTTCCTCGAAGTGCTTCGGGCCGTCCTGCAATGCCGCTTCGAGCGAAGGGAAGCGGGCGCCTGGATAGGTCGGCGCCTGCGGGGTGACGAGTTCCCAGTTCTGCGCGTGCTGCATCGGCCATGTCAGGTCGTAACCCGCCTTGGCGCCGGAGCGGGCGCCGTGAAGCGACGGATCGAGCGGCGACAGGCGCACGCCGGTGGCGATCACCAGGTCCCGATCCGCCTGGAAGCGGGTGCCGAACGCCCATTCCATCTGGCTGTCGTCGAAGATGTCGATGTCCGGATCGACGACGAAGACGTTCTTGACGCCGACGGCACCGAGAACCGCATAAAGGGCCGAACGCGCCTCGCCCGGATAGGTCTGGCGGATGGAGAAGCGCATGCTCATCGACCCGCCGGCAGCGACCGGCGCATAAACGGCGACCGGCTGGCGCACCACGTCGCCGAGCGTCTTCCAGACGTTCATCTCCATGCGCAGAGCCTCGAGGTTGGACGTATCGGTGAAGTCCATGCGATTGCCGCTGATCGTAGCGGTCTGGAAAAGTGCGTCCCTGCGGTGGGTAATCGCGGTGACATGGAAAACCGGATTGGTCTTCACGACGCCGTAATAGCCGAGATATTCCCCGTAAGGCCCTTCCTTCTCGACATATCCGCGTTCATCGAAATAACCCTCGATGACCATTTCCGCATCGGCCGGGACCATGATGTCGTTCGTCACGCACTTGACGACCGGAAGCGGCGCGCCGCGCAGCGACGAAATCAATTCCAGGCTCGTCCACCGGCTCCTTCATGGTCGCCGACACCATGTCGATCGGGTGGCAGCCCACCACATAGGCGACGTTCAGCCGCTCGCCGCGCCCGGACGCGGCCATGTACATGACGCGCAGGTCGCTCGGCGCGATCAGATCGACGCCGGCTTCCTGCGGACCGCGCAGCATCAGCCGGCGCATGCCGCAATTGTAGCGACCATCCTTCGGGTCGATCGTGTAATCGACCGTCGCGGAAATGTAGGGCGCACCGTCGAGCGCATGCTGGACATGGACCGGCAGTTTCAGGAGATCGGCGTCAGTGCCGGTCAGCACGACCTGCTGAACAGGAGCTTCGTCCTTGGAGAGTGTCACCAGTTCCGGCTTCAGCGACAGGCGACGACGCATCTCGCGCGCAACATCGGCCGCGGGCACGCCGAAAGCCTTGGCGAGACGGGAGCGACTGCCGACCACGTTGCCGATCAGGTGCTGGCCTTCGGGACCGGCGTTCTTGAACCAGACCGCCTTCGGATTGTTCTGCAGGATGGCCGCGACATCGGCCAGATCGACCTTTTCCTCCCGGATCTCGAGTTCCTCGGCGCTCAAGCTCTCGACGAAATTCTTCAGCCGGAAACGGTCGAGATCGAGCGCGGCGGCGGCTTGCGTGGTCGTATTGGCGGTCATGTTTTCCTCTCCCGAAACGCGTTTCTGCGTGAAGGGTTTTCTATCCAGAACAGTTGATTAAATCAAATATAATTATACATTATCGTATGAGGCCGCATCGGGGAGGCGCGGCTGACCAGCGTCACTGCAAGACCAGGTCATCCATGGGAGGAAATTATGCAGACTATCACTCGTCGCTTCATGCTCGCCGCATCGGTCGCCGTCGCGGGCTGCGCCTTCGGCCTTCCGCCGGCTGCGGCCCAGGCGAATTATCCGAACCAGACCATCAGCATGATCTGCGCCTTCCCGGCCGGCAGCGGCGCTGACGTCATCGTCCGTTATTTCGCCGAGAAAATCGCCAAGGTTTCCGGCGCCACCATCATCGTCGAAAACAAGCCCGGCGCCGGCGGCAATATCGCCGGCCAGTACGTCACGCGCTCCAAGCCGGATGGCTACACGATCTTCTTCCACACCGGCAGCGCCGTTGCCGGCAACATGCACATGTTCAAGACGCCGCCCTTCGACGTGGTGAAGGACCTGCAGGTCGCGGCCACCGTCAACAAGCAGCCGCACATGATCGCCGTTCCGGTATCAAGCCCGATCACGACCATGAAGGAACTGACCGAATACCTGAAAAAGCAAGGCTCGAACGCCAGCTACGCCATCAACAACACGTCCGGCAAGGTGCTCGCCGCCATCTACAAGCAGGAAGCCGGTCTCGAAACGGTCGAGGTCGCCTACAAGAGCAGCGCCGATCGATGAACGACATCTTGAGCGGCGCCATGGCCTTTGCCGCGCAGGATCCGGTCTTCTCCCTGTCGCAGCTTCGCGAAGGCCGCTATCGCCTGCTGGCTGTCAGTTCCGCCAAGCGCATTCCCGGTGCGCCCGACGTTCCGACCATGACGGAAGCCGGTTACCCGATGGACCAGGTCGGCTGGTTCGCGATGATGGTGCCCTCCGCGACGCCCAAGGATATCGTCAACAAGATCAACGGCTGGACCAAGGAAGTTCTCGCCCAGGAAGACGTGAAGAAATTCGTGACCGACCAGGGCGGCGACGTGTTCGTCTCGACGCCCGAGGAAGGCCAGGAATACCTGGAAAAGGAGGTCGCGGCCTGGGCCAACTACGTCAAGGTCGCCAATATCCCGCAGCAGTGAGCGACCCCGCCCTCCCCGGCTGCAGAAGCGGAGCCGCCGGCGCCGCTTTTGCAGCCCCCGGACACCGTATCGCGCTTTCGCCCCGGACATTGGAAAACCTGCAAACGCTATGTTTTTGAGTCACGAAGGGTCCCGCCATTGGACGCCGCGTCCGCGCTCATGCTAGAACCCGTTTAGGGACAGGCTGTCGGGTTTCACATGCGCAAGGGAATGGCACTCCTCCTGCAGACGATCGGCTTCGGGTAAGCATCATGGCACCCAGGACGATCGCCGATAAGAAGGATGAGTATATTCAGTCTTTCTTGAGCCGTCGGTTCTCCGCCGCGGAGGTTTACTGTATCGCGACCTTCGGGGTGCTGGTTGCCTTCGTGCTGCGCTACGCGCTGCATGGCATCCTCGACGACAGGGCACCCTTCACGTTCTTCATTCCGCCGATCCTCATGGCCGCCCTCATCGGTGGCATGCGGGCCTCGCTTTTCACGGTGGCCCTTTCCGTTCTGGCAGCCTACGTCATCAAGGAGTTGACACCGCGGGGGCCAATTTTTCGGAAATGGCCATGATCGGCATCGTCGGCGTGGTAATCGCACTGGTCGGCGAAATCCTTCACTCTGCCCGCAAGGCGATCGAAAAAGCCCAGGCGAAAGCCGCTTCCCGCGAAGCGCATCTTCGCTCCGTCCTCGATACCGTTCTCGATGCCAGCATCGTCAGCACAAGGGACGGGACGATCGTTTCCTTCAATGCTGCGGCGATCCGTCAGTTCGGCTATGGCGAGGATGAGGTGATCGGCCAGAACCTGCGCATGCTGATGCCGGAACCCTATCACCGCGAACATGACGGTTATATGGAACGGTATCTGAGGACCGGCGAAAAGCGGATCATCGGCATGGACCGCGTGGTCGTCGGACGCCGCAAGGACGGCTCGACCTTCCCGATGAAGCTTGCGGTCGGCGAGACCCATACCGGCGGGGAAACCTTCTTCACCGGCTTCGTGCGGGATCTGACGGAACGGGAGGAATCCGCTGCACGCCTGCAGGAGATTCAGGGAGAGCTCGCGCGGCTTGCCCGCCTCAACGAAATGGGCGAAATGGCATCGACCCTTGCCCACGAATTGAACCAGCCGCTCTCGGCGATCGCCAATTACGTGCATGGCTGCGCCCGCCTTCTGCGCGACCTGGACGAGACCGTCGCGGTGCGCATGCGCGAAGCGCTGGAAGAGACGGCGAACCAGTCGCTCCGGGCAGGCCAGATCATCAAGCATCTGCGGGAATTCGTAACCAAGGGCGAGACGGACAAGGCTTCGGAGAACATCCGCCGTCTTGTCGAGGAAGCCGGTGCGCTTGCGCTGGTCGGTTCGCGCGAAAAAGGTGTCCGGACGGTTTTCGATTTCGCGCAAGGGCCCGAAATGGTCATCGTTGACCGTATCCAGGTCCAGCAGGTGCTGACCAACCTGATGCGCAACGCCGTCGAGGCAATGCGCGACTGTCAACAGCGGGAACTGGTCATCCGCACCCGCCAGCAGGACGAAGACATGATCGAGGTGATCGTCCAGGATACCGGCCCCGGCATTCCCGGAGAGATCGCCGAGCAGCTTTTCGCCGTTCACCACCACGAAAGCCGGTGGCATGGGGATAGGACTTTCCATTTCCAAGCGCATCGTCGAAGCGCATGGCGGCGAGATGACGGTGACGCGCAATGCGGCGGGGGAGCGACGTTCCGTTTCACCCTCCCGATCGACAAGGAGGAACGCGAGCATGCCGACGGCTGACTATACGATCCATATCGTCGATGACGAGGAGCCGGTCAGAAAGTCCCTCTCCTTCATGCTGACCATGAACGGCTTTGCCGTGCGCATGCACGAGACGGCCTCGTCCTTCCTGCAGTTCGCGCCGAGCATCAGAAACGGCGTATTGGTCACCGACCTCAGAATGCCGGACATGACCGGGGTCGAGCCTGATCCGCAAATTGACCACCAGCCGCGCCGGCATTCCCTCCATCGTCATCACCGGCCATGGCGACGTGCCGATGGCCGTGGAGGCGATGAAGGCAGGCGCCGTCGATTTCATCGAAAAGCCTTTCGGCGACACGGTCATCATCGAAGCGATCCAGCGGGCCGCCGAGCTGCTGTCGGACAAAATGCTCGACACGGACGAACTGGCCGATGTCCAGACACGCCTCGAAAGCCTCAGCGATCGGGAGAGGCAGGTGCTGGCAGCGGTCGTCGCCGGCCTGCCGAACAAGTCGATCGCCTACGATCTCGACATCAGCCCCCGCACGGTCGAGGTGCACCGCGCCAACGTCATGGCCAAGATGAAGGCGAAGAGCCTGCCGCAGCTCGTTCGCATGGCAATCGCCGCCGGTTTCGGCCCCCATTGAACGCCTCAGGGAATTAATTGAAAATTTCTTGATCTATCGCAAAGCGCGTACCCCCGTTCAGGACCTAGATGTTCGATCTAGACAGCCCTCCGGCTGCCCCACCCGCGCGGGAAGTTTGGTGTTATCACAATCGGGAAACATAGTCGTCATCGCGCCCGATCTCGGTCTCAGGCAGTCGTTGACCTTCGCTCTCGAAGTTGAGGGTTACCGCGTCGAGGCTCACGAATCCTGGCGCAAGGGCAGTGTCACCATAAGCCCGACGCTTTGCGTGATCATCGACGATCAGGCGCTACGCTCCTGCAACGATGCCCGGCGGCAGCTGCTGCAGCCGGGTCAGGCGGTGATCCTTCTGACGGACGGCATGTCCCCGCCGATCGAAGGCGAACTCGGCCCGGTTCTCAGCCTCACCAAGCCATTCAACGGCGCCGATCTTCTGGGTCTCGTCAAAAGCCTCGTGGTCGCGGCCTAACATACGTTCACCGCTATCCACCCGCCGCCGCTACGTAAATTCCCCTAGTGATACAAACGAATTTTTCCCTGCACGTCTTCTGGCATCTTCAGATCACAGCAAGGGAGACGTGAAGATGCATACCGCAGCCGCTCATGCCACGAAATTGGAGCTCGCCAAGAGCCAGATCGTGATCCCGTCTCCGGCCGCGGGTCTCCTCCGGGCCAATTCCGTTACCACCTACAATGCCGGCGCGGAAATCTACGCCCCCGGCGACAAGGCTGGGACCTTCTATCACGTCGAATTCGGTGCCGTGCGGATCTATCGCCTGCTCTCGGACGGACGGAGGCAGGTCATCGCTTTCCATCTGGCCGGCGAAACTTTCGGGTTCGAGGCGGACCGCATCCACAGCTTCTTCGCCGAAGCCATCGCCCCGACCGGACTGCGCGCCATCAACCGCAGCGCCAACGACCAGGCCTTGCCGGAACTTCTCTCGCTGGCGCTGCGCGGCATGCTGCGCGCTCAGGAACACATTATGATGATCGGCCGCCAGACGGCGGTGGAACGGATCGCCGGCTTCCTCGTCGATATGGCGGAACGCCAGGGCGGGCTGGAACATTTCGACATACCCATGACACGGCTGGATATAGCCGACTATTTAGGCCTGACGATCGAAACGGTGTCGCGCGTTTTCGCAAAACTCCGCGCGGCCGGCCTTATCAAACTGCGGAGCATTCGTTGCATCGAAATCAAGAAGCACGAAGCACTCCGCAGCCTCTGCGCATGACAGTGAAATAGCATACGCATAGCAGTGAAATGACAGTGCATGAGCGGACGAACGGCGGTTGTCCGTAGACTTGAAAGTGCATACCTCCTCGATTTCATGACATTCCTCCCAGACTGCTAAGCGGCAGGCCGTCTTCCCCTCGACGGCCTGCCGTAAAGTCGTGCTTGCTGATCGGCAGACGCCTGAAGGTCAGCCCCGCGCCGAGCCGAGCCCATCCAGCAGGCCGCGCATTTTTCGGACGATCTCACTGCTCGTCTCGTGAGAGACCGGCGCCTGGAAACCGAAGGCAATGGCACGCTCGTCCATGCTCTCGACGGGCCGGCGGCAGGAACTGTGGATTTCGCGCACGCCGGTTCCCTGGACCACCCGCTCGACGGTCGCAAGGTTGATGCCGCCACCGGGCATGATCGACACCCTGTCCCCAGCCCGCTCCACCAGCATCTTCAACATCTCGATCCCATCCGGCCCGCTGACCTTGAGGCCCGAGGTCAGGATGCGCTCGACGCCGAGTTCGATCGCCTGTTCCAGGGCCTCGAACGGATCAGGCACCAGATCGAAGGCGCGATGAAGCGTGACGCCGAGCCCTTGCGAATGCGCCATAAGCCGCTTGAGCAAGGGCATGTCGAGCGTCATGTCCGGACGGCTCGCACCGATCACGACGCCTGCGAGACCCGCCCCCGCACCGCATGGATATCCGCCATCATAGCCGCCTCGTTGTCGGCGTCGTAGACGAAGCTTCCGGCGCGCGGCCGAATGATCACATAGGCCGGGATGGGCGCGGTGGCGGCAAGCGCGATCATGCCGGGCGGCGGCGTCAGGCCGCCGACGTCGAGGGCAGCGCAGAGTTCGATCCGGTTCGCTCCCCGGCGATCGCGGCTGCAAGGCCCTCCGGGCTATCGACGCAGACTTCGAGCAGAATGGACATGATAGTCTTCCTATTGACCGGCACTTTGGCGGCCGTCCACGACGCTTTCGCGGCCCGGGATGGCGCTTTGATGACCGGGGACGGCGCTCTGATGACCGAGCACCGCGGCGCCGACAAGCCCGCCATCCTCCTGCCGCAGCGCCGGTGTCACCAGCGGGTGATCGAACCGGTTGAGGATGCGCCTGCGTACCGCCCGGTCGAGCGCATCGATGAGCGGCGTGACCGAAGCAAGCCCGCCGCCGACCGGCACGATCGACGCGCCGGTGAGATTGACCGACAGCGCCAACGGATCGGCGATCAGTTCGAGATAGACGGCGACGGTCCTGACGGCCTTCGCCTCGCCCGCCTGCCAATCCTCGAGAATACGATAACTCGTCTCCTCGCAGCCATGCAGGAAATGATGCAGCCGCTCGATCCCGCGTGCCCCGCCGACCGTATCGACGCAGCCCGCCTGCCCGCAGCCGCAGGAAAAGCGCGGAATCCGGATCGTCTCGCCATCGAGTTCGACACTGGTGTTGAGGATCGGCCCGTGGCCCCATTCGCCGGTGACGCCGCCAGCCCCGCGCACCAGCCGTCCGTCGATCGCCAGGCCCCCGCCGATGCCGGTGCCCATGATGGCGCAGAAGACCACCGAATGGCCGCGCCCGACGCCCTCGTTGGCTTCGGCGAGCGTCAGGCAATCCGCATCATTGGCAGCCAGTACCGGCCGTCCGAGGATCGCCGACAGTTCGTCGCCGATCCGCCGTCCGGTAATGCAGGGAATATTGGCCGAGGTCGCAATGCCGTTGCGGGGATCGATGAGGCCGGCAATCGACAGCGCCAGCGGCGAAGCCGGATCGCCAGCATGGCCGTTCCGCTCGATCAGCGCCGAAAGCGAGGCGCCAAGTACCTGCCAGTCGGCGGCAGGCGTCGCCACCTTTTCAAGCGGCACCAGCGCGCCGGGTTCCGGCGAGACTGCGAATTTCATGAACGACCCGCCGATATCGACGCAGAAGACCGGCCTTGCCGGCCCGACTTGGCCTGTCGTGCGGTGTGAGGCGGCGGTGCTCATTTGCGCGGATCCAGAAGGTCGCGAAGACCGTCGCCGAGAATGTTGAACCCGAGCACGGTAATCATGATCGCAAGCCCCGGAAACAGCGACATCCAGATGTTGAGGCCGAGATAATTGCGGCCGTCGCTCATCATCGCCCCCACTCGGGAAGCGGCGGCTGGGCGCCGAGTCCGAGGAACGACAGGCTTGCGGCCGACAGAATGACGGTGCCGGCGGTCAGCGTCGATTGCACGATGATCGGCCCGATCGCGTTGCGCAGGATATAGTGGCTCATGATGCGGCGGCGCGAAATGCCAAGCGAGACGGCGGCTTCGACATAATCCATGCCCTTGAGGCCAAGCGTCAGGTTGCGGCTGAGGCGGGCGTAGACCGGTACCGAGAAAATCGCGATGGCGATCAGGAGATTGATCAGGCTTGAGCCGAGCACGCTGACGATCAGGATGGCGAGCACGATCCCCGGAAAGGCAAACAGGATGTCCATCGTCCACATGATCGCCTGGTCGATATAACGGCCGCTCATGCCGGACAGGATCCCGAGCGGCACGCCCACCAGAACCGCCAGCCCGACTGCCAGGACAACTTCAGCCAGGGAAATGCGCGCCCCGAAAATGACCCGGGCAAAGATGTCACGGCCGTTGTCGTCGGTGCCGAAGGGATGCGCGAACGACGGCGGTTCCATGGTCGCCAGCAGGTCCTGCATATAGGGATCGGCCGGCGCGATCAGCGGCGCGAAGATTGCCGCAGCCAGGATGATGCCGATCAGGAAGCCGCCGAGCGTGATGCTGCGATGGGTCGCCATCCAGCGCAGTCCCCGGTAGACCGCCGGCCGGCGCGCAGCGATATCGGTGTCAACGGAGGCCATCAGTCGAACCTTATCTTCGGATTGAGGAAGGCGATCAGCATTTCCGCTAGGAAATTGATGACAACCACGCCGGTGACGGCGACGAGGGTCACGCCCTGGATGACGGGATAGTCGCGGTAACGCACCGCATCGACGAGGAAACGTCCGATGCCCGGCCAGTTGAAGACCGATTCGGTCACGACAGCGCCCCCATCAGGCTGCCGAAATTCAAGCCCACGATAGTGATGATCGGCAGCAGCGCATTGCGCAGCGCATGGCTCCAGTAGATGTTCCTCGGCAGGACGCCCTTGGCGTAAGCCGTGCGGATATAATCCTGGCTCATCACCTCGATCATGCTGGAACGGGTCATGCGGGCGATGACCGCGGTCGGCAGCACGGCCAACGTGATCGACGGCAGGATGAAGCTTTTCCAGGATGCGGCGCCGAGCAGCGGCAGCCAGCCGAGCTGGACGGAAAACGTATTCATCGCCATCAGCGCCAGCCAGAAATTGGCGATCGAGGCTCCGGCGATGGCAAGGATCATCACGAACTGGTCCGGCCAGCCATGCCGGTAGATCGCGGCGATCATCCCGGCCGGCACGCCGATTCCGATGGCGATCAGGTAGGCGGTGATCGCCAGCCCGATGGTGAACGGCAGGCGCTCGGCGATCTCATCGACGACCGGCAGCTTCGACTTGATGGACATGCCGAGATCGCCCCTCACCGCCCCATACGCAAAAGACGCATATTGCGCCGGCAGGCTGCGGTCGAGGCCGAGCCGGACGGTCATGTTGTCGACCGCTTCCTGCGTTGCCTCGGGTCCCGCCATCAGCCGCGCCGGATCGCCCGGCAGCGCGCGGATGGCCACGAAGACCAGCAGCGACACGCCGATCAGGATCAGCGGCAGGGCCAGCAGTTTCTTGGTGATATAGGCTTTCATCCGCCTGCTGTCTCTCGAGGCCCCGGCGGGGCCTCATTCACTGAAAAGGAAACGGCGGGCGGATTTCTCCACCCGCCGTCGTGGCACGATCCTACTGCTTCTTGGCGTCCTTGACGACGATCAGGCCGCCGGGGATCACCCAGGTGCCCTTGACGCTGGCGCGCGTCGCAAACAGGTCCTGCTTGGTATAGAGCAGAACATGCGGAGCCTGCTCGTTCACTTGTCTCTGGGCGCCGACATAGATCGCGTTGCGCGCCTTTTCGTCGAGCGTCGAGGCAGCCTTGTCGATCAGTTCGTCAAGCTTGGCATCGGAGAAGAAGCCGAGGTTCGCGCCGGCGGGCGACGCGCTCTTCGTGTAGTAGAGCGGGCGGAACTGCAGGTCGGCGCCGTTGACGCCTGACGACCAGGAGGCGATCGACGAGCCGATATTGTCCTTCTCCTTGCCGGCCGGATCCTGGAAGGCCGCCTTCGACCAGACGCCACCTTCCATCTTGCGCACGTCCAGCTTGACGCCGGCCTTGGCCCACATCGCCTGCAGCAGTTCGCCGATCCGCGATTCCTGCTCCTGCACGATGGTGGACATGGCGAAACCGTCGGGATAACCGGCTTCCTTCAGCAGCTGCTTCGCCTTCTCGACATTGTACGGATAGGGGTTGAGCGTTTTGTCGTAACCGGGGTGACCGGAGCAAGCGGCGAGTTCGCCGGCGTCGCATAACCGTTCATGAACGCCTTGACGATGCCGTCGCGATCGGTCGCGTAGTTCAGCGCCTGGCGGACGCGCACGTCGTCGAGCGGCTTCAGCTTGGTGTTGAGCGACACCCAGAACACGGCCGAACCGTCGGTCGTCGAGAGCTTCATCTCCGGGTTCGCCTTGACCTGCGGGGCAAAGGCGGCCGGGAACGGGTTGATGACGTCGGCATCACCGGTCTGCAGCGCCATGTTCATCACCGAAGGCTCGGCCGTCCAGGTCCATTTGATCTGGTCCTCGCCCTTCGGCGCACCGCCCCACCATTCGGTGTTCTTGGCCTGGATCACGTATTCGCCGGACTTGTATTCCTGCAGCTTGTAGGGGCCGGTGCCGACAGCCTTGGAACCGACCGTGCCGGCCGCATCGGCAGTCGGGCTGACCATCAGGCAGGGGCGGTCGACAGGAGCGCAATGAAAGCAGGATACTGGGTCTTCAGCTTGAACTGCACGGTCATCGGATCAACGGCGGTGACGCCTTCGAGGAAGGTGCGAAGGCGCCCGCTGGCGGCAAGGCCACGCTTGGTGTCGAGATGACGGGCGAAATTCTTGACCACGGCGTCGGCGTCGAAAGCCGTGCCGTCATGAAACTTGACGCCGGGACGCAGCTTGAAGGTCCAGACGAGGCCGGAAGCGTCCGCAGACCATTCGGTGGCAAGCGCGGGTTTAAGCGACAGATCGGGATCGCGCTTGACCAGCCCTTCGTACATCGGGTCGAGCAGCGCTGCGGTATAGGTCGCGGTCTGGTCGCCCGGATCCATGGAGCGCGGGGCTTCCGTCTGCATCACGTTGAGCGTCGCCGCACCGGCGGCAAACGGAAACACGAGGCTGCCCGCAACCGCGCAGGCAAGCGCGAAATGACGATTTTTCAGAAACATGGTCATGGTTGTTCACCCTTGGTTTTGTTGACATGAGGGCGGACGTTGCCGCCTTAGATCATTTTTATAATTTATTGGCGTTGATTTGTTCATTTTCTGAACTTAGTGTCAAGCGACATTCACCAACAGAAATCGGCCGCCTTGAACGCCTTGCTCACCTCCTCCCAGCGCCAGGCTCGTGCGCGTCATCAGCGAGTCCGGCCCGCTCAGCCGCACCGAGATGGCGAACCTGCTTGGCTTGAGCAAAGCGGCGATGAGCGGCATCGCCCGCGACCTGATCGACCTCGGCGTGCTGCACGAAACCGAGACGGTCTATGGCCAAGGCCGCCCGTCGGTCAGGCTCGACCTGCATCCGGAATGCGCCTTCTTCGTCGGCATCTCGCTGCTAGAAGACCCGGCGCCGATGATCCTCAGCGACTTGAACGGCAAGATCATCGCCCGGCAGCCGACGCCGCTTTCGCGCGATCCGCATGTGATCGCCGAGGCGATCACCGAGGGCCTGCCGAGCCTTCTTGCAGCGCATCCGGACGCCAGGGAAAAGCTCTCGGGCATCGGCGTGGCGCTGTCGGGCTTCGTCGATGAATCCCAGGCCAATTGCGTGCAATCCACCCTGCTCGGCTGGCAGGACGTGCCGCTTGCAAAGATCATCCGCGAACGTTCCGGCGTCGAGACTTTCATCGAGAACGATGCGAAGGCGGTCGCGGTCAGCGAAAAGCTGTTCGGAAGCGCCCGCGAAATCCAGAGCTTCAGCGTCGTCTCGCTCGGCGACGGCATCGGCTGCGCCCATTTCATCGACGGCAAACTTTATCGCGGCAACCACGGCGGCGCCGGCGAAATCGCCCATTGCACCATCGAGCCCGGCGGCTCCCCTGCCGCTGCGGCAAGCGCGGCTGCCTCGATACCGTCTCCTCCATGAAGGCGATCAAGGAAATGTCCCGGACCGAGGGGCTGGAATGCACCTCGCTGTCGGATATCGAATACGAGGCCTCGACCGGCAATGCCGCCGCGATCCGCATCCTGCACCGGGCCGGCTCCGCGCTCGGCCTCGCCATCGCCAACCTGATCCAGATGAACGATCCCGGCATGATCCTGATCACTCATGTCGAAGGTTCTTTCGACGGGCTGTTCGGCACGGTGGTCAACCAGGCGATCGAAACCAACGTGCTGCCGCGTTACGCCGGCCAGACGCCGATCCGCATCAAGCGCGTCGATGGCGATGTCTGGGCGCGGGGTGCTGCCAGCATCGCAGCCCATAATTTTTTGATCGGCCCCAACTCAAACTGAGGTTTTCCCATGCGTATCGCTGTCGGCGGCATCCATATCGAATGCAGCACCTACAATCCCGTCCTCAACGAGGAGAAGGATTTCCGCATCGTGCGCGGCGAGGACCTGACGGCAGCCCCTATTTCGCCTTCCTCAAGGATTACGATGCCGAGTTCCTGCCCACCATCCATTGCCGCGCGATTGCCGGCGGCCCGGTCTCCCGCTCGACCTATGAGCGTTTCAAGGCCGAGTTCCTCGACCGCCTGAAGCCGCTTCTGCCGCTCGACGGCCTCTATCTTGCCATGCACGGCGCCATGTACGTACAGGGCATGGAAGATGCCGAGGGCGACTGGATCACCGCCGCCCGCGACCTAGTCGGCCCGGACTGCACGGTTTCGGCCAGCTACGACCTGCACGGCAATGTCAGCCAGCGGATCATCGACGCGCTCGACATGTATTCCACCTACCGCACCGCGCCGCATATCGACGTGGAAGAAACCATGCGCCGCTCGGTTAAGATGCTGGTCGAGAGCCTCAAGACCGGCGTCAAGCCGGTCCTGCTCTGGGCGCCGATCCCGGTCGTGCTGCCCGGCGAACGCACCTCGACCGTCGATGAGCCGGCCAAGAGCCTCTACGAGATGATGCCGGAAATCGATGCGAGCGACGGTGTCTGGGATGCCTCGCTGATGGTCGGCTACGTCTGGGCCGACGAGCCGCGCGGCACCGCCGCCGCGATCATGACCGGCACCGACCGCGCGGTCCTCGAACGCGAAGCCAAGCGCGTCGCAAAAGCCTATTGGGATGCGCGCGAAAAATTCGTGTTCGGCTGCGAGACCGGCTCGATCCAGGAATGCGTCGATAGGGCGATCGCCGCCAAGACCGCCCCGGTCGTGCTCGCCGAATCCGGCGACAACCCGACCGGCGGCGGCGTCGGCGACCGTGCCGAGGTGCTGGCCGACCTGATCGAGAAGAAGGCAACCGGCGTCGTCTTCGCCGGCATCGCCGACAAGGCGGCGACCGACGCCTGCTATGCGGCCGGCATCGGTGCCGAACTCGATCTTTCGATCGGCGCTTCGCTCGACACGATCGGCAGCAAGCCGGTGAAGGCCAGGGTCAAGGTGCAGTTCCTCCACGAAACATCCGACCTTGCCGACCGGCAGGCCGTAGTCGCCATCGACGGCATCGAACTGGTCCTCTCGGCCAAGCGCCGCCCCTATCACTACATCGCCGATTTCACCCGCCTCGGCCTCGACCCGAACGGCGCAAAGATCATCGTCGTGAAATCGGGCTATCTCTCCCGGAACTGGCGCCGATCGCCAACCCGAACCTGATGGCCCTGTCACCGGGCGTCGTCGATCAGTTCGTCGAGCGCCTGGAGCGCCACCGCAAGCTGAAGCCGACCTATCCCTTCGACAAGGATTTCGCCTACGAACCGCAGGTGTTTTATTCGGCACGGTCGAAGTGAGTTTGGCGTGATTTCCCCGCGGCGTCAGGCATTTGCCGGTACGTTCGCCCTCACCCTAACCCTCTCCCCGCATGCGGGGAGAGGGGACGTGGCCTATTCACCCACGGAGAGGGACGGATAGGGTGCGGCATATCCCCTTCGCCCCGCTTGCGGGGAGAAGGTGCCGGCAGGCGGATGAGGGGCTTACGACACGAAACGGGGGACGTTTTCGGTATTCCTAAAAATTCTTCGTCCTGCATTCAAGCACTTGCCCGCCTACGTCGTCCCCTCCATCCCCGCCCCCGCAACCGCCCGCATAATCCTCCTCGTCATCGGATGGGAAACCGGGTTCGCGAACCGGCCGCATCATCCGGCTCGCAAGGGTCCGGTTTCCGGTGATGGTCGATAAAGCGATGGACGGGGGCTCGGAAATCCCCGAAAACGCCAAAAACGGCCGGGGCAGGCGGAAAGCCTGAATACCCAATACCCCCAAATACCCCGCCTGCCCCATTCCCACAGAACGCAACCGCCGGATTTTCATCCGCGCGGCCAAAAGTGCTGTCTGCAAAAGAGGTCGCGACGTTGACTGGCGCTATTCCCCAGCCGTCGCAAACACCGCGCTGGCGTCGCTGACGATCTCGACATGCGAATAGGCCGCCTGCCCTGCTGCAACCGTGTCGGCGCGGATGATCGCGGTGACGATCTGGTCGTGCTCTTCATAGGATTTCGCAAGACGCCCCGGCAGGCGGAACTGCGCCCGGCGGAAGGGCGCGAGCCGCGCCCGGGTCTGGGTCACCATCTCGAAGACGTGGTCGTTATGGGCGCCGCGATAAAGCCTTGTGTGGAATTCGGTATTGTGCGCCGCATATTCTTCCTCGGCACCGGCGTGCACCAGCCGCATCGAGCCGCGATGTTCGAGCTCCAGGGCGCGCCGCTCATCGACCGTCATCCGCTCCGCCGACAGTCGCGCGCAAATACCTTCGAGCTCGGCCATCGCCTCGAACATCGAGTGCAGATAGGTCCCAGTCACGTTGGTGACGACGGCGCTGCGGTTCGGCTCGCGCCCGACCAGGCCCATGGCCCCAAGTTCGCGCAGAGCCTCGCGCACCGGCGTGCGGGACACTTCGAAACGTGACGCGAGCGAAATCTCGTCGAGCTTCTCGCCCGGCAGGATGGCTCCCGTGACGATCATGTCTGCGATGGCGCGCACCATCTGTTCGACGGTGGTTCCGGTACGGATCACTTCTCTGCGCCTGACCTGCTTCACGGGACGATTCTACTCAACTCTCACAACCTGCATACAGATGCCGTTCCGGATTCGATAAGTCAAATGACGCCGGCAAGACATTGGTAGTTTTCAGCTTTCGGACGCCGGAAAACTCCCCGTCAATTGCCGTATTGCCCCGGCTGCGAGATTACTGAACAAATAATAATTATTGATTATTTGTTAAGCGGAAAGGCGATGAATCTGTATGCACTTTCCATCTCCGCTTTTTCATCGGGAAAAATTCGAGCGCAATAACAACAGGTTGAATTCTGGCATGCGCATTGCATGCACTTTTCTGTACTCGTTCGAAACCGGCCAAGCGCCGCAAGGAGCATTCCGATGACCAAACTCCTTCCCATGAACCGCCGCAATTTTCTCCAGGCTTCCGCTGCCGGCCTGGCCGCCGGTGCCATGCCCGGCCTGATCGGCTCGCCGGCCATGGCCCAGACCGCGCTGACCGTCGGCTTCATCTATGTCGGCCCCAAGGACGACTACGGCTATAATCAGGCGCATGCCGAGGGTGCGGCCGTCATCAAAAAGATGCCGGGCATCACGCTGGTCGAGGAGGAAAACGTTCCGGAAACCGTCGATGTCCAGAAGACCATGGAATCGATGATCAACCTCGACGGCGCCACGCTGCTGTTCCCGACCTCGTTCGGCTACTTCGACCCCCATATGCTGGCCATGGCCGCGAAATATCCGAAAGCACAGTTCCGTCATTGCGGCGGCCTGTGGACCGAGGGCAAGCATCCGGCCAATACCGGCTCCTATTTCGGCTATATCGGCCAGGGCCAGTATCTCAACGGCATTGCCGCCGGTTACGCGACCAAGAGCAAGAAGATCGGCTTCGTTGCCGCCAAGCCGATCCCGCAAGTCGTCCAGAACATCAATTCCTTCCTGCTCGGCGCGCGCTCCGTCGATCCGACAATTACCTGCCAGGTGATCTTCACCGGCGAATGGTCGCTCGCCGTCAAGGAGGCCGAAGCCACCAACGCGCTGATCGACCAGGGCGCCGACGTCATCACCTGCCATGTGGACAGCCCGAAGGTCGTGGTCGAGACGGCTGCCGGCCGTGGAGCCTTCGTCTGCGGCTACCACGCTAACCAGAGCGCGCTCGCCAAGGACAAATACCTGACCGGCGCCGAATGGGCCTGGGGCAATGTCTATACCAACTTCATCAAGACGGCCCAGAGTGGCGGCAAGCTTGGCAATTTCGTCCGCGGCGGCCTGAAGGACGGCTTTGTCAAGATGAGCCCGCTCGGACCGGCCGTCTCAGCCGAGGGTCGCAAGAAGTTCGAGGCAACGCTTGCCGAGATCATGTCCGGCAAGTTCTCGGTCTTCAAGGGCCCGATCAAGGACAACAAGGGCAATGTCGTCGTCACCGCCGGCACCGCCTTTGCCGAGGATGCGATCGAACTCGAAAGCATGGGTTATCTGGTCGAGGGCGTCGTCGGATCGACGTCCTGACCTGGAGCGAAGGAGAAGCGCCATGACGGTCGAAGCAAACGATCCCGGACTATCGATAGCAGCGGGGAGGGGTGCTTCGCTCCGTCCCCTCCTCGAATGGTTGGCGCGACGGGCTGAGCCCGTGGCGATCGGGCTCGTGGCGATCCTGATCGGCCTGGCGCTTTTCTCTCTTCATCCTGGCGGTCGGCAAGTCGCCGCTCACCCTCTTCCAGCTCATGTATACGGGCGGTTTCGGAAGCTGGTTCTCGATCCAGAACAGCCTTTCCCGCGCCGCCCCCTTCTGCTGACCGCACTCTGCGTCGCGCTGCCGGCGCGGCTCGGCCTCGTCATCATCGGCGCGGAAGGCGCGGTCGTGCTCGGCGGCGTCGCGGCTGCGGCCAGCGCCATGCCCTTTGTCGGCATCGTGCCGCCGATCGTGCTGTTCATATTCATGGCAATCGCCGCCATGATCGTTGGCGGCATCTGGATCGGCTTTGCGGGCCTCCTGCGCCACTACCGCGGCGTCAACGAAACGATCTCCTCGCTGCTATTAGCCTATATCGCCATCGCCCTGATGAACCAGTTCGTCGAAGGACTGCTGCGCGATCCCGCGAGCCTCAACAAGCCCTCGACCAAACCCTGCCGAAGGACTACATGCTCGGCCAGATCCCCGGCATGGACGTGCACTGGGGCCTCGTCATCGGCGTCGTCGCCTGCATTCTCTCCTGGGTGCTGATCGAGATCACCAGCTTTGGCTTTGCGGCCCGCATCGCCGGCGGCAATGTCCGCGCCGCACAGATTCAAGGCCTGCCGGTCGGCAAGCTGATCGTCGGCTTCACCGCGATTGCCGGCGGTTTTGCAGGCCTGGCGGGCATGATCGAGGTCGCGGCGGTGCAGGGCAGCGCCAATGCCTCGCTTGCCGCCGGCTACGGTTACACCGGCATCCTCGTCGCCTTCCTCGCCCGGCACAACCCGCTGGCGATCATCCCGATCGCCATTCTGCTCGGCGGCATCTCCGCCTCGGGTGGCCTGATCCAGCGGCGCATGGGTCTTCCGGATGCCACCGTCCTGGTGCTGCAGGGCACGCTCTTCATCGTCATCCTGTTCTGCGAGACCTTTTACGGCCGCTTCAAGATCTTCAATCCCGACCTCTGGAAAAGGAGCTGACCGATGGAAGATACAGGTATCGGCCTCTGGGGCGTGCCGCTGGCGATCTTTGCTGGCGCCATCCGCGTCTCCACGCCCTTCATCTTCGTTTCGCTCGGCGAGACGATCACCGAACGCTCCGGCCGCATCAATCTCGGACTGGAAGGCACGCTGGTCTTCGGCGCCATGACGGCTTACGCGGTGGCGGTCATGACCGGTTCGCCGACCTTGGGCGTGCTGGCCGCCATGGCGACCGGCGCCATCTTCGGCACGATCCACGGCTGGATCTGCAAATGGCCCAAGGTCAACGACATCGCCATCGGCATCGCCATGATGCAGTTCGGCCTTGGCCTCGCCTTTTCCTCGGCAAGTCCTTCATCCAGCCGGTGGCGCCGAAACTGCCCTCCATCCCGCTCGGCGGCTGGTCGGCTGTGCCGCAGGTTCAGGCGGCGCTGAACATCAACGTCCTGTTCTTCATCGGCGCCGCGCTGGCGCTGTTCCTCTGGTGGGCGTTCAGGAACACCCGCATGGGATTGATCCTGCGCGTCGTCGGGGACAGCACCGATGCCGCCCGCGCCATGGGCATCAGCCCGGACCGCGTCCGCCTTCTGGCGACGGCCGTCGGCGGCTCGCTTGCGGCGATCGGCGGCGCCTATCTGTCGCTCTATTACCCCGGCTCCTGGAACGAAGGCATTTCCTCCGGCCAAGGCCTGATGGCCGTGGCGCTGGTCATCTTCGCCCGCTGGAACCCGATCGGCTGCTTCCTCGCGGCCCTCCTCTTCGGCGGCGCCGGCGCGCTCGGCCCCGCCCTGCAATCGGTCGGCGTCACGCAGGGCTACTACCTGTTCTACGCGGCACCTTACGTGCTCACCCTCATCATCCTGATCGCCACCTCTTCGCCCACCCGATCGCTGGCCGGTGCGCCGGGCGCGCTGTCGCTGACGAAATAGGCCCACATCCGATTGGAGAGACCAGATGAACAGCCTTTCCCCCACCGCGCTGGCGGGCCAGACCCTCAGCTATATCGACGCCGATCCCTATGCCTGGCCCTATAACGGCGATCTCAGACCTCAGAATACCGCCCTCATCATCATCGACATGCAGACCGATTTCTGCGGCAAGGGCGGTTATGTCGATCACATGGGTTACGACCTGTCGCTGGTGCAGGCGCCGATCGAGCCGATCAAGCGTGTGCTGACCGCCATGCGGGAAAAGGGCTACCACATCATCCACACCCGCGAAGGCCACCGCCCCGACCTCGCAGATCTGCCCGCCAACAAGCGCTGGCGCTCGCAGCGCATCGGCGCCGGCATCGGCGATCCCGGCCCCTGCGGCCGCATCCTGACGAGGGGTGAACCCGGCTGGGACATTATCGAGGAGCTTTACCCGATCGAGGGCGAAGTGATCATCGACAAACCCGGCAAGGGCTCGTTCTGCGCCACCGATCTGGAACTGATCCTCAACCAGAAGCGCATCGAGAACCTCATCCTCACCGGCATCACCACCGATGTCTGCGTCTCGACCACCATGCGCGAGGCGAACGACCGCGGCTTCGAATGCCTGATGCTGGAAGACTGCTGCGGCGCAACCGACTACGGCAACCATCTGGCTGCCATCAAGATGGTCAAGATGCAGGGCGGCGTGTTCGGCTCCGTCTCAAATTCCTCGAACCTGGTGAGCCAGCTGCCATGAGCATCGTCCGCGACACTCCGCTCCCCAAGGCCGGCAAGGCGGTCGGCATTGAAACGCTCGGCATGACCATGCGTTTCGGCTCGTTCACCGCGCTCGACAACGTCTCGATCAGCGTGCCTGCCGGCTCGTTCCATGCGCTGCTCGGCGAAAACGGCGCCGGCAAGTCGACGCTCGTCAAATGTATCATGGGCTTCTACCACGCCACGTCGGGCTCGCTTTCGGTCGATGGGCGCGAAGTCTCGGTCGCCTCGCCGAAGGACGCAGCGACCTACGGGCTCGGCATGGTCTACCAGCATTTTACGCTCGTTCCCTCGCTGACCGGCGCCGAAAACCTGGTGATCAGCCGCACGTCCGTGCCGTCGGTGATCAACTGGGCGAAGGAACGCAAGGATCTTGCCGCCTTCATGGAGCGCATGCCCTTCCAGATCCCGCTCGAACGGCCGGTGAGCGAACTGGCGGCCGGCGAGAAGCAGAAGCTGGAGATCGTCAAGCAGCTCTATCTCGGCCGCTCCTTCCTCGTCCTCGACGAACCGACCTCGGTGCTGACGCCGGCCGAAGCCGACGAGATGCTCGGCATCGTGCGCGGCATGACCGAACGCGGCGAACTGACCGTGCTGATGATCAGCCACAAGTTCCACGAGGTGACCAAGTTCGCCGATGCGGTATCGATCCTGCGCCGCGGCAAGCTGGTCGGCACCGGCAAGGTCAGCGAACTCTCCACCTCCGACATGGCGGGAATGATGATCGGCGACGTCAAGCTCGCCGAACTCGACAGCCGCCTGCCGGTGCCCGACGCGGCCAAGCACGTGCTGAAGGTCGAACAGGTCAAGGCGCCGGATCGCTCCGGCCTGAAGACGATCGAGATCGACAACCTGACGGTCCGCTCCGGCGAGATCGTCGGCATTGCCGGCATTTCCGGCAATGGCCAGAAGGAACTGACCGAAATCCTCGCCGGCCAGCGTCCCACCGACAGAGGCAGCGTGACCGTCAATGGCGAGACATACGGCGCGACGAGACCGGAGACCCGCAAGAACAATGTCCGCTTCATCCCGGAAGAGCCGCTGCAGAACGCCTGTGCGCCAAAAATGACGGTCAGCGAAAACCTCGCCTTCCGTACCTTCGACCTGAAGGGTGACGGCAAGGACGCGATCTGGCTGAACAAGGGCGAGATGAAGAAACGTGCCTCGTCGCTGATCTCGGATTTCAAGGTGAAGACCGCCTCGTCCTCCTCACCGATCGCCGCCCTCTCCGGCGGCAACGTACAGCGCGCCGTGCTCGCCCGCGAACTGACCGGCGACGTCGATCTGCTGATCGTCTCCAACCCGTGCTTCGGCCTCGATTTCTCCGCTGTGGCGGAAATCCGTGCCCGCATCATGCGCGCCCGAAACTCCGGCACCGCCGTGCTGCTGCTCTCCGAAGACCTCGACGAACTGCTGGAAATGTCGGACCGCATCATGGTGATTTCGGAGGGCAAGCTGGTCTATGAGACGCCGATCCGCGCTGCCGATATCGGCGTGATCGGCGCGCATATGGCGGGGCATCACTGATGGGTCAGATCAAGGCAGAACCCTTCGCCTTCCCGGCGAAACCCAAGGAACTAGCGCTTATTGTCATCGACATGCAGCGCGATTTCGCCGAACCCGGCGGTTTTGGCGCCAGCCTCGGCAACGATGTCGGCCGCATCACCAGGATCGTGCCCGACGTCAAACGCCTCATCCAGGGTTTTCGCGATGCCGGCCTGCCGGTCATCCATACGATGGAATGCCACAAACCGGATCTCTCCGACCTGCCGCCCGCCAAGCGCGACCGTGGTAATCCGACGCTCAGGATCGGCGATGTCGGCCCTATGGGCCGAGTGCTCATTTCAGGCGAGCCGGGTACGGCGATCATTGCCGAACTGGCGCCGATCGATGGCGAAGTGGTGATTGAAAAACCCGGCAAGGGCGCCTTCTATGCAACCGAACTCGGGGACGTCCTAAAGGCGAAAGGCGTCAGCCAACTCGTCTTTGCCGGCGTCACGACAGAAGTCTGCGTCCAGACGACGATGCGCGAGGCGAACGACCGCGGTTACGAATGCCTGCTCGCCGAAGAGGCGACGGAGAGCTATTTTCCCGAGTTCAAGGCGGCGGCCATCGCCATGATCCGGGCCCAGGGCGCGATCGTCGGCTGGACCGCCCATGTGGACGACATTCTGGAAGGGATCGCGCCAAAGAGGATGACCAATGCCTGAATCAACCCGCGAACTCCTGACGTTAGGCGGCTGGAAAGACTTGCAATTCGAGCCTTTTCGCGACGAGGTCACGATCCACTGGATCCGCCCCTTCGAGGGCGACCAGCCGGGGTGGCGCTCCTGAAATACGAAGCCGGCGCCGGCGTTCCCCGCCATCGCCATGAGGGGCTGGAAACCATTCTTGTGCTCGACGGCGTGCAATCCGACGAGGCTGGCGACTACGGCCGCGGCAGCTATATCGTCAATGCGCCCGGCACCGAACACTCCGTCTGGAGCGATACCGGCTGCGTCGTGCTGATCCAGTGGGACCGGCCGGTGACAATACTGGAAGAGGAAATGGCATGAACTTGACAACACCGGCCTTCGATATCGCCTCGCTTCACGCGTTTTATCAGAATGGCGGCAGCGTCGCGGAGATCGCCGACGCGGTTTTCACGCGCATCGCCGCGGTCAACGATCCCGGCATATTCATCCATCTAGCCGACAGGGAAGCCTTGCTGGCGCAGGCCGCAAAACTCGACGCCTTCGATCCATCGAAGCCGCTCTTCGGCATACCCTTCGCCGTGAAGGACAATATCGACGTCGCCGGCCTGCCGACCACCGCCGCCTGCCCCGACTATGCTTATCTGCCGGAAAAGGATGCCACGGTCGTCAGTCTGCTCAAGGCGGCCGGCGCTCTTGTCATCGGCAAGACCAATCTCGACCAGTTCGCGACCGGCCTCGTCGGGGTCCGCTCTCCCTATCCGATCCCGAGGAACGCCATCGATCCGAAGCTCGTGCCCGGCGGTTCCTCCTCCGGCTCCGCTGTTGCTACCGCGAAAGGGATTGTCAGCTTCGCTTTGGGCACCGATACCGCCGGTTCGGGGCGCATCCCGGCCGGCCTCAACAATATCGTCGGACTGAAGCCGAGCGTTGGCGCACTATCCACCACGGGCGTCGTTCCCGCCTGCCGCACGCTAGACTGCGTCTCGATCTTCGCACTGACGGCGGACGACGCGTGGAAGGTCTTCTCCGTCGCCGCGAAATATGACGAGACGGACGCTTATTCCAAAGTGGTTCCGGCGACCGGCTTCGGCTCGATGCCACCGGTGCTGACGATCGGCGTGCCGGCCAAGGCGGACCTGCAATTCTTCGGCGACACGATCATGGAAGCGGCCTATGGCGATGCCCTATCGATGCTCGCAAAGCTCGGACATCGCATCGTCGAGGTGCCTTTCGGCGAGTTCTACAAGGTCGCCAACCTTCTCTACGAAGGCGCCTGGGTGGCCGAGCGTTATGCCGCGGTGAAGGACTTTTTCGACAGCAGGCAGGACAGTTTCCACCCGGTGACACGCAGGATCTACGGTGGAGCGAGATCCCTCTCCGCCGCCGATGCCTTCACTGGTTTTTACGCGCTGCAGGCCTTCAAGAAGACGCTTGCGCCGTTGATCGCCTCGGTGGACATCTTCTGTGTGCCGACGGCGCCGACCCACTACACGGTCGCCGATCTGGACGCGGAGCCGATCCGCGAAAACTCCCGGCTCGGCACCTATACCAACTTCGTCAATCTGCTCGACATGTGCGGCATCGCCGTGCCGACCGGAACCCGCGCCGACGGCCTGCCGGCAAGCGTGACGCTGCTCGCTCCGTTCGGCCGCGACGGGCTTACCGCCTCGCTTGCCCGCGATCTGCACAGGGCGAGCGGCCTCCCACTCGGCGCCACCGGCTGGCCGCTTCCCGTGTCCGTC
This sequence comes from Neorhizobium sp. EC2-8, assembly GCA_045291535.1. Taxonomy (GTDB): domain Bacteria; phylum Pseudomonadota; class Alphaproteobacteria; order Rhizobiales; family Rhizobiaceae; genus Neorhizobium. Next base: position 544,551 of record CP147996.1, on the reverse strand, counting down.
GAGATACCGGCTACGGCCGCCCGCGACGACCTGATCGATATCGTCGTGGTCGGCGCCCACCTTTCCGGCATGCCGCTCAATCACCACTCACGGATCTCAGCGGCGTCTTTTCGCGCACCGCCCGCACCTCGGCCGCCTACAAGCTCTATGCGCTTGCCGGCACGGTTCCGCCGAAACCCGGCATGGTCCGCGTTGCGGAAGGCGAAGGCGGGGAGATCGAGGTGGAGGTCTGGAAGCTGACGCCGACGGCTTTCGGCCTGTTCGTCGCGGCGATCCCGGCCCCCTCGGCATCGGCACCGTCACGCTCTCGGACGGCAGCGCGGCCAAGGGGTTTCTGGCAGAGCCATTCGCGCTTCAGGGCGCGCTCGACATCACCGCTTATGGCGGCTGGCGGGGCTATCTCAGGGAGTTCGCCTCGCTGCCACGGGTCGGGAAAGCCGGCTGACCAGGGAACGCCTTCCCCATGTTGTCCGTTCAAGTGCTGCGCCATGTCGGGCGTTGGAGGAAATAGTCATGGGTATCGAACAGGCACCAACCGAAAAGGGCAAGGAATCCGCGCGCGGTCTCAAGCGGAGCACCCGCAAGGAAGAAAAGAAGGTCGAAGCCCAAAAGGGTTCGGACCTTGCCAAGGGCGCCGATCGTTTCGAGGAAAGGTCGAAGAGCCTCGGACGGCAAAAGCGCCGGCGACAAGCAGCGGTAGAGCAGAACCGCACTGCCCTTACATCGTCCAGGTCTCCCGATTCGGCGGATGCATTGGAGCAGATTGACCGTCGGCGGCGTCATCAGGCCCTTCTTGCGGCGGTAGACACGAAAGGTCCGCTGCCAGTCGAGTTCTGGCACGTTGACGCGTGCCATATTGCCCCGTTCCACCTCTTCCCGGACAAGCGGCAGCGGCATCCAGCAGCATAGCGCTTCCGAAAGCACCGCGGCCTTCAGGACCGGCACCGAGCGGGAGATGATCGAGGGCGCGCTCGGCTCCAGCGCATTGTCGTGGAACCGCCGCTGCCATTCCCGGACGGTCGGTGTTCCCGGCGGCGGCATGGCCCAGTCGAAGCCCGCCGCTTCGGCAAGCGTCACATGCTCGCGCTTGATGATCGGATGATCGGACCTGGCGAAGACCGAAACCGTGTCGTGCATGATATCGGGCGTCGCGATGATGATGTCGTCGTCGAGATAAGGCTCCGGCGAAATCGCGATGTCGATCGTGCCGCCCTTCAGCCCTTCCAGTACCCGGTCCTCGAGATCCTCGATGACCTGATACTGGACTTCCGGATGCTGTTTGCGCATCTCGCGGATGACGGCGATGATGAAGCCGCTGACGACGCTCGCCACCCCGCCGATCCGCACCACGCCGCGGCTGGCACCGCGCATCTGCTGGATGACGTCGGTCGCATTGCCGATCTCGGAGACGACCAGCTTGGCATAGGGAAGCAGCGCATCGCCGAACACCGTCGGCACCACACCACGGGTCGTGCGTTCGAACAGGGGAACGCCGTAGCTGTCCTCCAGCCGTTTCAGCATGCGGGTGATCGCCGGCTGCGTCATGTTGAGCGCTGTCGCCGCCGCGCCGAGGCTTCCGCGCCGCGCGCATTCCAGAACGATTTGAGCCGATCGCACATCCAAAGTCATGCCTTTGTGTAATGGATTATTGGAAATTCTTCAATTCCAAGGCAAGCCGCCATCTGCAACACTTCCCACGCCAAAATAAGCGCTCGGGGTGTGAACCCTGAAGGCCGGGAGGAGGCCTCGAAGACATGAACAAGATGTCGCTGGATTTCCTGTCCGGCAGCTCCAAGCTGCGTGGACAGACGGTAAGCGAAGCGGTTTTCGACTTTCTGAGGCAGAAGGGCATCGACCGCATTTTCGGCAATCCGGGCTCGACCGAACTGCCGATGTTCGTCAACGTGCCGGACGACTTTTCCTATGTGCTCGGCCTGCAGGAATCGATCGTCGTCGCCATGGCCGACGCCTATGCGCAGACGACCCGCAAGCCGGCCTTCGTCAACCTGCATTCGGCGGCTGGCCTCGGCCATGCGCTGGGCAATATCTACACGGCCTATCGCAACCGCGCACCTCTCATCATCACCACCGGCCAGCAGAGCCGCGAACTGCTGCCGCACGACCCTTTCCTGTTCGCCGAAAGCCCGACGGATTTTCCGAAGCCCTACGTGAAATGGGCCTGCGAACCGGCCCGCGCAGAAGACGTGCCGGCAGCGATTGCCCGCGCCTATCATATGGCGATGCAGGCGCCACGCGGCCCCGTCATGGTCTCGGTCCCTTTGAGCGACTGGCAGGCTGAGGCCGCCCCGATCGCCATCCGCCACGTGGAAACGGTGATCACTGCGCCGACCTCGGCAATCGACGATCTCGCCGGCCGGCTGAACGAAGCCCGCGAGCCGGTCATCGTCGTCGGCCCCGGCGTCGATCTCGACAACGCCTGGGATGCGACGGTGCGGCTGGCGGAAATCCTGCAGGCGAAGGTCTGGGTCAGCCCGCTTTCGTCCCGCTGCAGTTTTCCCGAACGGCATCCGCTGTTTGCCGGCTTTCTGCCGGCCTTTCAGCCGAAGCTCGCAAATTGCCTGCACGGCGCCGATCTCGTGCTGGTGCTCGGCGCGCCGGCCTTCACCTATCATTTCGCCGGCTCCGGCCCGGATATCCCGGCAGGCGCCGAACTCTTCCTGATCACCGACGACCCGGCCCAGGCCGCGAGCGCCATCGTCGGCAACGCCATGGTCTCGAACCTGCGCGTGGCGGCGGAAAACCTCGTGTACCGCCTGCACTGCCGCTCGCCACGCACCGGCGGCCCCGCCCGCACCATTCCGCGGCTGAAACAGCCAAAGGGCATCACCCAGGAATTCTTCTACCAGACGCTGGCCGACGTCCGATCGCCTGATAGCATCGTGTTCGAGGAAGCGCCGGGCGGCCGCGACGCGCTGCACGACTTCTTCCCGATCGAACGGCCAGGCAGCTTTTTCGCCACCGCCAGCGGTGGGCTGGGTTATGCCCTGCCCGGTTCGGTCGGCGCCGCGCTGACGCGGCCGGAACATCCGGTGATTGCCGTCATCGGTGACGGATCGAGCCTCTATGCCATCCAGTCGATCTGGTCCGCCGTCGAATACGATGCCGATCTGATGATCGTCATCCTCAACAACGGCGGCTACAAGGTGCTGAAGGCGATTGCCGAAAGGAGCGGCTCCGGCCGCATAGACGGCGTCGATATCGGCCATATGGATTTCGTCAAGATCGCCGAGGCGCAGGGCTGCAAGGCCGTCCGCTGCGAAAAGGGCGAGGAATTGTCGTCATGCCTGTGGGACCTTCTCAAAATGAAGGGGCCGCGGCTTTTGGAAATCATTCTATCAGAGGAGGAGACTGAAATGAATGTCGCTGTCAGAAACGAACAGATCCTGAAAACCCCCGAAAAGTTCTTCATCGGCGGCGAGTGGGTCGCACCGCTCGGCACCAACACGCTCGACGTCATCTCACCGGTGACCGAGGAAGTGCTGCTGAGCTATCCGGAAGCCACCAATGCCGATATCGACAAGGCCGTCGCGGCTGCCCGTGACGCCTTCGACAACGGTCCCTGGCCGCGCATGACCTTCAAGGAACGCGCCGGTTACCTGCGCAAGGTCGCCGACCTCCTGACCGCCCGACTCGACGAGATCGCCAATGCCTGGACCACCCAGGTCGGCGCGCCGATCTTCCTCACCAAGAAGCTGGTCGGCCAGAACCCCGGCCTCTACAACTATTATGCCGGCCTGATCGAGAACGACGACTTCGTCAGCCATCGCAAGCGTGCCGATGGCGGCGAAGTCCGCGTCGTGCGCGAGCCAGTCGGCGTCTGCGCCGCGATCACGCCATGGAACGCGCCGATGGTGCTTTTGAACTACAAGATCTCGGCAGCGCTTGCCGCCGGATGCACCGTTGTCGCCAAGCCGTCGCCGGAAACCCCGCTGGACGCATATCTTCTGGCAGAATGCATCGAGCAGGCTGGAATTCCGAAGGGTGTCTTCAACCTCGTGCCGGCCGGCCGCGAAGGCGGCGACTATCTCGTCCGACACAAGGGCATCGACAAGGTCTCATTCACCGGCTCGACGATCGCCGGCCGCACCATCGCGGCCGCCTGCGCCGACCGCCTGACCCGCGTCAGCCTCGAACTCGGCGGCAAGTCCGCGGCCGTGCTTCTCGATGACGCGGATTTCGCCAAGGCCTTGCCGAGCCTGATGGTCTATTCCATGCCGATCACCGGCCAGGTCTGCTTCTCGCTGACCCGCATCCTGGTGCCGGAATCCCGCGCCAAGGAATTCACCGATCTCTATGTCGGCGCGGTAAAGAACATCAAGGTCGGCGACCCGGCTGATCCGACCACCCAGATGGGCCCCCTCACCATGGCCCGCCAGCTCGCCCGCGTCGAAGGTTACATCGCCGCCGGCCGCGAAGGCGGCGCGACTGTAGCCTGCGGCGGCGGTCGTCCGGCCGGCCTCGACAAGGGGTACTTCATCGAGCCGACCGTGTTCACCGGCGTGACGATGGACATGAAGATCGCCCAGGAAGAAATTTTTGGACCGGTCGTGTCGATCATCACCTACAAGGATGAGGACGAAGCGGTAAAGATCGCCAACGACACCATGTACGGCCTCTCCGGCGCGGTCTTCACGTCGCAGCCGGAACGCGGCTACGCCTTCGCCCGCCGCATGCGCACCGGCAGCGTCACCGTCAACGGGATGATCGTCGACATCCACCATCCGTTCGGCGGCTTCAAGCAGTCGGGCATCGGCCGCGAAGGCGGTCCGGAAGGGCTGGAGAACTATTTCGAGGTCAAGACGATCCACATGGCCTGAGGCCAGCCGGGTTCATAGAGAACAAAAAGGCCGCCGGGTTGATGATCCGGCGGTCTTTTCAGTATGTGGCGGGAACTGGCTGCTTGCTCGCCGTCATCCTCGGCCTTGTGCCGAGGATCTGCTGTTCATCGATAATATGGAAGCGTTGCAGATGCTCGGGACAGGCGCGAGCATGACGGAAAGGAGCCGGCCTTCTGACTTTCAGAAGCTCCTTACCTGAGGGACCCTCATTCACAGCACCTCGAAAACGCTGATCCGCACCGCGCTCGCCAGCCGTTCCCCGGTGCCGATGAACATCGTCCGGTTCAGCCATTCATAACGCGGATCGCCGGTCTGCAGGCGCGGGCTGGTGCGCATGTAATAGAGCGCCGGATCGACCGTTTCGCCGGCCGCAAGCTTCGCCAGCACCTCCGGCGGCCCGTGGCGGAAACCGAAGTTGCGGATGTCGATCATCGCCCCGTCATGGGTCTCGATCACGTAGCGCGTGTCGAGCTCCGCATAACCGGCATCGTAGACGCTCTGCCAGTCCGCGCCGAGATTGAGGACGCGCCCGGACAGGCGTTCCCCTTCCACCACGCCGCCGATGATCGGGATGATCCGCCAGCGACCACCGGGACCGCCGCCCTTTTCGATCGGCGTGCCGAGTTCGGCGCGGATTTCGCAAAGCGGCCTGAGAGCTGGAGCCCGCATGGTATCCTCCTATCGCATCGTCGTCGGCAGCCACAGCGCGATCGCCGGAAAGAGCACGAGCAGGATGAGGCGGATGATGTCCGTCAAGATGAACGGCATCACCCCGCCATAGATCGTCGTTATCTTCACGTCCTTGGCGATCGAGTTGATGACGAAGACATTGATGCCGACCGGCGGGGTGATCATCCCGAGTTCGCAGGAGACCACGATGATGACGCCGAACCAGATCGGATCGAAACCGAGATGGGTGATGACCGGAAAGACGATCGGCACCAGCAGGATGATCATCGCCATCTCGTCCATCAGGGCGCCGGCGATGAAGAATATCACCAGGATCAGCGTCAGCGTGCCGTAGGGGCCGAGATCCATGCCGACCAGGAAAGCCGTCAGCTTCTGCGGCGACTGGGTGATCGCCAGGAAGTAACCGAACAGGATGGCGCCGATCAGCACGCTGAACAGCGATACCGAGGTGCGCAGCGACTCCACCAGGCTCTGCATGATCAGCTTGAAGCCCAACCGGCCGCGCAGGATGCCGATCAGCATCGTCAGCGTCGCTCCGACCGCGGCTGCTTCCGTGGCTGTGGCAATGCCGAGATAGATGACGCCGATGACCGCCAGGAAAAGAACCAGCACAGCCCAGACATCGCGAAGCGAGGCAAACGCCTCCCTCAGATCGAACTTCGTGCCGGGCGGCAGGCGCTTGCCATGGGCGATCAGCACCGTCGCCATGTACATCAGCGTCGCAAGAATACCGGGCACGACGCCCGCCATCAGCAACTGGCCGACATCTGTCTCGGTCAGGAACGCATAGACGACCATCATCACCGAGGGCGGAATGAGAATGCCGAGCGTGCCGCCCGCGGCGATCACGCCGGTGGAGGTGGCGTCGGCGTAACCGGCCTTGCGCATTTCAGGCAGCGCCACGCGGGTCATGGTGGCGGCTGTCGCGATCGAGCTGCCGCAGATCGCCGCAAAGCCGGCGCAGGCCGCGATGGTCGATAGCGCCAGCCCGCCGCGGAACTGCCCGAGCCAGGCATTCCCCGTCCTGAACAACTCGCGCGACATGCCGGAATTGGTGGCGAACACGCCCATCAGGATGAAGAACGGCACCAGCGTCAGGTTGAAGTCGGTGATCACCCGGATCGGTGAGGTCGTCAAAAGGTTGAGCGCCGGCGAAATGCCGCGCATGGCGGCAAAGCCGAAGACGCCGACAAGGCCCATGGAGACGCCGAGCGGCACGCGCAGCCCCATCAGCACGAACATGGCGACAAAGCCGCCAATGGCAACGAGATCTGCGGTATTCATACGCCATGGCCCTCGAGCGGATTGGGTTCTTCGGCCTTGCGCCGCAGGAAAGGTACCATTGCCGTGGTGACGACGGCGCAGGCGCATCCAAGCCAGATCAGGCCGACCAAGGGCCAGACGGGAATGCGCAGATCGAATGTCGTTTCATTGCTGCTATAGGCGCTCGTCAGGCGGAAAAACATCATGTAGGCGAGCATGGCCGTGAAGGCGAGCAGCGTGCTCCAGGCGATGAAATCGAGAACCCGCCGCCCTCTCGGCCCCAGCGGTTCGTAAAGCAGATCGACCGCGATATGGCCGCCGCGATAACCGATCGAGGCGAAACCCCACATCATGCAGGCGCCGATCAGGTAGCGGGACAGATCGAAACTGTCGGGGATCGCCCAGGAAAAGGCATAGCGGCCGATGGTGGATACGACAATCAGTATCGTGCACAGCCCCAGGAGAAGGCCGGCGATCATATCGACTGCTCCGGTGAAGTGTTCGAGATATCGGTTCATGTCTGAGCTCGAAATACGAATGACAGGAAGGGCGGACGCCGAAACGCCCGCCCGGTTCAATCCCGCGAAATCCTCACTTCACGTCGGCATTGTATTTCTTGAGCGTCTCGCCGAGGCCGGCCCAGGCTGCCTTGGCGTCGATGCCGGCCTTGGTGGCGGAGGCTTCCCATTCGCCCTGCAGCGAGCCGGTCGCCTTCTTCCAGAGGCCGACCTCATCCGGCGTCGGCTTGTAGAGAGTGTGGCCACCGGCATCGATCATCTTCTGGCGTCCGGCCGCTTCCGCATCCGCCCATTTGGACGCCATCTTCTCAGCCCAATCAGGCGTGCAATGGTCGTTGATCACCTTGCGGTCGGCGGGCGACAGGCCGTCGATCTTGGCCTTGTTCATCACGAAGGCAAAGGTGGTGGCGTAGAAGGGCAGATCGAGGTGATGTTTGGTAACGTCCTGCAGGCCGAACGTGTAGATCGAGTTCCACGGCGATGCCGTCATGTCGGCGGCACCCTTGGAGATCAGCTCGCGCATGTCACCGGCCGGAACCTGAACGGAGGCCGCCCCCAGCGAATTGACGAGCCGCGCCATCGTGGCGTGCGCCGGGCGGATGTTCTTGCCCTTCAGATCGGCCGGAACCTGGATCGGCCCCTTGGTGCCGTGCAGCGTGCCCGGATCGTGAACGATCGCCATGCAGAACTGCACGTCCTTCATCTCCTTGGCGGCATACGGGGTGTACCATTCGTCGAGCGCCCGCGAACCACCCTTGGCGTTCGAGATCAGGAACGGAATTTCGCCCGCTGCGATGATCGGGAAACGGCCCGGCTGGTAACCGGGATTGATGAAGCCGATATCGACGATTCCGTCGCGAGCCATATCGTAGTGATCGGGCGCGGCCCCGAGCTGCGAGGCCGGATAGATGGTGATCTTGATGCGTCCGCCCGACGCATCGCTGATCGATTTGGCCCAGATCTCCATGCCGCCCGGCTGCAGCGCATGGGTGGCGGGCACCCAGTGCGACAATGTCAATTCCACGTCGGCGGCCTGTGCGGTTGTCGTCAGCGTGGACGCAGCCAGCGCCGCAAGGCAGGCCGAAGCGAGCAGTGCCTTCAGTTTCATGTGTTTTTCCTCCCTGTGAGATCAGAGGCCGAGGGGCTCCCTCCCGTTCCGGCCGGTGAATATCCCTGCCCATCAAACCGGAGACCTAACTCCGGCGCAGATCGGCGGGGCCTTTGGAAATTCCGTGAAGCGACGCAATTGCCGGATGCAGAGATGCGGCCGGTAAGCGATGCGCCAAAGGGTCTGCACAGACGGGCCGTGCGCCATCGCCCCAGTCGAAACAGAACCTGCCATGTCCATGGCAGTCGCTACCGCCAGAGACACCAGTGTATACATCGATTTCCTCCCATGCCCGGTCTCCCAAGGTGGTGCCATCCTCCTGACATCACCTACCCGAGCACTGGAATTTCAACACATTCGCCCCGAAACGACAAGTTGCCATTTCGTTTTGGGATACAAAAAATCAGGTTGCCTGAGATTTTTCGATAGGCCCTTCACCACCGGTTCAAACTGTCTAAAGTGTGCGGGCGCCAAGTCCATGCATACACCATGGATGGAAACGGCAGTTCTAACGGGGCTGGGAGGCCCTTGCCTGGCAGGAAGCAATGGTCGGTCGCGAGGAGCCGCCGGCAGACCGTTTGGTATCCGGTATCGGCGCTCGAAACGGTTCCGCGGAGACGCGGGAATGCGCGGGAATTTCCGCCCAGGGTTGCCTCTTTGGGACACGGGGTCAGACCCCGGACAGGACTATTCATTTTTATCGTCGTGGCATCAGGAAGGAAGACAAGATGGATGATCTCGGCACGCCGGTCGGCAAGGCGATTGCGCAACTCAAGGGCATTCTCGGCAACAGGCTGGTAACGTCCACCTCCGTCCGCGAGCACCACAGCCACGACACGTCACGGCTTGCCCCTCACCTGCCCGATGCCGTCGTCTTTCCCCGCACCGAAGAAGAGGTTCAGGCGATCGTCTCGGCCTGTGCTGCGCATGGCGTACCGGTTGTGCCCTTCGGCGCCGGGTCCTCGATGGAAGGCCATACGATCCCGATCCGTGGCGGCATTTCGCTCGATACGCGCGAGATGAACAGGGTCGTCGAAATTCGCCCGGAAGACCTGCTGGCCGTCGTGCAGCCGGGCGTCACCCGCAAGCAGCTCAATGTGGAGCTGCGCGAGACCGGCCTGATGTTCTCGGTCGATCCCGGCGCCGACGCCTCGATCGGCGGCATGGCGTCCACCCGCGGCAGCGGCACCACTTCGGTCCGCTACGGCACGATGCGCGAAAACGTGCTGGCTCTCCGGGTGGTGACAGCCGACGGCGAAGCGATCCAGACCGGTTCGCGGGCGCGAAAATCCTCGACCGGCTACGACCTCACATCTCTTCGTCGGCTCGGAGGGCACGCTCGGCGTCATCACCGAGCTCACGGTTCGGCTGCATCCAATCCCGGAAGCGGTGTCATCGGCGATCTGCTCCTTCCCGACGGTCGCCAACGCCGTCGAAGCGGTGATCGAGGCGGTGCAATACGGCATCCCCGTCGCCCGCGTCGAATTCCTCGACGAGGTGGCGATCGCCTCGACGAACAACTATTCGAAGCTCGAACTGCCAATCGCCCCGACGCTGTTCTTCGAATTCCACGGCACCGAGGCCTGGGTGAAGGAACAGGCTGAGCTCGCCGAGGAGATCACCAAGGGCCATGACGCGATCTCCTTCCGCTGGACGGCGGATGCCGACGAGCGCGCCAAGATCTGGCAGGCCCGCCACGATCTCTACTGGGCGACCAAGGCGATCATTCCCGGCTACGAACTCTATACCGGCGATATCTGCGTGCCGATCTCGCGGCTCGCCGAAAGCATCGTCGCGGCCCGCGCCGATATCGATGCCTCGTCGCTGAAGGGCCAGATCATCGGCCATGTCGGCGACGGCAATTTCCACACCGCCTACCTGATCGACCCCAACAACCCGGATCACCTGAAGGAAGCCGACGAAATGGCCGACCGCGTCGTCGAAAGGGCGCTGGCCGTCGGCGGCACGGCGAGCGGCGAACACGGCATCGGCATCGCCAAGCTGAAATTCATGCGCAAGGAGCATGGCAAGGCGGTGGATGTGATGAAGAAGATCAAGGCGGCGCTCGATCCGCTGGGGATCATGAACCCGGGGAAGATGGGGCAAGAGGGGTGAAGAGCGGTCGGGATGAGACGCGACGGCCGGAGGCCGGCAAAACGCTCCGGTGGAGCGTTTTGAGCGTCGGACACCCTGGGCCAAAGCGAAGGGCCGGGATACGGTGCGTCAATTTCCGTCATGCTCGGGCCTGTCCCGAGCATCTGCAACGGTTTGATTATATTGTCGGATCCTAGATCCTCGGCACAAGGCCGAGGATGACGGCGGGAAAGCTCCCGGCTCACCAACGAAAAACGGCGCCCGAAGGCGCCGTTCTCATGCCACGTCCTGGGAGGATATCAGGCCTTCTTGGTGCGCCAGCTTTCCGCATAGTTTTCGCGGGCTTCGGCGGCATAGGGCGTTGCCGAGACGCGGACGCGGATTTCGGCCTGTTTGTGGCCCTTTTCGATCGAGGTCTTGCCCGTGCCGCCATTCGGCTCGCCCCAGATCAGCGTCAGGACGTCGCCTTCCTGGACGTCGGCATCGACGATGCCGAGCGATAGCATGCAGCGTTCGTTGTAGCTGTAGCCGTTGAACATCGACATGCCGACCACCTTGTCGCCATGCATGATGCGGTCGGCGCTGGACGACGCATAGTTCGGCTGCGGCAGGTCGATCCACTTGTAGGCTTCGCCGCCCGGCACGAAGTTCGAGGCGATGACCTTCATCACGTCTTCCGCATTCCACTCGAAGGTGACCTTCTTGCGCTGCGGCTTGTCCTTCATGGCTTCAAGAGCGGCACGGCCGACGAAGTCGTGGTCGAACTTGACGTAGATGCCGTAACCGAGCTCGTACGGATTGACGTAGTAGTCTTCGATATTGTCGGAGACGAGGCTGCCGCCGATCGAGCCGGTCGCTTCATAGCTGTCTTCGGTCAGCCAATCGCGATAGCCCTGCAGTTCGGCGCCGGTATAGATGCCCGGCAGCGGCGACGGGATCCAGCCGGATTCCAGCGTGTTGGTCGAATAGGCGCGCGCGCCGACGAGGTAGAGCTCGACGCCCGCATCCTTGGCGGCCTTGACGATGATCTCGCGAACTTCATCCTTCTCGGCATAGGGCCCCCAGACTTCGAGACCTGGAGCACCGGCCATGCCATGACGCAGGGCCTGGACCTTCTTGGAGCCGATATTGATCCAGTCAACGTGGAAGAACTTGATGTCCTGGATCGGACCGCCATTCATCTGGTCAAAGATCTTGCCGGCATCCGGACCCTGGATCTGGAAGCGGTAGTGAACGCGGTTGACTTCCTTGCCGTCCGGGCGCGAAGGCGAGCGCGGATCGTGGGTCAACTTGACGTTGTGCTTGCCGAGCGAAGCGTTGTAGCGCAGCCAGTTGGCGGTCGGCGCGCGGCCGACAAGCACGAACTTCTCTTCCGTCTCGCGGAAGATGATCATGTCGCCGATCACATGGCCGGCGGGTGTCACCGGGACATAGTGCTTGGCGCGGTTGGTGCCGAAATTGGCGAAGCTGTTGATCGCCAGGCTTTCGAGGAACTTGGCCGCATCCGGGCCTTCGACGATCAGTTCGTCCATGTGGTGCGACTGGTCGAACAGGACGGCCGAATTGCGCCACGCCACCTGCTCGGTGCGCCAGTTGGAAAATTCCGGCGCGACGACCGGATAGATATACATGCCGATGCGCGAATTGCGCAGCATCTCGACAGTATTGCGCTTTTCTTTCAGGACTTGGGTGAGATTCTTAGCCATTGACCTACCTTCCCTCGGTTGCTTTTCCGCATGTCGTTCCAACGGCAAAACCGGTTCGGGATACGATATGCATCGTCTCGTGGTGTCTCATGCAAATGAGGGTCAGCGGTCTCCTCCCGCCATCTCCTCTCATAAGCCCGGTTCTCGAACCTCGCCTCGACGGCTCGGCGGAAATCGAGGCCTCCTCCCGGGTGGGACCGATTCATAGAGCAATCGATTTTGGGATACAATAGCCATAGCCGGCCAAATGGCGAAAAGGGCTGCGACATCCCATTAGAATTGCGCAGTTTCTATAACTTATTGGTCGCAATTTGATGCAGTGCAGAAAAACAAAACCGGATCCGCATTGCCGCCACATCAGGGAAATTGGTTTATTTGGGATCCCAAATAGAAATCACCATATCCCCGATGAGCGGCTGCTATTCCCCGTTTTCGTCCTGCATCATGCCGTTGATGTGGCCGGCCGGACTATCGAGATCGACGATCGGAAGGATGCGTGAACCATCGATCGCAAACAGCCCCTTGCTGATGCCGAGGCTGATCTTTACGCCCTCCCCATGCTCGCGAAAAAGGCTCTCGGCACGGGCGCCGTCGCGGGCGATCAGCGCCGACACCATGTGGTGGTGCTGCCAATGGGCGTAATGCAGGTGCTGCGCTCGCTCCTTGCGCGTGATGTTGTCGAAGCGGATCGAATCCGGGGCGCCGAAGGGCACGCGATCGAACAGGCTGGTGAGCTGGTGCAGCAGATTGCCGCCGGCAGCCTCGATGATCAGCGTGTGGAAACGCAGGTTCATTACCGCGTAACGCTCCTCGTTTACGGGGTCGTCGAAACCGCCGTTCTCAAAAATGTCGTCGCCTTCCCGCAGGCAATCCTTGAGCTCCGCCACCAGCATCAGTGATGGGCCTTCGCTGGCGATCTTCTTGGCGGCATAACCTTCGATCATCGAACGCAGCTCGATCGCCTCGATGACGTCGGCAACCTTGTAGGCCCTGACCCGATATCCGCGGGCGCCGACGCGCTGCAGCACGCCCTCTTCGACGAGTACAGCCAGCGCATGCCGGATCGGCGTGCGCGACACGCCGAGCGCTTCGGCAAGCCCGGATCGGACAGTTTCTTGCGCGGGTCGATCGTGCCGTTGCTGGCCCAGGTCCTGAGCTTGTCGATCACGTGCTGCTGGCGGGTTTCCTGCTTCTCAGGCCCGGGAGGGTTCGAAGGTCGGATGCCTGTGGTCATGCTCGGGTCTCACCTGCGCCATATCGAAATGCGGATCGCGCCGGGCCAGAAAGGACGGCCCGGAACATCGCTCAATATTGAATATCTGCGACAAAACGCAAGTTTTCCCTATGGGAGGCTTGGGCACGGTCCGGACAGGCCCGCGCAGCCGGGAGCGATCAGTTCCGCACGGCCCAGGCGGCCTCCACGGGTGCGGCGACCGTGACCGGACGGCCGATATCCACGTTCGAAAGCGACGATGCCTCGACATGCAACGTCTGCGCCGGCGTCTTGACCATGATCGAGCGGTGCGAGCCGCGGAAGATCGCCTGCGAAACCTCGCCCGACCACGAGAGGTCGCCGTTCACCTGGCCCGCATCGCGGACATGCAGGTTTTCGGGTCGCACCATGACGGTGACATCCGCACCCTTCGGCATTTCGGTGGCCGCATGACAGTCGCCGGACCACCCCTGGCCTTCGACCGAGAGCTTGTAATATTGCCCGCCGTTTGGACGGCAGTCCCTGACCGTCGCGTTCAAAAGGTTGGGCGTTCCGAAGAAGGCGGCGACCTGCCGGTTTTCCGGCCGGCGGTAGATCTCTTCCGGCGCGCCGACCTGCAGGATCTTGCCGCCATGCATGACGACGACCCGGTCGGACAGCGCCATGGCTTCCGCCTGGTCATGGGTGACGTAGAGCGCGGTGATCTTCAGGCGCTGCTGCAGCGCGCGAAAATCGTCGCCCATCTGGGTGCGCAGCCGCGCGTCGAGGTTGGAGAGCGGCTCGTCGAGTAAAAGCACTTCCGGCTCGAACACCAGCGCGCGGGCGATCGCCACGCGCTGCTGCTGGCCGCCGGACAGCGCCGGCGACGGACGTTCGGCATATTGCTCCATCTCGACGAGACGTAGCGCGTTCATGACGCGATCCCGGATTTCCGTGTCGGGACGGCGGCGGATGCGCAAGGGGTAGGCGACGTTGTCGAACACCGTCATATGCGGCCAGATCGCGTAGGACTGGAAGACCATGCCGAGGCGGCGGCGCTCGGACGGCACGAAATACCCCTTCTCCGAATCCGACACGACATTGTCGCCGATCGAGATGCGGCCGCCGGTATTCTTTTCGAGCCCGGCCACCATGCGCAGCGTCGTCGTCTTGCCGCAGCCCGAGGGCCCGAGCAGCGTGACGAATTCGCCGCTCTTGATCTTCAGGTTCACGTTGTCCACGGCGGTCACCGCGCCATACATGCGGCTCACGTTTTCGAGCGTCACCGAAGCCATATCTTTCTTCCTTGTCGAGCACGGATCTTTGAAGATCCGCTTATTGAAACCGGGACATTGCCGGCGGCACCGGGCCGCCCGCGCGAAGGCGAGGACCTAGAGCTTACTGATCCGCGCCTTGATGAAGCTGAGCTGCACCCAGCGGAACACGATGACGAGCAGCATCATCATCAGGCCGATGACGCTCACCTGCTCGGCATTGCCGTTCGCCCAGAGCTTCATCAGCACGACCGCGAGCGTTTCCGAACCGACCGAATAGAGCAGGATCGAGGCCGACAGTTCGCGCATGATGCCGAAGAAGGTCAGCACCCAGCCGACGGCGAAGGCAGGCCAGGCGAGCGCCACCATGATCCGCCACATGGTCTGGAACCAGCTTGCGCCGTGAACCCGCGAGCATTCCTCCAGGTCATAGGAAAGCTGATGATAGGCGCCCGTCATCACCCGCACCGAGACCGGCGTGCCGAGCGCGATATAGGCGAGCAGCAGCGCCCACACAGTGCCGTAGATCGGGATCGGCCCCGGCAGCATCGCAAACGCCCAGAGGAAACCGACGCCGAGCACCATGCCCGGCATCATCCAGGGAAGCCAGGCCATGCCGTCGATCAGGCTGCGGCCGCGCCAGCGGGTACGCACCGAGATGTAGGCGACGATCGCGCCGAGCGCCATGGTCGCGGTGGCGCCGAGCAGGCCGAGCACCATCGTATTGCGGACCGCCCGCCAGAATTCGCTGTTGGCGAAGACGGCCCTGTAGTGCTCCAGCGTCAGCATGTCGTAGGTGTAGAAGCCGAAGAAGCGGAAGAACGAGCCAAGCATCAGCTGCCCGATCGGCAACACCACCGTGATGAAGAAGAACAGCACACAGAAGGCGAAGGTGACCCAGCGCCAGGGGCCGAGTTCCATGACACTCGGGCGAAAACCCTTGCCCGTGACGGTCTGGAAACTCTTGCCGCGCAGCATCCACCACTGCCAGATGACGAGCAGGAACATCAGCCCCATGATCGCGAAGGAAAGCGACGTCGCGTACTGGTAGTCGGGCGTGGCACGGTGGTTGATCGACTCGTAGATGTCGGTGGTGATCACCTTGATGCCTGCGGGCAGGCCGAAGAACAGCGCCGACTCGAAAGTCTCGATGCCCTTGATGAAGCTCAGCATGAAGGAGCCTGGTCAAAACTGGCAGCATCAGCAGCAGCGTGATCTTGCGAAAAGTCGTCCAGCGCGAGGCACCGCACATGCGGCTCGATTCCTCGAGCGACGGGTCCATCGCGCGGAACGCATCGACCATGAACAGGAAGAGGAAAGGGATCGAATACTGGCACATGTGCCAGATGACGCCGCCATAGGAATAGATGTTGACGAGCGGGTCGGTCGCGCCGGTTGCCCAGCGCCAGACCATGTTGATGACGCCGACCTGCGGGTTGGCGAGCATGCCCCAGGCCATGGCGGTCAGGATCGGCGGAATGAAGAACGGCAGCGTGATCAGCACTTCCAGCGTACCGCGGAACGGCGTGTCGGTGCGCGCGACGATCCAGGCGAGAAACACCGCGATCGTCAGCGACGGTATGGTTTTCGCGAGCGAAATGCCGACTGTATTGGCCAGAACGATAAGGTTCTGGGTGGTCATGATCGAACGGTAGCCATTCAGATTGAATTCGCCGGCCATGCCGGGCGGCGTCGAATGCAGGCTGCCGTAGAGCAGCATGGCGAGCGGATAGATCGTCAGGAAACCGAGGATCAGGATCAGCACCAGCATACCGATCAGACGCCACAGCGATCCGCCCGAAAAGGCGCGCGTGAAAGCATTGCCGGCCAGCGTCGGCGCAGTTTCGGCGATATCGTCTAGGGGGCGATTGTGGATAATCGTCATGGAATCCTCGCGGCTCCGGGTATGAAAACGGCACTGCCGCCGGCCCGGAAATCGGACCGGCGGCAGCCTGGGAGGCTTACTTGAAGATGTCTTTCGACTTGGCCAGCATGTCGTTCTGGCGGGTCGTGTCCGTCGTGCCGTAGAGCTTGGCTTCGGAGATCGCCTTGACGTCGGCCGGCAGGCCTTCCGTCATGCCGGCAAGCACAGGACCGTAGCCGAGGCCTGCGTAGATCTTCTGCACGGTCGGGCTCTGCATGAAATCGAGATAGAGTTTTGCGGCGTTCGGGTGCGGAGCCTTCTTGAGCATGACGTTGCCGTAAAGAACGTAGGGAACGCCCTCCTCCGGAATGATGAACTTGACCGGCAGCCCCTTCAGATCCGAGAAATCGGTCATGATGACCGGCATGTAGATCGAATATTCGCCACGGGCCGTGCGGCGCTGCGATTCACGCTGGTCGCGGGTGAAGACCAGCTTCTGGCTCGCAACCTTCTTCACATAGTCTTCGCCGATCTTGTCATAGGTCGAGAAGAACCAGAGGTAACCGGCGCCGATTGCGCGCGGATCGTCGGACAGTATCTTGCCCTGCCACTTGGGGTCGGCAATGTCCTTCCAGCTCTTCGGTTCGTCCGCAGGCTTCACGAGGCCGGTATTGATCATGATCCCGTAGGGAATGGTCATGACCGAGGCCATCGGCACCTTGAGCTTGAACTTGTCGCCGATCTTTTGCGAATTCGGGGTCACCGGCAGCGGATCGACGGACTTGTCTTCCTTGTCGTAGAGCATGGTCTGCCCTTCGCTGGTGAACATCACATCGGCGGCGAAGCGACCGGCGGCCTGCTCGACGCGAACGCGCTCGCGGATTTCGCTGGCGCGCGCTTCAAGCACTTCGACGGAAATTCCGTATTGCTTGGTGAAGGCCTCGGCGATCTGCTTGGTGCTCGGCTGGCCGACGAGCGCGGTATAGAGGACGAGCGACCCCTCCTTCTTGCCCGCGTCGATCACCTTCTGCCACTCGGCATCCTGCGCGAAGGCAGGCATGCCGGCCGCCGCCGAAATGGCAAGGCTGCCCGCAGCCGCCATGAAAACCCGGCGCGACCATTTTTGAATGGCCGAAGTCTTCTGAATGAACGAAGTCATGGATGTATTTGTCGTCACGTGTCTCTCCTCCCTGGAACTGACGATCGAGCATCGCGCCCGGGATCCTGATCCCGGCTCTCGACGCTCAAAATTTCTGCGGCCACCGGCCGCGATCTCCTCTTTCACCGCAGGCAGTGCCGCCTTCCCGAACGGCTCCGCCCATTTCCCCGCCTCGCCCTTTCATCGGTCCCGACGGGTCCAAATCCTGGCTGCTCACGGGTCGGTCCAGACACGATCTGGCGCCGGTTCCGCATTTGACAAGGTCCCTGATAAACGCCCCGCGATACGGGACTGCTGGACCTTCGGTTGGGGCAGGATCGGCCCTGCGCAGCTGGAAACTCCCTTTTCCGAATTCCGATCTCCGCCCGGCTCTCCCAGCCGATCGCAGCGATGCCGGCGGCACCGGAATTCCCTCTCCTGTTAGATTGACCTTTTCCCATGCAGTGGAAAAGCACCATTTTTACATTCACTTTTCTCGAAAATAGAAAGATGAATTGTGCTACCGTCGATGCGGAGGACCGCTCAACTGAGCGGAATGGGAGATCTAAGACATTGGATACGCTTATCAATATCCGCACGTTCCTGGCGGTTGCCCGGTCCGGCAGCTTCTCGGCGGCGGGCCGTCATCTCGGCGTCGCACCGTCGGTCGTGACGAAACGCATCAGCCGGCTGGAAGATCAGATGAGGGTGAAACTCTTCATTCGCTCGACCCGCCAGATCATCCTGACGGAGGTCGGCGAGCGTTACCTGCCCCGCTACCAATCGCTGGTCAAGGAGATTGACGATGCCGTCAGCGGAGCGGCCGCCGTCGCCCAGCGGATCGAGGGACATTTGAGGATCAAGGCGCCGACGACGGTGACCATCGCCTTCCTCGCTCGCATCCTCAGCGACTTCCAGCAGGAGAACCCGAACGTCACCATGGATCTTGCGCTGGTCGACCGTTCCGTCAATCCGGCGGAGGAGGGATATGACATCGCGCTCGGCGCCCTGCCCGCCTCCTATTCCAATGTGATCGACGAACCGCTCTGCCCCTACCCGCGAAAACTCTGCGCTGCTCCCGACTATCTCGAAAACCGCGGCCTGCCGAAACATCCGCGCGACCTCGTCAATCACATCTGCCTCACCTTCCACGCGACCGGCTCGACCTGGTCGTTTTTGAGCCCCGGCGGGCCGATCGATGTCGAGGTGCGATCCGCCTTCAGCGCCAACGATACCCAGATCCTGCACGACCTGGCGCTCAGGGGCCGCGGTGTCGCCATGGTCGCGAGCTACGTGGCGGAAGAATCGATCAGGAGCGGCAAGCTGATCGAGCTGCTGCCGGACTTTCCGGTGGCTGAGCTCTGGCTGAAGGCGCTTATCCCCCAGACGCAGGCGCGCAAACCGACTGTGCGCGCGCTGATGGAATGGCTGCGCGTCCATATGCACACGGCTCTGGTGATCGGCGACCGCGCCGCTTGAATGCAGCATCTTTGCCTGGGAAGAAAAGCTGAAAGCCGTTTGGCTTTCTCGAATCGAGAAAGCCGCTACGATGAAAAAGTATATTCTCATGGCCCCCGGTGCCCCTTACCCTCCCAAATCGAGGAAACGCATCGCTGATGCGAGGGCCGTTGCCGTCTTCTGACGCAGCGCCCGGGAGTGAGGTTCAGGCCTGCCGCACGAGGAGCGGCCGGCCGACAGACAAGGGAGGTTTTAAGCGGTGGATACTGCTGTAACCCAGCAGCGCCCTGTGCTTTCGCAATTGGGCGCGATCGATTGTGACGTTCATCCGGACGCGCCGGGGCGCGACGATCTCCTGCCCTATTTCGACGATTACTGGCGCGAGATCGTCACGACGCGCGATGTCGATCGACTGGAACTCACCAATTTCCCGACTCGCACCAAGCCGTTTTTCCGGGAGGACTGGAAGGCGACGGAAGGCAAGGGCGTCGAAAAACTGCGGAAAAACCTGCTCGATCCGTATGGTCTCAAATACGCGATCCTGAACTGCGTCACCGCCGTGCATGCGATCTACGATCCCTATCTCGCGACCGCCGTCTGCCGCGCCACCAACGACTGGCTGAAGGCGGAGTGGCTGGACCGCGACCCGCGCCTGCGTGCTTCTCTCGTGCTGCCGATGCAGAACCCGGAAGCCGCCATCGAGGAGATCGAGCGCTTTGCCGACGACAAGCGTTTCGTGCAGGTACTGACGCTCTGCATGGGCGAGATGCCGCTCGGCCGCCGCATCTACTGGCCGGTCTACGAGGCCGCCCAGCGGCACGGCTTTGCGCTGGGCGTGCATGCCGGCAGCGCCTATCGTCACGCGCCGAGCCAGAGCGGTTTCCTCTCCTATCTCGCCGAGGATTACGTCCACCAGGTCCAGGGTTTTGCGGCCCAGGTCGGCAGCTTCGTCGCCGAGGGCGTGCTCGGCAAATTCCCGGACATGAAGATCGTGCTGATCGAGTCCGGCGTCTCCTGGCTGCCCGGCCAGATGTGGCGGATGAGCAAGGACTGGCGCGGCGCCCGCATCGAGATCCCGTGGGTGAAGGAGCCGCCGTCGGCGCTGGTCCGCCGCCAGATCCGCATGACGACGCAGCCTTTCGACGCACCGCGCGATCCGGCCGAACTGGAACGCATCATCGAGCATCTCGATTGCGACGACATGCTGCTGTTCTCGACCGACTATCCGCATGCGCAATTCGAGGGCGATGCCGCGATCCCCGCCGGTTTCCCGGAACGTCTGATCGACCGGCTCGTTCGGGACAACGCGCTCGCCACCTATCCGCGACTGGAGGACTAAGCCATGGACCATGCCGTTCTGGACAAGGACGCCAAAGCAGACGCCAAGCTCGGGATCGTCGATTGCGATATCCATCCGGCCTTCGGTTCGCCCGCCGAACTTGCGAAATTCCTGCCCGTGCGCTGGCGCGACCATCTGGCCGATTACGGCCAGCGCAGCGCCAACCCGGTGGTCGGCACCCTGCCCTATCCGCGCATGACCCCGGCAACGGCATGCGCCGCGACGCCTGGCCGCCGAACGGCGGGCCGCCGGCCTCCGACCTTGCCTATCTGCAGGAGCAGCTGCTCGATCCGCTTGGCATAGAATACGGCATCCTGCAGCCCTTGGCGGCCGGCTCCTCGACATTGAACCAGGAACTCGGCGCCGCCATGTGCGCCGCCGTCAACGACTGGCAGCTCGACAAGTGGACCGGCCCCGACCCGCGCCTGAAAGCGTCGATCTCCGTCACCCAGGAAGACGTGACGGCGGCTCTCGCCGAAATCGAAGCGCGCATCGGCGACAGGAGTTTTGCCCAGATCGCCATTCCGCCGCGCACCATCGAACCGGCGGGCCGCCGCCGCTACTGGCCGATCTACGAGGCCGCCGAACACTACGACATGCCGATCGGTATGCATTCCGCCGCCTACGGCCAGCACGCAAACAGCGGCGCCGGCTGGCTGAACTTCTATATCGAGGAACACTACGCCTTCTCGCACAGCCTGCAGAGCGTCGTCACCAGCATGGTCTTCGAAGGCGTCTTCGAACGGTTCCCGAAGCTGAAGCTGATCGTCGTCGAAGGCGGCTTCGCCTGGGCGGCACCGCTGATGTGGCGGCTCGACAAGCAGTGGGAGCGGATGCGCTCGGAGGTTCCGCATGTGAAGCGGCCGCCGTCCGAGTATATCCGCGAAAACGTCTGGTTCACCACCCAGCCGATCGAGGAGCCGGAAAACAACCGCCATCTGCTCGACACGCTGCGCTGGGTCGGCACCGACCGGCTGATGTTTTCCACCGACTATCCGCACTGGGATTTCGATGATCCACGCTTCGCCTTCAAGGTGCCGCTGACGCCGACCGAGCACGCGCAGATCTTTCGCGATAACGCAAAGAGCGTCTACCGCCTGCCCTGAAACACGGAGAATGCTCGTATGAACCAAATGGTGAGATCGCTGGGCAACGAGCCCGGACTGGCGACCATCGGCGGCATCGACTGCGACCTGCATCCGGCCTCGCCGGCGACCGCGACGCTGCTGCCCTATCTCGACGACTACTGGCGCGAAACTTTTGTCATGCGCGGCGTCGATCGGATGAGTCTCGCGATGACAGCATCGCCGCCGCGCGCGCCGATCAATGTCCGCGCCGACTGGAAGGCCGCAAGCGGCTTTGCCGGCGATACGCTGGAAGCCGTCCGCGCCCAGGCGCTCGATCCCTTCGGTACGCGGCTGGCGATCTGCAACGTGTTGCACGGTTCGATGATCATGCATTCCGACGACATGGCGGCCGCACTCTGCGGGGCGGTCAACGAATGGCTGGCGCAAGAATGGCTCGACAAGGAACCACGCCTGCGCGGCTCGATCATCGTTTCGGCCCAGAATGCCGAGCTCGCCGTCGCCGAGATCGAGAAGCGCGCCGCCGACAATCGTTTCGTGCAGGTGATGATCCTCGCCCAGAACGACGAGCCGCTCGGGCGACGCCGTTACTGGCCGATCTACGAGGCCGCGGCCCGAAACAAGCTGCCGCTCTGTATCCATGCCGGCGGCAGCAACCGCCATGCGCCGACCGCCACCGGCTGGCCGAGCTTCTTCGTGGAAGCCTATGTGGCGCAAGGCTCGATCTTCGAAAGCCAGCTCCTCAGCCTTATTGCCGAGGGCGTCTTCCACAAGGTGCCGGACCTGAAGGTGGTATTCGCCGAAAGCGGCTTTACCTGGCTGCCGTCGTTCTTCTGGCGGGCCGACAAGACCTGGCGCGGCGTGCGCGCCGAGACCCTTGGGTCACCGAACAGCCGAGCGACATCGTCAAGCGGCATGTCCGTTTCACGCTGCAGCCGGTCGAAGCGCCGCTGGAAACCGATGCGCTCGCCCGCACGCTCGACCATGCCGACTGCGACGACATCCTGCTGTTTTCGACCGACTATCCGCATGCGCAGTTCGAGGGCACCAATGCGCTCTCGGCCAGGTTCGGCGAAACGCTGGCGAAGAAGATCCTGATCGACAACCCGCTCGCCACCTACCCGCGGATCGCCGCGGGCTTTCAGAAGGAGGCCGCACGATGACCGTAGCCCAGACGCTGGAACGCCCCGTCGAGGTGAAGGCCAAATACAATCTGATCGATTGCGACATCCATCCGTCGATGAAGACGCCGGCGGAGATGCACCCCTATCTGTCGCAGCGCTGGCGGGATCATCTCGCGACCTATGGTGGCCACACCCGCCAGGGGCTGTCCGAAACACTGTCGCATCCGCGCATGGTGCCGGAAGTCTCGCGCGTCGATTCATGGCCGCCGGCCGGCGGCCTCCCGGCTCCGACCTGCCCTTCCTGCGCGAACAGCATCTCGACGGGCTCGGCATCGATATCGGCGTGCTGGTACCGCTGCGCTTCAACGCCAGCGGCCAGCGACACCCGGATTTCGCCGTCGCCATCGCCTCTGCCATCAATGACTGGCAGATCGGCAAATTCCTGGAGCCGGAACCGCGCCTGCGCGGGTCGATCATCGCCACCCAGGAAGATCCGCAAAACGCCGTCGCCGAGATCGACCGCCGCGCCTCCGACAAGCGTTTCGTGCAGATCCTGCTGCCGCCGCGCTCGATCGAGCCGCTCGGCAAACGCCGCCACTGGCCGATCTTCGAGGCGGCCGTCAGCCACGGCCTGCCGATCTCGCTGCATGTGGGCGGCGTCGGCGGGCATCAGGCGACAGGCGCCGGCTGGCCCTCCTATTACATCGAGGAGCACCACAGCCAGGTCCAGACCATGCAGTCGGTGATATCCAGCCTGATCTTCGAAGGCGTGTTCGAACATTTTCCGGGCTTGAAAATCTCCTTCGTCGAAGGCGGCTTTTCCTGGGTACCGGCCTTCGGTTGGCGCATGGACAAGGCCTGGGCCGCGATGCGCGACGAGGTTCCGCATGTAAAGCGGCCGCCGTCGGAATATCTGAAGAACAACATCTGGTTCACCACCCAGCCGATGGAAGAGCCGAACCCGGCTAAAAACCTGACCGACACGCTGAACTGGATCGGCACCGACCGGCTGATGTTCTCGACCGACTATCCCCACTGGGATTTCGACGATCCCCGCTACGCCTTCAAGGTGCCGCTGTCAGCGGCCGAAAAAGCGGCGATCTTCGCCGGAAACGCTGTCAACTTCTATGGATTGAGCTGAGCATGGCCCGTCACGTAATCACCAAGGTCGATGAACTCGAAGTCGGCAAGTCCAAGCTGGTGAAGGTCGCCGGCCGCGACATCGCCCTCTTCAACGTCAAGGGCGAGTTCTTCGCCATCGCCAATCGCTGCCCGCACGAGGGCGCCGATCTCTGCCGCGGCCAGGTCGTGGGCCTCGCCGAATCCGACGAGCCCGGCAAATACCGCATGACGCGCCATGGCGAGGCTCGTCCGCTGCCCCTGGCACGGCTGGGAATTCGACATCCGCACCGGGAAATCCTGGTGCGATCCGGCGCGCACCCGCGTCAAGAGCTTCGACGTGTCCGTCGCCAAGGGCGGAGCGCTTAGCGAAGGCCCTTACCAGGCCGAAACCTTTCCGGTCTCCATCGACGAGGACTACGTGATCGTGGAGATCTGACCCGCTTTCATAAGCGAATATCCTCGGGAGGAAAAATGTCGCTCATCACCAGATTGGCCGCGCTCGCGCTCGGCGCGATGCTTGCCGTACCAGCGCTTGCGCAGGACGCCGAATGGAACAAGGTGGTCGAAGCCGCCAAGAAGGAAGGCACGGTCACCGTCTATAATTCGCAGCTCGGCGCCCCGAACTTTCTCGCCGTCGTCGAAAGCTTTCAGAAGAAATACGGCATCAAGGTCGAGTCGCTCGATCTGCGCGCCAGCGAACTGACCGAGCGCCTGCGCGCCGAACAGGCCGCCGGCCGCTTCATCGCCGATATCCAGATGCATTCGGCGAATTCGATCGAGACCGGCGTCACCCAGGGCACGCTGGTCCAGCCGCTCGGCACGATCCCGAACGTCGCCAATATCCGCGAGGACATGAAGAAGGAGATCACCGACACCCACGTGCCGGGCTTCCTGCAGGCCTATGGCATCCTCGTCAACACGAGCCTGGTGAAGCCGGAAGACGAACCGAAGAGCTGGAAGGATCTTGCCGATCCCAAATGGAAGGGCAAACTGCTCTCCGACGACATGCGCCCGCTCGGTTCCGGCGGCACGATGTTCGTGGTCTTCAACAAGGCGTTCGGCCAGGCGTTCAACGAGAAGCTCGCCGAAAACAAGCCGGTCTTCAGCCGCGACCTTCGCAACGACGCCAAGCGCGTCGCGCGCGGCGAATATCCGATCTACATGCCGCAGATGTTCGCCTTCGCCAACGACCTGAAGGGCCTGCCGATCAAGGTGATCGTGCCGCCGGAAGGCGTACCCTATGTCTCGATCCATTTCGCGATGATGAAGAACGCGCCCCATCCGAACGCGGCAAAACTGTTCATCAACCACTTCCTCGACATGGAATCACAGGTCACCTACGCCAAGGCCTGGATGCTGCCGGTCGCCAAGGGTGTGGAAGATCACTCGACCGGAATCCAAGCGCTTCGCCAGCGCAAAACTGCTCGGCACCCGCGAGATGAACGAATATGGCCCGATGATGGATCTGGCCAAAAGATCTATCCATAAGGGTCTTCAAGACCCAAGGTCCTCACTGCCTGGATAGACGAAAAGCGCGGCGATCCCTCTTGCCGCGCTTTTGCCGACGCATACCGCCCCGAAAGCGGAAGCCGGTTTCGGGGCAACGACATGCGCCTCAAAGAGATCACAGCATTTCGAGAGCCAGCGCGATGCCTTGGCCGCCGCCGATGCAGAGCGTCACGACGCCGCGCTTCAGGCCGTCGCGCTGCATCGAGTGGAGAAGCCGCGTCGTCAGGATCGCACCGGTCGCGCCGATCGGATGGCCGTGCGCCACCGCTCCGCCTTCGACATTGGCGATATCTTCCGGCAGGCCGAGCCCCTTGAGGACCGCGAGCGGCACGGCTGCATAGGCCTCGTTGATCTCGATCCGCTCGATATTGCCGACCGTCCAGCCGGCCCGTTCGAGCGCCTGATTGACCGCCGGAATAGGCCCGAGCGCGAACATGCCGGGTTCGACCGCAGCCACGCCATAGGATACCAGCCGCGCCATCGGCTGCATGCCCTTGTTTTCGGCATAGGCCCGGTCGGCGACGATCATCGCCGCGGCGCCGCTGTTCAGCCCCGGCGCGTTGCCGGCGGTAATCGTGCCGTCGTCGCGGAAGACCGGCTTCAACCTGGCAAGCGTTTCGATCGTGGTATCCGGCCTTGGTGTCTCGTCGACGGCAAAACTTTTCACGCCGCCCTTCACCGGAAGATCGATGCCCACGATCTCGGCCGCGAACCTGCCTTCCGCCTGAGCGGCGCTGAAACGCTGCTGCGAGCGCGCCGCCCAGCGATCCTGATCCGCGCGGCTGATCTGCTGCGAGGCGATCATATCCTCCGTATGCCAGCCGGAATGTCTGTCCGAAAACGCGTCGTGCAGGCCGTCGAGCAACATGCTGTCGAAGATTTCCGCATGGCCCATGCGATAACCCCAGCGGCCGCCGGTCATGAGGTAAGGCGCGCGGTCCATGTTCTCCATGCCGCCGGCGATGGCCGCCTTGGCATGGCCGAGCCAGATATCCTTGGCCGCACCGGCGATCGCCTCGGCACCCGAACCGCAGACCCGGTTGACGGTGACGGCAGGGACGGAAACAGGCAAGCCGCCATGGATCGCAGCCTGCCGCGCCGGGTTCATTTTGTTGCCGGCCTGCACGACATTGCCCATGGTGACCGAGGCCACCTCGGCGCTGTTGAGGCCGGAACGCGCGATCGTCTCCCGGATCACGGCGGCGCCGAGATCGACCGCCGGGATGCCGGCGAGCGAGCCGTTATATTTGCCGATCGCGGTGCGGACCGGTTGGACGATGACGACTTCGGGCATGGAATTCTCCCTAGTTTGCGTTTTCGCGGAAGCGACGCAGGATGACGCTGGCATTGACGCCGCCGAAGCCGAAACCGTTCGACAGCGCGTATTCGACCTGGGCATGCCGTGCCTGCGGACCGATGAGATCGAGGCCTTCGGCGAGCGGATCGGGATCTTCGAGATTGAGGGTCGGCGGCAGGATGCCGTCGCGCAATGCGAGCGCGGTGATGATCGCTTCCAGCCCGCCGGCAGCGCCGAGCAGATGACCGGTCGCCGATTTCGTCGAGGAGATCGCCGGACCACCATCCGTGCCGAAGATGCTCCTGATCGCCGCGAGCTCGCCCGCATCGCCCACCGGCGTCGATGTCGCATGGGCGTTGAGGTAACCGATCGCCTCCGGCGGAAGGCCCGCCATCTGCAGCGCCCGCCGGATGGCTCTCTGGGCGCCCGAGCCATCGGATGGACCGGACGTCAGATGATAGGCGTCGGCGCTTGTGCCGTAGCCGACCACTTCGACGAGCGGCGTCGCGCCGCGGGCGAGCGCGTGTTCGAGCGTTTCGAGGACGACGATGCCGGCGCCCTCGCCCATGACGAACCCGTCACGAGCAGCGTCGAACGGCCGGGAAGCCTTTTCCGGCGTATCGTTGAAGGCGCTGGAAAGACTACGCGCTGCGGCAAAACCGCCAAGTGCGACGCGGTTGATGCAGGCCTCGGTGCCGCCGCAGAGCACGACATCGACTTCGCCGCTCCTGATCATCCGCAGGCCGTCGCCGATCGCCTGGACGCTTGCCGCGCAAGCCGTCACCGGCGCACCGATCGGGCCCTTGAAGCCGTAGCGGATGGAGACATGGCCGGCCGCGAGATTGACCAGGAAGGATGGCACGGTAAAGGGCGACAGCCGGCCGGAGCCGCGCGCATCGACGGTGCGCACCGCCTCGGCGATCGAATGGAAACCGCCAATGCCGGAGGCGATGATCGTTGCAGTACGGTCCTGCTTGTCATCCGTGTCGGCGACCCAGCCAGATTGTTCCAGCGCCTGGCGCGACGCTTCGAGCGCAAACGTGATGAAACGGTCCATCTTCTTGCGCTCCTTGTGCGGCACCGAAAGGTCGATATCGAAACCGAACTCGTCCTCGTCGATGCCGGGCACGACACCCCGACCTTGGCGTCGATATCCGGCACCATCTCGTCGGGCAGACGCCGCAGGCCGGAACGTCCTTCGACAAGCCGTTTCCAGGTCGCTTCCACGCCGCTGGCAAGCGGCGATACCATGCCCATGCCGGTGATCACTATTCTATCGCTTGGCCCGTTGCTGGGCCTGTCGCCCGGTCTTCCCGACATGTTTCACCTCGATTTAAATTTTGATCATCATTTATCTCTTTTAAATGACGATCCAAATATAAGAGTCAAGATGTGCGAAGGAGAAGACGATGAAGGTCAGCCGCCAGGAAGCCGAGGAGAACCGCGCCCGCGTGGTGTTCAAAGCAGGGGAACTGTTCCGCGAATACGGCTTTGACGGCATCGGCATTGCCGACCTGATGAAGGCGGCGGGCCTGACGCATGGGGGTTTTTACGGCCAGTTCAAATCCAAGGTGGATCTGGCGGCCGAGGCTACGCGCCAGGCGCTGGCGCTCAATGCCGCCGCCTGGCGGGATACGATCTGCCATGCCCGCGGCAAGGCCCTCAAGGCGATCACGAATATGTATCTGTCCCGGCCAAATCTGATCTTCAAAGCCAAGGGCTGCACCCTCGCCTCTCTTTGCGCCGACGCTTCCCGCCAGGGCGAGGCGGTGCAATCCGTGTTCGCCGAGGGCATCGAAAACCACCTTCAGCTGCTGCAGGAAGCCATCCACGGCAATCGGGATGGGGATCGGCGCCGCCAGTCGATCGTCATCCTGTCCCAGATGGTCGGCGGGCTGACGCTCGCCCGCGCGGTCGGCGATGCACCTCTTGCAGAAGAGATCCTCGCCGCCCTTCGCGACGAGCCGGAGACCCGGCACTAAACCTTTACGGCGCAACGGGAATGCGCCCACCGGCCGGCGGCATCTCAGAATTTGTTCCCGAACGTCTTGGCGAGGAATTTCTTGCCTGTGCGGCCGCCAATTTCGCTGGCAATATGCAAAAAATGGCTGGCTGCAGGAGAGAGCAATGACGATCGCAAACCTATCCCGACGAACCCTTTTGCAGGCAGGCGGCGCCCTGCTCGCCTCGACGGCTTTGCCGACATTCGCCCTCGCTCAAGCGGCGCCTGCCGGCGGACGTCTGATCGTCGCAGCCGATCCGAGCCTAAAAACCTCAACCCCGCGATTGTCGCCTCGAACGGCGTTTTCTTTATCGCGAGCAAGGTGGTCGAACCCCTCGCCGAAGCCTCCTTCGACGGCAAGGACGGGCTGACACCGCGCCTCGCCACCTCCTGGGAAGGCTCCGCCGACGGCAAGTCGGTCACCTTCAAGCTGCGCGAAGGCGTGAAATGGCACGATGGCAAGCCGTTCACCTCGGCTGACGTCGCCTATTCGGCACTCAGCATCTGGAAGCCGCTGCAAAATCTCGGCCGCCTCGTCTTCGCCAATCTCGAAGCCGTCGAAACGCCGGACGCGACGACCGCCGTCTTCAAGTTCTCGAAGCCGACCCCACTGCAGTTGATCCGCAACGCACTGCCGGTCGTCAGCAGCGTCGTGCCGAAGCATCTCTACGAAGGCTCCGACATCGCCACCAATCCGGCCAATGTAAAGCCGGTCGGCACCGGTCCGTTCAAATTCACCGAATACAAGCCGGGCGAATATTACCGCCTGACCAAAAATGCCGACTACTGGGGCAAGGGCGAGCCGAAGCTGGACGAGATCATTTTTCGCGTCCTCCCGGACCGCGCGGGCGCCGGTGCGGCGCTGGAAGCGGAGGAAATTCAGCTCGCCGCTTTCTCGGCCGTGCCGCTCACCGATCTCGCCCGCATCTCCAAGGTGCCGGGCATCAAGGTCATCTCCAAGGGCTACGAGGCGCTGACCTACCAGGCTCGTGGTCGAGATCAACCACCGCCGCAAGGAGCCTCGCCGACGTCAAGGTACGCCAGGCGATCGCCCACGCGATCGACAAGAAGTTCGTCGTCGATACGATCTTCCTCGGTTATGCCGCAGCCTCCACCGGTCCCGTCCCGAAGAACGCGCCGGAATTCTACGATGCCAGCGTGCCGACCTATGCGTTCGACACCGCCAAGGCAAATGCGCTGCTCGACGAAGCCGGTTACAAGAAGGGCGCGGGCGGCACCCGCTTCTCCCTGAAACTGCGCCCGGCACCCTATTTCAACGAGACCAAGCAGTTCGGTGACTACCTGCGTCAGGCGCTGGCGGCGGTCGGTATCGACGCACAGCTCATCAACGCCGATTCGGCCGCCCACCAGAAGGCGGTCTATACGGATCACGATTTCGACCTCGCCATCGGCCCGCCGGTCTTCCGCGGCGACCCGGCGATCTCGACGACCATCCTCGTCCAGTCCGGCATTCCGGCCGGCGTGCCCTTCTCCAACCAGGGCGGCTACGAGAACAAGCAGCTAGACGGCATCATCGCCAAGGCCTCCGAAACCATCGATACCGCAGCCCGCACGGAGCTTTACAAGCAGTTCCAGAAGATCGTCGCCGCCGACCTGCCGCTGATCAACGTCGCCGAATGGGGTTTCATCACGGTGGCGCGCGACACGGTGCAGAACGTCTCCAACAATCCGCGCTGGGCCGTGTCGAACTGGTCGGATACCGCGCTGAAATCGTGATAGGCTTGAAGGATTATCCGATTCAGAGGCGCTTTCCGGCGTGAACCGTGCCATCCGATTGATCAGACGTCGCGCGATCAGCAGCATTCCGGTGCTGCTGATCGTCATCGTCCTGACCTTCATCCTGCTCGAATCCGCCTCCGGCGATGCGGTGGATGCCTATCTCCTGTCGATCGGCGGCGGCGACGCGACCGTCGCCCGGTCGCTGCGGCAGGCCTATGGCCTCGACCAGTCGGTGCTCGCTCGCCTCTGGCTCTATTTTTCCTCGCTGGCAAAACTGGATCTCGGCTGGTCCGTCGCCTTCGGAAGGCCGGTTCTCGATCTCATTTTCGAGCGTCTTCCCAACACGCTGCTTTTGATGGGCAGCGCCACGGCGCTCTCCTTCGGCCTCGGCTCGGCGCTCGGCATTCTGGCAGGTTCAAAACCGGAAAGCATAAGGGACAGAGTGCTTTCCACGATTTCCCTCATTTTTTACGCGATACCGAGCTTTTGGCTGGGACTGGTGCTCAGCATCGTTTTCGCCGTGCAGCTGCGCTGGCTGCCGACGTCCGGCATCGAGACGATCGCCTCCGGCAAGACCGGCCTTTCCCGTGCCCTGGATATCGCCCGCCACCTCGTCCTGCCGGTCGGCGCGCTGGCGCTGATCTACATGGCGCTGTTCCTGCGGGTGATGCGCTCCGGCATGGCGCAGGCATGGACGCTGGACTTCGTTCTCTTCGCTCGTTCCAAAGGCCTGTCCCGCAGCCGCGTCGTGCTCAGGCACGTGGCGCGCAATGCGCTCCTGCCGCTCGTCACGATGCTTGGCTTGCAATCGGCGGCCATGCTCGGCGGCAGTGTCGTCATCGAGAGCATCTTTGCCATTCCCGGCTTCGGCCGGCTCGCGCAGGAGGCCGTTAGCGGCCGTGATGCGCCGCTACTGATGGGCATTATCGTCGTCAGCGCAGTCTTGGTCATCTGCGTCAACCTCCTCGTCGATCTCGTTTATGCCGCACTCGACCCACGCGTCGGCGCCTCGGAGCCGGAGGCATGAAGGCAGGCATGGGAGCACAGGCAGCGGTCACGAGAGGGCGGTCATGAGGCTCCTTCGAGATCTCGTCCGCACGCCGGAAGGCGCGATCGGGCTGGGCGTCCTGGCGCTGCTCGTGCTCGTCGCCCTGTTCGCGCCCGCCCTATCCCCCGGCGATCCGCTGCGCATCGCCGGCCGGGCGCTGTTGCCGCCGTTTACCGATCCGGCTTTCCCGCTCGGCACCGACCGGCTCGGCCGCGACGTGCTGGCCGGCATCCTGCACGGCACCCGCACCTCGCTGGCGGTCGGCCTTGCCGCGGCCCTGGCGGCGATTGCCATCGGTCTCTGCGTCGGCCTGACGGCTGGTTTCGCCGGTGGATTGGTAGACGAGGCCTTGATGCGTGTCGTCGATGCCTTCCAGATCGTCCCGAGCTTCCTGCTGGCGCTCGCCTTCGTCAGCGTCATCGGCGCCTCCGTGCCGGTCGTCGTCCTGGCAATCGCGCTCGGCGCCTGGGCCGACCCGGCTCGGCTGACGCGGGCGCAGGTGCTGTCCATCCGCGAGCGGGACTATGTCGCCTCTGCCAGGGTGATTGGCATGCACCCGGCAGAAATCGCCTTCCGGGAAATCCTGCCGAACGCCCTGCCGCCGGTTCTGGCGCTGTCGGCGATCATCGTTGCCGCCGCGATCCTCACGGAAGCAGCACTGTCCTTCCTCGGTCTCGGCGATCCGAACGTCGTCACCTGGGGTTCGATGATCGCCGAAGGCCGCAACATCCTGCGCTCCTCGCCGTCGCTGTCGATCTTCCCGGGCATCGCGCTGGTGGTCACCGTAGTCGGCGTCTACCTGTTCAGCGAAGGCCTCGCCAAGGCGCTCGCCGGCCGGAGGCTGGTGTCATGAGCCCACTCTGTGAGATCCGCGGCCTCTCGGTCACCTATCGCGGCCAGGCGGCGCCGGCGCTGGACCATATTGACCTCGATATCGTCGCCGGCGAGCGGCTGGCGATCATCGGCGAAAGTGGGTCCGGCAAAAGCACGCTGGCCCGTGCCGTGGCGGGGCTGCTGCCGCCCGGTGCCCGGCTATCAGGCGGAATGCAATGGTCCTCGGGAAAGCCGCCCGTGCCCGGCCGCGATCTCGGTTTCGTTTTCCAGGACCCGTCATCCAGCCTCAATCCGGTATTGACCATCGGTGAACAGGTGGCCGAGGGTGCTCGCCGCCACCTCGGCCTTTCGTGGAAAGCGGCCTATGCCCGCGCACTCGACATGCTGGAGCGGGTCCGCTTGCCCCAGCCGGACAAGGCGATGAAGGCCTTTCCCCACCAGCTTTCCGGCGGACAGCGCCAGCGCGTCGCGATTGCCGCCGCTCTCTCCGCAAAACCCGGCATGCTGATCGCCGACGAGGCGACCAGCGCGCTCGACATGGTCGTGCAGGCTGAGATCATTTCGCTCCTCGACGAACTGGTCCGCGAAGCCGGCATGACCCTTCTCTTCATCACGCACGACATCGCCCTCGCTTCAGGCTTCGCCGACCGGGTGGCGATCTTCAAGGACGGCAGGCTGGTGGAAGCCGGCGCTACGGGTCCGGTCCTCTCGTCTTCCAGGGAAACCTACACAAGGGCGCTGATCGCCAGCCACCGCGACCTGACGACGCCGCCGCTCATCCGGGAGAAGGTGCCGTGACCCTGCTGGAGATAAAAATCTCTCGAAGCGCTTTTCCTCCGGTGGCCGCGACGTTGCGGCGGTCGGCGATGTTTCGTTGACGCTTGGACGCGGCGAGACGCTCGGCCTCGTCGGCGCCTCGGGCAGCGGCAAATCCACTCTCGCCCGTATCCTGATGCGGCTGTTGCCGGCCGATGCCGGTTCGATCGAGTTCGCAGGCGAAAACTGGCTCGCACTTTCCGGCGCCGTCCTGCGACGTCGCCGTGCCGGGATGCAGATGGTGTTTCAGGACGTGCTCGGCGCGTTCAATCCGCGTGCGACAGTCGCCTCGGTGCTCGACGATCCATTGCGTATCCACGCCATCGCCCAGAAAGCCGAGCGCCCGAAGGAGATTGCGGCACTGCTTGATCGCGTCGGCCTGCCGGCGAACTATGCGCGGCGATCGATCCGCGAGGTTTCCGGCGGCCAGCGGCAGCGCATCGCCATTGCCCGCGCCATCGCCACGAAACCGTCGTTGATCGTGCTGGACGAGGCGGTGTCGGCGCTGGATGTCTCGATCCGCGGCAAGATCCTCGAACTGCTCGTCGAGCTACAGGAAGAGCGCGGCATCAGCTATCTTTTCGTCTCGCACGATCTCGCCGTCCTGCGCGCCGTATCGCACCGGATCGCCGTCATGGATGCCGGGCTGCTGGTCGAGACGGGGCCGATGCGGCAGGTGATCGAAAACCCGCAATCCTCGGCGGCCAAGGCCTTGATCGGCGCCGTGCCGCGCCTTTGACAGAACCGACGGAAGGACCATCCCATGACGTTTGACCGCTGGAACCCGCTGAACGATGCGCCTTCCTTCCCGGCGGCCCGTTACGCCACGATCGCCGACCGGATCGGCAAGATTCTGAAGACCCGCAACGACGTGTTGTTGATCCAGGCGGAAGCCGTCGTCGCCCTGGAGGCGGCAGCCATCAGCCTTGCCCGGCCCGGCCTGAAGGCGATCAACATCGTCACCAGCATGTATGGCGGATGGTTCGGCACCTGGCTCAGGCGCGGCGGCGCCGAGGTCATCGATCTCGCCGCAGAACCAGCCCGTCCCATCGCGCTCGAACGGGTGGAAGCGGCGCTCGATGCGCATCCGGACATCAAGGTCCTCTCACTCGTCCATGCGGAATCGGCAAGCGGCATCCGCAACCCGCTGGAGGAGATCACAGCGCTTGCCCGTTCGCGCGGCATCGTCACGGTGGTGGATGCGGTCGCCTCTATCGGCGGTCATGCGCTCAACATCGATGGGCTCGGCATCGACATCGCGGTCATCGGGCCACAGAAGGCGCTGGCGGGCCCCGCCGGGCTTTCGGCACTCTCCGTCAGCCCCGCCGCATGGACGCTGATCTCGAAACCAGGCGGGCCAAGGGATTCCATTCTCTCGCTCCTCGACCAGAAGGCCTGGCTCGAAGCCGGCCGCGGTACGCTTCCCGGCACGACCGCACCGCTGGAGTTTTTCGCGCTGGAGGCAGCGCTGGATCGCGTCGAGATCGAAGGGGTCGATGCGATCGTCGCCCGCCATGTCCGCGCCGCCCGCGCCACGCGCGCAGCACTCATAGCCATGGGCGGCGAACTCTGGATCGATGCCTTGCACGGCTCGAACCTGGTCACCACCGCGAAGCTTCCAGAAACCGCCGATCCGGCCGCCCTGCTGTCCGTCGCGCCGCACGGCATCGAGCTTTCAGCCGGTGTCGGCGCCGGTGCCGAACGGCTGATCCGGCTGAACCATACCGGACAGCGCGCCCGCTTCGATATCGTCCTCGGCAACCTGACGGCCTACGGCATGGCGCTGAGACGGCGCGGATTCAAGGCGGACATATCCGCGGCCGTCGATGCCATCGCGCTGCATTACGGCGATTGATCAAAAGCCGTTGTCACTCAACCAGTTGCGGATGATTTCCTCATCGGCGCTCTCGAGCGCGTGGCCAGCCTCGATCTGCCTTGACGTGACGTCAGCCTGGGCAGTACTGAGCCGTTTTTCCAACTCCGCGGCGTAGGACGCGTAAAGGTCCTGCGAGCCGCTGACGCTGAGAACCTTCGTCCCCGCAAGCTCCACGGCCGGCCTGTCTTCCAGAACATTCATCGGCCGGAGCAGAACGGCGTTGCGGACCGCGCGCGGCTGAAGCTGCATCACCGCGCCCAGCATGTTCGCGCCGTTGGAATTGCCGATGAACACCGTTCTTTCCGGATCGGCGCCATAGGCCGGCCCGATATCCTCGACGAAGGCGGCAAAGGCCTCGGCTTCCGAAACGATATCCTTCTGGTCGAAGGTCATCATGCTGTAGCGACGAAAGAAGCGCGCCACGCCTTCTTCCGTCGAGCGTCCGCGAACGCCGATCAGCATCGCATCGGGAGCAACTTTTCGTCCAAGCGGCAAAAGGTCCGCCTCGCTTCCACCGCTGCCGTGCAACAGAACCAGCGTCGATCCGTCCCAATTGTCCGGCATATGGATACGGTGCACGAAATCGAGATCGCGATAGGTGATCCGCTCTTCGCCCGGCAGACCGAACTGCGGCAGCATGACCCGCAAAACGTCGTGGTCTTCCTTGAAATGCGCGGGGATGAACAGTTCCGACCCGAGCGTCTCAAGCGGCTCGTCGGCCAGAAACCCCGGCCCGTCGCTCGCTAATTCGATCAGCGTGCCGGACGGCTCGCGGACGTAGAGCGAATAGAAATAATGCCGGTCATGCATGTTCATCTCGCCGGCATCCTCCGTCAGCAATGCCGCATGCACCGCCTCGACCTTAGGCCGATCCGCGGCGCGAAAGGCGATATGGTCGATCGTGCCGGTGCCGGGTGCGGCGGTCCAGAAACCGCCCGCGTCGCGGACATCGACGATATCCTGCGCGTCCGACACCAGCCGCTGGATATTGCCGACCTTTGGCCCAAGCCGAAGCCCCATATGGCGTGTCAGGAATTCCGCCGTCTGTTCCGGTTTTCGGACAGGATCGTCGCGCCGTGCAGCCTGCGGATCGCATCAGCCTCGGCGATACCGCTGCCACTCCACCAGACCCATGGCATCGTGTCCTCGACGCCGACGAGCTTGACGATGATACCATCCGGATCGGTCAGCCGCAGCACCGGTTCGCCGAATTCCTGGGCCGGGCCGGAAAGCTTGACATTGAACTGCAGCGCCCGCGTCAGCCAGAAACCGATTGCCTCGGGCGCAATCGCAAAGCTGATCTCGCTCGGCGCGCCATGCCCGACGCGCCCGAGAGAGCCGTCTTCCCAGCTGAGGAATGTCACGAGCGAGCCGGGCGTCGCCGCTCCGTCGCCGTAAAAGAGGTGAAGCTGGCGGGCATCCTCGAAACCGGCCGTCCGCTTGACGAGTCGCAGGCCGAGGAAGCCCGCGTAGAAATCGACATTCGCCTGGATCTTGCGGGTAATGGCGGTGATGTGATGCAGGCCACTGGTCATGCGAAATCTGAACCTTTTGTTGTTCGTTATCGCGCGACGATATCAGCCCGCAACTGACCTAGCGATATGGGGGCGACAAAAAGAAACCGCGGTGGAACCTATGGACAAGCACTTTCACCCCCGCAGCCGCATACTCAGGCACCCAGATACCGACAGGTTCAATGCCAAAAATTCAGGCGCCACACAGGTCAAAAATTCGGCACCGGAGGCTCCTGTTTTCGGCCCGAATCTGTTGACTGATCAGCCTCCTTATGCAGGTTAGATCAAGGTCTCGAATCTTCATCTCATAATGGCCGTCTTCCCGGATAATTTTATCCGACTCTGTGATTCATTTTTGGAATAAAACCGTGAGCAGCGATGCAACAGTTCGCGTCGCGAAGCCGTCGGCTTCGTTGGCGCTGGTGAATGCGGCGGGTTGGGGCAAGGGCTTCTCGATACTGACCCGCATTACCGTCATGGCCTTCCGTCATCCGTGGCAATCGAGCTTCGCGATCGGCGCGACCCTGATCGCCTCCGCCTTCCAGCTGATGATCCCGCGATTGCTCGGCCAGGCGGTCGATCACACGCAGGTGGCGCTGACCGGCGGCGATGTCGGCCAGGCCGCCCAGGACGCGCTGCTGACGACCGCCCTGCTGCTGCTCGGCGCCAGCGTGCTGCGCGGCATTTTCACACTGTTCCAGAACTATTTCAGCGAGGCGGTCGGCCATCATATGGGCTATCGCCTCAGGCTTGCCTGTTACGAGAAGATCCAGCGGCTTTCCTTCAGCTTCCACGACAGCATGCATTCGGGCGACCTGATCACCGTCGGGCTCCTCGATCTCGAAGGCGTACGCATGTATTTTTCGACGGCGCTGGTGCGCATGGTTCTGCTGACCGTGCTGATCGGCTTCGGCGCCTATCTGCTGCTATCGACCGACGTCGTGCTCGGCCTGCTTGCCTTGAGCTTCGTGCCCTTCGTCGGCTGGCGGTCGTCGGTGACCCAGCTGCGGCTGCGCGCCACCTGGCTCGACCTGCAGGAACGGCTGTCTGTGCTCACCCGCGTCATGGAAGAAAACCTCGGCGGCATCCGCGTCGTGCGCGCCTTCGCCGCCCAGGACCACGAACTCGACAAGTTCGAGGTCGCATCGAAGAGCGCGGTCACACTGGCACATCAGCGCGTCGGCATCCGGGTCGCCAATACCAGCGCCATGACGCTGTCCTTCTTCGCCGCCATGGGCCTGGTTCTCTGGGTCGGCGGCACCAAGGTGATGGCCGGCGAGATGACCGTCGGCACCCTCACCTCGTTCCTTACCTTCATGACCATCCTGCAGATGCCGGTGCGCCACTCGGCCTGATGGTCAACGCCTTTGCCCGCGCTTCCACCTGCGGCGCGCGCCTGTTCGAACTGCTCGACCTCGATATCGCCATCAAGGACGAAAAGGGCGCCAGGGAGCTTAAGGTCACCGATGGCACGCTGCGGTTCGAGAATGTCGATTTCGCCTATCCGGGCGCCGAGAAACATCAGGTCCTGACCGGCGTATCCTTCGAGGCGAAACGCGGCGAGACGATCGGCATCGTCGGCCCGCCCGGCAGCGGTAAATCCACCATGGCCCACCTGATCCCGCGTTTCTACGATGTGACGGGCGGCAGGATCACCATCGACGGCCAGGATATCCGCCGCGCCACGTTGCAATCGCTGCGCCGATCGGTGGCCGTGGTCCAGCAGGACAGCTTCCTGTTCACCACGACGATCGAGAACAACATCGCCTATGGCGACCCCTGGGCCAAGGAAGGCCGCATCGAGCGCGCCAGCGAAAGCGCCCAGGCTCCACAACTACGTGCTCGGCCTGCCGACGGGTTACGGCACCATCGTCGGCGAACGCGGCGTATCGCTCTCCGGCGGTCAGCGGCAGCGCCTGTCGATTGCCCGCGCCCTGATGCTGCGCCCGGCGGTGATGGTGTTCGACGACTCGACGGCCGCGATCGACGCGGGCACCGAACAGCGCATCCGCAGCGCCATGCGCAAGTATGCCGCCGACCGGGTGACGATCATCGTCGCCCATCGCCTGAGTTCGCTGATGCATGCCGACCGGATCCTGTTCATGGAAGAGGGGCGCATCGTCGAAAGCGGAACACATGACGAGCTGCTGGCGCTCGGCGGCCGCTACAAGGCGCTTTACGATCTGCAGGTACGTCCGGGCGACGACGCGCTCAGCGCCTGAGGGAGGATATATGGCCGAGGAACTGGAAACCGAACGCTCCGACGTTCGCGAAGACGGCAGACGCCCGCCCCGCGCGGTGGTAGGCTCCCACCGCATCGAAGAGGAAATCTTCGGCAAGGTCTTCGACGGCGATATCGTCAGGCGCATCTGGGCCTTCGTGCGGCCTTACCGCACCAAGATCTACTGGGCCGTGCTTGCGGTGCTCTGTTTCACCGCGATGCAGCTCCTCATTCCGCTGATCATCCGTTATGCGATCGACCACGGCATGCAGGCGGGCAGCGACAGCCAATCGGTGCTGATCTGGGCGATGGTCGCCTTCCTCGTGGCGATCGTCATCAATTTCGGCGCAAGTTATGCGCAGGAGACGCTGGTCGGCGGCGTCGCCGAAGACGTGCTCTTCGATATCCGCAAGGCGATGTTCACGCATCTGCAGCGCGTCTCGCTGTCCTGGATGGACAAGACGGAAGTCGGGCGGCTGATGTCGCGCCTGCAGGGCGACGTCAATTCCATGCAGGAATTCCTGGAAACCTCGGTCCTTTCCGTGGGCGATATCACGCTGCTGTTCGGCATCGTTTTCGTGATGCTGACGCTCGATTTCAAGCTTGGCCTACTGACGCTCTGCGCGCTCCCCGTACTCTTCGTCGTGCGCCTCTTCTGGCTGCCGCGCGCGCGAAAATCCTTCATGGCCGCGCATGAGACCAATTCAATCGCCAATGGTGCGCTTGCCGAAGCCATCCACGGCGTGCGCGCCGTCCAGAGTATGGATCGCCAGAGCGTCAACTTCACGCTTTATGACGACAAGGCCCGCGCCAACCTCAACACCCATCTGAATGCTGCCAAATACGCCCAGGTAATGGTTCCGATCGTCGATCGCTCACCGGCCTTGCCATGGCGCTGGTCGTCGTGGTCGGCGGTGCCCGTGTCCTCAACCAGGCGCTCGACGTCGGCGTCATGGTCGCCTTCCTGTTCTACATCCAGCGTTTCTTCGACCCGATCCGTTCGCTGACGCTGCAATATTCGGTCATGCAGCGCGCCATGGCGTCCGGCCAGCGCCTGACCGAAGTTCTGGATGTGCCGGTCGATATCAAGGATGCGCCGAATGCCGAAGTCCTCACTTCGGACATGGATGGCTCCGTCGAGTTCAAGGACGTGGTGTTCGGTTACAATCCAAAACACCCGGTCCTGAAGCATGTGAGCTTCAAGGTGAACCCGGGCGAGACGGTCGCGCTGGTCGGCCCGACGGGCTCGGGCAAGTCGAGCTGCATGTCGCTGATCCACCGTTTCTACGACGTGCAGCAGGGCCAGGTTCTGGTCGGCGGTCACGACGTGCGCGACCTGACACAGGAATCGCTCGGCCGGCAGATCGCCATGGTGCTGCAGGAGCCGTTCCTGTTCACCGGCACGGTGTTCGAGAACATCCGCTACCACAAGACGGACGCGACCCGCGAACAGGTGGTCGAGGCCGCAAAAGCGGTCGGCGCCCACGATTTCATCATGCGCATGCCGGACGGTTACGAGAGCATTCTCGGCCAGCGCGGCGGCAATCTTTCGCTCGGCCAGCGCCAGCTCCTGAGCTTTGCCCGCGCACTCGTGGCGGACGCGAAAATCCTGGTGCTCGACGAAGCGACCGCCAATATCGACAGCTATACGGAAATGCTGATCCAGAAGGCGCTGGTGAAGCTCTTGGAAGGCCGTACCGGCCTCGTCATCGCCCATCGCCTCGCAACCATCCGCGAGGCCGACCGCATCATCGTGCTGCAGAATGGCGAGTGATCGAGAGCGGCAATCATCGCGAACTGATGAAGAACGAAAAGCTCTATTCGAAGCTCTACAACCTCAACTACTCGTCCTTCGACGACATCCCGGAAGACGTCATCGAAGAGGCCGTGACCGAGCAGGCGACCTGAAGCGAGTTTCGACCGTCCCCTCCCGCCTTCGCCCCCGGAAAGCCAACCCGGTAAAACAGGCCAGAGCACAAAAAAGCCCGGAAGCGTCCGACGCATCCGGGCTTTTCGAGTTTCATGGCGCAATCTTGAGGGAAAGCAGCGCCTCAGCGGCGCTGGTTATAAACATCGATGCAGACGGCGCCGAGGAGCACGATGCCCTTGATCACCTGCTGCAGGTCAATACCGATGCCGAGGATCGACATGCCGTTGTTCATCACGCCCATCAGGAAGGCGCCGATGACGGCCCCCGTCACCTTGCCGACGCCGCCATAGGCCGAAGCGCCGCCGATGAAGCAGGCCGCAATCACGTCCAGGCTCGAAGCCGGCGCCGGCTTTCGACTGGGCGCTGTTGAGACGCGCCGCGACGATCAGCCCGCTGAGTGCAGCAAGTACGCCCATGTTGACGAAGGTAAAGAACACCAGCCGCGTCGTCTTGATGCCGGAAAGCTCGGCGGCGCGGGCATTGCCGCCCACCGCGTAGATCTGCCGCCCGACCACGGTGCGGGTGGTGAGAAAGCTGTAGGCCGCGATCAA
Organism: Neorhizobium sp. EC2-8; assembly: GCA_045291535.1. GTDB lineage: Bacteria > Pseudomonadota > Alphaproteobacteria > Rhizobiales > Rhizobiaceae > Neorhizobium. Next base: position 503,379 of record CP147996.1, on the reverse strand, counting down.
CACCGCCATGATGATCAGCACGTTCGGCATGCCGCGATGCGAGGAGATCAGGAAGGCGATATAACCGACGCCGGCAAGGATCAGCAGGTTCTTGCCAACGAAGAAACCGAAAGGCTCGGATTCGACGCCGTGCGAGATGCGGCGCTTGCGGCTCGCAAAATTCTGCGCGATCAGAATTCCAGCCAGCACCAGTCCGAGCAGGAACGAAGTGATGTAGAGGCCGCCGTCCGAAGAGATGAGCTCGACGATATAACCGGACGAGAGCTTCTGGAAGATCGGCGGAAACGGGCCGATGTTCTGGCCGCCGAGAATGGTGATCATCAGCCCGCGGAAGACCAGCATGCCCGCCAGCGTCACGATGAACGACGGTATCTTGAAATAGGCGACGAAATAGCCCTGGACCGCACCGATCAGTGCCCCCACCAGCAGGCAGGCAACGATGGCGACGCCAAAATTGATGTTCCAGGTGACGATCATCATCCCCGCGAGGCCGCCGATGAAACCGGCGACCGAACCGACCGACAGATCGATATGGCCGGTGACGATGACCATCAGCATGCCGAGCGCCATGATGACAATATAGGCGTTCTGCAGAACGATATTGGTGACGTTGAGCGGCCTCAGCAGAACGCCATCGGTGGCATACTGGAAAAACGCTACGATGACCACCAGCGAGATCAGCATGCCGAAATCGCGCAGATTGTCCTTCAGAAAACCGACCGCACTCTGCGGCGCCGTTGCTGTTTCCTGTGGGGTGCTCATTATTCTCTCCTTTGCGCCGCATAATGGTGCGCATGATATTTTCCTGCGTGGCGCCTTCGCCGGACACTTCCCCGACAAAAGCACCTTCGTGCATGACCATGATACGATCGCAAATGCCGATCAGGCTCGGGCATTTCCGACGAGATGACGATGACCGCCTTGCCGGCATCGGCAAGCTCGTTAATGATCGTATAGATTTCATATTTGGCACCGACATCGATGCCGCGTGTAGGCTCATCGAGGATCAGCACTTCCGGGCCCGTAAACAGCCATTTCGACAGCACCACCTTCTGCTGGTTGCCGCCGGAAAGCTTGCCGGTTTCCTGGTAGACGTTGTGGCTGCGGATGCGCATCCGGCTACGGAATTCCTGCGCGATCTTCATTTCGGCGATATCGTCGATGACGCCGTGCGAGGACACGCCGCCAAGATGGGCGAGCGAGATATTCTTGCGGATGTCTTCGGCGAGCACGAGGCCGAGCTGCTTGCGGTCTTCCGTGACATAGGCAAGGCCTGCCTTGATCGCCTTGTGGACGTCAGAAAGGTCGAGTTCCTTGCCGTGAAGCTTGGCGGTGCCGGTGATGTGACGGCCCCATGACCGGCCGAACAGGCTCATGGCGAATTCGGTGCGGCCGGCGCCCATCAGCCCGGAAATGCCGACGATCTCGCCTGCCCTCACCTTCAGCGAGACATTCTTGACCACCTGACGGTCGGAATGCATCGGGTGGTAGGCGGACCAGTTGTCGACCTCGAAAATGACCTCGCCGATCTTCGGGTCGCGCTTCGGATAGCGGCTTTCCAGATCGCGATCGACCATGCGCCGGACGATCTCGTCCTCGTCGATCGGGCCGGCGTGGCAATCCATGGTCCCGACGGTGCGCCCGTCTCGGAGCACGGTGATGCGGTCGGCAACTTCGGTAATCTCGTTCAGCTTGTGGCTGATCATGATCGAGGTGATGCCGTTGCGGCGGAATTCCTTGAGGAGCTCCAGAAGTGCGGCGCTATCCGTCTCGTTGAGCGAGGCGGTCGGCTCGTCGAGGATCAAGAGCCGCACGTCCTTCGACAGCGCCTTGGCGATTTCGACCAGCTGCTGCTTGCCGACACCAATATTGGTGATCAGCGTGTCCGGCTGCTCGGTCAGGCCAACCTTGGCAAGTAGTGCCTGGGTGCGCTTGTGCCGCTCGCTGCGGTCGATGACCCCGCGATGCGCCGGCGGATTGGTGAGGAAAATGTTTTCCGCGATCGACATCAGCGGAATGAGCGCAAGCTCCTGATGGATGATGATGATACCGAGCTTTTCGGAATCGTTGATGTCGCGGAAATGCCGCTCCTCGCCGTCAAAGAGGATCGAGCCCTCGTAGGAGCCGTGCGGATAAACGCCGGAAAGCACCTTCATCAGCGTCGATTTGCCGGCACCGTTTTCACCGACAAGCGCGTGAATCTCGCCTTCCTGAACGGCAAAGCTGACATCGGAAAGCGCCCTTACGGCGCCAAAGCTTTTCGAAATGCCCCGCATTTCGAGGATGGGCGGCTTTTCGGCCAATGGAACAGGATGTGGGGCAGGATCGAGCATGATCACTCCGAAGATAAAGAAGTCCGCGCGGCAGGATACCACCTGCCGCGCGGAGCAAAAGCTTGCTTACTTGACCTGCGCTTCCTTGTAGTAGCCGCCGTCAACCAGAATCTGCTTCCAGTTGGTCTTGTCGACAACGACCGGCTTCAGGAGGTAGGACGGAACGACCTTCTTGCCGTTGTCGTAGGTCTTGGTGTCGTTGACAACAGGCTCCTTGCCGCTCATCGCAGCATCGACCATATCGACGGTGACCTTGGCAAGATCGCGGGTGTCCTTGAAGATCGTCGAATACTGCTCGCCGGCAATGATCGACTTGACGGACGGGACTTCAGCGTCCTGGCCGGTGACGATCGGCATCGGCATGTTGCCCGAACCGTAACCGACGCCCTTGACCGACGACAGGATGCCGATCGAGATGCCGTCATACGGAGACAGAACACCGTTCAGCTTCTTGTCCGAATAGGTCGAGGAAAGGATCGCGTCCATGCGGGCCTGGGCAGTTGCCGGGTCCCAACGAAGCGTCGCAACCTTGTCCATGCCGACCTGGCCGGAGCCGACCTTCAGCACGCCCTTGTCGATCAGCGGCTGCAGAACGCTCATCGCGCCATTGTAGAAGAAGAAGGCGTTGTTGTCGTCCGGCGAACCGCCGAAGAGCCTCGATGTTGAACGGACCCTTTTCGGTGTCGGCCTTGAGACCCTTTACCAGCGAAGTCGCCTGCTGAACGCCGACCTGGAAGTTGTCGAACGTAGCGTAATAGCTGACGTTAGGCGTATCGCGGATCAGGCGGTCGTAGGCGATGACCTTGATCTTCTGGTCGGCGGCCTGCTGCAGCACGTTCGACAGCGTCGTGCCGTCGATCGAAGCGATCACGAGAACCTTGGCGCCCTTGGTGATCATGTTCTCGATCTGCGCGAGCCTGGTTCGGAATATCGTCTTCAGCGTACTGAAGGTCGGTCTTGTAGCCGCGTTCCTTCAGGACCTTGACCATGTTGTCGCCGTCGGCGATCCAGCGTGCCGAGGACTTGGTCGGCATGGCGACGCCAACGAGGCCCTTGTCCTGGGCGCCGGCCGGAGCCGCGATGGCCAGACCCGCCAGCATGGCTGCGGTCGCGAGATATTTGAACATTCGCATGGATTACTCCTCCTTGGAGCGGCTCCCTTCGAGCCGCCAATCTTGTCTGAGGCGGCCTCCCGCCGCCCTGGGGACCGGAAACCGGTCAGTGATTGTCGCGCGGAATGCCGTTGGTCTGGGCGATCCGCTGGTATTTGACGGCCGGCTCCAGCACTGCGCCGGTTTCGAGCCTGGCCGACATAGTGGCGCTGGATTTCCTGCCAGGGCGTCTGATGTTCCGGGTACTGGTACCCTCCGCCAGCCTCCAGGGCCTTGCGGCGCTCAGCCATCTCCTCGTCGGAGATCAGGATGTCCGCCGTACCGCGACCGACGTCGATGCGCACGCGGTCGCCGGTGCGCAGGATGGCAAGACCACCGCCGGCGGCTGCTTCCGGCGATGCATTGAGGATCGATGGGCTGCCCGACGTGCCGGACTGGCGGCCGTCGCCGATGCAGGCGAGCGACGAGATGCCCTGCTTCAGGAGATAGTCCGGCGCGCGCATGTTGACGACTTCGGCAGCGCCCGGATACCCGATCGGGCCGGCGCCACGCATGAACAGCACCGTATGCGCGTCGATTTCGAGCGACGGGTCGTCGATCCGGTGATGATAGTCCTCCGGCCCGTCGAACACGACCGCCCTGCCCTCGAAGGCTTCCGGATCGTTCGGGTTGGAAAGATAACGCTGGCGGAATTCCGGCGAGATGACGCTGGTCTTCATGATCGCCGACGAGAACAGATTGCCGCGCAGCACCCGGAAACCTGCACGGGCCTTCAGAGGCTCGTCATAGCGGCGGATGACCTTCTCGTCCTCGATGATCGCACCGCGGCAGTTCTCGCCGATCGTCTTGCCGTTGACCGTCATGGCGTCCTCATGGATGAGGCCCTGGGTCATCAGCTGGTTGACGACGGCCGGGACGCCGCCCGCATGATAATAGTCCTCGCCGAGATATTCGCCGGCCGGCTGCAGGTTGACGAGCAGCGGCACTTCCTCGCCGTAAGCCTGCCAGTCATCGACCGTCAGCTCGACGCCGATATGACGGGCAAGCGCGTTCAGATGGATCGGCGCATTGGTCGAGCCGCCGATCGCCGAATTGACGCGGATGGCGTTGACGAAGGCTTCCTTGGTGAGGATGTCGGAAGGCTTCAGGTCTTCCTTGACCATCTCGACGATGCGAAGGCCGGTGAGGTAGGAAACCTCCTGCCGGTCGCGATAGGGTGCCGGGATCGCCGCCGAGCCCGGCAGCTGCATGCCGAGCGCTTCGGCGAGCGAATTCATCGTCGTCGCCGTGCCCATCGTGTTGCAATAACCGGTGGACGGGGCCGAGGAAGCGACGAGCTTGACGAAGCCCGCATAGTCGATCTCGCCCTTGGCGAGCAGTTCGCGGGCCTTCCAGACGATCGTGCCCGATCCGGTGCGCTCGCCACGGAACCAGCCGTTCAGCATCGGACCGACCGACAGCGCGATCGCCGGGATGTTGACGGTGGCTGCGGCCATGAGACAGGCAGGCGTGGTTTTGTCGCAGCCGATCGTCAGCACGACGCCGTCGAGCGGATAGCCGTAGAGCACTTCGACCAGGCCGAGATAGGCAAGGTTACGGTCGAGGCCGGCGGTCGGGCGCTTGCCGGTTTCCTGGATCGGGTGAACCGGGAATTCGATCGCGATACCGCCCGCCTCGCGGATGCCCTCGCGCAGACGATGCGCCAGTTCAAGGTGATGCCGGTTGCACGGCGAAAGGTCCGAACCCGTCTGGGCGATACCGATGATCGGCCGGTCGGACTGCAGCTCGGCCTGGCTGAGACCGAAATTCATGTAACGCTCGAGATAAAGCGCCGTCATATCGACGTTCGAAGGATTGTCGAACCAGGCGCGCGAACGGAGCTTTCGGACCTCCTGGCGGCGCTGGTCGGTTTCGGCAATCTCGTTCGAGGTTACGTTCTCGGAATTGGTCATCATCAGTCCTCAAATACGTCTGTTTGAATGCGCCGGCCCAGCATAAAGGCATCGGCGACATGCACCAGCGGCGAGAAATCGGTATCGCTGCGGCCCTCGGTCACCAGCGTCACGAAATCACGATAGAGATTGCGGTATTCCCTGTCTTCCTCGACGATCACGCTTTGACCATCGACGAAAAGACGGCTGCCGCCATGGGTCAGAACGACCGGGCCTTCCTCGGTCTCGGCGCGGATGTCCCATGTCTGCGGGCCGGTCTGGCGCCAGTCGAACTCGGCCGAGACCGAATCCCGCCGTCCGTTTCGAACGAAAGGCTCGCGGCGATCGGCGCCGCCCGGTTGGCGGGGAAGGTCAATTCCGAACGGATGAGGTGAAAGCTTTCCGGCATGATGCGGGTGACGATCGACAGCGCGTTGATGCCAGGGTCGAAGACGCCGAGACCACCCGGCTCCCAGATCCAGGCCTGGCCCGGATGCCAGTGACGGACATCTTCCTTCCACTCGATCGTTACGCTCAAGATCTTCCGCTTTGCGAGCAGCGCCCGCGCAGGCTCAACGGCAGCCGCAGCCCGCGAATGCCAGGTCGAAAACAGCGAAACGCCCTTCGCCTTGGCGAGCTTTTCCAGAGCATAGACTTCCGAAAGCGTCGCGCCGGGCGGCTTTTCGAGCATCACATGCTTGCCGGCTTCGAGTGCTGCCTTCGCCTGTTCGAAACGCCCCACGGGCGGCGTACAGAGAGAGACAGCATCGAACTTCACGTCAGAGGCGAGCAGATCGCCGATCTCATGAAAACAGGCGATGCGATCGAGCTTGGCGTGTCGGCTGGCGACGGCCACGAGCTCTATGCCATCGGTCGCTTCGATCGCACCGAGATGCTGATCTCTGGCAATCTTTCCAAGCCCGACGATGGCAACGCGGATGGGAGCCATGGACATCTCTCAGAGCTTCTTGATCGTCACGGGCGTGTGCGCCGCGACAGCAAGCCGGTTGACGAGCGGCAGCTTGAAGGGGGCGGCCGAAATCTCGAACACGTCGCCCGCTTCCGTCTTGATCTCTTCGGAGAACGACAGCGTCGCCGTGCCGAAGAAATGCACATGCAGATCGCCTGGCTGGCGGAAGATGTCGTATTTGAAGTTATGATGTTCGAGATTGGCGATCGTGTGCGACATGTTCGCTTCGCCGGACAGGAAAGGCTTTTCGAAGATCACCTTGTCGCCGCGCAGCATGCGCGAGGTGCCCTCCACATGGTCCGGCAGGTCGCCGACCAGTAGTTCAGGACCGAGTGCCGCCTGACGCAGCTTGGAATGGGCGAGCCAGAGATAATTGCCCTTTTCCGTCACATGGTCGGAGAATTCGTTGGCGAGACAGAAGCCCAGGCGGAACGGGGTGCTGTCGGGGCCGATCAGATAGATCGCTGCCAGTTCCGGTTCCTCGCCGCCATCGAGCGCAAAGGCCGGCGAAACGAGATCGCTGCCGGTGGCGCGAAGCTGCGAGCCGTTGCCCTTGTAAAACCATTCCGGCTGCACGCCGACTTGGCCGGGCTTCGGCTTGCCGCCCTCGACGCCCATCAGGAACATGCGCATGGAATCGGTCGGCTTTTCAGCCGCCTGCGCCGCCTTGTGCATTTTATCGCGGCCGTCAGCCGAACCGAGATGGGTCAAACCCGTGCCGGCGACCACGAAATGCGCAGGGTCCGGATGGGTAATCGGCAGGCCAAGACGACCCTCGCCCGCGGCCTTTTCAAGATCGACCGGATCACCGAGGCCGGCGGCATCGATCCGCTCCGCGAGCGTCTGGCCTGCGGCAATCGCCTGCAAGGCGAGGCTCATAGGTGGACGAAACGCCCTTGACCGCACGGGCGGCACCTTCGCCATCCCATGCAACAACAATTGACGCACCAGCGCCATCCACGACCTGAAGAACCCGCAACATCGATTTCGTCACCCAAATGCTTCCAATACCGACACGACGTCTCCTGTCGCCATGCCACTCCCCCATCAGAACCTTTTGGCCCGATGCAGTCATTAATACGACTATTGGATTGGCATCCGGCTTGTCAAGGATAAGAAAACACTCTTTTGGCAATCCGCATGTTTTCGAAAAACAGCTTTTATCTTAGGGATTCAATCGATTGTTTACCTCAAAGGGACCCGAGGGGCACATTTCTTACAACTTCTTCAAAAATAGCGCTTGAAAAAGTAATATTATATGCCATTCCTTTCAGCCGTCAGTTCGCTTTCTCATCTCTGGGAGGATTTAAGATGAAAAGAGCTCTCGCGGCAGCTGCAGCCGCTCTCACCCTATCTTTGGCATCCGGCGTTTCTGCCGCATCCCTGACCGTCGGCTTCTCGCAGATCGGTTCGGAATCCGGCTGGCGCGCCGCCGAAACCACGGTCACCAAGCAGGAAGCCGAAAAGCGCGGCGTTACCCTGAAATTTGCCGATGCTCAGCAGAAGCAGGAAAACCAGATCAAGGCGATCCGCGGCTTCATCGCCCAGAAGGTCGATGCGATATTCATCGCGCCGGTCGTCGCAACCGGCTGGGATTCCGTTCTGAAGGAAGCCAAGGAAGAAAAGATCCGGTCATCCTGCTCGACCGAGAAATCGACGCGCCGAAGGACCTCTATCTGACGGCCGTTACCTCCGACCAGGTATTTGAAGGCAAGGTTGCCGGCGATTGGCTGGTCAAGGACATCGGCTCCAAGAACTGCAAGGTCGTGGAACTTCAGGGCACGACCGGTTCCTCGCCCGCCATCAACCGCAAGAAGGGCTTTGAACAGGCGATCGCCGGGCATTCCAACATCAAGATCGCCCGCTCGCAGACCGGTGACTTCACCCGCACCAAGGGCAAGGAAGTCATGGAAAGCTTCATCAAGGCCGAAGGCGGCGGCAAGGACATCTGCGCGGTCTACGCCCATAACGACGACATGGCGGTCGGCGCCATTCAGGCAATCAAGGAAGCCGGCCTGAAGCCCGGCACCGACATCAAGATTGTCTCGATCGACGCCGTGCCGGATATCTTCCAGGCGATGGCCAAGGGTGAAGCCAATGCGACGGTCGAGCTGACCCCGAACATGGCCGGCCCCGCTTTCGAAGCCCTCAACGCCTATCTGAAGGACAAGAAGGCTCCTCCGAAGTGGATCCAGACCGAATCCAAGCTCTATACCGCCAAGGATGACCCGATGAAGGTCTACGAAGCCAAGAAGGGCCTCGGTTACTGACCTCCCGCCGCCCGGCTCCTCCTCCTTTTCTTCAGGGCCGGGCGCCTCCAGCAACCGGAGCGGTGCATCTCGCCGCTCCGGTTCTTCGATAGACGCGGGACTTTAGGCATGTCGGACAAGAATTCACTTCTGGAAGCCCGGGGCATCGGCAAGGCCTTCCTCGGCATAACGGCGCTCGACGGCGTGGACTTCACGCTCGAACGCGGAGAGATCCATGCGCTGCTCGGCGAAAACGGCGCCGGCAAATCGACGCTGATCAAGATCCTCACCGGCGTTTACAGCCGCGATCACGGCACCGTACGCCTGGAAGGCAGCGAGGTGACGCCGGCAAGCGTCGCGGAAGCGCAGGCCCTCGGTATCGGCACCGTCTACCAGGAGGTCAATCTTCTCGAAAACCTGACGGTCGCCGAAAACCTCTTCCTCGGCCGTCAGCCGCGCCGGTTCGGCCTGATCGACCGCCGCGAAATGCGCCGCCGGTCGAAGACGCTGCTTCAACGCTATGGCCTCGACATCGATGTCGATGCGCTGCTCTCGTCCTATTCCGTGGCGGTGCGCCAGATCATCGCCATCGCCCGCGCCGTTGATCTTTCCGGCAAGGTCCTGGTGCTCGACGAACCGACGGCAAGCCTCGACGCTCATGAGGTGGAGATGCTGTTTACGGTGCTTCGGCGGCTGCGCGCGGAAGGCCTCGGCATCATCATCATCACCCATTTCCTCAATCAGGTCTATGCGGTCGCCGATTGCGTCACGGTCCTGCGCAACGGCCGCCTTGTCGGCACCCGCAAGCTCGCCGAACTGCCTCGGCTGGAACTGATCTCGATGATGCTCGGTCGCGAACTGCAGCACATCACCCGCGAGCATCAGGCGCTGGAAGAAACCGTCGCCTCGACCGCGGAAGCTCCGATCCGTTTTTCGGGTTACGGCAAACGCGGCAGCGTGGCACCCTTCGATCTCGAGGTCCGCCCCGGCGAAGTGGTCGGCGTTGCGGGCCTGCTCGGCTCCGGCCGCACCGAGACCGCTTTCCTGCTCTTCGGCATAGATCGCGCCGACAGCGGTACCGCGACCGTCGATAACCGGCAGATCGCCCTCTCCTCCCCTGAAGCGGCGATTGCCAGCGGTTTCGGCTTCTGCCCGGAAGAACGCAAGACCGACGGCATCATCGGCGATTTTTCCGTCGCCGATAATATCGCGCTCGCAGTCCAGGCCCGCCAGGGCTGGGCAAAGCCGATTTCCTCGCGGGAAAAGGCAGCCCTTGCCGAAAGCTTCATTCAGTCGCTGGATATCCGGCCGGCCGATCCCAACAGGCAGATGAAATTCCTCTCCGGCGGCAACCAGCAGAAGGCGATCCTCGCCCGCTGGCTGGCCACCGAACCCCGTCTGCTGATCCTCGACGAACCGACCCGCGGCATCGATATCGGGGCGCATGCGGAAATCCTGAAAATGATCGAAAAACTCTGCGCCGACGGCATGTCGCTGGTGGTGATCTCTTCCGAACTGGAGGAACTGACCGCCATCGCCCACCGCGTCATCGTCCTTTCCGACCGCAAGCATATCGCCGAACTCAAGGGCGAACAGGTGACCGCCGATAACATCATGCAAGCAATCGCTGCACGCACGGAGGCCGCATGACAAACCGTGTCACCCGCCGGCTGAAAAGGCTGTCGCCCCAGATTGTCGCACTTACCGTCATCCTGGCCATGATCACTGCCGTTGCGCCCGGTTTTCTCAACGTTTCGTTCCAGAATGGCCGCCTCTACGGCAGCCTGATCGACATCCTCGTGCGTGCCGCCCCCGTCGCGCTGCTGACGATCGGCATGACGCTGGTCATCGCCACCCGCGGCATTGATCTCTCGATCGGCGCAGTGATCGCAATCTGCGGCGCGGTCGCCGCAACGCTGATCACGCACGGCTATCCGCTGCCGGTCGTCATCCTGATCTCGCTCGGTGTCGGCCTCGTCTGCGGGCTCTGGAACGGCGTGCTGGTCGCCCTCCTCGACATCCAGCCGATCATCGCCACCCTGATCCTGATGGTGGCAGGTCGCGGCATCGCCCAGCTCATCACCGAGGGCGTCATCCTCACCTTCAACAACGACAGCTTCTCGGCGCTAGGATCCGGGTCCCTGGCCGGCATTCCGATCCCGATCCTCATCTGGATCTGCGCCGCGCTGATCATTGGCCTCCTGGTGCGCCGTTCGGCACTCGGTTTCCTGATCGAGGCGACCGGCATCAACCGCCGTGCCGCGACGCTTGCCGGCGTGCGGGCCCGTTTCCTGCTGTTCTTCGTTTATGCGATCTCCGGCCTCTGCGCCGCCATCGCCGGCCTGATCGTCACCGCCGATATCCGCGGCGCCGATGCAAACAATGCCGGCCTCTGGCTTGCTCGACGCCATCCTCGCCGTCGTCATAGGCGGCACCTCGCTCAACGGCGGGCGTTTCTCGATCACCGCATCGCTGATCGGCGCGCTGATCATCCAGTCGATCAATACCGGCATCCTGGTGTCCGGCTTCCCGCCGGAATTCAACCTGATCATCAAGGCTGGCATCATCATGATCGTGCTGACCCTGCAGTCGCCGGCGATCATGGTGCTGCTCGGCTTCGTCAAGGCTTCCCGGCGCAAGGCCGAAACCGTATCCCGCGAGACATCCCACAAGGCGGAGGGCACGGTCCGATGATCCACACCCGCAACCTGCCCTTCGTCACCACGCTCGGCATCTTCGTCATCGCCTATGCGCTCTGCGTCCTGCAGTTCCCGAACATGCTGTCCACCCGGGTGATCGGCAATCTTCTGACCGACAATGCCTTTCTCGGCATCGCGGCGGTCGGCATGACTTTCGTCATCCTGTCGGGCGGCATCGATCTGTCGATCGGCTCGGTGATCGCCTTCACCAGCGTCTTCGTCGCCGTTCTGGTCGGCTCGCTTGGGGTCCACCCGCTCGTCGCCTTTGCCGCCGTGCTTGTCATATCGACCCTGTTCGGCAGCCTGATGGGCGCGATGATCCGTTATCTCGGCATACCGCCCTTCGTCGTGACGCTTGCCGGCATGTTCTTGGCCCGCGGCGCCGCCTACCTGATCTCGACCGAATCCGTGCCGATCTCTCACGAGATGATCGACGCGATCCAGGGCTTCTATTTCCGCTTCCCGGGGGCGGCCGGCTAACCGCGCTTGCCATGCTCATGCTGCTGGTCTTCATCACCGGGGCCTTCATCGCCGGCCGCACCCGCTTCGGCGCCAATGTCTATGCGATCGGCGGCAGCCAGCAGTCGGCCGAGCTGATGGGTGTCCCCGTCGGGTCCACGACGGTCGGAATCTACGCGCTGTCCGGCTTCCTGTCCGGGCTCGCTGGCATCGCCTACACGCTCTACACCTCATCGGGTTATTCGCTGGCGACGGTCGGCGTCGAGCTCGATGCGATCGCCGCGGTCGTCATCGGCGGCACGCTGCTTACCGGCGGTGTCGGGCTGGTGGCCGGGACGTTCATCGGGATCCTGATCCAGGGGCTGATCCAGACCTACATCGTCTTCGACGGCACGCTATCGTCATGGTGGACGAAAATCGTCATTGGCATCCTGCTCTTCGTCTTCATTGTATTGCAGCGCGGAATCATCTGGTATTCAAACCGACGACTGGCCGAAGGACGGCTGAAGGAGATCTGAGTGGGACTTCTGGAAACAACGATCAGTGGGCGAAAGCGCCGCAGCAACCACGCTCATGTGGTGGCGGAGCTCGGCCGGGGATCGTTTCCGGCAAGATCCCGGAAGGTTCGCTACTGCCCGGCGATGTCGAGCTTTCCGCTCGTTTCGGCGTGTCCCGCACGGTGCTGCGCGATCCATGAAAACGCTTTCTGCCAAACGCCTCGTCGAGGCCAAGGCCAAGGTCGGCACTCGGGTGCTCGACAAGGCAAGCTGGAACTTCTTCGATTCGGACGTACTCGGCTGGCGATTCGAATCCGGCCTCGATTTCGAATTCATCGAACACCTTGCCGAAATGCGCATGGCGCTGGAGCCGGCCGCAGCAGCCGCAGCCTCGCTGCGCGCCTCCAGCGACGACATCGTCGCGCTCTACGCGATTGCCGCGAAATTCGACAATCTCTCCCATACTCCGGAAACCATCGCCAAGGTGGACCTCGAATTCCACCTTGCGATCGCCCGCATGTCCGGCAATCCGTTCATGCGTTCGGCGAGCGCACTGATCGAGGCGGCACTGGCCATCTCCTTCCAGCTCTCCTCGCCCGCTGCCTCGCCGGAAAAGATCGACGAGGTCGCCACCAACCACCTGAGGATCGCCCATGCGGTCGCCTCGCGGGATCCGGACCGGGCGATCGCCGCCATGCGTCACGTCATCGAGGTCGGCAAGAGCCGCATCGCCAACTCGTTCGAAGTGACCTTGCCGGCCTGAGACGGCTTATTTCGCTTCCAATGAAATCATCAGGTTGGCGAGCAGCGCCGTGCGCGGGCAACGCTGCTGACGAAGATATGTTCGTTGAACGTATGCGGGCCGGCGCCATCGGCACCCAAGCCATCAAGGGTCGGCACGCCGAGGGCCGCGGTGAAATTGCCATCCGAGCCGCCGCCTGTCGCCATGCCTTCGAGCGTGATGCCAAGGCCGTCCGCGATTGCTGCTGCCACATCGAAAAGGCGCTTGCCCTCTTCCGACTGCGCGAAGGGCGGGCGGTTCATCCGGCCGTCGATTTCGAAGGTGATATCCGGATCGACAGGGCTCATCGCCTCGATCTTGCCGGTGATTTCTTTGGCGATCACATCATCCGGCACGCGAACGTCCACCTGCAGGCGGCATTCCGCCGGCACCGTGTTGCGGCCCGTGCCGCCCTGGATCGTGCCGACCGTCACGGTCACGCCGCGCTCCGTATCGTTGAGTGCCTCAAGCTCCAGAACCAGCCTTGCGGCAGCACGAATGGCGCTGCGTCCATCCTGCGGCCTCGCACCCGCATGCGCCGCACGTCCCCGCACGGTGACGTCGTACATGGCCACCCCTTTGCGGGCGACCACGACCTTGCCGCCGTCGCGGGCGGGTTCGACCACCAGCGTATAACCGGCACTCTTGGCAGCCTCTTCCATGAAGGCGCGCGACGAGAGACTGCCCATCTCCTCGTCCGGGACGAAGATCAGATCGATCGGCATCTTGCTGCCGTGCCTGACCGCGAGCTTCATCGCCTCGAGCGCCATCAGCGCGCCGGATTTCATGTCGTAGATGCCGGGACCGAAAAGCTTGTCGCCTTCCTGGCGAAGCGGAAGCTGGTTATTGATCACGCCGACCGCATGGACGGTGTCGAGATGGGCGAGGATCAGCACGGTCTTCTCGTTGCTGCCGGCCGGGCGCGGTGAGCGGATCGCCAGGATATCGCCGAAACCGAGCGTGCCGGGCAGCCGTTCCGTCTCAAGCCCGGCCGCCTTGCCGATCGCCTCGACCCGATCCGCCAGAACATTGACCGCAACCGCATCGAGCGTCGGGGTCTCGATCTCGACCCACTGCTTCAGCTCTTCGATAAGAGCCTTGTCATCGATATCTTTGGCGGAAATGGCAAGCGTCATGGCAATAACCTTCGGCGTTCTTCGGCGGGCGGGGATGATGCCGCGGAAGATGCGGCCCGGCCACTATAGTTGCCAGGACCGGGATCGCCAGACCCGTTGCCCGGATAACGGCAGAAAATCACGAGCGCCTCGGATGAGGCAGCCCGATATCGATCCTGCCAATGGCCATCGGTCTTTAGGCGGAGAGCGACTTCAGGAAAAATCCACGCCGGCCTGGGCGCATTCCGTATCCTGCGCCGGCGTGCGGAGCCTGAGGCCGATACCGCCGACGACATCTCCGTCAACCACGACCGGCAGGCCGCCGGCCACCACGAGGATACGCCCGCCGATCGCCGAATTGATGCCATAGGCGGGGCTGCCCGGCTGGCTGGCAGTGCCGTAGCTTTCGGTCGTGCGTTTGGCGCCTGCTGCCGTATAGGCCTTGTCCTGGGCGATGATCGTGCTGGTGATCTTGCCGCCGTCCATGCGTTCGAATGCGATCAGCTGGCCGGATTCGTCGGTGATGGCGATGCACATCGGCACCTTGATCTCCTCCGCCTTGGCGCGGGTGCCGGCTATCAGTACGCGCGCATCTTCAAGGCTCAACCGCTTGATCGTCAGCATGGAATCTCCTCTCCAAATTCAAAACAGGTCAGGCAGCGCTATGCCAGAAAACCAGGTCCCCATATACGTCGGATGACGCGAATTTCCGAAAAACTTCCCGCTCGCGAATTTGCTGCGAGGCAGAATCAGGCAGGTTCGAACAACTCGCGTCGAATAAGGCTGTTGCCGGCCTCGGCCATCACCCGTCGCGTCGTTTCGACGAAATCGAGCACGATCCGCGACTTCTCCTCCGCCTGCCAGGCGACCAGCAGCTCCACCTCGGCCGGAATGTCTTCGAGCGGCCGGTAGACGAGATAGGGGCTCGGATTGTGCGCCAGCCAGGAGGGCGCGATCGCGATCCCGACACCCGCCGCGACCAGCGTCGCAATCGCCAGCGTGTGGGAAACTTCCTGCACGATCACCGGATAGACCCCGGCCCGGCGCAGCGCATCCATGATCGCGTGGTAATAGCTGGCGCCGACCGTCGGCGCATAGGTTATGATCGGCTCGCCGGCGAAATCCTTGACCGTCAGGTCGTTCTTGCCCGTCAGCCTGTGATCCTTGGGCAGCACCGCGACGAAACCTTCTTTGAGGATATGTTCGGTCTTCAGGAAGCCGGCCGGGTTTGTCGGACGGATGAAGGCGACCTGCACCTTGCTGTTCTGGAGCAATTCGAGCTGCTGCGCCGTGCCGAGCACCTGCACATCGACGGTCATCGCCGGATAGCGTTTTCGAAAGTCCGAAATCACCAGCGGCAGGACATGCGAGAGCGCCACATGCACCCCGCTGACGGAAATCGTTCCGCTATCGTCGCCGGAAATGGAACGCGTATGCGTGACCGCCCTGTCGATGCCCCCTAGGATTTCCTGGGCATGGCGCAGGAAGATTTCGCCGGCCGGCGTCAGCTTCACGCGGCGGGTCGTGCGGCGAAAAAGCTTGGTGCCGAGGCGATCTTCGAGCTGCCGGATCTGCTGGCTGAGCGGGGCCTGAGCCATGCCGAGCTTGTCGGCGGCGCGGCTGAAATGCAGCTCTTCGGCGACGCAGGCGAAATAGTGAAGGTGACGAAATTCGATGCCGTATTTCATATCCAGAACATATCAATGCCCCCGCGATTTTGTAATAGATAATAATCTATTCCCATGATTAGTTTTCAAAAAAACGACAATAAAAGTTGGAACAGCTGGAGCTTCGGCTCCCGGAACGGAGCGTAATGACGCGTTTCTGGGTGTTAAAAATTCTGCGGACCGTGCTGACGCTTTGGTTCGTGGTGACTTTCGCATTCGTGGTATTGAGAACGTCCGGGGACCCGGTCGTGGCGCTTGTCGGCGCAGACGCCACGCCTGAAGAGGTCGAACAGTTCCGCCAGCTCTGGCGTCTCGATGATCCGCTCTGGATCCAGTATGTTCGCTACGTCATTCAGATGGCGACGGGTCAGTTCGGCATTTCTTACCGCGATGGCCGCGAGGTTCTCGATATCATCGTCGAGCGGGTGCCATGGACCCTGATGCTCGGCCTCTTCTCCTATATCGGTGCCATCCTGATCGGCGTGCCGGCCGGCATCGTCGCCGCCATCAAGCGCGGCTCGACCTTCGACAACCTGATCATGGCGACGGCCGTCTTCGGTTTCGCGCTGCCGAACTTCTTCCTCGGCATCCTGATGATCCTGCTCTTCTCCTTGAGCCTGCAATGGCTGCCTAGCTCCGGCACCGGCACCGTCTGGCACCTGATCATGCCCGCGATCACGCTTGCGACCTTCACTGCCGGCACCCTCGCCCGGTTCACCCGATCGGCGATGCTGGAAGTGCTGGACAAGCTCTACATCCGCGCCGCCGCTGCCAAGGGGTCGGTTACTGGAAGCGGATCATCTTCCACGCGCTGCCGAATGCCAGCATTCCGCTCGTCACCATCATCGGCCTCAATCTCGGCGAACTGATCGGCGGCGCGATCGTGGTGGAAACAGTGTTTGCCTGGCCGGGCGTGGGACGCCTGCTGGTGACGGCCGTCTCCTCGCGCGACCTTGCGGTGGTGCAGGGCCTGGTGCTGATCATGGCCGTTACGATGGTGCTCGCAAACCTCGTCGTCGATCTGCTCTACGGCCTCCTCGACCCGCGCATCCGCGTGCAGAATTGAGGGCGGACAGATGAAGCGCGTTTCCCCCGTTCTCGTTTTCGCCATCGCCATCCTGGCGGTCGCCGTATTCGTCGCGATCGTCGGCAATCTCTTCACGTCGCACGGCATGTCGCAGCAGAACCTGCTCGCCCGCCTGAAGCCGCCGGCCTTCATGACCGGCAGCAATCCAAGCTTCCCGCTCGGCACCGACCGCATCGGCCGCGACATGGTCGCAAGGGTGATCGCCGGCCTGCAGATGTCGCTTTCCGTGGCGATCGCCGGCACGATCATCGGCGCCGTCTTCGGTTCGGCGATCGGCTTCATAGCCGCGCATTTCCGCGGCTGGGTCGAGGAAGTGCTGATGATGCTCGTCGATTTCCAGGCGTCCCTGCCCTTCATCCTGATCACCCTGACGCTGCTTGCCTTCTTCGGCAACAGCATGACGCTGTTCATCATCCTGATGGGCCTGTTCGGATGGGAGAAATATGCCCGCCTGTCGCGCGGCGTGGTTCTGTCGGCGATCAACCAGCCCTATGCCAAGGCGATCGTCGCGCTCGGCGCCGGCAACGGCCGGCTCTACCTCAAGCATGTGCTGCCGAACGTGGCGAGCGCCCTGATCGTCCAGGTAACGCTGACATTCCCGCAGATCATCCTCCTGGAGACTTCGCTCAGTTTCCTCGGCCTCGGCATCCAGGCCCCGCAGACCAGCCTCGGCCAGATCCTCGGTGACGGCCGCGATTACCTCTCGACCGCCTGGTGGATCTCGGTCTGGCCCGGTTCGGTCATCTTTCTCGTCACTCTTTCGATGAGCATCGTCGGCGACTGGCTGCGAGACCGCCTCGACCCAATGCTGCGTGCCCGAACAACTTGAAAATGCCGCTCGAACATTCATGAACAAGGGAGCTGGAACGATGTTTACAAGACGTGAAGTAGGAAGCCTCATTCTCGGAGCGGGGGCGCTGTCCATGGTGGGCAGCCTTCCGAAGGCAAATGCCGCCGACCGGCCGTCGCTGACGATCGCGGTCGATAATCTCTGGGCCAACATGGCGACGATCAACGGCATCTCGACCACGTCGCGCCGTATCTTCCCGAATTTCTACGACAACCTCGTCGATCGCGACTACATCAAGGACGAGAACGGCCTGATCTTCGCGCCGAAGCTCGCGACCAAGTGGGAGCAGAACGGCAACGTCTGGAAGTTCACCTTGCGCGAAGGCGTCAAGTTCCACGACGGCACCGAGATGACGGCGGAGGATGCGGTCTTCACGCTGTCGCCGGAACGCCTCTGGGGCGCAAAACCCTTCGAGCCGCGCGGCAAGACCTTTACCGCCGGCTTCAAGCGCGTCGAGGCGACGGGCAAATACACGTTCGAGATCGAGACCGAACGGCCCGACCCGAACATCCCGAGCAAGCTCACCGGCTATATCGGCTTCGTCGTGCCGAAGAAGTACTACATGGAAGTCGGCGTCGATGCCTTCGGCCAGAAGCCGATCGGCACCGGTCCCTACAAGGTGACAACCTTCCGTTCCGGCGAAATCATGGTTCTGGAGGCCTTCGACGACTATTGGGGCGGCCCGCCGCCGGTCAAGCAGATCTCCTGGAAGATCATCCCGGAATTCGCCGCCCGCATGGCCGGTCTCGTCTCCAAGGAATTCGACTTCATCGTCAACATTCCGACCGACCAGGAAGCCGCGCTCGAAAAATATAAGGGCGTCACGCTGAAGCGGGTTCTCGCCGACAATTATCCGGCTCTCGCCTTCAACACCCGTCCGGATCCGGAAGACAATCCGCTGGTCGATCCGAACCTGCGCTACGCCATGGTCCAGGCGATCGACATGAACGCGATCGTCCAGGCTCTGTTCAACGGCACCACCGAACACCCGGCAGTGCCCTTCAACTTCACGGAATACGGCAAGTTCTTCGATCCGAAAGCGCCGGTGAAACTTCCTTACGACGTCGCCGCCGCCAAGGCGCTCGTCGCCAAGACCAAATACAAGGGCGAGAAGCTCCTCTGGCACATCACACGCCAGTATTATCCGAACTATGAGGCGGCGGCCGAAATCATGGTCGAGCAATGGCGCGAGATCGGCGTCAATGTCGAAGCGCAGATCCTCGACAATTTCGAACTCGTCTATCGCCGGCCCTATCACATGATGAACATGTCGATGAGTTCGGACTTCATCCCCGGCGACCCCTACCAGCCCCTGTGGCTCGACTGGGGCCCGACGGCGTCGCGCTCCACCGCCACCTGGAAGACCTGGGATCCGTCTCCGAAATTCCTTGAACTCGGCAAGAAGTTCGACGAGGCGATCGATTTCGAGGAACGCAAGAAAGCTTATCTCGCGCTTTCCGAGGAATGGCAGCGCATTACGCCCGGCTACTACATGTGGAAGAGCGTCTATAACTGCGCCCACCGCGCCGGTATCCAGTTCAAGTTGAAGCCGAACGGCGAAATGCGCATCTACGGCGACTACTTCAAGTTCGTATGATGAGCATCAAACGCAAGCATGCGCTGAAGGACATGACGTTCGCGGAGTTCCGCGAACGTCTTCCCGAAAAGCCCGTCATCCTGCTGCCCTTCGGCAGCCAGGAGGAACAGGGTCCCCACGCCCCGATGGGCGATTTCATGCTGACCGAAGCGGTGGCGGCAAAGGTTGCGGAAGCCTCCGATGCGATCGTCGCGCCGATCATCCCGTTCGGTTACGCCGATTTCTTCAAGACCATTCCGGGCGGCATCCAGTTCCGGCCCTCGACCTTTTCGGCCGTGGTCGAAGACACCGTGACCGCCTTCCTGGATCATGGCATCGAGCACATCCTGATCCTGAACGGCCATACCAGCAACGCGCCGCTTTTCGACCAGGCCCTTCGCCGTATCCGCGCCGAACGCGGCGTTTCCGTCCCTTTCATCAATCTCTGGCAGGCGATCCCGGATGCGCTCTGGAAGGAATTGCACGCCTCTTCCGCCGCCGCAGCCCGCGGCCATGGCGGCGATCCATTGACCTCGATCTATCTGCATCTTTTCCCCGAACTGATGCGGATGGACCTCGCCCGCCCCTCGGTGCGCGAAAAGGCCTTCGGTCTGCCCACCGGCGGCGTCAACAACGTCCAGTTCGAGGGCATGCCGGTGCATGTGCCGCTCAACTGCCATGAGGTGAATACAGATGGCATGCTCGGCGGCGACCCGTTGCTCGCCAGCGCCGAAAAGGGCAAAAAAATGGTCGAACATCTCGTCGGCTTCTGCGCGCGTTTCGTTGAGCACCTGCGCCGCTGCGACATGCGCTCGGTGACCGCCTTTTCACCGCAGACGGAAAAGGCGGCATCATGAGCAACGAGCGGCTTTCGATCGAACATCTGAGCGTGCCGCTGCCCGGGGAGCCGACCGGCCCTTCGCGGTCGAGGACCTGTCGCTTTCGGTCAGCAAGGGCGAAATCCTCTGCATCGTCGGCGATCCGGCTCCGGCAAGTCGCTGACGGCGCTCGCCACCATGGGGCTCCTGCCCCGCAATCTCGGCAAGCCCGCCGGCAAGGTGATGTTCGAGGGCAAGAACCTGCTGACCCTCGACGAGGCGACCCGCCGGGACATAACCGGCCGGCGCATCGCGATGATCTTCCAGGAGCCGACCGCCGCGCTCAACCCGATCTTCCGGGTCGGTGAACAGGTATCCGAGACGTTCCGCATCCACACGTCGCTGAGTGGGGCCGAAATCCGCAAGAAGGTCATCGACCTCTTCCGCGAAGTGCAGCTCCCCAATCCGGAGCAGATCTTCCATTCCTATCCGCACCAGCTTTCCGGCGGCCAGTGCCAGCGCGTGATGATCGCCACCGCCCTTGCCCTTGATCCGTCCGTGCTGATCGCCGACGAACCGACCACCGCGCTCGATGTCACCACCCAGGCACAGATCCTCAAGCTGATGCTGGAGCTTCGCGCCCGGCACGACACCGGCATCATCTTCATCACCCATGATTTCGGCGTCGTCGCCGAAATCGCCGACCGCGTCGCCGTCATGCAGATGGGCAGGCTGGTCGAGATCGGCACCCGAGATGAAATCCTCAACCATCCGCAACAGGATTACACCCGCCGCCTGCTTGCCGCCGTGCCGACGCTGACGCCGCGCAAGGAACGCGAAGGCCTCGGCAGTCCGGTGCTGATCGCCAAAAACATCGTCAAGACCTTCTCCCGGTCCGGCCTTTTCGGCGGCGGCCGCACCGTGAAGGCGGTGGACGACGTCGATATCACCATCCGCCGCGGCGAGACGCTGGGCCTAGTCGGCGAATCCGGTTCCGGCAAATCGACGCTGGCGCAATGCGTCATCCGGCTCGTGCAGCCGGAAAGCGGCGACATCCTGATTTCCGGTGGCGATTTTGCCGGCCTCAACGGCGGCGCTGCGCGAGGCGCGCCGCAAGGTGCAGATCGTCTTCCAGGACCCTTATACCGCGCTCGATCCACGTCAGAAGGTGGGCGATTCCATTGCCGAAGGCCCGATCATCCACGGCCTCGACCGCAAGGCGGCGATGGCCCGTGCCCTCGATCTGCTCGAAGCCTGCGGTCTCGACCGTTCGTCGGCTGGCCGGTTCCCACACGAATTCTCCGGCGGCCAGCGGCAGCGCATCTGCATCGCCCGCGCACTCGCGGTCGAACCGGAACTGCTGATCGCCGACGAGAGCGTCTCGGCCCTCGACGTTTCGGTACAGGCGCAGGTGCTGAAGCTGCTTGCCGACATGCAGGAACGGCTCGGCTTCGGCATACTCTTCATCACCCACGACCTGCGCGTTGCGAGCCAGATCTGCGACAACATCGCGGTGATGCGCAACGGCCGCATCGTCGAGCGGGGCGACCCCGCCTCGCTGTTCGGTGCGCCGAAGGAAACCTACACCAAGGAACTGCTGGCCGCCGTGCCCGGCAAGGGTTGGCAGCACCATGCCAGTGAAAATGAGGCCCGTGAAAACGAGGCCGGGACGATAAGGTCCCGGGAGGAAACACCATGAAGAAATACCATATCGGCAGTGTCCCCAAACAGGTCGATCCGGAACTGATCGCCAAGTTCGAGAGCGTCGAAGTGGCGACGATCGGCCATTTCCGCCATCGCGGTTTCGTACATCATTCGATCACCCCGGTGGTCGAAGCGGGCAGGACGCTGGTCGGCACGGCGGTGACGGTGGCGATCCCGGCGACCGACTCGACCCTCCTGCATCACGCGATCGGCTTCATCCGCCCCGGCGATTTCCTGTTCATCGACCGGCTCGGCGATGACCGGCACGCCTGCATCGGCGGCGGCGTCGCCTTCGCGATCAAGACCGCCGGCGCGATCGGCGTCGTGCTCGATGGTCCCTGCACCGATGTCGAGGAGATTCTCGAACTCGATTTGCCGTTCTGGTCACGAGGCGTCTCCGGCATCACCACGCGGCTCAACGATCTCGGCGGCTCGCTGAACCTGCCGATCTCCTGCGGCAACGTTCCGGTGCTTCCGGGCGACGTGGTCGTGGCTGATACAAGCGGCATCGTCGTCATACCCATCGACGAAGCTGAAGAGGTCGTCGAGGAGGCAATCGCGCGTCAGGCCCGCGCGGGCCGCAACAAGGACAAGATCGCAGCCGGCGAAAAGCTTGGCGACCTGTCCGGCGCCAGCCGATTGGTGGCTGCAGCGCTGGAGCCGAAGTGATGGAAAATCCCCAATATAATCACCTGCGCGTCGAGCGCGGCATCTATCGCAAGGTGGCCGGCGTCAGCGAACGCGGCGTCGTCACCTCTCAGCACTACGCGGCGGCCGAGGCTGGGGCGGCGGTTCTCGCAGCAGGCGGCAATGCCGTCGATGCCGCGGTGACCGCCGCCTTCACCTTGCAGACCGTCGAACCCTGGATGACCAGCCTTGCCGCCTGCGGCTACATGCTGGTCGCCCAGCCGGACGGCAAGGTCGAAGTCGTCGAGTTCACCGGCCGCGTGCCTTCGTATTTTGACGAGGAATTCTACAAGCCAGATCCGAGCATCAAGACCTTCATCGGCCATCCGGCTTCGATCGACAACCGGAATGTCCGCGGCTTCACCGCGGCCGTCGTGCCCGGCTGCGTGCGCGGCTTTGCCGAAGCGCTGAAACGTTACGGCACGATCGGCTTCGACCGCGCTCTTCAACCGGCGATCGAGCGCGCCCGCAAGGGCATGTATGTCGACTGGCACACGACGCTGGCGATCGCGATCGCCGAGGGCGAACTGGGTAGGGACCCTGGCGCCCGCTCCATTTTCCTGCCGAGCGGCCACGCGCCGGAACCGGGCGTGACGTTGCCGCTAAACCAGGCTCGCCGAAACGCTGGAGCAACTCGCCAACGAAGGCCCGGATCTCGCTTTATGGCGGCGCGATCGGCGAGAAACTGGTAGCCGACCTCAACGCCGGCGGCAGTTCCATCACCCTGGAGGACTTGGCCAACTACGCGCCCCTCCTCTACCCGTCCCGGACCATGTCGCTGCAGGGGAAGACCGTGCATGTGGCTGGAGAAACCAGCGCCGGCCAGCGGCTCTTCGACGCGCTCGATCACTTCGACAGGAAGCGCGGAAAAGGCCCTCGACGCTGGTTTCTTTACCGCCATGGCCGAAGCCCTCTGGGAAAGTTTCGGCGCCCACCGCAAGCGCCTCAACCCGGCGGAGACGACCAACAAGACCAGCACCACGCAGGTCAACGCGGTGGATTCCGAAGGCCGCATGGTGGCGATCACCTTCACGCTGCTCAACCGGTTTGGCGCCCGCGCGCTGTCTCCTTCGACCGGTATCCTCTTGAACAACGGCATGTCCTGGTTCGATCCGACACCCGGCCGCGCCAACTCGCTGACGCCGAACGCCTATGCGCCGAGCAACATGTGCCCGGTGGCGATTACCGACGAAAACGGCGCGTTTGCGGCCTATGGCGCTGCCGGAGGCAACCAGATCGTGCCCTCGCTTGCCCAGCTCACCGGCATGATCCTGCATGCGGGCCTCGATATCGAGGAGGCGATGAACCTGCCGCGCATGACGACCGGCCCGCACAGCGACATCATCGTCAATATCGACATGCCGGCCGAGCAGATCGAAGCGCTTGAGAAGATCGCCAAGGTGAAGCCCGCAGCGGCCGTCGTCTATCCCCGGCCCTTCGCCGCTCCGGGCATGGTCGGCAGGCGCGGCGACGCCTTTGTCGGCATGCCCGACATCACCTACCCCGCCGCCTACGCCGCCACGGCCTGAACGAGGCTTCCATGACCGACCTGACCTTCGCCCCCGTCGAGATCGCCGGCGTTCTCGAGATCATTCCGCCGACCGCGCCGGCCATCCCGATGGTGTTCGATCGCCCCATAGCGGCCTGACGTTGCCGGATTTCGAACGCACGGCTTCCGACGAACTGGTGCGTGTCGCCGCAGACACCTATGTGGACGACCTCTTCGGTTTCGCCCCTCGATCGGCGCACCGATGTTGATCGCTCATTTTCCGCGCAGTTTTCTCGATCTCAACCGATCGCTGAAGGATGTCGATCTGGAAATGGTCGATGGCGAATGGCCTCATCCGACGCGCGACAGCGCCTCGGCCCGTCGCGGCATGGGGCTGACCTGGCGTTACGCCTGGGGCGATACGCCGATGTACGGCCGGAAGCTGACGGTGAAGGAGCTAGAGGACCGCATCGACACCTATTGGCGGCCATATCACCGCGAGATGGTGCGGCTGCTCGACGAGACCTATGACGCCTTCGGCAAGGTCTATCACGTCAATTGCCACTCGATGCCGGCGATCGGTCACGTCCTCTCGCCCGATCCGGCCGGGACGGTCCGCAAGGACATCGTTGTCGGCGATTATGAAGGCGTGTCGAGCGAGCCGGATTTCGTGAAACTGGTCGTCGAGACGCTGGAGGGGTTTGGATATTCCGTGTCGCTCAACGTGCCCTTCAAGGGCGCCGAACTGGTCTCGGCCTACAGTTCGCCTGCAAAAAACCGCCATAGCATCCAGATCGAGTTGAACCGCAAGCTCTACATGGACGAGCAGACCCGCGAGAAGATCGCCGGCTACGATGAGTTGAAGGCCAATCTCGCGACACTCGGCACAGTCTTACGCGACTATGTGACCAGCAAGGCCTGAGCCCTCTGGGATAGCCACTGAATCGCAAATGCCGGACGGGCTTGCAGCATCCGGCTGCGCAACAAGCCGTCCACGTCATCAAGCTTCTGGTGTGGACGGTAGCAAATTATGCTCGGATGACTGTCGGAGTGGGGGCACCTCAAGCGTCCTTTGTCAAGCGAGGTGAACACCTTGTGGATTGAACCGACACATCGGAGATTGGAAACATGGCGCTCAAGCGGATGGACAATGTCGGAATCGTCGTCGAAGACCTCGGAACGGCGATTGATTTCTTTCGCGAACTCGGGCTGGGCTCGAAGGACAGGCCCTGATCGAAGGAGAGTGGGCCGGCCGTATCACCGGACTGGGCGATCAACGCGTCGAGATTGCCATGATGCGCACGCCGGACGGCCATAACCGGCTCGAGCTTTCCCACTTCCTCACGCCGCCAGTCGTCGCAGATCACCGGAACGCCCCGGTCAACGCGCTCGGCTACCTGCGCGTCATGTTCACCGTTGACGACATCGACGACACGCTTGAAAGGCTCCGCAATCGCGGCGCCCAGCTCGTAGGCGAAGTAGTCCAGTATGAAAGCGCTTATCGGCTCTGTTACATCCGCGGGCCCGAAGAGCTTCTCATCGGGCTTGCCCAGGAACTCGGCTGAACCCAATGAGACGCCAAATGGCGAAGGGCGACTGATCGGCGAGCGCGTCAGAGACCGACGCGTCTGTTCGCGGTCCGTCCGTCCACGGCCAGCCACGTTCTCCTATCTCGCCGCCTTGTCGGGATGGGCGCTGGCAAACGGCTTCAGCTCGGCGCATCGGTCGGCGATGGCGACAAGCCTGGGGCAGGCTGAGAGATCGACGCCCCATCGCCGCGCATTGTAGACCTGCGGCACGAGGCAGATATCCGCCATGCCCGGCAGGTCGCCATGGCAAAACGCCCCGGTCGAGGGGAATTCAGCAGGACCTCGAAGGCCGCCAGTCCCTCGCCGATAAACTTCTGCATCCAGGCTACCCGGGCTTCATCGCCGCCGCCGGTAATCGATACGACATGCGCGGTAACATGCGTATTGCAGACCGGGTGGATTTCCATGGCGATCACATAGGAAAGCGCCCTCACCCTCTGCCGACCAACGGAATCTCCCGGCAGGAAGGCACCGCCGCGGGTCTCGTCGAGGTATTCGATTACCGAGAGCGACTGGGTAAATCTGTGCCCGTCGATCTCCAGGACCGGCACCAGCCCTTGCGGATTGCGGGCGAGATGAGCCTCGGACCTGTGTTCCTTGGCGAGGATATCGACCGGAACCGTGCGGAACGTTTCGGCGGCCATGTTGAGGGCGATCCGCAGCCGAAAACTCGCCGAGGACCGCCAGTAGTCGTAGAGCACCGTATCGCTCATCATGCCTTCTCGTATTTCGTCACGACCTGCTCGATCGCGCCGAAGATGGAATGCCCCTTGTCGTCCTTCATCTCGATCCTGACCGTATCCCCGAAATGGAGGAAAGGTGTTTTCGGAACCCCGAAATTGATCGTCTCGATAGTGCGGATTTCAGCGATGCAGGAATAACCGGCGCCGCCATCGGCAACCGGTTTGCCTGGCCCGCCGTCGAGCTTGTTGGAAACGGTGCCCGAACCGATGATCGTGCCCGCGACCAGCGGCCGCGTCTTCGCAGCATGGGCGATCAGTTGCGGGAAATCGAAGGTCATGTCGATGCCGGCATTGGCCCGGCCGAAAGCCTTGCCGTTCAGATCGACCTTCAGAGGCCGCGAAAGCTTGCCGCCATCCCAGGCGGACCCCAACTCATCCGGCGAGACGGCGACCGGCGAAAAAGCCGAGGACGGTTTCGACTGGAAAAAGCCGAAACCCTTGGCGAGCTCGGAAGGGATCAACCCGCGCAGCGACACGTCATTGACGAGAAGTACGAGGCGGATGGCGTCGCGCGCCTCATCGACCGAAGCGCCCATCGGCACGTCGCCGACGATCACCGCGATCTCGCCTTCCATGTCCGCACCCCAGGCCTCGTCCCCGAGCAGGATCGGATCGCGCGGCGCCAGGAAACTGTCGGACCCGCCCTGGTAGATCAGCGGATCGGTCCGGAAGCTTTCCGGCATCTCCGCATTGCGTGCCCGGCGCACCACTCCACGTGGTTGAGGTAAGCCGATCCGTCCGCCCATTGATAGGCGCGCGGCAGCGGCGATGCGGCGTCATGTTCGTGGAAACGAATGGTCGGCTGCGCACCCGTCTCGATCCCTTCCGCAACCCGTTCGAGCCGGGGACCCACATAGGTCCAGTCATCGAGCGCTGCCTGGAGGGTGCGGGCGATATGGCCGACCTCCGAGCATTGGGTCAGGTCCTGGAAACGACGACCAGACGGCCGTCGCGGGTGGAATCCTTCAGGGTCGCGAGCTTCATGAATGAGTGTTTCCCGTTTTATCGTTGGTATTGCCCACAGAATGTGTGGAGATCGCGCAAGAAGGCAACCGGAATGTCGCGCCGGCTCACTTGATCCCCGGCGTGCCGTCGAATTTTCGCTCGAGCCCAGACCAGCAATCGACGTAATTGTCCTGCAGGGTCTCCAGTTCGGCCGCGAATCTGGTGAGCTGCTGCGGGAAACGGGTCTCGAACATGAAGGCCATGGTATTGTCGAGCTTGACGGGCTTCAGCTCGCCGTTCGAGGCCTTTTCGAAGCCGGTGAAATCCGGCCCGTGCGGCAGCATCATGTTGTGCAGGCTCATGCCGCCCGGCACGAAACCCTCCTCCTTGGCGTCGTAGCGGCCGCAGATCAGGCCCATGAACTCGCTCATGATGTTGCGGTGATACCAGGGCGGCCGGAACGTATGCTCGGCCACCAGCCAACGCGGCGGGAAGATCACGAAATCGACGTTGGCGGTCCCCTCCTCTCCGGAGGGTGCGGTGAGAACCGTGAAGATCGACGGATCGGGATGGTCGAAGAGAATGGCGCCGACCGGAGAGAAGGTGCGCAGGTCGTATTTGTAGGGCGCGTAATTGCCGTGCCAGGCAACCACGTCGAGCGGCGAATGGCCGATCTCGGTCGCGTGGAAGGAACCGCACCATTTCACCTGCACGCGGCAAGGCGTCTCCTTGTCCTCGTAAGCCGCCACCGGGGTCTTGAAGTCGCGCGGATTGGCAAGGCAGTTGGCGCCGATCGGGCCGCGATCCGGCAGCGTGAACTTGGCGCCGTAATTCTCGCAGATATAACCGCGCCAGACCTTTTCCTCGCTGAGCCGGATAACCTTGAACATCGTCCCGCGTGGGATGATGCAGATTTCGGATGGCTCCAGATCCATCTTGCCGAGTTCTGTGAAAACGCGGATCGACCCGACCTCCGGGACGATCATCATCTCGCCATCGGCATTGAAGAAATAGTCGTCCACCATGTCGGTGTTGAAGACATAGACATGCGCCGCCATGCCGGATTGGGAAAGCGCATCGCCCGCCGTCGTCATCGTTCGGATGCCTTCGAGGAAATTCAGCTTTTCTGCGGGGGCCGGCAGCGGGCTCCAGCGAAGCTGGCCGAGCGCCAGCGAATGTTCGGCGAGATGAGGCCCCGTCTTCCACAGCGGATAATCGATCTTCGTGAACCGACCGGTATGACGCACGCTCGGACGGATACGATAGAGCCAGGACCGCTCGTTGGTGCCGCGCGGCGCCGTGAACGGCGAGCCGGAGAGCTGTTCGGCGTAAAGCCCGTAATTGCATTTCTGCGGGCTGTTCTGGCCCTGCGGCAGGGCACCCGGCAGGCTCTCTGTTTCGAAATCATTTCCGAAACCCGGCATGTAGGCGAGCGTCTCGGCATTCGCCCCGGTGAATGACGCGGCGTTCGGATCGACCTTGTCCAGCATGGCTTGTTTCCTCCCATGATGACGATATGGTTGCAATGGTAACCATCATTTTTGTAACCATCAACGCCCATCACGCCATGACCACGGATAATTTCGAACTCGAACAGTTCCTCCCCTACAGGCTCAACCGCGCCGCCGAATTCGTCGGCCTGCGCTTCGCCGCGCATTACAAGACGAAATACGGCCTGACCCGGCCGGAATGGCGAACCCTCGCCGCCCTCGGCAGTTCGGGCCGCATGACCTCGAAAGCGGTCGGCACGCATTCCAGCATGCACAAGACCAAGGTGAGCCGCGCCGTCTTCGCGCTCGAACAGCGCCGCTGGCTGAAGCGCAGCCGCGACGAGGCGGACCGCCGGGTCGAGCATCTGGAACTCACCCCTGCCGGGCATCAGGCCTACCGGGACCTGATCGAACTCGCCCGCCGCTACCAGGCCGAACTGGAGGCAGAAATCGGCGAAGGCGGTATCATTGCCCTATCAAGCGGTCTTGCGGCAGTCGAGCAGGTCATCCGCTGCTCGGGCAAACGAACGTTGCCGGAGCCGGACGATCTCTAAGTCTTGGCGGGCTTTTGAATCGGAATCCCACCAAAATCCTTCAACACGCTGAGAACGATCGATGTTTTGACATGCTGCACGCTCTCGTGCGGCAACAATATGTCATTGACGAAATGGGAGAGGCCCGCGAGATCGCGCGTCACTACCTTCAGGTGATAGTCCATCTCGCCGGTCAGCGAGAAGCATTCCAGCACTTCCGGCAGGTCTTCGACGAGGCGCGCGAACCGCTTGGCATTGTCGCGGTTATGGGTGGCGAGCGTCACGGCGATCACTACCAGCAGGTCGAGGCCGAGTTTCTGCCGGTTGAGATGCGCGCGGTAGGTCTGGATGAACCCCTCGCCCTCCAGCCGCGCCCGGCGGCGCGAGCATTGCGACGGCGACAGCGCAATCAGTTCCGACAATTCGTTATTGGTCAGCCGCCCATCGGTCTGCAGATGGCTCAGGATCTTCAGATCGTATCCATCGAGCGCGTCCATCATGCATATAATCCCTAATTTCCGCATGCTTCATGCACAAATTCAGCAGAACATCGCCAAGATTGCAAGCACAATGCGCCTCCCCTGCATCATCATGTCAGGCAACTCATCAGGAGGAGTTTGCCATGGGTCCTTTCCCGCACGACGCACCAGTTTCGGAGATCACCAAAGACAACCCGGCCGGGACCGACGGTTTCGAATTCGTCGAATTCGCACATCCGGAACCGCAGAAGCTGGAAGAGTTGTTCACCCGCATGGGGTACAAGCCGGTGGCCCGGCACAGGACGAAGAACATCACCGTCTGGCGCCAGGGCGACATCAATTACATCCTCAATGCCGAGCCGGGCAGTCATGCCATGCGCTTCGTCGATGAGCACGGCCCTTGCGCGCCGGCCATGGCCTGGCGCGTCGTGGATGCCAAACACGCCTTCGATCACGCGGTCTCCAAGGGTGCAACGCCCTATGAAGGCGCGGACAAGACGCTGGACGTGCCGGCCATCGTCGGCATCGGCGGTTCGCTTCTCTATTTCATCGAGACCTATGGCGAGAAAGGTTCGGCCTATGAAACCGAATTCGAATGGCTGGGCGAACAGAACCCGAAGCCGGAGGGTGTCGGTTTTTATTATCTCGACCACCTGACCCACAACGTCTATCGCGGCAACATGGACAAGTGGTGGGATTTCTACCGCGAACTCTTCAACTTCAAGCAGATCCACTTCTTCAACATCGACGGCCGCATCACCGGCCTGGTGAGCCGGGCGATCACCTCCCTTGCGGCAAGATCCGCATTCCGCTGAACGAGTCCAAGGACGAGACCAGCCAGATCGAGGAATTCCTGAAGAAGTACAAGGGCGAGGGCATCCAGCACATCGCGGTCGGCACCGACGGCATCTATGAGGCGACCGACAAGCTTGCCGAGAATGGGCTGAAATTCATGCCCGGCCCGCCGGATACCTATTACGAAATGTCCAGCACCCGCGTGCACGGCCACGACGAACCGATCGAGCGGATGAAGAAACACGGGATCCTCATCGACGGCGAAGGCGTGATCGATGGTGGCATGACCAAGATCCTCTTGCAGATCTTCTCGAAAACGGTGATCGGCCCGATCTTCTTCGAGTTCATCCAGCGCAAGGGCGACGAGGGTTTTGGCGAGGGCAATTTCCGCGCGCTCTTCGAGTCCATCGAGGAAGACCAGATCCGCCGCGGCGTGTTGAAACCGCAGCAAGCTGCCGAATAACAAGAGCAACTCCAGAGGGTAGAAAGCCCGGCGGTCATTCCGCCGGGCTGATCTTTTAAGCCGGCAAAACCCACATCCGTCATCCTCGGCCTTGTGCCGAGGATCTGCCATCTTTCAATGAAATCGAACCGTTGCGGATGCTCGGGACAGGCCCGAGCACGACGGTGATCCAAATATGGCGTCAGCTTTTCATTCCAGGCTTCGGCCGCGTCAGGGTTGGACCGAAAAACCTCGCCATGGGTGGCGACGTAGAATTCGCCCTCCGAGGTCACCCAGCCGCGGAACATGCCGTCCGTGTTGTAAGGCGCGGTAATCGACCCGTCGGCGCCGACCGCCACGAGGCCGGCTCCGATATCGTGCTGTTTCAGGTCCTCCTGGATGACCTTGGCGGCGGCCTTTTCAAGGCTCTCGCCGAGATAGGAGACGCGGGCCGCCACTTCATGGCCCACCGCATACCGCATGAAATATTCGCCCTTGCCGGTCCCGGAGACTGCGCAGGCGCCGTCGCGTGCATAGGTTCCCGCGCCGATGATCGGGGTGTCGCCGATGCGGCCCTCCGGCTTGTTGTTATAACCGCCGGTCGATGTCGCCGCCGCGAGGTGCCCGGCAGTGTCAAGGGCGACCGCGCCGACGGTGCCATGCTTTTCCGACTCGCTCGCCTTCGCCGCCGTGCCGGCCGCCGCATGCGCCTTCATCGCCGCCAGCGCCTTGATGCGGCGTTCGGTGGTGAAATAGCCCGGTTCGACCATGTCTAATCCGGCCTCGCGGGCGAAATCGTCGGCCGCCTCGCCGCCGAGCAGGATCGCGTCGCCCTTTTCCATGATCTTGCGGGCCGCCTTGATCGGATTGCGGATGCGGCGCACCAGCGTCACCGCGCCGGCTTCGAGCGTGCGCCCGTCCATGATCGACGCATCGGTTCTCATGCCTGCCGTTGGTATTGAGCGCCGCGCCGTAACCGGCGTTGAAATGCGGCGAATCCTCCATCACCACCACGGCCGCCTGCACCGCGTCGAGCGCAGCACCGCCTGCGGTCAGCACGTCCCAGCCGGCCTTCAGCGCCCGGCCGAGATCGACACGGGCGGCCGCCCATTCCTCGTCGCTCAGGTCGAGCTTTGCCATGACGCCGCAGCCGCCGTGGATCGCCAGCGCAATCTTTCCCATCGATCCTCTTCCCTCATTGAAAAGGCCGGGCGGCATGCCCGACCATAAATTGTTGACGGACCTAGCCACTTGCTCCGCGTCATCCTCGGGCTTGTCCCGAGGATCTGTAGCGTCTCGATCATTGACCGATGCAGATGCTCGGGACAGGCCCGAGCAGGACGGAGGCTGCGAGGCTTATTTCGCCGGGCGGATGTTCATCGCCAGCGTGTCCTCGTCGGAACGGGGAACGATGCTGATGCCCTTCTTCATGCCCCAGGCCGAGACGGTCGAGGCGATCGCCAGGTAAGGCCGGTCGGTCGATACCAATGCATTGGCATCCATCAGGAACTTTTCGCGCTTCTTGGCGTCCATCTCGACGGCCGCGTCCTCGATCAACTTGTCCATCGTCTTGTTGACATATCCGCGCAGGTTGAAGGCGCCGAGCTTGGTATTGGGGTCGTTGCTGTGGGCGAGCGACGACAGCGTGTAGTTCGATTCACCCGTCAGCGTGCCCCAGCCCGACATGGTCATCGAGTAGTCGCCGCGCGTGTTGGCCGGGAAGAAGACGGCGCCCGGCTGGGCGTTGGCTTCCGCCTGGATGCCTACTGCTGTCAGCATCTGGGCGATCGTCGTTCCGACATCCTTGTCGCCCGGCAGGCGGTCGTTGGTGAAGGAGAAGGTCACCTTGAAGCCGTTCGGATAACCCGCTTCGGCAAGCAGCTTCTTGGCCTTTGCGGGATCGGCCTTCGTGGATTTGACGGCCGGGTTCCAGCCGAAGATGTTCGGCGTCACGAGCTGCGACTGAACGCTGCCCATGCCCTCCATGGCGATCTCGGTGATGGTTTCGCGATCGATTGCGAGATCGAAGGCTTCGCGCACCTTGGGGTCGAGGAAGGGGTTCTTGGGCAGCGGCGAACCGTCCTTGGCACTCACCTGCGGCGGCTTCTCGCGGAAATCGAAGGCGAGGTTGAAGAGGTAGACGCTGTCCTGGCGCACGACGGTGAGCTTGCTATCCTTTTCGAGCGTCGGGACGTCGGAGGCCGGAATACGCGAGATCAGATCGACCTGGCCGGCTTTCAGCTGCGCCACGCGGGCCGCGTCGTTGGGTATTTCCTTGCGGGTGACCTTGTCCCAGGGCTCCTTTTCGCCCCAGTAGCCGTCGAACTTCTGCAGCACGAGCTGTTCCTTCGGCGTCCAGGAGACGAACTTGTAGGGACCGGTGCCGATCGCAGCCTTGCCGGAGTTGAAACCTTCCGACGCCTTGTCGGCATTGGCGGAAAAATCCTTGGCAGCCGTGTGCGACACGACGAACAGACGGATGAAATCGTTCGGCAGGTTCGGCGCCGGACCATCGGTCTTGATGCGGATCGTCAGGGGATCGACGATCTCGATGCCCGCACGCGGCGCACATAGATGGTGGTCGGGTTCGGGCCCGTGACGGCCGGGATACGCTCGATCGAGAACTTCACGTCCTCGGCCGTAAAGTCGGAACCGTCGTGGAATTTCACGCCCGAGCGGAGCTTGAACTCCCAGGTCGTGGCGTCGATCGCCGTCCAGCTGGTCGCAAGACCCGGCTCGAGTTCGAGGTTGTTACCAGACTTCACGAGCGAGTCGTAGATATGCTTGACCGCTTCGGCATGGGTGCCGGCGGCGGTGAAATGTGGATCGACCGACAATGGGCCGGCGCGCACGCCGATCGTCAGGTCTGCGGCAAGTGCAGCACCCGAAACGCTGCCGAGCAATACGGCGGCGAGAGCCGCTCTGCGGAATGTCCTCGAAATCGTCATTCTTCGTTCTCCTCTATATTGATCAATGTGGGCCAGTTGGGTGAGTCCACAACGACTTTTGCCAGCAGTTCGGAGAGCATCAGCTTTTCGGCGGCCGTAAGTCCCGACAGCATGACCTTTTCGCGCTCCACCATCGGCTGCATGGCTTCGTCGACAATGCGCTTTCCTTCGTCGGTGATGTAAAGGACGAAGCTTCTGAGATCCGCCGGATCGATCTCGCGGCGGATGATATTCTTGTCGATCAGCTTCTGGATCGCCCGGCTCATCGTGTTCTTCGGAAAGCCCGAAGAACTGCTGATCGCGCTTGCCGTCAGCCCGTCGGAAAGGCCGAGCGAATACAGAACGACGAATTCCGGCCGGGCAAGCCCGTACTCTTTTTCGATCCAGCGATAGATCGGCTCGTTGAACTGCAGCGCCAGGAAATTGATGCGGAAGGAAAGCCAGCAAGGGTTCTGCCACAGCTTCACGGAGACCAAATCATCGACGCCGTGACTGCCGGCCGCAGCCTTGCCGCCTTGCCGCAGAAGCGCATCGAAGGATGAGATTTCCAATTGCAACGCCATCAGCTCCCGCAGAAATCCCGTCCGGATTTTGTTCCGTATGGAACTTGACGGTAGGTTATTTGGCTGTCAATCTCTTTTTTAGTTCCGTATGGAACCTTGCACTTGATCGGAGCAGCGCCTGTCAAGGCACATTTTTTGTGCGCAAGCGCGAGATTTTGATCAATTTTTGCGCGGCGCGGATGCAGGTGGGAATTTATGAAGATCGCGGACATGAACTGGATGCAGGTGGAGGAACGGGCGGCGGAGGATGACCGCTGCGTACTGCCGATCGGCAGCGTCGAACAGCACGCCTATCTCAGCCTCGCGACCGACATGATCCTTGCCGAGAAGGTCTCGCTCGATGCGGCCGAACCGCTCGGCATTCCGGTTTTCCCCGTCCTTCCCTACGGCCTCGCTTCGTCCTTCGCGACCTTTCCGGGCACGCTGACGCTGACGCTCTCCACCTATATCGGCGTGGTCGGCGACCTGATGGACAGCATCCACCGTTCCGGCTTCCGCCGCATCCTGATCGTCAACGGCCACGGCGGCAACACGCCGGCGACTGCGGTCATCTCCGAATGGCTGAATGCTCATCCCGACGCCTCGGTGAAATTCCACGACTGGTGGCGCGCGCCAAAGACCTGGGCGAAGGTGCAGGAAACCGATCCTGCCGCCTCGCACGCCTCGTGGATGGAAAACTTCCCTGGACGCGCACCACCGACCAGCGCCA
The DNA here is from genome assembly GCA_045291535.1 of Neorhizobium sp. EC2-8. Classification (GTDB taxonomy): domain Bacteria; phylum Pseudomonadota; class Alphaproteobacteria; order Rhizobiales; family Rhizobiaceae; genus Neorhizobium. The sequence goes on along the minus strand of CP147996.1, from coordinate 468,119 downwards.
GCCGACGAGCGCCAAGCCGAAGGTGGATTTCGCCGGCCTCGCCCGCGTCGATGCAGCCCGCAAGCGTGAACTCCTCGACGACGGCAACTATCACGGCCTCTACCAGCGTCCCGACGAAGACATGCTGGCGATCTGGGACGTGGCTGTCGTGGAAACCCGCGAACTTCTCGAAAACGACTGGCACTGACGGCCGGGCATCCTTCGGGACGCCTCACCCCATCAAACCGCGGAAGACGGGCCTGGGGACAAGAACAGGGGAATACATGTTAGGTTTCGTCTTGCAACGCCTGTGGCAGGCGGCCATCGTGGTCATCGCGATGTCGGCGCTGGTCTTCTGCGGTGTCTATGCCGTCGGCAATCCCATCGACGTGCTGATCTCGCCGGATGCGACGCAGGACATCCGCGCCGCGGTGATCGCCCAATATGGCCTGGACCAGCCGCTCTGGCGGCAATATTTCGCTTTCCTCGGCCGCCTGATCGAAGGCGATTTCGGCCGTTCCCTGGTCTACAGCATGCCGGTCAGCGAGCTGATCCTCACCCGCCTGCCGGCCACGCTGGAACTGACGCTCGCCGCCGTCCTTTTCGCGAGCCTCGTCGGCATCCCCATCGGCATGTATGCCGGCTACCGGCCGCACAGCCTGGTTTCCCGCGCGATCATGGCGATCTCGATCCTCGGCTTCTCGGTGCCGACCTTCTGGTTCGGCCTGATGCTGATCATGGTGTTTGCCGTGCAATGCGGCTGCATGCCGGCAGGCGGGCGCGGTGAAACGGTAAGCCTGTTCGGCATCGACTTCAGCTTCCTGACCGGCGACGGGCTTTCGCATCTCGTGCTGCCGGCGCTCAACCTCGCACTCTTCAAGTTCTCGCTGATGATCCGGCTCGCCCGTGCCGGTACCCGCGAACTGATGTTGAGCGACACGGTAAAATTCGCCCGCGCTGCCGGCCTGTCGGAATTCACGGTGCTGAGCCGGCATGTGCTGCGGCTGATCTCCATCCCGCTCGTCACCGTCTTCGGCCTGGAGGCTCGGCTCGACGCTCGCCTTTGCGGTCGTCACCGAAACCATCTTTTCCTGGCCCGGCCTCGGCAAGCTGATCATTGACAGCATCACCTCGCTCGACCGGCCAGTCATGGTCGCCTACCTGATGCTCGTCGCCTTCCTGTTCATCGTCATCAACCTGATCGTCGATCTGACCTACGCGCTGCTCGATCCGTGCCTGAGAAAGGGACGTGCCTGATGCGCGATACTCTGCTTGGCCGTTTCCTCGAGGAATTCTTCCGCAACAAGGTCGCAACTGGTGCCGCGATCGTCGTTTTCCTGATCGTGCTCACCGCAATCTTCGCGCCGCTGGTCACCCCGCAGGACCCCTATGACCTTACCAGCCTGGTGCTGCGCGATGCGCGGCGGGCACCGGGTTATGTCGGCACCGGCGGTTACACCCACTGGCTCGGCACGGATCTGCAAGGCCGCGACCTCCTGTCGGCAATCATCTACGGCCTGCGCATCTCATTGCAGATGGGCGTGATTGCCGGCGGCATCGCCTTCGTCATCGGCGCGCTCGTCGGCTGCTCGGCTGCCTATATCGGCGGCCGTTTCGAGAGCCTCGCGATGCGCATAATCGACCTGCAGCTGTCCTTCCCGGCGATCCTGCTCGCCTTCGTCATTGCCGCCCTTCTCGGCCAGGGCCGTTACCAGTTGATCATGGCGCTGATCTTCGCCCAATACGCCTATTTCGCCCGCACGGCGCATGGCGCGGCATCGGCGGAACGGCAGAAGGATTATGTCGAGGCGGCCCTTTCCATTCCGCTGTCGCCCTGGCGCGTCGTGCTGAAACATATCCTTCCGAACTCGCTGCCGCCGTTGATCGTCGTCGCCACGGTGCAGGTGGCGAGCGCCATTTCGCTCGAAGCCACCTCTCCTTTCTCGGCGTCGGCCTGCCGCCGACCGAACCGTCGCTCGGCATGCTGATCGCCAACGGTTTCCAGTATCTGCTTTCCGGCCGCTACTGGATCTCGATCTATCCCGGCGTCGCACTGATCCTGTTCATCGTCTCGCTCAACCTCGTCGGCGACCAGATCCGCGACCAGCTCAATCCGAGGCTCCGCCGATGACCGAAACGACGAAAGCCCCGCTTCTCGAAGTTGCCAATCTCAAGACCTGGTTTCCGAGCGGGCGCGGCGAGATCAAGGCGGTCGATGGCGTCTCGTTTTCACTGGCGCCGGGCGAAGTGCTCGGCCTCGTCGGCGAATCCGGTTCCGGGAAATCGATCACCGGCTTCTCGATCATCGGCCTGATCGACGAGCCCGGCCGCATCGTCGAGGGTTCGATCAAGCTCGAAGGCCGCGAATTGATCGGCCTGCCCGCCCATGAGCTGCGCGCCATCCGCGGCAAGACTATTTCCATGGTCTTCCAGGATCCGATGATGACGCTCAACCCGGTCCTGTCTATCGGCACACAGATCAAGCTGGCGCTCGAAGCGCATGAAAACATCAGCGCAGCCGATGCCCGCGAACGGGCGATCAAGGCGCTGGCGCAGGTCCGCATCGGCGAGCCGGAACGCAAGGTGGACTTTTCCCGCACCAGTTTTCCGGCGGCATGCGCCAGCGCGTGGCGATCGCCATCGCCCTGCTGCACCGACCGAAGCTGATTATCTGCGACGAACCGACGACCGCGCTCGACGTGTCGATCCAGGCGGAAATCCTCGCGGAGATGAAGGAACTGGTGGCCGAACTCGGCACCGCGCTGATCTGGATCAGCCACGACCTCGCCGTCGTCTCGTCGATCGCCGACCGCGTCGCGGTGATGAGATCCGGCAATATCGTCGAGATCGGCCCGGCGCTCGGCGTGCTCACCCGCCCGCAGCATGACTACACCAAAGCGCTGCTCGACGCGCTGCCCTCGCGCGCCAAGCCCGGCCAGTTGTTGTTGCGTGGCAGCGGCATTGCGGACGCGGCACCGCCGCCGCGAAAAGCCGCGACGTCAAACCTGCCCCCGCTCGGCAGTCCCTATCTGGTCATCGACAACGCTATGAAGCGCTTCGAGAAACCGGCAGGCCTGTTCAGGAGCCTGGCGATCAAATCCGGCATTTCCCAGCCGCTGCCGGTGGTGCAGGCAGTCGATGGCGTCTCGATCACGCTGAGACGCGGCGAAGTGCTTGGCCTCGTCGGCGAATCCGGCTCGGGAAAATCGACGCTCGGCCGCATGGCGGCCGGCATCACGGTTCCGACTGCCGGTACGATCCGTCTTAACGGCAAACCGGTGATGAGCGACGGCCGCAATGCGCGAAAAATCACCACCCGCATCCAGACGATCTTTCAGGATCCGTTCGCCTCGCTCAACGGCCGCATGCGGATCGGCGATATCATCGCCGAGGGTCCGCTCGCCCACAAGCTGGTGACCCGACCCGAAGCCCCCGCCTATGTGAAAGACTGGCTGGCGGCGGTCGGGCTCGACCCCGCCTTCGCCAACCGTTTCCCGCACCAGTTCTCGGGCGGCCAGCGTCAGCGCATCGCAATCGCCCGCGCCCTTGCCATGCAGCCGGACGTGGTTGTCTGCGACGAGCCGGTCGCCTCGCTCGACGTGTCGATCCAGGCGCAGATCATCAACCTGCTGATCCGCCTGCGCGCCGAACTCGATCTCTCGCTGATCTTCATCAGCCACGACCTCTCCGTCGTCCGCCATCTCTGCGACCGCGTCGCGATCATGTATCGCGGCAAGATCGTCGAGGAAGGCGTGGCATCGACGATCTACGCCGACCCGCAGCATGATTATACCAGGCGGCTGCTCGCGGCCGTGCCGGTGCTGCCCGAGGCAGCCGAATAACACAAGGGAGAATGGGACATGGAACCCTGGGAGTGGGACGAGGCCACCTGGCGCGGCAAGGTTAACAAGGTGCGCGCCGGCCGCTCGCTGAAGCCGAAAGCCTGGAAAAACGGCGCGCGCTGTGCGGTTGCACTTTCCTTCGACAGCGACCACGAGACCAACGAGCTTCGCGACGGCGGCGATCGATCGGCCGCATGTCCCAGGGGCAATACGGCAACCGCATGGGCGTGCCGCGCATCCTCGAAACGCTGAAGCATGCCGATGTCCCGGCGACCTTCTTCGTGCCGGCGGTCGCAGCCCTCCTTTATCCGGACGAACAGCGGCGCGTCATCGCCGAGGGCCACGAGATCGGCCTGCACGGCTGGATCCACGAAGTGAACACGAAAGTGCCTCCGGACAAGGAGCGCGAACTGCATTTCCGCGCCGCCGATACGCTCGAAAAGATTACCGGCATCCGCCCGGTCGGCATGCGCACGCCGTCTTGGGATTTTTCCTACGAAACGCTGAAGATCGAGCGCGAGCTCGGGCTGATCTACGATCCTCGCTGATGGCCGATGACGATCCTTACGAACTGGTCGAGGACGGCGAGCCGACCGGCATGGTCGAATTACCGGTCGAATGGATCCGCGACGACGCGGTCTATTTCAACATGAACCGTTTTACCGCGCTCCGCCCCTATACGCCGCCGACTTCGGTGCTCGATATCTTCAAGCGGGAATTCGACCGCGCCTATATCGAAGGCGGGCTTTTCCTGCTGACCATGCACCCGCATGTGTCCGGTTACCGCTCGCGCATCTTCGTGCTGGAGGAGTTGATCAGGCATATTCAGGGCCACGAAGGCGTCTGGTTCGCCACCCACGCGGATATCGCCCGTTTCGCCAAGGAGAACGGCGGCGCGTGACGCTTCCCGCGGAGATCACCGCCGGTGAAAGCGGCCATGGACACGAAAACGGCCAGTAGCACGTCGTCACGAACTCCGTTTCGTCGCCGAGACCCTCGCGAAAGAGCTGGACTTCAAGCGCCGTTTTGACGAGCGGCGGAATGTCCGTTTCGAACAGGTAAACCTCGTATTCGTCGGCGATTTCGCTGCGCGTACGGCCCCGCCAAATCCTTGCTGTCGCCGGCTTGGTGCTCGTGAAATGCTCCTGCCGGTTTGCCAAAGCGGGTAGAGCCGGAACGACGATTGCCAATGGGGACGTATCAACCCTTGCTTCGTCCCGGGGCGACGAAGGCTGTGATTGCCGTTTCGTCCAGCCCGGCCTCCTGGAGGAAACGCCGGGCAAATTCGGCACCGGAGCCCTTCATCGCATCGTTCGGGCGGATCAGATGGAAGGCGACATGATGATCAATGGTTCTGTCCGACACGGGGACGACCCGACCGGAGGCAAGCGCCGCATCCGCAAGCGGCGGCCGGGCGAGCGCGATGCCAAGGCCATGCGCGCAGGCATCGATCACCAGGTTATAATCCTCGAACCGGCGATCCTGACCGCGCGGAACGTAATCGACGTTTTCGATGGCCAGCCAACGCCGCCAGGCCTCGACATTGGAATCGTGCAGGATCGGCAATTCCAGCAGAGATTTTGCATCCGACCGCCCAGCCAGGCGCTCCGCGATGGCAGGTGCGGCGATCGGCACAAGCTTCTCCTGCCAGAGCGGCAAGCTGCGAACGCCAGCCCATGGCCCCTTGCCGCAGCGGATCGCCAGATCGATGCCTTCGCTGAAATCCGCGAGCCGATGTTCCAGGATCAATTCCAGATGGATGTCGGCGGCTTCGAGCTTCGAAAGCCGCGAAAACAGCCAGAGCGAGGCGACCGACGGCGTCACCGACAGCCGGACGACCGTCTTGTTGCGACGGGGCAGCCACCGTTCGTCCGTATCGCCGAGCAGCGCCAGCGCCTCTTCAGCGCGGGAGAAAAACCGCATGCCTTCCGGCGTCAGCGTCACGCCCCTGGCCTCGCGGGCAAAAGCCTCACCCCCATCCATCGCTCCAGCCTGGATATCTGCCGGGAGACGGCACCATGCGTGACGCCGCCCTCCTCCGCCGCAGCCGAAAACGAACCGAGCCGGGCAGCGCGGGCGAAAGTCTCAAGCGTGTCGAGCGGCGGTAAAGTCTGCGAGCTGTGAACCATACGCACATATGATCATCGATCGCGGTGCTTTTCAAGCACGGATGAGAGGGTCTAAATCTCTCTTCCATGCTTCGATGGAGAAAAGAGATGAGCACGGTCGCCATGAATACCGGAACGAACGAGAGACAGGGATTTGATGTAATCGCCTTCCTGGCGATCCTGGTGACAATCATCTTCTGGGCTTCGTCCTTCGCCGTCATCCGCATCGCGCTCGGGCCGCTGACGCCGATCCAGCTTGCGACGGCACGTTATGTCCCGGCCGCCTTGATCGCCGCAGTCTATCTTGCCGCCGCAAGGCCGGCCCTTCCGGCCAGGAGCGATGTCTTGCGCCTCGTCATCGCGGCCCTTCTCTTCATCGCCGCCTACGCCATTCTCCTCAACATGGGCGAGCGAACCGTGGCCGCAGGGCCTGCGAGCTTCATCATCAACACGATGCCGGTCTTCACCGCCCTCATCGCCACATTCGCGCTCGGCGAGCGGTTCGGCCGCTGGGGTTGGGTCGGAACGGCGATCTCCTTTGCCGGCGTCGCACTGATCGCGGCCTCCGGCGACGACGGCTTCGATCTCGATCCGAACGCGATCCTCATCCTCGGCGCAGCTCTCTGCTCGGCAATCGCCAGCGTGCTACAGAAACCGATCCTCGGCCGCATGCCCGCTTTGGCCGTCACGGCCTGGCTGATGCTGATCGGCTCCATTCCGCTGCTGCCGGCCGTCCCGTCCACCCTCCAGGCGCTTGCTGCTGCGCCCGCCGAGGTGAACTGGGGCATCGCCTATCTGGTGCTCTTCCCGACCGCGATCGGTTACGTCACCTGGGCAATCGCCTTGAAGCGGCTGTCCGCCGCCCGGGCCGCCAATTTCCTCTACGGCGTCCCTCCGACCGCGACCCTGATCGGCTTCGTATGGCTCGGCGAAGTGCCGACCCTGATCGGCGCGATCGGCGGTGTCATGGCGATCCTCGGCGTGCTCGTCGTCAACGTGATGCGCAGGAGATAGCGGCCCCAAGGAGTTTCGTCAGGAAAAGCAACGACTTCCACCCACCTGATGAATCAATGTGTGAATTGGCTCATTTCCCAGCGCCGTTCACGAATTGCAGGATGAGCCTGGTGGACATTGCCACCCTCGCTCATTTCCATCCGGTCGTAGTCGCTGCTGCGTTTCTGCTGCGCCTTCGAGATTTCGCCGAGCCTGGCCGTGAGTTCCGTCCTGATCTTCGCGCATTTCGGATCGTTGGCGACACTCAAGCCCACGCTCACCCGCTCGATCTCCTTCACCATGTCGGTGATGATGACCCCGTGGACCAGTTCGTGCTTGCGGACGCCCTCGACGAAGACATCCCATTTCTTCTTCAAGTCCGGAGCAAGCACCGATGCGGGCTGGGGCAGCGTATAGGTGATGATCAGCTTCGGCCGCGCCGAAACCAGCGTGCAGGTACCATCCGGCTGCGGCCGGTAATCGCGGGTCCAGGTCAGCTTGAAATTCGTATGGGCGATGGCGCGGACCTCCTTGCCGATCTTCGGGCCGCGCTCCCCGATGGAAGCGTAGAGATCGACGCCGGAATCGCCCGTGACGGGATAGGTCTGGATCTGCTCGACCGGCTGCCACTGGCTCTGCGCGGACGCATTTATAGGCAACAGGACAAGACAAACCGCCGCCTGGAGAATTGCTGCACTGACCCTCACCCATATCCTCCCGCTTCAACTGCCCGCGAAACTAAGGAGACGGCGTCTCAGTTTCAATTGGCATGACATGTCCCAGTGAACGCTATCCATCACAACTTTTGTTCCGGACCCTTGCCATATTTCCTTCAAAATGGATGATGACAGTTATGTGACATAGGCGTTCTGATTTGGCGTAGGGAGTTCAATGGGAGGAAAGCGGAAGGTTTACGAGGCATTGGTCGACGGCGCGACGGATGGCCTCACCGACGACGCCTTGTTCAAATTCGTCAACAAACGGTGCCCGAAAACATCGAGCAGGAAGATCGTCCGGGCAGCGCTGCTCGGCCTTACCGATCCTCACCTGCGCGACCGGAACATTCTCGACACGATCTATGCGCTGGCCATCAAGCACCGCATGGACGAGTTACGCGATGGCGATGATGGCGACGACGACAGGGATGCATGGCCCGCACCCTTTGCCCGCCCGCTCGACAAGGAAACGGCTCGTCCGGATTTGGCCTAGGCGTTTTCCCGCACTGTCATCCACCCTACACAGAAGCTGTCTAGGTTGCCCTCATCGAGGGTGAGTTCATGCACGGCCGCGCCAATCTCACAGCCATGAGGCTCATGGATGCCTGCGAGCATCTGCTTTGCGAAGCCGAGGCTTTGGAGGATCTGACCGCACGGCGGATCGCCATTGAAGCGCATGCAACACCCTCCGCGATCAGCTACCATTTCGGCTCCCAGGAGGAACTGGTGGCAGCCGTCGCCGAGCGGGTCTACCGGCGGCTCAACGCCGAGCGGCTGAGCCTGCTGCGCAAAGCCGCAGACCGCAGGGCGCCCGATCCGCCCGATCTCGATGAAGTCATCGCCGCCCTGGTCGGCCCGTCGATCCGCTGGAGCCTCGATCCGACCTCCAGCTATCCCGTCCTGTCGCATTTCACTTCGATGGCGAAGACCCACCGGGAGCGCGCGCCGCACTACCGCCGCATCATTGATGACGTCGAACATCACCGGGCTTTCGTCCCGCATCTGAAACGGATCGCGCCCTGGCTCGACGACGTCGATATCGGCTGGCGGCTCAATTGTGCGCTCGGCATCCGCTCCCAGGTCACCCGCTCGCGGTCGCGTACCGAAGTGCTGACCAATTACGGCATCGACCTCGACGATCCGGAAATCGTCATCGCCCGCATGGTCGAGGTGATCGCACCGATGTTCCGCCGCTGAACAGGTTTCGAACGGCATTCGAAATCCGTCACTACCCCGAAACAAACCCCTTCTAACGGTCCTCCTGACAAAACCGTCATCCATGGAGGCATCCGGTGCGACGCGAAACCACATTCATCCATCTGACCGACCTGCACATCGGCACCGCCGACGACAGCCACCTGCACAGCGACACGACCGAGACGTTGCATCAGGTGCTCGATCTCGTTGCGACCGTGACGCCGAAGCCGCAATTCGTCATCGCCAGCGGCGACCTCACCAATCGCGGCGATGCGGAAAGCTATCGCCGGCTGAAGGAGATCATCGACGCCAAGATCGATGTTCCGGTCATCTACGCGCTCGGCAACCACGACACCCGTCCCGGCTTCTACGAGGGCATGGGCATCGAGGCGCATGATCCGGATGCGCCCTACGATCACGACACGATCATCGACGGCATCCACATCATCACCATCGACTCGACGACCCCCGGCCTGATCGGCGGCACGATCGATCCGGAACAGTTCGACTGGCTTGCCTCGACGCTCGACAGCCACCCCGACCTGCCGAAGCTGATCGTCGTCCACCACCCGCCGGCACTCGGCGAGGAAGCCGATGCCACCCACTGGCGGACCATCCATTTTCCGCAGTCGGAACGTTTCCGCGAACTGCTGAAGGGCCGCAACATCATCGGCATCCTGAGCGGCCATATCCACCACGACCGCGTCTCGGTCTGGCACGGCATCCCGGTCGTCGTCGGCACCGGCCAGCATGCAGCAACCGACATCCTGCGCACCGACATCCTGCGCATGGTGCGCGGCGCCTCCTTCGGCATCGGCACCATCCGTCCCTCCGGCCTCACCATGGCCTTCGTGCCGCTGCCGTCCGACCGCGCCGGGCTCAACACCTATCCGCTCGAACTTCTGATGGCTCGGGCAATGCCCGTCGCCGCTGAATAACCCTCACCCGGAGACACGCAAAATGCTGCGCAGAACCACGCTCAAGCTCATGGCGACACTCACCGCCGCCTCGATGTTGCCGCTGGGCCTCCCGCTCGGCGCGCTTGCCGAAATGCCGGCAACCATCGACAAACCGGTGACGATCACCTTCTACAATTACAACCTCGCCTCCGCGAGCGCCGGCGCCGACGCCACGAAAGAGTTGATCGCCGGCTTCGAGAAGAAATTCCCGAACGTGAAGGTCGAGACGGTCGCCGTTCCCTCGAACGAGATCATCAACCGCGTCCAGGCCGATATCGTCGCCGGCAAGCAGCCGGACGTCGCCCAGCTGACCTTCCGCGACCTGATCTTCATCGCCTCCGATCTCGGCGGCAATGCGCTCGAAGACATGGTAAGCCCGGCCGAACTGAAAGAACACCTCGCCGGGATGATCCCGAAGGGTCTCGAACTCGGCAAGGTCGAGGGCAAGACCTACGGTCTCGCCTACACTTTCTCGACGCCCGTCCTTTATTACAACGGCGACCTTTTCAAGCAGGCCGGCCTCGACCCGAACAACCCGCCGAAGACCTGGGCCGACGTCAACCTCGCCGGCAAGGCGATCAAGGAAAAGACCGGCAAGAACGGCTTCTTCCCGGGCGCCTACGGCCCAACCGACGGCACTTTCGTCTACCAGGCGATCGTCATGTCGAACGGCGGCAAGGTGCGCGACGGCAACAAGCTCACCTTTGCGGACAAGAATGCCGCCGAAGCGGTCAAGATGCTGCGCGACATGGTCGATAGCGGCGCCCATGCCAAGATCGATCCGGCCAGCGGTTCGGACACCTTTGCTGCCGGCAATCTCGGCATGTTCGTCTATACGACCGCGACACTCGGCGCCTACAAGAAGGCCTCCCAGGGCAAGTTCGACCTGCGCATCGCCCCGATGCCGTCCTTCGGCGAAAAGCCGACCGCCCCGACCAATTCCGGCAGCGCCCTCTTCGTTTTCAGCAAGGATCCCGCCAAGCAGCGTGCAGCCTACGAGCTTCTCAAGTACCTGACGAGCAAGGAAGCCTATACGGTCATCACCAGCAAGATCGGCTACCTGCCGCTGCGTCTCGATATCGCCGACGACCCGAACTATCTCGGCCCGTGGGTCAAGGAAAATCCGATGTTCCGCGCCAACCTGGAACAGCTGAACCGTCTCACCGCCAACGTCGCCTTCCCCGGTCCGAACTACCGCCAGGTCGAGAAGATGATGATGGACTCGGTGCGCGAAGCCGTCTTCGGCAAGGGCGATCCGGTTGCAACGCTGAAAGCCGCCCAGGACCAGGGCCAGGACCTGATGCCGTAACCAATCACGAGGAGATGCCGGGCGGGTCTCGCTTTCCCGTCCGGCATCGTTGTCCCCTCGGGGTCCTTTCGGGGAAATTTCATGACCGATATCCAGGCCGATCTCGCAAGACCGCTCGCCGTTGCCCGAGTGCCCGCGGCTGCCCGCCAGCGCGGTACCTTCACCGTGGTGCCCTGGCTCTATCTCGCGCCGGCGCTGTGTCTTCTCCTGATGTGGACCTATGTGCCGCTGATCGAGGCCTTCCAGCTCTCGTTCTACCAGTGGAACATGCTGCCGACCGGGCCGCAGCGCTATGTGGGCCTGACCAACTACCAGCGCCTGTTCGCACTGCCCGAGATGCGCGCCGCCCTCTGGAATACGCTGTTCTACATTCTCGGCCTGTTCCCGATGTCGGTGATCATCCCGCTTTTCGTGGCGATCTGGACGCAGGATCTCGAAGGCCGCGCCCGGACGATCTACCGCGCGCTGATCTTCGTGCCGATGATCGTCGCACCCGTGGTCGCTGCTATCCTCTGGCGCTGGCTGCTCAACGAGGACCAGGGGCTGATCACGCTCGGCCTGGAGACGCTAGGTCTCGGCCGTATCGGCTTTCTGACCGATCCGACATACGCGCTTGCGACGCTGACCTGGATCACCGGCTGGAAGCTGATCGGCTTTTCCACCCTGCTGTTTTCAGCCGCCAATGCCGGCATCAATTCCTCCTATATCGAGGCGGCGCGCATCGACGGCGCCAGTCGCTGGGGCATCATCCGCGATATAAGACTGCCGCTGCTGTCGCCGACCATCCTGCTTCTGTCGATGATGACCATCCTGTTCGGGGCGCAGTGGAGCTTCGCCTATATCAACGTGCTGACCAATGGCGGCCCGCTGAAATCGACCACCAACATCTTCTACCTGCTCTGGGAATACGGGTTCCAGACCATGTCGGCCGGCTGGAGTTCGGCGGCCGGCATGATCGCCTTCGCCGGTTTTGCGGTGGTTGCGACGGGCTGCATGTGGCTCACGAAAAGGTTCGCGGTCTATGACAATTGACGTTTCGCCTGATCTTGCCTCGCTCGCCTCCCAGGGGCCGAAGGCTGGCCATGCCCGCCGGTTGGTCGTGCATGCAGTGATGATCGTTCTGTCTTTCCTGTCGATCTTTCCGATCTACTGGATGATCGTCACTTCGCTTCGGCCGGAGAACGAGATCTTCTCCACCTCGCTCTGGCCATCCAACCCGTCGCTCGAAAACTATGTCTTCGTGCTGACCCGCATTCCGATGATCGGAATGCTGATCAACACCACGATCGTATCCGCCGCGACGGCGCTGCTGCAGGTCGTGACCGGCCTGTTTGCGGCCTATGCTCTGGTGCGTTGGCGCATGCGCCTTTCGGGCGTCATCCACGGCCTCATCGCGCTTTCCTGGCTGGTGCCTTTCCAGGTGACTATGATCCCCAACTACGTGCTCGCTTCGCGGCTTGGACTCCTCGACACGCTGACCGGTCTCATCGTGCCGAATGCGGCGCATGCCTTTGCGATCCTGCTGCTCTACAACGCGATGCGCTCCTTCCCGACCGAAATCCTCGAAGCGGCGCGCATCGACGGCGCCAGAAGCTGGAAGATCCTCTGGCAGATCGTCGTGCCGAACATGGGCGCGCCGATCGCCTCCCTGTCGATCATTGCCTTCATCTCCGCCTGGAACGAATATTTCTGGCCGCTGCTGCTGTCGCGCAAGCCGGAAAACTCGGTGGTCCAGATCGGACTGCAGATGTTCATGACCCAGGAGGGCAATCTCTGGGGCCGCTGATGGCGGCTTCCGCACTCGCCAGCCTGCCGATCCTGATCATCTACCTGGTCCTGCAACGCCACGTCATCGAATCCTTCATGAAATCCGGAATCCGCTGATATGTTAGCTTACGAACGCCTGATCGCGCTGGAAGGCGCCCACAATGTCCGCGACCTCGGCGGTTACAGAACGACAAATGGCGGCCTGACCCGCTGGCGCTCGATCCTACGCGGCGATGCGCTGCACGGTCTGAGCGAGGCCGATATCGATACCTTGCTGGACAACGGACTGACCACCGTCATCGACCTGCGCAACGCCCACGAGATCAGCGCCGAAGCCAATCCATTCTTGGGCCATGCCGAAGTGCGCTACCACAACACGCCGGTGTTTTCGGCGCTGGCGCCAGTGGAGATGATGGCGAATGCCACGGTGGGCTTCGACATGGGTGACCGCTATTGCCAGGCGCTCGACGACTGCCAGCCGGCCATCGCCGAAGTCTTGAAAACCATCGCCGACGCGCCTGAAGGCGCCGTGCTCTTCCACTGCAGCGCGGGCAAGGACCGCACCGGCGTGATCTCGGCGCTGCTGCTCGCCAATGCCGGCGTCGATGAGACGACCATTGTCGAGGATTACGCCCTGACGGCGACGATCTCCGGCCCGCTGATAGCAAGGCTGCGGGAACGCGCGCTTGGCCGTGGCACGCCGGCAGCTCTCGTCGATATAGTTCTCGCCTCCGAGCCGCGCAGCATGCGCCAGGCGCTCGATCATATCGGCAGGAATTACGGCAGCGTACAGGACTATCTGGCGAAGCTCGGGTTCGACGATGCAGGCATGGAGCGGCTGAGAACTCGCCTTTCGTAATATCCGGCCGATCAGCCCTTCGGCCGCGCGGCGGGAACGAGCACGCGATCGACGATCTGCGAGTCGAGATCGTAGACCGAGATCGGCGTATCCTTGCCGATCCGGGTCCCGTCCAGCAGACGGATCAAGTCATCCGCGCCACCGACCGGCTGGCCGTCGATCGCCAGGATGAAATCGCCTTCCTTCAGGCCTGCACGGTCGGCCGGGCTACCGGGATCGATGCGGCGGATGCGCACTGTCGTCTCCTGCATCATGCCGGCCTTCACCGCGACGCGGCGCGGCAGCACGGTCGTATCCACGACGATGCCGATGAAGGCGCGCCGAACATGGCCGAAACGCAGAATCTCCGACACGACGAAATTGGCCGTGTTGGAAGCGACAGCAAAGGCGATACCCTGCGCACCATGGATGACCGCGGTGTTGACGCCGACCACCTCGCCGGATGCCGAGACCAGCGGCCCGCCCGAATTGCCGGGATTGAGGGCGGCATCGGTCTGCACCACGTCGTCGATCAGCCGCCCGGTAGACGACCTCATCGAGCGACCGAGCGCCGAGACAACGCCCGATGTCACCGACCAGTCGAACCCGAGCGGATTGCCGATGGCAATCGCGATATGGCCGCGCCGCAATTTCTGGGAATCGCCGAGCCGCGCCCAGGCCTGCACGTCCATGTCGGCACGCACCAGCGCGATATCGGTATCGGCATCGCGGCCGAGAACAGCGCCCTGCCCGACCGCTCCATTGGCGCTACGGATACGGACGGTCTTGGCTTCGGCCACGACGTGGTGGTTGGTGATGATCAGGCCGTCGGGCGAAATCGCAAAGCCCGACCCATGGCCCCCTTGGCCGGCAACGCCGCCGAGCCGCTCGATACGGCTGACGGCAGGGCCGACGCGGTCCACCGCGCCGGCAACCGTCTCCGAATAGGCGTCGAGAAGCGCACCATCTTCGGGGACGGGAGGATTAATATCGATAAATCCCATGACAAAAACTCCGGAAAACACCTTCTGAGAGAAGAGAAGGCCTTTGAAGGAGCTGATGTGGTGGGTTGGGATGCCGGAAACAAGAACCGGCAATCCCCGGCTCAGTCCTCCGAAAAGATCGGGTCCTGGGTGAACATGCCGCCCTGATAGACCGCGGCCGGAGACGTCGGTTCCGGGCGCCCCTTGGCATCGAGTTCGGCGCGGAAACGTTCGGCGTTGTCCTTCGGCTTCCAGCCGAGATAGGAGGCGTGCGAGTTGTCCCACCACTTGCTGTCATTGTCGGAAATGCCCCAGATGATCGGGCAGCCGAGCATCGGCGCGCGGAAGACGCAGTCGATCAGGGAAGCGAAGTCGTCATAGGACATCCAGCCGGACAGCATGCGGTGATTGATCGGTTTTTCGAAACAGCTGCCGATCCGGACAAGCGCCGTTTCCTGCCCGAACTTCTCGAAATACATGCGGGCCAGCGCCTCGCCGAAACATTTCGACACGCCGTAAAGACCGTCCGGCTTCATCGGAGCCTTGACGTCGATATGCTCGTCCTGGCGATAGAAGCCCACGACATGGTTGAGCTGGCGAACAGGATGCGCGGCTGGCCATGGGCGCGTGCCGCTTCGTAGATGTTGTAGAGCCCGAGCAGGTTGGCATTGAGGATCTTCGAGAACTTGTCCTCGACCGAGACGCCGCCGAGATGCAGGATACCGTCGCAGCCCTCGACCAGCTTCATGACGGCATCCATATCGCCGAGGTCGCAGGTGACCACTTCCTCATTCGGCCCGGGAGCGCCGATATCGACGATATCGGAGAGGCGAAGCGTCTCGGCAAAGCCGGCAAGGCGCGAGCGCATGGCGCGTCCGAGGCCGCCGCCGGCACCGGTGATCAAAAGTCTTTTCAAAAATCATCCTCCGAAAGCGGCTCGCCGACCGCGGCAATCCAGGTCGTTGGCCAGCTTGGGGCCAACTTGTTCGTGACAAGCGTCGCTACTTATCATACATGTCGGGAAAGCTCGGTCAACAAGCCTGGGCCGGTTTGGCGCGACCGCTCAACTTGACATGCGCGTTGCCGTCATAGTGTGATGCGCCGCCGTGCAGGGAGAAATGAAATGGGCGTTGAAACCAAACTCGATACCGGCAGAGGATCGAGGACGCTTGTTTCCCGCCTCGGAGAGACGTTGCGCCAGGCGATTGCGACGGGCCAGTTCCCGCCGGGCTCACGCCTGCCGAGCGAGGCGCAACTGACCGAGGCGCATGGCGTCAGCCGCACCGTGGTGCGCGAAGCGATTGCCTCGCTGCGCGCCGACCGACTGGTCGAGGCCCGCCAGGGCGCCGGCGTTTTCGTGCTCGAGCCCTCGAGTGCCGTTCAGCCCGTCATGCTGTCGCTTTCGAATATCGATCTCGCCCGCGTATCGTCGATGATCGAACTCCTCGAGCTTAGAACGGCGGTCGAAGTCGAGGCCGCGGGGCTTGCAGCGATCGCCGCTCGCCGGCGCAGGAAGAAGTTATCCTCGATCGCCACTATGCGGTTCGAGCCTGTCTCGAGGCGGCAAAACCGACCAGCGAGGCGGATTTTGCCCTGCATCTGGCGATCGCGGAAGCGACCAACAATCCCCGATTCCGTGAGTTCCTGACGATGATCGGACGCAGCCTGATCCCGCGCGCAGCCCTGCGCCCCGACGATTCGGAAGCCGATCAGGCAACCTATATCAAGCTGCTCGACGAGGAGCACAACGCCATCGTCGTGGCGATTTCCGATGGCGACGAAGACCGCGCCCGCGACGCCATGCGTCGGCATCTGCGGGGTTCGCAGCTGCGTTACCGCACGCTGCTCCGAGAGCTCCGCGATCTGTAAGATGACTTGTTGACACAAGTCAGCGCAACCTGTACGACAATTTTTGTCTGGAGGAGACGCTTACAAAGGAAATCCGTATGATGACGCCTGATGAAATCAAGGTCGCACTTGGTGCCGGCCTGCTGTCCTTTCCCGTCACCCATTTCGACAAGGAAGGCCAGTTTCAGCCGGAAAGCTATCGCCGCCATGTGGAATGGCTGTCGGGCTTCGATGCGCCGGTCCTGTTTGCCGCCGGCGGCACGGGCGAATTCTTCTCGTTGTCACCTCATGAAGTTCCAACCATCGTCTCCGCAGCCAAGGAAGCGGCCGGCAAGACGGCGATCGTCTCCGGTTGCGGTTTCGGCACCCATGTCGGCGTCGAAATGGCTCGCGCGGTCGAAAAGGCCGGCGCCGACGGCATCCTGCTGCTGCCGCATTACATGATCGATGCGCCGCAGGAAGGCCTCTATCAGCATGTGAAGCGCATCTGCCAGTCGGTCGGAATAGGCGTCATGGTCTATAACCGCGACAACTCGATCCTTTCCGTCGATACCCTGAAGCGCCTCTGCGACGAATGCCCGAACCTGATCGGCTTCAAGGACGGCAGCGGCGACATCGGGCTTGTCCGGCAGATCACTGCCACCATGGGCGACCGGCTGATGTATCTCGGCGGCATGCCGACGGCCGAACTCTTCGCCGAAGCCTATCTCGGCGCCGGTTTCACCACCTATTCCTCGGCGGTCTTCAACTTCGTGCCCGGCCTTGCCGTCGATTTCTACAAGTCGCTGCGTGCCGGCAACCGCGCCCGCTGCGAGGAAATCCTCAAGGACTTCTTCTACCCGTTCATGGCGATCCGCAACCGCCGCAAGGGTTATGCCGTTTCGGCCATCAAGGCCGGCGTACGCCTGCAGGGCTTCGACGCCGGCAAGGTTCGTCCGCCGCTCGACGACCTGACGGCCGAAGAAGAGCAGATGCTCCTGAAGCTCATCGGCTCCCACAAGCGGTAACGCCATGAAGATCGTCTCGGTCCGCACGCATCTTCTCGAACACAGGCTCGACGTCGCCTTCGAAAGCGCTTCGATGCGCTTCGATCGCCGCGCCCATGTGCTCGTCGAGATCGAGTGCGATGACGGCACGATCGGCTGGGGCGAATGCCTCGGCCCTGCCCGCCCGAATGCGGCCGTGGTCGCGACCTACGCGAACTGGCTGATCGGCGAAAACCCGCTCGAAACCGAAAAGATCTGGGCGCGGCTCTATAACGCGCTGCGCGACCAGGGTCAGCGCGGCCTTGCCGTCACAGCACTTTCCGGCATCGACATCGCGCTCTGGGACATCAAGGGCAAGCACTTCGGCGTCCCGGTCTCGATCCTTCTCGGCGGCCGGTTCCGCGAAAGCGTCAAGGCCTATGCGACCGGCAGCTTCAAGCGCGACGGCGTCGATCGCGTCGAGGACAATGCGACGGACGTCGCCCGTTATTGGGATGAGGGTTTCCACGCCAGCAAGATCAAGATCGGCTTCGGCGTCGAGGAAGATCTGCGCGTCATCCGCGCCGTGCGCGAAGCCGTCGGCCCCGACATGCGGCTGATGGTCGATGCCAACCACGGTTATGACGCCATCGAGGCGATCAGGTTCGGCCAGGCGGCGGCAGAACTCAACATCGACTGGTTCGAGGAACCCGTCGTGCCGGAACAGCTCGCTGCCTATCGCGAAGTCCGTGCCCGCCAGCCGATCCCGGTTGCCGGCGGCGAGACCTGGCACAGCCGCTGGGGCATGCGCGAACCGGTAGAAACCCGCGCCGCCGACATTCTGCAGCCAGACCTTGCCGGCGTCGGCGGGTTTAGCGAAGCCAAGCGCGTCGCCGATCTCGCGTCGCTCCACGGCATCCGGGTTGTGCCGCATGTCTGGGGCACCGCCGTCCATATCGCCGCAGCATTGCAGTTCATGGCGGCGATGATCCCGAGCCCGGTTCGCGTCAACCCGATCGAACCGATCCTCGAATTCGACCGTACCCACAATCCGTTCCGTCAGGCGGTGATCAAAACCCCGATCGAACATGAGCGCGGCGTGGTGCAGATCCCGAACGGCCCAGGCCTCGGGATCGAGATCAACCGCGATGCGCTCAAAGAATTCCGCATGGGAGATATCTGATGCTCGTCCGCACCCTTTCCGGCACGCCCCCAAGACCAAACTGCCCAAGGGCGCGATCGACACTCAGATGCATGCTTATCTGCCGGGCTTTCCATCGCTCCCCGGCGGTCCCGGGCTGCCGGCTGGAGATTTGCCGACGCCCGCCCAGTATCTTGAGTTCATGCGCTGGATCGGCATCGATCGAGTGATCGTCACTCAGGGCAATGCCCAGCAGCGCGACAATTCCAATCTCAACGCCTGCCTTGCTGAATTCGGATCGATCGCCCGCGGCGTCTGCGTTATCGATAGCACCACATCGGACGCCGAACTGGAACGCCTTTCCGCAGCCGGTAATGTCGGTGCCCGGATCATGGACCTGCCCGGCGGCGCGGTGAACCTCTCGGAACTCGAAGCCGTCGATGCCAAGGCGGCCTCGCAAGGCTGGATGGTCGCTGTCCAGTTCGACGGCAGCAACATTCTCGATCACGAGGCACGGCTCGCAAAACTGAAATCCCGCTGGGTCTTCGACCACCACGGCAAGTTCTTTGCCGGCGTTACGCCCGACAGCCCGCAGATCGGCGCTGTCAAGCGGCTGATCGACGGCGGCAAATGCTGGTTCAAATTCGCCGGCGTCTACGAGTCCTCGAAAGCCGGCGGCCCGGATTATGCCGATGTCGCAGCCGTTGCCCGCGAGATCGCCAAATACGCACCGGAGCGCATCATCTGGGGCACCAACTGGCCGCATAATCTCGCCCGCGAACAGGCCGATTATCCGGATGACGTGGCCTTGACGGATACTGTTCTCGGCTGGCTTCCGGACGATGAGGCACGCCGGCTCGCGCTCGTGAAAAACCCTGAAGAACTTTACGGCCTGCCCGCCCAATAAACGGCAAGGGGGCCGCAGGAGACTGATACCCAAACGACCGGCGCGTGGAGGCGCCGGCGAACAACGGAGGAGGACAATATGAAACTCACCAAAATGCTCGGCCTCGCCTTCGGCATCGCACTCGCTGCGACCGCTGCCAATGCCCAAGTCACGCTCCGCTCGGCGGACATTCATCCGGACGGCTATCCGACCGTGGATGCGGTCAAATACATGGGTCAGCTGATTTCACAGCGCACCAACGGCCGGATCAAGATTCAGGTCATGAACAATTCGGTGCTCGGCAGCGAGAAGGATACGATCGAGCAGACCCGTTTCGGCGTCATCGACCTGAACCGCGTCAACGCCGCGCCGTTCAACAACCTGGTGCCGGAAACCACCGTTCTCGGCCTGCCCTTCCTGTTCCGCTCGACCGACCATATGCACCAGGTCGTCGATGGTCCGATCGGCGACCAGATCCTCGCCGCCTTCGAAAAGCACGGCCTGATCGGCCTCGCCTATTATGACTCCGGCGCGCGCTCCTTCTACACCACCAAGAAGCCGATCACCAAGCTTGCCGACCTGAAGGGCATGAAGATCCGCGTCCAGCAGTCCGACCTCTGGATCGCCATGATGCAGGCCTTCGGTGCCAACCCGACCCCGATGCCGATGGGCGAAGTCTATTCCTCGCTCGAAACCGGCGTGGTCGATGGCGCTGAAAACAACTGGCCGTCCTATGAATCGGCCCGTCACTTCGAAGTCGCCAAGAACTACACCCTGACCGAGCACTCCCTGAACCCGGAAATCCTGGTCATGTCCAAGATCTCCTGGGACAAGCTGACCCCGGAAGACCAGAAGATCTTCCGCCAGGCGGCCAAGGATCGGTCGGCAAGATGCGCGAACTCTGGACGGCTCGCGAAAAGACCTCGGAAGCCAAGGTTCGTGCCGGTGGCGCCAACGTCATCAAGGTCAACAAGGATGAGTTTTCGGCTGTCATGAAGCCGGTCTACGACAAGTTCGTGACCGATCCGAAGCAGAAGGCTCTGCTGGAGCAGATCCAGGCGGTCAAGTAACTCAAAGAAACAAGGACCGGCCCTCCAATGCGAGGGCCGGTTTTTTCGGCACAGGGGATGTCGCCGGATACTGGAGGACGAGGACAATGAGGAACTTCATGCTGGCCGTAAGGCCCATTCTAGGCGGACTAAGCCGTCTGTCGCTTTATATCGCCGGCACCGGCATCATCGCCATGACCATCATCGTCGGCTGGCAGGTGTTCGGCCGCTACATCCTGAACGACTCGCCTAGCTGGTCTGAGCCGCTGTCGCTCTATCTGATGTCCTGGTTCATCATGCTCGGAGCCGCCGTCGGCGTGCGTGAGAGCGTTCACCTCGGGCTCGATATCGTCCGTTACGTCATGCCGCCGGTTATCCAGAAGACGATGGACCTCGTCAGCCTCGGCCTGATCGTGCTGTTCGGCATCGGCATGGCCTATTATTCGACGCTACTCGCCATGGGCACCTGGTCGGCGACCATTCCAGTTCTCGGCTGGCCGGGCGGCACGGACTTCTTTCCGATGATCCTCGGCGGGGCCATGATTTCCTTTTCGCTCTGGAGCGCTTTGTCGATGTCGCCATCGGCGAGGAATTGGTTGCCGACATCCTCGTGCAGGAGGCCGCGTAATGGCCTACACAATCCTTTTCGGTTCGTTCACCCTTCTCATGCTGATCGGCATGCCGATCGCCTTCTGCCTCGGCATCGCTTCCTTTGCGACGGTTCTCTATATCGGCCTGCCGCCGGTCGTCATCTTCCAGCAGCTGAATTCCGGCATGAACGTATTCGCCATGATGGCGATCCCGTTCTTCATCTTCGCCGGCGACCTGATGGTACGCGGCGGCATCGCGGTTCGCCTGATCCGCTTTGCAGCCGGCCTCGTCGGCCACATGCGCGGTGGCCTCGGTCAGGTCAACGTCGTAGCCTCCACCCTGTTCGGCGGCATTTCCGGCTCGGCCGTGGCGGACGCATCGGCTGTCGGCGGATTGATGATCCCGCAAATGGCTGCGCGCGGTTACGACAAGGATTACGCGGTGAACGTGACGGCCAATGCCGCCATCATCGCGCTGATGATCCCGCCATCGCACAACATGATCCTCTATTCGATCGCCGCCGGTGGCAACGTCTCGGTCGCGGACCTCTTCACCGCCGGCATCATCCCCGGCCTGCTGCTGGCCGCGTCCCTGATGTTCACCGCCTGGTGGGTTGCCGTGAAGCGCGGTTATCCGGCCGATCCCTTTCCGGGTTTCGCACGTGTCGGATATTATCTCCTGGCATCGGTCCCGGGCATCCTGCTGATCGGCATCATCTTCGGCGGCGTCCGCTCGGGCGTGTTCACGGCGACGGAAAGCTCCTGCATTGCCGTCCTCTACGCCCTCCTCGTCGCCATGTTCGTCTATCGCGAACTGAACTGGGAAGGTTTCGTCGAGGCTGTCATGGGCGCCGTGCGCACCACGGCCATGGTCCTGCTCGTCATAGGCACCGCAGCATCCTTCGGTTGGCTGATGGCATTCCTGCAGGTCCAGACGCTGATCATCGCGGCGATCGGAGCGATCTCGGACAATCCGATTATCGTGCTCCTGATGATCAACGTCATCCTGCTGGTCCTCGGCACCTTCATGGACATGGCGCCGATGGTCATCATCTCGACCCCGATCCTGCTGCCCGTCGTCAAGGCCTTCGGTATCGATCCGGTTCATTTCGGGGTCATCATGATCCTCAATGCCGGCATCGGCCTCAACACGCCTCCGGTCGGAACCGTGCTCTTCGTCAGTTGCGCGGTCGGCGGCATCACGATACGTGAAGCGATGCGAACGATCTGGCCTTTCTTCGGAGCCAGCATCGCAGTATTGCTGCTCGTGACTTATATCCCTGCCCTGTCGCTCTGGCTGCCGAACGTTTTCAAATGAGCGACTGAACAAGTTTTATCTGACGGTCCCGCCCCTTGGCGGGACATTTCACATGAGAAGGAGAGGTCCATGACCATCTACCAGAACCTGATCGCCGGCGAATGGGTCGGCTCGGACGCTTCCAAGAACATCAATCCCTCCGATACGAATGACATCGTGGGCATGTATGCTCAGGGCGGCGCCGACGACGCCAGGCAGGCGATTGCCGCCGCCAAAGCCGCTTTCCCGGCTTGGTCGCGCTCCGGCATCCTGGAACGCCACGCGATCCTCAGAAAGACCTCCGACGAGATCCTCGCCCGTAAGGAAGAGCCTCGGCGCGCTTCTCGCCCGCGAGGAAGGCAAGATCCTTCCCGAAGCGATCGGCGAAGTCACCCGCGCCGCCCAGATTTTTGATTTCTTCGCAGGAGAAGCGCTGCGCCTGACCGGCGAAATGGTTCCGTCCGCCCGTCCGAACATCGGCGTCGAGATCACCCGCGAACCGCTCGGTGTCATCGGCATCATCACGCCCTGGAATTTTCCGATCGCCATCCCGGCCTGGAAGATCGCTCCGGCGCTCTGCTATGGCAACACGGTCGTCTTTAAGCCTGCTGATCTCGTGCCGGGATGCGCCTGGGCAATCGTCGATATCCTGCATCGCGCCGGTCTGCCGAAGGGCGTGCTGAACCTCGTCATGGGCCGCGGCTCGGTGGTCGGCCAGGCCATGCTCGACAGCCCGGATCTCGCCGGCATCACGTTCACCGGCTCCACGGGCACCGGCAAGCGCGTCGCACTTGCCTCGATCGAGCATAACCGCAAGTTCCAGCTCGAAATGGGCGGCAAGAACCCGATGGTCATCCTCGACGACGCGGACCTGGGCGTCGCCGTCGAAGCGGCCGCCAATTCCGGCTTCTTCTCGACCGGCCAGCGCTGCACCGCGTCCTCGCGCCTGATCGTGACGGAGGGCATCCACGACAAATTCGTCGCGGCGCTGACGGAGCGGCTGAAAGGCCTCAATGCCGACAACGCCATGAAGGCCGGCAGCCATATCGGCCCGGTTGTCGATGACAAGCAGCTGAAGCAGGACACCGATTATATCGACATCGGCAAGTCGGAAGGCGCCAAGCTCGCCTTCGGTGGCGAACTCGTCAAACGCGATACCCCGGCTTCTATCTCCAGCCGACGCTGTTCACCGAAGCGACCAACCAGATGCGCATCTCCCGCGAAGAGATTTTCGGGCCGGTCGTATCGGTCATCCGGGTGAAGAACTACGAGGAAGCGCTGGCAACCGCCAACGACACGCCGTTCGGCCTGTCGGCCGGCATCGCCACGACCAGCCTCAAGCACGCGACCCACTTCAAGCGCAACTCCGAGGCCGGCATGGTGATGGTCAACCTGCCGACGGCAGGCGTCGATTTCCACGTGCCGTTCGGCGGTCGCAAGGCTTCGTCCTTCGGCCCGCGCGAACAGGGCAAGTACGCGGCCGAATTCTTCACCGTGGTGAAGACCGCCTACACGCTCGCCTAAACAAAAAAGGCGCTGCCATTTCGAGATGGCAGCGCCTCTAATTCATCAGTCATGACGGGTTATTCGGCGGCGGCGACGCTCGCGCGCTTCGGCAGCTTCCAGTTCGGGCGCGGGAAATGGCAGGTATAGCCGTTCGGATAGCGCTCCAGGTAATCCTGGTGCTCCGGTTCCGCCTGCCAGAAATCGCCGACCGGCTCCACTTCCGTCACCACCTTGCCCGGCCACAATCCGGATGCATTGACATCGGCGATCGTGTCTTCGGCGACGCGCTTCTGCTCGTCGTTCTCGTAATAGATCGCCGAACGATAGCTCGTGCCGAGATCGTTGCCCTGGCGGTTCTTGGTCGATGGATCGTGGATCTGGAAGAAGAACTCCAGAATATTGCGATAGCTAGTCTTGGCCGGGTCGAAAATGATCTCGATCGCCTCGGCATGGGTGCCGTGATTGCGATAGGTGGCGTTCGGCACGTCGCCGCCGCTATAGCCGACGCGGGTCGAAACCACGCCAGGCAGACGCCGGATCAGGTCCTGCATGCCCCAGAAACAGCCACCGGCCAGAACGGCCCGTTCGGTAGACGTCGTCATGCTTTCCTCCTTCGGTTTTGGATTTGCCCTAAAATGGCGATCCGACCGGAGAAATTCAATCCGTGCTCGCCAACAACCAGATCGCCGACGATCTAGCCCCGCCTGCAGTGGTCGCCGAACACCATCACCGCCGGATGGCAAACTCGAACACTTCTTCCCTCGGCTCGACGCCGAGACCGGCACCGGTCGGCACCACATAAGTCCCCTCGCCCGAGGCCATGTCGCCCCTCGTATAAGTGAGGTTCCGGTCGAAGATCGAATGCTGGTATTCGTGATAGGGCACGTTCTGCAGCGCCGAGGAGGCCTGAAGGCTCGCCGCCATGAAGATACCGACGCTGATCGAGGCATGCGGCATGATGTTCATGTGGAAGGCCTGCGCCATCTGGCCGATGCGGATGAACTCGGTGACGCCCGTATGGCCCATTTCCGGCTGCACGATGCTCATCGCCCGCTTTTCGAACCGCGGCCGGTATTCGTAGGTGGTGCGCAATTCCTCCCCGAGCGCCAGCGGCACGCCGATACCGGCCGCCACTCGCGCCTGACCCTCGAGATTTTCCGGCTGTACCGGCGCCTCGGCGAAATAGAGGTTGTAGGGTTCGAGCCGCCGGATGATGCGGATCGCCTCACCCGCCTCGAATTTCCAGTGCAGATCGACCATCAGATCGATATCCGGCCCGACGGCTTCGCGTAGGCTCGCCATTTCATTGACGATATCCTCTTCGGACACCACAGCGGCGAACTTGATGCCCTTGTAGCCCTTATCCACCCAATAGGCGGCGAGATCGCAGCGCTCCTTCAGCGTCGCCTTCGGCAGGCCGGAGACATAGGCGCGGATCGTATCGTGCCGCCGCCCCCGAGCAGCGTCGAGACGGGGACGCCAAGGTTCTTGCCGGTCAGATCCCAGAGCGCGATATCGACGCCCGCCAGCGCATCGAGATAATAACCGCCGAAGAAACCACGCACCCGCATCAGGTCGTAGAGGTCCTCGTGGATGACTGCCGCATCGCCCGGATCGCGGCCGTTGATGACCGGGCCGAGCACATCGTCGATGATCGCCTTGGTCGCCTCGGGCGCCACGATGCCATAGCACTCGCCCCAGCCGACCTTGCCGCTTTCGCCGGTGACCTTGATCAGCAGCGTCATGTCGGTCGAGGGATAGATGGTGCGGTTGCCCTTGCGGATCAGGTAGCCGCGCTCGTTGATTGCTTCGCCTTCCTTCAAGGGGCCGAGATAGGGCACCTCGCGGGGAATGGAGATGATGAAGGTCTCGACCGAGACGATCGCATCGACGACGTTTTTCGGCATGGGATCTTGGTCTCAGTTCGGCTTGTGATTGGTATAGGGCAGATCGGCCTCCGCCAGAAGCAGCGCCAGTTCCTTAGCGTCGCCTTCGTCGAATTTCGGCCCCTTGCCGCGCACGAAGGTGTTTTTGATGACGCCGCGCCGGCGCAGCACTTCCTTGGTCATGTGCATGCGAAAGATTGCCTGGAAGTTCAGGAGCGGCAGCGAGACATTGTAGAGTTTTCGCGTCGTCGCCACGTCGCCCTTCTGCCACGCATGGATCATCTGGGCGTGAATATCGGCAAGCTCCACGGCAGGCATGGTGCCGGCGGCACCGCGCGCCAGTTCATCGGTGACATAACGCCCGCCGGCGCCGCCGAAGATCGCGTCGAGAGAGCCGTTCGCCGCCGCCTTGATGCGCGTCAGGTGCTGGCCGCAGGGCGCGGTCTCTTCCTTGACGTAGCGTATTTCCGGTACGTCATTGGCGACAGCCGCCACCTCTTCCGGCGTCAGTCCGGCGCCGATCGGCTTCGGCTGGTTCTGCAGCATGATCGGCACGCCGGCATTGGCCGCCACCTCCCTGAAATAGGCGGTCTGCGCAGCGATGTCGTTCCCAAGCGAAAGCGGTGCCATCACCATGGCCGCCCCTGCCCCGATCTCAGCCGCCTGCGCCACATGTTTCGCCGCCGCCTTCGGATCCGGGTCGCTGGCGCCGATGATGATCGGGATGCGCCCCCGATACGCTGGGCCAGCAATTCCACCTGCCGCTTGCGCTCTTGCGGGCTCAGCGTATCGACCTCGCTTGCGACGCCCGGATAGACGACTCCGTCCACGTTACTCTCCAGCGCGAAATCGATGATCGACAGGAAATCCGCCTCGTCGATCGAGCCGTCGTCGCGGAACGGCGTGGGAAGAACGGGGAAAGCTCCGGCAAGGATCTTGCTCATTTGACTGCTCCGGCGGTGACGCCCTGAATGAAATAACGTTGGAGGAACATGAAGGCCACGACGATCGGGGCGGAGGCGATCAGCGATGCCGCCATGGCGCCGCCCCAGTCGGAATTCACCTCGTTGAGATAGGTGAGAAGCAGGCCCGGCCCGATCGTGCGCTTTTCATCCGAGACGATCAGCGTCATCGAATAGAGAAGATCGTTCCAGGACCACATGAAGGAATAGAGGAACACCGTGACGATCGGCGGGATCGAGATCGGGATGACGATCGTGTGGAAGATCCTGAGATCGCTCGCCCCATCCGCCCGCGCCGCATCGATCAGTTCGTCCGGCACCTGGGAAAAATAACTGTAGAGCATGTAGGTCGAGACCGGCAGCGCGAAGACGATATAGCTGAGGATCAGCCCCGGCCGGGTGTCGAGCAGGTTCAGTTCGCTCATCAGCGGATAGATGGAGATCAGCAGCAGGCCGAACGGAAACATCTGCGCCGACAGCATGAACAGCATCACCGGCTGGCGGCCGAAATAACGGTACTTCGCGAAGCTGAAACCGGCATAGAGCGCCAGCAGCGTCACCAGCGCGGCGCTGCAGGTCGAGGTGATCAGGCTGTTCATCAGGTACATCGGCAGCTTGCCGGCAGTCAGCGCCCGGATGAAATGTTCAAGGCTCAGCATGGTCGGGAACGGCGTCGGCACGACCCGGTAGAGCTCGGCATTCGCCTTCAGCGACGAGATCACCAGCCAGTAGAGCGGGAAGAACAGGAAGAAGCCGATCACCGCAAGCGCCGCGAAGAAGACGACCTTGGCCTGTCGGGAGGAAAGGTCGAACATCTCAGTTTCCTTTCACCAGCATGCGCAGATAGAGGAAGGCGGGCGGCAGGAGCGCTGCGACCCACAGCACGCCGACGGCGGAGGCGAAGCCGATATCCCACTGTTCGAAGGCGCGGCGATAGACCTCGACTGACAGCACCGTCGTCGCCCGCACCGGCCCGCCGCCGGTCAGCGCATAGATCGTGTCGAACTGTTGCAGGTTGCCGATCACGCCGAGCACGACCACGATCATCAGCACCGGGCGCAGATGCGGCAGGATATGATCGCGCAGCACCGCCCAGTTGCCGGCGCCATCGACGCGAGCGGCATCGATCTGCTCCTTGTCGAGGTTCTGCAGACCGGCGAGGAAGAAGGACATGAAGAGCGGGATCGACAGCCAGACCTTGGTCAGCACCACGGCCAGCATGGCGCCCTCGGGCGTCGAAAGCCAGGCCTGCGGAAAATCGATGATGCCGAGTTCCATCAGGAAGGCATTCAGCACCCCGTAACGGGAATTGAAGATCCAGCCCCAAATGAAGGCACTGACCGTCGCCGGCAATACCCAGGGAAGCAGCGACAGCGAACGCAGCAGGGCGCGACCGGCAAACGGCTGGTTCATGATCAGCGCCCAGCCGAGACCGGCGATCAGCGTGCCGGTCGCCGACAAGACCACATAGATCGCGGTCGTCCGGAAGGCGGACCAGACGTCCGGGTCGGTGGCGATCTTCGCAAAATTCTCGAAACCGATGAAGCGCGGCTCCATCATCTCGACGGTATATTCGAACAGCGACAGGCCGAGTGCCGAAAGGAACGGGTAGAGGATAATCGCGCAAAAGCCGAGCGCCGCCGGCAGCAGCAGAAGAAGCCCGATGCGGCTCTGCCCGGCTTTCAAGCCACCCCGGTTCGCATGCGGCGAGACCGGATAGGCGAGCGAGTTGTTTTCGATCACGGCCATGAGATTATTCCCTGCTTGGTCCTGTTTCCGGCTGTCGATGAAGGTTTTGCGTCACGGCCGCCCCTCATCCGGCTGCCGCCACCTTCTCCCCGCCAGCGGGGAGAAGGGATGTGCCGCCCCGTTTCCTTCACTTCAGCGAGGCATGTGGCACGTCCTCTCCCCGCAAGCGGGGAGAGGGTTAGGGTGAGGGCCAAGCCCAGATGCGATGGCGACTATTCCGACTTCTTTGCCTTCTCCATGCTGGTCGTAAGCCGCGCCTGCATGGACTTGATGGCGTCGTCGGCAGACTTCTGGCCGAGCAATGCCCCTGGACTTCCTCGCCGATGATATTGGTGAGGTCGGTGGCGTTGGACCAGATGCCGACTTCGTTGCGGCGGGCGTCACCTGTCGCGGCCGACCAGTTCTTGAGGTAAGCGTCCTCGGCAACCGCCGCGCGGGCGGACTTGGTGACCGGCAGCGCGCTCATCTTCAACGGAAGGTCCGTCTGTACCTTGTCGGAAATGATGTAGGTCAGGAACTTGTCGGCCGGATCCTCTGCCTTGGCCTTGCCACCATTAGCGAACTGAACGAGCAGATGCCCCCACTGGACGGAAACAGACTTGTCACCGGCCTTCAGCACAGGTGTCGGCATCGGCAGGACGTTGGCGTCGAAGGCCTGGCCCTTACCGGAGAAGTCACGCAGGAAAGTGCGGGTTTGCGGTGCGTCGAGATAGAAGGCTGAAGCGCCCTGCGCCAGCAGGCGGCGCGAGTCCGGGCGATCGATTTCCGGAGCGGCCAAGCGATCCTTCAGCAGGCCGACCATGAAGGTGAGCGCATCGCGGCTCTGCTTGCTGTCGATGACGACCTTGCCGGCGTCGTCAATGATGCGGCCACCATGCACCCAGTTCCAGACCATGAAGTCGATCAGGATCGAGCCATTGTTCTTGGTCGCCATGGAATAAGGCACAGAATTGGGCACCTTGTCACGCACCGCGACCAGAGCTTTCTTGAAGTCATCGACGGTTTTCGGCGCGTCATTGATGCCGGCCTTGGCGAGAACTTCCTTGTTGGCCACCATGCCGATCGACCCGGACAGAAGCGGCAACGCAAGCTGCTTGCCGTTGATATTGCCCATGGCGAGCGCATCCGGCGCGAAAGCCGCTTCAAGCTTGTCCTTGCCGTAGACCGTGTTCAGATCGACCAGGTTGTCGAGGCTCGCGAAGGTCGGCAGCCAGCGTTCGGAAAGCTGGGCGATGTCAGGCAAGGTCTTCGACCGGGCGCGCAAAAAGATGTTCTTCTGCATGTCGCCCCAGGCGAAGCCGAGCGGCTCGACCGTCAGCTTCTCGGCCTTCTGAAAATTATCGAGGACGCCCTGGACGATCGCCTTGTTGGCCTCCTCCGCGTAAGTGAAGCTCATAAAACTCAAATCGGCGGCCTTGGCGGCGCCCGAACCGAGCGCAAGCGCGACGGCGGCGGTGCCGATCAGTCTGGTAAAGGTGTTCATCAGATCCTCCCGAAACGATGATGATGGAACTCTGTTTCAACTTGAAAAAGATCAAGCGGCGAGCGCCGGTGTCCGCTTGGCCCCCGTTAGACGACGCCTCCATCGACGATGAATGTCTGTGACGTGATGAGGCGGAATCATCCGCCGCCAGAAACAGCGCCATGCGGGCGATATCGGGCGGCAGCAGATGCTCCTTGAGGCACTGGACCTCGAGGTATTCGGAAAACTTGCCCTGGTAGACGCGCTTGGCGCGCTCCACCTGGCGCTCGGTCAGCACCCAGCCGGGCGCGATCGAATTGACGCGGATGTTACGTTCGCCGAGTTCGCGGGCGAGCGACTTGGTCATGCCCATGACGGCGGATTTCGCGGTCGTGTAGAAGATCAGGCCGGCCGCGCCGCGCATCCACGAGATCGAGCCCATATTGATGACCGACCCGCCGCCAGCCTCCGCCATTTCCGGTACGACGGCCTGTACCGCGAAAAACTGGTGGCGCAGATTGGTCTGGAACCGCTCGTCCCAGTATTCCGGCGTCACGTCTTCGAGCGGCATGCGATCGTCATTGCCGGCATTGTTGACGAGCACCCGGATGGGGCCGATCTCGGAGCGGAGTGCCTCGATTCCTTCCTTTAGGGCGTCGATGTCACGCAGATCCGCCGCACGGTAGAACGGCTTGTTGCCGGTCTTCCTTGCTATGACCTCAGCCGTCTCGTCCGCCCCATCGGCATTGAGTTCGAGGAAACCGACCTTGCAGCCCTGGGCGCAGAAATGCTCGACCAGCGAGGCACCGATGCCCGATCCGCCGCCAGTGATCAGCACGCCCTTGCCCTTGAGGCTCGGGTACTTCGCGGCCTCCACCTGGACCTGTGCGATAAGTTCCGGATGGATGGTCATGCGGCCTCCAGGGCAACGGGACGCGCTGAGGCAAGCGAAAGGCCATCGGCGGAAAAGACATGGATCATCGCCGGATCGACATGCACGCCGATCGGTTCGCCGCGCTTGACGGCCCGATCGCCGGAAAGTCGCACGACAATCATCTCCTCGGAGCCTTCGAGCGCCACATAGGCATAGGTGTCGCTGCCGAGGTGCTCGGTCATGGTGACGGTGCCGGCAAGCGAATCCGGCGCGCTGCGAAGGACGAACTCCACATGTTCGGGCCGGATACCGATCTCCGCGGGCACGGCGGAGAGGTTGCGTGGCAGGCGGACTTCTCCACCTGGAACAGCAAAGACGCCCTCGCTCTTTCTGGCGCCGAGCTTCAGGAAATTCATCCGCGGCGAGCCGATGAAGCCCGCGACGAAGCGGTTGACCGGCTTGTTGTAGAGATCGAGCGGCGAGCCGATCTGCTCGACACGGCCGGAATTCAGCACCACGATCTTGTCGGCCAGCGTCATCGCCTCGATCTGGTCGTGGGTGACGTAGACCATCGTCGTGCCGAGCGTCTCCTTCATTCGGGCGATCTCGATGCGCATTTCGACGCGCAGCGAGGCGTCGAGGTTGGACAGCGGCTCGTCGAACAGGAAGATGCGCGGTTCGCGCACGATCGCGCGGCCGATCGCGACGCGCTGGCGCTGGCCACCGGAGAGCTGGCGGGGCTTGCGCTCCAGATAGCTATCGATGCGGAGCTTTTTGGCAGCCTGGACGACGCGGGCATCGATCTCCTGTTTCGGCGTGCCGGCAAGCCTGAGCGCATACCCCATGTTTTCGGCAACCGTCATATGCGGATAGAGCGCATAGGACTGGAAGACCATGGCAATGCCGCGCTTGGCCGGCGGCACGTCATTGACCAGTTCGCCGTCGATCGCCATCTGCCCGGACGTGATTTCGTCCAGCCCGCAGATGAGCCGCAGCAGCGTCGATTTTCCGCAGCCCGACGGGCCGACGAAAGCGACGAATTCGCCATCCTCTACCGTCAGATCGATGCCCTTCAGCACTTCGGCGGAACCGAAGGATTTGCGGATGTCTTTGAGTTCGAGCTTGGCCATGGGTGTCTCTTGAGTTCTCAGCCCGCAAACATCTGGGCTGCCTGGCCCTTGATGCCGGTATCGATGGAAAACACGCTGCCGGAAAGCGGCGCCTCGGAAAGCTGGGCTGCCGAAAGCCGGATGCGGGCAGACGTCACGAACAGGGTCTGCATGTCGGGACCACCGAAGACGCAGCTTGTCGGGCGCGGTATCGGCAGGTTGATCACCCGCTCCACCTTGCCCTGCGGGTCGTAGCGGGTCACGCACCAGCCGTCCCAATGAGCCACCCAGACGAAACCTTCCGCATCGACGGTCATGCCGTCAGGCTTACCCTCGGCTTCCGGCACGACAATGAACGGACGCCGGTTAACTATCTCGCCGCTTTCGATATCAAAATCATAGGCATACACGGTTTGCTTAGCCGTATCCGTGAAGTAGAAGGTTCGGTCGTCCGGGCTCCAGCCGAGGCCGTTCGAGACATGGAAGCCGCGGTCCATTTCCTGTGACCGGCCATCCGGATCCAGCCGCCACAGCCGCCCCTGGTCCGGCGAGGTATCGATCGCCAGCGTGCCCGCCCAGAGCCTTCCACGACGGTCGCATTTGCCGTCGTTGAACCGGTTGCCCGGTCGGTCGGCTTCCGGCCGTGCGATGGTGGTGATGTCGCCGGTCTGAAGGTCGATACCGCGGATCTCGCCATGCATGGCGGCGACGAAACCGCCGCGCGAGCGCGGGATTACGAAGCCGATCAGTTCCGGCACCTGCATGGATGTGTAGGTGCCCTTGGCCGGATCGCCGGCATGGACGGCGGGCGCCAGGATATCGACGAAATAGAGCTTCTTGTGCTCCGGCGACCAGTGTGGGCCTTCGCCAAGAAACGTGCTTGCGGGAATGACACAGCGCACATCAGCGCGATCGGGGCCGAGGGGACGCGGCTTGACCGCAAGCGACATGGCGAATTCTCCAAAATTGCCGGACGTGCGCCGCGCCGCTTCGATAACGTCGCGGCCGAAAGCATGCAGCCGGTCCACAGGCAGACGGAAAGATGGACCGATGATGCCGATCGCGCCGATCGGCTCGCCGCGGTGGTTGAGAACGGGCGCGGCCACCGAGGAAATGCCGATATGCTGCTCGTCGATAGAAACGGCGTAACCGCGCGCCTTGGTGAGGTCGAGCTGCCGGCTGAGTTCCTCGGCATTGACGATCGTGTTCGGGGTCAGCCGCTCGAGTTCGATGCCGTCGAGCAACGCACGGCGTTTTTCGAGCGACAGATGCGCCAGGATCGCCTTTCCGAGGCCACTCGCATGCGGCGCTGCCCGGGAACCGACGCCGTTGTTGAGGCGCAGCGGCTGCGGCACCTCCCGCTGGTCGATGTAAAGAATGCTGTCGCCGTCGAGCACGCCGAGACGGATCGCTTCGCCCGTCAGGTCGCGAAGCCGCGCCAGTTCCGGCTCGGCCGCACCGCGCAGGTCGAAATTGTCCCAGACCTTGTGTGCCCATTGGAAAGCCGCGGCGCCAGGCGGTAGACCTGATCGCGGGTATCGAAGGCAAGCAGCCGCTCGTCCACCAGCGCCTGCAGCAGGCGGTGCAGCGTGCCTTTCGGCAATTGCGTCTGGTCTAGCAATTCCGTGAAGCGCAGGCCGCGAGCTTCCGCCGCCACCGCATCGACGATCTGGATGCCGCGCGTCAGCGCCTGGACGCCCGGCACGCCATGCGTGTCGTTGGCGACATCCTTGTCGATCGCGTCCAATTGTACCCTGGCCATGTCCTCTCCCTGAAGGGCGATTGCGTCACCCGTCGGCACAGCATTTTGCCTCGCTCTTGCCAAGAGAGTTATCTTGGAACTAAGTTCCATGTCAACAGCGAAACCGAAGCGGCCAGAAAGTGGCCGTCCATGGGAGGATATCTTGCGCATTACCAAAGTGGATCACTGGCTGGTCCGTATGCCCTTTACCGAGGACATTCTCTGGGGTCCGGCCGGCGAATCGGCACGACGCGGCTGATCTGCCGGATCGAGACGGATGCCGGGATCATCGGCTGGGGCGAGACGATCTCGCTGATCGCCAACGTGCCGGCGGTGTTTACCGATATCATCGCCCCTCTGGCGATCGGCTATCCGGTCGCGGATGCCGAGCGATTCCATCGTCATGTGCTCGGCGCCGGCTTCTATCATCACAAGCGCGCTGCCGTGATGGCGATCTGCGCCATGGAAATGGCGATGTGGGATGCACTCGGCAAACAGGCGGGCTTGCCGCTCTACGCCATGTGGGGCGGCCGCTGGCGCCAGGATGTCGAGGCAGCGGCCTATCTCTTCACCAATGATCCCAAGGGTCTTTCCGAACGGCTGAAGCGGTTCCTCGATCACGGTTATACGACTTTCAAGGTGAAGATCGGTTTCGACGCGAGGAGCGACATCGCGCTCGCGGAAACCTCGCGAAAGGTCATCGGCGACCATCCGCTGAGGCTCGACGTCAATGGCGCCTGGAACCCCGCAACTGCCAAACGCCAGCTAGAAAAACTGAAAACCTTCGATCCGGCTTATGTGGAACAGCCGCTGGAACTCGACGATCTCGCCGGTCATGCGGCTCTCGTCGCAAACTCCTCCGTGCCGATCGCGCTCGACGAAAGCGCCTATACGCTCTCCGATGTCGGCAACATCATCCGCGCCAATGCGGCCGATGTCGTATTGCTCGATCCGCATGAAGCGGGCGGCCTCTGGCAGACCATCAAGGCGGCCGCAATCTGCGAGGCGGTCGGCATTTCGGTGACCCTGCATTCCGGCGCCGAACTCGCCCTGTCGCAATCGGCCTACATCCACCTTGCGGCCTCGCTGCCGAACATGTCGATCGCCATCGACACCGAACGCGCCTATCTCGGCGGCGATGTCTCGCCCAATCCGCCGGTCCTGAAGGACGGCCGGTTCCAGGTGCCGGAAGGGCCGGGCCTGGGCATCGACGTGGATATCGGAATGCTCGAAAAATACCGCGTGCCCGGCATTGCCGGCGCCTATCTCGATACCGAGCGCAAGAACTGGTTCCCGGTCAAACCAGCCTACTGATTCCTTGAGGATTGTTTCATGTATATTGCAATCGAATGGACTTCCGCCGCTTTCCGGGCACTGCTTCTCGACGACGAAACGGCACTCGGTGAAAAAGAGCGATCGCGGCACCACCAAGGTCACCGCCGGCGATTTCGAGACCGCGCTCAGGGAAGAGCTCGGGGATTGGGTCGATAAAGCGGAAAAATCCTGTTTTCCGGCATGGTCACCAGCCGCAACGGCTGGATCGAAAGCCCATTTGCGCCCGTACCGGCTGGCCCAGCCGACCTCCTGGCGCAGGCTGTGACACATAAGGCCGAAGGCCTGCCACCATTGATCTTCCTGCCTGGCATCGCCCAGACGAAACCCTTGCCCGACGTGATGCGTGGCGAGGAAATGTCGCTCTTCGGCCTCAAGGAAACCGATGGCATCTTCGTGCTTCCGGGCCCGCATGCCAAATGGGTGGCTATGGAAGGCGGGCGCATCACCGCCATAACCACCTACATGTCCGGCGAAATCCTCAATTTGCTCAAAAGAGATCTGCTCGTCTCGCGTCTCATCCCGGCGACCTATGACGAGCGGCCGGAGGCATTTCGCCGGGGCGTCCAGACGGCCTATGAAGAGAATACCCTGCCCGGCCGCATCCTCGCCCGCGTCTTTTCAGCGCGCAGTCTCGTGCTGTTCGATCGGTTGGCGCCGGAAGAGATCGCCGATTATCTCGCCGGCCTGATGATCGGCGCGGAGATCTCCGAAGCGCTTGGGGCGGATAGATCGAAGAAAATCAATCTCGTCGGCCACAGCGCGCTTGCCGAACGATACAAGACGGCGCTCGAACTCTTCGGCGGGCAGGCAAACCTAGTGACGCCCGACATCGCCGCCGGTTTCCGCCGTGTCGCCTCTCGACAGGGCGTTAGGTCACAGGCTATCGAAGGGTCGAAAGCCGCTTCGGGAGAAATGTGACCATGCCAAAACCCACTTCGATCATCCTCGATTGGGGAACGAGCTCGCTGCGCGCCATGCTGGTTTCGGAAACAGGCGAAACGCTCAATACCCGCGATACGTCGAGCGGCGGCATCCAGTTCGTCAAGGACGGCGCCTTCGAGGCGGCGCTGATGGAAACCGTGGGCGAATGGTTCTCGGCACATGGCCCGCTGCCGGTTCTGGCAAGCGGCATGATCACCAGCCGCAACGGCTGGATCGAAGTGTCTTACGTGGATACGCCGGGCGGTGTCGCGGCGCTGGCTGCGGGAACGAAGACCCTGACGCTGGCAAACGGCGCCGTCATCACCTTCCTTCCCGGCATGCGCGATCCGGCGGCAAAACCGTTTCCGGATGTGATGCGCGGCGAGGAAACCCAGATCGTCGGTTACGGCCTCGATCGTGACCGCACGCTCGTCCTTCCCGGCACCCACAGCAAATGGGCACGGATCAAGGACAACCGCATCGACGGTTTCCAGACCTACGCCACCGGCGAGGTATTTGCGCTTCTGACCAAGCACTCGTTCATTGCCAAGGCTCTGGAGCCGCAACCCGGCGCCGAGCCGGACTGGCAGGCCTTCGATCGCGGCGCGGAATTCGCGGCGAGCGATTCGGCCTCCGCCGACGCCTTTCTCTCCGCGATATTCAGCGCCCGCACCGGTATTCTGGACGGCAAGCTGAAACCGGAGGATATCCTGGATTACGTTTCCGGCCTCGTCATCGGCTCGGAATTCCGCCAGGCCCGGGCCGCCGGATGGTTCAAGACCGGCGATGCAATCGGCATCGTCGGCAACAACCTGCTCAACAGCCGCTACGGCCGCATCGCGCCCCTGTTCGGGCTGACGGTCGAACCCGGCCCGGACAATGCCGCCAAGCGGGGCATCCTGCTGATCGCCGCGCAAGCCGCCGCAAAGAATTAAAAGGAGTTACGAGATGACCTTCGAAGAAGCGCTCAAGGCATGCAATCTGGTCGCCATCCTGCGCGGCATCACGCCTGAAGAGGCTGAAAGCGTCGGCGAAGTGCTCGTCGATGCGGGCTGGCGGATCATCGAAGTGCCGCTCAACTCCCCGATCCGCTGAAGAGCATCGAAAAGCTGGTCAAACGTTTCGGCGACAAGGCATTGATCGGCGCCGGCACCGTGCTTACGCCGGCCCAAGTCGCCGACGTCGCCGCGACTGGCGCCAAGGTGATCATCTCACCGAATGCGAATGTCGAGGTCATCAAGGCCAGCCGCGCGGCCGGCATGGTGAGCCTGCCGGGTGTTGCAACGCCCACCGAAGCTTTTGCGGCGATCGAGGCCGGCGCCACCGGCGTCAAAGCCTTTCCGGCGGAAGCGATCCCGCCCTATGTCATCAAGGCGTGGAAGGCGGTGCTGCCGAAACATATCCCGGTACTCGCCGTCGGCGGCGTCACCCCGGATAACATGGCAGTCTACGCTCAGGCGGGCACCGCCGGCTTCGGCATCGGTTCCTCCCTTTACAAACCCGGCGCCGACCTCCCTCCATCGGTCAAAAGGCGAAAGAATTCATCGACGCAATGCGCGCCCTGTAACGCCAAAAACCCCGTCGCAAAACCGTCGCGAAGCGGAACTATCGTTCTCGTCCTGAGTTTCAGCCAACGCATGGCAAACCGGAGGGGAGTGATCTTGGCAGTGATCCGCAACAGCACCGAACATCAGCAAAAGGTGTATGAACGGTGGGCACCGGTCTATGACCGGGTCTATCGAGGCTTGCTGCGCGACGGGCATCGCACCGTCGCAAGGCTCGCTGCGGAAGCCGGACGAGATATCCTCGAGGTCGGCGTCGGCACCGGGCTCGTATTACCCTATTATCCGAAACATTGCCGTGTCACCGGCATCGATCTTTCAGAACACATGATCGCCAAGGCGCGCGAGAAGGTGGCGCGCACCGGCCTCTCCCAGGTCCAGTCGCTGCATGTCATGGACGCGCACAATCTCGAATTTGCCGATCGTTCGTTCGACGCCGTCTGCCTGCCCTTCGTCATCACGCTGATCCCGGATCCCGAACGTGCTCTGGACGAGTGCGCCCGCGTGCTGCGCCCGGGCGGCGAGATCATCGTCGCGAGCAAGCTCGGCGACGGGCGCGGCCTGCAGGGAGCGATCGAGGACGCCGTGGCGCCACTGGTACACCGTGTTGGCTGGAGCTCGTCCTTCCGCATCTCCCGGATTGTCGAATGGGCTGAACGCCGCGGCGATTTCGAAGTCGCGGGCATTCGCCGCGTATTCCCGAATGGCTTCTTCAAGGTCATGCGCCTGAAACATCGCCTGGCCGCGTGAACCTATCCTGTCATTTGGCTTTCAGGACCGAAACCGCAAGCTCGCTGTTATGGACGTATTCATTGGCATCCGGCTGGCGTTGCACCAGCAGGATGAACAGCAAGTCCGTCAGCATGAGCTGGGCATCGCGCGCAGTGATCGATGAGGACCGCACACGCTCCTCGTCGGCGACCGTATAAAGCCGGATATCGGCCGCCTGCATCAGCGCATTGCCATTGAGACCTGTAATCGCGATCACCGTCGCGCCCCGCTGCCGCGCCAGTTCGGCAATCCTCAGCGTCTCGATACTGGTGCCGGAATAGGAGAGGGCGAGAAGCACGTCTTGGGCGTTGAGCGTCGAGACATTCGCCATCTGCACGTGGCTGTCGCTGTCGTGAAGGACGTTGCGGCCGAGCTTCATCAGCTTGTAGGAAAAATCGCGGGCGACCAGCGAGGACGCCCCGACACCCGCCATATGGATCCGGCGCGCATCGTTGAGGGCCGTCAGCGCCCGCTCGATCTCCTGCTCGTTGTTGACCGCAAGCGTCTGCTGCATCGACAGCATCTTGCTGCCGATCAGCTTCTGCAGGATGGTCAGGTAGCTGTCGCCGACCTCGATCGAGCCGTGGATCATGCCCGGCGGCGCATGCCATTCCTGAGCCTTAGCCTCGCTGACGGCGAGCTTCAGCTCCTGATATCCCGCAAAACCCAGCTTCTGGCTGAACTTGACGACGCTCGACTGGCTGCGGCCCGTCTCGGCCGCAAGCGCTGCGGATGAAAGCCGCAGCATCTGGTCCGGATTGTCGAGGATGAACTGGCCGATCTCCCGGTCCGCCGGTGCCATATCCTCGATCTGCGCGTTGATCTTCTTTAAGACTGACATGCGTTCCTTCGGAAGCTTCGCGATACGGTTGGACGATGGCGGAGGATATCACCGCAACACCTGTCTGCAACAGCGTTTCCATTCTCAGACCCACGATGGATTATCGCAGATTTTGCCGTCAAAAGGAATAAAAAATTCCGAATGATTGACAGGGGCGCCGGGTGGTTTAGTTTCGGGAAAGCGCAGAATGATTTGAGTTTCACCGCACCTCTTCGACAGGTTTCGTCATGGACAGATTACGGATCGTCGGCGGTCATCGGCTCCAGGGAGCCGTCACTATTGCCGGGGCGAAAAACGCGGCCCTGCCGCAGATCGCAGCGACGCTGCTCAGCCCCTACCCGGTCGAGCTCACCAACCTGCCGCAGGTCAGTGACGTGGAAAACATGCTGGGCGTCGTCGAGCTGCACGGCGCCGCCGTCACCCGAAACGGTCAATCCACCGTCATCGACGCCAAGGCGATCGTCTCGAAGGAAACATCCTACGACACCGTCCGCAAGATGCGCGCCACCGTACTGGTTCTGGCACCATTGCTCGCCCGTTTCGGCCAGGCGCGGGTCTCGCTCCCCGGCGGCTGTGCCATCGGCGCGCGCCCCGTCGATATGCATATCAAGGCGCTCGCAGCGCTTGGAGCAGAGATCGACATCGAGAGCGGCCTGATCGTCGCCTCGGCGCCGGGCGGGTTGAAGGGCGGCCGCATCGTGCTGCCCTCGCCTTCCGTCGGCGCCACCGAGACGGCGATGATGGCCGCCACCGCCGCCAAAGGCGAAACCGAGATCCTCAACGCCGCGCGCGAACCGGAAGTCGCTGATCTGGCCGCCTGCCTGATTGCCATGGGCGCACGCATCGAAGGTGCCGGCACCCATCGCATCCTCGTCGAGGGCGGGACGACGTGGCAGCCGGCCAAGCATCATGGCATTCCCGACCGGATCGAAGCCGGAACCTATGCGGTGGCAGCCGCCATTACCGGAGGCATGCTGGAACTTACCAACGCCCGGCTGGAGAACATGGCCTCCATCGTGCAGGTTCTCGAGGCGATGGGCGTCAGCATCTGGCCGAGCGACCGAGGTCTCGTGGTTTCGCGCGAAGGGCCGCTCCGGGCGACCGACATCACAACCGAGCCCTATCCGGGCTTCCCCACCGATCTCCAGGCGCAGTTCATGGCGCTCGCCGCCTGCGCGGAAGGCGCCTCCTGATCCGCGAAACCGTGTTCGAGAGCCGCTTCATGCACGTGCCGGAACTGATGCGTCTCGGCGCCAATATCGCTCTTCAGGGAACCACCGCCCTGGTGCGGGGCGGCGCGGCGTTGAAAGGCGCGCAGGTGATGGCAACGGATTTGCGAGCGTCCGTCTCGCTCGTGCTCGCTGGGCTGGTCTCTTCCGACGAAACGGTCATCAACCGTGTTTACCACCTCGACCGCGGTTATGAACAGCTCGACCGCAAGCTCCGCCAATGCGGCGCCGATATCGAGCGGCTCAGCGCATGACGAACGGAACCGAACACTTTTTCCTCGGCGTCGATGGCGGCGGCACCGGCTGCCGCGCCCGTATCGAGGACGGATCCGGCGCCGTGCTCGGACAAGGTCTTTCCGGCCCCGCCACGACAAGGCTCGGCATCGAGGAGGCGTGGGCATCGATCTCGCGGGCCTTCAACGCCGCCTTCGACGAGGCCCGTTTCGGCCCCGACGAGGTGGCTCGTACCCATGTCGGCGTCGGCCTTGCCGGCACCGGTCGCAAGGGCTCGGTCGAGGCCCTGAAGGCGATCCCGCACCCATTCGCCAGCATCGATTTCGTCAGCGACGGCATGGGCGCCTGCCTTGGCGCTCATTCGGGCCGCGACGGCGCGATCGTCATTGCTGGCACCGGCTCGATCGGGCTCGGTTTCGCCGAAGGGCGCAGCCTGCGCGTCGGCGGTTATGGTTTCCCAATCTCCGACGAAGGCAGCGGCGCCGATCTCGGCCTGAAAGCCATCCAGTTCGCGCTGAGGGCTAATGACGGGCGGATGGAGAAAACCGCCCTGCTGATCGAAGTGATGCAGCGTTTCCAGAACGATCCGGCGGAAGCCATCGCCTGGATGGACCGATCCTCTGCCACCGACTATGCCGCGCTCGCCCCGATGGTCATGCGCCATGCGGATCAAGGCGATTCCGCCGGCCGCCGCATCGTCCAGAGCGCCGCCGAACAGATCGATACCCTGGTGCGCACGCTGTTCGACCAGGGCGCGCCGCGCGTCACTCTT
Source organism: Neorhizobium sp. EC2-8 (assembly GCA_045291535.1). GTDB lineage: Bacteria > Pseudomonadota > Alphaproteobacteria > Rhizobiales > Rhizobiaceae > Neorhizobium. Next base: position 426,698 of record CP147996.1, on the reverse strand, counting down.
TTGGGCGGCCTGGCGAGCCCGCTTGAAGCCTGGCTGGCGCCCGATGTCCGCCGCCGCCTGAAGCCCGCCGACGGCGATGCGGTCTCCGGTGCGATCATCCTCGCCCGCAAGGCCCTGCAAGCCTCCTGAACCTTGATCCTGCTCGCTGCGCGCTTGACTGGCATGGAATAATATATTCCAAAATCCAATTGACTCATGGAATGGATGATCCTAATCCTTTAGGAAAGGTAACGACGGGTGAGGAGCAATCTCGTATGACGCAGATCCTGCGAAACGCTGCACCGCACCCCGATCTCGAAGGCAGGGTCATGAGCGACGAACGGCTGATATCCGAACTGGAAAGACTGGTTTCGGAAGACCGCAACCCCGCTCCATGGATATCGATCTGTTGCCGACCATCGATGTCCTGCGCGAGATCAACGATGAAGACAAAGGCGTCGCGACCGCAGTCGAAAAGGTGATTCCGCAGATCGCCGAAGCCGTCGATGATATCGTTCGCGCCTTTCAGAAGGGCGCGCGGCTGGTCTATATCGGCGCCGGCACCAGCGGTCGCCTCGGCGTGCTCGACGCGTCCGAATGCCCTCCCACGTTCAGCGTTCCGGAAGGCATGGTCGTCGGCCTGATCGCGGGCGGCGATTACGCGTTGCGGCACGCAGTCGAGGGAGCCGAGGACAGCCCGGAACAGGGCCAACAGGATCTCGCGGATATCGACCTGACGGCCGACGACGTGGTTGTCGGCATCGCAGTCAGCGGCCGCACCCTTACGTTATCGGTGCCTTGAACTATGCCAAGGGGCTTGGGGCAAGGACGGTGGCCCTTTCCTGCAATCCCGACGCCGTGATCGCCGATATCGCCGATATCGCCATCTCGCCGGTGGTCGGACCGGAAATCCTCACCGGCTCGACCCGGCTGAAGTCCGGCACGGCGCAGAAGCTCGTGCTCAACATGCTGACCACGGCGAGCATGATCCGTATCGGCAAGACCTACCAGAACCTGATGGTCGACGTGCACGCCAGCAACCAGAAGCTCGTCGCGCGCGCCGCCCGTATCGTCATGCAGGCGACCGACTGCACGGCTGAAGAGGCGCGCCGCGCGCTTGACCTCACCGGCAACGACGTCAAACTGGCAATCCTGATCGCGCTGACCGGAATGGATGTCGATACGGCCCGCGCAGCACTCGACAATGCCGGAGGCTTCCTCCGCAAAGCAATTAATGGGAAGACAGCGTAAAGCTGCTGAATGACAGGCCGCGACCGCTCGAATGTGGTTAGGGTCGGGACAACGAACAGATCTCAAGAGGGAGAATAAAATGGGAAGACATCTTTCGACTAAACTGCTGTCCGGCATCGCAATGGCCGTCGCCATCGGCGCAACCGCAATCGCCTCGCCCGCCTCCGCCGCCTCGCTGAAAATGGCCTGGAAGCAGGATGCGACCGGCCTTGACCCGCACAAGCAGACCGCGTTTTCCTCGATCCGCCTGCTGGAACTGATCTATGAGCCTCTCGTCCGCCTCGACAAGGACCTGCAGATCGTCCCGGCCGTCGCCGCTTCGTGGGAATTTGCAGCCGACGCCAAGCAACTGACCTTCAAGCTTAATCCGAACGCAAAATTCCAGGACGGCAAGCCGGTAACGGCCACCGACGTGAAGGCCTCCTTCGAGCGCCTTCTCGACGAAAAGACCGCCGCTGCCGCCCGTGCCAACTTCCTGTCGATCACATCGATCGAGACCCCGGATCAGACGACCGTCGTCTTCAAGCTGTCGCAGCCGGACGTGCCACTCCTGACGGCCATGGCAAGCATCAACGCCGCGATCGTACCGGCAGCTGAAATCGCGGCCGGAACCATCGGCACCAAGGCGCTCGGCTCCGGCCCGTTCAAGCTTGACAAGTGGGAGCCGAACTCCAAGGAAACCCTCTCCGCCAACAAGGATTGGGCCGGCGGCAAGATCGCGATCGACGGCATCGACATCAGCGTCCTGCCGGACGAGACGGCGATCCTCGCGGCTCTGCGCACAAAACAGGTCGATTTCGCCCTGATCAACGATCCGCTGGTCGCAACCCTCGTGCCGAAGGAAACGAGCCTCGTCCTCAACCGCACCCCGGTTCTCGCCTACCACGTCCTGCAGCTCAACCCGTCGCGCAAGCCGATGGACAATCTCGCCGTGCGCCAGGCGATCTCCTGCGCCATCGACCGCAAGGACGTGCTCGACACCGCTTCGGTCGGCGAAGGCAAGGTCACCGGTCCGCTCACCATGCCAGGCTACACGTCCGACGCCAGCACGCTGTTCTGCTACAAGCAGGATGTCGCCAAGGCGAAGAAGCTGATGGCGGATGCGGGTTTTGCGAGCGGCTTTACGGCGACCGTGATCGCCGCCAATGGCGAACCCGCGACGGCCGCCGCCGAAGCCCAGGTCCTGCAGTCCCAGCTCGCCGAAATCGGCGTCAAGCTCAACATCAAGATGATGGAGCTCAACGTCTATGTGGACGCCTGGCTGAAGGGTGACTTCGACATGGCGGTGGCGCTGAACGGCGGCCGTGCCGATCCCTACTCCATGTACAACCGCTACTGGACCAAGACCGGCAATCTGCAGAAGGTCACCAACTATATCGACGACACGCTCGACAGCCTGATGCAGAAGGGCCGCGTCGAAACCGACCCCGCCAAGCGCAAGGTCATCTTCGCGGATTTCGAAAAACACCTCGTCGAAGTCTCGCCATGGGCCTGGCTCTACACGTCCTACAGCTACACTGCCCAGCAGAAGAACGTTCAGGGCTTCGTGCCGACGCCGGAAGGCTCGCTCTTCGGCCTGAGCAAGGTCACCCTGCAGTAATCGGTACGCATACGAGGTTGGTTTACGCATGAGTTACCTGACGCGACGGCTTCTGACGTTTCCGCTCGTCATGCTCGGGGTTTCCATCCTCGTGTTCTTCGCAATCCGCATGGTGCCGGGCGACGCGATCACCGCGATGCTCGGCACCGAGGCGGGCCTTCTGACGCCCGCCCAGCGAGCGGCGCTCGCCGCCTATTTCGGCATCGACAAGCCGATCCTCGTGCAATACTGGAACTGGCTCCTCGGCGTCCTCCAGGGCGATCTCGGCATTTCCGTCATCCACGGCAAGCCGGTGCTCGGCATCATCCTCGAACGTTTTCCGCTGACACTGCAGCTCGCCTTGATGTCCATGTGCGTGGCACTTCTTGTCGGTCTGCCGGCCGGCGTGTTCGCTGCCACCCGCAACGAAAAAATGTCCGATCTCGCGGTACGCGTCTTCGCGATGATCGGCCAGTCGACACCCAATTTCGTCGTCGGCCTGCTGATCATCTATGCGCTGTCGGCCGGTTTCGGCATTCTGCCGACCATGGGCGAATTCACGCCGCTGTTCACCGATCCCTTGCGCAATCTCGGCCAGATGATCCTGCCCGCGATCACGCTCGGCTTCGCCTTCGCCGCCTCCGTCACCCGTATCTCGCGCTCCGCCATGCTCGATGTGCTCTCCGACGACTATGTCCGCACCGCCCGCTCGAAGGGCGTGCCGAAACGCAGCGTCATCTGGCGCCATGCCCTGCCGAACGCGCTGATCCCGGTCGTCACCCTGAGCGGCGTGGAATTCGGCTACCTGCTCGGCGGCGCGGTGCTGGTCGAGCAGATCTATGCCCTGCCCGGCCTCGGCCGCCTCGTCCTCGAAGCGATCCTGCAGCGCGATTACGCGCTGGTGCAGGGCTGCGTCCTGTTCATTGCCTTCAACTTCATGGTGGTCAACCTGCTCGTAGACCTCGCCTATGTGACGCTCGATCCGCGCATCCGGCTCGGAGAGGGCAACTGATGTCGATGCTGCGTGCAATTTTCAGTCATTCCAGTGGCAGGATCGGCGGCACCATCGTCCTGATCTATGTTATCGTGGCGCTGCTCGGCATGTCCGGCATTACCCCTCATAACCCGCTGCAACAGTTCCGCATCGATCGGCTGCATGCGCCGAATGCCGCATACTGGATGGGGACGGACCTGTTCGGCCGCGACGTCGCAAGCCGGCTGATGAATGGCATCGGCCAATCCTTCCTCGTCGCCTTCTGCTCGGTGGCGATCGCGACGGTTGCCGGAACCCTGCTCGGCCTCACCGCCGCCTGGTTTGGCAAGGCCTGGGATGGTCTCGTCATGCGCATCATGGACGTGCTGCTCGCCTTCCCGGCCATCCTGCTCGCGCTTCTGATCATCGCCGTTGTCGGCCCCGGCACCTGGACGAGCGTGGCGGCGATCGCCATCGTCTACACGCCGATTTTCACCCGCGTGGTACGTGGTCCGGCGCTCTCCATCAAATCCCGCGAATTCGTCGATGCCGCCCGTACCTTCGGCTCCAGCCGGCAGTATATTCTCACCCGGCACCTGCTTCTCAATCTCGTCGCACCACTGACCGTGCAGGTGACGCTGGCGCTGGCATGGTCGCTGCTGACCGAGGCGGGTTTGAGCTTCCTTGGCCTCGGCACCCAGCCGCCGGCCTCCTCACTCGGGCTGATGCTTGCCGACAGCCGCAACCTGATGGAAAACGCGCCCTGGCTGCTGATCTTCCCGGCAGCCGCCATCATGATCAGCATTCTCGGCTTCAACCTGCTCGGCGACGCCTTGCGCGACATCCTCGACCCCAAGACGCGGAGGTCCGCGCCATGACGCCACTTCTTTCCGTATCGGACCTGCGCGTCGGTTTCGGACGCGATCCCCGGGCGAACGAGATCGTCAAGGGCGTCAGCTTCGATCTCGATGCCGGCGAAACGCTGGCGATCGTCGGCGAAAGCGGCTCCGGCAAGTCCGTTACCGCGCTCTCCGTCAACCGGCTCGTAGATTTCGGGGCGGCCGCATCATCGGCGGTTCGATCACCCTGAAGCGCGCCGACGGCAGCATTCTCGACATCGGCAAGGCCAAGGAGCCGGTGCTCGAAAAGATCCGCGGTTCCGAGATCGGCATGATCTTCCAAGAACCGATGACCTCGCTGAACCCGGTGCTGACAATCGGCACCCAGATCGAGGAATCCTTCCGCCTTCATCGTGGGCTGACCGGCAGGCAGGCGACGGCTGCGGCAAAAGACGCGCTCGACCGCGTCCGCATCCCCGATGCCGCGCGGCGCCTCAAATATACGCCCAACCAGCTTTCCGGCGGCATGCTCCAGCGCGTCATGATCGCCATGGCGCTTGCCTGCAATCCGCGCCTCTTGATCGCCGACGAACCGACGACGGCGCTCGACGTCACCGTACAAGCGCAGATCATGGCGCTGCTCGGCGAGTTGAAGCGCGAGACCGACATGGGAATGATCTTCATCACCCATGACATCGGCCTCGTCGCCGGTATCGCCGACAAGGTGATGGTCATGCAGGCCGGCCAGGCGGTCGAACAGGGAAACCTCGGCGACGTCCTCGACCAGCCGAAACACCCCTATACCCAGCATCTGCTGAGCGCCGTGCCGCATTTCGAATCCGGCCGTGCCGCCCGTTCGGACTTCAGCCGCACGCAATCGGAAGCAATCGTCCCTGCCCTGAAGGTCGATGGCCTGACTGTGCGCTTCAAGGTGGCCGGCAGCATTCTCACCCGCTCGCCGGGCTCGGTCCACGCGGTCGAGAATGTCGGCTTCGACCTGATGCCGGGCGAGACGCTGGCGATCGTCGGCGAAAGCGGCTCCGGCAAGTCGACCACGGCCCGCGCTATCCTTGGCCTCGTAAAGCCTACCCGCGGCAGCTTCTCCGCCAATAACGGAAGGATCGTGGACGGCAGCGATCCTTCTGTACAGATGGTCTTCCAGAACCCTTATGCTTCGCTCAATCCGCGCCTGCGGATCGACAGCATCCTTGCCGAGCCGGTGATCGCCGCCGGCGGCCATGTCGATGCCGGAACGCGGGAAAAGATGGTGGCGCTGCTGAAGCGCGTCGGCCTGCCGGAAAACAGCCTCCTGCGTTATCCGCACGAATTCTCCGGCGGCCAGCGCCAGCGCCTCTGCATCGCCCGCGCTCTGATGCTCAATCCGTCGATCGTCGTGCTCGACGAAGCGGTCTCGGCGCTGGACGTCTCGGTCCAGGCCAAGGTGCTGGAATTGCTGGTCGATCTGCAACACGAATACGGCCTGGCCTATCTGTTCGTTTCGCATGACATGGCTGTCGTCGAACGTATCGCCCACCGCATCGCCGTGCTGTATGCCGGCCAGATCGTCGAGATCGGCGACGCCGCGTCGCTACTGTCCAACCCGCAGCATTCCTACACGAAACGGCTGATTTCCGCCGTGCCGAGCATCGAGCGGCGCAACCAGCATTTCGAACTCGATACACGCCAGATCCCGTCGTTGGTTCGTCCTCAGGGCTTCGAACCGCCGCCGGCTGAGTGGCGGACATATGGGGCCGATCACCAAGTCAGGGCGGAAGGCTGAGGATCCAGGATCATGGGCGACAAAGCTTCCGCCAGTCCCGAACTTGCCGCCGTCTTCGAACGCGCCTTTGCTCCGGTTGCAACGGCCGTCAACGACAAACGCGTCCCCGGCGGCGTGCTTGGCATCATCGACTTGCAACATGGTCGTTTGACCCGCGCCATGGGCTCGGCCCAGATTGTTCCGACAGAGCGCCCGATGACCACGGATACCTGGTTCGATCTCGCCTCCCTGACAAAGGTGATCTTCACCACCGCACGCATCCTGAAACTCGCGGACGAAGGCGTGATCGATCTCGACGCGCCGCTCACCACCCTGCTGCCGGACCTGCGCCAGTACAATGCCGATGCCTGGGAGCGGAAGATCACTTTTCGCCAGTGCCTCGGCCACCAGACACCATTCCCGGGCGTCGAACCGATCTACACCTATGGCCGTGACCCGGACCTGCTGCGCACCTTCATCCTGCAGCGGGAATGGAAGGCCGGCCCGCCGGTCTATTCCGACATCAACTTCATCCTGCTCGGCTTCGCGCTGGAACGGCTGACGAAGAAAACGATCCGTGACCTTGACCCTGGCCAAGGCTTCGCCTGGTCTGCCGATCCCGAAAACTCGGCCGCGACCGAGGACTGCACCTGGCGGCACCGGGTCCTGTCCGGCGAGGTCCATGACGACAATTGCTCGGCCCTGCAGGGTTCCGGCCATGCCGGCCTGTTCGGCACCGTGACCTCGGTTCTCGATTTCGCCGAAAGCCTGCTAGCCGGAACCGGCGTCTCCGGGAACGCGATCACTCTGATGCGCACGCCGCTCTCCAACCGGCGCACCCACGGCTGGGAACATCCCTATATCGATTGGTGGGGCGGCACGGCCTGCAGCCCCGCCACGATCGGCCATACCGGCTTCACCGGCACCAGCCTGCTGATCGATTTCGACAGGGGCCGTGCCGTGACGCTGCTCACCAACCGCATTCATCCGACCCGCCATTTCGACAGCGGCATCCTGCCGCTCAGGCAGGCGGTCGGCAATCTCGTCTACCAGTCTTGAGAGGAGCTGCACCATGGAGCCAATCTGGGCCGTCGGCCTGATGACAGGAACCGTTCTCGACGGAAATATCGACGTGGCGCTCCTGAAGACCGACGGCGAAACGATCGAGACGTTTGGCGCCTATACGCTCGCGCCCTATCCGCTGGAAATCCGCGCCTTGCTGGAGGAAACGCTTGCGCAGGCTCGCGTCTGGAATTTCGAAGGACCGGATCCGGCGATCTTCCGCGAGGCTGAAGAAGCCCTGACGAAGGCGCAGTCCTACGCCGTGAAGGACCTTGTCGAGAGCACCGGGCTCACCATGGCCGATATCGGCATCGTCGGTTTCCACGGGCAGAGCGTGCTGCATCGCGCGCCGACGAAGGAGCGCATCGGCGACACCCGCCAGCTCGGCGATGGCGAGCTGATGGCCTCGATCCTCGGCACCAAGGTCGCCTACGATTTCCGCTCGGCGGATGTTCGCGCCGGCGGCCAGGGCGCCCCGCTTGCCGCAGCCTATCATTCGGCTCTGCTACGCGGCCTCGATACATCAGGCGATACCGCCGTCCTTAATCTCGGCGGCGTCGCCAACATCACCTGGTGGGACGGCAAGGAGCTGATGATTGCCTTCGATACCGGCCCGGCCAACGCACCGCTCAACGATTTCATCAAGGCGCGCGGTCTTGGCGATATGGACCGCAACGGCGCACTCGGCGCCTCCGGCAAGGTCGATGAGGAACGCCTCGCGAAGCTTCTCCGCCATCCCTATCTGGCGGCGCCCTACCCGAAATCGCTCGATCGTTTCGACTTCACTGCCGCCATGGCAGATGGCCTCGACGACGCTACAGGCGCGGCGACGCTGTCCGCCTTCACGGCATCAGCAGTCGGCAAGGCGCTCGACCTTCTGCCACATCGGCCGAAACGACTGATCGTCAGCGGCGGCGGGCGTCATAACCCGACGATCATGGCAATGATCGAAAGCCGCGCCGGCGTCAAAGCCGTTTCCGCCGATACGCTCGGCTGGCGGGGCGATGCGGTCGAGGCCGAGTGCTTCGCCTTCCTCGCGGTGCGCGTGCTGCGGGCCTGCCGATCAGCTTTCCAACAACCACCGGTGCGCCCAAGCCCTTGCAAGGTGGCAGGCTGGCCGGGTAAGTCCCGGCTTTCGGATCCATCATAGAGTCGGGAGCGCTCGGATATCATGAACAAAAGAGCGGCCTCGCTGATGGCGGGCAATGCGGTCCTGGCAGGCATCCTGGTGATGCTGCTCGGCGATTTCATGTTCGCCCTGAACGACGCCATGGGCAAATGGCTGGTGGCGAGCTTCTCCGTCGGCCAGGTCCTGCTGATCCGCTCAGTCGGCGCCTTTTTGTGCTCGGGCCGATGCTCTCTCGCCAGCCGGTTTCGGCCCTCTACAAGGTCGAGAAGCTGCCGCTGCATGTGATGCGCATTGTTCTGGCAACGGCCGATACCGGACTTTTCTACGCAGCCGTCGCCTATCTGCCGCTCGCCGACGTCATGACCTTCTATATGGCCGGCCCGATCTATGTCGCGGCGCTCTCGCATTTCCTTCTCGGCGAGCGTATCGGCTGGCGGCGCTGGCTCGCCGTCCTGATCGGCTTCATCGGTGTCGTGATCGCATTGCGTCCCTCCTCGGAAATGCTGTCATTGCCGTCGATCTTCGGCCTGATCGGCAGTCTTTCCTTCGCACTGACGCTGGTGCTGAACCGGATGCTCCGCTCGACCCCGGATGCGACGCTCGTCACCTGGCAGACGCTGGCCTGCCTCGTGGCCGGTGCGTTCCTGACCGTCGGCAACTGGAGCCCCTTCAATACCGGCGAGCTGCTTGCTCTTCTGCTGCTCGGCATCGTTTCCTGCGCCGCACATCTGCTGATCACCCGCTCGCTGAAACTTGCGCCAGCCTCCGTCCTCGCGCCGCTGCAATATACGCTGCTGCTCTGGGCGATCGTGCTCGGCTGGATCTTCTTCGGTGATTTCCCGGATATCCAGACGCTCATCGGCGCCGGCATCATCGTCATCGCCGGACTGTTCATCTTCCATCGCGGCAACCTGAAGCAGGACGCGGAACCGGTCGTGCCGACCGATTCCAGCCACGGCTAGGCCGTACCAGTCCGCCGGGCGATCATGGCCTCGACGGCCGAGAGCCCGTCATAGATCAGCACCGCCAGCGCCCCGACGATCAGGCCGCCCTGCAGCACGAAGGCCAGGTTGTTGGATTGCAATCCGGCGATGATCACCTCGCCGAGCGTCTTGGCCGCGACCGTCGAGCCGATCGTCGCCGTTGCAAGGCTGATCACCACGGAAAGCCGGACGCCTGCGACGATGACCGGCAGAGACAATGGCAGCTCCACCTGGATGAGCCGCTGGAAAGGCGTCATCCCGGAACCACGCGCCGCCTCCATCACCGACCGCGGCAGATTGGTGAGCGCGGTCAGCGTATTTTCGAAGATCGGCAGCAGGCCGTAGAGGAACAGCGCGATCAGCGTCGGTTTCTCGCCGAAACCGACCGCCGGCACGGCAAGCGCCAGCACCGCGACTGGCGGAAACGTTTGCCCGATATTCACCAGACTGCGGGACAGCGCCAGGAATTCCGCCCCGAACGGCCGGGTGACGAGGATCGCCAGAAGCACGGCGATGACCGTCGCCGCCAGCGTGGCGATGAAGACGGTCCGCAGATGCAGGAGCGTCAGGCTGAGCAGGCTGCCCTGATTGTAGATCGCTGGCGCGTTCGGCTGCACCAGCGGCTTCAGCAACGGCTCGAAACTTCCGGGCGACACCAGGAAGGCGATCAGCACCGCAAGCAGAAGGCCGCGCAGGACGGTCGGCACCCACGCCCTCATCGCGGCCTCGCGGCGCGCTTGAGAATCGCGTCGAGAGTGACCCGCCCCATGGACGCGCCGCTCCTTGAGATGACCGGAAGTGCGTTTCGGCCGCTCCAGATCAGATCGGCAAGCGCCTCTTGCTGGCTCCTGTCCTCGCGGATCGGCTCGCCTTCCGCCTCGCCCGGCTCCACCGCCGCTCCGGTCTTTGCAATCGACAGCAACCGGAACGGCCGTTCCGCATCGCCGATCAGCGTTTCCACGAAGGGCGTCGCCGGCGCTCGGACCAACTCGGCCGGTGGCCCGTATTGCACCACCCTGCCCTTGTCCATCACAGCGATCTTGTCTGCCAGATGAAAGGCCTCGTTCATATCATGGGTGACGAGCACGATCGTCGTGCCGAAATGTTTCTGGATCGCCAGCAGATCTTCCTGCGCCTTGGCGCGGATGATTGGGTCGAGGGCTCCGAAGGGCTCGTCCATGAGCAGCACGTTCGGTTCGGCGGCAAGCGCCCGCGCCACGCCGACGCGCTGCTGCTGGCCGCCGGAGAGTTCGTGCGGATAACGTGGTCCGAATGTCTTCGGCTCGAGCTGGAAGAGCGTCAGCAACTCCTCGACCTTGGCGTCGATACGGGCTTTCGGCCAGCCGAGCAGGCCCGGTACGGTCGCGATATTCTGCGCCACCGTCCGGTGCGGGAAAAGTCCGTGGCCCTGGATTGCGTAACCGATCCGCCGCCGCAATTCGTAACCGGGGATGGATCGGTTGTCCTCGCCGTCCAGCCGGATGGCGCCTTCGCTCGCCTCCACCAGCCGGTTGATCATCCGGATCAGCGTCGTCTTGCCGGAGCCCGACGTGCCGACGACGACCGTGACAGTGCGCGGCTCGATCACCATGGAAACATTATCGACGACGGTCACGCCGTCATAACGCTTGGTGATGGCGTCGATCTCGATCATGCGGATCTGGCTCCGTTGGGGACGTGGGAGTTCATTTCGATCAGCGCGTCGAGGACGACGGCCGAGGCAAAGGCAAGCGCCACCGTCGGCACGGCGCCGAGCAGAACCAGATCCATGGCCGTCTGGCCAATGCCCTGGAAGACAAAGACGCCGAAACCGCCGCCGCCGATCAGGGCGGCAATCGTCGCCATGCCGATATTCTGGACGAGCACGATACGGATCGCCGTCAGGATGACCGGCAGCGCCAGCGGAAATTCGACCTTGAACAGCCGCTGGCGACCGGTCATGCCGATGCCGCGGGCGGCATCATTGGCCGCGCGCGGCACGCCGGCAAGTCCGACCACAGTATTGGCGACGATCGGCAACAGCGAATAGAGAAAGAGCGCCACGAAGGCAGGCGCAACCCCTATGCCGCGGATGCCGATCGCCGCGGCCCCGGCACATTGGCGGCAATCCAGCCGAGCGGGGCGATCAGCAGCCCGAACAGCGCGATCGAGGGGATCGTCTGGACGAGGTTGAGCGTGTTGAGGACACCATCCCTCAGCGGCGCAACCCGGTGACAGAGAATGCCGAGCGGCAGCCCGACGAGGACCGCAGCAAACAACGACCCGAGCGCCAGTTCCACATGTTTTCCCGCCTCGATCCAGAAGACATCGGCGCGGCCGGAATATTCCTTCATGATCGACAGCCCGCTCCAGCTTCCCGACATCAGCAGTGCGCCAATGCCGATCGCCGCCAGGATCAGAAACAGGACCCGCATCCCCGGCGGCGGCTCAAGCCGCGTGATCGCATCGGCCGCCAGAAGCGCGAAGGCGAACAGCAGGATCCAGAAGCCCGAGGCGGGTGAGACACGGGCATAGGTATTGCCGGCCGGCGTCAGGAATGACGCCGCGTACCCGATCGCAAGCGTCAGTGCCGCCAGTGCTGCGACGGCGGCAAGCAGCTTTATCCAGGGAGAGGTGCGAAACAGCGCTACGGCAGTCGCGATGACGAGCAGACCGATCAGGCTCCAGCCCGCCCAGGTCGGAAGCGATTGCAGGATCGATTCCGCCTGCCCCTGCACGATGCGGTTGGGCTTGAGCACCGCAAAGGATGACCAGAGCGCGCCATAGGCCGCAAGAAGGGCGATGGCGATACCGAGCTTGTCGAACCGAACTCTCAAACCAACCCTGCCCTCACTCTCAAACCGACCCTGTGACCGACGAAAAAGCCGGGCGTTCGAACGCCCGGCCCATGTTGACACGAAACCGCGCCGAAAAGGAATTACTTCAGGAAGCCATTCTTCTTGAGGAAATCCTCGGCAACCGCCTTGGCCGGCTCGCCGCCCACCTGCACGCGACCATTGAGGTCCTGCAGGGTGACGAGATCGAGCTTGGCGAAGACCGGCTTCAGCACCGCCTCGATGGTCGGGTTTTCTTGAGCACCGCTTCGCGGATGATCGGGGTCGGCTGGTAGACCGGCTGGACGCCCTTGTCGTCTTCGAGAACCACCAGGCCGGAAGGCGCAATGCCGCCATCGGTACCGTAGACCATGGCGGCATTGGCATTGTTGGTCTGGTTGGCGGCCGCGGCGATGGTTGCCGCCGTATCGCCACCCGAGAGCGTGATCAGCTGTTCGGGCTTCAGCTTGAAGCCATAGGTGGTCTGGAAGGCCGGCAGGGCTGCGGCCGAGTTGACGAATTCGGACGAGGCCGCCAGCACGATCTTGCCGCCGCCGGCGACATACTTGCCGAAATCGGTCAGCGTCTTCAGCTTGTTGGCATCCGCGACGTCCTTGCGCACTGCGATCGCCCAGGTGTTGTTGGCCGAAGACGGCGTCAGCCAGACGATCTTGTTGGCGTCGTAATCGAGCTTCTTGACTGCTTCATAGGCCTTTTGCGGGTTCTTCCAGGCCGGATCGTCGCCCTTCTCGAAGAAGAACGCACCATTGCCGGTATATTCCGGATAGATATCGATCTCGCCGGCGGTGATTGCCTTGCGCACGACCGGCGTCGCACCGAGCTGAATGCGGTCCGTCGTCTGGATGTTGTTCGCCTTCAGCATGGCAAGGATGATATTGCCCAAAACGCCGCCTTCCGTATCGATCTTGGAAGAGACGACGACCTGCGCCTGGGCCATGGTGGCCGAAACGCCAAGCGCCAAAGCAATACCCAAAAGCTTCATTTTCAAAGACATGACAGAATTTCCCTCCGGATCGCCGGCCGACACGCGTTTGACTTGGCCTGGAACACATAAAAGCCAAGGTTATGTAGGGCGGTTTGTCAAATGTGCGAGTTCTGGAAACGCCCGTCGAGGAAATATTTTGTGCGGTGCATCTACCCCCAACCGGTCTAGCTCGCAAGCTTACCCGGACACTCGAAGCGGCGGCTTTGTTTCCTGCCGCTCAGGCGAGCTGGAAAATCATGGAGCCTTCGATCGCCTCCCCGGCAGGCAGCCATGCGAGATCGCCGTAGTCGGCCAGCTGGCGTCGATTATGGACATCCGGAACGTGGCTGACGGGTTCGACGCACAGGATGGGTCGATCATCGGGCACATAGACATGCAGGTTGGTCAGTGCACCGGTCGCCGAAAGCGTCATGGCCACTCCGGCCTGCCTCCACTCGACGACAGCCCGCCGTGAGGTCCATCCGGAAAAATGCCCGTCGAACCATGGCATCTTCGAGGTATCGAGGCCCCGGGCGAAAGGCGGTCCCGTGTCGGCTGGAACAGGCCCGGTCGGAAGGCCCCGTTGGTCGCGGCTGAAACCGGTCTCGGCCTCGAAGCTCAGCCAGGTCTCCTCGTCCTTCCGGAACCAGGGATGAAAACCCATTCCGTAGGGAAGCGTGCGATCCGCGGTGTTGGTCAGGGACAACGATAGCTCGGCGCCATCCGGGCCGACCGAGATATGCTGCACCAATCGATAAGCGAACGGGATCGCCCCGTCGGCGAAATCATCGACCAGCGTCAACGTGCTTTCCGTGGCTTCAGCGATCTGCCAGGCCCGGTCGCGGGAAAATCCGTGCAGCGCCATGTTCTGCTCCGGCCGGTTGAGCGGAATTTCGACCGGTCCATCGGGGCTCTGGAAACGGCCGGCATCAAGCCGATTGGCAAACGGTGCCATGATGAAGGACCCGCCGGTCAGGGCGACCTGTGCCGGCGGACAGGAATGCAGGATCTCGAACCATTCGCCATCCGGCTTGCGCCATTGGAAGGAGGTGAGGCTCGCACCGTGAGCAGCATCGACAACCAGTTTGCAACAGTCCGACGTTAGCCTGTAGATGGAATCGTCAGTCATTGATCTTATCGACCTTGTCGAAACTCACGGTCAAAATCCTTTCATACGCGCGATCGGCACCCCGGCGACCGGCAAAGGCGCGACCAGCACCGCGCCGCTCAAAGGATAGGCTCGAAGCCTCTCCGGTGGAAGATAACGGTGCGAGGTAACGAGCAGCGTCTTCAGGTCGGGACCGCAAAAACACGGCATGGTCGGTGTCGCAATCGGCAACGGATACTTGCCGACCACCACGCCTTGAGGTGAATAACGGTTGATGCAGCCGGCCGAAACCCCGGCGCTCCAGTAAAAGCCGTTGATATCGGTCGCGCCGCCATCCGGCCGCCCGTCCGCTTCGCCGGGCGTCGCGATCCGGACGCCTTCGCCCATTTCTCCCGTCGCAGTATCGAAGTCATGCCGCTCGATCCACTGGCCACCGGAATCCGAATGATACATGGTTGCGCCGTCGGGAGACCAGGCAAGCCCGTTCGAGATCACCAGACCGCTCTTCTTGCGAACGAGATTTCCATCCGCACCTATGCGGTAGAGCGAACAGACAGGCTGACGCTCCGACCGCTGGTCCGTCGTGCCGACCCAGAAGGCGCCGTCGGGACCCACCTTGCCGTCGTTCAGCCGGTTGGTCTCAAGTTCCCCTTCGAGATGCGCGAGCGTCTGGCGCTCGCCGGTGTCGGGATCGAAGAGGATAATCTCGCGGGTCAATGACACGACCAGCCGGCCGCTTTCGCAGAGACCCGCCGAACAGACATTGGCGCCGAGGACCCATTCGGCGACGAGGCCCTCGCCGAGCCGGATCGCCAGGAGCCGGCCGGTCGGGATATCGCAGAGAAAGACGAGATTGCGCCTTTCGTCCCAGACAGGGCTTTCGCCAAGCCCAAGGCTAAGCCCTTCGATCGGCTCAAAGCGGATCACAGGTCGCTGATCCCGGTGGTTCGGCGGACGACGTCGGGATTGCCGAGCACGTAGTCGCTGAGCTCCAGCCCGAGGCCCGCTCCCTCGAACGGATAGATCTGGCCGTTCTCGATACGTGGCATGACGGTGACGAGATCCCGGTACCAGGTCGAATAATAGGCGCGTACCGACTCCTGGAAGACTGCGTTCGGCGCATTGAGGGCCAGATGGATCGAGGCGGTGAAGACGACCGGGCCGGTGCAGTCATGCGGCGCGATCGGCCGCTGGAAGGCTTCGGCCATGGTGGCGATCTTCTTTGCTTCGCTGAGGCCCCCGCACCAGGAAATGTCCAGCATCACATAATCGACGGCATTCTTGCGCAGCAGTTCGACAAACTGGGCACGGGTCGCGAGCGTCTCGCTGGCGCAGACCGGCAGGCCGGACCGCTGCGCATAGATCGTCAACGCCTCAGTGTCCTGCATCTTGATCGGGTCTTCCATCCAGAACGGACGGAATTCCTTCATCTCGCGGGCGATCGCCAGCGCCGAAGGCAGGTCCCACATCGAATGCAGCTCGACCATCACTTCCATCTTGTCGCCGACGGCATCGCGGATCTTGCGGAACGGCTCAAGACCCTTCTGAAGGTCGTCCCGGTGAATGAAATTTCCACCACTGGCGACTGCAAAAGGATCGAGCGGCCAGATCTTCATGGCGGTGATGCCTTCGGACAGCAGGCTTTCTGCGAGCGCCCCCGCATCGTTGGTGAAAGCCACCTGATCGTCGTACGGCCCCTGCGGCTTGTCGGCATCGCCGATGTAACGACGCGAACCTCGGCTGTTATAGGAATAGCCGGCGCAGGTATTGTAGGTACGGATCGAAGGCCGCGACAGGCCGCCGAGAAGCTGGTGGATCGGCTGGTTGGTAACCTTGCCGAAAATATCCCACAGCGCGATGTCGACGGCGGATGCGGCGCGAATTTCGACGCCGGAGGAGCGGAAACCCACATAGGTTTCGGTCAGCTGTTTGGAAATGCGATCGATCTCCAGCGGGTTCTTGCCGATCAGTGCCGGCGCGACTTCCGCATGGAGATAGGTCGCGACTGCATCGGCTCCTCGAAAAGTCTCGCCGAGGCCGATGATGCCCTCGTCGGTGTGGATGCGAAGCCAGATGATATTGTTGAGGCTGGGAAGCTGAACAGTTTCGAGCGCGGTGATTTTCATGGGACTATCCGGGTGAACGCGGGATCAATGAGCGGCGGCGGACTGGTTGCCGCGGGCGACGATCTGGGTCGGGTTGACGAAGCGCAGCGCGACGAGCAGCCAGACGAGCGTCGAGACCATATAGATGACGGCCATGGCGTCGATCGACTGAACGGCGCGGACGCCTGCGGCAAAGACCGAGTAATAAAGCGAGACAACAAGCGTCTGGCTGGTCGGGCCGGCCGTCAGGAAGGTCAGCTCGAACATCGCGACGGTGCGCACCAGCACGAGCAGCAGCGAGGCGAGAATGCCCGGAACCAGCATCGGCATCAGCACATAGATGAACAGCTTGAACGTGCCGGCGCCGAAGACACGGGCTGCCGCCTCCACCTTCGGATCGATCTGCTCGATGAAGGGGATCATCACCAGGATGACGAAGGGCACCGTCGGCACCAGGTTGGCAAGCACCACGCCCCAGAAGGTGCCGCCGACATCCATCTGGTAGAGCACGGTCGCAAGCGGAATGCCGAAAGTGATCGGCGGGACCAGCAGCGGCAGCAGGAAAAGCAGCATGACGATGCGTTTTCCCGGGAAATCCCGGCGCGCCATCGCATAGGCCGCCGTCACGCCGAGCACGCCCGACAGGAAGACCACCGTGAATGCGATCTGGAAGGTGACGAGCAGGACTTGTCCGAGCTGGAACTCCCGCCAGGCCGCCGCATACCAGTTGATGGTGAAGGCGTTCGGCAGCCAGGTGCCGAGCCAGCGCGTGCCGAAGGACGAGACGACGACGGTGGCGATGATGGCGAGCACGTTGAGAACGAAGAAGATCGTCACGGCCCAGACGGCGGTAATCCAGAGCTTGGCTCCGATGGATGTATCCCGGATCATCTCTTTAGCCTTTCCCGCCACTGGTGGCGCCGCGGTAGAAGAGGTTTCGGACAACGAGCACGATCACCACGATGCAGAGCTGCACGACGCCCATGATCATGGCGATCGCCGAAGCCATGGTGAAATCATATTGCTCGAAGGCAGCCTGTGCCGCGGCGATCGAAATGACGCGCGTCGGCCCCGACGGGGCGCCGAGAAGGACGGCGGACGGGAAGACCGCGAAGGCCTGAACGAAGGTAAGGCAGAAGGCAATCGCCAGTCCCGGAACCAGGAGCGGCAGCATGACGTGGCGGAAACGCTGCCGCTCGAAGCGCCGTGCGTGGCCGCCGCCTTTTCGAGCGCCGGATCGATGCCGGTCACGTAGGAAAGCGTCAACAGGAAGGTGAAGGGGAAGACGGTGACCACGAGCGAGAGAAAGACGCCCCAGTAGTTGTTGGTGAGCTTCACCGGTGAATCGACGAGATGAAGCAGCAGCAGGGTCCTGCTGAACCAACCCTGCGGGCCGAGATAGTTCAGCATGCCCTGCGCCACCAGAACCGTGCCGAGGGTGATCGGCAGAACGAGAATGGTGGTCAGGAGCCGCTGGCGCTTCATCAGCCGGACACGCATGGCGACCGGAACCGCAAACGCGACACAGAGGATCGTCACCGGCACGGCGAGACGCAGGGTCGCGCCGATCGTGTTGTAGAGATAGGGATCGGAGAAGAACGCGACGTAGTTGGCAAACATGCCGCCTTCCCGGATCGGCGTGAAGGACAGCATCAGCCCGTAGAAAAACGGGTAGATGAAGATCCCCAGCAGGAAGAGCACGGACGGCAGGATGAGGAGCGTGACCCCGTCTATGCCGCGAAGCGCGAGCTTCTGGCGAAGGGAGGTGAGACCGGTGTCGATGGTTCGGGACATCAGCGCACCTCAGGCCGGAAACACGAGTGCGCGGGACGGATCGAGCGACAGCGTGATCGCACTGCCCGGAGCCGTCATCCGGTCGGCATGGAAGACGATCTCCAGCCCGTCGGCGGTGCGGGCGATACCCACATACTCGCGGCCGCGATATTCCATCGCCTCGACGGTCACCGGTATCCCGCCCGATCCCTGATCGACGACCGTCAGGTCGTCGGGACGCACGGCAAGAGCCGCGGAAGCGCCCGGCTGAAGATTTTCGGAAACAGTGCCCGATACGGAAAACGAACCGGCGGAAACGGTCGCCCGCTCACCTTCGCGGGACACGACCTTGCCGACGAACCGGTTGCGGAACCCCATGAATTCGGCCACATCCAGATGCGCCGGCCTGTCGTAGAGTTCATGCGGCGTTCCCACCTGGCGGATGCTCCCGTCACGCAGCACCACGATCCGATCGGCGAGCGACAGCGCCTCGTCCTGGTCGTGGGTGACGTAAATGGTGGTCGCCTTCATCTGGTTGTGGATGCGGCGGATTTCAGCGCGCATTTCGAGGCGCAGCTTGGCGTCGAGGTTGGAAAGCGGCTCGTCCATCAGCACCAGCGGCGGTTCTATGACGATCGCGCGGGCGATCGCGACGCGCTGCTGCTGGCCGCCCGAAAGCTGACCGGGGAGTTTTTCCGCCTGGCCTTGGAGACGCACGAGCGCCAAAGCCTCATCGACCTTGGTGTCGATCTCCGCCCTTGGCCGGCCGCGCATCTTCAGTCCGAAGCCGATGTTCTGGCGCACGCTCATATGCGGAAACAGCGCATAATTCTGGAAGACCATGCCGAAGCCGCGATCCTCGGGCTTGAACTGGTCGATGCGTTTGTCATCGATATAAATACCGCCGCCGGTGGTGGCGAGCAGGCCGGCGATGCAGTTGAGCGCCGTAGACTTGCCGCAGCCGGAGGGGCCGAGCAGAGCGATGAATTCGCCCTTCTTGATGGAAAGCGTGATTTCGCGCAGCGCGTTCAACGCACCGAATGAGCGGCTCATTCGGTCGAGACGGATTTCACTGAATGGCATGGATGCGAGCTGCATCAATCGACCTCATCATCATGGATGAGCATGGCCCCGCACTGCGCAGGCCATGCTTGTCTTGAGCGTTCTGAAATTATTTCGCGACTGCTGCGACGTCTTCGTCCCAGCGGCGGAAGGCGGCAACGAGCGCTTCCGGCTCGAGAGGCAGTTCGACCGGGTTGTTCTTGATCCAGTCGTCATATTCCTTGCGGCCGAATTCGGCGATCGCATCCTGGCTTGCCTTCGGAGCCATGGAGAGCGGCACGTCCTTGACCGCCGGACCCGGATAGAAATAGCCCTGGTCGTAGGTATAGGCCTGCTGTGCCGGCTGCAGCATGAACGCCATCATGTCCAGGATGACTGCCAGCTTGTCGTCGGAAATGCCCTTCGGAACGCTGAGGTAATGCGCGTCGCAAACCCAGTGGAAGCCTTCGAGCGTGCCGACGGCCGCTTCCTTCGGCACGACGCCGAGAACGCGCGGATTGATATCCCAGCCGGTCGTGGTGACGGTCATGTCGCGGGTGCCCTCGCCGAATTCCTTCATCAGGGCGCCGGTGCCGGCCGGGTAATATTCGATGTTCTTGTGCAGTTCCTTGAGGTAGGCCCAGGTCTTGTCCCAGCCCTTGACCGGATCCTTCGGATTGCTGTCCTTGAGGAGATAGGGCAGGCCCATCAGGAAGGTACGACCCGGACCGGAATTGGCAGGACGCGCATAGATGAACTTGTTCTTGTTCTGCTTCGTCCAGTCGAGCAATTGCTCGGCCGTCTTCGGCACCGTCTTCACTTTGCTCGGCATGTAGCCGATCAGCGGGCCGGACGGATAGTAGCTGATCGTCACGCCGCGGCCCTTCGAGAGTTCCTGCATGCGATAGGCGGGCTCGAGATAGATAGACTTCAGATCCGGCAGGCCGGTATCCTTCATCGAGCCGAAATCGACCCACATGTCCTGGGCAAGGCCGGCCGAAAGGGCATCCGGACCAATGATGACGACGTCGATGTCGAGACGCTTGGCAGTCTGCTGGGCCTTGATCTTGCCGGGCAACTCGGGAGAGGTCGCCTTGTTGAAGGTCATGCGGGATACGAGGTTCGGCTTTGCCGCCGCATAGGCGTCGAAGGCCGGCTGGGTCAGCGCAAGATTGCCGGCCGCATCGACGATGTTGAGCGTCACCGGCGACTTCGGCAGCGGCAGGCCCGCCGCCATGGCGCGGATCGAAGACAAGGTGACTGCCGCGGTGCCGGCAGCCGCGACTCCGAGGAATCCACGGCGCGAGAATTTCGAGTTCATTTAAAGCTCCTCCACTAAATGTCTGGCTTGATCCACTCCGGCGCCAGGCACGCCGGTATTCGCGAGGCTTTTGCTTGGCCGCTCAGGCAGCGACCGTCTCCCAGCTCTTCAGAATCTGTTCGAGGCGATTGCGGTCGGCCGCATCGAGCGCCGGCAGGCCCGGCAGGCGCACCGGCCCGAGGTTTTCGCCACGCAAGGCCAAAGCCTCCTTGACGACGGTGACATTGGCGCCGTTGTTGAACTTGGTGCGCAGCATTTCGAAGCCGGCGATCTTGGCGACCAGTGCCCGCGTCCTGGCATAATCGCCCGCTTCGAGCGCATGCCAGATCGCCAGCGACCGGGCCGGATCGACATTGACGAGGCCGGACGTGAACCCTTTGGCGCCGAGCGCATAGAAAGGTGCCGCCCACCCTTCCGCGAGGCCGCAGATCCAGATCGCGTCGGTGCCTTCGGTCGCCCGCACACATTCGGAAAACAGCATCATGTCAGTCGAGGCGAACTTGACGCCGGCGATATTCGGGTGGGTCGCGATGCGGGCGAGATCATCGACGGCGATCGCATTGGACCGGACATAGGCGACGAGCGGCAGTTCGGATGCTTCCGCGATGGCGATGAAATAGTCCGCCTGCGAATGGGGGCCGCGAATGGATCTAGCGGGTGATGGACCATCACGCCCTGAGCGCCTTCACGCCTGGCCGCCTTGGCGGTCGCGATCGCCTCGCCGACCGAACGGCCAGCGGCCGCGGTGACAGCCGTCCTGCCATCGACGGCCGCAACACAGATCGCCTGCAGGCGAAGGACCTCCTCATGCTGGAGGCTGTAGAACTCGCCGGTATTGCCGCCGCAGACGATGTTGTGAATACCTGCATCGGCAATGCGACGGATGACCTTGCCGGTCACCTGGGGATCGATCGCCCCCTCATTGTCATAGGCAGTCACGTGGACGCCCGAAATGCCCATGAGGGCGCGCTTGTAGTCGCGGATATTCATGTCCGTTTCCCTAACTCCCAACTTGCTAAACCCGAAGGAGATGCTTCTCGCCCGAGCGAATGACATGGTCGCGCATCAACCGCTCGGCGAGATCAGGCTCGCGGGCAGCGATCGCGTTGGCGATGGCCTCATGCTCCTCGACCGCCAGGAAGCGCTCTCGCTCTTCCGAGAGCACGCTGAGGCGGGCCGCATGGGTGTAGATGTTCTGGCCGCCCTGCAGGCGACGCAGATAGCTGCAACCGGATGCTTCATGGATGACGTTGTGGAAACGCTCGTTGAGAGCGATGAGCTGCAGCACGTCCACGGTCTCGAGGCCGGCCCGCATCTCGACGATGAGCTCGCGCATCAGGGCCACGTCCTCATCCCTCACCCGCTTGGCGGCCTGGCGCGCGATCATGCTTTCGAGCGCGGCACGCGCCAGCATCATCTCTTCCGCCTGGCCCGCATTGAAGGTGATGTAGATCCCGCGCCGGGGCTCCGATCGCACCAGCCCCTCGGCCTCGAGTACGCGCAAAGCCTCCTTCAGCGGCGTCGTGCTGATGCCGAGCCTGGCCTGCGAGGTGGCGCTCATTGAGCTTTTCTCCAGCCTTCAGACGACCGGCGAGAATGGCATCACGCACCAGGCCATAAACGTGGTCGCGCAGGCTTTTCAAGAAAACCGGCTCCACTGGCAGAAGCGCGTCATCGCCTTCCATTCACATCCTCCGTCCTCAGTCTCGGCGCCGGTCTAACATCTGAAATTTGATATATCAAGATAGAAATCTGAAACTTGATATATCAATTTATGCGAACCGTGTTTAAGTTGGCGCCGGGCGGGAGGAGCTCCGTCCCCGTGATCGAAGCATGATCGATCCCGGAATGATGGCAGGATTTCTGGAAGAGAAAGCATGACAAAGGAAGCAGCCGATCTCCGCAGCGCCCGTTGGTTCGCGCCGGATGATCTCCGTTCGTCGGGACATCGCTCCCGCATGATGCAGATGGGTTATGACGAGAAGGATTGGGGCAAGAAACCGATCATCGCCATCCTCAACACGTGGTCCGATCTCAATGCCTGCCACGCCCATTTCAAGGATCGCGTCGAACATGTGAAACGCGGCGTGCTGCAGGCGGGCGGCTTCCCGGTCGAACTGCCGGTGCAGTCGCTCTCCGAAAGCGCATTGAAGCCGACTTCCATGCTCTACCGTAATTTCCTCGCCATGGAGGCCGAGGAATTGTTGCGCGCCCATCCGGTCGATGGCGCCGTGCTGATGGGCGGCTGCGACAAGACCACCCCTGCCCTCGTCATGGGCGCCATCAGCGCCGGTTTCCCGATGATCTTCCTGCCCGCAGGCCCGATGCTGCGCGGCAATTACAAGGGCGAATGGCTGGGCTCGGGCTCGGATGCCTGGAAATACTGGGACGAGCGCCGCGCCGGCACGATTTCCGAGGAACAATGGACCGGCGTCGAGGAAGGGATTGCCCGCTCCTACGGCCATTGCATGACCTTCGGCACCGCCAGCACCATGACCGCAATCGCCGAATCGCTCGGCCTCACCCTCCCCGGAGCGAGCTCGATTCCCGCCGCAGACGTCAACCACATCCGCATGAGCACCCGCTGCGGCCGACGGATCGTCGAAATGGTCTGGGACGACCTGACGCCCGACAAGATCATCACGCCGGACGCCGTTCACAATGCCACGACGGTCGCCATGGCGACCGGCTGTTCCACCAATGCGGTCGTGCATCTCCTGTCGATGGCCCGCCGCGCCGGCGTACCGCTGACTTTGGACGATCTGGACAAGGCAGGGCGCACGACGCCGGTCGTCGCCAACATCCGCCCGTCAGGCGACAAATACCTTATGGAAGATTTCTATTATGCAGGGGCTTGCGCGCCCTGATGTCGGAGATCAGGGACCTCCTCAAGCTCGACGCCATGACCGTCAGCGGCTTCCTCTCGGAGAGACGCTGAAGGGCGCCGAGGTCTACAACAGCGACGTCATCCGCCCGCTGTCCAATCCGATCTACCACGAGGGTTCGCTTGCCGTGCTCAAGGGCAATCTCGCGCCGGATGGCTGCGTCATGAAACCCTCCGCCTGCGAACCCCGGCTTCGGGTGCATGAAGGCCCGGCCCTCGTCTTCGACAGCTATCCCGAAATGAAGGCGATGATCGACCGCGAGGACTTGGACGTCACCCCCGACCACGTGCTGATCCTGCGCAATGCAGGCCCGAAGGGCGGTCCCGGCATGCCGGAATGGGGCATGCTGCCGATCCCGAAGAAGATCCTGAAACAGGGTTTTCGCGACATGCTGCGCATTTCGGATGCCCGCATGTCCGGCACGAGCTATGGGGCCTGCATCCTGCATGTGGCGCCCGAAGCGCATATCGGCGGGCCGCTGTCGCTGGTGCACACCGGCGACATCATCCGCGCCGACCTGCCGAACCGTTCGATCGACATGCTGGTCGATGAGGCGACCCTCGCCAAGCGCCGCGCTGAATGGGTGGCGCCTGCCGACAAATACGAACGTGGCTACGGCTGGATGTTTTCGAAGCACATCAAGCAAGCCAACGAAGGCTGCGATTTCGACTTCCTCGAACGGCAATTCGGCGCGACCGCCGGCGAGCCCGACATTTTCTGATCCCGGCATTTCCGAGCGGAGACCCCATGACCGATTACGTTCTTTCCGAAACCACCCGCAAAAAATACGAGGGCGTCAGCTGCGCGACGATCTGCACCGCGCTCTTCAAGCGCGGCCTGCGCAACCAGTTCATCCAGGATGTCCGGCCGCTCTCCCAGAAGCCGAAAAACATGGTCGGCCAGGCCTTCACGCTGCGTTACATCCCGGCGCGCGAGGACCTGAACCAGCTTTCGGTGTTCCAGAACCCGCAACATCCGCAACGCGCCGCCGTCGAGCAGTGCCCGCCCGGCCACGTCATGGTCATGGACAGCCGCAAGGATCCGCGCGCCGCCTCGGCTGGCTCAATCCTCGTCTCGCGCCTGATGGTGCGCGGCGTCGCCGGCGTGGTCACAGACGGCGGTTTTCGCGATAGCCCCGAAATCGCCGAGCTCGGCATCCGGACCTATCACAACCGCCCGTCCGCCCCGACCAATCTCACCCTGCACCAGGCGCTCGACATCAACGTGCCGATCGGCTGCGGCGACATTGCCGTCTGGCCGGGCGATGTGGTGGTCGGCGACAATGAAGGCGTCGTCATCATCCCGGCTCATATCGCCGACGAGATCGCCGACGAAGTGGTCGAGATGACCGCGTTCGAGGACTTCGTCACCGAGGAAGTGCTAGGCGGCCGCTCGATCATCGGCCTCTACCCGGCGACCAAGGAGGAAACCAAGACCGACTTCGCCCGGTGGCGCCAGGCCAAGGGCCGCTGAGGCGACATTCTCCGCCGAGGAAAATGAAACGGTGCCGGGATTGAGCGAATCAGACCGACAGCCAATAGCCTATGAGCCTATGAGCCTATGAGCCTATGAGCCTGCGGGCATTTCCCGCAGGTCTTTGAAAAGCACATTCTGGTCGGTGAGATATTTGGCAAAGATCGGCAGGCTGGCGCCGCCGATCGCCCGCGCCTGGGAGCCGACCATTCCCTCGATGATATCCGGAATGATGACGCCCTGGAGATCGAGCCGTGCTACGGCCTCGATGGTCGAGGCGACAATGCGCTGGCGAACCCAGGCCGGAAAACCGCCATCGATCACCGCCGCGCCAAAATCGATGATCGAGGCTGCCGCGACGATTGCCTGGGCAAGCGCGTTCGCGGTCTGCCGGATCCATAGGTCGAGCGGTTCGCCGAAATCGATCCAGTCGTTGGCGGAATACCAGAGCGGCTGCGGATCGATGTTTCGTTCTTTGAGAAGATTCTCCAGAACGAAGATCGAGGCGATATCCAGCAACTGGCGCGTCTCGCCATCCTTGCCGCGCACGGGAAGCGGCCCCACCGCGCCGGCGGTTCCGGTCCGCCCGGAAAAAATCGCCGAATTCAGGACGATGCCGCCGCCGATGAACGACCCGATGAAGAAATACACGAAATCCGGATAGGACGGGCCGACGCCGAACACCAGTTCTGCGCCGCAGGCGCTGGTCGCATCGTTCTGCAGATAGACCGCATGCTGGACACGGCCGGCGATTTCCGCCTGCAGATCGATCCCGCGCCAGATTTCCATAGCCCCTTGCGGAGCGCCCACCTCCTCGGCCCAGTTCCAGAGTTCAAAGGGTGCGGCGATCCCGATCCCGGCGATCCGGCCCCGCTGCACCTCGTTCAACTGGCCTTCCAGCCGCGCAATGCCGGAGGTGATGATCTCGATGATCTTTGCAGGAAGCGGATAGGCATAGGTCTCGTGATATTGCAGCCTGATATCGCCGACGAAATCCATCAGCACGAGGTCGGCGCTGCGCCGGCCGATCTTCACGCCGAACGAATAAACGGCATCCGGATTGAGGCGCATCGGCACCGAAGGCTGCCCTACCCGGCCGCGCACCGGCTCTCCACGCAGCAAAAGGCCGTCCTTTTCGAGCGCCCGCATGATGACCGAAACGGTCTGGGCCGAAAGCCCGCTGCGGCGTGTGATGTCCGCCTTCGACATGGAACCGTTCAGACGCACCAGCGAAAGCACGAGCCGCTCGTTATAGGCCCTCACCCGCACCTGGTTTGAACCGCCGGTAAAATTGCCCAGCAGCGCATGGCCTTGCGCCACGCTATCTGAAACCGACATTGGCTCTTCCTCCCAGAAGCCTCGAATCGACGTGGCCAGCTCATTCAGGAATACGGGTATCCTTTTGATATTCCGCAACATCCCGCAAGGCATAATGGACACGCACCGTCAGATTCCGAACCTCCATTTCGGCAGACTATGGCATGAGAAATAAATAATTCAATCGGAATTAATTATTGACAGATGAATCAACTCGTTCTTAATTAGAGATGAAAGGGCACAGGACGGCTTAGGAGGAGGCGCCTGTCGAACTCGGTGGCACCGGTGCCCATTTCATCACGCCTGAACATTCGTCCGCATGGCGGACAGTCTTAACTCTGGGAGGAGACCATGAAGAAATCCGTATTGTCCGCCGCATTCGGCGCCCTCGTGCTCGGCGTCGCATTTTCCGCCCCTGCCGAGGCCGCGGGGGTATCCGCCTGCCTGATCACCAAAACCGATACCAATCCCTTCTTCGTCAAGATGAAGGAAGGTGCGACCGCCAAGGCCAAGGAACTGGGCGTGACGCTGAAATCCTATGCAGGCAAGATCGATGGTGACAGCGAAAGCCAGGTTGCGGCGATCGAAAGCTGCATTGCCGACGGCGCCAAGGGTATTCTCATCACCGCCTCCGATACCAAGGGCATCGTGCCGACTGTCAAGAAGGCCCGTGATGCCGGCGTCCTCGTCATCGCGCTCGACACCCCGCTCGATCCGATCAATGCCGCCGACGCCACGTTCGCGACCGACAACCTTCTCGCCGGCAAGCTGATCGGCCAGTGGGCCAAGGAAACCATGGGCGACAAGGCCAAGGACGCCAAGGTCGGCTTCCTCGACCTGACCCCGGACCAGCCGACGGTCGATGTTCTGCGCGATCAGGGCTTCATGATCGGCTTTGGCATCGACCCGAAGAACCCGGACAAAATCGGTGACGAAACCGATAAACGTATCGTCGGCCACGACGTGACCAACGGCAACGAGGAAGGCGGCCGCAAGGCCATGGAAAACCTTCTCCAGAAGAATTCCGGCATCAACGTCATCCACACGATCAACGAGCCAGCCGCCGTCGGCGCCTACCAGGCCCTGAAGGCCGTCGGCCTGGAAAAGAACGTGCTGATCGTCTCGGTCGATGGCGGTTGCCCAGGGTCAAGTCGGTCAAGGAAGGCGTGATCGGCGCCACCTCGCAGCAATATCCGCTGCTGATGGCGTCGCTCGGCATCGAAGCGATCAAGAAGTTCGCCGACACCAAGGAAAAGCCGAAGCCGACCGAAGGCAAGTCCTTCTTCGACACCGGTGTCTCGCTGGTCACCGACAAGCCCGTACCTGGCGTCAAGTCGATCGACGTCAAGGAAGGTACGTCCAAGTGCTGGGGTTGATCCTCGCCACCTAGCTCCATCCTGGCCGGGGCGAGATCCCCGGCCATTTTCGACCAGCGATGCGCCGCTGGGAAAAACCGGCCAAGACCGGGCAAACCCCACGGACGGTTCCTGCGCATTCGGCGCGCGGAGGAGGAAACATGAGCGGAACACAGGAATTCGAGCGTGTTCTCGACGGCAGCGACAAAAACGTCGCCTCGTTCGAGAGCCAGGACGTCTCTCTCTTAAAACGCGCGCAGCATTTTCTGCATTCGACACCCGCTGCCGTGCCGCTGATCGTATTGATCCTGTCCATCATCATCTTCGGCATCGCCATCGGCGGGCGCTTCTTCTCATCCTACACGTTGACGCTGATCCTCCAGCAGATCGCTGTGGTCGGCATTCTCGGCGCCGCCCAGACGCTGATCATCCTCACTGCCGGCATCGATCTCTCGATCGGGGTGGTGATGGTTATTTCGGCCGTCATCATGGGCAATTTCGCCGTCACCTACGGCATGCCCACCGGCATCGCCATCCTGGCCGGCCTGATCACGGGCGGCGTCTGCGGATTTTTCAACGGGTTCCTCGTCGCGGTCATGAGGCTGCCGCCGTTCATCGTGACGCTCGGCTCCTGGAACATCATCATGGCGACGAATTTCATCTATTCCGCCAACGAGACGATCCGCGACACCGACGTAGATGAAAAGGCAGCGCTCCTCCATCTCTTCGCTCTCAATTTCAGGGTCGGCAGCGCCATCCTGACGCTTGGCGTCATCGCCATGGTCCTGCTCGTGGCGGTCCTCTGGTACATCCTTAACCATACGGCCTGGGAAGGCATGTTTATGCCGTAGGAGACGACCCGGAAGCGGCAAAGCTCTCCGGTATCCAGACCCGCAAGGTTCTGCTGAGCGTCTATACGATCGCCGGGATCATCGCCGCCTTCGCCGCCTGGGTCTCGATCGGCCGCAACGGTTCGATATCCCCTCCTCCGCGGTAACCGACTACAATCTGCAAGCGATCACCGCGACGGTGATCGGCGGTATATCCCTATTCGGCGGCCGCGGCTCCATCCTCGGCACTCTGTTCGGCGCCATGCTGGTCGGCGTCATGTCGATGGGGCTCAACATGCTCGGCGCCGACCCCCAATGGAAAGTCATGCTGACCGGCTGGCTGATCATCGCCGCCGTCGCCATCGATCAGTGGATCAGAAAGGTCTCGGTGTAATCATGAGCGTTGAACCCATTCTCACAGCCCGGGGCCTGGTCAAGCGTTATGGACGCGTAACCGCCCTCGACAACGCCGACTTCGATCTCTATCCCGGAGAAATCCTTGCCGTCATCGGTGACAACGGCGCCGGCAAATCCTCCCTGATCAAGGCGATTTCAGGCGCGGTGCGACCCGACGAAGGCGAGATCACGCTGGAAGGCCGGGCGGTGCAGTTCAAGTCCCCGCTTGAAGCACGCGATGCAGGCATTGAGACCGTCTACCAGAACCTCGCACTCTCGCCTGCCCTGTCCATCGCCGACAACATGTTTCTCGGCCGGGAAATCCGCAAACAGGGCGTGCTCGGCCAGTGGTTCCGCATGCTCGATCGTCCGACGATGGAAAAGCAGGCGAGAGACAAGCTCACCGAACTCGGGCTGATGACGATCCAGAACATCAACCAGGCCGTCGAAACCCTGTCGGGCGGCCAGCGTCAGGGCGTGGCGGTAGCCCGTGCCGCAGCGTTCGGCTCCAAGGTCATCATTCTCGATGAACCGACCGCCGCACTCGGTGTCAAGGAAAGCCGGAAAGTTCTGGAACTTATCCTCGACGTACGCTCGCGCGGCATCCCGATCGTGCTGATCTCGCATAACATGCCGCATGTCTTCGAAGTGGCCGACCGCATTCACATCCATCGGCTCGGAAGACGACTGACCGTGATCGATCCGAAGGAATACACGATGTCCGACGCGGTCGCCTTCATGACCGGCGCCAAGGCGCCCGCTCAGGCGGTCGCGGCGTAACGTCCGCCGCGATCACGCATCTGTCCGGTCGCCCGATCGAACAGATGCGGAGGCTCGCGGAGAGGCTTTAAGAAGCACAGACCGCATCGCCGACCTGGCGGCGCAGGTCGAAAATCCCGCTGTCGAAATGGCGCGTCGGATGGATGCGATTGGTGAGAAGCGTCCAGGCTCGCCCGCGTTCGAAATCGATCCAGAGGCCTGTCCCGGTAAAGCCGGTATGGCCGATGGCGGCAGCACTGCAACCGTCTCCGCCCGGCCATCCGGCATAGCGCCGCTCCCAGCCATGGGCTCTCCGTTCGGATAGAGGCTCCCGCATCAGTCGGACGACGGGATCTCCTTGGCGTCGCCGTCCAGGAGACTGGCCGCGAAATCGAGCACGGCGTCTGCGGTCCCGAAAAGGCCGGCGTGACCGGCGCCGCCGAGCGCGGCGCAATTCTCGTCATGAACCTCGCCGCAGATCATGCGCTGCCGCCAGGGGCATTGCTCGGTGGCCGCGGAAAGTTCGAACGGTGCGGAGAACGCAAATCCCGGTCCAGCCTGCATGTCTCTGATCCCCTCGCCCATCAGCCGCTCGAGCGCCAGCCCAAGCAGGATGAAATTCATGTCGGAATAGACGCTGTCGCCCTTCGGCCACTCGCGCTGAAGGATGAAGGTTCTCAGCAGATGCGGCGACAAACCCTGAATATAAAGCGGGGTGGTCGCCGGAAAACCGGTCTGGTGGCCGAGGCATTGACGGAACGTCACCTGCCGCTCCCAGGCGCTCATATCCTGCTGACGGAAATCCGGGATGACCGAGGTCAGCGGGGCATCGAGATCGATCACACCCGCCACCGCCAGGCGCAAGATCCTCGTCGTCGTGAAGATCACCTTGGTGAGCGAGGCCAGGTCGAACCAGGTGTCGCGCGCCATCGGCCTGCGATCGGGAAAGATCTGGGCGCTGCCGTGAACGAGAACGGTCCGGCTGCCGCTTCGGTCGATAATACCAAGGACCCCGCCGGGAAGACGACCCGCATCGACCGCCGCCCGCACCAGCCCGAACGCGCGTTCTGCCGCAATCCCAGTTTCGCTGTCGCCAGTTTCCGTCATCATATCCACCGTCCCTGCGGTCTTTTGGTTGGCAATCCTGGCCGTCAAAAATGATTAGGATAGAAAATTCCCGACAGCAACAATCGAACGAATTTTATATTCCATTTGCCACTCACAAGGGAGACCCGGATCACGGCTCGATCCCCGCAAGTTGAAGGTCTATCGCCTGTTTTTAATCCCGATTCCCCGTAATGCCCGCGGTTTTCTCCCCACGAAAGTGAAGGCTGCCGAAGATGAGCCTGTTGAAATCAGGCGGTACGAATAAAAATTCCACACTTAATTGACAGAGCGGAATTATCTAATAGGTTGTTAACGCTTAAGGGTAAGGGAGTGGCATCGAGCCGGCTCATGAAGAAACGCGAAAAACTCTTCATTTTCGATATTGGCGGCGTGTTCGTGAAGCTCGATCCGGCATCGCGCGACCGCGCCGTATCCAAGCTTGGCAGCGCGAGCCCTTCTCTGCGCTATGGCGACGTTCCGGAAGCAATCTTCCGCGATTTCCGCCTGGGGCGTTCGACGGAGCCCGACTACGTCCAGGCGCTTGCCAAGCTATTCGATGTGCCGTCCGAAAGCGTCTACGAAGCCGAACGTGCCTATGTCGCGGAAGGCTTCGACGACTTCATCGATTTTGTCCGCAGGCTCCGGCAAGACCATCGGGTGGTGTGCCTCAGCAACAATCAGACGATCCACTGGCGCTATATCAGCGAGAACCTTCTGGGCTCCGGTTATTTCGATCGCGAATACCTGTCCCATGAAATGGGCCTTGAGAAACCGGATCCCGCGATTTTCCAGACGGTATCGCAGGAGGAAGGATGTTCCGAGAAGGATGTCTTCTTCATCGATGACATCGCGGAAAACGTCGCGGCCGCACGCGAGGTCGGATGGCAGCATTGCATCCTCCATCGTGATCCGGCTGAAACGGCTAAATTGCTTGCGGCACTTGCCGCCGAGCAGACTTTGAATTGACGAGCACGGAGTTTCGGCATGGCTCGAATGACCCTCAGCGGCATCAAGAAAAGCTTCAAATCCACAGACGTGTTGCACGGCATCGACCTTGAGATTTCCGATCGGGAATTCGTCGTGTTCGTCGGCCCGTCGGGATGCGGAAAGTCCACGCTGCTGAGACTGATCGCCGGCCTCGACACGATCGGCTCCGGCGAATTTCATCTTGACGACCGCAGGATGAACGAGGTCGCGCCGTCGCGCCGCGGCATCGCCATGGTCTTCCAGTCCTATGCGCTCTACCCGCATATGGATGTCTACGAAAACATGGCATTCGGCGCCCGGCTGATGGGCCTTGAGAAGGACGAAGTCGAAAGGCGCATCGCGGAAGCTTCGAAGATGCTACGCCTCGATCCGTTGCTGAAGCGCAAGCCGCGGGAACTGTCCGGCGGCCAGCGCCAGCGTGTCGCGATCGGCCGGGCGCTGGTCAGAAAGCCGAAAGTGCTGCTTCTCGACGAGCCGCTTTCCAACCTCGACGCGGCGCTGCGCTCCGACGTGCGCCTGGAAATCGCCAGGCTTCATCGCGAAATCGGCGGGACGACCATCTATGTCACCCACGACCAGGTGGAGGCCATGACGCTTGCCGACCGCATCGTCGTCATGAACAATGGCAAGGTGGAACAGTTCGGAAGCCCGCGCGAGCTTTACGAGCGGCCGGCTAATACATTCGTCGCCACCTTCATCGGCTCGCCGCGCATGTCGCTCCTCGATGTTGAGCGCAGCGGCAATCAACTGGGGCTTGCCGGAGCGGGATCGGTCAACGTGTCGCGCCTGCCGCAGTCGGACGAGCGGGATCTCGTCATCGGCGTCCGGCCGGATGCGATGATGGTCACCACCGACGAGAGCGCCGAGGGTTTCAAGGGCAGCGTCGTCTATACGGAATATCTGGGCGAGAACACGTATGTTTATGTGCGCCTCGGCGACGGTACGCTGGTCGGCATCCGGTCGTCCGCCTCAGTCGATCTGCCTCCGGACACGCCGGTCGTGATCGCCGTCGCCCCGGAGGAAATCCACTATTTCAGCCGTGCGACGAGGAGAGGTTGGCGGCCTGAAAGCACTTTCGTCTCCTATAAATACCAAGAGGATGGAACCAGATGAAAAAGCTAGTTTGCAGCACGATAGTAGCCTTGGGAGCCCTGGCGACAGCTTTGCCGGCGATGGCGCAGGAGTTGACTTTCTGGAGCTGGCGCCAGGAGGACAAGGCGCAGTACCAGAAATTCATCTCCACGTTCGAGGCGAAGAACCCGGGCATCACCGTCAAGTTCGAAACGTTCGAAGCCACGAACTACAACACCATCCTATCGACCGCGCTTGCCGGCGGTTCGGGACCGGACCTGATGTTCACCCGCACCTATGGCGGCATGGAAACGGTCGCGAGCGGCGGTTACCTCCTGGCGCTCGACAAGACCAATGTCCCGGCGCTCTCGACCTTCACGGCGCCGGCGCTTGCCTCGGAAACGATGCGTTCGAACAAGACCACCTACGCCGTTCCCTTCGCCAGCCAGACCATGCTGGTCATCTACAACAAGGACATCTTCGACAAGAACGGTCTGGGCGAGCCGCAAAGCTGGGATGACTTCATCAAGGCATCCGAAAAGCTGAAGGCCGCCGGCGTCATGCCGTTTGCCAACGGCACGGCGACCGCCTGGCAGAACGAAGTCGTGGTCGGCGGGCTCGTCTCCTCGATCATGGGTCGCGGTTTCTACGACGACCTGATGGCCGGCAAGGCGGACTTCACCGACAAGCGGTATGTGGGAGCCCTCACCAAGCTTAAGGAAATCACCAAATATTTCCCGGACGGCTTCATCGGTCTCGATTACGCTTCCGCCCAGCAGCTCTTCTCCTCCGGCATGGCCGGCATGTTCGTCGGCGGCTCCTACGAGCTTGCCAACTTCAAGAAGCAGAACCCCAGCATGAAGATGGGCATCTTCGCCGCTCCCGGTCTCAAGGCCGAGGACGAGAAGCTCGTCGCCCTCTATTTCGACGGCGGCTACGCGGCCAATGCCAAGGGCAAGAACCAGGAAGCCGCAGTCAAGTTCCTGAATTTCCTCGCCAGCCAGGAATTCGGCCAGATGTTCGCCAACGATCTGAACAACATCTCGGCAGTACCCGGCGTGACGTTCAAGGACCCGCTGCTTGGCGAAGTGGCCGACCTCAACAAGCACTCGATCCCCTACCTGATGCTGGTCCATTTCCGTTACGGCGAGCCGTCCGGTTCGGTCCTGCTGCAGAGCGAGATCCAGAAGCTGCTCGGCGGCAAGGCGACCCCGGAAGAGGTCGGCAAGAACCTGACGACCGGCCTGGCGAACTGGTACGCCCCGTTCAAGAAGTGACCTCAAGCGGCGGGGCGGCTCGGAAGCTGCCCCGCTTCCAACCTCAAGAGAGTTGTGATGCCCGGATCGCCCCTTGTTTCGCGAAGGCTGTGGATTTCGGCCCTGATCGTGCCGCCGCTCGCCTTCGTGGCGCTGTTTGTCGTCTACCCGATCATTTCGGCCTTCGCCTATGCCTTCTTCCATTGGAACGGGCTGGCACGCGGTGAATTCGTGGGCTTTGCAAACTTCTACAAGGTGCTGTTCACCCAGCCCTATGCGGATTGGACCGTCAACGCGTTCCTTCACAACGTCTGGGTCTTCTTCGCATTGATGGTGCTGCAGAACGGTCTCGGCTTCCTGCTCGCCTACTGCCTCTGGCGCGAATTGCCGGGTGCGGCCTTCCACCGGATTTCCGTCTTCCTGCCGGTCGTGCTGTCGACAATCATCGTCGGCTTTCTCTGGAAGCTTTTCCTTCATCCGCTCTTCGGTGTGGTCAACATCTCGTTCCGCGGCCTGGGCCTTGGCGGACTAGCACAACCCTGGCTGGGTCAGGATTCCACGGCACTTTGGTCCTTGATCAGCGCCAATGCGTGGCACATGGTGGGTTTCCCGACGCTGGTCTTCCTCGCCGGAATGCAGCGCATCCCGGGCGAGATCCTCGACGCCGTCAGGATGGAAACCGAAAGCGAGTGGACCAAGATCACCAAGATCGTCTGGCCGCTGGTAGCGCCGAGCGCCACCGTCGTTTTCACGCTCCTCTTCGTCGGCAGCTTCAACTGGTTCGAGATCCCCTATGTGATGGTCGGCCTTGAGGGCTCGCCCCATGGCGCGACCGACGTGCTGGGGCTTTATTTCTACCGCACCGCCTTCGGCAACATGTCGGGCTCGGGCCAGGATTTCGGCGCCGGCAGCGCGCTTGCCGTGCTGATCTTCGTCTTCATCGCGCTGGTGGCCGGCATCATCACCTTCAAGCTGCGGGCCAGGGAAATTCAGATATGAGCACTGCTTCGCAAAGCTATTACGATCGGCGCGGCATGCTCGCCACGCTCGGCAAGGACGGGCTGATCCAAGTCATCCTGATCCTCAATACGGTGGTGATGCTCGCCCCCATCCTCATCATGCTGTTTGCCGCGTTCAAGACGAACGCGCAGATCTTCCAGTCGCCGTTCGGCATTCCCGACTTTTCCAACGTCACCAACATCACCAAGATCTGGAGCCAGACCAACTTTCTGCGCTATCTCCTGAACTCGGTGATCGTCACCGGTGCGTCGATCGTCGTGATCCTGACCCTCGGCACGATGGCAGCCTATGCCGTCGGTCGCTACAAGTTCCGGGGCTCTAGCTTCGTGCTGATGTTCTTCCTGGCCGGGCTGACGCTTCCCCTGAAGCTCGCGATCATCCCGCTCTTCATCCTGATGCGCGATCTCGGCATCCTGAACACGCAGCTGTCGCTGATCGTCATCTATGTGGCGATGGGCCTGCCGACGACCGTGTTCATCATGACCGGCTTCATCGCCACGCTTCCGAACGAGCTTGAGGACGCGGCCCGCATGGACGGCGCCAGCGAACCGCGGATCATGTGGTCGATCATGCTGCCGCTGGTACGGCCCGCCATGGTGATCGCCGGCATCCAGAACGTCGTACCGATCTGGAACGACTTCTTCTTCCCGCTGATCTTCATCCAGAAGGACAGTCTGAAAACCCTGCCGCAGGGCCTGACCACCTTCATGGGCGAATACACGACCGATTGGGGTGTGCTGTTTGCAGGCCTTCTGCTCTCCTCCGCCCCGGTGATCATCGTCTACATCATCCTGTCACGCCAGTTCATCAACGGCATGACGGCGGGCGCGGTAAAATAACACCGAAAAGCAGCACACCCAGAAACTGCAGCCAGCGATTGTCATGATAGACTGAGCGCAGATCGGTGTGCATGTTATGCACACCCGAAACGCCGTTGCGTACGCTGCGCCATAAAACAATCGCAACGTTGCGGTAGCGGTTCAGGAAGTTCAGCGGTAGAAGCAGATCCATGAACGACAACGTCATCAAATTCCGACGCCCGGAACCACCGCGAGAGCCGAACCCGCTGCTGCGCAAGCTGGCAGTCGCTGCCGTCGTTATCGTGTGTCTTGTGCTGGCCTGGGCATATTTCCAGTTCCTTGGAAGCCCGGCGTCGTCCTGAGCTTACTTCAGTCTCGGATCGATATCCCGAGCATGTCAGGCGGGCGAAAACATCTCAACGCCCCACGTCACCCCGCAACGCGGTCGGAAACACACCTTAGATCAAGGCAAAGCAGCGCCAGTTTGATGGGGCGCACGAGACCTGTATCTTATTAGCGCAGCAGTATCAAAAATGCATGTACAGCCAGTCCTAATAACGATACATATTTTCGACAACAACGCGTAGTTCCGAACAACAGTACAATGCTCGAAAATACGACGCTACAAATCCGGTTGCTCGGTCGCCCTTCGCTTGAGTTGGACGGCGTGAGCGTTTCGCTGCCGGAAAAAGCCTATTTTCTATTTGCCGTCGTTGCGATGGCGCCCAGATTGACGGTCGACCGGGAAACGATCCGGCGACTTCTCTGGCCTTCCCATGACGCGGAGAAGCGCGCCAACAGCCTGCGTCAGCTTTTGGCGCGCATCGCCAAGGCAGTCGGCCCGGATGCCCCGGCCATCCTCGTCACCGACGAAGAGGTGCTGCGGCTCGCTTGCGATCGGTTCGACGTCGATCTCCTCGCGTTGATGGAGGCAGATCCCCCGAGGGAAGAGAATTGGGATCTTTTTCACGGTGAACTGCTCGAAGCCGTGGAGGCTCCGACCGGCGGCGCGGAGGACTGGCTTTCGGACGCGCGGCGCAAGGTCGTGGACTGGCGATCGAGCCATATCGAAAGCCTGCTCGCGATACCGGCTCACCAGAAGTCCTCGTCATTGCCTGTGCTTGCCAACCGCTTGATCGAACTGGATGCTTCGCATGAGGGCGCCGCGCGCGCACTGATGAAGTATCACGTCAGCCGTGGTGATTTCGCCGCCGCCCGCCAGGCCTATGGCAAATGCAGGGACCACTCAGGGCCGATTACGACACGCCGCCGACACCGGAAACGGTTGGGCTCGCCCACGAGCTCGGCATCCTCAGCCGGCCAGCCTCGGAGCGCACGCCGGCGGAGGAGCATCCGAAGGGTGTCATACCGGCTCAGCCGCGCGTGGTAATCCTGCCGCCCGAGACAATCGTGCAGGATGCGCTGGTTCAGCGCCTCGGCAGAGCTCTGCTCGAGGACGTCACGATTGGCCTCAGCCACCAGCGTGTCTTCAAGATCATCGCCGCCCATACGAGTTTCGAACTCATCAACCGGTCGTCCGAACAGCGTCAGTCGGCGCTCAGCGATCTCCAGTTCGACTACTCCGTTTTCGTGACGATCCAGGGCGAAGGCGACGAGATCTTTGCGACCTGCCGGCTGACAAGGGTGGGAACGGGCGAAGTGCTCTGGGCCATCAACCTGCCGCTCGATGTCCAGCACATGAGCGCATCTTTCGGCCAGCTGGCGCGACGTATTTCGGCGTCGCTGACGGATGTCATCGAACGGCATGAAATTGCCAAGTCGCTCGATGAGGTCGATCCGTCCGCCTACCGTCTCTATCTGGAAGGAAAGCGCTATCTGTCAGGCACGGACCTGCAGCATCTGCGCCAGGCGCGCAAGTGGTTCAAATCGGCCGTCAAGCGGTGTGACAGCTTCTCGCCGGCGCATGCGGGGATTTCACGCTCGCTCGGCATGGAATGGCTGGTGCGCGGCATGAAGGATAATGAACTGCTGGATGTGGCCAACCAATCCGCCCGCGCCTCCCGCGATCTCGATCCCGGCAGCGGCCGTGCTTTCCGCGAGCTTGGCTTCATCTCCCTCTACCGACGGCGCTTCGATGAAAGCCTGGATCTCTTCCAGGAAGCCCAAAACCTCAATCCGAGCGACGCGGACGTGCTGGTGGATTATTCGGACGCACTGTCCCATGCCGGTGACCTCGACAAGGCGCTCGACCTCGGGCTTGCCGCGTTCAAGTTGAACCCGCTGCCGCCGGACTATTACTATTGGATCCTGGGCTCCACCTATTACGTGCGCCAGGAATATTCGAAAGCGATCGACACGATCGATCCGGTCAAGACCAAGCACGCCACCGCGCGGCTGCTTGCCGCCAGCCACGCGATGGCCGGCGACATGGCCGCGGCGCGTGGATATGCGGCGATCGTCAGGGAGAATTTCCCGGATTTCCGCAGCGAGGACATCCGTTATTTCGTGCCGGATCGCGACCCGGCACATGCCGAGCTTCTCATTCACGGCCTCAAGCTCGCGGGACTACCCTAAGAGGCGTGAAAATGCCTGTCACGCTGGAATAACACCCGGTGTGGTGCTTTCTCGATGCTCGCAGCACAAAGCTGCCCACTAGCGGAGAGAAAGATGGAAACCAAGTTCAAGACATCCAAGACGGCTGAAACCACTGCCTCGGCGCCGACCCTGCGGTTTTCCGCCGCTGCCGAAGCCGTCCTCGGCCGCCAGACCGAAATTGCGCCGAACGCGCTGTCTCAGGTCACCCATGCAATGAGATACCAGTAATGAGCCCGCAAGCCCAGGGCGACGACAGTTGCCTTGGGCTTAACCACGAGCCGCCGCGGCCCTGGCAAGCTGCAAGGCAAAAATCGGCTCAGCCGCCGGACTTCCTGCCCCTTCACGAGCCTGTCACGCCCAAGTCACGGTACCTTTGGTCTTCTCCCTCATAGAGACCTCAAGGAGAGATTTACGGGATGAGTTGGGCATCACAATCGCTTTTGCAGACCCGGCAGGCGCCCGCCCGATCTCGTTCGAGTTCAGCATCCCTTGAAATCGGGCAGCCGGAAATGACGATGCAGATCCAGTCATCGACACAGACGATACAGAATTTCGCAGCCTCCCTCACACAGAGGGAACACGGCTTCAGCACGTATCACGACCGGCGCGTCTCGCCGGCGGAAACTTATGAAGCAATCAGGCCGTTTTTCAGGGATCTCGGCATTACCCGAGTCGGGTTCCTGACCGGCCTCGACACGGTTGGCATTCCCGTCGCTTTCGCGACGCGGCCAAACAGCTACACTCTCTCGGTCTTCCAGGGCAAAGGCGTCGATGCCGACGCGGCGCGCACCTCTGCCGCCATGGAGGCCCTGGAAACGCGGGTTGCCGAAATTGAGCCCGCATCCCTCACCTGGGCGACCGTCAGCGACATCGCAAGTTCCGCGACCGGCATGCTCGACCTTCATTCGACGGCGCGCTGTGTCCCGTCCGAAATCGGCAGCCAGCAGATCCCGTGGGTAACCGGCCTGGATATCCTGTCCGGCAATCAGATCATGGTGCCCTGGTGGCTCGCCGGAATGGATCACCGAGGCGAACGGCCGGCGGGTTTCGAACAGTCCAGCGATGGTCTCGCCTCCGGGAATACACAGGCCGAAGCGCTTCTGCATGGGCTCTGTGAACTCGTCGAACGGGACGCC
This sequence comes from Neorhizobium sp. EC2-8, assembly GCA_045291535.1. Taxonomy (GTDB): domain Bacteria; phylum Pseudomonadota; class Alphaproteobacteria; order Rhizobiales; family Rhizobiaceae; genus Neorhizobium. The sequence continues at coordinate 387,050 of CP147996.1, read as the reverse complement.
TGGACGCTTGTCCAGCTCAAATCCGAACACGAACTGAACGCCTGCCTGGTCGATCCGGCCACGGTCGAGGATGCCTTGATCGACCTTATGATCGGCCGCCTTCGCGATGCCGGAATGCAGCTGCTCCTTCTCGACATGACCACCGATCTTCAGGTTCCCGCATTCCTGGCCGTGCTCATCCCCGACTCGACCGCCAAGCGATCCGACCCGCGCTGGAGTCAGGTTTGCGGCGGTTGCGGTTGCCATCCGGACCCGGTGCGCGCCATGCTGCGCGCTATCACCGAGGCCGCGCAGAGCCGCCTGACCGCGATTGCCGGCAGCCGCGACGACTTCTCGCCCCGCATCTATCAGCACATGCGCGCCGATAACGCCCTCAGCCGCCTGGTCGCCCTGTCGTCGCAGGACCGGCGGAGGGTTCACTACCGCGAGATCGACGCGGTTTGCCACTCGATCAACGGCACGATCGATCACATCCTCGGCCGGTTGAAACTGGCCGGCATCCGACAGGTCGTTGCAGTCCCGATGCAGGATGCCGGGCTCCCGGTTTCCGTCGTACGCGTCATCGTCCCTGGCCTGGAGGTCGAACTCTCCGGCCAATATTTGCAGCTCGGCATCCGCGCTGCGAACGCGATAAGGAGGTCACGGCATTGAAAATCGTTTTTGTCGGGCCGAGCCTCGGATCGTCGATCCGCCAGATGAAACAGCGATTTCCCGCGCTGACCTTCAGAGGTCCCGCGGCCCGCGGCGATATCCTGAAGGCGGTCGAGGACGGCGCCACGGCAATCGCTCTGATTGATGGATATTTCGGCGAGTCTGCCTCCGTATGGCACAAGGAGATCCTTTATGCGCTGAGCCGCGACGTCTCGATCGGCGGAGGTTCGAGCATGGGAGCACTGCGCGCCGCGGAATGCGAGGCGTTCGGCATGATCGGCATCGGCCGGATATATTCCGATTATGCCGCCGGGCGGCTGATCGACGACGAGGCGGTAGCCCTGATCCACGGTCCCGAGGAACTTGGCTGGATGCCGCTCTCGGTGCCGCGCGTCGATTACGAGGCAACAATCCGCAAGCTTGGTCGGATGGGGCTCATCTCGGCCGCCGAGCGGGAGAGATTTTCCTTACCGCCAATTTCATGCACTACACCGAGCGCACCTATCAGGCCATTCTCGAACGGTGTGAGTTTAGCGATCCTCAGCGCAGTGCGGTGATCCTTCACGACATCAAACGCCACAAGGTGGAATTGAAGCGTGAGGATGCGAGGGCCGTTCTCGTTTGGCTCAACGGCATCACCAGTTCCCGTAAACACTCCAAATGGACGTTCGCACAGACCGCCCATTGGGAAAAACTGCGCGACGAGGTGGACTCGGCGCAAGGAACAATGAATGATTGATCTCGCCCACGACGTCGCCAGCGACGAATATGCCCGCCTGTTCCGCATGCTCTCCGCGGTCAACAAGGAGGCGGAATCGCTTCATCTCTCCACGGTCGTCCACCTGACGAACATGGCGCTTCTTCAACTATCGCTTGATTGGGAAGGCATTCGCCCCGAAAACGAGAGGAGTGCGAAGCTGAGCGCGATATTCCGTAGCAAGACGAAGCTCGCCCTCGATGAGGATGGTTCCAGGATTTAAAGCTCAGAACCCGATTACTCGGCTGGCTGGGCTGGCTGCTTTTCGATTTCGACCAGGAACTCCTCCATCTCGAGTTCCTTGGCGGCAACCGCCTGAACCAGTTCCAGGATGCGCTTGCGAAGAAGAGGCTTGGAAATACTCATGAAGGCGGTGCTCATCAGCAATGCCTCATGAGTGAAATCGAATTGCGGGTTTTCGAGCTGATTGTCGTTCGACGGCTCGACCGTCGGGATCCGGTCGAAGAATGCCACCATCTCGACCTTCAGTGCGACAGCAATCTCCACGAGCTTGCCGACGGCGATACGGTTCACACCGCTTTCGTATTTCTGGAGCTGCTGAGACGTGATGCCCACATGGTGGGCAAGTTGTGGCTGGGTGAATTTCCTCTCCCGCCTGTGGAGGCGGATCGCTTTCCAACTTCCTTATCGGCGGCATTCGGTGCTTTGCTCACAGCGGGACCATCTCTTCGACGCTAGGTTACTCAGGTGTTATTCGTATCCTATCATCGATAAGTTGCCGAGTACCCTGCAAGCCTTTTCTATCTTGAGTGGATAAATAAATAAAACGTCTACTATGAACCGGCCGCCTTTATTATTGTTCCGGATCTAGCAGCGGACGCCCTCGTTCGGTTGCGATCTCGGATTGTCGGTTCGCGGAAATAGCCAAGCCGCAAGCGTTGCCTTTTCGGCAACGAAATATGCTAAATATTGTTCTTTATTAGAACGCGACATTGCGCCATCCTCTTCGCAATCCGGCTGTGAGACCGGCTCTAGTCAAGCGAAAATGTATCAGGCCTTAAGGCCAACAGGGGAACGCTATGTCTAATTTCACCATGAATCGCCGCCGTTTTATCTCCAATGCCGCAGCCGCGGGCGGTCTTGCCGCAACCTCCAGCTTCCTCGGCATCACTGCCGGTAACGCCAAGGATGTCGCCAAGGTGCGCATGCAGCTCGGTTGGCTCGTCTCGAACGGCGTGCTTGGCGAAGTCGCTGCCATGAAGAAGGGCTTCTTCGAGGAACAGGGCATCGAGCTTGAGATCGTCCCCGGCGGCCCGAGCGTCGATGGCGTCGCGGGCGTCGCATCCGGCCAGTCCGCCACCGGCCAGATCTCGTCGAGCCCATCGGTCATGCTGGCGCGCTCCGCCGGCCTGCCGGTCAAGGCCTTCCTGTCAGGCTACCAGAAGCATCCCTTCACCTACTTCTCGCTCAAGAACAAGGCGATCAAGACCCCGAAGGACATGATCGGCAAGACGATCGCCACCCAGCCGACCGCCTTCATCCTGCTGCGCGCGCTTCTGGCCCAGAACGGAATCCCCGAGGATCAGGTGAAGATGGTCAACATGGGGTCGGACATGAACCAGCTGATCACCGGCCAGGCCGATGCGGTCACCGGCTGGCTGACCAACGTCAACGCTCTCGACGTGCTCGGCGACAACCGCGTCGACATGATGCTCTGGGACAGCGGCCTGCAGCTCTACGCCAACGTCTACTACACGACCGACGACCAGATCGCCAAACATTCCGATGTTCTCGAACGCTTCACCCGAGCCGCGGCCAAGGGCTGGGGCTACGTTCGCAACAATCAGAAGGAAGCGGTCGAGATGCTCTGTGGGGCCTATCCGATCCTCGACAAGGCGAGCGAACTCAAGGCCGTCGCGCCCTGCGTCGATTTCTCCTTCGGACCGACCACCAAGGCATCTGGCTGGGGAACGATGACGCGCGAGAACTGGGCGGCGCAGATCAAGGCCTATGCCGACCTCAAGCAGTTCAAGGGCACGGTTCCGACGGTTGATGACGTCGCAAACTTCTCCATCCTCGAAGCCACCGCCGACATCCGCAAACAGGTGGGGTGATGGACATGTCAGGAGCGGCGAAGCTGATGCCGAACGTTCCCCAGACCGAGCCGGCGGCCACGGCGGTTTCGATCCGAAACCTCTCCGTCCGGTTCGGCGACAGGAACAACGAATTCACGGCCCTTTCCGACGTTTCCGTCGAGATACCGGAAGGTGCCTTCGTCACCATGCTTGGACCGTCCGGCTGCGGAAAATCGACGCTTCTGAGATGCGTCGCGGATCTCGTCCATATCAGTGACGGTTCGATTTCCGTGTTCGGCCAGAGCCCGCAGCAGGCTCGCGAGGGGCGCGACTTCGCCTTCGTCTTCCAGGACGCGACTTTGCTCCCCTGGCGGAACGTCATCGACAATGTTCGCCTGCCGCTGGAAGTCGGCAAGCATGCCCAAACCGGCGATCATGCGGATCCGCACGAACTGCTGGCCATGGTCGGGCTGAAGGGGCGCGAAAATGCGCTCCCTCACGAACTTTCCGGCGGCATGCGCCAGCGCGTGGCGATTGCCCGCGCGCTGATCACGCGACCGCGCATCCTGCTGATGGATGAGCCATTCGGCGCGCTCGACGAGATCACCCGCGACCGGTTGAACGAGGAACTGCTGCGCGTCTGGCAGGAAACGGGAACGACGATCCTGTTCGTCACCCATTCCATCCCGGAGGCGGCCTTCCTCGGGCAGAACGTGCTGATGCTCCAGGCCCATCCGGGCCGCGTCAAGGAGTTCATGAGGGTGGATCTGCCCTTCCCGCGTTCGCTTGCCGTGCGGGACACGGTGGAATTCATCGGTGTCACCGCGCATCTGCGCCGCCTTCTGGAGGAATGCCTGTGAGCCATGTCGTTTCCTCCACCCGCAAAACCGAGGCCGATCGCAAGATCGCGCTTCTCGATGCCACCGCCGGCGTGCTCACCAAACACATGCCGGCCATATCAGCCGCCGTCGGGCTGGTCGTCCTGTGGCAGTTCGTCGTCTGGTTCTTCAAGATACCGACCTTCATGGCCCCGAGCCCGGTCGATGTCGCCTACGCCTTCCAGCAGAACGCCGGCATCCTCTGGACCAACATGCTGCCGACGATCCTCGAGGCTTTCCTCGGCTTCGTCTTCGGCAATCTCGTCGCCATCCTGCTGGCGATCTGGTTCGTCCACAGCGCGACCGCGGAAAAGGCCTTCTATCCGATCGCCGTGTTCATCAAGGCGATCCCGATCATCGCGCTTGCCCCGATCCTGGTCCTGATCTTCGGCAACGGACTTGCGCCAAAGATCATTATCGCCGGGCTGATCTGCTTCTTCCCGACGCTGGTCAACATGGTCCAGGGCCTGAAATCCGCAAGCCCCGCGATGCTCGACCTGATGCGGGTGCTTTCCGCCAGCAACACGGAAATCCTCTGGAAGGTGCGGCTGCCGAGTTCGATGCCGTTCCTGTTTGCGGCTTTGAAGATCGCTGCAACCAGCAGCGTCATGGGCGCCATCGTCGCCGAGTGGATCGGTTCCAGCTTCGGCCTCGGCGCCCTCATCATCGAGGCGACCTACAATTTCCGCTCGCCTTTGCTCTACGCAACCGTCGTGATCGCCGCGGTCCTCGCCGTCGTCCTCTTCTTCATCGTCTCGGTGGTCGAGGCCCGGATGATCCGCTGGAAGCCGGCCGGCTCGCACTAGAGCAATTCCAGCAAAAGTGCAGAGCGGTTTTGCGTCCGGAATTGCGTGAAAACAAAGAGGCAGGGCGGAACGCTCTAGCCTGACGACGTCATCAGACCCGGTTCTTTGGGAGTTTGAACCAATGCAACAGACAATTCTTCAGGCGGCGCGCAACGTCGCAGTGGTAGACCGTTCCGATGTGGTCGTGGTCGGCGGTGGACCGGCGGGTATTTCCGCAGCGGTTTCCGCGGCCCGCAACGGCGCCAAGGTGACCCTTCTCGAACGCTACCCCTATGTCGGCGGGCTTGCCGCCGGCGGCATGGTGCTGGTGCTCGACGACATGATCAACCGGCTCGAAATCACCGTGCAGGGCATCTGCATGGAGATGATCGAGCGGATGAAGAAATGGGACCTCTGCGTCACCCCGACCGGCCGCGACCGCGAACTCGATATCCGCGAAACACCGGACGCCTGGCGGCGCTGGGCACGCTGGGGCCTGTTCGATTTCCATACCCAGTCGATGCCGCACCCGATCTGCTTTTCCGCAGCCTTCGACCCGGACGGTTTCAAGCGCGCCTCCTACGACGTGCTGACCGAAGCCGGCGTCAAGCTTCGGACCCATAGCTGGTTCTCTTCCGCCATCATGGAAGGCAAGACCATCAAGGGCGTCATCTGCCAGACCAAGTCGGGCATGGAAGCGATCCTCGGCGACGTCGTCATCGACACGACCGGCGACCTCGACGTCGCAGCCTCGGCCGGCGCCTCGCACGTGGAATCGAACTTCATCCTGACCACCGTCTCCCGCTGGGGCGGCGTCGATACGGAAGCGGCCGAGCGGTTCGAGTTCGAGGAGCCGGAAGCCTTCAAGAAGATCGACCACGAGGCGAAACGCCTGATCGGTGGCTGCTGGTCCTTCTGGTGGCTGAAGACCCCGCTGCCGGGTGTCGTCTGGCTCAACTGCCCGCATATGCCGAACCTCTCCGGCCTGAAAACCGAGGACCTCACCAAGGCCGAGCTCGAAGGCCGCGCCCGCATCGCCCGCCTTCTCGATTTCGCCCGCGAGAAGATGCCAGGCTTCGAAAAGGCCTATGTCGTCGATTTCGCGCCGCAGACCGGCGTGCGCCAGACGCGGTTGCTCGAAGGCGAATACGTCGTCACCAAGGACGACGTGATGAACCGCATCCACTTCTCCGACACCGTCTGCCGCGGCCGCGACTATTACACGCCTTACCGTTCGATGCTGCCGCGCGAAGTGGACCACTCATCGTCGCCGGACGTCACTATTCGGCGACACCGCAGGCGCAGAAATCGAGCCGCGAGATCCCGCCCTGCATGGCCATGGGCGAAGCCGCAGGCGTCGCCGCCGTCGTGGCGCTCAATGCCGGAACCACCGTACGGAAAGCCGATGTTCGGGCGATCCAGAAACAGATGAGGGCGCAGGGTGCCGATCCCGGCGACGTGCCCTCCGACAATGCAACATTGCTGGAGGCTGCGGAATGAATTCTCTACCCCTAGACGGCATCCGCGTGATCGATTTCACGCAGGTCATGCTCGGCCCCTGCTGCACCCAGACGCTTGCCGATTACGGCGCCGAAGTCATCAAGATCGAAAAGAGTAAGATCGGCGACCTCTCCCGCTGGTCGCTCGGCTCCGATCCGGACGGTCTCAACAACCCGGTCTTCTGCTCGCTGAACCGCAACAAGAAGAGCCTGGCGCTCGACCTGAAGCTCACCGAAGCCCGCGACGCCGTGCTCGCACTGATCGCCGGCGCCGACGTGGTGGTCAACAACTTCCGTCCTGGCGTCATGGAGCGCATGGGCTTCGGTTACGAGGACCTGAAGAAGATCAACAAGCGGCTGATCTATGCCGTCGGCACCGGCTTCGGCCTGACCGGCCCCTACCAGCACAAGGGCGGCCAGGACATCCTCGCTCAGGCGCTTTCGGGCGTCATGCGCCGCAAGTCCGACAGCGCCCATCCGACCTCGATCTACGCCACCCCGCTCGCCGACTATTCCGCCGGCATGCATCTCGTCCAGGGCATTCTACTGGCGATCCTGCAGCGGGAAAAGACCGGCGAAGGCCAGCACGTGGCCGTCAGCCTCTACAATTCCATGCTCGCCATGCAGATGCAGGAGGGCGCGGCGCACATGATGCGCGAGAAGGACCTGAACTGGGGCGCCTTCCCGCTGACCGGCGTGTTCGACACCACCGACGGCGCGATCGTCATGGTCGGCGCCTTCAAGCAGAACCCGCTGCAGGACATCTGCAACGCGCTCGAAATCGAAGATCTGTCGGCTCAGCCGCGCTACAAGGATTTCGATTCCCAAATGGCGCATCGCCCGGAGCTACAGGCGATCTTCCGCGAGAATTTTGCCAGGAACAGCAATGCCCACTGGCTGAAGCGCCTGGAAGAGGTCGATATCCTCTGCGCCCCGGTGCGCAACCTCGCCGAAGCGCTGCAGGACCCGCAGACGGTCATCAACAAGATGATCCTCGAAGCCGGAGAGACGGCAGCAGGCCCGATCCGCCTGATCGGTTCGCCGATCGACATGTCGGCGGCCCCGGTTTCGGTTCGAATCTCCCCACCGAGCCTCGGCCAGCACAATGACGAAATCCTTGCCTCGTTAGAGTCTCGCCGCGGAGACGCGGCATGACCGTCGGCTTTTCCGTCGAGAACCGTGTCGCACGGGTCACGCTTGACCGCCCGGACCGCATGAACGCGGTCGATGCTGCGACCGAAAAGGAACTCGAGGCCATCTGGTCGGAGATCGAGGCCCGCGATGACATTTCCTGCGTGGTCCTGACCGGGAGCGGCCAGAAAGCCTTCTGCACCGGCGCCGACCTCAAGGGCGGCGCCACCAAATCCGGCCTCGAATACTGGGCGGAAAGCCGCGTGAACGGTTTCGGCGGCATCGCCTTCCGCAAGACGCTCGACGTGCCTGTCATCGCCCGCGTCAACGGTTATGCGCTCGGCGGCGGTTTCGAAATGGTGCTCGGCTGCGACATCGTGATCGCAGCCGACACCGCCAAATTCGGCCTGCCGGAAGCCCGCGTCGGCCGCATGCCACTCGACGGCGGCATGGTGCTGCTGCAGCGGAAAATCCCACACAATCTCGCCATGTCCGTGATGCTGACCGGCCGGCAGTTCACCGCAGCGGAGATGCAGAATTTCGGCATCGTCAACGAAACCGTCCCCTTCGATGAACTGGATGCGGCGGTCGACAACTGGGTAAGCGATATCGTCGCCTGTGCCCCGCTGTCGCTGAAAGCGATCAAGCAGACTGTCAACCGCACCGGCCATCTCAGCCCCTCAGAAGCCCAAGGCCTGCGCACCCCGCGCTGATCCGGGCTCTGCAGAGCGAAGACGCCGTCGAAGGTGTGACGGCCTTCCGCGAAAAGCGCGCGCCGGTTTGGCAAGGTCGCTGATGTATGTCGCGCAAAAGCGTGCGGCGGTTTTGCGGTAAAGGCATGCATCGAACAAGGAACGGAAGCATGGCAAGCGAATCCGAAGGATCGCAACACGCTTCAGCCATGCTATGAATTTCAGGATCTTGGGGGATGAGTATGCACGCCAGTATCCTGAAATATTTCGTCGAAGTCGCGCGTTCGGGCTCGATCCGCAAGGCGTCGGAGGAACTGCACGTGGCGACCTCCGCCGTCAGCCGCCAGATCCGCAAGCTTGAGGACGAGCTCGGCACGCCGCTGTTCGAGCGTTTTTCCGACGGCCTGCGCCTCACCTCCGCCGGCAAGGTGGTGCTCAAGCACGCCAAGGAAACGATCCACCACTACGAGATCATGAAATCCGATCTCGGCGACCTGCAGGGCAAGCGTACCGGCCGTGTCCATATCGCCTGCCTCGACAGTCTCGCGGTGCAGTTCATGCCGGAATTCGTCGCCGGTTTTCATCACAGGAACCCGGCCGTCGATTTCCGCATCCGCGCCGACAACTTCAACAACATTTTTCATTTCGTCGCGGAGGGCGACTGCGACATCGGCATCACCTTCGATCTCGCCCGGCCGCACGATATCAAGCTGGTCCACGGCGTGCGCATGCCGCTGATGGTGATCGTCGCCAAGCACCATCCGCTCGCCCGCCAGAAGAGCGTGACGCTGCAGGAATGCGCCCAGTTCAAGCTGCTGCTGCAGCTCGACAACGAGGTGATGAGTTCGATGATCGCCGTCGAACTCGCCTCGCTCGACCGTGTGGGCCGCACCTTCGTCGCCACCAACAACCAGATGATGCTCAAACCCCTGATCCTGTCGGGTGCGGGCGTCGCCTTCTTCACCCCGCTCGGCCTCCTGAAGGAATTGAAGGCCGGCGACGTGGTGGCCCTGCCGATTGCAGGCTCCCGCCTGCAGAACATGGAGGTCGGCATCGTCGCGCCGCATAACCGGCAGCTCACCCATGCCACCGAAGCCGTGATCGAGGCGCTGAGCGCCGATCTCGAAAAATTCAGCAACCAGATCGCGGAGGTCATCAAGCGGTGACATCGGACAAGGACCTACGTTTTCTCGAGGCGCCCGGCCGTGAAAAGGCCCTGCGCGGCGAGGTGGCACGCGCCGCCCTCCCTCGTCCGCCGCAGCGATCCCGCTCGCCGCTGGCGACCTCGTCCTGCCGATGCCGGTTAACGCCCACGACCACGGATATGGCATCCGCACGCTTGATTTCGGTAGCCTCGACGATGCGCTGGAGACCTGGATCCCGACCATGCGGCTTCGTCCGCGCACGGAAGCCTATCTCGAAGCCCTCGTCGCCTTCGGACGCCTGGCAAAACCGGCGTCGCCGCGACCATCCACTGCCACAACTCGCTCAACGCCGCCCGCATGGTCGATGAGGCCCTGGACGTAATCCGCGCGGCAAAGGACGTCGGTATTCGCCTCGGCCTCTCCTGTCCGCTGCTCGACCACGACGCCTGGGCCTATGACGGTGGTCCGGAGCGGTTGAAGCCCTTCCTAGGCCCGGCGGACTGGGAGGCTCTTTCTCCGCTGGCACCCCGTTATGCGCCCTTTAAGGATCAGGCTCGCCGCAGCCGATGCCGTCGCGGCCGCGAATACCAATCCTCTGGTCGATGTCCAATACGGTCCGATCGGCCCGCAATGGTGCTCGAACGCCTTGCTCGAAGCGATCGCCGATGCCTCCGCCATCAACAATCGCCGGATCCACATGCACCTGCTCGAAAGCCCGCGGCAAAGGGCTTGGCTGGATCGTCGTTTTCCGCAGGGCATCGTCCGTTATCTCGACGACATCGGCTTCCTCTCATCCCGGCTGGCGGTGGCACACGGCGTGCAGCTCCAGCCCGACGAATATGAACTGCTCGCCGAACGCGGTGTCCAACTCGTCTCGAACCCCTCGGCCAACCTGCGTCTGCGCTCCGGCACAGCGCCGCTGGCGGAAGCAGTCAAACGCGGCCTCCGCTTTGGCATTGGGCTCGACGGCAGCGCCTTCGACGACGACCAGGATCTCTGGCGCGAAATGCGGCTCCTCTATTTCCTGCATGGCGGCCGCGAACTCGACCGCAGCTTCTCGGCGGCCGACATTTTCGACGCCGCGATCCACACCGGCGCCACCGTCGTCAATGCGCCGCTGGGTCAGGATTTCACGGTCATTGATTACGAGGCCCTCATCGCCGACAGCGTCTTCGATGATCTCGACGAGGCCGAGGTGTTGCTGAACCGCATGTCAGCCATCCACGCCAAGGCCGTCTATGTCGCCGGCCGGCCGGTCATGCGGGATGGCAGGCTGCTCAACATCGATTTCGACACGGCCCGCAAGGAGCTGCTCGCACAGGCGAAAGCCGACCTGCCGCGCCTTATCGTCGAGCGCGAAAGGTGCGCCAAGCTGATCGCCGCCACCCGCGCCTATTACGGAAGTTGGGCGGGCGCCTAGTGAGCCGCCTCGCGCACAGGCACGGCTGTCACCGCCGGGTGATCGATAGCCCGCGTGCGGCTCTTGTCCCAACCTCCGGGTGATCCCAGCCCCGTGACATCAGGCCCGAAATAATCCCGGTTGACCGGAACGAACGCCATCTGCGCCTCCGTTGCCTCCTCGTCGTAGGCTATGGCATCGACCGGACAGATGGAAAGACAGAGGCCGCAATTGATGCACTCGTCCGGATGGATATAGAACATCCTCCCGCCCTCGTAGATGCAATCGACCGGGCAGGCCGCGGTGCAGGCGCCGTCCTTCACGTCGATACAGGGTTCGGTGATGATATAGGCCATCGGATCGTTCGCCTCTCATTGCCTTTGCCGCACTATCCCAGACCTCAGCGTTGCTGAAAAGAAGCATATTTCGCTGCAAGAGTTCGAATTTAGGCAACACTCCAATTGCATTCCTTCCCCTATTGACGCTTCCTTGCCTTGCCGCCTTTGCCTACAATCCCGCCTGTCCCGCCCTTAAGTCCTGGAAGTGAGATTTCATGAACACCCTCACCCGCTTCTCCGTTCCGCCCCTTTCGACCATGACCCGCCGCCTCGCCGATGTCGCCTCGGCCCGACGCGATCCGGATCTCGTCATCCAGGGCGCGCGCGTGCTCTCCACCTATTCGGAACGCATCCTGGACGGGCGCGAGGTCTGGATTTCGGGCGGCCGCATTGCGGCGGTAAAACCGGCCGGCAGCTACAGGAACGGCGCGGCAAAGCTCTATGACGCCCGGGGTGGTATCATCGCGCCTGGCCTCGTCGATCCGCATATCCATATCGAATCCTCGATGGTGACGGCCTGTGCCTATGCCGAGGCCGCACTTCTCAACGGCACCACGACGATCTTCTGCGACAGCCACGAAATCGGCAATGTCATGGATGTCGCGGGCGTCGAGGCTATGCTCGAAGATGCGCGGCAGGCGCCGCTGTCGATCTTCCTCACCGTCCCCAGCACCGTGCCCGCGACCTCGCCGGAACTCGAAACCGCCGGCGGCGACCTGACACCCGCCAAGATCGCAGCTCTGTTCGACAAATGGCCGGAAGCGGTGGCGCTCGGCGAAAAGATGGATTTCGTTCCCGTCGCCATGGGCGATGAGCGCAGCCACGCGATCCTTGCCGCAGCCCTCCAGCGCGGCCGGCCGGTCTCCGGTCACGTCTACGGCCGGGAATTCGTCGCGGCTTATGCCGCTTCAGGTGTTACCGATACCCACGAGGCAATCGACCGCGACATAGCCGACGACCTGCTGGAGGCCGGCGTCTGGCTCTTCCTGCGTGGCGGCCCCCGACGACGCCGTGGCATTCCCTGCCGCATGCGATCAAGACGATCACCGAACTCGGTGCCTCGCATAAACGCGTCGCGGTCTGCACCGACGACCGCGATGCCGAGGACCTGCTCGCCTTCGGCCTCGATTGGGTAACGCGCGAAGCGATCAAGGCCGGCATGACGCCGGAACAGGCCTGGGCGATGGGCTCGCTGCACGGCGCGACCCGTTTCGGCATGGAAGGCGAGATCGGCGGCATGGGCGGTGGACGAAGGGCCGACCTGGTGCTTCTGACCGACGACCTGAAACCGGTCAGCACCTGGTACGGCGGCGAACTGGTGATCGACAACCGTAAGATCACACCCATTCTGGATGAAGCGCTTTCAAAACCCTACCGCTATCCGGAAGCGGCCTATCACACCGTAAAGCTGCCGAAGAACCTCAAGCTGACGCCCGATCTTCCGGCCGGCACCGTCACCGCCCATACGATCCGCACCGAGCTTCCCGGCATCACGCTCGGTCACGTGACGGTGACGCTCGAACCCGCCAACGACTGGCAGGCGCATTTCGATCGTCATGACCTCTGCTTCGTCACCGTCGTCGAGCGGCACGGCAAGTCATCCGGCAATGTGGCTCACGGGCTGCTGAACGGTTTCGGCCTGAAAAAGGGCGCCGTCGCCTCCTCCGTCGGCCATGACAGCCACAACATCATCGTCGCCGGCACCGACGAGACGGACATGCAGGTAGCGCTGGACGCGATCGAGGAAACACAGGGCGGCGTCTGCGTCGCGATGGACGGCAAGGTCACGGCCATGGTGCCGCTGCCCATCGCCGGCCTGCTCTCCGACAAGCGCGTCCATGATGTCGCCGACGAGGTGAAGGCCCTCAAGCTCGAATGGGAAAAGGCCGGCTGCACCATCGCCTACATGGGCTTTAACCTCATCCCGCTGTCGGTGATCCCGGAAATCCGCATCACCGACAAGGGACTTGTGCTGGTGCCTGAAATGGTGATCTCGCCGCTCTTCGAAAAAGCCTGAGCGGCGCCAGGACCGGTCGGCGCATCAATCGGCGAGCTCGGCGAGGATGCGCACCCAGGACCGGATGCCCTTGTGGAAGCTCGACAGGTCGTATTTCTCGTTCGGGCTGTGAACGCGGTTGTCGAAGCGGGCGAAGCCGACAAGCAGCGCGTCACAGCCGAGCCGGCGCTTGAACTCGCCGATGATCGGGATCGAGCCGCCGGTTCCGGCAAGCGCTGCCTCACATTCCCATTCCGTCGAAAGTGCGCTGAGCGTCTTCGTCAGGAACTGGCTTTCGATCGGCATCACGGTCGCCGGCGCAAGGCCGAAATCCTTGAAGGTCACCGAACAATCGGCAGGGATCCGCGTCTGGACATGCGCCTTGAAGGCATCACGAATCTTTTCCGGCACCTGTCCATCGACCAGCCGGAAGGAGATCTTGGCGGTCGCCTTGGACGGGATAACCGTCTTGAAGCCCTCGCCCGTATATCCGCCGCTGATCCCGTTGATTTCGCAGCTCGGCCGCGCCCAGACCTGTTCGAGGATCGACCGCCCCGCCTCGCCCGCCGGAATGGTGAGCCCGATATCGGCAAGAAAGCCTTTTTCGTCGAACGGCAGCCGCTGCCATTGCGCCTTGATGGCTTCCGGCAGTTCCTTGACGCCGTCGTAAAACCCTTCGACGGCGACGCCGCCATCCGGGGTCCTCAGGCTCGAGACGACATCCGACAGAACCTGAAGCGCATTGCGGGCAGCATTGCCGAACATGCCGGAATGCAGGTCCCGGTCTGCGCAGGTGATCTCGATCTCGGTACTGTAGAGCCCGCGCAGCATGGTGGTGACGGCCGGCGTTTCCCGGTCCCACATGTCGGTGTCGCAGACATAGACCATGTCGGCCTTCAGCTCGCCGGCGGTCGCATCGAGGAAGGGCGCAAGGCTCGGGCTGCCCGCCTCCTCCTCGCCTTCGAAGAGAATGCTGACCTGCACCGGCAGTTTGCCGGTCACCGCCTTCCAGGCGCGGCAGGCCTCGACGAAGGTCATCATCTGACCCTTGTCGTCGGAAGCGCCGCGCGCAACGATCGCGGTATCGCCATTCGGCAACGGCTCCAGCCGCGGCTCGAACGGATCGCTCGTCCAAAGCGCCAGGGGATCGACCGGCTGGACGTCGTAGTGCCCGTAAAACAGCAGATGCGGCCCGGCCGCATCCTTCTGGTGAGCCACGACCATCGGATGGCCCGTTGTCGGCCTGACGGAGGCATCGAAGCCGATCGATCCGAGATCGCGGCTCAGCCAATCGGCCGCCGCCTTGCACTGATCGCGATAGCCGGGATCGGTCGATATGCTCGGAATGCGGATCAGATCGAACAGGCGCGCGAGGCTCTTTTCGATATCGGCATCGACAAGCGCCAACACCGCATCGATCTGGTCCCCGGATATTTTCGGCATCTCGCACTCCTTGCCCGTTCGCTATTTCGGATCAAGGATGTAGCACTGTTTTCAATGGCTCCGAAAGCACTCGGGCACCGCTAATTTGCAGACCGGAAATCGAGCCCGATATCCAGCGTCGGCGCGCTGTGGGTGATCCATCCGACGGAGAGCAGGTCCACACCCGAGGCGGCCACCGCCGCAGCCGTTGCCGGGGTGATCCCACCGGAAGCTTCGGTGATCGCCCGACCTCTTACGATCTCCACGGCCTCGCGAAGCTGGTCCGGCGTCATGTTGTCGAGCAGCACCGCATCAACGCCGACCTGCATGGCTTCGTGAAGCTGGTCGAGCGTATCTACCTCCACCTCAATCTTCACCATATGCCCGACGCCCGCCTTGGCGCGGCGGATCGCTTCAACAATTCCCCCGCGATCGCCACGTGATTGTCCTTGATCAGCACCGCGTCATAGAGCGCAAAACGATGATTCATGCCGCCCCCGGCACGGACGGCATATTTTTCGAGCGCCCGAAGCCCCGGCGTCGTCTTGCGGGTGCAGACGACCGAGGTCTTGGTACCTTCTATCGCCGCGACGATGCCGGCCGTGACGCTGGCAATACCGGAGAGATGGCCGAGGAAATTGAGCGCGGTGCGCTCGCCGGTCAGAAGCCCGCGCGACGGCCCTTCGATCGTCGCGATCACATGGCCGGGCTTCACAGTCCCCCATCCTCGATATGACGGGTCATGACGATCTTGGGATCGACGAGCTGGAAGGCGAGTTCGGCGGCATCCAGACCGGCGATGACGCCCGGTTTGCGGGCCGCCATGACGACGGTGGAGCGATGCTCGGCAGGAATGACGGCTGTCGAGGTCACGTCGCCGGCTAGTCCGAGGTCCTCCAGAAGCGCTGCGCGCACGGGCGGTTCGACGAGAAGGCGCGGAAGGGCGGCAAAAGTCATGTGTCAGGCACTCCGGGCAAGGGGATGAGAGGCAGTCGCGCGGGCGATTTCCAGCGCGTCTGCAAGGTGCATCTGCCGACGCTCCGCATAGGCGAGCTTCAACGGGAAATCTGTGCGGGCATGGGCGCCGCGAGATCCTTTCTGAGCGATGCGAAGATCGCGACCAGCATCGCGACGATCGCCGGATCGGCAGCGGGTCCTTCGCTCTCGACCAGCGGCAGCAGGCCGGCAATCGCACCATGAATGGCACCGGCATTTCTAAGAACGCCAAGATGCCGCGACACGATCGGCCGCACGGCGGAAATATCCGCCGGCACCGGCAGTTCGGCATCCGCAATCCGATGCGCGATTTCGGCGGAGGTCGCCGAAAGTTCCTGCGCGGCCCTCATGCCCAAAACGGCCGCTTCGAGCAACGAATTGCTGGCCAGCCGGTTGGCACCATGCAGGCCAGTTGAAGCCGCCTCACCGACCACCCAGAGACCCGGAACGGAACTGCGGCCATACGCATCCGTGGCCACCCCGCCCATGTGATAGTGCACGGCCGGGCGAACGGGGATGAGCTCCGAATTGGGATCGACTTTCGCCTCCCCGCAGAGCGCGGCAATCAACGGGAACCGGCTGGAGAAACCGCTCCCGAGCGCCGGCCGGGCATCAAGAAAGACGCGCCCGCCCCGGGCGATCTCGGCACTGATCGCACGCGCCACGATGTCCCGCGCAGCAAGTTCAGCGCCGGGTTCGCGGGCGAGAAAACGCTCGCCCCTTTCATTGACCAGTACAGCGCCCTCACCCCGCACAGCTTCGCTGACCAGCGCCAGCGGGCGTCGAGCGGAATCGAGGGCCGTTGGATGAAACTGCACGAATTCCATGTCGGCAAGCATCGCACCCGCGCGCGCGGCAAGCATCACGCCCTGGCCGAAATTGCCGGTCGGATTGGTGGTCGCGTCATAAAGCCCACCGAGGCCGCCGGTCGCCAGGACCACTCGCGAAATCGGCAGGATGACTGCGCCCTTGGCCGTCGCACAGAGCAGGCCGGTCACCACGCCGTCCTCCGTCAGAAGCCGACGGACTTCGACTCCTGCCAACACCGTGATCGACGGCGTTGCCGAGACAGCCTCGACAAGAGCCCTCACGATCGCCGCACCCGAGCCGTCACCCGCCACATGCACGATGCGGCGGCGCGAATGGGCAGCTTCCAGCCCAAGCGAAAGCGAGCCATCGGCGGCCCGGTCGAAATGGACGCCGAATTTTTCCAGGGTGGCAATGGCGTTCGGGGCTTCGTTCAGGATCGATGCCGCGACTGCCGGATCGCAAAGTCCGTCGCCGGCTGCGAGCGTATCGGCAAGATGAAGCTCCACGTTGTCATCGGCGCCGAGGCTCGCGGCGATGCCGCCCTGAGCCCAGGCGCTCGACGTTTCCGCACCCAGCGCGGCCCGGGTGATCAGGACAACGGGCTGCGGCGCCAGGGTCAGCGCCGTCACAAGCCCCGCCAGCCCACTGCCAACGATCGCGACGCGGCCGGCAAGTTGGTCGAGGATTTCGGTCATACGGCGAGCATCCTCTCGACGGCACGGCGGGCGGCGACCGCGATCGAAGGATCGACCGTCACCTCGTGCTGGTTTTCCTCAAGCGCCTTGCGGATGTTGGACAGCGTAATGCGCTTCATGTGCGGGCAGAGATTGCAGGGCCGCACGAATTCCACATCCGGGTGATGCACGGCGACATTGTCGCTCATCGAACATTCGGTCAGCAGCACGACGCGGGCCGGCTTTTTCTGGCCGACATAATCCGACATGACGGCAGTTGAACCGGCAAAATCGGCCTCCGCCACCACTTCCGGCGGACATTCCGGATGCGCCAGCACCACGACGCCCGGATGCGCCTCGCGCAGATCGCGAACATCCTGCGCATTGAACAGTTCGTGGACTTCGCAATGGCCATGCCAGGCGATGATCTCGACATTGGTTTCCCGTGCCACGTTCTGCGCCAGGTATTCGTCCGGGATCATCAGCACTTTCGGAACCCCCAGCGATTCCACGACCTGTTTCGCGTTGCCGGACGTGCAGCAGATGTCTGACGCCGCCTTCACCGCCGCGGAGGTGTTCACATAGGTGATGATCGGCACGCCCGGATGCGCCTGCCGTAGCAGCGCGATATCTTCAGGCGTGATCGAATCCGCCAGCGAACAGCCCGCCGCCATGTCCGGGATCAGCACCGTCTTTTCCGGGTTCAGCAGCTTTGCCGTCTCCGCCATGAAGTGCACGCCCGCGAGCACGATGACATCCGCATCCACGTCGATCGCCTTGCGGGCGAGCGCCAGGCTGTCGCCGACGATATCGGCGACGCCATGGAAGATTTCCGGCGTCTGGTAGTTGTGGGCGAGGATAACGGCATTGCGGGTGCGCTTGAGTTCAAGGATCGCCGCGACATCCGCCTCGTAGCTCATCCACTCGGCTTTCGGGATAACGCGGCTGACACGATCGTAAAGCGAGGAAACCGAAAGCGGAGAATTCATGCGTAGCTCCTTTTTATACTCGAAGTGAGTATATCCAGGGCAAAGAGATATTCTCGATTCGAGTTTATGTCAATTGCGTGAAAGCGGAAGTTTCGAACCCGAAAGCGCGCGCTCTTCGAGGACCGCGTGACGGTATCGGAAGAGCTTGGCCGGCCGGCCGCCGGTCTCGCTGGTTGTCTCGCCAGTTTCCTCGATCAGCTCCTGCTGGTCGATCAATCGGCGGAAGTTCGGCTTGTGCAGCGTGAGGCCGGCAAGCGCCTCGACGGTGCGCTGCAACTGCGACAGCGTAAAACTCTCCGGCATCAGCTCGAAAACCACCGGGCGGTATTTGATCTTGGCGCGCAGCCGCGCGATTCCGTCGCCAGGATACGGCGGTGATCGGCAAACATCGAGCGACCGAAACTTTTGGTCGGCGGGCAGCCGGCCTCGGTGACGAGCCCTGCCTCGTACATCAGGCTCGTAACGCTGCAGCCCCAGATCCTCGTTCCAGGCGGCGCCATCGAGGCCGAAAGCGAAATCGACGCGGCGCTGACGGTGCTCCCGGCGCGCTGGTTCCGAGGCGATCCAACCCTCAAGACGCCCCGTGATGTCGGCCAGAATATCCGGCCCACCCCTGCGATGATCTTCCCAGGGGAAATATTCGTACCAGCCATGCCAGCCGGGTTTTCCGGCACCGGGTGCGGCCTGTTCACGGACGAGGCCGAGATAGCTGATCGAGATCGTCCGCCCCTCGGCATCCTCGTGGGTCCGGTCGCGGTCGGCGAAAGTGTAGAGCTGTTCGAGATAACCGAGCGGATGGCCTGTCTGGTCTCCCACCCATTCGCGAAGCCCGGCCTGCAGGCTTCTGTGGCCAAGCTCGAAGGGGCCGGACGGCAGTGCATCTCCGGAACGAACCGTCATCACACGCGGCTCATCGCCGGTCACGGCGGAAAGGACCGCGATCAGTTCCGCATGGGCAAGTCCGATGGTCAAGCAAACTCCGGGGCACGTAACGTGAAAAGCCTGTCTGGCGTGGAAATCACGTTACGCGAACCGGAGCTCAAATCAAACAAGATCAGCAACTTGACCTACTTGATTTCCACCGCGACGTCCGTAACCGGCGGCACGGTCTTGATCAGCCCCATCTCCTGCATGAAGGTCGCGAAACGCTGGTAGCGGCCCTGGTCGAGCGCGGCCGGACGCTTGGCGAAACGCGGCAGCGTATCGAAGAAGGCGGTGCGGTTCAGTTCGTCGTCGAGGCTCGGATAGGCCTTGACGAACAGCTGCCAGGCCTCCTGCGGATGATTGGTGATGAAGATCGAAGCCTGTTCGACAGCATGCAGGAAGCGCGGCAGCCGGCTGTCAGCGGCGAGATCCCGGCGAGTGACGAAGATCAGGCTCGTCATAGGCCGGAACGCCGTGCTCCTCGGGGTAGAAGGCGCGACCCTGATGCCCCTCGAGCTTCATCTGGGTCAACTCGAAATTGCGAAACCCTCCGAGCGTCGCGTCCACCTTGCCGCCGATCAGCGACGGCGACAGGGAGAAGTTGACATTGATCAGCTCGACATCGTCGTTGGAAAGCCCTTCCGACGCCAGCATGCGCTTCAGCATCGCATCCTCGAAACCGGTGACAGAGAAGCCGACCTTCTTGCCCTTCAGGTCCTTGAGGCTCTTGATCGGCCCATCCGCCAGCACCGTTACGGTGTTCAGCGGCGTTTCGACCAGCGTGCCGAACCGCATGAGCGGCAGGCCGGCTTCGTGGTCGAGATAGAGATTGGGCTGATAGTGGATGCCGATATCCGCTTGGCCCGCTGAGACCAGCCGCGGCACCGCCGAAGGATCGGACGGCGGGATGAGTTCGACATCGAGCTTGGCATCGGCAAACAGTCCGCGCTGTTGGGCGATCACCATCGGCGCGTGGTCCGGATTGACGAACCATTCGAGCAGCACGCTGAGCTTGTCGGCCGCCTGCGAGGAGCGGGCGCGGCAAGGCTTGCCAGAGCGATGAAGGACGCGGTGAGGATACGGATCATGATCGGACGGAACTCCTTGATGCGGATGAGAATGCGGGATCGGCTTCGCTGGCCCAGGGGCGAGACCGGATGTCAGCCGGTCGATGAGAAGCCGCAAGATGAGGGTGAGGATGGCGAGTATGACCATGGCCGCAAACACCGTATCGGTCTGCATGCGCGCATTGGCCTGGACCATGACGAAGCCGAGCCCGCCGGACGCCCCGACCCACTCGCCGACGACAGCCCCGAGCGGGGCCAGCGGGGCTGCGACCCTGAGGCCTGAGACGAGGCTCGGGATCGCCAGCGGCATGCGGATCGACACCAGCGTCTGCCAGTGGCTTGCCCCTCCAGCGACACGGCGTCGAGAATTTCCTGGTCGGTTCGACGAAGACCATCGGCAAAGGCGGAGGCTACCGGGAAGAAGATGATGATCGTCGTCATCGCCACTTTCGAGGCAAGGCCGAAACCGAGCCAGAGAACCAGGATCGGCGCCAGTACGAAGACGGGAAAGGCCTGCAGGATCAGCACCATCGGCCAGACGAGACGGCCAAGCCGCGGCAGCGCGGCGACGCCGAAGGCGGTGGCAATCCCAAGGCCTGCCCCGATTGCCAGTCCGAGCGCGATTTCCGTCAGCGTGATGACGCTGTTATGCAGCAGGAAACCCGGCTGACGCAGGAATGCGGAAGCAACGGCAATCGGAGACGGCAGGATGTAGCGGGGTGGACCGAACAGCCAGACACCGGCCTGCCAGAAAGCGACAAGCAGGACGAGGCCAAGGAGCGCATGGGAGGCGCGCATGATGCTACGCGTCGAATCTGGACGTGACGGCTGGAGACCCGTTCAGGGAAACGGAAAGGATGGATGTCATCGGTCGATCTCCAGATCAGTCAATCACGGAGACCCAGGTGAAGCGGAGAAGAGAAAGTGCCGTCGGGGCGACGCCTATTTCCGTTCCTACGCCGGCATGACCCGGATCAGGTTCAAGGGTCCGGCTCACCGCCATCTCAGCATCGTCAGATGCTCCCCTCGGAATTGAGACGATAACTGTCGGTTTTCAGCATGCCTGTCAAGCGGGCCTGTCAAGCAGGCCTGTCTGCCGGCCCGCCAATGGTTTTCAGTTCACCGGGCGTAAAGTCGGTCGAGGCGGACCGCCCTCCCCACCAGAACCAGCGCAATGACGGTGAAGACGATCAGCACGGCCGAGATGGCATGAGCGGTCGGCTCCAGGCTGAAGGTCGATTCCGAGTAGATGCGCACCGGCAAGGTCGTCAGGCGGGCGGTGGTCAGGAAGCTGGTCACCGTCACCTCGCCGAAGCTCAAGAGGAAGCCGACGATGCCGGCCGCGAACAGCCCCGGCGCCAGCCCTGGCATGATGATCAGGAAGAACCGCCGGGCCGGGCTCGCCCCGAGGCTCGCCGCCGCCTCTTCCTGCGCCCGGTCGAGCCCCATGACGGACGTGGTCAGCAGCGTGATGGCAAAGGGTAGGATGACGATCACGTGGATCGCCACCAGGCCGAGGAAAGGCGGCACGATCAGGTAGATCTGCAGGAGCCGCAGCATGCCGACGCCGATCGCCACATGCGGCAGCGACATCGGCAGGAGCCAGAAGGTCAGAAGGGCGGAGCGGCCCCTGAACGGATAACGAGCCAGCGCGAAGGCCGCCGGCAAAGAGAGCGCCAGCGCCACCAGCATCGAGGTGACGGCAAGTCGCACCGACACCCAGAAGGCATCCGCATAGGTGCCGGCGAAGAACACCGCCTCGTACCATTTCAGCGTGAAACCACGGAAACCGGAGGCGGTCGCCTGCGGTACGTCGTTGAAACTCTGGATGCAGACCAGCACCAGCGGCAACAACAAGAGCAGCAGCGAAGTGGCGAGCAGCAGTTTCGAAACGATCGGCCCGAGGATGTTAACGAGAGGCACGATCCAGCGCGGAATGCTCCACGGATTGCTGGGTTTGCCCTTCAGCCACGGCATCAGGCGGTTGAGGAGATAGGCGCAGAGTGCCGCGAAGGCGAGACCGGTCACGGTCATGATGATCGCAAGTGCTGCGGCAAGCGGCGCGTTGAGGTTCTTGATAGCCTCTTGGAGCACCAGCATTCCGGTGGTCCAGACCTTCTTGCCGCCAAGCAGCGAGGCGGAGACATAGGCCGTGGTCGCCATCAGGAAAACGATGACGGCGCCGGAGCGCAGGCCGGGCAGCGAAAGCGGCAGATCGACGGTGAGAAACCTGACCGCCGGGGACGCGCCAAGGCTCTGGGCCGCCTCGTGAACGCGCGGCGACGTGTTCTGCAGGTTGTCGTAGAGCGCCAGCACCATGAATGGCAGAAAAACCTGCGCCAGCGCGACGGCGACCGCGCCGTGGGTGAACAGCATGTATCTCGCCGGCGGAATGCCGATCAGGCCGGTAACCGAATTGATCAGCCCTTCCGGCGCCAGCAGCAGGATGATGCCGAGCGAGCGCACCACGACATTCGTGAGTAGCGGAATGAGGATGACGGCGAACGCGGCCGCGCGGTATTTCACCGGCATCCGCGCCAGCCAGTGAGCGAGCGGATAACCGAGAAGCGCCGTGATCACGGTGACGCCGAGGCCGAGCAGGACGGTTTCGGCGACGACGCCGAAATAGAAGCCGTCCGAAACAATATCCCGGAACTGCGCGATCGACGGCGTTATGAACAGCGGGCCGAAAGGATCGGGATACTCGTGCAGGGAGAGCACGAGGACCACGAACATCGGCGCCGCGAAGGACAGAAGCAGCCAAAGGGTGACCGGCGCTGCAAGCGCCGGCCCGATCCAACGGTTCATCCCGCGATCTCCCGATCGTATTTCGCCTGCCATTTGGCGCGGCTGGCATTGATCACGTCCCAATCGAAATCGACGAGCTTGGCGACATCGGCATCGCCGAGGACGAGCTTCGACTTGAGGTCGTCCGGGACCGTGATGTTGCTGACGGTCGGCGAATAGTAGATCTGGCGCGCATAGGCGAGCATGCAGGGCTCGGAGAGATGCAGGTTGATCCACTCTTCCGCGAGCTTTTGGTTCTTCGTGCCCTCGGTGATGCAGGCGACGTTCATCGAAAGCGCCTGCCCCTCGACCGGGGTGGCGATCGCAATATTGGGGTTGCGCGATTCCACATAGGACTGGGTGAAGCTGCCGAACTCGACCGAAAGGTCGGCGAGCTTCTGGTCGAACATTTCGAAGAGCTGCGCCTGGCTGCCTTGGATGGCGGCAAACGGCTTCAGTTCCTTGACCTTTTCGAAAGCGATGTCGGCGTTCTTTTCATCGCCACCCCAGACGCGGGCGGCCATCATCAGCGCAGAAATCCCTTCGGCGCCGAGACCGTCCGGCCAGGCGATGCGGCCCTTCCATTCCGGGTTCCACATGTCCTTCCAGGAGGTGATCGGCTTCGATGCCTTGGTCTTGTTGTAGACGATCGTGCAGGGGTTGAAGGCAACGCCGTAACCGCCCTTGCGCGCGCTCGGATAAAGAGCCTCGAAATTCTTGACGGCAGGCGTCGGCGCCTGGGTCACCCCGTCCTTCACGGCCTGACGGCTTTCGAAGATGTTGAGGTAGAGAACGTCGAAGCTCGGACGGCCGCGCTCGGCATAGGCGCGGGCACGGCGGTCACCGGTACCGCCGAGAACATAGCTGACCTTGCAGCCGTATTTCTCGACCAGCGGCTTCTCGACATGTTCCTTGACGATCTTTTCCTGCGCGCCGCCCCAGATGCCGACGACGAGCTCGTCGCCCTTCTTGGGCTCCTGCGCGGAGGCAGGACGGATGATGTGGAACGGTGCGGCAAGGCCGGCACCGGCAATCAGCTTGTTGAATGTACGACGCGAGACGTTCATGTCTTGGTTCCCCTTTTTCGGTCAGATGAATGTGGCGCCACCCGGCTGGGTCTGGATGCTGCACGGCGTCCCGAGGGGCGGAGGCGGCATATCCGACGGCACGATCAGGCGGATCGTGCCGCATGCGGATTGGATATCGGCTTCGTAGGTGTCGCCGAGGAAAGCGGAATTGACGAGCGTGCCGGAGACATGCAGCGGCCCCGGCTCGTCGGAAAGCCTCAGGCGCGAGGCGCGCAGCACGAGGCGGGTTGCGCCGACCGGCGCCCCTCGCAGGTAAGCCCCGGCGCGGTGAACAGGCCGTTCTCGGTCTTCCTCGATGACGGTGCGGGCACCGAGGAACGAGGCGGTGAATGGCGAACGCGGCCGGTCGCAGAGCGCGACAGGCGTGCCGATCTCGGCGAGCAGCCCCTTGCTCATGACGGCGACACGGTCGGACATCGCAAGTGCCTCCTGCTGGTCATGGGTGACGAAAACGGTGGTGATGCCGAGCCGCTGTTGCAGCGTGCGGATTTCGGTGCGCATGTCGGCCCGAAGATGAGCGTCGAGGTTGGAAAGCGGCTCGTCGAGGAGCAGCACATCCGGCTCGATCACCAGCGCGCGGGCAAGCGCCACGCGCTGCTGCTGGCCGCCGGAAAGCTGGCCCGGATACCGGTCGTAATAGGCCCCGAGCCCGACCGTATCGAGCGCCGCCGCCGCGCGCGCCCGACATTCGGCCTTGCCGACATAGCGCATGCGCAGACCGAAACCGACATTGTCGAGCGCCGTCAGATGCGGGAATAGCGCGTAGGACTGGAAGACGACGCCGATATTGCGGGTATGCACAGGGCGTTTGCTGATGTCCTCGCCATTGAGGATGACGCGCCCTTCCGACGGTTGCACGAAACCGGCGATCATCCTGAGCGTCGTTGTCTTGCCGCAGCCGGAAGGCCCGAGCAGCGACAGGAGTTCCCCTTGGCGACCTCGATCGTGAGGCCGCTGACGGCGATGGAATCGCCGTAGGTGGCCGTGATGTTGTCGAGCGTGAGGTAGTGCTTATGCGACATTGTCGGGAGCCTCGGGCATGATCAGGCGGGAACGGGTCGTCCCGCCATGGCAGATGGAAATCGTGATGGGCCGGCGCGCCATCTCGGGCACGGATGCGAACGGCCCGTTACCGGGATGAACTTCGAAGACCGGCGCGCCTGCGCCCTGCAAAGAAAGCCGCAAGGCGAAACCCTCCGAAACGGTGACGCAGACCGGGCGCAGGCTGATGCACGCCGAAACCTTTCCGCCGCCTTCGAGCCGGGCATAACCGGTGCTGATCACCCTCGCCTCCCCGGAGGGGGCGACAAGCGACAGAGCCGCGCAAAGATCAAAGCCTTCGGAACGCGTCTCGACCTCGATCTCGGCCAGAGCTTCACCGATAAAGCACCTCGCCGCTTCGAATGGCGCACTCGTATAGACGGTGACATCGGCGCGATTGTCCTGGCCGCTGCGATCGACAAAACCCGCCGGGGTGCCCAGATGGCCTCCGACGAGCAACGCCGGACGGGTGGGATCATGGACGAAGGTGTCGCGGGCTTCCGCGCCGCCCTCCGTCGACAAGCTGCCGTCGCTGACCATGGCGGCGCCAAGGCCTGACGAGGAGAGAAAGAAGTGGGCGCCCGATGCCTTGGGCCGGTTGGCCAGACTGAGCCAGCGCCGCTGCCCCATGTCGAAGAGCCTCACCGGCTGCGGCCGCTCGCCAAAACCCTTGAGGTAGAAATCGAAGAAGGCGAGCTGTGCGCGGTCGATCGAGAATTCCGCATCCGGCCCCATGTCGGTGGCGCCGGCCGCGCGGTTCCAGGGCGCATGCGCCCAGGGGCCGATCACCAGGTGGGAGCTCTCCGGATGTTTTCGTCGGAAGGCCGCATCGGCCGCCCAGGTGCCCTGCAGCAGGAAATCGGCCCAGCCGCCGGTATGGAGAACCGGAACATCGAGCGGATCGTCCGCCAGCAGCACGCCGGGCGAGACCGCGTCCCAATAATCCTTCTCGTCCGCTACCCACTTGGCGAGATGCGATATGTCGAGCCGTGAGACGAGTAAGTCGCGAAGCGCCGCGTCGTCGCCTGCGGCACCGATCTCCGCATAGGTCCGGGCATCCTCGCGCCGCGCCGCCGTCAGCCGCGCCATCTGCGCCGCCCAGCCGGCATTGAGCCCGAGCCGGAAGGCATCGCCCTCATAGGCCCAGTCGTTGCGCGGCATCCACGAACCCATGGCAGGCGCAATCGCATCCGGCCGCACGCTTCCCTTGCCGGCGATGGCGAAATACTGTGTCGCCGCCTGGTAACTGAAGCCGTAGAGACCAACCTTGCCGCTGCTTCCGGGCAACGCGGCCGCCCATTCCAGCGTGCGCGCGCCATCAGCCATTTCATTGATGAAAGCCTCGAAGACGCCACCGGAATCACCGCAGCCGCGCACATCCTGGATGACCACGATATAGCCCTGCGAGGCGTACCAGGAAGGATGCGCCAGCACGAGGGTGGAGGCGATTGCCCGGCCGTAGGGCTGCCGCATGAGGAGGACCGGAAACTTGCCCTCGCCCCGCGGACGATAGATATCGGACACCAGCACGACGCCGTCATCGAGCAGAAGCTCGCCCCTTTCGGGGCCTGCAACGCCGTATGATGCGGGCCGGTTCGTCAAATCATCAGCCCTTGTACATGGTTTTCGAAGTGATCCGGTCGAGAGGGAAATCCAGGACTTCCTTGATCAGCTTCAGGAGATTGGCAGCACTGCGCTCGACATAAAGACGGCCGCGATCGGCATCGCCGGCAGCGGCATTGCCGCAGGCGCCGGAGGGCTGCACGTCCTGGGTCTGCCAGCCGTAGCCGATGCGGCCTTCCGGCATCAGCAACCCGCCGGCAGCTTCCAGCTCGACCGAGACCGGCACGAAATCCTCGGCATATTGCATGTCGATCAGCTCGCGATGCAGATGCAGCATCACGCTGGTCTCCGCCTCGCCGCCATGGATGCCGTGCTTCATCTCATGGGCGCTGAACAGGTCGGAGAAATCGGCACCGGCACTCGCCCAGGCGCTGACGGCAAACATGTCGAGCTTGATGCGCAGTTCGCGGCAGACGATGTCCATCACCTGCGGCTGGCCGCCATGCGAATTGACGAAGATGATCTTGCGGCAGCCGGCGCGGTTAACGCTTTCGCCGAGCTCGAACCACATCTTTGCAAGCGTGTCGTAGTTGAAGGTCAGCGTGCCCGGATAGGCGGTGTGCTCCACCGACTTGCCGACCGGCATCATCGGCAGGACCAGGGCCGGCAGGTCGTCACCCATCAGTTCGACGGTGCGGGCGACGACACCGGCGTTGATCGCGGCATCGACGCGGACCGGAAGATGTGGCCCGTGCTGCTCGACGGCGGCGATCGGCAGGATCGCCACGAACTTGTCCATCTCGAACTCGGAGAAGTCCCTTGCCGTGTGGTCCCACCACCAATGCGATTTCAGTTTCATCGACATATCCTCGGTTTCAGTGTCAGGCCGCAGCGGCGCGTGCCGCCAGTTCCGCCTTGGCGATCTTGCCGGTGGGGGTCATGGGAAGTTCGGTGAGCGAAATGACCGTCATCACCGACAGGTCGTAGGGAACGGTCGCGGCGATCTGCGCCTTGGCGGCTTCGCCGTCGATGGGTGCAGCAGCCTGCACGAAGGCAACCGGCCTTGTCTTCATCGCCGCATCAGGCACGCCGACAACCGCCGCCTGCTCGATGCCGGCCACCGTCGAAAGCGCTTCTTCCACATCGCGCGGGTACCAGGTCTTGCCGCCGACTTCGAGCAGTTCGGAGCGACGTCCCATCATGGTGACAAAGCCGTGCCGGTCCATCGTGCCGATATCACCGGTCCACAGCCAGCCGTCGCGCAGCGTCTCGGCGGTCTTTTCAGGCTTGCCCCAATAGCCCCACATGAAGCCGCCACGCAGCGCGATTTCGCCGACCGAACCACAGGGAAGTTCGGTCCCGTCGGAATTGAGGATGCGGACTTCCTTGTCCGGCAGCGGCATGCCGGCACGGCGGGTTTCGATATCGGCGGCATCGAGCTTCGGGAAACCGAGCGCCACGAAACCACCGAGCTCGGACTGGCCATAGCTTTCGACCAGCGGCAGTTTCAGCTTTTCCTGCCAGCCCGCCTTCAGCATCGGCGGAACCGGGCCACCGCCGGACATGCTCATCCGCAGCTTTGCCGGTGCGTGGCCACGGATGGCGGCTTCATTAAGGACATCGGTCAGGATCGGCGGGTTGGCGATCAGCATGGTGGCTCCGCGGGCTTCGAGCGCATCGAAGCCCGTCGTCTGCGTCCAGCGGCCCATGACGTTGATCGCCGCACCACGGGAAAGCTGCGGCAGGAGGTTGCCGACGAGCCTGGTAGGAACTCGACAGCGCGCTCGGGCCAAACGACACGTCATCCGCCGTGATCCGTAGCCGCTCGGCGATGCAACGTGTCGCCCGCACCGTCGGCTCGTGCTTCAGGCAGGCGCCTTTCGGCTTGCCGGTCGTCCCGGATGTATAGGACAGGTGGGCGATCGCGTCCTCATTGCTGGGATCGGCGGGCGTCGGCAGGGCAGCGGCCATCAGGTCCGGCAGGGAATGGGCGCCCGGCTGCGGGCCGTCCATGCAGATCAAAGCCCGGATCATCGACACGCCGGCGGCGGCCGCACTCACCTGTTCGTGCTTGTCGTGGGTATAAACGACCACGCTCGGCTGGTGATCGCCGAAATAATAGGCAAGCTCGTCGGCGAACTTGACGTTTACGAGGGCTGAGATTGCCCCGAGCCGCCAGCAGCCCAGCATCATCGTCAGATAGTCCATGCCGTTATGGGCAAAGATCGTCACCCGATCACCCGGCTTGACCCCAAAACTGTGCAACGCGCCCGCCGCCCGTTCCATCGCATCGACGGCCTCGGCATAGGTCAGGCTCTTGTCGCGATCGACCCAGTGAAAACAGGCGTGGTCAGGATCGCGATTGGCGCCATCCACGAGAAGAGTGTGCATCAGCATCTGAAAATTCCCCGGCACTACACAAACCTGCCCAAATCTTTGGCAAGAAAAATCCTGCCTGCAACATGGGCAATTTTGGTTCGTGGGTGAATGCCATGGGCGTCGATAGCGGGTATATCCGTTTGCTTATACCTGTCGGCCTCAAGAGACCGCCCGCAACGGGACTGTCGACGGCGCTGGGTGCAGCGTCTGGTCGAACCGGCGTGCAACGGTGCGGATGACATTTCGCAGCCACCGGTTTGCCCCGCTATTGTGAGCCCGCTCGTGCCACAGAAGGTAAAGGTTCATCTGGTCGAACTCCCGCGGCGCCTCGACGAGCTGCAGGTGATTGGCCGGAGCGTTGGCGACGATATATTCGGCATAGGGCCGCGCGGTGGTGAAGATCAGGTCCGTTTCAGCAAGGATCGCCGGGATCAGCGCATATTCCGGCACCGACATGGCGATACGGCGGCGCATGCCGAGCTGCGCAAGCCGACCATCGATCGGGCTGTAGACGGCATTCGAGCCCGGCGTCGGCGACACGTGGTCGGCATCGAGATAGTCCTCAAGCAGAAGGCGCCCGCGCTTGGCAATCGGGTTAGACTTCTGCACCACGCAGGCAATATCGCAATGCAGAAGCGTCGTCGATTTCAAACTCTGCTGCGGCGCCGGCCAGTTGCCGATCACCATATCCACCCGGCCAGAGCCAAGATCCTCGATCAGGTCGCTCTGTTCGGAGGGCGCGAAAAAATCGACCGATATGCCGGGCGCCTCATTGCGGATGCTGGTCGCGATCGGCGGAATGAGGAAGGTGCCGAAACAGTTGACCGCGGCGATCCGCATCCGGCTGTGGACCATGCCGGGATCGAACTGGCTGCTGCGATTGAGCGTATCCAATAACCCTTCGAGCATGGTGGCAATCGAGGCCATCACCTCCTCGCCCCGCTCGGTCAACACCAGTTTCTGGCCGCTGCGCACGAGAAGCGGATCGGCAAAAATCTCGCGCGCCTTCTTCAGGCAGGCGCTGACCGCGGGCTGGCTGTGCCCGAGCAGAACCGCGACCTTGGAGACATTACGCTCCCTAAGCAGCAGATAGGTAGTGCGCAGCAACCTGACGTCGATCGAAGGATTGATGTTCGCGTACACGGCCGTTTCCTCTCGCAGGGGCAACCGTTTTACGAAGCAAGCGACGTGCCAAACAGGCCGTCTCCATGCGCGGGAGGGCGCAAAACACAAAACGCGGGCAACCGTGTTGCCCGCGTTCTGAAACTGAAAGCCAGCGGATGCTACCGGCTCAGGCAGCCTGGCTGACGGCACCCAGCGGGATTTCGACATCGATCTCCAGGATCGTGACGTTCTCGTCGCGATCCATCTTGACCTGCACCTTGTCGCTGACCTGCACATG
The DNA here is from genome assembly GCA_045291535.1 of Neorhizobium sp. EC2-8. Taxonomy (GTDB): domain Bacteria; phylum Pseudomonadota; class Alphaproteobacteria; order Rhizobiales; family Rhizobiaceae; genus Neorhizobium. The sequence goes on along the minus strand of CP147996.1, from coordinate 356,601 downwards.
CTTGGCGATCACCGCCAGGATTTCCTCGCGAAGCAGGGATACGAGGTCGGAGCCGGTCGACGAGCGTTCGTGGGCGAGAAGCACCTGCAGGCGTTCACGTGCCGTCGGTGCGGAGCGCTGTTTGCGGAAGAGGTTGAATATCGTCATGCGGCCCTCCGCGCGAAGATCTTGCCGAATATCCCTCGCTTTTCGCCCGGGATGGTGATCGGCAGAGCCTCTCCCGTCAGCCGGCGTGCAGCTTCAAAATAGGCCATGGCCGGGGCGCTGCGGGCGTCCGCCAGGGTAACCGGCGAACCGATATTGGAGGCGCGCAGCACGTCCATGCTTTCCGGGATGATGCCGATTAGCGGGATGGACAGGATTTCCAGCACGTCCTCGACCTTCAGCATGTCGCCCCGCTCGGCGCGGTTGGCGTCATAACGCGTGAGCAGAAGATGTTTCTCCATCCGTTCGCCGCGCTCGGCCTTCATCGTCTTGGAGTCGAGCAGGCCGATGATGCGGTCCGAATCGCGAACGGACGACACTTCCGGGTTGGTGACCACAACCGCCATGTCGGCGTGGCGCATGGCGAGCGTTGCACCGCTCTCGATACCGGCTGGACTGTCGCAGATGACCCAGTCGAAGACCCGCCTCAACTCGTTGATGACCCGCTCGACACCCTCGGGTGTCAGGTTGTCCTTGTCGCGTGTCTGCGATGCCGGCAGCAGGAACAGCGTCTCGAGCCGCTTGTCGCGGATCAGCGCCTGCGAAAGCTTGGCTTCACCCTGGATGACGTTGATCAGGTCGTAAACGACCCGGCGCTCGGCGCCCATCACCAGGTCGAGATTGCGCAGCCCGACGTCAAAATCGACGACGACGACCCGTTCGTTTCGCTGCGCCAGGGCCGCTCCAAGTGCGGCAGTCGAGGTCGTCTTGCCAACCCCGCCCTTGCCTGAAGTGACTACGATGACTTTCCCCATCTTGCTCTCCTGTTTGCTGGCCGGTTTCGGCTCAAATAAGTTTCTCTGCCATGATCGAATCCCCTTCCAGCCAAAGCTGGACTGGATGTCCGCGAAGGCCGGGAGCCATGTCGTCCGCCATCTTGTAGATGCCGTCGATTGCCAGCAGCTCCGCTTCGAGCTTGCGGCAGAAGATGCGCGCGGATGCGTTTCCCAGCGACCCCGCCATCGCCCTGCCGCGCAGGGTCCCGTAGATATGGATCGATCCGCCGGCGATGATCTCGGCCCCCGAAGCGACCGATCCGATGATCGTCACATCGCCTTCGGGAAAGATCACCGATTGCCCCGATCGCACCGGCTCGCGGATAACGATGGATTGCAAGGTCGGGCGCGCCTCGGACACCGATGGCTTCGGTTCGCTGTTGTGCAGCTCGATGATCGGCTCCTTGGCGACAGCCTCGTCTGAGACGGGCCGGCCACCCTTCAGTGCCGGAGGCATGCCAGGCCCAAGGATCGAAGGACGACCGCCTTCGATGCCCATGATATTGACGTTGCGCCCGGCGAGCTCGGCAATGAGCTCCTTCAACTGAGCGCGATCGATCGGCAGATCGGTCACATCCAGCACGACTGGTCGGCCGAGGAAGAATCCTGCGGAACGAGCCGCCAGATCGTCCAGCCTGACAAGCCAGTCGTCGAAGGGTAGATCGGGGGCAAGGACGACCGCCAGAAATGAGCGGCCCTTGATGCGGATAGATCGAGCGTCCGTTAGCATTTTGGTCATCTGCGTAAAGAAATCGTTGACCGTTTTTAGCGCCGATATGGTTAACAAAAGGTAAACGAAGACATCTCGGAGGGCTCAGTTTTAACTGATCGTTACGATCTCCCTTGCTTGTCAGGCTGATCCCAAGAAGAGACCAGGCTTAAGCAGGAACAGGCCGGCCAACAGGACGACGTGCGCCCGGCGCGACTCACTCTCGCTGCACTTTCGGTGGTGATTGCGATTCTCGGCGGTTAAACGAGGCCCGGCCCTGGGGCGCGCATCTGCAGTCCACTCGGCAGGCAATGGTTCGCCCTATCCCGCCTTGAAATTCAGGCGGAATCGATGTCACCACACCCCGACCCAGCGGCTACGGTGAAACGCGCGCGATTTTGAATTCTGGAAAACCTCTCCCGGAAACGAAAAAGCCTGCCGCGGGAGGAGGTGCGGCAGGCTTTTCAAAAGAACCGAACAGCGGCTGGGAGGAGGAGTGCCGCTGTTCCTACAGACGTCCCTGGGAGGAGGAGTGGGCCGTCTGATAACACGAAGCTCTGCGGGAGGAGGTGCATCGCTTCGATAAATATGACTATACGCGGATTTCGCTCTACTGATACCCATTATGTTGCAGTGCAGCTATACGAAAAACGCATACCAAAATGTCGTTGGTCAACGCACCTGAAGAGATCGGCCATGCCGAGCACCTCTGGACGCAAAAACGCCCGCGATGGCGGGCGTCTTGCAAATTCAAGGCAGAAGTATTGCGCTTAGCGACCGATGGCTGCGCGGGCGACCGTGCGGATATCGGCGCGGTCGATGCCGAGGTCCTGCAGTTCGCGACTGGTCATGCGGCCGAGTTCGGTAACCGTCTGACGATACTTGCGCCAGTTGTTGAAAGAGCGTGCTACGTTCATGATCGGGTCCCTTTCCTGAGACTGTCTGACGTCAGCAACCGTTCTTGGCTCCGGCGTCGTTCGATGAAAGGGATATAGTCTCTCCCGCCTGCCTGGAAAAGCAACAAAGCCTCAGGTCACCCATGCAACAAGCGCATTGGTATTTCGACCATGCCCGTTATTCAGCATTGGCCGATGCCGCAGCGCACACCATGATCATCTCGACCTTGAGGTTGGGATTGGCAAGCCTCGCCTCGAAACAGGCCCGTGCGGGCGGGGCCATGCCATGAACCCACGCATCCCAGACCTCGTTCATTTCGGCATAACCGCCCATGTCCGCCAGTATGATGGCGCAGAAGATCAGGCCCTGCTTAGCGCTGCCGATTTCGGCGAGGCGCGCTTCGGCCTTGGCAAGGAGTTGCCGGGTCTGTTCCGCCACGCTCAAATCGCCGTCATAGGGTGACTGAGGCGTCACGGCAAAATAACCGGTGCCTTGATGCACGACGGCCGAACTTCCGCGACTGCCGACGCCGAAACGTTCGATGATGGAAGAGAAATCCTGGATCATGGAATGCCTGTATTGGTTTTGAACGATGGATAAGATTGTGGCCGCAACAATCGGCGGCAGCGATGCCACTGCCGCCGATATTCCTTCATGGGATCTAGACCGCCGAACGGCCTATTCGGCGTCGCGTGTCGTCTCGAACAGGAACCAGGCGCGACGTTCCGTCTCGTCGATCCAGACTTCGAGCAGGCTAGTGGTGGCCACGTCGTTATGTTCGGCGCAGACTTCGTGGGCCTGGCGCAGGAACGAGACGAACTGCTGGTTGTCGTCCTTCAGCTCGGCCAACATGTCTCGCGGAGTGACGAAATCGGCGTCATTATCGAGGAGGCGCTGCAGACGAGAGATATGACCGATCGAACGGATCGTCGTGCCGCCAATCTTGCGGGCGCGTTCGGCAATCGCGTCGGTCATGGCAAAAATCTGCTCGCCCTGTTCGTCGAGCATCACGTGATAGTCACGAAAATGCGGGCCGCTCATATGCCAATGAAAATTCTTGGTCTTGAGGTAGAGCGCGAACGTGTCCGCGAGCAGCGCCGCAAGCGCACCGGCGATATCGGTAGTGGCGTTGGAGGGCAGATCGGAGGGCGTGTTCAACGATGCCTTGCGGCGGTTTTCAACTGCAGTACGGTCCATGGTTGTTCTCCTTGGGTGAGGCGGATGAGCTTCAGGACGCCGACGGACTGGCTGGAGGCCAGTGGAACGGGGTTGATTCTGCGGACGATCCGCAGATCGCGTATATCAACCGGAGTGCTCGGGAGAGTGTTCTCGAGACCGAGCAGGGTTATACGACCAGGATCGGAATTCCTCCAGCCCGTTTCGAAAATTCGCGGATGCCAATGCGGCTTGCGTACTCCGACCAATAGCGGCCGTCCCTCCGACCGGCCTGCCCGGTGATTGCTATTTCACCAGGCTTGCTGATAGTTCGAAAGGAGCCGCGTTTGCACATTTCAGCTGCGACGACCGGCATTGCCTTTGACTACGGAGATGATCATGACACGTCCCCCGCGCCGGCCCGTCAATCCGCTCGACGCCGCAGAGGCTTTGTTCGCGCCGGCCAAGAAGACAGCCCCGCTCCCGCCGTCGAGCGGCGCGCGCCGCCGAATGTCAAGGAACTCGTGTCGCTGAAACTCGACAGCGACGTCCTCGCATATTTCCAGGAGGACGGCCCCGGCTGGCAGGATCGCATCAACGATGCGCTCCGCGCAGCGATGAACGGTTGAACCGTCCGCGACGTGAGCGCCGCCCGGCGATTGCTGCATATCTGACGATCTCCTGGGCAGAGGCTCGCGCGGAGCTTACCTGCCGGCTTTGGTAGGCGGCTCGCTGCCCGCCGGAAGCGGGCTCTGGTAGGCCCGCCCGCCGCGCCGCCGATGCAATTCCATTTTGGCGAGCAACAGCAAATCCGGATCGGCGATCGCCCTGGCGCCGGTTGCCGCCATCACCTTGGCGGCCGTGACCATGGCTTTGTGGGCGGCCGGCAGCTTGCCCTGGGTCACGGTCTGCCAGGCATGGAACGGCGTGCCGATCGCTGCGGTCGCCGTCAGGCATTGCGCGGTCGGCACGACCCAGCTGACATCACCGACATCCGTCGAGCCGAAGAGCAGGCCGGGCTGTTCCGGCAGTGGCAGAATCACGTCATGCAGGGATTTCGGATAATCGGCCGGCCCGCCGAAGGCTTCGGCGCTTGCCCGGACGTCGTCGTCGGTCAAGGCAGCGGCGCGTAGCCTGTCGGCGAAGTCGAAATCCGCAGCATCGAAATCGGGAGCACCCAGTCTCTCAAACTGCATATGCATCGCTTCCTCCAGAGCCCGGTTCGGAAGGATGTTCGAAGTGGCGCGGTCGAAGATCATCTCGACCTTCGTTTCGGTCATCAGCGCCGCACCCTCGGCGATCTTGCGCACACGCTCGAAAAGGCTGCGGACGTCGCTGAGGCTCGGCGCGCGGACCAGGTAGAGACCTTCAGCCGAGGCCTGTACGACATTGGGAGAAATGCCGCCTGTCTGCGTAATCGCATAATGTACGCGGGCGTCCGAGGGCATGTGCTCTCGCATATAGTTGATGCCGACATTCATCACTCGACGGCATCGAGAGCGCTTCGACCGACCTGCGGGCTCATCGCGGCATGCGCCGCACGGCCGCTGAAGCGGAAATAGGCCTGGATATTGGCGAGCGTCGAAGACGACATGACGGCGTTGTAGACGCAAGGGTGCCAGCAGAAGGCTGCATCGAGGTCATCAAATGCGCCCGCACGCGCCATATAGGTCTTGCCCGATCCACCTTCTTCGGCAGGGCATCCGTAATAGCGAACCCGCGCCTTGACGCCGCTTTCCGCCAGGGCATCCCGCAGCGTGACGGCCGCAAGGAGAGAAGCCGCACCCAGGAGATTGTGGTGGCACCCATGGCCATTGGCGCCCGGCTCGGCAGCCTTCTGCTCCGTAATGCCGGCTTCCTGGGAAAGCCCGGCCAGAGCGTCGAACTCCCCAGAAACCCGATCGTGACCTCACCCTCACCTGCCTCGGCAATGAAAGCGGTCTTCATTCCCGCGATACCGCGGGTGATACGGAAGCCTTCGGCTTCCATGGCGGCAATATGTTCCTCGACCGAGCGAAACTCCTCGAAACGCAGCTCCGGCATGCCCCAGACGCGATCGCTGAGATCGATGAAGGCCTGAGCCTTGGTGTCGGCGCAGCGTGAAATATGGTCGGCGTCGAGAACGTCATTTCGCAGTGTCGCTTCAGCCCTGACGTCCTGCATATAAGTCATTCCTCGATCACTTCAGAATATCGGCGCCTGCGCAGGCGAGCAGCACGGCCAATCCGACGGACATTTCCGGAAGGGTCGTCGCCGGATCCACGTCCGTCCACTCGTTCAGCGTATGAGCATCGCCGCCCTTCCCTCCCCACGAAAGGGTAACGGTCGGAACACCGAGGCTCATGGCGATATTGGCATCCGTCGAAAACGAGCTGAACACCGGGGTCCGACCAATCGCTGCGATGGCAGCGGCCGCGGACCGTGTCAGCTCACCGTCGGCGGTTACCCCGGCCGGGCGATCGCCGATCAGAACGATTTCGACGGCAATTGAGCCCTTCTCGATCGAACGGCTATCGTTTTCGATATGGCAGGATTGCTGCACGATATCGCGAAAGCGGATATCGAGATGCGCCACTCGGAAGCCGAGTTGGAACGCAGGTCCACCATCAGCGAGACCTCCGCCGGGATGGCATTGACGGAGCTGCCGCCTTTGATGACCGTGGAACTGCACGTGGTCTTCGGGTCGTCCGGCAGGGAAAGACGCCCGAGTTCGACGACCGCGCGGGCTGCGGCAATCATTGGGTTGACGATGCCATGATCGGCAAAGCTGTGGCCGCCCGGCCCTCGGAACGTCACCCGGTAGCGCTTCGATCCCGTTCCGGCGGAAACGACGGTATTGGCCGGCGTCGGGCCATCGAGACATACGAGAGCGGCGATGCGGTCACGGTAGGCGCTGTTGGCAAAGAAGTGCCGCATGCCGCGCAGATCGCCTTCGCCTTCCTCGCCAACGCTCGCCAGAACGAGAATATCGTCCCGGGTCTCTATTCCGGCAGCATCGAGAGCTCGAAGATAGGCGAGGATGGTGGCAAGGCCGCGGGTATTGTCGCCCACGCCCGGCGCGGAAAGACGAAAGCCCTCGCGCCGCACGGTGACATCGGTCCCCTCCGGGAACACCGTATCGAGGTGGGCCGAAACGGCGACCATGCGCCCGCCGGACGCCCTGCCCCGGCGAACTCCGGTGACATTGCCGATCGCATCGATCGCGACATCCTCAAGGCCCGCGGCTTCCAGCATGTCCCGGTATACCCGCCCCGGACCTCTTCCTTGAACGGCGGGGCCGGGATTTCCGTAAGCGTCACAAGCTCGCTGATGAAACGGTCATGCGTCTGCGCAAGCGAGGTCATCGCGGCGCTGAAAGGCGCGCTGGCGAGGAGCGCCGGGATCGCAGTGTCTCCGGCGAGCGGGGTGGTTTTAAAGGTTTGCATGGTCAGGCCGCTTCGTTGAGATGACAGGCTGAAAGGCGTCCAGGGCCGATCGCTTTGAGTTCGGGAACGTCTCGCCTGCAGCGATCCATCGCGCTCGGGCAACGCGGATGGAACGGACAACCCGAGGGAGGATTGAGCGGCGACGGCAGCTCGCCCTGGATCGGCTTGTAGTCGCGCTCGCCGGCTTCGAGCACCGGCAACTGCTCCAGCAACAGCCGCGTATAGGGATGGTTGGGCGTGGAAAACAGCTCTTCGGTCGGCGCGTTTTCCACCACGCGGCCGAGATACATGATGACCACCCGGTCGGAGATATGTTCGACGACGCCGAGATTGTGCGAGATGAACAGGTAGGTCAGATCCAGGCTCGTCGCGCAGATCCATGAAGAGGTTCAGCACCTGCGCCTGGATCGATACGTCGAGCGCCGCGACCGCCTCATCGCAGATGATCAGCGATGGCTTGACCGCAAGAGCGCGGGCAATGCCGATGCGCTGCCGCTGTCCACCGGAGAACTGGTGTGGATACCGGTTGGCATAGGCGCCGGAAAGCCCGACCTTTTCCATGAGGTCGACGACATAGGTCCGCTGCTCGGACTTACGGATCAACCCGTGGGCGACCGGCGCTTCACCAATGATATCGATCACGCGCATGCGCGGGTTAAGCGAGGCGAACGGGTCCTGAAAAATCATCTGGACGCTGAGCGCAAAATCCCGGCGCTGCTCAGGCGTCATCGTCGCGGACGAGACCCTTTATAGCTGATGGTGCCGGCGCTGATACTGCTGATTCCGGCGACCATCCGGGCCACGGTGGACTTGCCGCAGCCGGATCGCCGACGATCCCGACGACCTCCCCTTTCGGACGGAAAGGTCGATGCCGGCGACGGCGCGCACGTCGATCCTCTTGACCCCGGCCCCAAAGAGATTGGCGATGTGCCCGGCGACACCGACCGGCTTGGTGAACGTCTTGGCGAGCGAGCGTAGTTCCAGCATCGGTTCCTGCTGGCCTTTTTCTGTCGTCATATCCTGTCTCATAGGGCTGGATTCCAGCAGCGCACCGATTTTCCGCCTGGCAACAGGGTAGGTTCGGGTGCGACCAGACATTCGGGTTTTGCCCTTTCACACCGTTCGCGAAAGGCGCAGCCCTGCGGCAGGTTGAGCAACGACGGCGTCATGCCCTTGATCTGGTGAAGTCTGTGGCCACGCGTGGCATGCGAGGGAACGGAGTCGATCAGCCCTTGTGTGTATGGGTGCAAAGGCCTCTCGATCACATCCGCGGTGGTACCGGTCTCGACGATGCGGCCGGCATACATCACCGAGATACGGTCGGCGAGACCGGCAACAACAGCAAGGTCGTGAGTGATCCAGATGAGCGCGGTGCCGGTCTTGCGGCAAAGCTGTTTCACCTCATAGATGATCTGGCCCTGGATCGACACGTCGAGCGCGGTCGTCGGCTCGTCCGCGATGATCAGCTTCGGCTTGTTGATGAGAGCGATGGCAATGGCGATACGCTGCCGCATTCCGCCGGAAAGCTCGTAGGGATAGGCTTTCAGGCGTTCATCGGGAGATGGAATGCCGACCTGCACGAGTGTATCCCTGGCCCGCTGCCGGGCTTCGGCCGTGCTGACATCTGCATGGGCCTGAACCGTTTCGATCAACTGCGTATCGATGCGCAGAACCGGATTGAGTGTCATCGACGGATCCTGGAAGATCATCGCGATATCGTTGCCGCGCAATTGCCGGCGTGCCTCCTCGCCCATCGAGACGAGGTCGAGGCCGTCATAGTCGATGCTGCCGTCCACGATGCGGCCGGGCGGATCGATCAGACCCAGAATGGAAAAGCCGGTGATCGACTTGCCGGAACCGGATTCGCCGACAAGGCCCAGGATCTCGCCACGGCCGAGTTCGATATCGACCCCATCGACCGCTTTCACGACGCCTGCTCTCGTGGCGAAATGGGTTTTCAGCCCCTTGATGGAGAGCAGTGGCTCCTGTCTGGTCGTCGCGGTTGCTTGCATGCTGCTCACGTCCATCACTGGGCATTCCTCGGATTGAGAATGTCACGAAGATGATCGCCCACGAGATTGATGCCGACGATGGCGAGGGCCAGCGCGATACCCGGGAAGAACGAAATCCAGTACTGGCCGGACAGCATGAATTCGAAACCGTTGGCGATCAGCATACCGAGCGACGGCTGCGTGACCGGAACACCGACGCCGAGGAAGGAAAGGGTCGCCTCCAGTGCGATCGCGTTCGCAAGATCGATCGTCGCGATGACGATCAGTGGCGGAAGACAGTTCGGCAGGAGATGCCGGGCGATGATGCGCCGCCAGCCGAGCGAAAGACAGCGGGCCGCAAGAATGTACTCGCGATTGCGCTCCACAAGGGCGGTGCCTCGGACGGTCCGGGCAAAATACGCCCATTGCACGATGATCAGCGCGATGATCACCTTGTCCAGTCCCTGGCCGAGGACCGAAAGCATGACCAGCGCCACGAGGATAGCCGGGAAGGAAAGCTGGATATCGACGATGCGCATCAGCAGCGCGTCCAGCCAACCGCCGAAATAGGCCGCGCAAAGGCCGACCGTCGTACCGATCAGGAGCGATACCGTAACGGAGAGGAACGCAACCAGCAGGCTCGTCCGCATGCCGTAGAGAACGGCGGAGAGGACGTCGCGCGCCTGGCTGTCTGTGCCGAGCCAATAGGTGATACCGCTGACCTCAGCGACGCTGCCCGGCGGCATCTGCGATCCAGAATATCAAGCGCGCCGATATCGTAAGGGTTCTGAGGCGCGATCCACGGCGCCGCAAAGGCGGGAATTGCAAGCAGGATCATCAGGATCAGTCCCGCCATAGCCAGCCTGTTTTCCTTGAACTGGACCGCAAAGCGGCGGAAGGGCGTTTCCTCGACGGTTGTCGTGGGTGAAACGGTGGTTGGCGTGCTCATCAGTCGCGCACCTTTTCGCGGGCACTCGGATCAATCGCCATGTAGAGAATATCGACGACGAGGTTCAGGATCACCAGGAAAAACACCATCATGACGAGGTAGGCGACGACCACGGGACGATCGAGGGTGATGATGGAATCGATCAGCAGCTTGCCCATTCCGGGCCAGGAGAAGACGCTCTCGGTGACGACCGCAAACGCGATGGCCTGGCCGAATTCCAAACCTGCGACAGTGACGATCGGGATCAGGATGTTCTTCAGCAGGTGGACGTTGAGAATGCGCGAGGGGCGCAGTCCCTTGGCGCGGGCGAACTTGATGTAATCCATCGGCAGGACTTCGCGGGTAGCCGCCCGGGTGACGCGGATGATCAGCGCGGCCTTGGCCAGGCCGAGCGTCAGCGCCGGCAGCGCCAAATGCTGCCAGCCATCGATCGTCAATATGCTGAGCGCGACCGGGCCGACATTGACGGTTTCGCCGCGCGCCGAGGCCGGCAGGATACCGAGATAGACCGCAAACAGCATGATCAGCATGAGGCCGATCCAGAAATTCGGCAGGCTGAAGCCGAGGATCGAGCCCGTCATGATCGCCTTGCTGGTCGGCGCCTTCGGCCTCAACCCGGCGAGAATGCCGAGCGGGACACCGACGACGATAGAAAAGGTCATGGCGACGATCACGAGTTCGACGGTCGCAGGCATGCGCTCGATGATAAGCTGCAGCGCCGGCTGGCCGGTGAGAAAGCTGCGACCGAAATCGCCATGCGCGGCATTGCCGAGAAACGTCAGATATTGAACCCATATCGATTGATCGAGGCCAAGCGCCTTGCGCAGCGCCTGCCGTTCTATCTCCGTCGCCTCGGGGCTGACCAGCATCGAAGTCGGATCACCGATCAGGTAGAGGCCGACAAAGACCAGCACCGACATGACAAGGATCACGCCGAATGCCTGAAACAGCCGGTTGATAATGAAAACGGGCACTTGCCTGTCCTTCTTTCGCGTGTTCCGGCCTGCTGCGCATCGCGACGCAGGCCGGAAGCTTGATTTACTTCGCGGACGCGACGTCCTGAGGCAGGGTATACTGATCGGCGCGGGCAGCGTAGGTCAGGCCCTTGCGCAGCGCCCAGACCGGCACTTCGAAATGTACCGGAATGATGCCGTAGTCGGAGAGAACCATCTCGTCGGCCTTCTGCAGCAGCGCCTTGCGGGCATTGTCGTCCATCGTGGAGGATGCCTTGTCGAGAAGGGCGTCAAGTTCCGGATTCGAATAACGTCCGCCGTTCGAAGTGCCCGATCCCTTGGACGGCTCGCGGGTTCCGACCAGCGACCGCAGCGTCGTGGACATCTCGCCCGTGGAATTGCCCCAGGCGGCGAGATAGGCGCTGAATTCGAAATTGTCGCGGCTCTTGAAGAACACCGGCGGAGCGGCGGCGGCGACTTCGGCCTTGACGCCGGCACGCGTCCACATGGCGGCAATCGTCTGGGCGACGCGGGCGTCGTTGACGTAGCGGCCGTTCGGAGTGCCAAGCGTGATCTGGAAGCCGTTGGGATAGCCAGCATCCGCAAGCAGCGCCTTGGCCTTGGCAGTATCGACCGCCGGGGCGGCCTGCCGTGCCTTGACGGCGCCGAACATCGGCTCGGGCAGCAGGTCTCCCGTGGCGACGGCGACGCCGCCCATCACCCGTTCGGCGATCGCCTTGCGGTCGATGGCCAGCGAAAGCGCTTCACGAACCCGCTTGTCCATCAACGGGTTCTTGTTGCCCTGTCCGGGGATGCCGGGGCTCGGCTCACCCTTCTGGTCCAGGGCGATGTAGACGATCCGTGTGCCGGGAGCCTCCGCGACCGAGAGCTTGGGGTTCGTCTTGAACTGCTCCAGGTCCGTCGTCGGCGGGTCTTCCATCATGTCGATGTCGCCGGAGAGGAGCGCAGCTGCGCGGGCCGCCGGATTGGTCATCGGACGATAGATCACCTTGTCCCATGCCGCCGGTTTGCCCCAGTAGTTGGGATTGCGCTCGAGAACGAGATCCGCGCCCTTCTGCCAGGAAACGAACTTGAAGGGGCCGGTGCCGACCAGCCCTTCACCGCGATTGAACTCGACGGTCGTCTTGCCTTCCGGAGCGGAGCCGGATGCTGCCGCCTTCGACAGGATCGGCAGGTTGGCGATGTCGGTGACCAATAGCGGATAGGGCTGCTTTGTGGTGATACGCACGGTGTGTGCATCCGCTGCCTCCACCTTGGCGATCTGACGGGTGAACAGCGTGAAAGCCGTCGGGCTGTTCGGAACCTTCGGAATGCGGTCGAACGTGAACACCACGTCATCGGCGGTCAGCGGCGAGCCGTCGGAGAATTTTGCGTCCTTCCGCAAGGCGAATTCCCAGATCGTGTCGCTGGTCGCCTTCCAGCTTTCCGCCAGCGCCGGCTGGGGCACCAGCTTCGGGTCCATCATCACAAGCGGATCGAACATGGCGAAGGTCACCTGCATGTTCGGCACGAGAACGTGGAACTGCGGATCGAGCGAAGACGGCTCCGATTTGACACCGATCTTCAGGTCCGCCGCAGAAAGAGAAAATGCGCCCACAAGAAGGAAAGCTGCCGAAGCGGCCAGCCTGGTTTTCACGAAATTCATGATTTCACTCCATTTTCTGTCTTCGTTTTTGTGTTTCTTCGAAGACGTTCCCTTTTCACGATCGACCCGAATGGGCCGGCTATTGGATGCGAAGGGTCCTTTCGACCCCCGCCATGACTTCTCCGACGTCGATTGCCGTTCCCAACGACCTGGCGAGCTTAAAAGCGGTTCGGCCGCTGCTGCATGGCCGCTCCAGGCGCAGCAGGTCTGAAATTTGGCCAACAGATCGCCGTCGTTCAGCGGATTTTCCGGCGAACCTTTCGGATGGCTGACAGTTGCCTCGATGACCTCCCCGCCCCTCAGATAGACGCGTGTAGTCGCCTCGAAGTTAGCGCCATCGACCATCAGCGCGTTGTCGTAGGCAATCAGGCGAATACGAGGCAGCCACGCGGCGACCCGCTCGTCCCGAACGCTTTCCGGCGTGAAATGCTTCAGCTCCAGCGCTCCGTCGATCAGCATTCGCGCCATACAATAGGTGCCGCTGAACCGCGCTTCCATTTCATCGGCGGGACAGTCGAACCGTAGATTCCGCTTTGCCATCTCGGGCAGACACGTCTCGATCCGGTCGATCGCCTCCAGCGAAAAGCCGGGCTCTCTCTCCAGGACTTCCAACGCATCGACGCTCCGATGGATTGCTCCGCAGCAGGGAAAACGTTTTGCGAGCAATCCGCTCGTCTCGATCTCCAGCGCCTCGCCAAGACCGTCGATCATGACTTCGGCGCCGATGTTGCCCGCTCCGGTCAGCGCCGCAAAACCCCAGTCGCCGGCAAGAGGGTCGTCATTGGCGCCGATACCCGCCATGGCGAACCGAGCCGCAAGAACGGCATTCTTCGCTGCAAGCCCGGCATGGATCGGCTTCATCATGGAACCGAACTGCAGTTTCGAGCCGGCCGCCATGCTTGTTGCCGCACTCATTGCGCTGAGCACCTGGTCCGCATTCGCCCCGAGCAGCCGGGCGCAGGCGCCGGCAGCGCCGATCGCCCCGATCGTCGAGGTGGAATGCCAGCCGCGCTCATAGTGGGCAGGCTGCATAAGACGGCCGATGCGCCCCTGGAGTTCCAGCCCGACGATGAATGCATCGACAAGCGCTGTCCCATCGATCCCGCGGCCGTTCACCAGGGACAAAAGCGCGGGAGCAAGGACCGCTGTCGCATGGGTAAAAGCGGGCGCGAAATTATCGTCGAAATCAAGCGCGTGAGCCGCGGTTCCCTTGATCAGTGCCGCCCAGGGTGTGCTAAACCTGCCAGGCGCTCCGAAGGCGAAGCACTGCCCCAAGCCGTCCTCGGCTACCGCGTTGACGACGGAACGGGTCGAAACGTCGTTCATTCCCGCAATCATACATGCCGTGATATCCGTGAACGCGTCTTCACCGCGACGGTAGGCGAGCGGACTGAAGTCACAAGCAGTGGCCGCCCACTCGGACAACATCCGAAATGGCTTTCGCTCCTGGCCGATTTGACAGGCCTTTTGCCGGGTGACCGCGTTCATTTATCGTTCCCATCCGGCGTTGTTGCCGGTTATTGAGCTCGATCTTGGCCAAAGGGATGGGCATCAGCAAGGAACTAAATGGTCGCCTATGATGAATTTTAGTTATAATAAGAACCACAGAGGTAGTGCCGGACCTTCGGATATGCGGCCTGGCGCTTGATAGGGACCTTTTCCCCGGAAAACAGAGGCGAAGCTGAAAGCCCTTTGGATAACCGGAAGTTATTGGACGTGGGATTGGAGAAACCATGGATCTGAGGCAGCTGAGAAATCTGGTCCTGGTGGCGCGCTACGCCAGTTTCGGGGTCGCGGCCGAGAGATTGAATGTGACCCAGCCGGCGCTCAGCAAGAGTATCCGCGCGCTCGAAGGGTCATTGGGCGTTCGCCTCCTGGATCGCGGCCCCTGGGGCGTCAAACCTACTGATTACGGTCAGCGGCTGATCGAATATGGAGAACTCGTACTCTCACTGACCGACGAGGCACGGGATGAACTGGACGCCATGCGCGGTGCCCGCCGGGGTCGGTTGCGCATCGGGGCTGTGACGACGGCAATGCGGGAAATCGTACCGACCGCCATCAAACGGTTTCTCAAAGCCCAGCCAGAGGTCGATGTTTCGCTCAACGAGGAACTCAGCTCGGCGCTCTATGCGTCCCTGCTCAACGGCGCCATCGACATTGCCGTAATGACCCGGCCCAAAGAGATTTCCGAGGAGATCGAATTTCTCAATTTGCTTGAAATTCCAGTCGATATCGTCGCCGACAGGAACAATGACCTGGTCAGGATGCCGAGGGTAAGTCTTGCCGATCTGACGGAATATCGATGGGTGATACCGGCGCGACCGGAACCCGACCGGCTTGCCCTGGAGGGCCTGTTTGCCGCCGCCCAACTTCCGCGTCCGCTTGCCATCTGCGAAACGACATCATCGACATTTCAGATGTCGATGATCACCAATTCTCCATGGCTGAGTTATCTGACGCGCACCAGTGTCTTCATACAGGGGCGGGATGCCCAGTTTGTAGCCCTTAAGCTGGACAGCCGAACATGGACCCGCAATATCGGTATTGCCTATCGCAGACGCAGCGTCCTGCGGCCCGTGGTGACATCGTTCGTCCGGGAACTGGAAACCCTTTGCGCCGCAGCGCCGCACCACTACATCCAGTCGCCTTGAAAGGGTCGCCCTCGCCGCGCGGCCGCGTCTAACGCATGTCGGCTTGTCGAGACGAAGCCATTTTCTGCAACAGCGCACACATCAACAGCTTCTCCTCCCGCGTAAGACAAGCGAGATAAGCCTCGACTGCCTTACGGTTTCGACCAATCTCGCTTGCCGCCACATGACGCCCGCGTGAGGTCAGGCTTATTATCTGAACCCGCCGGTCTTCCGCCATCGGATGCTGCTCGACAAATCCCGCCGCGCTTAACCCTTTGACGATCTGCGAGATGTTGCTCGGCATAACTGCCAGGCGCGATGCCAGCTCACCCACCCTGAGACCGGCGGCGGACGGGAAAAGCTCCTTCATCACCTGCACCTGCGGGAGGGTACAGGAAAATGCCGCCCTATGGGTTCGGCTCAACTGCGTCTCGCCGACCTTCACGGACAATATCAAATTGTCCCACAAGCTGAGATCTTCCGGTGGCAAATCATACCTCGAAACAAAGCGATGGATCTGATGCTCAGTTTATCCGCTGTTCGTTCTGCTGGTCGAAGAGATGGACCTTCCGGGGATCAAACTTGACGCGCAGGACATCTCCCGGACGCGTCGCAAATCGCTCCCGGAAAACGCCGATGACCCGCTGACCGGATATGTGCCCGACGACATGCGTTTCGGCACCCGTCGGCTCGATGACCTCGACGACGAGGGGCAGACCGTCGTCATCGGTAATGGCCAGGTTTTCGGGACGGATGCCGTAGATGACCTGCCGCCCTTCGTTGGCCGAACCCGGAAGATCGGAAACCGGAAGCGACACGTCCCCGATCCACACCGCGCCCCCGGCATATCGGCCTGACAGGAAGTTCATACCCGGCGAGCCGATGAAGCCCGCAACGAAGAGATTGGCCGGTCGATCGTAGAGAGCAAGGGGAGAGCCGACCTGCTCGACGAAACCGTCCCGCATCACCACGATCTTGTCCGCCATGGTCATGGCTTCGATCTGGTCGTGCGTCACGTAGACCATGGTGCTTCCCAGCCTCTGGTGCAGCGCCTTGATCTCGCCGCGCATGATCACGCGCAGCTTGGCGTCCAGATTGGACAGCGGCTCGTCGAACAGGAACACCTGCGGATTGCGCACGATCGCCCGCCCCATGGCAACGCGCTGCCGCTGACCGCCCGACAATTGCCGCGGGTAACGCTCGAGCAGGGGTTCGAGGTTGAGGATCTTGGCGGCCTTTTCAACCTGGGTACGGATCTCCGCCTTGGCGTTGCCGCGCATCTGCAAGGAGAAGCCCATGTTCTGGGCAACGGTCATATGCGGATAGAGCGCGTAGCTCTGGAATACCATCGCGATATCCCTGTCCTTCGGGGACATGTCGTTGACGATGGTCGATCCGATATGGACCTGGCCGTCGCTGATTTCCTCCAGCCCGGCGATCATTCGCAGCAGCGTCGATTTTCCGCATCCCGACGGCCCGACCAGGACAACGAACTCGCCGTCGTCGATATCGACGTTCACGCCATGAATGACCTGAGTCTGATTGTAGATCTTTCTGACATCCCGAAGATTTACGTTGGCCATGTTTCCATTCCTCCTTGCTCGCCCGACTGCCGTCCGGCGCGGGCCGCCTGCCCCGCCTCGGCGGATTGCAAGCCGTTGATGGTTATCCTTTGACGGCGCCGCCGAGCACGCCGCGTACGAAATATTTCTGAAGGGTGACGATCAGGACCAGGGGCACGATCACCGAGATGAAGGTCGCGGCGGTGAGCGTGTTGAGACCGCCCGCATTGGTCTGCGCCAGGCTTGCGACCTGCACCGTCAGCGGCGAGAGCGAGCCGGAGCCAAGGAAAATGAGCGGGATCAGGAGGTGGTTCCAGGCGATCATGAACTGCAGGATTGCCAGTGACGCAAGAACGGCGCCCGACAGCGGCAGGATGATCAGGAAGAATATCCGCGGCTCCGAAGCGCCGTCGATGCGGGCGGCTTCCACGAGGTCGGATGGAATGCTGGCGAAGAAGCCGTAAAGGAGAAAGATCCCGAACGGCACCGTCAACCCCATCTCTATGATCCACACCGGAATGAAGGTCCCGGTCAGGCCGAGCGCCAGAAAAACTTCAGCATCGGCACCAGCACGAGCTGCGGCGGAAGCACCTGGAAACCGACCATGGCGAGGAACAGGGCGATACGCCCGCGAAACCGCATCCGGGCGAGCGCAAACGCACCGATCGCGGAGAACAACACGGTGCCCAGAACGGTCGGGACCGTCAGCACGATCGAGTTCACGACGCTTCGGCCAACGCCGGTCAGGTACATCGCTTCGACATAGTTCGCCAGCACCGGCCGCCACTCGATAAAGGCGTGCCACCACCCTGTCCGCGACGAGTCGCTTTCCGATCGGAACGTCGTCACGAAAAGCGACAGGACGGGCGTGAACCAGACCAGGCAAAGCAGGAAGACGGCGGTGTGGAGCGCTACGCCTTTCAGCCGGGTTCCGAGCTTGGACGTGGATTGCATCGGTGCGGACATGGCTCTGTGGCTTTCGATTGCGGACATCGTCACTCTCCTCCCCCGACTTGATCTGCTTGATATTCATAAAGATCACGGGGGACGCCAGGATGAGGAGCAGGACAGCGATGGCGCTGGCCGTTCCGAGATTCTGCTTCACGAAGAGCTCCGTATACATTCTGTTGGCGATCACATCGGTGCCAAAGGAGCCATTGGTCATGACGTAGACGATGTCGAACACCTTGAGGGAGAAGATCGCCTGGGTCGTCAGGACCACAAGGATCGTCGGCCACAGCGAGGGTAGCGTCACGAATCGGAAGATCGACCACTCCCCGCCCCGTCTATGCGGGCCGCTTCAACCAGTTCTCGCGGGATGTTCTTGACGCCAGCCGAAAGGATCAGCGTGGCGACGCCGATGCTCATCCAAACAGCGACGAAGATCAGCGCGTAGTTGTTGACGTTGCGGTCTATGAGCCAGGCGATCGGCATGCGGCCGGTGACCGCCGTCCAGATGGCGTTGAGCGTACCGGTCTGGGGCTGCATCGGCGGCTCATAGGTGTACATCATCTTCCAGATCACGGCACCGGCGACGAAGGACATCGCGGTGGGCAGGATCAGGAAGGTTCTGGCGATGCGCTCGTATTTCACCCGGTCCAGCATGATCGCAGCAGAAAGCGCAAGCACGGCTGTCAGCAGCGGAAACACCACAATCCAGAGGACATTGTTGACCAGAACGGGCCGCATGGCGCTCCCGAATGCCCAGACGAAATTGCTGAATCCGACCCACTTGCTGGCGGTCGCATCGCGAAAACTGAAAATAATCGATGCGGCGAGCGGATAGGCGATGACAAGTCCGACCAGCGCAAGGACAGGCGAGAGCCAGATCCATGGCCGCAGGCTGCTCTGGCGCTTTTGCGGAAGCCTTCTGAGTGCCATTTCGCCCGGCAGGATGATGGCGAGGACGACCGCGGGCATTGCGAGAAGCCCGAGGACAAGTTGCAGGATCTGACTATTCATGGCGCTTATTCCGTCTTGTGCCGGGAGCGACATCAGGCCGCTCCCGGGATTGATCGTCCGACTTATCTCGCAGCGTCGATGGACTGCAGGACGCTGTCGAGGCTGTCAGGATCGAGCACATATTGCACGATCCCCTTCCACAAAGCCTGGATCACCGGCGGATCGACAACCTGGGTCGGCTGAGCGACGAGCGTCACACCCGGCTTGAGCAGCGTCTCGCGAGCCCGTTTGAGGACCGGGTTGGAATAGTCGCTCGGCTGAACCGCCTGGCTGGCGACGGTCCAGTTGCCGGCGGAAGCCACGAGCTTCTGCGCCTCGTCCGAGACGAGGTAGGACAGGAATGCCTTGACCTGCGGCGTATCCTTGAATGCCAGGTAAAGCGTTCCACCGAAGGTCTCATAGGCCGCATTTTCCGGCTTGCCCGGCACCGGCATGAAGTCCAGGTCCTCGATCGGCTTGACCTTGGGGTAGATCAAGGTGGTCAAGCTGCCTGCATAGGTGCCCCAAAGAAGAACCGAGCACTGCGGCGGCTCGTAGAAAAGTCCGGTACCGACTTTGACGGCGGGCGTCGACATGGCCGCGACCGGTCCACCGGGAATCATTTTCGGGTCATGGGCGATTTTGCCGAAGGCCTCGAAGGCAGCCTTCACTTCGGGGGCAGTCCAGGAGACCGAGCCGTCCGCAAGGCCTTTGAGGGTTTTCTGGCCGGAGTTCTTCAGGATGTAGGCCTGGATCCAGTTACCGGCGAGCGCTCCCGAGGAAGCGCCTCGCTCGTCGGTGTAACACCAGGGTGTCTTGCCGGCGTTGGCACGCTTCACCGCCCATGCGTCGAACTGCTCCCAGGTCGGGGATTCCTTCGGGCCGTCATAGGTATGGACGTTGTACCAGACCATGAAATTGTTGAGTTCGGTCCACACCCCGTAAATCTTGCCGTTCAGGCTTGCCGCATCGACAAGCCCGGCATCGAATTTGCCCTTGATGGCAGCTTCGCCGACCATCGCGCCGACATCCTTCAGCGCGCCCTGCTTGGCGTAACGCATAAGGTTGTTGATATTGGTGGAGCCGGCAAGATCCGGCGGATCGCCTGCCTGGACGCGCGTCTGCAGCACCGCCGCGAAATCGGTCGTGCCCGTATAATCGACGGTAATGCCGGTCGCCGCCTGGAAAGGCGCCCAGGCCGCCTTGAGCATATCAAGCTCCCGGCCGCCGTTGACGCCGAGAATGGACACCTTGCCGCCAATCTTCTGCCCACCGGTCAGTTTCGATGCATAGGCCTGCGCCGCATCGATGAGAGGCTTGGGAAGCTCTACCGCCTGGGCATGCGCCATTCTGTCGGAGGACGCCAACGCCATAACCGCCGCGAAACCCATCGATAGCAGTGTCGGCACGCGCGCCGTCTTCTCAGTTTTTAGCAACACCATGATGTATTTACCTCCTGTTTTACGGTCGTTCGCGGATTCTGCATTTGCGCGCACGGCTACCGCCAGCATCTGCCGGAAATGCAGGATGCCTACAGCTCGATCGTGTGTACAAATTCCTGGCGCGGCTTCGGCCAGCCATTCCGTTTTCCGTGACTATGACGCTGAGCTTCCGAGATCGGAATATTCAGCGCAGTCATCGTGTTCCCTTATGCGGCCGGTTTTAGCGAAACAATCACCATGCATGCCGATCCGGTGTCGATATGCACGGCGGGGTTCTGCCCGGCCTTTATGACACGACACTCCGTTCACTGCGGCTCGAAGTCAAACAACTAACATTGCCCGAGGTATAACCTTTAGTCATACTGCCCTTGTAAACGCTTTTCGCGCAGCAAGGCTTCCATGAACAAAAACCTGCACCGTCTGGATCTTCGACAGCTCCGGCATTTCATTGCGGTCGTGCATACGGGCAGTTTCAGCATGGCGGCAGAGAACCTGCGGCTAACCCAACCCGCGCTCAGCAAAAGCATCCGCAGTATGGAGCAGTCGCTTGGTGTCCGCTTGCTCGACCGGGGACCGACGGGAATTCAGGTCACCCTGTTCGGGCAACGCCTGATCGGCTACAGCGAATTGCTGCTCTCGCTCGCTGACGAGGCAGTCGATGAAATCGACGCAATGCGCGGGGCCCGCCGTGGTTCTCTGCGGATCGGCGGCATGCCGGCAGCGCTGAAGAAGCTTGTGCCCGATGCCCTGGTGCGCTTCACGGCGGCACGCCCGGATGTCAGCCTCGTCATCCACGAAGGACTGAACGAGGGCATGCTGCCCCAGCTTTTCAACGGCAAGCTGGATATCGTCTTCACGGTCAAGCCCACCGACATCCTCAACGAGGACTTCGAATGGCGGCTCGTTTTGAACGAACCGGTGGAGATCGTCGCCCACAAATCCCATCCGCTGGCGACACGCAGGAACCTCGCCCCGGCCGATCTCGCTCCCTATAACTGGGTGCTTCCACCGCTCCCGGAACCGGACCGGATCACCCTTGATGGAGTTTTCCGAGCGGCGGGCCTGCCGAAACCCCGGGTGGTCATGGAAACGACTTCAGTCACCTTCATGACGTCGATGATCGCCAGAACCCAGAACCTCGCCTACCTGACCAGGGCCAGTATCGAAGGGAGCGGAATGGGGCTGGTGGCACTCGACTTCAAGGAAGTGTCATTGACACGCAACATCTTCGCCGTATTCCGGCGCAAGGGTGAATTGCGGCCGACGGTCTCCGCACTGCTGCGGGAGATCGAGCGGACCGGCACGATGACCACAGGCGTCATTCCCGAATAGAACCCGCTCGCCTATGAAAATGAGTTATACCTCGGCCAGTCGAAGTTATTTTATTCGATGAAGGCGCTCATGTACCTCTTAACGTACTCGTCTCATCGACAACACGCGCAGTAAGGGCATTTCGCATCATCCGGACACCTCGTCCGGCTGCTGGTGGAGGCATGCCAGAGAATAGAGAGGCGAGCGGCGCGGAATAACCAAAAGCGGACATTGTTCATGACAGATCCCCAATTTGCTTCCGGCGGCTACAAATTTGCTCTCAATCCCATCCAGTGGTTTGCGACCGAGGACGGCTGGCTCGATCCGACCCAAGGACCTGCGCCGCGGGACCTGCTGAAGGAAATCGCGCGCTCCGGATTTCACGCCGTTCACGCCCAGGTTCCAGGCGGATGGACGACGGAGGATTATAAGAACGCCCTGAAGGATGCGGGGCTGCAGCCTGCCCCGGGCTACCTGTCGATGGGCTTGCCGGAACACGGTGTCGATATAGCGACAACACTGGAAACGGCGCGCACCAGCGCCGCGCAACAGGCACAGCTCGGCCTGACCGACATGTTCATCGCCACCCGAATGACCAAAGATGCTCCGCGCGTCAAACGGCCGGGTGTCGGGGCGGAGTTCGACGAGGCCCGCTTTGTCATGATCTTCGACCTCGTCGAGCGAGCCTCGGCAATCCTGAGGAAGAAGGCGTCAAGGCGGCGCTGCATCCGCATATCGGCACCTGGATCGAGACCGAGGCCGAAACCCGTCGCCTGCTGGACAATATCGGTTCGGATCAGGCTCGGTTTCGGCCCGGACACCGGGCATCTGTCATGGGCCGGGGCGGATATCATTGGTCTCATGAGCGATTACCGCGACAGGACACGGGTCGTGCATGTGAAGGATTGCCGCCTGAGCGTGCGCGATACAGCTAAGTCTGGCGGAAAGAGCTACCAGGAAACGGTCGTTTCCGGCCTCTGGGCCGAACCCGGAACCGGTGAACTTGATCTTGCCGGGATGATCGCGGCTCTAGGCCCTGATTTCGACGGCTGGCTGATTGCCGAGGTGGACTTTCCCACGCTGCCACCATTCGAATGTGCTGAAGCCAGCGCCGGATGGCTGGCAAATCTGCGGCGCCCCGTCCCCTCCTCCCGTTGAGCCGAGGCGGCACCCGCTTCAGATCGGCTCGTTGTACGGCGGGCCGCTCCGGCCCGTCCACCGCCCGAAGTTTCGTCCATCCCCCGGACAAATCCATTTGCCGCAGGCAGGATACTGAAAGCTATGTCTCAAACCGTTTATGATGCACTGGTCGTCGGTTCTGGCGCGGCCGGCTCCTTTGCAGCCAAGGAACTGACCGCTCAAGGTCTGTCGGTCCTTCTTCTGGAGGCTGGGCCCTCGATCGGCCCGAAGGATTTCGACCCGGCTCGCAAAAAGGCAGCACAGAAAGACATCAACATCTGGGAGCGGGCGCGCGCCACGGCGAACGGGCAGCCCGTCCAGGCTCGCGCGGTTTTCTTCAAGGAGTGGATGAGCCACCTCTTCATCAACGATCGCCGGAACCCTTACACGACGCCGCCGGATGCTCCGTTCCTCTGGATCCGAGGGCGGCAGGCCGGCGGCAGGCTGCACACCTTCGGCCGCGTTCTGCTCCGGTGGAGTGATGACGATTTCAGGATGCATTCCCGGACCGGCCAGGGCATCGACTGGCCCCTTTCCTATGAGGAGCTCGATCCTTTCTATGCCGAGGTCGATCCTATCTCGGCCTCTACGGCCAGGAAGACCACGTCTCGACGCTGCCCGACGGAATTTACGCGAAGCGGGCGACCCTCACGCCGGCCGAGGAAAGGTTCAAGGCATCAGTAGAGGGGCAATGGCCCGACCGACGCGTCGTATCCTGGCGCTATATCGCTCCCGAAGCCGAACGCATCCCTCGCGCCCTCCGTGATGCACAATCGACCACCCGGCTCGCCATCCGCTACAACGCGGTCGTGCGTCGTATCACCACGGATACCCAAACGGGGCTGGCGACCGGCGCGGAATTTACCGACAGCGTCACCGGAACAACGGAAACGGTGCAGGCTTCGAACGTGGTCGTCTGCGCCTCGCCGATCGAGAGCATCCGGCTTCTGCTGAACTCCGCCTCCTCCAGACATCCGCAGGGTCTGGGCAACAGTTCGGGAACGCTGGGGCGTTATTTCATGGACCAGCTGCCATGCCTGGCGATGGGTTCCTTTCCGCCGGTCCCTGGGTGGATGAAGGACGATTCCGCGCCGGCGGACCCTTTCTACAATGCCTCCGGCGGCATTTTCATCCCGCGATTTGAACCTTCCGGAAACGGAGCTCAAAGCGGTGGCTTCGCTTATCAAGGGGCTGTCGGCCGGGCTCCGGTTTCGCGTGATACGCCGGCTCGCATGGCGTTTTTCGGCTACGGCCAGATGCTGCCCCACGCCGACAACCGCGTGACGTTGGATCGTCGCAAGACGGACGCGTGGAACATTCCCGTGCCGCATATCCGCTGTGTCATGGCTCCCGGAGATCGTGACCTCCTGAGCAGGCAGACAGAAACTTTGATCGAAATAGTGAGGCAAGCCGGCGGTGACCTGGAGTTCATAGGATCGCCGCTTGGTCTGAAGGAGATGGGACGAGGCGCCTATCCCGATGCCGATTTCGTCAGCCGCTTGATATTCCGAAAGATGTTCCATCGAAGCATGTCGATGGGCGCCGCTATTCATGAGACCGGCGGTATACGGATGGGAACATCGCCGGAAAACTCGGTCCTGAACCCGTGGAACCGGAGCTGGGACGTTCCAAACCTGCTCGTCACGGACGCGAGCGCCTTTCCGACGAGCGGTGTCGCCGGAACCACGCTCACGGTGATGGCACTGACGACCCGCGCATGCCGCCGCCTTGCACAGGAATACCGTGCCGGTCGAAGCTAGGTGGACGGCAATGAAAAGGACTATTGGAGCATGCCCGCCTCGAGTGCGGCCGACAGAAACGTCTCGCGTGCCGCTGCGGCGTCAATCTGCCTGCGCAGGGCGGCGGAACAGACCTCGGTCGCCGTTCTGTAGCGCTCGTTGCGCGCCGCGGGCCATTTGTTGGTGAGATAGATCAAGGCCTCTGCAGGAGTTCGAATAATTTCCGGAGACCGCCGCCCGATCGTCACGATCACCGGTTCCTGCCAGTTCGGATCGCTTTTCACCCGTTTTTTCATGCATTTCCTCCACTTGCGGGTCAAATCCTGCAGATCCGATAGTGGCACGGCTTCCGTCGTCTTTCTATTTGACCGGGCTTACGTCATTGGGAGTAAACATCACCGCGTGTGATCACCGACAGGCGCTACAATATCTTTCTTTTGCGCTAGGATGCCCTACTTCCCTCTTCCAATCCAACCGCTACACAGTGAATGGCCAGCCCTGAGGACAGATCCCAAAAACCGGATGAAGATGCCTCCAGCGAGCCCGTGCGGATGACCGACATCGAGGCCGCACCGGACGGCGTAACGAAAACGGACGAGCTCCGCCGGGAAAGCCCGGATTCGGATAAACCCGCAGATGAGCCGAAAGAAAATGGGAACTCTGCTCCGACTTTCGGACAAAGCGGACAGGCCGTTCGTGGACTGCTGGCCGCCCTCAACCATGATCTCCGGACCTTATGGCGATCCGGCTCGTTGCGGATGAGGAACACGGCCTCCCGGCTTCGGGAGAAATACGCGGCACCGAAAGGGACAGGACCGAACCCCGCTTCGAGGACGGCGGTCCGACACTTTTCAGCCTTTACCCGCAAAGCCGTTTCCGGCATGGCCGCCCTGCGGCACCGCAGACTATTGTCCAGGCAGAACCCTCCGTCAAAGCGCCGAACATGGCTATCCGTGGCAGCATTGGCGTCACTCGCCTGCGTCCTCGTTTTGGGCGGTGTTCTGATATGGGCATTGAAGGACGTGCCCTGGCGGGAGATCGCCGCGGGCACGCTGAAGCCGGTTATCGTGCTTGAAACTTCCGACGGTGCGCCACTTGTCCGGCAGGGACCCTATCAAGGGCCGTATGCGGCTTACGGCCAGTTCCCGCAGTCCCTCACCGACGCCGTGCTGTCGATCGAGGACAGGCGGTTCATGAGCCATTACGGCATCGATCCGCAGGGTATCGGTCGTGCCCTGATCCGGAATTTTCGAGCGGGCTCGGTGGTCCAGGGCGGAAGCACGATCACCCAGCAGCTGATCAAGCTGCAGTATCTGGAAAGCGACCGGACGCTGAAGCGGAAGATCCAGGAGCCTGGTCATTGCCTTCTGGCTGGAATGGAAGCTCGGCAAGCAGGAAATCCTGACCCGCTACCTGAACACCGCCTATCTCGGCTCCGGCGCGACCGGAATGCCCGCCGCCGCACGCATCTATTTCAACAAGGGCATCGGCGAACTCGACGTATCGGAGTCGGCGATGCTCGCCGGTCTCCTGAAGGCGCCGAGCCAGCTCAACCCGATCGACAATTTCGAGGGGCCCGGCAACGCACCGCAACGGTGCTCGCCGCCATGGTCGATAACGGCAAGCTGACGACCGACGAAGCCGCAGCCGCCAGGGCGGACTTCGGCAAGCTTCGCCTGACGGCGCCGACGCCCCGCTCGGGTAGCTGGTTCGCCGACTGGATCTCGCCGCAGGCAAGCGAGATTGCCGGCGCCTCTCCCGGTTCGACGACAGTGCGCACGACGCTGGTGCCGCGCCTGCAGCGCCTCGCCGAAAGGGTTGTTACCGAGGCCCTCGATGCAGACGGAAAGGCGCTCGGCGCCAACCAGGCAGCACTGGTGGCAATGACGCCCGAGGGCGCAGTCGTCGCCATGGTCGGCGGTCACGACTACAAGACGAGCCAGTTCAACCGCGCCGTCACGGCGATGCGGCAGCCGGGCTCGACATTCAAGCTGTTCGTCTATTATGCAGCCCTGAAAAAGGGGCTCACCCTTTCCGACCGCGTCCTCGACGCACCGATCGAGATCGACGGCTGGTCGCCGGAAAATTCCGGCGGCAGCTACCGCGGCTGGGTCACGCTGGCGGAAGCGTTCGCCCGTTCGCTGAATGCCGCGGCCGTCGCATTGGCGCAGGAGGTCGGGCTCGACAACGTCGTCGCGGCCGCCAGGGAACTCGGCATCGACACGGCCCTGGCGCCGACGCCCTCCCTGGCGCTCGGAACATCGGAGGTCAACCTGCTCGACCTCACCAGCGCCTACGCATCGGTTCGCCTCGGGAAGGCGCCGGTCGAGCCATGGGGGATCGTCGATTTTCGGGCAGCCGGCCAATCCCAGGCTTTCAGGGTGGGCGAAAAGACCGCGCCCTCCGTGGATCTGTCGCCCTATCAGTCCGATCTCCTCGGCCTGCTGCAGCTCGTCGTCGAGCGCGGCACCGGCCGCGACGCAGATCCCGGCACGTTCGCAGCCGGCAAGACGGGCACCAGCCAGAACAATCGCGACGCCTGGTTCGTCGGCTTCACCGAACCGCTGGTCGTCGGCGTCTGGGTCGGAAACGACGACGATACGCCGATGAAAGGCGTGACCGGCGGCTCCCTTCCCGCTCGCATCTGGCGGAACTTCATCCGCGCGGCGATGGCCGAGCCCGCTCCCGATTTCGATCCGGACAAAGGGCTGACGACCGGCACTCCGGGAGCCGCCCCCTCCTGCAACATCACCGCCTGCTCCCGCACCTACCGATCCTTCCGGCCCTCCGACTGCACCTATCAACCCTTTCAGGGCGAACGCAGGCTTTGTGAGAGGTGAACGATTGCGAAGGCGGTTCAGCATGTCTGCGGGACGTTGGCCCAGCTTAGCATGCGGACGATGGGCGTAGTCAGCCAACCTGGCTATATCGCAGGACCGAATCCCGGTGGTGGCAGTGGGGGCGTACGGGTCTCGGTGTGCATTTTCCCTGATAACGGCCATTTACAGCGAAAACGCAAGATTCGGACGTTCTGTGCCGATTAAGTACTGGGATTTTCGCAGGCGATTCAGATCTTTGCGGAGGAAATCCCTAAAACATTAACAGGGAATTTGCGGGGGCATATCAGGGAAAGCACATAGTGCCGGACTGGCCCAATATCACCTTGTTAATGTCGCCGGTAACGCGCGAGGGAAAAATGCCTAGATCAGATCGCCGCTATGCGCCAAAGAACATCGCGGAGGCCTAGCAAAGCATGCCAAGCCCAAGGCACCGGGGTCGTATTGCTTTGCTGTATCCAGTACGAGGCCAAATGCTGTCGATACGCCTCCGCCCTTTGCACGCAACGAGATTGGACATGATCAGGTACGCTTGGTCCTCGTCGGGGCTGGGCATAATTGAAATAGGAGATTTCAACGAAAACCACACGAGCACGATTGCCCGTTGAATGAAGCTTTGCTAGAGCAAGCCGCATTCGTTGAGCGGCATGTGATTGCCGCCATCACGTTGGGGCGTCGCCAAGCGGTAAGGCAACGGTTTTTGGTACCGTCATCCCTGGTTCGAATCCAGGCGCCCCAGCCACTGCATTTAGGGTCCGTTCTGGACACATAGGTAACACTTTTGGACCCAAAGGGTTCGGCAAAGGTTCAAGCCTGCATGTCTCATCATCGAAGTATCCCAGATCGTAATCCATAAAGCTTGTAATCCACATATAGTCTTCGACCTGTTTGATGCCGACGGCCTGACCGGCGAAGACCAGACTGAGATTGATCTTCTTCCGCTTGTAGCAGATGCGTCCGCATGTTGTGACGGTGACTGTCTGGTCGTGGAACGGGTAGTCGAGATCAGGTAGGCCGCGATAGGCGCGCGGTGAAGCGTCGTAGCGCTCTGCCGGGCAGGCCATGTTCAGCGCCTGGTGAGGCCGCTCGGTGTTGAACTCCTCGACGAAGTCGTCGAAGCGGGCTTGCTGCTGCAGGAAATTGTCTCCGGCCGGCTTGGTTGTCTCAAGTTTCAGTGTCAGATGCATGCGCTCGTGGCGGCCGTTCTGCTGCGGATGGCCGGGCTTGATGCGCTCGATGTCGATACCGAGCCTGAGCCATCAGACGGCGAGCCGAGACAGATTGAACAGTCCGTTGGGGCTGGCGAAAGGCACTCCGTTGTCGGTTTTGATCGCCTTGGGCAGGCCGAATTCCTTGAAGACGCATTCGAAAACGGTGAAGGCCTAGACCTCCTTGGTCGTGTGCAACGCTTCGCAAGCCAAAAGATAGCGGCTGGCGAAGTCGGTGATCGTCAAGGGGTAGCAATAGCGCTATCGGCAAGCATGAACTCGCCTTTGTAATCGGCGCACCACAGGTCGTTGGGCAGGCCTGGATTGGAGAGTGCTGTTCCTTCAGCCCTGTTGCGCCGTCGCCTACCGTGCTTGACCAGGCCGTTGCGGTCGAGGACGGCATGCACGGTTGAGATCGCCGGCGTGAACATCCGGATATAGCCGCGCCAGCCGCTCCTGATCTTTGGTGCGCCCCAGTTGGGCTTGTCCTGCTTGGTCCGCACAATCAGCTTCTCGATTTGGAAAGGAAGCTGATTGGCGTGCCGGTAAGGCCGTCGCGATCGGAGGTTGTGAAGATCGGCCACGACCGCCTTGATTTAAGAACGCAGCGCCGATTCCGCCCTTTTGAATGCATCCACTGGAGCCCGGCATTTGCTGCCCCCGCGCGCTTCGGGAAACGGGGTCTAGAACTTTGGTCAATTGCCTTTCGCTGCCCCGGCGACTAAGAGTCCCTTGATTAACAGAATTGACAGAATGCCTTGTGGATATCCGAAATGCTGAAGTTAAGAAAATTTTTCCCTCGCAAGTCGTCCAAACCTCAACCCGCCGAAGACCATATTTTCGACCAATATTGTTTTGACATCCCGAGCCATCAAACGGCGGTGAATGCATTGAACGGCTGGACGTCGGCTTTTCCTTCGGAAACAGGTATTATTGGCGGAACACATCCTCTTTTCGCCGATGGGCGTATTTTGTGGGCGGTTGAGCAAATGGAATCAATTGAAGGACGAAACATCCTGGAAATTGGCCCCCTTGAAGGCATGCATACCTATATGCTGAACATGCACAGGCCCGGTAAAATCGATGCTATCGAGGCGAACAAACAGTGCTTTTTGCGCTGTCTGGTTACAAAAGAAATCTTAAATATTGATCGAGCCCGCTTCCACCTAGGAGATGCTCTCAAATGGCTGATCGAGAAAGAGCTACACTATGATCTGATCGTAGCATCCGGCGTTTTGTACCACATGGCTGATCCTGGTGAGTTCATTTCAAAAATGGCAACCAGATGCGATAACTTATTTATATGGACGCACTACTTCAATGATAGTCCAAATTCTCAGGATGACACATGGAGGTTGCCCCTTACCGGCAAAGTGGAGTCCCGCATATTTGCCGATATTCCGGTACGTTACTACGAACGCCGGTATTTCCAGGCGAATACTAACGAAAATTTTTGCGGCGGAATGCGGGACCGGCACTACTGGATGCATCGCGACGACATCCTTGCCTTGCTATCGGCTGTTGGATTTAATGATCTAAAAATTGCCCATGAGGAGGTTCACCACAGCAACGGTCCGTGTTTTTCCATTTTTGCGAAGCGCGGCCCGTCGCGGTAAGAGTTTAAACCCTTCTGTATCCGTTCGTGAAGGTACGTCGTTTTACCTCCTTCAAATCTGGTCTTCGAAAGGGGCGTGAAATGCTATTTAACATCGAGTTCGATAGCGGTGTCGCCCTCGAAGGATACATTGTTCCAGACGGCTTTTCAGAAGTCGCCAGCATTCGAGTTTCGGATGAGAACAATGAATTCGGGGTTTTTCCATGTGACCAGGCACGTCCAGCGGTCGTGGCCGCAGGTCGCCACCAAACCGGGCTTGTCGGCTTCAGGCTCGATCAGTCGAGAATCCCTACTATTCGCGATCTTCGCACCTTAATGGTTCACGACGCAAAAAGCGGCATCCTGATCTATCGACGACCTCAGGTGGAATTTCCAATTCAAAAAAGATAATACGGTTGGAAACCCAGATTTTACCAATGGCCAAGTTCGATCGGCACTGCGGACGCTTATTCAACTATGAGCTGCATTCGATGGAGCGGTTTGGGCACGAAACAACACTCCAAGCGTTTCACCTCGATTCCACGAATTCAATCTATCTGAGCGGTCGGCTGCTGATGCGTAATTACGAGCATTTTCTTGATAAGGGTTTCGAGGGAATCGTACTTCTGTCGGACCCATATTACGAATTAGCTTTGCGGCTTTTTTTGCTAAAGCGCATGGTGACCATGCCGATTAATTTCATGGGAGAGCGCGATCAGCTTATCTTTGGTCCTGCCGCGGAATATTTTGCCGACACTAACTTTGAAGATGAAGACGATCTTCGCGCTCGGCTTAAAAAGCTCCACCTAAGGTGACAAACGTGTTGTCATCCCCAGTCATCCGGCAACTTGTGTGTGCGTCACCCGAACAGCGTGTAACGCGTCGAGAGGTTGCTCCAGCGATCGATCTTCTTTCGCGATTTACGGTCGTAGGCCATAATAGTGACGCAGTGCCTTTTCAGGGTGCGGTATCAGAACTTTTGGGAATCCTTTTGACGACATAACAACGCCCTCGCGCCAGACGTTGTTGGAGGATATCGCGGAGAAATTGCGCCGGATACCTGCAGCTGAAATGCTTTTGGAGGAAGACCTTATCTTCAATCATTACGTGGTAGATGCACTGTTACTCGATCGCTTCGATGGGTTGAAAATGAAGGCAAAGCAGCATGCTAACACGGCACCCTAAAGAAGCCATCGCGGCTCCTGCCGCGGCCGTCAAGCTAAAGTCGCGCTTGCTCTCGATAACCCGTAGGCAAAACAGCAAATCTATCCACAGATCTTCTTCAGAAGGAGTCATCGTAACTGCACCCTTCGATAGCCAACCTATTGCGAATGAACCGCAATCCGGTAGCCGGCCACCTATAAAACTCGTGTCCTTTCTGATCATGGTAGCAATACCCTTTTTGATCACCGCTTACTATTTTATATTTTTAGCAAGTGACCAATATATCGCTGAAGCCCGGTTTGCCATTCGCTCATTGGCAGACCAAAGCTCGACAGAAGCCTCCGATGGAGGCGGAGTTCTAGCAATGAATTCCGCGACGCAGGACGCCTATGTCGTAACGAGCTTCATTCATTCGCCTGAGCTCCTACAGCGGATTGCTAAAACCCTTGACTACCGTTCGATCTTCACGCGCGATGGCGTAGATTTTCTTTCCCGCTTCGACCCGTCCTCTTCAAACGAACAGTTTCAGGAATATTGGCGAAAACACGTTTCGGCATATATCGATGGACCGTCAGGCATCATAACCCTTCAAGTTCGAACTTTCAGTCCAGAGAGTTCGAAACGACTCGGAGAAGTTATTATTGCTGAAAGCGAACGATTGATAAACGAACTCAACCACCGGGCCCAACAGGATATGGTCGCAAGCCTGCGCGGTGAAGTAGAACGCACCAGCCGAGACTATGCCGACACTCTGGAAGCTCTGAACCAATTCCAACGCGAGTCAGGTCTGATCAAACCGGAAATGCAAGCTCAATCTACTGGAAAAATGCTGACGGGCTTGCTGGAGCAAAAACTGCAACTCGAAACCCGCATCTTCGTCCTCAAGCAGTCAGCCGCAGAGGATTCTCCCGCATTCACTCAGCTCGTCAGGGCGCAGAGCAGCATTGATGCCCAGATCGAACAGCTTCGGTCAGAACTTACTGGCCCTGAGAATGCGAGCTTGGTTAGTGCGATCCTGGGATATACTCGGCTGGAGACAAACCGAATTGTCGCAGAAAAGCTCTATGAAGCATCACGCAGTAGTTACGAAACTGCTTTGGCCGCCTCGCTACGCAAGGCGCTTTATGTGATGGTGTTCGTTCGTCCTACGATGCCCGAAGAATCGCTCTATCCCAGACGGTTCTCAATGCCGTTCATTATCGCTCTCGGACTTTTCGTGACATGGGCAACGCTGATTCTCCTCTGGGCATCCGTTGAGGATCACAAGCTTTAGATGATTAGCTTTACCAACGTTTCAAAGCACTTTAAAACCCAATCACACCGGAAAGTAATACTGGATCACGTGAGTGTTGAGTTTGCTTCGGGCTACTCATATGGCCTCCTTGGCGTCAACGGTGCCGGCAAATCAACCACAATGAGGATGATGGCGGGCACGATTCTTCCCAACTCAGGTGTGATCAAAAAGGACGTGAGAGTTTCTTGGCCGCTTGGATTCGCTGGAGGCTTCCATCCCAATATGACGGGAAAGGACAACCTCAATTTTGTCGCACGGGCGTATGGCGAGAATCCCTTACGAGTTAGTCGGTTTGTCGAGGAGTTCGCCGAACTTGGTGACTACATAAACGCGCCGGTAAAGACCTACTCTTCGGGAATGGCCGCCAGGCTTGCTTTCGGGCTGTCCATGGCGATCGAGTTCGACTGTTATTTGGTCGATGAAATTACAGCTGTCGGAGATGCCCGGTTTCAGGAACGTTGCCGCATCGCATTTGAAAACCGCCGCAAGAATTCCGATGTGATCATGATCTCGCATGGGATGGACACGATTAAGAGCTACTGTGATCGCGCAGTTGTATTGGTCGATGGGAAAATGATGACGTTCAATGGGGTCGAGCGTGCGATCGAAGCCTACTATCGTCTAAACCGATAAGGAATAGAGCCCGCTCGCGATGACTGAACCCTATCACACAGAATCTTCCGAAGACACGGCCTCCGCCAGCGCGTTGGATTACAGCCGAGATGTAGCGAAGAGACTATCGGTTACGGCGCGTAAACTTCGGCTCGCAACCTCAAGCCGGAGCAAGCTATTCAAAGCTGTTGGCCTGCGGCCCCGTCTTTTGGACCGCGCCTTCCTAACTGTCGCTGTAGCGATCACCACCCTTCTGTTAATCGCGCCCATCACGATGGGAATTGTCTATTATGTTTTTTAGCCAGCGATCAATATCAATCTGAGGCGCGCTTTACCGTCAGATCTTCAACCCCTGCCCTCGGGAGGGATCAAATCGCAAGGGTCACAGGCATACCTACGGCAAAAATTGTACAAGATACCCAGATTGTAATGAGCTACATTTCTAGCAGCGAAATGCTTACTGCGTTGTCCGAAAAAATCGACTTAATGGAGGTATATTCCAACCCCGCAATAGACATTTGGGCGCGTCTTGCACCAAATGCCAGCGCCGAAGAGAAGCTGAAATATTGGAAGAAAATGACTTCGGTGAGCGTAGCAGCCTCAAGCGGCATTGTAACCGTAAAAACCCGGGCGTTTACCGCAGAAGACTCTCGTAGGGTCCTGAAATTAGTCTTAGAAGCATCAGAAAAGATCGTTAATGACGTCAATGCTAGGATCTGGACCGACGTCATAAAGACATCCGGCACCAATCTGCAGAATGCCGCGAACCAACTTCAGGCGGCTCGGGAGCGCCTTCAAATAGCCCGCAATAAAACCGGCGTGCTAACTGTAGAGGGTAGCTCCACCGTACTTACAACTCTGATCGCGAATGCTCAGCAAGAAATGCTGGACTTACAGCAACGTTATCAATCTCAGGCTGATCGTATATCTAAAAACGCGCCTCAAATGCGTGTCTTGCAACGTGAGATCGATAGCAAATTGTCTCAAATACAGCACCTGAAAACTCAACTAGCTGGGCAAAGCAGTGACGAGCAGAACCTCGCCAATGTATCGCTCGATATGTCTCAGCTTGAACTTGAACAGGGTTTAGCTGAACGACAATTCACGGCATCTGTTAAAACGCTCGAACAGATACGCTTTGTGAGCAAGCAGCAGCTCATTTATCTCGACGCCTTTCTTGCACCAACTCTTCCCGAGGACGCGGAATATCCACAGCGGATTTTCTGGATTGGCAGCATCATCGCGTGTAGCGTCTCCGGCTGGGCTATCGCGCTGGGGTTGCTATCGGTTGTCCGCAATCGATTGAACTAAGTGACATGAAGAGACTAAGCGAATTCATATATCGCAATCTTCCCCGCCCGCGAGCGGAGAGACATTTCGATCCTGCTCGGAGGATATCCGGTATTCTTGTGTTGTCTAAACATCCCAATCCAACACTTAGTTACTATTTCGAAGAAAGAATCCGACTTATCTCGAATACAACTGTTGTTATCCGAGGGTTGGATGATCTTATTACCGATATTGAGCCTGATGGCCTTTTCGTTATCATATGCCGTTATATTAAGAGTTCACAGCTTGAGTGGATAAAAAAATCGTAGTGCCCTTTCCGGGGTCGCCTTTTTTGTCGATGATGACCTAGCTTCCGTCTTTACCAGTTCAGAGGGAAGCTTGCTATATCGATATAACATAGCTCGCCTAGGAATATGGCCGCTCCCGCGCCTCAACCCACTTCTTAGTCACGTATGGGTGTCTACCGAAAGATTGGCCAAGTCCTTTGACTCGGCGAGGAGCCAAGCTCTGGTGCTTCCGCCATTACCTGGAGAGCTTCCGTTGCTTCACGATCAACTGGATCCTCAGCCAACTGGTAAGATCAAGATTGTTTACCATGCGACCGCGATCCACCGACGCGAACACGAATTCCTGATGCCGGTAGCTGCGATGGCGCTTAACCGGAACCCCAATCTCCACCTTGAAGTTATCGCCGATGGCAGCTTAGCGAAAGCGTGGCGCCAAAAAGGCATTGCTCCTGATCAACTTTCGATAAAACCAAGCTCGAGATGGGACGAGTATCTTAGCCATACGTCGAGACAAGTTGCGGATATCGCATTAGTTCCCCTACTTGAAGGTAAGACGAATAGCTGTCGGTCGGATACCAAACGTATCGACGTGGCCCGACTCCGTGCCGCCGCGATTTACTCGCGATGCGATATTTTCGACCGCTGCGCCATGCCGGATGAACTCCATGTTGCCAACGATCCTAATGAGTGGATCTCAGCAATTACGTTGTTGGCGACGGACAGCGTTAGACGTATGGCTTCGAAGAAAGCCACGCATCTTTCACTGGAAAAGATGAAATCACTAGCCCGACCAAATTTTCCCTTTAGTGAAGCTAGATAACTGAATTTCGGATTAAGGCGAGCCTAGTGACCATTACTGTATTGCCAAATGCTGATGTGAAACAGAAAAACCTGCACGAGCCTGTCCAATCGTGGCAAGCTACAGGAGATGATCCGGCTTTCTTTCTCCATTTTTCTATTTGGCGTGAACCATCGATCGTTGTGGAAATCAGCGCTGAGGCAGATCAGAATCTTGATCCAAAGATCTACGTTAATCGAGGTTTGGGATCCGAGAAGCAGACGCCGTTTCCTGCCGGGAAGGAAGACGGTTCATAATCACGGCAGATATTGGACGCATAGGGAACGTTTGCTCCATGCGTATCGACCCATGCAGCTTCCCGGCAGATTTCTCTTTTGACGTGAGGACATTTCCCTCAGCTGCGGCCGCGCACGCATATATTTCATCGCAAGTGACGGATCAATTTTGGCGGGTGGTAGATCTTGGCGAGGTACCTCGTTTTTGGCTGAGGCTGCCGCGACCTCGCTTCAGAAAAAAATATATTGAAGCAATATGCGGAAGCCTCATACCGCTTGGCGCAAGTGATAAATCTCCTCCCTACTCTGGAGATCTCCCTGGCTGAGCATTATTGTTCCTGTTTACAATGCGCCGAAGAGGTATTTAGATGATTTAGTGCGCTCATTTGAGACTCAAGCACAAGGTGAGGGCGTTGAACTTATCCTCTCAGATGACGCATCAAGTTCACAGGAGACGAAAGAGTGGCTCGCGTCCCGCTGCTCCAGCCAACGCATAAAACTCGTCAGGAGATCGAGCAACGGTGGTATTTCGGCAGCGACCAATGAAGGATTGGCGCATGCAACGGGTGAATGGATTGCATTTCTTGATCACGATGATCTCATCGCGCCTCATGCACTAAAAATGCTCCGCAAAACGCTGTCAGAACACTCGGATGCAATCTTCCTCTATACCGATGAGTGGTCGTAGATGATCGCCTGAAGCTTAAGGGCGCGATGTTGAAGCCCGCTTACGATCCCGTGCTTCTCACCGGCGTCAACTATATCAATCATTTCTCACTCTATCGGCGCGCGCGGCTTAAAGAGATCGGCTACCTGCGCAGCGAATTTGATGGTTCGCAGGATTATGATCTCCTCCTTCGTTACCTTGAGGGGCAAGCGAGCGAGCAGATTCTACATCTACCTTATCCGGCATATTGGTGGCGCCGAGCGGGAGATACCTATTCGCGAACCTTTATTGAAAAGGCCACAGAAAATGCGCGAAAAGCGATTCGTGAGCGCTTGGCGAGGGATGGCAAGAGGGCTGAAGTTCAGCCGGCGATCTCCCCACTCTGCATCGCCCGGCCTATGATCATCCAACGGGCGGCTGGCCCCTCATCTCCATCGTCATTCCGAGTAAGGACAATCCTTCGCTCATTCTCCAAATTCTGAGGGACATATTTGAAAAGACAGATTATCCAAATTACGAGGTGATTATCGTTGATAACGGCTCGACCGATAGCAGAACTCTTGACATCTATCAAAATTACTCCGCGCAGCATGCAAATTTTCAGGTCGCCATCAACCCGGAAGATTTTAATTTTTCGCGCTCTATTAACCGCGGTAAGCAACTCGCCTGCGGCCAACATTTTTTGATTCTTAACAACGACGTCGAGGTAATTGAGCCGGGTTGGCTGAAGGAGATGGTTTCCTGCTTGACGATTGAAGGCACCGGGATCGTGGGTGCAAAGCTTCTATTCCCAAATGGCAACATTCAACATGCCGGCGTAATTGTCGGTTTTGGGGGCTCGCGGGCCATCTGTATCTTAATTCTCCAAGAGACTTTGGCGGCGAGATGAACCGGCTGCATGTGAGGAATTCGATCACGTGCGTGACAGGCGCGGTCATGTTGATTTCGGGGACTGTTGGCGCTCGGTTGGAGCGTGGGATGAAGAACATTTTGCCGTCGCCTACAACGACGTGGACTATTGCCTCCGGGCATCCAAGGCAGGTTATCGGATTGTCTGGACCCCTTTGCCTGCCTCGTCCATCACGAATCCCTTTCGCGTGGAGCGGAAGCTGGCAAGGAGAAAAAGAAGCGGTTCGAACAGGAAAAAGCCCATCTGCGTGCGCTTCATCACACAAAGGACTACATCGATCCGGCACTCAATCCGAATTATAGTCGAGATCGCTCAATCCCGCGTATTATAGTTCCGCAAGCACTTCACGCTGCGAGGACGTGGGGGCCGGAGATAAGCGATCTAATCCCGACAGCACGGGCTAGATTTTACTGGCGGCCAATACCGTTACTCTGGCCTAGCCTCAGCGTTTTAAAATCTCTTCATACGTACGATCGGTAGAAATGGAATCGTTGGTAAGAGAGGCAAAAAGCGTATCGAATTCCTGTGCCATTCCAGCGGACTTGATGAGTGCACCAATATCTCCATCCAAAAGCTGCTCGCTGATTAGAAACATCTTTCCCATGAGAAGCGACTTATCTTTTTTGGTAAGCTTGCTCGCAGCGAGCGCGCGAAAGACATCAATCATTCGAACATCAATTTTGATCTCCGTGCTGTCCCCTCGAGGGGAGCGAATATCGTTCACTCCAATAAGCGAGAAGAAATTATCAACAATCGAGCTGGAAGGATCAAGAAGATCGTAATTTCTGAACAGACAGCGCCCGTCGAGAAGATCATCCCACATTTGGCATCGAAAATCGAACTTGGCCGACAAGAGATTACCCACGTCAAGCAGAAAATCCCTCAACGAGCGAAACTCATGACCATTTTGAACTTCGTGCCGGTAACGTGAAAGCAGGAAAGCCATCGGGTTACGGAAGTAGCCGACGACAATCGGTCGGTAGTCGCCCAGAATTTGATTTACGGCCGCCATGGTCTGAAAGCGGAATTCGAGGCGACAGAATTCCTCGGAACTTAGGATGACGGTGGTCTGCGCAGAGCGGCTAAGCTCAAGATACGGACGATAGTGCTCTATTACGTCTCTGGCGTCGTAATCACGATCCTGCCACGACAACCGATCAGCCTGGCATATCCAGCTAAGTTCCGGGTGCCCCAGCCAGGAGGAGAGGCCCTTGGGAACCACGATATTCCGGTCCGACAAATTGTCTCGTTCCCGCTCGAAGAACTCCTGAAGCGCAGTAGAACCGGTCTTATGAAAGCCAATATGTAAGATCAGAGGCAAGGTAATTTCCTCAGGCTGTTCTTCCGCGAAGCAGTCCGCTTCGTGTTGTCCATCTCCTGACCGTCACGCAATGGTGGGGACAATCAAATCGGCTTCTGAATAAGACCCAACCCGCACCCATCTTTATACGTAAGAATATTAGGGTCGGATATCCCCGTGCCATCGACGAAATTATTGAGGAGAAGTGGCCGTACTCCCCGCTTTTCACACCAGTCATTCACTGCAGGAAGGACGCCTCCGGCACCTGTCGAATCGAACCGCTGAGCATAGATGCTTACATCGTGCATAAGCAGGATGCCACCCGGGGTTAACTGGTCATACCACAGATCGAGCTCTCGCAAGGTGTGGCCATATTGATGGGAGCTGTCGATAAACACGATCTGAGGCTTACCGCCAAGCCATTCTTCTGCAGTGGCAACGTTGTCGTGGTTAGCTGAATCGTTCACCGTCAGCTTCACATAGCTGTTGAGGTCCGCGCGATCCATCCATGACTGCGTGTACTTTGTCACGGCCTGATCGTTGTCTATGCTGAACAGCGATTGCTTCTTCCCCATTCCACGGAGCAGGAAACCGAGCATGAGAGACGAAAATCCGACATAGTGACCGCACTGAACAATCCGACTGAGACCGTTCCCGCCTATCAACCCCGATAGAAATGAAATGCCCGGCACTCCGATCTCACCTGGGCTTGGGTACTTTTGTTCGGTGTCATAGAACCACTCGTTGAGTAACTCCCACTCGTCGTCAGAAAGGCATTGAAATACCGGTGGAATGTACTTGCTGTCGCTAAGGGCGTACCACCAGTAGCGATTATGTTTGCGAGAGGAAAAGAGTGTTGATCGCTTCGGCATTGATATCGTCCCGGTCCCTATTTTCTTGGATTTGTGAATTTCGGTCAATCTTTCGGCGGGCTAGTTAAAATACCTCCAAAGGCGCGGGTCAGGCACTTCATGCGCCGCAAGACATCATCTCTGGACTAGCTAGTCAATGTTAGGTGATCGAATTGCTTATGTTTCAAAACGGCGGACGAGTGAATCGTCGTTCGAACAGTCAGATCGAATTCGGCTTTTTCTTGGCGTCGGTGCATCCCTCCCATGCGGTCAGCCTTCCATAAGCTTCATTCGAAATGTTCTCTCCAGAAACAGCCCGAGAAAAAGAGCGCCGCCTCCCGCCCAAAGAACGTATGATGGATCAAGAAATTTGTTATCGTAGGTCGGGAAATAAGCAGAACGCACCCATTCGACGCACTGGAACACGGGGCTCCATGACAAAGGGTATGCGAGTTGCTCCGGAAGCAGAGGGCCGGCGAAAAGCGTTCCTGATAGTATGTAGACTGGGATCATGGCCAGAGAGTAGAGAGTAATGAAAAATGGCATGAAAAGGGTAATTACTCCGACAAGCATCCCCACTCCAACAGATAAAAGTAAAGCCGCCAAATAAGCAAGAACGGCCTTGTCTAGATCGACGGGCCACGGATCCTCACCGAGAATT
Organism: Neorhizobium sp. EC2-8; assembly: GCA_045291535.1. GTDB lineage: Bacteria > Pseudomonadota > Alphaproteobacteria > Rhizobiales > Rhizobiaceae > Neorhizobium. Next base: position 316,320 of record CP147996.1, on the reverse strand, counting down.
AAGAGCAACGCTATAAGCATCGCAAGGGTTAAGGCAGCGCCGATAATCTCTAAATAAGCTCTACCAAACATGATATCCAACGGACGCACTACGGGAAAGCTTAGCATAGGCTTATTCAACAGAAGAGAATATGCCATAAATCTCGAGACATAAACAAACAGCAGAGTTGGGACGAGGCCGGTGGCAAAGTAAAGATTTAAACTCTCTCCATAGGGGGCCGTCCGTCCGGTGAAACGATAAATTGCCAGCAAGACAAGCATATGTGCCAGAGGCCATAACGGTACGATGAAAAAGCCAAGGCCGTGATCGAAAAACCGCGTCCGGATGTCCCGCAACACTACAGCCGACATCACGTGGTATTTTTCCTTTAAAGCCGTCTTTACAGGGCTTCTTCTGAAATCTTTTGCGAGGGGCATCGGTCGCATGGTCTCTTTTGCAGCCAATCGAGGGGGTTTAAGCATGCCTCAACGCCAGTATCAACATGACATAGGGAAATCGCGAACGTGACGCCTCCTGTCGATCAAGGTCGATCTCGTAGCAGTCATTGCAATCAATACAGCTAGAGAAGGTCAGGCTTGGGATAAATCAGCCGCTTCGACGCTCCAAAAACTCCTCGATTGAAAAAGCTAACTCCTGCGGAGTCCTCTCAACGGTTAACAAGTGCAAATCAGGGTTATCTGGTACCTCATACCCGGAATCTATGCCGGTTAAGTTTTGCAGCAACCCAGCTTTAGCCTTGGCATAAAGACCTTTTGGATCACGCCGGGCGCACTCCTCGAGGGTGTATCAACAAAGACTTCCACGAAATCACAATCCCCCATGAGTTCGCGCGCCATACGCCGTTCAGCGGCAAATGGGGATATAAACGCAACAACCACGATCAGTCCCGCGTCCGCCATAAGTTTTGCAACCTCCGCAACTCTGCGGATGTTTTCAACGCGATCCTCATCTGTGAAACCCAGATCCCGACAGAGTCCGTGCCGCACATTATCCCCGTCTAGTAGGTACGTGTGCCTCCCCTAGCGTGGAGCAGCTTCTCCAGAACATTGGCGATAGTTGATTTACCGGAGCCCGAAAGCCCGGTGAACCATATGACAGCGGGACGCTGACGCAGCAGATTAGCGCGCGCCTGCCCATTTACCTCCAATGCCTGCCAATGGATATTTTCGGCGCGGCGGAGAGCAAAATTAATCATCCCGGCACCAACGGTTCGATTTGTCAGCCGGTCGATCAGGATAAAATTACCAGTAAGGCGATTATCTTGGTAGCTGTCAAAGACTAAAGGCGTATGAGAGGCGACATTACAAACGGCCACGTCGTTCATCCGCAGAACTGAGCTGGCGACATGAGCCTGAGTATTCACGTCAATCCGATATCTTAAGCCAGTAATCGTAGCATCGACGGTATCACTCTCGGTTTTAAGAATGTAGGTGCGGCCCGAAAGCATCGGATCGCTATCGAACCAAATTATATGAGCCTGAAATTGATCCGAAACATAGGGCCGTCCGTGAGGCGATACCAACATGTCACCTCTGGACAAATCCAATTCATCTTCCAGAAGTAACGTGACTGCTTGCCCCTCCACAGCTTCGGAAAGGGAGGCATCATATGTACAAATTTCCTTGACCTTTGATGCCCGGCCGGACTTAGCCGCGACGACTGGCTGCCCCACCGCGATGCCCTCCGGCCACTTCGCCGGAAAACCCGCGGAATTCCGGGGTTGGCCTGGAAACCAACTGGACTGGAAGGCGAAAGGGACGCGTAATGTCAGGAGATTTAACGGGAACAGATTCCAGATGCTCAAGCAATGACGGGCCATAGTACCAGGGCGTATTAGAGGACGTGTGAATAATATTGTCCCCAAAGCGAGCAGAAAGCGGAATGGAGCAGATTGAAGAAAAGCCTAGATCAGACGTAAACCGTTGGAATTCAGCGGTAACTTCGCCAAATATTTTTTCGTCAAAACTAACGAGATCCATCTTGTTGACGGCTAGGACAATATGAGGAACCTTTAGCAGCGATGCGATATACGAATGGCGCCGGGTCTGCGGCAACAGTCCTTTGCGACTATCGAGCAAAACAATTGCGAGATCGGCGGTGGAAGCGCCTGTCGCCATATTGCGCGTATATTCTTCGTGACCTGGCGTATCGGCGACGATAAACCTGCGTTTCCCAGTGGAAAAAACGATACGCGACGTCAATTGTAATTCCCTGCTCCCGCTCGGCCTCCAAACCGTCTAACAGCAACGCGAAGTCAAACTCGTCCCCGGTGGTTCCATGCTTAGCTGAATCTCGACGCAGCGCTGCCAAGTGATCGTGGAAAATCAGCTGCGTATCATAGAGCAACCGCCCTATAAGGGTAGATTTACCGTCATCCACAGAACCACATGTAAGTAATCGCAACAACGAGTTATTCTCTTGGTCACGAACACGCTGGGCCGGCGCGATCGGTCTAGACGGCATTTCACTCTGCATCAGAAATAGCCTTGGCGCTTCTTTCGTTCCATGGAACTAGTTTCATCTACATCTATCAGGCGTCCCTCACGCTCAGACGTACGACTGCTCAACATTTCTAGGACAACCTCTTCAATTGTCGATGCGGCGGATTCCATGGCAGCGGTCAGGGGATAGCAGCCAAGGCTGCGAAAGCGAATTTTCTTTTCCTCTACGCGTTCACCGTTTTCTAATGGCATGCGATCGTCATCCACCATAATCAATACACCATCCCGGTTCACCACAGGCCTTATCGCCGCGAAATACAAAGGGACAACTGGAATGTTCTCTTTCTGTATATACCTCCAGACATCCAACTCGGTCCAATTCGAAAGCGGAAAAGCTCGTATAGACTCGGTTTGTCCAATCCGGGTATTATAGGTTTTCCACATCTCCGGACGCTGATTCTTAGGATCCCACGCATGTTGTTTATTGCGCACTGAAAAATGCGCTCTTTGGCGCGAGACTTCTCTTCGTCGCGCCGACCTCCCCTAGAGCGACGTCGAACCCGTACTTGTCGAGCGCCTGTCGCAAAGACTGTGTCTTCATAACGTATGTGTAGGTGGTAGAATCATGAGAAAAGGGCGTTATATTTTTTGCCTGCGCGTCTTGGTTGACATGGATAAGAAGTTTCGTACCGGGTTCTTGAGCGATCTTGTTGCGGAACTCAATCATGTCTCGGAACTTCCAGCCTGTATCAATGTGCAATAGCGGAAATGGCGGCGGGGCCGGATAAAATGCTTTCCGCGCAACATGCAACATCACGGAAGAGTCTTTACCCACGGAATATAACATCACAGGGTTTTTGGATGTCGCAGCCACTTCGCGAAAAATGTGGATGGCTTCTGCTTCTAACTTTTCAAGGTAATTTACGGACATCAATGCTCTCAAATAATGTCTTTTGTTTTCCATTAACGGCGCGATCTGGGTTCGTTGAAAGGCATGGATGAAATTCTGATTTTGGCCTCATGGGCTGCAACCTCGTAGAATATTGTAACTGATGCAAAATTAACTCCCGCGTGAGCGCCCTTTTGGCGACCGCTCGAATTTCTTAGCTTCCTTTTTGAATAAAGCCGAGGCCGCAACGGTCCTTGTAAACTAGGTCGTTCGGATCAAAACCGCTTGGAACTAGCTGGTTTAAGAACAAGCAATTGACATTTCGCTGCTGACACCACTCAATCGAAGCGCTTGACACACCGCCCTGATCCGTCAAGTCAAACTCCAGAGTGGAGACACTGACGCCATCTAGTAACATAATACCGCCAGGGACCAGATGCTCATACCAGAAATCCAGTTCTGCGGAGGTAGGCGCATATTGATGCGAGCTATCGATGAGCACAAGTTGAGGCGCGCCCTTGAACCAATCTAAAGCCTTGGCAGCGCTTTGCGGATCGGCCGTATTTTCGACCTCGATTTTTACGTAGTCCCGGAGTCCAGCCCGATTAAGCCGGTCAGTTATATAAGAACTCGAAGATACGTTACAATCAACGCCGAATATGGAACACTGCTTTCCCATCGCGCGCATCAGGAATCCAAGTATAAGATAAGACAATCCAAGGCCGTGACCACGCAGAACAATCCTATTTATTCCGTTTCCTCCAACCAACCCGGATACGAGGGATATGGTGGAAACGCTCATCTCCAAAGAAGATTCAAACTTCCCCTCGCTGTCGTAGAACCAATCATTAACGATACTCCACTCGTCATCGGAAAGACATTGGAACACCGGCGGTATATATCGAGTTTCTCTCAGCCTATACCACCAATAACGGCTGCTGGCCCGTTTCTGGAAAAGTTCCGAGCGGCTGGGAGCTTTCGCTACAGCTGATTTAGGAAGCAAATCCCAGGCCTTTAGCCAATGAGTTTCAACCTCCAGGCTTGATGGCACGTGCGTCCCATTTAGCAGATCTACCATTTCTGTAACGGCGGCGCGGAGTGAGCCGTGGGGCATACCATATTTTCGCGAAGAATCCTTTACGAAGGTCGCGGACAGAAATCCACTTGCTGGGATATGCTTCAAGAATGAGATGCGGTAACCAGTCTTCGCAGCCATATTGGACAAGGATGCCGGACTGCCGAAAAACAGATGCTCTTTATAGGTATAGCTATCGCATGGCAGAGGAACCTGCAGAAACAGAAATCCACCTTCCGCAAGGATGGAATGTATCCCGCGCAACAGATCAAGAGGCTGTGTGACATGCTCGAGTACATGCCACAGAAAGACTGCGTGCGCTGACGTGTTAGTGGCAAGCAGGCTAGTAATCAATTGGTCGGCGGTAACAGACGCCAATTGGCTATCATGCAGACCGTACACTTCACGACCGCGCTGCGACAGGTTCAACGAAGGCTCGCAAGACCTGACCGAATAGCCCGCCTCGACCAACGCAGCCGTGAGGTTGCCCCGCCCTGCCCCGATTTCAACAATTAGCTGCCCTTCATCCGGTCTTCCAAGATCGTTCTTATAGAACTGAACCATAGAGGCCGCTTCATCCCTGAGGGCCTGCAAGCTCTCGACCGTCTCGTCTCTCCACCAATCCTCGTGGAAACTTACCTGTCTTGCAATCTCTTCGGACTTACCCCGGCAGTTGGAATCAGTGAAGAATGTTAGGCATTCCTCACAACAAAACACCGAACCCTCGTTCCCCTCGCGGTTCAGAGACTTACCAATTTTGGGTGGCTTCAGTGTGCCGCATACAGGGCAGGCGAGCTTTCTATCCACGCTTTCTCCTCAGCGAGGCCGTCCGGTCAGTTCGGAAGGCCTCCTGCACGTTTTCGGTCTGGGACGAAAATGCCAAAAAACGTTGCCAGTTGCAAAAAGCCTGGGCTGCATTTTCATCGCCCTCGGCTGCGATGATTGGCGCTTCGGTATAAGATATGCTGACAGGCATCGTATTAGTAAAGCCATCGTGCTCTGCAGCGTCCAGGACATAGGATGCCATCATGTCGGTCTCCCATTTCAGACTTCTGTATTTCGCGCGATGAGCAAGACTTTCTGCAGCTTCGCTACCAGCGGCCTGTCTTCCAAGTGCCATTTCCAACGCAAGGGCGATAGATCTCGCATCTTGATAAGCCAACAACGCGGTCCCGTTTTCGTAGTCCATTAAGTTGTTATATCGGTACACATCAACCGGGATACACCCAGCTGCCATCATCTCGAATGGGATGCGCGACGGGTTAGACAAGCTTATGCAGATACCTGCCTTACAGCGATTATAAAGCTTGTTGAGTTCGTTGAGATCGGAAATCACACCAAGTTGCTCAGCTTCGAACTCCGTTTCAATCTTCACAGCGGATCCGTAGAGATAAACCTTTAGATCAGGATGCCGCGTCTTCAATAACCTAATAGCGTCCAGGGCGAGCATATTGCCGCGTCTTGGTTTTTCGGGCTGAAACAGCATGCAAATGGCGTTCTCTCGCTCTGGCGAAGGCGACAATTTGTATACCGCTGTATCAACTCCTAAGCCTGCTGGCTCGGAGACACCGCCGTAATGCCCCCGAATCACATGACTTAACCAATTGCCAACTGTGATGTGAAGCAGTCCCTGTGCATAGCTATTCTCGGCTGTGACATACGCATCGCCGATAGGATTAAACAGAGCTTCGGCATCCTGGACCAGATAGAATTTCTTATTGGCATCAACATTATCGCTTACAAATTTGGCAGAATGCGCGATAGTCGCAAAGGCGATTGACGAACTCATTGGGTATCGCCAATTGGTGTAAATCCGAGCACTTGTCCCGCTGAGATACTCTTCTATAACATGCAGGCCGGCGCCGACCCCATCTGCAAAGATATGTGGTTCTAACCCAATATCAGCCAGGCTCTTGACCATGTTGAAAATGGTACGATGACCACCTGAAGCATTCAAGACACCCGGCACATATACCGCAAGCTTGTCGCCAAGCATCTGCTGAATCGCTGGACTGTAAGCCTTCGTTATCAGGAGTGGTGAAGCCATAGCATTTCTTCGCGGAGCCTCCATCCACCATTGACGCATCTTGGTTTGCCTGACGGCACCCTCAGCCCAACGTGTTGATTTCAGCCATTCCTCCAGCGCGAAATGGACATGCTTGGAATCGGAAAGCTGGCTGAGCTTGCCGAAATCATCCGAGCCTCCGACATTCTCGGCATGGCCAGCGCCAAAAGCCTCGTTGTGTGTCAGTTCTGCAAATAAGTCGGCAATAGGCGTAGGAGGAGCCGCAATAAGGGCCTCAGTCAACTCGCGTGCCAACGGCTTTAGATTCTCAGCCAAGAGACCATGAAGCCTCACATACCGCGCGAGGTGTGAAACCGCAGCGACCATACCGTCTTGTAGCGGCTTCAGTTTCTGTACGACACTTTCTTCTTCTGTAACGATCTCGGTAATTGCCTCGTAAACGCCTTCCCACTCTTGGTAACCGACAACAGACCCACCCTCACCATTAAAAATCATCTCAAGTGGAGCAACCTGGTCGGGTATGTTGCGCCTGTCTTCAAGGTTGCTGTCGCCAAGCCAGCCGGTTTTTTCGCTTTCGGACGGCTGCTTGTTAAGAAATCTAAACAACGCGAGGTAATGACCCTTGATCGGCTTTCTAGTCAGCCAGCTAAGATTATCTTGAATCGTACCTCGCCAACCAATATCTACCACAATGGGGCGGCTTTCAGAATAAAATCCCGCCTGCCGCAGATAGGATGACAAATTTTTCTTCTGTAATTCGAGCGTATACCTGGCATGCATTACCAAATCAGGGTCACTCATAAATCCTTTAAACGATTCATTCAGCCAAGGATAAACTATCTTGGCATCCGGATCTAAGTAATATTTCTGAGCGATATTCGAACATATATCGTTGTCTAAATTAAGGGAAACCGCAAATCCGCGAATGGACTGAGAACTATACATTGTCCAAAGTCGCATCATTTCATCAATCGAAAAATCTGTCAGCGACGCTGCAAAAGTGGCTCGGCGTGACACCGACAATATCTGAGCCGACGGGTATTTAGCATTATAGGGATCTGAGTTGGTTATCTCGTCGTAAACTCGTTTAAAAAACAGACCTTCACGGGTGAAGAAAAATATCCTGTCGCTTCCGCAACGCAGTGAGTCTTCCACCACAGACAAGACAAATGAGAAGGCAATCGGAGCTATTCGCACACCAATTTGATACAGCTCCCGCTCACTCGAACACTCGAAGCGTACGGTCTCATCACATAATCCCTCAAGAAGTGACAATATGCGCGAGTTATGCTTGCTAGCATCACCATTCAATAGTTGAAGGAACGCCTCGCCATACCAATGCATGCGTTGAGTTTCGGACGGCGATTCATATGGCTGGGTGGAAACACCCAACGCCCGTGGGACCGCCAAGTCCGCTACGGGATTATCACCAATATGAAGCAACTTTCGGGGCTCTACGGAAAGATCGGACAATATTTTCCTAAATAGGCTTCCGCTGCGCTTATTCTTGAAGGAATCCGATGAGGAATAACCTTTCGTCCAAATGCCACCTACTTCATGATGTCGAAGAAGCTTCGATATAAAATCCGCTGAGGTATAAAAATCAGAGGCGAATATTTTGGGCACCTCCAATTTTCCCGCATAGGCTGACACCGCCTCGTCCCGGTGGGTGCTACGAGCCTCGGCAACAAATTCGTGATCCAACACCGCAGAGGCCAAAGTTAGCCTCCGGGACTTTGAAACCCCAGGGTCTAATGCAACGGATAACCATGCAAAGACAGCATCGGAGAGGCGATATTCAAAATCTTTGTTGGGAGCTGAACTATTTTCCGACTGAATGCGTAGTTCATACAGTTCTCTCAACGCGCGAAAGCCGGGCCGAAGGTCCTCATATGCATGTAAGAGTAAGTACCTAGCTGATTGTAGCTTTATTTCATCGGGATGGCATTGACGATGGAGGAGCGTGCTCCACACGTCGAATGATACAAAGTCTATTGAACCTAGGTCGATTTCAGGATCGAACTGATGCGGCTCCTGTCGAGGTTCGCGGTCAAGGGGTGAAATAACATTGCCGTAAGATTCTAATGAAACCCGTCCGACGGCAATCCCAGCCTTAGCATTCGACAGATCCCCTATAGTAATTGGCAGAGGAGAGCGGCCTTCTTCGCGCCCATGCTTTAAGTAATGAATATATGGATGAACTCGGGTTGCTTTAACGTCGGGGTTGTTCAGGAGATACCATCTGCTTGAAAAATTTGGATTGGGGTCAGTTAGGCGCCCATCTTCGGAGGTCAACAAATAAGTCGCAGGATGTACCTTTAATAGCTGTACGTCAGGATGTTGTTGAAGATACCAATCAAGCGAGATGAACGGGCTAAATTCCCGCCCCTCCTTGAGACCATAACGTAAGAAGTGCAGAAATGCGGACTGACCGCTAGCTGCCACGTCGGGATATCGTCCCAAATACCAAGCGGGATCGAAAAGTGGGTGAGGCCAACGCCCCTGCCGCTCACCGAGCGTAAGGTAATGCCGCAATAAATCTACTTCCCCTTGAGGAATATCTGGATTTTTTCGTAATACCACGCAGCATCGAACAGCATGTTTGGTGAGCGCCGCTCGTTTCTCCCGTACCGGAGGTAGTGAGAAAGTGGGTCGCTGTAGTTTCTTACATCTGGATACTCGTAAAGATAGAAATCCTTATTGAATATTTCCAAAGTTATTTTGTCGGTCAACAACCTATTGAAAATGGACTTTGTGGAAATTTTCCTCATTTTCACCCTCAATAAATCTCGATGAAAGAATTACGTGTTTTCGCTCGGATGTCGTTCAATGCTACTGCCCGCTTGTTCACTACGCCGATCTTTCAAGCAAGCTCGGACGCAATTTCCGGCGAGGTTCCACCCAAAACACGATTGCATTTTCACCCCGGACACGCCTCCAGCTATCGTTGCGATTGTACTTAATTATGTCTTCCAACAAACTCAAGTCACAAGATCAACGGTTGTGATCGTTGGAAGGCTTCTGCCATCCGATGGAGCGGGTACGGTTAGCTACACAGATGAGAACCGTTTAGAGTAAGGCGGCGATCACAGCCATCGATGGACTTTTACCGCAACCACGCTTGGGCTCTGGTAAGGCGCTACGGATTGCGACCGACATGGAAGCATTACCCAGTTCAACGCGGGCGTGTCCGAGCGAAGCTGTCAAAAGGCAACCAAACCTAAATCTCCCGCAGAAGCGCCCTCAGATATTGGCCATAAGCACTCTTGCCATATTGGATGGCGATGCGTTCAAGTTGGTTGGCGTCGATGAAGCCCAGGCGATAGGCGATTTCCTCGGGGCAATTGATCTTGACGCCCTGCCGGCGCTCAAGTGTTGACACGAATTCGGATGCTTCCAACAGGCTATCGGGGGTTCCGGTATCGAGCCAAGCATAACCGCGTCCCATCATCTCGACATGCAGCGTGCCGCGTTCGAGATAAGCACGATTGACGTCGGTGATTTCCAGTTCCCCACGGGCAGACGGTCTCAGGTTGGCCGCGATGTCGACGACGTTCTTATCGTAGAAATATAAGCCGGTGACGGCCCAGTTGGAGCGGGGATGTTCCGGCTTCTCTTCGATCGAAGCCGCTTTCATCTGCCTGTCGAACTCGACCACGCCATAACGTTGCGGATCGTTGACGTGATAGGCAAACACCGTGGCTCCACTTTCCCGCGCCATGGCGCTTTTGAAAAGGTCAGTGATGCCATGGCCGAAAAAGATGTTATCGCCTAGGATCAGGCAGGACGAACTGGAACCAACGAAGTCGGCTCCGATGATAAAGGCTTGTGCCAGACCATCCGGAGAGGGTTGCTCCGCATAGGACAACGATAGCCCCCATTGGGAACCGTCGCCGAGCAATTGCTGGAAATTCGGGAGGTCTTTCGGTGTCGATATGATCAGAATGTCGCGGATTCCCGCCAGCATCAGCGTGGACAGCGGATAATATATCATCGGCTTGTCGTAGATCGGCATGAGCTGTTTCGACATCACCTGAGTCATCGGGTGCAGGCGCGTGCCGCTACCGCCGGCGAGGATAATTCCCTTCATTTGCTCATCCCCGGACTTTCTGTTTTCAAAGGTGACTGGCTGCAGCGCGCGCCTGACCACGGATCCCGTCGAAGCCTGCCAATCTGGCATGACAATGCCATGGCATCTGTTCAATTTTGAACAGTCTAGTCGGGAATTGGCTGGCCGCCGCGCAGGTGTGGGGTAATCGCGGGTCGGAATGCGGATGACCTTTGCCGAAGGCCCGCCATTCGCTGCCGAAATCCGGAAAATTTCGTCTGCGAAATCCGCCCAGCTCGCTGCGCCCGTTCCGGCCATATGAAAGATACCGCGCAGGGCGGGATCGCTTGAAGCCAGCAGGTTTTGCCCGACGGTAATGATGGCATCGGCAATATCGATTGCTGAAGTGGGATTGCCGATCTGATCGTCGACGATGCGCACCTCTTCCTTAGTCTCCGCGATCTTCAGCATCGTGCGCAAGAAATTCCGATTGAACGGGCTGTAGACCCAAGCGGTGCGAAGGATAGCGTGATCTTCAGTCGCCGCAGCCACCTTCCGCTCACCCATCAGCTTTGAACGGCCATAGACGCCAAGCGGGGCGACCGGATCGGATTCGACATATGGGGAAGGCTTGCTACCGTCGAAGACATAGTCGGTGGACAGATGAACGATCGGGACTCGGAGCGTTGCCGCTACCCGCGCCAGTTCAGCAGGGCCTGTGACGTTGATGGAAATGGCCGTCGCCGCGTCTGTCTCGGCGAGATCGACCCCCGTGAAGGCGGCGGCGGAAACAATGAGATCCGGACGGGTAGCATGTACGGTCGCGGCGATAGTCTCTGACGCGGCTAAATCGAGTTCAGGACGGCCAAGCGGAATGATTTCGACGTCGCTTCGCCTGCTTGCATTTTCGAGTAGAGATTGGACGACCTGTCCCCTAAGGCCGGTGACTACGTAACGCCTGGGTGCACGCATCATCCCGCCCCGGCCCTGCTCAATCCGAGGCGTCGGCCGTCGTATTCTTCGCGCAGCGGCGCCCACCACCATTCATTGTCGAGATACCAACGCACCGTCTTTTCTATCCCGGTATCGAAGCTCTCCTGCGCCCTCCAGCCTAATTCCGTTTCCAGCTTCGTCGCGTCGATCGCATAACGGGCATCATGTCCGGGCCGATCGGTCACGAACTCGATCTGTTCCTCGCGGGAGTGTCCGATTGGGCGCAGATCGTCCAAGATCGCGCAGATCCGCTTAACGACATCGATATTGGGGCGTTCGTTGCGACCGCCGACATTGTAGGTTTCTCCGATCCGGCCTTGCTCAGCGATCAGATCTAATGCCCTGGCATGATCTTCAACGTAAAGCCAGTCGCGAATATTTGCCCCACTCCCGTAGACTGGCAAGGATTTTCCTTCAAGGGCATTGAGGATCGTCAGAGGGATTAGCTTTTCAGGGAAATGAAAGGGGCCGTAATTGTTCGAGCAGTTGGAGACGATGACCGGCATACCGTAGGTACGGGCCCATGCCTTGGCCAGGTGGTCCGATGCGGCCTTCGATGCCGAGTAAGGCGAGCTTGGATCGTAGGGGTCGTTTCCGAGAACAGTCCGTCCCGCCCTAGTGAGCCGTAAACCTCGTCCGTCGAAACATGTAGAAAGCGAAACCGGCTTCGCTCTTGGGGAGCGAGGGTCTGCCAGTATGCCCGTGCGCATTCGAGAACGGTGAAGGAGCCGAGGATGTTGGTTTCGACAAATTGCCGTGCACCGATGATGGAGCGGTCGACATGGCTTTCGGCAGCCAGATGCATCACCCGGTCCGGCCGGAACGTTGAAATTGCAGAACTTATTGCCGCGGCGTCGCAAATATCGATCTTGAGGAATCGGTAGGAGGGCTTGGCCTCAACCGACCTAAGCGAGGTCAAAGTGCCGGCATAGGTCAGTTTGTCGATGTTGAGGACCTCGTAGCCCTTTTCGAGCGCTAGGTGGCGGATGACCGCCGATCCGATGAAACCTGCCCCACCCGTCACAAGCACGCGCATGATGGTCTCATCCTTGTGAGTTTTGATGGCGGACGCGGGCAGGCGTATATCGGAAGACGTCGCCGAGAGCGATTAGCATTGGCTGCTTTTGATCCTTATCCGAGAAAACTCCTTGTTGACCCCGAAATTTCGATAAAGAGTTCCGAGGTCGACAAAATTCTTTGACGTGATGAGTGAAGCACCGTCAATAGTCATTTTCTTGGTGCCCTCATCTCAGCTGCGCTGAATTCTTGTTAGTAGGTATGAAGCCACACTGGCTCTCGAAGCGCAATCGGATGTGGCTCATTCTATTGTTGATTGAATATCCACAAGAAGTAGCTAGATAGGCCTGCGATGGGAGACGAAACCCACTGCTGCTGCTTCACTCGTAGGAAAGCAAAGGGTTGAAAACGCTTTAGAGGTTTTTTGGCGATGCTCTTGATTCGATGACCTCAACAAGTGACACATATCCTTGTTGGTGCGGCCTATTTGGAGACCTGCATGAGGTTTGAGCGACTGTCGATTGACGACGTGGTACTTATAACTCCCAGGAAATTTGAGGACTCACGCGGCTATTTCATGGAAAGCTTCCGAGCTGCTCTGTTCGAAACAGAAGTCGGCACATTCTCTTTCGTACAAGATAATCATTCCATGTCCGCGCAAGTAGGAACTGTCCGCGGGCTGCATTTTCAGCTTGAGCCGAAAGCGCAGGGAAAACTGGTATCTTGCATAGCCGGAGGTCTGCTGGATGTGGCAGTTGATATCCGCACCGGCTCGCCCACCTATGGCCGGTTCGTCGCACAAGAGCTTTCGGCGAACAACGCTCGCCAACTCTGGGTGCCGCCAGGTTTCGCGCATGGTTTTTGTACGCTTATACCTAATACTGTCGTTAGTTATAAAGTGACGGAGTACTATAGCCCGGAGCACGATCGAGGTGTTTTCTGGAACGACCCGGCAATTGGGATTGAATGGCCCGTGGAGATCGAGAATGCGATTCTCTCTGATAAGGATCAAAAGCAGCCAATGCTGACCGATCTTGGTGAGGTCTTTCGATATACGACCGACCGCGTCCGCCATCAAAACTCATAAGGATGAGACTATCTACGCGTGCTTATGATGGGTGGGGCAAGTTTCATCGGATCGTCATCATCCAATACCTCGTGCTGGAAAAGGGATCCGAGGTCCTCAACATCGAAAACTGACTTTTACCGGTCAACGATCCGCAGCAATGGGAATGGCTGAATTGACAAGCAGATGAAAGCGGCTTCGAATAGAAAGCCACACGGTCGCTCTGGAGTAACCGGTGTTCCGCTTCCACGTTGTCCCGCCGATCCTAATCTGTGATCGCCTCTCCATGGACGAGCAAAGGGAGTTTCTCCATAGAGGGTACATTGGAGTTTCTCACGGTCAGGAAGGCTGGACGTGAGGCGCATCGGCATTAGCCTGAAGGCGCAGATCGTTTCGGAGAGCCTTCGGCCTGGAGCATTAGTGAAGGAAGTTGTAGAGCGACATAGCCTAAAGCCGAACTACCTATTCACATGGCGGACGATGGCACGCCGGGCAAGTTGGTTCTGCCTGCTCCCGAGGATACGGTGGAGTTGCAGCTGTATTCGTTGAGCCAACCGTTTCAAAGCCGCCGATCAAGAAGGTCAGCCGTCCCAAGATCATCGTCGGCGCTATCGCGATACGTATGGAAGAAGGCGCGTCTGCCACCCGGATTGCTGCCGTCGCGCGTGCTTTCACGGTTCCAGCATGACCTTGCCCCGTTGAAATAATCCATTTTGAAGTAAGCTCTGGCCCATTGAGAGGACCAGAGAATGAAGCGCAACCGTTTCACAGACGAACAGATCATCGGCATATTGAAGGAGCACGAGGCAGGCACGCCGGTCTCGGAGCTTTGCCGCAAGCACGGTGTCAGCGACGCCAGCATCTACAAGTGGAAAGCCAAGTTCGGCGGCATGGACGTGTCCGAGGCCAAGCGGCTGAAGACGCTGGAGGACGAAAACACGAAGCTGAAGCGGCTTCTGGCGGATGCCATGCTCGATAATGCTGCTTTGAAAGACCTTTTGGGAAAGAAGTGGTGACGCCCGCAGCAAAGCGGAACGCTGTTGCGCATCTGATGAACGAACATGGGATGAGCGAACGGCGGGCGTGTAAAGCCATCGGTTTTTGCCGCATGACGATCCGTTACGAAACCAGGCGCAGCGACGACCTTGGCCTTCGCGAGCGAATGAAGGCGTTGGCGCATGAACGCCGCCGCTTTGGATATCGACGCATTCATGTGCTGCTCAGACGCGAGGGACACCTTGTGAACCACAAGAAGCTCTTCCGGCTCTATCGGGAGGAGAAGCTGACCGTGCGCAAGCGTGGCGGGCGTAAGCGAGCGATAGGCACCCGAGCGCCGATGTTGATCCCGATGGCTGCCAATGATCGTTGGTCGCTGGACTTCGTGTCGGATCAACTCACCGATGGCCGCAGGTTCCGGATTCTGACGGTCGTGGACGATTGCACAAGGGAATGCCTGGCTCTCGTCGCCGATACATCGCTTTCCGGCCTGCGGGTCGCCCGTGAGCTGGATCGGATCATCGAGGAACGCGGCAAACCCAGGATGATCGTCAGCGACAACGGCAGCGAATTCACCAGCAACGCCATCTTGCAATGGACGGATCGGGGCAAGGTGGATTGGCATTACATTGCCCCAGGCAAGCCGATCCAGAACGCCTTCATCGAAAGCTTCAACGGGCGGCTGCGCGACGAGTTATTGAACGAGACGCTCTTCTCGTCATTGCCTCAAGCTCGATCAGCTCTTTCAAACTGGCGCGTGGATTACAACGATCACCGGCCGCACTCGGGGATCGGCTGGATGACACCTGCCGAATTCGCTCAGACCATCAACCCGCGACGGGATGCAGTGCTGCGCAGCCGAAATGGCTCCGCACCGCAACCCGCCGCTACCACTCCAAATACAGCAACCAAAAACCGCTGGAGCAAACTCAAAACTGGATAAAACTTGGGGGCAAGGTCAGACAAGCTTAGACATGGGGATGTACTGGTTGTTCGCTGGGTTGATCGACTGGGACGCAACTACGAGGACGTCACGAAGTCGATCAAGGACTTCATTGATATGGGTGTCATCGTCAAAACGGTAATCAACGGAATGGTCTTCGATGGCGCGACGAGAGACCCAATGCAAAAGGCGGTGAGAGACGCGCTGATTGCGTTTATGGCTGCGACAGCACAAGCGGCAGGCCGAAGCGACGAAAGCCGCCCAGCGGGCCGGAATAGAGGCGAAGAAGGGCGATCCGAATACTTACCCCGGCAAAAAGCCGAGTTACGATAGGAAGGCCTTCCGGCAGGTAGTGGACATGCTGGAGCTAGGGCACGGAGCGTCAGAAATCGCGAAAGCCACCGACCTGAAGAGGCAGACCGTGATCAGGATTAGGGCCGATCAGGCCAAGGCCGAAGCCATCCTGACGAAATGGGGTATGTGATCAAATTTGTATAGAAAATACAGATGCTTATTTCTTATTTGCACTAGTAATAGGGAGGTCGTCGGGCGCAGCCTGATGGCCTTCCTTGGTTAGTACCCATTTTCTGTTGTCTTGGAATGTGGTCTGTCGTTCATAGTAATATTTATAGGCCCCTATGATATCACTTAGTGGCTCGTTCATGTTTAGAAAGCCAGTAGAAGGATCATTGTACTCGTTCTTCTTGGCTTTGATTTTTATCTCCATTCCATACCGTTTGTGGAACGTTTCCTGCATGATCGACTGAAGCTCGTCTTCAAGTTTTTCATGTATGATGAAGCTGTCATGGACTGGCAAGCACGGATAGCCCCGTAGAGCAAACTGATGCATGATTTCCTCTGCCAAATCCGAGTCTTCTCTTTGTAGATGCAGGCCGTACTTTGATTTGAAGTATTTCCTGATTGGCCTATGGCGGGCATATATCTCGTGCTGAAATTGTTCCCAGCTTATGCCGAACTTCTCGCTGTCAAAGCCTTCAACAGGATTCAGTCGGTCGCCCGCGTTCAGCATTGCGTTGAAAGTCTGTTTGACGATCTTGCGGGGAACGGGCAACCCGATCTCGTAGGCGTCGTAATCCAGCACCAGTCCCTCTTTGGCGTAAATCATGGCTGGATGTAGGTGCGAGTAGTCCAACTCGACCGTCTGCTTGTCATTAACTGTGATGTACGGTCGGTATATCTTTGGCACGCTCTGCCACCAACCACCGTAGAACCGGCCGCCCTTGCTCCAATCCTCGTCGTTGAAAATCCGTACAATCGAACGTCTAGTTAGGTCGATGCGAGCGGGAGGTTGGTAACCTGGGTCCATACGCCATGATGCGCTATCGGCCGCCTTGTTTGCCATTCGCCTATTCAACTCGTTGAATTTGGTGTCAGATATCCTCAGGTCGAACCAATGTTGCTGAAACACGGTGTTGATTTTCTGTAGACGCGCTCGCATGGCTCGTACGGTGCCATTGTCGCGATACTCTACGGGGCGCTTGTCATTATCCCTGAGCACAATGGTTTGCATTTCAGCGACATTGAAGACCGTCGCAGCCATTACAATCTCTGACATCGGGGCCAAGCTATGCGCTAGTTTCGCTGTGCCAGCAACTCGGGTTACTCGCCCGCTACCCGGTACGCTGCTGTGTGATCCCTTCGTGATAACGTCCATATAACCGGCCGTCAGCAACCCCTTGAATGCATCCTTGAAGATACTCCATGTGACAAAGCTGGGACGATAGATGGAGCTGCCAACATAGGTGCTGTTCGCCTTGCTAATCCCAATTGTCATCTCTGGGTCGCTAACCTGGGCGGCGAAAAGATCAAGCACGAGAGCGCTGACGGCATTTTCAAAGTCGTCCGAGGCTGCACCTCGCCCTCTGGTACGACCATCTTGTGCTTCTAACTCGTGCATAATGATGCCGAGAGCGGTTCTGTACGCCGGATGTGCATTCACGCGGAACCAGTTTACTGGTCTGGATCTGGTTTCGATCATGGGTATGCTGCTTGTCGCGGAATGAAGATGCCGGACCCTATAAGGAATAACGGCCTTGATTTCTATGGCAAAAATCTGCCGCCAACACCTGCAGATGGCCAGTTTGTCATTCAGGATTGACACCAATTCCTGAATGCGAGAGACATCCCTTGGGCCGTACGTGCGGCTCAGGGGCGTAGTAACCCCTCATAGCTAGGCCGGTGCTGCCAAAAAGGCACCAACTCTTCGACCTTATATGGTCGGGGAGCCTGCGGCGTATGTCCAGGTTCTCCGAACTAAAGGCCGTAGGGCCGTGCTATGCGGTTACTAACTCCCCGATCACCAGAGATCGAAGGGCATTCGCGGGGACGTACCGCGCCTACCGCCCTTCCATACGGGGCGTGTCTCATTGCAATCGAACGCAACAGCAGCAAAGCCAGCAGCACAAAGGCAGGCGCATAACCTCACTCACTCGACGTCATTCATGCTGCCAGCATTACGGGCCTGTATAATGGCCGCCGGCTTGTTGATCGCACCTAGCAGCCTTTATGCAGCCTGCGGGTTCGAGGGCATCCCTGAGCAGTACCGGCCTTACGATCTATCGGAGGGTACGACAAATTCGATGGGGCAACCGGCCATCGGTGGGGAAGCTGCGAGCACAGGTGCGGAACGGGGGTGCCGGGAAGAGCGAGACCGGCAATCTTGGTATCAGACACTAGGCATCGCTTCAGACGATGATACCGAAACCTTGTTCAAGGGCGTGACTGATAGCTTCAAAGCGGGCGGGAGTATCGCGTTTAATGTCTTGGCATCATACGGACGAGCTTACAGCCATCCCATTGATCCGGATTTCGAGCCGCTGGTATGGCTTGATGAAAACCGTGAAAAATACAAAATCGGAATCGAAGAGCTTTCCTCGTTCGCAGGCACGAGATCGGAAGCGGAGGCTTACAAGCTTCTGGGCGACGTGAAGGAACGTACGGCAGCACGATCCCGGATACAGCGCATGGGTATGATGGCGCAGCTAACCGTGAAAACAATTGCTGCGCTCCCGGATATCGCCATCGTACTTTGTGGCATTGCCGCGTTCCTTGTTACCGTGAGGTCAGGTTTCCGACACGCTGGGAAACCAGAGCGGGCAACGGCGCGCACGTGAGGTTTCATGAGGCAGCGCCACACTTGCGCTTGGCGTCGAAGCAGGGTTCATCATAGCGGAAAGGACAGCTAATATGGCGAATAAAGCCATGGCGCTCACGCAGCGTCAGATCAAAGCATTGTGCCTCGGTGCAGCGCAAGCAGGCTTTGTCGCTGAGATCCTTATCAACGGCGCGTTCATTCGGCTCGTGCCACAGGATGCGCCACCATCGCAAATCTACAAGACACCCGAGCAGATACGAGAAGAGGAGATGGACGAGGAACTGGAGAGGTTCAAGAGGAAGCACGGCTACACCTGACCTACAGGCAGCTTATCAGGCTTGAACTGCGGGGGCTCGGCAAAATGGCTTATCGCACGAACCTGCTGCATATGCCGCAGGCTCTCCGCTAATAGGTCGAAAAGCGGCACCAATTCAGGAACCGCTGCCAACGCTAGATAATTTGGTCATGTTTCTGGGCTGGGAATATGGTAGTCAAGTTTCTGCATTGCCTCGGTGCGCTGCTGCAACGTGAAGCCTTCCTTGAAATATTGCTTGTGCGTCATACCATCCTGCTCGTGGCCGATAATGGATTTCACAAGCGGGTCAGTCACTCCCGCTTGCAACAGCCGGGTGTTCACCGTGTGTCGCAGGCTGTGGAATACGCGTGTCTTCGATTTTAGCCCCAATTGCACAAGCAACCTGTCGTTGAACCAGCGGCTCTGCTGGCGTCCCCATCCGTTCTTCGAATCGTAGGTGAAATCGGGGAATAGTCTGGTTGCTCTTCTGTCTGTCATCGCCTTTACGTAATCAAGAAGCCCAGCCTCGATAAGCTTGCTATGTATTGGCACCAGACGGCGAGCAGCCGATGTCTTGAGGCTTTTTCTGTCGCCTTCCTCGTTTATGTCGAACACCCACATGCCATCCTGTTTCTTAATGTCGGCAAGGTCCAACTGCGCGATCTCGCCAAGTCGAGCGCCGGTATAAATGCCGATGAGCGTCGCCCATTTCTGGTATGGCTTCGTAACTAGGCCGTGCTCATTGTGTAGGACGGTTTGCAAAATCAGCCTGATTTGGTCGTCTGTATAAGCATCCCGGTCACCAGCCTTGTTCTTCTTGGCCTGTTTGACGGTAAGACCTGAGAAAAAGTTCTCGCTGATATGGTGGTTCTGCTTCGCCCACTCGAACAGCTCGTGATAGGTTTGCAGGTACTTGTTGATAGTCGCGACCTGTATGATCTCGACACCTGGAAGATTGAGAACGTCAGCGAGCGGCTTGCCGCGTGTCAGCGGGTTTTTGGAGCGGTTGCGCGGATAGCTGAGCAGCATGTCCTTTACGCGCTTGGCATCCATGGCTGTCAATGCGCGCACGTCGGTATCTGCGCCAAGGATTTCCTCTAGTAGCTTGATGTGGTCCGCTTTCTCGATGACGGTCTTTGCGGCCCATGCGTTACCGCGCTGCCTTTCCTTGCTGTAGGCGGTGGCAACGTCGCCAATGCTCATGCCCGCAGTTTTCATGGACTGCAGCATGTCGCCAGCTGGTGACGATGGGACGCTTTGGAAGTCATAACTCTGCAATGACCTGTCGTAGGCAAGGACAGCCTTCACGAATCCATGGAAGGACAGCTTCATTTCCCGGCTTAACCAACCGTATTCGGAGCTGCCTTCCTGTATTTCGAGGTCGTACTTTTTGATAAATCGCGCCAAGAGATCGTCGTCAGATTTGACGAGAGAGAGCGGAGTATCTGTTTTCTTCGCCTGTTTGGCGACAAGCTTGCTGGTCTCGTAAGTCTGCCTGTCCAGCTCGCTCAGAGGTCCCGTATCGTTCATATCGGCCTTAGCTTCGTTCAACAACTGGCGAAAATGCTCAGTTAATACGCTTCTCAGTTCCTCGTGCCGCATCCCGTATGCAATTCCATACTCATTCAATCGTTCGCCTATCTGGCTCAGGGAACGGGACAAGCGCAATGCCTTTCGTGGATCGCGCGTCTGGAGCGAAATCTTAAGTGTGCATGCTTTTTTCTGTGGGTGTAGCTGCTTCGGTAGCGGCCAACGCAGATAGAAAACACCGAATCGCGACTTCACGAGATAGGCCGGATTGAACAAACCAATGTTCCCCTTGGATGTCTCCCCAAGGAAAGCCCGTCGTCTAAGTGACTGTCTTATAAGCGTTTTTAAGCAAAATGGTGGGCCCGGAGGGACTCGAACCCCCAACCAAGCGGTTATGAGCCGCCGGCTCTAACCATTGAGCTACAGGCCCGCCGATCCGGCGGAAGTGGGGCGCAATGGTCCGCCGTCACCCGGAGGTTCGCTCTAACGCAATTCGCAAGATGCTACAAGCCGTTGCCGCAATAGCTTCACAATCAACCGGCAGGTAGGCTCGTCTGGCGCGAACGGGCAGAGCCGATTCCCCGGTTCCGGCCCGCTCGCGCGGCAGATGGAACATGACGGGCAGGCAGGAACAGCGTCCCCTGCCCCCGGACAATCGGAGAGAACATCCATGCGCGCAGCGCTTTCGTCGTCACGTCTCGTCCTTGTTGCCGCATTTGCCGGTGCGGTCGCCGTCTCTTCCGCGGCCCCGGGTTTTGCCCAGGATATCCGCCCCCGCGAACCGGTCATCAACGTGCTCGGCGAAGGTCAGGCCTCCGTGGCACCGGACATGGCGGTCCTGACGCTTGCGGTAGTTCGCAACGGCCAGACTGCGGAAGCAGCCCTTTCGGCCAGCAGTGCCGCCATGAAGGATGTGCTTGTCGCCCTCAAGGGCGACGGCATTGCCGATCGCGATATCCAGACGAGCAATTTCTCTATCTATCCGCAATACCGCCATACCGAGCCGAAGAATGGCGTCATGGAGCCGCCGCAGGTGGTCGGTTACGAGGTCTCCAACACGCTCACCCTCAAGGTCCGCGATCTTCAGAAGCTCGGCGGCCTGATCGACCGTTCGGTGAAGCTCGGCGTCAACCAGGGCGGCCAGATCACATTCACCAACGACAAGCCGGACGACACGATGACGGAGGCCCGCAAGAAGGCAGTCGCCGAGGCGCTCGCCAAGGCGAAGACGCTGACGGAAGCGGCCGGCGTCAAGCTCGGGCGGATCCTTGAAATCAGCGAGAACTCGATGCGCCCCGTGCCTCAGCCGATGATGCGCATGGCGATGGCCAAGGACATGGCCGCCGAGGCGGTTCCTGTCGCCGGCGGCGAAAACACTTACTCGGTGACCGTCAACGTCACCTTCGCTCTCGAGCAATGACCGAGCGCTCTTGAACAGGAACCGGGGGCGCTGCCAAGAGCCGCCCCGGCAACACGCAAAGCAAAACGCCCCCGCGATGTCGTCAGACATGGCGGGGCGCTTTTCTTCCGTCAACGGGCGATGGAGACGGAAGGGTTCTGCGGATGAAATTTAGCGCCGGATGACCGGGCAGCCACGCTCGTTTGCGAACAGGATGCGTTCCGGGCCGCGATAGCCGAAACCGGCAACGACCACGACGCGGCGGCCGGCATCCACGACGCGGGCGCGGCGCAGGCCCATGCGGCTTGCCTTTTCTTCTGCCAGGCCGGGAGCGCAACCGCGTGGACCGCGATCCGGCCGCCAATCGCGATCATAGCCGCGATCCGGACGCCAGTCGCGATCACGGTCGCGGTACTGAACCTGAATGGTGGGGTCCTGGCCGGCGGCGGCAGCCGTCGGGGCTGTTGCGGAAAGGCCAGTAAGCGCAATGAGAGCGGCCATACCGGCTTTGACGATCATGCTGGTCATAGAGATGTTTCTCCGAAATCCGGGCCAGGCTTCATGGCCCCAAGGTTTGTTCCTCTCGCCTTCCCGAGCGATTGGCGCGACCCTAGCCCAGGGCGTCTGAACAAGATCCTAACTTGTCATTCAGCCGATATTCATTCTCACTATTAGCGAAAAGATCACGGCGAAAGATGCAGCACGACCTGGCGGACATGCGGGTGGTCGCGATGTTCGAAGAGATAGATGCCCTGCCAGGTGCCGAGCATCAGCCGGCCGTCCCGGACCGGAATGCCGAGCGAAACGGCGGTCAGCGCCGCCTTGATATGCGCCGGCATATCGTCCGGTCCTTCGGTCGTATGGGTGATCCATCGCATGCCGGGATCGGTGGTCGGCGGCACCAGGCGGGAGAAGAAGGTCTTGAGGTCGCGACGCACATCCGGATCGGCATTTTCCTGGACGATCAGCGAGCAGGACGTATGGCGGACGAAAATGGTGAGCAACCCTCGCCCGTTTGCGTGCGGCGCAAAAGTCCTGCGCCGCGTCGGTGAATTCATAGAGCCCCTGGCCGCTTGTGGAGATCGAGATCACGGTCTGGGGCATGGGAGCGTCCTTGATGAAGAGTGCCGGCAGGGAACGGCACTCTTATCACCGGAGGGTTACAGTGTCAGGAAACTCTGGAAGCCGCCAAAGATCATTCGCTTGCCATCGAAGACCTGCTTCCATTCGTCGTTTGCAAACCGCGGATCGCTCATCACCTTGGCATTGATCTCGTCGCGGCGTGCCCGGCTTTCATAGGTGATCCACGAAAAGATGACGGTTTCGTCCTCCTTGGCCTGGACCGCTCGCGGAAAGGAGGTGAGTTCTCCGTAGGGCACATCGTCCGCCAGGCATTCCACATAGGTCAGCGCGCCGTGTTCCATCCACACGGTGCCGGCCATGCGGGCCAGGTCCTTGTAGCGCTCCAGGTTTGCCTTGGGCACGGCCACGAGAAATCCATCGACATAAGGCATGATTTTCCTCCTTGGTTGTTTCAACACCCCAAGGACGTGGGAGCGAAGACGCAGCCGACAAGAGCGGAAAACTTTTCTTCAGCCCTGCAGCGTCTTCACCCGCGCGAGCTCCGGAAACAGCCGGATCCACAGGAGCACGACGATCAGCGTGCCGACACCACCGATGACACCGGTCGCGACAGGCCCCAGGAACCCGGCAAGCACGCCGGATTCGAATTCGCCGAGCCTGGTTCGAGGTGCCGATGAACAGGGAATTCACCGCATTCACCCGCCCACGCATCTCGTCCGGGGTCATCAGCTGCACCATCGAGCTGCGCACCACGACGCTGATCGTGTCGGCCGCCCCCAGGATCGCAAGACAAACGATCGAAAGCACGATGTTGGTGGAGAGCGAAAAGACGATCGTCGCGACGCCGAAGACGGCGCAGGCGACCATCATCCGGCGCCCGACATTGGTCTTCAGCGGCCGGCGCGCCAGGAGCAGCGCCATGCCGAGCGCACCGATCGCCGGCGCGGCACGCAGGAAGCCGAGACCCCAGGGGCCTGCATGCAGGATGTCGCGAGCAAAGATCGGCATCAGAGCGGTGGCACCGCCGAGCAGCACGGCAAAAGATCGAGCGATATGGCGCCGAGGATCACCGGCCGGCTGCGGATGAAAGCGACGCCGGCGAAGGCCGAGGCGAGCGTCACCGGCTCGCGCGCCGCCGCCCGCCGCTCCACGTGCATAAGCCCCACATTGACGCTGCCGACCAACAGCAGCACGGCGGAGATGACAAAAGGCGCAGTCGGATGCACGCCGTAAAGCAGGCCGCCCGCGGCCGGGCCGATGATGAACGCCACCTGCTGCAGCGAGGTCGAGGTGGCGACGGCCTGCTGCAACAGCGAGGGCGGCACTACGTTCGGCAGCAGCGCCACCGTGCTCGGCTGCTGGAAGGCGTTGACCGCGCCGAGCAAGGTCACCGCGACGAAGATCAGCGTCGGCGTGATCCATTGCTCGAAAATCGCCACCGCCAGCATCGCGGCGATCGCCGCCTGGCCGAGCTGGCAGATCAGTACGATCATTCGCCGATCGAAGCTGTCGGCCACGTGGCCGACGACCAGCGTCAGAAAAAGCGCGGCAGGAACTGGCAAAAGCCGACGAAACCGAGCGCAAAGGCGCTCTGGGTCATATCATAGATGATCCAGCCGACGGCAATCGTCATCGCCTGGGAAGCAAGGGCGGTCAGGACCCGTGACGCGGCAAGATGCAGATAGGCGGGGTGATTCAGTACACTTTGCTTTGTGGGGTGCCCACTATCCATTCGAGCCGTCGCCTGCGGCTCGTGGAGCCTGCCTATCTATGGGAAACTTACAAGCTCCTGTTCCGCCCGAAATGCGGACTTGTCAATCCATATAACGGGCGGACGATGGCCGGCGCGCACTCTTGAGGTGCCAGTGTCAGAACTGCCCGGCCTCGGGCGCACCGAGTTCCTCGATGGAATCCACCCGGTCGGGATAGAAGGCGACATGTTCCCTGATTCCGGAAACGGCGTCGTAGGGGCTCTCGTAGGACCAGACGGCATTCTTCGACCGTTCGCCGCCGGCCGGAATGCTGAAATACGATGCCTCACCCTTGTACGGGCAATAGCTCTGGTGGTCGGTCCGCTCGAGGAGCGCCATATCCACATCCTTACGCGGAATATAGTGGACCGGCGGATAGGAGGACTCGCGTAACGTCAGCGAATTGACGCTGTCGGCGATCACCTTGCCGCCGAGCTTCACCACCACCCGCGCAGGATTGTGCGCAACGGTGATCGGATGATCCGGTCCCGGAATTTTCTGTGCCCTGATATTCATGGTTCGTCCTTTCGGGTTCGACGCATGCCTCCGATATAGGGCGCCCGGAACTGCCACCAAGCGGCCGAAGCGGAATGCTCCGGCCGTCGATGGCGAATAATCGCTGGGGTTCGGGAACGTCAGAACGTGGTGATGACGCTGATGCCGGGGTCTCGGATGTGTCGAGCGTCATCAGGCCCGGCACCGCCTCTTCGAGGCTGATCCGCTTGGCGATCAGTTGCTGCGGCTTCATCTTGCCGGCCGTCAGCATGGCGAGCATCGCGTCATAACGCCAGGCCTGCATGCCGTGGCTGCCGTAGATTTCCAGCTCGTGGCCGATCACCTGCGCCATCGGGATCGAGGGGTAGCATGTTCGCCGAGCATCAACCCGACCTGCACATGCCGGCCGCGGCGGCGCAGGTTCTTGATCGAATTGAAGCAGGTGACCGGATGGCCGAGCGCGTCGATCGACACATGCGCGCCACCCTTGGTGATCTCGCGAACCGCCTCGACCACGTCCGGCACGGCGCTCGCATTGATCGTCGCGACCGCGCCGCATTGGCGGGCGAGCGCCAGCTTGTCGTCGGAAAGATCGATGCCGATCGCATTGGCACCGAGCGCCGTGGCGATCATGATGGCGGAGAGCCCTACCCCGCCGCAGCCATGCACGGCGACCCAGTCACCAGGCCCGGTGCGGGCCTGATCGGCAACCGCGCGGAAAGAGGTCGCAAACCGGCAGCCGAGGCTCGCCGCCGTCGCATCGTCGATCTCTTCGGGCAGGTGCACGAGGTTGGTGTCGGCATAATCGATCGCCACATATTCGGCGAACGAGCCCCAATGGGTGAACCCCGGCTGGAACTGGTTGGGGCAGACCTGTTGGTTGCCGGAATGGCATTCGGAACAATGGCCGCAGCCCGATACGAAGGGCACCGTCACCCGGTCGCCGATCTTGAAGCGCATGACGCCCTTGCCGGTCGCCACCACGTTGCCGGCAAGCTCGTGGCCCGGTACATGCGGCAGGCGGATATCCGGGTCGTGCCCCATCCAGCCATGCCAGTCGCTGCGGCAGAGCCCGGTCGCCCCGACCTTGACCACGACGCCGCCAAAGGTCGGCTCCGGATCGGGAAGGTTACGGATTTCGGGTGCCTTTTCAAAGGCCTCGTAGAACATGGCTTTCATGGCAAATCCCAATCGCAAAGTGGGTGGAACATAGTCGCAGCAATCTGCCGGTCAACAAGGGTGATCCCCTAAGTTACAGTTACCGATCAGTCGAGGTCATTCCGGAAAGCCGCGCTTCCGCCATTCGCTCCTGGGTACCGGCTTACCGACCTCAAAGGCAAAGGAGATTACCTTTGTGGCGTTCTCATTGACCTCGCAGCGGAACCCGACGTCATACCATTGCTCGCCCATCCGAAACTGGCTGCGTTTAACCTCCAGAACCGATCCGCTCGGTAGCCGATAGGAAGCACCCGCTCCGCCCGATAAGGCGGAGACGCATGCCACAGTTGAAGGAGCAGTTCGGTCGCGCAGAGCTGGCCGACACGCTCCCCTCGCGGCAGATTGCCCATCGCCGTCGTAGCGACCGCATCGCCCGTCTCGCTCTGCGAAAACAGTGTCTTTGCCTCTGTCAACTCGAGCGTCTTGCCGGCGGTTGGCGTCTTGGAAGGGTCGCTCTTGGGCGACGCGGTCGGCGGCGCAGTCACGATTTCGGTCTTGGTCGCATCCGGCGAGGTCCCGGCGACGGAACCGTTCCGCAATCCGTTGGCTGCTGCAATGCCGACCTCCGGCAGTTGAATATCGGCAGGCACCGGATTGGCCGGTGGTGCCTCCACGACGGTAGGCGCCTCTTTCGCCTGCTTTACAGGCTCGACGGCCTTCGCATCCGCCTTGCTCTCGGCGGGCGGGTTGGTCGTTTCCTTTGATGCGTTGCCGGTTTCGGATTTCTTCGGCCCGCCATCCTTTTCGCCGAATTCGAAGACAGGGCGCAGAACCGGCAGGGGCTGACCCTTGGCCTGATCGGCGGAGACCGGCGGCTCGGCAGGTTTTCCTTCGGCGCCGGCGGAGGAGGAGGCGGTGGTGGCGGCGGTTGCTTCTTGGCTTCCTCCTGCTTCGGTGGCTCAGGCGGTGGCGGGGGCGGCTCCGCCTTCTTGGCCTCTTCCTGTTTTGCAGGTTCCGGAGGTTTCTTCTCCTCCGGTTTCGCCTCCTCAGCCGGCTTCTTTTCCTCGGGCTTCTGCTCTTCCGGTTTGTTCTCGGGCTCTTCGGGCGGCGGCACGATCTCGACCTGGACGCTCTCCTCCTTCTGCGGCTCGGCCTGATCGACCGGCAGGTGGAAGAACAGGGCCGCCACGAAAGCGACATGCACCAGGATGGAGGCAGGGATGCCCCATCTTATGTCGCCGCGCGGCTTTCCAGATAAATCCGTCATGGCAGCGGATGTAAGATGGAAAACCGGCTGGATCGAGTCCCCGAGCGATCAAAACAATGCAAAACCCAGCTTTCCCGAAGCGAGTTGCGCTGTTGCCCCTCTCCCATGGGATCTGGACGTAATTTACCATTGCAAACAAACCAACCATACGGTATGTTTATTCATGTCAAAAGCTCACAAACGCGAAAAACAGCCCGAGCAGGTGCGGCGATCCCTTCTGGATCATGCGGCGCGGTGCGCCGTGGACGAAGGTCTCGGCAGCCTCACCCTGCAGGCGGTCGCCGATGCGGCCGGCGTCACCAAGGGTGGGTTGCTGCATCATTTCCCAAGCAAGCAGGCCCTGGTTGAAGCCGTCTTCGAAGACCTGCTGGGTAAACTCGACGTCGAGATCGACCGGCTGATGGGCGAGGATGAAAACGATCGGGGCCGGTTCACACGGGCCTATATCGACGCCTTTTTCCAGGTGACCCGCGATGGAGCCGAAAGCCCCTGGGCGGCGCTGTCGATCTCCTGCATGACAGATCCGCGGCTCAGGCAACTCTGGTCGGAATGGATGCGCGACCGGCTCGAACGCCATGCTGAAACCGACAGTCATCCGGCCTTCAAACTCGCACGCTACGCAGCCGACGGCATCTGGCTCGCAAACCTTATGGAGGCAGACGGTTTACCGGCAAAGGAACTCGCCGAACTCCGCGGCCACCTCCAAAACCTCACGATACAAGAGTAACGAAAATGAACCCCGCCCTCCTCACCTACGGCTCTCTCGCCGGCGCAATCGTGCTGGAAGTCATCGGCACGACCTTCCTGCAGCAGAGCCAACAGTTCACCCGGGCGCTGCCGACCATCCTCATGGGCCTGTGCTATGCGACCGCCTTCTATCTCCTGTCGATCGCCTTGCGCACGCTGCCGGTCGGCATCGCCTACGCGATCTGGAGCGGTCTCGGCATCGTGCTGATCTCGGCCGTCGGCTTCGTCCTGTTCCGCCAGACCCTCGACACCGCCGCCATCATCGGCCTCGGCCTGATCATCTCCGGCGTCGTGGTGGTCAATGTGTTTTCGAGCTCGGTCGGGCATTGAAGGATGTGTGCCGAGTTTCGGTGACTGCTTGATATTGCAAGGAGTTCCGCTTTTCGCTATGGAAGCGGTCGCTGGATCTGAATTCAGCCGTAAGCGTCTAACGTCAAGCAACGCATCCCAACCCCGGATCGTCGGTACTGACGATTTTGATCGGATGCATATGCTCGATATCGATCGACGATCCTCTTCAGGAAAGTCTTCTCCATGAAGCTTACGCGCCTCCCCGCACGTCACGCGGCCCTTCTCATGCCGTTCATTCTGTCCATCCTGATGACTTTTGTCGTATCAGGTGTCGCGACGCTCAAGAACCTCGGCCTTGCTCCCGAATTCCTGCCGAGTTGGATGTCGGCCTGGCTGGTCTCCTGGATCATCGCATTCCCGACCTTGCTCGGAGCTCTGCCGGTGACGCGGCGGATCGTTCAGTCCTTGATCCGGCCGGCCTGATCACCAAAAACAGAAAACCCGGCCTGCTTTCGCGGGCCAGGTTTTGCATTTTTCATATCTGAAACCGCTCAGCTGTCCAGGAAGCTGCGCAGCTTGCGACTACGGCTCGGATGCTTCAGCTTGCGCAGCGCCTTCGCTTCGATCTGGCGGATACGTTCGCGGGTGACCGAGAACTGCTGGCCGACTTCTTCGAGCGTATGGTCGGTGTTCATGCCGATGCCGAAGCGCATGCGCAGCACGCGTTCTTCACGCGGCGTCAGCGATGCGAGAACGCGGGTCGTCGTCTCGCGCAGGTTTGCCTGGATGGCCGCATCGATCGGCAGAAGCGCGTTCTTGTCCTCGATGAAATCGCCGAGATGCGAATCCTCTTCGTCACCCACAGGGGTTTCGAGCGAGATCGGCTCCTTGGCGATCTTCAGGACCTTGCGGACCTTTTCGAGCGGCATGGCGAGCTTTTCGGCCAGTTCTTCCGGGGTCGGCTCGCGGCCGATCTCGTGCAGCATCTGGCGCGATGTGCGGACGATCTTGTTGATCGTTTCGATCATGTGCACCGGAATGCGGATCGTGCGGGCCTGGTCGGCGATCGAACGGGTGATCGCCTGCCGGATCCACCATGTGGCATAGGTCGAGAACTTGTAGCCGCGGCGGTATTCGAACTTGTCGACCGCCTTCATCAGGCCGATATTGCCTTCCTGGATGAGGTCGAGGAACTGCAGGCCGCGGTTCGTGTACTTCTTGGCGATCGAGATGACGAGGCGAAGGTTCGCTTCGACCATTTCCTTCTTGGCGATACGCGCTTCGCGCTCACCCTTCTGCACCATGGACACGATACGGCGGAATTCGGCGATCGAGATGCCGGTTTCCGTCGCAAGGTTCTGGATCTCCTGGCGGATATCGCGGATCGTCGTGTTCTCGGCGCGCGCGAATTCTTTCCAGCCGCGGGCGGCCAGATTGGCGATCGACTTCATCCAGTTCGGATCGAGCTCCGCACCCTGATACTGTTCGAGGAACGAGTCACGCTTGACGCCGTAGGATTCGGCGAGACGCAACAGGCGGCCCTCGTTCTGCATCAGGCGCTTGGAGATGTCGTAAAGTTGCTCGACCAGGGAATCGACGCGATTCTGGTTGAGCGACAGCGACTTGACCGCGGTGATCAGCTCGTCCTTGAGCTCCTTGTAACGGCGCTCCTGGGCTGACGAAAGAGTACCGGTCGCAGCAAGGCGCTGCTCGACCTGCTGGTCCTGCAGCTTGCGCAGCTTCTTGTAGGTGTCGGCGATCGTGTCGAGGGTTTCCATGACCTGCGGGCGCAGCTCGGCTTCCATCGCGGCGAGAGAAAGGCTCGACTCGTCGTCGTCCTCTTCCTCTTCCTCGAGGTTCATGCCTTCGCCGCCGACAGCGGTGATGTCGTCGTCATTGGCGGCGGAGAAGCGGGCCTTGCGGGTCTTTTCCTTCTCTTCGGCAGCCTTGCGGTCGGCTTCGATCTTTTCCGGGCTCTGGAACTGCGGCGCAGCCTTGGCCTCGGGACCCGAATAGGTCGTTTCGAGATCGATGATCTCGCGAAGCAGGTCGTGCCTTCGTTGAGTTCGTCACGCCAGATGATAATGGCCTGGAAGGTCAGCGGGCTCTCACAGAGACCGGCGATCATCGTTTCGCGACCGGCTTCGATGCGCTTGGCGATCGCAATTTCGCCTTCGCGCGACAGAAGCTCGACGGAGCCCATTTCGCGCAGATACATGCGCACCGGGTCGTCGGTACGGTCGGTCGGCTCTTTCTTCTTCGCAGTCGCGAGCGCTGTGCTGGAGGTGGTGGCGATTTCGCCGCCTTCGCTCTCGTTATCGTCGCTATCGCCGTCGGCGTCATCGTCGCTGGCGGTGGCCTCTTCTGCCTCTTCGTCTTCGACGACGTTGATGCCCATGTCCGACAGCATAGCCATCGTGTCTTCGATCTGCTCGGAGGTGACTTCCTCCGACGGCAGGACCGAATTCAGCTCGTCCATGGTCACATAGCCGCGCTTCTTGGCGGCTTTGATCATCTTCTTGACGGCGTCGTCAGAAAGGTCGAGAAGCGGACCGTCGTGCGAGCCTTCGCGTTCGTTCTCAGCTTCTTCGTTTTCTTTGACTTTTGTTGCCATGTATTTAGTCGCTTTCCCTGAACGCTACTTTCGCCGCGCTTCGTGGCCACCGGCTGAAGACGGGGTGGACCGCCTTAGCCGCGAATCATTGTCCAACACGTAACGGAATGACCTTTAATTCCCGATTACCATTCGGCGGTCGTTTTTGACTCGAGGACCATCCTACCAGAGGATCACCGGCCATGTTCGGTGCTATTGACCCACTCCGCCTATTTTGCCTTGAGATGGTGATTCCCACAAATTAACGTTCCGTCAAGCCTTTCCATAGGTCATACCCAGGAAAAGTCGAAAATATGCCCTTTAAGGCGTCTAATAGGGGTACGCTCACCAGATTTAACCGATATGTAGGCGGCAGGCCCCGAAAGACAAGGGTTTGCCTAGACATAAAGGTTTATGCTTTAGTCGGGCGCAATCCTTAGCGGGAAGCGCCGTCATACTGCGTTACCGTCAGTGCAGCAATGTCTATTTCCGGCGCGCATCTCAGGTTGACCGCCGCCATCTCCGTGCCATTCGGCATGGTCGCCTCGCTAAAGGGCGCCACCCCGCAATTGGCACAGAAGTAGTGCGTGATCACATACTTGTTGAACTGGTAGGAGGAAAGGTCATCCCGCGGGGTCGAAAGCCGGAATTGACTGCGCGGAACGAAAGCCAGAAGCACGCCCTTTCGCCGGCAGAGGGAACAGTTGCATTCCATTGCCGCGCCGAACTCGCCCTCCGCCTCGAAGGCGATATTGCCGCAATGACAGCTTCCCGTAATCCCCATCAAGCCCCCTCACTCAGCCGACTCAACGCCCGATACAATAGGGCTGCATGACCGTTCGGCAAGGGCGGGGTTTCATCGCTTACCCTCAGCCATGACTGACGGCAGCCCCTTCACCCGGCCCGAAAGCACCCCGAACCCGTCGATGATCGCTTCCTGGTTCTCCATGCGGACGATTTCGAGTGAACCTCGGAAAGTGCGCGCAAAAGCGGCTCGATCTCGCCGGCATCTCCCGCTTCCGTGGTTTCGGCGATCTCCCGCTCCAGTTCGATCTTCTGGAGCCTGAGCGCCTTGGTGCGCTTGTGCAGCGACAGCGCCTGGCGATAACCCTCCCGCGCATCCTCCAGCGCTGCGATCTCGGTCGCGGTCCAGAGCCGTGCATTGCGCACCTGCTGGTCCAGCGACTTCAGGATCACGTCGAACCCCTCGCCGGTCAGCCGCTGCATCAGGTATTCGCGCGAAAGGTTGGCGCCGGCAGTTGCAGCCGCCGGCAGCATCGCCGACCAGAAACGCTGCAGGTCGCGATTTTCGAAATCGATGGCGGCAATCTCGTCATATTCCTCCAGCAGCAACTGCGGATGGTTGACGATGGTGAGCGCCAGCACGCTTTCGCGAAGCGCCGGCAGGTCCCGATAGCCGCGCACGAGACCGGAACGCGCAAGCCGGTCGGAAACGCCGGCAGCTCGTCCCGCAGCACGCGGCCCCTGCGGCGGGCCACCCTGCCCTGGCCTGCCATTGCCGGCACCACGCTGAAAACTATTCTGACGCCGGTCGCCGCCACCACGCGGAGCCGGCGCGAAGAAACTGTTCAGCCGGTCGCGGATATCCTGCTGATAGTGGCGGCGCACGTTTTCGTCGGCGATCACGGACACGATCTGCTTTAGCCGCGCTTCCAGTTCGGCACGTTTTTCCGGCGTGTCGAAACTTGCCGACGCCGCTTCGCGCTGCCAGATCATCTCTACCAGCGGCTTTGCTTCGTTGAGCACCTTGTCGAACGGCGCGCGGCCTTCGTGGCGAACGAGATCGTCCGGATCCTTGCCATCCGGAAGCAGTGCGAAACGCACCGATTTTCCCGGTTTCAGAAACGGCAGCGCCAGATCCGCGGCACGGCTCGCTGCCCTGAGGCCAGCGCCGTCGCCGTCGAAGCAGAGCACCGGCTGCGAGGTCATCCGCCAGAGAAGCTCGAGTGATTTTCGGTGAGCGCCGTGCCAAGCGGCGCCACGGCATTCTCGACGCCCGCCTGATGCAGCGCGATGACGTCCATATAACCTTCGACGGCGATGATCGTGCCCTCGCCCTGTCCCGGCTTGCCGCCCCTTGAGCCCGCCTGGCACGCGCAAAATTGTAGAGCACCTGGCCCTTGTGGAAGAGCTCGGTTTCGTTGGAGTTCAGGTATTTCGCCGGCGCATCCGGAGCCATGGCCCGACCGCCAAAGGCGATCACCTTTTCCCGCGACGACAGGATCGGGAACATCACGCGGTCGCGAAAACGGTCGTAGGAGACGGCGATCCCCTCCCCGTGCACGACGAGGCCGCAGGCCTCGATCTGGTCCTTCGGCACGCCCTTGGCCGCCAGATGCTCCTTCAGCGCATTGCGGCTTTCCGGTGCATAACCGAGGCGGAAAGTCTCGATGGTGCGGCCCGTCAACCCGCGATCACGCAAATAGGCGCGCGCCTTGGCACCAACCGCGCTCTGGAGCTGATCCTGAAAGAATTGCGTCGCCAACTCCATGACGTCGAGCAGCGTGGTGCGTTCCTTTTCGCGCTTCTCAGCTTGCGGGTCCGGCTGCGGCATGGCGATGCCGGCCATGTCCGCCACCGTCTGCACGGCTTCGGGGAAACTCTGGCCTTCGAGCTCGGTCAGGAAGCGAAAATGGTCGCCCGTGACGCCGCAGCCGAAGCAGTGGTAGCGGCCCTTGCGGTCCTCGCAGTGAAAGCTCGGGCTTTTCTCGCCGTGGAAGGGGCAGCAGGCCCAGTAGTCGCCGCGCGAGACGTTGGTCTTTTTGCGATCCCACGTCACCCGACGGCCGACGACGGCCGATATCGGCACGCGGTCGCGGATCTCGTCGAGAAAACTGTTGGAAAAGCGCATATTCACCTCTGACTTGGCGTCCATATAAGCACGGGTCGAAAGGAACGCTACCATCAAGAGAAATGCTGCCCGCTATTCACAGGCCCGCTCGTCACAGGCTTGACTAACCTGCGCCTCTGTATATACATATTGCCTATACACATGGCGCATTACGTGCCTGAAGGCAACTGAAGTCTTTTAGGTACCGTTATGAATCGTGAGCAAGAACCGCTCTCCCTCTTCGAGTGGAATGAAGACAAGCGCAGAACCAATCTTGAAAAGCACCAGATCGATTTCGAAGATGCGGTATTTGCCCTCCAGGAGCCCCGTCTCGAATTCCGGTCGGATCGAAATGGAGAAGTTCGTATCCTTGCAATTTGTCCCGATACAGAGCGTCTCATAGCAGTCGTTTATACTATGAGAGGCGAAAAATGCCGGATCATTTCAGCGCGAGCGGCCAGACAGAATGAGCAAAGACTCTATTACGAGCGTTACCCTCGATGAGCTTCGCCTGAAGCGTGCTCGAGGCGAAAAAGCCAGACCGACTGGGCGCGAGTCAATGCAATGACCGACGAAGACATCGACAGCGCGATTGCGGACGATCCCGATTGGGCGGAGTTCAAGGATATCGACTGGTCCAAGGCCGTGCTGGTCGTACCGAAGCCCAAGAAGTCGATCTCCTTCGTGTGGATGAGGACGTCATCGATTTTTTCAAATCCACCGGCAAGGGTTACCAGACCCGCATCAACGCGGTGCTCAGGCATTACATGCGCGAACAGAAGAGCCACAAGAAATGACGCCTCATGCTCTGGATACCCGGCAAGTTTCGGGCCGGAAACGGGCGGTCGAGATTACCTTTTTGTAATTTGTAAACAGAGATTGGCGGGTCTAGCCTCACCTCGAATTCGAAAGCGTCGATGGCTCCCCGAAAATGCCGTCGGGCACGGCCTCTTCGACTGTGCAGCCTCCCCTCCTTCGCTCTTCGGAACGGGGCGTGTCGCAGTGTATCGCAGCACCTCGAACCGTCTCGCCGGCGGCAAGTCCGCAGTCGGTCGGCGGGATCCAGGAGAGCAAAAGGCGGGAATCCGGTGACCGGATTCCCGCCTTTCGTTTACCGGCTTAAAAAGGGCCGCTTACTTCAAAAGCTCTTTCACCACGCCGGAAGCCTTGGCGAAATCCATCTGGCCCGGGTGCTTTTCCTTCAGCACCGCCATGACCTTGCCCATGTCGCGCAGGCCCTGGGCACCGGACTCGGCGATCGCCGCCTTGATCAGTTCCTGGACTGTCTCGTCAGAGAGCTGCTCGGGCATGAACCCCTTGATGATCTCGATTTCCTCGCGCTCCTGCGTCGCAAGCTCGGCGCGGCCGGCATCCTGGTAGATCTTGGCCGACTCCTCGCGCTGCTTCACCATCTTCTGCAGGATCTGCAGGATGTCGTCATCGCTGACCGGGTCCTTGCCGAGACCGCGATTGGCGATATCCCGATCCTTGATTGCCGTCTGGATCAGCCGCACGGTCGAAAGCCGACGGGCATCCTTGGCCTTCATGGATTCCTTCAGCGCATCGGAAAGCTTGTCACGCAACATCGTTTTTCTCCTTGGGAAAAGCCCGGGCGCAGGCAGGGTGAATTGTGGCTTTTCCTTGGCATTCACACCGCTGTCATAGACGACAGGTCCGGGCCGATCAAATCAATTCGCCCAAACCGTTGAATCCCATGGCTTATAATACTCATGGAATTCTTGAGCGCCGAGATTGACCACCTCGCCCGCTTTGTCTATTTTCCGGCACCTGCACGAGATTTAGAGGTTAGGGCTTGCGCCGGGTTTCCGCGCGCCCGTCTCTCACGACCATAGATGGCCCTCACAGCCTGTTCCTTCAAGGGACGGGACCGGTGAGGCAGAAGGATGGATATGACCACAACCGCTCCCTGGACCACCAAGAAACCCACCGCTTTGCTCGTTCTGGCCGACGGCACCGTGATCGAAGGAACCGGGATCGGCGCGACCGGCAAGGTGCCGGCCGAAGTGGTGTTCAACACCGCGCTGACCGGCTACCAGGAAATCCTGACCGACCCCTCCTATCTCGGCCAGATCGTCACTTTCACCTTCCCGCATATCGGCAATATCGGCACCAACGAGGAAGACGTTGAGGACCTGACGCCGGCAGCGCGCCGCGGCGCGGTCGGCACGATATTCAAGGCCGACATCACCGAGCCTTCCAACTACCGCGCTGCCAAGGATCTCGACGGCTGGCTGAAGGCCCGCGGCATCATCGGCCTCTCCGGCATCGACACCCGCGCCCTGACCGCCTGGATCCGCCAGAACGGCGCCCCGAACGCCGTCATCGCCCATGATCCGAACGGCGTCTTCGACATCGAGGCACTGAAGGCGGAAGCCCGCGCCTGGAGCGGTCTCGAAGGCCTCGACCTCGCCAAGGAAGCGACCTCGGGCCAGTCCTCGCAATGGGATCAGAAGCCCTGGGTCTGGAACGAAGGTTACGGCGAACTGAAGCTGGAAGACGCGAAATATCACATCGTCTGCGTCGATTACGGCGTCAAGCGCAACATCCTGCGCCTCTTTGCCGGCCTCGACTGCAAGGTCACCGTGGTGCCGGCCCAGACCTCGGCCGAAGACATCCTGGCGCTGAAGCCGGACGGCATCTTCCTGTCGAACGGCCCGGGCGACCCGGCAGCAACCGGCGAATATGCCGTGCCGGTCATCAGGAACGTCATCAAGACCGACATCCCGACCTTCGGCATCTGCCTCGGCCATCAGATGCTCGGCCTGGCACTCGGAGCGAAGACCGAGAAGATGCACCAGGGCCATCACGGCGCCAACCATCCGGTCAAGGACCACACCACCGGCAAGGTCGAGATCGTCTCGATGAACCACGGCTTCGCAGTCGATTCGAAGTCTCTGCCGCAAGGCGTTGAGGAGACTCACATTTCGCTCTTCGACGGCACCAATTGCGGCCTGCGCGTCACCGGCAAGCAGGTCTTCTCGGTGCAGCATCACCCGGAAGCCTCGCCCGGCCCGCAGGACAGCCATTATCTCTTCCGCCGCTTCATCAACATGGTGCGCGAGAAGAAGGGCGAGCCTGCCCTTGCGGAACGTTGATTTCCGGCGCCCTTAAATAATCCGCAGATACCTATTGACCTCAAGATTGGTTGAGGTCCCATAAAAGCCTCTGTTCAGAAACGAGCAGGGGTTTTTCATATGAGCGAAATACGCAACGGACGTGTGGTCCGCGTCAACAGGTTCTCGGTGCCGGAAGAGGCACGCCCGCAATTCATGGCGCTTCTCGAGCGTACCCACCGGGTGATGCGCGAGCAGCCGGGCTTTGTCGACGACATGATATTGGAACAGCAGGCGGCCGGCGGCCTTCTCAGCCTGATCACCATCATCCAGTTCGAGGGCGAACACGTCCTCCAGCCGATCATCGCCGCCGTCGCAAAGTCGGACAGGGAAGCGGGCATCGACCGCCAGACCCTCAGCCGCGAACTCGGCGTCGAAGCGAATGTCGGCTTCTATGCGCCAGTCACGTTCCGCGAGCTTCTGCCCGCCTGACCGTCAACGCCACGCCGGACGAGCAGGCTCTCAGCGGGCCGCCATCGCCCGGCGGTTCACCAGCAGCCAGAAACGGCCGCAAAGCAGTGCGGCCGCAGCCGCAAGCCCGGTCACGAAGCCGAACCAGACACCCTCGCCGCGAAAACCGAGCGGGAAGGCGAACACCCAGGCGCAGGAAAAACCGATCGGCCAATAGGCGATCAGCGCCAGCACCATCGGCACCCTGGTGTCCTTGAGGCCACGCAACAGGCTGGCACCGACCACCTGCAACCCGTCGACCAGCTGGAAAGCCCCGGCGATCACGATCAGCGGCACCGCCAATTCCAGCACGGTCGCGGCATCCTCCTTGCGTGTGTCCAGGAAGAGATTGCCGAAGAAACGGGGATCGTTGCGTACAGCACGCTGCCGATCGCCGTGAAGAGGATGCTGACCACCAGCACGGCAATCGCCGCCCGCTTGACGCCCAGAAGATCGCCGCGGCCATTGGCAAGCCCGACGCGCACCGTCGCCACCTGCGACAGGCCGAGCGGGATCATGAAGGCGATCGCCGCGAGCTGCAGCGCAATGCCGTGGGCTGCGAGTTCCAGCTTGCCGATAATGCCCATCAGCAGGGAAGCCGCCGAAAACAGGCTGGTCTCGGCAAGGATGGTGAAGCTGATCGGCAGGCCGAGCACGACGATCTCGCGCACCATGCTCCAGTCCGGCCGCCAGAAGCGCACGAAGATCTCGTAGGCGCGCATCTTCGGCTGGCTTTCCACATAAAGGAGAGCTGCCACGAAACCGAACAGGTTGGCGGCGACGGACGCGACCGCCGCTCCGTGCAGCCCCATTTCCGGCGCGCCGAAATGGCCGAAGATAAGCAGATAGGCGAGGCCCGCATTGATGAAGAACATCACGATCGTGACGTAGAGCACGATGCCGCCCTTCTCGAGCCCGGTCACGAAGCTTCTCAGCGCCATCAGCCCGAGCGCAGGGAAAATGCCCCATTGGGCGATGCGCAGATAGCTTTGCGCATTCGCCGCGACATCCGGCTGCTGCCCGAGCGCCAGAAGGATAGGCGCAGAGAACCACAGGATCGGCGCCGTCAGCACCCCGAAGGCAAGCACGATCCACAACCCCATGCGCACCGACCGGCGTACCGAACGGATATCGCCATGCCCGAGCGCCTGCGCCACCATCGGCACCACGGCGCTGGTAAACCCCGTGCCGAAGATGAAGACCAGGAAGAACATCTGCGTGGCGAGCACCACGGAGGCGAGTTCGGTCGTACCGAGCCAGCCGACCAGGATGACGTCGGTCGTGTTGATCGCCATCTGCGCAAGCTGGGCGCCGACCAGCGGCACACCGAGCGCAAGGGTGGCGCGCATATGCGCGGACCAGGAATTGTCCATTGTCGTCGTCGTATCCATGATGGGGGAAAGGCTCGACATGACACTCCTCCGCAGACGAAAAAGCCGCTTCCAGAAACTGGCGAGCGGCGGATGATGCAGCCTATAGAGGAGCATCATCCGTGCGGCAACACTTACGGGCTATTCAGCAGAATTTTTGGACGTCCCTTCAGGAACTCTGATGCATGAGCTCGTTTTCGAGCGGAACAGCAACGGATTTTCGTGAAATACGGCTCAAGAACACGACAATCGCACAAGCCATGAAGATCGCCGCCATCACGTAGGGTGCACCTGCGAACTCCACTTTCGCATGCTCGCCTGTAAATGCGCTGAACAACTGCGTGAAGATCGCCGGGCCGATGATCGTGGTCAGGCTGGTCAGGCTCGTCATCGCGCCCTGCAGCTCCCCTTGCGCCGACGGAGGCACCTTTCCGGCCGCGATGCTGCGCAGCGGCGGATCGGCAACGTTCTCGATAGTGGTCAGAAGGATGACGGCATAGATCATCCACCCCTCCCAGGCGAAGGCATAACCGGTGAGGCCGAGGCAGGAAAAGCAGAGCCCGAGCACCGCCGTCTTCCATTCGCCGAGCACCGGCACCAGCTTCGGAAGGATGAAACCCATGACCAAAGCCGCACAGATGCCGAACAGCCCGAGCGACAGGCCGATCTGCCCCTCGCTCCAGCCATAGCGATAGGCCGACACGAAAGACCAGACGGACGGATAGACCGCGTGCGCCAGCCAGTAGAGGAACATGACGAGCATGACCCAGCCGATGCCGGGATAGTGACGCATCTGGCGCAGCGCCCCGAGCGGATTGGCGCGTTTCAGTTCGAACTTGCGGCGGTTCGCCTTGTCGAGCGTTTCCGGCAGCAGGAACCAGGAGGCCACGAAATTGGCAAGCGACAGGAGCCCGGCGCCCAGGAACGGCACGCGCGGACCGAGCTCGCCGAGCAGCCCGCCGATCACCGGTCCGACCGTGAAGCCGACGCCGAAGGCGATCCCAATCAGGCCAAAGTTCTTGGCACGGTTCTCGTCATTGCTGATATCGGCGATATAAGCCGAGCAGGTGGCGAAACTGCCGCCGGAAATGCCGGCAAGCACGCGCCCGACAAACAACATCCAGAAACTGGTGGCAGCCGCGCAGATCAGGTTGTCGAGCGCGAAGGTGAAGATCGAGGCAAGCAGGATCGGCCGCCGGCCGAAACGGTCGGAGAGATTTCCGAGCAGCGGCGCAAACAGGAACTGCATGCCGGAATAGATGAGCAGCAACCAGCCGCCATCGACGGCCGCCGCGCTCATGTCGTCGCCGGTCAGTTCGCGCAGGAAGGCCGGCAGCACCGGCATGATGATCGCAATCCCGATGATGTCGAGAAACAGGATCATGAAGACGAGGAAAAGGCCGCGGCGGACGAATTTCGGGTCGAGCATACAATGTCTCTCTAGCGATTGGTTTTCTGGAAAGACGATCAACTCGCCGGGTTGCCTACATAACGGCAAAAGAAAACCGAAACAATCCGTGAACATTTCAAAGTTTTTGATGAAAACTACAACCGCAGCAGATTGTTCAACCGGCTGGCCGGCGCCCGTCCCTGGGAAAATCAACCACTGCATGCCGCAAGGCCAGCCCGGATATCGGAAACATCGAGAAAACTCCCCGCTTCGGATTCGCTATTTTTGCGCGATCTCCGTTGACAGATGCAAGCAAACACATAGGCTGCCGTCTCATTGTTTCGGTCATGATCGGGGGAATTATCATGCGCGGATTGATGGCGATCGTTTTCCTCTTGGCGTCGGGTACCGCCGCGATGGCGGATATGAAGGTCTCCTTCGACTGGGGGCCGACAAAGAAATGTTTCGACTCGAAATCACCGCCGATCTCGCTTTCGGGCGTACCCGCCGGCACCAAGGCGCTCGATATCCGCATGAAGGACATGGACGTGCCGGACTACAATCACGGCGGCGGCAAGGTGGATTTCTCCGGCCAGAAGTCGCTCGCCTATGGCGCCTTCAGTTATACCGGCCCCTGCCCGCCGTCCGGCAAGCACAAATACCGCTTCACGGTGAAGGCGCTCGATGCCGGCGGCAAGACGCTGGCAACAGCGACCGCCGACAAGATGTTTCCCTAGTCTGGAAATCCAGAAGTCCGGAAGCCCTCGACAGTCCAAACCGAAGCCCATAGAGATTGGAGTTCAAACTCTTCTCTCCGGCGGCATCCCCATGATCGAACTTCTCTGGCGCGGCATCCTCATCGGCCTCGGTGCAACCATGCTGATGGATCTCTGGGCGATCGTCCTGAACAAGATCTTCGCTCAGGCCAAGGCGAACTGGGCGCCGGCCGGGCGATGGTTCTGGCACCTGCGTCGCGGAAAGGTTTTTCACGACAGCATCGCGTCTGCCGAGCCCTACGACCATGAACTCGCGCTCGGCTGGGCCGGTCACTATGCCATCGGCATCCTCTACGGGATAATTCTCGCCCTGATCATGGGACCGACCTGGCTCGACGCGCCGACCTTCGTTCCCGCCTGGATCCTCGGCATCGTCACCATCGGCGCCGGCTGGTTCCTGATGCAGCCGGGCCTTGGCCTGGGCTGGGCCGCCTCGAAGACGCCAAGGCCGAACAAGGTGCGCTTCCTCAATTTCGCCGCCCACACCGTTTTCGCGCTCGGTCTTTACGGCACCGCCCTGCTGATCCGCTAACCCTGCCCTTCCAGATCCCGTTTCATCCGGTCGAGCATATCGACCGCGTGCGCCGCATAGGCGCCGATCCAGCGGTCGTGGATCGCCTTGATCGGCAGCGGGTTCAGGTGGTTCCAGCGCTCACGACCCTCGCGCCTTATCAGCACCAGGTCCGCACCCTCCAGAACCTTCAGGTGCTGCATCACGGTGCATCGGTCGAGCTTCGGAAACCGGGCACAGAGATCGCCGGTCGTCTGCGGCCGATCCTTCAGCTCGTCCAGAATCTCCCTGCGAACCGGCGCCGCCAGGGCCTTGAAAATCAGGTCGTTTTTTCCTCGCTTGACATGTTATGTTTTTATAACACTATGGAGCGAGAAACAAGGAGAGAGATCATGGAACTGAAATTCAAGGTATCGAGCCGGATTTCAAAACCGGTCGAGGACGTTTTCGAAGCCGTCGCCGACCCGAAGAAGTTGTCGGGCTATTTTACGACAGGCGGCGCCAAGGGGCGGCTGGAGACCGGCACCACCGTCACCTGGGATTTTCACGATTTTCCGGGCGCCTTTCCCGTCGAAGTTGTCGAGGTGGAGAAGAACAGGAAGATCGTCTTGCGCTGGGATGCGACGGAAGGCAATGCCGCCGAACAGGGACCGGAGAACGTCGCGCCCGCCAACTACAAGACGACGGTCACCATGAGCTTCGAGCCTCTCGACGGAAACCGCACGCTGGTGACGATCGCCGAGGAAGGCTGGCGCGAAACAAAGGGTGGACTCGAAGCCTCCTACGGCAATTGCCAGGGCTGGTCGCAGATGCTGTGTGCGCTGAAGGCCTATGTGGAATACGGGATCAACCTGCGCGAGGGGATGTATAAGTAGGCTTTCGGCGTAACGATAATCCTCTCGCCGCTCGCAGCGCGGAAGTTACGCTGCTTCCGAGATCGGGAATTATTGAGGGGCGGAGCGAGATCGCCCCCTCTGCCCTGCCGGGCATCTCCCCCTCAAGGGGAGACCGGCTGGAGCCCGCTCACCGCACTTCATTGAACGTCGCATCATTTGCAGTGGTTATTGAGAGGCGGTGGTCGTGCCGCTTGTGATCTCCCCACCCGTGGGGAGATGCCCGGCAGGGCAGAGGGGGCATCCTTGCTCCGCTCCCACCGTCGTCATACTCGGGTAAAAACCCGAGGATCTAAACGCGGCAAGCCCTCAGACATTCCCCGAAAACGTATCGCAAGCCTTCATGTCGCCCGTATCGAACCCGCGCTTGAACCAGCGGGCGCGCTGCGCCGAGGTGCCGTGGTTAAAGCTTTCCGGCACGACATAACCCTGGCTGCGCTTCTGCAGCGTATCGTCACCGATCTGCTGGGCGGCGTTCAGTGCCTCTTCGAGATCGCCCTTATCGAGAATGCCTTTCTGCTGGGTGAACTTGCCCCAGACGCCGGCGAAGCAGTCAGCCTGCAGTTCGACGCGCACCGACATGCGGTTGGCGTCCGCCTCGCTCATCCGCTGGCGCGCCTGGTTGAATTTCGGCAGGATGCCAAGCAGGTTCTGCACGTGGTGACCGACTTCGTGAGCGATCACATAGGCCTCAGCAAAGTCGCCGGCGGCATCGAAGCGCTGCTCGAGTTCCTTGAAGAAGTTCGTATCGAGATAAAGCTTGTGGTCGCCGGGGCAATAGAACGGCCCGGTCGCGGACGATGCGAAGCCGCAGGCGGAATTCACCCGGCCGGAGAACAGGACCAGCGTCGGCTCCTGGTATTGCTGGCCGTTGGCCTGGAAAATGCCGTTCCAGGTGTCTTCCGTCTCGGCGAGCACCGTGCGCACGAACGCGGTCGTCTCGTCGTTGGCGGGCGTGCGGTTACCGGTCGTCTGCTGCTGCTCGAAGCCCGAGCCGTCCATGCCCAGCTCACCCGATAGCAGCGAGAGCGGATTGATGCCGGTGATCCAGCAGATGATCAGGATGACGATGATCCCGCCAATGCCGAGCCCGCCCCGCGGCGGCCACCGCCGCCGATCGGTATGCGAAATCCGCCCCGGCCGAGCGGACTGTCGCCCATGGAAGCGCCACGCTGGTCCTCGACATTGTCCGATTGCCGGCGGCCTTTCCATTCCATGTCGTGCTCTCCTGTTCGACCGTATCCTGGCCGATATAACGCCGACGGCCGTAAAAGCGATCCGTCCCAGCATCACATAGCCGAAGATTCGTAATCAGGCGACCCGCAGAGCCTTTTTCCCCGGCAGGAAAACCGTCAGCAGGCCGAGCACCGGCAGGAAGGCGCAGACATTGTAGACGAAGGTGATGCCGTATTTGTCGGCGAAGACGCCAAGCACCGCCGCGGCAATGCCGCCGATCCCGAAGG
This sequence comes from Neorhizobium sp. EC2-8, assembly GCA_045291535.1. Taxonomy (GTDB): domain Bacteria; phylum Pseudomonadota; class Alphaproteobacteria; order Rhizobiales; family Rhizobiaceae; genus Neorhizobium. The sequence goes on along the minus strand of CP147996.1, from coordinate 272,264 downwards.
CGATCCCGAAGAAAATGCCGGCGATCATGCCGACCCGCCCCGGTACCAGTTCCTGCGCCATCACCACGATCGCCGGGAATGATGAGGCCATGATGAAACCGATGATCGCCGAGAGACCGATCGTCACGGGCAGGTTGGCATAGGGCATGGCGAGCGTGAACGGCAGCACGCCGAGGATCGAGAACCAGATCACCACCTTGGAGCCGAACTTGTCGCCGACGAGCCCGCCGATGACCGTGCCAAGCGCAACGGCGCCCAGGAAGATGAACAGCATGACCTGCGATTGCGGCACCGTGACCTGGAAACGCTCGATGACGAAGAAGGTATAATAGCTGCTGATCGACGCCATATAGGCGTTCTTCGAGAATGTCAGGATGGTCAGCACGGTCAGCGCTATGACCACCGTGCGCTTTGAAAGGTTGTGGGCTTTCAGCACCCGCTTGCGACCCTGGTTGGCAAGCATATGCGCCTTGTACCAGCGCGCCACGCCCGTGAGGATGACGATGCCGAGAAGCGCGCCGACCGAGACCCAGGCGACGCTGCCCTGTCCGTTCGGCACGATGATGAAGGCAGCAAGCAGCGGGCCGATGGACTGGCCGAAATTGCCGCCGACCTGGAAGACCGACTGCGCCATGCCATATCGGCCGCCCGATGCCAGCCGCGCGACACGCGAGGATTCCGGATGGAAGACGGCCGAACCGATGCCGATCAGCGACGCCGAAATGACCAGCATGATATACGAGTGTGCATTGGCCAGCATGAACAGGCCGATAAAGGTCGATCCCATGCCGACCGGCAGCGAATAGGGAAAAGGTTTCTTGTCGGTGACGATACCGATGACCGGCTGCAGCAACGACGCGGTGCACTGGAAGGCGAGCGTCAGGATGCCGATCTGCCAGAAATCGAGCGCATAATCCGTCTTCAGCATCGGATAGATCGCCGAGATCATCGACTGCATGATGTCGTTGATCATGTGGCAGAAGCTGACCGCCAGGATGATCGGCAGCACCGTCACTTCGGCGGCGGTCGCAGAGATGGGTTTGGATGTGGCGTCGGCCATGGAATTTCCTCCGCGCAAGCGGTCGTCATCACGGATGGCCCTTGCTGCAAGTTTCTTGAGTGCAGCTCTAATGCGGGAAGCCAGGCCTGTCCATGACAGCAAGGCGCCGAACGGTACGCTTTTGAGGAAATTCGTGATGTAATGATCAAATCCGGCGCGTCGCCAGCCGTCGCTGCAGCAACAGCGTGCCGGCGATGCCAAGCAGTGCCAGAAGCAATATCCAGCTCGGTCCGCCGGAGAAGACCACGGCATTCATGATCCGCCCCGGGATCAGCGTGAACAGGCCGGCGACCACGATGCCGCCGAAATACATGCCGATGACGGCTGCCTTGTGCGCCCTGATATTGTGAGCGCGCGCCGCGCTGATCGCCCGCCACGCCCCGACGAGAACGAAGACCGACAGGAGATGGATCGGGCTGAAACCGTGAAAGAGGTTGATCTCGTGGATGAAGAAGCTGGAGAGCGAGGTGATCACCATCAGCGCCATCCAGACCTTGCCAAGCAGGCGGTGGACCGGCGTACCCTTGGCGTTCAGGAGGATATAGGCACCGAGCACCGAAGCGGGCAGCACTGCTGCGACATGGATCTGCACGGCAAGCGGGGCATCGAGAAGCGGCTGGAGGTTCATGGGACGTACCTGTCGAAATCAGCGGGCAGCTGGAAGCGATTGAATTGGCCTCCTGTTTCCGCCATGACTGGCTTACCCTCAACCGGATTGGCGCAGACGACGGATAAACTTCGTGAATCACCCGTTTTTGAGCTCCACGCTTCGTGAACTGCAGCTCTTCATCCGCTCCTGGCGCTTCTGGACGACCCTTTCGCTGGTCATCCTGATCTTCGCCGTCAGCGGACCCTATGGCACCCTGGAGCGAATGACGTTCGGCATCCGGCTCGGCTACTGGCTGATCATCCATGCGGTCACCTGGGCGATCGCCATCTGTTTTTCGATCATGGCCGAAATCCTGTTGCGCAACCACCTCGCCCATGCGCTCGCCCGCATGATGATCGGCTCGCTGATCGCAGCTCTGCCGATCGGCTTTGCCCTCGGCGTCATCGATTTCGCGTTCTTCGGCCGCTGGACGGAGATGGAGGACGGTTTTCATCGGGCGCTGTTCGCGCTGCCGCTCTGCGCTCTCTTCTGTCTTCTGACCTACACCGCCATGCACCGGCAGATCGCCGAGGTCTCCGCCCCGCCCTCTCCCATCCCCGCGCCCGCCGCGTCGCCCGTTTCCGAGCCGGAAATCCTAGCCCGGCTGAAACCCCAGAACCGGGGTGCAATCCTGCGGCTCTCCGTAGAGGACCATTACACCGACGTGGTCACCACCCGCGGCCGCGAACTGGTCCTGCTGCGTTTCGCCGACGCCCTGAGGGAACTCGGGGCCACGCCCGGCCTGCAGGTGCACCGCTCCCACTGGGTGGCGGATGCCCATGTCGAGACGCTGAAACGCGACGGTGGCAGGCTTGTGCTGATCATGAAGGACGGCACCGAAATCCCCGTGAGCCGCACCTACGCGGACGCGGTGCGGTCGCGGTTCGGCGACCTCTCCCGTTAAGCGGTGACGGCCATTCGGGAGGCAGTAGCCTGACGCGGACTCCGGGTAGCAACGGCCACGACCGCGATACAGGCCACCGCAAGCAGGACGCCGGCGATGATATCGACGAAATAGTGGTTTGCGTGCGAGACAGCTGAAATCGCCATGCCGACGTTGAGGACGAGCATGGGATAACGTAGCAGTCGGATGTCCCACGCCGCCCAGGCGCAAAGCGCGGCAACGGCTGCATGGACCGACGGAAAGGTCAAAATACCAGCGGCATGATCAACCGAAAAATGAAATCATCATTCTCCCTGACGGCATAGAACTGCTCCAGGAAGAAATAGCCGAAACTGGCATTGATATTCTGAAGGCTATCGGCAGCGACACCATATATCTTGTAGGTTCCGAGCGCGGGATACCAGATCGAAATCAAGCTGGATAGGAAGCAGATCGCTGTATAAGCCATCACCATTCTGTAGCCACGTTCGGGCTTCGCCAAAACGCAAAGCAGGACAGGCAGACCGAGAAGCTGAAACGCAAAGGATTGATATGCATAACCAAGCGCATGCGCAATCCAGCCGTGTACATCGACGGTGGCGATGAAGGAATGCCAGTCAATGGGTAGCAAGGCGTCCAAGGCAACCAACTGACCATCCGCCATCGGCATTCCCGCACTCATTGCCAAGTAGGTCGATATCACGGAGGGAAGAGTGAGGAGGAGTCCGCAGCAGAGAGTCTCGACACTGTTCCTGAGGACAAACATGCGTCGCCGTGAGCAATAAGGAGAAAAGACCACCAGTATCGACAAGGGACAAGCATAGACCGCCCAAGGGACCAATAATCCAACCGGAAACCAGTCACCACGATGATCGCCCATACAAGCGCATAAGCCGCCGCAGTCGTGGCAAAAAGTGCCAGGCGCAATTTTTGGACGTCACCTTGCATCGTCGAAACCCTCGCTCGACGAATGTTGCCAGGAAAAACCTTAATGTTTGCGAAAGTGGAAACTATCGATTTGAGGATTTCCTGTCGTCCTCCCTTTTCCTATCGATTAGGCGAGATTCGGGGTTCCGTTCTCCAGAACATTTGCCTATAAGCCGCGTCTAGCCTGATAAAGACATGCGCGCGCGACCCGACCGGTGCCTCTCCACACCGCGCCGGTTTTCCGCGCAGGAAAAAGCGGAAAGATATCCCCATGCCCAAGCGCCAAGACTTGAAATCGATCCTCATCATCGGCGCGGGTCCGATCGTCATCGGCCAGGCATGCGAGTTCGACTATTCCGGCACCCAGGCCTGCAAGGCGCTGAAGGAGGAAGGTTACCGGGTCATCCTGGTCAATTCCAACCCGGCGACGATCATGACCGATCCCGGCCTCGCCGATGCCACCTATGTCGAGCCGATCACCCCCGAAGTCGTCGCCAAGATCATCGCCAAGGAACGGCCGGATGCGCTGCTGCCGACGATGGGCGGCCAAACGGCTCTCAACACCGCGCTCTCCCTGAAGAGAATGGGCGTGCTCGACCGCTACAATGTCGAGATGATCGGCGCCAAGCCGGCCGCCATCGACATGGCCGAAGACCGCGCCCTCTTCCGCGAGGCCATGTCCCGCATCGGGCTCGAAACTCCGAAGTCGATGCTGGCCAACGCCACCGACATCAAGGATGCGGACCGTAAAGTCCATGAGATCGAGCGCAACCGGGTCAAGGAGAGCCTGACGGGCGCCGAACTCGACAAGGCGCTCGACGAGCTTGAAAACCAGTGGAACCTCGGCGAGACCGACCGCAAGCAGCGTTATATCAGCCACGCCATGGCGATCGCCGCCCAGGCGATCGACGTGGTCGGCCTGCCGGCCATCATCCGCCCCTCCTTCACCATGGGCGGCACCGGCGGCGGCATCGCCTACAACCGCTCGGAATTCTTCGAGATCGTCGGCGGCGGCCTCGATGCCTCGCCGACCACCGAAGTGCTGATCGAGGAGTCGGTGCTGGGCTGGAAGGAATACGAGATGGAGGTGATCCGCGACAAGGCGGACAACTGCATCATCATCTGCTCGATCGAAAACATCGATCCGATGGGCGTCCACACGGGCGATAGCATCACCGTCGCGCCGGCGCTGACGCTGACCGACAAGGAATACCAGATGATGCGCAACGCCTCGATCGCGGTGCTGCGCGAGATCGGCGTCGAGACCGGCGGCTCGAACGTGCAGTTCGCCGTCAATCCCAAGGACGGCCGCCTGGTCGTCATCGAAATGAACCCGCGCGTCTCGCGCTCCTCGGCACTCGCATCGAAGGCAACCGGCTTCCCGATCGCCAAGGTCGCCGCCAAGCTCGCGATCGGCTACACGCTCGACGAACTCGACAACGACATCACGGGCGGCGCGACGCCCGCCTCGTTCGAACCGTCGATCGACTACGTGGTCACCAAGATCCCGCGTTTCGCCTTCGAAAAGTTCCCGGGTGCCTCGCCGGTCCTGACGACCGCGATGAAGTCGGTCGGCGAAGTCATGGCGATCGGCCGCACCTTCGCGGAATCGCTGCAGAAGGCGCTCCGCGGCCTCGAAACCGGCCTGACCGGCCTCGACGAGATCGAGATCCCCGGCCTCGAAGACGGCGAGAACTCCAAGAACGCCATCCGCGCCGCAATCGGCACGCCGACGCCTGACCGCCTGCGCATGGTCGCCCAGGCGCTGCGCCTCGGCCTCACTGAAGGCGAAGTGCACGAGGCCTGCAAGATCGACCCGTGGTTCATCGCCCAGTTGAAGGCGATCACCGATATGGAAGCCCGCATCCGCGAGCATGGCCTGCCGGAGGATGCCGAAAACCTGCGCATGCTGAAGGCCATGGGCTTCTCCGACGCCCGCCTTGCAAGCCTGACCAAAAAGCGGCCGAAGGAAGTGGCGGAACTGCGCAACAGCCTGAACGTCCGCCCGGTCTTCAAACGCATCGACACCTGCGCCGCCGAATTCGCCTCGCCGACCGCCTACATGTATTCGACCTATGAAACTCCGTTCGTCGGCGAACTGCGCTCGGAAGCGGAAGTATCGACCGCCAAGAAGGTCGTCATCCTCGGCGGCGGTCCGAACCGCATCGGCCAGGGTATCGAGTTCGATTATTGCTGCTGCCACGCCGCCTTCGCGCTGAAGGATGCCGGTTATGAAGCGATCATGATCAACTGCAACCCGGAAACCGTCTCGACCGACTACGACACCTCCGACCGCCTCTATTTCGAGCCCCTGACGGCCGAGGACGTCATCGAGATCCTGCGCGCCGAGCAGGAAAAGGGCGAAGTGGTCGGCGTCATCGTCCAGTTCGGCGGCCAGACCCCGCTGAAGCTCGCCGAAGCGCTCGAAAAGAACGGCATCCCGATCCTCGGCACCGCACCCGACATGATCGACCTTGCCGAAGACCGCGACCGTTTCCAGAAGCTTTTGATGAAGCTCGACCTCAACCAGCCAAACAACGGCATCGCCTATTCGGTCGAACAGGCCCGCCTGGTCGCTTCGGAAATCGGCTTCCCGCTGGTGGTGCGCCCGTCCTACGTGCTTGGTGGCCGCGCCATGCAGATCATCCATTCGGAATCGATGCTGCAGACCTATCTGCTCGACACCGTTCCGGGCCTTGTACCGGAAGACATCAAGCAGCGTTACCCGAACGACAAGACAGGCCAGATCAACACCCTGCTCGGCAAGAACCCGCTTCTGTTCGACAGCTACCTGACCAATGCCATCGAAGTCGATGTCGATTGCCTCTGCGACGGCACCGACGTCTATGTCGCCGGCATCATGGAGCATATCGAGGAAGCCGGCATCCATTCGGGCGATTCGGCCTGCTCGCTGCCTCCGCGCACGCTCTCGCCGGAAATGCTCGACGAGCCTGGAACGCCAATCGAAGGCAATGGCCAAGGCTCTCCACGTCGTTGGCCTGATGAACGTCCAGTTCGCCATCAAGGATGGCACGATCTACGTGCTGGAGGTCAATCCCCGCGCCTCGCGTACAGTGCCCTTCGTCGCCAAGACCATCGGCGCGCCGATCGCCAAGATCGCCGCCCGCGTCATGGCCGGCGAGAAGCTTGACGCGACCTTCGCCGCCTACGGCACCAAGCCCGATCCGCGCAACCTCACACATATCGCCGTCAAGGAAGCCGTCTTCCCGTTCGCGAAATTCCCGGGCGTCGATACGCTGCTCGGCCCTGAAATGCGCTCGACCGGCGAAGTCATCGGTCTCGATACGGATTTCGCGCTGGCATTTGCCAAGTCGCAGCTCGGCGCCAGTGTCGAACTGCCGCGCAACGGAACGGTCTTCGTCTCCGTGCGCGACGAGGACAAGGCTCGCGTACTGCCTGCGATCCGCATCCTCACCGAAATCGGCTTTAAGGTTCTGGCGACCAGCGGCACCGCCCGCTTCCTCGCCGAACAGGGTATCGAATCCACCCGCATCAACAAGGTGCTGGAAGGCCGCCCGCATATCGAGGATGCGATCCGCAACCGCCAGGTTCAGGCTCGTCATCAACACGACCGACGGCAACAAGGCGATCTCGGATTCGAAGTCGCTCCGCCGCGCGACGCTGATGCAGAAGGTGCCTTATTACACCACCATGGCCGGCGCCGAAGCCGCCGCCATGGCGATCAAGGCGCTCAAGGCCGGCAATCTCGAAGTGCGCCCGCTACAGAGCTATTTCGCCTGAAAATGACGGTGCGGCCGAAGCATCGCCTTCGGCCGCCGCCTCCCCTTCAACCCAGCCTTCATTTCCGGGACATCCACCGCGCGTAAACCGGACGCGGCGGTCTCCGACCCCAACCGCGCCCGATACGCCATCCGCTCGGCCAGGAAGGCCGTTTCGAAGAAGCCCTGCAGATCGCCATGGCCCCGCATTACGCCAGCGCCCGCGAATATCTTGGCGAAGCCTATCTGACCAGTGGCCAGACGGACCTCGCAAGGGAGCAGCTGAAGATCATCGAAACGATCTGCGGCAAGACCTGCGAGGAATATTTCGACCTCACCGAAGCGATCGAAAACCCGCCGAAGAGCTGACGCCTGCAGAAGAGACGCCCCCAGCAGCCGGACCAAAGCGGTGGCCCCGTGAATGCGCCTGCCAAGCCCGACGCGGAGCCGGCTCGACCGAACATCGATGAGGGAGCGGTTCATTACGCTCCCATGTTCTCAAACATCGCTTCCATTGATGGTGACGATGACCGGCGCGTGGTCGGAGGCGATGCCCTTCGGCGGCCCATCGCGAAAATGATCGTCGAAGACCTCCACCTTGGTCACCGTACCGCGTCGGCGCGGGTTGTTCGGATTGAGCCCATTGGAAACGATCGCATAGTCGAGGATCGAGCCATGGCCCGAACTGCTATGGGTGATCGGCCGGCCCTGAAGCTGGGTCGGCACGAGGGGCCACGTGTCGTAGAGCTTGTAGACATGTTTGAGGAAGGCGAATTCCGACGGAATGCCGTTGCCCGGAATGCTGCCCCAGGAAAACACCCGCTCGCCCTGGGTCAGGATGCCCAGCGTATGCGATCCGGGCCTTCGTTAAGATCTCCGAGCAGCAGGACCGGCGCGTCGTTGTCGCGGTCAATGGCACGGCGGAAGAGCCGGTAGACGACGCCGGCTTCGGCCGCGCGCTTGGCGACCTGGTCGACGCCGGCGGCATTGCGCAGCGAATAATAGGCCTTGATCTTCTGGGCCCAGTCGACGATCGGATCGACATCGCGCGGATCGACGAATGCGCCCTGCGATTTCAGGTGGCACACATAGATATCCACCCCGCCGATCCCGGCCAAGTCGATGCGCGCCGCAACGGGCGTTCGGGAAAACCTGAAACCGGGATCAACGACCGTATCGACGTCGATATCCGCAACCCCGATCAGGTCGCCGACTGCCGTGAAAGGATGACGTGAGGCGATCGCCACCGTGGCATTCACATAGATCGCACTGTCCTCACCGTCGAAGATCGGCGCTCCGGCATTGTAGAAATGCGGATAACCGGCGGCGGCCACCAGATCCTTCAGCGCCTCGAATGAAACCACTTCCTGAAAACCGACCACATCGGCATTCATCTGCGCCAGCATGGCGGCGATCCAGGCCTGCTTGGCCTGCCACTGCTCCGGCGTATAGGTCGATTTCGGATCCCGCTCGTGCCAGAAAATGCCAGGTGCTGCGAAATGAAAGAGATTGAAGGTCGCAAATCTGAAAGCGGCCATGCCTGCCTCCCACCAAATGACGAATGCCAAGACTGATGCATCTACTTAAAATTGTAAACATGACACGGTGATGATAGTCTCCAGCCGGGTCATCCGGGGAAACCATGTCGAAGAATATCGTCATTCTGTTCGACGGCACGTCGAATGAAATATCCGCCGACCGCACCAATATCCTGCGCTTGTTCGGAACCCTGGAGCGATCCGAGAGGCAGATCGTCTATTACGATCCCGGCGTCGGCACTTTCGGTGCTGACGAAAACTGGTCTTCGCTTGCCCGGGATGCGTCCGAAGTGTTCGGCCTTGCGACCGGCTGGGGCCTCGACCACAACGTCAAGGAAGCCTATCGCTTTCTTGTCGAAAACTATGACTGCGGCCCTGTCGAAAACGGCGGCCATCCGGACCGTGACCGCATCTACCTGTTCGGCTTCAGCCGTGGCGCCTACACTGCCAGGGTGCTGTCGGGCTTCATCCATGCCTTCGGGCTGACCTCGCCTCTTTATCTCAATCTCGTCGATTACGCCTACCGAACCTACAAGGCCATACCGGAGCAATCCCCGACGGCCGGCGCAGGTGACGCGTCGCCGTTTGCCGGCATGCGTCTCTACGAGAGGATGCTGGACAACGACCGGCCGCCGATAAAACTGCTTGGGCTCTTCGATACGGTCGCCTCGATGATCGAGACCGGCCGCGGTCGGATACAGCTGAAAACCCACCCGTTCACGCACCGCAATCCTAGCGTCGAGTGGGTGCGCCACGCTCTTTCGATCGACGAGAAGCGCACCATGTTCAGGCCCGAACTATGGACACCCGGCCAGGTCTATCGCGGCAACCCCTTCGCCGCGCCAAAAGGACCCCAGAATGCCAAGGAGGTCTGGTTCGCAGGTTTCCACTGCGACGTTGGCGGCGGCTTCCCGGAAAAGGAAAGCGGCCAGATCAAGATTCCGCTGGACTGGATGATCCGGGAGACCCGGCCGACAGGTCTCCACTTCAAGGACGATGTCATCGACAAGATCGTTCTCGGGAAGGGGGACTATGTCGAGGCTCGATCGGTACGCCCCGCTGCACGATTCGATGAACCGGGCATGGCGTCTCGTGGAGTGCATCCCGCGCAGAGTCCCGAAAACCTCATGGCGAAAACGCCATGCAGCGACCGGTTATTATATCCCCTGCATCGATCCGCGCCTGATCCCGCAGGACGCCCTGATCCATGAATCGGTCAAAACGCGCCAGAGCACCGGCACCTACACCCCGCCGAACCTCCCTCAAAATCCCACCTTCGTCCCCTAGAGTGAAGATCCGGCGGCCTTGAATTTCTATCCGTTCACGCCGCCAAGCGCTTGATCCGGCTGATATCCTCCTTGAACCGGGCAAGCTCTTCCGCCTTCCTGCCTTCATCGGGGATGCGCAGCAGGTATGACGGATGCACCGTCACGAACAGCGTACGGCCCTCCTCCATCGCGATCGGTTCGCTCCTGACGTCCTCCAGCTTCTGGCGCATGTCGGTCAGCGCAAACAGCGCCGTCGCCCCCATCGCCACAACCAGTTTCGGTTTCACCAGCTCCAGTTCCTGGGTCAGCCACCAGCGACATTGCCGCACCTCGCCCATATTGGGTTTCTGGTGGATGCGCCGCTTGCCGCGTGGCTCGTATTTGAAGTGTTTGACCGCATTGGTGATATAAAGCGACCGCCGGTCGATCCCGACCTCGCCGATCACGTCGTTGAACAGTTTTCCCGCTGGTCCGACAAAGGGTTTCCCCGCCAGGTCCTCCTGGTCGCCCGGCTGCTCGCCGACGAACATCACCTTTGCATCCGGCGGCCCGTCGCCGAATACCGTCTGGGTCGCCAGGCAATGGATGTCGCAGCGCGTGCAGTGCCGCGCCTCCTGCTTCAACGCCGCAAGCGTGCCGGCGGCAGCCATAGGCTCCGCGGGAGCCTTCGCCGCCGCTTCCTGAATCCGGTGATGGAAGGGCAAGGGTTCGCTCGCTGCCTTGCGCGCCATGTCGATGACCTGAGCTTCCGCATTGGCGATCAGGCCCGGAATGAGCTCCGCTTCCGGCAGGTTCTTCCAGTATTTCTTCGGCATCTCCGTAGTCATCATCTTCACCTTCAGTCGCGCCGGATTGAAGATCGAGGCGTAATAGGTGCGCCACAGCTCGTCCGTCTCGTCGCGCAGATCGGGCTTCTGTGCCGGTTCGTCGGTGGTGCGCAGCGTTTCGCCGTCCCAGGAGGCCGAGCCCTTCGGGGTCGCGATCAGCCAGTCCATATCGGTGAAGCGCCGCTGGAAGAACGGCGCCACACGGGCGATGATGAAGTGATCCGGCTCGAACCAGGAGACAAAGCGCCGCCGCCCGGCGAAACCTTCCGCCAGCGGCAGTTCCTTGAAGCGCACGAAGGCGGTCATCTTGTGATAGTCGCGCTCGACCGATTTCGCCATCCGCGCCGCCGCGACCACGTCCGGGTCGGTCGCCATCTGCAGCAGGTGCCGGCCGTGGATCACGCCGCCATGCATCATCCGGAACAGCATGCGGTAGAGCAGCGCAAACCGCGTCGGGTCGGAATGGCAGAGCACCGCTCCTGCCAGCCGGATGAAGGCGGGCTGCACCGTCATCGGCTCGCAGTCCGGATGCGGCGGCGGCAGGTGATTGTCGTCGAAACCGAACAGCCCGTCGGCATCGTCCATCGTCCGCCATTCAATATACTCGGGCACGATGCCGGCCATCAGGAAGGCGCGGGCGGCATCGCGCCACTCGGTGAGATCACCCCTGCCCCGGAGCGAAAAACGGTATCTCATAACAGCGACAATTGCTCGGGTTTCGGCTCGAACATCGCCCGAAGATCCGGCCGATCGACCAGCCGATGCGGCGTCCAGCCCTCCGCCGTGATGAACGGCTGCACCTTCTTGAGAGACACGCCGAGCCGCTTCAGGTCGTCGAGCCGCAGCCGACGGAACCGCCGCGACGACAGGATGCTTTTCACCGTCTTGGTGCCGAAACCCGGCACTCTCAGCAGCATCTCCTTCTCCGCCCGGTTGACATCCACCGGAAACCGCTCGCGATGGCCGAGCGCCCAGGCAAGCTTGGGATCGAGATCGAGGTCGAGCATACCGTTGACCTGGCTCGCTGTGATCTCACCGATCTCGAAACCGTAGAACCGATAGAGCCAGTCCGCCTGGTAGAGCCGATGCTCACGCATCAGCGGCGGCTTGATCAGCGGCAGCGTCTTCGACGATCCGGAATAGGGCTGAAGGCGGAATAATAGACCCGCTTAAGCCCGTAGCTGCCATAGAGACGGGCGCTGTTGCCGAGAATGGTCGCGTCGTTGGCGCCGTCGGCACCGACGATCATCTGGGTGCTTTGCCCGGCCGGCGCAAACGTCTTCCGGCGCTTCGTCTGGAGCGTCGGTTCGGCCATTTCCTCGATCTTCAGCCGCAGATTGCCCATCGAGCGGCGGATATTCTCGGGCCGCTTTTCCGGCGCGAACCGGCTGATGCCGCTGTCGGTCGGCAGTTCGATATTGATCGATAGCCGGTCGGCATAAAGCCCCGCCTCCTCGATCAGATGCCCGGAAGCCTCCGGAATGCTTTTCAGGTGAATATAGCCGCGGAAATTATGGATGGTTCGCAGGTCCCGCGCGATCCGCACCATCTCCTCCATCGTATGATCGGAGGAGCGGATGATGCCGGAGGAGAGGAACAGGCCCTCGATATAATTGCGGCGGTAAAATTCCAGCGTCAACCAGACCACCTCCTCCGCCGAAAAACGCGCCCGCTCGACATTGCTGGACGACCGGTTGATGCAATAGGCGCAGTCGTAGATACAGAAATTGGTGAGCAGGATTTTCAGCAGCGATATGCACCGCCCATCCGGCGCATAGGCATGGCAGATGCCCGAACCTTCGGTGGAGCCGAGGCCGCCCGTCGCGGACGAATCCCGCTTCACGGTCCCGCTGGAGGCACAGGAAGCATCATATTTGGCAGCATCCGACAGGATCGCCAGACGTTCTTTCAGCGACTTCTTCATTAGCTTGTTCACTAAATGTTCTTTTTCCGCCCGTCAAGTCATTGACAAATGGTAGCGCTTGGAAGCACATATTGGCGGAGGGGCACATGACACGGTTTCGAAATTCCTAGCACTCGCTGTCGAAATTCTGTTATGGTGTCCTACATTCTGATTTTACGATGGTTCCGAAGTTTCGCTCCGGAACCTGTTTCTTTGTGTCCGCGGCATCCGCGGGCATGCGCCTGAAGGACAAGGAAATGGTTGAAAAGGTACCGATGACGCAGAGTGGTTTTTCCAAGCTGCAAGAGGAGCTGCGCTGGCGTCAGCAGGAGGAGCGTCCCCGTATCATCGAGGCAATCGCGGAAGCGCGCGCCCATGGCGACCTTTCGGAAAATGCCGAATACCATGCCGCCAAGGAGGCCCAGAGCCACAACGAAGGCCGTGTCACCGAGCTTGAAGATCTGACCGCACGCGCGGAAGTCATCGACCTGTCGAAAATGTCCGGCTCGAAGATCAAGTTCGGCGCGACCGTGAAGCTCATCGACGAGGACACGGACGAGGAGAAGATCTACCAGATCGTCGGCGACCAGGAAGCCGACGTGAAGGCGGGTCGCATTTCCATCTCCTCCCCGATCGCACGGGCGATGATCGGCAAGGAAAAGGGCGATTCCATCGAAGTGGTCGCTCCCGGCGGCTCCAAGGCCTACGAAATCCTCGCCATTTCCTGGGGCTGATACGCCCGTGGGCAAACAAGGCGATTCCGCCATCATCGATATCCGTGACGTCGAAGTGATCGCGCCGAATTTCAAGCGGCGCCTCTCCGGCGTTACCTCGACGATCATCCAGGCTCGTGCCGGTCCAGAGGTCGCTCGGCCAGAAGGTCGCAGCCCTCGGCCCCGGCCTGCCCGCCGACCTGGCCCATATCCGCTATCGCGATCTTTTTCGCCTCTGGTCGCCGCCGCGCGGCAGGCGGTGCCGCATCTGGCATGCGCGCCGCAACATCGAAATGCTGCCGGCGATTTTCATGCGCGACGTGCTGCGCATGCCGCTGAAGATCGTCTTCACCTCGGCCTCGCAACGCCACCATACCGGCTGGACGAAATGGCTGGTCTCGAAGATGGATGGCGTGATCGCCACCAGCGGCAAGACGGCTGACTATTTGACCGTCAAGAACACCGTCGTCCTGCACGGCATCGATACCAACCGTTTCTCGCCGCCGTCGGACAAGGCCGATGCCAAGCGCGCCAAAGGCCTCGATCCGGCACAGAAGATCGTCGGCTGTTTCGGCCGTGTGCGCCGCCAGAAGGGCACCGATCTTTTCGTGGATTCGATGATCAGGGTGCTTGCCGAGCGCAAGGGTTGGTCGGCGATCGTCGCCGGCCGCGCCACCGGCCCGCATGTGGATTTCGAGGACGGGCTGAAGAAGAAGGTCGCCGCCGCAGGGCTTGCCGACCGCATCCTGTTCGTCGGCGAACATACCGATATCAACGAATGGTACCGCACCCTCGACCTCTTCATCGCTCCGCAGCGCTGGGAAGGTTTCGGGCTGACGCCGCTGGAAGCCATGGCGACCGCCGTCCCGGTGATCGCAACCGATGTCGGCGCCTTCCCGGAGCTTCTGGTGACGGGCGAAGAGGAAACCGGCCTGATCATCGCCCGCGACAGCGTCGATGCGATGGCCCAGGCAGCGGCACTTTTCATGGACGACGAGACGCGCCGCGAAGCCGCATCGACGCGTTCGCGCACCCACGCGCTGGAAAACTTCAGCATCGAGGGCGAAGCAAAGCTGCTCGGCAATATCTACCGGATCACGGCTTCCGCTTGAACAGGTCGATATAGGCGCCCGCCACAGCCTCTTCCGAAAACTGACCGACCAGCGTCGCCCTGCCCTTTTCGCCAAGACTTGCCGCCAGCTGACGGTCGGCGATCACCTGGTTGATGGCGCGCGCGAAACCTGCCGTGTCGTCGATATCGACGAGCAGGCCGTTTTCCCCATCCTGCATAAACCAGGACGGGCCCTCCGAGCGCGAGGAGATCACCGGCTTGCTCTGCGCCCAGGCCTCGAAAATGACATTGCCGAGCGGCTCGTGGCTGGATGGCATGATGAACATGTCGGCGGCGGCGACATAGGGCCGCGCATCCTTCTGCCAGCCGAGGAACCTCACCCGGTTCTCGAGCTTGTGCTCGCGCACCACAGCCTCCAGTGCCTCCTGCTCCTCGCCCTCGCCGGCGATCCACAGATAGGCTTCCGGCACGGCCGTCATCGCCTCGATCAGCAGATGGATCCGCTTGCGCTTGACGAAGCGCGCCATCGTCATGACGAGCGGCACGCCGTCCGGCGTATTCGCAACAGAGCGGGAGACGGGCGCCACGACCGACGTGTCGGTGAAGTTCGAGACCACCTCGACGCCGCGCGTCCAGCCGAGATTGTTACGCACATGGTCGGCAATGCCCGGCGTGTTGCAGACGAGAATGTCGGAATTCTTGAAATAGCCGAGATGAGTCGGATAGTCGCCGAGGCGGGAGAGCTTGATACCGCCCTTGTAGTCGGGCATCAGGCGGGCACCGCGGGTGGACCAGGAAATGATCGCGTCGGCTTTGTCGCTCTTTGCCAGCGAAAGCACCTTCATCGGCAGCAGGATGCGATCGATCGACATGTTGCGGAAATTGCTCTCGATCACCTTGGCATGGGCTTCGACATCCGGCTTCCAGCGGCGGTTCCAGCGCATCACGACAGTCTGATCGACGCCGCGGCGGTCGAGAGCGCCGACCAGATGTACGAAGAACTTCTCCGCCCCGCCGTCCTTGCCGAAAATATACTGATGAACCCGCATAAATCGTCATCCTGCCGTTTTCTTTAAGCCGCTGTATACCGAAATCGGCACCCGAAGGAAGCTCTGCCTCCCTGTTGCGGTTGAAAAACCTGCGCGAAGGAGACGAAAACGGTTGCCCCCGAAATGCCGGGCCTGCCCCGGAGACGGCAGCCTCAGCTCTTCAGCACCTGCGCGGACGGTGTTTCCGAGACTAAACGACGCTTGTTCCAAAAACCCTTCGGCCGCGATATAGCAACATTCGAAAAGCTTCGACCATCACAAGTCTACCGGCGACGGAAGCGGCCATAGCGGGCGAGAAGCCGCTACGCCGCCTTGCCGGAAAAGGGTAAAATGCAATCGCTTGAGACCTATGTCATCAATCTGGATGGCAGCAATGACCGCCTGCAGACCATCAGTGACCGGCTTTCGGCCTTTGGCATCCCCTTCGAGCGGATCTCCGCCGTCGATGGCCGCAAGTTCGATCTCGCGACGATCCCCGACTATGACGCGGAACGCGCCGAGAACTATATGGGCCGCACCCTCGTCGGCGGCGAGATCGGCTGCTACCGCAGCCACCTGAAGGTCGCCGAACATTTCCTGAAGTCCGATGCCCGTTATGCGCTGGTGCTGGAAGACGACGCACTGCCGCTCTGCAACCCGGTCGAACTGCTCAAAGCCGCCCTCCCCGATCTCGAAAAGGCCGATCCCGACTGGAGGCTGATCAATATCGGCAACAACAAGCTCAAGATCGCCACCCCTCTTTCCCGCTACGAGATCGGCGGGCACGATTGCGAACTGGTCGCCGCCCACTATTTCCCGATGACCACAAGCGCCATCGTCTGGTCGCGCGAAGGCGCCCGGCTGTTTCTTGCGGAACACCGCAAGATGTTCGCCCCGTCGATAATTATTTCCGCCACTGGCTGACCCGCACCGGCCACGGTTATTCCTTCTGGCCCTCGCCCGTCACCACGACCGATGCGGCAAGCGAAATCCTGGCAAGCTCCGGCCGCGCCAGAAAGACCAACAAGCGGAAATGGTTCTACGCGCTCGCCAAGCAGCGGCGCCTGATGGAAGACAAGCTGATCGCCTTCATCCACAAGAAACGGTTCCGCCCTGCCGGCAGCAAATGACGAAAAGCCTGCCAGCGTCGGCGAGCTTCAGATCTCGACCAAACCGAGCTGCTTGACCTGCCGGATCGTCAGCATGGTACGCACCGTGTCCACATGCTGGTCGGCGGTCAGCACTTCGATGACGAAATCCTGGAAGACGGTGAGGTTCTGGGCCGCGCAGCGCAGCAGGAAATCGCTGTCGCCGTTGACCATCCAGGCCTCACGCACCATCGGCCATTGCAGGACCTTTGCCGCAAACGCCTTGAGATCAGCGTCCGACTGGCGCTTCAGCCCGACCATGCAGAAGGCGACGAGATCGACGCCGAGCTTCGGGGCGTTGAGCAGCGCATGATAGCCCTCGATGATGCCGGCCTCTTCCAGCTTGCGCACCCGCCGCAGGCAAGGCGGCGCCGAAATGCCGACGCGTTCGGCGAGCTCGACATTTGTCATGCGCCCGTCGCGCTGCAATTCCCTCAGGATTTTTAGGTCGATGGCATCAAGATCGGCGCGAAGCACATAGGTCCCCTTCGTTCTGCAGTGCTTTTATCGCAAGAGGAATTTTACGCAACAATATGTCTCAAGAGACCTGCTCGCCGTGTCCATGCCAACTGATCTGTTGTTAGTGCAAGGCTGCCCTTGCATTGCTGCATGGATCAATCTTACATGGCGCTTCTAAAGCGGCAGACCGGATATCGACCACCTATATGAGGGGCAGCGAAACATCGACCGGTCTTTGAAAGGAAATAGTCCATGTCCTCCCGTCATACCGAGGTTCTGATCATCGGCTCCGGCCCGGCCGGCTATACGGCCGCCATCTATGCCGCGCGCGCCATGCTGAAGCCGGTGCTGATCGCCGGCATGGAACAGGGCGGGCAGCTGATGATCACCACGGATGTCGAGAACTATCCGGGCTTCGGCGATCCGATCCAGGGTCCCTGGCTGATGGAGCAGATGCTCAAGCAGGCGACCCATGTGGGCGCCGAGATCGTCAACGACCTCGTCACCGAAGTCGATCTCAACCATCGTCCCTTCACCGTGCGCACCGATTCCGGCCAGGTCTGGACCGCCGAGACGATCATCATCTCGACCGGCGCCAAGGCAAAATGGCTGGGCATCGAGAGCGAACAGCATTTCCAGGGTTCGGCGTTTCCGCCTGTGCCACCTGCGACGGCTTCTTCTATCGCAACAAGGACGTGATCGTGGTCGGCGGCGGCAATTCCGCCGTCGAGGAAGCGCTCTACCTGTCGAATATCGCCAAGTCCGTGACCGTCGTGCATCGCCGCGACAGTTTCCGCTCGGAAAAGATTCTGGCTGAACGCCTCTCCCAGCGGCCCAATGTCAACGTGCTGTGGAACACCGAAATCGCCGAGATCACCGGCAAGCCGGCCAAAGCGCCGATGCCGCCGTCCGTCGAGGGCGTCAAGCTGCGCAACACCCAGACGGGTGCGATCACCGACTTCCCCATCCACGGCGTCTTCGTGGCGATCGGCCATGCGCCGGCGACCGAACTCTTCAAGGGCAAGCTGAAGATGAAGCCGAACGGCTATCTCTGGACGGCCCCGATTCGACCGCCACCGACGTGCCCGGCGTGTTTGCCGCCGGCGACGTGACGGACGATACCTTCCGCCAGGCGATCACCGCCGCCGGCATGGGCTGCATGGCAGCGCTCGAGGCCGAACGTTACCTCTCCGGCATCCAGCCGGTCGCCATAGCCGCGGAGTAACGTTGAACGATGGGTGTGCCGCTCGACTGGGATAAACTGCGCATTTTCCACGCGGCGGCGGAGGCCGGGTCCTTCACCCATGCCGCAGACAAGCTGCACCTGTCCCAGTCGGCGATCAGCCGCCAGGTCAGCGCGCTCGAACAGGATGTCGGGGTAAAACTCTTCCATCGCCACGCGCGCGGCCTGATCCTCACCGAACAGGGCGAGCTTCTCTATCGCACCGCCCACGACGTGCTCTTGAAGCTCGAGACGGTGAAGATGCAGCTCACCGAGACGACCGAAAAGCCGTCCGGAAAACTGCGCGTTACGACCACCGTCGGCCTCGGCCAGGGCTGGCTCACGGACAAGGTGCAGGAATTCCTGCAGCTCTATCCGGAAATGTCGATCCAGTTGATCCTCGACAACGAGGAGGTGGACGTCAACATGCGCCATGCGGATTGCGCCATCCGGCTTCGCCAACCGGTGCAGTCCGATCTCATCCAGCGCAAGCTCTTCACCGTGCACATGCACGTCTATGCGGCCCCTCCTACATCAACCGTTATGGCGAGCCTCAGTCGGTCGAGGATCTCGACCACCATCGCATCATCACCTTCGGGGAACCGGCGCCGAACTACCTGCTCGACGTCAATTGGCTGGAATATGCCGGCCGGTCATCGGACAATACCCGCACGCCGCACCTGCAGATCAACAGCCAGACCTCGATCAAGCGCGCCTGCCTGCTGGGGATAGGGATTGCCTGCCTGCCGGATTATATCGTCGGTCGGGATCCGGGACTGATTCAGCTGGCGATCAACGCCGACATCCCGTCCTTCGACACCTATTTCTGCTATCCGGATGAAATGAAGAACGCCGCGAAGCTGAAAGTCTTCCGTGACTTCGTAGTCGGCAAAGCCCGTAACTGGAATTTCTGATGGCGGACGCCGAGCCGGCAACCTGCCTCGGAAGCCTTGGAACTCAGGGCTTTCAGCGGCTCTGCGGTTGCCTGATATGTAACCACTGAGCCCCTTCAAACGAAAGCATTGCGGTTCGCGCATGGCTGGCCTGCACAAAAGAGTATTGTTCACTGCACAAAAAACCACCATATCGCACATAGCTGATGCACATGGCGGCTTTTCCTCCCAGTTCCGCCGCAGCAGCTGTTCCCCTCTGGAGGTTTTTTGACCTTCACACTTATAAGGGCCCTGGAGCAATCCAGTGGCCCTTTTTTGCCCCGGACCTGCCGCCAACCGGCATTGGATCATTCGGCTAGTTTTCACCCGTCACAATCCGTCCCGAAACTTCCGTTCAATATCCCATCCGCACCCTTGTCGCACGGAAGCCGCCTCCCCATATTGGGATCAGCCAGCGCGCTTCGACGACGTCCCTGTTGTCTGTGCTGGCTGTTCCCCTCTGGAGGTTTTGACCTTCACAATTATTGGGCCTCGGAGCGATCCGGCGGCCCATTTTTTATAATCGTTCGTTTCTCCGCAAACCGCTTCCTTTAAATCGGCTTCAGACGATCTATATATCGGTAAACTCCGATGTTGGATCCTGACAATGGACAAGACGGAAATTCTGAAAGCGCTGGCGCATCCGGCCCGGGTCGAATTCCTGGAATGGATGAAGGAGCCGGAACGCCATTTCTCCGATCAGGCGCACCCGCTCGCAATGGGCATCTGCGCCAGCCAGTTCGAAAAACGCTGCGGCCTCTCCCAATCCACGGTCTCGGCGCATCTTTCGACGCTCGAAAAGGCAGGCCTGGTGAAAATCGACCGGGTCGGCCAATGGGCATTCTACCACCGCGATGAAAACACCATCGCGGCCTTCCTGAACGAGCTCCGATCGACCCTCTAGATCCGGCCCGTCTCCTCCCAACCACATAAGGAATTTCCGATGGCCAGCATTTTTGAACCGACCAAGTTCGGCGATATCGAGCTTTCGAACCGCATCGTCATGGCTCCCCTGACCCGCAATCGCTCGCCGCAAGCGATCCCCAACAACCTCAACGTCACCTATTACGAACAGCGCGCCACCGCCGGCCTCATCGTCACCGAAGGCACCCCGATCACGCAGCAGGGCCAGGGTTATGCGGATGTTCCGGGCCTTTATTCGGCCGCCGCGATCGAAGGCTGGAAGAAGGTGACCGAAGCCGTTCACCGTAAGGGCGGCAAGATCGTCACCCAGATCTGGCATGTCGGTCGCGTCTCGCATGTCTCGCTGCAGCCGAATGGTGGCGCCCCGGTCGCTCCCTCGGCCATTCCCGCCGGCGGCAAGACCTATATCCTCAATCCGGACGGCAGCGGCGCCTTCGCCGATACCTCCGACCCGCGCGCACTTGAAACCTCCGAAATCGCCGGCATCGTCGCTGATTTCGCCAAGGGCGCCCGTGCCGCGATCGACGCCGGCTTCGACGGCATCGAACTGCATGGCGCCAACGGCTACCTGATCGACCAGTTCCTGAAGTCCGGCGCCAACCAGCGCACCGACGAATATGGAGGCTCGATCGAAAACCGCGCCCGTTTCGTGCTCGAAGTCGTCGATGCGGTGACGAAGGAAATCGGCGCCGGCCGCGTCGGCATCCGCCTGTCGCCGGTCACGCCCGCCAATGGCGTCAGCGATCCGAACCCGCAGGCTGTCTTCAACTATGTTGTCGAGCAGCTCGGCCCCGCGGCCTCTCCTTCATCCATGTCGTCGAAGGCGCGACGGGCGGCGACCGCTCGTTCAGCCAGGGCGACAAGCCCTTCGACTACCAGGAACTGAAGGACGTTTACCGCAAGGCCGGCGGCACCGGCGGCTGGCTCGTCAACAACGGTTATGACCGCGAAAGCGCCATCGAAGCCGTCGAAAGCGGTTATGCCGATGCGGTCGCCTTCGGCAAGCTCTTCCTCGCCAACCCCGACCTCGTGCAGCGCTTCAGGGACAATGCGCCGCTCAACGAAGCCGACAAGTCCACCTTCTACGGCGGCGGCGCCAAGGGTTATACCGACTACCCGGCACTCGAAGCAGTCGCCTGATGAACTTCGGAAGGGGCCGCGCCCGCAGGCGGCCCCTTCCTCTTGAGAATGCGCGGTTTATGCCAGAAGCGCGACCGGCTTTGCGGCCTTGGCCGGCTTCTGCTCGATACAGCCGAGATCGGCAAGCGTGACCCTCACCGCCTCGTCGATCGGCGTAGAAGGCTCCTCGCCAAGAAAGGCCTGCAGTTTGGCATTGCCCATCCTGACCGGCACTTTCCAGAGATAACGCATCTCGCCGAGGCTCGCGGAAGATCGGCACGAAGGGTGATCCGACCTTCAGCAGCCACAGGGGAATGCCTTCACCTTGACCTTGTGCCCGACGACCCGGCCGATCTCGGCGATCATCTGCTCGCCGTCCGGATCCCAGAAGCCGCGCATCTGGAAACGTGCGAAACGCGGCAGCTCCGCGTGGCGGTCGATCAGCCGCAGCATGGTTTCGGCGACATCCGGCAGATAGGCCCATTGATGCCCGACACCCCGGGCATTCGGCCGGCTGACCGATGTCACCGGCTTGCCGGGCTTCACCAGACCTTGGGCAAACCAGCTATTGGCCGCGCCCGGACCGAAATAATCACCAGCCCGCACGATGAGCACCGGCACACCGTCGTTCGACGCGGCTTCAAGTCGCCGCTCCAGCTCCACCCGGATCGCGCCCTTGCGCGTCACCGGGTTCTGCGGGCTCTCCTCGGTAAACTCGGGAAAGGCATCCGGCCCGTAATTGTAGACCGTGCCCGGCAGCAGGATACGGGCGCCGACGGCGCGGGCGGCTGCGATCGTGTTGTCGAGCATCGGCAGGACCAGCTTTTCCCAGTCCTTGTAGCCCGGCGGGTTGACCGCATGGACGATGAGCTTCGCATCCTGGGCCGCCGGCCGGACATCGGCGGCATTCATCGCGTCGCCCTGAAGCCATTGAAAACGCGGCTCGCGCTTGGCCGTTTCCCCGGCCTTGCGATTGAGCGCCCGGACGCTCCAGCCGCGGGCGACGAGGCCGCGCGCCACATGGCCGCCGATCCCGCCGGTGGCGCCGAGAACGAGTGCGATGGGCTTTGACGTTGGTTGTTCCGACATGGCGATAGTCCTTCTGTTTTCGATGGCTGGACCATCGCGCCTTTCACCAATATACGGAATTGGCAAAATTTATTTGGCATCCATACAAAAATGAATGACATCAGCTGGGATTTCTACCGCACCTTCCTCGCCGTCCTGCGGCTCGGCTCGCTGTCCGCTGCGGCCCGCGAACTCGGCCTAACCCAGCCGACCGTCGGCCGCCATATCGACGCTCTGGAGGAGGCCGTGGGTTACCAGCTCTTCACCCGCTCGCAGCAAGGCCTGCTGCCCACCGAACCGGCGCTGGCGATGAAGCCCTATGCGGAAAACCTCGCCATCACGGCCGCCGCCATGCAGCGGCTGGCTTCTGGCGAGATCGGTACGGTGAAGGGAACCGTGAGGATCAGCGCCAGCGAAGTGATCGGCATAGAGGTCCTGCCGCCGATCCTGGCCGCGCTTCAGGACGAACACCCCGGGCTGGAGCTGGAATTGTCCTTGTCGGACGAGCCTGGAGGATCTTTTGAGGCGCGAGTCGGATATCGCCGTGCGCATGACCAGCCCCGCCCAGGATGCGCTCGTCACCCGCCATATCGGCGAGATCCCGCTCGGGCTGTTTGCCCATCGCCGCTATCTGGAACGGCATGGAATTCCGCAAAGCGCCGAAGACCTCGTCACCCACCGGCTGATCGGCTTCGACCGGCGCACTGCCTTCGTCCGCGCTGCAGCGGAGCGTATACGCGCCACCTCTCCCGCCTTTCCCGATATCGAGAATATCCGCTGGAGCTTCCGCGCCGACAACAATCTCGCTCAACTGGCGGCGATCCGCGGCGGTGTCGGCATCGGCATCTGCCAGGTCGGCCTCGCCAAGCGCGACCCGGATCTGGTCCGGGTGCTGCCCGGCGTCTTCGAACTGCCGCTCGATACCTGGGTTGCCATGCACGAAAACCTGAAATCGTCCCCCGCTGGCGCGTCACCTTCGACGCACTCGTCAAAGGCCTGCTGGACTATGTCCGCGGCTGACGCTTTCAGTGGGTGGTCGATCCTTCGTCGCCATCCATGACTTCGGCCTCGGGCCGGTCGCCACCTTCGCTGTATTCGCTGTGCCAGATGCCCTTTTCGTCCTGCCAGCTGATCTCTTCCGCCTCCCCGCCGACCTGCTGTTCGGCCGCAACGATGCGGGCCGCCTGCAAGGCGTCGGAATGGCTGGGGAAGGTTTCGGAATAGACGTCGCCCTGGCGATAGGCCCAGCCGCCGTCATGCGGCACGACTTTGTAGGTAACCTTGGTCATACTCCCTCCTCTCTTTCATGGCCGCCTCGGTCCGTTCGGATCCATGTCCTGTCGCGGCATCGGGATGAAAAATAGAAAAAGGTGCCACGAAGTTCCAGGCCACATCGCAAATCACGCCGCAAAGTATGTCATCAAAGGCCGGGGACCGCAAATCCTTGAGGCTAAAAGGGAACCATGCTTGATGCCGCAGGTTGCCGCGTTAGATTGGCGACGAGGGCAAGGTCAGGAGTGAACCGTGGGTTTGTTGTCCCTGCTGAAGCAGGAAAAATTTCTCATCGTCGCACTGGCCTCAGGCTTCGTCGCCTATTCCGTCGAGCATTCCGTGCTCGAGGCCGGCAAGACGGCGTCGCTGATCGCAGCAGTCGCCCTGATCGGCATCATCATCCTCGCATCGACCCGTGTCGCCCATCATGCCGAAATGCTCGCCCACAAGGTCGGCGATCCCTATGGCACGATGATCCTGACGCTCTCGGCAGTCGCGGTCGAGGTGTTGATCCTCGCCATCATGATGGGCAATACCAACTCGCCCACCCTGGTGCGCGATACGATCTACGCGGCAGTCATGCTCGATATCAACGGCATCCTCGGGCTGGCCGCCCTGCTCGGCGGCCTGCGCCACGGCGAGCAGCCCTATAACGACGATTCCAGCCGCACCTACAGCGTGATGATCCTGACGGCCATGGGCATTTCCATGATCGTCCCGGAATTCATCCCCGGCGACCGCTGGCACTATTATTCCGCCTTCACGATCTGCGCCATGATCGCGCTCTATGCGGTCTTCCTGAAGATGCAGGTCGGCCCGCACAGCTATTTCTTCAGCTACACCTATCCGCGCGTCGTCAAGCCGGCCACGGGCACCCAGACTCAGCATGAGGACACCGAGCACGAATCCGCCGCGATCTCCATCGGAGTCATTCTCGTTGGCGTGCTGATCATCGGCTTCCTCGCCGAATTCATGTCCACCCTCATGAATGCCGGGCTGGAGGGCAGCGGCGCACCACTGACCTTGATGGCAGTCGTGGTCGCGGCGATTTCCGCGGCCCCCGAAATCCTGACCGCACTGCGCGCGGCACTCCGCAACCGCATGCAGTCGGTCGTCAACATCGCCATGGGCGCCTCGCTTTCGACCGTCATCCTCACCGTGCCGGTCATGGAAGGGATCGCGCTGTACAGCGGCCAGCCCTTCATCATGGCCATGACCCCGGTGCAGACTGTCATGGTTGCGATCACGCTCGTCGTCGCGGCGATCAACCTCAACGACGGCCAGACCAACGCCATCGAAGGCATGACCCACTTCGTTCTCTTTGCGACATTCGTGATGTTGACGGCTATCGGCCTGTGAACGAAAGCGATTCCGTCTCAAGGGCTTGCGCGCGAGAGCGGAATCATGTCGTGAAGAGGTTGAAT
This sequence comes from Neorhizobium sp. EC2-8, assembly GCA_045291535.1. GTDB lineage: Bacteria > Pseudomonadota > Alphaproteobacteria > Rhizobiales > Rhizobiaceae > Neorhizobium. The sequence goes on along the minus strand of CP147996.1, from coordinate 247,088 downwards.
CAATGTCTGAAATATGATCGTGTCCGCCGCAGCGAAGGCCGGCTTCCCGGCCGGTTGTCCAGCATCTGCCGCGGCCCCGTGTTGCGCATGAAGGAGATCTGAGAAATGTCTACGCCTCCCTACAGAGCCGATCACGTCGGTTCGCTGCTGCGTCCCGCTTCCGTCAAGGACGCCCGCAAGAAGTTCTACGAAGACAAGAGCATTTCGGCCGAGGAGCTGAAGGCCGTTGAGGACGAGGGCATCAAGGAACTCGTCAAGCTGCAGGAAAGCGTCGGCCTGAAGGTCGTGACCGACGGCGAGGCCCGTCGCCACTTCTGGCATTACGATTTCATGGGCATGCTCGACGGCCTGGAATTCGTCACCCGCGAAGCCCACAAGGGCGTCACCTTCCACGGCGTCAAGCTGCCGCCGACCTTCCCGACCATCAACGGCAAGCTCGACTTCCCGGACGATCACCCGCATCTGGAACACTTCAAGTTCCTCGCCGCCAACACCAAGGTGACGCCGAAGATCTCCATTCCCGGCCCGAGCGTCGCGCATTACCGTACGGCCCGCGCCGACGTCACCTATCCGGAATACCGGGATCCCGAAGCACTGTTTGCGGCTCTTGCGCGCACCTACGCCAAGGCCGTGCAGAAGTTCTACGAGGCCGGCTGCCGCTATCTGCAGATGGACGACATCTACTTCGCCTATCTCGGCGACGAGAAGCAGCGCGCCATGAAGCGCGAGGAAGGCTACGATCCGGACTGGCTGATCCAGAAGTATGCCGAAACCATGCATGAAGCGATCAAGGACCGCCCGAAGGACATGCTGATCGGCATGCATATGTGCCGCGGCAACTTCCGCTCCACCTGGGCTGCCGAAGGCGGCTACGATGCGGCGGCCGACGCGATCTTCAACAAGACCGGCGTCGACATGTTCTTCATGGAATACGACACCGAGCGCTCCGGCGGCCTGCAGCCTCTCTCCTGCTTCAGAAGGGCTCCAAGCAGCGCGTCTATCCGGGCTTCATCACCACCAAGACCGGTGAACTGGAAACCCTGGATTCGCTGCGCCGTCACTTCGACGAGGCCTCCAAGTTCGTCGATATCGACCAGGCTCGGCATCGCGCCGCAATGCGGTTTCGCCTCGACCGAGGAAGGCAACTCGATCACCGAGGACGACCAGAAGCGCAAGCTCGAACTCGTCGTCCAGACCGCCGAAGCCATCTGGGGCACGGCCTGATCCATTCCGCCGGCTGCAGTTATCGATTTAACTGCGGCCGGCCTCTTGAGAATTCCCGGGCCCGCCCGACGTTCTCCTGAGACAAACTCAGGGAGACTTTAAAAATGGGCATGTTCGACAAGATCAAGAACGCGATTTGGGGCGGCCACGCCGAGGCAGCGCCCACCGCGAAACCCGCCGAACCCTGAAGCCGGCCGCGCCGGTTTCCGCGTCCGCCGCCCCGGCGAGCAATCCGACACCCGTCCCTTCGGCAGCTCCGTCCGCCTCCGCGGCATCCGACCCCGTCGATATCACCCCGATCCTCGACGCCGCCGTCAAGAAGAGCGGCCAGAAGCTCGACTGGCGCAAATCGATCGTCGATCTGATGAAGGCGCTCGACCTCGATTCCAGCCTGACCGCCCGCAAGGAACTGGCCGCCGAGCTGCACTACACCGGCGACACCAACGACTCCGCGACAATGAACGTCTGGCTCCACAAGGCGCTGATGAAGAAGCTCGCCGAAAACGGCGGCAAGGTCCCGGCCGAACTGGCCGACTGATCGGGTTACATATGCCGACGCCGAAAGCCCGTCTTTCCAGGCGGGCTTTCTTTCATGACGCGGCAATAAACTAATCTTGAATGAGCCGTGTTCGGTCCTTTGCCGTTGAACGCCCTAGATGAAGGCCTTCACCGATGCTCTTTCACCGCGTGGGAGTGTCGTTCCGATCTCGGCGGTTAGCCGCCCGTTGAAAAGGGAGTTCCACGATGCAACGCCTCAGCCTTCTCCTGACCGGCTCGGCCCTCTCCATTGCGCTGGCCGCCGGTCCCGTTATGGCTCAGAGCGCCGGGCAGCCCGCGGAAACCAAGGCGCCGAACGCCAGGGACCAGAAACCGGCCTTCGCCAACCAGACGCGAGCCCCGCAACCAGCAAGCATGCCGAAGATCGCGCAGGAAGTGGTCGCGGAAAACCTGCCGCATCTCTGGGCCATGGAATTCCTCCCCGACGGCCGCATGCTGGTGACCGCAAAGCAGGGCGCCATGCACATCATCTCGGAGGAAGGCGAAGCCGGACCGAAGATCGAAGGCGTGCCGAAAGTGCTATCCGGCGGCCAGGGCGGCCTGCTCGACGTAGCGCTGGCTCCCGATTTCGCGACCAGTGGAATGATCTTCTTCTCATTCTCCGAACAGCGCGACGACGGCAACGGCACATCGGTCGCTTCGGCAAGGCTCGCCCCGGACGACCGCGGCGGCGGCAGATTGGAAAATCTCAAAGTCATCTTCCGGCAGATGCCGAGCTACGACGGCAACAAGCATTTCGGCTCGCGCCTCGTCTTCGGCCCGAACAACGAACTCTATGTCACCGTCGGTGAGCGGTCCGACCCGCAACCGCGCGTCCAGGCCCAGGATCTTGCAAGCGGCCTCGGCAAGATTTTCCGCATCGACGTGAACGGCAAGGCCCTGGCAGACAATCCCTTCGTCGACCGGCAGGGCGCGCGGCCGGAAATCTGGTCGCTGGGTCACCGCAATCTCCAGTCCGCCACACTCGACGGAAAAGGCCGCCTCTGGACCGTCGAACACGGCCCGCGCGGCGGCGACGAACTGAACCGCCCGGAAGCCGGCAAGAATTACGGCTGGCCGGAAGTCACCTACGGCATCGATTATAGCGGCCGTCCGATCGGCAAGGGCATCACCGCCATGAAGGAGACCGAGCAGCCGGTCTATTTCTGGGACCCGGTCATCGCCCCTCCGGCATGGCCTATTATGACGGCGACGCCATCCCCGAATGGAAGAACTCTTTCCTGATCGGCGGCCTCGTCGCCCAGGGCGTCGTGGTCGTCCACATGGATGGCGACAAGGTCGCCTATGAAGAGCGCGTGCCGCTCGGCAACCGCATTCGCGACGTCAAGGTCGGCCCCGACGGCGCCGTCTACGCCGTCACCGAGCAGCGCGGCGGCGGAGAGTCGACGATCGTGAAGCTGACCAAGAGCTGATGGGGCAATTCGGCGGGCGACGCTTTCCACCGCCGCCTCGGCTAGAATTTGAATGCGAGGCGATGTCCGACAAGCGCCCGGTCGATCGTCACCAGTTGCAGCCCTTCGACCTGGCACTGCGCCAGCAGAAGCCGGTCGAAGGGGTCGCGTGTTTCCGGCTCCGGTTCTGCGGCGGTGATAACATGCGGGATGTCGATTCCCAGGATAGTGAGGCCCGTATCATTCACGGCTCCCGGCATGGCATCCAATTCCATTCCGGGATCCAGCTTTCCCAACCGGGACTTGATTGCGATTTCCCAAAGGCTGGCGACGCTGACGATCCGGAAAAGCCTTGCGAAACAACAAGGCTGCCCGCTTCAGGAAAGCGCTGATGGATATCGTTCCGCAAAACGGCAATGACCATATGGGTGTCGAGCAGACATCGTATTGCTAAGGCAAAGGCCTCAGCAGGAAATCTTCCGGCAGCGGATCGTCAAAATCGTCGGCGATATATGGAAAGGGGTTGGTAATCCCCTTGGCGCGCAGATAGGCTTGCGCCGCCTCGAGATTAATACCGCCCTTCTTCTCGGCCGGTTCCACTGCCTCCGTATGCGGCACGATATCAAACACCGGCTTCCCGTCCCGTGTCACGGTCACGGTCTCGCCCTGCTCCACATCCTGGGCAAGTTCGTCGAGACGATCCTGAGCTTCGCGGATTGACACGGTTTTCATGCCTGAAATGTACGTCCGGTTGCGATCGTCGTCAACGCGAGCGTTCGAAACAACAAAGCCCGCCGTGACCGGCGGGCTTTCTTTCGACATCGTGTTTGGCTTACTTGCAGTTGGCGCAGAAACGCTGGATGCGCTTGCAGGCTTCTTCGAGCTGTTCTTCCGAAGCCGCATAGGAAATGCGGAAGTTGGGGCCGAGGCCGAAGGCGGAGCCGTGGACGACCGCGACGCCTTCGGTTTCGAGAAGTTCGGTGACGAAATCCTCGTCGGTCTCCATGACCTTGCCCGAGGGAGCGGTCTTGCCGATCAGGCCGGCGCAGGACGGGTAGACGTAGAAGGCGCCTTCCGGGGACGGGCAGACGATGCCCTTCGCCTGGTTGAGCATCGAGACCACCAGGTCGCGGCGAGCTTCGAAGATCTTCTTGTTGGCCGGAATGAAATCCTGCGGGCCGTTGAGCGCCTCGACCGAAGCCCACTGGGCGATCGTGCAGGCGCCTGACGTTTGCTGGCCCTGGATCATGTCCATCGCCTTGATCAGTTCGAGCGGGCCGGCTGCATAACCGATACGCCAGCCGGTCATCGCATAGGCCTTGGAAACGCCGTTCATCGTCAGCGTCCGGTTGTAGAGTTTTGGCTCCACTTCGGCCGGCGAGACGAACTTGAAGTCGCCATAGGTCAGGTGCTCGTACATGTCGTCGGTCAGCACCCAGACATGCTCGTGCTTGACGAGCACGTCGGTCAGGGCCTTCAGCTCGTCATGGGTATAGGCGGCGCCCGACGGGTTGGAAGGCGAGTTGAACAGGAACCACTTGGTCTTCGGGGTGATCGCCTTTTCCAGGTCTTCCGCGGTCACCTTGAAGTTGTTTGCCTGGCTCGCCTTGATGATGACAGAGGTGCCGCCGCAGATGGCGACCATCTCCGGATAAGAAACCCAGTAGGGCGCGGTGATGATGACTTCATCGCCAGGATTGAGGGTCGCCATGAAGGCGTTGAAAAGAATCTGCTTTCCCCGGTGCCGACGATCGTCTGGGCCGGTGTGTAGTCGAGATTGTTTTCGCGCTTGAACTTCCGGGCGATCGCCTCGCGAAGCTGCGGAATGCCGGAAACCGGCGGATATTTGGTTTCGCCGCGATTGATCGCGTCGATGGCGGCTTTCTTGATGTTTTCCGGCGTGTCGAAATCCGGCTCGCCTGCGCCGAGCCCGATCACGTCACGGCCCTTTGCTTTCAGGTCGCGGGCTTTCTGGGAAACGGCGATGGTGGCAGAGGGCTTTACGCGGGAAAGTGCGTCGGCAAGAAAGGCCATAATCTTCGTCCTGAAGAGCTGTTGAACACGGCGGCATCGCGCGCCGAAAACCGCCCGTACGCTCTATGTCTAAACTATGACGCCGTTTCAAGCACAAAGCTTGAATGTGAGCCATGAAAGAAGCTGATTAAAACCTTCGAAACCTTCTTTACAGCCGCGTAACCCTTGGCTGCTACAACCAGGAGGGATGGATAACGGAAATCGACGGGCACGGGCATGACGCCGAGAAGCATCTTCGCCAATCTGGTTCGCAGCGACAATGGGTCGTTCTCCACCGTCTACGGTCCTTTCCTGCTGCAATCCGCGCTGCAGCCGATCTTTCGCTCGGGCCCGGAAACGGGCCTGCAGATCGAGGCCTTCGAGGGCCTGCTGCGCGCCTCGCGCGATAACGAACCGGTCTCGCCAGCCGAATTCTTTCCGCTGGTGTCGCCGGTCGACATGGCCGATGTCGACAGCATCCTGCGCACGATCCACATCCTCAACACCGGCCGGCTCGCCCGTTCGCGGGCCCGGATCTTCGTCAAGTTCCATCCCGGCCTCTTCCGCACGCCCCACGAAATGCGCCAGGAAGTGGATCGCATCAAGGTCGCCAGCCACGAGGCCGGCCTCGCCCCTGATCGCATCGTCTGCGAAATCTCCGAAAGGTCCGGTGCTGCCGACGACATCGTCGTCGCCTTTACCGAACACATGCAGGCGATCGGCTTCCGCATCGCCATCGACGATTATGGCGCCCGCGATTCCGATCTCGACCGGCTGAAGCGCATCAAGCCGGATTATGTGAAGTTCGAGGCGGCGTGGGTTCGTGACTTCCTCGACAATTCCGCCGGTTACGCGCTGCTGCGCGTCATCGTCCGGCAGATGCTCGACGATGGTATCGAGCCGATTTTCGAAGGGCTCGAAGAACTGTGGCAGGTGGATCTCTGCGAGGAACTCGGCGTGCCGCTGATGCAGGGTTACGCGCTGGCTCGCCCCGAACTCGCGCCGACGACATTCAACGAGAGCTTTCCGGAAAGCCTTGCCGACTTCGCGCTACTCCAGGCGCCCGGCAGTGAAATCACGCTCGGCATCAGCCGGGCGGCCGCAGCAGCACCTCCTCCGGTCCTCGCCAAGCCGGCATTCGCCAAACCCGCCCGCACCTTCGGCCGCCGGCAATCCAGCGGCGAATAATACGGGAAAACCGCAACTTTTCGCCGGGCGAACCCCTGCCCTGTATCCTCGCGGGCGCTATGCAAGACATCCCGACGCCCTTAGAAATACATGAGCGACGAATTTTTTCTTTTCGCGGCATTTGTGCCAAATTGGCATAGAAGAGCGTTAAGGAAGCATTGCCAGCGATGGATTCGCCTTCGCGAGGCGCGAGGAAAGGCGCAAAGCCCGTATTTTCAGGCGTTCTGGCGATTTACAATTTCTCATTGTGGCAACAGTTCAAAAAACTTTTTCTTGCCAATTTTCGATAAACACAGCACTCTGTGCATGTTCGGGCAATTTACGAGCATGGGAAGACCTATAATGACGCGCTCCGAAGGCGCTAAGACTTCGGGCGGTAGGCCGGGGCGGAGATTTCAAAGCAATTCCTGCCGGTCATCGCGGTAAAGACAGGGACCCTTTCTTAAAGCTGCCTGCCGCCGCCCTTCGGGGCTACACTGTGATGCTGTCCGCCGCTGAACACGGACAGAGAGAAAAGGACCTGCTGCATGGCCGAAACTGGCACTGTAAAATTCTTCAATACCGACAAAGGCTTCGGCTTTATCAAGCCTGACAATGGTGGCGCCGACATCTTTGTTCATATCTCTGCCGTACAGGCTTCTGGCCTGTCCGGATTGTCTGAAAACCAGAAAGTAAGCTTCGACACGGAACCGGATCGTCGCGGCAAAGGCCCCAAGGCCGTCAATCTGCAGATCGCCGGGTAAGCCTTTCGAGGCTTGCCATTTCGAGTTGAAGCCCGGCAGAGATGCCGGGTTTTTTTGATTTTGCAGATACCGCGGCTTCGACCTTAGAGGCCGCGCAGGAAAGGATTGCTGCGCCGTTCGTCGCCGATCCGGCTTCCCGGCCCGTGGCCGCAGATGAACCCCACCTCGTCGCCGAGCGGCAGAACCTTGTCCCGGATCGAGGCGAGCAGCGTATCGTGATCCCCGCCCGGCAAGTCCGTGCGGCCGATCGAGCCGTTGAACAGCACGTCGCCGAGATGCGCGAAACCCTGGACGCGGTTGTAGTAGATCACATGGCCCGGCGCATGTCCGGGGCAATGGAAGATCTCGAACACATGGTCGCCGAACGAGACGGTATCACCTTCATTCAGCCAGCGGTCCGGCACGACATTGCGCACCTCCATCTTGACCCCGAATTTTTCGGCCTGCGTCTCCAGCCGCTGTAGGAGCGGCAGGTCCGCTTCATGCGGCCCGATCACCTGGATGCCAAGTGCCTCGCGCAATTCGTCGGCGCCGCCGGCGTGGTCGATATGACCGTGCGTCAGCCAAATCTCCTTCAGCGTAAGGCCGTTTTCCTCGATGACCTGAAGAATGGTCGGCACATCGCCGCCTGGATCGACGACCACGCCCTGTTTGGTCTCGTCGTCGAAAAGGATCGTGCAGTTCTGCTGGAATGGCGTAACCGGGATGATACCGGCTTGTAGCTTGCCCATGATGCCTCGGCCTAAGGGATAATATCCGCCGGGGTATACCCTTAAACGGAAGGCATTTCAGCCGAAAAGATCAGTTCGAAGCAAGGGTCATGTAGTGCGCGTCGGCAACGACCGGCGGTGCGAGCGAAACGGTGGCGATCAGGAAGGCCGCAACCACGATCTTCAGCGCAAAAACGGTTACCAGCAGGCTTCTGAGAGGATTGGCCGGGCTCGATGTTTCCATCGTGATCGGGGGCAGTGCGGCAAAAGTCTGGGCGCTCATCGTCGGGGTCGTCATGGGGTCTCTCCGGTGCTTGTGGCCGGGTCAATGGATTGGCGGCACAAAGGTTCCGAGCCCTTTTCCATCTGTGGCACCCCCGCCACAGCACGCAGAATCCACGTCCGGCCGGCGGAACCACCCGGACAAACGGGGTTACCCAGCCAGTCAACATGAGGAGAAAATCCATGACGACTTGGTTGAAATGCCCGGAATTGAAGTGGCTTGGCCTCGGCGCCGTCCTGTCGGCGCTCGCCCTGCCTGCTGAGGCGCAGATGACCACCACGACCGCCTCGGACATCATCGTCCGCTCCGGCCCCGGCCAGAACTATCCCGAAATCGGCCTTGCCACCCGCGGCAGCCCGGCCATGATGGACGGTTGCCTTCAGGGCAGCAAATGGTGCCGCATCGACGTCAACGGCATGCGCGGCTGGGTCTATGCGGAATACCTGACCATCCGCCACAACGGCGCACCGGTCGCGGTCGAGCAATACCGTACCCAGTATGAAGTCCCCAGCGTCACCTACGAGACGACGGCAAGCGTCGCTCCGCCGGCGCCCGTACCCGCTCAGGGCGACATCCTGCTCGGCCCGGTCGGCGCCGTCGATGTCGTCGAGCCGCCGGAAACCGTCATCGGCTACATCGAGGACCACCCTTCCGCGCCGGTCTATGTCCGCAACGAAGTGGCGATCGGCGCAACGCTGCCGCCAGGCGTCGTGATCCGGCAGGTGCCCGATTACGACTATGATTACGTCGTGGTCAACGATCGACCCGTGCTCGTCGATCCGGGCACCCGTCGGATCGTCCACATCTACGATTGAGCATTGTCATCAAAGGGCGTTGCCAGTCGGCGCCCTTTCTCTTTGCACCTACCCGGGCATCCCGCCTTCCCCAACAAATGCTGTTGATTGTTCAGCCTGTTCGCGCTTTATGACATCCGGCAGGTTACACTGTTAAATCAGTAATAAGAGCTTCGGACCCGCGAGCATCCGACCGTGGGGCAAGCAGCCGCAAAGGGAAAGGAAACGCGAGTGTCGCGCGCATCGACGGGAAAAGCCGTCAAGAAGGTCCTGCCGACAATGCCGGCAGTCGATGAAGCCCAGATCGACTTCGAGACCATCGAACTGCTTTTCTTCGCCTACCGCGATTTCGTGTCCGATCCGGATGCGATCCTCGCCAAGATCGGCATGGGCCGCGCCCACCACCGCGTCGTCTATTTCGTCAGCCGCCAGCCGGGCATGATGGTCACCGACCTTCTCGACACGCTGCAGATCACCAAGCAGAGTCTTGCGCGCGTGCTCAAGCAATTGATCGATCGGGTTATATTCGCCAGATGGCCGGCGCCAAGGATCGGCGCCAGCGCAGGCTCTATCCGACGCTTGCGGGCCGCGAACTGGCGCTCGCCCTTTCCGAGCCGCAATCGCGCCGTATCGCTCGCGCCATGCAGGAACTGACCCCGGACACGCGGGCCTCGGTCAAGGAATTCCTGCGCCACATGCGCGGCCGCGACGAAAGCCTCGATCCTATCGACAGCGACCTGGATTAAGCGGGACCTTTGAGATGACGAAACTGCCCCCTTCCGATGATGCGCCCCATCTTCTCGTGGTCGATGACGACACGCGTATCCGCGATCTTCTGAACCGCTACCTGATGGAACAGGGATTTCGCATCACCGTCGCCGGCGACGCCGCCGAAGCCCGCCGCAAGCTCGAAGGCCTGCATTTCGACCTCGTCATCCTCGACGTGATGATGCCCGGCGATCCGGCATTTCGCTCACCCAGTCGCTCTACCAGAAGAAAACGGTGCCGGTGATCCTGCTGACGGCGCGCGCCGAATCGGATCCCGCATCGCCGGCCTCGAAGCCGGCGCCGACGATTATCTGTCAAAACCGTTCGATCCGCGCGAACTGGTGCTGCGCATCAACAATATCCTGCGCCGCAGCACCTCGCCGGATACACCGAAGATCGAGCAGATCATGTTCGGCCCCTTCACCTTCTCGATCCCCCGCAAGGAGCTGCGCAAGGCGGCCGAGACGATCCGGCTGACCGACCGCGAGCAGGAAATCATGCTGCTGTTTGCATTGCGCGCCGGCGACACCATTCCCCGCCACGAACTGATCGGCGACGACGCGGAAGTCGGCGAGCGCACGATCGACGTGCAGATCAATCGTTTGCGGCGTAAGATCGAGGAGGATCCGGCCAACCCCGTCTATCTCCAGACGGTGCGCGGCATCGGATACAGGCTGAGTATCGATTAGCCGGCGAGAGACGTTTCCAGAGAACCGGCACAGGCTGAAGGCAGGATGGCACTTTTCGACTCCTGAAGCGCGACATGGACCGGCTGACCCTGCCGGGCTGGCGCCCGATGACCCGCTGGCTGCGCCGCCGCCTGCCGACCGGCCTCTACACCCGCTCGCTGCTGATCGTCATCCTGCCGATGCTGCTGCTGCAGGGCGTCGTCGCCTCCGTCTTCATGGAACGGCACTGGCGCATGGTGACCGAACGCCTGTCGGAAAGCACGGTGCGGGATATCGCCGGCATTATCGAGGTGATCCAGGCCTATCCGCAGGACAGCAATTACGATGCGATTAGCCATATCGCCAGCGACGCGCTGAACCTCACCATCGCGGTCGAGGAAAACGGCCAGCTGCCGCCTCCCCGCTCCCGCCCCTTCTTCGAGATCCTCGACGATATCCTCTCCGACCAGATCACCCGCCAGATCCAGATGCCCTTCTGGATCGACACGGTGGGAGACAGCCGGCTCGTCGAGATCCGCATCAAGTTCGACACAAGAGTGCTGCGCGTCTTCGTCCGCCGCGGCTCGACTTACGCCTCCAACACCCATATCTTCCTGGTCTGGATGATCGGCGCCGCCCTCGTTCTCGTGATTATCTCGATCCTCTTCCTGCGCGGCCAGATCCGGCCGATCCTGACACTGGCGAGCGCCGCCGAAAGTTTCGGCAAAGGGCAGAAGACCGATGGTTTTCGCCGCGCGGCGCCGACGAGATCCGCCGCGCCGGCCTTGCCTTCATCCAGATGCGCGAACGCATCGAGCGGCAGATGGAACAGCGCACCGCCATGCTCGCCGGCATCAGCCACGACTTGAGGACCATCCTCACCCGCTTCAAGTTGCAACTGGCGCTCGCCGGCGACAAGCCGGAACTGTCCGGCATGAGCCAGGACGTCGATGACATGCAGTCGATGCTGGAAGGTTATCTCGCCTTCGCCAAGGGCGAGGCCGAGGAGGATTTCGGCGAGCTGCGACTCAGCGAACTGCTTGAAAAGCTGTGCCTGGAATTTACCCTGCACGGCAAGACCATGACCTACGAGATCGACGGCGAGGACGAGATCGCCGTGCGCCCCAACGCCTTCACGCGCCTGGTCGGCAACCTCGTGGCCAACAGCGAGCGTTATGCCAAGTCGCTGCATGTGGACGCGAGGCACAGCGCCAAATGGCTGACACTGACGCTCGACGACGACGGCCCCGGCATTCCGGCAGGGTCGCGAGAGGACGTCTTCAAGCCCTTCTACCGCCTGGACGAAGCCCGCAACCTCGACTCCTCCGGCACCGGGCTCGGCCTTGCGATCGCCCGCGACATCGCCCGCGCCCATGGCGGCAATGTCACGCTCGCCGACAGCCCACGCGGTGGCCTGCGCGCCGTTGTTCGCGTACCCGCCTGATCATCTTTCGAGGACCAGATGCCGATCGACCTTTCCCAAATGTCCTGGCTGAACCCACCACCGGAAAACCACGAGGAAAACGGCAGGCTGATCGCCCGCTCCGGCCTTGAGACCGATTTCTGGCAGGGCACCTATTACGGCTTCCACCGCGACAGCGGCCACTTTCTCCACCAGACGCGAAAGGGCGATTTCACCGCCGAAACCTCCTTCGTCGGACGCTACGAGGCGCTGTACGACCAGGCCGGCCTGATGATCCGCCACGACGAAAAACACTGGATGAAATGCGGCATCGAATTCACCGATGGCGCCCGCCATTTGAGCACCGTGGTGACCAACGGCCATTCCGACTGGTCCGCCTTCCGCCTTGCCGACAATTTCGAGGAAATCGCGGTGCGCGTGACCCGCATGGGCGACGCTCTCTTCGTCCAGTACCGCACCGATGTGCAGCCAGACTGGGGCATGGCGCGGCTCGCTTATTTTCCGCCGGAGCTCACTGAGCTCTCGGTCGGCATGACCTTCTGCTCGCCGCAACGCGAAGGCTTCGAGGTTGAGTTCAGGTCGTTCGATCTGAGCGACGTCAAAAGCCGCGATATCCACTGACGGTCTGACCGGGGGCCAGCGCTCGGTCACATCAGCTTCCGGCCGTTCGGCACCGGCTGCTCGACCGCCGCGAGCACGATCGCGCCGTTTTCGTCCTCGAAGCCGAGGGTCAGCACTTCGGAGCGGAACGGGCCGATCTGCCGCGGCGGGAAATTGACGACGCCGAGCACCTGGCGTCCGATCAGCGTTTCCCGCGTATAATGCACGGTGATCTGCGCCGACGATTTCTTGATGCCGATTTCCGGGCCGAAATCGATCTTCAGCTTGAAGGCCGGCTTGCGGGCTTCCGGAAAGGCCTCGACCTCGACGATCGTCCCGACACGGATATCGACTTTTTCAAAGTCGCCATAGGTGATGTCTTCAGCCATTCGAATTCCACTCAGGCGCCGAGTTCTTCGGCTCTGTTGCGGGCGGCGGCGATCGCCTTGTCGAACAGCGGCTGCATGCCATCATGCGCCATCAGCACGTCAAGTGCTGCGGCGGTCGTGCCATTCGGCGACGTGACGTTCTGGCGAAGCCTGGAAGCGTCGTCCGGGGACTGGTGAAGGAGCTCACCAGCCCCCGAGACAGTTTCCCGTGCAAGCCGCATGGCGAGGTCCGCCGGCAGACCGGCTTTCCGGCCTGCTTCCGCCATGCACTCGACGAGATAGAACACATAGGCCGGACCGCTGCCCGAAACGGCCGTCACCGCATCGATATCCGCTTCGCTCGACACCCATTCCACCGGTCCGCTGACCTTGAGCAGCGATTGCACCGCCTCGCGCTGCGTGTCGGTGACCTTGGGATTGGCATAGGCGCCGGTGACCCCGCGGCCGATCATCGCCGGCGTATTCGGCATGGCGCGCACCATCGCGGCTTCGCCGAGATGCTTTTCGAGATAGGCGAGCGTCTTGCCGGCCGCGACCGATACGACCACGGTATTCGAACCGACAACCGGCTTCAGAGGTGGCAGGACGGCATCCATGAGCTGCGGCTTCACCGCAAGGAACAGGATATCCGCGGATGCACCGTCGGGCAGCGCGGAAAAGTGATGCGCGCCGGCCTCGGATATCATCGTTTTCATGGATTCGGACGGCGACGGGTCGATGACGGTCACGGATGCGCCGGGCACGCCCTTTTTCAGCCAGCCGGACAGCATGGCACCGCCCATATTGCCGGCGCCGACCAGAATGATGGATCCCAATTGACCCAAGGCCATCAGCATTCGCCCACGGTTTCGAACAGAACGGCTTCCATGGCGGCCCTCGCCTCCATGCCGGACCATACGACAAACTGGAACGCCTGATAATAGGCTTCGCAGGCTTCGAGCGCGCTCGACAGCAGCACTTCGACCTGCTGGTTGTTGGGCTCGGCGCCGCCGGCCAGAAGCAGCGACTGCCGGAAGATGACGACGTCTTCCTGGCGCCAGACGTCGAAATGTCCCATCAGTACCTGGCCGTTGACGTGGCTCAGCAGGCGGATGACTTCGTTGACGCGGGCATCCGGGATCTTGATGTCGAAAGCGCAGGCGAGATGCAGCGCTTCGAACTCTTCCATCCAGGAGAAGGAAACATGGTAGTCCGTCCAGCGGCCTTCCACGGTCATGGCGATTTCATCCTCGCCCGACCGTTCGAACGTCCAGTCGTTCGAGGCAGCGACGAATTCGATCATATCGACCGGATTCGACTGACGTTCGATTTCCATTTCCATAAGGCTCATGCGGCACCTTCTTGACCGGAATGAATGCGAATTCGTGCGGATAAACGCCAAAACACGCGAACAATAACCGGGAACAACACTGTCGATGATCGTCCGACGCTGCCAGAATAACGCAGTCACCCTGTCTGGAGCTTACCAGGCCGTTTCGAATCATCCTTTAAAATCAGTGTACCTAGACGGAGTCCGGCTGCCAGCCCCTCCTTCGGTTTTTACATGACCAAATCTCTAAACTTGTTCGCAACGGAGATCAGAAGGGAGTCATAAGCGACTCTGGACACTGGCTTTTTTGACAGTGTCCACAGGGTATCATTTTTTGGAAAAGCATGGGAAACGATCAGGCACCTTCGCCCGCGCCGACGGTTTGCCGGGCGCGGTTGGTTGGGAATGGGACAGGCGAAGGTATTTGGGTGGTATCGATGCCTATGGCCCTCACCTTCACAAGGAAGCACCAGAACACCGTTGGCTGCGAAGCGCCGGAGCTACACTATTGCCGTCGCCATCCTATAGTGCGGGCGTCGTGCGTCCCCGTGAAGAGAACGCACGACATCTGATGATCAACGAAAACCGCCACTGGCAGTCAATCGCTCGCCGGTCAGCCAGCCGGCATCGTCGGAAGCCAGAAAGACCGCGACTTTGGCGATGTCATCGGGCTGACCGACACGTCCGAGCGGAGTCTGGGTCACTGCTTCGCGCTCGAAGTCAGAGCCGATGAACCCTGCGGTGTGCGTGCCCTCGGTCTCGACGATACCGGGGAGAATGGCGTTGACCCGGATTTTACGGGGACAGCTCATTGGCAAGCACGCTGGTAATGGCATCCACCGCTCCCTTGGTCCCGGTGTAGACCGACGAGGCAGGCGGAGCCAAACTGGTCACTGCGGACGAGATATTGATCACGCTGCCGCCATCGCCAAAGTGCTTGACCGCTGCCTGTGTCGCGAACAGGACGCCCAAAACGTTCACATCGAACATTCGGCGGTAATGTTCCTCGGTGATTTCTTCAATCGCGCCGAACGCGTAGATGCCTGAATTGTTGACCAGCACGTCGAGATGACCAAACTTCTCGACCGCAGCGTCGATCAATCCCTTTACCTGGTCCGCCTTGGAAACGTCGCCCTGTACCGCGATCGCCCTGCCGCCGGCTGCGGTAATGGCCTGGACAACGGCGTCCGCTCCCGCCTGGCTCGAAGCGTAATTCACAACGACGGCCGCGCCCTCGGCGGCGAGTGCCTTGGCAATGGCAGCGCCGATCCCCTTCGAGGCACCCGTCACCACAGCCACTTTTCCTGTAAGTTTAGACATGATCGTTCCTTTCAACCCGGAAACCGCCGGTATCGGCGGCATTGTTCCGTAGTTCGGAAATTCGGAACTGTTGATCTGTATTTCAAGTACACCTATATAAAAGTTATGAGATCGCTCTTTCACCCAGCAATCGGGGATATAAGGCCCGAGGCAATCCTCTACGCTCTTTCTGATCCGGAACGTGCGGCGATATTTGCGCAGATTGCAGGCGCCGGCTCGAGCGGGAACTGCTCTGCGCTCTCCAGTTTGGGCGAGCGCGTCATCCCCAAGTCATCGCTCTCTCAGCATGTCAAAGTTCTGCGCGAGGCCGGCCTTATCCGGTGCGAGCGCCGTGGCATCGAGATGAGCAACCATTCCCGTTGCTCAGAAGTGGATGCTCGCTTTCCCGGGCTTATCCTTGCCATTCTGACTGCCTACGGACGGCCTCCCGCGGCTGCAGATTGAAAGCCGTAATCGACGGCCACCATACAGTCGGAATTTGCGACTGCGGAGGGTTCCTGGAACGTCTACGTCACCCATGCCGCATAGGGGCCGAACGGCACTATCGGCAGCGGATTCTACATAAGATTGGAAATACGGCGCAGCCGCCCTGCGACTCTCCCGCGTTGCGCGGGCACACCTCTCCCGGCCTGCGGGAGAGAGGCAATCGCGACGAAAGAAATTACTGCCCCGAAAGCTTCGCTTCCAGCGCCTCGATGCGCGCCTTCAGCGCTTCGTTCTCATCGCGGGCGCGGGCGGCCATTTCGCGGACGGCCTCGAATTCCTCGCGCTTGACGATATCCATGCTGTTGAGAAACCGCTCCGCCTGGGCGTGGAAGGCGGTTTCGACCTCCTTGCGCACGCCTTGCGCGGCGCCGGCGGCATCGGTCATCAGCCGCGCAAAATCGTCGAGAATGCGGTTCGTGCCGGTTGCCATGGTTCTGAACTCCCATATCGTCTGGCCGGCGATCCGGGCCGGCGAATATCCATAGGGATCAAGTAGGGCCTGTGCGGCCTGCTTGCAAGCATCATCCACCGTTCGCATCAGCACTCGCTTAGATTCACCTTGACCGCCGATGGCCGCAACGCCATGTTCCGCGAAATGCCGTTAGGTGGGAACCCTGTAACTTGTACGAAGCGCTTCATCTTTTCGCTCTGATGCCGTTCCCGAACATCGATCCGGTGGCCTTCTCCATCGGCCCGCTCGCCATCCATTGGTATGGGCTCGCCTATGTCGCCGGCATCATGCTCGGCTGGTTCTATGCGCGTCGGCTGGCGGCGAACGCTTCGCTGTGGAGAGACGGCCAGTCGCCGATCACGGCCGTTCAGCTCGACGATTTCCTCGTCTGGGTCGCAGCCGGCATCGTGCTCGGCGGCCGCATTGGCTATATCCTGTTCTACGATCTGGCGTCCGTGGTGCAGAACCCCATCCGTGCGATCGAGATCTGGAACGGCGGCATGTCCTTCCATGGCGGCTTCATCGGCGCGACGATCGCGATGATCATCTTCGCCCGCCGCAATGCCATTCCCGTCTGGAGCATGTTCGATATCGTCGCGGCAGTCGTGCCCTTCGGCCTGT
The DNA here is from genome assembly GCA_045291535.1 of Neorhizobium sp. EC2-8. Classification (GTDB taxonomy): domain Bacteria; phylum Pseudomonadota; class Alphaproteobacteria; order Rhizobiales; family Rhizobiaceae; genus Neorhizobium. Next base: position 230,149 of record CP147996.1, on the reverse strand, counting down.
TCTTCGGGCGCATCGCCAATTTCATCAACGGCGAACTCTGGGGACGGCTCAGCAGCGCGCCATGGGCCGTGGTCTTTCCGACCGGAGGACCGTTCTCGCGCCATCCGAGCCAGCTCTACGAGGCCGGCCTCGAAGGTATCGTGCTCGTGCTTGTCCTTGCCCTGATGATCTTCCGTTTCAAGGCGCTGAAGACCCCGGGGGCCATCGCCGGCACCTTCGTCATCGGTTATGCGCTCTGCCGCATCTTCGTGGAACTTTTTCGCGAACCGGACGCGCAGCTCGGTTATCTGCTCGGCACCAACTGGCTGACCATGGGCATGATCCTGTCGCTGCCGATGATCGCTGCCGGCCTGTGGGCCGTTATCCGTGCCCGCGCGGCGGTAACGTCCGCGGCGAAGGCTTGAGGGAGGCGCCCGTTGAGCACGCCCCTCACCGAAAAGATCAAGACCCTGATCCGCACCAACGGCCCGATCAGCGTGACCGACTATTTCGCGCTGTGCCTGGCCGATCCGGACTATGGTTATTATCGAACCCGCGAGCCCTTCGGCCGCCACGGCGATTTCATCACCGCGCCGGAGATCAGCCAGCTGTTCGGCGAGATGGTCGGCGTCTTCATGGTGCATGCCTGGCAGCAGCACGGCACGCCGACAGGCGTCCGGCTGGTCGAGATCGGCCCCGGCCGCGGCACGATGATGGCCGACATGCTGCGGGTGATCAAACGTATCGCGCCACGGCTTTTCGAAGACCTGCATGTTCACCTGGTCGAGACCAGCGAGCGCCTGCGCGGCGTTCAGCGCATCACGCTTGAGGCTTTCTCCACCAAGATTTCCTGGCACGACAGTTTCGAGGAAGTCCCTGAAGGCTTCACGCTGATCGCCGCCAACGAACTTTTCGACGCCATCCCGATCCGCCAGTTCATCAAGACGCCGACCGGTTTTCGCGAGCGCCTCGTCGGACTGAATGCCGAGGACGAACTCAGCTTTGCCGCCGGGGTCGCGACGCTCGACCCGCAACTTCTGCCCTCGCCTGCGACCGGCATTCCCGACGGCACGATCTTCGAACTGTCGCCGGCCCGCCAGGCGGTCATGCTGACGCTCTGCGAACGCCTGAGAGCGTCCGGCGGCACGGCTCTGATCATCGACTACGGCCATCTGGTCACCGGTTTCGGCGATACGCTGCAGGCCGTCCGGCACCACGATTACGATCCCCGCTCGCTCACCCCGGCGAGGCGGATCTCACCAGCCATGTGGATTTCGAGGACCTCGCGCGCATTGCCGTCTCCATGGGCGTGCACCTCAACGGCGGCCTGCATCAGGGCGACTTCCTGTTCGGCCTCGGCCTTGCGGAACGCGCCACGGCGCTGGCCAAGGACAAGGAGCCTCCCGAGCAACGGCTGATCGCGGCTGCCGTCGACCGGCTGGCTGGCGAAGGGGCCGGCAAGATGGGCGAACTCTTCAAGGTGATCGCGGTATCCAGTCCGACGCTCAACCTCATGCCGTTCCGGGCGGTGGAGTGAGGAAACGCCGGGATTACCCCCTCTGCCCTGCCGGGCATCTCCCCCACAAGGGGGAGATTGGCTGGGCGCACCGGCTTCCCCAAACAGAACGGTGCTACCCGGCGTAGGGTTGGAATTGGCATGAAGGTCATGCCGCTTGTGATCTCCCCACCCGTGGGGGAGATGCCCGGCAGGGCAGAGGGGGCCCACGAACTCAAAGCCCGAATTAATCAACCAATTGACATCCGCCCTTCCCTTGCGCCACTCTCGCTCTAGATCGAAGCAGCAGGCATATTTTAAAGAGCTTGCACAAAACCCCTTGAAATCAACAGGATAGAAACCGCCGATGCAGGACAGACGCTTGCCGACGCCGATCGAGAGCCCCCTGCTGAACGACAGGGCCGGCACTCGCATCCGCCACGGCTTCTTCACCCGCAAGGGCGGCGTTTCCGAAGGTTTGTATGCCGGACTGAATGTCGGCATCGGCTCGGACGACGACCGCGAGAAGGTTGTCGAGAATCGCACCCGCGTCGCTGCCTGGTTCGGTCTGGCCGTCGAAAAGCTGGCAACCGTCCACCAGGTCCATTCGCCCGACGTCTTCGTGGTCGATGAGACCTATGCCGGCGAACGGCCGAAGGTCGATGCCATGGTGACGAGCGTTCCGGGCGTGGCGCTCGGCGTGCTCGCGGCCGATTGCGGACCGATCCTGTTTGCCGACGGCGAGAACGGCGTGATCGGGGCTGCCCATGCCGGCTGGAAGGGCGCGCTCACCGGCGTACTCGAAAACACCATCGAGGCGATGATTTCGCTGGGTGCCGGGCGCCAAAACATCACCGCGATCCTCGGCCCCTCGATCGGCCCGGCAAGTTACGAGGTCGGCCCGGAATTCGTCGATCGGTTCCTGGAGCACGATCCGTCCTACGAGACCTTCTTCACGCCGTCATCGAATGCGGGGCATTCTATGTTCGACCTGCCGTCGCTGACCATAAGGCGGCTGACGGAGGCCGGTGTTCGGGCAGAGAGCCTCGGCCTCGATACCTATCCGGATGCGGAACGGTTCTATTCCTATCGCCGCACCACGCATGCCAAAGAGCCGGATTACGGCCGTCAGATTTCAGCAATTGCACTTCGGGAGGATTGATATGGCCCTGCATTTCGAGAGGAGCGAATACGCCGACCGGCTGACGCGGCTGACGGAGAAGATGCGCGCCGACAAGCTGGATGCGCTTTTGATCTTCGCCCAGGAAAGCATGTACTGGCTGACCGGCTACGACACGTTCGGCTATTGCTTCTTCCAGACGCTGATCGTCAAGGCCGACGGCACGATGACGCTGCTCACCCGCTCCGCCGACCTGCGCCAGGCCCGCCACACCTCGATCGTCGAGAATATCGTCGTCTGGGTCGATCGGGTGAATGCCGATCCGACCCTCGACCTCAAGAACCTGTTGAGCGACATGGACCTGCTCGGCGCCAAGATCGGCGTCGAATACGATACCCACGGCATGACCGGCCGCCTCGCCCGCCTTCTCGACAACCAGGCTCGCCACCTTCGGCCAGATCAGCGACGCCTCCTATCTGGTCAGCACGCTGCGCCTCGTCAAAAGCCCGGCGGAAATCACCTTCGCCAAGCGCGCCGCCGAGCTTGCCGACGATGCGCTCGATGCGGCGCTGCCGTTGATCAGGGCCGGCGGCGACGAGGCGGAAATCCTCGCTGCCATGCAGGGCGCCGTCTTCCTCGGCGGCGGCGATTATCCCGCCAACGAATTCATCATCGGCTCCGGCGCCGACGCGCTGCTCTGCCGCTACAAGGCAGGCCGCCGCAAGCTCGACGCGACCGACCAGCTGACGCTCGAATGGGCGGGAACGGCCGCGCATTATCATGCCGCGATGATGCGCACGGTGATGGTCGGCGAGCCCTCGCCCCGCCACCGCGAACTCTACAAGGCGTGCCTGGAAACCATCCAGGCGATCGAGGAGGTTCTCCGGCCCGGCCACACGTTCGGCGACGTCTTCGACACGCATGCCCGCATCCTCGACGAGCGCGGCCTGTCGCGCCACCGGTTGAATGCCTGCGGTTATTCGCTCGGTGCCCGTTTCTCACCCTCCTGGATGGAGCACCAGATGTTCCATTTCGGCAACCCGCAGGAAATCCTGCCCGACATGACCCTGTTCGTGCACATGATCATCATGGATTCCGACAGCGGCGCGGCGATGACCCTCGGCCACACGTACCTCACGACCGAAGGCGATCCGCAGCCACTTTCCCGCCATGCTTTGGAGCTGATTCAGCGCTGAAAGCCCGGAAAATCAGCCGATTGACAGTTTGGAAGCGAACCTTAAGCTTGCCTGCGAGGAATCTGTGGCAGGAGACGGGTATGCGGCCTTTCGGAACACTGCTTTCCGCTGCGCTGCTGGCGGTTGCGCTTGCCTCCTGCAATACGACGGAAGCGCTGACGCCGCAGGCGAATGTCGGCGGCGGAGGCGCCAGATCCTCCTCGCCGGTGACCCAGGCGGAAACCGACCGCATGGCCCGCTCGGCACAGCCCGAAACCTATAACAGCCGCGGCGGCTATCAGTCCGGTCCGCAGAATACGCTCGAAGCTCAGGCGCGGGCACTGGAATCCGGCAACGCCGTCTCGCCCTCCTCCTCCGGCCCGCCGCCGCAATGGCAGGGCCAGCAACAGCAACCGCCGATGCAGCAGCCCGAGACGGCCGCCGCCCCGCCCCAGCAGCAGCTCCGGCAGCAGCAAAGCGCATCACCGCAGACCTCCGCCGCATCCGGTCCGACGGTCCGCTTCCTGCCGATCATCGGCGCCCCGGTTCAGGCGGTGACGCCGCTGTCGCGCCGCTCGGCGCCCAGGCCCGCGCCAACGGTCTGACAATCCGGCCGTCCGGCGACAACAGCACCGAGCATATTCTGAAAGGCTATTTCTCCGCCTTCTCAGACAGCGGCAAGGTCACCATCGTTTATGTCTGGGATATTCTCGATGGTACCGGCGCCCGGCTGCACCGCATGCAGGGCCAGGAAAGCGTGGCCGGCAGCGGTCAGGATCCCTGGGCTTCTGTTCCGGCCTCGACCATGGAGACCATCGCCGCCAAGACGATCCAGGACTATGTGACCTGGCGTCAATCCCGAGGCTGAGTCATCGGGCTTTGGCCGTCGAGCGACCGATCCGGCACTGAACCTCAAAAGCCACGAGTCACAGTTTCTTCATAAAAATGAGTGAGCGGGTGCGAAACGCACTTGCATTCGAAGGCGGCGGCGGTAAAAGGCCCGCATCCAGCTTCAAAACAGGCGGACCGCAATGAAGGTTTTCGCAGGCAATTCGAACCGGCATCTTGCCGACGCGATCTGCAGCTATCTTAATGTTCCAGTCGGAAAAGCCAGCGTCAGGCGATTTGCAGACCAGGAAATCTTCGTTGAAATTCAGGAAAACGTGCGCGGCGAGGATGTCTTCATCATCCAGTCCACGTCCTTCCCGACCAACGACCACCTGATGGAACTGCTGATCATGATCGACGCCTTCCGTCGGTCGTCGGCCAAGCGTATCACCGCTGTCCTCCCCTATTTCGGTTATGCCCGCCAGGACCGCAAGGCCGGCCCGCGCACCCCGATCTCGGCAAAACTCGTCGCCAACCTGATCACCGAGGCCGGCGCCGACCGCGTCCTGACGCTCGACCTGCATGCCGGGCAGATCCAGGGCTTCTTCGATATACCGACCGACAATCTGTTCGCGGTGCCGGTTCTCGCCCGTGACGTCAAGGAACACTACGACCTCAACAACGTCATGGTCGTCTCGCCCGATGTCGGCGGCGTGGTTCGGGCGCGTGCACTCGCCAAGCGCATCGACTGTCAGCTCGCCATCGTCGACAAGCGTCGCGAACGCGCCGGCGAGTCCGAGGTGATGAACGTCATCGGCGAAGTCGATGGCAAAGACTGCCTGCTGATCGACGACATCGTCGATTCCGGCGGCACGCTCTGCAACGCGGCCGAAGCGCTTCTGAAGAACGGCGCCACCAGCGTCACCGCCTACATCACCCATGGCGTGCTTTCCGGCGGCGCGGTCGCCCGCATCGCGGCCTCAAAGCTCAAGGAACTGGTGATCACCGACTCGATCCAGCCGACCACGGCGGTCCAGTCGGCGCACAACATCCGGGTCATCACCACCGCCAACCTGCTCGGCGAGGCGATCAACCGCACGGCGATGGAATCCTCGGTCTCCAGCCTGTTCGACTGACCTTCTTCTGTCACAAGTATTTGGATAGACTCGCCTTCGAACGCAAACAGAGGGTGAGTCGCAATGATTTCCTTGATTGGCCTGTCGAAGCGACTGGCCATTTTTCTCCTCATTCCACTGCTGTCGGCCTGCGTCGATGGCGGCAGCAGGCCGGGCGGCTATTATCCGCCGGAACGGCCGCGGCCGGACTGGAACCGTCCCCAGAGGCCTGATCGTCCCGATTGGGACCGCCCTCCAAGACCCGACAGGCCGGACTGGGATCGTCCCCAAAGGCCGGATCGCCCCGATTGGGATCGTCCGCAGAGACCCGACCGCCCCGACTGGGATCGCCCGCAGAGACCTGACCGGCCGGACTGGAACCAGCCGGGCCGTCCCAGCCGCCCGGATCAGCCAGGTCGCCCCGGAAGGCCTGAACAGCCCGGTTTCTGCACGCGCGAATACCGTCCCGTCTGCGGCCAGCAGGGCGGCCGCACCCAGACTTTCCCCAACGCCTGCGAGGCGGCGAATGCCGGCTTCGGCGTCGTCGCGTCCGGCGAGTGCCGCCGTTAAACGCCGGGCCTGAAGTCGTGATAAACCATCGATGGAAAACGCCGGAACCATGGTTCCGGCGTTTTGCTTTGTGCCAAAGCTTCGGCTAGAAGGCCCCCGAAGAAGGAGACCAGCATGGCCGCACGCGACCGCTATTCCCGAAAGCTTGAATGTTCCCAATGCGGCAATGTCGGTTTCGCCGAGGTTTCAGAGACCGACGACAGGCGGCAGGGCAATCGGGATTTCCGCATCGATGAACTGCCCAAAGGATTCCTCACCGAATTCGCCTCGACCGATCCCCGCAAATACATGATCCGCTGCAGCCAGTGCGGCCATAAGTTCCGTTTCGAGCAGAAGACGGTCTATGCGCCGGGCGGCGAACCCCGGCGCTAACGCACAGGGTCAGGCGACCTTGGCAGCCGGCAGGCTGATCTCGTCCCCGCCTCGCCATTGACGATATGTTCGATCCCCGCCCGCGGACCGGGCTTGCCGAAAAGGTAACCCTGGACCTGCATGCAGCCTTCCTTGCGCAGGAAGGCGATATGCGCGTCGGTCTCCACCCCTTCCGCAAGCACCGGGATGTGCAGGCTCGAGGCAAGGATCAGCGTCGAGCGCACGATCGCCGCCGACTGTTCGTTGCTGGAAAGCCCATCGACGAAGGTACGGTCGATCTTGATCTTGTCGAACGGGAAGGACATCAGCGTCGAAAGCGACGAATAGCCGGTACCATAGTCGTCCATGGCGATCTTGACGCCGAGGCTCTTCAGGTGACGAACGGTCTGAAGCGCCCGCTGATGGTCGGCAATGATGCCGGATTCAGTGATCTCCAGCTCGAGCCGGCCGGCACTGAGTCCTGTCTGCTTGAGGATATCGCGAACCCTGGTCGGAAATTTCGGATCGGCAAGCTGCTGGGCGGCGACGTTGACGGCGATGCCGAACGGCTTTTTCCAGGTTGCCGCCTCCGCGCAGGCGTTCCGCAGCACCCAGTCGCCGAGCTCGACGATGAAGCCGTTGCGCTCCGCGATCGGGATGAACTCGCCGGGAGAGACCAGGCCCCGCACTGGATGGTTCCAGCGCAGCAGGACTTCGAAACCGACCACCTCTCCCGAAAACGTATCGTTCTGCAGCTGGTAATAAAGTTCGAACTGCCCTGCCACCAACCCCGAGCGCATGTCCATGGCAAGCGCGTTTCGTTCGCGGGCCGCCTGGTCCATCGAAGAGTCGTAGAAGCAGATCACGTTGTCGCCGGATTGCTTGGCGCGGTACATGGCGACATCCGCCTGTGCCAGGAGGTCGTCGATCGTCTTTGCTTCGCCGGGATAGAGCGCGATACCGACACTCGAGCCGACCGTCAGCGTATTCCCGTTCCATTCGATCGGCTTGCAGATTTCGGCAAGCAGCCGATGGGCAAGCGCCATCGCGTCGGAGCGCTTGTAATACATATGCTTCAGCGCGACGAACTCGTCGCCGCCGACCCGGGCGATGAACTCGCCCTCCCCGGCCGCCTCGGCAAGCCTGCCGCCGATCGCCCGCAGCACCTCGTCGCCCGCCGCATGGCCGTGGACGTCGTTGACCTCCTTGAAGCGATTGAGATCGAAGGAAAGCACTGCGATCCGAACGGCTATGTCCACCGGACGCGCGGCGATGTCGGCGAGCTGTTCGTTGAAGGCGGCGCGATTGGCAAGGCCGGTCAGCGCGTCGTGCAGGGAAAGGTGGCGGTATTGCTCGACGGCAGCCTGGGTCGTGCGGGCATCGATCAGGTAGGTGGCCGCCGTCAGCGCCAGCAGGATCAGCATCAGTGACAACACACCGAAGCCAAGCACGACCGGCGAAACGACCTCGTTCTGCAGCACGGCGCGGGGGTCGAGGATGACCTCGATCGCGCCCATGGCGGTGAAATGGGTCGTGGCGATCGCCAGGATCATGGCCAGCACGGAACCATATTGGCAAAAGCGCGTCACCGGACGCACAATGCGATTGGTGGTCAACGCCCCGAACACGGCCGCAAAGATGAGCGACGCGATCACATAGGGGCGGTCCCAGTCGATGGCGCCCTGCACCTCGTAGGCGGCCATGCCGGTGTAATGCATCGCGGCGATACCGAGCCCGAGGACCATGCCGCCCGCCTCCGCAAGCATCGAACGCCCGCCGTAACTTGCGATGCTGAGCCCGATCGTAGCCGTCGCAACCGCGATCATGAAGGACAGAAGCGTTTGAGCCGGTTCATATCCAGCCTGCCCGCCCGGGAGATAACCGAGCATGGCCAGAAAATGCGTCGTCCAGGTGGCCGATCCGCCCATGAAGCCCGCCAGGAAAAGCCAGATGACCTTCTCGATCCCGTTCCCGATCCGAGCTCGGGAAAAAGCCGGATGGTAAGAAAGGATCCGGCCATGCAGATCAGAACGGCACAGGCAATATAACGAAGGTCGTGCTCGACGAAGATGCAGGAGAAAACGCGAAACATGAATGCCTGTCACTCTCAACGGTTAGGTCGAGAAGTTTTAGCATCAAAACATGTTCGAAACGTTCTCCCGGATAGTAAACGCAGGCTGACTGGCAAAAGCGAAGCCGGCACCAAAAGGCCCAGGCTCAGGGCCAGACGTCACTTGACTGCTACGACGACCTTCCCCTTCGCACGCCCCGTTTCGACATAGTCCAGGGCCTCATTGGTCCTCTCGAACGGGAAGACCCGGTCCATCACCGGGCGTATCTGACCCGCCTCGATCAGGAGGTGATCTTGCCGAGCTGCCCACCGTTCGCTGTCATGAAGAGAAACGAATAGCTGACCCCTTGGCGTTTCGATTTTTCCTGATGCCGAAGCTCAGCAGGCGCATGACCTGCTCAAACAGCCAGCCGGAGCCGTTCTGCTTGGCGAAATCAGGATCGGGCGGACCGGAAATCGAGATCAACTTGCCGCCCGGCTTCAGCACGCGAAGGGATTTCTCCAGCGTATCCTTGCCGAGGCTGTTGAGCACGACGTCGTAGCCCTGCAGCACGTTCTCGAAATCGTCCTTCTTGTAATCGACTACGAAGTCCGCGCCGAGACTTTTCACGAGGGCAATATTGGCCGTGCTCGTCGTCGTGGCGACATAGGCCCCGAGATGCTTGGCAAGCTGGATCGCGATCGTGCCGACGCCGCCCGAGCCGGCATGGATCAGGACCTTCTGTCCCTTCCGCAGGTTGGCCCGCTCCACAAGCACCTGCCATGCAGTCAGGGCGACAAGCGGAATGGACGCGGCCTCTTCCATGTTCAGATTGGCGGGCTTCATCGCAACATCGGCCTCGTTGATGGCGATGTACTCGGCAAATGTCCCGATGCGATCTTGGGCCGGACGTGCATAGACCTCGTCACCGGGTTTGAACTGGCGGACATTGGCCCCTACCCGGACCACCACGCCCGCAACGTCGTTGCCCAGCACCAGGGGAAGGCGGTAGGGCAGGATGAGCTTGAACTCTCCGTCCCTGATCTTGCTGTCGAGCACATTCACGCCGGCGGCATGAACCTCGACCATGACATCGTTTGCCCGCAACGCCGGTTCGGGGCTTTCACCGAGCCGGAGAGCGCCACGTTTCCCGTAGCGATCGACCAGGAATGATTTCATCGGATCAACTTTCGTTTTTGGAAAACCGGGCGTGCCAACCATGCAGGGATGCCGGCTCATGCGGGAAGCCCGTTGAACTTCCGAAGGCTCTTGTCGACCAGGGACTCCGGCAGGAAACGGCGCAGGAAGCGGACCTGCCCCGCTGCTTTGCCTGCAGTGTAACGCCGTTTGGGCGATACCGCATTGGCGGCCTTGACGACCGTCGCCGCGACCACCTCGGGTGCATCGCCTTTCGCGACGATTTCGCGCATCAGTTTCTCGGCGTTAGCGCGAACCGCATCGTAAAAGGCAATTGGCTGGTCCGGCCGGGTGATGTTCTCTTCGAAGGACGTGCGGGTCACGCCGGGCTCGACCAACACAACACGGATGCCTTGCGTTCGAACTTCGTGATCGAGCGATTCCGAATAACCCTCGATCGCATGTTTGGTCGATGCATAGAGGGCGTTATAGGGCGCGGGAATGAGCCCCAATATGGAACTGAGGTTGACGATCCGACCCCGGCGCTGGCGTCTCATCACGGGCAGGACGGCATTTGTCATCCGCAAGATGCCGAATACGTTCACGTCGAATACGGCCTTCGCCTGCGCCGTCGTGGATTCCTCGGCGCCGCCCAACAGTCCGATACCGGCATTGTTGACGAGAAGATCGATCCGCCCCGCGCGACTTAGGACCTCATCGACCACGCCCTGTACGGATGCATCATCGATGACGTCGCAGACCAGCATCACGATCCCATCCGCGGTATCGGGCATCGGCTTTCGGCTGGTACCAAAGACACGGTAGCCATCGCGCCGCAGCGCTTGAGCCGTCACCAGCCCGATACCGGAGGAGGCGCCCGTGACCAGGGCAATGCCGCGTTCTGTCTTGCTCATCGGCTCCGCTTTCATTTTGTCATGGAACATCGAGGAACAATCAGTTACTATCAAATTCATACTAAGTCACTACTAAAAAGATACTGACATGAAGAATCTTTCGGACCAACCCTGCCTGATCGCTCGCAGCCTTGCCCTTGTCGGCGATGCCTGGAGCATGCTGATCATGCGCGATGCCCATGCGGGCCTCACCCGCTTCGATGATTTTCGTAAGAGCCTGGGTATCGCGCCGACGATGCTGACGGGGCGGCTTTCATCGCTGACCGAGGATGGGTTGCTGGAGAAACGCCGCTATTCCGACCGTCCGCCACGGGACGAATACGTGCTGACGGAAGCAGGCCGCGACTTTCTGCCGGTTCTGTTTGCGATCGGCGCGTGGGGACGCAAGCATCACGGCGGGGGCAAGGTGACCCGGTTCTTCGACGCCGAGACCGGAACGGAGATCGATCCCGTCACCATCGACCGCGCGACCGGCGCTCCGGTCGGGACACGTCCTATTCGTATCGCGCCGGCCGAATAGGCCGCCGCACGGGACACGAAGGAGCGCCTGACAACTCCCATTGAAAACCCGCTTTCAGCAAAACTGCCGGCGGGGTCCATTCATCGCGCGATCCCCGTGGCTGTTGTCGCCGGGTGCTGACGCCAGATTAAGCGGTCTCGCACCCAGCCACATCCTCAGATCATTGGATCGGCTGCCCATTGACGCTGAAGCTCTTGCCGTCTTCGAACTTGATGTCCCAGCGCAGGCGGCCATCCGGATCCGTCTTCGCCATGCCCTTCGCCATCATCATCACGAACGAAACCTGGTTGAACTCAGGGTCGCTCTTGGCAGCGGTCTGGAAATACTGGATCAGCCTGTCGATATCGCGGGCAAGGATCGAGGTTTCGAGCGTGTAGCGCTCTTTCTCATCCGGATAACCCTTGATCTTGCCGGAAGCCTCGACATCGTAGAGTGCAGATTTCGCGGCGACCCGCGGGAAATCGATGGTCAGCTGTCCGTTGTCGAGAAAGGCCTTGCCGAGGCGCTCGCCCTCTGCTTCCGGCAGCGGAGTGGGTTTCGAAAAGTCCATCTCCATCAAGGTATCGACGAAACGCTGGAAGTTGAGGTCGGCCACCCCGACCTGCATTTCCGCCATGTCGGGCACCAACTGGGCATAAAGCGGGGGAATGATGCCGGCCGGCGTGGAAATGTTCTCGACGCGCGCGCCGAAACCGATCCGGGTCGCGGCGGCGGGCTCGCTCATCGTGAACGTGTAGTCGAGCTTGTGGACGCCGAAATCGCCGAACGGGCTTGCCACGGTGAACTGGTTGAAGGTGATCTTTTCCGAAAGCCCCGTGAAGAACGGCATCGCGCCCCGGAACAGATCTTTGAGCTTGGCGATCTCGGCCTCCGAAGGCTTCTCATCCTCGACGAGTTCCAGCACGAACATGACGAGATCGCGGATCTTCTCGGCCACGACGCCCTGCACGCCGACGTCGAAATCGAGGCTTTCGGCGCGGATCTGTATCGGCGGCGTTTCCGGCGTCACAACCCGTTCATAGAAGCGCGAGAACGAACCCTTTCCGGTAAAATCGGTGCTTCCGGCAACGGCGCTCGCGGAGGATGCGAGTGAATAGTTCGTGCCGGCGAAACTCGCCTCGACCTCTTCCTTCCCACTCTTCGAGACCACGCGGATCGGGCCGGATGTCGCCTCGCCCGAGCGCAGATAGCTGATCGCCGGATCGAAAATGCCGGAAAACACCATGTCGGTGACGGAATAGCTCAGGTTCGTCGGCTTGCCGTCGGACGTCTTGCCCTGCACGGTGAAATTCATATCGCTGTCGCTGTTGAGCTTCCACTGGCCGTTGTCGAGAGGTGCAGCGAACACCGAAACCGGCTTCAGGCCGGAGATCTTGAAGTTCTTCTTGTCGATGGATTTGAGAAGCTTGGCGAAATCGTAACTGATCTCGTAGCGCCCGCCGGCAGGTTTCACGGTCAGGAAGCCTGCAGACTTCACCGTATCCGGCAGGAAGTAGCTGAGGCTCTCCTTGAGGCTGCGGGCCCCCTTGTCATTGATCTCAGCCGCCGCAACCGGATATACGCAGGACACAACCATCAGCCCGGTCGCGATCAAAGTCCGTTTCATGAATCAAGCCCTTCCCTCGTTCAACGCGCATCAATTTGTGAAATGAGCCGCCGAAGTCAAGCCGAACCCCTTTGTTTCCGGGCTGAAAAGCTTGCACATCCCCGTTCATTGTATTATAGCGCGCCGGTCCGCGTAGACACCCTTGGAGGCAACGCGGATGAAGCGCATCGGATGATGCCCTTCAGTTTGACGCCAGCCGACAACGCTTGCGGAAAACTCTCCAAACAACCTCGAAAGGATATGCCATGAGCCACGCATCTTACGAGTTCAAGGCCGAGGCGCGCGAACGGGTAGGTAAGGGGTCCTCCCGTGAACTTCGCCGCAACGGTTTTATTCCTGCTGTCATCTATGGTGACAAGCAGTCCCCCTCGCGATCGCTCTGTCGACCAATGAAGTCACGAAGCGCATCCATGCCGGCGGTTTCATGACCACGGTTGCCACGATCGAAGTCAACGGCGAAAAGATCCAGGTCCTCCCGAAGGACTATCAGCTCGATCCGGTCCGCGACTTCACCATGCACGTGGATTTCCTCCGCGTCTCGGGCAACACGGAAGTTTCCGTTGAAGTTCCGGTTCACTTCGTCAACGAAGAGAAGTCCCCGGGCATCAAGATCGGCGGCGTTCTCAACATCGTCCGTCACGCAGTCGAGCTGCTTTGCCCGGCCAACGACATTCCGGAATTCCTGACCGTCGATCTGACGGGCGCGAAGATCGGCGACAGCCTCCACATCTCCGCCGTCAAGCTGCCGGCTGGTGTACGTCCGGTCATCTCCGACCGCGACTTCACCATCGCGACGATCGTCGCTCCGGCTGCCGGCGTTGCCGAGGAAGAACCGGCTTCTGCTGAATAACCAGGCCGAAATTCTTGAAATGGGACCCGCTTTCGCAAGAAAGCGGGTTTTTTATTGTTGGTTGAATACAATTTCGTAACCCTGCCTCCGTAATTCGTTCGAATCTAGGCGTGGTCGTTTCAGTGAAGTTTAATGAATAGATGAAACGATGCACGCTACTTCAGCATGACGGGGAATAGTCCGGCGATAGCCAGACGATGAATGCGGGGAAGACGGATGACTCATTCCGTTGAGAGTCGTTTTATTGCGATTATTTCAGGCGCCCTTCTGGTCGTCGTCGCTCCGCTGTTCACGCTGTTTCTGGCACTTTCCTCCCAGCAGGCCGCCAAGAACCTCAGCGAACATGTCAATGTCGTCTTGGTGACCAATTCCCAGGCGCTCGGCAAGCCGCTCTGGGATCTCGACACCGACAGCATCCACCAGGTCGCGTCTATGCTGATTGCCGATCCCGCCATCAACGGCGTGCAGATCAGCGACAATACGGGCAAGCTGAATATTTCCGAGGTCGACGTCAATCCGGCCGATTTCCGCGGCCTGGAAGCGATCTCCGAACCGATCTTCTACAAGTCGCAGCAGGGCCCCCGCAACGTCGGCAGCATCACCGTCTACGTGCCTAAGCTCGGCTGGTTCTCCGCCCTGCACCAGATGGAAATGGCCTTCATCTCCATCTTCATCATCACCATCCTGACGGTATTCGGGGCCGCCATCCTCGGCAATCGCGTCATGGTCATCAAGCCGCTGATGCGGCTGACCGCTGCCATCGAGGCAACCCGCAGGCTCGGTTCGCGCCACCATGTCGACTGGCGCTCCAACGACGAGATGGGCCGGCTGGCGAAGAGCTTCAACGAAATGCAGACGCTGCTGGAGCGCGAGGAGCGCGAACTGAAGCGCGCCCATCAGCAGACCACGGAAATCTACAACCTGACGCCGGCCATGCTGTTCTCGCTGACATCAGGCGACCAGATCGCCGCCGTCAGCGACTACTGGCTGCTGGCGACCGGCTATCGCCGCGAGGATGTCATCGGCCATCCCTTCTCCGAACTCGTGGCCCCCGCCGACCGCCAGATCTATGCAAGGCGCAAGCAGCAGGCGAAATCGAGTGGCCCGGCGATCGAAGTCACTGTCCGTTTTCTCTGCGCCGACAGCCGTATGATGGACGTGCTCATCGTCGAGACCGAGCTCGGCACCGCCGGCGGCAGCATTCCCGGTTCGCTGAGCGTCATGACGGACGTCACGGAACTTCGCCAGTCGGAACTTCGCAACCACCAGCAGGCGATCTCCGACCACCTGACCGGGCTCCTGAACCGCCAGGGTTTCGAAGCGACGCTGGACCAGAAGATCGCCGAGGCCGACAAGGCGCGCACCGAGGTCGCCTGCCTGTTCGTCGATCTCGACCGCTTCAAGGCGATCAACGACAATCTCGGCCACGCCGCCGGCGACGCCGTGCTCTGCCAGTTCGTCGAACGGACGCGGCCGATGCTCAACGACAGCGATACCGCGTCGCGCCTCGGCGGCGACGAGTTCGCCATCCTGATCACCGGGAAGGCGCCGAACGCCGCGCCACGGAGCTCAGCCAGAAGATCGTCGATATGTTCGAGGTCCCCTTCCGGGTCCAGGGCACCGGCGTGCGGTTAAGCGCCAGTATCGGCCTTGCCTTCTATCCGAGCCATGCCGCCAGCGCTGCCGAGCTGCTTCAGAAATCCGACATGGCCATGTATGCGCGCAAGCGTGACGGCAAGAACGGCGCGCAGGTCTACGATCCCGCCATTCTCGACCAGACGCGGGAACGGGCCGAGATCGAGAGCGACATCGAAGTCGGCATCGCCGCAAGCTGGTTCGAGGCGCATTTCCAGCCGATCGTCGATATCGAGACCGGCATTCCGTCAGGCTTCGAGGCCCTGATGCGCATGCGCCATCCCCGCAAGGGGTTGATGTCGCCGGCCGGCATCATCTGCGTCGCCGAGGAGACCGGTTCGATCGGCCAGATCGGCAATCTCATCCTGGAAGACGCGATGGCCAACCTCGCCCGTGTCTCCCGCCTGCCCGGCATGGGCGAGACCTATGTCGCGGTCAATTTTTCGCCGCTGCAGTTCGAGCCCGGCCTGCCGGCCCGCCTTGCCGGCCTGCTGGGCCGCTACGGCATCGGCCCGTCGCGCCTGGTGGTGGAAATCACCGAAGCCGTGCTGATGCACGACAATCCCGAGATCCGCACCATCCTCAACGAGATCCATCGCTTCGGCTGCCGCATCGCGCTGGACGATTTCGGCACCGGCTACTCGTCGCTGAGTTATATGAGCCGTTTCCCGGTCGATATCGTCAAGATTGACCAGTCCTTCATCCGTTCACTGACCGAGCAGGCCGGTGACATAGGCAGTAAGAACAGGATGCTTGTCGAAGGCATCAGTGCTATTTCTCACAAGATGAATTGCAAGGTCGTCGCCGAAGGCGTCGAAACGGAAGAACAGCGCTCGTTGCTGCAGCAAATAGGCATCGACTACGCTCAGGGCTATCTTTTCTCCAGGCCCCGCGAAATCTCCGAATTGATCTCGGCCCTCTCCGCCCGGCAGGCCGAAATCGAGTCCATGGCGAGCTGAGAAACCCTCACCTCCGGACCAGATGCTGGGTCAGAAATGACAACAACATGCGCGTTTGGAAGGGGGACAGATGAAAATCGCAGCGCCGCTTCTTGCCAGCCTCAGCCTTGCGGCAGGCGCCCATGCCCAGCAACCCGTCTCCTTTTCGACGGAGTCCTACCCGCCCTTCAGCTATCAGGAGCCGGGCGGCAACTACCGCGGCGTCGGCATCGACCAGGTCGAGATCATCATGCGGGACGCCGGTGCGCCCTACACGCTGGAGATCATGCCCTGGGCCCGTGCCATCGCCGTGGCCGAGACGCAGTCCATGCACTGCGTCTTCGCCGCCGCCCGCACGCCTGAACGCGAGCGGCGTTTCAAATGGGTCGTGCCCTTTTCATCGATCGCAACATCCTCGTCCGTCATGCGGGCGCGAAAATCGCGGCCGCCACCCTGGACGAGGCCAAGCAATATACGGTCGGCACCCACCGCGCCGACTATACCGAGGGGCTTCTGAAGAGCTTCGGTTTCCCGAAGATCGATCTCAGCGCCGACATCGACACGACGCTCAGAAAACTGCTGCAGGACCGCATCGACATGATGCCCATGTCGGAAGGCGTCTACCAAAAGCTGAAGACGGACGGAACGCCGATCGAAAAGGTCGTCCTGTTCTCCGAACAGCATCTCGGCATTGCCTGTAACCCGGATGTACCCGACGACCTGATCGCCAGGATGCAGACAGGCCTCGACCGCCTCATCAAGGACGGCGTCCAGAACGCGATCCTCAAACGTTATGGCATCGGCGAGCCCCAATAGGTGCTCCCGGCGTCGAAACCGGTTGACTTTGCCGGCGTTTCGCGGTGGTGAAAGCCAGCAGTCAAGGATGGACGTCTCCATGCTCATCATCGCCGGCCTCGGCAATCCCGGTTCCCAATATGCGGGCAACCGCCACAATATCGGCTTCATGGCGGTGGACGCGATCCAGCGCCGCCCCGGCTTTTCGCCCTGGTCGAAGAAGTTCAAGGCGCTGATCTCGGAAGGCGAGCTCGCCGGCGAAAAGGTGCTGCTGATCAAGCCGCAGACCTTCATGAACCTCTCCGGCGAAGCGGTGGGCAAAGCAATGCGCTTCTACAAGCTCGGCCCGGAAAACATCGTCGCCATCTACGACGAACTCGACCTGCCCGCGGCCAAGGCCCGCATCAAGACGGGCGGCGGCCATGGCGGCCATAACGGCGTCAAGTCGCTCGACGCCCATTGCGGGCGGGAATACCGCAGGCTGCGCCTCGGCATCGGCCATCCGGGCTCGAAGGAACTCGTCCACAACCACGTGCTCGGCGATTTCGCCAAGGTCGATCAGACCTGGCTCTCCCTCTCCTCGACGCGCTCGCCGACAATGCCGAGATGCTGGTGAAGGGTGAGGATTCACAGCTGATGAACAAGCTGGCGCTCGCCGTCGGCGGCAAGCCGGACGAGGAAAAGCCGGCTAAGGCAGAGAAGAAGCCTGTCGCCAAGCCGGCCGGGCAATCGCATATCCATCAGGCTCGCGGTGGCGGCAAGCCGAACCTGCCGACATCAGGCCCGATGGCCGAGATGCTGAAGAAGATGTTCGGCGGCAAGGGCGAATGAAGGGCGAAACGCCCGCAGGAATGAAAGACCAGGACCAGAAGCGCGACATGACCAAAACCTCGAATATCGATGCGATCACCGGCGAACTCGTCACCCTTCGCGACTACTGGCGTTACGCCATCTCTCGCTTCAATGCCGCAAACCTCAGCTACGGCCACGGCACCACGACGGCGGGTGACGATGCCGCCTTCCTGATCCTCGACAGCCTCGACCTGCCGATCGACGCGCTCGATCCGTTTCTCGACGCGCGGCTGCTGCCTTCGGAACGCAAGGTGCTCGCCGAACGGATCGACGCCCGCGTTACGACCCGCAAGCCCACGTCCTACCTCACGGGCCACGCCTATATCCAGGGTGTCCGTTTCCTCGTCGATGAACGGGTCATCGTGCCCCGTTCGCATATCGGCGAAATCCTGTTCAGCGAATATCTGAGCGAGAACGGCTCCACCTTCCTTCCCGATCCGTTGAGCGTCGAAAGCGCCGTCGATATCTGCACGGGATCGGGATGCCTTGCCGTCCTCGCTGCGAAATTCTTCCCGAATGCCGCGGTCGATGCGGTCGATCTGTCGTCGGATGCGCTGGAAGTCGCCAAGCTCAATGTCGCCGAGCATGGCGTGGAAGATCAGCTGGCTCTTCACCAGGGCGATCTCTTCGCGCCGCTCGCCAACCGGAAATACGATCTGATCATCACCAATCCGCCCTATGTGGATCACGAGGCGATGGAAGGTTTTCCGGAGGAGTTCCGCTCCGAGCCGGCCATGGCCTTCGATGGCGGCGTGGACGGGCTCGACATCGTCCGTCGGCTGTTGGAGGAAGCGCCGAAACATCTGAATCCGGAAGGCGGGATGATCTGCGAAATCGGCTCGGGCCGCGAGATCCTGGAGGAAGAATTCCCCGACCTCGACTTCCTCTGGCTCGAAACGGCCGAATCCCAGGACGCCGTCTTCTGGATCAGCGCCGAGGCGCTCGGCGTAAATGCGGGGAAAAAGAGGAAGTAACTATTCCTCGGGCTCGGTGATGAACATCAGCGGGAATCCGGCCTCCTTGGCAAGGTCGATCGCTTCCTTGGCCTTGGTCTCGGCGATGTCCCTGGTACAGACGACGACGACCGCCAGACCCATCTTGTGCGCGGTCAGCATCACCCGGTAGCCGGTTTCCTCGCTCATCCGAAACACGGCCTTCAGCACCATGGTCACGAATTCACGCGGCGTATAGTCGTCATTGACGAGCAGGACCTTGTAGAGCTTCGGCCGCTCCAGCTTGGTCTTGGTCGTCGTCTTCGGTTTTACGGTAGTGTTTTCGGCCATCGGCGTTTCCTGATGACAAAGGCCTCTGCGGCAAGCATGGGCGCTATATCGCACTGCAATGCGGAAATTTCAAGCAACCGGATTGGGGACGGCAGGTCAGCCGGCGTCGGAAAGCAGCAGGCAATCGCGGCCCTTTGCGCGGACGATCGAGGCGGCACGTTTGTCGAAGGTCACAAAAGTATCGCCACCCAGTTTCCGGCCTTCGAACTCGATGACGCCGTCGGCGAAATCGCCTCCAGCTTCCAGGAATGTGAGACCGGCTTCGACCGCAGCGCGATCGAGCGCGACGGTCTTGACGCTCATCCACGTGCGGATTGCCGTCACGAGATCGCCCTGACTTTTCTTATAGAGCCGCCGAAGAACCCACACCATTTCGCAAAGGGTCTGGTTGGAAATGGTTACTTCGTTCGAAGCCAACAGAGCCTGCGCCTTCGGGCTCTCGACGTCATGATCGACGATCATGGCCCTCAAAAGGATATTGGTATCGACGATCAGGCTCATAGATCCGCCTCACCGGCGTAACCTGCTGCAATTGCCTCGTTGATTTCCTCGATCGAATAACTCTTGCCTGTCGTGTTCTTGAACATTCCGAAGACGCTTTCGATCGGGAGTTTGCCGGAAATCGGATGGATCATGGCCTGGCGCTTCGGCTGGAGATCGACATCGATCTCATCCCCAGGCTTGATACCAAGATGATCAAGAACCTCCTTTTTCAAGGTAACCTGCCCCTTTGCTGTGACTTTCAATCTAACCATGGTCATTCTCCCACCGGTTCAATGTAAGGCAAATATGCCTTACATGCAAGGATCGTCTGACAGCAGAGCCTTGACCGCCCCGGCACTTTCCCCCATAGCCACAACAACGAAATTTCTTCAGATACAGGGTCCGGACCCATGGGTTTCAAATGCGGTATCGTGGGCCTGCCGAATGTCGGCAAGTCCACTCTCTTCAATGCGCTCACCAAGACGGCGGCTGCCCAGGCGGCGAATTATCCGTTCTGCACGATCGAGCCGAACACCGGCGAAGTCGCGGTTCCCGATCCGCGCATGCAGAAGCTGGCGGCGATCGCCGGCTCCAAGGAAATCATCCCGACCCGCATCTCCTTCGTGGATATCGCCGGCCTGGTGCGCGGCGCATCGAAGGGTGAAGGCCTCGGCAACAAGTTCCTCGCCAATATCCGCGAAGTCGATGCGGTCGTGCATGTGCTGCGCTGCTTCGAGGACGACGACATCACCCATGTCGAAGGCAAGATCAATCCGGTCGGCGATGCCGACACGATCGAGACCGAGCTGATGCTCGCCGACCTCGAAAGCCTGGAACGCCGCGTCGAGCAGACCCGCAAGCGTGCCGCCAGCAAGGACAAGGAATCCGTCGCTCAACTCCCGGTGATGGAAGCCGTCGTCAAGCTGCTGAACGAAGGCAAACCCGCCCGCCTTCTTCTGAAGACGCTGGCACCCGAAGAGATCGAGATCCTCAAGGGCCTCAACCTCCTGACCTCGCATCCGGTTCTCTACGTCTGCAACGTCGCGGAGGCCGACGCCTCGACCGGCAACCAGCATACGGAAGCCGTCGCCGCCATGGCCAAGGAACAGGGCGCCGAATGCGTGATCATCTCGGCCGCGATCGAATCCGAGGTGGCGCAGCTTCCGGAAGAGGAATCCAAGGAATTCCTGTCGGCCCTCGGCCTTGAGGAAGCCGGTCTCGACCGGCTGATCCGCGCCGGTTACCACCTGCTCGACCTGATCACCTATTTCACGGTCGGCCCGAAGGAAACCCGCGCCTGGACTATTCGGCGCGGCACCAAAGCACCCGCCGCCGCCGGCGTCATCCATACCGATTTCGAACGCGGCTTCATCCGCGCCTTCACCATCTCCTATGACGACTACATCACCTTCAAGGGTGAAGTCGGCGCCAAGGAAGCCGGCAAGGGCCGCGACGAAGGCAAGGAATATGTCGTCCAGGACGGCGACGTCATCCACTTCCGCTTCAATACCTGAGCGACGCATGTCGCACACAAGAACTTGAAGCGTGGCGCATCGCGCCACGTTCCGGCGGGAGGGCCACATGACGGAAGCTGCATATTATTTCGAAGACTTTTCGATCGGGCGGGTTTTCCCGCTCACGGAAAAGCAGGTGTCGGCCGACGAGATCGTCGAATTCGCCGCCGAGTTCGATCCGCAGCCCATGCACCTCGATGAAGCAGCCGGCAAGGCGAGCATCCTCGGCGGCTTGTCGGCCTCGGGCTGGCATACGGCGAGCATGTTCATGCGGATGATGTTCGACGGCTGGCTGTCCCGCTCCTCGTCTGAAGGTTCGCCCGGCATCGAGTTCATGGAATGGAAGAGGCCGGTTCTCGCCGGCGACATTCTGTCGGGCCGGTCGACCGTGCTCGAATCCCGCGCCCTCCGCTCCCGCCCCGGCATCGGCATTGTGAAATTCCTGCACGAGGTGGAAAATCAGCGCGGCGAGATCGTCATGCGCGGCGAGAACCCGATCATGATGCGCCTGCGCGACGCGCAGGAGAATGCTGCATGAGACTGATCGAGCTCCGCCCGCCGGGCACCAGGGTGATCACCGGCACACTTCTCTTCACCGCCGAGGACATCGTCCGCTACGCGAAGAAATTCGATCCGCAGCCCTTTCACGTGGATCCGGAAGCCGCGAAGAACTACGTCTTCGGTGCTCTCTGCGCCTCCGGCTGGCACACCTGCGCGGGTTGGATGAAGACCTATATCGCCTATTGGAAGGCCGAGGTGGCGCGCCTCGAAAGCGAGGGCATTGTCGCCCCCAAGCTTGGGCCTTCGGCCGGCTTTAAGAAGCTGCAGTGGCTGAAACCGGTCTATGCCGGCGACAGCATCACCTATTCGGTGACGCTCACCGAAAGCCGGCCGCTCACCTCCCGCCCCGGCACCTTCATCAACATGACCGTCTGCGACGGCGTGAACCAGCATGGCGAGACGGTGATGCGCTACGAAGGCACGGTGCTGGAATTCGTGTGAGGGCCTTCGGGCAGGCTCCCTCGCCTGCCCCGTTTCATGCCCGCGATCTCAGTGCCCCGCAAACTCTACCAGCGTCCTCACCTCCACGCCGAGTTCTTCGAGCTTCCTGCGACCGCCGAGATCCGGCAGGTCGATGACGAAGCACGCCGAGACGATTTCGGCGCCGAGCTGGCGCAGCAGCTTCACGGCACCTTCCGCCGTGCCGCCTGTCGCGATCAGGTCGTCGGTCAGGATCACCTTCTGGCCGACCTTCACCGCGTCCACATGGATCTCCATCTCGTCGGTGCCGTATTCCAGGCTGTAGGCCATCCGCACCGTCTGGTGCGGCAGCTTGCCCTTCTTGCGGATCGGCACGAAGCCGGCCTTCAGCTGGTGCGCCAGCGCTCCGCCGAGGATGAAGCCCCGCGCCTCGATACCGGCGATCTTATCGACGCCGAGATCTGCATAGGGCGCCACCAACTCGTCTACTGCTTGGCCGAAGGCAGTGGCATCGCCGAGCAGCGTGGTGATGTCGCGAAAGATGATGCCGGGCTTCGGATAATCCGGAATGGAGCGTATGGCGGCGGAGAGATCGGTTTTCAAAGACATGTGACCCAAACGATTGGCGGCAGG
This sequence comes from Neorhizobium sp. EC2-8, assembly GCA_045291535.1. Lineage (GTDB taxonomy): Bacteria > Pseudomonadota > Alphaproteobacteria > Rhizobiales > Rhizobiaceae > Neorhizobium. The sequence goes on along the minus strand of CP147996.1, from coordinate 207,324 downwards.
AACAGGAAACGAGCCTATCAACTGATAGCCCGTCCTCCCAACAAAAAGCGGAGCCGAAGCCCCGCTTTTTTCACATCATGAGGTAAAGACCTCAGTGTTCCTTGCTGGCATAGACCGACTTCTTGGTCAGGTAGATCAGGCCGGTGAAGATCACCAGGAAAATCATTACCATGAAACCGGTGCGCTTGCGCTCTTCGAGATGCGGTTCGGCTGCCCACATCAGGAAGGCCGAGACGTCCTTGGCGTACTGATCGACCGTCTGCGGCGAACCATCCTCATAGGTCACCTGGTCGCCGCTGAGCGGCGGAGCCATGGCGAGTGCTGCGGCACTGGCGAAGTACGGATTGTAATGCGTGCCCGGAGCAACCTCGACGCCAGCAGGCGGTTCCCGGTAACCGGTCAGCAGCGAATGGATGTAATCCGGTCCGCCCTGCTGGTACTGGGTGAACATGTCGAAGACGAACTGCGGGAAGCCGCGAGTGACGCCGCGAGCCTTGGCGAGCAGCGACATGTCCGGCGGTGCTGCGCCGTTATTGGCTGCAGCGGCAGCCTGGGCATTGGCGAACGGCGACGGGAAATAGTCGGACGGCACGGCAGTGCGTTCGAACATTTCGCCCTCGTCGTTCGGGCCGTCCTGGACCTTGTAGTTGGCCGCGAACGCCTTCACCTGGGCTTCCGAATAACCGAGGCCTTCCAGCGTGCGGAAGGAGACGAGGCGCATCGAGTGGCAGGCGGAACAGACTTCCGTGTAGACCTTCAGGCCGCGCTGCAACTGGCCCTTGTCATAATGGCCGAACGGACCTGCAAAGCTCCAGTCGGTTTCCTTGGGGTGGTTGATCGGAAAATGCGGCGTTTCCGAATGTTCAGCCGGTGCCGCAGCATGGTTTTCCTGCGCAATGGCCGAGGCAACGCCCATTCCCGCCACGAAGGCCAGCGAGACGAGGCTTGTAACAAGCTTGTTCATAATTCTAATCCCTCTCGGTCGCAGGCGTCAGGCGCGGGCTTCGGCGGATTTGCCGTTCTTCTTTTCAAGAACCGCTTCCGTGATGGAGTTCGGAATGCGCCTCGGCGTTTCGAACAGGCCGAGCAACGGCATGATCACCAGGAAGAAGCCGAAGTAGTAGACGGTGCCGAACTGCGACATCAGCGTGAACACGCCTTCCGCCGGCTGGGAGCCGAGCCAGCCGAGCATGATCGCATTGGCGACGAACAGCCAGAAGAACAGCTTGTACCAGGGACGATAGACTGCCGAGCGGACCTTCGACGTGTCGAGCCAGGGCAGGAAGAACAGGATGATGATCGAGCCGAACATCACCAGCACGCCGCCGAGCTTGGAATCGATCGGACCGACATTGAAAGTGATGGCGCGCAGCATCGCGTAGAACGGCAGGTAATACCATTCCGGAACGATGTGGGCGGGGGTCTTCAGGGCGTCAGCCGGGATGTAGTTGTCCGGATGGCCGAGGAAGTTCGGCATGTAGAAGACGAACCAGGCGTAGACGATCAGGAACACGGAAACGCCGAGCGCATCCTTCATCGTCGCATAGGGCGTGAAGGCGACGGTGTCGGTCTTGGTCTTGACTTCGACGCCGGTCGGGTTGGTCTGACCGGTGACATGCAGCGCCCAGATGTGCAGGACGACGACGCCGGCGATCATGAAGGGCAGCAGGTAGTGCAGCGAGAAGAAGCGGTTCAGCGTGGGCTGATCGACAGCGAAGCCGCCGAGCAGGAACTGCTGGATCCACTCGCCGACCAGCGGGAAGGCCGAGAAGAAGCCGGTGATGACGGTCGCGCCCCAGAAGGACATCTGACCCCAGGGCAGGACGTAGCCCATGAAACCCGTCGCCATCATCAGAAGGTAGATCACCACGCCGAGGATCCAGAGGATTTCGCGGGGCGCCTTGTAGGAGCCGTAGTAGAGGCCTCGGGCGATGTGGAGATAGACGGCGACGAAGAAGAACGATGCACCGTTGGCATGCATGTAACGCAGCAGCCAGCCGTGATTGACGTCGCGCATGATCTTTTCGACCGAGTCGAAGGCGGCGCCCGTCGAAGCGACGTAGTGCATGGCAAGCACGACACCGGTCAGGATCTGGACGATCAGCATGACCGACAGCATGGCACCAAAGGTGTAGGCGTAGTTCAGGTTGCGGGGGACGGGATAGGAGACGAAGCTGTCATGGATCATGCGCGGCAACGGAAGCCGCGAATCGATCCACTTCTCGATGCCGGTCGATGGCTGGTATGTGGAATGACCGCTCATAAGTATCTATCCCCTCACCCGATCTGGATAACTGTATCGGACTTAAAACTGAAAGTCGGAATGGCGAGGTTCTCCGGGGCCGGGCCTTTGCGGATACGGCCAGCCGTATCGTAGACCGACCCGTGGCACGGACAGAACCATCCATTGTATTCGCCGGACTGGCCGAGCGGCACGCAGCCGAGATGGGTGCAGGAGCCGATCATCACGATCCAGTTTTCCTTGCCGGCGCCGCCGGAGCGGTCGATGCCGGTCGCCTTCGCATCGGGCGCCAGGTTGGCGTTACGGGCGACCGGATCCTTGAGTTCGGCCATCGGCACGTCGGCGGCAGCCTTGATTTCTTCCGGGGTGCGGTTGCGGATGAACACCGGCTTGCCGCGCCACTTGACCGTCAGCGACATGCCCGGCTGCAGGGCAGCGACATTCACTTCGATCGAGGCGAGCGCCAGCGTCGATGCGTCCGGACGCATCTGGTCGATAAAGGGCCATGCCACGGAAACAGCGCCGACGGCGCCGGCCATACCGGTCGTCAGGTAAAGGAAATCACGGCGAGTGGGCTCGCCCAGTGTTTCGCTATGTGTGTCGTGCTCGCTCACGGCTCAATCATCCTTCTCACGCAATTTGCGGAAACCGCCCTGCCCCCGTCCCGGCGATCTCGGTTGAACACAATTCGACCATAGATTCCCCGACAATCCGGCGCGTTCTATGCTTGATCGCAAAATATGTCCAGCCTTGGCAAGGGGCTGCAGCCAGTTTGTGGCGGGAAAACCCGAAGGGTTGCGGACCACCGTGTCAGGCAGAGCACAGGCCCGCGAAACATGGCGCTGAACGGTGCGATCGGCCCCGAAAAACCAAGCCTTTTTCCGGGAAAACGGCGGGGATGGCGCGCTTCCCGTTAACCGCCTTACCCTGTGCCGCATTGCAACAAATCGGGCCTCATGTTAGGCCAAGCGCACGCCAGAAGGCAGCCGCCCCGGACAGACCCGAATGAGACAAACACTATCGGTTGCCATCTGCGTCATCGTGTCGCTCGTGCTGATGGCGATCGGGACGCGTTACATCCACCCCCACTGGACCCTGGGAACGCTTTACAGCCTGCAGCTGCACGCGGCAGCGGCCTGCGTGGCGGCCATGGTCGTCGCACTTCTCGTCAAGCGTCACTTCGTCGTCTGGCTGCTGTTTGCCGTCTCGCTGCTCTTCACCGGCCATGGCGTGCTGATGAGCCGCGAGTTCGCCGCACCGATGACGGCAGCCGATGCCAATGCGCCGACCTTCCGGCTGATGTCCTTCAACATCCTCAACGACAATTTCGAAAACGCCGAAGATATTGTCCGCACGATCCGGTCTTCCGGCGCCGACCTCGTCAACATCATGGAAGCAGCACCGCTCCGGGTCTACATGGACGAGCTCGCAAAAACCTATCCCTACCGGGTCGGCTGCGGCGTGCTGATCGAGGATTGCGACCAGCTGATGCTCTCCAAAGTGCCGATCGAGGCGCCCGTCGTACAGTCGCTGAGCGACATCTTCCCGGATCGCTTCATCCTTGCGAAGGTGACGGTCGCCGGCCGGCAGATCAACTTCGTCGGCATGCATACGACCAAGCCCTATTTCGACAATTTCCATTCGCTGGAATTGAACCACGCTGCCCTGGCGATCACTGAAACGACCGGCCCCCTGCTGCTGTCGGGTGATTTCAACGCGTCGAGTCTCGCGCCGAACATGCGCCGGTTCCTCAACAATACCGACCTGGCGACGGCCGGATCGGAGCCGGTCACCTGGCCGATCCGGGCGGGCATGTTTGGCCTGCCGATCGACCACGTCTATGCGCGGGCGCCGCTGAAGATAAAATCGCTGACGCGCATTCCCACGGCGCATGGCTCGAACCACTACGGGCTGATCGCCGAAATCGCCATCACTGGGCAGTGAGCCGGAAGATTATTGGGCAGCATCCGCGGCGAGAAAGCCGCCGGACTGCCTTGCCCAGAGCTCCGAATAGAGCCCTCCCCGCGCAATCAGCTCGTTATGGGTACCGTCCTCGATGATCCGGCCCTTGTCCATGACGATGAGGCGGTCGAGCGCTGCGATGGTCGAAAGCCGGTGGGCGATGGCGAGCACGGTCTTGCCATGCATCAACCGCTCCAGGTTCGACTGAATCGCCGCTTCCACCTCCGAATCGAGCGCCGAGGTCGCCTCGTCGAGCACCAGGATCGGCGCGTCCTTGATCATCACCCGGGCGATCGCCACGCGCTGACGCTGACCGCCCGAGAGCTTGACGCCGCGCTCGCCGACATGCGCATCAAAACCCTTGCGGCCGCGCTGGTCCTCGAGGGCTGCGATGAACGTATCGGCCTCCGCTTTGCGCGCCGCCTCGACGAGCTGCGCCTCGGTCGCGTCGGGTCGGCCGAACAGGATATTGTCGCGGATCGACCGGTGCAGCAGCGAGGTGTCCTGCGTCACCATGCCGATCTGGGCGCGCAGCGATTCCTGGGTCGCCTTGGCGATGTCCTGCCCGTCGATCAAAATACGGCCACCTTCGAGATCGTAGAACCGCAGGAGCAGGTTGACGAGGTCGACTTGCCGGCGCCCGAACGCCCGACGATGCCGAGCTTTTCGCCCGGCCGGATGGTGAGCGACAGGTTGTCGATGACGCCCTTCGCCTTGCCGTAGTGAAAACTGACATTCTCGAAGCGGATTTCCGGGCGCTTGACGACCAGCTGCGTCGCATTGGGCGCATCCACCAGCCCGATCGGCTGCGAGATCAGGCTCGGCCGAATTCTGGATCGTGCCGATATTGCGCATGATGCCGTTCAACTGCGTCATCAGCCGGCCGAGCAGAAAATTCAGCCGCAGCATCAGCGCCATGGTGAAGGCGACCGCACCCGAGGAGATCAGGCCGGAGAGCCACAGATGCACGCTCATCGCCGCCATGGTGACGATCATCGTGCCGGAGAGAAAGGCCATCGAGGCACGGACGCTGGTGAGCAGCCGCGTAAACGCGATGATCGTGTCCTGGAAGCTCTCGAAGCCCGACAGCATGTAACGGTCGTTCGCCTCGTCGCGGCCGAACAGCCGGAGCGTCTGGATGTTCGAATAGGCATCGACCATACGGCCGCTGATCATCGACCCGGCTTCGGCGGATGCCTTCGAATGCTCGCGGATGCGCGGCACGTAATGGCGGGCGAGGACCGCGAAGATGGCGAGCCACGCGACGACCACGACCGCGAGCCGCCAGTCGAGGCCGGCGACCAGCGCGATGGTCGAGACAGAATAGATGCCGACGAACCAGACGCTTTCCATGAAGGAGGTCAGGACGTCGCCGGTTGCCTGGCCGGCCGACCAGACCTTGGTGACGATCCGGCCGGAAAAGTCGTTCTGGAAGAAGGAGAGCGACTGGCGCGATACGTGGATGTACGACTGCCAGCGCACCAGGTTGTAGAAACCGGGGGTGATGATCTGCTGATCCACCAGCGCCGTCATCAGCCCGATCAAAAAGCGGCCGATACCGACCACCAGGGCCATGACCACCAACTCAGTCCCATGATTGGCGAGCAGCCCCGACCATCCGTCGGCGGGCTTCGTCGTGTCGAGGATATCGACCAGCCGGCCGACATACCAGAACATCGCCGCCTCGACACCGGCCGCAAGCCCGCCGAGCACCAGCATGGCGAAGAAGGGAAGTTTTGCCTGGCTCACATAGAACCAGACGAAGCCGATGAGACCCACGGGCGGCTTCAGGTCGTCCCGCCTCGCAAACGGCTTGATAAAGCTTTCGAAGATGCGGAAGACCGGTTTCAACATGCCCCGGATATAGGCGGATTCTGATTGTGGGCAAAGCAAAAGCGGCCGGGCGGCGGCTTACATTTTCTTAATGTAAAACCGCGGTAGGCGGGCTTTCGTCGCAGTTGGACATAATCAATGTAAATCACTATGATTGCTCCAAAGGAGTTCCCATGGAAACCCGTGTTCTGACTGCACATGTGCCGGCTCAGCTGGCTGAGAAAGTGGACGAACTGGCAAACCGCTTGGAACGATCGAGGGGCTGGATCGTCAAGCAAGCGCTTGCCAACTGGATCGAGCTGGAAGAGGAGCGGCGACGTCTGACACTGGAAGCAATGGTGGACGTCGATGAGGGAAACGTGGTCGATCAGGAGGAGGTCGAAAAATGGGCCTCTAGCCTCGGAACTGACAAACCTCTGCCACGTCCCCTCTGATGGAACTAAAATGGTCGGCAAAGGCGGTGTCCGATCTCAACCGCCTTCATGATTTTCTGGCTGCGGTGAACGCCCCAGCGGCGGCGCGCACGGCTCAAAACCTGGCCGCGGCACCCAAGAAACTAATCCAGCATCCGCGGCTTGGCGAAAGGCTGGATGAGTTCGCACCGCGTGAAATCCGGCGCCTTCTGATCGGTGACTACGAGTTGCGATACGAGATACAAGGCGAGATGATTTTTCTTCTTCGTCTCTGGCACACCCGCGAAAACCGAATCTGAATTCGGCGGAAGCATGCCAGGGAAGACCTGCGTCAGAGCGAGAAAAGGGACGGGCAGCGGATTACTCCGCCGCCTCTTCCTCGATCACATCGTCATGGCCTATGAAGCCGCCGGACTGGCGGTTCCAGAGGTCCGCATAGATGCCGCCGGTCGCGACCAGTTCGCGATGCGTGCCTGCCTCGATGATCCGGCCGCGGTCGAGAACGATCAGCCGGTCCATTTCGGTCAGCGTCGATAGCCGGTGGGCAATCGCGATCACCGTCTTGCCTTCCATCAGCGCAAACAGGTTCTCCTGGATCGCCGCTTCGACTTCCGAATCGAGCGCCGATGTCGCCTCGTCAAGCACCAGGATCGGCGCGTCCTTCAGGAAGACGCGAGCGATCGCGATACGCTGCCGCTGGCCGCCGGAGAGCTTCACCCCGCGTTCGCCCACATGCGCGTCGAGACCCTTTCGTCCCTGCATGTCGGCGAGCCCATCGATAAAGTCCCACGCATTCGCACGCTTTGCGGCCTCGATGATATCCGCGTCGGTCGCATCCGGCTTGCCATAAGCGATGTTGTCGCGGATCGACCGATGCAGCAGCGACGTATCCTGGGTGACGACGCCAATCAGCGCGCGCAGGCTATCCTGCGTCACCGTCGAGATGTCCTGGCCGTCGATGGTGATGCGGCCGCCTTCCAGATCGTAGAAGCGCAACAGCAGGTTCATCAGCGTCGTCTTGCCGGCGCCGGAGCGGCCGACCAGACCGATCTTCTGGCCTGCCGGGATATCGAGCGTCAGGCCTTCGATGACGCCCTTGCTCTTGCCATAGTGGAAATGGACATTGTCGTAGCGGATATGGCCCTTCTTCGCGGTCAGTGTCGAAGCGCTCTTCTGGTCCACCACGTCATGCGCCTTGGTCATCATCGACATGCCGTCATAGACGGTGCCGATATTTTCAAACAGCGCCGAGACTTCCCACATCACCCATTGCGACATGCCGTTGATGCGCATCGCAAGGCCGATGGCGATGGCGATCGCCCCGATCGAGATGGCACTGTCAAGCCAGAACCAGATCGACAGCGCGCCGACGGCAAACAGCGCCGCACAGTTGTAGAAGTAGACGAGCACCTGAAAAGCAGTCACCTTGCGCATCTGCGCATGCACGGTCTTCAGGAAGACATCCATGGCGTCGCGCGCATAGGTCTCCTCCCTACCCGCATGCGAGAAGAGCTTGACGGTGGCGATGTTGGTATAGCTGTCCACGACGCGGCCGGTCATCATCGAGCGCGCATCGGCCTGTTCCGCCGAGATCTTCCTCAGACGCGGCACGTAATAGGCGACGGTGGTCGAATAGAAGACGATCCAGAGCACCAGCGGCACCGCAAGGCGCAGGTCCGCTGCCGCCACGACCGCGATCATCGAGATGAAATAGGTGAAGACGTAGACGAACACGTCGAGCACCTTCATCACCGTTTCGCGGATCGCGAGCGATGTCTGCATAACCTTGGTCGAGACGCGGCCGGCAAACTCGTTGGCGAAGAACGTCATCGAGTGGCGTAGCAGAAAGCGGTGCATCTGCCAGCGCGCGATCATCGGGAAATTGCCCATCAGGATCTGGTGCATGATAAGCGAGTTGAGCGTCGCCACCACCGGCAGGCCGATCAGCACCACGAAGGCCATGAAGAACAGTTTTGGCCCTTCCCGGTCGAGGAAGGTCGTCCGATCGGCATTGGTCAGCCAATCGACGATATCGCCGAGAAACTGGAACAGCGCCACTTCGCCAATCGCGATCAGCATCGTGCAGGTCGGCATGATGACGACCCACGGCCAGACCGGCTTGGTATAGTGCCACAGGAAGGCCGCAAGGCCGGAGGGCGGTAGTGCGGGCGCTTCGTCCGGATAGGGATCAACGCGCCGTTCGAACCACGAAAACATGAAAAGCTCCGTAAAGCGGATTGTCGCGCCGGCTCGGGGCGCAAGGCGGCCGGAATCGGGCGATAAAAACTTGGGATATCGAGGCCGGATGTCGGCCACGTAACGGATCAGAGAGGGAAAAGTTTGCGAGAAACCGCGAAACGCCTAGGCCAGAAACACAATAATCCGGCAGCGGAGGCGCGAAAGCACGGTCATATCCATGTAGGCCTCCTTGAGTTGGCGTTAAGTACGCGAGCTTTCTACCGTCTCGAACACGAATTGAAAAGAGCAAATCGACTTGTAACGATCGCCCAGGTCTCTTCTGTTGCCCGATCGTCACAGCCATGCCGTGCATCGAAAGGGCTTGAGATCGGACACCGGTTTCCCGTAAGGACAGCCTATGAGCAACGTTCCCCCTGGCCTGCGCATCGCCCTCTATCAGCCGGATATTGCCGGCAATACCGGCACGATCCTGAGGCTCGCCGCCTGCCTCGGCCTTTCTGTCGATATTATAGAGCCGGCGGGGTTCGACATTTCCGACCGGAACCTGAAGCGCTCCGGCATGGACTATCTGGAGAGCGTCACCCTGGCCCGCCACGTCAACTGGCCGCGCTTCGACGAATGGCGCAGGGAGAATGGCCGCCGCGTCGTGCTGGCCTCCACCAAGGCCGCCCTGCCCTATACGAGCTTCGCGTTCCGCCCGGACGATATCCTCCTCTTCGGCCGCGAAAGCGCCGGCGTGCCGGACCATGTGCACGAGGCAGCCGACGCCCGCATCCTCATCCCGATGGTGGAAGGCCAGCGCTCCATCAACGTCGCCATGTCGGCGGCAATGATATCAGGCGAGGCACTGCGGCAGACGGGTTTTTCTTCTTCATTGACCTAGGCTCCGGTTTTCTTTCAGGAAGCCTCTGCTATAAAACCTCAAGTAATATTGAGGTCAACAGCAGTGACACAGAAAAATCCAGGTGCCAGGCCGGAGCTCGAACTGACGGTCGGCGAAGTGGCGACACGCAGCGGTGTCGCGGTCTCGACCCTGCATTTCTACGAGACCAAGGGTCTAATCCAGAGCCGCCGCAACCGCGGCAACCAGCGCCGTTATCCGCGCGTCGTGCTGCGCCGGGTCGCGGTCATCAAGGTGGCGCAGAAAACCGGCATACCGCTTGCCGACATCGCCGAGGCGCTGTCCGTCCTGCCGCACGACCGGCCGCTGACGGCGAAGGACTGGCAGCGCCTTTCGCAAACCTGGAAGCACCAGGCTCGACGCGCGGATAGCCAGCCTCACGGCACTGCGCGACCACCTGACCGGCTGCATCGGCTGCGGCTGCCTGTCGATGCAGGACTGCCCGCTCAGAAACCCGCTGGACGTGCTCGGAGAAAAGGGGCCAGGGCCGATCTTGCTGGAGACGGAAGAGCCGGTGGATGCCGGTTGATTGCACGGATAGGTTTAGCTTAAGCTGATTGCGAAATTGCACTCTATAGAGTACAGTCCTCGATGTTTACGATATACTCGACCAAGGTCTTTGATGACTGGGTAGATGGCCTGCGAGATAGGCGCGCGGTGACCAAGATTTTCGGCCGTATCAGCCGCGCTGAAGACGGGAATCTCGGTGACGTCAAGTCCGTCGGCGACGGCGTTAGCGAGATGCGAATCCATTACGGACCCGGGTATCGCCTCTATTTTACCCGAAGAGGTGAAGTTGTTGTCCTGCTGCTCTGCGGAGGCGACAAAGGAAGCCAGACCAAGGATATCGTCGAAGCCAACGTCTGGCCAAAGAATGGAAGGATTATACCAATGGCTATTGAAGTGCGCCGCTTCGACATCGCCGAACACCTGAATAGTGACGAAGATATCCAGGAATTCATGATCGCAGCATTTGAAGACGGCGATCCCGCCTTCATCGCCAAATGCCTCGGCATCGTCGCGAGGGCCCAGAACATGAGCAAACTCGCCCGCGATGTCGGCATGAGCCGCGCGGCCCTTTACAAGGCGCTCAGCGGTGAAGGAAACCCGGAATTCGCGACGATCCTGAAGGTGATGAAAGCTCTCGGCCTCGAACTCACGCCGGTTCTCGCCAAGGCGGAGGATGCCGCCTGAGCGTGATCGCCATCTGGCGGATCACCCGTCTCCCACCCGTTTAGCATCTTTTGAAAAACACATGTCAAACCGATCGAAGCCCATGGGCCAAACATCGGGGATCGCATATGTTTCCGCAATCGAGCTTCGTACTTCCCAGCCCCAAGCCCTGAAAGACCGAGATGCGCAATCTGCTTTGCTATCCTATGACTGTTGCCGCCCTCGCCCTGATGGCTTCGTCCGTCTGCGCCCAGGAGGCCGAACACTATACCGCAGTCAGCAAGACGGCGATGAGCGTTACCGGCGATGTCTGGCTCGACGATTTCGGCATCACCTTCGAGAACGAGGAAACCCTCGAATTCTCCGACCTCGTCGCCGACAATTTTCGCGTCAACGGCAGGCGGGTGCCCGCATCGGTCTACCGCGTCGCGCAACCGGCCGATCCGGAACTCGAAAACGGCAACCAGGCTCTGCGGATCGGGCGACGTGACCTATGTCGCGAACTGGGCGTCGTCCAAGGGAATGTCGGCGATCGCCGTGTTTACGGGGAGAAATCCGCCAAAGAGCAGCGACGAGATGTGCGCTCTCTACACCTATGAGGACCCGAAGTGACGGAGCGGATCAATCCGCCGTCGGCAGCCGGCGCATGGTGAATTCGATGCGGTCGCCTTCGAGTGGCGCCAGCTTTCCACTTCGGTCCAGTAGGCGGCCTTCGGAAATTCGTGAAACCATTCGCGCGCCTTTTCGCGCGCCTCTTCCCGCGAGAGCTCGAAAGTCTGCCGCACGAACATGCCCTGTCGCTCGCCGGCCTTTTCCTGCCGGTGGCGGTCGATCCTGCGTTTCAGCCCGTCGAGCGGCGGGGTGTGAACTTTGCCATGAAAGCCTCTGATCAGCACCTGTTTATGAGGTAAGGATAGTGCGCGGCGACACGCTTTGCGAGTCTCATTTTTCCACCCGCGACAACCGACGGAATGGTTCGCGAAAGCCAGAACTGCTAATCCCCGATGGGAAAAATGCGATCGCGCCAAGGGGATGGCGAGAGGAATAAAGACATGGAACGGCCGGTACTGCCAAAGGGGCTGCCCGAGGACATCGAAGACAAGAAGGCGACGGCGAGAGCCTGGTTCGAGAGCCTGCGCGACACGATCTGCGCCTCGCTTGAAGGCCTCGAGGACGAGCTGACCGGCCCGCTCTCCGATCAGGAACCCGGACGCTTCAAGCCCAAGGACTGGCTGCGCGACGGCGGGGCTGGCGGCGGCGGCAGGATGTCGATGATGGAAGGCCGGGTGTTCGAAAAGGTCGGCGTCCACACCTCGACGGTCCATGGCGAGTTTTCCGCCGATTTCCGCAGCCAGATGCCGGGCGCCGAGGAAGACCCGCGCTTCTGGGCGTCGGGCATTTCGCTGATCGCCCATCCGGTCAATCCCAACGTGCCGACCGTCCACATGAACACCCGCATGGTGGTCACCTCGAGCCAGTGGTTCGGCGGCGGCGCTGATCTTACCCCGATGCTTGACCGACGCCGTACCCAGACGGACCCCGACAGCACGCTCTTCCACCGGGTCATGGAAATCACCTGCAAGCGCCACGAGGCGGTCGCCGACTACGATCGTTACAAGGCCTGGTGCGACGACTACTTTTTCCTGAAGCACCGCAACGAAGCGCGCGGTATCGGCGGCATTTTCTTCGACTGGCTGCATCCGGTCGAGGAAAAAGGCGGCTGGGATGCGGATTTCGCCTTCGTCCAGGATGTCGGCCGCGCCTTCAACCTCGTCTATCCGAAGATCGTCCGTGCCAATTTCAACCGACCGTGGACTGAGCATGATCGCGACGAACAACTGATCCGCCGCGGCCGTTATGTGGAGTTCAACCTGCTCTACGACCGGGGCACGATTTTCGGGCTGAAGACCGGCGGCAACGTCGAGTCCATCCTGTCGTCACTGCCTCCGGTTGTAAGGTGGCCTTAGATCAAAATCACGAAATTAACGATTTTCGGGTAAAAACCGGCCCCAATATCTTGCCCTTAACAAATGCGATATCAGAATCGATTCGGTGGTGGTAGCCTCCCTTGGTTGTACCGGAGGAGGATCGCCATGATGGCACCGAATAGCATGCCCATGCCGGAAGCGTCTGAAGACAAGGACGCCCGTTCCCTTGATACCGCAGAAATGATCGACCGCCTCGCGACGGAAATGCGTGCCAGAACAGGCGGCGAGCTCCCCATTCCTTTTATGTGGACCAGGTAAAGCGCCAGCTTGCCGGCAAGTCGGTCGCCACATCGGCCGCCAATGACCAACCGGGGCGGGAAAAGAGCAAAGAACCGTTTTCCGTCTTCCACGCTTGGGCGCTTTCCGAATAAACGCCGGGAACGGTCACTGTAGTTTCCGAGTTATCGGGGTTGGCGCCGGCGGATATGAGGAGATATCCGCCGGCGCCAGTCCAACGCTAACAGGAGGAAATGTCATGCGACTGTTCGAATGCGGAACGCTCGTGCCCGGTTGCCAGTGGCATACCCGGGCCGATGAGGATGCCGAAGTGGTTCGCCGCGCCGTGGAACATCTGCGCACCGTCCACGGCGAAGAGATCATCCGCGAAAACATGGTCGAGAACATCAAGGCGCGCATTCGCGACGAAAACGGAGCGGCAGCGGCCTGAGAGCCGGGTGTCTCGAAGCCTGTCAGCTGTTCCGCATCAGAACGCTCGCCTCTGATCACGAGCATGCCATCGTATGTCAAAGCGGCAGCCGTCTGATATCAGAGCGGCAAGCCGCCTGATGTCAGAGCGAACTGCGGATCATATCCTCCAGCCGGGCGGTCAGCGTCGCCCGGTCCAGGGCAAAATTGCGCTCGACCCAGAAGTCTTCCAGCTCCTTCAGGATTTCTCCGACCCGCTTTCCAGCCGGCACGCCGGCTTCGACGATATCGGCGCCGCTCAAGGGGAAGACCGGCCTCTGGTATTTCTCCGCACGCTTCAGCAACACGGAAAGACGCGCCGATTTGCGCATTGCCACCGGATCACCCTCGGCCGCCGTTCGAGCGGACGCCAGAGCCAGCCTCAGCCGCATGATCAGTCCCTCTGCGCCATGGCGATAAAGCAGCCGGTCGAAGCCGACATCCGTCACTTCATCCGGCGGCAGCGGGGCATTTGCCCAGACGGCGAGCCGTGCGGCTTCCGCATTTGACATTTTGAGCCGCTTTGCGAACGCATCGAGCCGCTGGGCATCCGGCGGCACGATCGCCGCCAACCGCAGAAGCGGATCAGGCATCCAGCCGAGCGACTTCTCGGCAGCCACGAGACCGTGGATGGCGTCGATACCCCACTTTTCCGTTTCCGGCAGGATTTCGGTGAGCGCACCGGCCTGCCGCATCCAGAGCAGCGCGCGGGAAGGATCGGCGGCCGACAGCAGTTTCCTGGTCTCCGCCCAGATGCGCTCGGCCGACAACGTCGAAAGCTTGTCCTTGGCACGGGCGCAGGCTCGCAGGCCATCCGCATCCGGCCGGCCGGAACCGTAATAGGCGAAGAAGCGGAAGAAGCGCAGGATGCGCAGGTAATCCTCGGCGATCCGTTCCGCTGCATCGCCGATGAAACGGACGGTGCGCGTCTCGATATCCTCTATCCCTTTCACGAGGTCGATCACCTCGCCTCGAGCATCGGCATAAAGCGCGTTGATCGTCAGGTCCCGCCGCTCGGCATCCGCCTGCCAGTCTGTTCCGAAAGCGACCTTGGCGCGCCGGCCGTCGGTCTCGATATCGCGCCGGAGCGTCGTCACCTCGAAACCGTGACCATCGACGACAAGCGTCACCGTGCCGTGCTCGATGCCCGTCGGCACGGCTCTGATACCGGCCCTCGCCGCCCGTTCGACCACCTTTTCCGGCAGGAGCGTGGTGGCGACATCGACGTCCGCAACGGGAAGCCCCATCAGCGCATTGCGCACCGCGCCGCCCGCCACCCGCGCCTCGCCGCCGTCGGCATTGAGCAGCGTCAGGATGAGCTGCAGCGCAGGGTCTTTGAACCAGGCCTCGTCGGCTACACTGGTCATGCATAAAGCCTTTCATAGAGCGTGCGCAGGATGCCCGCGGTAATGCCCCAGATGTTTCGTTCCTCGTAGGGCATGACGTAGAAATGCCGCTCCTTGCCATCCCATTCGCGACTGCCGCGCTGATGGTTCGCCTCGTTCATCAGGAAGGACAACGGCACCTCGAAGACCTCGTCCACCTCGGTCGGGTTGGGGACGATCTCGAAACCGCGCCTGACCACCGAGAGCACCGGCGTGATGCGGAAGCCCGTCGCCGCATAATAGGTCGGCAGCCGCGACAGCGTTTCGACGAAGGAACGGTCGAGGCCGATCTCTTCTTCCGCCTCGCGCAGCGCCGCCTGTTCCGGCGAACGGTCCTCCGGATCGATCCCGCCGCCCGGAAAGGCGATCTGGCCGGAATGCTTGCGCATGGTCGAGGTCCGCTGCGTCAGGATCACCTTCGCCTCGTCGCCGTCATCGACGACGGGCACCAGCACCGCCGCATCCTTCAGCTTCAGCCCCGCGGCAAAATCGACCAGCGTCGGATTGAGCAGATGGTCGCCGTGGTCGCGCCAGGCGTGGTCGATCGGCCCGCCATTCTGGTTCAGAGCCCGGCGGCGGAAGTCGCCGGCCGAAAAAGGGGATAGTCACTCATTGCGATAAGGCGTCCAGTTCGGCCTCGGGCATCAGGGGAAAGACTTCCATTCCGGAGCGGACGGAGAACATCGAGACCCCGTCTATCACGATCGCCTCGCCGAGTTCCACGAGATCGTACATGACGGCACGTGAGACCAGCGCCTCCAGCCTGCCGCGCACCAAGAGATAAGGTTTCAGCTCGCGGTTTTCACCCGATATCTCGAAGCGCAGAGGGTGATCCGGCCCCACGTCCACCACATCACCGACATTTGTCCGGAACGTGAGGACCTGTCGCCCCTCACGCTGCGTCACCTGCATTTCAACCGCGAGGAAGGGGCGTCCACGACCCGGACGCCGACTTTTTCCACAGGTGTTACGAGATAGGTCCGGCCGTCCTCGTCCTTGCGCAGAACCGTCGAAAACAGCCTGACAAGCGGCGCCCGGCCGATCGGAGTGCCCATGTAAAACCAGGTGCCGTCGGCCCGGATTTCCATGTCGATATCGCCGCAAAAGGGCGGATTCCACTTATCGACAGGCGGCAATCCGCGCTTTCCGCCGCCTGTTTGCTCGGAAGCGCGCGAAATCAGGGCCGCAAGGCCCGCGGCATCGGCTGCCGAATTTATCGTTTGCGCTGCCATCTTTCAGTCCCGGTTCGTCCGTAAGCATTGACGAAAGCAATTGTTCCTCACGAGATAGTCATTCAATACGTGCTTGTCAGCCATGTTTCGGGGAATAAGTTTTATCGGATAAGCCGGATGCTGCGACGCAGCGATTCGCCGCCGGGATATGAACAAGTCCGGCCTTGAAAAGCCTGCCGGTTCTGGATGCCAGTTTTGGATGATGGAGAGCGACATGGGCCTGATGAATTCCACCGATACCGTCCTCGATGAAAAAGCCATCATCGCCTCCGCAGAATTGGCCCTCTCCGACATCGCCGCCATCCGCACCGAAATCGCCAAGGTGATTTTCGGCCAGGAGAAGGTAGTCGAGAATACGCTGCTGGCGGTGCTGTCCGGCGGCCACGCGCTGCTGGTCGGCGTCCCCGGCCTTGCCAAGACCAAGCTCGTCACAACGCTCGGCACCGTGCTCGGCCTCGGCGCCAACCGCATCCAGTTCACCCCCGACCTGATGCCGTCCGACATTCTCGGCTCCGAAGTGATGGACACGGACGATACCGGCCGCCGCTCCTTCCGCTTCATCAAGGGTCCGGTCTTCGCCCAGCTTTTGATGGCAGACGAAATCAACCGCGCCTCGCCGCGCACCCAGTCGGCGCTGCTGCAGTCCATGCAGGAATATCATATCACGGTGGCCGGCCAGCGTTACGATCTGCCGGCCCCCTTCCACGTGCTCGCGACCCAGAACCCGCTGGAGCAGGAAGGTACCTATCCGCTGCCCGAAGCCCAGCTCGACCGCTTCCTGCTGCAGGTTGACGTGCTTTATCCGGAATTGGCCGCCGAGCGTCAGATCCTGCTCGAAACCACAGGCCTTTCGGATCCAAGGCGCGCAGCGTCATCACCGCTGCCCGCCTTCAGGAAATCCAGACCCTGATCCGCCAGATGCCGGTCAGCGACAAGGTGGTCGATGCCATCCTCTCGCTGGTACGCTCCGCCCGCCCCGGCCACGGCAATGCCAGCACCGACAAGCATGTCGCCTGGGGCCCCGGCCCGCGCGCCGGACAGTCGCTGATGCTGACGGCCCGCGCCCGCGCCCTTTACGAAGGCCGCCTCGCCCCGTCGCTCGACGACGTCTATGCGCTTGCCGAACCGGTGCTCGAACACCGCATGGCACTGACATTCGCAGCCCGCGCCGAAGGCATGTCGGTGCGGGACGTCATCGCCGGCCTGGTGAAGCAGGCCCGCGGCTAAGGCCGCGACGGCTTAGAAAGGAACCTGCGTGGCATCCACCATTGGCCAGATCGTAGAGCAGACACCGAGTAGCGAAGTCCTCTCCCGAGCCCAGGCCCGCGCGACGCTTGTGCCGGACTGCATGGTGGAAGCAAAGCGCATCGCCAACACGGTGATCGCCGGCTGGCACGGCCGCCGCAAGCGCGGCATCGGCGAGAATTTCTGGCAATTCCGGCCCTATGCCGAAGGCGAAAGCCTGTCGCGCATCGACTGGCGCCGCTCCGCCCGCGACGACCATACCTATGTCCGCGACCGCGAATGGGAAGCCGCACATACCGTCTGGCTCTGGGCCGACATGTCGCCGTCGATGATGTACAAATCGACGCTCGCCATCGCTTCCAAGGAAAGCCGGGCGCTGGTGCTGATGTTGGCGCTGGCCGAGATCCTCGCCCGCTCCGGCGAGCGCATCGGCTGCCCCGGCATCATGGAGCCGGTCTCGGCCCGCAACGCCGCCGAGCGGCTCGCAGCCTCGATCATGCACGCGCCGCTGACCACCGGCCTGCCGGATACGGCAATGATCCGCGGCCATAGCGATATCGTGCTGATCGGCGACTTCCTTGACGACGCGGACCGCGTTATGGACCGCATCGCCCCGCTCGGCCGCCGCGGCCTGCGCGGCCATGTGGTCGAGATCGCCGATCCGGCCGAGGAGACCTTCCCCTATACCGGCCGCACCGAGTTCACCGATCCGGAAACCGGCGAAAAGCTCGTGTCCGGCCGCGCCGAAATGATCCGCGAGGATTATCAGCGCGCCTATTTCGCTCGCCGCGATGCGCTGGGTGAATCGCTGCGCCGTCTCGGCTGGAGCTTCGTTTTCCACCGGACCGATCATCTCGCCTCCGAGGCGCTGGTCGCCGTGCATGGCTATCTTTCCGGCCTGCCGGCGCCGAAACCGGTCGGAGAGCGGTCATGAGCGCGCTGATTTTCGCCAATCCCGCCATTCTCTTCGGCCTGATCGCCCTGCCGGTGATCTGGTGGCTGCTCAGGCTCACCCCGCCACGGCCGAAGACCGAAGTCTTCCCGCCGCTGAGAATTCTCGCGACCGTCCTCAAACGCGAGGAAACGCCGTCGAAGAGCCCGTGGTGGCTGACGCTGCTGCGCATGGCTCTCGCCGCCGCCGTGATCCTGGCGATCGCCGATCCGGTGTTGAACCCGCGCGCCAATTCGCTGAATTCAGGCGGTCCGCTGGTGCTCGTCGTCGATAACGGCTGGGCGACCGCCACCGACTGGGAACGCCGCGTCCAGACCGCCAACCTCCTGATCGACGACGCCGAAAGCGCCGACGTGCCGGTCTCGATCACCTTTACTGCCGATGCCAGCCACGAGGCCGTGCCCGGCACAGCAGCAGCTGCCCGCGACAAGCTGACGGCCGCCAACCCCAGGCCGCTGGTTCCCGATCGTGCCCGTGCCGCCCAGGCGGTCCGGGAGGCCATGAACGGCACCCCTCCCGGCACGCTCGTCATCCTCTCCGACAGCATGGCCGCCGCCAACGACAATGAAGCCATGTCGATGCTGTCAGCGCTCTCGCCTGCCGAAATGCGCCTCATCGAAGGCGACGGCCACAGCGCCGTGGCGCTGACCGACGCGGTCAACAATGCAGCCGCGATGTCGGTCACGGCGACCCGCCTTTCGACCGCATCGGCGCAGCAGATGAACGTCAACGCGCTCGACGCGCAGGGCCGCGCACTCGCCTCCGGCACGCTGCAGTTTGCCGCAGGCGCCGGAACCGCCACCGCCGAGATCGCCTCCCCTTCGAGTTGCGCAACGATTTCGCACGGCTGAGCATCGACGGGCTGGCAACGGCCGGCGCCGCGCACCTGCTCGACGACGGCTTCAAGCGTCGCCGCATCGCGCTGCTCGCCGGCGAAAGCGGCAGCGACTTCCAGCCGCTCCTGCAGCCGCTCTATTACATCAGCCGGGCGCTACTGCCCTATGCGGATGTCACCCAGCCGAACACCGCCGATCTTGCGGTCGCCATCCCGCAGATCCTGCAGGGCAACCCGTCTGCGATCATCCTTGCCGATGTCGGACGCCTGCCGGCGGAAACCTATGCGCCGCTGCAGCGATGGATCGCTCAAGGGGAACGCTGATCCGTTTCGCCGGGCCGCGCCTTGCCGCCGCTCCCGCCGACGATCCGCTGGTGCCGGTCATCCTGCGCCAGGGCGAACGGGCGCTCGGCGGCGCCATGTCCTGGTCCGAACCGCAATCGCTCGCCGATTTCCCGAGCTTCGGACCGTTCGCCGGAATGCCGCGCGCCGCCGACATCACCGTCACCCGCCAGGTTCTCGCCGAACCGACACCCGATCTTGCCGAACGCACCTGGGCAAGCCTTGCCGACGGCACGCCTCTCGTCACCGAGAAGGAAGTCGAGGCCGGCCGTATCGTGCTTTTCCACACCAGCGCAGAGGCGACCTGGTCGAACCTGCCGCTATCGGGCAACTTCGTCGAAATGCTCCGCCGCCTCGTCCAGCTCGCCCGCGCCGGTGGCGCCGCAACCTCGGGCTCGGCGACCGACGCCGCGGCGACCCTTGCCCCTTACCGTCTTCTCACCGCCGACGGTGTCCTGACCACCGAAACCGGCACGGCACGGCCGATCGCGATTGCCGCCAATCAGGTGCCCGTCGCAAGTTTCGAGCACCTGCCGGGACTCTACGGCACGGAAGACGGCTTCACCGCCGTCAACCTGCTGGCGCCCAAAACCGTGATCGCCGGTTTCGATCCGACGACGGCCGGCCGACCGCTGGTCCGCGAAGGTCTTGCAGGCGGCGAAGCCGTCTCGCTACGCCCCGCGCTCTTTGCAGCGGCCTTCGCCCTCCTCATTCTGGACAGTCTCGTGGTACTCTTCATGAACGGCGCCTTCTCCCGCGTCCCCGGCGGTCGCCGGACGGCAGGTAGTGCTGCAGCGGTGATCGCCGCACTCGCCTTCGGCCTCTTCACCTTCATGCCCGGCCAGTCACAGGCACAGGAAATGGCGCCCGGCGCCGGCGCCAAACCCGGCGACGAGCAGATCCTCGAACGGCTCGATACGACCCATCTCGCCTATGTCACGACCGGCGAACAGGATGTCGATCGAATTTCCGAACAGGGGCTGGAGGGCTTGAGCCAGTTCCTCACCTACCGCACGACGCTGGAACCCGGCGCGCCGGTCGGCCTCGATATCACCAAGGACGAGCTCTCCTTCTATCCAATCATCTACTGGCCGATTTCCGCCACGGCACCGATGCCCTCGCAGGCGTCGATCTCCCGCATCGACGCCTATATGCGCAATGGCGGCACGGTGCTCTTCGACACCCGCGACCAGTATTCCTCGCTTGACGGCGGCGGCACCACGCCCAACGGCGAACGGCTGCAGGCGATCCTTGCCAATATCGACATCCCGCCGCTGGAGCCGACGCCTTCCGACCACGTGCTGACCCGCTCCTTTTATCTGCTCACCAATTTCCCCGGCCGCTATACCGGCAGCCCGCTCTGGGTCGAGGCGCGGCAGGAAGCCAAGAACACCGGCGCCCAGCTTTCCTCCAGCGGCGACGGCGTGACCCCGCTCTTGATCACCGGCAATGATTTCGCCGGTGCCTGGGCCGTCGATAGCCAGGGCGGCCCCGTCCTGCCGACCGTCCCCCGGACGAGATGCAGCGCGAATACGCCTATCGCTCCGGCGTCAACATCATGATGTACATGCTGACCGGCAATTACAAAGCCGACCAGGTGCATGTCCCGGCTCTGCTTGAGCGGCTTGGGCAGTGAGGGGATGCGTCGCAATGGTCCTTAGCCCCTCATCCGGCTACCGCCACCTTCTCCCCGCACGCGGGGAGAAGGGATATGCCGCACCGTCGCCGTTCTCCCTCGCCCCGTTTACGGGGAGAGGGTGCGCCGAGCGAAGCGGAGGCGGGGTGAGGGGCGAACCTTGCGCAACGCTTCTGGCCCATGAAGGGAAATCCTCATGACCATCCAATTCGCCCCCTCTTCTCCTGGCCGATCCTTGCCGCCCTCGGCGTCTTCGCGCTGATCCTCGCCGGCCTTGCCTTCTGGCGCGGTATCCGCGGCGCCACCTTGCGCACGCTGGCGCTCGCCGCCCTGCTTCTGGCGCTTGTCAACCCGACGCTGCTGCAGGAGGACCGCGACCAGCTTTCGACCGTGGTGCCGATCATCGTCGATCGCTCCCAGAGCCAGGATACGGCTCAGCGCAAGGAACAGACCGACGAGGCGCTCGCGAGCCTTCAGGACCGTTTCTCCCGCTACCCGCGCATCGAAACCCGCATCGTCCAGGTCGATGACGACGGCGATTCCGACACGCCTTCCACAAAACTCTTCACCGCCCTGCGCTCGGCGATCTCGGATGTACCCCTGCCCGCATCGGCGGCGCGGTGTTCCTTACCGACGGCCAGATCCACGACCTGCCCGGCATCAACCAGGACCTCGGCTTCAACGCCCCCGTCCACGGTCTGATCACCGGCAAGCCGGACGAATTCGACCGCCGCGTCGAGGTGGTCCGCGCCCCGCGTTTCGGCATCGTCGGCGAGGAACAGGAACTGACGCTGCGGGTCTTCGACGACGGCCGCACCGGCGGCGGAACGGCGCAGGTGACCGTACGCATGAACGGCCAGCAGACCGCGACGCTGCGCGCCACGCCCGGCCAGGAAACGCCCTTCTCCTTCACGGTTCCCCGCGGCGGCAACAACGTCATGGAGTTTTCGGTCGCCGAGCTTCCGGGCGAAGTGACGACCGCGAACAATCGCGCCGTCCATGTCATCGACGGCATCCGCCAGAACCTGCGCGTTCTGCTCGTCTCCGGTGAACCGCATGCCGGTGAACGCGCCTGGCGAAATCTGCTGAAGTCCGACGCCTCGGTCGATCTCGTCCACTTCACCATCCTGCGCCCGCCGGAAAAGCAGGACGGTACGCCGATCAACGAACTGTCGCTGATCGCCTTCCCGACCCGCGAGCTCTTCGTCGAAAAGATCAAGGATTTCGACCTTATCATCTTCGACCGCTACAAGCACCGCGGCGTGCTGCCGATCCTCTATTACGATTACATCGCCCAATACGTGAACAATGGCGGCGCGCTGCTGATCGCCGCCGGCCCCGAACATGCCGGCGAGGATTCGATCGCCTCGACCCCGCTGGAACAGGTCCTGCCGGCCGCCCCCACCGGCGAAGTGCATAGCGCCGCATTCTATCCGCATCTGTCACCGGAGGGTGAAAAGCATCCCGTGACCCGCGGGCTCGACGGATCCAACGCCAATCCGCCTGCCTGGGGCCGCTGGTTCCGCACCATTGACGTCGACACGCCACAGGGCCAGACCGTTATGGAAGGCGACGGCGACCGTCCGCTTCTCGTGCTCAACCGCCAGGGCGAAGGCCGCGTCGCCATGCTGCTCTCCGACCAGGGCTGGCTCTGGGCCCGCGGCTTCGAAGGCGGCGGCCCGCATGTGTCGCTCTATCGCCGCATCGCCCACTGGCTGATGAAGGAACCGGAACTCGAGGAAGAGGCGTTGACCGCCCGTGCCGTCGGCCGCACGCTCGAAGCGACCCGCCAGACGATCGGCGACGATCCAGGCCCCGCCACCATCAAATACCCGTCCGGCCGCACCGAGACCGTGCCGATGACGGCGGCCGGCCCCGGCCAGTACCGGCTGGAACGCCGTATGGAAGAGACCGGCCTGTTCGAGGTCACCAACGGCCAGTTCTCGACGCTCGTGCATGTCGGCACTGTCGATGCCCCGGAATTCAAGGCAATGATCTCCACCGAGAGCACGCTGAAACCCTATGCGGACAAGACCCGCGGCCTCGTCACCCGCGTCGCCTCGGGCAACAGCATCTCGCTGCCGGACATCCTGCCGGTGCGCGGCGAAGTGCGCGTCAACGATCCCGACCGCATGGTCATCCGCCTGACCGACGAGACGGTGCTGCGCGGCATCAATACGCTGCCGCTGTTTGCCGGTTTCGCCGGTCTCTCCGCCCTGCTTTTCGCGGTCGCGGCTATGTGGTGGCGTGAGGGTCGCTGAGGCATGACGCAGCTTGACGTGACCGCCTCGCCCTCGCCCGAGGAACTGGCCGTGATCGGCGAAGGACTGACCGCCTTCAACGACGCCGATGTCGGTCCCTCGGAACGCAAAGCCCTCGCCGTTCTGATCCGCGATGCCGAAGGCAAGGTGATCGGCGGGCTTTCCGGTTATACCGCCTGGGGCTGGCTGTTCACCCAGTGGCTGTTCATCCCCGAAGCGGTTCGCGGCGGCGGCATGGCCGGGAAGCTGTTGAGCCAAGCCGAAGACGAAGCCCGCACCCGTGGCTGCCATGGTGCCTGGATCGACACGTTCAGCCCGGTCGCCCGCAAGGCCTATATGCGGCAGGGCTACGAGATCTTCGGCGAGCTGCCGGAATTTCCGAAGGGCCGCACCCGCACCTTCCTCAGGAAAGCTCTGTAGTTTATCCATTCGCTCCGAAAATGGGACGAAGAAGCGCCGCATGGATATCGACCTGAAACTCACCGAAGGCATGAGCGCGGACCAGGAGGATTTCATCCTCGAACGGCTGATGACACACAATGCTGTCACTTTCGGCCCCAGCAACCGTCGGGAACTGGCGGTGCCGCTGCATGGCGAGGACGGCGACCTGATCGGCGGACTGACCGGCTATACCGGCCGCGGCTGGCTCTATATCTCGATGCTCTATGTGCCGGACGAGTTGCGCGGCCAGGGCCTCGCCGCCCGCATGCTCGACATGGCGGAAGCCGAAGCCAAGGCCCGCGGCGCGATCGGCGCCTATATCGACACCATGAACCCGGTAGCGCTCAAGCTCTATCTCAAGCAGGGTTACACCGAGATCGGCACGCTGAAGGGCCTAGAAGGAGGCCATTCGGTGACGTGGCTGGAAAAGCGGTTCTGAGCCGCGCCTAGGCCAGCGAGACCTGGCGCGTCTCCGCATTGATCATCGTGGCGGCAATCGCCGCAATCACCAGCAGGCCTGCAAAGATGCCGATCGTCAGGCCAAGCCCCTGCACTACGACATAACCGACCAGCGAAGGTGCCAGCAGCCCGCCGAGACGCGCCATGGCGCCGGCCGCACCCATACCGGTCGCCCGCGACGCGGTCGGATAGAGTTCCGGCGTATAGGCATAAAGCGCACCCCAGGTGCCGAGCAGCGCAAAACTCATGATCAGCAGCGCCGCTCCGACCAGAATGGCGCTGGGGGCTACGACGAACATCAGGCAGCCGAGCGCCGAAAGCAGGCAGAAGCCGATCAGCGTCGGCTTGCGCCCCCATTTTTCGACCCCGTAGGCCGCAAGCGCATAACCCGGGATCTGGGCAAGCGCGACCAGAACCAGGAAACCGTAACCGCGCACGAAACCAAAACCATCGCCGGCAAGCCTTGCCGGCATCCAGGTAAAGACGCCGTAATAAGAGACCGAAACCAGGAACCAGATCGCCAGGATCATGATGCTGCGCTGGCGCAGATCGCCCGAAAAGATGCCGGTCGTCTTGACCGGCGGCGGCGAGACGAGGTCGGTGCCTGCCCCGAGCGACGGATGGCCGTTGACGACGAGCATCCGGTCGATGATCGCCTTGGCCTCCTCGTTGCGGCCGGAGCGCAGCAGGTAGAGCGGCGATTCCGGCACCAGGAAACGCAGGCCGATGCCGGCGATCGCCGGAATGGCGGTGACCGCGAAGATGTAGCGCCAGGCATCCGCGACGCCGGCAAGGCTTGCCGCCCAGGCGGCAAGTGCGACGATCAGCGTTCCGATCGCCCAGAAACCTTCGAGCAGGACCAGCCAGCGGCCGCGGTTTCTGGCGGGCAGGAATTCCGCCATCATCGCGTAATCGACCGGCAGCGTGCCGCCGACGGCAGCGCCCGTCAGGAAGCGCAGCACCAGCAGGATCGTGAAATCCGGCGCAAAGATGGAAAGCGTGCCGAACACCGCGTCGCAGGCAACCGTGACGATCAGCACCCGCCGCCGGCCGATCCGGTCGGCGAGCCTGCCGAAGCCGAGCGCGCCCAAAAGCATACCGAGGAAAAGGCGGTGCCGGTCTGCAGCGCCTGCGGCACGGTCAGCCCGAAGCTCGCGGCGATCGAGGCGGCGGTGAAGCCGACCGCCAGCACCTGCATCGCATCCGCGGTCCACACGAGACCGAAAATGCCCATCAGACGCCGCTGGTAGGTCCCCGCCCCGGCGCGATCGAGCGCCTCGTCCATCGTGATCGCCGCCATCGACCTCTCTCCCCGCCTAACGATCGTGCGGCCGGCATGGCCGACCGATCCCCGAAAGGCTTAAAGGAATTGGCTTATCCACGCCAGCCGATGACGCCTTTGAGACGCGGATGGACGTCTTCGCCGATCGGCACGACCAGAACCCGGCCGGGATCGACCGGCCCCGGGAATTGCAGCGCGCCATAGGCGACCTTCTCGAAGCCGAGCGGGCCGTAATAGGGCGGGTCGCCGACCAGGATCACCGCTTCCGAACCCTTGCGCTTCGCCGCCTCGATGGCGATCCGCACCAGTTCGCGCCCAATGCCCTGGTTCTTGTGCGACGGCCGCACCGCAAGCGGCCCGAGCAGGTGGCCTTTCACCGACCCGGCGATAACCGGCGTCATCCGAACCGAAGCGATGGTTTCGCCGTCGTCGGCACAGACGAAGGAAAGTGTGCGGTCATGCGGCCCCTCTTCGCGGATGCGCGCTGCGGCGCGGGTATGCCGGCCGGGACCGAAGGCCTCCGCATTGATGAGTTCGATAACCTCATCATGGGATGCATCTTCCGTGAGATAAACGAGGTCGTGCTTGTAGAGAACGTTATGCTGAGACATGGGGCAACCGAAGCCGTAGGAAAAGGAGCGGACAGGACAAGGGATCTCGATGACGCCTTTGGTCGGCGTCTTGGTCGATGATCAGCGTCGTCGCAGTGCCCGTACTTCGGTCATGAATGAGGTTATCCCCGAAAATGTGACATGCGACCTAGCAGGAAATATTTGAGACGTCCACGCAAAAACGCAGTGTTCATAAAATCCTGCCTCGCATTCCAGCGGTAGTGCCGTATCTATCGCTCAGAGAAACTCCAAGGAGATCGCGATGGGCAGGCTCGTCGAAGGAAAATGGCAGGACGTCTGGTACGACACCAAGGAAAACAAGGGCCATTTCAAGCGGGCCGAGTCGCAGTTCCGCAACTGGGTGACCGCGGATGGCTCCGCCGGCCCCTCCGGCAAGCAAGGCTTCAAGGCCGAAGCCGGGCGCTACCACCTCTACGTCTCCTATGCCTGCCCCTGGGCGCATCGCACGTTGATCTTCCGCAAGCTGAAGAAGCTAGAGGACCTGATCTCGGTCTCGGTCGTCGACTACCTGATGCTGGAGAACGGCTGGGAGTTCACGAAACGCGACGGCGCCACCGGCGACGACCTGTTCGGCTCGGACTATCTCTACCAGGTCTACCTGAAGGCCGACCCGAACTATTCCGGCCGCGTCACCGTACCGGTCCTGTGGGACAAACAGCAGAACACGATCGTCTCGAACGAGAGCTCGGAAATCATCCGCATGATGAACAGCGCCTTCGACGGCCTGACCGGCTCGACGGCGGATTTTTATCCGCAGGCACTGCGCAGCGAGATCGATGAACTGAATGCGATCGTCTACGACACCGTCAACAACGGCGTCTACAAGGCCGGCTTCGCCACCGCCCAGGACGCCTACGAGGGTGCCGTCACCCGCCTGTTCGAAACGCTCGACACGCTGGAAACGCGCCTGTCAGGCAGCCGTTACCTGTTCGGCGACACAACGACCGAGGCGGACTGGCGCCTGTTCACCACGCTGCTGCGCTTCGACCCGGTCTATGTCGGCCACTTCAAGTGCAACATCCGCCGCATCGCGGACTACCCGAACCTGTCCGGCTATCTCGCTGATCTCTATCAGCAACCGGGCGTCGCCGAGACCTGCAACCTGTTCCACATCAAGCACCACTATTATGAGAGCCACCTGACCATCAACCCGACCGGCATCGTCCCCGTCGGCCCGGTGGTCGATCTCGATGCACCGCATGGAAGGGAGAAGGTGAAGCGGGCGGCGTGAGGCGCCCCGGCGGGTCGGGCGGCCCAAGCCGCACCCTCACCAATAATCCGCCCTCTCCGCCTCGCCCTTCAATTCTCTCAACCGCCGCAGCGTCGCCGCGGTCGTATCCGCCGGCAGGGCATCCAAATCAAAGAATCCGCTCTCGGCGATCTCCCGATCCGGCACGCGCGGCGCGGTCTGCTCCACGTTGACCCGATACATCAGCACATGGTCACGCCTGCTGGCATTGCGGTTGTAGTAGACGTGGAAAAGCGCGATCTCGCCGCGGATCTCCAGATTGCCTTCCTCTCGCAATTCCTTGCGCAGCGCCTCGATCGCCGTCTCCCCGCGCTCCACCCCACCACCCGGCATGTACCAGCCGGGCACATAGGTATGGCGGACGAGGAAGATGCGGCCCTCGCCGTCGAAGCAGGCGGCGCGCACTCCGAGCGTCATGCCGCGCGTCAGCATGAAGAAGCGATGCAGCAGCCAGACGACGATCCGGGTGCGCAAGCCGCGGATTTCCGGCACCCCTTCGCCGCTCATTCATAACTCCGGGAGCATCCAGAAAATCGATAACGATTTCCACGCTCATGCGTTATGTGTGCGCCATGTTCAAATTCGCGCATATTTCCGACATCCATCTGGGGCCGCTTCCACACCTCACGCTTCGCGAGCTGTTCTCGAAGCGGATCACCGGGTTTGTGAACTGGCACCGCAATCGGCGCAAGCACCTTTTCGTCAACACGCTCGACCTGCTTTTGAGCGATTTGAAGACGCGCGAACCGGATCAGCTCGTCATCACCGGCGATCTCGTCAACCTGGCGACCAAGATCGAGACGCGACTTGCCGGCGAGTGGCTGCGCACCATCGGCGACCCCTATGACACGACGGTCGTGCCCGGCAACCACGATGCCTACGTGCCCGGCGCGCATGACAAGTCGGTCAACGAATGGTATCCGTTCATCAAGAGCGACAACGACCCGGCCGAATGGCCCGAAGACGACCATATCTTCCCCACCCTGCGGCGGCGCGGTCCACTCGCCATCATCGGCTGCTCAACCTCCAATGCCACCCTCCCGTTTTCGGCGTCGGGTTATTACGGTTCGCGACAGGCGCGCGAGACGGTCAATCTGCTGAAAAACGCGGGAGAGGAAGGCCTTTTCCGGGTCGTGCTGATCCACCATCCACCGATCCGGGGTGCGGCCTCCTCGCACAAGCGCATGCTCGGCATCCGGCGTTTCGCAGCCGCGATCTCCACCGGCGGGGCCGAACTGGTGCTGCACGGCCATACCCACCTCAACACGCTCTATTGGCTGCGAAGCCACAGCGGCAATGTGCCGGTGGTTGGCATCGCCTCCGCGTCCCAGGGGCCCGGAGGGCACAAGCCGCGGGCCGCCTACAATCTCTTCACGCTTTCCGGTGAAGCCGGCGCCTGGAACCTGCTGTGCGAGCGTTATGGCCTCACCGAACGGGGAGACGGTGTCGCGCTCGACAACAGCCGGCTTCTCTACGGCCAGGAGCCGACGACGATGTCGATTCCGCAAGTGGCAAGAATGTTGTAGAAACAATGCCGTGATTGTTGCGGAATCGCCACAATCTCGTCATAGCTAATAGCTCGTTCTGTTTATTGCAGTATTTCAAAGGTAAATCGCTCTTACCCATGGCCCAACCGAGCCCGTTGACAGACATCCGGCGCGATCTCGTAGCGCTCCTGCCGCGCCTGCGCCGTTTTGCGCTGACGCTGACGGGAAATGCTGCCGACGCCGATGACCTGGTGCGGGAGGTGGCCGGACGGGCAATCCAGAAAAGCCATCACTGGAAGGGCGAAGGCCGGCTGGAGAGCTGGCTTTTCAGCATGATCCGCAGCGCGTTTGCCGACGAGGCCAAGAAGCGCCGGCGCGCCGATCCGCACGCCACCGACGGCATATCCCAGGCTGAGAACGCCCGTCCCTCGGACGCTCTCGCCTGCCTGCCGGACGGGCTGGCGAGCGTTTTTCTGCTCGCCGATGTGGAGGATTTCGCCTGTTCCGAGGCTGCCGCCATTCTCGGCATCCAGCCGGAGTTCTTCGCCGCCCGCCTTTGCGCCGCGCGCCTCAGCCTGGCGGCCGCCGCCGCCGAAACGAGCGAGCGGAGAGCATGAGGATGACCATCCCCAGCCCTCGCCGCTCGAATTGCGCCTTTCCGCCTTCGTCGATGGCAGGACAAGCGACGAGGAGAGGCATGATGTCGAGGAACTGCTGGTCAACGATCCGCAGGCCCGATCCCTTCATGACGCGCTGAAGCGCGGCACCGATCTCGGCCGGCGCGCATTTGACGACATGCTGAAGGAGCCGGTGCCGCTGGACCTGGTGCGCACCATCAAGAACGCTCCCCTGCCGCGCCGGGCCATACGCCTGCCACACGCGCGCCCGGCCTTCGCCTTCAAGCTCTCCCGCCTGCAGGCGATCGCCGCCTGCGCCCTGCTTTTCGTCGTCGGCGGCGGCATCGGTTACATGATCGGCGGGAATGGAGCCGCGGCCCAGTTTTCGGCGATCTCCATGCCCGGCAGCAATAGCCGCGACTGGCTGGACGATATCATCGCCAACTACCGGCTTTATGCGCGCCAGACCAATCATCTCGCGGAAATCCCGGCAGAAAGACCCGCCGATATCCTCGAATGGCTGACCACCAATACGGGTGTCGGCTTTCGCATTCCGGATCTCGGCGACAGCGGCCTGACCTTTGAGGGCGCCCGGCTGTTTGCCGCAGGCGGCACACCGGTCGGCCAGCTTCTCTACCGGCGCACCGACGGCGATGGTGACGGCGACGTGGTCGCTATCTCCTTCACCAAGATCCGGCCGGAAGGCAACCGCTCGATCGAGGAAATCCGCAACGACACCGGCCTCGTCTCCTGGGTCACGCCGCTGGCCACCTATATGGTTGTCGGCCCCTCGTCCGCGGCGGATCTGGACGATATCGCGGCCAAGGCTGCGGGGCTGATTTAGCTATAGATTCAAGCCAAGTTATCTATGGGGGTGGGCTGCAGTAAAATTAAAAGTAATGACAAAAAAATGCATGCAGATGTCGGCAAAAAATGTCGGAATTACAGACCTACAACAGTCAATAATGTTCAGGATTTATTTTTCTGAAATTTCCCCAAGTATATTGCGGTAAATATCATCGAAGTAAGAAATACCGCGCAGAAAATATACCAAGAAAATGACGCAAAGATTATGATAAAAGCGCCACCAAGCAAAACCTCACCCGAGCCTCCATATCGCCCTTGCTGCGGATGCCAATATATCGCCAACAATACCGCTAAGGAAAAAATCATAATCAAAAAGCTATCCCTCATGAAATTCTGGAATTTATAACTTCCGCCATCGACTTGAGTAAAAATAAAAAAACGGCGCACGATAAAAATAAAAAACAAAACTGAAATACAAAATACAACAACGGGAAATGTATATAATGATAAAATCAATCTACAACGCAAAAAATCTGTCTCTCGTTCAAGTATCAAAAATGAATTAACACTTGAACCGGCGGAGCTCAAAACCTCATCGCAGAAGGAATGGTCAAATCGGTAAAATCCAATAAAAATACCCAATATTAAAAAAATAAAAAATGAACATACAAGTATTCTTCGAAAGAAAATTTTTAAAGAATAAAGCTCTGGAATATCCAAAATCGATAATATTCTTGAATATGCCAATTCCTCACCACTCACGGCAATAATCTATTCATAAAATCACCCGAATAGCCAAGACGTGATGATAAATTAACTCGCGTCTTATGCGCGCTGGGGTTCCCGGCACCGGTTCCCGGCACCAACGTTTGAATGCCCCCGCCATACTAGGAACAAATTGCACGTCACGCGAGCAAAAAACAAGTGCAGTTCTCAACTTCCTGCGAAAATCAAGAGGCCGCTCAGATGTCGAGCGGCCCTCGGCAATTTTATAGACCCGGCCTTCCTCAGCGCCCCGCGATCACCCTATTCGCCGCCGAAACGATAGCTTCGAGCGACGCCGCGACGATGTTCGTGTTGATGCCGGCGCCAAACAGTTTTCCGTTCGGGTGCTCCATCTCCACATAGGCGATGGCGGAAGCGTTCGAGCCGTGCTGCAGCGAATGCTCGGAATAGTCGGCGACCGAGAGCTCGATGCCGAGATAGGTCGGCAGCGCGTTGATGAAGCCGTCGATCGGCCCCGTGCCCTTGCCTTCGATCCGCTTAACCTCGCCGCCATCGATAATCTCGGCGGCGACGATGCGGATGCCCTTGTGGTCGGTGCCGGCCGGATAGGTGTGGTGGTCGGCGAATTTCAGCCGTGCGCCGGGTTGTTCCACATAGCGCTCGATGAAGCTCTCATAGATGCGCTTGGCGGGAAGCTCCACGCCCTCTTCGTCGGTGATCCGCTGGATCTCCTCGCGGAACTCGACCTGCAGGTTGCGCGGCAGGTTCAGGCCGTAATCCTCAGCCAGGATATAGGCGATGCCACCCTTGCCCGACTGCGAGTTGATGCGGATGATCGCCTCGTAGGAACGGCCGACGTCGCGCGGGTCGATCGGCAGGTAGGGCACTTCCCAGACCGGATGATTAGCGACCTTGATCGCCTTCATGCCCTTGTTGATCGCATCCTGGTGCGAGCCGGAAAAGGCCGTATAGACCAGTTCGCCGACATACGGATGGCGCTCGGGAATGACCATCTGGTTGGAATATTCGTAGACCGCCTTGATCCGCTCGATATCGGAGCAGTCGAGTTCCGGATCGACGCCTTGCGTGTACATATTCAAGGCCAAAGTCACCACATCGACATTGCCGGTGCGTTCGCCATTGCCGAACAACGTGCCCTCGACACGGTCCGCCCCCGCCATCAGGCCGAGTTCGGTCGCGGCGATGCCGGTGCCGCGGTCGTTATGCGGATGCAGCGAGATGATGATGTTTTCGCGGTTGTCGAGATTGCGGCACATCCATTCGATCTGATCGGCATAGACATTCGGGGTCGCCATCTCCACCGTCGAGGGCAGGTTGAGGATCAGCTTGTCCTCGGCAGTCGGCCGGATCACCTCGGTGACGGCATTGCAGATTTCCAGGGCCACTTCCAGTTCGGTGCCGGTAAAGCTTTCCGGCGAATACTGGAAACGAAAACCGCCACCAGCCTTCGCCGCCATGTCGGTAATCATCTTCGCCGCATCCACGGCGATCTGCTTGATGCCGGCGACGTCCTTGGCGAACACCACGCGGCGCTGCAGTTCCGAGGTCGAATTGTAGAAATGGATGATCGGCTTGTGGGCGCCTTCCAGCGATTCGAAGGTGCGGGTGATCAGCTCCGGCCGGCACTGGACAAGCACCTGCATGGACACGTCTTCCGGCACCCCGCCCTCTTCGACGCACCAGCGGGCGAAATCGAAATCGGTCTGCGAGGCCGACGGAAAACCGATCTCGATCTCCTTGAAGCCCATGTCGAGCAGCATGCGGAACATGCGGGCCTTGCGGTCGTGGCCCATCGGGTTGACCAGCGACTGATTGCCGTCGCGCAGGTCCACCGAACACCAGATCGGCGCCTTGGTGATGGTTTTCGAAGGCCAGGTGCGGTCGGGAATGTTGATGCTCGGGTAAGCGCGGTATTTCACCGCCGCATCGGGCATGCCGTTCTTGATGGCCCGGTTTTCGGAGGAGTGATTCTTGGCGTCCATTGTCGTCGTCTCTTCTCGCTTCACGCGTCGCCCGGCATCCGTCTACTGGATAGGCCGTCGGCAATGCGGACCTTTAGCGGTCTTTTATGGCTTGGTCTTGAATGTTCGTGAGAGGAGCTCTTATGCCGGGCGGGCTTTCGGCCGCCGGGCGCTCCTCAACGGACCCGGCAACCGCGCGTAAGGTCGAGGCTAAGAAGCGAGGGAAGCGCAAATACCGTCGTCCCGGCCGCGGAGCGGCGGGTAGACGAACGGTCGGACATGATTGCGCCTGTCATGGTCATGGGCGAAGTGTATAACTGCAGAGTAGAAGAGAGGCAAGTGGGCTTTCACTTGCCCTGGCGGCTTGCTTCCAACCGTTCGGCGATCCAGAGTTTCACCAGCGACTGCCGCGTAACACCAAGACGTTGTGCCTCTTGATCCAGTCCGTTCACGACCCAGGTCGGAAAATCGATATTGACGCGCTTGGGTTCGAGACCCGGGCGTGTGACTTTAGACCAGTCCACATATTCGCTGATGTCCTCGCCATCGTCGAATTTCTTGTCGAACTCTTCAGCGGTTATTGTCTTCATAGATCTGCTTCTCTTTATCACGTGCGCGCCTGACCGATATAATTCGCAAGCGATCTCCTCGCCATGTGTAGACCGCGGTCCAATGCTTCTCCGCAATCTTCCCCGTAAGGACATATCGCAACTCCGTATCCGACTGGACCGGAGCGACGGTGCGCCTCTCATCCGCCCATAGCGCTTGCGCCTCCACGAAATCGATTCCGTGCTTATCCTTGTTGGCGGCGCTCTTGTCAGGATCAAATTCGAACAACATGACCAATATAGTATAGAAATTATACCATTTCCATCAATTCAAGCACGCCGGATGGCCCTCTGCAATCCCATCATCACCCCGCCGGCCACGAGCCCCAGAAAGCCCCGGAGATCCCCGCAAAGGAAAGACCCGACGCCGTCACGAGGAAGGTGATCGCCGCGGCTTCCCGCGTCTCCGGCTCGCGATAGGCGGCAAAGGCGGCGTTGGAAAACGCGCCGATCAGGCCAAGGCCGGCGACGGCCTGCAGCAGGATCGGCGGCGCCAGGGACACGAAGGCGATGATGCCGCCGGCGACCAGGCCGAACACGATATAACCGAAGCCGGCGACGATCGCCGCCCAATAGCGTTTGGCGGGATCGGGATTGGCATCCTCGCTGGCGCACATCGCCGCCGTGATCGCCGCCATGTTGACCGGCACGCCGCCGACGAGCCCGCCGAGGATCGAAAAGATGCCGGTGCCGGCAAACATCACGCCGGGAGGCGGTTCGTAGTGGTGCACCTTCAGGATCGCGATGCCGGGAATGTTCTGCGAGGCCATGGTGACGATGAACAGCGGCAGCGCCACCGAAATCGCCCCGTGCAGGGTGAAGACCGGCAAGATGAAGGTGAGGTCCGGATGGATCGCCGCGCCGATCTGCGCCATCGCGTCCGGGGCAAGATCGACGCCGAAGATCAGCACCAGGACCAGCGCACCGAGCGAGGCCGGCACCGCCCACAGCCGCCAGCGCGACACCACCACCATCCAGGTCAGCACGATCGGCAGGCCGAGCGCCGCATTGAAGGCGACGGCTTTCACCGGCGCCAGGCAGAGGGTGAGCAGGATGCCGGCAAGCATGGCATTGGCGAGCGGCGCCGGAATCATCCGGATCGCCCGGCTGAGCGGCCGGAACAGGCCCGACAGGATGATCAGCACGCCGCAGACCACGAAGGCGCCGACGACGGCCGGAAACCCGCCTTCGATCACGCTGATGCCGGACAGAAGCGCCGCCCCCGGCGTCGACCAGGCAATGCTGATCGGCATCCGGTACCAGGCTCGAGAACACGATCGCGAGCAGGCCCATGGAGATCGACTGCGCCAGGAGTGCCGAAGCGATCTCCGGCGCGGTCGCACCCATTGCCTGCAGCCCCTGCATGATCACTGCAAACGAGTGATGAACCCGACAAAGGCTGTGAGCAGCCCCATCATCAGGGCCGAAACGGAAAAATCCTTGAGCATGCGGGCTGGGACTCGTGAATTCGAAAGTCGGCAATCGAGCATAAGCCCGGCAGCAAAGGCAAGGCGCGTTTGCGGCAAAGGGTACGGCCGAGGCCGAAAGCCCCGACCGCTGCCGAGCATTTGTCCCTGCAGGGCGCCGTCCTGCCCTTCGTTCATGTCTTCGAATATTCGCACCTGTTGATAATTTCGAAGGAGTTTGGCGATAGTTTCGGAACCGTGCGCCTGTTGCATCCGGTTGGTCCGGCCCACGCAGCCCGGATCACATGGAACGCCCCGGGAACCCAATGACGGCATCGCCAGCTCACCAAGCGCCAAATATCGAGATCGGACAGGAAACCGGCTTTTCCCGCGACCAGCTCTATTTCATCCTGGCGGCCCTCCCGGACCCCTGCTTCGTCCTGACCCGGAGCGGCCGTTATGCCGCGCTCTTCGGCGGCAAGGACACCCGCTATTATCATGACGGCAGCAATCTCGTCGGCAAGAGCGTCCATGACGTCCTCGTCTTCGAGAAGGCGCACCGCTTCGTACGGGAAATCGAAAAGGCGCTCGCCTCGCGTTCCCTGCATATCGTCGAATACAGCCTCTCCGGCAGCGACGTGAAGGGACTGGAGACGGATGGCCCCGATCACGCGATCTGGTTTGAAGGCCGCGTCCAGGCGCTCGATTTCCAGGTCGATGGCGAGGATGCGGTCGTCTGGGTCGCCAGCAACATCACCGAAAAGAACGCCGTCGAGAACCAGTTGCGCCATCAGAGCGAGACCGATGCCCTGACCGGCTTCTTCAATCGCCGCAAGCTGATGGACGTGCTCGCCCTGAAATTCGAGCTCTTTAGCGACGAGCATATCCCGTCATCCGTCTTCATGTTCGACATCGACCACTTCAAGACCGTCAACGACGAGCTTGGACATGCGATGGGCGATGCGGTTCTGAAGGCGATCGCCAGTGTCTGTCGTCAGGAATTGCGCAAGACCGACTTCCTCGCTCGTCTTGGCGGCGACGAATTCGTCGTGGTCATGCCCGCCACCCGGCAGGAGCACGGCATCGTCATCGCCAACCGGCTGCGCCAGCGCGTCGCCACCGAGGTCCGGGAAGCGCTTGGCCATCATGCGACGATCAGCGGCGGCCTGAGCGAATTCCTGACCGCGGATGCCTCCTGCGAGGACATCCTGAAGCGTGCCGACGACGGCCTCTACCGTTCCAAGCGTGCCGGCAGAAACCGGATCAGCGCGGTATAGCCACGCCGAGATACCCGTTCCGCGACAAAGCCTAGTTTTATGCGTCTGCGGCACATGCCGGCCTAGTTGATGCGAAGATAAATTAGACAATCTTAAATTTTGTCGGCGACAGTGGGGAATACCATCGGAAATCTCCATGATCTCGCTGCCATTCCTATCCAAATCGACATCGCCCCGTCTTCAGTTCTTCGGCCTCGGCTATTTCTTCCCGGCCATCCTGGCGGTTGCCGGGCTGCTGATCGGGGTGGTCCGAGCCGATATCGAGAAACGCGAGCAGTACCATGTGGCCCAGCAGGTCAAGGCAGCCGAGCAGCTCGCCCGGGTCGCAGCGAGCCTCGAGACCAACATCCACGGCAGCGTCAACCTGATCTACGGGCTGGTTGCCGCGATTGCCGCCAACCCGAACATCAACCAACCGCAATTCACGGGGCTTTCGGAGCGGATTTTCAGCGTTCCGTCGCAGTTGCGCAATGTTGTCGGCGCCAAGGATCTGGTGGTCGGCCTGGTCTATCCCGAAGAACCGAACAAGAAGGCCCTCGGCCTCGACTACCGTACCAACGAGCTGCAGAGGGATGCCGTGATGAGGGCCGTCGAGAGGCGGACGCTGGTCATCACCGGCCCGGTCAATCTGGTGCAGGGAGGCCGCGGACTGATTGCCCGCTATCCGGTTTTCTCGCTTGCCAACGGCCGGTTCTGGGGTGTGGTTTCGGCCGTCATCGATCTCGACCGGCTCTATGCCGACAGCAACGTCAATACAGAGCGCCAGACACTGGACATCACGATCTCCCAGCGGCCCATCCCAGCCGAGCGCGACATCTTCCTCGGAAACGGGGACATATTTTCGCAGGATCCGGTCAAGTCGAGGATCGAGCTCGGTTACGACACCTGGTATCTTGCCGCTGTCCCGAAAGGCGGATGGCAGAATTCCTCGCCGGACATGGTCGGTTTCCGGATTA
This sequence comes from Neorhizobium sp. EC2-8, assembly GCA_045291535.1. GTDB lineage: Bacteria > Pseudomonadota > Alphaproteobacteria > Rhizobiales > Rhizobiaceae > Neorhizobium. Next base: position 170,112 of record CP147996.1, on the reverse strand, counting down.
CCGCCCTTCTGATCGCCTTCTGCATCGCTGCACCACTGCTTTGGGCGGGCCTGCTGATGAAGCAGCGCCACGGCAACATTCTCATCCTGCAGCAGCGCGAGGAACAGCTGGAAACGCTGTCCCAGCGCCTCGAACTGGCACTCCAGGCCTCGGGCGTCGGCGTCTGGGAGTATGAACCTTCGAGCAACACGCTGATCTGGGACCAACGCATGCGCGAACTCTACGACGCGCCACCGGACCGGGCGGTCTGCGAATACGCGGACTGGCGCAACGCGCTGCATCCCGACGACGTCGAAACCGCCGAAGCGGTGTTCAGCAAGGCGCTCAAGGAGGAAACGGGCTACCGCACCGAATTCCGGGTCGTGTCCGGCAGCGGCGAGATCCGCCACATCCGTGCTCACGGCGCCACTTATCGGACCGGGAGCGGCGTCAAGCGGGTAGTCGGCGCCAATTGGGATGTCACAAGGGATGTCACGCTGCATTCCGAACTGCGGCTGGCGCAGACCAAGGCCGAACTGCAGAACGATGAACTGCGCTCGGCAAGGCGCACGCTCGAGCATCAATCGCTGCATGATGCGCTGACCGGCCTGCCCAACCGGCGCTTCCTCGACCAGTTCATGACCGCCGGAGAAAGCCAGGCCGCGGATCACCGGCTGGCCTTCATCCACATCGATCTTGACCGCTTCAAGGAAGTCAACGACACGCTCGGCCATGCGGCGGGCGATGCGGTCCTGAAGGCGGCCACGTCCCGCCTGCTCGAATTGATCGACCACGACGAGTTCGCCTCGCGATCGGAGGCGACGAGTTCGTCGTCGTGACCGGGGGCGCCGAACCGCAGCGCCGAGCCGAATACCTTGCCCAGTCGATCGTCAACACCCTTGCACGCCCCATCGATATCGGCGGGCATCAATGTCGCATCGGCTGCAGCGCTGGGATCGCCTGCCAGACGGAGGCCGGCGAGGAACTGAGCCAACTGCTGATCAACGCCGACATCGCGCTCTATGAGGCCAAGAAGCGGGGCCGCAACCGGGTCGAGCTGTTCTCCAAGGAACTGCGCTCCGCAGCCGTGCTGCGCAAGCGTATGTCCGACGAGTTCCTGACAGCGCTCGAAGGCGACGAGATCATCCCCTTCTTCCAGCCGCAGTTCGATGCGCATTCGCTCGCCATCGTCGGCGTCGAAGCCCTGGCGCGGTGGCAGCATCCGAAACGCGGCCTGCTGTCGCCGGACAGTTTCCTGGCGATCGCCGAGAGTCTGCACCGGGCCGCCGATATCGATGCGATCATTCTCGAAAAAGCACTCTTCCAGACGGCGAGATGGCGCGCCCTCGGGCTCGACATCCCGCATCTCTCGGTCAACATCTCAGCGCAGCGCCTGAAGGACGAAAGGCTGTTCAAGCGGCTGACCGAACTGCCCTTCGTCCCCGGCACTCTTTCCTTCGAACTTCTCGAATCGATCTCCTTCGAAGATCCGGACAAGGAGTTGAGGTCCGCCATTTTGAACCTCAAGGCGCTCGGCATCGAGATCGAGATTGACGATTTCGGCACCGGCCACGCCTCGATCGTCAGCCTTCTCGAACTGGGACCCAAACGGCTGAAGATCGACCGCAAGCTGATCGCCCCGCTCGAAGCCGCCGGCTCGCAGCGCCGACTGGTCGCGTCGATCATCGAGATCGGCCGCTCCCAGGGCATCGAGATCGTCGCCGAAGGGGTCGAGACGACAGCCCATGTGGACATCCTGCGCAGCCTCGGCTGCCAGACGCTGCAGGGCTACGTGTTCGCCAAGCCGATGCCGGCCAACGAGTTCGTCGCGTTCGCGACGGACTGGCAGGCCGGCAACCGCTTGCCATTCACGCAATCGGCGACCATTTAGAAATAAGCGCGCCGGCTGCGAAGAAAATTCGGAAACCTCGACAACACCTGTTGACCCGGCCCCTGGGGCTGCCCCGATAGGAGGAGCGGTCAACAACCAACGAGGTGATTCCTTGAGTTCTTCCGCACACTATCTCAACCCGTCCGACGCCGCCGAGCGGCTCGGCATTTCCCAGAAGGCGCTGCGCCTCTACGAACAGCGCGGCCTGATCAGCCCCGTCCGCACCGCGGCCGGCTGGCGGACCTATGGCCCGACAGAAATGGCCCGCGCCGGCGAGATCGCCGCCTTGCGTGCCCTTGGCCTCAGCCTCGCACAGGTGGCGCGGGTGCTGAAAGGCGATGCGCAGGAGCTCGCCCCGGCGCTTGCCGCCCATCAGGCAAGGCTCGAAACGGAGGCCCGCAGGCTCGCCGAGACCGTCGAAAAAGTGCGCGCTCTGCGCACGGGCCTTGCAGGCGGCGAACCGCCGCGGATGCAGGAACTCGCCCGGCTGGCACGGCCGACGGCCGAGATCGTCGCAGCTTTCGACCTCCCCTGGCCCTGGGGCGGCGAATACTTCGAGCTTCGGGATGTCAGGCCGCTCAACTACATCGTCGGCCCGCTCGGCAGCGGCAAGACGCGGTTCGCCAAGGCCATCGCCGAACACCTTGCGAGCGCAGTCTTTGTCGATCTCGATCGGGCGGAAAACGACGCCGACGAAGCCCGTGCGCGGATGGAAAAAGACCCGGCTTTGAAGCAGCGCGTCGAGCAGGCGCTCGGCTGGCTTGCCGAGGAAGGCGCGACAACGACGCCTGCCCTCACCGCCCTCCTCGTTGCGATCGAGGCCGACAAGGAGCATATCCCGGTCATCGACATGATCGAACAGGGCCTGGACCAGGCAACGCAGGAGGCGGTCGCCGCTTACTTGCGCAATCGCGGACCCGACGCCCCCTCTCTCTTCATCATGACGCGCTCCTCGGCGATCCTCGATCTCGGTGCCGTCAGCCCGGACGAGGCGATCATCCTTTGCCCGGCCAATCACAGCCCGCCGAGCCGCGTCGCACCCATTCCGGGAGCGCCGGGTTACGAAGCCGTCGCTACCTGCCTTGCCGCGCCCGATATCCGCGCCCGCACCGCAGGCGTCATCGCCTGGCGTCCGCAAGTCGCCTGAACCCGCAGGGGAAAAGCCTGCCGGATTCGTCCGGCAGGCGCGCATCCGCGGGCCAGCCAAGCTGGCGCACAACAAAAAGCCCCGCCGGCATTCACCGACGGGGCTTTTTTATTCAGATGGCAGGAGCGATCAGACTTCGCTCTGCGACGTCACGATCCGCGAAACCAGGCCGTAGGCCTTGGCTTCTTCGGCGGACAGCCAGTAGTCACGGTCCGTGTCGGCCGCGATCTTCTCGACCGGCTGACCGGTGGCCTCCGCCATGATCCTGTTCAGCCGCTCGTTCATCTTGATGATTTCGCGGGCCTGGATCTCGATGTCGGATGCCATGCCGCGGGTGCCGCCGGACGGTTGATGAAGCAGGAAGCGGGTGTTCGGCAAGCAGATGCGGCGCTCCTTGGGAGCGGCGACATAGATCAGCGCGCCGGCCGATGCGACCCAGCCGGTCCCGATCATCCAGACCTTCGGCTTGATGAACTTGATCATGTCATGGATCGAGTCGCCCGATTCCACGTGGCCGCCGGGCGAGCTCACATAGATGCGGATGTCTTCGTCGCTGGCGGCGGAAAGCGCCACGAGTGGGTGCAGACCTTCTGCGCCAGTTCCTGGGTGATCGTTCCGTAGATGAAGATCGAACGCGACTTGAAAAGATTCGCTTCCGTTTCCTTGCCAAGCGGCAGTTCCTTGGTCTTGTCGTCCTTGTCGTCTTCGTCGTCGAGCACGCTGAGAGTCTCCTGCATCAGATTCATTTACCGGACATAATGTGTTCGCCGCCGTAAAACAATGGAGCGTAGAGTCTAAGACGGCACCTTCCACGGACTAAGGTGAATGACGTAGTACCGAGGCCTTCGCGACGGCAATTGCCGGTGGACAGCCAATAGCCGCTTGCCTATCCTCCGATACCATTCCGCATGCACATGATTTCCAGGGGACCCGGATGCTCAAACGCCTTTCGCTCACCGCCGCCATTCTTGCCGCCGCCGCAGCACCTGCCTTCGCGCACCTGAACCCAGACGAACACGGCTCGCTGCTCGCCGGTTTTTCGCATCCGCTGTTCGGCGCCGACCATATCCTGGTCATGGTCGCCGTCGGGCTCTGGGCGGCGCAGATCGCAACTGGCAGCAGCCGCAACGCGTTATGGATCGTCCCTTCGGCTTTCGTCGGCACCATGGCGGTCGGCTTCCTGCTGGCCCTCGCCGGCATCAGCCTCCCCTTCGTCGAACCGGCGATCCTCGCCTCCGTCATCGGGCTCGGCCTGCTCGTCGCAACGGCGGTGAAGCTGCCGGTTTCGGCGGCTGCCGGCGTCGTCGGCGTCTTCGCCCTTTTCCACGGCTACGCCCATGGTGGCGAACTCGGCTCGGCAGGCGCATTGCAGTTCGGCATCGGCTTCATGATTGCCACCGCCCTTCTGCATTCGGCCGGCATCGCGCTCGGCTTGGGCATCGCCCGCTTCAGCCCCTACATCGCCCGCATCCTCGGCGCCGCGACCGCGTTTGCCGGCGTATCGCTGGTCTTCGGCTGATCCCCAGGTAACCCACAAGATTACCGAAATGTAAGGGATTCCGGCTTTGAAAATGCCGGAATCCCTGCCTACCTTCTTGCCACGGCCAACGCCTGCAAGGAGGCAAGCATGTCACCGGAAGAACGCCAGCTTCTGACCACCCTTTTCGACCGCGTCCGCACCGCCGCCGCCACACCGCGCGACCGCGACGCCGAAACCCTCATCGACCAGGCGACCCGCGAACAGCCCTATGCCGCCTATTACCTGGCCCAGGCCGTCATCGTGCAGGAAAAAGGCCTGGAAGCCGCCGCCAACCATATCAAGGAACTGGAAGACCGTATCCACCAGGCTCGAGGCCGAAACGAGCGAGCATCACCGTGCCGAACAGGGCGGCGGGTTCCTAAGCTCGATCTTCGGCACCGGCCAGGCCCAGCAGCCGGCGGCCCCGCAGCCCGGCATCCGCCCCGGGACACAAGCCGCCCCCAATCCGGGCCATGGGGCGCACCCCACGCCAGAACTACCGCACCGGCAGCGATTACGATGACGGTTATCGCGCTCCCGCGCCCTCCGCTGCTCCCTGGAGCGGCCAGATGTCGGCTCCATCCGCCGGAGGCAGCTTTCTGCGCGGCGCGCTCGGCACGGCAGCCGGCGTCGCCGGCGGCATGCTGCTCGCCAACTCGCTGTCGGGCATTTTCGGCAGCCACATGAACTCGCTCGGCCTGGGCTCGCCACTCGCCGGCGCAAACCCGTTCGGCAGCGGCAACGCTCCCGTCGAGGAAACCATCATCAACAACAACTATATCGGCGATAACGCAATCCGCGAGGCATCCGGCGGCGGCGCTCCCGCCAACAGCAATGATGCATCCGACAATGCCGGCTCGAATGCCGGTTTGCAGCAGGCAAACTACACCGACGACGATTTTTCCGACGACCAGGCGGATTTCGACAACAGCGACATGGGCAGCGACGATTCGATGGACGTGTGAGTGAAAGGCTCTGCGGTGGCGAAGCGCAGACGCCTGGAAGTAAGGACGGAAAGCCGATCTTCCATGTCGGAGTGCGCCAGCCCCTCTGCCCTGCCGGGCATCTCCCCCTCAGGTGGGGAGATCACAAGCGGCACGACCATCGCTTCAAGACAAGCGTCGTGCAGCGCGGAAGGCGCGCAGGATGAGACGTGGATGTAAAGCGGGAAGCAGGCGCCTAGCCGATCTCCCCACCTGAGGGGAGATGCCCGGCAGGGCAGAGGGGGCCGACGGATTGCAACATCAATGTTGGTCGCAAGCCACATGTACGAGATCGCCGCACCATCCACGCACTTCGCTTGGCTCAGCGCGTTCGTTGTAGCGATCGATTCACCGGATCATTGCGGCTTTCCAGACCGTCTCTCACCCACGCCCGCGATAGGTCGCCACGCCCTGCTCCGGCAGCCACACGCCGGCCGGAGCCTCGCCCGTCTGCCAGAACACGTCGATCGGGATGCCGCCGCGCGGGTACCAGTAAGCGCCTATCCGCAGCCACTTGGGCGAAAGCAGATCGACGATCCGCTTGGCGATGTAGATCGAGCAGTCCTCGTGGAACGCGCCATGGTTCCTGAACGAATGCAGGAACAGCTTCAGCGACTTCGACTCCACCAGGAACCCGTCGGGAATATAGTCGATGACGATATGCGCGAAATCCGGCTGACCGGTCATCGGGCAAAGCGAGGTGAATTCCGGCGCCGTGAAGCGCACCACGTAATCCGTGCCCTGGTTGCCGTTCGGCACCTTTTCGAGCACCGCGGTTTCGGGGCTCTGCGGAGACTCCACCTGGGATCCGAGCTGCGAGAGCCCGCTGACATCCGTCATCGTCATTTGCCTGTTCCTTCGAATTCGACCTTCTGTCCATGTGGATTTTCGCTTTCCGGCTCCACATGGATCGCCAATGTGGCGCCCGCAATAATCTCTTTGATCGCATCTTCCAAGCGGTCGCAGATCGCATGGGCCTCTTGGACGCTCATTCCGGCCGGCACGACCAGATGGAAATCGATGAAGGCGGCTGCCCCCGCCCGGCGCGATTTCAGGTCGTGCACGCCGAGCGCGCCCACCGAATGGGTGGCGATCGCCTCGCGCACCGCCGCTTCCTCGTCCGGCTCCAGCGCCCGGTCCATCAGTCCGCCGACGGAATGGGCGATCATCTTGTAGCCCTGCCAGAGGATGTTGATCGCGACCAGGATGGCGAGCAACGGGTCGAGGATCCCATATCCCGTCACAAGCGCCAGGACGAGGCCGACAAGCACGCCCGCAGAGGTCACCACATCGGACATGATGTGCTGGCCGTCGGCCGCCATGGCCGGCGAATAATGCGCCGTGCCGACCCGGATCAGCGTCGTCGCCCAGACCCCGTTGACGACGGCCGCAAACCCGTTGATCGCCAGGCCAAGCACAGGTGCATCCGGCAGTTTCGGCGCGAGAATTCCGTCCCACGCTTCGCCGATGATCAGGATCGCAGCGACGATGATCAGCCCGCCTTCGACCACTGCCGAAATATACTCTGCCTTGTGGTGACCAAACTGGTGGTCGTGGTCGGCCGGCCGCTGCGCATAACGGATGACGAAATAGGCGAGGAAGGCGGCCGCGACATTGACGAAGGATTCTAGCCCGTCCGACAGCAGCGCGACGGATCCCGTCACCCACCAGGCAAGCATCTTCAACCACATGACGCCGAGCGACACGGGGATGCCCCAGAAGGCCAGCCGCTCGACGATTTTGTCTTCCCTCGCCACGATGTCTTCCTTTTTGCGCGTGCGAATGATTTGCAGGACCGACGGCCCAAAACGGCGAAACCGCCGCAGCGGGATCGTCTCGCTGCGGCGGTTTCGGATTGGCCTGCATATGGCGCAGATGCGCCGGTTTGTCAAAGGGCTGCTTGTCAGAGGGAGAGCCGGATCAGCCGCGCGGGCGAAGGCAGCTCCAGGTCCTAGGCCGCCGCCTCATATTCCGGAATATGTGCGAGTTCGTCCTTAAGGCTCTCGGCCTCGATCTTGAGATTGAAACTGTTCTGCAGGTTCAGCCAGAACTCCGGAGAGGTCTTGAAGAATTTGGCCAGCCGCAAGGCTGTATCGGAGGTGGTGCCGGTCTTGCGAGCGACGATCCGCTCGATGCGGGTGCGTGGGACATTAAGCTTCTTGGCGAGCGCATAAGCCGTCATTTCCAACGGCTCGAGATAGAGATCGTGCAGGATTTCGCCGGGATGGATCGGCGGAAGGTTGCTGACACTCATATCGGTCTCCTGTGTGCCACACTTGGCCTAGTGATAGTCGGTAATCTCGACTTCTTCCGGCCCGGCTCCAAAATCAACAGAAAGGTATCATCCACCGATACCTTTCTTGATCCACTACCCGAAAACCACCGCCATGCTGATACTGTCGATAAACAGCCCGTCGATCCTCACCGCATCCCGGGCCACACCTTCCCGTACGAAGCCAACCTTCTCGTAGAGCGCGATGGCACGCGGATTGTCGGCATGCACATGCAGCTCGACGCGGTGGAAACCACGCTCCCGTGCCTGCCCGACGGCAGCGCGGATCAGCCGCGTGCCGAGGCCTTTCTCGCGATAACCGGGGATGATGCCCATACCGAGCGTGCCGCAATGGGCAGCGGTCGGACGGGAATGCCGACGGATGTCGCACCAGCCGACCACTTCTCCATCGACGACGGCGACGACCTGCGGATGGCCGTTCTCGATGTTGTCGAGCACGAAGGGCCGCACGTCTTCAAGCGGCGGCGCCTCCAGAAAGCTCAGGTATTTTCGCTCGCGCGAGACCATGTCGAGCGCCTTGTGAAAGCTCTCTATATGCTCTTCGCGGATGGATTCGATCGGGATGCCGGCTGTAGAAGTCATGTCTCGTCGTCCAGAAGTTCAATTCTTTCGATATTTGCCCGGATCGTCCCATGAGCCGAAACAAGGCTCAAGCGTCAGTTCAAATTCGCCCGGTTGCATGCCGACACCGACTTCCCAAGGCTCGATCCGGCGTTCTTTCGTACGCCGGATTGTTAGCCGGTTGATGACATTCTGGTGGCTGAAGCCGCTGAGATTGACGTCGATCCACTGTTTCAGGATGAGGCTGGCGAACGCCTGACGTGTCCCATCCGTGACCTTCAGAACAAGCTTACTTGCTCCCGACCGGTCGAGCGTGAGGTAAGCGACTTCCGCATCATGGAAATCCGCCACGCCACCCAGTCGCGCCAGCAGATCCGTGCCGCCGGGTATGATGCCCAGCACCGCGGTCGTCTCGCTCAACGCATCTTTGGCGTCATCCAGCGATGAGGCCGACAACATTCTCACGCCGCCTGCGTCTTTGCCCGCCGCGACAGATGCGCCACGACGTTCTCGATCATCCGCATGCCGGCATCGCCGCCGAGCGTCATGATCGATTCCGGGTGGAACTGCACTGCCGCCACCGGCTCCTTGGCGTGCTCGATGCCCATGATCGTGCCGTCCTCGCTCTCGGCGGTGATCACAAAATCCGGATGCAGGGTCTTCGGATCGGCGAAGATCGAGTGGTAGCGACCGACGGTCACTTCCTTGGCAAGCCCTGAGAAGACGATGCCCGGCTCCAGCACCCGGATGCGCGACGGCTTGCCGTGCATCGGCACCGCCAGGTGCCTGAGTTCCCCGCCATAGGCTTCGGCGAGTGCCTGCAGGCCGAGGCAGACGCCGAAGATCGGCAGGCCCTTCGAGCGCGCCATTTTGATGGTCGCCTTGCAATCGAAATCCTTCGGGTTGCCGGGTCCCGGCGATAGCACGACGAGATCCGGGTCGAAGCGGTCGAACACCTCTTCAGCCACCGGCGTGCGCACAGTCGAAACAGTAGCCCCCGTCTGGCGGAAATAGTTGGCGAGCGTATGGACAAAGCTGTCCTCGTGGTCGGCGAGCAGGATTTTTACCCCTTGCCCGACCCGCGCCACGTCGCGGCCGACCTTGGCCGCATTGCCGGCCCTTGCATCACGGATCGCTGTCAGCATGGCGGACGCCTTCAGTTCGGTTTCGGCCTCTTCCTCGTTCGGATCGCTGTCGTTGAGCAGGGTCGCGCCGGCGCGCACTTCGGCAATGCCGTCCTTGATGCGGATGGTCCGCAGCGTCAGGCCAGTGTTCATGTCGCCGTTGAAGCCGACCATGCCGATCGCCCCGCCATACCAGGCGCGCGGGCTCTTTTCGTGGTTCTCGATGAAGCGCATCGCCCAAAGCTTCGGCGCACCGGTCACCGTAACGGCCCAGGCGTGGCTGAGGAAACCGTCGAACGCATCCATGTCGGGGCGCAGGCGGCCTTCGATATGATCGACAGTGTGGATCAGCCGCGAATACATCTCGATCTGCCGGCGGCCGATCACCTTCACCGACCCCGGTTCGCAGACACGGCTCTTGTCGTTACGATCGACATCCGAGCACATGGTGAGCTCGGACTCGTCCTTCTTGGAATTCAGGAGCTTGAGGATCTGCTCCGAGTCGGCGATCGGATCCTCGCCGCGCTTGATCGTGCCGGAAATCGGGCAGGTTTCGATGCGCCGGCCCGACACCCGCACGAACATTTCCGGCGAGGCGCCCACCAGATATTCCTGATGACCGAGATTGATGAAGAAGGAATAGGGCGACGGATTGATCGCCTTCAGCCGGTTGGAAATCTCGGAAGGCTTCGAGTCGCAGCGCTCCATGAACTTCTGGCCCGGCACCACCTCGAACAGGTCGCCGCGCCGAAAGCTCTCCTTCGCCTTGGTAACGAGAGCCGCATATTCGCCCGGCCGGTGATCGCCCTTCGGGGGATCGTATCGGTGCGCTGGAACGGATCGGGCACGATCTCCTGGGACTTGCCCTCGGTGGTCACCCCATCCCTGGAAAAATCGTAGCGGTCGATCCAGGCTTTCGCGGCATGGTGATCGACGACGAGGATCTCGTCGGGCAGGAACAGCACCATGTCACGCTGGTCTTCCGGCCGCTGCATCGACAGCTTGATCGCATCGAACTGGAAGGCGATGTCGTAACCGAAGGCGCCGAACAGGCCGATTGCCGAATCCGCTTCCGAATGGAACAGATCGACGATCGCCCTAAGGACGGTGAATACGGTCGGCATCTTCGAGCGTTCTTCCTCGGTGAACACCCGCGTCGGCTCGTTGACGGTGAGGTCGAGGCGACGATCCGTGCGTTCGCCAAGCGTCAGCTCGGCCACCGTCTTCAGTTTGTCGGCAACGAAGCCGAGCAGCACCTCGCCTCGGCCGTTGAAGGCCTCGATCCAGACCCTGCGGCCGTTCGAGGAGATTCCGAGCGGCGGGTCGGCGATCGCCGTATCCCAGCGGGTATAGCGGCCCGGATATTCGTAATTGGAGGAGAACACCGCGCCGCGCCGCTCGTCGAGCTTATCGACATAGGAGGAAATCGCATCCGCATAGGGTGCCGCGCGCCGCTGCCGGCTGACGGTAATCCCGCCCCTCGTCTCGTAGACCTCCGAACCGTCATCCCGAATGATCGTTACCATTGTCCTGCCTCTCCAATGTCTTTGCCCGGGTCCCTACGGCGGACAACAAAAAAGCCGCCTCGGGTTCCGGGCGGCTTGTGGTCTTGTCGATGGACATGACTGGTCAAGGCCGCGTTGAGCGTGCCGGCCACCAGTTAGCAATGTTCATCGAGTTCATCATGGGCCGAATTGTTAGCTGGGGTTTTTGAACGGTGCAAGCGAATTTCCATGCCCCGGAAACAGAATTCCGGCGCCGGCATGCGACCAAAACCGCCTATCGGCGTTTATCGTCCCTAATGATCGAAGAAACGCAGCCGAGAAGGATACGGCATGCAGCATTCGTGGATCGCAATTCTGGCAGGCCTGCCCCTGATCGTCGGGGCCGGATTGCCGCCCGAAAGACCGATACCCCCGGCACAGCACTCCGGCGCCTCGACCGACGTGGTGGAAGTGAACTTCCTGACCCGCCTTCTACAGGACGGATCGCGCGATCGCGCGCCTCGACGCCGCGCATCCCCAAGATCTCAGGCGCGTGGCGCAGTGCCTCCACCACCGGACCTAGCCGACGTTCCTCTGCCCATTCCGAAACCAGCCGCAGAGGTGGGGAATCCGGTTGAGGCGGCCCGGCAGGCGGACAACACCGCCGACAAGCCGGTCGTTCAGGAGGTCCCTCGGCCGGAGCCCCTGCCACCCAAAGCCTCTCCACCGGTGGCACAGAACCGGCCAGGCGAAAGCCCGCAAAACCCGCCCGCGGGTGCTGCCCCCAGCCCGCCGGTTGTCGAACAGCCCGGCACAGCCACGGAACCGGCTCATCAGGCAGAGGTTCCAAAGCCGCTCCCGAAGCCGGACACCGCCGCTGCCGACGCACCGCCGACGGATAAACCTGATCAGGCGGCAGGCCCAAAACAGGATGCGGCCAAGCCGGAGGAGGACGCAAACAAGCCGGACGGCAAGGAAGACGGCAAGCAACCGGACGGGCAGAAGGCCGAGGCGCCGCCTCCGCCTCCCCGCCGCCGCTCGTCAAGGAAGACCCGGAAGAGCTGAAAGCCTGCCTTGCCGAACTCACCTCGCTCGGCGCCAAGTTCGAGCCGACCGATCCGATCGACGACGGCAATGGCTGCGGCATCGAAAGCCCGATCGACGTTACTGAGGTCCTGCCCGGCGTTTCGCTCGGCGGCGCCACGATGCGCTGCAAGACGGCGGTCTCGATGGCGCATTGGCTGAAGGACACGGTTCAGCCGGCACTCAACATCGCCATGCCCGGGCGAAAAATCACCGGCCTCGTCCCGGGCTCCACCTATGCCTGCCGCCTGCGCAACAGTGCCTCGACCGGCAAGATTTCCGAACACGCCCGCGGCAACGCCTTCGACGTCGCCGCGTTCAAGCTCGACAACGGCGAGAAGATGACCATGAAGCCGCGCGACGAAGACTCCACCATGGAAGGCGCCTTCCAGCGCACCGCAACGGCCGGCGCCTGCCTCCACTTCACCACCGTCCTGTCACCGGGCAGCGACGCAGCCCACCAGAACCACCTGCATCTCGATGTGCTGGAGCGGAAGGATGGCTATCGGTATTGCCGGTAGTTCCTATGATGGGACACCCCTCCAAGCTGTCGTATTTCGGCCCCTCATCCGCCTGCCGGCACCTTCTCCCCGTTTTGACGGGGAGAAGGACATATGCCGCGCCGTATCCGTCCCTCTCAAACGCCGCATGGGGCACGTCCCCTCTCCCCGCTTGCGGGGAGAGGGTTAGGTGCAATCACCCGGACCGCGCAGGACAGAACCTCAGATCATAGGCATCAACCGCTTCATTCAACCTGCCCTCCAGGATCGCAACGATGGTCTCCAATACCGGCGTCATCTCCGTCAGCACATCAATGTTCCAGAACCGCACGATCGACCATCCCTCGGCATTCATGAATTGATCCCGCCGCCTGTCATAGTTGCTGTTGGCGTGTTGGCTGCCATCGATCTCGACGACCAGCTTTTGATCTCGGCAGGCAAAATCCGCAAAGTAGCGGCCGATCGGAAATTGCCGACGAACTTGAATCCATTCAGACGCCTATCACGCAACTCGCTCCATAGTTTCGCTTCCGCGTCATTGTCGGATTGGCGTAAAGACCGGGCGCGTTCGGTCGTCTTTGATTTGGCACTTCGCATAGCCCCTCATCCGCCTGCCGGCACCTTCTCGCCGTTTTGACGGGGAGAAGGGACTATGCCGCACCGCCCTACCGAACTCAACCAGAACGCGAAAATATCTCCACTCATTCTGCCGGGGTCGAGACGAATGGCTTCCCCGGCAGAGGTGAGTGGGGCCAAATTACAATTACCCCCTCCACCCCACCTCGATCATCACCCGGCCGGGCGCCAGGCAATAGAACAGGTAGCCGCCGCGCATCTCGCGCGGTTCGCCCACCAGTTCGGCATCGCTATCCTTCAATTCCCGGTAAATCCGGTCGATCTCGGCTCTTTCCGGCTGGATGAAACCGAGATGGTAGGTGACGACCCCGAGCGCCTGCTGCTCGGCGCCGCCGAATTTTTCGACCGGGTGGCTGACGACGATTTCCAGCCCGGAATCGTCGTTGAGGATGGCAAGGCCGCCGGCCCCCGCATGTCCTGCAGTGTCAACCCGAAATGGCGGATGAGGAACGCAGTGGTCGCAGCGACATCGGGAACGTGGATATCGATATGGTTCATACGCATCGTTTTTCTCGCAAGGTTACCCCGGCGGAACGCGACGCGAAAAAGCCACGAGAATCCGCCGAGAGCGGCACGGGATGTGCCGTTTCTCGTCGCGGGTTCTCAACGGATGACCGAAGGATCAGAGCTTCCTTGCGGAAGGGGCCGTGCTTACCATATCCGGCCCTGCCTTTTTCGACAGGCGGTGCTTTAACACAAAGCGGTTCGGGCGCTCAAGCCCTCAGAACAACCCTTCCACGAACCCGTCCTCGTTCAAAAAGATCCGTTCCGCGGACGGCACGCGCGGCAGGCCCGGCATGGTCATGATCTCTCCGGTAATCGCGACCACGAAACCGGCTCCCGCCGAGAGCCGGACCTCGCGCACATGCACGATATGGCCCTCCGGCGCCCCGCGCAGGGCGGGATCGGTCGAGAAGGAATATTGGGTCTTGGCGATACAGATCGGCAGGTCGCCGTAACCCTGTTCCTCCCAGGCTTTCAGCTGGTCGCGCACGCCCCGGTCGGTGGTGACTTCGCCGGCGTGATAGATCTTCGAGGCGATGATCTCGATCTTTTCGAGAAGCGGCAGGTGATCGGGATAGAGCGGCTGGAACTTTGCCTGGCCTCCTCGGCAAGCTCGACCACCTTGAGGGCAAGCTCCTCGATGCCGGCAGACCCTTCCGCCCAATGCCGGCAGACGATGCCGTCAGCACCGTGCCGCGCCGCGTAATCCTTGACGGCGGCGATCTCGTCCTCTGTATCCGAGGTGAAATGGTTGATGGCGACGACGACCGGCACGCCGAATTTCCGCACATTGGCGATGTGGCGGCCGAGATTGGATGCGCCGCGCTTCAAAGCCTCGACATTCTCGCGACCGAGATCCTCTTTTTCACTCCGCCGTTCATCTTCAGCGCCCGGACGGTGGCAACGATGACGGCTGCATCCGGCTTCAGCCCCGCCTTGCGGCACTTGATGTCGAAGAACTTTTCGGCGCCGAGATCCGCCCCGAAACCCGCTTCCGTCACCACATAGTCGCCGAGCTTCAGCGCGGTGCGGGTGGCGATCACCGAATTGCAGCCATGCGCGATATTGGCGAACGGCCCGCCATGCACGAAGGCCGGATTGTTTTCCAGCGTCTGCACCAGGTTCGGCTGCATGGCGTCCTTCAGGAGCACCGTCATCGCCCTGTCGGCCTTGAGGTCGCGGGCAAAAACTGGCGAACGGTCGAACCGGTAACCGATGACGATATCGCCAAGCCGTCGTTCGAGATCCTTGAGATCGGCCGCAAGGCAGAGGATCGCCATCACTTCCGAGGCGACGGTGATATCGAAACCGCTCTCGCGCGGAAAGCCGTTGGCGACGCCGCCGAGCGAGACGACCGTCTGGCGCAGCGCCCGGTCGTTCATGTCCATTACCCGCCGCCAGCTGATCCGCCGCGTATCGATATTTTCGGCATTGCCCCAGTAGATATGGTTGTCGATCATCGTCGACAGAAGATTGTGGGCAGACGTGATGGCGTGGAAATCGCCGGTGAAATGCAGGTTGATGTCTTCCATCGGAATGACCTGCGCATACCCGCCGCCGGCCGCCCCGCCCTTGACCCCGAAACAGGGGCCCAGCGAGGGTTCGCGCACGCAGATGACCGCCTTCTTTCCGATTCGGTTCAGCCCGTCGCCGAGACCGACCGTGGTCGTGGTCTTCCCCTCGCCGGCCGGTGTCGGGTTGATCGCGGTGACCAGGATCAGCTTGCCGTCGCGCCGGTCGGAAAGCGATGCGATGAACTCAGCACCGACCTTCGCCTTGTCGTGACCGTAGGGCGCAAGCGCCTCCACGGGGATCCCGAGCTTGGCGCCGATCTCTGCGATCGGCTTCTTTGTCGCGGCGCGGGCGATTTCGATATCGGATCTGACCTCTGCCATGCGTTCCCCGCTCCCGGTTCTTTCATCGAACCCAAATATGCCCGTTTGGTTATGATTAGCGGGGGAAAGGCAATGTGGGAATAGCGCCAGGAGCTTCTCCCGGACAAAGAAAAGGGCGGCGCGATTTCTCGCACCGCCCTTCCCCAGGCGCCCCCGCCGATGTTTGGGATCAGAACCGCTGGGTGAGCGAGAGTTTGAACGACCGGCCCGGTTCGGAATAGAAGGCGACCGGCTGATTGGTGCCGCTGACGGTGTTGGGGTCGATGCCGCGAACCCCGACCGCGTTGTAATACCGCGTGTCGAAGATGTTATAGACGCCCGCCTGAACGCGAAGCCCCTTGGTCTGCTCCGGCTCCCACCAGCCCGTCAGGTTGGCGATCCCATAGCCGGGCGCGTCGAAGGTCGTGCTCTGGCCGTCGGGACGCATGCCGGCGGAGAAGATTCCGGTCAGCTCCGTGCCCCACATTTCCTGGGCGTAGCCAACGCCGAGCACGGATTTGAACGGCGCAACAGTTCTGATGTACTCATGCGTATCCACGTCTACGCCATAGGCATAGGCCAGAGACGCATGGGCGAAGAAGCCGTTAGCGAATTCCTTGCGGACCTTGGCCTCGATACCGGAAATCTGCACATTGGCGCGGTTGCGATAGACGAACAGCGTGCCTGGGCCGCCAGCGCCGAAGGGCGGTGGCGGAGCCGCGAACAGGCTCGTGCTCTCGGTCGTTTGCTCGATGAAATTCTTGTACCTGTTGTGGAAGAGTGTAACGCTGCCCAGCAGGTCGTTAGTCGTGTACTTCGCTCCGATTTCAAAACCATTGCTGGTTTCGGCCTTGAGCGTCGGATTGCCGAGGACGGCGTAGCCGGCCGTGGCAGCGTTGGAGAACATTAGATAAAGTTCGTTCATGGTCGGCGCGCGATATGCCATGGACCACTGGGCGAAAAGCTGCGTTTCCGGTGTAAGGTCATAGGTGGCAAGCAGCTTCGGGGAGAACCGCGAACCGCTATTGGGGCCGGGAACACCAAAGATGCCGTAACCGGAATTGCCCGATGCCACCGCTTCCGGATCGTAGTCGTAGGCATCAAATCTGAGGCCTGGTGTCAGCTTCACACCGCTGTCCCCTATCGCTATCTCGTCTTCCACGAAGAGGCCGAGCGTCTTCCCCGTGACATCAGGCATGTCCGATTGCGTGGCCGCCGTAGACCCGCCCGTATTGGCATACAGATATTCGTTGAAGTACTGGAGCGATGCCGCGCCGCCCAGGCGAACGGTATGGCTCAAGCCGTCCGTTTCGAAATCAGACTCCAGCCCGCCGACGATGCCGTAGGCATTGTTCTGCATGCTATCGTTGCGGATATAAGTGGTACCATTGTTTCGCAGGCTGCCCGAACCGGATTCCTGCGCAAGGCGCTGCCAGTAGAGCGAAAAATTGGCACGGCTGATCGGGGAACCGGCTTCCGGCGCCTCATATTCGTAATCGAGGGACACACGGTCGCGCTCTCTATTCTCGTCCCCGCTATATTCACCCGTCAGGAACGAGGTGGGCGTGCTGCCGCCCCACAGCGTCCTCAGGTCGGTATCGCTTTTCGACAGGAACCGTTCCGCGGTGATGCCGATGCGGTGGCCACCCTCGATGTCATGGCGAACCTTGAACATCAGGTTGCTCTGATCCGTATCGGAGGGATTGGGGACCGTCCGGCTGGATCCGTCTATATCCCTGACACCGCGATTGTCATGTTCATGTCCACGCTTGTAGGCGCCCTGAAAAAGGATGGACGTATTCCCGATCTTTTTGGCCACGGCAACCGAGCCGCCGACGCTCCTGTCCTCGCTGTCGGTGTTCGCCTTCGCCACGCCGCCCCAGTCCCTGTCCGGACCGATCAGGTCTTCCGGCTCCAGCGTACGCAGAACGAGTGCGCCGCCGAGCGCCCCGGAACCAACGCGGCTCGAATCGGCGCCGCGCACCACGTCCACCGTAGAGAGAGGAAAAGTCGAAGGTGGAATTCGTGCTGCTCAGGCTGGTCGTCGCCTGACCTGCACGGGCGAAGTTCTCGAAATACTGGATCGGAATGTTATCGACGAGCGTGACGACGCGTGGACCGCCGAGACCGCGGATGAAAAGGCCACCGGGCCTGCCGGGCTTGGTATCGACGTAGTCCACGCCGGGTTCGGTCGTCCTGCCGAGATCTTGCAGGCTGCCGATATCCTTCTTGGCGATCTCATCCGCCGTCGTGGTGCTCGCGAGCGGCGTGTTCGCGGCGACATCTCCCGCTTTCACCCGTTTCCCCTTGAGCACGATCGGCTGAAGCGTCGTATCCGCCTGCGGTTGCGTCGCCTGCTGGGCGGATGCGCCATAGGCCAGGGAAAACACTGCAAGCGCGCTGCAGGTGGTGAGGGTCGATCGCAAACGCCGGCTGACCATAACTTTCCTTTCAGGCGGGCACGCGAAACTATCGGCGCGCACTAGCGCACCGGAAAGGCGGCGGCCCTTTTCAAATCTGGCAAAAATGTGGCGGGAGGCAGGGAACTGCCTTATTCATGCCATTAGAAAACATGAGTTAAATTGTCAATTATTAAAACATGACTCCATTGATCATATTTATGCGAACCCCTTGCCGTGGTAGAAATACAACAAAACGACATGCAAAAGGCCCGGATTGCTCCGGGCCGCATCGTTCTGCTGCCGGCGCGTCCGGCGCCCTATCCCGCCTGCGCCTCGCTTGGACTCGGCGCTTTCGTCACTGCAATCGATTCACTGGATCGATTGCTCCGGCTGCGCGGAACCGTTCCTCACCCTCCCCGATCGCGATCAGGCTGGCGTTGCCGCCGGCGGCAGCCGTGTTGACCGAGATCACCTGCTCTTCGGCGAACCGCATCAGGTAGGCCGGGCCGCCCGCCTTGAAGCCGGTGCCGGAAAGACCGGAGCCGCCGAAAGGCTGGGTGCCGACTACGGCGCCGATCATGTTGCGGTTGACATAGACATTGCCGGTGTCGAGCGTTTCGGTCACCTTGCGGATGGTCGCCTCGATGCGGCTGTGGATGCCGAGCGTCAGGCCGTAGCCGGTCGCGTCGATCGCCGAAAGCACCTTGTCGAACTCCTTCGCCTTGAAGCGCACCACATGCAGAACCGGGCCGAACACTTCCTTGCTGAGCGTCGCAGCATTGTCGAGTTCGATGATATGCGGTGCGAAGAAATTGCCGTTCGCCGGCGCAGCTCCGGCATAACGCACCTTCTGTTTTTTCGCCCGCATATCGGCGACATGGTCGGCGAGCATCTTCGTCTGGTTTTCGTCGATGATCGGCCCCACATCGGTATTCTGCTTTGCCGGATCATCGAGATTGAGTTCTGCCGCAGCCCCTTCGATCATCTTCAGCATGCCGTCGGCGACATCCTCCTGCAGGAAGAGGATGCGCAGCGCCGAGCAGCGCTGGCCGGCTGAGCGGAAAGCCGAAACGACCACGTCGTCCGCCACCTGTTCCGACAATGCCGTCGCATCGACGATCATCGCGTTGATGCCGCCGGTCTCGGCGATGAGGGCACGATCGGCCCGTCCTTGGCGGCAAGCGCGCGATTGATCGCATGCGCCGTCTTCGTCGAGCCCGTGAAGGCGATGCCGGCGAGCTTGGAATGCGCGGTGATCGCCGAACCCACATCGGGTCCGCCCGGCACCAGCGCCAGCACCTCGGCCGGAACCCCTGCCTGATGGAACAGCCGGATCGCTTCGTATGCGATCAGCGGCGTCTGCGGCGCCGGCTTTGCGACGACGGTATTACCGGCCACCAGCGCCGCCGAGATCTGCCCGAGAAAAATCGCCAACGGGAAATTCCACGGCGAAATGCAGCCGAACACACCGCGACCACGCCAGAAATGGCGGTTGTCCTCGCCGGTCGGTCCTGGCATCGGCGTCGGCATGGCGAACAGCTCGCGGCCCTTGTCGGCATAGTAGCGGCAGAAATCGACCGCCTCGCGGATTTCGGCGATCCCGTCGTCCAGCGTCTTGCCGGCCTCGGCGGCGAGCAGCGAAAGCAGCCGGTCGCGGTTTTCCTCCATCAGCCCGGCGGCCCGCTCCAGGCAGGCCGCACGGATTTCCACCGGCTGGCGGGACCAGGCCCGGAAGGCTTTTCCGGCCGCCGCAAAGCCGCATCCACATCGGCCGGCGTCGCGTCGCGCACGGTGCCGACGATCTTAGCCCGGTCGGAGGAGACCGCACCGGCCTTTCCTGCACCTTGGAAGTCACGCCCGCCACCAGCGGCCCCGCCTTCACCTCGCCAAACGATCTGGAAACGCTGGCCATCAGCCGCTCGAGCTCGACCCGGTGGCCGAATTCGAAACCGGCGCTGTTCTTGCGGCGGCCGTAGATATCGGAGGGCAGCGGGATCTGCTTGTGCCGGGCGCTGATCCCGTCATCGAGGCCGAGCCGTGCGGCCGGCCGTTCGAGCAGCTTTTCGACCGGCACCTGTTTGTCGCCGGCAACCGCCACGAAGGAGGAGTTGGCGCCGTTTTCCAGAAGCCGGCGCACGAGATAGGCGAGCAGGTCGCGATAACCGCCGACCGGCGCATAGATGCGGCAGGCGATCCGGTCGTTGCTGTCGAGAAGATCGTCGTAGAGCGCCTCACCCATGCCATGCAGCCGCTGGAATTCGAAGCCGATGCGGTCGGGGCCGGCAAGCTCCAGAATGGTCGAGACGGTTAGCGCATTGTGGGTGGCAAATTGCGGAAAGATCCGCGCCCGCTTGGCGAGAAGCTGCTGGGCGCAGGCGAGATAGGCAAGGTCCGTCGCCGGCTTTCGGGTCCAGACCGGATAATCCTCGATCCCGCGTTCCTGCGCCCGCTTCACTTCAGTGTCCCAATAGGCGCCCTTGACGAGCCGCACCATCATCCGCCGGTTATGCGTGGTGCAGAGCTGGTCGATATAGTCGATCACCGCAGGGCCCGCTTCTGATAGGCCTGGATCGCCAGGCCGAACCCGTCCCAGCCGGCAAGCGACGGATCGGAAAACACGGCGGCGATCACGTCGAGCGACAGTTCCAGCCGGTCGGCCTCCTCCGCATCGACGGTGAAATTGAGCTGATGTTCCTTGGCCATCCGGGCGAGATCGAGAAGGTCGGGAACCAGCTCAGTCATCACCCGGTCATGGTGGGTGGCGAGGTAGCGCGGATGCAGTGCCGAAAGCTTGACTGAAATGCCCATACGGTCAGGCAACTGCTTGCCCTTGCCGTGCTTCTTCATATGCGCGCCGATCGACTGGATCGCATCCGCGTAGGAGCGGAAATAGCGCTTGGCGTCTTCGGCGGTGCGGGCACCCTCGCCCAGCATGTCGAAGGAATGGCGATAGCCCTTCTCCTCGCTCTTGGCGGCACGCACCAGGGCGTCCTTCATCGTCTCGCCAAGCACGAAATGGTGGCCGAGGAAACGCATCGCCTGCTTGGTGGCGCTGCGCACCGTCGGCAGGCCGACGCGCTTGACAAGGCCGCGCAGGATGCCTTCCGGCGTCTCGCCGGGGCCGATGACCCGCGCCGAGACGGCCAGAGCCCAAGCGGACGCGGATACGAACCAGCTCTCGCCGGAAGCCTCATGGGTGCTCCAGCCGCCTTCGCGCAGCTTGTCCTCGATCAGCCGGTCCTGGGTCAGCGCATCGGGCACGCGCAAAAGCGCCTCCGCCAGCACCATCAGCGCCAGCCCTTCGCGCGTCGAAAGCCCGTATTCGCGCAAAAGTCCTCGACGCCGCCGACCTTGCCGGAGCCGTCGCGGATCGCATTGATCATCCGGCGTGCCCGCTGGTCGATTGCCGCATCCTGCGCCGAGGTGAAGCTGGTGCGGGCTGCGAACTGCCGGATCAGCCGGTCGTCGTCGCCGGCATAAGGCGCGTTGAAGGGAATGAAGGGCTCGGTCAGAATCTGGCTCATGGGCATCTCCGTTTCATTCTCCCCATAGCGGGAATTTCGTGGTGATTTCGGCGGATTATTGTGGCATTAACGGGATAGATCACTGCAAATTCAAAAAAGCATAGCGAAATATGAAGGACCTCGACCGTCTCGACCGAAAAATCCTCCGCGCGCTCCAGAAAGAGGGACGCCTGAGCAATCTCGAACTCGCCGATCGGGTCTCGCTTTCACCCACGGCAACCGCCGAGCGCGTCAAGCGGCTGACCCGCGAGGGTTACATCACCGGTTATAGCGCTTTGCTCTCGCCGGAAAAGCTCGGGCGCAATCTGCTCGTCTTCGTGCAGGTCAAACTCGACCGGACCACGCCCGACGTTTTCGACGCATTTGCAGCCGCCGTGAAGCGCAGCGACGACGTGATGGAATGCCACATGGTGGCGGGCGGCTTCGATTATCTGGTGAAGGCGCGGGTCGCCGGAATGGAGGCTTACCGGCAGTTCCTTTCGGAGGTGATTCTCCCGCTTCCGGGGTCAGGGAGACCCACACCTACGCCGTCATGGAGGAAGTGAAGGCGACGGGATATATTCCCGTATAATTCTTGATCGGGTAACCCCATGAATTCATGGAAATAAAGTGAGTGTATATCGGAAATTCGCCTGATTTCTGCTGCAGTGCACGAAATTTCGCTGGCTATTCAAACAGATTGGTATATTCCTTAACGGTAACATAGACAATCCGTCAGCTCCGCCCACATGATCACTTTGGAACGGCAATCGATTCTGAACAGCGAGATTTCCGCCGCGGATTCGCGGGTTGAAATCTTTGCTGCGATGAAGCGTATTGCCCACGAGTTCGGGTTTCGCCACGTCACGCTTTTCGTCGCCACCAGGGCGGATGAGGTGCTTTTGTCGCGGATGATCGTCGAGACGACGTTGCCCGGGGCCTACATCCAGGAATTCGACCGCCGCCGCCTTTTGAAACTGTGTCCGGTGGCGCCGATCATCACCAGATCCGCCCTTCCCTTCTGTTGGTCGATCGACGATCTGGAAAGCGTGCGTGGTTTCCCCATGCCGGCCGAAATGGAGGAGCTGCAGCGCCGCTTCGACCTCATCACCAGCGTCGCGATGGCGATGCATTCGATCGATGGCGGCCGTTTCATGCTGCGCTTCGACGGCATCCGGCCTCGGCTGAGCCAGGTGGAGCTCAACGAGATCGGCATGATCGTGCTGCATGCCTTCAATGTCTTCGACAGTATCCGTCGCAGCACCAATACCGGCACCGCCGGTCCGCTCACCACCCGCGAGCTGGAGGTCGTCCGCTGGACGGCGCAGGGCAAGACATCCTCCGAGATCGGACGTATCCTTTCCCTATCGGATCATACCGTTAACGCATATATGACCAATGCCATAAAGAAACTGGATTGCGTCAACCGCACCCAGTTGGTAGCTAAGGCATTGAGATTGAGACTCATAGTGTGAGGTTGGGGCGTTTCTCCCGGCCTATGGGAGAAAAGATTGACGTTTTGGGTCGAACACACCGAAAAACGCGTCAATACTCAATACCTGGAAGTGGGACTTACAACAGACGAGGTGGTTGAACTTGCCTCGGCTTTCCGTTTCTACGGTTATTGGCGGATCGATCTGGACAGCGGCCACTTCTTCGCGACCGAAGACGTCTGTCGTATCTTCGGACTGGAGCCGAAGAATGGCCCGATGAATATGGTGGCGCTCACCGCACGCATCCACCCCGACGACATGCCGCAACTGATGGAAACCTTCGAGCGCGCCAGCGGCGAGCGCCTGACCTACCACAATATCTATCGCATCAAGGCCGACGCGGAGGACTACAAATACGTCCGCAGCGTCGGCAAATTCCGCGATAAACCGGGCACCAGCGGCGAGGTGGTCGGCATCACCTACGAATTCTTTGCCGAACGCCCCGGCGTGACGTTCTTTCTCGACGACCAGAACCTTACGAAAACCTGACCGGCCCTGGCCCACTTTACCGGTCGAGCACCGAGCGCACTTCCACGAGGTTCGAGCGGACTCTCAGGATATAGAAGCCCATCACCGCCAGATGACTTGGCATAATCCAGCCGTCTTCGCGGCCGTTGGAGATGATCGCCGGCTGGATGCGCAGTGCCGACTTGAACTGCGACAGCGTATCAGCCCACAGCGGCCCGATATTACGCTCGCGGATCACCTGCGAGAAATCCGCGCCTGCCGCCGTCAGCACCCCATAATAACCATAGAGCTGGCCGTAGGCGAACCAGAAGCGGTCGTCTGCGCGGGTATCGAACCAGCCGGCATTGTAGTTTTCCGAACGCTCGCGCAAGATCGCCGAGGTGCCGCCGATATCGTTGGCGATCCGGTCGATGAACTGGATCAGGTTGTCGGCGCGGCCATCGAAGGTCGCGTTGCATGAGGTCAGGTCGGTGTTGAAGGCCCGCAGCTTGCCGATCGCGGCGCGATAATAGCTCGGCGTCGGGGTCTTCGGCCCGAACGGGCTGAGCCCGAAATACCAGGAAAACTCGTCGAACTGCAGGTTGCCGCGCGCGTCCTGGAGATTGTTGTTGATGCTCGACGTGCCGCGCACGCGCCCGAGCGTATCCACGAGCTCCGTCGCGGTGCGCCGCACCGCCTGGTTGACGCCCCGCTGGAACGAGGCCTTGTTGTCGAGGAAAGGCGTATGGTCCCAATCGACGCCGAAGAACCCGAGCCGGTAGAGCAGCATCGAGGAAATCCAGGCGTTCTGGTTGACGTTCATGTCGGTGAGATCGGCGGCGACATCGACGATCGCCGAGGACTGGCACTGCCGCGCGCCGGCCGCCGGGGTCCCGGTCGCGGAAGCCGCTGCATTGGCGGGCGCGGCTGCCGGCAGTTCCTGGCCGGCCGGCACGGTGCGCTCCGACCAACGGTAGCTATCGACAAAATTCGGGTTGAAGCCGGTCCAGGCCTGCGTCTGCCAGAAAAAGTAGCCGTAGAGCCCGATCATCAGCACCAGGAAGGCGAGGATCGGACCCTTCACCAGCCAGTGACGCTTTCCGTACCAGCCATGCGCGGCCATGAACGGCCAGACGATCCAGGCGACCAACAGCCCTATGCCTCGTCCCACGGCCTGGCCGATCCCTTGAAAGAAGGCGGTAATCCGGTCGAGCATCGCTGTCTCCTCGTGAGGCGGGGTGCATCCGATTGGGCTTGCTCACACATATGTGCTCGGCGTCACAAGCACAACGGGGCGCAACGTTTCGCCGCAACCGCAGCAACGATCCGCCGATACCGAGCCCGTCCTACTGGGCCCGGATGAGCCTGAAGCCGGAAATCTTGGACAGTCGAAAGCCGCCCTGCCCGCGATCGGCTTCGACCGCTTCCCCGCGGCTTCGGCCGGAAATCGCTCGGCAAAGGCCTGGTCGGCACGATCCCGCCGCCTGTCGAGGCCGTGCAATGTCAGCATGCCGCTTGCGAACCGTTCGACCTCAGACGCCAGATGCGGAAAAAGTTCGGGCTTCAGAGCGGCATCGCCGTGCCCGCCGGCATCGGCCACTACCCGGTAGAGGATGAGCAGGTTTTCGGATCGGCAATCAGCTTATGCAGGAGGATGTTGCAGATGCCGACCCGGGCGTTGAGACCGGCGACGAAATCCTGGAAGACCTTGATCGCTGGTTCCGTGCGGCCGATCACCTCCATGCCGGTCATCCCGCCCTCGCCGCGCAGCTTTCGGTGATCTCCGGCCGGTGGTCGATGAACGTCACCAGATCGCCCTCGCTCTCCTTGCGCTGCCCGATCAGGAAATCACGCTCCTGGCGCACCAGACCGGCCATGAGATCGGCACGCCGCAGGAGTTCGGCCAGTTGATTGAGCGGTGCGGGGCTGCGCCAGCGGGCCTGCTGGCGGCGATGTTTGGCGGTTCCGGAAACGTAGCCGATCAGCGTTTCGAGCCGTGTCGGCACATCACGACGGTCGAATTCCTCGGCGCAGACGCCGATCTCGGCAGCCAGGTTTGCGATCAGCCGCGCCACCGCCGCCTCGGTCGCCTGCCGCTCCGGCAGCTCGGCTGTCAGCCGCCCGGCCTCGGCAGCCAGCCTCTCCTCATCCGGCAGGGTCAAATCGCTTGCGGTTTCGGCAAGCAGGGCCGAGACCGGGCCGAGCGCTTCGCGCATCGCAGCCAGCACGCCGCCGATCCGTTCGATCTCGCTGTCGAAATTCTTAAGTGCCGCCACGCCCATTCTCCCGCCGTCGGAGGAGAAGATAGCGTCATCGCAAAATTATGCCACGCCAGCCTGGCTCGATCGCCGGGAAAATCGCGTAAAAATCAAAGCCCGAGCTTGGCGATTTCCGCGTCGAGGCGGTCTTTCGCCTTTTTCGGCATCTTGGCGCTCTTGACCGCATCGAGATTGGCCGGCGCGTCGCCGACGAGGATCACCGCGACCATGCCCATACCGAAATGCGGCGTGCATTTGAAGACGTAGGCGCCCGGCTTGTCGGCCGTGAAGGAAATCTCCTGGCTGATCTTGCCCTTGATTTCGGCAACGCCTTCCGGCACCAGGCCCGGCATCGAAACCACGTCATGTCCCTTGTCGACCGGCACGAACCTGATCGTATCACCCGGCTGCACCTTCACGGCCGCCGGCTCGAACACCATGGCTTCGCCGTCGCTGCCCTTGTTGAGCATCTTCACCTCGATCTCGGCGCTGAAGGCCGGCAGGGCGAACAGGGCGAGGCTTGTGGCGAGCGTAAAAGTCTTGGCGGTCTTGCGCATGCGAGGCAACTCCTGCTGGGAACCACCGCCCATCGGGCCGAGGCGTTTCGGATGTGGCATTTAAATATGTTGCCGACCGCAAACTTTGACCAGCGTCAACTTTCGCCTCATCGCCGCGGCATTCCGTCCCACACGGTGAACGGAAGTTTAAATTCCGAGCATCACTCGCAACGCATCTGATTTTCCCAGTGCCGCCGGCAGAGCGAGACATATTTCTCATTGCCGCCCACATCGACCTGGGCGCCCTCGCGCACCAGCCTGCCCTCCTCGTCGAGCCTCACCACCATGGTCGCCTTGCGTCCGCAATGGCAGATGGTACGCACTTCGCGCAGTTCGTCGGCGATCGCCAGCAACTCCAGCGAGCCCGGAAACAGCTTGCCCTGGAAATCGGTCCTGAGGCCATAGGTCATCACCGGGATGCCGACCCGGTCGGAGATCCGTGCAAGCTGCCAGACCTGCTCGGGCGACAGGAACTGCGCCTCATCCACGAACACGCAGGCGATCGGCTCTTCTCCGTGCATCGCCTCGATGTCGGCGAAGAGATCGTCGGACGGCCCGAAGGGAATGGCGTCGGAGGAAAGCCCGATCCGCGAGGCGACGCGGCCCGCTCCGGCGCGGTCGTCCAGCGATGCGGTAAAGATCGCCGTGCGCATGCCGCGCTCCCGGTAATTATAGGAAGCCTGCAGGAGCATGGTCGACTTGCCGGCGTTCATCGTGGCGTAGTGGAAATAGAGCTTGGCCATATCTGCCTTCTGAGCGCGATCGGGATTTAAGAAAAGCGGGCTTTGCCGAAAACCACAGGAAACTGTAGACTGGGCAACGCTGGGCGAGAAAGTCACAAATGTCGCAAATGCACCCCATTCTCCGCCGCGAATGCGCGCGCTTGCCTCGTCTCAGCATATATTGATAATGGCGGGAACCAAAAAACGGGAGCAGCCCATGCGCATGACTACCTCACTGAAGACCACTCTCGTCGCTGCCGCGTCGATCCTTGCGATCGTCGGCACCGTCTCCGCCGCCGAACCGGAAGCCTGCAAGACTGTCCGGATTTCGGATGTGGGCTGGACCGACCTGGCCTCGACCAACGCCTCCTTCATCCAGGTCCTCGAGGCGCTCGGCTACAAGGCCGACGTCAAGACGCTTGGCGTGCCGGTCACCTATTCTTCCATGAAGAACAAGGATATCGACCTCTTCCTCGGCAACTGGATGCCGGCGCAGAAAGATGCGCTGCAGCCCTATCTCGACGACAAGTCGATCGAGAGCATCGCCGTCAACCTCGAAGGCGCCAAGTACACGCTCGGCACCAATGCCGCAGGCGCCAAGCTCGGCATCAAGGACTTCAAGGACATCGCCACCCACAAGAAGGAACTCGACGGCAAGATCTACGGCATCGAGCCGGGCAACGAAGGCAACGGCATGATCGTTTCGCTGATCGATGCCAACACCTTCGGCCTGAAAGGTTTCGAAGTCGTCGAATCCTCCGAGCAGGGCATGCTGACCCAGGTCACCCGCGCCGACAAGGACAAGAAGCCGGTCGTCTTCCTCGCCTGGGCGCCGCACCCGATGAACGTCGCCCATGAGATCACCTATCTCGCCGGCGGCGACGCCACCGTCTTCGGCCCGAACTACGGCGGCGCGACGGTCTACACCGTGGCCCGCGGCGGTTTTGTCGCCCAATGCCCGATCTCGGCAAGCTCCTCAAGAACGTGAAGTTCTCGCTCGACATGGAAAACACCATCATGGGCAAGATCCTCAACGACAGCGAGGATGCAAACCAAGCGGCCAAGACCTGGCTGAAGGCCAATCCGAAGGTCATCGAGCCCTGGCTTGCCGGCGTCACCACCTATGACGGCAAGGACGGTCTCGCTGCCGTCAAGAAGGCGCTCGGCCTCTAACAGTCCCGAAAATATTTCCGGGGCGGCGGATCGTCTGCCCCGGAGCCCGCCCTTTCTCTCCCTATGGACGGCAGTTTTCTCGTGGATTGGATCGCAAGCCATCGAATACCTATCGGTTTATGGGCAAAGGCAGTCGTTGACTGGTTGACGGCGAATGCCGACTGGTTCTTCGACTGGCTTTCCTCAGTTCTCCTCGGCGTGATCAACGGCCTTTTGTGGTGTCTGGCGACCCCGCATCCGCTGATCGTCATGGCCGCCATGACCGGGCTGTCCTTTGGCTGCGCCGCTCCTTGGTGCTCGCGGCGTTCACCTTTTCGGCCTGCTGTTGATCTTCAACCAGGGCTACTGGAAGGAGACGACCGAAACGTTGGCGCTGGTGCTGGCATCGACCGCCGTCAGCATGGTGGTCGGCGTCCCGCTCGGCATCGCTGCCGCCCGCCGCCAGTGGTTCTACGAAGCCATGCGGCCGGTTCTCGACCTGATGCAGACGCTGCCGAGCTTCGTTTACCTCATCCCGGCGTTGATCCTCTTCGGCCTCGGCATGGTTCCGGGCTTGATCGCTACCGTGATCTTCGCGATCCCCGCGCCGATCCGCCTCACCCGCCTCGGCATCGTCTCGACCCCGAGTTCGCTCCGGGAAGCCGCCGTCGCCTTCGGCGCCACCCCGTCGCAGATCCTGCGCAAGGTGGAACTGCCCTACGCCATGCCGCAGATCATGGCCGGGCTCACCCAGACGATCATGCTGTCGCTGTCCATGGTCGTGATTGCCGCGCTGGTCGGCGCCAACGGCCTCGGCGTACCGGTGCTCCGGGCGCTGAATACCGTCAACGTCGCCCGCGGCTTCGATTCGGGCCTGTGCATCGTCATCCTGGCGATCATCCTCGACCGCATGTTCCGCACATCGACGGGAGACGGCCAATGACCGATTGCGTAGTTTTCGACAATGTCGATATCGTCTTCGGCGACAAGCCGGAACGGGCGCTTGCCATGGTCGATCAGGGCAAGACCCGCGACGAGATCAGCTCCGCGACGGGCATCGTCCTGGGCGTCGCCAAGGCCTCGCTCACCATCCACGAGGGCGAGATCCTGGTACTGATGGGCCTCTCCGGCTCGGGCAAATCGACGCTGCTGCGCGCCGTCAATGGGCTCGCTCCCGTCGTGCGCGGCAATGTCAGCGTCGCCACCTCCTCGGGCCCGGTCGATCCCTACAAGTCGAACCCGAAAGTGCTGCGGGATCTTCGCATGCACACCGTCTCGATGGTCTTCCAGCAGTTCGGCCTGCTGCCCTGGCGCACGGTCTCGGAAAATGTCGGCTTTGGCCTGGAGCTTGCCGGCGTTGCGGATGCGGAGCGAACCAAGCGTGTCAACGAACAGCTCGAACTGGTCAACCTGACGAAATGGGCGGGCCGCAAGGTCGGCGAACTCTCCGGCGGCATGCAGCAGCGCGTCGGCCTTGCCCGCGCCTTTGCCACCGGCGCGCCGATCCTGTTGATGGACGAGCCTTTCTCGGCGCTCGATCCGCTGATCCGCACCCGCCTGCAGGACGAGCTTCTCGAGTTCCAGCGGCGTCTGAAGAAGACCATCCTCTTCGTCAGCCACGACCTCGACGAAGCCTTCCGGATCGGCAACCGCATCGCCATCATGGAGGGCGGTCACATCATCCAGTGCGGCACGCCGCAGGAGATCGTCCGCGCCCCCGCCGACCAGTATGTCGCCGACTTCGTGCAGCACCTCAACCCGATCAACATGCTGACCGCGGGCGACGTGATGCGGACCGGGGTCAGCACCACGGCAGGCACCACCGGTGTTTCCGCGACCGCGCTATCGACGACGCCGCTCGTTGATATCCTCGACGCGCTGTCGCGTCAGCCTGGCGCCGTCGGGGTGGTCGATAACGGCACGATCATCGGCACGATTTCGTCCGATGACGTGATTGCCGGCCTGACCCGCCATCGCCG
The DNA here is from genome assembly GCA_045291535.1 of Neorhizobium sp. EC2-8. Taxonomy (GTDB): domain Bacteria; phylum Pseudomonadota; class Alphaproteobacteria; order Rhizobiales; family Rhizobiaceae; genus Neorhizobium. Next base: position 140,021 of record CP147996.1, on the reverse strand, counting down.
GCGCGACGGCTGATAAGTTGACGCACTAGATCATCTTTCGTTTTGCGTCGCCGGATGTTATGTCGGCGGCCGAGCCCGCTTACCTTGCCGGCAGATGGATGGGAGATGGACGCCTTGGCGGACGAACAGCAGACCGGGAAGACCGACAAGCCGCAGGTGCTGCGCGATACGGATGACGAGGCCCGCCGCCTCGCCCGCACGCTGGTCCGCGGCGCGCGTTATATGGCGCTTGCGGTCATCGATCCGGAGACCGGCTTCCCCTCCGCAAGCCGGGCGCTCACAGGCACCGACGTCGATGGCGTGCCGGTCATCCTCGTGTCCAGCCTCTCCGGTCATACCAAAGCGCTGGTCGCCGATCCGCGCTGCTCGCTTCTGGCCGGCGAGCCCGGCAAGGGCGATCCGCTCGCCCATCCCCGCATAACCGTCCAGTGCCTCGCCGAGAGCGTCGCCCGCGATACGCCCGAGCATGCGCGCATCCGCCAGCGCTTCCTCGACCGCCACCCGAAGGCCGCACTGTATGCAGATTTCGGCGATTTCCGCTTCTTCCGAATCACTCCGCAGGCAGCGTCCCTGAACGGGGGATTCGGCCGTGCATACATGCTGACCGGATCGGACCTGGTGATTCCCGAGCCGGGAATCACTGCGGGCTGGCTTGACCTCCAGAATAATTTAAAAAATATGACCGACGAAGCTCTGGCTTTCGCCGCCCATCTCGGCACGGAAAACGGGAAACATTGGCGCTTCGGCGGCGTCGACCGAGCTGGAATCGACCTTATCTCGGGAGACTTTCAACTCAGGCACGAATTCGAGACTCTCGCAAAGAACCCGGAAGCCGTTCTTGATTATGTTTTTGGGATAGCTAAAATACGATAACTGGTTACCTGAAATTTAGGGATATACAATCCCTTTTGCTCCTTGTTAATTTTCCCCCATAGCACGATGGGCGAATTTTGAAGCGGGGGCCTGCTTTGGAATACGAGGGGAATTTAAAACATATGGATACGATGGCACTATCTGAGCATTCCAACGCAGCCGCAGGCCTGCTGTCTGCCATGGCAAACCCGAAACGTTTGCTGATTCTTTGCTGCCTGGTGAAAGGCGAAGTCGCCGTGGGCGCGCTCGCATCGCAAGTAGGCCTCAGCCAGTCTGCGCTGTCTCAGCACCTTTCCAAGCTGCGAGCCCAGAAGCTGGTGAAGACCCGCCGCGACGCGCAGACCATTTATTACTCCAGCTCGTCCGAGTCGGTCCTGAAGGTCCTCGAAACGCTGGAAGAGATCTACTGTGCTCCGGTGCAGAAGAAATCAGCAGCCGCGTGAGAATGACAGCGCTGACATGACGTCACGCTGACCTGCCCCAGCTTCCGACATGATGGCCGGGGCTGGGCATTTCCATGCCGAGCCTGCCAACCGGATATCGGGCTGCCGGCGCAGGTTCCAGGTAACCTCAAACTATTGGGCCGCCATGCGGTGCAAGGTGGCGGTCACTTTCTGCCAGTCGTAGGGTTTGGAAAAGAACACGCTGCGGTCGGGCAGATCGCCCTCGCTCAGAAGGACGTGTCCCGACACGACGATGATGTCGATCGGTGGCCAGCGGTCTCGTACGGCAGCCGCCAGCTTCATACCGTCCATGCTGCCCGGCATGTCGATATCGGTAAACACGATCCGGATATCGGTCCGTGTTTCAAGGATCGCCACCGCCTCATCGGCGTCGGCCGCCTCGACCGCCTCGAAGCCTGCGTTCTCCACAAGATCGATTGCCATCATGCGCAACAGCGGCTCGTCTTCGACAACAAGCACGATGGGCTTTTTCAGCGGTGTGGATTGTCCCATACGGTCAATCTGCCTGTTCTAACTGAAGGAGTATGGCTGTCATCTGAGCGCTGAACCCCGGATGATCATAACTAACGAGGACACCACCGGTTCCGATCAATCCCATGCGAATGAGCTTTGAGCCGAAACCCTTGCGCTCCGGCTCGCGCGGGGCCGGCCCGCCGGTCTCCCGCCAGGAGAGGTGGAAGATCGCCTCCTGCCCCGTCCCTTCGATGCGCCAGTGGATGGCGACCTGCCCTGTGTCGTTGGAAAGCGCCCCGTATTTCATCGCGTTGGTCGCCAGCTCATGGATGAGCAGCGATAGCGATAGCGCGCCCTTCGGCCCGAACCGCACATTCGGACCGTCCGCATCGATTCGGTCGCGGACCCCGAGCCCATTCGTCGTCCGATCGACGAGCGCATAGACGGAAGCGCTCGTCCAGTTCTGCTCGAACAGGATATCGTGGGCGGTGCTGAGCGCATGCAGTCGCTTTTCGAACGCTTCCACAAGGTCCCGTTCGGCCACCGGCCGCAGCGTCTGGGTGGCGATCGCCTGCACCATCGACAGCGTGTTCTTCAACCGATGGCTCATCTCCCTGTTGAGCATCTGCTGCTCCTGTTCGGCCTCGACCCGCGACATCGCGATCTGGATGCGGTTGCCGAAGCTGCGGACGAAGGAGATCTCCTCCTCGACCCAGGGGTAGGGCTGATCGTGATGGATGAAGGCGATGAGCCCGAAACGCCCGAGCTCGAAGATCGGCACATTGACCAGCACGCGGATGCCAAGCCCAAGAAGCGCCTCGGCATGGCCGCGGGTGCGCGGATCGGTGGCGACGTCGGCGACGACAACGGTTTCGCCGCGCTTCAGGTCATCGATGAAGGATCCGTAGTCCCGGAAACGGTGCAGGCCGGCAAGGCTCTTCACCCCTGGCGCGCACCATTCGGGTGGCACCGACACCGTCTCGTCCGCCGCATTGACGATGCCGAAACCGGCGCGCGTCGCATCGAGCGCCTTGGCCATCAGGTCGCCGGCGGCGATGGCCATCGATTCCACATCGCTCAAGTCCCGCAGCCGGTCGCCGAGATCGAGCAGGGCCTGCACGCGGGCGGCTTCCGCTTGGCAGCGGTCACGTCCCTCACGGTGCCGATCATCTTGACGGGGCGGCCGACCTCGTCATAACGGAAGCTGGCATTGCGGGCGATCCAGCGCACCCCGTATCCCGGCACGCGAATGCGATATTCGACGTCGAGTTCCGCGCTCCCCTCCCGTCTGGTCGTATCGTTGGATTGCAACTGCCTGTCCTGCGGCAGCACCATATCCTGGAAGGTACGGGTGGGGTAGGTTTCGGCGATGGGCACGTGGAAGATGCGGCAGAGCTCCCGCGACACTCTCATCATCGACGTCTCGATATCGATTTCGAACGTGCCGACCCGCCCCGCCTCTTGCGCCGCGAGGTTGGCGTTGACGCTGGAACGGATATTGGCGCTGATCGACTTCTGGCGCCGGAACAGGTCGTCCTTGCGCTGCGAGATGCGCCGCATTTCGAGAAGCGTTACGACCTGCCGGGCAAGCGCCTGAAGCGCCGCCTTCTGCCCCTCCTCCAGCCCCTGCGGCCGCGGCTCGATATCCATGACGCAGAGCGTGCCGATGACCACCTCGTCGGGCGTCACGAGCGGTGCCCCGGCATAAAAGCGGATATGCGGATCCCCCGTCACGAGCGTGCTTGTTTGCGTGCGCGGATCGAGCTGCAGGTCGGGAATGACGAGCACATCGGAACTGCCCAGCGCATGGGCACAGATCGACTGCTCGATCGGCGTATCGCCCGCCTCGAACCCGACGCGGGCCTTGAACCATTGCCTGTCCTTCTCGACCAGGCTGATGAGCGCCACGGGCGTCCCGCAGAGGGTGGAAGCAACGAGCACGATATCGTCGAACTCCGGCTCCGGCTCGGTGTCGATGATGTTATAGGCATCGAGCGCTTCCAGCCGCTCGACATACATGTCTTCGTTTGGCATGTCTTCGTTTGGATCTGGATCGGCCAATGATGGTCTCGGAATTGAAGTTTCAAGGCGATATTGGTCGCTTTCGTCAAAAAGCCAGAGACGCGCAATTAAATTTCATAGCCAGCGGAAACCCGTTGTAATCCTTGAGCCCTTTGACGGAAATCGGAGGGGTTGGACGCCCGTCCTGCAGTAATCCCCGACCGGAAGACTTGCCCGAACCGATTTCGCCGGGTTGCAGGAATTCGGGCCCGCCCTCGCTTTGAAGACGGTTGACGCCCCCAATCCCGCTGATAATTTGACCATGCAGTCAAAACTTGGTGCAATGACGCCGACCGGGAAATGGCCACCCGAAGAAACCGAATGGCCATGGAGAATGACATGTCCAATCGCCTGAATACCACGCCCAACGACCTGCGGGCGTTCTGGATGCCGTTTACCGCAAACCGCCAGTTCAAGCAGGAACCCCGCCTGTTCGTCGCCGCCAAGGATATGCATTACACGACCCATGACGGCCGCCAGGTGCTTGATGCCACCGCCGGCCTCTGGTGCGTCAATGCCGGCCACTGCCGCCCGAAAATCACCGAGGCGATCCGCGAACAGGCCGGCGAACTGGACTATGCGCCTGCCTTCCAGCTCGGCCATCCGAAGGCCTTCGAGGCTCGCCAACCGCCTCGTCGACATCGCACCCGAGGGCATGAACCACGTTCTCTACACCAATTCCGGCTCGGAATCGGTCGAAACGGCGTTGAAGGTGGCGCTCGCCTATCATCGTGTGAAGGGCAACGGCTCACGCTTCCGCCTGATCGGCCGCGAGCGCGGTTATCACGGCGTCAATTTCGGCGGCATCTCGGTCGGCGGCATCGTCTCCAACCGAAAGATGTTCGGCACGCTTTTGACCGGCGTAGACCACATGCCGCATACGCACCTGCCGGGCAAGAACGCGTTCACCAAGGGCGAGCCGGAACATGGCGGCGACCTTGCGACCGAGCTTGAACGCATCGTCACCCTGCACGACGCCTCGACCGTCGCCGCCGTCATCGTCGAGCCGGTCGCCGGCTCCACCGGCGTGCTGATCCCGCCGAAGGGCTATCTGCAGAAGCTGCGCGAGATCTGCACCAAGCACGGCATCCTGCTGATCTTCGACGAAGTCATCACCGGTTTCGGCCGCCTCGGCGCCCCGTTCGCAGCCCAGTATTTCGACGTCAAGCCGGACATCATCACCACCGCCAAGGGCTTGACCAACGGCGTGATCCCGATGGGCGCCGTCTTCGTCACCTCGGAGATCCACGACGCGTTCATGACCGGGCCGGAACACATGATCGAGTTCATGCACGGCTATACCTATTCCGGCAACCCGATCGCCTCCGCCGCCGGCCTCGCGACGCTCGAAACCTACAAGGAAGAAGGCCTGTTCGACCGCGCCCGCGACATCGCCCCCTATTGGGAAGCTGGCCTGCATTCGCTGAAGGACCTTCCCAACGTCATCGACATCCGCAACCTCGGCCTGATCGGCGCCATCGAACTCGACCCGATCGCCGGCGAACCCACCAAGCGCGCCTTCACGGCTTTCCTTAAAGCCTACGAAAACGGCCTGCTGATCCGCACCACGGGCGACACCATCGCCATGTCCCCGCCGCTGATCGTCGAAAAACACCATATCGACGAGATCTTTGGCAAGCTGCGCGAGATTTTGACGAGCAATATCTGAGGCAGGCTCTTACCTGCGCGAGCAGCACCTCACCCTAACCCTCTCCCCGCACGCGGGGAGAGGGGACATGCCCTGCCCGGTACCTGCGATCGGGGCAAGCCGGTGCGGCACATCCCTTCTCCCCGTCAGAACGGGGAGAAGGTGGCGGTAGCCGGATGAGGGGCAAGCCCCGAGTCGACACCCTACAAAACGACAAAGGCGGCCCTACGGCCGCCTCTTCCATTTCTACAGGAGACCTGCGCCTTACCTCAGCCCTTGAAAAACGCCAGCAGATCGGCGTTGATCACGTCCGCATGGGTCGTCGCCATGCCGTGCGGAAAGCCTTCATAGACCTTCAGTGTGCCCTTCTTGAGCAGCTTGATCGCAAGCATGGCAGAGTCGGCGATCGGCACGATCTGGTCGTCGTCGCCATGCAAAACGAGCACCGGCACATCGATCGCCTTCAGGTCTTCGGTGAAGTCGGTTTCCGAAAACGCCTTGATGCAATCGTAATGGGCCTTGGTGCCGCCCATCATGCCCTGCCGCCACCAGTTGGCGATGACGCCTTCCGAAACGGTCGCGCCGGGACGGTTGAAGCCGTAGAACGGGCCGGCCGGAACGTCGCGGAAGAACTGCGCCCGGTTGGCCGCCAGTGCAGCGCGGAAACCGTCGAACACTTCGATCGGCAGGCCGCCGGGGTTCTTCTCCGACTTGAGCATGATCGGCGGCACTGCGCCCATCAGCACGGCCTTGGCCACCCGGCCGCCGCCGCCATATTGCGCGACGTAGCGGGCGACTTCGCCGCCGCCGGTCGAATGGCCGACATGGATGGCGTTTTTCAGGTCGAGATGCGCCGCAAGTTCCGCCACGTCGGCTGCATAGGTATTCATTTCGTTGCCGGTCTCGGTCTGGCTCGAACGGCCATGGCCACGGCGGTCATGGGCGATGACGCGAAAACCCTGATGCAGGAAAAACAGCATCTGGGCGTCCCAGTCGTCGGCAGAAAGCGGCCAGCCGTGATGGAATACGATCGGCTGGGCGTCCTTCGAACCCCAGTCCTTGTAGAAGATCTGCGTGCCGTCCTTGGTGGTGATGAAATTGCTGGTCATGGTCCTCTTGTCCTTTTGAAACTGATTTTCGAATGACTGAGACATGAATTGTAAGGCGCGGCGGAAACCGGGCGGTAAGCCGCACCTCGCATTCATAGTACCCTTGCGTGTCGTTCCGTTGAACTACACCTCTGTTCTCGCAGTTTAAATATCTCGATATTTATTATCGCGATAAATATATTGATAGCGACGCCTTGCGATCCTGTCTACAAAAATATTTATCGCGATAACAAATTTATGCTATAGCTGTCCCTGCAAACCTGGAACACCCGGAGCCAGCATGTCCGCCTCTCCCCTTCCGCCGCTTGACGATCAGCTCTGCTTTTCGCTCTATGCGGCCAATATCGCCATCAACCGCGCCTACAAGCCGATGCTCGACGACATGGGCATCACCTATCCGCAATATCTGGTCCTGAGCGTGCTCGGCGAACAGGACGGCTCGACGATCGGCGCGATCGCCGACCGGCTGGCGCTCGAATCGAGCACGATCACGCCGCCGGTGAAGCGTCTCGAACAGGCGGGCCTCCTGGAGCGCCGCCGCAGCAAGGCCGACGAACGCCAGGTGCATGTCTGGCTGACCGATGCCGGACATGCCTTGATCGCTCGCAGCAAATGCCTAGGCGACGCGCTGATCGAACGGTCCGGCATGACGCCCAAGGAATTCCAGGCTTTCAACCGGCAGGTGCAGGCTTTCCTCGGCGCTCTGGAACAGAAGGCCTAGGGTTTCGCGACCTGCCGCCCGCTCCGGCCCGGATCGACAATCCGGGCGAAGGACTGCATTTTCGGGGAAATTTTCGTGAAAACCACAAAATTCTGGCCGGTCCTGTTATCTTCTTGCGGAATCCCGCGGCAATTCATACAGAATTGGCTGCCGGCCGCCGAAAGCCAAAAATGGCTCGGCTCGGTATCGACCGCATCGCCTCCCGTCCTTGGCACGACCGCGCCGGGCGCGACATCGAAGACGGAAGGCGGGATGCGGCGTTCACCGCGGGGTTGAAGCCCCCACCCAAGGAGACCAAAATGAACCTCAAGACGCTTCTGGGCGCAACCGCGCTCGCCTCCTGACTTTCGCACCGCTTGCCCAGGCCGATATCGTCATCGGTCTGATCGCTCCGCTCACCGGCCCCGTCGCGGCCTATGGCGACCAGGTCAAGAACGGCGCCGAGACCGCCATTGCCGAAATCAACAAGAAGGGCGGTATTCTCGGCGAAAAGGTCGTCCTCAAGACCGCCGACGACGCCGCGGAACCCAAGCAGGGTGTTTCCGCCGCCAATCAGCTGGTCGGCGAAGGCATCCGCTTCGTGGTCGGCCCCGTGACGTCGGGCGTCGCCATGCCGGCTTCCGATGCACTCGCCGAAAACGGCGTGCTGATGGTCACCCCGACCGCGACCACCCCGGCCCTCACCAGCCGCGGCCTCACCAACGTGTTCCGCACCTGCGGCCGCGACGACCAGCAGGCCGTGGTCGCCGCTGATTACGTCCTGAAGAAGTTCAAGGACAAGAAGGTCGCCATCATCAACGACAAGGGCGCTTATGGCAAAGGCCTCGCCGATGCCTTCAAGGCGTCGCTGAATGCCGGCGGTGTCAAGGAAGTGCTCGACGACGCCGTCACCCCGGGCGACAAGGATTTCAGCGCGCTGACGACCCGCCTGAAGTCGCAGAATGTCGATGTGATCTATTTTGGCGGTTATCATCCGGAAGGCGGGCTGCTCGCCCGCCAGCTCGCCGATCTCGGCGTCAAGGCGACGATCATCGGCGGCGACGGATTGTCGAACAGCGAGTTCTGGAACATCGGCACCAAGGCTGCGGCCGGCACGGTCTTCACCAACGCCTCCGACGCCACCAAGAGCCCGGATTCCAAGGCTGCCGCCGAAGCGCTCGCCGCCCGCAAGATCCCTGCCGAAGCCTTCACGCTGAACGCCTATGCCGCCGTCGAGGTCATCAAGGCCGGCATCGAAAAGGCAAAGAGCGCCGAGGATACGGAAGCGGTAGCCGCCGCCATCAAGTCCGGCGAACCGATCGCCACCGCCATCGGCAAGCTCACCTACGGCAAGACGGGCGACCTCACCTCGCAGAGCTTCTCGCTCTTCAAATGGGAAGACGGCAAGATCGTCTCCGCCGAGTGAAATCTTTCAAATGGCATGATCAGCGGGCGCCTTCGGGCGCCCGTCTGTTTTGAGCCGGCATTCGCGGAGGCCAGCCGGCTCACTCGACATGCACCGCCAGCGTCCGCTTCAACGTCTTCAGCACGACGCTCGTCGTGAATTTGCGGATATTCGGGTTCATCTCCATCATCCGGTCCGCCAGCACATCGAAATGCTCGACGGACTGGACGAGGATCACCAGCGTGAAATCGCCCCGGCCGGACGTGCCCCAGGCTTCCTGCACCTCCGGCGTATCCGCCACCCAGCGCAGGAAAGGCGGCATGAGCTCCGGCCGGTCGCGCTCCAGTTCCACCTCGACCAGCATGGAAACGGTCATTCCAACCCTTTTGGGATCGACGATGGAAACATCCCGCAGGATCACCTTGTCCTCTCGAAGCTTCTGCAACCGCCGCTGCGCCGAGGACGGCGACAGACCCACGCGCTCGGCAAGCTCGTTCAGGGTGATGGTCGCATCCTGCTGCATGAGCTTGAGGATTTCACGATCGGCCTTCGTCAATGCCATGAAAATATTTCCCGAGTCCAAAACCAAATCCGGGAAAGTTTCCTGTTCATAGGCGCAACTTCAGGAATCCTACCGGGTTTTCGCGGGCATCTTAGCGCCATGACACAGAACCAGCCACACCCTTCCGCCGACGGTATCCTCGCCGCTTCGAAAAGCATCGATCCCGTCTTCACCAACAGCCCGCTGATCGAGCAACAGACGGCCAACGGAGCTCTCGGCCTTCGCCTGCTTGCGAAGGTGGAGACGCTTAACCCGATCCGCTCCTTCAAGGGACGCGGCACCGACTGGTGGATGCGGAACGAACCGGCCGGCGACCACCCCGTCGTTTCCGCCTCCGCCGGCAATTTCGGCCAGGGGTTGGCCTATGCCGGCCGGGCCCGCGCACGCAAGGTGGTGATCTTTTCCGCCACCACGGCCAATCCCGCCAAGATCGAAGCCATGCGCCGGCTCGGCGCCGAAGTGCGGCTGGAAGGCCCCGATTTCGACACCGCCAAGGCCGCCGCGCGTGCCTATGCGCAAGCCAATGACTGCCCCTTTGTCGAAGACGGCGCATTGCGGAGCATCGCCGAAGGTGCAGGCACGATCGCGCTGGAGATCACCGAGCGCCTCTCCCGCCAAGCCATTGAACTCGATGCCATCCTCGTGCCGCTCGGCAATGGTGCGCTTCTGACCGGGATCGGCGCCTGGATCCGCGCCAGGGCCCCGAACTGCAAGGTCATCGGTGTGGTCGCCGCCAATGCGCCCGCCATGAAGCAATCTCATGAAACCGGCCGGCTCATCTCCACAGAGACTGCAGCAACCGCAGCGGATGGCATCGCGGTTCGAGAGTGCGTTCCTTACGCACTGGACTGCATGAGGACGACCGTCGATGACGTCTGGGAAGCCAGCGAAGCGGCAATCCGCGCGGCGCGGGATTTCTGCCGCATCCATTACGGCCTCGCCGTCGAGGAAGCCGGGGCCGCCGGCATTGCAGGGCTTCTGGAAAACGGCGAAAACCTCAAAGGCCGAACCGTCGCCACCATCCTCTGCGGCGGCAATGTCCGCGCGGATATTGCTTGACGTCCCGCCTGCATCGATCGCCTCTCCCCGTTTCCTCACGGAACGGCTAGGTTAGGCGACCGATTCCGCGCGAGGAGCCCGCCATGACCACCCGTCTCGAAACGCTGATCGACCAGGGCACCGGCCACGAACCCGCCGATATCGTGCTGAAGGGCGGGCGCTTCTTCGATCTCGTCACCGGGGAACTCGTTGCCTCCGACATCGCCATCTGCGGTGACCGCATCGTCGGCACCTGCGGAGCTTACGCCGGCAAAACCGAGATCGACATCTCCGGCAAGATCGTCGTCCCCGGCTTCATCGATACCCATCTGCACATCGAGAGCTCGCTGGTCACCCCGCACGAGTTCGACCGCTGCGTCCTGCCCTACGGCGTCACCACCGCGATCTGCGATCCGCACGAGATCGCCAACGTGCTCGGCACCGAGGGCATCCAATTTTTCCTGGATTCCTCGCTGGAAACGATCATGGACATCCGCGTCCAGCTCTCCTCCTGCGTGCCCGCCACCCATCTGGAGACGTCCGGCGCCGACCTGCCCATCGAAAAGCTGCTGCCCTTCCGCGATCACCCCAAGGTCATCGGCCTTGCCGAATTCATGAACTTTCCGGGTGTCATTTATAAGGATCCGGTCTGCCTTGCCAAGCTCGACGCCTTCTACGGCGACCATATCGACGGTCACGCGCCGCTGTTGCGGGGCAACGACCTCAACGGCTACCTTTCGGCCGGCATCCGCACCGAGCACGAATGCACGACCGCCGAGGAGGCGCTCGAAAAGATCCGCAAGGGCATGCATATCCTGGTGCGCGAAGGCTCGGTCTCGAAGGACCTGCACGCCCTGATGCCGCTCCTCACCGAGCGGCTGTCACCCTATCTCGCGCTCTGCACCGACGATCGCAACCCGCTCGACATCGCAGAACAGGGCCATCTCGACTATATGATCCGCACCGCGATCTCCCACGGCGTCGAACCCGTCGCCGTCTACCGCGCCGCCTCGATTTCGGCCGCCAAGGCGTTTGCCCTGCGCGACCGCGGCCTCGTCGCACCCGGCTGGCGGGCCGATCTGGTGATCATCGACAGCCTCGAAAACTGCAAGGCCGAGATGGTCTTTTCCGCAGGCCGAAAGGTCACCAACGACCTCTTCGCCACCCGCAAGCCCGTCGCCCCGGTCGGCCTCGACAGCGTCAAGGCGCGCCCGGTGCAGGCGATGCATTTCGGCGTGCCGGTGGCCGAAGGGGAGACACCCGTCATCGGCGTCATGCCCGGAAAAATCATCACCGAACACCGCCGCTACCGCCTGCCCTCGATCGGCAACCAGACCGCCCTCGATCTCTCCCGCGACATCATCAAGGTCGCGGTCATCGAGCGCCATGGCAAGAACGGCAACCATGCCAATGGTTTCGTTCAGGGTTTCGGATTGAAGAAAGGCGCCATCGCCTCGACGGTCGGTCATGACAGCCACAATATCTGCGTCGTCGGCGTCAGCGAGGACGACATGGCGATGGCCGCCAACCGGCTCGGCGAAATCCACGGCGGCTTCGTCGTTGTCGAGGATGGCAAGGTCACCGGCGAAATAGCCCTCCCCGTCGCCGGTCTGATGAGCCTCGAACCCTATGAGAGCGTTCGCGACACCCTCCACCACCTCCGCCAGGCCGCCTATGCGCTCGGCACCACGCTCCAGGAACCCTTCCTCCAGGTCGCCTTCCTGCCGCTGCCGGTCATCCCCCACCTGAAGATTTCCGACAGGGGGATGGTCGATGTGGACAGGTTCGCGCTGATCGGGTGAAGCGTCAAAGCCATTCGTTAGCGACAACCATTCGCGCTCCAAAGAGGGAAGATAAAAGTCAAAAACGGAGGCTTTGATGCCGGTTGTCTTCCGCTCTGGAAATCTAAAATTCTATTTTTATTCCAACGAAGGCGACCCGCGTGAGCCTGTACATATCCATGTCCGGGGCGGCGGTGCCAATGCAAAGATCTGGTTGGAACCGACTATCGGAGTGGCCGAAAGCGACGGCTTCAACAGCCGTGACCTGTCTGCTATTATCCGGCTCGTCATCGACAATCGTTCTCTGATCAAGCGGGCATGGCATGAGCATTTCGGCAACTGAGGTGAAATTCGACGACGACACCATGTGGGTCTCGCTCAACGACGGCCGCACATTGGGTGTGCCGCTTGCCTGGTTTCCCCGTCTGCTTCTTGCGAAGCCGGCTGATCGCCAAAAATTCGAACTGAGCCCGGGTGGCATTCACTGGGATGATCTCGACGAAGACATCTCCATCGCCGGACTGCTGGAAGGGCGCGGCGACAGGACGGTGAAGCGCCCTGCCGCCTAAATCCTGTCAGGATCGTACGCCGAGGCGTCATCCTTAACCCGCTTATCCTCACACCCTGGCGCAGAACACGTCGAGCGCGTCGAGCTTCACCACACCCTTTTCCAGCCGCGAGGTGAAGCCCGGCAGGTTGACCGGCAGGCTTTCGCCGAACCGTTTCGGCAGGGTGAAGCTCTGCGGCTCGCGGGTCAGGTTGAAGACGAACAGCAGCTTCTCACCACCCTTTTCCCGCACGAAGGCGAGCAGGTCCTGGTTGGTGTCGAGGAAGGTCATGTCGCCGTCGATCAGCGGCGGATGCGCCTTGCGGAAGGCGAGTGCCGCCCGGTAATGGTGCAGGACCGAATCCGAAAGCGCCTCCTGTACATCGACGGCGCGGCTTGCGTGTTCGCCCGGTACCGGTAGCCAGGTCTTCGAACCGGTGGTGAAGCCCGCATGCGGCTCGCCCGCTTCCCAGGCCATCGGCGTGCGGCATCCGTCCCGGCCCTTGAAGGCCGGCCAGAAGCGGATGCCGTAGGGATCGCGCAGATCCTCGAAAGAGAGTTCCGCCTCGGTCAGCCCCAGTTCCTCGCCCTGATAGAGGCAGATCGAGCCGCGCAGGACCGAAAGCAGCGTGATCGACAGTTTCGCGACCCGATCCTGCTCGGCGGGGACTCGGCGAAGCGGGTCACATGGCGGACGACATCATGGTTGGAAAACGCCCAGCAGACCCAGCCATTGGTGACCGTGTCCGCCACCGTCGTCATCACCTTGCGGATATAGGCCGCATCGAAGGCGGGGCCTAAGAAATCGAAGGTGTAGCACATGTGCAGCTTGTCATTGCCGGTCGTGTAGAGCGCCAGCGTCGAAAGCGAACGCGGCCCATCGCCCACCTCGCCCACCGTCGCACGCCCCTCATAACTATCGAGCAGCGCCCTCAGCCGCTTCAGGAAGCCGATATTTTCCGGCTGCGTCTTGTCATAGAGGTGGTTCTGCATCGAATAGGGATTGGTATCCGTCTCCATGCCTGCGCCATCGGTGTCATAGACCATCGGCGGGTTGTTGCGCAGCTGCTTGTCGTGGAAATAGTAGTTGACCGTATCCAGCCGGAAACCGTGCACGCCGCGATCGAGCCAGAAGCGCACCGTGTCCAGCATGGCGTCCTGGACGTCGGGATTGTGGAAGTTGAGGTCCGGCTGGGCGATCAGGAAGTTGTGCATGTAATATTGCTTGCGCACGCCATCCCATTCCCAGCCAGGCCCGCCGAAGATCGACAGCCAGTTGGTCGGCGCCGTGCCGTCCGGTTTCGGATCGGCCCAGACATACCAGTCGGCCTTCGGATTGGTGCGGCTGGAGCGGCTTTCGACGAACCACGGATGCCGGTCGGACGTGTGGGAAATCACCTGGTCGATGATCACTTTCAGCCCCAGCCGCTCGGCTTCGGCCATCATCTCGTCGAAATCGGCAAGCGCGCCGAACATCGGATCGACGTTGCAGTAGTCGGAAACGTCATAGCCCATGTCGGCCATCGGCGAGGTGAAGAAGGGCGAAAGCCAGATCGCATCGACGCCGAGCGAGGCGACATGCGGCAGGCGTGCGGTAATGCCCTTGATGTCGCCGATCCCGTCGCCGGTCGTGTCCTGAAAGGAGCGCGGATAGATCTGGTAGATCACCGCGCCGCGCCACCAGTTTGCATCGACTGCCTTCACCGCCTGTGTCGCCATCGTCCGACTCTCCTTTCTCAAATGTTCCAGCCCAACCTAGTGTCCCCCGTTCAAAAGACAACGCATAAGCAAGGCTCCGCGAAGTTCCCGAACCACTCTCTTGCCACGGCTGAAACTTCGGCCTATGCGAGTTTCAAAATACGGGAGGGATGCAATTGGGCGGACGGCTTCTTTCGATCGGCGAGTGCATGGTGGAGCTGTCGCAGGCGGGCGAAGGCCTGCTCCGCAAAGGCTTTGCCGGCGATACCTTCAACACCGCCTGGTATGCGCGCGCCTGCCTGCCCTCCGAATGGTCGGTGGATTATTTCACCGCCGTCGGCGACGATCCGCTATCCACCGAAATGCTGTCGATGATGAAAGATGCCGGCATCGGCACGAGCTTCATCCGCCGCATCGAAGGCAAGACGCCCGGCCTCTACCTGATCACGCTGAAGAACGGCGAACGCACCTTCAGCTACTGGCGCGACACCGCCGCCGCCAGGAAGCTCGCCGATGACGCCGACCATCTGCGGGCGGCGATCGAAGCAGCCGACATCCTCTATTTCTCCGGCATCACGCTCGGCATCCTCGCACCCGAAGCGGCCGAGACGCTGCTGTCGGAACTGCGCCGCGCCAAGGCATCCGGCAAGACGGTCGCGTTCGACCCGAACATCCGCCCTCGCCTCTGGCCGAATAAGGACTACATGCTGAAAACGATCGAGGCCGGCGCCCGCGCAGCCTCCTCGTCCTGCCGAGCTTCGACGACGAGACCACCCATTTCGGCGATGCGACCGTAGCCGATACCATCGCCCGCTACCATGCGCTCGGCGTCGAGAACGTCGTGGTCAAGAACGGCGCGGATGGCGCGACGCTGAGCTTCGCCGGCGCCGCCTCCGTTCACGTTCCTTCCGTCACGGCCGCACAGCTCGTCGATACGACCAGTGCCGGCGACAGCTTCAACGGCGCCTTCCTCTCCCGGCTCATCCGCGACACCCCGCCGGCGCAGGCAGCGGCCTATGGCGCCTCGGTCGCCTCGGTCGTCATCGGCCATCACGGCGCGCTGATCAGCCCGGCGCTGCTGCCGGGGTAAGACGCCGCCGCGCGTATCCGGACACGCCGGGCATGGGCGCCGAAACGACGACGCCGGCCCGTGTGTTTTCAGCGGCCTGCCATAAATCAATTCTCAGTCATTATCTGAAAGAGTGCGGGCGACTTAAGATCGCTCTCAACGAGGAAATGAAATGCGCATCGCTCTTGCCTTTCTGACCGTCCTGGCCCTGTCCCCGGCCGCATACTCCGCCCCGATCGATGCCCTGACCAAGGCCGAAGAAAAGACCTATGAGGCATGGGGAAAGCTCGGCCTGACGGAGCGCCTCGTGACCTTCGTCACCGCGCCCTCCACCGGCTACGGCATCTACCAGGAAAAGCAGTCCAGCATTTTCAAGCAGGGTGAAAAGGTGATCACCTATGTCGAACCGATCGGATTTGGGTGGAAAGAGCTTCCTCACGACATGTACGAACTCAACTTCGTCTCGGACGTGAAGATCAAGGCGGCGAACGGCGACGTCATGCTCGACAAGAAGGCCTTCGCCACCAATGTCCTGCAGAGCCACAACGCCAACATGGAATTCTCGATGGATTTCACCCTGACGCTGACGGGCGCACCGGCTGGTAAATATACCCTGACCTATACGATCCACGACATGAGCGGCGACCAGACGTCGACTTTCGACCAGGAATTCACCATCGCCGCGGATTAGTTCGCCCGGCGCCGGCTGGCCTCGCCCGAGCGTCAGCCGGCAACCCGGAACGACACCGGAAATCCCCGCATCACCGAATTGGCGACCGTGCAGACGCTTTTGGCACGCTCGATCAACGCCCCCGTATCCACACCATCGCCCGAAGTGCAAATGACGTCGAGCTCGGCACCGACGGCAACCAGCGGCGTGCCGTCGAGCTGCAGCGTGACGCTGACGGCGATATCCTCGATGTCGATATTCATCTCGTGCGCCGCGTATCGGAGGTCGTTGCAGAAACACCCGCCGATCGCCAGCGCCAGCAGCTGCCCGCCGTTGAACCCGAGATTGCGCCCGCCAGCCTTGCCCTCCGCTCGATCGACGACGATCGTATGGCTGCCGGCCCACCCGAGAGCCGCTTCGGTTCCGGCCACGTTGCGAAGCTCGACGCTCGACGAAATCATGGGCAGTCCTCCGCTCTCACGCCATGTCGGTGTGAATGAAATCCTCGCCCTTGTAGGCGATCTTTTGTCCGATGCTCGAAGCGCAGGCATAGGTAAAACAGTCGCCGAGATTGAGCCTGGCTTTGTGACCGACGATCTTCCCGTAACGGACGGCAACCTCGCGCGCCGCGATGCCGATCTCGGATGAGATCGCAATGTCTTCTGCCGCAAGCGCGCTTATGAACTCATCGACAGCATCGCCGGCGCCCTTGACCATCTCCGTCGTCGGCCTTCCGTCCTTGCCCAAAGCCTCTGCCTTGGCCCGAGCCAACGACAGGCTGGCTTCCATCCTGACGAGCGGAGACACGTAGAATGGCCCTCCCGCGTCATCGAGCCGCCGCATCTGCTCGTCGGCATCCTCTTCCGGTTTCAGGATGGAAACGATGACCGAGGCGTCGATAAACATCAAAGATCGTTCCAGAGATCGTCAGCGAATGCCTTCTGGTCGAAGCCCGGATTGGAAGGTCCCAGCGCATCGGCCATGGCCCGCGCCTTCGCCAGCCGCTCCTTGACCGGCACCGTCGCCCTGACCCGCTCCAGGCTCGTGACGCAAGGCCTGGCGCAACGCTTCGGTCTTGGTGGGGACTTTCAAAAGCACCTGCAGCTCGACGGTCATATCGGCGATTTCCTCGTCACGAACGAAAAGCGGCATTTGAGATATCTCCCTTGAGGGAATTGGATATCACTTTCCGGAGCTCGCGGCAATTCAACCCTGCCCCCGACACGCCCCCTTCATCAGCCTGTAACAAACTTTTCCGATAGAAGGCCGACAACGCTCCGTCACGCGCGAGTCGTGGACGGAGCGGCAACCGGATTCGGCCTTCCATGACAAGAATAACCATCGTGACGGATGCCTGGTACCCTCAGGTGAACGGTGTCGTCCGCTCGATCGAGAATACCAATCGGGAACTCGCCCAGATGGGCGTCGATGTGACGATGGTGACGCCGCAGGATTTCACCAGCGTTCCCTGCCCCACCTATCCGGAAATCCGTCTCTCGGTCGCCACCTACGGGAAGATTGCCAGCGCCATCCAGGCCTCGATGCCAACAGCCGTTCATATCGCCACCGAAGGCCCGCTCGGGCTGCTGGCGCGCCGCTGGTGCCTCAAGAACAACATTCCCTTCTCGACCAGCTATCACACCCGGTTTCCCGAATACGTGGCTGCGCGCTTCCCGATCCCGGTCCGCTGGCTGCATGGCTTCGTGCGCTGGTTCCACAATGCCGGCAACGGCTGCATGGTGGCGACCGCCAGCCTCGAGCGTGAGCTTTCGAAGCTTGGCCTCAAGAACCTCCTGCGCTGGAGCCGCGGCATCGACCAGACCATGTTCCACCCGATGGATCTCGACGAACGCCCCTTCGACCTGCCGCGCCCGATCTTCATGACCGTCGGCCGCGTCGCGGTGGAAAAGAACCTGCCCGCCTTCCTCGATCTCGATCTGCCCGGCTCCAAGGTCGTGGTCGGCGACGGCCCGGCCCGATCGGATCTCCAGAAGCGTTATCCGAACGTCCTCTTCACCGGCATGAAGACCGGCGACGACCTCGCCCGCGCCTATGCCCAGGCCGATGTCTTCGTTTTCCCGTCAAAGACCGACACGTTCGGCAACACCATCCTCGAAGCGCTGGCCAGCGGCGTGCCCGTCGCGGCCTACCCGGTCACCGGCCCCATCGACATCATCGAGGAAGGCTCGGGCGCCGGTGCGCTCAGCGAAGATCTTCGCGTGGCCTGTCTCGCGGCGCTGACCTGCTCGCGCGAAAACGCCCGGACGCTTGCCCGTAAGTTCACCTGGGAGGCGGCCTCTAAACAGTTTTTGAACAACGTGATGATCGCCCAGGGACGGCCGAAACTGCCGGCACCACCACGAGGCGGAATTCGGCCTTCGGCTGTGTAGAATCGGAGCCAGGTCTGCCCCTCATCCGGCTGCCGCCACCTTCTCCCCGTCCTGACGGGGAGAAGGACGCAAGACGCACGCTCCCTATTCCCCCGAAAGAACACTCAGAGCAAGCCGCCACTTACAGCGATGAGATGGACGAAAACGGCGCGGCAAATCCTTCGCCCCGCAAGCGGGGAGAAGGTGGCGGCAGCCGGATGAGGGGCGAGCGGCAGCTCCAGGCAGGTAGCCAAACGAGGGCTGCAGCCCCCTACCGCTTCTTCTTGCGTCCCTCGAACGGGTTTTCGCCCGCCTTGAAATGCATGCGGATCGGCACGCCCGGAATGTCGAAGTCGGCGCGCAGACCGTTGATCAGGTAACGCACATAGCTTTCCGGCAGCGCGTCCGGCCTGGTGCAGGACACCATGAAGGCCGGCGGGCGGGATTTCACCTGGGTCATGTATTTGAGTTTCAGGCGGCGGCCGGAAACGGCCGGTGGCGGGTGCTGTGTCTGCACGCTGTCGAGCCAGCGGTTGAGCCTTGCGGTCGAAATACGCTTGTTCCACACCCGGTCGGTGTCGATGATGTTCTGCATCAGCTTGTCGAGGCCGTAACCCGTCTGGCCCGAAATCGGCACGGCGCGAAGCCCGCGCGCCTGCGGCAGCAGCCGCTCGGTCTTTTCGCGCAGGTCGGCCAGCACCGCCTGCGTGTCCTCGACGAGATCCCACTTGTTGAAGGCGAGCACTGCGGCGCGGCCTTCGCGCAGCACGAGATCGACCAGCTGCAGGTCCTGCTTCTCGAACGGAATGGTCGCGTCGAAGACGATCACCACCGTTTCGGCAAACCGGATCGACCGCAGCGAATCCGCCACGGACAGCTTTTCGAGCTTTTCCTGGACGCGCGCCTTGCGGCGCATGCCGGCGGTGTCGAACATCTTGATGGTGCGGCCGCGCCAGTCCCATTCGACCGAGATCGAGTCGCGGGTAATGCCGGCTTCAGGCCCGGTCAGCAACCGGTCCTCGCCGAGGAACCGGTTGATCAGCGTCGATTTGCCGGCGTTCGGGCGGCCGATGATGGCAACGCGCAACGGCTTGGTCTCGTCGTATTCCGGCTCGCTCTCGTCCTCATCCGCAAAATCGGATTCCCGGACGTCGATATCGGTCTCCGCCTCGTCAACCTCTTCCGGAAATGCCCGCTCCTCGCCGAGCGCCTCGACGATCGCGTCGCGCAGGTCGATCATGCCCTGGCCGTGTTCGGCCGAGATCGGCACCGGTTCGCCGAGGCCGAGCGTATAGGCATCGTAGAAACCCGCATCCGAGCCGCGCGCTTCCGACTTGTTGGCGACCAGCACGACCGGCTTGCCGCTGCGGCGCAGAAGCTCGCCAAAAGTCTTGTCGAGCGGCGTCAGACCAAATTTTGCATCGACCACGAACAGCGTCAGGTCGGCATCGTCGACCGCGGCTTCGGTCTGGGCGCGCATCCGGCCTTCGAGCGTCTCGGGACCTGCCTCTTCGAGACCCGCGGTATCGATGATCGTGAATTTCAGGTCGATGAGCTTCGCGTCGCCCGGACGGCGGTCGCGGGTAACGCCCGGCGTGTCATCGACAAGCGCCAGCTTCTTTCCAACCAGGCGATTGAAAAGTGTGGACTTGCCGACATTCGGGCGTCCG
This sequence comes from Neorhizobium sp. EC2-8, assembly GCA_045291535.1. GTDB lineage: Bacteria > Pseudomonadota > Alphaproteobacteria > Rhizobiales > Rhizobiaceae > Neorhizobium. Next base: position 119,904 of record CP147996.1, on the reverse strand, counting down.
ACGATGGCGACGATGAAGCTCATTCTCTTATCCTTAAAGCCCTGAGCGAAAACCGTCAGGGCGCCTTGCCGGAGGAGGCGATGTTGTCGAGCATGATCTGCGCGCGGTTGGCGACGTTGCGCGGCGCAGAGGCGTCATTGGCGATCTGCTGGAACCATTCCTTGGCCTGCGCGATCTTGCCGGCCTTGTAGGCGGCAAGACCAAGCGCCTCGCGGGCGGAATTGGCGAGCGGATTGGCGGGCACCGCCATGGTTTGCACTTCGGCGGCCACCTGTTCGTAGGTACCGTTGTCGATCAGCAGCCAGGCTGCACGCATCCTGGCAAGATCGCGCATCGCCTGCGGCGCCTTGCCGTCCTTGCCGACCGCCGAGAAGGTGGCGATCGCCCCGGCTGTATCGCCCTTGGACTGCTGCACCGAGCCGGCGCGCAGCTTGGCGAGCACCGGATAGGCGCCGGTGCCGCTCTTTTCGAGCGCGTCGAAGGCGGCCAGCGCCTCGTCGTTCTTGTTTTCGGATGCCAGCTTCAGGGCCGCCAGGAAACGGTCGCCGGACTGCGAGGAATTATGCGTATCCCAGTATTGGTAACCGCGATAGGCGGCCGTACCGACGACGATCAGCACGGCGACCGCGATCACGACCTTGCCGTAACGCTGCCATGCACCCCTGAACTGATCGGAGCGAAGTTCTTCGTTCACTTCGCGAATAAAACTGTCGTCGTCCTGCGCCATCAAAGTCTCCGGCCCAACCGGCCCATCATGCGGAAAAGCGCCTTCTAGCCTATTTTCCCGGAGATGTAAGGCCCCCTTAACGTCTGTCGCGCAAAAGTGGCCGATGGTTCCGTGAAGATCGCAGGCGCGGACTGAAATTGCATTCCTCAAGGTTCGCCTGACTGGCTTGCGGCAGGATTTGCCGCTTCGACCCGCCCGTTCAAAGCTTCGCCTTATTCGGCGGTCACAAAGCCCGCTGCTTTTCGCCATGATTCAGGTGCCCGATGCGTTCGCTTGCTCTTCCCCTCGCCCTCTGTCTGCTCGCCGCCCCGCTGGCAGCCCCAATTGCAACCAACGCCGCCGACAAGCCGAACCAGCTGGTGCCTAAACAACTGGTAATGGTCTCCTTCGACGGCGCCGGCGCCAACACGCTGTGGCAGCGCAGCCGCGATCTCGCCAAACGTGCCAATGCCCATTTCACTTACTTTCTCTCCTGCACGCTGGTCATCGAACGGGCCAATGCCCGCAGCTACCAGGGGCCGAATGAGAAGCCGGGCAAGTCGAATATCGGCTTTGCCCAGACCGCCGCAGAGGCCCGCGAAAGGCTCGGCCATGTCTGGCAGGCGCATCTCGAAGGCCACGACATTTCCAGCCATACCTGCGGTCATTTCGACGGTAAGGACTGGACGGCGGCCGATTGGACAGCCGAATTCACAACCTTTCACGAGGTGCTGACTCATGCCTGGAAGACATCAGGCGCGGGCTCCGAGGAGCCGGCCGGCTGGAAGGATTTCGTCGCGACCGGGATCAACGGTTTCCGCGCCCCTATTTCTCGACCAGCCCCGGCATGATCGAAGCCGAGAAGAAGGCCGGTATCCGTTACGACGCCAGCCTCGTCACCAAGGGACCTGTCATGCCGGAGGAAAAGGGCGGCCTCATCCGCTTCGGCCTGCCGCTCATCCCGGAAGGCCCGTCGGGGCGGCCGATCATCGCCATGGACTACAACCTCTTCATCCGCCATTCCGGCGGCATCGACAATCCGAGCAGCTCGGCCGAATTCGAAGAGCGCGCCTATTCCGCCTTCAAGGCCGCCTTCGACAAGGAATACGGCGGCAATCGCATCCCGCTCCAGATCGGCCTGCATTTCGTCGAAATGAACGGCGGCGCCTATTGGCGCGCGATGGAACGGCTGGTGACGGAAGTCTGCGGCAAAGAGGATGTCGCCTGCGTGAGTTATTCCGAGGCGATCAGGCTGATCCACGAACGGGAGAAGCCACGGGCGTCGTCGGGGCTGTAGAGTTCGGCTGGCCTGAGAGTTTGGGCACAAGACCCTCCCGGCCTGCCGGCCACCCTCCCCACGAGGGGGCGGGAGACCAAGCCGCTATGCCGGCGCCAAACAATCGACCTCGACCATTGGCCTCAAGGCACCTTCACAGTCGAAATGACTGTCTCGTCCTTGAAGACACCTTTACACATGATGGGGAGCGGGGAGCGCGCGGCATATCTCCCTCCCCTTGTGGGGAGGGTGCCCGGCAGGGCGGGAGGGTCTTTGCCGGGGACGATTTCACCCAGCCATGAAAAACAGTCCCAACACCATCAATCCCTTACCCGCCTTCACGTCCCCATCCATCCCCGCCTCCCGAACTCGCCCCATAATCACCCTGTCATCGGACGGGAAACCGGGTTCGCGAACCGGCCTCCTCAAGGGTTTCCGGTGATGGTTGCCAAGGTGATCGACGAGGGCTCGGAAATCCTCGAAACACCGCCAAAAGCAGCCGGGGCAGGCACAAACAACCGACCTCCCACATACCCGATACCGCCTGCCCCATTCCCAAACCAAAACCGCGCCGGACAACACGTCCGGCGCGGCCAAAACTGCTTGCGTTCGAATGGCGATCATTACGGTAGGTCGGCCGCGATCTCGCCCCCTCGGCTTCCCGCTCCAGATAATGCTGGTCGATGGTCGGCAGCGGCTCGTCGTAGATCACCGCTTCGAAGGCCTTGAGGCGTTTGTAAATCGATATCAGCTCGACGATCGTCGTCCAGGCGTTGATGAGGTACTGGAACGAGCCTCGCACCTGATCGAACACATTGCCCACTTGCGTGAAAAGGCCGAACGTAACTTTCCCGGCAGCGATGGACGGTATCAGTACGAGAAGGCTGTAGAGGTCGTCCGCGCGCAGGTAGAAGAAGCGGGCGATGTTGAAATAGAGATAATGGAAATAAAGCCGGAAATAGTTTTTCCGGACATTGTTGAAAAGCTCCGCAACGGTCGCCGGCTGGGCTCTGTCCTCGTGATCTTCGCCATAGACCAGTTCCTTGCGGAAGGCGGCCTCGACGCGCTGGTTGCGAAATTCGAGGCCTGGGAGTTTGATGCCGACCAGCGCCAAGAAAGCCGTACCAAAAAGTGCCCACAATACCGCCGCCCAGACCAGTGCATGCGGGACTTCACCGATGATCGGCAGCTCGTTGATCGTGTTTGAAAACGTGAAAAGTACCGGCATGAAGGCGATCAGCGTCATGATCGCCCTGACGAAACCGACACCCAGCCCTTCAACGGTCAAGGAAAAGCGCATCGTGTCTTCCTGCACACGCTGCGAGGCGCCCTCGATATGGCGTAGCTTCGACCAGTTGGCCATGTAGAAGTCGTTCATCGCCGTGCGCCAGCGGAAGATATAGTGACTGACGAAGAACAGGTTCAGCACGCTGACCGTAATGGAAACGAAAGCAATGCCGGTGATCCCCAAAAGCCCGGTATAGAGTTCTTCCACCGTCACAGGCGCGGTTTTCGCCATCGCTTTCTGAAGAAGATCATAATACGGCCCGTACCAGGCATTGAACGCGACGCTCACCTGCACGGAAAAATAGGTGACGAAGATGATCAGCGCGCTGCCCAGCACGGACCAGTTTTGCCAACGGTGAGGCGCATACCAGAACCAGAAGGCAGTAAAGATCGCGGTTGCGACGATGTAATACAAATAGAACCAGAGAAACGGCCCGGACCAGAAAAGTGAGACATCCACCCCTTCATTGGCATCACGCGGAGAAAAACCGATGGCTGGACCGATTGCGCTCCCACCGGCATACCAGGAAACTATAACCACCACGGCCCACAAGAAGGCGGAAATGAAGAACGGCTTCGGTTTTGGAAAGAATGAATGGAACACGGAGCTTTGGCTTTCCTGAGTTCGAGTCGGCGGGATGTCGGAAACGACTGTTGAGCCGGAAACTAAGGCAGTTCCAAGAGAGCGGCAATGGCCGCGCCATTTTGTTACGCAATTGTAACCACGGGATTATTAGGAATCGCTGCGCGCAACCGGGAGTGCGAGGAGAACGCAGACCACGAGCGTTGCCGCCGCAATCAAGGTCGGGGCGACGAAGCTGCCGCTCCCTGAGCGATCCAGCCGGCCACGAGCGGGCCGATGATCTGGCCCGTGCCGAAAGCCGCGGTGGCTGATGCCAGCGCCCGGCGCGGGCTTTCCGGCGAGAGTTTTCGGCCGATCTGGAGGCCATAGGCGGTGATCACCATGAAGGTGACGCCGAGCAGCAGCCCACCGACCAGCGCACCTGATGTCGGCGGCAGCACGACCGAACCGAGCACACCGACCATCTGCAGGCCGAGCGCCGCGGCGTAAGCCCTGCCGATCCCGAACCGGTTGACCGCCGGCCGCCAGAGCACGAGCGACACCGCCGCCGCCGAGCCCGTCACGAACCAGGCGAGGAATTCGACGGTCGGACCCGCATTTCCCATCCGCGCGATGGTGACGAGAAAGGTCGCCGTGATCACGTAACCGAAGCCGAACAGGCCGTAGGACGCGGTGAGCAGCACAAGCGGCCGGCGCCAAATCAGCGGCGGCTCGACCACCGAACCGGTGCCGATCGCCTGTTTCGGCAGGATCCAGGCGACGACGACAAGCACGACCAGCACGATCGCCGCGCTGGCGAGCCAGTTGATCCGCCAGCCATGCGCGCCGTCACCCGTAACCGCATTGACGGCGAAGACCAGCGCCGAAGACATGGCGATGCCAAGCCCGGCGCCACCGAAATGCAGGACGTTGACATTGTCGCGGCCGACCGCATAGGGCAGCACGATCGACGAGGTGAAGATCATCGCCAGCGCGCTCGCGACACCGGCGAGAAAGCGGATGACGGTGAATGCGAAAACGGAATCGGTCGCGGCCATGGCGGCGAGCAGGATTGCTGTCGCCAGAAGTCCGCCGAGCGCCACCCGCCGCTCGCGCCCGGCCGCCCAGCCATAGGCCGAGAGGACGGCGCCGGCGAGATAGCCCGCAAAATTGCCCGCCGCGATCGTCCCGGCATCTGCGGCCGAAAGCGGGATGCCGGAGATCATGCCGGGAAGGATCGGCGTGTAGACGAAGCGCCCGAAACCCATCGCCGCCGCCATGGCGATCGCTCCGGCAAAACCGATCAGCAGCGGGCGACTGGAATAGCTCGTATTGATCTGCAACATGAGACGTTTATCGCAGCCGCGACGGGCCACGGCAAATCAGGAATTTTCATTGCAGCGATGCACCGGAATGATCGATTCATATATACGTGATCGCGCATATGCGGCGACGAATTGGTGCAGCGCATTAACGAAATCGTCTTGCTGCTGACATGAATGCAAGACAATGTCTTGACATCGCCATCGGGGCGCGGAGGCATGCGCATGGAACATGACCTGACCCTATCGGAAGTGCTCGTCGATCCCTTGATCGCGCAGCTTCGCCAGGCCGATTCTATCGGTTACGCCGCTTTTGCACAGTTGCTGCAAAGCGCCGCGCGCGTCCATACGCGCCAGATGCTTGGAAACCTTCAAACGGAACGCACCGACGCTTTCTACAGCCGCGTCGATGCCGTGTCGCACGCCAATAAACACAACTGAACGACTGCCCATGCGGCAGTGCTCTCCGCTCAATCTGCGAGAGTGAGGATCAGCGGCCCGTTGCGGGTCGCGACGATCGTGTGCTCGTATTGGACGGTGGGCGCCCTGGGATCGCTGTAGAGCGTCCAGGGATCGCCATTATCGCCGTCCTCGGCCCAGTTGGCGCCGAGCGACAGGAACGGCTCGACGGTAAACACCAGCCCGTCTTCCATCGAGCGCGTCTCATGGCGGTCCGGCCAGGTCGGGATTTCCTTCGGCTCATCATGCAGCGTCAGCCCGATGCCGTGGCTCGAAAGATTGGTGATGAGCGTATAGCGGTTCTTCTTGGCGAAGGTACCGATCGCATTGCCGATGCCGGACAACGGCTTGCCGGCCTTCACCTGCTGCAGCCCGGTCCACAGCGCCCGGCGGCCATCCCGGCAAAGCTTTTCGATTTCGCGCTTCACCGGCGGCACCGCGTAGGAGGCGCCGGTATCGCCGAAGAAACCGTCCTTGACCGCCGACACGTCGATATTGACGAGATCGCCCGCCTGGATGACCCGGTCGCCCGGAATGCCGTGGGCGACTTCCTCGTTGACGCTGATGCAGGTGGCGCCCGGAAACTGGTAACAGGTCTCCGGCGCCGATTGCGCACCGTTGTCTTCGAGGAACTTGCGGCCGATCGCGTCGAGTTCGCGGGTGGTGATCCCCGGCTCCAGCGCCTTCGCCATCATCTCCATCGCCTGCGCGCAAAGCCTGCCGATATCCTTCAGCCTGGCCAGTTCGTCTTCGGTGGAGATAACCATGGTCTGCTTTACGTCCTAACGCGTCTTACTCGATCAGGCGGCCGGTTTCGCGCCATCGGCCGAATCCGTCAATTCTTTTCTGACAATCCCGAGTTCTTTTCTGACAAGGGGCGCGACTTTCGTGCCGTAAAGCTCGATGCCGCGCATGACCTGCACGTGTGGCATCGGCCCGATCGCCATCTGCAGCAGAAACCGGTCCATGCCGAACACCTGGTGGGCGGCGATGATCTTTTCGGCCACCAGTTCCGGCTCGCCGAGGAAGAGATTGCCGAGCTTCGAGCGTGCCTCGTCGAAATGCGCCCGGTTGGTCGGGCCCCAGCCACGCTCGCGCCCGATGCGGTTCATCACCTCCGCCTGCGGGCCGTAGAACTGGTCGGCCGCAGCCTCAGTGCTGTCGGCGATGAAACCATGGACGTTAATGCTGGTCTTCAGCTTGGCGGGATCCTGTCCGGCGCGGCGGGCAGCCTCGCGGTAGAGGTTGAAGAACGGCGCGAAACGCGGATATTCGCCGCCGATGATGGCGACTGCGAGCGGCAGGCCCATGGCCCCTGCCCGCGCCACCGATTGCGGCGTGCCGCCAACGGCGATCCAGATCGGCAGTTCCTTCTGCAGCGGACGCGGATAGACGCCGCGGCCGTTGATCGGCGCGCGCTTCTGGCCCTGCCAGGTAACGATCTCCTCGTCGCGGATGGCGAGCAAGAGATCGAGCTTTTCGGTGAACAGCTCGTCGTAATCGCCGAGATCGTAGCCGAACAGCGGATAGGACTCGATGAACGAGCCACGGCCCGCCATGATTTCCGCCCGGCCGTTCGAAATCAGATCGACGGTCGAAAACTGCTGGAAGACCCGAACCGGGTCGTCGGACGAAAGCACCGAGACCGCGCTGGTCAGCCGGATGTTTTTGGTAATGGCAGCCGCCGCGGCAAGCACGGTCGAGGGCGACGAGACCACGTAGTCCGGACGGTGGTGTTCGCCGAGCCCGAAAACGTCCAGCCCCACCTGATCGGCAAGCGCGATCTCCTCCAGCAGATCCTTGATCCGCCGCGCACCTTCCGCGCCCTTGTCCAGTGCTGCGGCATCGACATCGCCAAAAGTATGAAGCCCGAGTTCCATCTTGAAAAATCCATTCGTTGATGCCCGTCAGATAGTTATCGGGCACCGTTCCCGCAAATGCTATTCTTTCGAAGGCATCGTTCGATGAAATGGATAGGTGCCGTACCGGCATGCATCGCCGCGCCATGGCTTGACAACCCGCACGGGACTGCAAAATTTCGGACACAAACATAGGTTTAGGTCCTAAGAAAATGGTAATTCATCGGGCATAATCTCCTTGGCCGACGGGAACAATAATTTGGGCAAACCGAATGACTGACGGCACCGGAAATCCGCCGGACTCGGAGGTTGCGAACCTGCAATCATCGAATGACATCCTTATCGTGGAAGATTCCGCCGCCCTCTCGGCTTTGCTGCGGCAGCGGCTCGAACGGGAGACGGCTGGCAGAACCTTTTGCTGTGCGAACCTCGCTCAAGCCCGCCTGCTGCTGACAGGGCAGAAATTCACCATGGCCCTGACCGGCCTCAACCTGCCCGACGCGCCAAACGGCGAGATCCTTGCCCTGCTTGCCGAACACGGGGTCCCGACCATCGTTTTTACCGCGACCGCGGACGCGGAGACCAGCGCCCGTTACGCCGAGCGGAAGATCATCGACTATATCGTCAAGAGCGACAACAGGACGGTCGATACGGTCGTCAGGACCGTCAACCGCATCCTGACCAACAGCGCCTTTTCGGTTCTCGTCGTCGATGACGCAAGATCGGCACGCTCCGGCCTGGTCGAGATCATGCAGCGGCAGAACTTCCGCGTCTTCGAAGCGCATTCCGGCAAGCAGGCCCTGGATGTCCTTGCCGAAAATCCGTCGATAGAACTGGTGATCACCGACTATCACATGCCCGATATGGACGGACACGAGCTGACGAGGCGCATTCGCGTCACGCGGCCTTCGGACGAACTGCGCATCATCGGCGTTTCGTCCTCGTCCGACCGCCGTCTTTCCGCAAGCTTCCTCAAGGCCGGCGCATCGGATTTCATCTACCGACCCTTCGTTCCCGAAGAGCTGCAGTGCCGCATCGACAACAATGTCGAAACCCTGACCCAGATCAAGCGGCTGCGCTATCTGGCGGAACGGGACCATCTGACCGGCCTCGCAAATCGCCGCTTCTTCTTCGAGAAGAATCCGGCCCTGCAGATCGCCCCGGCAAACGATGCGGTCGCGATCCTCGACATCGACCATTTCAAGTCAGTCAACGACACCTACGGCCATGAGGCCGGCGACCAGGTGCTGAAGCGGCTCGCCGGAATCCTGAGCGAGATGACCGCCGCAAACCGCTATCTCGCAGCTCGCCTGGGTGGCGAAGAGTTCGCGATCTACATGAAGGATACCAACGCCTTCCAGGCCCATTCGTTCTGCGAACAGATACGGACCCGCGTCCAGGCCACCAGCATCCCCGTGCAGGACAAGAGTATTTCGGTGACGATTTCGATCGGCGTCATCGAAATGGAGGAACGCGAGACCTTCGGCAACCAACTCAACGCCGCCGACCAGCTTCTCTACCTGGCGAAAAAGAACGGCCGCAACCGCGTCTATTCTAGCCTGACGATACCGGAAGCGCTGATCCCTCAGCCAGAGGAACCCCGCACCTCGGTAATCCGCCGCCCCGGCAACCGGTGACTTGCCGAACGGAATTCGAATCCGCTTTCAAAGACTTCCGGCAAGCTTTTGAAGCGATCTCGAAGGCGCCTTGAGGCAAGGCCGCCGAGCCTGGCCCAGGCGGCGGCTCTGTGCTTCAGAAGGTCTTGGCGACCTGTTCGAGCCTGGTCGGCAACGATGCCCCAGCCGACCGTAAAGCCCATCTGTTCGTGTGCCTGCTTGTCTTCCTCGTTCCAGTGATAGGCTGTCGCGGTGTATTTCGTGCGGCCGTTGCCGAGGTCTTCGAATTCGACGACGACCGTCATGAACGGCTTTTCCGACGGCACCCAGGCGCTGGTATAGGCGTCTGTGAAGACGAGCTTCTTGTTCGGCACCACTTCCAGATAGATCCCGTAATTGGGCATCTTCTCTCCGTTCGGCCCTTCCATCAGAATGTAGCTCGAGCCACCGGCGCGGACGTCCGTCCGGGCTTCGGTCACCTTCCACGGCAGCGGGCAGAACCATTCGCCCATGCGCTCCGGCGTGGTCCAGGCCTTGTAGAGCTTGTCGGCCGGCACGTTCATGTCGCGGACGATCTGCAACGCGTGCTTGGCGGTATTGGCGGTCATTGTCGGTCTCCCTCGGGTTTTGCAAAACATCTCATCTGATGTTGAACCTAGGACGTGTGGCTAGGATGAAATCCGACAGGCGCCGTGAAAATTTTCGGCGCATGCCGCAAATAGTGCGAGGCGAAACGACAGGCACCGGGAGAGGATCTGTGACGCAATTCACTTTCGAGGCCGAAGTCATCCATTGGCGAGGCCCGTCGCCCTTCTTCTTCGCCCCGCTCCCCTTGCACCATGCCGAGGAAATCAGGCGGCTGTCAAAGCTCCTGAGCTACGGCTGGGGCGTGATCCCCGTGGACGCGACCATCGGCAGCGCGTCGTTCTATACGTCGCTGTTCCCGAAGGACGAGACTTATCTCCTGCCGCTGAAGGACGCTGTGCGGAAAAAGACCGGGATTACGGCGGGCGATACGATCATCGTGGAGATGACGTTACGGCCCCCGCGGCGGTAACAGAGAGCATTGCATTTGCGGTTGCCCCTCACCCTAACCCTCTCCCCGTAAGAACGGGGAGAGGGGACTTGCCCCATTCGCCGTCGATGATCGAGGCAGGCCGGTGCGGCTTGCGTCCTTCTCCCCGCAAGCGGGGAGAAGGTGCCGGCAGGCGGATGAGGAGCAGCCCCACCTGCGATTGCCGCCCCTACACCACCGGCGGCGTCACCGCGCCGAGCTTGTCGATCTGCATTCGGATATGGGCGCATTCGGCCGGCGAGTTGGCAAGTGCGATCGCCCGGTCGAAAGCCTCGCGGGCCTCGTGTCGCTGGCCGGCCTGCATCATCAGCCCGCCCATGACCCCGTGGAAATAGAAATAGCCGTCGAGCTTTTCGGCGAGCGGTGCGATCATCTCGAGCGCCGCCTCCGGCCCGTTGAGTTTCGAGACCGCAACGGCCTTGTTGAGCGTGACCACCGGCGACGGCTGGATGCGCTCCAGGAGCCCGTAGAGCATGGTGATCTCCTGCCAGTCGGTATCCTTCGGCGTCGCGGCGCGGGCGTGCAGTGCCGAGATCGCCGCCTGGACCTGATAAGGACCGGGCGTGCGGTGGCGGATCGCCTTGTCGAGCAGCGCCAAAGCCTCGTTGATCAGCTTGCGATCCCAGCGGCTGCGGTCCTGATCCTCGAGAAGAACGATCTGGCCGTCCTTGTCGATGCGCGTCCCGGCGCGCGAATGCTGCAGCAGCATCAGCGCCAACAGGCCCATGATCTCCGGCTCGGCCGGGAAGATGCGCAGGAGCAGCCGGCCGAGCCGGATCGCCTCGTCGCAGAAGGCTGCGCTGTCGGGATTGGCGATACCGGCGGAATACCCCTCGTTGAAGACGAGATAGATCATCGACGAGACGATGCCGAGCCGCTCGGTCCGTTCCGCCGCGCCCGGCGTCTCGAACGGCACGCCGGCTTTGGCGACGCGTGCCTTGGCGCGGGTGATGCGCTGTTCCATGGCGCTGTCGCCGACGAGGAATGCCCGGGCGATCTGCGCGACGCTGAGGCCCGAGACGATCCGGAGCGCCAGCGCGATCTGCTGGGTCGCCGGCAGGTCCGGATGGCAGCAGATGAACATCAGCCGCAGGATGTCGTCACGGTAGTTGGAATTGTCGAGCCGGTCGGCGATATCCGTTTCGGCATCGGACAGATCGGAGAAGGCCTCCTCCTCCGGCAATGGATCGTTCCTGGAACGCTTGCGGACCACGTCGATGCCGCTGTTGCGGCCAACGAAGATCAGCCAGGCGGTCGGGTCGCGCGGCGGCCCTTGTCCGGCCAGGTCCTGATGGCGCGCAGGCACGCCTCCTGAAAGGCCTCTTCCGCGGTGTCGAGATCGCGGAAATACCGAAGCAGCGCACCAAGAGCCTGCGGCCGGGCAGCCGTCAGGGCAAGCTCGATCCAGGCAATATCTGTCATGTCTTGGTCTCGCTATGTTTGATCTCGCCGGGACGGAAGACGAGGAAGGGCCGGATTTCATAAGAACTGGAGCCGGGATTGACCGCCGAAAGCGCCTTCGAGAAGGCGACCGCCTCTTCCAGCGTCTCGACCTCGAGCGTGTAGAAACCGAGCAGCACTTCCTTGGTTTCCGCAAACGGCCCGTCGAGCACCAGCGGCTCTTCCTTGCCCTTGCGCACGGTGGTGGCGGCGGTCGTCGGCATCAGCCGGCCGACGGGGCCAAGCTTGCCGGCCTGCGCGTAGGGCGTCTGCACCTCGATGAGCTTTGCCATGACGGCATCCTCTTCCTCCCTGGACCAGGCGAAGACGGTTTCCTCATGGGCGTAGCAAAGGATGGCGTAAAGCATGCGTAGCTCCTTCTCCTATTGAAGACGAAGGATTAACGCGGGTGCCGACAGGGCGCAGCAATTTTTGATGGATCAGCGCCGTCCGGTCGGGCTGGTGCCGAACGTCTCGCGGAAACGGCGGGAAAAATGCGACCGCGAGGCATAACCGGCGGCCTCCGCCGCAGCGATGCTGGAAGCGCCCGAGGATATCGCGTTCTGCCCCGCCTTCAGCCTCTCCCGGCGCAGGATGGCCCGGAACGAGGCGCCCTCCGAGGAGAGCCGACGCCGCAGCGTCGAGGCGCCGATCCCGAGCTGTTCCGCAACCTCGGCAACGCTCCAAGGCTCGGACGGCGCGGTGGCGATCAGCCAGGCGATCTCCTCCGAAAGGCTCTGGCGGAACAGGAGCCGCGCTTCCGGCAGCGGGCGCAGCAGGGCCAGAACCTCGGTCATGCGCAGCCGCTTGATGGTCTCGCCGATCGTGCCGTCGGCAATCGTGGTCGCCGCATGGCAGAGCGCTTCCACGAGATCCTCGCTGAGCGGCACGCCGAAACTGCCCGCCTCGCCGCCTTTCAATCGCTCGGCCGTCGAGAGCGGCGGTATTCCTTCCGGCAAGGAGGGCACATCGAGCCGCAGCGCCACATACAGGCCGTTTGTCTCGTCCGGTATGTTGACCACGTCCATCGGCACTCCGCCGGGCAGGACGAATATCGACCCGGCCGGAAAGACCTGCGTCCGGTCACCGAGCCAGACTTCCTTCTGGCCATGGAGAACGATGCAGATCATCGGGCAATCCAGTTCCAGTGCCTTCACCTTCTCCCGGTCGAAACAGCAATAGATGAACAGCCGCTCCGCATAACCGTTCATGCCGGGCTCGATACGCCCGGCCACCATCGGCCGCAGGCGGTCGAGCAGGCGGCGGGAAAAATCGGGAAAGCGCTGGGTGACGATCAGGTTCATGGGCGCAGTATAGCCGAGTATCCCGAACGAAAAACATCGCGAATGAGCGTTTCGGGCTCAAGCCGACAAAAATCCGGCACTGATGGGCGATGGAAAGCAGGCAGAAGGCGGTGGCTTCAACCTAGGAGACTTTCGATGAAGACCCTCGCCACGCTTTCCACCCTTGGCGCATCTCTTTTCGCTGCGGGCATGGCCCTGCTTCCTCTTTCGGGCTCCGCCCAGGCCGCAGCCAATCTCGAACTCTGGCGGCTCGATTGCGGCTCGGTCGTGGTCAAGGACCTGTCGGCATTTTCCGACACATTCGCCTATGCCGGCCAAACCCGCACCCTGACCGACAGCTGCTACGTGATCCGCCACGGCGCCGACTACCTGCTCTGGGATACCGGCCTGCCGGCAGGCCTTATCGGCAAGGCGCCGGACCTGACCCAGCCGCTCGCGCCGTCGCTCGCCGTCGACATCCCGACGCAACTCCAGAAGATCGGCATCAAGCCGGATCAGATCGGCCTCGTCGGCATCAGCCACAACCACTTCGACCATCTCGGTCAGGCAGCGACGTTTTCGAATGCGACGCTGATGATCGGCGCCGGCGACTGGGAAAGCCTGCACGAAAATCCCCTGCCCTTCGGCGTCATGCCGGCGCTCGTCCAGCCCTGGATGGACGGCAAGGCGAAGATCGATCCGGTCTCGGGCGACCGCGACGTGTTCGGCGACGGTTCGGTGATGATGCTGGCCATGCCCGGCCACACCAAGGGCGAAACCGCGCTGCTCGTTCACCTGCCCAAGAGCGGACCGGTCCTGCTGTCCGGCGACGTGGTGCATTTCGAGGAGCAGATCGCCAATAACGGCGTGCCGCCCTTCAACATCGACCGGGCCGAAAGCCTCGCCTCGATGGAGCGCATGAACCGGATCGCCAAACAGCTGAACGCAAAGCTCATCGTCCAGCATGACGCCGGCGACATCGCCAAGCTTCCCGCCTTCCCAGCCAGCGCCCGCTGACTCGGAGGCATTGACATGATTGCCACCGGCGCCCTGCGCGCCGGTGGCAAAATCGTTTCAGCTGTAGAATTTATTGGCAATATCTGCGACACTCATCGCAACGATGGAAGGATTGCAGATGGCTTCGGAAAGCATCCATGTGCGCGTCACCGGCAAGCTGCAGGACCATATCCGCCAGCAGACCGGCGAAAACGGCCTTTACGAAAATGCCAGCGAATATATCCGCGCCCTCATCCGCAAGGATATCCAGAGCAATGACGAAGCCTGGGACTGGCTGAAGCGGCATCTGGAGCCCGGCCTACGCGCCGCGGAGAACGAATTCGTCGAAGTCAGCGCCGAGGACGTCATCCGCCGCAACAAGACGCGATGAGATGGCGGGCTATCTCTTCTACCCGCCTGCAGATGCGGCCCAGGATGTGATCTGGAAAACGACGGCGGAAACCTGGGGCGAGGCTCAGGCGGAGGCCTATATTCTCGGCCTGCACCGGCATCTCCAGCGGCTGTCGGAGACCCGTGCGCTCTGGCGAAAACTGCCCGCGGCTCTGACAACTCCAGCCGACCTTCATATCGAGGTCTGGTTCAGCCGCTATGAACATCACTATATCATCTTCCGCACATTGTCCGGCGCCCGCATCGGCGTCATCAGCATTTTGCACGAACGGACGGATTTGCCGGTGCGGCTCGCCGATGATTTGCTAAGTATCCCTCGACGGGATGCGGAGTGAGTCTTTCCGCTCCCCGGTTCCAGATTTGATCCACTTTCCGAGGAATCCCCTATGGCCGACCTGTCCGCCTTCCCGATCACGTCCAGATGGCCCGCCGAAAACCCGGATGTGCTGCAGCTCTATTCGACGCCGACGCCGAACGGCGTGAAAGTATCGATCATGCTGGAAGAGATCGGCCTGCCCTACGAGCCGCATTTCATCAATATCGGCGCCAACGAAACCTGGGGGCCGGAATATCTGGCGCTCAACCCGAACGGCAAGATCCCGGCGATCCTCGATCCGCACGGCCCCGGCGACAAGCCGCTGGCGCTGTTCGAGAGCGGCGCGATCCTGATCTATCTCGCCGAAAAGACCGGCAAACTGCTGTCGTCCGATCCGGCCACCCGCTACGAGACCATCCAGTGGGTAATGTTCCAGATGGGCGGCCTCGGGCCGATGTTCGGCCAACTCGGCTTCTTCCACAAGTTCGCCGGCAAGGACATCGAGGACAAGCGCCCGCGCGACCGCTACGCCAAGGAATCGCACCGGATCATCCGCGTGCTCGAAACCCGTCTCGAAGGCCGCGACTGGGTGATGGGTGACGAATATTCGATCGCCGACATCGCCATGCTCGGCTGGGTCCGCAACCTGATCGGCTTTTACGGCGCCGGCGAACTGGTCGAATACGATCAGCTGAAGCGCGTGCCGCAATGGCTGGAACGCGGTCTCGCAAGACCGGCCGTCCAGCGCGGGCTGGACATCCCCAAGCGTCCGGCCTGATCAAACGCCGCAGCGGCACTATTTCATGGGGAGATGGAGACCGACACATGCCAAAACCTATTCTCCCTATGGAAGGCTCATGCCGCTGCGGACAGGTGCGCCTGAAGATCAGCGCGCCGCCGATCCTGACCATGGCCTGCCATTGCTCCGGCTGCCAGAAGATGAGCGCCAGCGCCTTTTCGCTCTCCGCCGCGATCCCGTCTCAGGGTTTCGCGGTCACTAAAGGCGAACCGGTGATCGGCGGCTTGCATGGCGACGACGCCCACCACTACCACTGCCCGCACTGCAAGAGCTGGATGTTCACGAAGCCGCACGGCATGGACTGGTTCGTCAACCTCAGGCCCACCATGCTCGACGACCCGCGATGGTTCGTGCCTTTCATCGAAACCTACACATCCGAAAAGCTGCCCTGGGCGACGACGCCGGCCGTGCATTCCTACAAGACTTTTCCGCCCATGGAGGCCTATGAGGGCCTGGTGAAGGAGTTTGGCGAGCGGGACTAATTTTTAGCCCGCCCTGTCGGCATCCCCATCCCTTATTCGTCCTTGCATCGTCCAGCATGGACGAGAACGATCCGAACAGGAGGGAAAATCATGGATACGAGTGCCAAGACAAACGACAATCAGGCAGCTTCACCCGTCCGCGGCGGTGTGGTCGCCTATCTTCAGGCTCGACGGTGCGATGAAGGCTGCCGAGTATTACAAGAAGGCCCTCGGCGCCGAGATCGAGTCCTTTCATCCGGTAGATGACCAGGGCCGCACCATGCACATTCATCTCTATATCAACGGCAGTTCGGTGATGCTCTGCGACCCCTATCCGGATTACGGCCACCCGCTCGAAAAGCCGCAGGCCTTCACCATGATGCTGCCGGTCGATGACATCGATTTCTGGTGGAAACGCGCAGTCGATGCCGGCATGACTATCGAAACCGAGCTGCAGGTGATGTTCTGGGGTGACCGCTACGGCCAGGTCCGCGATCCCTTCGGCGTCGCCTGGGCGATGAACGCACCGGTCAAGGGCTGAACCGCTTACCGAAAACCAGCACGCCGCCGGTGATCCGGCGGCGGACTTTAGCGGCCTATCGCACCACGAAGCAGTTGATCGACTTGGCCTGTAGGGCCGAGCAGGCTCGCACAGCGGCATCGCCATCCGCAAAACCGACGAAGCGTGCGCGGAAGATTTCCTTGCCGCCGTCGGCATAACTTTCGACGCTCGGCGCCACACGGCCATACCCTTGGGCGAGCAGCGGCATTGCCTTTTCGAGCAGCGCGGAGGCCTGATCGCGGCTGGCGGCTGCGGCGATCTGGATGCGCCAGAGCGACCCGGCAGGCTGCTGGGACGTGGTTGTCTGAGACGACGCGATCCGGGATGGTGCGGTCGGGATCGGCGCGGTCTGGGGAACGGCGTTCGGAGGCGCTGCATAGAGATTGGCAAGCGCCGCCTTGGGAGTGGTGCCGAGCGCAATCTCCTTGCGTGGCGAAGGCGTCGCGAAGGCGAGCGGCATCGTGTCTTCGGCGGGCCGCTTCTGCGTCTCATAGGCGACGAGGCCGCCGGATGCCGCATTGTTGCCCGGCGCGTATCGATCGAGAAGCGCCGCCATCTGGTCGTCGCGCTTTCGGGCCGTCTTGCCACCCATCACCACGCCGATCACCCGGCGGCCATCGATGGTGACGGCGCTGGCGATATTATAGCCGGAAGCATTGGTAAAGCCGGTCTTGACGCCGTCCATGCCGGGATAGCGGTACATGAGGTTGTTGTGGCCCCGCAGGCGCTTGCCGCGAAACTCCATGTTCCTCTGCGAAAACAGCTGGTATTCCCTGGGGAAGTCGCGGATCAGCGCCAGCGCCAGCTGGGCCATGTCCCGCGCCGTCGTCACCTGGGCATCGTCCGGCAGGCCGGAGGCGTTGCGGAACACGGTGCGGCTCATGCCGAGCGCGCGAGCCTTCCGGGTCATCATCTCGCCGAAACGGTCTTCCGAGCCGCCCAGATAATCGCCCATCGTCGCCGCCGCATCATTGGCCGAGCGCACGACCATGCCGTTGACCGCTTCGCGCACGGTGATCGTGCGACCCGCAGGTACGCCGAGCTTGGAGGGGATCTTGGACGCCGCATTCGGCGTCACGACGATCTCCTGGTCCCATTTGAGGCGGCCTTCGCGCAGCGCCTCGAAGGTCATGTAGAGCGTCATCATCTTGGTGAGCGATGCCGGATGATTGATCTCATCGGCATTCTCGGACGCCAGAACCTTGCCGCTCTTCACGTCGTAGATGAAATGGGCGTAGCCCGCCTCAGCCGGAACGCGGCTGATCGCCAGAGAGGCGCCGAGCACCAAAAGGAAAGCCAAAATCTGCGGAATTCGAAACATGCCCACCCTCTCTAAGTCGCCGGCGAGGATATGGCAACGAACATGGTGCGAAAATGACGCGATTCGCATTTGATTCGAATTTTCGATAAATGGTTAATCGAAAATAAGCACTTACGCATTTGTTAATGTTCTCCTGACGGCATCCTTCCAGCCGCGAAGTTTCGCAGAACGGGTCTTTTCGTCCATCTGCGGCTCGAATCGCCGCTGCCGCGCCCAGCTTTTCGCGAAGGCTTTTGGTCCGGCCAGACGCCTGCCCTGGAGCCGGCAAGCCAGGCGGCCCCGAGCGCCGTCGTCTCCAGGATGGTCGGCCGATCGACGGGTGCGTCGATCAGGTCGGAGAGCCGCTGCATCGTCCAATCGGAGGCGACCATGCCGCCATCGACGCGCAGAACAGTGCTGCCGTTCGAATTGCGCCAATCCTTCTGCATCGCATCGTAGAGGTCGCGGGTCTGGTAGCAGACCGCCTCCAGCGCCGCGCGGGAGATTTCCGCAGGACCGGTCGCGCGCGTCAGGCCGAACATCGCGCCACGCGCTTCCGCATCCCAATAGGGTGCGCCGAGCCCGGTAAAGGCGGGCACCAGGTAAACCTCCTGCTGAGGATCGGCTTCTTCCGCCAACTCCCCGGTTTGGGACGCTCTTTCGATGATGCCGAGCCCGTCGCGCAGCCATTGCACGGCGGCACCGGCGATGAAGATCGAGCCCTCCAGCGCATAGGTCGTCTCGCCGTTGAGGCGGTAGGCGATGGTGGTGAGCAGCCGGTTCCTGGAGCGCACCATGTCGGCGCCGGTATTGAGCACCGCAAAGCAGCCGGTACCGTAGGTGGATTTCATCATGCCCGGTTCGAAACAGGCCTGCCCGATTGTCGCCGCCTGCTGGTCGCCGGCAACGCCGAGGATCGGGATCGCCGCGCCGAACAGGCTTTCGTCGGTTATGCCGAAATCGTCGGCGCAATCCTTGACCTCCGGCAGCATGGCGGCGGGGATGCGCAGGATTTCGAGCAGATCCTCGTCCCAGTGGTTATCGGCGATGTTGTAGATCAGCGTGCGCGAGGCGTTTGTCGCATCGGTGACGAAGCTTTTCCACCGGTCAGGCGCCAGATCAGGAAGGTGTCGATCGTGCCGAAGCAGAGTTCGCCCTTGGCCGCCCTCGCCCTGGCACCTTTGACGTTGGCGAGCATCCAGGAAAGCTTGGTGCCGGAAAAATAGGGGTCGAGGAGCAGGCCGGTGCGGCGGGTGAACAGCTTTTCGAGGTCCTGGCGCTTCAGTTTCTCGCAATAACTGGCGGTGCGGCGGTCCTGCCATACGATGGCATTGTGGATCGGCTTGCCGCTTTCGCGCTCCCAGACCACCACCGTCTCGCGCTGGTTGGTGATGCCGATCGCGGCAATCTCGGAGGCCTTGAGCTTGGCTTCGCGAAGAGCCTGTTCGACCGCCCAGAGGACGGTCGCCCAGATTTCCTCGGGATCATGCTCCACCCAGCCGGATTTCGGGAAGATCTGGGTGAACTCCTTCTGGCCGATACCGGCAATCCGCATGTCGCCATCGAAAACGATCGCTCGCGTCGAGGTCGTCCCCTGATCGATCGCCAGAACATAACCCGCCATACCGTCCCTCCCAGTTCGCGCAGTGTATTAGAACTGGTTTGAACAGAAACGGCAAAAGCCTGTCAAACGGAAAGGAAGGGCGCGATGCGCCTTTCCCTGTCCGTCGATATCGATCAGCCTGCAGTCTTGAGCGCCGTGTTGCACAGGCTCCAGTAGCCGCCGCCCTTCTGAATCCACTTCAGGTCGGCCAGCGTGCCGGCGTCCTTGTTGGTGTGATAGGAATCGACGCAGGTCTTGAGACGACCCTTGGCAGGAGTCTCGGTTGCGTATTTCTTGTCGATCGCCTTCGGGAAGCTTACGGCCTTGGGGGCCTTGATGGTCGGCTTTTCCGGTTCTTTTTCCGGGGTCTTTGCGACTTCGTCCTCGTCCGCCTTGTCGGCAGCGGCCGCATCGGCGCCGCAGAACTTGGCGCGGTAGTCATTCCACTTCATCGTGGCGGCGGAGCCGTCGGCTTTTGCGGCCTGGTATTTCGTGCTGCACTCCTTCATCGTCAGCGCACTGGCGGGCGATGAAAATGTCAGGGCAGCAAGGATCGTACCGGCAGCAGCGAAAATCAATTTCCCAGACATGATCTTTCCTACATTTCTGATTTAAGGGGAAAATTCCGGAGGCCACCCGTCAGGACGGGAGAACTCCGTTCGGGCTCGCCTTGTCGGCGGCAGTCGGCAAGTGATCTGCAAGAAGCTGGGGCAGTTGATCGACATTGATGCCGAAGGCATTCGCCAGACCACGCACCTGCTCGGAAGAAAGAGCCGACCTGATCTGGTCGGCCGAAACCGGAAGATTGGAGCCAGTGCCGATCCAGGAAGATACCTGCTCGCCAAGCCCCGCCTGATTGAGCTGGGCGATGATCCCGTTGACGCCACCCGCATTCTGAAAGAGATTTTCGGCAACCGCCAGAATATTGACCGGCTTGCCGCCCAGAGCGTCGCTGATCACGCTCCCAAGGCCATCGAACAATCCCATGAGACCCTCCCAGGTCTTTCGCTACGCCCTTGAATCCATAGCAGTTCCGGGTTTCACTGTCATCAGCAATATACCTTCTTTGGCGGGTTCCTCCCGCGGTTCGGCACCGCTCTCCCGCTGCAAACCCCGGTCAGGTCGGGATGCCCGCGCGCCCGGTGGCGACCGCTATTTTCAAGGCCTCGGCGCGGCCGTCATTCCGCAGCGATAGGGGCCCGCATCTCGCCGGACGATCGAGATCGACGATCCCGATTGCCATCCCGCGGAATTTGCGCATAACCTGCCCCGATCGTTGCGGCGCACAAGAACGCCGCCCAGGAAGGCTGGATCGCAGGGAGATTTGGGCATGAGCAGAACCGTCGTCGTTACCGGCTCCACGAGCGGCATCGGGCTTGGCGTTGCAAGGGCGTTTGCGGCCGAAGGCGCCAATGTCGTCATCAACGGCTTCGGACCGGCGGACGCGATCGAAGCAGCGCGCGCGGAACTCGATGCGCTGGCCGCCGGACGCGTACTCTATCACGGCGCCGACATGACCAGGCCGGCCGAGATCGAGGACCTGATCGCAACCGCCGTGAAGAACTTCGGCACGGTCGATGTGCTGGTCAACAATGCCGGCATCCAGCATGTGGCGAAGATCGAGGATTTTCCGCCGGAAAAGTGGGACCAGCTGATCGCCATCCTGCTGACGTCGGCCTTCCACACCATGCGCCATACGATCCCGTTGATGAAGGCCGCGGGCAAGGGTCGCATCATCAACGTGGCATCCGCCCACGCGCTGGTCGCCTCGCCGTTCAAATCCGCTTATGTGGCTGCCAAACATGGTATTTTAGGCCTGACCAAGACGGCGGCCTTGGAACTTGCCGAATTCGGGATTACCGTGAATGCGATATGTCCCGGCTACGTGCTGACGCCGCTCGTCGAAAAGCAGATCCCCGACACCGCCCGCGAGCGCGGCATCACCGAAGATCAGGTGAAGACCGAGGTGATGCTGAAGCTGCAGGCGACCAAGGAATTCGTTTCGATCGCCGAGGTCGCGCAGGCCGCGATCTATCTCGCGAGCGATGCGGCGAGAAGCATCACCGGCACGCATATCTCGATCGACGGCGGCTGGACCGCCCAGTAACTGGCCAGTAACTGGACCAGGAACGGAACACAAAAGCCGGCAACGGCGGACGAAGGAGAGACATGAGCGAAGCCATCCGCTTCATCGTGAATGGAGAAGAGATTACCCTTGGCGATTTCGGCCCGACGGAAACCCTTCTCGACTATCTTCGCCTGAGGCGGCGGCTGACAGGTACCAAGGAAGGCTGTGCGGAAGGCGACTGCGGCGCCTGCACGGTGTTGGTCGGGCGGTTGACGGAACACGGCCTGCGCTACGAAAGCGTCAATGCCTGCATCCGTTTCATGGGCTCCCTGCACGGCACCCATGTGGTCACCGTCGAACACCTGGCCGGCCGCGACGGTGCGCTGCATCCCGTGCAGCAGGCAATGGTCGATTTCCACGGCTCCCAATGCGGCTTCTGCACCCCGGCTTTGTGATGTCCCTTTACGGCCTGTGGCTCTCGAACGGCACGCCGACGCGCGCCGATATCGAAAGCGCGCTGCAGGGCAATCTCTGTCGCTGCACCGGCTACGAGCCGATCGTCAAGGCGGCCGAACATATCTCCGTCAACCGGCCGAGTTCGCTCTTCGATCCGCTGGAGAGCGACCGCATCCAGATCATGGCCAAGCTCTGGGGCATCCACTCCGGCAACGACACGATCATCGTCGAAAAGGATGGCGCCCGCTCGATCGTGCCGGCCTCCGTCGCCGCTTTCGCCGATATCCTTGCCGAGGAGCCCGAGGCGACCATCGTCGCAGGCGCCACCGATGTCGGACTGTGGGTGACCAAGCAGATGCGGCTCCTGAACCCGGTGATCTTCATCAACCACCTGACCGAGCTGCAGTCGATCACGTCGGACGAAACGGGCATCACCATCGGCGCCGGCGTCAGCTATAGTCAGGCTTTCGACGTCCTTTCCGACGAGATCCCGCCGCTCGGCCGGTTGATCGACCGGATCGGCGGACAGCAGGTCCGTAACATGGGCACGATCGGCGGCAATATCGCCAACGGTTCGCCGATCGGCGACACCCCGCCGCCCCTGATCGCGCTCGGCGCCGAACTGACGCTGCGCTCCCATTCCGGCCGCCGCACCATCCCGCTCGAGGATTATTTCCTGAGTTACGGCAAGCAGGACCGGCTGCCGACCGAATTCGTCGAGAAGGTTTTCGTGCCGCGCCCGGCGGAGGGCAGTCATTTCGCCGTCTACAAGATCTCCAAGCGCCGCGACGAGGATATCTCGGCGCTCTGCGGCGCCTTCCACCTGACACTCGATGCCGACGGCAAGGTCGAAAAATCCGCATCGCCTTCGGCGGCATGGCCGCGACCCCGAAACGGGCCAAACACGTCGAGGACGCGCTTCTGGGCGAGGTCTGGAGCTGGGGTACGGTCTCGGCGGTGCACGACGCCTTCGCGGAGGATTACCAGCCGTTGACCGATTGGCGAGCGACCGCGGAGTACCGCAGCCTGACGGCCAAGAACCTGCTCACCCGCTTCTTCCTGGAAACCGCCGGAGCGCCTGCGGAGCTGCGCCGTTTTGAATTGGAGGAGGCGTGATGGACAAGACCACGTTCGATACCAAACCGATCATCAACGGCCCGATGCACACCTCGCTGAAACATGATTCAGCGCATAAGCACGTCACCGGAACCGCCGAATATATCGACGATATTCCCGAACCCGCAGGTACCCTGCATGGGGGCCTCGGGCTTGCCGACCGGGCGCATGCGGAGATCGTTTCGATCGATCTTTCGGCCGTGAAGGCGGCCCCCGGCGTCGTCTGGGTGATCACCGCCGAGGACATCCCGGGCTTCAACGACGTCGCCTCGACCGGCCAGCACGACGAGCCGCTGCTCGCCACCACCAATGTTCAGTTCCACGGCCAGATCATCTTCGCCGTCATCGCCGAGACCCGCGACCAGGCCCGCCGCGCCGCGACGCTCGCAAAGATCGAATACCACGACCTGCCCCACTGGACCGATATCGACAGCGCCCGCGAAAACGGCGCGCCTTACGTCGTCGAACCGATGACGCTGAAGCGCGGCGAGCCGGAAACAGAGATCGACAAAGCGCCGCTCCGCGTCCAGAACCACATGTATATCGGCGGCCAGGAGCATTTTTACCTGGAAAGCCATATCGCGCTCGCCATCCCGGGTGAGGACGACGAGGTGATCGTCTGGTCCTCCACCCAGCATCCCAGCGAAATCCAGCACATGGTGGCGCATGTGCTCGGGGTGGCGAACAATGCGGTGACCGTCCAGACCCGCCGCATGGGCGGCGGTTTCGGCGGCAAGGAAACTCAAGGCAACCAGTTCGCGGCGCTTGCGGCCGTCGCCGCCAAGAAGCTGAAGCGGGCGGTGAAATTCCGCCCTGACCGTGACGAGGATATGTCGATCACCGGCAAACGGCACGATTTCCGCGTCGATTACGACGTCGCCTTCGACGAGGAAGGCCGCATCCACGCGGTCGATGCCACCTATGCGGCACGCTGCGGTTTTTCCGCCGACCTTTCCGGCCCAGTTACCGACCGCGCCCTCTTTCACGCCGATTCCAGCTATTTCTATCCGCATGTGCGGCTGACCTCGCAGCCGTTGAAGACCCATACCGTCTCGAACACCGCCTTTCGCGGTTTCGGCGGCCCGCAGGGCATGCTCGGTGGCGAGAGGATCATCGAAGAGATCGCCTATGCGGTCGGCAAGGATCCGCTCGACATCCGCAAGCTGAATTTTTACGGCCAGCGCGGGTCCGACCGGACGATGACGCCCTATCACCAGGACGTCGAGGACAATATCATCGCCCGCATCGTCGATGAACTGGAAGCCTCGTCGGACTACCAGGCGCGCCGGCAGGCGATCCTGGAGTTCAACTCGCACAGCCCGGTGATCCGCAAGGGCATCGCGCTGACGCCGGTGAAGTTCGGCATCTCCTTCACCATGACCGCCTATAACCAGGCGGGCGCCCTGGTGCATATCTATCAGGACGGTTCGATCCACCTGAACCATGGCGGCACCGAAATGGGCCAGGGCCTCTATACCAAGGTGGCGCAGGTGGTGGCCGATACGTTCCAGGTCGATATCGACCGGGTGAAGATCACCGCGACGACCACCGGCAAGGTGCCCAACACGTCCGCCACCGCCGCCTCGTCGGGCACCGATTTGAACGGCATGGCGGCCTATGACGCCGCCCGCCAGATCAAGGAAAGGCTGATCGATTTCGCCATGCGGCAATGGAAGGTCGGCCGCGACAAGGTCGAGTTCCTGCCCAACCGGCTGCGCATCGGCGGCGAGATCGTGCCTTTCGACACCTTCGTCAGAGCCGCCTATTACGACCGCGTGCAATTGTCCGCCGCCGGTTTCTACAAGACGCCGCGCATCCACTGGGACCGCAAGGCGGCCGCGGCCGGCCGTTCTACTACTTCGCCTATGGCGCCGCCGTGTCGGAAGTGTCGATCGACACGCTGACCGGCGAATACATGGTCGACCGCACCGACATCCTCCACGACGTCGGCAAGTCGCTCAACCCGGCGATCGACATCGGCCAGGTGGAAGGCGCCTTCGTGCAGGGCATGGGGTGGCTGACCACCGAGGAACTGTGGTGGGACGCCAAGGGGCGCCTGCGCACCCACGCGCCCTCGACCTACAAGATCCCGCTCGCCTCCGACCGGCCGAAGATTTTTAACGTGCAGCTGGCCGAATGGGCCGAAAACGCCGAGCCGACCATCGGCCGATCCAAGGCCGTCGGCGAACCGCCCTTCATGCTGGCGATCTCCGTGCTCGAGGCATTGTCGATGGCGGTGGCAAGCGTCGCGGATTACTCGGTCTGCCCGAGGCTCGACGCGCCGGCGACACCGGAGCGGGTGCTGATGGCGGTCGAGCGGCTGAAGGCGATATAAGGACGGCAGCTAAGGCCTTAAGGCACCCCATCCTGATGCGGGATGGGGTTTGCGCCAATCTGCGGACCCGCCACGGAACGAAACCAAGCACCAGCGCGCAGCCTGAGATGATCACCGCAGCGCCGACGAACTGGATCGCCGACAGCGGTTCGTCCAGCACGACGGCGCCGACGAACACCGCGACCACGGTGACGACGAATTCGACGCTGATCGCCCTGGTCGCGCCGATCGAGGCAACGAGCTGGAAGTAGAGCACATAGGTCGTCGCACTCATCACGCAGCCGGAGATGAGAAGGTAGAGGAAGTCGGTCGCCGAAGGCATGGCCGGGACCGGAATGACCAGCAGAAGCGGCAGGGTGATGATCCCGCCGCACAGGAACGAACCGATCGTCACCTCGAACGGTCCCTCCCCGCGCAGCCGGTGGCTGGCGTAATTGCTGCCGAACGCGGCGGAGAAGCAGGCGGCGAGCGCCGCGGCGCAGCCGACCATGAAGGACGTGGTGACCGGCACCGCCGGAAAGCCGACGAGCAGCAATATTCCGAAAACGCCGAGCAGAAGTCCGGCAAGCCCGGTGGCGCCGATGCGCTCCAGCCCCCAGACATGGCTGATCAGCATCGAGAACAGCGGGATCGACGCGACCAGGATCGCCGCCATCGCGGTGCCGATCAGCGGCGTCGCGTAGGACAGGCCGATCAGCTGGCCCGCGACCGTCGTCGCCCCGACGATCAGGAAGGGCTTCCAGCCGGCACCGAAATCCAGCCGACGGCGCGTCAGCCGCGCCAGGGCAAACAGCGTGAAGCTTGCGATGAATGCGCGAATGGTCACCGCCCCGACCCAGCCGAAGGCGGCAACCACCTTGAGCACGACGAGAAAGGACAATCCCCACGCTGTGGCGAGGAAAACATAAATGGCGAGATCGCGAGGCTTCATGAAGATCTTCGGTTTCGAGCGTTACGATACTTGGACGTTGGAGCCCGAAACATCCTTTGCTCTCCCATGGAATAAGAAGCCCCGTGGCGTCAATGCGCCGGCATCGGAATGTGAATCTCGTCCGATGCGACGTCCACATGGGCTTCGGCGATCCGCGAGGCGATATAAAGGCCGAGACCAAGGCCCCACATCCGACTTGCGCCGCATAATCGCAGAACGGTATCGCGGATATGGTTGCCGGGTAGGGCCGGTCAGCTTAGAGTGATGTCGTAGAACCGCATCGGCAGGATATGGATGATTCAGCCCGCCCTCCCCACCTTCATCACCAGCCACCCGCGTTCGATCCTCGTCGAGATCACCCAGGCGAAGGGATCGACGCCGCGGGAGGCCGGCACGTTCATGCTGGTCGCGACCAACGCGATCTGGGGAACGATTGGCGGTGGCCAGTTCGAATATATGGCGATCGACAATGCCCGGGCGATTCTGTCGGGCGGTGGCGAGGCGGTGATGGACATTCCGCTCGGGCCGGAAATCGGCCAGTGCTGCGGCGGACATACCCGGCTGGCCTTCCGGCCGCTGACGCCCGAACTCGCCCAAATGCTGGAAAGCCGCCTGCGCGAGGAGGAGGACGACCGACCGGTGGTGACACTGTTCGGGTCGGGCCATGTGGGACAGGCGCTCGCAAGGGCGCTGGTTCCCCTGCCCTTTGCGGTGACCGTCATCGAGACCCGCGCCGAAGCGCTGGAAGAGCTGCCTGACGAGGCAGAAAAACACCTGACCGCCATGCCGGAAGCCTTCGTCGAAAAAATCACGGCGGGCGGCGCGGCGATCATCCTCACCCACGACCATGCGCTGGATTTCCTGATCGCTGAGCGGGCCCTGGCGCGCACCGACCTTGCCTATGTCGGCATGATCGGCTCGCTGACCAAGCGCGCCACCTTCTCTCGCTGGCTGAAGCACCAGGGGAATAACGAGAGCGGTGGCGACGAAAAATGCTGTCCCGCCTCGTGCTGCCGATCGGCGGCACTGCGGTCAGGGACAAGCGTCCGGCGGTGATCGCGGCGCTGGTCGCCGCCGAACTGCTGGAAACCTACGCCGCCAGGCAGGCCCAGACCTCAAAGCGGCAGATCCCGACCGCCTGAGCGCCGTTTCGCGTCCCAGAATGCCGCCTCGCGGCTTTGCGACCCCGCTTCCGGGAGCGCGACATCGCCGCGCAGGCTCGTCCGGCAGCGCCGGGATGCTTGGACCCGCGGGCTGCAGGAGCCTGCGGAAAAACCGGCGCAGCTGCCGCCAGGCGGACACCGGGCGGGAGGATTTCAAAGGCAACGGAAAAGCGTCCGCGGACAGCATGGTTGCTCCACATCGACAGGAGGGAATTGTCTGATTGCGACCAAGAATGGAGACGATTGCCGGGGAATTCCAATTCAAATACAGTCGGTCGCGATCAAGAGAACTTATCGATGAAATTATCACGCCGGTTTCCGCTGAATGCACTTCGGGTCTTCGAGGCCGTCGCGCGGCTGGAAAATTTTACCCGCGCCGCGGAAGAACTCGGCATGACCCAGACGGCGGTGACCTACCAGATCAAGCTCTTGGAGGAATTTCTCGGCGACACCGTTTTCCGGCGCCGCCCACGGGCGCTGAAACTCACAGAAACGGGTGAAAAGCTGCTTCCGAAGGTGGCGGAGGCTTTCACGCTGCTGACCGAGGCGGTGCAATCGACGCGCAACGGCATCGAGGAAACGCTGGAAATCCACTCGCCACCATCGTTTGCCGCGCAATGGCTGTCGCCGCATCTCCACATTTTCAAAGCCCTGCACCCGCAAATCGAGGTCCGCCTGCTGCGCCAGCTGGATAACAACCACCACCATACCTCGGCCGATATCACGATCTGTATCAGCGCCCGGCCATCCGAGGGGTTGATCAGCCATCCTCTCTTTCGGCTCAACTATGCGCCCATGCTGGCTCCGCAACTTGCGGAAAGCGTGGGGGCATACGGCAGCCTTCCGATCTTTTGAAACTGCCTTGGATCACCGACACCCGTGACGGGTGGCACGAATGGTTTGAGGCTACTCAAATCGACTCGAAGCAGATCAGACACACGAGCCTGAACGCTCTCGGTGCGCTCGACCTGGAGGCAAGGGCCGCCATGTCCGGCCACGGCGTGGCAATGCTGAGCCCGTTCCTATTCCGGGAAGATCTGGCATCCGGCCGTCTCCTCCAGCCTTTCGACGTCTGTGTCGGCGAGGGCAAGACCTATTGGCTGTGTTACGCGCCGGCGCGACGAAATGTGGCGAAGATCACGGCCTTTGCCACCTGGATCCAGTCGGCCCTTGCCCATGACCTCGCGACCATAGGCACGAATCGCAGCGAGGCGGTCGCTCAATAGAGGTCAGCCCGTCGAGCAGATCTCGCACCGGCTGCGCCATCAAAAACTCCGCTGCGAATAAACCATCCGTGTGGCGCGGAAGGCGCCTTCGTCCAGATGGCCGCGCCGGTCGCGGCCATCGAGCAGGCCGAGATCGCGTTGCCAGGATTGCGGCATCTCTTCCAGATCGAGGCTGTTGCGGCGAACAGCCAGGCGCCGACCGATCGCGGCGGCAATGCCAAGCTTCGGGAAAAACTGCTCGAACGGCCGGTTGAGGATCGAAAACATCTCTTGCCTCCAACGGGATACCCCGTTTTCATTTGATGATTGTGGAGGTAGATTGCGCCGGAAATTGCTGGTAATCCAATCGAATTACCGTCTGCACGGATCAAGAGAACTTATCCATGAAGATGTCGAAACAGTTTCCGCTGAATGCGCTGCGGGTGTTCGAGGCCGCCGCACGGCTGATGAGCTTCACCCGGGCCGGAGAGGAACTGGGGCTGACCCAGACGGCTGTGAGCTACCAGATCAAACTGCTGGAGGACACGCTGGGAGAGGCGCTCTTCCTGCGCCGGCCGCGCCAGGTATCGTTGACGGAGGCCGGCGAGCGGCTGGCCCCGAAGATCGCTGAAGCTTTTGCGATCATGGGCGAGGCACTCGCCAATCTGAGCGACCTGTCGGAGGGCACGCTGACCATCCATTCGACCGCCACCTTCGCCTCGCGCTGGCTGGCGCGCCATCTCGGCTCCTTCCGGCTCGAAAACCCGACCATCGCGGTCAGGCTGGAGACCTCGCAGGAGATGATCGATTTTTCCAAGACCGAGGCCGACGTGGCGATCCGCACCGGCAAGGGCGACTGGCCGGGCCTCAGGGCACATTTTCTGGAAAAGAGCCATTTCACACCTATGCTGAGCCCGCAGCTCGCGGCGACGATCGGCGGAGTGAAGACGCCGGCGGACATCCTGAAGCTTCGGATCATCGATCCCGGCGATCCCTGGTGGAAACTCTGGTTCGCGGCCGCGGGCATGCCGGATGTCGATCTTGGCGGCCGGCCGGTGAGCAGGTTCGGCGCCCAGGCCTTCGAGGCGGCGGCGGCGATCGCCGCCCAGGGGTGGCAATCCTGAAACCCGAATTCTACGCCGACGATGTGGCGCTCGGCCGATTGATCCAGCCGTTCGACGTATTGAGCGACGATGGAACCGATTATTGGCTCGTCTATCCGGAAGCCCGCAGGAATGCCAAGAAGATCCGCGCCTTCCGCGATTTCATGCGGAAAACCATGCCGACATTCCGGGATTAGGATCAGGTCCTGACCCTGGCAGACAGTTTTCTATCCGCCGCTTTGCTGGACGGAAAACTGGCTGGATATGTCACTCGTGGCCGCTGGCAGCGGTTAATAGCTCATATCCGGCGCGTAGAAGCATCGCAGCGTATCTTCGGTCGGATAGAGGCAGAGATGATATTCCTCGTCCTGGCTCCGCCGGGCCTGGCTCTGCGGCAATTTGAAATCGTGCGGGCGGGTGATCAGCCGATGATCGCCAGGGCCCAGGATGATCTCGTAGCCACCGTCGATGATCTTGACGTTTTTGGTCGAGATCATCTGGCAGTCGCCGGTATGGTTGTCGCCATTGCAGCAGAAGCCGTCATATTTCCAGGTCACGCCAGTCGAGCTATGTGCCTCGTGGGCACTGGCCGAACCGACCTGGACGCAGGACGCATACGCAATCATCACACCTGTCAGAATACCACGCATGAGCTTAGTCTCCGTTGATGAATGCCCCCATCACCGGCTCAAACCGCACGCATTACCAAGCTTTCGCCGGCTGACTTGCAATTGTCACAATACGTGAGTCGGCTCGACCAACTAACCCTAACTTATCGCGATGCACAATTCAGAACATGCTACTATTGCCAATCCTGCAGGAATAGCGCGGAGGGAACTCGAAGGCGAGGGTCACGGTTCCGTGGCGGACAAAAAGTGTTCGAGGCTGCCCCTCTTCCCTTGGCCTGTTTTTTCCCCAGAGTAACGAGTCGGGGGGCAAAAAGGGGAACACTGAATGTATGAATATGCCATCGCCTGGGAGTGGCTGAGTTTCGCCGCCCGCTGGTTCCATGCCATCACGGCGATCGCCTGGATTGGCTCGTCCTTCTATTTCATCGCGCTCGACCTCGGGCTGACGAAGCGGCCGCATCTGCCCGTTGGCGCCTATGGCGAGGAATGGCAGGTGCATGGCGGCGGGTTCTACCACATCCAGAAATACCTGGTGGCGCCGGCGCAGATGCCGGAACACCTGACCTGGTTCAAATACGAGAGCTACTTTACCTGGCTCTCCGGCTTCCTGATGCTGTGCATCGTCTATTACGGCGGCGCCGACCTGTTCCTGATCGACCGCACGGTGCTGGATCTCGCGCCCTGGCAGGCGATCCTGCTGTCGCTCGCCTCGCTGTCGATCGGCTGGATCATCTACGACCTGCTCTGCAAGTCGCCGCTGGGCAAGAACACCTGGGGCCTGATGGCGCTGCTCTTCCTGGTGCTGATCGCCATGGCCTGGGGTTATACGCAGGTGTTTTCCGGCCGTGCCGCCTTCCTGCATCTCGGCGCGTTTACCGCGACCATCATGTCGGCCAACGTCTTCTTCATCATCATACCGAACCAGAAGATCGTGGTGGCGGACCTGATCGCCGGCCGCACGCCCGATCCGAAATACGGCGCGATCGCCAAGCAGCGCTCGCTGCACAACAACTACCTGACGCTTCCCGTCATCTTCTTCATGCTGTCGAACCATTATCCGCTGGCATTCGCCACCCATTTCAACTGGGTGATCGCCGCCCTCGTCTTCCTGATGGGCGTGACGATCAGGCACTGGTTCAACACGACCCATGCCCGGAAAGGCAGACCTACCTGGACCTGGCTGGTGACGGTGCTCATCTTCATCGTCATCATGTGGCTCTCGACCGTGCCGAAAGTGCTGACCGGCGAGACGGCGACCTCGATGACCCCGGTCGCCCAGAAATTCGCTGCGAACACCCATTTCGGCGCAGCGAGGGATGTCGTGCAGGCGCGCTGTTCCATGTGCCATGCGGCTGAACCCGTTTACGAGGGCGTCAATTTTACCCCGAAATCCGTCAAACTGGAGACGGACGCCGAAATTGCCGCCCATGCGCGGGAAATCTATATCCAGGCAGGCCGCAGCCATGCCATGCCGCCGGGCAACGTGACCGACATTTCCCCGGAGGAACGCGGGCTGCTGGTGGCCTGGTACGAAAGTGCAACATCCCGATGACAAAGATGCTGATCCGCGGCCGGCTGCTCTCCTTCAGGCGCGCGCCCCTGTCGCTCACCGATACCGACAGCTACCTCTATGAAAGCGACGGTGTGCTGCTGGTGGAGGACGGCAAGATTTCCGCGGCCGGCAGCTACGGAACCGTCAAGGCCATCGCGCCCGAAGGAATCGAGGAGATCGACCACCGGCCGCACCTGATCCTGCCGGGCTTCATCGATATGCACCTGCATTTCCCGCAGATGCAGGTGATCGCCTCCTATGCCGCCAACCTGCTCGAATGGCTGAACACCTATACCTTCCCGGAGGAATGCCGGTTCGTCGAGAGCGGGCACGCCGCCCGCATCGCCACCCATTTCTACGACGAGCTGCTTCGCCACGGCACCACGACGGCGGTCGCCTATTGCTCCGTGCACAAGACCTCGGCCGACGCCTTCTTTGCTGAGGCCCTGAAGCGCGGCATGTGCATGGTCGGCGGCAAGGTGATGATGGACCGCAACGCGCCGCAGGGCCTGCTCGACACGCCGCAGATGGGTTATGACGAAACCCGCGCCGTCATCGCCGACTGGCACGGCAAGGGACGCAACCACGTCGCCATCACGCCGCGCTTCGCGATCACCTCGACGCCCGACCAGATGAGCGCCACCCAGGCGCTGGCACAGGAATTTCCGGACCTGCATATCCAGACGCATCTGTCCGAAAATCACGAGGAAATCCGCTATACGGCAGCCCTTTATCCCGACGCCCGGGACTACACGGATATCTACGCCCATTACGGCCTGCTCGGAAAAAGACGCTGCTCGG
The DNA here is from genome assembly GCA_045291535.1 of Neorhizobium sp. EC2-8. Taxonomy (GTDB): domain Bacteria; phylum Pseudomonadota; class Alphaproteobacteria; order Rhizobiales; family Rhizobiaceae; genus Neorhizobium. The sequence goes on along the minus strand of CP147996.1, from coordinate 87,212 downwards.
TCACGCGATCCACCTCTCGGAACGGGAAGCCGATGCGCTGTCCGAAGCCGGTGCCGTCGCCGTCCACTGCCCGACCTCCAACCTCTTCCTCGGCTCCGGCCTGTTCCCGATGAAATCGCTGATGCGGCGGGAAAAGCCCGTCCGGGTGGCTGTCGCCACCGATATCGGCGGCGGTTCGAGCTATTCGATGCTGCGGACCATGGACGAGGCCTACAAGATCCAGCAGCTGCTCGGCGAACGCCTGAACCCGCTCGAAAGCTTCTACCTGATGACGAAGGGCAATGCCGAAGCGCTGTCGATGACCGATATCGGCACGCTGGCCCCGGATACCGCCGCCGACCTCGTGGTGCTGAACGCCGCCTCGACGCCGGCCATGCAGCTGCGCATGGAAACGGTGAAGACGCTCGTCGAGGAACTCTTCCTGCTGCAGACCATGGGCGACGATCGCGCCGTGGTCGAGACCTATGTGGCGGGCAAGGCGATGAAGGGCGGATTGGCGTAAGCCAGGTCAGGGCCTAGCCGCCCGCCTGCCGCCGAGCACCCTCCTTGATCACGTCCATGACAGCGCGGACAATCGGCACGTCGCGGATATCCGAATGGACGACGAGCCAGATGTCGCGCGTCACGGGCTCGTCCTCCACCAGCGCGACGGCGAGCCCGTCGGCGTCGCTGACGAAGAAATCGGGCAGGATGGCGATCCCGCCGCCCGCCCGGGCCATTGCGCGCTGGAATTCAAGCGTCGAGGCCCTCAGGCCGACACGCCGTCCTCCCGCAACGTCGAGAAGCCGCCGATGCTGCGGGGAAGTCTCCATGTCCTCGCCGTAAGCGATGAAGCTCCATTGCTCCTGCGGCGTCTCGGCAAGATAGGACGGCGACGCATAGAAATCGAACCGGACGCTGCCGATCCGCATGACGGTAAGATCCCCCTGTTCGGGGCGGGTCAGACGCACCGCAATGTCGGCCTCTCGACGGTTGAGGGAAGCGTAGCGCTTTTCGCCGGCAACTACGATCTCGATCTCGGGGTGACGTCGGCGAAGCATGGCGATCGGCTCCGGCAACAGCAGGTCCGAAAGGGCCGGCGGCGCGCTGATGCGCACCGTGCCGGCCAGCCGGTCCTGTTTGAGCCTCGCCTGATCGGTGGCGAGAGCCTGTTCCTCCATCCGCCGTGCCAGTTCGGCAATGCGTTCGCCCTCGACCGTCAGTGTGATCTTCCGGCCGCGGCGATCGACCAGTCTGGCCTGCAGCTGCTCCTCCAGAAGCGCCACGCGGCGGCTGACGGTCGCGTGTTCCACACCGAGTGTCCGGGCGGCGCCGAGCAACGTTCCGCTGTTCGAGAGCGCCAAAAAGTAACGGAGGTTTTCCCAGTCGAGCATTGTCAAATTTTTCCCATCGATTGTCCATGAATAGGGAATTTTCAAACAATAGGCAAAGGCCCATCCTGACCCGGCCTCAAACATGGAGAATGACGATGGCGAATATCCTGGTGAGCCTGACCTCCCCGGCGGGTTGGAAAACCTGCAGATTCTGGAACAGCCTCAGCTGACACCCAAGGAGGACGAAATTGTCGTGCGGCACGACGCGATCGGCATGAACTTCGTCGATATCTATCACCGCAGGGGATCTACGCGCTGCCATCCTATCCCGCCGTGATCGGTGTCGAGGCGGCCGGCACGGTGGAAGCCGTCGGCTCCGCCGTCGCCGGTCTGAAGATTGGCGATCGGATCGCCTATTGTGGCGTCCCGGCCGGAGCCTATGCGACGCGCCGGACGCTGGCGGCACAGCGGGCCATCCTTCTTCCGCCACAGATCGACGCCGCGACGGCGGCCTCCTCGCTGCTGAAAGCGATGACGGCCTATATGCTGCTTAACAAGACTTATCCGGTCGGCGCTGGCACCACCGTCCTGGTTCACGCAGCCGCAGGCGGTCTCGGTGCGATTCTGGTCAAATGGGCCAAGGAACTCGGGGCGACGGTGATCGGGACCGTAAGCTCGGAGGAAAAGGCGGAACTGGCCCGCAGCTACGGCGCCGATCACTTGATCGTCGGGCGGGATGCGGATCTGGTAGGCGAGGTCAAGTCCCGCACGAACGGACGCGGGGTCGATGTCGGCTATGACGGAATTGGCGGTTCCATGCTTGCCAAGACGATCGACAGCGTCCGGCCGTTCGGCACCGCGGTGACCATAGGCCAGGCCGCCGGCCCGATCCCGCCGGTCAGCGTCGATCAGCTAAGGCCGGGCAAGGCTCTGTCGCATCCCAGCATCCTTGCCTTCACCATCGACCAAGCCAATTATCGCGAGGCGGCGAAAGCGGCGATTGCCGCAATGGAGAGCGGCATCACCGCGGCTGTCGCTGGAGAATATCCGCTCGAAGAGGCTGCCAGGGCGCAGGAATTCCTGGAAAGCGGCCGTGCAGCCGGCAGCCTGCTGCTTATCCCCGAGTGACGCCAGGCGATATCGCGCGGCCTCCCACGCCCGGAAGATAAACTGGGGCGAAACAGCGCGCGATATCGCTCGACATTCCTCTGGCAGTGCGGCGAAGATATGCTACTCGTCTGCCAGCATCCGGAGGAAGAATATCGATGTCCAAGCCGCTGACCATTGCCGACCTGAAAATCCTGGCCCGCCGTCGTGTGCCGAAAATGTTCTTCGATTATGCCGATAGCGGCGCCTGGACCGAGGGAACCTACCGGGCGAACGAGGAAGACTTCTCCAAGATCAAGCTGCGCCAGCGCGTGCTGGTCGATATGACCAACCGGACGCTCGAAACCACGATGATCGGCGAAAAGGCGGCGATGCCCGTGGCGCTGGCGCCGACCGGCATGACCGGCATGCAGCATGCCGACGGCGAAATGCTGGCCGCCAAGGCCGCAGAAGAATTCGGCGTGCCCTTCACGCTCTCGACCATGAGCATCTGCTCGATCGAGGACGTCGCCTCGGTAACCACGAAACCCTTCTGGTTCCAGCTCTACGTGATGAAGGACCGCGGCTTCGTCGAACGGCTGATCGGCCGCGCCAAGGCGGCGAAATGCTCGGCGCTGGTCGTCACTGCCGACCTGCAGATTCTCGGCCAGCGCCACAAGGACCTGCGCAACGGCCTCGCCGCCCCGCCGAAGCCGACGCTCAGCGCGGCCCTGCAGCTCGCCACACGCCCGAGATGGTGCCTGGAAATGCTCGGCACCAAGCGCCACGGTTTCGGCAATATCGTCGGCCATGCGAGCAACGTTTCCGATCTTTCCTCGCTCGGCGCCTGGACGGCGGAACAATTCGACCCGCGGCTTTCCTGGGACGATATCCGCTGGATCAAGGATCTCTGGGGCGGCAAGATGATCATCAAGGGCATACTCGACGAGGAAGACGCGCGCGCCGCCGCCGATACCGGCGCGGATGCGATCATCGTTTCCAACCACGGCGGCCGCCAACTCGACGGCGCAGCCTCGTCGATCAGCATGCTGCCGAAGATCGTCGAAGCGGTGGGCGACCGGATCGAGGTTCATGTGGACGGCGGCATCCGCTCCGGCCAGGACGTGCTGAAGGCCGTGGCGCTCGGCGCCCGCGGCACCCATATCGGCCGGCCCTTCCTCTACGGCCTCGGCGCCATGGGCAAGGAAGGCGTGACCACCACGCTCGAAATCATCCGCAAGGAGCTGGACATCACCATGGCCCTGTGCGGCAAGCGCGATATCCAGCATATCGACCGCAACATCCTCGCCAACATGCCGTTCTAGTAAGTTGTGAGAAGGCCGCTCAGAAAAGTCACGATTCCCGGAACGCGTGTCATTATTGACCGCTCTGAAACGTCATGGTTCTAAAAACCTCGCGATTCCGCGCCACCGACACAGAGAGCTCGTTCACATCGTCTCTGCGACGTCCGGCTTCAAAAATTCGATTGGCGTGACGGTAAAGCGGCTTCCCGGTGCCGGTCTCCACAGACGCTATAAGGCATCGTTTGTGTATCGCCTCGGCGCCAGCAGCACGAAGTGAGCTTGATCCTCTCCGTTGCGAAGCGATGGGCCATCGAATAAGCCAGCTCACCGTTTCCGGCCTTCTGCCAAACTAGGTGGCATTTGAGCATTGATGTTCCCGCGACCTTAAAATCCCTCCCGTTATGAAATGCCATCGACAGCTAGGTTGGCGAGGGAACTATGGCGACAGCCGCCGAGAAGATTGAAGAGTCCGAAACGAGCGTTCGCTTGCGAGCGCAGATGAGTGCCTCCCCAGGTGTGGAGCTGCTGTGGGACCTCATTGCGGTCGGTGGATTCGAGCTGAAGGATCCGCTTTTTCGCAAGGGGTCTACTTCGAACAGTTCAAGCAGGATGCGGTGGACGACGTTCTCCGTGTCGCCCTTAAGCATCGGGATCATCCGCGCGAATGTTGGCATTCTGCAGTGACAACATTCGGCGAGATAAACGCGGAGGCTCGAAATTGTTGAACCGCCTGGAATCGAAGCGCCTTCTTACGACTGCTTCAACGAACAGCTCAGGAGCTATGAAGTCTCAGAAGGAAAGGCCATGGGTAGCCGACTATATGAACTCGGCGGGGATGGTGCCCGATAGGGACACACTGCATTGAGTTCGATCAACGACTTCATTGCCGAGTTGATCCGAGCCGCCAATCAAATCGAAAAGCTGTCAGCGCAAGAGAAGAACCGGCTGCTGGAACGTGCAGCAACGGTCATCCCGGAACTGCGAGAGCAGATCGGCATTCCGACCACCCGCACTGCCGGCGACGCTGTCGTAGAGATTCAAGTAGTGGCAGCGGCAGTCCCGTCCGGAAGGAGAACTGATGAGCAAGTCAAGGCCGTACTGCTTAACGCCGCGGCGATGATCCGTGACCTGCATATTGTGCTGGATACGGGGACAGAGATCCAGATCGACCGGAAATGAGAGTAAGGCCTCGAACCGAGGGCGAATGTCGGCAGTCGAGCACAACACGGAACCGTTCAGCACCCGAATAGTTGGAACAACATCAGGAGGCCGGGAAAGCTCCCATCGCTAAGGACCTTCGGGCGACCAAGGGCTTTTCCGGGAGAACGGACGTAGTGCGACCGCGCTCTACTCCCGACATGGAGCCCTGCCAGTTAGTCCTGCTGGTGGGCTTTTCTATTCTTGCTCCGCCTTGCTCGCCGCCTTGCGTCTGTCGAAAAAGCCCCCGCAGCCCGCTAATTCACCTCGTCGATCTGGCGCTGGTGGTCCTGGAACCCTCGATCGTGGCTCACCCACACCCATCTCGTCGGTGATGATCGTGCCTGCGCTAGGCTGCGACCCGTCTGGTTAGCCCCGGGGACGATCAATGTGAGACGAGGATCCGCTGCCTGGAATCTCAGTCTCCAGTTCAACAAGAATCTCGTCGGAATCCAGGCAACTGAGGCAGATCCCGCATCCGTCGTAGTCGAACTCGCTGGCCGCTTTGCGTTGCCGGCAGCAGTCGCAGATGACGGTCCCTCGACACGAGGCTCGGGAAGGAACGAGGATCTCGATCAACAGATTTTCGACAGCATGCGCAGCAAGCTCGGGCATCGCGACCTCCCTGATATTCCTGATATCAAGGAGATAGGAGTGAGCGGGGACGCAGGGTACGGCTTCATACAGCGCCTGCCTCATGGCCGGCTACATTACTCGGTATTCCAATGGGGAAGAGAAGCACTTCAGCTTCGCTGCAGGCGTTCGCGCTTGTTACCTTGACTGACGATGATGCGGCTGCCCGTGTACGGTTTGAAGCCGATCGCATCGAGCGCCTCACCGAAGGTTTCCTGATGTCGCGCGGCGGTAACGAGTTCCGCAAGATCCTTGACTGAGATCACAACCGCCAGGTCATCAGGCTTCTCCAGATTGCCGATGATTTGAGGAACGCCGTTTCGAGCATTTCGGAGAACTGCGCTCAGTTCGTCCTTCGCCTTCCTGACCGTCATGGGGGCGCCGCAGGCCTGAACTATCGCGTCGACAAGGCCATCGGTGATGGCATGCCTGCTTCCATTGCAGCTCTCTTGAACGCGTTTGATTACCCTGGGATCCACGTCGCCATCTCCAGTCTCGCGGCAGAATGGCGCGCGAGGGTCTCATCTGTCAATTGCTCGACGATGGCTTCGCCATCGCACGCCCATCTTCAACGAAGCACCCGCCGCTGCACTTGCTTCTCGGCGCGAGAACCGCCCGCGGGCGAGTTGCGGCAGTCAGGAACGGCAGGCTCCGCAGCGTGACCAGAGCGCAACAAAAAAGCCGGGGCGAAATCGCACCGACCTTCCTCATCTCGCCATTCACCTCAGCCAGTACATCCGTGGACGGAAGCCGATCAGCGAAATCGCATCGCGAGCAACGAAGTCATTTCCGCGCTCACAAGCAATGCTGTACAGACCAAGACAGATGGAATGTGGCCAGAAGAAGTCTGCAGCGACTCCAGTCCATCCGCGTCATTCCGAAGCGGGGCTAGTGCACCGATGAAGACGAAAGCGCGTTCACCTCGATCGCCAATGGTCCAAAATAAGTGGCGATCAGCACCGTCGCGACATCATCGACGGAACGGTAGCCTTGCTTGTATATCCGGATCGCGGCCTCGCACACGATCTTATCGACACGCTCGGTTCGCTTGACCTCGTGGAAGTCGAACCACCGTTGGACGGCTTCCGCGAGCATCGCCGCGTCAGGGCTGATGTTATCACGTTCAGTTTCCATGTGAGTTCCTCCATCCCGACACCTAGGAGAGAACTTCCTGCCGTCAATGGCGGGATATGCCGGGCATCCCGACGCGGTTCCGCATTTGGTTGGGCGACGGCCAGGCAGACGGCGGCCACCACGGCAGCATACAACCTGCTGGCTTCGGCGGCCGCTCTTGCGGGGGCGAGTGCCAGCTTCAATGGTCTTCCCCCGTCGCCTTGGTGGCTTGCCGCCGTTACGGTAGGCGGCGGTGTCGGAGCCTTCGTAGGGAGCCGATTCCTTTCCGAAAGACTACTGCGCGCGGTCCTCGCGCTGCTGCTGTTCTTCTCGGGTATCAAGCTAGTCTGGTAGCCGGGCCGCCAGGACCGTCTGGCAAAGCCTGCGGCAGCTTTCTGAGCTGTACGACGCTCATGCCAATCGATCGCAAGGGACCATCGAGATTCTCGCCAGCCGCAGGACGAATACGTTCTTGACCTTCCCATAGTGGAATCCCTATCTCTCTTTCCAGACACATCTACAGGAGAACAAGATGTACGAATTCGACATTCCTAACATGACCTGCGGCCACTGCGCAGGAACGGTCAAGAAGGCGATCGAACGCGCCGACCCGGCGGCGAGCTTGATCATCGATGTCGGCACCAAGAAGGCCAAGGTCGAGACTTCGGTTTCCCCGGCGGCAATAGCCGCGGCCATCAACGAAGCTGGCTATCCGACGACCTACAAGTCGGTCTGATACGAGTGCCCGGGCCCTGGGCAGAGTCTTGCGGACAGGATTGTCCCTGATGGCGGGTCGAAAGAAGTCGTTCCGGCTCAACCCAATGGTCGGCGCGCCGCTGCGCCGCCCTCCCCGCAGACGGTTGCCGCGCGCGAACCGCCGCAAGGCCAGGAGAGCTTTCATGATCTGGAGTCTCTTCGTCATCTGTGCGCTCGCGGCCACGATGGCTCTGGTCGGCGCTGCCCACGGCACGCAGATCAGGGCCTCCGAAACGTCGCATGGCAGCTCGTGCACGTCTGGAGCATGAGATGGTAGGCATGCTCGGCAGGCATCGAGGCCGCGTCCCGGGCTGCATTCGCTTTCGGCCCGAACGGGCTTCCCAGCAGCGTGCCGCCCATCCTCGTGTCCGACCCCAGGCTCCTTAGTGTTGCGGTCCGCGGCCGAGGACAATGCGGAAGCGTAGATTTCCAGATCGCGGGCGAGCCTGCCGAACTCGTCGGCGGATGTCGAGATCATCTCGGCATCGGCCTTTGAATCCGCCTGTGGCCCTCCATCGAAGTCTCCGACGAGGCTCTTTCCCGCATGCGTCCGGATGTTCTCCGCCGCCTCCCTGAACTCAGCCTGGGAGTACGGCCTCTTCCCGCCGAACAACTCGCCGATGATTCTTGCGGATTCGGCCATGGACTTCATGTCGAGCTGTCGTTCCCAGGCGGGCGCGGCAGCGACGGCGCCAGCCAGTGCGAGCACGACAAGCGTGGTCGCGCCGATGCTTCCGGACCACCTCACTGACGCACCTCCCGGGTTGGGGTGGCGGGGCCAAGCCGCCAGCCCTTAGCGAGCGCATAGACGGCCGGGATGACGACAAGGGTCAGCACCGTCGACGACATCATGCCGCCGATCATCGGAACCGCGATCCTCTGCATGATCTCCGATCCCGTGCCCGTGCTCCACAGGATGGGTACCAGTCCCGCCATGATGGCGACGACGGTCATCATCTTCGGGCGCACGCGCTCGACCGCTCCGACGACGATCGCCCTGTGCAGGTCCGCGCGCGTCAGCTCCCGCCCTTCGGCGGCGCACCGCGCGCGCTCCTCTGCCAGCGCGTGATCCAGATAGATGAGCATGATCACTCCCGTTTCGGCGGCGACGCCCGCCAGCGCTATGAAGCCTACTGCGACGGCGACAGACATGTTGAAGCCCAGCCACCACATCAGCCAGATGCCGCCAACGAGTGCGAAGGGCAGCGAGAGCATCACGATCAGTGTTTCCGTAAGCCGCCTGAAGTTGAGGTAGAGCAGCAGGAAGATGAGGGCCAGGGTCAGCGGCACGACAAGTGCCAGCCTCGCCTTCGCCCGCTCGAGATACTCGAACTGCCCGCTCCAGGCGAGCGAGTAGCCCGGCGGCAGACGGACCTCGCCTTCGACTGCGGCCTTCGCCTCGGCCACATATCCGCCGAGGTCGCGCCCTGCGATGTCGACGAAGACGTAGACGGCGAGCTGCCCGTTCTCGGTCCTGATCGATGTCGCACCTCTGGTAAGCTCGATCCTGGCGACGTCTCCGAGCGGCACGGTTCCGCCGCCCGGCAGACTTACGAGAACGTCCCTGCCGATGGCCTGCGGATTGCTGCGGTAGTCGCGCGGATAGCGGATGGCGACCGAATACCGCTCCCGGCGCTCGACCGTGGTCGTCAGAGTCTCGGATCCAAGAGCCATGCCGACCACATCCTGGACGCTGTCGATGGTCAGACCGTACCGCGCGAGCGCCACCCGGTCGGGAACGATGTCGAGGTAGTAGCCGCCGATGACGCGTTCGGCATACGCCGAGGACGTTCCCGAAACCTTCTTGAGGACGCTCTCGACGCGGCGCGCGACCTTCTCCATCTCTCCCAGATCCGTTCCAAACACCTTCACGCCAACCGGAGTGCGGATCCCGGTGGACAGCATGTCGATGCGTGCCCGGATCGGCATCGTCCAAGCGTTGGAAACGCCGGGAAACTGCAGCGCCGCATCCATCTCCTGCCTGAGGGAGTCGACTGTCACGCCGGGCCGCCACTGGTCCTTCGGCTTCAGAGTGATGATGGTCTCGAACATCTCCGTAGGCGCGGGGTCGGTCGCCGTGAGCGCCCTGCCCGCCTTGCCGAACACAGTCTCGACCTCTGGGAACGACTTGATGATCCGATCCTGCGTCTGCATCACTCGGCAGCCTTGGTGACGGACAGACCGGGCAGCGTGGTCGGCATGTACATGAGCGTCCCTTCGTCGAGCGCGGGCATGAACTCGCTGCCAAGCTGCCGGGCTGGCCAGACCGTGACCGCCAGGGCCGCCAGGGCGATGACGATGGTCAGCGTCCTTGCCTTCAGGACCCCCGCGATGATCGGGCGGTAGATCCAGATGAGTACCCGGTTCACAGGGTTCCTGTGCTCGGGAATGATCCTTCCACGCACGAACACGACCATGAGCGCTGGCACGAGCGTCACCGACAGGATCGCAGCCGCAGCCATCGCGAAGGTCTTGGTGAACGCGAGCGGCCCAAACAGTCGCCCCTCCTGGGATTCGAGAGTGAATATCGGCAGGAAGGAGACGGTGATGATCAGGAGGCTGAAGAAAAGTGCCGGGCCGACTTCGGATGCAGCTTCGGTCAGGACTTCCAGGCGTGGCTTGTCCGGTGGGGCGCGCTCGAGATGCTTGTGGGCGTTCTCGATCATCACGATGGCGGCGTCGATCATCGCGCCGATGGCGATGGCGATGCCGCCGAGACTCATTATGTTGGCTCCGATGCCAAGCATGCGCATTGCCGCGAATGCTATCAGGATACCGACGGGAAGCATGATGATCGCAACGAGCGCGCTCCTGACATGCATCAGGAAGACGATGGTCACGATCGCGACGACGACCGACTCCTCGAGCAGCGTGCCTTTCAGCGTCTCGATGGCGGCCTCGATGAGCCGGGAGCGGTCATAGACGGGAACGATCTCAGCTCCGGCCGGAAGGCTCGCTTTCAACGCGTCGATATTCCTCCTGGTGTTCTCGATCACAGTTAGCGCGTTCGATCCGTAGCGCTGCAGCACGATGCCCCGGCGACCTCGCCGTCGCCGTTCATCTCCGTAATCCCGCGGCGCTCGTCGGGCACGAGTTCGACCCTCGCCACGTCCGCCACCCGCAGCGGCACTCCTTCTCGGACCTGAGAACGATGTTCTCGATGTCCGCGGTGCCCTGCAGGTAGCCGCGGCCCCGCACCATGTACTCGAACTCGGACAACTCGACGGTCCGGCCTCCGACATCCCTGTTGCTGGCCTTCACTGCCGAGGCGATTTCGTCCAGGGTGATGCCCTGCGCCTTGAGGCGGACGGGGTCGACGACGATCGAATACTGTTTCACGAAGCCGCCGACGCTTGCCACTTCCGCGACACCCTCGGATCGCGAGAGCGCAAACTTGACGACCCAGTCCTGAAGCGATCGGAGTTCGGCGAGAGACATTTCCCTCGCGATCACCGCGTACTGGTAGACCCAGCCCACGCCCGTCGCATCGGGACCGAGTGTCGGCGTGACGCTTTCCGGCAGGCGACTTGCGGCCGCATTCAGGAATTCGAGCACGCGGCTGCGCGCCCAGTACGGATCGGTGCCGTCCTCGAATATAACGTAGACGAAAGAGACACCGAAGAAGGAGAAGCCTCGGACCACCTTCGACTTCGGCACTGTCAGCATCGAGCCTCGTCAGAGGATATGTGACTTGGTCCTCGACGACCTGGGGAGCCTGTCCGGGGAAGTCTGTGTAGACGATGACCTGAACGTCGGAGAGGTCGGGGATCGCGTCGAGTGGGAGCGTGCGGATCGCATGAATACCTCCTGCCGCCGCAAGGAACGCGCCGACGAAGACGAGCAGCAGGTTGTGCGCGGACCACGAGATCAATCTCGATATCATGGCTGGGTGTCTCCTGCGGCGAGGGCGCTCAAGGCGGAGTTCAGGTTGCTCTCGGCATCGATGAGGAAGTTGGCCGAGACGACCACAAGCTCTCCTGCTGCAAGACCGCCAGTCACCTCGGTTCTCTGCGCCCCCGGACACCGACTTCGATGTCGCATGGTTCGAATCTTCCGTCGCCCTTGTCGACGAACACCACGCGCCTGCTCCCGGTATCGATGATGGCGTCGTTCGGCACCGTGACAACCGGATCCGGAGATCCGGACGAAATCTCGATCGTGCCGAACATGTTCGGGAGAAGCGTGCCGTTGGGGTTCGGGATCCGGATCCGCACCCTGGCGGTCCTCGTTTGGTCGCGGATCTCGGGATCCACGGCTCGACGGTGCCTCGGACTGGCACGCCGGGCCTGGCGCTGACGGTTGCGGTTGCGGCTGCGCCGACTGCGACGGCGCCGAGCGGCTTTCAGGCACGTCGGCCACGATCCACATCTCCCGGGTGTCGGCGATCCTGAACAGGATGTCGCCCGGCTCGGCCATGCTTCCGGGGTCGTCGCCCGCTCGATGACGATCCCGTCCGCCGGCGCGTCGAACGAAATGCTCGGCGGCACCTTGCGGTCCCTGCGGATGGTCTCGATCGCACGTTCGGACATTCCGAGGTTACGGAGTCTCAGGGCGCTCCCAGCGGTGTCGCCGCCACCGGACACGACGTTCGCGTACTCGGATGCAGCCGTCGCGACTTCCTTCGAGTAGAATTTGAAAAGGCTTTCACCCGCTTTCACGCGGCTGCCCGCAGTCACTGAGGCCACCTCCTCGATGAAGGAGTCGGAGCGCATGCTCACCGCGTGGATCCGGCGGTCGTCGAGCATGACTATGCCGGGGACGCGCAGCGCCGTCGGCAGCCTCTCCATCGTGACTTCCGCAGTCCTGACGCCAGTGCGCTGGAGCTTTCCAAGCGGAACCCGGACAGTGGAGCCGCCATCGGCCTCGCCCTCGTAGACCGGGATGTAGTCCATCCCCATCGAATCCTTCTTGGGCACCCTGGAGGTGTCGGGGAGCCCCATGGGGTTGCGGTAATACAGGATCTTCCGCTCGGCCGCCGGAGCGCCTCCAGATCCGGCTTCGGCCATGTCGGGATCGGCCTCCGCGCTTTCGGGCTTGTCGGCGAAGCTGACATCCTCGCTGGCTAGTACCGGGACGAAGTCCCTGCCGTCCGATGTCTTTGCAAGTTCCGCCGACCAGGCGGGATCTCCACCGGGATGCCGATAGTAGATGACGCGGCCACTGCCCGGAGACCGGGCTTCTGCGGCGGCGGTCGGAGGCTCTGCCATGAGGACTCTCAAGGCGGCGACGTCGGGGATGGCGACTTTGCCGGATCCGAGCAGGTACCCTCCCCGCCACCGATGGCGAGGGAGCATGCGGCCAGCATCAATGCGGCGGTCTTCACGGGAGGGCCTTCAGAACGACTTCGCCCTGCACGGTTTCAGGCTCGCCCTGCACCTTGGCGGCCACCTTGAAACGCCAGCCGCCTGCCATCGACAAGTTGGTGCGGAAGCGGTACACGCCTGGCTCCTTTTCCGGGAGGTTCTCCACCGAGGTCGTCATCATCTCCATGCCGTCGGGAGCCATGTCCATCCGGGTGGTGAAGATGACCGCGCCGGAAACGGGATTTCCGGACCGCTTGTCGACCAGTCTGACGGCCACTTCGGCCTGCGGCCCATGCTTCACCTCGGAAGCGACGAGCCTGGAACTCATAGTCCTTGGCTCCGGCTAGAGCGGTGCCTGCGGATACGGCAAGGAATGCGAGTGCGGCGACGGTCGCCCGCACGGGAATGTTTCTATTCTTCATGATTTCACATCTCGAGACGCGCGGATGCGCGCGGAACTGGACGCGCCAGTCTGCATCCGCGGAGGCGGTCAGGCAGGCGCAGCGAACGAGTGTGAATCAGGCGCGCGGCGGCCTTGGCGGCGGTTCGACGAACGCCGAGGCGAGTTCGTCGACGTAAAGCCGCAGGAACGACACGGGCATCGCATGGATCGTCGGCAGGCCGATGGCCGCAGACAGGTTGCCGACGATCACGGTGGAGCACACGAGCGCGAGCGGGCAGGATTTCATGCAGTCGGGTATGGCAGGCTTCTTCTCTTCCGGGCAGCATGGCATGTCCGCCATTGCTTCTTCGTCCGGAGCCTGATCCGCCATCTCCATCTCCATCGCCATGCCCGCCATCGGGACGGATGAAGCCATGGCCGCTGCGGCCGCGGTCACGCTCACCGGTCCCATCAGGACGGCGAGCATGGCAAGCGCGCAGAGAATGCGTTGGATGACCATCAGTGGCTTCATGTACTCATTCTTGCACGACAGGGACGGCGTTGTGAAGCCGCCGGAGCGCGCTGCGCCATCCGGTCGCTCCCACTGCCAGATTCTGGGAAGTGACGGGAAGATGACTTCATCCTCCTGGCACTCGTCAGGCGGCCATCTTCTCGCAGCTCTCGGCGCACTTCCTGCAGGCATCGACGCAGCTCTGTATGTCGCCGACGCGCTCGCAGTCGTCGGCGCACTGGCGGCAGATTTCAGCGCACTCGCGGCAGGTGTGCCTGTGATGCTCGGTGCCGATGAGCATGAAATGCGCGGATGTCCGGCAAATTTCCGCGCATGCCATCATCAGCTTGAAGTGCTGCGGCTCAGTGTGCTTGCCACCCATCTCCAAGCATTGCCTCATCGCCATCGACAGGCATTCGCTGTAGCAGGCGAGGCAGTTGTCGATGCAGGCCTTCATCTCGGAGGGCATGTGATGCATCACTTCACCTCCTTCTCGACCCAGGCGGTCAGTTCCTTGATTTCCTTCGTCTGGTCGTCGATGATCTTCTGAGCCTTGACTTTAGTCTCTGCGTTGTCACCATGCTTCAGTTCGACCTGCGCCATGCTGATCGCGCCCATGTGGTGGGCGATCATCCCGCATGCGAATGCCACATCGGGATCCTTCTTCATCATTCCCTGCATCATGTTCATGTTCATGGCCTTCATCCCATCCATGGATTCTTTCTGGAATTCCGCCATGCCCGACATCTGGTGTCCCTGCATGGCCATGTCGCCGCCAGACGACATCTCCGACTTGCACTTCTCCGGATAGACCATCTGCGAAGATGCCATCTGGGCCGAAGCCGGGATCGGGGAGACAACGACGGTCGCGGCGAGAAGCGACGAGGCGAGAGCGGTCTTGATCATGTTGTTCATCTTGAACTCCTGTTTCGCGGGATTTCGTTCTGGTTCACGAAGCGGGAGATCGTGGAGGCGGATCGATCGAGGCCACAAGCAGTAGAGGCTGCTCGGTTTTCAGATGGGTATGGGGGTGAAACCGGACTTGCGATGGCATCCGGGGTAACGGGAAGCGCGGGAGCATCGGGCAGCAGTGCATGCTGTCGCAGCAGCCTGGCTGTGCCCCGGCATCATGATGATGGTCGGATACCGTCTCCACTCTGGCAGCTTCGCAACGGTGCGGCGAGGCGGCGGCAGGACCCATGGCGAACAAGTTCAGCGCCACCATCACGATCGCGAAGGCGCATAAAACAGACCGCAGGCGAAGTTTGAGGATCATCCGCCACTCCCGAGTTGCTGCGTGAACATCGGACGGAGCATAAAGTTCCAAGGCGGGACTGCTAGGCAACACAGATTTACCTCGTCTACGAGGATCGCGAGATCGCTTCGTGCGCCAGCCAGCGACGTCGCGCGACCCGCAAGCCCACCCGGTCGCTAAATTAACCATGCGCCTGTTCCAGCAACCCGCCCGGACAACAGCCCCTCCTCACCGCGCTGCGTCCAACGACCTCGACAGAGCATGAAGCTTTCGCCGCAGTGACATCGGCGGCCTCTGGGAACGTTGAACAGACAGCCCCGTTCGAGGACCTTTCGGGGTACACCCGGTTCCCGCCTTCGCATCACGTGCCGCGCAGGCGGAGAAGGTGATCACTGCCTCGACTTCGAAGGCCACGGACACGGTCCAGGCTTCGACCGCATCAATGCCTCTGCCCCGCAAGGAGCTTGCCGCTGCTCTCGTGGCACCGGCGGATTCGGACCGGGTGACAAAGAGCTCGTTCAGCGCGAGCTACACCACCGGGTACCCTGCGCAGAACGGCTTCAAACCCGTTACGGCGACCGCGACGTTTGACTTCGGCCGTTTCGGCGATCTTCCGGCGAAGTGAGCTTCCGGCAGCGTGGCCTAGCGGTAACGAGGGAAGATCACTCTCACCCTGAGGCCGGGCGCATTGTCGGACAGTTCTATCCCGGCATCATGCAGTTCGCAGATCGCCTTGACCATGCTCAGCCCGAGACCTGAACCTTCCGTCGTCCTGCTCTTGTCGAGACGATAGAAGCGCTCGAGGACCCTGGAGCGTTCGGCTTCCGGAATACCCGGACCATCGTCGCTTACGCTGAGTTCCACTCCTTCTCATAGCCCATCAGCTTGAGGACGATCGTGCTACCGATCGGGGTGTGTCGCATCGCATTCGCTAGCAGGTTCGTCAGCATCTGCCTGATCAGATTGGGGTCGCCCCGCATGCGGAACTCGCCAACGGGAACGCTCAAGCTGAGAACATGCCCCTCCTCGGATGCGATGACTTCGTAGATTTCGTGTATGTCGCGCACCAGTCCAGACAGATCTATCTCAACGAAGTGCGCCCTCCTGCTTCTGGATTCGATCTGGGCGATTCGCAGCAGGGCGTCGAAGGTGCTGGCAAGCGACGACAGTTCCTGGAGCGCTGCCGCGACGGCGCTTTTCACTTCGTCCGGATGCTCGCGGTTCAGCGCGTCGAGTGCGAGAAATGCGCGTCCGATGGGGGTCTTGAGATCGTGCGCGATATCCGTCGTCACCTGCTTCAGAGCGCTTACGCTGGACTCCAGTCTTCCGAGAGCGACGTTGACCGCGCCCGACAGCACATCGATCTCGTCCATGCGGGGCGATACCGCCAGCCGTCTCGACAGCTCGCCGTGGCCGATCGCATGGGCGGCCTGCGACAACGCGAAGATCCGGTTGCGGGCGCGGTATCTCAGGACAGCCGCACCAAGCAGGCCGACGGCGAACACGATGGCGGTCGTCCAGCCGAAGCTGAGAAGCACGATCCGTGCCAGTTGCTCGGTATCCCCTCGCTCGTCCCGACGATCAGATCGTTGTCACCGAGCGCCCCCTGTAAAGTTTGTATCCGGTCGATCCTTCGTGGCGACTGTCCGGGGAAGATCCGAGAAACCGGACGGAACATCGACAGGGGCGACGTTGCCGGCCATCACCCTGCCCGCCGAATCGCGAAGGGTGTAGATCGTCTCCTGTCCCCTGATGGCGGGGCCATGGCTATTGACCATGTCGATAGCGCCTGACACGCCCCGCGCGAGGAATGCGGTTTCGATCTCGCGGTAGCGTTCCATGACGGCCGCGTCCAGACGGTCGTCGAGATAGCCGAGCACCATCTGGTAGGCGACGACATTCGCCCCGAGATAGGCGCAGACGAACAACGAACTGTAGATGATGGCGAGCCGGACCGCCGTGCTCTTGAAGAAGCTACCCCCGAGCATGAAGCGAGTAACCGATGTTTCGGACGGTGTGCAGCAGAGGGTATCCGAAGGGCTTGTCGATCTTTGCCCGCAGCCTGCTGATGTGTGTTTCGACCACGGAGCTCTGCGGGTCGAAGTTGAAGTTCCAGATCCGTTCGAGAAGCATGGTCTTGGTCATCACCCTGCCCTCGTTTCTCATGAAATGCTCGAGCAGCAGGAACTCGCGTGGCAGCAGTTCGACGGGCGTGCCGTTACGATGGGCTGTCCGTTTCACAAGGTCCATTTCGAGATCGCCCACGCGCAAGGTCGTCTTTTCGGCCGCGATCGGAGGGCGGCGGACCAGCGCATTTATCCTTGCCAGGAGTTCGGAGAAGGCGAATGGCTTGACGAGGTAGTCGTCACCGCCCGCCTCCAGTCCTTCGACGCGGTCCTCGACCCCGCTCATGGCGGTCAGGAACAGCACGGGAGTGCGAACGGCGGCGGCACGCATCATCTTGACGACGAGAAGCCCGTCCAGTCCTGGCACCATGCGATCCACGACCATCACGTCATAGGTCGATTCCAGGGCGGACGAGATACAGTCGCGGCCATCGCGAACCCAGTCCACGACGTGCCCGGACGAATTCAGTCCCTTCGAGATGTAGTCTCCGGTCTTCTGGTCGTCTTCTAGGAGAAGTATCTTCATCTTCGGGAACCCTCCGCGACTCGTCGCGCTCCGTCCATGCGCTGCCGAAGAGCCGAACAATCGGGCTTTGTTGCGGCGGAGCGCATCCTGAGGTCATGATGACGCGGCCAGTGTTTCGAAGTTACTGGCTTCCGCCCCCGTAGAAGGCGTACTTTTGTCGACGCGATAGATCGTTATGCCATCCGCAGCAATGCCTCGAATCCGGCCGCGCCCGCGAATGTGGCCCGATCAGACTACAACGCTTCCCCACACCGAGCCTCGACCATTGCGCCTTACAAAATGTAAAGTTCGCGAAAGGCCCCTGTCAAAGCGCGCGCCTAGGGTCTCCACGCTGCAGTCCGCAGCTTTCATACGAGGAGATCAGCATGAAGACCAAGTTCGTCGCCGCAATCATTGTTCTCGCAGGCACCGCCCCGTCCGCATTCGCAACCGGGCCTCTAAGCGACAAGGCAAGCAACGCCGACCGGATCGTCCAGGGTCATGGCCGGACTGGTGAGAGCACCGTCGCATCTTCGGACCCCTCGGTATCCTTCGAAGTGCTCGCCGACGGCCGTGTCCGACGCACCAACACCAAGTATGGGACGGTCACCTTCTCCGACCCGGCCGCCGAAGCCCTCAGGATCCGCAACCGCCACTGACACGGTAACGGTTGAAGCAGATCGATTTCCGATGAAAAAGATTCCAGTCTCACACCTCGCGAAGGCGCTAGGAAGCATTCTCCTGACGACTGCCTGGGGCGAGCACGAACGGGTGCCCTGCGTCGGCCGCGGGGAGCCTTCGCGGACAGGCCCGCCGGACCGACATCCGGCGGCGCGGCTCCGTCGATCTCGGAAGCGTCGGACCGAACCTCGCGCCGTGTTGGCGATGCCACACAAATAACGCGAATTGATGATTGAAGACTGCGTCGATTGAAAAGCTCCAAGGCTCTGGCGATCCTAGAAGGCATGAGCGGGATGTATCGAATCACATCTAAAGTGATGGCACTGTTGTTCAGACTGGTGATGATACTGTCACTGGCTGGCTACAGCTTTTCCGCCGTCAATGCTGCGATGCATCCCACGAATCCTCCCCAGGCATCACTCGTCGAGGACGATCATTCTTCGCACCACGGCAGCGATCACAGTGCCATGGCACAGTCGGATCATCACGGCGATCAGCAGGATCACGGCAGCGCGGAGAAGACAAAGAACTCCTGCTGCAAGGATTACTGCGGCGTTGCGGCGATTACATGCCCTGGATCACTGCTGAGCCATCCGCGAGTGGTTGCCGTCCACGGATTCGCCGACGATACCGATTCATTCGGCGAAGCGCCCAGCCTTCATCGTCCGCCTAACATCTGAGAACTAGCGCCCGCTGTGCGGGTCTTGCTGTGCCTCCGCGCATGTCTGCGTGGCGGCGCAAACGCGATCTCATTCTCGGATTCCCACCATGAAACGTCTGTTCCTGGTGGTTGCCATTCCGCTTGCCGCAAGCGGATGCGCATCCACCCTGCCTGAAGTCGTCGCCTCAGCCGACAACCCCGACACCGCGTCCTATGCGCGGCCTGTCCGCTACCAGAGCCCCATCGGCGGTTACACTCACCGCATGCCCGTCGACCCCAAGCCGTGGCGGGGCTCAACGACGCCCAGGCCCCGAAGAAGAAGGGCTGAGCGCGATGATGCTACGCAACCTCAAGGTCATATCCGCGCTCGTGCTTCCTCTCGTGGCCGCCGGATGCGTGACGACGGATTATTCTGCCATCGACGCAGGATTTGCCAATGCCTCCCTGAAAAGCGGCGAAGCGACTGGAAAGCAGACGGTCTGGGTGCAGAACCAGAAACAGGCCCAGGCTACGCGCGACCGGGTCAAGGCACTGATAGCAAGGAAGACCATCGACGTGGAGACAGCCGTTCAGATCGCACTCCTGAACAACAAGGGTCTCCAGGCCTCGTACGCCAATCTCGGTGACAGCGCTGCCGACGCATGGCAGACCCAGCTATCGGTGTTCCCGACGTTCTCGGTCGGTTTTAGCGGCATCGGCACCCCCGGCCTCGAAGCCTACCGGGTTCTTGAAGGCGCGATCGCCACAAACATCCTGGCGCTCGCCACCTACGACCGGAACATCAAGCTCGCCGATAACCGTTTCCGACAGGCGCAGCTCAAGGCGGCGATCGCCACAATCTCGCTCGCTGCGGAGACGCGGCGTGCATGGATCAGTGCCGTCGCAGCGTGGGAGAACGTCGCTTACCTGAACCAGGCGAAGATCGCAGCCGACGCTTCCTCCGAGCTCGCGAAGAAGATCGGCGAGGCTGGCTCCTTGCCCAAGGCGGAGCAGGCGCGCGAGCATGTGTTCTACGCCGAGCTGACGGGCGACACCGCCAAGGCGCGGCTCGCCGCCAAACTCGCGAAGGAGGAACTCGTCCGGCTCATGGGACTGTCTGGATCGGACATCGACTTCCAAATACCGAACCGCCTTCCGAACCTGCCCAGGGCGCTCATCAAGCGCGACGACATCGAGGCCGAGGCGATCCACAAGAGGATGGATCTGCAGGTCTCACGGCTCGAGCTGCAGGCGACGGCGCAGTCCTACAAGCTCGAGGACGTGACGCGCATCGTCACCGACATCGAGCCTCGTCGGCACCTGGGAGAAGGAGCGCGAGCGCGAAGACGGCAAGATCCTCTCCGATATCTCGAAGACCGCGTCCCTCGAGTTCACCATCCCGATTTTCGATTCCGGCCAGACGCGCCTGCGTAAGGGCGAACTCGCATACATGCGGGCGGCGAACCAATTGGCAGCGCTTGCTGTCAATGTCCGGTCGGAAGCGCGGTCCGCCTACGTGGCCTACAGGTCGAACTACGACATCGCCCGTCACTACCGCAACAACGTCCTGCCGCTGCGCAGCGCGATCGAGCAGCAGTCGATGCTCAACTACAACGGCATGATCACAAGCACGTTCGAACTCATCTCGGACACGCGGGACAAGATCACCTCCACCATCCTCGCCGTCAACGCGAAGCGAGACTTCTGGCTCGCCGAAGCGAATCTGGCTCCCGTCATCTACGGCGGCAGCACTGGTTCGGCTGCGGCTGAAACCGAGGTCGCGTCGGCAGAAGAAGCGCCAGCGGGCGGTCACTGAGAAAGGAACACGAGAATGTTCAGTAGAAGACAACTGCTCGGAGCCGGAGCCGCCGGAGCTGCGCTCGTCTCTTCCCGATCCTGGAGTCAGACCACGAACATGGGGCTCCCCGAAGCAGCGGTGATGGACACCGCCGCCACCCAGACGCCCGTCAGACCGTCGGTCGGCCCCGGCTACAATCCCGTCGTCACGCTCAACGGCTGGACGCTTCCGTTCAGAATGAACAACGGGGTCAAGGAGTTCCACCTTGTGGCGGAACCCGTCGAACGCGAGATGGCGGAAGGCATGACCGCCTATCTCTGGGGCTACAACGGCCAGTCGCCAGGCCCGACGATCGAGGCCGTGGAGGGTGACCGTGTCCGTATCTTCGTCACCAACAAGCTACCCGAGCACACTACCGTTCACTGGCACGGCATGATCCTGCCATCAGGCATGGACGGCGTGGGTGGCTTGTCGCAGCCGCACATCCCGGTCGGCAAGACCTTCGTCTACGAGTTCGACCTCGTGAAGTCCGGCACCTTCATGTACCACCCACATTCGGACGAGATGGTCCAGATGGCGATGGGCATGATGGGCTTCTTCGTCGTCCATCCCAAGGATCCGACGTTTATGCCGGTGGACCGCGACTTCGTCTTCCTGCTCAGCGCCTATGACATCGATCCCGGCACCTACGTGCCGCGCGTCATGGAGATGACGGACTTCAATCTCTGGACCTGGAACAGCCGCGTCTTCCCGGGCATCGATCCGCTGGTCGTCTCAAAAAACGACAGGGTCCGCGTCCGCGTCGGCAACCTGACCATGACCAACCACCCGATCCACATGCATGGCTACGATTTCGAGGTGACCTGCACCGACGGTGGCTGGGTTCGGCCTGAAGCCCGCTGGCCGGAGGTCAGCATCGACATCCCCGTCGGCGCGATGCGGGCTTACGAGTTCGACGCAAAGCATGTCGGGGACTGGGCGATCCATTGCCACAAGTCGCACCACACGATGAACGCCATGGGTCATGAAATCCCGACCTTCATCGGTGTCGACAAGAAGGAGGTCGCCAGGAAGATCAGACAGTTCCGTCCCGAGTACATGCCGATGGGCACCGCGGGCATGGCCGACATGGGCGAGATGTCGATGGAAATCCCGGAAAACACCGTTCCCATGATGACTGGTTGGGGACCGCACGGCCCCATCGAGATGGGCGGCATGTTCTCCGTGGTGAAGGTCCGCGAGGGCATCTCGGCGGGCGATTACACCGATCCGGGCTGGTACGAGAACCCGCCCGGCACACAGGCCTGGGAGTGGACGGGTAGCCTCCCCGACGCGACCAAGGCGAAAGACGCGAAGACACAGCTACCTTCGAAGCATTCGAACCACGGCTGACACCACCCCTCCTGAACAACCACGAAGGAAGACAACATGAGACAAGCAATCATCGGCCTCCTGCTGGCCACCGCTCTCGTAGCCCCCGCTTTCGCATCCGGCAACCATGCCGGAGGACACGGCGAGGCCATGGCGGTAGGCGAACCGGGCGACAAGTCCAAGGTCACGCAGACCATCCGCGTCAGCATGAAGGAGACCCCGGACGGCAAGATGGTCTTCACCCCGAACAACTTCAAAGTCCGCAAGGGCCAGACCGTCCGCTTCACGATCAAGAACGAAGGCGAACTCGATCACGAATTCGTCCTCGACCAGGAAGACAAGGTCATGGAGCACAAGGCCGTCATGGAGAAGTTCCCCGAGATGGAACATGACGACCCCAACGCCATCCGGCTCAAGCCCGGCAAGTCCGGCGAGATTGTTTGGAGATTCACAAACGACGGCGTCTTCAAGATCGCCTGCCTCGTCCCCGGCCACTACGACGCCGGGATGCACGGCGACGTGGCCGTCGCTAAGTAACCTGAAGGAATCTGAAGAATGAAGAACATCATCAAGCTCGGCCTCGTCGCAGCGATCGCTCTCTCCTCTGCAGCCGGCGCCTTCGCCCAGGAGTTCACCAACGGCACCGTCAAGAAGCTCGATGCGAAGACGAAGAAGGTCACCCTGATCCATGAAGAACTCAAGGGTCTGGAGATGCCGGCCATGACCATGGTCTTCGAAGTCAAGGACGACGCCCTCCTGGCAAAGCTCAAGGAAGGCGCGAAGGTCCAGTTCGTGGCCGAACGCGTCAACGGCAAGCTGACCGTCACCCAGGTGAAGTGACACGACGACGGCTGCGCTCGGCAACCGCGGGCGCGGCCGCTATCTCAGGATGTTGGCTGCTGGCACAGCACCTTCCACAGGTCCTGCATCCAGTCTCCGGACGGTGATGACAGGGCGATGACGTGAACGAAGCCACCGATCTTCACGGCTCCCGGCGCTTCGCATCGGACGCGGACTGCATGCGCCCCGCGATCGACGAAGAGCTTGTCGCCACTTGCCGATAGCTCGGTGAGGCCGATCCCGACTTCGAAGTCGTACTGCCTGTCATCCGGTGTCATTGACGACGTTATGGCAAGACTGATGGTCCGGCTGTCCGGAAATTTGGCAATGTGGAAGGGCTGGCGATCCTGGGCGTTCGCGCCCGAGACGACGGCGACTGATGCTGCGACGAGAATACAGATGCGGCACATGGGCACCTCCCGGTACCATGCTGTCAGTGTAGCACAACGCTTGCGTCCGCGACAGATTTTCCGTCGAAACGCAGTGGGTCTGCGTGCTGCAGGCACCAGAAGAGGAAAGAGATGATGAAACGCAGGGAATTCATCTGCATGGCAGCGTCCGCAGCGCTTGTCCCGGGCGTGGCCGTGGCCAGCATGCCGGAGCCTGATCGTCCACAAGGACCCTTACTGCGGCTGCTGCGAGGCCTGGGCTTCGGCATTCGCCGACGCGGGATCGCAGTCGATATCAGGAACGAGGACAACATCGAGGCGGTCAAGGCGAAGCTGAAAGTCCCCGCCTCTACACAAGGATGCCATACCGCGACCGTTGATGGCTACTTCCTGGAAGGACACGTTTCCCTGGAAGCCGCCCAGCGGCTGCTCGCGGAAAGGCCTGCGCTCGCAGGTCTTGCTGTCGCGGGAATGCCGAGGGGATCGCTCGGGATGGGCACAGATCCCGGCGCATCATACGATGTCATGGCAGTGCCGAGGGGTGGAGGGGCGCCCTATGTCTACCTCGCCGTCAGGCCGAAGTAGCGGGCTCCCGTCAGATACCGAACGACGACAGGATCGGGCACGGTCCGGTCTTCCCGGATGCGCACTCGCCCACGAGCCGCCTGAGCGCGTTCCCACGCGATGTGAGCTGCGGCTCGCCCCTGAGGGGTCGGAGGCGCCTTCTTCGCACATCTCCGATCTCCACTTGATGAAGATCAACGCAAGCGTATCGTGAAGCGATAGGTTGTCCCGAGCGCAACTGGGCTAGCAAGATGAACCTGCGGAAGCTGTCACCGCTGATTTTGAGGATATGCGTCGCGATGATCGCGGCCGCCGTTCTCTTCAGCGCGCCCGCCTCCCATGCAGCGCATCGGCCATGCTCAACCGAGATCGTTGCTTCGGTCGAGCATCCCCACAGCGGCGACCACCATTCGAAAGCCAAGGCGGCGCTCGGCGATCAGGCATGCTGCAGCAGCATCTGCGCCGCCTGCCTGCTGGTCGTTCCGGCTCCGACCGCATCGGCGGAGATCTTGATGCTGCTGGTGCGTGTCTCCGATCTTCAGGATCACCTCACCGGGAGAGCCCCCTCGCCCGGTCTCAAGCCTCCGCAGTCCGCCGCCTGATGTATCCGTCCGCTTCCAGCGGAAATCCATCATCAGCATTGTCGGCATGCCGACAAGGACCGAGAGGCATATCATGTTTCGCCGTCAATTCCTGAAGACGCTGGCCGCGGGTGCGGCAGTGGTCTCGCCCATCATCCATTCCACCCGCGCGTTCGCGAACCCCGCCCCCGTCGATCTCATCATCGGAAAGAGAACCCTGGACGTGAACGGCAAGGCCGCCAGCGTGTTCGGGTTGGCCGACCGCCACGGCAGGCCCGGCCTCGCCCTCGATGCAGGTTCGGACTTCAGCGTCCGTCTTCTCAACCAGTCCCCGGAGGACACGCTCATCCACTGGCACGGCCTGACACCGCCGTGGGACATGGACGGCGTGCCGGAAAACCCGGCAGCACCGCTCGCCGCCGGACAGAGCAGGGAATACGCCTTCCCTGTTGGCCCTGGCGGCACCCACTGGATGCACGCCCACACCCTGCAGGAACAGAGCCTGCTTGCGGCACCGCTGATCGTCCGGACGGCCGACGACCGCGCCCGCGACGAGCAGGAAGTCGTCATCCTGCTGCACGACTTCTCGTTCAAGTCCCCCGAGGAACTGCTGGAAAGCTTGAAGGGCGGCAGCTCCGGCCATGGCGGCATGCAGTCGGGCCACAAGGGCATGATGCAGACAATGATGAATATGCAGGGGCATCAGATGCCGATGACTGGGATGTCGACGATGAGCATGCCTATGAAGGGCATGTCGTCGGCGGATCTCAACGACATCGAGTACGATGCATATCTCGCCAACGACCGCACTCTGGACGATCCCGAGGTCGTCAGGGTCGAGAAAAGCGGCCACGTTCGCCTGCGCATCATCAATGGAGCGACCGCCACCGCGTTCACAATTGATACGGGCGGCATCGTCGGCAGCCTGTTCGCCGTGGACGGCAGTGACATCGACCCCGTGACGGGAAACCGCTTCCCCGTCTCGATGGGGCAGCGCCTCGATATCAGGCTGGAGCTTCCCGCAGGTTCAGGTTCGTATCCTGTTCTAGCGCTGCGCGAAGGCGCGACGGAGCAGACCGGGATAATCCTCGCGACAAAGGACGCAACCGTCGGAAGGATCGGCACCGCCGCCTCGAATACGGGTCCCGATCTCGGCCTCGCTTTCGAGCAGAAGCTTGTGCAAGGACGGCTCTTCCCGCGCGGGCGCCCGACCATCAGTTCGTAGTGACACTGATTGGTGACATGGCTGCGTACACCTGGAGCATCGCTCCCTCCGCGCCTCTGAAAGTCTCGAAGGACAAGCGGGTTCGCCTGACGATGCGGAACATGTCGATGATGGCGCATCCGATGCATCTCCATGGGCATCACTTCCAGGTCGTGCGCGTCAACGGCCACGATTTCGGCGGAGCTGTCCGCGACACCGTTCTTCTCACTCCGATGGCCGAGGTCGCGGTGGAATTCGACACGGTCAACCCCGGTCACTGGCCGCTGCACTGCCACCATTTGTACCACATGGCGACGGGGATGATGACCTACGTCGCCTACGACGGCGCGATCTGATCAGGAGACCGACATGGCACCCGACCATCATGGACATCCTCACCGCCACGATCACGGGCATCGGCACGAGACGGGCAAGGTGGCTCTACCGAGAGTGCAACCTGCGCCGCCTGCGGGGAAGGAACAGTCTACACCTGCCCGATGCACCCTCAGGTCAGGCAGATCGGGCCTGGCAACTGCCCGATCTGCGGGATGACCCTCGAACCGGAAGCGCCGACGATCGATTCCGGGCCAAGCCCCGAACTGATCGACATGCAGCGCAGGTTCTGGATCGGCCTCGTGCTGACGCTTCCCGTGCTGGCGCTGGAGATGGGCGGCCATCTGACGAACCTGCACATGCTGCTCGGCCCGCAGACATCAAACTGGATACAGATGGTTCTGGCCACTCCCGTCGTTCTCTGGGCGGGATGGCCCTTCTTCGAGCGCGGCTGGCAGTCCCTGGTGACGCGCCACCTGAACATGTTCACTCTGATCGCCATGGGTACCGGGGTCGCGTGGATCTACAGCGTTGTTGGAACGGTACTGCCGGGCGCGTTTCCGGAAAACCTTCGCTCGCCCGAGGGCACGGTCGCCGTCTACTTCGAGGCGGCCGCCGTCATCACCGTCCTGGTTTTGCTCGGGCAGGTTCTCGAGCTTCGGGCGCGCGAACAGACTGGGGGCGCGATCCGGGCGCTCCTGGATCTGGCACCCAAGACTGCGCGGCGGGTCAAAGCTGACGGCACCGACGAGGACATCGGACTCGACGCGGTCGCCGTGGGAGACAGACTACGGGTAAGGCCGGGGAGAAGGTCCCCGTCGATGGCACCCTCCTCGAAGGTCGAAGCTCCGCCGACGAGTCCATGATCACGGGTGAGTCCATGCCTGTGACCAAAGAAGTCGGTGCCAGGCTGATCGGAGGCACGATGAACCAGACTGGCGGCTTCATCATGGAGGCTGGCAAGGTCGGGCGCGACACGATGCTGTCGCAGATCGTCCGGATGGTCGCGGAGGCGCAGAGATCGCGCGCTCCCATCCAGCGCCTGGCGGACGAAGTGTCCGGCTGGTTCGTCCCCGTGGTGATCGCAATCGCCATAGTTTCGTTCGTCACTTGGATGCTGGTCGGCCCGGAGCCGCGTTTCGCGCATGGACTCATCGCGGCGGTCGCCGTGCTGATCATCGCCTGCCCCTGCGCCCTCGGGCTTGCCACCCCCATGTCGATAATGGTCGGTGTCGGCCGTGGCGCAAGGCTCGGCGTGCTGATCAAGAATGCCGAAGCCCTTGAACGCTTCGAGAAGATCGACACGCTGGTAGTCGACAAGACCGGAACGCTGACTGAAGGCCGTCCCAAGGTCACAGCGATCGCCCCGCGGGAAGACATGACCGAAACGGAACTGCTCCGTCTTGCGGCGACGCTGGAACGGTCGAGCGAGCATCCTCTTGCGCTCGCGATCGTCAACGCCGCCAATGAACGCAGCATTCCCCTTGGCGACGCGCAGGACTTCGACAGCCCGGTGGGCAAGGGCGTGACGGGTACCGTCGAAGGCAGGCAGGTCATCCTTGGCAGCCACCGGATCATGGGTGAGGCCAATGTCGATGTGTCCGCAATGGCATCGAAGGCCGAGGAGCTGCGCGGCGAAGGTGCGACCGTGATTTTCATGGCCTCCGACGGTGCTCTCGCTGGACTGTTCGCTATCGCCGATCCCATCAAGACGACCACGCCGGAAGCGGTTCGGACGCTGGTGGGCGAAGGCGTTCGGGTGGTCATGCTGACTGGCGACAACAGGACGACCGCCCAGGCGGTGGCGCGGAGGCTCGGCATCAGCGAAGTCGAGGCGGAGGTCCTGCCCGAAGACAAGAGCAAGATCGTCACCCGCCTTCGGAACGAAGGGCGCATCGTCGCCATGGCCGGGGACGGCGTGAACGATGCTCCCGCGCTGGCGGCGGCGGATGTCGGCATAGCCATGGGGACAGGCACCGACGTTGCGATCGAAAGCGCAGGGGTGACGCTTCTGAAAGGCGATCTGCAGGGCATCGCCCGCGCCCGGCAGTTGAGCCGCATGACGATGCGGAACATCCGCCAGAACCTGTTCTTCGCGTTCATCTACAACGCCGCAGGCATCCCCGTCGCCGCAGGCGTCCTTTATCCGACCTTCGGCCTTCTGCTGTCGCCGATCATCGCGGCGGCGGCGATGGCTCTCTCGTCCGTCAGCGTGATCGCCAACTCCCTCAGGCTCAGGAGCATAAACCTATGAACTCGTCCCGCACATGGCTGCTGATGGCGGCCTCGCTCGTCGTCATCGTCGCCTTCTTCATCCTCCGCGAGCATTGGGAGCACGCGCTGGGTCTCGCCCCTATCTCCTTCTGCTGGCCTGTCCACTCATGCACCTCTTCCACGGTCATGGCGGCCATGGCCATGGCGGCGGGCAAGATCAGAAGGACCGGTAGAGCTCATGACCTATCGTCGCTCGACATCGCGTATGTCCGTCGTGGAGGCGCGGCCAGAGGAGGTATTCCAGGCTCCTCGATGATCCGAAGACCCTCGGCGCTCACATGGAGAGGCCATCGGTCATGATGCTGGGCGCGACCATGAGGTACGTTCTCGACGAAGCCGGAGGTCGTGCTGTCGGGTCCGTCATCAGGGTGACCGGATCGGTCCTCGGGATCGGTCTATACCTTGAAGAGGTGGTGACCGAACGGTTGCCGCCTCTCCGGAAAGCGTGGCAGAC
This sequence comes from Neorhizobium sp. EC2-8, assembly GCA_045291535.1. Classification (GTDB taxonomy): domain Bacteria; phylum Pseudomonadota; class Alphaproteobacteria; order Rhizobiales; family Rhizobiaceae; genus Neorhizobium. The sequence continues at coordinate 58,599 of CP147996.1, read as the reverse complement.
GCGCGGTCCTGTGCGCCTGCTTGTCATCGGTGCCTACAGGATGGCGTTCAGGATCGAACCTTCGGGATCGGGATGCGCGGTCGAGATACAAATCGAATACGACCTGCCGGACGGCCTACCCGGCTGGTTTCTGGGACGCGTGTTCGGTGACAGTTACGCCAAGTGGTGCGTCAGCAGGATGGCCGCGGAAGTGGATGCGCTTGGCGGCCGCCTGGCGATGACAACGTAGGCCGTTTCCAGGAAGGTGCCCGCCTCCGCGGGTGAAACAGCGAAAGCCCTGGATAGGCCTGACAACGCGACCTAGTAGTCCGCGAGCAGATATGGAGTGCCAGGAGATCCGAACTTCGGCTTCACTCCAAGCAGGGCGCGGTGCGCGCGCTAATCTGCTTGACCATGGGGGCCGCGGTCGAGGCGGCGGTCCGTCCACCATGCTCGCCCGTCTTGGGGGCATCGATAATGCTCAGCACGACGTATTTCGGCTTGTCCATCGGGAAGGCTGCCACGAAGGCGTTGAAGTTGACATCGCTCGCATAGCGCCCGTTGATGACCTTGTCCGCCGTACCCGTCTTGCCGAGGAGACGATCATGGGACTGTTCGACGGACTCCTGGGGCACGGATCAACGGTGGATCCTGCTGATCTGAACAAGAGGCTGAACGGTGTGCTCATCGATGGTGAGCAGCCACAACTCGCTTTCAAGATCATCCGAGATTTCTTCGTATTCACGCAGTACCGTGTAATCCTCGTGGACATTCAGGGGATCACTGGGAGCAAGGTGGACTACATGTCCATCCCGTACCGCGCCATCACAAGGTTCGCCGTGGAAACCGCGGGGACTTTCGATCTTGACTCTGAATTGAAGATTTGGGTCTCAGGCACCAGCACGCCGATCAGCAAGACGCTGAAAAAAGGAACGGACGTTCGGGGCATCCAGCGCGCCCTTGCTACTGGCGTCCTGCGCTGACTTGCTTCATCGGAGCGAGTCCCTCCCTGGAAGGGCACCCCGTAGTCGCCCGACAGCGGGAATTCTGATTGACGCTCGGGCGTCGGGCGCTGTGTCCCATCCTTGCTATAGTGCTGAGTCGAGTGAGCAAACGACGCCCATTCGTCTTTCTGTTCGAGGATCTGCGAGACAGCGCTCGCGAATTCCGGGCTGGACTCCCACGTCCCAGCCCGCCCGGTGGTATGTCAACAGCACTGAACGGGTTGTCGCAAGCGGGGCGGTCAAAGTGCTGATTAGGACGAACATCCTGGGTTGTCATCACGGTGCAGAATGACCTCGATCATTTCCGACGTAAGCAACTCCTGCTCGAACACTGCGAGGCCAAGTTTCTCCACCTTCCCTTGATGAAGGCGCACGATCTCCTTGGCGCGCGTAACCGCCGAGCCCACGATACCGTCACCCAGGAATCGTTCGACGCGTTCTTCCGCGAACATGCGAGTTTGGCCGAACTTGCCAGGGGCTGGATGCAGCCGAGTAAACTGCGGACGGGTCTGACCAGGACATCTATCCTCCCGGTCTGGGCTTGCCGGGAACGCAGGATCGCAACCTTCTATCGACGATCTGACGTCGAAGCCTACCGCGGCAGAAATTGTTAAGTCTGTCCTCGACATTCAGAACATTCGAAGCCCTGGCACCAAGTGCCGGGGCTTTTTTATGCGACTTTCGCTGGACGTGCTTAAAAACCGTGTCGGATCTGAGAGCGCTATCGTGCCATCTCAGCGGGTATGTCTGGAAAGGCACCATTGTTTCGAAACAACAATTTTCGAAACCGTGACTTTTCTCAGTGGTCTGCTCAGGTGAGTGAGAAAGCCGGTCAGAAAAGTCACGAATCCCAGAAGGAGTGGCATTATTGACCGTTCTGAAACGTCATGGTTCTAAAACCCCTCAATTCCGTGCGACAGACGCACAGAGCTCTTGCGTGTGTTCCTGAGCCGTCCGGCTTCAAAAACTCGGTTGGCGTGACGGTAAATCGGCGTTCTGGCGCCTTTCTTGGCGAGACGGGATGCGGCTTCGTTTTGTCTGTATTGCGTCGGCGCCAACAGCACGAAGTGAGCTTGATCTTCTCCTGACCAGCCGGCGCACTGGGCTGTAGTCTTCATCAACGGCCAGGCCCGATTTCGCCGGGAGGGTTGCGCGAGACGATCGACATCCTCCCGCGGAAAAACGCGGATGTCCGATCCCTTCGCGCACCGGCTTTGAGAAAAGGGGTGGGGGCGCTGAAATCATCCGTTGCCAATCTCAGGAACTCCGCCTGTCCTTGCCCGTTAACGGCAAGATCACCACAGGAGGACAATCATGCCAAGTGGATCACTCAAGGCGCTTCTCGCCGTTCTCGCAGTCGCCGGATATCAGAACCGTGACAAGATCGCCGAAATTCTCAAAGGGGTTGCGGACCGGCCGCAAGCCAAGCCTGAGGGTGCCGGGGACGGCGCTTCATCATCTCCTCGCCCGGGTTCTGCAGGTGGTATGGATGAGATTCTGGACAAGCTTCGCGGTGGCGGGCTCGGAAGCATCCTGAGTGGCGGCAGCATTGGCTCGATACTCAATGGCGGCCTCACGGATCTCGTTGATCAGTTCCGCCAAGCGGGCCAGGGAAAGAAAGCAGAATCCTGGGTCAAGCCTGGCGCCAACGAACCAATCGACGATGCGGATCTCGCCTCCGCGCTCGGGCCTGACGTTCTCAAAGATATCGCCGCGCGAACCGGCTTGTCGGAAGAGGATGTGCTGAAGCGTCTGTCCAAGAACCTGCCGGACGCGGTGGATGGCCTCACGCCGGACGGAACCGTTCCGCCCGCATCGAATGCATAAGATTGATTGCCGGAAATGCAGCGGCTGTGCCCAGAATTGCCATGGCTCAAGCGGCCACACTGCATCCGTCGAGTTGGCAGATGGGAGGGCAGTCAGCCAGCCAGCTTACCAAGGACCGGTCTTGGGCGGTAGGAGCTGCGATATCAGCACCAGCCGCCCTTGCCCGCACCCGGCCGTTTCGCAAGGCCCTCGTTGACGAGGACGTCGGCCAGCGAGCGGCCGTTGCGCGTTACTTCGCGCAGCTTGTGGCCCTCGACCTCGTCCTCATTGCCCTGCCAGGTGACCAGTTCGAACGGGCCTGAATCAAGGAAGGCGCGCACCCGCAGTTCCGCATCGCTCGCCTTGATCCGCTCCGCCTCGCAGCGCGGCTTCTTGATGTCCGGCACCTCGATGCCGACGAGACGGATTTTTGTCCGTGGAACATGAAACGGTCGGCCGCGACGACGCAATCATCCTGCTTGGCCGAACCGCACAGATAAAATTTCGCCTCATAGGCGCCGGCGAGGCTCTCGTTGCTCTTCGGCGTCTCGGCGGATTTCTGGATTTCTTCGAGGATCGGCTTGCCGATCGGTGCCGGGGATGATCGCAGCGGTATGGCTCTGGTCCGGGACAACCACGGGCCTCGGCGTCACCGGCCGGTGAGACGGACCGGAACTTGCCTCAACGGGTTTTGCCGGTACGGGTTTCGCGGCCACCTGGACAGGTCTGCCTGAAGTCAGGTCGGCAACGAAACGCCTCGCCGCCGCGGAATTCTCATAAAGCGCGATACCACCGGCCACCACAGCCAGCGCTCCGAGCCAGGGCCAGAGCGACGAACCGGAGCCCGACGACCGCTTCGGCGAACTCTTGCGCCGAGAACCGGATTTGCCGCGCGTTTGGGCCATGACGATTTCTCCTGTCGAATCGGAAAGAAGTATCGAAGGGAAGGATTGCCGAAAGGTTTCGAGGAGGAAGCTAGTTAGGAAGCGAACCATTGATATTGTGTATTTGTGTGTATAAATTCACCCGATGAAAAGCGCCGGGGTAATTGCGCTGCTGCGCAGGGATGGCTCGATCGAGATTGCCCAGAAGGGCAGCCATGTTCAGTTCAAGCACCCGCAAAAGCCCGGCCGTGTGACCGTGCCCCATCCGAAACGCGATATTCCGCCCGGCACGCTGAGGAGTATCGAAAAGCAGGCGGGGCTGAAGTTGAGGTGATCATGAGCAATTATATCGGCCTGATCCACAAGGATGCGGAGAGCGATTACGGTGTCTCCTTCCCGGATTTTCCGGGCGTCGTGACCGCCGGTTCGACGCTCGACGAGGCGCGGGCCATGGCGGAGGAGGCGCTTGCCTTTCATCTCGAAGGCATGATCGAGGATGGCGACGCGATTCCTGAACCGTCAACCCTCGAAAGCGTGATGGCCGATCCCGCCAATCTTGATGGCGTAGCAATCCTGGTAACGCTGAAAACCCGGGCAGCCAGGGCTGTGCGCATCAATATCACGCTGCCCGAAGACGTGCTGGAACGGATCGACCGTTTTGCCGCGGATCAGGGTCTTTCACGCTCGGGCTTCCTTGCCCGCGCCGCAAGCCACGAGATCGAACGCAGCACCGGTTGAAGACTCACCCCGCCCGCCCGGTCGCGAGCGCCACAGCCCAGTCGGCGCGGCCGTTTTCGGCAGCAAGCCGCGACATTGCCAGATGGTCATAGGGCACGTTGCGGAACTGCGGTGTCCAGCCGGCGGAGGTCTTTTCCAGGATCGCGTAGGATGCCATCGTGTGGCCGGTCTCGACCTTGTGGAAATAAGGCTTGTCGTCGTCATAGGCCGGGCAGCCGACGCTGCCGGGATTAACGATCAGCCGGCCGTCGGACAGCTGCACCGCCCGCGGAATATGGCTGTGGCCGCACAGGATCAGCGACTGCTCGATGCCTTGCGCCAGCACCTCGATCTCTTCCAGCGACTTCAGGAAGACATGGCCTTCGCTGGACACCTGCTCCAGCCAATAGACGTTGTCCGATTGCGGCGTCGCATGGCAGAGATAGGCCTCATCCCGATAGACGGCGCTGAACGGCAGCTTGCGCAGCCATTGCAGATGACGGGGGCAAGCTCGGAAAAGGCATGCACTTCCCAGGAAGGCATGGCATCCGCCGGGTTCTCGATTAGGTAACGGTCGTGATTGCCGCGCACTGTCAGCGTTGCCATCGTATCGAGAAGCAGCAGCAGGTCGGCAGTGCGCCCGGCTTCGAGCGGGCCGCTGAGGCAATCGCCGAGATTGACAATGTCCGTAATGCCCTGCCCGTGAATATCGGCAAGCACCGCTTCTAGCGCTGCATAATTCCCGTGGATGTCGGCGATCGCGGCAAAGCGCATCAGCTCCCCCGATAGGTGGAATAACCGTAGGGCGAAAGCAGCAGCGGCACATGATAATGCGCCGTCGTATCGGAAATGCCGAAGCGGATCGGGATCACGTCGAGAAACGCCGGTTCCGTGAGCGCCACGCCGCGGGCGCGAAGATAGTCTCCGGCGTGGAAGACCAACTCGTATTCGCCGGCACGAAAGGTTTCGCCGATCAGGATCGGCCCGCCATCGACGCGGCCGTCGCTATTGGTGACGATGGTCTTGAGTTTTTCGCGTATCTCGCCGTTTAGGCGATAGAGGTCGATCGACAGTCCCTCGGCAGGCGTGCCGCTGGCGGTGTCGAGGACATGGGTGGTGAGGCCCGTCATAGGCTCGGCTCCGAGATCAGATAGGGGGTCGAAGAAGGCCTCCTCGTAGTTCGCGGAGGTATTATCCCTGTCCACCACCAGGAAATCGCTGACGACGCCGATCGCCATCAGCGGATGATGCCAGGCCTTGGGGAAATAGTTGACGCCCTGGTGCGGCTGCACAAGGAAAACCTGCGGCTTGCCCGGCCGGCCGTCTTCATCGTGAGAAACCGCGATCAGGAACGGCTGACCGGAGATCGGCGAAAAGCTCTGGCTGGCGAAAGGATGCCGTTCCATCATGGTGATCGCGTAAGGGAACTGCCGCGGCTTGCTTCGGAAGATGCTGAAGATCAGCCGCTCGGGCTCGCCGATCACCACGGGCTCGGCGAGCGCGTGGTAACGCTCGGTCGTGCCGCCGTTGATCAGCCGCATGGTCGCCGGATCGGCCTCGATGACATCGCCGAAGGGCGCAAAGGCTTTCTTTGTGAGGGGCAGAATTTCCAGGTATTCGGTCAATTTATTCGCCTTAAGTCATTCACCTTGGGCACGCCAGTTGCGGGAGTCGAGCCTGGGAGAGAAGTTCCGGGATCATCCGGTCAACGGTCAGCCAGACCGTGTCGATATCCAGGTGAAAATATTGATGCGCAATGCGGTTGCGCATATCGCGGATGTCTTTCCAGGAATCTCCGGGTGCTCGACGACGAAATCCGGGAAACGCTCCATGATCTTGGTCGCACATTCGCCGATCGCCATGACGTTGGCGATCACGGCATCCTGTTTGATTTCATCGAGGCGGAAAGCCTGGTGATCCAGCCCCGAGACATATCTGACGGCCTTGTTTCCCGTGACGATCATCCGATCGAGATAGGCTTCGAGACGCTCTGCACTCATATTGCCAAGGCTTCCGCTACGATGCGTTCGCGGATCCTGGGCGGAAAATCGCCCGGGACCTTGACATCCACCGGCACGCCGAGCGCTTCTTCAAGATCGCCCTGAAGTCCGCCGAGCGTGAACAGCGACGTCGTCGGCGACGGATCGACTAGGATATCGAGATCACTGTCGGCCCTGTCCTCGCCGCGCAGCACCGAGCCATAGACGCGCGGATTGGAGACCTGCCGGCGGGCAACGATCTCCCGGATGATATCCCGGTTCTTTTCCAGCACTTCCGACGGTCTCATGACGGCGTCACTCCTGATGTCGCCAATATAAGCGACGGAAGGGGCGGAGGAAAGCAGCGTCCAAGGCTCAATGTCCCGGCAGCAGCGATTGCAGGCGCAGGAGCGCGATCTTTTCCACCTGGGCCGTGGCCGTATCGAACTCCGCGTCGATGCTGTTGTGGATGCGCTTCTCGAAGGCGGCCAGAATGTCGTCCTTGGTCAGGCCCTTGACCGCGATGATGAAAGGGAAGCCGAATTTTTCCGTGTAGGCGGTGTTGAGTGCGGTGAACCGGGCATGCTCTTCGGCGCTCAATCGGTCCAGGCCCGCACCGGCCTGTTCCTTTTGCTGTCCTCGGTCAGGCTCGCCGGCAATCGCCAGCTTTCCGGCGAGATCCGGATGGGCGCGCAGCACGCCGAGGCGCTCCTCGCGGCTGGCTTTCCGGAAGGTCGAGGTCAGCGCGCCATGCACGCTCTTGGACGTCAGCGGCACAAGCATCAGCCCGGAATCATAGGCCCGCTCGGCGATGAAGGGGAGTGCTCGAACACGCCGCCGAACATCGTGATGAAATCGGCCCGCGCGGTCATGGCGTGCCCGCCGGCTTGTGGTGTTCGTGCCAATGCTTGGCGATCTCCAGACGCTGCGGGATCCAGACCTTGTCGTGGCTCAGCACATATTCGATGAAACGCTTCAGGGCGGCCGCGCGGCCCGGCCGGCCGACGAGTCGGCAGTGGAGGCCGACCGACATCATCTTCGGAGCGCCTTCCCGCCCCTCTTGGTAGAGCACGTCGAAGGCATCCTTCAGGTAGGTCAAGAACTGGTCGCCGGCATTAAACCCTGCGGCGTCGCGAACCGCATGTCATTGGTCTCGAGCGTATAGGGTATGATCAGGAACGGTTTTTGGTCGAGGCCCGGCACCCAATAAGGCAAGTCGTCCGCGTAGCTGTCCGAGGAATAGAGGAAACCGCCCTCCTCCATGACCAGTCTCAGCGTGTTGTCGGAAGGCTTGCCCTGGTACATGCCGTAGGGCCGCTCGCCGACGAGCTTGGTATGCAGGCGTACGGCTTCGAGGATGTGCTCGCGCTCCTTCGCCTCCGGGAAATCCTTGTATTCCAGCCAGCGATAGCCGTGGCTGGCGATTTCCCAGCCGGCTTCCTTCATGGCGGCGACGGCTTCCGGGTTGCGGGCCATGGCGAGCGTCACGCCATAGACGGTGGTCTGGACCTTGAGGTCGGTGAACATTCGCCAGAGCCGCCAGAAGCCAGGCTCGCGAGCCGTATTCGTAGATCGACTCCATGTTGAGGTTGCGCTGGCCCGGCCAGGGGCCGCGCCGACGATTTCCGACAGCAGGTTTTCCGAGGCCGGATCGCCGTCCATGATCGAACTTTCGCCACCCTCCTCGTAGTTGATCACGAACTGAACGGCGACATGGGCGCCGCCGGGCCATTTCGGATCGGGAGTGGAACGGCCGTAGCCGACGAGTTCGCGCGGATAGTCTTTTGCCTGCATGGATCACCTTCGACGAATGAGGCCGGACGGTAGCGCACCCGTTCCGGCGATGTCGAGATGGAAACGTCCTCTCAGAGGCCGAGCGCGCGAAGGATCGCGACAGAGGCGACGCCGAGTGCCACGGAAACGAGCATCGGCAGGCGAAGTGCCGCAAAAGCAGTCACCGCACAGGCCAAGGTTTCGGCAATCCCGGTGGCAAACGCGGTCGGCGCGACGACGGCCATCAGCACGGCCGGCGGGATCGATCGATCGCCTTACGGCGGCTGCCTTCGAGCGAGACATGGCGGATGAGCACGAGACCGCTCAGGCGGGTCAGTACGGTGGCGGCGGCCATGGCGAGGATGGCGACGAGCGTGGCGAAATCGATGGTCATGGCGTCACCTCGGCGTCGCGGGCTCTTCCGGTAAGCATGGCGGCGGCAAGGCCGGCGACGGCGCCGGCGGCGATATACCAGACGCCGGGGATGAAATGCTGGGTGGCGACGGCGGCGGCGCCGCTTGCCAACAGCACGGCGCCGGTCTCCGGCCCTTTCCAGAAGCCCATGACCAGCACGATGAACACGGCCGGAAAGGCAAAGTCGAGCCCGAGCACCACCGGATCACCGAGAAAGGCGCCAAGGGCAGCGCCGGCGAACCCCGAAAACACCCAGGCAAGGTAGAAGGGCGCGACGAGTCCTGCAAACCACGCGGGAGTGAGCTTTGCTACCTTGGCCCGGAACTCCGCCATCGCCCAGATCTCGTCGGCGAGGAACAGCATCGAGAGATAACGCGCCGGCTGGCTGAAACCGTCCATTCTGGTGCCGAGCGAGGCGCTCATCAGCACGTGGCGGATGTTGACCAGCAGGGCTGCGAAACCGACGCCGGTCCAGGAGGCTGGATGGGTCCAGATATCCATAGCCACGAATTGTGAACCGCCGGCAAACACCAGCGCGCTCATGAGCCCTGCTTCCACCGGCGACAGGCCCTTGGTGGCCGCAACCGCGCCGAAGACGAGGCCGATCGGGATGACGGCGGCGATCAGCGGCGAGATCGCCCGCATGCCGCCGAGGAAGTCCTGCAGTTTTGTATTCGTATTCATTCCATAACCTTGATCTCGGGCAGATATGGCGTCCGCCCCCTCATCCGCCTGCCGGCACCTTCTCCCCGCGGGCGGGGAGAAGGACATATGCCGCCCTCCCTCCGCCCCTCTCTGGCGTCTCACGAGGCACGTCCCCTCTCCCCGCCTGCGGGGAGAGGGTTAGGGTGAGGGCTTAAAGGCGCCCAGACCTGCCGTCTTGAACGAAAGTGATCAGCGCGCCCGATACTGTCCCGGCGTCAGCCCGGTGCGGGCCTTGAAGTGGCGGGTGAAATGCGCCTGGTCGGCAAAGCCGCATTCGAGCGCGATCTCAGCCGGCTGGCCGCCTTGCCTCAACCGCTTGCGCGCCGCGCGGATGCGGATATCGGTAAGGAAGGAATGCGGTGTGATGTGGAATTCCCTACGGAAAGAGCGAATGAGATGGGCGCGGCTGAGACCCGCGACGGCTGCCAATTCCTCCAGCCCGATATCGTCCGCATAGTTCTCCACCAGATAGTCGCGTGCGCGGTGCACCGCCGTGCGCTCTGCGGTATCGGCCGGCACGATGATCGAACTGCCATGGCGGCGGAATATTGCATCGAGCACCATGAACATCGCCTGGCTGGTTTCGAGCGCCCCAGCCCCCTCCTCCAGCGTCCGGTGCGCCTCGTGAAAAGCGTCGGCGAGCGCCTGGTCGTGCAGGATCTGCCTGCCGAAAGCCGGTGTACCCTGGAAGGATCTGCCGGTGATGTCTTCGAGGATTTCGCGAAACAGCGCCATGTCCGGATAGATCATCCGGTAGCGATAACCGCCATCGCCGGGCGCACCGTCGTGAATCTCGCCGGGATTGATGAGATAGATATCGCCCGGCCCCGAGCTTTCGCGCAGGCCGCGGATGGTCGCGATCTGGGCGCCTCGCTCGATGGCGCCGATACTGAACGTGTCATGCGCATGCGGCGCGAATTCATGAGTGAGGAACGTGGCGGACAGGCATTCCATGCCGCCGAAACGGGCGTCGCGCCAGAAGCGGGTGGTTTCCGCCTGGGCGAGCGGCATGTAATCGGCGGCCTGTTTTTGGGAGATGATCTGCATCGCGCGGATATAGCAGATTTCCGCACCGGCCTCTTGAACAAAAGTGACGGCTTTAAGCCCTTCAGGCGATCTTGCGCGCCGCCACCCGTCCCATCGGATGCAGCGAATGCACCTGGAAGGGCGCACCCGGCTCCTCCTCGATGAACAGCGCCAGGTTGGCGATCTCGACCGGCTTTTTCAGGTAGGGCTCGAAATAGTCGCGAAGCGCGAAATCGAAACGTGGCATCTCGACCGGCGAGAGCGGGCCGGTCAGCGTCATATGGAAACGGAACTCGTCCATCACGTAGGGATGGCCCCAGCGATAAAGGTTGGCGAATTGCGGCGCCGAGAGATCGCCCGAATCGCTGCGCTCCAGTTCCGCTTCGGTCAGCGGCGTGCGGAAATTGTCGAATTCCTGGACGACGGAAGCGGCGAGAAACCGCACGGTGTCGCAGGGGACGACCGGCGCCAGGCCGAAGAAATTGCCAAGCCGCACGACTTCGAGCGTCGGCAGTTCGAACGGGCTGTGGGTGCCTGCAAATCGCATCAGATGGCGCAGCAGCATCGATTCGGTCACGTCAGGCGCCAGCCGGAATGGCGCTTTAAGCGTCGCATGGAAACCGTAGCGGCGCGGCAGCGCGGTGTTGAAGGCGATATCGTGAATGCCGATGCCACGGATCGCCGGCGGCTCCGTCGCATCGCCCGAGAAAGCGTTGCGGCCGAGCCACTGGGCCGCGGCGAGCGTCAGCGGATCATGCGCCGGAGGCGTGAAATGAATGGCATAGCGCATGCGTCACCTTCCGAACGTCCTTTCCAGCAACCCCGTGTTTTACGCATTGCTCAACAATCCCTGCCGTGGGGTTAAGTGATTTGCGTGACAGATTGACGACGCGGAAGGTTGAAAACTCGCGTTTAACGCGAGGCGACGGCAAGATGATTGGCGAGCGTGAACGACATCGGAAGCCGCATTTCCCGGCCATTCACGACATTGAGCGCCGCATCCGCCAATTTGTGGGCGATACCGAAACTGACCTTGAAACCACCTGTGAGCGCAATCACTCGGGCGTGATCGGGATGTGCGCCGACCATCGGATCGCGGTCGATCGCCTTTGGCCGCAGCCCCGCCCAGCGCTCGACGACGGGGGCCCGGGCCAAGGCCGGCACCAGCGCCCGGGCACGAGAAACGAGGTCGTCGAGCTGGGTGTCGGTCGAAGACGGATCGTCGAACACGTCCTCGCTGGTGCTGCCGACCGCCACATGACCGCCCTCATGGGCGACCACATAAAGACCATTCAGGAAAATCACTGGCAGACCGGGGTCGATATCGGCCTTGAGCAACGCTGCCTGCCCCTTGACCGGCTGGCCCATCGGTCGATTCAGCTGCGGCGAGATGCCTTGGAGCAACGGAAAGGAGCGGTAGCCAGCCGAGACGATGCAGTGTCCGAATGTGACGCGTTCGCCGCCTCGGAATATAATCCTATTTCCCGCTGGATCGATCGTCTCGGCCTCGATACCCTCGACGACCTGCACATTGCCGGCGGACCGCAGGAGGGCGACAAGCGACGAGACCAGACCGCGCGGTGATACGCGGGCGGCGAACGTGTCGTGCACCAGTCCGGCGGCAGCGAAGGAGGCATCCGGCCAGCCCTTTTGCAGTGGACGGTCGAGCACATGCCAGTGGAATCGGTGATCGCCGCGCCGCCAGCAGGCTTCGGCATCGGCCGAATGGCCGAGCGCGATTTTCCGCAGATGCGGCTTCGGGAGGGGAATCAGCCGGCCGGAACGGCGGTAACCGCAGGCCAAACCGGTCTCGGCCTCGATTTCGGCGATCTCGTCTTCCAGCGACAGGAGAGCATCGAACTGGAACTGCTTCTTGTCGTTCCACTTGTCCGGCATATGCGGCATCAGGGCGCCCAGAAGCCCGCCGCTTGCCCCTTGCCCCAGCGGGCCGGCATCGACCAGCAGGGTGCGGATGCCGAGTCGCTCGGCCTTGACCGCCGCCCAAAGGCCCATGATGCCGCCACCAAGGATGACGAGATCGGCAGACGATGGGAGGGCATGAGATTGACCGCCGAAGCCGGCAGGATTATCCGCATGTCCCATGAGCGACCGTGATCCTGAAATGCGTGCCATCGAAAGCCAGACCTTGGACTGGCATGACGGCGATATGCCCTATTCGCAAAAGTTTGGCGATCACTTTTATTGCCGCACCGATGGCCGGCTGGAATGCGGCCACACCTTTCTCGCCGGCAACGGCCTGCCCGAACGCTGGCAGCGGCATCAGAATTTCCGGATCGGCGAACTCGGTTTCGGCACCGGGCTGAACTTCTGCGAGACCTGGCGGCAATGGAAGCTTGTCCGCCCCGCGGGCGCAAAACTGCATTTCACCTCGTTCGAGCTCTACCCGATGCAGCGCGACGAAATCGACCGGGCGCTCGCCCGCTGGCCGGAGATCGATGACGAACGACAGGCGCTGGTCGGAGCCTGGCCGGACGAACCCGCCGGCCATGTCGTTATCGATGTGGATGCCTGGACCCGGCTGACGGTCGTCTGCGGCCCGGCGCTGGAAGGGGTCTCCATGGCCGAGGCGGATTTCGACGCCTGGTTCCTCGACGGTTTTGCGCCGTCGCGCAATCCCGACATGTGGTCGCTGGAAATCATGCAGGCGATCTGTGACAAGACCCTGCCCGGCGGCACGTTCGGCACCTATGCCGCCGCCGGCTTCGTGCGGCGAAACCTCCAATCGGCGGGCTTTGCCGTGGAGCGCCGTTCGGGTTTCGCCGGCAAGCGAGAGATGTTGTGCGGCATCAAGCCGGCGCCCTGATCGCGAGCCCACCGACGCAAAACAGCCGGCCTGACGACCGGCTGCACCATTGTCATATCTGACGTTCCGCCTACTGGCAGACGCGCAGGCTTTCCATATGCCAGCCGCCGTCATAGGCATTGCGGACGCGGCGGTCCTCGAACCAGCAGCGCGGCCGAGGCGGCGGTGGCGGATCGATGTAGCGCGGCCCGCCGTCGCTGGCGAGCGCGCCGCCGATCAGCCCGCCGATGACGCCTGCGGCCAGGCCGCCGGCGATAATGGCGCCGTCATTGTTACGATGTCTGCGCGGCGGAGGAGGACCACGACGGTCATACCGGTCATATCGGTCGTACCGATCGTAGTGCCTGTCCCATTGCTGGGCCGCTGCGTCACCCGCCGGCAATACGATGCTGGTGCAGGCAGCAGCCAGGATCAGCGCCGAGACAATCATCTTCTTCATCACAAACGTCTCCGTTTCCACCGAGCCGCGCTCTGAAGCGGCAGGAAAGGGCTCGGGTATTTCCGAACAATGCGCATCCCCGGCTTAATGGTTCCTGAACGGAAAAGCCGGTCGCGCTGATATCGGATGATTGGATCGGGCTGGAAGCGCCGAGCGAAAGGCTTTGCCGGGAGGCTCAAGCGCCACGCGGGACCCTGCATCCGATCCCGGTCGCCGCCACGACCGTGTGCCGAACCGACACGCGTAAACCGCTCTTCCAGATTCAATTCAGGCGCGGAACTGCCAAAAAACCTGCCCCAAGTTATGAAAATCGTGCTGACCCGAACTTCTCGCCACTCATTCTTGGTCCTTCCCACGCGCGTTGCGCTTTCATACTTTTGCGCGAAGCTCTTGTCGGCATACACGGAATTAGGGCACCAGATGAATTTCACGGACTTCCAACCCATGCATGTTCTTGGCGGCCAATATGCGGTGTCTGCCGATCCCGACACCGTCCTGATGACGGTTCTCGGCTCCTGCGTCTCGGCCTGCATCTACGATCCGGTTACCAATATCGGAGGAATGAACCATTTCCTCCTGCCGACGAGCGGCGGACTGGAGATTACCGACCGCCCGGAACGTTATGGCGAACTGGCCATGCGATCGCTCGTCGATGATCTTTATAGTTTCGGCGCCGAACGCCGAAACCTTCGGGCCAAGCTCTTTGGCGGCCGCACGCGCAAATCGAGCGGCTACGATCCCGGATCGCTCAATGCTGCGTTCGCCAGGCGCTTCCTTCTGGAAGAGGGCATCAAGCTTGTCGATGCCAGCCTCGGTGAGGATCTGGCACGCTGGATCGCCTTTCACCCGACGACCGGGCGAGTGCAGATGAGGATAACTGCCGACACAGTGCCCGCCCCTCGATCCCCTGGCGCGGGCAGCGTCGCACGAAAGGCGATACTGACCGGGTTAGCGACTTCGGATACGTATCGGCAGGAGAACGCTGCGAGCCGGAGTTTTCCGGCTCAGTTCGAAGCCGTGCTCACGATCGCGCCGCCGAGCCAGTTGCGGACCTTGGCTTCGAGCGCTTCCGGGCTGATGGGCTTCGACAGGTAATCGTCCATGCCCACCTGGAAACAGAGTTCGCGATCGCTCTCGAGCGCATGCGCCGTGACGCCGATGATCGGCGTATGGGTGCCGGTCTCCTGTTCGAGCTCGCGGATCTTCTGGGTCGCCTGATGACCGTTCATGACCGGCATCGAGACGTCCATGATGATGACGGCCGGGTCGTGCTGTTTCCACGCTTCGACCGCTTCCGCCCCGTTCTTGACGATCTGGAACAACCAGCCCGTGGTCTGCAGGATCTGGGTGAAGACGATCTGGTTGACCTCGTTGTCCTCGGCCACCAGCACATCGAGCGTCGGCGCCGCCTGCATGGGCGGCGTCGAGACCGGCGCGGCGGGCTTCTCGGCAATCACCGGGATGGAGCTCGCCTGTGCGGCGACGGCCACCGGAGCCAGGCCCTGCACGGCCGGCTGCGGCTGGGTTGCCGCCTGTTTCGCTTCGAGCGCCCGGCGCTTGGTGCGGATCGAGCGGACGACGTCGATGATCGTGCTGCGTAAAAGGTTGGCGCGCGCCGGCTTCATCAGGTGCGCCTGGATGTTGAGGGCGGCGAACATGCTGTCGTCGCCGGCCATGTCCATCGAGGTCAGGAAAACCACGCCGGTGCCGTCGAAGCGCGGGTCGCGCCTGAGATGCCTGGCGAAATCGAGCCCGTTCATTTCCGGCATGTGGTAGTCGAGCACGATCGCATCGACGAAAACGCCGATGCGGGCGGCCTCGCCGAGGATCGCCAGACCCTCGGCGCCGCTGTCGGCTGCGACGGTATCGAAACCCCACATGGTCAGCTGTTCGGTGAGGATGCGGCGGTTGACGGCATTGTCATCGACCACGAGGATGCGAGCGCCGCTTGTGTTGACCGGCAGGGCCGTCAGGATATTGCGTTCGCTGACCACCTGGAACGGCAGGTGGACGGTGAATACGGAACCGCGTCCGACTTCGCTCGCCACATCGATATGGCCGCCGAACAGGTCCGTGAGGCCCGCCGTGATCGCCAGCCCGAGACCGGTGCCTTCGTGGCGCCGCGTCGAGGACGTATCAACCTGCGAGAACTTGTCGAAGACTGATCGCAGCTTTTCTTCCGGAATGCCGAGCCCGGTATCCTCGATACGGATCGACAGCAGCATCTCACCGGGGCCTTTTGCTTCGGACCTCAGGTCAATGAAGACATGACCCTTTTCGGTGAACTTGACCGCATTGCCGACGAGGTTGGTGATGATCTGGCGGAAACGGCCGGCATCTCCCATGACCGTCTCGCGGATCGAGGCGTCGCCGCGCACGATCAGGCTCGATATCCTTCTCGGCAGCCGACGAGGACAGAAGCGTCGCCACGTCCTCGATCGCCTCCACCGGATCGAACGGCGCCTTGCGCAGCTTCATCTGGCCGGCATCGATCTTGGAGAAGTCGAGGATGTCGTTGATGATCGTCAGGAGCGCATTGCCGGACTTGACGATGATGTCGATGAAGGTCTTCTGGCGGGTATCGAGATTGGACTTGGCGAGCAGTTCGGCCATGCCGAGCACGCCGTTCATCGGCGTGCGGATCTCGTGGCTCATGTTGGCGAGGAATTCGGACTTCGCCCGGTCGGCGGCCTCGGCACGCTGCAGGAGGCGGGTCAGTTCCTCCTCGCGGCTCTTCATCTCGGTGACGTCGGTGAATACCGCCAGCCAGTGGTCGCTGCCGGTGAGTTTTGCCTCGACATGGATCCACTTGGCGCCCTCGATGCGGAAGGCGGCAAAGACGGGCTTGCCGGCTGCGACATTGTCTTCCCAGGCCATGAGCGTCGCCGCCGCCTCTTCGGGCGTGCCGAGATCGCCGCGCTCGACGCAATAGCGGAAGAGATCCCGCCACACGCCGCCGGCGCACACCATCTCGGCCGGCATGTCGAGCATGGCCGGCAGCGCATCGTTGGAAAAGATGATCTCGCCGTCATGCAGGATGAGCAGGCCTTGCGACATGGCGCTTGTCGCGTCGCGCATCAGCGCGCCGTGGGTTTCGAGCGCCGCGCGTGCTTCCTGGATCTCCTGCTCGCGCTTGCGCACGGCGGTGATGTCCATGTAGCTCAGCAGGATCTTTCCGCCGCTGAGCTGGGTGCCGGAAATGACGATCACCAGACCGTTGCGGCTTTTCACCTCGATCGGCGGCCGCTCCTGGCCATCGGTCAACGCGGCGATGCGGTCCCGGTAGATTTCCTCGAAGCTGCGCGTCGAGCCGCTATAGATGCCGTGGTCGAAATTGACCTTGAGGAAATCCCGGTAGGAGCGGCCGGGCAGATCGAACTGCTCTCCGGCATCCCAGAAGGCATAGAAGGCGGGGTTGGCGTATTCGAACACGAACTGTTCGTCGAGGATCGCCACACCGACCGGCATGGTGTGCAGTATCGTCTGCAGATCCTTGCCTACCTTCTCGGCCTTGTTCTGCGCCTCCTTGATGCGGGAGACGTCCATTCGCGAACCGACGAGGTTGTGCGCGCCATCGCCGGTGGTTACCCGACGCAGATGCGTGATGACCGGGACGACCGATCCGTCGGGAAAGGTCATGTCCTCCGACTTCTCGATGTCCTCGCCTCTCATCACCCGATCGTTCTCGATACGGAAACGATCGGCCGCGTCCGGGAACATTTCGATTTCGGTCTTGCCGAGAAAATGGCTTCTGGGCTTGCCGAGCATCGCCTCGTAGGCGGCATTGGCATAGGTGAGCTGGCGGTCGCTGTTGCGCACGAATACCGGCACCGGCAAGTCTTCGAGCACGGCGCGAAACAGGTCCGTTTCCGAGACATGGGTACGCAGGAGCATTTCCTGCTCCTTGAATTCCGTCACATCGTGGCGGATGGCGATCAGCAGGCCGTTTTCGAGGCGCTTGTTGATGCTGCGCAGCCAGCGTCCGTCGGAAAGCTGGTCGATGCTTTCGGAATAGGGAAGCTCGAAGGGCTTCATCCGCTCGGCAATCCACGCGTCCCTCTTCGGCGTATCGGGACCGAAGCTCGCCGGCGACACGCGCTCGCGGCGATCATAAGCGATCCGAGGATATCGTTGAGCGTGATGCCCGGTTGGACATCGATCGAGATCGACGAAAAGTGGTTGATGAGCTGGGAATTGCAATAGAGCAGGACGTTGTGCCTGTCATAGATTCCGATGCCCATTTCCAGCATGTCGAGGGCATCGTCGAGAAGTGCGTTGTTGAAAGGTGAAAACGGTGCGATCGGCTTCGCGCCATTGGACTGGGCAGCAACGGGTGGGGAGACGGCGCGTGGAGTACCGGAGAGCGGGGCAATGTCCTTAGGCTCGGAAACGGCGTCAAAACCTGGAACCGCTGCAAACGTGCCGAACAGATAGGTGTGGTCGTCCTCCGTCAGGAAACGCTCGATATGGATTTCGTGGCGTACGACGCCGGTACGGTCGAAGCAGAGCGCCGTCTCGTCGGTGCCGAAAACGATCGTCCGGCATTCCTTTTCCTTGCGGTCGGCATCTTCCAATGCGCCTGCAAGGCCGCGACTGGTATTGCCGGTAAATTCGCTCGGATGCATGCCAAAAAGGCGCGCATAGGCCGCGTTTACCGCCACGTAGATGAGGGCGCTGTCCTTGATGAAGGCGGGCTCCGAGAGATCGTTGATCCGCTCGCACGCCGTCTTCAAGAGTTCACTTTCCGTATCCACCTTCCCCGCTCCTGTGCCGGGCGATATCCGGCTCGATTCGTTTTGTCTCCCAATCGACTGATAACACCATAGCGAGTGTTAACATCGTGTTGTAGAAACAGTACGACTTATAATTTCTGGCATTTGTCAATCAGAAGCACCTGCACGGGGCGCGAAATACAGCCCTGGGTCGAATTCGGATATTCTGAACATAGGGCCGTCTTCAGCACGACGCGGGGTGCTTCCGGCGTGATCGGGGAGCAAAACCGGGACTTAGGCGGCATGGGCCTCGCCCGAAAATCCACACTCTTTCGCCATGTTCTCGCCACGATCTACATTAGAGATTGCTGAGACTTGATAAAAATCAACCGAAGGCGGCGTGAAGCTGAATGTCCGTTCAGACTACTTCGAAATCATCTTCATCAATCTGCCGCGTTTGCGCGCGACCATTTCTCCACCCCTTAAGGACAAAAAGGAAAGGAAAAAACATGTCGGCACTGAAAAAGACGATATCACTCGGCCTCGTCGCACTGTCCGTCGCGGGCGCCCTGACGGTGACAGCTCCGGCGGCCGAAGCCCGCGACCGCCACCATCGCAACGTCTGGCCGGGCGTGGCCGCGGGCCTTGCCGGCGGCATCATCGGCGGCGCGATCATCGCCGGATCGCAGCGGCCGGCCTATGCCGAGCCCGAATATGTGGAGCCGGAATACGACTACGCTCCGCCGCCCCCGCCACCGGTTTATTACCGCCGCGCCTATTACCGCGACTACCCGCCGGTCTGCGAACTGGAATGGCGCCGCAACCGCTATGGCGAACCCTATCGCGTCGAAGTCTGCTCGCGCTGATCGAAGGGCCGTCACACACTCCAAAGAGCCTGTTTTCGCTGCCAGCGGATACGGGCTTTTTGTTGTGATGCAGACGCAAACGAGCGCTGTTCTGGAGGACCGCGTCAAGCCTTTCCATTTCGCGACTGCGAAACATCCGCTTGACTTTTGCCCGAAAAACCACCAAATGCACTTCAGCTTTCACCTTCCGGCCGCCGCGTGAGTTGGCCCCGCGTCATAAAGACAACCGCGAAGAAGGAACAAGGCGCACAGATAGATCGCCCTCGATCCCGGAGGGTTTAAGCGCTGGAGAGCAATTTCCAACTTGCAAGTTCCCACTTCACGCGGGGTTCTTGACGCCAAAGGCAGACCGGACGGCATGGTGCCAACCCGGCATACGCTTTTGGCGCCCCGAAAAGGTATTCGACTTGACGAATTTCCACGAGCTTGGCCTGTCCAAGCAGATCGTAGCCACTCTTTTTGCGCTTGGTTACGAAACGCCGACCCCGATCCAGGAACAGGCGATCCCGCAGCTTCTCGAAGGCCGCGACATGATCGGCCTTGCCCAGACCGGCACGGGCAAAACGGCAGCTTTCGGTCTCCCGATCATCGAAATGCTGGCCAAGGACCCGAAGCGTCCTGACAACCGCACCACCCGTACGCTCATCCTCGCTCCGACCCGCGAACTGGTCAACCAGATCGCCGCCAGCCTGAAGAGCTACGTGCGCGGTACGCCGATGAAGATCAACGCCGTAGTCGGCGGCGCGTCGATCAACAAGCAGCAGCTGCAGGCTCGAGAAGGGCACCGACATTCTCGTCGCGACCCCCGGCCGCCTGCTGGACCTGATCGCCCGCCGTGCCATCGGCCTGACCGCCGTTCGTTATCTGGTCCTCGACGAAGCTGACCAGATGCTCGATCTCGGCTTCATCCACGATCTGCGCAAGATCTCCAAGATGGTCCCGAACAAGCGCCAGACCCTGCTCTTCTCGGCCACCATGCCGAAGGCGATCTCCGATCTTGCCTCCGACTTCCTCAAGGATCCGGTCCAGGTCTCGGTCACGCCTCCGGGCAAGGCTGCCGACAAGGTCGAACAGTTCGTCCATTTCGTCGCCGGCAAGAACGACAAGACCGATCTTCTCAAGAAGTCGCTCGAAGAGAACCCGGACGGCCGCGCCATGGTCTTCCTGCGCACCAAGCACGGCGCCGAGAAGCTCTCCAAGCATCTCGAGCATATCGGCTTCAAGGTCGCCTCGATCCACGGCAACAAGAGCCAGGGCCAGCGCGAACGCGCCCTCAAGGCCTTCCGTGACAACGAGATCCGCGTTCTGGTCGCCACCGACGTCGCTGCCCGCGGCATCGACATCCCGGGCGTCACCCACGTCTTCAACTACGATCTCCCGGAAGTGCCGGACGCCTATGTGCACCGTATCGGCCGTACCGCTCGTGCGGGCCGTGACGGCATCGCCATCGCCTTCTGCGCGACCGATGAAACGGGCCTGCTGCGCGACATCGAAAAGCTGATGGGCATCGAGATCACCACCGCGTCCGGCCAGCGTCCTGAAGGCATGGGTCGTCCGTCGCGTGGCGGCAACAACAACCGTGGCGGCGCAAATCGCGGCCGCGGCGGCAATGGTCAGGGTCGCGGCAACGGCGGCGAAGGCCGTCCCGAGCGTCGCGAACGTCCGGCCCGCAAGCCGTTCTTCGCAACGGACGGCGCGGAGGGTGGTGATCGCCCGGCCCGTCCCCATGGTGATCGTCCGCAGCGCGACAACCGCCGCAACGAGGAATTCCGCGGTCAGCGTCGCGGCGAGGTGACTCCGCGCTTCGAAGCCGACAACGACCTGGCGACCACCTCGGATTTCCGCCCGGCCAAGAAGCAGTTCGGCCCCAGAATGGCGAAGCCCGTCCGGCCCGCACCGAGCCCCGCAAGGAACACCGTAAGGGCAATGGTGCTCCGGCCGGCCACGCGGCACACGGCGCCCATGAACCGGGCGCCCAGCGCAAGGCGCATAACGGCGGCCAGGCCCGTCCGGCAAACGGCGACAACCGCGGCCCGGTAAAGTTCGGCAACGACAATGGCGGCCAGCAGGGCCGCAAGCGCCGTCCGGCTTAAAGCCGCAGCGATTGTTCGAAAACATCCCGAGAGGCCGCTTTTGCGGCCTCTTTTGCGTCTTGCTTCTGATTTTGCGGCTGCGTTTCACCTGCTCATGCGGCAGGATCAAGGGGCGCGGTCAATGGAATGCCCTAGAAGTTCCAGGTTCCCTCGCCATTCCTTTCGTTGACGCTCGGTGCTAGGATGCGAGAGAAGGAGTTTCGCGATGACATATTTTATCGTCTTCCTGCTTCTCGGTGCATGCGGTCTGGTCGGAGCCACGATTCCGCATAGACGCCTTGGAAACAGAAACTACGATCGCGAGTTCGCGGAGCGGCAGAAGGATCTTTATACCGTCATTTCCCGCAGGGCGGCGTTCCGTATGGAGCTTCTCAATCTTGCTCTGTTGATAGCGCTCGTGTTGACGATAACGGTTTTGATATACCTGCTCTGAACGGCCGATAGCCCGCTCATCTCTAGCGCGGACCGGCCTTAGCACTCCCCTTGCGGTTCACCATATAGACGCCTGCGACCACGATCACCGTGCCGATGATCATCGGCCAGGTCAGCGGTTCGCCGAACAGGATGGCCGCCTCGATCGCCACGACCGGCGGCATCAGGTAGATGAGCGAGGCGGCGCGCGATACCTGGCCGCGGCGGATGAGATAGAGCAGCAGGCCGACCGCCCCCATCGACAGGCCGAACACCGACCAGCCCATCGCGAAGATAGCCTCATGCGTCCAGTCGAAGCGGAGGGTTTCAAGGCTGAGCGCAAGCGGGATCGTGACGATCAGCGCGCCGACGAATTGCAGGGTCGCGATCGAGAACAGGTCGCCTTCCTGCAGGTGGCGCTTCTGGTAGAGCGTGCCGTAGGTGACCGACGTCATGGCGACGAGGTTGATCAGCACCGGAACCGCAAGTCCAGCCAGCCCGCGTTCGAAGACGTCGAGAAGCTGCGGAGAGATCGCGATCAGAATGCCGGCAAAACCAAGCGCCAGGCCAGCCTTCTGCAGGGCCCGAGGCGCTCGCCGAGGAAAAGCGGCGCGACCATGGCGGTCAAAAGCGGCTGCAGCCCGGCAATGATTCCGGAAAGACCGGCCGGCACACCCTGCCCGATCGCATACCAGACGCCCGCAAGATAAAGCCCGTGCAGGAACACGCCGGAGAACATCGCGTGCCCGATCTGGACACGGCTCTTCGGCCATTTTGCTCGCGTGATCAGACAGACGCCAAAAACGCCGCGGCGGCGAGCGCATGGCGTCCGGCCAGAAACGTCAGCGGATCGGCATGTTTCGCCGCATATTTCGCGACGATCCATCCCGTGGACCAGAGGAGGACGAAGAGGGCCGGAGCCAGGCGATCGAGCATGATGGGGATTTCCGGCGCAGAGTTCGGCAGGGGCCGTTTTCATGGGAGCCGCTTGGCTTATTCCCACCTCGTTTCGTCGTCAAAGCAGAAAAACTGATGATTGCGATGAGCGGCGTTTGAGAGAGGGGCGAGATCCTTACGCCGGAAGCGGATCCTGCCCCATCAGCCTTTGCCCCATGGAGGCCGACTCGCGCACCACGCTGAAACCATATCCGGTCATCTCCCGCTCATAGGCATTGAGTGCCAGGGCAAGGCCGACCTCGCCACGTTCGACGGCGACGATCGCATGTCCGAGCAGCGCCGCATCGCGCATGGCGACGTTGGCCCCTCGACCGAGCGTCGGCGTCATCGCATGGATCGCATCGCCGAGAAGCGTCACGCGAGAAGTCTCTCCGAGATCGCATGGCACGCTCGTATGCATCTCGATCGAGAAGAAGGAGGTCGAATCTCCCTGGGCCGGAACAGCCCTGGCGGCGACGGGCCAGCCATCCAGCATCCTGCCCGAAAGCGCCTGAAGGGCCTGGCTGCCGGCCTCTCGCAGCATGGCGTCGTCGCTGCCGAAATATTCCCGGCGGCCGCCAATGATGCAGACGACATAGTCGTCCTGGCTGGAAAGACCCGCCTCGGGAGCGAACTTGTCGGAAGCGACGTTCGGACGGTTCGGAAAAACCACCGGTCCCAGTCCGAGGAACACCCGGCGATCGTCGGAAGCGACGGTGAAGACGTCAGCCAAAACCTGCTTGGGCAACAGGCGCCGAGCCTGTTCGATCGGAATGCGGCCGTAGATGGCGCGCACCCCGGTATCCATGATCCGCGCCTCGGGAAGGCGCTGCCGGGGCACCTCAGAACGGATCCCATCGGCGCCGACCAGAATGTCGCCCCGTGCGGTGCTGCCGTCCGTAAACACGGCGGTCACCCCTTCGGCATCCGTTTCATAGCGCAGCAGCCGGGCGCCGAAGCGGCAGACATCCTGCAGGCCGGTCAGAAGAATATGCCGCAAGGTGGCGCGGTTGACGTTGACGTGCTGCGCAGCGCCCTCGGCGAGCCAGTGGCTAGGCGACTTGTCATGCCCGCCGCTCGGCATCCGCCGCAACTCCTTGAGGCCCGTATCGACGATCGTCGTGAACGGCAAAGGCCGCATCGCGGTCGCTTCGAAAAGCCGGTAGAGATTGTCCGGCAGGACTTCCCGGAGGGCATTCACCCCATCCCGGTCGATATGCAGGCGATAGCCCTGCGGGCGATCCCAGGGACTCGCATCGCGTTCGAAGATTTCCACCTCGACATCGCTGCGACGCAGCATTTGCGCAAGGCAAAGCCCACCGAGACCGGCACCGGCAATCATAACTTTCAGCTTAGGCATAGGACGCTCCTCTTCCGTATCGGAAAAGGACGTACAGGTTGTGCCCGCTCCCCATGAGCGAACCCTTATACGAACGCAAAGCGTCACCCGGACTACCTACCGGGCAGTGACTTTTGCACGTCCGGTTTCTTTATGCCGAGCGGTCGAATTTCTGTCAAGCAGCCGATCTTGGGAGCCTTCAGGGACCCGGAACGCGCGATCATTTGCAAACAGAGGCGGAATCGATGCCAGCCGGCGACATTTGATCAGCGCTTGGGCAACTGATGTTTTTCAAGGCAGGAGACTTATGCGCCTCCTCCTAAAGCAGGGAGCTTGCCGAGCGCCGGAATCAGCGCATTTACTGGCGGGGGAGCGTCGAAACTGTATTTTTTGACGCGCGGAAATCTTTTCCGCCAATTGCGCACAGTTCTTGCATTGCCTTCACTGTTGTACTCTTATGGCCAAAAAGGGGAATGCGCCTTTGGCATTTGATGAAATGTTGACTGCGGAAAACCTTCCGCGCCCGCCATACAAGACCTACCACGAATGGTATGCCAGTCAGGACGCTGCGCACCTGATCCGCAAGACCCAGGATGCGGAAAACATATTCCGAAAGACGGGCATCACCTTCGCGGTCTACGGACATGCGGACAGTTCCGAAAAGCTCATCCCCTTCGACATCATTCCCCGCATCATTTCCGCTCGTGAATGGCGCAAGCTGGCGCAAGGCATCGAGCAGCGGGTTCTGGCGCTCAACGCCTTTCTCGACGACATCTACCACAAGCAGGAGATCATCAAGGCCGGCCGTATTCCCCGCGCGCTGATCGAGAGGAACGTCACCTTCCTGCCCGAAATGATCGGCTTCAAGCCGCCCGGCGGCGTCTATACCCACATCGTCGGCACCGATATCGTGCGCACCGGCGAGGACCAGTTCTACGTTCTGGAGGACAATGCCCGCACGCCGTCCGGTGTCAGCTACATGCTGGAAAACCGGGAAACCATGATGCAGATGTTCCCGGAACTCTTCACCATGAACAAGGTGCAGCGCGTCGAAGACTATCCGCGACTGCTGCGCCAGTCGCTCGCCTCGCTCGCCCCTCCCGGCTGCAAGGGCCGGCCTCGCGTCGCGGTGCTGACCCCGGGCATCTTCAACTCGGCCTATTACGAACACTCGTTCCTCGCCGACCAGATGGGCGTCGAGGCTCGTCGAAGGTGCCGATCTGAGGGTCATCGACGGACGCGTCAAGATGCGCACCACCCGCGGCTACGAGGCGATCGACGTGCTCTACCGCCGCGTCGATGACGACTTCCTCGACCCGATGACCTTCCGTGCGGATTCCGCGCTCGGCATTCCCGGCATCATGGACGTCTACCGGGCCGGCAACATCACCATCGCCAACGCCCCCGGCACCGGCATCTGCGACGACAAGGCGATCTATTCCTACATGCCCGAGATCGTCGAGTTCTATACGGGCCGCAAGGCGCTGCTCGAAAACGTGCCGACCTGGCGCTGTTCCGAGCCCGACAGCCTCAAATATGTGCTGGAGCACATCGAGGAACTGGTCATCAAGGAAGTGCACGGGTCCGGCGGCTACGGCATGCTGGTCGGCCCGACGGCGAGCAAGAAGGAACGCACCGAATTTGCCGAGAAGCTGGCCGCCAAACCCGCCAACTACATCGCCCAGCCGACGCTGGCGCTGTCCACCGTGCCGATCTTCGTCAACAAGGGGATCGCGCCCCGCCACGCCGACCTGCGCCCTTATGTGCTCGTCTCCGACAAGGTGAAGATCATCCCCGGCGGACTGACCCGCGTGGCCCTGAAACAGGGTTCGCTGGTGGTCAATTCCAGCCAGGGCGGCGGCACCAAGGACACCTGGGTACTGGAAGATTGAGGTCGTAGAGACATGCTCGGAAGAACTGCAAACGGCCTTTACTGGATGTTCCGCTACATCGAGCGGGCCGAGAATATCGCCCGTCTCGTCGATGCCGGCCTGCGCGTCTCGCTGACCCGTGCCGGCTCCTCCGACGAGGACTGGCACGGCGTGCTCGAAAGTGCCGGTGTGCGCGAAGCCTATTCGCAAGTGCATGCCGAACTGACGGCGGCCGATGCGATCGACTATCTCTTGCGCGACCAGGCCAATCCGTCGAGCGTCATGTCCTGCATCGAATTCGGGCGCAACAACGCCCGCATGGTGCGCACGGCGCTGACCCGCGAGACCTGGGAGGCGACCAACGAATGCTGGATCGACCTCAAGGCCAGGCTCTCCCGCAAGCTGAAACAGACCGATCTGCCGGAGTTGATCGACGTCATCAAGCATCGCTGCGGCCTCATCCGCGGCGCCTTCCATGGCTCGATGCTGAGGAACGACCTCTACAACTTCTCGCGCATCGGCACCTTCATCGAACGCGCCGACAATACCAGCCGCATTCTCGACGTGAAATATTACGTCCTGCTGCCGGCGATCAGCCAGGTCGGATCGAAGCTGGACAACTACCAATGGGAATCGATCCTGCGCTCGGTCTCGGCCCACCGTTCCTACGGCTGGGTCTATGACGGCGAATATCAATCCGCCAACATTGCCGATTTCCTCATCCTGAAAGTCCAGATGCCGCGTTCGCTCGCCTATTGTTACGAAAAGATCGTCAGCAATCTCGGTTATCTAGGGGAAACCTATGGGGAGCGGGTGAAGGCCCACGAGACGGCGGCAGCGATCCACTCGACGCTGAAGCGCGGCTCGATCGCCGATATCATGGATCACGGCCTGCACGAGTTTCTCGAGGATTTCGTCAGCCGCAACAACCACTCAGCGCCGAAATCACCGAAGGCTACCGTTTTTACCAGTAGGCCCAACAGGCACAGGATTTACCGCACATGCGGCTCAAGATCTCCCACACGACCGAATATCTCTATGACGAGCCGGTGCCCTATTCGCTCCAGCGGCTCAGGCTGACGCCGACCGACAGCCCCGGCCAGAAGGTCATCAACTGGTCGATCACCGTCGATGGCGCCAAGATCGAGGCGGGTTATGCCGACCAGTTCGGCAACCGCGTCGAGCTCGTCTCGGTGGAAGGCACCGAGCACACGATCCGCATCACCGCGTCCGGCGAGGTGGAGACCGAGGACCGCGCCGGCGTCTTCGGCCCGCACCAGGGGTTTTGCCCGCTCTGGCTGTTCCTGCGCGAAACGGCGCTGACCAAACCCGGCAAGCTCATCCGCGAACTCGCCAGGAGCCTGACCGGCGACAGCGAACTTGCCAGGATGCATGCGCTGATGGAAACGATCCACGAGACCGTCGCCTATACGCCAGGTGCGACCGGCACCGAGACGACCGCCGAACAGGCGCTGGAGGCCAGGACCGGCGTCTGCCAGGATCACACCCATATCTTCATCTCGGCCGCGCGCCTGCTCGACATCCCGGCCCGATATATTTCGGGCTACCTGCTGATGGAGGGGGCAACCGAGCAAGCGGCAACCCATGCCTGGGCGGAAGTGCACCTGCCGGGCCTCGGCTGGGTCGGCTTCGACGCCTCCAACAAGATCTGCCCGAACGACAGCTATGTGCGAGTCGCCTCCGGCCTCTGCTACCGCGACTGCGCCCCGTCTCCGGCATACGCCTCGGCCCGGCCGGCGAGAACCTCAAGGTTTCGCTGACGGTGGCAGCGGGGCAGACGCAGAGCCAGAATGGGCAGGGGCAGACGCAAAGCCAAGGATGAGAAGCTGCAAGCCAGCGCTTCAAAAGACCAGATCAGAGCGAGGCGTCGATCGTCGCAACATGACCTTGGACGCTATAGGCAAGGATCGCGCGGTCCACAGTCAACAGTGGAATACCGAAGTGGCGCGCTGTCGCCACAAGCCATCGGTCAGCCGGATCGGTGTGAAAACTTCCAGGCAGGCGAACGCTGTCGACTGAGATTGCCGGTTCGAGCGGAGCCCACCGCACGCCCGGCCTGTTAAGATTTCGCTCGATCCATAAGCCGACTTCCAGACTGAGCGCAAGTTTGCCTCGTTCAGCCAGCAACGCGATTTCCCAACAGCTTATGACGGATATGAACAGCGCATCTGCTTCAGCCGCGTCACCGAGCAATCTAAGAGCGCTGGCGCCAAGACGCCGGTTTTCTTCAACCGCCCAGACGACGACATGCGTGTCAGCTAGAATCACTTCAGAGCTTCCCACTCGCTGGGGTCAATGGCCGGAGCGAATGGATCATCGTAGCGGAGGACGGAGCCTTTCATAACCCCGACGATGCCTTTCTTCTCGTGCAAAGCATCGACAACCGGTGTCAGGACAGCAACCGGCCGGCCCCGCTTTGTGATCGTGATGGGTTCGCCACTCTCATTCATTTCGTCGATCAGGCGAAGGCAGGTCGCCTTGAACTCCGCAGCAGCAATAGTCTTTGCTGTCATGACTATATCTCCTGTACACATTTCTATGAATATAGTCATTCCACGCGTCATTCAATTGCCCGCAAGCCCGACGCCATCTCCGCGTGGTCTAGTCCCGCCCCATAAAAGAGGTGGCGCATGCTGTTTGGGCAATCGGTCTTCCAGTCGGTGCTGACGCGGCTGAAGGAAGAGCACGGCGAGGACGAGGCCGAAGAGGCCGGCACGGGCTTCCGCATCAAGGGGCTCGGCATGGGTTTCGTTGCACCGACGGATGATGGCCCGGCTGTGACCGCCACCGGGACCGAAGCCTATTTCGCCTTCCTTCCCGAGGTGGCGGAGATCGAGCTGGAGCGGCAGTCGCCGGCACCGCAACCGCAAGAGCTACCGCCGGCGCCGGTCATTCCCGCCCACCTGCTGCGGCTGACCACCGAGGAGATCGCCGCGGAACTTGGCATCACCTCCGCCGATACGGAGGCGACGCTTGCCGAGAAGCGCCGGCATTTCGCCAAGGCCAACCATCCCGACGGCGTCGCGCCGGAATTCCGGGAAAATGCCAATACCCGCATGAAGACCGCCAACCTGCTGATCGACACCGCGATCAAGGGCCTGTTCTGGCGTTAGGATGGAGGTTCAGTCGTGCGGTTCGTCGGCCGGCTTTTCGACCGGCGGCTTTCTTTTCGATGAACAGCTTGTAGGCCGCATAGGCGCCCAGGGCGCCGACGATGACCGCCCAGAACGGTTCTCCGGCGACCAGTTCGAAGATCGCCCAGGCAGCGCAGACCGCCGGGATCAGCACCCGTCGCCAGAGCGGTTCGTAGAAGGGATGGTTCGGATCGATCATGGTTCACTCCCGACCAGTCATTCGCCGCCCGTCATTCGCCGGCGACCTGCATATTCTGGCGTGATCCGATGATATCCTGGTCTACGATCGAAAATGCAAGGTTGAGATGGCCCTCGAACACCAGCGCGGGTTCGTCCGGCACGACGGTCAGGGCCGGCATGCCGCCCAGCCGCACCACATGCGTCTGCGCCATCCTCCTCTATGCCCGCCTGCAGCAGGTCCTGGTAGCGCGTGCCGGGGCCGGTGATGAAAACCGGCATATGGCCATGCAGGCTGAGAAGTCTGGAGAGACCAAAACCGAGCGCAGCACCCGCATGGCGGAAGGCGAGCTGCGCCATGCGATTGCCCTGCCGGGCCCGGGTGGCGATCTTGTCGATTTCCGCCACCGGCACGAATTTTGCCGGGATCGTATCCACCGGCACTTCGAAGGCCGCGCGCAAGATGGCGTAGAAACCGGCATAAGCCTCGACGCAGCCCCGCGCGCCGCAGCGACAAAGCCCGCCATTCGGCATATGCAGCATATGCCCGAAATTCGGCGCGGAGATTTCCGGGACGCCGTTGGCGATCCGGCGCGCGATCCCGAGCCCGATGCTGTGACCGAGCGAAAGTGCGGCGAGAACCGGCTCGCCTCCGCCTTGCGTCTTAACTTCGCGTTCGAGCAATGCGCCGGCCACGAGCAGGGTCTCGTTGTTGAGGATGACCTTGGCCTGCCAGCCGTCTTTCAGCGCCGCGGCGAAATCGACCGGCTGCGAACCGAAGACCGGCGACCAGACGAGCACCGGTTCTGTGGGATGCGCCAGTCCCTTGCTGCTGACCGAAACCAGCAGCACGCTGCCCCGATCTATCCGCGAGCGCTCCACGGCCCGCACCAGCGCCGCCGAGATGGCGGCCAGGAAGGCCGCCGTACCGCCCTCGTCGCGCGGCTCGGTGAACCGGTCGAGCAGCGTGCCGGCATAGTCGACCAGCGAATACTGGATGCTGTCCGACGAAATGATGACGGTGATCAGATAACCGCAATTGCGGCGCTGGCTGAACAGCACGCGGGGCCGTCCCCGGCCGACGGTCGCCTGCTGCTCGCTCTTTTCGATGATGCGGGCGCGCTCCAGATCGGCGGTGATCGAGGAGATCGTGGCCGACGCCAGCCCGGTCGCATCGGAGATCTCCGTATGCGCGAGCCGGCCATGGCGACGCAACGCAGACAGCACGAGCGCGCTGTTCTGCTGCCGGACCAGTTCCGTGCTCGATTTCGCCAACATACCGGCTGCCGCCTCCTCATTCCGTCTGTCGATACGGCAGTGCCCTGTCCTCCACAAGAGCCGATTGACAGCCCCTGGAATCTCTGACATCTAATTTCTCGACTGTCGAGAAAAAGCTTTGACGCTTTCTCCGGCAGGTTATCTGGCGGGGGAGAGCACGGAGGCTAAGGCCCATCCGCCGTCACTCGGGAGGACATTATGAGATCATTCGTAAAGCTGATGGCCGGCGCGGCCATCCTCGTTTCCATGCATACCGCCGCCATGGCGGCCGATCTGGTCGTCGGCGTTTCGTGGTCGAACTTCCAGGAAGAACGCTGGAAGACCGACGAAGCCGCCATCAAGAAGGCACTCGCAGCTGCCGGCGCCAAGTATATTTCCGCTGATGCCCAGTCGTCCGCCGCAAAGCAGCTCACCGACGTCGAGTCGCTGATCTCGCAGGGCGCCAAAGCCCTGATCGTTCTGGCGCAGGATTCGAGCGCCATCGGCCCGGCTGTCGAAAAGGCAACAGCCGAAGGCATTCCGGTCGTCGGTTACGACCGCCTGATCGAAAATCCGGCCGCCTTCTACATCACCTTCGACAACAAGGAAGTCGGCCGCCTGCAGGCACAGGGCGTCTTCAAGGCAAAGCCTGAAGGCAACTACGTCTTCATCAAGGGCTCATCTTCCGATCCGAACGCGGACTTCCTGTTCGCCGGCCAGATGGAAGTGCTGAAGGCCGCGATCGACGGCGGCAAGATCAAGAATGTCGGCGAAGCCTATACCGACGGCTGGAAGCCGGAAAACGCCCAGAAGAACATGGAGCAGTTCCTGACCAAGAACAACAACAAGGTCGATGCTGTCGTCGCTTCCAATGACGGCACCGCTGGCGGCGCGATTGCCGCCCTCGATGCCCAGGGCCTTGCCGGCTCGGTTCCGGTGTCCGGCCAGGACGCCGACAAGGCAGCCCTGAACCGCGTCGCGCTGGGTACCCAGACGGTTTCCGTCTGGAAGGACTCGCGCGAACTCGGCAAGAACGCCGCTGAAATCGCTCTGGCGCTTGCCGGCGGCAAGAAGCTGACCGAGATCAAGGGCGTCCAGACCTTCGAAGGCGGTCCGAAGAAGGTGAAGATGCAGTCGGTCTTCCTGAAGCCGCAGGCGATCACCAAGGACAACCTGAACGTCGTCATCGAGGCGGGCTGGATCAGCAAGGCTGAAGCCTGCCAGGGCGTCAAGGCCGGTGCCGTGGCTGCCTGCAAGTAACGCATGGCTGTCCGCAGACGATAAACTCACCGACGCCGCAGCACTTCTGCCGCGGCGTCGGTTTTCGGCGTAAGATGGCGCGGCCGCGTAAAGGGACCCCGGCGGGTTACTCGGCGGCTGAACGTCGCGCAGGCGTGATCCGGCTCGACATCTTCGAGCCGAAGCGCCTCGCTAAAGTGGGGAACGGCGAATCATGGCCGAGACAATACAGTCCACAACGAATTCCAAGACATCGGGAGCGGCAGGACAGGCGGAAGGCAATATCGTTGCCCGCTTCTTCCGCGCCACCGAGATCGACACCCGCATGCTCGGCATGATCGGCGCCCTGCTGATCATCTGGTTCGGGTTCCATATCCTGACAGGCGGCCTTTTCCTGACGCCGCGCAACCTGTGGAACCTTTCGGTGCAGACCGCCTCGGTCGCCGTCATGGCGACCGGCATGGTGCTCGTCATCGTCACCCGCAACATCGACCTTTCGGTCGGCTCGATCCTCGGCTTCACCGGCATGATCATGGGTGTGCTGCAGGCACGGCTTCTGCCTGAGATGCTCGGCTTCGATCACCCGGCCATCTGGATCATCGCGCTGGCCGGCGGGCTGGTCATCGGCGCGCTGATCGGCACGCTGCATGGCATCATCATCGCCTTTCTCGGCGTGCCCTCCTTCATCGTCACGCTCGGCGGCCTGCTCATCTGGCGCGGCGCCACCTGGTTCGTGACGAGCGGCCAGACGGTTGCGCCGATGGACGTCAATTTCCGCCTGATGGGCGGCGGCACGGAAGGCTCGATCGGCGCCACCTGGAGCCTGGATCGTCGGCATCCTCGCCTGTCTTGCCATCATCGCGGCGATCATCAATGCCCGCCGCCAGCGCAAGCGCTTCTCCTTCCCGCGCCGGCCGGTCTGGGCGGAATATGTGCTCGTCGCACTCGGCTGCATCATCGTGCTCGGCGCGGTTTCCATCGCCAACAACTATTTCTGGCCGATCAACATCGCCCGCCGTTATGCCGAGGCGAACAACATCGCCTGGCCGGAAGGTGGCCTGTTCATTTCGCAGGGGATCGCCATTCCGGTGCTGATGGCGATCGCGGTCGGCATCGTCATGACCTTCATCGCCACCCGCCTGCGGTTCGGCCGCTACGTCTTCGCGATCGGCGGCAATCCCGAGGCAGCCGAACTCGCCGGCATCAAGACCCGCTGGGTGACGGTCAAGATCTTCGCGCTGATGGGCATGCTCTGCGCCATCGCCGCAGCGATCTCGACTGCCCGCCTCAACGCCGCCACCAATGCGCAAGGGGAACTCGACGAGCTTTATACGATCGCTGCTGCCGTCATCGGCGGCACCTCGCTTGCCGGCGGCATGGGGTCGATCGCCGGCGCCATGCTCGGCGCGCTCGTCATGCAGTCGCTTCAGTCCGGCATGGTGCTGCTCGGCATCGACTCGCCGTTCCAGCGCATCGTCGTCGGCATGGTGCTCGTCACCGCCGTCTGGCTCGACACCGTCTATCGTTCTCGCGCCAAATAACAGGAGTTTTCATCGTGACGGAACAAACCACTCCGCTCGTGGAAATGAAGAACATTTCCATCTCCTTCGGCGGGATCCACGCTGTCGAGAATGCCTCGGTCGATCTCTTCCCTGGCGAGGTCGTGGCGCTGCTCGGCCACAACGGCGCCGGAAAATCGACGCTGATCAAGGTCCTGTCGGGCGCCTACAAGCGTGACAACGGCGACATCATGATCAATGGCGAGACCGTCGATATCCGCAACCCGCGCGACGCCAAGAAATACGGCATCGAGACGATCTACCAGACGCTCGCCGTTGCCGACAATGTCGATGCCGCCGCCAATCTCTATCTCGGCCGCGAGCTGCAGACCAAATGGGGCACGCTCGACGACGTCGCCATGGAGGCCAGCACCCGCGAGGTGATGGGGCGCCTCAATCCCAACTTCAAGCGCTTCAAGGAGCCGGTGAAGGCGCTGTCCGGCGGCCAGCGGCAGTCGGTGGCGATCGCTCGCGCCATCCTGTTCGACGCCCGCATCCTGATCATGGACGAGCCGACGGCAGCGCTTGGGCCCCAGGAAACGGCGCAGGTGGGCGACCTGATCAAGCAGTTGAAGCGCGAAGGCATCGGCATCTTCCTGATCAGCCACGACATCCACGACGTTTTCGACCTCGCCGACCGCGTCTTCGTGATGAAGAACGGCAAGGTGGTCGGTCATGCCCGCACCGAAGACGTCACCAAGGACGAAGTGCTCGGCATGATCATCCTCGGCAAGGTGCCGCCGGGCGCCACGCCCGGCCCCGGCGCCATGAAGGTGGTGTGACCCCAAGACGATAGCGCCCTCCCTTTTAGGTCCGCCGCTGAAGAAGGGTGGCGCAGCGGCGGAACCGGGCCTCTCCCCGGTTCCGCCTTATGTTTTCTTCAAGGCAGATCACGCTCCGAGAGATCCGCAGGCCATCGATCGGCAACGGCATCCCGGCGATCGGCGCAATCCGGAACTCCTATCCTCACTCGGCGTTGGCCTTCTGAAACCAAAACGTCGGAGTAACAGATGGCTGAAGACAGGACTGCGCAGGAGACCGTCGAGCACACGGAAAAGCCCATGAAGACGGCAAACCATCCGCCGGCCGGGCCGCACGCCAAGGAACATCTGATCGACAGGGACAAGACGCCCGGCGCCGGTTCCCTGCCCGAACCCGATGCGAAAGAAGTGGATGCGGGATCGGAGTGACGATCCCTCGTCAAACGGTCCTAACGAAAGCGGGGCCGCGCGACGCGAAAAGCCGCTTTTCTCTGCGACGCCGTGGCGCCTTGCCCGCTAATGCGCGGATCGCTAACACCGCTTGAACGATCAGAACGAGCGGACCGGGCATGGCGGACGAAACCATCACACTTTACGAGGCGATTGGCGGTGACGCGACGGTGCGGGCGCTGGTGAAACGCTTTTACGAACTGATGGACACCCTGCCGGAAGCCGCGCGTTGCCGCGCCGTCCATCCGCCGAGCCTCGAAGGCAGCGAGGAAAAGCTCTACGACTACCTGACCGGTTATCTCGGCGGTCCGCCTGTCTATGTGGAAAAACATGGCCACCCGCGGCTGCGTTCGCGCCATTTCGGCGCGGCGATC
This sequence comes from Neorhizobium sp. EC2-8, assembly GCA_045291535.1. Classification (GTDB taxonomy): domain Bacteria; phylum Pseudomonadota; class Alphaproteobacteria; order Rhizobiales; family Rhizobiaceae; genus Neorhizobium. The sequence continues at coordinate 23,849 of CP147996.1, read as the reverse complement.
GGCCCGCTGGAACGGGACGAATGGATGCTCTGCTTCCGCCTCGCCATGGAAGAAACGATCGAAAACCCGAAACTGCGCGACATCATCTGGCCGCCGATCGAGCGGCTGGCCTTCCACATGCAGAACAAGGAATAGGCCGTTGGGAAGACTCCATAATTTGCGGCCGTTGATTCTGTTTGTGAGCGGCCTGATGGGAGCCGCGGGCGTGGCTCGCGGCAGCGGCCAGCCATGGCGGCGATACCGCGTTCCTCGGCTCCGCCTCGACCATGTGCCTGGCGCATGCGCCGGTCCTGCTGGGCCTCTATCTCGGTTACCGGTATTTTCGCACGGCCACGCATGCCGCAGTCGTGCTGGGTCTCGGCACGATCATTTTCGCCGGCGATCTCGTCTCGCGCCACTATCTCGGCGACCGGCTGTTTCCAATGGCCGCACCGGTCGGCGGGACAGGGATGATGCTGGGCTGGCTGATCGTGGCGGCGGGAGCGTTTTTGAAGGTGCGGGAGGTTTAAGGCACCTTCTGGCCTGCCCTCTACCGCTTAAACGCCAGAACCCGAGCGCTCTCGGTCGAAGAAGCTTCCACCATAGTCCCCCGCTCAACCCTCGGCATCACCACCACATTGGTCATATCCGCAGCAGTCTCGGCCCGGCCTGTCAGCAGCGCGTAAAGTTCCGGCACCAGCCCGTCGCCATTCTGTTCGGCAAGCTTGTGCAGGCCGATGAAAAGGCTGGTGTCACGACGTTCTTCGTTCATCATTGCGTTCCTTCATGGTCTGGAGCGCCCGCTCCAGACTGGATTTGGAGCCGTTGCGAAGCGGCACGAAGGCGACACCGAACTTCTTGCAGCCGGTTTTCACCCTCAGGCACGCATCGTGACTGATACAGTCGATGGGGCAGAAGACGCAGCCGACCGACGGCAGGACCGTGTCGATACGGGAGACCGCCTCCCGAAGTCCGCCGTCGTGGTGGATCAGTTCGGCGCCGAAATTGCTGGCGATCTCCCTCAGGTGCGCCACCTGACAGTCACGGCCGCCGACATAGAGAAAGCTGCGGACGTCCGTCACGCCCGGTCCCCGCGTTTCCGCGCCTTTGGCCTCCGCGCCGGAATTGCCGTGTCTGTGCTTCTGCTTCTTGGCCATATGCCCCTCGCCGCCGATCCGCTCACGCTTCGGTTCCTCGATGGCCGGCACCATATTAAAGTTGATTTTCAGAGTAAAGATTAAAGTGGACTCTTTTTATCATGATATATCGGGCGACCTGACATAGCCTCGCCATTTCCAAAAATTTACCGTTTGATAAATTTTTTTGCTGTGGTACCTTTTGCCCAATAGTTGTCCATGAATCCATAAAAGAGGGAACTTAGGATGGAACGACTGGGAAACGGTCCGAAGGCCGGGATCGAGGCTGGCCGCCTCACCGCTGCCGATTATGAGGCGAATTTCGCCGATCTCCACCCGCGTCTCGACAGGCACGAGGCGCTGGTTGAATCCGATCGCTGTTATTTCTGCTACGACGCGCCGTGCATGACGGCCTGTCCCACCTCCATCGATATCCCGCTGTTCATAAGGCAGATACAGACGGGCAATCCGCTGGGGTCGGCGAAGACCATCTTCGACCAGAACATTTTAGGCGGCATGTGCGCCCGCGTCTGTCCCACCGAAACGCTCTGCGAACAGGCCTGCGTGCGCAACACCGCCGAGGACAAGCCGGTCGAGATCGGCAAGCTGCAGCGTTATTCCACCGACATCGCCATGGAACAGGGCCGGCAGTTCTATAGCCGCAAGGCTCCAACCGGCAAGACGATCGCCGTCGTCGGCGCAGGCCCCGCCGGCCTTGCCGCAGCACACCGGCTCGCGATGCACGGCCATTCGGTCGTCGTTCTCGAAGCGCGCGCAGGCAGGCGGCCTCAACGAATACGGCATCGCCACCTACAAGGCGGTCGATGACTTCGCCGCCCGCGAAGTGGATTACGTGACCGCGATCGGCGGCATCGAGATCAGGAACGGCCAGGCGCTCGGCCGGGACTTTTCGCTCTCCGACCTGACGGCGCAATACGACGCCGTCTTCCTCGGCATGGGCCTTGCCGGCGTCAACGGCCTCGGCATCGAAGGCGAGGCACTTACCGGCGTCGAGGATGCGGTGGATTTCATCGCCGCCCTTCGCCAGGCAAAGGACAAGAGCGTGCTGCCGATCGGCCGGCGCGTCGTCGTCCTCGGCGGCGGCATGACCGCGATCGACGCAGCGATCCAGTCAAAGCTGCTCGGCGCCGAAGAGGTGACGATCTGCTATCGCCGCGGCAAGGACAACATGAACGCCTCGCCCTACGAGCAGGATCTGGCGACCGCCAATGGCGTCATCATCCGCCACTGGCTGGCGCCGAAATCGATCATCGGCAAGGACGGCCCCAATGGCGCTCATGTCGCCGGCATCGAGGTGGAATATACGGCGATACGCGACGGCAAGCTCATCGGCACCGGCGAGACCGGCGTCATCGCCGCCGACCAGATCTTCAAGGCGATCGGCCAGACTTTCTCGGCCTCGGGCCTTGGCGCGCTGCAGTTCGAAAAGGGCAAGATCGTCGTGGATCCGGAAGGCCGCACGTCGCTCGAAGGCGTCTGGGCCGGCGGCGACTGCATCGGGTCAGGTGAGGACCTGACCGTTTCAGCGGTCGCTCAAGGGCGCGATGCGGCTGAAAGCATCGCAAAGCCTTAGCCGCCGCGCGCGGCCGGCAACCGCAGTGGCTTGAGGGGAGAACGAGACAATGGCTGATATCCGCAACAATTTCATCGGCATCAAATCCCCCAACCCGTTCTGGCTGGCATCCGCGCCGCCGACCGACAAGGCCTACAATGTGGAGCGCGCCTTCAAGGCAGGCTGGGGCGGCGTGGTCTGGAAGACGCTCGGCGAGGAAGGCCCGCCGGTCGTCAACGTCAACGGCCCGCGTTACGGCGCGATCTGGGGCGCCGACCGCCGCCTGCTGGGTTTGAACAATATCGAGTTGATCACCGACCGCGACCTCTACACCAACCTTCGCGAAATGAAGGAAGTGAAGAAGAACTGGCCGGACCGGGCGATCGTCGCCTCGATCATGGTCCCCTGCGAGGAACAGGCCTGGAAGGCGATCCTGCCGCTGGTCGAAGAGACCGAAGTCGATGGCATCGAGCTCAATTTCGGCTGTCCGCACGGCATGTCCGAGCGCGGCATGGGTTCCGCGGTCGGCCAGGTGCCGGAATATATCGAAATGGTGGTCCGCTGGTGCAAGCAGTACACCCGCATGCCCGTCATCACCAAGCTGACGCCCAACATCAGCGACATCCGCCACCCTGCCCGCGCGGCCAAGCGCGGCGGCACCGACGCAGTCTCGCTGATCAACACCATCTCGTCGATCATCTCCGTCGATCTCGACAGCTTCTCGCCCAACCCGTCGGTCGGCGGCAAGGGGAGCCATGGCGGTTATTGCGGCCCGGCGGTGAAGCCGATCGCGCTCAACATGGTCGCCGAGATCGCCCGCGATCCGGAAACCTACGGCCTGCCGATCTCCGGCATCGGCGGCGTCACCACCTGGCGTGATGCGGCCGAATTCCTGGCGCTCGGGGCCGGCAACGTGCAGGTCTGCACCGCGGCGATGACCTACGGCTTCAAGATCGTCGAGGAAATGATCACCGGTCTCTCCGACTGGATGGACGAAAAGGGCCATCGGTCGCTGGACGACATCATCTGTCGCGCGGTCCCCAACGTCACCGACTGGCAGTATCTGAACCTCAACTACATCGCCAAGGCGCATATCGACCAGGATGCCTGCATCAAGTGCGGCCGCTGCCACATCGCCTGCGAGGACACGTCGCATCAGGCGATCACCAGCATGGTCGATGGCGTGCGTCATTTCGAGGTGATGGAAGAGGAATGCGTCGGCTGCAATCTCTGCGTCAACGTCTGTCCCGTCGAGAACTGCATCACCATGGAAGCGCTGCCCGCCGGCGACCTCGACAAGCGCACCGGCAAGGTGGTCGATCCGACCTACGCCAACTGGACCCAGCATCCGAACAACCCCATGGCAAGACAGGCCGCGGAATAGTTCTCCCTGAATCCAACCCTCGAGCACAACCCGTCGCCCGTAAAGCCACGCTTTACGGGCGACGGGTTGTGCTTATATGTCTTCACGTAAATTCGGAATATCATCAACAAGGGACTTCGCCGCTTCGTCATCGACGATGATGCGACGGCGGTCGTGCCGAAATTGCGCGGCATGATTTCCTTCCTGCAGGAGATGGAAACCGAAAATGAACTGCGGACGGTGCCGAGCTGGAAAGCCCATCAGCTGACCGGTGATCGCAAGGGCACCTGGAACCTGTTCGTGACCAAGAACTGGCGGCTGACATTCCGGATCGATGCCAGTGAGATCGAAATCGTCGGCCTCGACGACGAGGACTATCATTAGAAGCCGATCATGACGGACGCATCTGGCATTCGGATGAAAAATCCGGCCCATCCCGGAGATTTCCTCAAGCATGAAATCCTCGATGCGCTGGAACTCTCCGTGACTGAAACGGGGAGCATCCTGGGTGTGACGAGGCCGGCGCTGCTGAACGAGCGGTCATCTCTTTCTCCGGAAACGGCGTTACGCATCGAAAAGGCGTTTGGCGTGTCGATGGATACCCTTATGCGGATGCAGAACGGTTTCGATATCGCTCAGGCACGCAAGCGCGAACAGGATATCCATATCCTTCCCTATCGGGGAAAGACGATGGCAAACCCGGCCGAATAGCGGCCTCCCTATCGGGACGACCCGGCTTTCGCCAGAGATCTGCCGCGGTCGGCTCGGCCGCGGCATTTTCGTTCTGGCGCTCCTGATCAGGAAAGCCATCCGGTCGCGCGCGAGGGCGGCCTTGTCCAGCTTGAGGTGTTCGCTGAATTCCACCGAACCGTGTTCCGGCGTCTGCAGAAGGCAGTGGTAGTGCATGCCGCCCTCGCCGTCGCTTTCCGCATCGATGGTCGGAGGCGGCAGGCGGTTGGGATCGATGCGCTCCTCGTCATGGGTCCAGAGCCAGCGGCGAATGACGATCCAGCTGCCATCGCTTCCCTGCCGGACCGAGACGATCGGCCGGGCAAGCGCTCCGAACGCCAGCCAGCTACCCAGGCCCCAGAAGAAAGCGGTGATGAGTGCCCTGAACGGTTCCTGGGCGATGCCGCCGTTTCGGAAGAAGACCCAGCTGATCAGCCCGAGAATGGCAAACCAGACACCGATGAAAAGCCACCCGTAGAGTGGACGCATATTCCTGAAAAGCAGTCTTTCCATGAGTTCGACCTCCCAAGACTTCTTTTGATCCCGGGATTATAGCATATCCTAAAATACGCAGCGAGATTTTCGGAAGGGCTCCTCGACTTTAGCGCGAAAGGTGGCTAGGAGGCGGCGTTGCCATTCGCAACGCTCCAAACATGAGGAGGCTACCATGTCACGCAAGCTCTTCCACGACGTGAGCTTTTGAGGTCACGTCCAAGCGACGCAAGTCCTACCCATCCGAAACACGGGTCAAGACCGGCACGCAATTCGTGCACGGCGATGTCGAACTGACCGAAAAGCTGGGCCGCAACGACCCCTGCCCCTGCGGTTCGCGGAGGCGGTTTCAAGAACTGCTGCCTGGAATCCGGCCGGTATGACGGTATCCATCGGGATCACTACTTTCAGGGATCGCGATTGACCGGCGAGAGACGCATGTCGCCTGGCATTCAAGCCGCGCGGGAGCGACGGCAGTCCCACGCAGGCATGCCCTTAAAAACAAAGAGGCCCGGCGGTTAGCCGGGCCTTCTTCGTCTGGGATGCGATGCAGGTTAGCTCGGGCGATTTGCGCCGTCGAAATAATCGCCGCTGTTGACGTCGGCCTGAATGTTGGCCGCCTGGGCGCCAGCCTTCTGACCGATGCTGCCGGTCTGGACCTGATCGACCGTGGCGGAAGTCTTGGAGACGCCTTCAAAATAGTCGCCTTCAGCAGCGAGAGCGACGGAGGCGAAGCCGAAGCGATGAAGGCAGCGGCGATTGCGGAAGTGATCTTGGTCATGATGGTAGTCCTTTCAGAGTGTTCCGCGGCTTCAAAGTTTGCGACCTGGCCTGCGGATAGTTGTTTCGGTGTCTTGAATGAGCTGCGATTAGTTCGGGCGATTTGCGCCTTCGTAGTAGTCGCCGCGACCGACGGATGCCGGGATCTGGCTGACGTTCTGCTGGCCCTTGGCAATGCTGCCGGTCTGCATGTGATCGACCGCGGAGGAAGCCTTGGAGGCACCCTGGAAATAGTCGCCTTCATCAGCAAGAGCTGCACCGGCGAACGAAACCGAAGCGATGAAAGCTGCGGCGATTGCGGAAGTGATCTTGGTCATTGTCGTCGTCCTTTTGAGTTGTGTTGGACTTGGGTCCGGTCTGCGTTACGTTCGGTGTGAGATACGGAGCCGGATGGATTTCAGTTTCAGGCCTCGAACAATTTTTAGTTCGGGCGGTTTGCGCCGTCGAAATAGTCGCCGCTGTTGACGTCGGCCGGGATGTTGACCTTCCGGGCGTCTGCGGTCTGGCCGATACTGCCGGTGCTGAGGCGATCGACGGTGGCAGAAGCGGAAGGAGCGTTCTTCTGGACGCCCTGGTAATAGTCGCCTTCGGCAAGAGCGGCGGAGCCGAGCGAAGCGGAAGCGATCAAGGCTGCGGCGATAGCGGAAGAAATTCTGGTCATTGTCTTGTTCCTTGCATGTGTCGGAGCCGAGTTTTCTCGAGGCCCCCTGTGTTCGATCTTGTCTTTCGAAGCTCGTTGCCGTGCTTCTGATGATGTAAATGGTGCAAGCGCGTCCCAAGCGATAGAGAGCAAGTTGCGGACGTAGCGTTCAATAAAATTGAACGATTTAAATTTTATCGTTCACAGAAATGCGAGAAGAAGTGTACGAGGCGTCAAAAGCGCTTTGGGGCCATCAAGGGGTGTTGTCGTCAACCGGCTCGTTCAGCAAGTCGAGCATGGCGCGCAGCGCCCGGGTGACATGACGCTCACCGTGAAAGAGCGCCGAGAACTGCCGGAGCGGCATCGGGAAGTCGGCGACGTGCAGGCGGCCGGAAAAGGAATGGGATGAGGCGGCGCGGCTGGAAATCACCGTGGCGCTCAAGCCCGCCTCGACCGCCGCCATCGCCGCCTCGTTCGACGGCATTTCCAGGACGACGGAGAGCGACTGCGGATCGATGCCAAGATTGGTGAGCTGCGCTTCGAAGGCGGAACGCGTGCCGGAACCCTGTTCGCGCATGATCCAGTTGGTTTCGAGAAGATCGCTCGAGCGGATCTTTCGCCCGTCGGCCCAGGGATGACGGCTGCCGACCACCAGGACCAGCCGGTCCTCGGCCACCTTGCGGCGCTTCAGGCCGACGAGGAACACCTCCTTCGACGACGGCGAGCCCGCCGCCCCGGTCAGCACCGCATCGGCAGCGCTCTGGGTATTGCCGACGGTGAGCCTGACATCGACGCGCGGAAACCGCTCGTGATAGCTGACCAGCCGGGCAGGCAGCCAATAGCTCGCCACTGTCTGGCTGGCGTGCACCCGCAGGATGCCCGAGGCCGAGCCGCCCAGATCGGCGAGCACATGCTCCGCCGTCTGCGCCCGCTCCAGCACGGCGCGCGCCTCCGGCACGAAGAGCTTTCCCGCTTCGGTAAGCTCGATCCGCCGCCCGACCCGATTGAACAGGATCACCGCGTGCCGCGCCTCCAGCGCCGAGATCGCCGCGCTCACCGCCGACTGCGTCAGGTTCAACGTCTCGGCCGCGCGCGTCACATGTTCGCGGGCGGCGACTTCCAGAAAAATTCGGAGCTGATCGAGGGTCATCGGTGAAAACCATTCGCTTTTATCGAACGATATCAGAAAACTTATCGATTGGATTTGTGTTTTTGTAAAAGAGAGAATGATTTTCGACAAATCCAGAGACCGCGGAAAAATCATGAAGCCGATCCTGCCGACTGCAGAACAGAGCCCCTCTCCTCCTCACTCAATGGCCGGCTCTCGTCCAGCTTCTTCCCGGACTTCTCCTGACAGCCGCGATCGCCACGGCTCTCCTTACCATCCGCAACCTGAGCGGATGGATGGCGCTGAGCCCGCTCATTCTCTCGATCGTTTTCGGCATGCTGATCCGCAACGCCATGCCGGTTCCGGCGGCTGTCGAACCCGGCATCGGCTTTTCTGAAGCGCATCCTGCGTTTCGGCATCGTGCTGCTCGGCCTGCAGGTGACGGCGGGCCAGATCCTTTCGCTCGGCGGCGCCGGCCTTGCCATGGTGGCGCTGACGCTTGCAACCACCTTTGTGGCGATCCGCCTCGTCGGCCGGGCAATGGGTGTCGATAAATCTCTAACCGACCTGATCGCCGCCGGCACATCGGTGTGCGGCGCCTCGGCCGTCATCGCCGCCAACACGGTGGTGCGCGGCAAGCAGGAACATGTGGCCTATGCGGTCGCCTGCGTGACGCTGTTCGGGTCGCTGTCCATGCTCGCCTACCCACTGCTCGCCGCCCCGCTCGGTCTCGATGCCCGCGGTTACGGACTATGGACCGGCTCGACCATCCATGAAGTCGCGCAAGTAGTGGCCGCCGCCTTCCAGGGCGGCGACGTCGCCGGCCAGTTCGGTACCGTTTCCAAGCTCGCCCGCGTCGTCATGCTGGCGCCCCTGATCATGACGCTCGCGCTCGCCATGCGCTCCGGCGCGCAAGGCCCATCGAAGGCCTCGGCGCCGATGCCGTGGTTCGTGCTCGGTTTTATCGGGATGATGCTGGTCAACAGTGCTGTGGCCATTCCGGCAGGGGTGAGCCAGACGCTCGTGACGACGACGAGCTTTCTATTGTCCATGGCGCTGGCTGCCATGGGTCTCCAGACCGACATCCGCAAACTGAAAGCGGAGGGCTGGCGACCGCTCGCGCTCGGCGCATTCGGCTGGCTGTTCATCGCCGCCTTCGGTTACGCGATGCTGAAGCTATTCGCTTTTTGAAGACAATACGGATCGAAGGAATTGGGGCCGCGTCATCAATGGCGCGGCCTTTTCTTCATCCATGGCTCAGCAGGGCTTCGGCTGGTCGTTCTTCGACTCGGATCGCGCACCGCGTCGTCATGATACCAGCAATTGGTATCGACGACGCTCAAGGCGACATCATGAATTCCGGTCGGCACGGTTCGGCCGTCATCCAACCGCCGTCTCGGACGGACCGGGAACTGATAGATGGTTGCTGACTCACGATGGATGTGAATTGTCATCCTATCGTCTCCTAACTTCAAAAGTGCATTCAAACACGCACAGAGCACAAAGCTGCACATTTTTTGTGCTTATTGCACTATTTTATATCATTTCTAGGACTCGCGCTAGGCGCTAAATTAGCGGCAACGAGGTTCCGGCGATCTATTTTGCTGTCTCTAAGCTTCACCGAGGAAACGTGTGCCAACGACCTCGGTTCCGAGCGATCGGCACAGTACCTTCAAAACTCCGCGGATTTCATGAGACCTTATCTACGCCGGTCTTTCCACCTTCTCAGCCTGCATCGAAGAGTCACCGTTCACACTTTTTTAACTCAAAAGCGGTGCGGGCGCTCAAACTGGCACGGGAAATGCGTTCTCCTAGGTACCCCGGAGGCACGGTATCGTCGCGATGCCGCTTCCTCAGGATGACTCAACCATGAACGTCACGGCCTGAGAGATAAAATATGACCAAGTATAAGCTCGAGTACATCTGGCTCGATGGATACACCCCGGTACCGAACCTGCGTGGCAAGACGCAGATCAAGGAATTCGACACCTTCCCGACGCTCGAGCAGCTGCCGCTGTGGGGCTTCGACGGCTCGTCGACCATGCAGGCCGAAGGCCGCTCGTCCGATTGCGTGCTGAAGCCGGTTGCGCTTTATCCCGATCCGGCCCGCACCAACGGTGCGCTGGTCATGTGCGAAGTCATGATGCCGGATGGCGTCACGCCGCATGCTTCGAACGCCCGTGCGACCATCCTCGACGATGAGGGCGCCTGGTTCGGCTTTGAGCAGGAATATTTCTTCTATCAAAACGGCCGCCCGCTGGGCTTCCCGGAGAGTGGTTACCTGCTCCGCAGGGTCCGTACTACACCGGCGTCGGCTATTCGAACGTCGGCGACGTCGCCCGCGAAATCGTCGAAGAGCACCTCGACCTCTGCCTTGCTGCCGGCATCAACCACGAAGGCATCAATGCCGAAGTGGCCAAGGGCCAGTGGGAATTCCAGATTTTCGGCAAGGGCTCCAAGAAGGCCGCCGACCAGATCTGGATGGCACGCTACCTGCTGCAGCGCCTGACTGAAAAGTACGGCATCGATATCGAATATCACTGCAAGCCGCTCGGCGACACCGACTGGAACGGCTCGGGCATGCACTGCAACTTCTCGACCGAATATATGCGCACCGTCGGCGGCAAGGACTATTTCGAAGCGCTCATGGCTGCCTTCGACAAGAACCTGATGGACCATATCAACGTCTACGGCCCGGACAACGACAAGCGCCTGACCGGCAAGCACGAGACGGCTCCGTGGAACAAGTTCTCCTACGGCGTTGCCGACCGCGGCGCTTCGATCCGCGTACCGCACTCGTTCATCAAGAACGACTACAAGGGCTACCTGGAAGACCGCCGTCCGAACTCCCAGGGCGACCCCTACCAGATCGCTTCCCAGGTTCTGAAGACGATCGCAGAAGTCCCGACCAACCGGGCTTCCGCTGCCGCCTGATACAAGGCTCGGCAATTGCCAGATTGGAAAACGCCGGCCTCAGCGCCGGCGTTTTTCGTTTCCGTAAGATCAGCTCTGGCGCGCCCGCAGCCCGTCGATGAAGAGCTGTTCGAGAAACCGCGCCGCATCCTCGAAACGGCCTTCGCCCGCATAATTTTGGCCGAGCACGGCGCGCACCTGCACGTCGAAGTCGGCATAATGCTGGTGGTCGACCAGATCGAGAAGATCAGGTGGTAGGGGTCGCATTTGGCGATCTTGCCGGACCGCGCCCAGGCGCGGATCACCTCCGCCTTTTCATCGACCAGCGCCTTCAAGGGGCCTTTGACTCATCCTCGATATGCGGCGCGCCCTGCAGCACCTCATTGGCGAAAAGCCGGCTTTCGCGCGGGAAATCTCGGGCCATTTCAAGCTTGCGGCGGATATAGGAGCGGATTTCCGATCGGGATTGCCTTCCGCATCGAAGGCGCGCAACGGCTCCAGCCAGGTGAACAGCACCCGGTCGATGAGGTGGCGGTGGATCGCTTCTTTGGTGCGGAAATAATAGAGGAGGTTGGGTTTAGACATGCCGGCCGCCTCGGCAATCTGGTCGATCGTGGCGCCGCGGAAACCGTTCTGGGAAAACACGTCGAGCGCCGCTTCGAGGATGCGCTCCTCCTTCTCCCCTGGATGCGCGTTCGTCTCTGCGTCTTCGCCGCCCTCGGGATGGCCATGCCTGTCCTTGCCCTCTTTCGCGTCCACCCGGCGCTGTAGAAATTCCTCTGGATTTTTCGTGATTTTCGTCTTGAGTGGCGCGGTGGAAATAGTAATGTTTTACCAAGCGGTCAAATTATCGGCGACAAGCGGAATAAACGCAATGCCGATCTTCGAATGCATCTTTTGGGGTGCGCAAAGGGCCGACGGGAACGAAAAGCATGCCACCCGCAACGGGTGGACTTGGAAAACAGGCGAGGACGAAAAAATGGTGGCAGCACCCGGCGAGAACTTGCGCATCAACGGCGACCGTCTGTGGGACATGCTCATGGACATGGCGAAGATCGGCCCCGGCATTGCCGGCGGCAACAATCGCCAGACGCTGACGGACGCCGACGGCGAAGGCCGCCACCTCTTCAAGACGTGGTGCGAGGCAGAAGGCTTGAGCGTCGGCGTCGACAGGATGGGCACGATGTTTGCGACCCGCGCCGGCACCGATCCGGACGCACTGCCGATCTATGTCGGCAGCCATCTCGACACCCAGCCGACCGGCGGCAAATATGACGGCGTTCTCGGCGTGCTCGGCGCGCTGGAAGTCGTCCGCACCATGAACGACCTCGGCATCAAGACCAAGCACCCGATCGTCGTCACCAACTGGGCAAACGAGGAAGGCGCGCGGTTTGCGCCGGCCATGCTGGCATCCGGTGTCTTCGCCGGCGTGCATTCGATCGACTACGCCTATGGCCGCAAGGATCCCGAAGGCAAGACCTATGGCGACGAGCCTGAAGCGGATCGGCTGGCTCGGCGACGAGGAGGTCGGCGCCCGAAAGATGCACGCCTATTTCGAATACCATATCGAACAGGGGCCGATCCTCGAGGCCGAAAACAAGCAGATCGGCGTCGTCACCCACTGCCAGGGCCTCTGGTGGCTGGAATTCACCCTGACCGGGCGCGAGGCGCATACCGGCTCGACGCCGATGAACCTGCGCGTCAATGCCGGCCTCGCCTTCGGCCGCATCCTCGAAATGGTGCAGGCGGTGGCGATGTCCGAACAGCCGGGCGCCGTCGGCGGCGTCGGCCAGGTGTTCTTCTCGCCGAACTCCCGCAACGTGCTGCCGGGCAAGGTGGTCTTCACCATCGACATCCGCACGCCGTCCCAGGAAAAGCTCGACCGCATGCGGGCGGCGATCGAGAAACAGGCGGCCGAGATCTGCGAACCGCTCGGCGTCGGCTGTTCGGTCGAGGCGGTCGGCCATTTCGACCCGGTGACCTTCGATCCGGTCCTGGTCGGCCGTGTCCGCGAAGCGGCCGAAAACTCGGCTACAGCCATATGAACATCATCTCCGGCGCCGGCCACGACGCCTGCTGGGCCGCCAGGGTGGCGCCCGCGACGATGATCATGTGCCCCTGCGTCGGCGGGCTCAGCCACAACGAGGCGGAAGAAATTTCCAAGGAATGGGCGGCGGCGGGAGCGGATGTGCTGTTCCATGCCGTGCTGGAGACGGCGGAGATTGTGGAGTGAGCTGATGCGTTTGTCGGTGAACACGTCCGCATCTTTGATGGACAGTGGCTCATCTTCGATGGGCTCCCCTCATCCGACCCTTCGGGCCACCTTCTCCCCGCTGGGGAGAAGAGGGAGTGCGCCGCGCTGGCACCTTTAAATCCACATCGTTGCATGCGAGGTTCAGGAAGGGCTCGAAACGGCAAGGCAAGAAATATCTTCTCCCCAGCGGGGAGAAGGTGGCCGAAGGGTCGGATGAGGGTGCGCAGCATGCCAGCAGATGACATTACCAAACGGCGCCCCGGAAAAACAACGCAAGCTCGCCGGCTTCGCCAAAATGAAACCGAAGAAGAATACCGCCTCTGGAGCGAGCTGCGAAACCGCCTCCTGAACGGCTACAAGTTTTCGCGCCAGGTTCCTCTTGGACCTTATGTCGTCGATTTTATCTGCCGCGAAGAACGCTTGATCGTCGAAATCGATGGCTTCCATCACGCAGAAAGCCAATCCGATATAGCAAGGACACGATGGCTTAACGTCAAAGGCTACTCCGTCCTGCGCTTCTGGAACCACGAGATCACCCGTGAACGACGCGCCGTGCTGGACACGATATTCGCCGCATTGGACGGTCAAATGACCGAGCGCTGCGACGCAGCGCGCTACTATCCGTCAAATCTCACCGAAATTGAAAAGACAGGGGAATAACAATGACCACAGTCATCAAGGGTGGAACCATCGTCACGGCCGACCTGACCTACAAGGCGGACGTGAAGATCGATGGCGGCAAGATCATCGAAATCGGGCCGAACCTTTCCGGCGACACCACGCTGGATGCAGCCGGCTGTTATGTCATGCCGGGCGGCATCGATCCGCATGTTCATCTCGAAATGCCGTTCATGGGCACCTATTCCGCCGACGATTTCGAGAGCGGCACGCGCGCGGCACTCGCCGGCGGCACGACCATGGTCGTCGATTTCTGCCTGCCCGAGCCGGGCCAGTCATTGCTGGATGCGCTGAAGCGCTGGGACAACAAGGCGACCCGCGCCAATTGCGACTATTCCTTCCACATGTCGGTCACCTGGTGGGGCGAGCAGGTCTTCAACGAGATGAAGGCGGTCGTTTCCCATCACGGCATCAACACCTTCAAGCATTTCATGGCCTACAAGGGCGCGCTGATGGTGAACGACGACGAGATGTTCGCCTCCTTCCAGCGCTGCGCCGAGCTCGGCGCCCTCCCCTGGTGCATGCCGAAAACGGCGACGTGGTCGCCGCCATGCAGACCAAGCTGATGGACGCGGGCAATAACGGGCCAGAGGCGCATGCCTATTCCCGTCCCGCCTCCGTCGAGGGCGAGGCGACCAACCGCGCCATCATCATCGCCGACATGGCGGGCGTCCTCTATGTCGTCCACACCTCCTGCGAACAGGCCCATGAAGCGATCCGCCGCGCCCGCCAGAACGGCATGCGCGTCTACGGCGAGCCACTGATCCAGCACCTGACACTCGACGAGAGCGAATATTTCAACAAGGACTGGGACCACTCGGCCCGCCGGGTGATGAGCCCGCCCTTCCGCAACAAGCAGCATCAGGACAGCCTCTGGGCGGGTCTTGCCTCCGGCTCGCTGCAGGTGGTGGCGACCGACCACTGCGCCTTCACGACCGAGCAGAAGCGCACCGGCGCCGGCGATTTCCGAAAGATCCCGAACGGCACCGGCGGGCTCGAAGACCGCCTGCCGATGCTCTGGACCTATGGCGTCGCAACCGGCCGCATCACCATGAACGAGTTCGTCGCCGTCACCTCCACCAACATCGCCAAAATCCTCAACGTCTATCCGAGGAAGGGCGCCATCCTGGTCGGGGCCGATGCGGATATCGTGGTCTGGGACCCGAAGCGTACGAAGACGATTACCGCAAAGAGCCAGCAGTCGGCGATCGACTACAACGTCTTCGAAGGCAAGGAAGTGACCGGCCTGCCGCGCTACACCCTGACCCGCGGCGTGGTGGCGATCGAGGACGGGGCGGTCAAGACACAGGAAGGCCATGGCCAGTTCGTCAAGCGCGAACCTTATCCTGCGGTCAACAAGGCGCTATCGACCTGGAAGGAACTGACCTCGCCCCGCAAGGTGGAACGCACGGGCATTCCGGCCAGTGGGGTCTGAACAGGAACCGATGTCTTCTTCGTGGCATACCCCCTCTGCCCTGCCGGGCATCTCCCCTCAAGGGGGAGATCGATATGCCGCGCCAATTTCGCTCCCTCTCGATCGAATTCGAACTGGTTTCGGCAAACTCCAGTTTCTGCCGAGAGCGAGACTTCGCTACTCTCCGATCTCCCCTTGAGGGGAGATGTCCGGCAGGACAGAGGGGTGCCGCCACGAACTCGCCGCCCCGGCCGCTACCCCTTCACCAGCCCGTCCAACTCCGGCAGCAGCACCACGCTTTCCTGTTCGTTCGGGTCGGTGCGGGCGATCACCGCCGAACAGGGCGCGTCGGAAATATTGGCCGGCAGGTGCGGCACGCCTGCGGGGATATACATCATCTCGCCGGCAGAAAGCTCCGCGCATTCCTCCAGCCGGTCGCCATACCAGGTGACGGCGGAGCCGAGAGTACGTAGATCGCCGTCTCATGGGTTTCATGCAGATGCGCCTTGGCACGCGCGCCCGGCGGAATCGTCAGCAGATGCATGCAGATGCCCTTGGAGCCGACCGTTTCCGCCGCGATCCCCTCGAAATAGCTCAAGCCCTGCTTGCCGGCATAGGCAGCGCCCGGCTTCACGACGCGGCAGGTAGGTTTTGATGCGCTGTCCATTGCCAAGTTCCTCTGTCGAACGGGATCCGCAGCCAGCATATCATGGCGGCGCGGGGACAGGAGCCGGACAAACGAAAAGAGAGGGCTCCCGCAAACATAGTGATCGATAGCTTGCGCAATGGCGGCGTCTATACTGTACGCTTCGCACACGGACTTGAATGGGGGACTTTCGAGAAATGTCATGGAATACGATTCACCTTACTATTGCATCGGCGGTCCTTGCCGCGATGTCGGTCGCCATTCCGGCCCAGGCCGCGACCTTCCTCGATGGCGCTTACGGTAGCAAGGAAGGTTGCACTTATGCCAAGACCGCGAATCGTCCGGCGCCGACGACTTTCTGCTGCTGAACGACGAAGGCGTGACGACCTCCGTTTCCGCCTGTGAATTCAAGGGTGCGGCGAAAAAGACCGCGAACGGCTTTACCATCAAGGCGCAATGTGATGCCGAAGGGGAAACCGGGCCGGAAGACACGGCGACGCTCACCAAATCCGCCAAGGGCTACACCGTCAGCTTCCCGGACGGCACCAAACTGGGACCGATGCCGAAATGCCGATGAACAATGCTCCATCCTCCGTCGTCTCGGCCAGCAAGCTCGGCCTCACCTTCGAGACCAGTGACGGACCCGTCCATGCGCTGTCGAATGTCGATCTTACGGTGAACAAGGGCGATTTTGTCTCCTTCATCGGCCCGTCCGGCTGCGGCAAGACCACCTTCCTGCGCGTCATCGCCGACCTCGAAAAGGCGACGGCCGGCGAGATCACCGTCAACGGCATGACGCCGGAGGAAGCGCGCAAGTCGCGCTCCTACGGTTACGTCTTCCAGGCGCCGGCGCTTTATCCCTGGCGCACGATCGAAAAGAACATCGCCCTGCCGCTCGAAATCATGGGCTATTCGGCGGCGGACCGTAAAGCCCGTATCGACCGCACCCTCGACCTCGTCAACCTTTCCGGTTTCGGCAAGAAATACCCCTGGCAGCTGTCCGGCGGCATGCAGCAGCGCGCCTCGATCGCCCGCGCGCTCGCCTTCGACGCCGACCTGCTGTTGATGGACGAACCCTTCGGCGCGCTCGACGAGATCGTCCGCGATCACCTGAACGAGCAGCTTCTGAAGCTCTGGGCGCGGACCGAAAAGACCATCTGTTTCGTGACCCACTCCATTCCCGAGGCAGTCTACCTCTCGACGAAGATCGTCGTCATGTCGCCGCGTCCGGGCCGAGTGACGGACGTGATCGATCGACTCTGCCCAAGGAACGCCCGCTCGAAATCCGCGAGACGCCGGAGTTTCTGGAGATTGCGCATCGGGTGCGCGAGGGATTGAGGGCGGGGCATAGTTATGAGGAGTGAAGGTTTGCGGATGCAGGAGGCCCATCCCCGGTATTGCGGAGGCAAGTCCCTCCCCAACCCCTCCCCACAAGGGGAGGGACTTTCGGGCCGCACCGTCCCGCCACATAACACCCTTACATCAAGACGCACCGCCGCAAAGGGAATGAGAAGGCCGCCGCAGGTTAAGCCCCCCCTTGTGGGGAGGGGTTTGCGGGTCTTTTTCCCTGACGATCGAGGAGCAATCTAATGCCGCACTCCAACATCGCTCCCCAAACCAGAACACGCGCCAGAGCGCTCCGCCGCGAACTCACCAAAGCCGAATCCGCAATGTGGAACATGCTCCGCGATTTCCGGCCCCATGGCGCCCGCTTCCGGCGCGAAACACCGATCGGCCCTTACATCACCGACTTTGCATGGCTTGCAGCGCGCATCGTCGTGGAAGTGGATGGGGACAGCCATGAGACCGACCATGGTCGCCGACATGATGTAAAGAGAGATGCCTTTTAAGAGGCCAAGGTTTTACGGTCTTGAGGTTCGACAACGATCAAGTTCTCGACGGACCCGACCACGTCTTCACGACCGTCGAAAAACACGTCGCGCCGTTTCTGAAGAAGGAGTTCGCATGAAACCCGACCCTCAAATCCCGCATCGTCCCCGTCCTCACCATCCTCATCGCCATTGTCGCAGTCTGGTACGTCGCCGCCTATTTCATGAACGCGCCGTTCCAGCGCGATCTCGACCGGCGGGCGAACGTCACCTCCACCACCATGGAATTCATCGGCAAGACGATGGCGCAGCCGAAGCCGATTTTGCCGGCGCCGCATCAGGTGGTCAGCAACGTCTTCGAGAACACGTTTCTGCGCAGCGTCACGTCCAACCGCAGCCTCGTCTACCATGCCTGGGTGACGCTCTCTTCGACCGTCCTCGGCTTCACCATGGGCACGCTGACCGGCATCTTGATCGCAATCGGCATCGTGCATCTGAAGGCGCTCGACCGCAGCCTGATGCCGTGGATCATCGCCTCGCAGACCGTGCCGATCCTGGCGGTCGCGCCGATGGTCATCGTCGTTCTCGGCGCGATCAACATTACCGGCCTTCTCCCCAAGGCGCTGATCTCCACCTATCTGTCCTTCTTCCCCGTCGCGGTCGGAATGGTGAAGGGCCTGCGTTCACCGGAAATCATCCAACTCGACTTGATGCGCACCTATTATGCCAGCAGCAATCAGACCTTCTGGAAACTCCGGGTACCCGCGTCCATTCCCTTCCTGTTCACTTCGATGAAGGTGGCGATCGCCGCAAGCCTCGTCGGCGCGATCGTCGGCGAGCTGCCGACCGGGGCCGTCGCCGGTATCGGATCGAAACTGCTGGCGGGGGCCTATTACAGCCAGACGATCGATATCTGGGCGGCACTGATCGCCGGTTCGGTGCTTGCGGCACTGCTGGTCACCATCGTCGGGATCATCGCGAAAATCGTCGATCGCTCGATGGGTGGGAGGCCGGCATGACTTTGGTTCGTCGCTCCTGGCAGGGCGCCCTTGCCCTCATCCTCTGCCTCGCCGCCCTCGCCTCCCTGCCGCTGATGGCGGCGGACGCCCCTCGCCCTTCGGCGCCGGCACCGTCGCCGTGATCTCCGTGCTCGTCGCCGGTGCGGCCCTGGTCTCGTTCACCAACTCCCCGCCTCTCCTCGCAGCGATCCTGTTCATCGCGGCCCATCTTGCCGTCTGGCTGCTGCTCGCGGGCATCGCCGGCAACGAAGGCAAGGCGACGCTGGCCTTCTTCCTGCTGGTCGCGACCTGCTGGTTGCTCGCGTGGCGCTGCGTCACGGTGCTCTCCGGCATCCGCCCAAAATCCCAGGCCGGCGACACGTTCCTGCGGCTGCTGATCCCGGCGATCTTCGGCGCCTGGATCCTGATCCTCTGGGAAGCGGCGACACGCGGCGCCGGCATTCCCTTCATCATCCTGCCGCCGCCCTCCTCGATCGGCGCAAGGCTCGCAGGCTCGGTGCCGATCCTTTGGGCCGACGTGCAGCAGACGATCTTCAAGGCGGTGCTGTTCGGATATGTCGTCGGCTGCGCCTCCGGCTTCGTCGTCGCCATTCTGGCGGATCGCATCGCCTTCCTGCGCCGCGGGCTGCTGCCGATCGGCAACATGGTGTCGGCTCTGCCGATCATCGGCGTCGCACCGATCATGGTCATGTGGTTCGGTTTCGACTGGCAATCCAAGGCGGCGGTCGTGATCATCATGACCTTCTTCCCGATGCTGGTGAACACCGTGGCGGGGCTTGGAGCCTCGGGCGCCATGGAACGCGATCTGATGCGCTCCTACGCCTCCGATTACTGGCAGACGCTGATAAACCTGCTGCCGGCCGCCATGCCCTTCATCTTCAACGCGCTGAAGATCAACTCGACGCTGGCGCTGATCGGCGCGATCGTCGCGGAATTCTTCGGCACGCCGATCGTCGGCATGGGCTTCCGGATCTCGACCGAGATCGGTCGCATGAATGTCGATATGGTCTGGGCCGAAATCGCTGTTGCAGCGCTGGTCGGATCGGTTTTTTATGGTGTCGTGGCGCTTGGCGAAAGAGCGACGACGTTTTGGCATCCGTCTAACCGCGGTGGTTAGGCGCTGAAATCCGGCCCGCTTCGACGGAACCGGCAAACCTCAGAGGGAAGGATAAAAAACATGAGAAAAATTCTCGTTGCACTGATGGCGGGCACTATGTCGCTTGCCGCAGCCCAGGCGGCTCTTGCCGCCGACAAGGTGACGCTGCAACTGAAATGGGTGGCGCAGGGCCAGTTCGGCGGTTACTTCGTCGCCAAGGACAAGGGTTTCTACAAGGAAGAGGGCCTCGACGTCACCATCAAGCCGGGTGGCCCGGATATCGCCCCCGAACAGGTGATCGCCGGCGGCGGTGCCGATGTGATCGTCGATTGGATGGGCGGCGCCCTGGTTGCCCGCGAAAAGGGCGTGCCGCTGATCAACATCGCCCAGCCCTACCAGAAATCCGGCCTGCAGATGATCTGCCCCAAGGACGGCCCGGTGAAGACCGAAGCCGACTTCAAGGGCCACACGCTCGGCGTCTGGTTCTTCGGCAACGAATATCCGTTCTTCGCCTGGATGAACAAGCTCGGCCTCAAGACCGATGGCGGCAAGGACGGCGTGACCGTGCTGAAGCAGAGTTTCGACGTGCAGCCGCTCATCCAGAAGCAGGCGGACTGCATCTCGGTCATGACCTATAACGAATACTGGCAGGCGATCGATGCCGGCTTCAAGCCGGACCACCACCGTCTTCAACTTCTCCGCCATGGGCAACGACCTCCTCGAGGACGGCCTCTACGTGATGGATACCAAGCTCAAGGATCCGAAGTTCAAGGAGACCATGGTAAAGTTCGTCCGCGCTTCGATGAAGGGCTGGAAATACGCTATCGCCAACCCGGCGGAAGCCGCCGGGATCGTCATGGACAATGGCGGCCAGGACGAGAACCACCAGAAACGTATGATGGGCGAAGTGGCCAAGCTGATCGGCACCGCGACCGGCAAGCTCGACACCGCAACCTATGACCGCACGGTCAAGGCACTGCTCGATCAGAAGATCATCACCAAGAAGCCGGAAGGCGCCTATACGAGCGAAATTACCGACGCGGCACTGAAATAATAATTGCCTGTCGTGCTCCGAAATAGAACGCGCGGCTCACGGTCGCGCGTTTTTTAATTTTTCTCACTCAAATCATAACTAAAACTCATTCGTCCCATAACGGCGGCGGATTGATTTGTGCAACGCAAACACGTAAAAGTGTATCGTTGATGAATCTTTCGCTGCCGGTCTTGTAACCGTTTTATGCGGTTACCACCTTGATCCGGGTTATCGTGCGCTGAGGGGGCGTGCCGTGACCGGAGCGGTTCCCAGCGGAATATTTGCCCCTTACCTTCAATTTGAAAGTAATCGCATGTTTCGCAAGTTCACCTATCCTGCCGGTAACCCGGCTCTCCGGCTCGCACTGGTTGCAGGCGTCGCGTTCGCCGCAAGCTCCGCCTTCGATCCAAATCTCGTGTTTGCGCAGGAGCCGGCGAAGGCCGCCCCGGTGCAGACGGAAATCAAGCTGCCCTCGATCATTGTGACCGAAGCGGTCGAAAAGCCGCTCGTCGATCGCGTCATCGCCACCGGCACGGTCAGGCCCGTCGAGGAGGTTTATGTCCAGCCGCTCGTCGATGCCCTGTCGATCAAGACGCTGAATGCCGATGTCGGCGACGAGGTGAAGGCCGAAAGCGTGCTCGCCACGCTGAACGAAGACGCGCTGCTTCTCCAGAAGAGCCAGCTCCAGGCGAACAAGGCGAAGGCTCGGGCCGCCGTCGCGCAATATCAGGCGCAGGTGATCGAGGCTCAGGCCAACGTCGCCGACACGATCCGCCAGCGTGACCGCCTCCAGAAACTCAGCCAGAGCGGCACCGGCACGGTATCGCAGCTCGAACAGGCATCTGCGGCCGTCGAGGTTGCGCAGGCGCGGCTCAACGCCGCCAAACAGGCTGTCACGGTCGGTGAATCCGACATCAAGGTCGTCGATGCGCAGATTGACGATATCGATCTGAAGCTCGCCCGGACCGGCGTGAAGGCGCCCGTCGCCGGCGTGATCTCGGTGCGCAATGCCAAGGTCGGCGCGATTGCCAGCGGCACCGGCAATCCGCTCTTCACGATCATCAAGGACGGCGCGATCGGAACTCGTCGCCGACCTTTCCGAAACCGACATCCAGAAGATCAAGGCCGGCCAGAAGGCGATCGTCACGGTTGCCGGCGGCAAGGTGAAGATCGAGGGCAAGGTCCGGCTCGTCTCCCCGACGGTCGATCCCGTCACCCGCCTCGGCGCCGTGCATATCGTCATCGACGACGAAAACGGCGCACGCGCGGGCATGTATGGCAGTGCCGAGATCGTCATTCGCGAGGCCAATGCTCTGGCGCTTCCGCTCTCCGCCGTCACCACCGGTCGGACCGGCTCCACCGCCCGCAAGGTCGAGGACAATGTCGTCAAGCAGGTGAAGATCGAAACCGGCATCCAGGATGGCGGTTTCGTGCAGGTCGTCAGCGGTCTTCACGCCGGTGACATGGTCGTTGCGAAGGCTGGCGCCTTCGTCCGGGACGGCGACAAGATCGCCCCGGTCCCGGCCGAACCCGCCGCTATTGCGAACTGAGGTTTAGCCGCATGAACTTCTCCGCCTGGTCGATCCGCAACCCGATTGCGCCGCTGCTCGGTTTTGCCCTGTTGCTCATTGTCGGCATCCAGTCGTTTTACGCGCTGCCGATCACCCGTTTCCCGAATATCGACGTTCCGGTCGTATCGATCACCGTGACCCAGAGCGGGGCAGCCCCGCCGAACTGGAAATGCAGGTGACGAAGGAGATCGAGGACGCTGTCGCCTCGATCAGCGGCATCGATGAGATCCAATCGACCGTAACGGACGGCCAGTCGCAGACGGTCGTCGTGTTCCGCATCGAAAAGCCGACCCCCGAGGCCGTGCAGGACACCAAGGACGCGATCGACAAGATCCGTAGCGACCTCCCAGCCGGCATCGAGGAACCCGTCGTCACCAAGGTTGACGTCGAAGGCCAGGCGATCCAGACATTCGCCGTCTCCTCGCCGAACATGACGCTCGAAGAGCTCTCCTGGTTCGTCGATGACACGGTCAAGCGCGCCCTGCAGGGCCAGCCCGGCGTCGGCCGTATCGACCGTTACGGCGGCTCCGACCGCGAAGTCCGGGTCTCGCTGAACCCTGCCAAGCTCGACGCCTACGGCATTACCGCTGCCGATGTCAGCACCCAGCTGCGCGGCACCAACGTCGATCTGGGTTCGGGCCGCGGCCAGGTGGCCGGCAACGAACAGACCATCCGTACGCTCGGCGATGCCCGTAGCGTCGCCCAGCTTGCCGACACCACGATCACGCTGCCCAACGGCCAGTTCGTCAAGCTGGCCGAGCTCGGCAACATCGCCGACACCTACGAGGAGCCGAAATCCTTCTCGCGCTTCAACGGCACGCCATCCGTCACCTTCGCGGTGTTCCGCGCCAGGGCGCCAGCGAAGTCTCGGTCGCCGAAACCGTCGCCACCAGCCTTGATAAGGTTCGCCAGGGCAATCCGAACGTCGCGATCGAAATGGTCGATGACTCGGTCTATTTCACCTACGGCAATTACGAGGCAGCTCTCCACACCCTGATGGAAGGCTCGATCCTTGCCGTCATCGTGGTGTTCCTGTTCCTGAGGAACTGGCGCGCCACCCTGATCGCGGCGGTTGCCCTGCCGCTGTCCGCGGTCCCGACCTTCTGGATCATGGACATCATGGGGTTCTCGCTGAACCTCGTGAGCTTCCTGGCGCTGACGCTCGCCACCGGTATTCTCGTCGATGACGCGATCGTCGAGATCGAGAACATCGCGCGGCATATCATGGGCAAGACGCCCTATCGAGCGGCGCTCGAGGCGGCAGACGAAATCGGTCTCGCCGTCATTGCCACCAGCTTCACGATCATCGCCGTGTTCGTGCCGGTCTCGTTCATGCCGGGCGTTCCCGGCCAGTACTTCATCCAGTTCGGCCTGACCGTCGCCTTCTCGGTGTTCTTCTCGCTCGCGGTGGCGCGACTGATCACGCCGCTGATGGCCGCCTATCTGATGAGCCCCGAAGACGGGATGGAAGACCATCACGACAACGACGGCTGGATCATGAAGCCTATACGCGCCTTGTCACCGGCACGACCCGCCGCTGGTACTGGCGGTATACGACGATGCTCGCCGCAATCGGCTTCCTGATCGGTTCGGTGA